>NZ_CBDDJN010000001.1:0-78749 GCF_965229815.1 Reyranella sp.
AAGGCCGCCATCGCGGGCCTCAAGGAACTGCCCGCCGTCAACGCCGAGATCGAAGGCGACGACATCGTCTACAAGAACTACTACGACATCGGCGTCGCCGTCGGCACGCCGCAGGGCCTGGTCGTGCCGGTCGTGCGCGACGCCGACACGCTGTCGTTCGGCGGGATCGAGAAGACGATCGGCGACCTCGGCCGCAAGGCGCGCGACGGCAAGCTCACCATCGCGGACCTGACCGGCGGCACCTTCACCATCTCCAACGGCGGCGTCTACGGCTCGCTGATGTCGACGCCGATCCTCAACCCGCCGCAGTCGGCGATCCTCGGCATGCACAAGATCCAGCAGCGCCCGATGGTCGTCGGCGGCGAGATCAAGGTGCGGCCGATGATGTATCTCGCCGTCTCCTACGACCACCGGATCATCGACGGGCGCGAGGCCGTGCTGTTCCTGGTCCGCATCAAGGAATGCCTCGAGGATCCCGAGCGGCTGCTGCTCGAGGTGTGAGGGATCGGTAACGCTGTCATCCCGAGGGCGAAGCCCGAGGGACCTTTCCGGCTCAGCAAAGGTCCCTCGCTGCGCTCGGGATGACACCGAAGTTTGGAGCGGCGTCAAACCATGGCAAACGAAACCTTCGATCTCGTCGTGATCGGTGCCGGACCGGGCGGCTACGTCGCCGCCATCCGCGCCGCGCAGCTCGGCATGAAGGTCGCGATGGTGGAGAAGCGCGCCACGTTCGGCGGCACCTGCCTGAACGTCGGCTGCATTCCGTCCAAGGCGCTGCTGCAGTCCTCGCACCTCTTCGAGGCGGCGGGTCACGATCTCGCCGCGCACGGCATCGCCGTCGAACCGCCCCGGCTCGATCTCGCCCAGATGATGAAGCGCAAGGGCGAGGTCGTGGACGCGACGACCAAGGGCGTGGCCTTCCTCTTCCGCAAGAACAAGATCACGGCCTTCCAGGGCAGCGGCCGCATCGAGGCGGCCGGCTCGGTCGCCGTTGTGGGCGATGACGGGTCGGTCAAGGAGACCCTGGCGACGAAGACCATCCTGATCGCCTCCGGCTCTGAAGTGATGCCCCTGCCGGGCGTGACGGTCGACGAGAAGAAGATCGTGTCGTCGACCGGCGCGCTCGAGTTCGCCGAGGTCCCGGCGCATCTCGTCGTGGTGGGCGCCGGCATCATCGGCCTCGAGCTCGGCTCGGTGTGGCGGCGCCTCGGCGCGGAGGTCACGGTGATCGAGTTCCTCGATCGCATCACGCCCGGCGTCGACGACGAGGTCACCAAGCACCTGCAGCGGGCGCTCGCCAAGCAGGGGCTGAAGTTCCGGCTGGGCTCGAAGGTCACCAGCGCCGACGCCAGTGGCGAGGGCGTCACCCTCACCGTCGAGCCGGCCAAGGGCGGGGCCGCCGAGACCCTGCACGCCGACATCGTACTGGTCGCGATCGGCCGCCGTCCCTACGTGGCGGGGCTCGGCCTCGACAAGGCCGGCGTGAAGCTCACCGAGCGCGGTCGCATCGCCGTCGACGGCCATTTCCAGACCTCGGTTCCCGGCATCTACGCCATCGGCGACGTGATCGACGGACCGATGCTGGCCCACAAGGCGAGCGAGGACGGCATCGCCTGCGTCGAGACCCTGGCCGGCCAGAAGGGCCACGTGAACTGGGATCTCGTTCCCTCGGTCATCTACACCCAGCCCGAGGTCGCCTGGGTCGGCAAGACCGAGGAACAACTGAAAGCAGCCGGCGTTGCCTACAAGGTCGGCAAGTACCCGTTCACCGCCGACCCGCGCAGCCGCGCCAACGCAGCGACGGAGGGTTTCGTGAAGGTCCTGGCCGACAAGGCGACCGACAAGGTCCTGGGCGTGCACATCATCGGCGCCGAGGCCGGCACGATGATCGCCGAGGCCGCCATGGCCATGGAATTCTCCGCCTCCGCCGAGGATATCGGGCGCGTCTGCCATGCCCATCCCACGGTCAGCGAGGCCTTGAAGGAGGCCGCCCTCGCGGCGTGGGACAAGCCCATCCACCTCTAGCCGGGCGCGGGGCAGGGTCCGTGCGCAAGCCCCTCATGGTGGTGGCGATCATCGCCTGCCTCGCGATGTCGGTGGTGGGCGGCCTGATTCCGATCCTTCAGGGCTGGATCTTCTTCGTGATTGCCCTCTACCTGCTGGCCACCGAGTTCGAGATCGGGCGGGAATGGGTGAAGCGGGCCCGGCGGCGCTGGCCCTCCCTCAACCGCTGGATCGAGCGGGCCCGCGACCACCGCTGGGCGCCCTCCCATCTCAAGGAATTCGAGGACCTGACGGACCCCGGCAAATAGGGCTATCATGGCGGCAACAGGAGGATCCGCCATGAATGGCCCGGTAACACCGCGCGGCGTCAATCACCTCGTGCTGAACGTCCGCGACATCGAGGAATCCCATCGCTTCTGGACGGAGATCGTCGGCTTCCGCCAGGTCGGCCAGCTCACGCCGACCAAGGAGCGGCCGAACCCGCCCAAGATGCGCTTCTACTCGGGCGTGCGCGAGGACGGCACGTCGCACCATCACGACGTCGCCCTGGTCGAGAATCGCGACCTGCCGGCGCCGCCGGAGAACTGGTCGATGTTCGGCATGCCGTGCGCCGTCAACCACATCGCCATCACCATGCCGAGCCGCGAGGCCTGGATGGAGCACCTGGCCTACCTCCAGGAGAAGGGCGTGAAGTTCGACCGCCGCGTCGAGCACGGCATGACGCACAGCCTCTACATCCACGATCCCAACGGCTATGGCGTCGAGTTCGTCTACGACCTGCCCAAGGACGTGTGGCAGGGCGACATCAACGGCGCGCTGAACTACGTCAAGGTGCTGCCCACCGAGGGCGCCGAGGCGCTCGACGACCGTACCGAGGGCATCCCGACCTTCGCCAAGGCGGCCGCGCCGGCGGAGTAGGCGGGTCCGCCGTCGGCTTGTCGACGCTCCCTCAGTCACGCCCTCACCCAGCCTCTCCCCCAAGGGAGAGAGGAGCCTGAGGAAGACGGGGACGAGGGCTGATTTTCTTCCTTTCATGTTCCTCTCCCTCGCGAGGGGGAGAGGTTAGGTGAGGGGGCGGCTTCCTCACCCCTTTGGCGTCAGGCCCTTGTAGACGGCCTCGGCGATCGGGAGCAGCTCGTCGCGGCTGGCCATCGCGGTGACGGCAAAGCCGAAGCCCTGGTCGATCCAGGCGAAGGTCGCCGTGTTGCCCTCGGCCTTGAAGCGGAACGCCGTCTCGGTGCCGTCGGCGGCGCGGACATAGACCGTCAGCCGGCGGCCCGTCGCGTCCTCGTACATGAGCTGGGCGGCGGCGCTGCTGTCGGCAGGCAGCAGGCGGCCGCCGATCAGGCGGAAGCCGAACCGTCCGAGGTCGGGCGCCTCGAGCCGGCGGCCCAGCCGCTTCGACAGCCATTGCAGCAGATGCGCTTCCTGCGCGGCGCCGACCTCGACTGGATGGGCCACCTCGACGACGAAGGTGCGGAAGGCGGCCGTCGCGCCCTGGGCGATGACGGCCGTGGGCGCGGCCGCGACCCGGGTCTCGGACATGCCGTCGTTGGCGAGCCAGCCGGCGCCGGTGCCGGCCACGAAAAGCAGCACGGCCGCCGCCGCGAGGCCCGAACGCCGCCACAGCCGGTTGCGCCGCGCGGCCTGCAGGCTGGCGATGCGCAGCCGCGCCGGGATCGGCTCGTCGGCCTTGGCCTGGAGCTGGGCGCGCAGCGCGGCGCGGTGACGGCGGTCGGCCAGGATCCGCTCGCGCACCTCGGGATGGAGGGCGAGATGGGCCTCGACCGCCGCGCGCCGGCCGGCCTCGAGCCGGTCGTCGACATAGGCCTGCAGCTCGTCCTCGCCGATCGGATGGTCGTCGCCGATCATTTCACTCTCCGCAGAAGGGTCGGGCGCACGCCCTCGACCATCGAGCGCAGCTTCTGCCGTGCCCGCGACAGGCGCGACATCACCGTTCCCATCGGCAGGCCGAGGATGCGCGCGGCCTCGTCGTAGGAAAAGTCCTCGACGCCGACCAGCAGCAGCAGCGACTTCTGCTCCTCGGGCAGCCGGTCGAGTGCGGCGAGCACGTCGCGCGCCTCGGCAGCCGCCTCGGGCGAGGTCGCCGGATCGGCCAGGTCGGTGTCGTCGATCGCGACGGACGTGCCGCGCCGGCTCGACCGCCGGCGAGCGTCGAGATGCAGGTTGCGCAGGATGGTGAACAGCCAGGCGCGCAGGTCGCCGTCGGGACGACGCGATCCCCAGTGCAACAGGGCGCGCTCGAGCGTGTCCTGCACGAGGTCGTCGGCGCCGGCATGCTCGCGCACCAGGGCGAAGGCATGACGGCGCAACGCGGGGATCAGCGGCTCGAGCAGGAGGGCCGGGTCGGCCATGCGTCTCAATCTAGGTGGCCCGGCACCGGCGCGCACGCCGGTGCCGGACCACCGGCTCCGTGTCAGGGCTTGGCGACGTGCCAGGCGCCGTTCAGGAAGCCGTCGCCGGTCGTGTCGCCGGGCTTGGTGTCCTTGACCCAGGCGTAGACGGGCTTGCCCTTGTAGGCCCACTGCTTCAGGCCGCCGTCGCGCACGACGATGGTCCAGTCGCCCGAGGCCTTGCCGCCGTCGGCGACCAGCAGGGGCGGCCAGTTGGTGGCGCACTGGCCGTTGCACACCGACTTGCCGGGCGTGTCCTTGTCGAACGTGTAGAGCGTCATGCCCTTGGCATCGACGAACATGCCGCCCTTGGCCATGGGCGGCGCGGCCACCGGATCGCCGGCGAAGGCGGTGGCGGCGAGCAGGACGGTGGCGGCGGCGGAAAACGACAGAAGCTTGAGCATCGGATCTCCTCGGCAGACGAAGGCTGCCCGGGGAAGACGCCGGCGGCGGCGGTTTATTCCCGGCGTCGATCGAAATCTTCGCTGGGAGTCCGATGCCCGGCGTCCGATAGTGTGCCGCGATGTTCGCACGTCTCCTGTTCCTTCTCGCCGTGGTCGGCGCGACGCCGGCCTTGGCACAACAGGCCGTGCATGTGCCGGTGGAGCAGGGCGGTCGCACGCTCCAGCTCGCCGCGCAGCTCTTCAAGCCGCCCGGCGCCGGCCCGTCGCCCGCCGTTGCGATCTTCCACGGGTGCGGCGGCCCCGGGCAGAACACGGCGCGCATGGCGGGCCTCCTCGCCTCCTGGGGCTATGTGGCGCTGGTCGTCGACAGCTTCTCGGCGCGCCGCCTGAAGGACGTCTGCGGGCGGGCGAACTGGCCCACCCAGCGCGACGCCGAGACCCGCGCGCTCGACATCGATGCCGCCCTCGCCTGGCTGGCGAAGCAGAGCTTCGTCGTTGCCGGACGCATCGCCTTCATGGGCTATTCCTACGGCGGCGGCGTCGCGGCCCTGCGGGCGCTGCAGCGGGCCGATGCCGCGGCCCCGTCGCCGGCGCGGGCCGCCATCCTGGTCTATCCCGACTGCGGGCTGGCCGATGCGCTGGGACCGAAGCTCGCGGTGCGGCAACCCACCCTGTTCGCGATGGGCGCGCTCGATGACTGGACGCCGGTCTCGCAGTGCCAGGCCGCGATCGACCGCATCGTGCAGGGCCGCGACCTGGTTGAGACGAAGGTCTACGAGGGCGCGCATCACAGTTTCGACGCGCTCGGCCTGCCGGTGCGCTATCTCAAGGACGTGGGCAACCGCAGCAAGCCGAACGATTGCTGCGGCGCCCACTACGGCGCCAACCAGAAGGCCTGGGCGGCATTCGTCGAGGACGTGAAGACGTTCCTGGCGAGGACCCTGGCGAAGTGACGGTCGACGCCGCCCACCACCGCCGGCACCTCACGGTCTGGAGTGTCGCGTCGCTCGGCATCGGGTCGATGGTCGGCGCCGGCATCTTCGCGCTGCTCGGCCAGGCGGCGCTGATGGCGGGGAGCGACGTCTACCTGTCGTTCCTGATCGGCGGCGTGGTCGCCCTGCTGTCGGGCTATTCCTATGCCCGGCTGGCCGCCCGCTTCCCGAGCTCGGGCGGCATCATGGACTACTACGACAAGGCCTTTCCCGCGCGCGTGATCGCGGGCGGCCTGTCGGTCCTCTACCTCGTCACCCTGGTCGTCACGATCGTGATGGTCGCCAAGACCTTCGGCACCTACGCCAGCCACATGCTGCCGGGCGGCGATGCGCCGCGCCTCTACACCAACGCCTTCGCGTCGGCGATCGTGATCGCCATCGTCTGGATCAACATGGTGGGTTCGCACGCGGTGGGGCGTGCCGAGGAGGCGCTGGTCGTCATCAAGCTCGTGATCCTGGTGGTGCTGATGCTGGCGGGCCTGCAGGGGCTGGAGCCCGCGATGCTCACCCAGTCGCCGAGCGTCGGGCCGCGTGCCCTGCTGGCAAGCGTCGGCCTCACCTTCTTCGCCTATGCCGGCTATGGCATGATGGCCAACGCCGCCGGCCATGTGAGGGATCCCGGCCGCACCATTCCCCGCGCGATCTACCTGGCGATCGGCGTGGTCATCGTCCTCTACATCGCCCTCGCCGTCGTCGTCCTGGGCAACCTGACCAGCGCACAGCTCGCCGCGCACGCGGAAACGGCGGTGGCGCAGGCGGCCAAGCCGGTCCTCGGCAATGCCGGCTTCGTCTTCGTGTCGATCGGCGCGCTGTTCGCCACGGCATCGGCCATCAACGCCAGCATCTTCTCGGCGCTGGAGATCTCACGCGAGCTCGCTCATCGCGGCCAGCTGCCGCCGATCTTCGCGCGCGCGGCCTGGGGCCAGGGCACCCACGGGCTCGTCTGGTCCGCCGGGGCGGTCCTGGTGATGATCAACCTGTTCGACCTGTCGCGGGTCGCCCATATCGCCGGCGCGGCGTTCCTGGTCTGCTATCTCGCGGTCTTCGCCGCCCACTGGCGCCTGCATGAGAAGGTCGGCGGCTCGCGGCTGCTGATCGGGGCCGGCGCGGCCCTGATGACCGTCGTGTTGCTCGCCCTATGCGCCCACCTGTGGCACGAGCGGCCCTCGACCATCCTGATGATCGCGGCGGCGATCGGCGGCAGCCTGGCGGTCGAGGGCTACGTCCTGTGGCGGCTCGGCCGCCGCTGAGCGGCCGGCACCGTCATCTCTTGGCGCGCGGATGCGCGGCGCGATAGACGGCGGCGAGGCGCGTGGCGTCGACGGCGGTGTAGCGCTGGGTCGTCGACAGCGAGGCGTGGCCGAGCAGCTCCTGGATGGTGCGGAGGTCGCCGCCGGCGCCCAGCAGATGGGTGGCGAAGGAATGGCGCAGCGCATGCGGCGTCACGCTGTCGGCGAGGCCCAGCTCGCGCCGCATCTCGCGCACCCGCTTCTGCACGATCGCCGGATCGAGGGCGCCGCCGCGCGCGCCGACGAAGAAGGAATCGCCCGGCCTGCGGGCGGACAGGAACGGGCAGGCGTCGCGGTACGCGCGCAGTGCCGCCAGCGTCTGCGGCAGGAGCGGCACGATGCGGGTCTTGTTGCCCTTGCCGGTGACGGAGAGCGTGTCGCGGCCGGACGCCAGCAGGTCCTCGACTTCCGAGCGGGTGAGGCTGAGGGCCTCGCCGATGCGCAGCCCGGCGCCGTAGAGCAGGAGCAGGACGGCGGTGTCGCGCCGGTCGAGCCAGGCCTCGCGCTCCTGCTGCGCCGGCACCTCGAGAAACTCCTCCATGTCGGGCTCGCTCAGCGCCTTCGGCACCGAGTGCGGCAGCTTCGGAGTCTGGATCAGGCCGATGCTGGCATTGCGGGCCAGCCCGCGCTTGTCGAGGAACTGGAAGAACGAGCGGACCGAGGAGAAGGCCCGCGCCGTCGAGGTGCGGGCGAGCCCGAGCCGCGCGCGCTCCGCCAGCCAGGCGCGGAACTCCGCCGGCTTCAGCTTGCCCAGCGCCTCCAGGCTGGGCGGCGCCCCGAGATAGGTCGTCATGAAGCCCAGGAAAGACGCCACGTCGTGCTCGTAGGCGACCAGCGTGTGACGGGCGAGCCGGCGCTCGCTCGTCAGCCAGTCGCGCCAGGCTTCCCGGGCGCTATCGACGCTGGCCGTCATCCCGGGCGGGCCCGTTATTCGGGCAGGTCGAGCCAGGCTCGGATCGTGTTCTCGAGCACCTTGGCGAGGAAGAACAGCAGCTCGGTCGCCTGCTCGGGCCCGAAGGCCTGGGGATCGCGCGAGCCGAAGCACATCACCCCGTCGGGCGAACCCGAGGAGACGCGCAGCCGCATCAGCACGTCGGATTTCACGAAGCGGGAGACGTCGCCGAAGAAAGCCTCCTCGCCCACGATCTCGGACCGCAGGCGGGCGTGCTTGTCGGGGCCGATGGCGGCATCGATGGCGCCCGGCGCCAGCACGTAGACGCCGCGCACCGGCACGCGCTTGGGCGCGTCGGCGTTGGCCTCGATCGCGAGCGTGATGAAGTCGACGTCGAGCAGCTCCGGCAGCTCGTGGGTGACGACATGGATCATCTTCTCGAAGGTCGAGGCCTGGATGATGCTGATCACCGCCGCCTGGATGCGGTTCTGGACGATCTGGTTCTGCTTGGAGTTGGCGATGATCTCGGTGCGCTCGTCCTTCAGCCGGTCGATCTCGCTGCGCAGGCGCTTCAGGATCGCCTGCTGCATGTCGATGACGCCCGGCCCCTGGACGCGCGGCGTGACGCCGAGCTCCGCGGCCAGCTCGCCGTGGCGCTCGAAGAAGTCGGGATGGGCCTTGAGATAGGCGATGACGTCGTCGGCCGTGATGACCTTGACCTGGCGGCCCGAGCCATCGGGCGCCGTGACGGTGCCGTCGTTACCCATGTGTCGCTCCGCGTCCCATGCTGGGCTCCCGGTCAGAGAAGGGGTCGGCTGCAGCGGGCGAGGCCGTCGAAGGCGGGACATCGGCAGTATCGGTCCGGAACTTCATATAAACTGCCCCAATGTCCTGTGGTTCGGACGCGCCATCTGCCACAATTTCTAGCGATTCCGCCCCCGAGCGACAAGCCGAGGACGCCGCGGCGCCGCCCTCGGCCCCGGTGGAAAACGTCGCCCGGCGGACGGTCCGGGTCCTGCTGCCGCTGCCGCTGGCGGATGCCTACGACTATGCGGTACCCCCTGACCTCGAGGTCGCGCCGGGCCATTTCGTGATCGTTCCGCTGGGCAAGCGGCTGACGATCGGGGTGGTGTGGGGCGACGGCTCGGGCGAGGTGGCGGCGGCCAGGCTGCGAGATATTGCCGAGGTTTTGCCCGCCCTGCCGATGGCCGAGGCGCTGCGCCGCTTCGTCGAATGGGTGGCGGCCTACACGCTGGCGCCGCCCGGGGCGGTGCTGCGCATGGCCATGAGCGTGCCCTCGGCGCTGGAGGCGCCGCGCACCGAGATCGTCTATCGCGCCGCGCCGCCGCCGGACGACGCCGCCCTGAAGATCACCGCCGCCCGCCGCCGCGTGCTGGCGCAGCTCGCCGACGGACCGGCCCTGCCGGCGGCCGAGCTGGCGCTTCTGGCCGGGGTCGGCACCGCGGTGATCAAGGCCATGGCGGGGATCGGCCTGCTCGAGGGCGTCGAGCGCACGATGCGGCGGTCGTTCCCCCAGCCCGACGGACAGCGGCCCGGCCCGACGCTCTCGGCCGAGCAGGCCGTGGCCGCCCAGGGACTGGTCGACCGGGTGCTGGCCCATACGTTCTCGGCCACCCTGCTCGACGGCGTCCCGGGCGCCGGCAAGACCGAGGTCTACTTCGAGGCAATCGCCGCGGCGCTGGCCTCGGGCCGGCAGGTCCTGGTGCTGCTGCCCGAGATCGCGCTCACGGCGCAGTGGCTCAGGCGCTTCGAGGAGCGGTTCGGCGCGCCGCCGGCGGCCTGGCATTCCGGCCTGACCAGCCTCGAGCGCCGCGAGACCTGGCGGGCGATCGCCGAGGGTCGGGTCGGAGTCGTGGTCGGCGCCCGCTCGGCGCTGTTCCTGCCGTTCGCCCATCTCGGCCTCATCGTCGTCGACGAGGAGCATGACGGTTCCTACAAGCAGGACGAGGGCGTCACCTACAATGCCCGCGACATGGCGGTGGTGCGGGCCCGCCTGGTGTCGGCGCCGATCGTGCTCGCCTCCGCGACACCCTCGCTGGAAAGCGTCGTCAACGTCCAGACCGGCCGCTACGGCGCGGTCCATCTGCCGGACCGCCATGGCGGTCGCCAGCTCGCCACCCTGTCGGCGGTGGACCTGCGCCGGAATGCACCGCCGCGCGGCCAGTGGCTGTCGCCGCCGGTGGTCGAGGCGATGAAGCAGGTCCTGGCGGCGGGCGAGCAGACCCTGCTGTTCCTCAATCGGCGGGGCTATGCGCCGATCACGCTGTGCCGCGCCTGCGGCCACGGCATCGAATGTCCGCAATGCTCGGCCTGGCTGGTCGAGCACCGCTTCCGGCGGACGCTGGTCTGCCATCATTGCGGCTACAACGAGCCGCCGGCCCATGCCTGCCGCTCCTGCGGCGCCGTCGACCAGTTCGTGGCCTGCGGCCCCGGGGTGGAGCGGTTGGCCGAAGAAGCGCTGGCGCATTTCCCGGAGGCCCGGCTCGAGCTCTTCACCTCGGATTCGCTGCTCAACCGCGACGAGGCGGCGGCCGCGGTCGATCGCATGATCGCCGGCGAGATCGACATCCTGATCGGCACGCAGATGGCGGCCAAGGGCCACCATTTCCCCAACCTCACCCTGGTAGCGGTGGTCGACGCCGATCTCGGCCTGAACGGCGGCGACCTCCGGGCGGCCGAACGCACCTTCCAACTGCTCTACCAAGTGGCCGGGCGGGCCGGCCGGGCCGACCGGCCGGGCCGGGCCCTGGTGCAGACCCATGCGCCGGAGCATCCCGTCATGCAGGCGCTGGTGTCGGGCGACCGCGAGCGCTTCGTCGCCGCCGAACTGGCCGATCGGCGCGCCGCCGGCATGCCGCCGTTCGGCCGCCTGGCGGCGCTGATCGTCTCCGGGCCCGATCCCGCCGCGGTCGACAATGTCTGCGCCGTGCTGGCCCGCCGGGCGCCGCACCAGCCGGGGGTGACGGTGCTCGGACCCTCGGTCGCGCCGCTCGCGCTGCTGCGCGGCCGCCACCGCCGCCGGTTCCTTCTCAAGGCGCCGCGGGACGTCGCGGTGCAGCCGCTGCTGCGGGCCTGGCTGGACCGAATCGGCCTGCCCGGTTCGGTCCGACTGCAGATCGACGTCGATCCCTATTCCTTCATGTGACATGCGCGCTGAAAAATCGCGGTAATACAGCGCTTTGGTAACCTTGCGCCTTTACAGGGCGCATGGTAGCAACGCGCGCTTTTCCGGGCGGCGCGAGGGAGTTTTCCCGCGAAAAGAGACGGGGATTCAACCACTTGGCGGCCCGGCAGCGCGGCTGGGGAGAGGCTTTGGACGTGTCGACTTCTGCGACCTCTGGCGTTGCTGGGCGCTATGCCAGCGCCCTTTTCGAACTGGCGGACAATGCCAAGGCGCTCGACCAGGTGGCGGAGGACCTCAAGGCGCTGCGCCAGATGGCTGCCGAGAGTTCCGACTTCGCCCGTCTGCTCGCCAGCCCGGTGATCGGCCGCGAGGTGCAGGGCAAGGCGCTGCTGGCCGTGCTCGACGCCGCCGGCATCCAGGGCCTGACCCGCAATTTCGTCGGCACCGTCGCCGCCAACGGCCGCGCCCGCGACCTGGTCGCCATGGCCACCGCGTTCCTGGCCGAGCTGGCCAGCCGCCGCGGCGAGACCACCGCGACCGTGACCTCGGCCGTCCCGCTGTCCGACCAGCAGTTGCAGCAGCTCAGCGAGACGCTGCGCTCCGTGCTGGGCGGCGGCAAGGTTTCCATCGACGCGCACGTCGAGCCCGACATCCTGGGCGGCCTTGTCGTCAAGGTCGGCTCGCGCCTTTTCGATTCGTCCATCCGCAGCAAGCTGCAGCGACTGCAGCTCGCCATGAAGGGGGTTGCTTAAATGGATATCCGCGCCGCCGAGATCTCGGCCATTCTCAAGCAGCAGATCGCCAACTTCGGCACCGAGGCCGAGGTGGCCGAGGTCGGCCAGGTCCTGTCGGTCGGTGACGGCATCGCCCGCGTCTACGGCCTCGACAGCGTCAAGGCCGGCGAGATGGTCGAGTTCCCGGGCGGCATCAAGGGCATGGCGCTCAACCTCGAGAGCGACAATGTCGGCGTCGTGATCTTCGGCGAGGATCGCGGCATCCGCGAGGGCGACACGGTGAAGCGCACCGGCGCCATCGTCGACGTGCCGGTGGGCAAGGGCCTGCTCGGCCGCGTGGTCGACGGTCTCGGCAACCCGATCGACGGCAAGGGGCCGCTCGATTCGAGCGAGCGCCGCCTCGTCGAGGTCAAGGCGCCGGGCATCATCCCGCGCAAGTCGGTGAACGAGCCGATGCAGACCGGCCTCAAGGCCATCGACAGCCTGGTGCCGATCGGCCGCGGCCAGCGCGAGCTGATCATCGGCGACCGCCAGACCGGCAAGACCGCCGTGGCGATCGACACGTTCCTGAACCAGAAGCCCATCAACAAGGGCACCGACGA
Source organism: Reyranella sp. (assembly GCF_965229815.1). GTDB lineage: Bacteria > Pseudomonadota > Alphaproteobacteria > Reyranellales > Reyranellaceae > Reyranella. Next base: position 12,477 of record NZ_CBDDJN010000001.1, read on the forward strand.
GAGCCGCAAGCTCTACTGCGTCTACGTCGCCGTCGGCCAGAAGCGCTCGACCGTCGCGCAGATCGTGAAGACGCTCGAGGACAACGGCGCGATGGAATACTCGATCGTCGTCGCCGCGACGGCGTCCGATCCGGCGCCGATGCAGTTCCTCGCGCCCTATACCGGCTGCGCCATGGGCGAGTTTTTCCGCGACAACGGCATGCACGCCGTGATCGTGTACGACGACCTGTCCAAGCAGGCGGTCGCCTACCGCCAGATGTCGCTGCTGCTGCGCCGCCCGCCGGGCCGCGAGGCCTATCCCGGCGACGTGTTCTATCTCCACTCGCGCCTGCTGGAGCGCGCCGCCAAGCTGAACGACAAGAACGGCTCGGGCTCGCTCACCGCGCTGCCGGTCATCGAGACGCAGGCCGGCGACGTGTCGGCCTACATCCCGACCAACGTGATCTCGATCACCGACGGCCAGATCTTCCTCGAGACCGAGCTCTTCTACCAGGGCATCCGGCCGGCGATTAACGTCGGCCTGTCGGTCAGCCGCGTCGGCTCGGCGGCGCAGATCAAGGCGATGAAGCAGGTCGCCGGCACCATCAAGCTGGAGCTGGCGCAGTACCGCGAGATGGCGGCCTTCGCGCAGTTCGCCTCGGACCTCGACGCCTCGACCCAGCGCCTGCTGGCGCGCGGCCAGCGTCTGACCGAGCTCCTGAAGCAGGGCCAGTTCAGCCCGATGCCGGTCGAGGAGCAGGTCGCCTCGATCTTCTCCGGCACCCGCGGCTTCCTCGACACCCTGCCGGTCGGCCGCGTCGGCGACTTCGAGCGCCAGATGCTCGACGCGCTGCGCGCCGAGGGCTCGATCCTGGCGTCGATCCGCGAGAAGCGCGAGATCGTCAAGGAGACGGACGACAAGCTGAAGGCCTTCCTGACCGACTTCACCAAGAAGTTCGCCTGAGGGACATCCGTCACCGATGCCCAGTCTCAAGACCTACCGGCTCCGGATCCGAAGCGTCCAGTCGACGCAGAAGATCACCAAGGCCATGAAGATGGTGGCGGCCGCCAAGCTGCGCCGCGCCCAGGAGCAGGCCGTGGCGGCGCGTCCCTACGCCGAGGCCATGGACCATCTGATGGCCTCGCTCGGCGCCAGCTTCAAGCCGGGCACCGGGCCGCGCCTGCTGGCCGGCACCGGCGACGACCGCACCCACCTGGTGATCGTCGCCACCGGCGATCGCGGCCTGTGCGGCGCCTTCAACAGCTCGATCGTGCGCGAGGCGCGCCGCTTCATCCGCGCGCTGCTGGCCGAGGGCAAGACGGTCAAGATCCTGGCCGTCGGCCGCAAGGGTCGTGACCAGCTGCGCCGCGACTTCGCGGCGAACATCGTCGATTCGATCACCGACCTCGGGCGGCCGCGGCTCGGCTACGGGGACGCGCAGACCGTGGCCAGGCGCGTCATGGACATGTTCGACGCCGGCGAGTTCGACGTCGCAACGGTGATCTTCAACCAGTTCCGGTCGGCGATGACCCAGATCGTCACCCGCCAGCAGCTGATTCCGCCGCCCGCGCCGGAGACGGCGGCGGCCGGCGCGCCGGTCTCGGTCGGCGGCGCCGTCTACGAGTTCGAGCCCGAGGAGGGCGAGATCCTGGCCGAGCTGCTGCCGCGCAACCTCACGGTCCAGATCTTCCGCGTCCTGCTGGAGAACGCCGCGAGCTTCTACGGCTCGCAGATGACGGCGATGGACGGCGCGACGAAGAACGCCGGCGACATGATCAAGCGGCTGACGCTGCAGATGAACCGCTCGCGCCAGGCGTCGATCACCAAGGAACTCATCGAGATCATCTCCGGCGCCGAGGCCGTCTAGCCCGCGCCGACCGCAATCGAAGGAAGGAATACCGTCATGGCCACCAACAACATCGGCACGATCACCCAGATCACGGGCGCCGTCGTCGACGTCCGGTTCGACGCCGACCTGCCGAACATCCTGAACGCGCTGCACGTCGAAGCCGACGGCCGCAAGCTGGTGCTGGAAGTCGCCCAGCACCTGGGCGAGTCCGAGGTCCGCACCATCGCCATGGACACGACCGACGGCCTGGTCCGCGGCGAGAAGGCGGTCGACACCGGCGGCCCGATCGCCATGCCGGTCGGACCCGAGACGCTCGGCCGCATCCTGAACGTCATCGGCGAGCCGGTCGACGAGCGCGGCCCGGTCGGCAACAAGGAGACCCTGCCGATCCATCGCCAGGCGCCCGAGTTCGTCGAGCAGTCGACCGAGGCGCAGATCCTGGTGACGGGCATCAAGGTCATCGACCTGCTGGCGCCCTACGCCAAGGGCGGCAAGATCGGCCTGTTCGGCGGCGCCGGCGTCGGCAAGACCGTGACGATCATGGAGCTGATCAACAACGTCGCCAAGGCGCACGGCGGCGTGTCGGTGTTCGCCGGCGTCGGCGAGCGCACCCGCGAGGGCAACGACCTCTATCACGAGATGATCGAATCGGGCGTCATCAAGCTCGACGGCCCGGGCTCGAAGGTGGCGCTGGTGTACGGCCAGATGAACGAGCCGCCGGGGGCGCGCGCGCGCGTCGGCCTGTCGGGCCTGACGGTGGCCGAGTATTTCCGCGACGCCGAGGGCCAGGACGTTCTGTTCTTCGTCGACAACATCTTCCGCTTCACCCAGGCGGGCTCGGAAGTGTCGGCGCTGCTGGGCCGCATCCCCTCGGCGGTGGGCTATCAGCCGACGCTCTCGACCGACATGGGCGCCCTGCAGGAGCGCATCACCTCGACCAAGAAGGGTTCCATCACCTCGGTGCAGGCCATCTACGTGCCCGCCGACGATCTCACCGACCCGGCGCCCGCCACCTCGTTCGCCCATCTCGACGCGACGACGGTGCTCAGCCGTTCGATCGCCGAGCAGGCGATCTTCCCGGCCGTCGACCCGCTCGACTCGACCTCGCGCATGCTCGACCCGCGCGTCGTCGGCGACGAGCACTACACGGTCGCCCGCGATGTGCAGCGCGTGCTGCAGCAGTACAAGTCGCTGCAGGACATCATCGCCATCCTGGGCATGGACGAGCTCTCCGAAGAGGACAAGCTGGTCGTGGCGCGCGCCCGCAAGATCCAGCGCTTCCTCAGCCAGCCCTTCCACGTCGCCGAGGTCTTCACCGGCACGCCTGGCGTGTTCGTGAAGCTCGAGGACACGATCAAGGCCTTCAAGGGCATCGTGGCCGGCGAGTACGACGAACTGCCCGAGGCCGCCTTCTACATGGTGGGCACCATCGAGGAAGCAGTCACCAAGGCCAAGAAGCTCGCGGCCGAGGCGGCCTGATCCCGATGGCCAAGGTCCTCTTCCGTCTCGTCATGCCCGAGCGCGAGGTCCTCGCGACGGAGGCCGACATGGTCGTCGTGCCGGGCACCGAAGGCGACTTCGGCGTCCTGCCGGGCCACGCGCCCCTGATCTCGACGATCCGTCCCGGCGTGATCGAGGTCTACCAGGGCGGCAAGGTCGAGCGGCGCTTCATGATCGTCGGCGGCTTCGCCGAGGTGACCCCGGAGCGCTGCACCGTGCTGGCCGACGAGGCCGTGCCCTTCGAGACGGTCACGGTCGAGCAGCTCGACCAGCGCGAGCGGCGGGCCGAGAACGACCTGACCGATGCCGCGACCGATGCCGAGAAGGTCGTGGCCGAGAAGGACCTGGCCGTCGCGCGGGACCTGAAGAGGGCCCAGGCCTACTACGCAAGTCGTTGATCCGGCGGCTGTTTTCAGCGCCAACGCGATTTGGGCCCGACACTTTTGCACGGACGGGCATTGCAAGCCGGCCCGGGCCTCGCTTTATTACGTTAAAGCGACAAGGGCGCCTGAAGGTTCTCGATCATGGGTAACTGGACTCTCGATTCGATCGCCTGGGATCGGTTCGATGCGTCGAAGGTGGATGCGGAGATCCTGCGCAACATCAAGGCCGCGGCCCTGGTGGAACGCAACGGCGGCGACTATCGCATCTACCTGAATCGCGTCTTCGCCGACGACCCCGCCTTCCTCGCCACGGTCGACGCCTGGGCGGACGAGGAGGTGCAGCACGGCATGGCGCTCGGGCGTTGGGCCCAGCTCGCCGACCCCGGCTGGGACTTCGACGGCGCTTTCGCGCGCTTTCGCGAGGGCTACAAGCTGCCCCTCACGGCCGACGCCTCGGTACGCGGCAGCCAGGCCGGCGAGATGATGGCCCGCTGCATCGTCGAGACCGGCACGAGCTCCTACTACAGCGCTCTGAAGGACGCGACTGACGAGCCGGTGCTGAAGCAGATCTGCGGCCGCATCGCGGGCGACGAGTTCCGCCACTACAAGCTCTTCTACGACCATCTCCACCGCTGCCTCGAGCGCGACCAGCTGAGCCGCTGGGGCCGCCTGCGCATCGGCTGGGGCCGCCTCGCCGAGAGCGAGGACGACGAGCTGGCCTACGCCTACTTCGCGGCCAACGAGCCCGCGGACGCCGTCTACGACCGCAAGCGCAGCATGGAGGCCTATGCCCGGCGGGCCTATCCGCTGTACCGGCCGTTCCACGTGCAGCGCGCCATCGCCATGGTGCTGAAGGCGATCGGCGTGCGGTCCCAGGGTCGGCTGAACGGCTGGCTGACCCGCGCCGGCCTCTGGTTCCTGCGCCGCCGCGCCAGCAAGCTCGCCGCCCAGGGGGCCTGATCTTGCGGGGGGCGCGCCACTCTGTGGCGCGTCATTGTTTCGACAGCCCATGAGCGTCACGGAGAGGTCGCGAAGCTATCGAAGCGCGGACCTCCAGGTCCGCATCATGATCATGAGCGGACCTGGAGGTCCGCGCTCCAAGGACGCGCCACGGCGTGGCGCCAGCTACCTGACGAGGTCGCGGAACTCGTCGACCACGGCCTCGTAGACCGCCCGCTTGAACGGCACGATGCGCTCCAGCATCTGGTCCGCAGCCAGCCACTGCCAGGCGTCGAACTCCCGGTCGTGCGCGGCGATGTCGATGTCGGAGTCGCGGCCGGTGAAGGCGAGGGCGAACCAGCGCTGGGCCTGACCCTGCCAGCGGCCCTTCCAGTGGGCCGGCCGCACGGCCTCCGGGACATCGTAGAGCAGCCACTTGGCGCTCTCGCGCAGCAACAGGGCGCGGGTCGTGCCGACCTCCTCCCACAGCTCGCGGCAGGCCGCCTCGACAGGCGTCTCGCCCTTGTCGATGCCGCCCTGGGGCATCTGCCAGGACTCCGGGCTGCCGGCGCGCCGGCCGACGAAGACGCGGCGGTCCGGCGCGATCAGCATCACGCCGACGTTGCGGCGGTAGTAGGCGGGCCGCCCGATGGTCGAGCCGACGGGCGGCGGCGGCTCTTCCGGGGCGGCGGCCGCCGGACGCGCCCGGCGGGCCACTGGCCGCGTCCTGCTGGCTGCGCCCTCCTTACTGGGCGCGGCTGCTGTAGAGCGAGATGCCGCGGATCAGGTCGGCCGCCCGCAGCAGCTGGTAGTCGGCGACGGCCTCCTTCGGCGGCTCGTCCGGATCGCGGGCCGGGGCCGGCGTGGCGGCGGCCTTGTCGTCCGGCTTGGCGGCCTCGGGCTTGGCCGCCTCGGGCTTGGCATCGGCCGGCTTGTCCGCCGGCTTGGTGTCGGCAGGCTTGTCGTTGGGGTTGGTGATCGAGCGGCGCAGGTTCTCCTCGCGGAAGCCCGGCCGTGACGTGAGGTTCTCGATCTTGGCCGGCTCGACCTCGATGTCGGGCTTGATGCCTTCCTTCTGGATGGAGCGACCCGACGGCGTGAAGTAGAGCGCCGTGGTCAGGCGGATGGCGCCGCCGCCCGTCACCTGCATGATGGTCTGGACCGAGCCCTTGCCGAACGAGCGGGTGCCGAGAATGATCGCGCGGCGGTGGTCCTGCAGCGCGCCGGCCACGATCTCCGAGGCCGACGCCGAGCCGCCGTTCATCAGCACGACGATCGGCAGGCCGCCGGTGACGTCGCCGGGCTTGGCGTTCCAGCGCTGCACGTCCTCGTTCTTGCGCGCCTTCACAGAGACGATCTCGCCCTTGTCGAGGAAGGCGTCCGAGAGCGCGATCGCCTGGTCGAGCAGGCCGCCCGGATTGTTGCGCAGGTCGAGGATGTAGCCCTTGAGCTTGTTGCCGGCCTCCTTCTTGAGCTTCTCGACGGCGTCGAGCACGCCCGAGGTCGTCTGCTCGGTGAAGGAAGTGACGCGGATGTAGCCGATGTCGCCGCCCTCGAGCCGGTAGCGCACCGACTTCACCTTGATCATCTCGCGGGTCAGCGAGACGTCGAACGGATCCTTGCCGGCCCGGCGGATCGACAGCTTGATCGGCGCGCCGACCTTGCCGCGCATCTTCTCGACCGCCTCCTGCAGGGTGAGGCCCTGCACCGGCTGGCCGTCGAGGGCGAAGATGAGATCGCCGGCCTGCAGGCCGGCCTTGGAGGCCGGCGTGTCGTCGATCGGCGACACGACCTTGACGACGCCGTTCTCCATCGTGACCTCGATGCCGAGCCCGCCGAACTCACCCTTGGTCTGGACCTGCATGTCCTTGTAGGTCTTCGGGTTCATGTAGCTCGAGTGCGGGTCGAGCGAGCTCAGCATGCCGTTGATGGCATTCTCGATCAGGGTCTTCTCTTCGACCGGCTCGACATAGTCGCGCCGCACGCGCTCCAGCACGTCGCCGAACAGGTTGAGCTGCTGGTAGAGCTCGCTCTTGTCGCCGCCCGTGCTCTTGCGGTCGCTCTTGTCCTGGGACCATGCCGTCCAGGCGACGGGCAGGGCCAGCAGGGCCATGATCGTGGCGGCGGAGGCGATGCGCAAACGGGTCATTTTGGAGCCTTCACGGGAATGGCCGCCGGGCATCCCGGCCGGGCGGCTCGATGTTTTCGGGCGTTGGATCGAGGATACAGGGGCTTCTTTGGCCGTATCAAGGCGAGGCCGGCCCGCGGGTCATCACAATCACGCCGAGGCCGCCGCGGCCTGGCCCCGGGGCACCGCCAGCACCGAAGGACGGGCCGCGCCCGACAGCAGCGAATGCCCGGTCATCTCGTCCGGCTGCGGCAGGCCCATCAGGGCGAGCATGGTTGGGGCGACATCGGCCAGCTTGCCGTCGGTCAGCGACCGGACGCCGGCCGGCGCGTTGAACAGCAGGGCCGGGACGCGGTTCAGCGTGTGCTGGGTGTGCTTCTGGTGGGTCGTCGGGTCGTACATTTCCTCGGCGTTGCCGTGGTCGGCGGTCACCAGCATGACGCCGCCCGCCTTCTCGACCGCCGCCATCAGGCGGCCGAGGCAGGCGTCGATGGCCTCGATCGCCCGCACGGCCGCCCCGAGGTCGCCGGTATGGCCCACCATGTCGCTGTTGGCGTAGTTCACGACCACGAGGTCGAAGCTGCCCGAGCCGATCGCCTCGACGAGCTTGTCCGTCACTTCCGGCGCGCTCATCTCCGGCTTGAGGTCGTAGGTCTGGACCTTGGGCGAGGGCACGAGGATGCGTTCCTCGCCGTCGAACACGCGCTCCTCGCCGCCGTTGAAGAAGAAGGTGACGTGGGCGTACTTCTCGGTTTCGGCGATGCGCAGCTGCCGCAGCCCGGCCTTCGACACGGACTCGCCCAGGCCCATGCGGATGGTCTCGGGCGGGAACAGCGTCTGGAGGAACGGGTTGAGCGCCGCCGAGTAGGTGACCATGCCGACCGCGGCGCCGAACTTCACGACTCGCGGACGGTCGAAGCCGTCGAACCGCGGGTCGAGCAGCGCCGTCAGGATCTGGCGGGCGCGGTCGGCGCGGAAGTTGAACATCAGGAGCCCGTCGCCGTCCTGCATGCCCTTGTAGCCGTCGATCACGGTGGGCTTCACGAACTCGTCGTCGAGCCCGGCGGCATAGGCCCTGTCGACCGCCTCACGGGGCGTCGCGGCGTGCTCGCCGCGGGCGTCGACGATGGCATCGTAGCCCAGCGACACGCGCTCCCAGCGCTTGTCGCGGTCCATCGGATAGTAGCGGCCCGACACGGTGGCGAAGCGGATCGGCAGGCCCTTCTTCAGGCCGCCCTCGGTATGGCGCAGGCACTCATGCGCGCTGCGGGGCGGCATGTCGCGGCCATCCAGGATGGCGTGGATCCAGACCGGGACGCCATGCCCGGCGATTTGGTTGGCGAGGAAGACGAGATGTTCCTGGTGCGAATGGACGCCGCCCGGCGACGCGAGCCCCAGCAGGTGGCAGGCCTTGCCGCTCTTCTTCAGCGTGTCGATCAGGCCGGTCAGGATCGGATGCCTGGCCAGCGAGCCGTCCTCGATGGCGTTGTCGATGCGCGGAAGCTCGGGCACGGCGACCCGGCCGGCGCCCAGGTTCATGTGGCCGACCTCGGAATTGCCCATCTGCCCCTTGGGAAGGCCGACGAAGCTTTCGGAGGCATCGACAAGCCCCTGCGGGCAGGTCGCGACAAGCCGGTCATAGTTGGGCGTGCGAGCTTCGAGGATGGCGTTGTTGTCGCGGTCCGTCCGATGCCCCCAGCCGTCGAGGATGCACAGGACCGCGGGACGGGGCGGAGAAGCCATCAGGATGCCGAGCCGGGACGGTTGGGGGTGCGCTGCACCGAGTTGAACTTGTTGGGGCAGGAGAGGTCGCGCGGATCGGTGTTGGGGTTCTGGTCCGGCACCTCGATGGCGCAGAACACGAACTCGCCGCGCGGCTCGCCGTCGATCGTGATGTCGTAGGTGTAGGTCCCCGGCGGGTCGCCCGGGATGATGCACCACGAGCGCTGCAGCACCCCGTCCTGCACCGTCTCCAGCATGCGCGTGGTGGCCCGCGTCTTGTCGTCGCTGACCTCGGTCTCCGGGCCGGCGATCACCTGCTCGGCCGGCTGCGAGGTCGTCAGCACCTCCTTCAGCGAGACGACGCGGTTCGGCCCGCCGAGATACATGCGCCAGCCGAAGCAGGCGCGGTTGAAGAGAAGCGGGATGGCATTGGTCTCGTAGTGCCGCTGCCGGCCGTCGTCGCCGGTGATCGACACGTAGGGGATGCTGCGCACGGGCCGCGTGGCCGGCTTGTCGCCCGGGCTTGTCTCCGCCGGCGTGCTCTGGGCCATGGCGGCGGAAAGGCCGGTCAGCAGGGCGGCGGCGAGGGCAGTCGCGAGGCGGCGGGTCGGGACGCGCATGGGTGCACTGTAGCCCCGCTTTTTCGTCAGAACAGAGGCAAAATCGACGCCTTGCGCACGCCGGACGCGATTCACGCCCGGTGATACGGATGGCCGGCCAGGAGCTGCTGCGCCCGGTAGATCTGCTCGGCCAGCATCGCGCGCGCCAGCAGGTGCGGCCAGGTCATGGCGCCGAAAGACAGGACCAGGCCCGCCTTCGCCAGCAGGGGCTCGGCATGGCCCTCGGCGCCGCCGATCAGGAAGGCGACGTCGGACACCGAGCCGTCCCGCCAGCGGCCGAGCCGGTCGGCGAAGGCCTGGCTGTCCAGCGGGCTGCCGCGCCGGTCGAGGGCCACCAGGGTGGCGCCGGCCGGCGCGGCGGCCAGCAGCAGCTCGCCCTCGCGCAGCATGAGCTGGGCAGGCGGCAGCTTCTTCTTCTCCTCGAGCTCGCGGAGCGCGAGCGGCCAGCGGATGCGGCCGGCATAGTGTTCGTAGAGATCGCGCTCGGGGCCGCGACCGGCGCGGCCGATGCAGGCGATCGTCAGCCTCACGCCGGCTTCTTGACCCGTCGCGGGCGTGCCGGCCGGGCGGCCTTCGGCTTGGCGGCCTCGGTCTCCATCGCCCACATCTTCTCGAGCGCATAGAAGGCGCGCGGCTCGGGCCGGAAGACATGCACCACCACGTCGCCGGCATCGACCAGCACCCAGTCGCCGGTCTGCTTGCCCTCGACCGGCGTGAAGCCGTGGCCCGCCTGCTTCAGCCGGTCGGCGAGATGCTCGGCGATCGCCACCACCTGCCGGTTCGAGCGGCCGGAAGCGATCACCATGTAGTCGGCGAAGGCCGACTTCCCCTTGAGGTCGATGACGACGACATCCTCGGCCTTGTCCTCGTCCAGCGACCGGCGCACCAGGGCGAGCAGCGCCGCGGCGTCCTTGCTGCGGTCGGGCAGCGTGCGGATCGTGTCCTTGATGGTCTGTCCTTTCGTCTTGCGTCGCGGCCGGGCGGCGCGGATGGCCGTGGCCGAATGGCTGTCGAGCCGGCCGGGCAGGAAGCACCAGGCCGGCGGCGGGCGGTCGGCCAGGCTGCGCGCCGCATCGGCCATTATACGATGGTCCGCGAAGGCGCGCGGCGCCGGCGCGACCAGCGCCGGGTAGCCCCAGCCCGGCCGCGCGAAGGCGGCGAGGGGGATCGCCTCGAAGAGCTCGCGCCAGCCGCGCCAGTCGACGAGCTGGGGCAGGATGTCGGCGCCCATCAGCCACACGAAGCGCGCCCGCGGATAGGTCCGCCGCAGCGCCCGCACCGTGTCGAGCGTGTAGCGGGTGCCCAGCGCCAGCTCGGGCGCGTCGATGCGGATCCGCGGATGGAGGCCGACGATCTGGTGGGCGCGTGCCACGCGGGTGGCGAGCGGCTCCATGCCGTCGCCGGCCTTGAGCGGGTTCTGCGGCGACACCAGCCACCAGACCTCGTCGAGGCCGAGCCGCTTCAGCGCCTCCAGGCTGATGTGGAGATGGCCTTCGTGGGCCGGGTTGAACGAGCCGCCGAGCAGCCCGATCCGCCGTGCCGTGTCGCGCGGCACGCCCGGCATCGGGTGAAGGGCGGCGGTCATCGCGATGTCCACCGCAGCTCATGTTCCTCTCCCACGCGAGGGGGAGAGGCCAGGAGAGGGGGTATCGAAGGCTCGCGCGACCCCCTCACCCAACCTCTCCCCCTCGCGGGGGAGAGGAGCATGGAGGAGCGTTTCCAACCCCTCATGGGCGCAGCGTGCCCTGGCCGCGCACGACGTTCTTGTAGGTGGTGAGCTCGACCAGGCCGACCGGCCCGCGCGCATGCATGCGGTTGGTCGAGATGCCGATCTCCGCGCCCAGCCCGAACTCGCCGCCGTCGGCGAACTGGGTGCTGGCATTGTGCATGACGATGGCGCTGTCGACCTCGCCCAGGAAGCGCCGCGCCGTGGCTTCGTTGCCGGTGACGATCGATTCGGTGTGCTGGCTGCCGTAGCGGGCGATGTGGCGGATCGCGCCCTCGACGCCGTCGACCGTGGCGACCGAGATCACCGGCGCCAGGTACTCGGTGCGCCAGTCCTTGTCGCTGGCGGCGAGCGCCTGCGGGTCGCGCTTCTGCACCTCGGCGTCGCCGCGCACCTCGCAGCCCAGCGCGTGCAGCTTCGCCAGCACCGGCATCAGGTGGGTGTCGAGCGCGGCCCGGTCGACGAGCAGCGTCTCGGCGGCGCCGCAGACGCTGACGCGGCGCATCTTGGCGTTGGCCACGAGGTCGGTCGCCATGGCGATGTCGGCGTCGCGGTCGACATAGACGTGGCAGATCCCGTCGTAGTGGCGCAGGACGGGGACGCGGCTTTCCTCGGTCACGCGGTCGATCAGCGACCGGCCGCCGCGCGGCACGATGAGATCGAGCCAGCCGGTGGCGCGCAGCATCTCGCCCACCGCGGCGCGGTCGGTGGTCGGCACGAGCTGCACGCAGTCCTCGGGCAGGCCGGCGTCCGCGAGCGCCCGGCGCAGCAGCTCGACGATGGCGCGCGAGGAATGGAAGCTGTCGGAGCCGCCGCGCAGCACCACGACGTTGCCCGACTTGATGCAGAGCGCGCCGGCGTCGGCGGTGACGTTGGGCCGCGCCTCGTAGATCACGCCGATGATGCCGATCGGCACCCGCACGCGGCTGATCTCGAGCCCGTTCGGCCGCGTCCAGCGCTCGATCTCGGCGCCCACCGGATCGGGCAGGGCCACGATGTCGTCGAGGCCGCGGGCCATCGCCTCGACGCGCGCCTCGGTGAGCAGCAGCCGGTCCTGCAGCGCCGCCGTCATGCCGGCGGCCTGCGCCGCCGCGATGTCGCGCGCGTTGGCGGCGAGGATCGCGCCGGCCTCGGCGCGGATCAGCCGCGCCGCCTCGGCCAGCGCCCGGTTCTTGGCCTCGGTCGAGGCCGTGCGCAGGGCAGCGGCGGCCTCGCGGGCGTGGGCGCCCAGCTCGGCCATGATCGCGGCGGCGTCCTCGGCGGGCTTGGTCTGAACGTTCATCGGCCGCTCCAGTATATCCCCGGCTGTCGTCACTCGACCACGAGGTCGTCGCGATGGACGATCTCGTCCCGGCCGCGGAAGCCCAGCAACCGCTCGATTTCGGCGCTCTTGCGGCCGGCGATCCGGCGGGCGTCCTCGGCAGCATAGGCGACCAGACCGCGACCCAGCAGGCGGCCGGCGGGGTCGCGGACGTCGACCACGTCGCCGCGGCGGAAATCGCCGGCGACCGCGGTGACGCCGGCCGGCAGCAGGCTCTTGCCGGCCGACAGGGCGCGCACGGCACCGTCGTCGACGGTCAGCGAGCCCGCGGTCTTGAGCGAACCGCGGATCCATTTCTTGCGGGCCGACCGCGGCGAGGCCTCGGGCAGGAACCAGCTGCAGCGGGCGTGGCGGTCGATCAGCGCGCCCAGCGCGCCGACGGCACGGCCGTTGGCGATCGCCATGCGGCAGCCGGCGGCCATGGCGATGCGGCCGGCGATCAGCTTGGTCGCCATGCCGCCGTTGCTGAGCGCCGACGCGGCATTGCCGCCCATCGCCTCGATGGCCGGCGTGATCTCGCGGATTTCAGGGATGAAGGTCGCCGTGGGGTCGATCCGGGGGTCGCCGGTGTAGAGGCCATCGATGTCGGACAGCAGCACCAGCGTGTCGGCCGAGATCATCTCGGCGACGCGGGCGCCCAGCCGGTCGTTGTCGCCGAAGCGGATCTCGTCGGTGGCGACCGTGTCGTTCTCGTTGATCACCGGCACCGCCTTGAGCCCGAGCAGCGTCGCCATGGTCTGGCGGGCGTTGAGGTAGCGGCGGCGCTCCTCGGAATCGTCGAGCGTCAGCAGGATCTGCGCGACCGTGATGCCGTGGCGGGCCAACGCCTCCTGATAGGCGTGGGCGAGCCGGATCTGGCCGGTCGCGGCGGCCGCCTGGCTCTCCTCGAGCCGCAGCGGTCCGCCGGGCAGGGCGAGATGGGTGCGCCCGAGCCGGATGGCGCCGGAGGACACCAGCACGATCTCGCAGCCTTTCGCGTGCAGCCGCGCCACGTCGTCGGCCAGGGCCTCGAGCCAGTCGCGCCGGATCTCGCCCTTCGCCTCGTCGACCAGCAGCGAGGAGCCGACCTTGACGACGAGACGCCGGGCGTCCAGCAGCGTGGTCACGCCGCTTCCCGTGCGCCGTCGCGCTGCCGGTCGACCAGCTTCATCAGCTCGTGCAGCAGGGGCTGCACGCCTTGGCCGGAAACGCCCGAGATGAGATGCACCGTCTTGCGGCAGGCCTTGGCCAGCAGGGCGCGTTTCGCCTCGACGTCTTCCGGCGTCATGGCGTCGGTCTTGTTCAGCGCCACCACTTCCTTCTTGCGCGCGAGGTTGCCGCCATAGGCCTTGAGCTCGGCGCGCACCGTGCGATAGGCGCCGACCACGTCGTCCTGCGTGCCGTCGACCAGGTGGAGCAGGGCGCGGCAGCGCTCGACATGGCCGAGGAAGCGCGTGCCGAGCCCGGCTCCCTCGCTCGCGCCCTCGATCAGCCCGGGAATGTCGGCGACCACGAACTCGCGGTCGCCCACCTTCACGACGCCGAGGCCGGGATGCAGCGTGGTGAACGGATAGTCGGCGATCTTCGGCCGGGCGTTGGAGGTGGCCGACAGGAAGGTCGACTTGCCGGCGTTGGGCAGCCCGACCAGGCCGATGTCGGCGATCAGCTTCAGCCGCAGCCAGATCCAGCGCTCCTCGCCGGGCCAGCCCTTGTCGGCGCGGCGCGGCGCGCGGTTGGTCGAGCTCTTGTAGTGCAGGTTGCCGTAGCCGCCGTCGCCGCCCTTGCACAGGACGATGCGCTGGCCGACCTCGGTCAGGTCGGCAAGCAGCGTCTCGTTGTCCTCGGCGAAGACCTGGGTGCCGCGCGGCAGGCGCAGCACGACGTCCTTGCCGCGGCCGCCAGTGCGCTGGCTGCCCATGCCGTGGTGGCCGGTCTCGGCCTTGAAGTGCTGGGCATAGCGGTAGTCGATCAGCGTGTTCAGACCATCGACGCATTCCAGCACGACGTCGCCGCCGCGGCCGCCGTCGCCGCCGTCTGGCCCGCCGAACTCGATGAACTTCTCGCGGCGGAAGCCGACGCAGCCCGCGCCGCCGTTGCCGGAGCGGACGTAGATCTTGGCCTGGTCGAGGAACTTCATGGCGGTTGTCCCAAAAACGAAAAGGGGGAACGGCGAGCCGCTCCCCCTTCGAAAGGCGATGGGTCGGGAACGGCTATTCGGCGGCGACCGGCACCGGCAGCACGTTCACCTCGACCTTGCCGCGCGAGCGCGTGCGGAAGGTCACGACGCCGTCGGCGGTGGCGAAGAGCGTGTGGTCGCGGCCGATGCCGACATTCTCGCCGGCGTCCATCTTGGTGCCGCGCTGGCGGACCAGGATGTTGCCCGCGAGGACCTTCTGGCCGCCGAAGCGCTTGACGCCCAGCCGCTTGCTCTCTGAGTCGCGGCCGTTACGCGAGGAGCCGCCTGCTTTTTTATGTGCCATGACTGTCTACTCCGGTCGCCCTGGGATCTCGGAATCAGGCGACGATCTGTTCGATCTTGACCACCGTCAGGTCCTGGCGGTGGCCGTTCTTGCGCCGCGAATTCTGGCGGCGCCGCTTCTTGAAGACGATCAGGTGCGGTCCGCGCGCCTGCTTGACGATCGAGCCGACGACCTTGGCGCCGGCGACGGTCGGCGCGCCGACCTTCTCGCCGACCATCAGCACGTCGTCGAACTCGACCTTGTCGCCGGCCGCGCCCGCGATGCGCTCGACCGTGAGCGTGTCGTCGGCGGCGACCGTGTATTGCTTTCCACCCGTGCGGATAACGGCGATCATGATCACACCTGACTGAGGTCCCCGGCTTCGGATCGACCCACAATCCCTGGGGGATAAGGTGGGCGGAAGACCCTAGATGCCGGAAGACACGAAAGAGCACGGCGGGCCAGACCGACCCGCCGGAGGAGCGCGGAATATACGCAGGAAGCCTCCCGAGTCAACGCCGGAAAGCCAGGAAACCCGCTGCCCGCCGACATTTCCGGCCGAGTCGACGCCGCTGTTGCTACCGGAAATCCACCCCCCTATAAGCGGGGCCCCGGAGAGGTGCCAGAGTGGTCGATTGGGACGGTCTCGAAAACCGTTGTGCGTGCAAGCGTACCGTGGGTTCGAATCCCACCCTCTCCGCCAATTTCCCTTCGGGACCGCCCAACAGTGGGCTTTTTTGCGGGTCTTGGTTATCCATCCCACAAATCATCCCGCATTCCTTTCTTCCTCCTTGGGCGGGGATGCTCGCCTGAGGGAGTATTGGCGGCCCTTCGAGCACTCGCGCTGATGGCCAATTGGCAGCGCGAAGCGCCGGCTCAGAAGCGGAAATAGATGAACGGGTTGAAGCTGTTGGCGGCCAGCAGCAGCATGGAATAGACGAGGCACAGGCTGGCGAGGCCGATCTGTGCCGCCAGCATCGCGGGCCGATCGAAGCGCAGCTTGTAGAACTGCTCCAGCGGCGTGAAGGCGAAGAACACTCCAAGCGCGAGATAGGCGAGCGTGTCGTGCTGCAGATAGGCGGCCAGTGGCCGATAGTCGCTGATGGGGAGTCCGAGGAGGAACATCGCAGCCAGGTAATCCCATGCAACCGCCAGGGTCGGCGCGCGGAAGAAAACCCAGCCGATGCTCACCAGGATGAACGTCGCGCCAAGGGCCGCCACGCCGGCTGGCCGCCAGCGCCGGTGGGCATATCGCTCGGCGACCAGCAGGGTGCCGTGATACAGGCCCCAGACAATGAAGGTGAGGCCTGCCCCGTGCCACAGGCCGCACAGGAAGAACACGATCCACAGATTGGCGAAGGTGCGCAGCGTTCCGTGCCGATTGCCGCCGAGCGGGATGTAGAGGTAGTCGCGAAACCAGCGGGACAGGGTCATGTGCCAGCGGCGCCAGAACTCCGTGATGGTGGCCGAACGATAGGGCTGATCGAAGTTCTCCGGAAAATGGAAACCAAGCACGCGCCCCAGCCCGATGGCCATGTCGGAGTAACCGGAGAAGTCGAAGTAGATCTGCAGGGAGTAGCACAGGATGCCGACCCAGGCGTGCTCCCAGGAAAGCTCGTTCGGCGGCAGCGCGAAGATCGCGTCGACGACGACGCCGAGATTGTCGGCGACCACCATCTTCTTGCCGAGTCCCAGACAGAAGCGATAGCCGCCCTCGCTCAGGGCCATCCGGTCGACCTTGCGGTCATCCATCTCCAGCCTGATCTCGCTGAACCTGACGATGGGACCGGCGACCAGCTGCGGGAAAAGTGAATGGTAGACGGCGAACTCGCCATAGCCCGACGCCGGCGGAATCTCCCGCCGGTAGACGTCGATGAGATAGGAGATCGCCTGGAAGGTGAAAAAGGAGATGCCGACCGGCAGCGGGATCTCCGGGGCGGCGGGAAGCGGCGG
Source organism: Reyranella sp. (assembly GCF_965229815.1). Classification (GTDB taxonomy): domain Bacteria; phylum Pseudomonadota; class Alphaproteobacteria; order Reyranellales; family Reyranellaceae; genus Reyranella. The sequence goes on from NZ_CBDDJN010000001.1 coordinate 29,036, forward strand.
AAGCGCGAAGGCGGCGAAGCCGTCGCCCAGCAGCCGCCAGAGGAAGCTGACGTATTTGTAATAGCCGAGACCCAGCAGATTGAGCGCGATGCCCAGCGCCAGCAGCCGGACGCGCCAGGGTTGGCTTGCCGGCGCGATTCGAACGGCCAGGAACTGGTTCAGCCATATGGAGGCGAGCAGCACGATGACCGTGCTGCCGGCGCCGACGGCGTAGAAGATCAGGCTTGCCGTCAAGATCAGCCAGTTCTTGCGTCGGTCGTGGATCAGGAAATACAGCGCGAAAAAAACTGGCAGGAAGCCGTACAGGAACAACTGCGAGCTGAAGACCATTCCCGCCTGCCGTCGCGCTATTGGGCGCGCTGGGCAGTGAATCCCACGAATGGCGCGTTGTGAAGCAGAGGCGCGTAGTACTGGTAGATGAAATACTTGGTGCCCGGCGGGACGCTGTCGAGAAGCAGCGCCAAGCGGTCGAATGCGATGCGGCTGTTCTGGATGTGGAAGCGCCGGAACGAGCAGAAGTACCGATGTAGCCCTACTGCCGAGTAAAGATCGGCGAACGAATTGCCCCACAGCACGGTCCCGGGCAGGCGCCTGGCGCAAAGGTCATCGGTGGACTGGTACTCCCACGCGAACAGGGGCGCGATGCCTTCCTCGGCACGATCGAATTCGCGGATGTCCGGCACAGTCCAACGGCCGGTGGAATCCTGGCCGCCAACAACGTAGGCGCCGCCCAGACCGGTGACCTTTTCGACCACCGGGACCAGCGGCGCGAGGAACCGCGCTTCGTTTCCCGCATCCCAAAGGTCGTGGAGTCGCCCGAAGGTCTCATTCAAGGTCACATCGCCACGGTTCTCGATCTGCGCGATTCGCGCGACAATCTCTCTGGCAACGGCGACTTGAGCGAACGCCGTCGCATGCAGATCCGTCTTGAAGTAGAGGTGTTCGGGATTGGCCGGTTTCTCCCGCCGAAGGATGTCCTCGACATCGATGAACGTAAGGGCATCGGAATTCGAGAGGAAGCGGCGCAACCGGTCGTGATTGCCGCCCGGCAGGAGCAGCCGGCCATTCGCCGGCACGTGTTCAGGATAGACCATCGACTTGTCGGGATAGCCGACGACGACGAGTCTCAGGCCCTTCTCCTGCAGACGACGGGCAAGATCGCCGAAGCTTGCCGTCAGCGCCTCGAAGCCTGCCGCATCGAGGCGCTCGAGGGGCAAGCCCGGATCTCGCTCGAACAGCCAATCATCCGAGCCGACATAGACCCGGCGCGACGTCGAGAAGACCGAATAGTCGATCTGGTTCTTTGCGCGAATGAAGAGATCGCGAAAGCCCGCTCGGTCGTCGAACCATTTGTTGAGGCCATCGGCAAAATCGCCATGGGCGCGCGTCAGCAGTTGTAGCGACGGGAAGGCATGGGGCGCGCGGTGCTCATTGACCGGCTTCACGATCGTGCCGAAGACCGGGAAGAGGGTCTGCAGCAACGGGACCGTCAGGCACGCGACCAGCAGAGCGATGAATGCAACGGGTAGCAGCCTGGGCATGAACGTAGCTTGGGCCAGTCTGCCAGCGGCGTTCCAGAGATTCTAGTCCGCTTCCAAAATGGCCGTTTCGGTCGATTTCAGCATGTGCGGCCACAATCTGTGGTCGGCTGCGAATCATATTCCATGTAACGAAACTTAAATACTAAGGCGTTGAAAATACACAATTGATAGTTTTGCCTCTCCCAGGATCCTGCAATCACGCGGGAGGCGCGCCGGCACTGGCGACGCGGGAAGCGCACGGATCAGGTCTTGGATAGCGTCGCCTTGCCCTGCATTTGGCTGCCCAAGGCCACGGATGATTTCGGCCTGCCGGTTGCGCCTCGACCTCGCCATAGCTCGTGAAGGTCGTCAAAACGCCTTCGTGGCCTAGGTTCTGCGACCACGCCTTGTACTGCTCGGGCGACTGGCAAAGCTGCTGCCCAAGGCGTGCCAGCGTCTTCCGCAGGCTGTGAGGCAACGGATCCGGCGCCTCCAGACGGATATGCTCAGCCTCCTGATAGACGACGCCTTCTCACGGCTGGAGGGTCGGCGCGGCGCGGGGCCGGTCTCTGCCGCTCGCCCATCCTGAGCCAGTCGCGGAGAGTCTCGCCGCTCATCGTCACGGGCGCCGACCGCGCGGGCGACTGCCAGCGGCCGCTGTCGATCTCCTCGATCTCCTTGGCGAGACTCCGCGAGACGAAGCGCGAGAAGGGACCGAGGTGGAGATAGAAGGCGGAGATCGTGCCGACCGCCTGGAGCGCGCCGCGATTGTCGCGCGCGCAGTCGATGAGCGCCTTGAGGTAGTGGCCGAGGAGCATCGGGTGCACGCGAACGACCGCCCAAAGGAGGCGGAACAAAGCGGCCCAGTCGGCGGCGTCGAGGCCGGCGAGGCGCCACGCCGGCCGGGGGGGCGGCTTCCGGGCTGGCCAGAAGCAGTCCAGCTTCCGCGCCGCGCGACTCACCCGCCCGAAGAAGGCCTGCGGCGTGTAGATCCGGTCGATCACGCTCTTGTAGTCGGCCAGCACCTCCCGCCGCGGGCGCAGCGTCTCGAAATTGAGGCCGAGCAGGCACTGGTCGCCACCACCCGCCCGGAACCGTTCCATCTGCCAGGTGAGGGGATACAGGCGGCCTTCGCGGGCGAGCCGGGTCGTCAGCTGCGTGTTCGCGAGCGCCGTGAGCAGGCCCGCCATGCAGATGGCGATGTCGGCCTCCTCGATGCAGTCGACCATTCCGTCGGCGATGCTGCCCTTCTCGCTGTCGAAGCCGACGATGAAGCCTGCGATGACGAACATGCCGGCCGCGTAGATCCGGTCGATGCTGGCCGTGAGGCTGCGGCGGGCATTCTGCTTCTTCCGGGTCGCCACCAGCGTGTCGCCGTCGGGACTCTCGATGCCGACGAACACGACGAAGAAGCCCGCCTCGCGCATCAGCGCCAGCAACGCCTCGTCGTCGGCGAGATTGACCGAGGCTTCGGTCGAGAAGGCGAAGGGATAGTCGTGCTCCTTCTGCCAGGCGATGAGCCGGGGCAGGAATTCCTTCACGGCCTTCTTGTTGCCGATGAAGTTGTCGTCGACGAAGTCGAGATGGCCGCGATAGCCGGTCCGGCGGATGGCCTCCAGCTCGGCCAGCATCTGCTCGGCCGTCTTCACCCGCGGCCGGCGACCGTAGAGCTCGATGATGTCGCAGAACTCGCAGGTGAACGGGCAGCCGCGCGAGAACTGCAGGGCGAGGTAGAGATAGTCGCCGCCGCGCAGCAGGTCGTACCGGGGAACCGGACTGCGGGTGACGTCGACGCTGAACTTCTCGGCGGTGAAGGTGCCGCGGCGCGCGCCGGCGTTCCAGGCGTCGATCCATGCCTGGATGACCGTCTCGGCCTCGCCGATCACCACAAAATCGGCGTGGGCGTAGAAACCCGGCTCGGAGGTGACGTCCGGCCCCCCGACCACCACGACCTTGCCGCGCGCCTGCGCGCGGTCGATCACGTCGAGGCAATCGGCCCGCTGGACGATCATGCCGCCGGTCATGACCAGATCGGCCCAATCGAGGTCGGCGTCGGTCAGGGCGGCGACGTTCCGGTCGACCAGCCGGCACGTCCAGTCGGCGGGCAGCAGGGCAGCGACCGTCAGGAGGCCGAGCGGAATGGCGGAATGGCGGGCGCCTCCCACCATGCAGATGGCCTTGTTGTTCCAGAAGGTCGCCATCGGGAACTGGGGCGACACCAGGAGGACGTTGCAGGGGGTCACGGCGCCGGGCCCACGGGCGGCTTTCCGGCCGGCGAGGGTGTCGCGGGGCCCTGCGCGAGAGCGGATCGAGGGGAGCGCGATCCCGCCATCGACCCGTCGGTCAGCGCCGTCCTGCGCGGTCGACCGGGCCGCCGCGGTTGGGGCCGTTGCCCGGCGCCACGCCGGGCCCGGGCGCACCAGCCCCGGCACCCGGCGTCACTCCGACGCCCGGCGCGCCGGCACCGACGCCCGGCCTGACGCCGACGCCCGGGGCGCCGACATCGGTGCCGGGCCGCACGACGCAGCCCTTCGGCACACCCACAGACTTGCAGTAGACCTCGGCGCTGGCGCCGGTCGCGAGGGTGAGGGCGAGGCCCAGCGATGCGAGACCGAACAGACGAATCATGAGTCACTCCCGGCATTTCGCGCCTTGTCCGTGGACCGCCGCCCGCCCTGTCGGCGAGCGTGGCGGCCACGCCCTGCGCGCGCCTGCAGAGTGTGCGTCAAATGGCCGGGCTGCGCCATGTCTCTCCCTGCGGGGCGCGGCACGCCGGCGCCTCACTTTTCGCCCAGCCACTCCTTCCAGAGGCCGCGGCGCTGCTTGCGGGCCTCAGCCTCGGCGGTGGCGTAGCGCTGGCCGGCATGCGGCTCGAAGGCCAGGGTCTCGTTGAGGTCGATGCCGTAGGCCATGCCGGCGGCGATCAGCCCGCTGCCGATGTCGCCGCCCAGCGCGTCGTTCACGGTGCAGTGCGCCACGATGCGGCAGTCGCGGTCGAAGCGGATGGGCCGGCACTTCAGCTTGTGGTCGGCCCTGTCGAGCAGGTCCTGCAGGGTCGCGCGGGCGCGCATGCCGGGGACGGTCTCGGCCTTCGCGGCGTCGCGCAGCTCGGGCGCCTGCACCCCCCACAGGCGGATCGGGGCCTTCAGGCCGACGCCGACGATCGTGTTGCCATCGGCGACATAGGCCTCGCCCGACCACGTCGCGGGCAGTGGTCCCTGCGCGGCGCAATCGGGTCCGTCGGGCCGAGAAGGCGGCGGCGGTGCCGGCGCAGGAGCGGGGGCCGGCTTGCGCGGCCCCGACTGGGCCAGCGCGGCGACGGGCAGAGCGAGAACGGGCAGAGCGAGGACGGCGAGGGCAGCCGAGGCCAGGATCAGGCGTTTCATGGAGGGATAGTGTCCGCCTATTGTGGCCGGCGAGCGGCACCCCGCCGATGCGGCGCCGCCGGCGGGCAGGAGGCACGAGGAAGGGGATCGCACATGTGGCCGACCGAAAGCATCTGGGGCAACGTCCTGATCTTCGCCGCCGTGGGCTACGCCATGATCCTGAGCGCCGCCCTCGGCAGCGTGCTCGGCCAGTCGGGAGCGGGCCGCAAGGTGCTGGGCGCTGCGCCCTTCGTCCTGGCCGTGGCGCTGGTCGCCTATGTCGGCACGTCGCTGGTGCTGGCCGACCGTCCCGGACCCACCGACTGTCTCTACGACAAGTCCCATCCCTCGGAGTGCTGATGGCGGCGGGCGCCGCGGCGGGCGATAAGAGACGAGCCCGCGGCACGGCAGAGACCGGCGGCCGCGACGGCGCCCGTCCGGAGATCGCCCGTGAGTGCACCCGTGTCCCTGCCCGCCGAGCTCGTCGTCCTCAACTATTTCGGCGACATCGTCTTCGCCTTCAGCGGCGCGCTGGTTGCCGCCCGCCATCGCATGGACGTGCTGGGCATCGTGCTGATCGGGACCGTCACGGGGATCGGCGGCGGGACGCTGCGCGACATCATCCTCAATCATCCCGTGTGGTGGGTCGGCAATCCGGTCGAGCTCCTGCTCTGCGCCGGCACGGCGCTGGCCGCCTATTTCGTGAAGCGCCTGCCGGGCGGCACGCGGGGCCTCGCCCAGTGGGCGGACGCCATCGGGCTCGCCGCCTTCGCGGTGGTCGGCGCGCATGTCGCCCAGACCGACGGCGCCTCGTTCGTCGTCGTGGCCTTCCTCGGCATGCTGACCGCCACCGGCGGCGGCGTGCTGCGCGACCTTCTCACCAACACCCGGCCCATGATCCTGAGTGGCGAGCTCTACGCCACGGCGGCCCTGCTGGGCGCGGCGGCCTACACGGCGCTGTCGCCGCTCATGGCGAACCAGACGGCCGCGGCCTTCCTGGCCTTTGCGCTGTGCCTCGCCGTCCGGGGGGCCTCGATGGTGTTCCACATCCGCTTCGGCATCGTCGGCGAGCCCCTGCTGACGATGCAGCGCCGGCCGGGCGGCGCCGAAAGCGATGCCTGATCCCGCGGTCGGTCCGCCGCGCGGCGCGGGCTGCCGCTACAGGGACAGGTTGAAAGCGATCGAGATGCGCTCGGCGCTGCCGCGATAGGGCCGCACCTGGTGCATGAGCCACGAGGGGAACAGCACCATGCGGCCGGCCCGCGGCGACAGCCGCTCGGTGGCGCCGGCCGTCAGGCCGCCGGGCATGGCGACGCCGAGATGCGGGGCGTTCATCGCCGGCAGGGCGCCGCGCGGGTCCATGAACTCGATCTCGCCGCCCAGCGACGGATCCTCGGCGATGCCGCCATCGTCGACATAGTAGACGCCCGACCAGTAGGCGCCGGGATGGGAGTGGAACTCGTTGGCGTGGCCGCTGCGGTTGATGTTCGCCCACATGTTGCCGTGCCAGGTGATGGCGAAGAAGCCGGGATGCGGGCCGCTGCCGGCCGCACCCTTGCGGTCGGTGGTGATCCGGTTGGCGACGTTGCGGGCGACGGCGAGCAGCTTGACGGCCGGCGCGCCGCCCCAGCGATCCATGTCCCAGCTCGACTGGTAGCCGCCGAGGTTGGAGTGCTGGGTGCTGGGATGCGTCAGTTCGCGCTGGAGGATGACGCGCCGCAGGTCGGCGTTGAGAGCGGCGCTGTCGGCGACGTCGAAGGTGACCAGCGGGGTCGGGAATATCGGGATGATCTCGGGGGTATTCGGAGAGCTCATGGAGGGCGACCTGACCGGCGGGGGCGGAACCTAACCCGGCGGCTCTTCCGCCCGGTTGGGCACAAATGCATGTCACCCATGCTGCCGCATGTCACGCTTCGTGACCCGAGGGAGCGCGACTCGGGGCGCCTCCAAGGCGCTGCAAAGATGGCGGCCGACCCTGTAGGCTTGCCCACCACTAACGGTCTCGCATCCGGGGAGGATCGGTCATGAACAAGGATTTCCGCAAGCTCGGCGGCAGTGCCCTCAGCGTCTTCCCCATCGGCCTCGGCTGCATGTCGCTGTCAGGCGCCTACGGCAAGGCGAGCGACGACGAGGGCATCGCGGTGATCCACCACGCAATCGATCGCGGCGTCACCTTCCTCGACAGTTCCGACATGTACGGCTGGGGTCACAACGAGAGCCTGCTGGGCAAGGCGCTGGCCGGCGGCCGCCGCGACAAGGTCGTGCTGGCGACCAAGTTCGGCCAGACGCAGCGGCCGGGCGGGGCCAACGGGGTCGACGGCCGGCCCGCCTACGTCCAGCAGGCCTGCGAGGCCAGCCTGAAGCGGCTCGGCGTCGACGTCATCGACCTCTACTACCAGCATCGCGTCGATCCCTCGGTGCCGATCGAGGACACGGTGGGTGCGATGGCGGAGCTGGTGAAGCAGGGCAAGGTGCGGGCGCTCGGCCTGAGCGAGGCCAGGCCCGAGACCATCCGCCGCGCCCACAAGGTCCATCCCATCGCCGCGGTGCAGAGCGAGTACTCGCTGCTCTACCGCGTCGACGCCGAGGAGACGCTGAAGACGACGCGCGCGCTCGGCATCTCCTTCGTCGCGTACTCGCCGCTCGGCCGCAGCCTGCTCACCGGGGCCGTGCGGCAGGCTTCGGACATTCCCGAGGGCGACGGGCGGGGCCGCCATCCGCGCTTCGCGGCCGACAACCTGGCGCAGAACCTCCAGAAGGTCACGGCCATCGAGGCCGTCGCCGCCGACAAGGGCTGCCGGCCGGGGCAGGTGGCGCTGGCCTGGCTGCTGGCGCAGGGCCCCGACATCGTGCCGATCCCCGGCACCAAGCGTGCGGCGCGGGTCGACGAGAACCTGGCGGCGCTCGACGTCGTGCTGAGCGACGTGGACCTCGCTCGCCTGTCGTCCGCCCTGCCGCCCGGTGCGGCCGCCGGCACGCGCTATCCGGAAGCCGGCATGAAGGGCGTCTACCTGTAGGCGGGGACCGCCGCCGGATCACAGTCTCGACGCATTGTGTAGCGACGATCCGCAGTGCCCGCCGAGGCGCGCCGCGCGGCCTGACAGGCCTGCCCGCGGCGTGTATGGAAGCGCCGCCGCCACCCTTTGAGGGATCCGCTGCCAATGTCGGACGAGATCGTCTTCTATCACAACCCGCAGTCGCGCGCGCAGATGGTGCACTGGATGCTCGAGGAGGCGGGAGCGCCCTACCGCATCGTGCCGATCGATTTCGCGAAGGGCGAGAACAGGACGCCGGCCTTCCTGGCGCTGAACCCGATGGGCAAGCTGCCGACCATCGAGCACCGCGGCATGGTCGTGACCGAGACGGCTGCCATCATCGCCTATCTCGCCGACGCCTTTCCGGCGGCCGGCCTGGCGCCGCCGCCGGGCGATGCGCGGCGCGCACCCTACTATCGCTGGCTGTTCTTCGGCGCCGGCTGCATCGAACCGGCGATGCTCGACAAGATGATGAACAGGCCGCCGGTCGAGCGCAAAGCCGCGGTCGGCTGGGGCAGCTACGAAGACGTGATGGCGACGCTTCGCCAGGCGCTCGCCGGCGGCCCCTACCTGCTCGGCGAGGCCTTCAGCGCCGCCGACGTCTATGTCGGCTCGGAGCTGCGCTGGGCCATGATGTTCGGCGCGCCGGGCGTCAAGGGCGAGCCGGTGTTCGAGGCATATGTCGCACGCCTGTCGGCGCGGCCCGCGGCCCGACGCACGGTGGCCGGCTGACCCCGGTGCGATGAGCAGTCCCACCACCAGCCGCCGGCTCGCGACCATCCTGGTCGCCGACGTCGTCGGCTACAGCCGGCTGATGCGCGCCGACGAGGAAGGGACCTTCGTCGACCTGCGCGCGCATTTCATCGAGCTGGTGGCGCCCGTCGTGCGCCGCTTCCACGGCCGCATCGTGAAGACCGCGGGCGACGGCATGCTCGTGGAATTCGGCAGCGCCGTCGAGGCCGTGCGATCGGCCGTCGAGCTCCAGCGCGGCATGGCCGAGCGCAACGCGACGACGCCGGCCGAGCGCCGCCAGGCGCTGCGCATCGGCCTGCATCTCGGCGATGTCATCGTGTCGGACAACGACGTGTTCGGCGACACGGTCAACGTCGCCTCGCGTCTGGAGGGGCTGGCCGAGCCCGGATCCATCGTCCTGTCGTCGAGCGTGTTCGAGCAGGTGCGTGACAAGCTGGCGCTGCCGTTCCGCCCGCAGGGCTCGCGCGCCCTGAAGAACATCGACCGGCGCATCCAGGTCTATGCCCTCGATTCCGCGGCCCTGCTCCAGGACGAGGCCGCGGCTCCCGCCGGCGGCTTCCTGCGCCGACGGCACGCGCTGCTGGCGGCCGCGGCGGCCGCCACCGCGCTCGTCGCGGGCGGCGCGGTCCTCTACCTCGGCGACCGCGGCCTCGCGACCAGCGAGGTCGCCGAGACGGCGGTGCGCCCGAGCGTCGAGAGCGGCCTTTCGGTGGCCGTGCTGCCCTTCGTCAACCAGAGCGGCGATGCGGGACAGGACTATTTCTCCGACGGCCTGACCGAGGACATCACCCGCGCACTGGGACGCTTCCGGGAGCTCACGGTCATCGCCTATGGCGCCGTGCTTCCCTTCCGCAACAAGGAGCTGCCGCTGCCGGAACTCGGCCGCATGCTCAACGCCCGCTATCTGGTGAGCGGCAGCGTGCGCCGCATGGGACCGCGCGTGCGCGTCACGGTCCAGCTGAACGACGCGGCCCGGAGCACGCAGCTCTGGTCCGAGCAGTACGACGACGAGCTGAGCGACATCTTCGCGGTGCAGGACCGCATCGCCCGCCGTGTCGCCGGCACGCTGGCGTCGAGCCTGCAGCAGATCGCTCTGCAGCAGAGCCTGCGCAAGCCGACCGACAACCTCGACGCCTACGACCAGCTGCTGAGGGCCCGCGCGCTCGCCGCCGACCCGACGCGCGCCGCCAACCGCGCGGCGCGCGAGATGATCGAGCGGGTGATCCGGCTCGCGCCGGACTACGCCGACGCCCATGCCGAGCTGGCCGACCTCACCTTCCAGCGCGCCACCTTCGGCTGGTCGGAGTTCGCGCAGGCGGATGTCGAGACCGCGATCCGACTGGCGAAGAAGGCGATCGAACTCGACGCCGATTGCGTGTTGGCCCACAGCGTGCTGGCGCGGGCCTACACCTCCATCCAGCGGTACGATCTCGGCCTCGCGGAGTCGCAGCGCGCCCTGCAGCTCAATCCCAGCGACGCGGAGGTGCTGCTGGCGCGCGCCGCCGTGCTGCTCTGGACGGGACGGCTGGGCGAATCGATCGCCGCCGCCGAGACGGCGCGGCGCCTGAACGACAGCATCGGCCCCGAGGCCGCGTTCAACCTCGGCCTCGCCTACCTGCTGAAGCATCGCTACACCGATGCCGTCACCCTGATCGAGGCGCAGCGCGTGCGCTATCCGGCCTACCCGCTGCTCGACTTCCCCCTGGCGGCCGCCTACGCCGAGCTCGGCCGCACGGCCGACGCCCGTGAGGCGGCCCGGCAGGGCCGGCTCAAGAACCCGCATTTCGACCTGCCGAGCTTCGGCTCGCGCTTCCAGGACCCCGCGCTGCATCGCGAGCTCGAGCGCAGCCTGCGCAAGGCCGGCCTGACCTGAGGCCCTACTGGCTGACCATGCTCCGGAAGGACTTCCAGGTCTCGGCGGCCTTGATCGCCGCGGCCTGCGGATGCTGGGCGAAGCGCTGGGCGCCGGCAGGGCCGGCGAAGACGTAGAGCTTGCCGCCGATGATCAGCCAGACGGTGGGGTCGGACTCGCGCCGCACGCCGTTCGACATGTTGTTGGCGCAGTTGCCGCCGAACTGAGGCGCGTACTTTTCGGGATCGGCCTTGAACAGGTCGCGATTCTTTGCCGAGGCGAACAGGTAGCGCACGCCGTCGTAGACGTAGTCGTATTCCGCCAGCCCCGCCGTGGGCGTGCCGACCGTGAAATAGGCCACCGGATCGTAGCCCTTCAGCCCGAGCGGCTCGCCTTCTGGGTTGGCCTGCGCGGTCGGACGCGCCCGGGCGAGGACCCCGATGGAGCCTGCCGAGGCGCCGGCGATCGCGGCGAGAGCGAGAAGGGAGAGGACAGGGCGACGCGCGAGCATGAGCGAGATTCCCACGTCAAGGCGGACCACGGGACAGGTCCGCCGGGAGGCTGACTTGGAACCCGAATGGGGCAGCACGACGGCGGCGCGTGAACGAGCGTTCGGACTTGGGTGACCCGCCCGTCCCTCCTATCCGGCCACCATCTGCCGCGGCAGGAAGAGGGCGATGTCCGGCCACAGGGTGAGCATGACCACGCCCAGGCAGAGGAGAGCAAAGAAGGGAACGGACGCCTTGGTGACGGTCCAGATGTCGCGGCCCGTCAGATTCTGCAGGACGTAGAGGTTGAAGCCCACCGGCGGGGTGATCTGCGCCATCTCGACCACCAGCACGATGTAGATGCCGAACCATAGCGGGTCGATCTTCTGTGCGGTGATCATCGGCAGCACGACCGGCGCGGTCAGCACGATCATCGACACGCCGTCGAGGAAGCAGCCGAGCACGATGTAGAGCAGCGTCAGGAAGAAGATCAGGCCGACCGGACTGAGACCGAGCGCGTTCACCCATGCGGCCATCGTCGCCGGCAGGCCGGTGAAGGCCATGGCCATGGTCACGAAGGCCGCGCCGACCAGGATCAGGCCGATCAGGCAGCTCGTCCGCACGGCGCCGAGGAGGCTCTCGCGGAACGTCTCCCACGACAGCGTTCCCGTGGCGGCGGCGAGGACGAGGGCGCCGATGACGCCCATGACCGCGGCTTCCGTCGGCGTGGCGACGCCGCCGTAGATCGAGCCCAGCACGGCCACGATCAGCAGGATGACGGGGATCAGGCGGCGGGCGTTCCACAGCTTATCCGCCAGGCTCATGCGAAGATCGTCGGCCGGAACCTTGGCCGGATTGAAGATGGACCAGATCGCCGTGTAGGCCATGAACAGGCCGATCATCATGAAGCCGGGCAGGAAGCCCGCGATGAACAGGCGGCCGATCGAGACCTGTGCCGTGATGCCGTAGACGATCATCATGATCGACGGCGGGATGAGCAGGCCGAGCGTGCCCGACCCGGCCAGCGTGCCGATCGCCATGCCCTCGTCGTAGCCGCGCTTGCGCAGCTCGGGCATGCTCATGCGGCCGATCGTGGCGCAGGTCACCGACGAGGAGCCCGACACGGCCGCCATCACGCCGCAGCCCAGGATGTTGACGTGCAGCAGGCGGCCGGGCAGCCAGCCGAGCCACGGCGCCAGGCCCTTGAACATGTCCTCGGACAGGCGCGATCGGAACAGGATCTCGCCCATCCAGATGAACAGCGGCAGCGCGGTGAGCGCCCAGCCCCAGCTCGAATCCCACACCGTGCTGGCCAGCAGCGAGCCGGCCGGGGAGGGGGTGAAGAAGAACAGGGCGACGAAGCCCACGATCAGGAGCGTGACGCCGATCCAGACGCCGCTCGCCAGCAGCAGGAAGAGCGTGCCGAGGACGGTGACGGCGAGCAGGGCCTCCGCGCTCACGACGCCGCTCCCTTGGCCGGTGCGGCGGCCGACGCTTCGGCCATGCTCGCGGCGGCCGCCTCGAGTTCTTCACCGATCGCCTGGGCCTCTGCGTCGGCAAAGTCCGGGACCTTGCCACCCAGCGTCTGCACCAACTCGTCGATCAGGCCGATGGACATGATGGTGGCGCCGAGCGCCATGCCGATCTGCGGGATCCAGAAGGGCACCGCCATCAGGCCGGGGCTGGTGTCGCCGAACAGGTAGGAATCGTAGGCCATCTCCCAGGCCTTGTAGGAGAAGAAGGCGAAGGAGATCGCGCCGAGCGCGCAGCACCAGATCTCGATCCAGCGCCGGTGCTCCGGGGCGAAGCGGCCGATCAGCAGGTTGACCCGGATATGGGCGCCGGCGTTCAGCGTGTAGGCGAGACCGAGGAAGGTCGAGGCCGCCATGCAGAAGCCGGAGACCTCTGTCGCATCGAACGTGTAGTTCAGGAACCGGCCGGCGATCTGCGCCACGATGGTGACGCCGATCATCATCAGGAAGAAGGCGGACAGCAGCCCGCTGAACCGGTAGAGGGCATCGAGTGCTGGCCGCATCGCATCACCGTGTCAGGTCAGGGACGCCCGGACCGCGGCGCGGTCCGGGCGATGCCGGTATCAGTTGGTCTTCTGGCCGGCCATGTAGCTGTTGAGCACCGCGACGGCGGGCGGGCTCGCGGTGGCCTTCCACTCGTCGGCCATGGTGGCGCCGACCTTCTTCATCGCCGTGATGACCGCCGGCGGACCGCCCTCGACGGTCATGCCGTTCTTCTTCAGGATGGCCGACTTCTCGTCGCCGGCCGCCTTGCTCAGCTCCCACGAACGCTTGGTGTACGCCTTGGCGGCGTCGGTCACGACCTTCTGCAGATCCGGCGACAGCGCGGCGAAGGCCCGCTTGTTGAAGATCAGCGCGTTCTTGGAAAGGATGGCGCCGACGTCGGTGAAGTACTTGGTGTTGTCCCACGCCTGGATGTCGGTGCCGGTCTGGGCGCTGGTGAACAGCGCCTCGATCAGGCCGGTCGAGAAGGCCTGCGGGATCTCGGCGAACGGCAGGATGGTGGCCTTGAAGCCCAGCAGCGTCGCCATGCGCTGGGTCGCCGTCGAGTAGATGCGGATCTTCTTGTCCTTGAAGTCCTCGACCGTCTTGACCGGGAACTTGGTGTAGAAGCCCTGGCTCGGCCACACCTGATAGCCGGCGATGACCATGCCGGCCTTGTCGAACAGGCCCTTGAAGTAGGGATCCTGCAGCTCCATCAGCTTCCAGGCCTCGTCATAGGTCGAGGCGAGGAACGGCACGCCGTCGAGGATGTACATCGGATCCTCGTTGCCGTAGACGCCAAGCCGGATCTCGCCGCCCTGGACCTGGCCGCGCTGCACCGCCGACTTGATGCTGTCGAGCTTGATCAGGCTGTCGTTGGTGTGAAGCGTGATCTTGAGCTTGCCGCTGCTGCCCTTCTCGACGTCCTCGACCCACTTGCGCAGGTTCTGTGTCATGAAGTTGTTCTCGGGGTAGCCGCTGGCCATGATCCATTGGGTCTGCGCACTGGCCGTGCCGGCAAGGGCGAGGCTCGCGGCGACGATCGCCGCCTTGAGCGCTGACGCCTTTGGAACGAAGCTCATTCTGTCCTCCTGTTTGAAGCGGCTCCGGCCGCAAGTCTGCAACTTCCATGCCACGGATGCCAGCCGCGCCGCGACGTGGCATGGTGCTTGCTGCGAACATTCCTTTGCTTTCAGGGCCTGCAATGAGCGAGTTCATCTTTCCCGTCATCGACCTCGCGCCATGGTACCGCGGCGATGCCGGCCGCGATGCCGTCGCCGAGCGCGTGCGCGAGGCGTGCGAAAGCATCGGCTTCTTCGCCGTGCGCGGTCATCGCGTGCCGTCGGCCCTGATCGAGGAGATGCGTTCGGTTTCGCGCGCCTTCTTCGATCTGCCGGTCGCGGAGAAGGAGAAGGTGGCGCGGCCGCGCCCGGAGCAGAACCGCGCGTGGCATGCCGACGGCACCGAGACCCTGGCGCGTCTTGCAGGCAAGGAGTCGCCACCCGACTACAAGGAAGTCTTCGCCATGGGGCCGCCGGACGTGCCGGCGGACGATCCCTGGTATCATGAGCTGCCCGGCGCCTATCCCAACTACGCGGCCAACCTGTGGCCTGCCGAGCCCGCTTCCTTCGAGCGGACGTGGCGCGCCTACTGGCGCGCGATGGAGGATCTGCAGGACACCGTGGCGCGGATCTTCGCCGTCGCGCTCGACCTGCCGGAGGACTGGTTCGTCCGCCACCTCGACCGTCACTGCAGCATGCTGCGGGCACTGAACTATCCGGCGCAGGCCGAGCGTCCGAAGCCGGGGCAGCTCCGCGCCGGCGAGCACACCGATCTCGGCATGCTGACCATCCTCAAGAACGAGGCGGCCGACGGCGGCCTGCAGGTGCGCGACCTCGCCGGCCGCTGGCACGACGCGCCCGTGGTCGAGGACGGGTTCGTGGTCAACATCGGCGACCTGCTGATGCGCTGGACCAATGATCGCTTCGTCTCGACGATGCACCGCGTCGCCAATCCCGTGCAGGGCGCCGGCGCACGGCGGCTGTCGATCGCCTACTTCGTGGCGCCGAACCACGATTCGCTGATCGAGTGCCTGCCGACCTGCCAGGGGCCGGCGCGCCCCGCGCGCTATCCCGCGACGACCGTCGCCGGCTACCGCAACGAGCGGTTCGCCCGCACCGCGCAGCCTCCCGGCCCGCTCGCCGCCTGACCCGCATCTCCGGCCGGGATCAGGAACCGCCGTTCCTGCCCTGCGCCCGCTCGATCATGCGGTCGGCGATCTCGGCCTCTCCCAGGACGACCAGGTTCGATCCGAGCTTGGCCAGATGCTCGGCGCCGGCGTCGCTGTGGGCCCGCGCGAGGATGTCGAGGTCGGGATTGGCGGCGCGTGCCTGCTGCACGACCTGGCCGGCCTCGAAAGCCTCGGGGATGGTGACGAAAAGCCGGCGCGCGCCGGCGACGTTGGCGGCCGACAGCACGTTCGGATCTGCGGCGTTGCCCGAGTAGGTTTCGGCGCCGTCGGCCCGCGCGCGCTCGATGTTGGCGTCGTTGGTCTCGATGACCACCATCGGCGCCTGCTCGCTGGCGAGCGCGCGGCCGATCAGCGAGCCGACTCGACCGTAGCCGACCAGCACGTCGTGGCCGCTGAGCGTCGTCGGGCGCCACACCGGGGCGGCCGCCGGCGCGGGGCCGTCGGTGGACGCGCCGTCCTCGAGATGGTCGTGGCGCAGACGCTCGGCGAGCATGAAGGTCAGCGGATTGAGGACGATCGACACGATGGCGCCGGCCAGGACGAGGTTGCGCGATTCCGCCGGCACCATCTCGAGCTCTATGCCGAGCCCGATCAGGATGAACGAGAATTCGCCGATCTGCGCCAGGCTGGCCGCGACCGTGAAGGCGGTTCCGGGCGGGCGGCGGAAGGCGCGCACGATCAGGTACGCCGCGAGCGACTTGCCCAGCACGATGATCGCCACGGTGGCGGCGACGGCCAGCGGCGCGTCGACGAACACCGACGGGTCGAGCAGCATGCCCACCGACACGAAGAACAGCACCGCGAAGGCGTCGCGCAGGGGGATCGCTTCCTGGGTCGCCTGCTGGCTGAGGTCGCTCTCGCCCATCACCATGCCGGCGAAGAAGGCGCCGAGCGCGAAGGAGACGCCGAACATCTTGGCGGCGCCGAAGGCCACGCCCAGCGCGATGGCATAGACGGCGAGGCGGAACAGTTCGCGCGACCCGGTATGCGCCGTGTAGTGCATCAGCCAGGGGATCACCCGCCGGCCGACCAGCAGCATGATGGCGACGAAGATCGAGACCTTGGCGAGCGTCACCAGCAGGTAGAAAACGATGCGGGTGGCGGGCACGTCGTCGTTCGCCGTCACCGTCGCGAGTGCCGGGAGAAGCACGAGGGCCAGCACCATCGCGAGGTCCTCGACGACGAGCCAGCCGACCGCGATGCGGCCGCGATTGGTCTCGAGGATATGGCGGTCCTGCAGCGCCCGGATCAGGACCACGGTGCTCGCTACCGACAGGGCGAGGCCGAACACGAAGCCGGCGAGCGGCGGCCAGCCCAGCGTCCAGGCAAGCCCCGCGCCCATCGCCGTTGCGACGGCAATCTGGCCGATCGCGCCCGGCACCGCGATCCGCGCCACCGACATCAGGTCCTTCAGGGAGAAGTGCAGCCCGACGCCGAACATCAGCAGGATGACGCCGATTTCCGCGAGCTCGCTGGCCAGCGCGGGATCGGCCGTGAAGCCGGGCGTGTAGGGACCGACCAGCACGCCGGCGACGAGGTAGCCGACCAGCGGCTGCACGCGCAGGCGATGGGCCACCAGGCCGAGCACGAAGGCGAGCATCAGACCCGCGGCAATGGTGGCGATCAGCGGTGTCTGATGATCAGGCATCGCGATTTCTCTCCGCGGTTCGATACTGGTGATTCCGATTTGGCCGTACGCGCCGGAAATTACAATCACTCCCTTCAAGGAGGAGCCGATCATGAAACGCAGGGATGTTCTGGCCGCGGGCCTCGGGGGTGCCGCCATGCTGTCCGCCGGAGGACCGGCCCGGGCGCAGGCCTTTCCGAGCAAGCCCGTGCGCTGGGTCATCCCCTTCGCCGCCGGCGGCAACTACGACGTCACGTCGCGGCTGGTCGGCGAGGCCATGGGCCAGAAGCTCGGCCAGACCGTGGTGCCCGACAACAAGCCCGGGGCCGGCGGCATCGTCGGCGTCGAGGCCGCGGTCAACGCGCCGGCCGACGGCTACACGGTCGTGATGGGCAGCTTCAGCGTGCTGTGGATCGCGCCCTATCTGGCGGGCAAGCCGTCGATGGTGCCGCTGGTCGCGCCCATCAGCCTGCTGACCACCGTGCCGATGCTGGTGGTCGCCAAGCCGGACGGCCGGTTCGCCGACATGAAGGCGGTGCTGGCCGAGGCCAAGGCGAAGCCCGGCACGGTGACGATCGGCCATGCCGGCAACGGGACGACCAACCACCTCGCCATCCTGCGCCTCCAGGTGAACGAGGGCGTGCAGTTCAACGTCATCCCGTATCGCGGATCGGGACCCGGCCTGAACGACCTGATGGGCGGACAGATCGACCTCTATGTCGACCAGCTCACGACCTCGCTGCCCCACGTCCGGTCGGGCAAGCTGAAGGCGCTGCTGGTGGTCGGGCCGGACCGCATCAGCCAGCTGCCCGACGTGCCGAGCCTCACCGACATCGGCAGCCAGCCGTTCGATGGCGGCACGACGGCCGGCCTGTTCGCGCGCGCCGAGACGCCGCCCGCCGTCCTCGACACGCTGAACGGCGCGGTCGTGGCGGCGCTCAAGGACCCGGAGGTCGCGCGAAAGCTCACCGATCTCGGTGCCGCGGTGCGTCCCAGCACGCGGGCGGAATTCGCCGCCTATCTCAAGGACCAGGAAGGCGGCGCCAGCGCGCTCGTGAAGTCGGGGCTGCTGAAGCGCGAGTGAGGGCGCGCCCTCAGACGTCCTTCATCACGGCCCACAGGTTGGCCTTGCGCTCGAAGCCGATGCCCGGCGCATCGGGCAGCGCGACGCGGCCGTCGACGACCGGGCAGTCGTCGGCGAAGCCGCCGAACGGCGCGAAGACCTGCGGATAGGATTCGTTGCCGCCGCACTGCAGGCCGACCGCGATGTTGAGGGCGAACTGGTGGCCGCCATGCGGCACGCAGCGCCGCGGCGACCAGCCATGGTCCTTCAGCATGTCGCGGGTGCGAAGGTACTCGACCAGCCCGTAGGACAGGGCGGGATCGAACTGCAGGATGTCGCGGTCGGGCCTCAGCCCGCCATGGCGCACGAGGTTGCGGGCGTCCTGCATGGAGAACAGGTTCTCGCCGGTCGCCAGCGGCGGCGCGTACTGGGTGGCGAGCGCGGCGTGCGCCAGGTAGTCGAGCGGGTCGAGCGGCTCCTCGTACCAGCGCAGCCCGTATCCCTCGATCGCCTTGCCGAAGGCGAGCGCGGTCGGCAGGTCGAACTTGCCGTTGACGTCGACGGCCAGGCGCTCGCCGGCGCCGACGATCTTCAACACGGCCTCGATGCGCTTGATGTCCTCGCCGAGCGGCACGCCGCCCACCTTCATCTTCACGCAGGAATAGCCGAGGTCGAGATAGTGCCTCATCTCGTCCTGCAGCCCGTCGAGGTCCTTGCCCGGATAGTAGTAGCCGCCGGCAGCATAGACCCAGGCCCGATCGTCGAAGTTTCCGTCGTTGTAGCGGTCGGCCAGCAGCTTCCACAGCGGCACGCGCCTGGCCTTGGCGACGGCGTCCCACAGCGCCATGTCGAGCACGCCGACCGCGACCGAGCGCTCGCCGTGGCCGCCCGGCTTCTCGTTGGCCATCATCGCGGCCCAGCACCGGGCGGGATCGATCAGCCCCTCGCCGTCCAGCAGGGAGTCGGGCCTGGCGGCGCTGAGCCGCGGGATGAATCGCTCGCGCAGCAGGCCTTCCTGGGCATAGCGGCCGTTGGAGTTGAAGCCGTAGCCGATCACCGGCTTCCCCTCGACCTGCAGGTCGGTCTCGATCGCCACGACCGAGGCCGTCATCTGGCTGAAGTCGATGTAGGCGTTGGCGATGTTGGAGCGGATCGGCGAGACGATGTCGCGGATGGCGACGATGCGCATGGTGTCTCCTTCAGGCGGGCTGCGCGCGGCGGGTCTGCCGCATCAGCAGCCAGGCGGCGATGGCGGCGTTCAGCACGTTCCACGCAATGCCATTGAGGAAGGCGGCGCGGTACGAGCCGGTCCAGTCGAACATCACGCCGCCCATCCAGCCGCCCAGCGCCATGCCGAGCACGGTTGTCGACACGGTGAGGCCGACGCGGGTCGCGGCCTCGCGCGGCGGGAAGTACTCGCGCACGATGATGGCGTAGGACGGCACGATGCCGCCCTGGAACAGGCCGAACAGGATCGAGGCCAGGTAGAGCGACGTGAGGCCGTCGGCGATCAGGTAGACGACCAGGGCCACGCCCTGCAGGGTCGAGCCCAGCAGCAGGGTGGTGACGCCGCCGACGCGGTCGGCGATCCAGCCGGTGGCGACGCGGCTCACGATGCCGAAGCCCAGCATCAGCGACAGCATCTCGGCGCCGCGCGCCACGCCGTAGCCGAGATCGGCGCAGTAGGCGACGATGTGGACCTGCGGCATCGACATGGCGACGCAGCAGCTGATGCCGGCCACCGCCAGCAGCGCCTGGAGCGCGTTGGGCGACAGGCCGAGCGCCGCCTGCGAGCGGCGGGCGACGGAGACGAGGGCGGTCTCCTCGTGGTCCGGCGGCCGGCGGCGCAGGGTGAGCGCCAGCGGGATCATGGTGACGAGGCAGATCGCGGCGATCAGCCAGTAGGTCGAGCGCCAGCCATGGTCGTGGATCAGCGCCTCGACGACGGGCGGCCACAGGGCGCCGGCGATGTAGTTGCCCGAGGCCGCGATGGCGACGGCGACGCCGCGGCGGCGGGCGAACCAGTGCGAGACGTCGGCGACCAGCGGCGCGAAGGTCGCCGCGGCGCTGAAGCCGATCAGGAGCTGGGCGACCGCGAACAGGACCAGCGAGGAGGTGAGCGGCGCCAGCGCGAAGCCCGCCGCCAGGCCGAAGGCGCTGGCGATCGCCGCTACGACGATGCCGCGGCGGTCGACCAGGCGGCCGACCAGCACGCCGCCGGCGAAGAAGCCCACCATGTTGACCGAGTAGGCGAAGGAGATGTCGGCCCGGCTGATGCCGAGATCGGCCTGCACGGCGGGCAAGGCGACGGCCAGGCACCACATGCCGACGCCGCCGACCGTGCTCAGCGCGACGCTGGCGGCCAGGCGCCACCAGGCGTAGCTCGAATCGATGCCGCGCATGGTCCGGCTCAGCCGCCAGCCACGCCCTGCGTGTTGACGTAGAGGGCGTAGAGCGAATGGCTCGCCGCCATGAACAGGCGGTTCCGCCAGCGGCCGCCGAAGCACAGGTTGGCGCAGCGTTCCGGCAGGTCGATGTGGCCGATCGGCTTGCCGGCCGGATCGAACACGCGCACGCCGTCGAGGTCGGGCGTCCCCATGCCCCAGCCGCACCACAGGTTGCCGTCGACGTCGACGCGGAAGCCGTCCGGCGAGCCGCCGGGGCCGGCGTCGATCAGCACCTGGCCCTTGCCCAGCGCCGTGCCGTCGGCGGTGACGTCGTAGGACAGGATGGTGCGATGCGGCTCGGCGCGCGAGGCGACGACGTAGAGCTTCTTCTCGTCGGGCGAGAAGGCGAGCCCGTTGGGGCCGGCAATGTCGTCGGCCACGACCGTGAGCTTGCCGGTAGCGGCGTCGAGCCGATACACGGCCGGCTTGTTCTCGCTGTCCGCCCTGTGGCCCTCGTAGTAGCCCAGGATGCCGAACAACGGATCGGTGAACCAGATCGTGCCGTCCGACTTCACGACGACGTCGTTCGGCGAGTTGAGCGGCTTGCCGTTGTAGGAATCGGCCAGCACCGTGATGGCGCCGTCATACTCGAAGCGCACGACGCGGCGGGCATCGTGCTCGCAGGCGATCAGCCGGCCGCGGCGGTCGCGGGTGTGGCCGTTGGCGTTGTTCGACGGCTTGCGGAAGATCGTGACGTTGCCGGACTCCTCGTCCCAGCGCAGGACGCGGTTGTTCGGAATGTCGCTCCACAGGAGATAGCGGCCGTCGCCGAAATAGACCGGCCCCTCCGACCAGCGGCAGCCGGTATAGAGGCGTTCGACCGAGGCCAGCGGCAGCCGGTACTTGGCGAAGCTCGGATCGAGGACGCGGACGGAAGCGTCGGGATAGCGTTCATTGGGCTGCCACATGGCGTTCCCCCGGATGTTTCATTGTCGGTCGATGCTACAGGGTCGGCCGCGCCGTTCGCGACTCCCGTTTTGTGGGGCAGGATCTAGCGCGCGACGGTGCGGAAGACCTCGACGAAGCGCTCGACATCCTCCTCGTCGTTGTAGACGTGCGGGCTGATCCTGAGCCGGCCGAGCCGCGGCGCGGCGTAGACATTGTGCGCGGCGAGCTTCTTCGGCAGGTCGACGGGCATGCCGCCCGGAAACTGCAGGCTGAGCACGTGCGGCGCCCGGAGCTTGCGGTCGAGCACGCGCACACCGGTATTGGCGAGCCCGTCGGCCAGCCGGTCGGTCAGCATCGAGAGCCGCGCCACGATCGGCTCGTTGCCCCAGTCGGCCATCATTTCCATGCCGACCGCCGCCATCTCCATCGAGATGAAATGGTCGCGCTCGCCCATGTCGTAGCGCCGGGCGCCGTCGGCATAGGCGAGGTCGCGGAAGTAGACCGTGTCCTCGGCCGACACGCCCTTGCGCGCCGGCGCCGGCTGCTCCAGCGGCACGCCGTTCTGGTGGCGCGGCGCCACGTACATGAAGGCGCGCCCGTAGGGACCGAGCACCCACTTGTAGGTCGGGAAGATCAGGAAGTCGGGATCGAGGGTCCTGACGTCGATGCGGCGGACGCCGGCATCGTGGGTGGCATCGACCAGCAGCATGGCGCCGGCGCGGCGCAGCGCGGCGGCGAGGCGCGGCAGGTCGAGCGCGCCACCGTCCGACCAGTGGACCGAGGCGATCGAGGCCAGCGCCAGCGGCGCGGCGCCCGGCCGCTCGATCGCCTCGAGCACGGCCGCCGTCCAGTCGCCGTCCTCGGGCTGCTTCACCGTCTCGACCTCGAAACCGCCGGCCTCGGCGCGGCTCATCCATTCCAGCACCGGCGCGGTGTGGTCGTCCTGCAGGACCAGGATCCGGCTGCCGCGCGGGATCGCCAGTACCTTGCCGGCCGTCGACACGCCGTAGCCCACCGAGGGAATGAGCGCCACGTCGCCGGGCGCCGCGCCGATCAGCGCGGCAGCGGCGGAGCGGGCGCGCTCGTTCTGGCGCGACTGGAAGTCGGCCGGCAGGGTCCAGGGCTGGCCCTTGCGGCCGACGCCGGCGCGACCGGCCTCCTGCACGGCGAGCGGCAACGGGCTCCACGATGCCGCGTTGAGGAAGCACACCTCGCGCGGAATATCGAACAGGGCGCGCTGGCTGGGGAGCATGGGGACCTCTGAGACCGAGACCGGGACGGCGCGCACCCTAGCGCGGCTGTCGTGCGCGCCGCCTGACAATTTCTCGGGGCTGCCCTGCCCGCAGCTTTGGTCGGCCCGCCGCTGGTCATCCCTTCGGCAGCCGATGTCGGGTGCCGGTCAAGTGGGCACATGTGTCGTGCACTTGTGGGCAACCGAGCCGCCGCTTAATGATTTCTTCCGAATTTTGCCTCATTGTCGCCACATGCGGACGCCTTTGTGGGCCGCGACCGTGGCTGGCGGGCAGCACCCGCGCGGACCGTGCGGGGTTGGCGCCCCGGCGGGACGGTCCGATCCTTCGACGTACCGGAGTCCCTGCGATCCGGAGCGTTCTCTTGAAATCGTAGCTGTCTGAGGAGCCGGACAGAGAATGACACCGCCGGATCTCGACCGGACGAACGCACTGTTTCTCGACTTCGACGGGACGCTCCTCGAGATCGCGCCGACGCCGGAGTCCGTCGTGGTGCCGCCGTCGCTGCCTGGCCTGATCGCGGCCCTGCACCGGGCGCTGGGCGGCGCCGTCGCCATCGTGACCGGCCGTTCGATCGCGGTCGTCGACGGCTTCCTCGCGCCTTTCGTCGGCGTCACGGCGGGCGAGCACGGCGCCACGATGCGGTTCGAGGACGGGAGGCGCGAGGACATGCCGCGCGGCATGGCGGTCCCGGAGAGCTGGCGCGACACGCTGCGGGAAGCGGCCGAGCGCTGGCCCGGCGTGCTGGTCGAGCCCAAGCCGCACGGCGTCGCCGTCCACTATCGCCTGGCGCCGGAGCATGGCGAGGAAGTCTGGCGTATGGTGCGCCGCCTCGTGCCGGACGACCATCCGGGATTCCGGCTGATCCCGGCGCGCGAAGCCGTCGAGATCGGGCCGCGCACCACGTCCAAGGGGGTCGCCGTCGAGCGGCTGATGAAGGAAGATCCGTTCCGCGGACGGCGGCCGATCTTCATCGGCGACGACTTCACCGACGAGGCCGGGATGGAGGCCTGCCGCAAGTTCGGCGGCGAGGGCCTGCGCGTCGCCGAGGTGTTCGGCGGCGAGCCGGCGGCGGTTCGTGCCTGGCTGGCGCGCGGCGTCGAGTTGCTGGGCGAGCGCGCTCCGTCGCTGACGGAAACGGCGACGCCATGAAGCGTCTACATGACAGGATCGGAGAACCGGGTAGTTCGGCCCGGCGCCGGTCGCGAGACGGGGAGGAGGGACCATGGCGCGCATCGTGATCGTCTCTAACCGGGTGCCCATTCCCAAGGCCCGCGTCACCGCCGCTGGCGGCCTGGCGGTGGCCCTGCGGGATCTTCTGGTGCCCGGCTCGATGTGGTTCGGGTGGAGCGGCCGGCTGTCCGACGAGCCGTCGCTGCAGCCGGCGCTGGTCGAGGCGCGGGGCGTGACCTACGCCACGATCGACCTGACCCGCGAGGCGCACCGCGCCTTCTACGTCGGCTTCGCCAACGGCGCGCTTTGGCCGCTGCTGCATTTCCGCCTCGGCCTCATGCACTTCCGGCGCGAGGACTATGCCGGCTACCTGGAGGTCAACGCCACCTTCGCAGCCGCGCTGGGCAACGTGCTGCAGCCCGACGACACGGTGTGGGCGCACGACTACCACCTGCTGCCGCTCGGGCGCCTGCTGCGCAAGCAGGGCTTCACCGGCCCGCTCGGCTTCTTCCTGCACGTTCCGTTCGTGCCGCCGTCGATGCTCGAGGCGATGCCCGTCGCCCGCGAGTTGGTCGCCGACCTGTGCAGCTACGACGTGGTCGGCTTCCAGACCGAGGAGCATGCGATCGACTTCCGCGACTGTGCCCATCGCCTGCTCGGCGCCACGGTCGAGGGCGAGTACGTTCGCCTGAACGGCCGCCGCACGCGCGTCTTCGCCGACCCGATCGGCATCGACGCCAGATCCTTTGCCGAGGAGGCCGAGCGGTCGGTGGGCGACAAGCTGGTCCAGCGGGTGTTCGGCAGCCTGTCCGGCCGTGCCCTGGCCATCGGCGTCGACCGCATGGACTATTCCAAGGGCCTGCCCAACCGCTTCGAGGCCTATGGCCGGCTGCTCGAGCGCTATCCCGAGCACCGCAGCCAGATCAGCTTCCTGCAGATCTGCCCGCGCTCGCGCGAGGAAGTCGACGAATACCGGAAGCTGCGCGCCGAGCTCGACCGCCTGACCGGGCGGATCAATGGGCGCTTCTCGGAGTTCGACTGGACGCCGCTGCGCTATTCGACGCGGGCGGCGCCGCGGGCGACCCTGGCCGGCCTCTACCGCATCGCGCGGGTCGGCGTGGTGACGCCGCTGCGCGACGGCATGAACCTGGTCGCCAAGGAGTTCATCGCCGCCCAGCCCGACGAGGATCCCGGCGTGCTGGTCCTGTCGAAGTTCGCCGGCGCCGCGCAGGATCTCGGCGAGGCGCTGATCGTAAATCCCTTCGACCCCGATGCCATCGCCGACGCCATCCACCAGGCGTTGACCATGCCGCTCGAGGAACGCCGCGAGCGGCAGGTGGCGCTCAAGGCCAAGGTTTTCGAGGCCACGGCCAGCGCCTATTGCCAGCGCTTTCTCGACGCGCTGGGCACGTCGATGCCGGCGCTGCAGGCGGCGTAGCGGAAGGCCGCGCCGGACCGTCTCCACCGACAGCGGATCGACGCGTTTCATGGCCATCGTCGACCGTCTGTGCATCGCTGGGTACCGCTCTCTGCGCGACGTGAGGCTGCCGTTCGACCAGCTGACGGTTGTCACCGGCGCCAACGGCAGCGGCAAGTCGAGCCTCTACCGCGCGCTGCGGCTGCTGGCCGACGTGGCCCAGGGCCGGATCATCCCCTCGCTCGCCGTCGAGGGCGGCCTGCAGTCGGCGCTGTGGGCCGGCCCCGAAAACCTGTCGCGCGCCATGAAGCGCGGCGACCAGCCGGTGCAGGGCACGCCCCGCGCCAAGCCGGTCAGCCTGCGGCTGGGCTTCTCCTCCGACGACTATGGCTATGCGATCGATCTCGGCCTGCCGGTGCCCGGCGGGTCGCGCTTCGACAAGGATCCCGTGATCAAGGCCGAGAGCCTCTGGACGGGACCGCTGCTGGGGCGGGCCAACGTCTTCGCGCAGCGGCGCGGCCCGGCCGTCTCGCTGCGCGACGGCGAGGGGGCGTGGCGGGCGGCCGCCACCGACCTCAAGCCTTACGACAGCATGCTGACCCACGCCGCCGATCCGCGCGACGGGATGGAGCTGCTGCTGTTGCGCGAGACGCTGCGCGACTGGCGCTTCTACGACCATTTCCGCACCGATCCCGGGGCGCCGGCGCGCGGCCGCCAGGTCGGCACGCGCACAGAGGTCCTCGCCGCCGACGGCGCCGATCTCGCCGCCGCCATCGTCACCATCCAGGAGGTCGGCGCCGGCGAGAGGCTGGCGGCCGCCATCGCCGACGCCTTCCCGGGCGGTTCGGTCGAGGTCCGGGACGTCGACGGCACCTTCGCCGTCGAGATGCGCCAGCACGGCCTGCTGCGGCCGCTGGGCGCGGCCGAGCTGTCCGACGGCACGCTGCGCTACCTTCTCCTGGTCGCGGCGCTGCTGTCGCCGCGGCCGCCGTCGCTGATGATCCTCAACGAGCCGGAGACCAGCCTGCATCCCGACCTGCTGCCGCCGCTCGCGCGCCTGATCGCGGCGGCGGCGAAGCGCTCGCAGGTCGTGGTCGTGTCGCATGCCGCGAGCCTCGTCTCGGCGCTCGAGACGGTGGGCGCGCGCCGCATCGTCCTCGAGAAGCAGCTCGGCGAGACCGTCGCGGCCGGCGAGGAGCGGTTAACCTGGAACTGGCCGTCGCGATGACGCCCAGCATCACCACATCGTCTGGGCGGCGCGGCCCGGCCATTCGCGGTCGTAGCGCTCGCCGCCGACCCGATCGTCGCTGAGCGCCGCCAGGATCTGGCCGGCGCTGGGCAGGCTCTTCGGATCGACGTGTCGGGCCGGGTCCCACACTTCGGAGCGCACCAGCGCGCGGGCGCACTGGAAGTAGACCGAGTCGACCGTGATCGCCATGACCGATCGCGGCGCCTTGTCCTCGACCGCGAACGAAGCCAGCAGCTCGGGCGCGACGCTGAGCCGGGCGCGGCCGTTGACGCGAAGCGTGTTGCCGACGCCCGGGATCATGAACAGGAGCGCCACGCGCGGATCGCGCACGACGTTGCGCAGCGAATCGATGCGGTTGTTGCCGCGCCGGTCCGGCAGCATCAGGGTCTTCTCGTCGTGGATGCGCACGAAGCCCGGCCTGTCGCCGCGCGGCGAGCAGTCGAGGCCCTCGGGCCCCGAGGTCGCGAGCGCGCAGTAGGGCGAGGCCTCGATATAGGCCCGGTAGTGCGGCGTGATCCAGTCGACTTCCTTCACGGTCGAGGCCTCGACCGGGACGCCGTAGAGGGATTCGAGCTCGGCGACCGAGGTCACGAGATGCGAGGCGAGGACGCTGTCGGGCATATTGGAACTGCCTATTTCAGGGACGCGCGGAAAGTCAGTGTCTCAAGGTGCAATACGTTTTCTAACGGCGGCGACAAAGTGAAGAGTCTTGGTCGCTCGGAAAAGTCGTAGAGGCGATATAATCGGAACGCATCCGGCCTTTCGCGGGAAACTTCATTCTCGTTTCTTGTCAGATAGAAGGGTGTCGTGCCGCCGCCACGAGTCGTCTTGACTTCGATCCAGCGCTCCGCGCCTGAGGGCTCGTAGGAGAGGATGTCATAGCCAAGTCCGTCACCGTAGTCTTGGGACACCCAACGGACTTGCTTTGCAAGATCACCGCGGGCGGCCCTGTCTAACTTTTCGCGCTCGTGGGCGAGGACCAGTTTCTCGCCGGCTAACCCCAATACGCGGTTACGCTCATCGCGTAGCGCAGGGTCGAACTTGCGGGCCACACGCTCAAAAGCCTGCTTTGCGTGCAGGTTCAAGGACGGGGTGATGGGCGGTGCTTCCTCGAAGAGAGTCTGGACTTCGCTGAATTCCCTGCTCGGTCCAGGTTCGAACGGTACGGGGTCGGGGTGACCTTGAAGATATCTGCCTATGGCATGAGCGATGGCACCTTGAAAATTCCATCGCGGCAGATAGCCCTTGATTCGAGGAAGGCCGAGGCTGGTCAGCACCGCTGAAATGTTCTGGTGCTTGAATTCAATGGAACCGTTCGACCGGCCGATGCGCTCCATAAGAGCTCTGCGATAGGCGGCTTTGTTGGGCCGGCTTCCTGATTGCTCTTCTCTTAGTATCGCGAAGTAGTCGGCGACAATCTGGTCGAGTTCGGCGCTCGACCAATCCCTGCCGGTTGCGCTGTCGTCGACCATTCAAGTCGGCCGATCAATCCCAGCGCGCCGGCGAGGTGCCGAGCGGCTCGGGTGGGCGGGCGAAATAGGGCGGCGTGCGGTCGAGCTGCACCACCGGCCGAAGATGGCGCAGATGGCCGAACGGCCCGTCGCTTTCCATGAAGAGGCGCGCGAGCTCGGGCTCGGGCAGTTCCTTCAGGCCCTGCTCGGGGGCGACCGTGCCGAGGCTCGCCAGCCAGTGCGCGACCTGCACCAGCGACACGCGCACCAGCCACGAGCCGCCCTGCTCGACGCGACGGGCCAGCCCGACCATGGCGCCGAGCGCCGCGAGGTAGCCCGCGATGTAGTCGAGGGCCTGGACCGGCAGGTTGCGCGGCTCGGCCGGCGAGCCCTGGACGGAGGTGAGGCCGGTGACGTTCTGCACGATCGAATCGAAGCCGCGCCGCTCGGCCCACGGACCCTCGTGGCCATAGGCGCAGATGCTGACGCAGACGATGCCCGGCCGCAGCGCCGCGACCTGCTCGGGCGCGAAGCCGCGCCGCGCCACGGTGCCGGGGCGGTAGCCCTGGGTGAAGACGTCGGCGCCCTTCAGCAGGGCCTGCATCGTCGCCACGCCGTCCGGCCGGGTGAGGTCGACCCAGGCGCAGCGCTTGCCGTGGCCGGTGTCCATCAGGATCTCGGTCTGGTACGGCAGGTGCGGGGCGCAAACGTGCAGCACGTCGGCGCCGTTCTCGGCCAGCACGCGGCCGCTGGTCGGCCCGGCCAGGACGCGCGTGAGGTCGAGGACGCGCACACCGCTCAGAGGACGGGGCCCGTCGGGTAGCGGGCGCGCCGGCGCCTCGCCGATCTTCACGATGTCGACCAGAGGGAGGCCGGCGACGGCGATGCCGTGCGGATGGGCGTTCCATTCGTCACGGCTGCGGACCAGGCCGCCGACGCAGCCGCCCTCGGCGATCGCCTGCTCGATGGCGAGCCCGTCCCAGCGCGCCACGGCCTCGGCCAGCGCCTCGCGCGTCGCGGCGGCGGCCCCGGCGATGCGCAGCGCGCCGTCGCGATGGTGTGGATGGTTGGTGTGCAGGAACATCACGCGGCCGTCGCGCGTCGGGTAGTGGCCGGCGAGCGGATCCCACGACACCGGCTTCCGGCCGTCCTGCAGCACGTAGGTGTTCGACCGCAGCGACGCGGCGGCGGCGTGACGATCGACCGTCACGGCCTGCGCCGTCCCGGTCCTGAGCCGCCAGAGGTCGGAGACGGCGAGCCCCACGGCGCCCAGGGCGGCCGCCCCGGCCTCGGCGACCCGCCACGGCGTGACGAACACCGGATCAGCACCGCCGGTCAGGGTGAGCGAATCGTCGGCGCGCCGCTCGCGGCCGAGCTGGGCCAGGATCGCGTGGGCAAGCGCCCCGCTCACGTCCCGGCCATGATGCGCGTGAGCACCGCCATCAGCTCCTGCGGGCAGGTGATGTGCGGGTTGTGGCTGGCGTCCATCTCGTGGTGCGTCCAGCCGGCTTCGGCCTTGGCCCGCTCGCTGAACTGGCGGAAGACGTCGCCCGGCCCGTTGCGCTTGGCGTAGATGTAGGCGCGCGGCGGCGGCGGGGCGGTGGAGATGAGCTCGATCTTCTGCTCGAAGGTGCGGATCGGCTGCGGCCTGCGGCGAGGCGTCGCCCAGGCGGCGTCCTCCGGTGCGGTGTCGGGCGGCATCGGGTTGACCGGGAGCTGCCAGCCATCGCCGCTCTTGGCGGCGCCGGCCCGCATGTTGGCCTCGGCCTTCGGTCCCACCAGGTCGAACAGGCTCTCGCCGTTGCGCGGCACGAAAGCATCGACATAGACGACGCGGGCGATGCGGTCGCGCATCCGGTCGACGACCCCGGTCGCGACCATGCCGCCATAGGAATGGCCGACCAGGACGACGTCCGTCAGGTCCTCGAACTCGAGCTCGGATGCGACATCGGCGACATGGGTCGAGAGGCCGATCTCGGAATTGGCCAGATGTGCGCGGGCGCCGAGCCCGGTATAGGTTGGCGCGTAGAACTCATGTCCGGCGGCGCGCAACAAGGGTCGCATCTTCCGCCACGCCCACGCAGCCGACCATGCACCGTGTGCCAGAACGATCGTCGCCATATGCCCCCCTTGATGCTGGCTAATCCCTGACAGGGGTGCTACTACGAATTACTCGCAATGGCACCCGAACCAACCATAGCACTGGGCGACGCGCACGTCGGCTTTCGCGGTCGTATCCACGCCGTCTCGGTCGACACCAGGATCACCAGCCTGCCTGCGCAGGAGCTCGAACGGCGGCTGATTGAGCTGGGCTTCGTCGAGGGGGCGGCCGTCGAGCTGCTGCACCAGGGACTGTTCGGCGGCGACCCGATCGCCGTGCGCGTTGCCGACACGACGATCGCGCTGCGCCGGCGCGAGGCGATGGCCATCAAGGTCACGGCGGTGCCGCCCTCATGAACGTGGCCGTCGCGGTTGCCCCCGTCGTTGCGCTGGTCGGCAATCCCAATTGCGGCAAGACCGCCCTGTTCAACGCCCTGACCGGCAGCCGCCAGAAGGTCGCGAACTATCCCGGCGTCACCGTCGAGAAGAAGATCGGCAGCATCACCACGCCGGGCGGCCGCGCGATCCGCGTCGTCGACCTGCCGGGCACCTACTCGTTGCGCGCGCGCTCGCCCGACGAGGAGATCACCCGCGACGTCGTGCTCGGCAAGCTGGCCGGCGAGATCGTCCCCGACCTGATCGTCTGCGTCGCCGACGCCTCGAACCTTCGCCTCGCCCTGCGCCTCGTGCTCGAGCTGAAGCGCGTCGGCCGGCCGGTGATGATGTCGCTCAACATGATGGACATCGCCCGCCGCCGCGGCATCGAGATCGATGTCGACCGTCTGTCGCGGGAGCTGGGCGTGCCCGTCGTCGAATCGGTGGCGGTGCGCCGGGGCGGAGTCGACGCCCTGCTGGCCGCGGTCGACCGCGGTCTCGCCGCGACGCCGTCGGCGAGCACCGCCGACTGGCATCCGCCCGACGCGGCGGGCCTGCGCGTGGGCCAGCGCGAGGCCGACCGGCTGCTGGCGGCGGTGGTCCGCGGGCCGGGCCAGCGCGATGCGCTCACCGCGCGCGTCGATTCCGTCCTGCTGCATCCGGCCGCCGGCCTGATCGTGCTCCTGCTCATCTTGTTCGTCATGTTCCAGGCGGTGTTCGCCTGGGCGGAGCCGGCGATGGACGCGATCGAGGCGGGCTTCGCCTGGCTCGGCCAGGCGGTCGAGGCGGCGCCTCTGCCGGAGCTGCTCCAGAGCTTCCTCAAGGACGGGCTGATCGGCGGCGTCGGCAGCGTGCTGGTCTTCCTGCCGCAGATCGTCATCCTGTTCTTCTTCATCCTGGTGCTGGAAGACCTGGGCTACATGGCGCGGGCGGCGTTCCTGATGGACCGCATCATGGGCGGCGCCGGCCTGCACGGCCGCGCCTTCATTCCGCTCCTGTCGTCCTTCGCCTGCGCCATCCCGGGCATCATGTCGACGCGCGTCATCGACGACCGCCGCGACCGGCTGACCACCATCCTGGTGGCGCCGCTGATGACCTGCTCGGCGCGCATTCCCGTCTACACGCTGATCATCGGCGCCTTCATCCCGGAGCGCGAGGTCTGGGGCTTCGTCGGCCTGCAGGGGCTGGTCATGTTCGGCCTCTACGCCACCGGCATCGTGGGCGCGCTGGCCGTCTCCTTCGTGCTGAAGCGCATCATCTGGCGCGACACGCCGGGCGAACCCTTCATGCTCGAGCTGCCGGACTACAAGCTGCCGCGGATCAAGAGCCTGGCCATCGGCCTGTGGACGCGCGCCGCCATCTTCGTGAAGCGCGCCGGCACGACCATCCTCGCCATGATGGTGCTGATCTGGATCCTCGCGTCCTTCCCGCAGCCGCCGGACGGCGCGACCGAGCCCGCCATCAGCTACAGCCTGGCGGCGATGATCGGCTCGGCCATCCAGCCGCTCACCGAGCCGCTCGGCTTCAACTGGCAGATCAACGTCGCCCTGATCCCGGGCATGGCCGCCCGCGAGGTCGCGGTCGGCTCGCTCGGCACGATCTACTCGATCGCGGGCGGCGAGGATGCCGCCGACAAGATCGGCCAGGCGCTGCTCGCACACTGGAGCCTCGGCACCGCGCTGGCGCTGCTCGCCTGGTACGTGTTCGCGCCGCAATGCGCCTCGACGCTGGCCGTCATCCGGCGCGAGACGGGCGGCTGGAAGTGGATGTGGGTGACGTTCGGCTACATGCTTCTGCTGGCCTATGCCGCCGCCCTGGTGACCTACCAGGTCGCCCGCGCGCTGGGAGCCGGCTGACGGAGACCGTGTCATGGGTAGGCGTGGCTTTCGGTACTGGCTGCAGCAGCTTCATCTCTGGATCGGTCTGATCCTCCTGCTGCCGCTGGTGATGATGGGGATCACCGGCGCCGTCCTGGTCTACGCCCACGATATCGAGCACCTGCTGGGACAGGGCGAGCCCTCGGTCACCGCCGCCGGCCAGTGGCGATCGCCCGCCGAGCTGATTGCCGCCGCGCGCGCCGCCTCGCCCGACCCGACGCGGATCCCGATCGCCGTGCGCTGGCCCATCGAGGTCGGCGAGCCGGCAGCGGTCCGCCTGTCGCGGCCCGGCATGGCGGCGCAGTTCCGCGGCGCCGGCGGCCCGCCGCGCGAGGGACAGGCGCGCGAAGGCCAGCCACGCGGCGAAGGGCAGCGCGGCGACGGCCAGCGCGGGGGCGGGCAGGCGCAGGGCCGGGTGCCGACGCAGAGCCCGTTCGCCGGCAGCCTGCAGCTCCTGATCGACCCCGTCTCGCTCAAGGTGCTCGACACCCAGCAGGCGATGTCGGGCTGGGTCCGCTTCTTCCACGACCTGCACGGTCATCTCTTCATCCGGGGCGGACTGGGACGCGAGCTGGTCGGCTGGCTGGGCGTCGCCCTGCTGGTTCTCGGCTGCTCGGGCCTCTACCTCTGGTGGCCGCGGCCCGGTCAGTGGAAGGCCGCCTTCACCGTGCGCCGCAAGGCCCGCGGGCAGCGCTTCCATCGCGAGCTGCACGGTGCCGTCGGCATCTGGAGCCTGCTGCTGTTCATGCTGGTGAACTTCACCGGCGTCTATCTCGCCTTTCCCCAGCAGATATCGGCGGCGGTCAACGCCGTCTGGCCGGGCCGCGACATGCGGGCGGCGATGTTCCAGGCGCGTGTCGAGCCGGTGCGCGGCGCCGTGCCCATGGACGTGGACGAGGCGGTGGCGCTGGCGCTCTCGCGTGTGCCCGACGCGCGCTTCCTCAACGCTATCCTGGCGACCCGGCCCGACCAGGCGATGCGCATCGGCCTGATCCGCGAGGGCCATGCCGAGGGCGCGCCGATCGTCACGGTGCTGGTCGATCCCTTCCGCCGGCAGGTGATCGACGTCTTCGACCCGCAGACCATGGGCACGGGCGAGCGCATCATCGCCTGGCAGCGGGCGCTGCACTACGGCTCGGGGCTGGGCGGCGTCTACCGCTTCCTGGTTTTCGTGTCGGGCGTGATCATTCCGATCTTCGCCGTCACCGGCTTCATGATGTGGTGGATCAAGCGGCGCACCCGCCTCGCCGGCGAGCGCGCCAAGGCGGCGATCCAGGCGGCGGCCGCGGCCCGCGCGGCCGAGTGAGTCAGCCCGGCCTGAGGTCGTAGAGCGTGAGCTCCCGGCGCGGATCGGCCGGGAGCGAGCGCCACAGCGCGGGATCGACGGGCTTGCCGTGGGCGCGCACCCAGCGCTCGAAGGCCCGCGTGCGGCGGTTGGCGGCCAGCACGGCGAAGCGCACCTCGCCGCGGTGCACCGCCTCGGCGAAGGCCTCGACGCTGATCACCGGATCGCGGCCCAGGAAGCCGCCGAACGCCATGACCGGCTGGCCGGTTCGCACGATCACCGGCGCGGCCAGCAGCGCGTCGGGCGTGGCCAGCAGGAAGCGCGCGCGGCCGCGATGCTCCTTCAGGTAGGCCTGCAGCCTGGGATCATCGGTGAGGGCGGAGTAGGTGCGCGACAGGAGCGGGCCGCGGCCGTCGTCGCGGCCGAGCCAGCGCGGCAGGCTGGCCGAGGGCAGGGTGAGATTGCCCGGCGAGAAGAGGGCGCTGAGCGCCCAGGCCAACGGCAGCACCAGCAACGCCGCTCCGCCGATCGCCGCCGCCGGCCGCCGGCGGCGCACCGCGGCCGCGGCGGCGCCCAGCAGGGCGATGGCGGGGAAGCCCATCCAGACCGACTCCCAGCCGAGCGACGCGCCGGCGACCGCTGCCTGCAGCGTCGCCGTGGCGGCGATGCCGGCCGCGAGCAGGGCGGTGCCGCGGCGCCACAGGTCGGCGGCGCCGATGCCGGCCAGCGCTGCGAGCGGCGGCGCCAGCGTCGCGAGGTAGTAGGCGTGGAAGATGCCGCCGGCCAGGCTGTAGACGGCGGCATAGGTCACCGCCCAGACGCCCCACAGGGCGACCAGCGCCGGCCGTCGACGCCAGCCCAGGAGAACGCCCGCAGCGGCGAGAGGCAGCGCCCAGGCGAACTGGGTCGCGAGGGTGGGATGGGCGAGCCGCAGCGGTCCGACCGGAACGGCATCGTAGGCCTCGACCTGGCGGACCCGTCCGGTCGGGGCGGCCGACTGGGCGGTGAGTGGGGCGGTGGTTGGGTTGGCGGGCGGCCTGAAGCGCTCGAGCCCGTTGTGCCCGACGATCAGCTCGAGCATGGAATTGCCGTGGCTGCTGCCGGCATAGGGGCGGCTGTCGGCCGGCGTGAGATCGAAGGCCACGGCCCAGGCGAGCGACAGCACGACGAGCACCGCACCCGCGCCGGCCATCCAGGCGAGGCGCTGCCGCCAGGAAAGATCGGTGGCGAGCAGCCACGCGGCGAGCAGCGCCGGCCCGCCGACCAGTGCCGCCAGCATCTTGGTGTTGAAGGCGAGCGCCAGCACCGCCATGGCCGCCACCAGCGAGAGCCCGCGTCCCCGCAGCGCCAGCGCCGCCGCCAGCAGCAGGAACAGGATCAGCCAGGAATCGGCGTTGTTCGACCGGTCGATCGCCACCGAGATCGGCGAGATGGCCAGCAGCAGGGCGGCGACGATCGCGGCGCGTGCGCCCGCCGGCCGCACCAGCGCGTAGAGAAGGGCGACGGCGGCAATGCCTGCCAGCGCCTGCGGCAGGTGCAGCTCCCAGCCGCCATAGCCCAGCACGCCGGCAAAGGCGGCCTGGATCCAGAAGGCGACCGGGGGCTTGTCGAGGGAGACGAAGCCGGCGGGGTCGAAGGCATTGTAGAAGAACAGCCAGGCGCCCTGCAGCATGCTGCGCACGCCGGCGGCGTAGTAGACGGTGCCGAAGCCGTTGTCCTCCAGCCGCGCCAGCCGCAGCAGGGCGGCCAGCAGCAGCACGCCGCCGAGTGCCGCCCATTCGATCCGCCGCCAGGTCCGCCGGTCCGCCATTGCCGCTCCCCCGGAAGGGCTTACGCGGGAAAGGGCA
Organism: Reyranella sp.; assembly: GCF_965229815.1. Taxonomy (GTDB): domain Bacteria; phylum Pseudomonadota; class Alphaproteobacteria; order Reyranellales; family Reyranellaceae; genus Reyranella. Next base: position 64,364 of record NZ_CBDDJN010000001.1, read on the forward strand.
GCCTCATCCCGCGCCGCGGCTCATTGTGGCTCAGGGCAGCGGCGCCTTGAAGACGAAGAAGGCGCCGAGGCAGATCAGGGCGAACCCCACCAGGTGGTTGAGGGTGAAGCGCTCGCCGAGATAGAGGACCGAGAAGACGGCGAAGACGGTGAGGGTGATCACCTCCTGCATCGTCTTGAGCTCGGCGGCCGAATAGGCCGCGTGGCCCCAGCGGTTGGCCGGGACGGCGAAGCAGTATTCCACGAAGGCGATCCCCCAGCTCGCCACGATCACGATCCACAGCGGCCGATCGGTGAACTTCAGATGACCGTACCAGGCGAAGGTCATGAAGACGTTGGAGATCAGCAGCAGGACGACGGGCGCGACGGCCGGGGGCAGCCAGGTCATGTAGGGTGTCTACTCCACTTTGATGCCGAGCTTCTTGATGAGCGGCACGACGCGCCGCTCCTCCTTGTCGAGCATCGCCGCCAGCTCCTGCGGCGTGCTCGGCCGCGCCTCGGCCGTGAGGTCGGCGAAGCGCTTGACGACCGCCGGATCGGTCAGCGTCGTGACCATCGCGGCGTTCAGCTTTGCCAGCACCTCGGGGGGCAGGTTGGCCGGGGCGTAGAGGCCGGTGAAGGTGCTGAAGGTGAAATCCTCCAGGCCCTTCACGCCCGACTCCTTCATGGTCGGCACGTCGGGAAGCTGCGGTACGCGCTTGGCCGAGGACACCGCGATCGCCCGCATCTTGCCCGACTTGATGTGGGCGATGGCGGCGTTGAGCTGGTCGACCTGGGCCGAAACCTGCCCGCCGATCACGTCGGCATGGGCCTGGCCGCTGCCCTTGTAGTGGATCAGCGTGTAGCGCGTGCCGGTGGCCTCGCCGATCAGCTCGATCGCGAGATGGTTGGTCGTGCCGACGCCGGAATCGGCGACCGCGAACTTGCCGTCGCGGCCGAGCGCGATGAAGTCGGCCATGGTCTTGATCGGCGAGTTCGGCGTCACCACCAGCACGGCCGGCACTTCCTGGATGTGGCTGACCGGCTGGAAGGCCGTCTTCCAGTCGTAGGGCGCGTTGCCGTAGATGGCGGGCACGGAGACCAGGGAGTTGGCCGAGACCAGCAGCGAATAGCCGTCGGGCGCCGACCGGGCGATGGCGTCGGAGCCGATCATGCCGGACGCGCCGGCCTTGTTCTCGACCAGCACGGTGACGCCCAGCACGTCCTTCAGCTTGTCGGCGACGATGCGCGCCGTGACGTCGATGTTACCGCCCGGCGCATAGGGCGCCATGATGCGGATGGGCTTGTCGGGGAACTTTTCCGCCGTCTGGGCGGTGGCCGGCGCGATGCCGGCGACGAGAACCGAAAGGGCGACGAGCCCTGACTTGATACGCATGTTTCCTCCCATTGAACGGCGGCGAGCCTATCGCACTCGCCGTCCGCAACAACAGGCGAAGCCCCAACTTCACTCCATCTGAACCGCTGTGCGAGCAGAACGGGCCATCACGCCGCTTCGCGAAAGATCAGGCGAGGCCCGACGGTCGATGCGTGGCCCACGGCCGGGCCGCTTCGAGGAGCGCGCCCAGCCGCAGCACGTCGGTCTCGTGGCCCCAGCGCCCGACGATCTGCACGGAGGTGGGCAGTCCGTCGCCACCGAAGCCCGACGGGACGGCGAGGGCGGGATGGCCGGTGAGGTTGAAAGGGTACTGGTACGAGGTCCAGCCCTGGCGGGTGATGCCGCACTTCACGCCCTCGACCACGACCTCGTCGTTGGCGGCATCGTGTCCGACCTCGAGCGCCGTGCGCGAGTTCGTGGGCGTGACCAGGAAGTCGTAGCGCTCGAACAGTGACTGGATGCGGCGGAACAGCCCCGTGCGTGCGAACTGCGCGTTGCGGAAGTCGGCCAGCGTGAACTGCGCGCCGCGCTCCATGAAGGCGAGCGTGACGGGATCCATCTGGTTCTGCCACTTGGGCAGGAACTGGGCGCAGAACACCGCGAAGTTGGCCTGGTAGAGGACGCGGCCCTCGTACTCGATCCAGTCGATCGCCTCGCCGACCTCCTCGACCGCGGCGCCCATGTCCTGCCAGGCGGCGAGGGAGTCGCGCGTGTTCGCCCGGACGTCGCCCGCGATCCGCGGATTGGCGGTGAGCTCGATGTAGCCGATGCGGATGCCGGACAGGTCCGCGCCGGCGAGGGCGGGCGAGAGCGGATGCTGGATCCCGCCCGACAGGGTCCACGGATCCTTCTCGCTCGGCCCCTTCAGCACGCCGTGCATGACGGCAGCGTCGGTGACCGTGCGGGCGAGCGGACCGGCATAGACGTTGTTGCCGAAGGCGTCGCGGGTCGTGTCGGCCGGCACCGCGCCCAGGGTCGCCTTCAACCCGACCAGGCCCGAGCAGGAGGCGGGCCCGCGGATCGAGCCGGCGCCGTCGGTGCCGAGCGACAGCGGGCCGAGGCCGGCCGCGACGGCGGCCGCGCCGCCGCCGCTCGAGCCGCCCGGCGTGCGCTCGAGGTTCCACGGATTGCGGGTGATGCCGAACGCGGGCCCGTCGGTCAGGCCCTTGACGCCGAACTCCGGCGTCGTCGCCTTGGCGAAGACGATGGCGCCCGCCGCGCGCAGGCGCTTGACCAGCACGTCGTCGGCCGCGGCCGGCGGATTGTCCTCGAAGATCGCGGAGCCGTGGCGCGTCGGCACGCCCTCGACGTCGACCAGGTCCTTCACGCTCACCGGCACGCCGTGCAGCGGCCCCAGCGGCGCGCCCTTCATCACGGCCTCCTCGGCCGCCCGGGCATCGCGCCGCGCCGCCTCGGGCATCAGCTCGCGAAAGCAGTTCAGCCGGGCATTGGCCTTGTCGGCGGCGGCCAGGACGGCATCGACATACTCGACAGGCGAAAGCTTGCGGGCGCGGATGAGGGCGGCGGCTTTGACAGCCGGAGTGAACAACAGATCGTCGGACATGGCCGCACCATAGAGCACAAGCCGCTCGGCTGTAATCGGCCGAGCGGCTCGCTCGCTGAAACAACCAACATCGTGTCGCGCGCATTTCGCTCTGACTGAGCCGTGCGCGGTTCGGCCAGACCGACATCGCTCCAGGCGATCCTCGACAGGCTTTGCCACCTGCGCTACGCCGCGCCGGGATGTTCTCGCTGCCGATCCTTGGCGCGCTCGCCGTCGTTGCCGTCGTCACCTCCTTCGTCTCGGGCATCTTCGGCATGGCGGGCGGGATGCTGCTGATCGGCTTTCTGCTGGTGCTGCTGCCGGTGCCGGTCGCCATGGTGTTTCACGGCGTCATCCAGATCGCGGCCAACGGCTGGCGGGCCTGGCTGTGGCGGCGCCACGTGAACTGGAAGGTCGTTCTGCAGTTCGGCGCCGGGGCGGCCACCTCGCTGCTGCTCTTCTCCAGCGTCGACTTCGTGCCGGACAAGGCGATGGTGCTGATGGCGGTCGGCCTGATGCCCTTCATCGCCCTGGCGATGCCGCACCGCATCGCGCCCAACATCGAGCGTCGCGGCCAGGCCTTCCTGGCCGGCGCGATCGGGGGCGCCATCCAGCTCGTCTCCGGCGTCACTGGGCCGCTGCTCGACATCTTCTACGTGCGCACCGGCATGACGCGGCAGGTCAACGTCTCGACCAAGGCCGCGGCGCAGGTGCTGGGCCATCTCACCAAGGTGATCTATTTCGGCGCCCTGATCGCCGACCCGGCCGGCCGCGACCTCGAACAGTGGCTGGTCATGGCCTATGCTGCGGGGTTCGCCATCGTCGGCACCACCTTGTCGCGCAGCTTCCTCGACCGTATGTCGGACAGGCAGTTCTACCACTGGACGCGCCGCGTGATCCTCCTGCTGGGCGCGGTCTATGTTGGGCAGGGAATCTGGCTGATGGTGACGCGATGAGCGACGGCGACAGGGTCGACGTGAAGGCCGAGGTGCGGGCGCTGCTCGACCGGCTGCCGGACGACTGTTCCTATGCCGACGTGCAGCGCGGCATCGCCGTGCTGATGTGGCCCAAGCAGGGCGACGGCAGCCTGGCGCCGCCCAGGCGCCTCGAGCCGGAAGAGGTGAAGCGCCGCCTGCGCGAATGGCTGAAATCGGAGTCGGAGAAGGACAGATGAAGGACCGCGTCTCGATCGACCTCAAGGACGGCGTCGCCGACGTCCGGCTGATCCGTGCCGACAAGATGAACGCGCTCGACCCGGCGATGTTCGAGGGCATCCTGGCCGCCGGCGCCGAGCTGGCGGCGATGAAGGGCCTGCGCTGCGTCGTGCTGTCGGGCGAGGGCAAGGCCTTCTGCGCCGGGCTCGACATGGGCAGCTTCGCCGCCATGAAGCAGGACGGCGACGCCGTGCCCGGCGTGCGCGACCTGACCGCCCGCACCCACGGCATCGCCAACCGGCCGCAGCAATGCGCCTGGCAGTGGCGCACCCTGCCGGTGCCGGTGATCGCCGCCGTGCACGGCGTGGCCTTCGGCGGCGGTTTCCAGATCGCGCTGGGCGCCGACCTGCGCTACGCGACGGCCGACACGCGCTTCTCGGTGATGGAGATCAAGTGGGGCCTGGTGCCCGACCTCGCCGGCACGCAGCTCATGCGCCACCTGGCGCGCGAGGACGTGGTGCGCGAGCTGACCTACACCGGTCGCATCTTCGATGGCGCCGAGGCGCATCAGCTCGGCTTCGTGACCCGCGTCGTCGACGATCCGCGCGCCGCCGCGCTCGAGACGGCGCGCGAGATCGCGGCCAGGAGCCCCGATGCGATCCGCGCGGCCAAGCGCATCCTGAACGACGCGGTCGCCGTCGATGCCGCCACCGGCCTGATGGCCGAATCGATGGAGCAGCAGAAGCTGATCGGCTCGCCCAACCAGCTCGAGGCCATCATGTCCAACCTCCAGAAGCGCGCCGCGAACTTCAGGGACTGACGCCATGACCAACCGCCAATGGCTCTACGCCAAGCCGCCGCAGGGCAAGATCGGGCCCGACACCTTCCAGTGGACGGAGACGGCGATCCCGGTGCCGGCCGAGGGCGAGGCGCTGGTGCGCACGCGCATGCTGTCGCTCGATCCGGCCAACCGCGCCTGGATGATGGGCAAGACCTATCGCGATGCGCTGGAGCCCGGCCAGGTGATGAGCGGCTTCGCCATCGGCGAGGTGGTCGAATCGAAGACCGGCGGCCTCAAGCCCGGCGACATCGTCGAGGGCGACTGGGGCTGGCAGGACTATGCCGCGCTGCCGGCGCGCCGCCTGGCCAGGCGAACCATCGAGGCGCCGCTGGAGCTGCTGATCGGCCCGCTCAGCATCACCGGCCTCACCGCCTATTTCGGCCTGCTGCACGTCGGCCAGCCGCGACCCGGCGACACGGTGCTGGTATCGGCGGCGGCCGGCGCGGTCGGGACGATGGTGGGCCAGATCGCCCGGCTGGCCGGCTGCCGCGTGGTCGGCACCGCCGGTGGCCAGGACAAGTGCGACTGGCTGGTGCGCGAGCTCGGCTTCGACGCGGCGATCGACTACAAGGCGGGCGGCGTGTTCCGCGCGCTACGGGCCGCTTGTCCCCAAGGAGTCGACGTCTACTTCGACAATACCGGCGGGCCGGTGCTCGACGCCGCGCTGTCGCTGATGAACCTGCGCGGCCGCATCGCCTGCTGCGGCAACGTCTCGCAATACGACGTCGAGAAGCCGGCGCCGGGCCCCATGGCGGTGCCGGGCCTGGTGGTGACCAAGCGGCTGCGTATGGAAGGCTTCATCGTCATGGACTTCTTCGACCAGCGCGCCGAAGCCGAAGCGCGGCTCGCGCGCTGGGTCGCCGACGGGAAGATCAAGGCGATCGTCGATGTCGTGGACGGGCTCGACAAGGCGCCGCAGGCGCTGATCGGCCTGTTCGAGGGGCGCAACCGCGGCAAGATGGCGGTGCGGGTCCGGTAGCGCGTCAGGCGCCGCCCGGTTCTCCGCCGAGCAGCCGCCCGATGTACGCCGCCAGGCCGGGTTCGCGATACGACGGGCCGCGCCAGCCGATGTAGCCGTCGGGGCGCACCAGGAAGGCCGCCTCCGGGGCGCCGAACGCCGTCTCGAACGACCGCTCGGCGTCGCGGTACGACGCCACCGCGGGTTCGTCGGCGACGTCGTGCGGGGAGATCGCGACGATCCTCAGCGGCAGCTTGCATTCCTCGCGCACCTGTCGGGCGAAGGCGGAGAGGTCGGCGCCATCGAGTCGGGCCTGGTGAACGAGAAGCACGTGCTCGACGCCGCGCAGGACATCGAACAATCGCATCGGAAAGCCGACGCCGGTGCGGCGCAGGCCGACGGAGTCCGGAGCCCGGTCGCCCGCCTTCGGGCCGGCGGCGTCGCTGGCGCCATCGTCGCGCACCCAGCCGGTCCCTCGATAGGACACCAGGAGCTGCGTGTTGGCCAAGCGGTCCGACGCGTGGCCTTTCTCGCGGCCGTAACCCTCGCTTGCGGCGCGCGTGCGGGCGACGACCTCGGCGCCGACCGGACGCCGCTCGGCTTCGTAGCTGTCCAAGAGATCGCCGGAGGCCGTCCCGTCGAGGACCAGCTTCAGCTTCCAGGCGAGGTTGTACGCATCCTGTATGCCGGTGTTCATGCCCTGGCCGCCGGTCGGTGGGTGGATGTGCGCGGCGTCTCCGGCGATGAAGACGCCCCCCCGGCGATAGGCTGTGGCGAGTCGCATGCTGATGCGAAACATCGAAGACCATCGCAGGTCCGTGAGACGAGGCTTCGGTGTAACGAGATCGTCGGCGATCACCTGGAGATCGGCGAGCCCGGGACCGCGCGCTTCCGACTGGATTCCGTGGTCGCTCCCGCCGTCGGATGCGAGGGCCGGCGGTGCCAGCGTCGAGACCCGGTAACGGCCGGGCTCCGGCAGCGGTATGGCGACGAACAGGTCGGGTGGGCCACCGTCCACCGGCCGTACCGCCCGTAGCGCCATGCCGCGAGGCAGGTCCCAGTCGATATGAACGTCGCCCAGCATGAACATCATCGGAAAGGCTTCACCCTCGAAGCCGATTGCCAGCGCGTGCCGCACGGCGCTGTGCGCCCCATCGCATCCCACGACATGGCGGAAGCGCGCCTGTTCCGTCACCCCGTCCTTCTCGAGACGGACGACGACGCCGTTCGCATCCTGCTCCAGGGCCTGAAACGTCGTGCCGCGTTCGACCGCGACACCGAAGCGACCGAGATGACGCGTCAGCAGCCGCTCGGTCTCGTATTGCGGCAGGCCCAGTTCCGAGTAGGGCAGGTCGGACAGGTCGAGCCGTGCGTCGGCGACCGGATGTCCGTCGATCACCGACCGCAGGCCGTCGATCCACAGGCCGGCATCGATCATGTCTCGGACGATGCCCATGTCGTCCCAGACCTCGAGGGTTCGCGGGGTGACGCCGATCGCCCGGCAATAGGGCGACGGGGCGGCCAGGCGGTCGACGATGCGGCAGCTCACGCCGTGACGCGCGAGCTCCGCCGCCATGGTCAGGCCGACCGGCCCTGCTCCAACGACCAATACATCTGCCATGGCGGTTGCTCTTGTCCCTCGAACAGAGGGCGACGATGGAACAGGAACGCTACTTCCCGACGAACACCGGCTTGCGCTTCTCGACGAAGGCGCGGACCGCCTCCTTGTGGTCCTCGGTGCGGGAGGCCTGGACCAGCCGTTCGGACTCGCGATGCAGCGCCGTCGCGTAGTCGATGTGCAGCGCGTCGTCGAGATTGTCCTTCATGTTGCGCAGCGCGATGCGCGGACCGTTGGCCAGCGACTTCGCGAACTCGAAGGCATCGTCCTGCAGCCGCTCGTCGGCGACGACCCGGTTGACCAGACCGATGCGCTCGCAGCGTTCGGCATCGACGCGCTCGGCCGTGAACATCAGCTCGCGCGCCCGCGCCGACCCGATCGTGCGGGTGAGCAGCCAGGCAATGCCGTAGTCGCCGGACAGGCCGACCTTGGCGTAGCCGGTGCTGACGAAGGCCGACTTCGCCGCGATGCGGATGTCGCAGGCGAGCGCGATGGCGAGGCCGGCGCCGGCAGCGGCGCCCGGCAGGGCGGCGATGGTGGGCTTGCGCAGGCCGACCAGCGCGCCGGTGAGCGCCGCCTGGCGCCAGCGCAGGTCGGCCAGCCGCTCCTCGAAGCTCATCTGGCCGCGCGGGCCGCGGCCGCCCATGCCCTTGACGTCGCCGCCGCTGCAGAAGGCGGTGCCCGCGCCCGTGATCAGCAGCGCGCCCACGTCGGGATCCTCGCCGCGCGCGCGGATCTGGTTGCGCAGGGCCGGCGTCAGCTTGTCCGACATGGCGTTGCGCGCCTCGGGACGGTTCAGCGTGATCAGCGCCACACCGTCGCGGACGGTGCACAAAAGTTCGGTTGTGCCGGTGTCGATTTCCATGGAGCCTCCGTGCCATGACATTCCCGGTCACCGAACACACCGTCAAGACGAACCGCCACACGACGGGCTATCTGGCCTGCGGAGCGGAAGAGGGACCGCTGCTGGTGTTCTGCCACGGCTGGCCCGAGCTCTCGCTGTCGTGGCGGCACCAGCTTCCGGCACTGGCGGCGCTGGGCTTCCGCTGCGTCGCGCCCGACATGCGCGGCTACGGCCGCTCCAGCACCTACACGCGCCACGAGGATTTCGCGCTGGAGCCGATCGTCGAGGACATGCTGGAACTGTTGGGCGCTCTCGGCCGCGACAGGGCGGTCTGGATCGGCCACGACTGGGGCAGCCCGGTCGTCTGGGCCATCGCCGCCCATCACGCCGCCCGGACGGAAGGCGTGGCGAGCCTCTGCGTTCCTTATCTTTCCGCCGGCTTCACGCTGGAGAACATCGTCGCCCTGGTCGACCGGAAGACGTATCCCGAGGCCGAGTTCCCGGTCGGCCAGTGGGACTACCAGGTCTTCTACGAGGAGAATTTCGAGCAGGCGCGGCGCGGCTTCGAGGCGAACATCCGCAACACGGTGAAGGCGCTGTTCCGCAAGGGCGACCCGAATTCCGCGGGCAAGCCCAGCCGCACCGCCTTTGCCCGCCGGAACGGCGGCATGGCCGGGCCCGGCGGATTTCCCGACGTGCCGCGCGATCCCGCCGTCATCACCGAGCAGGACCTCGACGCCTATACCGCGGCGCTGACGCGCAACGGCTTCTTTGGCCCGGATTCCTGGTACATGAATCACAAGGCGAACGGCGCCTATGCGAAACGCGCGCCCGGGGGCGGGAAGCTCGCGATGCCGGTCCTCTTCCTGCACGGCGCCTACGATGTCACTTGCGAGACCATGACGTCGCGGCTGGCCGAGCCGATGCGCGCCGACTGTGCGAACCTCACCGAGGTCGTGGTCCCGTCCGGCCACTGGATGGCCCAGGAACGGCCGGTAGCGGTGAACGCCGCGCTCGCGAAGTGGCTGGCGACGAAGCTGCCGGACTACTGGCCCGACGGGCGGAAGGTCTAGACATGCGCATCCTGTCGAAGGTCGTGTTTGGCGGCGTCGCCTGCGTCGTCCTGGCTGCCGCGGCGATGGCCCAGCAGGCCAAGCCGGCCGCCGCGCCGCCCGCCTCGCCGCCGGCCAGCCAGCGGCCGCTGCCGACGCTCAACATCACCGTGCCGCAGCGCGACCGCGATGCTGCGCTGGCCTACTACCGCGACGAGGCGGCGGCCGGTCGCTGCCCGGCGCCGCTGGTGCGTTCTGGCAAGAGCTGCGGCGCGCCGCCGGCAGGCTCGCGCGCCTGGAAGATGGACCAGCCGCTGCCCGAGGGCGTGAAGGCCGAGGCGCCGCCGCCGGCACTGATCGGCAAGCTCGCTGCCTCGCCGGCCGGCTACCAGTATGCCCGGATCGGCACCGACATCGTGATCATCGGCGTCGGCACGCGGGCGGTGGCCGCGCTCGTCGTCGACCTCAGCAAGATGTAGGCGCGGGCCGGGGCGCGCGCCGCGGAGATGCGGTGACGCGATCGGAGCGCGGACCTCCAGGTCCGCTCGGGATCATGATGCGGACCTGGAGGTCCGCGCTCCAATGAGGCGCCACTTGCGGCGGAGGTTACTCCGCCTGAATTGGCGCGCACCCGGCAGCTCACCGGCCCTTGAGGCGGCGCCACGCCGCGAAGGCGCGGCGTCCCTGCTCGCCGCTCGGGATGTGCAGCCCGTAGACGCCGCCGCCGGCATCGACCTGCTCGGCGATGAAAGCCTCCCAGGCCGCCGCCTCGGCGACCTCCTCGGCGAGCTCCTCCGCGAGGGCGGCCGGAACCACGACCAGTCCAGCCGAATCGCCGACCACGACGGCCCCGTCGTCGATCGCGAGCGGCCTCGGCGCCGCACCGGCCGGCCGATGAAAGGCCGGCAGCCCGCTTTGCGCGAGCTCGCGGGCGGTACGCAGCGGCGCGCCGCAGACCAGGCCGGCGACCTGCCGGCGCGCCAGCAGGGCGAGGCCCGGGACCGGCGGCGCGGCCAGCACCAGCACGCTGCCCGGCGGACAGGCGGTCGGCGAGTGGCTGGCCGGCCCGACCAGCACGTCCTGGACGGGCGAGACGGGGCGCAGGCCGGCGAGCGAGGGCGCCCGGCGCTGGCCGCGCTGCGCCAGCGCCGCCGCGATCCGGGCGCTGCCTGCCGCGGCGAGCCTGTCGCGCGTCGCCTTCGCCAGCGCCACGCCGCTCAGCCCCGTCGCAAGGCCTTGCGGCGCTCCAGGCTCTCGGCCGACCAGGTCGTGCGCATGTCGTAGAACTCCGGCACCGCCGGCGTGCCCGCGGGCAGCACGACCCAGGGCTGCTTGGACTGGGTGAAGATGTGGATGTCGGGCGGCAGCGCGTCGGGATCGTCGAGCGATCCGACGCGCACGAAGCGCGCGGCGTCGCCGGCGCCGGCATAGTTGCTCCACACCGCGACGCGGCAGGTCGGGCAGCGCCAGATCTTCTGGCCCTTGCCGCTCTGCGACGGCGTCACGACCAGCTCGGGTTCGCCCGCCAGCAGCTCGACGCGGTCGGCCTCGATCATGGCGTTCAGCGCGAAGGCGGTGCCGGTCTCGCGCTGGCACCAGCGGCAATGGCAGCAATGGACGATCATCGGCTTGCCGGTCATCCGATAGCGGATCTGGCGGCAGGTGCAGCCGCCCTCGCGGCTTTCGGTGTCGCTGGTCACGAGATGATTCTCCCCGCTAAGGTCCCACGCCTCAGATAGCATCGCGGAAGGGGGAGAGAAATGGCCGGACGTCTGAAGGGCAAGGTCGCGGTGGTGACCGGCGCGGCGCCGCGCGGCGAGGGTGTCGGCAACGGCATGGCGACCGCGATCCTGTTCGCGCGCGAGGGCGCCAAGGTGGTGCTGGTCAACCGCAGTGCCGAGCGCGCCGAGACGCTCGCCCGCCAGATTCGCGACGAGGGCGGCGAGGCGGCGGTGTTCGCGGGCGACGTCGCCCAGGCCGAGGCTGCCGAGGGAATGGCCGACTTCGCGGTGAAGACCTACGGCCGCCTCGACATCCTGCACAACAATGTCGGCATCGGCGCGCCGGGTACGCCGGAGACCGTGAAACTCGCCGACTGGAACCGCGTGCTCGAGGCCAACCTCACCACGACCATGCTCTGCACCAAGTACTGCCTGCCGAAGATGAAGGCGGGCGGCGGCGGATCGATCATCATGGTGTCGTCGATCGCGGGCGCCGTCGGTCTGATGGGCAGCCCGGGCGCCGTCGCCTACGCGACGGCCAAGGCGGGCCTGCACGGCTTCACCCAGTCGGTGGCGGCCGACTACGCCACCGAGAACATCCGCGCCAACTGCATCATCGTGGGCTCCGTCCACACGCCGATGGTCGCCCATCTCGGCGCCGAGGCGCGCGAGCGCCGCAAGAAGATGGTGCCGATGCAGACGGAGGGCACGGCATGGGATATCGCCCATGGCGCAGTCTATCTCGCGTCCGACGAATCGCGCTGGGTCACCGGCATCCTGCTGCCGATCGACGGCGGGCTCGTCTCGCTGCGCGCCTGGCCAAGGTAAGTCCCGCCTCCCCAACTTCGTTGGGGAGGAACGCGTTATGCGTTGCTCCGCCGGTCGTGGTGCCAGGTGTAGAGGCCGCTCGCGACCACGATCGCCGCCCCCAGGATCGTCCAGCCGTCGGGTACGTCGCCGAACACCACGGCGCCCAGTAGCGCCGCCCACACCAGCAGCGTGTAGCTGTAGGGCTGCACCGCGCCCGCTTCGGCGTAGTCGAGCGCCTTGATCAGCGCGTAATGGGCGATGGCGCCGATGAAGGCGATGATCACCATCAGCACCCACGCCACAGGGGTCGGCCATTGCCAGTCGATCGGGCCGACGAAGGTGGTGACGATCAGCGCCACCAGCACCGACCAGATCAGCGAGGTATCCGCCGAATCGCTGCGTGCCGCGAGGCGCGTCATGACCTGGTAGCCGGCCCACATCACGGCGCCGACCAGCGGCAGCAGCACCGGCCAGTCGAGCGCGCGCAGTCCCGGTCGGATGATCATCATGACGCCGACGAAGCCCGCGACGACGGCCAGCCAGCGCGCCGGCCCGGCCCGCTCGCCGAGAAAGGCCACGCCGAGCGCGATCACGATCAGCGGCGAGGTGGCGGCGATGGCGTGGGTGTCGGCCAGCGGCAGGTAGCGGAAGGCAAGCACGAACATGCCGCCCTCGACCACGGCGACCAGCGAGCGCACGATCTGCAAACCCGGCCGCCTCGTTTTCAACGCATTACGCAGGCCCTGGCGGCGCACGATGAACCAGGCGAACAGGAAGACCAGGATGTAGCGGATCCACATCATCTGGCCGACGGCATAGTCGGCCACCAGGAACTTGCTGATCGCGTCCATGACGGCGAAGCACAGCATCGCCAGCATGGTGAGGAGAGCACCCAGCGCGTTGTTGCGCGCTGTCACTCCGCCGCGGCCCGCCGCGCCGGCGGCCGGAAGGCCGGGATGACGCGCTCGGCGAACAGCCTGAGGCTCTTCATCGTCCTCTCGCGCCCGTAGTAGGGCGGGTAGTGCAGCAGCAGCGAGGTCATGCCGGTCCTGGCCTGCATCTCGCGCAGGCGCGCGATCACCGTCTCGGCCGAGCCGTGCAGCAGGGTGGAGGCGAGGTCGTCGTACTTGATCGCAGCGCCCTTCTCCGACACCGAGCCGAGATAGCCGCCGGTGCCCGAGCCGCCGAAATGGGCGATGTGGCGCACGATCGCCTCCTCGGTCTCGGCCCGCGCCTCGGCGTCGGTGTCGGCGATGTAGACCCAGCGCGCGATGTCGATGTGGCCCGCCGCCGGGTTCTGGCGGCGCTCCGCCGACGCCTTGGCGAGCTCGCGCTTGTAGAGCGCGGTCTGGGCCGCCAGCGTCTCGATGCCGGGCAGCGTCGAAAGCATCAGGCCGAAGCCGTTGCGGCCCGAGTAGCCGATCGAGCGCTCGGTGCCGCCCGCCATGTAGAGCGGCGGATGCGGCATCTGCACGGGATGCGGCAGCATCTCGTAGGGCTCCTTCACGGTGCCGCTGTAGTACTTGCCTTTGTGGTCCCAGCGATGGCGGTGCCAGGCATCGAACATCAGGCCGATCGATTCCTCGACGATGTCGCGGCGGTTCTCGAAGTCGCGGCCGAGCCCCTCGAATTCGTAGGGCCGGTAGCCCGAGCCGACGCCCAGCCGGACGCGGCCGTTCGACAGGATGTCGACGAACGACGTGTTCTCGACGACGCGGATCGGGTCGTAGAGCGGCAGGGTGATGACGGCGGCGCCGATCCGGATGCGGCTCGTCTTCGCCGCGAGGTAGGCCATGTAGGCGAAGCAGTCCGGCATGATGCCGTAGCTGGTGGCGAAGTGGTGCTCGGCGATCCAGGCCGTGTCGTAGCCCAGCCGCTCGGCCTCGAGTACCTCCTCGGTGGTCCGCGCATGCACCTCGCGGTGGGGGTAGGGCTCTTCCTGGGGGTTGGGATGCGACGTGAAAAGGATGCCGAATTCCATGTTTCCTCGCCTTTTTGGTGGTGTTCGATGTTGTGCGATCCTAGGGCGGCAGCCATGCGCGGGCCAGCGATTGACCCCACTCTGCGGAAGGATACGCTCCGGCAAAACAAGCCCGGAGGATCGCCATGGCATTCGACCTCGTCGTCAGGAACGGCATGATCGTCGATGGGTCCGGACTCGCGCGCTATCGCGCCGATGTCGGCGTCAAGGACGGCAGGATCGCCGAGATCGGCCGCCTCGACGGCGTCGCCGCCAAGGAGACGATCGGACGCCGAGGGCCGCGTCGTGGCGCCGGGCTTCGTCGACGGCCACACCCACATGGACGCGCAGATCTTCTGGGATCCGATCGGCACCAGCTCGTGCTTCCAGGGCGTCACCACGGTGCTGATGGGCAATTGCGGATTCACGCTGGCGCCCTGCCGCGAGGCCGAGGCGGACCTCGTGTTCCGCAACCTCGAGCGGGCCGAGGACATCAGCCGCGCCGCCATGC
>NZ_CBDDJN010000002.1:0-2217624 GCF_965229815.1 Reyranella sp.
GTCGGCACGATCACCTGCCAGTTGTCCTCGGCGGAGAGCTGCAGGTAGCGCTCGAGGCGGGCCGAGCTGTGCTCGGGCCCCTGCCCCTCGTAGCCGTGCGGCAACAGCATCACCAGGCCGTTCATGCGCAGCCACTTGCTCTCGCCCGAGCAGATGAACTGGTCGATGATCACCTGCGCGCCGTTGGCGAAATCGCCGAACTGCGCCTCCCACATGACGAGCGCATTCGGTTCTGCCGAGGAGTAGCCGTACTCGAAGCCGAGCACGCCGGCCTCGTTCAGGGGACTGTCGATCACCTCGAAGTGTGCCTGGCCTTCGGCCACGTGGTTGAGCGGCACGTACTTCGCCTCGCTGGTCTGGTCGACCAGGACGGAATGGCGTTGCGAGAAGGTGCCGCGGCCCGAATCCTGGCCGCTCAGCCGGACCGGCGTGCCCTCGGCCAGCAGCGTGCCCCAAGCCAGCGCCTCGCCGGTCGCCCAGTCGATGTTCTCGCCGGTGTCGATGGTCTTGCGCTTCTCCTGGAGCTGCCGCGCGATCTTGCGGTTGAGCTCGAACGACTTCGGCGTGTCGCAGAGCGCGTGGCCGACCGCGCGCAGCTGGTCGAGGTCGACCGCCGTGCTGCCCTTGCGGTCTTCCTCGCCCGGCGCGACCGTGAGGCCCGCCCAGCGTCCCTCCAGCCAGTCCGCCTTGTTGGGCTTGTACTGACCGGCCGCCTCGAGCGCCTTGTCGAGCTTTTCGCGCAGCGCGCCGTCGAGCCCCGCCACGTCCTCGGCCGTGACCACGCCCTCGGCCTCCAGCCGCGCGGCGTAGACGTCCTTGACCGACTTGTGCCCACCGATCTGCTTGTACATCAGCGGCTGGGTGAACATCGGCTCGTCCGACTCGTTGTGCCCGTGCCGGCGGTAGCAGAACATGTCGATGACGATGTCGCGCTTGAAGTGCTGGCGGTATTCGGTCGCGATGCGCGCGACGTGGACCACCGCCTCGGGATCGTCGCCGTTCACGTGCAGGATCGGCGCCTGCACGATCTTGGCGACCTCGGTGCAGTAGGGTCCCGAGCGCGAATAGGTCGGCAGGGTGGTGAAGCCGATCTGGTTGTTGACGATGAAGTGGATGGTGCCGCCGATGCGGTAGCCGCCGAGATCGCTGAGGTCGAGGCTCTCGGCCACCAGCCCCTGGCCGGCGAAGGCCGCGTCGCCGTGCATCAGGATGGCCATGACCTGGCTGCGCTCGGTATCGCCGCGCTGGTCCTGCTTGGCCCGCGCCTTGCCCAGCACGACCGGGTCGACCGCCTCGAGATGCGAGGGATTGGGCGCCAGCGAGACGTGGATCGTGGCACCGTCGAAGTCGCGATCGGCCGAGGCGCCGAGATGGTACTTCACGTCGCCCGAACCGCGCATTTCCTCGGGCAGCGACGGGCGGCCCTGGAACTCCGAGAACAGCGCCGTGTAGCTCTTGTGCAGGACGTGCACGAGCGTGTTCAGGCGGCCGCGATGGGGCATGCCGATCACGACGTCGCGGATGCCGAGCTGGCCCCCACGCTTCAGGATCTGCTCGATCGCCGGGATCAGCGATTCGCCGCCGTCGAGGCCGAACCGCTTGGTGCCGACGAACTTGACGCCGAGATAGCGCTCGAGCCCCTCGGCCTCGACCACGCGCTCGAGGATCGTGCGGCGGCCCTCGACGGTGAACTCGGTGCGGTTCTCGATATGCTCGATGCGCTCCTGGATCCACGCCTTCTGGTCGGGATCGGAGATGTGCATGAACTCGACGCCGATCTTGCCGCAGTAGGTCTTGCGCAGCCGGTCCATGATCTGGCGCAGCGTCGCCTGCTCGCCGAGCGCCAGCGAGCCGAAGATCAGGATCGGTCGGTCCCAGTCGCCCTCGCCGAATCCGTAGGTCGCGGGATCGAGCTCGCGGTGCGGCGGGTGGCGCACCAGGCCCAGCGGATCGAGGTCGGCTTCGAGGTGGCCGCGGATCCGGTAGGCGCGGATGAGCATCAGCGCCCGCGCCGTGTCCTGGGCGGCCGCCTTGATCTCCTCCTCGGTCTTGCCGGCCAGCGCAGTCGGCGCGGCGGCGCCGTTGGCCCTGACGTTACGGTTGGCGGGTGCAGGGAGGCTCTCGGGATCGACCGCGCCGATCACGCGCGCCCCGTTGGGCGCCCACGAGGCGCCGCGGATCTCCGCCTCGACGTCGTCCTGGCGCTCGGCCAGCGCCTCGAAGAAGGTCCGCCATTCGGCGTCGACGGCGTTGGCGTCATCCAGCCAGCGGCCGTACAGCTCCTCGATGAAAGGCGCATTGGCGCCGAACAGGAACGAAGTCTGCTCTGCTCTCATTGGCTTTCTCCTCTGGCCCTCCTTCTTTTTTGCTCCTCTCCCCCGCCAGGGGGAGAGGAACAGGAGGGTGAATATGGGTCAGCCCTTCATCGCCTTAAGCATTTCGTCGCCCAGCGCGGCCGGCGAATCCGCCACCCTGATGCCCGCCGAGCGCATGGCCTCGACCTTGAACTCGGCCGTGTCGTTGCCGCCCGATATGACGGCGCCGGCATGGCCCATGCGGCGGCCCGGCGGGGCGGTGCGGCCGGCGATGAAGCCGACCACGGGCTTCTTGCCCTTGCACGACTTGATGTACTCGGCGCCCTTGACCTCGGCGTCGCCACCGATCTCGCCGATCATGACGATGCCCTGGGTCTCCGGGTCGGCCATGAACATCTCGAGGCATTCGACGAAGTTGGTGCCGTTCACCGGATCGCCGCCGATGCCGATGCAGGTCGTCTGGCCGAGTCCGGCCGCCGTGGTCTGCGCCACCGCTTCGTAGGTGAGCGTGCCCGAGCGCGAGACGATGCCGATCTTGCCGCGCTTGTGGATGTGGCCCGGCATGATGCCGATCTTGCACTCGTCGGGGGTGATGACGCCCGGGCAGTTGGGTCCGATCAGGCGCGACTTCGATCCGCCCAGCACGCGCTTGACCTCGACCATGTCGTTCACCGGGATGCCCTCGGTGATGCAGACGACCAGCGGGATCTCCGCGTCGACCGCCTCGAGGATCGAATCGGCCGCGTAGGGCGCGGGCACGTAGATGACGGTGGCGTTGGCGCCCGTCCTGGCGACGGCCTCGGCCACGGTATCGAACACCGGCAGGTCGAGATGGGTGGTGCCGCCCTTCCCCGGCGTCACGCCGCCCACCATCTTGGTGCCGTAGGCGATCGCCTGCTCGGAATGGAACGTGCCCTGCGAGCCGGTGAAGCCCTGGCAGATGACCTTGGTGTTCTTGTCGACCAGGACGGCCATCAGTTCGCCTCCTTGACGGCCTTGACGATCTTCTCGGCGGCGTCGGCCAGGTTTTCCGCGGACGTGATCTTGAGGCCCGATTCCTTCAGGATCTTCTTGCCGAGCTCGACGTTGGTGCCTTCCAGCCGCACCACCAGGGGCACGTGGAGATTGACCTCGCGGGCGGCCGCGACGACGCCCTCGGCGATGACGTCGCAGCGCATGATGCCGCCGAAGATGTTGACCAGGATGCCTTCGACGTTGGGGTCCTTCAGGATGATCTTGAAGGCCGCCGTGACCCGCTCCTTGGTGGCGCCGCCGCCGACGTCGAGGAAGTTGGCCGGCGAGGCGCCGTAGAGCTTGATGATGTCCATCGTGGCCATGGCGAGGCCCGCGCCGTTCACCATGCAGCCGATCTGGCCGTCGAGCTTGACGTAGTTCAGCGCGTACTTGGCCGCCTCGGTCTCGGCCGGATCCTCCTCGTCGACGTCGCGCAGGTCCTCCAGCTCCTTGTGCCGGTAGAGCGCGTTGTCGTCGAAGTTCATCTTGGCATCGAGGGCGACGACGTCGCCCGCGCCGGTGACGACCAGCGGGTTGATCTCGATCAGCGAGGCGTCGAGCTCGGTGAAGGCCTTGTAGAGCCCGCCCAGCAGCCCGACCATCGCCCCGACCTGCTTGCCGGAAAGGCCGAGCGCGAAGGCGATCCGCCGGCCCTGGTAGGCCTGAAAGCCGGCGGCAGGATCGATCGACTGGTGGACGATCTTCTCCGGCGACTCGTGAGCGACCGTCTCGATGTCCATGCCGCCCTCGGTCGAGGCGACGATGGCGATGCGCCCGACGGCGCGGTCGACCAGCATCGAGAGATAGAGCTCCCGCTTGATGTCGCAGCCATCCTCGACATAGAGCCGCTTGACCGTCTTGCCGGCAGGACCGGTCTGCTTGGTCACAAGGTCATGCCCCAGCATCGCCCCGGCATGCTGGCCGACCTCGTCCGCCGACTTGGCGATCCGCACCCCGCCCTTGCCGTCGGGAGCGTCCTTGAAATGGCCCTTGCCGCGGCCGCCGGCATGGATCTGCGCCTTCACCACCGTGACCGGCCCGCCGAGCTTGCGCGCGACGTCCATCGCCTCGTCCTTGGTATAGGCGACTCCGCCCTTGAGCAGCGGGACCGCGAACTTGGCCAGCAGGGCCTTGGCCTGGTATTCGTGGATGTTCATGGAATCCTTCGTCGGGATTTGTGTGCAAGGCCTGCGCCAATAGTCAGTTTTCTATCAAAACCGACTAAGGCTTGCGCCACTTTATGGGTGACGCAAGCCCTTGGCAATGAAGGAGGCATGAACCTTCCAAGACGTGCGACCAAAGTCGCGCGCAGCGTGCAGATCAGGCGCGGCCGACGATCTTGTTGGTGGCGTCGATGAGCGACTTCACGGCGGCGACGGACTTGTCGAACATCGCCTTCTCCTCGTCGTTGAACTCGACCTCGACGATGCGCTCGACGCCCTCCTTGCCGATCACCACCGGGACGCCGATGTACAGGCCCTTCACGCCGTACTCGCCGTTCAGCATGGCGGCGCAGGGGATCATGCGCTTCTTGTCCTTGAGATAGGACTCGGCCATGGCGATCGCCGAGGCCGCCGGGGCGTAGAAGGCCGAGCCGGTCTTCAGCAGAGCCACGATCTCGGCGCCGCCGTCGCGGGTGCGCTGCACGATCTTCTCGAGCCGCTCCTTGGTGGTCCAGCCCATGTCGACCAGGTCGTGCAGCGAAATGCCGCCGACCGTCGAGTAGCGCAGCAGCGGCACCATCGTGTCGCCGTGGCCGCCCAGCACGAAGGCGGTCACGTCGTCGACCGAGACGTTGAATTCCTCGGCGAGGAACAGGCGGAAGCGGGCGCTGTCGAGCACGCCGGCCATGCCGACGACCTTCTTGGCCGGGAAGCCGGTGACTTCCTGCATCAGGCCGACCATGGCGTCGAGCGGGTTGGTGATGACGATGACGAAGGCGTTGGGCGCGTGCTGCTTGATGCCCTTGCCGACCGAATCGATGATCTTGGCGTTGATGCCGACCAAGTCGTCGCGGCTCATGCCGGGCTTGCGCGGCACGCCGGCGGTGACGATCACGACGTCGGCGCCCTCGATGTCCTTGTAGTCCGAGGTGCCGCTGTACTTGGCATCGAATCCCTCGACCGGGCTGAGCTGGGCGATGTCGAGCGCCTTGCCCTTGGCGACGCCCTCGAGATCGGGGATGTCGAACAGGATGACGTCGCCCAGTTCCTTCTGGCCCGCGAGCAGCGCGAGGGTGCCACCAATCTGTCCGGCGCCGATCAGCGCGATCTTCTTGCGAGCCATGCCACACTCCCGATTTCTTGAAGGCGGCGCGTGGTAGCGCGATTCGCCGGGAGCGGCAAGAACACCGCGATCAGCGCGGCGGCGGCGGCTGGCGTCCGCCGGGACCCCTCATCGGACCACCCATCGCACCGCCGGGCGGCGGGCCGCCGCGCTTCAGGAAGCTCGTGTCGGCGACACCCATGAAACAGCGCGGCACGTACGGGAATTGCGCGGTGACGACATAGTAGTAGGCGCCCTCGGGAAACTCCGCGGTGACCCCCTCGCGGCCATTGCACTCGTCGAGATTGCCGGCGCCGCGCACATAGGCGTAGTCGCGCGCGTAGGTGCCGTCGGGCCGCCCGCCGGGACCGCCGGGATCGCGCACCGGCTTCAGTCGCCAGCCCGGGCGCGCCGCGGGGTCGACGTAGATCGCGAAGCCGTCGGCCGCCCAGCCGACCAGCACGGGGCGCCCACCGCCACCCAGGCTCTCGACCAGGCCGGTCGGCACGCCGTGATAGTGGTAGGAACCGTCGGGCTGGACATGGGCATTGTTGCGGTCGATGCCGAGCGGCCGCGCGCCCGACAGCGCCTCCATCATCCAGCCCGCACGCCGGTCGTTGTTCCAGTACTCGGCGGTGTTGGGATCGAACACCACGCCGTTGACGGCGACGCCGAACAGGTGATTGGGCCGGTAGTAGGTGGCATGGCCGGTCATCACCGGCTTCAGCGGCACGCGGAACGAATAGCTCTGGGCCGAGATGCGATTGGGATTGTCGCGGTTGGGAAAGGCGCCGGTGGCGTGGTTCGGCAGGCCGTCGGCGCGGATGAAGCGAACGCCCTGCCGCTCGTCGATCTCCATCCGCTGCGCGGCGGCGGCGCGCGGCACGAGGTCGAGCCACCAGGAGTCCTGGCGCTCGACGCCCTGCGGCTGGCCGGTTCCATGGTCGCCGTGCGCCCAGGCCGGGCCGGCGAGCAGCGCCAGGCAGGCGCCGATCCAGATCTGCTTCATTGGTCCTCCCGCCCCCGTGTCGGGGTTACGGGCGGGACTCTGGCTCCATCCCCCTCAGACGGGATGCCGGCCGAGATGCGCCAGCATCAGGTCGGTCGCCCGTTGCGATGCCTGGTCCATGACGAAGTGGCCGACGCCGGGCAGCACCTCGAACGCATAGGAGCCGCCGACGAACTCGGCCGTGCCCCGGGCGGCATCGGGGCCGACCGTGGCATCGGCATCGCCCCAGATGTAGAGGGTCGGCACGTCTATGGTGCCGATATCGGCGGCCAGCCCGACATTGGCGCGATACCAGGCGAGCGCAGCCTCGATCGCCGCCGGATTGCCCAGCACCGTGAGATGCTCGGCCATCGCCTCCGGCGGCACGCCCTGGCCGAACATGCCCTCGCGCAGCCGGCGCGCATCGTCCTGCAGCAGCAGGCCGCCGGTTCCGGCATCGAGGAAGGCGCGGTGATGGCGCGAGCGATGCTTCTGGTCGCCATCCGGCTTCTCCAGCGCACGGCGGAACGATTTCGGATGGGGCCGCGACAGGATCGTGAGCGAGGCGAGGCGCTCGGGATGCGCCCCCGCCACGCCCCAGGCGACCTGACCGCCCCAGTCGTGGCCGACGAGATGGAAGCGCCGGCCGCCACGGCCCGCGGCCTCGACGATGTCGATCGCATCGGCGACGAGCTTCTCGAACGCGTAGTTCGACAGGTCGGCGGGATCGGGCCGGGCGCCCGGCGAGTAGCCGCGCTGGTCGGGCGCCACCGCGCGATAGCCCGCGGCGGCGAGAGCCGGCAGCGCCGCCCGCCACGTATGGCGGGATTCGGGAAAGCCGTGCAGCAGCAGCACCAGCGCACCGTCGGCGGGACCCGCCACGTCGGCCGTGAAGACGAGTCCCTGCCGGGTCGTGAGGCTGATGCTGTCCGCCATTCCGGCGGTCAGCCTACGCCATTGGCCTTGAACCAGGCCAGCGCCCGCTTCCAGCCGTCCTCGGCCGGTTCCTTGCGGAAGGACGGGCGGTAGTCGGCGTTGAAGGCGTGCGGCGTGTCGGGATAGGTGATGATCTCCGACTTCATCGCCGCGGCGTTGCCCGAGGCCTTCAGCGCCTCGCGCATCTTGTCGACCGAGTCGTTGGGAATGCCGCTGTCGGCGCCGCCATAGAGGCCGAGCACCGGACCGTGCAGTTCCTTCACGATGTCGATGGGGTGCTTGGGCGTGAGCGGCGTCGACTGGCCGACGACGCGGCCGTACCAGGCGACCCCCGCCTTCACCGCCGGATTGTGCGCGTCGTACAGCCACACGATGCGGCCGCCCCAGCAGAAGCCGGTGATGCCGAGCTTGGCGGTGTCGGCCTTGCCCTCGCCCTTCACGAAGGCGACGGTCGAATCGAGGTCGCCCATGACCTGCTCGTCGGGCACCTTGGAGACGACCTCGCTCAGCAGCTTGGGGATCTCGGTATAGGTCTTGGCGTCGCCCTGGCGGAAATAGAGCTCGGGCGCGATGGCGCAATAGCCCGCCTTGGCGAAGCGCCGGCAGACGTCGGCGATATGGGCATGCACGCCGAAGATCTCCTGCACGACCAGGATCGTGCCGAAGCCCTGGCCGCTGGCCGGCATGGCGCGATAGGCGGCCATGTCCTTGCCGTCCTTGGTCTTGACCACGACCTCGCCGGCGGTGAGGCCGTCGGCCGGCGTGACGATAATGGTCTGCGCGCTGACCGGCTGGACCGACAGGGCGAAGCTGGCGCCGAGTGCGGTTCCCGCCAGCGCGGTACGGCGCGACAGGCCCCGGTCCATGACGCTCTGTCCCGAAAGAGAGATCGTGCGATCGCCGTCCATGCTGCCTCCATTCGATGGTATGGCGGCGAGCCTAGGACGGACCGGCGGATCGCCCGTAATCACAATTAGGCGATGTGCTCCAGGGCGAGATATTCGGGACTCTGCATCTCCATGAGACGCGAGACCGTGCGCTCGAACTCGAACGAACCGTCGCCCGAGACGTAGAGGCCGGTGGGCGCCGTCGCCGCCGAGCAGATGAACTTCACCTTCTTCTCGTAGAACGTGTCGATCATGGTCACGAAGCGTACCGCCTTGTCGTGGCTGTCCGGTCCCATCCGCGGAATGTCGGCGACGATGACGCTGTGAAAGTGGTCGGCGATGCACAGGAAGTCGGCGGCGCCCATCGGCTTGGCGCACCAGTCCATGAAATGCGCCATCGCCACGCCCGGCGCGGCGCGCGGAATCTCGACGTTGCGGCCCTGCGTGCGCAGCACGCGAGGTGCGCCGTCGGCGCCGCCGCTCAGCGAGCGGAATGCCTCGTCGAGCTTGGCCGTCGCCCACGCGCCGAGCGGCGTCAGGTAGACGTCGAAGTTGCGCAGCCGGCCGAGGCGGTAGTCGTGGTCGCCGCCCAGCTCCAGCACCTCGAGCCGCTCCTTCACCAGATCGATGAACGGCACGAAGCGCTCGCGCTGCAGCCCGTCCTTGTAGAGATCGTCCGGCCGCCGGTTGGAGGTGGCGATCACCGTCACACCCTGGTCGAACAGGGTCTCGAACAGGCGGGCCAGGATCATCGCGTCGGCGATGTTGGTGACCTGGAATTCGTCGAAGCAGAGCAGCCGGGTCTCGGCGGCGATCTCGCGCCCGATCGGCACGATCGTGTCGGCCTCGGGCGGCGCGCCCTTGGCGGCCAGCTCCTCGCGCCGGCGGTGCAGGCGCTCCTGGACCTCGAGCATGAACTCGTGGAAGTGCACGCGCCGCTTACGCGCGACCGGCGCGTCCTCGAAGAAGAGGTCCATCAGCATCGACTTGCCGCGCCCGACCGGTCCCCAGATGTAGAGCCCGTGCGGCCCGGCGGGCGCCTTCGGCGCCGACGCCAGCCCCAGGCGCGCCAGCAGTCCGGGCTTCGGTGCCGGCCGGTCGGCCGCGAGCGCGAGCTGCTCGAACACCGCCTGCAGACGCTGGACGACGCGCTCCTGGGCGGGATCGGCATGGACTTCGCCGGCAGCGCGCAGCGCGGCGAGGTTGGCGGCAGGCCCCTTGCCGGCGATCGAGGGGGTGTGGACTTCCATTGTCGGCGCATACCTAGAGCGGAATGCGACGAGATGGAACCGCACGCGGTTCCATCTCATCGCATTCGCGCGCACTGGGACTGTGTGTTGCAGGAGGCATGGTGGGTCCAGCTGATTGCAGCTGGACCCACCATGCTATAGCTCAGCCGCGCGTGGCTGCCTATAAGGTCCGGCGATGAAGATCGCCTTCCTCGGCACCTCCGACTTCGCCGTTCCCGCGCTCGAGGCGTTGGTCGAGGCCGGCCACGACGTGGCCTCGGTCTACACGCGCGCGCCGCGCCCCGCCGGCCGCGGCCAGCAGGAGCGTCGCACGCCCGTGCACGAGACGGCGCTGGCGCTGGGGCTCTCCGTGCGCACGCCGCGCAGCCTGCGCAGCGAGGACGAGGCCGCCGCCTTCCGCGCGCTCGACCTCGATGCCGCCGTCGTCGTTTCCTATGGTCACATCCTGCCGCCGAGCTTCCTCGAGGCGCCGGTGCTGGGCTGCCTGAACATCCACGGTTCGCTGCTGCCGCGCTGGCGCGGCGCCGCGCCGATCCATCGCGCCATCCTGGCCGGCGACGTCGAGACCGGCGTCACGATCATGAAGATGGACGAGGGGCTCGACACCGGGCCCATGCTGCTGGCCGAGCGCACGCCGATCTCGGCCGCCGACACCGCGGAGACCGTCCATGACCGGCTGGCCGCGCTCGGCGCACGCCTGATCGTGTCGACGCTCGACGCGCTGGTGTCGCGCAGCCTCGAGCCGGTGCCGCAGCCGGACGAGGGCGCGACCTACGCCCACAAGCTCGGCAAGGAGGAAGGCGCGCTGGACTGGCGGCGCCCCGCCGCCGAGCTCGAGCGCAAGGTGCGGGCGTTCCATCCCTGGCCGGGCACCTGGTTCGAGGTCCAGGGCGAGCAGGGCAGCGAGCGCATCAAGGTGCTGGAAGCGGGCCTCGCGCTCGCCGCCGGTGCGCCGGGCGCGCTCAGCATCGGCCGCGACGGCTTCCCGGTCGTGGCCTGCGGCGTCGGTGGCCTGAAGCTCCTGCGCCTGCAGCGCCCGGGCAAGTCGGCGCAGGCGGCCGACGCCTTCCTGCGCGGCTTCGCCCTGCCCGCCGGCACGGTCCTGCCGCCGCCCGCCGCCGTCCCCCTGCCCGCCTGAACGCCCGCCGTGGCGCGCTACAAGCTCACGATCGAGTACGACGGCGGACCGTTCGTCGGCTGGCAGCGCCAGGACAATGGCCCGTCGGTGCAGGGCGCTCTGGAGGACGCCGTGTTCGCCTTCACCGGCGAACGCGCGGCGGTGACGGGCGCCGGCCGCACCGACACCGGCGTGCACGCACGCGGCCAGGTCGCGCATCTCGACCTCGCCGAGGAGCGGCCGGTCGACACCGTGCAGGCGGCCATCAACTTCCATCTCAAGCCGCTGCCCGTCGCGGTCGTCGAGGCCGCACCGGCGGCGCCCGACTTCCACGCCCGCTTCTCGGCCACGGGACGCCGCTACCGCTACTCGATCCTGAACCGCCGCGCCGCGCCGGCGCTCGACCGCGGCCGCGTCTGGCACGTGCCGGTGCCGCTCGATACGGCGGCGATGCAGAAGGCGGCGGCGCTGCTGGTGGGCCGCCACGACTTCAACAGCTTCCGCTCGGCCGCCTGCCAGGCCGCCTCGGCGGTCAAGACGCTCGACCGGCTCGACGTCACGCGCGAGGGCGAGCGGCTGGAGATCGACGTCGCCGCCCGCTCCTTCCTGCACAACCAGGTGCGCATCCTCACCGGCACGCTGCAGCTCGTGGGTCGCGGCCGCTGGAGCCTCGACGACGTCGCCCGGGCGCTGGCCGCCCGCGACCGAACGAAGGCCGGTCCGACGGCACCGCCGCAGGGCCTCTGCCTGATGGCGGTGACCTACGGCTCAGGCCCCGGCCATGCCGAGGATGCCGACGTAGCGGGCGACGATGAATGACAGGAGCAGCGAGGGCACCCAGTTGACGATGAGCAGCATCGCCGACATCAGCCAGTCGGTGCCGAGCGCCAGGCGGGTCGTCACCAGGAACCAGTAGAAGAAGAGCGCCCGCAGCGCGATGTCGGTCAGGACGGCGAGCGAGGCCGGCATCACCGCCTCGAAGGAGATGGCGGCGGTCGCGATGATCGTTCCGGGCAGGTTGATCCAGTTCAGCGCGCCGATGTAGCGCGGGTAGCGGTCGAGCCAGCCGCGGCGGCGCGCCACCTCGTAGAAGATCACCGGGAACAGCAGCCACTCGACGACGTAGCGCATCACCTCGATCATCACGATGTCGAGCGCGTCGGCGGCGACGTCGACGCTGGCGTAGCTCACCAGCACGTAGAGCGCATAGATCGGCGCGGTCAGCGCCATCACCCGGAACGAGCGCAGGCAGGCTTCCGGCGTGTTCTCGAAGCGCATCAGCGCCGCGGGATCGCGCTGCAGCAGACCCAGCGCGCCCTGCAGGCCGCGGGCGATCTCGGCGGCGGTCAGCACGGCCGGCCTAGGCCGCGAAGTAGCGGTCGAGCATCGTCTCGTAGACGCGGCTCAGCAGGCGCAGATCCTCGATCGCGCTCTTCTCGTCGACCTTGTGCATGGTCTCGCCGACCAGGCCGCACTCGAGCACCGGGCAGTAGCGCCGGATGAAGCGTGCGTCCGAGGTCCCGCCGGTGGTCGACAGCTCGGTCTCGACGCCGGCGACGTCGCGGATGGCGCCGGCCACCAGATCGCTGAGCGGCCCGGGCGGCGTGTAGAACGACTCGCCCGACACTTGGGCCGAGAGCTCGATCGTGCCGTGACCGCCCAGCGCGGCACTGGCGCGGTCCAGCCGCTCCTGCAGGTGCGCCAGCAGGGTCTGCGACGTCCAGAGATCGTTGAACCGCGTGTTGAAGCGCGCCCGCACGACGCCCGGCGCGATGTTGGTCGCCTTGTTGCCGACGTCGACGGTGGTGAACTGCAGCGAGGTCGGCTGGAAGTGCGTCGAGCCCTCGTCGATCGGCTCGCGCACCAGGGCGGCGATCAGCGCCGACAGGCGGTGGATCGGATTGTCGAGCCGCTCGGGATAGGCGACATGGCCCTGCACGCCGCGCACCGTCAGGTCGACGTTCATGCTGCCGCGCCGGCCGATCTTGATCATGTCGCCGAAGCGCTTCGAGCTGGTCGGCTCGCCGACGACGCAGGCGTCGATCGTCTCGCCGCGCCCGGCCAGCCGCTCCAGCATCTTGACCGTGCCGTTGATCGCGGGCCCTTCCTCGTCGCCGGTGATCAGCAGGCTGATCGAGCCGCCGAAGGCCCGCCCGCGGCGGGCGAGGAAGTGCGCGGCGGCGTCGACGAAGGCGGCGATCGCGCCCTTCATGTCGGCGGCGCCGCGCCCGAACAGGTAGCCGCCGGCGAGCTCGGCCGAGAACGGGCCGATGGTCCACGACGACAGGTCGCCGACCGGCACCACGTCGGAATGGCCGGCGAAGCAGAAGTGAGGGCCGCCGCTGCCGATACGGGCGTAGAGGTTGGCCACGTCGTCGGTCCCGGCCTCGCTGAAATCCATGCGCTCGCAGGCGAAGCCGAGCGGCGCGAGCACGCCCTCGAGATGCTGCAGGGCGCCCGCCTCGCGCGGCGTCACGCTCTCGCAGCGCACCAGCGCGGCGGTCAGTTCGACGACGTCGGTGACGGGGGGAGCCATTGTGTCGGGCATGCGGCGACACTACAGGCGGTGCCGGACAAAGAGAAGGGCGCCGACAGGCCTGGCCGGCGCCCAGTTTTTCGAGAGAGGAAGATCTGTCTTCTTGCTTGTGTAGTCTCGTCGCCCCGCGATGCGCGGGATTCCTGCCGCCTAGGCGGCGATGCGGTCGGCCTCCATCAGGTTGACCGACACGAGCTGCGACACGCCGCGCTCGGCCATGGTGACGCCGTACAGCCGGTCCATGCGCGCCATGGTGACGCGATGGTGGGTGATGACCATGAAGCGCGTGTCGGTACGGCCGGCGATCTCCTTCACGAGGCCGCAGAAGCGCTCGACGTTGAGGTCGTCCAGCGGCGCGTCCACCTCGTCCAGCACGCAGATCGGCGCCGGGTTGGTCATGAACACCGCGAACAGGAGCGAGATCGCCGTCAGCGCCTGCTCGCCGCCCGACAGCAGCGACATGACCTGCAGCTTCTTGCCCGGCGGCGAGGCGTGGATCTCGAGCCCGGCCTCCAGCGGATCCTCCGATTCGGTCAGCCGCAGCTCGGCCTTGCCGCCGCCGAACAGCTTGGTGAAGAGCTGCTGGAAGTGGCCGCTGACCTGCTCGAAGGCGGCCACGAAGCGCTCGCGCCCTTCGCGGTTCAGGCTCTGGATGCCCTGGCGCAGGCGGCCGATGGCCGCCACCAGGTCGTCGCGCTCGGCGGTCATGCCGGTGATCTGCTGCTCGAGCTCGGCAGCCTCCTCCTCGGCCCGCAGGTTGACCGCGCCCATGGTCTCGCGCTCGTGCACCAGCCGCTCCAGCCGATGCTCGGCCTTCTCCAGCTCGGGCAGCTCGTCGAGGGTCTGCACCTCCGCCGCCGCCAGCACGCCGTCGGGCTCGCAGCGCAGGCGCTCGACGATGCGCTCGACCACCGCCTCGCGGTCGCGCGTCGCCTGCTCGACCTGGCCCTCGCGCCGCACCCGGCTCTCGCGCGCCGAGGCGAGCTCGGTCTCGGCCTGCTTCAACGCCTTGTCGGCCTCGCCGAGGCGCGTCTCGCCGACCGCCAGCCGGTCGGCCGCCTCCTGGCGGCTCTGCTCGGCCTTGGCGATCTCCTCGCCCAGCGTCAGCCGCTTGGCCTCGATCTCGCCCGGCCGGGCCGCGAGCTCGGCCAGCGAAGCCGCGATCTGCTCGCGCCGCGCGTCGAGCTCGACGATCTGGCCGTCGGCATCGGCCAGCCGCTTGCTCCAGCCCTCGTGGTCCTGCGCGATCTGCGCCAGCCGGTCGCGCCGCATCGCCGCCTCGCGGGCGAGGCGGTCGCACCGTCCCTCGGCCTCGACCAGCGCGGCGCGCAGCTCGGCGATGCGGGCCCGCAGCGTCGCGGCGGTCTCGCGGTCGGCCTGGCTGTCGGAGATCGCCGACAGGCGCGCCTCGCGGAAGGTGCGGCGCATCTCGACGTCGGCGATGTCGGTCAGGACCTCGGCCATCGTCTTCTCGACGCCGCTCAGCCGGGTGTGCAGCTGGTCGGTGCGGCGCGCCACGTCGGCGTGACGGTCTGTCGCCTGGGCGGCGACACGCTCGGCGGCGGCGACCGCCTCGCGGGCGGCGCGCTCGGCCATCCGCGTGGCCTCGCCG
The DNA here is from genome assembly GCF_965229815.1 of Reyranella sp. Lineage (GTDB taxonomy): Bacteria > Pseudomonadota > Alphaproteobacteria > Reyranellales > Reyranellaceae > Reyranella. The sequence goes on from NZ_CBDDJN010000002.1 coordinate 14,921, forward strand.
GCCTCCTGGGTCTTGCGGCGGGCCGCCTCGGCGACGCTGCGCTCGTGCGCGCGGGCCTCCTCGACCGACGCCTTCTCGGCCTCGCGCGCGGCGGCCAGCAGGTCGGCAGCGGCCTCGACATGCGCCTGCGCCTCGGCCTGCTCGGCCGCGACGCCTTCGATCTGCTGGCGGATCTCGGCCAGCCGGTTGCGCTGGCTGAGCCGCACCGCCGCCGTCGACGGCGCGCCGGCCCGCATCGTGTAGCCGTCCCAGCGCCAGACCGCGCCGTCGCGCGTGACGAGCTGCTGGCCCGGCATCAGCCCGCCCTGCAGCACCGCACCGGTCTCGTCGTCGGCGACGATGCCGATGAAGGCCAGCCGGCGCTCGAGTTCCGGCAGGGTCCGGACGTGGTTGGCGAGCGGCGTCGCGCCTTCCGGCAGGGCCGGCGCGTCGGCCAGCGGGCCGAGCGGCAGCCAGTGCACCGGCGCGCCGCGGTCGGACGAGGCTTCCAGCTCCTCGCCGAACGCCGCGCCCAGCGCCTTCTCGAAGCCCGGCTCGACGGTGATGGCGTCGAGCAGCGGCGGCCACAGCGAATCGGCGGCCGACTTCAGCGCCGCCGCCACGCCGGCTTCCTCGGCCCGCAGCTTGGTGAGCCGCCCGTTGACCTTCTGCAGCACCTCGCCGGCCGCGGCATGGCTGTCCTGGGCGGCCTGGCGCTCGGCGGCGCGCAGGCGCTCGGTCTCGAGGCGGGCGACCTCGGCCTCGGCCACCGCCTGGCGGGCGGCGTCCGATTCGAAGCGCTCGGCCTCGCGCGCCTCGTCAACCGCCTGCTGGCCGTCGAGCCGCGCCTGCTCGAGCGCGGCGCGCGCCGCCTCGAGCTCGGCCTCGACCTCGGGAAGCTCGGGCAGGCCCGTGAGCTCGGTCTCGATCTGCCGCTGCTGGCCGACCATCTCCTCGCGACGGATGTCGAGGCGGCGCAGGCGCTCGCGCAGCTCGGCGAGCTCGCGGCCGACGCTCTGGCGCAGCGCCTCGTCGTCGGCGATCTGGCGGGTCAGCCGGTCGTGCTCGGCCTCGGCCGTGCTCGTCTCGCCCTGGGCGGTGTCGCGGGTGGCGGCGGCCTCGGCGGCGCGCTCGTCCTCGCCCACCTGCTCCTGCTCGAGCCGGGCGCGCTGGCCGTCGAGATCGGCGATGGCGGTCTCGGCGTCGGACTTGCGGCCATGCTCGCGGCCGAGATCGGTCTCGGTCTGGCCGAGCCGCGTCTGCGCCTCCTGCTGGGCCTGCGCGACGCGCTCGGCCTCGGCGGTCAGCGCATCGTGGGCCACGCGCAGCCGCTGCAGGGCGGCCGCCGCCGCGGCCTCGTCGTTGCGCAGCGGCGGCAGCGCGGTCGCCGCCTCGGCCTGCGCCGTGGTGGCGAGGCCGACCAGGCGGGTGAGATCGGCGACCTGCGATTCGGCCTCGCGCAGGCGCTCGCCGGCGTCGGCCAGCTCGCGCTCCGCGGCCGCCAGCTTGAGCGCCAGCACGGCCGCCTCGGCGCGGCGGATATGGTCGCTGAGGTTGCGGTAGCGGCTGGCCTGGCGCGCCTGCCGCTTCAGCCCCTTGTGCTGCTCCTCCAGCGCCACCAGCACGTCCTGCACGCGGGCGAGGTTCTGCTCGGCGGCGCGCAGGCGCAGCTCGGCCTCGTGGCGGCGGGCATAGAGGCCGGTGATGCCGGCGGCCTCGTCGATGATGCTGCGGCGGTCGGCCGGCTTGGCGTTGATCAGCGCGCCGATGCGGCCCTGGCTGACCAGCGCCGTCGAGCGCGAGCCGGTGGCGGCGTCGGCGAACAGCGTCTGCACGTCGCGCGCGCGGATCTCGCGGCCGTTCACCGAATAGGCCGAGCCGTGGCCGCGCTCGATGCGGCGCACGATGTCGAGCATGTCGGCGTCGTTCACCATTGCCGGCGCGGTGCGGGTCTTGTTGTCGAGGGTGAGCGTGACCTCGGCGATGTTGCGCGCCGGCCGGGAGCCGGTGCCGGCGAAGATCACGTCCTCCATCTCGCTGCCGCGCATCTGCTTGGCCGAGGTCTCGCCCATGACCCACTTCAGGGCCTCGACGAGGTTGGACTTGCCGCAGCCGTTGGGGCCGACAATGCCGGTCATGCCGGGCTCGATGGCAAGCTCCGTCGGATCGACGAACGACTTGAAGCCGGAGAGCCGGAGTTTGTCGAAATGAACCATCTACCCCACGCCTGTCTGTTGACGACTACTTCGCGCGCTTGGCGAACACCGAGTCGAGCTCCTCGACCGAACGCGCCCCCTTGTACTGCTCCCCGTCGATGAACAGCGTCGGCGTCGAGCTGACGCCGAGCGTCTCGCCGCCGCGATAGTCGGCGATGACGGCATTGGCCTTGGCCTCGTTGGCAAGGCACGTCTTGATCTCGGCCTCGTTGAGGCCGGCGATGCGCAGCGGCTTGGCCAGCTCCGCCACCGGATCGGGCGTGGCCGCCCAGGTCGGCTGGCTGCGGAAGATCAGGTCGATGATGCCGAAATAGCGGTCGGGCGCGGCGCACTCGGCGATCTGGGCGGCCTTTGCCGCGACCTGGTCCAGCGGGAAGTCGCGGTAGATCAGCTTCACCTTGCCGGTGTCGATCCACTTCTTCTTGATCTCGGGCAGGATCTGGGTGTGGAAATGGGCGCAGTGCGGGCAGGTGAACGAGGCGTACTCGATCATCGTGATCGGGGCCTTGGGATCGCCCAGCACGTGGTCGCCCGGCATCACGCCCAGCAGCTTGGCCTTTTCCGGCGTCGCCGCGACGGCGACCGGCGGCTGGCCCGGCGACGGCGCGCGGGTGCCGAAATAGACGCCAGCCGCAATCGCGGCCACCGCCACGACACCTGCGGCGACGATCAAGATATTCCGCATACCGTCTTCCTCTCCACTACATCTTGGGAATTCGCCCTGTGGGGAGTCAAACGATTACCGCCCCACCTGGCGCAAAATCGCGGCAATGGCATCGGCGCCGCCGGGATTCGAATAATTCTGGTCGTTGATGAACAGGGTGGGCGTCGAATGGACCCCGAGCGCCTGGCCGGACTGGACGTCGGCGATCACCTTGTCCATCGCCCGGTCGTCGGCGAAGCAGGCCTCGGCCTTGTCCGGGGTCATCCCCCGGCCCGCCAGCACCTTGACCATCTCCTCGAGCGGATCGCCCCCGGTCAGCCATTCGACCTGCTTCTGAAACAGGAGCTCGACCGTGGGAAAGAACCCCTCGGGACCGGCGCACTCGGAGAGCTGGCTGGCGCGGGTCGCCACGACGTCGGACGGGAAGTGGCGATGGACGAACAGCAGCTTGCCAGTGTCGATCCATTCCTTCCGCACCGTCGGCATCACGGCGATGTAGAACTGGGCGCAGAACGGGCAGGTGAACGAGGCATAGTCGATCAGGATGTTGGGCGCGTCGGTCCGGCCCATCGTGTGGTCGCCGGGCAGCGGCATCAGCAGCTTCTCGCGCGGCAGGTTCTGGGCTTCCGCCTCGCCGCGGGGAGCGAGCAGCAGGCCGCCGAGGCCGAGCAGCAGGCCGCGGCGGCCCGTGCCGATGCGGGCGCCGAGCCGGGCCAGGGCGGCGCGCAGGTCGGGATCGCTGACGGCGGCGGCGCGCTCGACCGCGGCCTGCAGGCTGCGCGCATCGGGCGGCGGCGTCGCGGCCCGCACGGGCGCGGCCGAGACGGCCCCCTGCACCAGCCGGATGTCCTCGATCATGCGATGGCCGAAGTAGGCGTTCACGCGCTCGACGATCTGACCCGCGCCGTGCTGCACCTCCAGCGCAGCAGCGCCGGGCACGCGCAGCCGCAGCATCGCGCCGCCGCGGCCGCGCGCCGGCAGCAGCGCCTCCGGCCGGCTGACCCGCGCCAGCTCGGCGCCGACGATGGCCGACCATTCTGCGCGCAGGCGGGCGACCGATCCCGACCGTCCCGCCTTGCGGCGCCGGGCGATGTCGGACGCCAGCCGCTGGGCCAGTCCGCCGACGGCGCGAAAGCCGTTTTCCCGCATGGACCCTTTCAAACTCCGCTCCGTATGGTAGGGCACGCTACCCTGCATGACCACGACCCACGCCTCACGTTTGCTTGCCTGGTACGATCGTCATCGTCGCACCCTGCCGTGGCGCGCGGCGGCCGGCGAGACCGGCGATCCCTACCGCGTCTGGCTGTCGGAAATCATGCTGCAGCAGACGACGGTGGCCACCGTCGGCGACTACTTCCGGCGCTTCGTCGAGCGCTGGCCGACCGTCGAGGCGCTGGCCGCGGCGCCGCTCGACGAGGTGCTCTCGGCCTGGGCCGGCCTCGGCTACTACGCCCGCGCGCGCAACCTGCATGCCTGCGCGCAGGCCGTGGCCACCGAGCATGGCGGGCGCTTCCCGTCGGATGAAGCGGCACTGCTGGCGCTGCCCGGCATCGGCGCCTACACCGCCGCGGCGATCGCCGCCATCGCCTTCGACCGGCCGGCCTCGGCGGTCGACGGCAATGTCGAGCGGGTGATCGCGCGCCTCTACGCCATCGACACGCCGCTGCCCGACGCCAAGCCGGAGATCCGGGCGCGCGCCGCGACGCTGGTGCCGCCGGAGCGCGCCGGCGACTACGCGCAGGCGATGATGGATCTCGGCGCCACCGTGTGCACGCCGCGCGGACCGCGCTGCGTCATCTGCCCGCTGATGGCGGGCTGCCGCGGCCGCCGGCTCGGCGTCGCCGAGGAGCTGCCGCGCCGCGCCCCCCGGGCGGAGAAGCCGACCCGGCGCGGGCTCGCCTTCGTGCTGGCGCGCAAGGACGGCGCCATCCTGCTGCGCAAGCGGCCGCCCCGCGGCCTGCTGGGCGGCATGGACGAGGTGCCGTCGAGCGCCTGGCGCGAGGGGCTGCTGGTGCCCGAGGAGGCGATGCAGGCGGCCCCCGTGCCGGCGCGCTGGAGCATCCTGGACGGGCTGGTGCGCCACACCTTCACGCATTTCCACCTCGAGCTCACCGTGGCCCGCGCCGTCGCCACGACCGGCCGGCTGGCCGAGCTCGCCCCCGGCACGAGCTGGTGCACCATCGACCGCCTGACCGAACGCGCCCTGCCGACGGTGATGCGCAAGGTGATCGCGCACGCCCATCGCTGACACACGGCTGCTTTCCGGACGACACGTTCGACTTGTAGCATGGGCCGACCACGCGATCAATAACTTCCGTTTTCATGGGCTCACGACCAACGGATCGGCAATTTAATTATATTTTTTCGCACCGAGGCACAGTCGAAGGAGATGCCGTCAATGACTGCACATCTCAGATCGTCAGCGGAAGGGATTGACGATCTTGACGCCGCCGACCCGCCGCCCGTGACTCATGTCTTCGGAAAGCAACTCCCGGCAACCCAGCGCCTGGGCGGCCGCGACGATCGCGCTGTCCCAATATGAAAAGCCGTGCGACACGCGAATTTCGAGCGCCGTCATTACGACTGCCAGCGAGATCTCCTGGACTGGAAATCGCGCCCACGCCCGAACAAGGCCGGCTGCAACCTCATGCGGCAAGGCATCGTCCCGCGTCGGACGTGTGGCCTGAACGTAGAACTCCTGCAGCACCTGCGCCGACAATCCGAGATCCGTCGCCCCGAGGAGCGCAACCGCACGTTCTCGCTTTGCCGCTTCGGCGGGGTCCCGGCTGATCGAGTAAAGGAGAATGTTGGTGTCGAGAAAGCGTCTGGGCGCCATCGCCGACGCTCAGCGCCTGCGCTCGTGAATGGCCTCTCGCGGCAGCCGATCGCTCGCGCGGAAGGACACGACACGCTCGCGCAGCTTGCGCTCCAGAGCTGCCAGTCTCTCGAACTCGCTGTCCTCGCCCGCGAGTTCGACCAGATAGCGCTTCACCAGCGCCGACACAGACGTCTCGAGTTCGGCCGCCTTGATACGGGCACGCCGGTACGTTTCATCGTCCACGGAAACTGTGATATTTTTCACATATTCACAGTATGCTCGGACCCGCCCTCCCGCAAGCCTTCGCTTACAGGCCCGCGCGCACCTGCTGGCGGAGATGGTCGATCGGCAGCCGCGCACCCTGCTGCTCGAAGTGCCAGAAGGTCCAGCCGTTGCAGGCGGGGGCCCCCTGCACCGCCGCGCCGACCTGGTGGATCGAGCCGCGATGCTCGCCGAGTGCGTTGGCGGCCGACAGCGTGCCGTCGGCACGCACGCGCGCGACGTGGCGGCCGCTCGGGTCGCTCAGCAGCGCGCCGGGCTCGAGCAGGCCCGCCTCGATCAGCACGCCGAACGGAATGCGCGGCTCGCTGCGCTTGCTGGGCTTGGGCGAGACGTCCTCGGCGGCCAGCGGCTCGATGAGCGCGATGCGCTTGCGCGCGATGGCGGCATAGTCGGGATCGCGCTCCAGGCCGATGAAGCGCCGGCCGAGCCGCCGCGCCACGGCGCCGGTCGTGCCGGTGCCGAAGAAGGGATCGAGCACGACGTCGCCGGGATTGGAGGCGGCCATCAGGCAGCGGAACAGCAGCGATTCGGGCTTCTGCGTCGGATGCGCCTTGCGGCCGTCCTCGCCCTTCAGCCGCTCGCCGCCGGTGCACAGCGGCAGCAGCCAGTCGGAGCGCATCTGCACGCCCTCGTTCAGCTCCTTCATCGAATCGTAGTTGAACGTGTAGCGCTTGGCGCGGCGATCGCGCGCCGCCCAGATCAGCGTCTCGTGTGCGTTGGTGAAGCGCTTGCCGCGGAAGTTGGGCATCGGGTTCGACTTGCGCCAGACGATGTCGTTCAGGATCCAGAAGCCGTGGTCCTGCAGCGCCGTGCCGATGCGGAAGATGTTGTGGTAGCTGCCGATCACCCACAGCGTGCCCTGCGGCTTCAGCACCCGACGCGCGGCCGCCAGCCAGGCGCGCGTGAAGGAATCGTAGCGCGAGAAGTCGGCGAACTTGTCCCAGTCGTCGTCGACGGCGTCGACCTTGCTGTTGTCCGGCCGCAGCAGGTCGCCGCCCAGCTGCAGGTTATAGGGCGGGTCGGCGAACACCATGTCGACGGAAGCGGCGGGCAGGCCCTGCATCAGCTCGATGCAGTCGCCGACCAGGACTCGATCCAACTTGTCCACAAGCATCGGCGGAGCATGAGTCATCCCCCGTTTGGAGGCAAGAAATTACAATTGATTCAATTGTTTAGAGCATCAATCCACAAGATCGAGTCGGCTGGCGGCAGGCATCCACAAGAGGTTGATAGCGGGGACTGCCGCGACCTCAGGCGCTGGCCTTCTCCACCGCCAGCAGGAAGGCCAGCAGCGCCTCGCCCGTCGCCTCGGGCGCCTCGACCAGGATCGAGTGGCGCAGCCCAGGCAGCACCTCGAGCCTGCCCTGCGGCAGGGCCTCGGCCATGCGGGCGTTGAGGGCCGGCGGGCATCCGGGATCGGCCTCGCCGGTCATGACGAGGGCCGGCACGTCGAGCGCCGGCAGCCAGGGGCCGGTGTCGGTCGTGGCGTAGGTGCGATAGGTCTCGAGGTAGACGCGCGGGTCGAGCCCGAGGACGAGCGCGCGGCGCGCCTCGACGATGTCGGGCCGGTCGCGGCGGAATTCGTCGGTGAACCAGCGGTCCATCAGCGTGCCGATCACCGCCGCCGTGCCGCCCGTCTTCATCTTCTCGACGAAGGCGGCGAGGTTGGTCTGCGCCTCGGGACCGCGGAACGCCACGGTCGAGAGCAGCCCCAGCGACCGGACGCGCGCCGGGTGGGCGCGGGCATAGGCCGGCGCGATCATGCCGCCCAGCGAATGGCCGACGACGTGCGCCCGCTCGATGCCGAGCTCGGCGCGCAGCGCCTCGAGGTCGGCGACGAACTCGCCAAGGCCGATCGGCCGGTTGCCGCCCTCCGACTCGCCGTGGCCGCGCAGGTCGTAGCTGATGCAGCGGAAATGGGGTGCCAGCCGCTCGATCACGCCGTCCCAGCTCTGGCGCCGGGCGCCGACACCGTGGATCAGGAAGACGGCCGGCCCCTCGCCCGCGATCGCGTGGCTGGAACGGATGGGAAGCGGCATGGAATGTCTCGGAGGGAAGGAACGGGACGGACGGCCCGGCGGGTTCGACGCAGGGGCCCGGACAGGCGCGGGGCCGGGAGGGCGATGCCGCCGTCCCGGCCCCGGTCTTCGGTCAGCGGAGCGTCACTTCTTCGGCGGGTCGACCTTGAACACCGGCTTGAAGTCGGCCGGCGCCAGCAGCGTCGTGCGGTCGTAGGTGTTCACGTTCTTGCCGTCGATGATGTCGAACTTGCGGCTGGCGACCTTCACCTCGAGCTTTCCCTCGAGCAGGCGGATCGCCTGGTCGACGCTGATGCGCGAACCCAGCAGGTTGTTGTCGTTCACCGTCGCCATGACGATGCCGTCGCGCACCGCCTGCTCGATCGGCGGCGTCGAGTAGAAGGCGATCAGCTTCTTGTCCTTGAGGCCGCGCTCCTTGACGATCTCCATCGCGCCCTCGATCGCCGGCGCCACGCCGCCGATGATGGTGAGGTCGGGATAGGTCTGCAGCGCATCCTCGAGCAGCTTCATCTGCGTCGCCTTGCCGGTGTCGCCGTAGATCACCTTCACCAGGTCGACGTCGGAGCCCTTGATGGCGTCCTTCATGCCCTTGACCGCATCCTCGACCCATTGCGAGCCGGCCGGGCCGGCCAGCCAGACCATCTTCTTCTTGCCCGAGCCGGCCGGGAAGGTCTGGGCGAGATACTTACCGGCGGTGTTGCCGGCATAGTAGTACTGGGCCAGCGCGGCGGCGGCGATCTTGTCGGAGGTGACGCCGTTGCCGAGGTCGAGCACCGGCACCTTCTTGCGCGCCAGCTCCTCGATCAGGCCGTTGAGGCCGGTCTTGGACACGGCATTGACCAGCACGGCATTGCCGCCCGCGGCGACGCAGTCCTCGATCTGCTGGATCTGCCCGGCGATGTCGTTGTAGCCGTTGGCGGCCATGATGGTGGCGCCGACGCCCTGGCGCTGCGCCTCCTTCACGATGCCGTAGTCCTTGGCGACGTAGTAGGCGTCCTTCATGTGCGGGAACGCCACGCAGAGCTGCCAAGGCTTGGAGACGGCACCGACCGGCAGCGGCTTGTAGACCGCCGTCGGGTTCTTCTCGTCGACCATGAGGTTGGCCGTCCAATCGTCGGCCGCGAACGCCGCACCCGCCGGCAGGGCCAGCATCAGCGACAGGGCAATGCCCGATACCTTGCTCATCATCATGTCTCCCAACTGCTTCCCCATTCTTCCCAAAGCTCCCTAGACCCGGCCGTGGATGATCATCGAGGTGAGGTCCTGGCGGGTCGTGCTCTCGGTCGGCACGACGCCGACGAGGTTGCCGTTCTTCAGCACCGCCACCCGGTTGGAGATGCTCATGACATGCTCCATGTTGTGGCTGACGATCAGGAAGGAGATGCCGCGCTGGGACAGGCTCTCGATCAGGTCGAGCACCTTCTGGCCCTCCTGCACGCCGAGCGCGGCCATTGGCTCGTCCATGATGATGAGCTTGACGTCGCCGAGCAGCAGGCGGCTGATCGCCACTGCCTGACGCTGGCCGCCCGACATTGTGCTGACCGGCCGGTCGAGATGCGGCAGGCGGATGTCGAGCTGCTTCAGGAGATCGGCGGTGCGGCGACGCATCTCGCCGTGCAGCAGGTAGGGGAAGACGCCGAGAAAGCGCGCCGAGAGCTCGCGGCCGAGGAAGACGTTCTGGGCGACGTCGAAGCAGTCGACGAGGCCGAGATGCTGGTGCAGCGTGGCGATACCCTGATCCTGGGCGTCGTGCGGGCTCGCGATCTCGGCCGGCACGCCGTTTACCTGGATCGTGCCCTCGTCGGGGATCTCGGCCCCCGACAGGATCTTTACCAGGGTCGACTTGCCGGCGCCGTTGTCGCCGACCAGCGCCACGATCTCGTTGCTGCGCACGTCGAGCGACACGCCGTTCAGCGCGCGGTTGCCGCCGAACGACTTCACGATGCCGTTCGCCCTGAGGAGCGGCACGGCGGCAGCGGCACTGGCGGGCGGGCGGACGGAGGTCTGGGCGGTGGCGGCCATGGCTTCGCTCTCCCCTATTCCGGCCGCTGCTGCTGCAGCATGCGCATGCGGAGCTGGTCGACCACGACCGCGAGGATCAGCAGCACGCCCAGCACGATCAGCTGCTGGTAGCTCGGCACCCGGAGCAGGTTCATGCCGTTGGTCACCAGCGTCACGAAGAAGGCGCCCAGCACGACGCTGCCGACCCGGCCGATGCCGCCGAAGAAGGAGACGCCCGCGATCACCACGGCGGTGATCGATTCCAGCACGTGCGTCGCGCCCAGCGTCGCCTCGCCGGTGCCGACTCGGGCCGTCAGCAGCACGCCGCCGAAGGCGACGATGGTCGAGCACATGGCGTAGGTCAGGACCGTGTGCAGGCGCGTGCTGATGCCGGCCAGCCGCGCGGCGACGCCGTTGCCGCCCAGCGCATAGATGCGGCGGCCGAACGGCGTCCAGTTCAGCACGTAGACCATGAGCGCGTAGAGGCCGGCGGCGAACAGGACCGGCGCCGGGATGCCGAACGGCGCGGCGTAGGCGAAGATCCGGCTGAATTCCTCGGGCATGCCGTACATGGGCATGCCGCCGCTCACCGTCAGCGCGACGCCCGACAGGATCGAGAGCATGCCGACGGTCATGATGAACGGGTTTACGTTGAACACCGCGATGCCGATGCCGTTCACCGTGCCGACCGCCACGCCCACCGCCAGCCCGGCGGCGATGCCGAGCGTGATGGCCAGGCCCGGCGAATCGGGAAAGGAACCGAGCACGGTCGCCATGCACAGCGCGACGCAGACGCTGACCAGCGCCTCGGTCGAGCCGATCGACATGTCGACGCCGCGGACCAGCAGCGTCAGCATCTGGCCGATGCTGACGACCACCAGGTAGCTCGCCGCGCGCGTGACGTTGAACATGTTGTCGTAGGTGAGGAAGCGCGGCTCGGCCGCGCCGAAGCCGACGATGGCGATGACCAGGACGACCGGCAGGATGCCGCCGGCGAGGAATACGGCACGCGCCATGCGCATCAGGCCGCCGATCGGATCCGCCGGTGCCTTCTGCCCGACCACCAGGCGCTCAGACATCGATTCGCTGGAGAAAGTTCGGCATCCCATCCATCCCGATAGCGGTTTCCGCTCCTGCGGCCCTGGCGAACGGGCCTGTGACAATCCCGATTAGCCTACGCGGACATACCATGAGGCAAATTGATATTTTCGATATCGAAAGCAATAATTTCGATATTGGACGAAACGATTGGAATCGCGAGGAAAACTCCATGAGCCGCCCGCCCGCGAGACAGGCCGCGCCCACCGAAGGCCTGGCCAAGAAGATCAACTGGAACCTGCTGCACATGTTCGTGGTCGTCGCGGAGATGCAGAGCATTTCACGTGCCGCGACTGTGTTGGGGCGGGGGCAGCCCGCGATCAGCGCGGCGCTGAAGAAGCTCGAGGAACGGCTCGGCACAAGGCTGGCGGCGCGCGGGCCGACCAACTTCGCACTCACGCCGGCCGGCGAGGTGCTCTATCGCGAGGCCCGCGAGATCGCCAACGGCATCGACCGCATGTCGCTGCTGATCGCCGATCTCAGCGGCGATCTCACCGGCACGGTCCACCTCGCGATGGCGAGCCACATGACCTCGCCGCTGCTGAACGACGCCTTCGCCGAGTTCCATCGCCGCCATCCCAAGGCGACGTTCCTGATCACGGTGATGTCGAGCCCGGAGATCATGAAGGCGATGGCCAGCAGCACCATCCATTTCGCGATCACGCCGCTCGCCCAGAAGCCCGACGCGTTCGACTGCCTGCAGATCTTTCGCGAGCACTGCGCGTTCTATTGCGGCCCGACGCACCGGCTGTTCGGCCGCCGCGACCTGACGGCAGCCGACCTGCGCGGCGAGGCGTCGGTCAGCTACTACCGGCCGACGGCGATCTCCTACACGCTGCAGACGATCGCCGACGCCCATGCCGACGTGCAGCTCGCCGAGCCGGCCGTGGCCGTCTCCAACCACATGGAGGAGGTACGGCGCATGATCGTCGCCGGCATCGGCATCGGCGCCATCCCGATCCATATCGCCGCCCGCGACGAGCGCGACGGGCTGCTGTGGCGGCTGCCGCCCTACAAGCCGACCATGCCGGTCGACGTCTTCATGATCACCAATCCCCGCGTGCGTCCGAGCCGCGTCGAGCAGGCGCTGATCGACGTGATCCAGGAGATGGTCGCCGCAAGGCCGCTCAAGGACCGGACCTATCCGCAGGCGCTCGGCCTGCCCTTCACGCCGATCTCCGCCGACCGGCCGCGCGCTCAGAAGAAGCGGTCGTAGCGGATCCGCTCGGCCGGCACGCCCTTGGCCCGGGAGAGCAGGGCCACGACCGCCTCGGCCATCGGCGGCGGGCCGGCCAGATAGAAATCGGCCTCGGCGAAGGCGCTGTCCGGCAGGTCGGCCAGCAGTTCGTGGATCATCCCGGTACGGCCCTGCCACAGCGGGTCCTCGCCCGAGACGCTGGCATGGAAGCGCAGCCGCGAGCCGAGCCGCGGCAGGGCGCGCAGCAGCGGCTCGCCGCAGATGTCCTGCGCCGAGCGGCCGCCCTGGAAGAAGTCGAGCGAGGCCGTGCCGGCCGCGTTGGCAGCGTCGAGGCCGCGCGCGATGCCGATCATCGGCGACAGGCCCGAACCGCCAGCGATGCAGACCACCGGCCGGGTTTCCGTGCGCAGGAAGGCGCGGCCGTACGGCCCGTCGATCGCGACGCCACCGCCCGGAGGCAGCGCGAACAGCGCGCCGGTCGCCCGGCCGCCCGGGACGCGCCGGACGATGAACTCCCAGTCGCCCTCGGCATTGGCGAGGTTCGACATGGAATAGGCGCGCGGCCCCTCGACGCCGGGCAGCGACAGGAGCGCGTACTGTCCCGGCCGGAAGGCCGCCGCGCCCCCGCCGCGGAAGCGGAAGAGGCGCATGTCGGGCGCAAGGTCGCGCGTCCCGGCCAGCACCGCCGTCCGGCGCTGCGGCAGCGGCGCGTCGGCAGGCTCGCCGCGGCCGATCATGCGGATGCTGCAATCGCCGAGCGGCCGCGACTGGCAGGCCAGCCGTCGGCCCCGCCGCCGGTCGCGTTCGCCGAGACCCGGCGCCTCCGGCCAAAGGTCGGCGACCTCGCCCGCCACCAGGTCGAACTTGCAGCTTCCGCAACCGCCGGCATTGCATTCGTAGGCGAGCGGCAGTCCCGCCCGCAGGCCGGCGCGCAGCACCACGTCGTCCGGCGCGCAGGCGAAGCGGACGCCCAGCCGCTCGTCGACGATGCTGAAGGTCACGGGGTCCAGGTTACGGCTTCCAGGTCACGCGTTCCGGATCAGGCGCGGGCGTCGCCCGTCAGTCGAGCTGCCGCGACATTGCGGCGTGCAGCGTCGCGAGCCGGCCCGGGCCGACGAAGTCGCCGTCCTTTACCAGCTGCACGTCGCCCACCCACAGCGACTGGTCGAGAACGATGCCGTCGGGATGGTTCTCGCCGCCGCCCGGCTCCCACCACGGCAGGCCCATGCCGATGGCGTTCGAGCCGGGGATGCGGATGTCCTCGATGAACTGCCGCTCGGTCAGCTTGGTGCCGGGATGGAAACCCAGCGTGAAGTGCACGAAGTAGCCGAGATCCCCCTTGCCGCTGGCCCGCCGCAGCGCCCGGCCGAAGCTCGGCCGGTCCTCGGTACCACCACCGCTGAAACCCTGGATCTTGCCGTCGACCTCGATGGTGATCGGCTGGCGCAGGTGGCGGTAGTATTCGTCGAACAGGGCCTGGATGACGATTCGCCCCTTCACGCTCTCCATCACCGGATAGAAGCTCTGCGTGCCCGGAACGGTGTGCATGCCCGGTCCCTGACAGACGCGCTGGCGGATCATCTTCAGCTTGTCGAGCGTAAGGGTGACGTCGGTGCCCAGCGGGCAGGTGAAGCGCACCTGCTCGCCCGCCGCCTCGGCGAAGTACTCGGCCAGCGCCACGTTGAAGTCCATCATCGCTGGGAAATCGACGCAGCCGTACAGACGCTCGAAGCTCTCGGCCTCGGCCAGCGCCAGCAGCGCATAGCGGCAGCGCTTGGCCTCCATCGCCGCGGACTGCGCGCCCGACCCGGCATGGTAGGGGAAGCAGAAATCGAACCAGACGTCGCAGGCGACGACGGCCGCCTTCAACGCGTCGGAGACGTAGGGGTCCGACAGGCCGCCCTGGAAGGGAAGCTGGGGGGCGATGGCGACCAGCGGCTTGGCCCCTGCCCGCACGACGGCGTCGGTCACGGCGCGGATCAGCGCCGGCTCGGTCGCCGTGTCGGCCGTGATCACCACGCTCTCGCCGGCACCGACCGCGAAATGGCGGACGACCAGGTTTTCCGCCGCCCGTACCAGCCGCTTGGATGTGAACATCGTCGTCTCCCCGGGCCGTTCGCCCGTCACTCGGCCGCGACCGCGACCCGCGTCGGCCGCGGCATGGTGAAGGTATCGCGCACGACGGCATATTCCTGGTAGCCCAGGCGCGCGATCGGCTGCAGCCGGTCGATCTTCAGCAGGCCGTCCTGCAGGAGGTCGTCGCGGATGTGAACGCCCAGCACCTCGCCCAGCACCATGCAGTTGGCCACGCCGCCGAAGGCGCCCGGCATCCGGATCACCTGCGCGACCCGGCACTCGAGGTGCAGCGGCGATTCCTTGACCCGCGGCGGCCGCACCAGGCTCGACGGCTCCTTGGTGAGGCCGGCCAGCTCGAACTCGTCGACCGTGCTGCCGGCCGGCGCCGAGGAGGCGTTGACCGCGTCGCGCAGGTCCCAGGTCGCGACGTTGACGACGAACTCGCCGACCTCGCGCACGTTGCGCAGGGAATCCTTCTCCCCGCCCTCGGCATGGGCGCCGACCGGGCAGTAGATCACCAGCGGCGGGTTCTCGCTCACCAGGTTGAAGAAGCTGAAGGGCGCCAGGTTGACCCGCCCCTCGCCGTCGACCGTGGACACCCAGCCGATCGGCCGCGGCACGACGCACTGCTTCAGCGGATCATGCGGCAGGCCGTGATCCCGGGTCCGGCAATCGTAGAACATCGCGCCGCGCCTATTCGGCGGCGGCGGTCAGCGGCGGCTCGGCGCCGTAGATGCGCTCGAGATTGTGCAGGATGAAATGCTGCACGCCCTTCTCCAGCCGGCTCATGCGGCCGGGCACGAAGTGGGTGGCCTTCGAGGCGTTCTGCAGCGATTCGACCATGGCGAAATCCTCGCCCAGGATCTTGTCGCTCATTACCAGGAACTGCGCCTTGATCTCGGGGAAGCGCGGGCTTTCCACGATGTGGCGAGGGAAGACGATGAACTGCTTCATCACCATCGTGTCGGCGTCGACCGGCCAGGACGAGTAGAGCATCACGTAGTCCGGCCGCACGAAGAAGTTGACGTTGGGCGTGATGACGCCGGCCTGAGAGAAGCGAGCCGGCTTGTCCTTCAGCGCCGGGATGCGCTCGACGAACACCTCGCCCGACTGGGTATGCGAACCCGCATCGTACTCGTTGATGAAGACTTGGCCGCGCTTGCGCGTCTCGTAGGGCACGTCGGTCGTCTTCATGTAGCGGCCGATCGTGTCCTTGTGCAGGACGCCGATGTGGTAGAAGTCGATGAAGTTCTCGACCATCAGCTTCCAGTTGCAGTTCAGCGGGATGTCGCGCTGGATGCCGAGCCGCATGGGCTCCATGTCGATGTAGCCGAACTTCTCGGCGAACTCGGCGATATAGTCCGCGAACGGTTCCGGCGTCCGGTTCAGCGACACGAACAGCCAGCCCTGGAAATTCTCGCAGGGAAGCTCGGGCAGGCGGCAGGTCTTGCGGTCGAAGCCCTCGGAATCGCGCATATGTGCGGCGCCGAGGAGCTGCCCGTCCAGCCCGTACAGCCAGCCGTGATAGGGGCAGGTGAATTCCTTGGCGTTGCCCTCGCCGCTGGCGATCTCGACGCCGCGGTGCAGGCAGGTGTTGGAATAGGCCACGACCTTGCCGTCCGGCCGGCGCACGAGCAGCACCGGCTGCCCGACCAGGCGGAGGGCCTTGTAGTCGCCGGGCTCGGCCACCTCTTCGGCGCGGCCGATGCACAGCCAGTCGCGACCGAAGATCGTCTGCTTCTCGCGCTCCAGCACCGCCGGGTCATGATAGATCCTGCCGTCGGGATGGCTGGCCTGGGTGAGCGGGAGAAACGCCTTGGCAAGAGACGCATCCGATCGGGCACCGCGGCGGCTGAGGCTGTCCATTTTCGACCCTTCGTGTTCGTTTGGGTCAACCATGACGCGGCTTGCGTCAGGTCTCAAATCGATAGAGCGGATGAAAACATCGATTGAGTTGATGAATCGTGCTGCCGCATTTGACGCCCGTCGGGGGCCGCACTATCTGGGGCGCATGACCATCGTATCGTTCGATATCATCGATATCTCCATCGATTCTCTCGATGATTATCCGCCCAAGGGCCCGGCGGCATGACCTGGCACAAGGCGGCGGATGCCGCGGAACTGGACGGCAAGGACGTGGTCGGCATCGAGGTTGCCGGCCGGGAGATCGCGATCTACCGGCTGGACGGCGAATTCTTCGCCACCGCCAACATCTGCACCCACCAGTTCGCGTTGATGTCGGACGGCTATGTCGAGGGCAACTGCGTCGAGTGCCCGCTGCATCAGGCCCTGTTCGACATCCGCACCGGTGCGGTCGTCGAGGGTCCGGCCGAGGAGGCGCTGCGCACCTTCCCCGTCAGGGTGGAGGGGACGGAGATCCTCGTCGAATTGCCGGACTGACCATCGGTCGCCGGGCATTCATCGTCTCGATATGGAAAAGAAAAGGTCATCCCGGCGGAGGCAATGCTTTGGGGTGGGAAGCCTCCGCCGCCCGCACGTTGGGAAGCGTGTGGGGCTGAGACCCGCTTGGGGGACGGGTGCAGCAGGATGACGCCGAGAAGATAGCGCCGCCGACCGGCGACGGTCAGGGCCTGGAGGCCGATCCGGGCGCTTGCCACGGCAAGGCCACAGGCCACCGGCCGCCGCCCGGTTGCCCCGAGAATCGCCTCTAAGCCGCTGACGCCAATGCCTTTTCTGCCTCGAGCGCCCGCTGCGTCGCCGCCCGCTCGCCGACCCGGCGGCGGTGGTCGATCACCCGCGGCACGCGCGCCGGGTCGACGCCGTCGGCATCGAGCCACTGCGCCAGGGTGAAGAGGTAGGGATCGCAGATCGTGTAGCGCTCGCCCATCACCCACGGCCCCTTCAGCATCCCGCGCTCGATCAGCTCGAAGCCCGCGGTCACCGACTGCGGCACCTTGCGCTGCATCGCCGCGATCGCCGCCTTGTCGTCGGGATCGACCCAGCGATGGCCGCGCATGCGATGCGCGTGTGCGACGTGGACGGTGGAGCAGAGGTAGCTGTTGAAGGCCTGGACCTCGGCGAAGGCAAAGGGATCGTCGAAGGGCGCCAGCCCGGCTGCCGGGAAGCTCTGGGCGACGAAGGCCAGCATGGCCGGCGTCTCGGTGAGGATGCCGCGGTCGGTGACGAGCGCCGGCACGCGCCCCTTGGGGTTGATCTTCAGATACTCGGGCGACTGCTGCTCGGCCTTGGCGAAGTCGATGCGTACCGTCGTGTAGTCGGCACCGGCCTCCTCGAGGGCGATGTGGGTGGCCAGCGCGCAGGTGTTCGGGGCGTAGTAGAGCTTGAGCATCCCGCGAGGTTAGGCGATCGGCCGCCGCTTCGCCTCTGCCGCGGCAGGGGAGCGCCCCGACATTTTCTCGCGTCTGCGCCGGGAAGCCGTGCCGACCCGGCTGGCCCCCCCGGCTGGCCCCCCCCCCGGATGGCCACTCGGATGGCCACTCGGATGGCACGTGGGTTGCTGGCAACCGGGCATGTCCGCAACGGAAACCGGTCCCGGCAGCGCGGCCGAACGCGAGGCCCGGGTGGCGCTGGCCGCCTGCTATCGCCTGGTGGCAAAGCTCGGCATGGACGACCTGATCTACAACCACATCTCGATGCGGGTGCCGGGCCGCGAGGGCGAGTTCCTGCTGAACCCCTACGGCCTGCTGTTCGGGGAGATCACCGCGTCGAGCCTGGTGCGCATCGACACCGAGGGCCGCAAGCTCGACAATGCGCCGCACGAGGTCAACGTCGCGGCCTTCGTCATCCACGCCGCGGTCCACAAGAGCCGGCCCGATGCCGTCTGCGTGCTGCACACCCATTCCGACGCCAGCGTCGCCGTCTCGGGCCAGCAGGACGGGCTGCTGCCGCTCAGCCAGTTCGCCATGCGCTTCTATCGCCGGCAGGCCTTCCACGACTACGAGGGCGTGGCCATCGACCTCGACGAGCAGGAACGGCTGGTACGCGACCTCGGGCCCCACAGCGTGATGCTGATGCGCAACCACGGCATCCTCACGGTCGGGCGCACGCCCGGCGAGGCCTTCATGCTCCTCTACTATTTCGAGCGCGCGGCGCGCATCCAGCTCGCCATGCAGGCCGCGGCGGCCGCCGGCGCCACGCTCACCATCCCGCCACCCGAGGTCTGCGAGAAGGCGGCGCGCCAGTTCTGGGAGCTGCAGGGCGACATCCTGGTGCCGGGCGAGCGCGAATGGCCGGCCTTCCTGCGCCAGCTCGACCGCGCCGATCCCTCCTTCCGCACCTGAGCCCGGCGATGCCCGCTTCGCCCGAGCGCCGGATGCATCTCGGCCTCTTCATCCTCGGCACCGGCAGCCACGTCGCCGGCTGGCGCCATCCCGGCGCGATGACGAGCTTCCAGGATTTCGAGCAGGTGCAGGCGATCGCCCGCATCGCCGAGCGCGGCCTGTTCGACCTGATCTTCATGGGCGACAATCTCTATGCCGATCCCGGCGCCCATCCCTCCTACACGCTCCGGCTGGAGCCGCTCACCATGCTGGCGGCGCTGGCCGCGGTCACGCGCCATGTCGGGCTGGGGGCCACCGTGTCGACGACCTACAGCGATCCCTGGACCGTCGCCCGCGCCTTCGCCTCGCTCGACCATATCAGCAAGGGGCGCGCCGCCTGGAACGCGGTGACGACGGCGAGCGGCCAGGGCGCGGGCAACTTCGGCACGGTCCATCCCGACCATGCGCGGCGCTACGAGCGCGCCGCCGAGTTCGTCGACGTGGTGAAGGGCCTGTGGGACTGCTGGGCCGACGACGCGCTGGTCGCCGACCGCGCGACCGGCACCTACATCGACCCGGCCCGCCTGCGCCCGCTCGACCACGAGGGCCCGTTCTTCAAGGTCCAGGGACCGATCAACATCGGCCGCGCGCCGCAGGGTCAACCCATCGTGCTGCAGGCCGGCGGCTCGGAGCCCGGCCAGGCGCTGGCCGCGCGCACCGCCGACGTCGTCTTCTCGGTCGTCCAGGATTTCGGCGAATCGCAGGCGCAGTACGCCGCGCTCAAGAAGCGCCTGCCGTCGTACGGCCGCGCGCCGGAAGACGTGACGGTCCTGCCCGGCGTCATGCCGGTGATGGGCCGCACCGACCGCGAGGCGCGCGACAAGCTGGCCGCCCTGCAGGGCTACGTCACGGGCAGCAATGCGCTGCAGCTCCTGTCGGACCGGCTGGGCCAGGACATCACACGCTACGCCCTCGACGAGCCGGTGCCCGACATCGCGCTTCCCGATTCCTCGCACGGCTTCGCCCGCGTCATGCTGGCCAAGGCGCGGCGCGAGGGGCTCACCCTGCGCCAGCTCTACGACCTGGTGGCGGCCGCGCGCGGCCACTGGGTGCTGTGCGGCTCGCCCGAGACCATCGCCGATACGCTGCAGCACTGGTTCGAGGAACGCGCCGCCGACGGTTTCAACGTCATGCCGGCCCACTTCCCCGAGGGCTTCGACGACTTCGTCGACGGCGTCGTGCCGATCCTGCAGGAGCGCGACCTGTTCCGCCGCGCCTACGAGGGCGAGACCCTGCGCGACCATCTCGGCCTGCCGCGGCCGAAGTCGCGGTTCTGGGGGTAACGGCCGCGCCCCGCCACGGGCGCGGAGGCGGAGGTCAGTCCCCCGCCGCGAGCGGCTCGCCCGCGGGCACCTTCTTCGAATGGTCGGCCGCCAGCATCACGTAGACGGCCGGCACCACGAACAGCGTGAACAGCGTGCCGAGCGACAGTCCGCTCGCGATCACCAGCCCCATGCTGAAGCGCGAGAGGGCGCCGGCGCCCGTGGCGACGATGAGCGGCACGACGCCCAGGACCATCGCGGCGGTGGTCATCAGGATGGGCCGCAGCCGGATCGCCGCCGCCGCCTCGATCGCCTCGCGCCGCGACTTGCCGGCGGCCTGCATCTCGTTGGCCACCTCGACGATCAGGATTCCATGCTTGCTGATCAGGCCCATCAGGGTCACGAGCCCGACCTGGGTGTAGATGTTGAGCGTGGCGCCGGGGAACGCCACGGTGCTCAGTCCCATGAGGAAGACCAGCGCGCCCGCGATCGACATCGGGACCGAGAACAGGATGATCAGGGGATCGCGGAAGCTCTCGAACAGGGCGGCGAGCGACAGGTAGATGATGATCAGGGCGAAGCCGAAGGTGACGACGAAGCCACCCGATTCCTGGATGTACTGACGCGAGGCGCCGCCGTAGTCGATCGAGTAACCCTGCGGCAGCGTGCGCGCCGCGAGCTCCTGCAGCGTCTGCAGTGCCTCGGCCTGCGACACGCCGGGGAAGGCCACGCCCTGGATGGTGGCGCTGTTGAGCTGCTGGAAGTGGTTCAGCGACTGCGGGATCGCCTTGGTGACGATCCTGGCCACCGTCGACAGCGGCACCGACGAGCCGTCGCTGGCGCGAACGTAGTAGTCGAGGATCTGGTCGATGTTCTGGCGGGAGCTCTGCTGGACCTGGGGGATCACCTTGTAGGACCGGCCGTCGAGCGCGAAATAGTTGACGTAGCCGCCGCCCAGCATCGAGCCCAGCGCCGCGCCGATGTCGCTCATCTTGAGGCCGAGCTGCGAGGCCTTGTCGCGGTCGATCACCACCGTCGCCTGGGGCGAATCGATCTTGAGATCGGTGTTCAGGAAGATGAAGCGGCCCGTGGCCAGCGCCTCCTGCAGGAAGGCCTGCGCCACGTCGTTCAGGGGCTCGAAGTCGCCCGTCGTGCTGATCACGAACTGGATGGGAAGGCCCTGGCTGCCCGGCAGCGGCGGCGGCTGGAAGGCCACGACCTGGGCGCCGGCGACGCCCGCCAGCTCGCCCTGGATCACCGGCTGCAGCTGGTTGGAGGTCCTGGTGCGCTTGTCCCACGGCTTCAGCACGTAGCCCGTGATCGACTGGCCCGGAACGTCGAGCTGAAAGACATGGTCGGTCTCGGGATGACTGGCACCGATCAGGTACATCTGCCGCGAATAGAGCTGGCGCTGATCGAGGGTCGAGTTGGGCGCCGACGTCGCCAGCGCGATGATGATGCCCTGGTCCTCCTGGGGCGCCAGCTCGCTCGCCGTGGCGCTGTAGAGGAAGTAGATGCTGGCCAGCACCAGCACGGCGAAAGTCGCCGTCACCGGCAGGTAGTTGAGGCTGCCCGCCAGCCAGCGCGCATAGGCGCGGCGCAGACGGTCGAACACGCGGTCGATGCCGCGGACCAGGCGGGCCTCGAAGCCGCCACCCGTGGCGAGGTGGGGACGCAGCATGCGCGAGCACATCATGGGCGACAGGGTGAGCGCGACGATGGCCGAGACCGTGACCGCGCCGACCAGCGTGAAGGCGAACTCGGTGAACAGCGCGCCGGTCAGGCCGCTCTGGAAGCCGATCGGGACATAGACCGCCACCAGGACCACGGTCATGGCGATGATCGGCCCGCCCAGCTCGCGCGCCGCCTGGATCGCGGCCGGGAAGGGCTTCATCCCCTCCTCGAGATGACGGTTCACGTTCTCGACCACGATGATGGCGTCGTCGACCACGAGGCCGATCGCCAGCACCAGCGCCAGCAGGGTGAGCAGGTTGATCGAGAAGCCGAAGGCCGCCATCAGGGCGAAGGTGCCGATCAGCGACAGCGGGATGGCGATGACGGGAATCAGCACGGAGCGCACCGAGCCCAGGAACGCGAACACGACCAGGGTGACGATCACCAGCGCCTCGACCAGGGTGCGGATCACCTCCTCGATCGAGCTGTTCACGAACTCCGTCGAATCGTAGATGATCTGGCCGTTCAGCCCCTGCGGCAGCTGCGCCTGGATGCCGGGAAAGACGTCGCGGACGCCCTTGATCACGTCGAGCAGGTTGGCCGCCGGCGCCACCTGGATTCCGACATAGACGGCCCGCTGGCCGTCGAAGCTCACCTCTGAATCGTAGTCGTCGGAACCCAGCGTGACGTTGGCGACGTCGCTCAGCCGCACGATCGCCCCGTTCTGCTGCTTCAGCACGAGGTCGCGGAATTCCTTGAGCGAGGTGAGCGCCGTCGAGGCCTTGAGGGTGACCTGCACCATCTGCCCCTTGGTGGAGCCGAGGCCGGAGATGTAGTCGTTGGCCGTGAGTGCCTGGGCGACGTCCGAGGCGGTGAGGCCGTAGGCCGCGAGCTTCTGCGGATCGAGCCAGGCGCGGAGCGCGAAGTTCTTGGCGCCCAGCAGCTCGGCGGTCTGCACGCCTTCGACGGACTGAAGCCTGGGCTGCACGACACGGACCAGGTAGTCGGTGATCTGGTTGGTGGCCAGCTCCTTGCTGCTGAAGCCGATGTACATGGCGTCGATCGTCTCGCCGACCTTGACGGTCATCACGGGCTGCTGCGTGCCCGCGGGCAGGCGATTCAGCACCGAATTGACCTTGGTGTTGATCTCCGTCAGCGCCTTGCTGGAATCGTAGTTGAGGCGCAGGTTGACGGTGATGGTGCTGACGCCGCTCTGGCTGGTCGACGTCATGTAGTCGATGCCGTTGGCCTGGGCGATCGCCTGCTCCAGCGGCGTGGTGATGAAGCCGGCGATGACGTCGGGATCGGCGCCGTAGTAGGTCGTCGACACCGTGACCACGGCATTCTCGGTGCGCGGATACTGCAGCACCGGCAGGGCACCGATCGCGCGCAGCCCGACGACCAGGATCAGCAGGCTGACGACCGACGCCAGGACCGGCCGGCGGATGAAGAGA
The DNA here is from genome assembly GCF_965229815.1 of Reyranella sp. GTDB lineage: Bacteria > Pseudomonadota > Alphaproteobacteria > Reyranellales > Reyranellaceae > Reyranella. The sequence continues at coordinate 37,983 of NZ_CBDDJN010000002.1, forward strand.
TCGGTGAACTTCATGGCGTGACGCTCCTGTTCGCCTCCTCCCCGGCGAAGCCGGGGAGGTGTCGGCGCAAGACGCCGACACCTCCCCTTCGCGGATTCCGCGAAGGGGAGGAAAACCTGGTCAATGGTCGACGATCTTCGGGTCGGGATCGCTCTTCGGCACGACGCGGTTGTCGACGACGACCGGCACGCCGTTGCGCAGCTTCAGCTGGCCCGAGGTCACCACGACGTCGCCCTCGCCGACGCCCTTCAGGATCGCGACCTGATCGCCGCGCGTGGCGCCGGTGGTGACGAACACCTGCCGGGCGACGAGCTTCGGCTTGCCGTCCGGGTCCTTGCCCTTGTCGTCGACGAGGTAGACCAGCGAGCCGTACGGATTGTAGGCCACCGCCGTCTGCGGCAGGGTGACCAGCCGCTCGGGCTCGCCGGTCTCGAGCCGGACCGTGGCGAACATGCCGGGCAGCAGCTTCTGGTCGGCGTTGGCCAGCGTGGCGCGCACCTGGATGTTGCGGCTGGCCGTGTCGATCCTGGGATTGATGGCGGTGATCTGCCCCTTGAACACGCGATCGGGAAACGCATCGATGCGGGCCTCGACCCTGGCGCCGACGGCGAGCTGGGCCACCGCCTGCTGCGGCAGCAGGAAGTCGACGAAGATCGGATCCAGCGACTGCAGCGTGGCGATCACCGTGCCGGCCGAGAGGAACTGGCCGAGATCGACCTGGCGCAGGCCGAGCCTGCCGCCGAAGGGCGCCCGCAGGGTCTTCTTGTCGACGACCGCCTTCTGCTGGGCGACCTGCGCCAGGGCGTTGCGCAGCGTGGCCTGGTCGTTGTCGACGATGGCCTGGCTGATCGCCTGAGCCTTGAGCTGCTTGACGTCGCGGTCGTACGTGATCTGGGCGAGCTGCGCCGTCGCCTCGAGCGACTGGAGCCTGGCGATCTCGTCGTCGGCGCGCAGGCGCAGCAGGACGTCGCCCGCCTTCACCTCGTCGCCCGACTGGAACAGGATCTCCTCGACCACGCCCGGAACCTCGAGCGACAGGTCCGCGCCGCGCACGGCGCGCAGGCTGCCGACGGCGTCGATCGCGGGCTGCCAGTCATCGAGCTCGGCCTTCGCGGTCGAAACCGTCTGGGGGGCGTTGGCCATGCTGGCCATCGCCTCCTTGATCTTGCCGTTGACGAAGACCTTGAAGCCGAACAGTCCGCCCAGGACCACGCCGACCAGGATCAGCATGGCGAGCATTCTCTTGATCATCGCGGGCCTCTCGAACTGAACTGCGCTTCCCCCACGGCGAAGCCGGGGAGGTGCCGGTGTCCTGCGCCGGCCCCGTCGGCGATCTCGCGACGGGAAGGCCTGGTGAAATCGACGTCCATGGTGGCCTGCCCGATCAGTGGCCCGCGCGGGGCAGCTTGATCTCCTGCACGGGCGGCAGGGCGAAGTAGCCGGGCTTGCCCATCGACTTCGGATCGACGTCGCTGCGGTTCCACCAGCCGCCACCCAGCGCCTGGAACAGGGCCGCGGTGTCGGAATAGCGCGCCGCCTGCGCCTTCAGCCGGCCGATCACCGCGTTCTGATAGGTCTGCTGCGCGTTCAGCAGCGTGAGGTAGCTCACGCCGCCGAGCTGGTACTGCTGCTCGGAGAGCCTGAGGCTGGCCGCCGCCGTGCGTTCGGCCTCGACCTGGGCCCGCAGGGCATCGGCATCGCTCTGCAGGGCGCGCAGCGCGTTGGCCACGTCCTGGAAGGCCGACAGGACGGTACCCTTGTACTGCGCCGCGGCCTTCTCGTAGGCCGCAACCGCAGCCTTGCGCTGATGGTCGAGCTTCGCGCCGTCGAGCAGCGTCTGGGCGATGCCGAGGCCAATGCTCCACACGCCCGACCCCGGCACGATCAGCGAGCTGATGCCGGCCGACGTGAAGCCGAGCGCGCCGGTGATGGTGAACTGGGGCATCTGGTTGGAGACCGCCACTCCGATGTCGGCGCTGGCCGAATGGAGCTGCGCCTCGGCGGCGCGCACGTCGGGCCGCTGCTCGACGAGCTGCGACGGCAGGCTGACGGGCAGGTCCTGCGGCAGCACGAGCCTGGCGAGGTCGAAGCTCTCGCCGCGATCGCGGTCCGGCGAACGGCCGACGAGGCGCATGAGCTGGTTGCGCTGCTGGGCCAGCTGCTTCTGCAGCGGCGGCAGGGTGGCGCGGGTCTGGGTCAGCGTCGCTTCCTGGGTCAGCACGTCGGCGCGCGAGGCGCCGCCCAGGTCGAACTGGCGGCGCACCACGGTGAGGGAATTCTCGAGAATGCGGATGATCCCCTGGGTGGCGTCGATCTGTGCCTGCAGCGAGGCGAGATTGATCGCGGCGACGACGACGTTGGCGGTCAGCGAAAGGTAGGTCGCCTCGAGCTGGAAGCGCTGGACCTCGGCCAGGGCCTCCTTCGATTCGACCTGGCGGCGGACACCGCCGAACACGTCGGGCGCGTAGGAGATGTTCAGCGAGGCCGAGGTGACGCCGAAGATCGTCGCCGAGCCGGACTGGCCCTGCGAGGCCGGCGAGGCGAGCTGCTGCTGGCCGGAACCGTTGCCGCTGATGGTCGGGAACAGCCCGCCCTGCTGGGCATAGAAATTCTCGCGGGCCTGGCGCAGCGACGCCTGGGCCGCATCGACGTCCGGGTTGGCCTGCATGGCCTCCCGGACCAGCGTGTCGAGCTGCGGCGACTGGAACAGCCTCCACCATTCGCCGGGAATGTCCTTGTCCGGGACGAAAGTCTGCGCCGCGCCGCCCGGACCGCCGGCCGCGCTGGTCCGCAGCGACAGCGTCTCGGGCGTGTAGCCCGTGGCGGTTGGCTTGGCGGGACGCTCGAAGTCCGGACCCGAACTGCAGCCGGCCAGCAGAGCGGCGGTGAAGACGGCGACGAAGCGCGACGGCAGGCGCATGACGGTTCCCCTAGCCCCGCGCGGGGGCAGCGAGGGCGGCGCGGCAGACGGCTTCGGTGTGCTCGCGCACGACGAGCTTCATGAGGCGCACGCTCTCCTCGTCGAGGTCGTTGAAGTCGAGGACCGCCTTCTTGTGGATGTTGCAGAAGATGACGACCTGGCCGATCAGCGCCAGGGTGCGCATGGTCATCTCCCGATCCGTCGTCGGCTTGCCGTGCAGGCGGCTCAGCAGGCCGAGGCAGGGATCGAAGATCTGTCGCATGCCGTTCTCGTGGAGGATGTCGAGGCCCGGCGTCTGCTCGATCTCGGCGCGAGCGAAGATCAGGCGCCGGCTCTCGACCTGCGTGCCGGAGGTCACCAGCACCACGAAGGTTTCGAGAACCTCGCCCAGCAGGGCCGCAAACGTTTCGCGCGGCGTGTCCGGCGCGTCGAGCGCCGCCCGCACGCGTGGCGCCACCGAGGCCATCTCCCGATCCGTCTCGGCGCAGATATCGTCGATGATGGCGCGGTACAGGCCTTCCTTGCTGCCGAAATAGTACTGGATGGCCGGCAGGTTGACCGCCGCCCCTTCGGCGATCTGGCGGGTGCTCGTGCCCTCGTATCCCTGGGCCGCGAACAGATCGAGCGCCGTCTCGAGGATGCGCCGGCGGGTGTCCTCTCCCCGGGCCTGGACCGCGGGGCGGCTGCGATTGGCAAGTCTGTCGTCGATCATGTCCGGGCTCGCATGCGAGCCTAATTATATCGATCGATATACTATGTCAATCGATCGATATGTTTTAGCGCTTCGGATGCATGAACAGGCCGCGGAGGGCGGCGAAGTCGCGGTTCTGGGGGAAGTTCATCGCCTCCCCATGCCCCGCGGGGGAAGGTGGCGGCGTCTCACGCCGACGGAGGGGTCATCAAGCTTTTCGGGAGCGGCGCACGCCGACTAAGCGGCCCATGGATCGATGACGTCGATTCCGCAGCCGTCGAAGTCGGAGACATTTCGGGTCGCAACAGCGGCACCGTGCGCGCGCGCAATGGCGGCGATCTGGGCATCGAACGCGCTGATCGGGCGGCCCCTGCTCCGACGCGCTGAGGCAATGAGGGCGAATTCGGCCGCGGCCGAACGATCGAAGGCGAGGACCCGCCCCGGGAAGTCCTCGGAAAACATGCGCCGCAGGGCGTCCTCGAGCGCCGTCCGGCGGCGCCCCGCTGGCAGGGCTGCGACGCCGTACAGGATTTCGGCCTCCGAGATGGTCGTCGTGAAAAGCGACGTCGCCTGCTGCTCGGCGAGCCAGTCCAGCACGCGCTGCTCAGGGGCAGAACGGGTTGCCTCGGAGAGAACGTTCGTATCGAGAACGATCATCAGCCGAAGCGTGGCGGCTTGCGGATCGGCTCGCGCGGCGGGATGTCGAGTTCCAGGCCGCCCAACGGCTCGAAGCGCCGCCGGATCGCCACCGCCAAGTTTTCCGGCTTGCGCGGAGTCTCGGCCAGCGCCGCGCGCAGGATGGTGCGGGCCTCTTCCTCCATCGACCGTCCATGCTGAGCGGCGCGCACGCGGAGCTTGCGCTTTACGGACTCGTCGAGGTCGCGGATCGTGATGCTGGCCATCGGCTCTTTTTGCAATCGATGCAATCAACGTAATCAATGATTGCAAATCCGGCAAGTCATCTCAGTCGACAAGGTCTACCGGGACGACCTCCAGCGGCAGGGTGGGCTCGAGCACCATCCGGACCGGGGCGAAACTGCGGCGATGATGGATCGTGGCGCCGAGACGCCGGAGACCGGCCAGGTGCTCGGGGCGGGCGTAGCCGACATTGGTCTCCCAGCCATAGCCCGGGAAGGCGCCGGCGAGCGCGCGCATGGTGCGGTCGCGGGTCACCTTGGCGACGATCGAGGCGGCGGCGATGGAATAGGAGCGCGCGTCGCCGCCGACGATGGTCTCGGCGCGGCAGCCGAGGCCTGGCGGCGCGCGATTGCCGTCGACCAGCACCAGGTCCGGCGCGTCGGCCAGGGCCTGCAGGGCACGGCGCATGGCGAGGAAGGTCGCCTGCAGGATGTTGATCGTGTCGATCTCCTCGACGCTCGCTTCGCCGACCGCGTAGCGCACGGCGCCGGATTCGACGATGGCGGCGTAGGCCTCCTCGCGCTGCTCGAGGGTGAGCTTCTTCGAATCGTCGATCAGCCGCAGCAGCTTGCGCCTGGCCAGCGTGCGGTCGATCACCGCGACCGCGGCCACCACGGGACCGGCCAGCGGGCCGCGGCCGACCTCGTCGATGCCGGCGATGCGGATCGCCCCGGCCTCGGCGCAGCGCTTCTCGTGGCGAAAGCTCGGCATATCCCCCGGCAGGTCTCCTAGAGTGCGGCCATGATCCCGATCCTGGACATCATCGCCCAGAGCCCTGTGGGCATGAAACGGCTTCGTGTCGCCCGGCGCGCGCGTCGGATGGCCGCGATGCTGGGGCGGGCCGTCGCGGTCCTTTCGCTCGCCGTGCCGACGGCGGCGTTTGCCGACAGCGCGCAGAACGCAGCCAACGATCCGCTGACGCCGAAGATGGCGGTCCAGGTGCACGACTATGCGCAGCCCATCCTGTCGGACCGGCCCGACGCCGGCGCGCACCAGCTCTACCTGCGTCACGTCCTGCCGCACGACACGCTGGGCATCGAGCAGATCGCCCGGGCCTCGCTGCCTCTGATCGCCAACCGCTGGGGGCCGGACGGCGCCTGGAACGGCATCGGCGACGTCACGATCTACGACATGGCGGTCGTCTACCTGAAGGAGACGAAGCTCGGCCTCGGCCCGCTCGTGGTGGCGCCGACCGCCACGGCGCCGGCCCTGGGATCGGGGAAGTGGCAAGGCGGCGCGCAGAGCGTGATCAGCACCACCCACGACTGGGGGCTGAGCGCGCTCCTCGCCTCGTACCAGCACGCCTTCGACGGCAGCGGCCAGACGCTCACGCTGCAGCCGCTCCTCTTCCTCGATCTCGACGGCGGGTACTACCTGCGCTCGACCGGCATCGCGACCTTCGATCTCGGCCGCAGCTCGGTCGTGCCGGTGGGACTCGGCCTCGGCCGCGTGTTCGAGCGCTCCGACGGCCGCACGGTGAACGTCTTCGTCGAGCCGCAATACTCCGTCCTGCAGACCGGAGCGGGCGTGCCGTCGTTCCAGGTCTTCACCGGAATCGTGCTGCAGTTCCCCGTCCGCCGGCAGGCCCATCGCTGACATGTCGACCGGAGCGGACATGATCGCCGCCATCGTCGCCGCCGATCCTGAGGCGCTGGCCGAGCTGCGCGCCGTGCGCGCGCTCGCCCTGCCCGACTGGTGCATCGCCGCGGGCTTCGTGCGCAACCGCGTGTGGGACCATCTGCACGGCATTGCCCCGCCGCGGCGGCCGGCCGACATCGACGTCCTCTACTACGACGCCGGCGATCTCTCGAAGGAACGCGAGGCCGGCTACGAGCAGCGACTCGACGCGCTGCTGCCCGGCCTGCCCTGGCAGGTGCGCAACCAGGCGCGCATGCATGTCTGGAAGAACCTGCCCCAGCACGCCAGCACGGCCGATTCGATGATCCACTGGCTGGAGACGGTGACGGCGGTCGGCGTGCGGCTGGAGGCCGACGACAGCCTGACCGTCATCGCACCTCTGGGCACCGACGACCTGCTCGGCCTGCGCTGCCGGCCCACCGCCTACGGCCGCACGCGGCGCGACGAATACGAGGCGCGCATCGCCGCCAAGCGCTGGCGCGAGCTGTGGCCCAGGGTGCGGTTCGTCGAGTAGTGCCCGCACCGGCTGGAAAGTCGAAACTGTCACCCCGAGCGAAGTGAGGGGCCTTTCCTGCGGCACCAAAGGCCCCTCGCTGCGCTCGGGGTGACAGCAGTACAGGCCATGCTTTCGCCGTCTCGTCGTGCGACAGGCTGAGAGACTGGAGACAGGGAGCCTGCCATGGCGATCGCCGGAAACAGGAGCGTCTTGATCTCGGGCGCCGGCATCGCCGGACCCACCCTCGCCTACTGGCTGAACAAGGCCGGATACGACCCTGTACTGGTCGAGCACGCGCCGACGCTGCGCACCGGCGGCTACGTCATCGACTTCTGGGGGCTGGGCTACGACATCGCCGAGCGCATGGGGCTGCGGGACGAGATCCATCGGCTCGGCTACAGCGTGCGCGAGATGCGGATCGTGGACGGAAGCGGCGAACGCATCGCCGGCTTCGGGACGAAGGTCTTCCAGGAGCTGACCGACGGCCGCTACGTGACGCTGGCCCGCAGCGAGCTTTCCCGGCTGCTGTTCGAGAAGGGCCGGGACCGCACCGAATTGATCTTCGGCGACGAGGTCGCCGGCCTGGAGCAGCAGGACGATCATGTGCGCGTCCGGTTCAGGCACGGCGAGGAGCGCCGGTTCGGCCTCGTGATCGGCGCCGACGGCCTGCATTCGCCGGTGCGCCGCCTGGTCTTCGGGGCGCAGGACCGGTTCGAGAAGGATCTCGGCTACGCCGTCGCAGCCCTCGAGGTCGCAGGCTACCGGCCGCGCGACGAGGACGTCTATGTCCTCTACGGCCAGCCGGGCCGCATGCTCGGGCGCTTCACGCTGCGCCAGGACAGGACGCTCTTCCTGTTCGTCTTCGCGACCGACGGCGCGCCGCTGCCGCAGACGCTCGACGGCCAGAAGCAGATGCTGCGGGCCCGGTTCGGCGACGGCGGATGGGAGTGCTTGCGCATCCTCGACGCGCTCGACGCGGCCGACGCGCTCTACTTCGACAGGGTGAGCCAGATCCGCATGCCGGGCTGGTCGCAGGGCCGGGTCGCCCTGGTCGGCGACGCGGCGTTCTGCGTGTCGCTGATGGCCGGACAGGGCTCCGCCCTCGCCATGACCTCGGCCTACGTCCTCGCGGGCGAGCTCGCGCGGGCCGCCGGCGACCATGAAGCGGCGTTCCGGCGGTACGATTCCCTCCTGCGCGCCTACATCGAGCTCAAGCAGCGCGGCGCCGAGCGCTTCTCGGCCGCGATGGCGCCAAAGACGCGCCTGGGACTGTGGTTCCGCAACCAGGTCGTCCGCGCCTTCGCCCTTCCGGGGCTGGCGACGCTCACCATCGGCCGCGAGATCACCGATCGCCTGGAGCTGCCCGACTATGACTGGCCGTCGTGAGGCCGGCCGCGCCGACCGGCGTCAGGTCTGCCAGACGATCGCGGCCATCACCAGCGCGAGGCCGGCCGTCGCCAGGTTCCAGCTCAGCGTGCGCAGCCAGGGAACGCCCAGCGCGTAGAGCGGCAGGAAGAGCAGCCGCCCGCCGAGATAGATCAGGGCGCCGATCTCGCTCAGCGGCGTGCCGGTGCGCCGCCCGACCTCGAGCATCAGGACGGCGGCGGCGAAGATCGCGAACGTCTCCAGGAAGTTGCGCTGGGCGCGGGCCAGCCGGCCGGCCATGCCGATCGGCCGGACATCCTCGTCGCGCGGACCGACCGTGTAGGCATTGCCGACCTGCGCCTTGAAGGCGAAGGACGCGGCGGCGAGATGCACCAGCCCCAGCAGCATGGCGCAGAACAGCACCCAGGATTCGATCGACATCGATGCCTCCCCACTCGGCCCCCCGGTCCGACCGGGATTCCAGTCTAGGACAGCCGTGGCGCGCCGGCTGCTTGAACCCGCACGTGCTTCATGGCTCACTGCCGGCGCTGCCCGTCCCCGGGCGGCCGTAAGCGTTTCACGTCAATCAACGCGATCGTCCCCCGCCGGGGCCGCGAGGCCGGCGGTCGGCGACGCGCGCGACGAGGTGAGGCGTCATTCTCCGCCCCTGCGAGTCCCCGCGTCCGCCGGCCTGGCGTGCCCTCGCCGTGCTCCGGCATCGCCGTCGTGAAAGGATTCGCCCATGGATATCGACCGTCTCGCCCTCTTCGCCGCCGCCTATCTCGCCATCGTCGTGCTGCCCGGCCCGGCCGTGACCGCGCTGGTCGCGCGCGTGCTGGCGCGTGGCCCGCGTGGCGCGGCCGCCTATGTGGCCGGCATCGCCGCCGGCGCCCTCGTGTGGTTCGCACTGGCAGCCGCCGGCCTCTCGGTGCTGGCGGCGGCCTTCGCCGGCGTCTTCGTCGTCCTCCGCTACGCCGGCGCGGCCTGGCTGCTCTATCTCGCGTGGAAACTGTGGACGTCGGCGCCGCAGCCGATGGAGCAATCCGCCGTCTCCGGCACCGGCAGCGGCGGCCTGTTCCTGGCCGGGCTGGCGCTGAACCTCGGCAATCCCAAGGCGATCCTCTTCTTCCTCGCCCTGCTGCCGTCAGTCGTCGACCTCCAGGGCCTGACGCCGCTCGCCGCAGCCGAGATGGCCGCCATCATCGTGGCCGTCGTCGCCGGCGTGTTCGGTGCCTATGCCGTGATGGCGGCACGCCTGCGCCGGCTGCTGGTCTCGCCGCAGGCGCTGCGGATCGCCAACCGCGGCAGCAGCGTTGCCGTCGCCGGTGCGGCCGCCCTGGTGGCGACGCGATAGCTAGAGCAGCTTCATCTGCCGCGCGTCGCGCCTGGCATCGACCAGCGCGGTGCGGGCATGCTCGGGCACCGAGAAGCGCAGCGTGTCGAGGCGGTAGCGGATGCGGTTGAGGCCGAGCCGTTTCACCGCCGCGCCGAAGCGCGCGCTCACGAGCTGGGCGATCGGCCCCTCGCCCTTCATGCGCAGGCCGAACTGCGACTGGTAGAGCGCGCCGCCGCGCATCTGGCGGATCAGCGACAGCACGCGCTCGGCGCGGTCGGGCCGGCGCTGGCGCAGCCATTCCTCGAACAGCTCCTTGATCTCGAGCGGCAGGCGCAGGACGGTGAAGCCCGCGCGCGTGGCGCCGGCCGCGGCGGCCGCCTCGAGGATCGCCTCCATCTCGTGATCGTTGAGGCCGGGGATCATCGGCGCCGTCATCACGCCCACCGGCACGCCGGCGTCGGCCAGAGCGCGGATCGCCTCCAGCCGCCGGTGCGGCGCCGAGGCCCGGGGCTCCATGTCGCGCGCCAGCGTCTTGTCGAGCGTCGTCACCGACAGGAACACCTCGGCGAGGTTGCGCCTGGCCATGTCGGCCAGGATGTCGATGTCGCGGGTAACCATGTGATTCTTGGTGACGATGCCGACCGGATTGTTGAAGTCGCTCAGCACGCCCAGGATCTGGCGGGTGATGCCGAGCTCGCGCTCGACCGGCTGGTAGGGATCGGTGTTGGTGCCCATCGCCACGACGTCGGGCCGGTACTTCGGCGCCGCCAGCTCGGCCACCAGAAGCTTGGCGGCGTCGGGCTTGAACAGCAGCTTGGTCTCGAAGTCGAGGCCCGGCGACAGGTCGAGATAGGCGTGGGTCGGCCGCGCGAAGCAGTAGATGCAGCCGTGCTCGCAGCCGCGATAGGGGTTGATCGACCGGTCGAACGGCACGTCGGGCGATGTGTTGCGCGCCAGGATGGTCCGCGTGGCGTCGCGGGTCAGCGTGGTGCGCAGCGGCGGCAGCTCCTCGTCCTCGGCCTCTGCCGGGGCCGCATTCTCCCAGCCGTCGGTCGTGCGGATGCGCCGCTCGCTGTCGAAGCGGCTCGACTCGTTGGAGAGCGCGCCGCGGCCGCGATGCACGGGCTCGGCGATGGCGTCGTCGGGATAGTCGGGAGGCTTGGTCGGCCGCATGGCGCCGACTCTGGGAACAAAAAGGGAACGAGTCAATCCACTAGGGATTGGGGGTCCACTCGCGCCGGATCGCCTGGATGGTGTCGAGGCGCAGGCAGCGGTCGATGACGCTGTCGATATGGGCCTTCATCGACGGAGCGAGGCCGGCATCGCTCCACTGGCCGGGATCGTCGGGATCGCGCGGCGCCCGCGTCTGGACGCGCCAGCGCGCCATGAACAGCGTCGTGCGCAGCCACGTGAGGCGGCGCATGGGCAGCAGCCAGGGCACGAGACGCATCGCCGGCCCGGGCCCGACCGCTGCGCGGTAGCGGGCGTGGAACGCCTCGACCTCGGCCGGCGCCAGCAGCCTGCCCGCCGCCGGATGCCACAGGGTCGAGGTCGGCAGGGTGGCATGCGCGAGGTCGATCGCGGGCGAGCCGACATGGACCTTCTCGAGATCGACGAACCAGGCGATGCCGGCTGAGTCGACGATGAAGTTGCCGGGATGGGTGTCGGCCAGCGCCACGGCGAGCGGCTGGGCCGCGCGGTCGAGGCCGGCCGCGAGAGTACGCATCCGGTCGAGCTCGTCGCGGATCGCTGCCCGCGCCTCACCGTCGGTCACGGCCGCATCGAGGAAGCGCGCGGCGTTCTGCTCGATGCCGGCCAGCGTCTCGCCGAGAGGATCGCCCTGGCGCGGGATCGGCGAGCCGGGCGGCGGCAACGGCAGGCCGTGGATCGCCGCCAGCGTGTCGGCCATGGCGGCGAGGTCGCCCGGCAGGCGCGGCACGTGACCCTCGATGCGGTCGACGATCAGCGCGCCGCCGGGCAGGCCGGGCCGCGGCGCGAGCACGTCATGCAGGCGCGGCGTGCGCCCGGCCGGCGCGAGATAGCGGAAGGAAGCGGCCTGTACCGCGAGACGCGCCGCCGCCGTCGGGTCCCCCTCGTGCGCATAGGCGACGCGCGCCAGCAGGCCTCGCGACAGCACGACATGGCCGTGCGCGGTGCCGGTGGACGGCAGCGGCACCAGGTCGGCCGCGGTGAGCGACGCGAAGGCCGGCCGTTCGCGGAGCGCGGCGAGCAGGGAATCGATCATCGCCTTACCCTGTCGTCCTGAGCGCAGCGAAGGACTTCATCGCCGCTTGCCAATGTCATGAGATCCTTCGCTCCGCTCAGGATGACAGAAGGGAGCTGCGCGCTCCCAGCTAACCACTGCGCGGCATCTTGCCTTCGTTGAGGCGCGGCATCAGCTCGGCGAAGTTGCAGGGGCGGAAGCGGATGTCGAGCTGCTGGCGCAGGATGTCGTCCCAGCCGTCCCTGCAGGCGCCGGTCGAGCCGGGCAGCGCGAAGATGTAGGTCGCGTTGGCGACGCCCGCGATGGCGCGCGACTGCATGGTCGAGGTGCCGATCTTCTGGAAGGAGATCCAGCGGAAGACCTCGCCGAAGCCGTCGATGCGCTTCTCGAACAGCGCCTCCAGCGCCTCGGGCGTGACGTCGCGGCCGGTGACGCCGGTGCCGCCTGTCGTGATGACGGCCTCGACGCCGGGATCGTCGATCCACTTCTTCACCTGGGCGCGGATCTTCTCGACGTCGTCGGTGACGATGGCGCGATCGGCCAGCACATGGCCGTCGCGGGCGATGCGCTCGACCAGCGTGTCGCCCGACTTGTCCGTCTCGAGCGTGCGGGTATCGGAGACCGTCAGCACGGCGATGTTCACCGGCTTGAAGGGCTTCGTGTCGTCGATCCTGTTCATGCCCCATCCTACAGCCGGCATCTTGCGGCGGCGAGGCCGTGCGCCTAGATGGGTGCCATGACCGACTGGAAGCACGACGGCGTGCGGGTGATCCCCGCCGGCTCGCTCGACACCAACACTGCCCAGACCCCGGGCATGAACCGCGCCGCGGCCATCAACTTCGCGCGCGTCGGCGCCCAGAAGCTGTGGGCCGGCACGGTCACCATCCACGCCCACGCCAAGACCGGCGCCCACCATCACGGCCACCTGGAAAGCGTGATCTACGTCGTGAAGGGCCGCGCCCGCATGCGCTGGGGCGACCAGCTCCAGTTCACCGCCGAGGCCGGTCCCGGCGACTTCATCTACGTGCCGCCCTACGTGCCGCACCAGGAGATCAACGCCTCGGACACCGAGCCGCTGGAATGCGTGCTGGTGCGCTCCGACAACGAGGCGGTCGCGATCAACATCGACATCGAGCCGGCCGAGAAGGTCGAAGAGGTCTACTGGGTCGACCCGACCCATCCGCATCCTCACAAGCATTGACGCGTTCCCACGCGTCAATGCAGGCGAGCGGCAGCGCCTTCGAGGCGCGAGAGCTCGCGCGGCCCAGAATAAGCAAGGATCAAGAGCGCGCGAGGAGGCCTCGGCAAACCGCGACCGAGCGCAGTCCGAGGACTACGACGCCGCCCGCGTCTCGGCGGAGCGATCCCAGATGTTGGGCTGTTCCTTGTTGGTGTAGCCCGAGACGAAGAGCTTGGGCTCGCCCGTCTTGACGTCGAACGTGTGCCGGCGCACCGCGCCGATGTTGCCGCCGTAGACGTGGATGCTGATCGAGCCGCGGTCCGTCAGCGCGTTGGTCACCTGGTGGATGTCGCCGTCGGCCGGGACCAGCAGCTCGACGTCGCCGGGCTTCAGCTCGGTCAGCGTGCCGGCCTTCAGGGCGCCGGTCTCGGCGTCGGGCTTGAAGGCGAGCGAGGTCTCCGAGCCGCGCAGCATGCCGACCATGCCCCACATCTGGTGATCGTGCACCGGGGTCACCGCGCCCGGCGCCCACACGAAGCTGACGACGCAGAAGCGCTCGAAGGGATCGCACCACAGGAGGTTCTGGGCGTAGCCGTGCGACGGCACCTTGGCCGCCTGCTCGGGCAGCCAGTCGTCGTGCAACACCAGCTCGCCCAGGAGCTTGGCCCCGACCTCGAGGGTCGCGGCCTCGTCCCTGTCCTGCCAGGCGCCGCCGACCAGCGACGTCATGTCCCCGATGAAGCGGCGCAGTCGGTCGATGCTCATCGTGTCACCTCAACTCAACGCCCATTGTCCAATGCCTGGTAGCGCGGCCATTCGTGGGCCGCGATCTGGTCGAGCGACGGCGTCGGCTGGCCGAGCCGGATCTGGTACATCCAGTAGTTGGCCAGCACGCGCTGCACGTAATCGCGCGTCTCCTGGAACGGGATCGAGGCGATGTAGAGCAGCGGATCCTGCGAGGCGTTGAGCGAGTTGTCCCAGCGCATCACGTTGCCCGGCCCGCCATTGTAGCCCGCCGCCGTGCGCACGAGGTTGTTGTCGACCTCGGTGAGCAGGGACACGAGATAGGCCTGGCCCAGCGCGACATTGGCCGACGGGTCGTAGGGGCTGACCCCGGCCTGGTCGGGCAGCCACTTGTTGGTGACGATGCGCGCGGTGAGCGGCATGAGCTGCATCAGGCCCATGGCGCCGGCATAGGAACGCGCCTTGGGATTGAAGGCCGATTCCTGACGCATGAACGCCCAGATCAGCGCGCGGTCGAGCGAGTAGCCGCCGGCCGGCTGCCAAGGCGGCATCGGATACATGGCGCCGTCGTAGCCCTTGATGCGATGGCGCTGGTCCCAGTTGGCGTTGCCGACGCGCACCGACAGGCCCGGCATCGAGGCCGCCTTCGCCAGCCCCATCACGGCTTCGATGTACTGCGGATCGGCGTCGATGGCGGCGGCGAACAGCTCGCGCTCGGCGGCGGTCGCGGCGCCGAGCTGCAGCAGGGCGAGCGCGCGGCGGCCGGCGCGGTCGTTGCGCAGCTGGTCGAGATGGGCGCGGTCGAGCGGCGGCACGTCCCAGTCCGGCTCGATCTTCATGCCCAGCGCCTTCTGGGCAATCAGCCCGTAGAAGGTGCGGCCATGCAGCGCCGCCCGCTTGAGATAGGGCGCGAACTTCTGCGGGTTGCCGGCCAGCAGGTTGGCACGCGCCGCCCAGAACGAGCCGGCGGCCAGGGTCCAGGACGAAGCCCGGTCGGGGGCGGCGTCGGCGACCAGCTCGAAGCGGCGGGCGGCGTCGGCCATGTCGCCGCGGGTGAAGCCGGACAGGGCGGCGTTCCAGTTGGCGTCGGGCGGCACGCCGGCCTCCACCGGCAGGAGGAAGCCGCGCTGCGAATCGGCCTCGAGCGCCCGCGTGCGCATGCGGCCGCGCCACAGCTCGACCTCCTGCGGCCCCAGCACCTCGGCCGTCGACTTGCGGTCGAGCAGGACGAAGGCGGCGTTGAACCCGCCATCGTCGGCCATCTGCTGCAGGCGCGCCCTGAGCTCGGCAGCGCGCGTGGCATCGGCGCCGCTCACCGTGCGGGCGGCGGCGAAGTTCGGCGAGGGCTGCGCCTGGCCGACGAAGGTGGCCGGCGTCAGGTCCCCCGAGCCGCGCGTGCGGCGGGCCAGCGCCAGCTTGTAGATCGCCGGCGCATCGGGATGGTCGTTGTACTCCTGCAGCCAGGCGGCCAGTTCGTCGTAGCGCGCCTGGTAGCCGCGGCCGAGGAAGCGCTGGGCGCCGACATAGCCCATCAGCGTCTTGTCCTTGAGCCGGGCGATCTCGGCATCGGCCTGGCCGAAATTGCCGGCGGCCTGGTCCTGGAAGATGCGGCGGTAGCTGTCGCGCGTCCCGGCATCGAGCACGGTCGGCAGATCGGCGACCACCGCGATCTCGTCGAGCTCGATCACCGGCGGCGGCGGCACGAACACGGCCGCCCGCGGAATGATCGTGGGATGGCGCCGCCCGGCCGTCGAGTGGCCGCGGGCTGCCTGCTTGGCGGCGACGGGCTTCGCCGCCGCGGGCTTGGCCGGCGGCTTGGGCTTGCTCTGGGTCTGGGCCAGGGCCGACGCCGCCACCATGGTCGCCGCCCCCATCAGGACGACCGAGACGATGCGTTTCATGCCGGGAGGGTAGTGGCATATGGCATGGGGCGACAAGCGCCGGATGGCTATACTGCCGGCAACGGAGGAACCCCCATGTCCCTGCATCAGGAGCGCGCCGCTTCCGTCCGGCGCCTGGTCGAAGAGTCCCGCGCCATCGAGAAGACCGGCGTCACCCGCGCCAACCTCGAGAAGATCGGCGGGCTGCTGGCGTCGCTGGCGGCCCGCGCCGACCTCTTCCCGCAGGACGAGTTCCCGCTCGGCGCCGACGGCGGCATCTACCGGCTGAGCGAGGATCCGGACCATCGCTTCGCGCTCTATGCCTCGGCCGGCGGCGCCGGCAAGAAGGTGCCGCCGCACAATCACACGACCTGGGCGATCATCGCGGGCGTGCACGGCGCCGAGCGCAACGTCGTCTACGACCGGCTCGACAATGGCGCGCGCGCCGACCAGGTGCAGCTGCGCGAGGCGCCGGCCAAGGAGAAGACCCTGCGGCGCGGCGACGTCATCTGCTACCTGCCCGAGGACTTCCACCATATCGAGACGCCCGCCGGCTCGGGCAACGCGCTGCACCTGCACTTCTACGGGCTCAGCCTCGAGCACCTGCCCGACCGCGTATCGGTCGACCTCGCGAGCGGCACGGCCAAGCGGTTCATGGCCAAGGCGCGCATCCTGACGCCGCTCCTGTCGGCCGCCGCGGTCAAGGCGATGCTGAAGGCGGGCGAGGTCTTCGCCTTCCTCGACGTCCGCGAGGAGGGCGAGTTCGCCCAGCAGGGCCATCCGCTGTTCGCCACGCCGCTGCCGCTGTCGCGGCTGGAGCCGCGGGCGCTGGCCCTGCTGCCCGACCCACACACCCGCATCGTGCTGATGGACAGCGGCGAGCCGGCCGTCGACCCGCAGTGGGAAGGCCGCGCCAACCGCGCCGCCGCCCGGCTGTCGCAGCTCGGCTACACGAACGTTGCCGTCATGGCGGGCGGGCTCGCGGCCTGGCGCGCCGCCGGCTACGAGGTCTTCACCGGCGTCAACGTGCCCAGCAAGGCGTTCGGCGAAGTCGTCGAGCACGAGAACGACACGCCGCGCATCGACGCCGCCGACCTCCAGAAGCTGGTCGACGACGGGACCGACCTGGTGATCCTGGATTCGCGGCCGATGCCGGAGTTCAACAACATGTCGATCCCCGGCGGCATAGACTGCCCGGGGGCCGAGCTGGTCTACCGGGTCAAGGACCTGGCGCCGCGCCCCGAGACGCTGGTGGTGGTGAACTGCGCCGGCCGCACCCGCTCGATCATCGGCGCCCAGTCGCTGATCAATGCAGGCCTGCCGAACAAGGTGATCGCCCTCAAGAACGGCACCATGGGCTGGCACCTCGCCGGCCTGCAGGTGGCGCGCGGCGAGACCCGCAGCTTCGGGCCGCAGGGCCCGGAGGCGGCGACCTTCGCCCGGGCCGCCGCCAACCGGCTCGGGGAGCGGATGAACATCGCCCATATCGACAAGGCCGGCCTCGAGGCCCTGGCAGCCGACCGGCTGGCCCGCGGCGTCCCCGTCCACCGGCTCGACGTGCGCGATCCCGCCGAGTATGCGGCCGGCCATCTCAAGGGCTTCCGCCATGCGGCCGGCGGCCAGCTCGTGCAGGCGACCGACCAGTATGTCGGCACGCGCAACGCCGCCATCGTCCTGCACGACAATGACGGGGTGCGCGCCACGCTGACGGCGCACTGGCTGATGCAGATGGGCTGGAAGGACGTCCATATCCTCGACCACGCGCCCGCCGCCGGCGAGCTCACCACCGCGGCCGAGCCGCGCTTCCCGGCAGGCTTCGCCCTGCCCGCCGTGGCCGAGATCGCGGCCGCCGAGCTGAACGCCGGCCTGGCCGGGACGCTGGTCGTCGATCTCGACACCAGCCTGCGCTACCGCGACGGCCACGTGCCGGGGGCCTGGTTCGCGGTGCGGGCCGGCCTTGCCCGCACCCTGCCCGAAATGCTGGCAAAGCAGCCGCAGGCGACCCGCATCGTGCTGGTCTCGCCCGACGGCGAGATCGCGACCCTGGCGGCGCCGGAGGCCGAAGCGGCGGCCGGCGGCCGGCCGGTCGCGGTCCTGAAAGGCGGCCTGAAGGCCTGGCGGGAGGCCGGCCTGGCGCTGGAAACCGGCCATGTCCGCATGGCCGATCCGCCGACCGACGTGTGGTACCGGCCCTACGACTTCCGTGACACGAAAGTGAAGGTCGAAGACGCCATGCGGCAGTACCTGGAGTGGGAAGTCGACCTCGTTCCGCAGGTGGCGCGCGACGGCGACGCGGCGTTTTCGGTCCTCAAGGCCTAGGTGGGCGCAACCTGTTGGTTTTTCAGGCCTTGTCACATCGCCGCGTCTGCTTGACACCCGGTGGGCCGGCCAATAGTTTCCGGCGCGTTTTTCATCCTGACCGCAGTCCATCCCGGGCGGCGGTCGGGGTGGGGACCCCGGAGCGGAGCATCCGGTGATGGCAGACAGCGATCGCAAGTCCCAGTCCGACGATCTTGACCGGCGCCTCAAGGGGGTCCGTCAGGAATACGAGAAGGGGACCGGCCGGTCCTCGAAGCCGTCCAACCGGAGTGCCGGCAGCGAGAAGCTGGGCGTCGGGATGCGGATCGCCGTCGAACTGGTCGCCGGCGTCGTGGCGGGGGCGTTCATCGGTCTGATGGCCGATCGGTGGCTGGGCACGAAGCCCTGGCTGCTGATAGTCGGCTTTGTGCTGGGGTGTTGTGCGGCGTTCCTGAACGTCTACCGGGTTGCGCAGGCGGAGGAGCGGCGCAGCAAGGAAAGCCCCGGGAAATGAGAAGAGCTGATTTGGGGATAGAGTATCGTGGCCAGTCCGCTTGAACAGTTCGCGATCCATGACATCACGCCCCCGCTGTTCAGCATCGGCGGGCATCCGATAGCGGTCACCAATTCGGCGGTCTTCATGATGGCGGCGGTGGTCGCCTCGGCCGGCCTGCTGCTCGCGGGCAACCGCGGCGCCCTGGTGCCGGGCCGCATGCAGGCGATGTCGGAGCTGTTCTACGACTTCATCGCCAACATGATCCGGGACAATGTCGGCAGCGCCGGCAAGCGATACTTCCCGTTCATCTTCACGCTCTTCATCTTCACCCTGTTCGGCAACGTGCTGGGCCTGCTGCCCTACGGCTTCACCTTCACCAGCCAGATCGCCGTCACCTTCTTCATGGCGATCGTCGTCTTCCTGGCGGTGACGCTGATCGGGATCTATCGCCACGGGCTGCACTTCTTCTCGCTGTTCTTCCCGCACGGCGCGCCGCTGTTCACCGCGCCGATCCTGATTCCCATCGAGCTCGTGTCCTATCTCAGCCGTCCGATCAGCCTGTCGGTCCGACTGTTTGCCAACATGACGGTCGGCCACGTGCTGCTGAAGGTACTGGCGGGCTTCGTGGTGGCGCTGGGCATCTTCGGCGTCGTGCCGCTGGTCGTGCTGGTCGCCATCACCGCGCTCGAGCTGCTGGTCGCGGTGCTGCAGGCCTACATCTTCACGATCCTCTGCTGCATCTACCTGAACGACGCGCTGCATCTGCACTGATCGCCGCGCCCGTACCCTTCCATCCAACACGTCAACGTTCGAAACAGGAGACAGACATGGACGCCACAGCCGCCAAGTTCATCGGTGCAGGCCTCGCCGCGATCGGCATGATCGGCGCCGGCATCGGCGTGGGCAACGTGTGGGCCAGCTACATCTCGGCCCTTTCCCGCAACCCGGCCTCGAAGGCCGAAATCGGCGCCAACATCTGGATCGGCTTCGCCGTCACCGAGGCCATCGCGCTGTTCGCGCTGATCGTCGCGCTGATCGCCCTCTTCGCCTGAGTTCGATCGTGCCCGTTCAGGCACCTCGGACCTGGGCGTCGGCCTCGGTCGCCGTCTTCCTGCTCGCCGCCGGCCCCGTGCTGGCGGCCGAGGAGACCGGGAAGAGCGGCATGCCGCAGTTCGACGTCTCGCGCTTTCCCAGCCAGATCTTCTGGCTGGTCGTGTGCTTCGCGGTCCTCTACTTCCTGATGTCGAAGCTGGTCCTGCCCGGGATCGGCAAGACGATGGAAGAGCGCGAGCGCAAGATCCAGGGCGACCTCGACGCCGCCCAGAAGGCCAATGACGTCGCTCGCGCGGCGGCCGCCGACCAGGAGAAGGCGCTGGGCGCCGCCCGCGGAGAAGCCTCCCAGGTCCTGCGCGCGGCTTCGGAAGCGGCGGCCGGCCAGACCTCGGCCCGGATGCACGAGATCGCCGACAAGCTCGCGGCCGATATCGCCGCGGCCGAGCGGCGCATCGCCGACCAGCGCAACCAGGCCATGGCAGGGCTCACCGGCATGTCGGCCGAGATCGCCTCGGCCGTGATGTCGAAGCTCGTGGGCCCGGCCGACGCCGCCCAGGTCGCGAACGCCGTCGACGCCGCGGCAAAGGCAGGCAAGACATGATCAGCACCGCTTGGGCCGCCGACGCGCATGGCGGCGGTGGCCTGTTCGCCGACCCGGCCTTCTGGGTCGCCGTCGCGTTCGTCATCTTCCTGGCGCTGACCGGCAAGAAGATGGTGGAGGGCATCGTGAAGATGCTCGACGACCGCCGCGCCCTGATCGCGCGCACGCTCGGCGAGGCCGAGATGCTGCGCCAGGAAGCGCAGAAGGCGCGCGACGAGGCGCAGAAGAACCTCGCCGATTCGGCGCGCCTGTCGCAGGAGATCGTGGCCCAGGCCCGGCAGGAGGCCGAGCGCATCGCCCAGCATGCCGCGGAGGAGCGCGAGACGCTGATCGCCCGCCGCGAGCAGCAGGCCCGCGACCGCATCGCCCAGGCCGAGGCCCAGGCGGCGCGCGAGGTCCGCAACATGGCCGTCGACGTGGCCCTGACCGCGACCCGCAACCTGCTGCGCCAGCAGGTCGGCGGCGCCCAGTCGCAGGCCCAGATCGACGAGGCGATCGCCGAGCTGCCGCGCCGCCTGCATTGAGATTGCCCGCATAGAAAAATCGCGGGCTACCTGGCAGCCCCCGCCGAAAGGCGGGGGCTTTTTCTTGCGCCGTGGTAGCGTCCGGCATGACCACCGATCCCGCCGCCGCCTCCCTGTCCACTGCCGAGACCGCAGCCCTGCGCGAGATCGCCGGCGCCATGATCCCGGCCAGCGCCGAGCACGGCGTGCCGGGTGCCGACGATCCCGCCATCCAGGACGACATCCTGCGCACGCTGGGGCGCGACCTGCCGCTGGTGCGCGAGGCGCTGGCGGCGATCGCGGCGCGGGCGCCGGGGGGCCTCAGCCCGCTCGACGACGGGCAGCGCGAGGCACTGCTCAACGACTACCAGGCGAGCGGCGGCGCGCCGGCGGCAGCCCTCGGCCGGGTCGTGCTGGCCGCCTATTACCGCGACGACCGCGTGCTGCTGGCGCTGAAGCACGAGGCCCGCGCGCCCTTCCCCGGCGGCTACGTGCTGGAGCAGGGCGACTGGTCGCTGCTCGATGCCGTGCGCCAGCGCCCGCCGCTGTGGCGCGACGATCGCCGGGAGGCCGGGCGATGAACCACGACAAGGTCGACGTCCTGATCGTCGGCTCCGGCGCCTCGGGCGCCGCCGTCGCCTGGAGCCTGGCCGAGACGAAGATGCGCATCCTCTGCCTCGAGCAGGGCGACTGGATGAAGCCCACCGACTTCCCCAGCAACGGCCGCGACTGGGAGGCGCGCCGCTACACCGACTTCGAGATCAGCCCCAACCGGCGCGGGCGCGACACCGACTATCCGGTGAACGACGACGCCTCGCCGATGAAGGTCGCGAACTTCAACGGCGTCGGCGGCGGCACGATCATCTACACCGCCCACTGGCCGCGCCTGCACCCGTCGGACTTCAAGGTGAAGTCGCTCGACGGCGTCGCCGACGACTGGCCGATCGACTACTGGACGCTGGAGAAGTTCTACGCCGAGAACGACCGCATGATGGGCGTGTCGGGCCTCGCCGGCGATCCCGGCGTGCCGCCGCGCGACCCGCCCATGCCGCCGATTCCGCTCGGCCGGACCGGCACGCATTACGGCAAGGCGATGAACCGGCTGGGCTGGCACTGGTGGCCGTCCGACACGACCATCGCCACCACGGAGTACGAGGGCCGCGCGCCCTGCATCAACCTCGGCCATTGCACGCCGGGCTGCGCCCAGGGCGCCAAGGCCAGCACCGACATCACCTACTGGCCGCTGGCGATCCGCAGCGGCGTCGAGCTGCGCCCGCGCGCCCGCGTGCGCGAGATCACCACAGACGCCGAGGGCATGGCGGCCGGCGCGGTCTACTACGACGCCGAGGGTCGCGAGCACTTCCAGCCGGCCGAGGTGGTGATCCTGGCCTGCAACGGCGTCGGCACGCCGCGCCTGCTGCTGAACTCGGCCTCGGGCAAGTTTCCGAACGGTCTCGCCAATTCCTCGGGGATGGTCGGCCGCAACCTGATGATGCACCCCTGGCCGATGGTCTCGGGCTATGTCGAGGAGACGCTGGATGGCGGCCGGGCGCCGATCACCAACATGTGGAGCAAGGAGTTCTACGAGACCGACCGCAGCCGCGGCTTCGTGCGCGGCTACACGCTGCAGTTCAATCGCGGCACCGGCCCGGTGACCCAGGCGGTCGGCGCCATGGCGGCCGGCCAGCTCCCCTGGGGGCGCGACCATCACCGCGTCTACCGCGAGATGCTCGACCACCGGGTCGGCATCGGCATCGCCTGCGACGACCTGCCGGAGGCGCACAACCGCGTCACGCTCGATCCCGTGCTCAAGGACAGCAACGGGATCCCGGCGCCGAAGATCGACTACACGATCGGCGACAATACGCGCCGCATGATGGAGCACGGCATCGCGCGCGCCGAGGAGATCCTGGCCGCCGCCGGCGCCCGGCGCATCTTCTGCTCGCGCACGGCGCTCAACTATCCCGGCCACCTGCTGGGCACGGCGCGCATGGGCACCGATCCCGAGCGCTCGGTGGTGAACGAATGGGGCCGCAGCCACGACGTCAGGAACCTGTTCATCGTCGACGGCAGCGTGTTCGTGACCGGCGGCGGCGTGAACCCGACCTCGACCATCCAGGCGGTGGCGCTCTACATCGCCGACCAGATGAAGCAGCGGCTGGCGACCCTGTTCGATTGAGTCGCTGCGAGCGCGCATGAGCGCCACGGGTGGCGCGTCATGGGAGCGCGGACCTGGAGGTCCGCGCTCCAACAGACTCTTCTACGCGTGCCTGTAGACGGTCGGGATCCGCGCGAGGTCCTGCAGCAGGTCGGGCGACAGGTCCGAGGGCTTGGCCGAGTTGGCGCTGGCGCTGATCGAATCGACCAGGCCGCCGAACCGCGCCTCGATCGCCTTGGCGATCTGGTCGTGGCGGCCGACCGCGGCGAACAGGTGCACGACGTCGTCGGGCACCTCCTTCGCCATCTGGTCCCACTGGCCCGCCCGCGTCATGGCGTTGAGCTTGCGGCCGAGATCGCCCAGCCCGTGCGCCTCGAACACCGGCCAGTAGGCCGGCGTCGAGCCATAGAAGGCGACGCGGTAGCGCACCCAGTCGAACAGCTTCTGCACCGCCGCGTCGTCCTTGCCGGTGACGACGAAGCCGCCACCCGAGATCTCGAAGGCCTCGCGCTTCCGTCCCGACTTGGCGAGTCCCGCCTCGAGGATCGGCATGATGGTCTCGGCCAGGTACTTGCGGGTGCAGAAGACGTGGAGCTTCACGTCGTCGGATTCCTCGGCCGCGACCTTCAGCATGGCCGGCCCGACCGCCGCGAGGCCGAGCCGCGGCGCCGGCCCCTCATAGGCCTCCGGCACGAAATTCGGCGTCATCAGGGTGAAGCGGTAGTGCTTGCCCTCGTAGGCGAGTTTGCCGTCGCCCTTCCAGGCCGCCCAGATCGCCCGCACCGCCTGGATATACTCGCGCATGCGCGGCGCCGGCGGCGACCAGGGCACCGAGAAGCGCCGCTCGTTGTGCGCCCGGACCTGGCTGCCGAGCCCGATCGTGACGCGCTGCGGCCCGTAGCTGGCGGCGAGGTCCCAGCCGACATTGGCCACCGTCATCGGCGAGCGCGCGAAGGAAATGGCGACGCCGGTATGCAGCTCCAGCCGCTCGGTCGCCGCCCCCGCCACCGCCAGCGACAGGAAGGGATCGTGCCGGTTCTCCTGCGTGCTGACGCCGGTATAGCCCGTCGCCTCGATGGCGCGGGCGGCAGGGCCGACCTTGCGCAGGTCTTCCTGCGGCAGCGTGGTGAAGACTCTCATGGCGCTCGCATCTCTCGACTGTTGCCGACAACGTCAACAGTCCTATCGTGCGCCAAGAGCGACCGTGTGCCTACCGATCGCGGCCCTGCCCTTTCGTAGGGAAGAACGCCCGGCCTACTCCGCCGCCTGCTTCAGCGGATCGCTTCCGGGCGGGTTGTTCGACGGGCGCCAGCGCAGGACGGGCTTGCGCGCGGCCAGCGTCTCGTCGAGGCGCCGCCGCGGGGCAAATCGCGGCGCCGCCTTGAAGTCTTCGGTCGCCGTTCCGCTCTTCGCCCGCTCGGCCAGCGAGCGCAGGGCGGCGATGAAGAGGTCGAGATCCTCCTTGGCCTGGCTCTCGGTCGGCTCGATCAGCAGGGCGCCATGCACGACCAGCGGGAAGTACATGGTCATGGGATGGTAGCCCTCGTCGATCATCGCCTTGGCGAAGTCGAGCGTGCTGACGCCGGTGTCCTTGAGGAAGCCGTCGTCGAACAGCGCTTCGTGCATGCAGGGCCCGTCGAACGCCGGCGTCATGACGTCCTTGAGCGAGGCCAGCACGTAGTTGGCCGAGAGCACCGCGTCCTCGGAGGCCTGCTTCAGGCCGTCGGCGCCGTGGCTCATGATGTAGGCGAGCGCCCGGGTGAACATGCCCATCTGGCCGTGGAAGGCCTTGAGCCGTCCCACCGGCTTGCCGTCGACCGCCGCGCCGTCCTCGGCGACGCGCCAGCCGTCGCCGTCCTTCACGATCCACGGATAGGGCGCGAAGGGCGCCAGCGCTGCCGACAGCACGACCGGTCCCGCTCCCGGCCCGCCGCCGCCGTGCGGCGTCGAGAAGGTCTTGTGCAGGTTGATGTGCATGCAGTCGACGCCGAGGTCGCCCGGCCGCACCCGGCCGGCGATGGCGTTGAAGTTGGCGCCGTCGCAATAGAAGTAGGCCCCGGCCTCGTGCACCGCGCGCGCGATCTCGACGATCTCGTCCTCGAACAGGCCGCAGGTGTTGGGGTTGGTCAGCATGATCGCCGCGACGTCGGGACCGAGCGCCGACTTCAGGGCGTCGAGGTCGACCCGGCCGCGATCGTTGGCCGGGATCGGCTTCACGGTGAAGCCAAGCGCCGCCGCGGTCGCGGGATTGGTGCCGTGCGCCGATTCCGGCGCCAGCACCGTGCGGCGTCCGGCGCGCTCGCCACGCGCCTCGAGCGCGGCGGCGATCGCCATCATGCCGCACATCTCGCCATGCGCGCCGGCGGCCGGCGACATCGCCACCGCCGGCAGGCCGGTCAGGGTCTTCAGCCAGTGCGCCAGGCTGTCGATCAGCGCCAGCGCGCCCTGAACGGTCGAGACCGGCTGCAGCGGATGCAGGTCGCCGATGCCGGGCAGCCGCGCCACCTTCTCGTTCAGCCGCGGATTGTGCTTCATGGTGCACGAGCCCAGCGGATAGACGCCCATGTCGATGGCGTAGTTCTTCTGGCTGAGCCGCGTGTAGTGCTGCACGACCTGCGGCTCGCCGAGGCCCGGCAGGCCGATCTCGCCGGCGCGCCGCAGCCCGTTCAGCCGGTCCCGGCCGCGGGGAGCGCCGGCCAGCGGTGCGGGCAGGTCGACGCCGCATCGGCCGGGCTGGCCCATCTCGAAGATCAGCGGCTCCTCGATCATGAGCGCGCGATTGCCGGTGAAGGTCGCGGGAGCCTCGCCGGCCACGGCGGCTGCGGCTCCGGTACGGCCCTGGGAGCGGTCGAGCGACTGGACCATCACAGAACCTCCTTCAGACCGGCGACCAGCGCGGCCATGCCCCTCTCGGTCGCCGTCTCGGTGGCGGCGAGCAGGAGCAGGTTGGCGACGCCCGGGTCGTCGGGGATCAGCCGCGACACCGGCACCCCGCCCAGGATGCGCCGGGCTGCCAGTGCCTCGACCACCGGCGCGGCGGGCTTCGGCAGGCGCACGCAGAACTCGTTGAAGAAGCTCTCGTTCAGCAGCTCGACGCCGGGCAGCGCGGCGACACGGTCGGCGAGCTCGTTCGCCTTGTCGTGGTTGATCTCGGCCAGGCGGCGCAGGCCCGCCTCGCCCAGCAGGGTGAGGTGCACCGTGAAGGCCAGCGCGCAGAGGCCGGCATTGGTGCAGATGTTGGACGTCGCCTTCTCGCGGCGGATGTGCTGCTCGCGCGTCGAGAGGGTCAGCACGAAGCCGCGCTTGCCGTCGGCATCGACCGTCTCGCCGGCGAGGCGTCCCGGCATCTGGCGCAGGAACTTGTCGCGGGTGGCGAACAGTCCGACATAGGGGCCGCCGAAGCCCAGCCCGTTGCCGATCGACTGGCCCTCGCACACGACGATGTCGGCGCCCATCTCGCCCGGCGGCTTGATCAGCCCGAGCGACACGACCTCGGTCACCACCACGATCAGCAGCGCGCCGGCGGCGTGGCAGGCCTCGGCCAGCGCGGCGAAGTCGCGGACATGGCCGAAGAAGCTCGGATTCTGGACGACGACGCAGGACGTCTCCTTGTCGATCCGGGCGATCAGGTCCTCCAGCCCCTCGGCGTCGGCCGCGGCCGCCACCACCCGGTAGCCCTGCCAGTGCGCGGTGGTCTCGATGACGCTGCGATAGTGCGGATGCAGCCCGCCGGAGATCAGCGCCTTGCTGCGGCGCGTGATGCGGTTGGCCATCAGCACCGCCTCGGAGGCGGCAGTCGAGCCGTCGTACATCGAGGCGTTCGCCACCTCCATGCCGGTGAGCAGGCTGACCTGGGTCTGGAACTCGAACAGGTACTGCAGCGTGCCCTGCGTCACCTCGGGCTGGTAGGGCGTGTAGGAGGTGAGGAACTCGCCGCGCTGGATCACGTAGTCGACCGTGGCCGGCACGTGATGGCGGTAGGCCCCGGCACCGATGAAGAACGGCGCGGTCGACGGCGACACGTTCATCGCCGCGAAGTCCTGGAAGGCGCGCTCGACCTCGAGCTCTCCCAGATGGTCGGGCAGGCCCGCGACCTTGCCCGACAGCCGCGCCGTGGCCGGCACGTCGCGGAACAGCTCGTCGACGGAGCGGGCGCCGATCGCCGCCAGCATGTCGCGCCGGTCGGCCTCGGTGAGCGGAAGGTAGCGCATCGCCTTCCCCGTCAGCCCAGCGACTTCACGAAGGCGTCGTAGGCGGCCTCATCCATCAGCCCGTCGAGCTCGCTCTTGTCGGCGAACCTGAGCTTGAAGAACCAGCCCTTGCCGGTCGGCTCGGCGTTGACGTCGCCCGGCGAATCGGCGAGCGCGGCATTGGCCTCGACGATCTCGCCGGAGACCGGGGCGAAGATGTCGGACGCCGCCTTGACCGATTCGACGACGGCGCAGGCCTCGTTCTTCGCGACCTTGCGGCCCGCCGCCGGCAGCTCGACGAACA
This sequence comes from Reyranella sp., assembly GCF_965229815.1. Lineage (GTDB taxonomy): Bacteria > Pseudomonadota > Alphaproteobacteria > Reyranellales > Reyranellaceae > Reyranella. The sequence continues at coordinate 64,978 of NZ_CBDDJN010000002.1, forward strand.
CCACGTCACCCAGCTGCTCCTGGGCGTACTGCGTGATGCCGATGGTGCCGACATCGCCCTCGACGCGGATCCACTCGTGTTCCTCGCTGTACTTCATGTCGGCCATCGAAAAGCTCCTATCCGCGGTAGTAGGCGTGTTTGACGAAAGGCATGGGCGCGATCTCCGCCGGCACGGGCTTGCCGCGCACCACGAGCTCGACCCGTGTGCCGTTGGCCGCCGGTCCGGCGGGCACGGCGGCGCGCTCGACATAACCCATGGCGACCGGGCGGCCGAGCGTGGGCGAGAAGCCACCCGAGGTGACCTTGCCGACCACCGTGCCGTCGATCGCGATCTCGGCGCCCTCGCGGGCGATCGCCTTGCCGTCGGGCATGAGACCGACGCGCCGGCGCGGCGCGCCCTCGGCAATCTGCTTCTGGATCACGTCGGCGCCCGGATAGCCGCCGGCCCGGCTGCCGCCCGCGCGGCGCTCCTTGCCGATGCTCCACAGCAGCCCCGCCTCGACCGGCGTCGTCGTGGTGTCGATGTCGTGGCCGTAGAGGCAGAGGCCGGCCTCGAGGCGCAGCGAATCGCGGGCGCCGAGCCCGATCGGCTTGACCTCGGGTTCGGCCAGCAGCGTGCGCGCGATCGCCTCGGCGGCATCGGCCGGCGTCGAGATCTCGTAGCCGTCGCCGCCGGTATAGCCCGACCGCGTGACGTAGCAGCGCGCGCCGTCGATCACGAAGAAGGCGCCGGTCATGAAGGTCATCGTGGCCGCCGCCGGCGCGAGGCGCGCCAGCGCCTGCGCCGCCTTCGGACCCTGCAGGGCCAGCAGGCCGCGGGCGAACATGGGCTCGATCTCGCAGGTCGCCGACAGGTGCTTCCGCAGGTGCGCGAGGTCGTCGTGCTTGCAGGCAGCGTTCAGCACCAGCAGCAGATGATCGCCCGTGCTGGTCACCATCAGGTCGTCGAGGATGCCGCCGGCAGCGTCGGTGAACTGGGTGTAGCGCTGCTGGCCGGGCTGGAGCCCTGCGATGTCACCCGGCACCAGGGTCTCCAGCGCCCGGGCCGCGTCCTGCCCGGGCTTCGCGGTGAGGCGCACCTGCCCCATGTGGGAGACGTCGAACAGGCCGGCGGCCTCGCGGGTCTGGGCATGCTCGGCCAGGATGCCGGTCGGGTACTGCACCGGCATCTCGTAGCCCGCGAACGGCACGAGGCGCGCGCCGAGCTCGCGATGAAGGTCGTGGAGGGGTGTGCGTTCGAGGGTCTCGGCCAAGCAGATCTCCAGAGTCGCAGTGCCCGACGCAAAGATTGCGCCGCCTTGCGACCCCCTCTGTCCGGAGACCTGAAAGATTCGCCGGAGCGATCCGGCTTACTTCGTCGGTGGACGCGCCCTCGATCGAAGGCTCGTCGCTTTCCAGAGACCCATCCTCCTGCGGTCCGTTTGCCTGAGAGTTTCCGGGGCCGGTTGCTCCTTCGGCGCCGCCCCCCTTCGTCACGAAGCGAGGCGGTCTCTCCCACAGGGATCGTCTGGGTCCGGGGACCTTAAGAGCCCCTTCCCGGCCCGTCCATCGGGAAAATCCCGAAAAACCAATCGATTACGAGCCCCTTGAAATTGAGTGATTGCTCACTTATAAAATGAGCGCGCACTCACCCAAGGAGGGTCCCATGTTCATGCGCCAGGCTTTCCAGACCTTTCTCCTGCTGCAGAGCGAGTCCGATCGCCGCCCCGCGGACGCCGATCGCGAGGCGACGGCCAACCCGGCGGCCTGGCCGATGGACCATGCCGACCGGACCGAGGGGCGCGACTGGACCCTGGATTGGCGCTGGTTCACCAGCGAGGACGCCCGATGAGGTTCAGGCGTCCGGTAGACCTCGGCTTCTGGCGCGCGCTGGCCGCCGAAGCCGAGGCCATCACGCGAAGCCGCGGCGGTCCGTTCGCGACAGGCGGCCTGTGGGCGAAGGCGGCGCTCTATGCCGCCTTCGTCGCGGCGAGCTACGGCTGGCTGCTGGCCGGCCCGTCGAGTTTCGCCGCCACGCTCGCGGCCTACGGCGTCTTCAACCTCGCCGCCCTCCTGCTGGTGCTGAACGTCGCCCACGACGCCGCGCACGACTCGCTCACGCGCCACCCGCGCCTGAACCGCGTCGTCGGCGAGGGCGCGTTCGGCCTGCTCGGCATCGACGGCCATCTGTGGCGTCTCCGCCACACGCGCTCGCATCACCTCTTTCCCAACGTCAATGGCTGCGACGCCGACATCGACCACAATCCCTTCCTGAGGCTGTCGCCGAATCACCCGTGGCGCCGCCGCCATCGCTGGCAGCACCTCTATGCCCTGCCCGTCTATCTGCTGGTGCACCTGCATGCCATCTTCGTGCAGGACGCGATCTACATCTGCCAGAAATCACTCGCGAATCTCAGAGACATCCGCCACTCGCCGGCGCGGCATGCGGGCTTCGTCGCCGCCAAGCTCCTCTACTTCGCGGCCCTGCTGGGCTTGCCGATCGCCTGCTCGACGCTCGCCTGGACCTCGGTGATCGCCGCCTACGTGCTGGCGACCGCGGTGACGTCGCTGGTCTTCGTCCTGATGCTGATCGGCACGCACTTCGCCGACGGCAATGTCTTTCCCGTGCCGGACGCCGAGGGCTATATCGGCTCGTCCTATGTCGAGCACGTCTTCGCCTCCTCCCTCGACTGGGCCCCGACCAGCCGGGTCGCGACGTTCCTGATCGGCGGGCTGAACGCGCATGTCGCCCACCACCTCTTCCCGCGGATCAGCCATGCCCACTATCGCGCCATCTCGCGCGCGATCGACCGGCTGGCCCGGCGGCACGGCGTCGAGTACCACCGCACCGGCCTCGCCGGCATGATCTCCGCCCATTTCCGCCATCTGCGGCAAATGGGCCGGCGGGACGGCGCGGCCGGGACTTCCTGATGTGAGCGCTCCCTCATAGACTCCCGGCCATGGGCAAGGCCGAGGAAACCAAGGCGCGGCTGGAGCGCGCCGCGCTGACGCTGTTCGTGGCGCGCGGCGTCACGGAGACGACGACCAAGGAGATCGCCATGGCGGCCTCGGTCGCCGAGGGCACGATCTATCGCTATTTCCCGAGCAAGGAGCAGCTCGCGCTGGACCTCTTCCTGCGCCATCACCGCGCGCTGGCCGAGGCGCTGGTCGAGGCCCAGCAGCCGGCGAAGGGGCTGCGCGCCAAGATCGACGCGATCGTTCGCTGCTACTGCCAGTGGGCGGACCGCGACTGGACGCTGTTCGCCTACCACCTGCTGAACCAGCACTCGTTCCTGATCCAGGTGCCGGAGGGCACGCCCAACCCGGTCAACGCCGTTCGCGAGGTGATCTCCCAGGCGATGAAGGCGGGCGAGATCCCCCGCCGCAACATCGACCTCGCCGCCGCCTCGGCGATCGGCGTGGTGCTGCAGGCGGCGACCTACAAGGTCTATGGCCGCTTCACCGGCGACCTGTCCGACCATGTCCGCTTCTTCGCCGACGCCGCGTGGGCGGTGCTGGCGGTCAAGGAGAGGTGATCAGGCGAGCCAGCCGTGACCGGCGCCACTGGTGAAGTCGAGCTGGATCAGCAGATCGTTGAAGTCGTGGTCGCCGCCGCCGTACTGGTCCTCGAAGCCCCAGGTGTTCAGCCCGTAGTTCCAGAGATGGGCGACCGACTGGCCGTTGACCGTCTCGTTGCCGCGCGCGAAGCCCCAATAGGTGGCGCCCGTCGACTGGTCGATCAGCGTCATGGCGATCACGTCGCCGGCGCCCACGTTCAGCACCGTCGATTGGGCGAAGTTGCCATATCCCGGCCCGGCGAGCTGGGTGCCGCCGCTGCCGACCTGGTAGGCACGGTTCTGCGCCGCCGCGGCATAGCCGGCATCGCCCGGCGACAGCCCGCCGATGTGGCCGGCGAGATCGTCGACCCGGTAGAAGGAGACCGCGAGACTGTCGGTGCCGGCCTGACGCAACCGCACGATCGCGTCCATCGTGCCGGCGCCATCCGGGATCTCGGCGATCGCCACCGGCCGGGCGACATGCAGGGCGCTGGTGGCCGAGGCCTGGAAGTCGGCGAACCCGAAGCTGCTGGTCAGGGCCATGCCGAAGGCGCTCGCGGCCTCGCCGTCGAGGGTGACGGACAGCGCCTGGCCCGCCCCGACCGTGACCTGGCCGACCGTGCCCTGCGCCTGCTTGTCGAACAGGATCACGAGCTGCGGATCGAAGAAGGACTGCATCACCTGGCCGGCGAAGCGCGGCGTCCAGGCGAAGGCCGACGTGGCGAGGCTGTCGAACGACGCCGAGCCCCCGCCGGCGAGGAAGTCGATGTCGACGCTCTGTCCGTAGGAGATGCCCTGCAGCAGCAGGGATTGCGCCGCGCCGCTCGACCAGCCGCCGTTCCCGTCGCTGTCGATCACGCCGGCGACGCTGCCCTCATAGTACATCTGTGAATGGGCGATGGCCGTGAGCGCTCGGCCGAGCAGCGTGCCGTTGGGCGAGCCGAGCCCGCTCGCGAGATCGTAGCCGACGGTCGCCGTGTAGCCGAAGACCGTGGGAATGATGGCTTCGCCTTCGCTCTGGTAAGTCGCGCCGCCGTAGAGGAACGACGAGACGTTGTTGCCCTGCGTGACGTCGTTGAAGGAGGCCGGCGCAATGGCCGCGGCGATGTAGAGCAGGTCCGTCATGTACCCGAGATTGGGCAGGCCCTGATCGTTGAAGATGGCGTTGAACTGCACGATCAGCGACGCCCAGAGCGGCGTCGACGCGCTGGTGCCGCCGTCGGCCGACGTGCCGATCAAGTCCGCCGGCGGCACGTTGTAGAGCATGTTGCCGCCCGCCAAGGCCGAAACGTCGGGAACGCCGCGTCCGGCGAGATTCGTCCCGTCGGCGGTCTCGAATGGGACGAAGGGCGACAGCGCCGACTGGAACCACGGCGTCGACTGCGTCGGATCGACGCCGCCGTTGCCGGATTCATCGCTCTGGTAGCCGGGCTGCAGGTCGTACGGCGCCGGCTGCGTCAGGTAGTAGCGGTTCCACACCGTCTCGATGAACCAGCGCGGATCGTCCGCGGTCGGCATGGCTGTCAGGCCGCCACCGACCAGCGACCACAGCGTCGCGGGATCGTGCTGGTCGACCGCCAGCGCATAGAGGTTGGCCGCGAGCGTGGGATCGACGGCCGCCTGCTCCCCCAGGCTGAGCGACGTGCCGCCGACCACCAGGCCGTAGGGGCTGGAGCGCGTGTAGGTGACGTTGGTGAAGCCGTTGGCGATCTCGTAACCCGAGCCACCGTCGCCGCTCGACGACACGACCGTGATGTTGCGCAGCGCCGCGTCGACGAAGAGCTGCTGGGCCGCCCACAGGAACGGCGAGCCGGGCGAGGGCTGCGCCACGACGAACCGCTCCGACGACGACACGACGGCCGGATTGTTCACGGTGTCCCAGATCGCCGCCTGGTAGGCCGTGAAGGGCTCCGAGTTGGCGGAGCCGTTCGATCCGGACCCGGCGTAGAGGATGAGCGGGCTGTTGGGGTTGATGGCGGTCGCGACGCCCATGTCGAGCGAGCGCTCCGCCGTCGACGTGCCGTTGAAGCCGCCGGGCTCGACGCCGATCACCATGGCGCCACCGGGCAGGAGGATGCCCTCGCGATACTGGTCGAGCAGTTGCGCGACCGTCATGCCCGGCACTGGCGAGAGATCGCCCAACCCCGATTCCAGCAGCCCGATGGCGCCGGTCGCCACCGACTGGCCGAGCAGCGGAAAGTTGTAGTAGCTCGCGACGGTCTGGGGATCGGTCGGCGGCAGCGAATGGCCGGGCGCCGCCGCCCCGTTGCCGATCCCCTGATAGCCCGGCGTCAGCGTCCCCTGGCTGCCGCCCGACGACGGCATCATCGCCCCGAACGTCGAATCGTCGACGTCGAACCACAGGCCCTTGACGATGCCCGCCCACGCGTCGGGGATCGTGAGATTGCCGTTCCAGTAGTACTTGCCCGACGGTTCGCCGTCCTGCTTGAGCAGGGGCGTGCCGAACAGGGTCTGGAAGCCTGCGGTGTCGAGTTGCACCCAGATGGTGCGCGAGGCGGCAGACGAGACGTATCCGGAGAGGCCGGGGAAGACAGTCTGCTCGGTCGTCTGGAGTCCCATCCCCGCAAGGTCGTTCAGGACGGTCTGGTAGGCCTGTGGGTCGGCGCCGAACGCGCTGTCGACGCCGCCCGGCCCGAGCTCGGCCAAGGCCTTCTGGCGGCTGGCCCAGTTGCCACCGAGCAGCGACTGGAGCGTCTCCTCCGGGCTGGCGCGGTCGAGCACCAGCGCCACGTTCATCGCGTAGGTCGGCGGAGCCGGCGTCGAGCCGGTTGGCATGCCGCCGTTGCTCAGCCCGTTGTTGAAGTAGCTGTCGAGATCGAGATAGGTCGAGTTCTGCAGCGAATAGGGCATACGGGTGCGGCCTCACCTGACCACGCCAACGGTGCCCCGGGAACCGACGCGACCTGTCGCTCATGATGCCAGACATCGCCGCCGCCGCGAACGGAACGGCCGTGCAATTAGATCGCTCGCGCGTTCAGTCCCCGTGAGGCGCGCGACGGCGGGCCGACCCGACGGACGTTCAGCCCGTCTTCGCCATTGCCGTGAACGCCTGCGCGAAGGCCTCGCGGCCGCCGGCGAGGCCGGTCTCGTCGAAGATGTCGGCGGTCAGCGACTTCACCGACGTCTCGTCGATCCGGACACCGTTGTCGCTCAGGAAGCGGCGCGCCGCAGCGACCGCCTCGTCCATCGCGCCGCCCTTCTTGTAGAGCCGGTAGTAGTCGGGATGGCCGCCGCGGCCCAGCGCCTCGGCCAGCACGTCGGTGAAGTTGACGACCGTCAGCCCGGGATGCACCGCCTCGGCGCCGGCCAGCGCGCGATGGCAGGAATGGTACATGGTGACGATCGTGTCGGCTCCGGCCGCGACCGCGCCCTCGGCGAGCGCCCGATGGATCGCCTGCTCGCGCCCCCTGAACTTCGCCGCCTGGCCGCCGCAGGCGTAGGAGAAGCCCGAATCCTGCGCGAGCTCGACCAGCTCGAGCTTCGGCACGGCCGAGAGCAGCGCGCGGATGCTTTCCAGCGTCGCGCCGATGCCGAGATGCTCGTGGATCACGACCCGCCGGCGTGGCTGGTCGGGCCGGAAGCGTGCCCTCAGCGCGTCGAGGTTGGCCGCCAGGAACTCGCTGACATGGCCCATGTCGAAGGCGGCAGGCTCGACGCTCTCCTCCAGCTCGTCGAAGTTCTTGGTGCAGGTCGGGCACCAGGTCAGCACCTTCGACGCACCCGACTGGCCGAAGCGCTGGAAGGTGCGATGGCCCATGCGCTCGTAGGTCGGCATGTCGGCTTCCTGGAACTGGTAGACGCCGCAGCAATGGGCGGTGCCGCCGACGACGTCGAAGTCGAGTTCCAGCGCGTCGAGGATGTCCATCACGTTGAGCACGATGTGCGGCGTGCGCAGCACGTTGCAGCCCGTATAGAACAGCACGTCGGCGGTCCGCCGCTCGGCCGGCGCCAGGATCTTCTTCAGCGTCTCCGAGGGAAGCTGCATGCTGGCGAGCAGCCGCACCGCCTGCGCCATGTGGCGGAAACGGCCGGCGGCGTTGGCCGCGCCGACCTCGCGCGCCCGCGTCGCCTCCAGCGCCTTCATCTTGGCGATGGTCACCCACTGGCGGACGTTGATGTCCTCGGGACAGGCGGCGGTGCAGCGCGCGCTGCCATCGCAGGCGTCGAGCCATTGCCGCAGGGGCGCGGCGGGTGTCTCGCCGCGCGTCAGCGCCACCAGCTCGCCGATCCGGGCGCCGGCCTCGTCGGCCGCGAGGCCGATCTCGCGCGCCGTGGGACAGGCCTCGAAGCAGTGCCCGCAGCCGGTGCAGCGATCCGCCGCCGCCGCCGCCAGCGCTTCCAGGCGTTGCGCATAGTCGCTCACGTCAGCCTCCGTCGAACGGCCCCGACCCTTGCCGGTCCAGTGGGCCGCCCGCGCCGGCGCGTGTCAAGCCGGCGGCGCGGTCAGCGACCGGTCGAGCGTCTGTTGTAGTTGAGTTCCTCGGGCGTCGGCTTCAGGCCGACCGCGATCCGGTAGTTGCCGCCGTGCGGCAGGAACAGCGACAGCTCTTCGCGCGAGGCCCCGCGCGGGCTGCCGCCCGAAAGGCGGAAGTCGGCCGCGAAATCCTGGCCCTGCACGACGGCTCCGCTGGCGTCGAGCACGCGCACGAAATAGGGCACGCGCGTCGTTCCCGGGCTGACCGACGGCCCGGCGACCGCCGAGATGCGCATCACCAGGGTGACGTCGATCCCGCGTCGGCTGGCCTTGCAGCCGCTGCGCGCATCGGTGAGCACGGCCTCGTAGGCGATGTCGCGCGGGTCGCGGCCGGGTCCGTCCTTGAAATGGGTCAGCCGCTCGGCGTCCTGCACCGTGAACGGCTCGGGACAGTAGGCAACGTACTCGTCCTTGGAGCTGCCGCAGGCGGCGAGCGACAGGGCCAGCGCAGCCGGCACGACAAAGGCTCGTCTCATCGAGGTCATGCGATTGTCTTGTGGCTTCCGTCGCAGAGCGGCTGGCGGGCCGAGTGCTTGCAGGCACAGAGCCAGTAGTCCCCGCTCTTCTCCACGCTGTACTTCATGGGCGCGAGGCCGGTCCCCTTGTGACTTCCGTCGCAAAAGGGCTGCTTGGTGCTCAAGCCGCATGCACACCACCAGTAGTCCTTTCCGGCCTCGAGCGCCACTTTCACTGGCGCTTTCGCCGCGACAACCGGTTCGGTCATGTTGCTTTCCCCGCTCTGGCGGCTTTGTTACGGTGCCGCGCCAATTCCGTAGTACTCATCTGTTGCGGGCGGAGTCTAGGCAATGGTCCGCAGGCCCGCAAGCGATCGGGTCCGCGCCGCCGCCCGCCGTCCGAACGTGCTGAATGACAGAGACGAAGAAGCCGCTCACGATCCTGCTCGCCGCCCCGCGCGGCTTCTGCGCCGGCGTCGACCGCGCCATCCAGATCGTCGAGCGCGCCATCGAGCGCTACGGCCGTCCCGTCTACGTGCGCCACGAGATCGTTCACAATCGCCATGTCGTGGAGACGCTCGAAAAGCGGGGCGCGGTGTTCGTCGACGAGCTCGACGAGGTGCCCGACGGCCGGCCCGTCGTCTTCTCGGCCCACGGCGTGCCGAAGACCGTGCCGGCCGAGGCGGGGCGGCGCAACCTCTCCTATGTCGACGCCACCTGCCCGCTGGTCTCGAAGGTCCATCGCGAGGTCGAGCGGCACCACGCCGCCGGCCGTACCGTCGTCCTGATCGGGCATGCCGGGCATCCCGAGGTCGTGGGCACGATGGGCCAGCTGCCCGAGGGCGCCGTCCTGCTGGTCGAGGACGTCGCCCAGGCCGAGGCGCTGGCGGCGCCCGATCCCGACAATCTGGCCTACGCCACCCAGACGACCCTGTCGGTCGACGACACGATGGGGATCGTGGCGGTGCTGCGCCGCCGCTTCCCTTCCATCGAGGGGCCGAAGCTCGAGGACATCTGCTACGCCACCACCAACCGCCAGGCTGCGGTCAAGGCGATCGCGCCCCGGTGCGACGCGATCGTGGTGATCGGCGCCCCCAACTCCTCCAATTCGATGCGGCTGGTCGAGGTCGCGGCGGGCTACGGCTGCGCCAGGACCCGCCTGGTCCAGCGCGCCGCCGACATGGACTGGGAATGGCTGGAGGGCGTCGACCGGCTCGGCATCACGGCCGGCGCCTCGGCGCCGGAGAGCCTGGTCGCCGAGCTGCTCGCCGCGTGTCGCGAGCGCTACGAGGTCACGGTGGAGGAGATCCGCACGACCGAGGAGACCGTCGTCTTCAAGCTGCCGCGCGCCCTGGTGGCGTGAGGACGGCCGATGGCGGTCTACACGGAAGTCAGCGACGCCGAGCTCGAAGCTTTCCTGGCCGAGTACGATATCGGCGAGGCCGATTCCTTCAAGGGAATCGCCGAAGGGGTCGAGAACTCAAACTACCTGCTGGTCACCAGCATCGGCCAGTTCATCGTCACGCTCTACGAGAAGCGCGTCGATCCCCGCGAGCTCCCCTTCTTCCTCGGCCTGATGGACCATCTGGCGGCGCGCGGCATCAACTGCCCGCAACCCATCCACGGGCGGGACGGGCAGGCGCTGCGCCAACTGGCCGGCAAGCCGGCGGCGATCACGAGCTTCCTGCACGGCCTGTGGCCGCGCCGCATCCTGCCGTCCCATTGCGGGCCGGTCGGCGAGGCGCTGGCCGGTCTCCACCTTGCCGGCCGCGACTTTCCCCTGCGACGGCCCAACGCGCTCTCGGTCGGCGGATGGCGGCCGCTGTTCGAGGCCTCGCGCCACTCGATCGACGACCCGGCGCTGGCGCACGAATTGGAGGACGAGCTCGTCTTCTTCGAGGCCGGCTGGCCGGACGGGCTGCCGTCCGGCGTCATCCACGCCGACCTGTTCAACGACAACGTCTTCTTCCTGCATGACCGGCTGTCGGGCCTGATCGATTTCTACTTCGCCTGCAACGACGCCTTCGCCTACGACGTCGCCATCTGCCTCAACGCCTGGTGCTTCGAGCCCGACATGTCGTTCAACGCCACCAAGGCGCGCGCCCTGCTGCAGGGCTACGAGCGCGCGCGGCCGCTGGAGCCGGAGGAGCGCCGGCAGCTGCCGCTGCTGGCGCGCGGCGCGGCCCTGCGCTTCCTGCTGACGCGGCTCTACGACTGGGTCCATACGCCGGAAGGCGCGCTGGTGAAGCGCAAGGATCCGCGGGAGTATCTCGACCGGCTGCGCTTCCACCGCGGCACCGCCTCGATCGCGGATTACGGCCTGTGACGGCGCCGCACGTCGACATCTTCACCGACGGCGCCTGCAGCGGAAATCCGGGCCCGGGCGGCTGGGCGGCGATCCTGCGCGTCGGCAGCCGCGAGCGCGAGCTCGCGGGCGGCGAGCCGATGACGACCAACAACCGCATGGAGCTGATGGGGGCGATCATGGGGCTGGAGGCGCTGAAGCGCCCCTGCCAGGTCCATGTCCACACCGACAGCCTCTACGTGCGCGACGGCGTCACCAAGTGGATCCACGGCTGGAAGAGGAACGGCTGGCGGACCGCCGACAAGAAGCCGGTGAAGAACGTCGAGCTGTGGCAGCGGCTCGACGCGGCGCGCGCCGGCCACGACGTCCAGTGGCACTGGGTGCGCGGCCATTCCGGCCATCCCGAGAACGAGCGCGCCGACAGCCTGGCGCGCGGGGAGATCGACAGGATCCGCGCTGGACGGCCCTCGGTCTGACGGTTCAGAGCGGCTTCCACTAAATGAGCGGCTTGCGCTAAGCCGGGATCGCCTGGCGCCCTAGCCGCGCTTGGGGACCGGCCGCTTCTCGGGCGGCTTGCTGTGCACCAGATCGAAATTCTCGCGCGCGCCGTCGCAGGGATTGTCGCCTTCGACCAGGCGCCAGACCTGCGACTTGCCCGAGCGCTTGAAGTTGAGCAGGCCGCCCACCTTGCAGGGCACGCCCTTCTCGACCTTGGCGACGCGGAAGGCGACCTCGCCGCGGATCTGCACCAGGCCGGGCGCGATCTTCTCGACCACGCCGTCGATCGACGCCCAGTCGCCTTCGGTGCCGGGTGCCGCGCTGTCGATGCGCCCCTTCACCGTCCACAGCGCGCCCTTGCGGGTCACCGTGAGCTCGCCGGGCTTGGCGCCCTTCACCTTGGCATAGCGGCCCCAGACGATCTTGCGGGCGTCGGCGAAGAGCTGCGCCTCGGCGTCGGACGCGACGTCGGTGCGCTCGACCTTGGCCGGCGCGTTCGGCAGCGGCGAGCTGAGCCCGCTGGTCGACGCGCCTTCCTGCACCGTCGGCGCCTGCTGCGGCGGCGGCGCGGGATAGTAGGGCGAGGTGGGCTGCGCCTGCTGCGCGGCGGCCGATCCGGCCAGGAGGACGAGGACGAGAGGGGCGAGGCGTTTCATGTTTCTTGGCTCCTACACCAGCGTTGGCCTGGATTCTACCGCTTGCCGCCGCCCCTGGCAGCGCCCGCCGGCGCCTGCGGCAGAGCCGGTTCGGAGGGATGGGGCAGTTCGCCCCGCAGCCCGGCTTCGGCGCGCAGGGCCGCCGGCGATCCGGGAGGCACAAGCCGCAGCACCATGCTGAAATCGACGTTGGCGGTCCCGCGCTGGCCGCGCGCCAGGTTGGCGAAGGCGCGCTCGAGCAGCGCCTCGGAATGGTCGGGCGCGATCCTGAGGGCCCGCGCGGCGTCGGCCAGCGCCCGCTCGGGATTGCCGGCGTTGCGCCATGAGGCCGCCCGCAGAACAAGGACCTCGACGTCGTCGGGCGAGAGCTGCAGGGCACGGTCGAAGTCGGAGATGGCGCGCGGCCAGGCGCGCTGGGCGGCGTGACTGAGCCCGCGATCGACCCACAGGCTGGCGTCGGTCGGCTTGAGCTCGATCGCGCGGTTCTGGGCCTCGATCGCCTTGGTGGCGACGCCCGCCTCGATGAAGGCCTGGCCGGCCTGCGCCCACAGCTCGGCGCGCAGACCCGGCCGGTCCTGGCCCATGTCGCGGGCGATCGATTCGAACTGGACGGCGGCCTGCGCATAGCGGCCCGCCATGAACATCGCCGTCGCCACGCAGTGGCGCGCCGCGAAGCCGCCACCCTGCGCGTGCCATTTCTCCGCCGCCGGCAGCGCCTTCAGGGGGTCGGCGCGCGCGAGCTTCATGCAGTCGTTGTAGAGGCGCAGATGATCGGGCGTCTCCTCCATCAGGCCGAGCCCCTTCTGGGCCATGGCCGGACCGGTCAGAAGCAGGAGGGCGAGCGCCGGACGGAGCAACATCATCCTTGCAAAGAACCGCGCCGCGCCGATGCTGACAAGGTGACAGGACGTCTTTTCATCTTCGGACTGGGCTTCAGCGGCCTTGAAATCGCCATGCTCGCGCGCTCGGCGGGCTGGCAGGTCGCGGGCACCTGCCGCGGCGAGGAAAAGGCCGGGCGCCTGCGCGCGCTCGGCATCGAGACGCACCGCTTCGACGGCACCGCGCCCCTGCCCGACCCGGCGCTGGCCGGAACGACGCACGTCCTCTGCACCATCGCGCCCGGCGAAGCCGGCGATCCCGTCCTGCGCACCATGGCCGGTTGGCCGCGCTCCGTCGGATGGTTCGGCTACCTGTCGACGACCGGCGTCTACGGCGACCGCGCCGGCGGCTGGGTCGACGAGGACACGCCGCCCCGGCCGGGCCAGCCGCGCAGCATCGCCCGGCTGGCCGCCGAGCGGGCCTGGGAAGCGGCGGCGCAGGCGGCGGGCGCGGCGCTCGACGTCTTCCGCCTGCCCGGCATCTACGGTCCGGGCCGCAGCGCCATCGACCAGGTCAGGGCCGGCACCGCGCGGCGCATCGACAAGCCGGGCCAGGTCTTCTCGCGCATCCATGTCGAGGACATCGCCGCAACCGTGCTGGCGGCGCTGGCACGACCCGGATCCGCAGGCGCCGTGCGCCTCTTCAACGTCGCCGACGACCTGCCGGCCTCGACGGGCGACGTCGTCGCCTTCGCCTGCGCCCTGCTCGGCGCGCCGGTCCCGCCCGCGATCCCCTGGGAACAGGCGGAGCCCGCGCTCAGCCCCATGGCGCGCTCCTTCTATGCCGAAAGCCGGCGCGTCCGGAACGACAGGATCAAGGACGAGCTCGGCGTGGTGTTGCGCCATCCGACCTACAAGGAAGGATTGGAGGCGATCGCGCTGGGGGCGCGCCACTCCGATGGCGCGTCATGACCTTTTCTGCAGGCGTCCCGCCCTCCAAGCGCACCAGAGGCGCGCGGTCCGGAAGAACCTGACATGACGTGCCACTGGAGTGGCGCGCCTCCAGCTACAGAAGCTCCTCTACGGTCGCGATAAGGCGCGCGATGTCGGCCGGCGTGCTGAGGCGGTGATCGCCGCCCTTCACCAGCGTGGTGATCACCTCGGGCGACTCGACGTGGCGGGCGATCTGCAGGGAATAGTCCCACGGCACGTCGGGATCGCTCTGCCCGTGCAACAGGCGCACCGGACAGGGAAGAACGAGCGGCTTGTCGAGCAGGAGATGGGAGCGTCCCTCCTCGATCAGCCGCCACGTGAACACCGACGGCTCGGGCGAGTATTGCGACGGCCGCTCCAGGCGCCCCTCGCGCTGCAGCCGTTCGCGCTCGTCGGGCGACAGGCCGGCCAGCAGCATGCGCTCGGTGAAGTCCGGCGCCGGCGCGATCAGCACCAGCCCGGCCAGACGCTCGGGCCGGGCGCGCGCGGCCAGCAGCGACAGCCAGCCGCCCATGCTCGAGCCCACGAGCACGAGCCTGCCGTCGGTGAGCCCGTCGAGCACCGCCAGCGAATCGTCGAGCCAGCGGCCGATCGTGCCGTCCTCGAAGCGGCCCGACGACTGGCCGTGACCGAGATAGTCGAAGCGCACGAAGCCCTGGCCGGTGCGTTCCGCCCAGGCCTCGAGCGCGAGCGCCTTGGTGCCGGTCATGTCGGAGCGGAAGCCGCCGAGGAATGCCACCGTCGGCGATCGTCCTTCGACGCGCGCGTAGGCGACCGTGTTGCCATCCGGTCGCGGCAGCCTCTGAACCCTATCGTCCCCCGTCATGCCGTGTTACCTGCCACAGGAAGAACCCCTCGCCAAACGCGACGTGACAGCCCCGAACCTCCTGCAGATCGTCCCGACCCTCGCCGGCGGCGGACTCGCCCGCGCCACGCTCGATGCCGCGCAGGCGGTGATCGCGGCCGGCGGATCGGCGGTCGTCGCCTCGCCCGGCGGCGCCCTGGTGCCGGACCTGCTGCGGATGCGCGCGACCCACATCGAGCTGCCCGCCAACCCGACTCTCCTGCGCGGGCGCTTCGCCTTGCCGGCGCGGCTGGCCGCGGGCCTGCGCGAGGCGCAGGTGACGCTGGTCCAGGCGCGCTCGCCGGCGACGGCCTGGATCGCCCGGGCGCTCGCCCGCCGCCTCGCGGTCAGATGGATCGCGACCCTGCACCGGCCGTTCCTGGCCACGCGAATGGCCGAGCGCTTCGTCGAGGGCCGCCAGGCGCGCGCCGACTTCGCCATCGCCGTGTCCGACTTCGTGGCGCGCGACGCGCTGCAGCGCTTTCCCGGCCTCGAGGGACGGCTCGAGGTCATCCCGCCCGGCGTCAATCTCGACCGCTTCGATCCGGCCGTCGTGCGCGCCGACCGCGTGATCCGGCTCGCCGGCACGTTGCGGGTGCCGGACGGCAGCCATCTGATCCTCTGCCCCGCCCGCTTCGACGAGGATCGCGGCCAGAAGATCCTGATCGAGGCCGTCGGCCGGCTGGGCCGCGAAGACGTCTTCTGCCTGCTGCTGGGCTCGACCGGCGACGCGACGCCCTTCGAGCGCGAGCTCGAGCGCGCCATCGACGCGGCGAAGCTCAACGGCCGCGTCCAGATCGGGCCCTATGTCGACGACATGCCCGCCGCCTACATGCTGGCCGACGTCGTGGTCGCCACGGGCGGCCGGAAGCAGGGTTTCAGCCGGACCTTGATCGAGGCGGGCGCGATGGGCCGCCCGGTCGTGTCGGAGGATGGCGGCGGCGCCGAGGAGGCGGTGGTCATCGGAAACACCGGCTGGCTGGCGCCCGCCGGCGATGCCGCCGGCCTCGCCGAGGCGTTGCGGACCGCCCTGTCGCTCGACCAGGAGCGCCGGGCCGAGCTGGCGCGCGCCGCCCAGGATCACGTGCGCGCCCGCTATGGCCTCGCCGAGGCCAATCGGCGGTTGCTGGCGCTCTACGAGCAGCTGGCGCCGGGCGGCCGAGCGGGCGCCATCGCCGGCGGCCATTGACTCAAGCGTCACGCGCAATTATCTCCAGCGCCATGGAACGCCGGTTTTTCACCGCTCCAGCCTGCACGACCACCGTTCGAACTTGATTCGGCCGGGCGCGCGCACTCGTGCCGCTTCCCGGCCTGCCGCGGCCGACAGTTCCTGTCGGCTGGCGGGTCTTGTCCGCAATTTCGTCTTTCGGTGGTAGTCATGATCAATATTTCATTGCCGGACGGTTCGGTCCGGTCGTTCGACAAACCGGTGAGCGGCGCCGACATCGCCGCCGCGATCGGGCCCGGCCTCGCCAAGGCCGCCCTCGCCCTGCGGGTCGACGGCAAGCTGATGGACCTCTCGCACGTGGTCGATCGCGATGCCCGCATCGGCATCGTGACGTCGCGCGATCCCGAGGCGCTGGAGATCCTGCGCCATGACGCGGCGCACGTGCTGGCCCAGGCCGTCCAGGAACTCTATCCCGGCACGCAGATCACGTTCGGCCCGTCGACGGAGGACGGGTTCTACTACGACTTCGTGCGCAGCGAGCCGTTCTCTCCCGAGGACTTCGCCCGGATCGAGCAGCGCATGGGCGAGATCGTCGACCGCAACCTGCCGATCGAGCGCGAGGTCTGGGACCGCGCGCGGATCAAGGACTACTTCCGCGAGCACGGCGAGAGCTTCAAGGCGGAGTGGGCCGACGAGCTGCCCAGAGACGAGGAGATCTCCGTCTACAAGCAGGGCGACTGGCTCGACATGTGCCTCGGCCCGCACCTGCCCTCGACGGGCAAGCTCGGCAAGGCGTTCAAGCTCACGAAGGTGTCGGGCGCCTACTGGCGCGGCGACGCGAACAATGCCCAGCTCCAGCGCGTCTACGGCACGATCTTCTTCTCCGACAAGGAGCTGAAGGACTACCTGCGCCGCATCGAGGAGGCCGAGAAGCGCGACCATCGCCGGCTCGGCCGCGAGATGGGCCTCTTCCACCAGCAGGAGGAAGCGGCCGGGATGGTGTTCTGGCATCCCAAGGGCTGGACGTTCTGGCGCACGCTCGAGAGCTACATCCGGCGCAAGCTCGAGGCCGGCGGCTATGTCGAGGTGAAGACGCCTCAGCTGGTCGACCGCAAGCTCTGGGAGGAGTCGGGCCACTGGGAGAAGTTCCGCGAGAACATGTATCTCAGCGAGAACGAGGAAGGGCTGCGCGAGTACATCGCCGACCCGGCCAAGCGCATCTTCGCGCTGAAGCCGATGAACTGCCCCTGCCACGTCCAGATCTTCAACCAGGGGCTCCGCAGCTACCGCGAGTTGCCGCTGCGCATGGCCGAGTTCGGGTCGTGCCATCGCTTCGAGCCCTCGGGCGCGCTGCACGGCATCCTGCGGGTGCGCAACTTCACCCAGGATGACGCCCACATCTTCTGCTCCGAGGACCAGATCGAGGCCGAGACGATCCGGTTCTGCGAGCTTCTGGGCTCGATCTACAAGGACCTGGGCTTCCCGGACTATTTCGTGAAGTTCTCCGACCGCCCGCCGGTCCGCGCCGGTTCCGACGCGGTCTGGGACCAGGCCGAGGGGGCGCTCAAGTCGGCGTCGAAGGCGGCCGGCCTGGACCTCAAGCTCAATCCCGGCGAGGGCGCGTTCTACGGGCCCAAGCTGGAATTCGTGCTGCGCGACGCGATCGGCCGCGACTGGCAGTGCGGCACGCTGCAGGTCGACTTCGTGCTGCCCGAGCGGCTCGACGCGGCCTATGTGGCCGAGGACGGCGCGCGCAAGCGCCCCGTCATGCTGCACCGCGCCATTTTCGGCAGCTTCGAGCGGATGATCGGCATCCTGATCGAGCACTATGCCGGGCGCTTCCCGCTCTGGCTGGCGCCCACACAAGCGGTGGTAGCCACGATCGTCAACGATGCCGACTCCTATGCCGAGGAAGTTGCGACCAAGCTGCGTTCTGCCGGCATGCGGGTGGACACGGACCTGCGCAACGAGAAGATCAACTACAAGGTCCGCGAGCATTCGCTGGCCCACGTCCCGCTGATCCTGGCGGTCGGCCGCCGCGACATCGACAACGGCACGGTCGCTATCCGACGGCTGGGCTCGGAAAAGCAGGAGGTCCTTGAACTCGGGGCCGCCGTCACTAAACTTTCTGAAGAAGCACGGCCGCCCTTCTAGGGCGGCCGCGTCTTCGGACCCCGCTCCCTCCGGGAGCTTTCACGAAGGAGAATGAAGCCATAGCAAGACCCGTCCAACAGAGCGCGCCCACCCGCGAGGGTCCGCGCGTCAACGGCGAAATCAGAGCGCCGCAAGTCCGACTGATCGACGAGAATGGCGACATGGTCGGCGTGCTCAGCACCCGCGAGGCACTGGAGATGGCCGAGGAGGCCAGTCTCGATCTGATCGAGATTTCACCCAATGCCGTTCCGCCGGTCGCCAAGATTTCCGACTACGGCAAGTACAAGTACGAGTCGCAGAAGAAGGCGCACGAAGCTCGGAAGCATCAGAAGGTCATCGAGGTCAAGGAGATCAAGATGCGCCCGAACATCGATGACCACGACTACGAAGTTAAGATGCGCGCCATGAAGCGGTTCATCGAGGAAGGCGACAAGGTGAAGGTCACCCTGCGCTTCCGCGGCCGCGAGATGGTACATGCCGAGCTCGGCCTGCAGGTCCTCAACCGTGTCCGTGGCGAGATGGACCCGCTCACCAAGATCGAATCGATGCCGCGCATGGAAGGCCGGCAGATGATCATGGTGCTGGCGCCGAAGTAGCTACTTCGCCTTCGTCGGACGCAGGCGCAGCGTCACCGTACCGTCGCTGCGCGATTCGTCGGGATCGAACCGGCCGGTTGCCGTCGATCCATCCTGCCAGCGCACGCTGTAGACGGCCTCGCCGGCGAAGCCCATTGGCTCGCCGGCCTTGCCGTCCAGCCAGTAGTCGCAGCGCACCGGATCGTCCGCCGCAAGGTCCTGCGCGTGGCAGATCTGGTGAAGCACGTAGGGAATGAACCGCGCCCGCCCGTCCTTCGGCAGCGTCGTCCAGCGCAGGCCGAGCGAGCGCGTTTCCTCCGCCTTGCAGCGCGGCACGGCGTGGATCTTCGCCGCGCCCGGCGCCGCCGCGCGAAGGGCGTCCAGGTCGGTCACCAAGCCCTCGACGGCGCGCGTCCGCGCGGCGTCGGTGAAGCCGGCCGCGACCAGCATCGCCTCGTAGCGGCCGATCGCCTCGGCGACGGGCTTCTCGGAATAGCCGGCGCGCACGAGGTCGCGCTGCCAGGACCGCGTCTCGATCGCGGCGACGACCATCCGGCCGGTCAGGCCGGCGCGCTCGGCCCAGTCGCCCAGCACGTTCGCGGGCGTCCAGCAGTACTTCAGGAGATTGTAGCCGCCGGGCTCGATGGGCCGCGCCCGCGCGTCGAGCACGCCCATCACCTGCCCGACCACGGTCTTCACCAGCACGTACTGCCCGGCCGGGTTTTCGCGCACCTTCTCGGAACTCGACGAGGCGGACACGGTGATGCGGGTGGCGACGGCCGGCGGCGGGGCGGTCTGCGCATGGGCCGCACCGGCGAGGATCAGGGCGCCCAGCAGGAAGGCGATGGTCTTTGTCATGGGCGCGTCGATCCTCTACCCGATCCAACGCCCGACCCGACCGATCGTTCCCCCTGCCGGAACGGGCCCCGCTCCCGTCAGGGCATGTACGACCCGCCGTTGATGTGCAGCACCTGTCCGGTCATCGCGTCGGATTCGTCCGAGGCGAGATAGACCGCGGCATGGGCGATCTGCTCCGGCCGCAGCAGCTTGCCGCCCAGCGGGATGGTGGCACGGGCGATCTCGACCAGCTCGTCGTCGGTGTTGCCGTATCGCGGCTGGGCGGTGTCGGTCGTCCCCGGCGCGATGGCGTTGACCCGGATGTCGTGCGGCGCGAGCTCGAGCGCCATGGCGCGGGTGAGCGAGACGACGCCGCCCTTGCTGGCGCTGTAGTGGACGCCGCGCACCGCGCCGCGCATCGCCTGCGACGACAGGTTGATGATGGAGCCCGGCTTGCCGGCGGCGATCAGCCCCTTGGCCACGGCAAGCGCGGCGAAGCAGCCGGCCTTGAGGTTGATGTCCATGACATGGTCCCAGTCGGCCCCGGTCATCTCGAGGAACTTCACCCGCGGGAAAACGCCGGCATTGTTCACCAGGATGTCGGGCGTCCCCAGCGTGCCCGCCGTCTCGGCGACCATGGCCTCGACCTCGGGCAGCCGGGCGACGTCTGCCTTGATCAGGTGGGCCCGCCGGCCGGCCTTGCGCACGTCCCCGGCGACCGCCTCGGCCCCGGCCCGGTCGTCGAGCCAGGTCAGCGCCACGTCGGCCCCCGCCGCCGCCAGTTCCCGGGCGATCGCCGCCCCGATCCCCTGCTGGGCGCCCGTGACCAGCGCCACCTTTCCTGCCAACCTCATCCGCATCCCCTTTCCGGCGCCCCTGCAGTCCTCTGGCCCGGCGCCCGTCGGCCCCTCCGCTTGCACGGTTCGGGCCGCATGGCTATAAGCCCCCTTCTTCGGCGGCCTGGCCGTACAGGGCATTGCCTCGGCCGCCAATCGTAACCCTTTGAAAAGGAACGAAAATGCCCAAAATGAAGACCAAGAGCGGGGCCAAGAAGCGTTTCAGCTTCACGGCATCCGGCAAAGTGAAGCATGGCGTCGTCGGCAAGCGCCACGGCATGACCAAGCGGAGCAACCGCTTCCTGCGCCAGCAGACCGGCACATCGCTGGTGGCGGAGCCCGACGCCCGCATCATCAAGCGCAACTTCTTTCCGTACGAGAGATAAGCCATGGCACGCGTCAAGCGGGGCGTGGCTGCACACGCTCGTCACAAGAAGGTCCTGAAGCTCGCCAAGGGCTATCGCGGCCGCGCCAAGGCGGCGTTCCGCGTCGGCATCGAGAAGGTCGAGAAGGGGCTGCAGTACGCCTATCGCGACCGGCGCAACAAGAAGCGCACGTTCCGCGGCCTGTGGATCCAGCGCATCAACGCCGCGACCCGCGAGCACGGTCTCACCTACTCGCAGTTCATGAACGGCATCCTCAAGGCCGGGATCGAGGTCGACCGCAAGGTCATGGCCGACCTGGCGGTGCGGGAGCCGGCGGCGTTCAAGGCCCTGGTCGAACAGGCACAAGCAGCGCTCAAGTAGGGCCGCCCTCAAGTAAGGTCTGCGCGCCCGCCGGGCGCCGCAGGCAGAGATCGCAAAGAGGGAGCCTGGACCACAGGCTCCCTTTTTTCGTGTCGGATTCGGGAGACCCGAGGGATGAGTGATCTTTCGACCATTCGCAGCGAAGCGCTCGGTGCCGTCGAGCGGGCGGCCGATCTCGCCCAGCTCGACGCGGCCCGGGTGGCGGCGCTCGGCAAGAAGGGCAGCGTCACCGGCCTGATGAAGACGCTGGGCGGCCTGTCGCCCGACCAGCGGCGCGAGTTCGGCGCCCAGGTCAACCAGCTCAAGGGCGAGATCGAGGCGGCGCTGGAGACGCGCAAGAGCGCGCTCAGCGCCTCGGCGCTGGCCGCGCGGCTGGCCGGCGAGAAGATCGATGTCAGCCTGCCGGCCCGTCCCGAGGGTCAGGGCACGCTGCATCCGATCGGCCAGGTCATGGACGAGCTCGCCGCCATTTTCGGCGAGATGGGCTTCACCTGGGCCGAGGGTCCCGACATCGAGGACGACTGGCACAACTTCTCGGCGCTCAACATCCCGCCCGACCATCCGGCGCGGCAGATGCAGGACACCTTCTATCTGCCGCCGCGTGCCGACGGCACGCCGATGGTGCTGCGCACCCACACCTCGCCGGTGCAGGCGCGCACCATGCTCGACAAGGGCGTGCAGCAGATGCTGGCCGGCGGCGGCTCGCTGCGCATCATCGTGCCCGGCCGCACCTTCCGCATCGACAACGATGCCACCCACACGCCGATGTTCCACCAGGTCGAGGGGCTGGTGATCGACCGCACGACCCACATGGGCCATCTCAAGGGCTGCCTGGTCGATTTCTGCCGCGCCTTCTTCGAGGTCGACGACCTGCCGCTGCGCTTCCGCCCGTCCTACTTCCCGTTCACCGAGCCGTCGGCCGAGGTCGATATCGGCTGCTCGTGGAAGGACGGCGAGCTGCGCATCGGCGCCGGCGATTCGTGGCTGGAGATCCTGGGGTCAGGCATGGTCCATCCCAACGTGATCGCCAACTGCGGGCTCGATCCCGCCGTCTACCAGGGCTTCGCCTTCGGCATGGGCATCGACCGAATCGCCATGCTGAAGTACGGCATCCCCGACCTGCGCAGCTTCTTCGACGCCGACTTGCGCTGGCTGCGCCACTACGGCTTCTCGGCGCTGGAATGGCCCTCGCTCACGGGAGGGCTCGGCCGATGAAGTTCACCCTCTCCTGGCTCAGGGAGCATCTCGACACGACCGCGTCGCTGGCCGAGATCCGCGACGCGCTGACCATGCTCGGCCTCGAGGTCGAGGGGATCGCCAACCCGGCCGAGATGCTGGCGGGCTTTGTCGTCGGCTACGTCGTCGAGGCCGTGCAGCATCCCAACGCCGACCGCCTGCGCGTCTGCCGCGTCGACACCGGCGCGGGCATCGTCCAGGTCGTGTGCGGCGCGCCCAACGCGCGCACCGGCATGAAGGGCGTCTTCGCGCCGCCGGGCAGCTACATCCCCGGCACCGACCTGCACCTGAAGGCGGGCAAGATCCGCGGCGAGGCCAGCAACGGCATGCTGTGCTCCTTCCGCGAGCTGCAGCTCGGCGAGGACCATAGCGGCATCATCGACCTGCCGGCGGACGCGCGCACCGGCGCGCCGGCGGCCGAGGCGCTCGGCCTCGACGACCCGGTGATCGAGATCAAGGTGACGCCCAACCGCGCCGACTGCCTCGGCGTGCACGGCATCGCCCGCGACCTCGCCGCCGCCGGGCTGGGCACGCTGAAGCCGGTCAGGGCCGACAAGATCGCGGGCAGCTACCAGAGCCCGGTCAAGTGGACGCACGGCTACGCGCCCGCGCCCGACAGCCCCTGCCCCATCGTCGTCGGCCGCCACTTCCGCGGCCTGAAGAACGGTCCCTCGCCGGACTGGCTGCAGCGCCGCCTGAAGGCGATCGGGCTGCGGCCGATCTCGATCCTGGTCGACATCACCAACCTCGTGACCTTCGACCTCAACCGGCCGCTGCACGTGTTCGACGCCAAGAAACTCGCGGGCGACCTGGTGATGCGCCAGGCGCGCGAAGGCGAGCAGATCCTGGCGCTCGACGGCAAGACCTACACGCTCGACCCGGCCGTGTCGGTGATCGCCGATGCGAAGGGCGTGCACGGCATCGGCGGCATCATGGGCGGCGAGGATACCGGCGTGCGCGACGACACGACCGAGGTCTTCCTCGAGGCGGCCTACTTCCAGCCGATCGGCATCGCCGCCTCGGGCCGCAAGCTCGGCATCCTGTCCGACGCGCGCTATCGCAACGAGCGCGGCATCGATCCCGAATCCTGCTGGTGGGGCGCCGAGGTGGCGACGCGCCTGATCCTCGACCTGTGCGGCGGCGAGACGAGCGAGCTGGTGTCCAGCGGCGTCATGCCGGCGTGGCAGCGCCGCTACACGCTGCGCACCGATCGCGTGAAGACGCTGACGGCGATCGACGTGCCGGCAGCCGACACCGCCGCGATCCTGGGGAAGCTCGGCTTCGCGGTCGAGGGCAGCGGGCCGTGGACGGCCTCCGTCCCGTCCTGGCGGCCCGACATCGTGGGCGAGGCCGACCTGGTCGAGGAAGTGACGCGCGTCTGGGGCTTCGACCGGATCCCGACGACCTCGCTGCCGCGCCTGTCGGCGACGTCGAAGCCGGTGCGCGACCCGATGCAGCGCCGCGTGCCGCTGGCGCGCCGCGCGCTGGCGACCCGCGGCATGAACGAGGCCGTCACCTGGTCGTTCCTGCCGCTGAAGCAGGCCGAGCGCTTCGGCGGCGGCCAGGCCGATCTCCGGCTGCTGAACTCGATCGCCGCCGAGCTCGACACGATGCGGCCCTCGATCCTGCCCAACCTGCTCGACGCGGCGCGGCGCAACGAGGCGCGCGGCCTGTCGGACCCCGCCCTGTTCGAGGTCGGGCCGCAATACAAGGACGCGACGCCCAAGGGCCAGCGGATCGTCGCCGCCGGCCTGCGCCATGCCCAGGCGACGCCGCGCAACTGGGCCGGCCCGGCGCGGCCGGTCGACGCCTTCGACGCCAAGGCCGATGCGCTCGCCGTGCTGGCCGGCATCGGCGCGCCGATGGACAATCTCTCGGCCCAGCCCGGCGCACCGGACTGGTACCATCCCGGCCGCTCCGGCGTGCTGAAGCTCGGCGACCGCGTGATGGCGCAGTTCGGCGAGCTGCATCCCGAGATCGTGGCCGACGCCGACCTCAAGGGGCCGGTCGTGGCCTTCGAGGTGTTCCTCGACGCGCCGCCGCTGCCCAAGGCCAAGGCGACCAAGGCGCGGCCCAAGCTCAGCCTGTCGCCGTTCCAGCCGCTGGAGCGCGACTTCGCCTTCATCGTCGATGCCGGGGTCGAGGCCGAGAAGCTGGTGCGCGCCGCGCGCAACGCCGACAAGGCGCTGGTGGCGGGCGCGCGCGTGTTCGACGTCTACGCCGGCAAGGGCGTGCCCGAGGGCAAGAAGTCGCTGGCGATCAGCGTCACCCTGCAGCCCGTCGAGCGCACCCTCACCGACGCCGAGATCGAGGCGGTGTCCGACAAGATCGTCGCGCAGGTCGCCAAGGCGACCGGTGCTACACTGCGTGGTTAGACTTTCTGTCGTCCTGAGCGTAAGCGAAGGACCTCATCGCCGCTCGCAACCGGCATGAGATCCTTCGCTCCGCTCAGGATGACAGTTCACTGGAGTTGGTAGTCTCGGCACCCATGACCGACCTGTCGTTGATCCGGAACTTCTCGATCATCGCTCACATCGACCACGGCAAGAGCACGCTGGCCGATCGGCTGCTGGTGCGCTGCGGGGCGGTGACCGAGCGCGAGTTCCATGACCAGATGCTCGATTCGATGGACATCGAGCGCGAGCGCGGCATCACCATCAAGGCCCAGACGGTTCGGCTGGAATACGCCGCGCTCGACGGCCGGACCTACACGCTGAACCTGATGGACACGCCGGGCCATGTCGACTTCGCCTACGAGGTCAGCCGGTCGCTGGCGGCCTGCGAGGGCTCGCTGCTGGTGGTCGACGCCAGCCAGGGCGTCGAGGCGCAGACGCTGGCCAACGCCTATCACGCGATCGACGCCAACCACGAGATCATCCCGGTCCTGAACAAGATCGACCTGCCCTCGGCCGAGCCCGACCGCGTGTGCCAGGAGATCGAGGACGTGATCGGCATCGACACGTCGGAGGCGGTCAAGGTCTCGGCCAAGACCGGCCTCGGCATCGACGACCTGCTGGAGGCGATGGTCAAGCGCCTGCCGGCGCCGATCGGCGACCGCAACGCGCCGCTCAAGGCGCTGCTGGTCGACAGCTGGTACGACCCCTATCTCGGCGTCGTCACCCTGGTCCGCGTCAAGGACGGCGTGCTGAAGAAGGGCATGCGCATCCGCATGATGGCGGTCGGCGCCTCCTACGACCTCGACAAGGTCGGCGTGTTCACGCCCAAGCCCAAGGACGTGGCCGAGCTCGGCCCCGGCGAGGTCGGCTTCATCATCGCCGGCATCAAGGCGATCGCCGACTGCAAGGTCGGCGACACGATCACCGACGACCGCAAGCCCGCGCCCGAGATGCTGGCCGGCTTCAAGCCGTCGGTGCCGGTGGTGTTCTGCGGCCTGTTTCCGGCCGACGCGGCCGAGTTCGAGCAACTTCGGGAGTCGCTCGCCAAGCTCCGGCTGAATGATTCGTCGTTCCATTTCGAGCCCGAGTCGAGCGCGGCGCTGGGCTTCGGGTTCCGCTGCGGCTTCCTCGGCCTGCTGCATCTCGAGATCGTGCAGGAGCGGCTGGAGCGCGAGTTCAACCTCGACCTCGTCACCACCGCACCCTCGGTCGTCTACCGGCTCACCATGACCGACGGCACGGAGATGGAGCTGCACAATCCGGCCGACTATCCCGATCCCGTGCACATCGAGACCATGCAGGAGCCGTGGATCAAGGCCACGATCATGACGCCCGACGAGCATCTCGGCTCGGTGCTGACGCTCTGCCAGGAAAGACGCGGCCAGCAGATCGAGCTCACCTATGCCGGCGCGCGCGCCATGGCGGTCTACCGCCTGCCGCTGAACGAGGTCGTGTTCGACTTCTACGACCGGCTGAAGTCGGTGACGCGCGGCTATGCCAGCTTCGACTACGAGATGGTGGGCTACGAGGAGGGCGAGCTGGTCAAACTCACCATCCTGGTGAACGGCGAGCCGGTCGATGCGCTCAGCATCATCGTGCACAAGAACCAGGCCGAGCATCGCGGCCGCGCGCTGTGCGAGCGGCTGAAGGACCTGATCCCGCGCCAGCTCTTCAAGATCGCCATCCAGGCCGCGATCGGCGGCCGCGTGATCGCCCGCGAGACGATCAGCGCGCTGCGCAAGGACGTGCTGGCCAAGTGCTACGGCGGCGACATCAGCCGCAAGAAGAAGCTCCTCGAGAAGCAGAAGAAGGGCAAGAAGCGCATGCGCCAGGTCGGCGACGTGGAGATTCCGCAGTCGGCCTTCATCGCCGCGCTGAAGATGGACAGCCGCTAGGGCGCCAGTCCTCTTCGGAGCGCGGACCTCCAGGTCCGCGCTCCAACGAGACGCCAAAGAATGGCGCGCCCCCAGCGATGCACCCGCCGGAAGCGCCGCGGGCGCAGTGGCAAATGCCACACGGCGGCCACCAGCCTGTCACGGACTGATATGCGCAATTGAGTTGTGACGCGCATTCGGCGTGCACATTATCCTTCCATGACCGTCGGCAAGCCGGCCCGGGACACAGGGCCCCTTGACCGCGATCGATCGGGGACACACCGGCCGGGGCGACATGAGCGGGATCAGCAGGACGTCGACGCAACGCGTGCGGCTCGCCGCACTCGCCCTCTTCTGCCTGCTGCTGCCCGCGGGCTGCGCACAGCCGCTCGCGGTCGAGCCCGTCCAGCTCTATGCCGACACCGCCAAGCAGACACGCGACGCGGGCGGCGTGATCCTCGACCGGGTCGCGCCCATCGTCGCCGCCCAGGACGGCGCGCCCGCCGCGGGCAATTGCGGTCCCGATCCCCAGTCCGGCATTCCGCGCTGCCTCGACCTCGGCAAGATCGCGGCCGTCGGTCCGCGCCGGGCGGATCCGCCGCCGGTCGCGGTGCAGCGCACGGCGCTCGACCTCGTCGCGGCCTATGCCCGGATCCTGGCCGACCTCGCCGAGGGCAAGAGCGCGGCCGAGCTGCAGACCCAGGTCGCCGCCACTGCGGCGATCGCCGGCACGCTGGTCACCCTGACCGGCGTCGGCGCCCCGATCGGCGTCGCGGTCGCGGCGCTGGGGCCGCAGGTCCAGGCGCTGGCCGTCCGGCTGGAGGCGGCGCGCGCCGGCCAGCTCGTCCGCCAGTCCATCGCGGCCGACAAGGACACGCTGCAGGCCGTCCTGCGGGCCCTCGAGGACAGCACGCCCTCGATGTACGAGCTCTACAAGGCGAAGCGGCAGCTCGACCGGCTGTCCGCCCTCGAGGCCCGCGACCGCGCGGCGGCCAACGCCGCCGTCGAGGACATCAAGAACTTCCACGCCGCGCTGGGGGCCTACGTGCTCCTGCTGCGCCAGACGTCGGCGACGCTCGACACGCTGGCGAGCGAAGCGCAGCAGCCGGTGAAGCTCACCCCGCAGACCGTGCAGGCCGCCCTGCGCAAGGCGATCGACGCGCGGGCCGAGGCGCAGGTGCTCCTGAACACCGTGCGCCAGCTCGAGGGGGCGCGGCCCTGAGGGAGACAGCGAGATGAGCGACATCGAGAGCGAAGCCGTCCGCCTCCAGGATGCCCTGGAGGAGACGCTGTTCGGCATCATGGAGGATTTCGACGCGCCGCAGGCGACGCGCGACGCGGCCAGCCGGATCCTGCGCGACAAGCTCAACGCGCAGCTCAAGGCGGCGCTCGGCGACTTCCAGGCCAGCACGATGAAGCTCGTCGACCTGGTGAGCCAGCTCAAGCTCGCCGTCGACGGGCTGGGCGCCAGGGTGCCGCATGCCGGCGCCGCGGCGGCGCTGCCCGCGCTGCTCCACCGGGCCGGCGAGCTGCTGCGCCGCGTGCACGACCAGCAGGGCATGCGCACCACGCACACGACGCTGCAGGAGGCGGAGGCCTCGCATCCCGACGAGCAGATGCTGCCGCCGTTGCCCGTGCCGCCGGACGGCGCGCCGCCGCCGCTGACGCCGGTCAACGAGACCGGCCAGCGCCTCGACGGGCCGGTGCCGCTCGACAGCCGGCGCTACGACGAGCTTTCGGACGAGTACATGCGCTTCTTCGTCGGCGCGCGGTTCGCCGACGCCACCGCCGAAGGCCAGGTCCGCCAGAACGCCGAACGTTGCCTGCGCTTCAAGCCGCGCTACGAGGCGGTCGGCGGGCCGCTCGGCATCCCGTGGTGGTTCATCGCCGGCATCCACATGCTGGAATCGTCCTTCAATTTCGAGACCCACCTGCACAACGGCGACCCGCTGTCGGCCAAGACCTTCCGCGTGCCGGCCGGCCGGCCGGCGGTCTGGAACCCGCCCAACGACTGGGAGTCGAGCGCCCGCGATGCGCTGCGCGGCCATCAGCTCGACGGCCAGGCGGACTGGTCGCTGCCGCGCGCGCTCTACCGCTGGGAGGCCTACAACGGCTTCGGCTACCGGCCGCAGCAGGTCGCCTCGCCCTATCTCTGGAGCTTCTCGAGCATCTATCGCGGCGGCAAGTACGTCGCCGACGGCGTGTTCGACCGCAACGCGCGCTCGCAGCAGTGCGGCGCCGCCAGCATGCTGAAGCGGCTGCATCTCGACGGCCATGTCGCCCTCACCCTCGACCGCATGAGCGAGGGCGAGCCGGCAGCGCCGCCGGAGGTCGTGGCCGCCGCCGAGGCCGCCGCCGCGGCGGGCCGCGCCACCATCGATGCCGCGCTGCCGGGCAATGCCGGCTTCGAGCAGTTCCTCAAGGCCGCGGTGCCCGGGCTGCAGCATTTCAAGGCCAGCGAGTTCCTGATGATGGGCGGCGGCGGCGACAATTCCCTGCCGCCCGAAGCGCTATGGCCCAACGTCGTGCCGCTGGCGCGCGTGCTCGACGCGCTGCGCAGCAGGATCGGCAGCGCGGTGGTGCTGACCAGCGTCTATCGCAACGAGGCGCACAATGCCGCGGTCGGCGGCGTGCAGGGCAGCCAGCACGGGCGGTTCTGCGCCGCCGACTTCCACGCCGCCACCGGCAGCCCCTCGCAGTGGGCGGCGATCCTGCGCCAGATGCGCGCCGACAACATGTTCCAGGGCGGGATCGGCCTCTATGGCCGCTTCGTCCATGTCGACACGCGCGGCTGGAACGCCGACTGGACGGGCTGAGCTTTCAGGGACGGGTCAGGAAAGTCCGCGGCTGCGCTTGCGGCGCGGCGGGCGCGAGCCGCCGAGGAAGCTCTGCTCCGGCCGGGCCGGACCGCGGCGACCGCCCAGCCAGAGGAAGACCAGGCCGAGCGCGGCGAAGGCCGGGAAGGCCGGGAGCAGCAGGATCGGGCGCACCAGCCAGGCCCACAGGGAAGGCGAGGCGTGGTTCTGGACGGCCATCTGGGTGCTGCTGAGCGAGCGCATGTCGATATGCGACCACAGCGCCCCCAGGCTGATCAGCCGGAACGTGCCTTCGGACCACCAGGCCAGGACGTCGCGGACGATGGTCGCGACCGACATGACCAGCAGAATCCACCCCAGACCCCGAAATACCACCTCGATCCCCCAAATGGCGGCGGGCACCCTACAGAAGGCGGCCGCGCAGGGGAAGATGCCGTTGCCCCACCCAGCGGCCGCGCTATAAGAGCGGCCGACCAGCCCTCCCGTCCTGCGGCGAGGGGACGCTCCCGGACAGGTGGCCGAGTGGTTTAAGGCACACGCTTGGAAAGCGTGCGTGGTGTAACAGCCACCGCGGGTTCGAATCCCGCCCTGTCCGCCAGCGCTACAGCGACCCACTCATCTATGACGAACCCGGCGCCGGACCAACGTCCGCTTGGCGTCTCACCATTTGCCTATGGCACAGTCAGGCAGCATGAGGGCCCTTCGGGAGAGGCCCCGCCAGCACGAGAGGCCATCGATGAAACGGGGCATCTATGCCGGATCGTTCGATCCGGCGACTCGCGGGCACTTCGACGTCATCCGACGCGCAAGCCTCATCGTCGACGAGCTTCACATCATGATCGGCGTCAACCCCAAGAAGAGCGGCGGCCTTTTCACGATTGGCGAACGGCTCAACCTGATCGAAGAATCATTGCAGGAGATGGAGTGGTTCGGTTGCCCCCGAAGCGCGTTCCACATCGGGCAGTTCACCGGCTTGCTCGTGGACTACTGTCGGGCGCACGACATTCGCTTCAACGTCCGCGGGCTGCGCGCCGTTCAGGACTTCAACTACGAGTTCGAGATGCACGGCACCAACTGCGAGATGGCACCGGAGGTCAATACGGTGTTCTTCATCGCCCCGCCCGAGTTCCAGTTCGTCAGCAGCAGCACCATCAAGGAACTCGCCACGTATCGGTCTCCTGCTGTCCAGAAGTACGTGACGCGATGCGTCGCTCGCGCGCTCCTCGAGGCGACCCGGACGAGCTAGCCGCGCATCATTCCGCTTTTCCGGCCGCTCTCTGCGACACCGCCAGGCCGAGAAACACCATCACCGCCCGATTGAGCCGAACCACGTTCTCGTCATCCAGCCGGCCGATCCGCGCGCCCATCTTGGACTTCGGGACGGTGGTGATCTTGTCGACCATCAGGCGGGAGGACGAGTGCAGGCCGTTGCGCTCGTTCGGTTCCACGGGCAGCCGGAACAAGGGCGCTTCGGTCGGATCGGTCGTGAGAGCGCAGATCGTGATCGAGTCGGTCGCGTCGAAGCTGTCATCCTGCAGGATCACGACGGGGCGAGGTTTGCCCGCATAGTCCGTCCCGCCCGAGACGGTCCAGATCTCTCCCCGCCTCATGCCCCGTCAGAAACCGCGTCGATGAACGCCTGATCCTCGGCCGCATGGGCACTTGCTGCCACGGCCACAGACTGCCGGTGGGCCTCCGACCGAAAGGACGGCGCACGCACGTCCGGCACCCAGATCTGGATGGGCCGCAAGCCCTGCGCGCGCAGTCGCTCGCGATGCTCGCGAACCTTCACGCGCGTCGACTTCGCGCCTCTTGCCAGCGCCATGGCTCACTCCACTGCTTGCGGTTACATGTAACATAGGAGCGAAGGAAGGCAAAAACCAGTCCCTGGCGATCTGCCCC
The DNA here is from genome assembly GCF_965229815.1 of Reyranella sp. Classification (GTDB taxonomy): domain Bacteria; phylum Pseudomonadota; class Alphaproteobacteria; order Reyranellales; family Reyranellaceae; genus Reyranella. Next base: position 96,118 of record NZ_CBDDJN010000002.1, read on the forward strand.
AGTGTGCGACGGCGCTATCGGGCAATTGTGGAAGAAGACTTCCGCCAATCGCGCGATCCTCCATCCTCACCGTCTCGCACATCCGGGAAGTCTCGTGTTCCAATCGCGCCGGCTATCGGTCCAGCCTACCCAATCTCGCGGTGGATGCCGTAACTTCAACTTGGACGAAACCAACCGAGACCGGAGGAGCACCGAGACGTGACCCGCAACACGATCAAGGTCGAGATCGACGGGCCCGTCGGCTCGCTCGTCTTCAACCGGCCGCAGGTGCTGAACGCGTTCGACAACGAGGCCATGGACGAGTGCGTGGCGGCGCTGCGCGAGTTCGCCGAGGACGAGCGCGTGCGCGCCGTGCTGGTGCGCGGCGAGGGCCGCGCCTTCTCGGCCGGGTTCGACATGAAGGCGGCGGCGGCCCGCGACATGTCGACCGTCGATCTCGTGCGCCGGCAGATGGAGCGGCAGTTCGACTTCATCATGGCTTTCTGGGACTGTCCCAAGCCGACGATCGCCCTGGTCCACGGCTTCTGCATGGCCGGGGCCTTCGAAGTGGCGCTGGCCTGCGATATCACGCTGGCCGCCGAGGGCACGCGCTTCGGCGAGCCGGAAGTGCGCTTCGGCACCGGCATCGTCGCCATGCTGCTGCCCTGGACGGTGCTGCCCAAGCACGCCAAGGAGATGCTGCTGACCGGCAACGACAAGATGGATGCCGAGCGCGCCCACGCGATCGGCATCGTGAACCATGTCGTGCCGGGTGACGGGCTGCTGGCGGCCGGCCGGCGCATGGCGCTCGACATCGCCGCGGCCGCCGGCCCGTCGGTGTTCTTCACCAAGCGGGCGATGAACCGCACCTACGAGATCATGGGAATGCGCGAGGCGCTGCGCGCGTCGCTCGACATCGACGTCATCCTGAACAGCACGCCGAGCGCCGAGAAGGCCGAGTTCCAGCGCCTGCGCAAGGAACAGGGGCTGAAGGCGGCGCTGGCCTGGCGCGACGCCCGCTTCTCCGACGGCGGCCGGGACTGACCGCCTGCCCGCCTCCGGCTTTGTACTCTCGGCATGGAAGCCATACGTTTTTTCATTAGAACGATTCTAAAGAAGAGCCCATAGTCCAGTCATCAGCCCAGGAGGAAGACATGGATGGAGACAGCGCGAACGGCGGCAAGTGCCCGTTCTCGGGAGGCCCACGGGGGCCCAGCAACGCCGACTGGTGGCCCGACCAGCTCGACCTGCAGGTCCTGCACCAGCATTCGGCCCTGTCCAACCCGCTGGACGAGGCCTTCGACTATGCTGCGGCCTTCAAGAGCCTCGACCTCGACGCGCTGATCAAGGACCTGCGCGCCCTGATGACCGATTCGCAGGACTGGTGGCCGGCCGACTTCGGCCACTATGGCGGCCTGTTCATCCGCATGGCCTGGCACAGCGCCGGCACCTACCGCATCGGTGACGGCCGCGGCGGCGGCGGCTCGGGCCAGCAGCGCTTCGCGCCGCTGAACAGCTGGCCCGACAACGCCAACCTCGACAAGGCGCGCCGGCTCCTGTGGCCGATCAAGCAGAAGTACGGCCAGAAGATCTCGTGGGCCGACCTCATCATCCTGACCGGCAACGTCGCCCTGGAATCGATGGGCTTCAAGACCTTCGGCTTCGGCGGCGGACGCAAGGACGTGTGGGAGCCCGACCAGGACATCTACTGGGGGTCCGAGGGCAAGTGGCTGGCCGACGAGCGCTACAGCGGCGACCGCGATCTCGAGAATCCGCTGGGCGCCGTGCAGATGGGCCTGATCTACGTCAATCCCGAGGGGCCCAACGGCAAGCCCGACCCGCTGGCCGCCGCGCGCGACATCCGCGAAACCTTCGCGCGCATGGCGATGGACGACGAGGAGACCGTCGCCCTGATCGCCGGCGGCCATTCCTTCGGCAAGACCCATGGCGCCGGCGACGCGGCCCTGGTGGGCGCCGAGCCCGAGGGCGCCACGCTCGAGGAGCAGGGGCTGGGCTGGAAGAGCAGCTACGCCTCCGGCCGCGGCAAGGACGCGATCACCAGCGGGCTCGAGGTCACCTGGACCGCGACGCCGACACGCTGGGGCAACGGCTTCTTCGACAACCTGTTCGGCCACGAATGGGAGCTGACCAAGAGCCCGGCCGGCGCCCACCAGTGGCGGGCCAAGGACGGCAAGGCGACGATCCCCGATGCCTTCGATCCGGCGAAGAAGCACGTGCCGACCATGCTGACCACCGACCTGTCGCTGCGCGTCGATCCGGCCTACGAGAAGATCTCGCGGCGCTTCCACGAACATCCCGACCAGTTCGCCGACGCCTTCGCCCGTGCCTGGTACAAGCTCACGCACCGCGACATGGGACCGATCGTGCGCTACCTCGGGCCGCTCGTGCCCAAGGAGCACCTGCCGTGGCAGGACCCGATCCCCGCCCTCGACCATCCAGTGATCGGCGCGGCCGAGATCGCGGCGCTCAAGGAGAAGATCCTCGCCTCCGGGCTCTCCGTGGCGCAGCTCGTGTCGGCGGCCTGGGCCTCGGCCTCGACCTTCCGCGGCTCCGACAAGCGCGGCGGCGCCAACGGCGCGCGCGTCCGGCTGGCGCCGCAGAAGGACTGGGCGGTCAACCAGCCGGCCGAGCTCGCCAAGGTGCTGTCGACGCTGGAAGCCATCCAGAAGGATTTCAATGCCGGCGCGAGCGGCGGCAAGAAGGTCTCGCTGGCCGACCTGATCGTGCTGGCGGGCGGCGCGGCGATCGAGAAGGCGGCCAAGGCCGCCGGGCACGACGTCACCGTGCCCTTCACCCCGGGCCGCATGGACACGTCGCAGGAGCAGACCGACGTCCCCTCCTTCGCGCCGCTGGAACCCGTCGCCGACGGCTTCCGCAACTACCTGCACGGCGGCAGCCGCCGCCTCAAGCCCGAGGAGTGGCTGGTCGACAAGGCCCAGCTCCTCACCCTCACCGCGCCGGAAATGACGGTGCTGGTCGGCGGCCTGCGCGTGCTGGGCGCCAATGCCGGCGGCTCGAAGCACGGCGTGCTGACGGCAAAGCCCGGCACGCTCAGCAACGACTTCTTCGTCAACCTGCTCGACATGGGCACGGAATGGCGGCCGGCCGGCGACAACCTCTACGAGGGGCGCGACCGCACGTCCGGCGCGGTCAAGTGGACGGGCACGCGCGTCGACCTGATCTTCGGCTCGCACTCGCAGCTGCGGGCGCTGGCCGAGGTCTATGCCTCCGATGACGCCAGGGCGAAGTTCGTGAAGGACTTCGTCGCGGCCTGGGCCAAGGTGATGGACCTCGACCGGTTCGACGTCGCCTGACGCCGGCGGACCCGCCACCCGACGGTTGGTGGCGGGTCCTCCCCTGCGCTAAGCTCGCGAAGGCCCGCATCTCACAAGCGGGCATTCCGGGAGTTTTGCGATGACCGTCGCCACCGCCAGCCAGCCCGCCACCGAGAGCAAGTCGGCCGCGTCGCTGAGCGCCGCCGACCACGAGCGCGTCATGCGCGACTACGGCCGCCGCGCCGAGGCGCGCGCCCGGTCGCTCGGAAATCGCGGCCCGATCCGCACCGGCGCCGACGGGAGGCTGCTGCCCGAGATCCTCGACTCCTACTGGACGCACGGCTTCTACGTCTTCGAGCGCGTGGTCGGCCCCGAGGAGCTGCAGGAGCTGCGCGCCGACATCGACGCGGTGCTGGCGCGCGCGCCAGTGGCGCCCGACGCCCAGGTCGACCGCTCCGGCCGGCCGGTCGCCGAGCATGGCATCGTGCGGCCGCCCTATCGCTGGGCGCGGCCGCTCAGCGATCCGGTCGGCGGCACCGACCGGAACAACGGCCGTCACCCCGCCGCCATGCTGCAGCCCGCGCCGGGCGCCGACGCGCCCGACTGGACCGTCGAGCTGCTGGACGGGAACCTCCATCTCAGCGACGCCTGCCTGCGTCTCTACGGCCATCCCGGGCTGCTGACCGTGGCGGCGTCGATCCTGGGCGACGACTTCGTGCCCTACAACGAGGTGACCTTCGTGAAGGAGCCGGGGCTCGGCCCGTCGGTCGCCTGGCACCAGGACGGCACGACGCACTGGACCGCGGCCGACTGGGACCAGGGCGCGCACGGCTTCAACTTCATGACCCAGCTCTATCCCAGCACGGCAGCCAACGGCGTCTGGGTGCTGCCGGGCAGCCACAAGCACGGCAAGGCCGACATCAAGCGGCTGGTGGCCGAAAGCGGCTCGGACCGTATCGAGGGCGCGGTGCCGATGCTGTGCGAGGCCGGCGACACGATCGTCACCAACCGCCAGCTCGTGCACGGCTCGTTCGCCAACAGTTCGCCCGACCGGCGGATCACGCTGAACGAGGGCTTCTTCCCGCGCCGCCGCGTGCTGAACGTGACGACGCGCCGCCTCACCGGCAACGTCGAGACCTTCGACCAGGCCCGCATCGACGCCCGCACTCGAATCATCCAGATCGCGATCGATGCCCGCCGCCAGCGCTTCCCCGACGAGACGCCGTTCGTCTACCGGCCGCTGGCCGGCCACGAGGACGAGAACCGCTGGAACGAGACGACCCGGGCCACCGTGCTGAAGAACTACAACCAGCTCGACATGTTCATTTAGGGCATCGAGGTCGGCTCATCGCTGGGGGCGCGCCACTCTGTGGCGCGTCTTCGTGTCGACAGTCCATGAGCGCCACAGAGAGCCTGTGACGTTTTCGGAGCGCGGACTTCCAAGTCCGCATCATGATCATGAGCGGACCTGGAGGTCCGCGCTCCAAAGACGCGCCACGGAGTGGCGCGCCCCCAGCAGGATGGCGATGGATCTCAAATCATCGCGCATCGGCCCAGCCCGTCATCCGGGTACGTCGGTGCTGCCGCGGCTCCATTCCAGCAGGCGGCCCTCGATGAGGTCCATCAGCGAGGTGAAGGTCATCACCATCAGCGCCACCAGCAGGATCAACGCCATCACGCCCGCCACGTCGAAGCGGCCGCTGAAGGTCTGGACCAGCAGGCCGAGCCCGCTCTTGGCGGCGATCATCTCGCCGACCACCGCGCCGGCGCTGCAGTAGATCAGGGTCAGCTTCAGGCCGGCGAAGATGCCGGGCAGCGCCCAGGGCAGGCGCACGTCGCGGAACAGGCGGATCTCCGACGAGCCGAACAGGCGCGACATCAGCAGCAGGTCGCGATCGACGTTCTTCAGGCCGCCCAGCGTGCTCAGCAGCATGATGAAGTAGCCCAGCGAGAAGGCGAGCACGACCTTCGAGGCGATGCCGATGCCGAACCACAGGATGAACAGCGGGCCGAGCGCGATGCGCGGCATGCTGTTGAAGGCGGTCAGGAAGGGCGACAGGATCCGGTTCAGCCAGTCATTGCGGTCGAGCACGACCGCCGACGCGACGCCGAACACGACCGACAGGACGAAGGCGATGGCGATCTCGAGCACCGTGGTGGCGAGGTCGGGCAGGATGGCGCCGTCGCGGAACAGGCCCCACAGGGACTCCGCGACGCTGAGCGGCGTCGAGACGAAGGCGGCGTCGGCGAGGCCGACGGCGACGGCGCCCTGCCACAGCGCCAGCACGACGACCAGGAAGGCGAAGCGCGCGGCGTTGATGGCGCCGGTGCGGCCGCCCGCGGTCCGCGCGGCGGCGCCGAGATCGGCTTCCGAGCTGGCGAGATCGGTCATTCGGTGCTCGCTTTCAGGGAGGTCCAGGTCTGGCGGTAGAGATCGTGGTAGCGCGGATCGGCCTGCAGCGCGTCGGCCGAGCGCGGCCGCGGCAGGTCGACCCGGATCTCCTCGACCACGCCGGTCCCCTTCTTCGACATCACGACCACCCGGTCGGCGAGCGTGATCGCCTCGCCGATATCGTGGGTCACGAAGACGACGGTGGCGCCGCTCTGCTCCCACAGGCCGAGAAGCTGGTCGTGCAGGATCAGCTTGGTCTGGGAATCCAGCGCACTGAACGGCTCGTCCATCAGATAGATGTCGCGTCCGACCGCGAAGGCGCGCGCCAGCGAGGTCCGCTGCCGCATGCCCTGCGACAGCTTCGACGGATAGAAGTCGCGGTAGCTCCCCAGCCCGACCTTCTCGACGAAGCTCGCGGCCCGCCGCTCGCGCTCCTCGCGGCCGACGCCCGAGACCTCGAGCCCGTACGACACGTTGCCCAGCACGGTCCGCCACGGCAGCAGCGCGTCGCGGGCCAGCACGTAGGCGATGTCGCGGCGGCCCGCCATCGGCGGCCGGTCCTTGACCGTCACCGTGCCGCCGGCCACCGGCACGAGGCCGGCGATGACATTGAGCAACGTGGTCTTGCCGCAGCCGCTGGCGCCGATCAGGGCGACGAATTCGCCCCGGCGCACCGTGAGGTCGACACCGGTGAGCGCGTTGCGGGCCCGCCCGAAATTGACGGAGAGGCCGCGCACGCTGATGTCGGCAGGGATTTCGCTCTCGGGTGCCGGGTCCCGGGTCGCAGTCAGGGCCATCCGTTCGTGCCTGTTCCGGCTATTTCGGGCAGGTGAAGCTCTCGCGCGCCGTCGCGGCGATCACGTCGGCACGCTTCTTGGGCGCCTGGAGCTGCTTGTGCTCGACCAGCAGCGCCGACCAGGTGTCGATGGTGCGCGCCGTGATGTCGGGACCGAAGGTCGGGATCAGCCGCTTCACCATGTCCTTGTACTGCTCGGGGGTGAGATCGGGCACCTTCACGAACTGCTGCATCAACGACACGACCTGATCGAGGTTGGCCGGATTGCTGTACCAGCAGTACGCCTCCTCCAGCGACTTGGCGAAACGGTCGACGAGTTGCGGCTTGTCCTTGATCGTCGACAGCGACGCCCACCAGCCATTGTAGCCGAGATCGTGGAACACCTTCGGACCCTGGTTGCGGGCGAGGTCGACGACGATGGTCGCCTCGTTCTTCGCTTGCGCCAGCGACGGGAGGGGCTCGACGCTGAGATACGTGTCGACCGTGCCGCGCTGAAGGGCGGGCCGCGCGGTGTTGGGCAGGCCGACGGCGATGAAGGTCGCGTCCGTCGGCTTGAAGCCGGCATCGGTCAGGATGGTCTGCGACATGAAATGAACGGAGACGCCCAGCGCCAGGACGCCCCAGGTCTTGCCCACGAGGTCCTGGATGACCGCCGGATAGCCGTCCTTGAGATGCGGCAGCGGCAGGCCCTTGCGGGCGATCAGGCTGAACGGGACCTTGACCGTCGAGCCGGCCACGCCGCGCACCGGCAAGCCCTTCTCGACGGCCGACAGCAGATTGTCCCAGGAATTGTTGACGAACGTCACGCTGCCGCTGGCAACCGCGGCGGTCATCGCGGGACCCGTCGAGACCGGCACCAGTTCGACCTTGAGCCCGTTCTTCTCGAAGAACTTGCCTTCCTTGGCGACCAGCGCCGGCATCGAGATCAGGGCGCCGGGATAGTAACCGACCGTCGCCTCGAGCGTGTCCTGGGCGCGCGCCGGCGCCCCGGCCGCAGCCATCGACAGAAGTCCCAGGGCCAGCATGCTGGCCGTCATCCGATTGCGCATGTCCTTGCCTCCCTTGATGGCCCGCCGGCACGCCGCCAGCGGGTCGCGTCGTTCTTTCGTCACCAGACCCCGTCCCGTCGCAACGCCTGGCGCTGCTCCGCGTCGTAGCCGAGCTCGGCCAGCACCGAGTCGTTGTCCGCCGCCAGGGCAGGCGCCGACCGGTCGGGTCCGACGCGCTCGCCGTTCAGCTTGAAGCCGGCCGTCGGGTAGGATGCTTCGCGGTCCTGCCCGGGCAGGCCGAGCGAGCGGAACAGCGCGCGCGCCGCGACCTGCGGATCGTCCACCACCTCCGGCACCGAGCGCACCGCACCGACCGGCACGCCGGCCGCGCCCAGCGCCTGCTCCCACTCGAGTGCCGGCCGCTCGGCCAGCCGGGCGGCGATGAGGGCGCGCAGCGCGTCCTGGTTCTGCTTGCGAATCCGCGAATCGGCGAAGCGTGGATCGGCCAGGAACTCGGTCCGGTCAAGCGCGCGGCAGAGCGCGCGGAACTGGTCCTCGGTGTTGGCGACAATGCTGAGCGGCGAGGTGGTGGTCTGGAACAGGCCGGAGGATGCCGATCCGCTGGCCGCTGCGTTGCCGATCGGCTCCGCCTTCAGCCCGCCGTTGACGAAGGCCGAGATGATCGAGCCCATGCCGGCGACCGCGGAGTCGAGCATGCCGACATCGACGCGCTGGGCCTCGCCGGTGCGGTCGCGCTCGCGCAGCGCCGCCAGCACGCCCACCGCCGCCGACATCGCCGTCAGGTAGTCGACCAGCGGCGGTCCGGTGCGGCTCGGCGCCGTCTCGGGCGTACCCGTCACCGACATGATGCCCGAGACGGCCTGGACGATATGGTCGTAGGCCGGCCGCGGCGACATCGGCCCGTCCTGGCCGAAGCCCGAGATCGAGCAGTAGACGATGCGCGGGTTGACCGCCTTGATGTCCTCGAAGCCGACGCCCAGCCGTGCCGCCGTGCCGGGCCGCCAGTTCTCGATCATCACGTCGCAGCGCGCCGCAAGCTCGCGCGCGATCCTGACGCCGCGCGGGTCCTTGAGGTTGAGCGCCACCGACCGCTTGCCGGCGTTGCAGGACAGGAAGGTGGCGCCCATGCCGGCCCCGACCAGCGCCGCGTCGCCGCCCTGGTGGCGCATCCAGTCGCCCTGGACCGGACGCTCGATCTTGATCGTCTCGGCGCCCAGCATCGTGAGGATGAGCGACGCGTAGGGACCGGCGATGACGCTGGCGCATTCGACGACGCGCACGCCAGCAAGCGGAAGGGTCGTCATGTGCCGAACCTCGGCTCGGGCAGGCCGCGGCAGCCGAGCCCGTGGATGGCGAAGACGCGGCCCGCGAGCGGTTGCGCCTTGAGCCTCTCCGCATCGAGGAAGCGGCTGGCCGAGGCTACGTAGAGCACGTCGAGATCCGCGCCGCCGAACCCGCAGATCGTCGGATTGGCGACCGGCAGGCGCACGTGACGCATCAGCTTCCCCTCCGGATCGAACTGCGCGACGGCGCTGCCGCGGAACAGGGCCGCCCAGTAGCAGCCGTCGGAATCGACCGTCGCACCGTCGACCACGCCCTTGATGTGCTCGGTCGAGATGAAGATTTGGCGGTTGGCGATCGCGCCGCTGGCGAGGTCGAATTCGTAGCGCCAGACCGTGCCCGCCATCGTGTCGGCGAGGTACATGGCGCGATCGTCGGGGCTCCACGCGATGCCGTTGCCGACGATCAGCCCGTCCTGCGCCAACACCGGCGCGCGACCCTGCTCCAGGCACCACAGCGCCCCGGTCGCCGACTGGTGATCGGTATTGACCGAAGCGCACCAGAAGCGGCCGGCGCGGTCGCACTTGCCGTCGTTCAGCCGGTTGCCTTCCGGCCGGTCGGCCTCGACGGCCGCCACCAGCGTCGCCCCGGCTTGGTTGGGATCGAGGCGCCAGAAGCCGCCCCGCACGCCGGCCATCAGGCCGCCGCCGGCGTGGCTCACGACCGAGCCGATCGGTCGGCCGCCCAGCGCCGACGAATAGTCGACGGTCCGGATGTCCCCGGTCAGCGGATCGAAATCGTGGACCTTGGCCTTCCAGGCATCGATCCAGCGCAGCCGGCGGTCGCGTGCGTCCCAGTAGAGCGACTCGCCGAGATCGCAGGGCTCGGATGAAACGCAAACGATGTCCAAGCCGCTGCCTCCCCGGCCTTCGTCCAATTAGTTGTGCTCACAACCATATGGCTTGAGCGCTCCGGCCGTCAAGTGATAGGTCTTCGCCATGCAAGAGCCGAAGTCAGCCGCCGACCTGTTGACCTATCGCCTGCTTCGCCTGTCCAATTCGCTCGGCCTCTACAGCAGCCGTCGCTATCGGCGCGATTTCGACGTGACCTTGCCCGAATGGCGCGTGCTGTCGGTCATCGCGGCCCAGGAAACCACGACCGCCCGCGACATCAGCCTGACGCTCGCCACCGACAAGGGATGGGTGAGCTTGTCGGTCGATCGCCTTGTGAGCCGCGGCTTCGTCAAGCGTTCTCCCGACAAGCTCGACCTGCGGCGCAGCCTGCTGACCCTCACCGCGGAGGGCCGGCGCCTGCACGACACGATCATGGCCAACGCGCGCCGGCGACAGAAGCGGCTGCTGGGCGCCCTGGCGCCCGGAACGATCGACCAGTTGATCGCCAGCCTCGAGCGGCTGCAGGCCGAGGCCGACCGCATGCTGGACGAGCTCGACGTCGAGAGCGGCGAGACGCGCTCGAAGTGACCGGGATCAGAGGCTCGTGAAGACGGGCTCGGGCGCGCCCGCGAGGGAGCGGATGGTGGCGGCCAGCGCGCGGATGCGCGGCCCGATCTCGCCCTCGAGCTGGCCGGGCTGCAGCCGGAAGGCGGGGATGCCGCAATTGATGGAAAAGGTCTGGGCGAGGCTGCTCGCCGTGAACAGCGGCGCGGCGACGGCGTGGATCGTTTCCATGTACTCGCCGAAGCAGGTGCAGAAGCCGCGCCCGGCGCATTGCCTCAAGCCGTCGCGATAGAGGTCGCGGTACGCCGCCCAGTGGTCGGGACGCTCGGCCTCGATCCGCTCCTCCAGCAGCGACGCCTCGGCGGGCGGCAGGATGGCCGCCATGGCGCGGCCCATCGCCGTCCGGACGACCGAGATCGGCATGCCGATGTCGGGTACGTGCGGGCCGACGTCACCCGAGCGCGCGGACTCGACATAGATCGCTACGGTGCCATCGAGCAGGCCGATCGATACGGTGCCGCGTACGCTCTCCGCCAGCTCCTGCATCAGCGGACGCGCGAGCTGACGGAAGCGCATGCCGGCCAGCAGCGGATGGACCATGCGCAGGGCCCGCGCGCCGAGCGCGTACTTCGCGAGGTCGCGGTCGTAGCGCAGGTAGCCGAGCTCGGTGAGCGTGTGGGTGAGCCGCGCCACGGTCGGCCGCGGAATGCCGGTCCGCGCCGACAGCTCCATGTTGCCGAGCATCGCCGCGCCGGCATCGAAGGCCTCGAGGATGACCAGGCCCTTGGCCAGCGTGGTGGCGAAGCCGGAATCGCCCGCGCTCTCCGCCAGCACCACCTCCGCAGAGGTCGACGCCAGAGCGGTGGGGTTGCGCTTTACAACGGTGGCCATGGACGAACACCTACACAGTATCTGGATGTCTGTCCAATTTGCGATCGAATATATAGATGGATGTCTAATAGTTGGACACAAACGGAAATAACGTCCAATTATATGGCCAACACAAGCGACATCCTGGTCGGGAGGAAGAACCATGTTCAAGCGTCGCCATCTCATCGCCAGCGCCGCAGGCGCAATGATCCTGCCGTCGGCCGCCGTGCGGGCCCAGGCCTGGCCGAGCCAGCCCGTGAAGCTCGTCGTCCCCTACGGACCGGGCGGCGCCTCCGACGCGCTTGGCCGCGTCGTCGCCGAGAAGATGACAGCCCTGATCGGCCAGCAGGTGATCGTCGAGAACAAGGCCGGCGGCAACACGATCATCGGCATGGACGCCGTCGCGAAGGCCAAGCCCGACGGCTACACGCTGCTGCTGGGCAGCACGACGATGGCGACCAACGTGGCGCTCGGCTTCAAGATGCCGTTCGATCCGCTGAAGGACTTGCAGCCGATCTCGACCGTCGCCGACATCTACGACCTGCTGGCGGTGGGCAAGGAGGTGCCGGTCACGGACTACGCCTCGTTCGCCGCCTGGGTGAACAAGCAGCCGCAGAAAGTGCGCTTCGCCTGCTCGGGCATCGGCAACCAGCCGCACCTGTGGGGTGAGCTGTTCCGCAGCCACAACAAGCTCAACATGGAAGTGGTCGGCTACAAGGGCTCGGCCGATGCGCTGCGCGACGTGCTGGGCGGCCACGTCCCTGTGCTGGTCGACGTCGTGCTGCCGACCGGCAACCTCATCCGCCAGGGCAAGCTCACCGGCATCTGCATCGCCTCGAAGGAGCGCTCGCCGATCTGCCCGTCGGTGCCGACCGTCGTCGAACTCGGCATGCCCGACCTGGTGAGCGCCGCCTTCTACGGCCTCGTCGGTCCCGCCGGCCTGCCGCCCGCCCTCGTCGAGCGTCTGAACGGCCTGTGCGGCGAGATCCTGAAGGACGCCGCCGTGAAGGCGAAGCTCGCCGAGCTCGGCCTCGTCACCACCGGCAGCACGCCGCAGGCCTTCGCCGACAAGATCCGCTTCGAGACCGACCGCTGGAGCAAGGTCGTGAAGGAAAACAACATCAAGATCGAGACCTGAGCGTCTGACCAGCCCGTCGTCCCGACCGCAGCCGAGCGACGCGAGGCGGAGCGGAGGGAGCTTGTCTCAACGAATCGGGCCTTGTCGCTGAAACAAGGTCTCTCCGCTTCGCTCCGGTCGGGACGACGAACACTGTCGGCGCTGGAAGTGCGCCACCCCAAGTGCGGCTCATCGTCTCCGGAGCGCGAGCCTCCAGGCTCGCTCATGATCATGAGCGGACCTGGAGGTCCGCGCTCCGATAGCGCCGCACCCTGACTACCCCGGCAGCACGAAGCGCACGCCGGCGCGGGCCAGGCCGCCTGCCAGGGCGACCGGCGAGCCGTCAGCGCGCCAGCAGGCGGCGCCGGTCATGCCGCCATCGTCGTGGAACTGGATGCCGTTCATGCCGCCCGCCACCGTCGGCATGACCTGCACCTTGTGGCCGAGCCGGCGCAGCCCCTCGCGGACGTCCTCGGGAAAGCCATGCTCGACCTCGAGCATCGGCCCCTCGGTCCAGATGCGCGGCGCCTCGACCGCCTCCTGCAGCGACATGCCGTGGTCGATCAGGTTGACCAGCGCCTGCCAGGCCGAGGGGAAGATCTTGCGCCCGCCCGGCAGGCCGAGCGCGTAGGCGACGCGTCCCTCGCGCAGCGCCATCACCGGCGACATCGAGGTGGTGACGCGCTTGCCCGGCGCGATCGACAGGGCCCGGCCGGGCCGCGGGTCGAAGTTCGACATGTAGTCGTTGGGGACCATGCCGAGGCCCGGCACGACGAAGCGGGCGCCGAACAGGCTGTTGATGGTCTGGGTCGTGGTGACGACGTTGCCCGCGTCATCCGCCGCCGTGAGATGCGTCGTGTCGGCGCCTTCCTTGGCCAGCAGCCCCGGCGTCCAGGCCTGGGCGCGGCCGGGATCGATGGCGGCGCGCCGCTCGTCGGCATACTGGCGCGACACAATGCGCTCGACCGGCACGTCGACGAAATCGGGATCGCCGCTCGCCTGGGCGCGATCGGCGAAGGCGATCTTCAGCACCTCGGCCATCAGGTGGAGCGTCTCGACGGTGCCGAAGCCCATGCCGGCGATGTCGTAGCCTTCCAGGATGTTCAGCATCTGGGTGATGTGGACGCCCGAGGCGGCGGGCGGCGGCGGACCGACGATCTCCCAGCCGCGGTAGCGGCCGCGGATCGGTGCCCGCTCGGCGACGCGATACTCGGTGAGGTCGCGCAGCGACAGGGCCGCGCCCGCCTTTTCCATGCACTCGGCCAGCAGGGCGCCGAGCGGCCCGCCATGGAGAGCACCCTCGCCGTCCCGGGCGATCAGCGTCAGCGCCTCCCCATAGTCGGCCTGGACCAGCCGGGCGCCGGCCTTGATTGGCAGGCCGCCCGGCAGCAGGCGGGCGGCGGCGAGCCTGTCCTTGGCCAAATCGGCGGCGGCGCTGTCGATGCAGTCCGACAGGTAGGGCGTGACGGTGAAGCCGCGCATTGCATGGCGGATCGCCGGCTGCATCACGTCGGCGAGCGACAGGGTGCCGTAGCGGCGCAGCGCGTGGCACCAGGCCAGCAGCGAGCCGGGCGCCGCCACCGCCTTGGGACCGACCTGGTTCTCGCGGCCCTCGACGTCGAACACTTCCGGCGGCGCGCCGGCGACCGGCCGGAACATGTCGGGCGTGCCGGCCAGCGGCACCGCGCTCATGCCGTCGACGATGACGTGGCTGCCGTCGGCGCGGCGGATGTGGCAGGTCGTGCCGCCGATCAGCCCGACCATCATCGGCTCGACCACGGTCAGGGCGAACTGCGCGGCGACGGCCGCGTCCACGGCATTGCCGCCGGCGGCCAGCATCTCCATGCCGGCCGCCGAGCCCAGCGGATGGTTGGTGACCACCATCCCCTTGCTGCCCTGCGCCGGCGTCTTCTGGCACGCGAAAAGGGTGCCGGCGCGGTCGCGCCACATCGACTTGCCCATCGTCTCTCCTTGCGACCTATCTGAAGTGCCAGCGCATGCCCTGCTCGGGCACGATGAACCGTACGCCGAGATCGTTGCCGGCCTCGAGCTCCTTCAGCATCCGCGCCTGCGGCTGCTCGCGGGTCAGCGCATACTTGATGTGGCTCACGATCACCGGCAGCCCCTCCAGCGCCTTGCCGCCGGCCTGCCGGTCGAGCTCGCGCAGCGCGTCGAGCACCCAGCGCGGCGTCAGGTGGCCGAACAGCAGGTTGTCGGGTCGGTCGCTGGTGTAGGAAGACTCGATCACGATCGCCTTCAGGCGCTTCTGCTTCACCCGCTCGGCGACCGCCGTCCAGATGTCGTGCAGGCGCGTCCCCTTCTCGACCGCGTCCGGGCCGGTGTCGCCGAAGCACAGCACCGCGTCGCCGTCGCTCTCGACCAGGAAGGCGGTCGATTCCACGCCGCCGTGGCTCAGCGGAAAGCCCGTCACGGTCATGGCGGTGTCGCCCACCGGCACGGCCTCGCCGGGCTTCAGCTCGGCGATCGTGTACTTCTTGAGCTGCGGCGCCTTCCCGCGATCGGTGAAGTTGGGCCAGGCCCGCCAGTTGAAGTAGGTCTCGACCAGGTCGGCGCCGACCGAGGGCAGGACGTAGATCGGCTTCCTGCCGTCGTCGGGCGAGGCGATCACCAGGCCCGCGACATGGTCGAGATGGGCATGGCTGATCAGATAGCCCTTGATGCGGTCGGTGAGGACGTAGCCGACGCGGCTCAACGGGGAATCGGCCGGCACGGCGATGCCGTCGAGCGACCCCTTGGCCTCGGCAACGCGCAGGCCGTTCACCAGCGTGCCGGCCTCGCAGGCGACGGCGCGGCTGTCGCCGTGCGGATGGATCATCCAGGCGCTGAGATTGCCGTCCTCGATGCCGCCCAGCGCCCCCAGCGCCACGATATCGAAGCCGTCGCCGGCCGCCGCCGGCGACGCGGCGGCGGGCAGGATCGCCGCGAGCGCGAGCGCCGCGATCGTCAGTCTCTGCGATGCCATGGCGGCCTCCTGCACGTCAGCGGTTGGCCCGGGCGACCGCCGCGTTCAGCAGCAGGTTGGCGCCCGGCACCGAGCGGCTGAGCTCGATCTTCTCGTTCACATTGTGGCTGATGCCCTCGAAGCAGGGCGTGAAGATCATCGCCGTCGGCGCCACGGTGGCGACGGCGTAGGCGTCGTGGCCGGCCTGGCTGCGCATCTCGCGATAGGGCAGGCCGAGCTCGCGCGCCGTGTTCCTCAGCAGCTCGATGCAGTCCGGCGCGAACAGCTCGGTACCCCAGCTCCAGCCCTCCGACACCTCGATGTCGACATTGGCCCTGGCGGCGGAGTCGGCGATCGCCGCATCGATCTCCCGCCGCATCGCCGCGAAGCGCGCCGCGTCGAGGTGGCGGAAGTCGAGGGTCAGCTTGACCTGCTCCGCGTAGGTGCCCGCCAGGTTGGGAAAGCTCTCGATGCGCGTCGTCGTGGTCCGGCCCTCGTCGGCGGCATAGGCCAGCCCGATATCGTTCACCGCCGCGATGACGTAGCCCGCACCGACCAGCGCGTTGCGCCGCATCGCCATCGGCGTGCCGCCGGCATGGCCGGTGTCGCCGCTGATGGTGAGGCGCAGCGCCTGGGTCTTGTAGCCGCCGACCACGATGCCGACGTCGCAGCCCTCGCGGTCCAGGACCGGCGCCTGCTCGATGTGCAGCTCGAGGTAGGAATCGAAGGGCCGGTCGCCGAGCGGCACCGGACCGGCATAGCCGATCGCGTCCAGCGCCTCGGCGACGGTGACGCCGTCGTCGTCGCGGGTCGCCAACACGTCCTTTTCGGCGAGCACCTTCGCGAAGGCCATCGAGCCCATCATCGGCGGGTTGAAGCGCGCGCCTTCCTCGTTGGTCCAGCAGATCACCTCGATGCCGCGCTTGGTCTGCAGCCCGCGGTCGTTCAGCGTGCGCACGATCTCGAGGCCGCACAGCACGCCCAGGATGCCGTCGTAGCGACCGCCGCAGATCTGGGTGTCGAGATGGCTGCCGATCGCGACCGGCGGCAAAGACGGATCGGTGCCGGGCCGCCGGGCGAAGATGTTGCCCAGCCGGTCGATCTCGACCGTGCAGCCGGCCTCCCTGGCCCATTCGACGAAGAGGTCGCGCATCTGCCGGTCCTCGCCCGACAGCGCCAGGCGGCGCAGCCCGACGTCGCGGAAGCGGCCGATCTCGGCCGAGCGTTCGAGCGTCTCCCACAGCCGATCGGCGTCGATCTCCAGCACGTTTGCGACCACGTCGGAACTCCCTGCCTGCCGCATTCCCTCGCGGTGATGGCATTCTATCAGGAAGCATGCCAGTGACATGACATGGACGACGACTACGACTACATCATCATCGGCGGCGGCTCGGCCGGCGCCGTGCTGGCGGCGCGGCTGAGCGAGGACCCGGCGATCCGCGTGCTGCTGCTGGAAGCCGGGCTCGACTTCCGCACCGCCGAGACGCCCGAGCACATCCGCATTCCCAACCCGCTGCGCGCGATCGGCGACGACAATTACCGCTGGCCGAACCTGCTGGCGCGGCGGACCGAGCGGCAGGAACCCAAGCTCCTGTGGCGCGGCCGGGCGATCGGCGGCAGCTCGACCATCAACGGGCAGATCGCGATCCGCGGCGTCCCCGACGACTTCGCGGACTGGGTCGACCAGGGCGCCGAGGGCTGGGGCTGGGACGCCGTGCTGCCCTATTTCCGCAAGCTGGAGACCGACGTCGACTTCGGCGACCGCCCCTATCACGGCGACAGCGGACCGATCCCGGTCTACCGCGCGCCGGTCGAGCAGTGGGGCTTCGTCGACCGCGCGCTGAAGGACGCGGCGCTGGCGCTGGGCTACGGCTGGTGCGACGACCACAACGCCCCCGAGGGCGGCGGCGTCTCGCCCTATGCCATCAACAGCCGCGGCGGGCGGCGCGTCTCGACCAACGACGGCTATCTCGAGCCGGCGCGCGGCCGCGCCAACCTCACGATCCGCGGCCAGGCGCTGGTCGACACGCTGCAGTTCGAGGGCAACCGGCCGCACGTCTCGGGCGTGCGCGTCCGCCTGGGCGGTGGCGAGGTCCGCACCGTGCGGGCTCGCCGCGAGGTCATCCTGTCGGCCGGCGCCATCCATTCGCCCGCCGTCCTGCAGCGCTCCGGCATCGGCCCGCGCGACCTGCTGACGCGGCTCGGCATCGCCGTCGTGGCCGACCGGCCGGTCGGCGCGCACCTGCTCGATCATCCGATCCTCAGCCTGCTGCTCGACCTCCGGCCCGAGGCGCGGGTGAGCACGCTGATGCACCGTCACACCAACTGCTGCCTGCGCTACACGTCCGGGCTGGCCGGCGCCGGCGTCAACGACATGATCATGATCGCCGGCAACCTGCGGCCGGCCGAGGATGGCGGCACGGCGCGGGCCCGCCTCGCCGTCTCCGTCTTCCAGGCCTTCAGCGAAGGGTCGGTCCGCATCACGACCCGCGACCCCGCCATCGACCCGCAGGTCGACGAGCGCATGCTGTCGGACGACAGCGACCTGGTGCGCATGCGGGACGGTGTCCGCCGCCTGCGCGACATCGCCCGCCACGCCGCGATGACCGGCATCGCCACCCGCATCACCTACGGCGCCAGCGACCGGTCGATCGAGGAGCCGCTGGAGGGCGCTGCGCTCGACGACTGGATGTTCGACGAGTGCTACGACGCCCAGCATGCCAGCGGCACCTGCCGCATGGGCCGTGCGGACGACCCTCATTCGGTGGTCGATCCCGAGTGCCGGGTCATCGGCTGCACCGGCCTGCGCGTCATCGACGCTTCGACCATGCCCACGGTCGTTCGCGCCAACACGCATCTGACCACGGTGATGATGGCCGAGCGCATGGCTGACGTGCTCCGGCGATAGGGTGGCGACTCGCCACGCCGCATCGTAGAACGGAACGTGGCTCCCGCCGTCAGCGTCGCGTCCTCGCGGTACAACCGCATGTCGCCCGGGGCGATCGCGCTGGCGCTCGCCCTGCACGGGCTGGCGGCGCTCGTCCTGTGGTGGGTCACCCAGGACCGCAAGCCGCCGCCGGAAGAAGCCGCCATCGAGGTGACGATCGAGCAGCCCAAGCCGCCCGAACCTAAGCCGCCTCCCCCCAAGCCGCCGGAGCCCCCGCCCAAGCCGGCCGCCGAGAAGCCCCCGCCGCCGCCGACCCCCGTGCCGGTCGAGGGCCTGAAGCCGCCCGCGCCCATCGTCGCCGACAAGGCGACCCAGGTGCCGCCGTCCGGCGAGGCGCCCAAGGACGCCCGGCTCGCGCCACCACCGCCGCCGCTCTCCGATACGCTGCCGTCGCCAGAACCGGCGCCGACGCCGGCGGCCGCCGCGCCGCCCGCCGCCGCGCCAACCGAGCAGCCGCAGCCTCCGGTCGTCGAGCCGGAGAAGCCGGCGATGGCGCCACCGGGCCCGTCCGGCGAGCTGCCCAAGCCCGCGCCGCCGGCGGCACCCACTCCGCAGCAGCAGGCCCTGGCCGCGCCCCCCGCGCCCAAGCCGACACCGTCCCCGCCGCCGCAGCCGGTGCGGCCCCAGCACAAGCCCTCGCCGCTCACCATCGCGCCGCCCAACCGGCCGCCGGCCGGCAAGAAGTCGGAGAACCCATCGCCGTCTCCGTTCGTCAATCCCGCCGACGTCTACAATCGCGCCCGCGCGGCCGACAATTACCTGTGGCAGGTCGCCCGCAAGCTGCAGGGCTACCGCTACGAGGCGCGCGTGAACGCCAGCCACGGCACCACCGTGGTGCGGATCGTGATCGCCCGCGACGGGCGGCTGCTCAGCGTGGCGGTCGTGCGGTCGAGCGGGTATCCCGAGTTCGACAATGGCGTGCTGGCGGGCGTGCGATCGGGCTCGCCCTATTCGCCGCTGCCGCCCGACATCAAGGGCGAGAGCGCGAGCTTCGACCTGCCGCTGGTCTCGATCAACCGTCAGTGAGAGGCGATGACAAAAGCATGATGAGATTGGCTGGAAACAGCCAATCTCATCATGCCCTCCCGCATCCGACGACATTCGGGCGCGCGGATGAGACGAGGCGGGATCGCAAGCGATTCCATCTCATCCCGCTGTAGCGCGACGGACGGTCAGATGACCTTGCGCGCCTTGAAGTCGCTTATCGCGGCGGCGTCGTAGCCCAGCTCCGCGAGCACCGCCTCGTTGTGCTCGCCGAGCTCGGGGGCGATCCCGGGTCGCGCCGGCGTTTCGGAGAAGCGCCAGGGCGTGCCGTGGACCTTCAGCCGCTTGCCGTGCTTCGGATAGTCGACCTCCGTGACATGGCCGTTGGCCAGCACGTCGGGATCGTTCGAGGCCTCGAGCATGGTGTTGATCGGCGCCGACACGATGTCGGCGGCACGCAGCCGCGCCACCCAGTCGTCACGCGAGCCGGTGGCGAAGAGATCGTCGAGCAGGGCGAGAAGCTCGATCCGCTTGGCGTCGTTGTCGATGATGACGCCGAGATCCTCGAAGCCGGCCGCCTTGATGCGGTCGAGGAAGCCCAGCGCCGTCATCGAATCGTGCCAGTTGTCGGGACCGGTGAGCTGGAACACCAGCGGCTTGCCGTCGCGGTCGTTGAACGAGGCGCTGAGGCCCGGCCGCTCCGCCGTACCGGTGACGCGGGCCTGGCCGGTGACGGGATCCTTGTTGCGCCACATGGTCGTGGTGAAGGTCCAGCCCAGCAGCCGCACCAGCGAGCCCAGCAGCGACAGCTCGACCTTCTGGCCGACGCCGGTCGCGCGCGCGTGGATGAGCGCGGCCAGCGCGCCGCCGAAGGCCAGCATGGCCGTCGATTCGTCGGCCACCGAGGCGATGCCGGTGCGCATCTTCTGGCCCGGCGCGGAATAGGCCTCGGCGATGCCGCCCAGCGCCTGGGCCATCGAATCGGTCCCCGGCAGATGGCCGTTGGGTCCCTGCGTGCCGTAGCCCGAGATCGACACGTAGACGAGCTTCGGGTTGACCTTGCGCAGCTCCTCCCAGCCGAAGCCGTTCTTCTCGGCCGCGCCGGGCCGGAAGTTCTGGCCGAAGATGTCGGCGCGCTCGACCAGCCTGTGCAGGATGGCGCGGCCCTCCGGCGTCTTGAGGTTGAGGGTTACGCTCTTCACGCCGCGATTGTTGGTTTCGAAGAAGGTGCTGGGCATGCCCGGCAGGACGGTCATGCGGCGCGAGGGATCGCCGCCCTGGGGCGTCTCGATCTTGATCACGTCGGCGCCGAGATCGGCCATCAGCATGTAGGGCACGGTGCCGGCCTGGGCCGTCGAGCACGAGACGACCCTGACCCCGCTCAGGGGCCCCTGTGGCTGCGACATCCGAAGACCTCCCGGGAAGCGACGCGTCAGGACGCCAGCGGCGCGCTGACATCCTGCCCGAAGTAGGCGTGTTCCAGCCGGTTGGGCAAGTCGTCCTCGCTGGTCCGCGCCTCGAGCACGATGGTGCCGCGGGCCAGCGCATAGACGCGGTCGGCCAGCCCCAGCGCCTTCTCGATCAGCTGCTCGACCAGCAGCACGGCGGTGCCGGCGTCGCGCAACTGGGCGGCGGCGGCCAGCACGCGGTCGACCAGCACCGGCGACAGGCCGGCCGAGGGCTCGTCGAGCATCAGGAGGCGCGGCCGGCGCACCAGGCCCTGCGCCACCGCCAGCATCTGCTGCTGGCCGCCCGACAGGGTGACGGCGCGGTCGTGGCGCTTGGCGGCGATCTCGGGGAAGAAGGCGAGCGCTTCCTCCACCTGCGTCGCGAGTTCCGCCCGCCTCATGCCGTAGCCGGCCAGCATGACATTGTCCTGCACGCTGAGCTGGGTGAAGACGCGATGGCCTTCGACCACGTGCACCAGCCCGGCATTGACCGCCTCGCGCGGGTCGGCGCCGCTCATGTCGCGGCCGCCGAAGGTCACCGTCCCGGTGCGCGGCACGAGGCCGGAGATCGCCTTCAGGAGCGTGCTCTTGCCGGCACCGTTGGGGCCCAGCAGGGCGACGATCTCGCCGGCCCCGACCGTGAGGTCGATGCCGTTCAGCACGCCGATCTTGCCGTAGCCGGCCGACAGGCCGGCGATGGACAGCAGCGGTTCAGGCGCCGAGGTAGGCACTGACGACCTCCCTGTGCGAGCGGATTTCGTTCGGCGTGCCGGCCGCCAGCACCTTGCCGAGGTTGAGCACGGTCACCCGGTCGCAGATGTCGAAGATCAGGTCGGCATGGTGCTCGACCAGCAGGACGCCGGTGCCCTCGCGGCTGATCGCCTTGATGAGGTCGCCGAGGCGGCGGATCTCCTCGGCCGACAGGCCGGCCGCCGGCTCGTCGAGCATCAGGAAGGCCGGCCGCAGCATGAGCGCGCGGGCAATCTCCATGAAGCGCAGCTCGCTGTGCTGCAGCCGGTCGGCGCGCGCCTCGGCCAGCGAATCGAGGCCCACCGTGGCCAGCGCCTGCATCGCCGCCTCGCGCAGCATCCGCTCGTCGCGGCGATGGCGCGGCAGCGACAGCATCGCCTCGGTGAAGGTCGCATGGCCGTGCACCGTGCCGCCGATCATGACGTTCTCGATCACCGAGGCGGCGCCTACCAGGCGCGGCGTCTGGAAGGTGCGGGCGATGCCGCGGTCGGCCCGGATGTGCGGCTGGCCGAACGGCAGGCCGGCGCCGCCCAGCGTCAGCGTCCCGGAGGTCGGCGCGTAGTAGCCGGAGATGACGTTCAGCGTCGTGGTCTTGCCGCTGCCGTTGGGTCCGATCAGGCCGTGCACCTCACCGGACCGGATCTCGAGGTCGAGGCCGTCGATCGCCCGCACGCCGCCGAAGTGCAGGGCGATGTCCTTGAGGACGATCGCCCGATGGCCGTCGGTGCGATCGAGCACCCGCGGCAGCAGTTCGGCGCGCGGCACGATCTCGCGGTGCTGGGCGAGCGGCCGGCGGCTCTTGAAGTCGAGCAGGTCGGCGATGCCGCCTGGCATCAGCAGCACGATGGCCAGCAGGAGCGCGGCATAGAGGAAGGTCGACCACTGGACCAGGGGAGCGGCGAACTCGGGCAGCGCCGTCAGGATGATGGTGGCGAGCGCCGGGCCCAGGATCGAGCCGCGGCCGCCGATCAGGATGGCGATGAAGAACAGCACCGACATCTCGAAGGTGAAGGCCTCGGGCGTGATGTAGGACTGCAGGGAGGCGAACAGGCCGCCGGCCACGCCGCCCAGGGCGCCCGCCAGCAGGAAGATCAGGATCAGCAGGCGCGCCTTGGCGATCCCCGAGGCCTCGGCCGCGACCTCGGCGTCGCGGATCGCGACCAGCGCCCGCCCGTAGCGGCTCGAGCCGATGTTGGCCGTGATCCAGGTCGCGAGCGCCGCCAGGACGAAGCAGAAGTAGTAGAAGCCCCAGCCCGGCTCGAACGGCCACGGGAAGGTCGGGCCCGGCGTGCCGACGCCGCCGCCGGTGACGTCCTTCCAGGCCAGTGCCACCTGGGTGACGATGGTGGCGAAGCCGAGCGTGGTCATGGCGAAGTAGAAGGTGCGCAGCCTGAGCGCCGGCAGGCCGACGATCACGCCGAACACCGCGCCCATCAGGCCGCCCGCGATCAACGCCAGGTAGGGATTCCACTCCGGCCCGAGGCGGCCAGCCGCGAGCGCCGCCGTCGTGTAGGCGCCGAGCGTCAGCATCGACACCCAGCCGATCGCGATCTGGCCGGCATAGCCGACCACGAGGTTCAGCCCGGCCGACAGGACCCAGTAGATGTAGGCACGCTGGGCGATGATGCCGATGTAGGAATCGTCGAGCAGGGGCAGCAGGAGCCCGGCCAGGCCCAGCAGGATCCACGACAGGCTTCCCTCGAGCCGGCCGAGCCAGGACGAACTGGTGGCGCGCGACGCGCCGGCGGCGGTGAGTTCGGTCATGTCCCGCTCCTCACACGCGCCGTGCCGTCGCCGCGCCGGCCAGTCCCTCGGGACGCAGCAGCAGGACGACGATGAACACCGAGAACACCGCGACCGCCGCGAAGATGCCGCCGACCAGGAAGTTCGCCGCCTGCTGGAAGAGGCCGAGCGCCAGGCCGCCGACCACCGCGCCGCGGTTGGAACCCATGCCGCCCAGCGCCACCGGCACGAAGCCGTAGAAGTTCAGGATCGGCTGGTTGCCGAAGAAGGCGAGCAGCATCTGCGCGCCGGTGAAGCCGGCCAGCGTGCCGATGATGCCGGCGATGGCGAAGCTCGCCATCCTGAGCCGCGTCTCGGGCAGGCCGAGCGCCCGGGCGGCGTAGCTGTCCTCGGCGATGGCGAGGAAGGCGCGGCCGACCAGCGTCCGCCGGTAGAGGAACTCCAGGCCGGCGATGGTGACGATGCAGGCGAGCAGCGGCAGCCAGAACTTCTGGTCGAAGCCCAGGATCGAGCCTGCGCCGTCGGGGATGAGCTGCGGGAAGGGCTGCGCATCGGTGCCCCATTCGATCGCCGTCACCTGCTGGATCATCAGCGCGAAGGCGAGCGTCGACAGGACGTAGAGATGCTGCTCGATGCTCTTCAGCACCGGCCGCACGGTGACGATCTCGGTGATGATGCCGAGCAGGGCGCCGCAGGCCAGGACCAGCACGAAGCCCACGACCGCATTGATGCCGAGCTTGTCGATGAACAGCGCGCCCAGCACGCCCCCCAGCATGCCGAGCATGCCGGCGGTGAAGCTGAAGACGCGCGAGGCCGAGTACATCACGTTGTAGGTGATGCCGATCAGCGCGTAGACCGCCCCCACGGCGAGGCCGTAGGAGATGATGGACTGCAACACGGGACTAGACCTGCTTCTTTCTCCTCTCCCCCTCTTGGGGGAGAGGCAGGGTGAGGGGGCAGCGCACGTCGGCTCCCCCTCTCCCAGCCTCTCCCCCTGACGGGGGAGAGGAAGCTGAGCGACGAGGCTGCGCTCCCAGCCTGACCTGCACTACGAGTTGTAGCCCGGCGCGATGTTGAAGGCGCCGTCCCTGAGCGAGTTGACCTCGCACATGACCACATCCTCGTCGGGGAAGCCGTTGTGCTGCTCGGGGGTCCACGTCACGGTGCCGTAGATGCCCGGCCAGCCCTTCACCTTGTTGTTCCAGTAGGCGACGATGTCGGTGTTCTTCGGTCCCACCGCCTTCAGCGTATCGGCGAACATCATGGCGCCGTCCCAGCCCAGCGCGACCCACCACAGGAGCGTGTCGGCGACCTCGATCTTGTCCTTCTTCAATCGCTCGACATACTCCGCCGCCCGCGGCGGCAGCTTGCCGTTGACGTAGCAGCAGTTGCGGAAGTTGTTGGAATAGACCTTGTTCCAGTATTCCGGCTTCTCGAGCAGCGCCTTGGTCTGGCCCGATCCCAGCGTCGTCTGGCCGACGATCGGCACGTCCCAGCCCATGTTGCCGCGCGTGTTGCAGATGCGCGACAGGAAGCCGGCATTGACGCTCCACGGCATGATGGCCTGGGCGCCGGCGTTCTGCATGCGCAGGAGCTCGGGCTTGAGGTCTGGGTTCGCGGCGTCGACGTTGTTGGTGTAGACGACCTCCGCGCCCATCTCCTTGAGCATCGGCACGTAGGTGTTGGCCGAGGACGTGCCGTAGCCGGTCGTGTCGCTCACCACGGCGACCTTCTTCAGCTTCAGCACGTTGACGACATAGTGGTTGGCGCCCTTGCCGACCTGGGTGTTGGTCGGCGCCTGGCGGAAGGCCATCGGGTACTTCTTGACGTCGATCAGCGTGTCGACCCAGCACGGATGCAGCATCGGCACCTTGTCGCGGGCGATCAGCGGCGTGGCGGCCAGCGCCTCGCCGGAGTTGAGCGGTCCCCAGATCGCGGCAACTTTCTGCCGCTGGGTGAGCTCGGCCACGGCGTTCACCGCCTTGGTCGGGTCGCTCTGCGTGTCGCGGACGACCATCTCGATCTTGCGGCCGTTGATGCCGCCGGCCTTGTTGATGACATCGACCGCGAGCTCGGTGCCGCGCGTGATGCCGACGCCGGTCGAGGAGCTGGGACCGGTCAGGGCGGGCAGATAGCCGATCCGGATGGGTTCGCTGTTGGCGATGGCCGGAGCGGCAAGTCCCGATGTTAGCGATACCACACCCAGGCCGGCGGAGCCGGCCAACACTTGGCGACGCTTGAGCGACATGATGTTTCCTCCAGAATGCGAGCTGGCCTGTACGGCTCTGATTAGCTTCGTCGGGCGAACCCTATCGCCTCCCGAGGACGATGGTCAATGCGCGAGGTCTGCGGCATCACCTGTGAAATCGTCCCGTAATCCGGGACATCGGCCACGATGCTCGCGGCGGGATTGTGAGCGGAGGGGCGGTCCATTATGACTGCGCCCTGACCTCGCCACACAATTGGGGAAGCACCGCCGTGCTCAAGCTCGGATACAAGGCGTCCGCCGAACAGTTCGCTCCCGCCCAGCTGCTCGACTTCTCCTGTCGCGCCGAACGCGACGGCTTCGAATCGGTGTTCGTCAGCGACCACTTCCAGCCGTGGAAGCACATCGACGGCCACGCGCCCAACTCGATCGCCTGGCTGGGCGCGCTGGGCGCCCGCACCTCGAGCGCGATGATCGGCACCAGCGTGCTGACGCCGACCTTCCGCTACCATCCCTCGATCGTGGCCCAGGCCTTCGGCACGCTGGGCTCGATGTTCCCCGGCCGGGTGATCCTGGGCATCGGCACCGGCGAATCGCTGAACGAGGTGCCGTCGACCGGCCAGCCCTGGCCGGAGTTCAAGGAGCGCTTCGCGCGCCTGCGGGAGGCGGTCAACCTGATCCGCACCCTGTGGCGCGGCGAGCGCATCAGCTTCGAGGGCGAGTACTACAAGACCGAGAAGGCGACGATCTACGACCGGCCCGACGTCGAAGTGCCGATCTACGTCGCCGCGGCGGGCGCGCTGGTCGCCAAGTATGCCGGCCGCCAGGGCGACGGCTTCATCTGCACCAGCGGCAAGAAGCGGGAGCTCTACACCGAGACGCTGCTGCCCAAGGTCGCCGAGGGCATCGCCCTGGCCGGCGAGCGCAAGCAACCCTACGATCACATGATCGAGGTCAAGGTGTCCTACGACAGCGACCGCCAGCGGGCGCTCGAGGACACGCGCCACTGGGCGGCGCTGGCGCTGACGCCGGAGGAGAAGACCTCGGTCGAGGATCCCGTCGAGATGCAGCGCCTGGCCGATGCCCTGCCGCTGGAGCGCGCCGCCAGCCGCTGGATCGTCTCCAGCGATCCCGAGGAGATGGTCGAGAAGATCGGCTACTACGTGGGCCTCGGCTTCAACCATCTCGTGTTCCATGCGCCCGGCCCCGACCAGGACCGGTTCCTCGACCTGTTCGGCAAGGACGTGCTGCCGCGTCTGCGCAAGCGCTACGGATGAACCGGACGACGACGCTCGAGCTGGTGGCCCTCCCCGGCCTGCCGATGATCCAGCCGGGCGACGATCTGGCGGCACTGCTCGCCGAGGGCTACGGCCGCGCCGGCATCGAGCCGCGCGAGCATGACGTGCTGGCGCTGGCGCAGAAGATCGTGTCGAAGGCCGAGGGCCGCAGCGTCGCGCTGGCCGACGTGACGCCGGGCCCGCGCGCCGTCGCCCTGGCCGCCGAGGTCCAGAAGGATCCGCGGCTGGTCGAGCTGATCCTCTCGGAATCGGTGCGCGTCGTGCGCTCGCGCCCCAACGTGCTGATCGTCGAGCACCGGCTGGGCTTCGTCATGGCCAATGCCGGCATCGACCAGTCGAATGTCGGCCCGAACGACGGCACCGAACGCGCGCTGCTGCTGCCGGCCGATCCCGACGGCAGCGCCGAGCGGCTGCGCCGGCGGCTGGGCGAGCTGCTGGGCACGCCGCCGGCGGTGATCGTGACCGACAGTTTCGGCCGCGCCTGGCGGCGCGGCACCCAGGGCATCGCGATCGGCGCTGCCGGGCTGCCGGCCCTGCTCGACCTGCGCGGCAACCCCGACCTGTTCGGCCGCACCCTGCAGGTCAGCATCTCGGGCTTCGCCGACGAGATCGCCTCGGCCGCCTCGCTGGTCATGGGCCAGGGCGACGAGGCGCAGCCGGCCGTGCTGGTGCGCGGCCTCGCCTGGACGGCGCCGGCCAACCCGGCCGCCGAGCTCGTGCGTCCCGCGGCCGAGGACATGTTTCGATGAACCAGCGCACGGTCGTCGCCCTGTCGGGCGGCGTCGGCGGCGCCAAGCTGGCGCTCGGACTCACCCGGATCCTGCCGCCGGACGACCTGCTCGTGGTCGCCAACACCGGCGACGATTTCGAGCATCTCGGCCTCACCATCTGTCCCGACACCGACACGCTCACCTACGTCCTGGCCGGACTCGACAATACCGAGCAGGGCTGGGGCCGCCGCGACGAGACCTGGTCGTTCATGGACACGATCGGCACGCTGGGCGGCGCCGACTGGTTCCGCCTCGGCGACCGCGATCTCGCGCTGCACGTCGAGCGCACGCGCCGCCTGCGCGCCGGCGAGTCCCTGTCGCAGGTGACGCACGACATCACGCGCCGGCTCGGGATCGGCCCGCGCATCCTGCCGATGAGCGACGATCCGGTGCGCACCCGCGTGCGCTGCGACGAGGGCTGGATCGACTTCCAGGAATACTTCGTCCATCGCCAATGCCGGCCGGTGGTGCGCGAGCTCGCCTTCGAGGGCGCCGGCGTCGCCCGGCCGCAGCCCGAGGTGATGGCGGCGCTGGCGCCCGGCCGCGCGCGCGCCGTCGTGATCTGCCCGTCCAATCCGTTCATCAGCATCGAGCCGATCCTGGCCGTGCCCGGCCTGCGCGCGGCGATCGCCGCCAGTGGCGCGCCGGTCGTCGCGGTGTCGCCGATCGTCGGCGGCCGGGCCGTCAAGGGTCCGACCGCCAAGATGATGGAGGAGCTGGGTCTCGCCGTGAGCGCCGCCTCGGCCGCCGGCCGCTACGGAGACCTGCTGGACGGCTACATCGTCGACGAGGCCGACGGCGCGGGCATCTCGGTGGCGACGCGCGCGGCGCCGACGCTGATGAAGACGGTCGAGGACAAGGAGGCGCTGGCGCGCACGGTGCTCGACTTCGCCGATTCCCTGGCATGAGCAGCAAGGGCATCTGGGCGATCGTTCCGGTCAAGGAGCTGGAGGGCGCCAAGCAGCGCCTGGCGCCGCTTCTCTCGCCCGCCCAGCGGCGCGCCCTGATCGAGGTGATGATGGGCGAGGTCCTGGCGGCGGTGTGCGAGGCTCGGAGCCTGGCCGGCGTGCTGGTCGTCACCCTCGATCCGACGACGACGGCGCTGGCCGGGCGGCTCGGCGCGCGCGTCTCGACCGAGGGCGCGCGCGAGGGCCATACCGGCAGCGTCACGGCCGGGCTGCGGCTCCTCGCCCGCGAAGGCGTGCCGGGCATGATCACCCTGCCCGGCGACATTCCGGCGGTGACCCCGCAGGAGGTCGACCTGCTGGTCGCCGCCCATCTGCCGGCACCCGCCTTCACCATCTCGCCGGCCCACGACGATCTCGGCTCCAACGCGGTGATCTGCTCGCCGCCCGACGCCGTGCCGCTGCGCTTCGGCGAGAACAGCTACTTCCCGCACCTCGACGCGGCGCGGCGCTGCGGCATCGAGCCCACCGTGCTGCGCCAGCCGGGCATCGCCATGGACATCGACCATCCGGTCGACCTCGCCGCCTTCCTCCGCCTGCCGCAATCGGCCGGGACGCGGACGCGGGCCTTCCTCGAGGAGGCGGGGATCGCGCGGCTGCTGGCGGAGCGCTCGCCGTGAGCGCGGTTGTGTTAGTCTGGCCGACCCTCTCTTCGATGGAAGGAACTGCAGGATGAGCGTGCGGGCGGGACGAGAGTTTCTGGCCATTCCCGGGCCGACGACGATCCCCGACGAGGTGCTGCGCGCCATGCACCGGCCGGCCGTGGACATCTACTCCGGCCCGCTGCTCGCGCTGACCGACGGGCTGCTGCGCGACGTCGCCCGCGTCTTCCGGACGGCCGGCCGCGCCTACATCTACATCGCCAACGGCCACGGCGCCTGGGAGGCCAGCCTCACCAACGTGCTCTCGCGCGGCGACCGCATCCTGGTCCTGGAAAGCGGCCGCTTCGCCATCGGCTGGGGCGAGAGCGCCCGGCGCATGGGAGTCGAGGTCGAGGTGCTGAAGGGCGACATGCGCCGCGCCGTGCGGCCCGACGAGGTCGAGGCGCGGCTCAAGGCCGACCTCGCCGAAAAGCCGGCCGGCGGAACCTTCAAGGCGGTGCTGGTCGCCCAGATCGACACCGCCTCCGGCGTGGTCAACGACATCGAGGCGATCGGCAAGGCGATGCGCGCCGCCGGGCACGATGCGCTCCTGATGGTCGACACGGTGGCGTCGCTCGGCTGCATGCCCTTCGAGATGGACGCCTGGGGAGTCGACGTCGCCATGTCCGGCTCGCAGAAGGGCATGATGACGCCGCCCGGCCTCGGCTTCGTCGCCGCCAACGACCGCGCGCGCGAGCGCCATCGCAAGGCCGGCCTGCGCACGCCCTACTGGGACTGGACCGACCGCGAGGGCGACCAGCACTATCAGAAATATGCCGGCACGCCGCCCGAGCACCTGCTGTTCGGCCTGCGCCAGGCGCTCGACCTCCTGTTCGAGGAAGGGCTGGAGAATGCCTTCCGCCGGCACCGGCTGCTCGCCGAGGCGGTGCGCCGCGCCGTCGGCATCTGGGCCGAGGGCCAGGCGATCGGCTTCAACATCATCGAGCCGGCCGAGCGGTGCGACACGGTCACCGCCGTCCTGGCCAAGGGCTTCGATCCCGAGACGCTGCGCGCCTATTGCGACCGCAACTGCGGCGTCATCCTCGGCCACGGGATCGGCGAGCTCTCCGGCAAGGCCTTCCGCATCGCCCATATGGGCCATGTCAACGCACCGATGGTGCTGGGCCTGCTGGGCGTGATCGAGATGGCGCTCGAGGCGCTGCGCATCCCGCACGGCAAGGGCGGCGCGCAGGCTGGCATCGACTGGCTGGCGGAACAGGTGAAGGCCTAACGGCCGCGAACGCCAGCCCCGCGAGGGCGTGGCATCTCGATTGCATGGCCCTTCGTGGATTCCACGGAGGGCTGCATGGCGCACAACCACATCCACGTCGATCCCGCCCTGCCGCTCGTGCGGCAGGCCGACAAGGGTCACAACCGCTGGCATCCCGACATCGCACCGGCGGTGAAGATCGCCTCGGGCTCGTCGGTCGAGATGGAGACGCTCGACGGGCTCGATGGCCAGATCACCGCGCGCACGACGGCAGCCGATCTCGCCGGTGTCGAGATGGGCCGCATCCATCCGCTGACCGGCCCGGTGCATGTCGAGGGCGCCGAGCCCGGCGACCTGCTGGCGGTGAAGATCGAGAAGATCATCCCGGCCAGCCGCGGCTTCACCATGATCATGCCGGGCTTCGGCTTCCTGCGCGATCTCTTCGCCACGCCGTTCCTCGTGCACTGGGAGATGGAAGGCGGCTTCGCCGTGTCGCCGCAGCTTCCCGGCGTGCGCATCCCCGGCGCGCCGTTCATGGGCGTGATGGGCGTGGCGCCCTCGCACGCGCTCCTGCAGAAGATCACCGCCCGCGAGGCCGAGCTGCTGGGCCGCGGCGGCATGGTGATGCCGCCGGACGCGGCAGGCGCCGTGCCGACCGAGCCCGGCATCGCGTCGAAGGCGATGCGCACCATCGCGCCGCACGAGACCGGCGGCAATTTCGACATCAAGTCGCTGACCGAGGGCGCCACCCTCTACCTGCCGGTCCAGGTGCCGGGCGCGCTGTTCTCGGTCGGCGACGCGCATTTCGCGCAGGGCGACGGCGAATCCTGCGGCACCGCGGTCGAGACCTCGGCGACCTTCGTCGCCCGCTTCGACGTGCTGAAGGGCGAGGCGACGCGCCGACGCCAGAACGACCCGTCCTATGCCCTGCCCGGCCACGCCCATCACGGCGCGCCGGGCGTGCACGGCGCCCACGGCACGATGCCGAGCAAGGGCTACTACGCCACCACCGGCATGTCGCTGCGCGGCGACGGCGGCGCGGAGTCGGAGAACATCACGCTGGCCGCCCGCAACGCGCTGGTGAACATGATCGACTACATCGCCGACGCCTACAGCTTCTCGCGCGAGCAGGCCTACTGCCTCGCCAGCGTCGCCGTCGACCTGCGCATCAGCCAGGTCGTCGACGTGCCCAACATGACGGTCTCGGCCGTCCTGCCCCTCGACATCTTCGAACGGTAGAAGCAGCGAGAAACACCGTCATGTTCCTCTCCCCCTCGCGGGGGAGAGGAGCATGATTGCGAGATGCAAGAGTGCCTACGGATCAGCCCGGTCG
The DNA here is from genome assembly GCF_965229815.1 of Reyranella sp. Taxonomy (GTDB): domain Bacteria; phylum Pseudomonadota; class Alphaproteobacteria; order Reyranellales; family Reyranellaceae; genus Reyranella. Next base: position 127,573 of record NZ_CBDDJN010000002.1, read on the forward strand.
GTGGCGTGTCTTCGAGTGGTAGAGGCAGCGAAAACTGTCATCCCGAGCGCAGCGAGGGACCTTTCCTGCGACCTTAGAGGTCCCTCGCTACGCTCGGGATGACAGCGTCATGTTCCTCTCCCCCGTTAGGGGGAGAGGCTAGGAGAGGGGGGCAACGACGGGTGCCTCCCCCCTCACCCAACCTCTCCCCCTCGCGGGGGAGAGGAGCATGATTGCGAGATGACCAAGCTCTAGGCCGCCACCCGCTTGCGGGGCGGGGTCAGGACGATCGGCGCCAGCTCGCCCGCGACAAACGACGCGGCGCGGCGGTCGTCGGGGACCTCGCCGTAGAGCGTGGTGCGCTGCTGCGGCGTGCGGCCGATCGAGCGGATCAGCTTCTCCATCTCGTCGGGCGGGAATTCCTGGCCGTGCTGCGTGCCGGCGGCGCGCGAGATGCTCTCGTTCATCAGCGTGCCACCGAGGTCGTTGGCGCCGGCGTTCAGGCAGATCGCGGCACCCGCCGGGCCCATCTTCACCCACGAGGTCTGGATGTTGGGAATGGCCGGGTGCAGCGCCAGCCGGGCGATCGAATGCATGATCACCGCCTCGCGGAAAGTCGGGCCTTTGCGCGCCAGGCCCTGGCGGTACATCGGCGCTTCCATGTGCACGAAGGGCAGCGGCACGAACTCGGTGAAGCCGCCGGTCTCGGCCTGCAGGTCGCGCAGCACCAGCAGATGCCGCGCCCAGGCGAGCGAGGTCTCGACATGGCCGTACATGATGGTCGAGGTCGTGCGCAGGCCCTGCCTGTGGGCGGCGCGCTGCACGTCCAGCCACTGGGAAGTGTTGATCTTGTCGGGGCAGATGACCGCCCGCACCTCGTCGTCGAGGATCTCGGCCGCCGTGCCCGGCAGCGTGCCGAGCCCGGCCTCCTTGAGGCCGGCCAGGAAGTCGGGGATCGACTCCTGCTTGGTCATCGCGCCCTGCGTCACCTCGAGCGGCGAGAAGGCATGGATGTGCATGCCCGGCACCGCCTGCTTGATCGCCCGGCAGATCGCCTCGTAGGTCTCGCCCGTATAGTCGGGATGGATACCGCCCTGCAGGCAGACCTCGGTGGCGCCGCGCTCCCACGCCTCGATGGCGCGCCGCGACACTTCCTCCAATGCGAGGTCGTAGGGCTTGCCGCGCAGGTCGTCATGCGTGCGCCCCTTGGAGAAGGCGCAGAACTTGCAGCGGAAGTAGCAGATGTTGGTGTAGTTGATGTTGCGGTTCACGACGTAGCGGATGACGTCGCCGCTCACCGCCTGGCGCAGCGCATCGGCCGCCTGCGTGACGTGGCGGTAGTCGGCGTCGCGTGCCGCGAACAGCCGCATGATCTCCGGCGGGTCGAGCCGCTGGCCGGCGGTGGCCCGGTCGACGATGCGCGCGACCTCGGGATCGACGGAAGACAGCAGCACCTGCGGCGCCGGCGGCGGCTCGGTGTTGCCGGGCGCCCAGTCGTCCTCGCGCGCCAGGCCCTCGGCATCGCTCATCCGCCGCACCTGGGTCGCCACCTCGGGCGCCAGCCAGGTCGCGGCCGCCCGCGCATAGGACGGATAGACCGCCAGCCGGTTCACCAGCACCTTGCCCATCTCGGCGCTGCGCCGCGCCAGCTCGTCGACCGCGGGCCACGGCGCCTCGGGATTGACGTGGTCGGGCGTCACCGGCGACACGCCGCCCCAGTCGTTCAGCCCCGCCCCGACCAGCTTCTGGTAGACGCCGGGCGACAGGTTGGGCGGCGCCTGCAGGTTCATGGCGGGACCGAGGATCAGGCGGGCCTGCGCGATGGTCCAGCAGAGCTCGTCGAGGTCGGGCTCGTCGGCGTCGGCCAGCTTGGTGTCGGCCTTGGCGCGGAAATTCTGGACGATCACTTCCTGGATATGGCCGTAGGTCTCATGCAGGTCGCGGATGGCGCGCAGCGCGTCGAGACGTTCCTCGCGCGTCTCGCCGATGCCGATCAGGATGCCGGTGGTGAACGGCACCTTGAGCTCGCCGGCGAGGCGAATCGTCTCCAGCCGCACCGCCGGGTGCTTGTCGGGCGAGCCGAAATGCACGCCGCCCTTCTCGCAGAGCCGCTCGCTGGTCGATTCCAGCATGATGCCCTGGCTGGCCGTGACCTCGCGCAACGCGGCGATCTCCTCGCGCGTCATGACGCCAGGATTGGCGTGCGGCAGCAGGCCGGTCTCGCGCAGCACCAGCGCGCACATCGCCGTCAGGTAGGCGATGGTCGAGTCGTAGCCCAGCGCGTCGAGCGCCTCGCGCGCCGCGCGGTAGCGCAGCTCGGGCTTGTCGCCGAGCGTGAACAGCGCCTCGGTGCAGCCGGCCGCCTTGCCGGCGCGGGCGATCGCCAGCACCTCGTCGGGCGACAGGTAAGCCGGCTGCGTCGCGTGCGGCGTCTCGGCGAAGGTGCAGTAGTGGCAGACGTCGCGGCAGAGCTTGGTCAGCGGGATGAACACCTTGCGCGAATAGGTGATCAGCCGGCCATGGCCCTGGTCGCGCAGATGCGCCGCATCCGCCATCAGCCCGGAAAGCTCCGACATGAGGATCCTCGAGAGAACGCTGGTGCCGTCACGATAGCGTCAATCAGGCCCGCCTGCATCGTGTAGAATGGGCGCGACACCAATGCTCGATCCGGGGGGATACGCCATGCAGTACGGCTTCAACGCACCCACCCAGGGCCCGATGTCCGCGACCGACCAGCTCGTGCGGCTGGTCGTCGAGGCCGAGGCCATGGGTTTCGACTACGCCACCTTCAGCGACCATGTCGTCATCCCGACGGACATCGAGGCAAAATACCCCTACAGCAACACCGGTGAATTCCCGTCGGGCTCGCGCGTCGAGCGCCACGAGCAGCTCATCGAGATGGCGTTCGTCGCCGCCAAGACGAAGACGCTGCGGCTCGTGTCGTCCGTCATGGTGGTCCCGCATCGCCCTGCGGTCCTGACCGCCAAGATGCTCTCGACCATCGACGTGCTGTCGGGCGGCCGGCTGGTGCTGGGCATCGGCGCCGGCTGGATGAAGGAGGAGTTCGAGGCGATCCAGGCGCCCGATTTCGCGGCGCGCGGCAAGGTCACCGACGAGTACCTCAAGGCCTTCATCGAGCTCTGGACCAATCCCAAGCCGAGCTTCGCAGGCCAGTACGTGCGCTTCGACAAGATCCTGATGGACCCCAAGCCGGTGCAGAAGCCGCATCCGCCGATCTGGGTCGGCGGCGAGAGCGGCCCGGCCCTGCGGCGCACCGCGCAGCTCGGCGACGCCTGGTACCCGATCGGCACCAATCCGGCGAACCCGCTCGACAGCCTGAAGCGCTTCAAGACCCAGGTGGCGCGGCTGCGCAAGATGACGGCGGATGCCGGCCGCAAGCCCGATTCCGTCGGCGTCACGCTGCGCGTCACCGTGTTCGGCAAGGACGCGCCGGCCAAGGCCGACGACGGCGAGCGTCGCCTGTTCTCGGGCCCGCCGGCCGACCTCGCCAACGACATCCGCGCCCTGCGCGATCTCGGCGTCGGCTGCCTCGACTTCGGCTTCCCCGGCCCCACCGTCGACGCGATGCTGGGACAGATGCAGACCTTCAAGAAGGACGTGCTGGCTCTGGTTTAGCGGATGGTGTCATCCCGAGCGCGGCGAGGGACCTTTAGCGCAACAGGAAAGGTCCCTCGCTACGTTCGGGATGACAGGCTTGCTGTTCCTAGGCCACCTTGGTCGCGAGCTTCGCCCAGCGGTCGAGCTGCGGCAGGATCACGTCGCCCTTCGCCGAATCGAGGCTGACGATGACGCGCACCACGCCGGCGTCGCGGTCACGCTTCAGCTCGCTCTCGTCCTCCTTCGATTCCCAGATCGAGACCGGGAGCGAGGCGAGGTCGCGATTGGCCTCGCGGGCCATGTCCTGGAACTTGGGGATCAGGTCGCGCACCTCGGGATAGGCCTTGCGCCGGCGCAGCGGCATCCAGCCGTCGCCGTAGCGGATGGCACGGCGGGCGCCGAACGGGAAGGCGCCGCCCACCAGCACCGGCGGATGCGGCTTCTGCACCGGCTTGGGCCAGGCCATCATCGCGTCGAAGCTCACCATGTCGCCGTGATACTCGGCCTTGGACTTTGTCCAGATCACCTTCATGGCCTCGATGCGCTCGCGCACCAGCTTGTGGCGCGATTCGAACACCGTGCCGTGATTCTCCATCTCGTCCTGGTTCCAGCCGTTGCCGACGCCGAACAGGAAGCGGCCGCCCGAGACCTGGTCGATCGAGGCGACGGCCTTGGCGGTCTGGATCGGATCGCGCTGGTTCACCAGGCAGACGCCGGTCCCGACCTTCAGCTTCTTCGTCGCCGCCGCGGCGGCGGTCAGCGTCACGAACGGGTCCATGGCATCGTAGTACTTCTTGGGCAGCTCGCCGCCGCCCGGCCATTCCGACTTGCGCGTCAGCGGGATGTGCGAGTGCTCGGGCGCCCACACCGATTCGAAGCCGCGCTCCTCCAGTGCCGTGGCGAGCGCCGCCGGCGTCATGGAATAGTCGGTGAAGAACATCGCCGCGCCGATATGCATGGTTTCCTCCTGTTGTCTGTCACCCCGAGCGAAGCGAGGGGCCTTTGAGGCCGCAGAAAGGTCCCTCGCTACGCTCGGGATGACATCGGGACCGTCCTAGGCCGCTTTCATCTTCTTCGGCCACCGCGCCTCGACCTGCGGCAGCACCTTGTCGATCAGCCTCTTCGTCTGGGCGATGATCGCCTCGCCGTCCGGGCCGACGGGACGCAGGATGAACTTCTCGACGCCGGCGGCGACATACTCGGCGACCCGGTCGAGGATCACCGTCTCGTCGCCGATCGCGAAATAGCCCGACGGGTCGCGGCCGGTGCGCTTCCGGTAGGCTTCCATGGCGCCCGAGAGCACGCTGTCGGTCGGGCTGCCGAAGTAGAACGGGAAGGCCGCGCCGTAATGGTCCTCGTCGATCGTGCGGCCGGCCTCGGCCACCGCCGCCTTGATGGCGGCGACGACCTTGCCGACGGCGTCGGGCAGCTCGGCGCCGGACTGCCAGCCTGTGCCGTAGCGGGCGGTGCGCCGAATCGCGGCATCCGACGAGCCGCCGATCCACATCGGCAGGTCGGGCTGCACCGGCTTCGGCGAGATCGCCGCGCCCTTCAGCCGGTAGTGGCGGCCCTCGAAGTCGACGCTGTCCTCGCGCCACAGCCGGGCGATGATCTCGAGCGCCTCGTCGGTGCGCCGGCCGCGCGTCTTCGTGTCGATGTCGAGCGCCTGCCATTCCGGGCCGAGCGGGCTGCCGATGCCGAAGGCCGGCAGCAGGCGGCCCTCCGACAGCACGTCGATGGTGGCGCACTGCTTGGCCAGCAGCACCGGATCGCGCAGTGCCAGCGACACGACGTTCATGCCGAAGCGCAGGCGGCGCGTGCGGCCGGCCAGCGCCGCCATCGTCGCCATGCATTCGAGGATCGGCTGGCGGCTCACCAGCCGGTCGGTCTGCCACAGCGAATCGACGCCGCCGGCCTCGCAGAGGTCGACCCATCGCCAGTAGTCGGCCCCGCCGGCGAAGGGGAATTCCATCAGGCCGAGGCCGATGGCGACGGTCACGCCGCTTCCTTGAGCTTCGCGAGCGGCGCCACCTTGTCGAGATAGGCCAGGATCTCGTCGCGGCTCTTGTCGGGCACCGCCAGCAACGCGCCGTCGACGCCCGCGCTTGCGTAGGCCTCTAGCGCCTTGGCGTCGTTCGGCGCACCGAACACGATGGTGGTGAGCGTCCTGGGATCGCGGCCCTTCTGCTCGGCCATGCGGTGCAGCCGCGCGAGCTGCTCGGGCGCGTCGAAGCCCGCGCGCGTGCGCGGGAACCAGCCGTCGCAATAGTCGACGACGCGGCGCAGCGTGTGGTCGCTCTCGCCGCCCAGGATGATCGGCGGATGCGGTGCCTGGCGGGGCTTGGGCCACGACCAGACCGCGTCGAAGTTCACGAACTCGCCGTGGAACGAAGCCTCCTCCTCGGTCCACAGGGCCTTCATCGCCAGCACGTGCTCACGCATCTGCTTGAAGCGCGTGTTGTAGCGGGCGCCGTGGTTCTCCATCTCCTCGACGTTCCATCCGCCGCCGATGCCGAACACGAAGCGGCCGCCCGAGAGCTGGTCGAGCGAGGCGATGGCCTTGGCCGTCACGATCGGCTCGTGCTGCGGCACCAGCAGGATGCCGGTGCCGACCTTCAGCCGCTTGGTGGCGGCCGCCGCGAAGGACAGCGCCACGAACGGATCGTGGGTATGCGAATAGCGCTTGGGCAGCTCGCCGCCGCCCGGGAAGGGCGACTTGCGGCTGACCGGGATATGCGTGTGCTCCGGCACGTAGAGCGAATCGAAGCCGCGATCCTCCAGCGCCTTCGCGAGCTCGGCCATGTCGATGCCGTAGTCCGTCGGAAAATAGAAGACTCCGACTTCCATGGTCCCCTCCCTCTTGTGCGTTTTGCGCCCGCGCGTCGCGCGCGAACAGGAGACGCCGCCCGGGCGTCCGGCGGCACAGCTTCCTCGAAAGCGGGCCCGCTCGTCCAGCGCCGTTCGCCCGTCCTGCGGCGGGACGGAAAGGCCCCAATGATGGCCCGGTTTCGTTCGGAAGGATCGGCGGGAGGCCGCGCGTCGGCGGGCACCAGGGCCGATGGGAAGGCGACGCCGATCGCCGCCTTCCGGGAAAGAGCCGCCCCTCGGCCCGGCCGAGGGGCGACGCGTCGGCGGCTACTTGACCTCGACGATGTCGGCGACGCCGACCTTCTTGTTCTTCACCGTCTGCAGGACGACGAAGCGGCCGGCCGAGTTGTGATCGTCGAAGGTCACTTCCTTGCCCATCACGTTGGTGAACTTGAGGGCCTTGATGGCGTCCTTGACCTTCTCGCCGTCGGTCGTGCCGGCGTTCTTGATAGCCTGGGCGAGGACGCGGATCGCGTCGTAGCCGCCCCAGGTCTGCAGGTAGGGCTCGGAATTGTGCTTGGCCTTGATCTTCTCGACGAAGGCCTTGTTCGACGGCGCGTCGATGGTCGAGTTGTAGGTCCAGGCGCTGATCGAGTTCTCCATGCCGCCAGCCTCGATGATCGGCTGGTTGCGTCCGCCCAGCTCGATGCGGCCGGTATAGGGGATGCGCACTCCGAGCTGCATGGCCTGGCGCAGGAAGTTGATCGAATCGCCGCCGACCTGGAAGGTGGCGATGGCGTCCGGCCGGCGCTGCTGCAGGCGCGTCAGGATGCTGGTGAAGTCCGGCGCATTCTGCGGATGGAAGTCGGTCGACACGACGTTGACGCCGGCCTTGCCGGCCACCGCCTTGAAGGCATCGGCGCCGCCGCGGCCGAAGTCGGTGTCCTCGCCGACGATGGCGACGGTCTTGAAGGTCTTCTTGTCGCCGAGATAGATGCCGAGCGCGTCCATCATCGCCTGGTCCGACGGGCTGATGCGGAACGAGTATTCGTTGCGGCCCGGACCGGCCAGCGCCGTGATCTGCGGATTGGACGCGATCCCGGTGATGATCGGAATCTTGGCGTCGGCCAGGATCTTCATGCTGGCGAGATGGGCCGAGCTGCAATGCGCGCCCTCGACCGCCACGACCTTGGCCTCGACCAGCTTGTTGGCGACGTTGACCGCCTCCGACGGATTGCACTTGTTGTCGAGCACCATCAGCTCGACCTTGCGGCCGAGCAAGCCGCCCGAGGCGTTGATCTCCTCGACCGCGAGGTTGACGCCCCACATCTCCCATTCCGACGCCACCGCCGCGACGCCTGTCTTCGGCGTCGAGACGCCGATCACGATCGGGCCCTGCTGCGCCAGCGCAGACCCCGCACCCCAAAGGCTGGCGATCGCCGCCGCCGTCAATAGCTTCACCCTCATCGTTTCCCTCCGTTACGCTCCCCGTTTGCAGTCAATCGCATTGCAGACGGCGTGCCAAGCGCCCCGCCGCCCAATGTGCGCGATACGCGCAACGCCGCCGCCGTCACGAGGGGCTCGGCGCTCTGCAGCGTCAGGCCCGCGGCGAGATATTTCGGAAAGGCGACGCTCAGCGCCGCCACGACGGCGCCCGAGCGGTCGCAGATCGGCGCGCCGACCGACAGCACGCCGGGAATGTTCTCCTCGGCCACGGTGGCGAAGCCCTGGCGCCGGACCCGCGCGAGCGACGCGACGAGCTGGGCGGGATCGGTGATCGTCTGCGGCGTGATGGCCGCCAGCTTCCGGCCGCCGACCAGCTTGCGCGCGTCGGCGTCGTCGAGCGAGGCCAGCAGCACCTTGCCCGCCGCCGTGCTGTGCAGCGGCATCTCGCTGCCGACATTGACCTTGATGGCGACCGGTCCGTCGGCCTGCACCGCCAGCAGGTAGACGGCGCGGCCGCCGCGCAGCACCGAGACGAAGCCGTTCAGCCGGTAGTCGTGTGCCAGCCGCTCCAGCTCGCGGCGCGCCGTGACGGCATAGTCGACGCCGCGCTCGCCGCTCGCGCCCAGGATCATGGCCCGCGGCCCGAGACGGTAGCGGGCCGTCTCGCGGCTCTTCTCGATGTAGCCGCGCGCTGCCAGCGACGTCACCAGCCGCTGCACGATCGACGGGCTGAGGCCGAGCCGGCGCGCCAGTTCGCGCACGCCGATGTCGCCGCTCTCGGCTTCGATCATCTCGAGGATGTCGAGGCCGCGCTCGAGCGACTGCGAGCCGGACGGACGACGACCGTCGCGGGGACGCGCCGCGGCGGGCCGCCGCGGTCCGGCAGCTTGTTCCGGATATCGGTACATCGTCACGATAGTTGCACGTTCGCAGGAATCTCGTTTATCTGTCAACGCACATTGGCCGCCGGCTTCGCGAGTCGCCGCTGGTCCGGGAATTGCAAAGCCGCGAGCAAGATGAACGTCGACGCCGTCTACCTCCTTCAGCTCACCCTCAACGGCATCGCATTGGGCCTGATCTACGCCCTGATCGCGGTCGGCCTGTCGCTGATCTTCGGCGTCATGGAGATCATCAACTTCGCGCATGGCGAGCTCCTGATGCTCGGCGCCTTCGCCATGACCTTCGCGCTGCCGGTGATGGGCCTGCTCTACTGGCCTGCGCTGGCGGTGGCGATCGTGTCGATCATGCTGTTCGGCTTCGTGTTCTACGAGGTGCTGCTCGCCAGGCTCAGGCCCGACGAGTTCGAGCGCAGCATCCTGATCACGCTCGGCCTGTCGATCATCATCATCCACACGATGCAGTACTTCTTCACCGCGACGCCACGCATGGTCGACACCCAGTACGGGTTCGAGGGCGTCTCGATCGGCTCGATCCGCATCACCTGGACGCGCATCATCGGCGCCGGCGCGGCGGTCGCGGCCTTCGCCGGGCTCTACGGCGTGCTGCGCTACACCCAGTTCGGCCGCGCCATGCGGGCCATCGCGCAGAACCGCGAGGCGGCGCTCATGGTCGGCATCCGCCCGCGCGTCGTCGCCCGCAACGCCGTCGTCCTGGCCGCCGGCCTGTGCGGCCTCGCCGGCGCGGCGATCTCGCCCATTCAGCTCGTCACGCCCTACATGGGCCAGTTCCTGATCTTCAAGGCCTTCGCGCTGGTCATCATCGGCGGGCTGGGCAACATCCCGGGCGCCATCGCCGCGGCGATCGGGCTCGGCCTGATCGAGAGCTGGATCGGCGGCTTCTTCGAGATCGTCTGGCAGGAAGCGGCCGTGTTCGTGATCATGATCGCGGTGCTGTTCGTGCGGCCCGACGGACTGTTCAAGCGCGGAGGCATGCGGGTCGGATGAAGCCCGCCGCCGCCCTCGGCCTCGCCGTGCTCGCCGCCCTGGCGGCGGGCGCCCTGCCGCTCGTCACCGAATCGCACTACATCATCGGCATCGGCATTTCGGCCCTGATCTTCACCGTCGCTGCGGCGGCGCTGAACCTCGTCTACGGCTACACCGGGCTGCTGTCCTTCGCCCAGCTCGCCTTCTGGGGCATCGGCGGCTACGCGACGGCACTGACCGTCGTCACCTTCGGCGGCACCTTCTGGTGGGGCGTCGTCTGGGCGGCACTGCTGAATGCCGTCCTGGCGCTCGCCCTCGGCTATCCGACGCTGCGCACCAACCGCCACGCCTTCGTCATCGTCACGCTGACCTTCGCGCTTCTGGCTGCGCTGGTGGCGCGCGACTGGATCGACCTGACGCGCGGCCCGCTCGGCATCCCCAACCTGCCGCGGCCGTCGGCCTTCGGCTTCGAGTTCGATTCGACGCCGCGCTACTACTGGGTCGCCTGGGGCTTCTCGGTCGCGATGCTGGCGTTTCTCTACGCGCTCTGCAGCTCGCGCATCGGCCGCACCCTCGTCGCCATCAAGCAGAACGAGCCGCTGGTGCGCGCCCAGGGCATCTCGCCGATGCCCTACAAGCTCGCCTCCTTCGCCGTCGCCGCCGCCGTCACCGGCGCGGCGGGCGGCGTCTACACGTTCCACCTCGGGATCATCGACCCGCTGTTCCTCGACTTCTATTACATGCAGACCTTCCTGATCATCGTGATCATCGGCGGCGCCGGCAGCTTCTGGGGCGTGATCGTGGCGGGCGTCGCCCTCTCCGCCCTGCCCGAGGCGCTGCGCTTCTCCGAGGACCTGCGCATGATCATCTACGGCGTGATCCTGGTCGTCGCCATGTTCGTGATGCCCGCGGGCGTCGCCGGCTGGCTGCGCGAGCGCCGCCTCGCCCGCATGCGCGAGGAGCTGCGATGACCGCCATCCTCGAGGTCTCCGACCTGCGCAAGTCCTACGCCGGCGTGCACGCGCTGGACGGCGTCTCCTTCGCCGTCGAGGCCGGCTCGATCACCGGCCTGATCGGTCCCAACGGCTCGGGCAAGAGCACGGCCATCGACTGCATCTCGGGCTTCCAGAAGCGCGACGGCGGCCGCATCGTGCTGGCCGGCAACGACATCTCAGGCCGCCCGGCCCATCACATCGCCCGCGCCGGCCTGATGCGGACCTTCCAGACCGTGCGCATCTACGAGCAGCTCAGCCTGCGCGACAATCTCGCGATCGCCGGCCAGCAGTTCGATCCCGCCACCTGGATCGACGAGTTCCTGCGCACCCGCCGCTATCGCGACGCGGTCGCCGCGGCCGAGACGCGGGCCCGCGAGCTGGTCGACCTGATCGGGCTCAAGCGCTACTGGAACATCGAGACCGGCATCCTGTCCTACGGCCAGAAGAAGCTGGTGGCGCTCGCCGCCGCCCTGATGCCGCGCCCCAGGATCGTCGTGCTCGACGAGCCGGTGGCCGGCGTCAACCCGACGCGCATCCGCGAGATCGAGGCGGCGCTGGCCCAGCTCAACCGGGCCGGCGAGACCTTCCTGATCGTCGAGCACAATGTCGAGTTCATCACCAACCTCTGCCACCGCGTGATCGTCCTCGACCAGGGCCGCAAGCTCGCCGAGGGAACGGCCCAGGAGATCCACACCGACGCGCGCGTGCTCGAGGCCTATCTCGGCATGACGCCCGAGATGGCCGAGGCCGAGATGCGGGGCGCGGCATGACCGCGCCCGCGCTCGAGCTGGTCTCGGTCACCGCAGGCTACGGCGACAACCCGATCGTGCGGGACTTCTCCGCCCGCCTCCTGCCCGGCAGCATCACCACGCTGATCGGCGGCAACGGCGCCGGCAAGTCGACCCTGTTGCGCGCGATCTACGGCACCAACAGGCTCTTCTCCGGCCAGATCGTCTACAAGGGCGAGACGATCGAGCGCCTGCCGCCGTGGGAGAGGCTGAAGCGCGGCATCGGCTTCGTCCCCCAGGGGCGCTGCAACTTCCCCGCGATGTCGGTCGCCGAGAACCTCAAGATGGGCTGCTACACCTTGCCGGGGTCGGTGCACGAGGCCGCCATCGGCCGCGTGACCGGCCTGTTCCCGATGCTGCAGCAGAAGTGGCGCACCGAGGCCGGCAACCTCTCCGGCGGCGAGCAGCAGATCCTCGAGATGGCCATGGTGCTCCTGGTCGAGCCCGGCCTGCTGCTGCTCGACGAGCCCTCGCTCGGCCTGTCGCCCAAGATGCAGGGCGACGTCTTCACGACGGTCCAGCGCATCGCGGCGACCGGCGTCACCGTCCTGGTGGTCGAGCAGAACGTGCGCGGCGCGCTGCTCATCTCCGACCGCGCCCTGGTCATGGAGCAGGGCCGGCTCTTCATGGAGGGCCCGGCGGAGGAGGTGCGCACCGACCCGCGCGTCAAGCAGGCCTATCTCGGCGGCAACATTCATCAAACAGCGGCATAGGAACCATGGACACGGGCAAGGACAAGGCGCGGCTGGCGGTCGACATCGGTGGCACGTTCACCGACCTCGCGCTGGAGTGGAACGGCAGGCGCGAGAGCGTGAAGGTTCTGACGACGCCGCGTGCGCCCGAGCAGGGCGTGCTGACCGGCGTCGAGGAGATCCTGAAGCTCGCCGGCCTCCAGGCCTCCGACCTCAGCCTGATCATCCACGGCACCACGCTCGCCACCAACGCCATCATCGAGCGCAAGGGCGCGAAGACGGCACTGATCGTGACCGACGGCTTCCGCGATTCCATCGAGATCGCCTTCGAGCACCGCTTCGAGCAGTACGACATCTTCATGCAGAAGCCGCCGCCGCTGGTGCCGCGCGAGCTGCGCTTCGGCGTCCCCGAGCGCATGGACGGGCGCGGCAACGTGCTGATCCCGCTCGACGAGGCGGCGGTACGCGCGCTGGCGCCCCAGCTCGAGGCGCGCGGCGTCGAGGCGATCGCCATCGGCTACATGCACGCCTATCTCGACGGCAAGCACGAGCGCCGCACGCGCGACATCCTGGCCGACCTGCTGCCCGACGTGTCGATCACCCTGTCGAGCGAGGTGTCGCCGGAGATCCGCGAGTACGAACGCTGGTCGACCGCCGTCGCCAACGCCTACGTGCAGCCGGTGATGGACCGCTATCTCGGCCGCCTCGACACGGCGCTGCGCGCCAAGGGCGTCGCCTGCCCGCTGTTCCTCATCACCTCGGGCGGCGGCCTGGCGGCGCTCGAGACGGCGCGCAAGTTCCCGATCCGCCTGGTCGAGTCCGGCCCGGCCGGCGGCGCCATCCTCGCCGCCGCGCTGGCCCGCCAGTGCGGCCTCGACAAGGTGCTGAGCTTCGACATGGGCGGCACGACCGCCAAGATCTGCCTGATCGACGACGGCGAGCCGCAGCATTCCCGCCACTTCGAGGTGGCGCGGCAGTACCGCTTCCTGAAGGGCAGCGGCCTGCCGCTGCGCATCCCGGTCATCGAGATGGTCGAGATCGGCGCCGGCGGCGGTTCGATCGCCTCGGTCGATTCGCTTTCCCGCGTCAATGTCGGACCGGAAAGCGCCGGCGCCGAGCCCGGCCCGGCAAGCTACGGCCGCGGCGGCACCGAGCCCACCGTGACCGACGCCGACGTGGTCCTGGGCCGCATCGATCCCGGCTATTTCGCCGGCGGCTCGATCAAGCTCTCGCCCGACAAGGCCGGCGGCGCCGTCGACAAGGCGGTCGGCACGCCGCTCGGGCTGAAGCGCATCGACGCCGCCTTCGGCGTCAGCGAGATCGTCGAGGAGAACATGGCCAACGCCGCCCGCGTCCATGCCGTCGAGCGCGGCAAGGAGCTGCAGGACCGCACCATGATCGCCTTCGGCGGCGCCGCCCCCATCCACGCCGCCCGCCTGGCCGAGAAGCTCGGCATCCGCCGCGTCATGGTGCCGAGCGGCGCCGGCGTCGGCTCCGCCGTCGGCTTCCTGCTGGCGCCGGTCGCCTACGAGGTGGTGCGCAGCCGCTACGTCCAGCTCGACGAGAATTTCGACCCGGCCTACGTCAACCGGCTGTTCGCCGAGATGCGCGCCGAGGCCGAGGCAGTGGTCAAGGCCGGCGCGCCCGACGCCCGGCTGATCGAGACCCGCACCGCCGACATGCGCTATCGCGGCCAGGGCCACGAGATCACCGTGACCATGCCGGCCGGCGACTTCGACGCCGCCTCCCGGGCCAAGCTGGTGAAGCTGTACGAGGACGGCTACGCCTCGACCTTCGGCCGCACCATCCCGGGCCTCGATGTCGAGATCATGAACTGGACTCTGCGGCTGGCCGCCGAGCAGGCCGACCGGCCGAAGGCGCCGCCGCAGCCCGCCGACAAGCCGGCCAGCGCACGCGCCACGCGGCCGGTCTACGATCCGGCCGAGCAGGACATGAAGGACGTCAAGGTCTACCACCGTACCGACCTGTCGATCGGCAGCCTGGTGCCGGGACCGGCGATCATCGCCGAGGACGAGACGACGACGGTCGTGCCGAGGAGCTTCGCCGCCCGCATCAACCCGATCGGCGCCATCCTGATGGAGAAAGTGCAGCCATGAGCTTCAACGATCCGCTCTCGCCCATCCGCCTCCAGCTCATGTGGGACCGCCTGATCGCGGTCGTCGAGGAGCAGGCGCTGGCGCTGATCCGTACCGGCTTCTCGACCTCGACCCGCGAGGCCGGCGACCTGTCGGCCGGCGTCTTCGACCTCACCGGCGACATGCTCGCCCAGGCGGTGACCGGCACGCCCGGCCACATCAACTCGATGGCGCGCGCCGTGCGGCACTTCCTGGCGAAGTTCCCGCCGCACACGATGAAGGAAGGCGACATCTTCCTGACCAACGACCCGTGGAAGGGCACGGGCCACCTGCACGACTTCACGTTCGTCACGCCGACCTTCCGCCGCGGCAAGATGGTGGCGCTGTTCGCCTCGACCTGCCACGTCGTCGACATCGGCGGCCGGGGCATGACCACCGAAGCCCGGCAGGTCTACGAGGAAGGCCTCTACATCCCGCTGATGCGCTTCGCGCGCGAGGGCAAGGTCGACGAGACCCTGGTGGAGATCGTGAGCGCCAACGTGCGCGAGCCGATCCAGGTGGTGGGCGACCTCTACTCGCTGGCGACCTGCAACGAGATCGGCTGCCGCCGCCTGGTCGAGATGATGGACGAGTTCGCCATCGACGATCTCGACCGGCTGGGCAGCCACATCCTCGAGAAGTCGAAGCAGGCCTCGCTGGAAGCGATCCGCAAGATCAAGCCCGGCGAGTACAAGTTCTCCATGCGCGTCGACGGCGCCGACAAGCCGATCGACCTGGTCGCCACCATGACGATCGGCGATACCGGCATCGACGTCGACTTCACCGGCACGTCGGGCGTTTCGGCCTACGGCATCAACGTGCCGGTCTGCTACACCGAGGCCTATGCCTCGTTCGGCGTGAAGTGCATCGTGGCGCCCAAGGTGCCGAACAACGAGGGCTCGCTGTCGGTGATCCGCGTCACGGCGCCGGTCGATTCGATCCTCAATGCCCAGAAGCCGGCGCCGGTCGCCGCCCGCCACGTCACCGGCCAGATGCTGCCCGACGTGATGTTCGGCTGCCTGCACCAGGCGCTGGGCGGCAAGGTCCCGGCCGAGGGCACGTCGTGCCTGTGGAACCTGTTCGCGCTGGGCGGGCCGGGCTCGACCGGCGGCGATCCGTCCGAGACGGTGCATGCCAAGCCGTTCAGCGTCATGAGCTTCCATGCCGGCGGCACCGGCGCGCGGCCGGGCTCCGACGGCCTGTCGGCCACCGCCTTCCCGAGCGGCGTGAAGAACGTGCCGATCGAGGTCAACGAGGCGGTGTCGCCGATCGTCGTGTGGCGCAAGGAGTACCGCCAGGATTCGGGCGGCGCCGGAGAGTTCCGCGGCGGCCTCGGCCAGATCATGGAGGTCGGCACGCTCGACAAGGCGCCGTTCGCGCTCTCCGCCTACTACGACCGCATCGACCATCCGGCGCGCGGCCGCGAGGGCGGCCTCAACGGCGCCGCGGGGTCGCTGACCCTGCAGTCGGGCAAGGTGCTGCGCGGCAAGGGCCTGCAGGAGGTGACGCCGAAGGACCGCGTCATCATCGCCATGCCGGGCGGCGGCGGGCTGGGCAATCCGCGCAAGCGGCCGGCCGCGGTCGTCGCCGAGGACGTGCGCCAGGGCTTCATCTCGAGCGAGGCGGCGCGCCGCGACTACGGCGTCGCCGTCAACGACGACGGCACCGTGGACGACGCCGAGACGGCGAAGCTGCGCGCGGTCGCGGCCGAGTAGCAGAGTTTTGCTCCCTGCGCGACGCGCGGGGGAGGTGGCCCGCGGGGCCGGAGGGGTCATGAGCACGAGTGCTGATGCCCACGACCCCTCCGCCTGCTGCGCAGGCACCTCCCCATCGCGGTTCCCGCAATGGGGAGGAATCAGACAGAGAGGGAGATGAAGCGATGCGCGTGAGTGCCGGCCTGCCGACCGGGATGGAAGGCCTGACCTATCCCATCCCCTTCTCCGACCCCGAGAACGTCATCAGGATCGCCCAGGCGGCCGAGAAGTTCGGCTACGACTCGGTCTGGGGCAACGACCACATGACCACCCAGAACTACGTGCGCGCCGAGTTCCCGGTGCCGCCGCGTTTCTGGGAGCCGCTGATGACCTACGCCTTCGTCCTGTCGGAGACGAAGTCGATCAAGGTCGGCACCGGCGTGCTGGTCCTGCCGATGCGTCACGACATCGTGGTGACGGCCAAGCAGATCGCCACGCTGGACCATTTCGGCAAGGGCCGCGTGGAGATCGGCGTCGGCATCGGCGCCTATCGCGAGGAATTCAAGGCGCTGCAGCCCGATGCCAAGATGGACCGCGGCGACATCGTCGACGAGGGGCTGCAGGCGCTGAACCTGCTGTTCAAGGAGCGAGTCGCGAGCTTCGACGGCAAGTACTACAAGTTCCGCGACGTCGAGCTCTACCCCAAGCCGCTGCAGAAGCGCATCCCGATCTATGTCGGCGGCAACAATCCCAACAACATCACCCGCACGGTCAAGTGGGCCGACGGCTGGCTGCCGGCCGGCATGCATGTCGACCGCCTGCGCGACGGGGTAAAGACCCTGCGCGAGGAGGCCGAGAAGGCAGGTCGCGATCCCAAGTCGATCGAGGTCGCGCCGCAGTTCGTCGTGCATGTCGGCAAGACCCGCCAGGCGGCGGTCGAGAGCTTCCGCAAGAGCCAGATGAACAAGCACCTCGTGTCGCTGTCCAAGTCTACCCTGAAGAACCAGGGCGCCGTCGCTCACGAGGACATCAACCTGATCGGCACGCCGGCCGAGATCGTCGACAAGTGCAACGCCTTCCGCGAGGCCGGCGTCACCCACCTGCTCGGCCTCTACTTCGCGGCCAACTCGGTGCAGGAGTTGATCGACCAGATGCAGATCTTCGGCGAGGAAGTGACCCCCAAGGTCAAGTAGGCGGGCTCCGCGGGGTCGCGGCCCGGCCGCGCCCCCGCCGGACGCAACATTGCCCTGCGCAAAATCGGGCTGGTATCGCTACCATCCTTCTGCCAGCCTCCGTCCGCAACGGCCAACGCGCCGACGGAGGAAACGATGAAGGCGCTCAGCGAAGCGCAGGTCGACAGCTATCGCCATGACGGATTCCTGTATCCGTTCCCGGCGCTCGGCGAGTCGGAGCGCGCCGAGTGCCTGGCCGGGCTCGCCCGCTATGAGGCCTGGCTCGGCTGTCCGGTGCCGCAGGCCGACATTCGCTGGCGCACCCAGCCGCACGCGCTCCTGCCCTGGTATGCCGATCTCGTGCGCAATCCGCGCATCCTCGACGTCGTCGAGGACCTGATCGGGCCCGACATCCTCGTCTGGACCGCGACCTTCTTCATCAAGGAGGCCCGCTCGCCGACCTTCGCGGCCTGGCACCAGGACTCGACCTATTTCGGGCTGGAGCCCCACGAGCAGGTAACCGCCTGGGTGGCCCTGACCGACGCCGGCGCCGAGGCAGGCTGCATGGAGGTCCTGTCCGCTCACGGCACGCCGCGGCAGATGCATCACGCCGCGCTACGGCTCAAGGACAGCATCAACCGCACCGGCCAGACCATCACCGAGCCGCTCGACGAAAGCGAGGCGACCGCCATGCAGCTTCCGGCCGGCTCGTTCTCGCTGCACCATACGCTCTGCGTCCATCGCTCGGCGCCCAACCGCGCAAACCACCGCCGGGTCGGGCTCGGCATCAACTACATTCCGGCCCACGTCCGGCCGACCGGGCCGGTGCGCATGTCGGCGCTGCTGGTCCGCGGCACCGACCGCTACGGGCATTTCGACCTCTACGATCCGCCGGCGGTCGAGTTCGACACCGCGACCCACGGCAGGGTCTACGAACGCTATGCCGAGAACTATCGAGAGCAGGTCCGGCGCCACGACGCGCTCTTCGCGCCGCAGCCCGCCTGAATGAAGCAAAGGGAGCAGAAGACGATGACGAAAACGACCCGGCGCACGGCGCTGCTGATGACCCTGGCCGCGCCGTTCGTGGCGCGCGGCGCCGCGGCGGCCGACTATCCGGCCAAGGCGCTCAAGATTATCGTTCCCTATGCGCCGGGCGGCGGCGCCGACGCGGTGGCGCGCATCCTGGCGCAGAACGCCGGCGCCAGCATGAAGCAGTCGATCGTGGTCGAGAACAAGGGCGGCGCCGGCTCGATCATCGGCACCGACCTCGTCGCCAAGGCCGAGCCCGACGGCTACACGCTGCTGCTCGGCCAGTCGGGCCCGATCTCGATCAATCCGGCGGTCTATAAGAGCCTGCCCTACGACCCGGCGAAGGACCTCGCGCCGGTCACCATGACGAACTCCTACCCCTACGTGCTGGTCGTCAACGGCAAGCTGCCGGTCAACTCGCTGCAGGAGTTCATCGCGCTGGCCAAGAGCAAGCCCGGGGCGATGAACTACGGCACGACCGGGGTTGGCGCCGCCAACCATCTCATGAGCGAGCTCTTCAGTTCCAAGACCGGCGTGAAGATGACGCACATCCCCTATCGCGGGACCGCGCTCGCCGTCGCCGATGCCGTGGCAGGCAACGTCACCATGGTGTTCAGCGACCCGGTGAGCGCCCTGCCGCAGGTCAACTCCGGCAACCTGAAGGCCCTGGCGGTGACCAGCCCGGCGCGCGCCACGGCCTTCCCCACCGTGCCGACCATGAAGGAGGCCGGCTACCCGGAGGTCGAGGCGGTGGCGTGGCACGGGATCTTCGTGCCCGCCCGCACGCCGCAGCCGATCGTCGACCGGCTGAACGCCGAGTTCGTCAAGGCGCTGCAGATCGCCGAGGTGAAGGACGTGCTCAGCAAGCAGGCCATGACCCCGGTCGGCGACACGCCGCAGGAATTCGCCGCCTTCCTCAAGAAGGACCTCGCCACCTGGAAAGACGTCGCCGCTCTCGCCAAGGTCAGCGTGGAGTAGCGTCTTCGCTGAGAGCGCCCCCCAGCCCTGAGCGGAAGAGGCTCGTCTACTCCTCCCCGGCGACGCTGGGGAGGTGGCGCCGTCCTACGGCGACGGAGGGGTCATGAGCTTTCGCGGCGTCCGCGAAGGGGAGGACTCTAGAGCGCCACCTTGGCGAACCATTCCACCTGGTCCTCGAATTCGGCCATGCTGTCGGCCGGTATCATCAGCGCGCAGGCATGGTCGACGCCGATCTTCTTCAGCCCCTCGATCTTCTCGAGGATCAGGTCGGGCGAGCCCACGAGGTTGGCGACGACCTGCTTGCTGAGGTCGCGGCCGGTATAGGCCAGCGACTTGCGATGGGCGACCAGCCCCGATTCCATGTAGCGCTTCTCCGCCTCTTCCGCGGTCTTCGCGATGGTGAGCGAGAACTGCGGCGCGATCTCAATGCCGGCCGGGTCGCGGCCGATCGCGGCGGCGCGGTCCTTCACCGTTCGGATTCGCTCCTCGAGCTCGGGCCAGGGCCGCCAGCCGGGCAGCCAGCCGGTCGCGAGCTGGGCCGTGCGCTCGACCGTCGCCATGTTGTGGCCGCCCAGCCAGAGCGCGAAGGGATCGGCCTTGGGCTTGGGATACATCTCGACGTCGCGCACCGCGTAGTACTTGCCCTCGTGCGTCACCCGCCGCTCGGTGAACAGCCGGCGCATCAGTTCCAGCCCCTCGTCCATCATCTCGCCGCGCTGCGCCTGGGGCGCGAGCCGCGGCGCCCAGGCCGCGAACTCCTCGCGATAGGCGCCCAGGCCCAGCGCCAGCACCAACCGTCCATTCGAGAGCTGGTCGAGGGTGGCGGCCTGCTTGGCGAGCCAGAACGGGTCGCGCATCGGCAGCACGGCCAGCGCCGTGCCGACCCGGATGCGCGTCGTCGCCGCGGCGCAGAAGGACAGGACCGTCATCAGCTCGTAGAAGTTCGGTGCCTGGTCGGGGAACAGCTCGCGCACATAGTGCTGGCTGGTGATGTGGTCGTTGCCCCACACCGAATCGTAGCCGAGCTTCTCGCAGAGCTGCGCCATGCGCACGAAATCGCCGGGCTCGACGAAGGGGATGGGATACATCACCCCCTCGAAGCCGGTCGGGAGGCTGATGCTGAATTTCATGATGTCTCCGAAGATCTATCGCCGCACGGCGGCCAGCGCCGCCGCGATCGAGGGAGCATCATCCATGCCACCGATCACCACCTCGTCGAGGCCGATGGCGCGATACTCCTCGAGCTTGGCGCGCACCTGGTCGGGCGTGCCGCAGGCGGCGTGCCGGCGCACCACGTCGTCGCTCACCAGGCGGTCGACCGTGGGCCAGTCTTCGGCCGCGTAGGCGGTCGCGAGCGCGGCCTGGTCGAGGGCCGCCCCCGACAGCCGGATGTTCTCGGCGTGATGGGCGCCGCGCAGCACGAACCCGATCGGCCGGCGGATCGGATCGATGCCCTCGCGCTCGGTGGCACCGAGCTTGGTGTAGACGATGCCGGCCTTGCGGAAGCCCGGACGGGTCCCGCTCGCCTCGGCAATGCAGGCCGCGACGAACGGCGGCGAAGTCGCTGCCGAGATCAGCACGCCGTCGGTCTCGCGGCCGGCGAGCTGCAGCATCTTCGCCCGCGAGGCGGCCAGCACGATCGGCACCGAGCGGCCGCCATTGGCCAGCCGGCGGCCGGCGACCTGGAAGACCTTGCCCTCGAACGACATCATCTCGCCGGCCAGCAGGGCGCGGCAGACCGCGATCGTCTCGCCGATCGTGGCCAGGGGCTTCGTCGCCTCGAGGCCCGACGCCTTGAGATCGGCCGGCGCGCCGGCGCCGAGGCACAGGATGACGCGGCCCGGATACATCTCGTCGAGCGTCGCCGCCGCCATGGCGATGAACACCGGGTGGACCGAATAGGGGCTCATCGCCATCAGCGCGACCTTGATGCGCCGTGTGGCGCCCAGCGCCAGCGCCGCCATGGTGATGGGATCGCGCAGGAAGAGATGGCAGGCGATCCACAGGGTCGTGGCGCCGCCTGCCTCCGCCGCCTGGGCCTGCGCCGGGATGTCGGTCACCGGCGCCCGTCCGTCCATCGAGATGCCGATGTCGCTCATGGTGCGAACCCGTAGCTGTTCTTCAGGGCCGCAAGCAGCTCGGTCAGGCCGCCCTGCACCAGCGGCGGCTCGGGTAGCGCCTCCTCGATCGGCCCCGGGTCCTTGAGCCCGCTCGCGGTCAGGAGCGCCACGCAGCGCTCGTTTGGCGCGATCGTGCCCTCGGCGCGCAGCCGCTCGATGGCCGCGAAGGGCGCGGCCGACGAGGCTTCGGGCCAGATCCCTTCCTTGGCGGCCAGGGTGACGACCCAGCGGCGCAGGTCCTCGTCGGGCACGGTCACCGCGGCCCCGCGCGACCGGCGCAGCACCTCGAGTCCCTGCACGGTCGCCTGGGCGGCGCCGATCGAGGTGGCGATGGACGGCGCGTTGCGCGGCACCTCGGGCGGCATCTCCTCGCCGCTCGCCATCGCGGCCGTGAGCGAGCCCGACACCTCGGCGGCGACGAAGCGCGGCACGCGGTCGATCCAGCCCAGCGCCTTCAGGTCCTCGAAGCCCTTCCACATGCCGTACAGCGCGTCGCCGTAGCAGACCGGCAACACGCACCAGTCGGGCGGCGTCCAGTCGAAGGCCTCGGCAACCTCGTAGGCGATCGTCTTGTAGCCTTCCATGCCGTAGGGGTTGGATCCGATCACCGGCCCGAAGAACGGCGAGGTCGGATACCAGCCGAACTCGCGCACGCCGAGCGACTGCAGCCGCCAGCGATCGGCCTTGTCGGTGACCTTCACGACCATGGCGCCATAGGACCGCATCTGCAGCACCAGCGGCCCTGCCGAGCCGACGAAGGTGAAGACGACGCAGGGCAGGCCTGCTCGCGCGGCGAACGCCGCCGCAGCGGCACCGGCATTGCCCGACGAGCTCGAGGCGATCACCTTGGCGCCGAACTGGCGGGCCATGGTGAGCGCGCCCGATGCCAGCCGATCCTTGAACGACCAGGTGGGATTGCGCGATTCGTCCTTGATCCAGACGTCGCCCAGGCCGAGGTCCGGTACCGGCAGCAGCGGCGTGTCGCCCTCGCCCAGGCTGACGGCCTGCTCGGCGGTCGCCGGCAGGAAGGCCTCCCAGCGCCACATCGAGCGCGGCCGGCGCGGCACGTCGGACGGCCGCAGACCCGTGCCGGGCGGCGTGTCGTAGGCGACGGTGAGGTTGGCGGAGATGCCGGCGGAGCGGCAGGCGGGGCAGTCGTCGGCGTAGCGGTCGACCGGATAGCGGGCGCTGCAATGAACGCACACCAGCGCGCTGGATTTGGGCATTCCGCAGCTTACCGACTTTCGGGTGGTGCCTCCAATCCGGCAGTGCCAAGGTGCGGCAATTCGGCAGGAGAATCGCGATGGCACTGGGTCGACTGGGCGTTTGGTATTCGACGGACAAGCTGACCGGATCGCAGCTCGGGAACCTCGCAAAGACCGTCGAGGGCAACGGCTACTCGGCGCTCTGGTATCCCGAATCGCGCGGCTACGAATCGATGTCGCTGGCCGGCTATCTGCTGTCGCAGAGCAGCAAGCTCACGATCGGCAGCTCGATCGCCAACATCTATGCCCGCGATTCCTATACCGCCAAGCGGGCGTTGATCTCCCTGAACGACTGGTACGGCGGCCGCTTCATCCTGGGCCTCGGCGTCAGCCACATACCGATGGTCGAGGGCGTGCGCGGCCACCGCTACGACAAGCCGATCCCGGCCATGCGGGCCTATCTCGACGGCATCAACAAGGACGTGCCGGCCGGCGAGGCCCTGCCGGTGGTGGTCGCGGCCCTGGGCCCGAAGATGCTGGCGCTGAGCGGCGAGAAGTCCCAGGGCGCCGTGCCGTATAACGTGACACCGCGGCATACCAGGCAGGCTGCCGCCATCCTCGGCCCGGACAAGATTCTCGCCGTCGAGCAGAAGGTCACGATCGAGACCGACGCCAACCGCGCCCGTGCGCTCGGCCGCAAGGAGTTGGCCCGCTACATGGTGCTGCCCAACTATCGGAACAACTGGCTGCGCGAGGGCTTCACCGAGGCCGACCTCGCCAATGGCGGCAGCGACCGGTTCATCGACGCGATGTGCCTTTGGGGCGACGCCGCGACCGTGAAGAAGGGGCTGCGGGCCCACTTCGAGGCCGGTGCCACCCATGTCTGCCTGCAGCCGGTTCACGCCGACGGCGACTTCGCCGCGCGCGACCGCATGCTCGAGGCGCTGGCCGACACCTGACGTCCGGATAGAAGAAAAGCGGAGGAAACGAATGGACTTCGGCATCGCCCTGCCCACGGCAGCGGATTCGTGGAAGGTGACGAAGGAGGCCGAGGAGCTCGGCTTCACACACGCCTGGTTCTACGACACCCAGATGCTGAGCGCCGACTGCTTCGTCGCCATGGGCGCCGCCGCCGTCAACACGAAGCGCATCCGGCTCGGCACCGGCGTGCTGGTGCCATCGAACCGCATCGCGCCGGTCACGGCCAACGCGCTGGCGACGCTCAACCAGCTGGCACCGGGCCGCATCGACTTCGGCGTCGGCACCGGCTTCACCGCGCGGCGCGCCATGGGCTTCGGCGCCATCAAGGTCAAGGACATGGAGGCCTACATCCATCAGGTCTACGGGCTGCTGCGGCGCGAGACCGTCGAGTTCGAGATGGAAGGCCAGAAGAAGAAGATCCGCTTCCTCAATCCCGAACTGCCGCTGTTCAACACCAAGGATCCGATCGCTCTCCATCTGTCCGCCTTCGGCCCGCGCACCCAGGCGCTGACCGCGAAGCTCAGGGCCGGCTGGATCGACTTCGTCGGCAAGGTCGAGAACGGCATCAAGGAAGTCGAGGCGATGCGCGGCGCATGGACGGCGGCCGGCCACGCCGTCGGCGACCTGCAGGCGACCGCCTTCGCGCTGGGCTGCGTGCTGGCCGATGGCGAGCCGGCCGATTCGCCGCGAGCCATGGCGCAGGCCGGCCCACGCGCCGCCGTCATGCTGCATCGCGCCGCCGACGAGGCGCTGGCCGGCCTGAAGCCCGGCGTCGCCATGCTGTCGACGCCGGAGATCGAGGCCTATATCGCGCTGGCCCGCGGCTTCGAGCCCAGGGACGCGCCCTATCTCGAGAACCATCGCGGCCACCTGATGTTCGTGAAGCCCGAGGAGAAGAAGTTCGTGACCGGCGAGCTGATCGCCGCCACCTCGTTCACCGCCGGCGAGGCCGAGATCAAGCGCCGCATCGGCGCCCTGCGCGACGGCGGCTACACGCAGTTCACCATCCAGCTCGTCCCCGGCCAGGAAGCCGCCCTCGCCGACTGGGCGAAGATCCGCCAGGCGTTTGCCTAGACTAAATTCCTCCCCAACAGCGTTGGGGAGGTGTCACCGTCTTCGGTGACGGAGGGGTCATGAGCATCAGCGGTGATACCCTTGACCCCTCCGCCCCTTCGGGGCACCTCCCCACGCTTCGCGTGGGGAGGAAATACCAGATCAGGCCTCCGCGAACGGACGGATCACGCGCTCGCCGAAGCGCGCCAGGCTTTCCTCGAGGTTCGGCATGAAGGGGCCGACCGGCAGCACGATGCGGCCGATGCCGTGGCGCTTGCGCTCCTCGATGGCGGTGCCCGGATCGACGGTCGAGCTCGGCAGCAGGTCGGGACAGCCCGCCAGCATCTCGATGGCGCCGGGATCGCGGCCGGCCTCGGCGGCGGCGCGCCGCGCCACGTCGAACAGCGGCAGCGTGTTGAGCGGCGAGCCGATCGAGGGGAAGAAGCCGTCGCCCAGCCGGCCGGCCCGCCGGGCCGCCGCCTCCGAATGGCCGCCGACGATGATGGGCACGTGGCCGAACGGCTTGGGATTGCAGCTCACTTCCTGGAACTTCACGAACTCGCCGTCGAAGCTCGCGCCGTCGCCGGCCCACAGCGCGCGCATGGCGCCGATATACTCGTCGGCACGCTTGCCGCGACGCTCGAAGGGCACGCCCATGGCCGCGAACTCCTCCTTCAGCCAGCCGACGCCGATGCCGAGCTCGAACCGGCCGCTGCTCATGAAGTCGAGGGTCGCCACCTGCTTGGCCAGCACCAGCGGATCGCGCTGCGGCAGGATGATCACGCCGGTGAGGAAGCGCAGCCGCGTCGTCACCGCCGCGGCGTAGGCGATCCAGATGAGCGGATCGGGAAAGGCGCCGCCGCGGCCGACCGGCAATCGACCGGTCGCCGAATAGGGATAGGTCGAGCTGTAATTGTCGGGGAAGACGACATGGTCGACGGCCAGCACCGAATCGAAGCCGGCCGCCTCGGCCAGGCGCGCCAGCCGCGCGGCGCCGGCGAAGTCGGGAAAGGTGTTGTTGCCGAAGTGCAGGGAGAATTTCATGGGTCGCTCCCTCACCAGCCGAGGTCGCGGCGCATCTGCGCCGCCATCTCGAGATGCCGGTCGTGGTCGCCGGCGAAGCGCAGCACCAGATGGGTGACGCCCGCATCGATGTAGGACTTGATCCAGGCCTTGGCCGCGTCGGGCGTTCCCGCGAAGCTTCGCTGCATCCGGCGCGTCTGCATCGGGTCGACGCCGTAGTAGCTGCGCAGAAAGGTGTTCAGCGTCTCCTCGGCGCGCTTGGCATCGTCGTCGATCGACAGCGTCACGTACTGCGCCGCCGTCAGCGACGCGGGATCGCGGCCGGCGGCCTTGGCGGCGGCAACGACCTCGGCCCATTCCCGGGCGTAGTTCTCGGGCAGGGCCGAGCTCGGGAACCAGCCGTCGAACAGCCGGCCGGCGCGCTCGCGCGCCGCGGTGACCGCGCCCGCGACCCAGATTGGCGGCCCGCCCGGCCGGTGCGGCGTCGGTCCGAGCACGCTGTCCTTCAGCGTCCAGCGGCCCTCCGACCCCGGCTTCGGCCAGGTCACGGGCTTGCCCGACCACAGCGCGCGGCAGAGCGCCATGCCCTCGACCAGGCGGCCGACCCGCTTTTCGAACGGCACACCCGCCGCCGTGAACTCGGCCCGCACGTTGGGCACGTCCGGCGCGATGCCGACGCCCAGGATCAGCCGTCCCTCGGCGATGCGGTCGAGGGTCGCCACCTGCTGCGCCAGGACGACGGGATTTCGCAGGGCAGGCAGGAGCACCGCCGTGCCGAGCTCGGGCCGGCGCGTGCGCGCGGCAACGGCGGCCAGAAGGGTCAGCGGATCGTGGCGCGGCCGCGCCAGCAATGAATCGCCCACCCACAGCGAATTGAAGCCCATCGCCTCGGCCTTCTCGGCCAGCGCCAGCAGCGAGGCGGTTGCGTCCCGCCCCTCCATCACGCGCTCGCGCGTCGGCAGGAGGTACCCAACTCGTGGCATGGCGTTTCCTCTGTCTGGTTCCTTGTTGGTATAGTTTGCGCGTCGAGTGGAGGAAACGGCAATGAAATTGGGCCTGTCGATCGGCTATTCCCGCGCGCACCTGGATATTCCGGTTGAGCTCGTCCAGCGCGCCGAGGCGCTCGGCTACGATTCCGTGTGGACGGCCGAGGCCTATGGCTCCGACGCCGTGACGCCGCTCGCCTACCTCGCCGCGCTGACCAGGCGCATCAAGCTCGGCACCGGCATCATGCAGCTCGCGGCCCGCACGCCGGCCAACGCCGCCATGTCGGCCGCCACGGTCGACGCCATGGCGGGCGGCGGCCGCTTCATCGCCGGGCTCGGCGTGTCGGGGCCGCAGATCGTCGAGGGCTGGTACGGCCAGCCCTGGGGCAAGCCCTACTGGCGCATCCGCGACTACGTGACGATCATGCGCAAGATCTTCCGGCGCGAGGCGCCGGTCACGCACGACGGCCGCGAGATCGCCCTGCCCTATACCGGGCCGGGCGCCATGGGCATCGGCAAGCCGCTGAAGTCGATCCTGCACATGAACCCGGACCTGCCGATCTACCTGGCGACCGGCAACGAATCGACCGTCAAGCTCACCGCCGAGATCGCCGACGGCTGGCTGCCCATGGGCTTCATGCCGGGCGCGATGGACGAGTATCGGCCGTGGCTCGAGGAAGGCTTCCGCCGCGCCGGCAACGGCAAGAGCTACAAGGACTTCTCGATCATCGCCTCGGTGCATGTCGAGGTCGACAATGACGTGAAGGCGGCGCTGGCCCGCCTCAAGCCCGAGGTCGCGCTCTATGTCGGCGGCATGGGCCACAGGAACAAGAACTTCCACAACGACATCATGGTGCGCCGCGGCTTCGGCGACGCCGCCCAGCGCATCCAGGAGCTCTACCTTGCCAAGCGCAAGGACGAGGCGATCGCCGCGGTACCCGACGAATGGGTCGACATGAAGTCGCTGGTCGGTCCCCCGGCGCGCATCCGCGAGCGCTACCGCGCCTGGGAGGATTGCGGCGCCGACACGATCAGCGTCCGCTCGCTACAGCCCGAGGCGGTCGAGGTCATGGCCCAGGCCGCGCGGCTGAACTGAAGGAGAGAGAGATGAAAGTCGGAGTCTTCGCCACCTTCATGTCGCCGCTGGCGACGCCGCAGATGATCGTCGACTTCGCCCGCCGCGCCGAGGCGGGCGGGCTCGATTCGATCTGGATGGGCGAGCACGTGGCCCTCTTCGACCGCAACACCTACGGCTATCCCGGCTCCAAGGACGGCCGCATTCCCGTGCCTGAAGGCGGCGGCATGCTCGACGTCACCGCGACCTTCGGCTTCCTCGCCGCGGCGACCAAGACGCTGCGCTTCGGCACCGGCGTCGCCCTCGTGCCGCAGCGCAACCCGATCTACACGGCCAAGGAGATGTGCACCCTCGACTGGCTGTCGAACGGCCGGCTCGACTTCGGCATCGGCGTCGGCTGGAACAAGGAGGAGGTCGAGGCCTGCGGCTACCGCTGGGAGGATCGCGGCAAGCGCTGCGACGAGTTCCTCGAGGTGATGCGCCGGCTGTGGACGGAGCCGGTGGTCGATTTCAAGGGCAAGTGGCTGGCCTTCGAGACGCTGCGCATGGATCCCAAGCCGATCCAGAAGCCGCACATCCCAATCATCGTCGGCGGCTATGCCGATGCCGCCTTCGACCGCGCCGTGCGCTTCGGCGCCGGCTGGTACGGCTTCAACCTCGACCCGGCGCGGACGAAACAGATGCTGGCGAAGCTCGATGCCGCCTTCGCCAAGGCCGGCCGCAAGCGCACGCCGGCCTACGAGATCATCGTGACGCCGCCGATGAACGCCGGCCCCGACACGGTGAAGGCCTATGCCGACCTCGGCGTCCACCGCCTGGTCGTCAACCTCGGCAGCCAGCGGGCCGAGAAGGTCGACCAGCGCCTGCCAGAGATCGAGACCTTCGTGAAGCAGGCGGCGTAGGTCTTCGTCTTCCGGACCGCGAGCCTCCGGCTCGCTCAACCTCATGAGGCAAGCCGGAGGCTCGCGGTCCGGAAGATGATCACAGCCCCAACCGGTACACCCGGTTGGCGGTGCCGCTGAAGATCGCCGTCTTCTCGTCGGCCGAGGCGCCGGCGGTCAGGCGCTTGAGCGCGTTCCACAGCGCGCTCGCGCCGATGCCCATCTTCTCGACCGGGAAGTTGCTCTCGACCATGCAGCGGTCGGGACCGAACAGGTCGATGCAGGTCCTGACGTAGCGGCCCCAGTGCCCGGCCAGCTCCTCCGAGGAGGGCGGCGCCGGCAGCATCATGTAGTCGTAGGCCGCCAGCCGCATCATCACGCCGCCCAGCTTCACCACGACGTTGGGACAGGTCGCGAGCTCGGTCATGGACTTCTTCCAGTCGGCGAAGACCTCGTCCTTGCGGCCGGCATAGGGGCCGTATCCCAGCGGGCCGCCCATGTGGCACATGACGATGCTGGCATCGGGGAAGGCGCGGGCGAGCTCGATCGCGTCGCCGAGCTGCGGATGGAACAGCCAGGCATCGAGCACCAGGCCCAGCCGCTCGAGCTGCTTCATTCCCGCGCGAACCTCCGGGCGGCGGTACTCGCCCGGTCCCGACACGCCGTGGCTGTTGCCGATGATGGGATCGGCATCCCAGCCGGCCGAGTAGCGGATGCCGCGGAAGCGGCCACCGCCGGCGGCGATCTCGGCCTCCAGCACCTCGGCGACACGCTCGCCCAGCGCCAGGTCGGCATAACCCACGATACCGCGGCAGAGGCGGGCCGGGCCGTAGCGGCCGCTGTCGCTCATGGCGGCGACGCCGGCCACGAACTCGACCTCGCCGACCGGCTTCATGGCCTCCGGCCCGCGCGCGCGGTACATCGAGCGGCACTCCTCGAACACCGTGGCCACGATATTGTGGCCGCAGTCGATGTCGGCCAGCAGCTCGTCGAGCAGGTAGCGATGGCGCGGGAAGTCCCACAGATGGTGATGGGTGTCGACGATCGGCAGGTCGGGCTCGAGCACGGGCTCGGCCGGCGCCCTTGCAAGCCAGGCATCGTCGGGCTTGAAGATGCGGCCGAAGCGGGCCGGCTCGCCGCGCGCGGGCGCGCCCTGGAACATCGAGCCCAGGTCCGAGGGGGTCTCCTTCGCCATGGCGTTCAGCCCTCCGCGATCAGCCGCGCGAGCGCCGCGGGCTCGCTCAGCATGGGATAGTGGCCGGTGTCGAGCTCGTGCCAGCGGGCGCGCAGCGTCTCGGCGGCGCGGCGCTGGTGCGCCAGCGGCGGGTTGGGACTCTGCTTGCACCAGACCACCGAGGTCTCCCACGGCAGGTCCCAGAACCGTTCGAGCCTGACCGGCAGGGTCATCGGACCGATCGGATGCATGCTGCAGCGCTCGACCGCCCAGGCGCGCAGCGCCGGGTCGAAGTCCTTGAACAGTCGGTTCTCGAAATCCTCGCGCGTCTGGCCCGTGGTCAGCTCGGTGCTGACCGCGGTCGGCCGCTTCACGATGTCGGGCAGCGCCTCGCCGTCGCGCAGCGCCAGCGCGTCGGCGAAGACCAGGCGGGCGACGCGCTCGCGCGCCCGCTCGGCGGCCCGCGCCATCACCATGCCGCCGGTGCTGGTGCCGACCAGGACGACGTCCTTCAGGTCCTCGTGGAACAGCAGGCCCGAGATCTCCTCGGCCTGGCTCTCGGTGGTGATGCCGGGCCGCACCTGCTCGCGGCGCTCGCCGCAGCCGTCGAGCGTCGGCGTCAGCACGCGATGTCCCTTGTCCCGCAGCGCCTCGCCCGTGGGCTTCCAGATCCAGCCGCCCTGGTAGGCGCCGTGGATCAGCACGAAGGTGGTCATGTTTCCGTCCCCCTACTTCTTCACGGTCACGCCGGCCATCTGCTCGAACACCTTGACGACCGCCGAGCCGTCCTCCTTGTTGAGGCCGCGGGCGCGGGCCATCTGGTAGACCTGCTGGCTGAGGTTCGCGAGCAGCACCGGCACGCCCAGGCGCTTGGCGAAGGCGGTCTCCAGCTCCTGGTCCTTGTAGGAGATATCGATCGTGCCGCCGGGCTCGTAGTCGCCCGCCAGGATGCGCGGAACCCGAAGCTCCCAGGCGGCGCTGGCGCCGGTCGAGACGCGCACCACCTCGTAGATCGTCTGCGGGTCGAGCCCGGCCTTGACGCCCAGCACCAGCGCCTCGGCCACCGCCACCGTGTTCACCTGGACCAGCATGTTGTTGACCAGCTTCATGGCAAGCCCGCTGCCGAGCGGCCCGACATGGAAGGTGCGGTTGCCCATGGCGTCGAACAGGTCCTGGCATTTGGCGACCGTCTCGGCGTCGCCGCCCACGATCACCGACAGATCGCCCGACTGGGCGCGACCGGTGCCGCCGCTCACCGGCGCGTCGACCATGGCGATGCCCCTGGCCTTCAGCGTCTCGGCCAGCGCGCGGGCAGCGAAAGGATCGATGGTCGACATGCAGACCACGACGTGGCCCGCCTTGGCGCCCTTGATGATGCCGCGCTCGCCCGCGATCACGTCCTGCGCCTGCTCGGTCGTCTCGACGATCAGGATGGTGCGGTCGACCGCGGCCGCCACAGCCTCGGCGTTGCCGGCGAGCTCGGCGCCGGCCGCGCGCACCGCCGCCGTCTTGCCCTGGTCGATGTCGTGCACCACCAGCTTGTGGCCCGCCTTGGCAAGGTTGAGCGCCATGGGTCCGCCCATGGCGCCGAGCCCTATGAATCCGACCTTTCCGGCCATGTTTCTCTCCCCCTCTCTTTCTTGCATTCCTTCGCTTTTCCTCCTCTCCCCCGCTAGGGGGAGAGGTTGGGTGAGGGGGGTACAGACGAACCTTTCCCCCTCACCTAGCCTCTCCCCCTAGCGGGGGAGAGGAACCTGAGCTGATCAAACCCCTCCCGTCACGTCGATCGTCAGGCCGGTCACGAAGTCGGCGTCCGACGAGGCCAGGAAGCAGATCACGTTGGCCTGGTCGGCGGCCTCGGCGACGCGGCGCAGCGGCGTGCGCTCGATCTCCTCGGCCTGCGCGGCCTGCGAGCGCGCCTCCCAGTGCGGCCGGATGCGCTCGGTGAGCGTCACGCTGGGCGCAATCGCGTTGACGTTGATTCCGTCGGGTCCCAGTTCGTAGGCCAGCTTGCGGGTGAAGGCGATGATGCCGCCCTTGGCGGCGGCGTAGGCGCTCGAGCTGTTGAAGCTCAGCCCGCGGCCGGCGATCGACGCCAGGTTGACGATCTTGCCGCTGCGCCGGGCGCGCAGGGTCGGGATCACCGCGTGGGTGCACAGGAAGGTGGCGTCGAGGTTGAAGGCGATCAGCTTCTGCCAGTCGGCGAAGCTCAGCTCCTCGGTGGTGGCGCGCGGATTGGCGATCACCGTGCTGCCCCCGACGGCGTTGACCAGGATGTCGATCGTGCCGTGGTCGCGCACCGTCCCGGCGACCAGCCCGTCGACCTGCGCGGGATCGAGCGCGTCGATCAGCGCCCCCTCGACCCTGCCGCCGCCGGCGCAGGCGCCCCGAAGCGACGCCACCGCCTCGTCCAGCCGGCCCTGATGGTTGTCGGCGGCGATCACCGTCGCGCCCTCCCGCACCATGATCGCCGCGGTGGCGCGGCCGATGCCGTTGGCCGCCGCGGTGATCGGCGCCACCTTGTTGCGGAAGCGCATCAGATGACCTTGCGCACGATGTGATGGCGGTTGGTCGTGTAGGGCCGCACCTCGGCCGGCCAGCGGCCCTGCTCGCCCGCCTCCGCCCATTCCTTGCTGAGCAGCACGTCGGGACTGTCGATCTCGTAGATCGCCATGTAGGTCGGCGCGCCGGCGCCGTCGAGCACCTTGCGCTGCCCGCCGATGTTGAACGAAGCCGGCTCGGTCTTCATGCGCGTGACACCGCGCACGCCCGGCACCTTGGACAGGAGCGGCACGTGCTCGGTGTCGTAGACCTCGTTGAACAGCGCCTCCTTGTCGGGAGCGACGTCCATGCTGACGATGAACAGGTACCTGGCGGCAATTGGCATGTTCCCCTCGCGCTCCGATGGCTAGGATGGCTTCCGGCAGGAAGCAAAGACCATCGAGGGGGGATCGGCCATGAAAATCGGCGCCGTGATGTTCTTCACCACGGAATCCATGCAACCCGCGCCGCTGGCCCGGCTGCTGGAGGAGCGCGGCTTCGAATCGCTCTGGGTGCCCGAGCACACCCACATCCCCTCCTCCCGCAAGACGCCCTACCCGGCCGGCGGGCCGCTGATCCGGCCCTACTACGACATCATGGACCCGTTCCTGGCGCTGAACACGGCGGCCACCGTGACCACGAAGCTGAAGGTCGGGACCGGCATCGCCCTGGTGGCCCAGCGCGACCCCATCGTCACGGCCAAGATGGTCTCGACCCTCGACCAGCTCAGCCGCGGCCGCTTCCTGTTCGGCGTCGGCAACGGCTGGAACCAGGACGAGATCGAGAACCACGGCACCGACTTCGCCAGCCGCCACAAGCTGGCGCGCGAGCGCATCGAGGCCATGAAGGCGATCTGGACCCAGGAGGAGCCCGAGTATCACGGCGAGCTGGTGCGCTTCGACAAGATGAAGCAGTGGCCCAAGCCGTTCCAGAAGCCGCACCCGCCCATCATCGTCGGCGGCGTCTTCCCCTATGCGGCGCGGCGCGCCATCCGCTACGGCGACGGCTGGATCCCGCGCGCCGACCGGCTGGAGAAGGACGGGATCGGCGTCATCCTCGACAAGTTCCGCGTCATGGCGAAGGAGGCCGGCCGCGACCCGGCGAGCCTGCCCATCACCATCTTCCGCGTGCCCGACGTGCTCGACCAGCTGAAGTTCTGCCAGGAGATCGGCGTCGACCGCGTCACCTTCACGCTGCCGGCCGAGAGGGAGGACAAGATCCTGCCCATCGTCGACCGCTGGTCGGAGCTCAAGCGGCAGCTGGGCGACTGACATGACCGTCGGATTCGGCCTGTCGCTCAGCTTCCAGATCCATCCCGGGCTGGGCGAGCGCTGGGACACGCCCTATCGCGAGAGCCTGGAGCTGGCGCGCGAGGCCGACCGGCTGGGCTTCGATTCGATCTGGGCCAGCGAGCATCACGGCGAGGCCGACGGCTACTGCCCCTCGCCCGTCGTCGCCTGCGCGGCGCTGGCCGCCGCCGCGCCGCGCTGCCGCATCGGCCAGGGCGTGGCGCTGGCGCCGCTGCACGGCCATCCGCTGCGGCTGGCCGAGGACCTGTCGGTGGTCGACAACCTGTCGGGCGGCCGCCTCGAGATCGGACTGGGCCAGGGCTACCGGCCGGCCGAGTTCGAGAGCTTCGGCTGGAACTACGCGACGCGCACCCGCGCCTTCGAGGAATCGCTCGACGTGCTCGGCCTCGCCTGGCGCGGCGAGCGCTTCGACTACGAGGGCCGGATCTACCAGGTGAAAAGTGGCCTGCTGCGGCCGCCGCCGCTGCAGCCGGGACCGCTGCCGCTGTGGATCGGCGCCGCCGCGCCCAAGGCGCGCGCCCGCGCCGTGCGCCACCGCGCCGGCCTGATCGTGGCGCCGCTGATCGAGCTGAAGCACCTCGCCCGGCAGATCGAGTCGTTCGACGCCGAGGCCGAGCGGCAGGGCGCCGGGCCGCTGCCGCACGCGCTGATGCGCGAGGTGCTGGTCGGCCAGTCGGCGGCCGATGCGATCGAACGCCACCGGCCCTTCATCGACCATGTCTATCGCGTGCAGTACGCCCCCGAGCGCACCGGCCAGACCTGGATCGATCCGGCGACCGGCGAACGCAAGCCGATGATGAACGACAATCCGCACTATCTTTCGGAGGCGTTCCAGCAGGACCGCTGGTTCCTCGGCACGCCCGAGGAGATCGCCGACAAGCTGATCGCCTGGCTGCCGAAGTTCGCGCTCCGGCACTTCATCTTCCAGGGTCGCCAGCCCGGAATGACGCTGCGCCATGCCGTCGACAGCCTGGAAGCGATCGCCAGCGTGCTGCCGCGGGTGCGGGCGGCGCTGGCCTAGTCTTCCGGACCGCGAGCCTCCGGCTCGCCTCATCGCCATGAGCGAGCCGGAGGCTCGCGGTCCAAAAGAGACTCAGTTGATCGGGTCGAGGACGACGACCGGGATCTCGCGGTCGGTCTTCTTGGCGTAGTCGGTGTAGGGCGGCCAGAAGACGATCGCGTCCTTCCACAGCTTCGCCCGCTCCTCGCCGGTGGCGGTGCGGGCGCGGGCCTTCATCTTGTCCGTGCCGACCTGGATCTCGACCTCGGGATTGGCGAGGATGTTCTTGTACCAGCCGGGATGATCCGGGGCGCCGCCCTTCGAGGCGACGATGAAGTAGCTGTTGCCGGTCTTGCCGTAGAACAGCGGGAACAGGAACTTCTCGCCCGACTTGCGGCCCTTGGTGACGAGCAGCAGCGACGGCACGGTGAGCTTGCCGACGTTGGGCACGTCGACCGTGTACATGTGGCCGTCCTTGCCGCCGCTCTCGAGGTAGCGATGGGTATGGTCGAGCATCCACTGCGGCAGGTTGGGGGCGAGCTTGGCTTCGGTCATGAATCGTCTCCG
Source organism: Reyranella sp. (assembly GCF_965229815.1). Classification (GTDB taxonomy): domain Bacteria; phylum Pseudomonadota; class Alphaproteobacteria; order Reyranellales; family Reyranellaceae; genus Reyranella. The sequence continues at coordinate 162,706 of NZ_CBDDJN010000002.1, forward strand.
GGGCTCATGTGAAATTGAGCTTAAGACCAGGTGTCGCCCATTGCATGGTGCCGAGCTGGCCACTGTCAGAGAGGGTTATATAGGCAGTCCGCCGGTCGCTGCCACCGAAGCAGATGTTCGTCGGGTAGATGTCCGGCATCTTGACCGCGCGCACCACCTTGCCGTCGGGCGAGAACTCGGTGATGTGGCCGGTCGTCAGCGTGGCGACGCAGATGTTGCCGTTCTCCAGCACCGCGATGCTGTCGAAGCGCGCCGGCCCGGGCAGGCCGCCCAGCACGCGGCCGCTGTGATGGGCGAAGGGCGCGGGCTTCGCCAGCCGGCCCGGCCCCTCGACCGCGAAGGCGAGCAGCGAGGCGCTCTCGGTGTCGGCGACGTAGAGGGTCTTGCCGTCGGGCGACAGGGCGCAGCCGTTGGGGCTCAGCACCGGATAGGCGATGCAGACGATCTGCGAACCGTCGGGCTTGGCATAGTAGACGCCGCCATGGTCGCGATGGCGGGCGAAGCGCTTGCCCAGGTCGGTGAAGTAGAAGCCACCCTCGGTGTCGAACACGAGGTCGTTGGGCGCCGAGAGCTTGTGGCCGTCGCATTCGGTGTAGAGGGTCGTCGCCGCGCCGGTCTTCGGATCGAGCCGCTGGATCGTGCCGCCGGCATAGCCTTCGTACGCGCCCTGGCTCATCGAGGTGCCGGCGACGTAGCGGGCGCCGCCGTTGTTGCAGAGGTAGAGCGCGCCGTCGGGCCCGAGCGCGAGCCCGTTCGGGCCGCCGCCGCACTCGGAGAAGACCGAGACCTTGCCGTCCGGCGCCACGCGCGAGCAGCGGCCGTTGCGGATCTCGGTCAGGATCACCGCGCCGTCGGGCATGACGACGGGTCCCTCGGGAAAGCCGAACCCCTCGGCCAGGATCTTGATGTCGCTCATGTCACGCCGCCGCCTTCGCCGGTTCGGGTTTCCACGACTGCACCACCGGCAAGACTTCCTTGGCGAACAGGCGGAGGCCGCGCTCGCTCACCTCGAAGGGCGTGCCGCCGAAGCGGAAGGCGACGTTCATCTCGAAGTCGCCGATCGCCTTCCGGCGCGCCTCGAGGCCGCGCAGGATCTTGTCGGGCGAGCCCCACGACGCCGCCTGCATGAAGCCCGCGACGGCGCCTTCCAGCCCGCCCTTGCGGGCGATCTCGGCCTTCTGCTGGTAGGCGTCGTAGCCCTTCACCGTCTTGAAGTGCTGGCCGAGGAACTCGTAGTGGTGGAAGTTGCTCTCGACGAACTTGCCCTGGTAGCGGCGCGCCTCGTCCTCGATGTCGGCATTGCTGCCGCAGACGCAGAACTCGGTGAGCATGATCGTGGGCGCCGGCGTGCCGTGGTACCTGGCGTGCAGGCTGCGGCCGAGCTCGATCTGCGGCAGGCGCATTTCCCACGGCCGGTCGGCGAACATCACGATGTGGGCGCCGAGCTTCGCCGCCGAATCGACGGAGTCCTCGCTCGAGGCGACGGCGTAAATGCGGCCGTCGAACGAGTGCTGCGGCCGCGGGCGGATCTCGATGCGCGGCTGCCGGTAGTACTTGCCGTCGCCTTCCATGAAGCCGGTGCGCAGCGCCTCGATGATCATCGGCGCGGCCTCGTCGAAGCGGCCGCGCGATTCGTCCATGCTGAGCCGGAAGGCCTCGAACTCGCGGCGCGCCAGCCCGCGGCCGAGGCCGAGCCGCAGGCGGCCCTTGCTGAGCAGGTCGAGCACGGCGGCATTCTCGGCGACGCGCAGCGGGTCGTGCCAGGGCAGGATGACGGCCGCCGTGCCGACGTCGATGTCCGGGCAGAGGGCGCAGAGATGCGTCATCAGCGCCAGGTTGTCGGGCACGAAGGAATAGTCGTTGAAGTGATGCTCGGCCGACCACAGGCAGTCGAAGCCGAGATCGGCGGCCAGCCGCGCCAGCCGGATCTCCTCGTCCCACACGCGCTGGTCGGAGCAGTCGTCCCAGCCGTAGCTGGAGAAGACCATCATCATGCCGACGTCCATGGTCGTTCCTCCGGATTTTTCTTTTCTGTGTTTTCTACCCCTCCCCACGCAGTGGGGAGGTGGCCTGAAAGGCCGGAGGGGTCATGAGCAGCAGCGTTGGCGCTCATGACCCCTCCGCCCTCGTATGACGAGGGCACCTCCCCTTCGCGGAATCCGCGAAGGGGAGGAAATCAGATGGGTGTTGTCGTTGGTGCGTGTCATGCCCCCTCACCTGGCCTCTCCCCCAAAAGGGGGAGAGGAACATGAGAGAGGGACGAGGTGTTGGTGCCGCCCGTTACTCCGCGGCCATCTTCATCGGCGCGGCGGCGTCGAGGGCTTCGGAGAGGCGGGGTGGGGACATCGGCAGGTCGGTCATGCGCACGCCGGTGGCGCGGGCGATGGCGTTGCCGACGGCGGCGGTGGGCGGGACGATCGGTACCTCGCCGACGCCGCGCACGCCGTAGGGATGCGTGGGGTTCGGCACCTCGACCAGGATGGTCTCGATCATCGGCAGGTCCGAGGCCACCGGCATGCGGTAGTCGAGGAAGCCCGCATTATCGAGCCGGCCCTTGGCGTTGTAGATGTACTCCTCGTTCAGCGCCCAGCCGATGCCCTGCACGGCGCCGCCCTGGAGCTGGCCCTCGACATAGGCCGGATGGATGGCGGTGCCGACGTCCTGGGCCGCGGTGTAGCGGCCGATATGGACGCAGCCCGTGTCGGGATCGACCTTGAGGTCGCAGACATGGACGCCGAAGCCCGGGCCCGCGCCCGTGACGTTGAGCTGGGCGTGGCCGTTGATCGGCCCGCCGGTGCGGCCGGCCTGGGCGGCGATCTGGGCGATCGACAGCGGCTCGAACTCGCCGACGTTGGAGCCGGCGGGCTTGGCCATGCCGTTCTCCCAGGAGACGGCGTCGGGATCGACCTTCCAGATCTTGGCGGCGCGGACCTTGAGCTCGCGGATCAGGTCGCGCACCGAGTTCACCACCGCGAGGCCGGTGGCGAAGGTGACGCGGCTGCCGCCGGTCACGAAGTTGAAGCCGATCGAGGCGGTGTCGGCGATGATCGGCCGGACCTTGTCGTAGTCGACGCCCAGCTCCTCGGCCGCCATCAGGGCGAGCGAGGCACGGCTGCCGCCGATGTCGGGATTGCCCGAGATCACCGTCACCGATCCGTCCTCGCCGACATGGGCCGCGGCGCTGGAATCCGCACCTACGTTGAACCAGAAGCCGGCCGACACGCCGCGCGCATAGCCGTGCTTCACCGGCGCGCGGTAGTGCGCCGAGTTCTTCACCGCCTCCAGCGTCTCGATCATGCCGATCGTGTCGAAGGTGACGCCGTAGGCCGTCTTGGTGCCCTTCTTCGCCGCGTTCATCAGGCGGAGATCGATCGGGTCGATGTCGAGCTCCTGGGCCAGCATGTCCATGGTGGACTCGACCGCCCAGGCCGAGATCGGCGCGCCGGGGGCGCGGTAGGCCGCGACCTTGGGCCGGTTGCTGACGACGTCGAAGCCCTCGATGTGGACATTGTCGATGTCGTAGCAGGCGAAGGAGCACATGCAGGCCGGGCCGACCGGCGAGCCCGGGAAGGCGCCCGCCTGCATCTCGACCGTGCAGGTCGCGGCGACGATGCGGCCATCCTTGCGCGCGCCGATCTTCACCTTGACGTTGCCGCCGGGCGCCGGGCCGGAGGCGCGGAACACCTCCTCGCGGCTCATCGCCATCTTCACCGGCTTGCCGGCCTTCTGGCTGAGGCGGATCGCCACCGGCTCGAGATAGACGACGGTCTTGCCGCCGAAGCCGCCGCCGATCTCGGTCGCGGTGACGCGGATCTGCGAGGTGTCGAGGTTGAGCAGGCGGCTGCAGAAGCCGCGCACCTGGAAGTGGCCCTGGGTGGTCGACCAGAGCTGGACCTGGCCGTCCTCGCTGGCGCTGGCCAGCGTCGCGTGCGGCTCGATATAGCCCTGGTGCACCGGCTGCGTGGTGAAGCTCTTCTCGATCACCACCTCGGCCTGGGCGAAGGCGGAACCCGCGTCACCCTTCTTGAACTCGATGCGCTTGGCGATGTTCGACGGCGTCGTGGCCGGCGGCTGGGCGCCCTCGGTCAGGAGATGGTCGTGCAGCACCGGCGCGTCGGGCTTCATCGCCTCGGCGACGTCGATGACGTGCGGCAGCACCTCGTAGTCGACCTTGATCAGCGTCAGCGCCTGCCTGGCGATGGCCTCGCTGGTCGCGGCGACCGCGGCGACGGCATGGCCCTCGTAGAGCGCCTTCTCGCGCGCCATGATGTTGCGCGTGACGTCGCGCAGGTTCACCTGCATCTCGCCGGCCGGCACCGTGAGGTTGGCCTGGTCGGGGAAGTCCTTGGCCGTCACGACCGCCTTCACGCCGGGCAGCGCCTCGGCCTTCGACGTGTCGATCGAGCGGATGACGGCATGGGGATGCGGGCTGCGCAGCACCTTGCCGATCAGCTGGCCGGGCAGGTTGAAGTCGGCGCCGAAGCGGGCGCGCCCGGTCACCTTGTCGGCGCCGTCCGGACGGTCCGGACGGGTGCCGATCCACTTGTACTTGCCGTGCCCATTGGGGCCCTTGGCGTTCGGAGAAGTGCTCATTCGGCGGCCTCCCTCATCTCGGCGGCCACGTCCATGACCGCGCTGACGATCTTGTCGTAGCCCGTGCAGCGGCAGAGGTTGCCGGCCAGCCAGTAGCGGACCTCCTCCTCCGTCGGGTTCGGGTACTTCTCCAGCAGCGCCTTGGAGGCGATCAGGAAGCCCGGTGTGCAGATGCCGCACTGCAGCGCGGCCAGCTCGATGAACTTCTTCTGCAGCGGATGCAGCTTCTCGCCGTCGGCCATGCCCTCGATGGTCTCGATCTTCATGCCCTCGGCCTCGGCCGCGAGCGTGAGGCAGGAGCAGACCAGCCGGCCGTCGGCCATGACGCTGCAGGCGCCGCAGTCGCCGGTGCCGCAGCCTTCCTTGCTGCCGGTGAGGCCGAGCGTGTCGCGCAGGACCTCGAGCAGGGTCTGGTTGGCGTCGCAGAGGAACTCCGTCGGCGCGCCGTTGATCGTGGTGGTGACGTGGATCTTGGCCATGGTGAGCGCTTTTCCCTTAAACCGGTCGGTGTCCCTTGTGCTCGATCCCGTTGATGCGGTCGCGAGCGATCATGGCGGCGCGCTTCAGCAGCACGCCGGCGATCTTGGTGCGGTACTTGATGGTGCCGCGCTTGTCGTCGATCGGCTTGCAGGCCGCCGAGCAGGCGGCCGCGGCCGCCTCGAGCGCGGCATCGTCGAGCGTCGAGCCTTTGAGCGCCTTGCCGGCGTCCTCGACCAGCAGCACGGTCGGCGCCACGGCGCCCAGGCCGACGCGGGCATCGACGCACTTGTCGCCCTTCATGGTGAGCGAGACGCCGACGCCGACCACGGCGATGTCCATCTCGGTGCGCGGGATCAGGCGCAGGTAGGCGTCCGACGCGCCCTTGGACCGCTTGGGCAGGGTGAGGCTGACCACGATCTCGCCGGGCTTGAGCGAGGTCTTGCCCGGCCCGACCGCGAATTCCTCCACCGGGATCGAGCGCTTGCCCGTCGTGCCCTGGATGTTGACGGTGCAGCCCGCGGCGACCAGCGCCGGCACGCTGTCGGCCGCCGGCGAGGCGTTGCACAGGTTGCCGCCGGCCGAGGCGCGGCCCTGGACCTGGGTGGAGCCGATCAGGTTGATCGCCTCGACCACGCCCGGCCAGGTCTTGCGCAGCTTCTTGTGCTCGCCGATCACCGCCGCGGGCGTCGCCGCGCCGATGACGAAGCCGCCGCCCTTCTCGGTGATGGAGACCATCTCCGGGATCTTCTTCACGTCGACGATGACGCCCGGCGCCACCATGCCCGACTTCATCTGCACCAGGAGGTCGGTGCCCCCGGCCAGGATGCGCCCCTTGCCCTTGGCCTCCAGCATCAGCTTGGCGGCGTCCTTGGCATTCTTGGCGACCTTGTACTGCACGTCCGTCATGCGTCTGCGTCCCCCCTCGATTCGCGAATTGTCACTAAGGCTTGTATCCAAGCGGACTGCACGCCCGAGGGCAAGCCGCCCGTGCCGCTCCCGGCCCGAAATCGCTCCGTGGACACGATTCGCTTTCGCATCCCGCGCGCAAGCGGCCTTTCCCGAGGCGCGGAGTCGGCTTTTGTGCACTGCCCCCTCACCTGACATGAAGGGGATTTCTGGACACCGGAGCGTCCAATAATTGGTTCCGAATGCCGTCGTCTCGACCGAGGGCCGCAGGCCCGAGCGGAGAGACCTTGCCTGCCGAATACAGCCGCAAATCGTCGAGAGAAGGTCTCTCCGCTCCGCGCTGCGCGCTCCGGTCGAGACGACGGAAAGGGGATCACGCCCTGAACGCCTTGATCGCCTTCTCGTCGAAGCGCAGGCCCAGGCCCGGCGTCTGCGGCAGCACGAGGTGCCCGTCCTCGATCTTCGGCGTCTCCTCGTAGAGGCAGAGCATCCAGGGCATGTACTCGACCGTGAGGCCGTGCGGGCAGGCGGCGACCAGGTGGACCAGGATCTCGGGCATGACGTGGCTGACGATCGGCAGGTTGAAGGCCTCGGCCATCGCGGCGACCTTCATCCATTGCGTGACGCCGCCCACGCGCGCGAGGTCGACCATGACGATGTCGACCGAGCGCGCCTCGATCATGTGGCGGAAGGGCACGATGCCCCAGACATACTCGCCGCCGGCGACCGGCGTCGGCAGCGCGGCGGTGACGCGCGCCAGCCCGGCATAGTCGTCGAAGGTGGTGACGTCCTCCAACCAGAAGAGGCCCACCCCCGCCTCGTGCACGCGGCGGCCGATGTCGATCGCCTGCTCGGGCCGCCAGCGCTGGTTGATGTCGCACATCAGCTTGATGTCGGGCCCGATCGCCTCGCGCACCACCTGCACGCGGCGCAGCTCGTCGGCCGGCGAGGGATCGCCGGGCAGCGCCATCTGGGTCTTCATCTCGCGGAAGCCCTTGTCGAGCAGGATGCGCGCGGCCTTCTGCGCCTGGTCGTCGGAGAGGCCGCGGCGCAGCGCGCCCGAGGCGTAGGTCGGCACGCGGTCGCGATGGCCGCCCAGCAGCTTCCACAGCGGCTGGCCGAGCGCCTGGGCGCGGATGTCCCACAGCGCGGTGTCGACGGCGGCGAGCGCGAGCGTGAAGATCCCGCCCGGCCCGCCGGCATCGCCCGTGCGCAGCTTCGCGATGATGGCCTCGATCCGCATCGGGTCCTCGCCCACCGTCGCCGCCGCCAGGTCCTCGACCGCGGCGTGCAGGCTGCGCGTCAGCCGCCCGCCATAGAGCGTGACCCCGATCCCCTCGAGCCCGGAATCGGTGCGCAGCCGCAGCACGACGATCGGCCGCTTGCGCCCGGCCTCCTCCGGCATGTTGGCCAGCGGATCGTCCTCCGGCACGAGGAGGGTGAGGGTCTCACAGGCGGCGATCTTCATGCGGGCGTTTCCTCTTGGGGCGGCGATTGTTGAGGGTGGGGCGGCGGTTGTCATCAGCGGCGGCCCCTCCGAGATCTGTCGCCCGCCCTCCCAAGATCTTTCGCTCGCCCACCCACGACCGTCAGGCGAGCCCACCCGCGGTGTCATCCCGAGCGCAGCGAGGGACCTTTCTCCGGCCGCCAACGTTCGCGACGGCTGCCGATGGGTTCTCACCAACTATAACTCAAGTCATCTTCCTCCTCAACGGCGGCGCTCCGGCAAACACCGCCGCGCAACAAACTTGCGACTTTTTGGGCTCCAGGAGGCACCACCCATGGCCGGCGTGACCACGCTCCCCACCAGCCCTTGTCCAGCCGACGACCGATGCCGTCACTGCCGTCAGACGGCGGAGAGGTTCGTTCCAAGACCCTCCGACGCCCCTTCCCGCGCGCGTTCCGGTGCCCCGAGAAACTCGGCGGCAAAAACGTTAGATGCCGGCAAGCCCACGCTCTAACGTTTTCCCCGTGAGCCGAAATCTGCCGCAGCGAGAGGCCTTTGGCCGGCAGCATGACCGCACGCTGCTGGCCACCGAGCGCAAAGCCCTGCCACGTCGCGAGGCCGGACCGACCCCATCGCCGACTCTGCGAGCGATGCGCCATCCCGGCAGGCCCTGCCGCGCGCCAGGGCGCGCCCGTCCCCAGCGCCTCGCCGCCAGGCGCCATCGTTCGCAGCGCCGCCGAGAGCGCACGTGTTCATCCGTTCCTCCATGGTCTTCGGGTCTGTCGACCCGGATCAGCCAGCCATGCCACCGACGCCTGGACCGGCGCGCGCCGGAGCGTGGTGGCAGAAGGCAGGCAGCGGACAGTCCCCTGCCCGGACGAAACGGACCGGCGTTCCCACGATCGCCCCGCTGGACGGCTTGCCGCCCCTCATCCGTCTCCGGTTGCCGAGCGGCGCCCCTGAAGGCGCAGCAGGTCCGGACGCGATGCGGGTCGGTGTCGTCTTCGCAGAGGCAAGTCGCGAGTGGTCGCCATCGGCGGCCATGGTGCCGATCCTCCGAAAGGGCATCGGCAGCGATAGGCCGCAATTCCCGGCGAGAAAGTCAAGGCGCTCACACGGGAAGGCCTCAGGGCATTAGTCGGCAAGGCCTACAAGCGCCGAAGACGTCTGATAGCCTGACTGCACGAGCCAACCCCTTTGGGAAAAGCCATAAGATTCCAGAGATTCCAACGAGAGGACCGCACGCGAATAATCGGATGGCCCGGCCCTGTCGCCGAGATGGCAGATGCGCCACAGCATCGATTTCGTCAGCCGCAAAGGTAAAGTAGTCGACCGACGCGATCTTCGACAACATCCTCTCGCTCCCCCGAACCGTCTGAAGCTGTGAGAACGGTACACCTTCAAATGCGCCCGGCTCCTGTGCACCCCGAAAAACACGGCTGCCGGACGCCGTTACTATGGGCTCTCGTGAGCCGCCTCGCGGCAGGTGACGCCCTTCTTGCGTAGGTTGTGCATCCTTGCAATGCTGCCCTTGCCGTCAATTCAAGGTGGGAATCTTTGCAAAGCATTGAGTGGCAGCAGCTGCTTGTACGTCTGAAGCAGGCAAAAGATGAGTTCTCTTGCGATGATGACGGGCACGCATTTGCGTATGCGTGCGCTCGGGAAATCTTCGCTGTCTCTGGCGATGACCTTGAAGACGCGGTTACCGATGGAAGCCAAGACTTAGGCATAGATGCTGTTCTGATAGACCAGACAGGTCTTATTCCGCATATCCACCTCATGCAATGCAAGCTTCACAAGACGATCGAGAGCGCTAGCAAGAAGTCGTTTCCAGGCAATGAGGTAAACAAGCTTATTGCCTTCTTTGATAGTTTATTCGGCAATCCCCAGGCGCTGAAGAACCAAGCAAACCCCAAGCTTCAAGAGCGCTTAGAAGAGATCGAGTCTCTACTCAAATCGACAGTGCCAAGCTTTACAATCTACCTAGTTTCCAATGGACAACCGCTTGCTGTGCAGGACGCAGCAAAACTTAGCGCATTTTGTACTAAGACGAATTGCTTGAACTGGAAACAGTTCTCATCACGTGAACTTCTGGAAATTCTAATCTCGCCACGCCGCGGCAATACGCAGAGATCTTTTCAAGCGTCAGGAATGCCCGGCAATGAGCGATCTGATGGCAGTATACGCGGCGTAACCGCAACGGTCTCCATCGAGGAACTTTTCAAGCTAGTAAGGTCGGACTCCGACCCGGATCTGATTAATAGGAATCTATTTGATGAGAACTTCCGCATCTACCTCGGCGTTCAAAATGAGATTAATAATCGAATTTTTGATTCGGCAATTAGACAGGAGAATGCAAAATTTTGGTATCTCAACAATGGGATCACAGTTGTCTGCGATCGCTATTCCTATGTGAAGGGTCGCACTGATCCAGTTTTCACGATCAGCAACCCACAAATCGTGAACGGCTGCCAAACCGCAAATGTCCTGTTCGAGGCCTATCGACAACACCGGGAACGCGCGGCTGGCGTTACTGTTCTAATTCGACTCTGTGAGACCACTGAGAAGACGACCTTTGAAGAGATAGCAAATGCCACAAACACCCAAACGCGGATCGAAGATCGCGATCTTCGAGCGAATGACGATGTCCAAAAGCGGATCGAAGATATTCTCCAAAGCCTCGGGTATCACTACGAACGAAAGCGGGGTCAGTATGCAGAGAAGGCATCGGACCGGCGAGTTGATGCACGAAAATTTGGCCAGATTATCTGGGCAGCGCTACTCGGCGAGCCTCATTTCGCCAAGACACGATCCGATGAAATCTTTCGTTCCGACTACGGTCGTGTGTTTTCGACAAGTCTGGATGTGCGAACCGCGGTAGATGCATTCGCGTGCTTTCAGATGATCGAGAAGCAGCGATTTCTGGAGGATCGTGGAGTTCGTTATCGAGGCGCCAAAGCAGCTCGCGCAAGATTGCTCGCCTATGGGTCCTTCCACATATTGTATGCAATGCGGCAGGTGGCAAAGCATCGGCAACTGAAATTTCACTTCGAGAACGTCAACGTTCTGCTCGATGAAGCGATACGGACAATGGAAACGGTCGTGGAGACCGCGAAGGACGTAGCCTTTTATGAGCTCTTTCGTGACGGAAGAACCACCGATCGAATTAATCAAGTTCTCTCAGGTTCTTTCGGTCCACAACTCAGCCTTAGGCTTGTCCCGCCAGTGCAAGGCGGCGACGAGCGCCCGAGAGCTGGTTCTACAAAAGCGCAAAGTAAGCGTCGAGGAGGTCGATAGCTTCTTGCACTCATGGCCGGGACAGAGGAGCGGGGACAAGGGGAAACTCAGCACCGATATTGAAGGTGTCGCGTCAGAACTTAGTAAATGTCGCTGTCTTCATCATCATCATTGTCCAGATCCTGGAGATCGTCGAAATTCTCATCCTCAATAGCTTCGCGCAGGCGCTGTAGGCCCTGATTATCACTTCGCAAGCCACGAAGAGTCAGAGCAATTGAGGTATAGCCTCGCGAAATTTCCAAGAAATGCACGTCTTTGGCGCGCAGCAGCGAGAAATAGGGGTCTTGCGTGATAAAATCGCCATTTACTCCGGGAAGAAGTCCTTGAATGAAGGCCTCGTAAGCGTAGAGCCACATGGAGCTCCTCAAACCGTCCGTCGTCAATGAAAGGTCCCAAAGTGCGCGGGAAACGGTCCCCTGTACGAGCCCTCGCGCGTCGAGTTGAACGACGAGAAGTGCCACGAACGCGTTCTCGATAGTGAAAAGCGGCGTGAGCTTCCGGGCTGAAAGGGTCAAGTCCAGGCGGATCGCCAGGAAAAGTAGCCAGATGATCTCACCAGTGCGGTTGGCGCGCGCGAGGACCGGGACTCGGTTCTCGATCAACTCCTTGAGAGTCTCGACTTGCACGTCCCTGTGCGCGTTCTGCCTTAAAAGGCATGCCTCTACCAGCAGGGAAACCAGACTCGGGTTACGGCGATAGGCATTGATTAGACTGAATTGCAGCGCGTCCCAATCGTCGGCGGCAACCAGTGCTGAACGGGCGTGCTGAAGCCCGTACTTCTCAACGTTTATGTCCGGGTGAGCCACGCATAATCGTCCAAGCTGATATAGGAAATGCTGTAAGGCGCTCGTCGCAATCCCGCCGTGCGGTCGGGATGTGCGGGGAAGGTATTCGCGAGCAGCCTGCTGCCAGCCGGAATTCTGGCGGTGCGATGTGGGATAGATGGCGGATTTTTCATTGTTTAGATCAAGTTCGAAAGCGGCCGTCGATTGACGCAGTACTGCCAACAACTCCTCGCCGTTAGCCCCTTCGGGGCTGCTGAGCGTATAATCGTCAATGTAGCGAGAAGCGTCCCGCTCTCCGATATTCAGGCGCTTCTGAACGTGAACATCCAAAGCAGAGGCTACCACCTCAGCGATCAGTCGCGAAGTATCCGGGCCGACTGGAAGCCCTAGCGTTTGGCCGTCTTGAGCGTTGCGGCATAAGAGGTCAATCAGGTTCCCATAGTGAACTAAACCCCGGTTGCGCTTGGCAAACTCCTTACCATAAATGGCCCAAGGTATGGCATGAGTGTAAATAGAGTGGAAGAAGGCTCGTACGTCGGCCGCGACGTACTCCTCGCGACGAGATGAGAGATTGACACGAAAGTCGTCCCTAAGTTCAACACTCGGTCGTACTAGAGCTCGTGATCCTGACCAGTCAAAGACGGGTGGCGAGAGCGTGATTTTGGACTTGCGCGCCTCGCGTCGCAACTTGACATAGTTGTCAGCCAAGACTCTCGAAAGTAGCAAGTGAGCAATGGGATTAGGCACCCCATGTCGCCGGTCCTCTTTGCCATAGCGCGGAAAATAGAACCATGCATGTTCGGAAACAAAGGCACAATAATTTGGGTCGCCGCGCCGGGTCGGTGGTAGAGCATCGATTCCTTTGAGAATGGACCTACGGTGTTTAGCGAGATCGTCAGAGACGAAGCAAGGAGGCAACTCAGGCGCAAAGTAACCGTGTGAGACAAGTCTCTTAAGGCGTTCTGATTTAGTTTTAGCACTCATTCCGACTACCCCTACCCTCGGAACCAGCAGAGTACATGAAGCTCACATTTGGCAACAATGATCGCAGGATCAGTACAGTTCAAGCTAATGGGCATCGACGACATAAGGATTGAGACTGGATAAATGAAGGGGGCGACGTCTCACCAGCGGACAATCTCCCCCCCCAATTGTTCCTGTTCAGTGTGGTTCGTCGACGGGTCTAACCTTTCTGGGGTAGCGGTGTAGACTTGGAGAACGACAGGGATACGGTTGCCGCAGGCGGTGATCTTTAGGCTAATGATCGTGTCGTTTCGGACTTGAGACGCGCGGCATTGGCGAAACGGTATCGCTTATGACACTGCTAGAGCCACCGAGACTGCTGCCGTGGGTTCATCGTCGGGTCAAATCAACGAGTTCACTGGCCCGCATGTCCAAATGTTTTTCGTCAGGCAGGTACTTTGCCCCACGCTTCAGCGTAAAAACCGACCAGAGATGCGCGAAGGTGGCGACGAAATAGATCTCATCTGGCAGGTCCGTTCGCGTCTTGGCCTCAGCTTGGATCGCATCCGCTACGGCGACGTAGTTGGTCAAGATGAAGTCATCACTTTCTAGAATGAGCACGGTATCATCACCCTCAGCCTTGCACCCAGCGAGCTTTGGACACTTGTCCTCAAGCGCCCTAGCCACTCGCTTCCGCCTTTCAGATTCAAGATCCATCGGGCCAAAACGCTGGATGAAAATTCACCCTGCGTGTTTTCCAGACACCGCCCAGTGCTCCTCTCTCGTTAGAACCAAATCAAAGGGCACATTGTCGGGCCTCCCCCGCAACACATCCCGACGGCCGCGTGGCTCGTTGGTGCGTCGAACTGGTGCTCCGTACCTGGCGTCAAGTTCGGCGGCGCAATCAACGACCCACTGATGTATGCGTTCGCGAATTTCTTTATGTTTGGATGGATGGATGCCTTGGTGTGGGGCAAGCGGAAAGGTCAGACTATACGTGCCACGCGGGGGCACTGCTGTGTTAAGCCCCGCTTCTAGTTCTCCAAGCATCTTGGAGAAATGGACGCTGTCGCCTATGTGACCGGCAAAAGGCTCAATGATCGTGTGCTCTAGCGCGACAGGCCTCCCACCGACCTTACATCTAACTTCAACCGGCGGCGTTTCGCCGTCTCTATCGGGGCATCGAAGCTCCGACCGCTGCGCCTTCCTGCGAGCTTCAATCGCCTGGAGGACTGCATCGCAACATTTGCCTTCGGTCTTTGCCTTCATTTGCCCCCAACCTCGGCCCCGCCGCCGGCTACACTACGCCGGCCGCAATCAGCCCCTTCAGCATCGCCACCGCCCCACACTGCCTCGTTTCGGCATTCGCATCGAACTTGCCGTCGGCGACGTAGCGGCCCTTCGCATACTGGTCGGTGCAGGCCCAGACATAGGGCGAATGGATGCCGTGCTGGCGGTAGCCGAGGCGTTGTAGCGCTCCCAGGCGACCAGCATGCCGGCGATGCTCCAGTCGTTCCATTTGTCGTAGCGATTGGCGGCGATGGCGTCCTGCGCGCTCTCCTCCCAGGTGAAGGGCGGCTTGCCGCCGGCCGGGCGTCCGGCCGGCGCGCGGACGGTGCGCGCGGTCAGCGGGTCGCCGTTGTGCAGATGCGCGTTGAAGCGGAAGTCGGCTTCCAGGCCACGGATGATCGCGAGGAAGTACACGCTCCGGTCGAGCCAACGGGGCCTCCTTCGTCGACAAGATCCCGGAGCGCCGCCCGTCGTCGAGGGAACCTCCCGGCTGGCGGAATGTCATCCAGGTCGATGACGACGGCGCATTTCCCGACTTGTATCGTGCCCCCCGTCAAATTGGGGAGGGATGGGGCAACGTGAAACGGACTCCGGCATTGGCCCTTGCGGGTCTCGCGATCGGCATCGCCGTCGGCGCACAGGCGCAGACGCAGGCATGGAATGCGACGACGTACCTTCAGCCCGGGGCGCCGTCATCGTGTCCCAAGCCCAGCGCGACCTATGGCTTCACCATCAACGGCAGCGAGCTCGTCGCGAAGATTCCCTCCGGGCCGGTGCATCGCAGCCCGATCGCCGCCGACGGGACGGTCAACATGCGGTACGACAGCGGCCATTCCCGGGTCGGCTGGGTGACCATCGCGGGCAACGTGCCGGCGCGCGGGCTCACGCTGTCGTCCTCGGGCTTTCCCGGCTGTCTCTATGCCCTGGCCGAGTCCGCGCCGTCCGATCCGCCGTCCGCCTATGCCGGATCGCTGGGAGACTGGGCGCTGGGCCGGTGGAACGGCTTGCAGGTCCGCAATGTCGGCGGCGTCGGCCTGCAATCCTCCCCGTTCAGCCTCGTCGTCGAGCGGCAAGGCAGCGGCAAGGTCTTCTGCCGCTTCAACACGCCCGAACTCGTGCACATATCGCTCTGGGCGTCGCGATGCAGCGTCACGGCCGACGCCGTGACCGTCACGAGCGGTCCGTCCGACCTGGCGCTCTCGCGCATCGGGAACGACCGGCTCGATGGAACCATGCATTACCCCGGCGGCAGCGCCATTCTCCGCCTCAACCGTTAGGGCGGCCTGCGATCCCTCGGGACCCGTCGGCGGTCCCGACGGGCGCGACCGAAGGTGCCGGGCAGGCCCAGACATGGGGCGAATGGATGCCGTGGTGGCGGTAGCCCAGGCCGTTGTAGCGCTCCCAGGCGACGAGCATCCCGGCGATGTGCACTCGCTCCTGTTTCCCAAGGGAGAGAGGAGCATGAATCGCCAACCATTTTCCTGGGCTTCAGGGCACTGACGCCGCGGCCCTGATCCGCGCGACCAGGGCCTTCACGAGCGGATCGGCGGCGTAGCGGGCGAAGACGGGCGCGGTGGCCTCGGCCAGGGCCTGGCGATCGACATCGGCGACGATCTCCACACCGAAGGCCGCCGCCGTCGTGCGCGCCGAGTCCTCCCGCTCGAGGCGCAGCTGGCGCTGGATGGCGACGGACTCCCGGGCGGCGGCGCGCAGGATCTTCCGGTCGTCGGGCGACAGAAGCTGCCACACCGCCTTCGAGACCACCAGGACCTCGGGCGGCCGCGCATGCCGGGTCAGGCTGTAGATGCCGGTCGCGGTGCGCTGGCGCGATGCCAGAAAGGCCGAAAGATAGGCCGAGGGGTTCTCCTCCGTCGCATCGACGAGTCTGGCCTTGATGGCCTCGTGGACCAGGCGGGAAGGCAGCGGCACCGTGCGGCCGCCCATCGCCTGCACGGTCGCCTGCGCCAGATCGGAGAGCGGCACGCCGACCGTCAGGTCCTTCATGTCCGCCACGCCGCGGATCGGCCGGCGCGCCATGATCGAGCGGAAGCCGGGATCGTAGAAGCAGAGACCGACCAGCCCGACGTCGTCGAGGGAGGCAAGGATCTGCCGGCCGATCGGCCCGTCCAGCGTCCGCTCGACGTGCTCGTCCGATTCGAAGAGGTATGGCAGGGAGAGCGCCACCGTGGCCGGAACCAGGTCGTGCAAATTCGAAACGTCCACGGCCGCCATGGCCAGCCTGCCCGTGCGCACCTGCTGGAGGGTGAACGACTCGGTGTCGCCGCTCTTGGGCTGGATCGCCAGCCTGATGCGACCGGCCGTGCGCTCGGCCACCAGCCGGGACATCTCGGCCATTGCCTGGACCGACGGATAGTCCGGACGATGAACGGTCGAGATCCCGAGAGTCTCGGCGCGCGCCGCGACCGGCCCCAGGAGCAACGCCATCACCACCGACACCCACACTGCACGCATCGCGTCCTCGCTTCCGCCTCTTCCCGACGACACAAGGTGGGGCGGGCGCGGGAGGACGCTATTGCAAAGTCTTCAGGGGGACATGAACCGCATTCACGACGCGGCCGCGAGCGGCGGCACCTCGTCGAGGCGGCTGGGCGGATGACCGACCCGGCGCTTCTGCAGGACGGGCGGCGCGTAGAGGACGTCGAATTCCTCGACGATCAGCCGGCGCAGCCAGCGGTGGCCGGCATTCCTCTCGTCGCTGGCGTGCCAGATCATGTCGACGGCATATTCGATGCCGTGGAGCGGCTCCGGCAGCGGCATGGTCGCGAGCTCGCTCGGCGCGCTGTAGAGCGCCACCCAGCGCTGCGGCAGCACGGCGCAGAGATCGGTGTGGGCGAGGACGGCGACGACGCCCGCCAGGGTCGGGATCGTGACCGCGGTGCGCCGCGTCGCCCCCCGGCTTCTCAGCACCTCGTCGAGGCTGCGCCGGTCGACGATGGCGCTGGAGACGTCGAGGAACGGCAGTTCGAGGAAGCGGTCGAAGGTGAGCGTGCCCCGCCTGGCCGGATGACCGGCCCGCATGGCCACGGCGAAGGGATCGCGCCAGATGCGCTTGCGGCGATATTCCGGTCCGCGCACGCGGGCGCCGACGCGCATCTGGATGTCGCCGGGGGCGTAGGGATTTTCGTCATCGTCCGGGAGCTGGCCGACGACCAGCGTGACGCCGGGCGCTTCCGCCCGCAGCCGCGCGCACAGCCGGGGCAGCAGGCAGTCGCTCATGAAGTCGGACTGGCGGAGGTTGAAGATCCGCTGCGACGTGGCGGGATCGAAGTCGTGCTGCAGGGCAATGCCATGCTGCAGGCTGTGCAGCGCGGCGCGCACGAAGGGGATGAGCTCGAGGGCCCGGCGCGTCGGCTGCATGCCGGTGGGCGTGCGGCCGAACAGCGGGTCGCCGAAGGTCTGGCGCAGGCGGCCGAGCGCGTGGCTGACGGCCGAGGGCGTCATGCCGATCGCCTTGGCGGCGCGGGTGATGCCCTTCTCGGCCATCAGCGCATCGAAGATGACCAGGAGGTTGAGATCGATGCTGCGGAGGTTCATAGGAACCCTCGTGTTCGAGACGGCACGCTCCGGATACGCGTGCGCGACCTTGCGCCTTCGCCGGATCGATTGACACCCCAACGAGAAGGATTTCCGGACCTGCGATCTATCGGGACCCGTCGGCGGGCCCGATGGCGGCCGGTGCCGGCCGGGCCCTGGCGGGCGGCCCGGCAGCGCCGCCGCTGCTGCCGCGGCCTACCTCGGCGCCGGCGGCGGCGACACCACGCCGGCGGCGATCAGTCCCTTCAGCATCGCCACCGCGCCGCATTGCTTCGTCTCGGCCTTGGCGTCGAACTTGCCGTCGGCGACGTAGCGGCCCTTCGCATACTGGTCGGTGCAGGCCCAGACATAGGGCGAATGGATGCCGTGGTGGCGGTATCCCAGGCCGTTGTAGCGCTCCCAGGCCACCAGCATGCCGGCGATGCTCCAGTCGTTCCATCGGTCGTAGCGGTTGGCGGCGATGGCGTCCGTCGCGCTCTCCTCCCAGGTGAAGGGCGGCTTGCCCTGGGCCGGTCGTCCCGCGGGCACGCGGACGGTGCGCGCGGTCAGCGGATCGCCGTTGTGCAGATGGGCATCGAAGCGGAAGTCGGCTTCCAAGCCGTGGATGATGGCGAGGAAGTACCAGGGCATGGTCATCGACTTCGTGATCCGCTCGTAGCGCGCGCGGTTGGCGAGGATCCGCCGCACGCTCTGCGCGACCTGGTCCTGGCGGGCCGGCAGGACCTTCGCGGCGTCGAAGCGCTGCCGGTACTCCTGGCGCAGCAGCTGCGAGAGGACGGCGTTCTCGTTCTCGAGCTCGGCGAGCCGGAAGCCGCGCGTCAGCGCCAGCTCGCGGAACACCCAGGTCGAGGCGCCGCCCAGCGCCAGGATGACGAGCGCCGCCGCGCCGACGACGAGGGTCTGGCGCCGGCGCTTCCGGGCGAGCGCCTGGGCGGCGCGCAGCGCGCGGCCGCGTTCCTCGCGCTCGTCGAGGTCGGTGGGGATCGGGGCGGACGCGGCGGCTGACGGCGCGGCGGCCGCGGGCTCGGACTCTGGAGCGCGGGTCGGGGCGCCGAGGCGCGGGCCGACGAGGACCGGGCCGTCGGGGAGCGGGCCGTCGGGTTCCGATGGAGGAGGGTCGCGGTCCGCCATGCCGCCGTCACCGCGCGGGTGAAGGGCGCTGGGCTCGCGGGGGGCTGTTCGTCATCGTCACCTCGGCCGTGCTGGCAAGCCGTCGACGCAGCCGAGCCTGTTTTCGTTCCCGGGACAAGGGCGGACCGCCCCCTCACCCAGCCTCTCCCCCTCGCGGGGGAGAGGAGCTTGAGAGCTTGGACCGGGCAGATGGGTGACAGTGGAGACGCGTCTCCTCTTCGCCGGGAGAGGAGGTTGAGGGTTTGGACCGGGCACATGGGTAACAGGGGGAGACGCGGCGCGTGACCGGCCTGCCGGCTCTGCAGCCTTGCAGGGCGCGTTTCGTTGGCGGGAGGGGCCAGGATGGGGACCCCGATCCTTCCAGGCAGGCGCCGATCATGACCGTTGCGTTGCGTATGTTCCTCGTGGCGTCCGCCGCCGCGCTCCTGTCCCTCGTCTCCGCCCTGTCGAGCCGGCCGGCGCCGGCGCAACCCGGGCCGCCGCCGGTCGAGATCTACCCGGCGCCCGCGGGCGCGCCGGTGTCGCCGCACTTCACGGTGATGGTGCGGGTCGGCGGGGTGTTCGTCGAGGCGCCGGCCTACGAGACCGCCAATCCCTTCCCGCCCGCCGCGTCGTCGGCCAGCCCGCAGCCGCCGTTCGAGTGGACGACGGCATGGACCAGCTTCGCCACCGACACCGAGGTCACGGTGCAGGTGGCGCCGGCGACGCCCTTCGCCTCGGCGCGCATCCTGCCGACCAGCGCCGGCATCGAGCCGACCCTGTCGGGCCGCAACGGCAGCCACTACACAAGCCTCAGCTTCAAGATCGGCGGCAAGGGCCTCGACGGACAGGGCACCGGCATCCGCCAGGTGTCGGTCGAGTTCTGCTACACCGATTCGCCCTGCACCGCGGCGACGCAGCGGCTGCGCGACCTCCGCCATCCGCTGCTGGTCTTCGTCAGCCCGCTGTCGGCCAATGTGCCGCCCTCCGCCACCGGCGCGGTGCTGACGCCGACGCCGGGCCAGCCGGTGCCGCCGCTCGGCAGCGGCCAAACCATGGTCTCGTTCGGGCCGGGCTTCCACGACCTCGGGCCGACGCCCTACGCGCTCCCGGCCAATGCCACGGCCTACCTGGCCGGCGGGGCGTGGGTGCGCGGCACCTTCGCGATCGGCGACGGCACGACGATCGCCGGCCTCGGCGTCCTGTCGGGCGACGGCTGCACGCCGCCCCCGGACGAACCCAATCCCTGCTACATGATGATCGCGGGGCCGGCGGCGGCCGGCGCCATCCCCAAGCCCGTCAGCGGCGTGACGCTGAGCGGCGTCACGCTGGTCGACGCGCCGTTCTACAACGTGCTGCTGGGCGGCACCGGCAATCACGTGTCGAACATCAAGGTGATGGCGTGGCGGCCCAACACCGACGGGATCAGCACGGGCAGCGGCAGCCTCACCGGCAGCTTCTTCAAGGTCGGCGACGACGCGATCAAGCTCTACTCGAGCGGCCTCAGCGTGAGCGCCTGCACGCTGTGGCAGCTCGGCAATGCCGCGCCGTTCGAGCTCGGCGTGAACCTGAGCGAGGCGGTGAAGGGCATCTCGGTGCAGGACAGCGACGTCATCCGCACCGAATGGACCTATCCCAACCGCAGCAACGCGGTGTTCTCGGCGGCGTTCGGCGGCAAGGGCACCGGCTCGCAGTACACGTTCGGCAACATCCGGGTCGAGAACGCCAACCCGTCCGGCCTCGGCGCCGACGGGATCAAGCCGGTGTTCCAGCTGTTCAAGCTCGCGGTCATTCCCAATCCCTGGGCGACGGCACCCAATGTCGGGCCGGGCGCGATCGACACGGTCGGCTTCACCGACATCCATGCCGCCGAGCGGACGACGCTGCCCGACCTGTTCCAGAGCTTCGACTGGAAGCACCGCGTGTCGGGCGTCACCTTCGACCGCGTGACGGTGGACGGCGCGACCCTGCCGACCCCGGCCGCGACCTGGAACGCCAACCGCAACTACAGCCTGAGCGGCACGCCCTTCTCCAACATCCTGTGGCGCGGCGTGCCGCCCACCGTGCCCGCCACCTCGTTCCAGGCCGCGGTGTTCGACGGCGCGGCGGGCGGCTGGCCGGCGACGCCCCTCGCCTCGCTCGCCGGGCCGGACGCGTCCCAACCCGGCTTCGCGGAGGCCTGGGCGATCGGCGACGTCGACGGCCAGGGCATGGCGAGCGTGCTGTTCCTCGACAGCGCCACGACGCCGGGCGCCGTCACCTACGGCCTGTGGGACCAGCCGTTCGGGCCCTCGCCGCAGGCCGTCGAGCTGCTGAAGTACGATGCCGGCTCGCGGCCCGTCGGCCTCGGCGACTTCAACGGCGACGGCCGCGCCGACCTGGTGCTGTGGGATCCCGGCCGCCAGGTGGCGACGCTCGTGCTGATGGGCGGCGCGCGGGTCGCCGGCATGTACTTCGCCACGCCGCCGGCGCCAACCGGCGGCCGCTGGTCGCTGGCGGGCATCGGCGACGTCGACCAGAACGGCTATTCCGACCTCCTGCTGCGCGACGACGCGGGCCACATGATGATCGGCAGCTACGACGGCGGGCCGCAGCCGACCTGGCAGAAGCCGATCCCCGTGGCGGCGTTCGACTATGGCGGCGGGACCTTCGACCCGTCGTCGTGGGAGGTCGCGGCGGTCGGCGACGTGCGCGGCCTGGGCTATGCCAGCGTCGTGTGGGTCAACCGCTCGGCCTGCAAGCTCGGCATCACGGGCTTCTCCTTCACCTCGCTGTCGTCGGTCGGCGCCAATGCATTGCTGGACGGCACGATGCCCCCCGGCTGCACGGTCGCCGCGACCGGCGACTACAACGGCGACGGCACGATGGACCTGCTGCTGTCCGACGCGACGACCGGCCAGCTGACGATCTGGTACACCGGCTACAAGGACGGCGCGCTGTCGTGGACGGGCCCGACGCTGACGCCGCCGCAGGACTACGCGCTGCAGCCGTGAGTCGTTGGGCAAGAACCTGCCCGCCGCGTGAATCGATCCGGTTCGCCGGCGTGGACGCCCCCGGCGGCACGGTATAGGGTCGCCTACCATCGCCCCCCAAGCAGTCGGCTTGCGATGGCAGAGAGAGACGTGCGCTCTCGCCCCCGTTCGCGAGGTGCACGCTTGAATCGCCGGCCCGTCCCCTGCCCGTCCTGTCCCTGCCTGCCGTCGCCCTGGCCGCTATCGCACTTGCCACCGCCGCACTGGCCGACCGCGGAGGCGCCCCATGTCGCATGACGAGAACGGCGGCGGGCCGTGGGGCAACCGTGGCCGGTCGAACGGCGGCGGAAGCTCCGGCGGGCGACGCCCGTTCGACCTCGACGACTTGCTGCGCAATGGCCGGCGGCGCCTGGGCGGCCTGATCCCCGGCGGCGGGGGCTCGTACAAGGGCGTGGTCCTGGTCGTGCTGGCCGGGGTGGCGATCTGGCTGGCCACCGGCCTGTTCCGCGTGCAGCCCAACCAGCAGGCGATCCAGCTGGTGTTCGGCAAGCCCGTTGCCGCGCCGGCCGAGCCCGGGCTGCACTACAACTTTCCGGCCCCGATCGGCGATGTCGTGGTGGTCGACGTCCAGAACCAGCGGCGCCTGGTCATCGGCGAGCGCGGCGCGTCGTCGAGCGCTCCGTCGAGCAGCAGCCGCGGCACCACGCGCCTGGCCGCGCGGGAGAACCTGATGCTGACCGGCGACGAGAACATCGTCGACATCGAGTTCGTCGTGCTGTGGCAGATCAACGACGTCTTCAAGTACGCCTTCGACGTGCGCCATCCCGAGCAGAACGTGCGCGACGCCGCCGAGGCGGCGATGCGCGAGGTGATCGGCCGGTCGGACCTGCAGTACGCCCAGACCGACGGCCGCAGCCGCATCGAGCAGGCCGCCAAGGACCTGCTGCAGGGCATCCTCGATTCGTACGGGGTGGGCGTGCGCATCAGCAACATCCAGCTGCTGCGCGTCGACCCGCCCGACGAGGTGATCGCGTCGTTCCGCGACGTGCAGGCGGCGCGCGCCGACAAGGAGAAGAGCATCAACGAGGCCAACACCTACCGCAACCAGGTGCTGCCGCGGGCCAAGGGCGAGGCGGCGGCGATCGAGCAGCGCGGCGAGGCCTACAAGGCCGAGATCATCGCGCGGGCGAGCGGCGACGCGCAGCGCTTCGACCAGGTCTACGAGCAGTGGGCCAAGGCCAGGGACATCACGACCCAGCGGCTCTATCTCGACACGATGGAGGAGGTGCTGCGCGGCGCCAACAAGGTGCTGGTCGACCGCGGCGCCGCCGGCGCGGGCAGCGTGCTGCCCTACCTGCGCCTGCCCATGCCGGAGTCGCCGGCATCGCCGCAGGGCCCGACGCCGGCCGCGAGACCGGCCGCGACGGCGCCGGACGGAAAGCCGGCGTCGCCCGGCGTGCCGCCGACGCGCTGACGCCCTTCTCCCGCCGTCGGAAGCCTCATCGCACGGCCACGCCCTGGAGCCGTGACGGCAGGTCCGGCACGGCATAGAGGGTGTCATCGGCGACGGTGTAATAGTCGACCGACGTGACCTTCGACACGCGCTCGATGCGTCGCAGGACGGCCTGGAGCTGCGGGCCGCGCACCAGGATCGCCTGGCCGTACATCTGGGCGACGTCGGCGATATCGGACAGGCTGCGCGTCTCGATGATTCCCGGAACCCCGTTCGCGCGGCGCACCAGGGCCGCCGGCAGCGTCTCCACCGGACTTTCCTTCGGCGTGACGTACTTCAGGTTGCGATCGCTCTGATAGTCGTCGCTGACCCGGTACCGCCTCTGGTCGAGCCGGTCGAGGTCGAAGTTGCGGTTCACAATGATGAGATAGAGGTGACCGTCGTCGGCCCGCACCTCCGCCCGGTCCGGGAGCGCCGCAACGGGGACGGGCTGGGGCGGGTGGAAGGGACTGTCCGCCGGGACCGCATAGCTGGCGGTCTTGCGACAGGTCAGCAGCGCCCGCGGGCTTCCCGCGGCCAGGGTGGGGATGCTCTTGGGATCCATGCCGGCCAGCAGCTTCACCGACTCGTCGGCGAGGCAATGGCAGAACGCCGCCTTGCCGAGCCGCCGGCGATCGTACAGTCGTGCATAGGCGGACTTGTACGTCATGCCGCATCGTTCGAGGGACGCGGCGCGAATCGCCTCCGGCTGCACGCAGCCCGTCACCTGGGTGGTGATCACCGTGTTGAACACATTGGGAAAGCCGGGGGACTTGTCCCTGTCCCAGGCGGCCGCGAACTTGCGGGCGATGCAGCCGCAATCATAGGCGGTGTTCAGCAGATGGTTGGTCGCACAGGCCTGGCGCGCCCTCTCGACGTCGTCGGCCGCCGCGGGCCACGACACGAGCAGGGACAGGAGGAGGCAGGGCAGGATCTTCGACAGGTTCATGAGAGTCCATCGGATGAAGGCCGGTCCGGTGGCGGGGAATGGCGCTGCAGCGGTCGGCCGTCAGGCGCAGAGGCTGCCGGCCATACGACAGCACGACCGAAGGTCGCGGTATCGCCCCTGCACGACCCGACGGTCGATCTTCTCCGACCCGATCGCACGACAGGGGACGCCAGGCCGGTCGGTCGCGCGGCCCGAGTCGCGCCGCGAACGACGCGTGTTCCGGAGGACCGATGTGCGGGATGCGTGCGGCCGACACGCCCGCTACAAGCGCCGTCATGGCCCGGAAGCTGAAGACCTACACGACGCCGGCCGGCTTCTTCGAGCTGGCCGTCGCGGCGCCGTCCATGAAGGCGGCGCTCGAAGCCTGGGGCGCGGGCGCGAACCTGTTCCGGGACGGCTTCGCGACGGCGACCGAGGACCCCGCCATCGTGGCCTCGACCATGGCGCGGCCGGGTGTCGTGCTGCGCCGGCCGGTCGGCTCGACCGGCGCCTTCAGCGAACACGCGAAACTGCCGGAGAACCTGGCCAGCCGGGTCGTCCGGGGCGAAGGCCGGGCGGCGAAGCGGGATGGGAAGGTGCGGGGCGGGAAGGCGCGAGATGAAAAGGCGCGGGGCGGGGCACGCAAGTTGCCGGCCGCGGACGACCGGGCGGCGCGCGCGGCAGCCCGCGCCTTCGAGCGGGAGGAGAAGCGCCGCGACAGCGAACGGCGGCGCGAGGAGAAGGCGCGCGCGCAGGAGCAGGCGCGCCGGCGCCGTGCGGTCGCCTCGGCCGAGGCGCGGCTCGCGGCGGCGCGACGGAAACACGATGCACGCCTGGCCGCGATCGATCGCGAGCGCGCGACGCTCGACCGGAAGGCAGAGGCCGAGACCGCAAGATGGCGCGAACGCGAAGGCCGGCTGGAGCAGGCGCTGCGGCGGGCGCGCTCGAAAGACTGACACGCGACAGCAGGCGCGCGCCATGGCGTGGGCCAGGGCGACCGCCCCCTCACCCAACCTCTCCCCCGCGCGGGGGAGAGGAGGAAGAGGGCATGAACGGTTGCATTCGGCCCCCAACCTCCACCGTTGACGCGTCCGCGGCACGCCCATAAGAGCGGAAGCGATGCCCATCACTTTCACAATCGACCACGCGACCCGCACCGTCGAGGCGCGCTTCGCCGGGACCCTCACCCTGGCGGACGTCGAGGAGTTCTGCGACGCCGTGGTCGCGCAGAACGCGCTGCCCTATCGCAAGCTGATCGACGGCCGCACGGCCACCGGCAGCTACACCGACGCCGACGTCATGGCGCTGGGCGCGCGCATGGCCGCCTATGCGATGCTGGGGCCGCGCGGCGCGCTCGCGGTCGTGCCGGTGTCGGAGGCCTATGTCGAGCTGGTCGAGCGGCTGCTCAACCTCGCCAAGGACGGGCGGCCGGCGCGCGCCTTCCTGTCGATCGACGAGGCGCGGCGGTGGCTCGCCGAGCAGCCCGATCCCTGAGCGAGGGACGATCCGGACTCAGCGTCCGGGAAAAGCGAGGAGCTCGACCAGGCGCGGGCGGAGCGCGCGGGCGGACAGCGCGACGATCGCCAGGGCGACGGGCAGGCGGAAGCGGCGCGGGCCGGCGCTGCCCGGATTGAGATAGACGACGCCCTCGACGGTCTCGATCGACGGGCGATGCGAATGGCCCGACACGACCATGTCGATGCCCGCCGCCGCGGGATCGAGGTCGAGTGCGGCACGGTCGTGCAGCAGGTGGATGGTGCGGCCGCCCAGCGCCACGCGCGCCGTCGCGGGAAACGCCTCGGCCCAGGCGCCGCGGTCGACATTGCCGCGCACCGCGGTCACCGGCGCGAGGCGGCGGAGGCCTTCGATCACCTCGGGCCGGCCGATGTCGCCGGCATGGACGATGTGGTCGACGCCGGCCAGCGCCGCCACGGCCTCGGGCCGCAGCAGGCCGTGGGTGTCGGAGAGGACGCCGAGCGTCAGGGGTTGCGTCATGGCGGGCCGGTCCTCAGGCGCGCCGGAAGAAAGTGTCGAGGAAGTCCGCTGCCGCCTGCGAGAGGCCGATCACCTTGTCGGTCGCCTGGCGGTAGAACCGGAAGCCGAGCTCGGCGCCGGGGTCTCCGTCCGCGCCGCCGGCCAGGGGCTTCAGCTCGCGCCGGCCGAGCGGCCGCCGCGCGAGGGCGGTGCGGCGGATCGAGAGGCTGACGCGCGGCGTCTGGCGGGCGAGGCCGGGCTTGCGCGCGACCGGCGCGGAAGCGGTCACGATGCCGCGCGCGACCAGCCCCTGCCCGCCCTCGTTCTCGCTCGCGAACACATAGATCACGTCGCCCGCGGCGACGTGCCGGCCGCCGTACATCGTCTTCTGGGCGACGAAGTCGAAGGTCTTCGCGCGAGGATCGCGGACCTCGGCCTTGATCGCGAATGGCTTGCGCACTGCTCCGCTCCCTGCCGCAGGAGGGGAGGCTAGCACGGTCCGCGACGCGCACGACCGGCGATGCCGGCTATTCGTAGACGCCGGCATCGGCCCGCGGATGGCAGGCCAGGCAGTTCGACCGGGTCAGCACCTTCGGATCGGTCCAGACCGAGTCGGGGAAGCGGTGCTTGCGCCGGAACTCGGGATTGGCGGTGATCCGCAACGGCGCGCCGTCCGGCGACACCCATCGCATGTACTTGCCGGCGCTGCCCCGTCCCGCGACGTCGCCGGCATTGGCGGTCATGTAGGCGCGGATGATCGCGATGCTGTCGGCCGACACGCCGGCATCCTCGCCGAAATGGTCGGCCAGGCCGTCGAGCAGCCGGTGCCAGGAACGCGCCGGCAGGAACGCCGGCTGGAAGGCCATGTGGCAGGCGCCGCATTCCGCGCGCACCACCGCGTTCCCGACCGGCGGCACCCGCTCGTCGCCGCCCGCCACGGCTTGCCCGGCGGACAGGGCGCCGAGCGACAGGAGCAGGGCGACGGCGAGGCGCCCCATCGCAGCGGTCCTCACTGGCCCGCCATGAAGGTGATGTAGTCGCCCTTCTCCAGCGGCGTGCAGGCGCGGCCGAGCACGCTGTGGCAGTCGCGCGCGAACTGCTTCTCGACCCTGGCGGGATCGGTGAAGCGTTGCGGGTTGACCGACACGGCGACCGGCCCGATCGGCCGGCCCGTCTTGGCGTTGCGACCGGGCTGCCGGGGATCGGCGGTATGGCAGGCGGTGCAGGACGGCGTGCGCGCGTCGCCGCCCGCCCAGCGGCCCCGGAACAGCGCCTCGCCGCGCCCGGCCGAGAAGGCGCCGGCGGCGGGATCGGCGCGCCGCGCCTCGGCGGCGTAGCCCGCGAGGATGGCGTCGCGGCTTGCGTCGCCGGCCGCCACGACGACCGGCAGCAGCGTCATCGCCGCGGCCAGCGAGAGACGGCGGATCATCACGGGTGTCATCGCGGGTCCTTTCCCGGTTCCTTCCCCGGGACCAACCAGCGGCGGCCGCCATGCATCCAGGTGACGAAGGCGATGTGGCCGGCGACCAGCCACAGCGAGGCCTCGGCGATCGCCTCGTGCGGATGCTCGAACAGGCCCAGGAGATCCGCACTGGCGCCGCTCAGCGCGACCAGGCCGACGACGGCGATCAGGGAAGCGGCGAACCAGGCGAACAGAGGATGGCGGCCGGGGCCGCGACCCCGCCACGCGCGCGCCGCCGCCACGCCCGGCCGCGGCAGGGCGAGCGGTCCCGGCGGACGGACAAGGATGCCGGCGAGGAGGCGCAGCGCCACCGCCGCCAGCACGGCGTAGCCGGCGAACTGGTGCATGGCATAGCTGTCCTCGCCGGCCGTCAGCCAGGCGACCAGGAAGCCGCCGGCGAGCCAGGCATGCCATGCCTTGAGCAGGGCAAGCTGCCGCCCGGCGGGGAGTCGAGCGGCCATCGCGCGATCCTCAGTCGTCGTCGCCGTCATGGTCGCCTCCGTGACTCCCGAAGCGCGCCAGGTCGCGCGCGCCGCGCTCGTCGGTCCCGCCCGGCCGGCGGTCGTCGCGGCGCGCACCATGGCGGCCGTCGCGATCGAGGCGCCCGTCCCGCGCCGGCGCGGCGAGATAGCCGTCGTCGCGGGCCGCGGCCCCGCCGGGAACCGCAACGCCGGCCTGCGGCTCGCCCTGCGCCGGGGCCCCGGTCTGCACCTGGGCATGGACGGCGGCGGCGACCGCGATGACGGCCGCGGCGGCCAGGCCCTGGATCAGCATCTTCTTCAGCATTCGTCCCTCCTCCTTGGCTGTGGACGAGGGCTAGACTATCGACCGCGGCCTGAACCGAGCCTGACCGGCGCGTTCATCCTGCGTTCAGGATCGGCCGCGTAGGGTGGAGCATGGCGCTGTTGAAGGCCCTTCTGATGGCGGCCCTCGCCGCCTGCGTCGCCGGCGGCGCGGCCGCCGCCGACGACGGCCACGACCACGACCGCGCGCGCCGCGCCGTCGAGGAGGGCCGCATCCTGCCGCTGCGCGACATCCTGGCCCGCGCGCAGGCCGACAACGTGGGCCAGGTTCTCGAGGTCGAGCTCGAGGACGAACGGGGCGTGCCGGTCTACGAGATCAAGATCCTGTCGGCGGACGGGCGCGTGCTGAAGCGCCACTACGATGCGCGGACCGGCGCCCTGCTGAAGAGCCGCGACGGGGACCGCCGGCGATGAGGGTCCTGGTGGTCGAGGACGAGCCGGCGCTGTCGCTGCGCCTGCAGCGCGCGCTGGAGGCCGCCGGCTTCGCCGTCGACGTCGCCCATGACGGCGAGGACGGGTGGCACCTCGGCGAGACCGAGCCCTACGACGCGATCGTGCTCGATCTCGGCCTGCCGCGGATCGACGGCGTCACGGTGCTCAAGCGCTGGCGCGACGCCGGCCGGTCGGCGCCGGTGCTGATCCTGACGGCGCGCGGCCGCTGGTCCGAGAAGATGGCGGGCTTCGACGCCGGCGCCGACGACTACATGACCAAGCCGTTCGAGCTCGACGAGGTGATCTACCGGGTGCGCGCCCTGATCCGCCGCGCGGCCGGCCATGCCCAGCCCGAGCTCAGCTGCGGGCCGCTGCGGCTCGACAGCAATGCCGGCCGCGTCACGCGCGAGGGCGCGCCGGTGCCGCTGACGGCGCAGGAGTTCCGCATCCTGTCCTACCTGATGCATCACCCCGGGCGCGTGGTCAGCCGCACGGAGCTGATGGAGCATGTCTACGACCGGCATTTCGACGCCGATTCGAACGTGCTCGAGGTGCTGCTCGGCCGCATCCGCCGCAAGATCGGCGCCGAGCTGATCCGCACCGTGCGCGGGCAGGGCTACCGGCTGACCGACCGGCCGGACGACGCATGACGACGGGGGCTTCGGGAGAAGGCCGCGCGCTGGAGGGCCGTTCGCTCTCGGTGCGGCTGGTGCTGGCGGCGCTGGTCTGGCTGGCGGTGCTGCTCGGCGTCGGCGGCGTCGTCCTGTCGCTCGCCTTCCGCGGCGCCGTCGAGGAGGAGTTCGGCTACCGCCTCGACGCCATCCTCAAGACCATCATCGCCGCGACGGAGGTCGCGCCCGACGGCGCGGTGAGCATGGCGCGGCCGCTCGGCGATCCGCGCTTCGACCGCGTCTTCTCCGGCTGGTACTGGCAGATCGTCGCGCCCGACGGGCGGCGACTGCGGTCGCGCTCGCTGTGGGACAGCGTCATCGCGGTCGCGCCGGGCGACGAGACGTCGGCGGTGCGGCGGATCGACGGTCCCAACCACGAGCGGCTGCTGGTGGTCGAACGCGACCTGCGGTTCGCCAACGCGGCCGGCCCCGTGCACCTGCTGGTCGCCGGCGACCTTGCCGAGGTAAGCGGCGGCGTGCGGCGCTTCGACCTGCTGCTCGTCCTGTCGCTCGGCCTGCTGGGGCTCGGCATGGCGGTCGCGGTGATCGTGCAGGTGCGCTACGGGCTGCGGCCGCTGCGCGCCATGGCCGCCGACCTGGCGGCGGTGAAGGCCGGCGACGCGCCTCGGCTCGCCGGCCGCTATCCGCGCGAGCTGGCGCCGCTCGCCGCGGCGATGAACGGCGTGCTCGATAACGACGCCGACCTGATCGAACGGGCGCGCCGGCATGTCGGCAACCTCGCGCACGGGCTCAAGACGTCGCTGGCGGTGATCGGCGCCGAGCTGCAGGGCGCCGCCGACCGGAAGGTCCTGCGCGAGCAGGTCGAGGCGATGCGCCGGCAGATCGAGCATCATCTCGGCCGCGCCGCGGCGATGGCGGGCGGCGGCCGCACGCTGGGCGTGAAGACATCCGTCGAGAGCGTGGCGACCGGCGTCGCCGGCGCGCTGGCCAAGGTCCATGCCGAGCGTGGACTGACGATGGACCTCGGCATCGCGCCCGGGCTGGTGTTCCGCGGGTCCCGCGAGGATCTCGAGGAGATCGTCGGCAATCTCCTGGAGAACGCCTGCAAATGGGCGAAGCGGCGGGTGCGGCTGCGGGCCCGCGAGTCGGACGGGCGGCTGCACATCGCCATCGACGACGACGGGCCGGGCCTGCCCGCCGACCAGTTCGCCGACGCCCTGCGCCGCGGCCGGCGCCTCGACGAGAAGGCGCCGGGCTGGGGACTGGGGCTTTCGATCGCCGCCGACCTGGTCGACGTCAACGGCGGCCGGATGGACCTGTCCCGGTCCGAGCTCGGCGGGCTCGCCGTCACCATCGTGATGCCGGGTCCTTCGCCGGCTGCGGCATCGGGCTAGGCAGATGTCGTTGGCCTGCCGCGGCGGTCACAGGCGCAGGGCGGCCATGGCCTTGCGCAGCACCTCGAAGATCACGGCGGTCGACCAGCCGAACATCAGCACGCCGCACATCGCCGTCGCCGGGCCGAGCAGCTGCCAGCGCGCCAGCGGGACGACGTCGCCGTAGCCCAGGGTCGTGTAGTTGACGAAGGCGAAATAGAGCAGGTCGGCATCGTCGGGGGCCGCGCCGACGATGGCGTAGGTCGCCGCCCAGATCATGGCCTCGAGGAAGTGCGCCAGCATGAGCACCGACACGGTGGCGATCATGATGGCGATCAGGCGGAGCGTCGGCCGCACCGACTCCCGCCGCGCGCCCGAGGCCGCGACCCGCACCACCAGCGTCATGACGGTGGCGTGGATCGCGATGCAGGCCATGCTGGCGAGGCCGCCGGCGAGGAGCTCCCCGATCATCGCGGCCGCCGCGCGTGACCGCCTATCGGGTCCCGCCGGACCGGGCCGCGACGGCCCGGAGCGGACGGGTCGCAGCGAGGTGGCGCACCACCCTCCGCCTCACTTCTTCGTCTTGGCCTTGAGCTCGTCGAGCTGCTGGCGGGCGCCGGCGATCATGCAGGAGAGGTCGGAGGTCAGCATCACCATGTCGAAGCCGCGCTTCACGGCGCCGGCGGCGAAGTCGGCGCTGGCGCAGTGCATGACGCACTTGATGCCGGCCTTGTGGGCCGCCGCCAGGATCCTGTCGCAGGTGTCGAGATGCAGCTTGTCGGTATTGTCGCCGCGCGGCGGCAGGCCGAGCGCGAAGGAGAGGTCGGCCGGGCCGATATAGACGGCGTCGAGGCCGGGCGTGGCGCAGATCGCGTCGAGGTTGGCCAGGCCCTCCTTGGTCTCGATCATCGCCATGACGACGATCTCGTCGTTGGCCTTCGCCACGTAATCCGCGCCGCCATACTGCACGGCGCGCACCGGGCCGGAGGAGCGCATGCCGACCGGCGGGTAGCGGCAGGCGTCGACGGCGCGCTTCGCCTCCTCCGCCGTGTTCACCAGCGGCACGATGATGCCGTAGGCGCCGAGGTCGAGCGCCTTCATGATCGCCGCCGGCTCGTTCCAGGCGACGCGCACGACCGGCACCGTGTCGGTCTGCGACACGGCCTGAAGCATCGGCGCCACGTCCTTCATCTCGGACAGGCCGTGCTGCAGATCGACGCAGAGCGCGTCGAAGCCCTGGCGCGCCATCACCTCGGCAGTGAAGCCGTGGCTGACCGACAGCCAGCCCAGCGTCACGCACTGGCCGGCCTTCCACATCTCCTTGATCCTGTTCGTCCGCATGGCGTCCTCCCCTCCTCGCGTGTCCGCTGTCAGTTCACCAGGTCGACAATAGCCGCCTTCTGCCGATCGGTCAGCGCCGCGCCCTTTCGCGTGGCGGCGTCGACGAACACGTGGGTGAAATGGCCGACGGCGACCGGGGTCTCGCCGTCCGCGAAGATCGCGAGCTCGTAGCGCAGCGAGCTGTTGCCGATCCGGCCGATGCGCACGCCGATGTCGACCGCTCCGGGGAAGCCGACCGGCGCCAGGAAGGTGCAGCCGCTGGCGATGCAGAGGCCGATCGAGGTCTGGCCCGGCGCCTGCAGCACGCCGCGCTCGATCGCCATGGTGGTGAGCGCCGTGTCGAACCAGCTGTAGTAGACGGCGTTGTTGACGTGCCCGTAGGCGTCGCAGTCGGCCCAGCGGCTCGCCATCTTCATCCACCAGCCGTAATGCTGCCGCCGCTCGTCCCGGGCCGCCCGCTCGCCGGTTGCCCGCGCCTCCGTCCCTCGTCCGTCCGCCACCGTCTTCTCCCGTTTCACGAGCGGCAGCCTAGCCGCGCGGCGGGCGGCGGCAAGGGCGAGGTCCATTCACCCGGAGATCGTTCCGCCGCGCCTCCCCGCGCTCCGATTGCCTCACATGCGCGGAGTGGCGCGCCCCCAGCAATGAGTCGACCCGATGTCATCAAGCTCTAAGATGCGCCCACAAGACGACAGGAGGAGATGCCCATCATGGCCAAGACCGTGCTGTACGCGGAGAAGCTCTACGAGGACGACCGGGTCGAGCGCGACGTGTTCGGGCCGGACGTGCGCGTGGTGTGGCGCACGGTCGCCAACCTGTCGCAGCTCGACGAGCGCGACTGCGCCGAGGTCGACGGGCTGATGGTGATGCGCCACGCCGTGACCGAAGAGCATTTCGCGAAGTTCCCGAAGCTCGCCTGCGTGGTGCGCATGGGCGTGGGCTACGACAAGATCGACCGCAAGGCGGCGGCGGCGCGCCAGGTCATGGTGTGCAACGTGCCCGACTACGGCACCACGGAGGTCGCCGACCATGCGCTGGCGCTGGCGCTCGCGCTCCGCCGCGGGATCGTGCTGCACCT
This sequence comes from Reyranella sp., assembly GCF_965229815.1. Lineage (GTDB taxonomy): Bacteria > Pseudomonadota > Alphaproteobacteria > Reyranellales > Reyranellaceae > Reyranella. The sequence continues at coordinate 195,616 of NZ_CBDDJN010000002.1, forward strand.
CGAGGCGCAGCGGCGGCCGCAGCCGGCGCCCTGGTCCTACATGCGCGACCCGCTGCTGAAGCGGAACGGCGTGCAGACCTTCGGCATCGTCGGGCTGGGCCGCATCGGCACGGCAGCAGCGCTGCGCGCCAAGGCCTTCCAGTTCCGCGTCGTCGCCTACGATCCCTACATGCCGAACGGCACCGAACTCGGCGTCGGCGTCGAGCGCGTGCGGACGCTGGAGGAGCTGATGGAGCGGACCGACACGCTGTCGATCCATGCGCCGCTCACGCCCGAGACGCGCGGCATGATCTCGCGGGCGATGCTGCAGCGCCTGCCCAAGGGGGCCGTGGTGGTGAACACCGCGCGCGGGCCGATCGTCGACGTCGACGCCCTGGCCGACCTGCTGAAGCGCGGCCACCTGGGCGGCGTCGGGCTCGACGTGCTGCCCGTCGAGCCGCCGGTCGAGCCGGTGCCCGAGCTGCTGCGCGCCTACCGCGCCCGCGAGCCGTGGTGCGAGGGAAGGCTGATCATCACGCCGCACTCCGCCTTCTTCACGCCCGAGGCGTGGGACGACACGCGGCGGCTGGCCGCCGAGACGATGCGCGCGGCGCTGGTGGGCCCCAGGCCGCAGAACGTCATCACGCCGGAAATGTTCTGAAGGGTCCGGGCCGGGAGCCGGACGACAAAAAGGCCCCGCCGGCTTTCGCCCCGGGGCCTTCGTCCCTCCCGCCGGGCCCGCCAGTACATCCGTGGCTCGGCCCTTTGGGAAGGTAGCGGATCAGCCGATCCGCTTCAGGTTGTCAGCCGACATCTTGCCGCTGCGGCGGTCGGAGACCAGCTCGTACTCGACCTTCTGGCCCTCGGCCAGGTGGTCGATGCCGGCGCGCTCGACGGCGCTGATATGCACGAAGGCATCCTTGCCGCCGTCATCGGGCTGGATGAAGCCGAAGCCCTTGGTTGCGTTGAACCACTTCACGGTTCCCGTCGTCATGGGAAACCCCTTTTCGTCTACGTAGAGTGCTTGCCCGCCCAAAGTGGGGCAGACCGTCGAATTCGCATGTTTCTCGGGAGTTAAGTCGGAGGCGGGCGCCTGCTCAAAGGCAGGCGGCGGCCCAGTCGTCAATCCGTCCATCGACGCCCGCCATATGGGCGCTTCCGGCGGAGATTTCAAGCGGCATTCCCCGCCGCCCGGGGGCCGGCCTCCCCCGGCACAAGGCGCTTGAAGTCTCACAGGCCCGCCGTCCATACCCGCGGTCCATGCCCGTGGCTCGGCGTCCGCGGTGCGTCGACCGGCTCTCCTGCCCCGATCGAAGAGGTGCTCCTTGGTGGTTTCCGTGCCGGCGCGCATTGCCCAGGAACTCGGGGTCAGGGAGGCGCAGGTCCAGGCCGCCGTCGACCTGCTCGACGGCGGGGCGACCGTCCCCTTCATCGCGCGTTATCGCAAGGAAGCCACAGGATCGCTGGACGACGCCCAGCTCCGCACCCTCGAGGAGCGGCTGCGCTACCTGCGCGAGCTCGAGGCGCGGCGCGCGGTCATCCTCGAGTCGGTGCGCGAGCAGGGCAAGCTCGACGCCGCCCTGGAAGCGGCGATCCTGGCGGCCGACAGCAAGGGCCGGCTCGAGGACATCTATCTCCCCTTCAAGCCCAAGCGCCGCACCAAGGCCGAGATCGCCCGCGAAGCCGGGCTTGGCCCCCTCGCCGACCGGCTGCTGGGCGAGCCGCAGCACGTGCCGGCCGACAGCGCGGCGCCCTTCGTCTCGGCCGACCGGAACGTCGCCGACGTGGCGGCGGCGCTCGACGGGGCGCGCGCCATCCTGGTCGAACGCTTCGCCGAGAACGCCGACCTGATCGGCGCCCTGCGCGAGGAATTCTGGTCGCGCGGGCACCTCGTTTCCAGGGTGCGCGAGGGCAAGCAGGAGGCAGGCGCCAAGTTCAGCGACTATTTCGACTTTTCCGAAGCGCTCGCGAAGATGCCCTCGCACCGCGTGCTGGCTCTGTTCCGCGGCGAGCGCGAGGAGGTCCTCAGCCTGGCGCTGGAGCCGGACGATCCGGCGACGCGGCCCCCGCCGCCCGCACCCGGCGCGCCGCCCGCGGCCGGCGTCTACGAGCTGCGCATCATGAAGGCGTTCGGCATCGCCGACCAGGGACGCCCCGGCGACCGCTGGCTGGCCGAGACCGTGCGCTGGGCGTGGCGCACCAAGATCCTGGTCATGCTGACGATCGACCTGCGGCTGCGGCTGTGGACGGCGGCCGAGGAGGAGGCGGTGCGGGTGTTCGCGGCCAACCTGCGCGACCTGCTGCTGGCCGCGCCGGCCGGCGCCCGGCCGACCTTGGGCCTCGATCCCGGCTACCGGACCGGCGTGAAGGTCGCCGTGGTCGACGCCACCGGCAAGGTGGTGGCCACGAGCACGATCCATCCGCACGAGCCGCAGCGCCGCTGGGACGAGGCGCTGGCGGTGCTGGCGCGGCTGGTGCGCGAGCACAAGGTGGAGCTGGTCGCGATCGGCAACGGCACCGCCTCGCGCGAGACCGACAGGCTCGCGGGCGAGCTGCTGAAGGGGCTGGGCGACCTCAGGCTGCAGAAGATCGTCGTGTCGGAGGCCGGCGCGTCGGTCTACTCGGCATCGGCCTATGCGTCGGAGGAGCTGCCCGGGCTCGACGTGACGCTGCGCGGCGCGGTGTCGATCGCGCGCCGGCTGCAGGACCCGCTGGCGGAGCTGGTGAAGATCGATCCGAAGTCGATCGGCGTCGGCCAGTACCAGCACGATCTCAGCGAGGTGAAGCTGTCGCGCTCGCTCGACGCCGTGGTCGAGGACTGCGTGAACGGCGTCGGCGTCGACCTCAACACGGCGTCGGCCCCGCTGCTGGCGCGCGTGTCGGGCATCGGGACGTCGCTGGCGCAGGGCATCGTCTCCCATCGCGACGCCCACGGCGCCTTCCGCTCGCGCAAGGCGCTGAAGGAGGTGCCGCGGCTCGGCCCCAAGGCCTTCGAGCAGTGCGCCGGCTTCCTGCGCATCCCGGCCGGCGACGATCCGCTCGACGCGTCGGCCGTGCATCCCGAGTCCTATCCCGTGGTGCGCCGGATCATCGCGGCGAGCGGCAGCGCGATCGATGCCTTGATCGGCAACGCCGCCGCGCTGCGCGCGCTGTCGCCGGCCGCGTTCGTCGACGACCGGTTCGGCCTGCCCACGGTGACCGACATCCTGCGCGAGCTGGAGAAGCCGGGACGCGATCCGCGCCCGGCCTTCAGGACCGCGGAATTCAAGGCCGGCATCGAGACGCTGGCCGATCTCGAGCCGGGCATGGTGCTGGAAGGGGTCGTCACCAACGTCGCCGCCTTCGGGGCGTTCGTCGATATCGGCGTCCACCAGGACGGGCTGGTGCACGTGTCGGCGATGTCGACGAAGTTCGTGAAGGACCCGCGCGAGGTGGCGAAGCCGGGCGACATCGTGCGCGTGAAGGTCCTCGAGGTGGACAGGCCGCGCAAGCGCATCAGCCTGTCGCTGCGGCTCGACGATCCGGCGGGCGCAGCTTCTGGAGGACCGGCGGCGCGCGCGGGTCGCCCCGATATGGGCCGCAACCACGGCGGTCGTCCGGACGGCGCGTCCCGGCGCGGCCCGTCCGGTTCGCAAGCCGGCCCGCAAACCGGCAAGGCCGGTTCGGCCGGCGGCGCGCTGGCCGACGCGCTGCGGCGGGCGGGCCTCGGCGCGCGCGAGCGCTGAGGGTCAGCCCGCCGGCAGCGGACGACACGCCGGCGCTGATGGGCCCGCGGCCCCGGAACGTCGTCACGCCGGAGATTCTCCGACGCCTCCGATCAGCAGAAAGGCCCCGCAGGCTCGCGCCCCGGGGCCTTCCTCTCATCCACCGGCGCGAGGCCGGCAGGCAGCGGATCAGTCGATCCGCTTCAGGTTGTCGGCCGACAGCTTGCCGCTGCGGCGATCCGAGACCAGTTCGAACTCGACCTTCTGGCCCTCGATCAGGTGATCGATGCCGGCGCGCTCGACGGCGCTGATGTGAACGAAGGCATCCTTGCCGCCGTCATCGGGCTGGATGAAGCCAAAGCCCTTGGTTGGGTTGAACCACTTCACGGTTCCCGTCGCCATGGGAAACCCCTTTTCGTCTACGTAGAGTGCTTGCCTGCCACACAAGGCCGGCCGTCGAATTCGCATGTTTCTCGGGAGCAAGTCGGAGGCTGGCGCCTGCTCGAAGGCGGGCGGCGTCCCAGTCGTCAATCCGTCCATCGACGCCCGACGTATGGGCGCTTCCGGCCGCCATGACAAGCGGACATTGCGCCGGGTGCGCCTCATCCCCATGTAGAGGCATCGCCCTCTGCCAAGGACCGTCGATGATTCCTGAACGGGATTGCGCCCGCTCGGACGCGGAGGTCCGCCGCACGGCCGCCGCCTTCGCGCGACCGAGCCTCGGCCGGGCGTTGCTGCAGCTGCTCACATCGTTCGGGCCCTTCGTTGCCGGATGCGCGGCGATGTACCTCGCGCTGCCGCTCTCCTACCCGCTGGCTCTCTGCCTGGCCTTGCCAACCGGCCTGCTGCTGGTGCGCATCTTCATCGTCCAGCACGATTGCGGACACGGGTCCTTCCTCGCCTCGCCGCAGGCCAACGCCCTGGTCGGGCGACTGTGCAGCCTCGCGACGCTGACGCCGTTCGGCAACTGGCGGCGGCAGCACGGACTCCACCACGCCGACTGGAACAACCTCGACCGCACGAGCGGCGGCAGCGACATCTACTCCGCGTGCCTCACGGTTCGCGACTATCTCGCGCGCACGCCGCGGCAGCGGCTGCTCTACCGACTGCCGCGCCATCCGCTCATCGCCAACGTCCTGCTGCCGCCGCTGGTGTTCGTGCTGCTCTACCGGGTGCCGTTCGACACGCCGCGCGGCTGGGTGCGCGAACGGAACTCGGTGTTCCTCACCGATGCCGCGCTTGCGGTGCTGTTCGCGACCCTGGCCGCCCTGCTGGGCTGGCGCGAGGTGCTGGCGGTCCACCTGCCGGTCATGGCCGTGGCCTCGATCGTCGGCGTGTGGCTGTTCACGGTGCAGCACCGCTTCGAGACCGCGCACTGGAGCCGGGAAGGGCAATGGAGCTTCGTCGGGGCGGCCCTCGCGGGATCGTCGTGGCTGCGCCTGCCGCGCGTCCTGCACTGGCTGACCGGCAACATCGGCTTTCATCACGTCCATCATCTCAACCCACGGGTGCCCAACTATCGGCTGGACGCGGCGCATGGCGCCGTCCAGAAGATCCGAAAGGTCCGCGGGCTCTCGCTCAGGGACAGCTGGCATGCGCCTTGGCTCACGCTTTGGGACGAGGCGTCGGGCCGACTGGTCCGCTTCAGCCAGGCCGAGGACCAGGCGCTCCACGGGGCCACCCACGGGAGGGAACACGGCATGACGGACCCAACGCCTGCGGCGCGTTATCGAGTCACCGTGACCCGGCGCGGCCCACCGCCGCGCCCCTTCGGATGGGAGGTGTGCCGTCGGGGCGACGGCGCCGAGATGATGCGGTCGAGCGAGACGTTCCAGGCACGGCACGAGGCGATCGCCGACGGCGAGCGCGCCGCCCGAAATCTCGACGCCCTGCCGGACGACTGAACGGCCGCGCGGCCGTTGGACGCTCGGGACGGAAGAGCGTAGACGAAGGCCACCATCGCACGACGGCCCCGGCAGCGATGGCTGAGAGAGACGCGTGCTCCCGCCCCTTTCGCGAGGTGCACCATGAAGTCAGGCGGCGACCGACTTTCGCGTTCCCCCGAAGACCGGCGCTCCCGCGCCTCGCTGGCGTGGCGACAGTACGAGGTGAGACTGGCATCCGGCCGCATGGCGAGGCTGGGCTTCTCGCTCGCCGACCCGCTGGATGCCTCCATGGCCCGCGCGATGAAGGCGCACGACGCCGCGCATCTCGGGCTGCTGATCGTGCTCGACGATCCGGAGTCGCTGGAAGAGGTGGTAGTGTGGTTCCACCAGACCACGTCCCTCACGCTGGTCGCGCAGACCGGCGACATCGCGATCGGAGAGGAGGTCAGGAGCCTGCTGCCGCGCTACTTCGCCGCCTTCTTCGACGAGATCAGGGACGTCGCGCCGGCGCTGGCCGACGTCCGGCTGGCCATGCCACGCACCCGCGACAAGAACCTGCACTGAGTCGCCGATCGCCCCGCGGCGAACGGTACGACCGACCTCACCGGCAGGATCAGCCGGTCTTGGCCTCCGCCGCCATCCTCTCCAGGCGCGACGCACTTTCCCCGAGCTCCTCGACATAGCGGGCCAAACGACGGCGGTCGCCGTCGTCGGTCACCGTCTCGGTCAGGCGCCGCGCGCGGCGGGCGAGGTCGCGCATGTCGTCGGCCTGCTTCAGGATGCTCTCCTTGCTCGGCGGCCGCACCATGGGGGCCGTCTGCGTCTTCTCGAACATGCGCTTCTCCGTTGGGGCGCTGCGGCCGGGCCGCACGCGCAGGGGGCTCGCCGGCGGGCTTTCCGCCGACGGCGCAGGGCACTGGTTGGGAGGATTCCTTTCAGGCCTTGGCGGCCGGGCAGAAAGCGGCGGCGAACGCCACCTTCGACAAAGGCATAGCAGCCCGCGCGACCGGTGGCCACCCGCCGGGACGCGCTTTCGCCGGACCCCGGTCTTGCATGGTGCCTGCCATGCGCCCATATCCACATCATCGTCGGCAGCGACCACCGGGCGCCGGCGGCTGAGAGCGTGCCCGCTCCCGCCTGCCCCGCCATTCCAAAGGTGATCACTGTCCCCCTCCCGAACGCGCTCGTACCGTTTCCTGGACAGTCCCAAGGACCGGCTCGTCCGCCATGAACTGGCACTGCTGCGTTCCCTGGGCGTGGCGCGCCGAAGCGCCTCCGCGCGCGTTCCGCCGACCCGCCGGCGAACGGATCGTCTGCGCGACGCCTCGTCCGAGCGCGATGGCGCGTATCGCATCCCCCCGTTCCCGGGTCCGACACGCTCCACCGCGCGCTCCGCGTGAACATGGCCGACCCGGGTCGCTTCGACCCGCCGGCGCGCCGGCTGCCTGCCGGGTGCCGTCTGCGGCGCGCGGCGAGCGGCGATGCAGGCCGCATCGCCGGCCTGTTGCGGGCCGACGACCGCCGCGAAATGGAAGCACTGGACGGACGCCCCGCCCTCGACGTGCTGGAAGACTGGATGCGCGGCGGCTGCCACGTCCTCTCCGTGCGCGGCGAGGCGACGGCGATATTCGGCATCGTCGGCTGCCCCGGTTCGTCCGTGGCCCCGGGCCAGCGCGCGGCGACGCCGTGGGCGGCCATCGTCTCCACGCTCGGCGGCGACGATCTCGCCGACATGATGTGGCTGTCGCGCTTCCAGGTCGATTCCTGGCAGCGTCGATGGCCGCTGCTCCAGACCGTGTGCGACACGCGCAACAGCTTCCGCCGGCATTGGCTCGACTGGCTGGGCTTCGAGCATCGGGGCCGCGTCGAGGGCTTCGGCGCGGCCGGCCTGCCCTTCGATCTGCTGGTCCGTCTGCGCGTCGGGACGCCAGCCCTGTCGGCGAACGCGCCATGAGCCGGCCGACGCGCGGCGCCATGCGTCATCTCGGCGTGCTGCGCGGCAGCGGCGTGCTGCGCAGCCAGGGCGCGGTGCTCGGGGACGCGCGCTACGAGATCGACGGCTATCGGATGAAGCCGGGCGAGGTCGTGGGCTCGGGCGAGATCAGCATGACCCCCGACGACCTCGCCAATGCGCTGGGCCGCCGAGACCTCGAGCTGACGACCGAGGACGGCAGAGTCCTGGCGGTGCGATTCTCCGGCGGTGCGCGCAGCGCGCGGTCAGGCATCGCCCATGCCGACATCACCGGCGGCCTGCCGGCCGAGGACGACTGGCGCCGCTGAGGGGGAAACGAGCGCCCGATCAGGCCCCCGCCGAGCGCACCAAGGTTCCCGGCCGCGCGCCGGTCTCCTCGCCCTGCTCGAAGATCGGCGTACCCGAGCAGATCGTCATGTCGTAGCCGTCGACCTTCTGGACCAGCCGGCGGCCGCCGGCCGGCAGGTCGAAGACCATCCGCGGCGCGTGCAGGCGCATGTTGTCGAAGTCGATGACGTTGACGTCGGCCTTCAGCCCGGGCTGCAGGCGGCCGCGGTCGCGGAAGCCGAAGAAGTCGGCGGTCTCGCTGGTCTGCGCCTTGACCACGCGCTCGAGCGCCATGCGCGGGCCGCGCGTGCGGTCGCGCACCCAGTGGCACAGCATGGTGGTGTTGAGCGAGGCGTCGCAGATCACGCCGCAATGGGCGCCGCCGTCCGACAGGCCGAGCAGCGTGTGCGGGTCCTCGATCATCTCGCGCACCACCTCGAGATCGCCGTGCACGTAGTTGGTGACCGGGAAATAGACCATGCGGCTGCCGTCGCCGCCGACCAGGTAGTCGTAGCAGAACTCGGCCGGGCTCACGCCGTCGCGCGCCGCCATGGCGGCGATGCTGCTCTCCGGCGGCGGCTCGTAGTCGGGCGGATCACCCAGGAGATACATGCGGTCCCAGCGCGTCGCGATCTGGCGCGACAGCGGCGGAAGCACCTCGAGCAGGCGCGGCGAGGCCTCCTCGGCCAGGATCTGGCGCCGCACCGCGGGATCGCGCAGGCGGGCCAGCATCTCGGCCGGCGGCAGCTTCGAGAGAGCGGCGAAGGCCTCGCGCAGCGCGAAGGGATTGAGCGAGGTGCCGAGGCCGAGCGTCAGGCCGACCGGCCGGCCGGCGACCTGGGCCGACAGCGGCAGGCGGTCGGCGCGGGCGGCGCGCACGCCGTCCATCAGGCGGCGCCAGCGCTCGGGATCGTAGCTGCGGTCGGTCAGCAGGAACCAGACGGGACGGCCGCTGTCCTGCGCGACCTGGCGCAACCAGCGGAACTCCGCCGCCTCGTCCTCGAAGTCGGAAAGCATGCCGAAGGCGCCGCGGCCGGCGCGGCCCATGGCGCGGCCGATCGCCAGCAGCTCCTCGTGCTCGGCGTAGCGGCCGGGCACCAGGTCGCCGGCCAGGGTCTTGTGCTGGTCGGTGCGGCTGGTGGTGAAGCCGACGGCGCCGGCGCGCATCGCCTCCTCGGCCAGCCGGCCCATCGCCTCGATGTCCTCGGCGGTGGCGTTCTCGCGGGCAATGGCGCGCTCACCCATGACGTAGACGCGCAGCGGATGGTGGGCGAGCTGGGCGGCGACGTCGATGGTGCGCGGCAGGCGGGCGAGCGCGTCGAGATAGTCGGGGAAGCTTTCCCAGTCCCACTTCAGCCCCTCGGAGAGGGTGATGCCGGGAATGTCCTCGACACCCTCCATCAGGTCGATCAGCGCCGTGTGGTGCTCGCGGCGCACCGGCGCGAAGCCGACGCCGCAATTGCCGAACACGATGGTGGTGGCGCCGTGCCAGGAGCTGGGCGCCAGCACCGGATCCCAGGTCGCCTGGCCGTCATAGTGGGTGTGCACGTCGACCCAGCCCGGGGTCACGATGCGGCCGTCGGCCTTCACCTCGCGGCGGCCGGGACCGGCCTTGCCGCCGACCTGGACCAGCCGGTCGCCGTCGATGGCCACGTCGCCCTGCACGGCGGGCGCGCCCGTGCCGTCGACGATCCTGCCGCCCCGGATGACGATGTCGTGCATTGCCCGTCCCGCCTGCTGTCAAAGGAAGAAGCGCCGAGCTTTCCACACATCGCCGGCCGCCGGAAGGCTCGCGTTCCGGAGCGCGGGCGCTGGCACCGGCCGGCGGGGGTGCTACACGGGAACCACGGGTCGTCGAAGGAGCGTCGAATGGAGTACAGGCCTCTCGGGAAGACCGGCCTCACGGTGAGCGTGGCCGGGCTGGGCTGCGGCGGCAACAGCCGGCTGGGGCTGGGCCGCGGCGCCTCGGTTGCGGACTGCGTCGCGGTGGTGCGCACGGCGATCGACCTCGGCGTCAACTTCCTCGACACGGCCGAGGCCTACGGCACCGAGGCGATCGTCGGCGAAGCCGCTCGCGCGCACGGGCGCGACAGGCTCGTGATCTCGACCAAGGCGGTGTTCGGTACCGGCGACACGGCGGCAACGGTGGCGCAGAAGGTCGAGGCCTCGCTGCGGCGGCTCGGCCTCGATCATGTCGACATCTTCCACTTCCACGCGGTGGCGCCCGCCGCCTACGCCCATCATCGCGACGTGCTGGCGCCCGCCCTGCTGAAGCTCCGGGACCAGGGCAAGGTGCGCCATGTCGGCATCACCGAGACCAGCCCCGCCGATCCCGAGCAGAAGATGCTGGCTCAGGCGATCGAGGAGGATCCGTGGGAGGTCATCATGCTCGCCTACAGCCTGATGAACCAGGGCGCGCGGCGGCACGTCTTCCCGACGACGGCGCGGCGCGGCATCGGCACGCTGCTGATGTTCGTGGTGCGCAACATCTTCAGCAACGCCACCTATCGCGCCGAGATCTTCGCCCGGCTGGTCGCCGAGGGCCGACTCGACCGGGCGCTGGTCGCCGACGGCGATCCCCTCGGCTTCCTGACGGCGGGCGGCGCGGCGGAGAGCCTGACCGACGCCGCCTACCGCTTCGTGCGCCACACGGAAGGCGTCGACGTCGTGCTCTTCGGCACCGGCAACAAGGACCATGTCGCGGCCAACGTCGCCTCGATCCTGCGCCCGCCGCTGCCTGCGCCGGTGGTCGCGCGCCTGCAGGACTCGTTCGGGCACCTGACCGGAGTCGGCCTCGATCGGCCCGGACCGGTCACGGCGTAGCGAATTAACCAAAGGACCCTGCAAATTGGCCGGCCCCTTCGTTGCCGTTCGATGACGAACGGGCCAAAATGGTCAGCGCCGCTTCAGGCTGCGACAATGGAGGGAGGACAACCGCTGGACATGGCACTTTCCACGGTCGTTCCATGCCTTGGCCGCCCCACTCACCGGGCGGCCGCCGAGAGATGAAAGCCACCCTGTTCGCGCATCTTGGCGCCATCATGCTGGCCGCACTGGCCGTCTGGGCGATGCGCCAGGAGGTGACCGCCAAGGCCGCCCCGCGGCGCGCCTGGGCGATCGCGCCGGTCGCGGCCCTGCTGGTGGCCGTGATCCTGCTGGTCGTGTCGCCGGGCAAGCGCTTCGAGCTGTGGGCCGCCGCCATCGTCGGCGGCGTGGCGCTGGGCGCGGCCGCCGGGATGCTGCTCAAGGTCAACCAGGATTTCGGCCACAAGCTGATCCGGGTCGCCCCGGCCTGGGACGGGATGGGCGCGGCGGCGGCGCTGCTGCTGCTGGCGGTGGCCCGCTTCGTGTCCTCCGACCTCATGACGCGCCGCTCCGGCAAGTTCGGCGTGCTGGCGGCGGCGGCGACCTTCCTCGCCGTCTATATCGGCGTCCGCTACCTCGTGATGCGCTTCCACAAGGCGCCCAACGCCATGCATCTCGACATGTCGCCGGGCCAGGACCCGGGCCGCACCTTGGTCCACTGAGGCCGGCCGCGTCGCGCGCTCAGACGGCGCGGACACCGCTCAGGCGGCGCGGACCCGGACGCTGCCGATGAAGGCGTCGACCTCGGCCGGACCGAGCGTGCCGCCGAGCGGCGCGCAGCGGATGCCGTAGAGGATCCAGAGGAAGCCGTCGCCCTGCGAGGGGCCGTAGCGGCGGACGCCGATGCAGGCATGGCCGTGCTCGCTGGTGAAGGTCATGAAGTCGGCGCCCAGGCGATGGCCGAGCGGCGAGAAGTCCCGGGTCATGCGGCCGTCGCGCATCTCCGACCGGATGTCCTTCTGCAGCGAGGCCCCCTCCATGATCGAGGCACCGGAGCTGGTCGCCTCGGCGAGATAGTAGAAGACGCTCGAGCCGTTCTCGCTGCCCTGCGCGACCCAGTTCCGGAAGGTGCCGTCGGCGTCGGCCTCCCAGCCCCTCTGTCCGCCCGAATAGTTCTGGGTCGAACGGCAGCGCAGGCCGTCGGGCACGGCGATCCGCGAATGGCTGCAGGCGATGCCGTACCAGCGCACCGTCTCCTGGGCGCCGGCGACGGCGGCCCCGCCCAGAACGGCGCCCGCGAGCGTCAGCGTGAACAACAGGCCCAGGATCATGAAGACCTCCCCCGATTTTCGGAGAGGCTAACGAGGATGGCAGGCGATAAAAACGTTGCGGGACTGCAATTGGTCGCCGGCGCCCCCTCAGCCGCCCGGCGCGAGCGCGGCGTCGCGGACCGTCACCTCGAGCGGCGTCCGGACATGCAGGTCGCGCTGCGGGAACGGGATCTCGATACCGTCGGCCTGGAAGCGGTCCCAGATGTTCAGCAGCACCTCGCTCCGGACGTTGGATAGGCCGTTCATCGGATCCTGGATCCAGAAGCGCAGCTCGAGGTCGACCGAACTGTCGCCGAAGCCCTTGAGCAGGCAGACCGGCGCCGGCTCCTTCATCACCCGCCCGACCGCACCGGCGGACTCGAGGCAGAGCGCCATCGCGCGGCGGACATCGGAGCGGTAGGAGATGCCGACCGGCTGCCTCAGCCGCACCTGTCGCGAGCTGTAGGTCCAGTTGACGACCTGGCGCGTCACCAGCTCCTCGTTGGGGATCAGGTACTCCATGCCGTCGCGGGTGATGACGGAGACGTAGCGCGCGGCCAGCGCGTTCACGCGGCCGTAGGTGTCGCCGACCACCAGCACGTCGCCGGGCTTGATCGACTTGTCGAGCAGGATGGTGATGCCGCTCACGAAGTTGGCCACGATCTTCTGGAGACCGAAGCCGATGCCGACGCCGATCGCGCCGGTCAGGACGGCGAAGGCCGTGAGGTCGATGCCGACCGTGCGCAGGGCCAGGAACACGGCGATGACCGCCAGCACGATCTTCAGCAGCTTGACGACCAGCACCTGCAGCGAGGGCGTCAGCGTCGCGGCGCTGGTGATGCGCCGCTCGAGCACGCGCCCGACCAGGGTCGCGACCCACAGCAGCAGCGCCAGCGAGAGCAGGCCCTCGATCACCGTCAGGACCGAGATGCGCAGGCCGCCGAGACTGAGGGCGACTCGGTCGAAGGCGACCATGGTCGGCTCCAGCAGGTCGAGGATGCTGAGCGCGGCGATGACCCAGATCACGACGGCGACGAGGCGCGACCAGAGCGGGTCGCGCACCAGCGAGGCGGTGAGGCGGATCACCACCCAGGCGCTGAGCAGGCTCGCCGCGGTCTTCAGCAGGTGGAGCGGCAGGCCGGCGCCGGCCGCCAGCACGACGGACGGCCACAGGAGCAGGAGCCAGACGGCCGGCAGGACGAGCGGCGTGGCCACCAGGGCCAGGCGCGAGGCCTCCGGCCGCGCCGCGCCGGCGGCGCCGGTGCGCAGCAGCCGCGCCCGGATTCGGCCCGACAGGAGCCGCGCGACCAGATAGAGGATGCCGATCGCCAGCGCCTGGCCCAGCGTCGCGACGCTGAGCGAGAGCGCATTCTCCTCCAGCCAGTGCCGCGTCGCGTCGAGCTCGGCGTCGTAGAATGCCGGATCGAGGTACCTGTCCATCCCTGGGCCTCCCTGTCTTTCCTTGCGCGCGGTCCAGACAAAACAGCCGGCGGACAGGGCGGGTTCCTTTCCCGGGGCGTCAGGACCCGGGCGGCGGGTCCTTCAGCCCCTCGCGCACCGACTTGAAGTTCAGCATGCGGTCGATGATGCGGTCGAGCCAGCGGTCGGGCAGCAGGCGCGGCGCCACCCAGAATTTCCAGTAGTGGTCGGGCACGAGGTAGCGCGCCCGAGGCCGGCGGCTCTCGAGCGCCTCGACGATGCGACGGGTCACGGTCGCGACCGGCATGGCGGTGCGCCGGTTGTGCTGCAGGTCGACGCCGCGGAACAGCGGGGCGTAGTCGCTGTCCTCGAAGGCCGTGCTGATGTGCTGCGCCTTGTCCCAGATCGGCGTGTCGATCGAGGCCGGCTGCACCACGATGACGTCGATGCCGTAGATCATGAGCTCGCGCCGGAGCGAATCCGAAAGTGCCTCGAGCGCGTGCTTGGAGGCGGCATAGGCGCCCATGAACGGATAGGCGATGCGGCCGCTCACCGAGCTGATGTTGACGATGCGGCCGGGCGCCTGGCCGCCGTCGCGCGGCGTCCGCAGGAGCGGCAGGAAGGCCTGCACGACGTGCAGCACGCCCACGACGTTGACCTCGAAATGCCGGCGCACGATCTCCGGTGCCATCACGCTGAGCGGCCCGGGACTGGAGATGCCGGCATTGTTGACCAGGCCCGCCAGCGTGTCGCCGGCCAGCGTCTCGCGAACGCGATCGGCCGCGGCGCGCACGGCACCGGCATCGGTGACGTCGAACACCAGGGGCGTGAAGGACGGGCCGAGCTCGGTCTGCAGGCGGTCGGCATCGGCCGTGGTGCGGACGCTGCCGAAGACGCGCCAGCCGCGCCGGCAGAGCTCGGCCGCGGCGGCGTTGCCGATCCCGGTCGAAACGCCGGTGATGACCACGGACTTCATCGCAGCGTCTCTATCCCCGTTGCCCGCCTGCGGGCAACGGGCGCCGGCCTACTCCGCCGCCTGGCGCCGGCGTGTCACGGAGTCGAAGCGCTGCTGGCGGCGCTCCCGGCGTGGATCGTCCATCTCCGTCCCCAGCGGCTCGGCCACCCAGCCGTCGCGGCCCGGCACGTAGTTGCGGTTGTTCTGTGCCGGGTTGCGGTTGACCAGCGGCCGCGCATAGAGCGGGTTGGTCATCGAGCGCACCTCGTGCTCGATCTGGAACAGCGGCGCGCCGGTCTCGAGATCGATGATCTGCTCGAAGCGGTACTGGTACTGGTTGCTTTCCTCGGTGACGAGATCGCGGGCGAGCAGCCGCTTGTGCGGACGCGAGAAGTTGGCGACGTAGACCTGGATGTGATGGCCGTCATAGGCCTCCTGTGGGGCCTTGCTCTCGCGGAAGATCAGCTCCTGCGAGGGCCCGACCGAGACGTGCGCCGCCGGCGCCTCGCCGCCCTCGTCGACCGCGGTGTCCGTCTCGAAGACCTCGGCGTAGAAATCCGCGATCGGCCGGGCGGCGCCCGTCGGCACGTCGAACTCGACATAGGGCATGCCGAGCTGCATCCGGCCGAAAGCACCGGGCTCGTGGATGCGCAGCGTGTTGCCCCACGGGCAGGTCGTCTCGACGAAGTCCTCGTGCTCGGCGAAGGCGAAGCGCGTGCCCTCGAGCGGCTTCTTCATCCGGTCCAGCCGCTGCAGCAGCGCGGCTCGATCGGGGATCACCAGGCCGGTGCGGCCGCGCAGGCGCTGCGGCTTGCCGGTGATCAGGTGGAACTGGCTGTGGCCGACGTTCACCCACATGTTGTCGACGCTGGTCATCAGGTAGGGGTCGCGGGTGAGGCCGAGGCCGCTGATGTAGAACAGCGTCGTCAGGCCCTGGTCCGCGACCTGCAGGTTGACGTGCTCGAGGCCCACGATGTTGCCGAGATCCTCGGCACTGCGGTCGTACGTCTTGCCGTCCTTGGGCATGGGTCGCCTCCCTCCGGGAGAAGGGAGCTTTGCACGAATCCCGGTTGGCAGCCCCTGCAAAAAATGCGGAACTGCCGCCAAGGGCACGCCCGGCGGGCGAAAAGCTGCCCGGGAGGATCTGCCCATGATCACCAAATTCGACAGTTCCTATGTCGGCACCGTCGACATGGAGGAGCTCGGCTACCTCGGCAAGCCGATCAACGACCGGTGGTATTCCAACGAGGAGCTCGCCGGCGCCCTTCACAAGGCGGTCGCCTATGCCCGGACCATGGACGGGCTGGGCTACGACACGTTCTGGATGGCCGAGCATCATTTCCAGCCGGAAGGGACGGAGTGCATCCCCAACCTGCTGATGATGGCGACCCACCTCGCCGGCCTGACGCGTAACCTGCGGCTCGGCTGCGGCTTCAACATCGTGCCGATGTGGCACCCGCTGCGCCTGGCCGAGGACTATGCCATGGCCGACATCCTGACCGGCGGCCGCGTCGTGTTCGGCGTCGGCCGCGGCTACCACACGCGCGAGGTCGAGACCTTCGGCTCGCCGCTGACCGACCAGGCGGCCAACCGCGAACTGTTCGAGGAAGGCGTCGACATCGTCTTCAAGGCCTTCAACGAGGAGCGCTTCAGCCATCACGGCAAGCACTACACGCTGCCGCCGGCCGTGCCCTATCGCGGTTACACGCTGAAGGAGCTGACCCTCGTGCCGCGGCCGATGCGCCTGCCGGTCGAATGCTGGCAGCCGATCCAGAGCGGCTCGGCGCGCGCCTTCGACTTCATGGCCAAGCACGGCATCTCCGGCGTGATCGGCGGCGGCTCGGCCGAGGGCGGCGCCGTCGACCGCCACATGGTCGAGTTCCGCGCCGCCTATGCGCGGCGCGGCGTCGAGCTGGCGCTCGGCGAGCGGCTGTCGCTCGGCTACCAGTTCTTCATCGCCGAGAGCCGCGAGGCCGCCATGCGGGCGGCGGCGCAGTACTACGAGGAGAACATGAAGATGTTCGGCGAGCTTCGCCTGGTGCGCGCCATCACCGAGGAGCAGATCGCGGCCATGCGCGACCCGCGCCTGGTGCCCGGCATCAGGCTGCCGCGCATCGAGGATGCGGTGAAGGCGGGCGGCTTCCTGGCCGGCACGCCGGACGACATCATCGCCGAGCTGAAGGCGGTCGAGAAGCGCTACCCGGGACTCGAGCGCGTGAGCTGCAGCATGGCGCTCGGCACGCCGCTGTCGGTCGCGCTGGAGCAGCTCGAACGTTTCGCCAAGGAAGTGATGCCGGCCTTCGGCTCGCCCGCGGCCAGGGCGGCAGCCGACTAGGGCGTGGCCTGATCCCACGATCGAATCCGTGCGCCACCGTCGGGCGCATGTCAGGAGAGAGGAAGCCAGATGATCTTCGAAATGCGCACCTACCTGATGAAGCCGGGCAGCATCCCCAAGGTCGAGGAGCTGTTCGGCGCCGCCTTGCCGGCGCGCGCCAAGCTGTCGCGTTTCGCCGGCTTCTGGCGGACCGAGGTCGGCACGCTGAACCAGATCATCCATATCTGGCCCTACAAGGACATGAACGAACGCGACCAGATCCGCGCCGAGGCGGTGCGGAGCGGCGTGTGGCCGCCCAAGATGGCCGAGTTCATCCTCGAGATGGAGAGCAAGATCCTGCACCCGGCGCCCTTCTCGCCGCCGTTCGATCCCGGCGAGCACGGCGCGCTCTACGAGTTCCGCACCTACACCTACAATCCCGGCGCCATCCCCAAGGTGATCGAGGCCTGGAAGCCGCTGGTGGCGGCGCGCTCGGCGATCTCGCCGCTGGTGTTCGCGGGCTTCTCCGACATCGGCGCGCTCAACCAGTGGGTCCATGTCTGGGCCTACAAGAACATGGCCGACCGCGAGACCCGGCGCGCCCAGGCGATGAAGCCCGGCCAGTGGCCGCCGCCGCGCCCCGACGGCGTCAACCTGCTGAAGCAGGAGAACTGCTTCGCGGTGCCGGCGAGCTGGTCGCCGCTGCGCTGACGATGTCCTTGCACGAGTTCATGCTCCTCTCCCCCGTTGGGGGGAGAGGAATCCGAAAGAAAGCAAAAGAGGAAGCGCCGCCATGACCGTCAGCATCCGCCAGATCGGACCCTGCTTCGCCGGCGAGGTCGAGGGCATCGACATGCGCCGGCCGCTCACGCGCGACGAGGTCGCCGCGATCCATGCCGGCATGGATCGCTACGCCATCCTGGTGTTCCACGACCAGGACATCGACGACGCCCAGCAGCTCGCCTTCACCCAGAGCCTGGGCGAGATCGAGCACGCGATCGGCACCAGCCTGCGGGCGGCCAGCGAGTATCGCCTCCCGACGACCTTCGCGGACGTCTCCAACCTCGACAAGGAGAACCGGCCGTTTGCCCGCGACGACCGGCGGCGGTTGTTCGGCATCGGCAACCGGCTGTGGCATTCGGATTCGTCGTTCAAGGTCGTGCCGGCCAAATACTCGTTGCTGCACGCCGTCAGCCTGCCGACCAGGGGCGGCAACACGCAGTTCGCCGACATGCGCGCCGCCTACGACGCGCTCGACGAGGAGACCAAGGCGCTGGTCGAGGACATGGTCTGCGAGCATTCGCAGATGTTCTCGCGCCAGCTCATCGGCTTCACCGACTTCACGGACGAGGAGCGCGAGCGCTTCCGGCCGGTGCGGCAGTGCATGGTGCGCGTCCATCCGGTGACCGGCCGCAAGTCGCTCTATCTTTCGAGCCACGCCGGCGAGATCGTCGGGTGGCCGATGCCGGAGGCGCGCGCCTTCCTGCGCGACCTGATCGAGCACGCCACCCAGCGCGAGTTCGTCTACACCCACCAGTGGCGGATCGGCGACCTGGTCATGTGGGACAACCGCCAGACCATGCATCGCGCGCGGCCGTTCCCGGCGCACGAGCGGCGCGACATGCGGCGCACGACCCTGGCCGGCGACGGTCCGACGGCGGTGCAGCTGGCGGCGTAGGGCTCAGACCGCCGACGGCGGGTAGACCGCGCGACGCGGACCGATCCGTGGCGGATTCGGCCGTGGACAGGCATGCGTCGGATGGAACAAGACGGGGGGTCGAGAACTCCTCGCGACATTCGAAGCCATCGCCCGAGGCGCCCCCGCACATGCTTTCGACAAGCCTCGTGGTCTCCTGCGTCGTCTTCCTGTTGATCGCCGTTCGCCAGCGGTTGCCTCGATTCGTCCGCATCTGGCACATCATGACGGCGGGGGCCGCCGTTCTGCTGATACTCGGCGAGATTTCGCCGCTTGCCGCCGTCAAGGCCGTCGACTGGAACGTCATCGTCTATCTGTTCGGCGTCTTTGCCGTCGGATCGGCGCTGTACGATTCGGGCATTTCTCACGCGATCGGCCGGCGCATCATCGATACGCGCCGACCGGCCCGCACTTTCCTGATCTTCATCCTGGCCACCGCGCTCTGTTCGGCGGTCCTGACCAATGACGCGGCCGCGGTGATCGGCACGCCGATCGCCTTGATGCTCGCCCGGGCGCTCAACCGGCCACCCGTCACCCTCCTGATCGCGCTGTGTGCGACCGTGACGGTCGGCAGCATGGTGAGCCCGGTCGGCAATCCGCAGAACATCCTGATCGCCACCGCCGGACATTTCGACAATCCGGTCGGCACGTTCGCGCTGTGGCTGGCGGTGCCGACACTGGCCTCTCTCGCCTTCGTTTTCGTCTGGCTCGGGCGCGCCCTCCGCAGAGGACCATCGGCCACCGGGAGCACGATCGTCGACCTGCCGCCGCCGCATTCCGAGCCGCGTACCTGGCCGGCCTATCTGGGAACCGCCCTGCTCGTCGTCCTGGTCGGCGCCGACAGCCTGCTCGAGAGGAGCGCGAGCGGGCTTTCCGTGCCGTTCGGCGTGGCCAGCCTGATCGGCTGCGCACCGATCTTCCTGTTCTCCAACCGGCGTCTCCAGACGTTCAGGGAAGTCGACTGGCCGACTCTGGCCTTTTTTGCGGCGATGTTCGTGGTCACCGGGTCGCTGCTGCAGTCGGGATCGCTGCAGGCTTTGCTCGGCTCCCTGCAGGATCGGCTCGACGAGCCGCCGGTCACGGCGGCGATCAGCTTCTGGGCAAGCCAGCTGTTCTCCAATGTCCCGGTCGTGGACATCTACCTGAAGCTGCTGCCCAACGGCGAGGTCCCCAACCTGATGATGCTGGCCGGCATCTCGACGCTGGCCGGCAACCTGTTCATCATCAGCGCCGCCAGCAACGTCATCGTCGTTCAGCAGTCGGAGAAATTCGGCCAGGCACCGTTCACGTTCTGGCAGTTCTCGCTCGCGGTCCTCCCGATCACCGTCGTGTCGGTCGGATTGACCTATGGATGGATTTCCTGGAGGGCCGGCGGCGCGTGAGGCGCCTCGTCGGTCGGAAGTTCAGGGCTTGCCGGGGCAGGCGCAGCCGGCGGGCTTCTTGCACATGGCGCCGCCCTTGTCCTTGGCCATGCACACGCCGCCGCACGGGACCTCGTTGGGCCGGCAGTGAATGCAGCAGTACCGGCCGGGATAGTTGCCGCCGCTCAGGCTGCCGCGCGGCTCGATCTTGCCCCCCTGCTGTCCCTGTCCCGGCTGGCCCGGCTTGCCCGGGGTCTGGGCCTGCGCCAACTCGATGCTGCCGGCGTCCGGCCACGGCGAATAATCGGCGGCGAAGGCCGGCAGGGAGAGCAACACAAGCAACAGGGCCAGCACGCGCATCGCCACTTCTCCATTCCGTTCGCGGGCCCGTCCGCGCGCCTCTCCGGGCAGGCGCCCCAGATATAGGCCGCCCGTCAGGTCTTGAGCAATGCGGCCATGATGCGCTCGCGGTCGAGCGGCATGTCGCGAATGCGCACGCCCAGCGCATGATTGACGGCGTTGCCGATGGCGGCCGCCGTCGGCCCGACGGTGCATTCGCCGACTCCGAGCGGCGGATTGCCGGCGCCATCGACGAACTCGGCCGCCATCTCCGGCACCTCGCCGAAGCGCAGGATGGGGTAGCTGTCCCAGTCGCGCGAGGCGATGCCCTCGCCGTCGAGCCGTACCTGTTCCTTCAGGGTCCAGCTCACGGCTTGCAGGATGCCGCCCTCGAGCTGGTTGCGCGCGCCGTCCGGGTTGACGACGAGGCCGGCGTCGGCGACGCACCAGACCCGGTCGACCCGCACCGTCTCCTCGACGGTGACGGCGGCGACCACGGCGGCGTAGGCGGCGCGGTTCTTGTAGCGCGCGACGCCGATGCCGAGCCCCTTGCCGGTGCCGGCGGGGCCGCGCGACGGCCAGCCGGAGCGCTCGGCCACCAGTTCCACCAGCCGTCGCGCCCGCTTCTCGCTCAGGATGGACAGGCGGTAGGCGACCGGATCCTCGCCGGCGCGCGCGGCGAGATCGTCGATCAGCGATTCGATGGCGAAGACGTTGGGCAGCGCGCCCAGCCCGCGCAGCGCCGAGGTGCGCACCGGCGGGTCGAGCACGAGATGATGCAGGATGCGATGCGCCGGCACGTCGTAGATCGGCACGGCGTTGCGCGTGCCGCCGCCGCCGCGCGCCTCGGGCGGATCGAACGGCGCCACCGGGGGCGGCGGCTCGGCCAGCGCCTCGCTGGCCAGCAGCCAGCCGGTGCCGTTGCCAGGGCGCTGCACATGCGTCGGGCTCCAGATCTCGGTCGTCCAGTCGGCCGGCCGGCCCTCAGCGTCGAGGTCGACGTGCAGCGTGACCAGCATCGCGGGCCCGACCGGCTCGAAGCCGAACTCCTCCTCTCGCCGCCATTGCAGGCGAATCCAGCGGTCCGGCAGGTGGCGGGCGACCAGCGCGGCGTCGAGCGCGGCATCGTCGGCGCCGTTGTGGCCATAGCAGCCCGCGCCGTGCAGATGCTGGGCGGTGATCGCCTCGACCGGCAGGCCGAGCACGGCGGACAGGTTCTTCCGCAGCGGATGCATGCCCTGGCCGTGCGAACGCACGGTGAGGTGCCCGTCGCTGAACCGGGCGAGCGCACAGGACGGCGCCATCGAGGCGTGCGCGATGTAGGGCCGCGACACGGTGATCCGCACCGGATCCTTCGGCGGCGTCGCGGGTCCCGGCCAGGCGCCGATGCGCCGGTCGTCGCTCGGCCGGCCCTGCAGCCAGGCGGCTTCCTGCTGCGCCGGATCGAGGCGAGGCGCCCCCTGCCAGGTGGCATGCGCCGGCGCGGCGGCGGCGGCGGCCTCCGCGACGCTCTCGACCGGGCTCACGAAGGCCGCGAAGCTCGCCTCGCGCACGATCGTGAGTTCGGCGCCCGCGTGGCCGCGCAGGGCAGCGCGGCGGATGGCGGCCTCGTCGAGCGCCGCCAGCGTGGCGCCACGGCCGGGCTGGCGCAGCGTGCGGGCATGCAGGACGTCCTTCGGCATCTCGTCGTGGACGAAGGCAGCGCCCGAGAGCTTGGCCGGCAGGTCGACGCGCGGCACGCTGCGACCGACGACGGTGTAGGCCGAGGCCGGCTTGACCGGCGCCGTGCCGGTAGCGGCCTGGCCGAAGTCGATCTCGCCCGCGACGGTCCAGTAGTCCTGCCCGGTCGCCGCACCGTTCTGCACGAAGTGTCCGTCGACCACGGCGAGGTCGTCGGGGCTGCAGTTCAGCCGCAGCGCCGCGCGCTCCAGGGCCTTCGCACGGACCTCGGCGCAGACCAGCCGCACCGAGCCGCCGGAGACCTCGATCGACAGCGACGAGGTCGTGTACTGCTCGTCGGGCCCGTCGGTGGTGCTGCCCGACAGGACGGCGACGCGGTCGAGCGGCAGGTCGAGCTCGTCGGCCGCGATCTGGCCGATGGCCGTGACAACGCCCTGGCCCATCTCGACCTTGCCGGTGGCGATGCGCACCGTGCGGTCGGGCAGGAAGCGGATCCACCGGTCGAGCCGTGGATTGTCGACCAGGCTCTGCGGCAGGGTCGGCGCGCTCACGACGGCGTCCCCGCGCCCGCGCTGGTGCCGGCGCGCAACGCGGCCGCCGCGCGCTCGACGGCGCGCAGGATGCGCTGGTGCGCGCCGCAGCGGCAGAGATGGCGGTCGAGCGCCGCCACGATGGCGGCGCGATCGGGCGCGGGATTGCGGTCGAGCAGCGCCTTGGCCGACATCACGATGCCGCTCAGGCAGTAGCCGCACTGGCCGGCCTGCTCGTCGAGGAAGGCCTGCTGCAGGGGATGCGGCCGCTCGGCCGAGCCCAGCCCCTCGACCGTGGTCACCCGGGCGTCGGCGACCGTCCCGACCTCGCGCGTGCAGGCATAGACCGGCTCGCCGTCGACCAGCACCGTGCAGCAGCCGCACTGCTCCAGCCCGCAGCCATAGCGCGTGCCCATCAGGCCGAGATGGTTGCGCAGCACCTCGAGCAGCGTCGCCGTCTCCGGCGCGTCGACTGTTCGGGCCTGACCGTTGAGCGTGAAAGCGATGGCCATGAACCTTCCCTCCGATTCCTCTCCCTCTTTGGGGGAGAGGTCAGGTGAGGGGGCCATCGAGGATTCTCTCCACTGTCCCCCTCACCCAGCCTCTCCCCCAAGGGGGAGAGGAGCATGATGCTTGAGCCTACAGGAGATCGGCGACGGCCGCGCGATAGCGGGTGATCGCGTCGAGATGGTCGGCGTAGCCCTTGCCCGCGATGCGCTTGTGATGGTTGCTGACATAGGTCGTATGGCAGGTGACGTGGGTCACGCCGGCCTTCTTCCAGAAGGTGAACTCGCGGCGCCAGTCGTCGGGCGTTCCCTTGCCGGGCGACACCCAGACCTCGAGCCCGACCGCCGCGGGATCTCGGCCCTCGGCCCTGATCAGGGCGCGCAGCTTGTCGAAGGCCTTCAGGGCATCGTCGCCCGCCGGATACTGCAGCGGCATGAAGCCGTCGCCGTACTTGGCGGTCCGCTTGAAGGTCGCCTCGGCATGGCCGCCGAACCACACCGGCACGCGGCCGGACTTCGGCCGCGGGTTGATGCCGCCATCGTCGAGCTGATGGAACTCGCCCTTGAAGGTGATGCTGGGCTCGGCCCACAACGCCTGCATGAAGCGCACCTGCTCGGCCGAGCGCCGGCCGCGCGTGCGGAAGTCCATGCCAAGTCCCTGGAACTCGATCTCGTTCCAGCCGACGCCGATGCCGAGGCGAAAGCGGCCCTCGCACAGCTCGTCGAGGCAGGCCGCCTGCTTGGCCACCAGCGCCGCCTGGCGCTGCGCCAGGATCACCACGCCCGAGGCGAAGCCCATCTTCTTCGTGACGCCCGCCAGGAAGGCGAAGACCACGAAGGGATCGTGATAGGCCGTCGCCGTGGTGCCGACGCGCCGGCCGCCATAGTCGATGTCGGGATTGCCGCCCAGCACATGGTCGGCCGCCAGGAGATACTGGTAGCCCAGCCCTTCGGCCGCCTGCGCATAGTCACGCAGCGGCGCGGGACCGGTACCGATGTCGCCGACCGGTAGAGAGGCGCCGAGTTGCATGGTGTTGTCTCCCCTCTTGCAGGACCGCAGTCCTCCAGGCCAGCTCATGATTCAAGCTCCTCTCCCCCGCTAGGGGGAGAGGTTGGGAGAGGGGGCATCAGCAGCTCGTGCAACCCCCTCACCTAACCTCTCCCCCTAGCGGGGGAGAGGAACATGACATGAGAACCAGATCATGAGCGGGCTTGCGGACCCGTGATCGTCGAAGACTACTCCGCGGCGGCTGCCTTGGCGGGCTTCAGGTCGGTCGAATACTTGAGATGGACCGGCGCGTCGGCCTCGAACGGGCTCTTGAGGTCGAGGCTCCGGGCGATCTCGCGGATCGCCGGGAAGACTTCCTGGCCCATCAGGCGGATGCAGGTCAGCGAGTCCTTCTGGCTGACCCGGCCGTCGTTGCCCCACAGCGCCAGGATGCCGGGCCGCGTCTCCTCGAGGATGCGCTTCAGCTTGGCGACCACCGTCTTCGGGGTGCCGGCGATGATGCGCAGGTCGGCCATCTGCTGCTCGAAGCTGGTGTTGCCGCGCGGGTTGATGGCACGGCCGGCGGCGAACTCGACGAAGGCGCGCCGGTTCGACGGCGAGCCGTAGCCCGAGGGCGTGCTCCACACCGGATGGGCGAGGCCGGTGAACTCGCCCTGCATCCAGCGGAACTGCCGGGCGTTCTCGATCGCTTTCTCCTCGCTGTCGGAGATGTGGACCTGGATCAGGTAGCCGCGATTCTCCGGCCCGCCGACATAGCCCGCCTGCAGCGCCACCTGGTCGTAGAGCTCCCAGATCTTCTTGGTCTGCTCGATCGAGGTGTTGAGCGCGATGTAGGGATAGCGCTGCTGCGCCGCCCAGATGATCGTCTCCTTGCTGATGACGCCGGGGATCCAGACGCGCGGATAGGGCTTCTGCAGCGGCACCGCCCAGGGGTTCACGACCCGGTGCTGGTAGTGCGTGCCCTCGAAGCGAAACGGGCCGGGCTGGGTCCAGGCGCGGACCACCAGCTCGTGCGCCTCCTCGAAGCGTTCGCGGTTGAAGGCGGGATTGACGCCGGTGGCGAGCTGCTCCTGGCCGCCGCCGCGCACGAAGCCCGAGACCAGCCGGCCCTTGGAGATCATGTCGATCATGGCCAGCTCCTCGGCCAGCCGCACCGGGTTCTCCGCCAGCGGCAGCGGATTGCCCAGCATCACGATCTTCACCTTCTTGGTCATGCCCGCGAGGATCGCGGCGAAGATGTTGGCCTTGGCCTGCATGCAGAACGGCGCGTTGTGATGCTCGTTCAGCATGATGCCGTCGATGCCGACCTCCTCGGCCAGCATGTACTGCTCGATATACTCGTTGTAGAGCCGCGAGCCGGCGACGGGATCGAAGTTCTTGTTGGGGAACATCAGCGCGGTGGCGCCGAAGTCGCGGCCGGCCTGTTCGTCGTAGGCCGACATGGGCTGTTCGGTGAAGTACATCAGGTGCATGGCGTCTACCCCCGACCGATGAAGTTGCTGACAAGCCTGGCGAGCGTCTCGGGCTGCTCCATCTCGACGCAATGCCCGCACGACGGTACGATCTCGAGCCTGGCCGACGGAAGGACCTCGACGTAGCGGCGCCCGGCACTCGGCGGCACCACGCGGTCATCCTCGCCCCAGACGACGAGGGCCGGCGCCGCCACCGCCCCCAGCAGGTGCGGAAGCGTCTGGCTGTACATGTAGGGCTTCCAGGCGATGCGGAAGCTCATCTCGCGGCAGATGTCCCACATTTCGAGCTGGTCGACGCTCGGCTCGGCGCCGTAGAGCCGGTCGAACGCCGCCTGGTCATGAAAGCCCGCCCGCACATAGTCGACATAGCCGGTGATCGCCTGGTCCAGGATGTCGCCCTGCGGCGGCTTGATGCCCATCGCGCCGGCCAGCACCAGATGGGAAAGGTCGCCCGGCGCCATGGTCGCCATCTCGGCGGCGATCCAGCCGCCGAAGCCCAGCCCGACCAGCGCCGGGCGGGACAGGCCGAGCTTGTTCAGCAGGCCGCGATAGACGATGGCGATGTCGCGGGTGCTGCGCATCCAGTCGGGACGCGGCGAGCGGCTGTAGCCGGGATGATGCGGCACCAGCACGTCGTACTGCGTCGCCAGGGCGTCGTAGAAGGGCAGGTCGTCGAGCGTGCCGGTCTCGTGGTGCAGCACCAGCACCGGATGGCCGCGGCCGCCGCGTTTCAAGTGCAGCTTCGTGCCGCCGACCTCGATGGTGGAATCCGACCAGTCCACGCCCGCCATTGGCACCGTCCCTCCGGATTGTGTTTGGAGGGATGGTTGCAACGTCATCGCGGCAAGTCAAACTTCCGGGGCACCTCCCGAGCCGCAGGGCAGTACGGGCCCTCCGTCAGCCGCCGTCGCCCAGCGCATCGCGCAGCCGCGCCGTCGCCGCGCGGCCCAGCGTGAGCTGCTCGTCCATGCCGCGCAGCGTGATCTGCGCGCCGTCCCGCGACGGCGTCTCGACGCTGCGCAGCCGATCGCGATTGATGATCAACGAGCGTCCGAGCCGCAAGAAAGGCGGCGACGGCAGCATCTCCTCGAAATGGCCGAGCGTGCGCCAGATCATCAGCGGCGGCTGGTCGGCCGGGAAGACGTGGGTGAAGTCGCCGTCGGCCCGCAGGGCAACGATCTCGTCGGGACGCGCGACGACCGTGCGCCGCGGCGTGCGCAGCGCGATCACCGTGCGATCGGCCGGCGCCGGCTCGGGTGTCGCGGTGGCGGCCGCGAGCTTGCGCTCGGCGCGGACCAGCGATTCGGCCAGCCGCTCGGGATCGACCGGCTTCAGGAGATAGTCGACGGCGTCGACGGCGAAGGCCTCGACGGCATGCTCGGCATAGGCGGTGACGAAGACGACGATCGGCGGATGGTCCAGCGCGGCCAGCAGGTCGAACCCGTCGCCGCCGCCCAGCTCGATGTCGAGGAACAGAAGCTGGGGATTCGTGCGCTCGATGGCCGCCATCGCCTCGGCGATGCCGTCGGCCTCGCCGACGATCTCGACCTCGGGGTGCGCCGCCAGCAGGCGACGCAGCGCCTGGCGGGCGAGCCGCTCGTCGTCGACGATCAGGACACGGAGCATGGCTCTCCCTTCAGCACGAGGCGGGCGACGACCTTGTCGTCGCGATCGGCGATGGTGAAGGAATGGCGGCCGGGATAGTGCAGGTCGAGTCGGCGGCGCACGTTGGCGAGCCCGATGCCGCCGCCCGGCCGCCGCCGGCCGTTCGGGGCGGAAAGCGAGCCGGTGTTGGCGATCGCGATCTCGAGCGCGTCCTCCGCGGCATGGACGTCGACATGGAGGTCGAGCGCCTTGTCGCGCCGACCGTGCTTGATTGCATTCTCGACCAGGGGCTGCAGGAGGAAGCTCGCGATGGGACGGTCGCCCGCCGTGTGCTCGACATGGACGTGCGTCCGCAGCCGTTCGCCGAAGCGCGCTTTCTGGACCCCGAGATAGGCGGCGATCGAGCCGACCTCGGCATCGACGGTGACGACCGTCTGCTTGATGCCGTCCAGCGAATGCCGCAGGTAGCCCGTCAGGTTGCGCAGCATGGACAGCGCCGCTTCCGGATGCTCGGGGATCTCCTCGGCGACGCCGTTCAGGGCGTTGAACAGGAAGTGCGGGTCGAGCTGAAGGCGCAGCTCCTCGAGCTCGAGGCGCAGCGCCTCGGTCTCGGCCCTGAGCGCCCGACGGTGCTCGGCCTGCTCGGCGATCTCGGCATGGATCCAGAAATAGCAGAGGCTCCAGCCGGCGAGCGCCAGGAAATAGTGGATCAGCGGGACGACGAACTCCTCGAGGAATCCCCAGTGCGGGATGCGCCAGCCGAGCGTGTCGCGCAGGGCGAAGGCGACGCCGACGACAATGAAGGAGGACAGCAGCGAGACGACCGCCACGAGGCCCAAGGCGCGGGGCGTCAGGCGCCTGTCCTCGAGCTGCCTGTCGTAGAGGATGCGCAGCAACGTCGACAGCGCGACCAGGCACGGAGCGACGGCGAGGGTGAGTCCCAGGGCAACGCTGAGGCGACCGTAGGTCAGCCACCGGTTCACCAGGTCGAGAATGGCGAACAGGCCCCAGCCGGCGATCTGCGCCCGCCAGAACATCGGCAGGCGGTTCCACCAGCCTGCGACGGCGCCGGTGGCGTTGCTCAGCACGTTCGCTTCCAAGAAAGCCTTCCCACCCGTTCCCGGCGACACTGCGGGGCGCATGAAAGGCCAATTGCCGCCGACCGGCAAGCCGCCGGACACAGGCTTGCCACCGGCCGCCCCATGTTCACCGATTAATCTGGCCGCTTCATCGAGAGTCGGCTCGCCGGTCCGTGTTGTCCTGCCACCGACATGACATATCGCCGCCTGGCGCGACCTGGCGTCGAGGCGGGAGGAGTCGGAATGGCAGCCATCACCTATGCCGTTGGGGACAACTGGGGCTCGGGCTTCATCGGCACCATGACGGTGCCGGGCGGCACGCAGGGGCTCAGCGGCTGGACGCTGGAATTCGACGCCGCGTTCCTCATCACCAACCTCTGGGGCGCCGAGATCGTCAGCCACGTCGGCAACCACTACGTCATCCGCAACGCCTCGTGGAATGCGACCGTGGCGGCCAACGGCCAGGCGAGCTTCGGCTTCCAGGCCACGGCGGGCGCCGGTGGCGACACGGCGGCGGGCGGCTTCACGCTGAACGGTGCGCCCGATACGTCCTCGCCGCCGGCCCTGCCGACGCTCAGCATCGATGACCCCTCGATCGCCGAAGGCGACAGCGGCACCGCGCAGATGACCTTCACGGTGCGCCTGTCGCAGGCGGCCGCTGGCCCGGTGACGGTGGGCTATGCCACCACCGACGGAACGGCCGCGGCGGGCGGCGACTACACGGCGCGCAGCGGCACGCTTACCTTCGCCGCCGGCGAGACCGTGAAGACCTTCACCGTGCCGATCGCGGGCGACACGACCGTCGAAGGCAACGAGACCTTCCAGGTGACGCTCTCGGGCGCCAGCGGCGCCACCATCGCCGACGGATCGGCCACCGGGACCATCGTCAACAACGACACCGCGCCGCCACCTCCTCCCCCGCCGCCGCCCTCCGGCGGCGACGGCGCGTCGCTCGCCTACCATGTCGCCAGCAACTGGGGCTCGGGCTTCACCGCCACCATGGACGTCGGCGCCGGCGCCACCGCGCTCGGCGGCTGGACGGCGGAGTTCGATGCCAGCTTCACCATCACCAACCTGTGGAACGCCGTCATCGTCTCCCATGTCGGCAACCACTACGTGGTGCGCAACGCCGGCTGGAACGGCAGCGTCGGCGCCGGCCAGTCGACCTCGTTCGGCTTCCAGGCGACGCCGGGCAGCGACGGCACCGCGGCGACCGGCTTCAGGATCAACGGCGCCGACGCCGGTGGCGGCACGCCGCCCGTCCTCCCGACGCTTTCCGTCGCCGACGCCTCGGTGGCCGAGGGCAACAGCGGCACGCACGACCTCGCCTTCACCGTCATCCTGTCGGCCGCCGCAACGACCCCCGTCACCGTCGCCTATGCGACCGGCAACGGCACCGCGACGGCCGGCAGCGACTATGCGGCGCAAACCGGCACGCTCACCTTCGCCGTCGGTGAGACCAGCAAGGTCGTCCACGTCCAGGTCGCGGGCGACACCGCCGTCGAGGCCAACGAGGCGCTGACCCTCACCCTGTCCTCGCCCAGCGGCGCAACGCTCGCCCAGGCCACGGCCACCGGCACGATCCTGAACGACGACACGACGCCGCTGCCGACGCTCGCCGTCGCCGACGCCGCGGTGGCCGAGGGCCACGGCGGCGGCCAGGACCTCGCCTTCACCGTCACGCTCTCCACTGCCGCCACGACACCCATCACCGTCGCCTACGCGACCGCCAACGGCACCGGCACGGCCGGCAGCGACTACACGGCCCAGAGCGGCACGCTCACCTTCGCCGCCGGGGAGACTTCCAAGGTCGTGCATGTCGACGTCGCCGGCGACACCGCTGTCGAAGCCAACGAGACGCTGACGCTCACCCTCTCCTCGCCGAGCGGCGCCACGCTCGCCCAGGCCACGGCCACGGGCACGATCCTGAACGACGATGCCGCGCCGCTGCCGTCGCTCGCCATCTCCGACACGTCGGTGACCGAGGGCAATCCGGGCAGCGGTGGCGGGGCGGCCGGCTTCTTCAGCACCGCCGGCAACCAGATCGTCGACAGTGCCGGCCAGCCGGTGCAGATCGCCGGCGTGAACTGGTTCGGCTTCGAATCCTCGACCCTGGCGCCGCACGGCCTGTGGACGCGCGGCTACCAGGACATGATGGACCAGATGAAGGAGCTCGGCTTCAACACGATCCGACTGCCCTTCTCCAACGACACGTTCCACAGCGGCGGAACGCCGAACGGCATCGACTTCTTCCAGAATCCCGACCTGCAGGGCCTGTCGGCGCTGCAGATCATGGACAAGATCGTCGACTATGCCGGCGAGATCGGCCTGCGCATCATCCTCGACCATCATCGCAACGATTCCGGGCCGGGTCCGTCGTCGAACGGCCTGTGGTACGACGACCAGCACAGCGAGGCGCAGTGGATCGCCGACTGGCAGATGCTGGCGGAGCGCTATGCCGGCAACCCGACGGTGATCGGCGCCGACCTGCACAACGAGCCGTTCAACGGCACCTGGGGCGGCGGCGGCCCGACCGACTGGGCGGCAGCGGCCGAGCGGGCCGGCGACGCCATCGGCTCGGTCAACCCGGACTGGCTGATCTTCGTCGAGGGCGTCGCCACCTACCAGGGCCAGAGCTACTGGTGGGGCGGCAACCTGATGGGCGTGGCCGACCGCCCGATCGACATCGCAGTCGACAACAAGCTGGTCTACTCGGCGCACGACTATCCCAACTCGGTCTACGCCCAGCCGTGGTTCCAGGGCAGCGACTTCCCGGCCAACCTGCCCGCCAAATTCGACCAGATGTGGGGCTACATCTACAAGGAAGGCATCGCCCCCGTTTACATCGGCGAGTTCGGCACCAGCCTCATCGACCCGAAGGATGCGCCCTGGCTCGACGCCATCACCGCCTACCTGGCGGGCGACCTCGACAACAACGGCACGACCGACATCCCCGCCGGCAGCCTGGGCGTGAGCTGGACCTACTGGTCATGGAACCCCAACTCGGGCGACACCGGCGGCATCCTGGGCGACGACTGGCGCAGCGTTAACCAGAACAAGCTCGCCTACCTGACGCCGATCGAGTTCGACTTCGGCGACGGGAGCGGCGATGCGGGCGGCGATTCAGGTGCCCAGGCGACCTTCCTGGTCTCCCTGTCGGCGCCCTCGGCCGATACCGTGACGGTCGACTACCATACGGTGCCGGGCGAGGCCGGCAGCGCCGACTTCACGGCCGCGAGCGGCACCGTCATCTTCGCGCCGGGCGAGGTCAGCAAGACGATCGCCATCGCGATCACGCCCGACCTGCTGGTCGAGGGAAACGAGCATTTCAGCGTCGTGCTGGACAACATCCACGGCGCGACCTTGGGCGACGGCATCGGTGTCGCCACCATCCTCGACGACGACACCGCAAGCACGCCCGCGCCCACGCCCGATCCGACGCCCACACCGGCTCCGACGCCGGAGCCGACGCCCACGCCTGGTCCGGCCGGCAGCTTCATCGCGTCGTTCGCGCTGGTCGATTCCTGGAGCGGCGGCTTCAACGGCAGCGTCGTGGTGCACAACGACGGCGCCGCCACCACCGACTGGCAGATCGCCATCGACACGGCCTACCAGATCACCGACATCTGGAATGCCCGCATCGTGTCCCACGACGCCAGCGGCTACGTCATCGGCGCGGCGGCCTGGAACGGCACGCTCGCCCACGACGGCGAGACCAGCTTCGGCTTCATCGCCTCGGGCCAGTACAGCGCGGCGGCGATCGAGGTCCACGGTCTCGGCGACGACGCGACGGTTCCCGCCGCGACCTTCCTCCACGACGACGTGCTCTGACCAGACGTCAGTCGGCGAAGGTGACCAGGAGGTAGGCGCCCGCGCCCAGCCAGGACAGCACGCCCAGGCCACAGAGCGACCAGAAGGCGGCCGCCATCCGCTTGGAACTCCTGTTCCAGTAGATGCCGGGAAACAGGATGGCCATCAGCTCGGCCACGATCCACAGCGGAAAGAAGGCGAGCGAGATCGGGAACTCGCGGCGGACGGAGTTGCGGATCCCGTCCGACCGCACGTAGCCGGCCCGCCAGGATCGCGACCATTCCACCGACACCGGTCGCGCCGGCTCGGGCGCCGGCGGCGGCGGCGGTTCGAGCAGGTCCGACCAGTCCTTTCCGGCGGCGCGCAGCATCGCATTCGACTTGCGAATGGCCGCAAGGACCTCGGCGTCCTGGGAGCTCTCCGTCATCCTCAGCAGCTTGATCAGCCGCCTCTTGTCGATCGTCACGACATGCCTCGCTCGGCGGCGAGCTTAGCATACGAAGGCGGTGAGACCGTCCCCGCAGATCGGCCCGGCCCGGAAGATTTGTAACCTTTGTGGGTCGGATAGTTGCACTCCCTTGCGCCGGCCTTCCGCCATCGGGTCGCGATCCGCACCGGATCGTCGATTTCGCAAGGCACGAGCGGCGCACACGGGCCGGCGGGATAGGCTCTGGCGCCTGCGACGAAGCTGCCGCAGAGTGGTCCTGTCATGGAAACGTTCGACTACGTCATCGTCGGCGCCGGCTCGGCCGGCAGCGTGCTCGCCAACCGGCTGAGCGAGGACGCCACCACCACCGTCTGCGTCCTCGAAGCCGGGCCATGGGACTGGCATCCCTTCATCCACATACCGGCCGGCTTCATGTACACGCTGGTCAATCCCCGGGTGAACTGGCTCTACACGTCGGAAGCCAGCGAATGGACCGGCGGCCGGCGGATCGCCGCGCCGCGCGGCAAGACGCTGGGCGGCTCGAGCTCGATCAACGGCCACATCTACAATCGCGGCCAGCGCCTCGATTTCGACGGCTGGGCCCAGCGCGGCAACCGCGGCTGGGGATATGCCGACGTCCTGCCCTACTTCCGGCGGACCGAGCGGCGCATCGGCGAGGCCGACGACACCTTCCGCGGCCGGGACGGCAACCTGCCGATCACCGACCTCGACTGGCGCGACCCGATCTGCGAGGCCTTCATCGAGGGCGCCGTGCAGATGGGCATCCCGCGCAATCGCGACTACAACGGCACCCAGCAGGCGGGCGTCAGCTACGTCCAGCGCATCATCCAGAACGGCCGGCGGCGCAGCGCCGCCCGCGGCTATCTCCACCCGGCGATGCGCCGTCCGAACCTGACGGTGCGCACCCACGCCCATGCCACCGGGATCGTGCTCGAGGGCAAGCGCGCGGTCGGCGTGCGCTACGCCAAGGGCGGACGCAACGGGCCGGTCGTCGAGGTCCGGGCGCGCAAGGAAGTGATCCTGAGCGGCGGCGCCGTCAACTCGCCGCAGCTCCTGCAGGTCTCGGGCATCGGTCCGGCGCCGCTGCTCCAGTCGCTCGGCATCGCGGTTAGGCACGAGCTGGCCGGCGTCGGCGAGAACCTGCGCGACCACTACGCGCCGCGCTTCGTCGCCCGCGTCAAGAACGCCGAAACGATCAACGAGAAATCGCACGGGCTGAAGCTGGCCGGCGAGGTGCTGAAGTACGCCTTCACCCGCAAGGGCATCCTGTCGCTCAACCCGACCCTGATCTACGTCTTCTGGAAATCGGACGAGGCCGTCGACAACTACGACCTGCAGCTGACCTTCACGCCGGCCAGCTACAAGGAAGGCGTCCAGTCGACGCTCGACGACTTCCCCGGCATGACGATCGCGTCGTGGCAGCAGCGGCCCGACAGCATCGGCTGGGTGCGCGCCCGCTCGGCCGACCCGTTCGAGCATCCGGTGATCCAGCCCAACTATCTTGCCGCCGAGAGCGACCGCCGCGTGCTGCTGGCGGGCATGAAGCTGGCCCGCCGCCTGCTCTCCTCGCCGGCCCTGTCCAAGTACTATGACCGCGAGGAGTTCCCCGGGCCGCAGGCCCAGAGCGACGCCGATCTGCTCGAGGCCGCCAAGCAGCGCGGCACGACGACCTTCCACCTGATGGGGACGTGCCGCATGGCGCCCGATACCGACCCGACCGCGGTCGTCGACGACCAGCTGCGGGTGCGGGGACTCGAGGGTCTTCGCGTGATCGACGCCTCCATCATGCCGACCATGCCGTCGGCCAACCTCAACGCCTCGGTGCTGATGATCGCGGAAAAGGCGGCCGACATGATCCGCGGCAAGCCGGCCCCCGAAGCCGTCATGCTGAAGGACTGAGGCGAACGTGGCCGACGTCGAGGCTGCCGTCGAGGCCGTCAGCCGGCTGGTGCCGGCGACCCTGAAGGCCCTGCATGTCCTCGAGTTCGCCGGCCGTCACCTCTCGCCGACGTCGCTGATCCAGGTGGTCGCCGCCATGGCCGGGCGCGACGACGAGCTGAAGGATGCCCTCGACTCCTCGCACGCGGTCGGCTGGCCGGATCGGCTGGAGCCGGTCCGCGGCTGCCTGGAGCCCGCGGCGGAAGCGGCCTGCGCCGGCATCGCGGGCCTGCGCGCCGCGCCGGAGGCGCCGCAGCCGATCGTCGCCGCCTACCGTGCCCTGCGCAACTATGCCCGTGCCGCCGAATCCATCTACCCGATGACGGCGTTCTTCAAGCCGGTCAGCCAGTTCTTCCTCGAGCCCTCGGCGCGCGACGACGCTGCCCGTCTCGCCCGGCTGGGCGAGATCGATCCCGGGCGCGACCGGGTCGGCGTGATGCACGGCGGCGGCCCCGCGGGAACGCGCGGCGGCTTCTCGCTCTACGTGCCCGAGACCTACGACGGCAGCCGCGCCTGGCCGCTCGTGGTCGCCCTGCATGGCGGCAGCGGCAACGGTGGCGCCTTCCTGTGGAGCTGGCTGCGCGAGGCCCGCACCCGCGACTTCGTCCTGCTGGCGCCGACCGCCAGCGGCTCGACCTGGTCGCTCATGGAGCCGGAGGTCGACGGCGCCATGATCGACGGCATGGTCGAGCAGATCGCCGGCGAATGGCGCATCGACCCCGACCGGCAGCTCCTGACCGGGATGAGCGACGGCGGCACGTTCACCTACGTTGCGGGCCTGCGCGGCGACTGCCGGTTCACGCACCTGGCCCCGGTCGCCGCGGCCTTCCATCCGATGCTTCTCGGCTCGGCGGACCCAGAACGGGTGCGCGGCCTTCCCGTCCACATCGTGCACGGAGCCCAGGACTGGATGTTCGGCCCCGAGATCGCGCGCGAGGCCGAGCGCAGCCTGGCCGCCGCCGGCGCGGACGTCGTCTACCGCGAGATCGCCGACCTGTCGCACACCTATCCGCGCGACGAGAACGGCACGATCCTCGACTGGTTCGGCGTGACCACCTGAACCCGCCGATCGGACGGCCCGGCCGAGGAAGACTTCTAGTCTTCGTCCTCCTGATCGGCGCGGTTGGTGAACCGCGCGTTGCCGAGACCGGTGCCGATCGTCAGGATGCC
This sequence comes from Reyranella sp., assembly GCF_965229815.1. Classification (GTDB taxonomy): domain Bacteria; phylum Pseudomonadota; class Alphaproteobacteria; order Reyranellales; family Reyranellaceae; genus Reyranella. The sequence continues at coordinate 230,930 of NZ_CBDDJN010000002.1, forward strand.
CCAACGCTCGACGTCCTTCTGGTTGGGCACCTCGCTAAGGCCCTGGACCACGGCGTCGTTATGCATGATGACGGCCGGCTCGTGGCCGCCGAAACGCGGCAGGCGCCGGGCCAGCGCAGCACTCAGGTTGAAGTCCTTCTCGTGCCAGTTGCCGCCCGGCAGATTCTGGCCGCCGTTGACGATCAGGCCGTGCTCGTCGATCAGACCGGGGCAGCCGATCCCGACGAACGGCGCAAGCTTCAACTTCTCTCCGTCGGCCAGCTCGATCAGCTCGCGCGCCATCTCGGCCATACGGTCGAGCGCCTGCTCGCGAGTCGGCTCGTCGTCGCGATGGCGCCAGTGCAGGTGCTTCCACACCGCCGCCTTGGTCACGTCGCCCGACTTCTTCATCTTGAGGTCAATGACGCCGACCCGGATGTTGGTGCCACCGATGTCGGCGGCCAGGATGGCGTCATGGCCGGCCAGCACCCAGCTCGGGGCGAGATGCACGCTGCCGATCAGGCCGGCCTTGTCGGGATGATTGCTGATCGTCCGTAGTTCGATGTGCTGACTCTCGGCCGCCAGGATCACCGCCGCGCGACCCATGGCGAGTTCACCGATGTGACTCGAACTCAGGCCGCCGCCGATGACGATGCGCTCGGTACCCTGCCACTTCTGGAGACGCAGGAAGCGGCGCACGACGGTCGCGAGCTCGACAGCAAACTCCTCGACGACTGTATGCACCAATCCGGCCGCCAGCGGATCGTCGCCCCCCAGGATCTTGTCCAGCTTGGACTTGGAAATCTCATGGGTCTCGACGTCGCCGAACGGATCCTCTCCCTGAGCGCGGAGCTTGTCGCGCCAATCCTCGAGGATGGCACGGAATGCCCGGCCGCTGGCGCGGTCACCGACGAAACCTTCCTCGTCGCGCAGCTCCTCGTTGTAGGTATCGACGGTGACGGCCGGGAGAACCCGGCCCCCATGGCTGAGGACACCCGGAGGAGCCGCCGACGGAGACTCCGGCTCGGGGTTCATCGCTATGCTTGTATTGTCGGGAATGACCGCCTCCCCGCCGCATCCAGACGGGCGGCCTGCGCCAAGCAACGATCCGCGAGGATCGCGGTTGCACCGCCCGCGGGGCTTCAGGTGTCTACGGCCGACCGCCCATCACCCGACGCGCGCTGGCGATCGTCTCGCGATCGACCGGTCGGGTTGCGAGCTGGGCGCGGCGGGCGGCCATTCGCTCGCCCGTCCCCGCCAGGTCGAGGCCCGAATGGCGCAGTGCCGGGAACAGGTCCTTCTCCTCGCGCTCCGCCAAGCGATGGGTGCGTTCCAGGACGGCTTCGAAGGCCGCGTCGAACCCCGGATCGTCGGCCGGCGTCCGTTCGACCGCTTCGACCAGATGCCCTATCTCGTCCTGATCGCGCCGGGAAACCGCGACAAGCTCCTGTCGCTCCGGCGCGAGAACCGCCTCCGCCGCGGGATAGAACACCTCTTCCTTGATGGCGGCGTGCACGCCAAGGGCGTGGCAAACGCGCAACGCCAGCTTTCCCGTCTCGACCCTGTCAGCTGTGTTGGGCCGGCGCGCAAAGGCGCGCCCCAACTGCTCGATCGCCCTGCTCCCCGCCGTCAGCAAGGCCAGCGCGTCCTGCTCGACCTTCGAGTGCGTCGTCGACATCGGAATCCTCCGCGGCTGCCCCCCCCGACCAAACGGCCGGTTCCGCGAACAGTTGCCGGCCGCTCGGCCTGAGGCCGACGCATCTCCTCGGTCTGTGGCAACTTTTTGCCAGGCAGAGGCGTTTTCAGAGCATGCAACCGACCCGGATCGTGATACCGCTCACCCCCGACGAGGAAGATACGTTGCGGCTGGTCGCCCACGGCCGCTCCCCGGTCGACCATCTGCGGGGGCGCGACCTCGATCAGCTCGAGCAGCTGGGTCTGCTTGAAATCACCCAAGACGGCGCCGGATTGACACCGTTCGGCGAGGTCCGGGTCGCGCAGATCAGCGAGATGCGGGCCGCGGCGATGCTTCGGGCCGCCCGCCACCGCGGCGCCCGGGCCCTCGCGGCCTGATCGGGCGTCGGCGCTCAGCCCTTGGGCGGCGGTGCGCTGGGCTCGCCCAGCGACAGCATCAACCGGTTCGCCCAGTTGAAGAACGACGCCGCATTGATCACGTCGACGATCGCGGCGTCATCCAGGCCCGCCGCGCGCAGGGCATCGACATGCTCCGGCCCGAACGTGATCGGGGTCGCGGTGAGCGCCACCGAGGCCGCGACGATCGCCTGCCAGCGGGGATCGAGCGGCGCCTCGACCCCTTCCTTCAGCAAACGGTCGACGTCGTCGACGCGCTTCGAGTAGGTCGCGGCGAACCGGGCGTGCACCGACGCGCAGTAGATGCAGCCGTTGGAGCGCGAGGTGGCGGCCGCGGCCAGCTCGCGCTCGGCACGCGGCAGGCCGGCCTCGGGATTGTAGAAGATGTCCTTGTCGGTGAGCGTGCGCGCCTCGAGCACCTCCGGATCCCGCACCAGCAGCCGGAAGTAGGGCGACTTGGCGCGCGCGGCCTCGACAAGCGCCGTCATGTGGCGCGCCGTCAGCCCCTCCTCTGCCATGGGTTCCAGCCATGGCAGCCAGTCGAGCATGTCGCGGGTGAAGACCACCGGCTCGACGTGCGGCGGCGGGGTGAGAACCTGATCGGTCATGCGAGTCTCCCGTTCAGGACGCGCAGGCCGGCGGCGACCCTGATCTGGTAGGACAGGAAGGCGACGAGCTGGGAGATCACCACGATGCCCGTGGTCGACCAGCCGCCGTCGATCAGCGCCTGCAGGTGGGCGGGCGAGGAATCGCGCGGATGGAAGACGAGCATGTGGGTGTGCTCGAAGGCGGCGGCCAGGCGCGGCCCCAGCGCCGCTTTCAGCGAACCGTCCAGCGTCAGCACCGGTCCCGGCGTGTCCTCGCCGCTGAGCGGACCCTTGGGATAGCGACCGAACGGTCCCTGGCCCTTGCCAGCGGCGACCGCGCCGGCGATGGCGTCGCGCCAGGCGGCGGGCGCTTCGGAGTCGGAGAGCCCTTCCAGATAATAGGCCTCGACGCCGGGCTGCCCGTGCAGGCCGCTGACGAAGCAGGCGATCGCCAGCCGCTCCGCGCGGCTGGCATCGGCCTCGCTCGCCGGCTTGAACAGCGCGTCGTAGGCGGCCTGCGCGTGCTTGCGCGCCTGCAGCCGGCCGTCCCGGATCGCGTCCAGCGGCGAGCCGGGCGCTATGCCGGCCAGCCTGTCGATCACATCCATCGCTTTCCCCCCTTCGTCAGGCCACGCGCCGGGCCGCCGCGTCGTCGCCCGGTCGCCAGCCCAGCGCCGGCGCGACCGCCTCGGCCATCAGCTCGATCGAGCGCAGGATGAACGGATGCGGCGGATCGATCGAGTGGACCTGCATGGTGAGATCGGTGGCGCGCGCCAGCGTGGCGTCGGCCTGCAGCGAGGCGATCACCTCGGCGGGCGTGCCGATATGGACGTCCATCGCCGCGATCAGGTCGCCCACGAGATTGCCCGAGGTGAAGTTGCCGGTCGCCGCCAGCCGGTGGCGCATGCGCGCCAGGCCCTTCTCGGCGAAGCGCATCGCCTCGGCGCGATCGTCGGCCACGAACACCGTGCGCGACGCCAGGATGCGCGGCTCGCAGCCGGCCGGCAGCCCTTCGAGATAGGCGTCGATCATCGGGTTCTGGATGTCGGCCAGCGAGAGCTGCGGCTGCCCTTCGGGCCGCGGCTGGGTACGCGACAGCATCAGCCCGTCGCCCGCCAGGCCGGCGCGGCGCGCGCCGGCCACCGTGAAGGTCGCCTGCCAGATCCGGTCGGCCAGTCCGGGGCTCGCGGGATAGAGATGGTCGCCGCCCGGCAACGTGCCGCCCGACCAGGCGGTGCGCATCAGATCGAGATTGCGGTCCATCAGCAGGTGGCGGTCGCCGGCGTCCAGGCCGAAGGCCGTGAAGGCCGACAGGTTTCCGCCGGGACCGACTCCGACCTCCAGGCGTCCGCCCGAGATCAGGTCGGTCACCGCCGCATCCTCGGCCACGCGCAGCGGCAGTTCGAGCGGCAGGGTCACGATGCCGGTGCCCAGCCGGATGCGCGAGGTCTGCACCGCCGCCTGGGCCAGAAACACGAAAGGCGAAGGCAGGCCGCCTTCGCCTTCGTGGAAATGATGCTGGGCGATCCACGCCGAGTCGAAACCGTACTTCTCGGCGTGGACGATCTGTTGGGTCGCCAGCCGATAGCGTTCCGCGGCAGTCGTCTCGTCGAGCAAACGCGAGAAGAAACCCAACCGTTTGAACGTGGAATGAACGGTCATGAGTTCGACCGTAGCAGGCGCGTTCCGACGCGCCTAGCGCCGTGCGGCGAACGAGGCCTTGTGCCGCGATTCCCCGTGCCTAACGGGTGAAAACAATGCCGGCCAGATCGGCACGCTCCTCCCAATGGTGGCGCTCCAGTTCAGGATCGAGATGCTCCTCGGCAGGCAGGCCGAGACAGAGGTAGGCAACGAGATTCCAACCCGCCGGAACGTCGAGCACCTTCTTCACCTTCAGCGGGTCCAGGATCGACACCCAGCCCATGCCGATGCCGTCGGCGCGCGCCGCCAGCCACAGGGTCTGGATCGCCGCGACGACGGAATAGTGCATCGTTTCCGGCATGGTCTGCTGGCCGAGGCCGCTGCCGGTATGGGTTGTATCGTCGGAAAAGACCGCGAGATGGACCGGCGCTTCCTTCAGGCCCTCGAGCTTCAGCCCGGCATAGATCGCGTGCTTCTCCCCGGAGTAGCCGGCCAGCGCGCGCTCGTTGGCATCGGTGAAGCTCTTCACCACCGACTGCCGCCGCTCGGGTGCTTCGACATACACGAAGCGCCACGGCTGGCTGAGCCCCACGGAGGGGGCGTGGCTCGCCACTTCCAGCAGCGTGTCGATGCGCTCGCGCGCGATCGGGTCGCGGCGGAAGCGGCGCACGTCGCGGCGCCACAGGACAAGCTCACGGAACTGGCGGCGGAACTCGGCGTCGAAGCAGGGGGTCATGTCGGCCTGTCGATGAAATGGAAGAAGGTGCCGCTCACCGTGCCGCGCCGCGCGCCGCTTTCGGCGACCGGGTGCCCGCCGGCATCGCGGCAGTCGACCAGCGGAGAATCGTCGTTGGCCAGCACGCTGGCATAGTGGAACTCGTGGCCCAGAACCTCGGTGCCCGCCTCGCCCAGTGCCGACGGCGCCCTGAGCCGCGCCCGCCGATAGCCGAGATGCAGCCGCCGCTGGGCGAAGGAAGATTCCAGCGACAGCAGACCGGTCATCTCATGGCGATGGCCCTCGCCGTCCTGCAGCCCGCGTCCCAGCACCATGTAACCGCCGCACTCGCCGTGGATCGAAACGCCGCGCGCCGCCAGCGCCTGCAGCCCGCTCTTGAAACGGTGCGCGGCGGCGAGCGTTGCCGCGTGCAGCTCGGGATAGCCGCCGGGCAGCCACACCGCGTCGGCGTCCGCCGGCGGCGGTTGGTCGGCGAGCGGCGAGAAGGGCAGGATTTCCGCGCCGGCCGAGCGCCAGCCCTCGAGCAGGTGCGGATAGAGGAACGAGAAGGCCGCGTCGCGCGCGACCGCGATGCGCTGGCCGGGCGGCACGATCGCCGCACCCGCCACCGTCGCCAGCCGCGTCGGCGCCGCGCATGCGACGACGGCATCGAGGTCGACGGTCGCCTCGACGATGTCGGCCAGGGCGTCGAGCCGAGCGTCGAGGTCGGCCGTCTCGCCCGCCTGGACCAGGCCGAGATGGCGCTCGGGCAGCGCGAAGCGCGCATCCTGCGCGACGGTACCCAGGATCGGCAGCCCGATGCGGCGGAAGCCGGCGCCGATCATGTCGGCGTGCCGAGCGCTGGCGACCCGGTTCAGGATCGCGCCGGCCACTACGATGTCGTCGCGATAGGCGGCGCAACCGGCCGCCACCGCGGCCGCCGTCTCGGCCTGGCCCGAGACGTCGAGCACCAGCACGACCGGCCAGCCCAGCAGCGCCGCGAGGTCGGCGGTCGATCCGCGCGCCGTCTGCCCCGGCTCGGCGACCCCGTCGAACAGGCCCATCACGCCCTCGGCGATCGCGACCTCGCCTTCGCCGCCCTGGACCAGACGGGCCAGCGTGGCGCGGCCCATCGCCCAGGTGTCGAGGTTGACGCTCGGCCGGCCGGCGGCCGCCGCGTGGAAGGCGGGATCTATGTAGTCGGGCCCGCACTTGAAGGGCCGGACGGCGAGGCCGCGGCGGGCCAGCGCACGCATCAGGCCGATGGTGACGGTGGTCTTGCCGGCGCCCGAGCGCGGCGCGGCGATGACGAGGCCGCGGCTCATCGCCAGCCGACCAGCGACCCGCGCACCTCGTGGCGCAGGCCGGCGGTGGCGCCGATCACCACGATGCAGGGCGAGCCGACGCCGGCACGCCGCGCATCCTCGGCCAGCGCATCGAGACGGCTGTCGACGACGCGCTCGTCCTCCGTCGCGGCTGACTGGACGAGCGCGGCCGGCGTGTCGGGCGCGAGGCCGCCGCGTTGCAGGGCGGCGGCGATGCCGGCGAGCTGGGCCATCGGCATGTAGAGCACGATGGGCTGCCCGAGCCGCGCCAGCGCCTCCCAGTCGGCATCGGAGCTGCCGTCCTCGGCACGATGGCCGGCCGCCAGCACGACGGCATGGTTGGTGTCGCGCGAGGTCGCGGGGATGCCGGCCAGCGCCGTCCCGGCCAGGCCGGCGGTCAGGCCGGGGATGATGCGGAAGCGCAGGCCCGCTTCGGTCAGCGCTGCCGCCTCGTCCCAGCCGCGGCCGAACACGAAGGGATCGCCGCCCTTGAGGCGCAGCACGCGGCGACCGGCGCGGGCGTGCTCGACCAGCAGGGCGTTGATCTCGCCCTGCTTCGGCGAGGGCCGGCCGCCGCGCTTGCCCGCCGACAGCAGCTCGGCCCCGGCAGCGCGAAGATCGAGGACGCGACGATCGATCAGGGCATCGTGCACGATCACGTCGGCACAGCCGATCGCATGCAGCGCCAGCACCGTCAGCAGGCGCGGATCGCCCGGGCCGGCGCCGGCCAGCCAGACCTCGCCCGGCGGGAATTCGGGCAGCGCGGGGAAGTTGGCCGGAATCACGCGCCGCGCCCCCGGAAGCGCCGCTGGTAGGCGGCGTCGTAGAGCGCGCTGTCGCGGAAATCGCCGGCATCCAGCACCTCGCCGACCAGGATGAGCGCGGTGCGCTCGATCGATTGGCGCGCCACCTCGGCCGCGATCGTGCCGAGCGTCGCTCGGATCACGCGCTCGTCCGGCCAGGTCGCGCGGTAGACGATGGAGGTCGGGCAGTCGGCGCCGTAGTGCGGCACCAGCGTAGCCACGACCTTGTCGAGCACATGGATGGAGAGATGGATCGCCAGCGTCGCACCGGTGGCGGCGAAGGCCTCCAGCGTCTCGCCCGGCGGCATTGCCGAGGCGCGGCCGGACGTGCGGGTCAGGACGACCGACTGCGCGACCTCGGGCAGGGTCAGCTCCTGGCCAAGCACGGCGGCGGCGGCGGCGAAGGAGGGCACGCCCGGCGTCACCGTGACGGCGATGCCTTCGGCGCGCAGGCGGCGGAGCTGCTCGCCCATCGCGCTCCACACCGAGAGGTCGCCGGAATGCAGGCGCGCCACGTCGTGCCCGTCGTCGGTGGCGCGACGGCACTCGGCGACGATCTCGTCGAGCGACAGCGGCGCGGTGTCGACGATGCGCGCACCCGACGGGCAATGGGCGAGCAGCGCCGGCGGCACCAGGGAGCCGGCGTAGAGGCAGACCGGGCAGCGGCCGATCAGGTCGCGGCCGCGCACGGTGATGAGGTCCGGCGCGCCGGGGCCGGCACCGATGAAATGCACGGTCATCGGCCTTCTCCCGTGGCGATGGCGCAGGTCGCGCGTTCGCTGGCGACCCGCGCGCCCAGCAGCCGCGCGCCGCGACCGGCCACGACCAGCGCCGAGGCCTCGGCGATCGACGGCAGGCCCTTGGCCTTCAGCACCAGCTTGGACGGCGACAGGACCTGTCCCGCGACGCGGTCGAGATCGCTCACCGTGCAGGCGACCAGCCGCACCGAGAGGCGGCGCGCCAGCTCGGGGAAGCCCGGCTCGGTCGCCTTCTCCGATTCGGTGGCGATGGCCTCCAGCCGCTCGATGGGCAGCTCGTGGAGGCCGAGCGCCAGGCGCACGACGCGCTCCAGCTCGTCGGCCGAGGTGCCGCGCCGGCAACCGATCCCCGCCACGATCACGGCTTCCTCGCGCGCCACTGCACGATCGGCGCCGCGGCACGCCAGACGAAGACGCGGCCCGCGCCGGCCTTGCCCGCCTTGGAGACGTCGAGCCGCACCAGATCGCCGCCGTGGCGCTGGAAGGCTTCGATCAGCCGCGCCTCCGACTGCAGCGACACGGCGTTGGCGACCAGCCGGCCGCCGGGCTTCAGCGCCGACCAGGCCGCGTCGAGCAGACCGGGGTTGGAGAGGCCGCCGCCCAGGAACACGGCGTCGGGCGGCGGCAGGCCGGCGAAGGCATCCGGCGCCTTGCCCTCGACGATGCGCAGGTCAGTGGCGCCCAGCCGCGCGGCATTGTGGGCGGCGCGGGCGGCGCGCGCCGGCTCGGCCTCGATGCCGATGGCGGCGAGCGAGCGATGGCGCAGCAGCCACTCGATGGCGACCGAACCCGCCCCCAGGCCGACGTCCCACAGGAGCTCGCCGGGGCACGGCGCCAGCGCGGCGATCGTCACGGCGCGCACCTCGCGCTTGGTGAGCTGGCCGTCGTTCTCGAACAGCCCGTCGTCGAGACCGGGCGCCAGCGGCACGACCAGCCCGCCCGCCGCGGCCGCGACCTCGAGGGCGATCGTGTTGAGCGGCGCCACGTCGTTCAGGTCGAAGCCCTCGGCCGTCGCGCGCCGCCGTCGCTCGTTCGGCCCGCCCATCGCCTCGAGCACGGTGAGCGCCGTGGCGCCGAGACCGCGCTCGACCAGCAGCCGGGCGAGCGCGGCCGGCGTCCCGCCGTCCCACGACAGAGCGAGGATGCGCGCGCCGGGATGGAGATGGCGCACGATGCCGTCCAGCGCGCGCCCGTGCAGGCTGACCAGGGTAGTGTCCTGCAACGGCCAGCCGAGCCGCGCCGCCGCCAGCGAGAAGGCCGAGGGCGCGGGAATGCAGAGCGTCTCGTCAGCGGGAACGGCACGCGAGAGCAGGCCGCCAACGCCGTAGTGGAAGGGATCGCCGCTCGCCAGCACGACCACGGGGCGGCCGCGCTGCGCCAGGATCTCAGGCAGGGCGTCGGCGATCGGGCTGGGCCAGGCGAGCCGGCGGCCGCGGACCAGCGGGTCGGCCAACGCGAGATGGCGGGCGCCGCCGACCACCAGCTCGGCCGCCTCGACCAGCCGGCGCGCCACCGGCGCGAGCCCGTCGATCCCGTCCTCGCCGATGCCGACGATGGACAGCCAAGGCGGGGCCGGGCAGCTTGCCCCGTCCTTCATCGCCCGCTCCCGACATGCGCGTTCTGATTCTCGGCGGCACGACCGAAGCCTCCGCCCTCGCCCGCCTGCTGGCGGCCGATGCGCGCCACGAGGCGACGCTGTCGCTCGCCGGGCGCACGGCGCGGCCGCTGCCGCAACCCGTGCCGGTTCGCAGCGGCGGATTCGGCGGCGTCGCGGGGCTGGTCGAGCATCTCGACCGCGAGCGGATCGAGGCGGTCGTCGACGCGACGCATCCCTACGCCGCCCGCATGTCGGTGAACGCCGTCGCGGCCTGCGCCGAAGCCGGCGTACCGCTGGCCTCGCTGCGCCGGCCCGCCTGGGAGCGGCAGCCCGGCGATCTCTGGCAGGAGGTGCCGTCGACGGCGGCCGCTGCCGCGGCGCTCGGCGACCCGCCGCGCCGCGTGTTCGTCACCGTCGGCCGCCAGGAGCTGCATGTCTTCGCCGCCGCGCCGCAGCATCGCTACGTCGCGCGGCTGATCGAGACGCCGGACCAGGACGGCCTGCCCCCCGACCTCGTGCTGCTGCGCCAGCGCGGCCCGTTCGACCGCGCCGCCGAGGAGCGGCTGCTGCGCGAGCAGGCGATCGACGTCGTCGTGTCCAAGAATGCCGGCGGCAGCGCCACCTACGCCAAGATCGCGGCGACGCGCGCGCTTGGCCTGCCGGTCGTGATGATCGCCCGGCCCGACAAGCCGGTCGGCCACGTCGTGGCGAGTCCCGAGGCGGCGCTGGCGTGGCTCGACCATCAGCGCTCGCTTCGCGGCGTGTAGACCCAGCGGCCGATCCGTCGCGTCCTGCTGGCGCCGACGATCACCAGGGTGCGCATGTCGGCGCGCGCGGGATCGGCCTCGGCCAGGGTCGTGGCCAGCACCGTCACCTCGGGCGTGCCGGCGGCGCGCACGAACAGGACCGGCGTGGCGGCGGCCTTGACCACGCGCAGCCGCTCGAAGGCCCGGCCGAGCTGGTGCGGCCGCGCCCGCGAGGCGGGATTGTAGAGAGCGATCACGAAGTCGGCCTCGGCGGCGGCCGCGAGGCGGCGCTCGACGGTCGACCAGGCCTTGAGATTGTCCGACAGCGAGATGGCGCAGAAGTCGCCGCCGAGCGGCGCGCCGACCTCGGCCGCCGCCGCCAGCATGGCGGTGACGCCGGGCTCGACGCGGATGTCGAGATCCTGCCAGGCGGGCTCGCCGTCCTCGACCGCCTCGAACACGGCGGCGGCCATGGCGAAGACGCCGGGATCGCCGCCCGACACGACGACGACCTGCCGTCCCGCCGCCGCCAGCGACAGCGCATGGCGCGCCCGGTCGAGCTCGACGCGATTGTCCGAGGCGTGGCGGCACTGGCCGGGTTGCGATGGCACGCGCGCGAGATAGGGACCGTAGCCCACCAGGTCGGTGGCGCGCGCGATCGCCGCCGCCGTCGCGGGCGTCATCAGCTCCGCCCGGCCCGGCCCGGTGCCGATCACCACCAGCGAGCCCGTCACAGCCGCCGTCCCTCGCCGGCGATCAGCACCATGGCGAAGTACGGGCCGTCGGCGGCGGCGCAGTCGGCGAGCGGGAGGATGCGCTCGTCCTGCATGGTGCCGCGCTCGACATAGATGGCGCGCGACAGCAGCCCGGCCGCCTCGACCGCGCGGCGCACCTTCGCGAGGTTGCGTCCCACCTTCATGATGACGGCCGCGTCGGTCAGGCGCAGGCGCTCGACCAGCGCCGTTTCCGGCAGCGTGCCGGGCAGCACGGCGAGCGTGTCGTTGCCCCAGGTGATGGGCAGGTTGGCGCGCGTCCAGCAGCCCGACATGCCGGTCACGCCGGGCACGACCTCGACCGGGAAGTCCGTCGCCAGCCGCCGCCACATGTGCATGAAGGAGCCGTAGAAGAACGGATCGCCCTCGGCCAGCAGGCCGACCGAACGGCCGCCGCGCAGCAGGTCCGCGAGCGCCGCCGCCATGTCGCGGTAGAAGGACGCGATCTGCTGCTGGTAGTCGGCGCTGTCGGCCGGCACCTCGTCGGTCACCGGATACTCGAAGCGGCGCTCGTCGCGGCCCGGCGCGACCAGCGGCGCCACGATGCGGCGCGCATTGCCCGGCGCCCCGGCTTTGGCGACATAGGCCAGCACGTCGACCGCCCGCACCAGGCCGGCGGCCCGCAGCGTCAGGTAGCGCACGTCGCCCGGCCCGACGCCGATCCCGTAGAGCGTGCCCGCCGCGGCGCCGCCGGCCAGCGTGTCGAGGTCGCTCATTCCTGCTCGCTCGCCAGCGCATTGACCGCGGCCACCGCCATGGCGCTGCCGCCCTTGCGGCCGCGCACGACCAGGAACGGCAGGCCGGCGCGCGCCGCCAGCGCCTCCTTGGATTCCACGGCGCCGACGAAGCCGACGGGAAGGCCGATCACCGCCGCCGGTGCAGGCGCGCCGTCGTCGAGCAGCTCGAGCAGGTGGAACAGCGCGGTCGGCGCGTTGCCGATCGCCACCAGCGCGCCGCCCAGCCGGTCGCGCCACAGGTCGAGAGCGGCGGCCGAGCGCGTGTTGCCGATGCGCCGCGCCAGCTCGGGCACGGCAGGATCGTCGAGCGTGCAGACGACCTCGTTGCCGGCCGGCAGACGGTTGCGGGTGATGCCGTTGGCCACCATCCGCGAATCGCACAGGATGGGCGCGCCGGCCAGCAGCGCGGCGCGGCCGGCCGCGGCGAAGTCGGGCGACAGGACGATGTCGCGGGCGATCTCGGTCATGCCGCAGGCGTGGATGATGCGCACGGCGACACGCTCCTCGGCCGGCGAGAAGCGCGCGAGGTCGGCCTCGGCGCGGATGGTGGCGAACGAGCGGCGATAGATCGCGGCGCCGTCGCGGATGTAGTCGTAGCCGCTCATGGTCGCTCCGCCAGCGCGGACGCGAACAGGCCCACAAAGTCGGCGGGGCCGACCGTGCGCTCGACGTTTCCGCGCGCGGTGGCGTCGTGCAGCACGCCGTAGGCGCCGCCCTGCCCCACGAGCACCAGGTCCGACGGCGCCGAGCGGGCGCAGCCCTTGGCGCAGCCCGAGACATGGACGGTGCCGCGATAGGCGTGCCGGGCGGCCAGCGCCGCGAGCCATCGCGCGTCGCGCCGCGTGTCGACGCTGCTGGACGTGCAGGCCGGCGCGCCGGGACAGGCCTCGACGCGCAGCAGCCCGTCGGCCTCGTCGACGATGAGGCCCATCGTGGCCGCCGCGCCGGCCAGCCGGCAGGCGGCGGGATCGTCGGCCGTTCGCACATAGAAGGTCCGCCACGGCGAGAGGCGCAGCTCCGCGGCCCCCGCCTCGCCGGCCAGCAGCGCCAACCGTCGAAGCTGCTCGGACTCCATCCGGCCGAACGGCGCGGCGATGCCGACGGCACCGGCATCGGCACCGACACCGGCGATCGGGCCGAGACGACGACCGCCAGCGGATGGGATCCGCGCCAGCGGCCCCAGCGCCGGCGCCACGGCGGCGCACAGGCGCGTGAAGGCGGCCGGGGCGAGATCGCGCACGCGGCAACGCTGGCCGAGATCGAGGAAGGCGTGCAGCGCGGCGATCGCCGCCGCGGCCGCCCGCTCACGCGGGACCGTGCCGAGCCACAGCGTGCCGCGCGCCGCGTCGAGGCCGAGCGCCACGCCATCGTCTAGGGCGGCGAGCGCGACGTCGGCCCGCTCGCCCGCAATCTTCAGAGGCCCGCCGTCGACCAGCAGGCCGAACTTGGCCGGCAGCGACGCGAGCCGCCGGTCGGTCGTCAGGGCGGTCTCGAGCGCGGTCGCGAGGGTCCGCATCGCCTCGCCGGCCAGCGGCGCCACCATGACGTTGCGCACCGCCTCGGTCTCGGCGTCGCGGTCGAGCAGGCCGAGATCGGCCAGCCCGTCCTGCAGAGCCGCGAGCCCGACGTCGGAAACGCCGCGCAGTTGCACGTTGGCGCGCCGCGTCAGGTCGATATGGCCGCTGCCCCACCGTTCGGCGAGTCCGGCCAGGGCCCGCGCCTTCGCCGGAGCGAAGCCGCCGCCGCGTGGCCGCACGCGCACCAGCAACCCGTCGCCGCTCGGCATCGGGCGCAGGATGCCGGGGCACCAGCCCTTGGCGGCGATGGCGGCGCTCATCGGGCCTTCCCGCGCAGGACGCGCTGCAGTTCCTGATCGACGGCATTGCGCTGCGGCTGCCACAGGCCGCGGGCCAGCGCGTCCTGCAGCCGCGCGGCGATCGCGGCGGCGGCCGCGGCGTTGCTCGCGACCATGGCGCTGCGCACCCGCTCGTCGGCGATCAGGGCGGCGTGGGTGGCGTCGAACAGCGCGTCGGGCACGACGTGCGCCGTCGCGGCGAAGGCGTAAAGCGCGTCGACCGACTGGGCGATCTCGGCGACGCCGCGATGGCCGTGGCCGAGCATGGCGGCGAGCCAGCGCGAGTTGGTCAGCCGGCCACGCACGACGCGGGCGATCTCCTCGGCGAGCCGCCGCGCCCGCGGCGAGTCCGTGCGGCTCGTGTCGAGATGGTAGAGCTCCGGCGCGCGGCCGAGCAGCGCCGCCGCCGCGGCGAAGCCGCCGGCGAAGTCGGCGACGCCGTCGCCGTCGAGCAGATCGCGCTCGCGGTCGTCCTGGGGATGGACCAGCACATCGGCCTCGCCGACCCGGTCGCGGAAGCCTTCGGCCGCCGGCCGCACCGGCTCGGCGCCGCCATAGGCATGGGTGACGGCGGCGAGATAGTGCGCGCCGAGCTCGGCTTGGTCGCGCCAGGCGCCATCGAGCGCCACGTCGCCGGCGCGCGCGCCGTAGCTGCCCGGCGCCCCGCCGAACACGCGCGCGAGGTCGTGGCCGGCGCGGCGTGCGGCGGCCAGCGGATTGTCCTCGGCCGGCTCGTCGAGCGCCGCGACGCGGCGCACCGCGAGGTCGAACAGGGCGATCTGCGCCTCGAAGATGTCGCGGAACAGGCCCGAGATTCGCAGGGTGACGTCGATGCGCGCCCGGTCGAGCGCGGCCAGGGGCAGGATCTCGACGCCGGTGACGCGACTCGACGTCCTGTCCCACACGGGCGTCGCGCCGAGATACCACAAAGCCTGGGCGAGATCGTCGCCGCCCGGTGCGCAGCGACGCCGAGGCCCAGAGGTCGAGCACCAGCGCGCGCGGCGGCTCGCCATGGTCCTGCAGGTAGCGGCGCACGACCTCGCCGCCGGCCCGCGCGCCGATCGACGCGGCCGTCCGTGTCGGGATGGCGCGCGGATCGATCGAGGTGAGGTTGCGGCCGGTCGGCAGGACGTCGGCGCGGCCGCGCGTCGGCGCTCCGGCCGGTCCCGGCGCCACGCGCCGCCCGTCGAGCGCGGCGAGCAGGGCCGCGCGCTCGCGCACCGCACTGTCGCGCACCGCCGCCTCGGCGCCGGTCGCCTCGGCCAGTGCTCGCAGCGCCGCGTCTTCGGGCGCGCGGCCGAAGACGTGCAGCCCGTCGCGGATCGCCAGTTCCTTGATGTCGCAGAGCTGCGCGTCGAGCTTGGCGATGGCCTGGCGATTGGGCTCGTCCTTCGCCAGGCCGCAATCGTGGGCGAGGCCGCTGCGCCAGGCGCGATCGACGATCTCCTGCTCGAGGAAGGAGAGCCGGCGACGGTCGAGCCCGTCGGCCGTGGCATATTCCTCGATGACGCCCTCCAGCTCCGCGAGCGGGCCGTGCAGCCCGGCGGCGCCGAGCGGCGGCGTGAGATGGCCGATCGTGACCGCGGCGAGCCGGCGCTTGGCCTGCACGGCCTCGCCGGGATTGTTGACGATGAAGGGATAGACGACCGGCAGCGGGCCGAGCACGGCCTCGGGCCAGCAGTCGCGCGACAGGGCCAGCGCCTTGCCGGGCAGCCATTCCAGCGTGCCGTGCGTGCCGAGATGGATCAGAGCGTCGATCCCGGCCTGCTCGCGCAGCCAGGCATAGGCGGCGACATAGGCGTGCGACGGCGGCTGGTTCGTGTCGTGATAGCCGGCCTTGCGATCGCCGCCCGCGCCGCGATCGGGCTGCAGCAGGACCAGCACCTTGCCACAGCGCAGCAGCGGCAGCTCGAGGACCGGCGGCGGCTCGCCCCAGGCGGCGGCGAGCGCGTCCCGCAGGTTCGGCGGCAGCGCCCCGCGCCAGGTGTCGTAGCGGCTGCGCGCGATCTCGACGCGATCGCCGCGGCCCGCGAGCAGCCGCTCGATGTCCGTGACCTGCCAGTCGCGCGCGCCGGTGTCGTAGCCCTCGGCGCGCAGCAGGCTCAGGATCTCCACGACGCTGGCCGCCGTGTCGAGCCCGACGGCGTAGCCGGTGCGGCCGCCGCGCGCCGGATAGTCCGACAGCACGAGGGCGAGGCGGCGGCGGGCGCGCGGCGTGGCGCGAAGCTGCGCCCAGGCGGCGGCGAGCCGCGCCACGTAGTCGATGCGATCGGGGACGGCCGCATGATGCGGCGCCGCGAACTCGAGGCGCGGGTCGACATCGGCCTCGGCCTTGAACGACACCGCGCGCGTCAGCAGCCGCCCGTCGAGTTCGGGCAGCACGACGTTCATTGCGAGGTCGGCCGGCGACAGGCCGCGCGGCGAGCCTTCCCATGCGACGCGCGCGCTGCCCGACAGGACCACCTGCAGGACGGGCGCGTCGGCCGCGTCGAGCACGGTCGCCTCGTCGTCGCCGCGCGCCGAGAATGCGGTGGTGTTGAGGATGACCGCCGGCCGATGGCGGGCGATCAGGGCCGACAGGCCGGGCCGGACCAGCGGGTCCTTGAGGCTGCTGACCGCCACGGCGACCGACGCCAGGCCGCGCCGGTCGAGGGCGGCGCTGAGCGCCGTCACCGGCTCGATGTCGGCGGCGAGCAGGCTGGCGCGATAGAAGACGATCAGCGCGACCGGGCGTCCGTCATCGGCGGTGCCCAGCACCGAGAGCGGGCCGACCGGCTGCGGCGGTGACGCCGCGAGCGGACGGCCGAGCAGGCCCGCGGCAAGCCGCAGCGCCTGGCTGAGGTTGGCTGCGCTGCCCTCGCGGAAGTAGCGGTCGAGGGCGCCCAGTGCGTCGGCGGGCACGGTCGACAGCGACGCGAGCCGCGGGTCGTCGCGCTCATCGCCGGGAAGGGCGGCCAGCAGCACGCCCCTGTCGCGCGCGAGGTCGGCCAGGCTCTCCAGCCCGTAGCGCCAGTAGTCGAGGCCACCCAGGCAGCGCACGATCACGAGGCGCGCCTTCGACGCGACGGTCTCGACATAGAGGTCGACCGACATCGGATGGCGCAGCCGCTTCAGGCTGGCCAGCCGCAGGGTCGGCAGGATGTCGGCCTCTTCGCGCCACGCCGCCGCCAGCGCCGTCAGGTCGCTGTCGGAGAAGGACAGGACGACGATCTCGGCGGGCGTCTGGCCGAGGTCGACGGCGGCGTCGGCCTCCTCCAGCGTCGCGAGCTCAGTCGCCAGGACATGCATGCGCTATCCCCGGATCAGCTCCGAGATCGCGTCGCGGTCGAAGCCCTTCTCGGCGATCACCACCAGGCGGCCGCGGCGCGCGTCGGCCGGCCACTTGCGGTCGTACTGGTGCTGGATGCGGGCGCCGACGCCCTGCACCAGGAGCCGCATCGCCTTGCCGGCGATGTCGACGAAGCCTTTCATGCGCAGGATGTCGTGCGCCTCGGCGGCACGCACCAGCCGGTCGACGACCTGCTGCGGTGAACTGAAGGTCGGCAGGTCGAGGATGAAAGTGTCGAAATCCTCGTGATCGTGCTCGCCCTCGAGATCGTGGTGCGAAGGCCGGCGGTCGAGGTCGCTCTCGGCCTCGGCGCCGAGGCCCAGCAGGACGCGGACCGGCACCCGGCCGTTCTCGGTCTCGACCACCTTGACGGCGCGCGGCAGCGTGCGGCCGATCTCCGCCGCGACGCTCTCGCGCTGGTCGGCCGACAGCAGATCGGCCTTGTTCAGGATCACCAGGTCGGCGCAGAGGAGCTGGTCCTCGAAGACCTCCTCGAGCGGATTGTCGTGATCGAGCGAGGCATCCTCGGCGCGCTGGCGGGCCAGCGCCTCGGGATCGTCGGCGAAGCGGCCGGCCGCGACCGCCGCGCCGTCGACCACCGCGACGACGCCGTCGACGGTGACGCGCGAGGCGATCTCCGGCCAGTTGAACGCCTTGACCAGCGGCTTGGGCAGCGCGAGGCCCGACGTTTCGATCACGATATGCTCGGGCGGCGAGGGCCGGTCGAGCAGCCCCTTCAGCGCCGGCACGAAATCGTCGGCGACGGTGCAGCAGAGGCAGCCGTTGGCCAGCTCGACGATGCTGTCCTCGGGGCAGCTCTCGACGCCGCAGCCTCTCAGGATCTCGCCGTCGATGCCGACGTCGCCGAACTCGTTGACGATGACGGCGAGCCGCCGGCCGTCGGCATTCTCCAGCACGTGGCGTACCAGCGTCGTCTTGCCGGCGCCGAGGAAGCCGGTGACGATCGTGCAGGGAACTTTGGACAGGGCGTTCATCATCGCTCCGAGTGGTTCAACATTGGGGGTACGCGCGCGATCGTGCTCTTGCGGACATGGGCGGGCCGCTCGCGCCATACGGGCAGCCCGTCCTGGTGTCCCTGGTGCAGGCGTGCGAAGGCAACGATATCGCCGGCATGCCGATCGGGGTCGAGATCGCCGATGACGTAGGTCCATTTGCCCGGTGCGGCGATCGCCGCGCTGCAGCCGCGCTGGCAATTGGAAAGGCATTCGACAGGAACGATCGAGAGCTGCATGTCCTGAGGCTGCTCGGCGGCCAGCCGCTCGACCGCGGCCAGCAGGCGAGCGCCGGGACGTGCCGCGTCGGGGGGCCCGGGCGGCGTGCCACGGCAGCTGATGCAGACGTAAAGCGTCGAGGCCGTCACGTCAGACGATGCCTGCTGCCTGCGCCGTCGCGATGCCGCCTGCCAGCGCCACCGCCGCACCGGCCGCGGTCAGGCCGCTCACGCGCGCCGGCCAGCCGGTCATGGCGCGCGTGGCGCCATAGACCGCGACGCCAATCGCGGTCTGAACGATCAGCAGGCCCAACAGGTAGGCGAACAGCGGCGCGGATTCGGCGCCGACGATCGATTCTCCAAGGGCGTAGCCGTGGACAAGTCCCGCGACAGCGAACAGCAGGGCGGCGGCGCCGGCCGGCATGGACGGCCGCAGGATCACCAGCCCACCGAGGACCAGGGTCGTGAGACCGACGAACAGTTCACCGGCCGGCAGGTCGACCCCCTGCAGATGCAGGCCGACGCCGGCGATGATGGCGACGCTGAAGGCCAGCACCATGGCGGCGCTGCGACCGCTCAGCGCTGCCAGGATACCCACGCCGACGATGGCAGCGAGATGGTCGATGCCGATCACCGGATGGCCAAAGCCCGACAGGAGTCCTTGCAGGAATGTCTCGGGCATCTCTCCGCCCATCACGTGATGGGCCCAGGCCGGCGGTGCTGCCACGATCAACGTCAGCGCCAGCGCGCCGAGCCTGCGAGTCGAAGACACCATCGCTTCCCTCCGTCGTTGCGGATCGCCGATCGAGCGACCCGAATGGATGCCGTCTCCGACGGAGCGCCTCCGTCCGGCGGCGGCCGGACGACAGGACTACCTCGACCTCGCTCTTCCCCGCGCGAGGGCTCGGATGCGGCGACGACGGCAGGTTTCCTGGCTCTCGGGTCCTCGCTTTCGGCCACCTTCCCGGTTTCCCAGTGGTCTCTCGGCCGTCGGCTTCCCGACTACAGTTGCGGGGGCAGCCGCGGAATTGGCCCTGAGGCCGTCACCGCGTTCCCTTTTCCCCCGGAGGGGCACCGTCATCCGTTTGATACGTTCGCCGGCGAAGGGCCGTCAACGGGATTCCAGCCGCCTTGAAGCGATCCGCCGGGCCGACCATTGTGCCGCCATGTCCATGGAAACCGACGAAGCCGCCCGCCACCGCGCCAAGATGGCCAACCGCAAGGCGGCGCAGGATGCCGAGGTCGCGGAAAAGACCGTCGAGAAGGGCCTTCTGATCGTCCATACCGGCAAGGGAAAGGGCAAGTCGACGGCCGCCTGGGGTCTGTTGCTGCGCGCCCTGGGCCGAGGCCTCGCCTGCGGCGTCGTGCAGTTCGGCAAGGGCGCCTGGCAGACCGGCGAGCGCACGGCACTGGAGCGCCTGGGCGCGCAGCTGCAATGGTACACGCTGGGCGAGGGCTTCACCTGGGAGACGCAGGATCGCGGCCGAGACGTCGCCGCCGCGCAGCGCGCCTGGGCCAAGGCCCGCGAGCTGATGGACGATCCCGCGATCCGCATGGTCGTGCTCGACGAGCTCAACATCGCGCTGCGCTACGACCATCTCGACATCGCCGAGGTCGTGGCGACGCTGAGCGCACGCCGGCCCGACCTGCATGTCGTCGTCACCGGCCGCAACGCCAAGCAAGAGCTGATCGAGGCCGCCGATCTCGTGACCGAGATGACGCTGGTGAAGCACCATTTCGCCGCCGGCGTGAAGGCGCAGGAGGGCATCGAATTCTGATGACCGCCCGCGCCATCATGGTCCAGGGCACGGGGTCGGACGTCGGCAAGTCGATGCTGGTCGCGGGACTGGCCCGCGTCTTCACGCGCCGCGGGCTGCGCGTGCTTCCGTTCAAGCCGCAGAACATGTCGAACAACGCCGCAGTGACGGCCGACGGCGGCGAGATCGGCCGGGCCCAGGCGCTGCAGGCGCGGGCCGCGCGCGTCACCCCCAGCGTCCACATGAACCCGGTGCTGCTGAAGCCCCAGAGCGACGTCGGCGCCCAGGTCGTGGTGCAGGGCAAGGTCGTGGGCAATGCCAGGGCGCGCGCCTACCAGCAGCTCAAGCCGTCGCTGCTCGCCGCCGTGCTCGACAGTTTCGCGCGGCTGGCGGCGGACTGCGACCTGGTGCTGGTCGAGGGCGCCGGCTCGCCGGCCGAGGTCAACCTGCGCGCCAACGACATCGCCAACATGGGCTTCGCCCGCGCCGCCGGCGTGCCGGTCGTGCTGGTGGGCGACATCGACCGCGGCGGCGTGATCGCGAGCCTGGTCGGCACCCGGGACGTGATCGATCCCGCGGACGCCGCGACGATCGCCGGCTTCATCGTCAACCGCTTCCGCGGCGATCCCACGCTGTTCGACGACGGCATGGACTTCATCGCCCGGCGCACCGGCTGGCCGTCGCTGGGGCTGGTGCCGTTCTTCGCCGACGCCCACCGCCTGCCGGCCGAGGATGCGGTGGTCCTGCAGGACCGCACCGTCGCGCGCCCCGACGGCCGGCTGCGCATCGCCGTGCTGGTCTATCCGCGCATCGCCAACTTCGACGACTTCGATCCGCTGCGCCTGGAGCCCGGCGTCGATCTCGTCTTCGTCGGACCCGACCGGCCGATCCCGGGCGATGCCGCGCTGGTCGTGCTGCCGGGCTCGAAGGCGACGATCGCCGATCTCGCGGCCTTACGCGGGTTCGGCTGGGACATCGATCTGCGGGCGCATCTGCGGCGCGGCGGCCACGTGCTGGGCATCTGCGGCGGCTACCAGATGCTCGGCCGCCGCATCGCCGATCCGCAAGGCATCGAGGGCCCGCCGTCGACCGTCGAGGGGCTCGGCCTGTTCGACGTCGAGACCGTGCTGGAAGGCGACAAGGTGCTGGTCGAGGTCGCCGGCGAGACGGTCGCGGGCGGCGTGCCGTTCCGGGGCTACGAGATGCATGTCGGCCGCACGACCGGCGCGCTCAGCCCCCTGCTCTCGTTCGGCGACGGCAGGACCGACGGCGCGGTGAGCGCCGACGGCCGCGTCGCCGGCTGCTACGTCCACGGGCTGCTGGCCGACGACCGCCAGCGCCGCCACTGGCTCGAGCGCCTGGGCGGCGGCGCCTCTTCCTACGACTACGAGGCCGATGTCGAGGCGACGCTCGACGGGCTGGCCGACCATCTCGAACGCCATCTCGATTGCGACCGCATCCTCGAACTGGCGCGCCCGCCGCAGCCGTGCGGTCAGCCGGCGCGATAGATGCTCGCCGGTCTCGCCAGTTCGACGATCCTGCTGGGCTTCACGGCCAGCCTGCTGGCCGGGCTGGCGTCCGGGCTCGGCGCGCTGCCGATCTTCGCGGTGCGACGCCTGTCCGACCAGGTCCAGGAGGTGATGCTGGGCTTCGCCGCCGGCGTCATGCTGGCAGCCTCGTTCTTCTCGCTGATCCTGCCCGGACTCGCCGCCGCGCAGGCGCGCGGCTCGAGCGAGCTGGGCGCCGTCAGCATCGTCGGTTGCGGCATCCTGCTCGGCGCCGCGGGCCTGTGGCTGGTCCACCGCTACGCCCCGCACGAGCACTTCGTGAGCGGCCGCGAGGGACCGTCCAGCGAGCGCATCCGGCGGATCTGGCTGTTCGTCGTCGCCATCACGCTGCACAATTTTCCCGAGGGGCTGGCGGTCGGCGTCGGCTTCGGCGGTGGCGAGGTCGGCAACGGCGTGGCACTGGCGATCGGCATCGGACTGCAGAACATCCCCGAAGGCCTGGCCGTCGCCGTGGCGTTGCTCACCCTCAACTACAGCCGCCTGCAGGCCCTCTGGGTCGCCACCCTGACCGGGCTGGTCGAGCCGGTCGGCGGGCTGGTCGGCGCTGCCGCCGTCACGGTGGCACAGCCGATCCTGCCGTGGGGCCTCGCCTTCGCGGCCGGCGCGATGATCTTCGTCATCAGCAACGAGATCATTCCGGAGATGCACCGCCGCAGCGGGCTCAAGAACTTCGCGACCGAGGGGCTGATGGTCGGCCTGGTGGTGATGATGTTCCTCGACGTGCTTCTGGGCTGAGCCCGCCACTCAAGGATTGAGGACGGCGACGATCGCCAGAAGCACCGCGGCCTGCACGAGGCAGGCGGCACGATAGAGGCGCAGCGCCGCGCGGATGTCGGCCGCTCGCAGGTCGGCACGGCCCTCGCCCACCCAGCGTTCGTCGACCGGCACGCCGCCGTAGATGCGCGGGCCGGACAGGCGGATGCCGAGCGCGCCCGCCATCGCCGCCTCGGGCCAGCCGGCATTGGGCGAGCGGTGATGGCCGGCATCGCGCCGCACCGTGGCGAGCGCGTCGGCCGGCGAGCGGCCGAGCAGCGCCGCGGCGAGCACGAGCCACAGGACCGACAGGCGCGAGGCCGGCAGGTTCACGAGATCGTCGAGGCGCGCGGCGGCCCAGCCGAAGGCCTCGTGGCGCGGGGTGCGATGGCCGATCATGCTGTCGGCGGTGTTGATCGCCTTGTAGGCGAGCGCGCCGGGCAGGCCGGCCACGACCATCCAGAAGAGCGGCGCCACGACGCCGTCGGAGAAGTTCTCGGCCAGGCTCTCGATAGCGGCGCGGCAGATCCCGGGCTCGTCGAGCGCGCGGACATCGCGGCCGACAATGTGCGCCACCGCCGCGCGTCCCTCGGCGACGCCGCCGCTCTCGAGCGCGCGCGCCACCGCGGCCACATGGGAGTCGAGGCTGCGCTGGGCGAGCAGGCTGCTGGCGAGCACGCCACCGACCGCGAGCGAGGCGACGGGACCCAGCAGCCGGTCAACCAGCCAGACGATGACGAGACCGGACGCGATGGACACGACAAGAAGCAGCAGCAGCGTGGCGAGCCCGAACAGGCGCCGCCGCTCGGGGGAATCGGTCTCCGAATTCCACGCCCTGTCGCACCATGTTATGAGCCGGCCGATCCAGGTCACGGGGTGGCCGATCAGGCGGTAGACGGAATCGGGATAACCGACCATCGCCTCGATGACGACAGCAACCAGGGCGAGGTCGGCAAACATGCTGCGCGTGCCTATCACAGGCGATGCACCCGGCAAACCGCTGGCCCATGGCGGCGACCTGGAGGCGGCGCGCCGCCGTCATCCCGCCGCGCCCGAGCCGTGGATCGACCTGTCGACCGGCATCAATCCCCGTTCCTGGCCGGTGCCCGACCTGCCGGCCGAGGCCTGGACGCGCCTGCCGTCGCGCGACGCCGAGCAGGCGCTCGCCGCCGCCGCGGCGACGCGCTACCGCGCCGCTCCGGCCGAAATCGTCGCCGCGCCGGGCACACAGGCGCTGATCCAGCTCCTGCCGCGCCTCGTCGCCCCGTCGCGGGTCGCGATCCTCGGACATACCTATGCCGAGCACGCGCATTGCTGGCGGCAGGTTGGCCACGCGGTGAGCATCGTGGAACACGAAGCCGATCTCGCGGGCGCCGACGTCGCCGTCGTGGTCAATCCCGACAATCCGACGGGGCGGCTGCTGTCTCCCGACCGGCTGCGTGCCCTGCAGGCGGGCCTGCTGGTCGTCGACGAGGCCTTCATCGACCTTCATCCGCCTGAGGCGAGCCTCGCCGCCGGCCTGCCGGAGCAGGCCGTCGTCCTGCGCTCGTTCGGCAAGACCTACGGACTCGCCGGGCTCCGGCTCGGCTTTGCGATCGCGCCGCCGGCTCTCGCCGGCCGATTGCGCGAGGCACTGGGCCCCTGGTCAGTCTCGGGACCGGCGCTGTCCATCGGACGGCAGGCGCTCGAGGACGGCGCGTGGCTCGCCGCGACGGCGACGCGGCTGGCTGGTGATGCAGCGCGGCTCGACGCCGTGCTGATGGCCGCCGGCTTCTCGGTGGTCGGCGGCACCGCTCTCTTCAGGCTGGCGGGCCATCGGGATGCAGCAGCCCTGGCCGACCGGCTGGGACAATGCGGCATCCATGTCCGCGTCTTCGAGCATCGGCCGCACTGGATACGCTTCGGCATTCCCGGCGACGCGCCGGCGTTCGACCGCCTCGCCGCGGCGCTTCAGGTGCCGCAGAAGGTCTGGGAGACGCGCTCCTCGGGCCTCGGCGGATCGGCGTAGGCGGCGAAGGCCTCGCGCGCCTCGTAGGGTCGGGACAGGACCTCGACGAGTTCCTCGAACGGCGCGTAGTCGTCGCGCTCGATCGCCGCCGCCAGCGCAGCCTCGACCCGGTGGTTGCGCGGAATGTAGGCGGGATTGGCGGCGTGCATCGCGGCCCGGCGACCTGCGGCCTGCTCCGGCTCGCGCGCCAGGCGCTCCCGCCAGCGGACCACCCAGGCATCGTAGGAAGCGGCATCGCCGAACAGCGGCCGCGCCGCCTCGTCCGAGTCCGGGTCGAGGGCGCGGAACGCCAGGGTGAAGTCCGCCTGCCCCTTCGCCAGGGCATCGAGGAAGCCCTGTGCCAGGCCTGCGTCCTCGTCTTCCTCGGTGAACAGGCCGAGCTTGCGCCGCATGCCGGCGATCAGCGCGCCGCCATAGAGGGACTGGAAGGAGGCGAGCGAGTCGTTGGCCATTGCCAGCGCCTTGTCGTCATCGTCGGACAGGAGCGGCAGCAGCGTCTCCCCCAGCCGCGCCAGGTTCCAGTGGCAGATGCGCGGCTGATTGGCATAGGCGTAGCGGCCGCCCTGGTCGATCGAGCTGAACACGGTGCGCGGATCGTAGGTGTCCATGAAGGCGCAGGGCCCGTAGTCGATGGTCTCGCCGGCGACCGAGCAGTTGTCGGTGTTCATGACGCCGTGGATGAAGCCGACCAGCATCCAGCGGGCGACGAGCGCGGCCTGGCGGGCGATGACGGCTTCGAACAGGGCGCGGTACGGGTCGGGCCGCTCGCGTGCCTCGGGATAGTGGCGGTCGATGACATGGTCGGCGAGCAGGCGCAGCGCCTCGCCGTCGCCACGGGCGGCGAAGAACTGGAAAGTGCCGACCCGGACATGGCTCGACGCCACGCGCGTCAGCACCGCACCGGGCAGCGCGGTCTCGCGAAACACCGGCTCGCCCGTGGCGACGGCGGCGAGCGAGCGCGTGGTCGGGATGCCGAGCGCCGCCATAGCCTCGCTGACGATGTACTCGCGCAGCACCGGTCCGACGGCGGCCCGACCATCGCCGCGACGGGAGAAGGGTGTCGGGCCGGAGCCCTTGAGCTGGATGTCGCGCCGCCGGCCGGCACGATCGATCACCTCACCCAGCAGGATGGCGCGGCCGTCGCCGAGTTGGGGCACGAAGTTGCCGAACTGGTGCCCGGCATAGGCGAGCGCGATGGGCTCGGACCCCGGGGCGACCCGGTTGCCGGCCAGCACGGCGATGCCTTCCGGCGTGGCGAGATGCGCGGGATCGAGGCCGAGTTCGCAGGCCAGCGCCTCGTTCAGCCGCAGCAGCCTCGGCGCGGCCACCGGCGTCGGCTCGAGCCGGGCATAGAAGCGCTCGGGCAGACGCGCGTAGCGGTTGTCGAACGGAAATGCGGATTTGCCGTCGGCGGGCGCGAGCCGCGAGGAGACAGCCAGTCCGGTCTCGTTCGCCATCGCCGCCTCGCTTCCTATTCGTCGTAGCTCGCCGTGGTGACACCGCTCATGCGGTCGTACTGCAGCTTTATCTTGCTGAGCGTACAGATATTAAGGTCTTCCCAGATCGCCGGGTTGCCGCCGTCGGCGAATTCGACCCGCAGATCGGCCTGACAGTAATCCGCAGGGGCCTTGAACGAAACCTGCCGGCGCTCGCCGGCCTTGATCGGCGGCGGGCGCAGGAAGTTCGGCGTCCAGAAGCCGAGGTCGACCGGCGACACGGCGAGCTGGCTGATCGGATAGGCGGTGCCGTTGATCAGCAGGAAGCTCGTCTCCTGGGCGGCCACCTCGGTGGCGGCGAACGACAGAAGGACGGCGAGGGACTTACGCAGCATGCACAACGTCTCCGGCGGCGGTTTCGCCCTTATCGTCGCTTTTGCGCAGGCGCTCAAGCCGGCCCGGCGCATAGCGCGGCGGCTATCGGCTGGCCGGCAATCCGGCCTACAATGGAAGCGACGAACCGGCCCAGCGACGAAGACGCCGGACGACCTTCGCCTTCCACATTGGGACGGAAACGGTACATGACGACGCTGCTGGTCAGCCATCCCTCGTTCCTCGAGCACGATACCGGCCCCCATCATCCGGAACGGGCCGACCGGTTGCGCTCGGTCCTGGCGGCGCTCGACGATCCGGGCTTCGCCGGCCTGCAGCGGCGCGAGGCGCCGTCGGCCTCGATGGAGCAGCTGACGCGCGTCCATCCGGCCGACTATGTCGAGGCGATCCTCGGCGTGCGGCCGGCCGAAGGTGAGCGTGTCCAGATCGACGGCGACACGGTGATGAGCCACGGCAGCGCCGAGGCGGTGCGCCGCGCCGCCGGTGCCGCCGTCGCTTCCGTCGATGCCGTGATGACGGGCAAGGCGCGGACGGCCTTCGCCGCCGTGCGGCCGCCGGGCCACCATGCCTCGCCGGCCGTTCCGGGCGGCTTCTGCCTGTTCAACAACGTCGCCATCGCCGCGCGCCATGCCCAAGCGGCCCATGGCATCGAGCGGGTGGCGATCCTCGACTTCGACGTCCACCATGGCCAGGGCACGCAGGCCGTGGTCGAGCCCGATCCCAACCTGTTCTATGCCTCGACCCACCAGTATCCGCTCTATCCCGGCACCGGCTCGGCGCGCGAGCGCGGCATCGCGGGCAACGTCGTCAACGTTCCGCTGGCGGCCGGCACCGACGGCAGCCGCTTCCGCGACGCCTGGGGCCAGCGTATCCTCCCGGCGCTCGACGATTTCAGGCCCGAGCTGGTGATCGTCTCGGCCGGCTTCGACGCCCATGCGGCCGATCCGCTGGCCGGGTTGGAGGTCGAGACCGAGGACTTCATCTGGCTGACCGAGGAGTTCCTGGCGATCGCCGACCGTCACGCCAAGGGTCGCGTCGTGTCGGTGCTGGAAGGCGGCTACGACCTCGACGCGCTGGCCGAATCGGTGGCCACGCACGTCCAGACCCTGATGCGGAGCTGAGCGCCCGCTCGGGTTCGCCCTACCCTTCCGGCACCGTGCGGTCGATCTGCCAGGTGGCCGCCGACACATGCGGCTCGAGGCTGAGCCGTCCGACGACCTGCTCCAGCGCAGTATCGTTGCGCCGCGGCGCGAAGGCCTGGGCGCTCACCTTCACCCGGGCGGTATCCGGGATGTCGACGCTGTCCAGCCGGCGCAGGCCGAGACCCGCCTGGGAGAGCGACGTCAGGAGCACCGAGCGCATGCGCGCCTCCTCGGTGGCCTGGCACTGGACCTCGACGGCGTAATAGGTCTCCACGTCGGTCGCCGTCAGCAGCTTGGTGTTCATGCGCCGTACCAGCGGCCGCAGGAAGAGGTTCGTGGCGATCACGAAGGCGGCGGCGATCAGGCTGGGGCCGAAGAAGCCCGCCCCGGCGAAGGTGCCGACCATCGCCGAGCACCACAGCGTCGCCGCCGTGTTGAGGCCGTGCACGTTCACGCCCTCGCGCAGGATGACGCCGGCGCCGAGGAAGCCGATGCCGGTCACGACCTGGGCGGCGATGCGCGTCGGATCGCCCTTGTCGACCAGCCAGGACAGGATCACGAAGCCGCTGGCGCCCAGCGCCACGAGGGCGTTGGTGCGCAGGCCGGCCATCTTCTGATGCCATTGCCGCTCGATGCCGATGGCGGCTCCCAGCAGGACGGCCACGAGGAGGCGGAGGGCGGCGTCGGCGAAGGACGCGAATTCGGTCGGGATCGTCATTCCGGAGTCTTGTCGCCGTCATCAAAACAGCCGATTGTTTCGGCCGCGTGAAACGTCCCGGTATCGTCGGCCTCCTGGTGGCTTTTTTGCTGCACGCCCTCGAGGCTGCGGCGGCCGGCGGCGCCCATATCGTCGACGATTCCGAGGTCGAGACGCCCGGCACCTGCCACCTGGAGACGTGGGTGACCCGGTTCGTACCGGGCGAGGGCTATTTCAACCTGTCGCCGGTGTGCACGGCCGAACGCCTGCCGCGGCTCGAATTCGGCGCCGCCTTCCAGCACTACTGGGACCAGACCACCCAGGCACCGCTCCTTGGGCCGGCGGTGAAGCTGAATTTCCAGCCGGAATCGACCGGTGTCGGCGTCGGACTGGGCTTCAACGCCGGGGTCAGCCTGAGCACGGGCGATCTCGGTTTCTCGCAGCTCGTCATGCTGGTGACCCTGCCGCTCGACGAGAAGGTGAGGTTCAACCTCAATGCCGGCTGGAGCTACCTGAAGAGCGACCATCCCGACGCCCTGTTCTACGGCGCCCAGGTCGAGGCAAAGGTCGGCTGGGACCTCACCCTCATGCTCGAAGTGTTCGGCCGGGCCCCCAACGGCGTCGCCGGCACCCAGCTCGGCCTGCGCTACACGCCGAAGGACGGGCCGATCGACTTCGACTTTCTCGCCGGCAGCTTCTTCGACACCTCCAGCTCGCGCTTCTTCACGGTCGGCGTCACCGTCCGCTACTGAGCCGGTGCCTCGACGGAGCGCGGCACCGGGAAGCGCAGCCGGCACCGGAAGCCATGCGCCGCGTAGTCCGAGTCGAACTGGGCATTGAGCTGGCGGACGCTGCCGGCCAGCAGCCGGCTGCCGAACCCGCGGCTGGCCGGCGGCACGACGGGCGGACCGTCCTCCTCCTGCCAGCGCAGATCGACCGCGATCCCCGCGCGCTCCTCGCGCACCTCCCAGGCGATGGACAGGTGGCCCGCCTCGTTCGACAGCGCGCCGTACTTGGCGGCATTGGTCGCCAGCTCGTGCAGCATCAGGCTGAGCGTGATGGTGCCGCTGGCCGGGATGCGGACCGGCGGGCCGGCGATCCGAATCCGCCCCGCCTCCGCCATGAACGGCTCCAGCGCCGCCGATACGATCTCCTGGAGCGGCGCGCCCTGCCAGGATTCGTTCGTCAGCAGGCTGTGCGCCCGCGCCAGCGAGGCCAGCCGCTCGGCGAAGGCATCGTTGAAGTCGGCCGGGTCGGGCCGCGTCCGCAGCGTCTGCTGGGCCAGCGCCTGGACGATCGACAGGGTGTTCTTGACGCGATGGTTCAGCTCGTCGAACAGCAGGCGCTGGCGCTGCTCGGCGTCCTTCAGGGCGGTGATGTCGAGCACCACCCCGACCACGTTCAGCGCCTGGCCGTCAGCGTCGCGGATGACGCGGCCGCGGTCCATCACCCAACGCACCTGGCCGTCGGGCCGCAGGATGCGGTAGTCGAGCTGGTAGCGGTCGCCGCCGCCGTCGAGGATCGCGCGCTTGCGCTCGCGCGTCGCCTCGCGGTCGTCGGGATGGACGAAGCCGAGGCCGCCTTCGAACGTCGCCGACGCGGCCTCGGGTCCGGCACCCAGGATCTCCAGGAACTGCGGAGAGCGGTGGGTGCGATCGTGCACGACGTCGTACTCGTGGACGCCGAACTGCGCGGCCTCGGCGGCCGTGCGCAGCTGCTCCTCGTTGCGGCGCAGGGCCGCCGATCGCGCGTCGAGCTCCTGCCGGGCCCGCCGCAGGGCGTCATTGACGGCGTCGATCTCCGTGATGCGGGACGGGCCGATGGACAGCGGCTCGCCGCGGCCCAGCGCCAGCGCCGCCTGGCGCGCCGCGACCAGCGGCCGCGTCAGGCCCCGTCCGAACAGGAAGGCCAGGCCCACCACCAGCCCGCTGACGGCCAGGATGGTGGCGCCCCAGAGCCAGACCGAGGCCGCCAGCTGCTCGTCGATCTGCGACGCCGCCACGGTGACGGCGATCCCCCAACCCGCCAGCCCGGTGTGGCCGACGGCCGCCAGCACCTTCTCGCCGTCGATGTCGGCGGTGCGTATCACCCGTTCCGGCGTCTGGTCGACGAGGCGCGGCGGCACCGCTGTGCCCAGGAGGCGCGCATGGTCGCGGGTGCGGGCCATGACGATGCCGCGGCTGTCCCAGATCGTCGCCGACCATTGCGGCGGCAGGCCCTGGCTCTGCAGCAGGTCGCGCAGGTCCTCCGGCAGCAGGCCGAGGCTCATGACGAAGCGCAGGTCGTCGCCGCGACGCACCGGGATCGACACGTTGTAGACGGGTTGCCTGACCACGAGGCTGGTGAACAGGTCGGACACGACCGGGCGGCCGGTGTCCCGCATCCGCTTCACCGTCTCCGGATTGCCGGTCATCGCCGGCTCCCCGCCGAACGGCACAAAGGTGTTCACCAGCTGCCGGCCCTCGATGTCGACCAGCACGAGAAAGGCACGGCCTTGGAGGCTTTCCCTGGCCTGGCGGTAGAAGGCCGGCCAATCCTCCGCCACCAGAAGCGGCGAGGTCGACAGCGTCTCGAGGACGGACACGCGCCGGTCGATGTCGCGGTCGACGTCGGCGACCAGCCCTTCCAGCACCTGGCTGACGCGCTGCTTGGTCTGTTGGTCCTCGAGAGTCACCGACCGGTAGAGCAGCATGCCGACCAGCAGCAGCAGCGGCAGGGCGACGATCGCGGCCAGCGCCGTCAGGTGCGCCGCCGCCGGGAAGCTGCGGGCCGTCCGGCCGTTGCCCGCGTCGGCCATCAGGAGCGTCCGGGCAGCGAAGCCGCCAGCGCCTCGTGGAGGTCGCGCGTCCGGTAGGGCTTGGCGATCACCCGGCGCTCGCGGTGCCGGTCCGGCGCGGCCGACGGCCCATAGCCGGTGGCGAACACGAAGGGCACGCCGCGCGCGGCCAGCAGGTCGGCCACCGGATCGACGCGGTCGCCGGCGATATTGACGTCGAGGATCGCGATGTCGAACGCCAGCGCCTCAGCCTTGCCCAGCGCCTCGGGCACCCGCATCGCGCTGGCGACGATTTCGCAGCCAAGATCGGCCAGCATGTCCTCGAGGGCAAAGAGGATCAGCGGCTCGTCCTCGACGATGAAAACGCGCATGCCGGCCACGGACAACTCGATCTCCCTCAAGGCCGCGCCGTCGGGAGGGCAGCCGCCCATCGCGATCCTATCGGCAGGGCGCCGACCGCGACAACCGGGACCGTTACTTCTTGTCGAAGTGCCAGGCGCCCGTCCAGCCGGGCGGCGTGCCGTCGCGCAGGAAGGCCTCGCACCGCCCGATGAAGAGCGCGCAGGGCGCATCCTCCGGCCGCAGCGTCGCGGCAGCGCGGAAGGCCGACCGGGCGTCCTCGAAACGGCCGGCCCGGTAGGCCTCGGACGCCTCGCGCCAGCGGTCGAGGAAGGCCGCGTCCTCGCCGTTTCCGTCGAGCTCGCCCATCGGCTCGTAGATCTCCATCTCCTCGGTCGTGCCGGCCGCCACGATGCGGTCGATGTGGCGCCACACGAATTGATCGCCAGCGATCGCCGCCACCTCGCCGCTGGCCAGCACCTCCGTGCCGTAGACCTTGTTCAGCCCCTCCAGCCGCGAGGCCTGGTTGGCGACCGCGCCGACCAGCGTGTAGTTGATGCGCTCGCGCGCGCCGACATTGCCGACCACCGCCGGACCGGTATGGAGGCCGAAGCGGGTGCGGAAGCCCGGCCGCCCGCGACCCCTCCATTTCTCGGACAGGGCGCGACTCGCCGCCGAGGCCTGCAGGGCGGCGCGGCAGGCATTGACGACATGGTCGGGATCGGGCTCCGGCGCGTTCCAGAACGCCATGATGCTGTCGCCGATATACTTGTCGATGGTGCCGCGGTTGACGAGGATCGCCGAGCCCAACACGTCGAAGTAGCGCGACAGTCGGCTGGTCAGGAGCTCGGGCTCCATGCTCTCGCTGAGCAGCGAGAAGCCCTCGATGTCGGAGAACATGACCGTGATCTCGCGTCGCGTGCCGCCGACGCCTGCCGATTCGGGCGAGCGCATGATCTGGTGGACCAGGTTCTTCGACACATAGCGGCCGAACACTTCCAACCCTTCGCGCATGCGCTCGATCGAATCGGACAGGCGCACGATCTCGGTGATTCGGCTGTCGACCGGCGTGCGGTCGGAGAAGTCGAGGCTGCGGATGCTTTCGGTCTTGACCGCGATGCGCGAGATCGAGCGTGACAGCAGCAGCGACGCGAGCAGCGTGCCGATGACGGCCAGCGTCACCGCGATCGCCGCCGCGATGGTGGCGCGGCGCACCAGGGCCTGCGAATCGGCCGTGAGCTCGACCAGCGGGACCGCGGCGGCCACCCTGAAGCTCTCGCCGAAGGTCTCGGGCATCGCATGCACCAAGAGCTGGTAGACGCGGCCGCCCAGCGGCATCACGCGCTCGAGACGCTCGCCCTTGCTCCCTTGCGCGATCGTCTCGCGCATCGCCGAGCGCACTGCATCCTCGCCAGGGAGGCACGCCGTCTTCTCGATTCGGCAGGCCTCCGATTCCATGAAGACCTTGCCGGTGCCGCTGGCCACCATGATGATGGAGTTCGGGGTGATCCTGTACTGGTCGAGCAGCCGCGTCAGCGTGTCGATCGTGAAATCGAAGCCGATCACCCCCTCAAGCCCCATGGGCACCCCGGCCGAGACGCCGATCGTGTTCATGAAGGCGAAGGCGTAGGGCTCGGTGAGGACCGGCCGCTTCTCCCGCCGGGCATCGATGAACCACGGCCGGCGGCGCGGATCGTAGTCCGTCGTGCGGCGGCGCGGCGGCGTCCAGCTTCCGTCTTCGAGCTCGAACCACCAGGTCTCCCGTCGCGCCGACCCGTCCGCCGCCGCCGTGCGCAGCAGGAAGGTGGCGCCGTCGGGGACGTCGTAGTCCAGCCGCTGCTGCGGCGACATGAACTCCGTCTCGCCGGCATAGAGGAAGTCGCCGTTGTCGTAGCCGACATAAGCCGCCGAAATCGCCGGAAAGCGCCCGACAATCAGCGCCAGCTGGCGCAGCTTGGCATCCGGCGAGTCGACGCCGCTGTCGCGCTTGAACTCCGGCGTGTCGGCCAGCGTCGTGCCCACGGCCACGACGAGGCGCAGGCCCGACACAAGGGTGCCCTCCATCGCATTGTCGAGCGCCGCCATGCGATGGCTGACGTTTCTCATCTCGAGCTGGTCGACCGCCCGCCAGCCGAGCAGCAGCAGCGCGGCCGCCAGCGGCACGATGATCAGCCCCATCAGCGTCAGCAGCGTGACGCTGAAAGGGATCGAGCGCCGCTCGCGCTTCATGCCGCCGCGGAGATCGCTCGCGCGGACAGCGGCTAGCTCCTGACGGCCATCCACTTGCAGCCGAGGTTCTTCTCGGTGACCGTGAGCGTCGGCGGGCTGGCCGCGAGGTCGGCGACGAGGTGCAGGTGCAGGCGACCTTGCGCGTAATCGGTCTCGAAGACGTTGGGCTTCGTCGCCTTGAGCTTGGTGTTGACGCCGCCGGGCGAGGTCAGCTCCGCCTCGCCGCCGGCAACGGTCAGCGTGTGCTCGCGGGTGAACTGCGGATCGGCCGCGATGCAGCCCTGGATGTTGCCAGGCTGAGCGGCCAGCCGGAACTTGACCGACTGCTGTGCCGACGCAACGGCGGGCAGCAGGCCCAGGACGGCGAGGCAGGCGAGGCGGCGGGCGAGGTTCATGACGGCTCCTTCAGTGGCCGGGGATGGCCGGTTCACTGTACCGTCCCCGGCGCGCGGCGTCAGTCCTCGCGACCGAGGGCGCCGTAGGCGAGGCCGGCGATGGCACCGCCGACCAGAGGCGCCAGCCAGAACAGCCACAGCTGCTGCAGGGCCGCCCCGCCGACGAACAACGCCGGCGCCGTGCTGCGGGCGGGGTTCACCGACGTGTTGGTGACGGGGATGCTGATCAGATGGATCAGCGTCAGCGTGAGGCCGATGGCGAGCGGTGCGGCGCCGACGAAGGCCATGGCCCGCTTGTCGGTG
This sequence comes from Reyranella sp., assembly GCF_965229815.1. Taxonomy (GTDB): domain Bacteria; phylum Pseudomonadota; class Alphaproteobacteria; order Reyranellales; family Reyranellaceae; genus Reyranella. The sequence continues at coordinate 264,892 of NZ_CBDDJN010000002.1, forward strand.
ACGCCCAGGATCACGGTGACGAAGAAGAAGGTCATGACGACCTCGCAGACGACGGCCGCCAGGAGACCATATTTGCCGGGCGAGTGCTCGCCGTAGCCGTTGGTCGCGAAGCTGCCGATCTCGGCACCGGCCCGGCCGGTCGCCACGACGTAGAGGATCGCCGCTCCGACGATGCCGCCCACGACCTGGACGACGACATAGGGCACGACATCGCGCCAGGGAAAGCGCCGGGCGCAGGCCAGACCCACGGTGATCGCCGGATTGAAGTGCGCGCCCGACACCGGAGCGACCGCGTACGCCATGGTCACGACGGTGAGGCCGAAGGCGAGCGCCACGCCGGCGAAGCCGATCCCGAGCTGCGGAAAGGCCGCGGCGAGGACGGCGCTGCCGCATCCGCCGAGCACCAGCCAGGCGGTCCCGAGAAACTCGGCATAGAGACGATTGGCTGTGGGCATTGTCGTTTCCCCCGATTGGAGCGCGCGGCGCGCGCCCGCTGGGAGTTTAGCACACCGCACGCAAACATCGGCTGTGGCCGCGCGGTGGGAAACTTGTTGCACCGCACAACGAAGCGTCACGCGAACGCAACCTATCCTTCATCGTCGGTCCCTAGCGTTGCCGCCCTCTTCCTGAGGGAGCCCGTGCACATGTTCCTGCGTCGTCGCCGTCTGATCGCCACCACCGGACTCGCTGCGGCGAGCCTCGGCCTGCCACGCATCGCCATCGGCCAGTCCAACGACCGGCCCAGCATCACCATCGCGGTGCAGCAGATCGCCAACAGCGCCTCCCTGGAGCCGTTGCGCGAGCAGTCGAACGTCGGCCAGCGGGTCTTCTCGTTCCTGTTCGAGCCGCTGATCATGCAGAACCTGCTGGGCAAGCTCGAATCGAAGCCCGGCCTGGCCGAGAGCTGGAAGCGGATCGACGAGCGCACGGTCGAGTTCACCCTGCGCAAGGGCGTGAAGTTCCACAACGGCGACGAGATGACGGCCGACGACGTGGTCTTCACCTTCAGCCGCGACCGCATGTTCGGCCCGGACTACGACATCACGTCCAACAAGACGCTGTTCACCTCGGTGCTGGTGCGCGATTCGGTCGAAGGCAAGAAGCTGCCCCCGGAGGTTCCGGCCGTCGCCAAGCGCCTGCTGCCGGCGCTCGAAAAGGTCGAGGCGATCGACAAGTACACGGTCCGCTTCACCAACCGCACGCCCGACGTCACCCTGGAAGGGCGGCTGGGCCGCATGGGCAGCGACATCATCTCGCGCCGCGGCTTCGAGGAGGCCAAGACCTGGCTCGACTGGTCGCGCGCGCCGGTCGCCACCGGCCCCTACAAGGTGCGCGAGTTCGTGCCCGACCAGTCGCTGACGATGGACGCCCACGACGACTACTGGGGCGGCCGTCCGCCGATCAAGAGCGTGAAGATGGTGGTCGTGCCCGAGGTCGCGACTCGCATCAACGGCCTGCTGGCCGGCCAGTTCGACTTCATCTGCGACGTGCCGCCGGACCAGATCCCCGGCATCGAGAAGAACCCGAAGTTCGAGGTGCTGGGCAGCACCATCGTCAATCATCGCCTGACGGTGTTCGACAAGAACCATCCGCAGCTCGCCGATCCGCGCGTGCGCCAGGCCTTCACGCATGCCATCGACCGCCAGGCGATCGTCGACGCGTTGTGGTCGGGCCGCACCCGCGTGCCGGCCGGGCTGCAGTGGGAATTCTACGGGCCGATGTTCATCGAGAACTGGACGGTGCCGGCCTACGACCTCGCCAAGGCCAAGGAACTGCTCAAGGCCGCCAACTACAAGGGCGATCCGATCCCCTATCGCCTGCTCAACAACTACTACACGAACCAGGTGGCGACGGCGCAGGTGCTGGTCGAGATGTGGCGCCAGGCCGGACTCAACGTCCAGATCGAGATGAAGGAGAACTGGCAGCAGATCTTCGATGCCGGCAGCCCGCGCGCCGTGCGCGACTGGTCCAACAGCGCCGGCTTCAACGACCCGATCTCCTCGATCGTCGCCCAGCACGGGCCGCAGGGCCAGCAGCAGCAGGTCGGCGAATGGACGAACGAGGAGATGAACAAGCTCTCCGTCGCCCTGGAGATCGAGACCGACATGCAGAAGCGCAAGGCGATGTTCAAGCGCATGCTCGAGATCTGCGAGCGCGAGGATCCCGCCTTCACCGTGCTGCACCAGAACGCGACCTTTACCGCCAAGCGCAAGGACATCCGCTGGAAGGCCTCGCCCTCCTTCGCGATGGAGTTCCGCGCCAGCAACTTCGCCAGCAACTGAGCCGGCCGCCATGGCCGCCCCGTTGGTCGAGATCGCCGGCCTCACCGTCGATTTCGCGAAGGACGACCGCAGTGCGCGGGCGGTCGACGGCGTCGACCTCGCCGTCGCGCCCGGCCAGGCGCTGGGCATCGTCGGCGAATCGGGATCCGGCAAGAGCGTGACGTGGCTCGCCGCGCTCGGGCTCCTGCCGGCACGCGCCCGCGTCGGCGGCTCGGTGCGCCTCGAGGGCTCCGAGCTGGTCGGGGCGCCACGGCGGGCGCTGGAGACGGTGCGCGGCAAGCGCATCGCCATGATCTTCCAGGATCCGTCGAGCTGCCTGAATCCGGTGCACCGGATCGGCTGGCAGCTCGGCGAGGCGCTGCGGCTCCATCGCGGCCTCGGCGCCGCGGCCGCCCGGGCCGAGGCGCTGCGGCTGCTCGACCAGGTCGGCATCGCCGACGCCAGACGCCGGCTCGGCGACTATCCGCACCAGCTCTCGGGCGGTCTGAACCAGCGCGTGATGATCGCCATGGCACTGGCCGGCCAGCCCGACCTGCTGGTGGCCGACGAGCCGACGACGGCGCTCGATGCCACGATCCAGGCGCAGATCCTGGCGCTGCTGGGCGCGATCCGCCGCGACACCGGCATGGCGCTGGTCCTGATCAGCCACGACCTCGGCGTGGTGGCCGAGAATGTCGACCGTGTCGCCGTCATGTATGCCGGCCGACTGGTCGAGGAGGCGCCGGGCCGCGACCTCTTCGCCGCGCCGCGACACCCCTATACCCAGGGCCTGCTGGCGGCGTTGCCGCCGCTCACCGGACCACGGCGGCGCCTGACAGCCATTCCGGGCACAGTCCCCGAGCCGGGCAAGGCGCCGGCCGGCTGCTCCTTCGCGCCGCGCTGCCCGACGGCCCGCACGCGCTGCCTCGCCGAGCCGCCGGCCAGCCGGCCGGTCGGCTTCCTGCACCGCGTGGCCTGCCACTACCCCAGCGACGAGGGCCTGTCGGCCTGGACGCTGCCGAAGGCCGCGGAATGACCACTTCAGCGGACCGCGGACCTCCAGGTCCGCTCATGCATCTCAGGCTCCTTCCTCCGTTGGGAGGAAAAACTACACATGAGCGGACCTGGAGGTCCGCGCTCCGATGAGCCCCCTCCTCGAAGCCGTCGATCTGCGGCGCCACTACCGGGTGCGGACCGGGCGTGGGCCGTTCGGTACCAAGGCGCTGCTGCGCGCCGTCGACGGCGTGTCGCTACAGCTCTCGGCCGGCCGCACGCTGGGCCTGGTCGGCGAATCGGGTTGCGGCAAGTCGACGACCGGGAAGCTGGTGCTGGGCCTGATCCCGCCCAGCGCCGGCACGGTCCGTTACGGCGGCGGCGACATGCCCGCCACCGGCAGCTCGGCCTGGCGCGCCCTGCGCCGGCGCATCCAGATGGTGTTCCAGGATCCGCTGGGGGCGCTCGACCGGCGCCTTCCGGTCGGCGTCCAGATCATGGAGCCGCTCGCCATCCACAGCGAGCAGGCACCGGCCGAGCGGCGCGAGCGCGCGCGGGCGGTCATGGATGCGGTCGGCCTGCAGGGCCACCAGTTCGACCGCTACCCGCACGAGCTGAGCGGCGGCCAGCGCCAGCGTGTCGTGCTGGCCCGCGCCCTGATCACCGAGCCCGACCTGCTGGTCTGCGACGAGCCGATCTCGGCGCTCGACGTGTCGATCCAGGCGCAGGTGGTGAACCTGCTGCTCGACCTGCAGGAGCGACTGGGCATCGCCTACCTGTTCATCAGCCACGATCTCAAGGTCGTGCGCCAGGTGAGCCACGACGTGGCCGTGATGTATCTCGGCCGCATCGTCGAGCAGGGCGAGGCCGAGAGCCTGTTCGCCGAGCCGGCGCATCCCTACACCCGCGCGCTGGTCTCGGCGATCCCGTCGGTCGGCGAACGCCGCGAGCGTCTGCTGCTGCAGGGCGATCCGCCCAACCCGGTCGACGTGCCGGCCGGCTGTGCCTTCCACACGCGCTGTCCCTTCGCTGTCGCGGCCTGCCGCAGCCAGACGCCGCCACTGCGCGCGCGGCCCGACGGCCGGCTGGTCGCCTGCCTGCGCGCCGACGAACCGGCCTTGGAGGCCGCCGCCTGATGCTCCTGTTCGCCGCCTCCCGCCTGCTGCGCGCCGCGCTCACCATCCTGTTCGTGATGACCTTCGCCTTCGTGGTGCTGCGCCTGTCGGGCGACCCGGCGCTGCTCATCATGTCCGTCGACGCGCCACCCGAGGCGATCAAGGCGTTCCGCACCGCCTGGGGCCTCGATCAGCCGATCTGGGACCAGTACCTCGCCTATGTCGGTCACGCGTTCGCCGGCGATTTCGGCAAGTCGATGCGCGACGGGCGGCCGGCGATGGACCTGGTCATGGAACGGGTGCCCGCCACGCTCGCCATCACCCTGCCGGCGCTGGCGCTGAAGATCGGGCTCGGCATCCCGGCCGGCATCTACGCCGCCCTGCACCGCAACTCGATCGCCGACCGGCTCACCATGGCCGTGTCGGTCGCGGGCTTCACCATGCCGAGCTTCGTGCTGGCGCTTCTCCTGGTGCTGGTCTTCTCCGTCAATCTCGGGTGGCTGCCGGCCAGCGGCGCGGACCATCCGGTCAACGCCATCCTGCCCATCGTCACCCTGGGCGCCGGTGGTGCCGCCATCATGGCGCGCTTCACCCGCTCGGCGATGCTCGAGGTCATGGGGCAGCCCTACATCCGCGCCGCCTCGGCCAAGGGCGTGCAGTGGCGGCGCGTCGTGTCGCGCCATGCCCTGCCCAATGCCGCCATCCCCACCGTCACCATCATCGGCTTCATGATCGGCAGCCTGGTCGCCGGCGCCGTGGTCGTGGAGAGCGTGTTCGCCTGGCCCGGCATCGGCCGCCTGCTGGTCTCGGCCGTCGCCAACCGCGACCTCGCCGTCGTGCAGTGCCTGCTGATGGTGATCGCGAGCTGGATGGTGCTGGCCAACTTCACCGTCGACATGGCCTATGGCTGGCTCGATCCGCGCGTGCGCAGCGCCACGGCGGGACACTGACCATGGCCGTGCGCGACGCCCTTCCCGCCGCCCTGCCGGCCTCGCCGATCGCCGCGATCGGCCGGCGGCTGGCCCGCATCCCCTTCGGCGTCGGTCTGGCGGCGGCGTGGCTGCTGCTGATGGCCGTGTGCGCCGTCGGCGCCGACCTGATCAGGCCCTACTCGATCACCGCCTTCGACCTCAAGGCGCGGCTGGCGCCGCCGCTCCTGTTCGGCGGCACGCCGGCCCATCCGCTGGGCACCGACGAGCTCGGCCGCGACGTGCTTTCGCGCCTCATCATGTCGATCCGCATGAGCCTGCTGATCGCCCTGTTCGGCACGCTGATCGCCGCCAGCCTGGGCACCGCGCTCGGCATCCTGGCGGCGCATTTCCGCCGCTTCGTCGAGACGCTGATCCTGATGGCGATCGACTTCCAGGCCAGCATGCCCTTCATGATCATCGCGCTCTCGGTGCTGGCCTTCTTCGGCAACAGCCTGCCGCTGTTCGTCGCGCTGATGGGCTTCCACTCCTGGGAGCGCTACGCCCGCATCACGCGCGGCCTCACCCTGGCTGCCAACGAACAGGGCTATGCCGCCGCGGTGCGCCAGCTCGGCGCCGGACCGGGCCGCATCTACGGCCTGCACATCCTGCCCAACATCGCCTCGACCCTGATCGTGTCGATGACGCTCACCTTCCCCGAGATCATCCTGCTCGAATCGGGCCTGTCTTTCCTCGGGCTCGGCGTGCAGCCGCCGCTGAGTTCGCTCGGCAACATGGTCGGCTACGGCCGCGAGTACATCACGCGGGCGCCGTGGATCATGCTGGCGCCCGCCACCGTGATCGTGCTCACGACGCTCTCGATCAGCCTGCTCGGCGACTGGCTGCGCGACCGGCTCGACCCGACTTTGCGCTGAGGGTCCTCAGCCCTTGGGCAGGATGTTGTAGTTCCGGCGCACCTCGTCGACCGGCCGCTCGATGTCGGCCCAGTAGTCCCACCGGTCGGTCAGGTCCTTGTTGACCTGGGAGCCGCGCTCGATGGCGGCGAACATCCTCTCGGCGACGCCGGGCTTGCCCAGCACGCCCACGGTCGTGAAGCCTTCCTTGCTGGGACGCATGTTGACGCCGCTGCTGAAGACCAGCTCGGCGAACAGAACCAGATAGAGCGCCCTGGTCCGCTTGAAGCCGGCCGTGAACGACGCGACTTCGACCTCGCCCTCGGGGTCGGTACCGTAGCCGCCCAGCACGTGGCAGAGATCGTGGTAGAGCCCGGCCTCGGGGAAGCCGTTGCGCTCGCCCGGAACGGCGAAGCCGTTCTTGTTGTAGAAGTCGACCAGGGCGCGGCCGAGCGTGCCCTCGGGCAGCTTCTCCCAGGCGCGGTAGCGAGCCGCCAGCGCCGGATCCTCCATCAGGCCGCGCATGCCGAGGATGCTCTTGGCGAAGCCCAGCGGCCCCTTGAGCGCGAGCTGGTCCTTCATGATGTCGGCGATGTGGCCGCGGCGCAGGAAGTCGAGCTTGAAGATCAGCATGTGGCCGTCGGCGAGCAGCCTGAGGTCGGCCAGCTCGGGCGGGGCGATGCCCAGCGCCTTCGCATAGGCCTCGACCTGCGCCAGCGTCTTCTCGGTCGGCACGCCGTCGGCCAGCGCCATCACCAGCATGCCGTTGGTGAACTGCTGGCGCAGCTCGGGCGAGGGGAAGCCGGCGGCGAGATCGGCGGGAGTCACGGGCTGAAGGCTGTCGATGTCGGCATCGACATGGAGGACGACCTTCTTGACCGCTTCCATCAGGGCCCGTCGGGACGGGCCGATCTCGCCGTCGTCGGTCCGGGCAATCGTCTTCATGGCACGCAGGCCGAGCAGGGCGGCCGTCGGATCAGGCTGATGCAGACGCATGCTTTCCCTCCGCTCGCTGCAAGTCAACGAGTGTTGACTTAAGCGCGATGATTGCCATTGTCAACGGTTGTTGGCATTAATTTCCGATGGCAGAGGCGCCAGCCCGGACGGCCAAGTCGCAGCGGACCCGAGCGGCCATTCTCAAGGCGGCGCAGGACCTTTTTGCCCGGCAGGGCTACGAGCGGACGACGGTGCGCGACATCGCCGCCGGAGCCTCGATCGATCCGGCGATGGTGATCCGTTACTTCGGCAGCAAGGAAGGGCTGTTCACCGCAGCCACGGCCTTCGACCTCCGGCTGCCCGACCTCTCGGCCATCGAGCGGTCGCAGTGGGGCGCGACCCTGATGCGTCACTTCGTCGACATGTGGGAGGGCTCGCTCAGCACCGGCAGCCTGGTCATCCTGCTGCGCGCCTCCGCGTCAAACGAGGAGGCGGCCGACCAGACGCGGCGAATTTTCCTGGGCCAGGTCGTGCCGATGCTGGCGCAGGTGGTCCCGCCGGCCGAGCTGCCGGTGCGCGCCGGCCTGGTCGCCAGCCAGATCCTCGGCCTCGCCTTCGGCCGCTACGTGCTGAAGGTGCCGCCGCTGGTCATGATGCAGCCGCCGCAACTCGTGGCGCTGATCGGGCCGACCCTGCAGCGCTACATCGACGGCGAGGTCCCTCAGCCAGCCGGTCAGCAGACGCGGTAGCGCTCGACGGCGTCGCGGTCGAGCTCGACGCCGAGGCCGGGCCCGTCGGGCAGCAGCACGTGCCCCGCCTCCAGTCGCAGCGGCGTCTTCAGCAGGCCGGTGCGCAGCGCATTGTCGCTCATATCGTATTCCAGCATCAGCGGCGCCGGCGGATGGTCGGTGTGCGGCGTGTCGGGCAGCGACGCGATGAACTGGCAGGCCGCGGCCAGGCCGATCGCGCCGCCCCAGACGTGCGGCGCCACCCTGAGGTTCTGCGCCTGGGCCAGCGTCGCGATGCGGCGCGCCTCGGTCAGCCCCCCGGTGCCGGGGATCGAGGGCTGCACGATGTCGACGCAGCGTCCGTCGATCAGGGCGCGGAAGTCGCGCACCGTGTGGTGCGCCTCGCCGGCGGCGATCGGGATCGGCGAGCGCAGCCTGAGCTCGGCATAGCCGCGCAGGTCGCCGGGCGGCAGCGGCTCCTCGACCCAGTGGATGTCCCACGGCTCGATGGCGCGCGCGCAGGCCAGCGCCAGGTCGGCGGTGTAGGCGCCATTGATGTCGACCATCAGCAGCCTGTCGGGACCGAGCGCCTCGCGGGCGCGGCGTACCCGCGCCACGTCGTCCCGGATGCCGCGGCCGATCTTGATCTTGGCCCCGGCATAGGGATGGGCCGCCGCCTCGGCCAGCATGTGGTCGAGCTGGCGGTCGGGATCGTCGGAGAAGAAGCCGGTCGAGGCGTAGGCCGGGAAGCGCGTGCGGCCGCAGCCGCCGATCAGGTCGCAGACCCGCACGCCGAAGCCGCGCGCGATCGCGTCCCACAGCGCGACGTTGATGGCCGCGAGGCACGCCGTGAGCTGGTTGCCCACGCCGAGATGGTACATCGCGTTGCGCACGCGCGCCTCGACATGATCGAAATCGAAGATGCTGCGGCCGGCGAACAGCGGCTCGATCATGCGAAAGTATTCGAGGGTGACCCGCGGATTGCCGAACGCCTCGCCGACACCGGTCACGCCGGCGTCGGTCTCGATCTCGACGAGCCCGCCGGGCCGGCGAAAGCCTCCGCCGCGGGACATGCCATAGGCTTTCTCGGGCGCGAACGAATACTCGAGGCCGATGAAGGATATTTTCTCGATCTTTGGCATCGCACCATTGTGCCTCGGCTGATACCTTAGGCAAGGTCTTGGGGGAGGCTTGGACATCCGACCATCGACGATCATCCTGGCAGGGGTGGCGCTGCTCGCCGCCTGCAAGGACGACCGCGCCTCGACGGTACCGCTCACCCGCGTGCGGGCGGTGACCGTCGAGAGGGTCGACTTCGCGCCGTCGCTCACCTTCACCGGCGACATCGAGGCGCGGATCCAGACGGATCTCGCCTTCAAGCTGAGCGGTAAGATCAGCGAGCGGCTCGTGAACGTCGGCGACCATGTCACCAAGGGGCAGGTGCTGGCGCGCCTCGATCCGGAGCAGCAGGAGGCGGACGTCGCCTCGGCCAAGGCGAGCGTTGCATCCGCCCAGGCCATGCTGCGCCAGTCGACGGGCGCCTTCGAGCGCCAGCGTTCGCTGCTCGCCACCGGCAACACGACGCGTCACAACTACGATCAGGCCGAGAGCACGCTGCGCACCAACGAGGGGCAGCTCCGGCAGGCGCAGGCCGATCTCGCGACCGCGCAGGACATGCTGTCCAACACGGAGCTGCGCGCCGACGCCGACGGTGTCATCACCAAGCAGTCTGCGGAGGTCGGCCAGGTCGTTGCCCAGGCGCAGGTCATCTACACGCTGGCGCGCGACGGACCACGCGACGCCGTCTTCAACGTCCACGAGCTGGCGCTCGTGCACCTCGCGGCCGACAAGGGGCTGAAACTTTCACTCGTCTCCGATCCGGCCGTGCAGGCGGTGGGCGACGTGCGCGAGACCTCGCCCGCGGTGGATCCCGGCACGCAGACCGTCAAGGTCAAGGTCGGGCTGCGCCAGACGCCGCCCGAGATGTCGCTCGGGGTGCTGGTCAACGCGCTCGCGCCGGTGACGCCGCGCAAGGTGGTCATGGTGCCGTGGGCGTCGCTGTTCGACATCGCGGGCAAGCCGGCGGTGTGGACGGTCGATCCCGGCGCCGGCACCGTCTCCCTGAAGCCGATCGTGATCGACCGCTACACCCGGCACAGCATCGCCGTCGCGAGCGGCCTGCAGCCCGGCGAGGTCGTGGTGAGCGCCGGCGTCCAGCTGCTGCGGCCGGGGCAGAAGGTCGAGGTCGTGCCGGAGGGCAAGCCATGAGATGCGGCGGGATGACGGCGCTCCCGGTGCTGCTCGGGCTTCTCCTGGGTGGCCTCGGCGGGTGCAAGGAGGATGCGACGCCGGCCGCCGCGCCCGTCCGTCCGGTCCTGTCGGTGGTGGCCGAAGAGCGCACCCGCGAGGTCTTCGGGCCGTTCGCCGGCTCCATCGAGGCGCGCTACAAGACCGACCTCGGTTTCCGCATCTTCGGCCGCATGGTGGCGCGCTACGTCGACGTCGGCTCGATCGTGAAGGAGAACCAGGAGCTTGCGGCGCTCGACCCGACCGACGAGGTCCAGTCGGTGCGCGGCGCCGAGGCGTCGCTGGCCAGCGCGCAGGCCCAGTTCGCCAACGCCGCCGCCGAGGAGACCCGCCAGAGCGACCTCGTGCAGCGCAACATCACGCCCCAGGCGCAGTTCGACGTCGCCGAGCAGAACCGTGCGACCACGGCGGCCAATGTCGAGAGCGCCCAGGCACGCCTGTCCAAGGCCCGCGACCAGCTGTCCTACACCCAGCTTCGGGCGGACTATGACGGCGTGATCACGGGCCGCTACGCCGAACCGGGCCAGGTGGTCAACGCCGGGCAGAGGATCGTCACCCTGGCGCGGCCCGAGATCCGCGAGGCGGTGATCGCCGTGCCGATCGACCTCGCGGACATGCTGTCGGGCCGGAACGACCTCGACATGACGGTGTTCCTCGACGAGTCCGTGTCGATCAAGGCCGCCGGCGTGCGCGGCGTGGATCCCGCGGCCGATTCCACGACCCGCACGCGCGTCGCCTATCTCAGCCTCGACAATCCGCCCCCCGCCTTCCGGCTCGGCATCACCATCTCCGTGCTGATGTCTCGGCCGGTGCCGCCGCGCATCGAGCTGCCCGCCACCGCGATCCTCGACAGGGACGGCAAGGCGTTCGTCTGGATCGTCGACCCCGCCACGAATACCGTGTCGACCCGCGAGGTCACGGTCGCGGCGCGGCGCGGCGAGAGCGTGATGCTGAGCGCGGGGGTCAAGGCCGGCGAGCGCGTCGTGATCGTCGGCGTCCACAGCCTGACACCCGGCCAGGCGGTGAGGGTGGCGCCATGACGCGTTTCAACCTCTCCGAATGGGCACTCGGCCACCGGTCCTTCATCTGGTACCTGATGCTGCTCGTCGTGGCGGCGGGGCTGCTGTCCTATCGGCATCTCGGACGCGAGGAGGACCCCTCGTTCACCATCAAGTCGATGGTGATCCAGGCAAACTGGCCGGGCGCCACCGTCGAGGAGATGACCAACCAGGTCACCGACCGGATCGAGCGCAAGCTGCAGGAGCTCGAGACCCTCGACTTCACCAAGAGCTACACGACGCCGGGACAGACCACCGTCTTCGTCAATCTCAAGGACGAGACGCCCGGCCGCGACATCCGCGCGATCTGGGTGCAGGTTCGCAACAAGATCAACGACATCCGCCAGGACCTGCCGACCAACGTCCAGGGACCGTTCTTCAACGACCAGTTCGGAGACGTCTTCGGCAACATCTATGCGCTCACCGCCGACGGCCTGTCGCTGCGCCAGCTCAGGGACTATGCGGAGCAGGCACGGTCGCAGATCCTCAAGATCCCGGGCGCCGGGCGCGTCGAGCTGCTGGGCGTGCAGGACGAGGTCATCTATCTCGACTTCTCCACCCAGCACATCGCCGGGCTGGGCATCGACCAGCAGGCGGCGATCAACAGCCTGCAGCAGCAGAACGCGGTCGTGCCGTCGGGCGTCGTGCAGGCCGGCCCCGAGCGGGTCAGCCTGCGGGTGAGCGGCCAGTTCACCTCGGTCGAGAGCCTGCGGGCGGTCAACATCCGGGTCAACGACCGCTTCTTCCGGCTGAGCGACGTCGCCACCATCAGCCGCGGCTATGTCGATCCGCCGAGCAATCTCTTCCGCTACAACGGCCAGCCGGCGATCGGCATCGCCATCGGCATGAAGCCGAACAACAACCTGGTGGAGTTCGGCAAGGCCCTGCGCGCGCGCATGCTTCAGGTCGTCGGCGACCTGCCGATCGGGGTCGGCGTCCACCTGGTCTCCAACCAGCCCGCCGTCGTCGAGGAGGCGATCGGCGGCTTCACGCAGGCGCTGTTCGAGGCGGTTGCGATCGTCATGCTCGTGAGCTTCCTGAGCCTCGGCCTGCGCGCCGGCCTCGTCGTCGCGGTGGCCATCCCGCTGGTGCTGGCCGGCACCTTCATCTTCATGGAGTATGCCGGCATCGGGCTGCAGCGTATCTCGCTCGGCGCCCTGATCATCGCGCTCGGCCTCCTGGTCGACGACGCCATGATCTCGGTCGAGATGATGGTGGCTCGCCGCGAGGCCGGCGACACGCTCGAGCGGGCGGCGACCTTTGCCTACAGCTCGACCGCCTTTCCCATGCTCACGGGCACGCTGGTCACCGTGGCAGGCTTCGTGCCGATCGGCCTGAACGGCAGCTCGGCCGGCGAATACACGTACTCGCTTTTCGCGGTGATCGCTGCCGCCTTGCTGATCTCCTGGGTCGTCGCCGTGCTTCTGACACCGCTGCTCGGCGTCACCATGCTGCCGCGCACGGCGCCCGCCGGGGGCGAGCGGCAATCGCGCCTCAAGGCGTGGTTCCTGCCGGCGCTGCTCCGCACCATGCGCTGGCGCTGGCTGACCATCGCCGTGACGCTTGGTCTGTTCGCCGTGTCGCTGTTCGCCTTCCGCTACGTCCAGGACCAGTTCTTCCCGGCATCCGACCGGCCGGAACTCCTGGTCGACATGACCCTGCCGCAGAACAGCTCGATCGCCGAGACGAAGAAGCAGATGGACCGGCTGGAAAAGACGCTGGCCGGCGACCCCGACATCGTGCGCTGGAGCTCGTATGTCGGCCGCGGCGCCGTGCGCTTCTACCTGCCGCTCGACGAACAGCTCGGCAATCCGTTCTTCGGACAGATCGTCATTGTCGCCCGCGACTTCGACGCGCGAGAGCGTTTGGGCGCGCGTCTGAAGCAGCGCCTGCGCCAGGACTTCGTCGGCATCGACGGCTTCGTCCATCCGCTCGAGCTCGGCCCGCCGGTCGGCCGTCCGGTCCAGTACCGGCTGAGCGGTCCGGACATCCAGCAGGTGCGCGGGCTCGCGCTCCAGTTCGCCGAGGTGATGGCATCCAATCCCCACCTCGGGAACATCGTCTACGACTGGAACGAGCCCGGCATGGTGCTGCGCATCGATGTCGACCAGAACCGCGCGCGCCAGCTCGGCGTCAGCTCCCAGGACATCTCCACGGTGCTGAACAACGTCGTGGGCGGCTCGTCGATCACCCAGGTCTACGACAGCATCTACATCGTCGACATCGTGCCGAGGGCCGATCGCGCCGAGCGCGTGGCCATCGAGACCTTCCAGGGGCTCCAGCTTGCCGGGCGCAACGGACAGCCGGTGCCGCTGTCGGCCATCGCCACCGTGCAGTACACGATCGAGCAGCCGATCGTGTACCGCCGCGACCGGCAGCCGACGATCACGCTCTACGCCTCGATCGGCGACGACCTGCAGCCCGCCACGATCGTGGGCGAGCTGAAGCCCGCGGTCGCGGCGTTCGAGGCGAAGCTCCCGCCGGATTACTCGATCGCCATCGGCGGCACGGTCGAGGAGAGCGGCAAGGGCGAGCGACCGATCGCCGCCGTGGTGCCGCTGATGCTGCTGCTGATGGCGACCGTGCTGATGCTGCAGCTCCAGAGCTTCCAGAAGCTGTTCCTGGTGGTGAGCGTTGCGCCGCTCGGCCTGATCGGCGTCGTGGCCGCCCTGCTGCTCAGCGACAAGCCGCTGGGCTTCGTGGCCATCCTCGGCGTGCTGGCGCTGATCGGGATCATCATCCGGAACTCCGTCATCCTGGTCGCCCAGATCGATTCCTTCCGCGCCGAGGGGCTGGCGCCGTGGGACGCCGTCGTCGAGGCCACGACGCATCGCATGCGCCCGATCCTGCTGACCGCCGCCGCGGCCAGCCTCGGCATGATCCCGATCGCCCGCGAGGTGTTCTGGGGACCGATGGCCTTCGCCATGATCGGCGGCATCGTCGTGGCCACGATGCTGACCCTGTTCTTCCTGCCCGCGCTCTACGTCACCTGGTACCGCATCCGGGAGCCGAACCGCCCCTAGGCGTGGCATTGGAGCGCGGACCTCCAGCTCCGCATCATGATCATGAGCGGACCTGGAGGTCCGCGCTCCGATAGGTTCACGGCCTCTCCGCGGTGCTCAAGGGCTGCGGGCCCAATCAGACCCCCGCGATGTCACAGCGGCGAGGGACGGTCCCGCGTGCATGGGTGGTAGCCTGCGATGGCCGTCAACCGGCGGCCGCGGAGGGAAAGCCGTCCAGATGGCGAAGCTTGCCGGCAGCGTCGATGCCTTGGCCGCCGCTCTGCCCGACACCGATCCGGTCAAGCCAAGGTTGCGCGCCCGCGCGGTGACGCTCGGCCAGGAATGCGGCTGTGCGATGAGCGGCGCGTTCTTCGCCGGCGCCGCGCTGCTCGCCGCCGGCCACTTCGTCTTTTTCGGAAGCCTGACCCCGGGCTCGGCCGCCACGGCCGTCGGGCTGGTGTTCGCCGCGGCGGCGGCCGGAAAGGTCGCGGGCGTTGCGGTGTCGCGGCTGCGCCTGCTGGCGCTGCGACGCACGATCGCACGGCGACTCGCAAGCAACGGGGGACGACATGTCCACCTGCACTAAGTGGGTCAACCGCTTCGTCATCCAGTGCAAGAACTGGTCGACCATGGTCGACTACGAATGCACCCAGTGGGCCGACGAAGGATCGAACCAGTGCTCGCGATGGGCCGACGAAGGATCGAACCAGTGCGCCGAATGGGGCAAGGACTGCCACTGGTACACGTTCTGGAACTGCGTCGTCGAATGGTTCTGCAAGGCCTGGTACTGGGTCGCCAAATGGGTCTGCAAGGCCTGGTACTGGGTGGCCAAATGGGTCTGCAAGGCATTCGCCTGGGTGGTGAAGACGGTCTGCATCGTCTTCTCCTGGGGGCTGGAGCTGGTCTGCGTCGCCTGGGACTGGCTGCGCTGCGCGATCCTGGCGATC
The DNA here is from genome assembly GCF_965229815.1 of Reyranella sp. Taxonomy (GTDB): domain Bacteria; phylum Pseudomonadota; class Alphaproteobacteria; order Reyranellales; family Reyranellaceae; genus Reyranella. Next base: position 280,061 of record NZ_CBDDJN010000002.1, read on the forward strand.
GTCGATGCCATCGTCTCGCTGTTCGGCGGCCGGCGCCGGCAGCGCGCGAAGATCGACCGCATCTTCGTGCTCATCCTCGAGAACCGCTCGTTCGACCACATGTTCGCGTTCAGCGGCCTGCGCGGTGTCGGGATCGACGGCCAGCCGACGTCGATCGACGTCGCGACGACGGTCGACACCAACCTCGCCAACGGCGTGCCCGTCGCGGTCAATGCGCCCGCCGACTTCGCGCTGAAGAACGTCGACAAGGACCCGCCGCACGAATTCCGCGATGCCCTGGCCGCCCTGTGTGGCGTCGCGGCCGGGCCCTACGATCCGGCCGCCGGCTACCCGCCGATCGACAATTCCGGTTTTGCCCAGCACTACGTCGACAAGGGCGGCGCCTCGGCGGCGCGCGCCCTGAGCTGCTTCGCTCCCGAGCAGCTTCCGGTCCTGACCACGCTCGCCCGCGAGTTCGCGATCTGCGATGCCTGGTTCTCCTCGCTGCCCGGCCCGACCTGGCCCAACCGGTTCTTCGCCATGGCCGCCTCCTCGGGCAGCCTCGACGACAGCCCGAGCAAGCTCGACGTCGTCGCGTCGGTGACCGTCGGCGGCTACCGCTTCTACAACGGCACCATCTTCGACAAGCTGGACGACCGCTGCATCGAATGGAAGGTCGTCGAGGGCGACGAGTTCCCGGTGGCTTTCGCGCTCGCGGGCATGAACCTCAACGCCCTGCAGGGCCGCTTCCAGGACTTCGACGATTTCGTCGAAGCCGTCGGCCGCGCCGACTTCGGGCCGAAGTTCGTCTTCATCGAGCCGCAGTACGGCGAGAGCACCTTCGGCGCGACCGGGCCGGGCGACTATACCTGCGGCAACTCCATGCATCCGCTCGACGATGTGACGCGCGGCGAGCGACTGATCAAGCGGACCTACGAGGCGATCCGCAATTCGCCCTACTGGGAGCGCAGCATGCTGATCGTGACCTTCGACGAGCATGGCGGCTTCTACGACCACGCGCGACCGCCACCCGCCCCACCGCCCGGCGACGTGGCCGTCGACGACTACAATCACTTCGGCTTCAGGTTCGACCAGCTCGGCGTGCGCGTGCCGGCGCTGGTCATCTCGCCGTGGGTGCGGCGCGGCACCATCGACCATACGACCTACGACCATACGTCGATCCTCGCCACCACCGAGCGGCTGTTCGGCATGGGCGCCATCACCGGTCGCGATGCGGCGGCCGCCGACCTGCTCCATCTCGTGTCGCTCGACGCCGCGCGCACCGACGCGCCGACGACGCTGCCGGAGCCGGCCGTCAATCCCGACCCGATCGGCTGCTCGGACGAGCCCGAGTCGGAGGACCAGCTGCTGCTGCGCCGTGCCGAGCTGCGCCTGGCCCGCCGGGATCTCGACGGGCAGGTCGAGCGCAGCGTGCCGGTCGAATCCGGTTCCACCCAGCTCGGCTTCGCCCAGGTGGCGCTGATGAAGGTCCTGCAGACGGCGGAGTATCCTGAGCGCGAGCGCTGGATCGAGCAGTTCCGTGCCATCCAGACGCGGCAGGATGCCGAGCTGTTCGTGGTCGAGGCCAAGCTCAAGATCCGCCACGACCTCGACTTCAAGCGGCCGCGCACCACCGATCCGCCGCGCCAGGCGTCCCGGCGCAGCGAACTCTGACCGTTTCGCAGCCAGCGAGACTCTTGCCCACGGCTGCCGCTCCCGCGCTAAGCTCCGGCAAACAGCGGAGCGAACGTCCATGGCCACGATCCCGAAGACCCATCGCCGCGTCGTGCTGCTGCGGCGCCCGCCCGGCGAGCCCGCCGAGTCCGACTTCCGGGTCGAGGAGGCGCCGGTGCCGGAGCCCCGGCACGGCGAGGTGCTGGTCAAGGTGCTCTACCTCTCGCTCGACCCCTACCAGCGCGGCCGCATGCGCGACGCCGCCTCCTATGCCGCGCCCGTCGGCATCGGCGAGGTCATGACCGGCGGCATCGTGGGCGAGGTCGTGGCGTCGCAGAATCCGGGCTTCGCGGTCGGCGACATCGTCGAGGACCGGCTGGGCTGGCAGGAATATGCGATCGGCGGCGGACCCACCCTGCGCAAGGTCGATCCGTCGATCGCGCCGATCTCGACGGCCAACGGCGTGCTCGGCATGCCGGGCATGACCGCCTATTTCGGCCTGCTCGAGGTCGGCCAGCCCAAGCCGGGCGAGACCGTCGTCGTCTCGGCGGCTTCCGGCGCCGTCGGGCAGGTCGTGGGACAGATCGCCAGGATCATGGGCTGCCGCGCCGTCGGCATCGCCGGCGGCAAGCGCAAGTGCGCCTTCGTGACCGACGAACTCGGCTTCGACGCCTGCCTCGACTACAAGGAGACGAAGGATCTCGACGCGGCGCTTCGCGAGGCCTGCCCCAACGGCATCGACGTCTACTTCGACAATGTCGGCGGCGAGATCTCCGACGCCGTCCTGCGCAACATCAACTTCTTCGGTCGCGTGGCGCTCTGCGGCTCGATCTCGCAATACAACGCCACGACCCCGCCGATGGGCCCCCGCCTGCTCGGCACCTTCGTCGGCAAGCGCGTGCGCGCGCAGGGCTTCATCGTCACCGACTTCGCCGAGCGCTACGGGCCGGCGCGCCGCCAGATGGGCGAATGGGTGCGCTCGGGCCGCCTCAAGTACCGCGAGGACGTGGTCGAGGGCATCGCCCAGGCGCCGCGCGCCTTCATCGGCATGCTGCGCGGCGAGAATTTCGGCAAGATGCTGGTCAAGCTCGCGTGACGCCGGCCATGCGCCAGGGCGGGACATGAGCTACGAAGCGCCCTTCGCCGGCCTGAAGGTCGTCGACCTCAGCCAGGGGATCGCGGGCCCCTACTGCGCCATGCTGCTGGCCCAGCACGGCGCCGAGGTCATCAAGGTCGAGGGGATCGGCGACGGCGACTGGGCCCGCACGCTCGGCGCCCGCTACGGCAGCCACACAGCCTTCTCCATCATCGGCAACCTCGGCAAGAAGAGCATCGCCGTCGACCTGAAGTCGGAGGCCGGCAAGCAGGTCGTGTGGCGGCTGCTGGAAGGCGCCGACGTCTTCCTCGAAGGCTTCCGGCCGGGCGTCATCCAGCGGCTGGGCTTCGGCTACGAAGCGGTCGCCGCCCGCGAGCCGCGGCTCCTCTACCTGTCGATCTCGGGCTTCGGCCAGAGCGGGCCGCTGAGCGGCCGGCCGGCGATGGACCCGGTGCTGCAGGCCTACACGGGGCTGATGAGCGAGAATCGCGGCGAAGACGGCATCCCGCATCGCGTACCGGTGATCGTGGTCGACATGTCGACGGCGCTATACGCCTTCCAGGCGCTTTCGGCGGCCCTCTACGCACGGCGCGACGAGCCGCGCGGCCGCTACCTCGACGCCAGCCTGATGCAGGCCGCGACGGCGCTGCAGTCGATCCGCCTGATGGCCTGCCACCTCGAAGGCGGCACGATGAAGCCCGGCGGCGCGCCGGGCGGCGTGTTCCAGGTCGCCGACGGCTGGATGTCGCTGGTCGCCATCAACGACCGCGACTGGCGAAGCCTGTGCGCCGCGATGGCTCAGCCGGCGCTGGCCGCCGATCCGCGCTTCGCCACGCCCGCGCTGCGGCTGGCCAACGACACCACGCTCTACACCATCGTGCGGCCGATCCTGGCCGCGGAGCCCTGGGCCGTGTGGAGCCGCCGGCTGACCGAGGCCGGCCTGATGCACGAGCGGCTGAACAGCTATGCCGAGTTCCTCGACCAGCCGCAGGTGCGCGAATCGGGCCTGATCCAGTGGCTGAACCAGGCCGGCCTCGAGCAGCCGGTGCCGGTTCCCGCCCTGCCCGGCATGCCGGCCCCGGCCGACAGGACGCCGCGTGGCACTGCACCGGTCACCGGCCAGCACACGGTGGAGATCCTGGCCGGTCACGGCTATGCGCCGGGCGAGATCGACGCCCTGCTCGCCCAGGGAGTCGTGGCCGCAACCGGCTGACGAACCAACCCTGATCACCCCTCTCGATCCTGCCGGCTACATCCGCACGCCCTGGAGAAACGGCGGTGGCGTCACCGTCGACATCGCGCTCGACGGCGATGTCTGGCGCTTCGGCCGCACGCCGATCACCGCCGCCGGCCCGTTCTCCGACTATGCCGGCTTCGAACGGCTGCAGGTGCTGGTCGCCGGCAGGGGGCTGGTCCTGGAAACGCCGCAGGGGGACATCGACGTCCGGCAACCGTTCCGGCCGGTGCGCTTCGCCGGCGAGACGCCGATCGTGAGCCGCCTCGAGGCCGGCCCGGTCGAGGTCGTGAACCTGATCGGCGACCGCTCGCGCGTGCGCCTGGACCTCGGCGTGCTCGAGGCGGGCGAGAAGCAGCCCTTGGGTGCCGGCATCCACATCGCCTATTGTCCGGCCGGGCCGGCAAGCCTGGACCTGCGGGGCGGCGTCCACGCGCTCGCGGCCGGGCATGCGCTGCGGATCGAGGACGAGGTTTGCGACCTGGCCTGCCGGGAGGGGCTGATCGTGTTGGGGAGCGTGACATGCGTATTGCCGTAGTGGGTGCCGGCGGCGTGGGCGGCGGCTACGGCGCCGTGCTCGCCAAGGGGGGCGCCGACGTGACCTTCATCGCGCGGGGCGCGCACCTCGTGGCGATAAGGAGCGAGGGCCTGCGGCTGGAGAGCGCGCGCGGCGACATCCACCTGTCGCCGACCCGGGCGACCGACGATCCCGCCGCCGTCGGACCGGTCGACATCGTCCTGTTCTGCGTCAAGCAATGGGACGTCGAGAGCGCCGGTGCCGCGATCAAGCCGATGGTCGGCCCCGGCACGGCGGTCGTCCCGCTGCAGAACGGCATCGACGCTTCCGATCGCCTCCTCCCGATCCTCGGCGAGGCGGCCGTGCTGGGCGGCGTCGCCACCATCTCCGCCACCATCGCGGCCCCGGGCGTCATCCGCCAGACCGGCACGGGGATGCGCCTGGTTTTCGGCGAGCTCGACGGCCGCCGCAGCCCGCGCGCCGAGGCCTTCGCCGCCCTGTGCGCCGCCTCCGGAATCGACGGCGTCCTGTCGACGTCGATCCACACCGACCTCTGGCTCAAGTTCATCCTGCTGGCATCGAATGCCGGCATCATGGCGCTGACACGGCTGCCGGTCGGCAAGCTGCGCGACGATCCCGACATCGCCCCGTTGTTCGCGGCTGCCTACGAGGAGGTGGCGGCGGTCGGCCGCGCCGCCGGCGTGGCGCTGCCCGAGGACGCGGTCGAGCGGACGCTTGCCTTCACCCGCAACGCGCCGGCTGGGCTCATCGCCTCGATGGCCGTCGACCTCCTGCGCGGCAACCGAATCGAGCTGCCCTGGCTGTCGGGCAAGGTGGTCGAGCTCGGCCGCCGCCACGGCGTCGCGACCCCCCTCCATGCCTTCATGTATGCGACACTCAAGCCCTACACGATGGGCACGCCCGCCTAGAGGCTGCTCCCGTCAGGGTTGCCCGAGTCGATGCGTTTCCGATAGGAGATGATCATGCGCCTGCTGTTCGCCGCCCTCCTCGCCGTCGCCGGCTTCGCCGGTGGCGCCGCAGCGGCGGATCTCAAGATCCTTTCGGCCGGCGCCTACAAGGCGGCCGCCCAGGAGATCGCCGCGGCGTGGACGAAGACGTCCGGCCATACGGTGACGATCGAGAACGACACCGCCGGCAACCTCGCCCGACGCGTGGCGGCCGGCGAATATTTCGACATCGTCGTCCTGCCCCCGCTGGTCATGGGCCCCTATCTCGGCAGCCGGCTCGACGAGAGCAGCGCCAAGGAGCTGGCGCGCGTCGGCATCGGCGTCGCCGTCAAGAAGGGCGCGGCCAAGCCCGACATCTCGACCGTCGATTCCTGGAAGCAGGCCCTGCTCGGCGCCCGCGCCATCGCCTACATCGACCCCGCGGCCGGCGGTTCGAGCGGCATCTACCTCTCGAAGCTGTTCGAGAAGATGGGCATCGCCGCCGCGCTGAAGCCCAAGAGCGTACTCGTGAAGGGCGGCCTGGTGGCCGAGAAGGTGGTCAATGGCGAGGCCGAGATCGCCATGCAGCAGATGAGCGAGCTGCTGGCCGTGCCCGGCGCCGAGGTGGTCGGCCCGCTGCCCCTCGACGTCCAGCATTTCACGATCTATTCGGGCGCCATCTCGGTCGCCACGCGCAACCGCGTCGCCGCGGACCAGCTCATGCTGGCGCTGGCCAACCCGGGGAACCTGAAGATCCTGAAGAGCAAGGGCCTCGACGGCCCTTGAGAGCGACAGCCGCCCTGCCGGTCGCCCTGGCCGGCACGGTGGTGGCGGCCGGGGCGGCACTGCTCGCGACGGCGGGGCTCGTCGTGTCGCGCGAGATGTCGTGGGACCTTCTGTTCAACCTCGCCGGCGCGTGGCACCTCGCGAACGGACAGGTCGCCAACGTCGACTTCCACGATCCGGTCGGGCAGCTCTACTTCCGGCTGACCCAGCTCGGCATGTGGATCTGCGGTCCGACCGTGGCGGCCTTCGTCGCCGGAAACATCCTCGCCGCCGTCGCCCTCTTCGCCGCCGCCGCCGTGGCGGCCGCGACGCGCCTGCCGCCGGTGGCCGCCGCGCTGTTCATGCTGTTTCCGCCGCTGCTGGTGCTGATGCCGGCCAATATCGGCGACGACCCTACCCACTTCACGTTCGCCATGTCCTACAACGACTATGGCTGGGCGACGATCTCGATCCTGTGCCTGCTCCTCTTCCTGCCGCGGCGGCGGCCGACGGCGCCAGGAGACTGGGTCGACGCCCTGGTCGGCGGGCTCCTGATGGCGGCCCTCTACCATCTCAAGATCACCTACTTCGCCGCCGCGCTCGGCGCGCTGGGCGTTGCCTACCTGGTCGAGCCGCACGTGCGCCGTCCGGCCTGGCTGGTCGCCGGCGGCCTGGTCCTCGCCAACGCGGTCGCACCCTGGAACTGGCCCTATCTGGCCGATCTGGCCGAGGTGGCGGCACGGCCCGGCGCGGTCGCCGACTATCTCGTCGTCGGCCATCTCGAGGACCTGCTGCGCACCAGCGGTCGCGACCAGGCGCTCTGCCTCCTGCTCCTGGCGATGGCGCTCGGCCTGTTCTGGCTCGGCCGGGCGTCGTGGCGATTGCCGCTGGCCGTGGCGGCGCTCGTCGTCCTGGCCGGCGCCCTGCTGGTCTTCAACACCCAGGCGCGCGGCCTCCCGCTGGTGCTGGTCGCGGCGTTCCTGCTGCACGCCTGCCTGCGCGACGATCCCGTGATGCGGCCTCTCGCCGCCGCACCGCTCGTCCTGCCCCTCGCCTCCGTGCTGGTCGCGGCCTCGAGCCTCCTCGCATATCGCGAGGCCGCCGCCCGGCCGGGCGACCTGCTCGTGGTCGACCGGACCAACCTGCGCGGCCTCGCCGTGCCGGCCGGCGACGTGCCGATCCGAAACGGCGAGGAGATCGACCAGGACGACTATGTCGGCACGATCCTCGAAGCGGCGTCACTGCTGCGGCGCACCGCCAACGGCGGCCAGGGCGTGGTGGTGTTCGACCAGGTCAACCCGATGCCCTTCGTCCTCGGCCGCGCACCGCGCCGCGGCGCGCGCCTGTGGCTCGACGTCAACTTCCCCTGGCCGGCGCCGGCGACGATGTTCGCCGGCGTGCGTCACGTCCTGGTGCCGCGGCAGCCGACCTATGCGGCCGTCACGTCAAAGGCGCTCGACCTCTACGGCGACTACCTGGCGGAGCACTTCCCGAAGCGGACCGAAAGCCCGCACTGGATCCTCTTCAGCCGCGCTCCCTGACCAGCGTGTCGACCGCCGCCGTCCAGGCGGCGATCGTCTGGTCGATGTCGGCGCGGGTGTGCGCCAGGCTGACATAGTACTTGCTCTCGCCCTTCATGATGCCGTTCTCGCGCAGCACCTGGTTGAAGCGCGTCAGCATCGCCTTGTCGCCCTTCAGCGTGTCGCGATAGTCGCGCACGGGCTGGTCGGTGAAGATGACGTCGAACAGCGGCGGCTCGCCGAGCACCTGGGCCGGGATGCCGGCCTTCCTCAGGAGCCCGTCGAGGGCCGCCATCAGTTCGCGGCCGGTGGCGAAGACCTGCTCGTAGGTGCCGGGCCGCTTCAGGATGTCGAGGGTCGCGAGGCCGGCGACGGCGGCGACCGGATTGCCCGACAGGGTGCCGACCTGGAAGATGTAGTCCTCGTCCTCGACCGCCAGACGGTCGAAGTGGCGCATGATGTCGGCGCGGCCGGCGACGGCGGCCAGCGCGAAGCCGCCACCCACGATCTTGCCCAGCGAGCACAGGTCCGGCGTCACGCCGTAATATTCCTGGGCGCCGCCATAGGCGAAGCGGAAGCCGGTCACGACCTCGTCGAAGATCAGCGGGATGCCGTGCTTCTGCGTCACCTCCCGCAGCGCCTGCAGGAAGCCCGGCTGCGGCGGAATCAGGCGCTGGAACGGCTCGACGATGACGCCCGCCAGCTCGTCCTTCTGCTCCTCGATCAGGCTTTCGACCATGTCGATGTCGTTGAAGGCGGCGACCAGCATCTCGTCCTGCACGGACTTCGGGATGCCGGCCGAATCGGGCGTGGGGCGCGGGAAGTTGCCCGGCCGCTTGGGCGCCAGCGACATCAGCGCGTAGTCGCTCATGCCGTGATAGCCGCCCTCGAACTTCAGGATCTTGTCGCGCTTGCGGAAGGCGCGCACCGCCCGCATGGCGTAGAGATCGGCCTCGGTACCCGAGCAGACGAAGCGGACCTGGTCGGCGCAGGGCACGGCGTCGCAGATCGCCTCGGCCAGCGCCACGCCGTGGCGGTTGTTGGCGAAGTAGGTCGTGCCGAGCGGCACCTGGGCCTGGACCGCCGCCGTCACCTCGGGATGGGCATGGCCGACGAACATCGGCCCGGAGCCCAGCAGGAAATCGACATACTCGCGTCCTGCCTCGTCCCGGATGCGGCCGCCCTTGCCCTCCTTGAGCAGGACCTCGGCCGGCATGTTGCCGAAGCTGCCGCCGGGAAGGACGCGCTTGGCCTGGGCGACGAGATCGGCGGTGGGATCGGGGACGGTCTGGACGCTCATGACTACTCCTTACTCGATGGGGACGAAGATGGAATGGCGCATCTTGCCTTCGACGGCCTTTGAGAAATGGCCCTTGCCGGACGTGTCCTCGACCAGCAGCACCTCGCCGGCGCCGATGATCCGGGTCTCGCCGTCGCTCGCCTGGATGCTCACGCCGCCGTCGAGATTGATGATGTACTGCCGGCGGGGCGCCGGATGCCAGGCATAGTCGTAGGTGCCGGGAGTCTGGCGGAAGATGATGCCGGTGGCGGGCAGGGTGGCGGAGGTGCGGCCGCCGGGCCCGTCATGCTTCCATTCCACCTCGATGTCGCGGAAATGGGTCTCGCCCTGCTCGTCGACATAGAGATTGTGAATGCGCATGGTCGTCTCCCGCCCTTTCGGAATTCTGGCGCGAGCTTAGACTGAAAGCATGTCGAGCACACACGCCGAGGACGGTCTTTTCGACACGGGGTCCCCGGCCCGGCATCGCGGGGCCGCCGCCGGAGGGCGCCGCCGACGGGCATGATCGAGTTGCTTCTGCTCCTGGTCGGCGCCCGCGTTCTCCGGCGCAAATGGTGGATCCTGTTCCTGCTCGGCACGGCGTGGTTCCTGCTCGGCCTCTTCTTCTTCCTCGATGCCTTCACCGACGACCGGATCCCCCCGACCTGGTTCGCCGTCCCGCTGCTCATCGATGCCGCGATCGCCCTGGCCGCCGCCGCCCAGACGGCCGGCACGGAGCGCGCGCTGCGCATCGCCAAGGCCGTGCTGTTCGTGGCCATCGCCCTGGTGCTGGTCGAATCGCCGTGGCACGTCGACATGATCGTCGGCATCCTGGCCGGCACCTTCCTGCTCGCCGACGCCGCCTGGCGGGCCACCTCGGCATGGGTCGTGCGCTTCGCGCGCTGGCGGCTGTCGCTGGTCGGCGCCGGCCTGGAGCTGCTGTGGGCGATCGCCTCGTTCCAGCCCTACCCCACCAACTGGGCCGGCGAGACCGGTGCCGATGTCGGGCTGCTGCTGATGGTGTCCGCGGTCGGCCTGGGCGGCCTGGCCATTCGCCTGCGTCAGCTTCCGGTCGGCCTCCCCCTGTCGGCCGTCCTCGCCTCGGGCTGGCCGAGGGAAGAGGACGAGGCGGGACCGGCCACCGCCGCGACGCGCCTGTCGCGGACGCCCGGACCTGTGACCGTGCATGTCTGGACTCCGACCGGCGCCCTCGCGCCCGTCGGAGTCCGGCGCTACGTCGCGGCGTTCGACGAGAAGGGCAGCGTGTCGACCGGCCACGCGGCGCTCGAGGCGCCGCCGGACATCTACATCAGCCACTATCCGGCGACCGAGATCAGCCTCGACCAGCCCCTCACCCGCACGCTGCGCGCCACGCCGGACAACGACGTGGCCGGGCTCTTTCAGCCGAGCTACGAGGAGGAAGCGCGCGACTGGTGCCCGTCGACGCGGCAGGTCCGGCTGAGGGGTCTCGACATCGCGGCGATGCGCGCCTTCTGGCGCGCCTATCGCCGCGACACGACCTACAACCTCACCAGCCGCAACTGCTCGAGCGGCGTCGCCAAGGCACTCGACGCCGGGCTCGAGGGAATGTTCGAGGCGCGCGCCGGCTCGCCGTACTTCCTGGCGAGGCTTCTCTTCTCGCCCGAGCTCTGGGTCGCCGGCGTGATGCGCCGGCGCGCCGCGGCGATGGCCTGGACGCCGGGCATGGTGCTCGACTATTCGCGGGCGCTGAAGCACATCATCGCCCTGCCCGACCGGCTGCGGGCTGGCCGGCGGCCGGAGATTCGGGCCTGATGGCGACCGGCAGCCTGGTCGCGCGCGGCGCCGTCATCGCGACCGCCATGGTGTTCGGGCTGACCTACAGCCTGGCGGCCGCCCTGATCGCGCTCGACCTCGCCGAGCAGGGCCTGGGCGAGGCCGCGATCGGCGCCAACGCGGCAATGCAGGCGGTCGGCGTGCTGGCGATGGCCTTCGCGCTGCCGCGCCTCACCGCCTTCCTCGGCATCCGCCGCGCCGTCGTCGGATCGCTCCTCTCGGCAGCGATCCTGCTGCTCGCCTTTCCTGCCCTGCCGTTCCTGTGGCTGTGGTTCGCGCTGCGCATCCTGCTGGGCGCGGCCTCCGAGGTCCTCTTCGTGCTGTCCGAGACCTGGCTGAACGCGCTCACCGCCGAGGAGACCCGCGCCCGCGCCATGGGTGCCTACACCACCGCCCTGTCGCTGGGCTTCGCGCTGGGGCCGCTGATCCTGTCGGCCGTCGGCAGCGACGGCATGCTGCCCTATGCGGTGGGTGCAGCTCTCGCGGCCGTCGCCGCTTGCTTCGTCGTCTGGCCGGGGATCGAGGCGCCGCCGTTCGAGCGGCCGGCCGTCGGCAATCCGCTGCAGGCGGTGCGGCTGGCGCCGGTCGCCATGGCCGCGACGGCGCTCACCGCCGGGGTCGAGACCGCGGGGCTGAGCTTCCTCGCGCTCTACGCGATGGCGACGGGCTGGCCGGAGGCCGAGGCGACCCAGCTCATCTCCTGCATGATGATCGGCGCCATCGTCCTGCAGCTTCCCATCGGCTGGCTGGGCGACAAGGTCGACCGTCGCCGGCTGATCGTCGCCCTGGCGGCGCTCTCGTCGCTCGGCGCGCTGATCTGGCCATTCGCCCTCGAAGCCGCTCCGTGGATCCTGTTCGTGGTGCTGTTCGTCTGGGGCGGCGCCTTCGTCGGCATCTACACGATCATTCTGAGCATCGTCGGCAGCCGCTTCTCGGGCGACGCCCTGGTCGGCATCTACGCCGGCATGGGACTCACCTGGGGCGCCGGCGCGCTGGCCGGACCGCTGCTGGCCGGGCTCGCGATGCACGCCAGTCCGCACGGCCTGCCGTTGTTCGTGGCCCTCGTCTGCGCCCTTTTCGCCGCGGCGTCGCTGCTGTTCAGGGATGCGCCGCCGAAGGCGCTTCGGTAGAAGGCGCCATGTTGAAGAAACCCGTCGAGGCCGCCCTGTTCGACATGGACGGCCTGCTGCTCGACACCGAGGCGCTCTACATCGAGGCGATGCAGGCGGCAGCGGAGACGCTCGGCCGCGACCTGCCGATGGATCTCTGCCATGCGATGGTCGGCGTCCCGGGGCACGAGTGCAACCTGATGATCGAGGCCCATTACGGCGAGGGCTTCAGCATCGCCGAGTTCCGCGGTCACTTCTCCGCTCACCTGCGCCGGCTGCTCGAGGCCGGGATCCCGCTGAAGCCGGGGGTCGTCGAGCTGCTCGAGTTCCTGGCCGGTCGCGGCCTGAAGCTCGCCGTGGCGACCTCCGCCGGCCGGGCTACCGCCGAGAACCATCTCGGCAAGGCCGGGCTGCTCGACCGCTTCCAGGCGGTCGCGACCCGCGACGATGTCGAGCACGCCAAGCCCGATCCCGGCGTCTATCTCGAGGCCGCCCGGCGACTCGGCGTGCCGCCGCGCCACTGCCTCGCCTTCGAGGATTCCAACATCGGGCTCGCCGCCGCGCATGCCGCCGGCGCCATGGCCTTCATGGTGCCCGATCTCCTGCAACCGCTGCCCGAGAGCCGCGCGCGCTCGGTCGACATCCTGCCCGACCTGCATGCAGCCCTCGACCTGCTGCGCCGGCACCTGTAGCGCGTCGGCCCGACCGATCGGCCCTAGAACCTCTCGACCCAGGGCCTGACCTCGATCTCCCAGCTCCAGGCGCTGCGATGCTGCTGCAGCGTCGCCCAGTAGGTCTCGGCGATGGCATCGGGATCGAGCAGGCTGTCCGGCGCGTTGTCGGGCACCGGCCGTGCGTCGCTGCGGATGCCGCCGTCGATCACGAAGTGCGCGACGTGGATGCCCTTGGGCGACAGCTCGCGGGCCATCGACTGGGCGAGGCCGCGCAGCGCGAACTTGCCCATGGCGAAGGTCGCCGACAGGGCGAAGCCCTTCACGCCGGCGGTCGCGCCGGTCAGGAAGATGGCGCCGTGGCCCTTCGGCAGCATGCGGCGCGCCGCCTGCTGGGACACGAGGAAGCCGCCGAAGGCGCTGATCTCCATCGCCCGCCGTACATCGGCGGGATCGAGATCGACCAGCGGCCCGCGCACCCGGTTGCTGGCGTTGTAGACGACGACGTCGGGCGTCCGGCCCTTCGCGTCGAGGTCCTTGAACACGGCGGCGACCGCGTCGGGATCGGCTGCGTCGCAGGCATGCAGCGAAGCGCCCGTCTCGCCCGCCAGCGCGGCGAGCTTGTCGAGCTGGCGGGCAGCCAGGGCCACCGAGAGCCCCTGCCGCGCGAACAGGCGGGCCAGGGACGCGCTGAGACCGGGGCCGGTGCCGACGATCAGGGCGGAACGATACTCGGGCTTGTCCATGAGATTCCCCTCGCTGCCGTGGCCCTCGTTGCCGTCGAATGGACACGGGTATAGGCTCGCACGCAATAGGGAAGGAAACAGCCATGGATCAGGCACAGCCTGTTGGCCGTATCGACGTCATCTCGGACGCGATCTGCCCCTGGTGCTACATCGGCAAGCGCCATCTCGAGCGTGCGCTGGACCTGCTGGAACAACAGCGGCTGCGCTTCACCGTCGCCTGGCACCCTTTCCAGCTCAATCCCGAGATGCCGCGCGAGGGCGTCGACCGCGCCGAGTACCGCATCGCAAAGTTCGGCAGCGCCGAGCGCTCGCGCCAGCTCGACGAGCGGATCACCGAGGCGGCGGCGTCGGTCGGTCTGGACTTCCATCTCGACCGTCTGACGCGCACGCCCAATACGCTGGACGCCCATCGCGTCATCCGCATGGCTGGCGAGCAGGGCGTGCAGGACGGCGTGGTCGAGGCGCTGTTCGAGGGCTACTTCTGCCGCGGCGCCGACATCGGCGATGCCCGCGTGCTGGCCGAGCTCGGCGCGCGCGGCGGACTGGCGCACGACGACGTCGAGGCGATGCTGGCCGGCGATGCCGGGCTCAAGGAGGTTACGGCCGCCGACCGCATGGCGCGCAACGCCGGCATCCAGGGCGTGCCGAGCTTCGCGCTGCAGGGCCACATCCTGTTCTCCGGTGCGGTCCCCGCGGAGGAGATGGCGCAGGCCTTCCGCCGCGCCTGGGAGATCCTCAAGAGCCGAGCCGCCTGAAGAATCCTTCGCGCGGCACGAGCCGAGTGGAAGAGCCGCGTCCGGCCGCGCCGCGGATATTGCAGCCGCAACGCTGGCTTGGCGGCGGGAACACCATCTCCTTGCAGCGCCTCGACTGTATCTTTTGTTTTCCTGCCTTACGCCGGGCACGCCACCTGATACTTTGACGCGTCATAGAAATCGGGTGTTTTTCCGATGAGGCCACGACCGGCCAGCGACCAGCACGGGCGCCAGGCATGCGCCTGAGCGCCGCCCTCGCATTCTGTGCCGTGTTGACCGCTGCCCTGCTCGCCGGCAGCCCGGTCTCGGCACAGAGGGCCGGCGGGACGCTGCGCATGTTCCATTGGGACAATCCGCTCAGCTCCTCGATCCTGGAGGAAGACACGCCGGCCGCCGTCATCCCCTTCCTGCCGGTGTTCAACGGCCTCGTCATGTTCGACCCGACGAAGCCGCAGAACACGGAAGACTCGATCGTTCCCGACCTCGCCGAATCGTGGAGCTGGAACGAGGACAGGACCGAGCTCACCTTCAAATTGCGCCGCGACGTGAAATGGCACGACGGGTGGGCTTTCACGGCCGCCGACGTCGAATGCACCTTCGAGCTGCTGACCGGCCGCGCGCGCGACCCGCTGAAGCAGAATCCGCGCGGCTCGTGGTTCCGCAACATCAACTACGTGCACGGCAATACCGACCAGGACGTCACGATCTACCTCAACCGTCCGCAGCCCTCGCTGCTGATGCTGCTGGCATCCGGCCTCACGCCGATCTATCCGTGCCACGTGCCGGGCTCCCACATGCGCACCAAGGCGATCGGCACCGGTCCCTTCAGGATCGAGTCGTTCAAGCAGTTCGACAGCGTGCGGCTGGTTCGCAATCCGGACTACTTCAAGCCCGGCAAGCCGCTGCTGGACGGGATCGAGTTCAGCATCGTCGCGAGCCCCTCGACCGCCCTGCTGGGCTTCGTCGCCGGGCGCTACGACATGACCTTCCCGTGGGACGTCTCGATCCGTCAGCTGCGCGACGTGCGCCGCCAGGCGCCGCGGGTGGCCTGCGAAACGACGCCGATGAACAGCAGCACGAACATACTGATCAACCGGGACGCGGCGCCGTTCGACGATCCCGAGATCCGCCGCGCGCTGGTGATGGCGCTCGACCGGCGCGCCTTCATCACCGCCCTCAACGAAGGTTTCGGCGACATCGGCGGCATTCTCCAGCCGCCGCCCGAAGGCCTGTGGGGTCTGCCGCCGGACAGGCTGGCGGAGGTCCCCGGCCGCGATCCCGACGTCGCCAAGAATCGTGCCGAGGCGCGTGCCATCATGGAAAAGGCGGGATACGGGCCGGCCCGTCCGCTGCAGATCAAGATCCTGACGCGCAGCCGCGCCTCCCTGCGCGAGCCGGCGGCGCTCCTGGCCGAGCAACTGCGCACGATACACGTCGCCGCCCAGCTCGAGCCGGTCACCGCCTCGCGCTGGCTCGGGCGGATGCACCGCCGCGACTTCATGCTCAGCATCAACGTGACGGCCAACGGGGTCGACGACCCCGACCAGACGTACTTCGAGAACTTCTCCTGCCGATCCGAGCGGAACTACAGCGGCTACTGCAATGGCGAGATCGAGCGCCTGTTCGACCTCCAGTCGGCCGAGACCGACGCCGAGAAGCGCAGGCAGATGGTGTGGGACATCGACGCGCGGCTGCTGGCCGACGCCGCGCGCCCGACGATCATGTGGAACAGCAACGCCACCTGCTGGCAGCCCTATGTCCGCGGCTTCGTGCCGTCGGTCAACAGCATGTTCAACGTCGGCCACTTCGAGGACGTCTGGCTCGACCGCTGACGGACGCGGCGCGGCGAGTCAGGCCAGGACCGCGACCTTCTTGCGCTCGATGAGCTTGAAGTCGATCGCGGCCCCCAGGCCCGGGCCGTTGGGCACGTGGACCATCCCGTCCGGGCCGACGACGATGTCCTCTTCCAGCCCGTACTTCTGGGCGCCGTCCGGCAGCAGCACCTCGAAGAACTCCGTGTTCTTCAGCGATGCGATGACGTGCAGGTTGGCGATGTTGTTCAGCGAGTTGCCGCCGTGATGGACCTCGTAGTTCATCCGGAAGGCCTCGGCGAGGTGTGCCGCCTTCACCAGGGTCGTGATGCCACCCTTCACCGCGACGT
Organism: Reyranella sp.; assembly: GCF_965229815.1. GTDB lineage: Bacteria > Pseudomonadota > Alphaproteobacteria > Reyranellales > Reyranellaceae > Reyranella. The sequence continues at coordinate 296,329 of NZ_CBDDJN010000002.1, forward strand.
CGCCGCGCAGGAAGTCGGTCGCCTGCATCATGATCCATGGCTGGTACGAATCGAGGCCGGCGATCGGATACTCGGTCGCCAGGATGGGAATCGAGAGATGCTGCTTCAGCTTGACGTAGTTGTAGACGTCCTGGTCGGCGAGCGGATCCTCGTACCAGTGGAACGCCAGCTCCTCGGCGACGCGCCCGACCCGCAGCGCCGTCGGATAGTCGTAGGCCCAGGTCGAATCGAGCATGATGGTGAAGTTGCCGACCGCGCGGCGTACGGCGCGGCAGACCTCGACATCCTCGCGCCAGCGGGTCGGCGGATGGATCTTGTAGGCGGCCCAGCCGCTCTCCTTGAACCGCGTCGCCTCGTCGGCATAGGCGCCGGGCGAGGCCAGGACCGCCGAGCTGGCGTAGGCCGGCACGGCCTCGCGATAGGTGCCGAGCAGGCGATGGATTGGCTGCCCCACCGCCTTGCCCAGAAGGTCCCACAGGGCAACGTCGACGGCGCCGATCGCCCGCACGCCGGCCGGACGCTGCCGCTTCCAGAGGTCGACCACCAGCGCCTCGCGATGCAGCGGATTGCGTCCCATCAGCATCGGCTTGAGATGGGTGATCAGCCCCTGCCCGTCGACGGCCGCCGAGTTGGAGGCCGAGCCGAGGAAGGCGTGTCCCTCGACGCCCTCGTCGGTCGCGATGCGCAGCAGCCCGAGCGCGCTCGAGCCGGCGAACTTGCTGTGCTGGCCGTACTGGGTGGGCGGGATGTCGTCCCAGGCAAAAAGCGTCAGCGTGACGTCGGTGATCTTCATGGCTTCTGCTCCCAGACCCGCCGCTCGCCCGCGCGGGGATCGTCCTCGAGGCGGCAGGTATCGTCGAACACCATCGTCGGGCGCCGCTCCCGATCATAGGCCGGCCAGGCGGGAAGTCCGGCATGCCCTGGCCGGCCGGTGCGGGCGAAGGCAATCCAGGCCCGGCTCATCGTCTCGCCCAGCGCCAGGCGCGCCGGGTCCTCGCCGGTCAGTTCGGCGCTCTCCAGATTGGAGAAGACGAAGGGAATCTCGAGCGTGTGGCAGGAGCGGAGCCGGCCCCCGAGCACCGGCGTCTCCCAGGCGAAGTAGTAGACGAAGACCGGCGCCGCGGCCTGCGCGAGCTTGCGCTCGGCCATCAGGAGCGACAGCGACCGGACGCCGAGATCCGAGACGATCGAGAGGCCGATATCGTCGGCCGGCGCATCCGGGCGGGCGGCGCGATAGGCCGCGACAACCTCGGCCGCGCGGTCGCCCAGGTAGCCGGCGAGCGCCGCGGGAAGATTGTCGAAGGTGGCGTCGCGCACCCAGTCGAGATGGCCGAGGAACAGGGTCATCTCGTCCTTGTTCGAGCCAATCATCAGCGGCACCCCGGAAGAGACGTCGGGCGCGCGCGGTGCGAAGGGCCCGCCGGGAAAGACCTTGCCATCGATCACGGGGTTGAAACCCAGCCGGCGCCGATCGGCGAAGCTCGCGCGGCCGACGCCGGCCTGCACGGCAGCCTGGGCCTCGAGGATGCGTGCCGCCGGCAGCTCGCGCAGGCGGTTGGCCTCGCCCGGTTCTAGTCCGAGCTGCGCCAGGACCTGGCGGGCGGTGCGCGTGCCGTCTTCGCGGTTGGCCATCTGCACCGCAGGACCGCTCTGGATGATCGCCTTGTGGAACAGGCCCTGCGCCGACGGCAGCGCCATCAGCACGCTCACCTTCGCGCCGCCGCCCGATTCGCCGAAGATGGTCACGTTGCCGGGGTCGCCGCCGAACGCCGCGATGTTGTCGCGCACCCAGCGCAGCGCCGCGACGATGTCCATGACGCCGGCCGTCCCGCTGCCTTCGAAGCCCGGCGCGATGTCCTCGAGATGGAGGTAGCCCAGCGCCCCCAGCCGATGGTTGAAGGAGACGACGACAACGTCGTCGAGCCGGCAGAGGTTGGCGCCGTCGCTCCACGGCGAGGAGCCGGAGCCGGTGATGAACGCGCCGCCATGGCACCAGAACAGCACCGGCTTGGCGCGGCCGCCGGCCGAGCTCCAGGCGTTGAGGTAGAGGCAATCCTCGTCGCGCTTCTCGACGCCGCCCAGGGTGAAGAGCGCCAGCAGGTCGTCGGGCAGGCCGAACACGTTCTCGCTCTGGATCGCGCGGTTGCCGTAGCCCAGCGCCTCGCGCACGCCGCTCCAGGGGTCCGGCGCTTCCGGCGGTCGAAACCGCCGTTCGCCCACCGGCGCGCGAGCATAGGGAATTCCCTTGAAGATCGAGACGCCGCGCTCGGCGACGCCGCGCACCTTGCCGCTCGCAGTCTCGATGACGACGTCATTCATGTGCGCTTCGCTCCCCTTGGCCGTTCAGTATAGACTGCCGGCATGACAGACAAAGCCCGAGCCGAACTAGCACCGACCGGCGTGCTGCGTGCCGGAATCAACCTCTCCAACTTCCTGCTCGTGACGGGACGCAGCGCGAGCGGCGACCCCGAGGGCGTGGCGCCGGACATGGCGAGCGAGATCGCCAAGGCGCTCGGCGTGCCGGTCAAGTACGTCACCTTCAAGTCGCCGGGCGAACTCGCCGACCAGTCGGGCAAGGATGTGTGGGACATCGGCCTGATCGGCGCCGAACCGCAGCGCGCGGCGACCATCGCCTTCACCGCGGCCTATGTCGAGATCGAGGCGACCTACATGGTGCCCCCCGGCTCTCCTCTCGCGTCGATCGCCGATGTCGATCGCAAGGGCGTTCGCATCGCCGTATCGGCGCGCTCCGCCTACGGCCTCTGGCTGGAGAACAACATCAAGCATGCGACGCTGATGCCGGTGTCCGGACTCGAGGGCGCGTTCAACACGTTCGTGAACGAGAAGCTCGAAGCGCTCGCGGGCCTGCGGCCCGGCCTTCTCAAGGATCTCGAGAAGCATCCGGAGCTGAAGATCCTCGACGGCAAGTTCACCGCCGTGCAGCAGGCTGTCGGGACCGCGAAGTCCAACACGGCCGGCGCGGCCTTCCTCTCGTCGTTCGTCGAGGAAGCGAAGCGCTCGGGCCTGGTCGGCCGCCTCATCGAACGCCATCGCGTCAGGGGCCTGTCGGTGGCGCCGCCCGCAGCCTGAGACCGGCCCGCGCTGCGCCTCTTCACATCGGCGAAACTATGGCGGTTCCGCCGCATATCTGAATTCTGGCGAAAACCTTCGCCCGTCGTCTTGCGTTTTCATCGCATCGCGCAAAGCGCGCCTTGTGCATGACAGACAGGAGACGACACGATGGTTCGCAACATTCGAACCGCGCCCCGTGGGCTTGTGGCCCCGCTCAGCCAGACGGCCCTGGCCGCGCTGCGCGCGCTGCACGAAACCAACCGGGAGATTCCCCAAGAACATCGCTGCCGCCTGCTCGATCTCGGCCTGATCGAAACGGCGACCGACGGGATGAAGGTGACGGCGATCGGCCGCGAACGGCTGGTATCGGATCGATGACCGGCCGCAGGCCGCCGTCAGGGCCTCGCCGGGAGGCAACCCGGGTCGACCGCCTGCCCCACGATCTCGACGAAACGCTCCAGCGGGCAGGCCTGCTCGTAGAGATCGGCCTGGCAGGCCGGCAGCGCGACCTCGACCATGCCCGGCGGATGCGGAGCATCGAGACGCGCCACGGCACGCATCTGCTCCATCGTCTGGGCGTAGTAGGCCACGCGCACATACTGCCGCGAGGTCTTGACGTCGCGCATCATCTCGAACGCGAGCGCACCCCCCGGCACGATCTCGTTCGGCTGGAAACCGGTGATCTGCCAGCGCAGGTTCAGCAGGCGAGCGACGTTGGCGACGTTGGTGACCTGCCCGACCAGCAGGGCCAGGCGGACCGGTTGCGCGACCTTGGGATGACCGGGGAAGTCGTGACCGTCCTTCAGCGTCGCGCCGATCTGGGAAAGCAGGCTGGAGCCTCGCTGGCGGGCGATCGGCAGGGTCTTGGCCACGAGGTCGATCTCGAGGCGCCGGATCTTCAGCGCATCCTGTAGCTGTCCCTCGCCCGAGAGCCTGCCCCAGGCGACCTGGTCGGGCGGCAGTCCCTCGGCATCCTCCATCAGGAAATCCTCGGCCGCATCCGCGGCCGTGGCGATGGGGCCGACGAGGCGGACGGAGCCGTCGGCCGCGCTCTCGACCGCGGATGCCCGGGTCGACAGGCCGCACTGGCTGCCCGGACGAACCAGCGACGGCGGGCAGAGCGTGGCCTGGATGAGCGACAGTTGCGAGGCGTACTCGCGCTGCACGGAGCTGAAGTCGCCGCCGATGCGGTCGAGCACGGCTTGCCGGTTGCTCGCGGCATCCATCGGGCACCGCGCGCTGGGCGTCGGATGGAAGAGCGGATCCGCGGCCGTCGGCGGATGGGAAAGGCTCATGTCGCGGCTGCAGCGGGGATACATGCCGGACAGGATCGCCAATCCGGTCATCCGGCTGCGCTGGTCGGTGTCGGTCCAGGCGGAGACCGAGCCGACGGGCGGACAGTCGTCGGCCTGAATGAGGCCGCGCCCGCCATAGAGGACGCGATAGAAGCCGCCCATCAGCTTCATCAGCTCGGCGCCGCGCGCCGTCAGCTCGCCGGGCTGGACGGACCAGGTCGGCCAGGGCGTGGCGGAATGGCGGTCGAGCCCGTCGTTCGGCGTCTCCGGCGCGCGCACGCCATGCAGGCTGAGCAGCACGGCCCGCTCCATCTGCCAGCCCTTCGGAATCGGCTGGACCTGGGCGAGCGCCGCGCCCGCGGGCAGCAGGGACAGCATGACGGCAAGATGAAGCAGGATTCGCATGATACCCCCCGGTCCCGGACTATGCCGGTCCCGTCCCCGGGACGCACCTGTCTTCGTCGCGGCCGATGGCGGAGCGGGCCCCGCGGCATCGCTGACAGGCGGCCACCGTGGCCGCAGGCCGATGTCGGTGGTAGGCTTCATTCGATGCCTGTCCACTGGACGATCTCCCATCCACAGAAACTGGTGGTTGCCGTCACCAAGGACGAGGTCACGGCCGCCGACATCGAGCAGTATTTTGCCGGCGTGACGGCAGCGGGCGCGATGGCCTACCGCAAGATATTCGAGATCACCCACGCGCCGGCCGCCCTCTCGGAGGACAATCTGCGGACGCTCGGCCAGAAGGTCATTTTCTACGCCCAGCACGGCCAGGTCGGCCCGCTGGCCATCGTCGCGGCGTCGGACGAGAGTTTCGCCCAGGCCGAGACCTTCGCCCGGGCTGCCGCCGTGCGACGGCCGCTGAAGATCTTCCGCGAGCTGCACGCCGCCCGGCAGTGGCTCGACCAGCAGCCCGTTCCGTCCGCCGCCCGCTAGAATCGTGCCCAGTCTCAATCTCCCGACGCTCAACCTCATCAGCGTGATCGTCACCCTGGTCTCGGCCGGCGTGTCCCTGCTGACCTGGTACCATCATCGCGGCGGCCCGGGACTGCGCGGCTGGGCGCTCGCGCTGCTGCTCGGCAGCGCCGGAAGCTATCTCTACAGCCTGCGCGGTCCCGATACGTCGTTCCGCCTGATCCTGACCGGCAATGCGCTCTACGTTGCGGGGTTCGCGGCGATGTGGGTGAGCATGCGCCGGTTCAACGATCCGTCGCTGGCGTCCGAGCTCATGGCCGCGACCACGGTGGCGATCACCACGGTCTTCGTCCTGCTCTTCGTGCTGGCCTGGAAGGCCGGGCCGGGCGTGCGTGCGCAGTCGATCGTGTTCTCGCTGTTCGTGTTCAGCCTGACCACCGCCGCGGCCTGGGAAACATGGCGAGGGCGGCGGCTCGACGGCCTGCGCAGCCGGTCGGTGGCAGCGATCGCCCTGGCCGGGATCGCGCTGGTCCCGCTGATGCGGGCGGCAGCGGTCACGCTCGTGGGGATGGGGCTCCTGGACATCGCCGACTGGGCGACGATCCGGAACTACGGCAACTATGCCACGACCGTCTTCATCCTCGTCGTGACGTTCGGCCTCGTGCTCATGGCCAACGAGCGCTTCGAACGCCAGTACGCGCAGCAACTCGACGAGCTGGACGCGAGACCGTGAGTCGCCGCCGACGGGACCCGATGATAGGGTCCGCCGTCAACCTTGAGGAATTCGCATGCGCCTGATCCTGGCAGCCGTCTCCTGGCTCCTGCTGTCCCTCGTCCTGGCGACCGGGACGGCGGCGCAGAACGGCCTCGACCGCTTCGAGAAGGAGGTCAAGCCGCAGTTCGAGCTGAAGAGCTTCACCTATGCGAAGGCGGAGCCGCTCGGCGATGCCGGCTTCGTCCTGAACGACGTGGTTGCCGTCGTGCCGGCCAACGAGGCCACGGGCGACAAGGAAAGCACCGTCAAGATCGAGAAGGTGACCGTCGAGGCGCTGGACTTCGATCGCCTGAAGAAGGACGGCGACAACACGCCCCGCTTCGCCAAGCTGAAGCTCGAGGGCATGACCGGCGACGACGAGCTCTTCACCGCCCTGCAGCCCTATGGCGTCCCCAGGGCGCCGTTCGACCTCACGCTCGACTATGCGCTCGATCCGGCGACCAAGGTGCTCGACGTCAAGACCCTGGAAATCGGCATGCGCGGCCAGGCCCGGCTCGCATTGTCCGTCGTCGTCGACGGGATCAGCGACATCGCCGAAGCCAAGGACGACGGACGGGTGCGCAAGGCGGACCTCACGATCGACGACAAGGGCCTGCTCGCCCGGCTCGTGCCAGCCTGGGCCAAGGAGGAGAAGGTCGAGCCCAAGGAGCTTGTGAACACCGGCCTCACGCTGCTGGCCGCCTTCGCCGCGGCGCAGGGGCCGACGACCCTGAAGGCGCTGGATGCCGTGGCCTCCTTCGTCGGCGACTGGCAGGACCCGAAGGGGCCCCTGCTGCTCGGCATCAAGCCGGCCAAGACCGCCAGCCTTGCCGATCTCGACAAGCTCGCGCTGCCCGACGCCCTGACGAACGACTTCGGGTTCACCGCCACCTATCCCGGCACGCGCGACGGCGCGGCCAAGGCAGGAGCGGGCGCGAAGTAAGCTGCGGCCTGGCGCAGGAGGACAGCCCCTACCGCTTGCCTTCGATCTCGATCTCGAGCAGGTGCGGCTTGCCCGACCTGAAGGCAGCCGCCAGCGCCGGCTGGATGTCCTCCGCCCGGGTGACGTGCGTGCCCGCGACGCCCATCCCCTTCGCCAGGTCGACGAAGCCCATCACGGGACCGCTCAGGTCCATGTGCATGTAGGGCTTGTTGGACTTGACGTCGAAGCGCGCGCGGTAGGCGTCGATATTGTGCTTCAGCACGCGGTACTCGCGGTTCGCCAGGATCACGAACACGATCGGCAGCTCGTGGTGCGCCGCCGTCCACAGCGCCTGGATCGAGTACATCGTGGAGCCGTCGCCGGAGACGCAGAGGATCGGCCGGCCGGGCTCGGCCACCGCCACGCCGATGGCGCCGGCCACGCCCTGGCCGATGCCGCCGCCGCGGCCGCTGAAATAGTCGCCCCGTCCCTTGAAGGTGAAGGTCTTGAAGAGGTCGAGGTTGGCCGTGATCGTCTCGTCGACCACCACGACGTCGGCCGGCGCGCCGGCCTTCAGCTCCGCCATCACCCGCGGCATCGAGATCGGCGTGCGCGACCAGGCCTTCTGCACCCGCGCCTTCTGGGCGGCGTCGTCGGCCTGCTGGCGCTGGCGGAAACCGTCCTGCCGCGCGCGGGCCGCCGCGCCGTTGATGCCGGTCGTGGCCTGCCACAGCGCCTCCAGCGCGGCGCCGACATCGGCCACGACGCCGGCGTCGACGGCGAAATTGTAGGCAAGCCGCGGCGGCGCCGCCTCGACCTGCAGGACCTTGCAGCCCGGCGGGAAGGGCGAACCCGGCCCGTACCAGACCTCCTCGAAGAACGGCCCGCCCAGCAGCAGCACGAGGTCGTGGTCGGCGAGCTGCTTGGCGACGCCCGGCGCGTCGAAGGCCAGCGTGCCGCGATAGGCCGGATGGTCGGTCGGGAAGGAATTGCGCCCGCGCAAGCCTTCGAACCACACCGACGCGCCGATGCGCTCGACCAGCTTCTCCAGCGCCGGCCCGGCGCCGGCGCGGGCCACGTCGTCGCCGGCCACGATCGTCGGGTTCTGCGCCGCAATGATCAGGCGCGCCATCGCCTCGATGCCGGCCGGATCGGGGCGGCTCGCCGGGTACAGGGTCGCGGGCCGGCCGGCCGGGATCGCGGTCTCCTGCTCCATGACGTTGATCGGCAGCGCGACGAAGACCGGACCGGCCGGCGCCTCGTTGGCGATCTTGAAGGCGCGCTGCAGGATCGGCCCCAGCTCGTCGGCGCTCTCGACCTGCACGCTCCACTTGGTGACCGGCGCGGCCATGGCGGCGAGGTCGTGGCCCAGCACCGGATCGCGCAGGCGCATGCGCGTGTCCTGCTGGCCGGCCGTCACGACCATGGGCGAGCCGTTCTTCAGCGCGCTGTAGATCATGCCGATGGCGTTGCCGAGGCCAGGCGCCACGTGCAGGTTCACGAACGCGGTCTTGCCGCTCGCCTGGGCGTAGAAGTTGGCGGCGCCGACCGCCACGCCCTCGTGCAGGTGCACGATGTACTGGAGCTGCGGATAGTCGAGCAGCGAATCGAGCAGCGGGCTCTCGGTCGTGCCCGGATTGCCGAAGATGCGATCGACGCCGTGGGCCAGCAGCGTCTCCATGAAAACCTGACGACCGCGCATTGCTTCCCCCTTCAGTTCCCTTGTTTGGCCCGCAGCGCCTCGAGCGCGCGGTCGACGAATCCCAGCCGGTCCTGACCCCAGTAGCGCACGCCGTCGACGATGAAGGTCGGTGCGCCGAACACCTCCGCCGCTTCGGCCTCCTGCGTGAACCGGCGGTAGGCGTCCTGCACCGGTGCGCTGGTCTCGGCCGCCTGCAGGGCGCGACCGTCGAGACCGTTCTCATCGGCCACCTGGATCCTCACCTCGGCGGCGGCCGTGTCGCGCTCCTCCGCCCACAAGGCGCGCAACAGCGCGTGGCTCAGCCGGAAGGCGTCGAGCCCCTGGAGCTGGGCGGCGATCACCATCCAGCCCGGCCGCTTGTTCCAGTCGGGATCGGTCACCTTCTCCGGGTAGTGGCGCGGCTTCAGGTTGAGCGGCATCTGCAGGTAGTGCCGCCAGCGATCCAGTTCCTCATGGTGATACGAGCGCCGGGCCGGCGGCCGGGTGCGCAGCGGCACGCCGCCGGTGCGCGGCACGATCTCCTGGAAGTCGAACGGCTTCAGGACCAGCCGCACCTTGTGTCGGCGCACGATGTCCTCGAGCTGCGGGCCCATGAAATAGGCCCACGGCGAGGACAGGCTGTAGAAGCACGGCAGTTCAATCATCTCCCCGTCCCTGCTATGGGAATCGGCTGAGGGTGAGAAGCACGGTATGGTCGGTCTTGTCGAGCGCCAATCCGAAGGTCTGCAAGCGTTGGAACGGATCGCGCGCCACGACCTCGCCCGCCTGAATTTTCCGCCGGCCAACTGGGTTCCCGAACGGACCGCAACCGACGGCAGCCGGGTCCTCGACGTGCTGGTCGTCGGCGCCGGCATGTGCGGCCAGACGGCCGGCTTCGCCCTGCTGCGCGAAGGCATCCGCAACATCCGCGTCGTCGAGCGCGAGACGCGCGGCCGCGAGGGACCGTGGAACACCACCGCGCGCATGCCCATCCTGCGCTCGCCCAAGCACCTGACCGGGCCCGACCTCGGGATCCCCTCGCTGACCTTCCGCGCCTGGTACGAGGCGCAGCATGGCGAGGACGGCTGGGAGCGGCTGTACAAGATCGCGCGCCTCGACTGGCTCGCCTATCTCCTGTGGGTGCGCCAGGTCGTGGGCCTGGCCGTCGACAACGGAGTCGAGCTGCTGCGGCTGGAACCGGCCGGCGACCTGCTGGCGGCCACGCTGTCGACTGGCGAGCGCGTCCAGGCGCGCCACGTCGTGCTGGCCAACGGGCGCGACGGATCGGGCGGCTTCCGCTGGCCGCGTTTCCCGTCGTTCGATCCGGAGGATCCGAAGCGGCAGGGCCGCGTCCACCACACGCTCGAGGAAATCGATTTCGCCGCGCTGGCCGGCAAGCGCATCGGCATCCTGGGCGTGCTGGCCACCGCCATCGACAATGCCGCGACGGCCCTGGAGGGCGGCGCCCGCGAGGCGATCTGCTACGCCCGCCGGTCCCACCTGCCGCAGGTCAACAAGGCCAAGGGCATCTCCTTCCCCGGCTTCCAGCGCGGCCAGGCCGAGCTCGACGACGACTGGCGCTGGAAGATCTACACCTACATGCTGGCCGCCGGTTCGCCGCCGCCGCACGAATCGGTGCTGCGGGTGCAGAAGCTGCCGGGCTTCTCCTTCCGCTTCGGCGAGCCCTGGCTCGACGTCGTCGTCGAGGGCGACGGCGTCACGGTGAAGACGACGAAGACGAGCGAGCGGTTCGACGCGGTGCTGTTCGGCACCGGCTTCGACGTCGACCTCGCGCGCGTGGCACCGCTGGCGGCCTTCGCCGACAATATCCGCCTGTGGCGCGACGTCCGGCCGCCCGCGGAGGCGGCCGCCAACGACGAGGCGGCGCGCTACCCCTATCTCGGGCCGGGCTTCGAGCTTCTGGAGAAGACCGCCGCCCGGACGCCGCTCCTCTCGCGCATCCACCTGTTCAACTGGGGCAGCATCCTCAGCCTGGGCGCGCTGGCCGGCGACATTCCGGGCATCTTCTTCGGCGCGACCCGGCTGTCGCGCGAAATCTCGCACAAGCTCTTCCGCGACGATGTCGCCCATCACGTGCAGGCGATGGTCGATCTCGAGGATCCCGAGCTGCAGCCCACCGATTACTTCGTACCCCGCGACAAGAGAACGGGGACACTTTAGGGAGAACGCCCATGCAGGCGGATTATGTCGTCGTCGGCGCCGGCTCGGCCGGCTGTACGGTCGCGGCCCGGCTGTCGGAGACCGGCGCCTCGGTGATCCTGCTGGAAGCCGGTCCCAGCGACTGGCATCCCATGATCCACATCCCGGCGGGCATGCGCTCGCTGATCCGCAATCCGCTGGTCAACTGGAACTACACGACCGAGCCCGAGGCGGGTACCGGCGAGCGGCGCATGGAATGGCCGCGCGGCCGTACGCTCGGCGGCTCGTCGTCGATCAACGGCATGCTCTACGTGCGCGGCGCGCCGGCCGACTTCGACGGCTGGGCCCAGATGGGCTGCCGCGGCTGGAGCTGGGACGACGTGCTGCCCTACTTCCGCAAATCCGAGCACTACGTGCAGGGCGGTGATCCCGAAGTGCGTGGCCAGGGCGGTCCGCTCAAGGTCGAGGACTACCGCACCATCCTGCCCCTCACCCATCGCTTCGTGGAGGCCGCGCAGCAGGCCGGCTTCCCGTTCAATCCCGACCTCAACGGCCGGCAGCGCGAGGGCGTCGGCTATTCGCAGATGACGCGGCGCGGCCGCTTCCGCGGCTCGACGGCTCAGACCTACCTGCGCGAGGCGCGCGGCCGCGCCAACCTGAGGATCGAGACCGAGGCGCAGGGCGGCACCCTCACCTTCGAGGGCAAGCGCTGCACCGGCGTCACCTTCCGCCGCGGCGGCAACATCACCACGGTCAAGGCCAACCGCGAGGTGATCGTGGCGGGCGGCGCCATCAACTCGCCGCACATCCTGCAGATCTCCGGCATCGGGCCGGCGGCGCACCTCCAGGCGCTCGGCATCCCGGTGGTGCACGACCTGCCCGGGGTCGGCGCCAACCTGGTCGATCACTACGTGATCCGCGTCGTGCACCGCGTGCACGGCACCGAGACGGTGAACGAGATCGCCCGCTTCCCGCGCGTGCTGCCCGAGATCGTCCGCTTCGCGCTGACCGGCAAGGGCGCGCTCACCTTCGGCGTCACCACCGCGCAGGTCTTCTGCGACAGCCGCGAGGGGCTCGCCTCGCCCGACCTGCAGCTCCTGTTCACGCCGGGCAGCACCCATCCGCTGAAGTTCGGCCAGCTCGACGAGCAGCCCGGCATGAGCTGCGTGGTCTGTGTCGTGAAGCCCGACAGCCGCGGCACCATCATGGCGGCATCGGCCGACCCGTTCGCCCGGCCGGCGATCAAGCCCAACTACCTCTCGACGCGCACCGACGAGCTGGCGCTGCTGTCGGGCACGCGCCACGTGCGCCGCATCTTCGCCGCGCCGGCGCTCAGTCAGCACAGCCGGGGCGAGATCCAGCCCGGTCCGGACGTGCAGAGCGATGCCGACCTGCTGGCCTATGCCCGCCGCGCCGGCAACACGCTCTACCACCCGGTCGGCACCTGCAAGATGGGCGAGGACCCGCGCGCCGTCGTCGATTCGCGGCTGCGCGTGCACGGGATCGAGGGCTTGAGGGTGATCGACGCCTCGGTGATGCCGACGCTCACCACCGGCAACACCAACGCGCCCACCATCATGATCGGCGAGAAGGGCGCCACCATGATCGCCGAGGACGCGCGCTAGGATTGCCAATCATGCTCATGTTCCTCTCCCGCTTGGGGGAGAGGCTAGGAGAGGGGGACGACGCCAATGTGCCCCCTCACCCGACCTCTCCCCCGAGCGGGGGAGAGGAGCATGATGACTGGATGAACGCCCGCGGCCGCAGCCCGGCGTGGAACCAGGTGACCAGCGAATAGATGTCGTAGACCGGCAGGCCCACCGCCGCCTGCAGGGCCGCCGCATAGGGCGGCATGTTGGTGCATTCGAGCACGATGGCGCCGATCTCGGGATGGCGCGCCACCAGCTCGCGGCCCGCGCCGACCACGTCCTCGCGCGCCAGGTCGACATCCATGTCCTGCTTCTCGCCCTTGATCAGCACGCGGAAGAATTCGCGCCCGTTCTCGGTGCCGGCGATCGGCGCATCGAGCGGCACGCCGGCCGCCTCGAGATGGGCCGGCGTCAGCGACCCGGCGCTCACCGTCACGATGCCGACCCGCCGGCCGGGCGGCAAGGTGGCCTGCACCCAGGGCACCTGCATCAGCGACGAGGTGGCGACCGGCACGCCGACCGCGGCGGCGATCTCGCGCTGGAAGATCGACAGGAAGCCGCAATTCGTCGTGATCGCCTCGGCGCCGAGGTCGACCAGGTCGGTGGCGGCCGCGACGAAGTCCTGCAGCAGGCCGCGCGCGCCCTGCATCACCACGCGTTCCGGGCTGGCGCCGCGCACGACGCGGTAGAGGACGGGGAACGGCCAGGTCGCCGCATTGCCCATGTCGCCCGGGATGCGGGGGAAGCGCGCCTCCAGCATCAGGATGCCGAGCGGCGCGCCATAGATCGCCTTGCCGCCGCGCGCCATCGACGAGACCGTCATCCGGCCCTCCTCAATCGATGGTCGCGCCGACCGACTTGACGACCTGCGCCCACCGGGCGCGATCCTTCGCCACCGTCGCCTTGAACTGGTCCAGCGTCTCGTAGCGCGGCGTGTTGCCGAGTTCGACCATCTTCCGGTTGACCTCGGGATCCTCGATCGCCGTCTTGAGCGCCGCATTCATCCGGGCCGCGATCGCCGCGTCGAGTCCCTTGGGTGCGAAGACGCCGAACCAGATGTAGCTTTCGTAGCCGGGCAGGCCCTGCTCGGCGATGGTCGGCAGGTCCGGCATGGCACCGACCCGGTGCGCCGTCGTCACGCCCAGCAGCCGCACCTTACCCGCCTTGGCATGCTGCATCATGGCCTGAAGCAGCGCGAACACGCAGCAGGTCTCGCCCTTGAGCACGGAGTTGGTGGCGTCCGGTCCCCCCTTGTACGGCACATGCACCATGTTCAGCCCCGCCTGGGCATTGAAGGCCGCGAAGGCGAGATGGGTGCCGGTGCCGTTGCCGGTCGAGGCATAGCTGTAGCGACCGGGCGCCGCCTTCACCTTGGCGATGAAGTCCTGGACGTTGGTCGCGTCGATCACCGCCGGGTTGATCGCCAGCACGTTGGGCACGTCGACGATGGGCGCGATCGGCGTGAAGTCCCGCTCCACGTCGAACGGCAGCTTGCTGTAGAGCGCGGCATTGACCCCGTGCGTCGCCGCCGTACCGAGGAGGAACGTGTAGCCGTCGGCCTTGGCATTGGCGACGGTCTCGGAGGCGAGGTTGCCGCCGGCGCCGCTCTTGTAGTCGATGACCAGCCGCTGCCCCAGGGTCTTCTCCAGCGACGGCTGCAGCAGGCGGGCGATGACGTCGACCCCGGAACCCGCCGGGAAGCCCATGTAGAGCGTGATCGGCCGCGCCGGCCAGTCCTGCGCCATTGCTCCGGCCGCAGAGAGGAAGAACGCGGCGAATGAACCCATCAGGGCCTTGAGCATCGTCGTCTCCGGAAATCGCTGCATTGGCTGCTATGCTGGGGCAACGAAGGGAGAATTGCCATGGGTTACATGACCGAAGAACGCCGGCTGATCCAGGAGACGGCCCGCGCCTTCGCCATGAAGGAGGTCCTGCCGGTCGCCAACCGGCTCGACCCGGAGAAGGGCGACATACCGCCGGAGCTGATCCAGAAGCTGGCCGACATGGGCTATTTCGGCATCGTCATCCCCGAGGAGTATGGCGGGCTGGGCCTCGGCGTCTTCGAGTACTGCCTGATCACCGAGGAGCTGGCGCGCGCCTGGATGAGCGTCGCCTCGATCATCGCCCGCGGCAACGGCCTATCGGCCGGGCGCGGCATGACCGACGCGCAGCGCGCCGTCTTCCTGCCGCGCGCCGCCCGCGGCGAGTTCCTGGGCGCGGCCGCGATGTCGGAGCCCAATGTCGGCTCCGACCTCGGCAGCATCGCCTGCCGGGCCCGCCGCGACGGCGACGACTGGGTGATCAACGGCAACAAGTACTGGTGCACCTTCGCCGACGGCGCCGACTACATCATGCTGGTGGCGCGCACGTCCGATTCGCCCGACCCCAAGCGCAAGCATGTCGGCCTGTCGTCGTTCCTGATCGAGAAGCCGCGCGGCACGCTGCCGCCCGGCGTCAAGGGCGCGCCGATCCCCAAGATCGGCTATTTCGGCTGGAAGACTTGGGAGCTCGCCTTCGACGATTGCCGCCTGCCCGGCTCGGCCCTGATCGGCGAGGAAGGCCGCGCCTTCTACTACATCTCGGCCGGGCTGGAGCGCGCCCGCGCCCACACCGCCGCGCGCTCGATCGGGCTGGCCCGCGGCGCCCTCGAGGACGCCACCGCCTATGCCCAGGAGCGCCGCCAGTTCGGCCAGGCGATCGGCGACTTCCAGAACACCCGCTTCCGGCTCGCGCGCATGGCGACCGACATCGAGGCGGCGCGGCAGCTCATGTACTTCGTGTGCGACGAGATCGACCAGAAGCGCCGCTGCGACAAGGAGGCGGCGATGGTCAAGCTCTTCGCCTCGGAGATGGCCGAGCGGGTCACCTCCGAGGCGCTGCAGGTCTTCGGCGGCGCGGGCTACACGACCCTGCACGCCGTCGAGCGCTACTGGCGCGACGCGCGGCTGACCAAGATCTTCGAGGGCACCTCGGAGATCCAGCAGCGCATCATCTCCGACCACTTGCTGGGCAAGCCCCAGCAGAAGGGCCAGGAACGCGACAAGGCCGCCTGACATGGAGCTCGACGGCTCGATGTCGCTGCTCGTCCGCGGCGTCGTCATGGTCGGCGCCACGGGCGTGATCCAGGTGGTGGCGCAGCTCGTGCTCAGCGGCACGCTGCGCCTCCTGCCGTCGCCGCCGCAGACGCGCTACCCGACCTTCTACATGCTGACCCACAGCGTCACCGCGGTGGTGATCCTGCTGATCGGCCACGTGCTGCAGGTCATGATGTGGGCGGCGCTCTACTACGATGCCTGGGGCGAGTTCGGGAGCTTCGGCAACGCGCTCTACTTCTCGCTGGCGAGCTTCACGACGCTCGGCGCCAACGAGCTCACCCTGCCGCCGTCGCACCGCCTGATCGGCGCCTTCGAATCGGCGGCCGGCATGATGATGTTCGGCTGGTCGACCGCCCTGCTGGTCTCGGTGGTCCAGCGCGCCGACCGGCGGCCGCAGGGCTAGCCTGCCTCCTGAAGGCGCTTGCTCATTTGGACGGCGATGCCGACGCCGACATCCTCCTCGCGGTCCACGCGATAGCCCAGCTTGCGGTAGAGCGCGACGTTCTCGGCGAAGCGCTGGTTGGTGTAGAGGCGGATCTCGCCGTAGCCGGCCGCGAGCGCCAGCGCCTCGGCATGGGCCATCAGCCGGCGGCCGAAGCCACGTCCCTGGAAGTCGGGCGACACCGCCACGTTCTCGACCAGCAGATGGTCGGGCTCCGCGATGGTCTCGATCAGGGCGGCGAGCACGCCGTTCGCGAGGAGGAGGTCGAAGCGATGCGCCTGCACCGCCGCGTCGTAGTCCGCGCTCATCGGCTTGGGCTCGCGGCCGATCAGCGGCACCCATTTGGCGTAGGCCGACCGCGTGAGGTCGCGGATCGCCGCCGCATCGGTTGCCTCGGCGCGCCGCAGCTCTAGTCTGGTCTCTTCCATCCTGCCCTCCTGACGGGGACCCGCCATGAGCGACGACATCGACCGCTTCATCGCCACCGCGCCGCCGCTGCGCTTCGCTTTTGCCATAAAGGCCAGGGTCGCGCCGCTGCAGGACCTCGGGCAGACGGCCCGCGGCCATCGCCGCATCATCGACATCCTGGGCGGCGAGGTGCACGGGCCGCGGCTCAGCGGCGAGATCCTGCCGGGCGGCGCCGACTGGCAGGTCGTGCGGCCCGACGGCACCATCGAGGTGGTGGCCCGCTACACGATCCGGAGCGAGGCGGGCGCGCTCGTCTACGTCCAGAACGAGGGGCTGCGCATCGCCGGCCCCGAGATCCTGGCCCGCCTGTCGCGCGGCGAGACGGTGCCCCCCGACAGCTACTACTTCCGCACGGCGCCGCGCTTCGAGACCTCGGAGCCGTCGCTGAAATGGTTGGAGCGCGCGACCTTCGTCGGCGTGGCGACACGCGCGCCCGACCGCGTCGCCATCGGCTTCCACGAGGTCCTGTGAAAGGCGCGCGTCTGCGTAGCGTACCTTTGCGGACTTGAAGGTCCGCGCCCCGACAGCTTCAAGACATGCGCAGCGCGCTTTATCCGCCGATCAGGTTCTTGCGCAGGGTTCGCCAGAAGCTCGGCTTGCCGATCTCCGCCCGGCTGGTGGCGGCCATGCGCCGATAGAGGTCGCGCAGCCCGTGGGGCTGCTCGCGGGCCCGCAGCTGGGCGCCGCCCACCCCCGGCTCCAGGAACAGTTCGCGGGTGTGGAAGGCCTCCAGGCCGGGCCGATGGCCGATGCTGACGACCGCCGTGCCGGGCAGCTTCTCGATCAGCAGGCGCATGATGTTGGCTTGGCCGGCATCGTCGAGGGCCGACGTCGCCTCGTCCATGAACACCCAGGCCGGCTGGTGGATCAGCACCCGGGCGAAGGCGACGCGCTGCTGCTCGCCGCCCGACAGGATGTGGTCCCAGCGCTCCTCCTCGTCGAGGCGGCCGCGCAGATGGTCGAGCCCGACCAGATGCAGCGCCTCGCGCAGCCGGTCGTCGGCAATTCCGGTGGGCTCCTCCGGATAGAGCAGCACGTCGCGCAGCGTGCCCAGCGGGAAGTAGGGCTTCTGCGGCATGAAGGCGATGCTGCCGCGCGGCAGCTGGACGGCGCCGCGGCCCCACGGCCAGACGCCGGCGATCGCGCGCATGATGGTGCTCTTGCCGCTGCCCGACTGGCCCCGGATCAGGACGCGCTCGCCGGGCTGGATCTCGACCTCGGCCTCGGCGACCAGCGCCTCGCCATCCGGCCGCGACAGGCCGACCTCGCGCAACACCAGCCGGTCGCTGTCGCCGGGCGTGACGTCGATATGCTCGCCGGCCGGCGTGTCGAGCGTGTCCTCGAGGTCGTGCAGCGCGGTGTGCAGGTGGACCACGCGGTCGGTCGAGGCGCGCCAGTCGGCGAAGCGCGGGAAATTGTCGATCAGCCACGACAGCGCCCACTGCACGCTGGAGAAGGCCTGGGCCGTCTGCATCAGCCCGCCGAGCTGCAGTTCGCCGCCGAGATAGCGCGGCAGGGCGACGACGATCGGCACGATCGGCGCCATATAGGCGAGCGCGCTGGTCAGCAGGGCGAGGCTTCCCTGGCCCCGGGTCTGGGTGTGCCAGGCGCCGCGCAGGTCGCCCATCGCCTCCTGCAGGCGCCCGCGCTCGTCGGCCTCGCCGCGCATCAGGGCGATGCCTTCGGCGTTCTCGCGGGCCCGGATCAGCACGGAGCGCACGTCGGCCTCGCGCCCCTGGCGGATATTGCCGGCCTCGATCAGGCCGCGGCCCAGCGCATAGGTCAGGATGGATCCGAACAGCGCGTACAGGACCGCCGCCCAGACCATGTAGCCCGGCAGCTCGAACTCGAGCGAGCCGATGCGGATCGGCAAGGCGCCCGACAGCACCCACAGAACGCTGAGGAAGGTCACGAGCTGGAGCACGCACTGCAGGATGCTCTGCGCGAATTCGACTGCGAGCTCGGTGGCGACGCGGATGTCCTCGGCGATGCGGCCGTCGGGATTGTCGCATTCCTCGGCCAGCAGCCCGAGCTGGTACTGCCGCCCGTCGTCCAGCCAGCGCCGCGTCGTGACCTGGGTGAGCCAGCTCCTCCAGTCGATCTGCAGCCGCCGCCTGATGTGGAGATGGATCGCGACCGACACGCCGCCCGAAACGACGATCGCCGCCAGGATATAGAGCTGATGGATGAGCTGGGCGGTGTTGCGCTGGTCCAGGGCGTTGAAGAAGTCCCGGTTCCAGATGTTAAGCCAGAGCGCAATGGCGACGTTGATGACGCCGAACGCGAGCATGCCGGCGGTGAGCGTCCAGGCCATCGCCCGCCGCCCGGGCACGGTCCAGTACCCGCAGGCGACGGCGGCGAAGGCGCGAAGGGAGCTATGCGGGGTCTGCAATCAATCGCGGAAGCCCGGATCGATCCGGTCGAGCTTCCGCAGCAGAGCCGGCCAGTCGAGTACCCCGAAGGGACGGCGGACATGCGGCTGGTAGTTCTGGTAGGTCGCCTCGACCACGTCGGCCGGGACGTCGATCAGCTTGGTGTTGCACGACATGGCCGCGATCTGCGTCTTGCAGGACAGTTCCAGCCGATGCATGGCGTTGAACGCCTCGGGGATGGTCTTGCCGGTCGTCAGCAGGCCGTGATTGCGCAGGATCATGGCGTTGTTGTCGCCAAGGTCCTCGACCAGCGCCTCGCGCACGGCCGTGTCCAGCACCACGCCGTCGAAGTCGTGGTAGGCGATCTTGGCGAAGCGCATCGAGGTCTGCGTATTGGGCAGCAGGCCGCACGCCATGGTCGAGACCGCCATTCCCGCCCAGGTGTGGGTGTGGATCACGCAGTTGACGTCGGGCTTGGCCATGTGGATGGCGCTATGGATCACGAAGCCCGCCCGGTTGACCCCGTAGTTCAGGTCGCCGAAGTCGGGCTTGGCGATGATGTTTCCGTCGTGGTCGATCTTGAGCAGGCTCGAGGCCGTGATCTCCTCGTACAGGAGGCCATAGGCGTTGATCAGGAAATGGTCCGGCTCGCCCGGGACGCGCATCGAGATGTGGTTGGCGATCAGGTCGGACATCCCGTAGAGGTGGATCAGCCGGTAGGCGGCGGCGAGGTCGACACGCGCCTGCCATTCCTCGGGAGAAACCTCGGACCGAAGGCTGGCGGCGTTCGACTTCTTGAGGGCGTGCACGTTCATGGAAACGCTCCGGGGTATTGGGCGGTTCCTGACGGTACCGTCGCCCCCGGCCACCGTCCATCGGCCGATCAGGCGAGCCCACGCAGTGCGAGACAGGCACCCAGTACCAGCAAGCCGGTGAAAAAGCACAACCGGAACACCCGCGCGCTCAGCCGCGCTCGGACGGCCTGGCCCAGGCGCATGCCGGCCAGGGCGGCCGCCAGCGCCAGCAGGGAGGACGGCAGAAGGTCCGCCGTGAAGGTCTCGGCTCCGGCCAGGGCGACGGCCAGGGCCAGGGTCGACACCGTGAAGGACAGGCCAAGCGCCTGCACCAGCTCGTCCTTCTGCAGCCCGATCGCCTGCAGGTAGGGCACGGCGGGGAGGACGAAGACACCGGTCGCGGCCGTGATCCCGCCCGTGAGCGCCCCGGCCAGGGGTCCCAGGACCGGCTCGGCGGCGCGCGGCAGGGAGATCCTCGCCGCCGAGAGCCCGACCCCGGCATAGGCCATCAGGGCGATGCCCAGGAACAGGCCGCCATGCCGGCCGCCGACGCCGGCCAGCAGGGCCGCGCCCGCCCAGGTGCCGAGGCAGACCCCGAGGTTGAGCGGCCACAGGCGCCGCACCAGGCGCGCGAGGTGGGGACCATCCAGGGCCTGCCACGCGTTGGTCACCAGCGAAGGCAGGACCAGCAGGGCGGCGGCCTCCGCCGGCGGCAGCGCGACCGCCAGCACGCCCATCGCGACGGTCGGTAGGCCGAGGCCGACGATGCCCTTGGTGATGCCCGCCAGGACGAACACGGATGTCACCAGCAGGAACGAGGAGAGCGCCATGACCGGCAGTTTGCCGCTGGCCGGCCGGTCGACAATGCGGAGAATACGGAATCTGCCTTCGTTCTTTGCAGAGGCTCCATGCGCTTCGATCTCATCGACCTTCGCCTGTTCCAGAACATCGCCGGGACCGGCAGCATCACGCGCGGCGCCGAGCGCTCGCACCTCGCGCTCGCCTCGGCCAGCGCGCGCGTCCGCGGCATGGAGGACATGCTCGGCGTGCCGCTGCTGATGCGCGGCCGACGCGGCGTGCAGCCGACCGAGGCCGGCCGCGCGCTGCTCGACCATGCGCGCATCGTGCTGCAGCAGGTCGAGACCATGCGTGGCGAGCTCGGCGCCTTCTCGCGCGGCCTGCGCGGCAGCGTGCGCGTGCTGGCCAACACCTCGGCCCTGTCGGAGCACCTGCCCGGACCGCTCGCCGCCTTCCTGGCCGACAACCCGACGATCAACCTCGACCTCGAGGACCGCGAGAGCCCGGCGATCGCCGCCGCCATCGCCGCCGGCGACGCCGATATCGGCATCGCCTCGCAGGCGGCCCTGGTCGAGGGCCTGGAGAGCCACCCGTTCCGGCCGGACCGGCTGGTCGTCGTGGCGCGGCGCGACCATCCGCTGGCGGCGCGCCGGCAGGTGGACTTCGCCGAGCTGCTGGAGGTCGATCTGGTCGGGCTGCCGCGCGGCACGGCGCTCGACGAGCATGTGGCGATGCACGCGGCCCGGCTGGGCCGGCCGCTCCGCCTGCGCGTGCGGGTGAACAGCCTCGACGCCGTCTGCACCATGGTGGCGGCGGGCGCCGGCATGGGCATCGTGCCGGAAGCCACCGCACGCCGTCATCGCCGCGGCCTGCCCATCGTCGCCCGGCGCCTTGCCGCCCCCTGGGCGGACCGGCATCTCATCCTCTGCGTGCGCGATTCCCGCCGTCTCTCGCGTCCCGCGCGCCGCCTGTTCGACGCCCTGCGCGCCGCCGCGTCGCCTCAGCGCTTGCGCGAGGGCTTGAGGTCGGCCCCGATGGGATAGGCCGTGGTCGACTTGATCCGCTCCATCGAGAAGCGCGAGGTCACGTTCTTGAGCGGCATCGTGTCGATCAGCTTCTTGTAGAAGGCATCGTAGGCCTGCATGTCGGGCACCGCCACGCGCAGCATGTAGTCGATGTCGCCGGCCATGCGATGGAACTCCATGACCTCGGGCATCGCCGTGACGGTCTGCGCGAACTTCGCCAGCCAGGTCGAGGAATGGTCGCCGGTCTCGATCGAGACAAAGACGGTCAGGCCCATGCCGATGGATTCCGGGGCCACGAGCGCCACCCGCTTCAGGATGACCCCCGCCTTCTCCAGGCGCTGGATTCGCTTCCAGCACGGGCTTTGCGACAGGCCGACCCGATGGGCGATCTGGGCCAGCGACAGGCTGGCATCCTCCTGCAGGAGGGCCACGATCTTGCGATCGATCGCGTCCATGGCGCGATCGGCGGTCATGCGCCGGCCGCCGGATGGCAGGCGGGAATGGGCAGGTCGGGGATCACGGTGGCGGGGCTCGTCCTCGACCCACTCTATGGGCGGCGGCGGCCGGGCGGCAATGGAAGACACAAGCCCGTCCGGATCGTGGGGACGGCAGGATTTCCTGCCGGACCGACCGGCGGCGGCAAATCCTGCCGGCGCCGCCCGCCCCCCGTCAGATCAGACCGAGCTCGCGGTAGTAGCGCGCCACGCCGGGATGCAAGGCGTCGGGGCGCGGCAGGGCGGCGAGCGTGTTGCGCGCCGTGCTTTCAGCCAGGTGACCCTCGAACAGGGTGTTGCTGCGCTCGAGCTTGCGCAGCGCGACGGCCAGCGTATAGCCGGCGGCTTCGTCGAGGTCGGGCCGGGCCAGCACGTAGCTCCACGACCCGACTGTCAGCACCGGATCCGACTGTCCCGGGTAGCGGCCCGGCGGGATTTCGACTCGCTGCATGAAGGCATGCTGACTGACGATCCTGTCGACCTGGTCCGCATCGGGGACGATGAAGCGCGCGCCGTACGGGGAGCTGGCGATCTTCACGAATCCCGGCCAGCGCTTGCCCGCTCCCCAAAGGGCCGACGCGGTGCCGTCCAGGATCATGGTCGGTCCCTCGATCATGGTCGGCGTGTAGACCGGCTCGAAATCCTTCTCGGGGTCGAGACCGAGCGCCGCCATGACATAGCGGCCCTGGAGCGCGAGCGCCGAGTTGCGCCCGTTCCACACGACTGGCCGACCCTTGAGCTCCTCGATCCTCCGATAGCGTGTATCGGCCCGGACGACGAACATGCCCGGGCTGAGATAGACGGTGCAGATGACCTTGAGCCCCGTCGGCGGGCCGGACGACGGATGGAAGCGGGCCCGCGCCACCTCGCCGAACACGAGCCCGATGTCGACCTCGCCCGACTCCAGCAGTGAGACGTTCTCGACGCTGCCGGCGGTGGCCACCGGCCGGATGCTGATGTCCGGGTTGGCGAGCCTCAGCCCGTTCACGAAGGCGCCGGCATAGACGATGAACCCGCCGCCCGGGGACGCGGTGCCCAGGCGCAGCGTGAGCGAATTGGCGGCCGCGCCGCGCGGCCTCGCTGTTCCGGCGGCCAATCCGGCCATCAAAACGCCGCGCCGGCCGAGACGCGTCGCCGCTCCTCCCGTGGATCTTCTTTTCATTCCGACGCTTTCAGGGCCTCACGCCGGGCGCCTCGAAGGGCATGCCCTGCGCGCGATTCATCAGGTACGCAGCCAAGGAGATATAGGCCGGCGAGTCTGCCGGAAAGGTCTCGGCCCGCATACCATGGAGACAGTTGCGCAGCCGGCGGCGCAGCGAGCCCAGCGTCTGCCATTCGAGGCGGTAGATCGGATAGGCGGTCGGATGGCCCTGCGGGATCATCACCCCGGCGAGCTTGCGGCCGGCATTGTCGTCGTGGCAGGCGGCGCAGCTCAGGTTGAGCTGGCCCTGCCGGGTCCGCCACAGGGTGGCGCCCTCGGCGACGACGGACGCCAGCCGCGGATCGTCGGGCGGCGCGATCGGCAGGCCGCGCGACTGGCGGGCGACGAAGGCCTCGAGGGCCAGCAGGTCCCGGCTTTCCGGTGCCAGGGGCTCGGCCTGCTGGTGTTCGGTCCGGCACCGGCCGATGCGCTCGGCCAGATCGATCGGCTGGCCGTCGCCGGCGATCGCCGGATAGCGGACGGCCACGCCCTTCATGCCGGCGACGCTGTGGCAGTCGGCGCAGGCCCTGCCCGCCGCCCCGGCCGGGCGCGACCAGAGCTGCTCGCCGAGTTGCACGAACAGCATGGCCGGGTTCGACGACTCGTCGTCCTGCATCTTCTGCAGGGCCGTTCCCATGTCCTGGTAGCCCGACCGCCTCTCGGCGCCAGCCTGCGCCAGCGCCCACGAGGCGGCGAGGACGACGGGCAGCCCGGCCAGCGCCCATCGCCTACTGGTCTCAGGCGACGTCAATGGCGACCGATTCCTCGACCGCGAACCCCTCGTCGCCGGTCCAGCGGAAGGTCACGGTGCCGCTTTCCGCCGCGACGGCAAAGAACGACACGAACGGGTTGGCGGCGATCGCGGGCGAGAACGCCATGCTGAAGATCTCGCTGCCGTTCCAGGTGGCGACGAAGCGCTCGATGATGTTGCGCGGGATCAGGCGGCCGTTGGTGCCGGGGCGGAAGCCGGTCTCCATCGGATGCAGGATCAGCGCCTTGAGCTCCACGAGCTCGCCGCGCCGCGCCGACTTCGGCGCATTGATCAGCACGTTGGTCACGTCAGGTCCTCGATGCAGGCTGCGAGCGTGACGATCACGTCGGCGCCGGCGCTCCAGAAGGTGCCGTCGCTCAGCTCGGCGACGGCGACGATGCGCTGCGAATCGCCGAGCTTGATGCGCGTGGCGATCAGCGCCTTGCCGTTGCGCGGGGAAAGGCGGGCGTCGAAGACATGCGGCTGCGGGTTCTTCTCGTTGAACACGTGGATCGCCCGCACATGGTCGGCGTCGCTCATCGGACTGTCGACCGTGACGGTGAGCGGCACGGCATTGCCGTTCTCGACCAGCGGCGGCAGGTCGAGCGTCACCCGACCCTCGCGCACCTCCGCGTCGCCCACGACCTCGCGGATCGCCGCTTCCATCGCCTCCGGCGTCGCCCGCGCCGGCGACAGGGGCAGCAGCGCGACCGCGGCGGCGCCGGCCATCAGGCGACGCCGGTTCAGCGACCTTGTCGTCACGGGCGAGGGAGGCTTCATCGGTCAGTCCTTCAGGGTCGCGAGCCAGGCCACCACGTCCTCGACCTGTGCGGCCGTGAGGATGGGCCGGCCGGCATGGGCCGCGGCGACGCGCTGCAGCCCGGTCGTCCGGTAATAGGGGGGCATGATGGTGTCGGGGTTGAGGCGCGCGGCATCGACGATGCGCAGCCGGAGCTGGGGCACCGACCAGCGCGTGCCGGCACCGGCGAGGCTGGGCGCCAGCGTGCCCTGGAAGCGCTCCTCGGCGATCGGGCCGGTATGGCAGAGCAGGCAGAGGCCGACCGTGCGGTTGGCGACAAGGGCGCGGCCGCGGCCGGGATCGCCGGGCTCAGCGGTCAGCGGCCGCGGGATGCCGTCGCCGACCACGGTGTAGGCGACGAGGTGAGCCGGAGTCCCGCCCGGAGGCACCTGCGCCGACGCGGCAACGGCGGCGAGCCCCAGCAGCAGGGCGAGCCCGCCGGTCCGGGCCGCGCTCAACCGAACACCTCGGCGGTGATCGTGTCGAACCAGCTCGTGGCGAAGAGCGCTTCCTGGCCGCGGAAGCCGCCCACCACGTCGAGCGGGCTGGCGCCGCCGGCCCCGGGAATCTCGATCAGCCGTCCCCGGTCGGGCCGATACACGCCGGCAATGGAGATGCCGTAGTCGGGCGCCAGCAGGCTGTAGCAGGTGTTGATCAGGATCGGATCGGCCGGCTTTCCGCCGGCCAGCAGCGCGACCACGGCGGCGGCGCAGACCTTGGCCTGGGCATTGGCGGCGAAGGCCGACTTCGGCATGGCGCCCATGATGGCGGCGTCGCCCAGCACGTGGATGCCGGGCTGCAGCGTCGATTCGAAGGCGACCGGCTCGACCGGGCACCAGCCGGTACGGTCGGCCACGCCGGCGTGCTGCGCGATGGCCGCCGCCTTCTGCGGCGGGATGACGTTGGCGACGGCTGCCTGGTGGCGCCCGAAGTCGGTGACCAGGGTGAGGGTCGCGGGGTCGACCGAGGTCACCTTGCCGCCCTGGCTGAGCGGCACCCATTCGATGCGGCCGGGATAGAGCTCGGCCCAGCCGTTCTGGAACAGCCGCTGCTTGGAGAAGCCGTCCTTGGCATCGAGGATCAGGAGCTTCGACCGCGGCTTCCAGATCGACAGCCAGTAGGCGATCAGGCTGGCCCGCTCGTAGGGGCCGGGCGGGCAGCGGAACGGATTGGCCGGCGCCGAGATGACGACCAGGCCGCCATCCTTCATGGCCTGGAGCTGGCGGCGCAGCAGCAGGGTCTGCGCGCCAGCCTTCCAGGCATGCGGCATGATCTCGGCGGCCTCGCGGCCGTAGCCCGGCAGCGCGGTCCAGTCGATGTCGATGCCCGGCGACAGGACCAGCCGGTCCCAGTCGAGCGTGCTGCCGTCGGCCACGGTGACGGTCCGCGCCCGCGCGTCTACCGACGTCGCCGACGTCTTGGCGAGGATGACGCCCGCCTTCCGCACGCCATCGTAGCGGAACTGCTGGCGGTCGATGTCGCGCAGCGCCGCCAGGACCTCGTTGCTGAAGGGGCAGGCCGTGAAGATCGGATTGGGCTCGACCAGCGTCACCTGCAGGGCGGGCTGCAGCGTCTTCAGGGTGCGCGCCGCCGTGGCGCCGCCGAAGCCGCCGCCCACGACCACGACCCTGGCCGCTCCCTGGGCGCGGACGAGCGACGGGGCCGCCAGGGCGGCGGCGGCAGCTCCGAGCAGGCGACGGCGCGTCGGCATGGTCACTTCGGCTGGTTGGCGAACCAGGCGGCGATCGCGGCGATCTGCGCCTCGTCGAAGCCTTTGGCGATTCGCCCCATGATGCTCGAGGCCCAGGCGCCGCTGCGGTACTCGCCCATGATCCGCACGATCTCGTCAGCCGGGCGGCCGGCGAGACGCGGGATCACCGAGTTGGCGACCGGTTGGGCGGCGTGGCAGCCGGTGCAGGAGCTCGCCCCGGGCGGCGCGTCGGCCGCCCGGGCCGGGCCGGCCAGCAGGAACACGCCGGCCAGCAGCGCCGCCGACGGTCCCCGCCGCATCAGGCCCCTTTCTTCAGGTCGTGGTGCATCAGCGGCAGGAGACGGACGCGCTTGCCCGTCGCCCTGGCGATGCCGTTCAGGACCGCCGGCGCGGCGACCGCGATCGTCGGCTCGCCGACGCCGCCCCAGAAGTCGCCGGTCGGCACCAGCACCGTCTCGACGTCCGGCATCTCGTCGATGCGCATCAGGTTGTAGGAATCGAGATTGGTCTGCTCGACGGCGCCATCCTTGACGGTGATCTCGCCGTAGAGGGCCGCCGACAGGCCGTAGGCGAAGGAGCCCGCGACCTGGCGCTCGATCTGCGCCGGGTTGACGACATGGCCGGGATTGGTCGCCGCCGTGATCTTGTGGATCTTCAGCATGCCGTCGGCACTGACCGAGACCTCGGCGACGCCGGCGACATAGCTGCCGTAGCCCATCACCTGCGCGAGCCCGTGATGATGCCCCTCGGGCAGCGGCTTGCCGTAGCCCGCCTTGTCGGCCGCCGCCTTCAGCACCGCCGCCCACTTGGGCTTGAGCATCTTGAGGCGGAAGGCCAGCGGATCCTGGCCGGCCGCGTCGGCCAGCTCGTCCATGAAGCACTCGACGTAGAACGCGTTCTGGTTGGTGTTGACCCCGCGCCAGAAGCCCGCCGTGACGTGCGGGTTGCGCATCGCGTGGTCGACCAGGAGGTTGGGCACGGTGTAGCCGAACGCCGCCTCGACGCCGGACGCCATGACGCCCTGGAAGGCCGCCGGATCCATGCCGTTCTGAAGGTTCTGCGGCAGCAGCGATGCCAGGATCGACTGGCCCGAGATGCGCATGTGCAGACCCACCAGATTGCCCTGGGCATCGAGCCCGCCGGTCAGCTTGCACATGGTGGTCGGGTGATACTGGCAGTGCGTCATGTCCTCCTCGCGCGTCCAGATCATCTTGACCGGGACACCGGGCATCTCCTTGGCGATCAGCACCGCCTGCCGGACATAGTCGGCCCGGCCGCGCCGCCCGAAGCCGCCGCCCAGCAGCAGCTTGTGGACCTCGCACTTGGCGATCGGCAGGCCGCTCGCCTCCGACGCCGCGGCCATCGCGGCCTCGCCGTTCTGCGTGCCGCACCAGACCTCGCACTGCTCGGCCGTGACCCGCGCCGTGGCGTTCATCGGCTCCATCGTGACGTGGTGCTGGTAGGGATAGCGGTAGACCGCCGTGACCTTCTTGGCGGCGCCGTCGATCGCCGTCCGCGCGTCGCCGGCCTTGTTGCCGACGAAGGCCTCCGAGGCGTCGAGCCCCTCCTTCAGCATCGCGTCGATGGTCTCGCTCTGGACCTCGCCCAGCTTGCCGACATCCCATTCCGGCTTGAGCGCCGCCGCCGCGGTGCGGGCGTTCCAGAACGTGTCGGCGACCACGGCCACAGCAATGCCGTCGACCGCCAGCACCTTCTTCACGCCGGGCATCTTCTCGACCTTGGAAGCGTCGAAGCCCTTGAGCTTGCCGCCGATCACCGGACAGGCGCGCACGGTGGCGACCAGCATGCCGGGCAGCGTGAAGTCGATGCCGTAGACCTGCTTGCCCGTGACCTTGTCGGCCGTGTCGAGCCGCTTCAGCGGCTGGCCCGCGATCGTCCAGTCCTTTGGATCCTTGAGCTTGACCGACTTGGGCGGCTCGAGCGCGGCGGCGGCCGAGGCGACCGCGCCGTAGGTGACGCTCTTGCCCGAGGCATGGGTGATGACGCCCTTGGCTGGCTTGCACTCGCCGGCCGGCACGCCCCACTGGTTGGCCGCGGCCTGGACCAGCATCTCGCGCGCGGCCGCACCGCCCTCGCGCACGTACTGGTGGCTCTCGCGGATGCCGCGGCTGCCGCCGGTCGAGAAGTTGCGCCACACGCGGTTGCGCCGGAGGTTCTCGCCCGGTGTCGGATATTCCCAGGTGACCTTGCTCCAGTCGCACTCGAGCTCCTCGGCGACGAGCTGGGCGAGTCCGGTCAGCGTCCCCTGCCCCATCTCGGAGCGGGCGATGCGAATCACGACGGTGTCGTCGGGCCGGATCACCACCCAGGCATTGATCTCCTTGGCTTCGGCGGCGAGCGCCGGACGCGACGCGAAGGACCAGCCGAGCGACAGGCCGCCGGCCGCGGCGGCCGTGCCGACCAGGAAGCGGCGCCGGCCCGTCAGGTACCGGCCGGTCGGGACCATGCCAGTCGGGCGCCGGCCGAGAGGAGTCTGGATCGTCATGCTAGCCTCCCTCACGCCTTGGCGGCGGCGTGGATCGCCTCGCGCACCTGCTTGTAGGTGCCGCAGCGGCAGACGTTGGTCATCGCGGCGTCGATGTCGGCGTCGGTCGGCTTCGGGTTGGCGGCAAGCAGTGCCGTCGCCGCCATGACCATGCCGCTCTGGCAGTAGCCGCACTGGGGAACGTCGAGCTCGACCCAGGCGGCCTGGATCCGGTTCAGCTTGCCGTCGGCGGCGATCCCCTCGATGGTCACGATCTTCTTGGCGCCGACCGAGTTCACCGGCACCTGGCAGGAGCGCGTCGCCACGCCGTCGATCAGCACGGTGCAGGCGCCGCACTGGGCGATGCCGCAGCCATACTTGGTGCCGGTCAGGCCGAGCTGCTCGCGCAGCACCCAGAGCAGCGGCGTACGCGGATCGGCGGCGTGGTTCACGGCCTTTCCGTTGACATTGAGGACAGCCATCCCGGCCTCCATGAATGAGGTAAGGCCGCGAGCCTAGCCGAGCGCGCGCGTCCGCGCCCGGCGGCCGACGCACTCTCACGCAGGTTTGATGGCGCCGTGCTGCTTGCGCTCTGTCTGCGGACCACACAGGCACAGAGCGACGTGACGGAGGCCGCTCCCTAGAGTTTGGGCGGCGGGTAGTACGGCCGGTCGCCCAGCGCCTCGACGCGCTTCCAGAAGTCGGGGCCCGAGGCCTTGCCGACCTCGTCGAGGTCGGCCGCCTGACGCCACATGCTCCAGGACCCGGGATGCAGCCGGCTCGCCGCCTGCAGCTGGCGGTCGCCTTCGGCCGTCCTGCCGTGCTTGTGCAGCCAGACGCCCAACCGGAAGCGGGCATGCGCCTCGGCGATCTCCGGCGTCGCCTCCGGCAGGCCGGCACGCGCGGCGTCGGCCGGCAGCGCGTGCGCGCCGGTTGTCACCCAGGCGCGCACGGCGTCGAGATAGGCCTCGCGCGCGGCCAGGCGCGCGGCCTGGTCCTCGGGCGACATCTTGCGCGTCGCAAGGTCCATGCGGCGGAAATGATCGGTCGAGCCCGCGGTCTCGGGCGGCCGCACGATCGTGCCCTGCTCGTCGATCCAGACGGCCTGCGGCACGTTCACGAGATTGTAGAGGTCGCTCAGGCGGTGATCGGTGTCGATGAGCTGCCAGTAGCTCGCCGCGCCCGGCGTGCGGGCCTGCTCGATCCAGGGCCGTGCGTGATCGGCGCCGCGGCTCTCCTCGGCGACGGCCACCACCATGAAGCCCCGGTCCTTCAGCTCATCGTAGAGGGTCTGCCACACGGGCAAGTCGAGCCGGCAGCCTCACCAACTGGCCCAGGTGGCGAGAAAGACCTTGCGGCCGCGCAGGTCAGAGAGCGTGCGCGGCACGCCGTCGACGTCGGGCAGGGTGAAGTCGGGCGCCGTCAGCCCTTCGAGCGCGTCGTTGCGCTCCCCGGCCGGCGCGCCCAGCGCCCAGACGCTTCCGTCGTCGCTGGCGATCGCCGGCCCGCCGAGCTTCGTCCAGAAGGCGGCGACGTCGACCGCGCCGTCCTTCACCGCCGACGCCGGCAGCGGCACGCAGCGCTCGTCGCGGCACATGCCCTCGGGCTTCAGCGTCCAGCCGGTGACCGTGGCGGCATCGGCTGCGTCCATCCAGAGCCCGTCGCTCGCCGCGACCTCGTGCTCGCCGGTCGCGCTCAGGATCACGGTCATCGCTGCCTCCGTCGCCTATTTGGGGGTCGAGATGGTGACTTCCTTGGAGGTGATGAACTCGAGCAGCGCCGGCACGCCCTTCTTGGTCTGCTCGATGCCGCGCCGGATCGCCGGCACGATGTCCTCGGGCTTGGTCACGCGCTCGCCGTAGCCGCCGAAGGCCCGGGCCATGGCGGCATAGTCGCCCGAGATGTCCGTCGACCGGTACTTCTCGGTCGAGACCTTCATGATGTGCAGCTCGATCGCCATCGAGAAGTTGTTGAGCAGGATCGACAGGATCGGGATGCGCTCGCGCACCGCGGTCTCGAAGTCCATGCCGGTGAAGCCGATGGCGGCATCGCCCCACACGTTGATGCAGAGCTTGTCGGGACAGGCGAGCTTGGCGCCCATGGCGAGGCCGAGCCCGTAGCCGAGCTGCGTGGTCTTGCCCCAGCCGATGTAGGTGTGCGGCGCCGTCGTCTTCCAGAACGGCGAGAGCTGGTCACGCGGGCTGCCGGCATCGTGGGTGATGATCGTGTTGGCGATATCGACCGTGTGCTGCAGGTCCCACAGGACGCGGTAGGGATTGAGCGGCGCGTCGTCGTGGGTGAGCTTGGGCATCCACTCCTTCAGCCATTCGTCGGCCACCGCCTTGATCTCGGCGGCGACCGGCGCGGCGTCGCGCTTCGTGGCGCCCAGCGCCTTGCAGGCAGTGACCAGCGCCGCGAGGGTGAGCCTGGCGTCCCCCACCAGCCCGTGCTTGATCGGCACGTCCTTGTTGAGATGGGCGGGATCGAGCGTGGCGTGGATGACCGTCTTGCCCTTCGGCATCGAGATGCCGAAGTTGGTCTCGGTGAAGGAGCAGCCGATGCCCAGGATCACGTCCGACTGGTCGAGGAACTGCCGCACCGCCTTCGGATAGGCGCGGCCGCCCGAGCCCAGCGACAAGGGATGGGTCTCGTCGAAGCAGCTCTTGCCCTCGAGGCTGGTGCAGACCGGGATGGCGAGCAGCTCCGCCAGTTCCCTGAGCTCGTCGTAGGCCTCGGCCCAGTGCACGCCCTGGCCGGCATAGATCACCGGCCGCCGCGCCGACATCAGCACCTTCGCCGCTTCCGACACCGCCGCCGGATCGGGCGCGTAGCGGGTGACGACGACGGGCTCGTAGTCGAGCGGCTCCGGCGCGTCCTCGGCATAGGCGTCGGCCGGCAGCTCGACGATCACCGGCGAGCCGCGGCCGTTGCGGAGCAGGCTGAAGGCGCGGCGCATGATGTTGGCCACTTCCTTGCCGCTGGTGATCGGCTCGCAGTGCTTGGCGACGTGCGCCATGGCAAGGGTCGAGTTGAAGTTCGGCGGCACGTGGGCGATGCGGCGCGGATAGCCCTGCGGGATCACCAGCAGCGGCACCGACTCGCCGAACGCCTGGGCGACGCCGCCATAGGCGTTCTCCGAGCCCGGGCCGCTCTGCATGCAGAACACGCCCATGCGGCGGCCCTTGCTGAGACGCGACATGGCGTCGGCCATGTGCAGTCCGATGCGCTCCTGGCGCACGATGATGGGACGGATGTCGACGGCCGCGCAGGCCTCGATCAGATGGTTGACCGGATAGGCGAAGAGATACTCGACGCCCTCCTTCTTGAGGATGTCGGCGATCGCGGGCCCGGTCTTCATGTCGTCCCTCCCCTCGTCATCGGAGCGCGGACCTCCAGGTCCGCATCATGAGTCTCGAGCGGACCTGGAGGTCCGCGCTCCGGCTGTTATTTGTTGAGTTCCCTCATGGCGCTGTCGAGACCGCCCAGGGTCAGGGGGAACATGCGGTTGCTGCTGAGCTGCTGCAGCAGCTGGATCGACGGCGTGTAGCTCCAGTGCCGCTCGGGCACCGGGTTCAGCCAAACCATGCTGTGATAGGTGTCGGCCATGCGCTGGATCCAGACCTGGCCCGCCTCCTCGTTCCAGTGCTCGACCGAGCCGCCGGGATAGGCGATCTCGTACGGGCTCATCGAGGCGTCGCCGATGAAGATCACCTTGTAGTCCGGCGGATAGGTGTGCAGCAGCTGCGCGGTCGAGAAGGTGTCGACGTGGCGGCGGCGATTGTCCTTCCACAGCTTCTCGTAGAGGCAGTTGTGGAAGTAGAAGAACTCGAGGTGCTTGAACTCCGAGCGCGCCGCCGAGAACAGCTCCTCGCAGACGCGGATGTGGGCGTCCATCGAGCCGCCGATGTCGAACAGCAGCAGCAGCTTTACCTTGTTGCGCCGCTCGGGGATCATCTTGATGTCGAGGTAGCCGGCGTTGCGCGCCGTCGAGCGGATCGTGTCGGGCATGTCGAGCTCGACCTCGGCGCCCTCGCGCGCGAACTTGCGCAGCCGGCGCAACGCGATCTTGATGTTGCGCGTGCCGATCTCGACCGTGTCGTCGAGATTCTTGTACTCGCGCTTGTCCCAGACCTTGACGGCGCGGCCCTCGCGGTTCTTGTCCTGGCCGATGCGCACGCCTTCGGGATTGTAGCCGTAGGCGCCGAACGGCGAGGTGCCGGCCGTGCCGATCCACTTGCTGCCGCCCTGGTGGCGCTTCTGCTGCTCCTCGAGACGCTTCTTCAGCGTCTCCATGAGCTTCTCCCAGCCGCCCATCGCCTCGATCTGCTTCTTCTCCTCCTCGGTGAGGAGCTTCTCGGCGAGCTTGCGCAGCCATTCCTCGGGGATCTCGGCCGCGGCGCCCTCGCCGGCCGGCGCCTCGAGGCCCTTGAAGACGTGGCCGAACACACGGTCGAACTTGTCGAGGTTGCGCTCGTCCTTCACCAGCACCGCGCGCGACAGGTAGTAGAAGTCGTCGACGCTGTAGTCGGCGACGCCCTTGTCCATGGCCTCCATCAGGGCGAGGTACTCCTTGATGGAGACCGGCACCTTGGCCTGGCGCAGCTCGAGGAAGAAGTTGGTGAACATCGAACTCTCCTCAGGCGGAGCGCGGACCTCCAGGTCCGCTCATCATCATGATGCGGACCTGGAGGTCCACGCTCCAATGAACCCTACTGCCGCTGCTCGCGCCGCGCCATGAAGGCCAGCCGCTCGAAAAGATGGACGTCCTGCTCGTTCTTGAGCAGGGCGCCGTGCAGCGGCGGGATGAGCTGCTTGGAATCCTTGGAGCGCAGCGCCTCGGCCGGCATCTCTTCGACCATCAGCAGCTTCAGCCAGTCGAGCAGCTCGGAGGTCGACGGCTTCTTCTTCAGGCCCGGCACCTCGCGGATGTCGTAGAAGATGTTCAGCGCCTCGCGCAGCAGGTTGCGCTGCAGGTCGGGGTAGTGGACGTCGACGATCTGGGTCATCGTCTCGCGGTCGGGGAAGCGGATGTAGTGGAAGAAGCAGCGGCGCAGGAAGGCGTCGGGCAGCTCCTTCTCGTTGTTCGAGGTGATCATCACCACCGGGCGCTGGCTCGCCTTGATGACCTGCTGCGTCTCGTAGACGTAGAACTCCATGCGGTCGAGCTCGAGCAGAAGGTCGTTGGGGAACTCGATGTCGGCCTTGTCGATCTCGTCGATCAGCAGGACCGGCCGCTGCTCGGCGGTGAAGCCTTCCCACAGCTTGCCGCGCTTGATGTAGTTGCTGATGTCCTTGACCCGCTCGTCGCCGAGCTGGCTGTCGCGCAGGCGGCTGACCGCGTCGTACTCGTAGAGCCCCTGCTGCGCCTTGGTCGTCGACTTGATGTGCCACTCGATCAGGGGCGCGCCCAGCGCCTTGGCCACCTCGTGCGCGAGCACGGTCTTGCCGGTGCCCGGCTCGCCCTTGATCAGCAGCGGGCGCTGCAGGGCGATCGCCGCGTTGACGGCCACGCGCAGGTCGTCGCTGGCGACGTAGGAATCGGTACCGGTAAATTTCATGGTGCAAAATCCAGGTTTCACGGAGGCTCGGGTCACCCTAGTGGGGGGTCCGTGCCGCAGCAAGGCCGCCGCCGGGGCTCACCCCAGCCGGACCACGAGGTAGACGATGGCCGCCGAGACGACCAGCACGGCGAGCGCCAGCCAGCCCGAGGCGAAAGCGAGCACGGGCGCCGGTGCGCCGGGCGGCGCCACCAGCTCGACCGGCTTGGCGCCGGTGACCATGGCGCGGATCAGGTTGTGGCGCTTCCACACGAGATAGACGATCGCGGCCAGCACGTGCACCGCGATCAGCAGCAGCAGGATGTTGACCCAGAACTCGTGGAACTCGGTCAGCCGGTCGACCCACTTGTCGGCGATGAGGTTGGCGAGCGGACCGTTCACCATGCCGGTGTCGGTGTCGGCGGCGAACAGGCCGGCCACGACCTGCATCAGCACGGCGACGATCATCACCACGACCATCAGGCCGCCCGCCGGATTGTGCCCGATGTCGTAGGTGCGTTCGCCGCGCGCCAGTGCCCGCAGGTAGGCGATGGCGGCGACCGGTCCGCGGACGAACCCGGAGAAGCGCGCCGTCGTCGAGCCGATGAAGCCCCAGGCGATGCGGAAGATCAGCAGGGTGAGGATCGCGTAGCCCGACCAGAAGTGCAGGTTCATCCAGTCGCCGCCGGCCTGTCCCGAGAAGTAGGACGTCGCCAGAAGGATCACGAGCGCCCAATGGAAAAGCCGCACCGGCAGATCCCAGATGCGCACCTTGTCGACCGTTCTCTCCGCCATCGCCTTCTCCCCCGGGTCCGCCAACCACACGCAGTCGTGATACAAGTTGCCGTCCGGCCCTGTTCGCTTTGGGCCGAACCTCTGCAACAAATATTGCGCCGTCGAGCGAAACATGCCGCCGGTCGCAAGGATTTCATAGGGGATGGCTTCATGAAGAGGACGCTGATCGTAGCGATCGTGAGTGCAGTGGCGGCCGGCGCGGTCGTCGGCGGAACGACGATCGCCTTTGCTCAGGCCGATATCGTCAAGCAGCGGCAGGACAACCGCAAGCAGGCGGGCGCGGCGATGCGGGCCATCAAGGGCATCATCGACGCCAAGGGCCCGACCTCCGGCGCCGTCGAGCAGGCGGCGAAGCTCAAGACGCTCGAGGCGGCGTTCGTGAAGATGTTCCCGCCGGGCTCGGACAAGGACACCAAGGCGCTGCCGACGGTGTGGAGCGACCGGGCCGGCTTCGAGGCCGCGAGCAAGGCAGCCGACGTCGCCTACGACAATCTCGCCGCGGCGGCGGGCTCGGGCGACATGGCCAAGCTGCAGGCGGCCTTCGCCGAGACCGGCAAGACGTGCGGCGCCTGCCACGACAAGTTCCGCGCCAAGGCGAACTGATCGCCGCCGCAACGGCGGCCGCGCGGGCGGCGGCTTCGGCCGCCGCCCTTTTTCTTGCGAAGGTTCCTTGCGCCGCTTTCGGTGCCGGCCGTCAGGCGGCCGCGGCGCCGCGTCCGGGATCGGTGAGAGCCTGCTGGACGATGGCCTGGGCGGTGAAGCGCCAGGTCCGCGACGCGCTCATGGGCGACAGCCTCTGGCGCTGGCGCAGGTTCATCCAGCTGTCGAGCCCGAAGGCGACGTCGAGCGAATCGAGCACGACGTCGCGCGTGCCCGGCGAGAGACTTTCGAGCTCGGCCGAGAACCACGCGGCCAGCCGCTCGCGCAGCCGCCGGCGCAGCACCACCAGGCCCGAGCCGACCGCCGGCGCCGTGCCGCGCACGCGCTCGGCGAAGTGCCAGACCGGCAGCCATTCCTCGAACAGCCGCGCGCGATCGGCGACCAGCCGCTCGACCCGGCTGGCCAGCGGCGCCGCGGCCTCGACCGGACGATTGCCGTCGAAGGCCCGCCCCACTGCCAGCTCGAAAGCCGCGCTATAAAGATCGGCAAGTGACGGGAACTGCTCGAAAAGCGCCCGCCGGTTGACCCCCGCGATGGTGGCGATGGCGGTCGCCGAGGGCTCGATGTCACCGGCCTGGATGAGGTCCAGGGCCGACTGAAGGAGCGTCTGGCGGGTGCGGAGGCCCCGGACGATGCGGCCATCCTGGCACTGCGAAACGTCAATCGGGAAACCGACAATTTTCATAGTTTGACCGACCGACCGAAACTGCTCCCCAATCCACAAACCCTACCATGGTGGTCGCGGATCGTAACTTGCAAAAATGCATATCTAAGAACCCGTCGACCCCTGCTTTTGCTGCATTTTCACTAGCCGAGATAGACATTTTTGGGTGATCTCAGGCTCTGAAGGGCATTTCGATCGCCAGCTGCCGAAGCCCCATTCTCCATCGCCGGTTGACCCCGCCCCGGCAGAAGCCGGCACCCCGAAATACGAAAGGCCGGTCGCTTGGGGAACGACCGGCCTTCCTTTAGAGCCCGCCTGGGTGTGGGGTGTCGAAGCCTTGGGGTGTGTGGGAAGGGGGCTTCAACGAGCGGCTTGGGGAGCCGCCGGCGGGCAATGGAAATCTCGCTTTGACGGGCCAGGCGCCGGAGCGTCGCCCTGGATGCAAGAACCTCTCGGTGGTTCGAACCAGCCTTGACAGTCTCTGATGATGTGAACCTAACAAATGGGTCGGCGTCGCGTTAGTTGCAAAATTGCATATCTGCAGGGGATAGCCCCTCGCTAATTCAAGGTTTTGTCACGGCTCGGGCAATTGAGATAGTCAAAAAAGGGAAAGCAGAAAAGGCCAAAAACGCTCGACTCCTGTGCCATTGCTGTGCCCGGCGAGGCTGCAGACAGGCCCATCCTGTCATTCCGGGTTCTTCTTGCACTGCAACAAGTCTCACGACGGCCAGAGGGTGCGGCCCGGGCGGTCTCGCGAGTCTGATTCGGCCTCAATTCCGTGGTAAACGCATTCTATCCGGCGGCACGACAGGCTCACCCCGAGAGGCCGACGGCGCCCCTTCTCGTTCCCGGGAGTTCTCGACCGTGCGACTTCATCGTTCCCCCCGCGCGCTGCTGGCCCTCGCCGGCGTTGCCCTGGTCGCCACCGCCCAACCCGCCGCGGCCGGCCTCGAGGAGGCCGTGAAGGCCATGCAGGCCAACGACCTTGTGACGGCCGAGAAGGAGCTGCAGGTCCTGGTCAAGGAGCGCGATCCGCGCGCCCAGTTCTTCGCCGGCCTGTACATCTACGGCAATCCGGAATCCAAGTTCTACGACGTCAACAAGGCGACGCCGATGCTGCTCGACGCGGCCGAGCGCGGCTACGTGCCGGCCATGCTGCCGGTCGCCGGCGCCTATGCCGAGGGCAAGGG
This sequence comes from Reyranella sp., assembly GCF_965229815.1. GTDB lineage: Bacteria > Pseudomonadota > Alphaproteobacteria > Reyranellales > Reyranellaceae > Reyranella. The sequence continues at coordinate 334,058 of NZ_CBDDJN010000002.1, forward strand.
CGTGCCGAAGAGCATCCCGGAAGCCTACAAGTGGGTGGCGATCGCCGAGCGCTGGCACGGGCCGGTGTCGCCGCAGGCCCTGGACCAGCTGGCCCGAGAGATGAAGCCCGACGAGATCGAGAAGGCCAAGGCCGCCGCCACGTCCTACACCTTCAAGACGAAATGACGTCACGCCCGCTGGCCCTGCTCGCGGCGCTGCTGGCCCTGAGCGGGGCGGCACACGCCCAGCAGGGCGGCGCGGACGTGTCGCCGGCACTGCGGCCGGCGGTCGAGGCCTACCGGGCCGGCGACTTGGCGCGCGCCGAGGCGAGCCTGCGGACCCTCGCCCCCGGCAATCCCGACGCCGAGGCCTGGCTCGGCGCCGTCCTGCTCGAGCGCGGCGCCAGCCGCGATGGGCTGCGCGCCATCCAGCGGGCCGCCGACGCCGGCTCGGCCGAAGGCAACCACCGCCTCGGTCTCGTCTATGCCCAGGGCCTCGCCGGGGTCCCGCGAGACGACAAGCGCGCGGCCGAGCTGTTCGCGCGCGCGGCCGCTGCCGGCAACATGCGGGCCCAGGTCAATCTCGGCATCCTCTACCTGCGCGGCCAGGGCCTGCCGCGCGACGTCGTGCAGGCGCGCGCCTGGCTCGAGAAGGCGGCCGTCAGCGGCGATCCGCAGGCGCTCTACACGCTCGGCCGGGCGCTGTCGGAGGGCGGCGAGCAGGTCGCTCCCGACCCGGTGCGGGCCGCCGATCTCTACCGGCGTGCGGCCGAGAAGGGCCATGCGCTGGCCGGGCTGCGCTACGGGCTGGCGCTGAGCGAAGGCGTCGGCATCAAGCGCGACCTCCCCGCCGCCCAGCACTGGCTGATGCAGGCGCGCGCCCAGGGCATCCCCGAGGCGGCGCTGGCGCTGGGCGACATGGCGGCGCGGACGCCCGCCTCGCGCGACAAGGCGGTGAACGAGCAGATCGTGCAGTCGGCGCTGAGCTGGTACCAGGTCGCGGCCAATGGCGGCGTGCCCTCGGCGCAATTCAAGCTCGCCAACGCCTACTTCGCGGGAGTCGGCGTCCCGCGCGACCAGGCGCAGGCGCTGCGCTGGTACACGAGGGCGGCGCAGCAGGGCCTGGCGGCGGCGCAGCATGCGCTGGCGCTCATGCTGATCGGCGGCGTCGCCGGCCCCGCCGACAAGGTCGAGGGCTTCAAGTGGCTGCTGCTGGCCGAGCGCGGCGGCTATCCCGATTCGAAGACCGTGCGCCAGAAGACCGCCGAGACCCTGGGCGACAAGGACCGGCGGCAGGCCGAGGCGCTCGCGCAGCGCTTCACGCCGACGCTCGAACGCCCCGTCGAGGGCGCGGCCCAGCCCGCCGCCGCGCCGGCGCGTCCCGCGCCCGGTCGGTAGGTCTCAGGCCGTGAGCCTGACATCCGTTCCGCGCCAGGCGCGACCGGAGATCACGCTCGCGGTCTGCCGCGGCGCCTGCCGCATGATGCGCCAGTCCGGCCATACGGTGCTGCTCGAGATGCCGCTGCCCGACGGCCGGCGCGCCGACATCTTCGCGCTGGGGCGCGGCGGCGAGATCGTCATCGTCGAGGTCAAGTCGTCGGTCGAGGATTGGCGGGTCGACGCCAAGTGGCCCGACTACCTCGACTGGTGCGACCAGCTCTACGTCGCCGTGCCGGTCGACTTCCCCCAGCCGCTGATCCCCGGCGAGATCGGCCTGATCGTGGCCGATGCCTATGGCGGCGAGGTGCTGCGCGTGCCGGCGCGGCGCCCGGTCGTCGCGGCGCGCCGCAAGTCGCTGCTGATCGACTGCGCGCGGCTGGCGTCGGAACGCTTGGCCCGCCTCGACGATCCCGACTTCGGCGACTTCGCCTGAACCCGGGCGGCGCGCCGGATCAGGCCGGCACCGCGACGCGGCGCGGGCCCGCGCCTCGGCTCGCCTCGGCCATGCGGATGCGCGCATAGGCCATGACCTCCGATGGCGTTCCGATGCGCTCGATGCGGCCGTCCATCAGCAGCGCGACCCGATCGGCGATGGCGAGCGGGGCCAGGCGGTGCGTGATCATGATCACCGTGCGGCCGCGCGTGTTGGCCTTGAGCCGGCGCAAGAGCTGCTCCTCGGTGGCGGGATCGAGGGCGCTGGTCGCCTCGTCGAGCACCAGGATGCGCGGATTGCGCAGCAGCGCGCGGGCGATGCAGAGCAGCTGGCGCTGGCCGGCCGACAGGCCCTGGCCGCGCTCGCCGAGCACCGTGTCGTAGCCCTGCGGCAGGCGCTGGATGAAATCGTGCGCGCCGACGAAGCGCGCGACGGCGACGATCCGCGCCGGATCCTTGTCGACGACCCCGAGCGCGATGTTCTCGCGCACCGAACCGGTGAAGAGCTGGACGTCCTGCGGCACGCCGCCGATCTGCGAGCGCAGCAGCGCCGGCGACAGGTGGGCGAGATCGGTGCCGTCGACGAGCACGCGGCCGGCCGTCGGCCGGTACAGGCCTTGGAGGAGGTTGGCGAGCGTCGACTTTCCGGCCCCCGACGGACCCACGATGCCCAGGATCTCGCCGGCGGCGATGTCGATGTCGGCGTCCTGCAGGACGGCCGGACGCCGCTCGTCGGGACGGAACCCGACCTGCTCGAACACGATGCCGCCCGTGAGGGCGGGCATGGGCGAACGCGCGCCCGCGGCCGCTTCCGGTTCCTCTTCCATCAGCTCGTCGATGCGGCGGAACGCGGCCAGCCCGGCCTGAACCTGATGCCAGGCCACCGCGAGCTGCCGCATCGGCTGCAGGGCGCGCACGGCCAGCATGTTGGCGGCGACCAGCGCGCCCACCGACAGCCGGTGATCGACCACCGCCATCACGCCGACCGTCACGATCGCCAGCGAGGCGAAGAGCTGCAGCGTGCCCGAGGCGCTGGCCGCGATGCTGGCGAGGTTGCCGGCGCGCAGTCCGGTCGCGGCCGACTGCTCGACCCGGGCCTGCCAGCGCTTCTCGATCTCGGCCTCGAGCGCCAGCGCCTTGATGGTGGCGGCGTTGGCGACGGTCTCGGCCAGCGCCGAGCTCTTGGCCGCCAGCGCCTGGAAGCTCTGCTCCGCCAGCCGCCGCTGCGCACGGTGGGTCGCCAGCGACACGCCGATCAGCACCGGCACGGCAGCCACCGCGATCGCGCCCAGCGTGGCGTCGATCGCCAGGGTGGCGGCCAGGAACAGGACGGCGAACAGGATGTCGATAGCCAGCACCGGCATGTGGCCGGTGAGGAAGCCGCGCAGCACGTCGAGCTGGCGCAACCGCTCGGCGATGACGCCCGAGGGCGTGCGCTCGAAATGGCGATAGGGGAGCTGCAGGAGGTGATGCAGCGCCTCGACGTTCATCTCTGCGTCGAGGCGCGCGCCGGCTCGCACCGACAGCCAGCCGCGCGCGAGCCGCAGCACGAAGTCGAGGCCGTAGACCACCGCCATGCCGGCGCACAGGGCGGCCACGATCGCGGCCGCATCGGCCGGCGCGTGGCCGGCGATGCGGTTGAGCAGCAGCATCATGAAGAGCGGCGTCGCGAGGGCGAGGACGTTGATGACGAAGGACGCGGCGGCGAGCTTCAGGACGACCGGACGCAGGCGGCGCCACAGCGGCCCGTACCAGCGCTCGTCGACCTCGTCGGGAAGGCGCTCGCGAACCGCCAGCGCGCGCGTGCCGAGCGCCAGCACCGCGTCCGCCGGCAGGTGCCAGGCGCGGCCCTCGACGACGTCGAGCACCGCCCACTGGCCGCCCTCTCCGGCCACGACGACGTGCGCGGGCCGGCCGGGCGACACCAGCACGACGGGGAACGGCAGGCGGTCGAGGCCTTCGGCCTCGAGATCGAGGGCGCGAACGTGCAGGCCAAGCCGGCCGGCGGCGGCGCGGAAGCCGGCCTCGTCGAGCCCGCCCGCGGGCACCGAAGCGATTTGACGGACATCGGCCTCGCTGACCGGCCGGCCCGCCTGCTGCGCGACGTACAGGAAGGCGCGCATCAGCGTGTCGATCGGCCGGCCGACCTCGCCGTTCCAAGTGGTCGGCGAGGGGTCGCCGATCTCCAGAGGGGCCATTCGCCGTCTGCTCCGGCAGACTTGTTATTGCCCCTCTGACTCTATCGATTATTCGCGAAAAAACAATCGCTTAGGACTAAAACTTAACGCGCGCCGAAAGCCCGCTTCAGTTCCGGCACCATGTCGGTGCGCTCCCAGGAAAAGCCGCCGTCCTTCTCCGGCTTGCGCCCGAAATGGCCGTAGGCCGCCGTCCGCTGGTAGATCGGCTTGTTGAGCTGCAGCGTGCGGCGGATGTTGGTCGGCCGCAGCGGGAAGACGTCCGACAGCACCTTCTCGAGCTTGCGCTCGTCCACCTTTCCGGTGCCCTGCGTGTCGACGTAGAGCGACATCGGGTCGGCGACGCCGATCGCATAGGCGACCTGGATCAGGCAGCGGTCGGCGAGGCCGGCGGCCACGACGTTCTTCGCCAGGTAGCGGGCCGCATAGGCCGCCGAGCGGTCGACCTTGGTCGGGTCCTTGCCCGAGAACGCGCCGCCGCCATGAGGCGCGTAGCCGCCGTAGGTGTCGACGATGATCTTGCGGCCGGTGAGGCCGCAGTCGCCGTCGGGGCCGCCGACGACGAAGTTGCCGGTCGGGTTGACGAAGAAGTCGGCCGCCTTCTTGGGCATCCAGCCGGCCGGCAGCGACTTCTTCACGTGCCCCGCGATCATCTCGCGGATCATGCCGGAATTGTACTTCCGGCCCTTGGCCGTGGCTTCCCTGTGCTGGGTCGAGACGACGACCTTGGTGGCACCCACCGCCTTGCCGTTGACGTAGCGGACGGTGACCTGGCTCTTGGCGTCGGGCTGCAGGTCGGGCAGCTCGCCCGAGCGGCGCGCCTTGCTCAGCACCTCGAGGATCTTGTGCGAGAAATAGATCGGGGCCGGCATGAACGAGCCCTTCTCGTACTCCTCGCTGTCGCGGCAGGCGAAGCCGAACATCAGGCCCTGGTCGCCCGCGCCCTCCTGCTCGCCGAGATTGCCGCCCTTCTTCTTGGCGTCCACGCCCATCGCGATGTCGGGCGACTGGCCGTGCAGCAGGACCTCGACGTCGGCGCCGTGGAAGGAAAAGCCGTCCTGGTCGTAGCCGATGTCGCGCACGACCTCGCGCGCGATCTCGGTGATGGCCTCGCGGTTCACGACCGTGTGCTTGCCGTACTTGCGCATGAACGGCGCCGAGGCGCGCCCTTCGCCGGCGACCACGATCTTGTTGGTCGTGGCCAGGGTCTCGCAGCCCAGGCGGGTATTGGCGTGGCTGTCGTCGGCGATGCCGAGCTTGACGTCGTTGGAAATGAAAGCATCGAGAACGGCGTCGGAGATCTGGTCGCAGACCTTGTCCGGATGACCTTCGGAAACCGATTCGCTGGTAAAGATATAGTCCTTGAGCGCCAAGACAGCCCTCCCACAGATCGCGCTGGACTCCGGGCAGGGCGGAAGGGCCGCCAACGTCCGGCTTAGCCTTTTTTGTCGCGGTGGCAAGTCGTCCAAATCCGTCCGCGGCGGCAACGACCATCGAAGCCGCGCCGCTAAAAACTCCAGATGTGATCGGAAATCAAGGGGCTGCGTGAAGGATCCCGCCGGCCCCGTGCTTCGCGGCCCGGTCTAGCGGCCAGTCTAGCGGCCCTTGCGGCCGCCCAGGACCTCGGCATGGCTGGCGGCGCCGACCGCCTTGACCATCTCGAAAATGCGCTTGCGCACGCGGCTTTCGCGGATCTTGTAGTAGGCCCGCACCAGCTCCAGCGTCTCGCGCTTGATGAGCGGATCCTTCTCCTGCTCGAAGGGCGTCGCCGCCTCGCCGAAACCCTTGCGGCCGCGACCCGACATCGGGCGGCCGGAAAGGGCGTTCGAGGGCATCTCGTCGAAGAAGTACGAGACCGGCACGTCGAGGACCTTGGCGAACTCGTAGAGGCGGCTCGAGCCGATGCGGTTGGAGCCGCGCTCGTACTTCTGGATCTGCTGGAATGTCAGGCCGACGGCAGTGCCCAGCTTCTCCTGGCTCATCCCCAGGAGCGTGCGGCGCTGCCGCATGCGCGCGCCGACATGGACGTCTACGGGATGTGATCTTGCCATGGGTCTCTATTCCTCTCGCTCTGCTCTCATCCTCGAAGGAGCTCTCGCCTTCGACGGAGGTTGTATGAACTACGCTCTAAACGCTTCTAAAGTGTGGCCCATCTGCAAGTCCATCTGTGCAAAAATGCATATCTACACGTCAGGGCTGCATATGACATTACCCGCTCATGTTGATAATGCAAGCCGAAGATGGACGCTCCTCTCATCCGGTCGTTGTGCTGTCATCCCGACGAATGCGCAAGATCGCGACCAGCACCGACAGAAGGGCCACAACCAGCAGAAGTAAAGTCCAGTCGCCCCAAAGGCCATAGGGCGTCGGTGACCGGGCCGGCGGAAGACGGTGATCGAGAATGCCTGTCTGCCGCATATCGAGTGAAGCGAGCACGCGACCGTAGGAATCGATCACTGCCGATACGCCGGTATTGGCGGCGCGGATCATAGGTAGGCCCTCTTCGACCGAACGCAACCGGGCGCTCACGAGATGCTGATAGGGCCCGCTGCTCAACCCGAACCAGGCGTCGTTGGTGACATTGAGCAGCCATTGCGGCCGCGCGCCGGGACCGGTGACCGCCGCCGGGAAGATGACCTCGTAGCAGATGATCGGCGAGAACGACGCCAGCCCCGGCGGAGCGAGGGTCACGCGCCCCTCGCCGACCTCGAACGAGCCGCGGCCGATGAAGCCCGAGACCGGTGCCAGTTGCTTGTGGAAGGGGATGTACTCGCCGAGCGGCACCAGATGGACCTTGTCGTAGTGCGCCACGATGCCGCCGGCCCGGTCCACCACCAGCAGCGAGTTCCAGACGCCGTCCTCGGGCCGCGGCGTGCCGCGGGCCGCCCCGGTGATCAGGTATCCGTCCGGCGGCACCGCCGCCTTCATGACGTCGAGCGCCGGGGAGCCGGGCTCGATCACCAGCGGGGGTGCCGTCTCCGGCCAGACGACCGCCGCCAGGCGATCGAAGCCGGGCCGGCGGCTCATCTCGACGAGCTGGGTGAGCTGGGCCTGGCGGGTCGCCGCACGCCACTTGTCCGCCTGCGGCACGTTGGGCTGGACGATGCGAATCCAGGGCCCGCCCTCGGCGACGGGCGCCACGGCCAGATGGCCGGCAAGTCCTGCCAGCACGACCACCGCGAGGGCGGCGGCCGATGCCCACCATCCGGCGACGGGAGCGGCCAGGACCAGGAAGGTCAACATGCCCAACCCATAGACGCCGAACAAGGCCGCGCCTTGCAACAAAGGCGTGGCAAACGCCCAGACGTGGCCGAGCGGGTTCCATGGATAGCCGGTGAAGACGTGGCCGCGCAGCCATTCCGCGGCGGTCCAGGCGATGGCGAGCACGACGAGGCGGCCGTAGCGGCCGGCCAGCGCGGGCCAGCGGTCGACGATCCGCCGCGAGGCCCACGCGGCGAGGCCGGGAAAGAAGCCCAGCAGCAGGGCGAGGCCGAGCACGAGCGGCGGCCCCAGCGCCGCGAAGTCGGCCGGCGGCACGTAGAAGGCCTCGAGGATCCAGTAGGAGCCCACGGCGAAATGCCCGGTGCCCCAGGCCCAGCCGCGCACCAGGGCGGCCCGCGGCGTCGGCGCGGCCGACCACAGCCACACGAAGGCGCAGACGCCGATCACGCCGAGCGGCAGCCAGTAGAGCGGCGGCATGGCCAGCGCCGCGACGGCGCCCGCCACGAAGGCCGCGCCCGAGGCGCGCCACCCCTTGAGATTCATCACCGCTCGGCGGTCAGACGGCGGCCGGTGCCGTGTTCGGCGGCCGTACGCGCAGGCGGCGGATGCGCCGCGGATCGACGTCGAGGACCTCGAACTCCACGCCCGACGGATGACGGACCACCTCGCCGCGCTCGGGAATGCGGCCGAGCAGCGAGAAGATCAGGCCGCCGACCGTGTCGATCTCGCGCCGCTCGTCCTCCGACAGGACGCGGCCGATCTCCTGCTCGAGCAGCTCGATCGGGGTGCGGCCGTTGACGTCGATCGTGCCATCGACGCGGCGCGCCACCGTCGGCGTCTGCGCGACGTCGTGCTCGTCCTCGATCTCGCCCACGATCTCCTCGACCAGGTCCTCGATGGTCAGCAGCCCGTCGGTGCCGCCGAACTCGTCGACCACCAGCGCCATGTGCGTGCGCGAGCGGCGCATGTCGAGCAGCATGTCGAGCACGGGCAGCGTCGGCGCCACGAACACGACGCGCCGCAATATGTCGCGCAGGTTGAACTTCTTGGGCGTGCCCCAGTAGGCCAGCACGTCCTTGATGTGGATCATGCCGATCACGTCGTCGAGCGATTCGCGATAGATCGGGTAGCGCGAATGCGCCTCGGCCTGGATCAGCCGCACGACCTCGTCGAGCGGCGTGTCGGCGGCCATCGCCACGATGTCGACGCGCGGCACCATGACGTCGGCCACCGTCTTGTCGCGCAGCTTCAGGATGTTGGCCAGCAGGACGCGCTGATCGTCGCTGATCGGCGTGTCGCTCTCGGGCGTCTCCTCGATCAGCTCCTCGATCGCCTCGCGGACCGCCTCGTTCTTCTCGCGACGCCTCAGGCGACGCAGGATGGCCCGCAGCAGGCCGCCCGTCGAAGGGACCTCCGTCGCGATGGACGAAGACGGAGGTTGGTATGGCTCGCTTGCCGAGGCCGGGCCGTCGCCCGGCGGCGTACTGTGCGCAGTGGAGTCCGGCATGGTCGATAAGATAGGCTATTGCCGACGCGTTGCAATGTCGGATGTTCCTCATGCGTTCCTGCAAACTTCCTTCGGGCGCAATGATGCCGCTCCTCGGGCTGGGCACCTGGCGCATGGGCGAGAGCGGCCGCCGGCGCGCCGCCGAGCTCGACGCCCTCACGTTCGGGCTCTCGCTCGGCTACCCGATGATCGACACGGCGGAGATGTACGGCGAGGGCGTGGCCGAGGAGATCGTCGGCGAGGCGATCAAGGGTGTCGCCCGCCGGCCCTTCCTCGTCAGCAAGGTCTATCCGCACAATGCGACGCGCAGCGGCACGGTCGCCGCCTGCGAGCGCAGCCTGAAGCGGCTGGGCGTCGAGCGCATCGACCTGTACCTCCTGCATTGGCGGGGCGGGGCGCGCCTCGAGGAGACGTTCGAGGCCTTCCATCGCCTGCGCGCGGCGGGGAAGATCGGCGACTTCGGGGTCTCCAACTTCGATCGCGACGACATGGAGGACGCCGCCCGCCTCGACAAGGGCCTGAACGGCTCCAACCAGGTCCTGTACTGCCTGTCGCGGCGCGGCCCCGAGTTCGATCTCCTGCCGTGGATGCGGGAACGGTCGATCCCCCTGATGGCCTACTCGCCGCTCGACCAGGGCCGCCTGCTGGGCAAGCCCGCGCTGAAGAAGCTCGCGGCCGAAGCGGGCTGCACGCCGGCGCAGCTGGCCCTGGCATGGGTCATGGCCCAGCCGGGCGTGGTCACGATCCCGAAATCGTCGAGCCGCGCGCGCGTCGAGGAGAACTGGGGCGCCCTCGACGTCGAGCTCACGCCCGCGCTCCTGGCCGAGCTCGACCGCGCCTTCCCGCCGCCGGAAACCCGCCAGCCGCTCGCGATGCTGTAGCGCATTTCTTCCTCCCCAGCGCGCAACGCGCTGGGAGGAATTCGCAAACTACGCGTTGCTCTTGTCGCGCAGGATGGCGGCGATGTCGTCGGGATCGCACTTGATCGTGAGGCCCGAGCGCTCCTTCTGCAGGATCATCGACGAGCGCGAATCGCGGCCTTCCCAGCCGCGCGCCAGCGCCTCGGTCATCTCCTCCAGCGTCAGGTTGGCGAGGCGCATCGGCACGCCATGCTCCTTGCCGACCTGCGTGGCCAGCGACACGTCCTTGTGCGCGAGCTTCAGCGCGAAGCGCGGCGGGTCGTAGACGTCGGGCAGGAAATGGTCGGCGAGGCCGTCGAAGGTGCGGCGCCGGCCCGTGACGCCGTTGCGCACCGCCTTCCACAGGGTCAGCGGATCGACGCCGGCCTTCACGCCCATGGTGAAGGCCTCGGCCAGCGCCGTCTGGATCATGTAGCCGCTGAGATTGTGCACCAGCTTGGCGACCGAGGCCGAGCCGATCGGTCCGATATAGGCGACCTGGTCGCCCGCCGAATCGAGCACCGGGCGATAGCGCTTGAAGACCTCCTCGTCGCCGCCGACCCAGATCGCCATCTTGCCCGACTGCGCGCCGGCCGGGCCGCCGCTCACCGGGCTGTCGAGCAGCACGGCGCCGCGCTCGGCGAACAGCGGCTCCAGGCCGCGGATGACGGTCGGCGAGTTGGTCGTGAGATCGAACAGCGGCTGGCCGCGCGTCAGGCCGGCGAGCAGTCCACTGTCCCCCTTCACGACCGCTTCGAACTCCTTCGGACCCGGCAGCGAGGTGAAGACGACCTCGGTCGCCTCGGCGACGGCCTTGGGTGACTCGGCCCAGGTGGCGCCAGCGGCGCAGATATTCTCGGCCGCCTGACGGCGGGCGTCGTGCACCACCATCTCGTAGCCGGCCTTGCGCATATTGGCCGAGATGCCCGAGCCCATGGTGCCCAGGCCGATGAATCCCACGCGCATGAACGTTCCTTCCCTAATATGGATCGGCGATGCCGAGCTTTGCGAGGATCCGACGTTCCAGCGCTTCCATGCGCTCGGCGTCGGCGTCGCTCGTCTCGTGATCGTATCCCATCAGGTGCAGCGTGCCATGCACGACGAGATGCGCGACATGATCGGCCGGCGTCTTGCCCTGCGACTTCGCCTCTCGCCAGACGGTTTGCCGGGCCAGCACGATGTCGCCCAGGAATGCGCGCTCGCCCGACGGATAGGACAGCACGTTGGTCGGCTTGTCCTTCCTGCGGTCGCGCGCGTTCAGCGTGCGCACGCGCCGGTCGTCGGCCAGCGCGACGGTCAGCGATCGCTCGCGCTTGCCGACCGCGGCACGCGCGGCCTTGCGCACCAGCCGCGCCACGCCCGGCAGGACTCGCGCCCAGGCCGGGTCGAGCAGCACGACGTCAACGGTGGTCGGGCTTGATCTTCTTGTCGCGCGCGTCATAGGCCTCGACGATCCGGGTCACCAGGTCGTGGCGCACCACGTCCTGCGCCGTCAGCCGGATGAAGCGGATGCCGTCGACCGCCTGCAGCGTCTCGACCGCATCGGTCAGGCCGGACCGCTGGCCGCCCGGCAGGTCGGTCTGGCTGGGATCGCCGGTGACCACCATGCGCGAGCCTTCGCCGAGGCGGGTGAGGAACATGCGCATCTGCATCGGCGTCGTGTTCTGCGCCTCGTCGAGGATGACGTAGCAATGGGCGAGCGTGCGGCCGCGCATGAAGGCGAGCGGCGCGATCTCGATCTCGCCGTTCTCCATGCGATGGGCGATCTGCTCGGCCGGCAGCATGTCGTGCAGCGCGTCGTAGAGCGGCCGCAGGTACGGGTCGATTTTCTCCTTCATGTCGCCGGGCAGGAAGCCCAGCCGCTCGCCGGCCTCGACCGCCGGGCGCGACAGCACGATGCGCTCGACCTTGCCGGCCATCAGCAGCGACACGCCCATGGCCACCGCGAGATAGGTCTTGCCGCTGCCCGCCGGCCCCAGCGCGAACACCATGTCGCGCTCGCGCAGCGCCGCGAGGTAGCCGCGCTGGCCGGGCGAGCGGGCCTGCACCGTGCGACGGCGCGTGCGGATGCCCTCGCCGTCGCCGCCTTCGGCGCCGGTGCGCGCGAAACGGATGGCGGCATCGACGTCGGCCATCTCGACCGAAAGCCCGCGCTTCAGCCGTTCGTAGAGGCTCGCGATCGCCTTCTGGGCGATCGCGGCATCGTCGGTCGTGCCGGCGATCGCCAGCTGGTTGCCGCGGGCGCTGAGCTGCACGTTGGCGAGCTGCTCGATGCGGACGAGATTGCGATCGTGGTTGCCGTACAGGAGGGCGAGCAGCGCGTTGTCGTCGAACGTCATGCGGCGCACGTCGGCCGGGCGGCCGGTGGCGGCGGTGTCGCTCACGCGGCAGCCTCCCAGGCGCCGGCGACGATGGCGCCGGCGAGGCTGTTGGCATGGCCTTCGATCAGGCGCACGTCGACGATCGAGCCGATCAGCCGCGGCGGCCCATCGGCATAGACCGACTGCAGCCACGGCGTCTTGCCGATGACCTGGCCGGGCTTGCGGCCGGGCTCGGCGAACAGCACCGGCACCGTGGCGCCGACCTTCGAGGCGTTGAACGCGCGCGCCTGGCGGCCGAGCAGGGCCTGGAGAGCGGCGAGGCGCGCGGACTTCAGGGCCTCCGGCACTTGGTCGGCCATGGCCGAGCCCGGCGTTCCCGGCCGGCGGCTGTACTTGAACGAGAAGGCGGACGCGAAGCCGACCTCCTCGACCAGCCGCATCGTGTCGTCGAAGTCCGCGTCGCTCTCGCCGGGGAAGCCGACGATGAAGTCGGAAGACAGGGCGAGGTCGGGCCGCGCCGATCGCAGCCGGTCGACCAGGCCGCGGAAGAGATCGCGGCCGTGCCGGCGGTTCATCGCCTCGAGGATCCGGTCGGACCCCGACTGCACCGGCAGGTGCAGGTACGGCATAAGCTGCGGGACCGTGCCGTGGGCGGCGATCAGCGCCTCGTCCATGTCGCGCGGATGGGAGGTCGTGTAGCGCAGCCGCGCCACGCCCTCGATCTCGGCCAGGGCGTGGATCAGGCGGGCCAGCGACCAGGTCGATCCGTCGGCGGCCTCGCCGTGCCAGGCGTTGACGTTCTGGCCGAGCAGCGTGATCTCGACCGCGCCGCGGGCCACGAGCTGGCGTGCCTCCGCGAGGATCGCCGCGGCCGGACGCGAATACTCCGCGCCGCGCGTGTAGGGCACGACGCAGAAGGTGCAGAACTTGTCGCAGCCTTCCTGGATCGACAGGAAGGCCGAGCCGGCCCGTACGCCCTGCGGCGTCGGCAGGTGGTCGAACTTGCTCTCGGCGGGAAAGTCGGTGTCGAGCACGCCGGCGCCGGGAAGGCGCTTGCCGGCGCGCCGGATCGCGGCCTTGCGCTCGGCCTCGGCCAGCAGTTCGGGCAGGCGGTGGTAGGCCTGCGGGCCGACCACGATGTCGACGGCGGGCTGGCGGCGCACGATCTCCTCGCCCTCGGCCTGGGCGACGCAGCCGGCGACGGCGATGGTGAGGTCACGTCCTTCGGCCCGCCGCTCGACCTTGGCGTCGCGCAGCCGGCCGAGCTCGGAGTAGACCTTCTCCGAGGCGTGCTCGCGGATGTGGCAGGTGTTCAGCACGACCAGGTCGGCTTGGTCGGGCGTGTCGGCCATCGCATAGCCGAGCGGCCGCAGGACGTCGGCCATGCGGTCGGAATCGTAGACGTTCATCTGGCATCCATAGGTCCGGATGAACACGCGCTTGCGCTGCCCGTCGGTGCGGACGTCCGTCATCTGTCTCCATTGGTGGATCGGGCGGGTTGTATCAAATGCTCCCTGTCGCCGCTAGGGGGAGGGAGCACGAGGGAGGACCGGGCCGGAACCGGCCTCAGGCCGCCTTGCGGGGCGGCGGCAACAGTTCATAGCGGCCGGAATTGGCCGCCTGCACCGCCGACGAGACCTCGCGGAAGCAGTACTCCGCCAGCTTCTTTCGGTCGCCGAGCGCCTCGATATCGACCGGCGGGAAGAAGGTCACGATCGCCTCCGTCTCGCCCAGGCAGACCATCTGCCAGAGGTGGGGCACGAGATCGAGATCGCCGAACCAGGCGAACAGCGGCCGCCAGTAGCGGCCCAGCGGAATCCCGTCGAGGCGCGTGTAGGCGATCGCCACCGACTGGACCGCGATCGGTGCATCTTCGTGGCGCAGCTGCGCGACGCCGAACAGGGCGCTGCGGAAGGGCAGGACGCGCGTGCCGTCGCTGCTCGTCCCTTCCGGGAACAGCATGAGATTGTCGCCGGTGTTCAGCCGCCGCATCATCTCGTCGCGGCTGTTGCTGGTCTTGCCGCTGCGCCGCTCGATGAAGATCGTCCGCTGCGCCTTGGCGAGCGTGCTGAAGAACGGCCAGGTCGCGACCTCGGCCTTGGCGACGAAGCTGCCGGGGATCAGGCCGCCCAGGACCTCGATGTCGAGATAGGAGACGTGGTTGCACACGTAGAGGGTCGGCGTGACGTCCGAGCGCTTTCCGTGCACCCGCACCCTGATGCCGAGGATGACGCAGACCAGGCGATGATAGCCCACCGGCATCCAGCGGATGACCGGCCGGATGCGCAGCATCAGCGCCAGCAGATAGATCGGCAAGGCCGCCAGGGTCAGCAGCAGATAGGCGAGCAGCCGAAAGGCGCCGCGCAGGGGAGAACCGATCCACATCGCCCAAGTCGGCCGGTCAGCTGTCCTGGTCGCGCATCCCGCGTTCGTAGTGGCGGATGTACTTCTCGGTCACGAGCTCGGTCTTCACGATGATGAAGACATCGGTGGTGTTGAACTCCGGATCGATCACCGCGCCGTCGCCGACATAGCCGCCCAGCCGCAGGTATCCCTTGATGAGCGGCGGCACGCGCGCCATCGCCTTGCGCGGGTCGTAGCTGCCCGGTTCCAGCACGTCCATCCGGACGTAGCGGCTGGCCAGCGCGCGGACGCGGATCTCCGGCGGCGCGAGATGATGGTGATAGAGGTAGGAAAGTCCCAGCGAGTGCTGCGCCGGATCGGTGCCCGGGAAGCTGGCGCAACCGAACATCACCTGGATGTTGTAGTGGTACGAATAGAGCGCGATGCCGCGCCAGAGCATCTGCATGGTCGCGGTGTTGCGCGCGTCCTTCTCGATGCACGAGCGGCCCAGTTCCAGGACCTCGCCCGGATAGTCGATCATCGGCTGGATGTCGTACTCGGCCGACGAATAGAAGCGGCCCATCCTCGCGGCGGCGGACCGCCGGATCAGCCGGTAAGTGCCGACGATGCCCTCGGGCCCGTCGCCGCGACGGCGGTCGAGGACCAGCAGATGGTCACAGACCTCGTCGAAGGCATCGAAGTCGCGCCGCCGCGCCGCCATCTCGGGCGTCGGCCGCGCCGTCATCTCTTCGTAAAAAACGCGATAGCGAAGCGCCTGCGCCGCATCGATCTCCGCGGCGCTCTCGGCCAATCGCACTTCGAAGTCGCCGGCAACGACCTTGACGATCTCCGCGCTGGAAGCGGGAGCGCCTAAAAGCTCGGCTTCGCTGTCAGCGCGGTCAATGCGCATGTGCCATCCGCAAGGGACCCGCCCCGATCATGCGCCCATTATCGGGCCGATGACGGCCCCGTCCACTCATTTTTGGCGGTCGGTTTTCCCGCCCAAGGGCACGCCATAGAGTTCGAGCCGATGACCCACCAGACGGTATCCGGCCTTCTCGGCGATCCGGCGCTGGAGCTCCTCGATCTCGTCGTTGTGGAACTCCACGACCTTGCCGGTCTGGATGTCGATCAGGTGGTCGTGATGCTCCTCGGGCGTCTCCTCGTAGCGCGCGCGGCCGTCGCCGAAATCGTGCTTGGCGAGAATGCCGGCTTCCTCGAACAGTCGAACGGTTCGGTAGACCGTCGCGATGGAGATGTTGGGATCGATCGCCGTGGCGCGGCGATGCACGGCCTCGACGTCGGGATGATCCGACGAGTCCGAGAGCACCCGCGCGATCACGCGCCGCTGATCGGTCATCTTCAGACCGCGTTCGACGCACATCGCTTCGAGCTTGGATTTCTGATCGGGCATCTTCTCTACCCTACACCGACCTGCGCTCGGGGTATAGTTGGCATGCGATGACCATCCAGGCCGATCAGAGCATCGACATCACCGGCGAGGTCTGCCCGATGACCTTCGTGCGCACGAAGCTCAAGCTCGAGCGCATGCAACCCGGCGAGATCCTGAGCGTGCGGTTGCGCGGCGACGAGCCCCTGCGCAACGTCCCGCGGGCGGCACGCGACGAAGGCCATGCCATCCTGTCCATCGAGCCCGACGGCGATGCCCATGTCCTGATCATCCGACGGGCCTAGCGCCGGTCAACTGAGACTGAGACGCATGACGATGGCATCGACAGCATCGCCCGACACGCGCCGGTAGTAGGCGCGGCGGCTGCCGACCGGCGCAAATCCCCACGACCCGTACAGGCTTCGCGCCGGCTCGTTGTCGCCGGCAACCTCGAGGAAAAGCGACCGCGCACCCGACGCGCGGACACGCTCGACGACGGCCTGCAGCAGCCGACTGCCGGCCCCTTGCCGCCGGCGAGTCGGTGCCACGGCGATCGTCAGCAGCTCGGCTTCGTCGGCCGCGATCCGGCAGAGCGCAAGGCCGGCGTCGCCTCCCTCGATCTCGAGCAGGAAGCCCGCGACACCGGGCGATGCGAGGAGCTCGGCAAAGTCCTGGCGCGTCCAGGCACGCTCCCCCAGGGGAACGAAGGACGCGGCATGCAGGGCGGCGGCGCGGTCGAGGTCGAGCGCACCGAGGCGCGACAGCACCATCGCCATGAACCTTCATTCAACCGTGCGCCGCGCGCCGTCGGGCAGCGTGACGTTGACGCCGCGCAGGTAGAGCGGCCGCGGCAGTCCCTCGCGCGCGTTGCGCTCCCGCCAGGCCTCGATCCCCGGCGCCGCGGCGAGCCGCGCCAGGACGACCGGATCGGGAACCGCCTCCTCCGCCGTCGCCGCGATGCCGCGGTCGACGAGGTCGGCGGCCAGCCGGTGCGTGCCCGATCCGACGATCGCGCACGCCCGTCCTCGCAGACGTCCGGCAAGATCGTCGGCCGAGGCGAGGAACGGCGCCTCTCCTTCCGCCATCGCGCAGAACCAGTCGCCGAGCTGGCTGTCGATGGCTGCGATCGGGAGCTGGCCGGACGGCGGCGCCTGGGCCAACAGGACGGAGGTGGTCGCGACGCCGGCGAGCGGCACGTCCAGTCCGACGGCCAGGCCGCGGGCGGCGGCGAGGCCCACGCGCACGCCCGTGAAGCTGCCCGGCCCGGTCGTGACGGCCACCAGCCCGACGGCGCGGCGCGCGATCCCGGCCTGATCGAGAGCCGTCGCGATGGCGGGCAGCAGGCGCGCCGCCTGGTCGCGCCCCTCCTCCACCACGGTCGCCAGCACGGTCTCGCCGCGGAGCACGGCCACGCCGAGACCGGTCACGGCACAGTCGAAGGCCAGGACGATGCTCACGGCATCCGCCTCGCGCTGGCGTCACGGCAGCGCGCTGGGCATTGTGGGCTCATGAAGCCCGACCTTGTTGCAATCGCCCCGCCCGAATTCGATGTCGATGTCATGCTCGCCTATGCGACGCCGGCCAATCTAACGGGACGACCGCTCTACCGGAATGCCGAATGCTGGCTGCACCGCGAGGCCGCCGCGAAGCTCGCCGACGCGATCGCGCTGGCGCGGCCGCTCGGGCTCAGGCTGCGGATCTTCGATGCGCTGCGGCCGGTCGAGGCGCAATGGGCGATGTGGAACGTAAACCCCGACCCCGAATTCCTCGCCGACCCGAGGCGCGGCTCGCCGCATTCGCGCGGCGTGGCGGTCGACCTCACGCTCCTCGACGGCGACCGCGAGCTCGACATGGGGACCGGGTTCGACGCCTTCACGCCGCTGTCCCATCATGGCCGGCTCGACGTGCCGGTGGAGGCCCAGCGCAACCGGCTGCTGCTGATGGGGCTGATGACCAGCGCCGGCTGGGATTTCTACCGCAATGAATGGTGGCACTATCAGCTGTTCGATCCGCGGCGCTTCCCGCTGCTGAGCGACGCCGACCTGCCGCGGCCGATGATGTAGCGCTCCGGCGCCGCCGCGTGGAGCGCCCGACAGTCGGCGCTCAGTGCTCCGGCAGCCGCGCCCTGTCGAAGTCGCCGAGCTCGTTCTCGCGCATGATCTGGCGCACGAACTGCACGTACTGCAGGCCGCGCTCCGAGTAGCGCAGCAGCGTGCCGATCAGCTGATACCCTTCGAGCGACTCGCCCTGCTGGCGCATCCTGGCGCGCGCGGTGCGGAAGCCGGCATAGGCCGGATGGGTGTTGAGGTTGGCGATATAGGCTTCCGTCGCGTCGCCCACGCTGGAGAAGGGCTGCGGCATGCCGCGACCCGGCTTCCACGGCGCCGCGACGCTATGGCGCCCGACGGCCTGGATCTGGCCGTAGAGAGCGTTGGCGGTGCGTGCGGCGAAGGAAGTCCCCCACCCCGATTCGACGCCGCCCTGGGCGATCGCCATCGACGGCGGAACGATGTCGACGCGCTTCACCAGCTCGTCGATGTCGTCGACCGAGCCGTCGTAGCGATCGGCCAGATCGTCCAGCCAGATGCGCTCGAGCGGGCTGAGGCCCTCCTCAAAGGCAAGCTTCTCGCGAATCTGCAGGAGATGCTCGCGGTCGGCGAGGACCCGCTGGTTGACCTCCAGCACCACCGGCAGGATGGCCGTGATGAACAGCGTCTTGCGCTCGTTGCCGTCCTTCTTGCCGAGATCGTCCGGCACGCGCTCGACCTTGAGGGGCGGCACCGCCTCGCCCAGGCGAATCTCGTTCAGCGTGTAGGCAACGTCGCGGAAGAACCCCGCCAGCTCGTCGGCCGTGCGCGGATTGATCGGCTGCATCTGGACCTTGCGGCGCACCGCGTTGCCCGGCGCCGCGAAGCGCCCGTGGCCCATCGTGGGGCGCTCGGCCGGATAGTGGAAAGTGTCGGCAGCCTCCGCGACCTGGCGGCTGAGCTCGTCGACCTCACGGCGCACGAAGATCAGCGCTTCGGGCTCGGAATCCATGACGGGAAGCGAGGCGGACTGCGGGTCGAGCGTCCGGGCATTGGCGGCGCCGATCGGCGCGAACGACAGGTACGGCGCGATGTCGAAGGACGGCAACGGCTCGCTGAGCCCGATGCCGGTGGCAAACACGGCTGCCCATGCAGCCGGGAACGCAAAGCGGCGCCCCCGTTCCATGACGGGCAGAATCGCGAAATCCATTGAGCACACCCTCGTTCGTTTCGTTGGCCCAAACGACGAACCCGCGCCGCGGCCCCCACGACCGCGGCGTTGCGTTCACGCTGTACGCTTGAGCGAAGCGGCCTACTGAGCCGCCTGAACTTCGATGACTTCCGGCACGTAATGCTTGAGCAGGTTCTCGATGCCCATCTTCAGCGTGGCGGTCGAGCTCGGGCAACCCGAGCAAGAGCCCTGCATGTGCAGGTAGACCACGCCATCACGAAAATCCTGGAAGACGATGTCGCCGCCGTCCTGCGCCACCGCCGGACGCACGCGCGTGTCGAGCAGGTCCTTGATCTGGGCGACGACCTCGTCGTCCTCCTCGGCAGCCGCCTCGCCGGCCGCGGCATCGACGATCACGGGCTCGCCCGACGTGTAGTGTTCCATGATGCCGCCGAGGATCGACGGCTTCAGCACCTGCCAGTCGCGGTCGGCGGTCTTGGTGACGCTGACGAAGTCCGCACCGAAGAACACCCGCTCGACGCCCTCCACGGCGAACAGGCGCCGCGCCAGGGGAGAGGATGCGGCCGCGTCCGCCGTCGCGAAATCCATCGTTCCCCGCTCCATGACCACGCGGCCAGGGATGAACTTCAGGGTCGATGGGTTCGGCGTCTGCTCGGTCTGGATGAACAATCCAACCTCCACTTCAAGCGAGGCGCGCGGCCCCGCTCAGGATCGGGAACGGGACATCGCCGGTCCCGGGTAGGCATTCGACGTAGGAACCGCCGCCGGGCCGATCAAGTTGATTCTGGAAACGCCTTGAATAATTATTATGGAAAGAGATGCTATAATCAATAAAAGAGAACACGTTGCGCCGATATGCGCCGAGAGAATGGGTCCGTGCATGCAGCCATAAAGATAATCCGCCCGCCCCTGTCGCGCATTTCGTCGCAGAGGCCGACCGCCCGCATCAGGAAATGGCGTCGATTTCCGCCTCGGTGAGAGCGCCGGGAACGATGGTGAGCGGGATGCGCAGCTGGCCGCCTGCCTTGCCGGCGAAGGCCGTCACCAGCGGCCCCGGTCCCTCGCCGCTCGAGGCACTGCCGAGCACCAGCACGGAGATCGAGCGATCCTCGGTCAGGAGCTTGACCAGCTCGTCGCGGCTCTTGCCCTCGCGGATGTGGATGGCGGGGGGCTGGCCGGTGAGCGACACGGCGACATCGGCGTGCAGGCGGATCACTTCCTCCGCCTGGTGCCGCGCCTCCTGCCGCATCAGGTCGACGACTGCGCCCCATTGCTGGCCTTCCGGCGGCTCCATCACATAGAGCATGGCGACGCGGCCGCCGGTACGCTTGGCGCGGCGGCAGGCATAGCGCAGGGCGTTGCGCATCTCCGGACTCTCGTCGACGACGACGAGGAAGGTCCGTTGCGCGGCCCGACCCTGTTCACTCATGGCTCTCTCCCTTCGCCCGATGGTGCATTCGTCGAGGCAGGCGTCACAGGCGCCGCATCAGGGCACCGCCGATCCAGCCGACCAGCAGGGCCATCACGATGGCGCCCAGCCCGTACCAGGGTCCGTCATGCGACGCCCAGCCCGCGAGCTGGGCGCTGAACCCGACCTTGCCGACCGGCAGCGGCCGCGACACCGCCGCGACGATGCGGCCCTCCCGCAGGAGATAGGTGCGCACGTCGTAGACGCCCTCGGGCAGGCGCGACGGGAACGGCAGTTCGGCCCTGAACAGCCGCCCCGCCTGCACCGTCACCTGGCCGATGGCGGCGGGGTAGAGACCCTCGCGCCGCTTCACCTCGACCAGCCCGGCGCGGAACTGCGCCACCCGGGCCGCCTCGTCGGCGGTGACCGGCTTGATCGAGGCCAGCCGGTCCTCCAGCGACAGGATTTCGCCGCCGGCGCCGCGCGCCAGCAGCCGCTGCAGCGGCTGGCTGGCGGCAATGGCGTAGTAGGCCGGCACGTCGTCGAAGGCCTGGCGACCCGTGTTCAGCCACAGGCCGAGGACGCGCTGCTTGCGCAGCACCGTCTCGCGCGCCGACGGCCCGGCCACGACGACGACGATCTCGCCGGGCGGATCGAACATGCCGAACAGCAGGATGCTCTCGCCCTGGAAGGCGGAGGTGATGTTCACGCGCGGCCGGGAGAAGTCCACGATCAGCTCGGGAGTCGCCACCTCGTTGGGCACCGAGGGCGGCACCGACGGGTCCGACGGCGGGCCGAAAGGCCCGCTGCCGAGCGGAGCGGTGCCGGGCGGCGGCTCGACACGCGGCCCCTGTGCGGCGGCGCTCCCGGCGAGCAGGAGGGCGAGGCCGGCGGCGGCCAGCCGCAGCATCCGTCGGGGCCTCACAGCGGCACCACGCGCTGGCCGAGCGAGTAGAGCGAGGACGGCGTGCGCAACAGGTCGGTCAGCAGCTCGACCGCGACCGCCAGGATGAGCACCGCCATCAGCCCGCGCAGCGCGACGCCCGGCAGCCGTGCCGCCAGGCGCGAGCCGATCGGCGCGCCGATGACGCCGCCCAGGATCAGCAGCAGGGCGAGCACGACGTCCACCGTGCCGTTGGTGGCGGCCTGCAGGAAGGTGACGTTGGCCGCCACGAACAGGATCTGGAAGTTGGAGGTGCCGATGACCACGGCCGTCGGCATGCCGAGCAGGTAGATCATGGCCGGCACCAGCACGAAGCCGCCGCCGACGCCCAGGATCGCCGACAGCACGCCGATCAGGAAGCCGATGCCGATCGGCAGCAGGGCGCTGATGTAGAGCTTGGACTTGTAGAAGCGCAGCTTCAGGGGCAGGCGATGCACGAGATAATGGGTGTGCAGCTTGCCGCGCGGCGCCTCGGGATTGCGCCGACGCTTCAGCCAGGTGCGCAGGCTCTCGACCAGCATCAGCATGCCGATGGTCGAGAGCATGACGACGTAGAGCACGGCGATCACGAAATCGATCTGGCCGATGCGCTTGAGGTAGGTGAACAGCCAGACGCCGGCGGTCGAGCCGAACATGCCGCCGAGCAGGAGGATCAGGCCCATGCGCAGGTCGACGTTGCCGCGGCGGAACTGGACCTGCAGCGAGGAGATCGAGTTGGCGATGACCTGGTTGGCCTGGCTGGCCACGGCAACGGCCGGCGGGATGCCGACGAAGATCAGGAGCGGCGTGGCGAGGAAGCCGCCGCCGACGCCGAACATGCCGGCCAGCAGGCCCGCGGCCCCGCCCAGGCCGAGCAGAACGAAGACGTTCATCGAGAGTTCGGCGATGGGCAGGTAGATTTCCACGAGTCTTCTACTTCAGGAGGATGTTGCTGATCTCGCGGAGCTGGGTGCGTGCCCGCAGCAGGTAGAAGCCCTGCGCCGCCAGATGGTTGGGAATGATGAAGCCGTCGGGGTAGCCGTTCCACACGACCAGGGGATCGAGCTCGGCCGCGAGGCGGAAGGTCTCGACCATGGCGCCCCAGGCATTGGCCAGGCCCTTCTCGCGGATCACGGACTGGAAGTCGACGCCGAGATCGCGCAGCAGCAGGTAGTTGGCGTAGAGCCGGCCCTTGTTGAAATAGAAGATGTCGTCGGCTCGCACGTCGAACAGATCGCCGGCCGTCTCGATGATGTGCTGGTCGATGACGGCGGAGTCGGAACCTTCGTCGCTCGCGATGCGGTCGAGCAGGGCCTGGAGGTTGTCGGCGCGCCGCTCGAAGACGGCCTGCCCGGCCGCCAGGCGGCGGTTGTAGGCGAGCAGCTTGTCGCGGCCGGCGCGGTACTTCTGGGCCGAGGTGGCCGAGGGCATCAGCGAGACGCTGGGCTGCCAGATCCAGATGTTGGGCTGCTCGTTCAGGAAGCCGCGCGCCTGCTCGAGGTCGCGGTCGAGCTGGCTCGAGCCGCGGACGCGGCCGAGCTGGTCCATCAGCTCGGTGCCGAAGCGGCCGAGCGCCGCCATCACGCCGCGCTGGAAGTTCGGCATGTTGTCGAGCAGGCCCGACGGCATGAAGAACGGCATCATCGGCGTCCAGGTGTTCTCGTCGACCTCCCGCGTGATCAGGGCGGCGGCGGTGGCCACCGCGCGACTTTCGCCGGGCGCGCTGCTGGCCGCGGCGAACTGCGGATCGTCGTCGATGTTCTGGATGACCAGCGCGCCCAGCGGATAGTAGAGGAGCAGCAGCGCGACCAGCGTCCAACCCAACCAGCTCAACCAGCGGCGGCGGCGCGGCGGCGACGCGGTCGCCGGCGTCCCCCGCCGGAAGCGCACGCGGTCGAGCGCCCGGCGCCATCGCGAGGGTGCGGCAGGGGGTACGGCGTCGTCCGGCTGGAACGTCATGGCTCACCTTACCATTCGTCTCGTGACGAAACAGGGGCGAGCGCTGATAGAGTGCGGCGAATGTCAGCGAATGGAGCCGGAGGCATGTCGTCACTCGATCCCGAATCGCAGCGCCTGATCGATCTGATGGTCAAGGCCAACCGTCCGGCGTGGAACACGCTCACGCCCGCGGCGGCGCGCGAGCTCTACCTGTCGCTGCGGCCGCCCGCCCAGGGTCCGCGTCCGGCCGACGTGACGGTCGTCGATCGCACGATCGACGGGCCCGGCGGCGCGCTGCCGGTGCGGCTCTATCGGCCGGCCGCGGCGCCGGCGGGCGAGCCGCTTCCCGGGCTGGTCTACGCCCATGGCGGTGGCTGGGTGTTCGGCAATCTCGACAGCCACGACGTGCTGTGCGCCCAGCTCGCGCTCGAGGCCGGCATCGCGGTCTGCGCCGTCGACTACCGGCTGGCGCCTGAGGCGCGCTTCCCCGGCGCCTTCGACGACGTGGTGGCGGCGCTCCAGTGGGTGGCGGCGGACGGCGCCTCGGTCGGCATCGATCCGACGCGCCTCGCGATCGGCGGTGACAGCGCCGGCGGCAACCTCGCCGCCGCGGTCTCGATCTGGGCGCGCGAGGCGGGCGGCCCGCGGCTGCGCCTGCAATTGCTCGCCTACCCCGTCACCGACGGGGTCGGGCGGAGCGACTCGTACCGGGCCTTCGCCGACGGCTACGGGCTGAACGCCGCAACCATGGAATGGTTCTTCGACCACTATGCGCCGGACCGCGGCGGACGCGACGACTGGCGCCTGTCGCCGCTGCGCGCCAAATCGCTGCGCGGCCTGCCGCCGGCGCTGGTGGTCACGGCCGGCTTCGATCCGCTGCGCGACGAGGGCCGCGCCTACGCCTTCCGGCTGCAGCAGGACGGCACGCAGGCCGACCTCATGGAGTTCGGCGGCCAGCTCCACGGCTTCCTGAGCTCGCCGATGTTCCTGCACGGCGCGCGGCGCGCGACCACGCTGTGCGCCGCCGCCCTGCGCGAGGCGCTGATCCAGCGCGCCGCCTAGCGACGCCGTGAGCGCCGCCGCGCCGTCGCCGGGCGCCCTGCCCGCGGGCATGGCGCTGCCGGGCCTGGTGATCGCCGTCGCCATGATCGGCGACACGCTGCTCTATGCCGTGCTGCCGCTCTATCACGAGGCGTTCGGCGTCAGCCTCGCCATGGTGGGCGTGCTGCTGTCGCTCAACCGCTGGATCCGCCTGCTTGCCAATTCCGGCGTCGCCGCCATCGGCGAGCGGGCGGGGCCGCACGCGCTGATGGTCGCCGCCGCGATCGGCTCGGTCGTGTCGACGACGCTCTACGGGCTGGTCGACAGCGCTGCCGTGCAGGTGGCCGCCCGCATCCTGTGGGGCGTCTCCTATGCCGCCCTCAACCTCTCGACCCTGGCCTATGCGGTCAGCGACCGGGCCCATGCCGGCAAGCGGGTCGGCGCCAGCCGGGCCGCCATCGGCATCGTGCAGGCGGCGTCGCTGGTCGGCGGCGCCTGGATCGTCCTGCAGGCCGGGCCGCGCCCGGCCTTCCTGATCTACGGCGGCCTGACCCTGGTCTCGCTGGGCGCGGCGCTGCTGCTGCCGCGCCTGCCACGCGAGGCGGCGGCGCGGACGGGCTTCCGCCTGCCGGTTCCGCACCGGCTCGAGACCTGGGGCTTCCTGCTGGGCTTCGCCAGCGACGGCGTGTTCCTGCTCACGCTTGCCTTCCTGATGAAGGATGCGATCACCTCCGTCGCCCCGGTGATGGCAACGGCCCTGCTGCTCGCCCTGCGCTGGCTCGTGGAGGTGACGACCGGCCCGCTCGGCGGCTGGATCGGCGACCGTTTCGGCGCCCGCCGCATCGCCATCGTCAACGGCGTCCTGCTGGTTACGGGCTTCGCGCTGATCGCGCTCGATCACGAGCTGCTGGGCGCCCTCATGATCGTGATGACCCGCGGCATGTTCAACACCCTGATCCCCGTGCTGGTCATCGAGCGCGGCAAGACGAGCGTGCTGGCCTCGCAGGCGAGCTACTCGACCTGGCGCGATTTCGGCGCCGCGGTCGGCCCCCTCTCCGCGCCCTGGCTGTTCCTCAACGTGCCGCAGGCGCCGCTCTATGCGGCCCTGACGGCCGTGCTGGCCGCGGGCGCCTACCTCTGCCTGGTCCGTCGATAGCTAGCGGAAAACGTCCTTGCGGTGGCGCACCTCGGCGAACACCGCCACGGGGTCGCCGCCCGGCAGGCCGACCGCCTTCTGCACCGACGGCACGTCGGCGCGCAGGAAGGGGTTGGTCTCCTTCTCCTCGCCGAGCAGCGAGGGCACGGTGGCCTCGCCCTTGGCGCGCGCCGCGTCGATCGCCGCCGAGCGCTTCATCAGCCTGTCGTTGTCGGTCTCGACGGTGACGGCGAAGCGGGCGTTCGACTGCGTATACTCGTGGGCGCAGTAGACGCGCATGTCGTCGGGCAGGGCGCGCAGGCGGCTGAGCGAGGTCCAGAACTGCTGCGGCGTGCCCTCGAACATCTTGCCGCAGCCGAGCGCGAACAGCGTGTCGCCGCAGAACAGCGCCTTCTGCTCGCGGAAGGCGTAGGCGATGTGGCCGCTCGTGTGGCCCGGCACGAAGAAGACCTCCGCCTCGGCCTCGCCGAAACGGTAGCGGTCGCCGTCGTCGACCTCGACGTCGATGCCGGGAATGCGGGCGCGGTCGCGCCGCATGCCGACGATGGTGCAGCCGGTGGCTTCCTTGATCTCGCGGTTGCCGCCGACATGGTCGCCGTGGTGATGCGTGTTCAGGATGTGCGTGATCTTCCAGCGGCGCTTTTCGGCCTCCGCCAGCACGGGGCCGGCCACCGCCGGGTCGACGACGCCGACCGCGCCGCTCTGCGGCTCGCGCATCAGCCACACGTAATTGTCGCTCAGGACCGGGATTCGGACGATTTCCAGGGAAGTGCTCATGTTGCAACGTTAGCAAGGCTGCCCTGCTGCCGCCATGGGCCTGCCATGGCCGCGGGGCCGCGGTTTCTGCTAGACTTTCAAAATGTGGACGGACGTCCTCGATCTCAACGAGTTCTACGCCAGCACGCTCGGCCAGATGACGGTGCGCCTGCTGCGCGCCCGCCTGCGCGACGTCTGGCCAAACGTGCGCGGCGAGACCGTGCTGGGCCTGGGCTATGCGACGCCCTTCCTGCGCCCCTTCCGCGAGGAGGCGGCGCGGACGCTGGCCTTCATGCCGGCGCCGCAGGGCGTGACGCGCTGGCCGCGCGAGGGCCGCAACCTCACCGCCCTTGTCGACGAGAACGACCTGCCCCTGCCCGACCGCTCGGTCGACCGCGTCCTGCTGGTCCATGCGCTGGAAAGCACCGAGCCGGTGCGACCGATGCTGCGCGAGATCTGGCGGGTGATGGCCGACGGCGGCCGGCTGGTCACCGTGGCGCCGACCCGCGCCGGCCTGTGGTCGCAGATCGACCGCTCGCCCTTCTACCAGGGCCATCCCTACTCGTCGGGGCAGCTCGCCGCGCTGCTGCGCGCCAACATGTTCGCGCCGCTGCGCCAGAGCCGTGCCCTGTTCATGCCGCCCACCCGGTCGCGGGTGATGCTGCGCATGGCGCCGGCCGTCGAGCGCTTCGGCCAGCGCTGGCTCGGCCGCTTCGCCGGCGTCACCGTGATGGAGGCGGGCAAGCAGCTCTATGCCGGCATCGCCGAGCGCTCCGGGACGCCCGAGCTCGCCGTGGTGCGGCCCAAGCTGCGCGTCGCGAGCTCGCGCGACACCGCGCGCGTGCCCGGCGCGGCGCGCAGCACCGAGGACGGCGAAGCGCCGGCGTCCTGAGCCCCGATCGGAGCATCGCAATGTCTTTGTCGCCGCGCGTGATCGCGTTGCTGGGATTCGGCGAGGCGGGATCGGCCATCGCCCGCGGCCTCGCCGCCGAGGGCGGCTGGCGGGGCACGCCGCGGCCGGGCGACAACGCGCCCCGCCGCATCATCGCCATCGACACGGCGCTCGACCGCGACGCCCGCGGCACGGCGCTCGGCAAGGAAGCACGCCGGCTCGATATCGCCATCGAGGGCCGCTACACGGCCGCCCTCGGCGACGCCGACCTTGTGATCTGCGCCGTCCAGGGCGAGCATGCGCTGGAGGCGGCCCGGTCGGCGGCGCCGTTCCTGAAGCGCGGCGCGCACTATCTCGACCTCTGCACCGTGACCGGCGCCATGTCCGATGCCGACCGTGCGCCGATCGAAGAAGCCGGCGGACGCTACATCGACATCGCCGTCATGGGCGGCTTCTTCAAGCAGGGCATCAAGGCGCCGATGCTGGTCGCCGGCGAGGATGTCGAGCCGGTCGTCGCCTGGATGAATGCCAGCGGCTTCGAGGCCACGGTGCTGGGCCCGCGGCCCGGCAGCGCCTCGTCCGTGAAGATGATCCGCAGCGTCCTGATCAAGGGGGTCGAGGCGCTGGGCGTCGAGGCCTACGTCACCGCCGAGCGGCAGGGCATCCTGAAGGAGGTCATGGGTTGCATGGGCGATGTCGACGCGATCGGCTTCGCCAACTTCGTGGCCATGCTGGTGCAGACCCATATCGTCCACGCCCACCGGCGTTGGGAGGAGATGGGGCTGGTCGGCCAGACGCTGCGCGAGACGGGCGTCGAGCCGCTGATGACCGAGGTGATCGAGCGCAGCCACCGCCGCACCGTCGACGCCGCGATCGCCCCGTCCGACGGCGCGGTGCCGCCGCTCGACGAGGCGCTGAAGGTCCTGTCCGAGAAGGTCGTCCGTGGCCGGTGAGGTGTTCGAGCGGCTGGTGGCGTTGCTGAGCGAGGCCAAGGCGACGTTCCGCGTCATCGAGCACGAGGCCGAGGGCCGGTCGGAGGCGATCAGCGTCATCCGCGGCAACCGGCCTGACCAGGCCGCCAAGGCCATGGTGCTCGACGTGCGGGGCGGCGGCGGCGGCAAGCGCCACGTGCTGGCGATCCTGCCCGGCAGCCGCAAGCTCGACTTCGCGGCCGTCGCGGCGCTGTTCGAGGCCCGCAAGTGCGGCTTCGCCTCGCCCGACACCGCGCAGCAACTGACCGGCTGCGTCATGGGCTCGGTGCCGCCCTTCGCCCTCGATCCCGGGCTCGCCATCGTGGTCGACGAGGACCTGCTGGCCAACGAGACGCTGTTCTTCAACGCCGGCCGGCTCGACCGCTCGATGGAGCTCGCCACCGCCGACTGGCTGGCCGTCGCGCGGCCGCGCGTCGCGCGCATCGCCGCGCCGGTCTGACCGGCTCACGGCCGTCGCCTTGGAAAGGCCGCAGGTCGACCTATAGTGCGGGAGGAACCACAGCGGGGATCACCATGGCCGACGGCCCACCCGTCCCGGGCGAGCGCAGGATCGACTGGCTGAAGCAGTTCAAGGCGGTGCTGCTGGCGGTCGGCTTCGTCTTCGTGGTGCGGACCGTGGTCGCCGAGCCCTATCACGTGCCCTCGGCCTCGATGGTGCCGACGCTGCTCAACGGCGACGAGCTGATCGCGAGCAAGTACGCCTACGGCTACAGCAAGTATTCGCCGCCGATCGACCTGCTGCCGGACTTCCCGGGCCGGCTGCTCGGCCGGCCGCCGCAGCGCGGCGACGTCATCGTCTTCCGCCTGCCGCGCGAGCCCTCGACGACCTACGTGAAGCGCCTCATCGGCCTGCCCGGGGATCGCATCCAGGTGAGCGGCGGGCGGCTGTCGATCAACGGCGCCACCGCGCCGCGTCGCCTCGTCGGCCCGTTCACCGGCGACATCGGCCGGTCCGGCACGGCGACCCTGTACATCGAGACGCTGCCGGGTGGCAGCGAGCACGAGATCATCGAGATGTCCGATGCCGACCGGCTCGACAACACGCGGGAATACGTCGTGCCGCCCGGCCACTACTTCATGATGGGCGACAACCGGGACAATTCCGTCGACAGCCGCATTCCCGAGAACGAAGGCGGCGTGGGCTTCGTCCCGGCCGACAACCTGGTGGCCCGCGCCGATCTCGTCCTGCTGTCGCGCGATCCCGCCGTGGATCTCACCCACGTCGCCGAATGGCCGCATGCGTTCCGCATGGCGCGCCTGATGGGCCGCATCCACTGAACGGCACGCCATGACGGTCGCCTGGCGGTTCGCGCCGGTCGGCGAGGCCGACTTCGAGCCGCTGCTGGCGATCCGCATCGAGGTGATGCGCGAGCATCTGGAGCACGTCTTCCGCTATGAGCCCGAGCGGGCGCGGCGGATCTTTCGCGAGGCCTTCGACCGGCCCGGCCTGCGGCTGATCATGGTCGACGGCGTCCGCGCCGGCTGCGTCGGCTTCCGCGTCGGCGACCGCGAGATCCGCATCGATTCGTTCTACCTGGCGGGCTGCCTGCACAATCGCGGTCTGGGCGGGACGATCCTCGACGTCCTTCTGGGCGAGGCGGACGCGCTCGGCCTGCCGGTGACGCTCGACGTACTCACGGGCAGCCCGGCCGGGCGGTTCTACGAGCGGCGCGGCTTCGTCAAGGTCCGCGAGGACCAGATCGAGGGCCGCTACGAGCGGCCGGCGCCGGA
Organism: Reyranella sp.; assembly: GCF_965229815.1. Classification (GTDB taxonomy): domain Bacteria; phylum Pseudomonadota; class Alphaproteobacteria; order Reyranellales; family Reyranellaceae; genus Reyranella. The sequence goes on from NZ_CBDDJN010000002.1 coordinate 363,841, forward strand.
CCGGGCGCACCAGGGCCCGGTCAGTCCCGCCTCAGCATGAACACGGCCTGCTCGCCGACCAGGTTGGCGAGGAGCGGCGGCATCTGGATCGGCCGGCTCTTGCTGTTCAGCACGATCGCCCGCTCGATGCTCACCCCCATCTCGCGGCACAGCGCGCGGAAATCGTCGATGCTGCACAGGTGGATGTTGGGCGTGTCGTACCACTTGTAGGGCAGCGACGTCGTCTGCGGCATGCGCCCGCCGAACACCATGCGCAGCCGCACCTGCCAGTGCGCGAAATTGGGAAACGACACGATGGCGCGCCTGCCGACCCGCAGCATCTGGCGCAGCACCTCGCGGGGCTCGCGCGTGGCCTGCAGCGTCTGGCTCAGGATGACGTAGTCGAAGGCGTTCTCGGGATAGTCGCGCAGGTCGGTATCGGCATCGCCCTGGATGACCGAGAGTCCGTTGGCCACACAGGCATTCACGCCGGCCTGGCTGAGCTCCATGCCGCGGGCATCGACCCGCTTGAAGTCGGCCAGATAGGCGAGCAGCGCGCCGTCGCCGCAGCCTACGTCGAGCGCGCGCGTCGACGGATCGACCATGTCGGCGATCAGCTGCAGGTCGACGCGGATCGCGGCGGTCATGCGACCCCCTTGAGGCCGCGTGCCGACGCGGCGCCCTTCAGGAAGCCGGACAGGGTGCGGAACATCTCGGGCTCGTCGAGCAGGAAGGCGTCGTGACCCTTGTCGCTCTCGACCTCGACGAAGGAGACGTTGGCCGCCGCCGCGTTCAGCGCATGCACGATCTCGCGGCTCTCGCGCGTCGGGAACAGCCAGTCGCTGGTGAAGGAGAACAGGCAGAAGCGGGTCGGCGTTCCCTTGAAGGCGTTGGCCAGCACGCCGCCATGGGCGGCCGCTAGGTCGAAATAGTCCATGGCGCGCGTGATGTAGAGATAGCTGTTGGCGTCGAACCGGTCGACGAAGGTCGAGCCCTGGTGGCGCAGGTAGCTCTCGACCTGGAAGTCGGCGTCGAAGCCGAAGCCCAGCGCGTTGCGATCCTGCAGCGCGCGGCCGAACTTGCGCTGCAGCGCCTGCTCCGAGAGGTAGGTGATGTGCGCCGTCATGCGGGCGACGGCGAGGCCGCGCGCCGGCACCGTCTGGTGCAGGCGGTAGTCGCCGCCCTTCCACTCCGGGTCGGCCATGATCGCCTGGCGGCCGACCTCGTGGAAGGCGATGTTCTGCGCCGAATGACGGGCGGCGCAGGCGATCGGCACGGCCGAGAAGACACGGGACGCATGGCTCGCCGCCCATTCCAGCACCTGCATGCCGCCCATCGAGCCGCCGATCACGCAGAACAGGTCGGGGATGCCGAGATGGTCGATCAGCGCCGCCTGGGCGCGCACCATGTCGGCGATGGTGACCACGGGAAAGCGCAGGTTCCAGGCTTCCCCGGTCGCCGGATTGGCGGCCTGCGGCCCGGTCGAGCCCATGCAGCCGCCCAGCACGTTGCTGCAGATGATGAAGTAGCGCGCCGGGTCGAGGATCCTGCCCGGACCGACCAGCTTCTCCCACCAGCCCTCCTTGCCGGTGACGGGATGCTGCTCGCTGGGGAACTGGTCGCCGGTCAGCGCGTGGCAGATCAGGACCGCGTTCGACTTGTCGGCGTTCAGCGTGCCGTAGGTCTGGTAGGCGACACGGTAGGGGCCGAGGTCGACTCCACAGTCGAGCCTGAGTGGCCGCTCGACGCCGAGAACCGCGTGGCGGCACCGCTCCAGCGCCTTGCGCTCCGCATCGGTGAGGTCGTCGAACACCCGTCCTCCAACGAAAAACCCCCGACCGGAGGACGGGGGCTTTGCGGGCGCTCCGACCTTTTAGCGATGTTTAACGTGGTCGCAAGCCGGTCGGCTCAAATTCCACGGAGACGCTTCTATAAGGAGGTCGCGCGGCTTGCGCAAGCGTCCCGAGGTTTCTTGGCTTTACGCCGGCCGGCCGGACGTAGTATCGCCGCTGCCTCACAGGAACGCATCGGCCATATGGATTCGCCCAGTCTCGACAGCTTGCGCCAGGACATCGACGCCATCGACGGCGAGCTGCATGGCCTGATCCAGCGCCGCGCCGACCTGGTCGACCGCATAGCGGCCGCCAAGCCGCCGGGCGGGCTGGCGCTGCGCCCCGGCCGCGAAGCACGGGTGATGCGCCAGCGCCTGGCGCGCCACGAGGGGCGCTTCCCGGCCGCCGCCGTCTATCGCATGTGGCGCGAGATGATGTGCGCCTTCACCCTCATGCAGACGCCCGACATCAAGGTCGCGATCTGCCGGCCGCACGACCAGCCGGGCTTCTGGGACCTCGCGCGCGATCATTTCGGCTGCCAGATCCCGTTCGTCGCCCACGACACGCCGGCCCAGGTTCTGGCCGCGGTGCGCGCCAATCCGACGACGCTCGGCGTCGTGCCGGCCCCGGGCGAGGCCGAGGCCACGCCCTGGTGGCCCCTGCTCGCCGGCCAGGACGCCACGCTGCCCAACGTCGTGGCGCAGCTCCCCTTTCTCGACATGCCCAACTCGCGCGCCCGCGGCATCACCGCCTTCGTGCTGGCCCGCATGGAACCCGAGGATTCGGGCGAGGACCGCGCCCTGGTGTCGATCGAATCGGTCACCGGGCTGAGCCGCAACCGCATCTCGGGCGCCATCGCCAAGTCCGGCCTGCCGGCCTTCACGTCGGTGCTGGACCAGATCGCGGGCGGCGTGCATCACTACCTCGTCGAGCTGCCGGGCATGATCGCCGATGACGATCCGCGCCTGCGCGACCTCGGTGCGGCCCTGGAGCTGCAGAGCGGACGCGTCGCCACCATCGGCGCCTACGCCGTGCCGGCCACGGTCCGCTCCTAGAGGCGGGACCCATCAACTCTTACGGGAGACGGCGATGAGCGCGCTCACCCCGCGTCCGGGAATCATGAAGATCGCGCCCTACGTACCGGGCAAGGATTCGGTCGAGGGCAAGGAGACGGTCGCCAAGCTGTCGTCCAACGAGGGCGCGCTCGGCCCGAGCCCCAAGGCGATGGCGGCCTATGCCAAGGTGGCGGCCGAGCTGCACCGCTACCCGGACGGCGATTCGGCCAACCTGCGTGCCGCCATCGGCCGCCGCTACGGGCTCGATCCCAAGCGCATCGTCTGCGGCGCCGGCTCCGACGAAATCCTGAACCTTCTGGTCCGGGCCTACTGCGGTCCCGGCGACGAGCTGCTCTACAGCCAGTTCGGCTTCCTGATGTATCCGATCAACGCGCTCGGCGTCGGCGCGACGCCGGTCGCGGCGCCGGAAAAGAACTATCGCAGCGACATCGACGCGATGCTCGCCAGGGTCACCGACCGCACCCGCATCGTCTGCCTCGCCAACCCCAACAACCCGACCGGGAGCTACGTCACCAAGGACGATGTCCGCCGCCTGCAGGCCGGCCTGCCGAAGAACGTGCTGCTGGTGATCGACGCGGCCTATGCCGAATATGTCAGCCGCAACGACTACGAATCGGGCGTCGAGCTGGTCGACCAGGCCGAGAACGTCGTCATGACCCGCACCTTCTCCAAGATCTACGGGCTGGGCGGGCTGCGGCTGGGCTGGATGTACGGCCCGGCGTCCATCGTCGACGTGATGAGCCGCCTGCGCCAGCCGTTCAACGTCAACCTGGCGGCGCAGGCCGCGGGCATCGCGGCGCTGGAGGACATCGCGCACGCCGACGCCAGCCGCACCAACAACGACACCTGGCTGCCCTGGCTGTCGGGCGAGCTCGCGAAGATCGGGCTCGAGCCCCTGCCCAGCGTCGGCAACTTCGTGCTGGTCGGCTTCGGCTCCAGGGAGCGCGCCGTCGCGGCCAACGACTGGATGATGAACGACGGGCTGATCCCGCGCCTGGTCGCGGGCTACGGCCTGGCCGAGCATCTGCGCATCACCATCGGCACCGAGGCCGAAGTGCGGGCCGTCCGTGACTCGCTCGCCCGCTTCGTCGCCGCCACGTCAGCCGGCAAGTCATGAGCACCGCCCCGTTCAACAAGATCGCGCTCATCGGCATCGGGCTGATCGGCGGATCGATCGCACTCGCCGCGCGCCGCGGCGGACTCGCGAAGACGATCGTCGCGGCGACGCGGCGCCAGGAGACGGCCGACGCCGCCAACCGGCTCAAGCTGGTCGACCATTGCGGCACCGATCTCGCGGCCGCCTGCAAGGACGCCGACCTGGTGATCGTCTGCACGCCGGTCGGCGCCTGCGGCGAGGCGGCCCGCCTGATCGCGCCCAACCTGAAGCCCGGCTGCATCGTCTCCGACGTCGGCTCGGTGAAGCAGGCGGTGATCGACGCCATGACGCCGCACCTGCCGGCGAATGTGCACTTCGTGCCGGCCCATCCCGTGGCCGGCACCGAGAATTCCGGACCTGAAGCCGGCTTCGCCGAGCTGTTCGACGGCCGCTGGACCATCCTGACGCCGCTGCCCGGCAGCGACGCCGCGGCGGTCGACCGGCTGGAAGCCTTCTGGAAGGGGCTGGGCAGCCTGACCGAGCGGCTCGATGCCGCCGATCACGACCGCATCCTCGCCATCACCTCGCACCTGCCGCATCTCATCGCCTACACGATCGTCGGCACGGCCGACGACCTCGCCGGCCATCTCAACAGCGAGGTGCTGCGCTTCGCCGCCGGCGGCTTCCGCGACTTCACGCGCATCGCGGCGTCCGATCCGACGATGTGGCGCGACGTGTTCCTGAACAACCGCGAGGCCGTGCTCGAGGTCCTGCAGCGCTTCCAGGAAGACCTGTTCTACCTCCAGCGCGCCATCCGCTGGGGCGAGGGCGACAAGCTGTTCGACCTGTTCACCCGCACCCGCGAGATCCGGCGCGCGCTGATCCATCTCAACCAGGCATGAGCGCAAGCCGGCCGACCTGGGTCTTCGGCTACGGCTCGCTCATGTGGAACCCTGGCTTCGAGACGCCGGAGACGCGGCCGGCCCGCCTCTCGGGCTGGCATCGCGCCTTCTGCATCTACTCCGAGCACTATCGCGGCACGCCGGAGAAGCCCGGCCTGATCCTGGGACTGCTGCCGGGCGGATCGTGCCGCGGGTTCGCGCACCGGCTGCCCGAGGAAGCGTATGACGCGGTGCGCCGCTACCTGATCCATCGCGAGATCGACCATGACGGCGTCTACGAGGAGACGGTGCGCACGATCCATCTCGACGATGGCCGCGCCGTGCCGGCGCTGGTCTATCTCGCCGACCGCCGCCATCGCCAGTTCGCCGGCAAGCTGCCGCTCGAGGCGGCCGCCCGCCTGGTCCGCGGCGGCAGCGGCGTCACCGGCAGCAACCTCGCCTATGTCCAGAACACGGTCGCGCATCTCGCGCAGCTCGGCCTGCGCGACCCGGCGCTCGAAGCGCTAGCGCAGGCCGCCGGGGCGGCGGGCGCATGACGCCGCTCGACGCGAGGGTCGCGGGTTCGGCCGCGTTCGGCCGAACCCGTCGGAACTCAGCGCTTGGGCGTGACGCCGTTCATCACCGAGCGGGTGACGAAGCCCAGCTCGTCGCGCGCCTGCTCGAGGCTGAGGCCGAGCCGCTCGCGCAGCACCACCCAGCTCTCCGGCGCCAAGGTCATGGCGAGCGCGTTCAGCGTGCGCTCGCGCACGTCGGCCGGCAGGGCGCCGAGGTCACCGTCGAAATATTCGGCGATCTGGGTCCGGTTCGCCTTGTACATGCGGCCGATCATGCTCGACGCCTCGGGCGAGCGGCGCTGCAGCGCCTCGACGAACGTCCACATCGGCAGCAGCCGTTCGCCGCGCTCGGCGCACTGCTCGATGATCCCCGACAGGCGCTGCTCGAGCGGCTGCGAAACCGCGACGTCGCGCGCGCCGCTCACGATGTCGGCGAGCACGCGATCGAGCACCGCCACATAGAGCTCGGCGGTGTCGGCGAAGTGCTGGAAGACGGTGCGGGCCGAGACGCCCGCCGCCTTGGCGATGTCGCGGACGATCGGCGCGACCTGCCCGGCCAGGGCGAGCGCCTGGGCGGAGGCGACGATGGCGTCGCGCGTGCGGGTGACGCGATCGCCGCGGAGCGGCGTCTGCAACTGTGGCGCGTAGGCGACGGTTTCAACATCCATTCTCCGGACTCCCAGAGGCTTGTCTCGTGACACAAGAAAAGTGTGCGGCAGGATCGCGGACCGGCGAAGCCGGACGGGTCCCACTCGCTGTGAAGGACGATAGTAGTGCATTCGTCCCAAAAGCGCGACGATGCGCCATAAAATCGCGCTCTCTGTAAGCAACTCGTAAGCAAGCGGACAACACGATGACCGAACCCAAGCTGACCGCCGCCTCTCTTGCCGCCCAGGCGATGGGCTGGGTCGATCCTGTGACCAAGGCGGTGGTGCCGCCCATCCACATGTCGAGCACCTATGTGCGCGACGAGGACAATGGCTATCGCTCCGGTCGCATCTACGCCCGCGCCGACAATCCCACTTTCGACCAGGCCGAAACGACGCTCGCCGCCCTCGAGGGCGGCGCCCGGGCGCTGGTCTTCTCGTCGGGCATGAGCGCGGCGACGGCCTGCTTCCTTGCCCTGGCGCCGGGTGACCATGTCGTGGCGCCCAAGGTCATGTACTGGTCCTTGCGTAACTGGCTTGCAGGATTTGCAAGGCAGTGGGGCCTCGCCGTCGACTTCGTCGACGCCGACCGCAGCGACGCCATCGCCGAAGCCGTCCGGCCGGGCGCCACCCGCCTGGTCTGGATCGAGACCCCGGCCAACCCGACCTGGAGCGTGACCGACATCGCCGCCGCCGCCACCATCGCCCATCGCGCCGGCGCCCTGCTGGCCGTCGATTCGACCGTCGCCACGCCGGTGCTGACCCGGCCGATCGAGCACGGCGCCGACATCGTCATGCATTCGGCGACCAAGTACCTCAACGGCCATTCCGACATCATCGCCGGCGCGCTGGTCGGCGCGCGCGACGACGAGCACTGGCAGAAGCTGCGCACGATCCGCGCCCAGCTCGGCACCATCCTCGGCCAGACCGAGGCCTGGCTGCTGCTGCGCGGCATGCGCACCCTGTTCCCGCGCGTCGCCTGGGCCTGCCGCTCGGCCGAGACGCTGGCGGAGCGTCTCGCCGCCCATCCGATGGTGGCCGAGGTCCTCTATCCCGGCCTGCCGGGCTTCGCCGGCCATGCGGCGGCGAAGCGTCAGATGGCGGGCGGCTTCGGCGGCATGCTGTCGGTGCGCGCCAGGGGCGGCGAACGGGCGGCGATCGCCACCGCGGCGCGCGTCGCGCTGTGGAAGCGCGCCACCTCGCTGGGCGGCGTCGAGAGCCTGATCGAGCACCGCGCCAGCATCGAGGGACCGGGCACGCCCTGCCCGCCCGACCTGCTGCGCCTGTCGGTCGGCGTCGAGGATGCCGGCGACCTGTTCGACGATCTCGACCAGGCGCTGCGCCGCGCCCACAACGCGTAGGTCCGGCAAGACCGGACCGCGTTCGCCCGGCCTGTCGGGCCTTCGGTCCAAGCCATTGGCGCCACAGCGTTTTTCGGCGCCGTCATGGCCGGCAAATGTCGCCTGAATCGCGACACCGCGACACGCGCTCCCGTTCCTCGCGGCCGCGCCCTGGCCGACGCACAATCACCCGATGGACGATGGATAGAGCAGCGAGAACAATAACACAGGTTATTGTCCGCCTCCAGCACCTGCCACTTGCTCTCGTCTTCCTCCCTGCGCATCCGCGCGGGGAGAAAGAAAAAAGCGCCATGGAACAGCGCGCTCCAGTAAGATTGATCTCTTCATCCGCGCGCACGACTGTCGCCGGTTGCCGGAGGGCACGATGAGATTGGCTGTTTCCAGCCAGTCTCATCATGCTCTAGCCGCCGAGGGAAAAGCCTTCCCGCAGCGGGTCCTCGGGATCGAAGCGGAAGCGCGCCTCGCCGGTCGGATGGGCGCGGCCGCCGACCTCGACGATGACCGCCTTGCGGCCGCCGACCGGCGGCGCCTCGCGCACGATGCGGCCGCTGAACAGCGCGCCGGTGCAGCTCTCGAACAGCCGCTCCTCGCCCGGCCGCGCGGCGCGCCGCGCCGCCTGCAGCGCCATCCGCGCCGTCACGCCGCTGCCGGTCGGGCTGCGGTCGACCTGCCGGCCGGCGAAGATGCAGACGTTGCGGCTCGGCTGGCCGCCGGCGCCGTCGCCGCCGTCGGTCAGGATCGTGCCGTAGAGGAAGCCGAGCTCGGGTTCCTCGGCATGCTCGATCGGGATGGCGCGCGCGGCGGCCTCGGCGATCTCCGCGCCGGCATCGACGATGGCCCGCATCGGCGAGGTGTGCAGGTCGAGCCCGATCGAATCGGCCGACAGGAAGGCATAGAAGGCGCCGCCATAGGCGATGTCGACCGTGACCGGTCCCCAGGTGGCGGTGGGCGCGATGCGGTCGAGCGCATAGGCGAAGGCGGGCACGCTCTCGAACCGCACCGTGCCGTCAGCCGCGACGCGGCAGGTCACCAGGCCGCACGGGCATTGGAGGCGCACGATGGTTTCTGAGCCGGGGGTCTCGGAGCCGGGCGTCTCCGGCCCGGCCCGCACCACGCGCCCGCTGTCGACCGCCCAGCGCGCCAGCGCGATGGTCGCGTGGCCGCACATGGTCGACCAGCCCTCGTTGTGCATGAACAGGACGGCGAGGTCGGCCTCGGGATGGTCGGGCTCGACCAGGAGCGCGCCGTACATGCCGTCGTGGCCGCGCGGCTCCAGCATCAGGCCGCGGCGCAGCCCGTCGTGCCGCTCCCGCGCCTCGCGGCGCTTGTCGAGCAGCGTCCGGCCCGCGAGGCGCGGCCAGCCCTCGACCACGATGCGTGTCGGCTCGCCGCCGGTGTGCATCTCGACGGTGGACAGGATCATGCCAATACCGGTGCCCCGAAGACCTGCGGCAGGCCGGCCCCGATGCGCTCGTTCATCATCTCGATCGAGCCGTCGGTGTAGGCCGCGATCTTGGCGCCGGCGAGGTGGCGCGCCAGCGGATACTCCGCCCGCAGCCCGTTGGCGCCCATCGCCTGGATGCAGTCGGCGATGCGCCGCACCGCCATCTCGGTGGCGAACTTCTTGGCGTGCGCCGCCGGCAGGACGGCGTCGGCGCCCTCGTCGATCAGCCGCGCCGCACGATAGGACAGCAGCCGCGCCGCCTCGAGGTCGGTGGCGGCATCGACCAGCTTCCAGCGCACGCCCTGGTGATCGATCACCGGCTGGCCGAATGTCTTGCGCTGCTGCGTGTAGCGCACCGCCGTCTCCAGCGACGCCTTCAGCATGCCGCAGCACATGGCGGCAACGTAGGCCCGAGCGCCGTTGATGCCGGCCAGCGCCGCCTTGAAGGCGGCACCCGGCGGATGCAGCACGGCCTCGTCCGGCGCGACGTAGTCGACCAGGCGAAACCCGCCGACGCCGATCGCGTGGCCGCCATGCAGCTCGAACGGCTTCTCGCGCTGGAAGCCCGGCCGGTCGGCCTCGATGGCGAAGCACGCGATGCCGCGATAGCCCTTTTCCCTGTCGGTCTGGGCGTAGGCGACCGACAGGCCGGCCACGGCGGCGTTGGTGATCCAGGCCTTGGCGCCGTTCAGCTTCCAGCCGCCCTCGACCCGGACCGCCGCCATCTCGAGTCCGCCGAAGTCGCTGCCGACGCCGGGCTCGCTCAGGCCGGCGCAGCCGATCACCTCGCCGGCGATCATGCGCGGCAGCAGGCGGGCCACATGGGCCGGCTGGCCATCGCGGGCGAACCGCGCGACGGCGTTATGGTGGTTGATCAGCGCGAAGGCGAAGGCGAAGTCGTGGCGGGCGATCTCCTCGAAGGCGCGCAGCTTGCAGGAGAAGCTGAGGCCCTGCCCGCCCTGCTTCTTGGCCAGCTCGATCGTGTTCAGTCCGACGGCGCAGGCGGCCCGGATCGTCTCCAGCGGATAGCGGCGCTCCCATTCCCAGCGGGCGGCATTGGGGGCCACATGTTCTTCGGCAAAGGCGCGGGCGCGCGCCACCACGGCGCGTTCCTCGGGAGTCAGGATCTCGTCGAGCATGCGCTACTATCGCACGGTCGCGGCAAAAGGCGACGATTGGACGGCGGCCGACCGCACGCTAGAATGACGGCGACGCGGGTGTAGCTCAGGGGTAGAGCGTCGGCTTCCCAAGCCGTAGGTCGCGGGTTCAAATCCCGTCGCCCGCTCCAATATTCAGGCAGGAAACGACCATGGACACGGTGGCCGCGGCGCCGGCCGCAACGGGCGACTTCGCGGCCGATGCGGCTGCCTTCTCCAGCTACTGGCGCCAGACCCGCGAACGGCTGGCGCGCCTGCCGCCGAAGCCCGACCGCGATCCCGCCGCCTACGATCGGGCGGAGGCGCTGAAGCAGGCCGCGCGCGACGCCCGCTTCGCCTTCCTGCGCCGCCACGCCGTCGCGCTCTACGACCGGTTGACGGCCGGCCGCACGAGGTTCGTGCGCGTCGAGCAGCTCGTCTACGACGCCGCCGACGCGGTGCCGGGCCTGGTCCCGACGCGCGCCGAGGTCGCGGCCGAGGCCGAGCTGCGCCAGTCCGAGAAGGACGGGTTCGAGATCGACCAGGGCATCCTCTGCAACCAGATCCTGGCCGACCGCGCCTCAGGCCTCCATCTCTGCCACGCCATGCTGCTGCCGCGCGCCGAATCGGCCGAGGCGCTGGCCAAGTTCCGGCGCGACGGCCGGCTCGACCTCGGCACCGCCCGGGTTGAGCGCCACGGCAAGGCGGCGGTGCTGCTGCTGTCCAACCGCCGCTTCCTCAACTCCGAGGACAATGCCACCCAGACCGCGACCGAGATCGGCGCCGACGTCTGCATCCTCGATCCCGAGAGCGAGGTCGCGGTGCTGCGCGGCGACGTCGTGCCCGAGGGCAAGTATGCCGGCCGCCGGGTCTACAATGCCGGCATCAACCTCACGCATCTCTATTACGGCCGCATCCCGTTCCTGTGGTTCCTGATCCGCGACCTGGGCTTCGTGAACAAGATCTTCCGCGGCCTCGCGACGCCCGACGTGCCGCCCGACGAAGTCGCGGGCGAGTCGATCGAGAAGCTCTGGATCTCGGCGGTCGAGACCTTCGCCATCGGCGGCGGCTGCCAGATCCTGCTCGCCTCCGACTTCAACATCGCCGGCCGCGACGCCTACATGACCTTGCCGGCGCGCAAGGAAGGCATCATCCCGGCGATGGCCAACCTGCGCATGTCGCGCTTCGTCGGCGACCGCATCACGCGCCAGGCGATCATGTACGAGCGCCGCATCGACTGCGATTCGGAGATCGGCCGCCGGATCTGCGACGAGATCATCGACCCGGCCGAGATGGACGCCACCATCGCCCGCGTCATCGACCGCCTGACCGGCTCGGGCGCCGTCGGCGCCATCGGCAACCGCCGCGCGCTGCGGCTGGCCGCCGAGCCGCTCGACCTCTTCCGCCAGTACGCGGCGCTCTATGCCCGCGAGCAGGCCTGGTGCCATTTCAGCCCGGCGCTGATCGCCAACCTCGAGCAGTTCTGGAACGCGCAGAGCCGGCGGGCGTGACGGTCCTCGGCGCTTCCGCTACGCCTAAGCGGCGCGGCTTTGCCGCCGAATGCCGCCGCCAGGCACGGCTTGCCGCCGAGTCCGACCGCGGGAACGGTGCACTCATGCGCTTCATGGACATGGCATTCGACGATCTGCCGGATGGCGACCCGAGCAGCGCCGCTGCGGCGCGAGCGCAGCCGCGCGGCTGACGATCAGCTCATGCTCGGTCGGCCGCCTTCTGGCGGTCGTCCGTGACGACTCGAGATCCATCGCCATTTTGCTGGGGGCGCGCCATTCCATGGCACGTCTTTGCAACGACAGGCCATGAGCGCCGCGGAGAGGTTGAACAACTATTGGAGCGCGGACCTCCAGGTCCGCTCATGAGCATGAGCGGACCTGGAGGTCCGCGCTCCAAAGATCGCCCCCAGCAACGAGTCGACCCAACGTCAGCGTCACCCGCCCGCCATCAGATCGGCCAGCGCCGGATCGGCGGCGATCTCGGCCGCCGGCCCCGCACGCACGACGCGGCCGCGGCTCAGCACGACGGCGCGCTGCGCCACGCCCAGCGCCAGCGCAGCACGCTGCTCGGCCAGAAGGATCGCCGTGCCGTCGGCGGCGAGCGCCGCCAGCCGGCGCCACAGCTCGGCGACGACGGCGGGGGCGAGGCCGAGCGTCGGCTCGTCGAGCAGCAGGAGGCGCGGCCGGTTCATCTGCGCGCGCGCCAGCGCCAGCATCTGCTGCTGGCCGCCGGACAGCAGCCAGGCCCGCGCCCCAGGGCGCTCGCCCAGCATGGGGAAGAGCGCCAGCATCTCCTCGACGCGCCGTTCGCGCGCGCCGGCCGGCAGCGAACACGCGGCCTGGAGGTTCTCGCGCACGGTGAGGCCGGCGAAGACACGGCGGCCTTCCGGGACATAGCCGACGCCGCGGGCCACGCGCCGCTCGACGCCGAGCGCCGTCACGTCCTCGCCGAACAGCACGACCGGCCCGGGCCGGAAGCCCAGCACCGTCTCCAGCAGCGCCGTCTTGCCCGCGCCGTTGCCGCCCAGCAGGGCCACGATCTCGCCGGCGCCGAGCGAGAGATCGCCGACGTCGAGGACCGCGCTCACGCCGCCGCTCCGTCGAGCCCCAGGAAGCTCGCGCGCACGCGCGCGTCGGCGCGGACCGCGGCAGGCGTGCCGCTCGCGATCACCGCGCCGCGTTCCAGGCACACGAGCCGGTCGCAGGTGCGCGACAGCAGCTCGATGTCGTGGTCGACCACCAGCACGCCGCGGCCAGCGGCACGCAGGCGGTCGAGGAAGGCGGCCAGGCTCTGCCGCTCGCGCTCGCCGGCGCCGGCCGCCGGCTCGTCGAGCAGCAGGAAGGGCGCGCCGCCCACCACCGCCCGCGCGAGATCGGCCGTCTTGGATTCGCCGGGCAGCGGCGGCGCCTGGAAGCTGCGGCCGATTCCGGCGCGGGCCACTTCGTGTGCCGGCAGCCGCTCGATGCGCCGCCCGTCGAGGGCGATGGCGCCGGCGTCGGCGCGCTCGAGGCCGCTCACGACGTTCAGCAGCGTCGTCTTGCCCGATCCGTTCGGCCCGATCAGGCCGACGATCTCGCCGCGCTCGACCGAGAGCGAGACGGCAGCCAGCGCCTCGACCCCGCCGAAGCGCTTCACGACGCGATCGAGCACGAGGCGCCGGGGACCGGCAGCGGGCGGCAGTTCGTCCGGCAAGGCGGGCGCGGGCGGCACGGGCGGCGCGGCGCCCCGCCGGCGATCGATCCAGCCGGCCAGGCCCTCCGGCGCCCAGAGCACCACGGCGAGAGTTGCCGCGGCATAGGCGATCAGCCAGGCACCCTGCAGGCCGCGCAGCAGCTCGGGCAGGCAGACCGCAAGGATGGCGCCCAGCACCGCGCCCATCGGATGGCGCGCGCCGCCCAGCACCACCAGGGTGAGGCAGAGCACCATGATCGAGAAGCCGGTCGCCTCCGGCGAGACCACGCCGCTCACCGCCGCCGAGAAGCCGCCGGCCAGTCCCGCCAGCGCGCCGCCCGCGACGAAGGCGATGAGCCGCCAGCGGCCGGCGTCGATGCCGAGCGTGGCCGCGGCGAGCGGCGCCTCGCGCAGCAGCCGCGCCGTCTCGCCCAGGCGTCCGGCGAAGAGACGGGCAGAGACGAGCACGCCGGCAATGAGGCAGAGCCACACCGCCGCCAGCAGCGCCAGGCCGCGCGGCAGCGCGGCGCCGAAGCCTGCCAGACCGTTGGCGCCGCCAGTGAGGGACTCGGCATTCACCGCCGCCAGCGCGACCAGCGAGGCCAGCGCCAGGGTGGCGAGCGCGAAGTAGTGCGACTGCAGGCGCAGCAGGGGGACGGCGACCAGGGCCGCCGGCACGGAAGCCGCCAGCACGGCGACGGCGAGGGCGAGCGGACCCAGCAGCGGCGCCGTCAGGGCCGCGCCATAGGCGCCCAAACCGAACAGCGCGCCCTGCGCCAGGTTGAGCGCACCGAGCTGGCCGAACACGAGCTGGTAGCCCAGCCCCATCAAGGCGTAGATGCCGATCAGCACCACCATGCGCTGGCCGAACGGCGGCAGCACGATCGCCGCCAGCACGGGCGGCGCCAGCAGCACGACGAGCCAGAACGCTGGTAGCCGCAACGCTGGCAGCCAGAATGGCGGCAGCCCGCGCATGTCAGGCGCGCCGGCCGACCGGCTCGCCCAGCAGGCCCTGCGGCCGCAGCGCCAGCACGGCCAGCACGCAGACATAGAGCGCGGCCGAGGCCCAGACGTCGCCGAAGCGGGCCGAGACGAAGGTCTCGAACAGGCCGATCGCGAGCGCCCCCAGCAGCGCGCCGGGCAGGCTGCCCCAGCCGCCCAGCGCCACGGCGATATAGGCCTTGAGCATGTGGCCGGCGCCCTGGGTCGGCGCGACGAGGAACTGATGGCCGAGCAGGAAGCCCGCGATGCCGGCCAGCGCGCCGGCCAGCGCGAAGGACAGCATGACGATGCGGCCGACCGGGATGCCGACGGCGCGCGCCATGTGGCGGTCGGCGGCGACGGCGCGCATGCGCCGGCCGGTCTGGGTGCGCTCGAGCAGCAGCCAGGTCGCGGCGACCAGCACGCCGCCCACGACGACGATGGCCAGCGGCTGGCGGCCGAGCACGAGACCCGCGACCTCGAACGAGCCGGTGCCGGCGAGCGGCGGCGCGCTGAGCGGCGCCCCGCCCATCGCGAGCGTCAGGCTCTGCTCGATCAGGGCGGCCAGCGCGATGGTGGCGACGAAGGTGGCCTCGGGCGGACGGTTGGCGAGCGGGAGGATGGCGATGCGCGCCGCCACCATGCCGGCGCCGGCCAGCGCCAGCGCGACCAGCGGCAGCAGGAGGACGCTCGGCAGGCCGGTCGAGAGGCCCACGAACACAGCGAGCGCGCCGCCCAGCACGACGAGGTCGCCGTGCGCGAAGTTCACGGCGCCGGCCGCGTTCAGCGCCAGCACGAAGCCCAGCGCGACCAGCGCATAGGCCATGCCCAGCGCGAGCGCGTTCAGCAGGAGTTGGACGGTGATGGGTGCCAGTCCGCCGGCGTCCGCGTCGTCAGTGCTCGCGCGGGGCGTGCTTGCCCAGGATGCGCTGCAGCGTGCGGCGATGCATGTTGAGACGACGCGCCGTCTCCGAGACGTTGCGGTCGCATTGCTCGAACACGCGCTGGATGTGCTCCCAGCGCACCCGGTCGGCGGACATCGGGTTGCTGGGCGGCGGCGGCAGCTTGCGGCCGTGCGCCACCAGCGCCTGCTCGATCGCATCGGCGTCGGCGGGCTTGGCGAGATAGTCGACGGCGCCTTCCTTCACCGCGGCGACGGCGGTGGCGATGTTGCCGTAGCCGGTCAGCACGACGATGCGGATGTCGGGGCGCGCCTGGCGCAGCGGGCCGACGAGCTCGAGCCCGTTGCCGTCGCCCAGGCGCAGGTCGAGCACGGCAAAGGCCGGCGGCCGCGCCGTCTGGGCAAGCGCCTCGGCGACCGATCCGACCGCGGTCACGATGAAGCCGCGCTGCTCGAGCGCGCGCGCGATGCGGTTGCGGAACGCCGCGTCGTCGTCGGCGATCAGCAGCGTGCGGTCCTTGTTGTTCGTCGCGCCGGCGATGGCGGGCGACACGGGGCGGCTGGCACCTGTGTCCTGGGTCATGGCGACTCCTTCCACATGGGGCGCTATGTAGCCTTGAAGACCGGATTTGGCCAGCGCACCGAAACCAGGGCGCCGCCGCCGGATTCGCGGCGGTTGCCGAAGGTCACGGTGGCGCCGGTCCGCTCCAGCAGCGTCTTGGCGATGAAGACGCCCAGTCCCATGTGTCCTCCCTCGCCCTGGCGCGTCGAGATGAAGGGCGTGCCGAGCTCGTCGAGCAGCGCCTCGGAGAAGCCGGGGCCGTCGTCGGTGACCTCGACCTCCGACCAGGACGCCGTCCAGCGCGTGCTGATCACCACCTCGCGCCGCGCGAAGGAGAAGGCGTTCTGCACGATGTTGCCCACACCCTGCATCAGCTCGGGGCTGCGCACCTGGATCGGCGCCGTGGCCGGCACGCCGTCGCCGACCGGGCCGGCGCGGAAGCTGATGGCGATGCCCTCGCGCCGACAGGGCTGGGCTGCGGCCTCGATCAGGGCGGGCAGCGGCACCAGCGTGTAGGCGTCCGACACGTCGCCGGCGGGATCGACCGAAAGGCGGGCCAGGATCGTCCGGCAGCGTTCGGATTCGGCGGACAGGAGCTCGACATCCTCGCGCAGCGGATCGTCGGGCTCGACCTCGCGCAGCATCTCCTTGGCCACGACGGCGATAGTCGACAGCGGCGAGCCGAGCTCGTGCGCGGCGGCGGCGGCCAGCGCGCCGAGCGCCGACATGCGCTGCTCCTGCGCCAGCGACGCCTGCGCGGCGGCGAGCGCATCGGCCATCTGGCGCGCCTCCTCGGCCAGCCGCCAGCCGTAGAGCGTCACCAGCAGCGTGGTGAGCGTGAGGCCCGCCCACACGCCGGCGCGGTAGATGTCGGGCAGCTCGGGTGGCGGGCCATGCCACGGCAGCGGCTGGTGGAACAGGCCGAGCAGCGAGATGCTCGCCATCGTCAGCATCGACAGGACGATGTTGCTGGTGAGCGACAGGATGGTGGCGCCGATGGCGACCGGTGCCAGCAGCAGCAGGGCGAAGGGATTGACCAGCCCGCCGGTGAGATAGAGCAGCACCGCGAGCTGCAGGATGTCGAAGGCGAGGAAGATCGTGGCCTCTCGATCGTCGATGCGTGCCGAGGCCGGCCGGCCGAGGCTGACCGTGAGGTTGAGCAGGGCCGACAGGGCGATCGCGCCGCCGACCGCCAGCAGCGGCAGCTTGAAGCCCAGCCCCCAGTGGACGACGGCGGCGGTGAAGAACTGGCCGGCGACGGCGGCCCAGCGGATGAGCACCAGGGCGCGCAGGCGCACGCCGCCGCGCGGCAGCATCGCGGCCGCCACCGGACCGCCGAGCCGCGGCCCGCCGGCAGCCGACGGGACCGTCTCGGCGGGGTCCGCCATGCCGCTACTCCTCGAGCATCAGGTGCTTGCGATGCACCGTGGTGAAGAGCGGGATGCGACGCTGGGCGGCGCGGTTGGGCGGCTCCTTCACCAGGCGGCCGATCTCGCCCAGGATCAGGCCGGTGATGGTCGGCAGCGGCAGCTCGCGCGCCTCGTCGAGGCGTACCCAGCGGATGTCGCCGAGCTCGCTGGAATGGCGGATCTCGCCCGTCGCATCCTCGGCGCGGGCCATGAAGAAGCGGGCGTTGAAGCGGCGCGGCCGGCCGGGCGGCGTCACGGCGCGGGCGATCAGGTCGAGGCGATCGAGCGCGGGGCCGAAGCCCTTGTCGAGGAAGCCGCGCCAGTGCTCGCCATAATCCTGCTTCGGCGGACCGTCCTTGAACGGCTGGGCCAGCATCAGGCCGGTCTCCTCGAAGGTCTCGCGCACGGCCGCCACCGCGAGGGCGCGGGCGCGCTGGGCGGTCGCCGCCTTGCGCAGGCGCTCGTCGACGAACCGGTCGAGCGGCGTCGCCACCGGCACGCGCGCATCGTCGGGATCGACGCGGCCGCCGGGGAAGACGTAGCGGTTGGGCATGAAGGCGTGCTTGGCGTCGCGGCAGCCCAGCAGCACCTCCGGGACGTCGCCCTGCTGGCGCACCAGGATCAGTGTCGCGGCATCGCGCGGCCGCAGGTAGGGGTACTTCTGGTCGATCTTCTCGACCGGCCGCTCGCTGCCCGGCTTCAGCACCGGCGTCGAAGGAGAATGGTCGTAACCCTTGTCGGTCCCGCGCACGACGGCATCGGCGGGAATGCTTCTTCTGCTCATGGGCTCGAAAATAGAGCAATGACCCATCCTCCCCAAGCGAAGCTTGGGGAGGTGTCGGCGTCTTCCGCCGACGGAGGGGTCGGAGACGTCATGCGTTGCTCGTGACCCCTCCGTCCGCTGCGCGGACACCTCCCCACGCCATGCGTGGGGAGGAATTTGAACCCTTCAGAACGCCCACTCGACGGGCGTGTCGGGGCGGAAGACCAGGATGCTCTTGCCGCCGCCCGGGACCTCGACCGTTTCCGGCGCGTCGAGCGGGGCGGCGCGCAGGGTGATGCGCGCCTCGTTGGGCGCGAGGCCGTAGAAGCGCGGGCCGTTCAGCGAGGCGAAGGCCTCGAGCCGGTCGAGCGCGCCCTCCTCCGCGAAGACCTGGGCGTAGACCTGCATCGCCACCGGCGCGTTGAAGATGCCGGCGCAGCCGCAGGCGCATTCCTTGGTGTCGATCGTGTGCGGCGCGGTGTCGGTGCCGAGGAAGAACTGCGCGCTGCCCGAGGTCGCGGCGCGGCGCAGCGCCAGCCGGTGCTCCTCGCTCTTGGCGATCGGCAGGCAGTAGAGATGCGGACGGATGCCGCCCTTGAACAGGGCGTTGCGGTTGTAGCTGAGATGGTGCGGCGTGATCGTGCCGCCCATGCGCGGCCCGTTGGCCTCGACGAAGGCGACGCCCTCCTTGGTCGTGATGTGCTCCAGCACGACCTTCAGTCCCGGATGGCGGCGCAGCAGCGGCGCCAGCACCTTGTCGAGGAACACCGCCTCGCGGTCGAAGATGTCGACCTCGGGATCGGTCACCTCGCCGTGGACCAGGAGCGGCATGCCCGCCTTCTCCATCGCCTCGAGGCCGCGGGCGATCCTGTCCATCGAGGTGACGCCGTGCGCCGAGTTGGTGGTGGCGTGCGCCGGATAGAGCTTGGCCGCGACCCAGACGCCCTGCTGCTTGCCGTTGGCGAGCTCGACCGGATCGGCGCCGTCGGTCAGGTAGCAGGTCATCAGCGGCTCGAAGGCGAGCCCTTCCGGAACCGCTCTGCGGATTCGGTCGCGATAGGCCGCGGCCTCGGCGATGCGCGTCACCGGCGGCACCAGGTTGGGCATGATGATCGCACGGGCGAACTGGCGGGCGGTGTGGATCGCGCACGCCTGCAGCATCGCCCCGTCGCGCAGATGGACATGCCAGTCGTCGGGCCGACGGAGCGTGATCGAGGCAGGCGGGCTCATTTGCGTTTTCTACGCTTGCTCCGGCGCGGGCTCCAATGTTGATTGCGGGCATGAACGCGTTGAAAGAGGCGATCGCCTTCGCCGAGGCCGCCGGGTCGCAGTGGCCCGAGAGCATGCACATGCCGGACGGCCAGTTCGTCATGACCTACGATTCCGGCGAGAAGGCGCCCGACAACGAGGTGCTGGGTCCGGTGACGCCGCGCGGCGGTCCCGCCGGCATCGTCTATCGCGGGGACAAGCTCGTGGCGGAATGGGGCGATGTCGGCCGCGCCGACATGACATTCAGCGTCGCCAAGAGCTTCCTCTCCCTGCTCGCCGGCCTGGCGGTGGGCGACGGGCTGATCCGGAGCCTCGACGACAAGGTGGCGCCCACCGCGCTCGACGACGGATTCGAGAGCGAGCAGAACCGCGACATCACCTGGCGCCACCTGCTGACCCAGACCAGCGAATGGCAGGGCACGGTGTTCGGCAAGGAGGACCGGATCGACCACAACCGCGTGGTCGGCGTCGCGGTCGCCGACGCGCCCAAGGGCACGCGGCGGGCGCTGAAGAAGCCCGGCACCTTCTACGAGTACAACGACGTGCGCGTGAACCGCCTGTCGCTGTCGCTGCTGCAGGTCTTCAAGGAGCCGCTGCCGTCGGTGCTGAAGCGACGCGTCATGGACCCGATCGGCGCGTCGGCCGGCTGGCGCTGGGACGGCTATCGCAATTCGACGGTCACGATCGACGGCAGGGACATGGTCTCGGTGCCGGGCGGCGGCCACTGGGGCGGCGGCATCATGATCTCGGCCCGCGACCTCGCCGCCGTCGGCCGGCTGGTGGCGCAGGGCGGCATGTGGGACGGAAGGCGCGTCCTGCCCGAAGGCTGGACCGCGGAGCTGGTGAAGCCCTGCCCGGTCGCGCCCTTCTACGGGCTGATGTGGTGGCTCAACACCGACCGGCGGCAGTTCGCGGCCGCGTCCGAGCGCAGCTACTTCGCGCTGGGCTGGGGCAGCCACATCGTCTGGATCGATCCCGACCACGACCTCGTCACGGTGCTGCGCTGGATCGACCGCAAGAAGGCGCCGGGCTTCGTCGAGCGGCTGCTGGGCGCGATCGCCCCATGAGCCTCGACTATTCGGCCGTCCCGCGCATGCCGGACGGCCGCACCGCCGCCGAGCACATTGGCGCCGTCGAGGCCACCGGCCGCGCCATCCGCGTCCCGATGGGGAACGGCGGGACCATGATGTGGCACGCCTGGGGCGAAGGCTCGGGCAAGCCGATCCTGCTGCTGTTCCACGGCGGCTCGGGCTCGTGGATCCACTGGATCCGCAACGTCCAGCCGCTGTCTCGCCACTTCACCGTCTACGCCGCCGACCTGCCCGGGCTGGGCGACAGCGATCCGCCCGACGACGTGCGCGACGTCTGGTCGGTGACGCGCTGCGTCGAGGCGGCGATGACGGCGCTGCTGCCGCCGGACGCGACCCTCGCCATCACCGGCTTCTCCTTCGGCGGCATGATCGCGGGCCACATCGCGACCCTGTTCGCCGACCGCATCCGCCGCATCGTCCTGGTCGGCGCCGGCGGGCTGAAGGCGACGCGCAAGCCGGGGCCGAAGCTGCACAAGCTGCTGCCCGAGATGCCGGCCGAGACACTGGCCGCCGAGGCCCGCCGCAACCTCGAGATCCTGATGATCCACGATCCCGCCAAGGTCGACGGCGTGGCGATCCACATGCAGATCCTGAACACGACGCGGGCCAAGACGCGCAGCCGCGAGATGGGCCAGGCCTTCCGGCTGAGCGAGGTGCTGCCGCGCGTGACGGTGCCGCTCACCGGCATCTGGGGCGAGTTCGATTCGACGACCTATCCCCACATCCAGGAACGCATCGACCTTTTCCGCGCCCTGCAGCCCGACTTCGAGATGAACGTCATCCCGGGCGCCGGCCACTGGGTTGCCTACGAGGCCGCCGAAGCGTTCAATGAGAAGCTGATCGGGATTCTCAGCGGCTGACGCGGCATTTTCTTCTGGACCGCGAGCCTCCGGCTCGCTCGGGATCATGAGCGAGCCGGAGGCTCGCGGTCCGGAAGACACGAGGAGATCACCATGCAGACCGACGTCTCCGAAATCGCCGACGGCGTCTATCGCCTCTCGACCTTCGTGCCCCAGATCGGGCCGACGGGGTTCACCTTCAACCAGTTCCTGGTCGATGCCGACGAGCCGCTGCTGTTCCACTACGGCCAGCGCGCGCTCTTCCCGCTCGTGTCGGAGGCGGTGCGGCGCGTGATCCCGCTGGAGAAGCTGCGCTGGACGACCTGCAGCCATGTCGAGGCCGACGAGAGCGGCGCGCTCAACCAGTGGCTGGCGGCCGCAATCCACGCCACCCCGGCGCACGGGCAGGTCGGCTGCAACATCTGGCTGACCGACATGGCCGATCGGCCGCCGCGCGCGCTGAAGGACGACGAGGTGCTGGACCTCGGCGGCAAGCGCGTGCGCTGGCTCGACACGCCGCACGTGCCGCACAACTGGGACGCCGGCGTGATCTACGAGGAGACGACGGGAACGCTGTTCAGCAGCGACCTCTTTACCCAGATGGGCCCGGCCTCGCCCACCACCGAAAGCGACATCGTGGGGCCGGCGATCGCCACCGAGAAGGCCGTGCCCTTCATGCCGGCGACGCCGCTCGCCGCGCCGACCCTGCGCCGGCTGGCCGCCCTCGCGCCCACCACCATCGCGCTGATGCACGGCCCGACCTTCAAGGGCGACGGCGGCGCGGCGCTCACGGCGCTGGCGGACCATTACGACGCGCGCCTGTCTCCCGCCTGAGCGAAGCGCAGGATCTCGCACGGGGCGCGACCGTCAGGGCGAGCCCTTGAGCCCCAGCGAGTCGAGATAGCTCCAGCGCACCACACCGTTCCGGAAGCGGATGCCGTCGAGGTACTGGGCGATGGCGCGGTCGACCAGCGCCGCGTCGGGACGGTCGGCCCGCTTGCCGTCGGCGAAGGCCACGATCTCGTTCCAGCCCTCGGGCCGCGGGATCGACACGATCGTCGATTGCGTGTCGAGGTTCTTGTAGGTCCAGAACGACCAGCCGATGTCGTGCTCCTCGTGCAGGCGCCGGAAGCGCGCGTTCCATTCGTCGGTCAGCTCGCCGGTCTCGCCCAGAAACAGCGGCACGTCGTAGCGGTTGGCGAAGTTGAGATGGCGCTGGATCGAATCGCGCCGCGTGCTGGCCCAGAACGAATGGTACGTGTAGGCGAGGTTGTCGGCGAAGGGCGGGCCGAACATGTCGAAGCTCGAGCTCCACTGGCCGGCGGCCAGGATCACCACGCGTCCGGGATCGACCTCGCGGATCGCCGCCGTGACCTCCTTGTAGAAGGGCTCGAGGCGGGGATTGAGCGTCGCCACGTCGTGATAGGGCGCGATCGGCTCGTTCAGGATGTCGTAGCCCAGGATCACCGGGTTGCCGGCGTAGCGGAAGGCGATGGCGCGCCACAGCTTGACCGTGAGGTTGCGGTGGCGCGGCACGTAGAACATCAGCGGGTAGCCCGGCCCGTCATCGTGATTGATGCCGGTCTGCCCGCCAGGCGCGGCGTGCAGGTCGACGATGGCGTAGAGGCCGGCCTCCCTCACCCAGCCCAGCACGCGGTCGAGCAGGTACCAGCCCTCGCCGCCGACGGTGCCGTCCTCGCCCATGAAGAGGCGCCAGTGCAGCGGAATGCGCACGGTGTTGAAGCCCACCGACTTGATGAACCGGATGTCGTCGGCCGTGATGTAGGTGTCGCGGAACTGCCGCCAGAACGCGGCTGCACGCGCGGGGCCGAGCAGGCGGTCGAACGCGCCGTAGATCTGGCGCGGCGCCTTGGCGACCTCGAACTTGAACATGTAGCCCTCGGGCATCAGCCAGTTGCCGAGGCTGATGCCCTTGATGTGCAGCGTGCGGCCGTCGGGCTCGACGAACGACTGGCCCTCGGTTCGCACCAGGCCGCCGGCGGCTGCCGGCACGGCCAGCCCGACCAGGAGCAGCAGGGACAAGAGGACGCGCATCATCGCCACGAGCATCGCCCGGCGTGACAACGCCTTCAACCGCGTTAAGGTCCGGTCCGCATGCTTCTTGCCTCGCTTCTCCTGCCGATCGCGGTGCTGGCGATCGTGCTGCTGGTCCAGCGTCT
Organism: Reyranella sp.; assembly: GCF_965229815.1. GTDB lineage: Bacteria > Pseudomonadota > Alphaproteobacteria > Reyranellales > Reyranellaceae > Reyranella. The sequence goes on from NZ_CBDDJN010000002.1 coordinate 387,046, forward strand.
CCGCCTTCCCGTCTTCCTGGCGATCATGGCCACGGTGGTGGTCTACGGCATCGCCGCCGACATGACCTTCCAGTCGGTCGGCAAGGCCTTCGGCCAGGGCTTCGCCACCGCGCTCGAGCAGGTCGGGCTTCTGGTCATCGCGGGCGCGCTCGCCGAGGCCGCGGCCCTGCGGGCGCCGCTCGGCACCGGCCTGTCGGCGGCGGCCGGCGCGCTGGCCGGGCTCGGACAATCGGCGGCGGGCGGCCTCGCCCTGCTGCAGGCGGCCGGCCAGGAAGCGCCGCGGCGGGCGCTCGGTCTCGCCCTGACGCTGCTGGCCGTGGCGTCCCTCGTCGCACCCTCGCCGCTCGCCGTCGCCGCGGCCTCGGTGATGAAGGCCGACATCCGCACGGCGCTGGCCGTCGCGCTGCCCGCCGTCGCGTCGGCCGTCGTGCTCGGCTGGTGGCACGTCGCCCGCCAGGTGCCGAGCAGCGACGTGCCCGGCCGGCTGGGCTGGGCCTGGCTCGCCGTGCTGATCCCGGTCCTCCTGCTGGTCCTCCAGGCGGTGGCGCAGATGCCGAGCGAGCCGCTCGGCAAGGGCGGCGCCCGCGAATTCTATATCGGTCTTTCCAAGCCGCTGATGCTCGCCACCATCGCCATCACGCTGGCTGTCCTTTTCGCCGGGCGCTGGCAGCCCTCGTCGCTGGCCGGACGCAGCTGGGCGCCTCTGCTGCTGGCCGTGGGCGCGGCCGGCGGCCTGTCGCGGGTGTTCGACGAGACCGGCATGGCCGAGCTCCTGGCCGAGCATGCGCTGCAGCCGCGCTACGGCATCCTGACCCCGTTCCTGGCGGCGGCCATCGTGAAGACGATGCAGGGCAACACGCTCACCGCCGTCCTCACCGCCTCGGGCATGGTCGAGCCGATGCTGCCGGCACTCGGGCTCGACAGCGCCACCGGGCGCGCGCTCGCCGCCGCCGCGGTGGGCGCCGGCTCGATCGCCGTCTGCCACGTCAACGACCCGTTCTTCTGGATCGCCGCCGCGGTCGCCCGCCTGTCGCCGGGACGCGCCCTCTACGTGATCTCGCTGGGCAGCGTGGTCATGGCCGTCGGCGCGCTGGTCGTGCTCGCCGTGCTGCGCCAGCTCCTGTAGGCCTCCTGTTCCCGCCCGCGCCGCAGCGTGGCTGTAACGCACGTGCGCCAAGGTCCGGCCGGGGAAATCATGGCATCACTGCAGCTTCACGCCCGACGCCTTGACGACGGGCGCCCACAATTTGCGGTCCTCGGCGAGGAATTCCGCGAAGCCGGCGCGTCCCGGCGGCGGCATGTCGAGGCCGAGATCGTCGGCCCAGCGCTTCTGGATCTCCGGCTACTTCATCGCCTCGGCGAGCGCGCCTTCCAGCCTCGCCAGGATCGGCTCGGACGTGCCGGCCGGGGCACCGAGTGTTTCCTCGGATATTTCTTTTCGTTCCAGTGAGCAGTGACATGACCGAACAGCCGCGGACCGTCCAGAGCTACATCGACCAGACGCCGTTCTGGCCGGACGGAACGCCGACCGTGTTCATTCCCATGACCCGGATGCAGTGGCGCATCTGGGTGCTGGCCTCGGCCGGCAAGTTCTTCGAGGGGCTGATCGTCTTCATGACGGGCGTGGCCCTGCCCCTGGTGGTCCAGGACTTCGGCCTCACGCCGGCCGGCAAGGGCCTGGTCGGCGCCGCCACGCTGGCCGGCATCATGGTCGGCGCGACGGCGCTCGGCGGCATGGCCGACACCTACGGACGGCGCCGCATGTTCGTGGTCGAGATGGCGGTCTTTGCCCTTTTCCTGTGCGGGCTGGCCTGGAGTCCCAGCCTGCCCTGGATGCTGGTCTTCCTGTTCGGCGTCGGGCTGGCGCTGGGCTGCGACTATCCCACTGCCCACATGATCATCTCGGAGAGCATCGCGACCAAGGACCGTGGGCGCCTGGTGCTGAGCGCCTTCGCGTTCCAGGCCGTGGGCGCGCTGGTGGGCACCGGGGTGGGCTATCTCATCCTCGCCAACCTGCCCGAGATCAGCGCCTGGCGGTGGATGTACGCGACCGCCATCGTGCCGGCGATCCTGGTCACGCTCGCCCGCCTCACGATCAGCGACAGCGGCCACTGGCTGATGAGCCAGGGCCGGCAGGCGGAGGCCGAGAGCGAGGTGGCGCGCCTGCTGGCCCGCGTGCCGCCCTATCCCAAGCGCATCCGGCTGAGCGGGCCGGCAACGGCTTCGCCGTCCCGCACCGGGCGCCGGGTCGGCGGCTGGACCGAGCTGTTCCGGCTGCCGGTTCGCCGCGCCACCATCCTGGCCGCCGTGCCGTGGTTCCTGCAGGACCTCGGCACCTACGGGATCGGCATCTTCACGCCGACCATCATCGCCCGCTCGATCGGCCACGAGATCGGCCAGCCGCACAACCTCACCGCCCTCATCGAACGCGACCTGCTGGCGGCCAAGGGCGCGGCCCTGCTCGACACGCTGCTGATCGTGGGCATCATCGGCGCCGTGCTGCTGGCCGACCGCGTCGGCCGCATCCGCCTGCAGATCCTGGGATTCATCGGCTGCGCCGTCGGCCTCGCCCTGGCGGCGCTGTCGGTCCACGCAGCCGAGCCGACGCGGAGCTTCCTGCTGTTCGGCGGCTTCATGCTGTTCAACTTCATGACCAACATCGGCCCCAACGCGCAGACCTACCTGCTGGCGGGCGAGGTCTTCCCGACCCGCATCCGCGGCAAGGGCGCGGGCTTCGCCGCCTCCTTCGCCAAGGCCGGCGCGGTGCTGACGGCCTTCCTGTTCCCCGTCGTGCTGGCCGACGTCGGCATGGACGCGCTGCTCGCCACGCTGATCGCGACCTCGCTGCTGGGCGCGTGGCTGACCTGGCGGTTCCGCATCGAGACGGCCGGCGTCAGCCTGGAGAAGATCGGCCAGTAGCCGACGCCGCGACCCCGCTTCCTGCAAGGGGCGCATGCCGCTCCGCCGATTCCGGCCGGGCGGATTGTGCTCTAGGGTCTGCCCCAATGAACGGGCCGATCGGGGAACTGCTCAGGACGCCGGACTTCCTCCGGCTATGGCTGGTGGGCGCCTTCGCCAATGCCATGCGCTGGCTGGAGCTGCTGGCCTCGGGCCTGTTCGCCTATGCGGTGACCGAGTCGGCCCTGGCGGCGACCGCCGTCGTCGCGGCGCGGCAGATCCCCCAGCTCCTGTTCGGCGCCTTTGCCGGCGCGGTCTCGGAGGCGGTGAACCGCAAGACCATGGTGATGCTGGCGCTGGTCGTGCCGGCCGCGGTCTCGACCCTGCTCGCCACGCTGGCCACGGCCGACGCGCTCCAGCTCTGGCACGTGGCGCTGGGCAACCTCGTCTCCGGCACGATGTGGGCGACCGAGATGCCGACCCGCCGGCGCATGGTGGGCGAGGTCGCGGGCCCGCACCGCATCGTGCCGGCCATCGCCCTCGATTCGGCGACCAATGCCGCCACGCGCATGATCGGCCCGCTGCTGGGCGGCATCGTCTTCCAGTGGCTGGGCATGCGCGGCGTCTACACCGTCACCGCCCTGGTCCAGTTCGGCGGCGCCTTCGCGCTGGCCGCCCTGGTCCATCCGCAGATCGTGCGGCGGCTCGACCTGGTGCGAATCCCGGCCGAGATCGCCGAAGGCGTGGCCTTCGCCCGCCGCCAGCCGACCCTGCTGCTGGTCTACGGCATCACGGTCTTCACCAATTTCTTCGCCTTCGCCTACTCCGGCCTGGTGGCGCCGCTCGGCATCGGCACCTTCCACGTGAGCCCGGCGCTGGTCGGCCTGCTGGCCGCCGGCGAGCCCCTCGGCGCCTTCACCGGCGGCACGCTGATCGCGGCCGGCCTGCTGCGCATGGACCGCCGGCTGGCCTTCGCCGGCGGCGCGGCGCTGTTCATGGCGGCCCTGGTGGCGATGGCGCTGTCGCCGTCCTACTGGCTCGCCTTCGCCCTCCTGGTGCTGGGCGGCCTGGGGACGGCAGGCTTCTCCAACATGCAGACGACGCTGATGCTGACCGAGGCGCCGCCCGAGATGCGCTCGCGCCTGATGGGCCTGGTGACGGTCGGCATCGGCACCGGGCCGCTCGGCGTGCTGACGGCGGGCGCGCTGGCGGCCGAATGGGGACCACGCGCCGCCATTCTCGCCATGGCGGCGACCGGCCTCGCGTGCACGGCGGCTCTGGCGGCCTGGCTGCGGCACCGTTCTTCCTGATCCCGTTCTCCGCGGCGCAACGTCGCCCGCACTCGCGGGTTGTCATGGCAAAACCGGAGGTTCCTGCATGCGTCACATTCTCGCCGCGGCGGCGCTCGTTTCCGCCCCGCTCTTCCACGTTCCGGCCGGCGCTCAGGCGCCGACCACAAGCGCCAACATCGAAGCGTCACGACTGCACGAATCGGGGCCCGCCGTCGTCGGCGGAACCGGCGCCACCGTCGGACCGAATTCCCGCAACCAGGCGATCACGCCGATGCCGGGCCTGCCGAGACAGGACGAAGAGGTGCTGATCAGCGAAAAGCCGCCGGTGACGATGCCCCCACCCGTTGTCCGGCCGGTGACGCCGCCGCCCAAGCGGTGATTCGCCGAGGCCTGTTCAAGGTCTTTTTTCGGAATTTTCGGCGCAACGCCCCGGGAGGGGTGTCGTTAGCCGGGTACGACCAACATCGAGAGAGAGGGAGTCCTCACATGCTCAAGCACATCGTGCTCGCCACCTTCATCACCTGCGGCGCCGCCGGCGCCTACGCCCAGACGGCCAAGAATCCGCAGCAGGCCGCGACCCCGCCGGCCGCCACGGCGCCTGCCCAGGCGACGATACCGTCCGCCGCTTCGGCCGACGCCAGCAAGCTGATCGGCCGCAACATCAAGAACACCAAGGACGAGACGATCGGCGAGATCAAGTCGATCTATATCGGCAAGGACGGCAAGGTCGACAGCGTCATCGCCAGCGTCGGCGGCTTCCTCGGCATCGGCGACCGCGAGGTCCGCATCGCCTGGTCCGAGCTCAAAATCTCCGACAAGGGCGAGCATGTCATGGTCAACATGACCAAGGACGAGCTGAAGGCCCAGCCGGCGTACAAGTACACCGACGAATCCTATCGTGGCCAGGTCTTCACCGACACCGGCCCGTACAAGCGGGACGAGGCGATGCGCAAGGACCGCGCCGCCGACCGCATGGCGAGCAACGACAAGAACGTGCCGGCCCGCGCGACCACCTCGACCGGCGACTTCAATGCGAATGGTGACATGTCGGCCGACGCCCTCATCGGCACCAACGTGAAGAACCAGAACAACGAGACGGTCGGCGAGATTGAGGACGTCTATGTCGGCAAGGACGGCGCCATCAAGGAGATCGTCGTCTCGGTCGGCGGGTTCCTGGGCATGGGCACCAAGAACGTCGCCGTGAAGTGGAACGACGTGAAGTTCTCGCGCGACGACAAGGACATCGTCGTCATGACGAACTGGACCAAGGACTCGCTGAAGGCGATGCCGGACTACAAGTACGAGCGCCGTGAACCGGTGACCAAGACCGGCGGCTGATCCTCGGAAAGATCGGAAGGCCAAGCGGACGGGCACCCGAAAGGGTGCCCGTCCTGCTTTTGCGCCTTATCCCGGCGTCAGCGCACGATGAAGGGCTTGGCCTGCGCATCGTAGTCGGCATAGCCCAGCAGGGTCCGCAGCTCCGGCGGGGCCATGGCGGACGCGGCCTCCGACTGGCCGGCCTTGAGCGCCGCCAGGCCCGCCTGCATGCCGGCGACCGCCGGCGACAAGAGTCCCGTCGGGAAGGTGCCGATCTTGAAGCCGAGCGTCGCCGCCTCCTTCTGGGATGGCGTGGCCCGCGGCGCCCCCGGCGACAGGACGACGAAGGACGGGCGCCCTGCCGCAGCGGCGACGGCACGCCCGATCTCGCCGTCGTCGGCCGGCGAATCGAGGAACAGGATGTCGGCCCCCTCCTCGACGTACATCTCGATGCGCGCCACCGCCTCGTCGATCCCCTGCGTCGGCCGGCAGTCGGTCCGCGCCAGCACCAGGATCCCTGAGTCCTTCGCGGCCTCGACGGCGGCGCGGATCTTCATGCGTGCCTCCTCGCGCGGCAGGCAGGGCTTGCCGGCGGACGTGAGTGCGCGCGGCGTGATCTTGTCCTCGATCAGGACGGCGGCGGCGCCGGCCCGGCCATAGGCGCGGACGGTGCGCTGCACGTTCATGGCGTTGCCGTAGCCGTGGTCGCCGTCGGCCAGCACCAGCAGGTCGGGCGCCGCGCCGCGCACCATCTGGAAGGAATCGAACATCTCGCCGAACGACAGGAGATCGAGGTCGGGCCCGCCGAGCCGGGCGGCAGCCACGCACGAACCCGAGAGGAAGGCCGATTCGAAACCGGCTGCGGCACTGAGCTTGGCCGTCAGCCCGTCATGGACGGCCGGCATGACGACGAAGCCGGGCTTCGCCAGCAGGGCGCGCAGGCGGTCCGGCGCGCTCGCGGCGGCGGCAACTGGGGCGTTCATGGACATCTCCTCCGATCGGTTCGATCGCGTACGATAGCAGACCGACGCCGCGGCAGGAGGCTCGCGGGCGCGGCATCGGAACGGTCGACGCCGCGCCCGCACGAGCCTACCTTGGAGGGGCTGGATGCGGCTGGGGGACGTCCATGGACGGCAGGAAGGGGGGTATTGCCTGCGCGATCGCGATGGCGCTCGCCGGTTGCGTCACTGCCGCTCCCGTCGACGTCGCGCACCATGGCGTCGTGCTGCCCTGGCCCTATGCCCACCTGCCGGCCGACGCACCGATCGAGGCCGGCGTGCCCGTGGGCCTCGACCCGCTGCAGCAGGAAGCCGTCGTGGTGGGCGTTTCGCAGTGGATGAAGGAACCCTCCTCCGCGACGTTCGGCACGATGCGCGGCGCCCGCAACACCCGCGGCATCGTCACGATCTGCGGCCTCGTGGCCGGCCGCACGAGCGCGGGCGCCACGGCCGCGCTGGCGCCTTTCATCGGCGTGATGCTGGGCACGCCCGGCGATCCGGAGTTCGTCGTGGTCGGCATCGGCAGCCTGCCCCGCTCCCGCGCCGAGGTCCTGTCGCTCTGCCGCGAAAGCGGCGTCGCCCAGATCGAATAGCCGCCTCCGCCCTCATAGGAGTCGCTTCGCCCCCCGGACCGGCCCTATGATGACCGCAACCACAGGCCGCAAAGGCCGATCCAGGGAGGCGCCATGTACAGCTACATCGCGCGCAGGCTCATGTTCGGCGCGCTGACCGTCGTCGGCGTGTCGGTCATGGTCTTCATCGTGATGCGCATTCTGCCGGGCGATCCGCTGGTCGCCCTGTTCGGACCGGAGGGCTTCATCAAGCTCACCGAGGAGCAGCGTGCCAACTACATGAAGGAGCTCGGTCTCAGCGACCCGCTGTGGATCCAGTACGTCAACTGGGTGAAGGACATCGCGAACGGCGATTTCGGCCACTCGTTCTTCCGGTCCGAGAGCGTGGCCGACATGATCCTGCGCCGCGGGCCGCTCACGGCCGAGATCGCCATCCTCTCGGTGGTGCTGTCCTGGCTGGTCGGCATCCCGGTGGCGATCGTGAGCGCGCTGAAGCCCAACACGCTGGCCGACAGCGCGGCGCGCTTCGTCAGCATCCTGTTCATCGCCGTGCCCGGCTTCTGGGTCGGCATGCTGATCGTGCTGGCGCTGCTCTTCTGGTTCGGCTACCGCGCGCCGATGGCCGGCGTCGGCTTCTTCGACGACCCGTTGGCCAACCTCGAACTCGTGATCGGCCCCGCCATCGTGCTGGGACTGGGCCAGGCCGCCTACATCGCCCGCATGGGCCGCTCCAGCCTGCTCGAGGTGGTGCGCGAGGACTATGTCCGGACGGCGCGGGCCAAGGGCCTGAACAGCCGGCTGGTCATCGCGTTGCATGCCCTGCCCAACGCGCTGCTGCCGGTCATCACCCTGTCGGGCGTGCTGCTGGGACTGGTGCTGGCCGGGTCGATCCCCGTCGAGCGGGCCTTCGGCACGCCCGGCCTGGGCTTCGCGATGTTCACCGCGGTCAGCGAGCGGGACGTCTTCGTGATGCAGAACCTGGTCTTCCTCTACGCCATGGTGTTCGTCGTGCTGAACATCGTGGTCGACGTCACCATCGCCCTGCTCGATCCGAGGATCCGCTACCGATGACGACCATCACCACCGCCCTGCCGGCCCCGCCGTCGCGCCTGCGCACGGTGCTGGGCGCCGTCGGCCGCTTCTTTCGCCGCTCGCCGCTCTCGGCCTTCTGGGGCGTGGTGGCGGCGCTGATCGTGGCCATGGCCGTGGCGGCGCCGGTGATCGCGCCCTATCCGCCGCTGAAATCCGACTTCCGCGCCATGCAGAAGCCGCCCGACGAGAAGCACTGGTTCGGCACCGACCAGATCGGCCGCGACACGCTGAGCCGCGTGATCTACGGCAGCCGCACCTCGCTCACGGTGGCGCTGGGCGCCGTCATCTTCGGCACGACGCTCGGCGCGCTGTGGGGGCTCGCCTGCGGCTATTTCGGCGGCCGCTTCGACATGGTGAGCCAGCGGCTGATCGAGTTCCTGCAGTCCTTCCCCGACCTCATCCTGGCCATGGCCATCGCCATGGCGCTGGGCGGCGGCATCACGACGGTGATCGTCGCCATCGCCGTCACGCGCATCCCGTTCGGCGGCCGCGTCATCCGCTCCGTCGTGCTGTCGCTCAAGGAGATGCAGTATGTCGAGGCGGCGCGCGGTCTGGGCGCCTCGCACCAGCGCCTGATGTTCCGACACATCCTGCCGCAATGCGTGGCGCCCTACCTGATCCTGGCGACCACCCATCTCGGCGTCGCCATCATCATCGAGGCGTCGCTGGGCTTCCTCGGCGTCGGCATCCCGCCGCCGACCCCGACCTGGGGCAACATGCTGGCCGATTCGCTGAACGCCGGCCTGGTGCCGCCCTGGTGGCTGGTGCTGTTCCCCGGAGCCGCCATCACCCTGACCGTGCTCGCCTTCAACCTGCTGGGCGACGGAATCCGCGACATGCTCGATCCCAGGCTGCGCGGGTCGTTGTAGCGCCGTCGAAGTCCTTCGGTCGCCGTATTCCCTCTCAGGCCGCCGCGCCCAGCGGGAACTTCACGCCGTCGTCGTGGAGGTGGCACGACGCGAGGTGCCCCGGCTGGATCTCGCGCAGCGCCGGCACGTCGGTGCGGCAGCGCGGCATGGCGTAGGGGCAGCGGGCGTGGAAGTGGCAGCCGGGCGGCGGGTTGATCGGGCTCGGCACGTCGCCGGTCAGGATCACGCGCTTGCGGCCGCGCGCGCTCGCCCTGGCGATCGGCACGGCCGACAGCAGCGCCTCGGTGTAGGGATGCAGCGGCATCTCGAACAGGCTGCGCTTGTCGGTCGTCTCGACGATGCGGCCGAGATACATGACCGCGACCCGGTGGCTGATGTGCTCGACCACGGCGAGGTCGTGGGCGACGAACAGATAGGAAAGGCCGAGCTCGTCCTGCAGTTCCATCAGCAGGTTCAGGATCTGGGCCTGGATCGATACGTCGAGCGCCGACACCGGCTCGTCGCCGACGATCAGGTCGGGATTGAGAGCGAGCGCACGGGCGATGCCGATGCGCTGGCGCTGGCCGCCGGAGAATTCGTGGGGATAGGCGTTCACCGCCTCGGGCCGCAGCCCGACCCGGTCGAACAGGGCCGCCACGCGCTCGCGGCGTTCGGCCGGCGTGCCGATGCCGTGGATGATCAGCGGCTCGCCCACGATCTCGCCGGCCGACATGCGCGGGTTCAGCGACGCGTAGGGATCCTGGTAGATCATCTGCATGCGCCGCCGGTAGGGCAGCAGCTGCTCGCGTCCGAGATGGGTGATGTCCTCGCCCTCGACCGCGATCGTGCCGCCGGTCGGCTCGAGCAGGCGCAGCAGCGTGCGGCCGACCGTCGACTTGCCGCAGCCGCTCTCGCCCACCAGGCCGAGCGTCTCGCCGCGGCGGATCGCGAAGGACACGCCGTCGACCGCGTGGACATGGCCGGCGACGCGGCCGAACACGCCCTGGTGGATCGGGAAGTGCTTCTTGAGGCCGTCCACCGCGAGCAGGGGGGCCTCGGATGCCGCGCCCGTCATGCGTCGCCCCGCAGCAGGCGGTCGGCGTGCCAGCAGGCGATCCAGTGGTCGGGACGGTGCTGCGCGAGCGGCGGCGACTCGGCGCGGCAATGGTCGGTGGCGAAGGAGCAGCGGTCGGCGAAGCTGCATCCCTGCGGCAGGTTGAACAGCGACGGCACCATGCCCTTGATCTCGTTCAGCCGCGGCCGGCGGGCGTCGCTGCGGGCGGCGGCGTCGATCTGCGGGATCGAGCCCAGGAGACCGCGCGTGTAGGGATGGCCCGGCCGGTCGAACAGTTCCGCCGCGGGAGCCTCCTCGACCTTGCGGCCGGCATACATCACCACGACCCGGTCGGCATTCTCGGCGACCACGCCCATGTCGTGGGTGATCAGGATGATCGCCGTGCCGAACGTCTCCTGAAGCTCTTTTATCAGGTCGAGGATCTGCGCCTGGATGGTGACGTCGAGGGCGGTCGTCGGCTCATCGGCGATCAGCACCTTCGGATTGCACGACAGCGCCATGGCGATCATCACGCGCTGGCGCATGCCGCCCGACATCTGGTGCGGATAGGCGTGCACGCGCTTCTCCGGCTCGGGGATGTAGACGCGGCGCAGCATCTCGACCGCCTTGTCCATCGACGCGCGCTTCGACAGGCCCTGGTGCAGCGCCACCGCTTCGGCGATCTGCTTGCCCACCGTGTAGAGCGGGTTGAGCGAGGTCATCGGCTCCTGGAAGATCATCGAGATGGCGTTGCCGCGGATCGCCTCCATCTCGGGCTCGGGAAGGTCGAGCAGGTTCCTGCCCTCGAAGCGGATGGCGCCGCCGACGATGCGGCCGGGCGGGTTCGCCACCAGGCGCAGGATCGACAGCGCGGTCACGCTCTTGCCGCAGCCCGATTCGCCGACGACGCCCAGCGTCTCGCCGCTGGCCAGCGCGTAGGACACGCCGTCGACGGCGCGCACCGTGCCGATGGCGGTGAAGAAATGGGTCTGCAGGTCGTCGATTTCGAGAACCGTCCGGGCCGGCGCCGCCGCCGGCTCACCGACCACACGCAGAGCGTGCTGGCGAGGATTCAAGGCGAGACTCCCTGTGCGTTGTCGTGTAGTTTTGGCCTTACGGGGAAGTAAAGGCCATCCATCAGAGCACACAGTGCTCGATAAGGAAAAGGCCAATCGGGAGGAAACGCCATGAAAGACCACGTGTCCCAGCGTTCCCGCGTAAATCGTCGTAAGTTCATCAAGGGTGGTTCGGCGGCGCTCGGCGCCGCCGTGGCCGGCATGCCATGGCAGCTTATGGCCCAGGGCGTGCCCAACGAGTTCGACGGCTCCAAGTTCCAGCTGAAGGCGCCGGAGCCCAATCCCAAGTCCGGCGGCGTGTTGAAGTACGGCATCACCATGCGTCCGCCGCACTTCGACTTCCACCAGTCGGGCACCATCAACAGCCTGGGCAGCCAGGGCTGCATGTTCGACAACCTGGTGCGCCGCGATCCGCGCGATTCGGGCAAGACCATCATCCCCGACCTGGCGCATAGCTGGGAGATCGCCAAGGACGGCAAGACCTACACCTTCCACCTGCGCAAGGACGTGCAGTTCCACGACGGCGCCGAGCTCACCTCGGAGGACGTCAAGGCGACGTTCGACCGTATCGCCAAGCCGCCGCAGGGCATCTCAATCCCGCGCAGCACGCTGTTCGCCGCGGTGAGCGAGATCACCGCGCCCGACAAGTACACGGTGCAGTTCAAGCTGTCGGCGCCGCGGCCGCCCGACTTCATCATGGGCGCCATCGCCAGCGGCTGGAACGGCATCGTCCGCAAGAAGACGCTCGAGGACAACCAGTACAACCTGCGCCGCGTCGTCGACATTCCCGGCACCGGACCGTTCAAGAGCAAGCGCCGCGTCGAGAACGAAGTCTGGGTGATGGAGAAGAACGCCAACTACTGGAACAAGGGCCTGCCCTATCTCGACGGCGTCGAGTTCTATCACGCCCTGCCGTTCTCGCCCGAGCTGGGCTCGGCCCTGCTGTCGGGCCGCGTCGACTATGCCCGCCTGCTCGACCCGGTCTCGCAGCGCAAGGTCAAGTCGACCCCGGGCATGTCGGGCACCGACTTCTACCAGTCGGTCATCCAGGCGACCTGGATGAACAACACGAAGAAGCCGATGGACGATCCGCGGGTGCGCCGCGCCTTCCACCTGGTGCTCGACAAGCCGGTGCTGGTCGACGTCGTGAAGGACATCGCGCCGATGATGGTGGGCGGGTTCATCTACCCGTTCTCCGACTTCGCCACGCCGCTGCCCGAGCTCAGCAAGCGCCTGGGCTACCAGGCCGACCCGACCGCCTCGATTCAGGAAGCCAAGGCGCTGATGAAGGCCGCGGGCTACGAGAAGGGCATCCAGGGCCTCGACTACCTCGTGCGCGAGGTCGCCTCGTTCAAGCTGTGGTCGCAGGCCATCCAGGCCATGCTGCAGCAGACCCTGAACGTGCAGTCCAACATCCGCACCGCCGTCGAATCGGTGTGGTTCGACGACGTGCGCACCGGCAAGTTCGATCTCGCGATCGGCGCCATCGTGTCGACGCTGATCGATCCCAGCGACTACTTCAACGCCTGGTACAAGAAGGGCGGGCCGCAGAACTATTCGCAATGGGACAATGCCAAGTTCGCCGCGCTGCTGCCGGGAATCGACGGCGAGGTCGATCCGAAGAAGCGCCTGGCGCTGATCCGCCAGGCCGAGATGATCATGGAGGAGGATCCCCCGCTGCTGCCGATGTCGTGGGAGAAGATCAACGACGGCTGGTACAATTACGTGAAGGGCCATCGGCCGAACGACTATTTCGGCATCTACGACGTGGTGCGTCTCGACACGTTCTGGCTGGACAAGTAACGGCCGGCCGCGCCATCAACCGGGGATGCTGACCTTCTACTTCGCCCCCGGTTCGAGCTCGATGGCGCCGCACATCGCGCTGCACGAGACGGGCGCGGCCTTCGAGCCGCGCCCGTTGTCGTTGGCCGCCAAGGATACGAGGACGCCGGAATTCCTGGCGATCAACCCGGTCGGCAAGGTGCCGGTCCTGCTGGTCGACGGCCGGCCGCTGACGGAGGTCGCCGGCATCCTGTTCTATCTGGCGCGCGCCTTCCCGGCCGCGAACCTGCTGCCGGTCGACGATCCGGAAGCCGAGGCGCAGGTCGTGTCCTGGATGTCCTACATCGCCTCGACGATCCACCCGGCGCGACGCGAGGGGCTGGACCATGCCCGCGAAGTCTACAGGGTCGCCGACCGCAAGCTCGGTCCCCGCGAGTGGATCGCCGGCCAGTATTCGATCGCCGACATCCATCTCTTCCGGCTGTTCTGGCGCTTCCGCGGCTCGCTCGAGCCCAAGCCCGGCGACTTCCCCAACATCGAGGCGCACTACGACCGCATGATGGCCCGGCCGGCGGTGCGCAAGACGATCGAGATCGAGGAGAAGATCGGCTACGCGCTGCCGCGGTAGGCGCCCCCTGTCACCCCGAGCGCAGCGAGGGGCCTTTCGGGCAACAGGAAAGGTCCCTCGCTACGCTCGGGATGACAGCATTGCCGTAGAGACAGCGTGCCTCACGCCTTCAGCAGCAGCTTGCCCGCGACGTGCCGGCCCTCGAGGCGGCGGTGCATCTCGGCGGCCTCGGCCAGCGGAAAGACACCCTCGATCGGCACCCTGAGCCAGCCGTCGGCGATGGCGCCCACGACATGGTCGATGCCGGCCTGCCACTGCGGCAGGTCGTGGTCGACATGGCCGAGATGCAGCCGCGTGAAGGTCTGCGACCGCGGCAGGATGCGCTCGCGGATGTTCTTGAACGGCTGACCCTCGGCCTCGCCGATGCTGATCACGTGGCCGAGCTTCTTCACGACGTTGAAGGTGCGGTCGAGCATGGTGGCGCCATAGGAATCGATCGCGAGGTCGACGCCGCGGCCGCCGGTGAAGTCGAGCACCGCCTTCTCGAAATCCTCCTGCGAGGTCACGACCACGCGCGCCGCGCCGTAGTCGAGCGCACGCTTCTCCTTGCCCGGCGTGCCGGTGGTGCCGATGACGCGCGCGCCGGCATGGGTGGCGAGCTGGGTGCACATCAGGCCGACGCCGCCGCCCACCGCGTTGACCAGCACCGTGTCGCCCGGACCGACGCCGCCGTACACGGTCCACATCATGTGATAGGCGGTCAGCGCCTGGATGGGGAAGGCGGCGCCGACATCGAGCCCGACCGGGTCGGGCAGCCTGATGAGGCCGGCCGCCGAGGCCACGCACTTCTCGGCATAGGCGCCGCCCTTCTCGGGAAAGGTCGCGACGCGGTCGCCCACCTTGACCCCGCTGACGCCCGGCCCAAGTGCCGACACCGTCCCCGACACCTCGAAGCCCAGCACCATCGGATAGGTCATGGGATGCGGATAGAGGCCCTGCCGCACCTGCGTGTCGGCCCAGTTGCAGCCGGCGTAGGCCACGTCGATCAGCACCTCGCCGGCGCCCGGCACCGGATCGGGCATGTCGGCCAGGGTGAGCTGCTCGGGCCCGCCCAGGGCATGGATCACGACGGCTTTCATTGGGGTCCTCCTCGAAACACGGCACGCAAGTCCTGTGCCGCAGCCACGGGGGCCAGCCGCTACACCGCGCCGTTCAGCACCCGCCAGACCTTCTCCGGCGTGACCGGCATGTCGATGTGCGTCACGCCGAACTCGCTGAGCGCGTCGACGACGGCGTTCATCACCGACGGGAGCGCGCCGGCGCAGCCGGCCTCGCCGCAGCCTTTCACGCCCAGCCGGTTGGTCTTGCAGGGCACCGAGTGGTTCTGGATCGACATGGGCGGCGCGTCGGTGGCGCGCGGCAGGGCGTAGTCCATGAACGAGCCGGCGACCGGCTGGCCCTGCGGGTCGTAGACCGTGCGCTCCATCAGCGCCTGGCCGATGCCCTGCATCACGCCGCCATGCGCCTGGCCCGCGACCAGCATCGGATTGATGACCGTGCCGAAGTCGTTGGCCATGAAGTAGCGCACGACCTCGATCACGCCGGTGTCGCGGTCGATCTCGACCTCGGCGACATGGCAGCCGTTGGGGAACGAAAAGGGCGGATTGTCGGAGATGTGGCTGACGTCGAGCGACTGCGGCCCGTCGGGCGGCAGCGCGAGGCCGGCGCGCAGCCTGTCGGCCAGCTCCAGGATTCCGATGCCGCGGTCGGTGCCGGCGATGGTGAAGCGTCCACCAGCGAACTCGATGTCAGCTGCCGACGCTTCGAGCACGTGGGCAGCGATCTGCCGTCCCTGCTCGATCAGCTTGTCGCCGGCCTCGAGGAAGGCCTGGCTGCCGACCAGCGCCGACTTCGAACCGCCGGTGCCGCCGCCGACCTTGAGCTGGTCGGAGTCGCCCTGCAGGAGCTGGAAGCACTCGAACGGGATGCCGAGCTGCTCGCCCAGCACCTGGGCGAACGGCGTGGCATGACCCTGGCCATAGTCCAGCGTGCCGCTCAGCATGGTGATCTTGCCGTCGGCCTCGAAGCGGATACCGCCATATTCCTTGGCCGGCGGACCGGTCACCTCGAGATAGGAACCGATGCCGCGCCCGCGCAGCTTGCCGCGGCTCAGGCTGTCCTGCTTCCGCGCCTCGAAGCCCTGCCAGTCAGCGGCGTCCAGCGCCTTGTCGAGCAGGGTGGCGAACTCGCCCGAATCGTAGTTCATGCCCGACGGCGCCTTGTAGGGCATCTGCGACGGCGCGATGTGGTTGCGGCGCCGCAGCTCGATCCGGTCGATGCCCATCTCGCGCGCCGCCGTGTCGATCAGCCGCTCCATGTAATAGTTGCCCTCGGGACGGCCGGCGCCACGATAGGCGCCGATCGGCGTGGTGTTGGTGAACGCCACCCTGGAGTTCACCTCCATGGCGGGCGTGGCATAGACGTCGATCAGGTTCTTCACCGCATTGGTGGTCGCGGGCATCGGCGGATAGATGTAGGCGCCGGCATTGCCCGTGCCGGTGAGACGCACGGCGAGGAAGCGGCCGTCACGGTCCAGCGCCAGCTCGGCGACGCGCTGGTGGTCGCGGCCGTGATGGTCGCTGAGGAAGCTCTCGGACCGCTCGTCGGTCCATTTCACCGGCCGGCCGAGTCGCCTGGCAGCCAGCAGCAGCGGCCCGTACTCGGGATAGACCTGGCTCTTCATGCCGAACGAGCCGCCGACATTGCCGGTTAGCACCCGCAGCTTGTCGGGCGTGACGTTCAGCACGTCGCGCGCCAGCCCGCCGCGGATGCCCATGACGCCCTGGCAGCCGACATGCAGCGTGTAGCGTCCGGCCGCCTCGTCCCACGAGCCGATCGCCGAGCGCGGCTCCATGGGATTGACGACGATGCGGTTGGAGACGATCTCCAGCCGCGTCACGTGCGCGGCTTCGGCGAAGGCTTTCTTCACCGCCTCGGCGTCGCCGTAGTGGAAGTCCAGCGCGAGGTTGCCCGGCGCCTCGTCGTGGAGCTGCGGCGCGCCGGGCGCCAGCGCCTCGGCCGGCGAGCTGACGGCGGGCAGTTCCTCGATGTCGAGCGCGACCGCCTCGGCGGCATCCTTGGCCTGCACGGCGGTCTCGGCCACGACGCAGGCCACCGCCTCGCCGACATAGCGCACCCTCCCCTTGGCCAGCGACGGCCGGGGTGGCGTCTTCATCGGCGAGCCGTCGCGCTGCGGGATGTTCATGGCGCACTTGAGCGGCCCGAAGCCCGCCTCGTCGAGATCGGCGTGGGTGTAGATCGCGATGACGCCCGGCATCTTCTTCGCCGCCTCGGCGTCGATGCCCTTCAGCACCCCGTGGGCGATCGGGCTGCGCACCATCACGGCGTAGGCCTGGCCGTCGAGGTTGATGTCGTCGGTGTAGCGGCCCTGGCCGCGCAGCAGGGTCGGATCCTCCTTGCGCGGCACCGGCTGGCCGACCCCGAACTTCATCAATGCCAGCGCGGTGTCGTCGTAGGAGTCCATGGCAGGCCTTTCCAAACGCACAATGTCATCCCGAGGGCGAAGCCCGAGGGACCTTTGGTGTTGCCGTAAAGGTCCCTCGCTTCGCTCGGGATGACAGATGTTACTTGAGCGGCGAGTAGTTCGTCGGGATCAGCAGGGTCGAATGCATCTCGGCGAGCTTGGCCGGGCCCTTGGCGAGGTAGGCCTGCCAGGCCGGGTCCTTGGTCGCGGCGGCGCGTGCCTCGAAGCGCTCGGCCAGGTTCTTGTAGCGCCAGAGATGGATCCACTCGTTGGGCGTCGGGAACTCGCCGGTCCAGGCGCCCCAGATCGGCGAGTACTTCTCGCGCGCTTCCTTGACCTCGAGGAAGTCCTTGCCGTACTGCGCCGCGCCGCCCATCTGCGTGCGGTAGATGCGCAGCTCGTAGACGTTGCCGGTGGTGCCGTCGTCGGGCCGGATGTCGACCACGGCGTTCATCACCCGCAGGTCCTGGCGCTGGATCATCGGCCGGATGGTCGGCACGTACTTCTCGGTCCAGTCCTTGTTCTTCATCAGCTCGCCGCGCAGCCGCTCGCGATCGTTCAGGCTGTCGTACTTCCAGAGGTGCCAGATCTGGTTGAGCGCGCCGAACTCGGCCGTCCAGTAGCCGTGGTTGACGCCGTAGTTGTTGCCGCGCGCCGGCCGGCCGATCGTCTCGGCCGCCTTCAGGTACTCCGGCATCTTGCCCGGAGCCAGCGTGTAGCAGCGCAGTTCGTAGACCATGACTTTCTCTCCCTCGCGGATGCGGGTCAGGGATGCGGATTCCGGGGCGGATGCGCCCGCACCGCGTCTTCGTTGATGTCGGCACCCCAGCCCGGCCGGGTGGGCACGATCAGCTCGCCATTCTGGATGACCGGCGGATGCGTGACCAGATCGTCCTTCCAGGGCACATCGTCGATATCGATTTCCATGATACGGAAATTGGGAATCGCCGCGCACAGGTTGGCGCTCATCAGGGTCGACAGGTGGCCGTAGAAATTGTGCGGCGCGCAGTTGATCTCGTAGGGCTCTGCCATCGCCGCAATCTTCACGCCCTCCAGGAGGCCGTTCCACGGCACGTCGATGATGGCGACGTCGACCGAGCGGTTCTCGAAGAACGGCCGGAACTGGCGCCGGCCGAACAGCGATTCGCACGAGGCGACCGGCATGGGCGCGCGGTCGCGGATCAGCCGCAGGCCCTCGGCATCGTAGGAATCGATTTCGAGCCAGAAGAGATCGAAGGGCTCGCAGGCGCGTGCCACCTTGATGTAGCCCTCGGTCTTGAAGTTGAAGTTGCTGTCGAGAAGGATGCCCATCTCGGGGCCGGCGCCCTGGCGGAACGCGGCCAGGCCGTCGGTGATGGCGGCCAGCGTGGCACCATCGGCGTTGAGCTCGGGATAGCCCGGCCCGCGGGCGAACCCGGGCTGGTGCATGTAGGGCGGGTTGCCGTCGAAGCGGAAGATGTTGGTCTTGAGCGCCTTGAAGCCGCGCTCCCTGACGTGCCGGCCGAGCTTCACGAGGTCGTCGACCGAGCGCACGGGCTCGACGCCCATGACCTCGGCATGGCCGAAGCGGTAGCTGCCGCAATGCGACCAGTAGAGCGGCAGCCGGTCGCGCACCGGGCCGCCGAACAGCTCGTGGACGGGCACGCCCAGCGCCTTGGCCTTGACGTCGAGGAGCGCGTTCTCGATGGCCGCCATCGCCTGCTGGTTGATGCCGCCCGGCGCCTGGCGGGTGATCCCCTGCAGGCGCCCCATGATGCGCTCGATCGGCCGCGGATCGAGGCCGATCAGCCCGTCGGCCATGCGGCGGATGACGGCGGTGATGCCGCCGCTGCCGTAGCCCTCGTTGTACTCGGACCAGCCGACCAGGCCCTCGTCGGTCGTGATCTTCAGGAACGAGAAGTCGCGCCAGCCTGCATTGCAGTGCAGATCGTCGATTCTTGCGATTTTCATGGGTGTTTCCTCTCCCTTTGCCGTCAGCATAGACTAGGGCCGGCCAATGCGGGGAGAATCCATGCCGCTTCACGGCAAGGGGATGCTGGTCGTGTTCTGCGAGGTCAAGGCCCGCGACGAGCGCGACTTCAACGAATGGTATAATCGCGAGCATATCGACGAGCGCGTGAACCTGCCGGGGTTCCACCGCGGCCGCCGCTACGTCGCGGTCCGCGGCTCGCCCAAGTACCTCGCGACCTACGAATGCGACACGGCCGAGGACCTGGCGACACCGGGCTATCTCGCCCTGCTGGCCAACCAGACGCCCTGGACCCAGGCGGTCATGGCGAAGTTCACGCGCTTCAACCGCCTGACCCTGCGCATCCAGGCCGATCACGCCCACGGCGTCGGCGGCGCCATCGCCGCCGTGCGCTTCGCACCCGACCCGCACCTCAGGCGGTCGCTGCTCGCCTGGCTGCAGGAAGTCGCGCTGCCCAAAGCCATCGCCCGGCCGGGCGTGGTGGGCGCGGTGGCGGGAGAGAACGACCTCGAGATCGCGCATGCGCCGCTGCAGGCCAAGAGCATGGATCACCCGCGCGCCGACGAGGCCGAATGGGTGATCCTGCTGGAGGGCAGCGACATCGGCGCCGTGGGCGCGGCGGCCCGCCTCACCTTCTCCCTCGCGAAGCTGAAGCCGTTCGGCGTCACGGCGGCGCCGACCATCGGCACCTACCGGTACCTCTTCGGCAACCAGCGCTGACCGGCGCCGGTCGTGCAGGCGCCGTGAGCCGGGTGACGGAAGTTTGAGCGACCGGTGAGCGCCTCATCGCCTATGGTCCCCCCGTGACCGCCAAGCAGAAGATCTTCTGGCTGCGCCTCGTGACGCTGGTCGGGCTGTGCCTGCCCGCGCTCGAGCTAGGCTGGCGCTGGGCCACGGGAGCGCTCGAGCCGCGGCCGGTCACCCTCGCGACCCATGCCACCGGCGACTGGGCCGTGATCTTCCTGCTCCTTTCGCTCGCCATGACGCCGGCGCGCGCCCTGTTCGACTGGACGCCGCTGGTGCATGTGCGCCGGCGCATCGGCGTGGCGGCCGCGCTCTACGCGCTCGCCCACCTGCTGATCTATGTCCTCGACCAGAAATGGAACCTGCTGGTCGTGGCGACGGAGATCCTGCGACGCTTCTATCTCACCATCGGCTTCGTCGCGCTGGTCGCGCTGCTCCTGCTCGCCATCACCTCCACCGACGGCTGGCAGAAGCGGCTCAAGCGCGGCTGGAAACGCCTGCACTGGCTGGTCTACCCGGCGGCCTTCCTGGCACTCATCCATTTCTTCATCCAGTCCAAGGTCAAGATCGGCGAGCCGGCCTTCGCCGCCGGCCTGTTCGCCTGGCTGATGCTGTGGCGGGCGCTGCCCGTGCGCCTGCAGAAGAGCTTCGCGGGCCTCGCCCTTCTCGCCGTCGGCGCCACCGCCGCCACCGTGGCCTTCGAGGCGACGTGGTACTGGCTGGTGAACGGCATCGACCCGGCGCGCGTGCTGGCCGCCAACCTCGATCCCGACCTCGCCTTCCGGCCGGCCCAGAAGGTGCTGATCGCCGCCCTAATGATCGCGGCCGCGGTCGGCCTCCGGCGCCTGGCGCTGGCGGCAAACAGGCTCTGGACGAGGCGCTATATCCAGTCGACTATATCGTCTCCCTGACCAGAGGAGTTTCGGTATGGTCGAAAGACGTGTTTGGCTCGGATGGCTGCTGGCGCTCGCGCCGGTCCTCGCGCCCGCGCTGGCGCTGGTGGCCGGCCCCGCCCGGGCGCAGGACGGCGTCGTGGTCTTCGCCGCAGCCAGCCTCAAGAACGCGCTGGACGACGTCGCCGCCGGCTGGACCCGCGAGACCGGGAAGCCGGCGCCCAGGATCTCCTACGCCGCGAGCTCCGCGCTCGCCAAGCAGATCGAGCAGGGTGCCCCGGCCGACCTCTTCCTCTCGGCCGACCTCGCCTGGATGGACTATCTGGCCGAGCGCAAGCGCATCAAGGCCGATACCCGCTTCAACCTGCTGGGCAACAAGATCGTCCTGATCGCCCCGCGCGACACCAGGGCCGCCACGGTCGAGATCACCGGGCCGGCGCTGAAGGCGGCGCTCGCCGGCGGCAGGCTGGCGATGGCCAACGTCGCGGCCGTTCCCGCCGGCAAGTACGGCAAGGCCGCGCTGGAGAAGCTCGGCGCCTGGGACACGGTCAAGGGCGACATCGCGCAGGCCGACAATGTGCGGGGGGCGCTGGCCCTGGTGGCACGGGGCGAGGCCCCGCTCGGCGTGGTCTATGCCACCGATGCCGCGATCGACCCCGCCGTGAAGATCGTGGCGACCTTCCCCGATGGATCGCATCCGCCGATCATCTATCCGGCCGCGCTGACGGCGGACGCGAAGAACGCCGACGCCAAGGCCTTCCTCGACTATCTGCGCAGCGCCAAGGCGCGGCCGGCCCTCGAGAAACAGGGCTTCACCGTCCTGGTGCGCTCCGCCTCGGCATCATGACGCCGGAGGAGTGGACGGCCGTCCGGCTGAGCCTGCTGGTCGCGACCACGGCGACTCTGGCCAGCCTGCCGGCCGGCATCGCCGTGGCCTGGCTGCTGGCGCGCCGGCGCTTCTGGGGCAAGGGGCTGGTCGACACGCTGGTCCATCTGCCCCTGGTCATGCCGCCGGTCGTGACCGGCTACCTCCTGCTCCTCTCGTTCGGCCGGCGCGCGCCGTTCGGCGCCTTCCTTGCCGAGACGCTGGGCATCGTCTTCTCCTTCCGCTGGACCGGCGCGGCGCTGGCCTGCGCCGTCATGGGCTTTCCCCTGATGGTGCGGGCGATCCGCCTGTCGATCGAGGCCGTCGACCCGCGGCTGGAGGCGGCAGCCGGCACGCTGGGCGCCCGCCCCGCCTGGGTGTTCGCGACCGTCACCCTGCCGCTCTGCCTGCCCGGCATCATCGCCGGCGCGATCCTGTGCTTCGCCAAGGCGATGGGCGAGTTCGGCGCCACCATCACCTTCGTGTCCAACATCCCGGGCGAAACCCAGACGCTGCCGACCCTGATCTACAGCCTGCTGCAGGTGCCGGGTGGCGATTCCGGGGCGCTCCGGCTCACCCTCGTGTCGATCGCGATCTCCATGCTGGCCCTGCTGGGCTCCGAGTGGCTGGCGCGACGCGTCGCCGTGCGCCAGCCGGCGACATGAGTCTCGAGGTCGACGTCGAGCTGGCGCGCGGCGCCTTCCGGCTCGCCGCCCGTTTCACCGCCGCGCCCGGGCTGACGGCGCTGTTCGGCCGGTCCGGCTCCGGCAAGACGACCCTGGTCGACATCGTCGGCGGCCTGGCCCGGCCCGATCGCGGCCGCGTGGCGGTCGACGGCGAAGTGCTGGTCGACACCACGCAGCGCGTCTTCGTGCCCCCGCACCGGCGACGCATCGGCTACGTCTTCCAGGACAGCCGCCTGTTCCCGCATCTCAGCGTGCGCCGCAACCTGCTCTACGGACGCTGGTTCACGGGCCGCGCCGCCGATGCGGCACCGGACCTCGCCGCGGTCGTCGAGCTGCTGGGCATCGGCCCCCTGCTCGACCGGCGGCCGGCCGGCCTGTCGGGCGGCGAGAAGCAGCGCGTCGCGATCGGCCGGGCGCTCCTCGCGCGCCCCCGGCTGCTGCTGATGGACGAGCCGCTGGCGTCGCTCGACGAGGCGCGGCGGGCCGAGATCCTTCCCTATGTCGAGCGGCTGCGCGACGAGGCGCGCGTGCCGATCCTCTATGTCAGCCATTCCGTCGCCGAGGTGGCGCGGCTGGCGACCACGGTGGTCATCATGGGCGACGGCAAGGTCACGGCCGTCGGCCCGGTGGCCGACATCCTGCCGCTGGCCGACGCCGGCGACGCCGGCAGCGTGCTGGACGCGACGGTGGCGCGCCACGACGACGCCTTCCACCTGACGGTGCTGAGCTCGGCGGCCGGCGAGCTGCAGGTGCCGCGGCTGAGCGCATCCGTCGGCGCATCCGTCCGTGCGTACATCCGGGCACGCGACGTCATGCTCTCGCTGCGCCCGCCGGAGGAGATCAGCGCCTTGAACGTCCTGCCCGGCCGCATCGCCGCCGTCGTCGCCGACGCCGCCGGCGCGCAGGCCGAAGTCCGGCTGGACTGCAACGGCGCGCCCCTCGTCGCCCGGCTCACCGCCAAGTCGGTGCAACGGCTGGCGCTGGGACCGGGCAAGCCTGTATATGCCGTGATCAAGAGCGTCTCCTTCGAGCGCACCTAGACGGACATCGGGAGTGCGATGCCCCATCTCAGCATCCGCATCGACTTCGACCACGAGGGCCGGCTCGGCCCCGGCAAGGTCGCCCTGCTCGAGGGCATCGCCCGCGAAGGATCGATCTCGGCCGCCGGCCGCGCCATGAACATGTCTTACAAGCGCGCCTGGCAGCTCGTCGCCGAGATCAACGACAGTTTCGACGAGCCGCTGGTCGAGGCCCAGACCGGCGGCCGCGCGGGCGGCGGCGCCGCGCTGACGCCGCGCGGCCGCGAGCTGATCCGGCACTACCGGGCCATCGAGCGCAAGGCGCTCTCGGCCACCGCGACCCATCTCAAGGCGCTGCAGGCGATTTCCCGCAACCGCCGGCCCCGATAACGCGCTATCCTGCCCGGACAGGGGAGGATGTCGGGCGTCATCATCGTGACACCGGTCGACTGGTATCAGCCGCCGACGGCGGCGTCGGGCACGGATTCGACGGAATTCGTCGCGGTCGAGGACGCACGCCGGCTCCCCGCCGGTCCCACATGAGAAACAGATGTCGCCGATCTTCCTGCCGCTGACGCCGAGGTTCATCACGCTCACCCTCGCCGTCCTGGCGACCGTCATCTTCGGCGCCGGCCTGCTGCTCGACGGCGGTTCCATCGTCCTCGCCATCCTGTTCGGCGTCGCGCTCTTCCTGACCATCGTCGGCATCGTCGACCTGATCCAGAAACCGCATGCGGTGCTGCGCAACTATCCGATCGCCGCGCACCTGCGCTTCATCTTCGAGGCGATCCGCCCGGAGATGCGCCAGTACTTCTTCGAGGGCGAGAAGGACGGCATGCCGTTCAGCCGCGACCGGCGCGCCGTCGTCTACCAGCGCGCCAAGAACGCCCTCGACGTGCGGCCGTTCGGCACCAACTACGACGTCTACGCCCCGGGCTACGAATGGATGTCGCATTCGGTCGCGCCGGCGCCGGTCAGCCGCGAGCCGATCCGCATCACCATCGGCGGCCCCGACTGCAGCCAGCCCTACTCGGCCTCGGTGTTCAACATCTCGGCGATGAGCTTCGGCTCGCTCAGCGCCAACGCCATCCGCGCGCTGAACAACGGCGCGCGCATCGGCGGCTTCGCCCACGATACCGGCGAAGGCGGCTACAGCCCCTACCACCGCGAGGGCGGCGGCGACATCATCTGGGAGATCGGCTCGGGCTATTTCGGCGCCCGCAATCCCGACGGCACCTTCTCGGCCGAGCGCTTCGCCGCGACCGCCGTCAACCCCCAGATCAAGATGATCGAGGTGAAGCTCAGCCAGGGCGCCAAGCCGGGCCATGGCGGCGTGCTGCCGGCGCCCAAGGTCAGCGCCGAGATCGCGCTGACGCGCGGCGTGGCAATGGGCGAGGACTGCATCTCGCCGTCACGGCACTCGGCCTTCTCGACGCCCCTGGAGATGATGGGCTTCATCGCCGAGCTGCGCCGCCTGTCGGGCGGCAAGCCGACCGGCTTCAAGCTCTGCATCGGCCACGAGTGGGAATTCCTCGCCATCTGCAAGGCGATGCTCGAGACCGGCATCTATCCCGACTTCATCGTGGTCGACGGCAAGGAGGGCGGCACCGGCGCCGCGCCGATGGAGTTCCTCGACCATATCGGCAAGCCGATGCGCCAGGGCCTGTTCCTGGTCCACAACGCGCTGATCGGCATCGGCGTGCGCGACCGCATCAAGGTCGGCGTCGCCGGCAGGATCGTCACGGCCTTCGACATGATCCGCGCCATGGCGCTGGGCGCCGACTGGTGCAATGCCGCGCGCGGCTTCATGTTCGCCATCGGCTGCATCCAGTCGCAGCACTGCCACACCGACCGCTGCCCGACCGGCGTCGCCACCCAGGATCCGACCCGCCAGCGCGCCCTGGTCGTGCCCGACAAGACGCAGCGCGTGGTCAACTTCCATCGCGCCACCGTGCGCGAGCTGGCCGAGATGACGGCGGCGGCGGGCCTCGACCATCCGAGCCAGTTCAAGCCGCTCCACATCTCGCGCCGCATCTCGCCCAGCGAGGTGCTGACCTACGCCGAACTCTATCCCGGCCTGGGCGAGGGCGAGCTGCTGGCCGGGACCGCCGGGCCGCGCTGGACGGAGGCCTGGAACATGGCCGACGCGCGGTCGTTTCGCGCCGTGACCTGATTGGCCCCAAGGCGGTTGCGAATCCCGCCGGGTTGGCCCAGCAATGGGCAAAAGCCCGAGAGGAAACGCCATGACCGCTCCCTTCGACGTCGCTCCGCTTCTCGCCCCCGGCACGCCCGCGCCCGCCGTGAAGTGGAACGGCTTCCCGAAGTACAATTTCATCGGCGGCCACAACGATGCGAAGCACGTGCCGGTCGACGCGCTGATCGAGGCGGCGACGGCGGTGCTGAAGCGCGAGGGCGCGACGCTCGCCACCTACGGGCTGAACAGCGGGCCGCTCGGCTACCGGCCGCTGCGCGAGTTCCTCGCGGACAAGCTCAAGGGCCATGCCGGCATCGCCTGCTCTCCGGACGAGATCCTCATCACCTCGGGCTCGATGCAGGGCCTCGACCTGGTGAACAACCTTCTGCTCACCCGGGGCGACACGGTGCTGATCGAGCAGGAGACCTATGGCGGTGCCCTGACCAAGCTCGGGCGGCTCGGCGTCAATGCCGTCGGCATCCCGCTCGACGGCGAGGGGCTCCGGCTCGACGCCCTGCAGCAGAAGCTGGAGGAGCTCAAGGCCAAGGGCGTCAAGCCCAAGTACATCTACACGATCCCGACGGTGCAGAACCCGACCGGCGCGATCATGGGCGAGGCGCGCCGCAAGGCGCTGCTGAAGCTCGCCGCCGAGCACGGCGTCATGATCTTCGAGGACGAGTGCTACTCGGACCTGACCTGGAGCGGCGAGCGGCCGCCCTCGCTCTACGCCCTGGCCGGAGGCGAAGGCGTGATCCATATCGGTTCCTTCTCCAAGTCGATCGCCCCGGCGCTGCGCGTCGGCTACCTGGTCGCCCGGTGGGAAGTGCTGTCGCGCATCCTGGCGCTCAAGGCCGACGCCGGCTCGGGCTCGCTCGAGCAGATGGTGCTGGCCGAGTTCTGCCGCCGGCACTTCGCCGATCACGTGCCGCGGCTTTCGAAGACGCTGGCCGGCAAGCTGCAGGTCCTGCGCGAGGCGCTGGCCGAACAGTTCGGCACCGCCGCCGAGTTCGGCGATCCGCCGGGCGGCATCTACCTCTGGATCAAGCTGCCGGACAATGTCGACACGGTGAAGCTGGCGCAGGCCGCGCAGGCGGCCGGCGTCTCGCTCAACCCCGGACCGGAATGGTCGACCAACAAGGACTATGCCCGTTGCCGGCTGCGGCTCTGCTTCGCCAATCCCGATCCGGAGACCATCCGGCAGGGCGTCGCCGTCCTGGCCGATGTCTGCCGCCGCGAGTTCGGCGTACCGGTGCGCAGCGCGAACCTCGACAAGGCCTGACGGCGGATTGACTTACGACGGCGTGCTCACCATCCAGAGCACGCCGAAGCGGTCGGTCACCATGCCGAACGTCGAGGCGAAGAACGTCTTGACCAGCGGCTGCTGGACCTGACCGCCCTTGCCGATGGCGGCGAACATCTTCTCGGCCTCGGCGTCGCTCGCCGCGCTGAGAGCCAGCCCGAAGCCCTGGAACGCGGTCGCGCCCGAGCAATGGCCGTCGGAGGCCATGATCACCGTGTCGCCGACCTTGAAGGAGGCGTGCATGATCTTGTTCTCCGAGTTCGGCGGCAGGTGGCCCGAATCCTTCTCGGGGCTCTCGCCGAACCGCATCATCATCTCGACCTGGGCGCCGATGGCCTCCTTGTAGAAGGCGATCGCCTCCTCGCACTTGCCGTTGAAGAACAGGTACGGCTGCACGGTCATGTCTTCACTCCTTGATCGAGGGTCGGCTACTTCTCGGCGATCGCCTTGAGGTCGGCGAGGCCCTGCTCGAAGTCGCGTCCGATCATCCTGTCCATGTCCATGAAGAGGCCCATCACCCGTGACACGAGGGGGCTCGGCCCGTAGATCGCCCAGGTCACCGACGTCGCGTCTCCCTGCGGCCGCAGCAGGAACTCGGCGGTATTGTGCGCCTCGAACGGCTTCTCGAAGTCGAGCTTGATCACGACCTTGTCCGGCGTCTCCTCGAGAATTTTCATATGGCCTTGGCCAACATGCTCATTGCCGTCCCAGGCGTAGGTCGCCCCCTTGCCCTTGGTGACGGCGCCGTAGCTGCGCTTCATTCCCGGATCCTTCTTCTCGTAGGGCGACCAGGTGGGCCACGCCTTGAGATCGTCGATCAGCGGAAGGATTTTGGCGGGTGAGGCCTTGATCTCCACGGTCCGCTGGACGCGAAACGTGTCCGGCTTCGTCGCCGCGTAGATCACGATGCCGGCCACGACGGCAATGATCAGGCCGACGAAGATGGCGAGCGTCCTCAGCATCGGTGCGGCTCCCCCCGGGTCACTGGACCGTCGCAGCAAGCCCTAGAAAGCAGGCGGCGGACTGTCAACCGCCCGGCACGCGCTCCACCCCGACGCATATTCGCATCGGCCTCGCGCCCGTCCCTGTGATAGTCACGACGCGTGACGATCGACTTCGCTGCCGGCCGCCCGGCCATCCAATCCACCCGGGGCATGGTGACCAGCCCGCACGCGCGCGCCTCGCAGGCCGGCGCCGAGATCCTGCGCGACGGCGGCTCGGCCGTCGACGCCGCGGTGGCGGCGAGCGCCGCGCTCTCCGTTCTCTATCCGCACATGACCGGCGTCGGCGGCGACGCGTTCTGGCTGATCCACGACGCCGCCGACGGATCGGTCCGCTACATCGACGGCGGCGGCCGCGCCTGCGCCGGCGGCACGATCGAGGCCTTCGCGCGCCGTGGCCTCGACGAGGTGCCCTATCGCGGGCCTCTGCCGGCCACGCTCACCGTGCCGGGCGCCGTGGCGAGCTGGGGCATGGCGCATGCTGCCTACGGCCGCCTGCCGCTGCGCCGCTGCCTGGAGAGCGCCATCGGCTACGCCCGCGAGGGTTTCCCCGTCACCGCGCGGCTGGCGCACTGGCGCGGCCTGGCGCGCGACGAGCTGGAGAAGAATCCCGAGGCGGCGGCGATCTTCCTGCGCGATGGTGCCGTCCTCGACAATCCCGACCTCGCCCGCACGCTGGAAGCGATCGCGAGCGACGGCTGGTACGGCTTCTACGCCGGCGAAGTGGCGCGGGAGCTGGTGCGCTGGTCGGCGGCCAACGACGGCTTCTTCACGCCGGACGATCTCGCCGTCCAGGCGGCGCGCTGGGGCGAGCCGCTGCAGGGCACTTATCGCGGCGTCACGATCTACGAGACGCCGCCGCCCACCCAGGGCTTCGCCGTGCTCGAGATGCTGAACCTGCTCGAGCCCTTCGAGCTCCACCGCAAGCCCTTCCTGGGCGCCGATTCCGTGCATCTCATGGTGCAGGCCAAGCAGATCGCCTACCACGACCGCGACCGTCATGTCGGCGATCCGCGCTTCGCCGACGTGCCGACGGCGCGGCTGACCTCCAAGTCCTACGCCGATGAGCGCCGCCACCTGATGGACCCCAACCGCGCCCTGCCGTGGGATCGCGTCCCCTCCTACGGCAGCCTGTCCGGCGACACGGTCTACGTCGCCGCGGTCGACAAGGAGGGCAACGCCGCCTCGCTCATCCACTCGCTCTACGGTGTCTTCGGCGCGGCGGTGGTGGCAGGCCGGACCGGCGTCGTGCTTCAGAACCGCGCCGCCTATTTTTCGCTCGACCCGAAGAGCCCCAACCGGCTGGAGCCTGGCAAGACGCCGCTGCACACGCTGATCGCCTCGCTCGCCTTCAGGAACGGCAAGCCGTGGGCGGTGTTGGGCTGCATGGGCGCCGACGGGCAGCCGCAGATCCATCTGCAGGTCTACAGCGCCCTGATCGATCACGGGCTCGGAATCCAGGAGGCGCTCGACATGCCGCGGTTCCTGTCCGGCCGCTTCGGCCTTCTCGAAGCCCGCGACACCCTGCATGTCGAGGGACGCTTCCCCCGCGAGACCCTGGTCGAGCTCGAGCGCCGTGGCCACTTGCTCGACCGCTGGGCAGACTGGAGCGAGTCGGCGGGCCATGCCCATGGCATCACCATCGATGCCGAAACCGGCATGCTCTCGGGCGGCGCCGATCCGCGCAGCGACGGCGCGGCCGTCGGCGCCTGATCGGGGCGGGCGCGCCAAGCGGCCTGCGATTCCCGTCGCCATGGCTCCGCCCGCCACCGATCCGTGCCATGCTGCGCCGATGGCCGACGCCGACTATCCCGCGAGCTGGTACGCCGCGACCCGCGACGCGGCGCCCGAGCGCGCGCCGCTCGACGGCCGGCGCGAGGCGGACGTCGCCGTCGTGGGCGGCGGCTTCGCCGGCCTGCATGCGGCGCGGCTGGCGGCGATGCGCGGCCTCAGCGTCGTGCTGGTCGAGCGGCATCGCATCGGCTGGGGCGCATCGGGCCGCAACGGCGGCTTCGTCGGTGCGGGCTGGGCCGAGCGGTCGGGCGCTCTGATCGACCGGCTGGGCGTCGACGCCGCGCGCCGCCTCTACGCCCAGTCGCAGCGCGGCGTCGCCGTCGTGCGCGACGCCATCGCCGCCCTCGACCGGTCCGACATCATGATGGGTCGCGGCAAGCTCACCGTGTCGCGCACCGACCAGGGCGCCGGCTTCGCCGACCGCACGCGCGCGCTCGCCGAGACGCTGGGCGCCAGCTTCGAGCCGTGGCCGACGGAGCGGGTGCGTAGCGTACTGGCGACCGGCCGCTACCATCAGGCACTGCACGATCCCGCGTCCTTCCACATCCATCCGCTCAACCTCGCGCTGGCGCTCGCCGGGGACATCGAACGCCGGGGCGGCACGGTGTGCGAGCGCACCGATGCTGTCGCACTCGAGCGCAGCACGGGCTGGTTGCTGCGCACTGCGGCCCGCTCGGGCCCCGGCAAGGCGATGGGCGAGATCGCGGCGCGCCACGTCGTGCTGGCCGGCAATGCCGATCTCGGACCCGTCGAGCCGCGCGTGGCGCGCGCCGTCCTGCCGGTCGCGACCTATGTTGCGGTCACCGCGCCGCTCGGTCCGGCGCTGGCCGAGGCCGTCCGCTGGCCGGGCGCGATCTCCGACACCCGTCGCGCCGGCGACTACTACCGCGTGGTCGACGGCGACCGGCTGCTGTGGGGCGGCCGCATCACCACCGACACGCGCGAGCCGCCGCGGCTGCGCGCATTGATGCGCGGCGACATCCTGTCGGTGTACCCGCAGCTCGGCGACGTCCGCATCGACCATGCCTGGCCCGGCATCATGGGCTACGCAACGCACAGGATGCCCCAGGTCGGCGAGATCGCGCCCGGCCTGTGGGTCTGCTCGGCCTTCGGCGGCCACGGCGTCGCCCAGACCGCGGCCGGCGCCGACGCCGTCGTCGCGGGCATCGCCGGCGAGGACGACCGCTGGACACAGTTCCGTCCGTTCGGCATCGGTTGGGCCGGCGGCGCCGTCGGCCGGCTGGCCACCCAGCTCGTGTACTGGAAGCTGCAGGCGTCCGACTGGTGGGACGAGAAACGACAGGCGCAGAACGCGGAGGCGCTCCGGACATGACGACCGCAACCATCGGCGATTCGCCCCGCCGGCGCGAGGACCAGCGCCTCGTGACCGGCGGTGGCGCCTATCTCGACGACCTTTCCTTCGCACGCCTCGCCCACGCGGTCGTGCTGCGCTCGCCGCATGCCCATGCGCGCATCCGCGGCCTCGACGCCACGGCGGCGCTGCGGGCCCCCGGCGTGCTGGCGGTGCTGACCGCGGTCGAGGCGGCGGCGGACGGACTGAGCCCGCTGCGCCCCTATGCCGAGGCCAACGTGCAGACCGGCGAGCCCTTCGCCTTCGCGCCGCAGCCGCTGCTGGCGATCGACAAGGTGCGCTTCTCGGGCGAACCGGTGGCGCTGGTGGTGGCCGAGACGCGCGCCCAGGCCCTCGACGCCGCCGAGCTGGTCGCCGTCGACTACGAGAGCCTGCCGGCCGTGACCACGGGCCTCGCCGCCCGCGCGGCCGGCGCGCCGCTGGTCGCCGACGAGGTGCCGGGCAATGTCTGCCTCGACTGGCGGACCGGCGACGAGGCGGGCGCCGAGGCGGCGTTCGCGCGGGCGGCGCACGTCGTCACGCTCACCCTCGACAACCACCGCATCGTCATCAACCCGATGGAGCCGCGCGGCGGCGTCGGCGCCTTCGACCCGGCGAGCGGCCGCTACACGCTCCACGTCTCGAGCCAGAACATCCACATCAACCGCAACCACGTCGCGCGCTGCCTCGGCGTCGAGCCGAAGGACGTGCGCTTCGTCGCGCCCGACGTCGGCGGCGGCTTCGGCGCCAAGAACTTCGCCTACGCCGAGCACGCGCTCGTCCTGTGGGCCGCCCGCCGCACCGGCCGGCCGGTCAAGTGGATCGCCAGCCGCAGCGAGGTCTTCCTCTCGGACCATGCCGCGCGCGACATGTGGGCGGAGGCGTCGCTGGCGCTCGACGCCGAGGGGCGGTTCCTGGCGCTCAGGGCGGAAAGCGTGGCCAATCTCGGCGCCTACATGGCCGGTGCGGGCGGCGGCGTGCAGACCTACCAGTACCCGCACCTGCAGGGGACCGTGTACCGGCTGCCCTCGATCGCGCTGCGCGTCGTGGCGGTGCTGAGCAACACCGCGCCGATCGGCGTCACCCGCGGTCCGGGCTTCGCCGAGACCGTGAACATCCTCGAACGCCTGATCGACGAGGCGGCGCGGCGGACCGGCATCGACCGCGCCGAGCTGCGCCGTCGCAACATGGTGCCGGCCGACGCCATGCCGATGACCAACAGCTTCGGCTTCCAGGTCGACAGCGGCCGCTTCGCCGAGACGCTCGACGCGGCCCTGGCGCGTGCCGACGCGGCGGGCTTCGCCGAGCGTCGGCGCCGCAGTGAGGCGGCCGGCCGGCTGCGCGGCATGGGCTTTGCGTACCACATCAAGGGAACTGGCGGGCCGCCGGAGGAGAATGTCGAGATCCGCTTCGAGGAGGACGGCACGGTGTCGCTGATCACCGGCACGCAGCATATCGGCCAGGGTCACGAGACCACCTTCCCGCAGATCGTGGCGCATCGGCTGGGCGTGCCGAACGAGCGCATCCGGCTGCGCCAGGGCGACACCGACCTGATCGCCATGGGCGGCGGCCACGGCAGCTCGCGCGCCACCTTCATGGGCGGCACTGCGATCTGGCGCGCCGCCGACGAGATCATCGCCAAGGGCACCGAACTCGCGGCCGACCTGCTCGAGGCCTCGGAGAGCGACATCCGCTTCGAGGCCGGCCGCTTCGTCGTCTCGGGCACCGATCGCGCCATCGGCCTGATCGAGGTCGCCGCCCGCAGCCGTGCGGCGGGCAAGCCGCTCGACACCTATCACTGCTGGAAGCGCGAGCACCTCACCTTCCCCAACGGCGCGCACGTGGTCGAGGTCGAGATCGATCGCGACACCGGCGTGGTGCACCTCGACCGCTACACCGCGGTCGACGACTACGGCGTGCTGGTCAATCCGATGATCGCCGCGGGCCAGGCGCACGGCGCCATGGCCCAGGGCGCGGGCCAGGCGCTGCTCGAGCACGCGACCTATGATGCGGGCTCGGGGCAGATGGTGGCCGGCTCCTTCATGGACTATGCCCTGCCGCGCGCCGACGACCTCCCGTCCTTCGATCTCGGCTTCAACAACACACCCTGCACGACCAACCCCTTGGGCGTGAAGGGCTGCGGCGAAGCCGGCGCAATCGCGGCTTTCCCGGCGATCGCCAACGCCATCCTGGACGCGCTGGAGCCGTTCGGCGTCACCAGTTTCGAGGGGCCGGCGACACCGGCTCACATCTGGCAGGCCCTGCATGGCGCGGCGTCGCCGGGACGCGCCGCCTCGTGAAGCTCCACGCGCCCGCCGCCGCCCGCAACCGCCAGCCGATCCTCGACGTGCTCGGGCCGCGCCTGCCGGCGCAGGGCCTGGTGCTCGAAGTGGCGAGCGGCACCGGCGAGCATGTCGTGCACTTCGCCGCCAGCCTGCCGCATCTCGTCTTCCAGCCCAGCGACCCCGACGCGCCATCGCGGGCCAGCATCGACGCCTGGTCGCAGGAGAGCGGTCTCGCCAACGTGCGACCGGCGGTGGCGCTCGACGTCGAGGCGGCGGACTGGCCGGTCGCGGCAGCCGACGCGGTCCTGTGCAGCAACATGATCCACATCGCGCCCTGGTCGGCCGCCGAGGGACTGCTGGCCGGCGCGGCGCGGATCCTGCCCTCGGGCGGCGTGCTGCATCTCTACGGTCCCTATCGCCGCGAGGGCCGGCACACCGCCCCGAGCAACGAGGCCTTCGACGCCGACCTGCGACGCCGTAATCCTGCCTGGGGCGTGCGTGATCTCGAGACCGTGGCGGGCCGCGCGGCCGACCGGGGCTTCGGCCCGCCGGAGATCGTCGAGATGCCGGCGAACAATCTCTCGCTCACCTTCCGGCGGCGCTGATCCCGTGCTGCTGGCCCAGATCTCCGACCTGCATGTCCGCCCGGCCGGCCAGCGCTACAAGGACGCCGTCGATTCGAACCGCATGCTGGCCGAGGCCATCGCCCATCTGAATGGGCTGGATCCTCGTCCGGAGCTGGTGCTGATCACCGGCGACCTGGTCGACGAGGGGCTCGACGCGGAGTACGAGGCGCTGTGGGACCTGCTGGCGGCGCTCGAGCCGCCGTTCCTGCTGATGCCGGGCAATCACGACGATCGCGAGACCCTGGTGCGGCACTTCCCCGAGCATGCCTACCTGCCGCCGCGCGGCCCCAAGCACTACGTCGTCGACCGACCGCCGCTCCGGATCGTGGCGCTCGACACGACGGTGCCGGGCGACCACCACGGCGAGGTCGACGCGGCGGGGCTGGCCTGGCTGGAGACGGCCCTGCAGGGCGGGCGCGGGGCGCCGACCGTGGTGCTGATGCACCATCCGCCCTTCGCCTGCGGCATTCCCTACCTGGACAGGTACATGTGCCGCGATCCCGGCCGTCTCGAAAAGGTGATCGGCCGCTTCCCCAACGTCGAGCGGGTCCTGTGCGGCCACGTCCACCGGCCGATCCTGCGCCGCTGGGCGGGCACGGTCCTGGCGACCTGCCCCAGCACCGCGACACAAATTGCATTGAGGCTTCGCACCGACGCCTCGCCCGCCTCGTTCTGCGAGCCGCCGGCCTGCCTGCTGCATCACTGGCAGGATGGCGCAATGGTCACACACACTTCGTATATCGGTCGCTTTGAAGGACCTTTTCCCTTCGCCTGAGCCGCCGCCCTCGGCCCGTCGACGCGGGTAGCGTTCCGGGTTGGGATGGGGTAACGCTCAGGAACCATCGCACGGGGGAGACTCGTCTGAACATGGCGTATCGCAGCCTGATCCTGCTGCCGCTCGTGGCCGCCTTCCTCGCGGGCTGCAAGCCCGAGAACAAGTTCCAGCCGCCGCCGCCGCCCGACATCTCCGTGGCCGTCCCGCTGAAGCAGTCGATCATCCCGTACGAGCAGCTGACCGGCAACACGGTCGCCTTCAACACGGTCGACCTGGTGGCCCGCGTCGAGGGCTTCCTCGAATCGCAGAACTACGTCGACGGCTCGCCCATGAAGAAGGGCGACACGCTCTTCGTCATCGAGCAGACGATGTACAAGGCGAAGGTCCAGGAGGCGGAGGCCCAGCTCGACGCCGCCAAGGCCGAGCTCGTCCAGTCGGAAGCGGAGTTCGACCGCCAGGAGACGCTGCTGCGGCAGAACGTGTCGGCCCAGACCACCTACGACAAGGCCAAGGCCAAGCGTGACAGCGACCGCGCCAACGTCGAGAACGCCCAGGGCAACCTCACGATCGCCAAGACCAACCTCGGCTACACGACGGTGCAGGCGCCCTTCGACGGGCTCGTGACCAAGCACTTGATCTCGGTGGGCGAGCTCGTGGGCAGCAGCACCGCCACCAAGCTCGCGACGATCGTCCAGCTCGACCCGATCTACGTCGAGTTCAACATGAGCGAGCAGACCCTTCTCGACATCCGCGCTGGCCTCAAGAAGCGGCTGACCCTCGAGGAACTCTCGAAGATCCCGCTCGACATCGGCCTGATGACCGAGGAGGGCTTTCCGCATTCGGGCCACCTGAACTACGTCTCGCCCGAGGTCGATCCGAACACAGGCACCATCCTGATCCGCGGCCTGTTCCCGAACCCGAAACTCGAGCTGCTGCCCGGCTTCTTCACCCGCATCCGCGTGCCGCTGGCCCAGGGGGCGAAGGAAGACCTGCTGGTCCCGAACCGCGTGATCGCCGAGGACCAGGCGGGCCAATACGTCCTCACCGTCAACAAGGACGATGTCGTCGAGCAGAAGCGCATCAAGACCGGCCAGCTGCTGCCCGGCGGGCTGCGCATCGTCACCGACGGGCTGAAGCCCGACGACCGCGTCGTGCTGACCACCAACGGCCGCGCCGTTCCGGGCAGCAAGGTCGTGCCCAAGGATGGCACCATCCCGCCGCCGCCGGCGGGGGCCAACATCACGACGACCAAGTAACCGCCGGGTCCGCGAGCGATGATTTCCGCGTTCTTCATCAACCGGCCGGTGCTCGCCAACGTCCTGGCGATCGTCATCGTGCTGCTCGGCGCGGTGGCGCTGGCGACCCTGCCGGTCGCGCAGTATCCCAACATCGTGCCGCCGACGGTGCAGGTCACGACGACCTATCCGGGCGCCAGCGCCAAGACGGTGGTCGACAACGTCGCGCTGCCCATCGAGCTGCAGGTCAACGGCGTCGAGGACATGATCTACATGTCGTCGACCAGCACGGATGCCGGCACCTATACGCTCACCGTGACCTTCGCGATCGGCACCGACCTCGATTTCGCGCAGGTGCTGGTGCAGAACAGGGTGAGCGCCGCGCTGGCCTCACTGCCGATGGCCGTCCAGGCCCAGGGCGTGGTGACGCAGAAGAAGTCGACCTCGATCCTGCAGATCGTCACGCTCAATTCGCCCGACAACACGTTCGACAGCCTCTACATGTCGAACTACGCCACCATCAACCTGGTCAACGAACTGTCGCGGCTGCCCGGTGTCGGCAACACCCAGGTGCTGGGCGTCGGCGAGTACTCGATGCGCGTCTGGCTCGATCCGCAGAAGCTCTACACCTACGGGCTCACGCCCTCCGACGTCAGCCGGGTCATCCAGGAGCAGAGCCAGCCGGTGACGGCCGGGCAGGTCGGCCAGCCGCCCGCGCCCAAGGGCCAGGACTTCCAGTTCACCATCGACATCCTCGGCCGGCTGAGCACGCCCGACGAGTTCGGCAACGTCGTCGTCAAGTCCGGCCAGGGCAACGGCGGCCGCATCCTGCGGCTGAAGGACATCGCCCGCATCGAGATGGGCGCCCAGACCTACGTCAACACCTCGCGCCTGAACGGCAAGCCCAACGCCGGCGTCGCCATCTACCAGCTGCCCAACGCCAACGCGCTGGACGTGGCCAAGCTCGTCGACGCCAAGATGAAGGAGCTCGCGAAGGCCTTCCCCAAGGGGCTGGTCTACGACGTTCCCTTCGACACGACGCGGTTCGTGAACGCCTCGATCAAGGAGGTCTTCATGACCCTGATCGAGGCCGGCATCCTGGTGCTGATCGTCATCGTGCTGTTCCTGCAGGACTGGCGCGCCATGCTGGTCCCCGCCACCACGATCCCGGTCACCATCATCGGCGCCTTCGCCGCCATGGCCGCGCTCGGCTTCACGGTGAACACCACGACGATGTTCGGCATCGTGCTGGCGATCGGCATCGTGGTCGACGACGCCATCGTGATCGTCGAGGGCGTCGCGCATCACATCGAGCGGGGCCTGACGCCCCACGACGCCGCCATCAAGGCGATGGACGAGCTGTTCGGGCCCGTGATCGGCATCACGCTGGTGCTGATGTCGGTGTTCCTGCCGGCCGCCTTCGTGCCCGGCCTGACCGGCCAGATGTTCGCGCAGTTCGCGCTGGTCATCGCCGCGACGGCGCTGATCAGCGCCATCAACGCCGCGACGCTGAAGCCCACCCAGTGCGCCCTGTGGCTGAGGCCCGCGGTGCCGCCGGAGAAGCGCAACTTCTTCTTTCGCGGCTTCAACAAGGTCTATGGCCGGATCGAGGACGGCTATGCCTGGTTGATCGGCAAGATGACCCACCATGCCCTGTTCATGGTGCTGATCGCTTTCGCCCTGGCGGCGGCGGGCGGCTGGGGCATCGCGCGCCTGCCGACGGCGTTCATCCCCAACGAGGATCAGGGCTACATGCTGATCGGCGTGCAGCTTCCCGACGGCGCCTCGCTGGAGCGCACCGACGCGGTGATGGGCGAGGTCAGCAAGATCGCCGAGGCCACGCCCGGCGTCGACAAGGTCGTGGCGCTGAGCGGCATGTCGGTGCTCGACGGCAACGCCGTCCTGGCCAATGCCGGCGTCGCCTACGTCATCCTCAAGGACTGGAGCGTGCGTCTCGACCAGCCGGGCCAGGACCTGCGCTCGATCGTCCTGCATATCGCCGGCGCCGTGCAGAACCTGCAGGATGGGCGGGCCTTCCCGCTGGTGCCGCCGGCCATCCAGGGCATCGGCAATGCCGGCGGCTTCCAGCTCCAGGTCGAGCAGAAGGACGGCAGCTTCGACTACGTCAAGCTGCAGAACGCCACCAACAACATGATCCAGCAGGCCCGCACCCAGTCGGGCCTGTCCAACCTGGTGACGTCCTTCCGCGCCGGGGCGCCGCACGTCCGCGTCGAGGTCGACCGGCTGAAGGCGGAAACGCTGAAGGTCTCGATCGGCGACGTGTTCACCACCCTGTCGACCTATCTCGGCTCGGCCTACGTCAACCGCTTCAACAAGTTCGGCCTCAGCCTGATGGTCTTCCTGCAGGCCGATTCGCAGTACCGCACGAGGCCGAGCGACATCCTGCTCCTGCAGGTGAAGAACCAGGACGGCAAGATGGTGCCGATCGGCGCGCTGGCCGAGCTGAAGGATGCGGCCGGTCCGCCGCTGATCACGCTCTACAATCTCTACCCGTCGGCCGCGATCGTCGGCTCGCCGGCGCCGGGCTTCAGC
This sequence comes from Reyranella sp., assembly GCF_965229815.1. Lineage (GTDB taxonomy): Bacteria > Pseudomonadota > Alphaproteobacteria > Reyranellales > Reyranellaceae > Reyranella. Next base: position 425,377 of record NZ_CBDDJN010000002.1, read on the forward strand.
TCGGGCGAGGCGATCGGCCTGATGGACCAGATCGCCGCCGCCACCCTGCCGCCGGGCACCGGCTCGGAATGGACGGCGATGTCGTACCAGGAGAACCTGGTCGGCAACCAGCTCACCTACGTGTTCGCGCTCGCCATCCTGCTGGTCTATCTCTGCCTGGCCGGACAGTACGAGAGCTGGATCGCGCCGCTCGGCGTGATCTTCGCGGTGCCGCTGTCGCTCTCCGGACCCGCCATCGCGCTGGGTTTTCTCGGCCTGCCCAACAACATCTACACGCAGATCGGGCTGATGCTGCTGATCGCGCTCAGCGCCAAGAACGCCATCCTGATCGTCGAGGTGGCGCGCGACGCGCGGCTGATCCACGGCAGGGACATCCTGGAGTCCGCGGTCGAGGCCGCTCGCACCCGCTTCCGGCCCATCCTCATGACCTCCTTCGCCTTCATCCTCGGCGTCGTGCCGCTGGTGACGGCGACTGGCGCGGGCGCCAACTCGCGCATCTCGCTCGGCCTCGCGGTGTTCAGCGGCATGATCGCCTCGACCTGCCTCGCCGTGCTGTTCGTGCCGTCCTTCTTCGTCGTGCTGCAGCGCTTCGAGGAGAGGCGCAAGGGACGCAAGGTGCCGAAGGCCGTCCCGTCGGCGACCTGACGGGCGGGCCGCGGGAAGGGGCGACGCCGGGTCCGGCTTGCGCCGCCCCATTTCTGTGCTAGGGGGCTGCGTCGTCCAAGGAAACGCCCCTGAAGAACGCCCTCCTCTTCCTCGTCTCGATGGTTCTCTGCCTCGCCGCCGCCGAGGCCGCCGTCCGCTACATCGACGGCTATGCGATGTTCGCCATGCCGCTCAGCGCGCCGACCGGCAGCTCGAGCGTGAGCCCGGCCGTCCTCGACAGCGTCCCCGTCGCCGCCGGCGTCGAGCGCCAGTGGTTCTACGACGATCCGCCGGCTCTGGCGAACCGCCGCGCGGTGCCCGAGGAATGGACACGGCTGTTCCGCGCCATCGAGGCCGATCCCGACGGCAGCATGGACTTCCGTCCGCCGGACGTGTTCAAGGCCTGGAACTCGGTGTTCGCCGGCCCCGATCCCTGCAAGCACCCGTTCCTGCGCCGGGCGCCCGGCGTGCTGTGGCTCTACGATCCGCCGGACGGCTCGCCGCATCCGCCCTATCGCTACCTGCCGAACGCCACGCTGCCCAACGGCCTCGTCACCAACCAGATGGGCTGGCGCGGCGCGCCGATCGAGGATCCGCGCGGCCCGCGCACGATCCGCATCGTGTTCGTCGGCTCCTCGACCACCATGGGCGCCCCGCACCTGCCCTTCTCCTATCCCGAGTTTGTCGGCTACTGGCTGAACCGCTGGGCGAAGGCCAGGGGCCTCGACCTGCGCTTCGAGGCGCTGAACATGGGGCGCGAGAGCATCACCTCGGCCGACAGCGCGGCCGTCGTGCGGACCGAGATCCTTCCGCTGCGGCCCGACCTCGTCGTCTATTACGAAGGCGGCAACCAGTTCCGGCCGGCCTCGGTCGTGACCGGCGCGCCGAAGGGCGCCACACCGAAGCCGCCGGCCGCCGTCGCCTCGACCTCGCCGTCGTGGCTGCAGGAAGCCGCCCGCTACTCGGCGGTGATGGCGCGCGTGCAGGCGGCGGTCGGCATGGCCGGGACGCGGGACGAGAAGGCCGGCGCCGAATGGCCCAAGCCGGACTATCGCTTCACATGGCCCGAAGGGCTCGACGAGAAGGATCCCGACCTCGCCTATCCCGACCTGCCGGTCAGCCTCAACGAGATCGAGAACGACCTCGACCGGATCCGCGCCGACCTCGCGACCGTCGACAGCGACTTCGCGCTGAGCTCCTTCCTCTGGATGGTGAAGGACGGGATGGTGCTCGATCCCGTGCGCCACAAGTACATCCTGGAGCAGCTCAACGTCGCCAACTTCCCGTACCGGTATCGCGACATGGAGCGGCTGTCGAACTTCCAGAACCGCTTCCTCGCCAAGTACGCCCGCGTCCACAAGCTGCCCTTCATCGACTTCGCGCGCTACGTGCCGCTCGACCCCGACCTGTTCGTCGACGCGGTCCACACCAACTATGCCGGGCTGCGCCTGCAGGCCTGGGTGGCGTTCAACCAGCTCCTGCCGACGGTCGAGAAGCATCTCGCCGACGGTTCGTGGCCGCGGCCGGTCGATCCCAAGGCGCCGCCGCTGCCCACCATCACGCCGCGCCGGATCACGCTGCACTGCCGCTGAGCCTCCCCCGGCCTCCCTCGCCAAGGCCCGTCCGGTCGGCTAGCCTCGATCCCAATCCGGCCACCGAGGGAGGAAGGCCATGCGCAACACGCGCCTCGACATCCGTCTCCTGTCCGGCGCCGGCGGCGCCGAGATCTCCGGCGTCGACGTCGCGCAGGACCTCGACGACGGCACGATCGGCGAGATCCGCGACGCGCTGAACGAGCACTGCGTCGTCTTCTTCCGCGACCAGACGCTCGACGTCGCGCGCCACAAGGCCTTCGCCCGCCGCTTCGGCGAGATCTTCATCCATCCCAACTATGTCGGCACGGGCGACGATCCCGAGATCGTCATGGTGCGGCGCGAGCCCGGCGACACCGGCTATGTCGGCGAGGACTGGCATGCCGACACGACGATGATGGAAGAGCCGCCGATGGGCGCCATCCTCTACGCCATCGACGTGCCGGCCTATGGCGGCGACACGATGTTCGCCAACCAGTACCTCGCCTACGAGGCGCTGTCGGACGGCATGAAGAAGCTGCTCGAGGGCCTGCGCGCCTGGCACAGCGACATCATGGTGGCGGGACCGCAGGCCGGGAAGAACAAGGGGCGCTCGACCAAGCATCGCGACGGCGCCGACTGGCGCGAGACGCGCAGCCTGCATCCGGTGGTCCGCACCCATCCCGAGACCGGCCGCAAGATGCTGTTCGTCAACAAGTCCTACACGGTCGGCTTCGAGGGCATGACCGAGGCCGAAAGCCGGCCGCTGCTCGACTTCCTGATGGAGCACGGCAACCGGCCCGAGTTCACCTTCCGCTGGCGCTGGCAGAACGGCTCGATCGCCTTCTGGGACAATCGCAGCGCCAAGCACATCGCGCTGGGCGACACCGGCCCGTTCCGCCGCCTGCTGCGCCGCATCCAGGTCAGCGGCGACCGGCCGGTCTGACAGGTCGCGCGTCGAAGGTCGACGCGCGATCAGCGCCCCGCCACCGCCGGCAGGCCCTGCGCCAGCCGCGCCGCCTCGGCCAGCATGCCCTCGATCAGGTCGGCGACGGGCACGATCCCGGTGATCAGGCCGGCGACCTGCCCCGCCGCCGACTGACGCCGGTCGCGCTTGCCCTCGCCGTAGCGCGACGCGCGGACCTGCGCGGCCATCTCCTTCAGCGTCGCCGCATCGGTGCCGCGCGCCACCGCCTCCTCGTAGGTCACGATCTCGGGCGTGCGGATGCAGCGCACCGTGGCGCCGGTCATGGCGCGGGTGACGATCGTGTCGGTCTCGCGCATCGCCAGCAGCCGCTCGCGCCCCCACTCGTTGAGGTCGGACTCCTCGGTGGCCATGAAGCGCGTCCCCATCTGGACCCCGACCGCGCCCAGCGCGAAGGCGGCGAGGAAGCCGCGCGCGTCGCCGATGCCGCCGGCCGCCAGCACCGGGATGCGGACCGCGTCGACGACCTGCGGCACCAGCGGCAGGGTCGACACGGTGCCGACATGGCCGCCGGCCTCGCTGCCCGAGGCGACGACGGCGTCCACGCCCTCGCCCGCCATGCGCCGCGCATGCTCGACCGTCGGGATCACCGACACGACCTTGATGCCGGCATCCTTGAGACGACGCACCACGGCCTCGCCGGGATCGGCCCGGCCGGTGGTGACGACCGGAATGCCGAGTTCGATGCAGGTCGCGGCGCAGCGCTCGGTGATGCCGCGGCCCATCGGCATGATGTTGACCCCGAACGGCCGGCCGGTGCGCGTGCGCACCGCTTCGATGTCCTCGCGGAGCTTCTGGTCCGTACCACCGAAGGTCGGCAGGACGCCGAGCCCACCGGCCTCGCTCACCGCCGCCACCAGCTCGACGCCGCCGCCGCCCTGCATGGCGCCCTGCAGGATGGGGTAGCGGATGCCCAGCAGGTCGCAGACGGCGGTATGGAACATGGTCAGGCCGCCCTGGTGCCCGTGACGCGGCCGAGCGAGCCGGGAATGAAGTCGTGCAGCGCGACGTCGCCGAAGCCCGCCGCCCGGAAGTAGCCCAGCACGTCGGCTTCCGAATGGGCGAGCCCCAGCGAGTCCGACACGGCCTGCCCCAGGCCCCAGTAGGCCGGGCCCCACGGGCCGGTCCGCTGGTCGTTGGTCATCTCGCCGATCAGGTGCATCTGCCCGCCCGGCAGCAGCGCGTCGTGTGCCTTGGCGATGACGCTCGCGATCATGTCACGGCCGTACATCGGCAGGTTCGACGCCATGATGGCGACGTCGCAGTCGGTGGGGAACGGATCGCGCGTGAAGTTGCAGGGACGCGCCTCGATGCGGTCGGCGAAGCCGTGCTCGGCGATGAAGTCGCGCGCCACCTCGCACACGACCGGCAGGTCGAGCACCACGCCGCGGATCGAGGGATGTTCCTTGGCGGCGGCGATGCAGTAGGCGCCCGAACCGCCGCCGATGTCCATGATGCGGCGCCTCCCGGCGAGGTCGACCTGGCGCACGAAGCGGCGGCCGGCGCCCAGTCCGATCGAATAGGTCGCCGCGTGGTAGCGCCGCGCGTCGGCCACGGTGAAGGTCTCGATCGACCCCATCGTCCGCAGGTCCTTGACGCGCAGATGCTCGGCCAGCCGGCCCCATTCGCCCCACTGCGGCTTGGTGAAGGTGATCCACGGGCCCATGTAGCCGGGCCTGCCCTCGACCAGGTAGCGCTCGACATCGGGCGCATTGACGTGGCGCTCGCCCGACTTCTCCAGCAGGCCGGCGGCGCACAGCATGACCATCAGCCGCTCGGCATTGGTCGGATGGATGTCGACGGCGCGCGCCACCTCCTCGTAGGTGCCGGCGCCGTTGCCGATCGCCGTGAAGACGCCGATCTCGACCGCGGCCATCAGGGCCGCCGACTGGCCGTAAGACTGCGCGATGTTCTGCAGGCGGACCGTGGTCGGCGGCGGCGCGGCCGCCGAAGAACGCTGCTCTTGCTTCGCCATGCTTCCTCCCGCCGTTTCGCGAAAAGACAGCACGGCCGACCGTCAGGAACAATGTGATCGAGCCGCACCGCGGCCGAGGCAGACATCGTATCGCAGCCTCACGTTCCGATCAATAACAATAGTTATCGAGCGCGATGCTGCGCAGCGAGGTTCTTTTATTGCGACTTTTTGGGCTCCAGAAAGGGCTCTCTGTAGGATCCGCTGGCGGAAACTCTACCAAATCTAGTCGCCTGCGCGCTGGGCCGCCTCCATCAGCACCACACTGTGACGGCAATGACTGCACACAGGCCAAAGATGCGGTTTGAGCGTGGAGCTTGAGTGCCTCCACCGCAATTTGGCATCGTCACGACGTGCCTTGGACCGAGCGCAAGTACGAGATCCCCTGTAGGACGACACCGATGTCCAAACAGTCCGTTCGCTGGAAGATGATGCTATGGGATGTATTCACCCGATGGGCACTCATCGGCGCAGCATTCTCTGTCGTGATGTACGGCGCCTCGCTTTTCCTCTCTCCTCCGCTCGACATCAAGTTTCGCAAGGCCGCCTATATCGCCATGATATCGTCTATGGGGCTCGGCATATTTTTTTCGATCGTCTTCTTCATTCGAACGCGAGAAAAGTAGCCTCGCGTTCGAGATAGTCTCTCACTCGCCGACCCTACCCGAACGTGCGGCGGTAGCTCTTCGTCATCAGTTCGTCGAGGCGCGTGCCGGGCTCGAAGTCGGCCATGTCGGCCGGCCGCTGCAAGCCGGGGATCTGGCGCTCGCATTCCGACGGCGTGCCGATGACCTGGGTGACCGGGTAGAGCGCCGACCAGGCCCGAACGCCCTCGTAGTCCTCCTCCTCGTCGGCGACGTGCTTGTCGCGGATCTTGCCCGAGGCGTGCTCGATCTCCATGCCCATCATCGTGGTCGCCTTGAACTCCTGGGCGTTGGGCTGGCGGATCAGGGTGGAGCGGCCGGGATAGATGCGGTCGATGAAGCGGTCCATCAGCTTCAGCTTCTTCTCCGCGTCGTCGACGATGTGCGCGGTGCCGAACGCCATCACCGCGCGGTAGTTGACCGAATGGTGGAAGCCCGAGCGCGCCATCACCAGCGCGTCGAGATGGGTGACCGTGAGGCAGACCGGCACGCCCTGGCCCTGGGTGCGGATCATGCGGCTGGCCGAGGAGCCGTGCCAGTAGAGATGGTCGCCCTCGCGCCAGAACGAGGTCGGCGTGCAATAGGGGCGGCCGTCGATCACGTAGGCGATGTGGCAGACCAGCGCGGCATCGAGGATCTCGTAGACCGTCTTGCGGTCGTAGCGGCCGCGCTCGTGCACGCGCTTCACCCGGTTGACCGGGGTGACGCCGAAGCTCTCGGCGGTGTTCTCGGGATTGTGGCCGCGTGCGACGGTCTGGGTGCTCATGACGAAAACGGTCTCCGGCGATGGCGAGGGACGATTGCGGGCCGGACCATCGCCCCGTTAAGGTACAGGCGAAAGAGCCAGTTTGGACAATCCGGACTGTACCAGTCATGCCCCGTCCCCAGCGCCCGGCCGCTCCGCTCGGCCTCGTCCTCGACGTCGGCTCGACCGCGCCGCTGCACCGCCAGATCGGCGAGCAGGTGCGCCGCGCCATCCTCGAGCGGCGGCTGGCGCCCGGCCAGCGCCTGCCCTCCTCGCGCCTGATGGCGCGCGAGCTCGAGGTCGCGCGCGGCACCGTGCTGCTGGCGATGGACCAGCTCGTGGCCGAGGGCTACGTCGTGGCGCAGGCGGCCTCCGGACTTTCCGTCGCGACCGACCTGCCCGACGACATGCTGACGGCTCCGCGCGATGCGGCGAATCGACCGGCAACGAGTGCCGTCGCCGCGCCGGACCTCTCACGCCGCGCCCGCAAGGTGCTGCGCGACGACATGGCGGGCTTCGGCTTCGAGGACGCGCCGCTTGCCTTCCCCACCGGCCAGCCCGATCGCGCGGCCTTTCCCTTCGCCCTGTGGGCGCGCCTGCTCGACCGCGAATGGCGGCGGCCGTCGTGGGCGGTCGCCGGCGCGCTGCATCCGTTCGGCCATGCCGCGCTGCGCGCCGCCATCGCCGGCTATCTCGGCGCCGCGCGCGGCTTCGCCTGCACGGCCGACTCGGTCGTGATCACGACGGGGGTGCGCCAGAGCCTGGCCCTGCTGGCCTGGCTGGTGCTCGACCCCGGCGAGTCGGCATGGATCGAGGAACCGAGCTTCGTCGGCACGCGCGAGGCGCTGGCGGCCGCCGGCGTGCGCGCCATGCCGGTGCCGATCGACGACTCGGGCTTCGTCGTCGAGCGCGCGCTCGTCGCCGCGCCTCGCGCCCGCCTCGCGGTGGTGGCGCCGGCCCATCAGTTCCCGCTCGGCACGGTGCTCGGCCTGCAGCGGCGGCTCGAGCTGCTGAGCTGGGCCGAGCGCGAGGGCGGCTGGATCGCCGAGGACGATTTCGACGGCGAGTACCGCTATGCCGGCCGGCCGCTGGCGCCGCTGCGGGCGCTCGACCGCAGCGGCCGCGTCGCCTATCTCGCCAGCTTCTCGAAGCTGCTCTTCCCGGCGCTGCGGCTGAGCTACGTCGTTCTCCCGGATGCACTCGTGCCCGCCGCGGAACGATGGATGGCAGCGGTGGCGGCGCGTCCCTCGCTGCTCGGCCAGGGCGCGCTGGCACGCTTCATCGACGACGGGCACCTCGCCACCCATCTGCGCCGCACGCGCCTGCTCTACGCCGCGCGCCAGGAGGCGCTGCTGGCCGCCCTCGACCGGCATCTCGCGCCATGGCTGGAAAGCGAACGCGACGCGGGCGGCATGCATCTGGTTGCGCGACCGGTTCGAGACATCGCCGCCGGATTCGACGATCGTGCTACTGCCGCCGCTGCTGCGCGGGCGGGAATCGCGGTCGCGCCGCTGTCGACCTGCTATGTCGGCCGGCGACGACGGCACGGACTGATCCTGGGCTATGCCGGCACGCCGGACGCCGCGATCGATGCCGGCTGTGCCACGCTTGCCGGCGTGCTGCGCGACGCCGTGGCGCCGACCGGCAGGCGACAGCAGACGACGGCCGCGTCGCGGACAAAGGTCCGGAGCCGGCGCGGCCGGTAATCCCCGTCAGGAATCGCGTTCGATTTCCTCACGCGCCATGAACGTCGCGAGCCTGTCCTGATCAGCGTCGCCGGCAGGCGCCGTTGGCCGAGCGTGAGCCTCACACCGTTCACGCGACTGTGTAGCCGCATCCATGACACGTGACGCCGCTTCGACAATCCGGCTCGCGCCGCGGGGCGTAACCCTGACGATCCGCGCATCGTCGCGGAGGAACTGCTCGCAATCCCTTTCCGGAGAATGCAAATGACCCTGCGAATCCTCTTCGCGTGCTCGCTCACGGCTGCCGCTTTCGCGGCGGCGTCGCCCGTGCTGGCAGCCAATCCCGCGGTCGGCGGTGCAGCGATGTACGACAACAAGACGATCGTCGAGAACGCCGCCAATTCGAAGGATCACACGACGCTCGTTGCCGCGGTCAAGGCCGCAGGCCTGGTCGATACGCTGTCCGGACCGGGTCCCTTCACGGTCTTCGCCCCGACCAACGCCGCCTTCGCCAAGTTGCCCGCCGGCACGGTCGACTCCCTCGTGAAGCCCGAGAACAAGGCGAAGCTCACCAAGATCCTCACCTGTCATGTCGTTTCCGCCAACGCGATGTCGGGCGCCATCGCCAAGATGATCGCCGACGACAAGGGCAACCATCCCGTCAAGACGGTCGGCGGGTGCGTTCTGCAAGCCAAGATGATGGGCGACAAGATCACGCTCACCGACGAGAACGGCAACGTGGCCACCGTGACCATCGCCGACGTGAAGCAGTCGAACGGCGTCATCCACGTGGTCGACACCGTCCTGCTGCCGAAGATGTAGCGCGCTCGATGTCGCCGGCAGGCTGGCCTCGCTCGGGGCCAGCCTGCTCAGGTGGACGGAGCTTCGGCTTTGATCGAGAAGGGGCGACGACTACAAGCTTTGCACGCGCGTTCAGTTCCGTGCGATGGCGATCAGATCCACGAGGATGAGTCCGAAGCCGATCGTCAGGAGGATCGTCACGGCGAGCGCCGCCGCCGTTCCCGCCGCATCCGATGTCAGGATGTCGGCTCTTCCTTCCTTGGGCCTGACATAGAAGAGCAGCGCGAAACCGACGGCAATCATCACCGCACCACCGAGCAACTGTTCCATGGCCTCTTCTCCGAGAGCTGACGGAGAAAAGTATTGCCGAGCGGACGGACGGCGACAATTGGAGATTGGCTAAGGTTTCAACTTTGCAGAGTTTGTGAAGAGCGGCGTGCGATTCACATGCTGTGCGGCCGTCCGGACCGGCTGCGTCAGGCGGAAGACCGGATGGCATCGAAACGCATGATACAACCCAAGCGTGCTCGCGAGCAGAGCCGCCAGCGACAGCGCGGCCGTCACCAGCCCGAACAGCGGTGTCGGGGCGAAGGGCGGCTTGCCGTCGAGGCCGTAGAACAGCACGAGATTCAGGTTGGAGAAGGTGGCGACGGCAATTGCATAGGGTGCGAAGGACGGCTGACGCGACCACAGGACGAATCCCAGGATCGTCGGCACGTAGAGATGGTTCTCGTGGACACTCGCCGACAGCAGGAAGTAGGCGACGAACCCGGCAAAGGCGGCGGTGAGCATCGCCATCGGGTCGCGACGGTACCGGAGGAAGGCGGTGACCAGGATCGGCAGGTAGACGGCGGCGAAGAGAGCCTTGAGCGCCAAGAGCCAGGGCTCCTGGTGCGGCATGTAGAAGAAGAGGGCGATCGGCGGCTTGCCGTAGAGGATCTGCGCCAGCCAGGCGAGGTTGAGCGCCTGGCCGCTCCAGGTATCGCCCTCGAGGGCCAGGAACAGGGCCTCGGCACTGGCCGGCCAGAAGAAGGCGGCGACGCCGCCGGCGATCAGGGTCGGCACGAGGATCAGGGCCACGACATGCCGGGGCCCGCGCGCCCAGGCCTGGTCGAGCCAGAGGATGGCGAGGAACGGCAGCAGGATCAGGGGCTGCCACTTGATCAGGCAGGCGACGGCGAAGGCCGAGGCCGCGAGCGTCGGCCGGCGGTCGAGCGACGCGTAGAAGGCGACCAGGAGGGGAACGGCGTAGAGCACGTCGAGGTACATGAGGGCCGAGCTCGACAGCGCCGTGGCGGCGAGGAAGGCGAGCGAGAGGACCAGGCTGCGCGCATGGACGGCGAACAGCAGGGCGGCGGCGAGCTGCGCGGCGCCGACGAGCGACGACAGGACGTAGAAGTTCTCGGCGCGGGGCAGCAGCCGGTCGGCGAGGTTCAGCAGGATCGCGACGCCCGGCGGATACATGTCCTCCCAGGATTCGTAGCCTGCGCCGAGACCGAGGTCGTGCAGCGAGGCCATCCAGGGAAGGAACTCCTCCGCAACGTCGTCCGACCCCGGCGCCCGGAGGAACAGCAGCGACAGGATCAGCGAGGCCGCGGCGACGGCGACATACGTGCCGATCGCGCGCGCGTCCGCGCCGCTCGCCGACGCGGCCGCGCGGCGCCCGGGCCGCGCCCTGTCGTCCATCCGGCCTGCCCGGTCCTCAGTAGGCTTCGCGCCAGCCGCGCCGGAGATAGGCCGTGCGCACCAGACGGACGGCGACGATGCCCTGCATCACGACGGCGCCCAGGGGAAGAAGGATGACGGCCGGCAGGTCGATCACCAGGTTCTGGAAGAACCCGACCACGGCCACGAGGGCGAAGGCCGCCCCCAGGACGATGAAGATGCTGGCCGCCAGCATCTTGATGGCCGGGCCCAGGAATCCCTTGGCCAGCACGTAGACCGGCCCCGCCAGGCCGGCCCACACATAGGACCATCCCCCGAGGGAATGGGATTCGTCGGTGTTCGGATTGTCGAAGTGGTAGGTCACGAACATCGTTTCCGCCCCCTGGAGGCCCGGCTGCCGCTTGCTTGGTCTGAAACGCCGGATGGCCTGGTCGACTTGTCTCGTTCAGTGGACGGCCCGGCGCAGCGCCGGACCACGGATCCCGACCGTCACGCGGCGACCGGGCAGTCGGAGAACGCTCCTGGTGTCAAGGTTCGTGGGCAGCCGCCGGACCGACAGCCGCAGCGGGCAGCACCGGGCCATGCTCGCGCAGAAGACTCCATCCGGTCGTCATCGGCTGTGCTCCACACTTCACTTCCCGTGGCGAGGCTCCCCAGCCCCGTCACCACCCGGTCACAGTGCTAAGTTCATTTCCCTCTAAGTGCAAGCATTCAACATAGAGGGTGAGTGCAATTTGTTGGGGTCCGGTGGAACCTGTCGACAATCAGGGGACCGGCCGCGCCCGCCACAGACGGATCGTGGCGATCGAGGCCTGCGTATAGCCGGCGGGCTGCGATTCGCCACCGAACGGGGCCCGGCTGGTCATGGTGTTCGTCGTCAGAAGCCCTCCGATGAACGGGGCCGGCAACCCGTCCAGCACGAGTTGGCAGCGCACCGGGAACAGGCCGGGCTCGGGCACGTCGATCCCGAGGGCGAGGCATTCGCCCGTCCCGTGAAACGAGAGCGGCCCCAGCCGGACCTCGGCGTGGAAGTTCTGCCGGGCCCGGTCGCCGGTCGGCCCGAAGCAACCGCGCAGCTCGGCGACCCGGGCCTGGTGCGCGTCGACGATCCTGCCGTCCTCGGGCTGGGAACGGACGCTCCAGAACGAGAAGAAGCGCTCGGCATCCGTCGGGAAGGGCTCGAAGCCCGTTCGCGACCGGCTGCACCACCCGTCGGTCGGCGGCCACGGCTCGCGGATGCTGCGCAGGACGTAGATCTCCTCGAGGGGCTCGTCGGATGCCGATGCCGGCAGCGCGAGCCCGGCGCCAGCGATCCAGGCCATGGCGGCCCAGACCATTGCAGCGGAAGGCGCCAGGCGCCTCATCGCGGCAGCCAGCCGATGCCGTGGGCATGCAGGCTGTGGATGTAGAGCCGGTCGGCCGTCTCGGTCGCGCCGGTCGTTTCCGGATAGGCGCCGGTCGGATCCTGCAGGTCGTCGACGACGCGCCCCTCCGCGTCGAACGCAAAGACGTGTCCGTAGGGCTCGCCCAGCGGCAGCAGGGACCGCGGCAGGCGCAGCAGCAGCGCGCGCAGGAACGGCCGCTGCGCCAGCGAGTCGGCCGCCGGGTTGCGCGGCTTGAACAGGCCGACCCAGTAGCGGCCATCGCGCCCCCGCATCAGGTTGTCGGGATAGCCGGGCAGATTGTCGAGCAGCACCCTTGCCCGGGGCGAGTCCCGCCGCACGTCGAGGTCGCGGGCCGCGGCGTCGAGCCGCCAGATCCGGTAGCGCCCGGTCTCGCTGACGAACAGCGTCCGGCCATCCGGCGCCAGGGCGAGGCCGTTGGCGAACGAGAAGCCATGGGCCACGACGCGGGTGCTGCCGGTCCGCGGATCATGGGCCAGCACGCGCCCGGTCGCGGACTGTTCCAGGATGTCGAGAACGCTGGCTTCGTAGGTGCCGCCCCATCGGGACGGAGCGAACCGCATCGAGGCGTCGGTGAAGTAGATCGTCCCGTCCGGCGCCACGACGATGGCGTTGGCATAGCGCACCGGGTCGCCGGCGGCCACGCGGTCGACCAGCAGGGTCACGCGCCCATCGCCGGCGATGGCGAGCAGGCCCTTCATGGGATCGGCGGCGATGATCCGACCACCGGCGTCGAAGTCGAAGCCGAGGACGCGGCCGCCCGTGTTGGCGAAGACTTCCTGCCGCCCTCCATCGGGGTCCATGCGCAGCAGGTCGCCGCTTTCCATCGCCGCATAGAGCTTGTGATCCGGCCCGATCGCGATCTGCTCCGGGCCGACCTCGCTGCCGGTGGCGATCATGCGCAGGCCGGCCAGGCGGGTATTCGGCGCGAAGGCGCCGGTGAAGCCGGGAGGCGTCGGCGCCGACCACGCCACGGGATCGATCGGGACGGGCCAGAAGCAGAGGTAGGCCGCCAGGCCCACCAGCAGCACGCCGACACCAGCGGCGATCTTCCGGAAGGTGCTCACGTCACGCCTCCGGCCGCCGCGCCATCCGGCACGTGCGGTCTCACTGGGCCCCGGTCCGGCCGGCGCCGGGTCCGACGACGAACCACCAGTGCATCAGCAGGCCGATGCCCCAGCCGAGCAGGACCCACAGGATCCACCAGGGGCGGCCCACCAGGACGTTGACGATCGCCAGCACGACCATCGTGGGGACGAAGACGACCGCGTGGATGTTGAAGCCCTGCTTGCGGGCCGCTTCGCTCATGTGCCTCATGACACTCTCCCGATTCCTCTCCAATTGCCCACCCTCGACCGGCCGCTATTGCGCGAGATAGCCGCCGTCGATCACCAGCTCGGCGCCCGTGACGAAGCTCGCCTCGTCCGAGGCGAGGAAAAGACAGCCATAGGCGACCTCGATCGGCCTGCCGCCGCGCTTCATCGGCGTCGACGCGATCACGGCGTCGTTGAGGTCGGCCGCCTGCGCGTTGGTCAGCGCCGTATGGATGAAGCCGGGATGGACCGAGTTGACGCGGATTCCGTCGCCGACATAGGTCATCGCCGCGTTCTTCGTCATGTTGCGCACCGCGCCCTTGGCGGCGTGATAGCCGTGAGCACCGGCGACCGCGGCGCTGCCCCAGATCGACGAGATGTTGACGATCGAGCCCGGATTGCGGCCGCGCATGACGCGAACCGCCTCGCGCATGCCGAGGAAGACGCCGGTCTGGTCGACCGCGATCATCCTCGTCCACGCGTCCATCGTGAGCTCGTGCAGCGGCTCGTAGGCGATGATGCCGGCGTTGTTGACCAGCACGTCGAGACGGCCGTGGTCGCGCACGACGGCATCGACCGCCGCGGCCCAGTCGGCTTCGCTCGTGACGTCGAGGCGCACCGACCCGATCCCGCTGGAATAGGCCTGCTTCGGCGCGGCGATGTCGCTGGCCACGACGGCCGCGCCTTCCTTGACGAAGAGCTCCGCGACGGCACGACCGATGCCGCTCGCCGCTCCGGTCACCAGCGCCACCTTGCCGTGAAGCCTCATCGTCCGCCTCCCTTGCCGCGACGAGCGTGCGGCGGCGGCCGGGCGACGGCGAGTTAATCGTCGTTAAGCGCGGCTCGCCGGAGAAGCAGGATCAGGCGAGCGCGGCGAGCGAGGCCCGAGCGGCGGCGACCTCGGTGCCCGGGCCGGCTTCCGTGAACTTCGCGCAGGTGCGCTCCAGCACGCCGCTGGCCTCGTCGCGCCGGCCCTCGGCCGCGAGGCTGCGCGCGAGGTCGCGGGCCGCCCGCAGCTCGAACGTCAGCGCGCCCAGGGCCGCGGCGTCCTCGATCGCCGCCGCGAAGCGGGCCTGCGCCGACCGGCGATCGCCGCCGGCCGCGTCGACCAGCCCGCCGATGCGCCGAAGCTCGGGGCGGCACCACCGCTCGCCGTACCGGTCGAGTCGCGCCGCGGCATCGTCGAGCCGCGCCCGCGCCGCGTCGAGCCGGCCGTCACCTGCAAGCGCTTCGGCCAGCATGGCGAGATACATCGGGGCGCGGGTGACGAAGCCGGTCTCGAGCAGGTCGTCGAGGCTGCGGCCCATGGCGTCGATCGCCGACCTCTCGCCCCTCGCCTGGCGCAGCGCCGCCTCGAAGAAGCGCGTGACCCCGTCCCAAACCGCCAGATTGCGGATGGCGAAGTTGCGCTGCAGCGCGCCGATCCCCGCCTCGGCACGGTCGAGGTCGCCCGTCCAGAGCGCGAGCGGCACGCCGGCGAAGACCAGGGCGTTGGAATGCGAGACCGCGTGGTCGACCGCGAGCGCGGCCTCGACCGCCTGCCGGGCGGCGGCGAGGGCGGACTCGCTGCGGCCGCGCAGCCAGCGCGTGAAGGCCAGCGAGCTCCGGATGATGCAGTACCGGTCGATCGAGAAGCGGGTGAGCTGTGCCCGCTTCTCGACGCGGTTGAAGCGCAGCGCGAGCTGCTCGAGAATCTCGTTGCCCGCGCCGAGCTCGCCGACATAGGCGCGTGCCAGCCCGAGCAGGCGCTGGCCGTCGGGAAGCACCGACCAGTCCTCCGCGCGTTCCGCCATCGCCTCGAACTCGAGCAGGTGACCGATCGCGGCGGGGCAGCGGCCTGTGAACGTCTCGAAGATGGAGAGACCCCACAACGAGCGCAGCTGGTACTCGGTGTCGCCGGCCGCGCGGGCCAGGCGCAGGCAATCGAGCCAGGGCGCCGCGGTGGCGGGGAGCCGCGATTCCGACCAGGTCAGCGTCCAGCAGTGCCGGTACGCCAGCCGGGCCTTCAGCCCGACGTCGCAATCCCCGAGGCCATCGGCGACGCGCATCGCCTCGCGCACGCGCCGGCCGCACTCGTCGACCAGGCTGAGGCCCTCCCACAGCGGGATGGCGGCGGCGGTGAGCCGGACGCCGATCAGCCCATCGCCGCAGGCGCCGAAGGCCCAGGCGATGGCGCGGCGCAGATCGTCGACGCGCCGGCCGTGATAGGCGATCCAGTCGTCGGCAACGCGCCAGCGCCACTCGTCCTCAGCCCGTTCGAGCACCGTCAGCAGGTGACGCGCATGCGCGCCATGGGCCTCGTCCCGTTCGCCCCGGTCGTCGAGCCGGGCGAGCGCGTAGCTGCGGCTGCTCTCGAACAGCCGGTAGCGGCGCGATCCGGGCGAGATGTCGGCCAGCACGAACGAGCGGGCCACCAGGCTCTCGATGCCGACGACGACGTCTGCGGGATCGAGACCTGCAGCACCGAGGATCGCGATGACATCGTCCAGCGCGAAGTCGCGCGCGAACACCGCGGCGAAGCGCAGGATGCGGCTCTCGATGTCGGACAGCAGCCGGTAGCTCCAGTCGAGCGTGGCCTGCAGCGTGCGCTGGCGCATCGGCACCGCGAGGTCCGTGCGTTGCAGCAGGTCGAAGCGGTCGCCGAGCCGGTCGAGCAGCTCGGCCGGGCCGAGCGTGTCGAGCCGAGCCGCGGCGAGCTCGATCGCGAGCGGCAGACCGTCGAGCCGGCGGCAGATCAGCGACACGACCGTGGCATTGTCGCCGTCCGCCAACGAGAAGCCGGCCGGGTGCGGCACCCGCGCGACGAACAGCGCCACGGCCGGATGGCGCAGCGCCTCGTCGGCGGAGAGGTCCGCCGTCTTGTCGGGACAGGCCAGCGGCGACAGCCGGCAGACATGTTCCTGGCGCGCGCGCAGCGGCTCGCGGCTGGTGGCGAGCAGCGTCGATCGGCCGAGGTCGCCCGCCAGGACCTCGGCGGCGGCGGCCACGGCGGCCGCCAGGTGCTCGCAATTGTCGAGGATCAGCAGCCGCGACGTCGCGCGCAGGTGATCGCCGACGCCACCCAGGAGATCGTTGAGATCGACGCGCACGCCCAGCGCCGCGGCGATCGCGTGCACGACGATCTGCGGGTCGTCGACCGACGCAAGGTCCACGAAGCAGGGGGCCGCGTCGTGGCGGCCGGCCAGGCGTTCCGCCGCCGCCAGGGCCACGGTCGTCTTGCCCACGCCGCCCGCGCCGACGACCGTGACCAGCGGATGCCGCGACAGGGCCTGGACGACGGCGGCGATCTCGCCGTCGCGGCCGATCACGTCGGGCGGCGGGCCGAACGCGTTCGCTCCCGCCTGCAGCAGGCGCCGGGCCGAGGCGCGGGCCCGGCCCTCGACGGTCACCGGCAGCATGAAGCAGTAGCCGCGTCCGGGGATGTTCAGGATGCAACGCGGAGCGTCGACGGCCGCGCCCAGCACCTTGCGGAGCGCGGTGACATGGACCTTGAGGTTGCTCTCGTGGACGAAGATGCCGGGCCAGACATAGGCTTCGAGCTCGGCCTTGGTCACAAGCTCGCCGGCGCGCTGCACCAGCAGGGTGAGGATGTCGAGGGCCCGGCTGCCGATGCGGACGGGCCGGCCGGCGTGCAGCAGCGCCTTGCGATCGGGCAGGAGGCAGAAGCCGGCGAAGACGTAGGACCGTTCGCCGGGCTGCGGCCGCCAGTCGGCGTCCTCCGGCGGCGTGCCGCCGGGCACGGAGGCGTCGCCGGGCGGCCGGCGCTTGCGTCCTCGATCCACGGATGGCCTGCGCCGCATCTCATTCCGCCAATGCTACGGGAACACGGGGCGACGCGCGCCGGCAGGTCCTCGCGCGCCCGCGGGATTGTGTGGCCCGGTCGGGGGATTCGCAACCGTCGGCGGCAGCGAACGGACCCTCGCCGCCCATGGGGAGATGGAACGATCGCGTCGCTTCGCTCGTTTCCTTGGATGCCGCGACGCCCGGCAGCCGCGACGTTCGGCAAGCGCACCTGACGCGCCCCCCTTGCGATACGACGGAGCTGGATGATCGGCGCGGACCTGGACGCACCCGTGGGACAAGAGTCGTTCTCGTCAGGTCCCGGCGACACCGAGCGACCGAAATCGAGGTAAGCCTTGACCAAGACCGAGCCCGGCGATCATCGCCCCAGGAGCGGCTGGAGCAGCCTCGCGGGCCGCATCTGGCATCGTTCCGTGCACGATCGGCTGACGACGGCCGCGTCGAGCGTGGCCTTCTACCTTCTCCTCGGCAGCATTCCCGGCCTGGCGGCGATCGTCTCCGTCTACAGCCTGTTCGCCGACCCCGGGGACGTGGTCCGCCTGACGCAGGCTCTCGGCGGCGTGGTCCCTCCCGAGGTCGCGCAGCTCCTCACCCAGCAGATCGGGCGGCTGGCCGACCAGCAGGATGCGAGCGGACGGTCGCTGCTCCCGGCTGCCGGATGGCTCGCCTTCGTCCTCTGGTCGGCAAACCGGGGGATGCGCGGCATGGTCGAGGCGCTGAACGTGATCTACGACCATGCGGAACGACGGCCCCTGATCGTCAGGCTCATGCTCACGATGGCCATGACGATGGGCGTCGTGGCGTTCCTCGCGCTGGCGATCTTCGCCGTCATCCTTCTCCCCCTCTTCCTGCAGATCCCGGCGGTGAGCGGGGAATTCGGCCCCCTGCCGGACCTCCTTCGCTGGGCGGCCATGCTCCTCGTCGCGGGCGTGGCCATCGCCCTGCTCCTGCGTTTCGGGCCCAACCGCCGGCGCGTGCATTGGCCGTCGCTGCTCGGCGGCAGCATCGCCGGCGGCCTGTCGTGGATCCTCCTGTCGATCGTCTTCTCGTGGTATGCCCGGACCTACGGCGGCTTCTCGGCCGTCTATGGCTCCCTGGGCTCGGTCGCGGCCTTCATGATCTGGCTGTGGCTGTCCGCCGTCGCCGTGCTCCTGGGGGCGGAGCTCGACGCTGCGCTGACCGCCGCCCGCTCAGGCGATCGCGCCGATGGCCAGAACGCCGAGGACAAGGAAGATCGCGAAGATGATGAGAGCGATCACGAACAGCCATTTGGCGATGGTCCTCGTGCCGGCGGCGATGTCCGTAAAGCCGAAAATGCCGGCGACGACTGATATAAGGAAGAAGACCAGGGCAAGCTTCAGCATTGGATCTCCGTTGTCGGCGTCATCGCCATTCTTCTTTTCATCGCCAGCCACGCCTTGGCGCCGGAGGGGAACGCCCGTTCACCGATTTCGTTCCTTCTAGCCGGCGACGAGGCCGAGCTGGTGCGCCCGGCCGGGCGTGCGTCTCGCCCATCCCAGAACAGGAGTCTCCCATGACCATCATTCCGCATCGCGCCCTTGTCGTCGTCGCAGACGGCGCGGGTGCCATCCTGTTCCACAACGAGGGTGTCGGAGGCGAGATCACCCTTCGCGAGGACCGGCGGCTGTCGCCCAGCCATCTGAGCGACGACGGCCCCTCGGGCGTCCGTCCCCCGGAACAGACGCCGCGACAGACCGACGAAGCGACCTTCGCCAAGCAGCTCGCCCACGAGCTCAACAGGATGAGCGAGCAACACCGCTTCGAGTCGCTGGTCGTCGTCGCCGATCCCCAGACGCTCGGCCAGCTGCGGCCCGCCCTGCACAAGAACGTCGAACGCTGCGTGGCCCTGTCGATCGCGAAGGATCTGACCCGTCACACGCCGGAGCAGATCGCCGCGGCCATACGCGACGCCAGATAGGAGAAGGCTCGGGGAGGTCGCCGCCGAGGCCGTCGCAACGACACAACGGGGTCATGAAATGGCGTCCCCGAGAGGATTCGAACCTCCGACCTCCGGTTTAGGAAACCGCTGCTCTATCCGGCTGAGCTACGGGGACGTGCCGACCAATCTAGCATCCGATGCCGGGATCGTCTGTGCTGATTTTGCGGCGTCGAATCGCCGCCGCTCGCGTCGTCGGTCGCCCCTCTCCCGCAAGCCACGCGCGATGGTCTTCACGGCAAACGCCGCGCGCTGGATCCACCAGGAAGCGGCGGCACCACCACGACCAGAGGAGCGTTGCCG
This sequence comes from Reyranella sp., assembly GCF_965229815.1. Lineage (GTDB taxonomy): Bacteria > Pseudomonadota > Alphaproteobacteria > Reyranellales > Reyranellaceae > Reyranella. The sequence goes on from NZ_CBDDJN010000002.1 coordinate 444,867, forward strand.
ACCGGCGCAATGACCACCTGACGCGCGGTTGAACAGACCGGCTTGGGCGGCACGGCCGGCGACAGGGATATCTCTTCTCCTATCGAGGTGTCTGCGCGCCAATCGACTCCGAAAAGGTTGTGACCAATTTGAAGCAAAGATGCTTCGCGCATATCTCGAGCCATAGATTTGCACCATCGGCGCGGCCGTACGCGTTCGGAAATTTCCCGGCAGACGAATCTCACGTTGATCGTCCTTCGACGCGCTGTACTATCTTTCCAGCGGGTCGGGACGCGAGGTCGTGCCGTCCGCGGATTTGGATCACATCGTTCGCATTGGCTGTTTCCGGGCAGGTTGCCTGACGCGTCCTTCGGTCGTGGCAGGCGCATTTGCGGTTCTTGCCGCTGAGGTCGCGCCATGGAAGCTCTCGGAAGACATTCCGCCACGGTAGGATGGGATCCTGGCCCGCGCGCCCAGGAGCGTCTCAACGCGCTGTTCAAGCGCTATCGCACGGGCGTCGGCGACCGCCTCGAGCCGATCGTCCGCCAGTACAATCCATCGATGCTCGACGGCGGGCAGGTCGAGTATCGCAAGATGCTCGAGCTCAGCGCCAAGATGAACGTGGTCGGTCACGCCTGCGCGGAGATCGGCGGCTTCGACTACGACGAGCGGCGCCACACGATCGGCAGCCTGTTCGGCGCCTGCTGCTTCCTGGCCGACAGCTTCATCGACGATTTCGGCGAGGACGCCACGCGCGACTATCTCGAGCGTCTGGGCACGCTGCTGACCGAAGGCTGGTTCGACCCGAAGACCGACCGCGAGCGGCTGTTCTTCGTGATCGCCGCCCGGCTGTTCGCCGAGCGCGACGTCCTGCATCCCATCGTCCGGCAGGCGGTGCTGCAGCTGTACAGCGCCCAGAAGCAGGACGTGGAACTGAGGTCGATGCGCAGGGACGGCCGACGGCTCGGCCGCACCGAGCTCAACATGCTGAAGCGCTGCGCCCGCAACCGCAGCGGCCACGCCATCCTGGTCCTGTCGGCCTTCCTGCTGCCGGAGCTGCGGCTCGACTACCTGGCGCGGATGTTCTGGGCCGGGGCGCTCATCATGTACATCGACGACCACGGCGACTGCTGGTCCGACCTCGAGAGCAACCGGCTCACCTTCATGAACCAGGTGAGCCATCCCGAGCGCACGCTGCGGCGCCTGTTCCACGTCCATATCGGGCAGCTGGCATCGGGGCTGCCGGACGGCGACGGGCGCGACCTGCTGCTCGCGTTCCTGACCCGCTACTACCTCACGCGGATCGAGAAGCATCGCCAGCAGCGCGCGAGGGGGGCCTCCCCCTGGGCGATCTATGAGTGAGGGGATTCCCACCTCCCGGACCACGCTCGTCGATGCGGTCGGCCTGCGCATCCAGGAGCTGCACGCCTCCGGCAAGCTCGCCGGCAACCAGCCGCTGCTGCGCATCGACAACAGCGAGCGGGCGCGGCAGGCGCCGTTCCAGTTCGACGCCGCGCGGGGGCAGCTGCACCGCACCGGCTGCCGGGCCATCCCGTCAGGCTCCCGCTCGGCGCTCTACGCCGTTTGGGAGGTCAATGCGGAGAGCCAGGCCGTCGCCTGTCCGCGCTGCCGTCCGATGGACGGAAAGGCCGCGCCGGCGAAGCCCGAAGCCAAGCCGCCGCCGGAATCCGGCCCGCATCGCGACGCCAAACACGCCGAAGAGGTCCGGGCGGACCGGGCCGCCCAGGCGGAGGGCCGTCCAGCTGAAGCCCGGCCCGGCACGGCGAATGGCCGCCCGCAGGACGACCAGACCGTCGACATGCTGTACGGCGTCCTCGCCCTCTTCAGCCAGTTCGGCGGCGTGCTGCGCGAGCGCGGCCAGGAGTATCGCCGCAGCGGCGCCGGGGCCGCGCTGGGCGGCCGCATCGAGAAGATCTACGCCGAGGTCAACGAGAACGAGCGCAACGTCCTCGACGTGCTGACCAGCTCGCTCGGCACGCTCGCCGCGGCCCTCCGCGATATCGAAGGCGGGCTTGCCGGCGAGCAGGCCCGTGGGGCCGGGCCGCGCGGCGCCGGGCCGGCGGCGGCTCCCCCGCGGCAAGACGAAGCGCAATAGGAGGCCGCCGATGCCGAGGATCGTCATCTCGCTGAACCTGGGCCCTATGGTGAAGATCGAGATCGAAGGCGACAGCTGTCCGGAGATCGTCGAGGCGCTCGCGGGCTTCGAGAAGCTGAACGACACGGTCGACAGCATGTTCTCGGATCTCGCCCAGCGCGTCTTCCCCGAGGGCGTGCCCGCCGGCGAAGAGGAAGCATCATGACCCGACGGCGGATCGATCTCGCGGGCCATCCCGACCTCGCCACCCGGCTGCGCTTCCACGACCTGTCGTTCGAGGTCGCGGCCAGCGGCACCGTCGAGGTCGCGGTGGGCGACGTCCATCTGCGCTTCGACGAGATTCCCGTCCACGTGCGCATCCCGTTCCTGCGCCGCCGGGTGCAGGCGGGCGCGATCGGTCCGTTCGGCGTGCACATGAAGCCGCTCGAGGGGCGTATCCGGGTCTCCGAGATGGTGACCCGCGGCGTCGTGGGCGGCAAGGACTCGGGCCTCGACGTCCAGGTCAAGGGCGACTGCAAGGGCACGATCGAGATCTCCGACGACGCGGAACCGCCCGGCAAGGATCCGCCCGGCAAGGACAAGGCCGCCAGGGAGAAGTCGAAATGATGGCCTTCCCTCACCATCGACGGGGGCGCCACCGCGGCGGGGTCACCGACGTCTACCATCACGTCGTCTGCCGCCATCAGGTGGAGATCGAGGTCTGGCCGCCCCGCGCCGAAGTCAACTTCCGCGACGACTGGACCGCCAACGTCGCGACCACCCAGGTTCGCTTCGAGGCGCAGGTCTACAATTCGAGCCAGGGCTTCGTCTGGGACGTGCGCGACATCGGCGGCGGTCCCGGGCAAGGCACGATCGACGCCTCCGGCCTCTATCGCGCGCCGCCCAAGGGCGCGCTGGCCAGCGGGACCACGGAGCTGGTCATCGCGACGTCCCGGGAGGATCCCCTGCGCAAGGCCTTCGCCTGGGTGAGCCTGGTGGGTCTCGGCCCCCGGCCGGCCAAGGCGGCGGAGGTGGCGATCTTCCCGCGGCGCATCAACCTCTATTATCGCCAGGGCGCCAACAACGACATGATCGACGACTGCAACAAGCGTTGCCAGTTCGAGGCGATCGCCTTCAACAGCGGCGCCGCGGTCGAATGGCTGGTGAACGGCGCCCTCCAGGCCGGCACCGGACCATGGTTCCTCTACCAGACGCCAGCGAACGGCGGCACCGCCGTGGTCACCGTCAGGGCCCGCCTGCAGGGCAGTCCGGCCGTGTTCGACGAAGCCAAGATCTCGCAACTCAACTACGACTGGCCGGGCATCTAATGCGCCCGCTGCCGCTCCGGAGGGAGCCATGGTGGATGTAAAGGTCAAGCAGGTCCGCGACATCGATCCGCTGGATATCAATCCGCTGACGATCAATCCCCTGACCGTCAATCCCCTGACCGTCAGGCCGATGGCCGTGCACCTGAAGGAGCTGAACCAGGTCGCGCCGCTCTCGGTGGAATCGCTCCGGGTCGATCACGTGCGTCACGTCGATCCCCTGCAGATCGACCAGCTCAACATCACCAGCCTGCCGACCGTGAACCTGACGATGAGCCAGATGCCGGCGCTGGACATCAACGTGAGGCGCGTCCCGCCGGTCTCGGTCGCCCTCCATCAGCAGTTCGAGATGTGCTCGGACTACACGATGACGGCGCGCATCCTCGGCCTCGCGCTGATGCGCCTGTCGCTGGCGGGCCGCACCACCATCACCCCGAAGGATTGCGCCCGGCGCGAGCAGTCGAGGAGCCATGAGCGCAGCTTCCCGGACGTGGCGGCGCTCGGCAACCCGGCCATCCCGAACCGCGCCGTCGAGACCTGCACCCAGACCGTGACCCGCCGGAGCGCGCCGCCGCCCGTCCGCCGCCACGTCCATGCCGGGATGCCGCGCTTCGGCTACTCGCTGCAGCAGGCCGGGACTTCCGGACCCGCGACCGACAGCGCCGTGAACGGAGGCTGACCATGCGCCCTCCCCCCACCACCATCATCCCTCTCGCCTGGTCACGCTCGGCGAGAACCTCGCGATGATCGTCGAGACGGCGAGCCTCTCGGCCATGGCCCTGGGATCGCTTGCCCGCACGCTGCTCGGCGCGCCCTTCCGCGAGGCACGGGGAGGCCACCGCTCCGCATGCGACTGCACGGTCCGGCATCATTATCGATGCTGCTGCGAACCAAGCATGTATCGCTGGGGAGGCAGCTGAGATGGCCGGCGAGACACCCTCTCCGAACGGGAATTCCGGCCCGGCCGGGCCGGAAGCTTCCGCAAAGCCGCCCCTGCAGGGACCCGGCGCGGGCGCGGACCTGCGCGAGCGAATCGACCAGATGGGGAGCATCCTCGCCAAGGGGCTCGATCTCGCCGAGGCCGGCGTCAGCCTCGGCGTCACCATCCTCAACCGCGTGAGCCTCGCGGCCCAGCAGAAGATCCGCGAAGGCCTCGACGAGGCCGCGCAGCCGCCGGGCGGGGCACAGGCCGAAGCGCCGCCGGGCCCGCCCGGCGTCGCTCCCGAGGCGCCGGCCGACGCCGGCGAGAGCGGCCCGTACGGCCTGACGAACCGGCTGCCGCTCGTGCCGGGCGGCGAGGTCAGGATCTCCTTCTCGGTCAACAACGACTCGGCCACCGACGTCCGGAAGGTCGAGTTCAAGGTGCAGGGTTTCGCCGGCGAGTCCGGCCAGGCGGCGATCGACGCCGCGTCCTTCGCCGTGCGGCCGGGACAGAAGACCATCGCCCCGGTCGATTTCGAGAAGTTCGTCCTGAAGGGCGTCGTGCCAGAGACGACTCCGCCCGACGTCTATCGCGGCGTCGTGGTGGTCCACTCGGACAAGGACCTCTTCATTCCCGTGATCCTGGTGGTGACGCCGCCGTGAGGTGAGAGGCTTCGATGAGCACGCTCTACGACGTCATCGTGGTGGGGGCAGGGCCCGGCGGATCGAGCGCCGCGACCTTCCTCGCGCGCGACGGCGCCCGGGTGCTCGTGCTCGACAAGTCGGCCTTCCCCCGCGACAAGGTCTGCGGCGACGGGCTGACGCCCCAGGGAATCTACTGGCTCGACCGCCTGGGCTGCGTGGACGAGGTCCTGCGCCACACCAAGGGCTGCATCAAGAGCGCCGACATCGTCATCAACGGCGAGAAGGTGCTGACCGGCGGCTATCCGCCCGACACGATCTATCCCGACTTCGCCATCATCCTCGACCGTCGCCGGCTCGACAACATCCTGCTGGAGCATGCGATCGCGAGCGGCGCCGACTTCCATGACGAGGTCGTGGTCCGCGATGTCGAGATCGGCCCCGACCACGCGACCGTGACCGGCGAGCGCCGCGGCACGCCGGTCGACTATCGCGGCCGCATCGTCATCGGTGCCGACGGCGTCAGCTCGGCCGTCTCGCGCGCCATCGGCAATGTCCTCAAGGACGGGGTGATGGCCGTGTCGCTCCGGGCCTACTACCGGGACTGCCGCGGCGACGGCGCCCGCATGCAGGTCTACTTCGACCGGGAGTACTTTCCCGGCTACGGCTGGCTGTTCGTCGACGACGAAGGATTCGCCAACATCGGGCTGGGCTGCCTGAAGGACCGGCGCTTTCCGCTGCGCCACAATCTCGGCGCCAGCTTCCGGCGCTTCATCGCCGAGGACCTGGCCGACATGCTGGCCGATGCCACGCCGTGCGGATCGGTGTCCGGCGGCTCGTCCGGCTTCTTCCGGCCGCGAGCCATCTCCGCCGCGCGGGTCATGCTGATCGGCGACGCCGCCAACCAGGCGGACCCGCTGAACGGCGGCGGCATCCACAAGGCGATGGAGAGCGCCTGGTGCGCGGCCGAGGCCTGCCGGACCGCGCTCGCGGACGGCGACTTCTCGGAAGCGTCGATGCGGCGCTATGCCGACCTGTGGAGCCGGCAGTGGGAGGCCGACTGGCGGGCGGCCGAGCTCTTCATGTCGATCGCCAAGAACCCGAGCCTCAGCGACTTCGGCCTGTTCGTGCTGCGCCACATGGGCCGGCTCAGCATGTCGGATCCCAAGTTCCGCACATTCGCCGGCGGCATCTTTGCCGGCATCGTGTCGCAGGATGCCTGGCTGGCGGTGCGCGCGCTCTATCACGCCTTCCCCAAGGACCGCGCCGCCTGGCTCGACCTCCTGCGCGCGAGCGGACAGGAGGTCGGGGGCGAGATCGCCGCCGGGACCGTCAACCTCACCGCCGGCTACCTGGCCAGCGCCACCCGCGCCGCCTTCAGCATGGCGAGGGACCCCATCGCCAACATGGACTGGGGCCTCGACCTCGCGACCAAGGCCGCCTGGCTCGCGCAGAACCGGCTCGCGGGCAGCCCGGCCGCGGGAGGAGAGCCATGACGGTCCATGACGTCATCGTCGTGGGAGCCGGCGCGGGCGGCTGCGCCGCCGCCAGCCTGCTGGCCCGCCAGGGCGCCGACGTGCTCCTGCTCGACCAGTCCGCGCCCCCGCGCGACACCGTCCGCAGCGACGGGCTGATGCCGCAGGGCGTCTACTGGCTCGACCGGCTGGGCTGCGTGGACGCGGTGCTGGCCGAGGCCAGGGGCTGCATCAAGGGCTGCGACCTGTACCTCGACGGCCGGCATCTGCTGACCGGGCGTTTTCCGTCCGATTCGCCCTATCCGGATTTCGCCCTGCTGGTGCTTCGCCGCCGCTTCAACGAGATCATGCTGGCCCACGCCGTGTCGTCCGGCGCGCGCTTCGCCGGCGGGACCATGGTCCGCGACGTCGCGCGGGATGGCGGGGTGATGCGCGTGTCCGCCGATTGCGGCCGCAAGGCGGTGGAACACCGCGCGCGCATCGTCATCGGCGCGGACGGCGCCAGCTCCGCCGTGTCGCGCTCGATCGGCAACAACCTGAAGGACGGGGTGCTCGGCCTGTCGGTGCGCACCACCTATGCCGGGGTGAAGTGCGACGCCGGCATCCGCGTCTACTTCAACCGCGGCTTCTTCCCGAGCTACGGCTGGATGTTCATCGACGAGCACCAGACCGCCTGCGTCGGCGTCGGCTGCGCGGTCGACCAGAAGTTTCCGCCGACCGACAGGCTGGGCGCGGCGTTGCGCCAGTTCATCGAATCGGACCTCAAGGAGACGCTGGCGGATGCCCGCCGGATCGGCCCCTTCTCGGGCGGCATCGCCCCGCACTTCCGGCCGGACGCCATGACCGCCGACGGCGTCGTCCTGATCGGGGACGCCGCCTGCCAGGCCGACCCGCTCAATCGCGGTGGCATCCATACCGCGATCGAGAGCGCCTTCTACGCCGCCGACGCCTGCCGCCTGTCGCTCGAGAGCGGCGACTTTTCGCGTACGGCGCTCGCCCGCTACGAGGCCCTGTGGGGCGCGCACAGCGAGCCCGACTGGCGCACCTCCGAGATCTTCATGTCGCTGGCCAAGAATCCCGGCCTGAAGGAACTCGTGCTCTTCCTGCTGGAGCAGGTGGGCACGCTCGGCGAGGCGGATCCGCGGTTCGGCGCCTTCGCCAGCGGCGTCTTCAGCGGCGTGGTCTCCCAGTCGAGCTGGCTCAGCATCCGTGCCCTGTCCGACGCCGTTCCCCGCGACCCCGCCGCCTGGGCTTCCCTGCTGCGCGAGAACAGCCGGAGCAAGACGAGCGTCGCCGCCGGCTCGGTTCGCCTTCTGGCCGGCGCCGTTGCCAGCGCGGTTCGCGGCGGGGCCGGGCTGGCGCGCCGGCCGGGCCCGTCGATCGACTGGGGCCTCGAGGTGCTCACCAAGGCCCTCACCTTCGCCGACCGGCGTCTCGCGGCCCCGCGCACGGCGTCGTCACCGGAGAATTGAAACAGCAAGAAAGGTCACGTCATGGCATCCCTGTTCGACTCCGTCAGAAACCTGATCCACGACACCGCCCAGGGCATGATCGACGCCCAGGTCACGACCAAGGTGTCGGACATGGTCACGAACTTCGTCAGCTCGGGGCTCGCGGTGACCAACGACACCTTGAAGATCGTGCGCGACGTCACCTTGCCGCCGCCACCGCCCCCGCCGCCCGGACCCTGAAAGCCCGCAGCCATTTCCAGCCCAGGAGAGCCACCCATGTACACGGGACATTGGAGTCATTGCGGCCATCAACCGCCCGCCGGCCACCACTACTATCCTGCCGTGCTGCTGGCCCGGGAGATCGACGTCGACAGCGCCACGTCGTCCCGGGACGGCCTCGTCGGCGGCGCGCGGCCGGTCTTCCTCTCCCTCGAGTATCTGGTGGAGGCCGGAGCGGCCTCGCCCGCCGTGAAGGTGACGACCAACGCTGCCGGCTCGAGCGCCACCTGGAGCGACGACGCGCCGGCCGAGGGCTACACGGTGCGCCAGGCGGTGCTGAGCGCCGCGCCCGGCACGAAGGTGACGCTCTCCGTGAACAATGCCATCGCGCGCCTCAGATGGTGCGAGCTCGTCTGTTGCTGAACCCTTCCCCTGGATGAACGCGCGCACCGGCGCGGCAAGGAGACACGTCATGAATCCAGCCCACTTCGCCACCTACACCGGCGCGCGCGCGCTGCCCTTCGCGCCCCATGGCCATGCCTATGGGCCGGGGATCTGCAAGCGGTGCGGATGCGCCTCCGCCGACTGCCGGTGCGGCTGCCGACAGTGCCGCAAGGAGGCGAAGGACCTCACCTTCACCGCCGATCCCAAGCTCAACGTCCGCGACAACGCCGCCGCGGGACTGGCCGTCGCCCATCTCGCGTCGTTCGCCGCCGCGTCGGGGACCACGACTGCAGCGGCGGCGGCGGCTCCCGCCGCGGTGCCGGCGACGGCCTTCATCGGCGGCGGGTGCTGCGTGCACATCTCGCTGGAGTATGCGCCGATCGCCGCCACGGCACAGTCGGCCGTCGCCGTTCTCGTGCGCGACACCGAAGGCACCGTGATGCTGTGGGAAAAGATCAACCCGGCGGGCGTCCACTACCAGGTCAAGGAGAACGTGGTCACGACCAAGCCCGGCGCGACCATCCTGCTGTTCGCCATCAACGCGACCGTGCGGGCGCGCTGGTGCGAAGTGTTCAGCTGCTAGAGCCGAGAGGAGACCGTCATGGCGCGTACCCGGACGACCAAGAAGCCCGCTTCCCCGAACAAGGCGCAGGCAGAGTTCGAGAAATACACGAGACGCCGCCAGGCGCAGGCGGCATCGACCGGACCATCGGCCCGCGTGGTCGGCCCCGAAGTCGCGGCCGGGACCTTCCCCGCCAGCGGCCTCACCTGGGCGGCGCCCCCCGGTGTCGGGATGGTGCCGGTCTATGTCGCCGGGCCGCCGCCCGGCCCGGGAGACGCCGGCGGCCCCGGCAGCGCAGCGGGTCCTGGATTGACCGACAGCATCGGAACTACGGTGCGCCTCGGCGTGGACCTGCTGAACGCGGCCCTGTTCAACACCGCGAAGATCCTCGGCGGCTTCACCGGTTCCTACGGCTACGACGCGCACGATGGCAGGGGGCACGGGTGCGGCTGCGAAAGCTGCTGCGAGCCATCCTGCTGCCAGCCCGACTGCTGCGGCTGCGAGTGCTGCAATCCGGGCGTCGGGAGCTGCTGCTGAGGCAGCGCCGGCGTCCCCTCCGGGGGGCCGGGCTTCGGAGGCTGCCCGAACATGAAGGTATCGTGACAGCCGCGTGCCGGAGGCGGATGTCTGCGACCTGGTCACAGAAGTCGGACCTGGCCGACGGTCATTCACTCAGCCAAAAAAACCCGTCCGCCGGTTGCTGCGACGGAATATTCCCACCGGGGGACCTCTATCGAGAAGAAGCCTTGTCCATCCTGCAGAAAGTTGCGCCGGTCATCGTGACCATGCGAACCATCCTGGCGAACTGGGCTTCCGTCGAGATGACACCGGTATTCCACGCTGCCTGCCTAAACTTTTCGAACTGCTCAGGCTCTTTGGCGTACGGAGCGCGGATTGGTTTCTTGGGCTTTTGCTCGATCTGGCGTGACATTGCAGAGCGCTTGCTCCCCTTGTTATTGATCTTGGACAAGCCGGGGGCCTTTCGACCTCGCCCTTAGATTATCAGTATCGCAGGCCCTGCCAAACTGCCGATTTGCATACCTTTCGTCCAATAGCGACCCGCTATCGGCGCATAAACAACCCATTCATTTTATGTTCCCGAATCATTCGCCGGGCGGTCCCGCCGTCATTGCCCGCCGGCAGCCGGTCACTTGACGGTCACTTGCCGATCACTTGGTCGGATAGCCGTACCGGTCGACATTGGCTTCGCGATCCGGGGCGTAGCCTGCGTCGAAAACCCGGACCCTGCCATTCTGCAGGAGCGTCGCGAGCGCGTAGGTAAGGGCCAGCGCCGCGACGAGGAGGACCACGCCCCGAACCAAGCCCTTCAGAAGTGGGTCCATGACCCCGCCCCATCCTGTTGACCCACGGGTGGACCAACGTCGAGGCGACGCGCCGAGTTCCGGGTCGTCCGCGGGGGCCGGCGGCAGGTCTGCCGTCAGTCCTTCCAGAGCATCACGCCGCCCTTGATGCCCGCCTCGTTGGGCACCACGGTGACGTCGCCGGCGAGGTCGAAGTTGATCTTCCGGGCGTTGCCGCCGCCGATGTAGAGGCGGTCGAAGTTCGTCAGCACGCGCATGTTGGCGATCGCCTTGGCGACCCGCCGATTCCACCGCTTGGTGCCGACATCCTTGAGGGCCGCATTACCGAGCTGCTCGTCGTAGGTCTCGCCATGCCGGAACGGATGGTGGCCGACCTCCATGTGCGGACCGGGCCGGCCGTCCTGGAAGAAGCTGCTGCCGAAGCCGGTGCCCAGCGTGATCGTGGCCTCGACGCCCTCGCCCGAGATGACGGCGAGCCCCGCCAACTCCGAATCGTTGGCGATGCGCACCGGCTTGCCCAGCGCCTTGCCCAGCCGATCGGCGAGAGCGTAACCCTTCCAGGCGTCGTTGCCGAGGTTGGGCGCGGTCAGGATGCGGCCCTTGCGCACCACGCCCGGAAAGCCGACCGAGATGCGGTCGAAGGCGCCGAGAGGGGCGACGAGGCCGGTCAGGACCTCGACGAACTTGTCCGGCGTCGCCCCGACCGGCGTGTCGATCCGCACCCGATCGGTGACCATGTCGCCCGCGGCGTCGAGCAGCGAGGCCTTGAGCCCCGTCCCGCCCACGTCGATCGCCAGCGTCCGAATGTCCCCGGAGCTCTTCGACTCGACCGATCCACTGTCCGCCACGGCACGATTCCCCGCTTGCTCACCCGCTTGCCGGGCCACATTGCCACGCCGTCGCGGCATGTCGACTCTGAATTGCGCCGGCCGGCGCGGTGGTTCCGGCGGGAAACGGATCCGGGCGAGCGGCGTTGCGCTTGACGTCGATCAAGGCAGGCCTCCCGGCGCGACCGGACACTCCACGGTCGGGCCGCCAGGCCCGAGGGAGGGCGCCGATGCGCAAGCTAACCGATGTCATCCTCGACCAGAATCCGCTGGTGCGAAGCGAGGAGACGACCGTCCAGGAGGCGTGCGCGGCCATGCGCGACGCCCAGGCGGGGACGGTCCTGGTGACCGATGGGAACGGCCGGCTGGCCGGGATCTTCACCGGCCGCGACGCGGTCGGCCGCGTGCTGGCCGAGGGGAGACCCGCCGCGACGACGGCGCTGGGCGAGGTGATGACCCGCGATCCGCTGACGCTGAAGCCCGAGCAGACGGCGATCGATGCCCTGCGCCTGATGTGGGACGGCGGCTTCCGCCACGTGCCGCTGGTGCGCGAGGGCCGCATCATGGGGGTCGTGTCGCGCGGCGACTTCAAGGGCCTCGAGCTCGGCCGGCACGAGGACGAGCGGGACCTGTGGGAGCACATGCGCTGAGCGGCGACGGACGAAATCGCCATTGCGGCGCGATGGCGGATCGGCGGCGTGCTATGCTTGGCGCCGTCCGCCTCCTTCCCGCCCGGAGTTCGTCCTGCCGATCCACTGGGAAATCGACCATGACCGACGGATCGTGAACGTCGTCACCCTGGGCGACGTCTCGCGCGAGCAGATCGCCGGATACATGGACGGGCTCGCCGCGGCGGGCGCCATGCACTACGGCAAGCTGCTCGACACGTGCGGCGCCGACAGCCGCCTGCCCAGCGCGCGCGAGATGCAGGACATCGGCATGACGATGCGCGACTATGCGAATGGCGGGCCGATGGGGCCGCTCGCGATCGTCGTCGACCAGGAATCGCGCATGCAGATGGCCCTGTTCGCCGATGCGGCCGGCCGACAGCGGCCGGTCCGGCTGTTCGAGGACCGCGGCGCGGCGATTCGCTGGCTGATGTCGGTGCTCTAGGTACAGCCGCGTTGCCTCCCGGATACCCGCATACTACGGTCGGAAGGACACTCGAGCGGGGACAGGGCTGATGATTCGGTGCGTGCGGATCTGGACGGGAGACGACGACAATTCGCACGCCGAGGAGGGCTGGATCGATCTCGCGCCCGGCAGCCATGGTGGCGACCTGCTGACCGGCAAGATCGGGACGACCCATGCGTCGTTCCAGGAGACGAAGTCGGGCGGCACCTTCGCCTGGCACACCGCGCCGATCCGCCAGCTCGTCATCACGCTGAGCGGCACGCTCGACTTCGAGACCCGCGGCGGCCAGCACTTCACCCTGAGGCCGGGCGACATCCTGCTGGCGGAGGACACGACGGGCGGCGGCCACAGCTGGCGGCTGGTCGACGAGCAGCCCTGGCGCCGGCTCTACGTGGTGCTGGAGCCCGACGTGCCGGTGCCCTTCAAGCGCGCCAACCAGGCCTAGGCGGAGACCCGGCATGAGCGAGACGAGCGAGGCGACCACGGCGGATGTCGTCCTGGTGGGCGCGGGCATCATGAGCACCACGCTGGCGGTCTTCCTGAAGGAGCTGCAGCCGCATCTCCGGCTGGAGATCATCGAGCGCCTGCCCGGCGAGGCGCAGGAGAGCTCGGGCGCCTGGAACAATGCCGGCACCGGCCATGCCGCCAACTGCGAGCTGAACTACACGCCGCAACGCAAGGACGGCACGGTCGACATCGCCAAGGCGCTCGAGGTCAACATCGAGTTCGACCTGTCGCGCCAGTTCTGGTCGTACCTGATCCGCAAGGGCGCCATCGCGTCCCCCGATTCCTTCATCCATCCCGTGCCGCACATGAGCTTCGTGATCGGCGAGGATCGCGCGGCGTTCCTGAAGAAGCGCCACGCCGCCATGAGCGCCCATCACTGCTATCGCGGCATGGAGTTCAGCCAGGACCACAAGCAGATCGCCGAATGGGCGCCGCTGATCATGGAGGGACGCGACCCCAACCAGATCGTCGCCGCCACCCGCATGGTGACGGGCGCCGACGTCAACTACGGCGCGCTGACCAGCAACCTGATGAACTATCTCAAGACGCAGGACCGGTTCAGCGTGCATTTCCAGCACGAGGTGACGGGTCTTCAGCGCCGGCCGGCCGGCAGCGGCTGGCAGCTCGACGTGCGCAACCTGCAGACCGGCGAGACGCGGCGCATCGGCGCCAACTACGTCTTCCTGGGCGCCGGCGGCGGCGCGCTGCCGCTGCTGCAGAAGTCGGGCATTCCCGAGGCCAAGGGCTTCGCCGGCTTCCCGGTGAGCGGCATCTGGCTGCGTTGCGGCAAGCCCGAGATCGCCGCCCGCCATACCGCCAAGGTCTACGGCATGGCCGCCTCGGGCTCGCCGCCGATGTCGGTGCCGCATCTCGACACCCGCATCATCGACGGCAAGCGCTGGATCCTGTTCGGCCCCTATGCCGGCTTCTCGACCAAGTTCCTGAAGCACGGCTCACTACTCGACCTGCCGATGTCGGTCCGGCCCGACAATCTCCTGCCGCTGCTGGCGGTGGCGCGGGACAATTTCCCGCTCGAGGAATACCTGGTCGGCCAGGTCTTCCAGAGCTCGGGCCACCGCTACAAGGCACTGCGCGAGTTCTATCCCAACCTGAACGAATCCGACTGGGAGCTCGACGTCGCCGGCCAGCGCGTCCAGATCATCCGCAAGGACAAGGTGCGCACCGGGACGCTGGAGTTCGGCACCGAGATCGTCCACTCCGCCGATTCGTCGATCGTCGCCCTGCTCGGCGCCTCGCCCGGCGCCTCGACCGCCGCCTGGATCATGGTGCACATGCTGGAGAACTGCTTCCATCCGCAGCTCGTCGGCCACTGGGTGCCCAAGCTCAAGGAAATGATCCCCTCCTACGGCCACGACCTCAAGACCGACGCGGCCGTGCTCGAACGGGTCCGCAAGGACACGGCGGAAGTGCTGGGGCTCCACACGGTCTGATGCCCGGCCGCCCACCGCCGGCGGAGGCGCTCGACGTCCTCCTGCGTTTCGGCGCGCTGATGCTGCGGTCGGGCGACACCGCCTTCCGGGTGCGCGACGCGATGGGCGATCTCGCGCGGGCGCTCGGCGTCGGCCGCCTGTCGGTGCACATCACGCTGGGCGTGATCACGGCCACGGCCGAGAGCGAGGGCGGGTCGGCCACGGTGATGCGCGAGGTGCCCCCTCTCGGCGTCGATTCCGCCCGCATCGCCGCGCTCGAGCAGCTCGCCCGCACGGCCGGGCCGGGTCTCGCGCCCGCGTCGCTGGCGGCCGAGCTCGACGCGATCGAGCGGGCCCCCGCCCTGCACGGCCTGCCGCCTGTGGCACTTTCGATGGCGGTCGCCTCGGGCTGCTTCGCATGGCTGAACGGCGGCGATGCGCTGGCGATCGCCGCCGCGGCCGCAGCCGGCGGGCTCGGCCAGACCGGACGCACGCTGATGTCGCGCGCCGGGGTCAACCAGTTTGCGATGGCGGCGCTGTGCGCGGTCCTGGCCGCCGGCAGCTACTGCCTGATCGTGATGGGGTTCGGCGTCCGCAGCTTCACGCTCGCCCATGCCGTGGGGTTCATCTCGTCGGTCCTGTTTCTCGTCCCGGGCTTTCCGCTGGTCGCCGCGCTGCTCGACCTCGTGCAGCACCAGACGGCGGCCGGCATCGCGCGGCTGTTCTACGCCATCCTGCTGACCCTGGCCGCGGCGCTCGGCCTCTCGGTCGTCGCCGCCCTGGCCGGGCTCACGCCCGCGCCGGCGGGCGCGGCGCAGGGCCTCGATCCCCTGACGCTGCTGTGGCGCGCCGGCGTCTGCTTCGCCGGCGGCTGCGGCTACGGCATCCTGTTCAACAACCCGATGCGCACCGTGCCGGTGATCGGCCTGCTGACCATGGTGGGCAACGAGCTTCGGCTCGGCCTGCACGACGTCGGCATGGGGCTGGCGCCCGCGACCTTCTTCGGCGCGCTGGCGGTGGGCCTGCTGGCCTCGACGATGCGCGAGCCGCTGGGCGTGCCGCGCATCACGCTGACGGTGCCCAGCATCATCCTGATGACGCCCGGCCTCTACGCCTTCCAGACCATCGTGTTCCTGAACCAGGGCCGCCTGATCGAGGCGATGGGCGCCGCCGCCGTCTGCAGCTTCGCGGTCGGCGCCATGGCGACGGGCCTGGTCGCCGCCCGCTTCCTCACCGCGCGGCGCTGGCGGATGGAACGCTGACGCGGCGCTCGCCGCTCCCGCTCGGGGCCTACTCGGTCGCCACGTAGGGCCGCACCATCTTGGCCGGGTCGACGATCTTGTCGAACTCGGCCTCGTCGACGAAACCCAGCTTCAGTGCCGCCTGCTTGAGGGTCAGGTCGTTGTCCATGGCGTAATGGGCGATCTTCGAGGCCTTGTCGTAGCCGATGACCGGCGCCAGCGCCGTCACCAGCATCAGCGAGCGGTCGACATACTCCTTGATCTTCCTGAGGTTCGGCTTCGTTCCCTCGACCAGGAACTTGCGGAAGTTGGTGCAGCCGTCGGCCAGGATCGCGATCGAATGGGCAATGTTGTAGATCATCAGCGGCTTGTAGACGTTCATCTCGAGATAGCCGCCGGCGCCGCCCATGCCGACCGCCACGTCGTTGGCCATCACCTGGACCGCGACCATGGTGAGCGCCTCGCACTGGGTCGGGTTGACCTTGCCCGGCATGATCGACGAGCCGGGCTCGTTCTCCGGGATGTCGAGCTCGGCGAAGCCGGCGCGCGGGCCGCACGACATCAGGCGGATATCGTTGGCGATCTTGTAGAGCGACACGGCGAGCGTGCGGAACGTGCCCGAGAGCTGCACCAGCGCATCGTGCGCCCCCTGCACCGTGAACTTGTTGGAGGCGCTGACGAACGGCAGCTTCGTCAGGCGGGCGATCTCCGCCGACGCCGCCTCGGCGAAGCCCGGCGCGGCGTTGATGCCGGTGCCGACCGCGGTGCCGCCCAGCGCGAGGTGGTAGACGCCCTTCAGCGCGTCCTGGATGCGCTCGATATTGTCGGCCAGCATGCCGGCGTAGCCCGACCATTCCTGGCCGAGCGTGATCGGCGTGGCGTCCTGCATGTGGGTGCGGCCGATCTTGACGATGCCGTCCCAGGCCTTCGCCTTGGCGTCGATCGCGTCGTGCAGCGCCTGGACCGCCGGCAGCAGCCGCTCGACCGTGTTCACCGCGGCGGCGATGTACATGACCGACGGGAAGGAATCGTTCGACGACTGGGACATGTTGACGTGGTCGTTGGGATGCACCGGCTTTTTCGAGCCGAGCGGCGTGCCGGCGAGCTGGCAGCAGCGGTTGGACACGACCTCGTTGACGTTCATGTTGAACTGCGTGCCCGAGCCGGTCATCCAGACGTGCAGCGGAAACATGTCGTGGTGCTGCCCGGCCAGGATCTCGTCGCACACCTTGACGATCAGACCATGGACCTCGTCGTCCAGCCGCTTGCCGGCATGGTTCGCGTTGGCCGCCGCCTTCTTCAGCACGGCGTAGCCCGTGATCATCTCGCGCGGGATCAGGTCCTTGCCGATGCTGAAATGCTCGAGCGAGCGCTGCGTCTGCGCGCCCCACAGCTTGTCGGCGGGAACGCTCACCTCCCCCAGGCTGTCGGTCTCCTTGCGTACGTCTGCCACGGCCGCTCCTCTCGCAATTTACGCGACTCTAAGTACGTCTTCCTCCTCTCCCCCGCTAGGGGAAGAGGGCGGGTGAAGGGGGTTACGAACGATCCTCGCCTTTCGCCCCCTCTCCTGGCCTCTCCCCCTGACGGGGGAGAGGAACTTGAAGGGAGAGGGCATCGACTGCGACGGCCGCCTAATCGTGCGACGGGCGCGCGCGCAGCGACTTCAGCGCGCCCTGCTTCTTCTTGTCGTCCAGACGGCGGCGCTTGCTGGCCTTGGGCGTCCGCGTCCGGATACGCGGCGCCGGCGGCCGCGCCGCCTCGCGCAACAGCTCGACGAGGCGGGCCAGCGCCTCCTCCCGGTTGCGCTTCTGGCTGCGCTCGCCCTGGGCGACCAGCACCAGCACGCCGTCGCGGGTGAGGCGGCGGCCGGCCAGCCGCTCGAGGCGCCGGCGCACGTCGTCGGGCAGGGACGGCGAGCGGCGCACATCGAAGCGCAGCTGCACCGCGGTGGAGGTCTTGTTGACGTGCTGGCCGCCCGGACCGGCGGCGCGCACGAAGCTCTCCTCGATCTCGGCGGGATCGAGGGCGAGGCGACCCGTGATCCAGATCGGCGCGGCCTTGCCCGCGGGCGCGGCCCCGCCTTCGGTCATTCGCGACCGCCGGCCTTGCGCAGCATGGCCTCGATCGCCGGCCGCCCCGACTGCTTGGCATAGGCCATCGGCGTGCGGCCGGTGAAGTCGGCCTTGTTGGGATCCGCCTTCTTCGCCAGCAGCGCCCGCACGACCTCGGCGTATCCGCGCCGCGCGGCGATCGACAGGGCGGTGGCGCCCTGGCGCGTCTGCGCGTTGGGGAGGGCCCGCTTCGAGAGAAGCAGCTCGACCATGTCGACGTCGCCCTGCTCGGCGGCACGGATCAGCGAAGTATAGCCCTCCTTGTCCTGCATGTCGGGCACGGCGCCGCCCTTCAGCAGGGTCTCGGCCAACGGAAGATGACCCGAGACGACGGCGATCATCAGCAGCGGCTGGCCGTTGGCGTCGATCTGGTTGGGACTTTCGCCCTTGAGCAGCGCGCTGCGCACCTTGTCCACGTCGCCGTCGCGCACCGCCTTGACGATCGGCTTCAGGGTCAGCGTGTCGAGCTGCGCCAGCGCCGGCCCGCTGCCGGCTGCCGTCGCCGGCAGCGCCGCGGTCAGGCTCAGGAAGGTCCGACGGTCCATCATCCAGTCCTCCGTGTGTTCTGGTAGCGCGCCTCGATGGCGTCCCAGATCCGGGCCTCCAGCGAGACGCCGTCGAAGCGGTTGATCTGCTGCAGCCCGGTCGGCGAGGTGACGTTGATCTCGGTGAGATAGTTGCCGATCACGTCGATGCCGACGAACAGCAGCCCGCGGCGGGCGAGTTCGGGCCCGATGATCTCGCAGATCTCGGCGTCGCGCTTGCTCAGGACGTCCTTCACCGCGACGCCGCCGACATGCATGTTCGATCGCGCCTCGCCTTCGGCCGGCACGCGGTTGATCACGCCGACCGGCTCGCCGTCGATCAGGATGATGCGCTTGTCGCCCTTGCGCACGTCCGGCAGGTAGCGCTGGGCGATCACCGGCTCGCGGCTGCGCTGGGAAAACATCTCGAGCAGCGAGTTGAAGTTCTCGTCGTCGGGCCGGACGCGGAAGACGCCGGCGCCGCCGTTGCCGAACAGCGGCTTCAGGATGATGTCCTTGTGCTCGTCGCGGAACGCCCGGATGGCGCGCGCGTCGGAGCTGATCAGGGTCGGCGGCATGACGTTGTCGAAATGCGTCACGAACAGCTTCTCGGGCGCGTTGCGCACGCTTGCCGGGTCGTTCACCACCAGGGTCCGCGGATGGATATGCTCCAGGATGTGGGTGGTGGTGATGTAGGACATGTCGAACGGCGGGTCCTGGCGCAGCAGCACCACGTCGAGAGTCGCGAGGTCGAGCGTCTCGGCCGGCCCCAGGGTGAAATGGTTGCCCTTCTCGCGCCTGAGCGTCATGGGCTGCGCCCGCGCCGTCACCTTGCGGTCGCGGAACGTCAGGTCGGGCGGCGTGTAGTGCCACACCGCGTAGCCGCGCCGCTGCGCCTCCATCCCCAGCACGAAGGTCGAATCACCGTCGATGTCGATGGTCGACACATGATCCATCTGGATGGCGACATTGAGCTTCATGACCGGTGATTCCCCAACTGTCCGTCACCCCGAGCGAAACCGGGGCCTCTCATCGTCCCAGCGGAAGAACAGCAGCCTCGGCGACGCTTCGCTCCGCTCGGCATTCAGTTAAGCCGGCGCCGCAGTTCCTGCAACAGCGTCGCGGCCCGCCGGCGGAGCGCCGGATCGCCGCCGCCGAGCGCGAGGAACCGGTCGAAGGCGGCGATCGCGGCGCGATGCTTGTCGAGGCGGGCATTGATCTCGCCGGCCTCGAACAGCAGTTCCGGGCGGTCCGGCGCGATCGCCAGCATGCGCTCGAGCGACTGCGCCGCGCCCGCCCAGTCGTCGCGCTTCGCGAGCCGGAGGCGCACGTTGTTCTCCAGGCGCAGCAGCACGTCGCGGTCGGACACGGGATCGAAATGCTGGGGCGCGAGTTCGGCCTCCGGGCCCAGCACCTGGCGCAGGAGATTGCGCAGATGCGGCGCATCGCGTTCGACGCCGCCGTGGAACGGGTCGACCACGTGCCGGGCGCCGTCGATCGCCACGCGGATCAGGAAATGGCCGGGAAAGGCCAGGCCCTCGGCCTCCCAGCCCTGACCGCGCGCGACGTGCAGATAGAGGATCGACAGCGCCACCGGCAGGCCCTTGCGTCGTTCGACGACGTGGACGAGGTCGGCATTGCGCAGGTCGTCGTAGGATTCGGTGTCGCCGCGATAGGCGTAGGAACGGGCGATCACCTCGCCCAACGACTCGACCGAGGCGCCGCGGCGGCGCACCAGGTCGGCCGTGTCGGCGACCATCGCCGCCACGTGCTGGCGGAACGGCGCGAGGTCGGGCGGCGGATCGCCGTGCAGGAGACTGAGCGCCAGCGCCGCTTCGAGGAGGTCGAGACGCGCGCCGTCGCCGGCGCAGAGATCTCGCAGGCGCCGCAGCGCATCGGGGTCAGGCACGGCCAAGGTTCACTCCGGCGGACGCCACACGTCGGGGAGGTGAAGCGGCCACAGATGACGCAGGAAGGGGCCGCCCACCAGGACGGCGTCGAACCGCACCGAATGCGCAGCAAAGCGCGGATGACGGGCGAGGAACAGGCTGGCCGCACGCGCGACGCGGCCGAACTGCCGGCCGCCCAGCGCGTCCGTCGCCGTCGGCAGGTCGGCGCGCGCCTTGACCTCGACGAAGGCAAGGATGCCGCCGCGCCGCGCCACGATGTCGATCTCGCCGAGCCTGGTCTTGTAGCGGCGCGCGAGCACCGTGTAGCCGGCCAGCCGCAGCCGCCAGACGGCGCGCAGCTCGGCGACGTGGCCCAGCCGATGGGCCGCCTGCCGTGTCTCGAGGCTCATGATCCGGTCTCGCGGCGCAACTCGAGGGCGCGGGCATAGACCTCGCGGCGCTTGAGCCCGTAGCGGGCCGCGACCTCGGCCGCGGCATCGCGCGTCGAGGCGCCGGCCAGGGCCGCGCGCAGCGCCTCGTCGAGCACCTCGGCCTGCGGCGCGGCCGCTTCGGGCGGTCCGCCGATGACGATCACGATCTCGCCCCTGACGTCGGCATGGGCGGCAAGCTCGCGGGCCAGCACGTCGAGGGGCCCCCGGCGCACTTCCTCGAAGAGCTTGGTGAGCTCGCGCGCGATCGCGGCCGGCCGCGGTCCCAGCAGCTCGGCGAGGTCGACCAGTGCCTCGGCCAGCCGGTGCGGCGCTTCGAAGAACACCAGGGTCGCGGGTACCGCCGCCGCCTCCGCGATCGCCCGCCGCCGCTCGCCCTCGCGGGCCGGCAGGAAGCCGCCGAAGTAGAACCGGTCGGTCGGCAGGCCCGACAGGGCGAGCGCCATGGGCACCGCCGAGGCGCCGGGCATCGCCGTCACGGCGTGGCCGCGCGCCACCGCCGCCCGCACCAGGCGATAGCCGGGATCGGAGATCAGCGGCATGCCCGCGTCCGACACCAGGGCCACGCTCTTGCCGGCCGCCAGGGCCCGCACGATGCGCGGCTCGGCCGCGTCCTGCGTGGCGTCGCTGTAGGCGATGGTGGGGGCGTGGATGCCGTAGTGGCCAGCGAGCTTGGCGAACACGCGCGTGTCCTCGCAGGCGATCAGGTCGGCGCCCTGCAGCACGTCGAGGCCGCGCAGGGTCATGTCGCGCAGATTGCCGATCGGGGTGGCAACAATGTACAGGCCCGGCGCCAGCGCCGGTTTACGCGGCGCCTGCCCGTCGCTAGCTTGTGACCGTTCGTTCCCGTCCATCTGCAGCCGTTCGCCCGGAGTTTCGCGCCGATGCGTCAGTCTCTCTTCGCGCTCGCCACAGCAGCCCTTCTGCTGGCGGCCTGTGCCGAACCGCCCAAGACTAGCACGCCGGCCACCCCGGTAACGACCAAGCCGAGCATCGGATCGCCGGTCACCGCCTCGGGTAAGACGCGCATCGCCCTCCTGCTGCCGCTGACCGGCCGCGCTGCGCCGATCGGGCAGTCGCTGCAGCAGGCGGCGGAAATGGCCCTGTTCGACGCCGGTGCCAAGGACCTGGCGCTGGCGGCCTACGACAGCGGCGACAGCGCCGAGTCGGCGGTCGAGGCCTATCGCCGCGCCCGCACCGAGGGCGTGGCGCTGGTGCTGGGGCCGCTGTTCGGCACGTCGGCGACCGCGCTCGCCCCCCTGGTGGCCCAGGGCGGGGCCAATGTCGTGTCCTTCTCCAACGACGAGCAGGTCGGCCAGCGCGGCGTATGGATCATGGGCATTGCTGCGCCGCCGCAGGTGCGGCGGGTCGTCGACTACTCGGTCGAGCAGGGCATCCGGCGCTTCGCGGCGTTCGCGCCGCGCACCTCCTACGGCCAGCAGATGGTGCAGACGCTGGAGAGCGAAGCGGTGCGCCGCGGCGGCACCGTCGCCGCCGTCGAGCTGTTCGATCCTGGCGGGTCCGAGCTCTTCCCGGCGGCCCGGCGGCTCGCCGACGCGACCCAGGGCGAAGGCCGGCTGGCCGTGCTGGTGCCGGTGGCGCCACCCGGCCTGTCGAGCGTGCTGGCGGCGCTGACTGCGGCCGGCATCGACAGCAAGAACGTCCAGCTCGTCGGCACGGGCGTCTGGGACGTGCCCAACATCGGCTCGGAGCCGCTGGCACGCGGCGCCTGGTACGCCGCCCCCGACCCCGCGAAGCGGGCCGACTTCGAGCGGCGCTTCCTCGCCACCTATGGCCGGCCGCCGCACCGCCTGGCCACGCTCGCCTACGACGGCGTGGCGCTGGCCGCCCAGCTGGCGCGCCTCAAGCCGGGCGGCGACTTCTCGGCCGAGGCGATCACCAATCCCAACGGCTGGTCGGGGGTCGACGGCATCTTCCGCTTCCTGCCCAACGGCCGCTCGGAGCGCGCCCTGGCGGTGATCGCGGTGCAGGCCGGCCCGGGAACGGTCGTGAGCCCCGCGCCCACGGGCTTCGCCACGCCGGTCAACTGACCGGCCACGCCCGCGCCGCCATGGCCCTCCCCCGCGCCATCCTGTTCGACCTCGACGACACGCTGATCCGCGCCTACGCCCAGCCGGAGGAAGCGTGGCGCCGGCTCCTCTCGGTCTTCTCGGCCCATCTCGACGCGCACGACGAGGACTCGATCGAGCGCGTGCGGATCGCCGTCATGGACGAGGCGCGCACCCTCTGGCAGGACGCGGGCGCGGCGGCACGCTGGCGCCTCGACATCCCGGGCGCGCGCCGCCTCGCCACGCGGCGGGGGCTGGCGCGGCTGGGCTATGACGACGAGGCCCTGGCCGACCGCATCGCCGACGCCTTCACCGAGCTGCGCCGCCAGGAGTACCGGCTCTATCCCGACGCCCACGCCACCGTCGACTCGCTGCGCCAGGCCGGCGTGCGGCTCGCCCTCGTCACCAACGGGGCGGCGCAGACCCAGCGCGACAAGATCGCCCGCTTCGACCTCGCCCATCGCTTCGACCATATCCAGATCGAGGGGGAGTTCGGCCAGGGCAAGCCGGAGCTCGCCGTCTACCGTCATGCGCTGGAGCGGCTCGGTTGCGACGCCTGCGACGCCTGGATGGTCGGCGACAATTTCGAATGGGAGGTCGTGGCGCCGCAGAAGCTCGGCATCTGCGGCATCTGGTACGACCCGTTCGACGCCGGTGTCCCGGCGCACGCGACGGCGACACCGACGCGGATCATCAGGCGCCTGGGCGAGCTGCTCGAACGGGCCTGAGCGCCCGTCGGGACTCAGCGGCCGGCGCGGTCGCGCGGCAGCCTGTCGGTGGTGCGCAGCATCAGCCGCTCGACGCGACCGCCCTCGACCAGATGCTTCTGCAGCACCTCGTCGATATCCTCCTTCGTCGGGCACGAGTACCAGACGCCTTCCGGATAGATCACCAGCGTCGGGCCGAGCTCGCAGCGGTCGAGGCAGCCGGCGTTGTTGATGCGCACCTTCTTGAGGCCGAGCTCGCGGGCGCGGCTCTTCATATGGTCGCGCAGCGCCTCGCCGCCGCGGTCGGCGCAGCAGCCGCGCGGATGGCCGGCCGCCCGGCGGTTCGTGCAGCAGAAGACATGCGCCTCGTAGTAGGGCGCGGGATCCTCGGGACGCGAACGCTCGCTCATGCCGGTCTATTCCTTCTTGCCGCCGCCGCTCGCGGCGATGCCGGCGAGCTGCGACCAGAACGCCTGCTGCATCTGCTGCATCTGCTCCATGCCCTGCATCGAAGCCGGCAGCCAGGTCTTGAAGATGGTCTCCGGGTTCATCGCCCCCAGGCTGGCCCGCAGGCGCTCCTCGATCTCGGACATGATGCGGTCCTGCATGGGCTTGATGTCGGGCAGGCCGAAGAAGGCGCGCGCCTCCTCGGGCGTGCAGGTCACCTCGACGTTCACCTTCATGATTCCACTCCGTTTGGGCCACCTTAGGGGATATCGGGCCGCCCGGCCATGCTAAGACCCGGCACATGATCCCGTCCTGGCTGGCCCCCAATCCGCGCGCCACGCGCAGCATGACCTTCGGCCGCGAGCAGCAGTTCGTGGTCAATCCCAACGGCATCCCCGAACTGTGCGAGGACCTGAAGCAGTGCCCGCGCCATGTCCCGACGCCGCTCCTCTCCCTGCCGGCGCTGGCCGGGCGGCTGGGCGTGGGCGAGATCCGCGTCAAGGACGAGAGCCAGCGTTTCGGCTTCGGCGCCTTCAAGGCGCTGGGCGGCGTGATCGCGGTCTACAACACGCTGTCGGGCGCCGTCGGCGACGCCTACCACTCGAGCGTCACCTTCGCCGACCTGCTGACGGGCGACTACGACGAGATCACCAAGCGCTTCGTCTTCTCGACGGCGAGCTCCGGCAACCATGGCCGCTCGGTCGCCGCCGGCGCCAAGCTGTTCGGCAATCGCTGCGTCGTCTTCCTGCCGAAGTTCACGTCGGCCGAGAAGGAGGCCGCGATCCGCGCCCGCGGCGCCGAGGTCGTCCGCATCGACGGCGACTACGATACCGCCGTCGCCGAATGCAAGCGCGTGTCGGCCGAGAAGGGCTGGACCATCATCTCCGACACGTCGTGGGAGGGCTACGACTCGGCGCCGCGCAGCGTCATGCGCGGCTACACGGTGCTGGCCCACGAGGCGCTCGTGCAGTGGGGCGAGGCGCCGACCCACGTCTTCGTGCAAGCGGGCGTCGGCGGCCTGGCGGCGGCGGTGATCGGCTACCTGTGGGCCGTGCTGCCGACGCGCCCGGTCTTCGTCGTGGTCGAGCCGGCGAGCGCCGACTGCTGGTTCCAGAGCAACCTCGCCGGACACGCCGTGCCGGCCAGCGGCAACGCCGACACGGCGATGGGCGGGCTGGCCTGCCGCGAGATCTCGCCGATCACCTGGCCGGTCGTGGGGCTGGCCACCGACTGGTTCATGACCATCGAGGAGGACGAGGTGATGCCCGCCCGGCGGCTGCTCGCCCATCCGCTCGACGGCGATCCCGCCATCGCCTCGGGCCCCTCGGGCTGCGCCGGCATGGCGGGCTTCTGCCGCGTCGCCGCCGACGCTTCCGCCTTCGCGGCCCTGAAGCTCGACCGCCGCTCGCGCGTCCTGCTGATCAACAGCGAGGGCAACCTGGGAGAAGCGCCGGCATGAACCGCCTCGCCGCCGAGACCAGCCCCTACCTGCTGCAGCACGCCGACAATCCGGTCCACTGGTGGCCGTGGGGCGAGGCGGCGCTGGCCGAGGCGCAGCGGACCAACCGGCCGATCCTGCTGTCGGTCGGCTACGCGGCCTGCCACTGGTGCCACGTCATGGCGCACGAGAGCTTCGAATCGCCCGAGGTCGCCGCGGTGATGAACGAGCTGTTCGTGAACATAAAGGTCGACCGCGAGGAACGGCCCGACGTCGACGCGATCTACATGCAGGCGCTGCAGGTGCTGGGCGAGCCGGGCGGCTGGCCGCTCACCATGTTCTGCACGCCGGCCGGCGAGCCGTTCTGGGGCGGCACCTATTTCCCGACGCCGGCGCGCTACGGCCGGCCGGCCTTCGTCGACGTGCTGCGCGGCATCGCCGAGGCGTTTCGCGACAAGCCGGACGAGGTCGAGACCAACCGCGCCGGCCTGCTGGAGGCGCTGAAGCGCAAGGCCGCCAGCAAGGCGATCGCCGTCCCGGGCGAGGGCCCGCTGCTGCCGCTCGAGCTGCTCGACCGCATCGCCGCGCGCGTGGCCGAGGCCTGCGATCCCGACTGGGGCGGCGTCGGCCCGGCGCCCAAGTTCCCGTCGCCCTATGTGTTCGAGATGCTGTGGCGGGCCTGGCTGCGCAACCGCGGCGACACGGCGCTGCGCAACGCCGTCACCGTCACGCTCGACCGCATGTGCCAGGGCGGCATCTACGACCATCTGGCCGGCGGCTTCGCCCGCTACGCCACCGACAACGAGTGGCTGATCCCGCATTTCGAGAAGATGCTCTACGACAATGCCCAGCTCGTCGACCTGCTGGTCCTCGTCTGGCAGGAAACGAAGAACCCGCTCTACGCCGCGCGCATCGCCGAGACCTGCGACTGGGTGCTGCGCGAGATGACCGCCGAGGGCGGCGGCTTCGCTGCGAGCTACGACGCCGACAGCGAGGGGGTCGAAGGCCGGTTCTACGTCTGGACCGAGGCCGAGATAGACGCCGTGCTGGGCGACGACGCCGCCTTCTTCAAGCAGGCCTACGACGTCGGCCCCGGCGGCAACTGGGAGGGTCACGTCATCCTCCACCGCAATCGCGACCCGGCGTGGCGCGGCGAGGCCGACGAGAGCCGGCTGGCGGCGCTGCGGACGCGCCTGAAGACGGTGCGCGACCGGCGTCCCTGGCCGGGCTGGGACGACAAGGTGCTGGCCGACTGGAACGGCCTGATGATCGCCGCGCTGGCCAATGCCGCCGCCGTGTTCGGCCGCGACGACTGGCTGGGCGCTGCCGTCCGGGCCTGGCGCTTCGCGATGGGCGCGCTGCGCGACGAGAACGGCCGGCTGTTCCACTCCTGGCGGCTCGGCAGGCGGCTGCACCGGGCGACGCTCGACGACCATGCCAACCTGGCGCGCGCCGGGCTCACCCTGTTCGAGGTGACCGGCGAGGGCCGCTACCTCGAGGAGTCGAAGGACCTGGTCGCCCTGCTCGACCGCCATTTCGCCGATGCCGGAGCCGGCGGCTACTTCACCACCGCCGACGATGCCGCCGACCTGATCGTGCGCGGCAAGCATTGCCACGACAACGCCGCGCCGGCCGGCAACGGCACGCTGGTCGGCGTGTTCGCGCGGCTTCGCGTGCTCGACGGCGACCAGGCCTGGCACGACAAGGCCGAGCGCCAGGTCGCGGCCTTTGCCGGCGAGCTGGAAGGCAACTTCTTTCCGCTGATGAGCCTGCTCAACGGCTACGAGACGCTGCAGCGGGCGATGGAGCTGGTGATCGTGGGCGACCCCACCCTGCCGGAGACGGAGGCGTTGCGGCTCGCCGTCTACGACCGCAGCCTGCCCAACAAGGTCGTGCGGCGCGTGCGCCCGGACACCAAGCTGCCCGCCGGCCATCCGGCGACCGGCAAGGGCCTGGTCGACGGCAGATCCGCGCTTTACGTGTGCGAAGGCATGGCGTGCCGCGCCCCGATCGTCGACGCCTCCAAAGTTGCATTGCTTTAGCTGCCACCCGTGCTAGTGGTGACCTCCAAGACCGGCCTGGCCGGCAATGGGGGAGAGCTTCGATGATAAGGGGTAACCTGGCGGCCGTCGGCCGCCTGATGCTCGTTTGCGGCCTGGCCTTCGGACTCGGTGCGTGCGCGACCGTGGTCGCCGGCACCACCCAGGAAGTCCATGTCCAGAGCGAGCCGCCCGGCGCCGCCTGCCGTCTCGACAAGCAGTCTGGCAATGTCAGCATCGGCTTCGTCCGGAAGACACCGGAAAAGGTCAAGCTGCCCCGCTCCAAGGACAATGTCGTCATCAAGTGCACGCTGGACGGCTACCAGGAATCGGACGAGCTGATGGTCTCGAGCTTCAGCGGCGCGACGGTCGGCAATATCCTGCTGGGCGGACTGGTCGGAATCGCGATCGACGCCGCTTCCGGCGCCAACAACAAGTATCCCGAACGGGTGACCGTTGTGCTGACGCCGGCCAGCTTCCCCAGCGACGAAGCGCGCGACGCGCACTTCGCCGGCATCCGCTCGCGCATCGAGCAGGGTGCGGCCGCCGAGATCAAGCTCGTCAACGAGCGCTGCGGCGGGACCGGCCGCGAGCTGTGCAACATCGAGATCAAGCAGATCGGCGATGCCCGCGACAAGGCGCTCGCCGATCTCGATCGCCGACGCCTGGCGGCCAGGATCGTGCCGGCCAGCTGACCTTGCAAAGCGCCTTGCCGCAATATGGCGGCGTTCTGGCGACTGGACGGCGCAGCGGCGGGCCATCATCCTCGGCCAAACCCGAGGAGTTTGGTTTCGTGCAGCTTCAGCTCAAGACGTGGCAGTTCGTCGAGGACTACCTCAAGACCAGGACCGGCATCATCATCCCGATCGGCTCGACCGAGCAGCACGGGCCGACCGGTCTGATCGGCACGGACGCGCTCACTGCCGAGATGATCGCCCGCGGCGCCGGCGAGAAGGCGGGCGCGCTGGTGGCGCCAACGATCTCGGTCGGCATGGCGCAGCACCATCTCGCCTTCGCCGGCTCGGTGACGCTCCGGCCCACGACCCTGATCGCCGTGGTGCGCGACACGGTCGTGTCCCTGGCGCGCCACGGCTTCACGCGCTTCTTCTTCGTCAACGGCCATGGCGGCAACATCGCCACGGTTACGGCGGCCTTTTCCGAGATCTATGCCGAACGCTCGATGGAGCGCCTGTCGAACCAGCCCTCGATCAAGTGCGCCCTGCGCAACTGGTGGGACGGGGCGGGCGTGAAGAAGCTCAGCCAGGAACTCTACCCGGTGGGCGAGGGCAGCCACGCCACGGCGTCGGAAGTCGCGCTCACCTGGTACAAGTATCCCGAGACGATGCAGCAGAAGGAAATGGAGCCGCGGATCGCGCCCAACGGCTCCTTCGCCGACGCCGAGGACTATCGCCGGGCCTTCCCCGACGGCCGCATCGGCTCCGATCCCAACCAGGCGACCCCCGAGCACGGCAAGCGCTTCTACGACGTCGCGGTCGAGGAGGTCGCCAGGGACTACGAGCGCTGGGTGTCGCGCTGATCGATCCTCCCCTGCCGACGCGCGGGGGTCACTGAGCGGCAGCCCGCGAAACCAAGGAAACCAAGCGCCGCCATCGCGCAATGGGGCGGCAACCCGGTCCTTTCATCCTGTGAGCCTCGAAGATCGCAGGGGGACCGGTCATGCCGCCGTCGGACAAGCCTCGGGAGCCCGCGCGGCCCCTCTTCCGGCCTGAAGTCGCCGAGCGCACCTGGGAGCTCCTGGCTTCCCGCGGGCTGATGCCCCGGGCCCCCGCCTTCACCTTGCTCATCGTTGCGGGCCTGGCCGTCGTCTTCGCGGTCGGCGGCTTCCTGCTGGTCCGCGGCGCCGTGCCGCGGATCGAGACCGCCGCGGGCTATCTCGAGCCGGCGGGCGGCGTCGCCCGAGTCCGCGCGCCCCGCCAGGGCATCGTCAGCGCCATCCATGTCAAGGACGGCCAGCTCGTCGGACGCGGCGACGCCATCGTCACCCTGCAGTCCGACCATGCCACCACCTCCGGCGCCAGCGCCGAGGCCGAGATCGCCCGGCAGCTCGACAGCCAGCGCCAGGACCTCGAGCTGCAGATCGCCCGCGACCGCGACTGGCGCCTGTCGGAGGAGCGTCGGCTGCAGACCACGATCGACGAGCTCGCCGGCGACATCGCGATGCTGGCGCGCAGCGTCGCCGTCCAGGAGGAGCAGTCGAAGCTCGCCCAGCGCTACGCGGACCGCATCCGCGATCTCGCGGCGAAGGGCACGATATCGGCCGACGAGCTGCAGCGCCGCGAGATGAGCGCCCTCGGCCAGCGCGTCTCGCTGCAGGCAACCGAGCGCGAGATCGCCGCCAAGCGGGCGCAGCTCGCCTTGTCGCGCATCGCGCTCGAGCAGCTGCCGATGATCGCGAACGACCGCCATCGCGGCCTGCGCGAGGCGCTGGCCAACGTGCAGCAGCGCCTGATCGAGCTGGAGGCGCGCCGCGCCACTGTGGTGCGCGCGCCGGTCGCCGGCCGCATCGCCGCCATTCCCGCGCTGGCCGGCGCCGGCGTCGACAGCGGCATGCTGATCGCCACCATCGTGCCCGAGGGCGCCGCGCTGCGCGCCCGCCTGTTCGTGCCGACGCGCGCCATCGGCAAGGTCCATGCCGGGCAGGACGTCGCGATCCGCTACGACGCCTTCCCCTACCAGAAGTACGGCACCTTCAAGGGTCGCATCGAGGAGGTCGCCAACTCCGTGCTCCTGCCGCGGGAGATCGAGCGGATCTCTCCGGTCAGGATGGCAGAGCCGGCCTACGTGCTCGATGTCGCCATCGAGCGCCAGCAGGTCGCCGTGGGCGGCGACCGCGAGGCCCATCTCCGCCCCGACATGCTGCTCTCCGCCACCATCCAGGTCGATCGCCGGCCCATCCTGGCCTGGGTGGGCGAGAGCGTGTTCGGCGTGGCACAGCGCTGACGGGAGGCAGACGATGTTCAGTTTCCGCACCCTTCCCCTGATCCGCCAGGCCGAGACCACCGAATGCGGCCACGCCTGCCTCGCCATGATCGCGGGCTGGCACGGCCACCAGATCGACCTCGTGTCCCTGCGTCTCCACCAGACGGCCTCGGGGAACGGCACCAGCCTGCAGTCGCTGGCGACCCTGGCCGAACAGTTCTCGCTCAACGCCCGGGCGCTGCGACTCGAACCCGCCGATCTCGGCCGGCTCCGGCTGCCGGCCATCCTGCACTGGGACATGAACCATTTCGTCGTACTGAAGTCGGTCGGCCGGCGCGGCGCGGTGATCCACGATCCGGCGCGCGGCGCGATACGCCTGTCGCTCCGCCAGGTCGGCGAGCACTTCACCGGTGTCGCCATGGAATTCTCGCCCAACGAGGCCTTCAGGCCGATCCGCCAGGAGCGCCGGCTGCCGCTCGGCACCCTGTTCCGCGGCGTCGGCGGCCTCGGCGGGCAGGGCGTGCAGGTCGTCGTGCTGTCGGTTTTCCTCGAGGCCCTCCTGCTGCTCGCCCCCTGGTACATGCAGACCGCCGTCGACAACGTGATCCCGAGCGGCGACACCGACCTGTTGCTGGCGCTGGCCGGCGGCTTCGCGATCGTGGCGCTGTTCCGCATGGTCACCGAGCTCGCCCGCTCGACCGTGCTGGTCTACGTGCAGAGCCGCCTCGATCTCGCTTTGTCGAGCCGCCTGTTCGCCCACCTGCTGCGCCTTCCCCAGTCGTTCTTCGCCAGGCGCGACGACGGCGACATCGTCTCGCGCTTCCACTCGCTGGAGCCGATCCGGTCGCTGCTGGCCGAAGGCCTGCTGCTGGCCGTGATCGACGGCGTGCTCGCGATCGCCACCCTGGTCCTCATGCTCGTCATCAGCCCGCTGCTGGCCGGCGTGGCGGTGGCCGCGCTGGCGCTCTACGCCTCCCTGCGCGTCGGCTTCTACCTGCCGCTGTTCCGGCGCGGCGAGGACGTGGTGCGTGCCGAGGCCGCCTGCACCACGCACCTGATCGAGAGCATCCGCTCGACGCAGGCCATCAAGCTGTTCAACGCCGAGATCGAGCGCGAGGGCCAGTTCGTCAGCCGCATGGCCGAGGCCGTGCACAGCCGTGCCGCGCAGCAGCGCCTGGAAGCCGCCTTCAAGTCGCTGCGCGAGACCATCGTGATGCTGGAGCAGGTGGCCTTCGTCGCCGTGGCGGCCTGGCTGGCGATCCGGGGCGACCTCACCATCGGCGTGCTCTACGCCATCCTGGCCTACAAGTCGCAGTTCATGACGGCGGGCGCCCACATCGTCGAGAAGGCCGTCGCCTTCCGCCTGCTGCGGCTGCACCTCGATCGCCTGTCCGACATCGCGATGACCGACCAGGAAGGAACCTATTCCCGCCAGGTCGGCGAGCGGCCGCCGATCGCGGGCGAGATCGAGCTCGACCGCGTCAGCTTCCGCTACGCTGCCACCGAGCCGTTCGTGCTGAACGACCTGTCGCTCAGGATCGAGGCCGGCGAATGCGTCGCCATCACCGGCCCGTCGGGCTGCGGCAAGACCACCCTGGTCAAGATCCTGCTCGGCCTGTTCGAGCCGACCTCGGGCGAGGTGCGGGTCGACGGCGCCGCCCTGCCGGCGTTCGGCGAACGCGCCTACCGCCGCCAGGTCGCCACCGTCATGCAGGACGACACGCTCCTGACCGGCTCGATCCTGCAGAACATCTGCTTCTTCGAGGAAGGCGCCGACCCGCAGTTCGTCGCCGAATGCGCCCGGCTGGCCTGCATCCACGACGAGATCATGCGCATGCCGATGGGCTACCGCACGGTGATCGGCAGCCTCGGCAGCACCCTGTCGGCCGGCCAGCGCCAGCGCGTGCTGCTCGCCCGCGCCCTCTATCGCCGGCCGCGCATCCTGGTGATCGACGAGGGAACGGCCAACCTCGACGTCGAGCTGGAGAGGCGGATCAACGAGATGCTGCTGACGCTGCCGATCACCCGCATCCACGTCGCACACCGGCCGCAGACCATCGCGCTCGCCGATCGCGTCATCGAGCTCGGCCGCGGCAACGACAGGAGCAGGACATTGGATTCCGCCAACGTCCGGCTGCTCAAGGGCTGATCGAGAGAACCGCCCGAGCAACACGCGAAACCAACATCGGTGATCGCGCAATCGGCGGGAAACCGGGCGCCCGTATCCTCATCACATCGACGGACGGCAATCCCGCCGGCCGCGGTGCCAAGGACAGGAGAGCATCATGGAAAACAAGTTCATCGAGCTGAGCATCAACGAGACCCAGGCCGTGGTCGGCGGCATCAAGACGGCGGCCAGCATGTACCAGACGACGGCAATTTCGCTGAGCCGTCCGACGGCCGCCAGCTTCACCGCCTCGGTGTCCGTGCCGTCGATGACCTCGTCCAGCCTGGCGGCCCTCCTCAAGCGCTAGACCGGCCCCGACGTTCCCCCCGCAACGGCGCCGTCCCCGGACGGCGCCGTTTCTCTTTGTGGAGATCAGCGACGGACCCGCTCGCGGTGGAGGATGTAGAGGCCCGAGCCGACGATGACGGCGATCCCGGCCATGGCCAGCGCGTCGGGCACCTCGCCCCACACCACGTAGCCGATGCCGAGCGCCCACAGGATCGAGGCGTAGCGGAACGCACCCATCACCGAGACCTCGCCGCCCGAGCGCAGCGCCAGCACCAGGAACTGATAGCCGGCGGCCAGCAGCAGCGACGACGCCGCGATGAAGCCGACGGCGCGCCCGCCCATCGGCTGCCAGCCCTCGACGACCGCCCAGCCGCAGCCGACCACGGCGACGATCAGCGCCGTCGTGAAGGACACGACCAGCGTCGGCACGCCGACCGGCAGGAAGCGGGCGATGACGTCGCGGAACGCGCCGATGACCGTTCCGACCAGGGCCACCCAGGTCCAGGCGTTGAGGTCGCCGGGGTGCGGCTGGATCACCAGCAGCACCCCGACGAAGCCGGCGATCACCGCCAGCCAGCGCCGCCAGCGCACGTCCTCGCCCAGGATCAGCACGGCGAGGACGGTCAGGATCAGCGGCGTCGCGAGGTTGACCGCGGTGGCGATGGCGAAGGGGATGTGGAACAGCGCCACCAGGTAGACGATGGCGGCTCCGGCCTCGAGCACGCCGCGCAGCACGATCCGCGGATGGGCGGCCCAGGCGATGTGCCGCCAGGCGCCGGTCGCCAGCAGGGCGAGCGCGCACCACAGCGTCGCGAACAGGCCGCGCACGCCGATCGCCTGCACCGCCGGCACGCTCTCGGCGGCGAGCTTGATCAGCGCGTCGTTGAAGATGAAGACGACGACCGACGCGGACATCGCGAGGATGCCGCGGGTATTGTCGATCACTCCTTGGCGCCGGCCATCTTCGTCAGGAGCTTCCAGTGGGCGTCGCCGACGGGCGACACCGACAGGCGCGACTGGCGGACCAGGCCGAGATCCTTGAAGGCCGGGTTGGCCTTGATGGCAGCGAGCGTCACCGGCGTCTTCACCGGCCCGACCGGCTTCACGTCGACCGTGACCGACTTGCCGTCCTTGTCGGTGGGATCGGGATAGGCGGTGCGCACCACCTCGGCGATGCCCACGATCTCCTTGCCCTCGTTGGAATGGTAGAAGAAGCAGCGGTCGCCGACCTTCATCGCCTTGAGGTTGGCGGCGGCCTGCGCGTTGCGCACGCCGGTCCACGACGTCTTCTTGTCCTTCACGAACTGGTCCCAGGAATAGGCCGACGGCTCCGACTTGATGAGCCAATGCGCCATGTCACGTCCCTCCGCCCAGAGCCCAAACGCCCTATCGTCCCTCGCGCCGCAGCGGGCGCGCCAGCAGGCCGCGGATCGCCTCGTCGAGGTCCGCGCCGCGATGCAGGATAGCATCGACGGCGGTGCAGATGGGCATCTCGATGCCGAGCTGCGCCGCGCGTGCCAGCACCGCCGGGGCGGTCGCCGCGCCCTCCACGACCTGCCGCCGGCCGGCCATGTAGTCGGCCAGCACCGCCCCCTTGCCCAGAGCGAGACCGAGCGAGCGGTTGCGCGACAGCGGGCCGTGGCAGGTCAGGACCAGGTCGCCGAGGCCGCTGAGCCCGGTCAGGGTCTCGAGCTCGGCGCCG
This sequence comes from Reyranella sp., assembly GCF_965229815.1. Taxonomy (GTDB): domain Bacteria; phylum Pseudomonadota; class Alphaproteobacteria; order Reyranellales; family Reyranellaceae; genus Reyranella. Next base: position 479,211 of record NZ_CBDDJN010000002.1, read on the forward strand.
AGCGCCCGGCCGAGCCGCGCCATCTCGGCGAAGCCGCGCGTCACCAGGGCGGCGGCGGCGTTGTAGCCGAGGCCCCTGCCCTCGACGATGCCGGCGGCGATGGCCAGCACGTTCTTGAAGGCGCCGCCCAGCGCCACGCCCATCACGTCGTGCGTCCAGTAGGGGCGGAACGCACCGGCCGCCAGCGCGGCCGCCAGCCCTTCCCCCTGCGCGGGGTCGGCGCTGGCGATGCTGACGGCGGTCGGCAGGCCGCGCACGACCTCCTCCGCGAAGCTCGGTCCGGAGAGCAGCGCGACCGGACGCCCGGGCAGGGTCTCGGCCAGCACCTCTGGCATCAGCCGGCCGCTCGCGGCCTCGATACCCTTGGCGCAGATCACGACCGGCGCCCGGCCGGGCAGCCGAGCGCTCACCTCGCGCACCGCCTGCGCCGGGCAGACCAGCAGCAGCGCATCGCAATCGGCCAGCGCGGCGAGATCGGGCGCCGCCACGATCCCCGCGTCGAGGGAAAGGCCCGGCAGGTAGACGGGGTTGGCGCGGTCCCGGGCGACCGCCTGCGCGATCGACGGGTCGCGCGACCACAGCGCGACCTCGCGTCCGGCCCGCCGGCCGAGGCAGGCGAGAGCGGTTCCCCAGGCGCCGCCGCCGACGACGCCGATGCGCCCGACCGCGTTCATCGCGGCCTCACAGGCTGAGGTTCAGCGCGATCGAGATGCGCTCGGCGTTGCCGCGATAGGGACGCACCTGGTGCAGCACCCAGGACGGGAACATGACCAGCCGCCCGGCCTGCGGCCGCACCAGCTCGTTGGCCCCGACCGACAGGCCGCCCGGCATGGCGAAGGCGAGGTTCGGCGCGTACATCGCCGGCCCCGGCCCGCGCGGATCCATGAACTCCAGCTCGCCGCCCAGCGACGAATCGCCGGCGATGCCGCCGTCGTCGACATAGTAGACGCCGGACCAGAAGCTCGCGGGATGGGAATGGAACTCGTTGGCGTGCCCGCTGCGGTTGACGTTGGCCCACATGTTGGCGCGCCAGGTGATGGCGACCGGCTTGCCCTCGCGGTCGGTGGTCTGGCGGTTGGCGATGTTGCGGGCGAAGGCCAGCAGCTTGATGGCGGCCGCGCCGCCCCAGCGGTCCATGTCCCAGGTCGACTGCCAGCCGCCCAGGTTGGAATGCTGCGTGCCGGGATGAACCTTCTGGCGCTCGGCGATGACACGCCGCAGCTCGGCGCCGAGCGTCTGCGAATCGGGGATGTCCGTCAGCACGATCGGCGTGGCGAACAGCGGGACGACCTGGGATTCCATGGCGGCAGTCTACACCCGAACGGCGGCCGCCGCGTCGAGCGGCCAGCGGGGTCGCGGCTTGAAGTCGAGCGGATCGGTGCGGCCGAGCCGCAGCCGCTCGACGCCGGCCCAGGCGATCATGGCGCCGTTGTCGGTACAAAGCTTGACCGGCGGCGCCACCAGCCGCGCGCCGTGGCGCGCCGCGACGGCTTCGAGGCGGCCGCGCAGGTAGAGGTTGGCGGCGACGCCGCCGGCCACGACCAGGGTCGGCGACGGCGCGGCCGTGAGCGCATTGCCGCACCGGTCGGCCAGTACGTCGCCGACGGTGCGCTGGAAGGAAGCGCAGAGATCGGCCCGCGCCGCTTCGTCCTCGGGGTCGAGCTTCTCGACCGCCAGCCGCACCGCCGTCTTCAGGCCCGAGAAGGAGAAGTCGCAGCCCGGCTTGCGCCACATCGGCCGCGGCAGGGCGAAGCGCTCCGGATTGCCGCCGCGCGCCATGCGCTCGACGGCCGGTCCGCCGGGAAAGCCGAGCCCGAGCAGCTTGGCGGTCTTGTCGAAACACTCGCCCACGGCATCGTCGATGGTGGTGCCGAGTCGCGTGAAGTCGCCGGGGCCGCGCACCGTCAGGAGCTGGCAGTGGCCCCCCGAGACCAGCAGCAGCAGGTAGGGAAACTCGACCGGCTCGGTCAGGCGTACCGTGAGCGCATGGCCCTCGAGATGGTTGACCGCTAGGAACGGCTTGTCGCGCGCGAAGGCCAGCGCCTTGGCCGCCATGACGCCCACCATCACGCCGCCGATCAGGCCGGGGCCGCCGGTGGCGGCGATGGCGTCGAGATCGTCGAGGCCGAGCGAGGAGACCCGCAGCGCTTCCTCGACCAGCCCGTCGATGCGCTCGAGATGGGCACGCGCGGCGATCTCCGGCACGACGCCGCCGAACCGGCGGTGCTCGGTCTCCTGGCTGTAGACGACGTTGGCGAGGATCGCCCCGACCGGGCCGAAGCCCGGCGGCGCCTCGACGATGGCGACCGCCGTCTCGTCGCAGCTGGTTTCGATGCCCAGGACGCGCATGCCAGTCTTCTAGCGTCGGCGGTCCACCTAAGCTAGAGCAGCGCCCATGGCGCCTTTTCTGAAACTCGGCACCCGCGGCAGCAAGCTTGCGCTCACCCAGGCCGGCCTCGTGCGCGACGCGCTGGCGCAGGCGGTGCCCGCCTTGGCCGGTCCGGACGCCATCGCGATCGAGGTCATCCGGACCACCGGCGATGCCATACAGGACCGGCCCCTGTCGGAGGCCGGCGGCAAGGGCCTGTTCGTCAAGGAGATCGAGGAGGCGATGCTGTCGCGCCGCATCGACATCGCGGTGCACAGCATGAAGGACATGCCGACGGCCCAGCCGCCCGGCCTCGCCATCGCCGCCTTCCTGCCGCGCGAGGATGCACGCGACGTGCTGATCGCAGGCGACGGCGTCAGGGCGATCGCGGAACTGCGCCGAGGTGCCGTGGTCGGTACCTCGGCGCTGCGCCGCCGCGCCCAGCTCCTGCACCACCGGCCCGACCTTTCCCTGGTCATGCTGCGCGGCAACGTCGACACGCGGCTGGCCAAGCGCGCGCGCGGCGAGGTCGAGGCGACCCTGCTGGCGCTGGCCGGACTGAAGCGGCTGGGACTCGGCCATGTCGGCACGCCGGTGCCCGAAGATGAGATGCTGCCCGCCGTCGGGCAAGGCGCGATCTGCATCGAATGCCGCATCGACGATGCGCGGACCCGGGACTGGCTCGCCGCCATCGACCATGGCGCGACCGCGACCTGCGTCGCGGCCGAGCACGCCATGCTGGCGGTGCTCGACGGCTCGTGTCGCACGCCCATCGCGGGGCATGCCGTCCTCGACGGCAGCGGCCTGTTCCTGCGCGGGCTGATCGCCAAGCCGGACGGCTCGCAGCTCGTTTCCGTCGAGCGCCGCGGCGCAGCGGCCGATGCGGCGGCGCTGGGCCGCGATGCCGGACAGGAGCTGCTGCGCCGCGGCGGTCCGGGCTTCCTGGCGACCTGACGGGCCCTCGGGGGCGGCGCCACCATCGTCGTGGCGATGAGGTAGGATGGGCGGACCATGAGCGACACGCTGGAATACGATGCGACGGGCCTGCTGTGCCCCCTGCCGGTGTTGCGGGCCAACCGCAAGCTGCGCGAGCTCGCCGTCGGCGGGCTGCTCACCGTGCGCGCCACCGATCCGGCGGCGGAGCAGGACTTTCCCGCCTACTGCAAGCAGACCGGCCATGAGCTCGTCTCGACTCGGCGGGACGGCGAGGTCCTGATATTCGTCATCCGCAAGCGCTGACGGCACGACAACAGACAGAGAGAGTTCATGCCTCAAACGACCTTCAACACGATCGATACCATCGACCTCGCCGGCAAGCGCGTGCTGGTGCGCGTCGACCTGAACGTGCCGATGAAGGCCGGCAAGGTCACGGACGCGACCCGGATCGAGCGGGCCGCACCGACCCTCAAGGAACTCGCGGCCAAGGGCGCACGGGTGGTCGTCCTCAGCCATTTCGGCCGTCCCGACGGCAAGCGTGTCCCGGAGATGTCGCTGAAGCCGCTGGTCGAGCCGCTGGCCGCGGCGCTGGGCAAGCCCGTCGCCTTCGCCGAGGACTGCATCGGGCCGCTGGCCGAGGATGCGGTGCGCACGCTGAAGCCGGGCGATGTCCTGCTGCTCGAGAACCTGCGCTTCCACAAGGAGGAGGAGAAGAACGACAGGGGCTTCGTCGACAAGCTGTCGGTGCTGGGCGACGTCTACGTGAACGACGCCTTCTCCGCCGCCCATCGCGCGCACGCCTCGACCGAGGGGCTTGCCCATCTGCTGCCGGCCGCCGCGGGCCGGCTGATGCAGGCCGAGCTCGAGGCGCTCGACAAGGCGCTCGGCAATCCGCGGCGCCCGGTCTGCGCCGTCGTCGGCGGCGCCAAGGTCTCGACCAAGCTCGACCTGCTGGGCAACCTCGTCGGCAAGGTCGACAAGCTCATCATCGGCGGCGGCATGGCCAACACGTTCATGCAAGCGCAGGGGATCGCGGTCGGCAAGTCGCTGTCGGAAAAGGACCTCGGCAAGACCGCCTTGGAGATCCTCGACAAGGCCAAGGCCGCCGACTGCCGGGTGCTGCTGCCGGTCGACGTGGTCGTCGCCGCCGAGTTCAAGGCCGGCGCGCCGAGCCGCGTGGTCGACGCCAAGGCCTGCCCCGACGACCAGATGATCCTCGACGTCGGACCGAAGTCCATCGAGCTCTACAAGCAGGAGGTCGCCGACTGCGCCACGCTCGTGTGGAACGGACCGCTCGGGGCCTTCGAGATCCAGCCGTTCGACACCGGCACGGTGGCGTTGGCCCGCGCCGTCGCCGACCAGACGGCGGCCGGCAAGCTCCTGTCGGTGGCGGGTGGCGGCGACACGGTGGCGGCGCTGGCCGCGGCCGGCGTCGAGGACAAGTTCTCCTACGTCTCGACCGCGGGCGGTGCCTTTCTCGAGTGGATGGAAGGCAAGGCGCTGCCGGGCGTTGCGGCGCTGATCCGCGCGGCGTAGACCCGGGAGCATGAGCGAGCCGCCTCCCTCGACCCCGGCGCGCCCACGGCTGCCGTGGGACCCGCCGGAGCATTTCGAGAAGCGCATTCCCGACGGCGACAACCGGGAGCGGCTGGTCTGCGGCCGCTGCGAGTTCATCCACTACCAGAACCCCAAGATCGTCGCCGGCGCGGTCTGCACCTGGGAAGACCGCATCCTGCTCGCCAAGCGGGCGATCGAGCCGCGCAAGGGCTTCTGGACCGTGCCGGCGGGCTACATGGAGCTCGGCGAGACGACCGAGCAGGCGGCGCAGCGCGAGGCGCTGGAGGAAGCCTGCGCCACGATCGAGATCGACCGGCTGCTCGCGATGTACAGCGTCGCCCGGATCGGCCAGGTGCAGATCATGTACCGGGCGCGGCTGGCGAGTCCCGACGTGGCCGCCGGCCCCGAGAGCGAGGACGTGGCGCTGGTCGCGTGGCCGGACATTCCCTGGGACCAGCTCGCCTTCCCGACCGTGGTCTGGGCACTGGCCCACTTCCACGAGTCGCGCGGCAAGGCCGATTTCGCGACCCATTCCAACCCGTCGGGCGAGCTCGCCCGCCTGTGGCCGCCGCGCAAACCGGCGGGAGTCTGATCAGCGTAGTCCCGTCAACGAGGAGCGTTCGAACCGACCTGAACTGATAATCCTGGAGGAAACCATGCTGACTGCTGCCAGCAACGAGATGCTGACGCGCGTTGGACCCGGCACACCCATGGGCAACCTGATGCGGGAATACTGGATTCCCGCCTGTCTTTCCTCCGAGCTTGCAGCGGACGCCGCGCCGCTTCGGCTCCTGCTGCTGGGCGAGCAGCTCATCGCCTTCCGCGACACGGCCGGCCGCGTCGGCATCATGGAGCACCGATGTCCGCACCGCTGCGCCTCGCTGTTCTTCGGACGCAACGAGGAGAACGGCCTGCGCTGCGTCTATCACGGCTGGAAGTTCGACGTGGACGGCAACTGCGTCGACATGCCGAACGTGCCGCCGGCCCAGGACTTCAGGGAGCGCGTGAAAGCCAAGGCCTACAGGGTCGTGGAGCGCGCCGGCATCGTCTGGACCTACATGGGCCAGCGCCGGGACGTGCCGCCGCTCCCCAACATCGAGATCCTGATGCTGCCCGAGGAGGAGCGCTTCACGCGCGTCCACCAGCGCGAGTGCAACTGGTTCCAGTCGCTGGAAGGCGACATCGACACGTCGCACTTCGGCTTCCTGCATATCGGCGGGCTGAAGATGGAGGACGTGGCGTCCGACACGATCCACAAGTGGGGCGTCGGCGACCGGGCGCCCGAGTACAAATCGACCGAGACCGAGTGGGGCACGATGTATGCGGCCTACCGGCCGGCCGAGACCGGCCAGTACTACTACCGGTTCGCGCACTTCATGTTCCCGTTCATCACGCTCACGCCCAACGGCTCGTTCGAGGACCAGGTAGCGTGCACCCTGAACGTGCCCATGGATGACACGCACACCATGACCTACAACCTGGCCTGGAAGCAGAAGACCCGCCCGCTGGAGACGCTGAAGAACGGCGACTGGATTCCCGGCCTGGCACCCGACATGGAATTCCTGCCCAACACCAGCGACTGGTACGGCCGGCATCGCCTCGTCGCGCGCCGCGACAACGACTACTTCATCGACCGCGACATGCAGAAGACCGTCAACTACACCGGCATCCAGGGCATCGGCCGCCAGGACCAGGCCGCGGTCGAATGCATGGGCGAGATCGTCGACCGCTCGCTCGAGCATCTCGCGCCGTCGGACCGCATGATCGCCATCACGCGCAAGCGGCTGCTGCAGGCCGCCCAGGACCTGATGAATGCGAAGAAGGTGCCGGCCACCGTCGACAATCCCGACATCTACCTCGGCGCGCGCGGCGGCGCGTTCGTGGCGCCCGTCGAGCAGGACTGGCTCGATGCCTACGCCGAAAGGCTCAAGACTGCGAGGAGCCCGCTCGGCCTGCTGGACAGGAACCGGCTGCCGCTGGCGGCCGAATAGCCGCGACGACGGCACCTCGCGGCGGGAGGGCGCGGGGTCAAGCCCCCGCTTCCACTCTCAGCCGCCCGGGGCGAAGGGATTGTCGTCACCGTCCCAGTAGCGCCGCAGCAGCGGGATCTGCAGGAAGGCGAAGACCAGCGTCAGCGGGAAGCTCAGCAGCATCTTGCTGGCGATCCAGGTGTCGGTGGAGAAGAACCGCCACATCACCTCGTTGACGGCGGCGAGGACGAAGAAGAACAGCGCCCAGCGCACGGTGAGCTTGCGCCAGCCCTCGTCGGTCAGGCGGAAGGCGGTGCCGAAGATCGGCTTCAACAGCGGCCGGTCGAACAGCAGCAGACCGCCGCCCAGGATGACGCCGAACAGGCAGTTCACGATGGTGGGCTTCAGCTTGATGAACGTGTCGTCCTGAAGCCAGATCGTGAGCCCGCCGAACACCAGCACGAAGAAGCCGCCGACCAGCGGCATGACCGGCCAGCGCTTCTCCAGCCAGCGATAGCAGGGCAGCGCCACCGCCGTGGCCGCGATGAACACGCCGGTGCCGACGAAGATGCCCCAGCGGCTGTTGGCGACGAAGAACAGGAGCAGCGGCCCGAGCTCCAGCGCGGTCGCGTAGAAGCGGCGCATGCCGTGTTCGGGTTGCGCGTTCTCGCTCATGGCAGCCCCATCAATCCCCGGGCGAAGGCCCGCGCCTCGAACGGCCGCAGGTCGTCGATGCCCTCGCCGACACCGATCGCCACGACCGGCAGCTTGAACTTCTCGGCCAGCGCCACCAGGACGCCGCCCTTGGCGCTGCCGTCGAGCTTGGTCAGCACCAGCGCATCGACCGGCGACATGGTCTTGAAGGTCTCGACCTGCGCATGGGCGTTCTGGCCGGTGGTGGCGTCGAGCACCAGCAGGCAGGAATGCGGCGCGGTGGGATCGAGCTTGCGGATCACGCGCACGATCTTGGCCAGCTCGTCCATCAGGTTGGCCTTGTTGTGCAGCCGCCCGGCCGTGTCGATCAGGAGCACGTCGCAACCTTCGGCGCGCGCCCGCTCCAGCGCCTCGTAGGCGAGACCGGCGGCGTCGGCGCCGGTGTTGCGCGACACGACCGGCACCCCGGCGCGATCGCCCCAGACCTTGAGCTGCTCGACGGCGGCGGCGCGGAACGTGTCGCCCGCGGCCAGCATCACCGAGCGGCCCTCGCCCTTGTAGAGGTTGGCGAGCTTGGCGATCGTCGTGGTCTTGCCGCTGCCGTTGACGCCGATCACCAGAACGACATGCGGCCGATGGCCGGGATCGATCGCCAGCGGCACCGCGACCGGCGCCAGGATCTCGGCGATGTCGTCGGCGAAGGCGGCCCGCACCTCTTCGTCCGTGACCTCGCGGCCGAAGCGCTCCTTGCCGAGCTTGCCGACCAGCCGTGCCGCCACGGCGACGCCGAGATCGGCCTGGATCAGCGCATCCTCGAGCTCGTCCAGCGTCTGCTGATCGAGCTTCTTCTTGGTGAAGAGGCCGGTGATGCTCTCGGTGACGCGCCTGGTCGACTTCGACAGTCCCTCGCGCAGCCGCGACAGCCAGCCCTTCTTCCCGGCTTCCTTCTCGGGCTCTTCCGTCTCCTCGACCGTCGCGACCTCGACGTCGGGGACGCTGGCTGTGGCCTCGATGGACTCGGGCGCGACGGAAGCGGGCTCCGGTTCCGGTTCGGGGGCAGGCGGCGGGTCGGACTCCGGCTCGGTGGCCGGCTCAGGCACCGCAGCATCGCCGCGCGAGCGCCAGCGCGCGAACCAGCCCTTCTTGGGGGCGTCCGCCTCGGCCTTTCCGTCCTCGGGCTTGGAGGGATCGCTCACCGCATCACCTCACGCGAGCAGCGAGCGGTCGAGCTCGCCCTTGAAGGCAACCGCGATGCCGCCGGTCATCAGCACATGGCCGTCGCGCAGCCACTCGATGGTGAGCGTGCCGCCCTCCAGCACGACGTCGGCCCTGCGCTGCACGAGACCGCGCCGGCTCGCCGCCACGACGGCCGCGCAGGCGCCCGAGCCGCAGGCGAGGGTGATGCCGGCGCCGCGCTCCCAGACGCGCAGCCTGAGCCGGTCCGGCGCGAGAAGCTGGGCGACGCCGATGTTGGCGCGTTCGGGAAAGAAGGGATCGTTCTCCAGCCGCGGGCCAAGCTCGGCGAGCGGGATCGCCTCGGCATCGTCGACGAAGAAGGTCGCGTGCGGATTGCCCATGCTCGTCCCGACGGGATCGCTGAGCGGCCCCAGGGCGACCGGCAGGTGGTTGGTGTCGCACGCGTCGCGGACCGGGATCTCGCGCCAGTCGAGCCGCGCCGGTCCCATGTCGACCGAGATCACCGGCAGGCCGTTGCTGCCCATGCCGGCCTTCTGCGACTCGAGGAGCCCGGCGACGGTCTGCACCGTGACGTGGTCGGTCCGGCGCTCGTCCATCACCATCGAGGCGACGCAGCGGGTGGCGTTGCCGCAGGCCCCGGCCTCGCCGCCGTCGGGATTGTAGATGCGCATGAAGACGTCGGCGTCGCGGTCGCTCGGCGGCTCGAGCACGATCAGCTGATCGCAGCCGACGCCCAGCCGCCGGTCGGCGATGGTACGGCGACGCTCCGGCGTCAGGTCGAGCGCGGCCAACCGCGCATCGAGCACGACGAAGTCGTTGCCCAGCCCGTGCATCTTGAGGAACGGCGTCCCGGCCATGCGGGCTATATGGCCGTTCGCCCGGGCCAGCGCAACGCGCGCTGCCGGACCTGGCCGGCATGCGCGCCGCCCACCTCGCGCACGTCGAGCGTCGCCAACCGCTTGGTGTAGATCGTGAGATGCAGGATGCCGAGCGGTTCGTAGGGCATGGCGGGCTCGACGAACAGGCCGCGCGCGGCGTCCCAGGCCGGCGTGGCGTGATGAACCGGCCAGTTGCAGCGGCTGGGCAGCGGCTCGCAGGCGAAGCCGCGGTCGTAGACCAGCACGTTAAGCGCGATCTGGTCGGTCATGTTCGCCGAGCGCCGCAGCGCCTCGCCCATGACGTCGGCCCAGCCGGCCCAGTGCGGCGCATCGGCCCTGAGTGCGAATACGCCGGCGTTGATCAGCGGATAGCGGATCAGCCGCTCGGCCGTCTCCCGGTCGAAGCAGGCTTCGTAGGCGGCGCCGTTGATCGAGGAGAACTCGCCCCAGGCGTGGCGGTAGTGGCGCATCGAGCGATGGATCTCGGGCGCGACCGCCAGCGCACCGGTGCAGGCCGCCCGCTGGAAGAGATCGAGCGCGTCGCCTTGTTGGACCCAGCAGTCGCCGTCGATCCAGAGGTAGAGGTCGTAACCGGGGAAGTAGCGCGGCAGGAACGGACGCGCGGTGAGCGCCTTGTAGCCGTCCTTCAGCCGGTCGCGGCCGGGGAACTCGAAGTCCCAGCCAGGCACGACCAGCGTCGCACCGCGCTCGCGGCACCAGGCGCGCTGCTCGTCCGTCAGGCCGCAATCGAGAACGCCCATGGACAGCGCGGCACCCTCTTGCGTCGCGCGCAGCGAGCCGATGCAGTCCTTCATCAGGTCGAAATAGCCGGCATCGCCGCCGGTGATCGCGATGGTGCGTTCCGCCACGAGGGCAGGATGGCGGATCGACCCTTTGCTGTCGCCTGCCAATCGGCCACAGTCGGCGCCCGGAGGGAACCATGCCCAAGCACGTCGACTACTACGTCTCGCTGAACTCGCCCTGGACCTATCTCGGCTCGAAGCGCTTCGAGGCGATGGCGAAGAAGCACGGCGCCGACGTCACGATCTGGCCGGTCGACTTCGGATCGGTGTTCGCGGTGTCGGGCGGGCTGCCGCTGCCCAAGCGCGCGCCGCAGCGCCAAGCCTATCGCATGATGGAGCTGAAGCGCTGGCGCGATCAGGTCGGCGTGCCGCTGACGCTGGAACCGAGATTCTTTCCCGCCAACGAGGTGCCGGCGGCCCGCTGCGTGATCGCGCTGCGCGAGCAGGGGCGCATGGCCGATGCCATCAAGCTCGCCCACGCCGTCCTGCATGCGCTGTGGGTGGACGAGAAGGACACCGGCGATCCCGCGACCCTGCGCGCCATCATCGCGGGCTGCGGCCTCGACGCCGATGCCGTGACCAAGGCCGGCGAAGCGCCGGAGATGGCGGGGAAGCGCGAGGAATACACCAAGGCCGCCATCGAAAAGGGCGTGTTCGGCGCGCCGTCCTTCGTCATCGACGGCGAGATCTTCTGGGGCCAGGACCGGCTGGACTTCGTCGAGCGCAAGCTCGCGGCTTAGGTCGAGCGCAAGCTCGCGGCCCGAACCTCAACCCGATCCGAGCAGCACCGCGGCCCCGACCGCGAGCCCGTTGTTGCAGGCATGGGCCACCAGCGACGGCCACAGCGACCCGGTGCGCCGCCGCAGCCAGCCGAACCACAGGCCGAGCGGCAGGACGAGGATGGCGTGCGCCGGCTCGACATGGGCGGCGGCGAAGGCGAGCGAGCTCACCACCCAGGCGGCGATCGAGCCCCAGCGGCCCGCCACCCAGCCATAGAGCAGGCCGCGGAAGACCAGTTCCTCGACCAGCGGCGCGAGGCCCGCCAGGACGACCAGGCTCACCAGCAGGCGCTCCGGCTCCTGGGCGATCTCCATCGCCTGCTTCATGCCCTGGGGTTCGATACCGAGATGGCTGACCCCGATCGACAGGGCGGCCGTGCCGAGCGTTCCCAGCACGATCGGGCGCCAGCCGGCCCGGCGGAAGCCGAGCGCCGGCAGGGCCGCCCAGCCCATCGGCGCCATGGAAACGGCCACCGCCACCAGGCCCGCGGCGAAGAAGGCCCCGAGCGCCGCCAGCATGCCGGAAGGCCCCGCCCACCAGACCGCAGGCACGAAAAGCGCGGCCGCGACGACCAGGAAGAGCCCGAGATTCCACCACCGGATGAGGGGAATATCGTGGTATTTCAACGTACTAGGATCGGTCACCAAGCCTTTTGACTCCTCGCCGGACAGGCCTTATACCCCGCCCGTCCAATCGGTCCTGCCGATTCAAGGTTCCTCCCGGTCGGAGGAGCTCCGCTGATCCGCGAAGGTTCGCGCATCGGCGCGATCGGTGCTTGGGTGAACGGAGCGACATGTTCGAGGGTCTGAGCAAACGTCTGGGTGATGTGTTCGACCGGCTTCGCGGGCGCGGTGCGCTGTCGGAAGCCGACGTCGACCTGGCCCTGCGCGAGGTGCGGACGGCACTGCTCGAAGCCGACGTCGCGCTCCCGGTGGTCCGCCAGTTCATCGACACGGTGCGCCCCAAGGCGGTCGGCACCGACGTCATCCGCTCGGTCACGCCGGGCCAGATGGTCGTCAAGATCGTCAACGACCACCTGGTCGAGATGCTGGGCGGCACCGTCGCCGACCTCGACCTCAACGCCATCCCGCCGGTCGTGATCCTGATGGTCGGCCTGCAGGGCTCGGGCAAGACGACCTCCTCGGCCAAGATCGGCTACCGGCTGAGCCAGGGCCCGCAGGGCATGGCGGCCGAGTTCGGCGGCAGCTTCTCGGTCAAGCGCAAGGTCCTGATGGCCTCGCTCGACACCCGCCGCCCGGCCGCGCAGCAGCAGCTCAAGATCCTCGGCGAGCAGACCGGCGTGCCGACGCTGCCGATCGTGCCGCTCGAGATGCCGCTCGCCATCACGCGCCGGGCGCTCGAGACGGCGCGGCGCGAAGGCTTCGACGTGCTGATCCTCGACACCGCGGGCCGGCTGTCGATCGACGAGGAGCTGATGAAGGAGGTCGCCGACATCAGCGCCCTCGCCCAGCCCAAGGAGACGCTGCTCGTCGCCGACGCCATGACCGGCCAGGACGCGGTCAACGTCGCCAAGGCCTTCAACGACCGGCTCGCCGTCACCGGCATCGTGCTGACCCGCGTCGATGGCGACGCCCGCGGCGGCGCGGCGCTGTCGATGCGCGCGGTCACCGGCCGGCCGGTCAAGCTGATCGGCGTCGGCGAGAAGTTCGACGCGCTGGAGCCGTTCCATCCCGACCGCATCGCCAGCCGCATCCTGGGCATGGGCGACATCGTCTCGCTGGTCGAGCGCGCCGCCGAAACGATCGAGAAGGAAGACGCCGAGAAGCTCGCGGCCAAGGTCCGCAAGGGCCAGTTCGACATGGACGACCTGCTGAGCCAGCTCCGGCAGCTGCGCAAGATGGGCGGCCTGTCGGGCCTGATGGGCATGCTGCCGGGCGCGATGCAGGCCAAGGCGGCGATGTCCAAGTCCAAGATCGACGAGAAGCAGCTGAAGCGGCAGGAAGCGATGATCCTGTCGATGACGCCGCGCGAGCGGCGCAACCCCGACCTGATCCATGCCTCGCGCAAGAAGCGCATCGCCAAGGGATCGGGCGTGGCCGTCCAGGACGTCAACAAGCTGCTCAAGCAGCACGCCGACATGCTCAAGATGATGAAACGCGTCAACAAGCTTGGAGAAAAGGGATTGATGCGCAGCCTCGGCGGCATGATGCCGCCGCCCGGCTTTCCGCGCTGATTTTTCGAAGGAGAAGGAATGCTAGCGATCCGAATGTCCCGCCACGGCGCCAAGAAGCGGCCGTTCTTCCACATCGTCGTGGCCGATTCGCGCAGCCCGCGCGATGGCCGCTTCATCGAGAAGGTCGGCACCTACAATCCGCTGCTGCCGCGCGAGCACGCCCAGCGCGTGACGCTCGACAAGGAGCGTCTGGCGCACTGGCTGCAGGTCGGCGCGCGGCCGTCGGACCGGGTGGCCAAGTTCCTTGCCGAGGCCGAGATGATGAAGCCGCGCGAGCGGCGCGACCAGACCCGCAAGCCGCAGCCGCGCGCCAAGGCGCAGGAGCGTCTCAAGGCCGCTGCCGCCGCCGCGGCGGCGGGCGCCGGGGCCTCCGAGGGCGGCGAGACGACGGAAGCCGCCGCCGGCTGAGCCTGTGGTGAGCAAGGGCCGCGTCCTGCTGGGCATCGTCGCCGCGCCGCACGGCGTGCGCGGGCTGGTGCGCATCAGGAGCTTCACCGAGGACCCGATGGCGATCGCCTCCTACGGCGCGCTGTCGGACGAGGCGGGGAAGACGCGGTACCGGGTCGAGGCACTGAGCACGGCCAAGGGTGCGGTGCTGGCCCGGATCGAGGGCGTAGCCGATCGAACGGCGGCCGAGGCGATACGCGGGCTGCGACTCTACGTGGAGCGCGGCCTGTTGCCGGCGACGGGCGAGCGGGAGTGGTACGAGGCGGACCTGGTCGGTCTGCCTGCCGTCGGATCGGACGGCCGGGATTGGGGCAAGGTGATCGCCTTCCACGATTTCGGCGGCGGACGGACGATGGAGGTCTCGGGCGGCACGGCGTCACGCCAGTCGGTGATGCTGCCGTTCAACGACGAGGCGGTGCCCGAGGTCGACGTCGAGGGCGGCAAGGTGGTGGTCGATCCGCCGGCGGGCGTGCTGGCGGTGGCGAGCGAGAAGGAGGCGTGAAGGCACGTGTGGCGCGCGACGGCGCTGACGATCTTTCCGGAGATGTTTCCCGGCCCGCTGGGCATCAGCCTGGCCGGCAAGGCGTTGAAGGAGGGCGTGTGGTCGCTGGACGCCGTCGACATCAGGCGGTTCGCCAGGGATCGCCATGGCACGGTGGATGACGCGCCGTTCGGCGGCGGAGCCGGCATGGTGATGAAGGCCGACGTGCTGTCGGCGGCGATCGAGGCGGCAGCGCCTCCGGGCGCCCCGAGGCTGCTGATGTCGCCGCGCGGCGTCCCGTTCTCCCAGGCCCGGGCTCGGGCGCTGGCGGCGGGACCGGGCGTGGTCGTGGTGTGCGGGCGGTTCGAAGGCGTCGACGAGCGGGTCATCGAGGCCCAGGCGCTGGAGGAGGTTGCGGTCGGCGATTTCGTGCTCTCGGGCGGCGAGATCGCGGCCATGGCGGTGATCGATAGCTGCGTGCGGCTGCTGCCCGGGGTGATGGGCGAGCCGTCATCGGCGAACGAGGAGAGTTTCGAGGACGGACTGCTGGAGTATCCGCACTACACGAGGCCCGCGAGCTGGACGGGACCCGACGGGATCGAACGGCGGGTGCCGGAGATTCTGGTCTCGGGCAACCACGGAAAGGTGGCGGCGTGGCGGCGGCAGCAACGGGAAGAGATCACGCGACGGCGCCGGCCCGACCTGTGGGCCCGGCGGCAGGCCGCGAGGACGGACGAAGAGAAGTGACGAAAGGATGGATGCGATGAACATTCTAGACACGATCGGCCAAGCGACGATGGACAAGGTCCAGGCCGAGCGGCCGGTGCCGCGCTTCGAGCCGGGCGACACGCTGCGCGTGCACGTCAAGGTTCAGGAAGGCAACCGCGAGCGCCTGCAGGTCTACGAGGGCCTGTGCATCGGGCGCAAGAACGCCGGCGTGAACTCGTCGTTCACGGTGCGCAAGATCTCGTTCGGCGAGGGCGTCGAGCGCGTCTTCCCGCTGTACAGCCCGGGCATCTGGGAGATCGAGGTCGTGCGCAAGGGCATCGTGCGCCGCGCCAAGCTCTACTACCTGCGCGATCTGCGCGGCAAGGCGAGCCGCATCGCCGAGGACGTCGAGGCCCAGCGCGAACTGATTGCCGAGCAGGCCGAGGAGGCCGCGAAGCGGCCGCGTCGCGAGAAGCTCAAGAAGGAAAAGCCCCGGGACGAGAGGAACATCCGTGCCGCCAAGGGCGGCGGGAAGAAGTAGGCCCGCCATGGCGTCGCGCAAGAAGTCGGCCGAGCCGCCGCCCCCTCCCCCGCCGCCGCGGACCCTGTTCGAGAAGATCTGGGATTCCCACGTCGTCCATCGCCAGGACGACGGCACCTGCGTGCTCTATATCGACCGCCACCTCGTCCACGAGGTGACCAGCCCGCAGGCCTTCGAGGGGCTGCGCATGGCCGGCCGCAAGGTGCGCCGCACCGACGCCACCATCGCCGTCGCCGACCACAACACGCCGACCACGCCGGTCGGCGAAGGCGGCATGGACGAGGAATCGCGCATCCAGGTCGAGACGCTCGAGAAGAACGTCGTCGACTTCGGCGTGCCGTACTTCGACATGAACGACCCACGCCGCGGCATCGTGCACGTGATCGGGCCCGAGCAGGGCCTGACCCTGCCCGGCATGACCATCGTGTGCGGCGACAGCCATACGTCCACGCACGGCGCCTTCGGCGCGCTCGCCTTCGGCATCGGCACCTCGGAGGTCGAGCACGTGCTCGCCACCCAGACGCTGATCCAGAAGCCGGCCAAGAACATGCGTGTGGCGGTCGAGGGCAGCCTGCCGCTCGGCGTCACGGCCAAGGACGTGATCCTGGCCATCATCGGCCGCCTCGGCACCGCCGGCGGCACCGGCTACGTGGTCGAATATGCCGGCCGCGCCATCCGCGAGATGACGATGGAAGGCCGCATGACCGTCTGCAACATGTCGATCGAGGCGGGCGCCCGCGCCGGCCTGATCGCGCCGGACGAGACCACCTTCCAGTACCTGCAGGGCCGGCCCTATGCCCCCAAGGGTGGCGCCTGGGACCTGGCGCTCGGCCAATGGCGTCGCCTGCCGAGCGACAAGGAGGCGCATTTCGACACGCGCCTCGACCTGCTCGCCGCCGACATCCCGCCGATGGTGACCTGGGGCACCAGCCCGCAGGACGCGCTGCCGATCACCGACGTCGTGCCCGATCCGGCCAATGCGCCGGATCAGGACCGGCGCGACGCCTGGAGCCGCTCGCTCGCCTACATGGGCCTGACGCCCGGCCAGCGGCTGGTCGACGTGCCGATCGACCGCGTGTTCATCGGCTCGTGCACCAACGGCCGCATCGAGGACCTGCGGGCGGCGGCGGAGATCGCGCGCGGCCGCAAGGTCGCCGAGGGCGTGTCGGCCATGGTGGTGCCGGGCTCCGGCCTGGTGAAGGCCGAGGCCGAGAAGGAAGGTCTCGACAAGATCTTCCGCGAGGCCGGCTTCGAATGGCGCATTCAGGGCTGCTCGATGTGCCTCGCCATGAACGCCGACCGGCTCGAGCCCGGCCAGCGCTGCGCCTCGACCTCCAACCGCAACTTCGAGGGCCGGCAGGGCCGCGGCGGCAGGACCCATCTCGTCAGCCCCGCGATGGCGGCGGCAGCGGCCATCAAGGGCACGCTGGCCGACGTGCGCGATTACCAGTAGAGCCGGGCAGTAGCGCCGGGCAACGAAGATCCGGATCGAAGGGCGGTGCCAACGGCACCGCCCTTTTTCCTGTCCGCGGGCCGATGTGCTAGGATGCCTTCGGTTCGTTCAGGGGAGACAGACGAATGCCCAGCGTTCCCAACTCGGGACCCGCCGCACCGCCGCCGCCCGTCTGGGACGCCCAGCCGGCCAGCAACCAGGCCGTCGCCTATGGCGGCTTCTGGATCCGGCTGGTGGCCTACATCATCGACGCGATCCTGCTCGGAATCGTAGCCAGCGTCATCGCGGCCATCGTGGGCGTCGACATGATGTCGGACGACCTCGAGAACTACGACCCGACGTTCAATCTCGTGACGTTCGTGATCGGGTGGCTCTACTTCGCCCTGATGGAAAGTTCCGAACGCGGCGCCACGGTCGGCAAGATGGCCATGGGCCTCCGTGTCGTGACTTCCGATTTCCAGCGCCTCAGCTTCCTGAACGCCACCGGCCGGTACTTCGCCAAGATCCTGTCGGCGATCATCTTCTGCATCGGCTTCATCATGATTGCCTTCACGGAACGCAAGCGCGGCCTGCACGACATGATCGCCGGCACGCTGGTCATCAAGGTCCGCTGAGCGGGCCTTCCCGGCGCGGCACGGCGGCTTGACCCGGGCGGCAAAAGCCCGTTAATTCCGACGTTTCGCGAGGGAACCCCATGGAAAAGTTCACGACGCTGCGCGGCGTCGCCGCGCCGATGCCGATGGTCAACATCGACACCGACATGATCATCCCGAAGAACTTCCTGAAGACCATCAAGCGCACCGGTCTCAAGGACGGGCTCTTCTACGAGCTGCGCTGGACGGCCGACGGCCAGAAGAAGGACTTCGTCCTCGACCAGCCGGCCTACCAGAACGCCAAGATCATCGTCGCCGGCTCGAACTTCGGCTGCGGCTCGAGCCGCGAGCACGCGCCGTGGGCGCTGCTCGACTTCGGCATCCGCTGCGTCATCTCCGAGGACTTCGCGGACATCTTCTACAACAACTGCTTCAAGAACGGCATCCTGCCGATCAAGATGCCGAAGGAAGTCATCGCCAAGCTGATGGACGATGCCAGCCGCGGCTCCAACGCCATCATCGAGGTCGACCTCGAGAAGCAGGAGATCAAGGGTCCCGACGGCGGCACGGTGCACTTCGACATCGACCCGTTCCGCAAGCACTGCCTGCTGAACGGCCTGGACGATATCGGGCTGACCATGGAGAAGGCGTCCGACATCGACGCCTACGAGCAGCGCCAGAAGGACTCGCAGCCCTGGCTGCACGCCGCCTCCTGACGACGAAGACCTCCGAGAGAAAGAAGACAATGGCGTCAAACCGCAATCTGCTGGTGCTGCCCGGTGACGGCATCGGCCCCGAAGTCATGAACGAAGTGCGCAAGATCATCGCCTGGATGGGCAGGAAGCGCGCGGTCGGCTTCGACATCAAGGAAGACGTGGTCGGCGGCGCCGCCCTCGACAAGCACGGCGTGCCGCTGTCGGACGACACGATGAAGCTGGCGCTGGAAGCCGACGCCGTACTGTTCGGCTCGGTCGGCGGGCCGAAGTGGGATACCGCCGACTTCTCCAAGAAGCCCGAGCGCGGCCTGCTGCGTCTGCGCAAGGAGATGGACCTCTTCGCCAACCTGCGCCCGGCCAAGGTGTTCGACGCCCTGGTCGACGCGAGCTCGCTCAAGCCCGAGATCGTCAAGGGTCTCGACATCATGATCATCCGCGAGCTGACCAGCGGCGTGTACTTCGGCGAGCCGCGCGGCCGCCAGACCAACGCCCAGGGCGAGGTCGAGGCGTTCGACACCCAGCGCTACACCGTCCCCGAGATCCGCCGGGTCTGCGCCGTCGCCTTCGAGCTGGCGCGCAAGCGCAAGAACAAGGTGATGTCGTCCGAGAAGGCCAACGTCATGCACACCGGCGTGCTGTGGCGCGAAGTGGCGACCGAGCTGCACAAGGAGAAGTATTCCGACGTCAAGCTCGAGCACATGTATGCCGACGCGCTGGCCATGCAGCTCCTGCGCGCGCCCAACCAGTTCGACGTCATCGTCACCGACAACCTGTTCGGCGACATCCTGTCGGACGAGGCCTCGATGCTGACCGGCTCGCTCGGCCTGCTGCCCTCGGCCTCGCTCGGCGCGCCCGACGCGACCGGCCGGCGCAAGGCGCTGTACGAGCCGATCCATGGCAGCGCGCCCGACATCGCCGGCAAGGGGCTGGCAAACCCGCTGGCCGAGACGCTCTCCTACGCGATGATGCTGCGCTACTCCTTCGACCTCGGGAAGGACGCCGACCTCGTCGAGACCGCGGTCGAGAACGTGCTAAAGGCGGGCTACCGCACCGCCGACCTGCTGGCCGGCGGCAAGGCCGACGGGGTCAAGAAGGTCGGCACCCAGGAAATGGGCGACGCCATCGTCAAGGAGCTCGACCGGCTGGCCTGACGCGGCCGGCCGGGGGCGATCCGCCTATCGCCGCCGCGAGCCCAGCACGCCACGCAGGATGATCCTGGTGCCCTCGCGCACCAGGGTGCTGCCGAACGCCCGCCCCATCGACTTCAGAGTGGCCTCGAGAGCGGTGTCGCTGCGCCGTGTCGGAGCGCGCGGCGCGGGTGCGGGTCGCGGCTCGCCGCGCGGTTCGGCCCGGGGGCGCGGTGCCGGGGAGTCGGGCGCCTCCCCCGTCTGCGGAACGCGCGTGCGCCCCCACGGTCCCGGCGAAGCCGGTGGCGGGGCGTCGTACTGGCCGCGCCGGCGTGGCCGAGACTCAGGGCCGTCGGCCTCGTGCTCCACCTGGCCACCACCCGCCCGCCGCTGCAGGACCTCGTAGGCCGAGTCGCGATCGACGCCTTGCTCGTATCTGCCCGCCAGCGGGCTCGACCGCAGGGCGGCGGCGCACTCGGCCGCCGTCGCCGGCCCGATGCGGCCCTGCGGCGGCGCCACCAGGCAACGCTCGACCGGCTCGGGCACGCCCTTGGCGTCGAGGAAGGAGACCAGCGCCTCGCCGACGCCCAGCTCGACGATCGCCTGCGCGGCATCGAACTTGGGGTTCGGCCGGAACGTCTCGGCCGCGGTGCGGACCGCCTTCTGGTCGCGCGGCGTGAAGGCGCGGAGCGCGTGCTGCACGCGGTTGCCGAGCTGTCCAAGCACCGACGCCGGGATGTCGAGCGGGTTCTGGGTGATGAAGTAGACGCCCACGCCCTTCGACCGGATGAGGCGCACGACCTGCTCGATCTTGTCGAGC
Organism: Reyranella sp.; assembly: GCF_965229815.1. Classification (GTDB taxonomy): domain Bacteria; phylum Pseudomonadota; class Alphaproteobacteria; order Reyranellales; family Reyranellaceae; genus Reyranella. Next base: position 499,434 of record NZ_CBDDJN010000002.1, read on the forward strand.
AGCGCCTTGGGCGCGTCGTCGAACAGGAGATGGGCCTCGTCGAAGAAGAACACGAACTTCGGCCGGTCGAGATCGCCGACCTCGGGCATCACCTCGAACAGTTCCGACAGAAGCCACAGCAGGAAGGTCGCGTAGAGACGCGGGCTCTGCATCAGACGGTCGGCGGCCAGGATGTTGACATAGCCCAGGCCCGCGCCGTCGCGACCGATCATGTCCCGGAGGTCGAGGGCCGGCTCGCCGAAGAAGCGCTCGCCGCCCTGCTGCTCCAGGGTGAGCAGCGCCCGCTGGATGGCGCCGATCGACTGCTTGGTCACGTTGCCGTAGCGCGTGGTGAGCGAGCCGGCATTCTCGGCCGCCCACTGCAGCACCGATTGAAGGTCCTTAAAGTCGAGCAGCAGCAGTCCCTGCTCGTCGGCGACCTTGAAGACGATGTTGAGCACGCCTTCCTGCGTGTCGTTGAGCTGCAGCAGCCGGGCCATCAGCACCGGGCCGATCTCGGTCACCGTGGTGCGGACCGGATGGCCCTTCTCGCCGAACAGGTCCCAGGGGATCACCGGGAAGGCCCGTCCGGCATAGGGCTCGATCTCGAGCTGGCGGGCCCGCTCGACGGCGCGCGGATTGTCGCCGCCCGGCAGGCCGATTCCCGACAGGTCGCCTTTGACGTCGGCCATGAAGACCGGCACGCCGTAGGCGGAGAAGCCCTCGGCGATGGTCTGCAGCGTCACCGTCTTGCCGGTGCCGGTGGCGCCCGCCACAAGACCGTGCCGGTTGGCGTACTTCAGGAGCAGGAACCGGTCGGTCTCGCCTGCGCCCACGAAGATCGCCGTGTCGTCACTCATCCCGTTTCCTTCCGCCGCACATTGGACTTTAGCCAAAGTTCGGCGGCCATAGTAGGCTGGCCCGATGAGCCTTCCCCGCCTTCAGCTATCCGTCATCGGCGACGAAATCGGCCCGACTCTCGACGAAATGATCGCCTTCGCGCACGAGCACGACCTCAAGCGACTCGACATGCGCACCGTGGCCGGCCGCAACCTGCTCGCCATGACGACGGAGGAGGTGATCCACATCAGCCGGACGCTGGAAAAGGCCGGTATCACCGTGACCGCTTTCGTTTCGCCACTGTTCAAGTGGCGGGCGCCGGGAAAGGCGCCGCCCAGCGGGCCGGTGGATTTCGCCTTCGATCCCTCGCAGTGCCCGGTCGAGGACTGGGTGGCGCACGCCATCCAGATCGCGGTCATCCTGGGCGCCCCGCACATGCGGATCTTCAGCTACCTGCGCTATCCCGGTTTCCGTCACACCGACCTCTACAAGATCGGCGGCCATCTCGGGAAGCTCTTGGGCCTGGCCAGCCATTACGACATCTCCCTGCAGCTCGAGAACGAGCCGGTCTGCAACCTCGGCACCATCGCCGAGCTGGCGGCCTTCTTCGAGGCCGACGAGAAGCTGGCGCAGGAAGCGGCGGAGACACAGGACGAGCTGGCGGCGCTCGAGAATGCCGGCACGCCCGACCAGCCGCGCTACCTGCGGCCGCTGGTTGACATCGCCAACGCATGGGCGGCCGGCGAGCGGCCGAGCGACGCCGACATCGCGACCCTGGCGCCTTTCACCACGGCGATCCATCTCAAGGACCGGGACCTCGCGGCCGGCCGCGTCGTGCCGTTCGGCGAGGGCAACGTGCCGTGGGCCGACGAGCTCAGGCGACTGCTGGCCGGAGTCGAGACCAAGGAAGTGCTGGCCAGCATCGAGACCCACGTGCCGGACGACCGGCGCAACGCCACCGCTCGCTCGCTCGCCGGCCTGCGCCGCATCGCCGGCGAGATCGGGGTCGAGATCACCTGACCGGTCCGATGCGGTCCTACGCGTTCGTCACGGTCGACGTCTTCACCGACCGCCGCTTCGGCGGCAACCCGCTGGCGGTCTTCCCCGACGCCGACGGCCTGTCCGACGCCGACATGCAGGCCCTGGCGGCAGAGTTCAACCTCAGCGAGACGACCTTCGTCCTGCCGCCCGCCGATCCGGCGAATACCGCGCGCGTGCGCATCTTCAACCGCACGGCCGAGATGGCCTTCGCCGGTCATCCCAACGTGGGAACCGGCTGGGTGCTGTCCGGACGGGGCCGCGCCCGCGACGGCAGGTTGCGCTTCGAGGAGATCGCCGGCCTGGTCGAGGTCGAGGCCGGCGCCGACGGCATCGTCACCATCTCCGCGCCGCAGCCGCTGTCGCTCGGCCCCGAGATGCCGGTCGACCTGCTGGCCGGGTGTGTCGGCCTGTCGACACCCGACATCGTGTGCACGACCCATCGGCCCGTGATGGCCTCGGTCGGCAACGGTTTCGTCGTAGCCGAGGTCACGCCCGATTCCCTGTCCCGCGCCGCGCCCGACCTCGCCCGCTTCCGCGCCGCCCACGAGGACTTCCCGCATCTCGGCCCCCGCCGCCTGCCCGTCTATCTCTACGCGTCCGACGGCCGGACCGACGACGGCAGCCGGCGCCTGCGCACGCGCATGTTCTCGCCCCTGTCCGGCACGCTCGAGGATGCCGCGACAGGGAGCGCCGCGACCCCGCTGGCGGCTCTGCTGCTCTCGCTGGGGCCGGACGAGGCCGCAGGCTATGCCATCGTCCAGGGCGTCGAGATGGGCCGGCCGAGCCGGCTCGCCTGCCGGGCGTGGCGGGCATCGGACGGCATCCGCGCCAGCGTCGGCGGCGGCTGCGTGCCCGTCCTGTCGGGCGAGGTGTCGCTGTAAGGCAGGCTGCCGCGGCCTCAGTGGATGGTGGCCAGTCCGACCAGGATCGCGAAGCCCGATCCGCCCGTGACCGCCAGCCGCCAGGCCCAGCGATAGAGCGTCACGCGACGCTCCACGACCTTGCCCAGCGCCTCGATCTCGGCCTCTTCGGGCAGCCGGCTGCCGCGGTCCTCACCGGGAAGCGCGCCCAGGAACTCGCGGCCGATGCCGATCACGGGGAAGGCGAAGCCGCAGCTCACGACGCTCGCGACCAGGCTGAGATGGCCCACGAACATGCCCGCCGCCTTGATGACGGTGTTGGCGCCGGCGAAGGGATCGGTGGCGCGGACCACGACGAGATAGGCCAGGGCGGCCACGACGATGGCGTTGAACCGCAGCAGCGCCGAGGTCTTGGAATCGAGCGTCGAGAGCATCGAGTCGAGGTGATCCTTGGCGTTGATCAGCACGCGCTCCTGCGGTGCGCCCTCGCCCACCTCGCGGCGCGCCATCGCGAGCGCCCGGCCGGCGGCGATCATGCGCGCAGGGCCTCGATGTTGGCGGCGTACTTCCCGGGTCCGCCGGCGAACACGGCCGTGCCAGCGACCAGGGCGTCGGCGCCGGCAGCGCGGCAGCGACGGGCGGTCTCGGGGTTGACGCCGCCATCGACCTCGAGGTCGATGGGCTTGCCCAGCGCGTCGATCGCCTTGCGCAGGGCCGCAATCCTGGCGAGCTGGCTGTCGATGAAGGCCTGGCCGCCGAAACCCGGGTTGACGCTCATGACCAGCACCAGGTCGAGGTCGCCCAGCACGGGCTCGACGGCGGAGAGCGGCGTCGCCGGATTGAGCACGCAGCCCGCCCGCTTGCCCAGGCCTTTGATGAGCTGCAGCGTGCGATGAAGGTGCGGGCCGGCCTCGGGATGGACGGAGATCGTGTCGGCACCGGCCTCGGCAAAGGCCGGGACCAGCGGGTCGACCGGCGAGACCATGAGATGCACGTCGAAGGGCAGGCGGCTGTGCGGCCGCAGGGCCTTCACCACCATCGGCCCGATCGTCAGGTTCGGCACGAAATGGTTGTCCATCACGTCCACATGGATCCAGTCGGCGCCGGCGGCCGTCACCGCCTCGACCTCGCGGCCCAGCGCCGCGAAGTCGGCGGACAGGATCGACGGCGCGATGCGGACGGGCTTCTGCATGTCAGGTGCCCGGCCGCGTCGGCGCTTCCCAGCCCTTTCGGCGGAAGGGATTGGCCGGAAAGGTGCCGAGCGGCTTGAACTCCTCGGAGAAGAAACCGAGCTCCTCGAAGGCGAGCTTCATCGCGCGCTGATCGGGATGGCCCTCGACCTCGGCATAGAACTGCGCCTGCTCGAACTGTGCGCCCGACAGGTAGCTCTCCAGCTTCACGATGTTCACGCCGTTGGTGGCGAAACCGCCCAGCGCCTTGTAGAGCGCGGCCGGCCGGCTCTTCACCCGGAACAGGAAGGCGGTCATGCATTGCACCGTGCGCCAGTCGGGACTGGCCTCGTCGCGCGAGAAGACCAGCATGCGGGTCGTGTTGTGGTCGGCATCCTCGATGTTGCGCGCGAGGACCTTGAGGCCATAGATGCGCGCCGCCAGCGACGAGGCGATGGCGCCCACCGCCTTGTCGCCGTCTTCGGCGATCTCGCGGGCCGCGCCGGCCGTGTCGGCGTGGACCAGCGGCGCCAGGCGATGCTTGCGCAGGAAGTTTCGGCACTGGGCCAGTGCCTGGACGTGGCTCTTCACCGTCTTGATCGACTTCAGCGTCGCGCCTGGCAGGGCGACCAGGCAGTGCTCGACCCGCTGGAAGTGCTCGGCCACGATCTTGAGCCGCGTGTGGGGCAGCAGGCTGTGCAGGTCGGCCACCCGGCCGGCGATCGAGTTCTCGACCGGGATCATCGCCAGTTCCGCCTTGCCGGCCTGGACGGCCGCCATGGCCGTCTCGAACGTCGGGCAGGGCAGGGTCGTCATGTAGGGAAACGCCGACCGGCAGGCCATGTCGGAATTGGCGCCGGCCTCGCCCTGGAAGGCGATGCTGTTGCTCGCCGCACTGCCACCGATGCGGGCTCGCTTCCGCGCCTTCGCCATCTCCGTTTCCCCCCGGGCGCGTCGCGCCCCAAAACTGCTGCGAGGCGTTGTTTCGCCCGCCGGATAAGCCCCGTCAATCGCCCGACAATCGGCGAAAAACCTCGCAAAATCCGGGACTTGCGACGTTCCGCCGCGCGAGGCCGCGTCCGTGATCAGATACTACTGGCGGTGCTGCGGGCGTGCTACAGCAACGTCCGGAATTTTGGCGCTGCGGGAATCGACTATGGCCAGTTTCAACACGATTGCGGGCTGCGTTCTGGCCTCGGCGCTGTTCGCGATGGTGGTGGGCAAGGTCTCCAACGCCCTCGTCCATCCGCACAAGCTCGAGAAGCCGGCCCTCGCGGTCTCCGACACGCCGCCGGTCGCCACGGCCGCCGCGCCGGCCCAGGAGCTGGCACCGATCGGCCCGCATCTCGCCGGCGCCAACGTCGAAGCCGGCAAGGCGCTGTTCCAGAAGCAGTGCTTCCAGTGCCACACCGTCGACAAGGGCGGCCCCAACAAGGTCGGCCCCAACCTCTGGGGCCTCGTCGGCCGCAAGAAGGCGAGCCACGAGGGCTTCAGCTACTCCTCGGCGCTGCAGGCCAAGGGCGGCGACTGGACCTACGAAGACATCAATCACATGATCTTCAAGCCGTCGGCCTACGTGCGAGGCACCAAGATGGCGTTCGTCGGCGTGCCCAAGGAAAAGGAGCGCGCCGACATCATCGCCTACCTGCGCACGATGGCGGACTCGCCGCAGCCGCTGCCCTGATCCGGGGAGCAAGGCCATGACCGGGTCGGTCCCTGCCGAGCTGGTCGCCCTCGCCCATCGCCTCGCCGACGCCGCGCGGCCGATCGCGGCACGCTACTTCCGCACCGGCGTGACGATCGACGACAAGACCGACGCCAGCCCCGTCACCATCGCCGACCGCGAGGCCGAGACGGCGATGCGCGCGCTGCTCGACGAGCACGTGCCGCAGCACGGCGTGTTTGGCGAGGAGCACGGCGCTGTGCGCACCGACGCCGAGTATGTCTGGGTTCTCGATCCGATCGACGGCACCAAGGCGTTCATCACCGGCCTGCCGATCTTCGGCACGCTGATCGCCCTGCTCCACCGCGGCCGGCCGGTGCTGGGCGTCATCGATCAGCCCATTCTCCAGGAGCGCTGGCTGGGCGTCGACGGCGCGGCCTCGACGTTCAACGGCCGGCCGATCCGCGTGCGCGCCTGTGCGAGCCTCGACCACGCCTACATGTACTCGACGGCGCCGATCATGTTCCCCGGCGCGCTCGCCGCGCGCCACGAGGCGCTGACCCGGCGCGTGAAGCTCTTCCGCTGGGGCGGCGACTGCTACGCCTACGGGCTGCTGGCGTCGGGCCATCTCGACCTGGTGGTCGAGAACACGCTCAAGCTCTACGACTTCGCGGCCCTGGTGCCGGTCGTCCGCGGTGCCGGCGGCCTGATCACGGACTGGGCCGGCCGCGAGCTCGACATGAATTCCGACGGCTCGGTGTTGGCGGCCGGCGACGCCGCCGTGCACCGGCTCGCGCGCGAGGTCCTGTCGGGCACGGCACCGTCGACCGCGCCGCGTCGCGGCCTGGGCTAGGCTCGAGGGGATCGCGAGCGCCAGGCGTCGCGGTCGATGTCGAACCAGACGATATCCTTGAAGCCCTTGTAGTCGACGCGGCGGCGGTAGCCGAGGCCGAGCCGCCGCATGACCGCCTGCGAGGCGAGATTGTCCGGCAGGGTTATGGCGAAGATCAGGTCGAGGCCGAGGGTCCCAAAGCCGTAGTCGAGGGCCGCGCGCGCGGCTTCCGTAGCGTAGCCCTGCCCCCAGGCGTCGGGATGCAGCGCCCAGAGTACCTCGGTCTCGGCGAACTCCGGCACGTAATTGAGCCCGGCATGGCCGACCAGCCGGCCGTCGCGAAAGAGGCCCCACGGCGCGTGGCGCCGCTCCCGCCAGCCCGCCGCGAAGCGGGCGATGGCCGCCTCCGCCGCCGCCACGGGCTCGTCCGAGGCGGGCGGCAGCCATCGGGACACGTCGGGATGGAAGCGCATCTGCGCATAGGCCGGAGCATCCGCCGGTTCCAGCGGGCGCAGCACCAGCCGCTCGGTCTGCAGGGTGGTCATCTTTACAGAACTTTACACCCGCGAGAGGAACGCGAAACCGGGGGGCTCCATATCAGCGTCACGGGGAATCACCCGCAACACACGGAGCATCACATGACGAACGACATCACGCTGAAGGGCACCCGCCGGACGAGCCTGAGGACGGTCATGGCGGCCCTGCTTGCCGGCAGCCTCGCCGCTACGGCCGGCGGCGTCGCCTACGCCAAGACCGAGGGTCGCACCTTCGATCCCGTCAAGTTCCAGGAGCGGATCGAGAAGCGCGTCGACAAGGCGCTGACCGGGACCGACGCGAGCGCCGAGCAGAAGAAGAAGGTCGTGGACATCCTCCAGGCCGCCTTCAAGGAGATGAAGCCGCTGCATGGCCAGCGCGTCGAGAACCGCAAGGCGATGGAATCCGCGATGCAGGCCCCGACCATCGACCCGGCGAAGATCGAGCAGATCCGCGCCGAGCAGATGAAGATCGCGGACCAGGGCTCGAAGATCTTCACCCAGGCCCTGACCGACGCCGGCAAGGTGCTGACGCAGGAGCAGCGGCAGGCCTTCTTCAAGAACTGGCATCAGCGCCACGGCCACGGCAAGCGCGGATGACATGACGGGGACCCCGGCCCGATACTGATCCTATGGCCGAGCGTATCCTGATGATCGACGACGATGTCCGCCTCGCCGGGATGGTCTCCGACTATCTCGGCGGGGCGGGCTTCCGTCTGACCACCGCCGCCACGGCGCGCGAGGGCGAGGCGCTGCTGAAGCGCGAGTCGTTCGACGCCATCATCCTCGACCTCATGCTGCCGGACGCCGACGGCCTCGACCTCTGCCGGCAGTTGCGCGCGGCGACGGACGTGCCGATCCTCATGCTGACGGCGCGCGGCGAGCCCATGGACCGGGTCGTCGGCCTCGAGGTCGGCGCCGACGACTATCTCGCCAAGCCCTTCGAGCCGCGCGAGCTGCAGGCCCGGCTGCGCGCCATCCTGCGCCGCCGCACCGGTCCGGTGCGCAGCGACAGCCTGCGCTTCGGTCGCCTCGAGATCGACAAGGGCGCCCGCATCGTGCGGCTGGACGGCGAGGAGAAGCCGATCACCTCCTACCAGTTCGCGCTGCTGCTGGCGCTGGCCGAGCGCGCCGGCCGCGTCCTGTCGCGCGACGCGCTGATGGACCTGCTGAAGGGCGAGAAGCTCGAGGCCTTCGACCGGTCGGTCGACGTGCACGTCTCGCGCATTCGCGCCGCCATCGAGGACGATCCGAAGAAACCGCGGCGCATCCTGACCGTTCGCGGCGCGGGCTACGTCTTCGCCAGGGACCAGGACCGATGAGAACGCGCACCCTGTCATCCCGAGCGCAGCGAGGGACCTTTCCTGTTGCGCCGAAGGTCCCTCGCTGCGCTCGGGATGACAGATGGGCCTTCCGCAGCGAACGTGCGCCCTGATGCAGCGGCTGTACCTGCAATTCTATCTCGCCATCCTGGTCGTGCTGGCGGTATTCGTGGGCGCCGCCGCGCTGCTGTGGCGGCTGGCCGACGACGATGCCCGGACACCGCAGTATTTCCAGGTCGCCGCCGAGCTGACCGGGGCGCTCCTGCCCGACAGCGACGCGCCGGTCGCCGAGCAGCAGCGCGCCATCGAGGTCCTGCACCGCAAGCTGCGCTTCGACATCGCCCTCTACCGCTCCGACGGCGACCTGATCGCCCGCGCCGGCAAGCCGCCGCCGCGCTTCGACGTGCAGCGCGCGCGCCCGGGCTGGCGCCGCGGCCCGGGCGCGCCCAACTTCACCCTGCAGCTTCCCGACGGCCGCTGGCTGGTCGCGCGCCAGGTGCGCGAGCGGCCCAACCCGACCGTCTGGATCACCGCCTTCCTCGCCCTGGTCGCGCTGGCGATCGCCGTCGGCGCCTATCCCGTGGTCCGCGGGCTGGGCCGACGGCTGGAGCGGCTCAAGGCCGGCGTCGAGAAGTTCGGCGACGATCTCGGCGCGCGTGTGAAGGTCGAGGGCCACGACGAGGTCGCCGCGCTGGCCCAGAGCTTCAACCGGTCGGCGGCGCGCATCGAGGAGCTGGTCGCGGCGCATCGCCTGCTGCTGGCCAACTGCAGCCACGAGCTGCGCACGCCGCTGGCCCGCATCGCCGTGGCGGCCTCCCTCCTCGGCGACAACGCCGATGCCCGGACCCGCGATTCGCTGAAGCGTGACATCGCCGAGCTCGATCACCTGATCGAGGAGATCCTGCTGGCCAGCCGGCTCGACGCCCAGGGCGGCGCCGACGTGCGCGAGCCGGTCGACCTGCTGGCGCTGGCGGCCGAGGAAGCCGCCCACTACGACCTCGAGGCGACCGGCGCGCCGGTCACCGTGACGGGCGACCGGCTGCTGCTGCGGCGCGCCATCCGCAACCTTCTGGAGAACGCCCGCCGCCACGGCGGCGAGGGGCCGGTGACGATCACCGTCACGCCGCAGGACGGCCGGGCGCGCGTCGACATCGTCGACCACGGGCCGGGCGTGCCGCCGGAGGAGCGCGAACGGATCTTCGAGCCGTTCTACCGGCTGGCGCGCTCGCGCGAGACGGGCCGCGGCAGCGGCCTCGGCCTCGCCCTGGTGCGCCAGATCGCGCGGCGTCACGGCGGCTCCGCCGTTTGCTTGGCGACAGACGAGGGCGGCAGCCGCTTCCGCATCGACCTGCCCGCCGCGTAGTATCCGGTGAACGGACGTTCACCAATGGAGCGCTGGCATGGATTTCGATGTTCCTGCCGACATCAAGGCCTATCTCGACGAGCTCGACACCTTCATCGAGCGCGAGATCCGTCCGCTCGAGCGCGAGAACGACAATATCCGGTTCTTCGACCATCGCCGCGAGCACGCCCGCACCGACTGGGACAATGACGGCCAGCCACGGCACGAATGGGAGGAGCTGCTGGCCGAGATGAAGCGCCGCGCCGACAAGGCCGGCCATCTGCGGTTCGGCCTGCCCAAGGCGCTGGGCGGCAAGGACGGCTCGAACCTCGCCATGGCGATCATTCGCGAGCACCTCGCCCACAAGGGTCTCGGCCTGCACAACGACCTGCAGAACGAGAGCTCGATCGTCGGCAACTTCCCGGTCGCCCTGCTGCTGCACCGCTTCGGCACGCCGGAACAGAAGGAGCGCTATCTCGAGGGCATGTTCACCGGCAAGGAGCGCATCGCCTTCGGCCTGACCGAGCCCGACCACGGTTCCGACGCGACCTTCATGGAGACGACCGCGACGAAGCAGGGCGCCGACTGGATCATCAACGGCATGAAGCGGTTCAACACCGGCATGCACACTGCCACGGTCGACCTGGTCTTCGCCCGCACCTCGGGCAAGGCCGGCGACGCGCGCGGCATCTCGGCCTTCCTCGTTCCGGTCACGTCGCCCGGCTTCAAGGTCGAGTACATGTGGTGGACCTTCAACATGCCGTCCGACCATGCCGAGGTCTCGCTCAGGGACGTCAAGGTGCCGGGCTCGACCATGCTGGGCGAGGAAGGCCGCGGCCTCGACGTCGCCCAGACCTTCGTGCACGAGAACCGCATCCGCCAGGCCGCCTCGAGCCTCGGCGCGGCGCAGTACTGCATCGACATGTCGGTGGCCTATGCCCGCAACCGCAAGGTCTTCGGCAAGGCGCTGGCGTCGAACCAGGCGATCCAGTTCCCGCTGGCCGAGCTGCACACCGAGGCCGAGATGACGCGCGGTCTGGTGCGCAAGACCGCCTGGCACCTCGACCGCCAGCACCACATGAACGTCAGCGAATGGGTGGCGATGTCGAACTACCGCGCCAACCGGCTGGTCTGCGACGCCGCCGACCGCGCGATCCAGGTCCATGGCGGCATCGGCTATTCCCGCCACATGCCGTTCGAGCACATCTACCGCCACCACCGGCGCTACCGCATCACGGAGGGCTCCGAGGAGATCCAGATCCGCCGCGTCGCCGGCGCCCTGTTCGGCTTCTGGGGCGCCCAGAAGGCATCGACGGCACCGAAGGCGTGAGGTCTCGACACGCTCACTCCCCCATCTCCCCCGTTCATGTTCCTCTCCCCCGCCAGGGGGAGAGGAGCAAGATTTGAGAGAATGAAAGAGAGAAGCAGCCGCTTCACCGGCGACGCCGTCATGGTCGGGACGGCCATGCTCATGGGGTCGAGCTATCCGTTCGCCAAGGACGTGCTCGGCGTCATGAGCCCCCTGCTCTACAGCGCCTCGCGCTACCTCGTGGCGTCCGGCTTCCTGTTCCTCGTCCTGGCGGCGATGCGCCGGCCGATCGCGCTGCCGACGCGCGACTGGGTGCCGATGATCCTGCTGTCATTGATCGGGGTCGCCCTGTTCCAGGCCTGCTGGGGGCTGGCCATGGCGCGCAGCGCGCCCTCCGTGGGCTCGATCGTGATGACCACGACCACGGCCTTCTCGGCCATCCTGGCCTGGCTGGGCGGCCGTCGCCTGCCGGCCCTGGGCTGGAGCGGCATCGCGATCGCCTTCCTGGGGGTCGTGCTGGTGGTCAACAACTCGCTGAGCCGCATCACCCTGTCCCTGGGAGGCCTCGACGGCACGCTGATCTGGATGCTGGCGGCCTTCGCCTGGGCGCTCTACGTCGACCGCTGCGCGCCCTACAACCTGCGCCTCGGCGCGCTCCGGGTCATGGCCTGGACCACCCTCTTCGGCTCGCTGGTCCTGCTGCCGGTCTCCCTGCTGTTCGATTCCCTCGGCGAGTTCGCCCGGCTCGACGGCCGCCTGCTGGGCTTCTGGCTCTACACCGCGATCTTCCCCGTGGGCGTCGCCTTCCTCGGCCTGACCGTCGGCCTCGACCGGCTGGGGGTGAGCCGGGTGATGGTCTACATGTACCTGATCCCGGTGGCCGGGGTCGGCCTGTCGGCGGCGTTCTTCGGCGACCCCCTGACCGCCGCCCGGGTCCTGGGCGGCCTGATCGTCCTCCTGGGCGTCATTCTGACGCGTGTCGCGCTCGACCGTGCGGCGCGTGTTCCTGTATGAACGGGCTGGCAGACTTAGAGGGATTCCAATGGCCCGCCCGGCCGCCAGCAAGAAGGCCTCTCCCAAGGCCGTGACCGAGATCCTGACCACCCCCGGAACCGGCGGGCGGCGGGCCTTCGTGTCGCGGGCCACCAAGGAGACGCGCATCGCCGCCGCCATCAACCTCGACGGCACCGGCAAGTACGACATCCGGACCGGCATCGGCTTCCTCGACCACATGCTCGAGCAGCTCTCCCGCCACAGCCTGATCGACATCACGCTGCGCGCCGAGGGCGACCTCCACATCGACTATCACCACACGACCGAGGACACGGGCATCGTGCTGGGCGAGTGCCTGACCAAGGCGTTGGGCGACCGCGCGGGCATCCGGCGCTACGGCGCGGCCCATATCCCGATGGACGAGACGCTGACGGAGGTGGCGCTCGACGCCTCCAACCGGCCCTACCTGATCTGGAAGGTGGCCTTCTCGCGGCCCAAGCTCGGCTCGATGGACACCGAGCTGTTCAAGGAATGGTTCCAGGCCTTCGCCCAGCTCGGCGGGCTGACGCTGCACGTCTGGAACCATTACGGCGAGAACAACCACCACATCGTCGAGAGCTGCTTCAAGGGCGTGGCCCGCGCCCTGCGCGCCGCCGTGGAGATCGATCCGCGCCAGGTGTCGGCGGTTCCCAGCACCAAGGGCGTGCTCTGAGCCCATCCTGATGACCGTTGCCATCGTCGACTACGGATCGGGCAACCTGCGATCCGCCGCGAAGGCCTTCGAGCGCGCCGCGCGCGAGGCCGGCGTCGACACACGCGTGCTCGTGACCTCCTCGCCGAACGAGGTCGCGGCCGCCGACCATATCGTCCTGCCCGGCGTCGGCGCCTTCGCCGACTGCCGCGCCGGCCTCTACGGCGTGCCCGGCATGGTCGACACGCTGAACGAGCAGGTGATCCGCCGCGGCAAGCCGTTCCTCGGCATCTGCGTCGGCATGCAGCTCATGGCGACGCGCGGCGTGGAGTACGGCATCCATGCCGGCCTCGACTGGATCGCCGGCGACGTCGTGCGCATCGAACCCGGCAGCACGGGCCTCAAGATCCCGCACATGGGCTGGAACGAGCTGGTCTCGCTGCGCCCGCATCCGCTGCTGGCCGGCATCGAAGAGGGCGACCACGCCTACTTCGTGCATTCGTTCCAGCTCAAGGCGCGTCGCGCCGACACCGTCCTGGCGCTGACCGAGTATGGCGGGCCGATCACCGCCGTGGTCGGCCGCGACAATCTCGCCGGCACCCAGTTCCACCCCGAGAAGAGCCAGGCGACCGGGCTGCGCCTGATCGCCAACTTCCTGCGCTGGAAGCCCTGACCGGCTGCGCCCGCGCCCGCTATGCCGCGGGCGACAACACCGCCGGGACGAGGCCCAGGAACGAGGCCAGGGAGCGCTCGATCAGGCGCGCGTCGAGCCCGTCCACGATGAACACCAGGCGCGAGGATCGCGGCCCGTCGGGCCAGGCGGCCATGTGGACCGGCGGATGCACGAGGTGCTGCACGCCGTGGATGGCGACCGGCGTCGCCGAGCCGGTGACGTTGAGGATGCCCTTCACCCGCAGCACCCGCTCGCCGTGCCGGTGAAGCAGCATGGTCAGCCACAGGCCGAAGGCCGTCCAGTCGACCGCGCCGTCGAGCGTCAGGGTGAAGGTATGGATGGTCTCGTCGTGCCGGTTGGGATCGCGGTCGGCCACCGGCGGCGGCGCGGCCTCGAGTTCGGCCGCCAGCCACCGGCGCGCCTGGGCGCTGCGGCTGGCGGTCGCGAACACGTCGTGCGCCAGCAACGCGGCGGCGTCGACCGGCCCCTCGGCCGAGCGCCACAGCGGCGCCGACGGATTGAGACGGCGCAGCCGCTCGACCAGCAGCTCGACCTCGGCCGCCTCGGCGAGATCGGTCTTGGTGAGAACCAGCCGGTCGGCCACGGCGACCTGCTTGGTGCTCTCGGGCTGGCGCGCCAGCTGGCGCAAGGCGTTCACCGCATCGACCGTGGTGATGACGTTGCCCAGGCGGAAATGATGCCGCAGGACGGGGTCGGCCTGCACAGTCGACAGGATGGGGAACGGATCGGCCAGCCCCGTGCTCTCGATCACCAGGCGGCGGAACCGCGGCGCCTTACCGCGCTCGCGCTTGCCGTGCAGGTCGCGGATGGCCGCCGAGAGATCGCCGCGGATGGTGCAGCAGACGCAACCCGACTGCAGCAGCACCATCGTGTCGTCGATCCGCTCCAGCAGATGATGGTCGAGGCCGACCTCGCCGAACTCGTTGATCAGCACGGCGGTGTCCGCGAGCGCCGGGTCGGCCAGCAGCTTCTGCAGGAGCGTGGTCTTGCCGGCACCCAGGAAGCCGGTGATCAGGTTGACCGGCGTGAAGAGCGGGGCCGGTGGTTCAGGCATCTCCTCCCTCCAGGCGCACGATGAGGTCCGCGTCGAGCGGGTCGCAGGGCCGGCCCAGCAGCTTCTCGGCCGCCGACCAGAGGTGACCCAGATCCTCGACCAGCTCGGTCTTGCCGGTGGCCGTCGACAGCACGAACGAGCTCGCCTGCCAGTCGCTGAGCGTCAGGCCGTAGTAGCGAAGGACACGGCTGGCGCAGGCGATGCGATGCGCCCGCTCGCGGCGGCGCTGCAGGGCATCGACGTTGCGCGTAAAGACGCCCGGCCGCGCCGCGGCATCGGTCCAGTGGTCGGCCCCGCCGAGCACGCCGCAGAGCGCGCACATGTTATGTCATCCCGAGGCCGAAGGCCGAGGGACCTTCAAGGCCACAGGTAAAGGTCCCTCGCTGCGCTCGGGATGACATGCGTTCTCTCACTTCTTCCGCGGGAAACGGCGGGCGAAGTCGTCCGCCATCTCGTTCATCGTCGCGAAGCGCACGCCGGGATGGCCGATCATGTGATGGTAGAGGCGCTCCAGCATCATCAGCACGTGCGGCCTTCCCGAGACGTCGGGATGGATGGTCATCGGAAACACCGCATAGTCGTACTCGCGATAAACCCAGTCGAACTGGTCGCGCCACATCTGCTCGATGTCGCGCGGATTGACGAAGCCGTGACTGTTCGGCGACTTCTTGATGAACATCATCGGCGGCAGGTCGTCGAGGTACCAGCTCGCCGGGATCTCGATCAGGTCGGTCTCCTGCCCGCGCTGCAGCGGCACCATCCATTCGGCGGGCTTGCGGGCGTAGTCGATCTTGGTCCAGCTGTCGCCCACCCGCACGTAGTAGGGCTGGTGGTCGTTGTGCATCAGCGAATGGTCGTACTTGATGCCGCGCTCGAGCAGCAGCTCGTTGGTGACCGGCGAGAACTCCCACCACGGCGCCACGTAGCCGGTCGGTCGCTTGCCCGAGAGCCGGGTGACGAGCTCGATGCACTTGTCGAGAATCTCCGTCTCCTGCTCGCGCGTCATGGCGATCGGGTTTTCGTGGCTGTAGCCGTGGATGCCGATCTCGTGGCCGGCGTCGGCGACGGCCTTCATCTCCTTGGGAAAGGTCTCGATCGAGTGGCCGGGAATGAACCAGGTCGTCTTGATGCCGAGCCGCCCGAACATCTTGAGCAGCCGAGGGCTGCCGACCTCACCGGCGAACAGGCCGCGGGAGATGTCGTCGGGCGAGTCCTCGCCGCCGTAGCTGCCGAGCCATCCCGCGACGGCATCGACGTCTACGCCGAAACCGCACAAAATCTCTTTGGCCATCGTCCGAACTCCCCGATCGGTTCAGTAGACGCCGCCGAGCAAAAAGCGTTCCGACGGCCTTTGCTGCAGTGCACACCCGCGGCGGCGTGCCCGGTGGAGAGGCCAGCGCAGCCCGTCAGCGCGCGAGAGGCAGGGGCGCGCGCAGGGCCGCCAGAGGTGGCCGGCGGTGGGGATTGCGCGCTGCAGCATCCCACATCAATCGAGGATCGAACGATTCGGCGGCAAAGATGGTCACGAAGACGACGGCGCAGAAGGCCAGCGCGCCGACTCCCGGCTCGATGGTGACGACACGCCCGAACTGCACCAGCGCACCCAGCAGCGATTCCATGAAGATGTCGACCATGGACCAGCGCCCGACCCAGGTGACGACGTGATACAGCGCGGTGCGCTGGCGAAGCAGGACGCCGGCCGCCCCGTCGGGCCGGCCGACTTGCGTCGCAATCAGCATGCTCGCCAGCCCGAGCAGCTTGAACAGCGGCACCAGGATGCTGGCAAAGAAGACCAGCAGGGCCAGCGGGTACATCTGCGACGCCAGCAGCTCCTCGACGCCGCCCAGGATCGTGCTGGGCTCGCCCGCGCCGAGCTGCATCACGGTCAGAACCGGATAGACGTTGGCCGGGATGTAGAGAATGGACGCCGCGATCACCAGCGCCCAGGTGCGCCCGACGCTGCCGGGCTTGCGCTCGTGCACGGTGGCGCCGCAGCGCGGGCAGCTTCCACCGGTCTGGGCCGGCACGCAGACCAGGCCGCAGCTTTCGCAGCCGGCGCTGCCCATCCGCCATTCCAGCGATGCCACCGCCGGCATCGGCGCATGCGTCTGGCCGGTCCGCTCGATCTCTTCCCACACCGCCTGCGGGTCGAGGGCCAGCTCGGCCCAGACGAGCACGATGGTGAGGACGCCCAGCGCGTAGACGGCAGGGCCGAGCTCGATGGTCACGAGGTCGCCGAGCTTGGTGTAGGCCACGAACACGCCGAGCAGCAGAACCTCGAGCATCGACCAGGGGCCGAGCCGGCGGGCCAGGCGGAAGACTCCCCTGAGGTTGGGCGGCGGCCGGCGAATCTTGAGGCCGATCAGCACGTAGAGCGTGCCCAGGAACTTGCCGAGCGGCGCGAAGGCCGTCGTAAAGGCGACCGCGAGCGCGAGCGGCCACAAGCCGCGGTCGACGAGCTCGAGCGGCCCCGATTGCAGGGTGGTCTCGCGCACGATGCCGGCCGTCGAGACCTTCATCAGCATGGCGAGCCACAGCACGGCGAACAGCGCCAGCGCCGCCAGGGTGAGCGCGAGATGGTGGTTGAGCGGGTCCGCGCGCGTCAGGCGCAGGGCCGTGCCGCAGCGCTGGCAGTCGGAACGCATGTTCGGCGCCATCGCCGGCACGATCTGGAACAGGCCGCAGCCCGGGCACTCGCGAAGCTGCGGCGGCGTCATCGTCACTGCAGCAGCGTGGCGACCCCGTCGGCCAGCTCGCCGAGGGCATCGCTGATCGCCGCCACCAGCGCCGGCGTGCCGGGCGTTCCGAGCGGCCGGGAGATGGTGAAGTTGCGGGCGGCCAGGCGCCGCGGCCGGTTGAACTCCACCGCCACCTGGGCCGCCAGGATCAGCGAGCCCGCACGATCGGCGTCGAGCCGCTGGATGTTGACGCCGACCGTGGCGTTGTAGTCGGCGGTGATGGAGCCAGCCTCGCTGTAGACCTTGCAGTTGGGCAGTCGCTGCGACAGCTCGACCACCAGCACGCGGCCGATCAGGCCGCCCAGCGGCTCGCCCCACCAGTCGTTGGCGCGGATGTCGAGCTTGTAGTCCTCCGACGACCGCACGACCTCCTTGCGGTCGAGATAGCTCGCAAGGCCGATATCCTTGACCATGACGATCCTCGGACCGCCCGGCAGGACCGGGCCGTCGCGCGGCGCGATCGTGAAGTAGTTCGGCTCCGGCGACGAGCAGGCGCCCGCCAGCAGCGGCAGGACGGCGCCGGCGAAGCCGCGGCGACCAAGCTTGATCGGTGTCGTCATTCCCTGCCCGTATTGGTGCGGCCCCGGATCAGGGCCTCGGGATGCCGCGCCAGCAGATCCGTCAGCGCACGGATCGAGCGGGCGGCATCGGTGAGCTGCGGCAGCAGCCGATCGAGATCGCGGCGGAAGCGGGAATCGTCGCCGTAGCCGGCATTGACCGAGGAGATCAGCCGGTTGGCCTGGGTGACGGCATCCTGCAGCTGCGCGGCGATGGCGGGCAGGCGCTTCAGCGCCGGCCCGGCATCCTTGTCGAGCTTGCGGGCGATGTCCTGCAGGTCGACCATGGCGCCTTCGAGCGCGGCCAGCGTCTTCTTGATCTGCGGGCCGTTGATCGTGACGTCGATCCCTTCGGCCGCGCGCGACAGGCTGCGGCCGATCCGGTCGAAGTCGATGCGGTTGATCTTGGACAGCAGCTCGTTGGCCGAACGGGTGATGGAATCGAAGCCGCCCGTTTCCGACGCCGGAATGACGTAGACGTCGCCGTCACGCTCGAGGTCGGCCGGCTTGGCGTCGTCGACCCGCTCCAGTGCGATGATCTTGCCGCCGGTGATCAGGCTCGGCGCCTGCAGCGTGGCGCGCAGGCCGCGGCGGATCATCTCTTCGGCGAGCTTGGCCGGATCGATGGCCTCGGCCTTGGCGATGTTGCGGATGCGACCCGCCTCGACCCGGTAGTGGACCGGCACGACGATCCGGTCGAGCTTGGCGTCGTAGACGAGCGCCACGTCGGTCACCTCCCCGATCTTGAGCCCGTGCAGGGTCACGTCGGCGCCGACATCCAGGCCGGAGACGGAACCGGGAAAATACGAGACGAGATGGAGCTGCTGCCCGAAGCCTGCCGCCTTGGCGGCCTCGAGGTTGGGATAGAGGGGGAACAGGTGGCTGGCATCGGCGCGCGGCTGGTCGGTGTCCGGCGTGTCGAAGGCGAGGCCGCCCAGCAGCAGGGCGCGCAGCGATTCCATCTGCACCGTCACCCCCTCGGCGCCCAGCTTGAGGGACAGGCCCGACGCGTTCCAGAAAGAAGAGTCGGTGTGCACATACTGGTCGAACGGGGAGCGCACGAACGCGTGGATGGTGACGTTCCGGGCGAGGTCGCCGAGATCCCAGCCCAGCACCATGCCGACCTCGATGTCGCGGTAGAAGATCGGCGAGCCGAGGCTGACCGATCCCAGGCGCTTGGACTTCAGGCTGAAGGTCGTGCCTTTCGCCCACGCCTGCAGCACCGGTGGATCCTGCTCCCCGACGAAGTGCCGCTTGGCGACGCCCGATTCGGACGACGGGCGCATGCCGATGTAGGAGCCCGACAGAAGCGTATCGAGGCCGGTGATGTTTCCCGCGAAGAGCTGCGGCTTGACGACCCAGAATGCCGTCTTGTCGGTGAGCAGCGACTCGGCCTCGCGCACCGTCTCGATCGTGACGATGACATGGGTGAGGTCCGGCGACAGGCTGATCGACTTTACCGTGCCCATGACCACGTTCTTGTACTTGAGCTGCGACTGGCCGGCCGTCAGGCCGGAGGCGCTCTCGAACTCGACGGTGATCGTCGGTCCCCGCTTGGAGAATGTGTCCCAGGCCAGCCAGCCGCCGATCAGGGCGGTGATCAGGGGCACGATCCAGACGAGCGGTATGCGGCGGCGGCGGCGAACGCCCGCTGTTGGCAGCTCTCTCGGCGCTCCGCTGTCCGTCATCTTACCTTCTGGTGCGCAGTTACCGGCCGGAAGGTAACTTAAAACACCCGCGCTGCAAGCAGGTCGCAAGGCCCTGCCTCGGAACCGCCCTGCGTCCGCCCGGCGACGGTGCCGGCCGGGAGACGCGCGCGACCGGCCCTGTTCCCAGTCGCAGGATTCAGACGCCCGGCGGCCTCTTGGCCCAGTGATAGCCGTGCACCGCCTGCTGGTAGGCGTAGTCGAACAGCGCCTGCATGTAGGCACGGTCGAAGGGACCCGGCAGGACCTTGTTGAAGTCGCGGCCGATGAAGGCGAGGTTGAAGTCGACCCCGTCGCGCTGCGTGGTGTTGTAGATGCGGATCACGTCGTTCAAGCCCGACACGGCGATCATGGTCGAGATCGCACGGCCCACGATGCCCAGCGTCTGGCGCTCGACAACCGACCATTCCGGGTCGAGGCGCCCGTTGCGGATGATGTAGGCGCGGGCCTCGACCACCGGCTGGCCGGCACGCCGGCGCTGCTCGCGATTGCGGGTCAGCGCCGAGGGATAGAGGAACGTCTGGGCGACGGCGCCGCCGTCGACATGCATCTCCTGATAGGTCTTTCCGTCCAGCGTCACCTCGACCATGGTGGGCGGAAAGGCGCCCGGGATGGCCGCCGAGGCCAGCAGGACGCGCCGGATCGTATCGGCGGCGCGCGGATGGCCGCTCTTGGCAATGGCGCCGATATTCCAGATCACCGGCACCTGGGCATCGAGATCGGTCGAGGCGATCAGCAGCAGGCGCCCCTCGTCGTAGGCCTTGGCGATCGCCACCAGGAGCTGATCGTTCACGTACTGCGAGATCGTCGCGAGCAGCGGGGCATTGTCGGCCATGGCATCGTCGAAGATCGCCGCCGTGATGCCGCGCTTGGCGAGGATCCGGTCGGCCGAGGTTTCGGTGTAGACGGCGCGCAACTGCGGATCGTAGGCCGGTCCGAGGAAGGCGAAGGGCGCCGACAGCGCGCCGGTGCTGATCCCCGTCACGAGGTCGAACGTGGGCCGCGTGCCCTGTGCGCTCCAGCCGCACAGCAGGCCGGCGCCGAACGCGCCGTTCTCGCCGCCGCCCGAGATCGCCAGCATCTGGAGCTGGGGCATCTGGGCGACGCCGGTGATGCCGCGGGCGCGCATCTGCCGCATCATCGCGGCGGCGAACTCGGCCTCCAGCGGCCCGATGCCCATCGCCGGGAAGAACCGCTCGTTGGGGATGCCCAGCACGCTCGCCTGGCCGGTCCGGTTGAGCGGCACGGGCGGCTGGCGTTCGGGATGCGAGCAGGCGGCCGTGCCCGCCAGGCTCGCCGCAGCGGCACTCCCGCGCAGGAAGGCGCGACGCGTCGATGCGATTATCGGCTTCTCACTCATTGCGCTCCCCCGGTCCGCCGGGGCCGCTCTAACAGAAAATGCAGGCGCTTTGCAATTAGCGCGAAGCGCGCATCAACGCTCGCGGTCGTCGATGTCGCGCGCCAGGACCTCGCGCTTGCCGACATGGTTGGCCGGGCTGACGACGCCCTCGCGCTCCATGCGCTCGACGATGCGGGCGGCCCGGTTGTAGCCGATCTGCAGGTAGCGCTGGATGAAGCTGGTGCTGCACTTGCGCTCGCGCGCCACCAAGGCGATCGCCTGATCGTAGAGCTGGTCGCTCTCGCCGTCCTCACTGTCGCCGGCCGGCAGGCCGCCCTCCCCGGCCTCGGGATCGTCGGTGACCGATTCGATGTAGGCCGGGGCGCCCTGGGCCCGCAGATGGCGGACCACCTCCTCGACCTCGCCGTCGCTCACGAACGGGCCGTGCACGCGGGCGATCTTGCCGCCGCCGGCCATGTAGAGCATGTCGCCCTGGCCGAGCAGCTGCTCGCCGCCCTGCTCGCCCAGGATGGTGCGGCTGTCGATCTTGGACGTCACCTGGAACGAGATGCGGGTCGGGAAATTGGCCTTGATGGTGCCGGTGATAACGTCGACCGACGGGCGCTGCGTCGCCATGATGACGTGGATGCCGGCGGCGCGCGCCATCTGGGCCAGCCGCTGCACCGCCGCCTCGATCTCCTTGCCGGCGACCAGCATCAGGTCGGCCATCTCGTCGATGATGACCACGATGAAGGGAAGCGCGTCGAGGTCGATCTCCTCTTCCTCGAAGATCGGCCGGCGCGTCTCGGGATCGATGCCGGTCTGGACCTGGCGGGTCAGCGCCTGGCCCTTGCGGCGCGCGTCGGCCAGCCGCTCGTTGTAGCCGGCGATGTTGCGCACGCCGAGCGCGCTCATGGCGCGGTAGCGGTCTTCCATCTCGCGCACCACCCACTTCAGCGCCACGATCGCCTTGCGCGGCTCGGTGACGACGGGCGTCAGGAGATGCGGGATGTCCTGGTAGACGCTGAGCTCCAGCATCTTGGGATCGATCATGATGAAGCGGCAGCGATCCGGCGGCAGCCTGTAGAGCAGCGACAGGATCATGGTGTTGACCGCCACCGACTTGCCCGAGCCGGTGGTGCCGCCGATCAGCAGATGCGGCATGCGGGCGAGGTCGGCGATCACCGGATCGCCGCCGATGTCCTTGCCCAGCGCCAGGGGCAGGCCAAGTCGCGTGTCCTCGTAATGACGGGTCGACAGCAGCTCGCGCAGGAACACCATCTCGCGCCGCGCATTGGGCAGCTCGATGCCGATCACGTTGCGACCCGGCACGGTGGCGACGCGCGCCGACACCGCGCTCATCGAGCGGGCGATGTCGTCGGCGAGGCCGATCACGCGGCTCGACTTGGTGCCGGGGGCCGGTTCGAGCTCGTAGAGCGTCACGACCGGTCCCGGCCGCACCTTCACGATCTGGCCCTTGACGCCGAAATCGTCGAGCACGGTCTCGAGCAGGCGGGCATTCTGCTCCAGCGCCTCCTCGTCGATCTTGGTCTCGGCGCTGACCCGCGAGGGCGACGACAGGATGTCGAGCGGCGGCAGCTGGTACTCCCCCGTCGCCAGATCGAGCTCGCGCTGGCCGGCCTTGGCGGCCCGCTTGCCCTGCGCGGCGGCCGACTTGCGCGGCATGATCTTGACGCCGCTGGCGGCGGGCGCAGCCGTCGGCTCGTCGGCCGGATCGTCGGGCGTGAAGGGGTTGTCGTCCTCCCCCTCGGCCTCGGTCTCGAACGCCGGCGGCGGCTCGGCGGCGGCGACCGGCACCGGCGCGGGCTCCTCGTCGAACTCCTCGGGCGGAGCCGCGGGCGGCAGGGCGGCGGGCGGTGGCGCGGCCGGGCGGAGACGGCCCAGGACGGGCTCGATGCGGCGGCCGGCCAGGCGGTCGAACAGCGTGCGGTCCTGCACCGACTCCGGCACCGACTCCGTCGCCGGCGGCGGCTCCTGGGCCTGCAGGGCGCCCGGCGGCGGCTCCGGGATCTCGCCCGTCGGCCGCTCGATCGGCGCATACGGTGCGTCGACCATGAGGGATTCGCGCGCCGGCAGCGGCACCCCCTCTTCCGGGATCGGCTCCTGGCGGTCCTGGAAATGCGCCGGGTCGTACTGGCTGGCGTCGATCTCGCCAGGGATCTCGGCGTAGCCGATCGCCGGACCCGGCAGGTCGCTCTCCTCGTCGATCGTCGCCGGCTTGCCGCGCCACAGGCCGATGCCCGCCCGCACCAGCCAGCCGGCGCCGAGGAACGGCGCGCGCAGGATGCGGAAGATCAGCGGCAGGTCGGTGCGGTTCATGCCCAGCGCCGGCGCCATGGCGATGAAGGCGAGCGCGGCGCAGACCGGCTCGATCAGCGCGAGGCTGCCGCCGCTGGAGTGGCTCAGCACCACTTCTCGGAAACGGCCCACCAGCGCCAGCCCGACCAGGCCGCCCGGCCCGGCATGGGTGGCGGCCGCCCCGACATCGCCCAGGCCGACGCAGGCGACGCTCATCATCAGCAGGGCCAGGAGCAGAAGCGACAGGCGCAGGCCGAAGAATCCGAGATGGTGGGTGCGCACCATGCGCACCCCCCAGGTGATCAGCGCGACCGGCACCAGCACGATGGCGAGGCCGAAGGTCTGCAGCAGCAGGTCCGAGACGTAGGCGCCCGGCAGGCCGAGGATGTTGTGCGGCGCCCGCGACGTGGCGTGGTTCAGTGAAGGATCGAGCGGATTGAAGGTGAACAGGGCCAGCAGGAGCAGGACGCCCGCCGCGGCGACCGCGGCGCCCACCATCTCCATCATGCGCCGTCGCAGGAAGTCGCGCCCGCCTTCCGGCAGGATCGCCGTCTTGCGGGGGACGAAGGAGGCGGCGCCGATGATCGCCATGCCGGGCCCTAGAGCACCGAAGCGAGGCGGGCCATCGCCTCCCGCGTCGTGGCCTCGTCATGCACCAGCGCCACCCGGATGAAGCGCTGGCCGACATTGGTTCCGCCGGTCTCGCGGCAGACATAGGCGCCCGGCAGGACCTTGAGATGGGCCTCGCCCCACAGCTTGCGGGTCGCCTCCTCGCCGTCGCCGACATCGAGCCACAGGAAGAACCCGCCGCCGGGCGTGAAGTAGCCGAAGCGGTTGTGCAGGATCTGCTCGGCGACGCGGAAATTGCGCCTGTACCATTCGCGCGTCTCGACCGGATGGGTCTCCTCGCGCCACAGCGCCGCCGACGCCTTCTGGACGGCGAAGGGAATCTGCGGCCCGCCATAGGTCCGCCAGCGCAGCAGCATCGCGACCAGCCGCGGATCGCCTGCCATGAAGCCGGAGCGCAGGCCGGCGGCGTTCGAGCGCTTGGACAGAGAATGGAAGACGACGACGTTGCGGAACGGGTCCTTGCCGTCCGTCTCGTCCATGGCGAGCGCCGCCTCGAGGCCGCCGACCGGAGCCTCGCGCGTGTAGATCTCGGCGTAGCACTCGTCGATCGCCAGCACCGTGTCGTGGGCGCGGCACTTGGCGATCAGCGCCTGCAGATAGGCGACATCGGCGATGGCGCCCTGCGGGTTGGCGGGCGAGCAGAGATAGACGACCGCCAGCCGGTCCCAGGTCGCGTCGTCGAGCCCGAGGAAGTCGGGCAGGAAGCCCGTCTCGACGTTGGCATTGACCAGCAGCGGCTCGGCGCCGGAGAGGACCGCGCCGCCGAGATAGGCCTGGTAGAAGGGGTTGGGCAGGGCGACGATCGGCCGGCCGCCGGCCTTCTGCTGCGGCGTCGCCACCGTGGCGATGATGTAGACGCCTTCCTTGCTGCCGGCGGTCGGCATGACATGGCGCGCCGGATCGAGCAGGCCGGCCGGCAGGCGGTAGCGGCGCGTCAGCCACTCGACGATGGCGAGGTTGAGGTCGGGAATGCCCTGGTTGGGCGGATAGCGGTTCCAGCCATCGACCTCGTCGGCGACGATCTTGCGGGCGAAGGCCGGCATCGCACCCTGCGGCTCGCCGACCGACATGTTGATCAGGGAGAGATGCGCCGGCGGAGTGATCGGGGCGATGAGAGTATTGAGCCGCGCGAACGGAAAATCGGTCAGCTCCTCCGTGAGGCGCGGATTGAACATCGAGACCATCCAATGGGCCGGCTCGGCCGAGGCAAAGCGATCACGCCGGCCAAGGGGACCCGGCCGGACCAACTATTGCCGCATTCTATGAAACAAATAAGCCAATCACAACAAAGGAATAGGCCGGATTCTTCATGCACGGGCCGACCTGGGGCTCGGCGCACGCCCGCCGCTAGAGGGCGTTCGATCCGGTCTCGCCGGTGCGGATGCGGACGGCCTGCTCGACCGGGGTGATGAAGATCTTGCCGTCGCCGATCTTGCCGGTATGGGCGGCCTTCTGGATGACCTCGACGGCCCGCTCGACCTGGGCATCGTCGATCACGATCTCGACCTTCACCTTGGGCAGGAAGCTCACCAGATACTCCGCGCCGCGGTAGATCTCGGTCTGGCCCTTCTGCCGGCCGAAGCCCTTCACCTCGCTGACGGTCAGGCCGGAAACGCCGACACCGGTCAGGGCATCCCGCACCTCGTCGAGCTTGAACGGCTTGATGATGGCGGACACCAGCTTCATGGGGCTCTCCTCCTGCCTTCCGACCCTGTGCGGACAGACTGGCGTCTGGCGGCCGCGGCGTCAAACGGGCCAAGAAAAATGGCCCGGCGAGTGGACTCGCCGGGCCCGGAGGAACCGCCGCGACACGGAAGCGGCGGGAGAGGGAACCAGGAGGAGGGGGTTCCCGAGAGCGTCGCGCGACGGTCCTAGTGGATCGTCTCGCCGTGCAGGTTGATGTCGAGGCCTTCGATCTCTTCCTCGGCCGTGACGCGCAGGCCGATCATCAGATCGACGACCTTGAGGATGATGAAGGTCGCGACGGCGCACCAGGCGATGCAGACCAGCGAGCCCCAGAGCTGGGTCAGGACCTGGCCGGGGTTGCCGTCGATCAGGCCCTTCTTGCCCTCGCCGCCGATCACCTCGACCGCGAATACGCCGGTCAGGATGGCGCCGACGAAGCCGCCGATGCCATGGACGCCGAACGCGTCGAGCGAGTCGTCGTAGCCCATCGCCTTCTTGAGCGACGTCGCGCCCCAGAAGCAGACCAGGCCGGCGACGATGCCGATGGCCAGCGAGCCCATGGGATTGACGAAGCCCGAGGCCGGCGTGATCGCGACCAGGCCGGCCACGGCGCCGGAGATGATGCCGAGCACCGACGGCTTGCCGCGCGTGACCCACTCCGCGAACATCCAGGCGAGCGCCGCCGCGGCCGTCGCGAACTGCGTCACCGCCATCGCCATGCCGGCATTCGTGCTGGCGGCAACCGCCGAGCCGGCGTTGAAGCCGAACCAGCCGACCCACAGCAGCGAGGCGCCGATCACCGAGTAGACGAGGTTGAACGGCGCCATGTTGTCGCTGCCGAAGCCCTTGCGCTTGCCGATCACCAGCGCGCACACTAGGCCAGCGACGCCGGCATTGATGTGAACGACGGTGCCGCCGGCGAAGTCGAGCACGCCCCAGTCGCCCAGGAAGCCGCCGCCCCACACCCAATGGGCGATCGGCGCGTAGACGATCAGCGACCACAGGGCCATGAACCACATCATCGCCGAGAACTTCATGCGCTCGGCGAAGGCGCCGGCGATCAGCGCCGGAGTGATGATGGCAAAGGTGAGCTGGAAGCAGAGGAAGACCGATTCCGGGATGGTCTTGGCGAGATCCTGCACGCTGTCGAGCGTGAGGCCGCGCAGGAAGATGCGGCCGAGGCCGCCCACGATCGTGCTGCCCTCGGAGAAGGCGAGGCTGTAGCCGATCAGCACCCAGAGCACCGTGATCAGGCAGGTGATGGCGAAGCTCTGCATGACCGTCGCCAGCACGTTCTTCTTGCGCACCATGCCGCCGTAGAACAGCGCGAGTCCGGGGATCGTCATCATCAGGACCAGCGCCGTGGAGGTGAGCATCCAGGCGGTGTCGCCGGTATCGAGCTTGGGCTTGTTGTCCTGGGCCAGCACGAGGGCCGGCGCGAGCAGCATGCCGGCCGCCCCAAGGCCGGCGAGCAGCGGGTTGAGCTTGAGTTTCATCGTATTTCCCTCGGATTGTTGATTTGTCTGGTCGATCACAGCGCTTCGATGCCGGACTCGCCGGTGCGGATGCGGATGGCCTGCTCGATCGGCAGGACGAAGATCTTGCCGTCGCCGATCTTGCCGGTGCCGGCAGCCTTGCGGATGGTCTCGACCGCGCGCTCGACGAGGCCGTCGTCGATGACCACCTCGATCTTCACCTTGGGCAGGAAGCTCACCGCGTACTCGGCGCCGCGGTAGATCTCGGTCTGGCCCTTCTGCCGGCCGAAGCCCTTGACCTCGCTGACCGTCAGGCCCTGGATGCCGAGCGACGTGAGCGCGTCTCGGACATCGTCCAGCTTGAATGGCTTGAAAATGGCCATGATCATTTTCATTTCGGCTGCCCTCCAAAAGGCGGAACACCCGCCCCCAAATTGATCAGTTGGGGAGCAAGGCGCGTGCCAAAGCAGGTTTTTGAGACCCTGGAGCCAGTTGGCACCGGTCTTGCACTAGCAACCTTAGAACCAACAATCGGTCTTTGGGGGTGGTCGTGCTGCTTAAGAAAATTGCCATTTACGCGCTTGGGTTGTCTACATTCTGGGCAATCGGCACTGCGGGTGCTCAGACGCAGGCCACGATCGAAGGCACGCCCTCACAGGCGAGCCAGCCGCAGCAGGCTCAATCCCAGGAACAGCAGCAGCAGGCGCAGACCACCGCGCCGGCCCCCGCCGGCGTCCCGCCCACCCAGCCTGCAGAGGAGCCCGGTTGGGCAGCGCCCTTCGGCGGCAGCTGGACGGCAACCTTCGCCTTCGCCACCGACTACTCCTACCGCGGCATTTCGCAGACCCAGCGCCAGATCGCCGTGCAGCCGTCCTTCGGCTACGAGACGGCACCGGTCAGCGAGAAGGTCCATCTCACCGCCTATGTCGGCGTGTGGGGGTCGAACGTCTACTTCGCCAACACCAACCCGACCTTCGCCGAGATCGATCTGCTGGCCGGCTTCAGGCTCAAGCTGCTCGACGACAAGCTGACCTTCGACCTCGGCTACACGCGCTACAACTACCTCGGCGCTCCGGCCAACCTGTTCTACGACTTCAACGAGTACTCGCTGGTCGCGGGCTACGATTTCGGCGTCGCCCAGCTCACCGGCGCCGTCCGCTACAGCCCCAACTTCTTCGGCAACTCCGGCGTGGCCTGGTACAAGTGGGGCCAGCTCGCGGTGCCCCTGACGTTCATCAACCTCAACGAAAACGTGTCGTTCAAGGTCTTCGGCACGATCGGCAACCAGTACGTCAACCTCTTCACCAACTACGGCATCGGCTACAACAACTACTGGGATTGGCAGCTCGGCCTCACCGCGACGGTGTGGGGCGTCGACCTGACCATCGCCTATGTCGACACCAACCTCTCGGTGGCGAACTGCGGCGCCACCATGAACTGCGACGCGCGCGCGATCTTCACGATCAGCAAGACGTTCTGATCCCGCTTCCGCGACAACAACAGCCGCCCGGCTTGCGACACAGCCGGGCGGCTGCCATTTTGGGCCGATGCAAGCCGATCGGTCAGATCTCGCCATCGTCGGCGCCGGCCTGAACGGCAGCCTGCTGGCCCTGGCCGCCGGCCAGGCCGGCCTCTCGACCGTCGTGATCGACCGTGTGCCGGCCGGATCGCTGTCCGACGCGGGCTTCGACGGGCGCACCACCGCCGTCGCCTACACCAGCCAGCGACTGTTCGCGGCGCTGGGCGTCTGGGACCAGCTCGCCGAGCATGCCGAGCCCATCCTCGACATCCGCATTTCGGATGCCGGCCATGACGGCCGACCGAGCCCGCTGTTCCTCCATTTCGACCATCGCGAGGCCGCCGACGACCCGGAGACGGCCTCGCCGATGGGATGGATCGTCGAGAACCGCTACCTGCGCGCGGCGCTGCTGCGGCGGCTCGCGGACTGTCCCTCGGTCGAGATCGTGGCGCCCGACGAGGTCGTCGACTCGCGGCGCGACGCCGACCGGGCGGAACTGTCGCTGAAGAGCGGCCGGCGCCTCGTCACGCGCCTGATCGCATCGGCCGAGGGGCGCGGCGGCACGCTGCGCGAGGATGCCGGGATCGGCGCCCGCGCCTGGTCCTACGGGCAGATCGCCATCGTGCTGGTGGCGCGTCACGAGCGGCCGCACCGCGGGGTCGCCCAGGAGAAGTTCCTGCCCGGTGGCCCGTTTGCGATCCTGCCCATGCGCGACGGCGAGGACGGAAGCCACCGCTCGTCGATCGTCTGGACCGAGCGCGCCGCGCTGGCGCGCCGCCTGCTCGAGCTCGATGCCGCCTCCTTCCAGGCCGAGTTCGCGCGCCGCTTCGGCGACCATCTCGGCCGGGTCGACACGGTCGGGCCGCGCTGGTGGTATCCGCTCAGCCTGGTCCACGCCGAGCGCTACGTCGACACGCGGCTCGTGCTCGTTGGCGACGCCGCCCACGGAATCCATCCGATCGCGGGCCAAGGCTACAATCTCGGCGTCCGAGACATCGCCGCCCTGGTCGAGGTCATGGTCGAGGCCAGGCGCCTCGGGCTCGATCCCGGCGCCGCCGACACGCTCGAGCGCTACGCGCAATGGCGCCGGTCCGACAATTTCGCCATGGTCGCCGCCACCGACCTGCTGAACCGGCTGTTCTCCAACGATATCGGCCCGGTCCGGCTGGCGCGCGATGTCGGCTTGGCGGCCGTCCACCGCGTCCCGGCCTTGCGCCGCTTCTTCACGCGCCACGCGATGGGTCTGGTCGGCGACCTGCCGCGGCTGATCCGGGGCGAGCGTCCGTAGGCCGGACACCCGGTCTGGACTCGCGGGACCCCGCGCCCTATCTCAGGGTCCGAATTTCGAGGACATTTCCATGGCCCAAGCGCAAGTGCCCGTGACGGTGCTGACCGGCTATCTCGGCGCCGGCAAGACCACCCTGCTCAACCGCATCCTGAGCGAGCAGCACGGCAAGAAATACGCCGTGATCGTGAACGAGTTCGGCGAGCTCGGCGTCGACAACGACCTCGTGGTGAACGCCGACGAGGAAGTGTTCGAGATGAACAACGGCTGCATCTGCTGCACCGTGCGCGGCGATCTCATCCGCATCATCGAAGGCCTGATGAAGCGCAAGGACAAGTTCGACGGCATCCTGGTCGAGACCACCGGTCTCGCCGATCCCGGGCCGGTCGCGCAGACCTTCTTCACCGACGACGAGGTCAAGGCGCGCACCCGCCTCGACGCCATCGTCACCGTCGTCGACGCCAAGCACTTCCTGGGGCAGCTCGAGCAGGGCAGCGAGGCCGAGGAGCAGGTCGCCTTCGCCGACGTGATCCTGCTGAACAAGACCGACCTGGTCAGCCCCGAAGACCTCGAGAAGGTCGAAGGCCGGATCCGGTCGATCAACCGCTATGCGCGGATCTTCCGCACGCAGAAGAGCCAGATCGAGCTCGACGCCATCCTCGACAAGGGTGCCTTCGACCTCAAGCGCATCCTCGAGTTCGAGCCCGACTTCCTCCATCACGGCCACGACCACGACCACGAGGAAGAGGTGAAGAGCCTGTCGCTCACCGCCGACCGCCCGGTCGATCCCGAGCGCTTCCAGAAGTGGATGGGCGCGCTCCTGCAGCTGCGCGGTCCCGACATCTTCCGCAGCAAGGGCATCCTGGCGATCGACGGCGCGCCGCGGCGCTACGTCTACCAGGGCGTCCACATGATGATGGATTCCGACTGGGGCACGCCATGGAAGGACGGCGAGCCGCGCGCCAGCAAGCTGGTGTTCATCGGCCGCAATCTCGATGGCGAGAACCTCCAGCGCGGCTTCAACGACTGCCTGAAGTAGCGTGAAGATCGATCTCGCCAACCCGGCCTGGCGCGAGACGCTGCCGCCGGGCCGCGCCGTCGCGGGCGACGCGCCGGTCGCCGCCTGTGCCTTCAACAGGGACGGCACGCTGGCCGCCTTCGCCCTGGGCGACGGCCGCGTCCGCCTGCTGCCGGGCGACGTCAACGCCACCGAAGCCGCGCCCGGCGATCCCGTCCATGGCGGCGCCGTGCTGTCGCTGGTCGGCGATCCGGCCGGCGATGGCTTCGTGAGCGGCGGCGACGACGGGCGCCTGCTGCGGCTCGCCGCCGACGGCACTGCCAGCGAGCTCGCCAGCCAGAAGGGCAAGTGGTTCGAGCATCTCGCGGCGCATCGTGCCACGGGTGCGGTAGCCGCCTCGGCGGGCCGCGTCGCCTTCGTCGTCAGGGCGGGCGAGGTCCGCGAGTTCGGCCCGCACCCCAGCACCGTGGCCGGCATCGATTTCAGCAAGGATGGCGGCCGTATCGCCTGCGCCCACTATGGCGGTGTCACCGTGACCAGCCCCGGCCAGACCGGCGTCGCGCCGCGGCTGTTCGCCTGGCGCGGCAGCCATGTCGCGCTGAAGTGGAGCACCGACGGCAAGTTCATCGCCACCGGCACGCAGGAAAACGACATCCATGTCTGGCGCCTGGCGCAGGCCACCGACATGCGCATGCAGGGTTACCCGGCCAAGGTGAAGTCCCTGTCGTGGACCGCCGACGCGCGCTTCCTCTACACGTCCTCGCAGCCTGTCTTCACCGCCTGGCCGTTCTCCGGCAAGGGCCCCGAGGGCAAGCCGCCGCTGCAGTTCGGCGAGGAGGGCGCCGGCCTGATGACCGTCGTGGCCGCCCATCCGACGGCCGAGTTCGTGGCCGGCGGGTACGATTCGGGCGAGCTGCAGCTCGGCGACATCAAGACCCGTCGGTCGGCCGTGCTGCGGATGGCCGACGGCTCGGCCATCACCGGCCTTGCCTGGTCGCCCGACGGCTGGCGGCTCGCCGCCGGCAACGAGCGGGGCGACCTGCTGGTGATCGACCTGCGCCGCTGACGCAACCTCTCAGCCGTTGCGCACCAGCACGCGGTGCGAGAGGAAGCAGAGGAGCCCGGCCAGCCCCATCGCCGTGGTCATGGGCGCGATCGTGCCGTCGAAGGTCTGGCCGACGACGGCGCCGAAGATCGCACCGATGCCGAACTGCAGGACGCCCATCAGCGACGAGGCCGTTCCCGCCATGTGCGGATAGCGCTGCAACGCCATGGCCATCGAGTTCGGGCCGATCAGGCTGATGGTGGCGATCTGCGGCGCGAAGCAGAACAGGAACGGCCACATGCCGATCGTGCCGTAGCGCGCCTCGATGAAGCCCATGACCAGGGCGGTCATGCCTGCCACGGCGGGAATGATCACGGCATAGCGCAGGATCTTGCCGGCGCCGAAAACCGGCGCGAACTTGGCGTTGAGCAGGCTGCCCAGGGTCATGAACACGACCATGCCGCCGAAGATCAGCCCATAGGCGCGCGGCGGCACGCCGTACTTCTCGATGAAGATGAAGGGCGAGCCCGACAGGAACGACAGCAGCGCCGAGAACATGAAGGTGCTGGTGAAGGCGTAGCCCATGAAGGCGCGATGGCGGAACAGCTCGCCGAACCGCTTCAGGATCGACGACACGACGAGCGGCTGGCGGTATTCCGGCCGCAGCGTCTCGGGGAGACGAAGCCAGGCGGCCAGCAGCGCGAACAGGCCGATCGAGGCCAGCACCCAGAAGATCGCGCGCCAGCCCAGGAACCACAGGACCTGGCCGCCGATCAGCGGCGCCAGCATGGGCGCGATCGAGGTGCAGGCCATCATCAGCGACATGGCGCGGGCGGCCTGGTCGCGCTCGGCGAGGTCGCGCACCATGGTGCGCGCCAGCACCACGCCGCCGCAGGCCGCCAGCCCCTGCAGCAGCCGCAGCAGGATCAGGTGGCCCGCCGCCGCGGCGAAGGCGCAGCCGATGCTGGCGGCCACGTACACGACGAGGCCCCCCAGGATCACCGGCCGCCGGCCGAATCGGTCGCCGGCCGGGCCGTAGAAGACCTGCCCGACGCCGAACGCGATCATGAAGGCCGACAGGGTGAGCTGGATGTCTCCCGACGTGCTGTTGAGGTCCGTGGCGATCACCGGCAGGGCCGGCAGGTACATGTCGATCGACAGCGGGGTGAAAGCCGACAGAAGCGCCAGGACCGCGAGCAACAGGGGCGTCAGGGTCGGGCGGACGGTTGAGGAGGTCATTGGCGCAGGCTCTATAGAGCACATTCCGTTCCACTGACATCAGACGAACGGACATGGCCGATGGTAGGCGGATTGGCCGCGCATGGCTCCGGCGCTCGAGGCGGCGAGCGCGCGACCGTCCCGCCGGAAAACCACCGCCTCGACATGCTATAAGCGAACCATGTCGTCGCTGCCCGAGCTCACAGAGCCGCAGATCCGCCGCTACGCGCGCCATATCGTGCTGGCGGAGATCGGCGGCGTGGGCCAGGCGCGGTTGATCGCCGCACGGGTCCTCGTGGTCGGCGCCGGCGGCCTCGGCGCGCCCCTCCTGCAATATCTTGGCGCGGCCGGCGTGGGCACACTGGGCGTGATCGACCACGACACGGTCGACCTGTCCAACCTGCAGCGCCAGGTCATCCATCGCACCGCCGACATCGGCGCGACCAAGGTCGAGAGCGCCCGACGCGCCCTGGCCGACATCAATCCCGAGGTCCGCGTCGAGACCCATGGCGAGCGCCTGACCGACGCCAATGTCGAGCGCATCGTCGCCGGCTACGACATCGTGGCCGACGGCAGCGACAACTTCGCGACCCGCTATCTCCTGAACGACGCCTGCTACCGGCTGAAGAAGACCCTGGTCGCCGCCGCCATCCTGCGCTTCGACGGCCAGATCTCGACTTACAAGGCCTGGCAGGGCGCCGGCCATCCCTGCCTGCGCTGCCTGTTCCCGCAGGCACCGTCGGAGGACGCGGTGCCAAGCTGCGCCCAGGCGGGCGTGCTGGGCGCGCTGGCCGGCACGCTGGGCGCCCTGCAGGCGACCGAGGTCGTGAAGGAGCTGCTCGGCATCGGGCGCTCTTTGTCGGGGCGGCTGGTGATGTACGACGCCCTGGCCGGCGCTTTCGACGAGATGGCGGTCGCCAAGCGCGCCGACTGCCCGACCTGCGGGACGCCATGACGGACAGCGCGGGCGGCATCTCGGTGATCGTGCGGGCCGGCGACTACGAGAGCGTGCACTACGCCCTGGCGCTGGCCGCCGCCGCGCTGGCGGTGAACAAGCCGGCCGTCCTGTTCTTCACCATGGCCGGCATCAACGCCCTCGCCGGGCCGCCGCCGACCCTGGCGGACTGGCCGCGCGACGCCGAGAACCGCGCCCGGGGCGTCGGCGACTTCGAGACCCTGCTGTCGGCCTGCGTCGAGCTTGGCGCGCGGTTCATCGTGTGCGAAATGGGCCTGCGCTCGCTCGACATCGACCGGACGCGGCTGCGTGCCGACGTACCGTTCACGGTCGCGGGCATCGTGACCTTGCTGGAAGAGACCAAGCCGGGCATGCACCTGGTGACCCTGTAGAGAGATTGGAAGACCTCATGACATCTGCCGCCTTCGACGTGCTGGGAATCGGCAACGCCATCGTCGACGTCATCAGCCGTGCCGACGAGGCTTTCCTGGGACAGCACGGGCTGGTCAAGGGCAGCATGATGCTGATCGACGAGCAGCGCGCCGACACCCTCTACGCCGCCATGGGGCCGGGCATCGAGATCTCCGGCGGCTCGTGCGGCAACACGATGGCTGGCGTTGCCTCGTTCGGCGGCAAGGGTGCCTATGTCGGCAAGGTGCGCGACGACCAGCTCGGCGCCGTGTTCGGCCACGACCTGCGCGCCACCGGCGTGTCGTTCGAGACGCCGAGCGCCAAGGACGGTCCGTCGACGGCGCGCTGCCTCATCCTGGTCACGCCCGATGCCCAGCGCACGATGAACACCTATCTCGGCGCCTGCACCGGCCTCGGCCCGGCCGACATCGATCCGAAGGTCGTCGCATCGGCGCAGGTGACTTATGTCGAGGGCTACCTGTGGGACGCGCCCGAGGCCAAGAAGGCGGTGTTGAAGGCGTTCGACGCTGCCCATGCCGCCGACCGGCTGGTCTCGATCACCCTGTCCGACTCCTTCTGCGTGCACCGCTACCGATCGGAGTTCCGCGACCTGCTGCGCGACAAGGTCGACATCCTGTTCGGCAACGAGGCCGAGATCACCGCCCTCTACGAGGTCGCGACCTTCGAGGAGGCGATGGAGGCGGTGCGCAAGGAGGCGAAGATCGCGGCGCTGACCCGCAGCGAGAAGGGCTCGGTGGTGATCAAGGGCGACGAGACCTGGGCGGTCCCGGCCGCCCCCGTGGCCAAGGTGGTCGACACGACCGGCGCCGGCGACCTCTACGCGGCCGGCTTCCTGCACGGGTTCACCAGCGGCAAGCCGCTGGCCGAATGCGCGCGGCTGGGCGGCATCGCCGCCGCCGAGGTGATCTCCCATGTCGGCGCGCGGCCCGAGCAGCCGCTGCGCGGGCTCGTTTGACCGCTTCCTCCCCGGACGCGCCGGCCGCCGCCGGCTGGCGCGCCACCCTGGCGATCTACGCGCATCCGCGCGTCGTCACCTTCCTGTTCCTCGGCTTCTCGGCCGGCCTGCCCTTCCTGCTGGTCTTCACGACGCTGTCGGCGTGGCTGCGCGAGTTCGGCGTCAGCCGCACCGCCATCGGCTTCATGAGCTGGATCGGCATCACCTACTCGATCAAGTTCGTGTGGTCGCCGGTGGTCGACCGCGTGCCATTGCCGTTGCTGACGCGACTGCTCGGCCGGCGCCGTTCGTGGATGGTGCTGGCGCAGGCCGGCATCGGGCTCGGCCTGCTCGCGATGTCCTTCTGCGATCCGCGCGCCGACCTGTGGTGGCTCGCGGTGTTCGCCGTCGTCGTCGCCTTCTCGTCGGCCACCCAGGACATCGCGCTCGACGCCTTCCGCATCGAGGCGACCGACGAGACGCTGCAGGGCGCCACGGCCGCGACCTACCAGCTCGGCTACCGCATCGCCGTGCTGGCCGCCGGAGCGGGCGCGCTCTACCTCGCCGAGTTCGGCTCCTGGCCGCTCGCCTATCGCATCATGGCGGCGCTGGCGCTGGTCGGCATCGTGACCACGCTCGTGATCACCGAGCCCGCGCCGCGCGTCGCTGCCGGCACCGCCGAGCGCGAGGGCAAGATCGCGGACTTCGCGGCGCGCAATGCCGCGTTGCCGCCGGCGCTGCGCGAGGCGCTGGTCTTCGTCTACGGCGCCATCGTCTGCCCGTTCGTCGACTTCTTCGTGCGCTTTCGCTGGCACGCGCTGGTGCTGCTGGCCTTCATCGGCCTGTTCCGCCTGAGCGACATCGCCATGGGCGTGATGGCCAACCCGTTCTACATCGACATGGGCTTCAGCCTGTCGGAGATTGCCAACGTGACGAAGCTGTATGGCTTCGTCATGTCGATCCTGGGCGCGCTGCTGGGCGGCGCGCTGGTGTTCAGGATCGGCGCGCCGCGCCTTCTCGCCCCATCGGTTTTCCTGATCGCCGTCTCCAACCTGACCTTCGCCTGGCTGGCGATGGTCGGGCGGCCCGACACGCTGGTGCTGGCGACCGCCATCAGCGTCGACAACCTGGTGAGCGGCATGGCCGGCTCCATCTTCATCGCCTTCCTCTCGGGCCTCACCAACACCGCCTACACGGCCACGCAGTACGCGCTGTTCAGCTCGGTGATGACCCTGCCCGGCAAGGTGGTCGGCGGCTTCTCGGGCCTGATGGTCGACTGGCTGCAGGCCGACGCTTCGACGAAGTTCAGCGGCTACGCGATCTTCTTCGTCTACACCGCGCTGCTCGGCCTGCCCGCACTGGTGCTGGCGCTTCTCGTACGCCGCCACTTCGACGCGGCAGAAAAAGAAACCCCTCCTTCCGCGAAGAAGGAGGGGTAGTAGGATCGGCTACGGGGTGTCATCCGAGCCGGGGGAACCGACCCGTTCCGGAGCGGGGGCGTGGGGTTGCCGGCTGGAACGGGCACATTCCGTCTACGGGTCGGACGCTACAAATCCGTTACCGGCGGTGTGGATAACGGCAGACGTCAGCCCGGGGTCGCGTCGAGCGCGTAGCCGGCGGCCCGCACAGTGCGGATCAGGTCGGCCCGGCTCTCGCCGTTGAGCGCGATGCGCAGTCGGCGGATATGGACGTCGACAGTGCGCGCCTCGACATAGACGTCCTTGCCCCACACCGCGTCGAGCAGCTGCTCTCGCGAGAAGACGCGGCCGGGATGCTCCATGAAATGCCGCAGCAGGCGAAACTCGGTGGGGCCGAGATGGACCGGCTTGCCGTCGCGCGTCACGCGGTGGGCAACCAGGTCCATGACGATGTCGGCATAGGACAGCGCCTCGTCGGCAAGAGCCGGCCGGATGCGGCGCAGCACGGCGCGGATGCGCGCCACCAGCTCGGTCGGCGAGAACGGCTTGGACACGTAGTCGTCGGCGCCGGCGTCGAGGCCGCGCACGCGGTCGCCCTCCTCGCCGCGCGCCGTCAGCATGATGATCGGCAGGTTGGCGGTCGCCGTCTGGCGGCGCAGCTGGCGGCAGACCTCGATGCCCGACATCAGCGGCAGCATCCAGTCGAGCAGGATGAGGTCCGGCACGTCCTCCTGCACCGAATTCAGCGCCTCCTCGCCATCGTAGGCGACCGAGACGCGAAAGCCCGACTGTTCGAGATTGTAGCGCAGGAGCTCCACCAGCGCGGTCTCGTCCTCGACGATCAGCACCCGCGGCTTCATCGACGTGCCCGGCGAGTCGCGCCGGGAGGCCGCCTGCGCCGCCATGCTCATGACGCGCTGCCTGCCGCGTACAGCGAAGCGCTGCCCTTGGGCCGGGCCTCGTCGAAGCCGTGGCCGGTGGCCCGGAAGCTCACCAGCTCGGCGATGTTGGTGACGTGATCCCCGGCGCGCTCGATGTTCTTGGCCATGAACAGGAGATGCGTGCACGCGGTGATCGTGCGCGGATCCTCCATCATGTAGGTCAGCAGCTCGCGGAACAGGCCGGTGTAGACCTGGTCGATCTCCTCGTCGCGCTGCCACACGTCGTGCGCCTTGGCGACGTCGCCCTGGGCGAAGGCGTCGAGCACGTCCTTCAGCGCCGCGCGCACGAGCCGCCCCAGACGCTCGATCCCGGTAACCGCCGAGGTCGGCGCGTTCACGTTGTTCAGGACGATCGTCCGCTTCGCGGTGTTCTTGGCATAGTCGGCGATGCGCTCGAGCGCCGCGGCGATCTTGATCGAGGACAGGATGACCCGGAGATCGACCGCCATCGGCTGGCGCAGCGCCAGCAGCTTGACCGTCTGCTCCTGGACGGCGTTGTCGAGGGCGTCGACGCGCGCGTCGTCGGCGATCACCCGCTCGGCGATCTCCGTGTCGCTCTGGCGAAGGGCCACGAGGCACTGCGCGAGCTGGCTCTCGGCGAGACCGCCCATCTCGCTGATGGTCGCGCTGAGCCGCTCGAGCTCCTCGTCGAAGCGCTTCAGGGTATGTTCGGGCATGTCCGTCTCCATTGTCAGCCGAAGCGGCCGGTGATGTAGGCCTGGGTACGGCTGTCCTTGGGCGTCGTGAACAGCGTCTCGGTGGCGCCGAACTCGATCAATTCGCCGAGATACATGAAGGCCGTGAAGTCCGAGACGCGTGCGGCCTGCTGCATGTTGTGGGTCACGATCACGATCGTGTAATCCTGCTTCAGCTCGTCGATCAGCTCCTCGATCTTGGCCGTCGAGATCGGGTCGAGCGCCGAGCAGGGCTCGTCGAACAGGATGACCTCGGGCTTCACCGCCACGGTGCGGGCGATGCAAAGGCGCTGCTGCTGGCCGCCCGACAGGCTCTGGCCGTTGGCCGCGAGCTTGTCCTTGACCTCGTCCCACAGGGCGGCCCGGCGCAGCGCCGATTCGACGCGGGCGTCGAGCTCGGCGCGCGGCAGGCGCTCGTAGAGGCGTACGCCGAAGGCGATGTTCTCGTAGATCGACATCGGGAAGGGTGTGGGCTTCTGGAACACCATGCCGATGCGCGCCCGGAGGAGGTTGATGTCGACCCCGGGGTGCAGCAGGTTCTTGCCGTCGAACTGAACCTCGCCGGTCGCGCGCTGGCCCGGATAGAGGTCGTACATGCGGTTCAGGATGCGCAGCAGCGTGGACTTGCCGCAGCCCGACGGGCCGATGAACGCCGTGGCCTTGTTGGCGTAGAGCGGCAGCGAGATGCTCTTCAGCGCCCGGCTGTCGCCGTAGAAGAACTCGAGGTTGCGGATCGACACGCGCTCGGCGAGGTTGGCGGTGTCGACCTTGGCGTGGGCCGCGACGGGAACGGCCGTCGACAGGCCGTTTGTCGGAGCGATACTCATGACTTCCTCCCGGCGGTAAGGGATCGGGCGATGATGCTGAGGGCCAGGACGGCCACGGTGATCAGCAGCGCACCGCTCCAGGCGAGCTTCTGCCACTCGGCGTAGGGCGACAGGGCGAACTGGAAGATGACCACCGGCAGGCTGGGCATCGGCTGGTTCATGTCGAGGCTGAAGAACTGGTTGTTCAGCGCGGTGAAGAGCAGCGGCGCGGTCTCGCCGCTGATGCGCGCGACGGCCAGCAGGACGCCGGTGACGATGCCGGCACGGGCGGCGCGATAGGCGATTTGGGTGATCATCAGGGCGCGCGGCAGTCCGATCGAGGCGGCCGCCTCGCGCAGCGTGTCGGGCACGAGGCTCAGCATGTCCTCGGTGGTGCGCACCACCACCGGGATCACGATCACCGCCAGGGCCACCGCGCCGGCCCAGCCGGAGAAGTGGCCCATCGGCGCCACCATGATCTCGTAGACGAAAAGGCCGACGACGATGGAGGGTGCGCTGAGCAGGATGTCGTTGATGAAGCGCACGACACTCGACAGCTTGTCGTGGCGGCCATACTCGGCGAGGTAGGTGCCGGCCAGGATGCCGATCGGCGTGCCGATCAGCACGGCGAGGAGGGTGATGATCAGGCTGCCGACGATGGCGTTGAGCAGGCCGCCGGCCGAGCCCGGCGGCGGCGTGTTCTCGGTGAACACGGCGAGCGACAGGCCGCCGATGCCCTCGTAGAGCAGGATGCCCAGGATCAGCACCAGCCAGCCCAGGCCGAAGATGGTGGCGGCCAGGGCCAGCGACTTGGCGATGGCATTGCGCCGGCGGCGACCGCCATAGTGCGGGCCACCCGTCGCAGTTCCGATATTGTCGCTCATGGCGTCAGCCCTTCTGCTGCAGGCGCATCAGCATGTAGCGCGCGATGGCCAACACGATGAACGTGATGAAAAACAGGATCAGGCCCAGGGCCACCAGCGACGAGGTGTAGAGATCGCCCACGGCCTCGGTGAATTCGTTGGCGATGGAGGCCGAGATGGTGGTGCCCGGCGCGAACAGCGACGCCGATACGTGGTGGGCGTTGCCGATCACGAAGGTGACGGCCATCGTCTCGCCAAGCGCGCGGCCCAGGCCCAGCATGAAGCCGCCGATCACGCCGACCCGCGTGAAGGGCAGCACGACGTTGCGGAAGACTTCCCAGGTGGTGCAGCCCAGCCCATAGGCGGCCTCCTTCAGCACCGGCGGCACGGCGTCGAACACGTCGCGCGAGATCGAGGTGACGAAGGGCAGGACCATGATCGCGAGGATCAGACCGGCGGTCAGCATGCCGATGCCGTAGGGCGGACCGGCGAACAGCACGTTCATGACGGGAACGTTCTCGAACGCGCCGATCAGGAAGGGCTGCACATGCGATTGCAGGAAGGGCGCGAAGACGAACAGGCCCCAGATGCCGTAGATGATGCTGGGGATGCCGGCCAGCAGCTCGATGGCGATGCCGATCGGCCGGCGCAGCACCGGCGGGCAGAGCTCGGTCAGGAAGAAGGCGATCATCAGCCCAACCGGCACGGCGATCACCATGGCGACCGCCGAGGTCACCAGCGTGCCGTAGATCGGCGCCAGCGCGCCGAAGCGCTCGGTGACCGGGTTCCACGATTCGTCGAACAGGAACGAGAAGCCGAAGGTCCCCAGCGCGGGTGCCGCGCCGATGACCAGGGCGATGATCACACCGCTCAGCAGGGCCAGCACGAGGAGTGATGCGCCTCGCGTCAAGCCGTGGAAGACGCTGTCGGTCAGCCGCAGCCGCCGCAATACGGCGCTGCGGGAAGCGGCCTCTGCCGCGGCCGCGTTCGTCCCCTTCAAAGCCAAGTCACTCATGTTGCGCCCCCCCGCTGCGCCTGCCGATCTTCCCCGCCGCGAGCCGGCGGGATCGAGAAGGCGGACGCCGCGGTCGCGACGCCCGCCCCGCTCATCAGTTGGTCGGCGAGTACAGAGGCTTGCCGCTCGCGTCCTTGATTTCCGCGGACCACATCTTCTCGATGTCGTTCACGACGTTGGCCGGCATCGGCACGTAGTCGAGCTCCTCGGCCATCTTGTCGCCCTTGGCATAGGACCAGGCGAAGAACTTCAGCGCCGAAGCCGTCGACGCGGTGTCCTGCGGCTTCTTGTAGAGCAGGATCCAGGTGGCGGCGGTCATCGGCCAGGACTGGTCGCCGGGCTGGTTCGCGAGGATGACGCCGTAGCCGGGCTGGGACTTCCAGTCGGCATTGGCGGCCGCGGCCTGGAAGGCCGC
Source organism: Reyranella sp. (assembly GCF_965229815.1). Lineage (GTDB taxonomy): Bacteria > Pseudomonadota > Alphaproteobacteria > Reyranellales > Reyranellaceae > Reyranella. Next base: position 540,765 of record NZ_CBDDJN010000002.1, read on the forward strand.
CATGCTCGGCGCGACGCTCTTGCCGGCCTTGTTCATCATCTTGGTGTAGGTCAGCTTGTTCTGCTTGGCGTAGGCATACTCGACGTAGCCGATCGAGCCCTTGGTGTTGGCGACGTTGTTGGCGACGCCCTCGTTGCCCTTGGCGCCGATGCCCACGGGCCACTGCAGGGCCGTGCTGACGCCGACCTTGCTCTTCCACTCGGGGCTGACGTCGGCGAGATAGTAGGCGAAGTTGTAGGTCGTGCCCGACCCGTCGGAGCGGCGCACCGGCACGATGGCCTGCTTGGGCAGCTTGGCATTGGGATTGAGCTTGGCGATGGCGGCATCGTCCCAGCTCTTGATCTGTCCCAGGTAGATCTTGGCGATCGTCGGGCCGTCGAGCGTCAGGTCGCCCGGCTTCACGCCCTCAAGATTCACCACCGGCACGATCGCGCCCATGACCATCGGGAACTGCGCGAGGCCCGATTCGTCGAGGTCCTTGCCCGTCAGCGGCGCATCGCTGGCGCCGAAGGTCACGGTCTTGGCCTTGATCTGCTTGATGCCGCCGCCCGAGCCGATCGACTGGTAGTTGAGGCCGATGCCCGTCTCTTTCTTGTAGGCGTCCGCCCACTTGGCATAGATCGGGTAGGGAAAGGTGGCGCCGGCGCCGGAGATGTCGGCGGCGTTGGCAACCACCGACGACAGAGCCAGGGCGGCCGTCGCGAACGCAATCCGAGCGAAATTCATAGGGTCCCTCCTTCGTGAACTCGAAGCACCTTCCCCTAGGAGCCCAGCGTCACCGTCCTATTACGAATATATGACAGTCCGATGACAGTCGCGGCCGACTCCTGAGGACGAAATCCGGAGCGTCATCCTGCAAGTGGGCCAGGGATGCACCTTGACCCAGCTCAAGGAGATCCAGTCCAGGCGGACCAACTCGAGGACCCGGCCCGGGTTGGCTGCAAGGATTCCATTCGACGCAAACACAAGGCTGGGGTGGGCGGATCGCCAATGGGAGCGATGGCGTTCTACCGGAGAAGGGCCTGATCAAGTAGACGCGCCGTTGCCGTGTCGAAGCCGGTCGCCAGAAGGCGGCGCCGAATTATTGGACACCGGAGCATCCAATAATCCGGGCCGCGGTATTCGGGGCGAGCGCCGAAGGTACGCGCCCCAATCGCGGCGCCGTTGCCCGGCCGTGACTACGTGGAATCACCCTCGCGCGGGGGTACGGCGCGCACGAACGCGTACGGATCCAACGATGCATAGAGCGAGCGGCACCCCCTGTCGTGGCCGACGGAGTGGCGCCGATACTTCCGAACGCGACGCGACTGAGCGAAGCCCGGGCCATCAGAAAACTCTAGATACCGGCAAACGGCCCTCTAACGTTTTTTCCGGCCGTGGCCGAAAGCCGTTGCCGGACAAGGCGTTGGCGCGAAAAAAACCTTAGCGACCTCCCTATAGAGTTTTCCGTCGGAGAGCCTCTCCGCATCCGATAGCCGGTGCGACAGGCTGGCCAACGCGCTGCCCGCCGCAGCGCAGGTGCAAACGAACATGTTCATCCCTTCCTTCAGTGTGCGGTGCCGGACCCTCGCGCGCGGTCGCGCCCGCGGCCCGGCACGAGCGGCGATGGCGCTCGTCGGAAGGATCGCCGGTTGGTCCGGCAGCCTGGTTAACCCCTTGCCGATGGCCACCCGCCCCGACCGCCGGTTGGTGGCCGGTCCGGACGCGCAGCGGGTCGGTGTAGCCTTCACCGGCGGCCGGGCCGTCCCGGTCCTCGCGACGAGCGTCGACAACCACAGGCCACGATTGCCGGCGAGGAAGTCAATGGACTCGTGAAGAAGTGTGCAGGTCATGTGTCGATCCTTGCGCGGATGAAGGTCGACAGGGATAGGCCACAACCTTGCGCCAGGGAGTCAAGCGAATCCCGAGAGCGAACCGGCAAATCTTTTGATTCTGCCGGCCCATGACGTCCGACGATTTTGTTCGGAAATGGCGCGGTGTCGAGCTGTCGGTGCTGGCGGCCTCGCCCACTTCCTGAACAAGATCGTGTTCTGCCGGTTCGCCGAGGATGCCGGGCTGCCGCCCGGCAACGTCTTCGGCGCCGTTGTCGAGGAGGCGCTGCGCGACAAGTCCGGCCTGGCGCACATGCCGGCCGACCTGTTCAACAAGATGCGCACCGGTTCCCCTTCACGGCGTAGCCCCGCCTTGAGGCATCCGCCGAGGCGATGGCGACTACCAGGTGAGCCGCAGGCCGGCGGTGAAGGCGTGATTGTCGGAGCCGCCGCCCAACTCTCCGTCGTAGCGGACGTAAAGCCGCGCGCCGTCTGCGACGAGCGTCTGCGCCTGCAGGCCGATCACCGCGCTGTCGCGCTGCGGCGTGGCGCCGTAGACGGTGAAGCCGTTGCCCGGCGCGCCGGCGAAAGCCGCCGTCATCGGCCGCGTCGTGTCGGCGTACTCGTGCAGCCAGCCCAGCCGCAGCCCGAACTCCAGGCGGCGGTCGCCGCCCAGCCCGACGGAACCGGCGAGATCGGCGCCCAGCACCGTGCGCAGCGACGTCGTCGTCTGTTGCGCCACGCTGAGGTTGAGGCTGTCGGCGCCCCATTCCGTGAATGCCGCCTGGTTGATGCTCGACGCCTGGAAGCGCACGAACGGCGTGACGGTGGCCTGCGCCGGCGCATAGAGGCCGAAGGCATAGCCCGCCTCGGCCTGGCCGAGGAACTGATTCGCCCCCGTGCTGCCGCTGGCCGTGCGCGGCTGCAGCCCGGGGATCGCGATCTGCCGCTGCAGCTGGTTGTTGGCGTAGGCATAGCCCGCCAGCGCGTCTAGGTAGGCGCCCCCCTGAACGAGGCTCGCGTAGGCCGCCACGCTCACGCCGTTGCTCCAGCCCTTGCCTTGGAAGCTGTCGACCCACTGCGTGCCGCTCGCGTAGCCGGCGCCCAGCCCGACCAGCAGGCTCGGCGAGAGCCGGTAGTCGATTCCGGCCGCCGTGCCGCCCACGTTGTAAGTGAAGGTGCTGGCGTTGCCGTCGCCCTGCACCGCGCCCAGGCCGCCCAGCGCGCTGCCCCATACGCTGAACGGGCTGGTGCCGTCGCAGGCGGCGACATCGCACGCTTCCGCCAGCGCCTGGCGCTGGCCGCTGCCCGCGCCGCCGCGGGCGAGCGCCATCTGCTGGCCGACGGCGTTCATGAACAGCGCGTTGGCCGCCACGTTGAACGTGCCGAAGTCTGCGTAGGGCTGGCCGCTGATCGTGTTCAGCGCCGGCCCGGCCTGCTGGGTGCTGAGGCTCGCCAGCGCCCCCACCACCGTGGCGAAGTCGCCGGTGGCGTTGGCATAGGACTGGTCGAGCGCGTAGCCAACGTTGCGCTGGTTCACCGTGTTGCCGCCGAAGCCCGAGAAGGCGTTGCCCTGCAACGCCAGGGTCAGGAACACATTGTTGGCGTCGTACGACAGGCTCGGCGTCAGGAACGCGAAGTTGCTGGTGACGCCGGAGTAGCTTCCCGTCACGCCGCCCGTCGCATTGAGGATGGTGTAGGTCGTGCTGGTGCCGTAGTTGCCCGACGCGGCGACGACTTGCACCACGGCGCCGCTGATGGTGGCGGTGCCGGTGACGTTCACCCGGTCGGCCTGGCCCGCCGCATTGGCTTCGACCACGTAGGTTCCGCCGATCTGGCTGAAGGTGCCGTTCACCGTCAGCGTGCCGATCGAGTTGCCCGGCGCCAGCACACCGCCGTTCGACACCAGCCCGCCGATGCTGCCGGTGCCGCCCAGCATGGCGCCGTTGCTCAGCGTCACCGCGCTCGCCAGCGAACCGTTCACCACCAGCGTGCTGGCGTCCACCGTCGTGGCGCCGCTGTAGGTGCTGGCGCCCGTCATGGCGAGCGTGCCGCCGCCCTGCAGCGTCATGCCGCCCGTGCCCGACATCGCTCCCGCGTAGGTGCCGCTGCCGGTCTGGTTGAAGGTCACCATCGCGTTGTTGAGGATGGCGCCCTGCAGGCTCGACGTCGTGCCCTGCAGCGTGCCGCCGGACACCGTCGTGCCGCCCGTGTAGCTGTTGGCGCCCGACAGCGTCACCGTCCCGCCGCCCGTCACCACGAGGCCGCCTGTGCCCGACATCGCGCCGGCATAGGTGCCGCTGGTCGCCTGGTTGAACGCCACCGTCGCGTTGTTGAGGATGGCGCCCTGCAGGCTCGACGTCGTGCCCTGCAGCGTGCCGCCGGACACCGTCGTGCCACCCGTGTAGCTGTTGTTGCCCGACAGCGTCACCGTCCCGCCGCCCGTCACCACGAGGCCGCCCGCGCCCGACATCGCGCCGGCATAGGTGCCGCTGGTCGCCTGGTTGAACGCCACCGTCGCGTTGTTGAGGATGGCGCCCTGCAGGCTCGACGTCGTGCCCACGAGCGTGCTGCCGCCAGACACCGTCGTGCCGCCCGTGTAGCTGTTGGCGCCCGACAGCGTCACCGTCCCGCCGCCCGTCACCACGAGGCCGCCTGTGCCCGACATCGCGCCGGCATAGGTGCCGCTGGTCGCCTGGTTGAACGCCACCGTCGCGTTGTTGAGGATGGCGCCCTGCAGGCTCGACGTCGTGCCCTGCAGCGTGCCGCCGGACACCGTCGTGCCACCCGTGTAGCTGTTGTTGCCGGTCAGGATCAGCGTGCCGGTGCCGATCTTGGTCAGGTTGCCGGTGCCACCGATCGCGCCACCGAGCGTCAGGGTGTTGGTCTGGGTATCGACGGTTCCGGTGCCGTTCAGCGTCATGGCATTGCCGACCGAAAGGCCCGACGCGGCGGCCTGCAGGGTCGTGCCGGCCGAAAAGGAGAGTGCACCCGTGCCCAGCGCACTGTTGTTGCCGATCGCAAGCGTTCCCGCGTTGATGGTGGTGCCGCCCGTGTAGAGGTTGGCGCCGCTCAAGGTCAGCGTGCCGCTGCCCTGCTTGATCAGGCCGCCGCCGGGACCGCTGCTGTCGTCGATCACGCCGGCGAAGGTCGTCGAATTGGCCGTGCCCACGATCAGGCTGTTGCCGCCGATCTGGACGGTCGAGCCGGCGACGCCTGTCAGGTCCTGAATCGTGACGTTGGCGTTGGCAGCGGAGACGTCGAACTGCGCTCCGGCGCCGGACAGCGTCAGGCCGCTCGACGAGGCGATGCTGCCGTTGCCGGAAAGCGTGAGCAGCCCGCCCGCCGTGATCGTCGTCGCGCCGGTGTAGGTGTTGACGCCGCTCAGGTCCTGGCCGCCCGAGCCGGAGAAGACCACGGACCCGGCCGTGCCGCCGGCGATGCCGCCATCCTGGATGACGCCGCTGAAGGCCGAGCCGTTGGTGATGGTGAGCGTCCTGCCGCCCAGGCTGACGGTGCCAGCGGCGAACAGCCCGCCGACCGAGGCACCCGATGTCGTCTGCGAGAGATCGAGCGTGGCCGTCGCGAGAACACCGACGAAGGACGTGCTGGCGATCGATCCCGAGCCGCTCAGCGCCAGGGTGGTGCCGGCGTTGATCTGGCTCGGGCCGACATAGGTGTTGGCGCCGGTCAGCGTGTATGTGCCGCCGCCGGCGACCGTCAGGCCGGAACTGGAGCCGCTGCCGCCAATGACGCCGGAGAAAGTGCCGGCGGCGTTGCTGAGAACCAGCCCGTCATTCAGCTGCACGGTGCCGGCGCCGCCCAGTGTCCGGATGGTGGTGAACCCGGTGTTGCCGGTGATGTCGAAGGTGGCGCCGCTGGCCACCGTCACGCCGCTCGAGCTCGAGAGGGCGGCATTGCCCAGGGCGAGAGTCCCGCCGTCGACCGCGGTAGCACCCGTGTAGCTGTTCGTACCCGTCAGCGTCACCGTCCCGGTGCCGCTCTTGGTCAGGCTGCCGCTGCCTGACATGTTGCCCGAATAGGTGCCCGCGCCGGCCTGGTTGAAGGTGACGTTGGCATTGTTGGCGATGTTGCCCTGAAGGCTCGAGGTCGTGCCCTGCAGCGTGCCCGCCGACACCGTTGTGCCGCCGCTGTAGTTGTTGGTACCGCCCAGGACGAGCGTGCCGCCGCCGGTCTTGCCCAGGCTGCCGGCGCCGCCGATCGCGCCGTTCAGCGTCAGCGTGCTGGCCTGGCTGTCGACCGTGCCGGCACCGTTGAGCGTCACGGTATTGGCCAGCGTCACCGAGGCGGCGGCCTGCAGGGTCGCTCCATTCGCGATGGTGAGCCCACCGGTCCCCAGCGCCGTGCTGCTGCCGGCCGCCAGTGTGCCGGACGTGAGGGTCGTGCCGCCGGTGTAGTCGTTGTTGCCCGACAGCGTCAGCGTTCCCGAGCCGGATTTCTCGATCGAACCGTCCTGCCTGATGCGGCCGTTGAACGCCGTCGATTGGTTGTTGCCGCCGATGGCCAGCGCTTTGGCGTCAACGCCGGTCCCCAGGCTCACCGTCCCGTTACCCGAAAGCGATCCGATCGTCGTGCCGGCACCGGTATAGGATTGGAAGAGGAGCTCCGATCCGCCGGTCAATGAGACGCTGGCCTGGCCGCCGCTGCCGGTGTCGAGGAACCTCAGCGAGCCACTGGCGCCGACATTCACAGTCGCATTCTGCAGGGAGGCGGTGCCGCCGACGTTGATGCGCGCACCGGTGGCGCTGACGGTGGCGGTGCCGCCGGTCGAATTGCTGGCGAAGTTGATGTTGGAATCGGTCGAGATGACCGTGGCGTTGGCGGCGGTGCTGCCCGCGTCGAACGAGATCGCCGCCCCGGCGACATCGGAGCGAATGGTCTGGACGGCCGACGAATTGTTGACGATGCCGCTCCCGTTTCTGAACTGTATACCCCCGCCAGTGATGTTGATCGTATAGGCCTGCGCGTTGTTGAGGAAGTCGAACGTCCCGATGGTGAGGCCGGAACCGATCGAAACATTGTTGACGCCGGCCGCGCCGAACGTCGCCGTGGTGCCGGCATTTGTCGGAACGGTGGCCGGGCTCCAGTTCGACGACGTGAAGTAGTCGCCGGTCGCGCCCTGCCAGGTCTGGCCCATTGCGCCGAGCGGCGTCAGGCAGGTGCCCAGCAGCAGGCCGGCCGTCAGCCGCCGCACGATGGGCGATGCACGCTCTTTCGTTGAGCTCCCCATCCCCAACCCCGAGACGACAACCAAGCGGTCAATCGGAACTTTGATCCGGTCCCCAATTGCCCTTTGATTCTAACGGCGAGGAGCGGTCAGCCGAGGTCAAAAAAAGATCAAAAATGAACCCGCACCGTGTGCGTCGGGAATCGACGGCTATCCGCATCTCAATTGCAGGATGTGGGCCCTTGCAGCTGTCGCGTGCCACGGGCAAAGGTCAAAAAAAGGTCAAAGGCACCCGAGTGGCATTATTCGAATTCGGTCCCTTCGTGCTCGATGCCGCCGAGCGACGCCTGACGCGGCACGGCGCGCGTGTACCGGTGACCGGCAAGACATTGGACGTGTTGCGACTGCTGGCCGAGGCCGAGGGCCGACTGGTCGATCGCCAGACCTTCAATACCCATTTGTGGCCCGAGGTGATTGTCGAGGATCGCAATCTCACCGTTCACATCTCGGTGCTGCGCAAGGTGCTGGGCGGCGGGACCATCGAGACGGTGGCCAGGAACGGCTATCGACTCGCCATGCCGGTGCGCGCCGTGAAGGGCCAGGAGTCCCCGGAAGCGACGCGGGTGCTCCGCGAGGCGCGCTATCAGCTCGGCCAGGCCGAGCGTGTGCCGGCGCTGCGGGCGCTCGGCCTGTTCGAGCGGGCACTGGCGCTCGATCCCCACGATGCCAACGCGCTGGCGGGACTCGCCTCGACCTATCTCCTGTTGTCCTCGACCACGATCCGCCGGCCCCTTCCGGTGGACGAGGCCGTGCAGCTCGCCACCGACGCCGCGCGGCGCGCGCTGGCCACGGATCCGCGGCAGGGCGAGGCCTACGCCGTCCTGGGCCGCCTGAAGATGACTTACGATGCGGACTGGGCGGGCGCGGAGGCCGATCTCGCGATGGCCGTGGCGCTGGCTCCCGCCTCGGTGGAAACCAGGGTCGGCAACAGCTTCTTCCTGTCGGCGGTCGGCCGTCATCGCGAGGCGCTGGCCGAGCTCGAGCGGGCGCGCGCCATCGACCCGACGCGGCGCGAGACGCACGAGCGCCTGGGACTCGCCTGGTGGATGGCGGGCGACGGCGAGCGCGCCCTGGCGGCACTCGGCGAGGCGGTCTCAGTCGACCCCGAAGCGCGGCGGCCGCACTTCCGGCGGATGGTCGTGCTCGACCAGCTGGGACGGCACGCCGAAGCTGCGGCCGAGCGCGCGATCTGGCTGCGGCTGTTCGGCGATCACACCGAGGCCGAGCGGCTGGCCGACGTCGCCCGGCGCGCCGGCCCGTGCGCCGCCATCGTCGAGTGGATCGCCCGGCTGGCGAAGCTCAACCAGTGGTTCGAGGCAGCGATCCAGGCCATGGCGATCGGCGAGCGCGAGCAGGCGCTCGCCGCCCTGGAGCGCTGCGTCGAGGAGCGCGGCGACAATGCGCCGTTCATCGCCGAGTTCCCGCCCTTCCGGCGGCTCGCCGGCGAGCCGCGATTCGATCGGCTGCTGAGCGAAGTCGGGCTGCTCAGCCCGCCGCCGGCAACGTCACCGTGAAGGTCGAGCCCTTTCCCGGCGTGCTCTGGATGTCGAGCCGACCGCGATGGCGGTTGACGACGTGCCTGACGATGGCGAGGCCGAGCCCGGTGCCGCCGAGCTGTCGCGAGCGGGCGGCATCGACGCGGTAGAAGCGCTCGGTGAGGCGCGGTGGCGGGAATGCCGCCGCCATCGTCCGCGACGGCGCGACGCGATCCTCGCCCAGCGGCCGCGCCGCGACGCGCGCGGTCCGCCGCAGCGGCCCTGGTCGCAGGACGACCACCGAGACGGAAGTCAGGAGCCGTTCGCCCAAGCCGCGCGATGCCCCCCGGGAGCGTGATGCCGGACCGATGGATTCTCTTGATCGAGCCATTCGTTTCGACTATTCTCGAATCATGGAAACAAAGGATGCCGTGCAGGGATTTGCGGCCCTGGCGCAGGAGACCCGGCTTGATCTCATGCGCCTGCTGGCCTCGCGTGGCGCGTCCGGCATGGCCGCGGGCGAGCTCGCTGCCGCCCTGCGCCAAGCGCCCTCGACCTTGTCGTTCCATCTGGCTGCGCTGGAACAGGCACAGCTTGTCCAATCCGTCCGGCGCGGTCGACACGTCATCTACGCGGTCCGCTTCATCGGACTTCGCACCCTCCTCGGCTTCCTGACCGAGACCTGCTGCGGCGGCCGCCCCGAACTGTGTGGCGACCTCGCCCGACTGCTCCCAGACCCTCCCGAGGACGACTCCATGACCCCTTCGTTCAATGTGCTTTTCCTGTGCACGCGCAATTCCGCGCGATCGCTGATGGCCCAGTCGATCCTGGAGAAGGTCGGCAAGGGCAAGTTCAACGCCTACTCCGCAGGCTCCGAGCCGGCCCGCAGTCCGATGCCGGAGGTGATCGAGAAGCTGAAGGCGCTGGGCCACGACGTCTCCGGCCTGCACTGCAAGTCGTGGGACACGTTCGTCGGGCCCGACGCGCCGCAGATGGACTTCGTCATTGCCCTCTGCGACACGCTGGATGGCCAGGACTGTCCCGATGTCGGTCCCAACCCGATCACGGCATCGTGGCCGCTGCCCGACCCGGCCAAGTTCAAGGGCACGCCTGCGGAGCAGGCCACGATGATCAACGAGCTCTACGGCATGATCCGCCGCCGCCTCGAGATCTTCGTCAACCTCCCCTATGCCTCGCTCGACCGGCTGGCGCTGAAGAAGCGCCTCGACGAGCTGGGCGACAGTGCACGCGCGCCGGTCTAGCGGAGTCTGCCATGAAGGTCGGCATCAACGGCATGGGCCGCATGGGTCGGCTCGCCCTGCGCGCGGCGCTCGGCGGCGCGCCGCGCGCGGCGGACGATCCGCGGCGCGGCAACCGCCTCGACATCGTGCATGTGAACGAGATCAAGGGCGGCGCCGAAGCGACGGCCCATCTGCTCGAGTTCGACAGCATCCACGGCCGCTGGTCCGCCTCCTTCGAGGCGGACGAGCGCGGCATCGCGGTCGGCGGCCGGTACATCGGTTTCAGCGCCGAGGCCTCGCCGGGCGGCGTGCCGTGGGGCGACCTCGGCTGCGAGATCGTCCTCGAATGCACGGGCAAGTTCCTGAAGCCCGAGCAGCTCGACGCCTACTTCCAGCGGGGTGTGAAGCGCGTCATCGTCGCCGCCCCGGTGAAGGACGACCGGGCGCTGAACGTCGTGGTCGGCGTCAACGACCATCTCTACGAGCCCGGGCGGCATCGGCTGCTGACCGCCGCGTCCTGCACCACCAATTGCCTCGCGCCCGTGGTCAAGGTCGTGCACGAGGCGATCGGCATCCGGCACGGCCAGATCACGACCATCCACGATCCCACCAACACCAACGTCGTGGTCGATGCCCCGCACAAGGACCTGCGGCGCGCCCGCTCGGCCATGGCCTCGCTGGCGCCCACGACGACGGGCAGCGCCACGGCGATCGCGCTGATCTATCCCGAGCTGAAGGGCAAGCTGAACGGCCACGCGGTGCGGGCGCCCGTACTCAACGCCAGCCTGACCGACTGCGTGTTCGAGCTGAAGCGCGGCACGACCGAGACGGAGGTCAACGACCTGTTCGCCCGGGCCGCGCGAGGTCCCCTGGCCGGCATCCTGGGCTACGAGACGAAACCCCTGGTCTCCGTCGACTACTGCAACGACACGCGCAGCGCCATCGTCGACGCGCCCAGCACGATGGTCACCGATGGCACGCTGCTCAAGGTCTATGCCTGGTACGACAACGAGATGGGCTATGTCAGCCGGATGGTCGACCTCGCCAACCAGGTGATCGACGCGGAGACGTGATGTGGCTTCCGCTGCCCGCAGCTACCTGATCGTCACCCTGTCCTACTGGGGCTTCACCCTGGTCGACGGCGCGCTGCGCATGCTCGTGCTGCTGCACTTCTTCCAGCTCGGCTACTCGCCGTTCACGCTCGCCTTCCTGTTCCTGCTGTACGAGTGCGCCGGCATCGTCGCCAACCTGGCCGGCGGCTGGCTCGCGGTGCGCTTCGGCATCCCGCGCATGCTAATGGCCGGCCAGGCGCTGCAGATCGCCGGCCTGGTCATGCTCTCGCTGCTCGGACCGGAATGGAGCGCGGCCCTGTCGGTGGCCTGGGTGGTCGCCGCCCAGGGCATCTCGGGTCTCGCCAAGGACTTCACCAAGACGGCGTCCAAGTCGGCCATCAAGGCGACCGCCGCCCAGGGGTCGGGCCAGCTCTTCCGCTGGGTCGCGTGGTTCACCGGCTCGAAGAACGCCATGAAGGGGCTGGGCTTCTTCGTCGGCGGCCTGCTGCTGGACCTGGTCGGCTTCAGGCCCGCGCTCTGGCTGATGGCGGCCGCCATCCTGGTCGTCATGGCCGGCGGTGCGCTGCTGCTGCCGCGCCAGCTCGGGAGGGCGAAGCCGTCGCGGACGGTGCGCGAGCTGTTCGCCAAGTCGCGCGGCGTCAACCTGCTGGCCGCCGCGCGCATCTTCCTGTTCGGTGCGCGCGACGTCTGGTTCGTCGTCGGCCTGCCCGTATTCCTCTACGCCAGCGGCTGGCGCTTCACGGAGGTCGGCGGCTTCCTCGCGGCCTGGACCGTGGCCTACGGCGGCATCCAGGCCTTCGCGCCCGGGCTGGTGACGCGCAGCGACGACGGGCTCAGCCGCGAGGTTCCCAATGCCCGCCTGTGGGCAGGACTGCTGGCCGCCGTGCCGCTGGCGCTGTCGGTGCTGCTGCACCAGGCCGGGCCGTGGCCGCCGGACCTCGTCGTGGTCGCGGGGCTCGCCTTGTTCGCCCTGCCCTTCGCGGTCAACTCCTCGCTCCATTCCTACCTGATCCTGGCCTATGCCGGATCGGAGAAGGCGGCGGAGGACGTCGGCTTCTACTACGCGGCCAACGCTGCCGGCCGACTGCTCGGCATCCTGCTGTCCGGCGCGCTCTACCAGATGGGCGGCCTCGACGCCTGCCTGCTCGGATCGACGGCCATGCTACTCGCCTGCTGGGCCATCACCTTCCTCCTGCCGAGCCGGGGGGCGATGCCGCGCGGGCAGGCGGCTTGACCCTCTCCTTCACCTTCAACTTTTCGCGGATCATGGAAAGAGGGCGTGGCTGAGCGATGTCCCTGTTCGAACGGTACCTTACCCTGTGGGTGGCGCTCTGCATCGTGGCCGGGATCGCGCTCGGCCACGCGTTTCCCGCCCTGTTCCACGCCATCGGCAGCGCCGAGGTCGCCCACGTCAACCTGCCGGTGGCGTTGCTGATCTGGCTGATGATCATTCCCATGCTGGCGAAGGTCGACTTCGCCGCCATCGGCAAGGTGCGCGAGCACTGGCGCGGCATCGGCGTCACCCTGTTCATCAACTGGGCGGTCAAGCCCTTCTCGATGGCGCTGCTGGGCTGGCTGTTCGTCGGCCATCTCTTCCGCCCCTGGCTGCCGGCCGGCCAGATCGACAGCTACATCGCCGGCCTGATCCTGCTGGCGGCCGCGCCCTGCACGGCCATGGTGTTCGTGTGGAGCAACCTGTCGGACGGCGAGCCCGACTTCACCCTGACGCAGGTGGCGCTGAACGACACAATCATGGTGTTCGCCTTCGCGCCCATCGTCGGCCTGCTGCTCGGCCTGTCGGCCATCACGGTGCCGTGGCAGACGCTGCTGCTGTCGGTCGGCCTCTACATCGTCGTGCCGGTCGTGCTGGCGCAGGTGCTGCGCGCCGGCGCGCTGGCACGCGGCGGCGCGGCCGGCCTGGCGGCGCTGCTGGCGCGCCTGCAGCCGCTCTCCCTCGTGGCGCTGCTGACCACGCTGGTCCTGCTGTTCGGCTTCCAGGGCGAGCAGATCATCAGTCAGCCGCTGATCATCGCCCTGCTCGCCGTGCCGATCCTGATCCAGGTCTACTTCAACGCGGGACTGGCCTACCTGCTGAACCGCGCGACCGGCGAGGCGCATTGCGTCGCCGCGCCGTCGGCGCTGATCGGCGCCAGCAACTTCTTCGAACTCGCCGTCGCCGCCGCCATCAGCCTCTTCGGCTTCTCCTCGGGCGCCGCCCTTGCCACGGTGGTCGGCGTCCTGATCGAGGTGCCGGTCATGCTGTCGGTGGTGAAGATCGTGAACGCCAGCAAGGGCTGGTACGAGCAAGGGGCCGCGGTGACGACCCTCAATCGCGCGTCACCTCGGCGGAGAGCGGGTCGGTGACGTCGGCCCGCACGTACTCGCTCTGCCCCGGCGTGATGGTCATCAAGGTCACGCCATCGGGATAGTCGAACCGGTGCCAGGCGCCTGCCGGGACGATGGCGAGCTTTCCGGTGTCGACCGGCATGGACTGCAAGCCCGCATCGGTGAGGACATGCAGCGTCGCGGCACCGTCGATGATGTAGACGAACTCATCTCCGTCGGGATGCCTTTCCCACGCGCCCCGGCCGGCCGACTTGTTCACGAAGATGGTGGCATCGCGATAGGCGGCCAGGCGGGTCGACGAGCCTTTTCGATCCTCCCTGGTCGAGGTCGGCGTGCGCCCTCGAAACATGGTCAACTTCGCCAGTTCCGCGTCCAGATCGAAAAGAGCCGTCATCACACGCTCCGCGCCGGGCCAAAGGTCCGTCTCAGCCATGCGGCTCGAACGTTAAGGGTTCGTGACGGTGCCATCGCAAGCAACGCGGTCGCGCAGGCAGAGCGACTATTTCGAATATTCCGGAAATACCGTTTGACAGGGCCGGAAGGCTTCTCCAAGGTCTCCGCATGAAGCTCGACGATGCCGCCGCGCGCCTCGAAGCCTTGGGCAACCCGACCCGGCTGAAGATCTTTCGCACCCTTGTGCGGGCGGGCGACGAGGGCATGGCGGTCGGCCGCCTGCAGGAGCGGCTCGACATCGCCGCGTCGACCCTGTCGCATCACCTCAAGGCGCTGGTCGGCGTCGGCCTCGTCACCCAGACCCGTGAGGGGACGACGCTGATCTGCAACGCGAGCTACGGCGAGATGCACGGGCTGATCGACTACATGGTCGCCGAATGCTGCGCCGACGGCTCCTGCCCGCCCGCCATCGTGTCGAAGTTCAAGAAGGTCGCCTGAATTTTTTTTGCCCCGCTATTTCGATGATTCTAGGAGAACCGGAGAAAGTCATGCCCGATTCGCTGAACAGGCCGAAGACGGTCGCCATCCTGGGCGCCGGCCCCGTGGGCCTTGCCGCCGCCGCCCATGTGCTGGAGCGCGGCATGGAGCCCGTCGTGCTCGAGGCCGGCCCGCAGGTCGGGCACGCCGTGCGCCAGTGGGCACATGTGCCGCTGTTCTCGCCGTGGGAATACGCCGTCGACAAGGCCTCGGAGCGCCTGCTGGTGGCTGCCGGCTGGAACTCGCCGCCGCCCGACCAGTACCCGACCGGCGCCGAACTGCTGGCGCAGTACCTCGAGCCGCTGGCCACGCGCACGCCGCTCAAGGACCACATCCGCACCAGCAGCATGGTGACCAGTGTCGGCCGCGCCGGCTTCGACAAGATGAAGAGCAACGGCCGCGCCTTCGAGCCCTTCACCATCCGCTACCAGAACGGGAAAGGGGCCGAGCAACTGAAGGCCGATGCCGTGATCGACGCCACCGGCACCTGGTTCTCGCCCAATCCGGCCGGCGCGGACGGCTTGCCGGCGATCGGCGAGCGCGAGGCGCAGGACCGCATCGCCTACGGCATGCCCGACGTGCTGGGGCGCGATCGTGCGCGCTACGCCCGCCGCCGGGTCGCCGTGCTGGGTGCCGGCCATTCGGCGATCGGCACCCTGATCGACCTCGTCCGCCTCGGCGAGGAAGCCTCGGGCACCGAGGTGATCTGGCTGCTGCGCGGCGACAGGCCGGAGAAGGCGTTCGGCGGCGGCGCCAACGACAAGCTCGCCGCGCGCGGCGCGCTGGGCTCGGCCTTCGCGAAGCTCGTGACGGACGGCAGGATCTGCGTCGAGACAGGCTTCCGCGTCAGCCACGTCTCGCGCGACGGTGACGGGCTGCGCATCGGCGCCGGCTCCTCGTGCTGCGGTCGCTTCGTCACCGTCGACGAGCTGGTGGTGGCGACGGGCTTCCGGCCCGACTTCGACTTCCTGCGCGAGGTCCGGCTCGGGCTCGACCCTGCGATCGAATGTCCGCCGGCGCTGGCGCCGCTGATCGATCCCAACATCCACAGTTGCGGCACCGTGCGCCCGCACGGCGCGCGGGAGCTCGCGCAGCCCGAGCCCGGCTTCTACTTCGCCGGCATGAAGAGCTACGGGCGAGCCCCGACCTTCCTGATGCTGACCGGCTACGAGCAGGTCCGGTCGATCGTGGCCGAGATCGCCGGCGACAAGGAAGCAGCGGCACGTGTCGAGCTGGTGCTGCCGGAGACCGGCGTCTGCTCCGGCCCCGGCCCGCAAGCCGCGCTTGGCGACGGCGCGACCGACGCGGCTGCCGGCTGCTGCGGCGGGCCGGCCCCGGCCACGGAAGCGAGCGCGGGCGCGGGGGCCTGCTGCGCGGACGATGCCCATGCCAAGGCCGAGGGCAGGAAGGGCTGCGGCTGCTGATGACCACCGACCGGCGATCGGGCGCCCGCCTGGTCGCGATCGTCTGCGCAGCCCAGGTCTTCGTGCAGATCGGCGCCTACTACTGGCCGGCGCTGCTGCCGCAGATGATGGAGCGATGGTCGCTGTCCAACGGCGCCGCCGGCTGGATAACCTCGTCCTTCTATGCCGCCTACATGCTGTCGGTGCCGGTGCTGGTGACGCTCACCGATCGTATCGACGCCAAGCGCGTCTACCTGTTTGGCGTTGGCTGCACGGTGGTGGCGCACCTCGCCTTCGGGCTGTTCGCCGAAGGCTTCTGGTCGGCCATGGCGCTGCGGGCGCTGGCCGGGATCGGCTGGGCCGGCACCTACATGACCGGCCTGAAGCTGCTGGCGGACCAGGTCGATGCGAAGATGATGTCGCGTGCCGTCACCGGTCACGCCGCCAGCATCGGGATCTCGGGCGCGCTGTCGTACATGCTGGGCGACCTGCTGTCGCAGACGCTCGGCTGGCAGGCCGCCTTCGCCAGCGCCGGCGTCACGGCGGCGATCGCCTGGCTCACCGTGGCGCTCAGCGTCCCCGGCCGACCGCCCCCGGCATCCGCAGCGGCCGCCACGCCGCAGGCGCTGTTCGACTTCCGTCCGGTGCTGCGCAACCGCTCCGCCTTCGCCTACTCGCTCGCCTATTGCGTCCACACGCTCGAGATGAACGCCCTGCGCGGCTGGGGCGTCGCCTTCCTCGCCTGGGTGGCCGCCAGCCAGGGCGCGGTCGAGGGCATCCTCTCGCCCACCACCGTCGTCACGGTGCTCGGCCTGCTGGGGACGCTGACCAGCGTCGTCGGCAACGAGGCCTCCATCCGCTTCGGCCGGCGGCGGCTGGTGATCGCCGCCATGGTCCTGTCGATCGGCCTCGGCGCCACGATCGGTTTCGTCGGCGCCCATGGCTACTGGCTCGCCGTCATCCTGGTGGTCGTCTATGGCGCGATCATCTGGCTCGATTCCTCGTCCCTCACCGCCGGCGCCGCCGGCGCCGCGGATCCGGCGCGGCGCGGCGCCACCCTCGCGGTCCACTCCATGCTGGGATACGCCGGCGGCTTCGTCGGTCCGCTGGCGATCGGCTGGACGCTCGACGCCGCAGGCGGCATGTCGCCGCTGGCCTGGGGCCTCGCCTTCGCCCTGGTGGCCGCCTTGATGGCGCTGGCGCTCGTGGCGTTCGCAGCGCTAAGACCGCGGGGCCTCGCCGGCGACCGCCTGTAACGAGGCGATTCCAACGGGGCGACCCGCGACGTCAGGAGGCATCGGTGCAGGCCGCGCTCTTCACGCTGATCCCCTGGGCTGCCCTGCTGATCGGCGCCGTCGCCACCGTGTTCCTGCAGCCCGGGCCGCAGGTCCGGAGCGGCGTCCAGCATTTCGCCGCCGGCGTCGTATTCGCCGCGGCGGCAACCGAGATCCTGCCCGACGTGAAGCACGCCGGCTCGCTGGCGGCCGTCATGGTCGG
Organism: Reyranella sp.; assembly: GCF_965229815.1. Lineage (GTDB taxonomy): Bacteria > Pseudomonadota > Alphaproteobacteria > Reyranellales > Reyranellaceae > Reyranella. The sequence goes on from NZ_CBDDJN010000002.1 coordinate 557,789, forward strand.
CGCCGTGATCGGCGTCGCGGCCATGCTGGCGCTGAAGTCCTATGGGCGGCGGGCGCAGGGCGCCGTCGGCCTCGCCGCGGCGACCGGGATCGATATCCTGATCGACGGGCTGGTGCTGGGACTGAGCTTCGCCGCCGGCGCGCGCCAGGGCGTCCTGCTGACCCTGGCGCTCACCGTCGAGGTCCTGTTCCTCGGCCTGACGCTCGCCGGCCAGTTCGCCGCGACTGCCTCGGCCCGCTGGAAGGCCGTGGCGCTGACCGGCGCCATCGGTCTCGGCCTGCCGCTGGGCGCCATTTGCGGCAGCCTGGCCGCCGGCCTGCCGCCCACGATCGTGACCGGCTTCTATGCCTTCAGCCTGATCGCCCTGCTCTACCTCGTCACCGAGGAGCTGCTGGTCGAGGCGCACGAGACCGCCGACACGCCGGCGATCACGGCGATGTTCTTCGCCGGCTTCCTCGTCGTGCTGCTGATCGAGGACCTGATGAGGACCTGATGAGGACCTGACTGTCGCGACCTCTCAGACAGCCGCCGGCAGCGTCACCGTGAAGGTCGAGCCCTTGCCCGGCGTGCTCTGGATGTCGAGCCGTCCGCGATGGCGGTTGACGACGTGCTTGACGATGGCGAGGCCGAGCCCGGTCCCGCCGAGCTGCCGCGAGCGGGCGGCATCGACGCGGTAGAAGCGCTCGGTGAGCCGCGGCAGGTGCGCCGCGGGGATGCCGTCGCCCTCGTCGGCGACCGCGACGGCGACCCGGTCTTCGCTCATCGGCCGCGCCGTCACGCGCACCATCGTGTTGGGCTTGGCGTACTTGACGGCATTGTCGACCAGGTTCTGGAACACGATGGTGAGCTCGTCGTGGTCGCCGACGGCCGGCGGCAGGCCCGGCGTGACCGCGAGGTCGAGCGCCACCTTGCGGCCGCCCGCCTTGAGCTGAAGCAGGTCGAGGACGCCGCGCAACACCCGTTCTATGTCGACGGCGGCGGCGGGGCGGGCGTGCTCGTGCTGCTCGATGCGCGACAGCATCAACAGGTCGTCGACCAGGCGCCGCATGCGCTCCGCCTGCTCGGCCATGATCCCCAGAAAGCGCTCGCGCGCGGCGGTATCGTCGCGCGCCGGTCCGCGCAGGGTCTCGATGAAGCCGGCCAGCCCGGCGATCGGCGTCTTGAGCTCGTGGCTGGCATTGGCGACGAAGTCGGCGCGCATGCGCTCCGCCCGGCGCAGGGCCGTGGTGTCGTGCAGGACGACCAGCGCCAGCGAACCGTCGGCTGCCGCGCGCGGCAGGCGGCGCAGATGGGCGATGACATCGAGCTCGGGCGGGCCGGGCAGGACGAACTCGACCGCGGTCTGGTCGGGACCGGTGAAGTTGCCGTCGGCCGTCTCCAGCAGCCCGTCGATCGCCGCCAGGAGCTGCGGCTGGCGGAACACCGTCGAGAGATCGCGCTCGGCCGCGGCGGCCCCCAGGATTTGCCGCGCCGCGAGGTTGGTGCGCACGATGCGGCGCTGGCGGTCGACCGCGACCAGCGGATCGGGCAGGCCATCGACGATCGCCTGGGCCGAGGCCGCCAGATTGTCGATCGAGGCGCGCTGTCGGCGCCAGCCGGCCGAGAGCAGCGCCGCCGCCGTCGCCAGTTCCTCGGTCGCGGGGGCGAACGACAGGCGCGGCATCACCGGCTCGCGCTCGTCCGACAACTCGCCGACGAAGCGGGCGAAGCGGGCCAGCGAGCCGAGGTAGCGCTGGACCAGCCACACCGTGACGACGGCGATGCCCGCCATCGCCAGCAGCATCGGCCGCGCCGCCAGAAGGCCCGACCAGTAGAGGACCAGCAGCGCGACGAAGGACGGCGCCAGGGCGACGGCGCTGGCGGCGACGTAGCGGCGCAGCGGGACGGGATCCACCTATTCCCGCCGCGGCGCGAAGAAGCGGATCGCCAGCAGGCCGTAGACGAACCCGCCGATATGGGCGGCCCAGGCGACCTCGGCGTCGCCGGCCCCCGGCGTGCCGCCGAAGATGCCGAAGAAGACGTTGACGGCGATCCACACGCCGGCCACGGGATAGAGCGAGGTCAGGCTGCCGACATAGCGCATCAGCATCAGCACGGCGCCGAACACGCCGCTCACCGCACCCGACGCGCCGATCACCGGATCGCCGGCGCCGGGATTGATCAGAACGTGCACGAAGCCCGCGACGATGCCGGCGGACAGGTAGAACAGCACGAAGCGCCTGGCGCCCAGCAGCCGCTCGATCGGCGCGCCGAAGGCCGCCAGCGTCACCATGTTGATGCCGAGGTGGAGCCAGCCGCCGTGCAGGAACTGGTAGGTGATCGGGGCGGCGAGCAGGCTCAGCAGGTCGCCGCCGCCGCCGGTGTAGGCGGCGGGGACGAGGCCGAAGGTCAGGATGATCGACTCATCCTCGGGCGTGTCGAGAAGGCCGCGCACGAGCTGGACAGCGACGTTGAGCACGATCAGCCACAGCACCGCCGGCGGCAGGTTGATCGCCCGCTCGCCCGTGCCGCGCCCCGGCCCCCGGCGATCGCTGCTGTCGAAAGGCATCGCTGACTCCGTCTCAGACTCGCTCGGCTTCGGGGCGCCGGGCGCGGGCCGGCGCCGTCCGGCGGCGTCGGCCGGACGATGACCGCTTTAGCGCTTTAGGCGGCGCGAGCCCAGCCAAAGAAAGACGCCGCCCAGGATCAGCGTCGGCGAGCCGCAGACGATGGCGAAGCCCGTGTCCGAGTCCATCGGGTCTCCGCCGGTGACGGCGACGATGCAGCCGAGCGTCAGGACCAGCAGAACCGTGCCCGAGACGGCGAAGAACCAGCCCAGCGCGCGCCCCTGGGGCGGCGGCGGGGGATGGATCGGCGGCGGCGGCGGAACCGGCTCGCTCACCGGCCCGCGCCTACTCGGCCCGACCCGACGCGTCCTGGCCCCGGGCGACGCGCTTCGGCGAGGCGCGCGTTGCCGGCCGCTCCCGGCCGGTAGAACGTATTGTACGTATCGAACGGGATGATGGCGCCGTCCGGCGTCACGAAGTGGACGCACGAGCGCTTGACATTGCCGAGGCAGAAATTGAAGCGGTCGAGGAATTCCACGATGGTGACGCGGAAGACGTTCTCGTAGCCCGACCCTTCCGGCATCGGCACCTCGGGCAGGCAGCACAGCAGCGAGCCCAGCCGCTCGGCCGTGTTGGTGTCGGCGGTCGACAGCGACAGCAGGTCGACGAAGCGCTGCCGCAGCTCGGGATACTTCTCGAACGAGATGGCGTTGGGGATCGAGGGCAGCAGCGCCTCGCGCGGCACCAGCGAGGTCAGCGGGATCACGGTCTCGCCGTCGCGCAGGCCGTAGCCGATCGAGATCGACGCGGGATTGCAGGGCAGCGGGATCATGTCGCCGTCGGCGAAGACGCCCGACTCCTCGACGATGCGCCGGCGGATCTCCGACAGCACCACCCGGTTGGTCGAGGGATCGAAGCCCTCGTTGCGGCCGGCATCCTGCACCGGCTGGAAGTTGATGCCGCGAACGCACTTGTAGGTGAGCGCGTGCCGCACGATGGCGCCGATCTCGGTGTCGTTGACGCCGCGCTTCACGGTGCAGACCAGCGTCGTGGAGATGTTGCGCGCCTCGAGATTCGCCAGCGCCTGTCGCCGGATGCGCGACAGCGCCGCGCCGCGGATATTCTTCAGCGCGTCGTCGTTCAGCGAATCGAACTGCAGGTAGACCTCGAAGCCCGGCCGCAGCGCGGCCAGCGCGTCGCAGAAGGCCTCGTCCTCGGCGATGCGGATGCCGTTGGTGTTCAGCATCACGTGCTTGATCGGACGCCGGCGCGCGGCGGCCAGGATATCGAGGATCTGCGGGTGGATGGTGGGCTCGCCGCCGGAGATCTGCACCAGGTCGGGCACGCCCTCGCTCCTCACCAGGGCGTCGAGCATGAACTCGACCTCGGCCAGGCTGCGATGGCTGTCCTTGCGTGGCGAGGAATCGGCGAAGCACACCGGGCAGGCGAGGTTGCAGGCCTCGTTGACCTCGACGATGGCGAGGCAGGAATGCTGCTCGTGGTCGGGACAGAGGCCGCAGTCCCACGGGCAGCCGCGTTCGGTGCGGGTGAAGGGCGCCAGCGGCCGGTCGCCGGGCTTGAGATAGTCCAGCGTGCGGCGCCAGTAGACCGGATCGTCGGACACCAGGGTCTTCATCACGCCGTGCTCGATGCAGCGCTTGGAATAGTAGATGCGCCCATCCTCCTCGACGATCTTGGCCGGCACGAGACCGAGACAGGTCTCGCAGAGCGACGTCGTCTGGCCGAGGAAAAGATAGGGCGCAGATTTGCGTTCTACGCCGTCGTACATGCCCTGCTTCCCCGGTGGATCATGGCCGCAGCGTACAGGACGAGCCCGAGGCAGACAAAATGGAAGAGGTTGAAGGGACCGATCACCTTCGCGTAGGGCTTGAGGAACTCCCAGGCGAAGCGCTGCAGCCCATACCACCCGACCGTGAGGTAGAAGCCGTTGCGCAGCCAGAACGGGTCACGTGCCCGGAAGCGCTGGATCAGCAGCGCCAGCATGGCCGCCATGGCGAGGGATTCGTAGATCTGCACGGGATGGCGGGCGATGCCGTCGCCAAAATCGACAGCCCACGGCAGCCCGCTCGGCGTGCCGTAGGTGAAGTCGGCGAGGCCGGAGAAGAAGCACCCCCAGCGGCCGACCGCCACGGTGGCGGCGAAGGGGGCGGCGAAAGCGATGCCGGTCGAGCCGGTCACGCCGGCGATGCGCTTGAAGGCCTCGACCGCGGCGATCGCCCCGGCGATGCCGCCGACCATCGAGAAACCCAGCGCCTTCTGCCCAGAGAGGAGCGCGTTGGCCGTGCCAAAGAACATGGCGCCGCAGAGCGCCCCCATGCCGGCGGCCACGGCGTAGGCGCCGGGATAGGGCACGCGGCTGGCCGGCAGCGCCTCGGGCGGCAGCAGGCGCCGCGTCACGAACCAGAACACCGTCATCGAGGCCAGCCAGGCCAGCACGTCGAAGACGGCGTGGATGTAGGGTAGGCCGAACCAGGTCATGCCGGGGGCGCGCCACTCCAGTGGCGCGATCTGTCATCCTGAGTGCAGCGAAGGATCTCATGCCGGTCGCAAGCGGCGACGAGGTCCTTCGCTGCGCTCAGGAAGACATGATTCATCGGCTCCAGCCCGGAAAGCCATGAACGCGCCACTGGAGTGGCGCGCCCCCAGCGATGACTACTTCCTCGGACCACCCTGCCCCGTCGCCCGCAGCCTGAGGCGGAGCGCGTTCAGCTTGATGAAACCCTCGGCATCGCGCTGGTCGTAGGCCCCGGCATCGTCCTCGAAGGTCACGGTCTTCATCGAGTAGAGCGACCTGGGCGACTTGCGGCCGACCACGGTGGTGTTGCCCTTGTAGAGCTTCAGTCGCACCGTGCCCGTGACGTTCTCCTGGCTCCGGTCGATCAGCGCCTGCAGCATCTCGCGCTCGGGTGCGAACCAGAAGCCGAAGTAGATCAGCTCGGCATACTTCGGCATCAGCTCGTCCTTGAGATGGGCCGCGCCGCGGTCGAGCGTGATCGATTCGATGCCGCGATGGGCAGCGTACAGGATCGTGCCGCCCGGCGTCTCGTAGATGCCGCGGCTCTTCATGCCGACGAAACGGTTCTCGACAAGGTCGAGGCGGCCGATGCCGTTGGCCTTGCCGAGCTCGTTCAGCTTCGTGAGCAGGGTCGCCGGCGACATCTTCTCGCCGTCGATGGCGACGGCATCGCCCTTCTCGAAGTCGATGGTGACGTAGGTCGGCTTGTCGGGCGCGGCCTCGGGCGAGATGGTGCGCTGGTAGACCATCTCGTCGGCCTCCTCCCAGGGATCCTCCAGGATCTTGCCCTCGCTGGAGGAGTGCAGGAGGTTGGCGTCGACCGAGAACGGCGCCTCGCCGCGCTTGTCCTTGGCGATGGGGATCTGATGCGCCTCGGCGAACTCGAGCAGCTTGGTGCGCGACGTCAGCTCCCATTCGCGCCACGGCGCGATCACCTTGATGTCGGGCTGCAGCGCGTAATAGGAGAGCTCGAAGCGGACCTGGTCGTTGCCCTTGCCGGTGGCGCCGTGGCAAACCGCGTCGGCGCCGAGCTCGCGGGCGATCTCGATCTGGCGCTTGGCGATCAGCGGGCGGGCGATCGAGGTGCCGAGCAGGTACTGGCCTTCGTAGAGCGCGTTGGCGCGAAACATCGGGAAGACGAAGTCCCTCACGAACTCCTCGCGGACATCGTCGATGAAGATGTTCTCGGGCTTCACGCCCGCCATCTCCGCCTTCTTGCGGGCCGGACCCAGCTCCTCGCCCTGGCCGAGGTCGGCGGTGAAGGTCACGACCTCGCAGCCATAGGTGGTCTGCAGCCACTTCAGGATGACCGAGGTGTCGAGGCCGCCGGAATAGGCGAGCACGACCTTCTTGATGTCGCCCTTCTTGTAGGGCCCGGTATAAGTAATGCTCATGGCGGCCGGATTCCGTGTCGGATCGATGAAGGCGCGCGACTATAGCCATGGCGCTTGTCCGGGCAAGCCTGCCGCAAAGACGCTATAATCGATCCCAAGGTAAACTAGCCCATGGCATCGCCCCTCCACCGCCTCGCCTACGCCGCACGCCAGACCGCGCGGGTCGCCTGGTACGCCGGCCACTATGCCGCCGGCCGCCGGATGATGAAGCCGATGCCCAAGCCGGATTTCCCGGTCGGTCCGACCCCGTCGCGGGAGGAGATGACCCGCGACATGCGGGCGCTGTTCCAGCGCGAATGGCGGGACGTCGAGGCCGGGCTTTTCCCGGCGCCGCGGCCGCTGTCGATGGACCCGGGCGAGATCCTGCGCCGCAGCCTGCTCTACTTCCGCGACCTGCCGCAGGTCGACGCGCGCCGCCACGGCCAGGCCGACGAACTGCCGCCCGGCCAGCAGGGCGACGGCCTGCCCGACTACTATCGGCAGAACTTCCACTTCCAGAGCGACGGCTGGCTCTCGGACCAGTCGGCGACGATCTACGACACCCAGGTCGAGGTGCTGTTCACCGGCGCCGCCGACGCCATGCGCCGGCGTGCGCTGCGACCGATCGCCGACTGGATGGCCGGCCGCAACCAGCGCGGCCTCAAGGGGCTCGACGTCGGCTGCGGCACCGGCCGGCTGCTCGCCTTCCTGCACGATGCCTGGCCGGGCATGAAGCTCACCGGCCTCGATCTCAGCGCACCCTACCTCGCCGAGGCGCGCCGCCTGATCGGCCGAACGGCGCGCGTGAAGCTGGTCGAGGGCGCGGCCGAAGCGCTGCCGTTCGAGGATGCCAGCCTCGACCTCGTCGTGTCGTCGTTCCTGCTGCACGAGCTGCCCGCCGACGTGCGCGCGACGGCGCTCAGCGAGATGGCCCGCGTGGTGAAGCCGGACGGCCTCGTGGTCGTCGTCGATTCGATGCAGAAGGGCGACATGCCGTCCTGGGACGGCCTGCTCGACCTCTTCCCGCACTATTTCCACGAGCCGTACTACGCCGAGTACACGCAGGGCAGCGTCGAGGCTTGGGCCGAAGCGGCGGGGCTGAAGGTCGTCGCGGGCGAGCGCGCATTCCTGTCGAAGGTGACGGCGCTCACTTCGTCATCCTGAGCGTAGCGAAGGATCTCATGCCGGTGGCCAGCGGCGATGAGGTCCTTCGCTACGCTCAGGACGACAGACCTTGTGCGCGTTCCCGTCGACAGTAGTCGCATTCCAGAGGTGACAGCACCCCCTGTCATCTCGAGCGGAGCGAGGGACCTTTCCTGGTGCTCGAAGGCCCTCGCTGCGCTCGGCGTGACAGGGGTGCGCCCTAAAGCGCCACCTTCTCCCGCCGACCGCGCTGGCTCGCGCTCTTGAGCTGGCCGCAGGCGGCGAGGATGTCGCGACCGCGCGGCGTGCGGATGGGGGCGCTGAGGCCGCCGTCGTTCACGATCTCGGCGAAGCGGTGCATGCGGTTGTTGGAGCTGCACTCGTAGCCCGCACCCGGCCACGGGTTGAACGGGATCAGGTTCACCTTGGCGTGGATCGGCTTCAGGATCCGCACCAGCTCGCGGGCGTCGGCGTCGCTGTCGTTGACGCCCTTCAGCATGGCGTACTCGAAGGTGATGCGCCGGCTGTTGCGCGCGCCGGGATAGGCCGCGCAGGCCCTAAGCAGCTCGGCGATCGGCCATTTGCGGTTGATCGGCACCAGCGTGTCGCGCACGGCGTCGTTCACCGCGTGCAGCGACACCGCGAGGTTGACGTCGAGCACCTCGCCGACCTTGGGAATCATCGGCACGACGCCGGAGGTCGAGAGCGTGATGCGGCGGCGCGACAGCGCGATCCCCTGCTCGTCCATCACGATCCTGAGGGCGGTCGCGACGTTGTCGAAATTGTAGAGCGGCTCGCCCATGCCCATCATGACGATGTTCGAGAGCATGCGCGTGGTCTCGATCGGCGTCGGCCATTCGCCGTAGCTGTCGCGTGCCACCATGAACTGGCCGACGATCTCGTCGGGTGCGAGGTTGCGCACCAGCGGCTGGGTACCGGTGTGGCAGAAGGTGCAGGTGAGCGTGCAGCCGACCTGGCTCGACACGCAGACTGAGCCGCGATCCTCCTCGGGGATGTTGACCGTCTCGGCCTCGTTGCCGTCGGCGAAGCGCAGCAGCCACTTGCGCGTGCCGTCGACCGAACGCTGCTCGGTGACGATGCCGGGCCGCTCGATGACGAAGAGATCGGCCAGCCGCTGCTGCGTCTTCCGGGCGACGTTGGTCATGCGCCCGAAGTCGATGACGCCGTGCCAGTAGATCCACTGCCAGACCTGGCGGGCCCGGAACGGCTCCAGCCCGGCCTCGGCCAGCGTCTCCTTCAGCCCCTCGCGCGACAGGCCGACCAGGTTGCGGCGCGTGTCGTTGCGGCCGCGGAACGGCTCGACGATCTGCAGGGGCTCGGTCGGCAGGAGGGCCATGGAAGGGGGAGATAGGCGGGCGGGCAGGCCGGCGCAACTGCCGATCCCGACGCCCCCGAAGCCAATCTAGCGCTGGGCGCCCTTCTGCCAGGCCTCGATGGCGGGGAAGCGATGGACGAAGTTCAGGACGTTCAGGGTCAGGTTGTCGCGGACCACGGACGCCGCGGCGATCTCCAGGGCGAGCGCCAGGGCCACGGTCGCGGGCCAGGGCAGCAGGCGGGCGAGCGTGAAGCCCGTCATCATGGCCACCGTGTCGAGCAGGGAATTAACGATGCTGTCGCCGGTGTAGCCGGCCGCCAGGGCCTGCTGGCGATAGGCCTCGATCACCCAGGGCGTGTTCTCGGCGATCTCCCAGGCCCCCTCGATGACGACCGCGAGCACCAGGCGCCAGGGAACGGCCAGGCGCGGCAGCACCAGCCGCAGCAGGCCGTAGAACAGGATGCCGTGGACGATGTGGGAGGGCGTGTACCAGTCGAAGAGCTGCTGCGAGAGTTCGGGCGACCAGATGTCCCCGACCCAGAGCCGGACCGTGCCGCAGCTGCAGATCCAGACGCGGCCCATGAGATGGAGGACCAGCGCCTGGATCGCCATGAGCGCCAGGATGGCGGCCGCCGCGGCCCGGACCCGGGTCACTTGCGCGCCTCCGCCGCCCGGGCGCGGATCCTCTGCTTGCGCTTGTAGATCGGCTCGCCGAACACCGGCAGGGCGACCGGCTCGGTCGGACCGCCCTCGCCCACCGGCCGCTCGGCGTGGCGGCCGAGGCTCAGCAGGCGGTCGTACATGACCAGGGCGCCGGCGACGCCGAGGTTGACCGAGAAACGGGTGGGGATTCTCACCACATAGTCGCACAGGGACTGTACGTCGGCCGACAGGCCTTCCCGTTCCGAGCCCAGGATGTACGCGGCCTGTCGCGGATGGCGGAAGGTCGGCAGCTCGATCGCGTCATCGGTGATCTCGATGCCGACCAGCCGGCAGCCCTGCGGCAGGCGGAACGCCTCGAGGTCGGCGAAGTGGTAGGTCGGCACCGAGCGCGGCGTGTCGGACGTGTCGGCCTGGCCACCCTCGCGGCGGTCGTACTGGGCCCTCAGGGTGAACACGAAGGCGGCGTCGAAGGCATGGGCGGTACGAAAAAGCGTGCCCACGTTCACGGCCTTGCTGACGCCTTCCACGCCGATGCCGAAATAGCCCTTCATGCCGTCTTTTGGCCCTCTTTCGCCGCACCGCAATTTGTTGCACTAATCGGTGGCCGGCGCCCGCCATCCCCCGGGTAGCGCCGGGCCTGCCGTGAAACAAGGCCAGAATGACCGTTCCCTCGCCGCTGGATGCCGTCCGCGCCCAATACGAAGCGCTGCCCTACCCGCCGCGCGATCCGCGGGACGAAGCGATCCGGCTGATCACCGGCACCCCGAGCCACGTCCTCGAGATCAACCACTACCTGTTCGCCGGGCGCCTGAACTTCATGCGGCCGTTCCGGGCGCTGGTGGCGGGCGGCGGCACCGGCGACGCCTGCATCATGCTGGCCCAGCAGCTCGCCGACCGGCGCTGCCCCGGCGAGGTGATCTATCTCGACCTCTCGACCGCCTCGCGCCAGGTCTGTGAAGCACGCGCCCGGGCACGCGGCCTGCGCAACATCCACTTCCTGACCGGCTCGCTGCTCGACCTGCCGGCGATGGCGATCGGGCAGTTCGACTACATCGACTGCACCGGCGTCCTGCACCACCTGCCCGACCCGGCCGAGGGCATGCGCGCGCTGGCGAGCGTGCTCGCACCCGAAGGCGGGCTCGGCGTCATGCTCTACGGCGAATACGGCCGCAGCGGCGTCTACCCGCTGCAGGAGCTGCTGCGCACGCTGGCGCCGCCGTCGATGGCGCTGGAGGACCGCATCGCCATGTCCAAGCGGCTGATCCGCTTCCTGCCGACGACCAACCTGTTCCGCCGCAATCCCTATCTCAACGACCATGTGACCGGCGGCGATGCCGGCCTCTACGACCTGCTGCTGCACTCCTGCGATCGCGCCTTCACGGTGCCGGAGATCGGGCACATGGCGGCCCAGTCCGGCCTGCGCGTCGTCGCCTTCCTCGAGCCCGTGCGCTACGAGCCGGCGACCTACATGAGCGATCCGATCATCGCGCGCCAGGCGAGCTCGCTGCCGCTGCTCGATCGCGCCGCCTTCGCCGAGCGCCTGGCCGGCAACCTGCGCACCCACGTCTTCTATGCCACGCGCGCCGGCTTCGACACGGTGGCGCGGCCCGAGGACACGTCGGCCATCCCCGTGCTGCGCGAGATGGATGCCCAGAAGCTCGCCGCCGGCCTTCAGCCGGGCACGCCGCTGGTCGCCAACCTCGACGGCTTCCCCTGGCGTGCCCAGCTGCCGCCGCTCGCGGCCCGCATCGTGTCGCAGATCGACGGCCGCAAGACGGTGGCGGAGATCTACACGGCGCTCGGGGCCCAGGGCGGCCTGCCGCAGTGGGAGGACTTCTACACGCAGTTCGAGGACCTCTACCTCAAGCTGAACGGCGTGAACCACCTGCTGCTGCGCTTCCGGACCTGAAGCGATCGCGGCGGCCGCCATGGGCGGTTCCCTCCTGGCGTTGGGCCTCGGCAACTCGCTGCTGTGGTCGCTCTATCTCCTGCTGACCCGCCACGTCGTGAACGACGCAGGGCTCGATGCCGGCGCGTACACCCTGGTCCAGCTCCTGACCGCCGGTCTCGTCATGCTGTGGCTCGGCCGGCGGGCGCCGGGAAGCTGGCGCGAGCTGCTCGCCCCCTGGACGCTGGGCTATGCCTTCCTGCGCGTCGCCATCAACGGCGCGACCGCGGCGGCCGTCGTCTGGCTGGCGGTCACCCAGAGCACGCTTCTGGCCACGGTGAACGTGCTGATCGGTGCGGCCTCGAGCTGGTGGCTGACACGCCAGAGACCGTCGCGGCATGACTGGCCGGGCCTCGCCCTGATGACCGCCGGCCTCGCCGCCTTTGCGATGGCCCTCGCACCGCCGGCCTGGCGCGGCCTCGCCTGGCTGGTCGCTTCGGAGACGATGGCCGTCGCGGCGTCGTGGATGATCGCGCGCCATCCGCGCAACCGCCTGACCGACCTCGGCGCCCGCAGCCGCTTCACGGGCGAGATCCTGGTGGCGGCGTCGCTGGCGCTGATCCTCGTGTGGTCGGTCCTGGGCGTCACCGGTATCGTCGCGTCGCCGTGGACCGGCGCCGGCGACGCCTTCGGCCGCGGCGAACTCTGGTTCTATGCCGTGCTGTCGGGCCTGCTGTTCCGGGCGCCCGGCACCTGGCTCGGCTTCTGGACCATCAACCGGACCGGCGTGCAGACCTACCTGATCGCGCTCACCGCGATGCCGTTCTTCGCCATCGCCCTGGAAGCGATGGCGGCACGGCTCGGCTGGGTGTCGCCGCCTGGCCTGTCCAGCGTCGAATGGGTGGCGGCCGCCACCATCCTCGCGGCCTCGGTGTGGCTTATCGTGGTCCGCCTGCGCAGCACGCCCTGATCGCCCGGCCCCTCATCACTCGGCCGCTCGTCACCCGGCCATCGCCGCGGCGACGAAGGAAACCACGCTCATCGTGATCAGGCTGACCAGAATGGCCATGTAGGCGAACATCTCTTCTCTCTCCCCCTGACGGCGTCACACGGAGCCGACAACGCGCGCACGGGCGATCCGTTCCGCCGGTCACAGGGCGGCCGATCCCTTCTCCCCCACCGGCGACCGGGGAGCCTCGATCACGCCGCCTTCTTCAGCGCCTCGGGATTGATGAGGTTTATCGGCTTGCCGTCGAGCCAGGCCTCGATGTCCTCGATCGTGCCGGCATAGAAATGGCGGTAGCTGTCCTCAACGACGTAGCCCAGGTGCGGCACCAGGGTCACGTTCTCGAGCCGGGTCAGCGGATGCCCCTTGGGCAGCGGCTCCTTGTCGTAAACGTCGAGCCCGGCATGGGCGATGGTGCCGGCCTTCAGGGCCTCGATCAGGGCGGCTTCGTCGACGATCGGGCCGCGCGAGGTGTTCACCAGGATGGCCGACTTCTTCATCTTCGCGAGGTCGGCCGCGCCCAGCAGCCCACGCGTCCGCGCCGACAGGACGAGATGGATGGTGACGAAGTCCGAGGTGGCGAGCAGTTCGTCCTTGCTGACCAGCTTCGCGCCGCCGGCCGCCGCCTTCTCTTCCGTCAGGTTCTGGCTCCAGGCCACGACGTCCATGCCGAAGGCCTTGGCATAGCCCGCGACGCGGCTGCCCAGGCGCCCCAGCCCGATGACGCCCAGCCGCTTGCCTTCGAGCACGACCATCTGCTGGATGCCGTCGTGCCAGCCGCCGGACCGCATCAGTCGCTCGCCCTTCGCCAGATCGCGGGCGCAGGACATCAGGAGTGCCCAGCACAGTTCGGCCGTCGAGGCGTTCGAGCCGCCGCCCGGCGTGTTGCTGATCGGGATGCCGCGCTCGGTCGCCGCCTTGTCGTCGAGGCTGGAGGCGCGCGCGCCCGTCAGGACCATGAACTTGAGGTTGGGCAGCTTCTCGATCAGGGCCCGCGGGAAGGCCGTGCGCTCGCGCAGCAGGCCGAGCATGTCGAAGGGCGCGAGCTTGGCCGCGGCATCCTCGACCGAGGTGAACGGCTCGTGGAACACGGTGATGTCGACGCCGCGCTTGCGCAGCCGGTCCCAGTCGGCCATCCGCAGGGCCACCTTCTGGTAGTCGTCGAGCAGGGCGAGCTTGTGGGTTTGCGGCATGGCGTTTCCTGGAGGATGATGGTGATTGTCGCTCCACTATAGACGCAGGAGACGGTCGTGAGCATCACCGTCACGCCGGTCAGCCCCGACTTCGTCGCCGAGATCGCCGGCATCGACCTCGCCCGGCCACTGCCCGACACCGATCGCGAGACGATCCAGGCCGCCATCGACCGTTATGCCATCGTGGTCTTCCACGGCCAGACGCTGACCGACGAGCAGCAGATCGACTTCGCCCGCCGGTTCGGCCCCATCCATTCCTCGGCCCAGCGCGCCCGCCACACCAGCATCAAGCATCGCCTGGCCTCCAGCGAGATCGCCGACATCTCGAACCTCGACGGCGATTCCCGGGTGCTCGCGCCCGACGCCAAGCGGCGGCTCGACTGGCTGGCCAACCGGTTGTGGCACACCGACGCCTCGTTCCGCGCCGTCCCCGGGGCGCTGTCGCTGCTCTATGCCCATGTCGTGCCCGACGAGGGCGGCGACACCGAGTTCGCCGACCTGCGCGCGGCCTACGAGGCGCTGCCGGCCGCGACGCGGGGCCGGATCGACGGGCTGATCGCCGAGCATTCGATCTGGCACTCGCGCGGCCAACTTTCGGTCACCCGCTACACCGACGAGGAGCTGGCCAGCCTGCCGCCGGTGCCGCAGCCGGTGGTGCGCACCTCGCCGCGCACCGGCCGGAAGAGCCTCTACGTGGCGAGCCACGCCTCGCACATCATCGGCATGCCGGTCCCCGACGGCCGCCTGCTGCTGATGGACCTGATCGAGCACGCCACCCAGCCGCGCTTCGTGCATCGCCATCGCTGGCGGCGAGGCGACCTCGTGATCTGGGACAATCGCTGCACCATGCATCGCGCGCGACCGTTCGACACGACGCTGGTGCGCGACCTGCGTCGCGTGACGACGCGCGACGAGTCCGCCGGCCTCGAGCAGGCCGCGTAGGGAGCCATCTCGTGACCATCGATCCCCCGTTCGCCGACATCTTCCCGGAGCCGATGACGGCCTACATCGAAGAGCTCGCGACAGCGGAGGAACTCCCGGTTGTCGCCATCGGCGCCTGCCTCGTGCGCCACGAGGAAGCGGCGCCGCATCTGCGCCGGGCCCTTGCGCATGCGGCTGACGGCAAGGTCGCGAACGAAGGCGAGGCCCTCCAGTTCTTTCGGGCGTTGCACATTCTTGCCGGCCAGCGCGATTCGCGATCGTTCCCGCTCCTAATACGGTTGCTGCAGGCCCCCGAAGAAGAGGTCGAATGGCTGCTCGGCGACGCCATCACCGAGACCCTGCCGAAGATCGCCGCCAGCCTGTTCGACGGCGATGCGGATACGCTGTTCGAGGCCATCGCCAACCCTGACATCGAGCCATCGGCCAGGGGAGCGCTGCTGGCAGCAGCGGCCTTTCTCACCTGGGAGGGACGAATCGACCGATCACGGACGATCGCTCTCCTGGAGCGGCTTGCCGCAGCGGAGCCAACGCCCGGTGACGACCTGCTATGGTACGATTGGAGCGCGGCGATCGCGGTGCTTGGCCTGCGCCAACTCGAACCTCTCGTGAGCGAGGCCGAGACTCGGGAGGTGTTGGACGACCAACTGTTCGACCGCGATCGCTTCGAGCGCCTGCTCGAACAGGCGGAACGATCGCCCGATGACGTGGCGCGCTTCAAGGATGCAGGCCTCGGCCATATCGACGATGTCGTCGAGGCCTTGCAGCTCTTTCCATATGCAGACGATGACGAAACGGGCGGATCGGGCGACTGGCCGGAAGACCAGCCTCTCGCTCAGCCCGTGACCAACCCCTGGCGCCATGTCGGCCGCAACGACCCGTGTCCCTGCGGCAGCGGCAAGAAGGCCAAGCGCTGCTGCCTCGCCGCTTAGGGAGGGCGGCTGTCGCGAGGCGGCCTGACACACGTGCCGTCGCCTCCTATGGTGCGCGGGCATCCGGCCGATTCCGGCCGCAGCGTGCCCGGTTGCCGGAGGCGGCGTGATGAGCATCGAGTTTCTCCTGACGAGCCTGATCGTCGTGGTGTCGCCGGGCACCGGCGTGCTGTTCACCCTGGCGACCGGCCTGACGCGCGGCGCGCGAGCGAGCGTGGTCGCCGCCTTCGGCTGCACGCTCGGCATCGTGCCGCACATGGCGGCGGCCATCCTCGGGCTGGCCGCGCTGCTTCACACCAGCGCCATCGCCTTCCAGACCTTCAAGTACCTGGGCGTCGCCTATCTCCTCTACATGGCGTGGATGACCCTGCGTGAGCAGGGCGGCGCGCTCGCCGTCGACGCCGAGACTTCGGAGCGTTCCTCGCTGCAGGTGATCGGCCATGCCATCCTGATCAACATCCTGAACCCCAAGCTCTCGATCTTCTTCCTCGCCTTCCTGCCGCAGTTCGTCAGCGCCGACGAGAGCCATCCCATGCTGCGCCTGTCGGAGCTGTCGGGCGTCTTCATGCTGCTGACCTTCGTGGTCTTCGTCGGCTACGGCCTGTTCGCCGCCGCGATCCGCCGACACGTCATCTCCCGTCCCGCCGTGCTGGCCTGGATGCGGCGCGTCTTCGCCGGCGCCTTCGCCGCCCTGGGCGCCAAGCTCGCCTTCGCCGATCGATGACGCCGACACGCTTTCGCTGGTTCGTCGTCTTCCTGCTGTTCGCGATCACCGCGGTCAACTACGTCGACCGCGCCGCCATCTCCTATGCCATCCCGCGCATCCAGCACGAGCTCGGCCTGTCGCCCGAGGCGAGCGGCGCCATCCTCGGCGCCTTTTTCGAGGACGGTTTCCTGCTGGTGGCGGCGCTGGCCCTGTCGTCGGTGGCGGCGGTGCTGCTGTTCCACCATCCCGACCGCGACCGCGAGGCCTCAGACCTGCAGGCGTGAGGCGATGCGGTCGGTGATGTCCTGCGGATGGGCCAGGATGGCGGCGAGCGCGGCCTCGACGCCCGCCGCCGCCGTCTCGACCGACATGCTGGGCGCGCCGAGATTGGCCTCGAGCGCGGCGACCTCGGGGAGGTGCGGGAGATGGATCCAGCCGGCGCGGATCGGCAGGCCGCCGACGGCGACATGGTGCAGGATGCCGTACATCAGGTGGTTGCAGCAGAAGGTGCCGCCGGTGTCGGAAATGTCGGCCGGGATGCCGGCGTCGCGCATCGCCCGCACCATGGCGCGGAGCGGCAGCGTGGCGTGGTAGGCGACCGGGCCGTCCGGCACCGTCGGGACGTCCTGCAGCAGCGCCCCGGCATTGTCGCGGAGGCCGTAGCGCGCGCCGTCATTCAGGTTCTGCGCGATCCTCTCCACCGTGATCATGGCGCGACCGCCGAACTCGCCCATCATCACCACGATCTGCGGTCGGATCTCGGAAATGGCCGCCTGGACCACGTCGATGGCGGTGAAGAACGTGTTCGGCACGATCCACGACACGATCGCCGCGTCGCCGACCGAGCGGCCATCGAGCCGGCGCGCCACCTGCTCGGCCGGATTGACGGGGGTCGTGCCGAAGGCTTCGAAGCCGGTCAGCAGGATGGTCTGCGAGGAGCGATTCATCAGGCTGGTCCTTCACGGTGGCAGGGAATGGCGGACGACGGGCGCGCGAGCGGCGCGTCGTCGCGTTACGCCTGGAGCCTGATCCGGATGCGCAGCCTTCGGGCGGGCGCATGCGAAGAGGGGAGTCGCGAGCGACTCCGTCACCTCTCATAGCGCCCTAGGTCGCCCGTGTCCCCAGAATGTCCGAGGCCGCGGCGACGCGCCGCCGCGTGTCGTCCGCCGTGCCGACGGTGATGCGCAGGTACGGCGCCGTGCGCGGCCTGGCGAAATGCCGGACCAGCACCGCCCGATCGCGCAATGCCGACGCCAGGGTTGCGCCGTCCATCGCCGGATGCCGGGCGAAGACGAAATTCGCACGCGACGGCAGGACCACGAACCCGAGCTCGCCCAGTGCCCGGACCAGCGCGTCGCGGCCCTCGACAATGCGCGCGCAGCTCTCGCGAAAATAGGTCTCGTCCCGCACCGAGGCCGTCGCGCCGGCCTGCGCGATCCGGCCGAGCGGATAGGAGTTGAAGCTGTCCTTCACCCGGACCAGCGCCTCGACCAGCCCGGAGTCGCCGATCGCATAGCCGACGCGCAGGCCGGCCAGGCCACGCGACTTCGACATCGTCTGCACGACCAGCAGGTTGGGATGATCGGCGACCAGCGGGATGGCGCTCTCGCCGCCGAAATCGACATAGGCCTCGTCGATCACCACGGGGATGTCACGATGCTCGTCGAGCAGCCCGGCGATCTCGGCCCGCGACAGCGCAATGCCGGTCGGCGCGTTGGGGTTGGCGAGGATGATCGCGCCCGCGTCGCGCCGGTAGTCCGCGATGCGCACCCGCATCTCGTCGTCCAGCGGCACGGTCTCGCAGGCGACATCGAACAGCTGCGCCCAGACGGGATAGAAGCTGTACGTGACGTCGGGATACAGGAGCGGCCGCCGCTGCTTCAGGAGCGCGACGAAGGCATGCGCCAGCACCTCGTCGGAACCGTTGCCGACAAAGACCTGCTCGGGCGTCACGCCGTGGAAGGAGGCCAGCGCCTGGCGCAGCTCGGTCGCTTCGGGATCGGGATAGAGCCTGAGATCGTCGGCCGCCGCCGTCCGCATCGCGGCCAGCGCCAGCGGGGAGGGTCCGAAGGGGCTTTCGTTGGTGTTGAGCTTCACCAGATCGGCGAGGCGCGGCTGCTCGCCCGGCACGTAGGGCGAGAGGTCGCGCGCGGTCCGGCTCCATAGTCTGCTCATGTGGGATGTCCGCTGGGGCTGCAGCGGCGGCTTATGACATCGCCGGACGCTGTTCGCAAAGCTTGCCCGGCCGCGGCGCAATGGCCCGGCGCGATCAGGCCGCGGCCCGCTGCGGATTCCGCCGCCGGCCACTCTCGCAATAATCGTCGAGCCACCCCGTCCGTCCCCCGCCCTCCGACCACAGCAGCGGGAAGAAGCTCTCGTCCATCGAGGGATCGTCGGTGCGCTGGTACCGGCGATAGATGTAGCCGCCCGGCCGGTCGCTGAACTGCGCCAGGGCGGGGATCATGTGGACGCCGATCGAGCGACGCATGCGATCGCCGGTCTCGTTCGGACCGGAGCCATGCCAGATCTCGCCGGCGTGAAATACGCACGTGCCTGCCGGCACCTCGATGAAGACCGGATCCGGCGGCTCGACGCCCGCCGCCGCGGCGGCCGCCTTCATCTGCGCCCGATAGTCTTGCTGGCCATGGAACGCCTCCGGCAGGGACGTCAGCGGCCACAGATGGGAGCCTGGCACATACTCGAGGGTTCCTGCGTCGCGATGCGTGTCGTCGAGCGTGACCCAGCAGGTCACGGTCTGCGCCGGATCGAGGAAATCCATGAAGGACGAATCCTGATGATGGGCGATCGGCTTGGTCCGGGGCGCCTTCCACCAGATCGTATCCTGCCCGAGCCGGACGCCGGACCATGCCGTGAGCCGCGCGACGGCCTGACCGATATCGGCCGAGAGGGCCAGCCTCGCCACGGCGAGATCCGACTTCCAGGCATTCGCGATATGACGCGTCACGTCGGGAAGGCTCATGCCCTCGCGCCAGTACCACTCGTCGGGATAGACGCCTGTGTCGAACCGGCCCGCGAAGAGCTTCGGGAAGCTCTCGCGCAGCGCAGCGATCCGATCCTCGGCCAGGACGCGCTCGACGATGAGATAGCCGTCTCGGCGGAAGCGCTCGACCTCGGCCGCGCCGACGCGGGAGAGCAGGGGCAGATCGAAGGCAGGCATGACGACTACCGTCTGTTCATTTCGCCAGTTGGCGATACTATCATCGCCATGGCTGCCTATAGACCGAATGAATTACGGTCCAACGTCGCCGAATCCGAGCTGGACCGAACGGATATCGGCATCCTGCGCCTTCTGCAGAACAATGCTCGTCTGTCGGTGAAGGAGATCGCCGCGGAGGTCGGCCTCGCGCCGTCGTCGGCCCATGGGCGGATTCAGCGGCTGCGCGACAGCGGAATCCTCCTCGGCGCCCATGTCGACGTCGAGCCGAAGGCGCTGGGGATCGGGCTGGAAGCCCTCTTCATGATCGAACTGGCGAAGCACAAGCGCAGCACGGTCGACCGCTTCCTGGACGACATCGTCGACGTGCCGGAGGTTCGCTTCGCCTTCCTCGTGACAGGACGCTACGACCTCGTCGTCCACGTCGTCGTGCGGGATACGCAGCACCTCAAGGATCTCGCCCTCGACCATTTCACGAACCGTCCCGGCGTCACCCGCATCGAGACGTCGATCGTCTTCGATGCCCGGCGACGGCACGAACTTCCCGTCTTCCGGTCGCTGAAGGCGGCAGCCGGCGGGGCAGCAGGAACGGTCGATCGCCCGCCCGGCCCGCGGCGTCGGTCGCGATAGAGCGCCTTTGGTGGGGCGTGGGGATTTGAGCGGCGGGTCCAGGACGTACCGGCCGCATCAGCTGGGGCCAAGCACCGACGATCGGCCGGCGCCTGCGGTTCCGTCACCACGATCGCTTCGCTGAAAATTGGAGCGGGCGAAGGGATTCGAACCCTCGACCCCGACCTTGGCAAGGTCGTGCTCTACCCCTGAGCTACGCCCGCGCTCCGTATCCGGCCGGGTAGGTGCCGGAAGGCGGCGTTGATACGGGTTTTCGTGGCCCTTGGCAAGCGCCCGGGAAGCCCCGCCGGCGGGACCCTCAGCCGCGCGCCAGGAGGCCCTGCAGGTACTTGCCGTACTCGCTCTCCCGGATGGGCTGGATCAGCCGCTCGAGCCCGGCATTGTCGATATAGCCCTTGCGCCAGGCGACCTCCTCGGGGCTGCCGATCTGCAGCCCCTGGCGGGATTCGACGGTCTCGACGAACTGGGCCGCGCGCAGGAGGCTGGACGGCGTGCCGGTGTCGAGCCAGGCGTAGCCGCGCCCGAGCTTCTCGACCGTGAGCCGGCCCACCCTCATGTAGTGCGCGTTGATGTCGGTGATCTCGAGCTCGCCGCGCGCCGAGCGGGTCAGCCCGGCTGCCACGTCGCAGACGTCGCCGTCGTAGAAATAGAGGCCCGTCACCGCCCAGTTCGAGTGCGGCTGCCGGGGCTTCTCGACGATCGACACGGGGCGCTCGTCGGCATCGAGCTCGATCACGCCGTAGGCCGAGGGATCGCTCACCCAGTAGGCGTAGATCACCGCGCCCGGCCCGCGCGCGCCGCGTTCGGCCACCGCCGGCAGCGAATCGCCGTAGAACAGGTTGTCGCCCAGGATCAGCCCGACCCGGTCGCCGCCGACGAACTCGCGCCCGATCAGGAAGACTTCCGCGATGCCGCCGGGCCGGGGCTGCACGGCATAGCTGATCTCGAGTCCCCACTGGCGACCGTCGCCGAACAGGCGGCGATAGGCCTCCTCGTCCTGCGGATTGACCACCAGCAGGATCTGCCGGCATCCGGCCAGCATCAGCGTGCTGAGCGGATAGTAGACCATGGGCTTGTTGTAGATCGGCAGGAGCTGCTTGTTGGCCGCCCGCGTCATCGGGTAAAGCCGCGTGCCGCTGCCGCCCGACAGAACGATTCCCTTCATCCCCACGATGTAAATCGACCCCATGCTCGACCCGCAACAACTATTCGCCCGGCTCGACTCGCTGGGCATCGCCCACCGCACCGTCGAGCACGCGCCGGTCTTCACCGTCGAAGAGGCCAAGGCGCTGCGCGGCGACCTGCCCGGCCACCACATCAAGAACCTCTTCCTGCGCAACAAGAAGGAAGAGATGTGGCTGGTCGTGGCGCTGGAGGACCGCACCGTCGACCTCAAGCGCCTGGGCGAGGTGCTCGGCGCGGGGCGGCTGTCCTTCGGCAGTCCCGAACGGCTGCAGCGCCATCTCGGCGTGGCGCCGGGCTCGGTGACGCCGCTCGCCCTCGCCAACGACCTTGCCGGTACCGTGCGAGTAGCCCTCGACCGCGGCCTGCTCGAGGGCGGTCCGGTCAACGCCCACCCGCTGGTCAACAGCATGACCACGGCGCTATCGGGCGCCGACCTGCTGCGCTTCCTCGCCGCCACCGGGCACGAACCGCGCTGGCTCGAGTTTCCGTTATAGTATAACAATTGCGTCCATGATGCAGAGGCGCTCCTTCCTGGCAGCGGCGGCGGGGCTCGCCTGCCGCCCCGCCGCCGCCGGCGACCGGCCGAAGGTCGTCGCGACCTTCTCGATCCTGGGCGACCTGGTGCGGCAGGTCGCGGGCGACCGGGTGGAGCTCGCCGTCCTGGTCGGCCCCGACAGCGACGCCCACGCCTATCAGCCGCGTCCCGCCGACGCCCGGCAGCTCGCCGACGCCCAGGTCATGGTGAGCAACGGCCTGGGCTTCGAGGGCTGGATCGAGCGGCTGGCCAAGGCTGCGCCCTTCCGGGGCCGCGCCATCGTCGCCAGCACCGGCGTCGCGACGCTGGAGGCCGCTTCCCTGCCGGGCCACGCGCATGCCCATGGTCCCGACCCGCACTGCTGGCAGGATGTCGGCCGCACCCGCCGCTATGTCGAGACCATCGTCGCCGGCCTGGCCGCGGCCGATCCGCCGGGCGCCGCCGGATATCGCGAGCGTGGCGCGGCCTACGACCGCCGGCTGGCGATCCTCGACGCATGGATCCGGGAGGAGATCGGCCGCGTGCCCGCGCCGCAGCGCCGCGTCATCACCAGCCACGATGCCTTCCACTATTTCCAGGCGGCCTACGGCGTGACGTTCCTCGCGCCGCGCGGCGTCAGCACCGAGAGCGAGCCGTCGGCGCGCGACCTCGCGCTCCTGATCCGCCAGATTCGCGAGCAGAAGATCCGCGCCCTGTTCCTGGAGAACATGGGCAATCCGCGCCTGATCGAGCAGATCGCGCGCGAGACCGGCGGCATCGTCGGCCCGCGCCTGTACAGCGATTCCCTCTCGGGACCCGACGGTCCGGCCGCGACCTACGAGGCGATGATGCGCCACAATGCCGGGGCGCTGGTCGCCGGCATGGCGCGCAACTGACGCGCAGCTATACGGCCACGAAGGGCAGGCCCGCAGCGCGACGCGCTTCCTGCAGCGTGTTGTACATCAGGCATGCCACCGTCATCGGGCCGACGCCGCCCGGCACGGGGGTGACGTGCCCGGCCACCGCCGCCACCTCGTCGAAGGCGACGTCGCCCACCAGTCGGCTCTTGCCGTCGGCGGCGGCCACGCGGTTGATGCCGACGTCGATCACCGTCGCGCCCGGCTTGATCCAGTCCCCGCGCACGAACTGCGGCCGGCCGATCGCCGCCACCACGATGTCGGCGCGACGGGAGAGCGCGGGCAGGTCGCGCGTGCGCGAATGGGCGATCGTCACCGTGCAGTCGGCCCGCAGCAGCAGCTGCGCCACCGGACGGCCGACCAGGGTCGAGCGGCCGATCACCAGCGCGTCGCTGCCGGACAGCGAGCCCAGCACGTCCTGCAGCAGCATCGATACGCCGAGCGGCGTGCACGGGACGGGGAAGTCGAGCGGCCCGCCCGGCGCCACCGAGCCCAGGCGGCCGACATTGCTGGGGTGGAAGCCATCGACGTCCTTGGCCGGGTCGATCGCCAGCAGCACCTTGGCCGGGTCGATGTGCCGGGGCAGCGGCAGCTGAACCAGGATGCCGTGGACGGCCGGGTCGAGGTTCAGCCGTGCGATCAGCTCGAGCAGCTCGGCCTCGGTCGTGGCCGCCGGCAGGCGGTGATCGAAGCTCGCCATGCCGAGCTCGGCCGCCATCCTGCCCTTGCTGCGGACATAGACGTCGCTGGCCGGATCGTCGCCGACCAGCACCGTCGCCAGGCCGGGCTTCGGTCCGCCTTCGGCGGCAAGGGCCGCCACGCCGGCCCCTACGCGCTGGCGCAGGCCGGCCGCGAAGGCCTTGCCGTCGATCACATTTGCCTTTCCCATCACCCTGATCCCTGGTCCCTCGTCCATTTTCCGATCCGTTCCGCCAGCGCCGCCGGGTCTCCGGCGATGCCGACGACCTTCTCGCGGCCGGTCGCGCCACGCACGACCTCCATGGCCGATTTGGGGATGCGCCAGGCGCCGGCCAGCAGCGCGAGCACCGCCTGGTTGGCCTTGCCGTCTTCCGGTGCCTCGGTGACTGCGGCCTTCAGGCCCTCGGCCGTGCCGGCGAGGCCGGCGCGGCGCGCCCGCGGCTGCACGCGCAGGACCACCGTCACCCCCGTCGCGATCCGGCGCAGGAAAGCCGGATCGCCGGCGAAAGCGGTCAGCGGATCAGCGCCGGCCAGACATACTCCCAGAGAAGATTGCGCACGAAGAAGAGGCCGAGCAGCAGGATCACCGGCGAGATGTCGACGCCGCCGAGATTGGGCAGCACGCGACGGAGCGGCCGCAGGACGGGCTCCGTGAGCCGGTACAGGAGGTCCACGATCACGCGGATGAACTGGTTGCGCACGTTCACCACGCCGAAGGCCACCAGCCAGCTCATGATGGCGCTGGCGATCACCACCCACGTATAGATGTTGATCACTTCGTCGATCAGTTTCGCCAGCGACAGCATCGCCTCTCCGCTCCCCGGGCGGGCTCGCGGCCCGCGCGGCACCCTACTCGGCCAAGAATGAAGATCACAAGCCCATTTCGGTCACAGGATCACGCTCGCGACAGGGCGAACTCGACCGCGCCGAAGCGGATCGAACGCGCGGCGCTGATATCGCGGGGACCGTGCTCGGGCAGGAGTCGCGCGCCGTCTATGAAGGTGCCGCCCGGCGTGCCGAGATCCTCGAGACCGAGCCGGCCGGCGGCGACCAGCACACGCGCGTGCGGCCGGCCCAACGACGGATCCGGCACCGACAGCTCGGCGGCGCCCGCGGCCGGCGAGCCCGTGACGACATAGGTGCCGGGCGCCGCGTCGACGGCCAGCGCGAGCGCACCGCCGCCCGGCAGCGCGCCGGTGAGCCGCCACAGGCGGCGATCGGCCAGCGCCATGGCGGGCGGCGGCAGCACCTGCGGCGGCACGGTCGCGCCGCCCGATGCCGTCGCGTAGCCCAGCGCCTGTTGCGGCTCGTCGCGCGGCCAGCGCATGAACGCAAAGACCCAGAGCAGCACCAGCGGCACGATCGTGCCGACCGCCGTCAGGGTCAGCAGGATCGCCCCGAGGCCCGCCCAGCCCGGCAGCCCGGCCTTGGCGACGATGCGCCAGGCCATCCAGCCGGCCAGGACCAGGCCGACCAGCGCGAACACGCTGGTGATGCCGAACAGGCCCATGAGCGCGGGGATCTCGAGACCCATCATCGGCGATCGCCGGAAGAGGCCTCGCCGTTCGGCCAGTCGCTGAAGGCGAGCACGGCCATGACGATGAACGAGCCGATCACCGGCACGAGATGGAACAGCGACAGCGCGCCCGAGAAGCCGGCGCGGGTGCATATGCGCCAGGTCGGGATGATGAGGACGAGCGACACGACGAGGTGCGCGAACGCCAGGAAGAACAGCGCGACCGCGCCCAGGCCGAGCAGCCAGGCGATGACGGTGGCCACGGGCGTCAGGCCAGCGCCACGACTTCGATCTCGACCAGCACGTCGCGCGGCAGGCGCGCCGCCTCGATGGTCGTGCGCGCCGGCGGATGGGCGCCGAAATATTCGGGCTGCCCGTAGACCTCGTTCATGGCGGCGAAGCTGTCCATCGACTTCAGGAACACCGTCGTCTTGACCGCGCGGTCGAGATCGCTGCCGGCCGCCTTGAGCACCGCCCGCAGGTTCTTGAGGACCTGGTGGGTCTGCTCGGCGATCCCGCCCGGCACGACCTCGCCGCTCCTAGGATCGAGGGGAATCTGGCCGGCGCAGAACACCAGGCCGTTGGCCACGATGGCCTGCGAATAGGGTCCGAGCGCCTTGGGCGCGGCGTCGGACAGGACGGCCTTCTTGCTGCGATCGGTCACTGGCAAACTCCCTGACAATGGGCCGGAACGCTAACACAGGCCGGTTTGCTTGACAGGGGACCCGCCAACCATTATCCGCGCCTTCCTCAGGCCTTTTTCTCGGGGCCATCGGTTGATGGGGGGCTGTAGCTCAGCTGGGAGAGCGCCTCGTTCGCAATGAGGAGGTCAGGGGTTCGATCCCCCTCAGCTCCACCAACCGCCGGGAATGACAATCCGCCGCCATGCGCGGCAAACTGCCGGCCTCATGCTGGTCCGCAAACGTCATCCCACGCCCGCCGATCTCGGGCTCGAACCTCACGAAGGCCGCATCCTCCAGGCACTCGCCTCGCCGAGACGCATCCAGGAGTTCGTCATCGGCCTCAACGCCAATTTCGAGGAATCGGGCGACACGCTGCGCTCGGTGCGCGGCGTGCTGCGCTACCGTCGCGCCCATTGCATCGAGGCGGCCCTGCTCGCGGCGGCGGCGCTGTGGCTGCAGGGCGAGCCGCCGCTGCTGATGGACCTGACGGCGAGCGGCGATTCCGACCATGTCGTCGCCGTCTTCCGCCGCCACGGCTGCTGGGGCGCGATCTCCAAGAGCAATCATGTCTGGCTGCGCTGGCGCGACCCCGTCTACCGCAGCCTGCGCGAGCTCGCGATGTCGTACTTCCACGAGTACACGTGCTGGGAGCGCAAGACGCTGCGCGGCCATTCGGACGCCTTCGACCTGCGCAAGTTCCCGCCCAAGGCGTGGGTGACCAACCGCGCGCATTGCTGGGAGGTCGGCGCCGCGCTCGACGACGCCCCGCATCACCGGTTGATCACGGCGGCGCAGGCGCGCACGCTGGCACCGCGCGACGCCATGGAGCAGCGCGCCAACGACCTGATCCAATACGAAAGCCGCGACCCTTACCGGGCGCGCCGATACTGAGGGGCTTCACGAATGAAACTCGTCCTGGCCGTCGTCCTCGCCGCTCTCGCCCTGCCTGTGCCGTCGTTCGCGCAGATCCCGCCGGAATGGCAGGCCGCGGCCCAGGCGGTGGTCGGCGAGCTCGAGCAGGGCACGCCGCGGGCCGAGAAGCCGTGGACGGGCGAGACGAACCAGGGCTGGTACCTCGCGCGCTCGTGGCGGCAGCGCAACAACGGCAATGTCGAGATCACGCTGAACGAGTACCTCACCTTCGTGTCCCTGTGCCGCAGCGGCTGCCCGGAGAAGACGATCGAGGGCAAGAGCTACGCCACCATGGCCAGCCGGGTGAAGGCGTTGCGCGCCGAGCAGGGCGGCCCGTATGCGCTGGCCGCCAATGCCCATGCCTGGCTGGCGGGCCTCGCCGATCCGACGGGCGCCGCCGCCCGCAACGCCCTCCTGTGGAGCCGCGACCTCGACGTGCCCGCCGCCGACTTCGCCACCGGCAACCTCTATGCGCTGGCCTGGCTGCTGGCGCGCGACCGGCCGACGCCGGCGGAGCAGGCCGACACCTTCTCGCGCTACGCCCTGCTGGTGCAGGAAAAGGGCTGGATCGGCAGCCGCTGCCTCGACATCTCCGAGGTGGCGACGGTGCTCGACGCACCGCCGCTCATCAAGGCCTGCCAGTAGAGCCTAAGTCGCGGTCACTCGGCCGCGATCGATTCCTTCACGAACCTCTTGGCGTCGAAATCGTCGGCGACCTTCATGTCGTTGGCGATCAGCTGCTCGACGTCGATCTTCGTGTATTCCATCACGCCCATGTCGCCGAGCGCCTTCTGGACCTTCGGCCCGAACAGGCCGATCTCCTTCAGGATCGGCACGATGCGCGTGAACAGCCGCGAGCGGAAGTTCTGCATGGCGCCCGAATGGTAGGCGTGCTCCAGCATCTCCTTCACCGGCAGGCCGGAGCGCATCCACACCTCGGCCTGGTTGAAGCGGTCGCGCATGAAGTAGAGCGCCTCGACCGTGAACTCCTCGCGCTCGGCGCGCTCGGCATCCGACAGCTGCGGGTAGTACTCGCGCAGCGCCATGCGGCCGAAGGTGACGTGCCGCGCCTCGTCCTGCATGACATAGGCGTTGACCGCGGCGGCGAGGTTGTTCGAGGCGCTGTCGCGGATGCGCTGGAAGGCGGCCAGCGCCAGTCCCTCGATCAGCACCTGCATGCCGAGATAGGTCATGTCCCAGCGCCGGTCGGTCAGCGTCTGCTCGAGCAGGTTCTTGAGCGAATCGGTGATCGGATAGGCCGACTTGAACTTCTCGTGGATCAGCCGCTTGTAGCTCTCGACGTGGCGCGCCTCGTCCATGACCTGGGTCGCGGCGTAGAACTTGGCATTCATGTCGGGCACGGTGTTGACGATCTTGGCGGTCGCGATCAGCGCGCCCTGCTCGCCGTGCATGAACTGGCAGATCGAATGGCACTGCAGGTTGAAGCGCAGCCAGTTCTTCTCCTTCTCGGTCATCTTGTCCCAGAAGGGCGAGCCGTAGATCGGGATGGTCTCGTCGGCCATGCCCATCGGGTTTTCCTCGAACAGCTCCTGCGACCAGTCGATCCGGGTCGAGGTGTCCCACTGCTGCTGCTTGCCCTTCTCGTAGAGGTTCAGCAGGTCGGCCGAGCCGTCCTCGTATTCCCAGTTGAAGGCGATCTCGGTCGCGCCGTCGAACTTCCATTCCGTGATGTCGACGGGGAGCTGGTAGATCTTCTGGGTCGTCATGGGTCTTGCCTCCTGTCGCTGAACGCGGTCCATTCCCCAATCGGAGCAATCAAAAATGACGCTCCGTTCATTTTTCAGGCGGAACCTAGCACAGTCTGCTAGGAGAGTCCCGCCCGCAGAATGCACGTCATCTGAACGCAGGTTTACCGAATGGCCTACGACACGCTGCGCATCGCCAAGATCGTCCAGGAAACGCCCGATGCGCGCTCCTTCATCCTCGAGGTCCCCGCCGACCTCGCCGCCAAGTACCGCTATCGCGCCGGCCAGTTCCTGACCTTCCGGGTCAGCCATCCCGAGGGCGTCTTCAACCGCTGCTACTCGCTGTCGAGCGCGCCGGAGACCGACAGCCTGCCCAAGGTCACGGTCAAGCGCGTGGCCGGCGGCAAGGGCTCGAACTGGTTCCACGACGCCCTGAAGGAGGGCGCCGTGATCGAGGTGCTGCCGCCGGCCGGCCGCTTCGTGCTGAGCGATCGCGACGCGCCGCTGCTGCTGTTCGGTGGCGGCAGCGGCATCACGCCCATGATGTCGCTGGTGAAGTCGGCCCTGAAGGCGGGCAAGCGCCGCATCCGGCTGTTCTACGCCAACCGCGACAAGGCCTCGGTGATCTTCGACGCCGAGTTCGAGGCGCTGGTGAAGGCCCATCCCGGCCGCCTCGAGGTCGTGCACCACCTCGACGACACGCATGGGCTGACACAGGCCAAGGAGGTCGCCGCGGCGGTCGCGGGCTTCGAGGATGCCGAGGCCTATCTCTGCGGGCCGGGCCCCTTCATGACCGTGGTCGAGAACGCCCTGCTGGCCGCCGGCCTGCCGCGCGAGCGGGTCCTGATCGAGCGCTTCGAGGCCTCGGGCAACGATGCCGTCCCGATCGAGCCGCAGGACGGCGAGGTCGTGCCCAGCGAGATCACCATCCATTTCGAGGGCAAGGCCCACAAGGTGCCCTACGCCAAGGGCCAGACCATCCTCGAGGCGGCGCGCAAGGCCGGCCTCAACCCGCTCTCGTCCTGCGAGGAAGGCTTCTGTGCCTCGTGCGCCGCCAAGCGCATCAAGGGCAAGATCGTGCTGGCGAAGAACGACATCTACACCGACGACGATCTCGCCAATAACTGGATCCTCACCTGCCAGGGCCACTGTTTCGGCCCGGAGGTCGAGATCACCTACGACGTGGTGTGACGATCGCGCGGCCGCACATCGAGGCGACGCTGCTCACGGTGATCGCCGGCATCGCCGATGCGGTCGGCTACATCACCATGGGCGGCGTCTTCGCCGCCAACATGACCGGCAACACGGTGCTGGCCGGCATCGCCGCGGCCGAGAGCCGGTACGCCGACGCTGCCCGGCACCTGATGCCGCTGGTCGCCTTCTTCGCCGGCGCCATGCTGGCGCGCCTGATGCTGCGCCTGTGGGATCGCCGCTCGTTGCCGATCCTGGTCGAGATCGTGCTGGTCGCCGGCCTCGGCTTCCTGCCGATCGGCGTCGAAGCGCAGGTGATGGTGCTGGCGCTGGCGATGGGCCTGCAGGCCGCCGCCATCACCCATTTCGCCGGCGCCGCCGTCAGCACCGTGGTGGTGACGAGCACGCTGGCGCGCACCGCAGAGGCCGCGGTCGACCGGCTGTGGCCGGGTACGGGCAAGTCGCTGCCCACCGTCAACATGCCGAGCCTGCTGGCGCTCAGCTGGACCGGCTACCTGGTCGGTGCGGCGGCGGGCGCGTTTCTGCTCAAGACCATCGCCTGGCCGCTGCTGGTCCCGGCCGCCCTGCTGGTGCTCGTCATCCTGGTGTGACGCTCACATCGGCAGTGGCAGGACTTGCCGCCCTGACAGGAAGCGGCCGGAGCCGATCACTCGGCGGCAACCGCCTTGTCGACGAACATCTTGCGGTCGAAGTCCTCGGCGACCTTGCCGTCGTTGGCGAGCTGCTCGGTGACGTCGATCTTGGCGTATTCCATGACGCCCATGTCGGCGAACGCCTTGCGCACGCGCTCGCCCCACAGGCCGATGTCCTTCACCGTCGGCACGACGCGGCTGAACAGCCGGCCGCGGAAGGAATTCATCTGCTTGGAATTGTAGTGGATGTCGTCCAGCACCTTGGCCGGCAGGCCGAGCCGCTCCCACACTTCCGACTGGTTGAAGCGGTCGCGCATGAAATGCAGCGCCTCGACCACGAACTCCTCGCGCTCGTCGCGCTCGGCGTCCGACAGGTGCGGATAGTAGTCGCGCAGTGCCAGCCGGCCGAACGAGACGTGCCGCGCCTCGTCCTGCATGACATAGGCGTTGACCGCGCCCGCCAGCGTGTTGCCGGCCTTGTCGCGGATCGACTGGAAGGCGGCGAGCGCCAGCCCCTCGATCAGCACCTGCATGCCGAGATAGGTCATGTCCCAGCGCCGGTCGGTCAGGACCTGCTCGAGCAGGGTCTGCAGCGCCTTGTTGATCGGGTAGGCGAGCTCGAACTTCTCGTGCAGGAGACGCTTGTAGGCCTCGACGTGGCGGGCCTCGTCCATCACCTGCGTCGCGGCATAGAACTTGGCGTTCATGTCCGGCACGGTCGCGACGATCTTGGAGGTCGCGATCAGCGCGCCCTGCTCGCCATGCAGGAACTGGGAGATCGAGTTGGCCTGCAGATGGCGCCGCAGCCAGCCCTTCTCCTTGTCGGTCATCCGCCGCCAGTGATCGGTGTCGTAGATCGAGATGGCCTCGTCCTTGAGCGCCATCGGATTGTCGGGATCGAGCTCGAGCGACCAGTCGAGCCGCGTGCTGGCGTCCCACTGCTGCTGCTTGCCCTTCTCATAGAGCTCCAGGAGCGGCGCCGAGCCGTCCTCGTATTCCCAGTTGAACTGGATCTCGGTCTGGCCGTCGAACGTCCAGTCGGTGGTCTCCACGGGCAGGGCATAGAGGCGCTGCGTGCTCATGGCGGGGCCCTCCCGGGCAATGTTGTCTCGTTGCCAAAAAGATGACGCATCGGTCACCTTCTGGCAACCGTCTCAGGGCTGCAGCCGGTAGCCGCCGCGGTCGGTGATCAGGATGGCGGCGCTGGCCGGGTCGCTCTCGATCTTCTGGCGCAGGCGGTAGATGTGGGTCTCGAGCGTGTGGGTCGTGACCCCCGCATTGTAGCCCCAGACCTCGTTCAGCAGCACGTCGCGCGCCACCGGCCGGTCGCCGGCGCGGAACAGGTACTTCAGGATCGAGGCTTCCTTGTCGGTCAGCCGGATCTTCTTCTTGCCGGCCTTCTCCATCAGCACCTTGGCGGCGGGGTGGAACTCGTAGGGACCGATGGTCATCACCGCGTCCTCGCTGCGCTCGTGCTGGCGCAGATGGGCGCGCAGGCGGGCCAGCAGCACGTTGATGCGGAACGGCTTGGTGACATAGTCGTTGGCGCCCGATTCCAGGCCGAGGATCGTGTCGGCGTCGGAATCGGCGGCCGTCAGCATGATCACCGGCGAGCGCACGCCCTGGCGGCGCATCAGCTTGCACAGTTCCCGGCCGTCCATGTCGGGCAGGCCGACATCGAGCAGGATGGCGTCGTAGTGGGTGAGCTTGGCCTTCTCCATCCCTTCGGCCGCCGTGCCGACCTGGATGGTGGTGAATCCGTCATAGAGGTCGAGCTGCTCGGCCAGCACCGTGCGCAGGGCCGGGTCGTCGTCGACCAAAAGAATTTTCTTGCCGCGATTGTTTACAGACATGCTGCTGCTACCTGCGAGCGCCCCACCCCACTCTATCTGGTACGGGCCATGCACAAAAGCAGTTCACTTCGGCAAAAAGCCGCGGTCGTGCTAAAGGAAGCGGCAGACATCATGGTTCCGGGTCAGGTTCATTCCCGTACCGCCACGGCAGTGGCAGCCGTCGAACGCGCCGTGGCGGAATTGCGCCGCGGCGGGATCGTCGTCCTGCGCGACGAAGACGGCCATGGCGGCCTCGTCATCGCCGCGGAATCCTGCGGCCCGCGGGCGCTCCAGCGCCTGCAGGGTCTGGCGCAGGCCGCACCGGTGCTGGTGACCACGCGCCGCCGCGCCGAGGCGATCGGCATGGAAATCCCGCCGCACATCGCCGGCAGCATGGGCGAGATCAACAAGCCCATCACGCTCGACCTCCCGGAAGGCGTGCCGGTCGACGTCATCCTGCGGCCGAACGACGCCATCCCCGCCAACGGCACCGCGAGCCGGCACGTCGCGCTGCGCCATTTCTCGCGCCCGGTCGCCAGCCACGCCCCCTTGGTCGCCGAGACGGCGATCGAGCTCGCCAAGCTCGCCCGCCTGCTGCCCGCCGTCGTGCTGGGCCCGCTCACCCGGGATCCCGGCAACAAGCGCCGCGACTGGGCGCGCGAGCAGGACCTGGTCTATGTCGATGCCGCCGACGTCATTGCCTACGAGGAGACGGCGGCACGCAACCTCCAGCAGGTGGCGCAGGCGCACGTGCCGCTCGAGGGCGCGGAGAATGCCCGCATCCTCGCCTGGCGGCCGAGCGACGGCGGCAAGGAGCATCTCGCCATCGTGGTCGGCGAGATCGATCCGACCGGGCCCGTGCTGATCCGCCTCCATTCCGAGTGCTTCACCGGCGACCTGCTGGGCTCGCTGCGCTGCGACTGCGGCGTCCAGCTGCGCGGCGCCATCGCCGAGATCGCCAAGCAGGGGTCCGGGGTGCTGCTCTACCTCGCGCAGGAGGGCCGCGGCATCGGCCTGGTGAACAAGCTGCGGGCCTACGAGCTCCAGGACATCGGCTTCGACACGATCGACGCCAACGAGCAGCTCGGCTTCGACGCAGACGAGCGCATCTATGCGCCGGCCGCCACCATGCTGTCGCGCATGGGCATCAAGCGCGTGCGCCTCATGACCAACAACCCGCAGAAGATCGCCCAGCTCGAGCGCTACGGCGTCGAGGTCGTCGAGCGCGTGGCGCATTCCTTCCCGGCCAACGGCCACAACGAGAACTACCTGCGCACCAAGGCGGCCCGCGCAGGCCACATGCTTTGAGGCAATCGTGATCGTCGGCGTTCCCAAGGAGATCAAGGACCACGAGGACCGGGTCGGCCTGGTGCCTTCCTCGGTCGCAGAGCTGGTCCATCACGGCCACACCGTCCTGGTCGAGCGCGGCGCCGGCCTGGGCGCCGGCCTCACCGACGAGCAGTACCAGGCGGCCGGTGCGCGCATCGCCGCCGACGCCGCCGAGATCTTCTCCACCAGCGAGATGATCGTGAAGGTGAAGGAACCGCTGGCGCCCGAGCGCAAGCGGCTGCGCCGCGGCCAGCTCCTCTTCACCTACCTGCATCTCGCGCCCGATCCCGAGCAGACGCGCGACCTGCTGCAGAGCGGCGTCACCGCCATCGCCTACGAGACGGTGACCTCGCCGCTCGGCACCCTGCCGCTGCTGACGCCGATGTCGGAGATCGCCGGCCGGCTGGCGCCGCAGGTCGGCGCGCACTACCTCGAGCGCACGGCGGGCGGCCGTGGCGTGCTGCTGGGCGGCGTTCCCGGCGTGCCGCCGGCCGAGGTCGTCGTGCTGGGCGGCGGCGTCTCGGGCACGCATGCCGCCACGATCGCGCTCGGCATGGGCGCCACGGTGTTCGTCGTCGACCGCTCGGCGGAGGTTCTGCGCCGGCTGGCGGCGCAGTTTCCCGGCCTGCGCACCATCTTCTCGACCCGCGACGCGCTCGGCCACATCCTGCGCCGCGCCGACCTGCTGATCGGCGCCGTGCTGGTGCCGGGCGCGGCGGCGCCCCGGCTGGTGACGCGCGAGATGGTGGCGACCATGAAGCCCAACAGCGTCATCGTCGACATCGCCATCGACCAGGGCGGATGCTGCGAGACCTCGCGGCCGACCAGCCATTCCCATCCGACCTATGTCGAGGAGGGCGTGATCCACTACTGCGTCACCAACATGCCGGGCGCGGTGGCGCGCACCTCGACCTTCGCCCTCAACAACGCCACCCTGCCCTTCGCCCTGGCGCTGGCCGACAAGGGCTGGCGCAAGGCGGTCGACGACGACCCGCACCTGCGCAACGGGCTGAACGTGCACGAGGGCAAGGTCACCTGCCGCCCCGTCGCCGAGGCGCTCGGCCTGCCCTTCACGCCGCCGGAATCGCTGTAGGACGCGGTAGAACCCGACATGGCGTTGCGTCTGTCCGAGAACTTCCGCGCGCTCTTCTACGCGCCCTTCTATGCCGCCGAGGCGACCGGGGCATTCAAGGACGCCGGAATCGCGGTCGCGCTCCGACCCTCCAGCGATCCGGCGGCGGCGCAGCGCGCACTGCTGGCGAACGAGGTCGACGTCATGTGGGGCGGCCCGCTGCGGGTCATGAACGCCCACCAGGCCGATCCCGGCTCGCCCCTCGTCTGCTTCTGCGACGTCGTCGCGCGCGATCCCTTCTTCATCGTCGGCGCCCGGCCGCGACCGGGCTTTGTGCTGGCCAACCTCATCGGACTGCGCCTGGCGACGGTCTCGGAAGTGCCGACGCCCTGGGTCTGCCTGCAGGACGACCTGCGCCGCGCCGGCATCGAGCCCGGCCATGTCGACCGCATCGTCGATCGCACCATGGCCGACAACGAGGCCGCGCTCGCCGCCGGCACCGTGGACGCCGTCCAGCTCTTCCAGCCCTATGCCGAGCGCCTGGTCGCCTCGGGCGCCGGCCACATCTGGTACGCCGCCGCCGATCGCGGCCTCACCGCCTACACGACGCTGGTGACTCGACGCGAGGTGAAGGAGAGCCGCCGGCAGGAGCTGGTCGAGATGACGCGCGCGCTCCATCGCACGCTCGGCTGGTTCGACGCCACGCCGGCCGCCGAGATCGCGCGGGTCCTGCGGCCCTATTTTCCAGACGTCGACGGCGCGCTGTTCGCGG
Source organism: Reyranella sp. (assembly GCF_965229815.1). Classification (GTDB taxonomy): domain Bacteria; phylum Pseudomonadota; class Alphaproteobacteria; order Reyranellales; family Reyranellaceae; genus Reyranella. Next base: position 592,836 of record NZ_CBDDJN010000002.1, read on the forward strand.
CCGCCATCGAGCGCTATCGCCGGCATCGCCTGTGGGCCACCGACCCGGTCGTCCGCCGCGAAGGCTACGACCGGCTGCATGCCGCGATGCGGTCGGCAGGCATGCTGCGGACCGACATTCCGTTCGAGGCCTGCGTCGACACCAGCCTCGCCCGCGAGGCGATGGTCTAAGTAAAGTATTCCTCCCCTTCGCGGTTTCCGCGAAGGGGAGGTGCCCACGAAGTGGGCGGAGGGGTCATGGTCGACATCGAGTCAGTCGCTCATGACCCCTCCGTCGCCGTGTGACGGCGACACCTCCCAAGCTTCGCTTGGGGAGGAGCCTGATATCTACTCCGCCGCCACCGGCGTGCGCAGTTTCGCGGTTTCCGCCTCGTCGACCTCGAACGCCGCCGTCAGCGCGACGCCGTAGAGCTCGCGGGCCTTCTCGATCGAGACCAGGCCGCGCGCCACGTCGTCGGCGACCTTGGTCGCCGGGCGCTTGCGCGGATCGCCGTAGCCGCCGCCGCCCGGCATGCTGACGCGCAGACGCTCGCCGACCGGGATCGAGGAGTGCGCCTTTGGCGCCAGGGTCTTGCCGGAGACCAGCTCGACGCGGCCGGTCATGCCGGCCTCGCCGCCGGCGCGGCCGCGCGGCGGATAGACGACGCGGTCGAAGCTGGTCGAGATGCCGAACGGCATGTCCTCGGCGCTCTCGACCTCCATGATCTGGCCGAGCCCGCCGCGGAACTCGCCGGCGCCGCCGGAATCGGTGCGGTACTCCTTGGACCAGACCAGGACCGGGGCGATCGTCTCGGTGATCTCGATCGGCACGTTGCGCACGCCGCTGGGGAAGGCCGTGGCCGACAGCCCGTCGAGCTTGGGCCGCGCGCCGGTGCCGCCGGAATGGAAGGAGGTGACGTTGAACGGCGTCGCCTTCTGCAGCACGGCGGGGTCGCCGTCGACGCGGCCCATGCCGCCCATCAGCCGGACGTTCCAAAGGCACGACGTGCCCTCGGCCGGCACGCCGTCGGGCAGTGCCTGCTGCAGGCAGCCGAACACCACGTCGGGCAGCATCTGCCCGATGATGCTGCGCGCCGCCACCGGCGCGGGATGCTTGGCGTTCAGGATGCAGCCCTCGGGTGCGGTCACCCGGATGGTGGCCAGCGAGGCGGCGTTGTTCGGTACGTGCGGCGCCACGATGCACTTCACGCCGAAAGAAGTGTAGGCCTCGGTGTAGCAGAGCGGCACGTTGATGCCGAGCTGCACCATGCCGGGCGAGCCCGCGAAATCGACGTCGATGCCTTCCGGCCCGATGGTGAGCTTGGCCTTGAGCTCCATCGACTTGCCGTTGATGCCGTCGACCATCATCGTGTTGTGGTAGGTGCCGTGCGGCAGCCGGTTGATCGCGGCGAGGCTCGCCTCGCGCGAATGGTCGAGGATGTGCTTGGCCAGGTCGTCGAGATGCTCGAGCCCGAACTCGTCCATCATGGCGACCAGCCGCTTGCCGCCGACCTCGTTGCTCGAGATCTCGGAGTAGATGTCGCCGATCACCTGCACCGGCTCGCGGACGTTGGCGGCGATGATGTCGATCAGCCACTGGTTCATCTCGCCGCGGTCGACGATCTTGGTGATGGGGATGTAGAGCCCCTCCTCGTAGACCTGCTGGGCGGCGCCCATGATGCCGCGGCCGCCGATGTCGACGACGTGCAGCGTGCAGGCGAACAGGCCGACCGCCGTGCCGCGCCGGAAGGTCGGCGTCACGATGACGATGTCGTTGAGATGGCCGGTGCCCTGCCAGGGGTCGTTGACGATGTAGGCGTCGCCGTCGTTCATCTTCGCCAGCGGCACCTTGTCGAGCACGTAGCCGACGCTCATCGCCATCGAGTTGACGTGGCCCGGCGTGCCGGTCACCGCCTGGGCCAGCATGCGGCCCTGCGTGTCGTAGACGCCGGCCGACAGGTCGCCGGCCTCGCGCGTGGCGGTGCCGAAGGCGGTGCGCACGAGCGTCTGCGCCTGCTCCTCGACGACCGAGATCAGGCGGTTCCACATCACCTGGTACTCGATGCGGCTCAGCGGATGGTTGGCTCTCATTGGGCGGCCTCCTGGAGGACGGCTGACTTGGCGGTGAGGCGGATGGCGCCGGACGGATCGAGCGCGGCGACGAAGCCCGAGGTGACGATGGTCGTGGTCTCGTCCTCGGCGATGATGGCGGGACCCTGCAGGGTCTGGCCGGGCTTGAGCCCGGTGCGGCGGTAGACCGGCACCGACGCGTACTCGCGCAGCATCGGGTCGAACAGGCTGCGCGTCTCCTCGGCGCGCGCGCCGGCCGTCCCGGCCGCCGGCGGCGCCGTCACGACGCGTTCGGCCTCGCTGGCGCGGCCGGGCGCCGGGGTCTCGGCCTTCAGGATCCAGCCGGTGACCTCGACATCGACGCCTGGAACCACGCGGTTGAACAGGGCGCGGTAGCCCGCCTCGAAGCGGCGGCGCAACTCGGCCACCGACGCCGCCGTGAACGGCCCGTCGGGCAGTGGCACCAGGATCTCGTGGCCCTGGCCGGCATAGCGCATGTCGGCGCTGCGGCTGATCGTGATCGCAGCACCCGGCGGGGCGCCGAGCTTCACGACGTCGGTCGCCTCGCCCTCCATCTCGGCGAACATCGCATTGACCGAGGCGGCGTCGAAGCTGCCCAGCCGGACGAAGCGGCTGCGCACCACCTCGAAGCCGATCGGCGCGCGCAGGAAGCCGACCGCCGAGCCGACGCCGGCGCTGGCCGGGATCAGCACGTCGGCGATGCCGAGCTTCTCGGCCAGCCGGGCCGCGTGCAGCGGCGCGCCGCCGCCGAAGGCGATCAGGGTGCGGCCCTCGAGCTCGGCGCCGCGCTCGACGGCGTGGACGCGGGCGGCGTTGGCCATGTTCTCCTCGACCACCTCGGAAATGCCGAAGGCGGCCAGCGTGGTGTCGAGCTCCAGCGGCCCGCCGACATGAGTATCGACCGCGCCGCGGCTGAGGCCGGCATCGAGGGTGATCGAGCCGCCCGCGAAGCGGTCGGGGTCGATGCGGCCCAGCACGACGTTGGCGTCGGTGACGGCCGGCCGCGTGCCGCCGAGGCGATAGCAGGCCGGGCCGGGATCGGAGCCGGCGCTCTCCGGGCCGACGGTGATACGCTTCATCTCGTCGACCCCCGCCAGCGAGCCGCCACCGGCGCCGATCTCGACCATCTCGATCACCGGGATGCGCACCGGCAGGCCGCTGCCCTTCATGAAACGGTAGCGACGGTCGACCTCGAAGCTGCGCGAGGCCATCGGCTTGCCGTCGTCGATGATGCAGATCTTGGCCGTCGTGCCGCCCATGTCGAAGCTGAGGATGCGGTCGATGCCGAACTGGCCGGCGATCCAGGTCGACAGGATGACGCCGCCGGCCGGGCCCGATTCGACCAGGCGGATGGGAAAGCGCGCCGCCGTCTCGAGCGTCGTCAGGCCGCCGCCCGAGGTCATCAGCAGCACCGGGCAGGCGAAGCCCGCCGCCGCGACGCGGCTGCGCAGGTTCTCGAGGTAGCGGGCCATCAGCGGCTGGACATAGGCGTTGGCGCAGGTCGTCGAGAAGCGCTCGTACTCGCGGACTTCGGGACAGACCTCGCAGGACAGCGAGACGCGCACGCCGGGCAGCGCCTTGGCCAGGATCTCGCCGGCGCGCCGCTCGTGCGCGGGATTGGCGTAGCTGTGCAGGAAGCCCACGGCCACCGCCTCGACGCCCTTCTCCTTCAGCGTCTTGGCGAGCGCGGCCACCGCCGCCTCGTCGAGCGCCAGCCGCACGCCGCCCTTGGCGTCGACGCGCTCGGGCACGGTGAACCGCAGCGTGCGCGGCACCAGCGGCTCGGGCTTCTCGATGAAGATGTCGTACTGCTCGAAGCGGTTCTCCTGGGCCATCTCGATCGAATCGCGGAAGCCCTGGGTCGTGACCAGCGCGGTCTTCGCGCCCTTGCGCTCGATGATGGCGTTGGTCGCCAGCGTCGTGCCGTGCACGATCAGCCCGACCGCGGACGGCGCCATGTCGGCGAGCTTCAGCGCCCGCAGCATGCCGTCGAGCACCCCGTCCTCGGGGGCGGACTTGGTGGTGAGGACCTTCGCCGAGTAGCGGGCCTCTTGCGTCTCGAGCACGACGTCGGTGAAGGTCCCGCCGATATCGACCGCGAGGCGGACGGCTTCAGGCGTAGTGACAGGCGGCATGATGTCCTTCTCCGACGGAACGCAACGCGGGCTCCTCGATGCGGCAGCGATCGGTCGCCGCCGGACAGCGTGAGCAGAAACGGCAACCCGACGACAGCTCGGTGGTGAGCTCGCCCTTGATGGGCGGCGCCCCGCGCTTGTGGGTCGGGTCGGTCGAGGGCACGGCTGCAAACAGGGCCCTGGTGTAGGGGTGCCGCGGGTCGCGCCACAAGGTGGCATGGCTGGCGCTTTCCACGATGCGGCCGAGATACATGACCAGCACCCGGTCGGCGAAGTAGCGCACCACCGACAGGTCGTGGGAGATGAAGAGATAGGCGAGGCCAAGGTCGCGCTTGAGGTCGACCAGCAGGTTGAGAATCTGGGCCTGGATCGACACGTCGAGCGCCGACACCGGCTCGTCGCAGACGATCAGCGCCGGCTGCAGGACCAGTGCGCGGGCGATGCCGATGCGCTGGCGCTGGCCGCCCGAGAACTCGTGGGGATAGCGGTCGAGCGAATCCGCCGGCAGGCCGACCCGGGCGATGATCTCGGCCATGCGCTCCTCGCGCTCCGCGCGGCCCCCCTGGCGATGCACCTTCAGCGCCGTGTCGAGGACGGTGCGGATGGTCTGGCGTGGGTTCAGCGATCCGAACGGGTCCTGGAAGATCATCTGCATGCGGCGGCGGTGCGGTGCCAGGGCGGCATCGCCCAGCCGCGTGATGTCGGCGCCGTCGAGCTCGATCGTGCCTTCGACCGAAGGCACCAGGCGCAGGATGGTCTTGCCCAGCGTGCTCTTGCCGCAGCCCGACTCTCCCACCAGGCCGACCGTTTCGCCGCGCCCGACCTCGAAGGAGACACCGTCGACCGCCCGCAGCACCTGGCGGCCCACGGCATAGCGCGTATGGAGGTCGCGGACGGCGAGGAGCGCCTCAGCCACGGCCGGCTCCCTCGAGCGGCATCGCGGCCAGGGACACGGGGCAGGCGACGTCGCGGCCGGCCTCGAACGGCAGCAGCGGCGGCGGCGCCGCACGGCAGCCCGACTCGACGTTCGGGCAGCGCGGCGCGAAGGAGCAGCCCGCCTCGCCGGTCGCCGAGCCGACGCTGCCCGGGATCTCGCTCAGCCGGCCGGCCGTGTAGTGCTCGTCGGCGTCGACATCGACGCGCGCGCCGAGCAGCCCGCGCGAATAGGGATGCATCGGCCGGGCGAAGAACGGCCGGATCGCCGCCTGCTCGACGACGCGGCCGGCATACATGACGCAGATCCGGTCGGCCCACTGGGCGACCACGCCGAGATCGTGGGTGATCAGCAGCACCGCCATCGACAGCCGCCGCCGCAGGTCGTCCAGCAGGTCGAGGACCTGGGCCTGGGTGGTGACGTCGAGCGCCGTCGTCGGCTCGTCGGCGATCAGCAGCCGGGGACCGCAGGCCACCGCCATGGCGATCATGACGCGCTGGCGCATGCCGCCGCTCAGATTGTGCGGATAGTCGTCGATGCGGCGATGGGCGTCGGGGATGCTTACCAGGTCGAGCAGTTCGATGCCCCGCGCCCGGGCGGCGCGGCGCGACACCCGTTCGTGGCGGCGGATCACCTCGGCGATCTGGGTGCCGATCGACAGGACGGGGTTGAGCGAGGTCATAGGCTCCTGCTGGATCAGCGACACCTGCTTGCCGCGAACCTCGCGCATCTCGGCCGGCGACGCCGTCATGAGGTCGCGGCCTTCGAGCAGGATGCGGCCCGACACGACGCGGGCATTGGGCGGCAGAAGCCGCATCACCGAGAAGGCGGTCACCGACTTGCCGCAGCCCGATTCGCCGACCAGCGCCAGCGTCTCGCCGGGGGCGATGGCGAAGCTCACGCCGCGCACCGCGACGTGGCCCGGGAACGCAACGGCGAGGTTGTCGACGGCCAGCAGGCTGGCGGGTGCGCTCATGGGTCGGACCGCGGGTTCAGGATCTCGTTCAGCCCGTCGCCCACCAGGTTGAGCGACAGGACCGCCGTGGCGATGGCGACGCCGGGCAGCGCCGTCAGGAACCAGGCCGTGCGGAGCAGGTCGCGACCGTCGCCGATCATCCCGCCCCAGCTCACCAGGTTGGGATCGCGCATGTTGAGGAAGGACAGGCCGGCCTCGGTCAGGATGGCGTTGGCGATCATCACCGAGGCGGCGACGATCACCGGCGGCAGCGCGTTGGGCAGGATCTCCTGGGCGATGATGCGCAGGTTGGAATAGCCGAGGCTCCGCGCCGCCATGACGAAGTCGGCCTCGCGCAGGGAACGGAACTGCGCCCGCACCAGGCGGGCGACGGTCGGCCACGAGGCGATGCCGATGGCGAGCGCGATCGTCTCCATCGACGGCTCGCCGATCGCCACGATTACGATGACCAGCAGGAAGGTCGGCGTGGTCTGGAACAGCTCCACCAGGCGCATCAGCAGGGCGTCGACGCGGCCACCGAAGAAGCCGGCGGCCGAGCCGACCGCCATGCCGATGGCGAGCCCGATGGCCGCCGCCGACAGGCCGACCAGCAGCGAGGCGCGCGCGCCGTGGACCAGCTCGGCCAGGACGTTGCGGCCGAGGGAATCGGTGCCCAGCGGGAACTCGGGATCCTGGCCCGGCCACAGTATGGGCGGCCCCACCATGTCCAGCGGATCGCCGGGGAACAGCAGGTCGGCGAACAGCGCCATCAGGACGAAGACCGACAGGATGGCGACGCCCGCCACGAAGGTCGGGTTGCGCAGGAAGGCGCGCAGGCGGCGCCCCCGGCGCGGCGCGCCGGCGCGGTTGCCGAGGTCGACGACCGCGGCCGACGGCGTGGCCGGCGGGTCGGCGAGCTTCTCTGCCTGGACCGTCATCACGCCGCCCCGATGCGCGGGTCGAGCCAGGCATGCAGCAGGTCGATCACCATGTTGGCCAGGATGACCAGCAGGGACGACAGGAGCAGCACGCCCAGCAGGACGGAGAAGTCGCGGGCGAGGACGGCTTCGAGCGCCAGCCGGCCCATGCCGGGCCAGCCGAACAGGGTCTCGACCACGACCGCGCCGCCCAGCAGGTTGCCGAGATGCATGCCGGCCACGGTGGTGACCGGGATCAGGGCATTGCGCAGGGCATGGCGGAGCTGGATGAAGAACGGGTGCAGGCCCTTGGCCTGCGCCGTCCGCATGAAGTCCTGGCGCTGGACCTCGAGCATCGAGGCGCGCACCAGCCGCGCGTAGACCGCCACGAAGAAGGACGACAGCGCGAGCGCGGGCAGCACGAGGTGGCTGGCATAGTCCGCCACGAAGGCGAAGCCGGTGAGATCGGCGCCGATCGTCATGCTGCCGTCGCTGGGCAGCCAGCCCAGCTTGACGGAGAAGAACACGATCGCCATCAGCCCGACCCAGAAGCCGGGCATCGAGTAGAGCAGCAGCACGACGACCGACAGGACGCGGTCGGGCCAGCGGCCGGCCCAGGCGGCCATGACCGAGCCGACGACGATGCCGAGCAGCAGCGCCAGCGAGAGCGCCGACACCATCAGCATCACGGTGCCGGGCAGCCGGCTCAGGATCATGTCGAGGACCGGCATGTTGTAGCGCGGCGAGAAGCCGAGATCGAAGCGGGCGAGATGGGAGAGGAAGTTGACGAGCTGGGTCAGCACCGGCTGGTCGAGCCCGAAGCGCTCGCGCAGCGCCGCCATGGTCTCGGCGGTGGCGACGCCCGATTCCGACGCGATGACGTCGGCGGCGTCGCCCGGCATGAGCTGCAGCAGCAGGAAATCGAGCACGATGATGCCGAGCACCGTCGGCCCGGCATGGATCGCGGTCCGGCGCAGGGTCGACAGGATGCGGCGGCCCATTCTCATGAAGACCTCCTCCCCAGCGACGCTGGGGAGGTGTCGGCGTCATACGCCGACGGAGGGGTCGGGAGCCAAGCGGCAGCCGCTCGGTTCATGCCCCCTCCGCCCGCTGCGCGGGCACCTCCCCTTCGCGGAATCCGCGAAGGGGAGGACGACTGCACCTCACGCATCCAGCCACACCGAGGCCATGTTGGCCTCGACGCCGTCGGCGGTCAGCGAGTCGTCGTGCACGCGGACGTTCTTGATCGTGAGGTAGAGCGGCGAGTAGAGCGGGATGTCCGGCACTTCCTCGGCGATGATGCGCTGGAAGTCGATGAACATCTGCTTGCGCTTCGCCGGATCGTTCTCGACCGAAGCCCCCTCGAGCAGCGCGTCGACCTTGGGATTGTCGTAGTGCGAGCCGTTGGAGAAGGGCACGCCCTTCTTGAAGTTCTTCGACCAGTAGATGCGCTGCACGCCGACCGTCGGGTCGAACAGGTTGGAATGCCCGTTGAAGGTAAAGTCGAAGTCGCGGTCGGTGTAGATCCGCTTCACGAAGGCCGACGGATCGGCCGCCCTCACCTCGACGGCGATGCCGACACGGCCCAGCACGGCGCGCAGGTACTCGCAGGCGCGGCGGCTCTCGTCGCCGATCGGATTGTAGTCGAGCGGCACCTTGAACCGGACCTTGTTGGCGCCGCGCGGGTAGCCCGCCTCGTCGAGCAGCGCCTCGGCCTTCTTGTAATCGAGCTTGTAGGGGCTGGGCGTCGGATCGTGGAACTCCTTCAGCCCCGGCGCGATCGGCGAATAGCACACCGTGCCGTAGCCGTAGGCCACCGTCTTGATCAACGCGGCGCGGTCGATCGTGTGGGCCACCGCCTGGCGCACCTTGAGGTTCTTGAAGAACTGGCTGTCGAGATTGAACTGCAGCGTGGAGACATTGTACGAGTAGCTGGTCCCCTTGGTCTCGAAGCGCAGTGTCGGCACCTTCTTCAGCCGATCGAGGTCCGACAGCGCCACCGGCGTGCGGTAGCCGATGTCGGCCGAGCCGTTCTCGAAGGCGATCGACCGCGCCCCCGGATCGGGCAGGAACTTGAAGACGATGCGGTCGGCATAGGGCTTGGGTGTGCCCCAGTAGTCGGGGTTGCGTTCGTAGATGATGTGGCTGCCGCGCACCCATTCCTTGAACTTCCACGGGCCCGTGCCGATCGGCGCGTTGCCGTTGGGATTGGCCAGCGGATCGGTGCCTTCGTAGATGTGCCGCGGCATCATCGGCGCCTCGGCCGCGGTCAGCGCCTTGATCAGGAACGGCGCCGGCTTCGACAGTTCGAGGATCGCCGTCAGCGGGTCCGGCGTCTTGACCGCCGTGACGTTGGCGAAGGTGTTGCGGCCGCGCGGATGGCGGGTCTTCAGCAGCTCGATGGAGTAGGCGACGTCGGCCGAGGTGAAGGGCTTGCCGTCGTGGAACTTCACGTTGGGCCGGAGCTTGAACGTGTAGGTCTTGCCGTCGGGGCTGATCGACCATTCCGTGGCGAGCTGCGCCCGCGGCTTGATGTCGTAGTCGTATTCCAGCAGGCCTTCGGTGGCCTTCGCGCTCACCGTCAGCACCGGTGTCGCGGTCGTGGTCAACGCGACCAGCGTTTGCGGCTCGCTGTTCTGCATGAAGGTGAGCGTGCCGCCCTTCTTGGGCGTGGGCGTCTGCGCCGATGCCCGCACACCGGAAATCGCCAGGGCTGAAGCGCCGGCCAGAAGCGCGCGGCGCGTCGTGCGGAATTTCGCTTTCATGTGTCTACTCCCACTCCTCTTGTTGCCAACCCCCGTTCGACCCTCATGAGACGCAGCAAAATGCAGGCCACCATAGACCGCTTCGTGCCGGCACCTCCAACCTTGGACTCTCATTCTCAAGTCAGACTGAATTTTGGAAAATCTTTCCACGCATGAGCGGAACTCAGCGAGATAAAAGAATTCCTGACGTGCCCGACATGCCAAGATGGGCGACGGTCGGGACGCAAGAGGGGAAGCACGCATGACATTGCCGGCAGCGACGCTCGATCACGTGGTCATCAATGCCCGTGACGACATGGACCATGCGGCCGACGTCTATCGTCGGCTGGGCTTCACGCTGACGGAGCGCGGCTTCCATTCGCTGGGTTCGATGAACCATCTCGCGATGTTCGGCACCGACTATCTCGAGCTGATCGCCATTCCGAAGGACGCGACGAGCGGCCGCCTCGACCTGCTGAACTATCCGGCGGGCCTGAACGGACTGGTCTTCGGCTCCGAGGACTCCGCGATCACCTACGAATCGCTGTCGAAGGCCGGCGTGCCCATCGACCCGCCGGTCGAGTTCACCCGCCCGGTCAAGGTCGCCGGCAAGGAGCACGATGCGCGCTTCCGCACGGTGCGCATGAAGGCGGGCGTCGTGCCCTACGGCCGCGTCTACTACTGCCACCATTTCACGCGCGACCTCGTGTGGCGCGACGAGTGGCGTCATCACGCCAACGGCGTCGTGTCGGTGGTGCGCGCGCTGATCGTCGAGCCCGATCCGGCGGCAGCGTCCAAGCTCTATGCCGACATGTTCGGCCCCGAAACGGTGCGCGACATCAAGGGCGGCAAGCGGGTCGTCGTCGGCAACTCGCACTTCGACATCCTCACCGAGGACGAGCTCAAGGCGCAGTTCGGCGACGCCGTTCCCGATGCCGAGGGCCGCAAGGCCTATATGGCGGGGCTCACCTTCCGCACGGTGTCGGCAGACAAGGTGGCGCGCACCTTGCAAGAGGGTGGCATCAAGGGTGTGGTGAGGCAGGGCGGGCGTGTCGTGGTGCCGGCCCGTGAAGCGCTGAACGCAGTGCTGGAGTTCGTCGAGTAGGATTCGGGCGTTCGGGCGTCGCCTTGGAGCGACGAAAGGGATCATGGAGTATTTCGAGTGCTACGCGGCGAGCTATGCGCGCGCGCGGGCCAAGTTCCTGGAGGCCGCGGCCGGGTCGGGCGGCGAGGTCCGGTCCTTCATCCATCCCGCCCACCAGGCGCCGGACGGCAGTCCGCTGGCGGTCGACGTCGCCTGCTTCGGCGACGCCAAGGCGCCGCGCCAGGCGCTGTTCGTCAGCGGCACCCACGGCCAGGAGGGCTTCTCGGGCTCGGCGGTGCAGATCGGCTGGATGATGCAGGGCGGCCCGTCGCGGCTGCCTCCCGGCGTCGGCGCGGTGCTGGTGCACGGCCTCAACCCCTACGGCTTCGCCCATTTCACCCGCACCACCGAGAACAACGTCGACCTCAACCGCAACTTCATCGACCGCACCGCCGGGCCGGCGCCGGCCAATCCGCACTACGAGACGCTGCACGGCGACCTGATGATCCGGCAGTGGACCGACGCCGAGAACGCCCGCGTCGACGCCGCCATGGCCGCCTTCACCGAGCGCCACGGCCGTGACGCTCTGTTCGACACGCTGGCGCGCGGCCAGTACGTCCATGCCGACGGGCTGATGTTCGGCGGCCGGGACCGCGAATGGTCCAACCGCACGCTCGAGACCGTGATCCAGGAGACGCTGCCGGCTGCCGAGAAAGTCGCCTTCATCGACTGGCACACCGGCATCGGCGAGTACGGCAAGCCGTTCTTCCTCTGCTTCAACGAGGGCGCCCTCTTCCAGCGGGCCTGCGACTGGTGGGGCAAGGAGAATGTCGACGGTGTGCGGCCGCACGGCATGGAGCGGCCCAGCTACACCGGCCTGGTGTTCAACGGCGTCCAGCGCTTCCTCGGCAACCGCGAGATGTGCGGTGCCGTGATCGAGTTCGGCACGCGGGGCGTCAACATGCGGCGTGTCCTGAGGCTCGACCAGTGGCTGCGGCGCCAGGACGGGCTGGACGAGGATGTACGTGCCGGCCTGCAGGCCGACATGATGGATGCCTTCTGCCCGTTCGACGGCCAATGGCGCAAGGACACGCTGGCCGCCGGGCTGAAGCTCACCGATCAGGCATTGGCGGGACTGGCGGCATGGTGACCATCAAGTACGACAACCAGGGAGACGCGATCTCCCGTGACGTGCCGCGCGAGGCGCTGGCGCTGATCGACGCCGGCGGCGACGGCAGCGAGCGCCGCTACAGCTACGGCGACATCGTTCGGCTGAGCGCCGCCGTGGCGCGCGGCCTCCTCAAGCGCGGCCTGAAGCGCGGCGACCGGGTCGCCATCCTGTCCGCCAATCGCGCCGAGTTCCTGCTGACCTTCCTCGGCACCATGCAGGCCGGCCTGGTCTCGGTGCCGGTGAACTGGAAGCTGCCGGCCGAAACGGTGGCCTATGTCGTGGGCGACTGCGACGCCAGGCTGGTGATCGGCGACGATGCGCGGCTGAAGCTCGCGCCCGCCGGCGTGCCGCAGGTGTCGTTCGATCGCGACTTCGCTGATCTGCTCGATGAGGGACCGTTCACGCCGCTGAAGATGGAGCCCGAGGAACCGGCGATGTTCCTCTACACGTCGGGCTCGACCGGCCGGCCCAAGGGCGTGGTCCTGTCGCACTATTCCCATCTCTGGGCGATCGCCCAGCGCGTGCGCCGACCGGTACCCCAGGGTCAGCGCTCGCTGGTCGCGGCGCCGCTCTACCACATGAACGGCCTCGCCATGTGCCAGACCACGCTGCACCAGGGCGACACGATCGTCCTGTTGCCGCAGTTCACGACCCGCGGCTATGTCGAGGCGGCGGCGCGCCATCGCGTCGCCTTCCTGACCTCGGTTCCGACCATGATCGCCATGATCCTGCGCGAGAAGGAGCTGCTGGCCACGAGCGACCTGTCGGCGGTCGAGGCGGTGCGCATGGGATCCGCGCCCATCACCCAGTCGCTGATCGACCAGGTGCGCGCGGTGTTCCCAAAGGCCCAGATCAGCAACGGCTACGGCACGACCGAGGCCGGTCCCGTCGTGTTCGGGCCACATCCCAAGGGCATCCCGCAGCCCGAACTGTCGACCGGCTACCCCCATCCCGAGGTCGAGCTGCGCCTGGTGCGCGACGGCAGGGAAGTGACGGGCGACGATCCCGAGGGCGGCGTGCTCGAGATGAAGTGCGGCGCGCTGATGACGCACTATCACAAGCTGCCCGAGACCACGGCGAAGGTGATGACGCCGGACGGCTTCTACCGCACCGGCGACGTCTTCCGCCGCGACGCGAACGGCTTCTTCTTCTTCGTCGGCCGCGCCGACGACATGTTCGTCTGCGGCGGCGAGAACATCTATCCAGGCGAGGTCGAGAAGATGCTGGAGCGCCATCCCGGCATCCATCAGGCCGCCGTCCTGCCGGTGCCCGACGAGCTCAAGGGCCACAAGCCCGTGGCCTTCGTCGTGCGCGCCAACGGCGCGGAGCTCGACGAGCAGGCGATCAAGACCTACGCGCTCGCCAACGCTCCCGCCTACCAGCATCCGCGCCGCGTCTTCTTCGTCGACGAGATGCCGCTGGCCGGGACCAACAAGATCGACAAGCGCGCGCTCGCGCAGAAGATGCCAACCGGAGGAGAACTCTAGGAATGAAAGCCGCAGTCGTCCGCGAACATGGTGGGCCCGATCGCCTGAACTACGAGACCGATTTCCCCGATCCCACGCCCGGCGAGGGCGACGTGATCGTCGCGGTCAAGGCCTCCTCGCTCAACTACCATGACGTGTTCACGCGCCGCGGCATGCCCGGCATCAAGGTGCCCATGCCGGCCATCATGGGCCTGGACGTCGCCGGCGAGATCGTCGAGGTCGGCCCCGGCGTCACCGGCTGGAAGAAGGGCGATCGCGTCGTGATCGACCCCATCAACCGCGTCGAAGGCGGCCTGATGGGCGAGACGATCCATGGCGGCCTGGCCGAGCTCTGCCGCGCGCGCGCGCACCAGCTCGTCCGCATCCCCGACGGGGTGAGCTTCACCGACGCGGCCGCCCTGCCCTGCGCCTACGGCACGGCGCTGCGCATGATGACCACCAACGGCCACGTCACGTCCGGCGAGAAGGTGCTGATCCTGGGCGCCTCCGGCGGCGTCGGCGTCTGCTGCCTGCAGATCGCCAAGCTGGCCGGCGCCGAGGTCGTCGCCTGCGCCGGCACCGACGCCAAGGCCAAGCGGCTGATGGAACTCGGGGCCGACAAGACCATCAACTACGTCACGCACGACTTCCAGCAGGAGGTCTACAACCTCTACGGCAAGCCGACGCGGCGCGGCGGCGGCACCGACCGCGGCGTCGACATGGTCGTCAACTACACCGGCGGCGACACCTGGGTGAAGTCGCTGAAGGTGCTGAAGGTCGGCGGCCGCATGGTGACCTGCGGCGCCACGGCCGGCTACGACCCCAAGGAAGACATCCGCTTCATCTGGACCTTCGAGCTCAAGGTCCTGGGTTCGAACGGCTGGATGCGCTCCGACATCGAGGCGCTGCTCAAGCTCGTCCAGGAAGGCAAGCTCAAGGTCCTGGTCGACAAGGTCTTTCCGCTCAAGGACGCGCGCGAGGCGCTGCGCGTCATCGAGGATCGCGAGGTCTTCGGCAAGGTCGTGGTGGCGCCATGAGCGACAAGGCTGCGAGCGACAAGGGCAAGGCCGACAAGCCGGTGCCGCTCACGAAGGACGAGCTGCAGAAGATGCTCGACCACTCGCCCTTCATCGCCTTCCTCGGCCTGAAGGTGACCGAGGCGGATCCGGCGGCCGAACGCATCACGATGACGTGTGCGATGCGGCCCGAGTTCGAGCGCGGCGCCGGCACCGGCCAGTGGCACGGCGGCCCGCTGGCGGCGATCATCGACACGGTGGGCGACTACGCGCTGATCATGGCGCTGCGCCGCGGCCTGCCCACCATCAACTTCCGCGTCGATTATCTGCGGCCTGCGATCAAGACCGGCCTGGTGATCACGGCCACCGTGCGACGCGCCGGCAAGAGCGTCGGCGTCGTCGATGTCGACGTCTTCAACGAGCAGAAGGCCCTGCTCGCGGTCGGCCGCGCGACCTATTCGACGCTGCCGGCCTGAGATCGCACACGGTACGAAGTTTGCTACGTCGGCTCGGGGAAGCGGGGACAACGGAGGCATCATGACATTCAGGACTACGCGCCGTCAGTTCGGCGCCGGGGTATCGGCGACCGCGCTTCTCGGCCTGTCGACGTCACCATCCTTTGCGCAGGGCACGCCCAAGCGCGGCGGCACGCTGGTCGCCACCTGGGGCGGCGGCGAGCCGCAGGCCTGCTACGTGCCGGCCGGCGGCGGCTCGTCGCCCACCTTCTCGTCGTCGAAGCTGTTCGAGCGCCTGGGCAACCGCAAAATGGACGGCGCCTTCGACGGCGAACTGGCCGAGAGCTGGAAGCCCGCCGCCGACTTCAAGTCCTACACGGTGAAGATCCGCAAGGGCGTGAAGTTCCACGACGGCAAGGAGATGACGGTCGACGACGTCGTCTACTCGATCGGCGAGATCTGGAAGAAGTACGCGGCCGCGTCGGCGCTCGGAGACTTCGCCGGTGTCGAGGCACCTGACGCCGACACGGTGGTCGTGAAGTTCGCCAAGCCGACGCCCGAGTTCTTCTTCTCGTCGCTGCTGTGCGGCAACGTGAACTACATCGTGCCCAAGCACGTCTATGCCGGCAGCGACCCGGTGACCAACCCGGCCAACAATGCGCCGATCGGCACCGGGCCCTGGAAATTCAAGGAATGGGTGCGCGGCAGTCATTTCGAATATGTCAGGAACGACGCCTACTGGCGGCCCAACCTGCCCTACATGGACCGGCTGATCATCCGCTACGTCCGCGACCCGGCCGGCCGCGCCGCCGCGCTCGAGGCCGGCGACATCCATATCGGCGTGTTCAACCCGGTGGCGCCGCCCGACATCAAGCGCCTGACCGCGACGGGCAAGTTCGTCGCCACCTCGAAGGGCTACGAGGAAGCGGTGTGGGCCAGCACGATGGAGTGCAGCTTCCGCAACCCGATCTTCGCCAAGCGCGAGGTCCGGCAGGCCATGTTCCATGCCGTCAACCGCAACTTGGTCGCCAAGACGGTCTACTACGGCTACGCGCGCCCGGGCACCGGCCCGATCTTCTCGCCCAACACCGCCTTCTACACCAAGGACACGTTCAAGACCGACTACGATCCCAAGAAGGCGGCGGCATTGCTCGACGCCGCGGGCTATCCGAAGAAGGCCGACGGCAAGCGGTTCACCGTGAACCTGCTGGCCGCCGGCTGGTTCGCGGAGAACGGCAAGATCGGCGCGATCGTCAAGCAGGGGCTCGAGGATGTCGGCGTCGGCGTCAACCTCACCGTCCCCGACCGGCCGACCTCGATCAAGCGCATCTACAGCGACTACGACTTCGACATCGCCATCTCCAACCAGTCGAACCCGTCGGAACCGGTGCCGGCGACCACGCAGTACTACACGTCGGACGGCATCAAGAAGGGCATCCCCTTCCGCAACGCCTCGGGCTTCCACACCGACGCGGTCGACGCGCTGGTCGAGAAGATCAAGGTCGAGACCGATCCCGCCAAGCGCAAGGCGCTGGTGGTCGAGTTCCAGAAGATCATCGCGGAGGAGGCGCCTCTCCTGCCGCTGGTCGAGCTGGAGTCGATCACCGTCGCCAGCACCAAGGTGAAGAACCACTCCAACGATCCCAACTACCTGGCCGCGAGCTGGTACGACATATGGCTGGAGAGCTGAGCCCCTCCGCCTCCTCGATCGTCATCCGCCTCTCCCCCGCCAGGGGGAGAGGATTGGTGACGAAGCATCGTCTGCCCGGGGAGCCCTCCGCGGCGCGACCGTCATGGCCATAGCCCAGGCCGGATCCCGCCAGCTGGCGGCACTCAGGCTCCTGAGGCGCCGGCTGGTGCAGGCCGTGCCGCTGATCCTGGGCGTCGTCATCATCAACTTCTGCCTGATACAGCTCGCGCCGGGCAGCTTCCTCGAGCTCATGACCGCGGAGAACCAAGTCAGCGACCCGGCGACGGTCGAGCTGCTGCGCAAGACCTACGGGCTCGACGATCCCGTGTGGATGCAGCTCCTGAAGTACATCTGGGCGCTCATGCACCTCGATTTCGGCTTCTCCTATCGCCAGAACCTGCCGGTGATCGACGCCATCTGGGTGCATCTGCCGGCCACGCTGCTGCTGATGGTGTCGAGCATCACGCTCGCCATGGCGGTCGGCGTGGCGGCGGGCGTCGTCGCCTCGGTCAAGGTGCGCACCTTCTGGGACAGCCTGGTCTCGGTCGCCGCCATGTTCTTCTTCGCCGCGCCGTCCTTCTGGCTCGGCATCATGCTGATCGTGCTGTTCTCGGTGAAGCTCGGCTGGCTGCCGGTCGGCGGCATGGCGACGATCGGGGGCGCGGGCGGCGGCGTGGCCAGCGTGCTCGACATCCTGCACCACCTGATCCTGCCGACCCTGGCGCTCGGCCTGTTCTATGCCGCGATCTACACCCGCGTCATGCGCTCCTCGATGCTCGAGGTCGCCCAGCTCGACTTCGTGCGCACGGCCCGCGCCAAGGGCCTGTCGCGCAACCGGGTCACGGTGAGCCACGTGCTGCGCAACGCGCTGCTGCCGGTGGTCACCATCCTCGGCGTCCAGATGGGCACGGTGCTGGCCGGCAGCGTGGTGATCGAGAGCGTGTTCAGCTGGCCGGGCATCGGCTCGCTGCTGTTCGACAGCGTGAGCTCGCGCAACTACCCCGTCGTGCTGGGCATCATGGTGCTGGGCTCGCTGGTCGTGATCCTGGCCAATATCGCCGTCGACCTCATCTACATGTGGCTCGATCCGCGCATCGAGATCCGCTGATGGCCGGCCGCACCCTGCCCCGCTTCGAGTTCTTCGGCCGCTTCGCCCGCAACCGCGGCGCCCTGGTCGGCGCCGGGCTGATCCTGATCGTGGCCCTGGCCGCGCTGCTGGCGCCGGTCCTGTTCCCGACCGATCCGCTGCGCATCGTCGGCGCGCCCGAAATGTGGCCGGGCGAGGATCCCGACTTCCTGCTGGGCACCGATTCGCTCGGCCGCGACATCCTGGCCATGATCGTGCACGGCGCCCGCGCCACCCTGCTGATCGGCCTGTTCGCCTCGGCCGTCGCCACCCTGATCGGCGTCACCGTCGGCGCCATCGCCGGCTATTTCGGCGGCTGGATGGACGAGGCCATCATGCGGGCCGTCGAGCTGTTCCAGACCATTCCCAACCTGATCTTCGTGCTCACCATCGTGGTCATCCTGGGCTCGACGCTCGAGAACATCGTGATCGCCATCGGCGTCGTGAGCTGGACGCCGATCGCGCGCATGACGCGCGCCGAGTTCCTGGCCCTGCGCGACCGCGAATTCGTCCAGGCCTGCCGCTCGATGGGCATGGGCAACGGGCGCATCATCGCGACGGAGATCCTGCCCAACGCCCTGCCGCCGGTCATCGTGCTCTCCTCGCTGGTCGTGGCCGGCGCCATCCTGTTCGAATCGGCGGTGTCCTTTCTCGGCCTCGGCGATCCCAACCTCGCGAGCTGGGGTCGGCTGGTCGGTGACGGCCGGCTGCTGATCCGCACCTCCTGGTACATCTGCGCCATTCCGGGCGTCGCCATCATGGTGACCGTCCTCTGCCTCAACCTGATCGGCGACGGGCTGAACGACGCCCTCAACCCCAAGCTCCGGGACCGCTGAGCGATGGCGCACCCGCTCGAAGTCACGGGGCTGAGCACGACCCTGTTCACCCGCCGCGGCGAGATGAAGGCGGTCGACGGCCTGTCGCTCGCCATCGGCGCCGGCGAGACGGTGGCGCTGGTCGGCGAATCGGGCTGCGGCAAGTCGCTGTCGGCGCTCAGCATCATGCGCCTGCTGCCCGACCCGCCGGCGCGCATCGTCGGCGGCTCGATCGCGCTCAACGGCCGCGACATCGTTTCGGTCTCCGAGGAAGCGATGCTCGACATAAGGGGCAAGGAGATCGGCATGATCTTCCAGGACCCGATGAGCGCGCTCAACCCGGTGGCGACGATCGAGAAGCAGATCGCCGAGGTGCTGGTCACCCACACCGAGCTCGGCCGCGGCCAGGCGCGCGCCCGCGCCCACGAGCTCCTGGAGCTGGTCGGCATGCCCGATGCCGGCCGCCGCCTCGACGCCTATCCGCACCAGCTCTCCGGCGGCATGTGCCAGCGCGTGGTCATCGCCATGGCCATCGCCTGCAGCCCCTCGGTGCTGATCGCCGACGAACCGACCACCGCGCTCGACGTCACGGTGCAGGCGCAGGTGCTCTCGCTGCTCAAGCGCCTGCAGTCGAGCGCCGGCATGGCCATGCTGTTCATCACCCACGATCTCGGCGTGGTCGCCGAGACCGCCGACCGGGTGGTCGTGATGTATGCCGGCCGCAAGGTCGAGGAGGCGCCGGTCGACGAGCTGTTCGAGGCGCCGCTGCATCCCTACACGGTGGGCCTGATCGGCGCGACGCCGGTGCCGGGAGCGGAACGGGCCGAGCGCCTGGCCGACATTCCCGGCATGGTGCCGCCGCTCAATGCGCTGCCGCAGGGCTGCGCCTTCGCGCCGCGCTGCAAGCGGGTGATGGACCGCTGCCTGCAGGAGCGCCCGGCACTCACCGAACCAGCGCCGGGCCGGCTGGTCGCCTGCTTCGCCGCCGAGGCCGGCTGACCATGTCGCTGCTGGCCCTGCGCGACGTCCACGTCCACTTCAACACCGCCGCCGGCCTCGTGCGGGCGGTGAACGGCGTCAGCCTCGACCTCGCCGTCGGCGAGACGCTGGGTCTGGTGGGCGAATCGGGCTGCGGCAAGTCCACGCTCGGCAAGGCGATCATGCGCCTGGTGCCGACGGTCTCCGGCCAGATCCTGGTCGAGGATGTCGACATCGCGCCGCTCGAGCGCGGCGAGCTCAACGCCATGCGCCGCAAGGTGCAGATGATCTTCCAGGACCCGTACGGCTCGCTCAACCCGCGATCCACGGTCGGGCGCTCGGTCGCCCAGCCGATGGTGATCGCCGGCTGGAAGGCGGACGCCATCGCCGCGCGCGTCGACGAGCTCCTGTCCTGGGTCGGGCTGCCCGCCGAGGCCAAGCAGCGCTACCCCCACGAATTCTCCGGCGGCCAGCGCCAGCGCATCGGCATCGCCCGCGCGCTGGCGCTGAGCCCCCGGCTGATCATCTGCGACGAGCCGGTGTCGGCGCTCGACGTCTCGGTGCGCGCCCAGGTGATCAACCTGCTGGAGGACCTGAAGAGCCGGTTCGGCGTGTCCTACCTGTTCATCAGCCACGACCTGTCGGTGGTCGAGCACATCGCCGACCGGGTCGCCGTCATGTACCTCGGCATGCTGGTCGAGCTGGGCGGCCGCGACCAGATCTGGCGCAATCCCCAGCATCCCTACACCAAGGCGCTGCTCGCAGCGGCGCCGATCGCCAACCCGAGGGTTGCCCGCACCCGGCAGCGCACCGTGCTCCAGGGAGAGCTGCCGAGCCCGCTCGATCCGCCGGCCGGCTGCCCCTTCCATTCGCGCTGCCCGATCGCCCAGGAGCGCTGCCGGACCGACAAGCCGGCGCTGCGGCCCGTCGCCGGCGGCGCGCTGGCGGCCTGCCATTTCGTCTGACCCGCCACCGGCGGACTGGGCTATGATTGCGGCATGAGCCCGCGTCTCGCGGCGGTCCTGACCGCCGCCCTGCTTCCGATCGCCGCCCTGCCCAGTGCCCCGGCGGTCGCCCAGACCATGGACTTCGCCTGCCCGGAACCGGGCACCACCTTCACCTACGACAGCGGCACCAAGGTCACGGCAAAAGGCCGCGACGGCATGGACTGCCTGATGCAGATCGTCGGCGGCCAGCCCTACCGGCTGCGGGCGCTCCTGTTCGACAACCCGTCGCCCGACGGCAGCGACATGACGGCCTTCATCTCGGCGCTCAAGCCCGAGCGCCTGTGGCCGCTCGAGGTCGGCAAGAAGATCGAGGCCCGCTACAGCGCCGGCGGCCGCACCTGGCACTACACCCTGACCGTCGCGAAGTTCGAGAACCGCCGCGGTCCGGCCGACGCCATGATCGACACGTTCCTGATCGAGATGCAGGAGCAGGGCGACCGCGGCCAGCGCGCCGTGTCGCGCTGGTGGATCTCGCCGGCCGACAAGTTCGCCATCCGCTACGATTTCAGCGACGCCTCCGGCAAGGCCAACCGCGCCGTCGTGACCGAAGTCGCACGCTGAGGATCAGGCGACCGACCCGGGATCGGTGTTGGCGCCGCAGATCAGGGTCGCGACGCGCTCGCCCGGCGCCGGCCGGTAGGCGCCGGCCATAAGGGCCGCGAGCCCGGTCGCGCCGGCCGGCTCGGCGACCAGCCGCAGCTCCTCCCACAGCGCCCGCTGGGCGGCACGCACCGCCTCGTCGCTGACGAGGACGGACTCCTTCACAAGTTGCCGGGCGATCTCGAAGTTGGGCGTGCCGATCCGGCTCGCCCCCAGCGCGTCGGCGGCGATGCCGGAGACCGCGACGTCGACCGGCCGGCCCGCCGCGAGCGCGGCGTGCAGCGTCGGCGTGCCCTCGGTCTCGACGGCGACGATCCTGCGCGTGGCGCCGATCGCTGCCGCGCAGCCGGCGATCAGGCCGCCGCCGCCCACCGCGATCAGCAAGGTGTCGAAGGACGCCTGCTCGGCGAACTCAAGGGCGACGCTGCCGGCGCCGGCGAACACGCCGGGATCGTCGTAGGCCGCGACCATCAGTGCGCCGGTCTCGACGGCCCGCGCCTCGGAGGCCGCCCGCGCGTCGGCATAGACGGCACCGACCTGGTGGACGACGGCGCCGTAGCTCCGGAGGCGCGCCACCTTGGCGGGCGCGGCAATCGTCGGCACGAAGATCTCGGCCTTGTGGCCGAGCGCCCGGGCCGCATAGGCCGCGGCCGCGCCATGGTTGCCGCCCGAGGCGGCGATGATGCCGGCCGCCGGCACCGTCGAGGCGAGCAGCTTGTGGAAGGCGCCGCGGCCCTTGAACGTACCGCTGACCTGCAGCGATTCGATCTTGAGCGCCAGCGGCACGGCGAGGCCCAGCGTCCCCGCGGCCAGCTCGACGACCGGCGTGCGGCGGACATGCGGCTGGATGAGGCGCCACGCGGCCTCGATCTCCCGGGGTCCGATCATGGGTTCAGGCGCGGCGGCAGGCCGCGACGTGGCGGAGATAATGGTCGAAGTCCGGCGTCGTCGCGCGCGGATCCTTGGCGGCCTCGTCGTAGCGGCGCAGCCGCACCGCCTCGGCATGGTGGGGATTGGCGCGGAAGGAAGCGACCTCGTCGGCCGACATCAGGCCGCCCTGCAGTTCGAGGCTGCGCACCGAATCCGGCGACAGCTTGCCGAAATAGTCGGATTCGGTCGTGCAGAGATACCGCTTGGCCGCCACGTGCAGGCGGACGGGCTCGCTCACCTCGGGACCGAAGCGTTCGGCCAGCCACCTTGCGCCCAGCTCCTCGTGCACGTCGTCGACGCCGCGCGCCGCCGGATCCTCGCCGAGGTCGTGGATCATGTGGCCGACATCGTGCAGCAGGCAGGCCAGCACGGTCGGCGGCGGCGCCGCATCGGCCTCGGCCAGGGCCGCCGCCTGCAGTGCATGCTGGAGCTGGTTGATGGCGCTCAGGCCATAGCGGCGCGTGGCGCGGCCGGCAAAGATCTCCAGGAGTTCCTGGCGCAGGGGATCGCTCATGGCCCCTTGATATCACGTCCCCCCGCCTAGGCGGGAATCATCGAAAGCGCATGCCTGAGGGGATCGGTTCGCCAGGCCCGTGTAACAAAATCGCCATGCATGTCGCGGTTGCCGCAGGCCGCGAAGGCCACGGTACCGGAGTCGAGCGACGGCGGCAGGCTGTGCCTGACCGACACGCGGCGCTTGGCCAGCAGCGTCTGGAGAGTGCCGTTCTCCTCGCGCGTCGACTCGGTGTAGGCGCTCAGCAGGAAGGTCTGTCGGCGCCGGCGCGCCACCCAGGCGGCGAACTTGTCTTCGTCGCCATAGAGCGCGTCGAGCAGGATCACGCCCTTGACGCGATGCGTGGCGCCGCCCCGGTCGAGCGCATAGGCAGCCGGCAGGTAGCCGCCGCTATAGGCCACGATCACGACCGGCGCGAGGTTGAAGGTGCGGCCGACGGCGCGGTCGCCGTAGAGCCGCATCAGGCGCTCGGCCGCCTCGTCGACGAAGGCGGCGAAGTGACCGGGCTTCCAGAAGTTGCCGGCACTGGAATCGGCGGCATCGTAGGCGAGCTGCGGCGCCACCAGCACGGCGTTGCGGCCCGACTCGGCGACCTGCCTCGGCACCGCCTGGCGCATCACGACGTCGCGCTCCAGCGTGGCCCCCTGCCCGTGGAAATAGACCACGATCATGGCGGGGCGCCGCGGATCGAAGCCGGGCGGCAGGAAGAGCAGCGAGCGACGGTCGCTGTAGGTCTGGTCCTCCCAGTACACGGTGCCCCGCAGGCTCGTATGCCCGCGCCGCCGCCCACTGCGCGCGTCGAGGAACGGCTTGCGCGTGTCGGGCAGGTAGCCGCGATAGGGGAACGCCGAGGTGTTGAAGGCGACGAACTCGGTCCTGGCGGCCGCGACGGGCGCCGGGCCGGCGGGCTTCGCGGCCGGCTTGGGAGTAGGCTTGGCGGATCTCGCCGGCGCCGGCTTGGCGGCGGCGGACCGCGCCGACGGCTTCGACGGCTTGGACGACTGGCGGGAGCCGCGGGCGGGTCGCTTGCTCTGGGCGTGCGCGGAAAACGGCATGAACAACGCCCCCAGCAGCAGCGCCCGGCGGATCACGCGACCGACGGCCGCGCCGCCGAGAGCGGCATCAGCACCGAGAAGAAGGCCGGCAGCGCCACGAGATAGGCGAGCGCGCCGACCAGCACCACGGCCGGCAGGCCGAAGCTGGTCGCCACGATCGGCACCAGGGCGGCGCCGATCACCGAGAAGCAGCCGTTGATGCCCCAGGCCCACAGGAACATGTGGTCCTTGCCCAGCCGGCCGAGCGTCGTCATGGCGGTCGGCATGGGGAAGCCCATCAGGAAGGCCGGCGGCAGCAGCAGCAGCAGGCACAGCACGATGCGCAGCGCGTAGGGCAGCGTGCCGATCCAGTCGAGCGCATAGTCGATGGTGAAGGCATAGAGCGCCAGGATCACGAAGATCGCCAGGAACACCTTCGGCATGACGCTGCGCGCCCGGTCGAGGTAGCGCTCGCTGAAGAAGCTGCCGATGCCGGAGAAGACCAGCATGCCGGTGATCATCACCGACGCCGAGACCGTGGCGTTGCTGAGCGCCAGGATGAAGTGGGAGATCATGCCCACCTCGACGATGATGTAGCCCAGCCCCAGACACAGGAAGTAGATCATGGTGCCGAACTTGCCGGGATAGCGGCTGAAGATCGTGCGCCAGCCGAACACCACCGGGAACAGGACCAGGGTCAGGGCGAAGATCGAGGCGATGCCCAGCGTCGCCCACAGCAGCAGGTAGCCCCACTCGTCCTGGACCAGCTCCAGCCGGTCGGTGAACTTCAGCAGGTCCTTCACCTTGATGTAGGCGGCGAAGTAGGGCTGGTGGTTGGTGAGGACGCGGGTGTCGAAGACGTACTCGTCCGCCACCTTCTGCCAGCCGCCGTCGATCAGGTAGTGCCAGGCGAGCCGGCCGAGCACCGTCGCCGGCACGCGCGGGACGGGCGGCCCGGCGTCCTTGGCCTCCTCGGTCGTGCTGCCGGCGGTCGCCACCCCCGGCGGGGGCTTGTCGTGCGGCTCGCTCTCCTTCGGCGCGGTCGGATCGGCCGGCGCGCCGCTGAAGAAGAACTGGTCGTGATAGTCCTGCAGGATCTGCGGCAGCTCGCCTTCGTCGACCTTGAGGCCGGGATAGTAGATCACGTCGAAGGACATTGCCTTCGAATGGGCGTTGAGCGCCTCGATCTCCTCGGCCGTGAAGCCGCCGCGCTTGTACAGGACGGTCGCGGTCGAGAGGTAGGACGACACCGTGTAGAAATCGCGGGCGACGTCCGGCCCGCTGACGTCGCGCGCCGCCGCAACCATGGTCGCATAGAGCTTCAGCACCGACTTGGGCGGCTCTTCCTTGTTCCACAGCGTGACCGCGAGCACGCCGCCCGGCTTCAGCGCCCGCATGTAGGAGCTCATCGCCTCGCGAGTGTAGGCGTACTTCTCCACGATCGAGAAGCCACCGGGGCTGGACAGGCCCGCGGAATCGGCCAGCGACAGGTCGATGATGTCGTAGCGGTTCAGCGTGTGCGCCAGGTAGAGGCGTCCGTCATAGTCGATGACGCTGACCTTCGGGTTGTTGAGGATGTCGCCGGTGAAGTCGCGCAGCCCCTTGTCGGCGCGGAACGCCGTCAGGAGCGCGGGATTGCCCTCGGCGACCGTGACGTGGCTCGAGCCCGACTTCAGCGCCACCGCCGTCGACAGGCCGCCGCCGAACTGCACGACGAAGGTGTTCGGGTCCTTCTTCAGCAGGTAGGGGTAGTACATCGGCAGGTACTTGAAGTACGCCGTCTCGTCGGCCGGCAGGTCCTTGATGACGCCCGCCGGGCCTTCCGAATCGATGTAGAGGCCGAGATAGGCGTTGCTCGGCATCTTGGGCAGGTTGAAGGCGGCGTTGTCCGACAGGCCCGGCGCGAAATGCAGGTAGGAACTCGAATAGACCTCGAGATAGCCGAACGGGGTCGTGCGCTCGTAGGTGCGCTTGTTGTCGGGGAACTTGCGGGCGTAGGCCACGCCCTTGTAGTCCGACACGGCGAGCTTCGGGATGCCGAGCGCGCCCGGCGCCACGTAGTGCACCGCGGCCGACAGGACGGCGACCGCGACGATCGCCAGCATGCCGCCACGGTCGCCCAGCGCCACGAACCATAGAAGGCCGCCGGCCAGCCACAGCAGCAGCGGCGCCATGATCAGGTCGTCGGGGCGGTAGAAGTACATCGCCAGCAGCACCGACAGGCCGCACAGGCCCGAGCCCACAAGGTCGGCGAAGTAGACGCGGTTGAAGGTCTTCTGCGCCTTCAGGAAGACCGTGCCGAGATAGAGCGCACCGGCGAGGAAGGGCAGGAAGTAGAGCACGAAGTTGGCGAGCAGCCGCCATTTCTGCATCGGGTCCGAGATCAGGAAGATGGCGTTGAACGGCACCTGCTGGGCCAGCAGGTTGCAGACCACCATCAAGGGGCCGAACGCGAAAAGGGAGCCCTTGATGGCCCCCTGCCAGTGCCTTTCGAACCAGCCCTTCCCGACGCACATCACGGCGCTGGTCAGGCCGAAGCCGAACATCGCCAGGCTCACCACCAGCGAGCCGAAATGCGCCCAGCTCCCGACGGAGAAGATGCGCATGATGCCGATCTGCAGCGCGATGATGCTGCCGGCGACCAGGCCGACGGACAGGTAGAAGGAAACGGGCGGGCGATGGTCGAGATCGACCGTAACGGTCAAGGGGGGACTCCGTTGTTGGGCCGTCGTTGCGGCCGGGAAGCGCTGCGCTTGGCGCGCAGCGCTTCAGGCACAACCGGTCAGCGGTTGTGCGTGCCGACGACCTTTTCGCCTTCGAGCTTGGTGAACGGCACGAACGGCACGATCTTGCCGCCGTAGATGTCTTCGCGGGTCGTGGTGATCGAGCCGTCGGCGCCCTGGAGCTTGGCGACCTTCAGCACGCGCTGAGCGCCCGGCGGTCCGACCGGGATCACCATGAGACCGCCCGCCTTGAGCTGCTGCAGCAGCGGCGGCGGCACGTGGTCGATGCCGCAGGTCACGATGATCTTGTCGAACGGGCCGTTCTCTTCCCAGCCGTAGTAGCCGTCGGCCTGCTTGGTCTTGATGTGCTTGTACTCGGTGTAGCCCTTGTCGATCAGCTTGTCGTACAGGCCGCGGGTACGGGCGGCGAGCGGCGCGATGATCTCGATCGTGTAGGCGTTCTCGGTCAGGTTGGCGATGTAGGCCGACTGCACGCCCGAGCCGGTGCCGATCTCGAGCACCTTCTCGCCGCGCTTGACGTCGATGACATTGGTCATGCGCGCCTGCAGGTGCGGGCCCGACATGGTCACGCCGTAGCCGATGTCGAGGAAGGCGTGCTCGTAGGCCCGCTTGTGGATCGCCGGGTTGATCGAGGCGAACTCCTCGCGGGGCGTCAGCAGGAAGGCGCGGATCGTGGCGGCTCCCCAGATGTCCTTGTTGCGCACCAGGGCCTGGAAGCGGTCCCAGCGCTGGCCGAGGAACACGGGGTCCTCGCCGCGCGACTTGCCCCAGGCGATGAAATTGTCGCGCGTGTCGGTCGGCGGATTGAGATCCCAGCTGTAGGGCTTGATGCTCGCGGCCGAGGCCGCCGTCGAGGCAAGACCGGCGGCAGCCAGCGCCGCGCTGCCGGAGACGAAAGTGCGTCTCTTCAAGATAATCCTCCTTGGCACGGGCCCCATTTGGATGAGGGGATCGAGGGCGACCGCACGAGGACTTGATACGGGAATTGTGGCGGATTTGCCAGCGCGCGCCCCGCCGTCGCCGTTATCGATTGCGTGATCCGCGCGGCGCGGCGACAGGGCAATGCCTCTGCCGCGTGGGGCGGTCGGCCAGACCATGACGCCGGCACCGCCGGCGGGAGTTTTTTCGCACCGTATGGATGGCCGAAGCCAGGCTCTTGCCGGCCCGGCGGTCCACCAGTCGTCCTTCAGGCGACGGTCGGTGATGTCTATATATGGTGGTGTATAAATGGTTCTTATCTATATATAGTATCAAAAATCGGCCCCGAGCGTCAGGTAGAAGGTCCGTGGCGAGCCGCGATAGAGGACGCCGCCGGTGTAGGCCGAGGCCCAGGAACTCTCGTTGAACAGGTTCTCGATGTTGGCGCGGATCGACAGGGCCTTGCGGTCGACCTCGAAACGATAGCGCGCGCCGACACCGACAAGCGTGTAGGCCGGAATGCTCTGGGTGTTCGCCTCGTTGACGTACTGGCTGCTGAAGTAGTTCACGCGCGCCGCCAGCGTCAGCCCTTTCGCGAAGGGCGTATCCCATTCGCCGCCGAGCTTCAGCGTGAAGTTGGGCGTGCCCGGCGCCATCCTCCCATCGAAGGTGCCGTTGGCCGTCCTGGCGAGCCGCGGATCGAGCAGCATCATGCCGCCCAGAATCCTGAAGCCGTCGAGCGGCTGGCCGAACACGTTGAGCTCGAGTCCCTGGTTCACCTGCTGGCCGTCCACGGAGAAGGTGTTCGTGGCGGTATTGGTGATGCCGGCGGGCTGGGTGATCTGGAACAGGCCGAGCGTCGCCGACCACTGGCCGAGGTCGACCTTGGCGCCGGCCTCGATCTGCCAGGACCGGGTCGGCGCGAAGATCTGCCCGGCATTCACCGCCGTCGACGGCGCCACCGGCCCCTGCTGCAGGGCCTCGATGTAGTTGCCGTACAGCGAGACGTTCTTCAGCGGCTTGGCGACCAGCCCGACGGAGGGCGTCACGGCACTGGCGAAGTAGCTGCTCGTCTGGGCGCCGGTCGCCGCGTAGTTGCTGTTCTGGATCGACTGCTGGCGGGCGCCGAGCAGCAGCTGGACCCGGTCGTCGAAGGCCGACAGCGTGTCGGACAGGGCGAAGGAGAGCAGGGTCGTGGCCGCCGACTTGGGCGGATTGGGATTGGCCGCCGCGAAGGACGGCGCGTTCAGGAAGACCGGATTGTAGAGATTGTTCGCCAGGGTGAAGGGCAAGGCGCCGAAGCCGCTGCCCACGAGCTCCCAGTAGCCCGTGGCGACCATCGCCAGGGAGTGCTGGATCGGGCCGGTGACCATCTTTCCGCGCACGCCGGCCTCGCCGGTCTGCTTGGCGTAGGTTCGCGAATATTCCTGGCCCGACGACGTGAAGCCGCCGAACTGGTTGAGGCCGGTGCCCAGGGTCCGCTGCCAGATCTCGCTGAAGAACGACTGGCCGTAGGCGGCGTAGGCCGTCCAGTCGGTCGCGAGGTCGACCTCGCCGCGACCCATGCCGTAGTAGAACTGGGTGTTCATCGTCTCCCACGGCTGCTGGACGGCGGAGAACGCGTTGGGCGCCGCCGGCACGGGCACGTTCGGCGTCATGATGAAGAGCTGGTTGCCGGCCAGGCTGTCCTGCTTGGTGTAGCCGAAATGCGCGGCCAGCCGGACGTTCTCGCCGGCATAGTCCAGCGAGAGCGCGGCGTTGCCGGTCCGCTCCTTGTTGTTGGCGAGCGGCGTGTAGCCGTCGCGGTACAGGCCGCTGAAGCGGGCGCCGACCTGCCGGTCGCTGCCGAACCGGCGGCCGACATCGGCCCGGGCGCCGAACTGCGCATTGGTCCCGTAGAGGGCGGCCAGCGACGTGACGTCGGTGCCGGTGGCGCGCTTGGGCACCATGTTGATCGTCCCGCCGACGGCGCCGACGAAGCCGTTGAGGAAGGCGCTCGGACCGCGGAACACCTCGACCCGCTCGAAGGCCTCCACGGGCACGCGATCCTCGGGCACCAGCCCGTAGAGACCGTCGAAGGAGATCGCGCCGCCGCCCAGGATGAAGCCGCGCATGCGGAACGTGTCGTACATCGAGAGGCCGTACTTGGTGGCCGACGGGTCGTTGGCCACAACGTCGGCGATGGTGCGGGCCTGCTGGTTCTCCATCAGCGTCGAGGTGTAGGCGCTGCCGCTGTACGGCGTGTCCATGTAGTCGCGGTTGCCGAGGAAACCCTCGCGGCCGCCGATCGCGACCTGGCCGCCCGGCGCGGCCGGCGGCAGGGTGCCGATGGTGGCGGTCGGCGGCGGCACCCGCCCCTGGACATGCAGGGGATCGAGCTGCAGGGCGCCGCCCTCGTTGCCCTGCAGGCGCTGGAGCAGCGCCGTGTTGCCGCCGGTCATCCGGTAGGTGATCCCTGTGCCCGCCAGCAGGCGGCCGAGCGCCTGCTCGGGCGTCATCGTGCCGCTGACACCCGGCGAGGAGACGCCCCGGGCCAGCCCGCCGTCGATCGAAACCTGCATGCCGGACTGCCGGCCGAACGACGCCAGAGCGTCGCCGAGCGGCTGCGCCGGGATGTCGAAGGTCACCTGCTGCTGGGCAAGCTCAGGTGCGCCCTGCTGGGCGACCGCGGTCCCTCCCTGCCCCACCGCCATCGCGGCCAGCACACTCCACAACACGCCGCGCACGCTTGCCGCGCCCATCGCCCACTCCCCCAACAGTCAACGCAGGGACCGGATGCGACGTCATGCAAATGCGTCTCGGCATCGAGCCTCGAGCAGGGAACGACGGCGGCAGAGCTTTTTTCGCCTGCCTCGGCGATTATTCCCGACCGCCGAACGCCACGAGCAGCCACGGCGAGAGGCGGTGCACCGTCCCGCCGTGCGCGCCGACGATGGCGCGCAGCGCCATCTCGGGATCGGCGAGATTGTAGACGCCGGTGACGCGGCGCCCGCGGAACGCGTCGCCGGCGATGACGATGGTGCCGGCATAGGAGCGTCGCAACTCGTCCACGACGTCGCCCAGCGGCCGATCGCGGGCGACGAGCTGGCCGTGCAGCCAGGGCGCCACCTCGTCCGGCGGGATCGTTCCGCGGCGGGCGCCGGCGCCGACCGCGAGCTGGCCCCAGTCGCCCGCCTGAAGCTGCAGCGCGACCGGCGGCGTGCCGGCGGTCGTCTCGACCCGCACGACGCCGGAGCGAACGGCCACCTCGGTACCGTCCCCGGCCAGCCGGACATTGAACGAGGTGCCGAGCACGGTCGTCTTCACGCCGTTGGCCAGCACCGTGAAGGGACGCCGGGGATCCGGCGTCACCTCGAAGAAGGCCTCGCCCTTCAGCAGCCGGACGCTCCGGGAGCCATCGCCGTGGCCGAGCGCGATGGCGCTGTCGGGGGCCAGCAGGACAGTGCTGCCGTCGTCGAGGCCCACCGGTCGCACCTCGGCGGTGCCGGTGACCTGGTCGGCCTGGAAGCGCAGGACGATCCCCGGCGCGGCCAGGAGGAAGAGGAAGAGGCAGGCCGCGAGCGCAGCCGTCACGGCAAGCACCGCCCGGCGTCCCGCCGGCCAGTGCGTCCGGGTGGCGGGCGTGCGCCCTCGCCCGTCGGAGCGCGGCGCGGTCTCGGCCATGAGGCCCCAGACATGGGCAGTATCGGCCCAGGCCGCCTCGTTGGCCGGGTCCGCCGCCCGCCACGCCGCGATGCGATCGCGCAACGCCCCGTCGCCGGGATCGTCCTCGATCGCGACCAGCCAGCGGGCGGCCTCCATCGACGCGCGATCGTCGTTGCCGGGCGGCCTGTCCATCCTGAGCATGTCCCTCCTGCCCATTCGACGGCCGAGGGCGGGCAAATTTCGTCCGTACACCAGATCGTTACTCATGGGGCGGCCGGACCCGCCGGCGGCAGTGGGCCAGCCCGGCTGCCACCAGCTCATGGGCCACCGTCACCGAGACGCCGAGCCGGGCCGCAATCTCCCGCAACTTGAAGCCGCCGAACCGGTGCATCTCGAGGGCGATCCGCGTGCGCTCGGGCAGCTCTGCCATCGCGGCCTGCAGCAGGCGCAGCTCCTCGCGCCCTTCGGCCTCGCTCTCCGGCGTCGGATGCCCCGCGACCGCGAGACCGCCGTCCGCGGCGATGCCGGGATCGACCACCCGCGCCTCCCGCGTCAGGCGCCGCCTGCCA
Organism: Reyranella sp.; assembly: GCF_965229815.1. Taxonomy (GTDB): domain Bacteria; phylum Pseudomonadota; class Alphaproteobacteria; order Reyranellales; family Reyranellaceae; genus Reyranella. Next base: position 624,352 of record NZ_CBDDJN010000002.1, read on the forward strand.
TCGATCGCGAGATTGCGGACCACGCGGTAGAGGTAGCCGAGCGGCTCCTCCGGAGCGCGCCGCTCGGCCGCCGCGCCGAACCGCAGCCAGGCCTCCTGGACGACGTCCTCGGCCCGCGCGCGGTCGCCCACGATGCCGCTGGCATAGTTCACCAGCTCGCCGCGATGGGCGATATAGAGTGCCAATAGGCTCTGCTCGTAAGACACGCTCCGCCCGTCGTCCCAAGTTACAAATGCGACTCGTTCGCAATTTATAGATGGGAGCGTGCCGCTGACAAGGTCGCGACGCGGACACGCATCGCAGAATCGGATTATTCGCCTCGGCGGAGCTTCATTTGGACGGAGCGGCCTCGGCCAGCGCTGCCTTGCATTCCACTGTCAGGTCGGACTGATGACTGCGGATGCATTGCAGCAAACGCCCGCCACCCGGCCTGGTGCCGGCGCACAGCCGCTGCACGTCGGAACCGCACGCCTCACGGAGCTTCTCCACGTTCGGCGATGGCGCCCGCTGCTGGGACTGCACGGTGCTCCAGGGCGAACCGGCCATAACGACCACGATCGCCAGCGTCAACATCGGGACGTGCTGCTTCATCGATGCTTCCTTCGAGAGAGTTGGATAGCCGAACCCACCGCCCGGTGCCCGACAGGCTCGCACCGCCATGTCGCTGGGATTTGTACGGTCCGTCTGGGTTTGTAGAAATTTGTAGCGGCCCGTTGCGCACGCCGGCCAACCATCTCGTCAGCCATGCGGCCACGGCCAGCCGACGGCAGCGTAGTAGCCCTTGAGCTGATCGACGATCGCTGTCGCAGTCGGGCCGATCGTTCCGCCGAAATCATTCGCCGGCGCGGCGGCCGAACGGATCGCGCGCACCGTCGCCCCGAGGGCCAGCGGCACGATGCTGGCCGCGGCGACCGCGCCGCCGCCAGCCATGACGAGGCCGGGCATGCGGCCGCTGTCGCTGGCGGTGCTGAAGCTCATGATTGGCCGGGTCTCGGCATCTTCCACGCGCTCGAGGCTCGCCTTGGCCTGCAACGTCGCGCGGCCGAATCCGAAGCCAAGGAGAAACCGCCCGGTGCTGCTGCCCTCCTTCGCCTCCACGATAGAGATGCGCAGCAGGATGACATCGGCCGGAACGGCGCCCGGAAGAGCGTATGCCTCGGCGACAATTCCCGCCGCAGCGAGCTGTTCAACCAGTTCCGATCGAAGTGCGGACGCCGCCTCGTCGGCAGTCCGCTCGTCATCGGCCGCTCCTGACGTCGTCGGCGACGCACTGGCCTCGACGAGGACCCTGGACGGCGCGGGTGACGTGACCTTCGTCTGCGCGACATTCATCACTTCAGCCGCCGCGCAGGCAGCGAGCGCCACCAGAAGAAAGCCCAGACCGGCGACGCGAAGCAGGGCGGCGATCCATCCTCGCTTGTCCTCCCCTTCGACGACAGATGTGGCGGCGCGTGTGTTCATAATAGCCCTCCTGCAGTCGACAGCCGCAACGGAGGCCGGACCGCACAGGCGTTCTGCAGGAGCAATGTCAGCGCCGTTCGATTGGCCCGCATCATCCATTCGCAATTGTTGGCTGCCGCGTAACAGTTTGTTCCGCTAGCCCGGACGCCGCCTGCACCGGACAACAGTGACGATCAGGACGCGTTGAAGACCGGCAGGCGCACGACGAGACGGGCGCCACCGGCAGGCGCATCGCCTATCACGACGGTGCCGCCATGGGCCTCGACAAGACTGCGCGTGATGGCGAGGCCGAGGCCTGCGCCGCCCGTGCGCCGGTTGCGCGAACCTTCCAGCCGCACGAAAGGTTCGAGCAGGATGTCACGCATATGGGACGGAATGCCCGGGCCCCGGTCGTCGACCGCCAGGACGAGCCTTCCCGCTTCGACGGCCAGCGAAAGATGCGCGGCGCAGCCGTACTTCAGGGCATTGTCCACCAGGTTCCCGACGACCCGCCGGAGTGCCAGGCGATCGCCGAGCACAACGGCACCCGACGCTTCCGGCGCCAGCCGAAGATCGATTGGTGCCCCGGTCGCACGCTTGTCCTCGACCTCGGCGCGGACGATCTCGTCGAACTCGACAAGCTCCTCGGCCAGTTCGCCGACGCCGGCGCGGCTGGCGAGAATCCCGTCGTCGAGGAGACGAATCATGTCGGAAATATCCCCGATCGCGCGGTCTCGCTCGGTCCTGTCGGGGATCTGATCGACCCGCAACCGCAACCGGGTCGCAAACGTCCGGACGTCGTGGGAAATGCCGCCGAGCATGGCCATCCGGGCGCGCAGGAGATGCGACAGGCGCGCCTGCAATCGGTTGAAGGCCGCGATGAGAACCTGAATCTCGGGGGCGCTTCCCGGCGCCTTCGGCACGGGTACTGGTTCACCGGCGGGGTCCATGCGATCGACTGCCGCTGCAAGCCGGGCAAGCGGCCTGGTTTCACGGAACATGACGACCAGGGCGGCAAATGCGATGAGCGTTCCGAGCAGACCGGCACCTAGCCCCAGTGGCAGGCCGATCTCGGTGACGGCGATCGGGCTCCGGGCATCGACGACGAGCGTCTCGCCCGTCCTCAATCGAACACGAATCTCAAACGCGTTCGCGCTACCGGCGAAAGGTCGGGGAGCTGGCGACAAAGCAGCGGCTAGCACCGAAGCGACGGCGAAGTGGCGGTCGCCCAAGCTGGCTGCGTAGGCCTGCCATGCCTCGCTTTTCGGCAGATCGGTCCGGTCTCCGGGGCCGACTTGCAGGTCTTCCTTCTCAAGGCGGGCGTGGAGGCTGCGCGTCGTCACCGCATCGAGCACGCCTTGCCGATCCGCCGATGGAGTCCGCTCCAAGACCTCCACGAGCGCCGCAATCTGAGACGGCGGCGGACGGACGGCCTGCTGTTCCAAGCCCTGCGACCAGTAGTACAGCACGATGGCACCGATCCACGCCACCATCACACCGACCGCGACGATTGTCGCGATTCTGGCGGCGAAGTTCAGGCGGATCATGGCTCCGGCTTCACGACTGCCGTGAAGAGATAGCCTCCATTGCGCACCGTACTGATCAGATTGGGAGTGGAATCCATCGCATGGAGCTTCTTGCGCAGTCGGGAAACGAGCATGTCGACGGTTCGATCGAAGGGATCGGCTGACCGACCACGTGTCCAATCGAGTATCTGGTCGCGCGTCAGCACGCGACGTGGCCTTTCGACGAAGCACGCAAGAAGATCGAACTCTGCGCTCGTCAGGATCACAGCGCAGCCAGCGTCATCCGCCAGTTGCCGGGCGTCGAGGTCGATGACGAACCTATCGAACGCAAAACGGCGCGTGCGCGGCCCAACCGGCAGCATGCTCCCTCGCCGAAGCAGGGCGCGCACACGGGCCACCAGCTCCCGCGTCCCGAAAGGCTTCACAAGATAGTCGTCCGCACCGACTTCGAGCCCCACCACCCGGTCGATCTCGTCGCTCCGGGCGGTCAGCATCAGAATCGGCAGAGTTTCCTTCGCCCTGATCCGTCGGCAGATCGAAAGACCATCCTCCCCTGGAAGCATGAGATCGAGCACCATCAGGTCGGGCCGCATCCGGGTCATGATCGCGTCCATGGCAACCGCATCTCGCGCTTCCTCGACGCTGAAGCCTTCGCGTCGCATCAGCCCGGCGACGAGCCGCCGTATGTCTGGATCGTCCTCGACGATCAGGATCGCGGGCATGCTTGCGCCCTCTCATGTCTCATCACTCCTTACATAGCAGCGTCGGAAGTCGCTGCGGTCACTTTTACAAACTGTTACCTGCCATTGACCAATTGCCGAGAAGCGATGCGGATCGGTCAAACCCATCCAACCTCTCTCGGATACTGATTCGGGCATGCCCACCAGCAAGGAACCGAGAACTGGGCCCCCCCCTGACGAGGCGCCCAAGCTTCCGATCCCGCACCGGGAGGGCGGGCCGGCGGACCTGTCGGTGGCCGACATGCTGGCCGGCGGTCGGCCACCGTCGCGGCGACGCCGCACAAAGTCCCGCGTGACCCTGTCCCTCGCCCTGGTCGCTGCCGCCGTGGGCATCGCCGCCGGAGACCGCTACGGCAGGCCGCGCACCGTCGCGCAGTTCCCTGTCACGAGCGGCCCCCTCGATATCGAGACGAGAGGGCCGGGGACGCTTGACGCCCTCGGGAAGGCGACCATCAGCGCGCGGACCCAGGGGCGACTGTCCGACGTTCTGGTCGATCGCGGTGATTACGTAGCACCGGGCACATTGATCGCGACAATTGCCGCCGACGATCTAGCCAGCCAATTGGACGCTGCCACCGCTTCGCACCAAGCCGCTGCGCACGTCGTTACGCAGGCGATCGCCGAGAGGGAACGGAGCGATGCCGCTCTGTCCAATGCGCGCAGCACCCACGCTCGGAAATCGGCCCTGCTGCGCCAAGGATGGGCCAATCGGGCCGACTACGATGCAGCACTCGCGGCCCAGCGCCAGGCCGAAGCCGAGTTCGCGCGCGCCGGCGCCGCCGTTGATGCGGCGATCGCCCAGGAAAAGGCGGCGGCGGCGACCGTCAGGGTCGCCGAGGCTCAGATCGAGGAAACGATCGTGCGAGCCCCGTTCTTCGGCATCGTCGTCTCGCGCGACCGCAACCCAGGCGACCTGATGACACCGGGCGCACCCATCGTCCAGATAGTCGACCCGTCGACGCTGGTGCTGACGGCGCGCTTCGACGAAAGCGTCATGGCTACCGTCCGGCCCGGCCAGGCATCACACGTCAGGTTCAGCGCACAGCCCGACCGGCCCATAGCCGGCCGCATCCTGCGACTCGGCCGGCAAGTCGATGTGGAAACGCGGGAATTCACCGTCGACATCACCCTCGAGGAACGTCCCTTGAACTGGGCCATCGGCCAGCGCGGCACCGCGACCGTCGTCACCGGCGTCCACCGACAAGCGCTGTCCGTGCCCGAACAGGCCATCGTCAGGCGTGACGGCAAGCCGGGTCTCTGGGTTGCGCGCGGCGGCCGTGCCCGCTGGCGACCCGTTGAGCTCGGCGAAAGCGGCGGAAGGCATGTCGAAATCCGTGCCGGAATCTCGAACGGCGACACCGTCCTCGCGCCGGATGGCGCATTCGAGGGAATGCGGGTCCGAGGCACGGAGACGACCAGATGAACCTCGCGCTGAAGGACATCCGGTTCAACCTGACCCGCTTCGTACTCACGGCGACTGGCGTAGGCTTCCTGATCATGGCCTCGGTCGGCATGGTCGGCCTCTACCGCGGCATCGTCGACGATGCTCTCCTCATCATCGAAACGGTCGGTGCGGATCTGTGGGTTGTCCAGGGCGGCCGCTCCGGCCCGTTCGCCGAAGGCTCGGCGATCGCATCCTCGACCGACCGGAGAGTCGAGGGCCTGGCGGGCGTCGCCGAGGTACGGCGTTTCGTTCAGTCAAGCCAGCAGTTCCCCTTCGAGGGCCGCGACAGACGCGCGACGCTCACCGGCCTCGACTACCCGAAGGACCGTGGCCGGTGGGTGAATCTTGTTCATGGCCGTCTCCTGAACACCGGCCATCACGAGGCGATCGCCGATGCCAGCATCGGGCTTGCGATCGGTGACAAGGTCAGGCTTGGGCTGGACGACTACACGGTCGTCGGCGTCACCCATGGCATGGTGGATTCCCTCGGCGACGGATTGCTGTTCGTCTCGGTCAACGACGCGATCGCCATCGCACAGCGGCGCAGCAGCGAGGAAGTCCTGCTCGCGCGGGCTGCCGGCGCAGTCTCAGGCGACAGAGCGGGAACGAGTTCGGTCGCCCAGGATTCCAAGATCGCCGCTGTCCTGGTCAGGCTCGATCCCGCCGCCGATCCAGACCGCATCGCATCGGCCATCCAGCAATGGGGGGACGTCAACGTCATCGGCCGAGACGAGCAGCGGAACCTCCTGCTCGACAAGCGGCTCTGGCGGCTGCGCGTCCAGATCCTCGCCTTCACCGGCGTGCTGCTCGCCGTCATGACGATCGTCATCTCGCTGATCATCTACACCATGACCGTCGAGAAGCTGCACCAGATCGCGATGCTCAAGCTGATCGGCGCCAGGAACGCGACCATCGCATCGATGGTCGTCCAGCAGGCGGCGCTTATCGGATTCGGCGGATTCACCATGGGCGTGACGACGGCCGCCCTCGTATTTCCCTACTTTCCACGCCGCGTGGTGATCGCGACCGGAGACATCGTCGTCATGCTGGCCGCCGTCGCCGCCATCTGCGGGATCGGCAGCATGGTCGGCGTCTCGCGCGCCATGCGGGTTCGGGCCCAGGAGGTTCTATCCTGAGCGGCAAGCCGATCCTCAGCGTCCGTGCCGCAAGTAAGCACTATCCGAGCGGCGACAGCACGGTTCGTGCGTTGGATGGCGTTTCGCTCGATTTTCTTCCCGGCGAGCTGATCGGCCTCTTCGGGCCGAGCGGCTCCGGCAAGACCACGCTGCTTCTGATCGCGGGCCTGCTCGAACCTCCCTCTCTGGGAGAGCTCTTCTTCCGCGGCGAGCGGGTTTCCCATCCCGACGTCGACCTGGAGCATTTGCGCGACTTCCGCCGGCGGCGCATCGGCTTCGTCTTTCAGAAAGCCAACCTCATTCCATTCCTGACGGCCGCCGAGAACGTCGCGCTCGCCCTGGAAATCGACGATGTGCCGCCCAAGCCGGCGCACGGCCACGCCGTCAACCTGCTACGCGTCCTCGGCCTGGGACATCGCATCGACCATCGGCCCGCCAAGCTGTCCGGCGGCGAGCAGCAACGCGTGGCGATCGCCCGGGCACTCGCCAATGATCCCCCGCTTATACTTGCCGATGAACCGACAGCGGCCCTCGATAGCGTTCGCGGCCGGCAGGTAATGGACCTGTTGCGCCGCATCGCCACCGCGAGGCAGGCGGCCGTGGTCGTGGTCACCCACGACCATCGGTCCATCGATCTCTTCGATCGAATCATCGAGATGAGCGACGGCCGCCTCGTGGCCGGACGGGTCGCAGGCGATTGACGCGGGCAACGTCGCTTGCCCCAAAAACCATTATATCAGACTTCGAATATTCTCCGGGAACCGCCGTGTCTCACGTCCGCACCGACGATGCCGGGATCGACCACCTGCGCCTCCCGCGTCAGGCGCCGCCGTCCATCGATCAAGACATTGCGGACCACGCGCTAGACGAAGCCGGGCGGTTCCTCCAGGGCGCGCCTATTCTATCGGCCAGGGCGTACTGGGCCTTCAAGCCTTCGCTCGGGATCGGACGGTCGTCGGCCCTTCTCAGGTGTACTTGCGCACGTCGTCGATCACCTTGCCGTCGTTCGGCAGGCTTCCCGGCGCCGCGAAGGCGACCTTGCCGCCGACCTTGCAGACGGTGCGGATCGTCCCCTCCATCGCGCGGCCGAGATCGGCCGAAGGCTGCGCCGTCTCGACCTTGAGCGTCATGATGTCGGCCTGGTCGACCCAGTCGATGACCAGGCGCAGGCGGCCGAGGCCCGGATGCTTGCGCGCGATCTCGGCGACCTGCTCGGGGTCGACGAACATGCCGCGCACCTTGGTGCGCTGATCGGCGCGGCCCATCCACCCCTTGATGCGCATGTTCGTGCGCCCGCAGGGGCTCGGGCCCGCCAGCACCGCCGACAGGTCTCCGGTGCCGAAGCGGATCAGCGGATAGGCGCGGTTGAAGGTCGTGACCACGACCTCGCCCACGTCGCCCTCGGGCACCGGCTCGCCGGTGCCCGGCCGCACGATCTCGACGATCACGCCTTCGTCCACGGTCATGCCCTCGAGCGACGGCGTCTCGTAGGCGATCGTGCCGACATCGGCGGTGCCGTAGCTCTGCAGGCAGCTCATGCCCCTGTCGATGAACATCTGGCGAAGGCTGGGCGGCAGCGCCTCGGCGCCGACGAAGGCGTGCTTCAGCGAGGAGATGTCCTTGCCCAGCTCAGCCGCCTTCTCGATCAGGATCTTGAGGAACGACGGCGTGCCGACGTAGCAGTCGGGCCGGATGCCGGCGATCGCGTCGAGCTGCAGCTCGGTGTTGCCGACGCCCCCCGGCACCACGGCGCAGCCGAGCGCCCGCAGCGCCGATTCCATCATCAGCCCGGCCGGCGTCAGGTGATAGGAGAAGGTGTTGTAGACGACGTGGCCCGGCCGGAAGCCCGCAGCGTACATGGCCCGCGCGCCGCGAAAGTAGTCGGGCTCGTCCGTGTCGATCTCGAAGATCGGCCCGGGCGACATGAAGACGTGGCGCACCCGGCTCATCGGCACGGCGATCAGGCCGCCCATCGGCGGATCCTTCTTCTGCACCTCGCCCAGCATCGACTTGCGCAGCACCGGCAGGCGCGCGAGTGCCGCGCGCGAGGTCACGGCGGACGAGTCGACGTCCTTCAGCCAGCCGGCGAAGAACGGCGCGTTGGCCCTGGCATGTTCCACCTGCTGCGGCAGCGCCTGCATCAGCGCCTTCTCGCGCTCGGCCGGCGACCGGGTCTCCAGCGTGTCGTAGTGCGTCGACATGGCGTTTCCTCCCGATTTTCCCCACGGTAGACGCCGCAGCCGGGACTTGCCAAGGCGCCACTTGCCCGGCCCGGTCGACGCGCTATATCAGAGCTCTGATACGATGGAGATCGGCATGAGCCACGTCCGCGTCGCCTACGAAACCTTCCAGAAGACGGCCCCCGGCGCCCAGGCGGCGCTGCTGGCCATGGGCAAGAGCACGGAGGAGTCGGGCCTCGACAAGTCGATCGTCGAGCTGGCCAAGCTCCGGGTGTCGCAGATCAACAACTGCGCCTTCTGCCTGCAGATCCATCTCAACGTTGCGCGGCGGCTGGGCCTCGCGCAGGAGAAGCTCGATCTCGTCGCCACCTGGCACGAGGCCGGCATCTTCTCCGATCGCGAGGGCGCGGCGCTGGCCTGGGCGGAGACGCTGACGCGGCTGGCCGACCGCAGCGTGCCCGACGAGGCCTATGCCGCGGTGCGCGACCATTTCAGCGAGGACGAGGTGATCGCGCTCAGCGTCGCCGTCGCCAACATCAACGCCTGGAACCGGCTGGGCGCGGCGTTCCGCTTCGCGCCGCCGATCGCGAAGAAGGTCGCCGCGGCGGCCGCCTGAGGCGGCCGCCCGCGCCCTCACTTCGCGGCGATCACTGTCGCGGCGGGCTGCAGGCTGAGCGTGAAGGCGGCGCCGCCGGTCGGCCGGTTCTCGACCGCGACCCGGCCGCCATGGGTCTCGGCGACGCGGGCCACGATGGCGAGCCCGAGCCCGCGGCTCTCGGACCGGCTGCGATCGCGCCGCCAGAACCGTCGGAAGATGGTCTGGCGCTCCGCTTCCGGCACACCCGGCCCGTCGTCGAGCACGCGGACCGTGGCCGGTGGCGCGACCTCGACCTCGACCGAGCCGCCGGTCGGCGCGTGCCTCAGGGCGTTCTCGACGAGGTTGCGGACCGCCCGGAACAGCGCCTCGGAATGGCCACGCACCCACACCGGCTGCTCGGGCCCGGTGAGTGCGATCGCCTTGGACTGGGCGACCGCGACCGGCGCCATGAATGTCACGGCTTCGGCACAGACGGCCTGCAGATCGGCCCGCGCCTCGCGGCCCACCACGAAGCTCTCGAGCTCGGCGATGTCGAGCACCTGGTTGACGACCCGGGTCATGTTCTCGAGGTCCTGGCGCAGCGAATCGCGCAGTGGACCCGCCTCGAGGGTATCGACGCGGGCCCGCACGATGGTGAGCGGCGTGCGCAGCTCGTGCGCCATGTCCGCCGTGAAGTCGCGCTGGGCGCGGAAGCCTGCCTCGAGACGGTCGAACGCCTCGTTGACGGCATGAACGAGCGGAGCGATCTCGGTCGGCATCGCGCGCTCCGGCAGGCGGACGTCGGTCCGGGCCGGGCCGATCGCGGCGGCCGTCGTCGACGCCTCGCGTACCGGCTCGAGCGCCCGCCGGAAGATCAGGATGTCGATCAGCAGCAGCGCCAGCATCAGCGGGAAGGTGATCCAGGCGACGCGGGGCAGGAACGACGCGACGATGTCGTCGAAGATCACGTCGCGATGCGACAGGTCCTGGCCGACCTGCAGCACGTAGCGCCGGCCGTCGACCACCTTCGGCACCGTGACCCCGAACAGCATGGCCTCGGCGTTGCGCCGGCGGATCGACCAGTCCTCGCGGTGATCCTGGGGCGAGACCAGCGCGGCGCCGTCGCGGCGCGAGGAGAACAGCACCCGCCCCGACGGGTCGAGGACGGCATAGGCATAGAGACCGTAGTCGCCGAGCAGCGGCTGGATCTCCGGAGGGATGTCGAGGGTCAGCTTCCCGTCCGTCCCGTGCCTGAGAAAGTTGCCGATGGTCGCCGCCTGCGCCCGCAGCTTGTCGCGATGCAGGCTGTTCGCCGCCCCGTTGAGCATCCAGTAGAGGGCCAGCGGCATGACGATGGCCACCACGGCGATGGCGAGCACATGCAGCGCCACGATGCGGGAGATGATCGACCCGAAGCGGGTCACCCCGGCTTTTCCTCGGCCATCAGGTAGCCGACCCCGCGCACCGTATGGATCTTCACGGTCGCGCCGGCGTCGGCCAGCATCTTGCGCAGCCGGTGGACGTAGACCTCCACGGCATTCGAGCCGACATCGCCGGAGAGGCCGAACAGATGGTCCTCGAAGAGGCGCTTGGGGGCGACGTTGCCGCTGCGTCGCAGGAGGATCTCGAGCACCGCGGTCTCGCGCGCCGGGATGGCACGGACCGCGCCGGCCACGGTGACGTGCCGGCCCTCGGTGTCGAGCGAGACGTTGCCGAAGCTCAGCTGCTTGCCCAGGAGGTTGCCCGGACGGCGCAGCAGGGCCTGCAGCCGCGCGACCAGCTCCTCGATGGCGAAGGGCTTGGCCATGTAGTCGTCGGCGCCCTCGCGCAGGCCGGTGACGCGGTCGCTGACGCCGTCGCGGGCGGTCAGCACCAGCACCGGCGTGGCGTCGCCGCGGCGGCGCATGTCGCGCAGGACCCGCAGCCCGTCGTCGTCCGGCAGGCCGCGATCGAGCACGACCGCCGAGTACTGCAGAGCGGTCACGGCATGATCGGCATCGTTGGCGGTGCCGACGGAGTCGGCGGCGAAGCCGCCCTGGGCCAGTCCCCTCTTCAGGAGGGCGACGAGCTCGATATTGTCTTCGACGAGAAGGACCCTCATTCGGCCGCTGCTTTCCCCGGACGCCGTCGCGATCCTAGCATGACGGTTGTCGCGCTTCGGTGCGACAAGCAAGCGTCCGCCGTGTCAGCTCTTCGTAATCCATCGCGGCCGCCGGGCGCCGGGGATCGCCGGGTGACCCGGCCGGAGGTTCCGCGGGTCGTTGCCGTCGTGCGGCCGCAAGAGCCCTCGAACCGCTCCAGGCTGAGCGACCGGCCCGACGATTCGCCGGCTTCATGTCGGCCGGCGCGTCGTGTAAGGCGAAGCCCATGGCGCCGTTCGACGAGACCATCGCCCTGGAGGACCGCGCGCTGCGGGTGCGCCGCCTCGCGCCGGCCGCCGACGACGGGCTGGAGCGGACCACGCTGGTGTTCCTGCACGAGGGGCTGGGCTGCATCGAGATGTGGCGCGACTTCCCGCAGCGCCTGTGCGACGCCACGCGCTGCCGCGGCATCGTCTACGACCGCACGGGCTACGGCCGGTCGAGCCCGTGGCCCGACGATCCCGGCGTGCGCTACATGGAGATCGAGGCCGACGAGGTCCTGCCGCGCCTGCTCGCCGCGCTCGGCGTCGAGGACTGCGTTCTGGTCGGCCACAGCGACGGCGGCACGATCGCGCTCAACTACGCGGCCCGCGACCCCGAGCCGCTGCGCGCTGTGGTGACGCTGGCCGCCCACGCCATCAACGAGCCGGTCTGCACCGTCGCCATTGCCCGGGCGCAGGAGGCCTTCGCGGCCGGCGAACTGCGTCAGCGCCTGTTCAAGTATCACGGCGACAATGTCGACGGCGCCTTTCGCCTGTGGTCGCAGGCCTGGCTGTCGCCGGGCTTCGAGCCGATGGACGCCGACGGCCGATTGCCGGGTGTCGTGGTGCCGGTGCAGGCGATCCAGGGCGAGGACGACGAATACGGCAGCGAGCTGCAGCTCGGCATCATCGCCGGCAAGGTCGGCGGCTATTGCGAGACCCGCCTGGTCCCCGACTGCGGCCACAGTCCGCACCTGCAGCAGCCGGCCTACGTGCTGGCCGAGGCGGCCCGCTTCATTGCCCCGCTGGCGCTGGCCGGCTGACGGTCAGAGCCGCTTCAGCTCGCTGGTCGCGGCCCAGTTGAACTCCGAGATGGTGGGACAGCGCGCCTGGGCGAGGCGGAACTGCTCGCTGGCGCGCTGGCGCTCGCCGCGGCGCAGGGCCTCGATGCCGACGAAGAACGCCGCCGGGCACTTGCCGTCGGCACGCTTGGCCGCGTCGTCGGTCTCGGCCACGACGGCCAGCTCGCCGACCGGCAGCCGGCCCAGCAGGAAGGCTGCGATGGGGCCGGGCCAGTCGGCCAGCGACTCAGCCCCGACATCCCGGGCCAGCCGCGCCCGGGCGTCGAGCCGGCCGCGTGCCTGGGCGGCGTAGCGCCACAGGAGCGGTCCCAGTCGCGAGCGGAAGGAGGCGCGGTCGGTCAGCGACGCGTCGAAGTCCTCCGCCGCGCGGGCATACTGGCCCAGGTTGAAGTTCGCCTGGCCACGGAAATAGAGCGCGGCGCGGCGGTCGGCCGGCGTCGTCGGCCCCGCGAGCGCGCCATCGAGCAGGCCGAGCGCCCGCACGAAGTCGGCGATCTGCATGTAGACCTGTGCCTGGGCGATCGTCAGCCAGGCATCCCCCGGCTTCTGCTCCAGGGCGCTGTCGAGCGTCCGCAGGGCCGCCGCCCGGTCGCCGCCGCCGGCCAGTTCCGGCACGGTCCCCGACAGGATCAGCGGCCAGGCGGCCGGCAGGACCTTGCCCATTTCGGCGATGTCCTTGCGGCTGTCGGCCTGGCGGCCCAGCCGGCTGAGCTGATAGGCGCGGATGCTGAGGTAGATCGAACGGTCGAAGGCCGACAGCCTGGGGCTGGACAGGATCCGGTTCAGGGCCTCGAGGTCGGGACCGCGCTGGTCTCCGGACAGCATCGGCGCCGCCGGGGAACGGTCGAGCCGGCGCGCCAGCGGGTCCCAGGAGTCGATACCGCTGCGCTGCGCGAGGACCGGCGCCGCGGTCATCACCAGCGCTGCAAACCCCGCGAAATAACCGGCGATTTTCGCGCGCATTCGCGCAATCTCGCACATCGCTGCCGGTGCCGCATCCGCCGATTGCCTGTGCCCGTTCATGCCCCTATTTTGCCCCCGCCCGCACGCACGCACCGACCCCAGGAGACACGAATATGGCCGCCGCCCATCCCAACAGCTTCAAGGCTCGAAAGTCGCTGACGGTCGGCAGCAAGAGCTACACCTACTTCAGCCTCAAGGCGGTCGAGAAGCAGGTCGGCGACCTGTCGCGGCTGCCCTTCTCGCTGCGGGTGCTGATGGAAAACCTCGTCCGTCACGAAGACGGAACGACCGTCAAGAAGGAAGACATCGCCGCCTTCGCCGGCTGGATCAAGAACGGCGGCAAGTCGACCAAGGAGATCAACTTCCGGCCGGCCCGCGTGCTGATGCAGGACTTCACCGGCGTGCCGGCGGTGGTCGACCTGGCCGCGATGCGCGACGCCATGGGCGCGCTGGGCGGCGATCCCAAGAAGATCAACCCGCTGGTGCCGGTCGACCTGGTGATCGACCATTCGGTGATCGTCGACAATTTCGGCAACCAGAGCGCCTTCAAGGCCAACGTGGCGCTGGAGTACGAGCGCAACCTCGAGCGCTACCAGTTCCTGCGCTGGGGCCAGATGGCGTTCGACAATTTCCGCGTCGTGCCGCCGGGCACCGGCATCTGCCACCAGGTGAACCTCGAGTACCTCGCGCAGGTCGTGTGGACCCGCAAGGAAGGCCGCGAGACGATCGCCTATCCCGACACGCTGGTCGGCACCGACAGCCACACGACCATGGTCAACGGCCTCAGCGTGCTGGGCTGGGGTGTCGGCGGCATCGAGGCCGAGGCGGCCATGCTGGGCCAGGCCCAGCCGATGGTCATTCCCGACGTCGTCGGCTTCAAGCTGACCGGCAAGCTGCGCGAGGGCGCGACGGCCACCGACCTGGTGCTGACCGTGACGCAGATGCTGCGCAAGAAGGGCGTGGTCAACAAGTTCGTCGAGTTCTACGGCGAGGGCCTGGCCGAGATGCCGCTCGCCAACCGCGCCACGATCGCCAACATGGCCCCCGAGTACGGCGCGACCTGCGGCTTCTTCCCGGTCGACGAGATCACCATCGGCTACCTCAAGACGACCAACCGTGGCCAGGCCGCCAAGCTGGTCGAGGCCTATGCCAAGAAGCAGGGCCTGTGGCGCTCCAAGAAGTCGCCGGAGCCGGTCTTCACCGACACGCTGCATCTCGACCTGGGCGAGGTCGAGCCGAGCCTTGCCGGGCCGAAGCGCCCGCAGGACCGCGTGCCGCTCAGCCAGGCGGCGGCGCAGTTCGTCGCCAACATGGACAAGGAGTTCGACCGCACCGACGACGGCAAGCGCGTCAAGTGCGAGGGCGCCGACTACGATCTCGGCCACGGCGACATCGTGATCGCCGCCATCACCTCCTGCACAAACACGTCCAACCCCTACGTGATGCTGGGCGCCGGCCTGATCGCCCGCAACGCGGTGAAGCTCGGCCTCAAGGTCAAGCCGTGGGTGAAGACGTCGCTGGCGCCGGGCTCGCAGGTCGTCACCGAGTACCTGCAGGCCGCCGGCCTGCAGAAGGATCTCGACAAGATCGGCTTCAACCTGGTCGGCTACGGCTGCACGAGCTGCATCGGCAATTCCGGCCCGCTGCCCGACCCGGTGACCAAGGCGATCACCGACGGCGACCTCGTCGTCGGCTCGGTCTTGTCGGGCAACCGCAACTTCGAGGGCCGCGTCAATCCGCTGACCCGCGCCAACTACCTCGCCTCGCCGATGCTGGTCGTGGTCTATGCGCTCGCCGGCTCGATGAAGATCGACATCACCAAGGATCCGGTCGCGACCGGCAAGGGCGGCAAGCCGGTCTACCTCAAGGACCTCTGGCCCTCGAACGCCGAGGTCCAGAAGTTCGTCGACAAGTTCGTCACGACCAAGGCCTTCAAGAAGCGCTACGCCGACGTCTTCAAGGGCGACAAGTTCTGGCGCGGCATCAAGACCAAGCCCAGCCTGACCTATGCCTGGGACGACAAGTCGACCTATGTGCGCAACCCGCCCTACTTCGACGGCATGGGCAAGGCGCCGACCGCGCTCAACAACATCAAGGGCGCGCGGCCGCTCGGCCAGTTCGGCGATTCGATCACGACCGACCACATCTCGCCGGCCGGCTCGATCAAGAAGGACAGCCCGGCCGGATCGTACCTGCTGGACCACGGCGTGGAGCCGAAGGACTTCAACCAGTACGGCACGCGGCGCGGCAACCACGAGGTGATGATGCGCGGCACCTTCGCCAACATCCGCCTCAAGAACGAGATGGTGCCGGGCGTCGAGGGCGGCTTCACGCATCACTACCAGACCGACCAGCCCGAGCCGATCTACGACGTGGCGATGCGCTACAAGAAGGAGCACACGCCGCAGATCCTGATCGCCGGCAAGGAATACGGCACCGGCAGCTCGCGCGACTGGGCGGCCAAGGGCGTCAACCTGCTGGGCGTGAAGGCGGTGGTCTGCGAGACCTTCGAGCGCATCCATCGCTCGAACCTGGTCGGCATGGGCGTGCTGCCGCTGCAGTTCAAGGACGGCATGACGCGCAAGACGCTGAACCTCACCGGCCACGAGAGCTTCGACGTCGGCGGCATCGAGGGCGGCCTGCGTCCGGGCATGGACGTGCCGCTGACGATCCATCGACGCGACGGCGCCAGCGAGACGGTGACCCTGACCTGCCGCATCGATACCGCCGAGGAGGTCGAGTACTTCAAGAACGGCGGCGTGCTGCACTACGTGCTGCGCAACCTCGCGCACGCGGCGTGAGCCAGTGAACGCCTCCCTCGGATTCCTCTCCCCCGGCAGGGGGAGAGGCAAGGTGAGGGGGCTTCGAAAGCCCGGGCAACCCCCTCACCCAACCTCTCCCCCTGCCGGGGGAGAGGAGGCGTTCGTTCGCCTGGGATGACGTCGCTCGCCCAGCACTTCGTCGCCATGGCCGGCAACAATGCCTGGGCCAACCACCGTCTGCTGACGGCCTGCAAGGCGCTCTCGCCGGCGGAATTCGCCGCCCCGCGCACCGGCTTCTTCCCGTCGCTGCGCGCGACGCTCAATCACATCCTCTGGGTCGATCGCTACTACATCGACGCCCTGCACCGCGATCCCACCGTGCTGCAGCGCTACGACGAGCCGCCGCCGGACTTCCCCGATGCCGGCCAGCTCTACGACGCCCAGCGCGCGAGCGACCGCCGCCTGGTCGACTTCTGCGAGCGCCAGAGCGAGGCCAGCCTGGCCGAGGGGCTGGTGCTGCCGCGGCCCAACCGCACGCCGCCGCCGACAAGCGTCGCCTCGGTCCTCGAGCACCTCTTCCAGCACCAGATCCATCATCGCGGCCAGGCGCATGCCATGCTGAGCGCCACCGGGGTGAAGCCGCCGCAGCTCGACGAGTTCTTCCTGGCCGGCGAGGAGCACCTGCGGCGCGACGAGCAGCGGCTGCTCGGCCTGCCGGCGCGGTGACGGGGCACTGATGCGGCCACGCCCGTCCTTCGCCGGCGCCGCGGTCGAGGTGAGCGACCTCGGCCGCTCCGTCGCCTTCCACCGCCTGTGGCTGCCCATGCTGGGCTTCCGCCGCGTCTGGGCCGGGCCCGACCGGGTCATGTGGGCGCGCGGCTACGACCATTTCGTCATGCGCCAGGCACGCGACGGCGTGTCCTACGGGCCGGGCGCCCTGTGGCTCGCCGTGTCGGCCGAGAGTCGCGCCCAGGTCGACCAGGTCTTCGCCGAGATGCGCGACGCCGGTGCGGAGATCCTGCAGCCGCCCAAGGAGCTCGACTACTTCGCCCCCGGCTACTACTCGGTCGCCTTCCGCGACCCCGACGGCGTGCCCATCGAGGTGGCGCATCGCTGGGACGAGCTGCCCGAAGTGTCCGACGCCGAGCAGGTGCGCGTGCCCGGCCACGGCGTCACCCTGGGCGGCTACCTCTTCCGCCCGCAGGCCGGCGCGCCGCCGCATCCGGCGCTGATCCTCCTGCACGGCTTCGCCGGCCACGCCCACAACCTGGTCGGCCTCGCCCGCCGCGCCACCGCCAACGGATACGTGGCGCTCGCTCTGTCGCTGCGCGGCTGGCTGGGGTCGGAGGGCGAAAGCGACCAGGGGCTGCGCCAGCCGCTCGACGTGCTGGCCGCGATCGACTGGCTGGCCCATCGCCCGCTGGTCGATCCGCGGCGCATCGGCCTGGTCGGCGCCTCGATGGGCGGGCAGGTCGCGCTGCTCACCGCCGCGCACAAGCCGCCGATCGGCGCCGTCGCCGCCTATTTCTCGCCGACCGATCTCGCCGCCTGGCGCGAGGCCAATCCCTTCATCCGCGACTATCTCGACGATCTGTGCGGCCCGGAGGGCCTGCCCGTGCGCTCGCCGCTGCTGCGCGTCGCCCAGATCGACACCCCCGTGCTGCTGATCCACGGCGACCGCGACGAGAACGTGCCGGTCGAGCAGTCGCTTTCCATGGCCGAGGCCCTCCGGACCCACGGCAAGGACGTCGAGACGCTGATCGTCTCCGGCGCCTCGCATTACTTCACGGAACAGGAGTATGGCGTTGCCCTGCGCAAGCTGTTCGAATTCCTGCGCCGCCATCTCAACCGGAGCTGATCCTTCATGCGCGTGTCCGAAGCCGTCAATTCCCGCCGTTCCATGCGCGTCTTCAAGCCGGAGCCCGTGCCGCGCGCCGACATCGAATGGATCATCGCCAACGCCAGCCGCTCGGCGTCCAACGGCAACCTGCAGCCGTGGAAGCTCCACGTCACCACCGGCGAGGCGCGCCGGCGCCTCTCGACCGCCATCCTGAAGGCGATGGACGACGGCGACACCGGCCCGGGCGCCGAGTACGACGTCTATCCGAAGGAATTCACGCCGGTCTACGACGCGCGCCGCAAGCTGGTCGGCAAGCAGCTCTACACGCTGCTCGGCGTGCCGCGCGGCGATGCCGCCGGCATGCTGAAGCAGTTCCGCAAGAACTACGAGTTCTTCGACGCGCCGGTCGGCATGATCCTCTGCGTCGAGCGGCGCATGGGCAACGGCCAGTGGATCGACTGCGGCATCTTCCTCGACCAGTTGATGCTGCTGGCGCGCGAGAAGGGCCTGCATACCTGCCCGCAGGCCGCCTTCAGCCGCTTCCAGCACGTCGTGCGCCGCGAGCTCGCGATCCCCGACGACCAGGTCGTCATCTGCGGCCTGGCGCTGGGCTACGCCGATCCCGATGCCGTGCCGAACAACCTCATCACCGAGCGCGCGCCGCTGCAGGACTTCACCGTCTGGCACGAGGGATGACGCGGCCGAAAGTCGAATTGCCGAGCCCGCCGCGAGCGGGCTAAAACGCTGGCAATTCGCGAAGAATCCGGCGGGAGGAAGCCATGACCGACGAAGTGATCGACGTCAGCCCCGAATGGGCTCAGCGCGCCTACGTCGACAACGCCAAGTACAAGGCGATGTACGACGCCTCGGTCAAGGACCCGGCTGCGTTCTGGGGCGAGCACGGCAAGCGCGTCGACTGGATCAAGCCCTACAGCCCGGGCGCCGTGCGCGACGTCGACTATACCGGCGACGTCCGCATCCGCTGGTACCACGATGGCGTGCTGAACGTGTCGGCCAACTGCGTCGACCGCCATCTCGCCAAGCGCGCCGACCAGACGGCGATCATCTGGGAAGGCGACGACCCGGCGAAGTCCAGGAACATCACCTATCGCGAGCTGCACGCCGAAGTGTGCCGCATGGCCAACGCGCTCAAGGAGCTCGGCGTCAGGAAGGGCGATCGCGTCACGATCTACCTGCCGATGATCCCCGAGGCGGCCTACGCCATGCTGGCCTGCACGCGCATCGGCGCCATCCATTCGGTGGTGTTCGGCGGCTTCTCGCCCGACAGCCTGGCCAACCGCATCGTCGACTGCGACAGCAATGTCGTCATCACCGCCGACGAGGGGCTGCGCGGCGGCAAGCCGATCCCGCTCAAGGTCAACACCGACGAGGCGCTGGAGAAGTGCCCCGGCGTCAATAAGGTGCTGGTGGTCCGCCACACCGGCGGCAAGGTGGGCTGGGACGCCGGACGCGACGTGTGGTGGCACGAGATCGCGGCCAAGGTGCCGGCCGAGTGCGCACCCGAGCCCATGGGGGCCGAGGATCCGCTCTTCATCCTCTACACGTCCGGCTCGACCGGGAAGCCCAAGGGCGTGCTGCACACGACCGGCGGCTACCTCGTGTTCGCCTCGATGACGCACCAGTACGTCTTCGACTATCACGACGGCGACATCTACTGGTGCACCGCCGACGTCGGCTGGGTCACCGGCCACAGCTACATCGTCTACGGCCCGCTGGCGAACGGCGCCACGACGCTGATGTTCGAGGGCGTGCCGAACTACCCCGACGCCAGCCGCTTCTGGCACGTCATCGACAAGCACAAGGTCAACATCTTCTACACCGCTCCCACCGCCATCCGCGCCCTGATGCGCGAGGGCGAGGCCCCGGTGAAGAAGGCGTCGCGCAAGAGCCTGCGCCTGCTCGGCTCGGTCGGCGAGCCGATCAATCCCGAAGCGTGGCTCTGGTACTATCGCGTCGTCGGCGATTCGCGCTGCCCGATCGTCGACACCTGGTGGCAGACCGAGACCGGCGGCATCCTGATCACGCCGCTGCCCGGCGCCATCAAGCTCAAGCCCGGCTCGGCCACCCGGCCCTTCTTCGGCGTGCAGCCGGTCATGGTCGACGCCGCCGGCGACGTCCTGCAGGGTCCGGCGACCGGCAATCTGTGCCTGGTCAACTCGTGGCCCGGCCAGATGCGGACGGTCTACGGCGACCACCAGCGCTTCATCGACACCTACTTCAAGACCTATCCCGGCAAGTACTTCACCGGCGACGGCGCGCGGCGGGACGAGGACGGCTACTACTGGATCACCGGCCGCGTCGACGACGTGATCAACGTCTCGGGCCATCGCATCGGCACCGCCGAGGTGGAGAGCGCCCTGGTCGCCAACCAGAAGGTGGCCGAGGCCGCCGTGGTCGGCTTCCCGCACGACATCAAGGGCCAGGGCATCTACGCCTACGTGACGCTGAAGGCCGGCCAGCCCTCGTCCGACGCGCTGCGCAAGGAGCTGGTCGCCTGGGTGCGCAAGGAGATCGGCCCGATCGCCACGCCCGACGTCATCCAGTGGGCGCCCGGCCTGCCCAAGACGCGCTCGGGCAAGATCATGCGCCGCATCCTGCGCAAGATCGCCGAGAACGACTTCGGCAATCTCGGCGACACCTCGACCCTGGCCGATCCCGGCGTGGTCGACGACCTGGTTAAGAACCGCGCGCCGTAGGGCGCCAAGGAGTCCGATGGCCAACCCGACGATACAGCTTCTCGCCGCAGACCTGGCCGCCGGCCGCACCACATCCCGCGCCCTCACCGAGCAGGCACTGGCCCGCATCGAGGACCCGGCCGGCGAGGGCAAGCGGGTCTTCGTCAGGACCTACCGCGCGGCGGCGCTGGCCGCCGCCGACGCCAGCGACGCGCTGCGCAAGGCGGGCATCGTGCCCTCGCCGCTCGCCGGCCTCCCGGTCTCGATCAAGAACCTGTGCGACGTCGCCGGCGAGACCACGCTGGCGGGCTCGCGGGCGCTCGACGATGCGGCGCCGGCTACGGCGGACGCGCCGGTGGTGGCGCGCCTGCGGGCGGCCGGCGCGGTGATCGTCGGCTCGACCAACATGAGCGAGTTCGCCTTCTCGGGCGTCGGCTTCAATCCGCACTACGGCACGCCGGGCAACCCGGCCGACCGCAGCCGCGTGCCCGGCGGCTCCTCGTCGGGTGCCGCCGTCTCGGTGGCCGACGGCATGGCGGTGGCGGCGCTCGGCACCGACACCGGCGGCTCGGTCCGCATCCCGGCCGCGGTCTGCGGCCTGACCGGCTTCAAGCCGACCGCCCGGCGCGTGCCGATCGACGGCGTCGTGCCGCTCTCGACCTCGCTCGATTCGATCGGTCCGCTGGCCAACTCGATCGAGTGCTGCGCCATCGTCGACGCGGTGTTCGCCGGCGAGCCCATCGCGGTGCCGGCGGCGGCGCCGCTCAGCGGCCTGCGCCTGGCCGTGCCCATGCACTTCGTGATGAGCGATCTCGATCCCGTCGTCGCGGCCGCCTTCGAGCGGGCGCTGAAGGCGCTGGCGGGAGTCGGCGTCAAGGTCGACAGGATCGACCTGCCCGAGCTCGACGAGCTGCCGGCGATCAACGCCAAGGGCGGCTTCGCCGCATCCGAGGCCTATGCCTGGCACCGCACGCTGATCGCACGCCGCGGCAAGGATTACGATCCGTTCGTCCATCCGCGCATCATGCGGGGCAAGGAGATGGACGCGGCCGACTACATCGAGCTGCTGCAGGCGCGCGCCGACCTGTGCCGGCGCGTGTCGGCGGTGACGGCGAACTACGATGCCGTGGCGATGCCGACCTGCGCCATCGTCGCGCCGACGCTCGACGAGGTCTCGACGCCCGAGGGCTTCACCCGGAAGAACCTGCTGCTGCTGCGCAACACCACGGTCGGCAACTTCCTCGACCGCTGCGCCATCAGCCTGCCCTGCCACGCCGCCGGCGAGCTGCCGGTGGGCTTCATGCTGATGGGCGAGACGATGGCCGACAAGCGCCTGCTCGCCATCGCGCGCTCGGTGGCGCCGGTGGTGCGGGGCTAAATCGTCATCCCGAGCGGGGCGCCGAAGGCGCGCCGTCGAGGGACCTCTTTTCCATTGGCAACAGCGGCAAGAAAGGTCCCTCCACTCCGCTTCGCTTCGGTCGGGATGACGGCTTCTTCTACTTGGGATCGTCCGGCCGGCGCATGCGCCAGACATTGTCGGTCGTGGCGTACTCGCTGTAGCCCAGCCGCGCCACGGGCCGGAAGGCCAGCACGTCGACGCGGCCGTCCTTGATGATGCTGTCGTCGATATGGACGCCGACCACCTGGCCGAACACGACCGAGCCGCGCTTGGTCTCGTGGCCCTTCTCGACCGGCAGCTCGATGGTGCGCCAGTACTTGCACTCCAGGGCGACGGGCGATTCCTTGACCCGCGGCGGCTTCACGATGTTGCAGGGCGCGGGCGTCAGGCCGGCCAGCTTCAGCTCGTCGACACCGAAGGCCACCATGGTGGTGGTGACGTTCATCTGCTCCTTCAGGCTTTCGCTCACCATGTTGACCACGAACTCGCCGCTCGATTCGGCGTTCATGCGGCTGTGCTTGGTCGGCGTGTCGCCGTAGGTGCCGGTGA
This sequence comes from Reyranella sp., assembly GCF_965229815.1. Lineage (GTDB taxonomy): Bacteria > Pseudomonadota > Alphaproteobacteria > Reyranellales > Reyranellaceae > Reyranella. Next base: position 646,808 of record NZ_CBDDJN010000002.1, read on the forward strand.
TGGCGAAGTAGACCATGGGCGGGAACTCGCCGACGGCGTTGTAGAAGCTGTAGGGCGCCAGGTTCACGCGGCCCTGGCGGTCGACGGTCGAGATCCAGCCGATCGGCCGCGGCACGATCAGCGATTTCAGCGGATCCTGGGCCAGGCCGTGGTCGCGCTTGGCGGCGTCGTAGAACATCGCTTCCTCCCGGGCCGGTCGCCGGCCCGGTCAGGGGCCGTAGTGGCGGCTGGCTTCCGCATGCGCCGCGTCGAAGGCGGCCTCGAGGCTCGGATTGAGCCCGCGGCACGAGCGTACGACATCGTGCGCCCACACGACATAGTCGGCGAGCCGCGCGGCCGACCAGCCGCTCGGCGGGCTCGTCACCAGGCCGCGCAGGTTCGAGGTCTTGTCGGCGAGCTTCAGGAGCTTGGCGCGGCGCGACTTGCCCGGCGTCTTCTCGATCTGCAGGCGCTTGCGCTCCTCCTTGGGCAACGACTTGTCGTCGGTCACCTCGGCGACCAGCGCAGCGACCTCGGGTCCGAAGCGCTGCTCGAGATCCTCGTAGGTGGCGTCGGTGTCCTCGAGCGTGTCGTGAAGCAGCCCGCCCATCAGCAGGACGACGTCGTCGCCGCCCGTCGCCTCGGCCAGCATCGCCGCCACCTCGGTGAGATGGTTGATGTAGGGCTCGGCCCGCTCGCCCTTGCGCCGCTGCGCGACATGCTGGCGGGCGGCATAGTCGGCGGCGCGGGTCAGGCGGACGAGATCGCTGCTCATGGCCGTCCTTGTGCGACCAGCGGTCCGGCTTGTCGAGCCGTCCCGGCCGGCCCATCTTCGACCCATGTCTCGGACCATGAAGGCGCTGCTGGGCGTCTGGATCGTCGCCCTCGCCGCCGCCGCCGCGTGGATCGGCTGGGATGCCTGGCAGGGCGGCGGCAAGCCGACCATCGGCGGCCCGTTCGCCCTCACCGACCAGAATGGCCGGACCGTCACCAGCGACAGCCTGAAGGGCAAGCCGACGCTGATCTATTTCGGCTTCACCTACTGCCCCGACGTCTGCCCGACCTCGCTGCTGCTGATGGAGAACGCGGTCGAGCAGCTCGGCCCCGATGCCGCCAAAAAGGTCAACATCGTCTTCATCACCATCGATCCCGAGCGCGACACGCCCGAGCTCCTGAAGGGCTATGTCCCCAATTTCGGCCCGACCATCATCGGCCTCACCGGCACGCCGCAGCAGATCGCCGACGTCGCCCGCGCCTATCGCGTCTACTACCAGAAGGTGCCGGGCAAGGACGGCGCGCCCTACCTGATGGACCACTCGTCGATCGTCTACCTGCTCGACCGCAACGGCCGCTTCGTCACCCACTTCACCCACGAGGCAAAGGCCGAATCGATCGCCGCGGCCGTGAAACGCCTGCTGTGACCTGGCGGCAAGCCATTGATTTCAAATAATTTGTGCAATGCACTATTGAAGTGACACGGGGCGCGGCCTACGTAAAATCGGCCGCCCATGCTGTATTCCGCGTACGAGCTCCAACGCCAGTTCGCCCAGCCCATCAGGCTATGGGCCAATGCGCTGGAGAAGGTCTATTCCAGCCCCTACAACCCGCTGACGGACACCTGGTTCGGCAAGTCGGTGGCGGCCGGCGCGGAGATCGTCGCGCGGCTGACGCAGAACTACGGCAAGCCGGCCTTCGGCCTCGCGACGACGCGGATCGGCAACGAGACGGTCGCGGTCAACGAGGAGATCCTGGTCCGCAAGCCGTTCTGCCAGCTGCTGCGCTTCCGGCGCGAGACCGAACGGCGCGATCCCAAGGTCCTGGTCGTGGCGCCCATGAGCGGCCACTACGCGACCCTGCTGCGCGGCACGGTCGAGGCGCTGCTGCCCGAGCACGACGTCCACATCACCGACTGGACCGATGCCCGCGAGGTGCCGCTGTCGGAGGGCAATTTCGACCTCGACGACTATGTCGACTACGTCATGGAATTCTGCCGCTACCTCGGCCCCGACGTGCACGTGATCGCCGTCTGCCAGCCATCGGTACCGGTGCTGGCCGCCGCATCGCTGATGGCCGAGCAGAAGGACCCGCACCAGCCGCGCTCGATCACGCTGATGGGCGGTCCGATCGACACGCGGGTGAGCCCGACGACGCCCAACGACCTGGCGATGCGCAACTCGATGATGTGGTTCCGCCAGAACGTCATCGCGACGGTGCCCTTCAACTATCCGGGCGCCCTGCGCCGCGTCTATCCGGGCTTCCTGCAGCTCACCTCGTTCATCAGCATGAACCTCGACCGCCACATCAACGCGCACATGCGCCAGTTCGAGCATCTCGTCAAAGGCGACGACGATTCGGCCGATTCGCACCGCGCCTTCTACGACGAGTACCTGGCGGTGATGGATCTCTCCGCCGAGTTCTACCTGCAGACCATCGAGGTCGTGTTCAAGGAGCACCTGCTGCCGCGCGGCCTTTGGGTCAGCCGTGGCCGCAAGATCGACCCGTCCTTCATCGAGACGGCGCTGATGACGGTCGAGGGCGAGCTCGACGACATCTCGGGCGTCGGCCAGACCAAGGCGGCCCACGCGCTGACGCCCAACATCCCGGGCGCCCGCCACGTCCACTGGGAGCAGCCGCGGGTCGGCCATTACGGCATCTTCAACGGCCGCAAGTGGCGCGAGCAGATCATGCCGCGCGTCCGCGACTTCATCCGGGCCAACGAGGCGGCCTGACAGTGGCTGTGAGGCCGGCGCGGTGGAGGCCGTTGCCGGTCGGCGCTAGCATTCCGGCATGGACGTGTCCCTGAAACGGCCCGTCGAGATCGGCACCTGGAAGCCCGCACCCTTCGCCCTGCGCGGCGAGACCGTGTTCGCGATCGGCGACGTCCATGGCTGCGCCGCCGAGCTGGCGGCGATGCTCGACGCCATCGCCAACCTGGCGGCCGAGACAGCCGGCCGGCGGCGCCTCGTCTATCTCGGCGACATGATCAACCGCGGGCCCGATTCGATCGGCGTTCTGCGGCAATGGGCCGGCAGCGAGGCCGACCACGGCGTCGACCATGTCGACCGCCTGATGGGCAACCACGAGATCATGATGATGCTGGCCGCGCTCGGCGGCCCGCACGCCGACCGGGCGGAATCGATGTGGCTCAGCAAGCGCATGGGCGGCCAGACGCTGCTCGACCAGATGCGCGAGCGGCTCGACGAGCCGGCGGCCCGCGCCGACCTCGGCCTGCTGCAGCGCGCCCTGGGGAACGAGATCGTCCACCGCCTCTACGGCATGCGCGGCCACGTGCGGCTGGGCAACACGCTGTTCGTCCATGGCGGGCTCGATCCCCATGCCGATCCCGACGAGTTCCTGGCCCGGCCCTGGACCATCTTCACCGAGGCCCGCTGGGCCTGGATCAACCACGGCTTCCTCGACTGGCGACGGGGATTCGGCGGCACGCTGGTGGTCCACGGCCACACGCCGCCCGACAAGCACCGCGCCATCAGCGGCATGGAGGATCCCCACCTGTTCGAGGGCGACCGGCTCGGCCTCGACGGCGGCAGCGCGCGCACCGGCATCGTCACCGCGGCGGAGATCCGCGAGGGCCGCTACCGCATCCTCAAGGCCGGCTCGCCCTTCGCGACCCCGCAATCGTCCGACGACGCGTGATTTCTTTCCGGCGGGCTGTCGGATGCGCGGCCGCCGCTTCGTCCTTCGGTCATAGAGGAGCCCGTCCCATGCTCTACGCCATCCTTTGCTACAATTCCGAGGAAGCGGTCGGCTCGTGGTCCAAGGAGTACCACGACGAGACCATGACCAAGCTGATGACGGTCCAGGGCCGGCTGGCGCGCCAGGGCCGGCTGGGGCCGGTCGCCCGCCTGCTGCCGACCACGGCGGCGACCACCCTGCGCAAGGGCAGGGAGGAGCTGGTGATCGACGGGCCCTTCGCCGAGACGAAGGAGCAGCTGCTCGGCTTCTACATCATCGACTGCGCCTCGCTCGACGCCGCGCTCGAGATCGCCAAGGAGCTGGCCAAGGCCAATCCCGGCACCGGCAGCTACGAGATCCGGCCGGTCGCCGAGCTCCACGACAACCGGCTGGCCGAGGCGCGGAAGCCGGCCGCATGAACGACGTCGGCTGGATCGACGCGGTGCTGGTCGCGGCGCGCCCCCGGGCGATGGGGGCCCTTCTGCGCTACTTCCGCGATCTCGATACGGCCGAGGAAGCCTTCCAGGAAGCCTGCCTGCGCGCGCTGAAGGCGTGGCCGCAGAACGGGCCGCCGCGCGACGCCGCCGCCTGGCTGATCTTCGTCGGCCGCAACGCGGCCATGGACGGGGTCCGCCGCCGCAACCGCGAGGTGGCGCTGCCCGACGAGGCGGCGCTGTCGGACCTCGACGATGCCGAGAGCCCGCTCGCCGAGCGGCTCGACGGCCAGCACTACCGCGACGACATACTCCGGCTGCTCTTCGTGTGCTGCCATCCCGACCTGCCGGCGACGCAGCAGATCGCGCTGGCGCTGCGCATCGTCTGCGGCCTGTCGGTCCGGCAGATCGCGCGCGCCTTCCTGGTGAGCGAAGCCGCCATGGAGCAGCGCATCACGCGCGCCAAGGCCCGCATCGCGGCGGCCGGCGTGCCCTTCGAGACGCCCGGCCCGGCCGAGCGCGCCGAGCGGCTGGGCGTCGTCGCCGCCATGGTCTACCTGGTGTTCAACGAGGGCTATTCGGCGCCGAGCGAGGAGGCGCGCGGCCGCGCCACGCTGGCCGAGGAAGGCATCTGGCTCGGCCGCCTGCTGCTGCGCGTGTTTCCCAACGAGCCCGAGGTGATGGGCCTGGCCGCCCTCATGCTGCTGCAGCAGGCGCGGGCGCCGGCGCGGTTCGACGCGGCCGGCGCGCTTGTGCTGCTCGAGGACCAGGACCGCCACCTGTGGAACGGCCCGCGCATCGCCGAAGGCCTCGCCCTGATCGACAAGGCGATGCGCCATCGCCGGCCCGGTCCCTACCAGGTCCAGGCCGCGATCGCCGCGCTGCACGCGCGCGCGACCCGCGCCGAGGAGACGGACTGGACGCAGATCGACCTGCTCTATGCCAATCTCGAGCGCCTGCAGCCCTCGCCGGTGGTGACGCTGAACCGCGCCGTCGCGGTCGGCAAGGTGCGCGGGCCGGCCGCGGCGCTGGCGATGATCGAGCCGCTGGCCGGGCGGCTCTCGGGCTACTTCTATTTCCACGGCGTGCGCGGCGCGCTGCTGCGCCAGCTCGACCGCCTCGGCGAGGCGCGCACCGCCTTCGACCGCGCCATCGCCCTCGCCGGCACCGCCGCCGAAGCCGCGCACATCCGCCAGCACCTCGATCATCTCGACCGCGAGACGGCCTGAAAAAAACCGGCCGGCCTGTCGGCACCGGCCTCCGCCGTTCGTCCTCGGGGCAGGCCAAGAGCCCGAACCCGTGGAGACCGACATGACCCAAGCCCTTCCCCCCGTCCTCGGCGGCGTCTGCCCCTATCTCGGCGTCAGCGACGCCGGCCGCGCCGCCGACTTCTACGTCAAGGCGCTCGGCGCCACCGAGGTGATGCGCATGCCGCCCGACGAGAAGGGCCGCTACATGCACATCCATCTCGTGGTCAACGGCGGCTCGCTGATGCTGGCCGATGCCTTCCCCGATCATGGCCATCCGCTGGAGACGCCTGGCGCCTTCACGCTGCATCTCCAGGTGGACGATGCCGATGCCTGGTGGAAGCGCGCGGTCGAAGCCGGCGCCGAGGCGCTGATGCCGGTCACCGACATGTTCTGGGGCGACCGCTACGGCCAGTTCCGCGACCCGTTCGGCATCCGCTGGTCGGTCGGCACGCCGATCCAGAAAGGCTGATCCGGCTCGTTGACCCGCTACCGGGCGTGCGCCTGGACGATCTCCAGGAACGCCGCCCCGTAGCGTTCGAGCTTGGCGTCGCCGACCCCGTGGATCTCGCGCATGGCGCGCGCGCTGCCCGGCCGGTGGGTGGCGAGTTCCGCCAGCGTGCGGTCGGAGAACACGACATAGGCCGGCACCTTCTGGGCCTGCGCGAGCTTGCTGCGCAGCGCCTTGAGCGCCGTCAGCAGCTCGACATCGGCCTCGTCGGCGACGACCGGCGGGGGCCGCCGCGCGTCGCGGCCGCCGCGTGCCGCCGAAGCCGCGAGGTCCTTGCGCAGCTCGATCGTCGCCTTGCCCTTGAGCACGCGCCATCCCTCGTCGGTGACCGACCAGCGGCCATGCTCGACGAGGTCCTGGGCGATCAGGCCGGTAGCCGAGAGCTGGCGGAAGATCGAGCGCCATTCCGCGGGCTTGCGGCCGGCGCCGACGCCGAAGGTCGGGAGGTTGTCGTGCTGGAAGCGCAGCACGTTCTCTGTGCGCTCGCCGGTCAGGATGGCGACGAGATGCTCCATGCCGAAGCGCTCGCCGGTTCGAACGATGGCCGACATCGCCTTCTGCGCGTCGATCGTGCCGTCGAACAGCTCGACGCCTTCCTGGCAGAGATCGCAGTTGCCGCAGGGTTCCGAGGCCTCGCCGAAATAGGCGAGCAGCGTCTGGCGGCGACAGCGCGGCGCCTCGGCGAGCGTCAGCAGGGCGCCCAGTCTCTGGCGCTCGATGCGCTTGCGCTCGTCCGACGAATCGCTCTGCTCGATCTGCAGGCGGCGCAGCTGCATGTCACCCAGCCCGTAGAGCGTCAGCGTATCGGCCGGCAGGCCGTCGCGGCCGGCGCGGCCGATCTCCTGGTAGTAGGCCTCGACGTTGGCCGGCAGGTCGGCATGGCAGACGAAGCGCACGTCGGGCTTGTCGATGCCCATGCCGAAGGCGACCGTCGCCGTCATCACCACGCCGTCGCGCTGCTGGAACGCATCCTGGTTGGCGTCGCGCACCGCCTTGTCGAGGCCGGCATGGTAGGGCAGCGCGTCGATGTCGGCCGCGCGCAGCGCCGCGGCCAGCTCCTCGACCTTGCGGCGCGAGGCGCAGTAGACGATGCCGCTCTCCCCGGCATGGGCGCGCGCGAAGGCGAGGGCCTGGCGGGTCGAGCGCTCCTTGGGCTTGAAGGCGAGCCGCAGGTTCGGCCGGTCGAAGCTGCGCACGAAGACGCGCGGCGCCATGGGGAACAGCTTGTCGACGATGTCGCTGCGGGTCGGGGCGTCGGCGGTCGCGGTGAGCGCCAGCGTCTGCAGGCGGCCGCCGATCTGGCGCGCGAGCGTGCCCAGCGTCAGGTACTCGGGCCGGAAGTCGTGGCCCCACTGCGACACGCAATGCGCCTCGTCGATCGCCATCATCGTCACGCGGCTCTCGGCCAGCATCTCGACCGTGTCGGGACGCGCCAGCCGCTCGGGCGCGAGGTAGAGCAGGCGCAGCTCGCCGCGGCGCATCAGGTCGAGGACGCGGGCATTCTCGGCCGGCTCGTTGCTCGAGTTCAGGCTGCCGGCCGCGACGCCGGCGGCCGTCAGCGCCCGCACCTGGTCGCGCATCAACGCGATCAGCGGCGACACGACGACGGTGAGGCCCGGCCGCGCGATGGCGGGAAGCTGGTAGCACAGCGACTTGCCGCTGCCCGTCGGCATGACGGCCAGCACGTTCTCGCCGGCCAGCACGGCACGCACGATTTCTTCCTGCCCCGGGCGGAAAGCGCCGAAGCCGAAGACCGAATGCAGCAGGGACGATGCGAGAGCGAGGGGGTCGGACATGTCTTCTTGGACGATTGCCTGCACTGTACAGGAGCGCGCGACGCGATTCCGCCCCATTCGATTCACCATCGGTTCGATTTACAGCCGTCGCTGCGAGATCGAGGGACGATCGTCGGCGCCGCTCCGTACTGACGACGGGGGAGCTCAACAAGGGCGTGGAGCCTCGTCATGAAAAAGTGGACTTCGTTCGGACTGGTCATCGCGGCAACGGCGATGGCGGCGACCCCTCTCGCCGCACAGCAACCCAGCCCGGCCTGGAACGGCTTCTATGCCGGTCTCAACGCCGGCGGCCTGTTCGGCAGCACCTCCTCGACCTTCGCCACGCCGTTCGGACCCGGCGGCTTCTCGGGCAGCGGCGCCGGCTTCGCGGGCGGCGCACAGGGCGGCTACAACTATCTCTTCGGTCCCGTCCTGCTCGGTGCGGAAGTCGACTTCCAGGGCTCGACCTACGCCTCGCAGCTGGGCGGCGGCAGCGGCGCCGGTCCGCTGGCCGCCACGACCTACACGCCGTGGTTCAGCACCATGCGCCTGCGCGCCGGCTATACGGTCGGCTCGGTGATGCCCTACGTGACCGGCGGCGCGGTGTGGGGCCAGCGCACCGTGAGCGGCGGCGGCGCCGGCATGCCCGCCTATTCGGCCAGCAACACCTACTGGACCTGGACGGTGGGCGGCGGCGTCGAAGGCATGATCGCCGACCGCTGGTCGATGAAGCTCGAATATCTCTACATGGGAACGCCGAGCACGGCGCTGCCGGTGGCGGCCACGGTGCCGGTGAGCGAGAGTACGAGCGGCAACCTGATCCGGCTCGGCGTCAACTATCACTTCTAGGCACGGCGCACGTTCCTCCCCATCGCGCCGCGATGGGGAGGTCTACGGCCGCTCTAATGCCGCGCGGCCTGGCCGCCGTCGAGCGTCATGACCACGCCGCTGATGTAGCTGGCGCGGTCGGAGGCGAGGAAGACCGCGAGGTCGGCGACCTCGTCGGGCTCGGCCGGCCGGCCGAACGGCATGTGCTTCGTCAGCTCGGGCCAGCGCTCGGGATCGCCGAACTGCTGCTCGGCCTGGCCGCGCAGCAGGGTCAGCATGCGGTCCGTGCGCGTGGCCGGCGGATTGATGGCGACCACGCGCACGCCATGATCGACGCTGCGCGAGCCGACGGCACGCGTGAAAGCCATCAGGCTGGCATTGCCCATCGTGCCGGTGACGTAATCGTAGTTGAAGCTCTCGCCCGCGAGGCCGATCACGTTCACCACCACGCCCTTCCTGCGCGCGTACATGCGCTCCAGCATGGCGCGGGTGGCGTTGATGTAGCCGAACACCTTGAGCTCCCAGGCCTCGCGCCACTTGGGCTCGGTCATGGCGAAGATGTCGCCGCGCGGGATGGCGCCGGCATTGTTCACCAGGATGTCGGCATGGCCGACCGCATCGACCACCGAACGCACCGTGTCGCCGCGGGAGAAGTCGGCGGCATGGATCTCCACCGGGACGTTGTGCCGGCTGCGGATCCTGTCTCGTGCCGCCTCGAGCGATTCCTTCGAGCGCGAGGCGATGTGCACCGCGCAGCCTTCGGCGGCGAAGGCCATGGCGCAGGCGAAGCCGATGCCGCGGCTGCCGCCGGTGATGAGAACGGTCTTGCCGGTGAGCTTCATGTCCATGGGCGTTCTCCCTCGCTTTTCAGGGAAAGGTCCCTCGCTGCGCTCGGGATGACACCGAGCCTGTCATCCCGAGCGCAGCGAGGGACCCTTCGTCATTCTTTCTAGAGCCGGTACGTGCTGTCGATCCGCGCCTTGCCGTCCTCGGTCTTCACCCGGCCGTCCTTCACCATCTGGACGAGATGCGCCAGCATCGAGCGGCCGGCGGCGGCGTGGAGGTGGACCGGCGTGTCGGCGTAGTTCTTCGCCACCATCTGCGGGATGGTCTGCGGGCCTTCCTTCAGGCGCGCCATGATCTGCGCCTCGCGGCCCAGCCGGTGCTCGATATAGGCCTGCACGAAGGGATTGGGATTGCGGATCTCCGCGCCGTGCGTCGGGATGTAGAGCGTCTCCTCGCGCGGCAGGAGCTTGCGCAGGGAGGCGAAATAGTCGGCCATGTTGCCGTCGGGCGGCGAGATCACGGCCGTCGACCAGCCCATGACATGGTCCCCCGACAGGAGCGCATTGTCCTCCTTCACCGCGAAGCAGAGATGGTTGGAGATGTGGCCGGGCGTGTGGACGGCCTCGACGTTCCAGCCGTCGCCCTGGATGACGTCGCCGTCGTTCAGCTTGATGTCGGGTGCGAAGGCGAGGTCGCCGAACTGCTCCGGCTTGTCGTCGCTCTCGGGCCGCGGATGGGGACCGAACGAATAGACCTTGGCGCCGGTCGCCCGGGCGAGCGCCGGCGTCGCCGGGACATGGTCGACATGGGTGTGCGTCACCAGGATATGCGTCACCGTCTCGCCGCGCACGGCGCGCAGCACGGCGTCGACGTGATCCTGCATGTCGGGCCCCGGATCGACCACCGCCACCTTGCCGTGGCCGATGATGTAGGTGCCGGTGCCCTTGAAGGTGAAGGGGTTGGGATTATGCGCCACGACCCGCCGGATCGTCGGCGTCACCTCCATCGCGGTGCCGTAGTCGAACTTGAAGTCCCTGATGAAGGGGATGCCGGGCATGCGCGGTCCTTCAGTTGGCGGGCGGCGTCAGCTTGTAGAGCGCGTTGCGCTTGTCCGAGCTGACATAGACGATGCCGCCGGCGCCGACGGCGACGCCGGTCGGCATCAGGGCCGGCGGGCCGCCGGGATAGGCATCGATGCCGATATCGAGGTTGGAGGCGATCACGGTCTTGGCGCCGGTCGCCGGATCGATGGCGACGACGCGCTTCTGGCCGACCTCGGCCACGAACAGCCGCCCCTCGGGCCCGATGGCGATTCCCTCCGGGCCGGCCAGGCCGTCGGCCACGACGCGGCGCGCGCCGGTCGCGACGTTGATCTCGGTGACGGCGCCGGCCGCGATCTCGGTGACGTACAGCAGGTCGTCCTTGCCGCGGGCCAGCCCGACCGGCGCCCGCAGCTCCTTGACGACGGTCGTGCGCTCCTTGCCGTCGGCGCTGACCTTGACCAGGTTCGAACTGCCGAGCTCGGCGACGTAGAGGGTTCCGTCCGCCATCTCGACGGCATCGACGGGCGCAGCGAACTCGCCGAAGGTCGCGACCAGCTTGCCGGACTTGCGGTCGACCTTCTCGACCGTGTTGGAGAACCAGCTCGACAGCACCACGTTGCGCGCGCCGATCGAGATGCCCGTGGGATAGGCGTGGGTCTCGCCGTGGACGCGCAGCACGTCGCGCACCGTGCCGGTGCGGCCGTCGACGGTCCGGTAGCTGAAGACGTCGGCGACATGCACCGTATCGACGCCATTGTCGCTGGTGACCGCGAGGTCGGCCGGCACCGCGAGCCTGCCCTCGACGATGGTCCGGTGCGCGCCGGTCTGCTTGTCGACGAGGTAGATGCCGTTGTCGGTCATCGACGTCACGAACAGCCGGCCGCGCGAATCGAAGGCGAGATTGTCGAGGCCGGGCTTCATCGACGCGACCAGCTTCTTGGTCTTGCTGGTCAGGCTGACGCTCCACACGCCGCCGGTGCCGGCATCGACGACGTAGACGTTGTCCTTGACCTGCGGGTCGATGTTGACGGCGGCGGGGATCTTGAAGCCCTCGGCGATCACCTCGCTGGCGCCGGTCTCGAGGTTGATCTTGACGACCTGACCCTTGAACCACAGCGGCCCGTAGAGGAAGCCGTCGTCCTTGTGGATCTCGAAGCCGTTGAGCCCGCCCATCTTCTCGGCGATGCGCCGCATCTCCGGGCGCTGCACCGGCTTGAAGTCGGGCTTGTCGGCGTTCTTGATGTCGATCTCGTAGAGCGCGTCGCCGAGGAAGACCTCCGACACGAACAGCCGTCCGTCCTTGCCGAAGGCGAGCGAGTTCGGCCCGCTCAGCCCGTTGGCGACCTCGATGACCTTGCCGTTGGGCCGGCGGATGTAGACCTTCCCGGTCAGGAAGCCGGTCCACGCCATCGTGCCGTCGTCGGCGAAGGCGATGTCGTCGGCCATGCCGGCCGGCGGTCCGACGAACGTGTCGACCTCGCCCGAATCGACCTGCACGCGGTACAGCGTCTGGCCGACCACCGAGCCTGCGAAAAGCTGGTCGTCCTTGTTGAAGGCCAGCCCGTGCACGCCGTGGAACCAGGAGCCGGGGACGAGGAACTGCTGGTCGTATTCCTTGGGAGCGGCCGGCTGCGCCACGGCGGCGCCCGCGACGGCAACCGCCATCACCAGCGACATGAAGAACCGCCCGCACCCCATCCCGTTGCCTCCCAGCCTTCTGCGGCGCGGACTTTAGACCGCGAGCATCGAGACTGTCATCCCGAGGCCGCAGGTCGAGGGACTTTCAAGCCGCAAAAAGGTCCCTCGCTTTCGCTCGGGATGACAGCGATGGGGTTTCGGCTAACATCGACGGTCGAAGAATCTAAGTGCATTCCGCAGGAGGAAAACATGGCAGGTCCACTTTCCGGGCTGACGATCGTCGAGCTGGCCGGCATCGGCCCCGGACCCATGTGCTCGATGATGCTGGGCGACATGGGCGCCGACGTGATCCGCGTCGACCGGACCAAGGCGCACGTGATGGACCGCCTGGCCGATCCGAAGTTCGCCGTGCACAACCGCAGCCGCCGCTCGGTATCCGTCGACCTGCAGAAGAAGGAGGGCGTCGAGGTCGTGCTGCGGCTGATCGAGAAGGCCGACGGCATCACCGAGCCGTTCCGTCCCGGCGTCGCGGAACGGCTCGGGCTCGGACCCGACGTCTGCCTGGCGCGCAATCCGAAGCTGGTCTACGGGCGCATGACCGGCTGGGGCCAGGACGGGCCGCTGGCCAAGGCCGCCGGCCACGACATCAACTACATCGCGCTGACCGGCGCCCTGCACGCGATCGGCGTCAAGGACAAGCCCGTGCCGCCGCTCAACCTCGTCGGCGATTTCGGCGGCGGCGGCATGCTGCTGGCCTTCGGCATGGTCTGCGGCCTCCTCGAGGCGCAGCGCTCGGGCAAGGGCCAGGTGGTCGACGCCGCCATGGTCGACGGCGCCGCGCTGCTGCTGGGCGGCATCTACGGCATGGCCGGTGCCGGCCTGTGGAACACCGAGGACCGCGAGACGAACATGCTCGACGGCGGCGCGCACTTCTACGGCACCTACGAGACCAAGGACGGCAAGCACGTCTGCATCGGCTCGATCGAGCCGCAGTTCTACGAGCTGCTGCTCGAGAAGACCGGGCTGAAGGGCGAGAGCCTGCCGGCGCAGATGGACCGCAAGGCGTGGGCGCAGCTCAAGAGCCGGCTGGCCGGCATCTTCCGCACCAAGACCCGCGACGAGTGGTGCGCCATCATGGAAGGCACCGACATCTGTTTCGCGCCGGTGCTCAGCATGAAGGAAGCGCCCGACCACCCGCACGCCAAGGCGCGCGGCGCCTATGTCGACGTCTCGGGCTTCCCGCAGCCCGCCCCGGCGCCACGCTTCTCGCGCACCCGGGAAGGCATCCAGGGGCCGGCCGCCAAGCGCGGCCAGCACACCGACGACGTTCTCGCCGAAGGCGGCTTCTCGCCCAAGGAGATCGGCGAGCTGAAGTCGGCCGGGATCGTGGGGCCGCAATGACCCCTGTCATCCCGAGCGACGCGGGGGACTTCTGCCCTTGCCGGAAAGCGCCCCCGCCGTCCGGGCCCGGGATGACACCATGATCCGCGCCTTCGAGCTGGCCGTCCGCCAGCTGGGCGATCCCCGGCTGCGCGGCGTCATCTGGTGGTCGCTGCTGCTCAGCCTCGTGATGCAGGTCGGCATCGGCGCGCTGGCCTGGTGGGGCCTGAAGTCGTTCGCCACCTTCGAATGGGCCTGGCTGAACCAGACCATCGTCTGGCTGAGCGGCGCCGGCGTGGTCGTGCTGGCGCTGATGCTCTTCCCGGCCAGCTTCGGCATCGTGATCTCGATCTTCATGGAACAGATCGCGGACATCGTCGAGGCCGAGCACTATCCGCAACTCGGGCCGGCCGACGGCATTCCGATCTGGACCGGCATCTGGACGGGCGTCGTCTTCCTGGTGGCGGTGATCGTGCTCAACCTCCTGATGCTGCCCTTCTACATCCTCGCCCTGTTCGTGGCGGGGCTGGGCGCCGTCCTGTTCTATGCCGTCAACGGCTGGCTGACGGGGCGGGTCTACTACGAGCAGGTGGCCCTGCGCCGCCTGCCGCCGGCCGAGGTCAAGGCGTGGCGGCGCGCCAATGCCGGCGTCCTGTGGCTGACCGGCGCCGTCATCGTCTTCCTGGGCACCATCCCGGTGCTGAACCTGATCGTGCCGGTACTGGGCGTGGCGGCCATGGTGCACGTCGCCCAGACGCTGCGGCCGCCCGCGACCGGGCGTCCCGTTAACCCGCCGCCGGCACCGCGCTAGACTGATGCGATGAAAGCTGGACTTGCCCTCGCCGCCTCGCTCCTCGTGCTGGGCGGATGCACCACCGGCAACGACCAGCAATATTCCCTGACCGGCGGGGAGAAGGGCGTCTTCTCCTCGCGCAATGCCGGATCGCCGATCCCGCTCGACCGCATCAAGGGCCTTGACGAGCACCAGCTGCTGGCGCTGTTCGGCCCCGGCGTGCTGGATCGCAAGGACGATCCGGCGCGCGCGCTGCGCTACCAGTCGGATGCCTGCGCGCTGTTCGTCTATCTCTACCGGCGCAGCGGCACGGCCTGGAAGGCCGAGTTCGCCGACGCCTACGACCTCCACCTGCGGCCCCTGCCGGTCGACCAGTGTGCGGGATCGGTCGCGGCGCAGAAGAAGCGGGTGGCCTGACCGTCCCTCCGGCGACGTCACGAGCCAGACCGGCGGACCGGCGCCCGGCTGACCTTGCCGTGTCACGACCGCGTGAAAGGACTCATCCGGTACGCCTCCCCGCCTCGTCTACTCATCGTCGAACAGGACGAGGAGACGCCATGACGTTCAAGACCAGGCTGGGAATTCTCGGCGGCACATCGATCGTGGCCTTCGCGGTCGCGGCCGCGACCGCCCAGGCCGCGACCCTGATCGGCCTCACCGCCGACAACCGGCTGGTGATGATCGACACCGCGACGCTGGCAGCCGCCGCGCCGATGGCGATCAGCGGAGCCGACAAGGTCGTCGGCATCGACCAGAGGCCGGCCGATGGCAAGCTCTACGGCCTGACCGAGGCGGGACAGCTCGTCACGATCGACCACAAGAGCGGCAAGGCCGCCGGCGGCAGCATGCTGTCGGAGAAGAAGGCGCTCGGGCCCCGTCCGGTGGTCGACTTCAACCCCGCCGCCGACCGTCTGCGCGTGATCGGCGCCGACGGCACGAACCTGCGCGTCAATGTCGACACCGGCGCCACCATCGTCGACAAGACGCTGAACTACGACGCCGCCGATTCCGCCAATGGCAAGACACCGACGGTGGCGGCCGGCGCCTACACCAACTCGGTCAAGGGCACCAAGAGCACCGAGCTGTATCACGTCGACGGCGGCACCGGATCGCTGGTGCTGCAGCATCCGCCGAACGACGGCGTGCTCAAGACCAGGGGCGCCGTCGCCGCTACCGGCCTCGCCGACGCCGCGATCGACGTCGACACGGAGACCGAAGGAAAGAACACCGCCTATCTCCTGGCCGGCGGGACGCTCTACACGGTCGATCTCGCCAACGGCAAGGCGACGGAGCTCGGCAAGATCAAGGGCATGAACGGCAAGGTCGTCGACATCGCCGTCTGGAAGTAGCTACTTCCCGCCGCGATCCTCGCGCCACAGGTCGAGCCGCTCCTGCACGGGGCGATCGGAGAAGGAGAAGAGCACCGCGTCGGTTCCGGCGCGGTGCTCGACTGTCGCCCAGCTCGGCACGACGAAATGGTCGCGCTTCTTCCAGCGGAAGGTCCGACCGCCGATCGTGCTCTCGCCCTCCCCCTCGACCACCGAGAAGACGGTGCCGTCGGTGCTGCGGTAGGGCGCGGTCTCGAAGCCCGCGGGCAGGAGCTGCATGAAGGTGCCCATGGTGGCGATCGGCGCGCCGCCGCTCGCCGGGTTGACGTAGCGCAGCTTGTGGCCGTGGCAGGGATCGGGCGGACCGGCCTTGGCGAGCCCGGCCAGCGCCTCGCGCGTGCGGGCGTAGGGATAGTTGAAGATCGGCGAGGTCTGGCGGCCGGGCTTCCAGTCGACCGGCAGCAGGCCCTGGGCGAAGCGGGCGTCCGACGTGCCCTCGGGCGTCGTGATCGGCTGCTCGTCGCTGTCGCCGTTCTCGGCGAAGCCGGCGTTGAACATCGCCACCAGCGGAATGTCGAGCCCGTCGAGCCAGACCATGGGCTCGCTCGATTCGTTGCCGTGGTCGTGCCAGGTCCAGGTCGGCGTGATGACGAAGTCGCCCTCGCGCATCACCGTGCGCTCGCCGTCGACGGCGGTGTAGGCGCCGTTGCCCTCGACGATGAAGCGCAGCGCCGACTGGGTGTGGCGATGGCTGGGCGCAACCTCGCCCGGCAGGATGAGCTGCAGGCCGGCATAGAGCGTTGGCGTGATGCAGGCGCTGCCGGACATCGCCGGATTCTCCAGGATGAGCACGCGGCGCACCGCTTCCTTGGCGGTGATCAGCGATCCCGATTCCATGAGGAACGGACGCACCGCGTCGTAGTCCCAGTGGGCCGGCTCGTAGCGCGGCGCCGGCCGCGGCGGCACGAGCTGATGCAGCGATTCCCACAGCGGCGCCATCGAGAGCCCGCCGATCCGCTCGTAGAAGTCGCGGCGCGCGTTGTTGCCGGAAGTTGGCCCGGCCATCCCCTACTCCGCGGCGGCGCGCAGGCCTGGCGCGAGCCGCGCGGCGGCGCGGGCCCGGCAGGCGGCGGCGAACGCGTCGAACAGCTTCCTCGACACCGGATTCTCCAGCGCCCGGTGCTCGGGATGCCACTGCAGGGCGAGCGCGAAGGCCGGCGCGTCGGGAACGCTGAAGGCCTCGACCTGGCCGTCCTCGGCGACCGCCTCGAGCCGGGCGCGCGCGGCCAGACGGTCGACGCCCTGGGCGTGCAGCGAGTTCACGGTGACGCGGCGCTCGCCCAGCAGCCGATGCAGCAGGCCGCCCTCGGCGATGTCGATGGCATGGGCCGGACCGTAGTTGACGTCGACGTCGGGCGTCCGCAGCGAGCGATGGTCGCGGCGGCCTTCGACCTCGTGCACGAGCTGATGGAGCGTGCCGCCCAGCGCCACGTTCATCTCCTGCGCGCCGCGGCAGATCGCGAACAGCGGCACGCCGCGCTCGATGGCATGACGGATCATCGGCAGAGTGGTGGCGTCGCGCGCCGGATCGTGCGCGGTGCCGTTGCGGCTCGCCGGCCCGCCATAGTGATGCGGCTCGACGTTCGACGGGCTGCCGGTCAGCAGCACGCCGTCCATGGCCTCGAGCAGCCGGTCGAGCGCTTCCGTCGTCGCGGCGACATCGCCGCCCAGTTCCGGGCCGATCGCCGGGACCAGGACCGGCAGGCCGCCGACGGCCTGGATGGCCGCCCGGACGTACTTCTCGCCGACCGTATGGTGCCAGCCGCCGCGGCCATTTTCCTTGAGACAGGCGGTGATGCCCACCAGCGGGCGCAGGGTTGCGGGCGACATGTCCTCAGCCGGGCCGTGCATGAAATAATCTTCTATAATCGTCACTGATCCGCTGCTTTGCAATCGGCCCGCCAATGCGTCTGCCCGCGCCTTGTGCAGTACAGCCCTGCGTGGTACCGCCCGCGCAGAAACAGCGAAAGAACGCCATGACCAACGTCCCCCCGCCGCAGACCCCGCCGCCCCAGCAGGCCCCCAACGCGCCGCTGATCATGCACGGCCAGTACATCAAGGATCTCAGCTTCGAGAACCCGCGGGCGCCGCAGAGCCTGATCGAGCAGACGCAGCCGCAGCTCACGCTGAACGTCCAGGTGACCAACCGCCAGTTCGACGCCAAGACCTTCGAGGTCGCGCTGTCGATCGAGGCGACCGCCAAGACGCCGAAGGACGAGCCGCTGTTCATGCTCGAGCTGGTCTATGCCGGCACGGTGACCCTGGGCGAGGTGCCGCAGGATGCGTTCGGCCCGCTGCTGTTCATCGAGACGCCGCGGCTGCTCTTCCCCTTCGCCCGCGCCGTCGTCGCCAACGCCACCCGCGAGGCGGGTTTTCCGCCGCTCAACATCGCGCCCGTCGATTTCGTGGCGCTCTACCGCCAGCAGCTCGAGGCCAATGGCGGCAAGGTCCCCGGCGTCACCGAAGGACCGGTCGGGCACGCCTGATCAGGCTCTCAGCCAGAGCGGCTCACTGATCTGGCTCAGAAAGGCAGCGTGGGCCGCGAGCTCGGCCGCGCTGGGCGCATGCGGCCGCGGCGGCCGCACCGGCCGGTCGGTTACCACCAGCACGCCGGCGATCGCGCCCCCTGCCTCGGCCGCCAGGCCGAGGTCGCGCTGGCGACCGCCGCTCAGCTCGAGATAGACCTCCGCCAGCAGCTCCGAATCGAGCAGCGCGCCGTGCTTGGTGCGGCGCGAATTGTCGATGCTGAAGCGCTCGCACAGCGCGTCCAGGCTGGCGCGCTGGCCGGGAAACTTGCGCCGCGCGACCGAGACCGTGTCGACATAGGCGTTGACCAGCTTCGGCCGCCCGACGCGCTCCAGCTCGGCGTTGATGAAGCCGATGTCGAACTGCGCATTGTGGATGACGAGCTGGGCGTCGCCGATGAATTCCATCAGCTCGTGCACCTTGTCGGCGAAAAGCGGCTTGTCGGACAGGAACTCGTCGCTTAGCCCGTGGATGTCCTGCGCGCCGGCCGGCATCAGCATCTCGGGATTGAAGTAGGCGTGGAAGGTCCGGCCGGTCGCTACCGTGTTGACGAGCTCGATGCAGCCGATCTCGACCACCCGATGACCGGCGAGAGGGTCGAGGCCGGTCGTTTCGGTGTCGAGGACGATTTCGCGCATCCCCGCCTTGTAGCCTATCCGCGGCGCGCCCGCGCGAGCCGGGCTGTGAATTTCTCCCGCCACGGATCGGGCGGCCAGGCGCGGCCGGGCAGCGCCTTCAGGCAGGAGACAGCGCGGACGAGCGCCGCCCGCGTCGGTGCCAGCCCCAGGCCGGTCGGGATGACGATATCGGCCTTGCGACGCTTCACGGCGTCCGGCACCTGCTGTCGCAGGATTCCCGCCAGCCGCTCCGGCGTCATGCCCGGCCGCGCCAGCACGCGGCGGCGTTGCAGGAAGGCCGGGGCGCTGACCACCAGCGTCGCGTCGACGCGACGCTCGCCCATCCCTTCGAACAGGAGCGGAATGTCGAGTACGACCAGCCTGTCGCCGCGCCGGGCGGCACGCCGCAGGAACGCCCGCTGGCGCTGGCCGACCAGCGGATGGACGATCGCCTCGAGGCGGCGCAGCGCCTCCTTGTTGCCGAACACGCGCGCGCCCAGCGCCTGCCGATCGAGCACGCCGTCCTTCACCACGCCGGGGAAGGCCGCCTCGATCGCCGGCAGGGCCGGCCCGCCGGGCGCCTGCAGCGCGTGCACGGCGGCGTCGGCGTCGTACACGGGCACGCCCATCTGCCGCAGCATGCGCGCGGCCGTGGACTTGCCCATGCCGATGGAGCCGGTCAGGCCGACGATCACCATCGCAGCGGGAACGCGTCGCGAGTCGGTCAGGGAACCAGGATGGTCTGGCCGGTCGTCTTGCGCGATTCGAGGTCGCGATGGGCCTGGGCCGCCTCGCCCAGCGGGTAATGCTGGTCAATAGCGATCTTGACCTTGCCGCTCTTGACCATCTTGAACAGCGAGTTGGCGCTGGCCTCGAGATCCTTGCGGGTGGCGGTATAGGCGCCGAGGCTCGGCCGGGTCAGGTAGAGCGAGCCCTTGGCGTTGAGGATGCCCGGCGACTGCGGCGGAACGGCGCCCGACGCGTTGCCGAACGAGCACATCAGGCCGCGCGGCTGCAGGCAGTCGAGCGAGGCATTCCAGGTGTCCTTGCCGACGCCGTCGAACACGACCGGCACGCCCTTTCCCTTGGTGATCTTCTTCACCGCGGCGACCACGTCCTCCTTGGTGTAGTCGATCACCCACTTGTACCCGTTCTTCTTGGCCAGCGCGGCTTTCTCGGGCGAGGAGACGGTGCCGATCGCCTTGTAGCCGCGCGCCTTGGCCCACTGGCCGAACAGCAGGCCGACGCCGCCGGCCGCGGCGTGGAACAGGACGATGTCGCCCTTCTTCAGCCAGGGCTTGGCGCAGTGGTCGACCAGGTACTCGGTGGTCATGCCCTTCAGCATGATCGCGGCGGCCTGCTCGTCGCTGACGCCCTTCGGTACCTTCACGAGCTGGTCGGTGCCCATGAGGCGCTCCTCGCAGTAGGCGCCCAGCACCCCGCAATAGGCGACGCGATCGCCCTTCTTGAAGCCCTTCACCCGCGGGCCGACCTCGACGATCACGCCGGCCGCCTCGCGGCCCACGGCGTTGGGCAGCGGCGTCTGGTAGAGGCCCGAGCGCGTGTAGACGTCGATGAAGTTCAGCCCGATGGCGGTCTGCCGGACCTTGACTTGGCCGGGGCCGGGCTTGCCGACATCGACCTCCTCGAGCTTCATCTTCTCGGGTCCGCCATTTTCATGCATCAGGATCGACTTGGACATTTCTTGCTCCCCGTTCTCGGCCTTCCGGCAACGCCCATGGGCGAAAGGCGTCGAGTATAGTGGCGGGCCCGGCGCGCGCCAGCCTGTCCCGAGAACGGGAGCCCTTTCGCGGGAGATTCGATGCAGAGACGCCGCTTCATCCTGAGCGCAACCGGTGCCCTGGCGGCACCGGCGATCGCGCATTCCCAGGACGTGATGACGAGCAACGGGACGCGCTACCGGCTGGTCACCCTCACCCGCGATCTCGAGCAGCCCTGGTCGATCGCCTTCCTGCCCGACGGGCGCCTGATGATCACCGAGCGGCCGGGCCGCCTGCGCGTCTTCGCCAACGGCCGGCTGGAGCGCGCACCGGTCGGCGGCCTGCCCAGGGTCTACGCCCGCGGCCAGGGTGGGCTGCTCGACGTCTGCCTGCATCCCGGCTTCGCCGGCAACCGGGTGCTCTATCTCTCCTACTCCGCCGAAGGCGCCGGCGGCGCCGCCACCACCGTCGCCCGCGCCGAGTACCGGGACGGCAGCCTGCGCGGTCTCGCGCGGATCTTCGAGGCCCTGCCGCGGACCTCGGGCGGCCTGCATTTCGGCTCGCGCCTGGCCTTCGATCGCGCCGGCCTGCTCTACGTGACGGCCGGCGAGCGCTACCAGATGCAGCGGGCGCAGGACCTCGGCGACCTCGGCGGCAAGATCCTGCGGCTGCGCGACGACGGCTCGGTGCCGCCCGACAATCCCTTCGTCGGACGGGACGGCGCGCGGTCGGAGATCTTCACCTGGGGCCATCGCAACCCGCAGGGACTGGCGATGCACCCCGTCACCGGCCGCATGTGGGCCGTCGAGCACGGCCCGCGCGGCGGCGACGAGCTCAACCTGCTCGAGGCCGGCGCCAATTACGGCTGGCCGCGCGCCACCCACGGCATCGACTACAGCGGCGCCGTCATCAGCCCGAACAAGAGCCTGCCCGGCATGAAGGACCCGGTGAGGGTCTGGGTGCCCTCGATCTCGCCCAGCGGCCTCGCCTTCTACACCGGCAATCGCTTTCCGGCGTGGCAGGGCTCGGCCTTCACCGGGGCGCTGTCCAACTTCGCGCTGTTCCGCATCGGCGTGGACGGCGAGCGCTGGACCGGCGAGGAGCGATTGCTCGCCGACCGGCTTCCCTATATCCGCGACGTGCGCGAGGGGCCCGACGGGCTCCTCTACATCGTCACCCATGCCGACGACGGCGGCCTCTATCGCCTCGAACCGGCCTAGAACGCGTCCATGGCCCCGCCTGCCCTCATCCTCGCCTCCGCCAGCCCGTCCCGGCGCCAGATGCTGCTGAACGCCGGCCTGTCCTTCGACGTCGAACCGTCGGGCGTCGACGAGGACGAGGTGAAGCTGAGCCTCACCGCCGAGCGCGCCTCGGCGCGCGACGTCGCCAGCACGCTGGCCGAGATGAAGGCGCTCCGCGTGTCGCAGCGCCGCCCGGACGCGCTGGTGATCGGTGCCGATTCGACGTTGGCCTGCGAGGGCCGGCTGTACGACAAGCCCGGGACCCTTGCCGCCGCCCGCGACCAGCTCGCGGCGCTGGGCGGGCGCACCCACGAGCTCGTGTCCGCCGCCGTCGTGGCGCGCAATGGCGCCCGCCTGTGGCATACGGCGCAGGCCGGCCGTCTCACCATGCGTCCGCTCAGCCCGTCCTTCCTGGATGCCTACCTGGCGCGGGCGGGCGAGGCGGTCTGCGCCTCGGTCGGCGCCTACCAGCTCGAAGGTCTGGGCGCCCACCTGTTCAGCCGCATCGACGGCGACTATTTCACCGTGCTCGGCCTGCCGCTGCTGCCGCTGCTGGTCTTCCTCGCCGGGCACGGGATCGGCCTGGAGGCCTCGCCATGAACGCGTATGAAAAGCTCCTGGAGGAAGCCGCGGGCCGGCCGTTCGCCGCCATCGTGGGCTGGCCGGTCGAGCATTCGCGCTCGCCGGCCCTGCACGGCTACTGGCTGAAGCACCACCGCATCGACGGCTACTACGGCCGCCTGCCGGTCGAGCCGCGCCGCGCCGCCCTCGAGGAACTCGTGGCCTTCCTCAAGCGCACGCCCAACGCCCGCGGCTGCAACCTCACCCTGCCGCACAAGATCGAGATCATGCCGCTGCTGGACCATGTCCATGCGGGCGCGGCCCGGATCGGCGCCGTGAACACGGTGATCAAGCGTCCCGACGGTACGCTCGAAGGGCGCAACAGCGACGGGTTCGGCTTCCTCGAGGCGCTGCGCTACAACGCGCCGCACTGGCGCCCGCAGGCCGGGCCGGCGGTCGTGCTGGGCGCCGGGGGCGCCGCCCGCGCCGTCGTGGCGGCGCTGGTCGATGCCGGCGTGCCCGAGCTGCGGCTGGTCAATCGCACGCGCAGCACCGCCATCGACCTCGGGGTCGCCTTCACCCCGTCCGACGGCCGCCAGATCGTCATCGAGGCGTGGCAGGATCGCGCCGAGGCGCTGGCCGGCGCAAACCTGCTCGTCAACACCACGTCGCTCGGGATGAAGGGCCAGCCGCAGCTCGACCTCGACCTCGCGCACCTGCCGCACACGGCGGCGGTCTACGACATCGTCTACGTGCCGCTCGAGACCGCGCTGCTGGCGGCGGCCCGGGCGCGCGGCAATCTCTGCATCGACGGGCTCGGCATGCTGCTGCACCAGGGCCGGCCGGGCTTCGAGGCCTGGTTCGGCGTCGCGGTCGACGTCACGCCCGAGCAGCGCCGCGCCGTCGCCGTCGACCTGGGGCTGTGAGCATGGATCCGGCACCGCCCGAGGGCTTCGAGCCGCTGTTCCGCACCAGCCCCTTCCTCGAGCACAACGGGCCGTTCTTCTGGCGCGACAACGGCGACGGGACCTTCGTGGTCGGCCTGCGCATCCTGCCACGCCACGCCAACGCGCGCGGCAGCGCCCATGGCGGCCTGCTGATGACGCTGTGCGACATTGCGCTGGGCTACCGCACGACCCGCAGCCGCACGCCGTCGCCGATGCTGACGACGG
Organism: Reyranella sp.; assembly: GCF_965229815.1. Classification (GTDB taxonomy): domain Bacteria; phylum Pseudomonadota; class Alphaproteobacteria; order Reyranellales; family Reyranellaceae; genus Reyranella. The sequence continues at coordinate 670,141 of NZ_CBDDJN010000002.1, forward strand.
CCAGCGTCACGACCGACTTCGCGGGTTCGGCCAAGGTCGGCGACTGGGTCGAGGCCCATGTCGACGTCCACAAGGTCGGCGGGCGCCTGGCCTTCGCCAACTGCTACCTGATGTGCAACGGCGAGCGCATCGTGCATGCGTCCGCGGTCTTCGCCCGCAGCGGCGACCGGCCTGCCTGAAGCACGAACACTTCAGCCCGGTTCGTCGTCCCAACCGGAGCGCAAAGCGCGAAGTGGAGGGACCTTCCCTCCACAATATTCGGCTTGTCGTAGAAACGAGGTCCCTCCGCGCGGCCCGAGTTTATCCCGAGCGAAGTCGAGGGGGGCCTTGGTCGGGACGACGGCGAAACTCCGGCCAGGTCTATCGCTGCAACCGTCTACTGGTTCATCGAGCTGAAGAAGTCCTGGTTGGTCTTCGCCGTGCGCAGCTTGTCGAGCAGGAACTCGATGGCATCGACGGCGCCCATCGGCATGAGGATGCGGCGCAGCACCCACATCTTCGACAGCGTCGCGCGGTCGACCAGCAGCTCTTCCTTGCGGGTGCCCGACTTGGTGATGTCGATGGCCGGGAAGGTGCGCTTGTCGGCGACCTTGCGGTCGAGGATGATTTCGGAGTTACCGGTGCCCTTGAACTCCTCGAAGATCACCTCGTCCATGCGGCTGCCGGTGTCGATCAGCGCCGTGGCGATGATGGTGAGCGAGCCGCCCTCCTCGATGTTGCGCGCGGCGCCGAAGAAGCGCTTGGGCCGCTGCAGGGCATTGGCGTCGACGCCGCCCGTGAGCACCTTGCCGGAGCTGGGGACGACGGTGTTGTAGGCGCGGCCGAGGCGCGTGATCGAATCGAGCAGGATCACCACGTCCTTCTTGTGCTCGACCAGGCGCTTGGCCTTCTCGATCACCATCTCGGCGACGGCGACATGGCGGCTCGCCGGCTCGTCGAAGGTCGAGCTCACGACCTCGCCCTTCACCGTGCGCTGCATGTCGGTCACTTCCTCCGGCCGCTCGTCGACGAGCAGGACCATGAGGTAGACCTCGGGATTGTTGGCCGTGATGGCGTGCGCGATGTTCTGCATCAGCACCGTCTTGCCGGTGCGCGGCGGCGAGACGATCAGGGCGCGCTGGCCCTTGCCGATCGGCGCGATCAGGTCGATCACGCGGGTCGAGATGTCGAGCTGCTGCTGCGGCGTCGAGGCCGCCTTCTTGGTGAGCGTGCCGGTCCGCCGGCCGGTGCTGACGCGGCCGGACGAGGTGGCGCGCGAGCTCGACTGCTCCTCGGAGATGGTCGGGGCCATGACGCCCGCGCCTTCCATCTCGAGCTTCAGCTTCTCGTCGGGATAGAGCGGGGTCAGCGAATCGAAGTTGATGCGGTGGCGCAGCGACTCGGGATCGTCGAAGTTGACCTTGTTGATCTGCACCATGGCGAAGTAGCGCTCGCCGTCCTTCGGCGCGCGGATCTCGCCCTCGACCGTGTCGCCGGTGCGCAGGCCGAAGCGGCGGACCTGGGTCGGGCTGACGTAGATGTCGTCGGCGCCGGGAAGGTAGTTGGCCTCCATCGAGCGCAGGTAGCCGAAGCCGTCGGGCGCCACCTCGATGGTGCCGCTGCCGAAGATCGCCTGGTCGGCGGCCGCCAGCTTCTGGAGGATGGCGAACATCAGCTCCTGGCGGCGCATCATGGCGGCGCCTTCGACGCCCTGTTCCTCGGCGAAGGCGAGGAGCTCGGGCGGTTTCTTCTTCTTGAGGTCTTCGAGATTCATGTTCTTTGGTCGGGTTCAGGGGAAATGACGCACGCGCGCGGAGCCGCCCAGAGCGGAAAGTCCAAATTGCATCGTGTCGGTCTAGGTGGAGCCCCGTCGATCACCGCCGGGAGGCGGCGCCAGGGGCTCCGGGTGGCCGGTATGTACAGGGACCGTCCGGGCCTGTCAAAGCCGTCTTGGACCGGCCGCCGGGCCCGTCGAGAGCGCCTTCTGACCGCCATACGCGGCGGCCCGGCGCTTCATCGCCGGCTCGCCCGGACGGCCGGCGGCGCCTTCAGCCCTTCTTCTCGGCCAGCATCTCGGCGTAGCGGAAGATCTCGGTATGGTCGGCGCCCTTGCCCAGCTTGCCGTCGGCGTCGCGCCAGTAGTCGACCGCCTGCTGCAGCATCGGCACGTTGAGCTCGAGATGGCGCGCGACCTCGCCCGCGGTCCTGAGATCCTTGGCCATCAACGCCGTCGTGAAGCCGGCGGCGAAGTTGCGCGGCACGACGAACTGGCGACCCTTGACTTCGGTGGCGTTGCTCTTGCCGGTCGAGGTGTTGAACACGTCGACCATGGTGCCGGGGTCGAGGCCGAAGGCCTCGCCGACCACCAGCGCCTCGCACATCGCCATCAGGCCGGCCGCCGAAAGGAAGTTGTTCAAGGCCTTCAGCGCATGGCCGGCGCCGGCCGGGCCGCAGAGCGTGATCGTCTTGCCCATGGCGGCGAAGGCCGGGCGCGCCCGCTCGAGATCGGCGGCCGAGCCGCCGACCATGATCGACAGCGAGCCGTCGATGGCGCGCTTCACGCCGCCCGACACCGGCGCGTCGAGCAGGGCGACGCCCGACGCAGCGAGGTCGCGGGCGAGCTTCTGCGTGTCGACCGGATTGGACGAGCTCATGTCGATGGCGATCGTGCCCGCCGCCATGCCTTCGCGCGCTGCATCGCGGCCTTCGATCAGCGCCTGCCGGACCGCCTTGCCGTCAGGCAGCATGGTGATCACCGCATCGGCCCCCTGGACGGCAGCCTTCGGCGAGGCCGTCGCCAGGGCCGAGGGATGGGCGCCGATGAAGTCCGACACCGCCTTCTGCGACAGGTCGTAGAGGCGCAGCGTGAAGCCGGCCTCGGCGAGGCGTGCCGCCATGGGACGGCCCATCATGCCCAGCCCGATGAAGGCGATGGTGGCGGGCGGCGAAAGCGTGGTCATGCGGCGGTCCCCGACGTCAGGTTCTGGTGCGTGAGGTCGTATTCATAGAGGGGCAGCGTGCGGCCGGGAATGGCGTCGGACGGCGCGTTTCGCAGGAAGCGCGCGCCCAGCCGCTCGTAGAAGGCGGCGGCATGGGGATCGGCGAGGATGGTGAGGCGCCGGGCGCCGAGGCCGCGGGCCAGCGCAGCCGCCGCCGCGAACAGGCGCCGGCCCGCGCCGCCGCCGATCGCCGGCGGGTCCACGAACAGGGCATCGAGATCCGCCACCTCCCCGTCCGGCCGCACGCAGGCCATGCCGACCGCGCGGCCGGCTTGGTCGACGGCGACCAGAACGCGACCGGCGGCGACATCGTCGACGCTGACCGCGAGCGACGACATGCATTGCGCCATGAATGCGCGGTCGTAGCCCCAATGCGCCTTTGAGCGCAGGCAGAGCGCGGTGAGGCCGGCCTCCTCGCCGGCCGCGGCGAGACGGATCGACACCTTGGTCATGCCATCGCCGGAACGGCGCCTCCCGCAATTCTCCGCCGAAACGTCAGGGGAGTGCGGCCTGGGCCGCACTCCCCGCGGGATCAGATCCCGCGTTCCTTGAAGACCGCGCTGGCGGTCTTGAAGGCGTCGAGGCTGGCGGGGATGCCGCAGTAGATCGCGACCTGCAGGAAGATCTCCTTGATCTCCTCCTTGCTCAGCCCGTTGTTCAGTGCCCCGTTGATGTGCAGCTTGAGCTCGGGGCCGCGGTTGAGCGCCGCCAGCATGGCGAGATTCAGCATCGAGCGCGTCTTCTTGGGCAGGCCCGGACGGGTCCAGACATAGCCCCAGCAGTATTCCGTGGTGACGTCCTGGAACGACATCATGAAGTCGTCGTTGGCGGCGCCCGCCAGCGAGTTGTCGACGTAGCCGGCGCCCAGCACGGCTTTGCGCACCTTCATGCCCTCGTCGTAGAGCTTCTTGTTGCGCGGGTTGGGCTTGGCTTTCTTCGCTGCTGCCTTGGCTTTGGCCTTGGCCATGGTCCGACTCTCCTCCGGTTCAGTGAACGGAGCGGAGCCTAGAGCATCGCGAGTCCCGCTGGAACCGGCCGAACGCGTCTTGCCAATCCGGCCGCGCGATCAGCCCAGTCGATCAGATCGTGAGCTGCCCGTGGGCCTGCTGGCGGACGGCGGTGGCGGCGAGGCCCTTGGCCCGCGCCGCCTGGCAGAGATCCTCGATGGTGATGTTGTCGAGCTGCGCCATCATGTCGTCGCGCAGCTTCTCCCACATCGGCCAGACGATCTCGTGGGCGAGCGGCGAGCCGGTCGCCGGATCGTTGGGTTCCGTCTCGGCTTCCAGCCGGCGCACCACGCGCACCACCTCGCCGAGAGTGATGGAGCCCTGGTCGCGGCCCAGCCGATAGCCGCCGCGCGGGCCGCGCTTGCCGGAGAGGATTCCGGCCCGCACCAGATGCTGCAGCACCTGCTCGAGATATCGCTTCGGGATGCGCTGCCGCTCGGTGATGTCGCCGCTGCGCACCGGGTGCTCGCCGACATGGTAGGCCACGTCGAGCACGGCCTCGATCGCAAACATGGTCTTCTTGCTCAGCCGAGGCATTGGCAGCGTCACTCCTCAGGCGTTTCTGGCCGGTCCGACTCCCACCCCTGTTGAGCCGAAACCACCGGCGCCGCGTGCCGTCCGATCGAGCTCGCCGACCTCACGCCACGCTGCCCGGGCATGCCGGGCCACAATCATCTGTGCAATTCGCATGCCGCGCGTGATGCGAAACGGCTGGTTCGACAGGTTGACCAGGATGACGCCGATCTCGCCGCGATAGTCGGCATCGATGGTGCCCGGCGCATTGGCGACGGTGATGCCGCTCTTGGCCGCCAGTCCCGAACGGGGACGCACCTGGGCCTCGAAGCCCACCGGAAGGGCGATGGCGATGCCGGTCGGCACGATCTGGCGTTCGAGCGGCCCGAGCACGATCTCGCCCTCGATGGCGGCCAGCAGGTCGGCGCCCGCCGCCGCGGCCGTGGCGTAGGCCGGCAGGTCGAGATCGCGGGCATGCGGCAGCCGGACCACCTCGATCTCCACGATCTCTACCCCCGTCATGTCCGGGCTCATTCCGCGGCGGCCGCCTCGGAGGGGCGACCGAAATGCAGGGCGATTCGTCCGGCGAGCCGCAGAGCGACATCGTCCTTGGACAGGGTCGGCCAGTCCTCGACACCCGCGGCGCTGATCAGATGGACCGTGTTGCGGTCGCCGCCGAACGTGCCGGTGCTGGGCGACACGTCGTTGGCGACGATCCAGTCGCAGCCCTTGCGCTGGCGCTTGTCGATGGCGTTGGCGACCAGGTTCTCGGTCTCGGCGGCGAAGCCCACCACCAGGGCCGGCCGCTGCGGCCCCGGCCGCGACAGCGTCGCCAGGATGTCGGGATTGGGCGCCAGCTCGAGCTGCTGCGGCGCCGCGCCGGCCTTCTTCTTGATCTTGGAAGCGGCCGGGAGGGCCGCCTTCCAGTCCGCCACTGCGGCAGCACAGACCGCGATGTCGAGCCGGCCGGCACTCGTACAGGCCGCCAGCATCTGGTCGGCCGAATCGACGTGAACGGTCCGGACACCGGGCGGATCGGCCAGCGCCACCGGACCGCTGACCAGCACGACCTCGGCACCCAGCCGGGCCAGGGCTGCGGCGATGGCGTGCCCCTGCTTGCCCGAGGAGTGGTTGGAGATGTAGCGCACCGGATCGATCGCCTCGCGCGTCGGGCCGGAGGTGACGACGGCCCGCCGGCCGGCCAGCGGCTGCGCCGCGGGCGCCAGCAGCGCTTCGATCGCGTCGGCGATCTCCTCCGGCTCCGACATGCGTCCCGGGCCGAACTCGTTGCAGGCCATGGCCCCGTCGTTGGGACCGACGAAGACGATGCCGCGCTTCCTCAGGGTCTCGACATTGGCGACGGTGGCGGCATGGGTCCACATGCGGACGTTCATCGCCGGCGCCGCCAGCACGGGCTTGTCGGTCGCCAGCAGCACGGTGGACGCCAGGTCGTCGGCCAGGCCGCCGGCCATGCGCGCCAGGATGTTGGCCGTCGCCGGCGCCACCACCAGCAGGTCGGCGTCGCGCGACAGCTGGATGTGGCCCATCTCGCTCTCGTCGGTGAGCGAGAACATGTCGGAATAGACGCGGTCCTCGGTCAGCGCCTGCAGCGACAGCGGCGTCACGAACTTCGCCCCTGCCTCGGTCAGGACGCAGCGCACGGCGGCACCGCGCTCGCGCAGACGACGGACGAGCTCGAGCGACTTGAACGCCGCGATGCCGCCCGCGACGACCAGCAGGATCCGCTTGCCCTTCAGCATGGCGGCCAGCCTACCACAAGGCCCGGCTGGCGAAAGTGTAGAGCCCGGTCAGCAGCAGCGCCCACAGCACGGCCAGGCGGAACTGCTCCACCGACAGGCGGCGGCGGATCTGCTGGCCGAGCCACATCCCGCCCAGGGCGGGGACGACCGCCGCCGCCGAGACCAGCCCGCGCGGCCCGTCGAGCAGACCGAACTTGAGCAAGGACACGGTCAGCGCCAGAGAGGTCGCGCACAGGACGACGCCCAGCGTCTGAACCAGCTCCGACGGCTTGATGTCGAGGCCCTGCAGATAGGGCATGAGCGGGATGATGGGCACCCCCACCACGCCGGCGACGAAGCCGGAGATCACGCCGATCGCCGGCCGCAGCGGCCGCTCGAGATCGGCGTGGATATGCAGCCGGATCCGGAAGAGGCCCAGCCCGCTGTACACGATCAGCACCGCGGCCAGCACCAGGAAGGCCCAGTTCGGCCCCTTCTGCCCGACCAGCCACATGGTGACGTAGAGCGACACCGCGAGCGGGACGATCAGCAGCCACTGCCGCCGCACGATCCGCCGGAAGTTCCCGCCCACCGCCGCCTGCCAGACGTTGGTGAGGATCGACGGCAGGGCGATCATCGCGATCGCCTCGGTGAGCGGCAGGAAGAGCGTCGTGAGCGCGATCACGATGGTCGGCAGCCCGAGCCCGACCAGGCCCTTCACCGCCCCCGCGAGCAGGAAGACGGCGAGGCAGAAGGCGGCTTGTTCGATCGTCATCGCGGACCGACCGGAGGTCAGCTCACCCAGGCGACGATCGCGACCGCGATGAGGGCCAGCACGGCGACCACCTCGGCGAAGCGCGGACGCCAGCCGCGGGCGTGCGGCGACGGCAGGGCGGCGGCCAGCTCGGCCTTTCGACGTTCCTGCTCGGCCATGACGTGCAGGCTGTCGATCAGCCGCGGCAGACGGCGCAGCCCGCGCATCAGTTCCTCGGCGGTGCGCCTGACCGTGGCGCGCGGCCCGAAGTGGCTCACCATCCATTCCTCGATCAGCGGCCGCGCCAGCTCCCAGATGTTGACGTGCGGGTTGAGCCGCGTGCCCATGCCCTCGGCCATCAGCATGGTCTTCTGCAGCAGCAGGAGCTGCGGCTGCACCGCCATCTCGAACTGCTCGGTGACGCGCAGGAGCTGCGCCAGCAGGCGCGCGATCGAGATCTCGTGGCTGGGCTTGCCGAAGATCGGCTCGCCGATCGAGCGGCAGGCCTGGGCGAACACCTCGATCGACTGGTGCGGCGGCACGAAGCCGGCGCGGAACTGGACCTCGGCCACCGCCCGATAGTCGCGGCGCAGGAAGGCGACCAGCAGCTCGGCGAGGTAGCCGCGCGTGTCCTCGTCGACCCGCCCCATGATGCCGAAGTCGACCGGCACGATGCAGCCCTGGCGATCGACGAAGGCATTGCCGCCGTGCATGTCGGCATGGAAGAAGCCGTCGCGGAACACCTGGAAGAAGAAGGCCTCGGCGCACTTGCGCATGATCTCGTGCGGATCGTGGCCGGCCGCCACGATGGCGTCGCGGTCGCCGATCGGGATGCCGTCGACCCGTTCGAGCGTCATGACCCGCCGGGCGGTGCGGTCCCAGTCGATCTCCGGCGCGCGATAGGTGGGGTCGTCGGCGAAGTTCTCGCCCAGCTCCTGCGCCGCGGCGGCCTCCATGCGGAGGTCCATCTCGACCCGCACCACGTCGGCGAAGGCGCGCACCGATTCGACGGGCTTCAGGCGGCGGAAGCGCGGCTGGGCGCGCTCGACCAGCTCGGCGATCCAGTAGAAGAGATCGAGATCGCGCTCGAAGGCCTGCTCGATGCCGGGCCGCAGCACCTTGACGGCGACCTCGCGCCCGTCGGTCGTGACGGCGAAGTGGACCTGGGCGATCGAGGCCGCGGCGACCGGGACGTCGTCGAAGCGCGAGAACAGCGCCTCCACCGGGCGGCCGAGCTCGGCCTCGATGATGCGTCGCGCCTCGGCGCCCGGAAAGGCCGGCAGATGGTCCTGCAGCCGCGACAGGTCGGCCGCCACCGCGGCGCTCAACAGGTCGGCGCGGGTCGACAGGGCCTGGCCGAGCTTGATGAAGGAAGGCCCCATCTCCTGCAGCGCCGCGGCGAGCCGCTCGCCCGGCCGCCGCGCGTCGCGACGGCGGGCGAACAGCCGCGCCCAGGCGATCAGGGCCGGTGCGATGCCCAGCGTCTCGAGCGGGAACAGCGCGTCGTGGCGCGCGAAGCTCAGCGCCGTGCGCAGCAGGCGCCAGCTGTTGCGGAGCGCGCGCAGCATCGCCTAGACGCGCCAGCCCGAATGCAGCGCCACGACGCCGAGCGTCATGTCGCGCCAGGCGATGTTGGCGAAGCCCGCCTCGCCCATACGCCGCGCCAGCTCGCGCTGCGGCGGGAAGCGGCGGATGCTCTCGTGCAGATAGCGGTAGGACTCGGGATCGCGGGCGATGACGCGGCCGAGCAGCGGCAGGGCGCGGCTGGAATAGGCGTCGTAGACCCGGCCGACCGGCGCCGAGGTGACGCGGCTGAATTCCAGGCAGTAGAACCGGCCGCCGGGGCGCAGTACGCGATGGGCCTCGCGCAGCGCCTTGTCGATGTCGGTGACGTTGCGCAGCCCGAAGGCGATCGTATAGGCGTCGAAGGATCGGTCGGGGAACGGCAGCGCCTCGGCATCGCCGGCCGTCCAGGTGATGCCCTTCACCAGGCCGCGATCGACGGCGCGGTCGCGGCCGACCGCCAGCATCGCCGGATTGATGTCGCAGACCGTGACGTCGGTCCGCTCCTCGCCCCTCGCGGCCAGGCGCCGCACGATCCGGAACGCGATGTCGCCGGTGCCGCCCGCGACATCCAGGAAGCGCTCCCCCGGCCGCGGGTTCAGCAGGTCGACCAGCGCGTTCTTCCAGAGGCGATGGACGCCGCCCGACATCAGGTCGTTCATGAGGTCGTAGCGCGGCGCGACGCTCTCGAACACGCGGGCGACCATGCCGGCCTTCTCGGCCGCCGGGACGTCGCGATAGCCGAAAGAGGCCCGGTCCGCCGATTCGGGCGCCGCGGGCTCGGACGCATGAGGCCCGCGCGCGCTAGGATCGGGTGGGGTCGCCGCTGGACTGGTCATGGCGGCCGCAACCTAGAGGAATCGCCCCGATGCTGAAAGACCGCGTCCTGCTCATCACCAATGTCGAGAAATTCGCAGGTCATGGCACGACAAGGGCGGCGCTCGCCCAGGGTGCCACGGTCCTGGCCCACGATCCGACCTTCGAGGCGCCGAGCGCGCGGCACCGCTACGAGGCGGAGTTTCCCGGCGCCCATGCCCTGTCGGCCACCGATCCGGTGGCGCTGGTCGAGCTCGCCGTCCGGCGGCACGGCCATGTCGACGCGCTGGTCAACAACGACGCCTACCCGGCGCTGCGCGCGCCGCTCGGCGAGGCGCGCCTGGAGGACTATCGCGACGCCCTCGAGGCGATGGCCGTGAAACCGTTCCGGCTGGTCCAGCTCGTGGCGCCCTCGATGCGCCGGCGCAAGTCCGGGCGCATCGTCTTCGTGTCCTCGGCGGCGCCCCTGCGCGGCATCGCCAACTATGCGCCCTACGTGTCGGCGCGGGCCGCGGCCAACGGCCTCGTCTCCTCGCTGGCCAAGGAGCTCGGCCGCGACGGCATCACGGTGAACGCGGTCGGCTCCAACTATGTCGAGAACCCCGACTATTTCCCGCCCGCCCTGCTGGCCAACAGGGATGCGATGGCGAAGATGACGGCGCAAATTCCGCTGGGCAGGCTGGGCAAGGCCGAGGAACTCGGGGCCACCGTCTGCTTCCTCTGCTCCGACGCCGCCGGCTTCATCACGGGGCATGTCCTCCCGCATGCCGGCGGATGGGCGTGACGAACGCCGGCGCCCATGCCACTATGAGGTGAATAAATGTTCGTGCACGTATGACCCACAAGGGTCGGCGAAGCGCGGATGCAATGGGAGGCACGACCAGGCACGCCGGCCGCTGACCGGCGTGGCGCTCGTCGGCCCTGCTTGGTCCGAGGACGGCGCATGGGAAGACAGATCGTCCACCGCCTGCTGGTCTCGCTCCCCGCGCTGCTCGGGGTTCTCTTCCTGTGCTTCTGCCTGCTGCAGGTCGTGCCGGCCGATCCGGCGATGATCATTGCCGGGCCCGACGCCAAGGCCGAGACCATCGCCGCGATCCGCAGCGAGCTCGGGCTCGATCGTCCCATTCCCATCCAGTTCGCCGAGTATATCGGCCGCGTGCTGCGCGGCGATCTCGGCCGCTCGATCATCTCGAACAAGATGGTCAGCGAGGAGCTCGCGCTCACCATCGGTCCAACCGTCGAACTGATGCTGGGCGCCATGCTGATCGCGGTGCCCTGCGGGCTGGCGCTGGGCACGCTGGCCGCGGTGCGCCGCGGCAGCATCACCGACCGGATCATCATGGCCGTCTCGGTGGCCGGCGTGTCCATGCCGGTCTTCTTCATCGGCCTGATCCTCATCCAGTATGTCGGCTTCAAGTGGGGCCTGCTGCCCTTCACCGGCCGTACCGGCCCGATCTGGGACGGCGGACTGCCGAGCCTGATCCTGCCGGCCGTCACCCTCGGCGCCGTGCTGATCGGCCCGATCGCGCGGCTCACCCGCACCGCCGTGCTCGAGGTGCTGGGCGCCGACTTCGTGCGCACCGCCCGCGCCAAGGGCCTGCGAGAGACGGTCGTGATCGTCCACCACGCGCTGCGCAACGCCCTGATCCCCGTCGTCACGCTGATCGGCCTGCAGGCCGCCTTCCTGCTGGGCGGCGCCGTGGTAACCGAGACGATGTTCTCCTGGCCGGGAGTGGGCCGCCTCGCCGTCGGCGCCATCGTGTCGAGCGATTTCCCGACGGCCCAGGGCGCCATCATGATCCTCGCCATCGCCTTCCTGACGATCAACCTCCTGGTCGACGTGCTCTACGTCTACCTCGATCCCCGGGTGCAGCGGTCGTGAGGGGGCAACGGTCATGAGCGTCGACGCCCTCCCTTCCGCCGCCACGACCGCCGAGGAGACGGGCCTGCTGTCGCGCTCGGGCGTGCTGCGCCGGCTGATGCGCGACAAGGTGGCGGCGATCGCCGCGCTGGTGCTGGCCCTGATCGCCCTCGCCGCCGTCTTCGCGCCGGTGGTCGCGCCCTACGATCCCTACCTCACCGATCTCACCAAGGTGATGCAGCCGCCCAGCGCCGAGCACTGGTTCGGCACCGACAATACCGGCCGCGACATCCTGAGCCGCGTCATCTACGGCACCCGCAACACGCTGATGCTGGGCCTGGTCGGCGTCGTCATCGGCGGCCTGCTGGGGGGCCTGCTGGGCATCCTCGCGGCCTACTATCCCCGCGCCGACGGCTGGATCATGCGCCTGGTCGACGTGATGCTGGCCTTCCCGGCCATCCTGATCGGCCTGGCCGTCGCGGCCGTCGCCGGCGCCGGACTGGGCGCCGTCGTGATCGCGCTGGTCGTGGCGACCGTGCCGGACGTCGCCCGCGTGGCGCGCGGCGCGGCGGTCGGCGTCATGGGGCAGGAGTTCATGGAGGCGGGCCGCGCCGTCGGCGTGTCCGACCGGACGCTGATCTGGCGCTACCTGACGCTGAACTGCATCTCCACCATCTTCGTGTTCCTGACGCTGCGCTTCGGCCAGATCATCCTGATCGGCTCGGCGCTGGGCTTCCTCGGCATGGGCGCGCAGCCACCGACCGCCGAGCTCGGCATGATGGCCGCGCAGGGCCGCGACTTCCTGTTCATGGCGCCGCACATCGCGACGATCCCGAGCTGCGCGATCTTCGTCATCGTGCTGGCCGCCAACCTTCTGGGCGACGCATTGCGCGACGTCCTCGATCCGAGGCTGCAACAATGATCAGATCCGTTCTGGGCGTTGCGTATGCGTTTGGTATCGTCGGCGTCTCGCTGGGAGCTGCGTCGGCGCAGACCCTGAACATGATGAAGTCGATCGACGCGCCGCACTACGACGCGCAGCGCACGACCTGGGGCCCGACCTCCGACATCGTGAACATGTTCCAGGACACGCTGGTGGCGCTGGACTGGGACGGCAAGACGCCGATCCCCTATCTCGCCAAGTCCTGGACGGTGAGCCCGGACGGCAAGCTCTACACCTTCAAGCTGCGCGACGACGTGCAGTTCTGCAGCGGCAAGAAGTTCACCGCCGACGACGTCGTCTACAGCTTCAAGCGCCTCAAGAGCCCGGAGATCAAGGGCCCGTACGCGTGGCGCGCCGGCAACATCAAGGAGCTGCGCGCGCCCGACCCCTACACCGTCGAGTACGAGCTCAACGAGCCCTACTCGGAGCTGCTGCTGCAGCTCACCATGTTCACCAACGTCATCCACAACAAGGAGAGCGTCGAGGCGTTGGGCAAGGACTACGGGGTCAAGGGCGCCGACGGCACCGGCCCGTGGTGCTTCGACTCGTGGCAGCCGCGCACCCAGATCGTGCTCAAGCGCCACGACGCCTACAAGTGGGGGCCCTCGATGTACAAGAACAAGGGGCCGGTGAAGTTCGAGCGCCTGGTGGTCAAGATCGTGCCCGAGGATTCGAGCCGGGTCGCCGCCATGATGGCGGGACAGTTCGATACCACCCACCAGTTCCCGCAGCAGTTCATGGCGCAGGCGCGGTCGGCGCCGATGCTGCACGTGGCGCAGGCCAACCCGAACTTCCAGCTCCTCTACTTCGGCTTCAAGACGACGCGGCCGATGGTGGCCGACAAGCGCGTGCGCGAGGCGATGAGCATCGCCATCAACCGCGCCGAGATCGCCAAGGGCATCCTGCTGGGCAACGCCGATCCCGCCTTCACCTTCGTCGACCCGACCGCCCTCGACTTCTCCCCGTCGACCAAGGGAATGGTCAAGGAAGACGTGGAGCGCGCCAAGGCGCTGCTCGACGAGGCCGGCTGGAAGATGGGCAGCGACGGCGTGCGCGAGAAGGACGGCATCAAGCTCCAGCCGAAGGTCTACTACACCGCGGCCGGCAACACGCCGCGCGTCGCCGAGGCCATCCAGGGCTATCTCCGCCGCATCGGCGTGCAGTGGCAGCTCCAGCCGTGGGATTCGACCATCGCCGCCGCCAAGATGGCCGAGCAGGACTACGAGATCTGGTCCGTCACCGTGCCCTACCTGTCGGCCGGCGACCTGATGAACATCTACTTCGACTCCCGGAACATCCCGACGCCCAACCGCATGAACTGGAAGGACGCGGAGACCGACGAGTGGCTGAAGCTCGGCCGCGCGGCCCTGACCGAGGCCGACCGCGCCAAGCACTACGACATGGTGCAGAGGAAGGTCACAGCCGAGGCGCTGTGGATCCCGGTGCTCAACATCAACATGTACGAGGTCACCAACAAGAAGCTGAAGGGCATGCGCCCGCACATGATCTACCAGAACACCTTCTACAAGGGGTTGGACGCGAGTTTCTAGGGATCAACGACCGACGCCCCTCATTCTCCTCTCCCCCTGGCGGGGGAGAGGAACATGAGGAGCGGAGGAGGCGAAGGGAACGGAGCAGACGAGGAAACAACCAAGCGAGGAAACGACCATGCGTAACCTGTTTGTCGGTGTAGCAGCGTTCCTTGGACTAGCCGGTGCGGCCGCGACCGCCGATGCGCAGACCCTGCGCATGATGAAGTCGCTCGACGCCCCCCACTACGACGGTGCGCGCACCACCTGGTCGCCGACGTCGGACATCGTGAACATGTTCCAGGACACGCTGGTGGCCATGGACTGGGACGGCAAGACGCCCATCCCCTATCTCGCCAAGTCCTGGACGGTAAGCCCGGACGGCAAGCTCTACACCTTCAAGCTGCGCGACGACGTGCAGTTCTGCAGCGGCAAGAAGTTCACCGCCGACGATGTCGTCTACTCCGTCAAGCGGCTGGTCAGCCCCGAGCTCAAGGCGCCGCTGGCCTGGCGCGCCGGCAGCCTCAAGGACGTCCGCGCCACGGATCCCTACACGGTCGAGTACGAGCTGAAAGAGCCCTACGCCGACCTGCTGCTCAACATGACCATGTTCACCATGGCGATCCACAACAAGGAGAGCGTCGAGTCCCTGGGCAAGGACTACGGCACCAAGGCGATCGACGGCACCGGCCCGTGGTGCTTCGAGTCCTGGCAGCCGCGCACGGAGATCGTGCTCAAGCGCCACGACGCCTACAAGTGGGGCCCCTCGATGTACCAGAACAAGGGGCCCGTGAAGTTCGAGAAGCTCTCGATCAAGATCGTGCCCGAGGACTCGGCGCGCGTCGCCGCCATGATGGGCGGCCAGTTCGACGTCACGCACCAGATCCCGCTGCAGTTCATCTCGCAGGTCAAGGCCTCGCCCAACCTCACGGTCCAGGAGGCCAAGCCCAACTTCCAGCTGATGTATTACGGCTACAAGGCGACGCGGCCGATGGTGGCCGACAAGCGCGTGCGCGAGGCGATGAACATCGCCATCAACCGCGCCGAGATCGTCAAGGGCATCATGCTGGGACAGGCCGACCCGGCCTACACCTTCATCGATCCGCAGGCGCTCGACTTCGCCGAGTCGACCAAGGGCATCATCAAGGAGGACGCCGAGCGCGCCAAGAAGCTGCTCGACGAGGCCGGCTGGAAGGTCGGCGCCGACGGCATCCGCGAGAAGGACGGCATGAAGCTCGCGCCGAAGGTCTACTTCACGCAGGTCGCCTACTTCCCGCGCGTGTCCGAGGCCATCCAGGGCTACATGCGCAAGATCGGCATCGACTGGAAGGTCCAGGGCTTCGACTCGACCATCGCCTTCTCGAAGATGAGCGAGCAGGACTACGAGCTGTGGACCGTGACCTTCCCCTACATGTCGGCCGGCGACCTGCTGAACTTCTACTTCGATTCGAAGAACATGCCGGCGCCCAACCGGATGAACTGGAACGATCCGCAGACCGACGAGCTCCTGAGGAAGGGCAAGGCGTCGCTGAGCGAAGCCGACCGCGCCAAGTACTACGGGCTGGCCCAGCAGCGCGTCACCGAGGAGCATCTGTGGATGCCGGTGATGAACATCGCCATGTACACGACCAGCCTCAAGAAGCTGAAGGGTGTGCGGCCGCACATGCTCTATCAGAACACGTTCTACAAGGGCCTGGACTACTCGTTCTGATGGACAAGCTCCTCGAGGTCCGCGGCCTGCGGACCTACTTCCACACCGACCGCGGCCTGTTCCGCGCGGTCGACGGCATCGACTTCTCGGTCGGCCGCGGCAGGACGGTCGGCCTGGTGGGCGAGTCGGGCTGCGGCAAGAGCGTCACGTCGCTGTCGATCATGGGCCTGGTGGCCAGCCCGCCCGGCAAGGTCGAGGCCGACGCGGTGCTCTTCGACGGCCGCGACGTGCTCGGCCTCTCGGCCGACGAGCGCCGCCGCCTGCGCGGCGGCAAGATGTCGATGATCTTCCAGGAGCCGATGACCTCGCTGAACCCGGTCCACACGATCGGCCAGCAGATCGTCGAGGCGATCCTCGCCCACACCAACCTGTCGCCCCAGGCGGCGAAGAAGCGCGCCATCGAGATGCTCGAGCTGGTGCGCATCCCCTCCGCCGCAGAGCGCGTCGACGACTATCCGCATCGCCTGTCCGGCGGCATGCGCCAGCGCGTCATGATCGCCATGGCGCTGTCGTGCGAGCCGACGCTGCTGATCGCCGACGAGCCGACCACGGCGCTCGACGTCACCATCCAGGCCCAGATCCTCGATCTCCTGCAGGACCTGCAGAAGCGGCTGGGCATGGCCGTCCTGATCATCACCCACGACCTCGGCGTCATCGCCGAGGTCGCCGACGAGGTGATCGTCATGTATGCCGGCAAGATCGTCGAAAGCGCGCCGGTCGACGCGCTGTTCGCCGATCCGCAGCATCCCTACACGATCGGGCTGCTCGGCTCGATCCCGCGCCTGGACGTCGATCGCGAGCGGCTGTCGACCATCGAGGGCACGGTCCCCAGCCCCAACAACCAGCCGAGGGGCTGCCGCTTCTCGCCGCGCTGCCCGTTCGCCGACCGGCAGTGCCGCGACGAGCCGCCGCCGCTGCGCGACATCGCCGCCAGCCATCGCGTCGCCTGCTGGAAGGCGCCCGTCGAGCTCGCGAGGGACGCCGCATGAGCGTCCTGGCCTCCCCGTCTCCCCGGCCTCCCGCCCTGCAGGTCGCCCAGCCGCAGTCGCCCGTCCTCGAGGTGAGCGGCCTGGTGAAGCACTTCCCGGTGTCGCGCGGGCTGATCCGGCGCAAGGTGATCGGCCTGGTGCGCGCGGTCGAGGGCGTGACCTTCGACATCGCCCGCGGCGAGACGCTGGCGCTGGTCGGCGAATCCGGCTGCGGCAAGTCGACGACCGGCCGGCTGATCCTGCGGCTGATGGATCCGACGTCGGGCTCGGTGCGCTTCAAGGGCAGCGAGATCGCCGACCTCGACAAGGGCTCGATGCGGCGACTCCGCCGCCACATGCAGATCATCTTCCAGGACCCTTACGCCTCGCTCAACCCGCGCATGACCGTGGGCGAGATCCTGGTCGAGCCGATGGCCGTGCACGGCCTTCACAGCGAGGCCGAACGCGCCGAGCGCGCGCGCGAGCTGCTCGCCGTCGTCGGCTTGCTGCCCGAGCATGCGCATCGCTACCCGCACCAGTTCTCCGGCGGCCAGCGCCAGCGCATCGGCATCGCCCGTGCGCTCGCGGTCAATCCCGACCTGATCGTCTGCGACGAGCCGGTGTCGGCGCTCGACGTCTCGATCCAGGCGCAGATCGTCAACCTGCTGCAGAACCTGCAGAAGCGCTTCGGGCTCTCCTATCTCTTCATCGCCCACGATCTCGCCGTGGTGAAGCACATCAGCGACCGCGTGGCGGTGATGTACCTCGGCAAGCTGGTCGAGATCGCCGCCAAGCGCGACCTCTACGACCGGCCGCTGCACCCCTACACGCAGGCGCTGCTGTCGGCCATCCCGCGGCCCGATCCGGGCGTGCGCAAGACGCGGATGCTGCTGAGCGGGGACGTGCCCAGCCCCTTCGCTCCGCCGCCGGGCTGCCGCTTCAACACCCGCTGCCCATTCGCCCAGGAGCGCTGCCGCCGCGAGGAGCCTGTGCTGCGCGAGGCCGGCGGCGGCCATCACGTGGCCTGTCACTTTTTTGAAACGCTGCCGGCGCCGGCGATCGCGGCCGCGGGCGGTCCCGCGAGCGGCAAGTTCGCCGAAAGGCTCGCGGCCTTCGAGGCGGCGAAGGCTCGACGCACCACCGCCTGATCCCGATCGAAGAACGATAACGCGAGCGGGGTCTGGAGACCCGCCGCCCGGCGGTCCATACACTGCCGGGATGACGACCCGGGTAAGCGGTACCGAAGGCTATGGCGAGACGGCCGGCGACCGCGTGAAGCAGTACGAGAGCCTCGCCTTCGCCGACGTCCACCGGCCCTTGCTGGCTCTCTTTCCCGCGCCGCCCGGCCGGGTGATCGACATCGGCGCCGGCACCGGCCGGGACGCCGCGGCCTTCGCCGATCTCGGCCATGCCGTCGTAGCCGTCGAGCCGACGCCCGAGCTGCGCGCCGCGGCGCAGCGACTGCACCCGCATCCGGCCATCACCTGGGTCGACGATTCGCTGCCCGGCCTCGACCGCGTCCACGCGCGCGGCGAGCGCTACGACCTCGTCATGCTGACCGCCGTCTGGATGCATCTCGACCGCGACCAGCGCGAGCGCGCCATGGGCCGCGTGGCGCCGCTCCTGCAGCCCGGCGGGCTGATGGCGCTGACGCTGCGCCACGGGCCGGTGCCGGCCGGACGGCGCATGTTCGAGGTGTCGGCCGCCGAGACGCGGGAGCTCGCGTCGCGCCACGGGCTCGAGACCGTCCTCGACAGCGAGGGCGCCGCGCTGCTGGGCGGACGCGACGTGTGGTGGAGCCGGCTCGCGTTCCGGCGGGCTCCGTCGGCCGGCGCAACCACTTGTCGGCAGGACGGGTGAGCGGCATGGCCGGACGGGTCGTCGTCATCGGCAATGCGGGTCTCGACCTGCGCCTCGCCGTGCCGCGCCTGCCGCGGCCCGGCGAGACGCTGATCGGCAGCGGCAGCGCGCGGGCGCCGGGCGGCAAGGGGCTCAACCAGGCGGTCGTGGCGGCGCGCTGCGGCGTCACGGTCCGCTTCTGCGCCGCGCTCGGCAGCGGCAAGTCCGAGGCCGACGCGCTGGAGAAGTACCTGACCGACGAAGGGATCGGCACGCGCATCCTGCCCCGCCTCTCCCATCCCATGGACTTCTCGCTGGTGATGGTGCTGCCCGACGGCGAGAACGCCATCGTCAGCACCAGCGCCTGTTCGCTCGCCCTGCCCTCGGCGCATGCCGCGCGGGCGCTGCGCGGTCTGGGCGCGGGCGACGTCGTGCTGCTGCAGGGCAACCTGTCGCTGGAGACGACGGAATATATCCTGGGCGTCGGCCGGCGGCTGGGAGCGACGACGGTGTTCAACCCGGCGCCCTTCTGGCCCGGCGCCGAGAGGCTCGCCGGACAGGCCAGCCTCGTCATCGCCAACCGCCTGGAAGCCGAAGCCCTCGGCCCGGCGATCCACGAGGCGCCCGCCGCCATCGTCACCCTGGGCGCCGAAGGCTGCGTGCTGGTCGGCCCTGGCGAACCGCGCGCCTTCGCCGCGCAGCGCGTCGCCACGGTCGACACGACGGGCTGCGGCGACGTGTTCTGCGGCGTCGTGGCTGCCGCCCTCGCCGGCAGAGCAACGGTGGAAGACGCGATCGACGCCGCCCAGCGAGCCGCCGCCCTCACGGCGACCCGGCCCGGCGCCTACGAGGCGCTGCCGACGCGCAAGGAACTGCAGGCCATCCTGTTGGCCCGGGCGTAACGCTCAGCCAGCCGCCCGCCCGTCGCAGCAGCGATCGACGAAGAGCGTGGCCGCCAGCAGGTCGGCGCAGCCGCCCGGCGACAGGCGGCGCGCCACGAAGGCGCGGTGCAGCGCCTCGGCCTCGCCGAGCCAGCCGTCGCGGGCACAGCCGCCGCGCGCCAGGAAGTCGGCAGCCGCGCCGCGCACGAACGAGTCTCCGGCCAGGCCGCCGCGATGGAGCACCGTCGTGTCGTCGACGGAAGCCATCAGCACGAACAGCGTCTGGATGCCGGCGGCATTGTCGTCGAGCCCGAGGGTGCGCGCCTGCCGGTAGGCCGGCACGCCGACATCGAAGACGCTCGGAAAGCCCCGCGCGGCCTCGCGGCGGGCACCGTCGCGGCCGGTCCGGCGCCGCACGTCGGCGCCGTGGCTCGCGGTGGCCGCGCCGCGCGCGGCGTGCGCCGCCAGCGCCGTGCCCCAGTCGCGCATCAGGACCTCGCGCACCCGCTCCACGGGGATGAGATCGGCGCCCGCGGCGGCGCGCGCCACCGCGGCCACGATCATGCCGACCGAGAAGATCGCGCCGCGGTGCGTGTTGATGCCGCCGGTCGCCGCCAGCATGCGCCGCTCCGCTGCGACGCCGAGCGGCAGCAGGACGGTCTCGAAGGACGCCCCCGTCCGCCCCGCCGCCGCCAGGCGCGTGAAAGGCTCGCGCAGGGAATTCGCCGACCGGCCCATGAGGGCGAAGTCCATGTCGGCGTGCGCCCCCGAATCGACCGGGCTCACCAGCCCGGGCTTGGGATAGGCCGCGAGCTCGTCGTGCAGCGCCGCGACGGCCGCCTGCGCCAGCGCGTCGTCCGAGCCGACGTCGATCCGCGACCGCCCGGCGGCGGTCAGGAGCGCGTCGGGGCTCATGCACCGAGCGCCGCGCGCGGCATCAGGCGCAGCCCGCCGACCGACTTCACCGCGACCTCGGGCGCGCCCTGGCCGAACTCGCGCCACTGGACCTCGCCGTGGCCCGCGATCGAGAGCTCGCCGTCCAGCCTGAACGGCAACCCGGCCTCGGCCTCGGCCAGGAACGACACGGCCCGGTTGGCCCCGGCGCCATCGGCGACGTCGACCAGCAGGTCGAGGTCGGACCCCGGCCGGACATGCGCTTCGCCGGTCAGGGCCTGCCACATCCAGCTGCCGTAGACCCGGAGATCGAGGCCGGCAGCCTCGGCCATCGCGGCGAGGCGCGCGAAGGCGGCGGCGTGCGGCCGGGCGGCGGCGCAGTCGGCGATCTCGCGCAGGGCGGGCGGACGGCGGAGGTCGAGGATGGCGGCCGCCGTGGTGCGCGCCGCGACCCGGCGCGGCCGGAGCTGCGGGAAGCGCGCCTCGACGGAACAGAAGCCCACGGCGATCGACGACGGGTCCTCGCCGCCACGGGCGATCACGAAGGGCCGACCCGCCGCCTGCCAGCGCGCCGCGCGGTCACGATCCTCCGCGACGCCGGTCTCCGGCGGCTGCGACAGGCGGACCAGCGCGTGGCGGCGCAGGCCGGTCATCCCGCCGCCGCGGCCAGCACCTTCTTGGCGATGTCGAGGGCGAGCTTGCGGCCGCCGCGCTTCTTGCCCAGCGCCGCGCGATTGTCGTCGGGCGTCGCCGCGGCAATGGCGCGGGCGAGCTTCGCCTGGACGTCGCCCTTCGCCGGCCAGACCTCCTCGACGCCGCCCAGCAGGGCGAAGGGATGGGCGCCGAACTCGAGCGAGGGCATGGTCTTCGACAGCTTGCGCAGCACCGGCACGGGGATCTTGGTGACGGCCGACATCGCCTCGACCGGCATCAGGCCGACGCTGGCCGAGTCGAGGGCGTAGATGCGGTCGGCGAACATGCCGTAGCAGATGAAGGCGCCGCCGATGGCCTTGCCGGTGGCGATGGTGACGAGCTTGTGCCGCTTGCGGCGCGCCACTTCGAGGCAGGTCAGCAGATGGCCGAAGCAGCTCACGAGGCCCAGCATCTCGGCGACGCGGTTGGGCTCCTGGCCGGCGCTGTCGACCAGCATGACGATCGGCATGCGGGGATGGCGCTCGATGCACTCGATGATGTGCGCGGCCAGCCTGAGCGCGGCGGCATTGTCGATATAGACGCCGTCGCCGGTGCCGATGACGCAGACCGGTGCGCCGGCCACCGTGGCATAACCCGTCAGGATCGACTGGTCGTTCGAGATGCCCTTGGCGGACGCGCCGAAGAGCCGGGTCAGCAGGGGACGGACGGTCGATTTCGCCATGGCCGGCCTACTTTCCACGCTTGGCGAGAGCGACGAACTCGGGGCCCGACGCCAGCGACGCCGCCTCGATGTTCCGCACGCCCATGCCCTTCCACACGGCATCGGGATCGGCCGTCTGGCCGAAGCGCTTCAGGCGCTGCTGCAACTGCTTCTGCCGGGCCTTCACCGCCTTCAGCGTGACGGCGCTCGACTTCGTCAGGACCTTCGCCACGGCCTCGCGCACCGCGGCGGCCGAATCGTGGACCAGCGCGTCGGCATCGCCCAGCAGGTACTTGGTCTTGCCGCCGCTGGTCTTCCAGACGAGCGCGCGGTTGGACGAATCGTAGGCCTTCTTGCCCATCCACTTCTCGATGACGATCGGCCCCGAGATGCCGAGGCGGCCGTGCTCGGTCATGACGCGGAAGTCGCAGCAGGTCGACAGGATGCCCATGCCGCCGTAGGCGCCGATGTCGCTGCCGATGACGGCGATGGTCGGCACCTTCCTGGCCCGGCACTCGAAGATGGCGCGCATCGTCTCGGTGATGGCGATCTCGCCGGCCGAGCCCTCGTGCAGGCGCACGCCGCCGCTCTCGACGATCACCACGCAGGGCACGCGGTCGCGCGCCGCGGCCTTGAACAGCCCGGTGAGCTTGGCGCCGTGGATCTCGCCCACCGCGCCGCCGACGAACTGGCCGACCTGGGCGGCGAGATAGACCTTCCTGCCGCCGATCTTCGCGCGGCCGATCACCACGCCGTCGTCGAGCGACACCGGGATGCCGAGCTGCGCCAGGTACGGGCTGGTGAGGCGCTCGGGCGGCGGCAGGAACTCGGTGAACGAGCCCGGATCGACCAGGGCGGCGATCCGCTGGCGCGCGTTCTGCTCGTGGAAGAGAGGTCCGCCGGTCATCGGTCGCCCTTGGTCAGATGGTCGTAGGCCTGGCGCAGGCGCAGGTTGACGAGGACCGGGGGCGCGCCCTGGTCGTTGATCGTCACCTTGATGCCGCCGGCGGCGTAGTTGTGCGCGAAGTCCGACAGGGCAGCGAGCCACGACGCCTTGTAGCCCGGGATCGACGTCGCGACGTGGCACTCCATGGTGCCGGCCGGCGCGGCACGCTCGACCATGACCTCGAGGTTGCCGGAGCCGACGACGCCCGCGAGCGCCCACGGCTTGGTCGTCCGGACCTTGAACGGCTTGGACGGGAATGCCTTCTCGAACTTTTCCATGTCGGGCGTCCTACCAGTCGACGAATTGCGGCGGCGGGTCGTAGAGGCCCTGGGACCAGCGCACCAGCCCCTTGATGTCCTGGGCGGCGAGCAGGCCGCGGCTGGCCTCGCGCGGCGAGATGCCGAGATCCTCCGGCAGCTGGACGATGCCGCGGGCGCGCAGGTCCGCGGTCGTGCGCTTCGAGCGCTTGAGGCCGACCGGCGTGTAGCCGGCGACGGCGCGGATGGCCGCCTGCCGCTCGGCGACCGACCGGCAGGCCGCGAGGTTGGCGATGCCTTCCTCGGTGACGATGTGCGTGACGTCGTCGCCGTAGATCATCACCGGCGCCACGCCATGCAGGGCCTTGCGGATCGAAGGGTCCTGCGCGTCGAGTTCCTCGACGAAGGTCGGCACGCGGCCGGCCTGGAAGGTCTCGACCATCTGCACGACGAGCTTGCGGCCGGGCGAGGTGCCGGGGCCGGGATTGGCCTCCGCGCCGGCCTTCAGCCAGGCCTTGGTCGGATGCCGGCGGCCGGTCGGCTGGCAGCCCATGTTGGGCGCGCCGCCATAGCCGGTGATGCGGTTCTTCGAGACGGTGGAGGAGTTGCCGTTGATGTCGATCTGCAGCGAGGCGCCGATGAACATGTCGATGCCGTAGAGGCCCGCCAGCTGGCCCATCGGCCGGTTGGAATGGAAGCCCCCGTCGCGTCCGGTGAAGAACACGTCGGAGCGCGCGGCGGTGTAGCGCTCCATGCCGACTTCGCCGCCGAAGGCGAAGACGCTCTCGACCCAGCCCGATTCGATGGCCGGGATCATGGTCGGCAGCGGATTCACGACCCAGTGCTTGCAGATCTTGCCCTTGAGGCCGAGCCGCTCGCCGTAGGTCGGCAGCAGCAGCTCGATCGCCGCCGTGTTGAAGCCGACGCCGTGGTTCAGCGACTGGACTTCGTACTTCTCGTAGATCCCCCGCAGCGCCACCATGGCCATCAGGACCTGCACGTCGGTGATCGCCGCTGGATCGCGCGTGAACAGCGCCTGCAGGTGCATCGGGTAGGGCGCCTGGACGATCAGGTCGACCTGGTCGGCCGGGATGTCGATGTGCGGGATCTTGTCTACGATCTCGTTCACCTGGGCGAACACGATTCCGTCGGAGAAGGCGGTCGGCTCGACGACGGCCGGCGTGTCCTCGGTATTGGCGGCGAGGTACAGGTTGCCCTTGCGGTCGGCCTGGGCGGCGGCGACCAGCGCGACGCGCGGCGTCAGGTCGACGTAGAACCGGGCGAACAGCTCGTTGTAGGTGTGGATGGCGCCGACCGGGAATTTCTTCGCCTTCACGAGATCGGCGACGGCGGTGCCTTGCGGGCCGGCGTAGCAGAAATCGACCTGCCGGATCATGCCTTTCTTGAAGAGTGCGATATGGGCGGGGAGGGTGATGCAGGACATCACGAGATGGATGTCGCGTAGATCCTTCTTGTCGAGCGCGGCCAGCTGATTGGCGAGGAAGTCCGCCTGCTTCTGGTTGTCGCCCTCGAGGCAGACGATGTCGCCCGGCTCGATGATGCGCTTCAGGACCTGGGGCACGCTCGCCGCCGACACGAACTTGCCGCGCGCCAGCCGGCCGACCTTCGCCACGCGCTCCGCCTTGTTGGCACGACGCGCGGCCCTTGTTGCAGTGGACATGAGAGCTTTTCGCTTATTCGCGGGCAGCGGTCAATAACGCGAGTTGCGATGAGTGTTCGACGCGACGAGGAGCTGCTCCCACCAAGAAGTGAAGATTATCGCGTCGCCCTCATGTTAACGCTCAGGCGATCCGCGAGTTCGAAGGTCGCTTGCTTCTCAACGGACGAGGATCTCGACCCGGCGGTTCTGTGGTTCTCGGACACCGTCGGCGGTCGGGGCCAGCAGGCCCTTCTCGCCCATGCCGATGACCGAGATCGCCTGCGCCGGCACGCCGTTGCGCACCAGGGCGTCCTTGACCGCGTTGGCGCGGCGCAGCGACAGCGCCATGTTGTACGCCTCCGGGCCCGACGTGTCGGTGTGGCCGGTCGCCGTGATGCGCGCGCTGCCCTTGGTCTTGTAGGCGTCGGCCGCCTGCGCGATCGTCGCCAGCGCCTGCTGCGACAGGTTCGACCGATCCCAGTCGAAGAACACCATGAATGTTGGTCGCGACGGATCTCCGTGAAACCCCGATGGCAGCTGCGGCGCCGAACCGAACTTGAACTGCAGGCCCAGCATCACGCTGAAGTTGTTGTTCGTCCACTGCTGCCCGTTGATCGACGGGTTCGACGTGCCGTAGTAGCGGCCGTCCAGGTTCACGCGGAAGTTCGTGTCGACCAGCCAGCCCAGGCCGATGATGCCCTGGTAGGCGAACACCGTGCTGCTCAGCGAGCTCGAACCGTCCACGAAGCCGATGCCCGCGCCCGCGCCGATGTACGGCGTGATCACAGAAGCCGGCATGAAGTCGTACAGCAGGTTCGCCATGATACCCAGCTGGCCGATCTGGTTGTTGATCGCCGTGCCCGGGACGCCGACGTTCGTCGGGTTCCAGCGGTACACGCCTTCCAGCTCGACGCGCGGCCCGACAAAGTCGTAGCCGATCACGCCGCCAGCCGCCCAGCCCGTCCCCGGCGTCACGCCGACAACAGGGGCCGCCGCAACGTTCGTGTTCGCATTGAAGTTCAGCAGCCAGTTCAGGCCGCCTTCCGCTCCAATGTAGACGCCCGGCGCCGGAGACTGCGCCTGAGCAATGGCCGGCAGCGCTACAACTGCAACAACGGCCGCAGCCAGAGCGTTCCCCATCTTGTCTCCGTGTTCCGAACGCGAGATCGGCGAACTTGGAGCACCAAACCTCCGCGTTGGAGGAAGGAAGTTGCCCGTCCTAGCCGAACGCCTCTTCCCAGGTGCCGCGCGTCGAGGCCTTCGAGTACTCCGTCGCGCGGTTCTCGAAGAAGTTGGTGTGCTCGATGGCGTTGAGCATCTGGTCCATCCACGGCAGCGGGTTCTTGGCGTCCGTGCGGTAGATCGGCTGCAGGCTGAGCTGGGTCAGGCGGCGGTCGGCGATGTAGCGGATGTAGCGCTTCACGTCGGTCGCGGTCATGCCCTCGATGCCGCCCATCTCGAAGGCGAGGTCGATGAAGGCGTCCTCGTGGTCGACGATGGTCGAGCAGGCGACGTAGAGCTCGCGCTGCAGCTCCTCGGTCCAGATCTCCGGGTTCTCGTGCACGAAGGCGCGGAACAGCTTGATGATCGAGTTGCAGTGCAGCGTCTCGTCGCGCACCGACCACGACACGATCTGCCCCATGCCCTTCATCTTGTTGAAGCGCGGGAAGTTCATCAGCATCGCGAACGAGGCGAAGAGCTGCAGCCCCTCGGTGAAGGCGCCGAACACGGCCAGCGTCTTGGCGATCGCCGGCTTCGAATCGACGGTGAACTCCTGCATGTAGTCGTACTTGTCCTTCATCTCCTTGACGTGGAGGAAGGCCGAGTACTCGGTCTCCGGCATGCCGATCGTGTCGAGCAGGTGGCTGTAGGCGGCGATGTGCACCGTCTCCATGGCCGAGAAGGCCGCCAGCATCATCTGCACTTCCGTGGGTTTGAAGACCCGCGAATAGTGCTTCATGTAGCAGTTGTTCACCTCGACATCGGCCTGGGTGAAGAAGCGGAAGATCTGGGTCAGCAGGTGGCGCTCTGAGTCGGTGAGCTTGTTGCGCCAGTCCTTGACGTCGTCGGCCAGCGGCACTTCCTCGGGCAGCCAGTGGATGCGCTGCTGCATCAGCCAGGCGTCGTAGGCCCAGGGATAGTGGAACGGCTTGTAGATCGGCTTGGCGTCGAGCAGGGACATGGCAACCCGCGATCAGGAATGATTTGGGCGAAAAAGAAGCCCCGTCGCGCCGCGGGAGGGATGTCCGCGGCGCCACGGGGCCGGCTGAAGGCTACTGACAGCTAAGACATTCTTCGTAGTCGGTTGTTTGTGCCGGTGCCGCCGGCGTACCGGGCAGCACCGGAGAGGGGACGTCGACTCTGGGGGCTGAAAGGGCATGGTCGCCGAACGGCGCGGCGAGCGCCTCGCCGGCCACCGTCTCGGCGCGCTGGATGCTGAGCGAGCGGCAGTAGTAGAGGCTCTTCACGCCGCGCTTCCAGGCCATCATGTGGATCTGGTGCAGGTCGCGCTTGTGCACGTCGGCCGGCAGGAAGATGTTCAGCGACTGGCTCTGGCAGATGAAGGGCGCGCGATCGGCCGCGTGCTCCACCAGCCAGCGCTGGTCGAGCTCGAACGCCGTCTTGAACACCGCCTTCTCGTGGTCGTCGAGGCAGTCGAGATGCTGCACCGAGCCCTGGCTGACGGTGATCGAGGTCCAGGTGTCCTCGTCGTTTCGGCCCTTCTGCTCCAGCATCTTCTCGAGGTACGGGTTGCGCACCACGAACGAGCCCGACAGGGTCTTGTGATTGTAGACGTTGGCCGCCGACGGCTCGATGCCGGGCGAGGCGCCGCCGCAGATGATCGAGATCGACGCGGTGGGC
Organism: Reyranella sp.; assembly: GCF_965229815.1. GTDB lineage: Bacteria > Pseudomonadota > Alphaproteobacteria > Reyranellales > Reyranellaceae > Reyranella. Next base: position 697,216 of record NZ_CBDDJN010000002.1, read on the forward strand.
GCGATCGCCAGCTTGTTGGAGAAACGCTCCTCGAAGCCGAAGTCGGCCGCGTCCGGGCAGGCGCCGCGCTCGCCGGCGAGCGTCTTCGACGCCTCGTCGCACTGGCCGCGGATGTGCTTGAACATCTTCTTGTTCCACACCTTGGCCATCACCGATTCGAGCGGGATGTTGTTGGCCTGCAGGAAGGAGTGGAAGCCCATGACGCCGAGCCCCACCGAGCGCTCGCGCATGGCGGCGTAGGTGGCGCGGGCGAAGTCGCTGCCGGCATTGTCGATGAAGCCCTGCAGCACGTTGTCGAGGAAGCGCATCACGTCCTCGATGAACGTCGGATGCTCGTGCCACTCGAGATAGGTCTCGAGGTTGAGCGACGACAGGCAGCAAACGGCGGTGCGCTGCTTGCCGTGGTGGTCGACGCCGGTCGGCAGGGTGATCTCGCTGCACAGGTTCGAGGTCTTGACCTCGAGGCCGGCCATCTTGTGGTGCTCGGGCCGCGCCTTGTTCACGTGGTCGACGAAGACCAGGTACGGCTCGCCGGTCTCGATGCGCGCCGTCAGGATGCGGATCCAGAGATGGCGGGCCGAGACCTTGCGCTGCACGGCGCCGTCCTTGGGGCTGACCAGCGCCCATTCCTCGTCGTTCTCGACGGCGCGCATGAAGGCGTCGGAGATCAGGAGCCCGTGGTGCAGGTTGAGCGCCTTGCGGTTCGGGTCGCCGCCGGTCGGCCGGCGGATCTCGATGAACTCCTCGACCTCGGGATGGTTGACCGGCAGGTAGACCGCCGCCGAGCCACGCCGCAGCGAGCCCTGGCTGATCGCGAGCGTGAGCGAGTCCATGACGCGGATGAACGGCACGACACCCGAGGTCTTGCCGTTCATGCCGACCTTCTCGCCGATCGAGCGGAGGTTGCCCCAGTAGGAGCCGATGCCGCCGCCGCGCGCCGCCAGCCAGACGTTCTCGTTCCACAGGCCGACGATGCCCTCGAGCGAGTCGTTGGCCTCGTTCAGGAAGCACGAGATCGGCAATCCCCGGGTGGTCCCCCCATTGCTCAGCACCGGCGTGGCCGGCATGAACCAGAGATTGCTGATGTAGTCGTAGAGCCGCTGGGCATGGGCATCGTCGTCGGCATAGGCCGAGGCGACGCGGGCGAACATGTCCTGGTAGCTCTCGCCTGGCAGAAGGTAGCGATCCGACAGGGTGGCCTTGCCGAAGGCCGTCAGGCGGGCGTCCCGCCCGGAATCGGTAACAACACGTGCACCGCTTCGAACTTGAACGACATCAAACACTTGCGGCCCCCGTTTTCTTCTTGTCCACAGCTGTGGAGAACACAGTTTGTGGAAGACACCTACATCTAGGGAGGGTTGTTGCCCTCGCCACTATCCCTTGATGATACGTCTCCCGGCTGCCCTGTCATCGCCAAAATTTTACCTCGTATGTGAATCTGAGGAATGCCCGGTTAACTTATTGATATACCGATAAAAATTGATCTCCAGAATCGTGGGGATTTGGCCCAGAGCCCCTCTTCGCACCTGCAGCATTCTGGGAGAACAAAACGCGCTTTGCCGCGGAATCCAAGGGCCGGCAACCGAATCGCCAGCGATTCGGCTGGGGGGCGAAGACCGACTCGTCCAAAGCCGAGACGGGACGGGCACTTCTGGCCGCAGCGAACGCCGTCGTCAGATTGTCATGGCCGGACGTACCATCAGCGCCCAAATCAGGGGGCGAAACGATCCGGAGGAAACAGGCGACATGGACACGGCCGACATCGACACCGACGGAACGCCAGGACTCGTCGGGCTCGATGCCATCTCGGCGGCCGCCCGTCGCGCCCGGGACGACGAGGGTGGGACCTTCGCCCGCCTGCTGTTCGCCCGCGTCGCCGGCAAGGACCTGACGGGCGCCCCGGCGGAGGATCGCGCCGCCGCGGCCCTCTCGCTTCTCGGCTTCGCCAAGCATCGCCTGCCTGGCGTCGCCAAGGTCCGGGTCTTCAACGCCACGCGCCCGACCCACGGCTTCGAGAGCCGCAACACGATCGTGCAGATCGTCAACGACGACATGCCGTTCCTGGTCGACTCGGTCGTGAACGAGCTCAACCGTCGCGAGATCGCGCTTCACCTGCTGGCGCACCCGGTGCTGACCGTGCGCCGCGACCTCGACGGCAACCTGATCGGCTTCGAGGGCGAGTCGGGCGACCGGGCGCGGTCGGAGTCGATGATGCACATCGAGATCGACCGCCAGACCGGCGCCGCCGTGCTCGACGAGCTGACGGCGGCGCTGTCGCGCGTGCTCGCCGAGGTGAGGGCGGCCGTCGAGGACTGGCAGCCGATGCGCCAGGCCTGCCTCGACGCCATCGCCGACCTGGCGCCCGGCCAGCCGGAGAAGCTCGGCGAGTACGAGGACTTCCTGCGCTGGCTGGCGGCCGACCACTTCACCTTCCTCGGCCATCGCCGCTATCGCCACGTCGAGGATGCCGGCCAGCCGGGCGGCATCCGCTACGAGATCGTGCCCGGTTCGGCGCTCGGCATCGTGAGACGCGACGACGTCCATCTCTTCGACCCCGGCCTGGGCGGCGGCGAGGCGATGGCGCGCTTCGCGCGCGGGCCGCACAACATCCTGATCGTGAAGACGGACCGTTCGTCGCTCGTCCATCGCAGCGGCGCCATGGACTGCGTCATCGTCAAGACCTACGACGCCGACGGCCGCGTCACCGGCGAGCGGCGCCTCGCCGGCCTGTTCACCTCGTCGGCCTATCACTTTCCGGTCCAGGCGGTGCCGCTGCTGCGCGGACGGATCGACGGCATCCTGCGGCGCTCGGGCCTCGACCCCCACAGCCATGACGGCAAGGCGCTGCTGGCGATCCTCGACGCCTATCCGCGCGACGAGCTTTTCCAGATCGACGAAGACACGCTCTACGACCAGGCGCTGGGCATCCTGCAGCTCCAGGAGCGCCGCCGCGTGGCGCTGTTCATGCGCCGCGATTCGGTCGGCCGCTTCGCGTCGTGCCTTGTCTATGCGCCGCGCGAGCGCTTCGATGCGACCCTGTCCGGCCAGTTCGCCGCGATCCTCGAACGCGCCTGGAAAGGCAAGGTCGTCTCGACCGCCGCGACGGCCGGCAGCGATTCGGCGCTGGCCCAGGCGCTCTACACGCTGAAGCTCGAGGCGCAGGACGCACCCGCCCCGGACGCCGCCCGGCTCGAGCAGGCGCTCGCCGAGGCCGCGACCTCGTGGACCGATCGCTTCCGCGCCGTCCTGCAGGAGCGGCTGGGCGAGGCCGAGGGGCGTGCCGCGGCGCGGCGCTGGCGCGACTGGTTCTCCGGCCTCTACCGCGACGTGTTCGACGCCGGCCACGCCGCCAACGACCTGCCGCTGCTCGAGGCGGCGCTGGCGGGCCGGGCGCTCGAGGTGCGGCTCGACCGCCCGCCCGGGTTTCCCGCGCATCGCTTCACGCTGCGCCTGTTCCATCCCGCTGCGCCGATCGCGCTGTCGGACATCCTGCCGCTGGCCGAGAATCTCGGCCTGCGCGTGCTGAGCGAGGCGCCGTTCCTGCTCGCGCCGCCCGAGGCCGGCGACGGGAGCGCGGTGGCGCTGCAGGTGCTGACCGTCGAGACGGTCGACGGGACCGCGATGGACCTCGACGGCGCCGGACCGCGGCTGGTCGGGGCGCTCGACCGGGTCTGGGGCGGCGCGCTCGAGAGCGACAATCTCAACCGGCTCGTCCTCGCTGCGGGACTCGACTGGCGCGAGGTCGCGCTGCTGCGCGCTTACGCCAAGTACCTGCGCCAGGCCGGCATCGCCTTCAGCCAGGACTACATGGAGCGCGTGCTGAGCGCCCATCCCGGCATCGTGCGGCACCTCGTCGACCTGTTCGTGGCCCGGCTCGATCCGGCACTGGGCGATGCGACCGCCGACACGCGGCGCAACAGGATCGACGCCATCGAGGCCGGGCTCGCCGCCGCGCTCGAGCAGGTCACGACCCTCGACGAGGATCGCATCCTGCGGCGCTTCCTCAACGCGCTGCGCAGCACGCTCCGGACCAACTACTGGCAGGTCGGACCCGACGGCGCGCCCAAGGGCTGGATCTCGCTCAAGCTCGACAGCCGCGCCGTCGACGAGCTGCCGGCGCCGCGCCCGCTGGTCGAGGTCTTCGTCCACAGTCCGCGCACCGAGGGCATCCACCTGCGGGGGGGCCGCGTCGCCCGCGGCGGCATCCGCTGGTCGGACCGGCGCGAGGACTTCCGCACCGAGATCCTCGGCCTGATGAAGACCCAGATGGTGAAGAACGCCGTCATCGTGCCGGTGGGCTCGAAGGGCGGCTTTTACGTCAAGCGGCCGCCGACCCATCCAAAGGGCGGCCCGGCCTCGCGCGAGGAGGTGCAGGCCGAGGGCGTCGCCTGCTACCGGACGCTGATCCGCGGCCTGCTCGACGTCACCGACAACTACGTTGCCGGCGAGGTGCGCCCGCCGGACCACGTCGTGCGGCACGACGGCGACGACCCCTACCTCGTGGTCGCCGCCGACAAGGGCACGGCCACCTTCTCCGACATCGCCAACGCCCTCGCCCGCGACTACGGCTTCTGGCTCGACGACGCCTTCGCGTCCGGCGGATCGGCGGGCTACGACCACAAGAAGATGGGCATCACCGCGCGCGGTGCCTGGGAATCGGTGAAGCGTCACTTCCGCGAGCTCGGCCGCGACATACAGACGACGCCCTTCACCGTCGCGGGCGTCGGCGACATGTCGGGCGACGTGTTCGGCAACGGCATGCTTCTGTCGCGCCAGATCCGCCTGGTCGCGGCCTTCGACCATCGTCACATCTTCATCGATCCCGATCCCGACCCGGCCGCGAGCTGGCAGGAGCGCCAGCGCCTGTTCGACCTGCCGAGGTCGTCGTGGATGGACTACGACAGGGCGCTGCTGTCGCGCGGCGGCGGGATCTACGATCGCGCCGCCAAGTCGATCACGCTGTCGGACGAGGCGCGCGCGGTCCTGGGCATCGAGGCGCCGGCACCGACCCCGGTGGACGTGATGCGGGCCATCCTGACGGCGCCGGTCGACCTGCTCTACCTCGGCGGCATCGGCACCTACGTGAAGGCGACCGGCGAGACGCAGGCGGAGGCCGGCGACCGCGCCAACGACGCGGTGCGGGTCGACGCCGCCGGCCTGCGGGCGCAGGTGATCGGCGAGGGCGCCAATCTCGGCTTCACGCAGCGCGGCCGCGTCGAGGCGGCGCTGGCCGGGCGCAGGATCAACACCGACGCGCTCGACAATTCGGCCGGCGTCGACACGTCCGACCACGAGGTCAACATCAAGATCGCCACGGGCGAGGCGATCGAGCGCGGGGCGCTGCGGCCCGAGGACCGCGACACGCTCCTGTTCTCGATGACCGAGGAGGTGGCGGCGCTGGTGCTGCGCCACAATTACCAGCAGAGCCAGGCGATCAGCGTCGCCGAATCGCGGGCGTCCGAGGAGCACGACCGGCTGGAGCGCTTCATGCGGGCGCTCGAGCGCGAAGGCCGGCTCGACCGCGCCGTCGAGTACCTGCCCGACTCCGCCGCCATGCGCGCGCGTTCGCAGAACCGCCAGTGCCTGACGCGGCCCGAGCTCTGCGTCCTGCTGTCCTACGCCAAGCTCGACCTCAACGAACAGATCCTCGACTCGGACCTGCCCGACGATCCGCTGCTCGAGGAGGAGCTGCTGCGCTACTTCCCGAGCGCCCTGCGCGAGCGGCACGAGCCGGCGATTCGCGCCCACCGGCTGCGCCGCGAGATCACCGCGCTGCAGGTCGTGAACTCGCTGGTCAACCGCTGCGGCCCGTCCTTCGTGCGCACGACGGCGGCGCGGACCGGCGCGCCGGCCGCCGCCATCGCCCGCGCCTTCGCCGTCGTCCGCGACGCCTGGCGGCTGCGCGACCTGTGGACCGACATCGAGGCGCTCGACCCGCAGCTCAAGGCCGAGGCGCAGACCCGCATGCTGGTCGCCTCGCAGCGCTTCCTGACCCGCGCCGTCGACTGGGTGCTGCGCCGCCTGCCGCAGCCGCTCGACGCGGTGGCGGCGACGCGCCAGCTCGGTGCCGCCGTCGCTTCCCTGGGCGACCTGCCGGAGACGCTGATCGGCGGGGCCGCCGCCGCGGCCCTCGCCGAGCGCGCCGCTTCCTTCGAGGCGCTGGGCGCGCCCGCCGGCGTGGCCCGCCGCGCCGCCGCGCTCGACACGCTGGCGCCGGCCGGCGACCTCATGCTGGCGGCGCGCGCGCCGGGGATCGGCATCGAGCTCGCGGCGCGCCTCTACTTCCGCCTGGGCGAACGACTGTCGCTGGCGCGGCTGGCCAACGCCGCGCAGAAGCTGCCCCGCGAAGGCCAATGGCCGGCGCAGGCCGCGCTCGCCGTGCATGACGAGCTGGTGCGCCTGCAGTCCGACCTGCTGGCCTCGGCGCTGGCGGCGGCCCGCGCCGCGGGCACGACCGATCCGGAGGCGGCCCTGGCGCATTGGAGCGAGCCGCGCAGGCTCGCCCTCGATCGCATCGACCGGCTGCTCGGCGAGGAGCTGGGCGGCGCCGACGCGCTCGACCTCGCCATGCTGTCCGTTGCCGTTTCGGAGCTGCGCACCCTATTACAGGCCACGACCATCACCCCATCGGAGGATGCATGACCCAGAGCAACGACGACTACGAGGTGAAGAAGAGCGACAGCGAGTGGAAGAAGGAGCTCGATCCGCTGCAGCACCATGTGCTGCGCGACCACGGCACCGAGCGTCCCTTCACCAGCCCGCTGAACGACGAGAAGCGCACCGGCGTCTTCCGCTGCGGCGGCTGCGGCGAGCCCCTGTTCGATTCCTCGACCAAGTACGAGAGCGGCTCGGGCTGGCCTTCCTTCTGGGCGCCGAAGGACGGCGCGGTCGGAACCACGACCGACACCAGCCACTTCATGACCCGCACCGAGGTCCATTGCGCCAAGTGCGGTGGCCATCTCGGCCATGTCTTCCCCGACGGGCCGCGGCCGACCGGCCAGCGCTACTGCATGAACGGCGCGGCGCTGCGGTTCGACGAGAAGAAGTAGGGACGGTCCGGTCGGGACGCCTCAGCGTCCCGGCAGGGCCTGCAGGTCCAGCACCAGCTGCTGGAGGTTGGCCCGCACCGCGCGCTGGTCGGCGACGCGCAGGCGGTTGTCGTTGTCGATTGCGTCCTCGAGGGTGGCCGTGCCCAGGCCGCTCAGCGTGCGGTCGTAGACCACGGTCCCGCTGGTCGAATCGGTCAGCCGCCAGGCGATGGTCGCCGTCACGGTCATGGCGAAGCCGGCGAAGGGTCGCGACAGCGTGAGCAGCTGGGCGTCGAGCCGGTAGCGGCCGCTGGCCGGCTGCCCGAGACCGGCGGCGGCCAGTGTCCGGACGGCCGCTTCCTGCACCTCGGCCGGGCCCACGGCGGAACGCCAGGGCGTGCCGGCGTCGCGGCCAAGCGTGACCGATCCCACAGTGATTGCGTTGCGATAGGTCGGCGCCGGCGCCGAGCCCACCGGCGCGCTGGGCACCATCTCGGTGTAGGTGGGCGGCGGCGCGCAGCCAACGAGACCGGCCGTGGCACTGGTGGACAACAGCAGGGCCACCAGCCGTCTCCGGACGAAGAGAGGCATGTCAGGTCGTCGGCTGGTCGCCCTGGGGCGGTGGCGGCGGCGGACCATCGTCGCATTGTGCCCACGAGGGCGCGGCAACGGACATCAGGACGGCAAGGGCCAGGCTGAGAAGACGGATCATCAGCGCCTCCAAGGCCGCGAGTGGATCACAGGCCCTTGAGGAAGTCGATCAGCAGTTTGTTGACCGCTTCCGGCCGCTCCTGCTGCACCCAGTGGCCGGCGCCGTCGATGATGTGGCTGCCGACCAGGCCCGGCAGGGTCTTCGGGAAGGCGTCGAGCTGCGCCTGGGCGGCGGGAAACTTCAGCACGCCGTCGCGGCTGCCGGCGATGAACAGCGACTTCTGGCGGATCGGCTGGCCGCGCCACGGCCCGCCCAGCTCCCAGTTGCGCCGCAGGTTGCGGTACCAGTTGAGGCCGCCGCGAAAGCCGGTGCGCGCGAACTCGCCGGCGTAGAAGTCGAGGTCGGCCTCGCCGAGCCAGGCGGGCAGCACCGGCGGATCGATCGTGTTGGCGAGGAGCGTGCCGCCGGTGAGGCGGGCAAAGCCCTTTCCCGGCTCCGACAGCTCGCCGCCCGCGGTGCAGTAGATCCGGCGCAGGGCGCCACGGATGTCGGCTTGCAGCTCGGCCTCGGCCACGCCCGGCTTCTGGAAGTACTGCAGGTAGAAGTCGGTGATGCCGAGCTTCTCGAGTGCGGTGAGGATGTCGACATAGCCCGGCGGCGCCCAGGGCACGCTCATGGCGCAGACGGCGGGGAAGAGGTCGGGCCGCCACAGCGCGGCATGCCAGGCGACCGGCGCCCCCCAGTCGTGGCCGACGATCACGGCCGACGTCTCGCCCAACGCCTTCACCAGCTCGGCCATGTCGCCCACCAGGTGAAGCAGCGTGTACTGGTCGATCGGCTCCGGCGCCTCGGTGCCGCCGTAGCCGCGCATGTCGGGCGCCACGCAGCGGAAGCCCGCGGCGGCGACCGCCGTGAGCTGATGGCGCCACGAATACCAGCTCTCGGGCCAGCCGTGGCAGAACAGGACGAGCGGCCCCGTGCCGGTCTCGGCGTAGCACATGTCGATGGCGTTGGCCTTGGCCCGCTTCAGGAGGACGCCCGCGACGGGCGAGGAAATGTCTGACATGGCGGCAGTCTAGCCGCGCAGGTGCGTGGGATGCGAGAGGCGGGCGCGCACGGAGGCGCGCGATCCCAGCAGCAGCGAGCCGAGGAAGAACAGGCTGGCGAACAGGACGATCAGCGGGCCGGACGGCAGACCGACATGGAACGACACGAGCAGCCCGATCGTGGCCGAGGCGAAGGCCATGGGCGCCGCGACCAGCGTCATCGACCAGACCTCGCGCGCCCAGAACGAGGCGGCGACCGCCGGCAGCAGGATCAGGCCGAGCGCCATCAGCGTGCCGAGCGCCTGAAAGCCCGCCACCATGTTGAGCACGGCGAGAGCGAGAAAGAGATAGTGGTAGAGCGAGCCGCGCACGCCCATGGCGGCGAGGAAGCCCGGGTTGAAGCATTCGACCACCAGGGGCCGGTAGATCGCCGCGAGCCCGACCAGCGTCAGCGTCGCGGTCGTCACGACCAGCGCCAGCGCGAGATCGTCGACCGCCAGGATGGCGCCGAACAGGATGTTCATAAGGTCGACGGCCGAGCCGCGCAGCGAGACGATCAGCACACCGAGCGCCAGGGAGGTCAGGTAGGCCGCCGCGAAGCTCGCATCCTCGCGCATGCCCGAGAAGCGGGCGATGACGCCCGAGGCCAGCGCCGTCGCCATGCCGGCCAGGAAACCGCCCAGGCTCATCGCCGGCAGCGACAGGCCGCCCAGCAGGAAGCCCAGCGCCGCGCCGGGCAGCAGCGAATGGGTGAGCGCGTCGCCCATCAGGCTCATGCGCCGCAGGATGAGGAAGACGCCGATCGCCGAGCCGCCGGTCGACAGGGCGAGGCTGGCCACGAGCGCGCGGCGCATGAAGCCGAAATCGGCGAAGGGCGCGACGAGAAGGTCGTAGAGCATCATGCCGCCCCATCACCCCGACCGGAGCGCGGAATCACGCACTCAACTTCATCGGCACGTCGCAGGCGTCGGCTTGCTCGTCCCAGGCCTCGGCCATGGCGCGGGCGCGCATCAGGTTCTCCGCCGACAGGACCTTGGCCGTCGGCCCGGCGGCGACCAGCTCGCGGGCCAGCAGCAGGGAGCTGGGAAAGTCGCGGCGCACCTGGTCGAAATCGTGCAGCACGGCGACCACGGTCCGCTGCTCGGCGCGCCAGCGCCGCACCACCGCCATGAGATCGGCGACGGTCCTGGAATCGATGGCGGCGAACGGCTCGTCGAGCAGCACGAGGTCGGCGTCCTGAAGCAGCAGGCGCGCGAACAGCACGCGCTGGAACTGGCCGACCGAGAGCGTGTCGATCGGCCGACGCTCGAAGCCGGCGAGACCGACGGCCTCGATGGCATGGTGCGCGTCATGGAGATCCGGCGCGCGGGCCGAGCCGAACCCGCCGAAGCGCGACCAGCGGCCGAGCAGGACGGTGTCGAACACCGAGATCGGGAAGCTGCGGTCGATCTCGGCCTGCTGCGGCAGGTAGGCGATCCGCCGCGCCGTGCATTCGATGCGGCCCTCGATATGCGGGACGAGGCCGAGCATCGCCTTCAGGAGCGTGCTCTTGCCGGCGCCGTTGGGGCCGACGATCGCGGTCATCTCCGCCGCCGGAATCTCCGCCGACACGTGGTGGACAGCGGGATGCCGGTCGTAGCTCACCGTCAGGTCGACGAGGCGCAGGGCGGCGCTCACAGCGCCCACCAGGCCGCGAGCCACAGCAGCACCGACACGCACAGCGCCGCGGCGACGCGCGCGCGCGCGCTCATGGCGAGAAGGGTCGTCCCGGGGGAAACGGTCGGATGCACGGCGTCGAATCGTTATAATATTGCACAAAAGGAGTCCAGCCGGCGCGAGCCGGCGTGATCGACGACTAACCGTTTGTTGATTGGCAGCAGGGCGGGGCGATGCGCATTGTTGCGCCATGAGCATGCACTCGCCTACGGGACGCCGGTCCCTCCTGCTGGGCGGCGGCGCCGCGGCCTGCCTGGCCGTCGGCGACAGCCTGTCCGGGCGGGCCTTCGCCGGCGCGCCCACCGAGGGCCCGTGGGCCGTCGAGCTCTTCACCTCGCAGGGCTGCAGCTCCTGTCCTCCGGCCGATGCCCTGCTCGGCAGGCTGGCGCGGCGCCCCGACATCGTCGCGGTCTCGTATCACGTCGACTACTGGGACTATATCGGCTGGAAGGACCCGTTTGCGACCCGGGCCACGACCGAGCGGCAGCGGGCCTATGTGCGCGCGCTGCACCAGCGCTATGTCTACACGCCCCAGATGGTGGTCGAGGGCATGGCCCACGACAGCGGCCGCGATCCGTCGACGATCGAGCGGCTGCTCGACAAGGCGCGGCGGCGTGCGGCGCGGCGGGCCACGCCCGAGCTGGCGCGCGGCGCCAACGGCGCGCTCGCCGTCAGGCTCGACGCCTTTCCCCTCGAAGGCCGCTCGGCCGACGTCACGCTCCTCGTCTACGACCGCCGCCATTCGACGCCGGTCGCGAGCGGCGAGAACCAGGGCCGCATGCTGGAGAACTTCAACGTCGTGCGCCGCCTGCAGGTGCTCGGCCGCTGGGACGGCGCGGCGACGGGCTGGACGATCGACGACGCCCATCTCCAGTCGGGCACCGGCGCCGCCGTCATCGTTCAGCATGCCGGCCACGGTCCCGTGATCGGCTGCAACAAGATCGAGCCGATGGTCTCCGGCTGATCACGCCGAGGTTGGTGACATCCGTCACAGAGCAGTCGATCCTCCCGTGATAGACGAATAGCGACGCGGACCGGCGCCACGGCGCCCGTGCCACGATCCGCGATCACGGGGAGGTCGGGCGATGGCCGAACGGGAATTGAACCTTCTCATCAAGACCAGCCGCGCGGCCGCCGGACGCCGCTTCGCGCTGGGCGCCGCGCCGCTCTCGTTCGAGACCAAGCCGCTGATGCCCAGCATCGAGCGCGGCGGACGGGGCGCGGCGATGGCCGCCGCGCCGGTCTGGCACCTCGCCAGCGTCGATCAGCGGCTGAACCCCTGGGATGCCTGTCATTCGCTGCTCACCGAAGGTCTGGGCGTCGCCGGAGGCGACGTCGTCATGGCCGAGCCGGACCTCGAGCAGAGCTGGCTGTGGACGTCGGCCAACCGCCAGGCGTTCGGGCTCACCGGCGGCTGCGAATCGGTGCCGCCCAACGGCGACGTCTACGCGATCGGCAACACCGACCTGTGGTTCGCCGACGAGGCCCATTCCCAACTCGATGAAGCGCGATCGCGCGTCAACGCCCCCAATCCGGCGACCTCGCCGCGCCAGATCGTGCGCATCGCCCATCTCGACACCGGCTACGACGACAACCACCAGAGCAAGCCGCGCTTCCTCAACACCGCCCTGGCGCGCAACTTCGTCGACGCCGATCGGCCCAACGACGCCACCGACCGGCCGACCGCGCTGATCAATCCCATGTTCGGCCACGGCACGGGCACGCTCAGCATCCTGGCCGGCAAGGACGTCACCGGTTCCAGCGGCACCTCGTTCGGCGGCGCCGGCACGCTCGAGGTCGTGCCCATCCGCGTCGCCAACTGGGTCGTGCTGTTCAAGAACAGCGCCATCGCGCAGGCCTTCGACTACGTCCATTCCCTGTGCGATTCGGAGGAGACGCGGGTGCACGTGCTCAGCATGAGCATGGGCGGCGTCGCTTCCTCGGCCTGGGCCGACGCGGTGAACGCGCTCTACGAACGCGGCGTGTTCGTCGTCACGGCGGCCGGCAACAATTTCGGCAACCTGCCGACGCGGTTCATCGTCTATCCGGCGCGCTTCGACCGCGTCGTCGCCGCCTGCGGCGTCATGGCGGACGGACGGCCCTATGCCGACCTGCCGATCCGAAAGATGGCCGGATGCTACGGACCGGCGCGCAAGGACGTGACGTCGATCGGCGCCTTCACCCCCAACGTCCCGTGGGCCAAGTTCGGCTGTCCGGGCACCGTCGACATGGATGGCGGCGGCACCTCGGCCGCGACGCCGCAGGTGGCCGCCGCCGCCGCGCTGTGGATGCAGAAGAACAAGGCGGCCCTCGAGGCCTACGGCGAGGACTGGATGCGGGTCGAGGCGACGCGGCGCGCGCTGTTCGGCACCTCGCTGCCGCCCCAGGGTGCGCAGCAGGGCCGGGTCGGCGTCGGCGTCCTGCACGCCAACGCCGCGCTCGATTCGGCGCCGGCGACGGCGGCCTCGCTGCAGGGCGCCAAGACGCCGGCCGACTCCGCGTCCTTCTCCATTCTGCGCGTCCTCACCGGCCTCGGCCTCACGGCCACGGCCGAGCGCCAGCGCATGCTCGAGCTCGAGGCCCTGCAGATCAGCCAGCAGTCGCGCGACGTCGAGCGGCTGCTGATCGAGTTCGACGGCACGGACGGCGCATTGCAGCCGGTCCAGGCCCAGCGCGTCGCCGAGGCGCTGCTCGACCATTCCGGAATCTCCGCGACGCTCAAGCGGGAGCTGGCCAAGACCACGCCGCGCCGGGTGGTGGCGAGCCGGCCGCTGCGGACCGAGCCCGGCGTACCGGAGCTCCCCAGCAACCGCACCATCGCGCCCGACATGCCGACGCCGCCGGTGCGCCGGCTCTGGGTCTATGCGCGGGACCCGCTGCTCAGCAGCGACATGGATTTTTACAACCTCAACGAGGTCGAGGTGGAGGTCCCCTGGGAGAAGGACCTGCTGCCCGGCCCGGTCGGCGAGTATCTCGAGGTCGTCGACGTCGATCCGCCGAGCGGCCGCGCCTACGTGCCGATCGACCTCAACCATCCCAGCCTGCTGGCGCAGAGCGGCTACAAGCCCACCGAGGGCAACCCGCAGTTCCACCAGCAGATGGTCTACGCGGTGGCGATGAAGACGATCGGCCACTTCGAGAACGCGCTCGGCCGGCGGGCGCTGTGGGCGCCACGCCATGCCACCATCGACGGCGAGCGCGAGTCGCGCTTCGTGCGCCGCCTGCGGGTCTACCCGCACGCGCTGCGCGAGGCCAATGCCTACTACAGCCCGGAGAAGGGGGCGCTGCTGTTCGGCTATTTCCGCGCCTCGGCGAACAGCATCGAGACCCTGCCGGGCGGCCTGGTCTTCAACTGCCTGTCGCACGACGTCGTGGCGCACGAGACGACGCACGCGCTGCTCGACGGGCTGCACCCGCGCTACAAGGAGCCGTCCGGCCTCGACATGCTGGCCTTCCACGAGGCCTTTGCCGACATCGTGGCGCTGTTCCAGCACTTCACGATCCCCTCGGTGCTGCTGGCCTCGATCCGCCAGGCGCGCGGCCGCGTCGACCTGTCGACCAGCCTGGCCGACCTCGCCCAGCAGTTCGGCGTCGCGATCGGCGCCCATGGCGCCCTGCGCAGCTACATCGGCAAGAAGCCGCAGTCCGACGAATACGCCAGGACGACCGAGCCGCACGCCCGCGGCGCGCTCCTCGTCGCCGCGGTCTTCGCCGCCTTCTCGCGCGTCTACGAGCGCAAGACCAAGGACCTGGTGAGGCTCGCCACCAGCGGCACCGGCGTGCTGCCCGATGGCGACATCCCGCACGACCTCGCCACCCGCCTCGCCGAGGAGGCGGCCATGGTGGCGGGCACTGTGCTGAACATCTGCATCCGGGCCCTCGACTATTGCCCGCCGATCGACCTCTCGTTCGGCGAATATCTGCGGGCGCTGATCACCGCCGACCGCGACCTCATTCCCAACGACAAGGACGGCTACCGCGTGGCGTTCATCGCCTCGTTCCGCGACCGCGGCATCTATCCGGCCGATGTCGCCAACCTGTCGGTCGACACCCTGACCTGGCAGCGCCCCGACATCGATCCCAGCGCCCTGGCGGCCGTCAGGACGGCGAAGTCGGTCGACTGGCGCCGCAACTCCGACCGCCACGACGTGTTCATCGCCTGGAACAAGGCGGCCGCCCGACTCTATCGCGACGTGATCGACGATCCGGCGACGCCCGACGCGCTGTTCGCCGCGCTCGGCCTGGTGCGCGGCAGCCCGCCGGGCAAGCCGCCGCGCGCGATCACGATCGACGGCGTGAAGGGGAAGGTCTCGCGGATCGAGATCGGCTCGGTGCGCCCAGCCTGGCGCGTCGCACCGGACGGCGGAATCCTGTCGGATATCATCGTCGAGATGACGCAGCGCTGGACCCCCGCCGACGCCGGCGGCCGGTCGTTCCGCGGCGGCTGCACCATCATCTGCGATCTCGACAGCGGCGACGTCCGTTACGTCATCCGCAAGCGTGTCGGCAATCCCCGGCGCACGGAGCAGGAGATGGCCTTCCGCGGCGCCCTCGCCGAGAGCGACAGCCATGCGGCCTATTTCGTCGAGGCGAACGGCCGCGGCGAGCCGTTCGCGATGATGCACCGGGGCGTGTGAAGCAGGAGGCGGCGATGGCGAGGACGAAGAAGAAGACCGCGGCGCCGAAGCGCAAGGCCAGCAGCCCGGTGCCCCGGCGCAGGACGGGCCGCGCGACACAGCGCGCCCCGGCGACGACCGCCGCGGCGCGGCGGGCCACGGTGCGCATGTACCGGCTGGGCGTCGGCGACTGCTTCCTGCTGAGTTTCCCGCGCGCCGGCGAGGCGGACCTGCGGATACTGATCGACTGCGGCGTGCACCAGTCGCAGTCTGGCGGCAGCGACCGCATCCGCGAGACCGTGCGCGATCTCAAGGCGGTCACCGGCGGCAGGATCGACGTCGTGGTCGGCACCCACGAGCACCAGGACCATCTGTCGGGCTTTCCCGAGATCCAGAAGGTGCTGGGCGAGGGCTGCGCCGGCGAGATCTGGGCGGCCTGGACGGAGGACGAGCACGATTCGCTGGCCCGCAGCCTCAAGGGCAAGAAGGAGAAGGCGCTGGCGGCGCTCTACAGCGCCTTCACCCGCATGCGGCTGGCGGGCGCCGACGACCAGCAGGAGCGCCTGGGCTCGCTGCTCGGCTTCTTCGGGGACGATTCGGGACCGCGGCTGAAGACCTTCGGCACCGCCCTGCGCACCCTGTCGAAGAAGGTCCGCTACCTCGATCCCGGCGCGGCGCCGATCGAGCTGGTCGACGACCAGGTGCGCGTCTTCGTGCTCGGGCCGCCGCGCAACAAGGAGCTGCTGGAAAAGTCCGATCCCAGCAAGCGCGAGAAGGGCCAGGTCTACTTCGGCGCCTATGCCGGCCTCCTCGAGCAGGTCGAGCCGGCGCTGGGCTCCGAACCGGTCGGGCCGTTCGACGACCGTTTCTCGCTGCCGCTGGACGGCACCCGGGCGCTGCCCTTCTTCAAGCGCCACTACTGGGCCGACACGGCCGACGGGCCCGACGAGGAGCGCACCGACAATACCCAGGAGTGGCGGCGGATCGACGCCGAGTGGATGAGCTCGGCCACGACCCTCGCCATGCAGCTCGACGAGGACACCAACAACACCAGCCTCGTGCTCGCCTTCGAGCTGGGGCCGCGCGCGGAGGGCGGGCCCGTCATGCTGTTCGCGGCCGACGCCCAGGTCGGCAACTGGCTGTCGTGGCAGGACGTGAAGTTCAAGGTCGGCGATCGCTCCGTCACCGGGCCCGACCTGCTGAAGCGCACGGTGCTTTACAAGGTGGGCCACCATGCCAGCCACAACGCCACGCTGAACAAGCTCGGCCTGGAGCTGATGACGTCGCTCGAGTTGGCGCTGGTGCCGACCGATTCGGAAATGGCCAAGAAGGTGAAGTGGGGAACGCTGCCGTGGCAGCCGCTGCTCGACCGGCTGCTCGAGAAGACCAATTCGCAGGTTGTCCGCACGGACAAGGCGTTCGGCAGCAAGAAGGTGTCGCTCGGCAAGGTGACCGAGGATCCCCTGTTCTACGAGGTCGAGATCTAGCCAACCGACGCCGGCCGGGCGCCCCCGGGGCGGGCCTTGCGCCGGCCGCAGGCCCGCGCGAAGGTGGGGCGATGCCGCTCACCAGCGCCGCCGGCCGCCTGACCGCCGTCCTCGGCCCGACCAATACCGGCAAGACCTTCCTCGCGATCGAACGCATGCTCGGCCACGAATCGGGCATGATCGGGTTTCCGCTGCGGCTGCTGGCGCGCGAGAACTACGACCGCATCGTCAGGGTGAAGGGCGCGAATCAGGTGGCGCTGATCACCGGCGAGGAGAAGATCGCGCCGCCCGGCGCGCGCTATTTCGTCTGCACCGTCGAATCGATGCCGCTCGACCGGATCGTGTCGTTCCTGGCGGTCGACGAGGTGCAGATGGCGGCCGACCCCGAGCGCGGCCATTTCTTCACCGATCGCATTCTTCATGCCCGCGGCACGCAGGAAACGATGCTGCTGGGCGCCGACACGATCCGCCCGGTGCTCAACCGCCTGCTGCCCGACATCGACGTCGTGGCGCGGCCGCGCTTCTCCAAGCTCGCCTATGCCGGGCCGAAGAAGGCGACCCGGCTGCCGCGCCGCTCGGCCGTCGTCGGCTTCTCTGCCAACGAGGTCTACGCCATCGCCGAGCTGATCCGCCGCCAGCGCGGCGGGACGGCGATCGTCATGGGCGCGCTCAGCCCACGCACGCGCAACGCCCAGGTCGACATGTTCCAGTCGGGCGAGGTCGACTACCTCGTCGCGACCGATGCGATCGGCATGGGCCTCAACATGGACGTGAACCATGTCTGGTTCGCGTCGTTGCGGAAATATGACGGGCGCGCGACACGGCCACTCCGGGCCGTCGAGCTGGCGCAGATCGCCGGGCGCGCCGGCCGCCACATGAACGACGGCACGTTCGGGACGACGGCGGACGTGGGCGGCCTCGATCCGGACGTCGTGGAGGCCATCGAGAACCACCGGTTCGATCCCCTGCGCGACCTGCAATGGCGCAACAGCGACCTCGACTTCCGCTCCGTCCCGGCGCTGATCCAGTCCCTCAACCGGCCGCCCCCCCATGCCGCGCTGCAGCGCGTCCGCGAGCAGGACGACCAGCTC
Source organism: Reyranella sp. (assembly GCF_965229815.1). Classification (GTDB taxonomy): domain Bacteria; phylum Pseudomonadota; class Alphaproteobacteria; order Reyranellales; family Reyranellaceae; genus Reyranella. The sequence goes on from NZ_CBDDJN010000002.1 coordinate 714,852, forward strand.
GCCCTGCAGACCCTGGCGGCGCAGGGCGAGTTCCTGCCGCGCCTGCACGCACCGCAGCGCGTCAGGCTTCTCTGGGAAGTCTGCCAGGTGCCCGATTTTCGCAAGACGATGACAGAGGAGCATACGCGGCTGCTCGGCCAGCTCTTCCACCATCTGACGCAGGGCGGCGAGCGCCTGCCTGAGGACTGGATCGAGGGTCACATCAAGCGCCTCGAACGCTTCGACGGCGACATCGACACGCTGATGGCGCGCATCGCGCATGTCCGCACCTGGACCTATATTTCCCACCGGCCGGACTGGATCCAGCGCGCCGCCCACTGGCAGGAGCGGGCGCGCGCCATCGAGGACCGCCTTTCCGACGTGCTGCACCAGCGTCTAATGCAAAGGTTTGTCGATAGACGGGCGGCGCTGCTTGTACGAAGATTGCAAGATGAGGGTGAAATGACGACGTCGGTCGCGGCGGCGGGCGAGGTCACGGTCGAGGGAGAGCATCTCGGTCGTATCGAGGGGTTCCGCTTCGTACCGGACGCGACGGAAGGGCAAACCGACCAGAAGGCTGTGCTGAGTGCGGCGCTGCGCGCGCTGCGCCAGGACCTGCCCGCGCGCCTGCAGGCCTTCACGAATTCGCAGGACGGCGAACTGGTGTTCGACGGTCAGCTGCGCGTCTGCTGGGGCGGCGGTCCGGTCGCACGGCTGCTGCCGAGCGGCGACGTGCTCGCGCCCAAGGTCGAGGCCCTGCCGTCGGATCTCCTCGACGGCCCGGCCCGCGAAGAGGTGCGCAAGCGCGCCGCCGTCTGGGTCGAGACGCGCATTCGTCTCGGCCTCAGCGAGCTCATGGACGCGCGTGCCACGGCGGAGCTTCCGGCCGGCGCCCGCGGCATCGTCTTCCAGCTCTGCGAGGGCCTGGGCGTTCTGGCGCGGCGGCCGATCGAGGATCAGCTCGCGCAGCTCAGCGAAGAGGATCGCAAGGCGCTGGCGCGCCTCGGCGTGCGGGTCGGCGTCTATTCGCTCTATTTCCCGAGCATGCTGAAGCCGGTGCCGATCCGCCTGCGGGCCGGCCTCTGGATGATCGCGAACAACCGCGATTCCATTCCGCCGCTGCCGGCCGAGGGACGGACCTCGATGGATCTGCCGCAGGGCGCCGATCGGTCGTTCTACGCGACCATCGGCTACCTGCCGCTGGGCGACCACGCGATTCGCGCCGACATGGTGGAGCGGCTCGCGGCGATGGCGCGCCACGCCGTGCGCGACAGCCGCGAAGCGGCACGCCGGGCCCAGCAGCAGGAAAAGAAGAGCGCCGAGCGTGCGGCGCCGAAGTCGCGCGCGCCGGCGCCCGCTCCCGCGGCGGATGCCCCGGCTTCGGCCGACGAGATCAGCGAATGGGCGATCGTGGCGGCGGCGTTCGGCGAAACCGAGCCGGCGGCGGAAAGCGAGCCGACGGAAGCGGTCGCCGCCGAGGCCCCGCCACTCGAGTCGGCCGACGCAGCGGACTCGCCGATGGCGTCCGAGGCGCCTGAAGACGAGCAGCCGGCCCCGACCGCCGAAGCCCAGGTGACGGGCGCGCCCGCCGCGGAAGACCCGACGCCGGACGCCGGACAGCAGGCTCTCGAGGAGCCGACGGCCGACGCCGCCTCCCCGGAGACACCGGCGACGGCCGCAGAGGCAGCGGGCGAGGATACGACGACAGAAGGCGCGACCGCCGAGATCGCAGAAGGCGCCAGCGCCGAGACGGCAGACGGTGAGGCACCGGCGGCCGCCAGCACCGAAGAGACGACCGGCGAGGCCGCGACGCCGCCCGAGGCGACCGCCGGGGAGCCAGTCCAGGCCGGACCGAAGCCCCTGCCCCCCGGCTGGTTCCGCGCCACGCCGCAGATGATGTCGCTGGTCGGCTGCTCGGAGCCCGAGATGGCCAACGTCCTGCGCGGGCTCGGCTACCGCGTGCACCCGCCCTCGGACGAGTTCGGCCCGCTCTACGCCTTCTCGGTCAAGCCGCGCTTCGTGCGCGAGCGCGAGGAGCAGCGCGAGCGCCAGCGTCAGCAGCAGCGCCAGCAACGTGACCAGCGCGACCAGCGCCGCCGCGACCGCCCGCAGCGGCCCAACGAACGCCAGTTCTTCGCCGATTCGCCGCGAACCGAGCGCGGTCCGGACCGCCCGCGCGGCGACGGGCCGCCCAACCGGGAGCAGCGGGATCGGCGCGAGGAACGGCCGCGCAACGATGGGCCCCGGAACGATGGGCCGCGCAACAACGGGCCGCGCGGCGATGGCCCGCGCGAGGAGCGGCGCGGTCCCCGTCCGCCGCGGCGCGACAGCGGCGGGCCGGCGCTCCGGCTCTACGCCACGACCGAGAAGAAGGGGGAGGCCGCCGATTCGCCCTTCGCCAAGCTGCTCGAGCTCAAGCTCGGCGGGAAGAAATAGCCGCCGGGCGAGCCAGGGCGCATGCGGCTCGACAAATGGCTGTGGCACGCCCGCTTCTTCAAGACCCGCTCCCTCGCCTCGCGCTTCGTCGAGAAGTCGCGCTGCCGGATCGACGGGCGGGTGGTCGACAAGCCGCATGCCAACGTGGCGCCCGGCATGGTGCTGACCTTCGCCCTGGGACCGCGCGTCCGCGTCCTGCGCGTCGTCGCCCTCGGCGAGCGGCGAGGGCCCGCGGTCGAGGCTCGCACGTTGTATGATGAAATCGACGCGGGCTGATTTGCCGGTCTTGCGCGGGCCGATGGCACGCGTTAAGCCCTCGCCGCGTCAGGAGCCCGTTTGATGACCTATGTCGTGACCGAGGCTTGCATCAAGTGCAAGTACATGGACTGCGTCGAAGTTTGCCCCGTCGACTGTTTCTACGAGGGCGAGAACATGCTGGTCATCAATCCTGACGAATGCATCGACTGCGGCGTGTGCGAGCCCGAGTGCCCGCCCAACGCCATTCTGCCCGACACCGAGAAGGGTCTGGAGCAGTGGCTGGAGCTCAATCGCAGCCTGTCGACCAGCTGGCCCAACATCACGCGCAAGGGCGAGGCCCCGACGGATGCCGACGAGCATCGCGACGAGAAGGACAAGTACGAGAAGTATTTCAGCGACAAACCCGCCGCGCGCTAGAAAATTACCCGTCGCGGAGTTGGTCCGCAGCTTTCGCTTGCGCCATGCAATTTGCGCATGGCCCAACCGTTGCCGAAATGCAACATAAACCGCGACTCTCGGCCTGAATTGTGATACAAGAACCCGGTCGGAAGCGGTCCCGGAAGCGATCTGCCGCCGACTCGGTGTCCTATTCGGTATCCGATAACAACTTACCGATGCCGGGCGCAGGGTCAACCACGCAGGGGGCGTGGATGGACAGGTCACGGTGTCGCTTTGCGCGGGGTTTGATGTGAAGGGAACAGACATGGCCAAGGTGAAGAAGGCGGTGGCCAAGCCGAAGGAGTTCGCGTTCGAGAGGGGCGACTTTGTGGTCTACCCGACCCACGGCGTCGGCCGTGTGATCGACATCGAGGCGAAGGAAATCGCCGGCCACAAGCTCGACCTGTTCGTGATTTCGTTCGAGCAGGAGCGCATGATGCTGCGCGTCCCGGTCGCGAAGGCCAAGATTTCCGGCCTGCGCAAGCTCAGCTCGCGCAAGATCATGGAGAGCGCGCTGGTGACCCTGAAGGGCCGCAGCCGGGTCAGCCGCGCGATGTGGAACCGTCGTGCCCAGGAGTACGAAGCCAAGATCAACTCGGGCGACCCGGTGTCGATCGCCGAGGTCGTGCGCGACCTGCATCGCAATGCCGGCCAGCCCGACCAGTCCTACAGCGAGCGCCAGATCTACGAGGCGGCCCTGGATCGCCTGGCGCGTGAGCTGGCGGCGGTCGAGCGGATCGACAAGGACCTGGCCACGCAGAAGCTGAACAGCGTGCTGCAGAAGGTCGCCTGACGGGGATCCTGGCACGAAGCGAGCTGAAAAGGCGGCCGACACTCCAACGTCGCGCCGCCTTTTTCATGCCCCCATGACCGCCGCCCCCATCGCCCGCCTGAGCGAGGGCGGCCGCCTCTGGGCTCTGGGAGCCCTGTTCGGCGACGACCAGGCCCTCGCCACCCTCGCGCCGGCGCTGCTGGACCGCTGGCGCCGCGGCGACCATTTCGTCGTGCTGGGCAACATGCTGGGCGACCGCGGCGACCCCTGCCGCACCCTGGACCTGCTGCTGCGCCTGCGCCGCCGCCTGATGGCGGCCAACCTCGGCTGTTCCGTCGTCTTCCTGCGCGGCGCCCAGGAGGAAATGTGGCACAAGCTGCTGGCCCTGCAGTTCGCCCTCGAGCCCCTTTCCGTCCTCGACTGGATGCTGGCGCGCGGCCTCGCCGCCGTGGTCGAAGGCTACGGCGCCAGCATTGCCGACGGACGGTTCGCCTGCCGGCATGGTCCCTCGGCGATCGTGCGCTGGACCGTCGAAGTGCGAGAGCAGCAGTCCCGCCATCCCGGCCATCCCGAGCTGCTGAACGGCCTGAAGCGCGCGGCCCTCGACGCGACCGGCGGTATCCTGATGGCGGCTGCCGGCATCGACCCCCGCCGCCCGCTCGACGAACAGGCCGATTCCTTCTGGTGGAGCGGCCAGAGCGACGCCGCCCTCGCCACCGCCCTGGCGCGCGGTGGCGACGCGGGCTGGGACCGGCTGGCGCGCCTGGTGCGCGGCGCCGGCAGCGCGCCCGACGAGGCGGACGACGATGGGCGCGTCCTAACCGTCACGCGCCAGCGGCCCGCCCTCGTCGCTCTCGACGCCGCCGGCCGCCTGATAGACCGCATCGAGGCCTAGACCAAAGCAACCTACGACATTCGCGCGCGCGGATGAGATGAGGTGGAAGCGCAAGCGATTCCACCTCATCTCATCCCGCTGTAGGACAGAACCGGCCGGATCAGGGCTGGACGGTCTTCGCCTGGGGTGGGGCCATCAGCTCGGCCGGCGTGCCGACACCGTTCAGCACCAGCAGCCGCTCCATCTTGAAGTCCGCATAGGGCAGGCGCTGCGCGAGCGCCTCTGCCGTCGTGCCGGCCGTCGACACGACCCGCAGCCGGTGGGGCCGCAACGCCGCCGCCTCGGCGTCGGTGAGACTGTGGAAGGTCCGGGCGGCATCGACCAGCCCGTCGATGCGGCGGTCGCGCTCGGGCCCCTCGCTCAGCAGATTGAAGTAGCAGACGTTCTTGCCGTGCCGGACCAGCACATAGCGCGCCTGGCCGAGACCGGCATCGGAGCCCCGCGGCCGCGCCCCGATCGCGGCCTCGGCACCGCCGATCACCGTCGGCTGCACGTCCACGGGCGTCGGCTTCACCGTGTTCAGCATCCAGTCGGCGAGGCTGCCGGGCACGGTCTCGTCGCTGCAGGAGAAGAACATCAGCGACCCGTCGCGACCCACGCCCAGCACGCCATCCGGTTCGTTGAACAGCCGGAAGTCGCGCGGCGCCTCGAAGGCGAGCTTCATGACCGGGTGGAGGAAGCGGTTGCCGCGCACGTAGCCTTCCTGCGGCGAGTCGTCGACGATCATGCCGTCGACGGCCGCGAGATAGGGAGCGCGGCCCGCTTCCCCCGGCCGCGCGGCATCGGGATCGGCTTCGAGGGCGAGGCGGCGTTCGACCGGGGCGGGATGGGTGGCCGTGGCGCTGCGACGGTCGATCGCATCCGGCGCCACGCCGAGCAGCTGGAGCTCGAACTGACCCTGGCGCCTGAGCTTGTCGATCAGGCTGCCCATGGCGCTGCCGCGATAGCCGGCCCGCACCAGCATGCCGACCCCGATCTTGTCGGCCTCGAGCTCCTGGTCGCGCGAGTAGCGGCGCAGCGCCAGAAGGCCGTCGCGCGCCACCGAGCGGCCCACCGAGACCGAACCGGTCGTCTTCGCGGCCTCGACGGCGGCATCCAGCACGCCCTTGCGGGCGCGGGCACGACGCGCGCCATGGCCCTCGACCAGATGCCCGAGCTCGTGGCCGAAGGCGGCGGCGAGCTCGGCCTCGTCGTCCAGGAGGGCGAGCAGGCCGCGCGTGACGAAGATGTAGTTGCCGACCGCATGGGCGTTGGCCACCGGCAGGTCGAGAACGACGAAGCGGTAGTTTCCGCCGACGCCGGAGCGCGCCACGAGGCCCCGTCCGACGCCGTCGACATAGGCCTGCAGCCGGGCATCGGCATAGGCCGGGCCGACCTCGCGCTGGAGCTGCTGCGGCAGCTGCGGAACGGCGGCGGGGCCCGACTGGCTGGCGGGCGTCTGCTGGTCGGGCGAGGCACAGGCCGCGATGCCGGCGAGCAGCGCCACGAGTGCCAGAAAGCGGCGGAACGTCACTGACCCTCCCAGGGCCCCGCTGCGACCTTAGACGCTGCGGACCGGCAACGGCAATCGCCACGAGGCTGGAACAATGCCGGCCGCTATGGCAGTGAATCCCTCCGAGACCGACATGCCGCGCTCAGAAACCCCGCTCCGCTCCGACCTGTTCCCGGAGATCTCGCCCTATGCCAGCGGCATGCTGGCGGTCGACGGGCGGCACACGCTCTACTGGGAGCAGAGCGGCAATCCTGCCGGCGTCCCGGTGCTGTTCCTGCACGGCGGACCCGGAGCCGGCTCGGCCCCCGTCCATCGCCGCTTCTTCGATCCGCAGTTCTACCGCATCGTCGTGTTCGACCAGCGCGGCTGCGGCCGCTCGATGCCGCTCGGCGAGCTGCAGGACAACACGACCGGCCATCTCGTGGCCGACATGGAGAAGCTGCGGGCCCATCTCGGCATCTCCCAGTGGCTGCTGTTCGGCGGCTCGTGGGGCAGCACGCTGGCGCTCGCCTACGGCCTGAAGCATCCGGAGCGGGTCAGCGGCTTCATCCTGCGCGGCATCTTCCTCGGCGGCCGGTCTGAGATCGACTGGTTCCTGCACGGCATGCGGGCGATCTTCCCGGAAGCGTGGCGCGACTTCGCCGAGCACCTGCCGCCCGAGGAGCGCGGCGACCTGCTGGGCAGCTACTATCGCCGGCTGATCGACCGCAGCCCCGACAGGCATCGTCCCGCCGCGCGCGCCTGGAGTCGCTACGAGGCGGCCTGCTCGACGCTCTATCCGACGGCGCGGGCGCCGTTCGAATCGGACCATGGCGGTTTCGCGCTCGCCCTGTCGCGCATCGAGGCGCACTACTTCGCCAACAACACCTTCGTGCCCGACGGTTGGCCTTGGGCCGATCTCGGGCGCGTGCGCCACCTCACCTGCACCATCGTGCAGGGCCGCTACGACATCGTCTGTCCGCCGGTGACGGCCGACGCGCTGGCCCGGGCCTGGCCGGAAGCCCGCTATGTCGTGGTCCCCGACGCCGGCCACAGCGCGCTCGAGCCCGGCATCCGGGCCGCCCTCGTGAACGCCACCGAAAGCTTCCGCCTCACGAGCAACGACGTCGATCTGTTCGCGCCGCGATTCCCTTGGGAGACGTGACCGAAACACACCGGGAAGAACGCAAAGAAACAAAAAGAGGAAACGCCATGGCTCTCGACCTTCCGCCGGAACAGACCGGCGCCGCCGCCTGGTACGGTCCCGCGATGGCCCGGCGCGACGACTGGCTGATGCCGCTCGACGCGGCCGAGATCGCCGAGGTCGATGCGGCGACCCGCGCGCTGGCCGCGCGCGAGGCCGACATTGCCGCCATCACGGCCCGCGACTTTCCCCTGCCGACGCTCGGCCCGAAGCTGCGCGGCCGGGTGCGCGAGGAGGTGCTGGGCGGCCGCGGTTTCCTGCTGCTGCGCGGCCTGCCGGTCGAACGCTGGTCGACGCGCGAATCGGCGACGGCCTTCTTCGGCCTCGGCGCCCATCTCGGCAGCGCCCGCTCGCAGAACGGCAAGGGCCATGTGCTGGGCCACGTGCAAGACCTCGGGCTCGACGTCCACGACCCCAACGTCCGCATCTACCAGACCAACGAGCGACAGACCTACCATACCGATTCCTGCGATATCGTCGCGCTGCTGTGCCTGAAGACGGCGCAGTCGGGCGGCCTCTCGGCCCTGGTCAGCTCGACCACCATCTACAACGAGATGCGCCGCCGCCGGCCGGACCTGCTGGCGCTGCTGTTCCAGCCGCTCGCCACCGACCGGCGCGGCGAGGTGCCCGACGGACAGAAGCCCTACTTCGAGATCCCCGTGTTCAACTGGCACCAGGGCTACCTAACGGCGATCTACCAGCGCCAGTACATCGACTCGGCGCAGCGCTTCCCCGACGCCCCGCGCCTGTCGGCGCAGCAGGTCGAGGCGCTCGACCTGTTCGATTCGCTGGCCAACGATCCGGCGCTCCATCTGTTCATGGAGTTCAAGCCGGGCGACGTGCAGCTCGTGCACAACCACACGCTGCTCCACGACCGTACGTCGTTCGTCGACTGGCCCGAGCCCGAGCGCCGGCGCCACCTGCTGCGGCTCTGGCTGGCAGCCGAGGGCGCGCGGCCGCTGCCGCCGGCCTTCGCCCAGCGCTACGGCACGGTCACGGTCGGCGACCGCGGCGGCATCGTCGTGCGCGGTACCCGGAAGCACGCGCCGCTCGAGGCGGTGTGACCACGGCGTGGCGGTTGACCGCGGCCACCGGCATCCCTAAGTGAAGGCCACCCAAAGCAACCACTTTCACTAGGGATTATACGTATGGCCAGCGATCCGACCGCGGGCGACGCCCCGGCTGAGATGCCGGTCGATCCGTCCGACGACATCGACATTCCCGGCAGGCCGCAGGACGCGGCCGGCGAGATCCAGCAGCTCCAGGCCGAGAAGGCCGACCTGCAGGACAAGCTGCTGCGTGCGCTGGCCGAGACCCAGAACATCCGCCGCCGCGCCCAGCAGGATGTCGAGCGCGAGCGCAAGTACGGCATCGAGCGGTTCGGCAAGGACGTCCTGTCGGTCGCCGACAATCTCGGCCGCGCCCTGTCGGCGCTGCCCCAGGACACGGCGTCCGTGGACCCCGCGATCAAGAACGTCGTGGTCGGCGTCCAGGCGACCGAGCGCGAGCTGCAGTCGGTTCTGGAGCGTCACGGCGTCAGCCGGATCGAGGCGCTGGGCAAGCCGTTCAACGCCGAATTCCATCAGGCGATGATGGAGGTCGACGACCCGTCCGTGCCCGCCGGCACGGTCGTCCAGGAGCTGATCCCGGGCTACCTCATCGCCGGCCGACTGCTGCGCGCGGCCATGGTGGCGGTTTCCAGGGGTGGTCCGCCGCCGCGGCCGGCGAGCAACGAGAATTAGGGCCGGAACCCATCAGATTCGTTATTTTGGCGGGTCAGGTCCATTGCAGGCGGTTCTATAGACCCTATATAGCCCCTGTCCTGACCCGGTTTTTCCGGCAGGTAACAATCGGGGGTCGTCCTGGCGCCTTTGGGGCTGGTACGACCTGCTAGGGAAGAGAGAACAGTCATGGCCAAAGTCATTGGTATCGACCTCGGCACGACCAATTCGTGCGTCGCGGTCATGGAAGGCGGAGACACCAAGGTCATCGAGAATTCCGAGGGCGCCCGGACGACCCCCTCGATGGTCGCGTTCACCGACGGCGGCGAGCGCCTGGTCGGCCAGGCCGCCAAGCGCCAGGCCGTCACCAATCCCCTGAAGACCCTCTACTCGGTGAAGCGCCTGATCGGGCGCCGCTTCGACGACCCGATGGTCGCGAAGGAGATGTCGCTGGTGCCCTTCAAGATCGTGAAGGCCTCCAACGGCGACGCCTGGGTCGAGGCCAACGGGCAGCAGTACAGCCCGAGCCAGATTTCGGCGTTCATCCTGGGCAAGATGAAGGAGACCGCCGAGGCGTATCTCGGCGAGAAGGTCGAGCAGGCGGTCATCACCGTCCCGGCCTACTTCAACGACGCCCAGCGCCAGGCGACCAAGGACGCCGGCCGCATCGCCGGCCTCGACGTGCTGCGCATCATCAACGAGCCGACCGCGGCTGCCCTTGCCTACGGCATGGACAAGCGCAAGAGCGGCACGATCGCGGTCTACGACCTGGGCGGCGGCACGTTCGACGTGTCGGTGCTCGAGATCGGCGACGGCGTGTTCGAGGTGAAGGCCACCAACGGCGACACGTTCCTGGGCGGCGAGGACTTCGACCTGCGGGTGATCAGCTACCTCGCGGACGAGTTCAAGAAGGAGCAGGGCATCGACCTGCGCAACGACAAGCTCGCCCTGCAGCGCCTCAAGGAGGCGGCCGAGAAGGCCAAGATCGAGCTCTCCAACGCCAAGGAGACCGAGATCAACCTGCCGTTCATCACGGCGGACGCGAGCGGCCCCAAGCATCTCGTGATCAAGCTGTCGCGTGCCAAGCTCGAATCGCTGGTCGACGAGCTGATCCAGCGCACGCTAGAGCCGTGCAAGGCGGCGCTGAAGGATGCCGGCCTTCAGGCGGGCCAGATCGACGAGGTCATCCTGGTCGGCGGCATGACCCGCATGCCCAAGGTCATCGAGGTCGTTAAGCAGTTCTTCGGCAAGGAGCCGGCCCGCAACGTCAACCCCGACGAGGTCGTGGCGGTCGGCGCGGCGGTCCAGGCGGCCGTGCTGAAGGGCGAGGTCAAGGACGTCCTGCTGCTCGACGTGACGCCGCTGTCGTTGGGCATCGAGACGCTGGGTGGCGTGTTCACCCGCCTGATCGAGCGCAACACGACGATCCCGACGAAGAAGAGCCAGACCTTCTCGACGGCCGACGACAACCAGACGGCGGTGACCATCCGCGTGTTCCAGGGCGAGCGCGAGATCGCCGCCCAGAACAAGATGCTGGGCCAGTTCGACCTGGTCGGCATTCCGCCGGCGCCGCGCGGCATGCCGCAGGTCGAGGTCACGTTCGACATCGACGCCAACGGCATCGTCCAGGTCTCGGCCAAGGACAAGGCCACCGGCAAGGAGCAGCAGATCCGCATCCAGGCCTCGGGCGGTCTCAGCGAGGCCGACATCGAGAAGATGGTCAAGGACGCCGAGCTGCACGCCGAGGAGGACAAGAAGAAGCGCGAGTTGATCGACGCCCGCAACCAGGGCGAGGCGCTCGTGCACTCCACGGAGAAGAACCTCCAGGAGTATGGCGACAAGGTCGGCGGCAGCGAGAAGTCGGCGATCGAGAGCGCGGTCCAGGACTTGAAGTCGGCGCTCACGGGAGAGGACGCCGAGGCGATCAAGACCAAGACCAACGAGCTCGCCCAAGCGGCGATGAAGCTCGGCGAGGCGATGTACAAGGCCCAGCAGTCCGAGGCGCAGGCCGGGGCGGGGGCAGGTGCAGCGCCCGGTGGTGGCGCCGCGAACGAGGCCAAGGACGACAAGGTCGTCGACGCCGAGTTCGAGGACGTCACCGACAAGAACAAGAAGACGGGCTCCGGCTGAGCCGGACCCGGGAACCAGCAGCGGCCTCCCGCGCCAGCGGGAGGCCGAACCTTTAAGCGGCAGGTGGGGGCTGCGTAGAGCGTATGTCGCAGGACTATTACGAGCTGCTTGGAGTGAGCCGGACGGCGAGCGCCGACGACATCAAGAAGGCGTTCCGCAAGCTCGCCATGCAGCACCACCCAGACCGCAATCAGGGTGATGCCGAGTCCGAGAAGAAGTTCAAGGACGTCAACCACGCCTACGACATCCTGAAGGACCCGGAGAAGCGGGCCGCCTACGACCGCTACGGCGCGGCCGCCTTCGAGGGCGGCATGGGCGGGCCGGGTGGCCCGTTCAACGGCGCCCAGGGCTTCGACTTCGGATCGGTGTTCGGCGACATCTTCGAGGAGATGTTCAACGGCGGCGGTCCGCGCGGACGCGGCCGGGCCGACATGCGCGGCCAAGACCTGCGCTTCAATCTCGAGATCACGCTCGAGCAGGCCTATGGCGGCACCGAGGCCACCGTCCGCGTGCCGACCTCGGTCGCCTGCGAGAGCTGCAAGGGCAGCGGCGCCGAGCCGGGCTCCAAGCCGCAGCAATGCCCGACCTGCCACGGCCGCGGACGCCTTCGCGCCCAGCAGGGCTTCTTCACCGTCGAGCGCACCTGCCACGCCTGCCACGGCGCCGGCCAGGTGATCGACAAGCCGTGCCGCGCCTGCGCCGGCCAGGGCCGCGTCCGCCGCGAGAAGACCCTGAAGGTGAACATTCCTCCGGGCGTCGAGGACGGCACGCGTATCCGGTTGAGCGGCGAGGGCGAGGCCGGCGCCCGCGGCGGTCCGCCCGGCGATCTCTACGTCTTCCTGTCGGTGCGCCGGCACGCGCTGTTCGAGCGCGAGGGTGCCGACGTCCATTGCCGCGTGCCCATCGCCATGGTGCAGGCGACGCTGGGCGGCAGCATCGAGGTGCCGACCCTCGACGGCAAGATGGCCCGCATCAACATCCCCTCCGGTGCCCAGAGCGGGCACCAGTTCCGCCTGCGCGGAAAGGGCATGCCGATCGTGCGCTCCGCGCAGCGCGGCGACATGTACATCGAGATCAACGTCGAGACGCCGACCAACCTCACGCCCAAGCAGAAGGAGCTGCTGAAGGAGTTCGAGAAGGCCGGCAAGACCAGCCCCGAATCCGAGGGTTTCTTCAGCAAGGTTAAGGAAATGTTCAGCGGCTGATGGTCGCTCTGCTGACTTGGGACATCGTCCTGTCGCTGGTCGCGCCGACGCTGGTCGCCCTGCTCCTGTTCTCGCTCGAAGCCCGCGGACCGCTCGCGGCCTCCATCCAGGCAAGCACCGGCCTGGTCGCCCCGTACTTCACCTGCGTCGCCGTGCTGTTCGGCCTCTTCGCGGCCCTGCTCGCGAGCGACGTCTGGCAGAAGGACACGATCGCCCGCCAGCTCGTCCAGGCCGAGGGCGATGCGGTCCAGGCCATCGCCCATCTCGCCGAGGCCAACGACGTGCAGGCCGCCGTGGTGCCGAAGCTGCGCGCCTATGCCGAGAAGGCCAGCAACGAGAACCCCTACTCGACCACCATCGAGGCGGCGCGCAGCGAGACCGGCGACGCCTACCAGGCGCTGCTGGCCAGCGTCACCCATGCCTACGGGCTCGACGGCCCCAACCGCAGCGCCCTACTCGGCGCCGTCGAGCGCCTGCTCCAGGCGCACAACCGGCGCCTCCACGTCGCCAACGACGCGACGGCGCCCATCAAGTGGCTGTCCGTGCTGGTGCTGGGCGCGCTGACGCAGATCGCCCTCATGCTGGTCCATGTCAGCAACCGGCGCGCCATGCGCATCGGCGTCGGCCTGTTCACCGTCGCCTTCACCTTCTGCCTGCTGATCGTGGCGGTGTTCGACGATCCGTTCCAGGTGCTGATGTCGGACGAGCCGCGCGCGACCCTGATGGGTGTGCTGGACGGGCTCTGATCGCGGCGCGCTCAGGCCGCCAGCACGCAGCGCACCAGGTGGCTGTCGCCGGTCGGGGCGAGAACCGGCGGGGCGGCCGTGCAGTCCGGTCGGACGAACCGGCAGCGCGGCGCAAAGCTGCAGCCGGTCGGCGTCTCCGACAGGTCGGGCGGCGCGCCGGGTATCGCCTCCAGGCGCTGGCCGCGCATCCCGTCATGGACCGTCGAGGCGAGCAGGCCGCGGCTGTAGGGATGCTGCGGCGCGTCGACCATCTGCTCCACACCGGCCAGCTCGACGATCTTGCCGGCATACATGACGCCGATGCGGTCTGAGACCTCGACGGCGACGCCGATGTCGTGGGTGACGAAGATCACGCCGAGATCGAACTCGCGCTGCAGCTCGCGGATCAGCAGCAGCACCTGGATCTGCACGGTCGCGTCGAGCGCCGTCGTCGGCTCGTCGGCCAGCAGCAGGCTTGGGTTGCACGACAGAGCGAGCGCGATCATGGCGCGCTGCCGCATGCCGCCCGACATCTCGTGCGGATAGGCCTTCAGGCGCTGGGCCGGCGAGGGGATGCGGACCATCTCGAGCAGTTCGCGCGCCCGCTTCCACGATTCGGTGTCGCTCTTGCCGGTGTGGCGGCGGACCGTCTCGGCGATCTGGCGGCCGATGGTGAAGACCGGGTCGAAGGCGGTGGCGGGCTCCTGGAAGATCATGGCGACCCGCCCGCCGCGAAGGTCCGACAGCGCGCGCGGACCCATCTCCAGCACTTCGTCGCCCTCCAGGCGGATGCTGCCCGACCAGCGCGTCCGCCGCTCGGGATGAAGGCGCAGGATCGAGCGCAGGGTGACGCTCTTGCCCGAGCCGGACTCTCCCAGGATGCCGAGCGTCTCGCCGCGCCGGACGTCGAAGCTGACGCCGTTCACCGCGTGCACCGTGCGGTCGGGCGTCACGAAGGTGACGTGAAGGTCGCGGACCTGCAGCAGCTCGCTCATGCCAGCCTCGGCGCGCGGGTATGGCCGGATCCCGCGATCTGCATGTGGCACGCCACCGACTGGCCACCGGTGTCGGCCAGCGGCGGCTCCGAGCGGGCGCAAACGTTCTCGGCGAAGGGACAGCGCGTGCGGAAGCGGCAGCCCGACGGCGGATCGATGGGATTGGGCGGGTCGCCCTGGATCGGCGCCTCGCGCGTGCGCTTGCGCGGGTCCATCGACGGCCGGGCCGACAGCAGGGCCCGCGTGTACGGGTGCCTGGGATCGCCGTAGATCGCCTCCACCGGCCCCAGCTCGACGATCTTGCCGAGATACATCACCAGCACGCGGTCGCTGAGATACTGCACCACGTTGAGGTCGTGGCTGATGAACAGGTAGGTGAGGCCGAACTCCTCCTTGAGGTCGACCAGCATGTTGAGGACCTGCGCCTCGACCGACTTGTCGAGCGCCGACACCGCCTCGTCCAGGATCACCAGCCGCGGCCGGAGCGCCAGCGCGCGGGCGATGTTCACCCGCTGGCGCTGCCCGCCCGACAGTTCGTGCGGGTAGCGCTCGAGGTAGGTGACGGGATCGAGGCCGACCTTGGCCAGCAGGTCGCGGGCGCGGTTGCGCGCTTCGGCCGCCGGGACGCCGTGCGCCCGGGGAGCGAAGGCGAGCGTCTCGCCGATGGTCAGCCGCGGGTTCAGGGAGGCGTAGGAATCCTGGAACACCATCTGCACCTGGCGGCGCAGCTCGCTCACGGTGATGCCGTGCGGCTCGTCGACCGGGTCTCCGTCCAGCACCATGGTGCCGCGATCGGGCCGGATCAGGCGGATCAGCAGCCGCGCCACTGTGGACTTGCCGCAGCCCGATTCGCCCACCACGCCCAAGGTCTCGCCCTTGGCGACCGACAGGGTGAGGTCGTCGACCGCGCGCACGACCTTGCCGCCACGACCGAGCAGGCCGCCGCCCACCGGGAAGTGCTTGCGCAGGCCGCTGGCCAGCAGGAGCGGCTGGGCCGGGCCGCCGCGGTCGGTTGCGGGAACCACCGTGTCCATGGTCAGGCCTTGACGTCCATCGCGGCGCGCAGTCCGTCGCTCATCAGGTTGAAGCAGATCGAGGTGATGAAGATCATCACGCCGGGCAGGGCGGCCAGCACCGGATTGACGTAGATCGCCTGCCGCAGCGTGTTCAGCATCAGGCCCCATTCGGGCTCGGGTGGCTTGACGCCGAGGCCGAGGAAGCTCAGCCCGGCCGCCAGGATGATCGCCACGCTGATCAGCGAAGTCGCATAGACCAGGATCGGCCCCAGCACGTTGCCGAGCACGTGCACCCGCACGATGGTCAATGTCGGGGCGCCGCTGGCCCGGGCGGCATCGACGAAATCGAAGCCGCGGACCTGGGTCGTCACGCTCTCGGAAACGCGGCAGATCGGCGGGATGAAGACCAGGGTGAGCGACAGCAGCGTGTTCTCGGTGCCCGCCCCCATGGCACCCGACAGCGAGATGGCCAGCAGCACCGACGGGAAGGCGTAGAACACGTCCATCACGCGCATGATCGCCATGTTCGTGCGGCCGCCGAGGAAACCGGCCGTGATGCCCAGCAGTCCGCCGATCAGGAGCGCGCAGATCACCGGGGTCACGCCCATGAACAGCGACAGTCGGCCGCCATAGATGAGGCGCGAGAACATGTCCCGACCGAGCTCGTCGGTGCCCAGCAGGTGATTGGGCGAGCCGATCGGCTGCAGGCGGCGCAGCATCGAGGTCTTGTAGGGATCGGCCAGCCCGAGCCACGGCGCCGCCAGCGAAGCGAGGACGATCAGGATCAGCACGGCGAGGCAGATCAGGGTCACGGGATCGCGGCGCAGGCGGCGGCCGACCGACTGCCAGTAGCCGCGCGACGCCGCCGAGGCCGGGACCGGAGCGAGCCCGGCGCCGACATCGAGGGACGGAGTCTGGAGGGCCATCGCGTCAGCCCCGCTTGATGCGCGGATCGACCATGGTCTGGATCACGTCCACGGTGAGGTTGAGCAGCATGAAGAAGCCCGCCAGGACGAGGGTGGTGCCCTGGAGGATCGGCAGGTCGCGGCGGAAGATGGCGCTGTTCAGCAGGAAGCCGGTGCCCGGCCAGGCGAACACCGTCTCGATCAGGATCGAGCCGCCGATCAGGTTGCCGGCCTGCAGGCCCATCACCGCGAGGCAGGTCGGCGCGGCGTTCTTCAGCACGTGGAGCAGTATCTGCCCGTCGCCCATGCCCTTGGCCTGCAGCGCCGTGACGAACTCCATGTTGAGGATTTCCTTGATCGTCGAGCGCACCGTGCGCGTCACGACCCCGAGCGGGATCACCGACAGGGCGATGGTCGGCAGGACCATGTGGGCAAGATGCGCGCGATCGGGTCGCCAGCCGGTCGAGTTCTCCGGCCCGATCCCCATGGGCGGCAAGGCGCCCAGCTCGACGGCGAAGATGATGACCAGCACGATCGCCAGCCAGAAGTGGGGCACGCTGACGCCGACCAGCGAGATCAGGGTGACCAGCCGGTCGACGAGCCGCGACTTGGCGTAGGCCGCCGCCGTGCCGAGGATGACGGCCAGCGTGAAGGCGAGCGTGGTGGCGGCGATCGCCAGGATGATCGTGTTGCCGAACGCCGAGGCGACCTCGCTGGCGACCGGCCGGCCGGTGCCGATCGAGGTGCCGAAGTCGCCGGTCAGGGTCACGCCCAGCCAGCGGAAGTACTGGACCGGCAAGGGCTTGTCGAAGCCGTAATACTCCTTGAGCTTGTCGACGACCTCCTTGGGCGCGTCGGGCGGCACGATCGCCGAGATGGGATCGCCGGGCGCGAGATGCACAAGGGCGAACACCAGCAGCGACACGCCGAACGCCACGGGCACCAGGTAGATCAGCCGCCTGAGCGCGTAGAGCAGCATGACCGTCGGCCTCGTTGCGCTACTTCATCGAGACGGGCGTCAGGTCCTGGAACCAGCTCTGGGCCTGCACGAAGCCCGTCACCTTGGGGTTCATCGCCCGCGGGTTGAGGTCGTGGGCGATGTAGACCCAGTAGGACTGGTCGACGATGTAGGTGTGGACGTCGGCAAGAGCCTTGGTCTGCGCCGCCCTGTCGAAGCTGGTGTGCGCCTTGTCGATCAGCTCGTCGAGCTTGGGATCCTTGAGCAGGCCCCAGTTGGCGCCCTTGGGCGTGATGAAGCCGGAATGATACAGGCGCATGAACGCCGAGTAGGGATCGACGGTGGCGCGGCTGATGTTGATCGCGTTGACGCCGGCCTTCGTCGCCGGCTCGCCGGTGGCCGGCTGGAAGGAGAAGTTGACCAGCGCGTTCCACTCCATCACCTCGAACTGGGTGTCGAAGCCGACCGCGTTCAGATTCTCCTGCACGTACTCATTCATCGGCAGCGGCAGCATCTGGCCCGAGCCCGAGGTCGAGATCGCGATCTTGATCTTGGGCTTCTTGTTGGGGCCATAGCCCGCCTCGGCCAGCAGCTTCTTCGCCGCCTCGGGATCGTACTTGATGTCGAAGCTCGGCGAGCCGAACCACGGATGCCCGGGATAAACGACGCCCTTGGACTCGACCATCATGCCGCCCAGCAGCTTGGCGAGGCCGGCGCGGTCGATCGCCAGGTTGGCCGCCTTGCGCACCCGGATGTCGGTCCAGGGCGAGCCTTCGACCATGCTGGGATGATAGGCCCAGTTGTGCGGATACTTGTTGGTGACGATGGTCATGCCGCCCTGCTTGAGGCGCGGCACCGCATCGGGCGCCGGCACCTCGATCCAGTCGACCTGGCCGGCCAGCAGCGCCGCGGTGCGCGTCGCCGCCTCGGGCATCGGGAACAGGATCACCTTGTCGAGCTTGGGGACGCGGGCCTTGTCCCAGTAGCCGTCGAAGCGCGACAGTTCGAGGCGCTCGCGCGGCACGACGCGGTCGACCTTGAACGGGCCGGTGCCGGCCGGCTGCGAGGCGAACTTGACCCAGTCCTTCCCGACTTCCTCCCAGCGCTTGGGGCTCGAGAAGAAGATGTAGGACATGTCGTAGGGGAACAGCGCGTTGACCACGCGGGTCGTCAGCTCGACCGTGTACTTGTCGACCGCCTTCCAGGCGACCAGCGTCGGGACGCGCGCGCGCGCCTGGGCGGCCTGCTTCGGATCGAACTGGGGCGACTTGTCGTTCAGGATCTTGTCGAGGTTCCAGAGGACGACATCGGCGTCGAAGTCCGATCCATCATGGAACTTCACACCCTGGCGCAACTTGAAGATCCACTTGGTCGGGGCGCCCTCGACCGCCGCCCACTCGGTCGCCAGGCCCGGCTTGATGTCGGCGATGGCGTCGGCCTTCGACAGGTCCCACGCCACCAGCGGGTCGTAGATCGTGTAGCCGGCGAAGCGGAAGCCTTCGAAGCCCTGGTCGGGCTGGCCGGTCGTCTGGGGAATGTCGGCGGCTGTCATGCCGATGCGCAGAGTGCCCTGTGAGAAGGCAGGCACCGCCGAGGCGGCGAGGAGGCCCAGGGCGGCGGCGGCAACGCGAAGGCGCTTCAACATGCGATACTCCACTCTTCGACGCGCGCGACGCGGCGTCGGCGAAACATCATGCAAGCGGCAAGCCAAGGTTGCGTCCGGTGCGAAGGTCGTCGGCATATGCATTGCATGCGCACCGGCGAAAGGAATCCCATGAGCCCTGCAAAGACGCCGCCGACGCTGGAGGACTTCCGGGTCCGTGCGGCAGCGACCGGCCTCACCCTGACAGCCGAGGATATCGAGCACCTGCACAAGGGCTATGTCGGCCTGCTGCAGTTGATGGAGCGCATCCCCAGCCATTGGGCCTGGGCCGCCGAACCGCCGCACGTGTTCCGCGCCGATGAGTAAGCCCACGACCGCCGAGCTGACGACGCTCGGCATCGCCGAAGCCGGCCACCTGATGGCACGCGGCGAGATCACGGCGACGGCGCTCACCGAAGCCTTCCTCGCCCGCATCGAGGCCGTGGATCACAAGATCGCGAGTTACATCACGGTCACCGCCGACCGTGCGCGGCTGGCCGCGAAGCAGGCCGACATGGAGCGCAGCCAGGGCCTCGTCCGCAGCCCTCTGCACGGCATCCCGATCGCGCTCAAGGACATCTACGAGACCGAGGGCGTCCTCACCTCCGGCCACTCCCACCTGCGCGCCGACTACGTGCCGGCGATCGACGCCGAGACCGTCCGCCGCCTGAAGGCAGGCGGTGCCGTGCTGCTGGGCAAGCTCGCCACGCACGAATTCGCCAACGGCGCGATGACGCCCGACCAGCCCTATCCGGCGGCACGCAATCCGTGGAACACGGACTACCAGCCCGGCGGCTCGTCGAGCGGCTCGGGTGCCGCCGTGGCAGCGGCGCTCTGCATGGGTGCCATGGGCTCCGACACCGGCGGCTCGATCCGCAATCCCGCCGGCTTCTGCGGCACCGCCGGCATCAAGCCGACCTACGGCCTGGTCAGCCGCTGCGGCATCTACCCCCTGTCCTTCAGCATGGACACGGCCGGGCCGCTCGCCTGGACGGTCGAGGACAATGCCCTGATGCTTGAAGTGCTGGCCGGCCACGATCCCAACGACCAGGCGTCGGCGCGGGCACCCAAGGTCGACTACGGGGCGGCGACACAGCGCCCGATCAAGGGCATGCGGATCGCGCTCGCCCGCACCTGGTATGAAGGCGGCCTCAGCCCCGACATGGCGAAGGGCATGGACGAGGCGGTGCGCGTGCTGCGCGATCTCGGCGCCATCGTCGAGGAAGTGGTGTTCCCCGACATCCGCGACTACCACATCTGCGGCCGCGTCATCATCACGGCCGAGGCGCACGCCATCCATCGCCAGGAGGTGATCGAGACGCCGGAGAAGTTCGGCTACACGACCCGCCGGCGCTTCCAGCTCGGCGCGTTCCTCAGCGCCGAGCAGTACCTGTCCGCGGTTCGCTTCCGCCGCTCGCTGCAGGTCGACACGCGGGTCGCGATGCGCGGTTACGATCTCGTGCTGGCGCCCAACCAGTGGGGGCCGCCCGAGACCTTCGAGGAGCCGCAGGCGATCTTCCACTTCCTCGGCAAGCCTTCGCTCAGCATGCCGTTCAACATCACGGGCCAGCCGGCGATGACCGTGTGCTGCGGCCTGGGCAGCGACGGCTTCCCCCTCGCCTTCCAGCTGGCCGGGCGGCCGTTCGACGAAGCCAGCGTGTTCGCCGCCGCAGCGGCCTACGAGCGCGCCACGCCCTGGCGCCTGCGGCGGCCGCCCCTCTAGCCGCGGACGACGGCGAGGGTTTCCTCGAACTCCGGCGCCTCCACGCCCGCGAGGAAGCCGGCCAGGCCCATCTTGCCGACGAGGCGCTGGGCCTCCGGCGCGCCGTCAGTGATCCCCCGCCGCGCGAGCAGGGCTGCGAACTCGGATCGCGTCGGCGCGGCGAGGTCTGTCTCCGGGACCGCGTCCGGCAGCCCGTGCGCGGCGTTGAGGCTTGAGGCGCAGCCATAGAAGAAGCGCACCAGCAGGCGCGCCACGGCCAGGCGGGCGAGCACGCCGCGGTCGGGCTCGCGCCCGAGACAGGCGCGGACCAGCGCCAACTCGAGCTCCCGGCTGTCGGCCAGGAACAGGATCACCGTCGCCGGATCGATCAGGGGATCGTTGCGGTAAGCGGTCTCCCAGTCGATCAACCACAGACGCTCGCCGTCGAACAGGATGTTGTGCGGGTTGAGGTCGTTGTGGCTGGAGACCAGCCCGCCGGCGTCCGGGCGCCAGGCCGCGCGGATGCGCTCGAACCCCGCGCGATGGCGGTCGAGCAGGCCCGGCGCGAACAGGCCGGTGGCGAGAAGGCGTTCGAAGTTCCGCCCGAGGATCGTCAGATGGTCGGCCGCGACGTCGGGAAAGTGCGACGTGGCCTGCAGCCGACGGATCAGCACACCGAGCGCCGGCATCAGGCCCGCCGGGCCCCTCGGATACTCGGCGAGCGACCGCGCCGGCAGGAAATCCGAGATCGCCGCGGCCGCCGCCGGATCGGCGTGGCGCAGCGGCGGCGCGAGGCCGGCCTCGGCCGCCAGCTTCATGCAGGCATAGGTGCGCCCGGGATCGCGGACCTCGTCACGCCGCACCGATTCGAGACGCAGCAGATAGGGCCGGCCGGCGACCTCGAGGCGATAGCTCGCGGCCGACGCGCCGAGCAGGATCGGTGCGAGCGACGAGACCGGCGTGCGGCCGAAGGCCGCCGCCACCGCCGACCGCGCCCGGGAACGCTCCTCGATCGGGACGAGGTCGAATGGATCGCTCAGGTGCAGCCCAGCTTCTTCGCCAGGTCGATCATCGAATCGCCGACCGCGTTCCAGTCGCCCTCCGCTTTGAGATCGCGCGTCTGGCCGGGCCCATGCTCCTTCGGCCGGACCACGAAGCCGGTCGACAGGCCGCACTGCTGCGCCGCCTTGAGGTCGCCGTTGTGGGCGGCGACCAGCATCACCTGGTGCGGCTTGAGGTACATGGTCTTCACGACGCCCAGATAGGCTTCCGGGTCCGGCTTGTAGTGCCGGAAGGTCTCACCTGAGAAGCAGTGGTCCCAGGGGATGCCGCCGTTCTTGGCCATGTTGATCAGCAGCGCCACGTTGCCGTTGCTGAGCGTCGCGACGACCAGCTTCTTCTTCATCATGCCGATGCCCTCGACCGAATCGGGCCACGGCCGCAGCTTGTGCCAGAGATGCGTGAACGCCCAGGCACCCTCCTCGCCGGGATGCTTGAGCCCGCGCTTGGCCAACAGCATCTCGAAGGCTTCCTTGTGCAGCTCGTCGATGTTGGTCCAGGGCAGCTCACCCTTGCGCACGCGGTGCATCTGCGGCTGGTAGAGGCCGCGCCAGTCGTCGGCGAAGCTCGTCCAGTCGGTGTCGATGCCGTACTTCTTGCCGAGCGCGGGCAGGTCCTCGATCAGGCTGCCGCGCCAATCGACCACCGTGCCGAACACGTCGAAGATGCAGACCCTGAGGTCGGCGGGAACATGAGCCATGATTTCCTCCGTTGCCCGTAGTGTGGCGTCCGCCGACGCGCTTGGGTAGGGTCTGGGCATGGCCACCAGACCCAGCACGGTGAAAGGCACCGACGGCAAGCCGCGATGCGGGTGGGCGTCCGCCGATCCGCTCTATGAGCAATACCACGACAGGGAATGGGGACGTCCGCTCAAGGACGACCACGCGCTGTTCGAGCTGCTGACGCTGGAAGGCTGCCAGGCCGGGCTGTCGTGGATCACCGTGCTGCGCAAGCGCGAGAACTATCGCAAGGCCTATGACGGCTTCGATCCGGCGAAGATCGCGAAGTACACGCCGGCCAAGCTCGCCAGGCTTCTGGCCGATCCCGGCATCATCCGGCACAGGGGCAAGATCGAAGCGAGCGTCAGCAACGCCAGGGCGTATCTCGCCGTGGTCGAGCGCGAGGGCTCGTTCGCGAAGTTCGTGTGGAGCTTCGTGGGCGGCCGGCCGATCAAGCGGAATCCCAGGACCCTGAAGGACGTTCCCAGCAAGTCGCCGGAAAGCGACGCCATGTCCAAGGCCCTGCAGAAGGAAGGCTTCAAGTTCGTGGGCTCGACCATCTGCTATGCCTTCATGCAGGCCTCCGGCATGGTCGACGACCACGTCGTCGGCTGCCACCGCCATCGCGCGTAACCAGGAGTATATCTTGACCAGACGGGTCTTCATCGCGGCGCTCGGCACCGAGACCAACCAGTTCGTCCCGTTCCCGACCGGCCGCCGGGCCTACGAAGAGCACGGCGTGTGGCACGGCGACGCCACGAAGCACGAGCCAACCAACTTCACCGCGCCGCTGCATGTCTGGCGGCGCGATGCCGAGGCGCGCGGCTGGACGGTGATCGAGGGGCTGGCGACCTTCGCGGCGCCGTCGGGCACGACGGTGCGCTCGGTCTACGAGGGCTTCCGCGACGAGATCCTGGCGAATGTGAAGGCTGCCCTGCCGCTCGACGGCGTGCTGATCAACGTGCACGGCGCCATGGTGGCCGACGGCTACGACGACTGCGAGGGCGACCTGCTGTCCCGGGTGCGCGGCGTCGTCGGGCACGAGGTGGCGATCGGCGCGGAGTTCGACCTGCACTGCCATCTCAGCGCGCTCATGCTCGACAGCGCCGACGTGCTGGTCGGCTATAAGGAGTACCCGCACACCGACACGATGGAGCGCGCCGCCGAGCTGTTCGCCATCGTCGCCGACACGATCGAGGGCAAGGTGAAGCCGGTGATGGCGCGCCACGACTGCCGCATGATCGCCCAGTACCGGACCTCGGTGCCGCCGATCAGCGAGTTCGTGACGCGCATGAAGTCGCTCGAGGGCAAGGACGGAATCCTGTCGGTGTCGCTCAGCCATGGCTTCTCCTTCGCCGACGTCGAGGATGTCGGCACGCGCACGCTGGTGGTCGCCGACGGCGACAAGGCAAGGGCGGAGGCGCTGGCCCGTCAGCTCGGCCGGGAACTGTGGGACAACCGCGAGCGCTACGCGACCCGCTACCTCACCGTCGACCAGGCGATGGACCGCGCCGCCACGCACAACCAGGGGCCGCTGGTGCTGGCCGACCGCGCCGACAATCCGGGCTCCGGCGCGCCCGGCGATTCGACGTTCGTGCTGCGCGCCCTGGTCGACCGTGAGATCGGTCCGGCGCTGTTCGGCGTCATGTGGGACCCGATGGCGTTCCGCATCGCCGAGGAGGCGGGCGAGGGCGCGCGCATCAGGATGCGGCTGGGCGGCAAGTCGGGCGCCGTCAGCGGCGATCCGGTCGATCTCGACGTCACGGTGAAGAAGATCGCCCGCGGCGTGCGCCAGCCCTACGGGCCGGTGATGGTGCCGCTCGGCGACATGGCGCTTCTGTCGTCGGAGCATGTCGACGTGGCGATCTGCACGATCCGCACCCAGACCTTCCATGCCGATGCGTTCAAGGCGGTGGGAGCCGATCCCGCCGACTACCGCGTCGTCGTCGTGAAGTCGGCGCAGCACTTCTACAACGGCTTCGTCGGACTGGCGAAGGAGATCCTCTACGTCGCGACCCCGGGCGCCGCCGATCCCGACGTGGCGCGCCTGCCCTACACCAAGCGCCCGACACCGTTCTGGCCGAAGGTCGCGGATCCCTGGAAATGACCGCTCGGCACCACCTCCCCAACCACGTTGGGGAGGTGTCGGCGTCTTACGCCGACGGAGGGGTCGGAAACCACGACCCCGCTGCTGCTCGTGACCCCTCCGTCCGCTGCGCGGACACCTCCCCACGCAAGCGTGGGGAGGAGCGTCATGAAAGTCCGTCATGTCGTCCTGAGCGCAGCGAAGGACCTCTTCGCCGCTTGCAACCGGCATGAGGTCCTTCGCTGCGCTCAGGACGACACTCTCGGCGACCTAACTCAGAGCAGCGGCGCCAGAGCCTCGCGCGTGGTCTTGCCTTCGGTCACCGGCACGACCTCGAACTCGACGACGTCCTGCCAGTCGGCGATCCAGCGCTGGAACAGGGTGACGTCGTCGGCCTCCATGAGCTGGAAGCAGCGGCCGAGATCGGCCGACACGTAGCTCGCGACGAAGGTCAGGCCGTCGGGCAGGCCGCGGCCGGCGTCGCGCAGCTTGGCGTAGACGGCCTTTCCATTCTGATTCCTGAACTTTTCGATCACCATGAACAGCATATTCGGCCCCCGGTCCGTCGGCTAATCTAGCCCGAACACGGACAGGGGAAACGACATGAAGATCGCCGTCGTCGGCGCCGCCGGGCGCATGGGCCAGATGCTGGTCCGCCGCATCGCCGCCACCGAGGGGGTGACGCTCGCCGGAGCCAGCGAATCGCCCAACAGCAACGCCATCGGCCGCGACGCCGGCGAGGTGGCCGGCCTCGAGGCCTGCGGCGTGAAGATCGCGAAGGACAGCGCCGCCGCCATCGCCGCGGCCGATACGGTGATCGACTTCACGGTGCCGGCGGCGACCGTGGCCCATGCCGCGATCGCGGCCGACAAGGGCGTCGCCATGGTGATCGGCACGACCGGCCTCGACCCCGGGCAGACCGCGCTGATCCACGAGGCGGCGAAGAAGGTGCCGATCATGTGGGCCGCCAACATGGCGCTCGGCGTCAACATCCTGCTGGCGCTGGTCGAGAAGACCGCGTCGATGCTCGACCCCAGCTACGACATCGAGGTGCTGGAGATGCACCACCGCCACAAGATCGATGCGCCGTCGGGCACCGCCCTCGCGCTGGGCCGCGCCGCCGCCGCCGGTCGGCAGGTCAAGCTGGAGGAGGTGTGGCGCAAGAGCCGCGACGGCCATACCGGCGCCCGGCCCTCGGGCGAGATCGGCTTCGCCACCCTGCGCGGCGGCGAGGAAGTCGGCGTCCACACGGTGATGTTCGCCGCCGCCGGCGAGCGGCTGGAGCTCAGCCACCGCTCCTTCAGCCGCGAGACCTACGCCGCCGGCGCCGTCCGCGCCGCGCAGTGGCTGGAGGGCCGGAAGCCCGGCCTCTACGGCATGAAGGACGTGCTCGGCCTATAGGTCGGGATCGCGATCCCAGGCGTGCCGGTAGCGCGGCGCGCGCATCGCGGCCAGCGCCGCCTTGAGCTGGTCGGCGAGCTCGCGCCGCTCGCCCGGCGACAGGAAGCGGCCCAGTACGGCGCGGTTGCCGCGGGCGTGGACGACCAGGCGCTCGTCCTTCTCCTGCCACTCGACCCGCAGCCAGTAGGCGTCGAGGCGGATCTGCTCGCGCTCGCCATCGGGCGCGACGCGATCGATGATGAGGTCCTGGTCGGTCAGCAGCAGCGTCTCGCTGCGGCGGGCATCGAGGTAGCTGCGCTTGAACAGCCACCACAGCAGCAGGATGTCGAGGCCCATGAAGCCCATGACGGGCCAGGCCCCCATCACCATCAGGGGCAGGCCGATCGCCAGGTTGGCGGCGATCGCGACCCCGATCAGCCAGCGGAAGCCGGTCGGCGACAGGCTGCGATGCGGCACCAGGGACGTCGCGAAATGGACCGCCGGAAGGGGCGCTTGGGTCATGCTAGAAGCCTATATGGCCTTGATGAAGCGCGCCGTCATCCCGCAATTCTTTGCCCGTTTGAAGGCGGCGATGCCGGAGCCCGAGACCGAGCTGGAATACGACAATGTCTACCAGCTCCTGGTCGCCGTCGTCCTGTCGGCGCAGGCCACCGATGCCGGGGTGAATCGGGCCACCGGGCCCCTGTTCGAGACCGTCAAGACCCCCGCCCAGATGGTCGCGCTGGGCGAGCGCCGGCTGATCGGCCACATCAAGACCATCGGCCTGTTCCGCATGAAGGCGAAGAACGTGATCGCCCTCAGCAGGCTCCTGATCGAGCGCCACGGCGGCGAGGTGCCGCACACCCACGAGGAGCTGCAGGCCCTGCCCGGCGTCGGCCGCAAGACCGCCAACGTGGTGATGAACGTCGCCTTCGGCGAGGCCACGATCGCCGTCGACACCCACATCTTCCGGGTCGGCAACCGCACAGGCCTCGCCCCCGGCAAGAACCCGCTCGAGGTCGAGCTGAAGCTTCTGAAGCGCGTGCCCGAGGAATACCGGCTGCACGCCCATCACTGGCTGATCCTGCACGGCCGCTACACCTGCAAGGCGCGCAAGCCGGAGTGCCCGGCGTGCGTCGTGAACGACCTCTGCACCTTCAGGGGCAAGACGACGGCCGCCTGACGGCCCGGCCTCAGGCCTTGGCGCGCGTCTCGCGCACCGGCCAGAGCAGCACGAAGCCCAGCACCAGGAAGAACAGGACCGACGCGATGCCGATCCGGTTGGAGCCGGTCGATTCGGTCACGATTCCGATGGCGAGCGGCGCCATCCAGGCCGTGGCGCGGCCGGACAGCGCGAACAGGCCGAAGAACTCGCCGGTCATGCCCTCCGGCGCCAGCCGGCCGATCATGGTGCGGCTGGCGGCCTGCATCGGCCCCATGCAGATGCCGAGCAGCAGGGCGAAGCCCATGAACACCTGCTCCTGCAACGAGCCGAACAGGCCGCGATCGGGCGCCAGTTCGGGGGCGGGCACGACGTAGAGCACCCGGTCGGCGCTGACGCCGACGATGCCGATCGCGGCGACGATCACGCCCAGGATGGCGACCTGCACCGTGCGCTTGCTGCCCAGCCGGTCATCAATGCGGCCGCCGACGAAGGCGCCGGGAATCGCGAAGACCGTGAGCACGATGCCGAAGATGCCGAGCGTGACGGTGCTCCAGCCAAAGGTCGCCGCGGCATAGACGCCGCCGAAGGCGATGATGGCGGCGAGCCCGTCGTTGTAGAGCATGAAGGCCAGCAGATAGAGCACAGCGTTGCGGAAGCGGCCCAGCCGGCGGATCGTGTGGAGCAGCGAGAAGCCGCCCTGCCGCGCGGCCTCGACCAGCGTCAGCTTTCTCGTGGCAGCGTCGGGCGTGAACAGGAACATCGGGATCACGAACACCGCCAGCCACAGGGCGGAGGCCGGTCCGACCAGCCGCTCGACCTGGTGGGTACTGGCGTCGAGACCGAATAGCGGCGCGTCGCCGCCGGCGAGCCCGAACAGCGAGGGCTGGCTGACCGCCAGCACCGCGAACAGGGCCAGCAACCCGCCGCAATAGCCCAGCCCCCAGCCGAAGCCGCTCAGCCGCCCCATGCGCTGCGGCGTCACGATCGACGGCAGCTGCGCATTGTTGAACACGATCGACATCTCGGCCCCGATCGTGGCCAGGATCACCGCGACACTGATCGGCGCGATCAGTTCGGGCCGGCCGGGATAGGCGAACCAGAGACCGGCACAGCCCACCGCGACGAACGACTGGAAGACGAGGATGTAGGGCTTGCGCGGACCGCCCGCGTCGGCCATGGCGCCGAGGAACGGACTCATCAGCGCGATCAGCACGCCCGAGGCGGACTGGGTGAAGGCCCAGGCCGACTGGCCCTGCACCGGATCGCCGACCATCACGTTGGCGAAGTAGGGCGCGAAGATGAAGGTCGTGATGATGGTGAAGAAGGGCTGGTTCGCCCAGTCGAACAGCGCCCAGCTGAACTGGCCGACCGTCCAGCGCTCGCGCGGCGTTTCCGTCACGATGCGGCCCGGGCGGCGGCGATCCGCTGCGGCAACTGGGCGATCGCCTCACGGTTGGTCGGCGAGAAGGTCTTCTCCAGGGCCTCGTGCCACGGCAGCCAGAGCTGCGCCACGTGCTCGGCGGGATCGAGGGTGGCGACGGCGGGACCGTCGACCAAGAAGCCGTAGACATGCTCGGTATTGTGCGTGATCTCGGGCGCGTAGCGGGCCCGCCATTGCGGCCAGATCTCGTAGCGGTTTGTCACGCCCCAGTCGCTGAGCGTCCCGACCGACAGCCCGGTCTCCTCGAGAAGCTCGCGCCGCGCCACCGCCTCCAGATCGGGATCGTCGGGCTCGCGGGCGCCGGTCACCGACTGCCAGAGTCCCGGATCGCGGGCCCGCTCCAGCAGCAGGACGTCGAGCCGGGCCGTGTGGACCACCACCAGCACCGATTCGGGGATCTTGAAGGCCATGGCGCAGGATAGCCGGAACATTGACTCCCCGCCGCCCAAGGCTATGGTCCGGCGGCATTTTTCGGGGGAACGATGAGCAGGCAGCTTGAGGCCGCGATCGACGCGGCATGGGAAGGGCGCGACGGCATCAACAGCGCCACCAAGGGCGAGGTGCGCGACGCCGTCGAGACGGCGATCGCCGGCCTGGACGACGGTACCTTCCGCACGGCGGAGAAGGTCGGCGGCGAGTGGGTCGTGAACCAGTGGCTGAAGAAGGCCGTGCTGCTGTCCTTCCGTCTCTACGATTCGGTGCCGATGGACGGCGGCGCTTCCTTCCCGGGCCTGGGCGGCGCGCCCTGGTACGACAAGGTGCCCCTCAAGACCTCGGGCTGGACCGCCGAGCGCTTCGCCAAGGCCGGCTTCCGCGCCGTGCCGGGCTCGGTGATCCGCCGCGGCTCCTACGTGGCGCCGTCGGTGGTGGTCATGCCGGGCTTCATCAACCTCGGCGCCTATGTCGACAGCGGCACCATGGTCGACACTTGGGCGACCGTGGGCTCGTGCGCCCAGATCGGCAAGAACTGCCACCTGTCGGGCGGCGTCGGAATCGGCGGCGTGCTCGAGCCGCTGCAGGCCAACCCGGTGATCGTCGAGGACAACTGCTTCATCGGCGCCCGCTCGGAGGTCGTCGAGGGCGTGATCGTCGGCACCGGCGCCGTCCTGTCGATGGGCGTCTTCATCTCGGCCACGACCAAGGTCGTCGACCGCGCCACCGGCCAGATCCATGTCGGCAAGGTGCCGCCCTACTCGGTCGTGGTGCCGGGCAACATCGGCGGCGGCCCCGACCGTCCCTCGACCTACTGCGCGGTGATCGTGAAGACGGTCGACGAGCGCACGCGCTCCAAGACCTCGATCAACGAGCTGCTGCGCGACTGACGCCATGATCGGCCAGGCGCTTCCCGACCGGTTGCTCTGGCGTGGTGACACCCTGTCCGCCGAGGCGGGCCGCGTCGCGCTGCCGGCCGCGGTCGAGCATGAGCTCGACGGCCTGGTCGAGAGCCTGGTGCGCGATCCCCTGCCGCTCCTGCTGCTGCGGCCGGACGATTTCGACCTCCCCGCCGCCCGCGCCTTCATGCGCGAGGTCAAGCGGACGATCGACGAGGGGCCGGGCTTCGCCATCGTCGACCGCCTGCCGGTCGAGCGCTGGCCCGAGGAGGCGACGCGCAAGGTCTGGTGGCTCCTCGCCGCGCTGGTGGCGCGGCCGGTGGCGCAGAAATGGGATGGCACCTCGATCTACGACGTCACCGATCTCGGCCGGCCGCCGGGCAATGGCGTCAGGCCCGACGTCACCAACGTCGAGCAGAACTTCCATACCGACAACAGCTACAACCACGTGGCCCCGCACTATGTCGGGCTGCTGTGCCTGCGCACCGCGATGGAAGGCGGCGTGAGCGGCATCGTGAGCTTCGCCACGGCGCATGAGGCGATGCGCGAACGGCATCCCGAGCTGCTGCCACGGCTCTACCGGCCCTTCCACTTCGACCGCCAGCGCGAGCACGCCCCGGGCGACGTCATGACGACCCATCATCCGATGTTCGAGGATCGCGACGGAAGGCTGGTCGCCCGCCTGTCACGCTTCCAGGTGACGAACGGCCAGAAACTGGCCGGCGAGCCGCTCGACAACGAGGGCGCCGCGGCACTGGAGGCCTTCGAGGCGATCCTGAACGAGCCCGGCATGGCGGCGCGCTTCCAGTTCGAGCCGGGCCAGATGCAGCTGGTCGACAATCGCGCGCTCGGCCACAAGCGCACCGCCTTCACCGACTGGCCGGAACCGGTGCGGCGGCGCCTGCTGGTGCGGCTGTGGCTGCGCGACAGCGGCAGCCGCGCCTACAACGGCTGATCACGGCGCGTTGGCGCCGACCGGCCCCAGGCACGCCCCGGTCCAGGACGGAACGGGCGGCAGCGGCTTTCCGGCGCGGTAGCCATCGCCCAGAAGGACGAAGACGTAGGGGTTCCAGGCGTAGCCGCAATGGGCGGCGTCGGGCCGCTCGACGAAGCCGAAATAGGTCGGGTCGTTCGACAGGATCACGTTGACGATGCGGAGATACTCGGCGGCATCGCCCAGATGGGCCGGCACGATGCGGTAGCTCAGCAGGTCGTTGGGATCGGAGAAGGCCACCACGGTGACCGGCGCGGGCGACGGCTGGACCAGGGGACGGGCCTGGTCCATCAGCCGGAACAGGTCGCCGAGGCTCGCGCTCATCTTCGCGCGTTGCGCCCACGAAGGCGCCTCGCGCGGGGAGCCCGCGGAGTCGAGCAGGGGAACCTGGTTGGAGAAGAGATAGACCATCTTCACCTTCGACAGGCCCTGCGCCAGCTGCGCCATGGCGACCCGGTCGCCGCGACGGTCGATGACCCGGCCGATCTCGATGAAGGCGTCGAGCACGAGCTTGACGCCCAGGCTCTCGGCCACGAGCGCCACCGGCGGCGGCGCGTCGCCGGCGCTGACGTCGCAGTCCTGGCCGTTGCCGCGGCCGCCCAGGGCGAAGCAGGCGGCCTCGGTCATGGCCCGCCGGATGTCGTTGCCGTTGGGGCCGTTGTAGACGATGACGTCGGTCAGGCAGTCGTTGACCAGCCCGCGTTTCAGCTCGCGATTGAGCGTGGCACGGGCATAGGGGA
The DNA here is from genome assembly GCF_965229815.1 of Reyranella sp. GTDB lineage: Bacteria > Pseudomonadota > Alphaproteobacteria > Reyranellales > Reyranellaceae > Reyranella. The sequence goes on from NZ_CBDDJN010000002.1 coordinate 746,219, forward strand.
ACTCGCCGCCATGATCCCTGGAATGGTCGAACGCCAGGGCCGCCTTGAACGGCGCCGTGAGGGGCGACCAGCTGAAGAACACGAGTTCCAGCGCGACGCCCCCCTTGTTGATCCGCTCGATGCGGATCGAGGCACCGTGAGGTCCGATCGGCCGCGAGCCCAGGCTCTGGCGGGTGCCGCCGATGATGGCAGCCAGCCGGTTCGTCCGGTCGTCGGCCCAGGTCGACGGATGCGTGCACATGCCGTGGACCCAGAACACCCGGACGACGGAGCCCGGCGGAGCAGCCGCGGCGAGCTGGACCAGGCCGTCGAAGGAACCGTCATCGCCGGCGCCGGCCGGCTTCTCGATCAGCGGCGTGGCGTAGGGCGCGCGATACGGGGCGGGGAAGGTCGCGACACTTGTCGTCGCCGCCGCGACGACGACCAGCCCCAGGAGCAAAAGGCCGATACTCTTCAAGGGCTCCCCCCGAAAGCGCCGAACCACCACTCACGATTGCTCGCCCATGAACTATCATCGCAAATGACAAAAGGCGAGCGGCGCCGTCCGCGAGGCGATCACGGGCCGACGCCGGGCTCAGAGAGGTGGTGTCAGCGCGTCCCGCGGGGACGCGGCGCTCAGGACAGGTGACGGCGGAAGGCCGGCTGCTGCTTCAGGTGCGCGCCTTCCTTGGCCAGGATCTTCGCGGTGCGCTCCGGCGCGAAGCCCAGCTCGACGAAGGCCGGGCCGACATTGGCGACCTCGCGATACTCCGCGATCCGGCCGTCGCGCAAAGTCATCATCGCCACGCCCTCGAAGCCGACCCGCTTGCCCTCGGCCTCGGGAAGGGTCGAGATGTAGCTGAACGTGTAGTAGGCGTAGAGCATCGTGCCGTCGCTCACCGGGCGGTGCATGTCCCAGCGGAAGTCGCGGGCGGTTCGATGGAACCAGTCGTCGATCATCTCGGCGATCTTCGCCCAGCCCTTGAAGTCGCCATAGAACACGTCGTGATAGACGCCGTCCTCGGTGAACAGGCTGGCGAACGCCTGGCCGTCGCGACGCTCGACGGCCGAGCAGAAGGACTTCAGCAGCTCAGTCGTGTTCATCCGATTCCTCCCGATGTTGCCGCAATCATGACTAAACTCCGGGCCTCGGCAAGGCGCCTCCGGGGCGCCGGTCAGGAGGCGGCGGCATGGGTTTCTGGATCTTCCTCGCCATTCTGGTGGGGATCGCGCTGTGGGCGGTCGCCGTCTACAACGGCCTGGTCGCGGGCCGGAACCAGGCGCAGACTGCCTGGAGCCAGATCGACGTGCAGCTCAAGCGCCGTCACGACCTGATCCCGAACCTGGTGCAGGTGGTGAAGGACGCCATGGGCTACGAGCAGGAGACGCTCACCCGGGTCGTGCAGGCGCGCAACGCCGCCGTCGCCGCCAGCGGCAGTCCCGCCCAGGCCGGCCCGGCCGAAGCGGCGCTGACCCAGGCGACCCGCGGCCTGTTCGGCCTGGTCGAGAGCTACCCGCAGCTCAAGGCCAACGACAATATCAAGCAGCTCCAGGAGGAGCTGACGACGACCGAGAACAAGATCGCGTTCGCGCGCCAGTTCTACAACGACTCGGTCAACGCCTATAACAACCGCCGCCAGAGCTTCCCGGCGGTGCTGGCCGCCGCTTCGCTGGGCTTCGGCCCGATCGAGCTCTTCACCATGCCGGAGACCGAGCGCGAGGTGCCCAGGGTCGCGTTGCGCTGACGGCAGCCGACAGCGCCATGGCGGCCACCACCGACTTCGTCGCGGCCCAGAAGGTCAACCGCCGCAACACGATGGTGCTGCTCGCCGTACTGACGGCGCTGGCGGCCCTGCTCGGCTATCTCATCGGCTGGCTGGTGGAGGCCGAGTCCTCGAACGCCCTGCCGACGGTGAGCGGCGGCGGCATCGCCGCGGCCGGGCTGCTCGCCACGGCGAGCATCGGCTGGAGCGCCGTCTCGCTGGCCTGGGGAGACCGGATGGTGCTGGGCATGGCGAACGCGCGGGAGATCGCCAAGGCCGACGCGCCGCAGCTCTACAACGTGGTCGAGGAGATGTCGCTCGCCGCCGGCGTGCCGATGCCCCGGGTGATGGTTCTGGAGACCGACGCGCTCAATGCCTTCGCCACCGGCACGAAGACCGCGAACGGCACGATCGCAGTGACGCGCGGCCTCCTGGACGGACTCACGCGCGACGAGCTGCAGGGCGTGGTCGCCCACGAGATGGCCCATCTCGCCAACCTCGACACGCGCTACATGGTGGTGGTCGGCGTCACGGTCGGGCTGATCGCCCTGGTCTGCGACGTCACCCTGCGCAACCTGCGCTGGAGCCGGGCCGGCCGCTCCTCCGGCAACGACAGGAAGGGCGGCGGCGCGGCGATCCTGGTGGTCGTGCTGGTCGTGGTCGCCATCCTGGCGCCGATCGCGGCCAAGTTCGTGCAGATGGCCGTGTCGCGACAGCGCGAGTATCTTGCCGACGCCACGTCGGTTCAGTTCACCCGCAATCCCAAGGGGCTGATCTCGGCGCTGGGCAAGCTCGCCGAGAAGGCGGCGCCGTTTCCGGGAGTGAGTCGTGCCACGCAGCATCTCTTCATCGTCAACCCGGTGCAGACCTTCACCGCCAGGTCGTCGGCGCTGCTCGCGACGCACCCGGATATTGCGGATCGCATCGCTCGCCTGCGCCATCTGGGCGCCTAGCCTCGCGGTCCAGGCCTTCGACCTGCAGGGCCATCGCGGCACGCGCGGGCTGGCGCCCGAGAACACGCTGGCCGGCTTCCGGGCGGCCGAGGCGCTGGGCGTAACAACGCTGGAGACCGACCTTGCCGTGACCCGGGACGACGTGCTGGTCATCAGCCACGATCCCGTTCTCAATCCCGACCTGGTGCGGCTCGACGGACAGTGGATCGCCCCGCCCGGACCGCCGATCCGCAGCCTCGGCCTGGCCGAGCTCGAGCGCTACGACGTCGGGCGGGTCAATCCCGCCAGCAAGTACGCCCGCCAGTTTCCCGAGCAGAAGCCGGCGGACGGCGAGCGCTTCCCGACCCTCGAACGGTTCTTCGCCACGGCCCGGCCGGACGTGCGCTTCAACATCGAGATCAAGACCGACCCGACGCGGCCCGCGCTCACGATCGACCCCGAGCGCTTCGCCGCGCTGGCGGTCGACGCCATCCGCAAGGCCGGCGCCGCGCCGCGCAGCACGCTTCAGTCGTTCGACTGGCGCGGCCTGGTGGCGGCCCGCCGGCTGGCGCCCGAGATCCCCACCGGCTGCCTGTCGATCGAGAGCAGCGGCATGGATACGGTCGGCCGCGGCCGCGAGGGCGGCTCGCCCTGGCTGGCGGGGCTCGACCTGGCGGCCCATGGCGGCTCCCTGCCGCGGCTGGCCCAGGCGGCCGGCTGTGCGGTCTGGTCGCCCTTCTGGCGCAACGTCACTGGGGAAACGGTCAAGGAAGCGCACGCGCTCGGCCTCAGGGTGGTGCCCTGGACGGTCAACAGCCCGACCGAGATGGCCCGCCTGATCGACCTCGGCGTCGACGGGCTGATCACCGACTATCCGGACCGCGCGAAGCCGGTGCTGGCCGAGAAGGGCCTGAAACCCCGCTAGACTGGGAGAATCCGGGTTTCGGGGAGCTGTTCAATTGACTCTCTGCGCTCTGTGTTCTGTATACAGAACATGCGTCCCCTGACCTCCGAGCCCGATCTCAGCGAGCGGGTCCACGACGCCCTGCTGGATGCCATCTGCTCGGGCGAGCTCAAGGCCGGCACCCGGCTGACCCAGGAGGACCTCGCGCAGCGCTTCGGCGTCAGCCGCCAGCCCGTCCTGCAGGCCATGATGCTGCTGCGCCGCGAGGGCTTCCTGATCGACGCCGGCCGCAAGGGCGTCTGCGTGGCGCCGCTCGACGTCCAGACCGCGCGCAACCTCTATGTCGTGCGCGGGGCGCTCGACGGGGCGGCGGCACGGCTGGCGGCGGCCCGCTACACGCCGCACCTCGCCCAGCGCGGACGCCAGCTCCTGGATGTCGGCCGCCGCGCCGTCGCGAGCGGCCACATCCCGTCGGTCATCGAGGCCGACATCGACTTCCACCTGTTCGTCTACGAGGCCTCGGGCAATCCACTGATCGGCGAGACGGCCCAGCCGCACTGGCAGCACCTGCGCCGCGTGATGGCGGCCGCGCTCGGCGAGAGCGACTTGCGGGTCAGCGTCTGGGACGAGCACGAGGGCATCCTGCGCGCCCTCGAGGCCGGCCAGGCCGCCGAGGCGGAAGCGCTGTGCCGCGGCCACGCCGAGCAGATGGCCGACATTCTCACGGGGCGCCTGAAAGTCGTGATCTCGCACGCGGCCTGAAGCCGCGGCCAACAACCGGAGGAAACCATGAAGCTGACAGCCGAGCAGCTCGCCCAGTTCGACGAGCAGGGCTACCTGTTCTTTCCCGACTATTTCTCGTCCGACGAGACGGCGATCCTGAAGGCCTCGGTGCCCGAGGTCTTCGCCCAGCGGCGACCGGAGAACGTGCGCGAAAAGACCGGCGACGTGGTGCGCACCGCCTTCGCCGTCCACACCTATCATCCGGTGTTCGAGGCGCTGGTCCACCATCCGCGCTTCGTCGAGCCGGCCGAGCAGCTGCTGCGCGACAAGACCTACATTCACCAGTTCAAGATCAACGGGAAGGCCGCCTTCGACGGCGACGTCTGGCAGTGGCACCAGGACTACGGCACCTGGAAGGCCGACGACGACATGCCCGAGGCGCGCGCCATGAACCTCGCGGTGTTCATGGACGAGGTGAACGAGTTCAACGGCCCGCTCTGGTTCATTCCCAAGAGCCACAAGAAGGGCGCGATCGAGGCCAGCCACGACCTCACGACGACCTCCTATCCGCTGTGGGTGATCGACAACGACACGATCGCCAAGCTCGTCGAGCAGGGCGGCATCGTCGCCCCCAAGGGCGGGCCGGGCTCGGCGATCTTCTTCCATGGCACGCTGGTGCACGGCAGCCCGCCGAACATGTCGCCGTGGGACCGCCAGATCATCTACGTCACCTACAACGCCGTCTCCAACGCCATCCGCCGCTTCAAGCGGCCGGACTACATCGCCCATCGCGATTTCACGCCGATCGATGCGTGGGAGGACGATGCCGTGGCACGGGCCGCGCGGCGCAAGGCGGCGGCGGAATAGCGAAAGACCGGAGGAAACCATGAGTCTCCATCGCATGCTGATGGCGCGCGCCGCCGAGAACCGGCCGCTGCGCATCGGCGTCATCGGCGCCGGCAAATTCGGCTCCATGTACCTGTCGCAGATCCCGACGACGCCCGGCATCCATCTGCTGGGCATCGCCGACCTGTCGCCGGACCGCGCCCGCGAGAACCTGGCGCGGCTGGGCTGGAAGCCGGAGGTGACGGGCGCCGCCTCGTTCGCGGAGGCACGTCAGCACGGCAGCACCCATCTCACCGACGACTGGCGGGCTCTGGTCAGCCATCCCGAGATCGACATCATCGTCGAATCGACCGGCGATCCGATCGCCGCCGTCGAGCACGCGCTCGAGGCCTTCCGCAACGGCAAGAGCGTGGTCATGGTGACGGTCGAGGCCGATGCCTTCTGCGGACCGCTGCTGGCGCGACGTGCGGCGGCGGCCGGCGTGATCTACAGCCTGGCCTATGGCGACCAGCCGGCGCTGATCTGCGAGCTGGTCGACTGGGCGCGCACCTCGGGCTTCGAGGTCACGGCGGCGGGCCGCGGCCACAAGTGGCTGCCGCACTATGCGCAGTCGACGCCGGAGACGGTGTGGAAGTACTGGGGGCTGAACGAGGAGCAGGCCAGGCGCGGCGGCCTGAACCCCAAGATGTTCAACTCCTTCCTCGACGGCTCCAAGCCCGCGATCGAGAGCACCGCGGTGGCCAACGCTACCGGGCTCACGCCGGCGCCGGACGGTCTCGCCTTCCCGCCCTGTTCCGTGGAGGACCTGCCGTTCGTGATGCGGCCGGCCTCCGAGGGCGGCCAGCTCCACCACAAGGGCCAGGTCGAGGTCGCGAGCTCGCTGGAGCGCGACGGCCGCGCCATCCCCTACGAGATCCGCAAGGGCGTGTGGGTCGTGTTCGAGGCGGCGACCGAGTACCAGAAGAACTGCTTCGAGGAGTACATGCTGCAGACCGACCCGTCGGGCCGCTACTCGGTAATGTACAAGCGCTGGCATCTGATCGGGCTGGAGGTCGGCATGTCGGTGGCCTCGATCGGCCTGCGCAAGGAGCCGACCGGCTGCGCCATCGGCTTCCACGCCGACGTCATCGCCACGGCCAAGCGCGACCTCAAGCCCGGCGAAGTGCTGGACGGCGAGGGCGGCTACACGGTCTACGGCAAGCTGTTCCCGGCCGAGAAGTCGACCGGGCTGGGCAGCCTCCCGCTTGGCCTCGCGCACAACGTCAAGCTCCTGAAGCCGATCAAGGCCGGTCAGTCGCTGACCTATGCCGACGTGGCGATGGACGAGAGCCTGACCGCGGTGAAGCTGCGCCGCGAGATGGAGCAGGCCTTCGCGTCGGCCGCGAGCAGGATCGCGGCGCAGTAGAGCCCGTTCATGCTCCTCTCCCCCGATAGGGGGAGAGGAGCATGAAGGGACCGGGAAGATGAGAACTGCGAGCGGTGGTCCGGGCTACGCCGCCGTCATCACGCCGGCGAGCGTGGTGTAGGTCTCCGTCCAGGCGGCCTTCACCTCGGGCGTGAAGTCGGGACCGAGGCCCTTCTCCAGGGTCCACAGCAGGGCCGCGCCGACCGGCGCGTAGTGCTCGGGCTTGACGCCGTAGCCCTTGTGGCGCTCGCCCAGCGCCTTCACCGCGGGCAGGATCGTGTCGAGCCTGGTGAGGCCCGCGACGGCGGTGCCCAGCATGGCCATCAGCTTCTTCTTCTGCTCGGTCATGTCCTGCGGGAACATCGACCGGACCTCGGGCGCGGTCTCGAACAGCCGGTCGTAGAAGAGGTCGGCGGCGGTGCCGGCGATCGGCACGACCTTCCTGAAGCTGGACTGGACGAGTTCGATCTGCTGCGGCGTCATCGGCGGAGTCTCCCGGGGCAACGGTGGAGGCTCCGCAATATTCATGCCGCCTGCTAGAGGACGGGCGCCGCTTCCTTGGGATTGGCCGGGCCGCCCTCGGCCTCCTCGCGCTCCTTTTCCTTCCGGGCTTTCAGGAGCTTGCGCAGGATCATGTTCCGCTTCAGCGCCGAGATATGGTCGATGAACAGGATGCCGTCGAGATGGTCGATCTCGTGCTGCACGCAGGTCGAGAGCAGACCGTCGCACTTCAGCTCCTGCGCCGCGCCGTCACGGTCCAGGTAGCGGACGGTCACCGCCGCCGGCCGGACCACGTCGGAATAGTGCTCGGGCACCGACAGGCAGCCTTCCTCGTAGGTCGCGTCCTCGTCCGACGCCTCGACGATCTCGGGATTGGCCATGAACAGCGGCCCGGTCCTGGTCTCCTCGCGGTCGATGTCGAGGACGATGACGCGCTTCAGCACGCCGACCTGCGGCGCGGCCAGGCCGATGCCGGGCGCGGCGTACATGGTCTCCAGCATGTCGTCCATCAGCCGGCGCACCACATCGTCCACGGCGTCCACCGGCTCGGACTTCTTCTTGAGGCGCGGGTCGGGCGCCGTCAGGATGGGCAAAAGGGCCATGCTGCCTAAATATGCAGGGAAATCAGGCGATTCAAGGCCGTCCGCGCTTCACCATGGTGCCGATCCCGGCCTCGGTGAAGACCTCCAGCAGCAGGCAGTGGGGGATCCGCCCGTCCATGATGACGGCCGCCTCGACGCCTGAATTCACGGCGTCGATGCAGTTCTCGACCTTGGGGATCATGCCGCCGGAGATCGTGCCGTCGGCGATCAGGGCGCGCGCCTGCTCGACCGACATGTCGGGGATGAGCTGGCCGTCCTTGTCGAGGACGCCCGGCACGTCGGTCAGGAACAGCAGGCGCTTGGCCTTCATCGCGCCGGCGATGGCGCCGGCCGAGGTGTCGGCGTTGATGTTGTAGGTGAGCTCGTCGTCGACGCCGAAGCCGATCGGCGCCACGACGGGGATCACGTCGGCGCGGCGAAGCTGATCGAGCACCATGACGTTGATCTTGGCCGGCTCGCCGACCTGCTTCAGGTCGACCTTGAGCAGCTCGCCCGACTTGGGGTCGCGCATCTCGGTCACCTTCCGCGCCAGGATCAGGTTGCCGTCCTTGCCGCAGATGCCGACGGCGATGCCGCCGCACTCGTTGATGTCGGCCACGATCGCCTTGTTGATCGATCCGGCCAGGACCATCTCGACGATCTCCATCGTCGCGGCGTCGGTCACGCGCAGCCCGTTGACGAACTGGCTCTTGATGCCCACCCGCTCCAGCATCTTGTTGATCTGCGGCCCGCCGCCATGGACCACGACCGGGTTCATCCCGACCTGCTTCATCAGGACGATGTCGCGCGCCACGAGGTCGCCCAGCTTGGGGTCGGTCATGGCATGGCCGCCATACTTGACCACGAATGTCGCGTCGTTGTGCCGGCGCATGTACGGCAGGGCCTTGGAGATGGTCTCCGCCATGCGGATGAGCCGCTTCTGTTCCCTGTCGCTCCGAACGGGCTCGGCCATTTCTGCGCGTTCCTCAGTTGGCAAAAGCCCTCTCCCGGGGCGGGAGAGGGCCAAGGCCGCATCTTATAGCAGGCGGGCGGCGGATAGAAGAACGCGGCCGGGCGCGGCAGGATGCCCCGATGTTCGACAGCGAGACCCTGACCGGCCGCGGTTTCGTCGTGGCGCCGGGCCTGCTCGCGCCCGAGGCCTGCCGGGCCGTGGCGGCGCTGTGGCCCGAACCCGAGCGGTTCCGCAGCCACGTCGTGATGCAGCGTCACGGCTTCGGCCAGGGCGATTACCAGTACTTCCGCTATCCCCTGCCCGAGCCAGTGGAACGGCTCCGCCAGAGCCTCTATCCGTCGCTCGCCGCGATCGCCAACCGGTGGAACGAGTCGCTCGGCATCGACCGCCGCTTTCCGCCGACCCTGGCCGGCTGGCTGCGCCAGTGCCATGCCGGCGGCCAGGCGCGGCCGACGCCCCTGCTGCTGCGCTACGGGCCCGGCGACTACAACTGCCTGCACCGCGATCTCTACGGCCCGCTCGTGTTCCCGCTGCAGGCGACCGTGATGCTGAGTGATCCGGGCCGCGACTTCGAGGGCGGCGAGTTCATGCTGGTCGAGCAGCGACCGCGCCAGCAGTCGCGCGGCGAGGTCGTCCCGCTCGGCCAGGGCGACGCCGTCCTGTTCGCCGTCAACGAGCGGCCGGCCCGGGGAAGCCGCGGCTTCCATCGCACCGCCCTGCGCCACGGCGTCTCGGTGGTGCGCAGCGGCCAGCGCTTCACGCTCGGCATCATCTTCCACGACGCCGCCTGACCGTCGGGCGCCCCGCCGGCCGCAAGGCGTTCAGCCTGGCGTAAGCCGGGGCCATTCTTTTGCCCGGATCGCGCAGCATGTCGCCGGACCCGCGCCGCCACCGCGGCGCGCCCACAGGTTCATGGCGCGCGCCCCGGTTAGCCCCTATGTTGCCGCGCCCGGGAAGTGAGAGGTTCATGAGAAAGTCCGTCCTGCTGTGCCTGCTTGCCCTTCCGGGGGGCGCTCTCGCGCAGACGCCGCCGGCCGCGCCGGCGCCCGCCACCCCGCCGCCCGCCGCGCCGCAGTCGAACGCCATCCCGCTGCCGCAATGGTTCGTCGAGATCGACACGGCGAAGAAGGGCGAGGTGTCGCGCGCCGACTTCCTGAAGTACCGCATGAAGTATTTCGAGGATCTCGACGCCAACAAGGACGGCAAGCTGTCGGTCGAGGAGTTCCTGAAGCTGGCCGAGCCGCCCTTTGCCGTCGAGGTGCCGGGCAACCCGCCGCTCGAGGACCGGCGCACGCAGCTGCGGGCCCAGTTCCAGACTCTCGATACCAACCGCAGCGGCTTCATCGACCGGGCGGAGGCCGAGGCGCTGGTCCATGCCGAGTTCAACCAGTACGACACGGACCGCGACAACAATGTCAGCGAGCCCGAGATCCGGCTGATCGTGCAGCGCGCCCTGCAGCGCCAGCAGGTCGAACGCCAGCAGGTCGAGGCTGAGCGCCGCAAGGGACTGATGTCGCTGAACGACCTGATCGACCTGCAACTGCGCGACGCCGACCGGCTCGACAAGAACGGCGACGGCAAGATCAGCCGCGAGGAGTATCTGTCGGTGGCCGGCCCGGCCGACGGGCCGCAGTCGCAGGGCCTGCTGCCCTACGACATCCGCAAGCAGCTCGTCTTGCACAAGTTCGACACGATCGACACCAACCACGACGGCATCATCGACCGGTCCGAGCTCACCGCCTACGCGGTCAAGGAGTTCCTGCAAAGCGACACCAACAAGGACCGCTTCCTCGACCAGGAGGAGGTCAAGAAGTTCCAGGAAACCGAGGCGGCGCGCATGCAGGAGCTGGTGAAGAAGCTGATGCCGGCCGCAGCCGCGCCGCCCAAGCAGGCGCCGCGACCGGCGCCCCCGCAGCCGGCGCGGCCGTCCGGTCCGCCCTCGGGCCTGCCCCAGGGCACCCGGTAGCGACTTACGCTAGGCCGCCGCGACGGCGGCGATCTCGGCGCGCAGCTCGGCGATGCCGAGGCCGGTCCGGCTGCTGGTCGCGAGCGCCTCGGGATGCGCGGCGGCATGATGGCGGGCGACGTCGGATGCCGCCGCCAGCGCGCGGGGAATGTCGCCGGCCTTGAGCTGGTCGGCCTTGGTCAGCACGAGCTGGTAGGACACCGCCGCGCTGTCGAGGTTCTTCATGGTCTCGCGGTCGCTGTCCTTCACGCCGTGGCGGGCGTCGATCAGCAGGCAGACCCGCTTCAGGGTCGGGCGGCCGCGCAGGTAGGCCGAGGCCAGGTCCTGCCAGGCTTCCTTCATCGAGCGTGACACCTGGGCGAAGCCGTAGCCCGGGAGGTCGACCAGGAACAGCCGGCCGGCGAGATCGAAGAAATTGATCTGGCGCGTATGGCCGGGGCTGGACGAGGTTCGGGCCAACGAGTTGCGGCCGGTCAGCGCGTTCACAAGGCTCGACTTCCCCACATTGGAGCGGCCGGCGAAGGCGATCTCGGGCAGGCCGATCGGCGGCAGGGATTCGAGCGACGCCGCGCCCGCTATGAAGGTGCACGGACCGGCGAAGAGCTTGCGCGCCGCCTCGAGTTCGCCCGGCGTGCGGCCGCCGGCGCCGGGGTCCTCCATCAGCCCTTCTTGGCCGGGCCCTTGCCACCCTTGCGCCCGCCGCCGGACCGTTGGGCCGGCTCCGGCGCGGCAGGGACCGTGGCGACGGCGGCCGGCTTGGCCTTGTTGCCGATTGGCGCGCCGTGGCGGCGCATGATCATGTACTGCTGGGCGATCGACAGCGTGTTGCTCCACGCCCAGTAGATCACCAGGCCGGCGGCGAACGGCGCGAGCATGAAGGTGAACAGGATGGGCAGGAACTGGAAGACGCGGGCCTGCACCGGATCGGTCGGCTGCGGGTTCAGCTTCTGCTGCAGGTACATCGTGACGCCCATGATGATGGGCCACAGGCCGATGTTGAAGAAGTGCAGGATCTCCGGCACCTGCCACGGGAACAGGCCGAAGCCCGTCAGGATGGTCAGCGGATCGGGCGCGCTCAGGTCCTTGATCCAGCCGAAGAACGGCTGGTGGCGCATCTCGATGGTCGTGTAGAGCACCTTGTAGAGCGCGAAGAACACCGGGATCTGCAGCAGGATGGGGAGACAGCCCGCCGCCGGGTTCACCTTCTCGCGGCGGTAGAGCTGCATCATCTCCTGGTTCATGCGCTGGCGGTCCTCGCCATAGCGCTCCTTGAGGCGCTCCATCTCGGGCTGCAGCGCCTTCATCTTGCTCATCGCCGCATAGGACTTGTTGGCCAGCGGGAAGAACACTGCCTTGACGATGACGGTCAGCACCAGGATGGCGATGCCGAAATTGCCGATCTGCACGTACAGCCACTCGAGCAGCCAGAACAGCGGCTTGGTGAAGAACCAGAACCAGCCCCAGTCGATGGTGAGGTCGAACTTCTGGATCCCGTACTTCCTCTCGTAGCTGTCGATCACGCGCACGATCTTGGCGCCGGCGAACAGGCGCGCGTCGATCGAGGCGGTCGCGCCCGGCGCGATCGTCTCGGCGGGATCGACGTAGTCGACCTGGTACTTGACGTTCGCGCCCGAGCCGGTCTGGCGCAGGGTGACGTCGACCTTCGCCTTCTGCTCGGGAATGAGGGCCGCCATCCAGTACTTGTCGGTGATGCCGACCCAGCCGCCGGTGGTGGTGATCTTCTGCTGCTTGTTGTCCTTGAAGTCGGAGTAGCTGAATTCCTTGTAGCTGTCGTTGAAGACGCCGTAGGGACCTTCGTGCAGGATGTAGGTGCCCTCGGCCTTGTGCTCGCCGTAGCGGACGATCAGGCTCCAGGGATAGAGCGTCACCGGCTTGTCGGACTTGTTCTCGACGCTCTGCTTCACGTCGAACATGAAGTACTCGTCGAGCCCGATGTCGAGGGCGAAGACCAGGCCCTGGCCATTGTCCCAGGTCAGGCGCACCGGCTTGCCCGGCGTCACGGTGGCCTTGTCCGCGGTCCACAGCGTGTCGGGACCCGGAACCTTGACCGACCCGTCTCCGGCCGACCAGCCGAACTCGGCGTAGTAGGGGTGCGCGGTGTCGACCGGCGACAGGACCGGCACCGGCGGGCTCTTGGGATCGGTGGTCTCGCGGTACTTTACGAGGCGCACATCGTCGATGCGCGCGCCCTTGAGCGCGATCGAACCGACGAGCTCGGACGTGCTGAAGGTGACGCGCGGCGAGCGCGCGAGCGCCTCGTTCAGGCTGACCACCTGGGTCGAGGCCGGCGCCGGCGCACCGCCCGGCTGCACGGCGCCCTGCGGCCCCGGCGTGGCCGAGCCGTTCGCCGGCGTGCCGGCCTTCCCGGGCTGGCCGGTGGCCGTGGTCTGCTGGGCGTCCTGCGGCGGCTTGGGCGGCTGGAAGTAGGCCTGCCAGCCCATGATGATCAGCACCGACAGGACGATCGCGAGGATGAAGTTCTTCTGGTCCATATGATCAGGCTTCAGCCGCGCTCGGCGGCGTCACAGGTGAGTCCGCGGACCGTCCTCGGACCGGGCACGGGATCGAAGCCGGCGCCGCCCCAGGGGCCGCAGCGGCAGAGGCGGCCGGCGGCCAGCAGGCTGCCGCGCAGGCCGCCGTGGCGGCGCACCGCCTCGGCGGCATAGGCCGAGCAGGAGGGCTCGTAGCGGCAGGCGCCGACGAAGAAATAGGCCAGCGTCAGCTGATAGACGCGGATCGCGCCCCGCAGGACACCGGATATCAGCAGAGACATCATGCGGCCCGGAAACTGGCGACTTGGCGGGGCCGACGCAAGACGTTCCGCACGGTCATGGCGTCGCGACGTCCAGCGCCTTCAGGCGGCGCAGGGCCTCGCGCAACTCCCGGCGCAGATCTGCGAAATCGCGGCCGATCGCCGCCTGGCGACCGACCAGCACGTAGTCCAGGTCGGCGCGGGCCTCGCCCGGGATGACCTGGCGGGCCGCCTCGCGCAGACGTCGGCGGACGCGGTTGCGCGTCACGGCGTTGCCGACCTTGCGGCTGACGGTGAATCCGACCCGGATGGCCGGTGCCGACGGCACCCTGGGATCGGCGGGCAGGGGAGCGACCTGGAGCACGAAGCCCGGCATGGCGCAACGACGCCCCGCCTGGACACGCAGGAAGTCACGACGGTTCGGCAGGCGCCCCAGGCGTGGCGCGGCCAACGGGCCCGGCCGGCGGCTAGGCCGAGAGACGCTTGCGGCCGGACCGGCGGCGACTGGCGATGACCTTGCGGCCGCCGACCGTCGCCATCCGCGACCGGAAGCCGTGGCGGCGCTTGCGCACGAGCTTGCTCGGCTGATAGGTGCGTTTCATCACGCAACTCCTTTAAAGACAAGGCCCCCGAACGAAGGGTCGGGGGCGAAAATCCGTGGCGGAGGGTAATAAGCGCGCAGGCGGCCGGAGTCAACGCGGCTAGGATGCGCCATGTCCTTGATCCTCCATGGCTATCGCTACAGCGTGTACCTCCGGATCGTCCGCCTCGTCCTGGCGGAGAAGGGGCTGGCGTACGACCGCGTCGAGGTGAACCCCTTCGAGGCGATCCCGGCGGCATATCTCGCCCTGCATCCGTTCGGCCGCGTCCCGACCCTCGTGCACGACGACTTCGTCCTCTACGAGACCGGGGCCATCACCCGCTACCTCGACCGGTCGTTCGGCGGCCCGCGCCTGCAGCCCGCCGAGCCGCGCGCGCTGGCGCGCCTGGACCAGATCATCGCCATCGTCGATTCGTACGGCTACTGGCCGATGGTGCGCCAGGTCTTCGTCCACGCCGCCTCCCGTCCGGCCACCGGCCGGGAGGGCGACCGCGACGAGATCGCGCGCGGGCTCGAGGGTGCCGGCCGGACGCTGCAGGCCATCGAGGCGCTGGCCGGACCGGGCCCGTTCCTCGTCGGCGACGCGCCGTCGCTGGCCGACTTCCATCTCGCCGCGATGGTCGCCTACTTCACGGCGGCGCCGCAGGGTGCCGAGGCGCTCGGCCGTCACCCGCGCCTCGCCGCCTGGTGGTCCGCGATGCAGCAGCGGCCGAGCCTCGCCGCGACGGATCCCGGAATGCCCGATCGATAGAGCGCTTGCGGGCGCGTTGGAATCGCACACGGGAACCCGGGTCTGGGCGATCCCGGCCGTGCCTCACCGGCATTTGCTTTGAGGTGCCACGCAAGCCGGTCATTATCGGCGCGAGCCACGCAAAGGCAGATGATGAGCAAGGCACCGTGGCGCCGGCTGATTCCCGCCGCCGTGCTGCTGCTGGGCCTGGCGCTTTTCCTGACGTTCGGCCTCGAACGCTATTTCTCGTTCGACATGCTGCGCCGCCACCACGCGACGCTGGTCGAGTGGGTGGCCGCGCATGCGGTGGCGGCGGCGCTGCTCTACGCGCTCGCCTATGCGCTGGTCGTCGCCTTCTCGCTGCCCATCGCCGCGCTGCTGACGCCGCTTGGCGGCTTCCTGTTCGGCGTCACGCTGGGCACCGTCCTGTCGGTCGCCGGCGCGACGCTGGGATCGGTCGCCGTCTTCCTCGCCGCCCGCACGGCCCTGCAAGATCTCTTCCGGGCGCGGGCCGGCGCGGCGCTGGCCCGCCTCGAGGAGGGCTTCCGCCGCGACAGCTTCAACTATCTCCTCTTCCTGCGGCTCGTGCCGGTGTTCCCATTCTGGCTGGTCAACATCGTGCCGGCGCTGCTCGGAATGGGGCTCGCACCCTACGCGCTGGCGACGCTGATCGGCATCGTCCCGGGTGCCGTCGTCTATTCCAGCGTCGGCGCCGGACTGGGCGCCGTCATCGACCGCGGCGAGACGCCCGACCTCGGCATCATCTTCGACTGGCGCATCCTGCTGCCGCTGCTCGGGCTCGCCGTGCTGGCGCTGGTTCCCGTCGTCTACGCGCGGCTGCGCGACCGGGGGCGGCCCGCATCATGAGCCCGGATGCCGACCGCCTCCTCACCCCTGATGTCTGCATCGTCGGTGCCGGGTCGGCGGGCCTCGTCGCGGCCGCCGGCGCGGCCCAGCTCGGCCTCGACGTGGTGCTGGTCGAGCGCGCGCTGATGGGCGGCGACTGCCTGAACCACGGGTGCGTGCCGTCCAAGGCGCTGATCGCCGCCGCCCGGATGGCCCAGGCCCAGCGGGCCGGCGGGCCGTTCGGCGTCGCACCGGTCGAGCCGCGCGTCGACTTCGCCCGCGTCATGGATCACGTCGCGGGCGTCATCGCCGCCATCGAACCCAACGACTCGGTCGAGCGCTTCGAGGGGCTGGGCGTGCGCGTGCTGCGCGAGGAGGCGCGCTTCGTCGGCCGCACCGAGCTGCAGGCCGGTCCCTACCGCATCCGCAGCAAGCGCATCGTGCTCGCGACCGGCTCGCGGCCGGCGCTGCCGCCGATCGAGGGCCTGGCCGAGGTGCCGCATCTCACCAACGAGACCGTGTTCGCCAACCGCGTCCTGCCGGACCACCTTCTGGTGATCGGCGGCGGCCCGATCGGGCTCGAGATGGCGCAGGCCCATCGCCGGCTGGGCGCGCGGGTCACCGTGCTGGAGGCGGCCGGCTTCCTCGCCAAGGACGATCCCGAACTGTCTTCCGTCGTCGTCACGCGGCTGCGGCAGGAGGGCGTCGAGATGGAGGGCGGGGCCGCCATCGTCCGCGCCGAGCAGGCTGCGGGCGGCGTGGCGCTCGTGCTCGGGGACGGACGGCGGATCGAGGGCTCCCATCTCCTGGTCGCCGCGGGCCGGGTGCCCACGATCGACACGCTCGACCTCGACCGCGCCGGCATCGCGCACACGAGGCGCGGCATCACGGTCGATGGCCGGCTGCGCACGTCGAACCGCAATGTCTGGGCGATCGGCGACTGCAACGGCCTCTATGCCTTCACCCACATGGCGGGCTACGAGGCTTCGCTGTTCATCCGCAGCGCGCTGTTCCGCGTGCCCGCCCGGCTCGACGCCGGGATCGTGCCGTGGACCACCTATACCGATCCCGAGCTTGCCCATGTCGGCCTCGACGAACGCACGGCGCGCGAAAGGCACGGCGAGCGAATCCGGGTCGTGCGCTGGAGCCTGGCGGAGAACGACCGCGCCCAGACCGAGCGCGAGACGGCCGGTCTCGTGAAGGCGGTGACCGACCGGCGCGGCCGCATCCTCGGCGCCTCGATCGTGGCGCCGCAGGCCGGCGAGCTGATCCAGCCCTGGTGCCTCGCCCTCTCGCGGCGGCTCGGCATCTCGGCGATGGCGAGCTTCGTGCCGCCCTATCCGACGCTCGGCGAAGCGAGCAAGCGCGCCGCGGGCAGCTACTACACCGAGACGCTGTTCGGATCGCGTACCCGCTGGCTGGTCGGGCTGCTGGCGCGCCTGCCGGTCTGGTGACCATTGCACCGCCGCGCCGAAGCGACGATCATCCGGCCCGCGTGATGGAGGGGTAACAGGGCATGCGGCACTGGATTTCGGCTTTCCTGGCCATGGCGATGGGCGCGACCGCCGTACAGGCCCAGCAGACGCCGACACCACCGGCGGCGTCGGCCGCACCCGACCTCGCGCCGCGGGTCGAGATCGAGCCCGCCGCTCTCGCGATCGTCAAGGCGATGAGCGACCGGCTGGCCGGCGCGAAGACGATGAGCTTCACCGCGCTCGCGACCTACGAGAGCCCCGACCGCACCGGCCTGCCGCTCGCCTACACGACCCTGTCCGAGGTGACCCTGCAGCGGCCCGACAGGCTCAAGGTGATCACCCTGGGCGACGGGCCGCGGACCGAGTTCTACTACGACGGCAAGACCGTCCAGGCCTTCGAGCCGGCCGCCAACCTCGTGGCGAAGGCCGATGCGCCGCCGACCATCGACGCCATGCTGCATGCGGCCTTCCAGCATGCCGCCATCTACTTCCCCTTCACCGATCTGGTGGTCGCCGATCCCCTGAAGGCGATCGCCGAGAATCTGCGCATCGCCTTCGTGGTCGGCCAGTCGCAGGTGGTGGGCGGCGTGCCGACCGACATCGTGGTGCTGGTGGGCAAGTTCGCGCACGTCCAGCTCTGGATCGGACGCGACGACAAGCTGCCGCGCATGGCCCAGGCGATCTTCCTCGAGGACCCGGCGCACTACCGCCACACCGTGCGCTTGTCGGACTGGAAGATCGACCCGGTGCTGCCGGCCGATGCCTTCGCCTGGAAGGCCCCGGCCGGCGCCGTGCGCATTCCCTTCGCCCCGCCCGGCGCCCGCGTGCCGGCCCCCGCCAAGAAGTGACGGACAGGAGACCGCGATGAACCGCACCCTGGCATTGCTCGCCGCCCTCGCCATCGCGGCCCCGCTGACGCCCGCCGCCGCCTGGTTCCACGCCGGCGGCTGGAGCGGCGACCGCAACTCGTGGTCCGCCCACACCTGGCGCGGCGGCACGGCCTCCGGCGGCGACGGATCGTGGTCGGCGACCGGGGCGCGCGGCGGCACCGCGAGTGGCGGCGACGGGTCGTGGAGCGCCTCGGGCTGGCGCGGCGGGTCGGCGAGCGGCGGCGGCGGAACCTGGTCGGCGACCGGCGCCAACGGCAGCCACTACTATGGCGGTCCCGACTACTGGCACGGCGGCTACTACCACGGCTACAACGCCCCCACCGTCGTCAATGCCTATGGGGCGAACTGCTACAATTGCGGCGGCTGGAACACCGGCGGCGCGGTGGCGGCCGGCCTTGTCGCCGGCACGGCGATGGGCGCGGCGGCCGCCAGCGCCAACACCCAGGCCGCCTACAATGCCGGCGTCGCGGCAGGTGCGGCCTCGGCGGCCAATCCGCCCGGCACGATCTACGGCGCCCTGCCGGCCGGCTGCACCTACCGCCCGCAGGGCAGCGCACCCTACTATTCGTGCACCGACGGGCTGTGGTTCGTGCCGGCCTACGGCGCCAACGGCGTCTACTACCGCGTCGTGGCGGCGCCCTGAGGGCCGCACTGGGCCGTCCGGCCCGACTGCGATAGGCTCCATCGACATGGCCGCCGACATCACCCTCGAGGCCGACCGGGCGCGCTCCATGCGACGCCGCCGCGGGACGTTCGGCCTGTCGTGGCGCATCCTCGGCCTCGTGGTCGCCGCCGTGATGACGGCCGAGATCCTGATCTTCCTGCCCTCGATCGCCCGCTTCCGCACGGTCTACCTCACGCAGCTGATCGAGAGCGGCACGCTGGCGGCGCTGGCGCTCGATGCCACGCCGGACAACATGGTGACCGAGGAGGTCAAGCGGAACCTTCTGAACAACGCCCGCGTCGACGCCGTCGTCCTGGTCGAGCCCAACAAGCCCAAGCGCGCGCTGATGAACATCAAGCCGACGCCCTCGATGCCGAGCTTCAACCTCGAGGAAGAGGGCGCGCTCATGCTGATCTGGGACGCGCTGGAGACGATGGCCAATGACGGCTCGCGTTACCTGCGCGTCGGCGGCGTGTCGAACCGCCTGCCCAACGCCATGGTCTGGATCATCGCCGACGAGCTGCCGATGCGGCTGGCGATGTATGGCTATGCGAGCCGCATCCTCGTCCTGTCCGTCATCATCGCGGGCTTCACCGCCTTCCTCCTCTACATCGCCCTGCGCTGGGTCGTGGTGCGGCCCCTGCAGCTTCTGTCGGCCGACATGGTCGCCTTCCGCCGCGCGCCGGAGGACGCGGCCGGCGTGCGGCCGCCGACCGACCGCCAGGACGAGATCGGCGTGCTCGATCGCGAGTTCCGCAACCTGCAGCGCGAGTTGCGCAAGTCGCTGCGCCAGAAGTCGCGTCTGGCGGAGATCGGGGCAGCCACCAACAAGGTCAACCACGACCTGCGCAACATGCTCTCGACGGCGCGCCTGTTGTCGGACCGTCTGGCGCGCAGCGAGGATGAACGCACCCGCGCGCTGGCGCCGACCATCCTGAACACGATCGACCGAGCGGCGCGGCTGGCGAGCGACGCGATCGAGTATGTCCGCGACCGGCCGACGCCGCGCCTGTCGACGGTCGACCTGGCCGACCTGATCGATGAGGTCGGCATCGTGCTGCAGGAGCAGGGCGAGGACCACGATCCCAACATCGTGCGCGACTGGCGGAACACGGTCGGCTCCGACCTGCGCGTCGAGGCCGACCGCGACCTGCTCTACCGCATCTTCGTCAACCTCGGCCGCAATGCCTTCGAGGCCGGCGCCACCCGCGTGACGGTGAGCGCGCATGGCCGGCCGGACGGCGTCGTCGTCGAGGTCGCCGACAACGGCCCCGGCGTGCCGCCGGAACTGGTCGACAATATCTTCCGGCCCTTCGTCACCGGCGGGCAGAGCGGCGGCGCGGGTCTCGGCCTCGCCATCGCCCGGGACCTCGTGCGCGCCCATGGCGGTGACATCGCCCTGTCCGAGTCGGGCGCGCAGGGCACCACCTTCCGCTTCACCCTCCCGCGACCCTAGAACGGGCGCGGCCCTCGTCGTCTAGGGCGAATCCTTGAGTCGCGCGATGAAGGCGCGGATACGGCTGGCGTTGACGCCGAGATCGGAGCGGCCGTCCCGGCTCTTCGACCGGATGTCGATGCGGCTGCCGGCGCCGTCGGGCTTGATGCGCACGACGATGTCGTCGCGGAACCCGAACCAGTCGCTAGTCGCCACCGCCTCGAGGCGGCCTTCGGCCGGAGCGCGGGCGACGACCTCCCAGCCCATCGCCGTGGCGACGTCGTCGACCCGTCGGAAGGCGTCGGCCGGCGGCACCGCCAGCACCACCGGCGCTATGTCGGGATAGGCGGCGCGCTGCAGCGCGCCCGTGGCCGAACCGGGATAGGCTGGCCCGTTGGCGGCGCCGCGGCGCAGTTGCAGGGTCGTGACGAGCGGCGGCGGGTTGGCGATGTCGGTCGAGATGTCGTTGATCTCCGGCGACTGCGTGGCGCGCAGGAACCAGGTGAGCGGAGTATAGGCCGCCGCTCCGCCCACAAGGATGGCGAGGACGGCCGACAGGAAGCCACGGCGACGGTCGCCGGGGCGCGTGGGCAGGACGGTCGCGAGACCGAGGGCCACGCCCGCCACGGCGAAGTAGAAGCCGTAACGGAAGAAGGTGATGGCCACCTCGATGTCGAGACCGCCATAGCGGTGAAGCGGACCGGCCGCGGCCACGGTGATCGCCGCAACGCACGCGACGACGAAGGCGACGCGCGCCAGGCGGTGGCTGACCGGATTGGTCGGGCGAACGAACATGCGTCACCGGTCATGGTAGACCTCCTTGCGCGGCCATGCACCCGCTCGACAAGGGCCGCGCCCTTCTCTATGCGGCGCTGATGAAGACTCCCGACGGCGCGCGTCGCCCCGCCATGGGCGCCGGACTGGCCGCCATCGTGCTGTGGGGCGCCCTGGCCGCGCTGTCGGTGTCGGCCGGCCCCGTGCCGCCTTTCCAGATGGTTGCCATGACGTTCGCCGTGGGCAGCGCCATCGGGATCATCCGCGCCCTGGCCCGCGGCGTCGGCTGGCGCGGCCTGATCGGCTGGCCGGCACGACTGTGGCTGCTCGGCATCGGCGGCCTGTTCGGCTATCACGCGCTCTATTTCGCGGCCCTGCAGCTCGCGCCGCCGGCCGAGGCCAACCTTGTGAACTATCTGTGGCCTCTATTGATCGTGCTGCTGTCGGCGCCCCTGGCCGGCGAGCGCCTGGGCTGGTCGCATCTTGTCGGGGCCGGTCTGGGCTTTGCCGGCGTCGTGGCGCTGGCGCTCGGTCGCGGCGTCAGCTTCACCGGCGCCTATGCGCTGGGCTACACGCTGGCGCTGGGATGCGCCTTCGCCTGGTCGCTCTACTCGGTGCTGTCGCGCCGGTTCGGCGAGACGCCGACCGACGCCATCGCGTCCTTCTGCGGCGCCTCGGCCATCCTGTCGCTGGGCTGCCACCTGCTGTTCGAGCGCACCGTATGGCCGGCGTCGGGTGCCGCCTGGCTGGCCGTGCTGGCGCTCGGCCTGGGACCCGCCGGCGCCGCCTTTTATCTCTGGGACTTCGCGGTGAAGCGCGGCGACATCCGCGCCCTGGGCGCGCTCTCCTACGCCACGCCCATCCTGTCGACCCTGCTGCTGATCCTTTGCGGCCTGGCCGAGCCGACCGGCGCGCTGGTCCTCGCCGCCCTGCTGGTCACCGCCGGCGCGGTGCTGGCCTCGCGCGACCTGTGGCGGCGCGGCGGCGATGCCGGCTCCGTCAGCCCGGACGCCAGCCCGGTGGCGCGAGCTCGAAGGCGCTGAACTCGAAGGCCGGCGCGACGGTGCAGCCGATCAGCGTCCAGGCACCCAGCGACCGCGCCGACTGCCAGACGTGACGCGGCACGACCGCCTGCGGCCGCTCGCCCAGCGCGAGGTCGGTGCCGAGCCGCACGTGGCGCACCGCCCGGCCGTCATCGCTCAGCGCCAGTTCGAGCGGGGCGCCCGCGTAGTGGTGCCAGACCTCGTCGGCATCGACCCGGTGCCAGTGTGCCCGCTCGCCGGCCTGCAGCAGGAAGTAGATCGCGGTGCTGGCGGCGCGCCCCTCGTCGGGAGCCCGGAACGTCTCGACGAAGTGCCCGCCCTCGGGATGCGGCTTCATCTCGAGGGTGCGGATGATCTCCTCGGCGGTCACGTGCGGCCGCTCACGCCGGCGGCGGAACCGTCGCCTTCATCGACGGCAGCTTGGAGAAGGTCGCGTACCACTTGGCGAGCTTGGCCCGCTTGGCGCGCCAGTCGTGGCTGGCGAACCGATAGTCGAGATAGCCCAGCGCGCAGGCGATCGTGATGGTGCCCAGCGTCGGCCGGCCCTTGAGCGACTTGGCCTCGGCCTCGAGCTGGTCGAGCACGCCGTCGATCTTCTTCATCTGGCCTTTGGTCCAGTCGGGCCAGCGCCTGTCCTCGGGCCGCAGGAAGTTCTCGTAGCGCGCCAGCAGCGCGGCATCGAGCAGCCCGTCGGCCATCGCCTGCTGGCGCAGCGCCACCCAGCGGCTGCGCCCCTTGCGCGGCACGAGCTTGCGGCCCTTGTGCTGGTGATCGAGGTACTCGCAGATCACCGGCGAGTCGAAGAGGTCCATGCCCTTGACCGAGAGCGCCGGGATCTTGCCGACGGGGTTGTGCTTGTCGACATCGGCATTGGGCGCCACCGGCGACAGCGCGACGTTGATCATCTCGATCTTCTTGTCGAGCTTGGCCTCGAGCGCCAGCACCCGGACCTTGCGCGCATAGGGCGACGCCGGCGAATAGTAGAGTCTCATCCTGGCCATTGGCGGTCTCCCCTTTTTCGCTCAGCCCGCGGCCATCTGCGGGATCGCGGTGTCGTTCAGGCGAACCTTGCGCGCCACCTCGAGCAGCTGTCGCCAGGTGGTGCCGTCGATCGGCACGCCGTTCTTCTCGCGGTCGAGGCGGCGCGCCCGCTCGGGCTCGCCGGGTGTCAGCACCTCGGCCACGCCGGGCTGCGGCCGGGCCGACTTGACCCAGGTGATGAAGGTCTCGACCTCGTCCTCGAACATCTCGACGCCGCCCATCGAGGCGGGATCGATGATGATCGACAGCATGTTGTTGATGATGTCGGTCCCGTCCTTCTTGATCGTGCGCGGGCTGTGCGTGCGGCCGCCCGTGAGGGCGCCGGCCAGCAGGTCGCAGATCACCGCCAGGCCGCCGCCCTTGTGCAGGCCGAACGGCAGGATGGCGCCGTAGGGTGGGTTGTACATCACGCCGGGATCGGTGGTGGGCTTGCCCGCCGCGTCGATCAGCAGGCCCTCGTCCATCCGAACCTGCTTGTTGTTGGCGACGCGGACCTTGCCCATCGCAACCTGGCTGGTGGCGAAGTCGAGCACGATCGGTTCCCTGCCCGGGCGCGGGACGGCGGTGCAGTAGGGATTGGTCGTGAAGCGCGGCTCGGCGCCCCCGAACGGCGCCACCAGCGACTTGTGGCCGTGCACGTTGACCCAGTGCGTGCTCACCATGCCGGCCCGTGCGCACTGCTCGCCCCAATGGCCGATCCGTCCGATGTGATGGGCGTTCTTGAGGCCGACGACGCAGACGCCATGGGTGCGGGCGCGCTCGATGCCGATATCCATCGCCTCCTTGGCAACGACCTGGCCATAGCCGGCGCCGCCGTCGATCACGATCACCGCGCCATTGTCGCGGACGATCTTTGCATGATGGTTACGGACGCAGGCGCCATTGCCGGTGTTCTGGATATAGGCCGGGATCATCCCGACCCCGTGGCTGTCGTGGCCGAACAGGTTGGCGAGCACGAGATGGTCGGCGACCAGCCGGGCTTCCTCGGCCGAGCTGCCGTCGGCCTGGCAGATCGCCATGACGAAGCCGTGCAGCGGGTCGGGCTTGATGCGGACCTCGCCTACCGAACTCTGCCCCTCAGCAGCCATGCCCCGCGTCTCCCCGCCATTTCGTTGCGGGCGGCAACCTTCCGCGTCGCCGGTTCCCTGTCAACCGAGGCGCCGATTCCAGGACCGCCCAATTTTGGCCCCCAGCCGCCGCCAAGACGGGCCCTCGGACCGCGTGGTACATCCTGCATGACAAACGAGGCCTGCGTGCGCTTTTTCCTTCGCCTGGCGTGGCTCCTGCTGGCGCCGGTCCTCCTGGTCCCGGCGATCGCCCTGCCGGCGCTCGCCCAGCCGGCCGGATCGCCCCAGCGTCCCTTCGCGCAGCTGGTCGAGCTCTGGACCCGCCAGCTCGACCGTATCGCCACGCGGACCGAGCAGGCCGGACTGCTGCCGGTCGAGATCGATTCCCTGCGCGAGCAGGCCGCCGACGTGCGGACCGCGGCCAGCGCCGCGGCATCCCTGGCGCGCAGCGACCTCGCCGACACCCGCAAGCTGCTGGCGCCGCTCGAGGTCAAGCCGGGGACCGAAGCCGCGCCCGAGCCGGCCGAGGTGAAGGCCGACCGCGAACGCCTGCTCGAACAGGCGGCGGTCAGCGAAGGCCGGCTCAAGCAGTGCGAGGTCATCATCGCCCGCGCCGACCAGCTGATCGAACGCCTGACCCGGCTGCGCAGCCAGTTGCTGCTCGACACGCTGCTGCACCGCAACGTCTCGCCCCTCTCCGCCGACGCGTGGCGCAACCTGCCGGGCCAGCTCTCCACCTCCCTGCAGGCGATGGCGACCGCGTTCGGCAGCTGGGGACGCGACGGCCTGGGCACCTTGCGCCTCGACCACCGGGACCTCGTCTCCCTGGCGGCGTGGGCGGCCCTCACCGTGGCCCTGTGGCTGCTGGGCCGCTACCTGCGCCGGCGGTTCGGGCGCGGGACCACCGTCGACACGACCCGGCGCGCCCGCATCGTTGCCGTCACCGTCGACGGGGTCGGCCTGGTCCTCGTCCCCATCCTCGCCGTGTGGCTGATCACCCGGCTGCTGGCGGCGACCGCACCGCCGCCGCTGGTCGACACGCTGCTGACGGCGCTTGCGGTGCGAGCGATCGCCTTCCTGCTGGTGGTCGGGCTCACCGCCACCGCGCTGGCGCCGCAGCAGCGGACGTGGCGCGTGCTGCCCTTCACCGACGACGCGGCGCAGGCCCTGTCGACGGCCCTGCGCCGCCTGATGGCGATCGGCCTGGGCGTCGACTTCCTCTATGTCGCATTGGTGCGCGGCGCCGGCCCGGACGCCGAGGCCCTGGCCTCGATCGCTGCCCTCATCGTGGCCATCGTCGTTTCCCTGCTCGCGCTGCCGACGCTGGGCAACCGCGCCTGGCAGGCCGAGCGCCCCGAAGGCGTCGAGACGTCGGTGATGATCGGCGGCACCTGGTGGTCGGTTGCCCGGGTGGTGCTGAGCATCGCCGTCCTCTCGTCCATCGTCTTCGCGCTGCTGGGCTACGTCACCCTGGCGTCGCACCTGCACAACGCCATCTACGCCACCTGCATCCTGATCGCCGTCGCCCTCCTGCTGCACCGCCTGGTCGGAGACGTGCTGGAAGAGGCGGCGGCGCCCGACACGCCGACCGGGCGTTGGGTCCGCCATCGCTTCGGCCTGCCGCCGGACAAGCCGCTGCGCGGCCAGCACATCGTCATGCTGCTGGTCGACCTGGTGCTGCTCGTGCTGCTCGGCGTCGCCATTCCGGCGGCCTGGGGCGTCGACATCGACGCTATCGCCGACGGCGCCGGCCAGCTCCTGCGCGGCGTCAGGATCGGCGGCGTCACCATCTCGCTCGGCAACATCGCCATCGCCATCCTGGCCTTCATCGTGTGCATGGCGCTCGCCCGCGTCGCCCGCGCCGTGGTGCGCGACAGCGTGCTGCCGACCATCGACGCACCGCTGCCGCTGCGCCAGTCGATCGACGCCGGACTGAACTATGCCGGCGTGATCATCGCCCTGCTGGTCGGCGTCTCGGCGCTGGGCATCGACTTCACGAATCTCGCCATCGTGCTGGGCGCCCTGTCGGTCGGCATCGGCCTTGGCCTGCAGAACATCGCCAACAACGTGATCTCCGGCGTCATCCTGCTCGTCGAGCGGCCGATCAAGGCCGGCGACTGGGTGATCGTCGACGGCCACGAGGGCTTCGTGCGACGAATCAGCATCCGCGCCACCGAGATCGAGACTTTCCAGCGCGCCTCTGTGATCGTGCCAAACAGCATGTTCCTGCAGAGCGCCGTCATCAATCGCACCTACGCCGACACATCCAGCCGGGTCGAGATCTCGGTCACCGTCGGCTACGGCAGCGACGTCGCGCAGGTCGAATCGATCCTCCGCGAATCGGCGCTCGGCCAGCCGCTGGTCCTGCGCGTTCCCGCCCCCATCGTGCGCTTCGTGCGCATGGGTTCCGACGGGCTGGAATTCGATTTGTTCGCCTTCGTCGCCCGCGTCGAGGACCGGCTGGTGGTCGGCAACGGACTCAACCGCACCATCCTCGAGAAGCTGCGCGAGGCCGAGATCGAGATCCCGTTCCGCACGGTCGACCTCCACCTGCGCGACGCCGACCGGCTGGTCGACGCGATCCGCGGCCCGACGGCCGGAACGTCGGCCGAAACGTCGGCCAGTGCACCGGCCGCGCCCGGCTCCATGACGGCGACGGGGAAGGGGCCGGGAGACACCAGCGATGCCGCCACGCCGTCGTAGGGACGAGGCGGGGCGGGGCTGGATGGGTCGCCACTGGCCGGCGGCCCTGCTGGTCTGCCTGGGCGTGCTGGCGGGCGGCGCGTTGTGGGCCTACGCGCCGAGCCTGCCGCCGGAGTTCCTGAGGCATCGCTACGCCGACCCGCACTCGACGTTCGTCGACGTCGGCGGCGTTGAGGCCCACATCCGCGACGAGGGCAATCCCGACGGCATCCCCGTCGTGCTGATCCACGGCGCCGGCGGCTCGCTGCACGTCTGGGACGGCTGGGTCCGCGCCCTGGGCGACAAAGCGCGGATCATCTCCGTCGATCTGCCGGGCCACGGCCTGACCGGGCCCTGGCCGCGCGACGAGTACACGGTCGAGGCCTACACCGACTTCATCGAGGTCCTGGTCGACGCGCTCCATCTCGACCGTTTCGTGGTCGTCGGCCATTCGATGGGCGGAGCGGTGGCCTGGAGCTTCGCGGCGACCCGACCCGATCGCGTCAGCCAGCTCGTCCTGGTGGACTCCTCGGGCTATCCGCGCGAAGGGCCGCCGCCGCTGCGCAGCACGCTGACCGGCCTGCCGCTCCTGGGCGACCTCGCGCTCTACTTCAAGCCCGAGGCGGTGGTGCGCCGCGCCCTGCGCAGCACCTATGCCGATCCGGCAACGGCGACGCCGGAGCGCGTCCGTCGCTACGCCGAGCTGCAGCGCTTCCCCGGCAACCGCGAGGCGGCCCTTCAGCGCAGCCGGCATGCCGCGCCCCTCGACCCGACGCCGCTCAAGCGGCTCAATGTCCCGACCCTGATTCTCTGGGGCGCCCGCGATCCCTGGGTGCCGGTCGCCGACGCCTTCCGCTTCCAGAACGACATCAAGGGCAGCCAGCTCGAGGTCTTCGAGGCGCTGGGCCACAATCCGATGGAGGAGGATCCCGCGGCGACCGCCGCCGCGGTGGCGGCATTCCTCAAGCCGATCCCGCCGCGCCCGGCGCCGGCCGAGCCGGCGCCGGATCCGTCCGTCCAGCCGTCGGTCCTTCCCGAGAAGGACTGAACGATCAGCCCTTGAGCGCCGCCATCACGCGGGCGAAG
The DNA here is from genome assembly GCF_965229815.1 of Reyranella sp. GTDB lineage: Bacteria > Pseudomonadota > Alphaproteobacteria > Reyranellales > Reyranellaceae > Reyranella. The sequence goes on from NZ_CBDDJN010000002.1 coordinate 773,899, forward strand.
GCCTCGTCGGCGATCGCCTCGATCTCCGCCGCGGTGCGGTTCTGGATGGGATGGGGCACGTAGACCACGGCCGGCTCGAAGCCGAGCGAATCGCTCTGCGCCGCGACGCCGTCGACGAAGCCCGTGGTGACGATGTTCACGCCGGGGAGGCCGCGTCCGTCCAGATTATGAAGGTCGTGCAGACTGCACGATGTGCAGGAGCCTCAATCGCTGAGGGCGATCACCGCGACCTGCGCCTCGGCCGCGATCTGCTGCATGAGCGCCGTCGGGGCGACCTTGGTGTTGGTCGGCTTGGCGTAGCGGCGGGTGGCGATGCCGGCCGCCGCGAAGTGGCTCTCGAGCCGGTCGATGAATTCCCGGCCGCGCGACTTGCCAATGTCCATCAACGCCACCGTCTTGCCGTCCAGCGTGGCCGGCGGGGTGAGCCGCGGCCGCCGTACCGGGGCGCTCTCCGCCGTCGGATCGCGCAGCTTCATTTCGGTGTTCATGGGTGGATCTCCCTGGTGACGGACTGGCATTCGGCGCGCACGCGCTGGCCCGGCCAGCCGCCGATGATGGCCGAGAATAGCCCGGCCTCGCCGCCGGCGCGAACTATCAGCACGCCGTCCGGCATCGGCTGGAACTTGTCGACGACCTTGTCGGCATAGGCCGGCGGCAGACCCTCGCCGACGCCCTGCGCGCCCCAGACGAGGTCGCGGCCCGGGCGCTTCAGCGCCTGGTGCAGCTCGTCCTCGATGCGCCGGCGGTCCCAGCCGCCTTCCTTGAAGATCGCGTAGTGCTCGGGCGACAGTACCAGCACGGCATTGCCCGAATCGCAGAGCTTGGGATGGCCGACGCCGAACAGACCCATCGCCATCGACCGCACCAGATCCTCAGGGGTCCGCGACTTCTGGTCGATGAAGCCGTGCACGCCCTCGCCGTGGAACAGCGTGACCGCGCTCTTGCCCGGCGCGATGCCGCGGCGCACCGAGAGCGGCTCCCAGTCGGGATCGGACTCGTCCTCGGCGAAGCAGAACGTGTACTTGCCGGGATTGCCCAGCGTGGCGCGGTCGATCGCCCCCGGCAGGCCGCCGCCGACATTGCGCACGATGAGCTGGAGCGTGCGGCCGATCGTGGCGTTGGCGCGGTTGCCCTGGCCGAGCGCGTTGACGCCGCTGTTCATGCCGACCGAGCGTGCCAGCGGCCCGTTGATGATGACCAGCGGACCGGCGAAGTGCGTGGTGCAAAGCAGCCCGTGCATCACGAACAGCGGATCGAGCGCGGCCTCGAGCACGCCCAGCACCACCGGCATGTATTCCGGCTTGCAGCCGGCCATCACGGCGTTGATCGCCACCTTCTCGACGGTGCAGGGCGCGAGGTTGGGCGGGATCAGGCCGACCACCTCGCCGGGCTTGCGCTCGGTGCCGCCCAGCATGCGCAGGATGCGCGCATCGGTCGGCGGCACGACCGGCAGGCCGTCGCTCCAGCCGCGCTCGAAGCAGGCCTCCCAGGGATCGTCCCAGGTCCCGACCGCGATCTCGCGCGCGGCGAGGCCGGTGTCGCCATACCGTGCAACCAGGGCCTCGTGCACACCGGGCTCGACGCTCTTGGAGCCGCAGCCCGGCTGCCAGTCCGGCAGGCCCTCGCCCGCCGCGGCGGCACCGGCGACGCGCAGCCATTCCTTGCGCTCCCAGCCCACGGTCCGATCGACCTCGCGCCCGTCCTGGAAGCGGATCAGGGTCGGCACCGTGTCGACGTTCAGCCGGAAGGAGCGCTCGAGCTCGTGGTCGTCGAGTACCGAGCGGACACCGGCCGGGAAGGTCGGATCGTCCTGGCAGACGACGGCCAGCGGGCCGGCGCGGTCGAGGCTCCGCATCACAGGCTCGACCAGGACGCAGGTCGGACACTCACGCTTGGCGACGATCACCAGGCCGTCGCGGGGGAGACTGTCGAGCATGGCGCACGATCCTTCAGCGAGATGTCTGTCATCCCGAGCGGAGCGAAGGCCCTTCGAGGCAACAGGAAGGTCCGTCGCTCCGCTCGGGATGACATTATTACTCGCCCAACAAGGCTTCCACCTGCTTGTCGATGAAGGCCGCGTCCTCCGGGCTCCCGGTCGGGTTGCCGGCGCGATGGCCCCACACCGACGGGATCTCGACCAGCCGGCCGCGCTTCAGCAGCGGCAGCTCGATGCGGTTGTCGTCGGTCTGGAAATAGAGATCGGTGGCCGACGGCATCAGCAGGACGCGGGCCTTGATGCCTTCGAGCGCCATCTCGAGGTCGCCGCGATAGAGGTCGTTGGCCGAGATGTCGGCGTTCTGCCAGGTCCAGAGCTGGGCCATCAGGTCGCGCGCGTCGCGGCGCAGGAAGTTGGCCTCCCACGACCGGACAAGGAAATCCTCGAGGCTGGCGAAGCCCAGGCCGCGCCACATCTCGCGGCGATAGAAGGTCTGGCTGAGCGCCCAGCCGGCGTAGATGCGGCCCATTGCCTTCAGGCCCTCCTCGGAGGTCCGCGCATTCTGGACCGCCGCGCGCACGCCTTCGAGGAAGACGAAATTGTGCGGCGCCGTGCGGGCTGAGCCGCAGTTGACGACGATGCGCTCGACCGCCTCGCCGAACAGCGCCGCCCAGTGATAGGCCTGCTGCGCGCCCATCGACCAGCCGTAGACCATCTTCACGCGGTCGACGCCGAACTGCTCCGCCATCAGGCGGCGCTGGGCCATGACGTTGTCGTACGCCGTCACCTGCGGGAACCGGCCGGCGGCGCCCTGCTCGGTGTTCGACGGCGAGGACGAGAGGCCGTTGGTGAACATGTTGGGGATGACGATGAAATAGCGGCTGGGGTCGAGGCAGTGCCGCGGATCGATCAGCCATTCAATGTCGGTGTGATGGGCCGAGTAGCTGGTCGGGTAGACGATGACATTGTCGCGCGCCGGCGCCAGCGTGCCGTAGGTCTTGTAGACGATGCGCGCCTTCTCGAGCGTGCCGCCGCGCTGCAGGGCAAGGTCGCCGCAGTCGAAGACGCCTTCGCTCGTCCTCATGCCGGCCGCCGTCCCAGGCTGGCGATGATCTCGCCCTGCACCTGGATGTAGCCCTTGGCCACGTACTTGAGATGCGGCCGCAGGTAGCGATGCGCCTCGGGCAGGTTGTGGAAGGCGATGTTGGGGAACAGGTGATGCTCGGCGTGATAGGGCAGGTTCCACATCAGGAACCGCACCACGGGATTGCTGAGCGTGGTCCGCGTATTGGCGAACCCGTCGTCGGAATTGGGGCAGAGCGTGTGCTCGCACAGCAGGTAGAGCCGCAGGAACGGCAGGCCGACCAGCAGCGGCAGGAACCACACCCACAGCACGACCGTGGTCTGGAGCACCAGCGAGCCCACGAGAAGCACGGCGTAGAGGGCGAGCAGCCAGCGCCCCCAGCGTCGCACCTCCGGCCACGCCGCGGGATGGATATAGTCGACATTGCCCCGGTAGCCGAACGGGAACAGGAAGATGTCGCGCACCCGGAGCATCAGGAAGGGAATCGAGCTGACGCGATAGAGGTACTGCCGCCAGGTGCGCGGCGTGCCCGAGGTCACGAGCTCGGGATCGCGCGCCGGGTCCTGGGTATAGCGGTGATGGGCCATGTGATAGTGCCGGTAGAAGCCGGCATTGTTGAGGATCGCGGCGCCGGAGAAGAAGGCCAGCAGGTCGGCCATCCAGCGGGTCTTGAACGAGCCGTAGTGCACGGACTCGTGCATGGCGCCGAACAGGGCATTGATCAGGATGCCCTGCACGACCAGCGCCGGTACCAGCCACCAGGTGCCGCGCGCCTCGAGCACGGCCCAGCCGCCCAGGACGAGCAACGCGAGGTGGGCCGCGGTCTGCACGAGACCGTGCCCGTCCGATCGCATGTAGAGGCGCTTCAGCACCTCCGCCGGCACCACCCGCATCTGGCGGGCGCGCTGGCCGGTTACGGTATAGGCGCCCACAGCCCGTCCCTGTAGGCCCGCTCGGTGCGCGCCTCGGCCGTCTTCTTGTCCTCTTCGCTCAACCCGATCTGATCGCCGACCATGCGGCTGATCGACGGGAAGGTGCCCTTCGGCTGGACGTAGTCGTCCTGCCAGAGCTTCGATCGCAGCAGCGCCTTGGCGCAGTGCAGGTAGGCCTGGCGCACCGAGATCACGATGGCGCAGCGCGGCTCCTTGCCCTGCACCGCCATCGAGGCCAGCAGCCCGGCATCGACCGACAGGCGCGCCGTGCCGGCGACCCGTACCGTCTCGGCGACGCCGGGGATCAGGAAGATCAGGGCGATCTCCGGATTCTCGAGCAGGTTTCGCAACGTATCGAGCCGGTTGTTGCCCGGCCGGTCGGCCAGCGCGATCGTGTGCTCGTCCAGCACCCTGAAGCTGCCCGGCGGGTCGCCGCGCGGCGTGACGTCCTGCTTTCCGGAGGCATCGGCGGTCGAGACCAGGCACAGCGGCGACAGGTCGATGAAGCGGCGCATGTGGACGTCGATGCGGCCGATATCCTTGAGCGCCGCGCCGCGCGCCACCGGCGCATAGGAGGCGACCAGCGCGGCGGCACCGGCGTCGTCCAGCAGCGCGGGCAGGGATGGAGCGATCGAATCGGGCATGGCGACCTCCGGAAGGACAGGTCAACCCTAGCACGATCTGCGCCGCCGGCAGCGGGGTGTGCGGGGGCGTGGCGCCGGAGACAAAAAAAGCCCGACCACGATTGGAAGTGGTCGGGCACACAGGCCTTGTTGTCTCTCCGGTCTCTCTAGCACGGCGCGAGTCCCGCCCCAAGCCGTTTCCCCGCGGAATATTGCCCCGTGGAAACCGACGCTACTTCTTCACGCTTCCAAGCTTCTCGAAGGCGGGGCGCTGGAACAGCGGCAGGGCGACGCCGCGCGCCGCGGCGCTGCTGCGCTCCACGTCCTTGGCGATGCAACGGCGTTCGAGCGATTCGTCGCGCGCGTCGCGCCCGTAGAAGCGCACGTTCGCCAGGACCGCCTGCACGATCTCGGCGCTCTGCCGCGGGCTCGCCCCGGCGGCCTTGAGCCTGGCCAGGGTCTGCTCGAGGTCGGCCTGCAGGCCGGCATACAGGAAGGGCACATGCTCGGTCTGGCCCCGCAGGCAGTAGAAGAGAAGCGACCGGTCGTCGGCATAGTCGCGCGCCGCCAGGATCGCCGATTCGAACTGGGCGCGACCCAGCGCGGCATCGGCGGTGGCGACGGGCAATATCCCGAAGACGGCGGCCACAGCCAGGATGCTGCGTCGGTGAAGAGCCATGATGCCATCTTGAAGGGCGCCCAGCGGCTTGTCGATGAAGCCACCGGGGCCTCCGGCGCGCCGTGGCGCCGGCCGTCCCGACCGTCGATCCTGCATGACAACCCCAACCGCTTTCCCAAAGCTCTCGCGGCCCGGGCGGCGCCTCTGCGCTCGTCCCGGATGGGCGGCACAATGGTGCGGAAGATCGCCGCTGGCTGTGGCGAAGCCCACGTTGGCCCAAGCGGCGGGAGCCTCCCTCCCGCCGCCCGGCCCACCGTTCAGGCAGGCATCTTGTCGATGAAGCCCACGACCGAGGCGAAGCGGCCGTCGCCCGACAGGAGGACGAAGTCGACGCCCTCCACGACCGAGGGACCCGCCGCCGGACCGAGCGACCAGGAAAAGCGGACGGCGCCATTGTGATGGTCGATGCCCGAGATGCGCTTCAGCACAAATCCCGGAAACTTCGCCTGGACGCCGGCCAGCATGGCGTCGAGCCCGGCAAGGCCGTCGCCCGTCATCACGGGATCGCGATAGCGGGCATCGGCGGCGCAGGATGCGGACAGGGCGGCCCGCCGCCTCGCGGGATCGGTTTCGTTCCAGCTCGCGACGTAGTTCTCGACGACGGATTCGATGGCGGACATGACGATCTCCTTGCAGGTTCAAGCCGGCACAGGAGAGCGCAGACCGCCCGGCCGGGCGATTGCCCGGGAGGTAATCAGTTCGCGGTCAGAGGTAGCGTCGCAGCGTCGGCAGGGCCTGCTCGACGCAGGCGTGCCCTTCGGCGATCGCCTCCTCGGCGCGGTTGAACTCCATCAGGCCGATGCTGCGCAGCCGAGGCACCAGCATCACGTGCGGCGGCTCGCCCGCCAGGCGCGTGCGCGTGATGTGGTCCTGCATGATGTTGATGGCCGTCGCGAGGACATCGAAGTAACCCGGCGCCGGCGCCGTGTCGCGCGGCGCTTCGCGCACCAGCGGCGCCTCGTCGTTGGCCGGTCGCCGGCGCAGCGATGGCAGGCGGGCCGGGAACTGGCCGAGCACCCGCCGCACGACCTCTCCCGACAGGCGCGACGGCTGGGTCTCGACGGGCGGCTCAGGTTCGGTGAAACGCCGGCCCAGCAGCTCGCCGTTCAGGTTGACGGCGATGATGACATCGGCGCCCAGCGCCCGGCAGACCGAGACCGGGATCGGGTTCGACAGTCCGCCGTCGAGCAGCCATTTGCCGTCCAGCCGGGCCGGGCTGAAGATGCCCGGAATGGCGATCGAGGCGCGGACCGCTTCGTTGATGGGTCCCGACTGCAGCCAGATCTCGCGACCGGTCGCCATGTCCGTTGCGACCGCCGCGTAATGGGTGGCGTAGCTCTCGATTGGCGCACCGATGCCCAGTCGCTCCAGGAAGCCGACGATCTGGCGGCCGCTGATCAGCCCGCCGCCCGTGAGACGCAGGTCGGTGAGCCGGGCAATGCTCCGCCAGGTCGCGGCATCAGCCCATTGCCGCAGCTCGGGCAGGCGGCCCGCCACGTGCGCGGCGCCGACCAGGGCGCCCATTGACGCTCCGCAGATGATGTCGGGGACGATGCCGGCGGCGACCAGCGCCTCGATGACGCCGATATGGGCCCAGCCGCGCGCCGAGCCGCTTCCGAGGGCGAGGCCGATGCGGGGGCGGGTCATGAATGGTCCATGGAGATCAGGTCTCGACGATCACAAGGATGCGAAGGGTGGGCAACGAACCGCTCTGCCGCCACACCGCTGACTTGATCCTCGACGAGGATGAGTCGCCGGGGAGCGGCGGAGCAGCCAGGAAACGAGCATGAGCATCTTAAGTGATTTGCAGGCCGTCGCAGCCAAGCTGACGCTCCAGGACAACCGTCCGGTCTGTGCCCAATGCGGCAAGGGCCGGCTCGTCGTCGTCAGCGAGCGGCCGCATCCCAATTTCGGCGCCCTCGGCATGGTCGAGCAGACGATGCAGTGCAACAACACGGCGTGCGGCAAGGTCACGATCGACTGACCCGGTGCGGCACCTCTTGATCCGAATCAAGGCGCTGCCCCACCCGTCGGCCAAACTGACGTCATGATGAGCTTTCCCTATCGCTGCCCCCGGACCGGCTACCAGGTGACGGGCTGGCAGGAGCCCGGATTCGTGCCGCCGCTGGGCAGATCGGGAGCGGATGGGCGACATCTCTACGTTGCCGAGCGTTGCCCGGCCTGCGGCGGGCTTCACATCGTCAACCCTCTGACCGGCCGGATGCTGGCGGAGGAAAGGGTCGTTTTGACCCAGATCAAGGCGCAGCCCGGGGAGCCTGCGACCGTTCATCCCTAAGTGCACACCTTCCTGTTTCGCTGCCCGCACACCGGCCACAACGTGCAGGGACGGGTCGACTCCATCGACTCTCCCGAGCCCACCTATGTGGCGCTCGATTGCATGGCCTGCGGCGGCGTTCATCCCGTCAATCCGCGCACCGGCAAGCTGATGAGCGAGGAAGTGCGGCGGCCGCCCCGCCGGTAGACGGCCCCGGTCCACGACTCAGCCGCCCTCGGCTTCCTTGATGCGCTGCTCGAGCAGACCGCGAATAGGCGCGTCGGCCGGCAGCATCGACAGCAGCGTCTTCCATCGGGCCGCGGCGGCCTTGCGATCGCCGGCGGCGAAGTCGGCCGCGCCCAGATAGAACAGCGCCAGGCCGTTGCGGGGCTCGGCCTTCTCCAGGCGCTGCAGGACCGCCACGGCGGCCGGCGACGGGGCCTCGCCGGGCTTGAGTCCGCGCACATGCGATTCGGCCCAGTCGGCAAGCAGGCGGGCGTCGAGCGGCGCGAGCCGATCGGCGTGGGCATAGGCGTCGGCCGCCGGCCCGGTCTCGCCCAGCACCTTCCAGGCATTGGCAAGGCGCAGCCAGCCGGCACGGTCGTCCGGACTGTCCTTGAGGCGCGCCGCCAGTCCCTCGACCATGCCGCGGATCGCCTGCTGGCGCTGCTCGGGCGTCATCGCCGCCATCGCCTCCTGCTGCTCGCGCGACGGCTGCGGCATGGCGGACGGCGGTGCCGGCGGCACCTCGAGGCCGGCCGCGCGGGCGACGCGCCGGATCTCGGCCCGCAGCATGCCGCGCCACGGCGCGTCGGGCGGGCCCGACGCCTCGAGCGCCTGCCAGCGGCGCAGCGCGGCGGCGCTGTCGCCCGACTGGGCCTCGTGAAGGCCGAGATAGTAGAGCGCGCGGGCGTCGCCCGGCTCGGCGGCGAGCGCCTTGTTGAAGGCCGCCAGCGCCTCCGCCGTCACCGTGCCGTCGGCCTCCAGCGTCAGCGCCTCGCCCAGCGCCGACTGGGACTCGGCGTCGTCCGGCGCGGCGGTCGCGCGCGCCCGCGCCTCTCGGACCAGGCGGGGAATGTCGATCGCCTCGCCGGCCGGCGGCCGCGCGCCGGCGACGAACGGTGCCGAGCGCAGGCCGGGCCGGCCGATATCGAGATAGAGGCCGAGCGCCACCAGCGGCACCAGGATGGCGAGCGCCGGCGGCAGCAGGCGATGCAGGCGGGCCGATTCGCGCCGCGCCGCCGGCGCCGCGGCGGCCTGGTGGTCGGCGGCGAGCAGGCGCCGCTCGATCTCGAGGCGCGCCGACGCCGCGTCGGCGTCGGCCAGGCGGCCGGCGGCGACGTCGCGATCGATCTCGGCGAGCTGGTCGCGGTAGAGCGCCAGCTCGCCCTCGAAGCGGCGCAGCCGCCGCGGACGCGCGCGCAGGAGCGGCCAGAGCAGAGCCGCAACCGTCGCCGTCGTCAGCAGGGCGAGCAGGAGCTCCAGCATCGCCGTCAGCGCCCGAGCAGGGCGCGCAGACGCTCGCGCTCCTCCTCGCTCAAGGGCGGCGTCGGCGCGAGCGCGCGGCGGCGCAAGGCGCGCAGCAGGATCGCCGCCAGCGCGACCAGCAACAGAAGCGGCGTGCCCAGCCAGAGCAGCAGCGTGCCGGTCTTGAAGGGCGGCCGGAGCAGCACGTAGTCGCCGTAGCGCGCCACCATGAAATCGAAGACCTGCCGGTCGCTGTCACCGGCGGTCAGGCGCTCGCGCACCGCGCGGCGCATGTCGCGCGCCACCTCCGCCGACGAATCGTCGATCGACTGGTTCTGGCAGACGACGCAGCGCAGCGCTTGGCCGATGGCGCGGGCGCGGGCCTCGAGCGCCGGGTCCTTCAGCATCTCCGACGGCTCGACGGCCTGCGCGGCGCCGGCGAACAGCAGCAGCAGGCCGGCGAGGAGCGCGGCGCGCCATTTGAGCATCACGATCCGCCCTTGAGGAAGGGGATGATGGTGCCCGTCACGTCGCGCTCGGTGATGGGGCCGCGGAAGTGGAAACGCACGATGCCCTTGCCGTCGACCAGGTAGGTCTCGGGCACGCCCGACAGGCCCCAGTCGAGCGCGACCTTGCCGTCGAGGTCGTAGCCGGCATGGCGATAGGGATCGCCCAGCCGCTTCAGCCAGGCGAGGGCATCGGCCGGCTTGTTCTTCCAGGCGACGCCGATGACGGTGGCGCCGTCGCGTTCGGCCAGGCGCGCGAACAGCGGATGCTCGGCGAGGCAGGGCGTACACCAGCTCGCGAAGAAGTTGACGATCACCGGCTTGCCGGTGCGCAGCAGCGCGTCGCCGAGCGGCGGCTCACCCGGCCGCAGCGCCGGCACGTCGAGCCGCGGCGCCGGTCGACCGACCATCACCGAGCCGATCGCCGCCGGATCGCGCCCGGCCAGCAGCGACCAGGCGAAGAAGCCGGCCATCAGGACCAGCGTCGCCAGCGGCAGCAGGTAGACGAGGCGGCGGCTCACGGCGGGGGGCACGCCAGGCGAGGAAACTTGCCCGTCATTCGGCGGCCTGGACCGCGGCCCGTGCGCGGGCGCGCGGCGCGCCGACGCGCAGCCGGCGGTCCGACAGGGACACGAAGCCGCCGAGCGCGCACAGCGCCGCGCCGAGCCAGATCCAGGGCGCCAGCGGATTGAGGTAGAGCCGGACGACCCAGCCCGCCTTGGCATCGCCCTCGCCCAGCGTCGCGTAGAGGTCGCGCAGCAGGTCGGTCTGGATGGCGGTTTCGGAGATCTGGCGGCGCTGCACCAGGAACAGCCGCCGCTCCGGCTTCAGGGTGGTGAAGGGCCGCCCGTCGCGCGTGACGGCGAGCGTGGCGCGCTCGGCCGCGTAGTTGGGACCGTCCACGGCCTCCACCTTCTGGAGCGTCACCGCGTAGTCGCCGATGCGCGTGCTGTCGCCCGGCTTCAGCGTGGCGATCGTCTCGAGATGCCAGGCGGCGGTCGCCACGGCCCCCAGCACGACGACGCCCAGCGCGGCGTGCGAGACCGTCATGCCGAGCGCCGAGCGTGGCGTGCCGCGCAGGCGGCGCAGGCTCTCGCCCAGCGGCGCGCGGCCCAGCCTGAGGCGGCTCGCGAACTCGGCCAGGCTGCCCACGATCAGCCAGACGCCGAAGCCGAAGGCGATCGCCGCCAGCGCCGAGCGGCTGTCGACGGCAACGGCGGCGACGATCGCGGCGATCACCGAGACCGCGAAGGCGATGCGGAGCTGGCGCAGCGCCGGCCACAGCTCGGCGCGCTTCCAGCCGAGATAGGGCCCGACGCACAGGGCCGCGAACAGCGCGAGCGCCACGGGCACGAAGGTGGTGTTGAAGAAGGGCGGGCCGACCGAGACCTTTGTGCCGGTGAGAAGGTCGAGGAACAGCGGATAGAGCGTGCCGAGCAGCACCGTGGCGGCGAGCGTGCACAGCAGGAGGTTGTTCACGATCAGCGCGCCCTCGCGGCTCACCGGCTGGAACAGCCCGCCCGGCGAGAGGTTCGGCGCGCGCCACGCGTAGAGCGCCAGCCCGCCGCCGGTGACGGTGATCAGGAACGCCAGGATGTAGAGGCCGCGCGCCGGGTCCTGGGCGAAGGCATGGACCGAGGTCAGCACGCCCGAGCGCACGAGGAAAGTGCCCAGCAGCGACAGCGAGAAGGCGAGAATGGCCAGCAGGACGGTCCAGCTCTTCAGCGCATCGCGCTTCTCCACGACGATGGCCGAATGCAGCAGTGCGGTGCCGGCGAGCCAGGGCATGAGCGAGGCGTTCTCGACCGGATCCCAGAACCAGAAGCCGCCCCAGCCGAGGATGTAGTAGGCCCACCAGGAGCCGAGCGCGATGCCGAGCGTCAGGAAGCACCAGGCCGCCAGCGTCCAGGGCCGCACCCAGCGCGCCCAGGCGGGATCGACCCGACCCTCGAGCAGCGCCGCGATGGCGAACGCGTAGGTCACCGAGAAGCCGACATAGCCGAGGTAGAGCAGCGGCGGATGAAAGGCGAGGCCGGGGTCCTGCAGCAGCGGGTTGAGCCCGTTGCCGTCGGCCGGGGCCGGCACCAGCCGCTCGAACGGGTTGGAGGTGAAGAGCAGGAAGGCGAGGAAGCCGACGCCGATCAGCGCCTGGATCGCCAGCACGCGCGCCCGCAGGCTGTCGGGAAGGCCGGTCCCGAACACGGCGACGGCGGCGCCGAACAGCGACAGGATCAGCGCCCAGAGCAGCATGCTGCCCTCGTGGTTCCCCCACACGCCGCTCACCTTGTAGAGCAGCGGCTTGGCGGAGTGCGAGTTGGCCACGACGTTGGCGACGGAGAAGTCGGAGGTGACGTAGGCCTGGGTCAGAGCCGCGAAGGCGAGCACGACCAGCATCGCCTGGGTGAGCGCGGCGGTACTGCCGAGCGCCATCAGCCGGACGTCGCCCCGCGCCGCGCCGACCAGCGGCAGCGTTCCCTGCACCAGGGCCACCACCAGCGCGAGGATGAGGGCAAAGTGGCCGAGCTCGGGGATCATGCGCCTGCAGCGAACGAAGTGAGCGAGGGTCGCCGGCGGGCGGCAGCCGCTGCAGCGAAGCGAAGCGGCGAGAGCCCGCACGGCTCAGAAATGATGAGGCTGGCGCAACAGCATCTGCAAGGCTCCATACAGCGGGCTGCCGCGCCTTCGCTTCGCTGCAGGCGCTTTCGCCCGCCAGCGCAAACGCTGCTCCGTATCATTTCCGCTCTTTCCATTGCCCCGCCTCCTTGATCGCCTTGGCGACCTCGGGCGGCATGTACGTCTCGTCGTGCTTGGCCAGCACCTCGCGCGCCAGGAAGACGCCGTCGCTGCCGAGCTGGCCTTCGGCCACCACGCCCTGGCCCTCGCGGAACAGGTCGGGCAGCAGGCCGCGATAGACCACGGCGACGGACTTGTGCGTGTCGGTGACGGTGAAGCGCACTTCCTGGCCCGCCTTCTTCACGCTGCCCGGCTCGACCAGGCCGCCCAGCCGGAAGCGGCGGTCGGGCCCGACATGCTTCTCGGCCACCTGGGTGGGCGAATAGAAGAAGACGAGATTGTCGTTCAGCGCCGTCAGCACGAGCGCCGCCGCGGCGCCCAGCACGCCCAGCGAGGCCACGAGCAGCCACAGGCGCCGCCGCTTGGGCGTCATCGCCGCCGCTCCAGGCCACGCGCCGCCAGCTCGCGCCGGACCCTCGCGCGGGCGCTCAGCGAGGCGATGACCAGGCCGCCCAGCACGACGAACACGACGAGATAGGCCGACAGGATGAAGACGCCGTAGCTGCTCATGCGCCCCCCGAGGCCTGGAGGTCGGCGACCTCGAGCCGCCGGCGGTCGATCTCGGTTTCGGTGCGCACCAGCACCAGCAGGATGAACAGGAGCAGGAACGAACCGGCCATCCAGAGCAGCGGCAGCAGGATCGTCGGATGGATGGCCGGGCCGTCGAGGCGCATGAGCGAGGCGGGCTGATGCAGCGTGTTCCACCAGTCGACCGAGAACTTGATGATCGGCAGGTTGATGACGCCGATCAGCGCCAGGATGGCCGCGGCGCGATCGCCGCGGTCGGGATCGTCATAGGCGCGGCTGAGCGCGATGTGCCCGAGATAGAGGAAGAAGAGCAGCAGCATCGAGGTGAGCCGCGCGTCCCACACCCAGTAGGTGCCCCACATCGGCCGACCCCACAGCGAGCCGGTCGCCAGGCAGACCAGGGCAAAGCAGGCTCCGACGGGCGCCGCCGCCCGCGCCATCAGCGCCGCCAGCGGATGGCGCCACACGAGCAGCGCCGCGCCGAGCGCTGCCAGCAGCGCGTAGCCTGCCATCGACAGCCAGGCCGAGGGCACATGGACGAACATGATGCGGACCGTCTCGCCCTGCTGGTAGTCGGGCGGCGACTGCAGCAGCGCCAGCCACAGGCCGACGGCGAAGGCCAGCACCGTCGCCAGCGTCAGGCCCGGCAGCACGCGCTGGCTGAACCGGCGGAAGCGCGCCGGGTTGGCGAGGAAGTGCAGATCGGCCATGTCGCGCCCTGTTTCCGTCCGGCCTCGCCGTTTGTCCACTTGGTAGATTCACTCACCCGCCTGCCGCAACGCCGCAGCCATGGCCCACGGCGTGGTCGCCAGCGCTACCAGCGCCAGCGCGCCCAGGATGGCGATATGGGTGCCGAATCCTTCGCCCGTGGCCTGAATCTCGAGGGCGCCTGCCCCGAAGGTCAGGGTCGGGACGCAGAGCGGCAGGGCCAGAAGGGCCAGAAGGGCGCCGCCGCGGCGCGCGCCCAGCGTCAGCGACGCGGCCACGCCGCCGATCAGGGACAGGGTCGGCGTGCCGACCAGCAGCGTGGCTGCCAACGCCAGCAGGGAAGCGGGATCGAGGCCGAAGGCCACGCCCAGCAGGGGCGCCAGCAGCGAGAGCGGCAGGCCGGTCACAATCCAGTGAGCGGCGCACTTGGCGAGGGCGGCGAGCTCCAGCGGCCAGGGCGCCAGGAGCAGCAGGTCGAGTGACCCGTCCTCGTAGTCGGCCGCGAACAGCCGGTCGAGCGACAGGAGGGAGGCGAAGAGGGCCGTGCACCAGAGCACCCCGCCGGCGATGCGGGCGAGCACGGCTGTCTCCGGGCCGATGCCCAGCGGGAACAGGACCGCCGCGACGACGAAGAAGGCCAGGACGACGGCGACATCGCCCGGCCGGCGCCAGACCAGCCGCAGGTCTCGCGCAAGAAGCGCGGCAAAGCCCGTCACGGCGCGGTCCCCCCGCCCGGTCCGCCGAGGTCGAGGGCCCGCCCGGCCACGCCGAGATCGACATGGGTTGCGGCGATGGCGAGGCCGCCGGCGGCCAGATGGGCCTGCAGCACGGTCCGGAACCCCTGCCTTGCCTCCGAATCGAGGGCATTGAGGGGCTCGTCGAGCAGCCAGAGCGGCGCCGCGCTCATGGCCACCCGGGCCAGCGCCGTCCGCCGCCGCTGCCCCGCCGAGAGGGTTCGCAGCGGCCGTCCCGCCAGTCCGCCGAGATCGAAGGCGGCCAGCGCGCCGGCCAGCCGGTCTTCGGCGTCCCGCTCGCCGCGCAGGCGCCCCGCCATCAGCAGGTTCTCGGCCACCGTCAGGTCGCCCTTCAGCCCGTCGAGATGGCCGAGCCAGCCCAGTCGGCCGCGCCACGCTTCCGGATCGCCCCGCCATCGACCCTGCCAGACCGTCTCGCCCTGCCAGCGGACGACGCCGCCGACGGGCGGCAGCAGCAGCGCCAGCGCCCGCAGCAGGGTGGTCTTGCCGCTGCCGTTGCGTCCAGTCAGCGCGAGCAGCTCGCCCGCACCGAGCGTGAAGGACAAGGGCTCGAAGACACGCCTGCCGCCGCGACGACAGGCGAGGTCGGCCACCTCGAGAAGTGCGGACGCCATCGCGCCGCCGTCGTAGCATGGCGCAAAGAAAAAGGCCGTCTTCTCGGGGGAGAGTGAGAAGACGGCCTAAGCGCCTCCGAGGAGGCTAGAACGTGGCTTTGGGGGGACCACGTTCGGGGGAGATACAAAAGGAAGATGGAAGCGGCGCATGGCTGTCGCTAGACCCAAATAGGGCAAGAGTGTGATTTCTGAATCACGCTCACACAGCGTGGTGATTCATCGAATCGGCTGCGGGATCAAGGCCCTGCAGCCGCCATCGTGCGTGCCGGATCAGCCGTACGGATCGGCCGCGTCGCGCATGCCATCGCCCATGAACTGGTAGGCGAGGATGACGAGGATCACCGGCACGACCGGCAGCATCAGCCACCAGTTCACGGCGACGACATTGATGTCGGTGGCTTCGTTCAGCAGGACGCCCCACGAGGTGATGGGCGGCCGCAGGCCGAGGCCGAGGAAGGAGAGCGCGGTCTCGGCCAGGATCATCGACGGAATGCTGAGCGTCGCCGAGGCGATCAGGTGGCTCATGAAGCCGGGCAGCAGGTGGCGGGCGATGATGCGGCCGGGCTTGGCGCCCATCATCAGCGCCGCCGAGGCATAGTCCTCCTCGCGCAGCGACAGCAGCTTGGAACGCACCGCGCGACCGAGTCCCGGCCAGTCGAGCAGGGCCAGGATCAGCGTGATGCCGAAATAGACCAGCAGCGGCGACCAGGTGACGGGCAGCGCCGCCGACAGCGCCAGCCACAGCGGCAGGTGCGGGAAGCTCTTGAGGATCTCCGTGATTCGCTGGACCACGCTGTCGACCCAGCCGCCGTAGTAGCCGGCCAGCCCGCCCAGGATGAGGGCCAGCGTGAAGCTGAGCGAGATGCCGATCAGGCCGATGGTGAGCGAGATGCGGGCGGCGTAGACGATGCGGCTGAACATGTCGCGGCCGAGCCGGTCGGTGCCGAGCAGGAACAGGTGGCCGCCCTCGGCCGGACAGACCAGGTGGAAGCTGGCCTCGAAGAGGTTCCAGAACTCGTAGGGATCGCCCGAGCAGAAGAAGCGCAGCGGCTGGGGCCTCGACGTGTCGGGCGTGTAGATGCGCTGCAGGGTCTCCATGTCGCGCGTCGTCTTGGTGGCGTAGACGAAGGGCCCGAGGAACCGGCCCTCGTGGAACAGGTGGACCTGCTGCGGCGGCGCGAAGATGTAGGCCGAGTGGCGGCTCTGCAGGTCGTAGGGCGCGATCACCTCGCTGATCAGCGTCGAGAGGTACATCAGCGCCAGGAAGACCGCCGAGACCACGGCAGGCCGGTGGCGGCGGAAACGCCACCACATCAGCTTCCACTGGCCCGCCATGTAGTAGCGTTCCTGCTCGGCCGTCAGGCGCTCGGCGACATACGGGTCCCAGGGCTCGGCGTTGACGTAGTGCTCGGACGTCCGGCGGGGCGGCGGGGTGGCATGGTCGGTCATGTCACTTCTCCGAGGTGGCGCCGAAGCGGATGCGCGGGTCGAGGGCGGCCAGCGCCAGGTCGGACACCAGCATGCCGATCACGGTCAGCACCGCGACGAAGAGCAGGAAGGTCGCCGCCAGGTTCACGTCCTGCGTCTTGAGCGCGCCCAGCAGCATCGGCCCGGTGGTCGGCAGCGACAGCACGACCGAGACGATGACGGAGCCCGAGATCACGTCGGGAAGCAGGCCACCGATGTCGGCGACGAAGGGATTGATGGCGTGGCGCAGCGGATACTTCACCAGCAGGCGCAGCGGCGGCAGGCCCTTGGCGCGGCCGGTGACGACGTACTGCTTCTGCAGCTCGTCGAGCAGGTTGGCGCGCAGCCGCCTGATCATGCCGGCCGTGCCCGACATGCCGATGACGACGACCGGGATGATGAGGTGCTGCAGGACCGAGACGATCTTGCCCCAGGACAGGGGCTGGCCGATGTACTCGGGATCCATCAGGCCGCCGATCGACAGGCCGAAATAGACCTTGCCGATGTAGAGCAGCACCAGCGCCAGCAGGAAGTTCGGGATCGACAGGCCGACGAAGCCGATGAAGGAGGCGACATAGTCGCCGAGCTTGTACTGGTGGGTGGCGGCATAGACGCCGATCACGAACGACACGGTCCAGATGAAGATGATGGTCGCCGTCTCCATCACGATCGTGAGCATGAGCCGCTCGCCGATCAGGTCCGACACCGGCACCGTGTCCTGGCAGCTCAGCCCGAAGTCCCAGCGGAAGATGCCGGCCACCCAGTCGAGGTAGCGGTGCCACAGCGGCAGGTCGAGGCCATAGAGGTGGCGCAGCTCCTCGGCCCGGTGGAGCGCGTCGGGATCGCCGCGCGACAGCAGCTCGTCGATCTGGGCGGTGACGCAGTCGCCCGGCGGCAGGTCGATGATGAAGTAGACGAAGGCACTGATGATGAACAGGGTCGGGATCATCAGCAGTACGCGCCGGACGATGAAGCGCAGCATGGCTCACAGCCCTCCCGGCGCGACGCGCACATAGTGGCCGGTCTCGACCTCGGTCCAGACCACCTCGCTGCCACCGCTGTCGCGGAACGGCTCCGGCCAGGCCATCGGGTCGGAGGCCTTGCCCTCCATCAGCGCGCCGAGGTCGAGGCGGGCGTCGGGATCGGGCATCGGCACCGCCGACAGCAGCGCCTGCGTGTAGGGATGGATGGGATTCTTGAACAGCGCGCCGGCGGGCGCCATCTCGACAAGGCGGCCGGCGCACATCACGGCGATGCGGTCGGCGATGTAATCGACCACCGCGAGATTGTGCGAGATGAACATGTAGGTGAGCCCGAGCTGCTTCTGCAGGTCCTTCAGCAGGTTGAGGATCTGCGCCTGGATCGACACGTCGAGCGCCGACACCGGCTCGTCGCAGATCACCATGTCGGGACGCAGCGCCAGCGCGCGGGCGATGCCGATCCTCTGGCGCTGGCCGCCCGAGAAGGAATGCGGGTAGCGGCTGAGATGGCGCCGGTCGAGCCCGACCATCTCCATGAGCTCGCTTACCATCTCGCGGCGGTAGGCGCCGTCGCCGATGCCGTGGATCACCAGCGGCTCGACCAGGATGTCGTACACCGTCATGCGGGGATTGAGCGAGCCGAACGGGTCCTGGAAGATGAACTGCAGCTTGGTCCGGAAGCGCGCCAGCTCGTCGCCCTCCAGCCCCAGCACGTCGATCTTGCGGCCCCAGTCGTCGAACACGACGCGGCCGCCGCCCTCGCCATCCTCGCCGCCGATCGAGTCGGCGGAGATGCCGCGCATCAGGATCTTGCTCAGCGTGGTCTTGCCGCAGCCCGATTCGCCGACCAGCCCGAGGCATTCTCCCCGCTCGACGTCGAAGCTCACGTCGTTGACCGCGCGCACGGTACGGGTCTTGCCGCCGCCGGTCAGCTGCTCGAAGAAGGTGTCGGCCTTGCGGATGCGGAAGGTCTTGGACAGGTGCCGCACCTTGAGCACGGGCGCTTCGGGATTGAACGAGGCGGTGGGCTGGCTCACCGCCTTCTCCTTCAGGAGATGCCCGGTCGCCGCCTTGATCTCGCGAATCGGCTCGAGGCGCTCGCCCGGCGTCATGTCGAAGCGCGGCACGGCGTGCAGCAGCGCCTTGAGGTAGGGATGCCGGGGATCGCGAAAGATGTCGCGAAGATCGCCCGATTCGACGACCTTGCCGCGATACATGACGACGACGTCGTCGGCGACGTTGGCGACGACGCCGAGATCGTGGGTGATCATCAGCAGGGCCATGCCGAGCTCGGCCTGCAGGTCCTTCATGAGGCGCAGGATCTGGGCCTGGATGGTGACGTCGAGCGCCGTCGTGGGCTCGTCGGCGATCAGCAGCGCCGGCCGGCAGACGAGGGCCATGGCGATCATGGCGCGCTGGCGCAGGCCGCCCGACAGCTCGAACGGATAGGTGCGCAGCGCCCGCCTTGGATCTGGGAAGCCGACCATGCGCAGCATGTCGACGGTGAGGGCCTCGATCTCCTTGCGCGACAGCTTGCGGCCGGAGCGCACGGCCGCCTCGTTGATCTGGTCGCCCAGGCTGTGCATGTCGCTCAGCCGGCTGCCGCCGTGCAGCTCGACGGCCTCGCCGATCTGGTCGCCCACCGTGTGCAGCGCCGACAGCGAGGTCATCGGCTCCTGGAAGATGATCGAGATGGCGCCGCCGCGGATCGCCCGCATCTCGGCGCCGCCGCGGTCGAGCTTCGCAATGTCGACCGGCGGCTCGTCGTTGCGCGGATCGTCGAACAGGATCGAGCCCGAGGTGATCCGCGCAGTGCGCGGCAGGAGGCCCATGATGGCCTGGCTGCAGACCGACTTGCCCGAGCCCGATTCGCCGACCAACGCCACCGTCCCGCCGGGCGGGATCGCGAACGAGACCTGATCGACGGCGCGCAGGACGCCGTCGTGGACGCCGAACTCGACGGTAAGCTTCTCGACGCTGAGCAGATCCTTCATACCGCCTCTTCCCGGGCCGCCACGGCGATGCCCATCGCCCTCAGGTTGGCGCGCGTGGCTTCGCTGAGCGGGACATCGGCCGCCTCCGCGGCCTCGGCCGCCCGCTCGACGATGTCGTGGAAACCGTCGAGCGACGAATCGACCTTCAGCAGGCGGCCGCCCGCCGAGCCGACGGCGAGCTGCATCCAGCCGTCGTTCCGGTCGCGCTTGATCGAGTAGTAGCTGAGCTTGAACCGGTCGAGCCGGCTCCATTCGACGACCGTGCCGATGGGTCCGTCGGCGCACAGCGTGTCGTCCGCGAGGATGTAGCGCGTATGGTGACGCAGGGCGGTGCGCACCAGGAACAGGGCGAACAGCGCGAAGCCCAGCAGCAGCACCAGTCCCAGCCAGCGATTGACCGACAGAAGCACCAGCGGCCCGCCGCACAACAGCACGCCGGCGCCGGCCCGCGCATAGTCGGCCCATAGCGTCTGTCGCGGATAGCGCAGATCGGCCGATCTCAACCGCGAACCTCCCGTCCCAGGTCTTCGATGGCGAACAGCTCGCGCGCGGGACGGACGCGAAGACCCGACATCTTTGTTCTTTCCAGCATCGACCTTAGGAAATCCCACGCTTCGTCGTCCATCACAAGATGATGACCAAGCACACCTACCGGCTCGCGAGACGATGTCCTCGACTGCCGGAGCGCCGAAACGAGGGCGTCGAGAGCGGCCGCTTCGCCGACGAAGCGGCGCTGCCGCCAGTCGATCAGGTCGACATGGGTGTTGACAGCCAGCAGCCCGGTCACCGGACGCTCACGCCGCCGCGCGCCGAAAGTCGAGAGTCCGGTGAAGCCGATCTCCGGCAGGGTCGGGACCAGCGCCGGCGCGATGCGGTTCCAGGGCGGCACCAACACGCGCAGCGGCCGCGCGCCGAACAGCCTTTCGAGGGCGAGCCATCCCGTGCCCAGCTCGCCCAGCACCAGCATCGCCGGCCGCTGGGCACCGAGCTCGATCTTCTTCTCGCCAGTGCCGGCATGGTCGGCATGGGCATAGCCGTGCTGCAGGATGTCGACACCCTCCTCCCGGGCCAGGCGATCGGCCAGGGAAGACGCGGCCCGCGACGGCACGACCGCCAGCGCCACCGGCACGCCTGCCCCGCGATGGAGCTCGAGCAGCCGCTGCAGGGCCGGCCCGTCTTCGGCGGCGTCGTCGTCGCGAAACCACAGATCGGCCACGGCGCCGCTGTCCTGCCAGCGTGCGGCCTCCTCGGCCAGGTCGTGCCAGCCGCTCATCGACGGGACAGCCGGTGCAGCAGGCCGACGGTCGCTTCGGCGCCCCCGGCGTCGCAGGCCGGAAAGCTGCGGAGCGAGGGTCCGGCCAGAGCATGCGCGACGGCGTCGGCCAGGCTCCTCGGCGACAAGGTCCCGGGTTCCACCGTCGCCACCATGCCGCGGGCGGCCAGAAGACCGGCGCGATCGGCCTGCTCCGTCTCGCGCGCGGTGGCGAACGGCACCAGCACCGCCCGATCGGCGCAGCACAGCGTTTCGATCGTGGTGTTGTAGCCGGCCTGCGAGATCGACAGGGCGGCGTTGCGCAGCAGGGTCGTGAAGTCGGAGCGCGCCGGCTCGGCCACTATTCCTCCCATCGCGGCTCCTGTGGCAGCAGCCAGTCGAGCGCGGCAGGCGTCGGGCAGATTGGCGCCGAGCAGAAGTCGCCACCGCCTGTCGGTCAGGGCGGTGGCGGGGCGGGCGGCGATCGCCGCCTCCAGCAGACCCGCGCCGACCGCACCGCCACCCGCCGAGACGATCACCTCGTCGCATCCCGCGTCGCTTTCGGGAGGTCCCGTCACGTCCTGCTCCGCGACGTAGCCGGTGTAGTGCGCGCGCTCCTTGATGTGCGGCCAGCCGGCAAAGCTCGCCTCGAACGGTACGAGGGTCGGATCGGCATGGATCAGGACGGCATCGTAGTGGCGCTCGATCAGACGGACCGTCTCGGCGACGCGCTCGGCCCGGACCGTGCGGCGCACGATGTCGCGCACCGAGCAGGCGACCAGTGGCCGGCGCGGCAGCTCCCGCGCGGCTTCCAGCAGCGGCGCCAGCTCGAAGTGCAGGCGCGTGCGGCCGAACGGGAACTGCTCGGTGAGCACGATGTCGGGTTGCTCGGCGCGCAAGAGGGCGAGCAGGCGGCCGGCGCGGTCGCGCTCGAAACCGGCATCGACCGGACCGCCGTCGAGGCGGACGAGGTCGCGCAGACCGTCGTCGGCGGCGCGCACGGGCGGAAGCTGGTGGAGGCGCGCTTCGCCCAGCGCCAGCCCGTCGACCGGCGCGCCGCCCGACACCAGCAGGACATCGAAGCCGCCGGCGGCAAGGCAGCGCGCCAGCGTGGCGGCGCGCCTCAGATGGCCGATGCCGAGCAGATGCTGGACATGGAAGAAGATGCGCGGCTTCACGGCGCGGCCTCCAGGGGCACGTTCAGCCGCTCGATCGCGACGCCGTCGGTGCGCGCGGTGAAGAAATGCAGGCAGCGCCAGTCGAGCTTGTGCGGCGGCCGACCGGTCATGTCCCAGCCGGTGGCCAGCGCCAGCAGGGCGCGGATCGCCGCCTTGTGGCTGACGGCGACGACCGGCCGGCCGTGCGCGGCAACGCCGGCGGCCCAGCGGCCCAGGCGGGCCATGGTCGCGCGGGGCGATTCGCCGCCCGGCGGCTGGAAGTCGAGTCCCTTCGCCTCGGCCTCGATGAAGGCGGCCCCGACGGTGGCGCGCAACTCGGCGATCGTATGGCCTTCCCAGACCCCGAAGCTCATCTCGATCAGGGCCGTGTCGACGGTCACGGGTGCCGGCGGGCGGATCAGCTCGGCGGTGCGCCGCGCCCGCTGCAGCGGGCTGCAGACCCGCGCCCAGCCGTCGGCGGGCGGCGGCAGGCGCCAGCCGCGAGCGGCGGCCTCGCCCTCGGCATTGAGCGGCGTGTCGGTCAGTCCCTGGAGGCGCCGCGCCACGTTCCAGTCGGTCGTGGCGTGGCGCAGGATGGCGAAGGGAACGTTCATCGCAGACGGCGCAGGGCGGCGGCCAGGGCGCGGCCGGCAGCCGCCTCGTCGTGCCGCGCCGCCATCCGGGCGCGGGCAGCGGCGCCGAGCCGGACCCGCTCGGCGGGGGCATTGAGCAATCCGGCGGTCGCGGCGGCGAAGGCGGCGGCGTCGCCGACCGGGGTCAGGATGCCGGTCACCCCGTCGGCCACCACGGCGGGCACGCCGCCGGTGCGGCCGGCCACCACCGGCAGGCCGGCGGCCTGGGCTTCGAGGAATGCCATGCCATAGGCTTCGTTGATCGCCGGCCAAAGGTAAAGATCGGCCGATGCATAGATCGCCGGCAGATCGCCGCGCGGCACGGCGCCGACGAAGCGCACGCGATCGCCCAGCGGCGCCATCAGGGCCTCGACCTCGGCCCTGGCCGGCCCGTCGCCGACCAGCAGGGCCCGCCACGGCCGGTCGCGCAGGCCCATCAATGCCTCGGCCAGCACGCGATAGGAGTCGAGCTTGTCGCGGGTCCGCATCATGCCGACGCTCAGCAGGAGCGGTGGCGCGTTGCCTGTCCCCGCCTTGGCCATCCGCCGCGCGGCGGCATAGGGCGCGGTGTCGATGAAGGGCGGCAGCCAGACCTGGTGGGCGCCCGGCCGCAGCCGCGCCCTGACACCCGCCACGTCCCGCGGATTGACCGTGAGCACCAGGTCGGCCGCCGCCAGCGCGCGTTCGACGGCGCGGTGGCCCACGCGGGTCGGCCCCTGGGCGCGACGCGGCGCGTGCGAGGCCTCGACCAGGACGTACGGCACGCCCAGCGCGCGCGTCACCACCGGGCCCAGCCAGTCGGGCTTGCGGTAATAGCAGTGGTAGGTGAACCAGAGATCGAAGCGCTCGGGATGGCCGACGGGCAGGCGGTGCCAGCGCGCGATCAGGCGGGCGGCCTGGGTCCGGGCGCGGCGTTCCAGGGCGAGAAGTGCGTCGGCCGGCGGCACGCCGGCGGCGACCCGGCTCCCGGCCGGCATGACGACGTGGTGGCCCAGCCGCCGCAGCAGGCGGGCGAGGCCCCGGGCCATCTCGCGATCGCCCGAGGGGATGGGACTGTCGGGCGGCTTCAACGGCGTGTGCAGCAGCACGCGCATGGTCTACTCCGCGGCGCGCGCCTCGGTCGGACGCGCCCGTCCCAGGGCGGCGGCGATCCAGTCGGCGCCGGCGTCGAACGAGAAGCGCGCGCGCACCACCTCGCCGGCCCGCGCCGCCAGGCGCTGACGCTGGTCGGGATGGGCGATCAGCCGGGCGATCGCCGCCCTGAGCGCCGCCGGATCGCCCGGCGGCACCAGCAGGCCGTTGTCGCCGTCGGCGATGAACTCGCCGATGGCGGCGGCGCGCGTCGACACGATGGCGAGACCCTGGTGGGCGGCCTCCATCAGCACGTTGGGCAACCCGTCCTGGTCGCCGTCGGCGGCCTTCTTGCTGGCCAGCACGAAGAGGTCGGCGCGGGCGAGCGCGGCGAACACCTGGGCCTGCGGCTGGGCGCCGAGCCAGGTGCAGCGATCGGCGATGCCGAGCCGCCCGGCCTGGGCCTTCAGGACGTCGCCCAGCTCGCCGGCCCCGACATGCTCGAAGCGCCACGACAGGTTTTTCGGCAGCTCGGCCAGGGCCTCGAGGAGATCGCCGTAGCCCTTCTTCTCGACCTTGCGCCCGACCGACAGGATCACCACCGGATCGTTCGGGTCGGTGCCGTCGCGATGGCCGTGCACCCGCGAGGGCGCCGGCAGGTGGGCGAAGTCCAGCCCGTGATACACGAGCCTCACCTTGTCCGGCTGGGCGGCGAGTTCCCTCAGGCGTTCGGCCCCCATGCTGGTGCAGGTCACCAGCCACGAGGCGTCGGCGAGCTTCTCCGTCACTTCCCAGGGCGGGCTGGTCCAGATGTCCTTGGCATGGGCCGACACGCTCCAGGGGAGGCCGCGCATCAGCGCGGCGTAGCGCGTCACCGAAGCCGGCGTGTGCAGGAAATGGGCATACAGCCGGTCGATCGAGGACGGCAGCTCGGCCGCGAGCACCAGCGCCTGGCCCCATCGGCGCAGACGGTTGGCGGTGGGATCGCGCCACAGGTCGGCGAGGAAGCGGGCGCGCGCCGCGCCATAGCCCGGCAGGGTCCGGGCGCGGCGCCAACCCGCGAGGACGCGCTTCCAATCGTCCTTGAGATATTCTGGCAGGTAGACGACGCGGCCGCGCACGCGGTCGTGCACGGGGTGGCGATGCTTGTCGGTCGGTCTTCGCAGCGACCAGATCTCGAGTGCCACGCCGCGCGCCTCCAGCCCGGCGATCTCCTGGGCGATGAAGGTCTCCGAGAGGCGCGGCCAGCCTTTCAGCACGACCGCGACGCGCGGATCGTTGCGCTCAATCATGACGGGGCACAAAGGGTCGGGCGTTCAGGTCCGGGCGCGCGCCGACGGCATCGCCGGATCGGATGGCGCCGCGCCCTCGCCGTTCCAGATCTCCTCGAGCGGCGCCGGCCCGCGCTGGCGGTGAGCGAGCTGCTTGGAGACCAGGCGCCAGACGTTGGGGAGACCGTCGAGCAGGCCGGGCACGACGACCTCACCCGGCAGGCCCTGCTGAGGCAGCTGGCGCAACGCCGTCGCCATGGCGTGAGGGTCGCGGCCCCGCTCGGCGTCGAGCATCTCGATCAGGCCGACATTGCGGGCCGCCCGGGCCCGAATGAACTGCTCGAGGCGCGGCCGGGTGCGCGGCACGATGATGGCTTTCTTGTCGAACGACAGAATCTCGCAGAACGTGTTGTAACCGCCCATCGCGACCACGCCGGCCGCGCGGTGCATCAACGCGCCGAGATTGTTGGTGAAGGTCAGTGTACGGATGTTCTTGAAGCGCGCGGCCCGCTCCTTGAAGGCCTCGCGCTCGGCCGTCGACATGAACGGGCCGAACACGATGACGGCGCCGTACGGGATATGCGGGTCGCTCTCGTAGGCCGCCAGCACCCAGTCGATCAGGTCGGCACCGTCGCCACCGCCGCCCGCCGTCACCAGGATGAACGGCCCGTCGAGATCCTCGACCTCGTGCGGCACGTCGGTGTGCAGCGGCAGGTCGCGGCGCAGGTAGCCGGTGTAGACCATCTTGTGGCGCACCGACGGGGGCACCTCGATGCCGGTCAGCGGCTTGTGGATCTGCGGCAGGCCGTAGATCCAGATCTGGTCATAGAGGTCGCGTAGCGCCGGCACGACGTGCTTGCGCTCCCATTCGGCGGCGAGCGCCGTCGGATCGTCCATGACGTCGCGCAGGCCGAGCACCAGCGGGGTTCCGCGCTCCTTCAGCAGATGAAGCGCCGGCACGACCTCGCCGCGCAGGCCCGTCGGCTCCTTGTCGACGATGAACAGGTCGGGCCGGTAGATGTCGGCGGTGTCGCGGATGATGCGGGTGCGCATCTCCATCGTATGCTCGACGCCGACCCGGAGGTTCGCCGAATCGTAGTCGCCGGTCTCGCTCTTCACGACGCCCGGGATGCGCACGAAGTCGATGCCCGAGCGGAACTCATAAGAGCCGATGACCGGCGATCCCGACACGATAAGCACCGAAACGTTGTGGTCGGCGGCTACCAGTGCATTGGCGATCGTCCGGCAGCGGCTGACATGGCCGAGGCCGAAGGAGTCGTGGCTGTAGATCAGCACGCGCTTGGAACGGCTGCTGTTGGGCATGCGGACGCCTCCCCTCGCCGAAGCGCTCCTGCCCCGACCGGTGAAATCGCGGCGGACTATGCCATATCGGCCCGACCGCGCGAACCCCTCTCGGGATGCAAAATATCGGCTGTTATCGCGGCTCCGATCGCCCTATAGGGTCTGGCAGGGTAACGCCAACCCCCTCCCCGGTGCGGAAGTCGATGCAGCGCAACCTGTTCACCTACATCTGGCGGCACAGCAGGCCCGAGCAGCTCATGATCCTGGGCCTCGTGGTGCTGGCCCAGATCTTCTATTTCATGTCGCTGACGGTGCCGAAGTCGATCGTCAACAACGGCATCCAGGGCAACGCGTTCAAGGACAGCAAGACCATCCCGTTCCTTGTCTGGGAGTTCGACCTCTCGGCCATCCTGCCGGGCAAGGTCATCCGCATCTTCGACGGCTTCCAGGTCGACCAGCTCAGCTACCTCGTGGTCATGAGCTTCGTCTTCCTGGGCGCGGTCGTGGTGAACGGCCAGTTCAAGAAGACCATCAACACCCAGAAGGGCCGCATGGGCGAGCGCATGCTTCGTCGCATGCGATACGAGCTGTACGACCGCATCCTGCGCTTCCCGCCGGCCCACTTCCGCAAGGTCAAGCAGGCCGAGCTGGCGACGATGATCAAGGACGAGGTCGAGCCGCTGGGCGGCTTCATCGGCGATGCCTACGTGCAGCCGATGTTCCTCGGCGGACAGGCGCTGACAGCCATCATCTTCATCCTGATGCAGAACTGGCTGCTCGGCATCATCGTCGTCGCCCTTCTGATGGCGCAGATGCTCATCATCCCGCGGCTGCGCCGGCCGGTGCTGATACTGGGCCGGCAGCGCCAGATCACGGCGCGCCAGCTCGCTGGCCGCATCGCAGAGACGGCCGACGGCGTGCACGAGATCCACGTCCACGGCGCCGCCAACTACGAGCGCGCCGACATCGCCGAGCGGTTGGGCACGATCTACAAGATCCGCTTCGACCTCTATCAGAAGAAGTTCGTCGCCAAGTTCTGGAACAACTTCCTGTCGCAGGCGACGCCTTTCGCGATCTACCTCGTCGGCGGCTATTTCGCGATTACCGGCGACATGAGCGTCGGCGCGGTGGTTGGCGTTCTGCTGGCCTACAAGGACCTTCCGGGTCCGATCAAGGAGTTGATCGACTGGGACCAGCAGCGCCAGGACGTGCAGATCAAGTACGAGCAGGTGATCGACCAGTTCCAGCCCGAGGGAATGATGCCGCCGGAACTGCAGTCGATCCCCGACGGACCGCCGCCGCCGCTCGGCCGGGAGCTCGTCCTGGCCGGCGTCACGGTGACCGAGGACGGGCGGGTGAAGCAGCTCGACAGCGTGTCCATGACCGTGCCGACCTCGACCTGCATGGCGGTGATCGGTGGTTCCAACTCGGGCAAGGACGTGCTCGGCCAGGTGCTGGCGCGTCAGGTCCTGCCGACCAGCGGCTCGATCAAGATCGACGGCACCGACTATTTTCAGCTCCCCGAGTATCTCCTCGGCGCCCGAACCGCCTATGTCGGCCAGGAAACCTACCTGTTTCCGCTGTCGGTGCGGGACAACCTCCTGTTCGGCCTGAAGATCCGGCCGATCGCACCCGCGACCTACGACGATGCCACGCGCGCCCTGCGCGAGGCCTTCTGGAAGGAATCGGAACGCGCCGGAAACCCCGCCCTCGATCCCAACGCCGACTGGGTCGACTACGAGCTGGCCGGCGCCACCGGCCCCGCCGACTTGCTTCTGCGCGTCGTCGACGTGCTGAAGCTGGTCGAGCTCGACGAGGACATCTATTCGCTCGGCCTGCGGGGCACGATCGACGCCGGAGCGCGTCCCGACCTCGCGGAACGCATCCTCAAGGCCCGGCACGTCATGCATGAGCGCCTGCAGGATCCGACCTATGCCGGGCTGGTCGAGACCTTCGACTCCAACCGCTACAACCGCAACTTGTCCCTGGCGGAGAACATCCTGTTCGGCACGTCGGTCGGCAAGGCGCTGAGCGGCGACAACATCGCGGCCGACCCCTATATGCAGTCGGTGCTGAAGGCGGAGGGTCTGGCCGAGGATCTGCAGCGCATGGGCCTCACCATCGCCGAGACCATGGTCGAGCTGTTCTCGGGCCTGTCGCCCGACAATCCGTTGTTCGAGCAGTACAGCTTCATCTCGGCCGACGAATTGCCCAACGTCCGGCTGCTGCTGCAGCGCCTGGGCGGCAAGGGCATCGAGGCGGTCCCGGAGGCCGACCGCACCCGCCTGATGACGCTGCCGTTCCGCTACATCGAGGCGCGCCATCGTCTCGGCCTGATCGACGCGGCGATGGAGGAACGGCTCCTGGCGGCGCGCCATGCCTTCGCCGAGGGCCTGCCCGAGGCATTGCGCGGCGCCGTCGAGTTCTACGACTTCCAGCGCTACAACAGTGCCGCCACGCTACAGGACAACATCCTGTTCGGGCGCCTGGTCTATGGGCAGGCCCAGAGCGAGCAGCGAATCGGCAACCTGATCGGGGAGGTGCTGGATGAGCTCGACTTGCGCAACTCCGCCATCGAGGTCGGACTAGAGTTCAATGTCGGCGTTGCCGGCCGGCGCCTGCCGGCGGGCCAGCGCCAGAAACTCGGCATCGCCCGCGCCCTCATCAAGCGGCCGCAGCTTTTTATCGTCAACGAGGCCGTGGCTTCGTTCGACGGTCGCACGCAGGATCGCATCCGGGACAACATCCTGGCCGCCTTCCAGGAGGACAGTCGAGGCGTCGTCTGGATCGCCAACCGGCCGGCGCAGGCGGAACCTTTCCAGGAAGTCGTCGTCATGCAGGGCGGCCGCATCGCTGCCCACGGCCCGCCGAACGACCTGGCGCACAAAGGCGGGCTCTATACCGAGCTGATGGCGGCTTGAGGCGATTCAGGAGGACGCGATGAACCTGAACGAAGAAGTGGAACTGCTGAAGGGCGTGCCGATCCTCGCCAAGATCGAACCGGCCAAGCTCAAGCTGCTCGCCTTCACCAGCGAGCGCGTCAACTATGCCACTGGCCAGGAGATCTGCCACCAGGGCGATCCCGGCGACGCCATGTACGTCATCCTGGGCGGCATCGCCGACGTTCTGATCGACACGCCCACCGGGCAGATCCGGGTGTCGGAGATGAGCAAGAACGACTTCTTCGGCGAGATCGCCATCCTGTGCGACGTGCCGCGCACCGCGACCATCAAGGCCCGCGAGCCGCTCAATACGCTGAAGATCTCGAAGGACACGTTCTACCGCATGGTCGGCGAGTTTCCGCAGATGGCGATCGAGATCATGCGCGAGCTGGCGCACCGCGTGGAGGACACCAACCAGAAGCTGCGCGAGGCCACCGCCAACAAGGCCGCGTGAGCAGAACCGCCGAATGAGTCGTCTCGACAGCTTCATCGCGCGCATGCAGGCGCAACGCGACTGCCTGAACTACCTCAAGCCCCGCATAGACGCCCTGCCCGGCCCCATCCTCGAGGTCGGCCTCGGCAACGGCCGCACCTACGACCACCTGCGAGACCTCTTTCCCGGGCGCGCCATATACGTTTTCGAACGCAAGGTTGCGGCCCATCCCGATTGCGTCCCGCCGGACGATCGCCTGTTCCTGGGCGACGCCCGCGAGGCGATTCCGCGCGCGGCCGCGGCGCTCGGCGCCAGCGCCGCCCTGATCCATACCGATCTCGGGACCGGCGACCATGCCGCCAACGTCGAGATGGGACGGTGGCTCGGTCCCGCCCTCGACAGGCTGGCCGGCGTCGGCGGCTACGTGCTGGCCAACCAGCCGCTCGACGTCGCCCGCTGGCAGCGTCTGCCCGATCCGCCGGGCGTGCCGAAGGACCGCTACTTCCTCTATCGCGTCGGCTGAGCTCAGCGACCGAACAGGCGCACCAGCACCAGCAGCACCACCGCACCGACTACCGAGCCAATGAAGGTCGCGGGCTCGCCGGGCTGATAGAGGCCGAGCGCTTGGCCGCCGAAGGTGGCGATGACCGCTCCGACGATGCCGATCACGATCGTGACGATGATGCCGCGCGGATTGGGGCCGGGCGTGATGAAACGGGCCAACAGGCCGACCAACAGGCCGATGACCAGAACACCGATGAGTCCGCCGAAAGTCATGCTTCGCTCCTTCAAACCTCGAACGTCGCCATCACCGGGACATGGTCCGAGGCCTGCTTCCAGCCGCGGGCGCCGACGTCGATGCGATGGCTGCTGATAGCGCCCGACAGAGCGGGCGACGCCAGGATGTGGTCAAGCCGGCGGCCGCGGTTCGAGGCGCGCCAGTCGATATTGCGGTAACTCCACCAGGAATAGAGCTTCTGGTCGTCCGGCACGAAGCGGCGCGGCACGTCGATCCAGTCGAGCGAGGCCTGCAGGCGGCCGAACAGCTCGACCTCGACCGGCGTGTGCGAAACGATCTTCAGGAGCTGCTTGTGGCTCCAGACATCGTGCTCCAGCGGCGCCACGTTGAGGTCGCCGACGGCGATGCGGCGCAGGCCCGTGGCGGCGCCGGGCGAAGGCCTGCGGTCGGCGAACCACTGGGCCATCTCGCGATAGAAGTCGAGCTTGTGGGCGAACTTGTCGTTCACCGCCGGGTCGGGAATGTCGCCGCCGGCCGGAATGTAGAGATTGTCGAGCAGGATCGGGTCGCCGCCGACGTCGAGGGCGACCTCGATGTGGCGGCAATCCTCCTTGCCGCAGCGGTGGTGGACGTTGCGGGCCGTGAACGGCACTTTCGAGACGATGGCGACCCCGTTATAGGCCTTCATCCCCTGGACCAAGCGGTGAGTGTAGCCCAGCCGCTCGAAGGCGGCATGGGGGAAGAACTCGTCGAGGCACTTGGTCTCCTGGAGGCACAGGACATCGGGCTTGCGGAGCCTGAGATACCGTTTGACGTTGTCGATCCTGAGGCGGACCGAGTTGATGTTCCAGGTGGCGACGGACAGGCTCATCGCAGCCAATATAGTCGATCCAGTGCCGATCTCGACCCAGGAGACCTTCGATGCGGATGGATGGCGACGAGAGCAGCAATATCGAGGATCGCCGCGGCGGCGGCGGCTTCGGCGGTGGTTTCGGCGGCGGAGGCTTCGGGGGCGGCCTCGGCGGCGGCGGGGTCCATATCCCGGTGGGCGGCGGCGGGGGCGGCCTGTTCAAGGGCGGGCTGGGCGTCGTCGCCTTCATCGTCATCGCCATGATCTTCGGCGCCGATCCCTTCGCCCTGCTGAACGGGACGGACGGCGGCGGTTCATCCTACCAGCAGCAGGCGCCCGCGCCGTCCGAACGGACGGCGTCGCGGACGGCGCCGGCCGGCGACGCCGAGACGCAGTTCGTGTCGCGGGTGCTGAAGAGCACCGAGGACGTCTGGGGCACGATCTTCCGCGATCTCGGGCGTCAGTATCGCGAGCCCAAGCTGGTGCTCTACCGCGACGCCACCCGCACCGCCTGCGGCGTCGGCCAGGCCGCCATTGGGCCGTTCTATTGCCCGGCCGACCAGCGGGTCTATCTCGACCTGTCCTTCTTCGATGATCTCGCGCGCCGCTTCCGCGCGCCCGGCCAATTCCCGCAAGCCTATGTGATCGCCCACGAAATCGGGCATCACGTGCAGAACCTCCTGGGCGTCAGCGGCAAGGTCCAGCAGATGCAGGGTCAGATGAGCAAGCGCGACGCCAACGCCCTGTCGGTCCGGACCGAGCTGCAGGCCGACTGCTTCGCCGGAGTCTGGGCCAACCGCGCCGACCAGCAGCGCGGCGGCAAGATGATCGACGACAAGGACGTCGACCAGGCGCTGGCCGCCGCCTCGGCGATCGGCGACGACCGTCTGCAGCGCCAGGCGCAGGGCCGCGTCGTGCCCGACAGCTTCACCCACGGCTCGAGTGCCCAGCGCACGCGCTGGTTCCGGATCGGGCTCGACACCGGCGACCCGCGCAAGTGCGACACGTTCAGCGCCAAGCAGATCTAGCG
Organism: Reyranella sp.; assembly: GCF_965229815.1. Taxonomy (GTDB): domain Bacteria; phylum Pseudomonadota; class Alphaproteobacteria; order Reyranellales; family Reyranellaceae; genus Reyranella. Next base: position 805,919 of record NZ_CBDDJN010000002.1, read on the forward strand.
CGTTCCGACGCGCCGCACCGCTCAAAAAGAGTGCGTGAAGCTACTTCCGCGGATTGCCGGCGAGGCCGCCGGGGACGTTCTTCGGCGGATACTTGGCAAGGGCCGCCTCGTTCGGCTCGGTGCCCCAGCCGGGGCGCGACGGCAGCACCAGGTGGCCGTCCTTGAACTCCGGCACATGGGTGAACAGCTCGTGATCCCAGTCGAGCCGGTCGATGTCGATCTCCATGATGCGGAGGTTGGGCACCGAGGCCGCGAAGTGGGCGTTCATCATGGTGCAGAGATGGCCGTAGAAATTGTGCGGCGCAACGTTGACCTCGTGCGCCTCGGCCAGGTTGGCGATCTTCATCGACTGCCAGACGCCGTTCCACGGCGTGTCGATGATCGCCACGTCCATCGCCTGCTCCCGGAAATAGGGCAGGAACTCGCGGATTCCCAGCAGCGTCTCGCAGGAGGAGATGGGATGCGGGCTCTGGCGCCGGATGAGGCCGAGCGCCTCGGGGCTGTAGCTGTCGATCTCGATCCAGAACATGTCGAGGTCGCGGATGGTCCGCAGGATCTTGAGATAGCCTTCCGTGCTGGCGTTGAAGTTGAGGTCGAGCAGGAGGTCGACATCGGGTCCGGCGCCGTCGCGGATGGCCTCGAGGTGCATGCGCAGGTTGCGCAGCACGTGGCGGTCGACGTTGCGCTCGGGATAGTTGGGCGAGCCAAAGCCCGGCCGCCAGCCCTTCGGGTTCTTCTTCTCGGCATCGTAGATGAAGATGTTGGTCTTCATCGCCGTGAAGCCCTTCTCGCGCACCTCGCGGCCGATCGACCGCACGCCCTCGAGGTCGGTGATCGGCGGCTTGAAGTACGACGGGTGATTGATGCGCCAGGTCGCGCAGTGCGACCAGTAGACCCGGATGCGGTCGCGGACCTTGCCGCCCAAGAGCGTGTAGCAGGGCACGCCCAGCGCCTTGGCCTTGGCGTCGAGCAGCGCGTTCTCGATCGCACCGAGCGCCAGGGCGACGACGCCGCCCGCCGCGGGGCGCGTGATCGAGTAGAGCTCGGCATAGAGCCGCTCGTGCTCGCCCACCGGCTCGCCGATCAGGCGCGCGGACAGCTTGTCGATCGCCGTGCCGACGCCCGGGGCGCCGAAGCCCTCGTCGTACTCGCTCCAGCCGACGATCCCGTCCTCGGTCGTGACCTTGACGAAGTAGTAATTGCGCCAGCCGGCATCGGCCGCCAGCGTCTCGACCGAGCGGATCTTCGAATTCACCTTCATGGACGCCCTCCCTCCGGGCCCGTGCCCGCTTTGCGCGGGTGACGGCGCGTTACACCAGCGTGCAGGTCACCGTACCGCAGCCATCGACGAAGCCGGCCAGCGTGTCGCCCTTGACCACCGCGGCGACGCCGTCGGGCGTGCCGGTATAGATCAGGTCGCCGGCGGCCAGCGCCACCAGTCCGGACAGGTAGGAGATCGTCTCCGGCACGCTCCAGATCAGGGCGTTGAGATCCGACTTCTGGCGGGTCTTGCCGTTGACGTCGAGCTGGATGGTGCCCTTCGCCGGATGGCCGATCGCGGCTGCGGGATAGATCTCGCCGATCGGCGCGGACTGGTCGAAACCCTTGCCCATGTCCCACGGGCGGCCCATGTCCTTGGCCTGGTTCTGCAGGTCGCGCCGGGTCATGTCGAGGCCGACGCCGTAGCCGAAGACGTGATCGAGCGCCCGGTCGACCGGGATGTCGGTGCCGCCCGACTTCATGGCGACGACCAGCTCCATCTCGTGGTGCAGGTTCTTGGTGGCCGAGGGATAGGCGACCTTGGTGGGATTCTTCGGGTCGGCGCAGATCACGATGGCATCGGCCGGCTTGGTGAAGAAGAAGGGCGGCTCGCGGTCGGGATCGTGTCCCATCTCGCGGGCATGGGCGGCATAGTTGCGACCGACGCAGAAGATGCGGCGGACCGGGAACAGGTCGCCGGTGCCATGGACCGGCACGCCGACCGTGGCGGGCGGCGTCACGACGTAAGCCATCGCTTTCTCCCAAAAGAGCGAGCCTTTATGAAGAGCGACGGAGACTAAGGCAATGTCCGAGCCCGCCACCCTGCCCCCCGTCCTCACCGTCCAGGCCGATTCGGCGGAAACGTCGCTCGGCTGGGCGACGCTCGGCGCGCGGCGCTGGCGCTGTGCGCTCGGTGCGGGCGGGGTGCGCGAGGACAAGGTCGAGGGCGACGCCGCCACGCCGGCGGGCCGTTATCCGCTGCGCCACATCTACTTCCGCAACGACCGGCTCGTCCTGCCCGCGGTTTCCTTGCCCGCGCGGCCTATCGCCGAGCACGACGGCTGGTGCGACGACCCGCGCTCGCCGGCGTACAACCGTCTGGTCCACGTCCCCAACGAGTGGAGCCACGAAAAGATGTGGCGCGAGGACGGGCTCTACGACCTCGTGGTCGTCGTCGGCTACAACGACGACCCGCCGGAAGGCGAATGGGGCAGCGCGATCTTCCTCCACATCGCGCGCGACGACTATGCGCCGACCCAGGGCTGCGTCGCCTTCCGGCGCGAGGACCTGCTGGAGCTGGTCGCGCTGATCGGGCCGCAGACTGCCATCAACGTCCTGTCGATTCCGGCCGACGAGGCCCGGGCGCCGGCCAACGACGACGACGTCATGAAGCAGTTCGAGGATTTCGACGAACAGGACTGGTGACGAAGGGGATCAGCCGACCACCCGTCCGATCGTCCGCGCGGTGTAGTCGACCAGCGGGATGATGCGGGCGTAGTTCAGCCGCGTCGGGCCGATAACGCCGATGGCGCCCAGGATGCGCTCCTGCGAATCGCGGAACGGCGCCACTACCATCGAGCAGCCGGTGTTGGCGAACAGCGGATTGTCGGCACCGATGAAGATCTGGACGCCCGAGGCGACGTTCGCGAGCTCGAGCAGGCGCACGAAGCTCTCGCCGCGCTCCAGCGCGTCGAACAAGGTGCGCACACGCTCGAGATCCTCGATGGCAGTGATGTCCTCGAGGAGCCGCGCCTGGCCGCGCACGATCAGCGCGCTGCCGGGCTCGCCGGCCCACGACGCCATGCCCGATTCGATGAGCTGCGCGGTCAGCCCGTCGAGCTCGGCGCGCTTCAGCTGCAGGTCCTCCAGGATCAGGCGGCGCGCCTCCTCGAGCGTGCGGCCGATCAGGCGCGAATTGAGGTAGTTGCTGGCCTCGACCAGGGCCGACGGCGGCATGCCCATCGGCGTGTCGATCACCCGGTTCTCGACATGGCCCGACTGGGTCACGGTCACGACCAGCGCGCGGCCCGGGCCGAGATTGACGAACTCGATGTGCTTCAGCGGCTGCTCCGTCTTGGGCGCCATGACCACACCGGCGCAGCGCGACAGGCCGGACAGCAGGGTCGTCGCCTGCTCCAGTGCCTCGGTGACCGAGCGGCCGACCGTGCGGCAGCGCGCCTCGATGCTCTCGCGCTCGTCCTCGGAGAGATTGCCGACCTCGAGCAGGCCGTTGACGAAGAGGCGCAGGCCGGCTTCGGTGGGCAGGCGCCCCGCCGATGTATGGGGCGCGTAGAGCAGCCCGAGATCCTGCAGGTCGGCCATGATGTTGCGGATGGTGGCCGGCGACAGCGTCTCGGTGAGCTTGCGGGTCAGGGTCCGCGAACCGACCGGCTCGCCGGTCTCGACATAGCCTTCCACGACGTGCCGCAGCACCTCGCGGGCGCGTTCGTTCAGTTCGGCCACCGACGCTGCCTGTCGGGGCCCTGCGCCGAGATCGGCGAGGACGCTTCCGACCGAGCCGAAACGATGAATCGCCATGGCAAAAAATGTAGGTACTGCGGGGGGGATGGTCAACGCACGTTGTCGGCGCTAAACCGGCCGCCCCCCAAGCACCCAGGAGACACGATGCGCCCTTCCGGCCGCGCCCCCGATCAGCTTCGCCGCGTCACCCTGGAACCGGGCTTCGCCCGCCACGCCGAAGGCTCGTGCCTGGTGCGCTTCGGCGACACCCATGTCCTGTGCACCGCCTCGGTCGACGAGCGGGTGCCGCCCTGGATGCGTAACAGCGGCAAAGGCTGGGTCACCGCCGAGTACGGCATGCTGCCCCGCTCCACCCATACCCGCACCGACCGTGAGGCCGCCCGAGGCAAGCAGTCCGGCCGCACCCAGGAGATTCAGCGCCTGATCGGGCGGTCGATGCGGGCCGTCGTCGACCTCGCCGCCATGGGCGAGCGCCAGATCAACATCGACTGCGACGTGCTGCAGGCCGACGGCGGGACGCGCACCGCCAGCATCACCGGCGCCTGGGTGGCCCTGCATTTCGCCTTCGAGCGCCTGGTCAAGGAGGGCAAGCTCGGCGCTACCCCCCTCACGGGACAGGTCGCCGCCGTCTCCTGCGGCCTGTGGGAGGGCACGCCGGTTCTCGACCTCGACTATCCCGAGGATTCGAAGGCCCAGGCCGATGCCAATTTCGTGCTGACCGGTGCCGGCGGCATCGTCGAGGTCCAGGGCACGGCCGAGGACAAGCCGTTCACCGAGCCCGAGTTCATCGCGCTGCTTGAGCTGGCCAAGAAGGGGATCGGCGAGCTCACCCGCCTGCAGCGCCTGGCCATCGGCCAGTCGTGACCGCCCGCCGGTTCGCCGGGCCCCGCCTGGTCGTGGCCACCCACAATCGCGGCAAGGCCGGCGAGATCGCCACGATGCTGGCGCCCTTCGGGGTCGAGATTGTGTCGGCCGGCGAGCTCGGCCTGCCGGCGCCCGAGGAGACTGGCACCACCTTCGAGGCCAACGCGACCCTGAAGGCGCTGGCGGCCGCCCGCGCGAGCGGGCTGCCGGCGCTGGCCGACGATTCGGGCCTCTCCGTCGTGGCCCTGGACGACCAGCCCGGGGTCTACACGGCCGACTGGGAAGGCCCCACGCGCGACGCCCTGGTCGGCATGAAGCGCATCCAGGACGAGCTTGCGACGCGCGGCATCCCCGACAGCGACGACGCGCGCCATGCCACCTTCCACTGCGTGCTGGCGCTCGCCTGGCCGGACGGGCATGTCGAGCTGGCGCACGGAACGCTCGAGGGGCGCATCGTCTGGCCGCCGCGCGGCAGCGGCGGGCACGGCTACGATCCCTGCTTCCAGCCGGCCGGCGACACGCGCACGACGGCCGAGATGAGCGATGCCGAGAAGAACGCGATCAGCCATCGCGGCCGCGCCTTTGCCCGGCTGGTCGAGGCCTGTTTCGGATGACGGCGGCGCGCAGCTTGCCTCTGGGCGTCTACGTCCACTGGCCGTTCTGCAAGTCCAAGTGCCCCTATTGCGACTTCAACTCCCACGTGCGGGAGACGATCGATGCGGCCCGCTGGCAGGCGGCCCTGCTGCGCGAGCTCGAACATGCCGCCCGCGAGGCCCCGGGACGGCGCGTCGCGACCCTCTTCTTCGGCGGGGGCACGCCCTCGCTGATGGCGCCTGAGACTGTCGCCGCCGTGATCGACCGCACCCGCGAGTTGTGGGACACGGAAGCCGAGCTCGAGATCACCCTAGAGGCCAACCCCACCTCGGTCGAGGCCGGCCGCTTCGCCCAGCTCGCCTCGGCCGGCGTCAACCGGGTCTCGCTGGGCGTCCAGGCGCTGGACGAGGATGCGCTGCGCTTCCTCGGCCGCCAGCATTCGGCCGACGAGGCGGTCGCGGCCATCGCCACCGCCCGCCGGCACTTCGCGCGTTATTCGTTCGACCTGATCTACGCCCGGCCGGGCCAGACCGAGGAGGCCTGGGCGGCCGAACTGGAGCGCGCCCTGGCGCTGGCCGGCGAGCACCTGTCACTCTACCAGCTCACCATCGAGCGCGGCACGCGGTTCTTCACCGACCGGGCCCGCGGCGCCTTCGTCCTGCCGGACGAGGAGCGGTCGGCCGCGATGTTCGAGCGGACCCAGGAACGGCTGTCCGCGGCCGGCCTGCCGGCCTACGAAATCTCGAACCACGCCCGGCCCGGCGCGGCCTGCCGCCATAATTTGATCTACTGGCGGTATCAGGATTACGTCGGCATCGGTCCGGGCGCGCACGGCCGCTTCGCCGCCCAGGGCGCGTCGGAAGCGGGCAAGCGCGCGACCCGGCGCAGCAGCGGACCGGAAGCCTGGCTCGAGGCCGTGGAGCGACAGGGTCACGGCACGGCCGAGACGGTCCGGATCGCCGGACGGGACCTGGTGGAGGAGGCGTTGATGATGGGGCTGCGGCTGGCCGAAGGGATCGATCGGGAGACGTTCGCGGCGGCGACCGGCAGCGATCCGGTGGCCGCGCTGGACCAACGGCGCCTGTCGGCACTTGCCGAGGCCGGCTTCATCGAGGTCGACGCATGCCGCCTGCGGGCCACGCCGGCCGGACGCCAGCGCCTCAATGCCGTGCTGGAGAGGCTGGTCGCGTGAGGCGCGCGGGCCTTCTCCTCCTCGCCGCCCTGGTCGCCGCCGGGCCAGCGCTGGCCCAGCAGCCCCCGGCCAAGCCGCCGGCCGCGAAGCCGGGCGCCCAGAGGCCCGCCGCAGCCGCCCCCAAGCCGACCTCGAAGTTCCCGCCGCCGGCTTTCAAGATCACCGTGGCGACCGAGGCCGCGTACCCGCCCTACAACTATCTCGACCGGAAGGGCATGCCGGCCGGCTTCGAGATCGAGCTGGCGCAGGAGGCCTGCCAGCGGATCAAGGCCGAGTGCGAGTTCGCCGCCTTCAAGTGGGACGAGCTCGTCCCCGGCCTGATCGAGAAGAAGTTCGACGTCATCATGTCGTCGCTCGACATCACCAGCGAGCGCCGCAAGCGCATGGGCATGTCGCGCCGCTACTACCTCTCCCCGGGCGCCTTCATCGCCGCCAAGGGCGCGCCGTTCGACGGGCCGCCGTCCCTCCTGCGCAACAAGCGGATCGGCATCCAGCGCGATTCCACCCATGCCGACTGGGCGGACAAGAGCTTCCGGCGCTCGGCCCAGCTCAAGCGCTACAACACGGTCGCCGAGGCCCTCGACGCCCTCGCCCGGAACGAGGTCGATGCGGTGTTCGGCGACAAGGTCGAGCTGTGGCTGTGGAGCCGCAAGCCCGAGGGGAGCTGCTGCGAGCTCGTCGGCCAGGACATCAAGGACAGCCAGACTCTGGGCATCGGCGTCGCAGCCGGCCTGCGCAAGGAGGATTCCAAGCTGCGCGAGGCCTTCAACAAGGCGCTGGGCGAGATGATGGCCGACGGAACCTACAAGAAGATCAACGAGAAGTTCTTCCCGTTCCAGCTCAACTGAGCGCCGCGCGGCGCTGCAGGCCGGGGCTCAGTGCAGCGCCCGGCCTCGCGAGACGTACTGGCCGCGCTTCAGCTCCTTGAAGAACTGCGGCACCTGCGGGTGCGACACCGGCTTGCCCGTGTCGTCCGGCAGCAGGTTCTGCTCCGAGACATAAGCGACGTACGTGGTCTGCGCATTCTCCGCCAGCAGATGGTAGAAGGGCTGGTCGCGCCGCGGGCGCACGTCCTCGGGGATCGACGACAGCCACTCCTCCGTATTGGCGAACACCGGATCGACGTCGAAGATGACGCCGCGGAACGGATAGATCCGGTGCTTCACCACCTGACCGATGGCGAACTTCGCCGTCCGCATGGGCGGATCGACGAACGCGGGCCGGGCAGCTTGGTTTTCGATTTCCATGGCGAAAGTATTACTCCGAACCGGCCGGCAAGCAACGCACCGTGGCCTTCCAATCGGCGGGGGTCATGCAAGAAAGCGTGACGCAACTTCCCGGGGTCACGCAAGAAATCGGCCAAGAGACTGGGATCGCGTGACCGCGGACGGCTCGGTTGACGGCGGCAAGCGTCCCGTGGACTCTGCGCGACGAGGGGGGAGCCCACGTTGGCCAATGGTTTGAAGGTCCGGTTCTGGGGCGTACGGGGGTCGATCTCCTGCTCGGGCGTCGAATACATGCGCTATGGCGGCAACACGTCCTGCATCGAGGTGACCGGCGGCGGGCGGCGGCTGATCTTCGACGCCGGCACCGGAATCCGGCCGCTCGGCCTCGAGCTGGCGCGCCTGACCCCGATCGACCTCGACATCTATTTCACCCACACGCATCTCGACCACATCACCGGCCTGACCTTCTTCGCCCCCCTGTTCGAGAAGCGCAATTCGGTGCGGCTTTGGGCTGGCCACCTGCAGCCGCCCGACACGCTGAAGCAGGTCGTGAGCAACCTGATGCAGGCGCCGCTCTACCCGGTCTCGCTCGACGTCTTCCGCGCGCGCGTCGAGTTCAAGGAATTCAGGAGCGGCGACGTGCTGTCGTGCGGCGAGCTGTCGATGCGCACGGCGCCGCTCAAGCATCCCAATGGCGCGACCGGCTATCGCATCGACTTCGGCGGCAAGTCGATCTGCTACATCACGGACACTGAGCATGGCGGCGGCCGGCCGGACAAGACGATCGTCGAGCTCTGCCGCTCGGCCGACATCATGATCTACGATTCCAGCTACACGGACGAAGAGTATCCGCGCTATCGCGGCTGGGGCCATTCGACCTGGCAGGAAGGAATGCGCGTCGCCGACGCCGCCGGCGTCGGCACCCTCGCCATCTTCCATCACGATCCCAGCCATGACGACGCCTTCATGGACGGTGTGGCGCGCGACGCGGCGCTTGCACGCCCCGGTGTCACGCCGGGCGGGCTGCCGCGCGCGCTGGTCGCCCACGAAGGGCTGACGCTCAGCCCGTGAGCCCGACCCCGACACTGCGCGGACGCTGGCGGCGCCTGAAGCTCGGGCTGCCGACCGTGCTCGGCCTCAAGCCGGGCGGCTGGTTCATTCCGCACCGCTATGCGCCGCTGCTGCCGCCACCCGGCACCCAGCCCCCCTATCCGGCCATCGAGGCGCTGTTCGAGGCGGCGTCGCCTTCCTTCGTCGGCGTCCTCGACGCCATGGACTCGCATGCCGCCGCGCTGGAAGGGCTGAAGGGCCTGTTCGACCAGTCGTGGTTCCCCTCGCTCGACGCCGCGGTGGCCTACACGCTGGTGCGCGAGCGCAAGCCGCAGCACATCGTCGAGGTCGGGTCGGGTCACTCCACGCGCGTGCTGTCGCGGGCGCTGGGCGGCCTCGGCGAGATCGTGGCCGTCGATCCTGCGCCGCGCGCCGACATCATCGACCTTCCCGGCGTCCGCGTCGTGAACTCGACGCTTCAGGCGGCGCCGCCCGACCTGTTCTCCGGCCTGCGAGCCGGCGATATGCTGTTCATCGATTCCAGCCACATCCTGATGCCGGGCAGCGACGTCGACCTCCTGCTCAACCGGGTCCTGCCGCAGGCGCCCGCCGGGGCCCTGGTGCACATCCATGACGTCTTCCTGCCGTTCGACTATCCCGAGCAGTGGGGATGGCGCGCCTACAACGAGCAGCAGGGCATCGTTCCGCTGCTGACGACGGGCGCCTACCGGCCGCTCTTCTCCAGCGTCTGGGCCGAACGGCGGCTGGCCGACCGGCTGGCCGCGTCGGTCGCGTCCCGCCTGCCACGGCCGGCCGACGCGATCGCGGCCAGCCTGTGGCTGGAAAAGGCGTGATGCTGGCGCGGCTGCGCGGCTGGCTTTTCGAGGGCGCCTCGCAAAGCCTGCCGGACCGTGTCCGAGAGACCATCCGCCGCCAGCAGGAGCGCAGCGAGATCCTGATCGGCTGGGCCGAGCTCGTGCTGGTCGGCCTGCTGGCCGTGGCCTACGAGACCACGACCATGGCGACCGGCGTGGTCCAGGAGGACTATTCCTTCGAGACCGAGGTCTTCGTCGCCTACGGCCTCTTCTCCATCGTCCGTCTGGTCCTCGCCTACCGCCGGGCCTTGCCCGAGGCGCTGCTCTATCTGTCGGTGATCGCCGACATGGCCCTGCTGATGGGGCTGATCTACTCGTTCCACTACAAGTACGCGCAGCCGGCCGTCTTCTACCTGAAGGCGCCGACGTTCTTCTACGTCTTCCTGTTCATCGCCCTGCGCGCGCTGCGCTTCGAGGCGCGGTTCGTGATCTTCACCGGGCTGACCGCGGCGGCGGGATGGATCCTGCTGATCATCTATGCCCGCAGCGGGCGCGGCGGTCCGTCGAACGACACCAGCGACTTCGTCGAGTACATGACGTCGAACGCGTTCCTGATCCAGGCCGAGGTCGAGAAGCTGCTGGCCATCCTGCTGACCACGGCGGTGATCGCCGTCGCCATCACGCGCGCGCGCAATCTCCTGGTGCAGTCGGTGCGGGAAGGCGTGGCGGCCCGCGACCTGTCGCGTTTCTTCGATCCCGGCGTGGCGGCGCGCATCCGCACCGCGGCGATGTCGATCAAGGCCGGCGAAGGCGAGCTGCGCGACGTCGCCATCCTCACGGTCGACCTGCGCGGCTTCACGCGGCTGTCGGTCGATCTGCCGCCTGACGACGTCATGAAGCTGCTGCAGGACTACCAGGGCAGGGTATGCCCGCTGATCGCCCAGCACGGCGGCAGCATCGACAAGTTCCTCGGCGACGGGATCCTCGCCTCGTTCGGCGCCGTGGAGCCGTCGGCGACCGCGGCGGCCGACGCCCTGCGCGCCGCCGATGCGGTGATCGCGGCGGCCGACCGGTGGGCCGCGGAGCGGCGCGAGGCCGGCCTCCCGCCGCTGTCGATCGGGCTGGCCGTGGCATCGGGACGTGTCGTGTTCGGCGCCGTCGGCGACGCCGAGCGGCTGGAATTTACAGTCATCGGCGACGCTGTGAATTTCGCGGCCAAGCTGGAAAAACACAACAAGGACGAGACATCCCGGGCCCTCGCCGACGCCGGCACCTATGCGCTGGCCGAACGCCAGGGGTACGTGCCGCCGGCAGCGCGCGAGCATCGGAACGGCCGGATCGTGGGAGGCGTCAGCGCGCCCGTCGATCTGGTGGTGCTGGCGCAGTGACGGCGGGACCCGGCATCGGGGCCCGTTGCCTTGCCCTTTCCCCATTCGGGGCCTATGTAATTTGCTGCGAGATGGAACGGGTTGGCGGAGCGCCATTGTGGGCAACAACTACGACATCATCCTGATCGGTCTGGTCGCGGTCTTCCTGATCCTGCGGCTGCGTTCGGTGTTGGGCAAGCGGACGGGCAACGAGCGTCCGCCGGCGCGCGATCCGTTCGCGCCGCCGCCGGCCAAGCCGTCGGCGCGCGGCGGCGACGCACCGAACGGACAGTCGGGCAACGACAACGTCGTGTCGCTGCCCGGCAACACCAGCCCGCCGACGCTGGCGACGAGCGGGCCCGGCGGAATCCGGGCGACGGTGCTGCCGGCCGCTACCGCGGGGGTCGCCGCCATTCGCGCCGTCGACACCGATTTCGAGCCGCTGTCCTTCACGGCCGGCGCGCGCGCCGCCTTCACGGCCATCGTCGAGGCCTTCGCGAAGGGCGACACCGCCGCGCTGCGCCCCCTGCTCGATGCCAACACCTTCGCCAGCTTCGATGCCGCCATCCGCGGCCGTCTCGAGCGCAAGGAGAAGGCGGAGACGACGCTGATCGGGTTCGAGGCCTCCGACGTCGCGGCGGCGGCCCTCGAGGGCACGCAGGCCACGGTGACGGTGCGTTTCGTCAGCGAGCAGATCAACGTCCTGCGCGACGCCGAGAGCCAGATCATCGACGGCAATCCGAACGAAGTGCAGAAGGTGGTCGATCTCTGGACGTTCCGCCGCGACACCAAGTCCAGCGATCCCAACTGGCTGTTGGTCAAGACGGAAAGCGAAGGCTAGGGCAAAGGGGAGGCTTCTCGGATCATGCGCTGGACGGTCCTGTCGCGCGCCGTGGCTTGCGCCGCGGCGGCCGGCCTGCTGGCGGCTTGCGCGGAAACCGTGAGCGGCACCAGCGAACCGCGGATCGCCATGGCGCCGATCTCGTTCAACGAGATCGCCGGCTGGGGCGACGACAAGCACAGCGAAGCGCTGGCCGCTTTCCGGCGCTCCTGCCCCAAGCTGACGACGGGAGCGGATGCCAGGATCGCCACCGATGGCGGTTCCCGCACCATCACCGCCGCCGAGTGGGCGCGCATCTGCGGAGCGGCCGCCGCCGTCAAGGCCGGCGACAATCGCGGCGCACGCTCGTTCTTCGAGGACAATTTCCGGCCCATGGTGGTCCAGGCTCCCGGCCGGTTCACCGGCTATTTCGAGCCCGAGATGCGCGGCAGCAAGGCGCCGTCGCGCCTGTTCACGGTGCCGGTGTACCGGCGGCCCGGCGACCTCACCAGCAAGCCGTATTACACCCGCACCGAGATCGAGCAGGGTGCCCTGAAGGGCCAGGGACTCGAGATCGCCTGGGTCCAGGATCCGGTGGCGCTGTTCGAGGTCCAGGTCCAGGGCAGCGGCCGCATCCACCTGGCCGAGGGCGGCACGCTCAACCTGGGATTCGACGGATCCAACAACCAGCCCTACACGGCGATCGGCAACGTGCTGATCGAGATGGGCGTGTTCAAGACCAAGGAGCAGGCCACCTGGCCGGCCATCCGCGACTGGCTGAAGCGCAATCCGCGCCAGGCGCGCGATGTCATGCGCAAGAACGAGCGCTACATCTTCTTCAGGGACACCCGCAACCAGGCGGCGGTGGGCGCCGAAGGCGTGAGCCTGACGGCCCAGCGCAGCATGGCCGTCGACGTCACCGTCACGCCGTTCGGCACGCCGATCTGGATCGACACGACGCGTCCGGTGGCGCGCAAGCCCGGCAGCACCGAGAGCTATCGCCGCCTGATGATCGCGCAGGATACCGGCGCGGCGATCCAGGGACCGGCGCGGGGCGATGTCTTCTTCGGCGGCGGTCGCCAGGCGGCCGACTGGGCGGGGCGCATGAACAGCAGCGGCCGCGCCATCGTGCTGGTCCCCAACAAGGGCTGAGACCGGCCGCTCGCGCACGCGGCCCGGTCGCGGCGTCGACGCGACGCGGAGAAGCGGCTTCCGGCAGGCTGTTGCGCTGCTGATTGGCCGCTGCCAATCTCGGCGGCGTGTCTACATCAAGCGCCAGCCGACCCTCCCCTGCCGGCCGTCGGGTCGGACTGTTCGTCACCTGCCTGGTCGATCTCTTCCGGCCGTCGATCGGCTTCGCGGCGGTCAAGCTCCTGGAGGATGCGGGCTGCACGGTCGAGGTGCCGCCGCTGCAGGTCTGCTGCGGCCAGCCGGCCTACAATTCCGGAGATCGCGACACCACGCGCGCCATCGCCCGTCAGGTGATAGAGGCCTTCGAAGGCTTCGACGCGGTCGTGGCGCCCTCGGGATCCTGCGGCGGCATGCTGGCTCATCACTATGCCGGCCTCTTCGAGGACGACCCGGCGATGCAAGGGCGGGCCGAGGCGCTGGCCGGGCGGACGCACGAACTGACGTCCTTTCTGGTCGACGTGCTCGGCGTCGCGACGGTGACGGCGCGATACGACGGCATAGCGACCTATCACGATTCCTGCTCGGGCCTGCGCGAGCTCGGCGTCAAGCAGCAGCCGCGCCGGCTGCTCGGTTCGGTCGAGGGCCTCACGCTGCGCGAGCTGGCCACGCCCGAGGTGTGCTGCGGCTTCGGCGGGACGTTCTGCGTCAAGTACCCTGAGATCTCGAACGCGATGGTCGGCGAGAAGACGTCCGACATCGCGGCGACCGGCGCGGACACTCTGCTGGCCGGCGATCTCGGATGCCTCATGAACATGGCGGGCAAGCTGCAGCGCGAGGGAAGCCGCGTCCGCGTGCGGCACGTCGCCGAGGTTCTCGCCGGCCTCGACGACACGCCGCCGATCGGCGAGCCGCGGGAGCGACGCTGATGCAGCCGACCGCTCACGACTTCAAGCACAACGTCGACGTCGCGCTCGCCGATCCCAACCTGCAGGATTCGCTCGCCAAGCTGAAGGTCGGCTTCTCCGAGCGCCGGCGCCAGGCGGCCGAGCGGCTGCCGGAGTTCGAGGCGTTGCGCGATCGCGCCCGCGACATCAAGAACCACACGCTCGCCAATCTCGATTTCTATCTCGAGACGTTCGAGCGCAAGGTCGCGGCGCTGGGCGGCCATGTCCACTGGGCGCCGACCGCCGAGGATGCAAGGCGCATCATCGCCGATCTCTGCCGCAGCGTCGGCGCGCGCACGGTGGCCAAGTCGAAGTCGATGGTGGCCGAGGAGATCGCCCTCAACGATCACCTGGAGTCCCTCGGCATCGCCCCGATCGAGACCGATCTCGGCGAGTACATCATCCAGCTGCGGCACGAGCCGCCCAGCCACATCATCGCGCCGGCGGTCCACCTCACCAAGGACCAGGTCGCCGACACGTTCCTCGAGCACCACGCGAAGCTCGGCTTCACGCGGCGCCTCACCGAGCGCAACGACCTCGTCGCCGAGGCGCGCTATGTGCTGCGGCAGAAGTTCCTCGACGCCGATGTCGGCCTGACCGGCGCGAACTTCCTCGTGGCCGAGACCGGGTCGTCGATGCTGGTCACCAACGAGGGCAACGCCGATCTGTCGAACACGCTGCCGCGCATGCACATCGTGCTGGCGAGCATCGAGAAGGTGATCCCTACCCTCGAGGACGCCGCCGTGCTGCTGCGCGTGCTCGCGCGCTCGGCGACCGGCCAGGAATCCTCGGCCTACACCACGCTCAACACCGGGCCGCGGCGGCCGGGAGACCTCGACGGGCCCGAGCACTACCACGTCGTGATCCTCGACAACGGACGCTCGTCGGTCCTGGGCACCGAGATGCAGGACATGCTGCGCTGCATCCGCTGCGGCGCCTGCATGAACCATTGCCCGGTCTACGGCGCGATCGGCGGGCACGCCTACGGCTGGGTCTATCCCGGGCCGATCGGCGCGGTCCTGACGCCGCAGCTCCTGGGCGTCGAGGAAGCCAGCAACCTGCCCAACGCCTCGACCTTCTGCGGCCGGTGCGAGAGCGTGTGCCCGGTGCGCATCCCGCTGCCGCGCCTGATGCGGCACTGGCGGGAGCGCGAGTTCGAGCGGCATCTGACGCCGAAGGCGGTGCGGCAGGGTCTGGCGCTGTGGAGCTTCGCCGTCCGGCGGCCCCGTCTCTACCGGCAGGTCGCCGGCTGGGCCAACCGGCTGCTGGCTCTGTTCGGGCGGGCCGAGGGGCGCTACGGCGCCCTGCCGCTGGCCGGCGGCTGGACGCGCTATCGGGACTTCCCGGCCCCGCCGCCGGGCGGGACCTTCCACGCCCAGTGGCAACGGCGGCGGACATGAGCGACGCCCGGGCCACCATCCTCGACGGTATCCGGCGCTCGCTGCGCCGGGGGCCCCTGGACGCCACCCGACGGCAGCAGGTGGAGGGACGGCTCGCCGAGGCGCCGCGCGGGCCCGCGGTGGCGCGCGCCGCAGGTTCGGCAGACGAGCGTACAGGCCTGTTCTGCCAGTGGGCCGAATTCAATAACGCAACTGTGGCGAGGGTGGCGCCGTCGGAGGTGCCGGCCGAGGTGGCCAGCTACCTGGCGCGCAACAACCTGCCGGCCGAGGCCGTGATGGCCCCCGCCGCCGGCCTCGACGCCTTCGACTGGGCGAGCCAGCCGATGCTCGTCCTGCGGCGGGGCCGTGGGACCGGGACCGACCAGGTGTCGATCACCGGGGCTTTCGCCGGCATCGCCGAGACCGGGACGCTGGTGATGGCGTCCGGGCCGGACCACCCTGTGTCGCTCAACCTCCTGCCCGACACCCATATCGTCGTGCTTCACGAGCGGGACATCGTGGCCGGATACGAGGATGTCTGGGTGCGGTTGCGCCAGCGCTACGGCAAGGGGCAGATGCCGCGGACAGTGAACACGATCACCGGGCCCTCGCGGACCGGCGACATCGAACAGACGATCGAGCTGGGTGCCCACGGACCGCGGCGGATGCACATTCTGGTGGTTCGCGAATGACGGCGGCCGGCGGCGCGACCCCTTCCGAAAGCAAGGCGGGGCTGCACGTCGTCGGCACGAGCGTGGCGAGAGAGACCGATTCGGTGCTCGATCGGGTGGCCGCGGCCGTGGGCCGACGCCCGCCCCGGGTCCTGCAGGTGGGCGCGCGGTCGTCGGCCGCCGAGCGCAATGTCCGGAACTGGCGGGGACTGATCGCACGACGCTTTGGCTCGAACGCCGTCTTCGTCGGGACGGACCTGGCGGCCGGCGCCAACGTCGACCGGACGATGGACATCTGCGGATCGAAGCGGTCCTGCGCGGCGGCGCTCGGCGAAGCGCCGTTCGACCTAGTGATCTGCTGCCACGTGCTCGAGCATACGCGAGACCCCTGGCGCGCCGCTCGGAACATCCAGGCGCTGCTGAGGCCGGGCGGGCTGGCCTACGTGTCGGCGGCCTGGTCGCACGCTTTCAGTGCCTCGCCGGACGATTGCTGGCGTTTTTCCGTTCGCGGCCTGATACGGCTGTTCGGGGAGCTCGAGGTCGCAACCTGGTTCTACAGCGGTGGAGACGTCGGGCTCGACGTGGCGTATCGGGTGGTACGCGACGGGGAACCGGAACTCGATGCCCGTGCCGGCGCCGTCGAACAGGGATTGTTCCAGGTCGTCCTCGACCACGACGACAATCGCGCCATGCTCGCCCGCCAGGCGACGGACCGGCTTCCCGTGTCGCGGACCTATCTGCCGACCCTTTTCGTCGACATGGTCGGCCGGCGCAGCCGTTAGGATCGCGAGGCGGCCGGGCGGCGAAGAGGCGACGTGCCCGGGGCCAAAAAGAAAGAGCGGGCTTTCGCCCGCTCTTCCCGATTTCGATGGTGTCCGGCGACTAGAAGCGCAGGTCCATGCCGAGCAGGAACGCCCAGGAGTTGCCGCTCGTGGAGTTCGTCGGGCCCGAGGCGTTGTACATCATGGCACCGCCGGTCAGCTTCACGCCCGGTCCGAGCGCGTAGTTGGCACCGACTTCCCACTTGTTGACGACGTTCGACCCGAAGGCCAGCGCCGTCGCGGGGTTGCCGTTGAAGCAGGTGCTGTTCCGGCCCGGGACGCCGGCGCACGCGGTGGTCGTGATGGCCTGCGTGCCCGTCGCGATCGCCGTGATGTTCGAGTTGCCGTTGCCGTTCTGGTTGTAGAAGCCGGCCCACATGAACGACATCTGCCACGGACCCGTCTCGTACATCACACCCGCGGTGTAGAAGCGGGTCGAGTCGTCGTTGCCCGTGTAGTAGTTGGCGCCGACACCGTTGTTGTCGTAGCCGACGGCGCCACCGACGGTGAAGCCGGAGAAGCCGAACTGCGCGCCGACCACCCACTGCTTCCAGGAGGTGAGGTTGGCGCCGGTGTTCATGTTGGCCGAGGGCGTGAACGGCGAGAAGCCGGGCACGAACGAGGCGTAGGCGAACGCACCGTACAGAGCGACGGTGAAGTTGCCGAACTTGTTCAAGTAGTTGGCGCCGACGTCGAACAGATCCTGGTAGGTGTAGTCGGACGTCGGGCAGTTGTTGATGTTGGTCGCGTTGTTGTAGCCGCAGATGCCGGACGGATTGCCCGGACCCGAGGCCGCGATGCCACCGTTGGAGGTGGAGTTCATCTTCGGCGCGTAACCGACACCGATCTGCAGACCCTGGAAGCGCGGCGTGAAGTAGTTGATACGGTTCACGTCCTGCCACTGCGGCGTGATCGTCGTGGCCATCGTACGGGCATAGCCCTTGTTGAAGCCGATGACCGAGTTGCTCGCCCAGTTGTGGTTGTGCTGGAACGCACCCCAGCCGATCAGGGCGGAAGGCGTGCCGTAGTACATGCGGTAGGACGCGGCGTCGCGCGAACCGAGCTCGACGCGGCCCCAGTCACCGAAGGCGTAGAGGAAGGCTTCGTCGATCTGCGCGTTCGGTGCACCCGAACCCGGGTTCCAGGCTTCCAGCTCGACGGTCAGACCGACCGACGTTCCGTTGTCCAGCTTGGTCTGGCCGAGGAAGTGGATTTCACCTTCCTGCGTGAAGGCGAAGCCCTTGTAGCCCGTGAACGACCCGTTGTAGGCGTAGGTCGAGTCGATGTTTCCGGCCAGGGCGTAGAAGGTGTAGTAGCCACCCACGCCGATCTTGATCGGATCGGCTGCCATGGCCGGGGCGGCCATCATGCCGCCGACGACCAAGGCGGTCGAGCCGAGTAGAAGCTTTTTCATCATTCTCCCTCTCTCATTGATCAGAGACTGGTACGTACCGAAAGGCCTGTCCGACCGGCGGAATGTGAAACCCCAAATTCGGTGACACACCAATCCCGCCAATACGGCCGACGCGAATAGAACACTTACGCCAAACGAGGGTCAAGAAATGGACGCGCCAGCGCACGATTCTCCCCGAACGTGTGGCGTCTTTGTCACAATTTGCTCGGCTATTTGGCCTTTTCGCCATCTATTGGACCGGGCTGCCAAACGGCTCTCGGAGGGGTTGTTAGTTTAGAAACAAAACCTACACTCTAGCCGTACATTCGGCATCAGGACCCAGTCTTGCGCCATCGCGCCGCTTGTCACGGCCGGTCCCATGAGGTTTAGGTCCTCCGCGACGCCATGCTATCCTAGCTGGAACAAACGGGGACGTTCATTCATGTCGGGTTCGCCCATTTCCCTATCCGCCTCTGTATTTTGCGCGGGTCTGCTGGCGCTGACTCTGGCAGCCTGTGGAGGCGACCCCGACTCGGTCAAGGAAAAGCGCAGCGGCGCGTCGGGCGACCGCAATTCACGCGACATCATCGCCGGAATCGGCGGCAGCAAGCAGGAAACCGGCAGCCTCTTCGGGCCGGGCGGTCTGTTCGGATCGAAACCGACCCAGAAGGAGGACTACGGCACGGGCGTGGCCGTGAACGCCTACCTGTGGCGGGCGTCCCTCGACACGATCAACTTCATTCCCCTGGTTTCGGCCGACCCGTTCGGCGGGGTCATCATCACCGACTGGTACACGCCGGCGGAAACGCCGAACGAGCGGATGAAGGTTCAGATCACCATTCTCGACCGCGAATTGCGCGCCGACGGGGTGCGGGTGTCGGTGTTCAAGCAGACGACCTCGCCGCGCGGTGGCAACTGGGTCGACGCGCAGGTCGATCCGCGCACCAATATCGACATCGAAAACGCCATCCTCACCCGCGCGCGCCAGCTCCGGATCGCCGGCGGCTCCTGACCTCGGCCGTCGCAACGCTTGACGACCGGGGCCGCAGCGGGCATCCGCTGCGGCCTCTGTTTTTTCTGGGATGCTCCCCGTGTCTTCGACGCCCGCCGCGCCCGCGCGCTACAATTTCCGTGAGACCGAGGCCAAGTGGCAGAAGGTCTGGGACGACCGCCAGACCTTCCAGGCGCGCATGGACCGCGCCCGCCCCAAATACTACGTGCTCGAGATGTTCCCCTATCCGTCGGGGCGCATCCATATGGGCCACGTGCGCAACTACACCCAGGGCGACGTGATCGCCCGCTACAAGCGGGCTCGCGGCTTCAACGTGCTGCACCCCATGGGTTGGGACGCCTTCGGCCTGCCGGCCGAGAATGCCGCCATGGAGAAGAAGGTCCATCCCAAGAAATGGACCTACGAGAACATCGCCGCCATGAAGGCGCAGCTCCGGTCGATGGGCCTGTCGCTGGACTGGAGCCGCGAGGTCGCGACCTGCGACCCGAGCTACTACCGCCACCAGCAGAAGATGTTCCTCGACTTCTGGAAGGCCGGGCTCGCCTACCGCAAGGAAGCCTGGGTCAACTGGGATCCCGTCGACAATACGGTGCTGGCCAACGAGCAGGTGATCGAGGGCAGGGGCTGGCGCACCGGCGCGCCGGTCGAACGCCGCAAGCTCACCCAGTGGAACCTCAAGATCACGCACTTCGCCGACGAGCTGCTGACGCGCCTCGACACGCTCGAGCGGTGGCCCGAGAAGGTGCGCCTGATGCAGGCCAACTGGATCGGCAAGAGCCGCGGCGCGCGCGTCTTCTGGCAGCTCACCGACGCCTCCGGGGCCGACCGCGGCAAGCTCGAGATCTTCACGACACGGCCGGACACGCTGTATGGCGCGTCGTTCATGGCGCTGTCGGCCGAGCATCCGGTGGTCGCGGCCCTGGCCGAGAGCGATCCCGGGCTGCAGCACTTCGTCGCCGAATGCCGCAAGACCGGCACCGCGGCGGCCGATCTCGAGACCGCCGAGAAGCAGGGCTACAGGCTGCCGCTGCTGGCGCGCCATCCGCTCGTCCCGGGCCGGACGGTGCCGGTCTATGCCGCCAACTTCGTGCTGATGGAATACGGCACCGGCGCGATCTTCGGCTGCCCCGGCCACGACGAGCGCGACCACGAGTTCGCGACCAAGTACGGCCTGCCGATCATCCCGGTGGTCATGCCGGAGGACGCCGACGCCACGAGCTTCAGCGTCGCCGAGCAGCCGTTCGTCGAGGACGGGGTGATCATCAACTCCGACTTCCTGGACGGGCTCTCGGTCGAGGAGGCCAAGGCGCGGGTGATCGCGCGACTGGAGGAGATGGGCGTCGGCACCGGCACCACGCAGTACCGCCTGCGCGACTGGCTGGTGTCGCGGCAGCGCTACTGGGGTTGCCCGATTCCGGCCATCCATTGCGAGAAATGCGGCGTGGTCCCGGTCCCCGAGAAGGATCTGCCGGTCGAGCTGCCCGAGGACGTGACGTTCGACCGGCCGGGCAATCCGCTCGACCGCCATCCGACCTGGAAGAATGTCGCCTGCCCGACCTGCGGCGGCGCGGCGCGGCGCGAGACCGACACGTTCGACACGTTCATCGATTCGAGCTGGTACTTCGACCGTTTCACCTCGCCGCATCTCGCGACGGCGCCGTTCGACCGCGAGGAGAACAGCTACTGGATGCCGGTCGACCAGTATATCGGCGGCGTCGAGCACGCGATCCTGCACCTGCTCTACTCGCGCTTCTGGACGCGCGCCATGCGCGAGGTCCAGATGACCAGCCGCGACGAGCCGTTCGACGGCCTGTTCACGCAGGGCATGGTCTGCCACGAGACGTACCGCGCCTCCGATGGATCGTGGCTGACGCCGGAGGAGGTGGAGCGCACGGCCGGCGGCGCCGTCGTGCGCCTCTCCGACAAGAGCCCGGTCGAGGTCGGCCGGTCGGAGAAGATGTCCAAGTCGAAGAAGAACGTCGTCGATCCGGACCAGATCATCCGCGACTACGGCGCCGACACCGCGCGCTGGTTCATGCTGTCCGACAGCCCGCCGGAGCGCGACCTCGAATGGACCGAGGCCGGAGTCACCGGCGCCTGGCGCTTCCAGCAGCGCCTGTTCCGCATCGCCAGCGAGGCCCTGGCCGACTTGCCGGCGGCCGGCACGGCGCGGCCCAGCGCCTTCTCCGACGCCGCGATGGGCCTGCGCCGCGCCGCGCACAAGGCGATCGCCGGCGTCTCGGCCGACATCGAGGCCTTCCACTTCAACAAGGCGGTGGCGCGGCTCTACGAGCTGGCCAGCACCATCGACGCGGCCAAGCCGGCCGACGACGGCGATCGCTGGGCGCGCCGCGAGGCGCTGGAGATCTTCGTCCGCCTGATCGGACCGATGACGCCGCACCTCGCCGAGGAGCTGTGGCAGGCGCTCGGTCACCGCTCGCTGCTGGCCGATTCGCCCTGGCCGCTGGCCGAGGACGCGCTGCTGGTAGACGACACAGTAACCGTGGCGGTCCAGCTCAACGGCAAGCTGCGCGGCACGCTGCAGCTCCCGAAGGACGCTGCCAAGGACGCGGCCGAGAAGGCGGCCCTGGCGTTGCCCGAGCTGGCGCGCGGTCTCGACGGCAAGACGCCGAAGCGGGTGATTGTGGTGCCCAACCGAATCGTCAACGTCGTCGTCTGACGCGCCCGGCGACGTGAAGATCGAGCCGCGCCAGGTCGAAGCCTTTCTCCGGAAGCCGGATCCGAAGATCCGGGGCGTCGTCGTCTACGGCAATGACGACGGACTCATTGCCGAGCGCGCCCTCGCGCTTGCCAGGACCGTCTGCGAGGACCTCAAGGACCCGTTCCGCGTCGTCGACATCGCCGGCGACGCCCTCAAGAACGATCCGGCGCGGCTGGCCGACGAGTTCGGCGCCATGTCCCTGATGGGCGGCCGCCGCGTGATCCGTGTCCGGCCGGCCGGGGAGGAGACGACCACCGCGCTCGAGAACCTGGTCGAGGCGCCGGCCGGCGACGCCCTGATCGTCGTCGAGGGCGGGAACCTCACGCCGCGCTCGGGCCTGCGAACGCTCGCCGAGACCGAGGCCTGCCTGGCGGCGCTGCCCTGCTACATGGACAACGAGGCGGCGCTTCAGGGGCTGGTGGAGAGCGCCGCGCGGGCCGAGGGGCTCGCGGTCGAGCCCGACGCTCTCGACTGGATCGTCGAGCGGCTGGGCGGAGATCGCGGCCAGAGCCGGAGCGAGATCGACAAGCTGCTGCTCTACAAGGCGGGCGACGGCAGCAAGACGGTGACCCTCGACGATGCGCTGGCCGTGCTCGGCGACACCGCGGCCATCGGCATCGACAACGTCGTCGCCGCAACCTTCGACGGCGAGCTGGTCGCGCTCGACCGCGCGCTGGACCGCGTGTTTGCCGAGGGCGGCAACGCGGTGCAGCTGGTCCGCGCCCTGCAGCGCCATGCCGACCAGCTCCACCTCGTGTCGGGCCACGCCGCCGCCGGCGGCAACCTCGAGGGCGCGATGTTCAAGGCGCGCGGCCTGCCGCGCTTCGGGCCGGTCCGCCAGCGCTTCGAGCGGCACCTGCGCGCGTGGCCGCTGCCGCGCCTCGGCGCCGCCCTCCAGGTGATCCTGGAAGCGGAGATGCAGTGCAAGTCGACGGGACTGCCCGACCAGACGATCGCCCGGCGCCTCTGCCAGCGGCTGGCCCAGGCCGGCCCGGGCGCCCGGGCCCGGCGCTAGTCCAGGGCCTCAGTCCTTCTTGCCGCTCGTGGCCAGGGGTAGCGGGATGGCGGCCTGGTCGGTGAGGACGAGGAAGGTGAAGCTCTCCTCGATGTAGAGCCGGACCTTCTCGAGATCGTGCTCGAGGTAGCCGATCGAGAAGTCCTGCCCGACGGTCAGCTCGAAATCGCCGCCGCGGGTCGAGACCACCAGGCCGCCGTCGAGGCCGGCGGCCCAGATGATGTCACCGTCGACCAGGCGCTGGACGTGGTTGAGGATCGGATAGCCGGAGTCGGTGCGGGCGGCGAGATCCTTGTAGAGCTGCTCGTTCAGCACCACGGCGAACGGACCCTCGATGCCCTCGTCGCGCAGCTTGGTGAGCGCGGCCGAGACGGCGCCGGGATAGTCGGTGTGGCTGCTGCCGAGCGGCACGGCCTCCGCCGCCGCGGCCTGGCAGATGCCGGTGATCTGTGCGGCCTCGTAGCCGTGGAAGATCGCGCGGTCCTCGGCGATCGCGATCTCGCGCGCCGCAGCGATCACGGCGTCGAGATCGGGGTCGCGGGCGCCGCGGTCGATCGCGTCGAGCTCGGCCCGCGAGACCTCGAACGGAATCCGCAGCTCGACCAGCGGCTGGATGCGCCGCAGACGGGCCTGCACGTCGCCGGCCGTCGGCGGGGAGGCGATCGGGTCGGCACGGCCCAGCTCGACGTCGGAGGCGCCCCAGCCCAGCGGGCCGCGGAAATCGACGACGCGGCGCGCCGCCAGGATGCCGCGCAGCGTGCGCTTGGCTTCCTTCTCGATCTCCTCCCAGCCCGCTTCGGTGATCGGCGCGCGATCGCGGAAAAGATGGTTCTTCATTGGCCGTTCTCCGCTTTCACCTTGCGCAGGCTACCGATGCCCAGGCTTCCGTCTTCACTCACGCCGCCGGCGTCATTCCCGCCCTCTCCCATCGTCGCCTCGATGCCGACGATCGGGCCGTCGGTGAAGAGAAACGTCTTGAGATGCTCGGCGAACTTCGAATCCGTGCGGCGCAGCCATTCGAGCGCCATCGCCGCATGTTCCTTCTCCTCGTCACGGTTGTGCTCGAGGATGGCGCGAAGTTCGGGATTGGCGGTCGCCTTGGCGCGCTGGTTGTACCAGTCGACCGCCTCGAGCTCCTCCATAAGAGACACGATGGCGCGATGCTTGTCGATCGCCTCCGGTCCCAGCTTGGCAGGATCTTCGTGCAGGGTTTCGCTCGACATAGGCTCGCCTCCGCTTCTCGGGCGAACACTAGTCCGACCGGTTGACCCGGTAAACGCTCAACGCTGGCCGCGGTTGCCGCAGGCACGCCCTCAATCCTCGGGCGGTACGAACATGTATCCCGCGCTGCGGACCGTGCGGATCGACGTCGGTCGGGCCGGGTCGATCTCGACCTTCCGGCGGATGCGCAGGACGCGGATGTCGATCGCACGGTCGAAGGCTTCCATCTCGCGATGGCTCGTGGTTTCGAGCAGCCAGTCGCGACTGAGCGGGCGATTGGGGTTCTCTGCGAACAGGCGCAGCAGTTCGAACTCGCCCGACCGAAGCGGGATCTCCTCGCCCGTCAGGGCGGTGAGCCGGCGGGACTGCAGGTCGAGCAGACACTTTCCGATTCGGATGCGGGCACCCGGCGTCGCGGCATCGGCGCCGCCGGCGCGGCGCAGCACGGCCTTTATGCGGGCCAGCAACGCCCGCGGCTCGTACGGCTTGGCGATGTAGTCGTCCGCGCCGGTCTCGAGGCCGACCACCTGGTCGACCGTGTCGCCGCTGGCGGTCACCATGATGATGCCGAGCTTGCGGCTGCGCTCCCGCAGGTAGCGGGCCAGGGCGAACCCGTCCTCGCCGCCCGGCAGGCGGAGGTCGAGCAGGACGAGGGCAGGTGGATCCTTCTCGACGAGTCGACGCAGGCTCGAGCCCGAGTCGACGCCCGAGGCGCGGTAGCCGTTCGTTCCCAGGAACTCCATCAAGGTCTCGCGCTGGAACGCCTCGTCCTCGACGACAATCACATGGGGTCGTGTGTCTATCTGCCTAGCCACTGAGAAATTTCTACCGCACGCACGAAGAGCGGGAAACCCCCTTCCATGTTACGGTTGTATCGGCGATATCTTTCGCTCTTTTCGGCTGCGTGACGGAAAAACTTCACTGCCGGAGGCAAAAGAGGGGAATCCCGCTTCTCCATTGGCCGTCCTCGCGAAACCCACGAAACATTTAAGACGGGCCGTGTTACCGTTGCGAAACAGCGCGGGCGCAGGGCTGATCTAGAAGGGCAGAATGTCCACACGGTCCCCTACGCCCCCGGGCGCCGAAGAGGTCGAGGCGCTGCGTGAAGAGCTGCGGACGGCCCGCGTCGAGGCCGAGGCGGCCCGGCTTGCCGCCAGGCGGGCCCGTCGCGAGGCGGCGGAAAGCCAGGAGCTGCTGGAAGCCGTGCTGACGGGCATGCCCGACGGTGTGGGCCTGCTCGATCGGCATCAACGGGTCGCGTACCTGAACCGCGGCCTCGACGATTCGGAAATCTTCGACCTGCCGCGCGGCACGGTCCGGCTCGGCATGACGGTCCGGGAAATCGTCGAGGCGCAGGTCGCGGCCGGCGACGGCCGGGCCGCGGTCGACGGCAGGCCGCTCACGGTCGAGGAGCGGATCGCGCGCCTCACGGATCCGCACGGCAGCCGCTTCGAACGCCGCCTGCCCTCGGGACGACAGCTCGAATTCAACCTCCAGCCGTTGTCGAATGGCTACACGCTCTGCGTCTGCCGGGACGTCACCGATCATCGGCAACGGCAGGACGAGCTGGAGAAGGCGCGGGACGAGCTGGCGGCCGCGCACCAGCTCACGGACACGATGCTGGAAAGCATGACCGACGGGATCGGCGTCCTCGATGCCGACGACCGCATCGCCTACATGAACACGGCGGTGCGCCGCATCTTCGGGCTTCCCGAATCGAGCGTGGCCACCGGCCTCAGGATCCACGACCTGATCCGCCTGCAGGACGCGGCCGGCGACCATGCCGAGGAAGGCGGCCGCGTCCTCTCGGTCGAGGAGCGCGTGGCGCGCATGCGCCATCCCGACGGCGTCCGCTTCAATCGCAAGCTGCCGTCCGGACGGCACATCGAGTTCAACTTCCGCCCCCTCGGCGACGGCCGGACGCTGGGGATTTATCGCGACATCACCGAGCACATCGAGCGGCGAATCGATCTCGAGAGGGCGCGCGACGAAGTGGCGGCCGCCCATCGCCTGATGAGCACGGTGCTCGAGGGCATGCCCGACGGCGTCACGCTGTTCGACGCGGACCGCACGCTCATCTACGCCAACAAGGCCGTCCTCGAGCAGACCGATGGAATCGCGCCAGGGGTGCTGCGCGTCGGCCGGAACATGAGCGAGATCGCCCGGGGCCTCAAGGAAGGGGGCGAGTTGCTGTCCGAGCGGGCGGCCAACCTGTCGGTCGAGGAGCGCGTGGATCGCACCTTCGCCCCCGAGGGCAGCCGCTTCGTGCGCCGGCATCCGTCCGGACGCCATGTCGAGTTGAGCTTCAGGCCGATCGACGATGGCCGCACGCTCGGCCTGCATCGCGACGTCACCGACCTGCGCGAACGGCAACTCGAGTTGGAACGCGCGCGCGACGAGCTTGCCGCCACATACCGGCTCATGAATACCGTCCTCGAAGGCATGCCCGACGGCGTCACGCTGTTCGACGCCAACCGCCGGCTGATCTACGCCAACAAGGCGCTCCGGGAGCAGATGGCGGACTTCGGCTTCGGCCGGCCGCAGCTCGGCTCGACCCTCGACGCCATCATCGAGAACCTGGTCGCCGCCGGCGATTCGCCGGTCGAGAACGGCAAGGTCCTGTCGGTCGAGGAGCGGGTCGCCCGCGTGCTCGCGCCCGAAGGCAGCCGCTTCGATCGCGCCCTTCCCAACGGCCGGCACGTCGAGTTCACCTTCTGCCCGGTGGGCGACGGTCGAACGCTGGGCATGTACCGCGACATCACTGAGATCAGGCAACGGCAGATCGACGTCGAGAAGGCGCGGGACGAGGTGGCGGCGGCCCAGAAGCTCATGGCCACCGTGCTCAACGCCTTGCCGATGGGGATCACGCTGTTCGATCCGCAACACCGGATCGCCTACGGCAATCGCGAGGTCTGGAGGCCGGCCGAGCATCTGTCTCTCGACAAACGGGGCCTCAAGCTGGAGGACATCATCCGTCACCAGATCGTGAGCGGCGACCACCATTTCGACGAGGACGGCCGGCCGCTCTCGCTGGAGCAGCGGGTCGCCCGGGTCTTCGATCCCTGCGGCAGCCGGTCGGAGCGACGGCTTCCGTCCGGCCGCTACATGGCATTCGCGTTCCAGCCCCTCGAAGGCGGCTATACCCTGGCGACCTCGCGCGACATCACGGAAGTAAAGGATCGCGAGTTCGAGCTCGAGCGGGCGCGCGATGCGGCGGAGGCGGCCAACCAGGCCAAGTCGACCTTCCTCGCCACCATCAGCCACGAGATTCGCACGCCCATGAACGGCGTCATCGGCACGGCCGAGCTGCTGGAACGCGAGCCCCTCAGCGAACGCCAGAAGCGGCTCGTTCGGACCGTCAGGACGTCGGCGGCGGCGCTGCTGCGCATCATCGACGACGTGCTCGACTTCTCCAAGATCGAGGCCGGCCACATGGAGCTCGAGGAGGTGCCGTTCCAGCTGCGGGCCCTCGTCGAGGGGACCGCCGACACGCTTTCGGTGCAGGCCGAGCGCAAGGGCATCGCCATCACGACCTCGGTCGACCCCGGCACGCCGAACCTGCTGAGCGGCGACGCCACGCGCGTGCGGCAGATCCTGTTCAACCTGATCGGCAACGCCATCAAGTTCACGGAGGTCGGCGAGGTCAGGATCGACGCCCGCGCCCGATCGATCGTCGATGGCCGGGTCGAGCTCGAGCTGATCGTCGAGGATACCGGGATCGGCATGACGGACGAACAGGCGGGAAGGGTGTTCCAGCCCTTTGCCCAGGCCGACAGTTCGACGACGCGGCGCTATGGCGGCACCGGGCTCGGCCTGTCGATCGTGCGACGCCTGGCCGAGCTGATGGGCGGCGAGGCGCGCGCGCGCAGCGTCGCGGGCAAGGGCTCGACCTTCACGGTCACGCTCTCGCTCGGCGTGGCGACCGCGCCCGTTGCGCATCGTGGAGCGGAGACGACCGCCCACGGCGGCGGCATGATCGGGACCGTGCTGGCGGTCGACGACTATCCGGTCAATCTCCAGGTTCTGATGGGTCAGCTCGAGATCCTGGGGGTGCCGGTCGACACGGCGGCCAACGGGCTGGAGGCGCTCACCAAGTGGCGCGAGAGGCCGTACGACCTCGTGCTCACCGACATCCACATGCCCGACATGGACGGCTTCGAGCTGACGCGCCAGATTCGCGCCGAGGAGATGCTGGCCCGCGACGGGCGACGGACCCCGATCGTGGCGCTCACGGCCAACGCGCTGAAGGGCGAGGCCGATCGCTGCCTGGCAGCCGGGATGGATGGCTATCTCACCAAGCCGCTGACCCTCGATCGCCTGCGCGAGACCGTCGAGCGCTGGATGACGGCGGCGGCCGCGCCGACCGCCTCGACGGTGGCCGTGGCCGACGGCGCCATCGATCGCTCGGTGCTGGCGCAGATGTTCGGCGACAGCGAGGCCACCATCGGGCGCGTGCTCCGCCGCTTCGCGGAGGCGGGCGCCAGCCTCGCCGCCGAGATTGCCGCCGCCGAGTCGGATTCTGAAGGGCTGGCCGACCTGGCCCACAAGTTCAAGGGCGCGGCGCGTGCGGCCGGTGCCATGCGGCTGGGCGATCTGGCGGCCGCGCTGGAACGCACCCGGGACGAGGCCGCGGTGTCGGCGGTGCTGGCGGAGTGGCGTCGCGTGGCAGCGGCCCTGGCGACAGCGGCCGGCGATACCCCGACAGCGTGACGCCGACCGACGGCCGTCTTAGCGCCGCGTCAGGCGATCGACGACCGTGTCGAGCTGATCGAAGTCCCTGATCTCGAGGGTGAGCAGGCTCTGCTCGCCCAGGCCCCGCAGCTTGAGATCGGCCTTGAGGCCGAGCGCCTCCTCGAGGCGCTTCTCGAGGGCGCGCGTATCGGCGGTCTTGGTCGCTTCCGCCCTGGCGGCCGACGGGCGGCCGCCCGCGCCGCCGGGCTTGCCGAAACCCTTGAGGGCGCCGCCCAGCCGTTCGAGGTCGCGTGCCGTCAGCTTTTCGGCCACCGCGCGCCGGGCCAGCGCCAGCGGGTCGGGGACGCCGATCAGCGCGCGCGCCTGCCCGGCCAGCAACTCGCCCTTGCGCAGCATGTCCTGGACCGGGTCCGGCAGGTCGAGCAACCGCAGCGTGTTGGCGACATGGGGCCGGCTCTTGCCCACGGTGCGGGCGATTTCCTCCTGGGTCTGGGAGAACTCCTCGGCCAGCCGGCGATAGCCCTGGGCCTCGTCGACCGGCGTCAGGTCGGCGCGCTGCAGGTTCTCGATCAGGCCGATCTGCAGCGCATCCTTGTCGGCCATGGTGCGGACGACGATCGGCACCTCGTGGAGCTGCGCCTTCTGCGCCGCCCGCCACCGCCGCTCGCCGGCGATGATCTCGTAGCTGTCGGCCTGGCCGGCGACGGGACGCACAAGGATAGGTTGCAGGAGGCCAAACTCCCTGATCGACTCGATCAGCGTGTCGATGTCCTCGAACGTCGTCCGCGGCTGCATCTTGCCGGGCTTGAGTTGGGTGATCGGCACGCTGAGCGGCGCACGGCCCGCGGCGGGGCGCGGGGCCACCGGCTCAGGCACCGGCGCGGTCACGGTGGCGGCGACTTCGTCGTCGCCGAGCAGGGCGGACAGGCCGCGGCCGAGGCCGCGCGGCTTAGGAAGCTGGCTCATGGGACGGGCTCTCGGTGGCGGTGCGCCGGCGGCGGATGAACTCGCTCGCCAGCAGGATGTAGGCCTGGGCACCGGCGCAGGCATTGTCGTAGATGAGCACGGGCATGCCGTGCGACGGCGCCTCGGCGATGCGCACGTTGCGCGGGATCGTGGTGCCGAACACGAGGTCGCCGAAATGGGCGCGCACGTCGGCCTCCACCTGTTGGCTGAGCGTCATGCGGCGATCGACCATGGTCAGGACGACCCCTGCGATATACAACTTGGGATTGAGGTTCTTCTTGATGCGGGCCACGGTGTTCGACAGGGCGCCGATGCCTTCGAGGGCAAGGAACTCTGCCTGGAGCGGCACCAGGACCGCATCGACGGCCACGAGGGCATTGAGGGTCACCAGCCCGAGCGAGGGAGGACAGTCGATCAGGATCGTCGTCCAGCGCTGGCGGGCGTCGGCGCCCGGCGCGTTCAGGGCATCGGCCAGCCGATGCTCGCGGCGCTCGAGGTCGATCAGCTCGATCTCGGCGCCGGCCAGGGCGACCGACGCCGGCATGACGGACAATCCGGGAATCTTTGACTCGCGCGTGCAGTCGGTGAGGGGCGCCAGGCCCAGCAGAAATTCGTATGACCCAGGTGAGCGCTCACTTCTGGACACACCGAGGCCCGTCGACGCGTTGCCTTGAGGATCGAGGTCGATCAGCAGCACGCTTTCGCCGACGGCGGCCAGGGCCGTCGCCAGGTTGACGGCAGTCGTGGTTTTTCCCACGCCGCCTTTCTGGTTAGCGATCGCGAAGATCTGGGCGGGCGAAGGCGTCGATTCGGAGGATGACGGCGTCACGATCGGTGGCACTGGCGAGGGGTTGACTTGAAACGTCCCAGCTCTTCATGGCTTGGGTCAGTTCACCCTGCCAGCCTTTCCCCTTGTGGAAAAGGCTAATAGCGTGATCGTTTCGGTGCCGGTCGGCCCAGGCCAGCAATTGGTCCAGCGGCGCCAAGGCCCGGGCCGTGACCACGTCGGCTCGGGAGGGCGGCGCGGCTTCAATCCGGGCGACCACGATGCGGGGCGGCACCGGCAAGGCCATCTGGCGGGCGGCTTCTCCCAGGAACGCGGCCTTTCGGCCGTCGACCTCGACAAGGGTCACCTGCAGGTCAGGGCGCATCGCGGCCAGGACCAGCCCCGGGAAGCCAGCGCCCGTGCCGAGATCGGCCAGCGTTCTGGCCTCCGGGGGTATCAGAGGCTCGAGTTGGGCCGAGTCGAGGACATGCCGCTCCCATACCAGGGGTAGTGTGGACGGCCCTACGAGGTTGATCGCCTTCTGCCACCGGTTGAGAGTGGCAACGAAGGCCTCGAGCCGCCCGAGTGTTTCACGTGAAACAGGCCGACCGAGGCCGGCCATCGCCGCACTGAAGGCGCCGGGACCATCGGCCGGCGCGGCCATCAGGCCGCCGTCCGGCGGCGCACGAACTTGAGCAAGCCTACGAGCGCCGCTGGCGTCATCCCGGAGATGCGCGCCGCCTGGCCAAGGGTTGCTGGCCGCTGTCCCTCGAGCTTCTGGCGAACTTCGTTCGAGAGCCCGCCCACGCGGCTGTAGTCGAGGTCGCCTGGCAGCGTCAGCGCCTCGTCACGCCGGTAGGCAGCGATGTCCGCTCGCTGCCGGTCGAGATAGCCTTCGTATCGGGCGTCGATGGTCAGTTGCTCGACGATATCCGATTCCAGCACTCCGAGTTCCGGCCAAAGCCCGATGATCTGCTTCCAGCCGACGGCAGGGTGAGCCATCAGCTCCAGGGCCGAGCGAGGAATACCATCCTGGTTGATGGCGATACCGCGCCGGGCCAGGGCCGTAGGGCTGAGGGACAAGCGCTCCGCCAGGACGCGGCTCTCGGCCAGCCGGGATTGTTTCACGTGAAACGCTCGGCGCCGATTATCTGACACGCAGCCGATCGCCAGCCCGCGCGGCGTGAGCCGCCGGTCCGCATTGTCCGCCCGCAGCCAGAGCCGATACTCGGCCCGGGAGGTGAACATCCGGTAGGGTTCGGTGACACCCAGACTCACCAGATCGTCGACCAGCACCCCGAGATAGCCTTCGGCGCGGTCGATCGTGAACGGCTCCGCAGCGGCAGCATTCAACCCCGCCAGCAACCCTTGGGCCGCCGCCTCTTCGTATCCCGTGGTGCCGTTGATCTGCCCGGCCATGAAGAGGCCCGGCACGCGTCGCGTCTCGAGCGTGGGCTTCAGCTCCCGGGGGTCGATATGATCGTACTCGATGGCATAGCCCGCCCGGCGCATGACCGCCCGCTCCAGCCCCGGAATCGTCCGCAGCATTTCCAGCTGGACCTCGCGCGGCAGCGAGGTCGAAATCCCGTTGGGATAGACCGTGTCGTCGTCCAGGCCTTCCGGCTCCAGGAAGATCTGGTGGCGCTCCCGCTGGCCGAACCGGACGACCTTGTCCTCGATCGAGGGGCAATAGCGCGGGCCGACGCTCTCGATCGCGCCGGAGTACATCGGGGCGCGATGGAGGTTGGCCCGGATCAGTTCATGGGTTGCCGGCGTGGTCGCGGTGATGTGGCAGACGACCTGCGGCGTCGTGATGCGATCGGTCAGGAAGGAGAACGGCTGCGGCGGGTCATCGCCGTCCTGACGCTCAAGCTGCGCATAGTCGATCGTTCGCCCGTCGAGCCGGGCCGGTGTCCCGGTCTTGAGCCGACCCAGCCGGAAACCGAGCCGCTGGAGCGTCAGCGCGAGCGCCGTCGACGGCGGCTCGACGCCATCGCCGCGCGCCCGGCCAGCTTCCATTCGTACCTCGCCGCAGTGGATGAGGCCGCGCAGGAAGGTCCCGGTGGTGAGGATGACCCGGCCGGCGCCGATCTCCCGGCCCGCTTCCGTCACGACGCCGATACAAGCTCCAGTTGTATCAACCATAATGTCGGCAACCGCCTCAGCGCGAATATCCAGATTGGCCTGCTCGGCCAACAGCGCCTGCACGGCGTGGCGGTAAAGCTTCCGATCGGCCTGCGCCCGCGGCCCGCGCACGGCCGGCCCCTTCGAGAGGTTGAGGGTCCGGAACTGGATGCCCGCCCGATCGATGGCCCGGCCCATGATGCCGTCAAGAGCATCGATCTCGC
Source organism: Reyranella sp. (assembly GCF_965229815.1). Lineage (GTDB taxonomy): Bacteria > Pseudomonadota > Alphaproteobacteria > Reyranellales > Reyranellaceae > Reyranella. The sequence continues at coordinate 838,669 of NZ_CBDDJN010000002.1, forward strand.
GGACCAGGTGTCCTTTGCCGAGGCCGCCGATCGCGGGGTTGCACGACATCTCGCCGATCGTGTCGACGCGATGGGTGAGGAGCAGGGTGCGCGCGCCCATGCGAGCAGCCGCGGCAGCCGCTTCGCAGCCGGCATGCCCGCCACCCACCACGATCACATCATAGGAAAAGGCCCGCATGGCGGGCCTTTTACGCCCCTCCGAGCCGCCCGGTCCAGCCGCCTCCGCAACCGTACGAGTACAGCGGCGATCGCCCTCAGGCCGCGCGCTTGCGGCGACCCGTCTTGCGCTTCGCCCGGGGCTTGGCCTTGGTCGTGCGCTCGGCGGGGCCGCGTCGGGCATGAGCTTCGAGGAACCGGTCCGCCTTGTCGCGCGACGGACCCCCGGCGCCCTTCAGGCTCTGGCGCAGTGCGTCCATCAGATCGACGACCTTCTCCTCTTCCTCGGGCTGGTCGGCCGTCACCAGCTCCTCGCCCTTGGTCTTGCGCGTGATGAGCTCGCGCAGCGCATCCTCGTATCGGTCCTTGAAGGTGCTCGGATCGAAGTCCGCCGCCTGCTGCTCGATGATCTTCGCCGCGATCTCCAGCATCTTCGCATCGGGCTTGGGCAGGTCGCCGTCGAATACGTCGTCGAGCGCGCGGACCTCGTCGTGCGTGCGCAGCGTGGTGAGCAGGATGCCGCTCTCGCGCGGTTCGAGCGCGCACATGTGTTCGCGCTGGTGCATCACCAGACGACCGAGCGCCACCTTTCCTTCCTTGTCCATCGCGGCCCGGATCACCGAGAAGGCCTCGATGCCGGTCTTCCCCGACGGCACGAGATAGTAGGGCTCGTCCCAGTAGATCCGGTCGATCCCCGCGGCGTCGACGAATTCCTCGATATCGATCACCCGTGTCGAGTCCAGCCGCACCGCATCGAGCTCGTCCTTGTCGAACAGCACGTACTTGTTCTTCGTGACGGCAAAGCCCTTCACGAGCTCGCCGCGCTCGACGACGTCGCCGGTGCCCGCGTCGACCGTCTGCATGCGGATGCGGTTGTTGGTCTTGGGGTTGATCAGGTTGAAGTGCACGTCGGCGGCGCGCTCCGTCGCGGTGTAGAGCGAGACCGGGCAGGTGACGAGAGAGAGGCGCAGATGGCCCTCCCAGGTCGGCCGCATCCCCTTGTGCTTTGTCCGCTTGGACGCTGCGCTCTTCTTCGACTTCGCCATCTCAGCTCCTCATCGACTCGATTTGATCAGCCGCTCGATCGCCAACCGCAATGGCCTGGCGGAACGCGCATAGGTCGCCCACGGTTTCCGTCGCTTGAGCAGCCCCGGCGCGGTGCGCACGGTGAACCTGCGCGGATCCAGCCCCGCCTTCACCTGTGTCCAGTCGAGCGGCATCGAGACGGTGGCGCCGTCGCGCGCCCGCGGCGACAGCGGCGCCACCGCCGTCGCCGTCCGGTCGTTCCGCAGATAGTCGAGGAAGATGCGGCCCGTCCGTTCCTTCTTCGCCATCGTGAGCACGAAGCGGTCGGGCGCCGCCTCCGCGAGCTGCCGGCAGACCTCGCGGGCGAACGTTTTCGCCGCGTCCCAGTCCGGGCTCTTCGGATCGTCCGTCAGCGGCACGACGACATGCAGGCCCTTGCCGCCGGTCGTCTTGCAGAAAGTCTTGAGGCCGAGCGCCTCCAGCCGCTTGCGCACTTCGAGCGCGGCCTTGATGACGGCGCCGAACGCCACGTCGGGCGCCGGATCGAGATCGAACACCAGGCGACCCGGGAGATCGGGTTCGCCGGGCTGACAGTTCCAGGGATGCAGCTCGGTCGCGCCGAGCTGCGCCACCGCAGCCAGGGCTTCCACCCGGTCGATCTGCAGGTAGGGCTTGCGATCGCCACTCACCTTGACCTGCTCGAGGAGATGGGAAGTACCGGGCGCGGCGTGGCGCTGGAAGAAGCGCTGCTCACCCGTGATGCCGTCGGGCGTGCGCACGATCGAGCACGGCCGGCCCTTGAGATGCGGCATCATCCAGTCGCCGACCGCCTCGAAATATTGCGCCAGATCGAGCTTGGTGACCGGTGGATCCTCGTCGGGCCACAGCGGCTTGTCGGGGTTGGAGATCGCAACCCCCATCACCTCGGCGCGGCCGCCGACACCGCTGCTGCCGCCCGACCGGACGCCCCGTGCCTTGCCCGCCGATCGCTTCTTTGCCGCCGGCCTGGCCATCTTCGCGCGCACCGGCTCCACCGCCTTCTCGGCCTCGACCTCGTCCGCCGGCTTGTCGGCACGCAGCCCCTTGAAGGCGGCCTGCCGGACATTGCCGGCGCCGGTCCAGCCGGCGAACTCGATCTCGGCCACCAGATCGGGCCGCGCCCAGTGCATGTTCGCTTCCTTGGGCGGGCTGGCGCCGGCGGCGAAGGGACTGGTCTTGCTCTCGACCTCGCGCAAGCGTGGCAACAAGCGGCGCATCACCGCCGCGCCGAAGCCCGTGCCGACGCGGCCGACATAGACCAGCTTGCGGTCCTTGCCGTGCCCGCGGTGGACTCCGGCCAGCAGCGAGCGCAGGCGCGGACCCTCGCTGGTCCAGCCGCCGATCACCACCTCGTGGCCGGCCCGGCACTTGGCCTTGGTCCAGCCGCCGCCGCGGCCGGACCGGTAGGGCGCATCGAGCTCCTTCGACACGATGCCCTCGAGGTTCATGCGGCAGGCGGAGCTCAGCACCGTGTCGCCCGCGGTCTCGAAATGCTCGACGTAACGCAGCGTCGCGTGCTTGCCGCGCAACTTGCCGAGCAGGGCCTGCAGCCGCGCCTTGCGCTCGCGCAGCGGCAACGGCCGCAGATCCTCGCCATCGGCGAACAACAGGTCGAAGGCGAAGAAGATCAGCTTGCCCGACTGTCCCTCGGAGAGCGCCGCCTGCAGCGCCGCGAAGTCCGGCGCGCCGTGCGCGTCGAGCGCCACCGCCTCGCCGTCGATCAGGCAGTCCGGCAACTTCGCCGCCGCGTCCGCGATCGCCTCGAACTTGTCGGTCCAGTCGAGGCCCTTGCGCGTCCGCAGCGTCGCCTTGCCGTCCCCGACGCGGAGTTGCAGGCGGTAGCCGTCGAACTTCACCTCGTGTCCCCAGCCCGCCTGCGAGGGCGCGCGCTCGACCAGCTTGCAGAGCTGCGGCTCGACGAAATCCGGCATCGACGACGCTTTGCGCGCCTTTGCGTTGGACCTGGGCGCCGCGGCCTGCTCGCCGCCGTCCTTCTTGCGGCTGTCCCACACGGCGCCGGCGGTGCGCCTGCGGCCGGTCATGAAGGGCGTGGGCGCGCGGCCGGTGCCGACGGCGATCTGCTCCAGCGTCCGGCCCGACGCGACGGACTTCGGATCCTCGAGCAGCGCGTCGTCGTAATCGTTGCGCGCCGCCGCGTCGCGATGCTTGATGAGCAGCCAGTTCGTCCGCTTGCCGCCGCCCTTGCGGCGGTCCCAGCGCATGCGCACCAGCACCCAGCTTCCGTGCAGTCGGTCGCCTTCCATGACGAACTTGAGGTCGCCCTTCTTCAGCCCTTCGTGCGGATCGCCTTCGGGCATCCAGAAACCGCGGTCCCAGAGCTGCACGGTGCCGCCGCCATACTGGCCTTCGGGGATCGTGCCCTCGAAGTCGCCGTAGTCGAGCGGATGGTCCTCGACCTCGACGGCCAGGCGCTTCACCGAGGGGTCGAGCGAAGGGCCCTTGGTGATGGCCCACGACTTGAACACGCCATCCAGCTCCAGTCGCAGATCGTAGTGCAGCCGGGTCGCGTCGTGCCGCTGGATCACGAAGCGCAGGTGCTTCGCCGGCGCGACCTTGGCCTTGCCCGACGGCTCGTCGGTCCGGCTGAAGTCGCGCTTGGCGCGATAAGAGGTGAGATTGTCCTTGCGCATGGGCTGCTCGGTTCCTGCGACCCGCGGGGCATAACGGCCCGCGCGGCGTCGCGTTGCGCCGTCCCGGCAGCGCCATTATCGCATGCCGGCGCGGCGGCCGCTCATTTGCCGATGCAGAAGTCCCGGAAGATGACGTCGAGCAGCTCCTCGACACGCACCACGCCGGTGATGCGGCCGAGCGCCCGAAGCGCCAGCCGCAGGTCCTCGGCGGCGAGGGCGATCTCGGTTGCCTGCAGCGCGCGGCCCAGCGCGTCCTGGCAGTCGACCAGGGCAGCGCGGTGACGCGCCCGCGTGAACGGCGGCGGGCCGCTGTCCTGCATCAGCGCCCCGGCCGCCGCCTCGATCCGCGCCAGCAATGCCGCCAGACCGGCGCCTGTCGTCGCCGAGAGCGGCACCGCATCGTCCCCGGCCGCCGGTGCCAGATCGGTCTTGTTGACGACCACGATGTCGCTGGCGGCATTCCACTGCGGCGTCGCGGCGAGGACCTGCTGCCGCAAGCCGCGCCAGTCGCCGGTCGCGTCCAGCACCAGCAGCCGGAGGTCGGCGCTGGCGGCACGGGCCCGCGCCCGCCGCACGCCTTCCTGCTCGATGCGGTCGGGCGAATCGCGCAGTCCCGCCGTGTCCGCCAGCACCACCGGCCAGCCCGCGAGGTCGAGATGGACCTCGATCACGTCGCGGGTCGTGCCCGCCGTTTCCGACACGATGGCCGCATCGCGCCGCGCCAGCAGGTTCAGCAGCGACGACTTGCCGGCGTTGGGCGGCCCGATGATGGCGATGTGCAGGCCTTCGCGCAGGCGCTCGCCACGGCGGTCGGCCAGGTGGTCGGCAATGGCCGCGCGCAGGCGGTCGATCCCGCCGCGCACGTCGTCGGCCAGTCCGGACGGCAGGTCCTCGTCGGGGAAGTCGATCGCCGCCTCGAGATGGGCGAGCAGGCGGAGCCCCTGGCCGCGCCAATCCTCGTACAGCCGGTGAAGGGCGCCATCCATCTGCTGCAGCGCCTGGCGGCGCTGCTGGTCCGTCTCGGCGGCGACCAGGTCGGCGATGCCTTCGGCCTCCGTGAGGTCGAGCTTGCCGTTCTCGAAGGCGCGGCGCGTGAACTCGCCGGGCTCGGCCAGGCGGCAGAAGTCGAGCCGGCCGATCGCCGCCAGCGCGCCCCCGACCACGGCGCGGCCGCCGTGCAGATGCAGCTCGGCCATGGTCTCGCCGGTCTCGGTGTGCGGCGCCTCGAACCACACGACCAGGCCGCGGTCGATCGTCTCGCCACTCGCCGGGTCGCGCACGGTGCGCAGCGCAAGGCGCCGCGGCGGCGGCAGGGCCTTGCCGCCGGCGAGGACCATCAGCGCGTCGGCCGCGCGCGGGCCGCTCAGGCGCACCACCGCCAGCGCGCCAGGCTGGGCGCGCGACGGGACGGGCGTGCCCAGCGCGTAGATGGTGGCGATGTCGCTCATCGACGGACCATGACGGATGGCGACGCGCGGTGGCGGCGTCGTCTAGGAGCGCTTCTGGCCCGGAGGGCGGGCGGGCGCGGGCGCCGGCGTGCCGGGCACCGGTCGCGCGGTCACCTTGTCGGCGATCCTGTCGTAGAGCGCTTCGGGAATGATGCGCCGTTCGACGAGCTCGGTCTTGGCCTTGAAGGGTCGGCCCCGCACGATCGCGTCGGCCCGGACCTCGCCGATCCCTTCCAGGCTCATGAGCTCGTCAGCGCTGGCGCTGTTGAGGTCGATGACGCCGCCCGCCGACGGGGCGCGCGACTGAGCCCAGACCTCGGCTGTCAGGACGGCCGGCGCCAGGCCGACCAGGAAGTGCCGCCTCTGCATCGGGTCAGTCTACACCGCCGGCCGCGGCGGAACGATCTCGTCCCAGGACGGCACCGGCCGCAGCGCGAAGGGGACCTGCCACTGCCGGTAGTTGCCGCTGTCGATCAGCGCCGCCGGCACGGTGATCGACGGCGGCACGGACTCGCCGCGCAGGTGCCGCAGCAAGGCATGGGTCGCAATGCCGGCGATGTTGAAGGCGCTGAAGTCGACGCTCGCCACCATCGTGCCGCGGGCGATGTGCTCGATCGCCTCGGGCAGGCCGTTGACGCCGACCACACGGGCCGTCCGCCCGGCGGCCGCCAGCGCGTCGAGCGCCCCCAGGGCCATCAGATCGTTCGCTGCCCAGACCCCGTCGATCGCCGGGTGCTCGGCAAGGAGCCGCGCCATCGCCTCGCGGGCGGGCGGTTGCTGGAACGCCCCGCCAGCCCTGCCGAGCAGGACGATCTCTGGCGTTTCTTCGAGCAACTGACCGAGGCCTATGCTGCGGTCGCGGCCGGTCGGTGCGCCCGCCGGACCCTCCAGGGCCACGATCCGGCCGTTGCCGCCCAGCGCCGAGAACAGGGCCCCCGCGGCCGTGCGGCCCACCGCGATGTCGTCCGATCCCACGACCGACACGAACGGCCCGTCCATGCGGTTGATGCAGACCACGACCGGTATCCCGGCGGCGGTGAAGCGGGCGACGTCGGGGCCCATCTGCCGGTCGTCGACCGGCACGAACACGACGCCGTCGGGCGCGATCGCCAGTGCCTCGCCGACCAGGGCCCGCTGCTGGGCGAGGTCATCGGGTGTCTCGGGGACGAAATGCACGGTCCGGGCGCCCGCCTCGGCGGCGACCCGGTCGGCCGCCAGCCGGGCCGCAGCGTAGGCCGGGTTGACGCGGTTCTTGGTGAAGACGGCGAGGCGGGGGGACGGGGCCATGATCCCTTATATTAGGCGAGACGTAGCCAGTCGTACTGCCCCCTGCTAATCGTCGCCCGATGGCCAAGCCCTACGACCAGATCGCCGACCGGCGCGCCATCGTTCGCCGCCGGGCCCTGGAAGACGCGCTCGCACGCCTGGTCGAGGACCTGCCGACCGGCGCCGAGCCGCCACGCACTGCCGTGCTCAGCCTGTTGCGCGAAGCGCTGGCCGCGGGCCGGGCCGAGATCCGCCGCCGCTTCGAGGAGCCGGGCCCGCTGCGCAACGACGGCGAGCAGGTGCTGGCGGCGACGTCGTTCCTGATGGACCAGCTCATCCGGGTGATCTTCGACTTCGCCGACCAGCACATCTATCCCGCCGCCAATCCCAGCACGGCCGAGCGGCTGGGCGTCGTGGCGACCGGCGGCTACGGCCGCGGCGAGCTCGCACCCCTGTCGGACATCGACCTGCTGTTCCTGCGACCCTACAAGCAGACGCCCCGCGGCGAGCAGATCGTCGAGTTCATGCTCTACCTTCTGTGGGACCTCGGCCTGAAGGTCGGCCATGCCACGCGCACGGTCGAGGAGAGCCTGCGCTACGCCGAGCGCGACCAGACGATCCGCACCGCGCTGCTCGAGGCGCGCTACGTGTGGGGCGACCGCGATCTCTACGACGAGCTGAAGCGCGGTTTCACCCAGACCTTCCTGAATGGCGACGGCCGCGACTTCGTCGAGGCCAAGCTCGCCGAGCGCGACCAGCGCCACCATCGCATGGGCGATTCGCGCTACGTCGTCGAGCCCAACGTCAAGGAAGGCAAGGGCGGCCTGCGCGACCTCCACCTGCTGTTCTGGATCGCCGAGTATCTCTATCGCGTCAGCGAGCCCGGCGAGCTGGTGGCGAAGGGCGTGCTGACGCGCGAGGAGGCCCGGCACTTCGAACGCGCCGAACGCTTCTTCACGACGGTGCGGTGCCACATCCACTATCTGACCGGGCGTGCCGACGATCGTCTGTCGTTCGAGCTGCAGCGCGAGATCGCCGCCCGGCTGGGCTACCAGGACCGTCCCGGCAGCCGCGGCGTCGAACGCTTCACCAAGCACTATTATCTGCACGCCAAGACCGTGGGCGACCTCACGCGAATCTTCGTCGCCGCGCTGGAGGACAGCCGCCGCCGCAAGCCGAAGCTCGCGGCGCTGTGGCAGACGCTGCGGCCGCGCCAGCTCGAAGGATTCCGCCTCGACGGCGAACGGCTGGGCGTCGCGACGCCGGACGCCTTCGCCAAGGATCCGGTGGCGATCCTGCGCCTGTTTCACGTCGCGCAGGAGAACGACCTCGACATCCATCCGGCGACGCTGCGGCTCGTGACGCAGAACATCCGGCTCGTCGACCGGCTGCGCGCCGATTCCGAAGCCAACCGGCTGTTCATGGAGATGATGACGTCGCGGAACGATCCGGAGACGACGCTGCGGCGGCTCAACGAAGCCGGCGTGTTCGGCCGCTTCATTCCGGATTTCGGCCGCGTCGTCGCCCAGACCCAGCACGACATGTACCACACGTACACGGTCGACGAGCACACGATCCGCGCCATCGGCATCCTGGCGCGCATCGAGAACGGCACCCTCAAGGAAGACCATCCGCTGGCCTCCGGAATCGTCCACAAGATCCTCTCGCGGCCGGTGCTCTATCTCGCGGTGCTGCTGCACGACATCGCCAAGGGTCGCGGCGGCGACCATTCCATCCTGGGCGCCGAGGTGGCGATGCAGCTCGGGCCGCGGCTCGGCCTCACCGCCGCCGAGACCGAGACCGTCGCATGGCTGGTCCGCTACCACCTCGCCATGTCGGCGACCGCCTTCCAGCGCGACCTGATGGATCCCAAGACCATCGAAACCTTCGCGGCCCTCATCCAGTCGCCCGAGCGGCTGCGCCTGCTGCTGGTCCTGACGGTCTGCGACATCCGCGCCGTCGGCCCCAACGTGTGGAACGGCTGGAAGGCGGCGCTGCTGCGCCAGCTCTACTACGCCACCGAGCAGGTCCTGTCGGGCGGCACCCTGTCGGGCGGCCGCGCCGAGCGCATCAAGCAGATCCAGGTCGAGATCGGCAGCCGGCTCGCCGGCTGGACCGATGCCGAGAAGGAGGAGCATTTCGCGCGCGGCTACGCGCCCTACTGGCTGTCGTTCGATCCCGATACGCTGGCGCGCCAGGCCGAGCTGGTGCGCCGCGCCGAGCGCGATCACCAGCCGCTCGCCTTCGAGCATCGCATCGACGGCGAGCGCTCGGTCACCGAAATCACCATCTACACGCTCGACACGCACGGCCTCTTCGCGCGCCTGGCCGGGGCCATGGCGATCAGCGGCGCCACCATCGTCGACGCCAAGATCTTCACGCTTGCCAACGGCATGGCGCTCGACACGTTCTGGATCCAGGACCTCGAGGGCAAGCCGTTCGACGGGCCGCAGCGGCTGGCGCGGCTGGCTGCCCGCGTCGAGCTCTCGCTGTCCAACCGCCTCGACATCCAGCGCGAGCTCGACAGCCAGCGGGCCTCGTGGCCCAAGCGCGACGAGGTCTTCACCGTCGAGCCGCGCGTGCTGGTCGACAACAACGCCTCCGACACGTTCACCGTGATCGAGGTCAACGGCCGCGACCGCCCGGGCTTCCTGCACGTCGTGACGCGCGCCCTGACGCGCCTCAACCTCAAGATCACCTCGGCTCACATCACGACCTACGGCGAGCGCGCCGTCGACGTCTTCTACGTCAAGGATCTGTTCGGGCTGAAAATCGTCAACCAGGAGAAGCTGAAGCAGGTGGCCGATTCCGTCGAACGCGCCATCCGCACGTTCGACGCCCGCTTCGACCCGGTGGCGAAAGCGGCGGAGTGACGGCCCGCGGCCGTCATCCCGAGCCTTTGCGAGGGATCTGATACCGAAAGATCCTTCGCTTCGCTCAGGATGACAGCTTCGTTGGCGCTCGCGAGGATATGGACGACCGGAGCTCGAGCCATCGCGCCGCCATTGGAGAGGCTCCCCGCTCCGCCGGCAAAGTCTCTCCGCTCGGGCCTTCGGCCCTCGGTCGAGACGACGGAGAAATCTATTCTGGCTTGAACCCCGATTCCCTCAGGAGCGCCGTGTTCGCCTCGACCTCGCCCTTGATGAAGGCGGCGAAATCTTTGGGTCCGCGCGCGGTCGGCACGATGCCGAGCGAGGTCGTCTTCTCGATGAAGCCCGGATCCCTGGAGACCTGCGCCATAGCGGCAGCCAGCTTGTCGACCACCGGCTCGGGCGTGTCCTTCGGCGCCCAGACGCCATACCAGGAGCTGATGTTGAAGTCCTTCAGCCCCACCTGGTCGCTGGTCGGGATGTCCGGCGCGAGCTTGGTGCGCTCCTTCGAGGTGACGAACAGGCCGCGCGCGCGTCCCGAGGTGGCGAGCGGCAGCAGCGCCGTCCAGGGGTCCATGAAGAGCTGGACGTTGCCGGCCACCAGGTCGGCATTGGCCGGCGCCGTGCCCTTGTAGAGGATCGTGTCGAGCGGCAGCCCGGTCCGCTTCAGGAAGGCGAGCGTGGCGATGTGGCCGGCCGAGCCGCCCGACGACAGGGCGAAGAAGTACTTCTTCGGCTCCTTGCCGATCGCCGCCATGGTGCTCGCATAGTCGGTGCCCGGCACCTTGGGGTTCACCAGAAGGACCAGCGGCGCCTCGCCCGCCTGGGCGATCGCCCGGAAATCCGTTACCGGATCGTAGGGACAGGTCGGCACCACGGTCTTGCCCAGCACGAACAGGCTGGCATTGAACAGAAGCGTGTAGCCGTCGGGCTCGGCCCGCCGCACCGTGTCGGATCCGACGGTGCTCGAGGCGCCGCCGATATTGTGCACCACGATCGGCTGCCCGAGCTTCTCGGACAGGAACTGCGCCGTGATGCGGCCCAGCCCGTCGGTGCCGCCGCCAGGCGGGTAGGGCACCACCATCTTGATGGACTTGTCGGGATAGGATTGCGCCAGGGCGGGCGCGGCAACGAGCGCGGCGCCCGCCGCGCCGACGAAGGTACGCCGACGCATCATGGACTCACCGTCACCGAGGACTCGCAGGCCTTGCCGCCCGCCGCTTCACAGATCGTCCGCACGACGCGGCGTTCGCCCAGCTCGGCACAGCCGGCGTCCAGGGCTTTCGAAGTATCGAGATGCTGCTTCAAGACTGCCTTCCCTCCGGGACTGATCGGATAGAGGATTCCCTCCCGGTAGGCCGACTTCAGCTCGATGGTCCGTTCCCGGCCGCCGCCCAGGGAGACGGCGACATCGACCTGAAGGTAGTCGATCGTCTCCGCCGACCTGTTCTCGACGACCAGGCTCGGCACACAGGTGCCGTAAACCGTGGAGTCCGCGCCGCGCGTGACGTCGATGCCATTCGCGGCGCGTACCCCCGAAGCAGCAAGAATCAGACCAAGTGCGAAAAGAAGACGCGGAAGTCGTCCCGTCATGACCGCCTCCGTCCGGCGACAGAGCCTCTACGTCGCCTGCAACCGCTGTTCCCGCCGGGTGGCCAGCATCTGCAGGATGGCGGCCGCCGTCTCCTCGATCGATCGACGGGTGACGTCGATCGTCGCCCACTTGCGGCGCGCGTACAGCCGCCGGGCGTCCTGGATCTCGCGCTGCACCTGGTCCATGTCGGTATAGTCGGACTCGGTGCTCTGCTGCAGCAGCCGCAGGCGGTTGACGCGGATCTGGACAAGCCGCTCGGGATCGGTGATCAGGCCGACGATCAGCGGCCGCCTGGCCGCCTCGAGCTCGGCCGGCGGATCGACCAGCGGCACCAGCGGCACGTTGGCCGCGCGCACGCCGCGATTGGCGAGATAGACGCAGGTCGGCGTCTTCGACGTGCGCGACGGGCCGACCAGGACGACATCGGCATCGTCGAGATCGTGCGTCGACTGGCCGTCGTCGTGCGCCAGCGTGTAGTGCATGGCGTCGATCCGGTCGAAGTAGCCCTCGTCGAGCTGGTGCTGGCGGCCCGGCCACTGCTCGCTCTTGGAATGGAAGTGCACGGCCAGCACGCTCATCGCCTGGTCGAGCACGCCGACGCAGGGCAGTTGCAGGCGCCGGCAGTGGTCTCGCACCAGGTCGCGCAGATCGGGATCGACCAGGGTGTAGAGGACGGGACCGCGGTCGCGCTCGACCGCCTGCATGACCTTTTCCATCTGGCCCTGCGTGCGGACCAGCGACCAGACATGCTCCTGGACGAACACGCCCTCGTACTGCACGAGGCAGGCACGCGCCACGCTCGACACCGTCTCGCCGGTCGAATCGGACACGAGGTGGACGTGGAAGTTGCGGTTGGCCACGACCGCTTTTACCCCACAGGCCCGTCGGGAGAAATGCGGGATTGCCAGAGGCAAACCGGGGACAGGCCGGACGCCGGCGGAGGAGTCTCCGATTCGGGACCCGGCTTGCTCCTCCGGCTCCCATCCTCTTCCCCTGCGGATGATCCCCTCGGGACGTTCTGGGAATCGGGAATCAGGCCGGCGCGAGGCCGTGGAATCGGCGTGTGATGATCCACAGCAGCCTGGGGACCGCCGATCAATAGGGCGCATCCCCATGTGCCACACCCTCTACGACTCCTACTACCTATTATGAAAGGGTAAGAGGAAAGCATGAGGGATGAGACTTGAGCGCGGGACGGTTCCTCCAGACCCTGTCCGGCACGCGCTTTCCGACACCGCCGATCTGGCTCATGCGCCAGGCCGGGCGCTATCTGCCGGAATACCGGGCGATCCGTGCGACGACGCGCTCCTTCCTCGAGTTCTGCTACACGCCGGACAAGGCGGTCGAGGTCACCTTGCAGCCGGTCCGGCGCTTCGGCCTGGACGCCGCCATCATCTTCTCGGACATCCTGGTCGTGCCGGACGGGCTCGGCCAGCGGGTCTGGTTCGAGGAGGGCGAGGGTCCCAAGCTCGAGGCTCTGACCGATCCCGCCGATTTCGGCCGGCTGAGCCGGGCCCGCCTGACCGACACCTTGGCGCCCGTCTACACGGCGATCCGGCAGGCCCGCGCGGCCCTGCCGGCCGAGACCGCGCTGCTGGGGTTCGCCGGCGCGCCCTTCACGCTCGCCTGCTACATGATCGAGGGTGGCGGCAGCCGCGACTTCGCCAAGGTGAAGCTCTGGGCCTATCGGCATCCCGAATCCTTCGGCCTGCTGGTCGACCTGCTGGTCGAGGCGGTGATCGACCATCTCACCGCCCAGGTCGAGGCCGGCGCCGACGCGGTGCAGCTCTTCGATTCCTGGGCCGGCATCCTGCCCGAGGAACAGCTGTTCGCCTGGTCGCTGGAGCCGATGGTGCGCATCGCCCATGGTCTGCGCACCCGCCATCCCAAGGTACCCATCATCGCCTTCCCGCGCGCCGTCGGGCCCGCGATCCTGATGTACCGTCGGCCCGATGCGTTCACCGCCCTGTCGCTCGACACCGGCATCGGCGCCCACTGGGCGGCGCGCGAGCTGCAGCCGCATGTCTGCGTCCAGGGCAACCTCGACCCCCTGATGCTGGTGGCCGGCGGGACGGCGCTGGAGCGCGAGACCCGGCGCATCCTCGACAAGCTCGGCCAGGGGCCGTTCGTCTTCAATCTCGGCCACGGCGTCGTGCCCCAGACGCCGCCCGAGCATGTCGCGCAGCTGGTCGAGATCGTGCGCGGCTGGACGCCGTCCACGTCATGACGGTCTGCCCGTGAAGGTCGCCATCATCCTGTTCAACTTGGGTGGACCCGATTCGCTGGAGGCGGTGCAGCCCTTCCTGCGCAACCTGTTCGGCGATCCCGCCATCCTGCGCGTCCCGTCGTTCGTGCGCCGGCCGCTGGCGGCCTTCATCGCGCGTCGGCGGGCGCCCAAGGCGCGGGCGATCTATGAGCAGATCGGCGGGGCCTCGCCGATCCTCGGCCAGACCGAGGCGCAGGCGCGCGCGCTCGAGGCCGCCCTCGGCGCCGGCGGCGAGGGGCACGAATGGCGCGGCTATGTCTGCATGCGCTACTGGCATCCGCTGACCGAGGCCACGGTCCGGGCCGTCGACCGTTTCAAGCCCGACCGCATCGTGCTGCTGCCGCTCTATCCTCAGTACTCGACGGCGACGACGGCCTCGTCGTTCGCGGCCTGGAACGAGCGCGCCCGCTTCAAGGTCCCGACCAGCGTCGTGAACGACTATCCGACCGAACCAGGCTTCATCGCGGCCTCGGTGGCGCTGCTGAAGGAAGGGCTGGCGGAGGCCGGCAGCGCCCCCCGGCGCGTCCTGTTCTCGGCCCACGGGCTGCCCGAGCGCATCATCAAGGCGGGCGATCCCTACCAGACGCAGGTGGAGCAGACGGCGAAGGCGATCGCCGACACGATCGGCGGGCTGGACTGGACGGTCTGCTACCAGAGCCGCGTCGGCCCGCTGAAGTGGATCGGTCCCTCGACCGAGGCCGAGATCGAGCGGGCCGGCCGCGACAAGGTCGGGGTGGTGCTCTATCCCCTGTCCTTCGTGTCGGAGCATTCGGAGACCCTGGTCGAGCTCGACATCGAGTATCGCCATCTCGCCGAAAAGGCCGGCGTGCCCGTTTACGTGCGGGTGCCGACCGTGGGCACCCATCCGCTGTTCATCGAAGGTCTGGCGAGGCTTGTGCGCGATGCTCTATGACGTCCTGAAGGCCCTGCACATCGTCGCCGTCATCGCCTGGATGGCGGGATTGCTCTACCTGCCGCGCCTGTTCGTCTACCACGCCGAGGCCGAGCGCGGCTCGGCGCAGAGCGAGACCTTCAAGGTAATGGAACGCCGCCTGCTGCGGGCCATCATGAATCCGGCGATGATCCTGGTCTGGATCCTGGGCCTTGCGCTCGCCTGGCAGGGCGAATGGTGGCGCTTCGGGTGGCTCCACGCCAAGCTCACCCTGGTGGTCGTGCTGACGATCGTGCATCACGTTTACGGACGCTGGCGCAAGACCTTCGAGGCCGACCGGAATGCGAGGCCAGCCAGCTATTATCGCTGGTGGAACGAGGTGCCGACGGTCCTGATGATCGCTATCGTGTTCCTCGTGGTGCTGAAACCCTTCTGACGGGAGAGACATGAACGCCGAGACCACTGCGGACTGGCGGGACCAGATCTTCGAGGTCCTCCAGGCCCACGACATCAAGCAGGTCTATCACGTGCCCGATGCCGGCCATTCGCGGCTGATCGAGCAGTGCCAGCGGTCGAACTCGATCCGTTGCGTGCCGCTCACCACCGAGGAGGAAGGCGTGGCGCTCGCCGCCGGTGCCTGGCTGGGCGGGCAGCGCTCGACGCTGCTGATGCAGAGCTCCGGCGTCGGCAACACCATCAACATGATGGGGATGACCAAGACGTTGCGCTTTCCCTTCCTGACGCTCATCACGATGCGCGGCGACTGGGGCGAGTTCAATTCCTGGCAGTATCCGATGGGCCAGGGCACGCCCAAGGTCCTCGAGGCGATGGGCCTGCTGCTCTACTCCGTCGACAAGGCCGAGGATGTGAAGGCCACGGTCGACGCCGCGGCGCGCACGGCCTTCAACGGCGGCCAGGCCGTCGCGGTGCTGCTGCGCCAGAAGCTGATCGGCATCAAGGATTTCGGGAAGAAGACCGCCCAATGAGCAAAGCCACGCTGCAGCGCCGGCCGCTGGTCCGGAAGATCCTCGAGGGCGCCGACGACCGGCTGCTGGTCATCGCCGGCCTGGGCTCGGCGAACTGGGACATTACCGAGGCGGGCGACCGTCCGCTCAACATGCCGCTGTGGGGCGCCATGGGCGCACCGGTCGGGATGGGGCTCGGCCTCGCGCTCGCCCAGCCCGACAAGCGCGTGCTGGTGATCACCGGCGACGCCGACATGATGATGAGCCTGGGCTCGCTCGCCACGGTGGCGACGCAGCAGCCGGAGAACCTCGCGATCGTCGTGCTCGACAACGAGCGGTTCGGCGAGACTGGCAACCAGGCCTCGCATACCAGCCCGCGAAACAACGGTCCCACGGAGTCCGGCGCTGGCGCCGATCTCGCGACGATCGCGCGGGGCTGCGGCATTGCCGATGTCGCCACCGTGCGCGAGGCGTCCGAGGTCGCGCCGCTCGTCAAGGATGCCCGCACGGCCAAGGGCCCGGTATTCCGCCTGGTCAAGGTCATGGTCGAGAAGCTCGACTTCGTCATGCCGCCGCAGGACGGGGCGCATCTGAAGGACCGGTTTCGCCAGGCCCTGCTCGGCCATCCCTAGGGGCATGACATGACCGGGTACGCACCCTTTCCCCTGATCGAGCTCAGCGGCCCGCCGCGCGAGCGCGGGCGCCAGCACGGCAAGGCGGCGGCCGACCGGCTGCGCCGCGGCGCGAAGATGTATGCCGAGTCGCTGGTCAAGACCGGCGTCGACTGGAAGGAGCTGGAGCGTCGTGCCGAGGCGATGGTGCCCACGATCGACCGGTTCGATCCGACCTATGTCGAGGAGATGCGCGGCATCGCCGAGGGCGCCGGCGAGCCCTTCGCCGCCGTCGTGCTGATGAACGCCCGCACCGAGATGGTCGCGGCGGCACGCCAGCAGCAGGCGACCAAGCACTTCCCCGACGGCTGCACGGCCGCGCTGGCGCTGCCCGAGGCCAGCGCCGACGGCACGCTGCTGCACGGCCAGAACTGGGACTGGCGCGCCGAATGCGCCGAGACCGGCGTGATCCTGCGCATCCGTCGCGACGACGGACCCGACATCCTGACCTTCACCGAGGCGGGCGGGCTCGCGCGCTCGGGCCTGAACTCCGCCGGCCTTGGCCTCACCGCCAACGCGCTGGAATGCGACCGCGACTACAAGCGCGGACCGGGCGTGCCGCTGCCCTTCATCCGCCGCAAGGTGCTGGAGAGCGCGCATCTCGCGCAGGCGGTGCAGACCATCGTGTCGACGCCCAAGCTCGGCTCCAACCACATGGCGGTGAGCCAGGCGACGGAAGACGGCGCCGCCGAGGCCTTCGGCTTCGAATGCGCGCCCGACGAGACGTTCTGGGTGGCGCCGGAGCGCGGCGTCTACGTCCACGCCAACCACTGGATCGCCGAGTCGGCGCGGACCAGGGTCAAGGACACCGGGCTCGCCGAGACGCCGTGCTCGATCTACCGCGACAAGCGCGTGCGCGACCAGCTCGCGTCCCGCCGTGGGCAACTCACCCTCGACGATCTCCGCACCGCCTTCTTCGACGCCTGGGGCTCGCCCTGGTCGGTGTGCCGGCCGCCGCGGCCCAACACGCGCGGCGTGCTGACCGCGACCGCCGCCATGATCCTGATGCGCCCGGGCGAGGGCCATCTCGAGGCCTGCCCGATGCCGGCGCTCAACCGCCAGTTCACGACCTACTCGCTGACGCCCGACCGCACGGCACAGAAACAGGCGGCGGAATAGGAGGAAGCAGCCATGGCCGAGCCCGACACTTCGACCTTTCGCGGCCGCATCTACGGCGACATCGCCGAGACGATGGGCGCGACCCCGCTGGTGCGGCTGAACCGCCTGCCGCAGCGCGCCGGCGTGACGGGCGAGATCCTGGCCAAGCTGGAGTTCTTCAACCCGATGTCGTCGGTCAAGGACCGTATCGGCGTCGCCATGATCGACGCCGCGGAGAAGGCCGGGAAGCTGAAGCCCGGCGTCAGCACGATCGTCGAGCCGACCTCGGGCAACACCGGGATCGGCCTCGCCTTCGTGGCCGCGGCGCGCGGCTACAAGGTGATCTTCACCATGCCGGAATCGATGTCGGTCGAACGGCGCAAGATGCTGCGTTTCCTCGGTGCCCGGCTCGACCTCACGCCGCGGGAGAAGGGCATGAAGGGCGCCATCGCCCGCGCCGAGGAGCTCCTGAAGGAGATTCCCGACAGCTTCATGCCGCAGCAGTTCCAGAACCCCGCCAATCCGGCCGTCCATGTGCGCACCACGGCCGAGGAGATCTGGCGCGATACCGGCGGCAAGCTCGACCTGTTCGTCGCCGGCGTCGGCACCGGCGGTACCGTCACCGGCGTGGGCCAGGCGCTGAAGCCGCGCCTGCCCGGGCTCAAGGTCGTGGCCGTCGAACCGGAGGCCAGCCCGGTCCTGTCGGGTGGCCAGCCCTCGCCGCATCCCATCCAGGGAATCGGCGCGGGCTTCGTGCCCGACATCCTCGACCGGTCGGTGATCGACGAGATCGTCAAGGTGGCCAACGACGCGGCGATGACGACCGCGCGCGACATGGCCGCGCTCGAGGGCATCCCCATCGGTATCTCCGGCGGCGCCGCCATCTGGGCCGCGCTCGACGTCGCCAAGCGCAATCCCGGCAAGCGCGTCGTGGTGATCGTGCCGGACTTCGCCGAACGCTACCTGTCGACGCCCCTGTTCGAGGGCCTCGACTAGCCGCGGTGGCCGGCGCGCCCCTCGACAGCATCGTCGCCCTCGCCGCGCGGCTGGTGGCGACACCGTCCTGCGGCGGCATCGATTCGCCCGAGCCGGTGCTCGCCGTCGCCCACGACTGGCTGCGCGACAACGGCCTCGCGCCGCGTCTGCTCCACGATTCGGATGGCCGCCCGGTGGCGGTCCTGGTGGAGATCGCCGGCGCCGCTCCCGGTCCCCTGCTCTGCCTCGATGCCTGCATCGACACCGCGCCCGCCGGCGATCCCGGCCTGTGGCGCGACCCGCCCTTCTCCGGTGCCGTGCGCGAGGGCCGCCTGCTGGGCCGCGGCGCCGCCGATTCCAAGGCGGGCGTCGCGATCCTCGCGCATGTCGCGCGCGACCTTGCGCACGCGGGCCTCCCGCACGGCGGTCTGCACATCCTGTTCGATGCCGACGAGCATACCGGCCGGTTCGGCGGGGTGCGGGCCTATCTCGACGCGGTGGCACGGCCGCCCGATGCCGCCTCGCTGGGCTATCCCGGCAACGACGCGCTGGTCGCCGGCAGCCGCGGCTTCCTGCGGGCCGTGGTCGCCTTCGCCGGCCGGTCCGCCCATACCGGCGCCGCCGACCGCAGCGGCATCAATGCGCTCGCCAAGGCGGCGCGGTTCACCCTGGAGGTCGAGAGCGCGACCTTCGACGCGCCGGCCGACGCCGCCTTTCCCTTCGGGCCGGCGGCGACCGTGACCCGGGTCGAGGGCGGCGAGGGCTTCAGCGTCGTGCCGGACCGCGCCACCTGCAGCATCGACATTCGCCTGACGCGGACCTTCGACGGCGCGCGCGCGGCCGACTGGCTGGCGGCGACGGTGGCGGCGGTCGATCCGGCGGCGCGCATCGAGACGATCGATCACTGGCCGGCCTACGTGGTGGCGCCCGACCGTGCGCTGGTGCGGAGCTTCGCCGGGGCAGCCGCGCGCGCCTTCGGCCGGACCGTCCCGGTCGAGGCCTGCGGTCCCTCCAACATCGGCAACCTTCTCGCGGCGCGCGGCGTGCCGACGGTCTGTGCGCCCGGCGTCACGTTCGGCAACATGCACGCGGCCGACGAATGGGCCGACATCACCTCGATCGCCGCGGTCTACGCGATGTACCGCGACGCGGCGCTACGATTCCTCGACGGCGCGTAAGCCGTCAGCCCGGATACCAGGCCGGCTTGCGCTTCTCGCGGAAGCTCGCCAGGCCTTCGCGAGCCTCGTCCTGCTGGCGGGTGCGGGCATGCTCGTCGATCAGGTCACGCAGCGTGCCGTCGTCGACGAAGGCGCGGGCCGAGGCGAGCGACCGCAGCTTGGTGGCGGTCGTGGCCTGCGGCGCGTTCATCAGCACCGCATCGACGATGCGCGCGCCTGCCGCATCGAGCCCGCCGGCCGGGCAGACCTCGTGCACCAGGCCCAGCCGCCGCGCCTCCTCGGCGTCGAAACGCTCGCCCGTCAGCGCATAGCGGCGTACCTGGCGCAGGCCGATCGCCTGGCAGAGTTGCGGCAGGATGATGCCGGCCATCAGGCCCCAGCGCGTCTCGCTGATGGAGAAGATCGCATCGGCCGAGGCGACCACGACATCGCAGGCGGCCGCGACGCCGGTGCCGCCGCCGAAGCAGCCACCCTGGATCAGGGCCAGCGTCGGCACCGGGCAGGTGTCGAGCCGGCGGATCGCCTCGGCGGTGACGCGGCTCGCGCGCTCGTTCTCGGCCGGCGATTGTGTTGCGACGCCACTGATCCAGGCGAGGTCGGCGCCGGCCTGGAAGTGCCGGCCGTTGCCGCGCAGCACGACCATGCGCAGGCCCGCCTCGCGGCCGAGTGCGTCCATGGCGTCGTGCAGGCCCTGCAGCAGATCGCCGTTGTAGGCGTTGTTCACCTTGGGGCGGTTGAGCGTGACCGTGCCGACGCCGCGCGCGTCGATCGCCCAGAGAACCGTGTCGTTGGCCATCACTCGCCCTTCAGGTAGCTGTCCTTGAGCGCGATCCTGCCGTCGCGGACCTCGTAGAGGTCGATCCCGTAGCGGTCGAACGGCTTTCCGGCATGGTCGATCCCCGTGACGCGGAAGGTGCCGAAGAGCGCGGTCCCGGCGCGATGGATGCGTCCTTCCGAGAAGCGTGCCTCGCGATGGGCCTTGCTCCTGTCGGCGAAGTGCGCGCGCAGCGCCTCCTTGCCCTTGAGCACCGTGCCGCCCGGCGCGCCGGCTGCGGCGCCGGTGTTCAGGCGCCATTCGAAGTCGTCGGTGACGCAGGCGGCGATCTCCTCGACGTCGGCCTTGTTGAAGGCCTTGCCGAAGCGGCGGAACAGGTCGTCGATGGCATCGGGCATGCGGGTCTCCTCCGGGACAGTCGGGATGATGGCCGCGTTCACGAGGCGGCGGCGGAAACTTAGCTCAGATCTCCCACGGGGGCGGCGTGAACTTCTCGATCAGGAAGTTGACGAAGGCCGGCACCTTCGGCGCGAGATGGCGGCGATGCGGGTAGACGGCATGGATCGGCACCGGCTCGTCGGCCGAGACGTCGCCCAGCAGCGGCACCAGCCGTCCCTCGCGAATCGCCTGCGCCATGGTGAGCCGGGTCAGGCGCACGATGCCGATGCCCTGGAGGGCGAGCTGCATCTGGGTCTCGCCCTCGGCGACGGCGACGCGGCCGCCGACCTCGATCTCGACCAGCCGACCGTCGATCTTGAACGGCCAGCGGTTGAGGTAGGGCCGCTCGCGCGAGAACAGGCAGTTGTGGCGGGCCAGGTCCTCGGGCCGCTGCGGCGTGCCGTGGCGCTCGAGATAGGCCGGCGCGGCGCAGATCAGCCGGCGATCCTCGCCGATCTTGCGCGCCATGAAGCTGGTGTCGGCCAACTGGCCGATGCGGATGGCGATGTCGATTCCGTCCTCGACCATGTCGACCACGCGGTCGGTCGGCATCAGCTCGACCTGGACTTGCGGATGGCGGGCGAGGAACTCCGACAGGACGGGCGCGAGCTGATGGGTCGAGAAGGCGAGCGACGTGGTGACCCGCAGCATGCCCTGCGGCGTGCCGCTATGGTCGGCGATCTGGTTCTCGAGCGCGTCGATCTCGCCCACGATGCGCCGGGCGGCGGCGTAGAAGACCTCGCCCTCCTGCGTGAGGTGAAGGGCCCGTGTCGTGCGCTGCAGCAGCCGCACGCCCAGCCGCTCTTCCAGCCGGGTGACGAGCTTGCTGACGGCGGAGGGGCTGAGGCCGAGCGCCGGGGCGGCGGCCGAGAAGCCGTTGGCATCGACGACCCGCACGAAGGCCGCCATTTCACTGGCGCGATCGATCATTGCGCCATTATTGAACGAAATTCAGGAGTGATAGTCAAATTTTCAGGATTAATCGGCATGGGGGAGCCAATTACATTGCTATGCATTCTTGGAGGTAGCTATGCTTTCCCTTTCCGATCTGACCCTTGCCGAACGCCAGGCCTATGCCGAGCGTGCCCGTACGCTCCGCGCCGCCGCCATGGCCGACCTGTTCCGCGGTTTCGGCCGCTGGCTGTCGGCCGCCGCCCCGGCCCGCTGGGTCGCCGCCGCCGCCCGCTGACCTGCCGACCCGTGGAGGGGCGAATGAAGGACCTCTGGGCCTCGTTCGCCCGCTACAACCGGCTGGCCAACGAGCGGCTCCATGACGCCTGCGCCCGCCTGTCCGACACCGACCGGCGGCGCGATCTGGGCGCCTTCTTCCGGAGCGTGCACGGCACGCTCAACCACCTGCTGCTGGGCGACCGCATCTGGATGACGCGGTTCGAGGGCGGCAGCCATCCCTCGACCGACCTCGGCGTCCCCCTGTTCGACGACTTCGAGGTCCTGCGGGCCGAGAGGGTCCGCATGGACGCCCGCATCGAGGCGTTCTTCGCCGATCTCCCCGACGGCTTCCTCGAGCGGTCGCTGCGCTACGTCAACAACGACGGCCTCGACACGACCGATCCCGCCTCGGTGATCGTGCCCCACTTCTTCAATCACCAGACCCATCACCGCGCCCAGGTCCACACGCTGCTGTCGCAGCTCGGCCAGGTGACGCCGGTGCTCGACCTGCACCGCGTGCTGCGCCCCAATCCGGCCTGAGGCGTCAGCGTACCGGCCGTCGCCTCGGTTTCGCGTCCGGCAGCTCGACCCCCGCCGCCGCCAGCAGGACGCGGGCTGCCTTCTCCGCCGTGACGGCCACCTTCGGATCGCCGCGCACCAGCGCGGCGGCGATGGCGCCGTCGGCCAGCATCTGCAGCTGCAGCGCCAGCGTGTCGGGATCCTTGACCTTCAGGCGCACCAGCAGGCCACGGAACCACAGGCGGCGCTGCTCCTTGAAGGCGAAGGCGAGCTTGTTGGCGGCGTGCGCCGGTTCCTTGAGCTCCGCCACGGCGTTGACGAACGGGCAGCCGCGGAACACGCCCTCCGCGAAGGTCCGCTCCAGCCGGTCGAAGTTGCCCAGGATCTGCACCGCCGGGGGCAGGTCCGACGCGGGCGCGGGCTTCAGCCGGCGCGACAGGTAGGCGACGATCAGCTCGTCCTTGGAGGGGAAGTAGTTGTAGAGCGTCCGCTTGCTGATGCCGATTTCGGCGGCCACCGTGTCGACGCCGACGGCGCGGATGCCCTGCTCGTAGAACAGCCGGTCGGCCGTCGCGAGGATGCGCTCGCGCATGGCGTCTGATCGGCTTTCGGATCGCGGCATTGGTTACACAGACCTGTGTAGTTTTCGGTTGACCGGTGCAGTCGCGAGTCTAGGGTACACCGACCTGTGTAATCAAGGTGGTGCAGGCCATGGGCGTCGTGAAGGAGTTGAGGCCGGTCATGCCGATCCTGGTCGGCGTCTCCGTGCTGCTGAGCCTCAGCATGGGCATCCGCCAGAGCTTCGGGCTCGTGATGCCGCCGCTCACGCGAGACATTGCCGTCGGCGTCTCGGACTTCGCCTTCGCCATGTCGCTGCAGAACCTCGCCTGGGGCTTCTTCCAGCCGTTCGCCGGAGCGCTGGCCACCCGGCTGGGCTTCCGGCCGGTGATGATGGCGGGAAGCGTCCTGTATGGGCTGGGCCTGCTGCTGTTCGCCACCGCCCAGGGTGTGCTTGGCGTGCTGCTGGGCGCGGGCCTGTTGATCGGCGTCGCGCTCGCCTGCACGGCCGCGGCGATCGCCCTGTCGGTCGGCTCGCAGGCGACGTCCGGCGCCTCTCGCAGCCTGGTGCTGGGCGCCATCACGGCATCGGGCTCGCTGGGTGCGCTGCTGTCGGCGCCGCTCGGCCAGTTGCTGATCACCGAGGCCGGCTGGCGGGCCGGGGTCATCGGCTTCCTGGTGCTGGCGCTCGGCATGCTGCCGGCCGCCTGGATCGCGGGCCGCATCGACCGCCTGCCGCATCCCGCCGCACGGCCGAGCGCCCTTGGCGCCGACTCGGCCGGCGAGGCCTTGCGCCGTGCCCTCGCCCGGCCGCCGTTCATCGTGATGACAGCCGCCTACTTCGTGTGCGGCATGCAGCTTCTGTTCATCGCCACGCACCTGCCGTCGTATCTCGCGATCTGCGGGATGGATCCCGCGCTCGGCGCCCAGGCGCTGGCTGTGATCGGCTTGTTCAACGTCGTGGGCGGCCTGTTCTTCGGCTGGGCTGGCGGCCGCTGGTCCAAGCTCGGCCTGCTGGGCGGCATCTACATCGGCCGCTCGATCGTGCTTGCCTGGTACTTCGCCCTGCCGCCGACGCCGGCCACGACGCTGATCTTCGCCGCGTTGATGGGTTTCCTGTGGCTGGGCGTGGGGCCGCTGGTCGCCGGTTCGGTGGCCGACATGTTCGGCCTGCGCTGGCAGGCCATGATCCAGGGCGTCGCCTTCATGAGCCACCAGATCGGCAGCTTCGTCGGTGCCCTCGGCGGCGGCGTGATCTTCGACAGGCTCGGCTCCTACGACCTGGCGTGGCGGCTCGCCGTGGCCATCGGACTGCTGGCCGGCCTGGTGCAGGTGACCTTCGCCCTGCTGCGCCCGGTACGCCCGGCGCCGGCCTGAGCCGTCAGTTTCCCAATCCGGTCCTGGACACCAGCATCGGCTCGGCCCGGTAGGCGTTGGGGAACAGGCGCCTCAGGTTCTCGAGCTTGGGCTTGTCGTGGAACACGATGTAGGGCTGGTTGGGATGCAGGGTCATGTAGTCCTGATGGTGGGCCTCGGCCGGGTAGAACGGCCGCCCGGGCTCGATCGTGGTCACGACCTTGGCGGAGAAGCCGCCGCTTCGGTTGAGCTGGTCGATATAGGCCTGCGCCACCCGCGCCTGCGTATCGTTCGTCGGGAAGATCGTCGACCGGTACTGGGTGCCGACGTCGGGCCCCTGCCGGTTGAGCTCGGTGGGATCGTGCGCCACGGAGAAATAGATCTGCAGCAGCCGGCCGAAGCTCACTTTGCGCGGGTCGTAGGTGATGCGTACCGCCTCGGCGTGGCCCGTCTGGCCGGTGCTCACCTCGCGATAGGTCGCCGCCGCCGGCGCGCCGCCGGCATAGCCCGACACCGCGCTGGTGACGCCCTCGACGTGCTGGAAGATGCCCTGCACGCCCCAGAAGCAGCCGCCGGCCAGGACGGCGACCTCCGTCGTCGTCGGTCCGGTCGGCTCGTCCACGGCGGGCGGCGGCACCAGGCGACCGCTTTCGGCAGCAGACGGCACGTAGCCCAGGCTGATGGTCGCCAGCAGCAGCACCAGGCCGCCGACGAAGGCGATGGCGAGTCTCGCAGGCAGGGGATTGGGCATGGCAGCCTCCGTCCCGGCGGTCCTCGGGAAGCGCCGTCAGACCTTGTCGGGCTTGAAGTCAGCCGTCGGCGGGACCTCCGGCTTGCGCCAGCGGAAGCGGAGCTCGGCCAGCGCCGTGCAGACTACGTAGAAGACCGGGGTGAATACCAGCCCGAAGAAGGTGACACCCAGCATGCCGAAGAACACCGCAGTGCCCAGTGACTGGCGCATCTCGGCGCCGGCGCCGAAGCTCACCACCAGCGGCACCACGCCCAGGATGAAGGCGAGCGAGGTCATCAGGATGGGCCGCAGGCGGGTTCGCGCGGCGCTGACCGCTGCGTCGTACCGGCTCATGCCGGCCTCGTGGGCCTGCTTGGCGAACTCCACGATCAGGATGGCGTTCTTGGCGGCGAGGCCGACCAGCACCACCAGCCCGATTTCGACCAGGATGTTGCGGTCGAGCCCGCGCAGGTTGACGCCGATCATGGCGGCCAGGACGCACATCGGCACGATCAGGATGACGGCCAGCGGCAGCAGCCAGCTCTCGTAGAGGGCGGCGAGCAGCAGGAACACGAACACCACGGCGAGGCCGAAGGCGATCACCGACGTGTCGCCGGCCAGCTTTTCCTGGAGCGCGATCTCGGTCCATTCGAAGCCGAAGCCCGAAGGCAGGACCTTGTCGGCCAGCCCTTCGAGCGTGGCGATGCCCTGGCCCGAGGAGAAGCCGCGCTTCAGCGCCACCTGGACCTCGGCGGCCGGGTAGAGGTTGTAGCGCGCCACGCGATACGGCCCGGTCTTGTCGGAGAAGGTGGCGACCGAGCCGATCGGCACCATCTCGCCGCTCGAGCTGCGGGTCTTGAGCGCCGCCACGTCGCGCAGGGTGAGCCGGTAGGGATCGTCGGCCTGCGCCGTCACGCGGTAGGTGCGGCCGAGGATGTTGAAGTCGTTGACGTAGGCCGAGCCCATGTACACCGACAGGGTCTCGAACACGCGGGCGATCGGCACGCCCAGCTGCTCGGCCTTGGTGCGGTCGATGTCGGCCCAGATCTGCGGGGTGCGCGTGCTGAACAGGGTGAAGGCCTGCGTGAGGCCGGGCGCCTGTCCGGCCGCGCCGGCCAGCGCCCAGGTCGCGCCCTCGAGTGCCGGCAGGCCGCGCGACGCGCGGTCCTGGACGTAGCCCTTCAGGCCGCCGCCGGTGCCGATGCCGGGAACCGAGGGCGGCTCGAGCACGAACACGAAGGCCTCGCGCAGGGAGAACATCTTGCCCCGCAGGTCGGCCAGGATCTTGTCCATCGGCAGGTCGCGGCGCTCCTCGAACGGCTTCAGCGTCACGAACACGACGCCGGCGTTGGGCGCGTTGGTGAAGGTCGCGCCGTCGAGGCCGACGAAGGCCACGGCATGCTCGACGCCGGGCGACGACATGATCATCTCCGACGCCTGCTTCACCAGCCTGTCGGTGCGCTCGAGCGTGGCACCGGCCGGGAGCTGCACGACGGCGATCAGGTACGAGCGGTCGAGCTGCGGCACCAGCCCGGTCGGCGTGTTGATCAGACGGTTGCCGGCCAGCACCAGCAGCCCGGCGTAGATCAGCAGCACGATGAAGGACAGGCGGATCAGGCGCGCCGTGGCGCGGCCGTAGGCGTCGGCCAGCCATTCGAAGCCGCGGTTGAACTGGCGGAAGAACCAGTTGAGCGGCCAGGCCAGCCGCTCCATCAGGGTCGGCCTCGCCTTCTCGGCGTGCGACAGGGCGTGGGTCTTGAGCAGCAGGGCCGCCATCGCCGGCGACAGGGTCAGCGACACGAAGGCCGAGATCGCCGTCGACGCCGCGATGGTGATGGCGAACTGCTTGTAGAAGGTGCCCTGCAGGCCGGTGATGAAGGCCGTCGGCAGGAACACCGCAATCAGCACCAGCGAGATGGCGATCAGCGCGCTGCCGACCTCGTCCATCGTCTTGTGCGCCGCCTCCTTGGGCGACATGCCCTGGGTCAGGTAGCGCTCGACGTTCTCGACCACGACGATGGCGTCGTCGACGACGATGCCGATCGCCAGCACCAGGCCGAACAGCGACAGGGTGTTGAAGGAGATGCCGACCGCCGCCATCACCGCGAAGGAGCCGATCAGCGACACCGGGATGGCGAGGAGCGGGATGATCGCGGCCCGCCAGGTCTGCAGGAACACGATCACCACGATCACGACCAGGATCAGCGCCTCGAACAGCGTCTCGATCACCGCGTCGACCGAGGCCTGGATGAACTCCGTGGGGTTGTAGACGACCGAATAGTCGAGCCCGGGCGGGAAGTCCTTCTTCAGCCGTTCCATCGCCGCCTTCACCGCGTCGGAAGTGGCGAGCGCGTTCGAGCCGGGACGCTGGAAGATGCCGAGCGCGGTGGCGTTCTTGTTGTCGAGATAGGCGTTCAGCGTGTAGTCCTGCGCGCCGAGCTCGATGCGGGCGACGTCGCGCAGGCGGGTCACCGAGCCGTTGCTCTCGGCGCGCAGCACGATGTTGCCGAACTCCTCGGGCGAGCTCAGGCGGCCGAGCGTCTGCACCGAGAGCGTGAAGCCGCCCGGCGAGACGGCGGGCGCCTGGTTGATGGCGCCGGCGGCGACCTGCAGGTTGGCGGCGCGCATCGCCAGCATGACCTCGCCGGCCGTCAGGTTGTGGGCGGCGACGCGGGCCGGGTCGAGCCAGATGCGCATCGAGTAGTCGCGGGCGCCGAACACCAGCACGTTGCCGACGCCGTCGATGCGGCTCAGCACGTCCTTCACGTAGAGCGTGGCGTAGTTCGAGATGTACTGCTGGTCGCGAGTGCCGTCGGGCGAGGTCATGTGCACGACCATCATCAGGTCGGGCGAGGCCTTGCGGACGACGATGCCCAGCCGCTGCACGTCCTCGGGCAGGCGCGGCTGCGCGACCGCGACTCGGTTCTGCACGTTGACCTGTGCCTGGTCGATGTCGACGCCGGGCTTGAACACCACGTTGATCGACAGCCGGCCGTCGCCGGTCGACTGCGAGTTGATGTACAGCATGTCGTCGACGCCGTTGATCTCGAGCTCGAGCGGCGTGGCGACGGTCTCGGCGATCACCTCGGCAGAGGCGCCGGGATAGGTGGCGGTGACGTTGACGGTCGGCGGCGCGATCTCGGGATACTCGGCCACCGGCAGGCCGCGCTGGGCGATGCCGCCCACGATCAGGATGATGATCGACAGGACCGAGGCGAAGATCGGCCGGTCGATGAAGAAATGGGAAAAGCGCATGGGGTGGGCCTGGGGCTGAGACGGATGGCTGTCGCCCGGCCGGAGAGCGAGGGACCTTTCAGCGACGGAAAGGTCTCGCGTTCCCCTCGGGGCGGCAGAGGTGTTCGATCACTTCTTTTCGATCACTTGGCGTCGGCGGTCTTGATCTCGCCCTTCTGCGGCACGACCTTGGCGCCCGGCCGCACCATCGGGTTGGCGAGGCCGTCGAGCACGACATTGTCGCCGGCTGCCAGCCCGTCTCGCACCACGCGCAGGCCGTCGACCAGCGGCCCGAGAGTCACGGGCTTCGCCGCCACGACATTGTCGGCGCCGACCGTGAAGACGATCTTGCGCGACTGGTCGGAGACGATCGCCGAATCGGGGATCAGCAGGGCGTCGTACTGGCCGCCGAACAGCTGGACGCGGCCGAACATGCCGGGAGCGAGCAGCTGGTTCTTGTTCTCGACGATGGCGCGGGTGCGGATCGTGCCCGAGCGCGCGCTGAGCGTGTTGTCGACGAAGTCGACCTTGCCGGTGCGCGTCCAGTCCTTCTCGTCGGCCAGCCGGATGCGCACCGGATTGACCGAATCGCGCGACGAGGCGAGCTCGCCCGACAGGAAGAGGCGCGTGTAGCGCAGGTAGTCGGCCTCGGAGACGTCGAACACGAAGCGGATGGGATCCAGCGTCACGATGGTGGCGAGCAGGGTGGCGCCCTGCTGGCCGCCCTGGATCAGGTTCCCGGCGTCGACCTTGCGGTCGGAGATGCGGCCGGCGAGCGGCGCACGGACGTCGGTCCAGTCGAGGTTGAGCTCGGCGCTGCGTACCGCCGCGTCGGCGGCCTGGAGCTGGGCGCGTGCGATGTCGAGGTTGGCCTTGCGCTGGTCGTAGTCCGCGTCGGTGATGGTCTTCGACTTGATCAGCGAGGCGCCACGGTCGACCTGGAGCTCGGCCAGCGACACCTGCGCCTTGATGCGCGCGACCTCGGCCTGGGCACTCTCGACGGCGATCTCGTAGGGCCGCTTGTCGATGGTGAACAGCAGTTCGCCGACATTGACGACCTGGCCGTCACGGAAATGCAGCTTGTCGATGAAGCCCGAGACGCGCGCGCGCACCTCGACCGAGGCCACGGGCTCGAAGCGGCCCGAGAACTCGTCCCACTGGGTTACCTTCTTCGCAATCGGTGGCGCGACGGTAACCGGCATGGCGGGCGGTCCGCCCTGGGCGAGTACGACCGACGATGTCAGGAATAGAAAAGCGCCGGCCAGGACCAGCAAGCGACGAACGGGCAAAAGCGACTCCCCGGCGAGGCCGACTCGCAAAGGCGACATGTGGTTGTGGGATGTCATCCTGTCAATTACCTCGCATTCGCGCGACGGCAGTCCGTGCTTGAGTGAATGCCCGTTTTTGCCGTCGCTGCGGGTACGACGAGGACGACAGCGTCGTTTTCGGCGGGCGCCCGTCGCGCGATTCAGGCCGCAAGCTGCTGCAGCGGCGGGACCGTTGCCGCGAACATCGCCTCGGCGATCATCGCCATGTCGGCGTCGCTGATCTCGACCACGCCCTGGCGCAGCCGGTGGCCCCAGTTGCCGTCGCGCGTGAAGCTGAGCTGGCCGAGCAGGCCCGCGATCGCCACGGTCCCGGCCTCGTGCCAGGCGACGTCGCGCCGGAACGGGCGGAAGCCTGCGCCCATGTCGGCCTGGTAGGGCTTGCCGTCGCGGATGGTGCCGATCGCGGTGAAGGCCTGCAGCCGGTCGCGGCCGCGCGAGGCGTGGCTCGGCGAATAGGTGCGGTTGGGCGAGTAATAGACGATGCGATCGCCCGGCAGGATGCGCCGCAGCGGCGTCACCTTGCCGTGGGACACCTGCATGAAGCCGGCCCTGCGGCCGATCTCGACGTGCTCGGCGGAAGCCACCGCCAGCCAGTTCCTGCTCATGGGTTTCTCCATCGTTCGATGGAGGGACCATACGCGCGGCAGCTGTCAGATAATGTCAGTAGTCGCTCAGGCTTCCTTGGTGGCGACGCGCTCGCGCCATTCCTTCAGCATCGCCTGGCGCCGTCGCGGATAGCGATGTTCCGTGATGGACAGGGTGACGATCCGGTCGGTGCGGAAATGGCGGAAGTCCTGACGCAACTCGCACCACGCCACCACCACCCGCACCTTCTCGAAGAAGCCGAGCGCGAACGGCCAGATGGTGCGCTGGCTGGCCGCGCCGTTCTGGTCGCGATAGTCGAGGCCGATCTTGCGCTCGGTCCGGATGGCCTGGCGGATCTTGGGAAGCTGCGCGTCGCCCGCCGCGATCGGATCGCCCGGCGCGATCAGCAGGCCGGAATCGTCCAGCGCCTCGCGCAAATCCTTGGGCAGCACCGCGCCGATCTTGGCCAGCACGTTCGCCGCGGCATCGGCCAGCGCCCGGTCGGCGCGCTGGTGCACCCAGCGCGAGCCGAGCACCAGGGCCTCGATCTCCTCCTCGCTGAACATCAGCGGCGGCAGCATGAAGCCCGGCCGCAGAACGTAGCCGACGCCGGCCTCGCCATCGATGTGCGCGCCCTCCGCCTTCAGGGTCTCGATGTCGCGATAGAGGGTGCGCAGCGACACGCCGGTCGCTTCCGCCAGCCGCGCCCCGCTGACGGGATGGCGATGGCGACGCAGCACCTGGATCAGATCGAGCAGTCGTTGGGCGCGCGACACGATGGGACAGTATAGCAGCCTGCTGTCAGTTTCTGACAGCAGGCTGCAGAAGGCTCATCCGGGTGCCCTCCCCTAGATGGTGGGCAGCGACCCGCCGTCGATGCGGATTTCGCAGCCGGTGATCGTCGCCGCCTGGGCCGAGACGAGGAAGGCGACGAGGTCGGCGACCTCCGACGGCTTGTTGGGGCGGCCGATCGGGATGCCGCCGAGTGCCGCCATGAGGCCGTCGCGCGCCGTCTTCTCATCGGTGCCGGCCTCGCGGGCGAGGCGCTCGACCAGGGCCAGCGCCGCTTCGGTCTCTGTCCAGCCCGGTGAAACGCGCACCACCCGCACGCCCTTGGGGCCCACCTCCTTGGACAGGCCCTTGCTGTAGGTCGCGAGCGCTGCCTTGGCGGCCGCATAGCCCAGGGTGGCCTCGAAGAGCGGCGACTGCGCCTGGATGGACGTGACGTGCACGATCGCGCCGGAACCCTGCGCCAGCAATTGGGGGACGAGGGCCCGGTCGAGCCGCACCGCCGGAAGAAGGTTGAGGTCGAGCTCCTTCTTCCAGTCGATGTCTGCGAGCGCGGCAAAGCCGCCGCCCGGCGAAGATGATCCACCAAGCGCATGGACGACGATGTCGATCCCGCCCAGGCGCGTGGTCACCGCTTCGACGACGGCATCGCAACCCGCCTCGGTGGTGAGGTCGGCGGCAACCGCGTGGAATCGGCTTTCCCGGCTTTCGACAGGGTGTCGCGCCACGGCCAGTACGGTCGCGCCCTCCGCGTGCAGCCGCTCGGCCACTGCGCGCCCGATGCCGCGGCTGGCGCCTGTCACCAGGACCCGTTTCCCCTCGAGCGTGCCGGTCGATGTCGTCGTGGATGTCGTCGTCATGGAACTCTCCTTGTCCTCGTGAGCGGATAAGGGGGTAGGCTGGGGCCATGACAAGAACCGACCAGAAGGTGGGATACGAACCGCGGAGTAAGGCCGATCGCCACGGCGTCCCCTACACGCCGCAGACCGCGGCAGCCGATGTCGAGGTCGCGCTCAGGATCGTCGCCGGCCGCTGGAAGCTGGTGATCCTCTTCAACCTCTTCGACGGCGCCCGCCATCGCTTCTCCGATCTCGAGCGGGCGATCCCCGCCGTCTCTCAGAAGATGCTCACCCAGCAGCTGCGCCAGCTCGAGCACGACGGCGTCGTGCACCGGTTCGTCCACGCCGAAGTGCCGCCCCGCGTGGAGTACTGCCTGACCGACTGGGGGCGGGCGCTGTGTCCGGCGCTCGACGCCATCCTTGTCTGGGCCGCCGAGCGCGACCCTTGTCCGACGGCCGCCCCCACCTG
Organism: Reyranella sp.; assembly: GCF_965229815.1. Classification (GTDB taxonomy): domain Bacteria; phylum Pseudomonadota; class Alphaproteobacteria; order Reyranellales; family Reyranellaceae; genus Reyranella. The sequence continues at coordinate 870,554 of NZ_CBDDJN010000002.1, forward strand.
ACCGCGCGCGTCCGCCTGATCGTCGTCGACTGAGGTCACGCGCCGATCACGAGCCGTCCGGTCCTGCACAGTCTACGAACTGGGCGTTGGGGATTGGCATTGGTCCCCCGCCCGGAGGTCCCGATGCGCGCCGCTCTCACCCTGATCGTTCCCGCCCTCCTCGTTGTCCTCGCCGCGCCCGTGCTCGCGGACAACGGCAAGGGCAAAGGCAAGGGGAATGGGCATGGCCACAGGAAGGGCGCGGCACCGTTGGTGGTGGTCGCCCCGGGCGGCTTGGTCTTCCCCGACCGCGACCGCGTCCTGATCAACCGCTATTACCGGACCCCCGTGTCGGTCGACCGCTGCCCGCCCGGCCTGGCGAAGAAGGGCAATGGCTGCCTGCCGCCGGGCCAGGCGAAGAAGCTCTGGGCGGTCGGCCGCCCGCTCCCGCCCGCCGCCGTCTACCAGCCGGTGCCGCCGCCGCTGGTCCAGCAGCTCGCGCCGGCGCCCGACGGCTACGGCTATGTCCGCGTCGACGACGACGTGCTGCCGATGGACATGACCAGCCGCATGGTGGCCGACGTCGTGAGCGACTTCAGCGCCAGCGACGATCTCTACGGCTACGGCGAGTGACGCGCCTCGCCTGATCGGCCGCGCCTCCGGCGTCAGTGCCGGAAGTGGCGCATCCCCGTGAACACCATGGCGAGCCCCTTCGCATCGGCCGCCTCGATGACTTCCTGGTCGCGCATCGAGCCGCCCGGCTGGATGATCGCGGTGGCGCCGGCCTCGGCCGCGGCCAGCAGGCCGTCGGCGAAGGGGAAGAAGGCGTCCGAAGCCACGACGCTGCCGACCGCCGGGCTCTGGGCGAGCTTGGCCGTCTCGCCCGCCTCGGCGGCGCGGATGGCGGCGATGCGCGAGGAATCGCGGCGGTTCATCTGGCCCGCGCCGACGCCGACCGTGGCGCCGTCCTTGGCATAGACGATGGCGTTCGACTTCACGTGCTTGCAAACGGTGAAGGCGAACAGGAGATCGTCGAGCTCCTTCGCCGTCGGCGCGCGCTTCGTGACGACCTTGAGGTCCTCCCGCGCGACGTGGCCGTTGTCGCGGGTCTGCAGCAGGTAGCCGCCGGCCACGCTGCGCATGGTCATGCCGGCGGACCGCGGATCGGGCAGGGTGCCGGCCAGCAGCACGCGCACGTTCTTGCGCCGGGCGAACACCGCCAGCGCCTCGGGCGTGGCGTCCGGCGCGATCACGACCTCGAGGAACAGCTTGGCGAGATCCTCGGCCGTCCGCGCCTCGAGCACCGTGTTGACCGCGACGATGCCGCCGAAGATCGAGACCGGATCGCATTCGTAGGCCTTGAGGTAGGCGGCGTACTGGTCCTTGCCGATCGCCACACCGCAGGGATTGGCGTGCTTCACCACGACGACCGCCGGCTCCTTGAACTCGGCCACGCATTCGTAGGCCGCCTCGGTGTCGCCGATATTGTTGTAGGAGAGCTCCTTGCCCTGGACGATGCGCGCCGTGGCGACGCCCGGCCGCCGGCTGCCGTCGCTGTAGAAGGCCGCCTGCTGGTGCGGGTTCTCGCCGTAGCGCAGCGTCTGCACGCGCGTCGCCGTGATCGTGAGCCGCTCGGGGAAGGTGTCGCCCTGCTCGCGCGCGAACCAGGAGGCGATCGCGGCGTCATAGGACGCCGTGCGGGCATAGGCCTTGGCGGCGAGCGAGCGGCGCAGCGCCAAGGTCGTGGCGCCCTGGTGCGCCTTCATCTCCTCCAGCACCGCGGCATAGTCGGCGGGATCGACCACCACCGTCACGAAGTCGTGGTTCTTGGCCGAGGCGCGGATCAGCGCCGGTCCGCCGATATCGATGTTCTCGACGCAGGTCGGGAAATCGGCGCCGCGCGCCACCGTCGCCTCGAACGGGTAGAGGTTCACCACGACGAGGTCGATGCCGGCGATCCGGTGATCCTCCATCGCCTTGCGGTGCCCCTCGTCGGTGCGGCGCGCCAGGATGCCGCCGTGGATCGCCGGCTGCAGCGTCTTCACGCGGCCGTCCATGATCTCGGGGAAGCCGGTATGGTCGCTCACCTCGACGACGGCGAGGCCCGCGTCGCGCAAGGCCTTGGCCGAGCCGCCGGTCGACAGGAGCTCGACCCCATGCGACGCCAGCGCCCGGCCGAGCTCGACCAGCCCCTCCTTGTCCGAGACGGAGATCAGCGCCCGCCCGATGCGCGCGAGATCGGGGGTGGGCGAGGGCACGTAGCGGGGGCTGGCGGACATGGCGGCGTCTATAGCTCGCGTCGCGATCCGTTGTAAGCAGCGACTTTCTAGAATTTTTTTCACCAATCTAGAAATCGGTGGAAGCCATGGGCGTCAGCATCAAAAGCATCGAGGCCGAGCGCAAACTGCGCCGCGTGGCCAAGCTGCTCGGCAAGAGCTTGACGGCCGCGGTGATCGAGCTGGCGGACAGTCGGCTGAAGGAACTCGAGGGCCGCAAGGACCGGGAACGCCGGCTCAAGGAAATCGACGAGATCGTCAAACGATACAATTTGAAGCCGCCCCTGACCGACAAGAGCGTCGACGAGATCCTCGGCTACAACGACAAGGGATACTTCGATTGATCGTCGTGGACAGCTCGGCGCTGCTCGCGATCCTGCTGAATGAGCCCGACAGGCAGCGATACGCCGATGCCCTGCTGGCGGTCGACGGCGCGCAGATCGGCGCGCCCAATTATTTCGAGGCGTCCATGGTCGCCGAATCGCAACAGGGGCCGAGCGGATGCCGCGATCTCGATCAGCTCGCCGCCGTCGCCGGCCTGTCCGTCGTTCCTTTCGACGCTGTCCATGTCGATGCAGCGCGGGAGGCGTTCCGCCGCTACGGCGAGGGCCGGCACCGGGCCGCACTCACCTTCGGCGACTGCTGCGCCTATGCCCTGGCGCGCACGCTCGACTGGCCGCTGCTCTTCAAGGGCGACGACTTCGCACTGACCGACCTGAAGCGCGCGCTCTGACGCCTCTCCTCTAGAAGAGGCATACCGCCCGCGCGGCCGCCGGGATGGGATCGGCCGGCATGTCGAGGCGGCAGTGATAGTCGAACGCGGCGCGGTAGGCCTCGGGGATGCGGGCGCGGGCCTGGACGGGCAGCACGGTGCGGCCGCCGCGGCGGTCGATCTGCTGGCGGCCGTAGGTGATCGACGTGCCGTCGGGAAAATAGCCGGTGAACAGCGAGTGGCCGGCGGTCGAGGTGACCTCGACCGTCAGCACTGCGCCCTCGAGGCAATCGAAGCGCGGGCCGCTGCGCAGCGTGCCGGTCTCGGTGGTCCGGTCGGTCGGGCCGGTGATCGTCCAGCGCGTGGTGGCGCCGCTGCGCGACGACTCGGCCTTCAGCGACCCGCAGGCCAGGCTGGACGGTGCCGCGGCTGCGGCCGCCGGCGCGGCGGCCTTGCCCGGCACGGGCGCCTTGGCCTGGCCGAACGCCGGAAGGGACCCCGCCAGCAGGGCGCCCGCCAGGACGAGCGGGACGGCCCGCCTCATGCGTCGGCACCCTCCAGAACCCGGACCTTGAAGCCTTCGGCCTCCAGCGCCGCCACCAGCTCGCGCATGTGGTCGCGGCCGCGCGTCTCGACCGTGACGTCGAGCTCGGTGCGCTTGGCCACCACGGCGCCGAACAGCCGCTGGTGCTGGACCTCGACGATGTTGCCGCCGGCCTTGCCGACCAGGCCGGCGACGCGGGCGAGCTGGCCCGGCAGGTCGGGGATCATCAGGCGCAGCCGCACGATGCGCCCGTCGCGCACCAGCCCGCGCAGCAGCACCGAGGCCAGCAGGCGCGTGTCGATGTTGCCGCCGCTCAGCACCAGCCCGATCGTGCGGCCCGCGAAATGATGCGGATGCACCAGCAGGGCGGCGAGGCCGGCCGCGCCGGCGCCTTCGGTCACGGTCTTCTCGACCTCGAGCAGCAGCGCGATGGCGCCCTCGATCGCCACCTCGTCGACGCTCACCACCCGGTCGAGCAGGGCGCGCGCGATGGCGAGCGGCAGCTTGCCGATGTCGCGCACGGCGATGCCCTCGGCGATCGTGTCGCCGCCGGCGGTCACCGGCTCGCCGGCGAGGATCTGGCGCAGCGCCGAGTAGCTTTCGGTCTCGACGCCGATGACCTTGAGGCCGGGCTTGAGCGCGCAGGCCGCCACGGCGCAGCCGGCGATCATGCCGCCGCCGCCGACCGGGGCCACCAGCGTGTCGATCGCCGGCGCATCGCGCAGCATCTCGAGCGCGATCGTGCCCTGGCCCGCGATGATGCGCGGATCGTCGTAGGGATGAACGAACACCAGCTGCCCGGCCGCCGCGAGGCGGTGCGCCTCTTCGCCCGCCTCGGCCAGCGTGTCGCCGTGCAGCACCACGCGCGCGCCGTGGGCCCGCGTGTGCTCCACCTTGGTGTTGGGCGTGAAGGACGGCATCACGATGGTGGCAGGGATGCCGAGCCGGCCGGCATGGTAGGCCACGCCCTGCGCATGGTTGCCGGCCGACATGGCGATGACGCCGCGCTTCTGCTCCTCCGGCGTGAGCTGCAGCAGGGTGTTGAGCGCGCCGCGCTCCTTGAACGAGGCGGTGAACTGCAGGTTCTCGAATTTCACCCAGACATCGGCCTTGGCGATGCGCGACAGCGTCTCGCTGCGCAGGCAGGGCGTGTGCACCACCGCGCCGGCGATGCGTGCGGCAGCGGTCTCGATATCGGCGAGCGTGACGGGAAGCGGGGTCATGGGGCCGCCTCGCTTAAGCGGCCAGCCGGCGGTCGAGCCAGTCGCGCGTGCGGTACCAGGCGCCGACCATGGGCAGGAACCAGGGCTCGCCGTTGTAGAAGGCGTGGTCGGGGAAGTCGCGGCCGTCCAGCGGGTTGACCGGCGCGTTGCTGCCGCCGGCGATCTTCTTCGCGGTCTGGGTGCCGAGATAGGTCATCATGGCGACGCCGTTGCCGTTGCAGGCCAGCAGGTAGTGCAGACCCTGGTCGACGCCCATGTGCGGCATGTAGTCGAGGGCGAAGGCGACGTTGCCGGTCCAGGCATGGGTGATGCGGATGCCCTTGAGCTGCGGGAAGCGGTCGGTCATGTACTGGTAGAGGGCCGGCGCGCTCACCTCCGGCGGCGCCGCGGTGAAGCGGGCGCGACCGCCGAAGATCAGCCGCTTCCCGTCGGGCGAGGGCCGGTAGTAGGTCAGCACCCGCTTGGTGTCGCCGACGGCGCGCAGGCCGGGGATCAGCAGCTTGTCGGCGGGCTCGGGCAGGTCCTCGGTGGCGATGATGTGGCTCGCCACCGGCACGACCCGCCGCTTCAGCCGGGGCGTCAGGTCGCCGGTGTAGCCGTTGGTGGCGATCACGACCTCGCGGGCCTCGACCGGTCCCTTGGCCGTCAGCACGCGATGGCCGGTCGCCGTCTTCTCGATCCGCTCGGCCTCGACCCCGGCGCACAGGACGGCGCCGGCGCGATGCGCCGCTTCCAGCAGGCCCTTGTAGTAGAGCGCGGGATGGAGGTGGCCGGCCCGCGTCGCATGCATGCCGCCATAGTAATAGTCCGACTGGATGAACTCGCGCTGGCGCTCGCGCGGCACCATCGAGGAGCCGGCATCGGCGTACTTGTTGTAGGTCTCGACCTTGGTCGCGAGGTCGTCGTAGTGGCGCGGCGTCCAGGCGCCGACGAAGCGGCCGTTGCGGTGAAGCCCGCACTCGATCTTCTCGCGGGCGATGATGTCCTCGAGCACGGTCAGCGAATCGGCCCCCGCGCCCATCAGCTCGGCCTTGTGGCGCTCGAACTCCTCGGCGATCGGGCTCTTGCCGCCCAGTCCCTTGCCGAGGTTGGTGCCGCCCGAGATCATGCCGCCGTTGCGGGTCGAGGCGCCGACCCCGAAGTCGCCGCGCTCCAGCACCACCGCCGCGACGCCGTTGCGCCGCAGCTCCAGCGCCGTCGACAGGCCGCCGTAGCCCGCGCCCACGATCACCACGTCGGTCCGCGCTGGCGGGTCCTGCGACAGGGCATTGTTCGGCGTCCAGGCCTCCCACCACCACGGCGCGGCCTTGAACTCGGGATGGAAGATCTCTTTGCCGGGGGTCATGTCGGTACTCTCGCTCACTCACTCTGTCGTCCTGAGCGGAGCGGAGGACCCCATCGCCGCTTGAAAGGGGGATGGGATCCTTCGCGGCGCTCAGGATGACCGACCTAGAAGTCGGTCACCTTGCCGTTGAACTGCCAGTCGCCGTAGCGCGTGGGTTCAGGACCCGGCGGCCCCCCGATTTCCTCGACCTTCTTGGGCTGAGGGGGTGGGACAGGCTTGGCCAGCTCGGATTTGGCCTCTTCGGCCGCGGGTTTCGGGGTGTCGGTCATGGGCCGCATGATGCCGCCCCGCGCCTTGATTCGCCACAGTCCGGGACCATCTTTCCCGCCATGAACTACTTTCGCACCGCTCTCCTGCTGGCGGCCCTGACCGGCTTCTTCCTGGTCGTCGGCTACCTCCTGGGCGGCCAGGCCGGCCTCGTGCTGGCGCTGGTCGTGGCGCTGGGCATGAACCTCTTCGCCTACTGGAACAGCGACAAGATGGTCCTGCGCATGAGCAACGCGCAGGAGGTCGGGCCCACCGAGGCGCCCGAGCTCTACGGCATCGTCCAGGGCCTGGCGCAGACCGCCGGCCTGCCGATGCCGCGCGTTTACGTGATCGACGAGGACCAGCCCAACGCCTTCGCGACCGGGCGCGACCCCGAGCACGCCGCCGTCGCCGCCACGACCGGCCTGCTGCGCCATCTCAGCCGCGAGGAGATCACGGGCGTCATGGCGCACGAGCTCAGCCATGTCCGCCATCGCGACACGCTCATCATGACCATCGCCGCGACGCTGTCGGGCGCGATCGGCATGTTGGCCAGCTTCGGCGGCCTGATGGGCGGCGGCCGCGACGAGAACGGCCGGCCGCTGATGAACCCGATCGCCGCGATCGCCATGATGATCCTGGCGCCGCTGGCCGCCTCGCTGGTGCAGATGGCGATCAGCCGCAGCCGCGAGTACGAGGCCGACCGCATGGGCGCCGAGATTTCCGGCCAGCCGCTGTGGCTCGCCTCGGCGCTGGCCAAGCTGCACGCCGGCACCCACCAGATCCCTAACCAGGTGGCCGAGGCCAACCCGGCGACGGCCCACATGTACATCGCCAATCCGCTGTCGGCGGGTGGCCTGCGCAGCCTGTTCTCGACCCATCCGCCGATGGAGGAGCGCATCGCCCGGCTTGAGGCGATGGCGGGACAGGGAATGGCGGGCGGGGCCCAGGCCTCGCCCTGGACGACGGCCGCGCCGCGCCCGGCCTCGCGCGGCTCCTGGGCGACCGCCGCCTCGCAGACCCGCCGCGGCCCCTGGGGCTGAGCGGCGGGGCCAAGCCCCAGGCCTAGGCCTTCTCGACGATCTTCCAGAAGGAATCCTTCTTCACCACCTTGTCGCCGCGGAAGGTGTAGAAGTCGCAGCCGCGCGCCTCGATGCGCTCGCCGCTCTTCATTGTGCCGCTCACCGTCCATTGCGAGATGCCCATGTCGCCGTCGACATGGTGGCTGTCCTCGCCGTAGTGCACGTCGGGCAGGCCCTCGAAGCGGGAGGCCAGGCCCTCGCGCACGGCCCTGGCGCCGACGTACCGCCGGCCCCACGGGGCGGGCCCGCGCGGCATCTCCAGCACCGCGTCGTCGGCGAAGAAGCTCATGATGCGATCGAGGTCGTGGTCGTTGAAGGCCTGACACAGCGCCTTCAGGCTGGCGATGCTGGCGCCCATTTCACTTCCTCCCTTTGGTGCCCTCCGTGAAGGGCAGCGATGCCTCCGTGGATCGGGGCAATTCGGTCGGATCCTCGCCCAGGTCGACGTCGAGGATGCGCTGGCCGCGCTTGGTGATTCGGTCGGCCGAGATGTCGATCTCGCGCAGGTCCTTCTCGGTCTGGCCGAAATGGGTCTTCAGCCGCTCGACGCGGTCGCCCAGCCGCTGGACGTCGCCCATCAGCAGGCCGACCGTCTTCTGGATCTCGCCCGCCTGCTCGCGCATGCGGACGTCCTTCAGCACGGCGCGCACGGTGTTCAGCGTCGCCATCATGGTGGTCGGCGACACGATCCACACCCGCGCCTTGTAGGACTCCTCGACCAGGCCGGTGAAGTTGGCGTGCAGCTCGGCATAGACCGCTTCCGAGGGCAGGAACATCAGCGCCGATTCGGCGGTCTCGCCGGGCACGATGTAGCGATCGCGAATGTCGCCGATGTGCTTGCGGATCGCCTGCTGGAAGGCGCGCTGGGCGGCCTGCAGCCCGGCGGCGTCGCCGGCCGCCACGGCGCGTAGCGCGCTGTAGCTTTCCAGCGGGAACTTGGCGTCGATGGCGATCGGGCCCGGCGGATTGGGCAGCCTGAGCAGGCAGTCGGCGCGCGCGCCCGACGACAGCGTGTACTGGAAGTCGTAGGCCTGCGGCGGCAGGGCGTTCTGCACCAGGTCGTTGAGCTGGACCTCGCCGAAGGCGCCGCGCGCCTGCTTGTTGGACAGGACTTCCTGCAGGGTGACGACCTGGGTCGAGAGCTCGCCGATCTTCTTCTGGGCCTCGTCGATGCGGGCCAACCGCTCGCGCAGGTCGGTGACGAGCTGGCCGGTCGTCTGCTCGCTCTGCGTGAGCCGGTCGTGCACGACCTTGCCCAGCGCCTGCTCCTGCTCGCGCAGCGATCGCTCGACCCGCTGCACCGTCTCGGCCTGCTGGCTCAGCGCGAGCGCGAGCTGCTGGCGCATCAGCTCGGCCTCGTCGCGGCCGCCGCGGCGCAGCAGGACCAGGGCGAGGATGGCGCCCAGCAAAACCACGGCCACGCCGAGGATAATCGTCGGAAGGTCCATTGCGCGCCCTTATAGGCCCTCGGCTCGACAAGCGCACGGGCGGCCGCTAATCCAGAGCCCCATGCCGCCGCCCCGCCAAGCTCCCGCGCACGACCCCGACGTCTGGCTGTTCGACCTCGACAACACGCTCTACCCGGCGCGCTGCAATCTCTTCGCGCAAATCGACGTCCGCATCGGCCGCTACATCGCCGACTGGCTGAAGGTCGATGTCGAGGAGGCGCGCCGCGTGCAGAAGCAGTACTGGCGCGACCACGGGACCTCGATGCGGGGCATGATGACCCTGCACGGCGTCGATCCGAAGCACTACCTCGATTTCGTGCACGACATCGACTACTCGCCGGTGCTCGCCAATCCCGAACTCGAGGCCTCGCTCAAGGCGCTGCCCGGGCGCAAGCTCGTCTTCACCGCCGGCGACGTGCCGCACGCCGAGCGCGTGCTGGAGCGGCTGGGCGTGGCCCACCATTTTGAGGCGATCTTCGACATCGCCGCCGGCGACTACTGGCCCAAGCCGCACAAGCAGATCTACGAGGCGCTGGTCGTGAAGCACGGGGTCGACCCGATGCGCGCCTGCATGGCCGACGACATCGTCGTCAACCTGCGGCCGGCCTGCGACATGGGCATGCGCACGGTCTGGATCCGCACCGACGAGAGCGTGAAGCGCGCCGAGGGGCTGGACCTCGACCATATCCATCATCAGACCGACGATCTCGCGACCTGGCTCGCCGCGTGGGTCGCCGAGAGGACCGCCAAGACGTGAAGATCCTGATTCTGGGCGCCGGCGCGGTCGGCGGCTACTGGGGCGCGCGGCTCGCGCAGGCCGGCATCGACGTCACCTTCCTGCTGCGCGAGGCGCGCGCCGAGCGCGTGCGCCGCGACGGTCTGGTCGTGAAGAGCCCCAGGGGCGACGCCGTCGTGCCGGTGAAGGTCGTGACCCGGGGTGGCGAGGGCGGGCCCTACGACGTCGTCGTCCTGGCCTGCAAGGCCTACGACCTCGACTCGGCCATGGAGGCGGTGGCGCCGGCGGTCGGGCCGGACACGGTGATCGTGCCGATGCTGAACGGCCATGCCCACTTCGCGAAGCTCGACGCCCGCTTCGGCGCGGCGCGCGTGGCCGGCGGCCTTGCCCGCATCTCGGGCATGCTGGGCCCCAACGGCGAGATCCTGCACAGCGGCGCGTCGGGCGTGTCGTTCGGCGAGCGCGACGGCAAGCCGGCGCGGCCGGCGCTGGTCGCGCTCGACGCGGCCTGCAGGAAGGCCGGCATCGACGGCGGCCTCAACCCCGACATCAACCAGGACCTCTGGGACAAGTGGGTGATGCTGGGCGCGATCGCCTCGATGTGCGCCTCGATGCGCGGGACGGTGGGCGACATCGTCGCCGCCGACGAGGGCGCGGCCCTGATGCGCGAGACGCTGGACGAATGCTGCCGCGTCGCCGCCGCCAGCGGCCATGCGCCGAGCGACAAGGTGCGCGGCGGCATCGAGAAGGGCCTGACCACGGCCGGCGCCAAGACGGTCGCCTCGATCCTCGGCGACATGGAAAAGGGTGGCGCGGTCGAGGCCTTCCAGATCGTCGGCGACATGCTGGCGCGGGCCCGCGCGCACGGCATCGCGGCGCCCAACCTGCGCTTCGCCTATGCCCATCTGCAGGCCTACGAGGCGCGGCGCGCCCGGAAAGGATTGAAATGAAGATTCTCGTCCTGGGCGCCGGCGCGGTCGGCGGCTATTTCGGCGCGCGCCTGCAGCAGGGCGGGGCCGACGTCACCTTCCTGTTGCGCGAGCCGCGCGCCACGAAGATCGCGAAGGAAGGCCTGGTCATCAAGAGCGGCAAGGGCGACGCCGTCCTGCCCGTGAAGGTCGTGACCAAGGGGAGCGAGGGCGGCCCGTACGACATCGTGCTGCTGACCTGCAAGGCCTACGACCTCGACTCGGCGATGGACGCGATCGCGCCGGCGGTCGGCCCCGACACGACCATCGTGCCGATGCTGAACGGCCTCGCCCATCTCGCGGCGCTGGATGCGAAGTTCGGCGCCGACAAGGTCGCGGGCGGCCTGGCGCGCATCGGCAGCACGCTCGGGCCCGACGGCGAGGTGCGCCACACCAGCCCGTTCGCCGCCCTGGCCTTCGGCGAGCGCACGGACCGTCCGGCGCGGCCGTCGCTGGTCGCGCTCGACGCCGCCTGCAAGAAGGCCGGCCTCGACGGCGGCCTGAACGCGCGCATCAACCAGGACCTCTGGGACAAGTGGATCATGCTGACCTCGCTCGCCGCCATGTGCTGCACGCTGCGCGGCACGACCGGCGACATCATGGCGGCCGACGAGGGCGAGGCGCTGATGACCGAGACGGTCGAGGAATGCCGCAAGGTCGCCGCTGCCGAAGGCTTCGATCCCGGCGACAAGGGCATCGCCCATCTCAAGACCTACCTGACCCAGCGCGGGTCGGGCTTCGCCGCCTCGATGCTGGCCGACCTCGAGAAGGGCGGCGCCATCGAGGGCAGCCACGTCATCGGCGACATGCTGGCCCGGGCGCGGCGCCACGGGATTGCCGCCCCCAACCTGCGCATCGCGCTCGCCGTGACGCAGGCCTACGAGGCGCGGCGGGCCCGCGGCGCGCTCGGCAAGCCCGGCCAGTAGGCCGGCCCCGCGCCCGCCTCGGGGCGGCCGGCAAAGCTTGCATTCCGGGCCGCGAAAGCCCATCTTTTAGGAGACGCGCGCTGCGGCGGCGTCACCTTGGGCGGCGTAGCGGAACCAACCCGCGCCACCCGCGTAAATCCCCGGCCCGGCTGTCGCGGCGTCCTCCCGTCGGAGGCGCGCGCCGCCGATACGGTCGGGTTCCATTCATGCTGCTCTCGGAGTGCGTCCAGGAGATCGCCCATGCGCGACGTCGTTCGGACCCGTTCGGTCCCCCAGATCACCGTCACCCATGCCGACTGCGACCGGCTCACCGACCTCGCCACGGCCTCGCTCGAGCGCCTGCCCGAGGTTGCCGAAGAGCTGCTGTCGGAGATGGAACGGGCGCGCGTGGTCGGCGACGACGAGCTGCCGGCCGATGTCGTGCGCATGGGCTCGACCGTGACCTTCAAGTCCGAGGACGGGCCGGAGCGCACCATGACCCTGGTCTATCCGGCCGACGAGAGCCTGGACGAGCAGCGCCTCTCGGTGATGACCCCGGTCGGCGCCGCCCTGATCGGGCTGAGCACCGGCCAGTCGATTTCGTGGACCGCGCGCGACGGCAAGGAGCATCGCCTCACCGTGACCAAGGTCACGCGCTGACGCCGTCTCTTTCGGACCGCGAGCCTCCGGCTCGCTCATGAGGTGAGCCTGCGTTCCGGGAGAGGCTTCCGGCTAAAGCTCGAAGAAGGTCGTCGCCGTCGGCAGACTGCCCGTCACCAGCGCGTGCGGGCCGTCTAGCGCGGCTGAGGTAACACTTCGCCGCCGCGCGCCCTGTGGATGGCGCTTTCGCCATTGCTCGCAGAGGCGATACTAAAGCAAATTGCTTGAACTACATAAGGCAATTTGCCATATTAAGATCATGTGGTCCGTAGAGTATTCCTCGGAAGCTCTGAAGACGTTGATTCGAATGGACCGGGCGATTGCCAAACGGTTGCGGTCAAAGATCGTCGCCTTGGCGCGAAATCCCCTCGCCGCCAACAACAACGTCAAGAAGCTCGTTGGAATCGACGGATATCGTCTACGGGTGGGGGATTGGCGGATCATCTACACGTTGAGGCACGAAGTCCTGACCGTGGTCGTCGTGAGAGTAGGGCATCGAAAGGAAATCTATCAGTGAGGCGACAGATCATTACGCAGGGCGGTAAGCCCGCCTTCGTTGTCATTCCCATCGAGGAATGGCGTCGCATCGAGGCAACGCTCGAGGACCGCGCAGATGCCGCGGGGGTGCGCGCCTTCTTGAAGAACCCCGGAGAGACATTTCCCGATGCGGTCCTTGCAGCCATCCTTGATGGAGCGCCGGCGCTCAAGGCGTTGCGCGAGCATCGGGGGCTCACCCAGGCCGCGCTCGCAAAGGCCTGCGCCACGAGCGCAGTCTACATTTCCCAGATCGAGCGAGGCGAACGACAGGCCGGACGCAAGCTGCAGGCGAAGCTCTCCAAGGCGCTCGGTATCGAGGCTGACCTGCTGTCGTAGGACGCCGGTTGCCCATGGCCCAGGACATCGATTCCCCCCACGACGTCGTCCTCAATGTCGGCCGTGCAAAGATTCGCTTCGGTGGCGCCAATGGCCGTCCCTGGGACGAGCGGCATCATGACCTTTTCGCCGCCCTGCTGCCGGACCAGCCGCTGGTCTACGGCGAATGGCGCCAGAAGTGGGCCAGGAACGGCAACGACTTCGATATCGAGATCGTCGATTTCGGCCTTCTCGATGCCAACATGGCCGGCCCGGACGGCAATCACCAAGTTTATGCGACGAGAGACGTCGCGGTCATCGAGGACCTGGTCCGCACGCTCTTTTCGAGTGTCGAGGCAAGATCGGGCGTATGGCCCTTCTCGAGCAAGAAGAGCCGGTTTCTGGGGCGTATTGATTTTCTCGCGGGCTGGATTCGCATCTATCCGCAGCTGTGATTGCTTCTACTGCGCCGCCATCAGCGTGTGCTGTCCCTGCGAGGGGCTGAACCGGTCGAGCACGTGGCCCGGGCCCCTGGCGTGCTTCACGTAGTCCTTGCCGTCGAAGGTCCGGACGCCGTTGCAGAAGACGCCGTGCACGCCGAGCGGCCGGCGGATGGTGCGGCGGCCGCCGCCCGGCAGGTCGGCGACGCGCTCGGCCGGGCTGACGCCCACGGTGGCGGGGTCGAACAGCAGCATGTCGGCCTGGGCGCCGACGGCCAGGCGGCCGCGCCCCGCGATGCCGTAGAGGTCGGCGGGATGGCTGGTCAGGCGGCGCACGCCCTCGGCCAGGCCGAAGTCGCCGCGCTCGCGCACCCAGTGGGCCAGGAAGTGCAGGCCGAAGCCCGCATCGCACATGTAGATGAGGTGCGCGCCGGCATCCGACAGGGCCACCACGCCGGCCTCGTGCTTCAGCAGGCGGGCCACGCCGTCGTCGCCGACATTGAGGAAGCGGCCGAGGAAGGCCGTGCCGAGATCCTCGTCGAGCGACAGGTCGAGGATGACGTCGAGCGGATCGCGGTGCTCGGTGGCGGCGATCTCGGCGGCGTAGCGGTTCACGTACTTCGCGTTCCGCTCCTTCTGCGTCACCGCCACCATGACGCGGTCCCAGTTGCCCTGGAAGATCATGCCCGGCCGCGGGTTCTTCGCGTTCTCGCGGAACGTCGCGCGCCATGACGGGTCGCGGAACACCGGCTGCAGCTGCTCCGGCGTGTAGGCCTTGATCGGGTCGAAGGCCGAGTGGCTGTAGAACGGATAGGCGTTGGCCATCGTGAAGTCGAACGACAGCGGCTGGCAGGGGATCTGCACGTAGAGCCCGTTGCCGCGGCGGATGGCGGCGGCGCAGTCGTCGAAGATGCGGATCGCGCGCTGCGGCTCCTGCTCGTTGAACATCGCCATGCCGGTGCCCTGGAAGAACGGCCGGCCGTACTTCGCCGCCATCGGCTCCAGCTCCTGCGGCGCCTTCACGCCCGAGGCGATGGCGATCACGCCCCGACCGCGCGGTCCCATGGCGCCGACCAGCGCGTCGAGCTCCGCCATCGGCGCGATGGTGGACGGCATGGGCACGCCGCCATAGCCGGAATGGTTCAGCGAATACGACGCGCCGAGCCCGATCGCGCCGTTGGCCATCGCGTCGGCCACCAGGGCCTTCATCCGCGCGATCTCCTCCGGCGTCGCCTCCGCCCGCTGCGAGGCGTCCTCGCCCATCACGGCGGTGCGGATGGTCGAGTGGCCGGCCAGCACGGCGAGATTGGCGTAGGCGCCCTTGGCCCGCAGCATCGCCATGTAGTCGGCGAAGCTCTCGAAGCTCCAGTCGATGCCCTGGCGCAACGCGTCGAGGTCCATGCCCTCGACGACCGACAGGTTGCGGATCACAAGGTCGCGCACCGCGGGCGGCGCCGGCACGATGCCGAAGCCGCAATTGCCGATCACCGCCGTGGTGATGCCGAGCGACGGCGAGGGCGAGAGCGTCGCGTCCCAGGTCACCTGCGCGTCGTAGTGCGTGTGCACGTCGACGATGCCGGGCGCCAGGACCAGTCCGTCGGCGTCGATCGTCTCGGCCGCCCTGTCACCCACGGTGCCGATGGCGGCGATGCGGCCGTCCTGGACGGCGACATCGGCGCGTTTCGGCTCGTTGCCCAACCCGTCGACGACGGTGGCGCCGCGGATGACAAGGTCGACCATCATTCCCTCCGTTCGTTCTTGAGCGCGCCGTAGGCGGCCAGCGCCGCGTGGTTCACGAGGTCGCTGACCGTGGCGCCCATCTGCACGACCTGCATCGGCTTCTTCAGCCCGTCGATCACCGGGCCGATCACCGTGACCCCGCCCAGCCGCTGCAACAGGCGCGAAGCGATATGGGCCGAGTGCAGGCCGGGCATGATCAGCACGTTGGCCGGGCCGGTGAGGCGGCAGAACGGGTAGGTCTCGCGCAGCAGCTCGTAGTCGAGCGCCATGTCGGCCTGCATCTCGCCGTCGTACTCGAAGTCGACCTCCTCGGCGTCGAGCAGGCGGATCGCCTTGCGGATGCGGTCGATGCGCTCGATCTCGCGGCTGCCGAAGTTGGAGAAGCTGAGGAAGGCGACGCGCGGCTCGTGGCCCATGGTGCGGGCGTTGCGCACCATCTGCTTGGCGATGGTGGCGAGCTGTTCGGGGCTCGGCGTCTCGTTGATCGAGGTGTCGGCCAGGAACACCGTGCCCTGGCGGGCGACGACGACGGAATAGCCGATCGGCACCTTGCCCGGCTCGGTGTCGATCACGCGCTTGATGTCGCCGTAGCATTCGGGGAAGCGGCGCGTGATGCCGGTCACCATCCCGGCGGCGTCGCCCAGCGCCACCATGCAGGCGCCGAACACGTTGCGCCCCTGGTTCACCATGCGCTGCACGTCGCGGCGCAGGAATCCGTCGCGCTGCAGGCGGCGGTAGACATAGTCGGTGTAGGCGGTGTTGCGGGTGCTCAGCCGCGCATTGTGGATCTCGAGGCCCGTCGCATCGGTGATGCCGAGGCCGGCCATGGTCTCGCGGACCAGCTCCTCCCGGCCGATCAGGATCGGCGTGCCGTAGCCGTTGTCGCGGAACACCACGGCGGCGCGGATCGTGCGCTCCTCCTCGCCCTCGGCGAAGACGATGCGCTGCGGGTTGGCCTTGACCTGCTCGAACAGGCTCTGCAGCCAGTGGCTCGTCGGATCGAGGCGGCCGGACAGTTCGCGCCGGTACTCCGCCATGTCGGGGATCTTGCGGCGGGCGACGCCGGAATCCATCGCCGCCTGGGCGACCGCCGCCGAGACGGTCGAGATCAGGCGCGGGTCGAACGGCACCGGCACGACGTATTCCGGCCCGTAGCGCAGGCGGCGGCCGGAATAGGCGCGGTCGACCTCGTCGGGCACGTCCTCGCGCGCCAGCTTGGCCAGGGCTTCGGCGGCCGCCACCTTCATCTCCTCGTTGATGGTGCGGGCCCGCACGTCGAGCGCGCCGCGGAAGATGTAGGGGAAGCCCAGCACGTTGTTGATCTGGTTGGCGTAGTCCGAGCGGCCGGTGGCGATGATCGCGTCCGAGCGCACCGAGCGCACGTCCTCCGGCGTGATCTCCGGATCGGGATTGGCCATGGCGAAGATGATTGGCTTGTCGGCCATCGACTTCACCATCGCCTTGCTGACGGCGCCCTTGACCGACAGGCCAAAGAACACGTCGGCGCCCTTCATCGCCTCCTCCAGGGTGCGCGCCTTGGTGCGCACGGCATGGGCGCTCTTCCACTGGTTCATGCCCTCGGTGCGGCCCTGCCAGATGACGCCCTTGGTGTCGCACAGGATGGCGTTCTCGTGCGGCATGCCCATCGCCTTCACGAGCTCGATGCAGGCGATCGACGCCGCGCCGGCGCCGTTCACCACCATCTTGATGTCCTTGATGCTGCGGCCGGTCAGGTGGAGCGCGTTGATCAGGCCGGCGGCCGACACGATCGCCGTGCCGTGCTGGTCGTCGTGGAAGATCGGGATGTCCATCAGCTCGCGCAGGCGCTGCTCGATGATGAAGCACTCCGGCGCCTTGATGTCCTCGAGGTTGATGCCGCCGAAGGTCGGCCCGAGGAAGCGCACGCAGTTGATGAACTCGTCGACGTCCTTGGTGCCGACCTCGACGTCCATGCAGTCGACGTCGGCGAAGCGCTTGAACAGGACGGCCTTGCCCTCCATCACCGGCTTGCTGGCCAGCGCCCCGATGTCGCCCAGGCCCAGCACGGCGGTGCCGTTGGAGATCACCGCGACCAGGTTGCCGCGGGCCGTGTAGTCGTAGGCGGTGTCGGGATCCTTGGCGATCTCGAGGCAGGGGGCGGCGACGCCCGGCGAATAGGCCAGCGCCAGGTCGCGCTGGGTGACCAGGGGCTTGGTGGCGATGATCTCGATCTTGCCCGGCCGGCCCGAGCGATGCATGACCAGCGAATCGCCGTCCAGATCGCCCATTTCGTTGCTGACCATTGCTTCCGAGCCACTGCTCGCCATGCGTTACTCTCCCGGTTAAGCGCCCATATTGGCGTCATTCCCGGAAGGGGGCCAGACGGCCATGCCGCGCTGCAACGCAGCCGGCCCGGCCGGAGGCCACGATAGGGTCGCTCGATGGCCGGGCGGGGCGGCCGTGTCGGGAGCGGCGTTCCCCGTCTCCGGCCAGCGCGCCTCGATTGTTTCCCCCAATCGGCCCCCAGTTCCGGGCGGCGCGGCCATGCTAAACCGCTTTCGTGCCCGACAGCAGCCCCCACGACATGGCGGCGACCGCGCCGATCCCGGCCGATGCCACGCCCATGATGCGCCAGTACCTGGCGATCAAGGCGGCGCATCCCGGGCATCTGCTGTTCTACCGGATGGGCGATTTCTACGAGCTGTTCTTCGACGACGCCGTTAAGGCGTCGGCGGCCCTCGACATCGCGCTCACCAGGCGCGGCCAGCATCTCGGCGAGGATATCCGGATGTGCGGCGTGCCCGTGCACTCCCACGAGGCCTACCTGTCGCGGCTGATCCGCCAGGGCTTCAAGGTCGCCGTCTGCGAGCAGGTCGAGGACCCGGCCGAGGCCAAGAAGCGCGGCGCCAAGTCGGTGGTCGAGCGCGCCGTCGTCCGCGTCATCACCCCGGGCACCCTGACCGAGGATGCGCTGCTCGACGCGCGCAGCCACAACTACCTTGCCGCGCTCGCCGAGGCGCAGGGCGGGCTGGCGCTGGCCTGGCTCGACCTCTCGACCGCCGACTTCGCGGCCCAGCCGCTGGAGCCCGGGCAGCTCGCGGCGGCGCTGGCGCGGCTCGCCCCGGGCGAGGTGCTGGTGCCCGACAGGCTGCTGGCGCGCGAGCCGGTCAAGGCGGCACTGGCCGACTGGAACGCGGTGCTGACGCCGCTGCCCTCGGCGCGCTTCGACAGCGACAATGCCCGCAAGCGCCTGCAGGCGGCCTTCAACGTCGCCGCCCTCGACAGTTTCGGCGCCTTCTCGCGCGCCGAGGTCGCGGCCTGCGGTGCCCTGCTCGACTATGTCGAGCTGACCCAGGCGGGCAAGCGGCCGGCACTGTGCCGCCGCGGCGCGAGCGCGCCGACGGCACGATGGAGATCGACCCGGCGACGCGGCGCAACCTCGAGCTGGTGCGCGCCCTCGACGGCCGCCGCGACGGCAGCCTGCTTGCCACGATCGACCGCACGCTGACCGGCCCGGGCGCCCGCCTGCTGGCCGAGCGGCTGGCCGCGCCGCTGACCGACCGTCCCGAGATCGAGCGCCGCCTCGACCTGGTGCAGCTCTTCGTCGAGCGCCCGGCGTTGCGCGAGCGCGTGCGCGAGGCGCTGCGCCGGACGCCCGACATCGAGCGCGCGCTCCAGCGCCTGTCGGTCGGGCGCGGCGGGCCGCGCGACCTCGGTGCGCTCGCCCAGGGGCTGGGCTCGGCGGAGGCGCTGGCCGACATGCTGGGCGCCGAGCCCGAGGCGCTGGCGCCCGCACCGGCGCCGCTGGCCGGTATCGTCGCCGCCTGCCGTGGCCATCGCGCCCTGATCGACGGGCTGGCGGCGGCGCTAGTCGACGAGCCGCCGCTGCTCGCCCGCGACGGCGGCTTCGTGCGCCTGGGCCATCGCGCCGAGCTCGACGAGCAGCGCACGCTGCGCGACGACAGCCGCAGGACGGTGGCGGCGCTCGAGGCGAAGTACCGGACCTCGACCGGCGTGCCCTCGCTCAAGGTCCGCCACAACAACATGATCGGCTACCACATCGAGGTGACGGCGACGCACGCCGACAAGCTCGATCTCGCGGCGCTGGGCTTCACGCGCCGCCAGTCGATGGCCAATGCCACGCGCTTCTCGACCGCCGAGCTCGCCGACCTCGAGACCCGCATCGGCCGCGCCGCCGACCGCGCGCTGGCGCTCGAGCTCGCGATCTTCGATGGGCTGGTGGCCGATGCGATGACGGTGGCGGCCGCCGTCGCCGCCGCCGGTCGGGCGCTCGCGAGCCTCGACGTGGCGACCGCGCTGGCCGAGCTCGCCGCGGTCTCCGGCCACGTGCGGCCGGTTCTGTCCGACCAGCCCCTGTTCGCCGTCGAGGGCGGCCGCCATCCCGTGGTCGAGGCCGCGCTGGTGCGGCAGGGGGGAGCGGGCTTCGTGCCCAACGACTGCGACCTCGGCGAGGCCCGTCGCCTGTGGCTGCTGACCGGTCCCAACATGGCCGGCAAGTCGACCTTCCTGCGTCAGAACGCGCTGATCGCCGTGATGGCCCAGGCCGGCGCCTTCGTGCCGGCGCGCTCGGCCACGATCGGCATCGTCGACCGCCTGTTCAGCCGGGTCGGCGCCGCCGACGATCTGGCGCGCGGCCGCTCGACCTTCATGGTCGAGATGGTCGAGACCGCCGCCATCCTGAACCAGGCGACGGCGCGGAGCCTCGTCATCCTCGACGAGATCGGCCGCGGCACCGCGACCTTCGACGGCCTCTCCATCGCCTGGGCGACGCTCGAGCACCTGCACGACGTCAACCGCTGCCGCGCGCTGTTCGCCACCCACTATCACGAACTCGGCGCGCTCAAGGAGCGGCTGGCGGCGCTCGCTCCCTTCACGATGCGCGTCAAGGAATGGCAGGGCGAGGTCGTGTTCCTGCACGAGGTCGCGGCCGGCGCCGCCGACCGCTCCTACGGCATCCATGTCGCCCAGCTCGCCGGCCTGCCGCCCGCCGTCGTGGCGCGTGCCGAGGAGGTGCTGGCGGCGCTGGAACAGGGCGAGCAGTCGGGTGCCGTGACGCGGCTGGCCGACGACCTGCCGCTGTTCGCCGCCGCACCGCCGCGTCCCGCGAGCGGCGTGGCCGGCGGCGCGGCGAAGGCCACCGAATCGGAGATCGAGAAGGCGCTGGGCGAGGTCAATCCCGACGAGCTTTCGCCGCGCCAGGCGCTGGACCTGCTCTATGCCCTGCGGTCGCGGCTGAAGCCGTCCTGAGCGGCGGGGCCGGCGTCAGGCCTCGGCGGGCTGCCGTCCCGTGACGGCGAGGAACAGGCGCGTGATCCCGTGCGCCAGGATGAAGACCGCCGCGATGTCGAGCAGGAGCGACAGGACCTGCAGGGCGGCCGGGAGCCAGCCCGATCCGGCCTGCGCGAGGCCGAGCAGCACCGACAGCGCCGGGCCGAGCAACGACACCAGGGTGGAGAGGAGCGCCAGCACCAGCAGCGTGCCGCGCGCGCCCGCGGCGGCCCGCCAGGCGTCGCCCGGATTCCACGGCAGGTCGACGATGCTGGCGGGCAGGAACAGCAGCGCGCCGCCCACGGCCAGTGCGCCCAGCGCCATGGCGGCCGCCAGGCTCACCGTGGACATCAGCAGGACGTTCACGGTCAGCGTGCCGCCGAACACGTCGGGCGCCAGGAAGAGGAACAGCACGACCGAGACCACGACGACCAGCACGCAGTAACCCGCGGCGAAGCCTGCGAAGGACCAGGGCGGCGTCGCCGTGCGCGCCTTCGGGTCCTCGATCAGCCCCTGCTGGATCCAGTGGTGGAGCAGAAGGACGTACACTGCGGCCACGAGCGCCGACAGGCCGGAGGCCGCACCGCCGGCGAGGACCAGGAACTTCGCAATCGCGAGGGCCGCGGTGCAGACCAGGGCCGGCGGCCAGAAGGCGCGCGGCGTGCCGGCCATCCGCCAGAGCGCTTCGGCGAGCAGGCGGCCCGCCGACGGTGCGGACCGCGGTCCGTTCGCCATGCGCTACAGCGACTTGCGCGCCAGCGCCGCGCCCTCGGCCAGCGCCCGCAGCTTGCCGTAGGCGGTGGCCAGCGTCATCGGCGCCATGCCGCAATTGGTGCAGGCCTGGATGCGCTCGGGATCGACGTATTTGGTGGCGAGCTTCAGCGTCGCGGCCACTTCCTCCGGCGTCTCGACCTTGTCCGAGGCGACGTCGATCGCGCCTACCAGCACCGTCTTGTTGGGCAGCAGCTTCATCAGCTCCGGCGGCACGTGGCTCTCGCGGCATTCCAGCGACACCTGCTGGATCCTGCTGCGGTCGAGGGCGGGAAACGTCTTCTCGTACTGCCGCCAGCTCTCGCCCAGCGTCTCCTTCCACTTGATGTTGGCCTCGATGCCGTAGCCGTAGCAGATGTGCACCGCGGTCGTGCACTTCAGCCCCTCGGCCGCCTTCTCGAGCGCCGGCACGCCCCAGTCGACCGTCTCGTCGAGGTAGACGTTGAAGGCCGGCTCGTCGAACTGCACGACATCGACGCCCGCCCTCTCGAGGTCCTTCGCTTCCTGGTTCAGCAGCTCGGCGAAGGCGAAGGCCATCTTCACGCGATCGCCGTAGTGGCCGTCGGCCAGCGTGTCGATCAGGGTCATCGGCCCGGGCAGGGTGAACTTGAGCTTGCGGCTGGTCGCGGCGCGCGCCACCCGCGCCTCGCGCTCGTGCACGAACTTGCGGCGCTTGAGCGCCGAGGTCACCGTCGGGCAGTCGGCCTCGTAGCGGTTGTTGCGGATTCCCATGCGCACCTTCCTGTCGAAGTCGACGCCGTCGACCTCGGCCAGGAAGCCGTGCACGAAGTGCTGCCGTGCCTGCTCGCCGTCGCTCACGATGTCGAGGCCGGCCTCTTCCTGGCGGCGGATGGCGAGCGCGGTCGCGTCTTCCTTCGCCTCCTGCAGCGGTGCGCCGGCGAGCGTCCACGGCGCCCACAGGACATTGGGCGTGGCCAGCCACGAGGGCTTGGGCAGGCTGCCCGCCAGCGTCGTCTCGAACATCGTGCTTCCTCCCTGGGCTTGCGCCCTTTTCATGCTCCTCTCCCCCGCTAAGGGGGAGAGGCTGGGTGAGGGGGCGTCGACGGCCGCTGCAACCCCTCACCTGACCTCTTCCCCTAGCGGGCAGGGCTATCGCATATGACTGCAAAACCCCGTCATCCCGACCGAAGCCGAGCGTAGCGAGGCGGAGTGGAGGGACCTGTTTTTGCGGAAGCGGCCCGAAAAAAGGTCCCTCGGCTTCGCCGCCCTTCGGGCGGCTCCGCTCGGGATGACGGAGAAATTGATCAAATGCGATAGCCCTGCCCTAGCGGGGGAGAGGAACTTGAGCAGGCGTGCCCGGCGTGCCGGCGAACTCGAGCTCGGCCCGCGTCTCCGGCGGCAGGAGCTGCGCGGCGCTGCCCGGGGCGCGCCATTGCAGCGTGCCGAAGGCGCCGCAGCTCGCGCAGACCGCCCGCCACGCCTCGTGCTGGGTGTTGCAGGCCGTGCAGCGCCAGGCGCAGTCGGCCGGCGCCGCGGCCGCGCGCGCCAGCCAGTCGTGCACCCTGGCGGGCTCGGACGCCGCCCGTTCCTCGAGGTCGGCCATCATGCGGCACACCCGCACCGCGGGTTGGCTGCCGCCGGCGGTCTCGAGCTGGCGCCGCGCCTCGCCCCACAGGCCGGCATCGAGGGAGGCCTGGGCCAGCACGAGCTGGCTCTCGATGTCGTTGGGCTTGAGGCCGGCGAGGCGGCGGGCCACGGCAATGCGCTTCATCGGATCGGTCTCGCCGGAGGCCCGCAGGTAGAGCTGCGCCAGGTCGGGATGCGGCGCCGCCGTCCAGCCGCGCTCCAGCGTCTTGATGGCGCGCTTGGCATCGCCGGCGCCGAGCTGCAGCTCGGCCAGACGGCGCGTCACCGGGATGCGGTCGGGCGCCAGGCGGAAGGCCTCGCGGGCCAGCTCGAGCGCATCGGCGGGATGGCCGTCGCGCTCGGCCTCGCGGCTGCGCTCCAGGAGCAACAGGGCGCGCAGGTTGCGGCCCTTGTCGACCGTCACCGCCTTGCGGCGCACGCCGGTGTCGAGCGTCTCCTGCGCCGTCCGCCACTGGCCGAGCTGGGCCTGCATGTCGAACAGCGTGTGCACGACCCACGGCGTCTGCGGCCGGAGCCGGAAGGCGCGCTCGGCGTAGCCCAGCGCCGTCGTCTGGTCGCCCTCGCGCAGGGCCTGGGCGATCAGGCCGCGCAGGCCGATGAACGCCATCTGGTCGTCCTCGAGCATGGCGGTGTAGGCGCGCTGCGCGCCGTCGCGGTCGCCGGCGAGCTGGGCCGCCTGGGCCGACAGGAGCAGCGTCATCGGCGGCTCGCCCAGCAGCTGCTCGGCGCGGCGGGCGTGGCGTTGCGCCTCCGCCCCGTCGCCGGCGGCGACCGCCGCCAGGCCCTGGGTCAGCTCGCGGTAGCCGCGCTTCTTGCGGCTCTCGCCCCAGCCTTCGAGCAGGGCCACGGGCGCGCCGACGATCCAGCGGTAGAGCATCCAGGCGCCGACGCCCAGCAGCATCAGGATGACGATGCCGATCAGGAGGGCGCCGACGCTGCTGTCGAGGCGCCAGCCCTGCCATTCGGCGGTGACGGTGCCCGGCCGCTCGGCCAGCCACACCGCGCCGACCATCGCCAGCGCCGCCAGGGCGAACCAGATCAGGGTGCGGATCGTGGTCATGGATCAGCGCGTGCCCATCGTGGCCGCCGCCGCGGCGGCGAGCTCCTGCAGCGCCGCCTTGGCGGCGAGATAGGCCTCGGCGCGGGCGAGCCAGGCCGCCGTTGCCTTCCTGGTGGCGTCGGGCAGGCTCTTCACGATCTCCACCGCGCGCGCCACGTCGCCCGTGTGCAGGGCCGTCTCGGCGCGCGCGAGCTTGGCCTCGGTGCTGTCGCCCGGCACGTCGCCGACGCGCCGCAGGGAGACCAGGTTGCGCAGCTTGCCGAGCACCCGCTCGCCCAGCGAATCGTCGGCCAGGTCGTCGGCCAGCGCCGCCTTGGCGACCGCGGGGAAGGACTCTTCCAGCGTCACCTGCGAGGGCACGCCCTTGTCGGCGAAGGGCTGCAGCTTGGCCGCGACCGCCGCGAGCTTGTCGTCGCCCTGCACCAGCGGCCCCAGCAGCGCCAGGTCCTTCGCGAAGGGCTGGCCGGCCTCGGCCGCCGCGTCGAGCCGCGCGGCGATGCCGATCACGGCCGAACCGCGCGCCGAGGCGATCGCCTTCTCGCTGGCGCCCGCGCTCTGCGTCGCCTTGTCGGCCACCGTCCTGGCCTGCTCGCGCTGGCTCGCCACCGCGCGGTCGAGCGACTGCAGCGAATCGCGCAGGGCGGCGATCTCGCGGTTCAGGACCGCGATCTCCTTGTCGGTCTCGGCCTTCACGGCCTCGGCCTTCTGCTCGGTCTGCTCCAGCACCTTCTCGGCAATCGGCGCCGGCTTCTTCTCCAGCGCATCGAGCCGCGACTTGAGCTCGGCCAGCGCCGGATCGGGCCCGGCGGCGGGGGCCGGTGCGGCACCGGCGGCGGCCGTCGCCGACAGCGCGCGCAGGCGCTTCTCGAGATCGTCCAGGCCGCGCCGCGAGCGTGCCGCGGGCGGCCTCGACCTCCGCCTTCGCCGCGGCCTCGGCGGCGGCGCGGATCGCCTGCGGGTCGACCGCCGGAGCCGTCGTCGCGGCTGCAGCGGGCGCCGCCACGGTCGCGGTCGCGGGGCCGCGCCACAACGACCGCGCCGGCTCGGGCCAATAGGGCAGGGTGGCGAGGGCAGCGGCCAGCACGACGGCCGAGGCCACGAGGCCCACGACGAAGGCGCCGGCGACGCCCAGTCCCTTGCGCACGATCACCGGCTCGCGCCCGGTCGCCGGCGGCACCGCGGGCCCGTCGCCGACGGACTCCCGATCATTGGGCTCGGCCACCCGGCCGCGGAGAGGAGGAGGAATCGCTCATGGTCGCAGGTCCTTGTTCGGCGACGTCTGGGCCGGCCGCAGCCAGCAGGTCGATCTCGTCGAGCACCGCCTGGCGGGTCGGCTTGGCGGCCGTGCGCACGGCCTTGAAGGGCAGGCCGCTCGCGGGGGCGAGAGCGGCCGGGCTGATGGCCACGGCGGTGACGCCGTGCAGGCTCGCCGCCAGGCCGGCATCGTCGACCATGGTGGCGAACACCGAGGCCGCACGCGCCGAGAAGAAGGTGACGGCGTCGATCGCGCGGGCCTCGAGCGCGGCTCGTGCCGGCTCCGGCAGCGTCGTCTCCTCGCGCGCATCGTAGAGCACGAAGCGCCGGACCTCGAAGCCCGCCGGCGCCAGCGCCGCGACCAGGTCGAGCGCCACCTCCTGGCCCGACACGTGCAGCAAGGGCCCGGCCGCGGGATCGAACTGCCGGCGCACGAGGGCTGCCAGCGCCTCGCCGTTCGCCCGATGCCGAGGTGACGGATCCGAAGCCCAGCCCTTCGGCTGTGCTCGCGGTCGTGTCGCCCACCGCCACGACCGGTCGGGCCGCGCTGGTCGCTCGCCTCGGCGAGCGCGCGCGCGCCGTTGGCCGACGTCAGCAGCACGGCCTGGCAGGCCGCCAGCGTCCCGGCGAAATCGGCCGGCGGATGGAGGAACTCGAGGCGGAACAGCGGCGCGATGACCGGGACGTGGCCGCGCTCGCTGAGCGCCGTCGCCAGCGCCGTGGCTTCGCGTTCCGGCCGGATGATCAGCACGCGCATGCGCTCTCCGTAGCGGGCGACAGGGGCCGACGCAATGGCCTGCCGTCGCCCTGTCGAGAGGGGTGTTACAGCAGGACGACGCCTTCGAGCGCCAGGAGTTGCCGCTTGGTCGGCAGGCCGCGGCCGCCGGAGAAGCCGCCCTCCTTGCCGCCGCTCGCGAGGACGCGATGGCAGGGCACGATGATGGGGATCGGATTGCGCGCGCAGGCCATGCCGACGGGACGCGGTCCCGAGCCCAGCGCCATCGCGAGGCCGCCGTAGGTCGCGGTCTCGCCCCACGGGATGGCGCTCATCATCGCCCACACGCGGTGCTGGAACGCGGTGCCGCGCGCCGCCAGCGGCAGGTCGAAGCGCCGCAGCCGGCCGGCGAAGTAGCGCTCGAGTTGGCGCATCGCCTCGGCCAGGACGCGGCTCTGCTGCCGCTCGCGGCTGCGCTCGCCGGCGTCCGCCCAGCGCAGGCCGGTCACGGCGGCGTCGTCCGCTTCGACCGCCAGCCGGCCGACCGGGCTGTCGATGTAACAAAGGGACATCATGGGAAGCGTAGCCTTGGCGGGCGTCATTTGCCAACATGAGGGACCATGATCGGGGGAGACGGAAGGGGATTGACCCGGCGGGCGCTGCTCGGCGCCGCTGCGGCCGTGACGACGGTTGCGACGGCGCGCGCGCAAGGCTCGCCGTCGCCGTCGACTCGGCAAACGGAAACACGCCCGTCGTCTTCGTGCACGGCAACGGCGATTCCGGCGCGCTGTGGATCAATAACGTCTGGCGCTTCGAGGCCAACGGCTACAAGCGCGACCAGCTCTTCGCCTTCGACTTCGAGGATCCCAGCGCCCGCCGCGAGGATGCGCGGCCCGAGCCCTTCCGGTCGTCCGCCGAGGACCAGATGAAGGCCCTCGCCGCCACCGTCGACGCGGTTCGCCGTGCGACCGGCCGCGCCCGGGTGGCGCTGGTCGGCTCGTCGCGCGGCGGCAACGCCATCCGCAGCTACCTGAAGAACGGTGGCGGCGCCGCCGCGGTCAGCCACGCCGTGCTGTGCGGCACGCCCAACCGCGGCATCGTCGTCTCCGACACGCTGCTGGTCGGCTCCGAGTTCAACGGCGCCTACGCGTTCCTGAAGGACCTGAATGCCGGCGCCGACGACCTGATCCCGGGTGTGGCGATGATGGCGATCCGCTCCGATCACAACGACAAGTATTCGCAGCCCGACGGGCGCTACATCGGCGCGCCCGGCAAGCCGACGGGGGTCGGCCACGATGCCTCGGAGCTGCGCGGCGCGCGCAACGTCGTGCTCGACGGGCTCGACCATCGCGAGGTGGCGTTCAACAAGCTGGCCTTCGCCGCGATGTACGAGTTCATTGCCGGCGCGCCGCCGGCCAGCATTGTTCATCGCCCAGGAGCCGCTGCCGGTGCTGAACGGCCGCGTCACCGGCCTCGCCGACGGCGTCTACACCAACCGCCCGGTGTCCGGCGCCGAGGTCGAGATCTACGAGGTCGATCCCGCCACCGGCGAGCGCCGCACCAACGCGCCCGCCCATCGCAAGACGACCGGCGAGGACGGCGTCTGGGGGCCCTTCATCGGCCGCTCCGATGCCTTTTACGAGTTCGTGCTGGCGATGGCGGCGCAGCCGATCACCCACACCTACCGCTCGCCCTTCCTGCGCTCGAGCGACCTCGTGCATCTGCGTCCTGCCGTCTTCGGCAAGGGCGACGAGGGCGCCGCCGCGGTGGTCGCCATGAGCCGTCCGCGCGGCTACTTCGGCGTCGGCCGCGACAAGTTCAGCCTCGACGGCAAGCTGCCGCCCGGCATTCCCGAGGGCGTGCCGTCGGTCTCGGTGGCCAGGCTCGCCGTCGATGCCGCACCGCGCCCCATCCTCGCGACGTTCAACAACGAGACGATCCCGATCCGTCCCTGGCCGGTGAAGGACAACCATCTGGCGATTGCCGAGTTCCTGAAATTGAGCGAGCTCCCCGCCGGCGAGATCGCGCGCATCGATGCCGAGCATCTGATCTCGACGCCGCTCGCGCCCGCCGACCTGCTGTTCGTGTTCGGCCAGCGCCGCGGCGTGCCCGAGCTGATCGCCGCCGCCGTCGACCTGTGGCGCCGCGGCCTCTACCCCCATGCCGTCGTGAGCGGCGGCGCGACCCAGGGCGATCCGCGCACCGAATGCAGCGTGATCACCGCCGGCATGGTGGCGGGTGGCGTGCCGGCCGGCCGCATCATCGAGGAGCACCGCGCCACCAACACCGGCGAGAACGTGATCTTCTCCCTGCCGCTGATCGATGCCGCGCTGGGACGCGCGAACGTCCGGCGCGTCATCTGCCTCGGCAAGGTCTGCACGGCGCGGCGCTATCCGATGACGCTGCAGCGGCACTGGCCCGAGGTCGAGAAGATGCTGGTGACGGTCAATCCCTACGGCGTGCCGGTCGAGCGCTGGCACACCGACCCGCTGTTCCGCGCCCGCGTCCTGGCCGAGGACGCCAAGATCGCGCCCTACCGCGCCCGGGGTTTCATCGCCGACTGGCCGTAAGGCTTCGCTCCCTTCCGGCGTCAGAATCGCCGGTTGATCGACACGGTGAGCGCGTGGGTGTTCAGCCCGCCGGTGTAGCTGCCGCTCAGGACGCCGGAGGTCTGGTAGGTTACCCCGGCGGCCATCGGGTCGTTGCTGAAGGGCGAGGAATAGGTCGGATTCCAGAGATCGGTGATGGTGAACGCGTAGCCGAAGTCCACGAACCAGGACGGTGTCAGGAAGTAGGTGGCGCCGACCGCGAAGGTCGCGCCGATCAGCCACTGCTCGCTCGAATAGGTCGCCGGTGCGCCGGTGATGTTGGTGCCGACCGCGCCGTTGATGTCGGCGTAGCCCACCACGTGGCTCAGCTTGACGTCGGTGTGCGTGAGCGACGGCCCGGCGCCGAAGTAGACGTAGCTGCGATCGAACGTGTAGCCGACGTAAGGCACCAGCGCGATCTGATGATCGGCGGTGATCTGGTAGGAGCGGACCACGACGTTGCCGGTGAACGCCGTGATGGGGCCGCCGGGCACCTGGGTGAACGACCCGATCTGGGGCACCGCCACGTAGTGGTCCGTCGCGGTCGCGGCGATGTAGTTGTAGGTGAGCTTGCCGCCGAGCAGCCACCGGCTCTCGTTCAGCCGCTGGAAATAGCCGAGCTGGGCCGACGGCGAGATCGTGGCTGCGGTCGGCGGGCGCGGGTTGGTCGGGCCGCCCGCCGCGCCGTAGGCCGCGAGCGTGCTGCCCTGGAAGACGTTGGAGACGCCCTGCGAGAAGATCGTCTGGTTGGTCGGCACCACGAGGTTGGCGCTGACGCCGGCGCCGGCATAGAAGCCGCTGGCCGGCACGCCCGTTTCCTGGGCCTGAACCAAAGACGGACAGAAACCGGCCATCACCCCGGCGATCACGAGGGCACGGATTGCAGTCGACATGAATTATCCCCCTCGGTGCATTTAGTTGCCCGAGGGGGATGGGGTCAAGGCAGACGGTTCACCAGGAGAAGCGCAGCCCGCCGACGCCGGCGATCGCCTGGCCGCGGTAGGAGAGCTCGGCGCTGCCGTTGATGAACAGCGAGGTCCGGCTGGCGATGTCGTAGCGCGCGCCGAGGTCGACGCGGGCGGCGTTGTAGGCGGCGCGCGCGCCGTCGACGGTGAAGCTGGTGCCGGGCAGCACCTCGAAGCCGGCGGTGACGCTGCGCTCGGGCAGGAACTCGTGCACCCAGGCCGCCCGCACCCAGGCCGAGAGCGGCCGGCCCTGCACGACCGTCTCGGTGTCGAACTGCGCGCCCAGGAACAGCGGCAGCGAGGTCGTCGACTGCGCCTGGTAGGACAGGCCGAACACGCCCGGCGCCCCGGTCGCGGTCACGCTCGATTCGCTGTAGGCGGGCGTCCAGAGCTGCATCGGCTGCAGCGCCACGAACGGCGTCGCGGTCAGGCGCCCGCCGTCGGGCGGCGCCAGCTCGAAGGCGCGGCCGATCTCGAGGCGGCCGCCGAGCTGGTTGGCGATCGCCGACGACTTGGCCGTCTCGGTCGTGCCGATGCCGGCGATCGGCCGCGTCGCGTTGCCGTCGAAGCGGCTGTAGGCCAGCGCCGCGCTGACGTAGAAGCCGGCCCAGTCCTGCTGCCCGTAGAGGCCGGCATGGAAGCCGGTGGCGCGGCCGTTGGCGCCGGTCGCGCCCACCCAGTAGCTGGAATCGCTCAGGCCCAGCGCCAGGCCGACCAGGGTCTGCGGTCCGACGCGGACGTCGATGCCGACGGCGCCGCCGCCGATCGACTGCTGCGCCGCCGGGCTGCCGACGCCGCCGTCGGCGTTCAGCCATTGCGCGCCGCCGAACGCGGTGCCCCAGGCGCTCCAGTTGGCCGCCGCCGTATCGCAGGTCGCGGGGCCGCAGGCATCGGCCGGAACCGCCGCGGCCGCCGCCTGCGCGGTCTGCGCCTGCGCAGTCTGCGCCGCAGCGCCGCCGCCGCGCTGGCTGGCGGCGCGGGCCGCCAGAAGGCCGGCGAACTGGCCGCCGGCGGCCAGCGAGGCGGCCTGGCCGACGCTGGCGTTGCTGCCCGACAGCACGGTCAGCGCCTGCCCGATCTCCGGCGCCGAGAGGCCGTAGAGGCCCGACACGGCGTTGAGGCCGGAGCCGCTGTTGAAAGCGCCGTCGAGGGCGCGCGCCACCGATCCCTGGTTGTTGCTCAACCCCGGCAGCGAGGCCATCGCCGACTGCAGGCTGAGGGTGACGGTGTTGGTGCCGTAGCCCAGGCTGGCCGACAGGAAGGCGGGCAGGTTGACGGTCGACAGCGCACCGAAGGTGCCGGTCAGCCCGCCCGTCGCGGTGAGCAGCGTGTAGCTCGAGCGGCTGTAGGTGCCGGGCTGGAACACCGCCTGTGCCGTGCCGGCCAGTCGCGCCACGCCGTTGACCAGCAGCTGGTCCGACACGCCGTTCGGCGCCACGCGCAGCGACAGGATGCCGGCCGAGGTCTGGGCGAAGGTGCCGCTAACCTGGTGGGTGACGCCGGCGCCGGCGGCGCCGATTCCCATCCAGCCGCTGTTCTCGAACCGCACGAGGGGCCCGGCATTGACCAGCACCTGGCCGTCGATGGTGCCGTAGTTGACCACGATCGAGCCGCTCGCCGTCGAATCGGCCAGCACGGCGAGGCCGCCCGGCGCGGCGGTGACGGTGCCGTAGTTCAGCAGCGAGCTGAACGAGCCGCTGAGCTGCACCGCCGAGCTGCCGGCGCCGGTGACGCCGACCGTGCCGTTGTTGGTGACCGTGCCGTAGGTGTTGATGTTGATGCCGACACTGGCCGGACCGCTCATCGCGACCGTGCCGTTGTTCACGATGTCGTCGCCCTCGATGCCGGACAGCGCCACCGCACCGGCCGCGGCGCTCGTCAGCGACGCGTTGTTGGTGATCGGGTTGTAGATGCCCGGCACCGTCGTGGTGAAAGCGTAGGTCACGCCGTTCAGCGTGTAGACGCCGATCGCGGTGCTGCCATAGATCGAGTTGGCCGAGGTCGTGCTGGCGCCGGGCACGCTGAGCTCGGTCCAGGTCGCATTGCCGTTCTGGTCGATATGCACCACCCAGGCGTGGGTGCCGGTGGCATCCACCGAATCGGCCACGAGATTGTACGTGTTGGCGCGGCCGCCGCCGGTGATGCCCTCGAAATGCGTGACGACCGTGCCGGTCCCCGGCGCGTCGTAGTCGGTGTAGAGGCCGGTCGTCTGGTTCAGGATGTAGGCGCGCGACAGGCCGGGTCCGAGGCTTGAACCGCCGGCGATGCGGTCGCCGTAGACGCCGTAGGCGGTGGTGCTGGTATAGGGGCCCGGGCGGTTGATGTTGGTCATCGTGCCGGCCGCGATGTCGTAGAGGAAGGCGTTGCCTACCGCCTTGTTTCCGGTGTCCCAGTTGCCGACGAGCTGGTTGCCGAAGTTCGAATGGCCGATCGTGTTGAACGCGGTGCCGTTGTTGGCGATCAGCGTCGTGAGCTGCTGGCCGGGCGCGTTGGCGCCGTCATAGAGATAGCCGACGTCGCCGAAGGTCGGTGACGGATAGGTCGGCGACTTGTAGCTGCCGGTGACCCGCAGGATGCCGGTGGCCGAGCCGAAGCTCGGCCCGTAGGGCGTGTTCGTGGTGGCGCCCGTCAGGTTTGCCCCCGACGACGTCGCGGTCGGGTATGGCGCTGCCACGAGAGAGGGCAGGGTATAGAGCTGCCCGCCGGTATCGCCGCCGGAGCCGAGCGTATAGTCGCCGGTCATGTTGCGGTCGCGGATGCCGGTGACCGTCGTCACCACGCTGCCCGGATTGCCGAAGGTGATGAAATTGAGCGATTGCCCGAAGGCCGCCGTCGATACCGAACAAAGAAGCGATGCCGTGAGCCCCGCCGCAAACTTCAACCGCCTCTTGCCATTGGTCATGTCGGTTTGCCGCTCCCGAATTGTGATCGTCGATTGCATGTACGCGCTGCCGGCTCCGACCGCACTAAAGGCCGAACACCCGGGCGCCTTGAAACGGTGGAAGGATGAGGATCGTCACCAGACGACGCGCAATCCTACCATACCGGCGAGGCTCTGGCCGCGATTTGACAGTTCGACGTTGCCGCTGGCGAACAGGGAGGTCTGGCTGCCCACCGCATGCTTGACGCCGAAGTCGAAACGGGCGGCGTCGCTGGCGGCGCGGGCGCCGTCGACGGTGAAGGTGCTGCCCGGCAGCACGGCGAAGCCCGCGCTGACGCTGCGGCTGGTGAGGAACTCGTGCACCCAGGAGGCCCGAACCCACCCCGTCAGCGGCCGCGACTTCACCTCGGTCGTGAAATCGGCCTGCACCCCCAGGAACGTCGGCAGCGAGCCCGTCGACTGCGCCTGGTAGTTCAGGCCGAACGCGCCGGACGAGCCGGTCGCCGTCACGCTCGATTCGGCGATGGGCGGCGTCCACAGCACGGACGGCTGCACCGCGGCGAACGGCGTCAGCCCGAGCGTGCCGTCCTCGAACCGGGCGACGTCGAACGGCCGGCCGACCTCGACGCGGCCGCCGAGCAGGTTGGAGGTCGCGTAGGACCTTTCGGTCTCCGTCGTGCCGATCCCGACGATCGGACGGACCGCGCTGCCGTCGAAGCGACTGTAGGCGAGCGCCGCGTTGACGTAGAAGCTCCGCCAGTCGTGCTGGCCGTAGAGACCGGCATGGATGCCGGTGGCGCGGCCATTGGCGCCGGTGGCGCCGACCCAGTAGTTCGAGCTGCTGAAGCCGACCGCGGCGCCGATCAGCGTCTGCGGTCCGGCGCGATAGTCGCCGCCGAAGGCGCCGCCGCCGATGTTCTGCTGGGCGGCATTGCTGCCCGTCGCCGGATCGGCATTGAGCCACTGGGCGCCGCCGAAGGCCGTCCCCCAGGCGCTGAAGTTGCGCGGCTCGTCGGCCGTGTCGCACGCCTGGGCGCGATCGTCGGTGCAGGCGGCGAGCGCGAGGCCGCGTTCCTCGGCCCGTCGCGTCGCCGGGCGGTTCGCCAGCAAGGCCGAGAACTGTCCGCCGGCGGTGATGGCCATCGACTGGCCGACGCTGCCATTGTCGCCGGCCAGCAGCTCCAGCGATGCCGGGAGCTGGCCGTTGGAGAGCCCGAACAGTGCGGGCATGGCGCCGAGCCCGGGCCCGGCGTTGAACGCCGTGTCGAGCGCGCGCGCCACGGCGAGCTGGTTGCCGGCGAGGCCGGCCGTCGC
Source organism: Reyranella sp. (assembly GCF_965229815.1). Lineage (GTDB taxonomy): Bacteria > Pseudomonadota > Alphaproteobacteria > Reyranellales > Reyranellaceae > Reyranella. The sequence continues at coordinate 904,134 of NZ_CBDDJN010000002.1, forward strand.
GGTCATGGTCGACTGCAGGGCCAGGGTCACGTCAGTGGCACCGTAGCCCAGGCTCGCGCTGAGGAAGCCGGGCAGGCCGGTCGCCGTCAGGTTCTGGAAGCTGCCGTTGATGCCGCCGGCCGCCGACAGGATGGTGTAGCTGCGCGTGAGGGAGCCCGGCGCGAACAGGGCCTGGGTCGTGCCGGAGAGCGTGGCGGTGCCCGTGACGGTGGTGAGGTCGGCCGTCGTGCCGGCGACCTCGACCTGGTAGATGCTGCCCGGCAGGAAGGTGAGATTGCCGTTGACCGTGATCGTGCCGATCGAGTTGCCGGGCGCCAGCGTTCCCGCCACGACGGTCGATGGCACGAAGCCGGTGCCGCCCAGGATTCCACCCGACCCGACCATCATGCCGCTCGACCGGCTGATGTCGCCGTTCACGGCCAGCCGCCCGCCCACCACGTCGGTTTGCCCGGTATAGGTCGCCGTGCCGTCGATGGTCAGCGTCCCGTAGCCGTACTTCACCAGGTTGCGGCTCGCGCGCGCGCCGTCGGTCAGGAACGAGGCGTCGGGCACCGAATCGTTGTCGGCCAGGCCGAAGCGGAGCTCGAGGGCGGTCGGGAAGTAGGCCGTCACGTCGTACAGCAGCCATGCGCCGCGCCCGAACAGGCTCACCGCCAGGACGTCGGCATGTTCGTTGTAGCTCATCTGGTTGACGATGGTGTTCGGCAGGCCGTCCCCGAAGGCGCGCCAGTTGGTCAGCATCCCGGCGGCGTCGCTGTCGGCCGCGGCGATCGGGCTCTTGGCGTTGGCGACGTTGTTCAACCCGCCGACCAGAAGCGCCTCGACGCCGTTGCTCGAAATGAACTCGACGCTGGTCGGCCGGATGATGTCGAGCGGCGTCAGGTTGGGCGTGAGGTCGGTGAAGGGAGTCGCGCCGGCGTCGACGGTGCCCCACAGCCGGGTTGAATCGGCGGCGAAGAAGCGCTGGAAGGCGCGGGCATCGAAAACCACCGAGGTCGGGGCGTCGCCCGTGTACTGCGTCAGCTGCACGAGCGAGCCTGCCGTCGCCGTGCTGCTGAGATAGAGGCCGTTGGTCGATCCCGCCAGCACGGCGTCGTCGTTGTCCCTGGTGCCGAAGGCCAGCGCCCCGACCGCGCCGATCTGCGATCCCGGCGTGCCGAGGTTGAGGAGGGTGAGTTCCTCGGCCGCTCCGTTCGCGTCGACCGTCGTGTAGACGTAGTTGGTGCCGATCGCGATCCTCTGCGGGTCGATGCGATTGAGGGCGAGCCGGCTCGAGAACGGCAGGGACCTGACCGGCACCCGCCGGGGAACGGCGGTGAAGTCGTCGCCTTCCAGTCCGACCAGGTCCGACGTGCCTTCGCGCGTGTTGAAGGTCGTTTGGTTGATCACCGTGCCGTTGGCGTCCACCAGCAGCCGGGTCAGCGGCGACAGGTTCTGCGAGGTCACGTAGATGACGCTTCGGCCCTGCTCGCGGAGCGTCGTGTCGTTCACCACGGCATTGACCCCGTCGCCGCCGCCGCCGACCGCCCGGTAGCTCGAGTTGCCGGGCGCGCTCTGATAGGCCGAGCCGGTGTCCTGGGCCGACATGACCAGTCGCCGGCTGATCGAATCGTAGGCCACCGCATAGGGCTCGCGCAGCGCCAGCGACGGGTTGTTGAGCCCGCGCCAGACGCCGGTGCCGCCGGGATTGGTGCGGAAGTAGAGGCCGCCGTCGCCGCCCTGGATCAGCCGCCCCAGCACGTCGAAGGCCAGCGCTCGCGCGTCGGCGTGAGTCGTCGACCCGTCGCTGGCGCCGCCGTCGGTCAGGGATTCGGCGACCGAGGTGCCGTCGGCCTGGCGCACGATCCGGAAGGCCGTGACGGTGTACGGAGGATCGGCGATCCGGTCGCCGGCGACGTAGACGATGTCGGGGTTGTTGGGATCGACGGCGATGGCGAAGTCGGTCGACGCCTGCCGGCCGGCGTTGATGTCGGGAACGGCGAGCTGTGTCCACGTCGCGCCGCCGTCGCGCGAGTGCTGGATCGCGACGAGCTGGCCGCTGGTCGGACTGCCGCTCGAACTGTCGTAGACGCCGACCGCGATCGCGCCGTTCGGGCCGGTCGCCACCCGGGCGATGCGGTTGGCGCCGAGCGCCAGGACCTGGTTCCAGTCGGAGCCGCCGTTGCTGCTCTTGTAGATTCCGGTCGAGCTGACGGCCGCAAAGAACACGTCGCGATTGGCGTTGTCGCTCGCCAGCGACGATACCGGCCCGCTCGCCAGGCCGCGCGTGCCGCTCACCAGGTCGAAGGAGCTTCCGCCATTGACGCTGCGGTAGAGCCCGCCCGCGGCTGCCGTGTCGTGCGGCTCGGCGGCGGCGGCGAGCAGCGTCGAGCCGCGGGCGGCGACGCCCACGATGCTCTTGTTGGCGAGCGTCGCCCCGCCCAGCTCGCTCCACGACGAGCCGCCGTTGGTGGTGTAGAGCACGCCGATGCGCTGGCCGCCGCGCCCTTCGACATTGCCGCTGCCCACCAGGCCGTTCGAGGTGATGCCGACGCCGGCGATCAGCGTGTTGCGGCTCGCGTCGGTCGGGTCGAAGGCAAGGCTCGCGATCGACAGCGAGCTCTGCTTGTCGCTGAGCGGCGTCCAGCTCGCGCCGCCATTGTGCGTCACCCAGACGCCGCCATTGGTGCCGCCGACGTACATCGTGTTGGGATCGGTCGGATGGGGCAGCACCGCCTGGATCGCCGCGCCGACCGTGCCGTTGGGAGGTGCGTCATTGCTCTGGATGGCCTGGGAGCTTCCTATGCTCAGGCCGGGTCCCTGGCCGACGAAGGTCTGCGCCGTCGCGGAGGCTGCGCCCAGCAGGGAGCCGAGCACGGCGGCATGGGCGAGCAGGCGCAGGCGTGCGAGCCCGGGCGTTGCCGCCCGGAGGAAGCCGATCGCCCGCCATGCCCTCGCTGTCCGCGTCCGCCGCGCCAACCCGTCGTCGACGGGGACGCACCGAGGGCACCCGCCCTCTCTCGACAGGTTCTTCATCGGCGTGAGGGACTCTCGTAGGTGTAGGTGAAGTCGCAGTGGCTGGCGCCCTGCATGATCGTCTGGGTGCGCTCGAGCTTGAGCTTCGGGTCGTAGCCCTCGCAGAAGGCGCCGTCGCGGTTGCACGACAGGAGATGCCCGATCTCGCCCAGCCCCATCGCCTTGTAGGTCTCGGCGTAGCGGCAGCGCACGACGTTGAAGGCGAAGCGGTCGGGGCTCTGCTCCTGGACCTCGATCTGCAGGGCCCCGCCCTTGGTCCAGAGCGGCATCACGTCCTGGAAGGCCTTGAGCGAGGGCCCGCCCGGCGCCGCCGCCGCGAAGGCGCGGGCCTGCTCGATGGCCGAGCGCCGCACCGATTCGGCGATGGTCTTCTTCGCGACCTCCTCGCCGTGGCTCTCCTTCAGGGTGAGGTAGACCTCCTTCAGGATCTCGGCCTCGATCCGGCGCTTGTCGAGCATCGACAGGCCTTCGGGATGGGCGGCGGAGGGGTCGGGTTGCGGCTCGCTCTGGCTCATGGCTGGCTCCGGCAGGGGATGGCCGAGCCTACACCTTGACAGCGCGCGCCCGCGATGAAATATCCGCCCCGCAATGATTTCGTTCGCTCCCGTCCGGTCGCGACGCCGCCGCTCTGCCGAGCGGTGCGAGGACGCGCGCGCGTAACAGGCGCGCCGTATCGTGAAGCCGCCGGAGAGGTTCAGGCGGCTTCCATCCCTTCCTCCCTTCTCCAGCCGGCCCCTTCACAGGCCCTGAATTTGCGAGAGAGAAGACAATGACCAGCAGCAACAAGACGAAGATCTTCATCGACGGCCAGCACGGCACCACCGGGCTGCAGATCGTCGACCGGCTGAAGGACCGGCCCGACATCGAGCTGCTCGAGCTGCCGATGGCCGACCGCAAGGACCTCGGCAAGCGCGCCGAGATCGCCGGCGCCGCCGACATCGCCGTGCTCTGCCTGCCCGACGCCGCCGCCAAGGAGCTGGTCGGCGCGCTCGACACGAGCGGCGCCGACACCGCCGTGATCGACGCCAGCACCGCCCATCGCGTCGCCGACGGCTGGACCTACGGTTTCCCCGAGATGGCCAGGGACCAGCGGCAGAAGCTGCTCGATTCGCGGCGCATCTCCAATCCCGGCTGCTACCCGACCGGGGCCATCGCGCTGCTGCGGCCGCTGGTCGACGCCGGCATCGTGCGCGCCGACGCGACGCCCGCCGTGTTCGGCGTCTCGGGCTACACCGGCGGCGGCAAGGAGCTGATCGCCGTTCACGAGCAGCCCGGCGTCGAGCCGTTCGGCCTCTACGGGCTCGAGCTCGCGCACAAGCACGTGCCGGAGATGAAGAAGTATTCCCATCTCGCGCACGCGCCGATGTTCATGCCCTCGGTCGGCCACTACGCCCAGGGCATGCTGGTCATGGTGCCGGTGACCCGCGACATCCTCGCTCGCAAGGTGACGGCCAGGGACGTGCACGCCGTGCTGGCCGACTACTATGCCGGCGAGACCTTCGTGCCGGTGCGGCCGCTCGGCGACCGCCAGTGGCTGGAGCGCGAGCGTTTCCTGCGCGCCGACCGGCTGGTCGACACCAACACGCTCGAGCTCGCCGTCTACGGCAACGACGCCGAGGAGCAGATCCTGGCCGTCGCCTCGCTCGACAATCTCGGCAAGGGCGCTTCGGGCGCCGCGGTGCAGGTGATCAACCTCAAGACCGGCGTCCCGGAGACCACCGGCCTCGCCGTCGCGGAATAGCGCTTCATCGCCTGGGAGCGCGGACCTGGAGGTCCGCGCTCCGGTGTGTCTCAATCTTTCCGGGGCGCGTCGGGCCCGGATTGACCCCGCCGCGGGCGCCATGGCACCAGACGCCGCGATGACCTTCCCGTTCCTGCGCCTCGCGTTCGCCGCGCCGGCCCTGTTGTCCGCCGCGGCCGCGCTGGCCCAACCCGCCGACGACCGCATCCTCTACGGCACCCGCGCCGGCATGCAGCTCACGACCGTGTCCAAGTCCGGCATCGGTACCGCCCATGCGGTGATCCGGGTCGAGCACACGCCGCAGGACGCAAAGGCCTTCTGCGTCGAGTATGTGCGCGATCCCTCGCCGGCCTGCGTGCGCGAGACCCTGGCCGACGTGAAGATCGCCGACCGGGTGAGCGGCGACTGCGTCGCGAAGACCTGGACCGACATGTTCGGCGGCCGCTTCGCCTTCCTCGGCCGCGCCAAGACGGGCAGCGAGGTCATGGCCGACGACGCGATCCGCGACCTCGAGACCGGCGCGCTGCTCGACGGGTCGCCGGCCTCGGACTACGACATCGAGCTCGTCATCTTCCGCCAGCTCTGCCCCGGTCTCGCGAAGTAGGATTTCCATCGCCGGCCGTCATGTGCCCGTCATCGGGGCTTGGCATGGCTCTCGGCGGAGAAGACACGATGGCCCGCCTGACCCCCACCAGGATCGACCCCGGCTCGCCGCTGCCGGTGCGCAGCATCGGCCTGCTGCCGACCCTCGGCGACGTCGCGATCTTCGTGCTGGTGGCGGCGGGGTTCGTGGTGCTGGCCCACGGCGCGCGCGAGATGGCCGAGCCGGTGGCGCGGCTCACGAGCGAGCCCGTCACCCTCGATCCCGCCAACCTGCCCGGCTACGCGCTGCGCACCGTGCTGCGCATGTTCGCGGCCATCGCCGCCTCGCTCCTCTTCACCTTCGTGGTCGCCACGCTCGCCGCCAAGAGCCGGCGCGCCGAGCTGGTGATCGTGCCGGCGCTCGACATCCTTCAGTCGGTGCCGGTGCTGGGCTTCCTCACCTTCACCGTCGTCTTCTTCATCGACCTGTTTCCGGGCAGCACGCTGGGCCCGGAATGCGCCGCGATCTTCGCCATCTTCACCAGCCAGGCCTGGAACATGGCGTTCAGCTTCTACCAGTCGCTGCGCACCCTGCCGCCCGACCTCGACGAGGCCAGCCGCCACTTCCGGCTGTCGCCCTGGCTGCGCTTCTGGCGCCTCGAGGCGCCGTTCGCCGCGCCCGGCCTGATCTGGAACACGATGATGTCGATGTCGGGCGGCTGGTTCTTCGTCGTCGCCTCGGAGGCGATCACCGTCGGCAACACCACCGTCACCCTGCCGGGCATCGGCTCGTGGCTGGCGCTGGCCATCGACCGGCAGGACGTGCCCGCCGTGCTGCAGGCGGTCGGCGCCATGGCGCTGGTCATCCTCGCCTACGACCAGCTCCTGTTCCGGCCGATCGTCGCCTGGGCCGACAAGTTCCGCTTCGAGCAGACCGCGTCCCAGCGCCGGCCGCGCTCCTGGATGTACGACCTGTGGCGCCGCGCCCGCCTGCTGCGCTGGCTGATGGGCCGCGCCATGGCCCTGGCCGCCGCGGCCACGGGCCGCCTGGGCGCGCTGCTGCCGCGCCGCGCCGCGCGCGCAGCCCCCGCCACGGTCCCGGCCGCCGTCGACGCCGCGCGCACGCGCTGGCTCGACCGGCTGTGGCTCGCCGTCGTGGCAACCGTCACCGCCTGGGCGCTGTGGCGCATCGTCACCTTCGTCGACACGACGCTGGGCTGGGCCGACGTGGCGCGCGCCGTCGAGCTCGGCCTGCTCACGCTGGTGCGCGTGGCCGTGCTGATCGCGCTGGCGAGCCTGGTCTGGGTGCCGGTCGGCGTGTGGATCGGGCTCAGGCCCGCCTGGGCGACCCGCGTCCAGCCGGTGGCGCAGTTCCTCGCCGCCTTCCCGGCCAACGTGCTCTTCCCCATCGCCGTCGTGGCGATCGTCCACTGGAAGCTCGACCCGAACATCTGGCTGAGCCCGCTGATGGTGCTGGGCACCCAGTGGTACATCCTGTTCAACGTCATCGCCGGCGCCAGCGCCTTCCCGACCGACCTGCGCGAGGCCGCCCAGCTCTTCCGCCTGCGCTCGTGGCAATGGTGGCGCCAGGTGATCCTGCCCGGCATCCTGCCCTACTACGTCACCGGCGCGCTGACCGCGACCGGCGGCTCGTGGAACGCCAGCATCGTGGCCGAGGTCGCGAGCTGGGGCGACACGAAGCTGGAGGCGGCCGGGCTCGGCGCCTACATCGCCGACGCCACCGCGTCCGGCGACTATCCGCGCGTCGTGCTGGGCATCGCCGTCATGTCGGTGCTGGTCGTCGCCTTCAACCGCCTGGTCTGGCGGCCGCTCTACCGGCTGGCCGAGCGGCGCTATCGGCTGACGTGACGGAAGGAGATTAGGGAGACCATCATGAATCCCCCCGTCATGGATTCCCTCGTCACGGTCGAGCGCGTCCGCCAGGCCTATCCCAAGGGCTCGGGCGAGGACCTGCTGGTGCTGGACGGCGTCAGCCTCGCGCTCCGCGACCGCGAGATCGTCTCGCTGCTCGGCCGCTCGGGCTGCGGCAAGTCCTCGCTGCTGCGCATCATCGCCGGCCTCATGCCCGCCACCGAGGGCAAGGTCGAGATCGCCGGCCATCCCGTGGCCGGGCCGGCCGCCGAGGTCGCGATGGTGTTCCAGACCTTCGCGCTCTTCCCCTGGCTCACCGTGCAGCAGAACGTCGAGATCGGGCTCGAGGCCCAGCGCGTGGCGCCGGCCGAGCGCCGCCGCCGCGCGCTGGAGGCGATCGACCTGATCGGCCTCGACGGCTACGAGAGCGCCTATCCGAAGGAACTGTCGGGCGGCATGCGCCAGCGCGTCGGGCTGGCCCGCGCGCTGGTCGTGCATCCGCGCCTGCTGCTGATGGACGAGCCCTTCTCGGCGCTCGACGTGCTGACCGCCGAGACGCTGCGCACCGACCTGCTCGACCTCTGGCACGAGGGCCGGCTGCCGATCTCGGCCGTCCTGATGGTCACCCACAATATCGAGGAGGCGGTGCTGATGAGCGATCGCATCCTGGTGCTGGCCTCCCATCCCGGCCGCATCGTGGCCGAGATCCCGGTCGCCCTGCCGCAGCCGCGCAACCGCCTCGACCCGGCCTTCCGCCAGCTCGTCGACGACATCTATGCCCTGATGACCGCGCGGCCCGGCGACCGCCACGCCGCCGCGCCGCCCGCCGGCCTCGCCGTGCCGCTGCCGCGCGTGTCGCCCAACCTGCTGGCCGGTCTCCTGGAGACGGTGGCGGCGCCGCCCTATGACGGCCATGCCGACCTGCCCGAGCTCGCCGCCGCGCTGCAGATGGAGATCGACGATCTGTTCCCGGTGGCCGAGACGCTGCAGCTCCTGCGCCTGGCCGAGCTGGCCGAGGGCGACCTGCGCCTGACCGAGCCCGGCCGCCGCTTCGTCGGGCTCGGACCCGACGAGCGCAAGCGCCTGTTCGCCCAGCACCTGATGGCGCACGTGCCGCTCGCCAACCATATCCGCCGCGTGCTCGACGAGCGCGGCAACCACCGCGCCCCGGCCCGCCGCTTCCGCGACGAGCTCGAGGACCACATGTCCGAGCAGTTCGCCGACCAGACGCTGCGCGCCGTCACCGGCTGGGGCCGCTATGCCGAGGCCTTCGCCTACGACGAGGCGACCAGCGTCTTCAGCCTCGACGATCCGCGCTAGCTGGTACGACTCTACTTGCGCAGGATCGGCGTCAGCCCGAAGCGATCGGCCGCCTTCGCCAGCCGCCCGTCGGCCTTGGCGGCCGCGACGAAGGCGTCGACGCGCGCGAGCCACGCCGCGTCGCCCGGCTTCATGGCATAGGCGTAGTCGGTCGGCGCGATCATGTCGCTGGGCTCGATCACCTGCACCCAGTCGTGGGTGCGCACCACCAGCCGCGTGTAGGGGAAGTCGGAGATGAACACGTCGGCCCGCCCCGATTCGATCTCGGCCTCGCGCGTGCGCGGCGGCGCGACCACGGTGATGGTCGCCTTCTTGAGCGCGTTGCGCATGAGCGGCTCCATGAAGGTGCCGTCCTGCACCGCCACGACGTTGCCGCGCTGGTCGATGTCGTTCCAGGTCCTGATGCGCGTCTGCGCCTTGGTCGTCACGGCGTAGAGGCCGCTGCGCAGGGTGGGCGTCGAGAAGGCGACCCGCTGGCGCCGCCGCTCGGTGATGCCGACGCCGAACATGGCGATGTCGCAGCGGTCGGCCTCGAGATCGTCCATGAAGGTCGCGAAGGTCGAATCGACGAAGGCGGGGCGCACGCCGAGGTCGGCCGCCAGCGCCTTCGCCATGTCGATGTCGAGCCCCTCGAGTTGCCCCGTCTTGGGGTCGCGGTAGGAGATCGCGAAGTAGGCCGGCCAGATGCAGACCCGCAGCTGTCCGGCCGCCCGGATGCGCGCCTCGCGCGACGGCGGATCCGCGGCCGCCGCCCCGGTCGCCGCGAGTGCCGCGGCCATCGCCGAAAGGACCAGGCACGCCGCCGCGCGGCGGAGGACGGTCAGCAGCGGCATCATTCTCGAACCTCGCTCTCGGCCGACGCGGGTTGGACCGGGCTTCTCTACGCAGGGGCCGTACCGCCGGATTGTGCATCCTCGCTGCGATGACCGAAACCCCCGTCGCACAGCCCGTGGCCAAGCTGTGACGGAAGCGGGCCGCCGCCGCCAGCGTGCGCTCGCGCACAGTCCCGTGGCGCGATCGGCGTAGCGTGCCGCCGTCGCGCGCCCCGACCCCCGACGCCGGGCGCGCGCCCTGGAGGCGCAGCGACCTGCGCCCTGTGGCAGCCTTGGGGTGTGTCGCGTTTGCGAGGAAGGACCCGCCACGGCGTGGCGCGTTCCCGGCCAGTCCCTCGGCCGGGAGCGCGCCCTCCAGCGCCGCCTCATCGGAGCGCGGACCTCCCGCACCCATGGGATGTTCGAGCCGCGATCGAACACGCGCCACGGAGAGGTCGTGAAGCTATCCGAGTGCGTTCTTCGTCATGCTCCTCTCCCGCGTCAGGGGGAGAGGTTGGGTGAGGGGGCTGGAGGCAGCCTTCGATCCCCCCGCCGGAACTTCTTCGCTGGGGGCGCGCGACTCCAGTCGCGCTCATGGGATGCTTCTACGCGAAGTCTCGCCCCCTCACGCCGGCAACCCCGCCGCCACCAGGTGATCCCCGAACCGCCGCCGCTGCGCCGGATCGCGGAACGCGTGGTTCTCGGCGAAGGCGCGCGCCCGGAAGGTCGGGTTGAGCCGCAGCAGCGCCTGGCCGACGTCGTTCGCCTCGGCGAGCTCGCCGCAGGCGGCCAGGCTCGCCGCCAGGAAGCGCAGGTTGCCGACGAAGCGCGGGTTGGCGGCCATCGCGCGGCGGCCCCAGCCCGCCGCCTCCGCCCAGTCGCCGGCGGCATAGGCCGCGAGCCCGGCCAGCCCGTAGGTGAAGAACACCTGCGCGTCGTAGGGCGACAGGCTGTGCCCGATCTCGACCCGGCGCCGCGCCTCGCGCGGCTCGCCGATATAGGCGAAGGTCGCGCTCGACCGCAGCCACGCGATGGCCGCGCTGGGGCTCGCCGCCAGCGCCCGGTCGAACAGCTCGATCGCATGCGCATAGTCGTGGAACAGCCACGAGCGGATGTGGCCGCACAGCGACAGCGCCAGCGGATCGAAGCGGTCGAAGGTGAGCGCCAGCCGGCTCAGCCGCTCGGCCTCCAGGTGGTCGGCCAGGGGATCCGGCGATTCGCCGCCATAGTAGCGCTCGCCGTGGCAGGTCGCGGCGAGCGCATACGCGGTGGCGTAGCGCGGGTCGAGCGCGATCGCCCGCTCGAACAGCGGCAGCGCCTGGGCCAGCGCGTCGGCCTGCGGCCGGTACAGAAGGTCGAGCCCCCGCAGCACGCTTTCGTAGGCGTCGAGGTTGGCCGGGTGCTTGGCGCGGCAGCGCTGCAGCTCCTGCTCCTGGACGTGCGGCGCGATCGTCGCCGCGACGCGGGCGCTGAGCTCGTCCTGCAGCACGAAGAGATCGGCCGCCTCGCCGGCGAAGCGGTCGCTCCAGATCGCCGTGCCGCTCTCGCAGTCGGCCAGCTCGGCCGACAGCCGCACGCGCGCGCCGTCGCGCCGCACGCTGCCGCTCAGCATGTAGCGCACGCCGAGCTCGCGCCGCACCCGCGCCGGCCCCGGCGCCTGGCCGCGGTAGCGCAGCACGGAGGCGCGGCTGATCACGATCAGCTCGGGCAGGCACGACAGCGCGGCGATGATGTCCTCGACCAGCCCGTCGCTGAACCACGAGGCGCCGCCTTCCTCCGTGCGGTCGACGAACGGCAGCACGGCGATCGACGGCCGCCGCCGCTGGAAGCTCCCGACCGCGACGGCGGGCTCGGTCGCGGCCGTCGCCGATGCCGCCGCGTCGGTCCCGTGCGCCGCCGCCGCCGGCCCGACCAGCCAGGCATGCACCGCCCGGCGCATCTTGTGCAGGCCGAGCGGCCCCAGCTCGGCGACCGGCGCCGACAGCCGGCCGGCGACCAGGTCCATCACCGGCGCCGAGACCAGCACGCCGCCCGCCGGCGCATGCGCCTGCAGGCGGGAAACGACGTTGATGCCGTCGCCCATCAGGTCGCTGCCCTCGACCATGACGTCGCCCATGTGCACCGCCGCACGCAGCGCCAGCGGGACGGCTGTCCCCGGGTCGACAGCAGGGTCGAAACCCGGGCCGGCCTCTGCCGCGGCATCCGCGCGGGCCGCCGCCGCGTCGGCGCGCGCCGCCACCGCCTCCTGGACCGCGAGGGCCGCGTGCACCGCATCGACCGGCGCGCCGAACTCGACCAGCAGCCCGTCGCCCAGCGCCTTGAAGATCCGCCCGCCGCCGGCGGCGATCAGCGGCTCGATCGCCGCGCGCAACGCCCGCCACGCCGCCAGCACGCGCTCCTCGTCGGCTTCCACGAGCGCACTGAAGTTCACGACGTCGAAGGCCACGACGACGACCAGCCGCCGCGTCGCCGCGCCCGGCGGCGCGGATGCCGGGACGGGCGGGAACGCTGCGACAGGCGAGGGAATCGAAAGCGGATCGGTGTCGCCCTGCGGCGGGCGACCGGGCGGTGCAATGGAACGCTTGCAGGCCATGTCTCGGATCTCCGGTCAGCGGTGGAGCCCATCGCTCCTCTGCCCGGAAACGGTGGCGGTATCCGGGCCATACCGTGTCCTGCGCGCCGCCGCGGCGATTGCCGCGGACAGTTGCCGAAAGGGCACACCGTCGCGGTGGGGTTGTGGCGGGCGGTTGGTCATGTCAGCTGATCAGCACGCCGCGATTAGCGGCTCGATCGCCGCGCGCAACATCTGAAATGCTACGGGAATGCGCTTCTTGCCGACGATTCGATACTTCGAGCATTCAGTCGGCTGAGAGGGATAGGGCGTCATTCTTAGTGCCTGAGAAAACAGGTCACCAGTGGTCAGAAGCCATACTTTTCGCCGAACGGTTCACTTTTTCTGAGTTTCTGGTTCTAGCAAAGTGATGGGGCGACCTAATCCTTGCAAAGGGCAAAGTTGTTTGTCTGCGAAGTCAATAGGCCGAGCGCAGTGGATGGATGCCTCGATCTCCTTTTGGGAGTCCATCAACGCCAAGAGATAGGAGATGGCCATCAGATCTCGCCCGTGCCGAAGCGATATAAGGGAGCTTCCCCACGTTCCTTCCTCACAGCAAATGACGTACGCAACACGCCCGCACTTTAATCCTACAATTCTACAACCGAAAAATTGGGAAAATATCGATAGATTTTTACGAATGCCTCTGCATCTCTCTTCGGCATCGAGCCGGCGGCGATGGCGGTGCCTAACAGGGGCATTTGCCGCTCTAAAGTACGTAACTCTCTACTCGTAAGAAGAGGAATATCGATCGAAAAGGCTTCTTCGGCCTTGCGCACAAACGAGAGCTCACCGAACGCACACTGGTCAAAGAGCAGCCGCTGACCACTATCAAAGAACACGCCTCCGATGGTTAACATATGTGCCCCATCCTTGTAGTGAAAATTAAATATTTGCTCGAAGTTCATCTGCTGGCCGACAGGCAATGTGCCATTGCGCGCAGCCAGGGTCTCCGCAATCTCATTCAGAATTACCCTACGGAACAGATCTGCGGTTCCCCATCCTAGTAGGTCTCTGTCTTTAACATTCGACCCAATTCGGTGATCGCCTAGCTGTTCAACTAGTAGCTCCCTCATGCTGACCGGCTTTTCCCTTTTGTCGCGTTCCGGAACACTTTGAACACTCACAGCCAGTACGCTGCCGCTCGTGACTCTCGTGGCGATACTTCGAATGTCGTCAATTACATCGCGCGTTAAGCGGCCGTCGTAGTCCAGCCAGACAATGGATCTAAGGTTGAGATTGATATTGGGAAGTTCAGTCTTCGTATCGCCCCATTGCATCTGGATGGCGGCAAATGGCAAGTTATCGGAAAAGCGCTGCTTGTCGCCCACTTCGCGCTCGATGCTAACCATTTTGTCGATGCCTAGAGATCTGTGAAACAGCGCGAAATCGCTGAAGTAAACGGAGCCAAGCCCGACATATTGATAGCTCTCGAGACTCGCGAATTTCAGGCGCCGAAAAGCATCGCACATCATTAGTCGCTCGGCGTATTTTGCCGGCCGAATACGATAGTCAATTGTTCTGTAAGACGCAGCCATTTCTACTCGCCGCCTACATATCTTTCATAGGCAAGATCAAAGCTCTTCTCGCCCACGTCCCGCGCGGACCTCGCTGCTAACTCAACTTGAAGCCGCTCCACTTGGTCGCGCGGGCGTCTAAACTGAATACTGATAGTGGGTGGTCCTGGATTTGCCGGAGGAGTAGGGCGCGAAAACGGTCCTTTTCTTGAGATCTCGCGCAATCCAATCGCCTCCGCTCGTGCAATAGCGGTTGTTAGCGGCTGATTTTCTGCCTCGCCATCCTTCTCGCGATCAAGTTCATTTAAGAAGTCGATCACAGGGCGCATAGCCTCAATCATGGAGAGGCGGATTTTCTGGTAAATTGGCGAATCTAGATCGACTCCGGTTTTCGTCGTATTCCACGGTAGGAGCGAAGTGTCTTCACTGTCGAAAAAGACATAACCTCGAAAGCGAGAGAATTGATTGTGATACTTGGGAATAACTACGCCACTTGAGTCTGCAAGCTCAGACCATCCCGTAACGGAGGTTTGGTCAGCGTCCAAAACCATTCTGCCGTTACAGACAACGCTCCAACCAGCCTGTCTAGGCTTTGACTCTCCAACACCTGCAAACAGCCTGACGAAAACGTTCGCCTTGGCTTCAATACTGATCACTTCTTCTTTGCTGGCCGGCTCCAACCCTTGACCTCTCAGAAGCTTCCAAGGCGTCGCTATTAGCGTTCGTCCTTGAAATACAATTCGAAGTTTGCGGTCTATATACTGTTGCTGCGTCGACTGAATTGCATCTCTCAACGTATTTTGAAAATTTTCCAGAGCAAACCGCGCTCCAACTTCGGGCCGCAACTCGTTAACTTTCACCGTTGTTCCCGTCTCGCCGAGTGGAATGCGAAGATCACGCTCCATTGTCTGAAACTTGAAGCGCCAAGAGTTGGTCTCCTGCCATTCATCAACATCGACGACAAGGCTGAAGCGATCCGTGGTCGACGTCGAATGCACCTCAAACTTCTTGGCAAATTTGAACAGGGCGCGCTTCATTCCGACGCCGAACTGCCCGACAGAACTTGGCGTTGAGGGCATGTCCCTGGGCCGGCCAATTCGGAACGCGTATTTGTGAGCTAGGTCGATCCCGATTCCACCGCAATTATCTCGAATTTCAAAACTCGTTCCGTCTAGACTGACCACGATTTCGAGACCTTCCAGATCCGCGTTTGGCCCTGGGCGCAGTTTGCGGGCTCCATCAATGCTGTTGTCGATCAAGTCCAGAACGGCGCGATCTAAGCCGATATCACGCGTTAGCATGTCCACGAAGAGCGACTTAGTCGGAGCTACGTCGATTTCGTCCTCAAGTAGCGGTACTTCAGTCTCGATCGGCATCCGAATCACCGTATGTTGCCAAATGATCCTATTGCGGCGTGGGGACGGTCTGCAACCGTTAGTCGCATAATCCTCATTTGCGAATGTGTCGGTCTGAGAACGCTCGGTCGCGGAGATGGTAAGCGATCTGCGCCAAAGTCCAGCGCAGTAGTCGCCTCCCGGCCTCGCCGTGGAGACCCGCTCAAAAGGAATGGCCTAACTAGGCCAGGTCGATTGCAACCAGGGGAGATCGGTAGCGGCTGCACTACGTCGACTGCCGGACCAACGACAGGGCAAGAATGCCGACACGGCGGGAAAGCTCGCGGTGCTGGTTTCCACCCAAAAAGGGCGTCAGCCCTATGGGAGATAGTTGAATCGAGCCAGCCCGGACTTCCCGACCGGCACTGGAGCGTTCTTTGGGGCAGTGCTGAGGTGCCCTGGTAGTCGGACGGCTGCAAACTGAGCCAGAGGCAGCATTCGGTGACTTGCAGTGCGATGGATTGCGTCGACGGCGACCTTCAGCCTTGACGTAATCGAGGGGCTTGATCACTCGGCTGTAGTACAGGCGGCCGGCAGATCGTTCCGAAGTTTGGCGGTACCGTCGATCTGTTGGCTCGACGGTTCGTTGGTGCTGATTGAACCGAAGCGAGATCGAACGCCCCGGGAAGTCGTTGCGCAGGCACTGGACCACGGCAGCTTCGTTGCGGACCTCAAGTCGGAGGATCTCGCGGCAATCTACGGCTCCTTTGCAACGATAAAGGGCCTTGCTTCGGAGTTCAGGGTTCGATTAGGCGCCGAAGTCGACGAGGACACACTGAATTGAAGTCACCAGATAGTGGTCGTCGCCGCCGAACTTGACGACAGCACCGAGCGCATCGTTGTCCATCTGAGCGGCCGGGGTATTCCCCATCAATGTTCTCTTCTTTCGGGTTTTCGCGGACGGCGATACCCAACTGCTGGGCCGCGCATGGCGGAGAGATGCCGCTGAGACCCAGGTCAACGCCCTCGCCTCGGGCCGCGTGGTAGGAGAGCCTTGGAACGGCGAATACTATGTCGACTTCGGTCAGGGCCAGACGCGTTCCTGGGACGAAGCGGTCAAGTACGGGTTTGTCTCAGCCGGGTGGGGTAGTTGGCACAGCGGTGGGTTGAAGCGGCTCAATCCCGGAGACCGGACTGGGTAGAGGCGCTTGGCTGTGGATTTGTCCGCGTCGGCCGCGTGACGGCAAAGGCGGCACGGGCGATCGAATTCACGCTCCCGAACCGAAGCCGGGGACCGACCCGCTTCGAAGGTACTGAAGGAACGTACCTGTCACCGCGAGTTCGCGAACGATCCCGAAAAGTCGGAATACTTGGTCCTGTTCAATGGATAGCGACCGTGCCGCTGGAGAACGCGGTGTATGAGGTCAGCCTGCTCGGCAACTAGAACACTGTCGCGCAGCCGGGATCTCCCCAGTGGCGGCACAGGTGTTTACGACCTGGGACCAACCGAACAGAAGCTGCTCAAGGACTTCAGTAAACCCACCCAGCATACGGGAGCGCCGACCGTTGCCTTCGGGCGAGCGTGAACGACTAGCCGGCAACCAAAAGTCGCTCGATATCTTCCTGTTTGCGCTTGCGAGCTCCACTCTTTCGATCACGTTTGCCGATCGGCCGCTCGATCCCAAAATACGCCGCTGCCTCCCCCATTGTCATAGTAAGCAGGTGAATGCTACCTGACTCAACTGTATCGAACGGTCGGCTTGGCTGAATACCGGCAGCGGAGAGAACTTGCTCGCCTAAAGCTCGGGCCATCGGAGGGGCAACCGCATTCCCGATCTGTCTAGCTCCATGCCACTTGGTCGAATGGAACCGAAACCAGTCGGGAAAACCGTGGAGCCGGGCCATCTCTCGTACCGTCACACATCTTGCGAAGCGGTGATGGATTGGCCTTGGGCTCGTAAATGCGCCGCGTGCGCTATCTGTGCCAGCTCGAAGAGTATTTGCAACTCCTCCAGAAGCGAGCTTGAAGAAACGAGAGATCGGTTCGACACGGCCTTCTAGGGTCGCCTCGAAGCGCCGACGAGAGATTGCAGTATGCTCAGTTCGCATGCTCGAAGTCAGCAAGGATTGATTCCAACTTCTTACGTATCCAAAGTGCCAACAGTCGTTCGAAATGCACCGCATGTCCTTGGCATAGGTACTTCGAGCCCGAGGCCAGTCAGGAACGACTACTGCATCAGATGCCCAAAGCTCCTCGAACGCTTCCGCATTCGGAAGGTCGTCTAGCGCTTCTGCTACGGTCGGAGCCGTTAAGTGAATGGCAGGGTAGCGCGGCACTCTCAATCCGCGGCGCGCGCCCATTACAATAAGCCTCTGACGATCCTGTGGAACGCCGTAGTCTCGCGCGTTCAAGACTCGCCAAGGTGTCCTAACCACATAGCCGATGTCTTCGAACGCCGAGATCAATTCTTCCAGAAAGGCTCTATGCCGGCCGACAGTTAATCCCTTGACGTTCTCAAAGACAAAATAGCGCGCCTCTAGTTCTCCGACGATCCGGACGTACTCCTTTACGAGATGATTTCGTGGATCATCGAGGGTGCGTTGCCCGATCATTGAAAAGCCTTGGCACGGTGCTCCTCCAACAACAAGGTCGACCCGCCTCTTGCCGATTCCGGCAGCCTCTCGAATCTCCTGACCTGTGAGCCCCACTACTGACCGAGCCAGGACAGCACAATTCGGGAAGTTGTAGGCATGTACCGCTGCATGGATCGGGTCCACTTCGACGGCTGCAACGACGTCGAAGCCAGCCTGCTCGAATCCAAGGCTCATTCCGCCCGCGCCGGCGAAAAGATCTATGGCGATAGGTCGATGAGTTTCCTTCATTGCAGCTTAAGCACCTAGAAAGAGGACACGCCAAAAACCTAGCGCATTCGCAGACACTTGTTTATCGACTAGCGGTTGTAGTCTAAGAATTTTCTTAACCGCCTCGCGAGCGCTACAGGGTCCTTGATTTGGCACTGCCATACATCGTGGACCCGCCATCCGAGCCGCGTAAGCTCCGTTCGCTTTCGCCGGTCTCGAGCCCGATTGCCGGCAATCTTGTCATCCCAGTATTCGTTCCTGCTCTTAGGCAGCCTCCCCTTCTTGCAAGAGTGGCCATGCCAAAAGCAACCATTGACGAAAATCACAGCTCGCCGTCCCGGAAATACAATGTCAGGCGAACCTGGTAAATCACGCCGATGAAGACGAAAGCGATATCCCTCCGCATGCAACAGTCTGCGGACCGCGAGTTCGGGTCCGGTGTTGCGAGTCTGGACGGACTGCATGATGCGCCTTCGCTGTTCAGTGGTACGAGTGTCGACCATGCCTATGATCTGTGTTCGTCCGAGGTGTGGTCATCGACGAAGCGGAACCGCCGCGCCTTGACAATATCGATGCTGTGGATGTCCGTGTGGGGAGTGAATTGAACAATCCAAACTGTCTTCGCATCATCGCGCCACAGGCCTAGACTTTTGATCGCCAGATTGGGAATGCGAGATTTCTCCTTTCCGTAAGTGTTGAGATTGAGCGCCTGTGACCACGAGAGCTTGTCTTGTCCGCCTTTACCGGAGATCGGAATGATTGTTCCCTGCGTGCCTTCGATGCCGGCTTGGACTTCATCGACTTCGATCTGGCCATAGCTCACGCTCGTCCTGTGGTGACCCTGTATGATCATCGCTTGAAATCCAAGGAATGTGCTGATTAGGCCTGCGTTGCGTACCCGTGTGAAAACGGCCTGCTCATCGTTACCGAGCATCGCAGTGATGAATTTCGGCGTCTGATCTGGAATGTGCTCGGTGATGGGTACCCCCGGTAACGAGTCTGGCAATACAATGAGGTTCCTGCGAGAAGTCCGAACGAGTTTGTACTCTCCCTTCTTAACTTGAAGCCAAACGCGCTGCCCGCCCTGTTCCATCTCGGGTGGAAAGTTGCGGCGTGCATCGTACGTGTACTTGATGTCAGCTACGTTTTTGACGACCTTCTTTAGGAGCCCGTCGCTCACTGCGAGGTGCATAGCCTCGCGGACGTCCTCCAACGAAAAAGACAATTCGTCGGGGATGGTTGCTTTGGTTAGCCCTTTCGTAAGCCGCCGAAACAGGTAAATGGCAATCCTGTCGTATTCGGCTAAGCGAAGGAGCTCCGCTCGGGTCATCTGACTTAGCATCGCATCTGCAGTAAACCATATATCGGATGACGCCTTATCCACATCTGGCGCTGGCGAACGCCGATCCAGCACTGCAGTAATCAAAATATTGTGGGCTGGGGAATCTTCTGCACTATCCATGGCGCTTCCAGGAGCCTCAAAAGGCTCTGCCATTTGGTTTCCTGGGCCTCGCGATTGCATGCCGTTCTTGAAAAGTGCGAGTACTGCGGTTATGTTACACCCATGACCATCATAGGCCGTCCCACCCTCTACGAACCCGCCCTGTGCGACCAGGCGCACAACTACTGCCTGCTGGGCGCGACGAACGACGATCTCGCCGCGTTCTTCGATGTGGCGCCCTGCACCATCGATCGATGGATCGCCCGTCATCCTGATTTCGGCGACGCCGTCCGGCGCGGCCGCGTCGTCGCCGACGCGCGCGTGGCGCGGAGCCTCTTCGAGCGCGCCGTGGGCTACGACCGCACCTTCGAGCGCTCGGTCGTGATCGGCGGCGAGCTGAAGCCCGTCACCAGCACCGTCCACTATCCGGCCAACGTCCAGGCCTGCGTTTTCTGGCTGCGCAACCGCCGCCGCCGCTCCTGGTCGGATCCGGGGCGTGATGCGCCCGACGGCCCGTCCGCGCACCCCATCGACGACATCGCCCTGCTCGATGCCGCGGGCGAGAGCATGCGTCACCATGACGGTGATTGATTTTCCCGTTGGCGCCGCGGCGCCGTCGCGCCTGTCGCAGACCGTCGGCCGCTTCCGCTTCGATCCGCTCGGCTTCGTGATGTTCGCCTTCCCGTGGGGGCAGACGGGCACGGCGCTGGCGGGCGAGAGCGGTCCCGAGCCGTGGCAGCGCGAGGTGCTGGAGACGCTGGGCCGCGGCCTCAAGGCGCGCGACACGGCGGCGGACGAGGCCGTGCGCCTCGCCGTCGCCTCGGGCCATGGCGTCGGCAAGTCGGCGCTGGTGTCCTGGGTGATCCTGTGGGCGCTGTCGACGCTCTCGGACACGCGCGGGGTGGTCACCGCCAACACCGAGGGCCAGCTCCGCACCAAGACCTGGCCCGAGCTCGCCAAGTGGCACGCGCTCTCGGCCACCCGGAGCTGGTTCACCTACACGGCGACCTCGCTGTTCTATTCCGCCCAGCCCGGCCATGAGCGCACCTGGCGGGTCGATGCCATCACCTGGTCGGAGAACAACACCGAGGCGATCGCCGGCCTGCACAACAAGGGCCGCCGCGCCTTCGCCCTGTTCGACGAGGCCTCGTCGATCGCCGACGGCGTCTGGGAGACGATCGAGGGCGCGCTGACCGATGCCGGCACGCAGCTTTTCTGGCTGGCCTTCGGCAATCCGACGCGCACCACCGGCCGTTTCCGCGAATGCTTCGCCGGCGGCCGCTTCGCCCATCGCTGGTCGCCGCAGCAGATCGATTCGCGCTCGGTGGCGATGACCAACAAGGCGCAGATCGCCACCTGGGTGAAGGACTACGGCGAGGACAGCGACTTCGTGCGCATCCGCGTGAAGGGCGAATTCCCGCGCGCCGGCTCGATGCAGTTCATCGACAGCGAGCGCGTGCAGCAGGCGGTCGAGCGCGAATTGCCGCCGGATTGGAACGCGCCGCTCGTCATGGGCGTCGACATCGCCCGCCACGGCGAGGACCAGACGGTGATCCGCTTCCGCCGCGGCCTCGACGCCCGCTCGATCCCGGCCGTGAAGTTCCGCGTGCCCGACCTGATGGTGATCGCCAGCCGGATCATGGAGCTGGTCAACACCCACTCGCCCGATGCCGTGTTCGTCGACGGCACCGGCATCGGCTGGGGCGTCGTCGATCGCCTCGCCCAGCTCGGCTGCTCGAAGTCGATCGGCATCGACTTCAGCGGCCGGGCCGATCGCACCGACGGCGCCGACGGCATGGTGCGCTACGCCAACAAACGGGCCGAGATGTGGGGCTACATGAAGGAATGGTGCAAGGTCGGCTGCCTGCCCGACGACCGCGACCTGCGCGCCGACCTCACCGCCATCGACTACGGCTACGACGCCGCCGACGCGATCCGGCTGGAGAAGAAGGACGACATGCGCCGCCGCGGCCTCGCCTCGCCCGACGACGGCGACGCGCTGGCCCTCACCTTCGCCCACCCGGTGCGTGCCGTCGACTGGGCCGCCGAACGCCGCATCGAGGAGAAGCTGCAGCGGCTGAGGCGCTGGGTCGTGTGATCAGGTGACGGGGTGGGCCTTCTTATGGCTGGGAGCGCGGCACTCCAGTGCCGCTCATGGATGTTGCAACGCGAAGAAAGAGCGCGACTGGAGTCGCGCGCTCCCAGCGAAGACTCGCCCCCAATATTGATGTTTTCCCCCCGATTCCGTACACCGCAGCGTGTCCTCGGAGTCGCCGGAACGTCCATGACCGCCGTCGGTCGGAACCTGTCTGTCGTCGCGCTGATGGCGGTGGTGGTCGCGCTCGCGGCGATGGTGCTGCCGTCGGCCATGTGGGTGTGTGCGCTGGCGGCGCTGCTGGGGCTCGCCGGCGTCGTGCTGCTGCGCGGCAACGGCTGGCGCACCGGTGCGCTGCTCGCTGCGGCGCTGGCGCTCAGCCTGGCGCTGCTCGACGCCTTCGCCGGCCTGCTCACGCCGGCGGCGCACGGCTCCGGCCTCGTGCGCACCATGGATCCGCGCTGGTGGCCGCCGCCCGATCCGGTCGTCGGCTTCCGCCCCAGGCCCGACACGCAGGTGATCGCCACCGCCACCTTCGACGGTGCGCTGATCTACCGCCGCCTCTACCATTTCGACGCCACGGCCGCGCGCGTCACGCCGGCCGCGCCGGCCGGCGCCGACACCTACCTGTTCCTGGGCGATTCCTTCACCTTCGGCCAGGGGCTGGAGGACGGCGAATCGCTCGCCGCCCAGTTTGCCGACCTGTCCGGCCGCACGCTGCATGCGGTGAACCTCGGCGTGCCGGGCTACGCGCCCAACCACCTGGTGCGCCTGTTCGAGGGCGGGCTGCTCGACCGCTACACGGACAAGAAGGTCAAGGCGGTGGTGACCTGGATCATCCCGGCCCAGCTCGCGCGCATCACCGGCGAGGGCTCGTGGCTCGGCACCTCGCCGCGCTACGCGCTCGAGGACGGCAAGCTCGTGTGGACCGGCACCTTCGACGGCTGGCGGCTCAGCCATCCGCTGGCCGGCGCCAAGTACTATCTCGGCGAGCTCTTCCCCTTCGTCGAGGCGATCGGCCGCCAGCAGCGCCAGGAGGAGCAGGCCGCGCTGTTCGTCGCCCTGCTGGAGCGCCTGCAGAAGGACGCGAGGGCCAAGTTCGATGCGCCGCTGCTGGTGCTCTACTCCTGGCCCGACAAGCAGTCGCGGCCGGGCCACGGCCAGTCCGACTTCAAGCAGGACCTGCTGGTCGAGATCCTGGAGCGCCTGCGCGCGCGCGGCCTGCCGATGATGCGCGTCGACGACTTCGCCAGCGGCTATCCGGTCGACAAGCTGCTGATCCCGCACGACGGCCATCCCACCGCCTTCCAGAACGGGCTGATCGCCAAGGGGCTGCAGCAGCGGCTGCTCGGCAACAAATGACGCTCGCGCCCATGCGCGTGCTGAACCGGCCGCCGCCCGCGGTCGCGGTCGAGCGCCGCGCCGACGGCGCGCTGGTCCTGTCCTCGGGCCGCGATCTGCCGTCCGACCTGCCGCTGGTCATCGACTGGCTGCGCGACGCCGCGGAGCGCCGGCCCGACGTGACCTTCCTGGCCCAGCGCCGTGGACCGGGGGAAGGGGCCGCCCGGCCGTGGCAGCGGCTCAGCTACGCCGAGGCCTGGGCGAAGACGGGCGCCATCGCCTCCTGGCTGATCGCCCAGGGCTACGGGCCGGCCAGCCCGCCGCTTGCGATCCTGTCGGACAACAGCCTCGAGAACGCGCTCTTCCTGTTCGGCGCGCTGCGCGCCGGCGCGCTGGTGGCGCCGATCTCGCCCGGCTACTCGCTGGCCGCCGATCCCGCGCGGCTCGACCACGCGCTCGGCCTGGTGAAGCCGGCGCTGGTCTTCGCCCAGGAGTCGCAGGCCTACGGCCGCGCGCTCGACCGCGCCGCGGCGACGGGCGCGCGGCTCGTGACCGTCGACGGCAAGCGCGGGCGCGCCTTCGCGGCACTCGCCGCCACCTCGATCGACGCCGCGGTCGCCGAGCGGCGGCTGCACATCGGCCCCGACACGCCGGCCAAGATCCTGTTCACCTCCGGATCGAGCGGCGTCCCGAAGGGCGTGCTCAACACCCACGGCAACCTCGCCGCCGCCGCCGAGATGAACCGCTCGCTGGGCGAGCCGCTCGATCCGGCGCGCGTCTCCGTCTCGCTCGACTGGCTGCCCTGGCATCACACCTGGGGCGGCAACTCCAACCTGAACGGCGTCGTGCGCTCGGCGGGCTCCCTCTACATCGACGACGGCCGGCCGCTGCCCGGCCGCTTCGAGGAGACGCTGGCCAATTTGCGCGAGCTCTCGCCCTCGGGCTTCGCCACCGTGCCGGCGGCCTATCCGCTGCTGCTCGCGGCGCTGGAGAAGGACGCGGGCCTGCGCGCCGCCTTCTTCAAGAACCTGCGCGGGCTGGGCTATGGCGGCGCGCTGCTGCCCCAGGAAAGCTTCGACCGGCTGCAGGCGCTGGCGGCGGACCAGCTCGGCGAGCGCCTGCCGTTCGGCTGCGGCTGGGGCATGACCGAGACGACCAGCGTCGGGCTGATGGTCTACTGGAACGTCGACCGCGCCGGGCTGCTCGGCCTGCCGCCGCCCGGCGCGCTGGCCAAGCTGGTGCCGGCCCGTGAGAGCGGAGGGGACGATGCCGACCGGTACGAACTGCGGGTCAAGGGACCGCACGTGATGGCGGGCTACTACGGCCAGCCCGAGGCCACCGCAGCCGCCTTCGACGACGAAGGCTTCTTCCGCACCGGCGACAGCGCGCGCTGGGTCGACGCCGCCGACCCGCGCGCCGGCATCGCCTTTGCCGGGCGGCTCAGCGAGGAGTTCAAGCTGGCGTCGGGCACCTGGGTGCGCGCCTCGACCCTGCGCGGCGCGCTGCTCGATGCGCTGCGGCCGCTGGTGCGCGACCTGGTGATCGCCGCGCCCGACCGGCCGTGGCTCGGGGCGCTGGTCTGGCTCGATCCGGCCTATGCGGCGGCGGGCGCGCGGGACGACCTCGCGGCGCGGCTCGCCGCCTTCAACGCCGCCCAGCGCGGTTCCAGCACCGCGGTGCGCCGCCTGCTGCCGCTCGACGCGCCGCTCTCCCCGGCCGACGGCGAGATCACCGACAAGCGCTCGATCAACGCCAACCGCGTCCTGCAGCGCCGCGCCGCCGACGTCGCCCGCCTCTACGCCGAGCCGCTCGATCCGGCGGTCATCGGGTCGTGATCATGGCTGGGAGCGCGGCATCCCACGGGGCGCTTCATCGGAGCGCGGACCTCCAGGTCCGCATCATGATCATGAGCGGACCTGGAGGTCCGCGCTCCCAGCTTGAACGGTAGCGTTCGACTCCCATGACCACCCTCCGCCGCCTCCCGTTCCTGCGCCTCGCCTTCATCGCGGCGCTGGCGCTCGCCTTCCCGGCCTCGGCGCGCGAGGTGCCGTATCTCACGGCTCAGGAGCTCGACCTGGTGGCGATCCTGCCGCCGCCGGTCGTCAACGGCAGCGCCGCCGACGCCGCCGAGCAGGCCGAGGTGCTGGCGACGCAGCAGGCCGCCTCGGCCGAGCGGGTCGCCAAGGCGCAGCGCGACGGCGCCGAGACCCTGCCCGTCCTGCTCGACGATGCGCTCGGCAAGCCGATCGAGATGCGGGCATTGCCGGCGCTCGGGCGGCTGTTCGACCGGCTGGACGCCACCGAAGGCGCGGTGATCGCGCCGACCAAGAAGGCGTTCGACCGCCGCCGGCCCTACCTCTCCAACGGGGCGATCAAGCCGCTGGTGCGGCCCTCGGTCAGCGGCTCCTACCCGTCGGGCCACACGACCTGGTCGACCGTCGCCGCCATCGTGCTGGGCCAGATGGTGCCCGAGAAGCGCGACATCATCTTCGCCCGCGCCGCCGACTATGCGTTGAGCCGCGTCGTCGGCGGCATGCACTATCTCAACGACCTCGAGGGCGGCCGCCGCGCCGGCACCGCGATCGTCGTCGCCGTCATGGCGCGGCCCGAGTACCAGGCCGACTTCGCCGCCGCCCGCGCCGAGCTGCGCGCCTATCTCGGCCTGGCACCGTGAGACTACATCTTCCCGGCGACGATGCGCGCGCCGAGCGCCCAGCGATGGACCTCCGACGGGCCGTCGTAGATGCGGAAGGCGCGCGTGTCGCGGAAGATGCGCTCGACCACCGTGTCGCGCGTGATGCCGAGCCCGCCCAGGATCTGCAGCGAGCGGTCGGCGACGCGGGCGATCGCCTCGGAGCACACGACCTTGCTCATCGAGCTCTCGTTGGAGGCGCGCTCGCCCTTGTCGAGCAGCCAGGCGGTGTGCAGGATCGAGAGCCGCGCCTGGTGTATGTCCATGTGGTTGTCGGCCAGCATGAACGACACGCCCTCGTGCTCGCCCAGCGTCTTGCCGAAGGCCTGGCGCGTGCGCGCATACTCGGTGGCGATCTCCTGGGCGCGCACCGCCGAGCCCAGCCAGCGCATGCAGTGGCTGAGCCGCGCCGGGGCGAGCCGCACCTGGGCGTAGCGGAAGCCCTTGCCGACTTCGCCCAGCACGGAATCCGCCGGCAGGCGCAGGTCCCTGATCTCGACCACGCCGTGGCCGCCCGGGAAGCTCGAATCCATCGTGTCGAGCGTGCGCTCGACGCGGATCGCGGGATCCGGCATGTCGGCCAGGAACAGCGTGGCATGCCCGTCCTGGGGCCCGCCCTCGACCTTGGCCATGATGATGGCGAAGCCCGCACCCTCGGCGCCGGTGATCAGCCACTTGCGGCCGTTGATCACCCATTCGTTGCCGTCGAGCCGCGCCGTCGCCTGCAGCAGACCGGGATCGGAGCCGGCGCCGCCGGGCTCGGTCATGCAGAAGCAGGAGCGGATCTTCCCCTCGGCCAGCGGCTTCAGGAAATGCTCGCGCTGGTCGGGCCGCGCCACGACGTCGAGCAGGTGGATGTTGCCCTCGTCGGGCGAGGCGCAGTGGATCGCCGTCGGCCCCAGGATGGAATAGCCCGCCGCCTCGAACACGTAGGCGCGCGCCACCTGGCCGATGGCGCGGCCGCCATACTCGGTCGGCACGTGCGGCGCGAACACGCCGGCGTCCTTCGCGAGCGCGTTCATCTCGACGCGCATCTCGTCGGTCGGTCCGTGCGACGTCCAGCGCGGGTCGGTCTCGTAGGGCACGATCTTCGTCTTCACGAAATCACGGACTCGGGCGGCGAGGTCGCTCACCTCGGCCGGCGGGGCAAAGTTCAGGCTCAAGACAGTCTCTCCCGGTTCACGCGGCGCGGCGCGCGGCGCGCAGTGTAGAGCAAAGTGCCGCAGGCGCACGCAGCCGTTGCGTCGCCGCGGGATGCAACCTATACGAGATTTACTTTCCGCTGGATCGTACCTAGATTGTTCCGGTCGTGGCGAGGAGGGCCGGCATGCAGGCGAAGGTGAGGACCGTGGCGTTCCAGGGCATCGACGTCCTGCCGGTCGACGTGCAGGTGCTGGTGGCGCCGGGCCAGATCGGCTTCGTCACCGTGGGCCTGCCCGACAAGGCGGTGGGCGAGAGCCGCGAGCGGGTGCGCGCGGCCTTCCGCGCGCTCGGCCTCGCGCTGCCGCCGCAGCGCATCACCGTCAACCTGTCGCCCGCCGACCTCGCCAAGGAAGGCAGCCACTACGACCTGCCGATCGCGCTCGGCCTGCTCGCCGCCATGGGCGTCGTGCCGGCCGACAGCATCGCAGGCTATGTCGTGCTGGGCGAGCTCGCGCTCGACGGCGCGCTCTCCCGCGTACCTGGTGTCCTGCCCGCGGCGATCGCCGCCCGGGCGGCGGGGCGCGGCGTCATCTGCCCCGCGGTGTGCGGCGGCGAGGCCGCGTGGGGCGGCTTCGACGTCCGGGAAGACACCGGCCGGACGCCGATCGTCGCCGCGCCATCGCTGCTCGCCCTGATCAATCACCTGCGCGGCCAGCAGCGCCTGTCGCCGCCGGCCGCCGAGCTCGCCGACGACGAGGCGACCTATCCCGACCTCGCCGAGATCAAGGGCCAGGAGAGCGCCAAGCGGGTGCTCGAGATCGCCGCCGCCGGCGGCCACAACCTCCTGATGCTGGGCCCGCCCGGCTCGGGCAAGTCGATGCTGGCGGCGCGCTTGCCCGGCATCCTGCCGCCGCTCGAGCCTGAAGAAGCACTGGAAGCCTCGATGGTGCGCTCGCTGGCCGGGGAGCTGGGCGAGGGCCGGCTGTCGCGCCGCCGCAGCTTCCGCGATCCGCACCATTCGGCGACCCTGCAGGCGCTGGTCGGCGGCGGCCATCGCGCCCGGCCGGGCGAGGTGTCGCTCGCCCATCACGGCGTGCTGTTCCTCGACGAGCTGCCCGAGTTCAACCGCTCGACGCTGGAGGCGCTGCGCCAGCCGCTGGAGACCGGCCGTGTGACGGTGGCGCGCGCCAACGCCCATGTCACCTACCCGGCGCGCTTCCAGCTCGTCGCCGCCATGAATCCCTGCCGCTGCGGCCACCTGATGGAGGCCCACCGCGCCTGCGGCCGCGCCCCGCGCTGCGGGGCCGACTACCAGGGCCGGATCTCGGGACCGCTGCTCGACCGCATCGACCTCGCGATCGACGTGCCGGCCGTCGCCGCCGCCGATCTCGCCTTGCCGCCGCCCGCGGAAGGCTCGGCCGATGTCGCGGTCCGCGTCGCCGCCGCCCGCGCCGTGCAGCGCGACCGGCTGGCCGCGCTCGACCGCAAGGGCAGGCTGGTGTCGGTCGAATCCGATCCCGCCGCCGGGCTGCTGTCGGAGCGCGCCCGCCACTGGCAGAAGCCGCGCTGCAACGCCGACACCGACGGCGCCCTGCTGGCTGCCATCGCCGAGCCCGACGCCGAGGGCCGTGCGCTGCTCACCCGCGCCGCCGAGCGGCTGGGCCTCTCGGCCCGCGCCTGGCACCGCACCCTGCGCGTCGCCCGCACGCTGGCCGACCTCGACGGCTCGGACGCCGTGCGCCGCCTGCACATCGCCGAGGCGCTCAGCTACCGCCGCGCCCAGCCGCGCGCCGCCCTGGCGGCGTGAGGCGGCCGCTATCGTGCCGCTATCGGGCCGCGACGATCTCGAACGCCGCCTTCGTCGCCTCGAGCGCGAAATCGATGTCGGCCTCGGTGTGCGCCGTCGACAGGAACATGTTGTGGCGCGGATGCAGGTAGACGCCGCGCTTCAGCGCCTCGCGGGTGAAAAGCTCGCCCGTCGTTCCGTCGGGATCGTTGTCGAACAGCAGGGTCGGCATCTGCGGCGGGCCGCTCTGGCGGATGCCGATGCCGGCCGCCTCGGCCTGCGCGGCGAGCCCCTCGCGCAGGCGCAGGCCCATGGCGCGCATGCGCGCCGGCCCGTCGATGCGCTCGAGCTCGTCGAGGGTCGCCACCGCGGCGGCCATCGACACGGCGCTGCACCAGAAGGAGCCGGTGACGAAGATCTTGGTCGCCGCCTCGCGGTAGCGATCGTTGCCGGTGACGGCGGCCAGCGCATGGCCGTTGGCGATCGCCTTGCTCCAGGCGCTGAGGTCGGGCTGCACGCCGACCAGGTCCCAGCTGCCGCGCAGCGTCATGCGGAAGCCGGCGCGCACGTCGTCGACGATCAGGGCGGCGTCGCTGGCATCGCAGAGCTCGCGGACGCGGCGCGCGAACTGCGGATCGGGCAGCTCCTGGTCCTGCCCGTAATCGTGGCGGAAGGCCGAAACCAGGATGCCGGCCAGGTCGTCGCCGGCGCGCTGCACCGCCGTCTCCAGGCTGCCGACGTCGTTGTAGGCGTAAGTCAGGAGATGGGTGCGGTCCTCTTCCGTGACGCCTGTCGGGTTGGGCGTGCACCAGGGGATGGCGCCGTGATAGGCGCCCTGCGCCACCAGGATCTTGCGCCGGCCGGTCGCGGCGCGGGCCAGGGTCACGCAGGTCGTGGTGGCGTCGGTGCCGTTCTTGGAGAACATCGCCCAGTCGGCATGCGGGATCAGCCGCACCAGCCGCTCGGCCAGCTCGACCATGCGCTCCGACGGTCCGTTCAGGCAGTCGCCCGCCGCCATCTGGCGCCGCACTGCCTCGTCGACCGCGGGATGGTGATGGCCGAGCACGATCGGCCCCCAGCTGCACATGAAGTCGACGTAGCGCTGCCCGTTCACGTCCCACAGGTGGCAGCCGTCGCCGCGCTCGAAGAACTGCGGATAGCCCGCAGGCAGCCGGTTGGCGTTCAGATGGCCGAACATGCCGCCCGGGATGACGCGCGCCGCCCGGGCCCGCAGCTTCTGGTCCGCCGTCTCTGCCTCTGCCGTCACGTCCCTGCCTCCTCGCTTCCCGGAATGCCGCTCGTTCGGTCGCCGCCTTGCCTACGGCCGGTGCAGCTGCACCGGCGTGCGCGTCACCGTGCGGCGGCCGCGCTTCCAGGCGCCCAGCACCGGCGCCACGGTGCGCAGCGCCGTGACCGGGTCGGGAGCGTCCAGCATCACCAGGTCGGCCGGCGCGCCCTCGGCGACGCCATAGTCCTTCAGGCCCATCAGGCGGGCGGCGCTCGACGTCGTCATGTCCCAGGCGGCGCGCACCTCGGCGTCGGTGCCGCGCTGGGTGACGATCGCCTGCATGTTGACTTGGCGCAGGAGCTGGCCGTCGCCGAACGGCGTGAAGGGGTTCAGGATGTTGTTCGACGCCACCGAGCACAGCACGCCCTTCTCGACCAGCCGGTTGGCGTCGACGACGTTGCGCGGCACGTTGTGGTCGGTGTGGCGGCCGCCGAGATAGAGGTCGGTCGCCGTCAGCACGGTGAGCGCGACGCCGGCGTCGGCCATGCGCCTGGCGACCTTGTCCATCTCGGGCTGCGGCATCGAGGCGAGCTTGCTCACATGGCCGATCGCCACCCGGCCGCCCCAGCCGTATTTCTCGGTCAGCTCGCAGACCAGCAGCGTGTCGAGCTCCTCGGCCGAGGCGCCGCTGTCGAGATGCATGTCGATGTCGACGTCGAACTCGCGCGCCATCTCGAAGACGCGACGGATCTGCGCCGGCCGGTCGGTGTCGTAGTTGGGCGCCGCGCCGACCACGGTCGCGCCGTTCTTCAGCGCCGCGACCATCAGCTCGTCGGTGCCGGGATTGTTGGTCAGGCCCTCCTGCGGCATGACGCAGATCTCGAGGTCGATCGCCCACTTGTAGCGCTCGATCAGCGCCTTGACGCCCTCCAGCCCGCGCAGGCCGACCTTGGGATCGACCTCGACATGGGTGCGCATGCGGGTCGCGCCGTGGCCGATGCACTTCTCCAGCGTGCCGCCGGCGCGCTCGGCCACGTCCTCGACGGTGAAGGTGTGCTTGACCGCCGAGGTGCGCTCCATGGCGAGGTGCGGGAAGCGCTTCTTCTCGTGCTCGCAGCGGCCGAGGATGCACGACTTGTCGAGATGGATGTGGGTCTCGACGAAGCCGGCGCAGACCAGCCGGCCGCCGGCCTTCGCCTCCTCGCGCGCCGTGCCGCCGAGCGCCGGCGCCAGCGCGGCGATGCGGCCGTCCTTCACGCCGATGTCGACCGGCGGCTGGTCCTTTGCTTGGTCGGAAAGACGCGCCTCGCGCACGACAAGATCGAAATCCATGGCCAACTCTCCGTGTCGCCCGACGGTCGGGATGCGGGCCGTAATAGACCGGAATGCGCGCCGACGGCAGCGCTAAGCATGATGAGATTGGCTGGAAACAGCCAATCTCATCCCGCTGTATTGCCGGCACGCATGTTGCATCCGTCGACCGTCCTCCATGCTTGTTCGGGATCATCGGTACATGCTGTCGCGTCGGCGTTTCACGGCTCTCTCGTCCGTCCTTCCCCTTGCCGTGCCGGCCATCGGCACGGCGCAGACCGGCTGGCCGTCGAAGCCGATCCGCTGGATCGTCAACTTCCCGCCGGCCGGCGCCGCCGACATCCTGTCGCGCATCCTGGCCGAGAATTTCGGCAGCTCGCTCGGCCAGCCCATCGTCGTCGAGAACAAGCCTGGGGCGGGCGGCATGCTGGGCGCCGACATCGTCGCCAAGGCCCGCGGCGACGCCCACATCGTCATGATGTCGAGTGCTGCCTCGCACGGCATCGGCCCCGTCCTCTACAAGAACGTGCCCTACGATCCGCTGGCCGATTTCACGCACATCCACTCGGTCGGCACCTTCCCCAGCGTGCTGGCCGTCAATGCCGGCTCGCCGATCGCGAGCGTGCAGCAGCTGATCGAGATGGCGCGCGCCAAGCCGGGCGAGGTGACCTACGGCTCGGGCGGCAACGGCACGATGAACCACCTGGTGGGCCAGCTGCTGGCGATCTCGGCCAAGGCGCCGCTCACCCACATCCCGTATCGCGGCTCGGCGCCGGCGATGAACGACCTGATGGGCGGCCAGATCGTGGCCCTGATGGAGAGCCTGCCGACGGCGATCGGCTATTTCCGCTCCGGCCGCATGAAGCCGCTGGCCGTCAGCGAGGCCGAGCGCTCGCCCGCGCTGCCCGACGTACCGACCTTCCGCGAAGCCGGCTTCCCCGACGTGGTGACGACCAACTGGTTCGGCTTCTCGGCGCCCGCCGGCATCCCGGCCGAGGTCGCGGGCCGCTGGGAGACCGAGATCGGCACGGCGCTGCAGAGCGCCACCGTAAAGGAAGGCTTCGCCAAGATCGGCGTGCGGCCGGGCACGCTCGGCGCCGCGGCCTATACCGACCTCATCCGCAGCGAGCTCGCCCGCTGGAAGGAGGTCATCCGCGCCGGCGACATCCGCGCCGACTGACGGCGGCGTCCGCGCCGGAGATTGCGAATCGTCCGGCGGTTCCCATGTCTCCTGTCCGGAGGAGACGGTCGATGCAGCATGACATCGGGCGCCGGTTCGCCTTCAATCGCCGCTCGCTGATGCTGGGCGCGGGAGCGGGGTTGATGACGGGAGCGGCACCAAAGGCGCAGGCCGCGCCGACCGCGGCGGAGTTCGAGCGCCGGCTGGCGCGGGTGATGGAGCGGGAGGGCCTTACCGGCCTGCATGCGCTCCTGATCTCGCAGCGCGGCCAGGTCTTGCTCGAGCACTACGAGCCCGGCGAGGACCAGGACCGGTCGCGCGGCTGGCTGGGCACCGTTTCCTTCGGCCCCGACGTGGCGCACGACCTGCGCTCGGTCACCAAGAGCGTGGTCGGCCTGCTCTACGGCATCGCCCTCGCCGAGGGGAAGGTGCCGCCGCCCGAAGCCGGGCTCTACGCGCAGTTCCCCGAATATGCCGAGCTTGCGACGCAGCCCGGGCGCGACCGCATCACGGTCGGCCACGTGCTCAGCATGACGATGGGCCTGCAGTGGGACGAGCTGTCGATCCCCTACGGCCGGGCCGGCAACAGCGAGGACGCGATGGACGCCGCGCCCGATCGCTTCCGCTATATCCTGTCCCTGCCGATCGTCGCCGACCCCGGCAGCCAGTGGATCTACTGCGGCGGCGCGACCGCGCTGCTCGGGCACCTGATCGAGCGCGGGACGGGCGAGACGCTGCTCGCCTACGCCCGCCGCGTGCTGTTCGAGCCGATGGGGTTCGGAACGACAGCTTGGGCAACCTCGGCCAAGGGCGAGCCCTTCGCGGCGTCGGGCCTGCGCCTGCTGCCGCGCGACATGCTGAAGATCGGCGAGCTGGTCCTGGCCGGCGGCGCCTGGCAGGGGCGTCCGCTCGTTCCGGCCGACTGGGTGACTCGCCTCGCCACGCCGGTCGTGCGGATCGACGCGGCGCGCGAGTACGGCTTCCAGTGGTACATCGGCGAGGTCGCGGCCGCCGGCCAGTCGCGGCGGCATCGCTGGATCGGCGGCATCGGCTGGGGCGGCCAGCGTCTCTACGTGCTGCCCGACCTCGAGCTGGTGGTGGGCATCAACTGCGGCAACTACCGCAAGACCGGCCGGCAGCAGAGCGACGTCACGGGCGCGATCCTGGTCGCCGTCGTGCTGCCGCTGGTCGCGTGAGGGGCGGCGGCGGACGCGTCAGTCGTCGCGCGCTTCCATGATGGCGATGGCCTGCTGCAGCGGCTGCGGGTCGACTGCCGAACGACCCTTGAAGGGCTGGTCGACGATGAACACGAAGCCGATCAGCGAGCCCAGCACGGCCATCTGGCAGGCCAGCACGACGGCGCGGAAGCGCGTGCGCTCGATGGCGCTGCTGACGAACAGCAGGATGACGACGGCGAAGGCCACGACCTCCCAGAAGCTGGCCGACAGCGAGACGGTGACGGCGTTCAGCCGCGAATCGCGGGACTCGGCGATGGCATCGAAGGCGCGCAGGATCTCGCCGTAGAGCATGGTCTGGCGGCCGCTTTGCGGATCGAGCGCCAGCACCCCGCGGGTCACCGCGCCGAAGGCGCGCTGGGTGCGCTCGCTGCCGCCGCCGTGCAGCATCTCGGGCCATTCGTCGGACACGACCGACCGCGTGTAGGTGAGCAGCAGGGGCCGCACCCGTGCCGCCGCGGCGTCGCCGTAGCGCACCAGCAGCCGGTCGAGCCGGTTGATGCTCGACCCTTCGGCCGAGATCAGCGAATCGACCTTGCGGTAGTTGGCCTCCGCCTGCACGAGCGTGAAGGCGACGACGATGCTGGTGACGGTGAACAGCGTCGCCTGCAGGCGCAGCACGAAGTCGGTGTTCTCCGGGGTCGGCCGCAGCCAGGGCAGGCGCTGGGTCAGGAAGGGCAGCACCGTGATCGCCGCCGCCATGAACAGCGCCCAGCCGGCGTTCAGCAGCCAGTCGGGGAAGGAATAGAGCCAGTCGATCATGGACGCGGCCGCGGGCGGCCGCCGGGGACGCTCGTCATGGATCGATCAGAACGCCCGGGTTCATCATGCCCTTGGGATCGAGCTCGCGCTTGGCACCGCGCAGGGCCCGGGCGAACAGCTCGGGCCGCTGACGGTCATAGAACGGCCGGTGGAAGCGGCCAACCGCGTGGTGATGCGTCGT
This sequence comes from Reyranella sp., assembly GCF_965229815.1. Taxonomy (GTDB): domain Bacteria; phylum Pseudomonadota; class Alphaproteobacteria; order Reyranellales; family Reyranellaceae; genus Reyranella. The sequence continues at coordinate 938,195 of NZ_CBDDJN010000002.1, forward strand.
GGTGCCGCCATGCTCGACGGTCGCCGCCGTGCAGGTCGACAGGACCTCCATGAACTGCTCGAGCGCCCGGCGCTTGTCGAGGACGCCGCCGAAGGTGAAGTAGAGGCAGGGCCCGTCGGGATAGACGTGGGTGAAGCGGCAGGTGACCGTGCCCTCGCGGCCGGTGACGCGCTTGATCGTGTCGTGCGCGATCCGGGTGATGGTCCGGTGGAAGTCGCGCATGCGCTCCCAGGTCATCGCGGTCTCGAAGGTCGAGGAGAGGATGCCGCGCGCGGCGGCGTGCTCGCCGTAGTGCGGCGCGCGGATGAAGCGGTTGCGCCAGGCGCCGGCGGCGCCCGAGCGATGGGCGTTCTCGTCGTCGGCGCCGGCGTCGGGCACGCCGCCATGGCCGTCGCAGATCTCGAGCGCCCGCTTCATCCAGGCGTCGAGCGGATGGTCGGCACCCTCGAAGGCGAGCACCAGCACGGCTTCCTCGCTGCTCCACGGCACGCCGGGCAGCGCCTCGCGCGCCTCGAGCAGGCGGCAGTTGGCGGGATAGAGGCCGGCCTGGGTGATCTCGCGCACCGCGTCGGCGCCCTCGAAGAAGGTCTTGAAGCGCACCGAGGCCGAGGCCCGGAAGGTCGGCTTCTGGCGCAGCCGCACCCAGGCCTCGGTGACGATGCCCAGGATGCCCTCGGAGCCCAGGACCATCCGGTCGGGGCTGGGGCCGGCGCCCGAGCCGGGCAGGCGGCGCGTCTCCATCGCGCCGGCCGGCGTCACCATGCGCGTGCTTTCGACGAAGTCGTCGATGTGGGTGTAGAGCGTGGCGTAGTGGCCGCCCGAGCGGGTGGCGATCCAGCCGCCCAGGGTCGAGCAGCGATAGGCCTGCATGTAGTGGCGCATCGTGAACGGCGTGTCGCGCAACTGGTCCTCGATCGCCGGCCCATAGATGCCGCCCTGGATGCGCGCCGCCTGGCTGACCGGGTCGACCTCCAGCACCTTGTCCATGTGGCGGGTCGAGATCGTGACCACCCTGTCGAAGGCCGGATCGGGCTCGATGCCCTTCACCACCGACGAGCCGCCGCCATAGGGGATGGCCTTGGCGCCGATTTGGTCGCACCAGTCGAGCAGGCGCACGATGTCGGCCTCGGTCTCCGGAAAGGCGACGGCGTCCGGCGGGTTGGGAACCGAGCGCAGGAACATGCGCAGCGTGTCGAAGCCCGCCTTGCCGTAGCTGTGCTCCAGCCGCGTCAGATGGTCGGTGCGCACCAGCTCCTTCAGCGCGTCGGGCACGGTGACGCGCGGCGCCCGCAGCGTGATCTCCTCGGGCCGGGGCGGCGGCGTCACGTCGAATCCGTCGAGCCCGTAGCGCCCGGCGATCTCCGCCTCCCAGCTGCCGATCTCCTCGGCGCTGAGGTCCTCGTCGGCATAGCCCCAGGCATAGAACTTCTTCTGCCGCCGCATGCGTCCTCCGATGACCTTGTTGTCGTTGCTTTCGTTGTCGTCAGGCCGCGAAGGCCACGGGCCGGGCCGATCCCTTGATCTGGGTGCGGTGCATGACGCGCCGCGCCGCGCCGTCGAACGGATCGCGGCGATGCATGGTCGAGCGGTTGTCCCACATCACGAGGTCGCCCAGCCGCCACGCATGCTCGTAGACGAAGCGCGGCTCAGTGACGTGCGCCCACAGCGCCTCGAGCAGCGCGTCCGACTCGGCCCGGTCGTAACCCTCGACGTATGAATTGCGGCGGCGACCGAGGTAGAGCGTCGGCCGGCCGTTGGGATGGCGCAGGATCGCCGGGTGCCAGGCGCCGGGCGCGGCCATCGGATCGTCGGTCGGCGTCACGCCCTTGCGCAGGTAGCCGCCCGAATTGTAGGTGCCGTCGTGCTTGATGCGGCGGCCCTCGATGCGCCGGCGCAGGTCGTCGGGCAATGCCGCGCAGGCGGCCTGCATGCCGCAGAACCAGGTGTTGCCGCCCGCGGGCGGGATCTCGAGCGCGTAGAGCATCGAGGCGTCGGGCGGCGTGTCGAGGTAGCTCATGTCGGTGTGCCAGACCGCCTCGCCGGCGCCGAGCGCGCCGATCGGCTCGCCCTTGGCGTCGAGCACGTTCGACACGACGTAGATGTCGGGATAGCCCGGCGGGCTGATGCGGCCGCGCTCCTGGTTGGGCGGCGGGTCGAGCTCGCCGAAGCGGCGGCTGAAGGCCAGCAGGTCGTCGTCGCGCAGTGTCTGGCCGCGCAGCAGGATCATCGAGTGCTCGGTCCAGGCCCATTCGACCGCGGTGAAGTCGTTGTCGCTGAGCCGGGCGAGGTCGACGCCCAGGATCTCCGCCCCGACCGAATCGGTCACCGGACGCACCGTCACGGACATGCTGCTTCCTCCTGCGTTGGTCGAATGATCGGCCCGCGGCCGGGCGCGATCAAGCACGCGATCAGGGAGCGCGAACGGGCCGCTCGATCAGGCGCCCAGGAGCTGCGTCAGCCAGGCCGTGAGCTTGGCCGCGGCGGCGGGCGCGAGCGGACCGGCGAAGCCGGGATCGCTGGGCCAGGTCACCGTCTTGAGGTTGTGGCTGACGCCCGGGATGACGATCGCCTCGCCGGGCGCGCCGCGCGCGCCCATGGCGTCGATCAGCGGCTGCACGTCGGCCATGGGCACGACCTGGGTGTCGGCGGCGCCCTGCAGCAGGAAGCACGGCATCTTCGAGCGGCGCAGCGCCTGCGCCGGGTCGAAGGCCAGCAGGTGCTGCAGGAACGGCCCGGCATAGGGCGGGAAGAGCAGGGCGAGCTCGCGCGGCAGGCCGGTTGGCACATGGCCGGTCGCCTGGATGGCGGCGACGGCCTTGTCGGCGGCCGCCACCAGCGCCGGCGCGCCGCGCGCGATCTGCTCGTGCAGGATGACCGACAGCGGCCGGCCGGGGGTCGAGACCAGCACCATGCCGTGCGGCGGATGGCGGGTGATGGTCGGTGCGGCGGCCAGTACCAGCAGGCCGCCCTCGCTGTGGCCGAGCAGCGCGGTGGCGTAGGACTTGATCTCGTCGTGGCGCAGCAGCTCGGCGTGGGCGGCCGCCACGTCGCCGACGAAATGGTCCCAGGCGAAGAAGGCCTCCTGCTCGGCGAGCGATCCCTGCGGCCGCTGCGTCGAGGCGCCGATGCCGCGCTTGTCGTAGCGGAGCGTGGCGATGCCGGCGGCGGCGAGCAGGGCGGCGATCTGCTTCAGCAGGTCGACGCGCTCGGCGATCAGCCCGTTGTTGCCGTTGCGGTCGGTCGGGCCGCTGCCGGCCACCAGCACGACGCCGGGCACGCGCTCGATCTCGCTCCAGATCGGCAGCAGCAGCGTGCCGGCCAGGGTCACGCCGCCGGTGCCGGGGAACCGCACCTCCCGCTCCAGCGTGCCCCTGGCATAGAAGCGAGGCCGCGCGGGCGGCGGCGCCTTGCGTTGGGCCCGGGCCGCCGCCGGCGCCAGCAGGCCGCCGAGCAGCATCGCCCGGCGATCGATCATTCGTGGACCCGGCCGAATCGCGGCTTCTGCTTGCCGCTCACGATGTGGACGTGGAAGTGGAACACGACCTGGCCGCCGCCGGCGCCGTTGTTGGCGACCAGCCGGTAGCCGTCCTGCTCGAGGCCGAGCTGGCGGGCCACCGTGCCGACGGCACGCCAGAAGCCCGCGACCATCTCGGTCGGCGCGGCGGTGCTGAAATCCATGTTGGACACGTACTCGCCCTTGGGGATGACCAGCACGTGGACCGGCGCCTGCGGGTTGATGTCGTGGAAGGCCAGCGCGAACGCGTCCTCGTAGACCTTCTTGCAGGGCAGCTCGCCGCGCAGGATGCGCGCGAAGATGTTGGTGCGATCGTAGTCGGACACGGGAACTCCAGACGCGGATGTCGGCCCGCGCCGCGAGGCGGGGGGCGTTCGGGGACCCGAAGGTCCTTCGCTTCGCTCAGGAAGACAACCGCCTTGTCGCCGTCACCGATGCTTGCGCGCGGCCTTCTCGGCGATGCCGGACAGGCCCTCGCGCCGCGCCAGCTCGGCCCACACCGCCGGCGGCTTGACGCCGATCGCCGCCCACAGGGTGAGCAGGTGGTAGAGCATGTCGGCGCTCTCGGCGACCAGCTTGGGCCGGTCGCCGCGGATGCCCTCGATCAGCGCCTCGACGGCCTCCTCGCCCAGCTTCTTGGCGATCTGCTCGCGGCCGCGGCTGAACAGCCGCGCGGTATAGGACGTGTCCGGGTCCGCGCCCTTGCGCCCGTCGATCACGAGATACAGCCGGTCGAGCACGTGGTCCGCCGAGTCGACGCCGTTCTGGCGCTTCTTCCTCTGCGCCTTCTTCGCTTTCTTGTCCTTGGCCATTCCAGGAAAAACTCCGCCGCCGGGGGGTAGGGGCGATTCCCTGCGCCTCTTGCCGGGCGCCCTGTAAAGTCTACGCCAAAATCACGCCGCGCGCGAGAATTGCCGCACCGGAACGCCGGCTTCCGCCAGCCGCTGCTTCGCCTCGGCGATGGTGAACTCGCCGAAATGGAAGATCGACGCGGCGAGCACCGCCGAGGCGCCGCCCTTCACGATGCCGTCAACCAGGTGATCGAGCGTGCCAACGCCGCCCGACGCCACCACGGGCACCGGCACGGCGTCCGACACGGCGCGCGTGAGCGCGAGGTCGAAGCCCGAGCGGGTGCCGTCGCGGTCCATCGAGGTCAGCAGGATCTCGCCGGCGCCCGATTCGGCCATGCGCCGCGCCCAGTCGACGGCGTCGAGGCCGGTCGGCTTGCGGCCGCCATGGGTGAAGACCTCCCAGCGGCCGGGCGCGGCCTCGCGGGCGTCGATGGCCACCACGATGCACTGGTCGCCGTACTTCTCGGCCGCTTCGCGCACGAAGGCGGGGCGCGCCACGGCGGCGGAGTTGATCGACACCTTGTCGGCGCCGGCCAGCAGCAGGCGGCGGATGTCCTCCGTCGTGCGCACGCCGCCGCCCACCGTGAGCGGCATGAAGCACTGCTCGGCGGTGCGCCCCACGACATCGAGGATCGTGTCGCGGTTCTCGTGGCTCGCCGTGATGTCGAGGAAGGTGAGCTCGTCGGCGCCGGCGGCGTCGTAGACGCGCGCCTGCTCGACCGGATCGCCGGCATCGCGCAGGCCGACGAACTGCACGCCCTTGACGACACGGCCGTCCTTGACGTCGAGGCAGGGAATGATGCGGGCCTTCAGCATGACGGGCGCGACCATAAGGGAAGGGCCACGCCTTTGTCGACGCGCTGTCACGCCGTCGATGGTAGACTGTCCCCATGACCGCGGAGGCCGCCATCCCCGTGATCGACATCGCCCCGCTGCTCGACGGGCGGCCGGACGGCGAGACGGCGGTGGCGCGCGCGCTCGGCCGCGCCTGCCGCGACATCGGCTTCTTCTACGTCACCGGCCACGGCATCCCGCCGCCCGTGCTGGCGGCCGTGTTCGAGCAGGCGCACCGCTTCTTCGCCGCGTCGGATGCCGTCAAGTCGGCGGTCAATTTCACCGGCGCCGCCGGCAATCGCGGCCATGTGCCGGTCGGCGGCGAGACCCTGCAGCCGGGCACGCTTCCCGACCTCAAGGAGTTCTTCAACATCGGGCTGGAGCTCGCGCCCGACGATCCCGAGTTGCGCGCCGGCAAGCCGTTCCGCCATCGCAATCCCTGGCCCGACCAGGCCGGCTTCCGCGACACGATGCTCGACTATTTCGGCCGCGCCCACCGGCTGGGGCTGGCGCTGCACCGCGCGCTGGCCCGCGACCTCGGCATCGCCCGCACCTTCTTCGACGACAAGCTGTCGAAGCCGATGGCCGTCCTGCGCCTGCTGCACTATCCGCCCGCGCCAACGGCGTCGCAGCCGGGCCAGCTCGGCGCCGGCGAGCATACCGACTACGGCAACCTCACCCTGCTGGCGACCGACGGCGTCAAGGGGCTCACGGTGCGCAACCGCGCCGGCACCTGGATCGAGGCACCGACGGTGCCGGGCGCGCTGATCTGCAACATCGGCGACTGCCTGATGCGCTGGACCAACGACGTCTACGTCTCGACGCCGCACCGTGTCGTGAGCCCGCGCGGCTGCGACCGCTACTCCGTCGTCTTCTTCCTCGATCCCAATCCGGAAGCCGTGGTGACCTGCCTGCCGACCTGTCTCGAAGGCGGGCTGGCGAAGTACGCGCCGGTGGTGGCCTCTGACTACCTGCTGTCGCGGCTCGCGCCGACGTACGAGAAGGGGCCGTAGCGAACCAGCTTTCTTCTCCTGCTCCTCTCCCCCTCGGGGAGAGGAGCAGGAGAGATGTGAGACGGAGACGATCGACTACTCGCCCTTGAGCACGCGGATGGCGTCGGGGACGGTGACGCGGCCGTCGTAGAGGGCGCGGCCGACGATCGCGCCGACAATCCCGAATTCCTCGGCCGGCCGGAGCTCGCGCAGGTCGTCGAGCGAGCTGACGCCGCCCGAGGCGATCACCGGCGTCGTGAGGTGCTGGGCCAGGGTGATCGTGGCGTCGACATTGACGCCGCCCAGCGCGCCGTCGCGGTCGATGTCGGTGTAGATGATGGCCGCGACCCCGGCATCCTCGAAGCGCAGCGCGAGGTCGAGCGCGCGCACCGTGCTCTGCTTGGTCCAGCCGTCGACGGCGACCAGCCCGTCGCGGGCGTCGATGCCGACGGCGATGCGGTCGGGCCACTGCTTGCAGGCCGCCTTGACCAGGCCCGGCTCCTTGACCGCGATGGTCCCCAGGATGACGCGCTGCACGCCGGCCTCGATCCACTGGGCGATGCTCTCGATGGTGCGGATGCCGCCGCCCAGCTGGGCCGGCACGGCGACCGTCTCGAGGATGCTCCGCACCGCGGCGCGGTTGACCGGATGGCCCTCGACCGCGCCGTTGAGGTCGACCAGGTGCAGCCATTCGCAGCCGGCATTGGCGAAGGCCCTGGCCTGCGCCGCCGGGCTGTCGTTGAACACCGTGGCCTTGGCCATGTCGCCGCGCAGCAGGCGCACGCACTGGCCGTCCTTGAGATCGATGGCGGGGAACAGGAGCATGGCGGCGCGATTTAGCGCGTTGCACGAACCCGCGCCACCCTCTGCGGACCGGGGACTAACTCCGTCGCGGCGTCCGGATGCCGCGGTCGGCCGGCCGGGTCTCCACCTCGAGCTCGGCGCCGCGCTGGCGCAGCGTCTGCTCGATCAGGCCGCGGCCGAGGCGGGTCTTGTCGTCGCCTTCGATCAACCAGGCGACGCCGCCGGCGCGGCCGACCTGGCCGGCCCGCCGCAGGGCGTCGTCAAGGCTCTCGTAGGGAGCGGGCAGCAAGCGCTGCTTGGTGGCGAGGAACTCGCGTTCGGTCGTGCACGTGTAGCCGACGGTCCACCAGAGCCTGTAGGTCATGCGAAGTTCCCTTCCCTGCGACCACGGCGGCCCGGCGCGCAATCTAGGGCAAACCGGCGGCCAATCACAGGACCGTTTGCGGGCCGCCGGAGTCGCCTGGCCGGACGCCGGCGGCTAAAGCATGATGAGATTGGCTGGAAACAGCCAATCTCATGCCTCTGTAGTCTGGCATCGAACACAAGGAATCCCATGACCCGCTTCACCGCCGACCTCTTCGCCGATGCCGAGGCCGAGCTCACCGCCATCCGCCGCGACATCCATCGCCATCCCGAGACCGCCTTCGAGGAGGTGCGCACGGCCGACATCGTCGCCGAGAAGCTCACTGGCTGGGGCATCGAGGTCCATCGCGGGCTGGCAACGACCGGCGTGGTCGGCACGCTGAAGGGCAACCGGCCGGGCCAGAAGACGATCGGCCTGCGCGCCGACATGGATGCGCTGCACCTGCAGGAGAAGAACGACTTCGCCCACGCCTCGGTGAACGCCAACAAGATGCATGCCTGCGGCCATGACGGGCACACGACCATGCTGCTGGGCGCGGCCCGCCACCTGGCGGCGGCGCCCGATTTCGCCGGCACCGTGCACTTCATCTTCCAGCCGGCCGAGGAGGGACTGGGCGGCGCGCGGGTGATGATCGAGGAAGGCCTGTTCGACCGCTTCAACTGCGACACGGTCTACGGCATGCACAACATGCCGGGCATCGCGACCGGCACCTTCGCCATCCGCGCCGGCGCCATGCTGGCCTCGTCGGACAGCTGGGAAGTCACCTTCAAGGGCACCGGCGGCCACGGGGCCATGCCCGACCGCGGCACCGACCCGACCTATGTCGCGGCGCAGTTCATCGTGGCGGTGCAGGGCATCGTCGGCCGCAACGTGCCGCCGAGCCAGGCCGCCGTGCTGAGCGTCGGCCACATCGCCGCCGGCACGCCGGGCTCACCCAACGTCATCCCGTCGGAGGTGCTGGTGAAGGGCACGGCGCGCAGCTTCTCACCGAGCGTGCGCGACCTGCTAGAGCGCCGCCTGGCCGAGGTCGCCGCGGGTCTCGCCGCCGCCGGCGGCTGCACGGCGGAGAGCAGGTACCATCGCCGCTACCCGGCGCTGATCAACGCCGTCGAGCAGACCTCGCTCGCCGTCGAGGCGGCGGCCCTGACGGTCGGCCGCGACAAGGTCGATCCCAACACGCCGCCGATCTCGGGTGCCGAGGACTTCGCCTTCATGCTGGAAAAGAAGCCGGGCGCCTACATCATGATCGGCAATGGCGGACCGGACGAGGGCGGCTGCCACAACGTCCATTCGCCGCTCTACGACTTCAACGACCGCATCCTGACCACGGGCGCGGCCTACTGGGTCAACCTGGTGCAGCTCGAACTGGGCGACGCCGCCTGACGGCGGAGGCTCGCTCCCCCAGCTCCGCGCGATCCTTCAGCTCTGGAAGTCGAAGATCCCGTCGGCGCCCGCATGCCCGTCGGGCCAGACGCCGGCATGGTGGTCGGTCATCAGCGCCGCGCCGTCGGCCGGCGCGTCGAACAGGCCGGCAGAACCCGCCAGTCCGGCGGCTTGGCCATGGTCCGTGACCAGCCCGTCCTGCAGCGTGCCGAGGGCGACCAGCGGATCCTCGTCAGGCAGATCGACCGGGAAAGACGGGTCGTCGTCGGGGAGCGCGGCCGGCGGTGCGGTACCGTCGAGATGGACGTCGCCCGGCTCGCCGAACACGCGATCGAGCGGGGTGCCGTAGGGCGTCTCGTCGATGACGGTATCCAGCGCGGCTTCCTCGACGGCCTGGTAGATCGGCAGGTCGCGGCGATCGAAATAAACGAGGTCGGCGCCGACCAGGAAGGTCGGGTCGAGGGCCGGATTTCCGGGAGGGACCGAAGAACTCATGGCAGGACTGGCGTCCAGTCTGGAATAAGCGATTCTTGAAATATGGCGTGAAGTATAGCCGACAAGCCCCTGGGCCGGAAGCCTCGGGGCCTCCGTCCGCGCCGGCTCAGGCCGGCGTGTAGATCACCAGCTTCAGCGCCGGATCGTCGTTGGCCTGGAAGGTCGCGTACTCGAACCGCAGCGTCCCCTTCGACGGATGCTGCAGGCTCTTGTGGCCGGCGACGACGTCGCGCACGTCGTGGCGGCGCCACCAGCCCTCGAACTCGGGGCTGCCGGCGCGCAGCCGCTCGATCAGCGCCCGGAAGGCCGGGTCGCCGGCCCACAGGTCGTGGGTGGCGCGGAACTGGGCGACCATGCGGCGGGCCTCGTCGGCCCAGTGCTCGCCGAACAGCCGCCGCGACTGCGGCCGGGTCAGCATGCTGATCAGCGTATTGCGATCCTCCGGCGGCATGCGGTCGAAGGCGAAGATGCCGGCGGCCGCCTTGTTCCACAGCAGCACGTCCCACCGCCGGCCGGTGACGTAGGCCGGCTGGTTGAGCGCCATCACCGTGCGGCGCACCGCGTCGGGCACGGTCTCGGGCGCGAACAGGCGGCGATCGGGCGGGGCGGTCAGCGCCTTGAGATGCGCATGCTCGGTCTTGCCGAGGCGCAGCGCCCGCGCCAGCGCGTCGATCGTGGTCGCCGAAGGGCTGACGGCGCGGCCCTGCTCCAGGCGCACGTACCAGTCGATGCCGATGCCGGCGAGCTCGGCCACTTCCTCGCGGCGCAGGCCGGGCGTGCGCCGCCGGCGACCGGCCGGCAGGCCGACGGATTTCGGCGTCAGGCGCTCGCGCCGCGAGCGCAGGAAGTCGCCCAGCTCGCGGCAGCGCGGGTCGGCCCGGCTCGGGGAAGCGGCAGGGGAGGCTGGCATGATCCCAGGATAATACCAGGCCTGAATGGCGCGGGCCAAGCTGGGCAGGATGCCAGCCTTCCCAAGAGGTGACGATGAAAGCGGCTGTTCTGAAGGCATTCGGCCAACCCCTGTCGATCGAGACCGTGCCCGACCCGGTGGCCGGACCGGGCGAGGTCGTGGTCGACGTCGCGGCCACGCGCATGCTCGCCTATGCCGGGGAGGTCTTCGACGGCACGCGCGACTATGCGCTCGTCCTGCCGGTCGTGCCGGGACCGGGCGGCATCGGCCGCGTCCGGGCCCTCGGGCCCGACGCCACGCAGCTGAAGGTCGGCGAGTGGGTCTATCTCGATCCCACGGTGCGGGCGCGCGACAGCGCGCAGGCCCCGGACATCCTGCTGCAGGGGCTGACCGCGCCGAGCGAGGGCGCCCGCCGCCTGCACGCGCATTTCCACGACGGGTCCTTCGCCGAGCGCACGCGCGTGCCGCTGGAGAACGCCAAGCCGCTGGGCGATATCGCGGCGGCGGACGTCGGACGCTGGTGCGCGCTCGGCACCCTGCTGGTGCCGTATGGCGGCTGGCTGGCCGCCGGGCTCCAGGCCGGCGAGACGGTGGTGGTGAACGGCGCAACCGGAGCCTTCGGCAGCGCCGGCGTCGCCGTCGCGCTGGCCATGGGCGCGGGCTGCGTGGTGGCGACCGGACGCAACGAGGCGGCGCTGCGCGATGTCGGGACGCGTTTTGGCCCGCGCGTGCGTGCCGTGCGGATGCGGGGCGACGAGGCCGCCGACCGTGACCGCATCGTCGCGGCGGCGCCTGCACCGATCGACGTCGTGCTCGACATCCTGCCTCCGGCGGCGACCCCGGCCCAGGTGCGGGCCGCACTGCTGGCGGTGCGGCCCAACGGCCGTGTCGTGCTGATGGGCGGTGTCGGCATGGCCGGCGGCCCGGGCCTCGAACTGCCCTATCCCTGGATCATGCGGAACAACATCACCGTGCGCGGCCAGTGGATGTACCCGCCCGACGCCGCGGGCCGGCTCGCGGCACTGGTGCGGTCGGGCCTGCTCCCGCTCGATCCCTTCGAGATCTCGGAGTTCCCCCTCGACCGGGTCAACGAGGCCGTCGCCCATGCCGCGACCAACGCCGGGCCTTTCCGCATGACCATCCTTCGCCCGTGACGCTTCGCCCCGGCGGCGGGCCGTGTTATCCCGCAGCCGGGACGTCGCCGGGCCAGCTTCGGCGCCGCATCCCGCGAAATCCCATGCGGTCGGGGGCAGCGATGAACGGAGCGGAGAGTCTGGTTCGGACCTTGGTGAAGGGCGGCGTCGAAGTCTGCTTCGCCAATCCCGGCACCTCGGAGATGCATTTCGTCGGCGCGCTCGACCGCGTCGAGGGCATGCGCTGCGTGCTCGGCCTGTTCGAGGGCGTGTGCAGCGGCGCGGCCGACGGCTACTACCGCATGACCGACAAGCCGGCCTCGACGCTCCTGCATCTCGGGCCCGGCCTCGCCAATGCGGCGGCCAACCTGCACAACGCCAAGAAGGCGGGCTCCGGCATCGTCAACATTGTGGGCGAGCACGCGCTCTACCACATCAAGTACGACACGCCGCTCACCGCCGACATCGAGGGCATCGCCAAGCCCTTCTCGCACTGGGTGAAGACCTCGCCGACGGCCAAGACCGTGGCCACCGACGGCGCCGCCGCGATCCAGGCCGCGCGGGTCGCGCCCGGCCAGATCGCCACCCTGATCCTGCCCGCCGACACGGCCTGGACCGAGGCCGACGGCGTCGCCGAGACGCCCGAGACGCCGCAGCCGCAGAAGCCCGCCAACGAGGAGGTCGTTTCCGCCGCCAAGGCGCTGAAGCAGGCCGGTGCCGCCGGCATGCTGTTCATCGGCGGCCGCGCGCTGCGGGCCCGCGGCCTGGAGCTCGCCGGAAAGATCGCCGCCAAGACCGGCTGCAAGGTGCAGGCCGCGGGCGGCACGGCGCGTATCGAGCGCGGCGCCGGGCGCGTGCCCGTGCTGCGCCTGCACTTCGTCGTCGAGACGGCGCTCGAGATGCTGAAGGGCACCAAGCAGATGGTCCTGGTCGGCGCCAAGGCGCCGGCGGCGTTCTTCGCCTATCCCGGCAAGCCCAGCGTGCTGGTGCCCGACGGCTGCGAGGTCACGACCCTCTGCCCGGTCGAGGGCGACCCGATCGGCTCGCTCGAGGCACTCGCCGCCGAGCTGGACGCGATGAACGAGAAGGTCACTGTCGCCGAGGCCAAGCGGCCCGAGCGGCCGACCGGCAAGTTCACCCTCGACGGGCTCGGCCAGGCGCTGGGCGCGGCGATGCCGGAAGGCGCCATCGTCATCGACGAATCGGTCACGACCGGCCGCGGCTTCTTCCCGTTCAGCGCCGGCGCCCCGCCGCACGATTGGCTGAACAACATGGGCGGCTCGATCGGCTTCGGCGCGCCCGTGGCGGTCGGCGCTGCGGTCGCCTGCCCGGACCGCAAGGTCATCGCCATGATCGGCGACGGCTCGTCAATGTACACGATCCAGGCGCTGTGGACGATGGCGCGCGAGAACCTCGACGTCTGCGTGCTGATCTTCTCCAACCGCAACTACAAGATCCTCTACAGCCAGCTCGCCGATGTCGGCGCCGCCAACCCCGGCCCGCGCGCCATCGACATGCTGACGCTGGACCGGCCGACGCTCGAGTTCACCCTGCTGGCCAAGGGCATGGGCGTGCCGGGCGCCAAGGCGCACGACCTCGACGAGCTCAACAAGCAGCTCGCCTACGCCATGGCCCACAAGGGTCCGTACCTGATCGACGTGGTGATGTAGGGCGCCGTCGCCCGGGAAGACCATGGACGAAACCCGCCGCCGCACGCTGCACGGCCGGCGTCGGGGCAAGAAGCTGCGCGCCGGCCAGCAGTCGCTGCTCGACACGCTGCTGCCTCGCCTCACGCTCGCCCTGCCGCCAGACCCCGAGAGGATCGACCTCGCCGCCCTGTTCGGCGGCCGGCTGCCGCCGGACGGGGTGTGGCTGGAGATCGGCTTCGGCGCGGGCGAGCATCTGGTGTGGCAGGCCGAGCAGAATCCCGGCGTCGGGCTGATCGGCTGCGAGCCCTATCTCAACGGCGTCGCCAAGTGCCTGGCCCATGTCGAGCGGGCCGGGGTCGGCAACATCCGCCTGTTCACCGACGATGCCCGGCTGGTCATGGCCCGCCTGCCCGAGCGCTCGCTCGGCCGGGCCTTCGTGCTGTTCCCCGATCCCTGGCCCAAGACGCGCCATCACAAGCGCCGCTTCGTGCAGCGCGAGACGCTCGACCGGCTGGCCGAGCTCATGGTGCCGGGGGCCGAGCTGCGGCTCGCCACCGACGATCCGAGCTACCTGCCCTGGATGGTCGAGCACGCCTGCCCCCATCCGGCCTTCGAATGGCTGGCCGAGCGGCCGGCGGACTGGCGCGGACGGCCCGCCGACTGGCCCGCCACGCGCTACGAGAAAAAAAAGTTGGCGGGCACGCCGGTCTTCCTGCGGTTCCGGCGGCGCTGAGTGGACACCATATGTAGCGTCCTGCGGGTGGAAACGCCGAGAAATGCGCGGGAAATGCTTGCCAGCCGCGACAAGTGCGCCTATATCCGCGCCATCCTCATCAGGGTTCGCGGGACGGACCAAAGAAAAAGAGTGGGCCGAAAGCCCGCTCTTTTCCTTTTGGTGCATCCCCGGGCTCCAGCCGCCGAGAAACAGCCCCGCGTGACCGATCTGCTGCGCCAAATCGAAGACATCGTGTCCCCGACCGTGGTCGGCATGGGCTTCGAGGTGGTTCGAGTCGCCATGAGCAAGGGCGGCACGCTGCAGATCATGGTCGAGCCCTCCGACGGCCGCCCGATGGACGTCGAGAGCTGCGCCACGCTCTCCCGCGCCCTGTCGGCCGTGCTCGACGTCGAGGATCCGATCCCGACCGCCTACACGCTCGAGGTCAGTTCCCCGGGCATCGACCGGCCGCTGACGCGGCCCAAGGACTATGCGCGCTGGGCCGGCCACGTCGCCCGCGTGGAGACGACCGAGCCGGTCGAAGGCCGGCGGCGCTTCAAGGGCACGCTGCTCGGGATGAGCGACGGCCTGGTGCGGCTGCGGCTGGACGACGGGAAGGAGGCGACGGTGCCGTTCGCCTCGGTGTCCCGCGCCAAGCTCGAGCTGACCGACGCGTTGATCGAGGAACATCTGGCCGCCCAGGAAGCGGCCCAGGCCCACTAGGAAGACCAGGACTCGCAAGAGAGGAATTGGACATGGCGACGACAGCCGACATCCCGCGTCTCGAGATGCTTCAGGTGGCCGACATGGTCGCCCGCGAGAAGGGCATCGAGCGCGAGGAGGTGCTCGAGGCGATGGAGCAGGCCATCCAGAAGGCCGGCCGCGCCAAGTACGGCCTGGAGCACGACATCCGCGCCGAGATCGACCGCAAGTCGGGCGAGATCAAGCTGCTGCGCTACGTGCAGGTCGCCGACCCGGTCGAGAACGACAATATCCAGGTCCCGCTGGCCGAGGCGCAGCGGCGCAATCCCGAGGCCCAGGTCGGCGACTTCCTGACCGACGAGCTGCCGCCGATCGACTTCGGCCGGGTCGCCGCCCAGACGGCCAAGCAGGTGATCACCCAGCGCATGCGCGAGAGCGAGCGCAAGCGGCAGTACGAGGAGTTCAAGGACCGCGTCGGCGAGATCGTGTCGGGCGTGGTGAAGCGCGTCGACTACGGCAACATCACCGTCGACCTGCAGCGCGCCGAGGGCGTGATCCGGCGCGACGAGACGATCCCGCGCGAGAGCCTGCGCGTGAACGACCGGGTGCGCGCCTACATCTTCGACGTGCGCGAGGAGCCGCGCGGCCCGCAGATCTTCCTGTCGCGCAGCCATCCGCAGTTCATGGCCAAGCTGTTCATGCAGGAAGTGCCGGAGATCTACGACAACATCATCGAGATCAAGGCGGTCGCCCGCGATCCCGGCAGCCGCGCCAAGATCGCCGTGCTGAGCCACGAC
Source organism: Reyranella sp. (assembly GCF_965229815.1). Taxonomy (GTDB): domain Bacteria; phylum Pseudomonadota; class Alphaproteobacteria; order Reyranellales; family Reyranellaceae; genus Reyranella. The sequence goes on from NZ_CBDDJN010000002.1 coordinate 953,338, forward strand.
AGCGCCATCGATCCGATCGGCGCCTGCGTCGGCATGCGCGGCAGCCGCGTCCAGGCCGTGGTTCAGGAGCTGCAGGGCGAGAAGGTCGACATCATCCCGTGGTCGGGCGACACGGCCAACTTCATCGTCAACGCGCTGGCGCCGGCCGAGGTCAGCAAGGTGCTGATGGACGAGGAGAAGAACAAGGCCGAGGTCGTGGTGCCCGACGACCAGCTCAGCCTGGCGATCGGCCGCCGCGGCCAGAACGTCAAGCTCGCGTCCCAGCTCACCGGCTGGGAGATCGACATCATGACGGAGACCGAGGAGAGCGAGCGCCGCCAGAAGGAGACGCGCGAGCGCACCGAGCTCTTCAAGGTGGCGCTTGATGTCGACGACGTGATTGCCCATCTCCTGGTGGCGGAAGGCTATGCCGCCGTCGAGGACGTGGCCGATTCGGCCGTCGAGGACCTCGCCACGGTCGAGGGCTTCGACGAGGAGATCGCGACCGAGCTGCAGCGGCGCGCGCGCGAGTACATCGAAACGCGTGACGCCGAGCTGGCGGCCCGGCTCGAGGAGCTGGGGGTCGCCGAGGACGTTCGCCAGATCGAAGGTCTCAGCTTGCCCATGCTGGTGGCGCTGGGCGAGGGCGGGGTGAAGACGCTCGACGATCTGGGCGACCTCGCTTCCGACGAGCTGCGCGAGATGGTCGGCGAAGGCGCGATGGATAACGACACCGCCAACGCCATCATCATGAAGGCCCGCGAGCACTGGTTCGCGGACGAGGAAGCCCCGGCGGAAGCCGAGGCCGAAGCAAAGGCCTGACAGGAGACCGACACACTTGGCCCATGCCGTCGCCATGATCGGAGCCGAAACTGCCGCTCCCCCGCCGACCGGTCCGCAGCGTACCTGCATCGCGACCGGACGGACGGATGCGCCCGAGCGGATGATCCGCTTCGTGGTCGGGCCGGCGGGCGATGTCGTGCCCGACCTGGCGCGGCGCCTTCCGGGGCGTGGCCTGTGGGTCACGGCCGAGCGGTCGGCGGTCGAGCGCGCGGTGGCGAAGAATCTGTTCTCGCGCGCGGCGCGGGCCTCCGTGAAGCCGGCGCCCGACCTCGCCGAGCGGGTCGGACGTCTGCTGCTCGAACGCGTGCTGGCCGATCTCGGCCGGGCCCGCCGCGCGGGCCGGGCCGTGGCGGGCTTCGTCAAGGTGGAACAGATGGTGGGCCGGCGGCGCGCGGGCCTGCTGATCGTTGCCGGCGAAGCCGAAGGCGACGGGCTGAAGAAGCTCGAGGCGAGCGGCCTGCCGCTGGTGCGGCTGGCCGACGCCATGGTGCTCGGCGCCCTCTTCGGGCGGGAGCAGGCAGTTTACGTGGCGGTTGCGCGCGATGATGCGGGCGGCGCCTTTGCGCAGCGAATCGAGGCCGGGGCGGCGCGGTGGCGCCACTATCGGTCGGACGGCAGCAACGAAGGTTGACGGGCCGGAGCGGACCAAGGACAACGACGACCATGACGGAACAAAAAGAGCAGACCAAGCCGACCAAGCCGCTCACGCTCTCGACGGCGCGTTCGGGCACGGCGCCCAAGAGCGGCGGCGACGCCACGCAGGTGCGCCAGAAGTTCTCGCACGGGCGCACGCGCGTGGTCGAAGTGGTGGCCAAGAAGCCGGTGAAGCGCGGTACCACCGCGCCCGCGGCGGCGGCGCCCCAGGCGCCGGCACCTGCCGCTCCGGCTCCTGCTCCTGCCAAGGCTCCCGCGCCGGCGCCCGGCCGCACCCTCAAGCTCGGCGGCGCTCCGGCCCGCAGCGGCGCGCCCGGCCGCGAAGGCGGCTCCGGCGGCCGCGGCATCGTGCTGCGCACGCTGACCGAGGAAGAGAAGGAGGCGCGCGCCCGCGCCCTGGTCGGCGCCAACCGCGACGCCGAGGTGGCGCGCCAGCGCGCGGCCGTCGAGGCGCAGCGTCGTGCCGTCGAGGAGGAAGCGCGCAAGAAGGCCGACGAGGAGCACAAGAAGCGCCTCGCCGAGGAAGAGGCGCGCAAGAAGGCCGAGGAAGAGGTCAAGCGCAAGGCCGACGCTCTGGTCCAGAAGCGCCTCGACCAGGCCGCCACCGGCTCGCCGCAGGCGCCGGCCGCCCGCCAGGCGCAGGAGATCAATCCCGGCCCGGCACCGGCCCCCGCAGCGGCGGCGCCGTCGGCCCCCGTGCGCCGGCCGTCCGGCCCCAGCGATTCCATGCTGCGCCGTCCGCCGCCGTCGCGGCCGGCCCCGCCCAAGCGCATGCCGCCGCCGACGGGCGCCCGCCGCGAGGCGCCGAAGCGCCGCTCGGACAAGGTCGATGTCGGCCGTGCGGTCGAGGGCGAGAACGATTTCCGCAGCCGGTCGGCGGCGCAGATGCGCCGTCGCCTCGAGCGCGACCGCCGCCGCGAGCACGCCAACAGCACGCCGCAGCAGAAGGTCTATCGCGAGGTCACGATCCCCGAGACCATCACGGTCCAGGAGCTGGCCTCGCGCATGTCCGAGCGCAGCGCCGACGTCGTGAAGACGCTGATGCGCATGGGCGTGATGGCGACCATCAACCAGGCGATCGATCCGGACACCGCCGAGCTGGTCGTGACCGAGATGGGTCACCGGCCCAAGCGCGTGGCCGAGGGCGATGTCGAGACCGGTCTCGCCGAGGCCGTCGACACGCCCGAGGCGATGCAGTCGCGGCCGCCGGTCGTCACCATCATGGGCCATGTCGACCACGGCAAGACTTCGCTGCTCGATGCGCTGCGCGCGACCGACGTCGCCGCGCACGAGGCGGGCGGCATCACCCAGCATATCGGCGCCTACCAGGTGACCCTGCCGTCGAGCCAGAAGATCACCTTCCTCGACACGCCGGGCCACGAGGCGTTCACGGCCATGCGCGCCCGCGGCGCCAAGGTGACCGACATCGTGGTGCTGGTGGTGGCGGCCGACGACGGCGTCATGCCCCAGACCAAGGAGGCGATCGCCCACGCCAAGTCGGCCGGCGTGCCGATCATCGTGGCCATCAACAAGATGGACAAGCCGGGCGCCGAACCCGGCCGTGTCCGCACCGAGCTGCTGCAGGACGAGATCCAGGTCGAGCAGCTGGGCGGCGAAGTCCAGTCGATCGAGGTCTCGGCGACCAAGAGGATCAACCTCGACAAGCTCGAGGAAGCGATCCTGCTGCAGTCCGAGCTGCTCGAGCTCAAGGCCAATCCGGACCGCCCGGCCGACGGCGTCGTCGTCGAGGCGAAGCTCGATCCCGGCCGCGGCTCGGTGGCGACGGTGCTGGTCCAGCGCGGCACGCTGCGGGTCGGCGACGTGCTGGTGGCCGGCGCCGTGTGGGGCCGCGTCCGCCGCCTGGTCGACGATCGCGGCAACGCGGTCGAGAGCGCAGGTCCGGCCTTCCCGGTCGAGATCCTCGGCCTCGACGGCACGCCGCAGGCGGGCGACGAGTTCCACGTGATGGAGAGCGAGGCGCGCGCCCGCGAGATCTCCGACTTCCGTGCCCGCCGCGAGCGGCAGGCGCAGCTCGCCCGCGCCGCGGGCGGCCGCGGGACCCTCGAGGAGATGATCAAGGGCATCCGCGAGGGCACGGCCAAGGAGCTGCCGGTGTTGATCAAGGCCGACGTGCAGGGCTCGGCCGAGGCGCTTGCCGGGGCGATCGCGCGGCTCTCCACCGACAAGGTGGCGACCCGCGTCGTCTACTCCGGCGTCGGCGGCATCAGCGAGGCGGACCTGACGCTCGCCAAGGCGTCGGGCGCGCTGCTGATCGGCTTCAACGTGCGCGCCAACCCGCAGGCGCGCGAGATCGCCAAGCGCGACAAGATCGACATCCGCTACTACTCGATCATCTACAAGGTGACCGAGGACATCCAGGCGCTGATGGTCGGTCTGCTCGACCCGACCTACAAGGAGACCTTCCTCGGCAACGCCGAGATCCGCGAGGTCTTCCGCATCACCAAGGTCGGCAACGTCGCCGGCTGCATGGTCACCGAGGGCATGGTCAAGCGCGGCGCCAAGGTCCGCCTGCTGCGCGACAACGTGGTGATCCACGAGGGCACGCTGAAGACGCTGCGGCGCTTCAAGGAAGAGGTCCGCGAGGTGCAGCACGGCTTCGAATGCGGCATGGCCTTCGAGAACTACGACGACATCAAGGTCGGCGACGTGATCGAGTGCTTCGACGTCGAGGAAGTCCGGCCGACGTTGTGAGTTGAGCGTTCCTCCCCTTCGCGGATTCCGCGAAGGGGAGGTGTCGCCGTCATCGGCGACGGAGGGGTCATGGGCATCATCACCGCTGCTCATGACCCCTCCGCCCGCTCCGCGGGCACCTCCCCCCGCTTCTCGCAGGGAGGAGAATAAGGGAGGTTCCCCCATGCCCCGCCGTCGCCCGTCCGAGCGCGACAAGAAGGGTCCGAGCCAGCGCCAGCTCAGGGTCGGCGAGGAGGTGCGCCATCTCCTGGCCGAACTGCTGGAGCGCGGCGAGATGCGCGATCCCGACCTGCGCGAGGCCTCGATCACGGTGACGGCGGTCGACGTCAGCCCCGACCTGCGCAACGCCACCGCCTTCGTGATGCCGCTGGGCGGCCAGGACGAGCAGCGGCTGCTCGCCGCCATGCGCCGCGCCGCGCCGTGGTTCCGCGCCCGCGTCGGAGAGAAGGCGGGGCTGCGCCACGCGCCCGAGATCCGCTTCGAGATCGACCGCACCTTCGACGAGGCCGACCGCATCGGCGCCCTGCTGCGCCGGCCCGACGTCGCGCGCGATCTCGACGACGAATGAGCCGCCGCAAGGCCGGCGCCAAGATCGACGGCTGGGTGATCCTCGACAAGCCGGTCGGGCTGGGCTCGACGCCGGCGGTCGCCCGCGTCCGGCGCCTCTTCGGCGCCGCCAAGGCGGGACATGGCGGCACGCTCGATCCCCTGGCCAGCGGCGTGCTGCCGATCGCGCTCGGCGAGGCGACCAAGACGGTGCCCTTCGTCATGGACGGGCGGAAGGCGTATCGCTTCACGCTCCGCTTCGGCGAGGCGCGCTCGACCGAGGATGCCGAGGGCGAGGTCACGGCGGTGAGCGACGTCCGGCCCGACGATGCCGCCATCCGCGCGGCCCTGCCCGCCTTCACGGGCGACATCGAGCAGATGCCGCCCGCCTTCTCGGCGCTCAAGATCGACGGCAAGCGGGCCTACGATCTCGCCCGGGCCGGCCAGGCGGTCGACCTCAAGGCGCGGCCGGTGCGCATCGACCGCCTGGAGCTGGTGGCGCGGCCCGATCCGGACCACGCAGATTTCGTGGTCGAGTGCGGCAAGGGCACCTACATCCGGTCGCTCGGCCGCGACCTGGCGCAAGCGCTGGGGACCGTCGGGCATCTGTCGGCCCTGCGTCGGACGGCCGCCGGACCGTTCGGCGAGGCGGCGGCCATTTCGCTTTCCAAACTGGAGGCCCTCGGGCATATTCCCGCGCTTCTCGGGGCCCTGGCCCCCGTCGCGACCGCGCTGGACGACATCCCGGCGCTGGCCCTGACGGAGGCCCAAGCGGATCGGCTGCGCCAAGGCCAGCCGGTGCTCTTGACCCGGGACGCACCGCCGTCCGGCGCGCTGGTCCGCGCCGAAAGCGGCAGCAGGCTGGTGGCGCTGGTCCGTTCGGACGGCGCCGCTCTCCGGCCGGTGCGCGTCTTCAACCTATAAGTCGATGGAGAGTCCCGATGTCGATCACAGCCGAGCGCAAGGCCGAGCTGATCAAGTCCTATGCCCAGGCCGAGGGCGACACCGGTTCGCCGGAAGTCCAGGTCGCGATCCTGAGCGAACGCATTTCCAACCTGACCGAGCATTTCAAGGGTCACGCCAAGGACCATCATTCGCGCCGCGGCCTGCTGAAGCTGGTCGGCCAGCGCCGCCGCCTGCTGGACTATCTCAAGTCCCGCAACGCGAAGCGCTACGAGAGCCTGATCGAGCGCCTGGGTCTCAGGCGCTGATGACCGGCCCCGGTTCCGTCACGACGGACCGGGGCCTTTTCGCGTCGCCTCGACCGGTCCCCGTAGCTGTTCGGCCGGCCGATGCGACATTGAAGGAACCGGGAGGGCAGGGGCGAGAGCAAAGGCCCGGCCCGGTCCTGCCGACGCAAGGGCGTCGGTGGGCGGCAGCCGCCAGACGGGGGCGGACGCCGTGCAGGAAAGGAAGATGGATATGAGTGAGATGTTCAACGTGTTCCGCAAGGAACTGGACTGGGCCGGCCGCAAGCTGGTCCTGGAGACCGGCAAGATCGCGCGCCAGGCCGATGGCGCGGTGCTTGCCACCTACGGCGGCACGACCGTGCTCGCCACCGTGGTGTTCGAGAAGAAGCCGAAGCCCGGCCTCGACTTCTTCCCGCTGACCGTGAACTACCAGGAGAAGGCGTTCGCCGCCGGCAAGATCCCGGGCGGCTTCTTCAAGCGCGAGGGCCGGCCGTCGGAGAAGGAGGTCCTGACCTCCCGCCTGATCGACCGTCCGATCCGCCCGCTGTTCCACGAGAACTACAAGAACGAGACGCTGGTCGTGATAACCACGCTGGCGCACGACCTGGAGAACGATCCCGACATCGTGTCGATGATCGCGACCTCGGCCGCGCTCACGATCAGCGGCGTGCCCTTCATGGGCCCGATCGGCGCCGCGCGCGTCGGCTACCTCGATGGCAAGTACGTCATCAACCCGACGCTCGAGCAGACCGAGAAGAGCGACCTCGACCTCGTCGTCGCCGGCACCCAGGAAGGCGTGCTCATGGTCGAATCGCAGGCCAAGGAGCTCGACGAGACGACGATGCTGTCGGCCGTGATGGAAGGCCATCGCTCCTTCCAGCCGGTGATCGAGGCGATCATCCAGCTCGCCGAGCACGCCGCCAAGGAGCCGATGCCGCTCAGCGAGCCGCCGGAGGCGGCGAAGACGGTGGCCGAGCGCCTGAAGGCCGAGATGTCGGCCAAGATGGCCGAGGCCTACGGCGAGACCCAGAAGCTCGCCCGACAGGCCAAGGTCGGCGAGGTCAAGGCCGCCGCCAAGGCGCTGTTCGAGGGCGACGAGGCCGCTCTCGCCGTGTTCGGCGAGCAGTTCGGCAACCTCGAGGCCGACGTCGTGCGCGGCGCCATCCTCGACACCGGCAAGCGCATCGACGGCCGCGACACCAAGACGGTCCGCCCGATCGAGGCGGAGGTCGGCGTGCTGCCGCGCGCCCACGGCTCGTCGCTGTTCACCCGCGGCGAGACGCAGGCGCTGGTCGTCGCCACGCTGGGCACCGGCCAGGACGAGCAGATCATCGACGCGCTCGAGGGCGAGTACCGCGAGAACTTCATGATGCACTACAACATGCCTCCGTACGCGGTCGGCGAGGTGCGTCGCATGGGCTCGCCCGGCCGTCGCGAGATCGGCCACGGCAAGCTCGCCTGGCGCGCGCTGCGCCCGCTGCTGCCCGGCAAGGACAAGTTCCCCTACACGATCCGCATCGTGTCGGAGATCACCGAGAGCAACGGCTCGTCTTCGATGGCCTCGGTCTGCGGCGGCTCGCTGTCGCTGATGGATGCCGGCGTGCCGATGGAGCGGCCGGTGGCGGGCATCGCCATGGGCCTGATCAAGGAAGGCGAGCGCTTCGCCGTCCTGTCCGACATCCTGGGCGACGAGGATCATCTCGGCGACATGGACTTCAAGGTGGCCGGCACCGAGAAGGGCATCACCGCGCTGCAGATGGACATCAAGATCACCTCGATCACCGAGGAGATCATGAAGGTGGCGCTCGGCCAGGCGAAGGACGGCCGCCTCCACATCCTGGGCGAGATGGCCAAGGGCCTGGGCGGCGCGCGTGACTCGGTCAGCCAGAACGCGCCGCGCATCACCCAGTTCACGATCCCCAAGGACAAGATCCGCGAAGTGATCGGCACCGGCGGCAAGGTGATCCGCGAGATCACCGAGACGACCGGCACCAAGATCGACATCGAGGACGACGGCACCATCAAGGTCGCCGCGGTCGACGCCAAGCAGGGCCAGGCCGCGATCGACTGGATCAAGGGCATCGTCGCCGAGCCGGAAGTGGGCGTGATCTACAACGGCAAGGTCGTGAAGACCGTCGAGTTCGGCGCCTTCGTGAACTTCCTCGGCGCGCGCGACGGGCTGGTTCACATTTCCGAGCTGGCGCCGCGCCGCGTCGCCAAGGTCACCGACGTCATCAAGGAAGGCGACCAGGTGAAGGTCAAGGTCCTGGGCGTCGACGACCGTGGCAAGGTCCGCCTCAGCATGAAGGCGGTCGACCAGGAGACCGGCGAGGACATCTCGAACAAGCTGCGCGAGGAGCAGGCCGCTCCCGCCGCCGGCGAGTAAGGGTCGCCGGTAAGCCGGGTACAAGACGTAAGGGAAACGGCGGCCTTCGGGCCGCCGTTTTTGTTCGTAGAGTCGTTGGCCATGACGATGACCTCACGCCGCCACCTCCTGCTCGCCACGGGTGCCAGCCTGCTGCCGCTCGGCACGTTACGCGCCGAGGGAAGGGTCGCCACGCCGCAGCAGACCGAGGGCCCGTTCTACCCGGCGGGCTTCCCGGCCGACATGGACAACGATCTCGTCCAGGTGCGCGGCCAGGCGGCGCAGGCGATGGGCACCGTGCTGCATCTCGAGGGTCGGGTGCTCGACCTCGGCGGCCGGCCGCTCGACGGCGCCCTGGTCGAGATCTGGCAGTGCGACGCGCAGGGTCTCTACGATCATCCCCGCCAACCCGGTCGCGAGCGTCGCGACCAGGCCTTCCAGGGCTACGGACGGATGCTGGCCGGGGCCGACGGCCGGTACAGGTTCCGGACGCTGAAGCCGGTCGCCTATCCCGGCCGCACGCCGCACATCCATCTCAAGGTCGCGACCTCGGGCGGTCGCACGCTCACCAGCCAGTTCTATCTCGCCGGCGAGCCGTCCAATGCGCGCGACGGCGTGTTCCGCGCCATCCGCGATGCCCGCCAGCGCGCGTCGGTCGAGATGGTGCTGGCCCCGGCCCCCGGCGTGGAAGCCGGGGCGCAGGCCACCTCCATGGACATCGTCGTCACGGCCTGATTCTAACAGCCCGGCCCTGGGCCGCTGCCACGCGTCTCACCTTTCTGTGACTGCTGATTTGTCCGGACGGCCGTCATCGGTTTGACATGGCCGCGCTGCACTTCGTATGCTTTCAGAAGTGAGACGACGTCTCACATTGTGAGACCGCGTACGTACCCACTCATGGCCATTCCCGGCGAAATCCAGTCCGTCCAGCGTGCCGTTTCGGTACTGCGGGCGTTCGCCCTGGCCGACGAATGGTCGACCTCGTCGCTCGGCCGCGAACTCGGGCTGCACAAGAGCGTGGTGCATCGGCTGCTGGTCACCCTGGCCAAGGGCGGATTGCTGCGGCAGGACGAGCGCACGGGCCGGTTCCGGCTGGCGCCGGCGATGGTGTCGCTCGGTCGCCGCGCCGAGCATTCCCACGACGTGCTGGGGATCGCCCGGCCGCTCCTGCAGCAGCTCGTCGAGGCCAGCCAGGAGACGGTGAGTCTGGGCGTGCTGCAGGACGATCACGGCGTCTGCCTCGCCAATGTCGACAGCCCGCAGTCGATGCGCTTCACCATCAGCCCGGGCGATAGCTTCCCGCTGAATGCCGGCTGCGTCGGGAAGGTGATCCTGGCCTTCCAGCCGCCACCCTTCGTCGAGGCGCTGCTGGCGGCAGGCCCGCTGGCCCGCTTCACCGACCGGACGCTGGCCGAGCCGGCGGCGCTGCGCGAGGAACTCGCGCGCATCCGCGCCCAGGGCTACGGCTTCAGCGACGCCGAGATCACGCCCGGCGCCCGCTCGGTGGGAGCGCCCGTCTACGACGCCGACGGCGAGGTGCGCTACAGCCTGGTCATCTCCGCGCCGTCGCTGCGCCTCACCGACGAGCGCGTGCCGGCGTTCGTCGACCTGGTGTGCGAGGCCGCCGCGACCCTGTCGCGCGAGCTCGGCCACCTGCCGGCGACTGGCGGCGGTCCGCTCTCCCGCTCGTCCGACGTCCCGGCCGTATGACGCGCCGGACTCTCGCCGCCGCCACCGCCTTCCTGGCGCCGCCCGGTCTCTGGATCGGGGTGTTCTTCGTCCTCCCGATGGCGACGATCGTGCTGCTGAGCTTCTGGCGCGTCGTCGACTACGACATCGTCGCCGACTTCACCCTGCGCAACTACGAGCGCCTGGTGCGGCCGCTCTACCTCGACGTCTTCTGGCGGACTATCAAGGTGTCGGTGCTGGTGACGGCGATCTCGCTCGTGGTCGGCTATCCGGTGGCCTACTTCCTGGCGCGCAAGACGCGGCGCTTCCGCGTCACGCTGCTGGTGCTGGTCATCCTGCCGCTGTGGACCAGCTACCTGGTGCGGACCTACGCCTGGATGCTGATCCTCGGCACCAAGGGCGCGGTCAACCAGGCGCTGCAGGCGGTCGGCCTGACCAGCGAACCGATCTCCTGGCTGCTCTACAGCGACTTCGCGGTCACGCTGGCGCTGGTCCACATCTACGTTCCCTACCTCATCCTGCCGCTCTACTCGGTGCTCGAGAAGCTCGACCCCAGCCTGTTCGAGGCGGCGAAGGACCTGGGCGGCGGCCGCTGGCGCACCTTCCTGCACGTCACCCTGCCGCTCAGCCTGCCCGGCGTGGCGACGGGATGCCTGTTCGTGTTCATCCCGTCGATGGGCTCGTTCGTGACGCCGGAGCTGCTGGGCGGCACGCGCAGCATCCTGATCGGCAGCATCGTGGCCCAGCAGTTCGGCGTCGCCTTCGAGTACCCGCTGGGCTCGGCCATGGCGCTCGCCATCATGGGCATCATCCTGCTGGTCGCGGTGGCGCTCCTGCGGGCCGGACGCCCGGCGGGGGTCTCGTGAGGACGATGGGCCGCCTGCCGTCGCGCGCGCTGCTCGGCCTGTGGACCGCCCTCGTGCTGCTGTTCCTGTTCGCGCCGCTGCTGCTGGTCGTCGCGTTCTCCTTCAACACGTCGGAGATCAGCATCTTCCCGATCCGCGGCCTCACCTTCGCCTGGTACGAGAGGCTGGCGGGCAACGCCGCCTTCAGGTCCGCGCTCGCCAACAGCTTCGTCGTCGGCGCCGCCACGGTGGTGCTGGCGACGGCGCTGGGCGTCGCCATGGCGACCGGCGTGCACCGCTACGGCGCCCGCTGGCGCACCGTGCTGCGCTCGGCGGCCGGCCTGCCGATGATGGTCCCGCACCTCATCCTCGGCATCGCGCTGCTGAGCTTCTACAACGTCGTGCAGATCGACCTGTCGCTTCTGACGGTCATCGTCGGCCATTCGATCGTGGCCTTTCCCTACGTCTTCCTGATCATCTCGGCCCGCCTCGTCGGCGTCGATCCCTCGGTCGAGGAGGCGGCGCGCGACCTCGGTGCCGGGGCGCTCACGATCTTCCTCGAGATCACCCTGCCGCTGCTGGCGCCGGCCATCCTGGCGGCCGCCCTGATCTCCTTCACGCTGTCGTTCGACGAGGTCGTGGTGACCTTCTTCACGACCGGCACCGAGAACACGCTGCCCATGATGATCTGGTCGATGCTGCGCTTCGGCATCACCCCGGAGATCAACGCCATCGCCACGCTGACCATCGTCGTCAGCTGCGTCATGGCGGGGATCGCCGAACTGGCAATACGGCGCGCGCGAACGACCGCCGACGGAAGACGTTGAGCAACCTCGACACGACAGGAGCTGGATCATGGCCGATAGACTGGATCTCAACCTTCTGCTGCCCGCCGGCATGTCCCGGCGGGCCGCGCTGCGGGCGCTGGGTGCCGCAGGGCTCGGCGCCGCCGGACTGGGCGCGGCGGGCGGTCCCGCGCTCGCCCAGGACCGCACGCTGAACTACTTCACCTGGTCGGCGTGGGGCGAGGGCCCGTTCGTCGAGGACGCCAAGAAGAAGGTCAACATCGACCTCAAGCCGACCTTCTACAGCAGCTCGGACGAGATGGTCGCCAAGCTGCGCGGCGGTGGCAGCAAGCTGTACGACATGATCGTCCCGGTGCAGAACTACATCGCCCCCGCCGCCAAGGCCGGGCTGATCGAGCCGCTCGACCCGGCCGCCCTGCCCAACGCCAAGTCGCTGTTCCCCGAGTTCCAGGCCCAGCCGCAATGGACGGTCGGCGGCAAGCTCTACGGCGTGCCGTTCGTGTGGGGCGCCAACGCCATCGCCTTCAACCGCAAGGAGACGGGCGAGGTCGATTCGCTCGACGTGCTGTTCGATCCCAAGTGGAAGGGCAAGCTGGCGATGCGCGACGAGCCCGAGGATTCGCTCGGTGTCGGCGCGCTCAAGCTCGGCATCAAGAACCCCTACCAGATGGGCGAGAAGGAGCTGCAGGAGGTCAAGAAGCTGCTGATCTCCCAGAAGCCGCTCCTGCGCGCCTACTGGAAGAACGTCGCCGACGTGCAGAACATGCTGGCGTCGGGCGAGGTCGTGGCGGCCTGGACGTTCCTCGCCGTCATCGCGCCCCTGCGCAAGGCGGGCGTCGACGCCGGCTGGGTATGGCCCAAGGAAGGTGCCATCGGCTGGAGCGAGGCCATCACGCCGGTCAAGGGCACCCAGAAGCTGAAGCTCGTGCAGGAGTACGCCAACTTCACGCTCAGCCCCGAGTACGGCGAGTTCATGGCCCGCACCACCCGCTACGCGCCCTCATCGAAGGCGGCCGTCGACCGCCTCGACCCGGCGATGGTGAAGGACCTCGGCATCGATCCCAAGAACGTCTCGCGCCTGACGTTCAAGGAGATTCCGGCGGACAAGTCGCGCTGGAACGAGATCTGGAACGAAGTGAAGGCGGCGTGAGGCTGCGATGACGGCGAGCAGCGGCACGATGCCCGACGTTCGGATCCGGGGGGTGGTGAAGCGCTTCGGCCGATTCGAGGCCGTGGCCGGCATCGACCTCGATGTCGAGCGCGGGCAGTTCGTGACGCTGCTCGGCCCGTCGGGCTGCGGCAAGACGACGACGCTGCGCATGATCGGCGGCTTCGAGCAGCCCGACGTCGGCGAGATCCTGGTGGCCGGCGAGCCGGTCAGCCAGGACGAGACCGGGCGTCACACGCGCATGGTGTTCCAGAGCTATGCGCTCTTCCCCCACATGACGGTGGCCCGCAACGTCGCGTTCGGGCTGCGCATGGACGGGGTGGCGCGAAGCGAGATCGCCGCCCGCGTCGAGACGATGCTGGCCAGCCTCGGTCTCGCCGACCAGGCGGCCAAGTACCCGCGACAGCTCTCGGGTGGCCAGCAGCAGCGCGTGGCGCTGGCCCGCGCACTGGTGACCCGGCCGCGCGTGCTGCTGCTCGACGAGCCGCTGGGCGCGCTCGACCTCAAGATGCGCAAGCGCATGCAGGGCGAGCTGAAGGCCCTGCAGCGCGACGTCGGCATTACCTTCATCTACGTCACCCACGACCAGGAAGAGGCGATGAACCTGTCCGACGTCATCGTCGTGATGGAGAAGGGCCGCATCGCCCAGGTCGGCACGCCGGAGGAGATCTACCGCCGGCCGGTCAGCGCCTACGTCGCCGACTTCGTGGGCGAGACCAACCTGCTGCCCGGGCGCGTCGTCGCCGCCGGCGCCGGCGGGCTGCGGGTCGCCACCCGCATCGGCGAACTGTCGGTCCCCGGGGCCGGCGGCCCGGCGGGCGGCGCGCTCACCGTCGCCGTGCGGCCGGAGGCCATCATGATCGGCCCGTCGCTCGACGGGCAGGCGCGCGGCCGCGGGATCGTGCAGTCGCGGTCGTTCCTGGGCGCGCTGACGCGCGTCGTGATCGGGATCGACGGCACGACGCTGACGGCCGACCGGCCCGGCCTGCTGGCCGTCCAGCCCGGCGATGCCGTCGAGTTCGGCTGGCGTGACGAGGATGCGCTGGCGCTCCCGGCCGACAAGTCCTTACCAGGGGAAATGCAATGACCTTCACCATCGTCGGCCGATGCAAGCGCACCGGCCATCGCGGCGTCGCGCTCGCGACCAGCTCGCCGGCCATCGGCCAGCGCTGCTCCTTCGTGTCGCATGCCGGCGCCGTCGGGATGCAGGCCATCGCCGAGCCGCGGCTGGGCGTCTTCGCGCTCAAGCTGCTCGAGCAGGGCTACAGCCCGCGCGGTGTGATCGCCGAGGTGACGGCGAGCGACGACTGGCCGGGCAAGCGCCAGATCGGCATCGTCGACGCCGACGGCCGCTCGGCGGCCTTCACCGGCGACGCCAACGGCCCGTGGGCGGGCCATATCCACGGCGAGAACTTCGTCGCCATGGGCAACGTGGTGGCCGGGCCCGAGGTCGTCGAGGCCATCGCCGAGGCCTTCCACGATGACGAGTCCGCCGGCCTCGAGGCCCGCCTCATGCGCGCCGTCGAGGCGGGGCGCGACGCCGGCGGCGAGACGATCGGTCAGACCTCGGCCGCGATCCTGACCTTCGGCGAGCAGATCGTGCCGCGCTGCGACCTCCGCGTCGACGTCTGCGACGAGCCGGTCAAGGAGCTGCGCCGCATCTTCGACTGGTTCGAGCCGCTGCTGCCCTACTTCGAGGAGCGCAACCGCAATCCGTTCATGCCGCGCTTCAAGGACTACTTCGAGCAGAAGGGCCTCGTGCGGGACTACGGCAAGCCGGTGCCGGTGACGCGCGGCGGCAGCACCAAGTTCCCCTACCGTCCGTGAGCGCCATGCCAGCAGCAGCGAACCGCATCGGCGTCGATGTCGGCGGCACCTTCACCGACCTCGTGGTCGAGCAGGAGGGCGGCGTCATCGAGGTCTTCAAGGTGCCGTCGGTTCCGAGCGATCCCAGCCGGGGCGTGCTCGACGCCGTTGCCGCCGCGGCCGCCGGCCTCGGCACGACCGTGCCCGACCTGCTCGCCCGCTGCGGCTGGTTCGTGCACGGCTCGACGGTCGCCACCAACACCGTGCTCGAGCGCAAGGGCGCGCGGGTCGGCATGCTGACGACGGCTGGTTTCCGCGACAGCGTCGAGATCCGCCGCAGCATCCGCGAGAACCCGTGGGACCATCGCACGCCCTTCGCCGAACCGCTGGTGCCGCGCAATCTGCGGCTCGGCGTGCGCGGCCGGCTGGACGCGCAGGGCCGTGAGCTGGCGCCGCTCCTCGCCGACGACGTGCGCGACGCCGTCGCGCGGTTCGCGGAGAAGGGCGTCGACAGCATCGCCATCTGCTTCATCAACGCCTATGCCGACGGCCGGCACGAGGCGGCGGCGGCCGAGATCATCCGCGAGGTCGCGCCGCAGATGTCGGTCTCGCTGTCGTCGCGCCTGGCGCCGATCGTCGGCGAGTATGAGCGTGGCTCGACGACGGTCATCGACGCCTATATCCGCCGCCGCGTCATTGCCTATCTCGAGGCGCTGGGCGAGCGGCTGCGCGACCTCGGCTTCCGCGGCGAGGTGGCGCTGATCCAGAGCAACGGCGGCGCCATCGGGCTGAGCCGCGTGGCGCGCGCGCCGGTCGGCCTCTGCCTGTCCGGCCCGGCAGCCGGCATCGGCGCCATGCGCTATTTCGGCCGCCTGTGCGGCAGCGACGACCTGATCACCATGGAGATCGGCGGCACGAGCTGCGACGTCAGCATGCTGCAGGCGGGACGGGCGCAGCTGATCGACGGGTTCGGCATCGGCGGCCACCATGTCGGCCTGCCGGCCATCGACATCCACACGGTCGGCGCCGGCGGCGGGACGATCGCGCGTGTCGACGAGGCCGGCCTGCTGCGCTGCGGGCCGCAGGGCGCGGGCGCGGCGCCCGGCCCGGCCGCCTACGGCCGCGGCGGCAGCGACGCCACCACGACCGACGCGCTGGTGGTGCTGGGCCGCATGCGGGCCGGGCCGATCGGCGACGGCTCGGTGGTGATCGACGCGGCGCGCGCCCGCGCGGCCTGCGCCGAGCGGGTCGCGGGACCGCTCGGCCTTGACGTCGAGGAGGCGGCGATCGGCATCGTCCAGCTCCTCGAGCAGAACCTGCTGCACGCCGTCGAGGAGATCAGCGTCAAGCGCGGGCTCAATCCCGCCCGCTACACGCTGATCGCCGCCGGTGGTGCCGGGCCGATGCACGGCGCCACGGTCGGCCGCGCGCTCGGCTGCACGCGGGTCTACGTGCCCCGCCACGCCGGCGCCTTCTGCGCGCTCGGCATGCTCGACAGCGACATCCGCCACGACCTCTACCGCGTGTTCGACGCGCCGCTGGGCGACGAGGCGCTGGCGGCGCTGCCCGACGCCTTCGCCGAGCTCGCCCGCACGGCGATCGAGGAGGTGGGGGCCGAGCCGTCGTCGTCGCCGGCGACGCTGCGGCGGGTGGTCGACCTCGTCTACAAGGGCCAGATGCGCTCGGTGCAGGTCGACTTCGAGCCCGGACAGGACGATGTCGCCTCGCTCAAGGGACGGTTCGAGGCCGAGCATCGCCGGCTCTACGGCCACATCAAGCCGATCACGCCCATCCGCATCGCCGCGCTGCGCGTCGTGGCGACGGTGCCGGCCTCGGCGCTCGCCGTGCCCGAGCGCGCCGATGCCAGCGGCACGCCGCCGGTCGCCGAGACGCGGCGCGTCTTCATCGACCGCAGCGCCGGCTGGGCCGACGTCCCGGTCTACCGCGGCACCGACCTCGGCGCCGGGCATGCGCTTTCCGGACCCCTGGTCATCGAGGAGCATACGATGACCCTCTATGCCGGCCCCGGCGATCATGTCAGCGTCGACCGGGCGGGCAACTACGTGATCGACCTGAGGTGACCTCCATGGACAAGCCAGCGGACGACCGGCGGATCGTCGATCCCGTCATCCTCGCCCTCACCCAGAACCGTCTCGACCATATCTGCCGCCAGATGGGCTGGGTGATGTCGCAGACCGCGCTCAGCCCGATCTTCAGCCAGGCGCACGACTTCACCTGCTTCATCACCGGGCGCGACGGCCACATCATCAGCCAGGCCGAGGGCCTGCCGGCGCACGCCGCCGGCGGCGGCTTCGCGGTGCGCGCGCTGATCAAGGCGTTCGGCGAGGACATCGCCGAGGGCGACGTCTTCCTCATGAACGATCCCTACGTCGCCGGCGGCAACCACCTGCCCGACTGGGTGATTGCCACGCCGGTCTTCGTCGGCGGCCGGCTGGTCGCCTTCGCCTGCGACCGCGCCCACCAGTCCGACATCGGCGGCGGCGCGCCCGGCACCTACAACGGCGAAGCCACCGAGATCTTCCACGAGGGCATCCGCCTGCCGCCGGTCCGCATCGTCGAGAAGGGCGAGATCCGCCGCGACGTCTGGCAGCTCCTGCTGCTGAACAGCCGCACGCCCGAGCTGCTCGACGGCGACCTGCAGGCGATGATCGGCGCCACGCGCGTCGGGTCCGACCGCATCGTGACCCTGGGCAGCGAGCTCGGCATCACGGCGATCGCCGACATCTTCGACGCGGTGCTGGACCATGCCGACGCCCGCTTCCGTCAGGTCGTCGCCGCCCTTCCCGACGGTGTCTACGAGGGCGACGAGCATACCGACAACGACTGCTTCGCGCCCGGCCGCTTCAACATCCACGTCAAGCTGACGATCGCCGGCGACCGGCTGACCATCGACTACAGCGGCACCGATCCGCAGATGCGCGGCTTCAAGAACAGCCCGATCGCCAACACCTACTCGCTGACCTATGTCGGCCTGGCCTCGTTCCTGGGCGGCGACATCCCGATCAACGAGGGCACGTTCCGCTCGGCCGAGCTTGTCCTGCCGCCGGGCACGCTGGTCAATCCCAACCCGCCGGCCGCGCAGACGATGAGCACCATGTACATGGGGCACGAGATCGTGCACGCGATCTGGAAGGCGCTGGCCCAGGCCGATCCCTCCCGCGCCTGCGCCGGCTGGGGCAAGACGGTCCACGGCATCAGCACCGGCCACAACGCCGCCGGCGAGCCCTACGTGCTCTATCACTGGAACGCGCTGTCGGGCGCCGGCGCGGTCGCCGAGCGCGACGGCTTCCACCAGATCGGCCTGCTGGGCGCGCTGGGCGGCCTCACTGTGCCCAACGTCGAGGCCTACGAGCGCCTCTATCCGATCCGCATCCATCGCCACGAGATCCGCTGCGACAGCGCCGGCCCGGGCGAGCGGCGCGGCGGCGCCGGCGTCGAGTACGAGGCCGAGGTGCACGGCGATGTCGTGCAGTCCTTCCGCAGCGAGGGCCTGACCTATGCCGCGGCCTTCGGCGTCAACGGCGGCGGCGAGGGCCAGGGCGCGGACATGACGATCGCCAGCGACGGCCAGCTCGTGAACGACCTGCCGGCCTACGGCAAGCGTTCGCTGAAGAACCCCGTGTTCAAGGTCCGCTCGGCCGGCGGCGGCGGCTGGGGCGATCCGCGCCGGCGCGACCCGGCAGCGGTGGCGCGGGACGTGCTGGATGGCGTGGTGAGCATCGCCGCGGCGCGCGAGACCTACGGCGTGGCGGTCGACGGCACGACGGGCGCCGTCGATGCGGTGGCGACCGCGCGGCTGCGCCTCGCGGAAGCGGCGGACTGAACGAGGCCGGCCGCGGCTACTCGCCGTTCTGGCCGTTGCCCGCCGACGGGGGCATGCCCATCGCGTGGTAGCCGGCGTCGACGAAATGCACCGTGCCGGTGACGCCGGCGCTGAGGTCGGACAGGAGATAGAGCGCGGCGCCGCCGACGTCGGTGAGCTCGACGTTGCGGCGCAGCGGCGAGGCCTCGCGCGACACGCGGTAGACGTAGCGGGCGCTGCCGATCACCGAACCGGCCAGGGTGCGCATCGGTCCCGCCGAGATCGCGTTCACGCGCACGCCCTGCGGGCCAAGATCGGCTGCGAGATAGCGCACGCTCGCCTCGAGCGCGGCCTTGGCCACGCCCATGACGTTGTAGGACGGCATGACGCGCGTGGCGCCCTCGTAGGTCAGGGTGACGAGGCTGCCGCCCTCGGTCATCAGCGGCAGGGCGCGGCGCGCGATCTCGGTGAAGGAGTAGCAGGAGATGGTCAGGCTGCGCTGGAAGTTGGCCTTGGTCGTGTCGACATAGCGGCCCTTCAGCTCCTCCTTGTCGGAGAAGGCGATGGCATGGACCACGAAATCGAGCCGGCCCCATTCCTTCTCCAGGCGGCCGAACAGCCGGTCGAGGCTGGCCTCGTTCTCGACATCGGCCTCCTCGATGATCCGCGAGCCGAGCTTCTCGACCATGGGCAGCACGCGCTTGCCGAACGCCGCGCCCTGGTAGGTGAAGGCCATCTCGGCACCGGCGGCATGCAGCGCCTTCGCGATGCCCCAGGCGATCGAGCGGTCGTTGGCGACGCCCATCACCAGGCCGCGCTTGCCGGCCATCAGTCGCGGGACTTCGGGCAGCTCGGCCGGCCGCGAGGACCTATGGGTGTCGGGGGCGACAGGCGTCGTGCCCCCGCCGGAGGCATCGGGAGCGGCGGAGAGGGTCCGATCGTCGGGCATGATGCCTCTTCTTCTTCGTTGGCGGGGAGCGGGGCGTCAGTGTTCGTAGCGCGAGAAGAGAAGGCAGGCGTTGGTGCCGCCGAAGCCGAAGCTGTTGGACATGACGGTGTGCAGCCCGGCCTTGTCGATGCGCTGGCGCGCGATCGGGTAGTCGCCGGCGGCGGGGTCGAGGTTCTCGATGTTGGCCGAGGCCGCGACGAAATCGTCTTTCAGCATCAGCAAAGTGTAGATCGCCTCGTGGGCGCCGGTGGCGCCCTGGCTGTGCCCGGTGAGCGACTTGGTCGAGCTCACGGCCGGCAGCTTGTTGTTGCCGAACACCTCGCGGATGGCGTCGAGCTCGGTGATGTCGCCGACCGGAGTCGAGGTGCCGTGGGTGTTGATGTAGTCGACCGGCGCGTTGCGCCGCGACGCGCCGGGAAAGCCCTCGGTGGCGAGCCGCATGCAGCGCACCGCGCCCTCGCCGGACGGCGCCACCATGTCGGCGCCGTCGGAGGTGGCGCCGTAGCCGATCACCTCGGCGTAGATCCGGGCGCCGCGGGCGCGCGCGACCTCGAGATCCTCGAGCACCACCATGCCGCCGCCGCCCGAGATCACGAAGCCGTCGCGGTCCTTGTCGTAGGCGCGGCTCGCCCGTTCCGGCGTGTCGTTGTACTTCGACGACATGGCGCCCATGGCGTCGAACAGCACCGACAGGGTCCAGTCGAGCTCCTCGCCGCCGCCGGCGAACATGCGGTCGGCCTTGCCGAGCTGGATGCATTCGACGGCGTTGCCGATGCAGTGGGCCGAGGTCGAGCAGGCCGAGCTGATCGAGTAGCTGAGGCCCTTGATCCTGTAGGCCGTGGCGAGGTTGGCCGAGACCGTGCTCGACATGGCGCGCGGCACCATGAACGGGCCGATCCGCTTGGGGCCCTTTTCCTTGGCGGTGATCGCCGACTGCACGATGGCGCCGGTGGTCGGCCCGCCGGATCCGGCGACCAGGCCGGTGCGCGGGTTGGAGATCTCGGCCTCGCTCAGGCCGGCATCGGCGATCGCCTGCTGCATCGCGAGGTAGGCGAAGGCGGCGCCGTCGCCCATGAAACGGCGCAGGCGGCGGTCGACCAGCTCGTCGACGTTCAGCTTCAGGGTGCCGGCGACCTGGCTGCGGAAGCCCAGCTCCTTGTACTGGGGCACGAACTCGATGCCGGACTTGCCGTCCTTCAGGGACTGCGTGACCTCGGCGGCGTTGTTGCCGATCGACGAGACGACCCCCAGTCCGGTGACGACCACGCGCTTCATGGCGTCAGCCCGTCGCCGCCGGAACGGCGTCGGCGTCCTTGAACAGGCCGACCTTCAGCCCGGTGGCCTCGTAGACCGGCTTGCCGTCGGCATGGACGAAGCCGTCGGCAATGCCCAGGACCAGCTTGCGCAGCATCACGCGCTTCAGATGGACGTTGAAGGTGAGCTTCTTCACCGTCGGCACGATCATGCCGGTGAACTTGACCTCGCCCACGCCCAGCGCGCGGCCGCGGCCCGGCGCCTTCATCCAGCCCAGGAAGAAGCCCAGGCACTGCCAGAGCGCGTCCAGCGGCAGGCAGCCCGGCATCACCGGGTCGCCCTTGAAGTGGCAGCCGAAGAACCAGAGGTCCGGCTTGATGTCGAGTTCGGCCACGATCTCGCCCTTGCCGAACTGGCCGCCGGTCTCGGAGATCTTCAGGATACGATCGATCATCAGCATCGGCGGCAACGGCAGTTGCGCATTCCCCGGCCCGAACAGGCGCCCCTTGGCGCAGTCGATCAGGTCCTCGAAGGTGTAGCTGCTCTTCTTGTCGGTCACTCTGCTTGCCCCACGCCGCCCGTTTCTTGCGTTCCTCAGCCAGAATAAGGAGGCCCGCCCTTCAGCGCAAACCGCCGAATCCGGCCCTGTCGGCCCTTTTCAGGTCGCATTCGGCCGCTTACATATGGTCGTCACAATGTTCGGCACCAGCCCCGACTTTGCGGCCCGCCTCCGTGAGGCCGGCCTCAGGCCCACCCGCCAGCGGCTCGCCCTCGCGCGCCTGCTGTTCGGCGGCGAGCATCGTCATGTCACGGCTGAGAGCCTGCACGGCGAGGTGCGGGCGACGCGCATGCCGGTTTCGCTGGCCACGGTTTACAACACGCTGAACCAGTTCCGCGATGCCGGCCTGCTGCGCGAGGTCGTGGTGGCGCCCGGGCGGTCCTACTTCGACACCAATATCGGCCATCATCACCATTTCTACATCGAGCCGGACGGCGAACTGCACGATTTCCCGTCGGACGAGGTGACGATCGGCGGCCTGCCGACCCCGCCCGAGGGCACACAACTCGCGCGGGTCGACGTCATCGTGCGGGTGCGCCGCTAGGCCCCGTTTCGCGGCTACTTGCGAGTCGCTTGCAGTTCCTTAGAACGGTTCTAAAAATCTTGACGGACTCGCGCCGGCTGGCCCAATATCCCGCCGCCCGGTCGGCCCGTCCGACCGCCCGACTTCCAAGCAAGGAGCAGAGCCAATGGCCAACCTCAAGGGATCCAAGACCGAAGACAATCTGAAGGCTGCGTTTGCCGGCGAGAGCCAAGCCAACCGCCGTTACCTGTACTTCGCCCAGAAGGCGGACGTCGAAGGCTACAACGACGTCGCCGCGGTGTTCCGCTCGACGGCCGAGGGCGAGACCGGCCATGCGCACGGCCATCTCGAGTTCCTCGAGGTGAGCGGCGATCCGGCGACCGGCCTGCCGATCGGCGAGACCTCGTCCAACCTCAAGGCGGCGATCGCCGGCGAGACGCACGAGTACACCGACATGTACCCGGGCATGGCGCGCACCGCGCGCGAGGAAGGCTTCGGCGAGATCGCCGACTGGTTCGAGACGCTCGCGAAGGCCGAGAAGAGCCACGCCGGCCGCTTCCAGAAGGCCCTCGACACGATGGCCTGAGCTTCGGGCCCGAGCCCCTCGGGCCTTGCCAAAGGGGACCCGGTCGGGTCCCCTTTTTCGTCCTGACGACCTCTGACCACGGCACTCCCAACATGCGCGAAGGCAGCCTCGAAGCCCCCATCCGCCATCCCCTGAACTGGCAGGAACCCTGGTTCTGGGACGAGGCGGCGCTCGAGAAGGAGATGGAGCGCGTCTTCGACATCTGTCACGGCTGCCGCCGCTGCTTCAATCTCTGCGATTCCTTCCCGCGCCTGTTCGACCTGATCGACGAGGGTCCGACCGGCGAGCTCGACGGCGTGAAGAAGGAGGACTTCGCCAAGGTCGAGGAAGCCTGCACGCTCTGCGACATGTGCTTCATGACCAAGTGCCCCTACGTGCCGCCGCACGAATGGGCGCTCGACTTCCCCCATCTGATGCTGCGCCACCGCGCGGTGAAGGCGCGCAAGGACGGCATCGACTTCGTCGAGGCTCAGCTCGCCGATACCGACCGCTCCGGCCGGCTGGGCAGCTGGGCGGCGGGACTCGCCAACTGGGCGACCGACGAGCGCAACCAGACCACGCGGCGCAGCCTCGAGCGCCTGGCCGGCATCCATCACGGCGCCCGCCTGCCGCGCTATGCCGGCGAGACCTTCGAGATCCGCGCCCGCCGCGAGGGCACCGAGCTGAACGCCGAGGCGCCGGCCTACGGCAAGCGCAAGGCGGTGCTCTACGCGACCTGCTTCGTGAACTTCAACAACACCGACATCGGCGCCGCCGCGCGCGCGGTGCTGGCGAAGAACGGCGTCGAGACCGAAGTCGTCCATCCTGCCTGCTGCGGCATGCCCAAGCTCGAGCTCGGCGACCTCAACGGCGTCGCCGAGGCGGCCGGCAAGGTCACCGCGGCGCTGCTGCCGTGGGTCGAGAAAGGCTACGACGTCGTCGCGCTGACGCCCTCCTGCGCCCTGATGTTGAAGTTCGAATGGCCGCTGCTGCTCCCGAAGGACGCGGCGGTCGACCGCCTGTCGCGCGCGACCTTCGACCTGTCGGAGTACGTCGTTGACATCGCCAAGAAGGACGGGCTGGCGCCCGGCATGGAGCCGCTCGAGGGCGGCGTCAGCATGCATCTCGCCTGCCATTCGCGCGCCCAGAACATGGGCGCCAAGGGAGCGGAGATGCTGCGCCTGGTGCCCAAGACCCGCGTCGCGGTGATCGAGCGCTGCAGCGGCCATGGCGGCATCTGGGGCGCGCGCACCGAGAACTTCGAGATCGCGGTGAAGGTCGGCAAGCCCGCCGCCCAGGCGGCGCTCAAGAGCAACACCGCCTACGTCGCTTCCGAGTGTCCGCTGGCGGCCGAGCACCTGATGCAGGTGATGGAGATGACGGCGGGCGAGGAGAAGCCGCAGCCGTTCCGCGCCAACCATCCGATCGAGCTGATGGCCGAGGCCTACGGCATCACGGTGCGCAAGCCATGAGCCCGCGCAAGATCGAGGTCGCGTCCATCCTGCCGCTCGCCGAGTATTCCAAGGTGCGGGCCGAGCGGCGCCGCCTCATGTCGGAGCTGAAGAAGAACCGGCGGCTCGAGGTCGGGCCGTTCGCGACCTTCTACTTCGAATCCTACGACACGATGCTGCACCAGGTGCACGAGATGCTCTTCATCGAGAAGGGCGGCGCCGAGCAGATCCCCGACGAGCTGGCGGCCTACAATCCGCTGATCCCGCAGGGCAGCGAGCTGGTCGCCACGGTGATGTTCGAGATCGACGATCCGGTGCGCCGCGCCCGCGTGCTGGCGATGCTGGGCGGCGTCGAGCACAAGGCGTTCATCCGGGTCGGCGCCGACACGATCCGCTGCGTCGCCGAGGACGACCAGGACCGCACGCGCGAGGACGGCAAGGCCTCGTCGGTGCAGTTCATGCGCTTCCCCTTCACGGCGGCGCAGGTGGCGGCGTTCCGCGGTGGCGAAGGCGACATCGTCGTCGGCTTCGACCATCCCAACTACGGCCACATGGCGGTGATGCCGCCCGCCGTGCGCAAGGCCCTGTCGGCCGACTTCGCCTGAGCGACTTCGCCTGAGCCCTGGCCGGCCGGCGCCGGCACGTCAGTAGGTCATCCGCAGCACCAGGATCACCGGATCGCCCGGCATGTTGGCCGGCAGCGGCGGGAACGGCGCGCCCTGCCGGATGGCCGCGATCTCGGCGGCGTCCAGGGCCGCCCGGCCGCTCGATGAGGCGACGCTGACCTCGAGCACGCCGCCGTCGCGCGCCAGGGTCACGCGGGTGACGACGCGTCCTCTCAGGTTGGGCGACATCGCCGCGCGGGTACGGGCGCGATAGGGCTCGAGATGACGGTACACGCGCGTCAGGTAGTCGTTGCGCTGCCGCCCCTGGCCGGCGAAGCGGTCGGCGACCTCCGGCCCGGGCAGCGGCGCGGGGATGGCGGCGGGCGTCTCGGTCGGCGGCCGGTACTGCGCCGGCGGGCTCGGCCGCGGCGGCAGCGGCACGGCGCGCGGCCGGCTCTGTGCGGCCGCGGTGCGTGGCGGCCGGGCGAACTCGCGGGCCGTCGGCGCCGGCGGCGTCTCGGGCGGCGGCGGGACGGAGAACTCGAACAGCGGGAAGCTCGCGACCGGCGGCGCGCCGCTCGGTGCTTCGGTGCTCGGCGCGTCGGTTGTCTCCGACGGTGCGGGAGACGGCGCCGGCGGGGCGAGGGCGGCCTGCTGCTGCGGCGGCAGCACGCTCGGCTCGGGATCGGGCGTGGCCGGTGCCCCGGATGGTTTGGACTCCGCCGGCGGTCCGATCCTCTCCGGCACCTGCTGGCCGACATTGGACGGGCTGCTGTCGAACGACACCATGATCGGCTCGTCCCTCGGCTCGACGGGCTTCAGGGGGGCGAGCCACCACACGAGTGCCGCGAGGACCAGGTGCAGCGCCACCGCCAGCGCGAGCGCCAGCGGCGGCATGGGCTCCGGTCCCGAGCGGGCGTGGACGAGCGCGTCTGTCACGGGCTTCCGTTTTACGAGCCTGCGCTCCCGGCGGCCAGACGGCGCCGCCCCCCGCTCTAGTTGCGCTTGAAGTAGAGCGGCAGGGTGAAGGTGTGCTGGCTGCCGAGCTCGGCCGGCAGCGGCGGATAGGGCGAGGACTGGCGGATGATGTTCAGGCTGCCATTGTCGAGTGACGTCGAGCCGCTCGAACGGGTGATGCCGACGCTCAGCAGCCGGCCGTCGCGCGCAATGACCAGGCGCAGGATGACGGTGCCGGCCTCGCGGGTCGCGTTGCCGACGAACTCCTGATGCTGGGAGATCTTGCGGGCGACCAGCCAGAGATACTGCTCCTCGGCCTTGCGCTGCCCGTACATCGTGGCCGGGTTCACGAACGTCGGCGACCGAGACGCCTGCTGATCCTGGGACCGCGACTGGGGCCGCTGCGTCAGGGGCGAGGGCTGCAGCGACGGGCTGGGCTGCGCCTTCGGCTGCGGGGGTGGCGGGGGTGGTGGCGGCGCTCGATGGGCCTGGACCTGGGGAGGTGGTTGCTTGGCCGGCGGTGGCGCCGGGGGCGCGGGCGGCGGCGCGGGCCGCGGGATCTCCTCGGCGGTGATCGGTGGTGGTGGCGCCTCGAGCGGCGGAAGCGCCTTCTCGAGCGTGGGGCGCGGCGGGGGCGGCGCGGGCGGCGGCGGCACGTCGCGGGAGATCATGGGAGGCGGCGGCTCAGGCGGCGGCACCGCCAGCGCCTGCTGAGGCTCGGGCGCCGGTTTGGGCTCCGCTGCCGGTGCCGGCTTCTGAGGTTCGGGCTGGGGCTCCGCCTTTGCCTCGGGCGCGGGCTCGGGCTCGGGCGGTGACGCGGCCGCCGCCTGCTGCGGCGATTCGGCGGGCGCCGGCTCTGCGGGAGTCGTCTCGGCGGGAGTTGGGAGCGGCTCCTCGGTGGCGGCTTCGGGCTTGGCCGGGACCGGCGTCTCGGTTCCCGGCTCGGCCTTGGGGGTCGGCTCGGGGCTGGCGGGCGCCAGGCCCAGCCGCATCGGCGGTGCGGGCGGTGGCGGCGGCGGGGCGGCCTGCGGTGCGGGCGCCGGCGCCGGGGTGGGCTCGGGGGGCGGCGGCACGGGCTCCGGCTTCGCCACCTCGCGCTCCACGGTGATCTCAATCGGATCCTCGGGCAGAGGCTCGACGTCGCGCAGCGGCGAGCCCCACCACAGCACGGCCGCCACCGCGAGGTGCAACAGCGCCGCCAGCCCCATGGCGGTCGGCGACATGTGGTCGAAGCGCGTGTAGGTCAGGCTGACGGCGTGGGCCACGATCCGCCGTTTCTACGTGCCGCCCGAAGGGCCCGCCAGAGCACATTCTGCCCGGCCGGTGGGTGCGCGACCGCGGCTGCCTGGGATTTCAGCGCGCCTCGGACGGGCGCCGGCAGCCAGGGAGAACCGGGAGCGGTCCGACCGGGCCACGGGTCGCCCCTAGTTGATCGGCTCGGACCTGTAGACCCCCCACAGGCCGGTCCGCTTGATCCAGCCGGTGACGCCGCCCGCCCGGACGCGGCACCATTCGCCGGCGCAGGAGCGGATCTCGCCCACGACCTCGGGCTCAAGCTTGGCCACGACCTCCGCAGAGGCCGCCGGGGTCTTGAACAGGCTGGCCGGCTTGGCGGCGACGATGAAGCTGCGCTTGCCGGAGAGGAGGCCCTGGTAGACCCAGCCGCTGGCGCCCTGCCAGTCGCGGATCTTCCGCCAGTTGTCGTACTCGGCGACGATCTCGACCGGCATGTTCTTGCGCTTGAACACCCAGTCCACGGGATAGCGCGAGCCGGGGCCTGTGCGGACATTGACCTCGTCGGACTTGATCGACGCGAAGCGCGGAAGGGGCAGGCCCGATCCCCGGCGCTGCTGCGTCGCCGGCTTGTCTGCCGCCTGTGATGGCGCCGCGACCGGCAGACAGAGGCTCACCAAGGCGGCAAAGCCCACGGAAAGCCGGACCAGCGCTTGGAATTGCATCGGGCCCTTATACCTCAAAACTTCACAATGATCGACAACCAGTTGAAAGAACGTGCTTTTCCGTCGTGCGATGCGCTGCGGACGGTGGCTGGACAAGGCGCGCTTTGTATTGCTAATC
Organism: Reyranella sp.; assembly: GCF_965229815.1. Classification (GTDB taxonomy): domain Bacteria; phylum Pseudomonadota; class Alphaproteobacteria; order Reyranellales; family Reyranellaceae; genus Reyranella. Next base: position 980,703 of record NZ_CBDDJN010000002.1, read on the forward strand.
GGGCTGATCCCCGATTCGCCAGCCGGTACACGAGCGCATGCCGACAAGTCCCAAGAAGAAACCGCTGGTGATCGTCACCCGAAAGCTGCCCGAGGCGATCGAGACGCGCCTGATGGAGCTGTTCGACACGCGCCTCAATGCCGAAGACACGCCGCTGACCGCCGCCCAACTCGTCGAGGCGGTGAAGGCCGCCGACGTGCTGGTGCCGACGGTGACCGACCGCATCGACAGCCGGGTCCTGTCGCAGGCCGGGCCGCGGCTGAAGCTGATCGCCTCCTTCGGCACCGGCGTCGACCATATCGACCTCGACACCGCCCGGCAGCGCGGCATCACGGTCACCAACACGCCGGGCGTGCTCACCGAGGACACGGCCGACATGACCATGGCGCTGGTGCTGGCGACGGCACGGCGCATGGGCGAGGGCGAGCGCTTGGTCCGGGAAGGCCAGTGGACCGGCTGGAGCCCGACCTCGATGCTCGGTGCGCGGCTGCTCGGCAAGCGCATGGGCATCGTCGGCATGGGCCGGATCGGCCAGGCGCTGGCCCGCCGCGCCCGCGGCTTCGGGCTGGCGATCCACTACCACAATCGCAAGCGCGTCCACGGCGAGATCGAGCGCGAGCTCGAGGCGACCTACTGGGAGAGCCTCGACCAGATGCTGGCGCGCATGGACATCGTGTCGGTCAATTGCCCGCACACGCCGGCGACCTTCCATCTCCTGTCGGCGCGGCGGCTGAAGCTGATGAAGCCCTCGGCGATCATCGTGAACACCGCGCGCGGCGAGGTGATCGACGAGAACGCGCTGGTGCGCATGCTGAAGGCGCGCGAGCTGGCGGGGGCGGGGCTCGACGTCTACGAGCACGAGCCCCAGGTGAACCCCAAGCTGCTCGAGCTCGACCGGGTCGTGCTGCTGCCGCACATGGGGTCGGCGACGCTCGAGGGTCGAATCGACATGGGGGAGAAGGTGCTGATCAACATCAAGACCTTCGCCGACGGCCACAAGCCGCCGGACCGCGTCCTGGCGACCATGTTTTAGGCGCGTTCACACGCGCCGCGCCGAGCAGAAAGAGCAGGGATCTCTACAAATCTCCCTCGACCATCTCGCGGCTGCGGTTCTGGATCAGCACGTCGCGCGCCGAGCGGCCGACCTGGGCGCCGATCAGGATGGTGAGCGAGGTCCAGTACATCCACACCATCACGGCGGCGAAGCCGGCGGTCGCGCCGAAGGCGGAGGTGAGCTGGGTGACCTGGAAGTAGTAGACCAGCGCCCGGTTGCCGGCGGCGAACAGCAGCGCGTTCACGGCGCCGCCGATCAGCGCGTAGCGCCACGGCACGCCGCCGGACGGCAGCCACTTGTAGATCAGGGTGAAGAAGCCCGATAGAACGCCGTAGTGCACGAATACGGAGATGGCCGGGCCGATCCAGACGCCCAGCACGGGGAATTTCTCGAGCACGCCGGCATAGGCCGACAGCAGCACGCTCGTCAGGATGACGGCGATCAGCAGCACACCCATCATCACCATCAGCAGCAGCGCGAGCGCGCGAGACTTCAGGCTGGCCAGCACCGGGTGGATGGCACTGGACGGCTGCGCGACCTGCACCGCCGGGCTGCTCCAGATCGCATTGATGCCGTCGTCGAGCTCGACGAAGACGCGGCTGCCCGTATAGAGCAGCACCACGGCGCCGATCACGGCGGCGAGGCCGGCGCCCCTGAACAGGTCCTGCGAGGCGAAGCGCCGGATGCCTTCGAGCTGATCGGAGCCCAGCACGGTGCTCAACCCGTTCAGGATCGCCTCCTGGGCCATCAGTCGCCCGACCACCGGCTCGGCGATCGCGATCGTGAAGATCATGATCGGGCCGATGGCGAACATCGTGTAGAAGGCCATCGCCGCGGCCGAGGTCGACAGCCGGTTGGTGAAGAAACCCATGCCGGCCGTGTAGGCGATGTTGAAAAGCGTGCCGATCATGAGGAGAGGTTCAGCTTTCGTCGGGCCCGTCAGCGCAGATGGGCAATCGCATTAGCATAGTACGCCAGCACGGGGCGCTCGGTTGCCGCGGCGGCGAACAGGCCGTCGTCGCCTTCGGCGATCAGCCGCCGCAGGATCAGCATGCGCAGGCCGACCTGGATCGCGTAGTCGCGGTCGCTGCGCGGCACGTAGAGCTTGGCGCCGCGCGCCTCGAAGTCGAGCATCAGGGCGAATGCCCGGGCCTTGAGCTCGAGTGCGTCGAGCGGCCGCTCGGCATCGAGGATCACCGTGGCGATCAGCGACACCGGCAGCACGGGCACGAGGCGGGCGACTTCGGCCATCACGTCGCGCGCCAGCCGCTCCACGATCGCGAAGCGCCGCTCGCGGTCGAGCCCGCGCAGGTCACCGTCGACCGATGACGCGTGGGCGGCAAGCCAGGCGCGGGCCGACACCGGCGCGCCGAAGTTGACGCAGGCATAGCCGAAGCGAAACCAGCGGCCGCGCAGCAACAGCCCGATCTGGGCCAGGCCGAAGCCGGCAGCGGTGCGGGCGCTCGACCAGACGCCGCGCCGCTTCGTCCCGGCGTCGAGCGAGGCCAGCAGCGTGCGGTCCTCGAGCACGCGGTCGTAGTTCAGCGCGACCGGCACGAAGACGATGTCGTTGGCGCCGTGGGGGTCGAACGACTTCAGCATGTAGTCGAACAGGCCGAGACGGGGGGCGCGCAGCCGTCCGTCGCGCGACAGGCCGCCCTCGGGATACATCGCCTGGGCGACGCCGGCCTCGGTGGCCATGTGCACGTAGCGCTCGAGCACGCGGCGATAGACCGGGTTGTTCGACTCGCGCCGCACGAAGTAGGCGCCCATCGAGCGGATGAGTTGCTGCAGCGGCCAGACGCGGGCCCATTCGCCGACGGCATAGGACAGCGCCGTGCGCTCGGCCGCCAGGAAGGCGACCAGCACATAGTCCATGTTGCTGCGGTGGTTCATGACGAACACCACCGTCGTGTCCGGCGCCACGCCGCCCAGGATGCGCTCGTCGGCGAAGCCCAGCCGGACCCGGTAGAGCAGGCGGGCGACCGTGCGCGCCAGCGCGTAGCCGAGGCGGAAGTAGAGGTAGGCGTTGAAGGTCGGCACGATCTCGCGGGCGTAGCGGCGGACCTCCTCCATCGCCACCGCGCGCGGCACGCCGTCGGCCCGCGAACGTTCGTTGGCGGCGGCCACGACCTGCGGATCGTAGACCAGCCGGTCGATCAGCACCTGCCGCCGGGTGAGCTGGAACGGCTTGATCTCGACGGCGAGCCGCCGGTTGACGCGGTCGATCAGGCGGTTGAGCCGGCGGCGCAGGAACCAGCGCACGCTGGGCAGCAGCAGCCGATCGACGAGCGCCCACAGGGCGATGACAAGAAAGACGAGGAAGAGCCAGAGCGGCAGGGTGACGGGCGCGCCCATCGCCGCGTCCCCGCCGTCAGTACTGCTTGAGCTGGAAGCCCGAGATGACGAGCAGCACCGAGGCGACGCCCAGGATCAGCGTGGTGACGACGGCGCCGAGCATGCGGCCCCGCGGCACGAAGCCGAGCATGCCGCCGGCGTGCAGGACCCGCGCCAGCAGCAGCGCCAGCGACAGGACGGCGACGGTCCAGAACCCGAAGAACTCGCTGGCCGCGTAGATCAGCAGCAGGCAGAGCGGCACGAATTCCATGAAGTTCGCATGGGCACGGATCGCGGCCAGCATCTCGGGATCGCCGCCGTCGCCCAGGAAGATCTTCTTGGCGCCGCGCAGGCGGGCAACGCCGAGCGTCAGGGCCACTGCCAGCAGGCCGAGCAGGCCCGCGCACACGTAGAACACCGGCATCCGCCGCTCTCCCCCTCGATTTCCTTGCATTGTATGGCCATATTGGCGAGGGGCGAAAGCAAACGGACAACGGAGCTGCGCCATGTGGCAGATTCTACGCAAGAAGACCGAGATGCCGACCGCCGACCGGGCCCTGCCGGGCCGGCCTGCACGGGCCTTTGCCGTGCCGGCGACGCACTTCGTCAACGGCAACCGCCTCCAGCCGCCGTTCCCGGCCGGGCTGGAGCAGGCCATGTTCGGCATGGGCTGCTTCTGGGGCGCCGAGCGCAAGTTCTGGGAAGCGCCGGGCGTCTACGCGACGGCGGTGGGCTATGCCGCCGGGCTCACGCCCAACCCGACCTACGAGGAAGTCTGCTCGGGCTTCACCGGCCACAACGAGGTGGTCATGGTGTGGTTCGACCCGAAGAAGACGTCCTACGAGGCGATCCTGAGGGTGTTCTGGGAAAACCACGACCCGACGCAGGGCATGCGCCAGGGCAACGATGTCGGGACCCAGTACCGGTCCGGCATCTACACCTTCTCGGCCGACCAGAAGGCGAAGGCCGAGGAGTCGCGCGCCCTCTTCCAGAAGGAGCTGGGGAAGAAGGGCTACGGCGCCATCACGACCGAGATCATCGACGCGCCGGAATTCTTCTATGCCGAGGACTACCATCAGCAGTACCTGGCCAAGAACCCGGCCGGCTATTGCGGGCTGGGCGGCACCGGCGTGAGCTGCCCGATCGGACTCGGCGTTCAGGCAGCGGCGGAGTAGACCTCCGCCAGGGCCGCCACGAAGCGGTCGAGCTCGGCCTCGGTGTTGTAGACATGCACCGAGGCGCGCATCACGTCCTTCAGGCCGCGGCCCTCGAGGTCGAGCCGCGAGGAGAATCGGGTCGAGACGGTGACGTTGATCGCCCGCTCGCGCAGCGCGGCCTTGAGCGCGGTATGGTCGGCGCCGTCGACCGCAAAGGTGACGATGGCGCCCCTGACCTTGCCGAGATCGGTCAGCGTCACGCCCTTCACCGTCGACAGCCGCTCCCGCAACCCGTCGGCCAGCGTGCGCAGCCGCGCCCAGATCGCGTCCATGCCCAGCTCGTTGGCCTGGTCGGCCGCGGCCTTGAGGCCGATGACGCCGGCGAAGTAGCGTTCCCAGTTCTCGAAGCGCCGCGCGTCCTCGCGCACCGTGTAGGCATTGGCATCGGTCCACTTGGCGGCGTGGTTGTCGAGCAGGATCGGCTCGATGCGCGACGTCGTCGCCTGTTTGGCATAGAGGAAGCCGGTGCCGCGCGGCCCCCGCATGTACTTGCGGCCGGTGACCGACAGGAAGTCGCAGCCGATCGCCTTCACGTCGACGGGGAGCTGCCCCACCGACTGGCAGGCGTCGAGCAGGTAGAGCACGCCGGCGTCGTTGGCGATCTTGCCGACCGCCTCGGCCGGCTGCACCAGGCCGCCTTGGGTCGGCACGTGCGAGATCGACACCAGCTTCGCCCCCCGGTCGATCTCGCGCTCCAGCGCGGCGAGGTCGATCTGTCCGTGGCGGTCGTCGGGCACGACCACGATCTCCGCGCCGGTCTTCCTCGCCACCTGCAGATAGGAGATGTAGTTCGAGGAATATTCGCTGACGCAGGTCAGGATGCGGTCGCCCGGCCGGAAGTCGAGCGAGTAGAAGGCGAGGTCCCAGGCCCGGGTGGCGTTCTCGACGAAGGCGATCTCGCCGGGCTGCGCCCCGACCAGTCGCGCGACCGTGGGGTAGAAGCCTTCCAGCTCCGCATCGGCCTCGGCGGCCGCCTCGTAGCCGCCGATCTCCGCTTCGCGCCGGAGATGGTTCACGGTGGCGTCGAGCGTGCGCCGGCTGGGCAGGGCCGAGCCGGCGGCATTGAGATGCAGGACATGGGCGCAGCCGGGCGTCTCGGCGCGCAGGCGGTCGATGTCGAGGGTCACCTCGGCGCTCCCCTGGTGTATGATGGCGCTCATGTCGTTGTCCGGCACCGTGTTGTCTCTGGTCCTGCGTCCTAGAGCGGTGCCCGATCCCGAGCAACTGACCATTGCTCATGCCGGCGATACGCTCCCCGTCACCTTCGTGCGCAGTGCCCGCGCGCGCCGCGCCTCGCTGCGCGTCGACCCGGCCGGCCGGCGCATCGTGCTGACCGCGCCGCTGCGCATGGCGCGCGCCACCGCTCTCGGCTTTGCCGAGGCGCAGGCCGGCTGGATCGCCGCCCGGCTGAGGCGGCTGCCCGAGCGGCGGCCCTTCGTCGACGGCGCCGAGCTGCCGCTGTTCGGCGAGCCGCACCGGCTGCGCCATCGCGGGCCGATGCGCGGCACGGTGTGGCGCGAGGGCGCCGAAATCCATGTCGCCGGCCGGGCCGAGCACCTGCCGCGGCGCGTGCGCGACTGGCTGACGGCGGAGCTGCGCGGCCGGCTCGTGCCGATGGTCCAGGCCAAGGCGGCGCGGGTGGAGCGGTCGGTGCGCCGCATCACGCTGCGCGACAGCCGCTCGCGCTGGGGCAGCTGCGGTCCCGACGGCGCGCTGTCCTTCTCGTGGCGGCTGGTCTTCGCGCCGCCCGCCGTGGTCGACTATCTCGCTGCCCACGAGGTCGCCCATCTGGTGCACATGAACCACGGTCCGCGCTTCTGGGCGCTGGCACGGACCCTGTGCGAGGGCCCGATCGAGTCGCCGCAGGCCTGGCTCAAGGCCAACGGCGAGACGCTGCTGCAGTACGGGGGGCAGTAGCTCGTACGAGCGTGCGTTGGCGCACCTTCGGCTGGGCAACCTTTGATACTCATCTTACTACTCGCTATGGTTTATTTATTGGGAATAAACACGTTGCGTCTGAGACGAATTTCCTATATATTACAATCAGTTAGATAGGTTCGCCCTATCATTGGGGGCTGCCCTACCAGGGCAAGAATTTATCTAACCCATAGTTCGATGAAGCAGGATATAGGTCTCGAACCTTTCGGCGCTCAGGAACCGGCTTGTTCGGCCCGGGACGCCACGCATCGTCGAGAGGATTACCTCGCGTAGGTCGTCTTGCCGGCGCCGAGGGCACCGCAAATCATGTGAAGGGCGGCGGCGGTCATGACGCTTCTCCGGTTGCGGCGAAGGCCGGCGCTGCCAGGGTCGCGGCATAGCGCGCGACATCGGCCGGCCAGCGGCCGAGCGCGCCGTCGAACCCGGCGCGGTCGCCGGCGAAGAGCGCCCGGGTGGCCGCCTCGAAGCCGGGCGCATTGCCGGCCATGGCCGACATGAACCGGTACGCTGTCTCCTGGGCCTGGCGGATGCGGCCGGCGTCGGGAGCGGCGCGGCGCGCCTCGTCGACCAGGCGCCGCAGGGCCACCGAGGCGCCACCGGGCTGAGCGCCAAGCCAGTCCCAATGTCGCGGCAGCAGCGTGACCTCGCGCGCGACCACGCCGAGGCGTGGCCGGCCGGGTCCCCGCTTGGCGGCCGGCGGAGCGTCGGTCGTCGTGCCTGCCCCGGCCGGACCTGGCTGTTCGGCCAGCCGCGCCACGACCGCCGCCTCGGTCCCCCGCAGGTCGAGGTCGACGACGTGACCGGTGGCGTCGCTGAACACCAGCATGGCCTCGCCGGGATGTTCCTCGGCGGCTGCGCGGAGGGCGAGGGCAACGCTCGCGAGGCTGCCGGCAGCGACCTGCCGGCTTCCGACGAAGGCCGTAAAAGACGATGACGGGGTCTCGGACGAATATTTCATCCGGATATAATACCCCAGCCGCTATGCTCAATCAATTATATCCGGGTTATTTTCCTATCCGAAGCGTCCCGGCTCGCAGGCAGCCAGTGCTGCCGGGAGGGGCTCGCCCGCCATCTGGCGGGCGATCAGCCGGCCGGTGGCGGTGGCCAGGGTCAGGCCGACATGCTGGTGACCGTAGCCACAGTAGACGTTGGTAAGCCGCGGCGCGCGCCCGACGGCCGGCCGGAAATCGGGCAGGGTCGGCCGCTCGCCGATCCAGCGGCTCAGCTCGGCGCCGCCGACGCCGGGAAAGACCTCGCGCAGGTGCTGCACCAGGATGTCGGCGCGATGCCACGACGGTGGCTGGTGCGGCGCGGCCAGCTCGACGGTGCCGGCGAGGCGCAGCCCCTCGGCCATCGGCGTGATGAAGAAGCCGCGCTCGGCCGGGCTGACCGGCAGGGCGAAGCGCACATTGTCCGGCGCCAGCATGACGTGATAGCCGCGCTCGGCCACCAGTGGCGCATTGAAGCCCAGCAGCCGCGTGAGATCGCCCGAGGCGCGGCCGGCGGCGATGACCACGGCAGACGCGGACAGGTCGCGGTCGGTCAGACGAACCGCCGTCACCCGGTCGCCCGCGCGGACGAAGCCGCGCACGCGGCCGCGCAGGACCGTCCCGCCGTCGGCGGCGAAACGCTCGACGAGCGTCGTCACCACGCGATAGGGATCGATCGTGTGCATGCCCTGCGAATAGTGCACGCCGCGCACGAAGCGGCTCGCGAGGCCGGGCGCCAGCGCTCGGGCGGCATCGCCGTCCAGGATCTCGAACTCGGTGCCCTTGGCACGCTGCAGGCTGCGCTCCTCCTCGCCGGCGGCGAAGGCGGCCTCGCTCTCGTAGACATAGAGGGCGCCCAGCGTCCGGAAGAGTTCGCCCAGCCCCGAGGCCTGGATCTCGGCCTGCCACGCGAGGTTGGCTTCGGCCATCAGCACGGTGAAGGAATCGATGCCCTTCTGCACCTCGGCCGGGCTGTAGGCGGCGCGGGCGAAGCGTGCCATCCAGGGCAGCAGCGACGGCAGGCTGGCGCGATGGAGGGTGAGCGGCCCCGTGCGGTCGGCCAGCATCGACGGCACGCGGCGCAGCGTCGACGGCCGCGCCAGCGGCAGGACATGGTCGATGGCGATGAATCCCGCATTGCCGAACGAGGTGGCGCGGCCCGGCTCGCCGCTGTCGACCAGGGTGACGGAATGGCCTTCGCGCTGCAGGGCGCGCGCCGTGGCCGTGCCCACGATGCCGGCGCCGATGACGATGACGGACTCTGCTTGCTCGCTCATGCGCCGACGTTAGCACGGACGGTCGGACCGCCCAGCGCAACCCGTCCCTCCGCCCCGCGCCGCCGCGTCGCGATTGATTCAGCCCCGCAAATGCTTATCTACGGCCCATGTCTTCCCCGGAAAATTCGCCCTCTCCCGGCTGGCACGCCACAACCATCCTGTCGGTCCGCAAGGACGGCGAGGTGGTGATGGCCGGCGACGGCCAGGTGTCGCTCGGCCAGACCATCGTCAAGGGCAATGCCAGGAAGGTGCGCCGGCTGGGCAACGGCCATATCATCGCCGGCTTTGCCGGTTCGACGGCCGACGCCTTCACCCTGTTCGAGCGGCTCGAGGCCAAGCTCGAGCGCCATCCCGGCCAGCTCCTGCGCGCCTGCATCGAGCTCGCCAAGGACTGGCGGACCGACCGGTATTTGCGCCGGCTCGAGGCGATGATGGCCGTGGCCGACAAGGAGGCGTCGCTGCTCCTGTCGGGCGCCGGCGACGTGCTGGAGCCGGAGGGCGGCCTGATCGCCATCGGCTCGGGCGGCAACTATGCGCTGGCCGCGGCGCGCGCCCTGGTCGACATCGAGGGTCTGGACGCCGAGACGATCGCGCGCAAGGCGATGGGCATCGCCGCCGACATCTGCGTTTACACCAACCACAACCTGGTCATCGAGAAACTCAAGACTCAATGAGCAACGACTTTTCCCCCCGCGAGATCGTCTCCGAGCTCGACAAGCATATCGTCGGCCAGCAGGAGGCCAAGCGCGCCGTCGCGATCGCGCTGCGCAACCGCTGGCGCCGCCTGCAGCTGCCGGAGGCGCTGCGCGAGGAGGTGCTGCCCAAGAACATCCTGATGATCGGCCCGACCGGCTGCGGCAAGACCGAGATCGCCCGCCGCCTGGCCAAGCTCGCCGACGCGCCTTTCCTCAAGGTCGAAGCGACCAAGTTCACCGAGGTCGGCTATGTCGGCCGCGACGTCGAGCAGATCGCGCGCGACCTCATGGAGACGGCGATCGACATGGCGCGCGAGCGGCTGCGCAAGGACGTGCGCGCCAAGGCCGAGCTCGCCGCCGAGGACCGGGTGCTCGACGCGCTGTGCGGGTCCGGCGCGAGCGAGGAGACGCGGAACCGCTTCCGCCACAAGCTGCGCGCCGGCGAGCTGGGCGAGCGCGAGATCGAGGTCGAGGTTGCCGACACCGGCGCGCCGATGCAGTTCGAGGTGCCCGGCCAGCCCGGCGCCTCGGTCGGCATGATCAACATCGGCGACATGCTGGGCAAGGCGTTCGGCGGGCGCACCAAGAAGCGCAAGATGACCGTGGCGCAGTCCTACGAGACGCTGATGCGCGAGGAGAGCGACAAGCTGCTCGACCAGGAGCGGGTGGTGCGCGAGGCCCGCGAGTCGGTCGAGCAGAACGGCATCGTCTTCATCGACGAGATCGACAAGATCACCGCCCGCAGCGAGTTCCGCGGCGGCGGCGACGTCAGCCGCGAGGGCGTGCAGCGCGACCTGCTGCCGCTGATCGAGGGCACGACGGTCAACACCAAGCACGGGCCGGTGAAGACCGACCATGTCCTGTTCATCTGCTCCGGCGCCTTCCACCTCGCCAAGCCGTCGGACATGCTGCCCGAGCTGCAGGGCCGGCTGCCGATCCGGGTCAGCCTCGATTCGCTCACCCGCGACGATTTCCGCCGCATCCTGACCGAGCCCGAGGCGAGCCTCGTCAAGCAGTACAGGGCGCTGCTCGCCACCGAGAAGGTCGACCTCGACTTCACGTCGGAGGCGATCGACGCGCTCGCCCGCCTGTCGGCCGAGATCAACCAGACGGTCGAGAATATCGGCGCCCGGCGGCTGCACACGGTGATGGAGAAGCTGCTCGAGGAGATCAGCTTCACGGCCTCCGACCGGCCCGGCGAGAAGATCGAGATCGATGCGGCTTACGTCGGCGAGCGCGTCGGCGTGCTGGCGCAGAACGCCGACCTCAGCAAGTTCGTGCTGTAGCGCGTTGGTGGTAGCCGGCGATCACAGGCAGTAGGTCGCGACCAGGTCGACGAGATAGGCGGGGCCGTTCAGGCCCCACAGCACGAAGGACAGGAGGGTCACCGCGGCGATCAGGGCCGCGGCCCCCCACAGGACGAACGGGCGCCAGCCCGCCCGCATCACGCCGGCTGCGGTACGGCGGCCGGCGGCCGCACGATCCGCTCCTCGACGATCGGCCAGTGCAGCAGCGCCGAGACGATGCCGAGCCCGATCGCAATCCACCACATCGTGTCGTAGTTGCCCTGCAGGTCGTAGAGCTTGCCGCCGCCCCAGCCGCCGAAGAAGCTGCCGACCTGGTGGCCGAAGAAGACGATGCCGTTCAGCATCGTGAGGTGGACCGGGCCGAAGATGAAGCCGACCAGCGACGTGGTGAGCGGCACCGTTCCCAGCCACAGGAAGCCCAGCGAGCCGGCGAAGATCAGCACCGAGGCCGCCGACAGCGGCGCCAGCACGAAACCGAGGAAGACGGCCGAGCGCAGCAGGTAGAGCAGGGACAGGAGATTCTTGCGCTTGTAGCGGCCGCCCAGGGTGCTCCACAGGATCGTGCCGACGATGTTGAACAGGCCGACCATGCCGATCGCCCAGCCGCCCAGCTCGGCCGGCGACAATGCGAAGCCGAACAGCGACAGGCCGATGCCCTTGTCGGAGATGTAGGCGGGCAGGTGGCCGCCGACGAAGGCGACGTGGAAGCCGCAGACGAAGTAGCCGACCACCAGCAGGATGTAGCTGCGCTGGCCGAAGGCCTCCGACAGCGCGCTGCCGGCGCTCTGGCGGCCGCCGCTCGCCTTGCGGCCGGCGGCGATCTCGCGGCTGTCGTTCAGCCCGGCTGCCAGCATGATCATCAGGACGGCGATGGCGGTCAGCGCCCACATGGTGGGCCGCCAGCCGCCGAAGGCGTTCTGCAGCACTGCCGCCAGCGGGACGATGAAGAACTGGCCGAACGAGCCGCCAGCCGAGCAGAGACCGACCGCCAGCGCCTGCTTGGCGGGCGGCGCCACGCGCAGGATGACACCCAGCACGGGGCCGAAGGAGGCGGCCGACAGGCCGACGCCGACCAGGACATTGCCGAGGATCAGCATGAATCCGTCGTGCATCGTGGCGGTGACCACCATGCCGAGCACGTAGAGGATGGCGCCGCCGGCGATGGTCGGGGCCGATCCGAAGCGGTCGCACAGCCGGCCGGAAAAGGGCGCCACGGCTCCCATCAGGAGCATCGACAGCGCGGTGCCGAAGGAGAAGAGCTCGCGGCCGACATTCAGCTCGGCCGAGACGGGCTTGAGGAAAATGCCGAAGCTTTGGCGGACGCCGAGGCCGATGGCCAGGACGAGGAATCCGCACCAGACGGCGGTCCAATACGAGCGAGAGGTCATGGTGCCAAATTGCGGTGGAGGGAAAGCCGTGACAAGGCGTCCGCCCCCGCCCTTTCCATAGAATTACTTCATGCCGTCACAAGCCACGATGTGGCACAACGTGTCCATGGCTCCTCGGTGGTTCGGTGGCGGACTGGCAGCTTTCCTGGTCGTTTTGGCAGGAACGGCGCTGGCCTCGCCCCGGCTGGAGCGCGAGCGCTGTCATTACAAGCCGCCGCGCGGCGACCGGGTGCAGTGTTTCGTGCTGGTCGTGCCGGAGGACCGCGAGCAACCCGAGGGCCGCCAGGTGCGGCTCAAGGTGGCCGTGCTGAAGGCCAAGCGCACGGCCAGCGCCGAGCCCCTGGTCTACCTGTCCGGCGGTCCCGGCGATGCGCCTCTGGTGCCCTCACGGCCGGGCGCCGACGCCCTGGCCGAGGGCGACTGGTGGAACGAGACGGCGAAGATCCGCCGCCGCCGCGACGTCGTCATCCTGAGCCAGCGCGGGGCCGGCGGCAGCAAGCCCAATCTCGACTGCTTCGACGCCCGGACGTCCGATCCGGCCAAGGCGCGCCGTCGCGCCGTGACCGAGGAGCAGGAACGCGAGATCCTGGAACGCTGCCGCGCCACCCTGGACAAGCGCCGCATCGACCTCGCCATGTTCACGACGCCGGTCCTGGCCGACGACGTCGCCGACCTTGCGGCCGCGATGGGGCTGTCGCGCATCAACCTCTACGGCGTGTCGTACGGCACCCGCTGGGCGCTCGAGGTGATGCGCCGCCACCCCGCGCTGGTGCGCGCGGCCGTCCTCGACGGGGTCTACCCGCCGCAGGTCAACGGCGAGCAGAGCGAGCCCGAGATCGTGCGCGCCGCCTTTGACCGGCTCTATGCCGATTGCGCCGCCGACGCGCTGTGCCGCGAGCGCCATCCCGACCTGCGCGCCGCGGTCGAAGGCACGATCGAGGCGGCGCAGGCCAAGCCGTTCGACCTCACGCTGCAGCTCGACGACGGGGCCCAGACGGTGCGGATCGACGGGGCGAGGTTCCTCATGGTGCTCCTGCACATGATGCGCGAAGGCGAGCCGGCGCTGATCCCCGAGGCGGTCGCCGCGGTGCGGCGCGGCGATCTTCGTCTGCTGCGCATGTTCGCCGAGGACCTGGAGACAAATGACGGCGGCCTGCTGGAGCAGAACGCCCAGCAGTTCGACGGTCTCTACAACAGCATCGAGTGCCGCGAGACCTGGGCCACGGTCGATCGCGCGGCGCGGCAGAAGTCGATCGACGACGGCGGCGTCTACGGGTTGAACGCCCGGACCAGCAAGTCGCCGGCCTTCTGTCCGGCCTGGCGGGTCGGCGTGGCGCCGGCGGCGGATCGCAAGCCGGTCAGGGCGGCGACGCCCACCCTGCTGCTGAGCGGCGGCTTCGACTGGCTGACGCCCTCTGCCTGGGCGCGCGAGGCGGCGAGGACCCTGCCGGCGTCGCGTCACGTCACGTTCCGCGCCCAGGGCCACGGCGTCGTCGTCCAGGACCCGTGCGCGGCGCGGCTGCGCGACTCCTTCATCGAGGATCCCGATCCGAAGCGGCCGCTGCCCTGCCGCGCCGACACCCCGCCGAACTTCACCGCCGCCTACGAGCGCGCGCGCAACCTGCCGGCCGAATCGCGCTAGAGGCGCGGCTGCGCGCGCTTCTTGCATCGTGACGACCGGCCCGCGGGCGTGTTACGGTTGATGTATTAAACACAAATATTTAGTGAAATATGTCCGCCTCTGTTCCCTCATCGCCTGTCGCGGGCCGAGCCCGCTTCGGTGAGCTCTACCTGCCCAAGCTCGTCACGGTGCTGCGCGAGGGCTACGGCTGGGACGCCCTGCGCGCCGACGCGATGTCGGGGCTCACGGTGGCGATCGTGGCCCTGCCGCTGTCGATGGCCATCGCCATCGCCTCCGGGACCTCGCCCGATCGCGGGCTGTTCACCGCGATCGTCGGCGGCTTCCTGGTCTCGGCGCTGGGCGGCAGCCGTTTCCAGATCGGCGGCCCGGCCGGCGCCTTCATCGTCCTGGTCGCGTCCGCCGTCGACCGCCACGGCATCGAGGGCGTGGTGCTGGCGACGGCGATGGCCGGCCTGTTCCTGATGGCCGCCGGACTGCTGCGCCTCGGCACCTTCATCAAGTTCATCCCCTATCCGGTGACGGTCGGCTTCACGTCGGGGATCGCCGTCATCATCTTTGCCAGCCAGATCAAGGAACTGCTCGGCCTGACGCTTCCCGGCAAGGAGCCGGGGCCGATCGTTCCCAAGGTCGAGGCGCTGGCGCACGTCATCGGCACGATCAATCCCTGGGCCGTGGCGCTGGCGGTGGCGGCGATCGCCGTGATCGCCGGCACGCGCCGCTTCCGGCCGCACTGGCCCGGCATGCTGATCGCCGTCGTCGTCGCGGGCGCGGCGACCTGGGCCTTCGGCCTGCCGGTCGAGACGATCGGCACGCGCTTCGGCGGCATTCCATCCGTCCTGCCGTCACCGGCGATCCCCGCCCTGTCGCTGGCCAAGGTCGAGGCCGTGCTGCCCGATGCGCTGGCCTTCGCGCTGCTGGGCGCCATCGAGTCGCTGCTGTCGGCCGTCGTCGCCGACGGAATGACGGGCCGTCGCCACCGCTCGAACAGCGAGCTGCTGGGCCAGGGCGTGGCCAATATCGGCGCGTCCCTGTTCGGCGGCATCCCAGTCACGGGCACGATCGCGCGTACCGCGACCAACGTGCGCTCGGGCGCCCGCGGTCCCGTGGCCGGCATGCTGCACGCGCTCTTCCTGCTGCTGTTCATGGTACTGGCCGCGCCGCTGGCCTCCTACATTCCGCTCGCCGCGCTCGCCGGCGTCCTGGCGGTGGTCGCCTGGAACATGGCCGAGAAGGAGGAGTTCGCCGTCCTGCTGCGCGCCTCGCGCGGCGATGCCGTGGTGCTGCTGACGACCTTCCTGCTCACCGTGTTCCGCGACCTGAGCGAGGGCATCATCGTGGGCTTCGCGCTGGGAGCCGTGCTGTTCATCCGCCGCATGGCCGGCGCGACCGGGATCGAGGCGCAGGCGCCACTGGTGGCGTCGGACCGGCCCGACGACGTGGCGCCGCGGCCGCCCTACGATCCCGCCGTCGCCACCGACGACCAGGTAGTCGTCTACCGCCTGTCGGGCGCGTTCTTCTTCGGCACCGCCTCGCTGCTGAACGCGGTGCTCGACCGCATCGCCGACCGCCACAAGGCGCTGGTCATCGACTTCTCGTCCGTGCCCTTCGTCGATTCGACCGCGGCCAACGTCATCGCCGCCATCGCGCGCAAGGCCGGCCGTCATGCGGTCCGTGTCTATTTCACGGGGACCACCGCCGCGGTGCGCCGGACGCTTCTGCTGGCCGGCGCCCGGCGTCCCGCCGTGCGTTACCGGCGGCTGATCGAGGACGCGGTCGCCGAGGCGCATGCGGTTCCGGAAGAGGGGCCAGCGCGCGTATAGTCGGGCGTCCATGAGTACCGTGCCGCCGTCCAAGCTGCTCCTCTCCGCCTTTGCCCTCGACCGCTGGGGGTCCCGGATCGCCGCCGCGGACCCGGGCCTCGCCTTCGTCACGGCCGAGCAGGCGCTGGCGACCGAGGGTCCGTCCGACATCGACATCGCCTTCATGACCCGCGAGGTCACCGGCCGGTCGAGCAAGGACAATCCGACGCCGGAGCTCAGCGGCTTCGAGACCGTCCTGCGCAAGTCGCCGCGCCTGCGATGGCTGCAGATCCATCCGGCGGGCGCCGAGCGACCGATCTATCGCGAGCTGCGCGGCCGCGGCGTCAGGGTGACGACGGCGTCGGGCGCCACGGCGGTGACGGTGGCGCACAGCGTGCTCGGCGCCGTGATCGCGCTCAACCGCCGCTTTCCCCTGCTGGCCGACGCGCAGCGCCGCCGCGCCTGGGAGCCCCGGCTGGGCGAGCGCTCGCCGCGCGACCTCAAGGGCCAGAAGGCCGTGATCGTCGGGCTGGGCCCGATCGGCCGCACCATCGCCTCCCTGCTCAAGGTGCTGGGAATGAGGGTCACCGGCGTGCGCCGCACGGCCGAGCCGGTCGAGCCCTGCGATCGCACCGTGGCCTATGCCGACCTGAAGGCGGTGCTGGCCGATGCCGACTGGCTGATCCTGTGCTGCCCGGCCTCGCCGGTGACGCGCGGCATCGCCAACGCGGATATCTTCGCGGCGATGCCGGCGGCATCGCACCTCGTCAACGTCTCGCGCGGCGAGATCGCGATCGAAGCCGACATCCTCGCCGCGCTGCAGGCCGGGCACCTGGCCGGCGCCTACCTCGACGTGTTCGAGCGCGAGCCGCTCGATCCGGCGTCGCCGCTCTGGGACCTGCCCAACGTGCTGATCTCCCCGCACACGGCCAGCCATTCGCAGGGCCAGAACGAGGCGATCTTCGAGATCTTCCTCGACAACCTGGCGCGCTTCCGCGCCGGCACGAAGCTGCGCAACGACGTCGACGACCTCGCCTGAGGGCGTGCGCCCTGACAGGGCGTCCGTCGTTCCGCGCTATGCCGCGCCGCGTCCCTTCTGGCTTTCGAAGTAGGTCGCCTTGCGGGCGCGCATGATCTCGCCCAGCGGCCGATGCGCGGCCAGCCCGCCCCAGGGATCGAAGCGCGCGGCTTCGGCCTCGGCCTCGGCATCCGGATCGACACCCTGTTGCGGCAGGGTGAGGCGGCCCACCGCGACGATCGGCGTCTCGGCGTCGGGCCAGACCTTCGACACGTCCTCGATCGGCGTGACGGCTTCGTCGACGAAGAACTGGAGTTCCAGCGTCCAGGTGAGCGGCCCGGCGGCCAGGCGCTCGCGCATGTCCGCGACGATCTCCTTGGTGCGCGCCTGCGGCGGCGGGTTGCCGGCGGGCGCCAGCCGCACGCGCACGGCGTAGGGACCGCAGGCCAGCGGCCCCACGGTGTTGAAGCGCTCGGCGGCGAAGCCCGGGAACGGCTTGCCGACCTGGGCCAGCAGCCCGCGCAGGCGCCGGAATCCGCCCGCCAACCCGTGCGCGGTGAACAGGTGCAGGACGCCGGAGAGCTGGCCCGGCGTGGCGGCCTCGAGGAACTCGACGAACTCCCGGCTGTCGACCACCGCCATATGGTCCTGGTTGATCAGCAGGAAGTCCTGGTGGTCGGTGGTGCCGCCCAGCGCGCCTTCGCCGGACGTGTCCAGCACCTTGAGGGCGAAGCCACGGATGTCGGGAGCACGATCGGCCTTCACGTCGGGACCGCCGTTGGACAGGCGGACCAGGACGGGATGCGTGCCGGCGGTCGCGAACAGGCCGTGCCGGCAATGCTCGGGCAGGTCGGGGAAGATCTCCAGCGAGCCCCGGGCGGCGAGGAGCTGCTTGCGATGCAGGCCGCGACCCTTGCCGTACTTGGCCGAGCGCGCCTTCTGCAGGTTGGCGATGACCTGCGCGGCATGCGCGTGGCGGGCTTCCTCGTCCGGCGTGATCCGCTCGCGCCATTCCGTGCTGGGCTGTCTCATCCTGGCTCCCCCGTGTCGGCCCGCCGCTCGCAATGATCGGGCCGGGCCGCGCGGCGGAGACTATCCCTTGGCCGCCAGGCTGCGAAACAGGGCGTCGCTGCGCTCGTCGGCCGGGAAGAAGGATTCGATCCGGACCTCCTGCAGGGTGACGTCCTGCGGCGTGCCCAGCGTGGCGATGGTGGTGAACACCGACAGCGACCGGCCGCCGACAATGTAGTCGAGCGTCAGCACCGGCTGCGGCCGGTCCTCGAAGCGCAGCCGGCGGAACGACGCCGGGACGTCGGGGAAGGCCATGATCTCCTCGATGAAGGCCAGCGCCTTGGGCTCGCCGCCATCGGCCAGGATCTCGGCATAGGTCGTCGACACGAGATGGCGCGCGACCTCTTCCCAGTTGGCGATTTTCGGGCGCAGTGCCCGCGGATCGAGCAGCCACTGCAGGAGGTTGGGTGGCTTGCCCGCCGGCGGCGCCGGCGGCGGCCCCTCGAACAGGAACAGGGTGAAGGCGGTGGCGGCCTCGTTGCCCTGGATCAGGTTCCACAGCCGGTCGATCACCACCGCGGGATAGGGCTCCTGCTGGCGCAGCATGTGGTCGATCGCCTTGCGCACCGGCAGGAGCTCGGGCGCGGCGAGGTTGGTCTCGCGATAGGCCGGCGCGAAGCCCGCCGCCAGCAGCATGGCGTTGCGCTGGCGCAGCGGCACGTCGAGCGCGGTCGTGAGCTGCACGACCATCTCGCGGCTGGGACGCGCCCGCCCCGATTCGAGGAAGCTGACATGGCGCTGCGACACGCCCGACTGGAGGGCGAGGGCCAGCTGGCTGGCTCCGCGGCGGCGTCGCCAGGTGCGCAGCATCGGGCCGAACGTGTCGGGGCGTGGCGACAGGGCAGCCGGGTCGGTTCCGGCCGCCGGAGAAGCGGATCGCATCATGGCGGCCAACCTATCACCGGCCCGCCGGTCCGCCGATTACCCGGCGCGTAATTGCTGGAGCGACAGCCGGGTGCGACCTCTGGCAGGCCCCGCAGCGTGGCGGGGCGACCCTAGGAGGATGTCATGAACGCTTCGACCGACCGTCTGCTGCGGCGCACCCTGTGGGGCAACGCCGTCTTCTCCGTCGCCTCCGGTGCGGTGCTGGCCGCTTTCGCCGGGCCCTTCGCCGCCGCGGCCGCCCATGCTCCGGTCAGCCTGCTCGGCCTCGACCTCGCGATCGTCTTCGAGCTGCTGGGCCTCGGCGTGATCGGCTTCGGCGCGCTCTGCGCCTGGATCGCCTCGCGCGCCACGCTTCCCGTCGGGCCGGCGCGGCTGATACTCGCCGCCGACATCGCCTGGGTGGCGGCGAGCCTGGCCGTGCTGGCCATGCCCGCGACCTGGACGACCGCCGGCATCGCGGGCATCGCCGTCGTGGCGCTGGTCGTGGCCGATCTCGCCATCCTGGAGTATCTCGGCCTGCGCCGTCTCGCGGCCGACGATCTGCGTCCCGCCCACTGAGCCTCGCCCGACCCGGAGGAACGACCATGGACAAGCTTCAGCTCCTGAACGACCACCCGCTGCCCTTCGCCAAGGTCCTGGGGCTGAGGTTCGTGGCCGCGAGCGAGACCGGGGTGACGGCGGAAATGGTGGTCCGCCCCGAGCTCTGCACGCGGCCCGACATACTGCACGGCGGCGCGGTCATGGCCTTCGCCGACACGCTGGGCGCCGCCGCCACCGTGCTCAACCTGCCCGAGGGCAAGGGGACGACCACGATCGAGAGCAAGACCAACTTCGTGGGCCCCGCGCCGGTCGGGGCCACGGTGATCGGCGAGACGACGCCGATCCATCGCGGCCGCCGCACCATGGTGTGGCAGACGCGCATCCGCACGGCCGAGGGCAAGCTGGTGGCCGTGGTGACCCAGACGCAGATGGTCCTGTAGCGCCGGAGGCGGAACCGCGCTCACGCGCGGTTCATGATCCGGATCGCCAGGGTGAGGGCGCGGACCAGCATCGCCACGGCGCAGACCACGGCGCTCAGCGCCGCCCACAGGCGGACCTTCTCGTGCAGCGGGCTGTCGAAGGCGCCGAAGATCTCCAGCCCGACGCAGATGCCGACCAGCACGCCGACCGCGACCAGCACGATGCTGGCCCGGCGCGAGATCAGGGCCACCGTGTGATAGGAATCGTGCGTCAGGGGAATCGTCAGGCCGCGCACGAGACCGATCAGCAGTCCGATCGCGGCGGCGGCGGCGAACGGCCAGAGCGGCCGGCCGGCCACGATCTGGATGAGGAAAAGTCCCCCCGCCACCACGGCAGCCGCCAGCCCGGGGGCGAACAGCCATCCCTGGGTCACATGGGGCCACAGCATCTCGCGGACCACGAGGCCGATGCAGGCGAGCGCCGCCAGGACCAGCAGCACATGAACGAGGGAGATGTTGTGAATCACGGCAACGGTCGAACAGACTTCAGAGCCAAACCAAAATTTCGTCCGTGACGCAAGCCCGGCGGTACCATGCCGCCGCTTCGCGTCGGCGGATCGCGGCATCGTGATTGTATCGTCCGTTCCCCGGCATTCTGCCGCTCGAGCTGCCTGTGCCGCAATGCTTGTTGCCCTCGCGTGTTTGCGGCAAGACCGTCGCCGATGGTCGATGCCTTCGGGGGAATGTCGTTGAGAGCGTTGTCGGTGCGAGCGTGTCGTCGAAAGAGTCGCAAGGAGAACGTGCAGCGTGGCGCGAGCCGTCGCCGGCCGGGCCGTCGCGGGATCGGCACGGCGATTGTCGCGTCGATCGGCGTGTGGGCGACCGCCGGCGGATCGCTCGCCCAAAGCGGCCAATGGGATTCGATCCTCTCGAATTCGTACTGGTACGTTCCGGTTCCTGGGCTGATTGCCTACGCCTCGGGAAACTCGAGCTTCTACCGGCCCTCGCCCTCGACGATGGGTGACCAGACTCTGTGGGCGCTGGGACAGGCGAACAACGGCGTCTTCTCCGGCCAGAGCAGTGCGACGTTCCTCCTCGGCAACCTGACGATGAGCAGCAGCCAGAGCATGCAGGGCCTGGTGACGCCGGGGGGTCAGATCACGATCGTCTTCAGCTCGCCCGGATCGCCCAGCACCATCGGCATCGGCCAGATGCGCGAGGTCAACGGCATTCCTTTGATGGAAATGCAGATGATCACGGGCACCAGCCTGCTGGTCACGCACTGGGCCTACATGACGCCCTACAATCCCGCGGTCTTCACGCCCCCCGCGCCGTCGCAGGTCGTCACCACCAACGTAACGTCGCCACAGTGGCGGTGGACCCAGGGCACGACCTGGACCCTGAACAGCCCGCTGCTTTTCGGCACCGCCGCGCCGGGCACGTTCAAGATCAGCAACTATTCCAACGGCTACTACTGGGGCCTGGGGGCGGCACCGCCCGGCAGCGCGCTCGGCAATTTCACGATCCTGGGTTCCATCACGCCCGAAGGAAACGTGCTGTTCAGCCTTCTGAGCGCCAGCGGCGAGCTGACCAGCCTGACGGGCCAAGTCACGGGCGACGCGAGCACCGGCGGCATGGCGCTCAGGCCCTACGCCGCCACCGGCGCCTACGGCTCGGCGAGCCTGGCCGGTATCATGCCGGTCTCGGCCATCGCGGCGGGGCAGACCTACTTCATCAGCAACGTCGGCAGCACGGTCATCCCGGCCTTCACCGGCGGCACCCTGCAGGTCGATACCTGGGGCGAGACCTACGGACAGAACTTCACGGTCGACGGCTCTGCTACCAACCGTCTCGACCAGCGCGGCAGCAGCGCGACGCTCACGGGTGTCCTGTCCGATGCCGTGCCCGGCACGCCCGGCCAGCTCGTCATTGCCAACAGCGCCATGGGCGGCAGCATCGTGCTCGCCGGCGCCAACACCTATACCGGCCCGACCACGGTCGAATCCGGCGCGACGCTGGTGGTCAACGGCTCCATCGTTTCGCCCCTCAGCGTGTTCGGGACGCTGGGCGGCACCGGTACCGTGTCCGGCACGACGATCGCCCCGGGCGGCATCCTGTCACCCGGCAATTCGATCGGGACGCTGACGGTGAACGGCAATCTCGCCTTCGCTCCCCGGTCGGCCTACCTGATCGAGGTGGCCCCGGGAGCGGCGGACCGAACCAATGTCACGGGGAGCGCCAGCCTCCAGGGCACGGCGGTCGCAACCTTCGCGGCCGGCGACTACTTTTCGCCGGCGCCGCAGGTGGTGCTCTCGGCGGCGGGCGGTCGCAGCGGCACCTTCGACTCCCTGTCGACCCTCGGCCTGCCGCCGGGGCTGCTGGCCTCGCTCTCCTACACGCCGAGCGACGTGCTGCTGAACCTCACGGCCGTCCTGGGCGCGGGCACGTCGCTCATGGGCAACCAGAGCGCGGTGGCCTCGGCCCTCAACACCAGCTTCAACACCGGCAACAGCCTGCCCGGCGCGCTGTCGGGCCTGTTCAACCAGAGCGGATCGGCGCTCGCCGGCTCGCTCAACACGCTGACCGGCGAGGCCCAGACCGGCGTGCAGGTCGCGGCCTTCGGATACGGCAACCTCTTCCTCAACACGGTGCTGGGGACGGGACCCGGCGGCGCGTCTCCGCAGGGCGTGCAATACGCCTCGCTCGCCGCGACGGAAGCGGCACCGGCGCCGCAGCGGGCCCGCGGCTGGCTGACGGGATTCGGCGGCTACGGCTGGCTGGGCGGCACGACGGGCGCCGGCTCCTCGGGCGTCCAGACGTCGGCACAGGGCATCGCCGCCGGCGCGGACTGGCAGTTCGACCACGGCCTGCTCGGCGTCGCGATCTCGGGCGGCACGTCGGCCTGGTACCTCGACGGTGGCCTGGGCGCCGGACGGTCGAACGCCTTCCAGGCCGGACTCTACGGTCGCGCCACCTTCGATCCGGTCTATGTCGCCGCCGCCGCCGCCTGGGGGCAGCACAGCGTCAGCGTCAACCGTCCGGTGCCCTTCCTCGCCGACAACCTGGCCGCCAGCTACACCGCGTCGACCTGGTCGGGGCAGCTCGAGATGGGGCACCGCTTTGCCCTGGGGGACCATGGCATCACGCCGTTCGCGGCGGGCCAGGCACAGCTCATCAACCTGCCCGGCTTCTGCGAGACCTCGCAGACCGGCAGCGGCGCGGCGCTCTGCTTCAGCGGCAATGCCGCCTGGTCGGTCCGCTCGGAGCTCGGCCTCGAACTAGATGCCGATGTCGGCAGGGTGCTGGGCTCGAAGGCGAGCCTGACGGCCCGCCTGGCCTGGGCGCACGAGTACGAAACGACCGGCTCGGCAACCGCCTGGTTCCAGTCCCTGCCGGGATCGGGCTTTGCGGTGTCCGGCGCGCCGCTGCCCAGCGATATGGGCATCGTGCGCGTGGGGTCCAGCCTGCAGCTCGACCCGGCCTGGTCGCTGCGACTGCAGGCGGACGCCGAGTTCGGCAACAACTACGGCGCGCTTGCCGGGACGGCGCGCCTGGCCCGACGGTTCTGAGCGAGAGGCGACGGGCGTCGGCGCGGCGCCGGCCCGTCAGACGTCGAGGTTGGCGACCTTCAGGGCGTTGTCCTGGATGAACTCGCGACGCGGCTCGACGACGTCGCCCATCAGGGTGGAGAAGATCTCGTCGGCCTCGTCGGCATGGTTGATCCTGACCTGCAGGAGCGTCCGCGCCTCGGGATCGAGCGTGGTCTCCCACAGCTGGTCGGGGTTCATCTCGCCCAGCCCCTTGTAGCGCTGGATGGTGACGCCCTTGCGCCCGGCCTCCAGCACCGCCGCGTAGAGCTCGGTGGGCGAGTTGATCACGATCTCCTTGTCCCGCGAGACGAAGGTGCCGGGCTTCATGTAGACGGGCTGCAGCTTTTCGGCGAGGGCGTCGAGCCGCCGTGCCTCGGCGCTCTTGATCAGCGGGCCGTCGATGACGTGGCGCTCCTGCACCCCGCGCAGCCGCCGCGTGAAGACGAGCCCGCCGTCGGGCGTCGGCTCGCCGGCCCAGCCGCGCTCCAGCGGCGCGCTGACGGCGTCGAGGCGGCGGGCGATGTAGTCGGCCGTCTGCTTGGCGAGCTCGGCATCGGCCAGTATGTCGGGGTTGAGTGCGCCGGCGATGGCCGCCTGCTCGATCACCGCCTGGCTGGTGACGCGGCGCGACAGCGATAGCGGCTTCACGAGATTGCTGACCGAGTGGGCGATGTCGACCGTGCTGCGCAGGTCCCCGGCGCTCTGGCTCGACCCGTCGCCCAGCCGGAAGGTGGCGCCCTCCAGGCCGCTGTCGATCAGGTGGTTGTCGAGCGCCCGCTCGTCCTTGAGGTAGATCGCGGACTTGCCCTTGGCCGCCTTGAACAGCGGCGGCTGGGCGATATAGAGGTGGCCGGCGTCGATCAGCTCGCGCATCTGGCGATAAAAGAACGTCATCAGGAGCGTGCGGATGTGGCTCCCGTCGACGTCGGCGTCCGTCATGATGATGATCTTGTGGTAGCGCAGCTTGCCGAGATCGAAGTCGTCGTGGCCGATGCCGGTGCCCAGCGCCGTGATCAGCGTGCCGATCTCGGCCGACGACAGCATCTTGTCGAAGCGCGCGCGCTCGACGTTCAGGATCTTGCCGCGTAGCGGGAGGATCGCCTGGTTGGCGCGGTTGCGGCCCTGCTTGGCCGAGCCGCCGGCCGAATCGCCCTCGACGATGAACAGCTCGCTGAGCGCCGGGTCGCGCTCCTGGCAGTCGGCGAGCTTGCCGGGCAGCGAGCTGACGTCGAGCGCGCCCTTGCGGCGGGTCAGCTCGCGCGCCTTGCGCGCCGCCTCGCGCGCGGCGGCGGCCTCGATCACCTTGGTCAGGATCTTCCTCGTCTCGCCCGGATGCTCCTCGAACCACTGGCCGAGCTTGTCGCCGACGACCGATTCGACCACGGGCCGGACCTCCGACGAGACGAGCTTGTCCTTGGTCTGCGAGGAGAACTTCGGATCGGGCACCTTGACCGACAGGACGCAGGTCAGGCCCTCGCGCATGTCGTCGCCGGTCAGGCTCACCTTCTCCTTCTTGGAGAGGCCGCTTTCGTCGGCGTACTTGTTCATCGTGCGCGTCAGCGCGCCGCGGAAGCCGGCAAGATGGGTGCCGCCGTCACGCTGCGGGATGTTGTTGGTGAAGCACAGCATCGTCTCGTGGTAGCTGTCGTTCCACTGCAGCGCGACCTCGACGGAGATGCCGTCCTTCTCGCCGCGGATCGACACGGGCGGGCTGTGCAGCACCTGCTTGTTGCGGTCGAGGTACTTGGCGAAAGCCTCGATCCCGCCTTCGTAGAACAGGTCGGAGACCTTGGGCTCGGCGCCGCGCTCGTCAGTCAGCACGATGCGCACGCCCGAGTTCAGGAAGGCGAGCTCGCGCAGGCGGTGCTCCAGCGTCGCGAAGTCGAACTCGGTCTTCGTGAAGGTCAGCTTGGACGGCAGGAAGCTCACCTCCGTGCCATGCTTGCCGGCCGGCGCTTCGCCCACGACCTGAAGGTCCTTCTCGAAATCGCCGTGCTGGAAGCGCATGAAATGTTCGTTGTCGTTGCGCCAGATGCGCAGGTCGAGCCGCTCTGACAGCGCATTGACGACGGCGGCGCCGACACCGTGCAGACCGCCCGAGACCTTGTAGGAGTTCTGGTCGAACTTCCCGCCGGCATGGAGCTGGGTGAAGATGACGGCCGCGGCCGAGATGCCTTCCTCCTTGTGGATGTCGACCGGCACGCCGCGGCCGTTGTCGGTCACCGTGACGGAGCCGTCGCCGTGCAGGATCACCTCGACGCGGTCGCAGTAGCCGGCCAGCGCCTCGTCGATCGCGTTGTCGACGATCTCGTAGACCATGTGGTGCAGGCCGGTGCCGTCGTCGGTGTCGCCGATGTACATGCCCGGGCGCTTGCGCACCGCATCGAGGCCGCGCAGGACCTTGATCGAGTCGGCGTCGTAGGCCTGGGGGGCGGCGGCCGGCGTGGCTGAGGCCTCGGCCTTGTCGGGGGTCTTGTCGTTCTCGTTGTCGGTCATTCGTTCGGGCTTTCGAGGAAGGGGTCAGGCGGCCGTGATCGAGCCGTCGGTCACGCGCAGCACCTGCGCGCGGCCCGCAAGGGGAGCGAAGAGCCCGGCGTCGGTGCCGGTCATCCAGGTCTGGCCGCCCAGCGCGACCACCTCGTCGAACAGGGCGTCGCGTCGCTCGGCATCGAGATGGGCCGCGATCTCGTCCAGCAGCAGCAGCGGCGCCCGCCCGCGCGACAGGGCGACCAGGCGCGCATGGGCGAGGGCGATCGAAACCAGGATGGCCTTCTGCTGGCCCGTCGACCCTTCGGCCGCGGGAAGGTCGAGATCGAGATGGCGCACCGCGAGATCGCTGCGATGCGGCCCGCAGCATGTGGTGCCGGATTCGGCGTCGCGCAAGCGGTTGGCGCCCAGCTCCGCGCGCAGCCGGTCCTCGGCGTCGATGGCGGCCATGGTCGCCAGCCAGCCGTCGACCTCGCCGGCCATGGCGAGCGCCGCGCGCGGGAAGGGGCCGACGCCCAGCCGCGCGGCGGCGTCGAGGCGGTGGACCGTGTCGGCACGGGCGGCCGCGAGCGCCACGCCGTGGCGCGCCATCGTGTCCTCGAGCGCGGTGAACCAGTGGGGATCGCGGTTGCCTTCGCCGAGCAGGCGGGCACGCTGGCGGAGCGCGTTCTCGTAGGCCGCGACGTCGCCGGCATGCTGGGGATGCAGCGCCGTCACCAGCCGGTCGAGGAAGCGCCGCCGCTCGCCCGGTCCGTCGAGGAAGAGACGGTCGAGCTGGGGTGTCAGCCATACCGCCGCGACGTGCTGGCCGAGGACCGTCTGGCTGGCGGCGGAACGGCCGTCGATGCGCACCGCGCGGCGCAGCGTGCCCTCGGCGCGACCGGCCTCGAGGCCGGTGCCGATGGCCAGCCTTCCGTCGGGCGTGTCCAGGGTGGCGGCGACGGCCCAGCCGGCGGCGCCGGGGGCCTCGCCGCGGGCCCGCCGGCAGACCTCGTCCAGCCGGGCCCGGCGCAGGCCGCGGCCCGGCGCCAGGAAGCTGAGCGCCTCCAGGAGGTTGGTCTTGCCGACGCCATTGGCGCCGACCAGCACGATGGGATCGGCGCCGCAGTCGAGGCGGAGCTGGCGGTAGTTGCGGAAGTCGGTCAGCCGGAGCTGGCGCACGGCCAGGATGGCCGGCGCTGCGCCGGTTGCGGCGTCGGGAGAATAGGCGAGTGCGCTGATCGGCGGCGCCGTCATACCCGCATCGGCATGAGCACGTAGAGCGCGCTCTCGTCGGCGCCGTCGCGCACCAGGGTGGGCGAGCCGGCATCGGCCATCAGGAACCGCGCCTCGCCGCCGGCGATCTGCTCGGTGATGTCGAGCAGGTATCGCGAGTTGAAGCCGATCTCCAGCGGCGTGGCCTGGTAGTCGACCTCGATCTCCTCGGTGGCGCTGCCGGCGTCCGGGCTGGTCGCGGAGAGCGTCACCACGCCCTTGGCGACGGCCAGCTTGATGGCGCGCGACTTCTCGGTCGAGATGGTCGAGACGCGGTCCACGGCGTGCGCGAACTCCTTGCACGGCACGTTCAGGACCTTGTCGTTGGCGGTCGGGATGACGCGCTCGTAGTCGGGGAAGGTGCCGTCGATCAGCTTGCTGACCAGGGTGACGCCGCCCGAGGCGAAGCGGATGCGGGTGTCGGACAGCTCGACATCGACCGAGCCGTCGCTCTCGTCGAGCAGCTTGCGCACCTCGTTCACCGTCTTGCGCGGCACGATGACCCCCGGGATGTCGGAGGCACCCTTCGGCAGCGGCACCTCGACCCGGGCCAGGCGATGGCCGTCGGTCGCCACGCCGCGCAGCACCTGGGTATTGTCCGCGGTGGCGGCGTGGAAATAGATGCCGTTGAGGTAGTAGCGCGTCTCCTCGTTGGAGATGGCGAAGCGGGTGCGGTCGATGATCCCCTTGAGGTCGGTCGCCGGCAGCTGGAAGCGGTGCGGCAGGTCGCCCTCGGCCATTGCCGGGAAATCGGCCGGCGGCAGGCACTGGAGCGTGAAGCGCGACCGCCCGGCGCGGATGATCAGGCTGTTGCCGTCGGTCGCGGTCTCGACCTCGACCTGGGCGCCGTCCGGCAGCTTGCGCACGATCTCGTACATCGTGTGCGCCGGCGCCGTGGTCGACCCCGCCTTGCCGACGCTGGCGTCGACCTGCTCGGTGATGGCGAGGTCCATGTCGGTCGCCGCCAGGCTCAGCCGGCCCTTCTGGGCGGTGATCAGGACGTTGGACAGGATGGGAATGGTATTGCGCCGCTCGACCACACTCTGCACATGGGCCAGCGCCTTCAGGAGGGCTGCCCGTTCGATCGTCAGTTTCATGGCTGGGTCGCTGTACGAGGGGCCAAAGAGCGGTTGAGACACCCGTCTCGCCGGCCCCTGGAAGGGCATTGCGGAACGGTTGCAGACTATAGCACGCCGGGTCGGCGCCGGAAGCGATTTCGCCCGTTTTCTGAGGCTCTTAAGCGCTCCCGGACACGAAAACGGGGCCCCTCGGGACCCCGTCCGGCGCCGTGCGGCAGCAGGGCCTCAGCCCTGCAACTGGCGCTTGAGCAACTCGACATCTTCCGCAATCGAAAGGTCGGAAACCTTGAGTTCCTCGATCTTGCGCACGGCGTGCATGACCGTCGTGTGGTCGCGGTTGCCGAAGCGCTTGCCGATCTGCGGCAGGCTGAGCGTGGTGAGTTGCTTGGCGAGGTACATCGCCACCTGTCGCGGCCGGGCGACCGAGCGGGCGCGGCGTGGCGAGCTCATCTCGGCCAGCTTGATGTTGTAGTGCGCCGCCACCCGCTGCTGGATCTCGTCGACGGTCACCTTGCGGTCGGCCTGGCGCAGGAGGTCGTGCAGGACGTCCTGCGCCATCTCCACGGTGATCTCGCGGCCGATCAGCTGGCCGTGGGCCACGACGCGGTTGAGCGCGCCCTCGAGCTCGCGGATGTTGGTGCTGATCTTGTGGGCCAGGAACTCCAGCACCGACACCGGCACCGGGACGCGCGCCCCTTCCGCCTTGGTCTGCAGGATCGAGAGCCGGAGCTCGTAGGTCGAGGAATGGATGTCGGCGACCAGCCCGCTGCCCAGCCGCGAGCGCATGCGCTCCTCGATGTCCTGCAGCTCGCTCGGCGGCTTCTCGGAGGAGAGCACGATCTGCTTGTTCTGCTCGACCAGCGAGTTGAAGGTGAAGAAGAACTCGTCCTGGCTGGCTTCCTTGCCGCAGATGAACTGCACGTCGTCGACCATCAGCACGTCGACGTTGCGGAACAGTTCCTTGAACTGGCTGGTGTTCTTGGTGCGCAGCGCCTGGATGAAGCGGTTCACGAAGCTCTCGGCCGTCAGGTAGAGCACGCGGGTCTGGGGCGAGCGCTCGCGGATGGCGTGCCAGATCGCATGCATGAGGTGGGTCTTGCCCAGCCCGACGCCGCCGAAAATGTAGAGCGGGTTGCGCTCCGGCAGCGGACGGTCCTGCTCGGCGATGTTGCGCGCCGCGGCGTAGGCGAACTCGTTGGGCTTGCCGACCACGAAGTTGGCGAAGGTGTAGCGCGCCTCCGGTCCCTGGAACGCGTCGTCGGCGCCGCGGCCGATGGCCGGGCCGAGCCGAGGCATGGACGAGGGGTAGGACTGGGGCGAGGACGGCACCGGCGGCACGGCGATGATGTCGCTCGGACGGCGCGGCGCCGGCGGCGGGACGAGGTTGACCTCGACGCTCGCGACCTCGCCGTTGACCGACTGCCAGTAGGCGAGCACCCGGTCGCCATAGTGGCGGGACACCCAGTCGCGGACGAAACGCGTCGGCGCATAGAGGCGCAGCTTGCCGGTCTTCAGCTCGCCGAGCTCGACCTCGCCGAACCAGGTCTTGAAGGCCTTGTCTCCGATTTCCTTGCGAAGCCGATCGCAGACGCGCACCCAATGCGCTTCCAGCTCTTTTCGGCCCGCAAGCTCTTCCATATTGGCCCCCGCCACTGTCCGTTGTTCATACGCCGCATTCTTGTTGCTGCCCTGAGCAGGCATCTGATTTCGGTTCACGTTTGTCTCCACGGAAGTCCCGCTGCCTTCCATCCCCCGACGCCGCCACGCTTGCCGTGCGCGTCGAGAGGCCCCTCGAAGCCGTCTGCCACGTTGAGACACGTACTGTAGCCGGCCGCGGTCATGGCTTTCGCCGCCGCGGCCGATCGAGCTCCACTCCTGCACAAGAAGAGCAGCGGCACGTCCTTGTCGACGATCGCTCCCGAGAGAGCGTCGACGAACTGCGGATTGGGCTGCATGCTCGGGAAGACCTGCCATTCGATCAGCGCCGCCTTGCGGGCGAGGCTCTCGAGGTCGGGCAGGCCGACATAGTTCCATTCGGCGCGGGTGCGGACGTCGATCAGGATCGCGTCCTTGTTCTCGCTCAGGATCTTCCAGGCCGTCGTCGGATCCACGTCGCCGGCGTAGCCGGTGGCAGGGGAGACTTCATATGCGCCCGCGATCCTGTTGTCTTTCGCCATAGCCCCCGCTCTTCATTTGCCGCAGGGAGCGATGACGGAAGAGCCGACGACCGAAGGCGGCACGCAGGACGACGATGACAACGATGATCGCGGGTGGGCGTCGTTAGAGGGGACGCCGTCTTGAGTCGATCCATCGTCACCGGCCGCCTGCAGCTCTCCCCTCGTTCGGTGGCGAGGAGGATGCCCCTCTTCCTCGCCGATGGCTCGCGTCTTTGCGCCCCACGCTTCGTCGCGATGGCCCGACTCTTAGACAGACTCGTTGCGCTTCGCAAACGGTTCGGCGGCGAACATCACCCGCTATCCATCCTGTTCTTGTCGTGACTCGATTGACATCGTCGCGATTCCGATTCCTCGACGCTTTTCGTCGTCGACGCTGCTCAACATCTTGCGTCCGGCTGCGTCGGCGAAGCGATAAACGCGAATCGTATGTCGTTCGTCCAAATCCCAACCAAACGAAGTTGGTCGCGCCGCCGGAAAAAAAATTGGAGCACGCTCATCGAGGTGAGCGTGAGCGTAGCGACGCGCTGTGAAATCGTCACGCGCGCGCGCGTCAGGCAAGATGCCGATCGCCGACCCACAAAAGAAAACGCCGCTCGTGAGAGCGGCGTCCATGGTCGTCCGGGACGAGAGAAGGATCAGGCCATCGCCTTGATGCGGGCGGCCAGTCGCGACACACGCCGTGAAGCGGCGTTCTTCGCGATGATGCGCTTGGTCGCCCCGCGCTGCACCTCGGGCTGCGCCGCGCGCAGCGCGGCGGCAGCCGCGGTCTTGTCGCCGGTCTTGATCGCTTCCTCGACCTTCTTCAGCGAGCCGCGCACGCGGCTGCGCCGCGCGGTGTTCACGTCGGTACGGCGCTTCGTCTGGCGCGCGCGCTTCTCGGCCGACTTGTGGTTTGCCATCTCGTCCTCTTGCGTCGGAAGGGCGCGCTTATACGGGCCGGCCGGCACCCGGTCAACCCCGCCGACCGGGCCCCAAAGCCCGGGCCGGCCGGTCGAAATCCCGCGTCCGCGGCGTCGAATTCCGCTCCTAGCGGTGCTTCCAGGCCGCCTTGCGCTTCTCGGCGAAGGCCGCCATGCCCTCGGCCCGGTCCTCGAAGGCGAAGGTTGCGTGAAAGGTGCGCCGCTCGAAGCGTACGCCTTCGGCCAGCGTCGTCTCGAAGGCGCGGTTGACCGCCTCCTTGGCGACCATGGTGGCAGGCAGTGACAGGCCGGCGATCTTCTCTGCCGCCGCGATGGCCTCGTCCATGAGCTGGGCTGCCGGCACCACGCGGCTGACCAGGCCGCAGCGCTCGGCCTCGGCCGCATCCATCATGCGGCCGGTGAGCACGAGGTCCATGGCCTTCGACTTGCCGACGAAGCGCGGCAGGCGTTGCGTGCCGCCGGCGCCGGGAATGGTGCCCAGCGTGATCTCCGGCTGGCCGAACTTCGCGTTGTCTGCTGCGAGGATGAAGTCGCACATCATCGCCATCTCGCAGCCGCCGCCCAGCGCATAGCCCGCGACCGCGGCGATGATCGGCTTGCGCACCTGGCTCACCTTCTCCCAGCCGACGGTGATGAAGTCCTCCAGGAAGACGTCCTGGTAGGACTTGTCCTTCATCTCCTTGATGTCGGCGCCGGCGGCGAACGCCTTGTCGCTGCCGGTGAGCACGATGCAACCGATGCCGTGATCCTTCTCGAAACCGTCGAGCGCCTGGCCGAGCTCGCGCACCAGGTCGGCGCAGAGTGCGTTCAGCGCCTTGGGGCGGTCGAGCCGGATGATGCCGACGCGTCCCTTGGTCTCCGTCTTGATGTTCTGATAGTCGGTCACGGTTCCCTCCATCCTGGCGCGACCTACCTAGAAGGGTTTGGCGTCGGAGGGAACCGCGGCGATGGCCGCTGGCGGAACGTCAGCGCTGGCAGCGGCCACAGTAGAAGGTGGAGCGCCCGGCCTGGACGAGGCGGCGCACCGGCTTGCCGCAGCCCGGCGTCGGGCAGATCGCGCCGCTGCGGTCGTAGACGTTGAACCGGGTCTGAAAATATCCGAGCTCGCCGCCGGGCTGTACATGGTCGCGCAGGGTCGAGCCGCCGTCCTCGATCGACCGCTGCAGTACCTGCTTGATGGCGGCCACCAGCCGGTCGGCGCGCTCGCCCCGCACCGTGTGGGCGGAACGGCGCGGCGAGACGCCGGCCAGGAACAGGGCCTCGCAGGCGTAGATGTTGCCGACGCCGACCAGCGTCTTCTGGTCGAGGAGCGCCGCCTTGACCGGCGTGCGCCGCCCGGCAAGGCGCGCGGCCAGGGTGGCGCCGTCGAACGTCGCATCGAGCGGCTCGGGTCCCAGCCCCTTGAACAGCTTGTGGCCGGGGACCGCCTCGTCGGCGGCGAGGACCATCAGTCCGAACCGGCGGGCGTCGTTGAAGCGGACCTGCCAGCCCTCGTCGGTCTCGAACACGACATGGTCATGCCGCCCGAACGGGTGCGCCGCGGCGCTCGCGGCATCGTGCAGCGTCATGCGGCCCGACATGCCGAGATGGACGATCAGCGTCTGCCCGTCGTCGAGTCGCAGCAGCAGGTACTTGGCGCGCCGGTCGATGGCGCGCACCGTGCGGCCCTCGACCCGGGCGGCGAAACGCGCCGGCATCGGCAGCCGCAGGTCCTTGCGGCGCTGGATGAGGCGAACGATGCGGCGTCCGACCAGTCTCGGCGAAAGACCGCGGCGGACCGTCTCGACCTCGGGAAGCTCCGGCATGGCCCGCTAGGGGCCGCGGTGGCCGAACAGCGCCGTGCCCACGCGCACATGCGTGGCGCCCAGCCGCACCGCGGTCTCGTAGTCGGCGCTCATGCCCATGCTCACCGCCGGCAGTCCGTTGCGGGCCGCCATCTTGGCGAGCAGGGCGAAGTGCAGGGCCGGCTCCTCGTCGACCGGCGGGATGCACATCAGCCCGGCGACCGGCAGCTTGTGCATGTCGCGGCAGGACGCGACGAACGCGTCGACCTCGGCCGGGAGGATGCCGGCCTTCTGCGGCTCCTCGCCGGTATTGACCTGGACGTAGCAGGTCGGGCGGCGGCCGACGCGGGCCATCTCCTTGGCCAGGGTGGCCGCAAGCTTCTCGCGGTCGACCGATTCGATCACGTCGAACAGGGAAACCGCCTCGCGCGCCTTGTTGGTCTGCAGCGGCCCGATGAGATGCAGCTCGAGGTCGGGATGGGCCTGCTTGAGGGCCGGGAACTTCGCTTCCGCCTCCTGGACGCGGTTCTCGCCGAACACGCGCTGCCCGGCGTCGATCAGCTCCTGCACGCGCTCCGGGCCATGGGTCTTGGAGACCGCCACCAGGGTGACGGTCGCGGGATCGCGCCCGGCCTCGCGCGCGGCGTCGGCGATGCGGCGGCGGACCTCGGCCAGGCGGTCGGCCCCGCCCGTCGCGGCATCGGTCACGGCCCTCGCCGCCGCCGGCTCAGGCATCGAGCGCGATCCGCGCGTTCATCGCCTCGGCATTGTCGGGATTGGCGGCCAGGGCCGCGTCGAGCGTCTCGCGGGCCTTGTCCTTGTCGCCGAGGGCGGCGAGGCAGATGCCGTAGTGGCCGAGCAGGCGCGAATCGCCGGGCAGGCTGCGCAGCGCCTGCTCGTGCATCGGCCGCGCCTCGGCCGCCCGGCCGAGGTCGACCAGCACGCTTGCGAGGTTGGTCAGGATGAACGGGTCGCCGCTGGCCGCCCGGTTGGCGCGCTTGAGGGCGCGGCGGGCCTCGTCGAAGCGCTTCAGGCCGCGCAGGGCCAGGCCCTGATTGTTCAGCGCCCGCGGGTCCTGCGACGTCTGCTTGATATAGGGGGCCAGGACCTGCAGCGCGTCCTCGAACTGCTCCTTCTCTATGAGGAGAAGGGAAAGCTGAAGGACCGCGTCGCTGTCGGCCGGATCCCTCTCGAGGGCCTGGCGCAGCAGCCGGGCGGCCTCGTCCTGCTGGCCGAGCGCGGCCTGGGCGGTGGCGAGCGTGCGCAGGGCGCCGCTGAAGCCGGGATCGATCTCGAGGGCGCGCTGGACGGGGCCGACCGCCTCGGCCGGGCGGCCCGCGGCTTGCAGCACGAAGCCCAGCACATGCTGGAGCGGCGCGCTGCCCGGGGCCAGCTCGACCGCGCGGGCCGCTTCGCTGACCGCCTCGTCGGCATGGCCGAGCCCGCTCAGCGCCAGCGCCCGGTCGCCCAGGATCTGGCCGCGCCGGTCGGTGTCCTCGCCGGCGTCGCTCATGGCCATGTCGAGCACGCCGATGGCGGCGTCGAAATGGCCCAGCCTGTAGAGCGCGTAGCCCAGCATGTTGCGGGCTCGCGCCTGCAGCGGCCGCAACGCCTCGCCGCCCTGCTGGATGGCCTGGTCGACATTGCCGATGAGCTCGCCCAGCTCGCGCTCGGCGGCGGCGAAGCGGCCCTGCTCGACATGGATCGAGGCGAGCGCCATCCGCGCCTCGACATGGGCCGGCGCGTTGCGGATCGTGTCGCGGAAGCGGCGGGCCGCCTCGTCGAGCCGTCCCATCTGCCGGGCCGCCAGGCCGAGATTGTAGGACAGCATCGGCTCGTTTGGATCCTTGGCCAGGGCCTTCCGCCACAGGGCCTCGGCTTCGGGGAGCGCGTTGCGCTGGGCCCGGCAGACGGCAAGGAAGTGGAGGATGTCCGGCCGCTCGCCGTACCGCGCGAGGGCGGAGCGGAAGTGCGGCTCGGCACGGTCGAACCAGCCGGCCTTCAGGTACTGGAGGCCGTTCTCCAGATCGGGATCGGGCGCCGGTGGCGCGTTGGGGGGCGCAAGGGCCATGGCGGGCTGTGTAGACCCGACCAGCCGGCAAGGCCAGAGCGATTCCCGGCCGGAAGGCGCTGCCCGGCTGCTGGCGACGGGATGCAATGTGATACACGCAGGGCGATGGCCAAGGATGTCGACCTGTTCGCGGCGGCGATGGCCGATGTGAAGCCCCTGAAGGGACGACGTCCGGGGGCGCGGCCGTCGGGTGTCCTGGCCCGGCCGACCGGCGAGAAACCGGGGCGGCTCCCGGAACGCGCCCCCGCGATGCGCCCGTCCAGGACCATGCCCGACCTTTCCGCCGACGGCGGCGGGTTCGATCGCGACATCTCGCGCAGCCTGTCGCGCGGCCGTGTCGTGCCCCAGGCCTCCCTCGACCTGCACGGGATGACCCTGGCGGCGGCGGAGCGGGCGGTCGCCACCTTCCTGGAGCGCTCGACGGGCCAGGACCTGCGGCTGGTGCTGATCGTCACCGGCAAGGGGATGCGCCTCGAGGGCGGCCGCGTACTGGGCGGGCGCATTCGGGCGGAGTTCGTGGGCTGGCTCAACCGGGCGGACAACCGGGGGCGGGTGGAGGCTGTACGGCCCGCCCATCCGCGCCACGGCGGCGGCGGCGCCTTCTACGTGCTGCTGCGACGGCGTCCCTCCGCCAGCCGTTCCGCGGCCAGCAGGCGTTCCTTGCGCGACACGCCCCAGCGGTAGCCGTTCAGCGTGCCGCCGGCCCCGACGGCACGGTGGCAGGGGATGACGCCGGCGGCCTGGTTGGTGGCGCAGGCGCGGCCGACGGCGCGGGCGGCGCTCGGCTCGCCGATCCGGCGGGCGATCTCGCCGTAGGTCCGGGTCTCGCCGGCCGGGATGCGGGTCAGCTCCTTCCAGACCTTCCACTGGAAGGCCGTGCCCACGATGTCGAGCGGCACGTCGGCGGCGTCGAGGGCCGAGGGCCGGCGTCCATGCAGGCGCGCCAGGACGGCCTTCACGCGCGGGCCGAGGACCCGGTCGTTGCGGGTGATGTCGGCGGCGGGGAAGTCGCGGCGAAGGTCCTTTTCGAGGACGCTGTCGTCGTCGCCCAGGAACACCGCGGCGATCCCCTTGGGCGTGGCCGCCACCAGCACGCGCCCGAAATCGGACTCCGTGGTGGTGAAGTCGATCTGGGCGCCGGCCCCGCCCTTGGCGTAGGTCGCGGGGGTCATGCCGAGCGCCTTGTCGCTGGATTCATAGACGCGGCTCGGCGAGCCGTAGCCGGCGCCATAGAGCGCGTCGGCCACAGAGTCGCCGGCGCGCAGGGCCTTGCGGAAGCGCTGGCGCTTGCGGGCGATCAGCCAGTCGCGCGGATTGACGCCGAGTTCGGTGACGAAGCGCTTGCTGAGGGCTCCGGCCGACAGGCCGACGCGCTGCGCCACCTCGGCCAGGGAGGGCGGGGCGTCGAGGTCCGTCGCGTCGAACAGCCGGCAGGCGTCGGCCACCGGCCGGCTGAGGCCGACATCGGCCTGCCAGTCGCGCGGCCGGCAACGCCGGCAGGCGCGAAAGCCCGCCGCCTCCGCCGCCTCGGGCGAGGCGTGGAAGGAGACGTTGCGGCGGAGCGGCGGCCGGGCCGCGCAGGACGGCAGGCAGTAGACCCCGGTGGTACGGACCGAGAACCAGAACCGGCCATTCCAGGCCCGGTCGCGGCGACGGATCGCCTGCCAGCACGTCTCGTCGTCCGGCAGGCGGGCGGGGAAGGCGGGTGAGGCGAGGGACAAGGTGGGCGGCGGAAGGGCGTGTCGGGTCATGGCGCCATCAAAGCACCGGGACCCGACCCTGCTCTATCCGCCACCCGACGGCAATTGCCGCCCGGTCAGAGCCAGTAGCCCTTGCCGGCCTCGTTCCGGGCGGTCGCCCGGTCGATGCCGATGTCGCGCAGCAGCCGTTCGTCGAGCTGCCCCAGCTGGCGTCGCGAGCGGGCGAGTTCGGCGCGGGTCATGAGTTTCTCGATCCCGACCACGACCACACCGGCCAGCAGCGACGTGGCGCGGCCGAGGGTGAAGGAAGAGGTTGCCGGGCGGGCAATTCCCCGCACGCTGGACAGGGTCGACATGACTTAGCTCCGTTTGAGGCAGACCCGGCCGGATTGCCGAGTTCGACCTCGTGTAGAGCCTCTATTTGCGGTATGATGTGCCGTTCCGCAAAGGACGATTTGTTCGGGGGTGACATAGAAAAACTATGAAGTCGGTGTCCGCATGAGCCGCTCCCAACTGCCGCTCAACGCGCTGCGCGCCTTCGAGGCCGCCGCCCGTCACGCCTCCTTCACCCATGCCGCCGAAGAGCTGCACGTCACGCAGGCGGCGGTGAGCCACCAGGTCAAGGCGCTCGAGGAGCGCCTCGGCGTCGCGCTGTTCGTGCGCCGGCCGCGCGGGCTCGAGATCACCAGCGAGGGCGAGGCGCTGCTGCCCGACCTGCGCGATGCGTTCGACCGCATGACCAACGCGCTGGAGCGCGTCGGCCGCAAGGCCAATTCCGGCACCCTCAACGTCAGCGTGGTCACGACCTTCGCGCTGGGCTGGCTGGCGCCGCGCCTGCACCGCTTCCAGGCCAAGCATGCCGAGATCGAGGTGCGCATGACGACCACCTACCGTCAGGTCGACTTCGCGCGCGAGGATTTCGACTGCGCCATCCGCTTCACGGTGCAACCCGAGCCCGAGCTGCACGCCACGCGCCTGTTCTCCGACGTGCTGACGCCGCTGTGCGGCCGGCGCTATCGCGACAAGCTGAAGACGCTCGACGATCTCCAGCGCGTGCCGCTGATCGACATGACCTACGATCCGGAATGGCCGATCTGGCTGCGCGCGGTCGGCATGGGCGACTTCAAGCCCAAGCGCGTGCTGACCTTCGACTCGACCATGATCGCCGTCGAGGCGGCGATGGAGGGCGCCGGCATCGCGGTCGGGCCGCCGCAGCTCTTTCGCGAGGACCTCGCGTCGGGGCGGCTCTTCCAGCCGTTCCCGCAGATCGTCGACAGCGGCAAGGCGTGGTGGTTCGTCTGTCCGCCAGCCTCGGTCAGCCGGCCCAAGACGAAGGCGTTCGAGGAGTGGCTGATCGAGGAGCTGAACGCGCCGCAGGCCCGCGCGACGCGTCCGCCGATGGCGAGCATGGGTCGCCGCTAGCCGGCGAGTGCTTGCCGCTCCATCTCATCCTTGACGGCCGGCGCCAACCTGCGGTCTTAGGAGCCGTGAAAACGTCGGGGAGTGAGCAGGTGTTGAGCTGGTTCCGTCGCCGTCGCAGCGAACCGACCGAGGCGGCCGCCTCGCGCGGCGGGCTGACGATCCGCACGCCCTGGGTCCGGCCGGACTCCGTCTATCCGGACCGGGCCGGCGGCTACCTGACGATCGTCAATGCCGATGCGGAGGGGGACCGGCTGGTCGGCGCCAGCACCAAGGTCACGGCCGCCGTCGAGATCCAGGGCATCCGGGTCGCGGGGGGCGACATCCGCATGAAGGCGTTTCCCGACGGGCTCGCGATCCCCGCCGGCAGCACCATCGTGCTGAGGCCGCACGGCTATCACCTGCTGCTGAAGGGCCTGGCGGAACCGCCGGCCGTCGGCGCGCGCGTGGCGATGACGCTGACGTTCGAGCGCACGGGCGCCGTCGAGGTGGACATGGTGGTCGAGGCGCCGGGCCATGTCGGCGAGACGGTGCTCGACGACAATCGCCACCCGGCCTAGCTCGGCCGCGGGTAGTGAGCGCCCGGCGAGATCGGCCGGTTCCGGCCGATCTCATGACGCTTCAGAACCGGCGCAAGGCCCCGTTCAGGCTGCGAGCTCGCTATGCGCCTCGTCGAGCGCCAGGCCGAACCGCCGGCACATCTCGCCGATCTCCTCCTCGGTGATGATCAGCGGCGGAGTGAAGGCGATGCGGTCGCCGATCGCGCGCACGATCAGCCCGTGCTTCAGCGCCAGGTCCTGCACCAGCGTGCCGGCCTTCTGCTCGGGCGCCCAGGGCGTGCGCGTCTTGCGGTCCTTCATCAGCTCGACGCCCGCGAACAGGCCGACGCCGCGCACGTCGCCCACCAGCGGGTGCTCGGCGAAGGCCCCCAGCCCCTTCAGCATGGCCGGGCCGACGGCCCGGACATGGTCGACGATCCGGCGTTCCTCGTAGATCTTCAGCGTCTCCAGCGCGACCGCGCAGGCCACCGGATGGGCGCCGTAGGTGAAGCCGTGGCCGAACGTGCCGTTGGTGGCGCTCAGGCTCTCCAGGGCCTGGTAGATCCTGTCGGAGATCATCAGGGCCGAGATCGGCTGGTAGGCGGCCGACAATGCCTTGGCGCAGGAGATCATGTCGGGCTGCAGGTCGTAGGTCTCGCAGCCCCACATGTTGCCGGTGCGGCCGAAGCCGGCGATCACCTCGTCGGCGACGAACAGCACGTCGTACTTCTTCAGCACCTTCTGGATCTTGGCCCAGTAGGTGCGCGGTGGCGTGATGGCGCCGCCGCCGCCCTGCACAGGCTCGCCGAAGAACGCGGCTACCGTCTCGGGGCCCTCGGCCAGGATCAGGTCCTCGAGATCCTTGGCCATGCGGTCGGCGAACTGCTCCTCGGTCTCGCCGTCCTCGTGCAGCCGGTAGTAGTGCGGGTTGCTGGTGTGGCGGAACATCGGCAGCGGCACGTCGAAACCCAGCCGCATGTGCGGCTGGCCCGAAACGCTCACCGAGGCCACGGTGTTGCCGTGGTAGCCGCGCTCGCGGCCGATGATCTTCTTCTTCTCCGGCTTGCCGATCGCGTTGTGGTAGTACCAGACCAGCTTGATGGCGCTGTCGTTGGCTTCCGAGCCCGAGCACTGGAACAGCGCCTTGGCCATCGGCCTGGGCGCCACGGAAATGAGCTTCTCGGCCAGGTCGACGCTGGCCAGATGACCCTTGCCGAAGAACGTGTGGTAGTAAGGCAGGTCGAGGAGCTGCTGGTAGCCGGCCTCCGCCAGGCGCTTCTCGCTGAAGCCCAGCGAGGCGCACCACAGGCCGGCCATCGCCTCGATGTACTCCTTCCCGGATTCGTCGATGACGTGGATTCCCCTGCCGCGCGCCATCAGCGTGCCGCCCTGCTCGCGGTAGGAGCGCAGCTCCGTCTGCTGGTGCACGAGATAGCGGATGTCCCGCGCGTGCGGGGAATTGGCGTTCAGACCGTCCATGAGCTTCCTTTCTCTCTGACTTGTTCGTCGTTCTCTATCCCGGCTGCGGCCGAACCTCGCCCACCTAGCGAGCGGAAGCTCCTTTAGGATCCCGCGACGTGCGGCGACGGGCCGTCAGTTGTCCACCGTTTCGCCGCTCCCTGACGGGCGCTTCGCGCCGAGACAGGCGGAGATCTCGGCCGCCGCCTGGCGGGCGCAGCGGATCATGCGGTCGAGGCTCGGTCCCTTCTCCAGATGGATCGGCCGGCCGATGCTGATGGCGGCGACGACGCGGCCGGAGAAGTCGACGACCGGTGCGCCGACCGACACGACGCCGTGGAAGGCCTCGTCCTGGGAGACGGCATAGCCCTGCCGACGGATGGTCCGGAGCTGCGCCATCAGTTCCTCGCGCGACGGCGTCTCGGGGGCGCTGAAGCGCTGCGCGGCATAGCGCGTCAGCTTGTCCTCGATCGCGCTGTCGGAAAGGTCGGACAGCAGCACCCGCCCCATGGCGGTGGTGGTCAGCGGCACCTCCGAGCCCGGCGCCACGCGGATGTTGAACGGCCCGAAATCCTGCAGCGCCAGGAGATAGACCACGCTCTGGTCGCGCATCACGCCGAGGAAGGCGTTGAGATGCTCCGTCTCGACGACGCGCCGCAGCACCGGCGGCGCGCAGTTCTCGATCCGTGCCGACTTGAGATAGACGCGGCCGACCTCGAAGGCCTGCACGCCGATGCGATACTTGCCGGTCTCGGCGTCCTGCTCGAGATAGCGCTGGGCCACGAGCGCCGTCACGAGGCGATGCGTCACCGCGATCGGCAGCTTCGTCTCGCGCGCCAGCTCGCGCAGCCCGACATCGCCGCCGCGATAGGCGATGTGGCTCAACACCCGCAAGCCCTTGGCGAGCACCAGGCTGCCGGAAGCGGCAGCCGGCTCGGCCGCCTTTCCCATTGTCCGCTTCATCGTCACTCGATGGCACGAGGACGGGCCCGCGCGAAAGTCCGGCGGCGCCGGCTCGGCCGCGCAGGAGCTGCGAAGCGTATTGACCGCTGGGGCACAGACAGGTAATCCTATATTCGGATCAGTGATCCGATATTTGGATCACCTAGCTTGCGATGTCAAGTGCGGAGGCTCTTCGGTGCGGGTGTTCCTGTTTCATGAAGCAATTTGCCCGCCAGGCGTGACCTGGACGCAGCGCATGCGCGAGATCATCGACGAGGCCGTCGTGGCCGACGACTGCGGCTTCCACGGCTACGCCATGTCGGAGCAGCATTTCGCGAGCGGCGAGGCCATCACCTCCGCCCCCGAGATCGTCCTGCCGTTCGTGGCGGCCCGCACGAAGCGGATGCGCCTGCGCATCGCCTCGGTGAACTTGCTGCCCTACAACCATCCGATCCGGGTCATCGAACAGATGGCGACGCTCGACCTGCTGTCGAACGGGCGCGCGGAAATGGGCGGGGCGCGCTCGAACAACCCCTACACGCTGGACGCGTTCGGCATCGATCCGGCCCGCACGCGCGAATATCGCGACGAGCACCTCGCCATCATCGGCAAGGGATTTACCGAAGAGCGGCTCGAATTCTCCGGCGAGTTCTACCGGATCCCGCCGCGGCGGATGGCGCCCTGGCCGGTGGGCCGCCGTCCTCCGCCGGTGCACCTCTCGGCCACCAGCCTCGAATCGCACGAGGAGGCGGGCGCGATGGGCACCGGCGCGATGACCGGCCTCAGCGTGCTTGGCTGGGAGTATGCGCAGGCCTGCGTCGACGCCTACCGCAAGGGCGCCTGCTCGGCGAAGCCCGTCGCCGGCTCGATCACCAAGCGGCTGGCGCTCCTCTCGGTCGGCGTCAACTGTCACCGCGATCGACAGACCGCGCGGGACGTTACGCGCGCCAACACGCTGCGCTTCATCGAG
Source organism: Reyranella sp. (assembly GCF_965229815.1). Taxonomy (GTDB): domain Bacteria; phylum Pseudomonadota; class Alphaproteobacteria; order Reyranellales; family Reyranellaceae; genus Reyranella. The sequence goes on from NZ_CBDDJN010000002.1 coordinate 1,022,669, forward strand.
GTCATCATGGACTGGATGACCAAGCTGGCGAAGCGGTCGGAAGGCTACGAGTACTTCGCCCGCATCGAGGAGATCCGCAAGAACATGACGGATCTCGACTATCTGATCGAGACGTCGCCCTACGTCATGGCCGGCACGCCCGACGACATTGTCGCGAGATGCCGCCGCCTCTACGAGATGGGGGTCGACGACGTGCTGTGGCGTATCGACGGCATGGGGCACGAGAACAACATCGCGGCCCTGCGCATGATCGGCCAGCACGTCATTCCGGAGCTGGATCGCTGGCCGGAGCATGACTTCTCCACGCCGGCGTCGGCCTGGCACCTGGCGGCCTAGGTTCGGCGCCGCGATGACCCCCGACAGCGGATCGCCCGGACAGTGGCCCACGACGACCCAGCACTGGGTCGTCCGCAAGCCTGCCGCCTCGGGGAAGGCCGGGGTCGTTGTCGCCCAGTCGAACGTCGTCGCGCAGATGGGCGCCGACATCCTGGCCGCTGGCGGCACGGCGGCCGACGCCGCGGTGGCAATGGCGTTCGCCCTGTCCTCCGCCGAGCCGTGGAACAGCGGCATCGGCGGCGTCGGCTATGCGCTGGTGCGCACGCCGTCGGGCGACGTGCGCGCCGTCGACTTCGGGCCTGTCTCGCCTCTCGCCGCGACACCCGCGCTCTATCCGCTGACGGGCGTGGATTCGGGCGCCACCTTCGGCTGGCCGGCCGTTGTCGATGACCGCAATGTCCACGGTCCGCTCAGCGCCTGCGTGCCCAGCGCGGTTGCCGGCTACGGCCTGCTGCACGAACGGTTCGGACGACTGCCGTGGCAGGAGCTCGTCGCGCCGGCCGCCGCCCTCGCGCGCCGCGGCATGGCAAAGGACTGGTTCAGCACCGTCAAGCTGGCGCAGTGCGCGAGCGTGCTGCGGCGCTATCCGAGCACGCGCGACCTGTACCTGCCCGACGGACTGCCGCCGGTCTTTCCGGAACAGGGGCCGCCGGACTACCTGTCCCAGGGTGGCCTGGCCGATACGCTGGACCGGATCGCCCGCGGCGGTGCCCGCGCCTTCTATGCCGGCGACCTCGCGGCCGACATCCTTGCCGACATGGCGGCGGCGGGCGCGGTGATTTCCCGCGACGACCTGCGGCGGCGCCATGCCGAGGAAGCGGCGGCACCTTCGGCGGCCTGGCGCCGCGCCGGGCGCGTCCATCATGCCGGAGGCCTGACCGGCGCGCCGACGCTCGAGCGCGTGATGGCCCTCATCGCCACCCGGCAGCCCGGCGCCAAGCCGGATGCCGCCTGGTTCGCCGCCCTCGCAAGTGCGATCCGGCAGGCGTTCTCGGAGCGGCTCGCCGGCCTCGGGGGCGAAACCGATCCGCAGGCTGCGTCGTCCACCTGCACCAGCCAGGTGTGCGTCATGGATGCCGAAGGCATGACCGTGACGCTGACCACGACGCTGCTCAGCCTGATGGGCAGCGGCGTGGTCCTGCCGCGCACCGGCATCCTCCTCAACAACGGCATGATGTGGTTCGACCCACGCCCCGGCGCGCGCAATGGCATCGCCGGCGGCCGCAAGCCGCTGGCCAACATGCTGCCCGTGCTGTTCGTCTCGGACGACGGCGCCACCGTGATCGCTGGCGGCGCTTCCGGCGGACGCCGGATCCTGTCGGCTGTCTACCAGATGCTGGCCTACCTCGTGGACTTCGCCATGCCGCTGGAAGAGGCCGCGCACCACCCGCGCATCGACGTCTCGGGTCCGCTGGCGGTGGGCGTCGACCGGCGGCTTGGCCGCGACGTACTCGACGCGATCGGGGCCGGGGGCCCAGCGCGCTTCCTCGAACACGTGGCGGCGCCGATCAACTTCGGATGCCCTGCCTTCGTCCATTCCCGTGACGGCATCTTCTCCGGCGTCAGCGACTGCATGACGCCCTGGAGCGCCGCGGTCGTCCCGCCCTGACGACATCCGATCATCCTTGTTCCGGAGGTAGCCTCACCATGATCAAGAAATTCCTGGGTCTTTGTGCCGCGATGGCCGCGGGCGTCCTCACCCTGTCGGCGGCAGACACCGCCGCGCTGGCCAAGGACAAGTTCGTGTTCGCCTGGCCGTCCGCCATAAACTCCGGCGTGGCGCCGCTGACCTTCGCCACCCAGCTCGGCTACTTCGACAAGGAGAACATGGACGTCCAGATCCAGGTGCTCACCGGCAGTGGCGTGATCATTCCCCAGCTCGTTGCCGGCAACATCCAGGGCGCCTATTCGAGCCTCGAGCCGCTGATCATCGCGCGCCAGCCGGGCAAGCCGAACTATCCGATCATGTTCGCCTACAACTATCTGCGCCGGTCCGTCTGGGAATTCGCCGTGCTCGACAGCTCGCCCATCAAGTCGTTCGCCGATCTCAAGGGTTCCACGATCGGCGTGCTGGCGCTGAGCTCGGGCAACATCTTCATGCTGCGCGCCATCCTCGAAGCGCAGGGCGTGCCGTGGGACAGCATCAAGCTCCAGGCCGTGGGTACGGGCGCGGCCGCGTTCGAGGCGCTGCGCAGCGGCCAGATCCAGATGCTGAATCTGTTCGACACCGCGCATGTCCGGCTGGAGCAGTCGGGCACGAAGATCCGGCGCCTGCAGGTTCCGGCCGAGTTCGATGGCCTGTCGAGCCACGGCATCTCCGTGACCCAGGCCCTCTTCAAGGACAATCCCGGGCTGATCGCGCGCTTCGGCCGGGCCCTCACCGAGGGTACGCTGGCCTGCCAGGCCAACCTCGACGCCTGCATCCGCTCCTACTGGGCGGCCTATCCTGCGCTCAGGCCGGCGCCGGCGGCGGAAGCCGAGACGATGCGGAAGGAGAAGGAGGTGCTCACCGTGCGCATGGGCAACCTCACCTACATGCGGCCGGGTGCCAAGGCGCAGATGGGCGAGTTCTCGACCGAGGACTGGACCAAGCTCATCGCAGCACTGGAGGCTGGCGGCGAGATCAAGAAGACCGACATCCCGCTCTCGTCGCTCTATTCCAACGCGCTGGTCCCCGAGTTCAACCGCTTCGACCAGGCCGCGGTGATCGCCCAGGCCAAAGCCGCCAAGTGACGGCGGCCGCCGTCGCTGCGCGCGGAGCGGGCGGCAGCCCGCAGCCGCCGTCCGGGACACGCCGCCAGCTCGTCATCGACCGGCTGTCGGTCGTGTACCGCTCGCGGCGCGGGGAACTGCCGGCGGTCGCCGACATCACGATGGACATCGGGGAGGGCGAGTTCGTCGCCATCCTCGGCCCGTCGGGCTGCGGCAAGTCCACCCTGCTCAAGATCGTCTCGGGCCTGCTGCGGCCGACGTCGGGGAGCGTGATCCTCGACGGCACGCCGGTCACGCGGCCACGCTCGGACGTCGGAATCGTCTTCCAGCAGGCGACGCTGTTGCCGTGGCGCACCGTGCTGGGCAACGTCCTGACGCCGATCCGGGCGCTGCGGCGTTCCGAGGCGGCGCATCGCGACAAGGCGATGGAGCTGTTGCGTCTGGTCGGCCTCGAGGCCTTCGCCGGCCACTATCCGCACGAACTGTCGGGCGGCATGCAGCAGCGGGTCGGCCTGGCGCGCAGCCTTATCCACGATCCGCGCCTGCTGCTGATGGACGAACCGTTCGCCGCGCTCGATGCGATGACCCGCGACCGCATGGCGGTCGAACTCCAGTCCATCTGGTCGAGGACGCGCAAGGCCGTCCTGTTCATCACCCATTCGATCCCGGAGGCGGTGTTCCTGGCGGACCGCATCATCGTCCTGTCGGAGAGGCCGGCGCGCGTGGTCGAGGTGCTGAAGGTCGACCTGCCGCGGCCGCGCGGACAGGACGTCGTCTCGCGGCCCGAGTTCACCTCGCTCTGCGCGCACCTGCGTGAGTGTTTCAACATCGGAGGCGAGCGATGACGGAAGACCGGCGGCGCGGCGCGCCGAACGTCCTGCGCAGCGAGATGGCCAAGGACTATGCGGCCCGGGCCTGCACCTTTGTCCTTCTCATCGGCGCCTGGGATCTCGCGGTACGCACCGGCCTCGTATCGAAGGACATCCTGGCGACGCCCTGGTCGGTGGCGCAGGCGCTTTGGCACGGCTATGTCGGGGGCGCCCTGTGGCCACATTTCTGGGCCACGACCACGGAGACGCTGCTCGGCTTCGCGCTGGGCTGTGCGATCGCTCTCGTGGTCGGCGCGGCGGTCGCCGAGTTCCGCACCCTCGAACGCTTCATCTATCCCTACGTCGTCGCCCTGCAGTCCATGCCGAAGGTGGCGCTGGCGCCATTGCTCATCGTGTGGTGCGGCTTCGGCCTGTTGTCCAAGGTCGTGCTGGTCGCGCTGATCTGCTTCTTCCCCATGTTCGTCAACGTCGTCGCTGGGCTGCATTCGGCGCGGCCCGAGCTGGTCGACCTCTACACGGCCTTCTCCTCGGGGCGCTGGCGGCTCTTCCTCGACGTCAAGCTGCCCTCGGCGCTGCCCGGCATCTTCGCCGGCCTGCAGATCTCGCTGGTGCTGGCGCTGCTCGGCGCCGTGGTCGGCGAGTTCGTCGCTTCGCAGCAGGGGCTCGGCAGCCTGATCCAGGCGGCGTCGCTGAATTTCGACGTGCCGGTCATGTTCGCCTGCATCGTCACGCTGGCGCTGATGGGCGCATCGGCAAGCATGCTGGTGCGCTACCTGCAGCGGCGGCTGCTGTTCTGGGAACCGGGCGGCGACCGCCAGGCATCGACCACGAGCACGGCGGCGTGAATCGGGCGGGAGCTGCCCATCCTATGGAGGAAACGGCGATGGCCGAGTTTGATCGGATCGATCCCGCGGCGTTCAACCATGACGAACGCTACAAGTTCCTGACCGCGACGGTGGTGCCGCGGCCCATCGCCCTTGTCACCTCCACCGGCGCGTCCGGTGTCCTGAACGCCGCGCCCTTCAGCCAGTTCATCATCATCGCCGCCAGCCCGGCCCTGCTGGGCATCGTCGTCGGCCGCGAGCCCGAGGGCGAGAAAGACACGCTGCGCAACATCAAGGAGACCGGCGAATACGTCATCAACACGGTCTCCGAATCGATGGCCGAGCAGGTGCAGCTCTGCGCCCATCCGTTCCCGGCCCATGTCAGCGAGGTCCAGGAGGCCGGCTTCACCGTCGTGCCGGCCACGACCGTAAACACGATGCGGATCGCCGAGGCGGTGGTCCAGTTCGAATGCAAGGTGCACCGCATGATCGAGTTCGGTGATTCGCCGGCCACGCTGGTGGTCGGTCTCGTGACGCTGGCCCACGCGGCGAAGGGCGTGGTGTCCGACCATCGCGTCGATCATGCGAAGCTGCAGCCGCTGGGCCGCATCTCCGGCCGCCGCTACTGCTTCACGCGGCAGACGATCGAACTCTGAGGCGAGTCACCTCGCCAGACATTTCTGCGAGGCGAGGTGTCAGCCTGGATAGCTGTGCCGCCCGCCGAACGCATCCTCGACCGTCAGGGCGTCGGGATCGTCGGCGAGGTAGCCGGGGCCGATCGGCACCTTGCCGTGGCCGCCGGGGACGTCGAGCACGTAGGTCGGCTGGGCGATCCCGCTCAGGCGGCCGCGCAGCGCCTTCATCAGCTCCTGGCCGCGCGCGATGGGGACGCGGAAATGCCCGGTGCCGCGCACCAGGTCGGGATGGTGCAGGTAGTAGGGCTTGACCCGTGCCGTCACCAGGGCACGCATCAGCGCCTCGAGCGTGTCGACCGCGTCGTTGACCCCGGCCAGCAGCACGGTCTGGCCCAGCAGGGGAATGCCGGCATCGGCCAGCCGCGCGAGCGCTGCGCGCGCCGCCGGCGCCAGCTCGCTTGCGTGGTTGCAATGCACGGCGAGCCACAGGCCGGCGCGGCGCGGCCTCAGGGCCTCGACCAGTGCCTCCGTCACGCGGGCCGGATCGGCGATCGGCACGCGGCTGTGCACGCGGATCACCCCGACATGATCGATGGCGTCGAGCGCCGCGATCAGCTCGCCCAGCCGCCGCGGCGCCAGCATCAGAGGGTCGCCGCCCGTCAGGATGACTTCCCAGACGGCCGGCCGCTCGCGGATGTAGGCGAGGGCGGCGGCCAGCTCGGCGGCCGTCAGCGCCTCGCCGCCCGGGCCGACCGCCTCGCGGCGGAAGCAGAAGCGGCAATAGACCGGGCAGACATGGATCGGTTTCAGCAGCACGCGGTCGGGATAGCGATGCACGATGCCCCTGACCGGAGAGCGTGCCTCGTCGCCGATCGGGTCGGCGCGCTCGGCTTCGGCGATCTCGGTCTCGGCGGTGGAGGGCACGAACTGGCGGGCGATCGGATCGGCCGGATCCGTCCGGTCGATCAGCGCCAGCATCTCCGGCGTCAGCGCGATCGCCATCGACCGGGCGGCCTCGACCAGGCGCGGATCGGGCGTCAGGAGCCCCTCGCGTTCGAGGTCGCCGAGCGTGCGCAACGTCTGCATGGCGGCCGTGACATAGGCGTCCGTCCGCCGCTTGACGAGTCCTATTCGGCGGCGTCCTGGCGGGCCGGGGTGCGGCGGCCGAGGATGAAGCCCTCGTAGCCGTTGGCGGCGACGGCCTCGCTGTGCCGCTTGTAGCGGTCGTAGCCGCCGACATAGGGCATGAAGACCCGCGGCTTGCCGGGAATGTTGGCGCCCACGTACCAGGAGTTGGCCAGCGGATAGAGGGTGCTGTCGGCCACGGCGTTGACGTGCTCGACCCAGCCCTGCTCGGCCTGCGGCGTCGCCTCGATGCGGTCGAGGCCGGCGCTGCGAAGGTGTCCGATGCAGTTGGCGATCCAGTCCACGTGCTGCTCGATCGAGGCGATCATCTGCGTCTTCACGCCGGGGCTGCCGGGGCCGGTGACGATGAACATGTTGGGGAAGCCCGACACCATCAGCCCGAGATAGGTGAGGGGGCCGCCCGCCCAGTGGTCGCGCAGGACGGCGCCCGCGGTCGTGCGGATGTCGATCTCGTTCAGGGCGCCGGTCATGGCGTCGAAGCCGGTGGCGAACACGATCGCGTCGAGCTCGAACGCCTGCCCGCTCCGGGTGCGCAGCCCCGTCGCGGTGATCGTGTCGATGGGATCGCTGCGCACGTCGACCAGGGCGACGTTGGCGCGGTTGTAGGTCTCGTAATAGTCGGTATCGAGGCAGAGCCGCTTGGTTCCGATCGGATGGTCCTTGGGCGCCAGCAGCTCGGCAGTGCGCCCGTCCTTCACCGTGGCGCGGATCTTGTTGCGCACGAATTCCGAGGCGGTGTCGTTGGACTCCTTGTTCACCAGGAGGTCGGTGTACGAATAGAGGTAGCTGATGCTGCCGCCTTCCTGCCACTTCGCCTCGTAGTCCCGGTCGCGCTCCGCGTCGGCGACGTCGAGCGCCGACCGCGTGGGCTTGGGATGGCCGGCGATGGCGAAGGGCGTGTCGGCCGCCGCGATGCGGCGCTGGCGGTACTCCGCCTTGTGCCGGCGCTCGCGCTCGGCATCCATCGGCGCGTTGCGCGCCGGCAGGCTGAAGTTGGCCGTGCGCTGGAAGACGGTGAGGTGCTTGGCCTGGCGGGCGATGATCGGGATCATCTGCACGCCCGAGGAGCCGGTGCCGATCACGCCGACGCGAAGGCCGCCGAAGTCGACGCCTTCGTGCGGCCACAGGCCCGAATGGTACCAGCTGCCCTTGAAGTCCCCGAGCCCCTTGAAGTCGGGCACGCGCGGCGTCGAGAGATTGCCCGCCGCCATCACGCAGTAGCGGGCCTCGATCGTCTCGCCGTCCGCCGTCTTCAGGGTCCAGCGGTTGGCGGCGTCGTCGAACACGGCCGACACGATGCGGGTATCGAGCTGCACGTCGCGGCGCAGGTCGAACCGGTCGGCGACATGGTTGATGTAGCGCAGGATTTCGGGTTGCGTGCCGTAGCGCTCCGGCCATTTCCACTCCTGCTGCAGCTCGTCCGAGAAGCTGTAGGAATATTCCAGGCTCTCGACGTCGCAGCGCGCGCCCGGATAGCGGTTCCAGAACCACGTCCCGCCGATCCCCGAGCCCGCCTCGTAGGCGCGGACCGAAAGGCCCATGCCGCGCAGGCGATGGATGGCATAGAGGCCGGCCAGCCCGCCGCCGACGATGGCGACATCGAGCGAGCGGGGCGCGGGGCTGTGCGAGGCATCAGGCATGGTCGACGTTCCCGGATTGTTTTTGCTGTGCGGGCGAGGGCCTCGCCCTGTTGCCGTACCGTCCCGCGTGGCCGGTGGCCTGGCAAGAGGCGTCGCCCGCACCGGCGCGGAGGCCGGCATGCGCCGGAAGCGTTGCAGCAAGCCCGCGAGGTCGATGGCCGAGCCGATGTTTCAGGCCTATGCTCGATATATGACAAAACGTCGTCGGACGAATCGCGGATAGAATCTTGGACCAGTCGGTCTCCTCGCCCGCCGCCAGGCCTGCGACGACGCCGGCGTCTCCGGCACCGTTCGTCCCGCCGCCAGCTTCCCGGCCGCCGCCCGCGACGCCGCGCGTCCGTCGCCGGCTGCCGCTCGGACCCCGGACATTCATCATTGGCGCGCTGCTCCTCGCGGCGGTGGCCTATGGCGGCTACGAGATCTACCTGCGGCTGACCCACGTCTACGAGTACGATGCGCGCGTCACCGCCGACATCGTCACGATCTCCAGCCGGGCCGATGGCTGGGTGGTCGACGTGCCCGTGCGCGAGGGCATGCGCGTCGAGGCGGGCCATGTGGTTGCCGTCATCGACGACCGTGTCGCCAAGCTGCGCCGCGACGCCTTCCGGGCGCAGATCGAGGGGGTCCGCGCCGAGCGCACGCGGCTGCGTGCCGAGCGGCGACTGGCGCTGAACCAGGCCGAGGCGCTGGCGAAGACGCGCACCGCCACCGTGCGTGTCCGCGAGCAGGCTCTCGCCGCCATGCAGTCGGACCTCGACCTCGCCAAGCTGGAGCTCGACCGCAACCGTTCGCTGTTCGCCAGCCGCGTCATCAACGAGCGCCAGCTCCAGGTGGCGCAGGCGGCGGTCGACAAGCTGCAGAGCCAGATGCAGCAGCTGCGCGCCGAGCAGCAGCAGGCCCAGGGCAGCCTCGAGGAAGCCAAGGTCGAGCAGGAGAAGCTCACGGTGATCGACGCCCAGATCGCCGCCCTCGACCACCAGGTGGCCAATCTCGCCGCCCAGATGCACCAGCAGAACGTCGACATCGAGGATCGCACCATCCGCAGCCCGATACCGGCGGTGATCGACCGGACCTTCGTGCTGCCCGGCGAGTACGTGCAGTCGGGCCAGCGCATCATGCTGCTGCACAATCCCAGCGAGGTCTGGGTCGAGGCGAACATCAAGGAGACCCAGATCGGCCGGCTCAAGGTCGGCCAGCGGGTCATCGTGTCGGTCGACGCCTATCCCGACAACCGCTTCCTCGGCCGCGTCGCCCGCATCGGCAGCGCCACCACGGCGCGCTTCGCCCTGCTGCCGACGCCCAATCCGTCCGGCAACTTCACCAAGATCACCCAGCGCCTGCCGGTGAAGATCGACATGGTCGAGATGCCCAAGCCGTTGACGCCGGGCATGATGGTCGAAGTCGAGATCGATGTGCGTTAGTCATCGGTCCCTCCCCAGCGAAGCTGGGGAGGTGGCCCGCAGGGCCGGAGGGGTCATGGGCAGCCGTGCCGTTCCTCATGACCCCTCCGCCCGCTTCGCGGGCACCTCCCCATCGTATGCCGATGGGGAGGGAGGAAAGCACGCGATTGCCTGACACCCCCGCCGTCGCCACCGTCCAGGTCCTGTCCGAGCGCTACGGGCCGGCCTATCGCTGGCTGGTCACGGTGACCGGCATGGTGGGGGTCGTGTCCATGGTGCTGGCCATGACCACGGTGAACGTCGCCGTGCCCGACGTCATGGGCGCCTTCGGCATCGGCCAGGACAAGGCCCAGTGGATGTCCTCGGCCTACATGGCGACGATGACCGCCGGCATGCTGATCAACGCCTGGCTGGTGGGCGTGCTGGGCGAGCGGCGCATCTTCGTCGGCTCCCTGTTCTTCTTCTCGCTGGGCGCGCTGCTGGGCGGCGCCGCGCCGACCGAGGACACGCTGATCCTCGCCCGCGTCCTGCAGGGCTTCAGCGCCGGCGTCGCCCAGCCGCTGGTCATGGCCACGATCTTCAGCGTCTTTCCGCCCGACCGCCGCGGCATGGCGATGGGCGTCTTCGGGCTGGGCGTGGTGTTCGCGCCCGCGATCGGCCCGACGCTGGGCGGGCTGATGATCGAGTACTTCTCGTGGCGCTACGTCTTCTTCATTTCCCTGCCGTTCTGCGTCGTCGCGGCCCTGCTGGGGCTGGTGTTCATGCCGACGCGCCGCGTGCCGCGCGAGATCCCGTCCTTCGACTGGCTGGGCTTCATCCTCCTCTGCATGGCGCTGTTCGGCCTGATGACCGGCATCGCCGACGGCCAGCGCGAGGGCTGGAGCTCCGACATCATCGTGCTGAGGCTCGTGGTCGGCGCCCTGTCGGGGCTGGCCTTCGTGCTGTGGGAGCTGCGCACCCCGCGGGCGCTCCTCGACATCCGCATCTTCGCCAATGTCGAGTTCTCGGCCGCCGCCATGATCGCCTTCATCTTCGGCGCCGGCATGATGGGCTCGACCTACATCATCCCGGTCTTCGTCCAGACCATCATCGGCTTCACGCCGCTCCTGGCCGGGCTGATGATGATGCCGGCCGGGCTGATGCTCGCCTTCATCTTCCCGCTGGCGGGCCGGCTCAGCGATGCGATGCCGGGCGCCACCATGATCATCGCCGGCCTGCTGCTGTTCGCCACGGGCTTCGCCTGGATGGTGACGGCGGACGTCAACACGACCTTCTGGACGCTGGTCGGCATGGTGATGCTGTCGCGCCTGGGCCTGGGCTTCATCAATCCCAGCCTGAACGCCTCGTCGCTCAAGGCCCTGCCGGCGGAGAAGGTGCGCCAGGGCGCCGGAATCGCCAACTTCATGCGCCAGCTGGGCGGCGCCTTCGGCATCAACCTGATGGTCGCCTTCTTCGAGATCCGTACCCGCTTCCATGCCGATGCGCTGACGGCGACCCAGTCCTGGGACAACAACACGACCGAGCGGCTGCTGCGCCAGGTCGAGCGGCTCCTGCAGCATGACGGCCTGCCCTACCAGCAGCAGAAGGCCGGCGCGATCGACTATCTGGCCACTATCCTCAACATCAACGCCCAGATGATGGCCTTCTCGGACACGTTCATCGTGGTGGGGGCCGTGGCGCTGATCGCGCTCGCGCCCGCCTTGCTGCTCTCCCGTTCGCAGCGACGGGCGCGGCGGCTGGCGTTCGGGTGAGTCCGGTGGCGGAGGCCGTCGCCGCAGCCCGGCCCGAACCTCCCTTCGCTGTCCATTGCGCGCCGCCCTTCCTGGCGGTCCGCTTCGCCGAGCCGCAGCGCACGCTCGGCTGGTCGCTGCTCCACCCCGGCTTCGCCACGATCACCGACATCGTCTGGGTCGAGGTCCGCAACGCCGATCTCGGTCCGTCGGTCGACCCGCAGGCTTTCCTGCGGATGCGCCTGCGCGCGGCGGGGCGACCCGAGGCGCTCGGCCTGATGACGTCGCGCGACATCCGCCGGCACCATCTCCAGTCCCGCCGGGTCGACGGCATCGCGGCCGCCTGCCTGACGACGGTCGGCCTCGCGAACGGCGAGCGCGTCGGTTCCCGCCGGTCGCCCGGCCCCCACGCCGGCACCATCAACACGCTGTTGCATGTCGCCACGCCGCTCGACGACGGCGCCCTCGTCGAAGCCCTGTCCATCGCTGCCCAGGCGAGGACCGCTGCCCTCGTCGATTCCTGTCGCGGGGAGCGGGCGACGGCGATCACGGGCACCGGGACCGACTGCATCGTGGTCGCAGCGCCCTGCCACGGCCCGGCTCTTGCGTGCGCCGGCCTTCATACTGCCGTGGGCGAGGCGATCGGCGCCGCCGTCTACGAGGCCACGCGGCACGGCGCCGAGGAATGGGATCGCGAGTTCCCGCACCTTGCCGCGAGGCGCTGACCGCCGGAGACGAGCGGTCATTTGAACAGGTGGCGGCTTCGCACCTATCATGAGCGATGCCGTCGCGCCCCGGGCGCGCCGGGCCGGCGTGGACGAGTGAGGAGTAGTCGATGATCGATGCGGCGCTGAAGACCAGGATCATGAGCGAGGTCGACCGCCAGTTCGACGACCAGACCAAGGTGCTGGCCGACCTGGTGAAGATCCCGTCGACCCGCTTCAAGGAAGCGCCGGCGCAGGACATGATGGCCCGCCTGTTCAAGGAGGACGGGCTGTCGGTCGACCGCTGGCAGATCAAGATCGACGACCTCAAGCACCTGCCCGGCTACTCGCCGCACAGCCAGGACTACGACGATGCCTGGAACGTGGTCGGCGCCTGGCGGCCCAACAATCCGAAGGGCCGTTCGCTGATCCTGAACGGCCATATCGACGTCGTGCCCGAGGGGCCGCACAACATGTGGACGCGCAATCCCTTCGAGCCGGCGATCAAGGACGGCTGGATGTACGGCCGGGGCTCCGGCGACATGAAGGCCGGCATCATCCTCAACCTGTTCGCGCTCAGGGCGCTGCGCGCGCTCGGCCTCCAGCCGGCGGCGGACATCTACCAGCAGTCGGTGGTCGAGGAGGAATGCACGGGCAACGGCGCGCTGGCCTGCCTGCAGCGCGGCTACCGCGCCGACGCCGCCCTGATCCCCGAGCCGTCGGCCGGTGCGCTCACCATCGCGCAGGTCGGCGTCATGTGGTTCCAGGTGACGGTCACCGGTCATCCGGTGCACGTCTACAAGGCCGACGCCGGCTCGAACGCCATCGAATCGGCCTACCGCCTGATCCAGAAGCTGCGCGAGCTGGAGAAGAAGTGGAACGAGAGGAAGGCGCACGACAAGCACTTCTGCGACCACCACCATCCGGTGAACTTCAACGTCGGAAAGATCGCCGGCGGCGACTGGGCGAGCTCGGTGCCGGCCTGGTGCACCTTCGACATGCGCGCGGGCGTGCTGCCCTCGCAGACGCTGAAGGAGTGCCGCCAGGAGATCGAGGACGTGATCCGCACCGCCGCGGCCAACGATCCCTTCCTGGGCAACAACCCGCCGACCGTGACCTGGGAGGGCTTCCAGGCCGAGCCTTTCGTGCTCAAGAACCACGAGCAGGTGCGCGAGGTCCTGGCCGAGGCGCACAAGACCGTGTGGGGCAGCGCGCTCGAGGACAGGACCCAGACGGGAACCGCCGACAACCGCTTCTTCGGCCTCTATGCCGGCATCCCGGCGCTGGTCTACGGCCCGCAGTCCGACGACATCCACGGCTTCGACGAGCGCGTGAACCTGGAATCGATCCGCAAGATCACCCAGGCGACGGCGCTGTTCATCTCCGAATGGTGCGGGCTGGAGAAGGCGTAGGCTGTTCGTTGCCGGGGGCGCGCCCCCGGCGATGAGTCACCGCAGCCGTCGCACCGAGGCGAACAGGCCGGTCGCGACGCCGCCCAGCACGATCGCCACGCCGACCAGGCGCAGGCCGCCCAGCGGCTCGCCCACCAGCCAGCCGGACAGGGCGAGCGCGACGCAGGGAACCAGCAGCGAGATCGGGCCGACCTTGGCGGCGGGGTAGGTGCGCAGCAGCGTCCCCCAGATCAGGTAGCCCAGCCACATCACGGGCACGACCGTGTAGAGGAGCGCCAGCCAGCCCTTCCAGGTCGGCGCGAGCAGCGGCGCCAGCAGATGGTCCGGCCCTTCGACCAGGGCCGCGACGAGGGCGAGCGGCAGCGGCGGCAGCACGCAGGCCCAGGCGGTGACCGCGAACATCGACACGCCGCGCGCCGAGCGGAAGAAGAGGTTGCCGACCGCCCAGGTGAGCGCCGACAGGAGCGCGAGGCCGATGGCGACCACGCTCGCCGTGCCCTCGACCGTGCGCGAGATCAGCACGACGCCCACGGTGGCGATGGCCAGCCCCAGCCACTGGCCGCGCGTGGCGTGCTCGCGCAGGAAGAGCGCGGCCAACACCACGGTCAGCGGGCCCTGGAGCTGGACCAGCACCGAGACGAGGCCGGGCGGCAGGCCGGCCTGCATGGCGAAGAACAGGAACACGAACTGGCCGCCGAACATGAAGAGGCCGATGCCCGCCAGCGTCGACCAGGCGATGGCCGGCCTCGGCACGAAGACGATCGGCAGGGCGCAGAGCAGGAAGCGCCAGGTGGCGAAGGTGAAGGGCGCGTACTCGTCGAGCCCGAACCGGATGACGGTGAAGTTGAGGCCCCACATCGCCACGATCAGCAGCGCGGCGAGGGTGTGGAGGGGCGTCAAGCGATCACAGCCAGATCCACGGACGGGCGGACTTGTCGGCGCTCTGCCAGGCCTCGACCTCGTTCTTGCGCGTCATCGTCTGGGCGATGTCGTCGAGCCCGTTCAGCAGCGCATGCTGGCGGCGCGCATCGACCTTGAAGGGGATGGTGCGGCCGGTCGGCGACACGACCTCGCTCTTCTCGAGGTCGACCGTCACGCGGGCATTGCCCGGCGAGGCGCGCATCTCGTCGGCGAGCTGCTCGACCTCCTCGATCGGCAGGACGACCGGCAGGATCCCGTTCTGGAAGCAGTTGTTGAAGAAGATGTCGCCGTAGGAGGGAGCGATCACCGCCTTCACGCCCATGCCGGCCAGCGCCCACACCGCGCCCTCGCGGGAGGAGCCGCAGCCGAAGTTTTCCTTCGACAGGATGATCGGCGCGCCGCGATAGGGTTCCTGGTTGAACACGCAGTCGGGGTTCTCGCTGCCGTCCGGGCGGAAGCGGATCTGCTCGAAGCAGTAGGGTCCGAGCCCCTGCCGGCCGGTATTGTTGACCAGCCGCTCGATGCGGATGACGAGGTCGGTGTCGACGTTCTGGCGCATCAGCGGCGCGGCGACGCCGGTGACCTTGGTGAACTTTTCCATGTCCTGTCTCCTATCGACCGCTGTCACCCCGAGCGAAGCGAGGGGCCTTTGAGGCCACAGGAAAGGTCCCTCGCTGCGCTCGGGATGACAGGCGTGCCGTCATCCTAGATCTTCCTCACGTCGGCGATGGCGCCCCGGATCGCGGCGGCTGCGGCCATGGCCGGGCTGGCGAGATGGGTCCTGGCTCCGGGACCTTGGCGCCCCACGAAGTTGCGGTTGGAGGTCGAGACGCTGCGCTGGCCCGGCGCGACGCGCTCGCCGTTGGAGGCGATGCACATCGAGCAGCCGGGTTCGCGCCATTCGAAGCCGGCATCGGTGAAGATGCGGTCGAGCCCCTCGGCCTCGGCCTGGCGCTTGACGCGCTCCGAGCCGGGCACGATCCAGGCGTTGACGTGCGGCGCCTTGCGGCGACCCCTGGCGATCTCCGCCGCGGCGCGCAGGTCGGAGAGGCGGCTGTTGGTGCAGGAGCCGATGAACACCCAGTCGACCGGCGTGCCCTCGATCGGCTTGCCGGGCTCCAGCCCCTGATACTGCAGCGCCGCCGTCCAGGCCGCGCGCTTCTCCTCCGGACCCTGCGCGGGATCGGGGATCGGCCGGTCGACGGCGACGACGTGCTCGGGACTGGTGCCCCAGGTGATCTGCGGCGCGACGCGGCTCATGTTGATCGTGTGCTCGCGGTCGAACTCGGCGTCGGGGTCGGACGGGAGCGTGCGCCAGTAGGCCACCGCCCGCTCCCACATCGCTCCCTTGGGCGCATAGTCGCGGCCCTCCAGGTACGCGTAGGTCGTGTCGTCGGGCGCGACCATGCCGGTGCGGGCGCCCATCTCGATCGACAGGTTGCAGAGCGTGAGTCGGCCCTCGGCGCTGAGGCCGCGCACCGCCGAGCCGGCATACTCGACGGCAAAGCCGGTGCCGGCGGCGGTGCCGAGGTCGCCGATCAGGTGCAGGATCATGTCCTTGGCGGTGACGCCCTGCGGCACCGCGCCCTCGTAGTGGACGCGGAAGCGCCGGGGCTTGCGCTGAACCATCGTCTGGGTCGCGAGCACGTGCTCCAGCTCCGACGAGCCGATGCCGAAGGCCAGCGAGCCCATGCCGCCATGGGTGCAGGTGTGGCTGTCGCCGCAGACCAGCGTCGTGCCGGGCAGGGTCAGGCCCTGCTCGGGGCCGACGACATGGACGATGCCGTTGCCGTCCTGGCCGATGTCGAACAGGCGGATGCCGAACCTGGCGGTGTTGGCCCGCAGGCCCTTCAGCAGCGGCGCGCCCGGCGGGAAGGTCTCCTCGGTGCGGCCGGGCTGGGTCGAGATCGCATGGTCGGGCGTGGCGTAGACCAGGCGCGGCTGGGCCGGCGCATAGCCCTTGTCCATCACGTCGCGCAGGGCACGGGCACCGGACAGGTCGTGCAGCAGCACGCGATCGATGTGCAGCAGCACGAAGCCGTTGCCCAGGTCGGTGATGACGTGACTGTCCCAGATCTTGTCGAAAAGCGCCTTGGCCATTGTTTTCCTCCGCGGGCCCGATATCAGCATCCGCCGGTGCCGGAAGGAAGGCGCTTTGCGCAGGGCTGCTGCTCCGGGCGCCCCGACCCTGCGTGGCGCCTGCACTTGATTTGCATCAAGCTGTTGCGCGGCGCGAAACCGTAGAAGGGACGCGTCGATCATGCGGGCGGTGTGGTCGGGCGTTCGTTGCCACGCCGTCGTTTTCCCGAGAGGCCGAGGCGACGCGCCATGACTGATCCCGCGAAGGTCGAGGAAGCCACGGGCGCGCCCCGTGTCGCCGCTTCCCCCGCCCCCCTGCCGGCCGAGGCCGCCGGGCTGCCGATGGTCGTCGAGCCTCGCGTGGTGCCGACGCGCCGGCGCTGGATGCGCATGGCGGCGCTGCTCGTCCTCGTCCTGCTGGCCGGCGCCGCGGGCGGCTACTGGTGGCTCCACCGCATCCCGCCGCTGCCGCCCGGCATCGCCGACGGCAATGGCCGGCTCGAGGCCGATCCCATCGACATCGCGACCAAGTTCCCGGGCCGCGTCGCCGAGCTGCGGGTCGACGAAGGCGCGATCGTGCAGGCCGGGCAGGTCCTGGCGGTCATGGACACGCGCGACCTCGAGGCCTCGCTCAAGAAGGCGGAGGCGCAGGTCGAGCAGGCCAACAAGGCCATCGCGGAGGCCACGGCGAACGTCGCCCAGACCCATACGCAGGTCGTGCTGGCCGGGCAGCAGATGGACCGGGCGCGGCAGCTTCTCGCGAACGGCTGGATCACCCGCGAGCTGTTCGACCAGCGCCAGCAGCAGCTTCAGGCCGCCCAGGCGTCGGAGCTGGCGGCGCAGGCGCGCGTGCGCGCCGCCGAGGCCGTGCTCAACGCCGCCCGGCACGATGTCGAGCTCTTCAAGGTCAACATCGCCGACAACACGCTGGTGGCGCCGCGCGACGGCCGCATCGAGTACCGCATCGCCAATGTCGGCGAGGTCCTGCCCGCCGGCGGCAAGGTCTTCACGCTGCTCGACATCGGCTACGTCTACATGGACGTCTACCTGCCGACGGCGACGGCGGGCCGCGTCAGGATCGGCGACGAGGCCCGCATCCTGCTCGACGCCTATCCCGACCGGCCGATCCCGGCGAAGGTGACCTTCGTCGCGTCGCAGGCCCAGTTCACGCCGAAGATGGTCGAGACCCGCACCGAGCGCGACAAGCTCCTGTTCCGGGTCCGCGTCCGCATCGATCCGGCGCTCACGCGTGCCCACGCCCCGGCCGTGAAGAGCGGCGTGCCGGGCGTGGCCTATGTCCGCTTCGACCCGCAGGCCGAATGGCCGGCCCGGCTGCAGACGAAGCCCTGACCGTGGGCGGACCGGCCGCGCCCGTGATCCGCCTTGCCGGGGTGAGCCATCGCTATGGCCGCGTCACGGCGCTGGCGGGCGTCGATCTCGACGTCCCGGCGGGCTGCATCGTCGGGCTGATCGGGCCCGACGGGGTCGGCAAGTCCTCGCTGCTCGCGCTGGCTGCCGGCGCCAAGCGGATCCAGCGCGGCCGGGTCGAGGTGCTGGGCGGCGACATGGCCGATGCGCGCCATCGCGGCGCCGTCTGCCCGCGCATCGCCTACATGCCCCAGGGGCTCGGCCGGAACCTCTATCCGGAGCTCAGCGTCCGCGAGAACATCGAGTTCTTCGGCCGCCTGTTCGGGCACGGGCGGTCGGAACGACGGCGGCGTATCGCCGAGCTGCTGGCGAGCACGGGCCTCGCCCCGTTCGGCGACCGGCTGGCCCGCCAGCTGTCGGGCGGCATGCGCCAGAAGCTCGGCCTGTGCTGCGCGCTCATCCACGATCCCGACCTGCTCATCCTCGACGAGCCGACGACGGGCGTCGATCCGCTGTCGCGGCGGCAGTTCTGGCAGCTCATCGACCGCATGCGGCGGCGACGGCCGGGCATGAGCATCGTCGTGGCGACCGCCTACATGGAGGAGGCGGAACGGTTCGATTGGCTGGTCGCGATGAACGACGGGCGCGTGCTGGCGACCGGCGCTCCGGCTGCGCTGAAGGCCGGGACCGGCGCCGCCACGGTCGAGGAGGCTTTCATCCGCCTGCTGCCCGAGGCGCTGCAGGCCGGCCACCACCGGCTCGAGATTCCGCCGCGTCGCCGGTTCGATCATGAGCGCGTGATAACCGCCCGCGGGCTGACCCGCCGCTTCGGCGACTTCGTCGCCGTCGACCATGTCGATTTCGACATCGAGCGCGGCGAGATCTTCGGATTCCTGGGCTCGAACGGCTGCGGCAAGACGACGACGATGAAGATGCTGACCGGCCTCCTGCCGGCCAGCGAGGGCACGGCGACCCTGTTCGGCCGGGCGCTCGACGGGCCCGACATGGCGGCGCGGTCGCGCGTCGGCTACATGTCGCAGTCCTTCTCGCTCTACGGCGAGCTGACGGTCCGCCAGAACCTCGACCTTCACGCAAGGCTGTTCCATGTGCCGGCCGCCGAGGCGCGCACCCGCATCGGCGATCTCATTCGCCGCTTCGGCCTGGCCGGACATGTCGACCAGCTCGCGTCGGGCCTGCCGCTCGGCATCCGCCAGCGGCTGTCGCTGGCCGTGGCGATCGTCCACCGGCCCGACCTGCTGATCCTCGACGAGCCGACGTCGGGCGTCGATCCGGTCGCCCGCGACGCCTTCTGGGAGGTGCTGATCGACCTGTCGCGCAACGAGGGCGTCACGATCTTCGTCTCGACCCACTTCATGAACGAGGCGGCGCGCTGCGACCGCATCGCGCTGATGGACGCCGGCCGCGTGCTGGCGACCGGCACGCCCGAGGCGCTGGTGCGATTGCGCGGCGCAGCGGACCTGGAGCACGCGTTCGTCGGCTATCTCGAGGAGGCGGCCCGGGCGAGGGCACCCGTAGACACCGGGCCCGAGCCGGAGGCGCCGGACCCGGCGCCCGGGCCCGCGTCCGCCCCGGCCGACGCGCCACTGTTCAGCCTGCGCCGGCTGCTGGCCTACGCGATCCGCGAATCGCTGGAGCTGATGCGCGATCCGATCCGTCTCGCCTTCGCGCTGGGCGGCACGGCGTTCCTGATGCTGGTCTTCGGCTTCGGCATCACCACCGACGTCAATTCGCTCACTTTCGCCGTGCTCGATCGCGACGACACGTTCGAGAGCCGTGCCTATGTCGACCAGCTGCGCGGCTCGCCGTACTTCGTCGAACGGCCGCCGCTGCGAAACGACGCCGACCTGCAGGATCGCCTCAAGCGGGGCGAGGTCACGGCCACGGTCGAGCTCCCGCCCGGCTTCGGCCGCGACATCCGCCGCGGCCGACCGACCGAGGTCGGCGTGTGGATCGACGGCGCGGTGCCCTTCCGGGCCGAGACCGTCCGCGGCTACCTGCAGGGCGTGCACCAGCACTACCTCGCCGATCGGGCCGTCCGCGGCCATGGCGGCGCGGACCGTACGGCCGCGGCGGCCGTCATCGAGACGCGGTTCCGCTACAACCAGAACTTCGACAGCGTCTATGCCATGGTGCCGGCGCAGATCGCCCTGCAGCTCGCGCTGATCCCGGCCATCCTGATGGCGCTGGCGATCGTGCGCGAGAAGGAGCTGGGATCGATCGTCAATCTCTACGTCACGCCCGTCACGCGGCTCGAGTTCCTGCTGGGCAAGCAAGTGCCCTACGTCGCCCTCGCCATGGTCAACTTCCTGGTCATGGTCGTGATGGCGCTCGTCGTCTTCGGCGTGCCGCTGAAAGGCAGCTTCGCGCTGCTGACGCTGGGCGCGCTGATCTACGTCACGGCGACCACCGCCTACGGGCGCGTGATCTCGACCTTCACCGGCACGCAGATCGCCGCCCTGTTCGGCACCGCGATCCTCACCGTGCTGCCGGCCACGATGTTCGCGGGCATGCTGGTGCCGGTATCGTCGATCACCGGCATCGGCGCGGTCATGGGGCGGCTGTTCCCGATGACCTACTTCCTGCCGCTGAGCGTCGGCACGTTCACCAAGGGGCTGGGCTTCGCCGACCTGTCGGGCGAGCTGCTGGCGCTGTTCGCGTTCGTCCCGGGGCTGACGCTGCTCAGCCTCGTCCTTCTGCGCGCCCAGGAGAAGTGACCGCCATGCGCGCCGCCGAGAACATCCTGTGGCTGGCCGGCAAGGAGCTGCGCAGCTTCTTCCGCGACTGGGTGCTGCTGGCGCTGGTCGTCTACTCCTTCTCGCTGGCCATCATCGCCCAGGCGCAGAGCAGCTCGCAGGAGCTGCACAATGCATCGATCGGCATCGTCGACGAGGACCATTCCGAGCTGTCGCGACGCCTCGCCCGGGCCTTCCTGCCGCCCTACTTCAAGCCGCCCCGGCCGGTCGCCATCGGCGACGTCGACCATCTCATGAACACCGGGAAGTTCACCTTCATCCTCGACATTCCGCCGCACTTCGAGCGCGACGTGCTGGGCGGCCGGCAGCCGGCGCTACAGCTCGCCGTAGACGCCACGGCGATGATGCAGGCCGGCATCGGCTCGGGCTACGCCCAGCAGATCCTGCAGGCCGAGATCGACTCCTTCGTCGCGCGCGCCGGCCCATCGCGGGCCGCGCCCGTCGACCTGCAGGTGCGCTTCGCCTTCAACCCCAACGTCGCGACCGCCTGGTTCACCGCCGTCATGGGCCTGATCAACAGCGTGACCATGCTGGCGATCATCCTGGCCGGCGCGGCGGTCGTGCGCGAGCGCGAGCATGGCACCATGGACCATCTCCTGGTCATGCCGGTCAGCCCGTTCGAGATCGCGATGTCCAAGATCCTGGCCAACGGGCTCGTCATCACGGTCGCCGTCGCCCTGTCGGTCTCCCTCGTCGTGCGCCACCTGCTGGCCATCCCGATCGCCGGCTCGGTCCCTCTGTTCCTGGCCGGCGTGGCGCTATACCTCTTCTTCGCGACCTCGGTCGGCGTCTTCCTGGCGACGATCGCCCGCACCATGCCCCAGCTCGGCTTGCTGTTCATGCTGGTGGCCATCCCGCTCAACATGTTGTCGGGCGCCAACACGCCGCTGGAAAGCATGCCGACCTTCCTGCGCACCATCATGCAGGCCTCGCCCACCACGCACTTCGTGTCCTTCGCCCAGGCGATCCTCTATCGCGGCGCGGGTATCGACGTCGTGTGGCCGCAGTATCTCGCCGTGGCCGCCATGGGCGCGCTGTTCCTCGGCCTCGGGCTCCTGCGGTTCCGCAAGGTGGCGACCGCGACGTCGTGAGGGTCGGTCAGGCGTCGGCCGCCGGAATTCCTGCTGCCCGCAGCCGCTCGGCGAGCGCCTCGGCATCGTCTTCCGCCACGATCTCGAGGCCGGGATACCAGGGCGATGGGCCGTCGTGCGGTCCCAGCATCCAGTCGGCGGAAGCCGTCCGCAGCAGCAGCGTCGGCACGCCCATCAGCGCGGCGAGATGGGTGGGCGCGGTATCGTCGCCGACCACCAGGCGGCAGTCGGCGATGCGCGCCGGATCGCGCTCGACGGCGAGCCCGGCCGGCGGCTCGCGCCCGGCGAACCAGCCGATGCGATCGCCGGCGCCGGCGGGGCGCCGCGCCGCGGCGGGCGGCGGCAGGCTCTCCAATGTCCAGCCGAGCAGATGGGGCAGGCTGCGCAGCGGCGCGGCGGCCGCGAACCCGTCGAGCGCCGCATCGCGGAGGACGGTCGGCCGGTCGAGCCAGTTGGCGACCGGCGCCGCGCACTGCACGACGGCGTCGACGCCGCGGGCCAGCATCAGCGTGTCGCGGATCGCCGCGTCGCTCTCGATGTCGGCCTGCTCGGGATAGACCAGCAGGAGCCCCTCGAGCGGCTCGCCCTGCCAGCGCGGCAGGTTGGGCGCGTAGCGCTCGGCCGCGATCTCCAGGCGGGCCTCGTGATCGGCCAGGCCGCGCAGCCAGTCGCCCTGGCGCAGCAGCAGCTCGCCGCGCCGCAGGCGCAGGTGCGGGTCGTCAGGACGGCTGGTCAGCGCCATGTCGAGGTCGGCGAGCGCGCCCATCCAGTCGCCGCGCGAGGCCGCGAGCGCGGCGCGGGCCGACAGCGACGGCATCAGGCGATGGTCGATCGACAGCGCCTCGTCGTAGGCCAGCGCCGCCTCGTCGGGCCGGCCCAGCGCCTCGAGCGTGCGGCCGCGATTGTGGGCGATGGCGGCGTCTCCCGGCTTCAGGCGCGCGGCGCGCTCGAGCGCGGCCAGCGCGGCCGCATGCTCGCCCAGCAGGGTGAGGCAGCCGGCGAGGTTCACCTGCGCGGCGGCCTCGCGCGGCAGGAACTTGGCGGCGCGCTCCAGCGGCTCGCGGGCGTCGGCGAAACGGCCGAGCTTCAGCCGCGCCTGGCCCAGCAGGTGCAGCGCCTGGCCCGAATTGGGGCGCGCCTCCGCGATCTGCGCCAGCAGCGGTTCGGCGTTGGCGAAGTCGCCCGCCGCGGCGTGCTGCATGGCGTCGCGGGC
The DNA here is from genome assembly GCF_965229815.1 of Reyranella sp. Lineage (GTDB taxonomy): Bacteria > Pseudomonadota > Alphaproteobacteria > Reyranellales > Reyranellaceae > Reyranella. The sequence continues at coordinate 1,045,484 of NZ_CBDDJN010000002.1, forward strand.
GAGGATCTGGATCTGGGAGTCCGAAAGCGGCACGCGCGGCCTCTAGCAGAGGCGGCCTCAGGCCGCCACAACGGCCTGAATCAGCGGCAGGGTGGCGAAGGCCAGGATCGTGTCGGCCATGATGACGAAGGCCAGCGTCTCCTCGTCGAGGCCGAAGCGGCCGGCGATGACGAAGGACAGGAGCTGGCTCGGCATGGCCGCCTCGAGCAGGCTCGCATCGGCGGCGAGGCCCGTGATGCCGAGCGGTCCCAGGACCTGCGCGACCAGCAGCGGCGACAGGCCGAGCTTGATCGCCGCCACCGGCACGGTGAGCGCCATCAGTCGCGTCGGCCGGAACCGGAGCGCCATGCCGAGCGACAGGATCATGATGCCGGTCACCGCCGCGGCCAGCAGGGCGGCCGCTTCCATCAGGACGGCGGGGCAGGGGATGCCGCTGGCTTTCCAGCCGATGGCCACGGCCAGCGCCCAGATCGGCGGCAGCTTCAGCGCCTCCGACGCGGTCCGGGCGAAGGTGATGCGTTCCTGCGTCCCGTAGGCGATGGCGATCATGGCGCCGAGCGTCAGGTTGAGCGACGACTTGGTGACCTCGAACAGCACGGCGACCACCGACACCTCGTCGGCGTGGCCGGGAAAGGTGCCGAGCAGGACCGGCAGGCCGAGATAGGTGACGTTGCCGAAGGCCGCGCCCAGCATCATGGCGCCCTTGGTCGGGCCCGGGATCGGCAGGAAATGGAAGACGAGGAAGCCCGCGGCCAGGCAGCCCAGGACGCCGAACGACGCGGCCAGCGGGATCTCGACGAACAGCCGGTCGACCTTCGAGTCCATCACCGTGTGGAACACCAGCGCCGGCAGGAAGACGTTCAGGACCAGGAGGTTCAGCGTGCGGCGCTTGTCCTCCATGTCGGTGCCGAAGCGGCGCAGCAGGGCGCCCAGCAGCGCGATCAGGGCGAGCGGCAGGAAGACGGCGGTCATCCCGACTGCCGTAGCGCGGGCTCCGGGGTGCGGGCAAAGAAAAAGCCGGCGGTCGACAGGGAGGCTGAGGGGTCGACCGCCGGCCAGTGTCCGGAGAAGGGTATGGCCCGGGCAGGGTAGAAGCGGGCCAGGCTCCGGATCTCGGGATCAGGCGTGCGGTGTCAGGCGCGCCAGAAGGGCTTGTTGGCCTCGAACGCCACCTCGCTCGCGCTCAGCCCGACGTCGCGCAGGACTCGCTGGTCCATCGTGGCGAGCTCCTGGCGTTCGCGGCTGCGCCGGCGCCAGGTGGCGAGGATGCCGTGGAAGGCGGCGAAGGCGCCGGCCGTGCCGGCCAGCGGAGTCTTGGAAGCGTAATGAAGGGAAAGGTCGGCCATGGGGTGTCTCCCCGTTTCGAAGTGAACCATCGATGGTTGCGATTTGAGGCCGGGGGCGCTTCTTTACAAACGACCCTTTGTCCTGTTTTGATAAGAATAGCTAATGTGATGGGACGGTCATGAAGCGAACCTTGCCGCCGCTCAACGGGTTGCGCGCCTTCGAAGCGGCGGCGCGCCATATGAGCTTTACCGATGCCGCCGACGAGCTCAGCGTCACGCAGGCCGCGATCAGCCACCAGGTGCGCGGGCTGGAGCAGCGGCTCGGATTAAAATTGTTCGTGCGCAGGAACCGCTCGCTTCTGCTGTCGGAGGCGGGCCAGGCCTACCTGCCGTCCGTGCGCGCCGCCTTCGACCAGCTGAACGAGGCGACCGAGAAGCTGCTGCAGAAGGATCGCGGCGGCAGCCTCACCGTGACCACGACCTCGTCCTTCGCCGTGAAGTGGCTGGTGCCGCGCCTGGGCGGCTTCCAGCGCAACCATCCGGAGATCGACGTGCGCGTCAGCACCGGCACCGGCCTCGTCGACTTCAGCCGCGAGGATGTCGACATCGGCATCCGCTACGGCCGCGGCCAGTGGCCGTCGCTCACCGCCGAGCGCCTGGTCCGCGAGGACGTCATGCCGGTCTGCGCGCCGGCGCTGGCCAAGGGCCCCAACGGGCTGAAGAAGCCGGCCGACCTCAGGCGCTTCACGCTGCTGCACATCGGCAACTTCCCCGACGACTGGCAGGTCTGGCTGACCGCCGCCGGCATCAAGGGTGTCGATGCCTCGCGCGGCGTGTCGTTCGACTTCGCGCTGGCCGCCTACCAGGCCGCGATGGACGGGCTGGGCGTGGCGCTCGGCCGCCAGCCGCTGGTCGAGCCCGACCTCAAGGCCGGACGCCTCGTCGTACCCTTCGACTTCCGCCGCTCGAGCGAGTTCGCCTACTACCTGGTCTACCCGCCGGAGGCGATCCGGCGGCGCAAGATCAAGGCGTTCCGCGACTGGATCATGACCCTGGCCGAGACCCCGCCCACCACCGTCTGACGGCCCGCCGCGCGTCCGCAACAGATATTTGCGTTTACAAATATCTGGCGTGAGCCGATCCTCCCGGCAAAGGGAGGGACGATGCAGTTCGGATACTTCACGCTGAGCGACAACCGCTATCCCGGCAACAAGCGGACGGCCGAGGATTTCCTGAAGGACATCTATGCCGAGGCGCTGTGGGCCGAGACGGTCGGCCTGAACTCCGCCTGGATCGGCGAGCACCATTTCAACCTGCTGGGCGTCAACGCCTCGCCGCTCGCCATGCTGGCCCAGCTCGCCGGCGCGACGACGAAGCTGCGGCTGGCACCGGCGGTGACGCTCCTGCCGGTGCACCATCCGCTGCACGTCGCGGAGGAATGGGCGACGCTCGACCTGTTGTCGGGCGGCCGCGTCGACTTCGCGGCCGGCCGCGGCTACGACCGCAAGGAGTACGAGCCCTTCCAGGCGCCGTTCGAGGACTCGGCCGAGCTGTTCGCCGAAGGCATGGAGGTCCTGTGGCGCGCCTGGACCGAGCCCGGCAAGTGGTCGCACAAGGGCCGCTTCTACCAGTTCTCCGACGTCGAGGTGCGGCCGCGGCCGGCGCAGACGCCGCTCCGGCCCTACGTCGCCTGCTTCTCGCGGCCGTCGATGGAGCTCGCGGCGCGCAACGACTGGAACGTGATCTACGCGCCGTTCGCGGCGGCGATGGTCTACGGCTCGCTGGCCGACGCCGTGCGGGTCTACCGCGAGACCTGCGAGACCGGCCACAAGCGGCCGATGCGCCGGGCCATGTGCTCGTACTTCGTGCACATCGCCTCGACCCCGGCGGAGGAGCAGTACGGGCGCGAGGCGCTGGTGCGCTACTTCCAGGACGCGCTGGTCGCCGCCTTCCCCTCCTCCTCGGGCGAGAAGGTGCCGCCGACCTACAAGTACTTCGTCGAGATCGTGAACATCCTGCGCGACATGCGGCCCGAGAAGCTCACCGACAAGTCGATCCTGTGCGGCAGCCCGCAGCACATCGTCGACACGCTGAAGCAGGTCGAGGCGGCCGGCATCGCCGAGGTCATCCTGTACTTCAACTACGGGCAGAAGCCGCATGCGCTGGTGAAGGAGCAGATGGAGCGCTTCATGCGCGAGGTCGCGCCGCACTTCGCGGCGTGAGGGAGACGCGGGAATGGGGCCGCTCGATTCCTACCTGCCCTATCTGCTGAACCGGGCCGGCGCCCGGCTGGCCACCGCCTTCGATGCCGAGGTGCGCCGGCTCGGCGCCACGCTGCAGATCTGGCGCGTGCTGGCGGCACTGCGCGAGCACGACGGGCGGCGCATGGGCGATCTCGCGGCGACGACGGCGATCGAGGTCTCGACGCTGACCCGCCTCGTCGACGGCATGGAGAAGCGGGGGCTGGTGCGGCGGCGTCCCGAGCCGGGCGACGCCCGCGCCGTGACCGTCGCCACGACGGCGGCGGGCCGGCGGCTGACCGCCCGCCTGCTGCCGGTCGCCGACCGCTACGAGCGGGTCGCCCTCGACGGCTTCGATCCGGCGGAGGCCGACCGTCTCAGGGCCGCCCTTCGCCGGCTCTACGCCAACATGGATGCGCTGAAGGCCGGTTGAATCGCCCCTCCGGATCGTCGATGGTAGCTGCGAACGACTCGCAAGGATGAGCATGGCCCGCCTGACCTCGACCGACGACCTGCGCCGCATCATCGCCGAGCCCCGGCCGGCCACCCGCAGCAAGATCCTCGATGCCCTGGACGAACAGTCCATCGCCTTCCTGAAGCGCTGCCCCTTCGCCCTGGTCGGCACCACCGCCGCCGACGGCACCGTCGAGGTCTCGCCCAAGGGCGACGAGCCGGGGTTCATCCGGGTCGAGGACCCGCGCACGCTGCTGATCCCCGAGCGCGTCGGCAACAACCTCGCCTTCGGGCTGAACAACATCCTGGCGACCGGCAAGATCGGGCTGATCGCGCTCGTGCCGGCCACGGGCGAGACGCTGCGGGTGTCCGGCACGGCCGAGATCTTCGACGATCCCGATCTCGTGGCCTCGCTGGGTTCGCTCGGCAAGCCCGCGCTGCTGGCCACCCGGGTCCATATCCAGCACTGCTACTTCCACTGCGCCCGGTCGATCGTTCGGGCCAGGCTGTGGGATCCCCAATCGTGGCCGGCGCCAGGCCGCGTATCGTTCGGCAAGATCATCGCGCCACGCATCGGGGCCGGCGCCGACGTGGCGGCCCAGATCGACGCCGGCGTCGAAGGGGCCTATACGACACGCTTGTGGACCAACAGCTAGTCGCGAATGCCCGAGGACGTGCTGCGCGTCGTCTCGCTCCGGCGAGGGGTTGCGTGACGGGGCCGGAGGCGTGATTTGGGCATAAGGCGCAAGGTCGGCCTGTTCCTGTTCGTCGTCATGGCGACGGTGAGCCTGGCGGCGATGGTCGTGGCCTCGCTCGCCATGTACCGGCTGGTGTCGGAAAAGCAGGCCAACGAGATCGAGCGCCTGGAGGCCAGCCTTTCCGAGCGCTTCGCGGTGTTCGAGACGATGCTCCGCTCCCAGCACCAGCGCATCGTGGCGCACATGGAGACGGTGCTGCCGCAGATCGCCGCCGAGCTGGACCGACTGGGCCAGGCGCCCCAGGACCTGTCGGTCGCCGAGCTCGATGCGCTCACCCGCAAGTTCGGCGTCCAGCACATCTACTTCATCGACCGCGCGCACAAGGTGTTCCAGACCAACCTGCCGGGCGACATGAACCTCGTCTTTCCCGAGAGCCCCTTCACCCGGTTTCTCGACTCGGTCTACGACGCCGGCAAGGTGATGAACGACGGCATCGACCTGTCGAGCCTCACCGGCACGCTGCGGACCTACAGCTACTTCGGCCCGAAGGGGAAGGACTACATCATCGAGACCTCGACCGACGTCCGGGAAAGTCTCGCCCAGGGCAATTTCGGCTGGATGAGCACCTTCTTCTTCCGCGACCTGTTCTCGGACGCGGTGCGCTCGAACCCCTACGTGAAGGAGGTCGACCTCTTTCTGGTGACCCCGGCGGGGACCTGGTCGCTGCTCCATGTCGGCAAGAAGCTCGATCCGGCGCTCAGCGAGCGCGTGACGAAGACGCGGCGCGAGACCCTCTCCAGCGACGGCGGCCATCTCCTCACGGTCTACAGCGGCGAGGAGACCAAGTCGGCCACCGACCCCGGCTATCCGGTCACCTCCAAGTTCGTCATCCGTCAGATCACCTACGATGTCGGCCTGGCGCGCCAGGCGGTGGTGCAGGTCTTCCTGAGCTCGCTGCTGGTGCTGGCCCTGATGCTGCCGGTCGTCTTCTGGATCGCCTCCCGACTGCTGCAGCACCAGCTCCTCGACCCGCTGTTCAACCTGCGGAAAGAGGCCGGCGCCATTGCCCAGGGCGACCTCGACCAGGCGATCGCCAACACCGATCGCACGGACGAGATCGGCCAGCTCGCCAACAGCTTCGCCACCATGAGAGATGCTGTGCGAAGCACGATCACCAACCTGCGCCAGACCAACCTGTCGATCGAGCGCTTCGTGCCGCATGCCTTCCTGGCCACGGTCGGCAAGCCCTCCATCGTCGACGTCCAGCTCGGCGACAACAAGCGGAAGAACATGACCGTGCTGTTCTCCGACATCCGCAACTTCACGACCCTGTCGGAGGGCATGACGCCCGACGAGAACTTCGCCTTCATCAACGCCTATCTCGAGCGCATGGGGCCGGTGATCCGCGATCACAATGGCTTCATCGACAAGTACATCGGCGACGCCATCATGGCGCTGTTCGAATCGGCCGACGACGCGCTGGCCGCCGGCCTCGACATGCTGGCCACGCTCGACGCCTTCAACGCCGAGCGCGTGGCGGCGGGGCAGGCGCCGCTGGGCATCGGCATCGGCCTCAACACCGGCAGCCTGATGATGGGCACGATCGGCGAGAAGCACCGCATGGACGGCACGGTGATCTCCGATGCCGTCAATCTCGCCTCGCGCGTCGAAGGGCTGACCAAGACCTACGGGGTCGGGCTGCTGGTCACGCAGGACACGGTCGACCAGCTCTCCGATCCCCAGGCCTGGGACCTCCGGCCGATCGACGTCGTCGTGGTCAAGGGCAAGACCCGGCCGGTGACCGTCTACGAGGTCTTCCAGCACGATCCGGCAGGCCTGCGCGAGGTCAAGAAGCGGACGCGCGGAATGCTCGAGGCCGGCGTCGAGGCCCTTTCCCGCAACGACATTCCCGCCGCGCGACGCCTGTTCGAGCAGTGCCAGGGGGCCGCGCCCGGCGACGTCGCGACCACCAACCTGATGCAGAAGTGCGCCTGAGCGTCAGGCGGCCCGGGACGCTTCGAAGATCGCCTCGACGTGCAGGGCCGCGCAGTCGATGACGGGGAAGCCGGCCTCCCGGCCGTCGAAGGCAATGAAGAGATCGGTGCCGCCCAGCAGCACCGCCTCCGCGCCCCGCTCGCGGCAGAGCCGGCGGCCGGCCTCGAAGAAGATGCGGCGCTGGTCGTCGTCGACATGGCCGACCACGGCCATGTCGACATAGGCCTGGTGGACGCGGTCGCGTTCCGCGCCCTCGGGCGCCACCACCCGCGTCGCGGTGATCGCGCCGTAGAGGCCGCTTTCCATGACATTGCGCGTGCCGATGATGCCGACGGTCCCGAGCCCGCGCCGGGCCAGTGCGGCGTCCACCGCCGGCAGGGCGCTGAGCAGCGGCAGCGGCGAGATCGCCGCCAGCTCGCGGATGCAGAAGTGGCCGCCCATCGAGGTGACGGCGGCGGCGGCCGCGCCGGCCGCCTTCAGGCGGCCCACGAGGCCGGCGAAGATTGCCGCCTGCCGCGACGGATCGCCCGCCGCCAGGTTGCGGGTCATCTCGCGGGCGTCGGCGTAGGCGATGGTCAGGTCGAGCGGGATGCCGGCCGCCGCATGCCGCTCGATCAGGCCGCGATGGTAGAAGTCGGTGGCGGCCGGGCCGATGCCGCCGATCAGGCCGATATGCATGGTCTCACCGGAGGCGGTCAGCGCGACGGATCGGCGGGCCGCGCGCGACGGCCGGATGCGGGGCGCGGCGAGGGCGGCGCCGGCGTTCGCGGCGCCGGGCGGGCGCGGATGCGCACCGAGCGGCCGCCCTCGGCCTGGTCGATCTCGAAGGCGCCGGTCTGCCGCACCAGGTCCGAGAGCTTGCGGCAGCCGTAGGTCCGCGGGTCGAAGTCGGAGGCGATGTTGGCGAGCTGCTGGCCGACGACGCCGAGCGGCACCCAGCCGTCCTCCGAATCCATCTGCGACACGGCCCGCGTGAGCAGCGGCACGGCGGCGCTGGCCGGCTCGCGCCCCCGGGGCGCCCGCGCCTGGCCCGGCGCCGCGGGTTCGGTGTCGGGCAGCAGGTTCTCGGTGTAGATGAAGCGCCGGCAGGCCTGGCGGAAGCTCTCGGGCGTCTTCTGGGCGCCGAACCCGTAGACGTCGGCGCCCTCCTCGCGCAGGCGCGAGGCCAGCCGCGTGAAGTCGCTGTCGGAGGAGACGAGGCAGAACCCGTCGAAGCGCCCGGAATGCAGCAGGTCCATGGCGTCGATCACCAGGGCGATGTCGGACGCGTTCTTGCCGGTCGTGTAGGCGAACTGCTGGTAGGGGTCGATCGCGTAGCGCTGCAGGATGTCGGCCCACGATCTCATCCGCGGGCTGGAGAAGTCGCCATAGATGCGCCGGACGCTCGCCTCGCCGAACTTGGCGATCTCCTCGAACAGCCCGGCGGCGATGCGCGGCGAGGTATTGTCCGCGTCGATCAGGACCGCGAAGCGCCGCGGGCGCATGTCGTCTGCCATGGTCGATCCTAGAGCAGGACGGGTTCGGCTGGAATAGCCCGCCCGGTCCCCCTCCAGGGCGCGATGAGTTGAGAGCCATTGTTATCTTGCTGGGGGCGCGCCACTTCAGTGGCGCTCTCGTCCTCCCTGCGCACCAGCGCGGGGAGGTGGCCCGAAGGGCCGGAGGGGTCATGGGGTCCAGCCGCGACGCTCCTGACCCCTCCGGCCCTTCGGGCCACCTCCCCAAGCTCTGCTTGGGGAGGAAGAAACGTCACGGAACGGCACGCCCCAGCGAGATCAATCTCAAGTCACCGCGCGCACGGATGTCGCCGGTTGCGGGAGAGCATGATGAGATTGGCTGGTTCCAGCCAATCTCATCATGCTTTAGCGCGCGTTGCGGCGGCGGATGATCACGTTGGCGGCGATGGTCAGCGCCAGGGTGACGGCCATCAGGATGAAGGCGATGGCGCCGCCGAACGGCCAGTTGGTCTGCTGGGTGAACTGGTTGTAGATCAGCGGCGCCATCATCTTGAACAGCGGGCCGCCCAGCAGGAAGGGCGTGGCATAGGCGTTCATCGCCAGGATGAAGGTCAGGATGGTGCCGGCCAGGATGCCGGGCAGCGCCAGCGGCCAGAGCACGCGCCGGAACATGGTCGCGGGCGGCGCGCCCAAGCTGAAGGCGGCCTCCTCGACCGAGCGGTCGATGCCCTCGATCACGCTCTGCAGGCTGAGCACCATGAACGGCAGGTTGACGGCGATGATGCCGATGATGACCGCCTTCTCGGTGAACATGATCTCGATGGGGACACTGATCACGCCGAGCCCCATGAGGCTCGCGTTGACGAAGCCCTTGCTGCCGAACACGACCATCCAGCCGGCCGCGCGCACCGAGTTGCCGACGAACAGCGGCAGGACGATCGAGATGATCAGCAGGTTCTTGAAGCGGCTCTGCGTGCGCGCCACGACGTAGGCGAGCGGGAAGCCCAGCACCAGGCAGGCCGCCGTCACCAGGACGGCGATGCGGACCGTCGTCCAGAGGATGGCGGTGTAGTAGGGGTCGGTGAAGAACTTGACGTAGTTGGCGAGCGTGACCGCCTCGACCATCATCTTCCGGGTCGGCTCGAACTCGTTCAGGCTGTAGCGCAGCAGGAAGGCAAGCGGCGCCAGGAGCGCGATGGCGATGAACACCGTCGCCGGCGTCAGCAGCGACGCGGCGGTCAGGCTCTCGCCCCGCCGCCTTTCGGCGACGGGGCCCCGGGCGATCGCGGCGTCGGTCATCCCTTGAACGACTTGTTCCACCAGTCCTGGAAGGCGACGTCGTTCTTGGCCATGTAGGCGTAGTCGAGGTCGACCAGGCGCTTCTGTTCCTCGGGCGTGAAGCCGATGCGCTTCTGCACGTCCGCGGGCACCTTGGCGTTGGTGACGGTCGGGTTGTAGCCCATGTCGACGGCGAAGGCCTCCTGAGCGGACGGCGCCATCATGGCGTTCAGCCAGGCATAGGCGCCTTCCTTGTTGGGGGCGTTCTTCGGCATCACGAAGCCGGAGACGTACATCGGCACGCCTTCCTTGGGCGCCACCGTCTCCACCTTGATGCCGGCGTTCTGCCACTGCACGGCGCGGGCCTTCCACATGATGCCGCAGGCGATCTCGCCGGTCTTGAGCGCCTGGGCGAAGGCCTCGTTGGACGGATAGATGCGCGCGCCGGCCTTGCGGCAGGCGATCAGCCGCTCCTTGCCGGGCTCGAAGTTGCTGACCGACCCGCCCGAGGCGAGCGCCGCCGCCACCATGTTGTACTGGCGCTGGATGTCGATGATGCCAAGCTTGTTGCCGTGCTTGGGATCGAGCGTGTCGGCGAACCCGCTGGGCGCCGGCATCATGTCGGGATTGTAGAGCACGACCTTGCCCGAATAGATGTGGCCGATCCCGTAGGGATACTTCATCGCCGGGATCAGGTTCTTGGCATTGGGCATCTTCGAATAGTCGAGCTGCTCGGCCAGTCCCTGCTGGTCGACGCTGAACATGTCGTTGGCCGACAGGCCCTGCACGTCGGCCGTGCCGCGGCGCAGCGCGCGCTCGGCCATCATCTTGGCCTTGCGCGGATCGGCGTTCTCCTCGGCATGCACGCATTCCCACTTCTCGGGAACGAGGAGCGGCGTGTCGATGTTCTTGGTCAGCAGGCGGGAATAGTCGCCGCCCCAGGTGCCGACGATGATGCGCTTGTTGTCCTGGGCAACCGCCGGAAAGGCGGCGCCTGCCGCCAGGGCGGCCGCACCGCCCAGCGCGGTGCGACGGTTGATCGTGAGCTTCGTTGACATGATTGCCTCCTCGAGACTTTGCCTTCCCCTATTCGCCGAATACCCGGCCAGCCGACGCCGGCCAGCCGACATGCACCTTCTGCCCCACATCCGGTGCGTAGCCGCCCTCGCGGTTGGCGGTCTGCACCACCACGCGGTCGGCCGGTGACAGGCGCACGTGAATGTCGATCAGTGCGCCGAGATAGGACACGAATTCCACCGTACCCGGCAGGTCGTTGTCGAGTCCGGGGGCCGGGCCGGGCCGGACCACCATCTGCTCGGGCCGGAGCGCCAGCACGGCGCGTCCCGGCGCGCCGCCGGTGCAGGCCAGCGCGAGGCCGCCCCCGGTCCGGAAGCGCCCGGGAGCCTCCAGCGTGCCCTCGAGAAAGGTGCTGCGGCCGACGAAGCCCGCGACGAAGCGGTCGGCCGGCTGCTCGTAGAGGTCGCGCTGGCTGCCGACCTGGCGCACCGCGCCCTCGCTCATGACCACCAGCCGGTCGGCCATGGTCAGGGCCTCTTCCTGGTCGTGGGTCACCATGACGGTGGTCAGGCCCATCTTGCGCTGCAGCTCGCGGATCTCGACCCGGACCTCCTGGCGCAGCTTGGCGTCGAGGTTGCTGAGGGGCTCGTCGAGCAGCAGTACGTCGGGATGGATGGCGAGCGCGCGGGCCAGCGCCACGCGCTGCTGCTGCCCGCCCGAGAGCTGGCGCGGCAGCCGGTCGCCCAGCCCCGTGAGGCGGACCAGGGCCAGGGTCTCCTCGACGCGCTGCGCGATCTCGGCCTTGGCGACCTTGCGCATCTCCAGGCCGAAGGCGACGTTCTCGGCCACCGTGAGGTGCGGGAACAGGGCGTAGTTCTGGAACACCATGCCGGCGTTGCGCTTCCACGGCGGCAGCAGCGTGACGTCGGCGCCGCCCAGCCTGACATGGCCGGCGGTCGGCTCGATGAAGCCGGCGACCATGCGCAGGGTGGTCGTCTTGCCGCAGCCCGACGGTCCCAGCAGCACCAGGAACTCGCCGTCCCGGATGTTCAGCGTGACGTCGCGGACGGCGTGGAAGTCCCCGTACCGCTTGGCCAGCCCGATGATGTCGAGTTGAGCCATCAGACGACCCGGGTCAGCTTGACGTATCGATCGGTGATGAGCATGGCGATGCCGATCAGCAAGATCTGCACCACCGACACCGCCGCGATCGTCGGATCGATCTTCCACTCGAGATACTGCAGCACGACGATCGGCAGGGTGGTCCGGCCCGGCCCGACCAGGAACAGGCTCATCTCGAGGTTGCCGAACGAGGTCACGAAGCCGAACAGGGCGCCGGCGACGATGCCCGGGCGGATGGCCGGCAGGGTGATGCGTCGGAAGGTGACGAAAGCATTGGCTCCAAGATTCTGCGCGGCCTCCTCGATGCTGCGGTCGACGCCGGCCAGGCTGGCCGTGACCAGGCGGACCACCCAGGGGATGACGATCACGGTGTGGCCGGCCACCAGGGCATAAAAGGTACCGAGCACGTCCATGTCGAGCCCATTCTCGGCCTCGACCTGGAAGACGTACATCGCCGTGCCCAGCACGACTCCGGGCACGATCAGCGGCATCAGCAGGAGCTGCGACAGCGGCACGCGGAAGGGGAATCGGTGGCGCACCACGGCCAGCGCCGCCGGCACGCCCAGCGCGAGGCCGAAGAAGGTCGCCAGCACGCCCACCTCGAAGCTCATGCGGAAGCCCTCGACGAACTTCGGCTGGTCGAGGATGGCGGCGAACCAGCGCAGGCTGTAGCCCTCGGGCGGAAAGGAGGGAATCTCCTGCCGGAAGAAGGCGAGCCAGGTGACGAAGGTGAGCGGCGTCAGGATATAGGCCAGCGCCACCGCGGCGGCGCCGTTCAGCGCCCAGCGGCGGGCGCGGCGCTGGATGAGGGCGACGGTGTCAGCCATCGGAAAGATTCGTCCTCATCGCCTTCATGTTCCTCATGCTCCTCTCCCCCGCTAGGGGGAGAGGGTGGGAGAGGGGGCTACGCACGTCGATTCCCCCTCTCCTCGCCTCTCCCCCTAGCGGGGGAGAGGAATTTGAGAAGGGTCGATGGAGTCGAGGAGACGTCGTGCTCATAGCGCGTTCTTGTGGAACTTGCCGGCCTTCATGATGACCGGGAGGTTGGGGCCGCCGTCCTGGAACAGGCCGAGGTCCTTCAGGGGATCGCCGTCGACCACCAGCAGGTCGGCGAAGGCGCCGGGCGCGATGACGCCGAGCTTGCCTTCCTGGCGCACGACCTCGGCGCCGATCAGGGTCGCCGAGCGGATGACGTCGATCGCCGGCATGACCTCGCCGCGGATGCGGAACTCGCCGGTCTGCTCGTCCTCCAGCGCGCCCAGCAGGTCGGAGCCGTAGGCCATCTTCACGCCGGCCTTGCGGCAATGCTCGAGCTCGGCGAAGCCGTATTTCAGCACCTCGTCGTTCTTCTCGAGCATCTCGTTGGGCATGCCGAGCTCCTTGGCGCGGCGCTTCATGGCGTCGTAGGTGACGAGGTTGGGGATCATGTAGACGCCCTTCTTCGCCATCAGCCGGGCGGTCGGCGCATCGACCAGGTTGCCGTGCTCGATGGTGCGCACGCCGCACTTCACGGCGCGGGTGATGGCCTCGGGCGTGTAGGCATGGGTCAGCACGTAGCGGCCGAAGGCATGCGCCTCCTCGACCGCCGCGGTGATCTCCTCCTCGGTGAACTGCAGCGATTCCAGGGGGTCGTAGGGCGAGGCGACGCCGCCCGAGACCATCAGCTTCACCTGGTCGGCGCCCTGGCGCATCTGCTCGCGCGCCGCCTTGCGCACCTCGTCGGGCCCGTCGGCGATGCAGCGGATGAATACCATGCCGTTGCAGCACAGGCAGGGCGGGCCGATGTCGGTGCGCCGGTTGCGGTCGTTGTGGCCGCCGGTCGGGCCGATCGAGCGGCAGGAAATGAACAGGCGCGGGCCGGGGATCAGGCCCGATTCGACCGCGGTCTTGGTGCCCCAGTCGGCCCCGCCGGCATCGCGCACCGTGGTGAAGCCGCGGTCGAGCATGCGCTTCAGGCGGCCGGCCGAGCGCGCCATCATCAGCGTCAGCGGCACCGCCTCCATGCGGTTGATGTAGACCTCGCTGTGATGCGTATGGACGTGGCAGTCGATCAGGCCGGGCATCAGCGTGCGCTTGCCGCAGTCGACGACGCGGGCCTTCGAGGCCTTGATCGGCTTCGACGACACCTCCTTGATGGTGTCGCCCTCGACCAGCACCTCGTAGCCGGGACGTGCCTCCTTCCAGCGCGGGTCGAGGAGGCTGAGATTCTTGAACAGAAACGACATTCAAAACTCTCCGAACGCTGTCATCCCGAGCGCAGCGAGGGACCTTTCCTGATCCGCAAAGGTCCCTCGGCCTTCCGGCCTCGGGATGACATCAAGGCTCATTTCAGCGTGTTCTTGTGGAACTGGCCGCCCTTCATGATGACCGGCAGGTGGGCGCCCTGGTCGAGGAACAGCTCCAGCTTCTTCAGCGGGTCGCCGTCGACCAGGATCAGGTCGGCGAAGGCGCCGGGCGCCACGGTGCCGAGCTTGCCCTCCATGCGCAGGATCTCGGCGCCGATCGTGGTCGCCTGCCGGATGATCTCGATCGGCTTCAGCACCTCGGCGCGGAACATGAACTCGCGGCTCTGCTCGACCTGGAGCTGGCCCAGGAGATCGCTTCCGTATCCGACCTTCACCCCGGCGGCCTTGCAAATTTCGAGCGAGCGCAGCGCGCCTTCGAGCACGACCTCGTTCTTCTCGAGCTGGTCGGGCGTCATGCCGAACTGGGCGGCCCGTTCCTTCATGATGAAATAGGTCACGAGATTGGCCACCATGTAGCCGCCCTTGGACTTCACCAGCCGGGCGGCCTTGGCGTCGATCAGGTTGCCGTGCTCGATGGTGCGCACGCCGTTGTTCATGGCCCGGGTGATGGCCTCGGGCGAATAGGCATGGGCCAGCACGTAGCGGCCGAAGGCCTTGGCCTCGTCGGTCGCGGCGGCGATCTCGGCCTCGGAGAACTGCAGGGAATCCAGCGGGTCGTAGGGCGAGGCGACGCCGCCCGAGCACATGATCTTCACCTGGTCGGCGCCCTGGCGCATCTGCTCGCGCACCGCCTTGCGCACCTCGTCGGCGCCGTCGGCGATGGCCAGGCTGTAGACCATGGCGTTGCAGCAGCCGCAGGAGGCCGCGGCATAGTCGGTGCGGCGGCGGGAATCGCTGTGGCCGCCGGTCGGGCCGATGGCGCGGCCGGCGATGAACAGGCGGGGGCCCGGGATCAGGCCGGACTCGACGGCAGTCTTGATGCCCCAGTCGGCGCCGCCGGTGTCGCGGACGGTGGTGAAGCCGCGGTCGATCATGCCCTTCATCAGGTCGGCCGACTTCGCCGTCAGCAGGGTGAGCGGCATCGCCTCGAGCAGGCGGAAGTTCACCTCGACCAGGAAGACATGGACATGGCAGTCGATCAGACCCGGCATCAGGGTCCGCTTGCCGCAGTCGACGACTCGGGCATTGCCCGCCTTGATCGGCTTGGACGACACCTCCCTGATGGTGTCGCCCTCGACCAGAACCTCGTAGCCGCCGCGCGCCTCGTTCCAGCGCGGGTCGAGAAGGTTCAGGTTACGGAACAGTATCTGCGGCATCAACGCTCCCCCAACTTGCGCCGGCACCCTACGATGACGGCCGGTTTGGCGCTACACTTCGCGCGGTTGGAGGGGGTTCGAGTGCGGCGTGTCGTCGTCATCGGCACCACGGGGGCGGGCAAGAGCCGGCTGGCCGAGAGGCTCGCCGAGCAGACGGGCCTGCGCGTCATCGAGCTCGACGCGCTCTACTGGGGCCGCGGCTGGCAGCCCGTCCCATTGGATCTCTTCCGCTACCGGGTGGAGTGCGAGACCCGCGACGAGGGCTGGATCGTGGTCGGCAACTACGGCCAGGTCCGCGACCTGGTCTGGTCGAACGCCGACACGCTGATCTGGCTCGACCTGCCGCTGTCGCTCGTCATGTGGCGCCTGATGCGCCGGACGATGCGGCGCGCCGCCACGGGCGAGGAGCTGTGGGGGACCGGCAACCGCGAGAGTTTCCGCACCGCCTTCATGAGCCGCCAGTCGATCCTCCTCTGGGCGCTCAAGACCCATCGCCGCAATCGCGAGAGATACGCCGTCGAATGCCGCTCGCTCGCCGGCCAGAAGCGCGTCGTTCGCCTGCAGAACAAGCGCCAGGTCGAGCGCTTCGTGACCATGCACTGAGGGCACATGCCTGATACGACTCCCGCTGTCATCCCGAGCGCAGCGAGGGACCCTTCCTGGTCCCGAAAGGCCCCTCGCTTCGCTCGGGGTGACAGACGGGCGCGACCATAGGCATCTCATGTCGCTGCACACCTTTTCCTGCCTCGACGGCCATACCTGCGGCAATCCGGTGCGGCTGGTGTCGGGCGGCGGGCCGCTGCTCAAGGGCGGCACGATGAGCGAGCGCCGGCTCGACTTCCTCGCCAACCACGACTGGATCCGCAAGGCGCTGATGTTCGAGCCGCGCGGCCACGACGTGATGTCGGGCTCGATCCTCTACCCGCCGACCCGCGACGACTGCGACATCGGCATTCTGTTCATCGAGGTGAGCGGCTGCCTGCCGATGTGCGGCCACGGGACGATCGGCACCGTCACCATGGCGGTCGAGAACGGACTGGTCGCGCCGGCGACGCCGGGCACGCTCAACATCGACGCGCCGGCCGGCCGCGTCGTTGCGCGCTACGAGCAGAAAGACCGCTTCGTCGAGAGCGTGCGCATCACCAACGTTGCCTCCTACCTGGCGGCCAGCGACGTCGCGATCGAGGTGCCGGGCCTCGGCGAGCTGGTGTTCGACATCGCCTATGGCGGCAATTTCTACGCGATCTGCGAGCCGCAGAAGAACTTCGGCGGCCTGGAGACGCTGTCGGCCGGCGACGTGCTGCGCCTGTCGCCGATCGTCCGCCGGCTGGTGAACGAGAAGATCAGCCCGGTCCATCCCGACAACCCCACCATCCGGGGGGTCAGCCACGTGATGTGGACCGGAAAGCCGCGCGATCCCCGCGCCCACGCCCGCAATGCCGTGTTCTACGGCGACAAGGCGATCGACCGGTCGCCGTGCGGCACCGGCACCTCGGCGCGCATGGCCCAGCTCGCGGCCCGCGGAAAGCTCGCGGTCGGCGACGCGTTCGTCCACGAGAGCATCATCGGCTCGCTGTTCGATGGGCGGGTCGAGGGCGCCGCCCGCGTCGGCAACCACGACGCCATCGTGCCCTCGATCGCCGGCTGGGCGCGCCAGCACGGCATCAACACGATCTTCGTCGACGATCGCGATCCATTCGCGCACGGGTTTCAGGTGAGCTGAGGACCGAGCGACTCGGCTCCACGCAGCGGATCAATTGCCGCGGGTTGTCGCCGTTTCGGTCCCACGACGACAGGTTGGCTGTATTCACCTTGCCGAGGCAACTGCGAGTTGCCTTTTCTCTCTCTGTGAAGCAACATTGCCTTGCTTGGGGGAGAAATCATGCAAACATTGAGGATGATCATCGCGATCGGAGTGATCGCGCTGTTGACGGGCTGTGCAACGATCGTGAGGGGAACTGAACAGGAGGTCGCGGTGAACACGGCCCCGGTCGGCGCCACTGTTCAGTTTTCTAACGGCCAGACCTGCACATCGCCCTGCAAGATCAAGTCGGCTCGCAATCAGTCGCTCATGATCAATATCTCGAAGCCCGGTTGCCACACGCAAACGGCGACGATGATGCCTACATTGGCGGGTGGCGGCGTGCTGCTCGGAGGTCTCATCGACTACGGTACGGGTGCCGTTTACGACCTTCAGCCGAACCCGCTGACTGTCACTCTGGCTTGCAATGGAGATCCGTCGGGAATTTACGTCGCGCCCGCTGGAGGCACGATTAACTGTGTCTCCGCAGACGGTGCCCGGATCATCCAGGTCGTCGGCGGCGAATGCCCGGCACCTTTCAAGCCAATGGGATGATTGGCGCGGCTCGAGACAAGTCAGGGCCGCGTCGGCGCTTCCGACCTACTGGAGACTCGGCAGGTCGGGCAATGCACACTTTCGGCGTTGACCGTTCGGTCGATCGCGACCGGATGCCCGATGCTCTGGCGGCCGGTCAGTCCGCCGCGCGCGCCACCGGAGCCGGGGCGCGGACGCCGCCGCGCGACAGCATGGCCTCGATCTCGGCGGCGCCGTAGCCCAGCTCCTCGAGGATGTCGCGGCCGTTCTCGCCGATGTGCGGCGCGTGCTGCTGGGCGTCGTGCTGGCCGGCCGGCGGCAGGCCGGGGATGTTGGCGACCGGCATGCGGCCGAACCCGTCCTGCTCGATCCAGTCGACGGCGCCCGATTCCTTCACGTGCGGGTGCTCGAGATAGTCGCTGTAGTTGTTGACGCGCTCGCAGAACACTTCCTTGGGCTGGAGCAGCGCGATCCATTCCTCGGTGGTCTTGCTCGGCATGGTTTCCTGCAGCGCCTTGACGATGCGCGGGGCGTTGCGGATGCGCGCCTCGTGGCCCTGCAGCTCGGGATCGTCGGCGATGTCCTTGCGGCCGATCAGCTCGAACAGGGCCTTGAAATGGTGCGGGCGCATGGCGCTCACCATGATGTAGCCGTTGCTGGTCTTGTAGCTGCCGGCCGGCATGTACAGCGGCGGCGGCGTGCCGTTGGAGAACACCCACTCCATCAGCTTGGCGCCCTGGAAGGCGGCGGCGGCGCGCATCAGGCTGGAATCGATGTAGCAGCCCTCGCCGTAGCGCAGCTGGCGCATGATGGCTGGCGCCAGCGCCTGGAAGGTGTAGAGGCCGGTCGTGACGTCGACGGCGATCATGCCCTGCCGCCACGGCGTGCCGTCGGGCAGCTTGTTCATCACCATCATGCCGGAGAAGGCCTGGATCAGCCCGTCGACGGTGGGCCGCTTGCTGAAGGGGCCCGTCTGGCCGAAGCCGGAGACCGAGCAGTAGACGACCTTGGGATTGACCTTCTTCGCGTCCTCGTAGCCGAAGCCCAGGCGCGAGATGACGCCGGGCCGGAAGCTCTCGATCACGACGTCGGCCTTTGCCATCAGCTTGCCGACCACGGCCTTGCCATCGGCCGACTTGAGGTCGAGCGCGATCGAGCGCTTGCCGCGGTTGAAGGCGACGGAATGGGCGCAGTGGTCACCCTTGAGCTCGCCCAGCGCGCGGCCCCAGTCGCCTTCCGCCGGCTCGATCTTGATCACGTCGGCGCCGTGCAGCGCCAGCAGCATGGTCGCGTGCGGTCCCGCCACGCCCTGCGTGAAGTCGAGAACGGTGAGCCCGTCGTAAGCGCCCTTGATCATTTCCGGCTGGTCCTCCCGCGCTGAACGTACGTTCACCGCCCGCACGGGCGCAAGGTCGGCGGTGCAGGGAAGCCATGCGCATGAAGAAAAGTCACGGAAACGGCGAACCTTCCTCGCTTGAGCGCGACGCGGTGCGGCCGCAGATAAGTGTATCTACACTTGTTGGAGCCAGCGCATGTCCGCCGTTCCGTTGCCGGTCGCCACGCTCGCCGCGGTGAGCCATCTCGCCCCGTCCCTGGTCGCTCCCTTCTTCCGGCGCATGATGCTGAAGCCGCGCCGCCACCTGAGGCCGCCGCCGCCCCTGCTGGAGCTGCCGGCGGCCGACGAGCGGCTGGGATTGGGAGACGGCCTCGTGGCCTGGCGCTGGGGCGAGGGGCCGCCGGTCCTGCTGGTCCACGGCTTCGAGGGGCATCGGGCGCAGTTCGCGGCGATCCTCGCCGCCTTGCGCCAGCGCGGCCTGGCCGCCGTCGCGCTCGACGTGCCGGCCCATGGCGAATCGGCGGGCGAGGAGCTCACGGCGGTGAAGTTCATCGCCGCCATCGATCGCGCCCTGGCCGCGCTCGGTCCGCTTCCCGCCGTCGTCGGCCACTCGATGGGCGGCGCGATGAGCCTCTACGCCCTCGCCCGGCGTGGCGGCGCCGGCCGGGCCGTGCTGATCGCCGCACCGTCGTCGCTGAAGCGCGAGCTGCAGCGCTTCGCCACTGCCGTCGGCCTGTCGCCGCGCGGCGCGCGCGCCTTCATCGCCTCGGTCGAGCGCCATGTCGGCCAGCCGGCCGCCGACTTCGACGTCCGGCACCTGGTCGGGAGGATCGACCTGCCCTTGCTCCTGATCCATGACCAGGACGACCGGCGCGTGCCGGTGGTGGAAGCGGCGCGGGCGGCCCATGCGCTGCCGGATGCCGAGCTGATGATCACGCGCGGGCTCGGCCACAACCGGCTGCTCGGCGATCCCGTCGTCGTGCGCGCCGTCGTCGACTTCGTCGCCGCTCAGGAGACGATGGGCAGCGAGCGCACCGTGTAGGCATGCGAGAGCTTGCGGCCGAGCACCGGATCCTCGATCTCCATGTCGAAGCGCGAGGACGGGCGGATGCCGCCGATCGCGGGCAGGGTGCCGCAGAACATTACGACGCCGGGCGGCAGGCGCTTGTCGCCGTTGCGCCAGCCGGCGATCAGGTCGCGCGGGGTCCGGATCTTGGCCAGCAGCCCCTCCTGATAGGGGACCTTCTTGCCGTCCTCCTCGATGAAGCTGCGCAGGATGAGCTCGTCCCAGTGCGGCTCGACCTCCTCGAACCGCCAGGCCGCGCGTCCGACGACCTTGGCGCAGACCTGCTTGGACAGCGCCACGCCGTAGGCCTCGAGCTTGCGGTCGGTATGGTCGGCGCCCACCGTCACCCACAGCCGGTCGGCGGCGCCGACCAGCACCGGCTCGGCCTCGCCCGAGGAATCGTCGCCCACCACCTGGATGCTGTCGCCCTGGGTCAGCAGGCTCGACGCCACGCGATAGTAGAGCGGCACCTTCGACGGCGGCTGCACGCCGATCGCCTTCAGCTCCTCGATGTGATGCTCGATGGCCGCCACGTCGCGGCCGGTCCAGCCGGCGATCACCAGCTCCTCGACGTCGAGCGCGACCTTCTCGACGCCGCCCCTGGCGGCGCCCTCGAACGCGAGATCCGCCATCTCAGAGGATGGCGAGGCGCGAGTTCAGGAGGTCGGTCACCAGCATGTAGCCGGGCGCGTGGGTGATGCAGAATTCGGGCTTCACCGTCGCCACCACCGACTGCGGGGTGACGCCGCAGGCCCAGAACACCGGCAGCTCGTCGTCGCGCACCGGCACCGCGTCGCCGTAGTCGGGCTTGCCGATGTCCTTGATGCCGATCAGCTCCGGCTTGCCGAGATGGACGGGCGCGCCGTGCACCGAGGGGAAGCGCGTCGTCACCTGCACGGCGCGGATCGCGTCGGCTGGCCGGAACGGCCGCATCGACACGACCATCGGCCCGTGGAACGGGCCGGCGGGCGTGCACTCGATGTTGGTCCGGTACATCGGCACGTTGACGTTGCAGCTCTGGTGGCGGATCTCCAGCCCGTTCTCGACCAGCGCCTCCTCGAAGGAGAAAGAGCAGCCGAGCACGAAGGAGACGAGGTCGTCGCGCCACACCGACTTCAGGTCGTCGACCTCCTCGATCAGCTCGCCCTTCTTCCAGACGCGGTAGCGCGGGATGTCGGTGCGGATGTCGAGGTCCTCGCCCAGGTTGGGCAGTCGCCAGTCGCCGGGCTCGGACTGGCCGAGCAGGGGGCAGGGCTTGGGATTGAGCTGGCAGAAGCGCGCGAAGTCGGCGGCAAATTCCTTCGGCAGGATCGCGAGATTGCCCTGCACGTAGCCCGGCGCCATGCCGGAGGTCGGCAGCCGGAAGGCGCCGGCGCGGATGCGGCGGCGCGCGTCGCGGCCGGTCTCGCCCTTGATGGAAGTTATGGTGTCCATGGCCGTACTCCTAGACCGCGTCGAATTTTGCCGGACCTCGGGCCTCCGGGCCCGCTCCTGCCTTGTCCCTGTAGCACTGCGCGCGTCAGGCCGCGCTAGACATGCTGGCCACCGTTGATCTGGATCTCGGCGCCGCTGACATAGCTCGCGCCTTTCTCGCACAGGAAGTGGATGACGTCCGCCACTTCGTCGGGCGTGCCCAGCCGGCGCATCGGGATCTGGTTCTCGACGATCTTGTCGGTGCCGGGCGAGAGGATCGCGGTGTCGATCTCGCCGGGCGCGATGGCGTTGACGCGGATGCCGCGCGGGCCGAAGTCGTGGGCCATCTCGCGGGTGAGCGCCGCCAGCGCCGCCTTGGAAGTGGCATAGGCCGAGCCGGCGAAGGGATGCACGCGGCTGCCCGCGATCGAGGTGACGTTGACAACCGCGCCGCGCGCCGCCGAGAGCTCGTCCATCAGGCCACGGGCCAGCGCCACCGGCGCGAAGAAGTTCACGTTGAAGACCTGCCGCCACAGGTCGAACGGCGTGTCGATGGCGCCCAGCCGGGTGCCGTCGGGGCCCTTGGGCGAGATCGCCGCATTGTTCACCAGCGCGTCGAGCTTGCCGCCGGCCAGGAAGCGGATCTGCTCGATGCCACGGCCGAGGTCGACCGGATCGGCGAGGTCGAGCTGGACGTGGTTCTCGCCGCCGCTCGGCCACGGGCAGAGGGCGCTGAACGGCTGGCGCGACACGGTGATCACCCGCCAGCCGCCGGCGCTGAATTTCTTGACGGTGGCGTGACCGATGCCCCGGCTGGCACCGGTCAGCACAAGGGTTCGGACGTTGTCGTGCAGGGGTGCGGATGTCATGAAGCGATCCTACTCCGCCTGTGCGGCGTTGGCGCGACACATATTGGGTCGGGAGTGCGGGCCGGCAATCGCCGTTGGCAGACCGACTTCAGCCACGAACGTCACGAAACCGACCAACATATTGGGATTGAATAATTTTCTTGATGAATGAAGGCGGCGACTCTAAGCTTGATTCTGGCCCGTCCAACATTTCGGACCACACGGCCGTCCTATTTGAGCGAAGTCATTGCTGGAGAGACCCGCATGCCGGACGATTACCGGCCGCACAGCCCACCGCTTGTCCTGCGGACACGTCCCGCCACCCTGCTGACGGCCATCGGCCTGTGCCTGATCATCCTGGTGATGCAGGTGCTGCCACAGGTCCGCAACGGCGGACTCGACCGGATCCTCGCTTCCACCGCCGCCGTCCATCGGTAGCGGTGCGGCGCTTGTGCGCCGCGTCGGGAACGCGCATCTAGGGGACCAGGTAGCGCGTGCCCATGTCCCACGACAACGTCCAAGCCCTAGCCCCTGGCACGCGTCTCGGCGATTACCGGCTCGACGCCGTGATCGGCCACGGCGGCTTCGGCATCACTTACCGCGCCTTCGACACCCAGCTCGCCAAGTTCGTCGCGATCAAGGAGTACCTGCCGGTCGAGTTCGCCGTGCGCGGCGCCGACGGACAGGTCGTGGCGCGCGGCGTGCGCTATGCCGACGACTTCGCCTGGGGCCGTGAGCGCTTCCTCGACGAGGCCCGCGCGCTGGCCCGCTTCCGCCATCCGCACATCGTGCCGGTGCTGCGCTACTTCGAGGCCAACGGCACCGCCTACACGGTCATGGAGTACGAGGACGGCAAGAGCGTGAGCGAGATGCTGCGCGCGCCCGACGGACGGCTGGAAGTGGCGGACGTCCAGCGCCTCGCCGAGGGCCTCGCGGGCGGCCTGGGCGCCGTGCACGCGCAGGGCTTCCTGCATCGCGACATCAAGCCGTCGAACATCATCATCCGGCGCGACGGCGTGCCGGTCCTGATCGACTTCGGCGCGGCGCGCCAGGCGATGGGCGAGCGCTCGCGCACGCTGACCGGAATCCTGACGCCGCAATACGCGCCGATCGAGCAGTACGCGCTCGACGGCAAGCAGGGGCCGTGGAGCGACATCTATTCCGCTGCTGCCGTCCTGCATCACGCCATCGCCGGCCAGCCGCCGCCCGATGCCGCCGCACGGGTCGGCAGCGACCCTTACCGGCCGCTCGCGGCCACGCAGGCCGACCGGTTCGATCCGGTGTTCCTCGGCGCCATCGACCGGGCGCTCGCCTTCTCGCCGACCGACCGGCCGCAGACGGTGGCCGAATGGAGCGCCGCCTTCGAGGGCGCATTGCCCGCGCCGCACGAGGCGCCGACGCAGCGGCTGGGCAATGCTGTGGCGGCACCGCGTCTGGGCGGCGTCAGCCGGCACGGCGACGTCCCGGCCTCCGCACTCCCGGTGGTGGCAGCACCCGCGAAGGCGCGGCCGCGGCTCGTGCCGTGGATCGTCGTCCTGCTGCTCCTGGCGGCAGGAGTCGCCGCGTGGCGCCTGAGGCCGGCGCTCGAGTCGCTGATCGCTTCGACGTCTTCAACGGTTGCGACGCCGTCGGACAATGGCGCTGCCGCGTCGCAGGCCACCGCCCCGCCGGCGGCACCGGCCGCGCAACCGGTGCCCGGCCCGACACCGGCGCCGACGCCAATCCCGACGCCCTCGCCAACCCCGACGCCGGCCCCCACTCCTGCTCCGGCCCCCAAGGCCGGTCTTGCCGAGCAGGCGGAACAGGCGGCGCTGGCCGCGAAGCTCGTGCTCGAGAAGGCCGAGGAGGCGGCCCGTGCCGCGCGGTCGATGGCCGGCGAGGCGCGCATCGTGGCAGCCCGCGCCGCCAGCCCCGACCTCGCCAAGGCCGAGCGCCTGTCCTACGAGGGCGGCTCCACCTATGTCGGGCAGGTCGCGGACGGCAAGCGCCAGGGGCTGGGCATCGCCGAGCTCACCAACGGCGAGCGACAGGCCGGCACCTGGCAGGAGGATCGCATGAGCGGCCTCGGCACGGTGCGGCTCGACGACGGCACGCTCTATGCCGGCCAATGGCGCGACGGCAAGGCAACGGGGCTCGGCGTCGAGGACAAGCCGGGGATTTCGCGCGCCGAGGGCAACTTCGTCGGCGGCCGTCTGGAAGGGCTGGGCGTGCGCCGCACGCTGGCCGAGCCCGCGACCCGGCAGGCCGGTGAGTTCCACGGCGGCATGCTCGACGGGCCGGGCGTCGAGACGGCGGGCGGCGAGCGCTACGAAGGCGGTTTCCGCGCCGGCCGCCGGCAGGGCTACGGCCAGGTCACAGGCGCCGACGGAAAGATGCGCGCGGGCCGCTGGGAAGACGGGAAGGCCGTGGAAACCGCGCCCTGAGTCGCTGGCATGGTTGTTGCGGACCATCGCTCGCAACCGCGCCGCCGCCCTTGACCAAGCCGCTCTCCGTTCTCCTCATCGACGACAATCCGGCCCGCGCCGAGATCGTCGAGACCGGCCTTGCGGCGGAGGGCTACCGGCTGCTGGCGCGGCTCGGCGGCACGCAGGACCTCGCGACCCGCGTGAGCGAGCTCATGCCCGACGTCGTGGTCGTCAGCATCGACAGTCCCAGCCGCGACACGATCGAGGACATGCGGCGCACCACGGACGTCGTGCCGAGGCCGATCGCGCTGTTCGTCGACCGCTCCGATCCGGCGACCATCGCCGCGGCGATGGCGGCGGGCGTGTGCGCCTACGTCGTGAAGGGCCTGGCGCAGGACCGCGTGCGCTCCGTCGTCGACGTCGCCGTGGCGCATTTCAACCGCTACCACACGATGCGCGAGGAGCTCGACCGCGCGCGCCTGTCGCTGGTCGAGCGCAAGGCGGTCGATCGCGCCAAGGGCCTGCTGATGGAGCAGAAGGGGCTGACCGAGGAATCGGCCTACCGGCTGCTGCGCAAGCTCGCGATGGACCAGAACAAGCGCATGGGCGAGGTCGCGCGCGATCTCATCACCTACGCCAAGGCGCTGAAAGACTGAGCGATCGGCTGCGCCTGCTTCGACTTCGACCACCTTGCCCAGCCGAGCGTCAGGGCATCGACTGTCCATCACGTCGGTGGTGCCAAGGGGAATCGTTGTCGTTCAACGACTTGATCGCTGTCCGGCGTCTCTTCGATGCTTGGCATGCTTCGTGCTGCATATTCAGGGCGGACCCAATGGCGGGTCCTTCCTGACAATTCGCGGACCATTGACGGTCCGCATCCCTGGACAACGGCGTCCTGCAAGGTCGGTTCGAGACAACCGTCCCTGCTGGGCGCCTTTTTGTTTTGGAGTACCGGTATGAGCGATCTCGAACGGCCGACTCTCACGATGGGGATCATTCCCCTCGTCGACTGTGCGCCGATCGTGCTGGCCGAGGAGCTGGGCGCCTTCGAGCGTCACGGGCTCCAGGTCGAGATCCGGCGCGAGGCGTCATGGGCGACGATCCGCGACAAGGTCGCGCTCGGCCTGCTCGACGCGGCGCAGATGCTGGCGCCGATGCCGCTCGCCGCGACGCTCGGCGTCGATGGCGTCAACGTGCCGATGGTCGCCAGCATGATCCTCGACCTCAACGGCGACGCCATCACCCTGTCGCAGTCGCTGTGTCGGGAGATCGAGGAGGCCGCGCCCGACCTCGCGGGCGACAACCTTGCCGAGGGCGCCGCGCTCGATGCGCGGGCGCTCGCGGCCGTGGTGCGCCGGCGCGCCGCCGAGGGCCGTGCGCCGGTCGCGCTGGCCTCGGTGTTCCCGTTCTCCTGCCACAACTACCTGCTGCGGCTGTGGCTGGCCTCGGGCGGCATCGACCCCGACCGCGACGTGAGGCTGAGCGTGGTGCCGCCGCCGCACATGGTGGCGCACCTGTCCGGCCAGGTGATCGACGGCTACTGCGTCGGCGAGCCGTGGAACCAGCAGGCCGCCTCGCTCGGCCTCGGCCGCATTGCCGTGTCGGGTCCGCAGATCTGGAAGGCGATGCCGGAGAAGGTTCTCGGCACGACCGAAGCGTGGGCGGCGGACCATCCGCGCACGCTCGCGGCCCTGATCCGCGCCCTGGTCGACGCCTGCGCCTGGCTCGAGGAGCCGGCCAATCGTGCCGAGGCGGCGCGCGTGCTGGCGAGCCCGCGCTACGTCAATGCGCCGGCCGAGGTCATCGCGCGCTCGCTGGCGCTGCCCGACTTCCACATCTTCCATCGCGGCGACGCGAACTTCCCGTGGCGCAGCCATGCCGACTGGTTCCTGGCGCAGATGGTGCGCTGGGAGCAGGCGCCGGCGCGCGGCGACCTCGCCGCCGTCGCCGATCGTGTCTTCCGTCCCGACCTCTATCGCGCCGCCGTGGCCGAGCTCGGCATCGCCTGCCCGGCGGCCGACCGCCTGCCCGCCGGCGGACACGGGGAGCCCGCCGTCCCGCCCGCCGTCGGCCTCGCCCCGGCGAAGCCCACCGCTTCCAACGTCCGATAACCGGCCAACAAAGTCAGACAGGGAACAGAACCATGAGCACACGCACTCCGCGGCCCGTCGGCCGCCGCACCCTCCTCGCCGCCGCCGGTGCCGCCGTCGCGACCGGCGGCCTCGCCGGCCGCGGCGCCCGCGCCGACGCGCTGAAGGTGGAGAAGGACGAGCTCAAGTTCGGCTTCATCAAGCTCACCGACATGGTGCCGCTGGCGATCGCCAAGGAGAAAGGCTTCTTCGAGGACGAGGGCCTGTTCGTCACCCTGGAGCCGCAGGCCAACTGGAAGGTGCTGCTCGACCGCGTCATCACCGGCGAGCTCGATGGCGCCCACATGCTGGCGGGCCAGCCGATCGCCGCCACCATCGGCTTCGGCACCAAGGCCCACGTCATCACGCCGTTCTCGATGGACCTCAACGGCAACGGCATCACCGTGTCGAACGAGGTCTGGGCCGAGATGAAGAAGCACGTGCCGGCCGGCGCCGACGGCAAGCCCGTGCATCCGATCAAGGCCAGCGCCCTGAAGCCCGTGATCGAGAAGATGAAGGCCGAGGGCAAGCCCTTCAAGATGGGCATGGTCTTCCCCGTCTCGACCCACAATTACGAACTGCGCTACTGGCTCGCCTCGGGCGGCATCCATCCCGGCTTCTACTCGAAGACCGACGTCAGCGGCCAGATCAAGGCCGAGGCGCTGCTGTCGGTGACGCCGCCGCCGCAGATGCCGTCGACGCTGCAGGCCGGCACGATCAACGGCTACTGCGTCGGCGAGCCGTGGAACCAGCAGGCGGTGTTCAAGGGCATCGGCGTGCCGGTCATCACCGACTACGAGATCTGGAAGAACAACCCGGAGAAGGTGTTCGGGCTGACGGCCGAGTTCGCCGCCAAGAATCCGAACACGGTGCTGGCGCTGACCAAGGCGTTGATCCGCGCCGCCATGTGGCTCGACGCCGACGGCAACGCCCATCGCGCCGAGGCCGCCAAGATCATCTCCAAGCCCGAGTATGTCGGCGCCGACTACGAGGTCATCGCCAACTCGATGACCGGCACCTTCGAGTACGAGAAGGGCGACAAGCGCCAGGTCCCCGACTTCAACGTCTTCTTCCGCTACAACGCCACCTATCCCTACTTCTCGGACGCCGTCTGGTACCTGACGCAGATGCGGCGCTGGGGCCAGATCGCCGAGCAGAAGCCCGACGCCTGGTACGGCGAGACCGCCAGGCAGGTCTACCGCCCCGACCTCTACCTCAAGGCCGCCAAGCTGCTGGTCGACGAGGGCAAGGCGCGCAAGGAAGACTTCCCCTGGGACACCGACGGCTACCGCGCGCCGACCGCCGACAATATCGACGGCCTGTCCTACGACGGCCGCAAGCCCAACGCCTACATCGACAGCCTGCCGATCGGGCTGAAGGGCAAGCAGACCGTCGAAGGCGCCGACGTGGTGGAAGGCTGACCATGAGCGTCGTCAGCGATCCCCTCCTGGCGTCGGCCGCGGCCGGCCGCCGCGAACGCCTGTTCGCCCGCATCACGCGGGCGGCGGTGTACCTCGACGTCGTCGGCCTGGGCTGGCTGGTGCCGCTGCTGCGCATCGCCGCCGGCGACAACCTGCGCCACCAGCTCGGCGAGCTGCGCCAGGTGCTCCTGGTGCCGCTGGTCGGCATCGCGGCCTTCCTGCTGCTGTGGGCGGTGCTGGCGCCGCAGGTGAAGACGTCGCTCGGCGCCATCCCCGGTCCGGTCCAGGTGTGGGAGCAGGCCGGCAACCTCTACGACGACCATGTCGCCGAGCGCACCAAGGAGGCGGCCTTCGACGCCCGCCAGAGGGCGCGCAACCAGAAGCTCGAGGCCGAGGGCAAGGCCGACCAGGTCAAGTGGCGCGGCTATACCGGCAAGCCGACCTATCTCGACCAGATCCTGACCAGCCTCAAGACGGTGGCGCTGGGCTTCGTGGTTGCGACGCTGATCGCCGTGCCGCTCGGCATCATGTGCGGCCTGTCGCGCTCGGTGAACGGCGCGCTGAACCCGTTGATCCAGATCTTCAAGCCGGTGTCGCCGCTGGCCTGGCTGCCGATCGTCACCATGGTCGTCTCGGCGCTCTACCTCGACCCGATGGACTGGCTGCCCAAGTCGCTGGTCATCTCGGCCATCACCGTGACCCTGTGCTCGCTGTGGCCGACGCTGATCAACACCGCGCTCGGCGTGGCCTCGATCGACAAGGACCTGGTCAATGTCGGCAAGGTTCTGCAGCTCTCGACCGCCACCACGGTGCGCAAGCTCGTGCTGCCCTCGGCGCTGCCGCTCATCTTCACCGGGCTCCGTCTCTCGCTGGGCGTGGGCTGGATGGTGCTGATCGCCGCCGAGATGCTGGCGCAGAACCCGGGCCTCGGAAAGTTCGTGTGGGACGAGTTCCAGAACGGCTCGTCCTCGTCCCTGGCCAAGATCATCGTGGCGGTGCTGACCATCGGCATCATCGGCTTCCTGCTCGACCGGCTGATGTTCGCCCTGCAGGCCGCCTTCACCCACGGCATGAAGCGCTGACAGGGAGACGATCCATGGCGCTGCTCGACCTGAAGGGAGTGTGCAAGGGCTACGGCGACGCCGCCGCCCGCACCGAGGTGCTGCACGACATCAGCCTCTCCGTCGAGGAGGGCGAGTTCGTGGCCATCGTCGGCTTCTCGGGCTCCGGCAAGACGACGCTGATCTCGCTGATGGCCGGGCTCGAGGCGCCGGACCGGGGCGAGATCACCCTGCGCGGCCGCAAGGTCGAGGGCGCCGGCCCCGATCGCGGCGTCGTGTTCCAGTCCTACTCGCTGATGCCGTGGCTCAGCGTCACCGCCAACGTGGCGCTGGCCGTCGACGCGGTGTTCAAGGGCCGGCCGCGGGCGGAACGCGCCGAGCGCGTGCGGCGCTACATCGACATGGTCGGCCTCGGCCACGCCGCCGAGCGCCGGCCGGCCGAGCTGTCGGGCGGCATGCGCCAGCGCGTCGCCGTCGCCCGGGCGCTGGCGACCGATCCCGACATCCTGCTGCTCGACGAGCCGCTCTCGGCGCTGGACGCGCTGACCCGCGCCAAGCTGCAGGACGAGTTCGAGGAGATCCGCGCCCGCGAGGGCAAGACCATCGTGCTGATCACCAACGACGTCGACGAGGCGATCCTGCTGGCCGACCGGATCGTGCCGCTGAAGCCGGGGCCGAAGGCGACGCTCGGCCCGTCCTTCGCGGTCGGCATTCCGCGGCCGCGCCAGCGGACGGCGCTGAACGACGACCCGGCCTTCAAGCGCCTGCGCGCCGAAGTGACCAAGTACCTGATGGACGTCGGCGACGAGCGCGGCCTGCAGGCCGAGGAGCGGCGGCTCCCCGCCGTGCAGTCGGTGGTGCAGCTCGAGCCGCCGCCCGAGGCCGTCCGCCGGGCCGGTCGATCCGCGCTCACCGGGCGCTACGTCGAGTTCTTCGACGTCCGCAAGGTCTACCCGACGCCCAAGGGCCCGCTCACCGTCGTCGATGGATTCCAGCTGCTGATGAACAAGGGCGAGTTCGTCTCGCTGATCGGCCATTCGGGCTGCGGCAAGTCGACGGTCCTGTCGATGGTCGCGGGCCTGTCGGAGATTTCCGGCGGCGGCATCGTGCTCGATGGCCGCGAGGTCGACCGGGCCGGCCCCGACCGCGCCGTGGTCTTCCAGGCGCCGTCGCTGATGCCGTGGCTGACGGCGCGCGAGAACGTGGCGCTGGGCGTTGACAAGGTCTACCCCCATGCCAGCCCGGCCGAGCGGCGCGAGATCGTCGAATACTACCTGGCGCGCGTCGGGCTGGGCGACGCCATGAACCGGCCGGCGCGCGATCTCTCCAACGGCATGAAGCAGCGGGTCGGCATCGCCCGCGCCTTCGCCCTGTCGCCCAAGCTGCTGCTGCTCGACGAGCCGTTCGGCATGCTCGACAGCCTGACGCGCTGGGAGCTGCAGGAGGTCCTTATGGACGTCTGGAAGCGCACCCAGGTCACGGCGATCTGCGTCACCCACGACGTCGACGAGGCGATCCTGCTGGCCGACCGCATCGTCATGATGACCAACGGTCCCAACGCCACGATCGGCAAGATCCTCGACGTGCCGCTGCCGCGGCCGCGCAGCCGCAAGGTCCTGCTCGAGCATCCCGACTACTACCGCTACCGCCGCGAGGTGCTGACCTTCCTCGAGGAGTACGAGCACGGCGCGCGGCCGCGCGTTGCCCGGCCGACGCCCGCGAAGGCGGCGGCATGACCGGCTTCGACGACCAGCAGAAGCAGTGGCTGCAGGGCTTCGTCAGCGGCATCGAGGCCCGCAAGGCGGCCGACCGCCTGTCCGGCCGCGCGCCGGCGGCGGCGGGCGTGGCGCCCGTCGGCCCCGACGCCCTGCAGCACGCCGCCCAGGACCGCGCCGTGGCGATGGGCGGCAAGCTCGTCGCCGAGGAGACCGCCAAGCGCCAGCGCCATCCGCTCGACCGCTGGGACGAGGTCGTGGCGCGGGCCGAAGCCGGCCAGTTCCCCAAGGGCATCGACGTCTTCCTCACCAAGTTCCAGGGCCTGTTCTACGTCGCGCCGGCCCAGGACTCCTTCATGTGCCGCCTGCGCATCCCCAACGGCATCCTGAACGCCTGGCAGATGCGCGGCCTCGCAGAGGCGGCGCGCGCCTTCGGCGGCAGCTACGCCGACGTCACCACGCGCGCCAACCTGCAGATCCGCGAGATCGGCGCGGCCCACGCCGTCGACCTCCTGCTGGCGGTGCAGGCGCTCGGCCTCACCTCGCGCGGTTCGGGCGCCGACAATATCCGCAACATCACCGGCAGCCCGACCGCGGGCATCGACCCGCAGGAGCTGATCGACACGCGGCCGCTGTGCCGGGCGCTGCACCACTACATCCTCAATCACCGCGAGCTCTACGGCCTGCCGCGCAAGTTCAACATCGCCTTCGACGGCGGCGGCCGCGTGCCCGTCCTCGAGGACACCAACGATATCGGCTTCGTCGCCTGCGCCGTCACCGGCGGCGCCCTCGAACCCGGCACCTACTTCCGCCTCGAGCTGGGCGGCATCACCGGCCATCTCGACTTCGCCGCCGATACCGGCGTGCTGCTGAAGCCCGAGGAATGCGTGGCCGTGGCCGGCGCCGTGGTGCGCGCCTTCATCGCCCACGGCGACCGCACCAACCGGCTGAAGGCGCGGCTGAAGTACGTGCTCGACCGGATGGGCCGCGACGCGTTCCTCGCCGAGGTCGAGAAGGAATACGGCCAGCCGCTGCGCCGCGCCGCCGGCGCCGAGATCGCGCCGCGCCCGATGGCCGACAAGCACGGCCATGTCGGCGTCCATGGCCAGAAGCAGGCGGGACTAAACTATCTCGGCCTGGTGCTGCCGGTCGGCCGGCTGACGTCGGCGCAGATGGAGGGGCTGGCCGAGATCGCCGAGCGCTTCGGCTCGGGCACGCTGCGTCTCACCGTGTGGCAGAACCTGCTGATCTCCGACGTGGCCGACCGTGACGTCGGCATCTGCATCGCCGCCGTCAACGCGCTGGGCCTGGGCGTCGAGGCCAGCGCCATCCGCCGCGGGCTGGTGGCCTGCACCGGCAATGCCGGCTGCAAGTTTTCCGCCTCCAATACCAAGGGCCATGCGCTGCGCCTGGCCGACCATCTCGAGGCGCGGCTGGACGTCGACCTGCCGATCAACATCCATCTCACCGGCTGCCACCATTCCTGCGCCCAGCACCATGTCGGCGACATCGGGCTGCTCGCCTGCAAGGTCGACCAGGGCGAGGACAGCGTCGAGGGCTATCACGTCTATGTCGGCGGCGGCGCCGCCTCGACCGCCGAGCAGGCGATGGCGCGCGAGTATGCCCAGTCGGTGCCCTTCGACGCGCTGCCGCCGCTGGTCGAGCGCCTGCTGGCGGCGTGGCTCGCCCATCGCGAGACGAGGGAATCCTTCTTCGACTTCAGCCGTCGCCACGAGATCGCGGCGCTGCGCGCGCTGGCCGACCGGGCGCCGCTCAGGATGCTGGCGGCATGAACGCGATCCCGCCCCCGCCGTCGCTGATCCCCGACAACGCGCCGTTCTCCGGCGAGCAGCGCGCCTGGCTGAGCGGCTTCTTCGCCGCCTATCTCGGCGTCGACGGCCAGCCCGAGGCGACCGCCGAGGGGTCGGCCGCCGACGATCCCGACGAGGACTTCCCCTGGCACGACGCGTCGCTCGCCCTCGGCGAGCGGCTCGAGCTCGCCAGGGACCGCAAGCCGGCGCGTCAGCTCATGGCGGCGATGGCCCAGCTCGACTGCGGACAGTGCGGCTATCTCTGCCAGACCTATGGCGAGGCGGTGTGGTCGGGCGCCGAGGCCGACCTCGGCCGCTGCGTGCCGGGCGGCAAGGAGACCCAGCGCAAGCTGAAGGAGCTGGTGGCGGCGCTCGAGCCGCTGCGCGAGGGCGCGCCGATGGCGGCGCCGGCGGTGAAGTCGCAGAGCCCGCTCGGCTCGCGCGACCGGCCGGCGCTCGCCACCCTGGTCGACGCCCATCCCCTGAACCGTTCCGGCTCGGGCAAGGACGTGCGCCATGTCGTGTTCGACCTCTCGACGACCGACCTCACCTACGAGGCGGGCGACAGTCTCGGCGTCTTCGCGCGCAAGAACCCGCAGCTCGTGCAGGCGGTGCTCGACCGCGTCGGCGCCACCGGCGAGGAGATGGTCGGTTTCGACGGCGAGGCGCTGCCGCTGCGCCAGGTGCTGCTGAGCAAGGTCGACATCGCGCGTCCCAGCGACGAGTGCCTCCTGTTCCTGGCCGAGCGCGCCTTCAATGGCGAGGAGGCGCTGAAGCTGCAGGCGATGGCCCGGGGCGAGGGACCGGCCGAGCTGGCCGAGGCCGACCTGCTCGACCTGCTGCTGGCCTTCCCCTCGGTGACGCCGTCGCTGCCGGGCCTGCTCGCCTCGCTCGACCGCCTGCAGCCGCGGCTCTACTCGATCGCCTCGTCGCCCAAGGCGCATCCGCGCGAGGTCCATCTCACCGTGTCGGCGGTGCGCTGGAACAGCAACGACCGCACCCGCACCGGCATCGGCTCCTGCTATCTCGCCGACTTCGCCAGGGCCGGCGACGTGGTGCCGGTCTATGTGCAGAAGGCCCACGGCTTCGGGCCGCCGGCCGACGACGGCGCGGCGGCGATCATGGTCGGACCGGGCACCGGCATCGCGCCGTTCCGCGCCTTCCTCGAGGAGCGCGAGGCCCGCGTCGCGGCCGGCGGCAAGAAGGGCCGCAACTGGCTGTTCTTCGGCGACCAGAAGCGCGCGACCGACTTCCTCTACGAGGACCAGATCGTGGACTGGCAGCGCCGCGGCGTGCTCGACCGGCTCGACCTCGCCTTCTCGCGCGACCAGGCCGAGAAGGTCTACGTCCAGGACCGCATGCGCGAGAACGCCGCCGAGCTGTGGCGCTGGCTGGAGGAGGGCGCGCACTTCTATGTCTGCGGCGACGCCCAGCGCATGGCCAAGGACGTCGAGACCACGCTGCTCGACATCGCCGCGCAGCACGGCGGCAAGGACACCAACCAGGCGCGGGCCTGGCTCGACGGCCTCGCCAAGGCGGGACGGTACCAGCGCGATGTCTACTGAGTGGCTCCTTCTCCTCCCCTCGCCCGGCGCGGCGAGGGCGAGATGAGCGTGCGCACCACCTGTCCCTATTGCGGCGTCGGCTGCGGCGTCGTCGCGACGCCCGACGGCAGCGGCGGTGCCGGCATCGCCGGCGACCGGGCGCATCCGGCGAACCGCGGCCGGCTCTGCTCCAAGGGCGCGGCGCTGGGCGAGACGCTGTCGCTCGAGGACCGGCTGCTGCATCCCGAGATCGACGGCCGCCGCGTGTCGTGGGGTGCCGCGCTCGATACGGTCGCGGCCGGGCTGCGCACCACGCTCGAGCGCCACGGGCCGGAGGCGGTCGCCTTCTACGTCTCGGGGCAGCTTCTCACCGAGGACTATTACGCCGCCAACAAGCTGATCAAGGGCTTCCTCGGCACGGCCAACATCGACACCAACTCGCGGCTCTGCATGGCCTCGTCGGTGGCCGGCCACAAGCGCGCCTTCGGCAGCGACACGGTGCCCGGCCTGTACGAGGATTTCGAGCAGGCCGATCTCGTCGTGCTGGTCGGCAGCAACCTCGCCTGGTGCCATCCGGTCCTGTTCCAGAGGCTCGAGGCGGCGCGCCGCGCGCGGCCGTCGCTGCGCGTCGTCGTCGTCGATCCGCGCCGCACCGAGACCTGCGACATCGCCGATCTGCACCTGGCGCTGCGGCCGGGCAGCGACGTCGCGCTGTTCAATGCGCTGCTCTGCGAGCTCGAGCGGCGTGGCGCCGCCGATGCGGGCTTCGTCGAGCGGCACACGACGGGCTTCGCCGAGGCGCTGGCGGCAGCGCGGCCGGGCGACCTCGCGGCGTGCGACCTGCCGGCCGACGACGTCGCCACCTTCTTCGACTGGTTCGCCGGCACCGAGAAGACGGTCACGCTCTATTCGCAGGGCGTCAACCAGTCGAGCGCCGGCGCCGACAAGGTCAACGCGCTGATCAACTGCCACCTGCTGACGGGACGCATCGGCCGGCCGGGCATGGGACCCTTCTCGATCACCGGCCAACCGAATGCGATGGGCGGCCGCGAGGTCGGCGCGCTCGCCAACACGCTGGCGGCGCACATGGACTTCGCGCCGGCCGATGTCGATCGCGTGCGCCGCTTCTGGCGCGCCACGCGCATGGCCGAGCGGCCCGGCCTGAAGGCGGTCGAGCTGTTCGAGGCGGTGAAGGCCGGCCGCATCAAGGCGCTGTGGGTCATGGCGACCAACCCGGTCGCCAGCCTGCCGGATGCCGATGCCGTGCGCGCCGCGGTGCGCGCCTGCGACCTCTCCATCGTCTCGGAGGCGGTGCGCGCCAGCGACACGGTCGACGCCTGCCGCATCCGGCTGCCGGCGCTGGCCTGGGGCGAGAAGGACGGCACCGTCACCAATTCCGAGCGAACCATCTCGCGGCAGCGCCCGTTCCTGCCGTCGCCCGGCGAGGCGCGGCCGGACTGGTGGATCGTGTCGCAGGTCGCGCACCGGCTGGGCTGCGGCCCGTCCTTCGCCTGGCGCGGACCGGCCGACATCTTCCGCGAGCATGCCGCCCTGTCGGCCTTCGAGAACGACGGAAGCCGCGACTTCGACATCGGCGCCCGGGCCGACATCGACGATGCCGGCTACGAGGCGCTGGCGCCGTTCGCCTGGCCGGCGCGGCGGGGCGCTGCGGCAGGCGGCCGCTTCTTCGCCGCGGGCGGCTTCTTCCATGCCGACGGGCGTGCCCGCTTCGTCGCGACCGTAGCGCGCGCGCCTGCCCATGCGCCGGGCAGCGACTTTCCGCTGCGACTGAATACCGGTCGCGTCCGCGACCAGTGGCACACGATGACGCGGACCGCGAAGTCGCCGCGGCTGGCCGGGCACCGGCCCGAGCCGACGCTCGACCTGTCTCCCGGCGATGCCGCGCGGCGGGCGTTGCAGGACGGTGACATTGCCGAACTCGTCAGCAGTTGGGGCCGCGCCGTGCTGCGCGTGCGCGTCTCCGACTCGGTGCGCGATGGCGAGGCCTTCGCGCCCATGCACTGGACGGCGCAGCTCTCGCGGGCCGGCCGCATCAACGCCGTCGTCAATCCCGCCGTCGATCCCGTCTCGGGCCAGCCGGAGCTCAAGCACACGCCCGTCGAAATCCGCCGGCTGCAGGTTCGGTGGCATGGCACGATTCTCGCTCGGCGGCCGATCATGCTGCCCGAAATCACCTATTGGGCACGGATCAGGGGCGCCGGTCACCACGTCTACGCGGTGGCGGGCGAGCAGCCTCTGCCCGATGCCCGACCCGCCCTTTCGGCGGCGGTGCGGGCAGCCAATCCAGGCCCCTGGCTCGACGGGAGCGACGGGCTGGGCGCCGTCGTGAGCGACGGCCGCGTGGACGCCGTCCTGGCGCTGGGCGAGCACCACGATGCGGCGGTGCGCGACCGGCTGACGCCGTTCATGGCCCTCGCGCGGCTCGACGCACAGCAGCAGGACTCGTTGCTGCAGGGCGGCGGTGCGGCGGCGCGCGGCGGCGAGCTGTGCGCCTGCTTCGGCGTCTCCTGCACGGCCGTCGAGAAGGCGATCGGCGAGGGCGCCACCAGCCTCGCGGGCGTGGGGGCGGTCACGCGGGCCGGCACCAACTGCGGCTCGTGCCGTCCCGAGATCCGCATCCTCCTGCGCGCGGCCCGGCCGCGCCGCGCGGCCTGAAGGTCCGACGATGCAGAGCTTCCCGATCTTCCTCACCCTGCAGGACAGGGCCGTGCTGGTCGTCGGCGGCGGCGAGGCCGCGGCGCGCAAGGCCGAGCTGCTGCTGGCCGCCGGCGCCCGCGTTTCCCTGATCGCCGACACGGTGGTGGGCGAGATCGCCCAGCTGATCGCCGAGGCGCGCGTCTCCTGGGCGGGCCGCGTCTTCGACGACCACGATCTCGACGGCATGGCGCTGGTGATCGTGGCGACGGCCGACGAGGCGCTGCAGGCGCGGGTGTCGCATGCCGCGCGCCAGCGCAGCCTGCCGGTCAACGTGGTCGACCGTCCCGCGCTCTCGAGCTTCATCATGCCGGCGATCGTCGATCGCGCGCCCGTCACCATCGCCATCTCGACCGGCGGCGCGGCGCCGGCGCTGGCGCGCCGGCTGCGCGCCGAGATCGAACGGGCGCTGCCCGCCACGATCGGAAGGCTGGCGCGCTTCGCCGACATCTTCCGCGAGCAGGTGCGCCGCACGCTCGAGCGGCCGCGCGACCGCCGCCGCTTCTGGGATCGCGTCTTCGCGGGCCGCATCGGCGAGCTGGCGCTGGCCGGCGACGAGATCGCGGCGCGCCGCGAGCTGATCCGGCTGCTCGATTCGGCGCGCACCGAAACGGCCTCGCTCGGCATGGTCCACCTCGTGGGGGCCGGGCCGGGCGATCCCGACCTGCTGACGATGAAGGCGCATCGCCTGCTGCAGCAGGCCGACATCGTCGTCCACGACCGACTCGTGTCGCCCGAGGTGCTGGCGCTGGCGCGCCGCGACGCCGAGCGGCTCTATGTCGGCAAGCGGCGCGGCGACCATCGCCTGACCCAGACCGAGATCAACGACCGGCTGATTTCGCTCGCGCGCGCCGGCAACAGCGTGGTGCGCCTGAAGGGCGGCGATCCGCTGGTGTTCGGCCGCGGCGGCGAGGAGATCGAGGCGCTGGTGGCCGCCGGCATTCCCGTCGAGGTCGTGCCCGGCATCACCGCCGCTCTGGGCTGCGCCGCCAGCGCCGCCATTCCGCTCACCCATCGCGACCATGCCCGGTCCTGCGTCTTCGTCACCGGCCAGCTGCGCGACGGCACCATCGCCCTCGACTGGCCGATGCTGGCGCGGCCGCGCCAGACGGTGGTGATCTACATGGGGGTGGAGAATCTCGGGCTGATCGCCGCCCGCCTGGAGGAGCACGGGCTGCCGGCCGATACGCCGGTCGCCCTGGTCGAGAACGGCACGACCAGCCGCGAACGCCGGGTGGTCGGCACGCTGGCCACCATCGAGGGGCAGGCGGCCCGTGCCCGGCTGACCGGGCCCACACTTTGCATGATTGGTGAGGTCATTGGCGTAAGTCTCGGCCGCGACCAAGAATTTCGCTTTGAGTCCAGAATGGGTCTCTGATAAGGAAGTTTGTGGCAAAAATGCAACAGACGGGGACTGGGAGATGCGCAGCTTTCTACTGAGTCTGACCGTCGTGGTGGCCCTGGCCGGCACGGCAGTATTCCACAGCAAGGATGCCAGCGCCGGCAACACCAAATCGACCAGCGGAATTTCGAGCAAGAAGCCAGCCACCCAGACCCAGGCCTCGCGCCCGGTGACGCAGCGCGCCTCGGTGTCCCGCTCGACGCAGCGGAACACGGTGCGGCGGGCCAAGGCCCAGACGACCAAGACCACGACCAAGGCCACGACGCCGGCCGCTGCCAAGTCGTCGAGCAAGCCCGCGACCCGGACCACGACCCGCAAGCGCACCACCCCGCAGGACCTGCGCGCCTCCCGCTACGGCGGCTTCGCGCCGGCGCCGGTCGAGGCGCCGCCCGTCCTCGACACGACCAGCCCGCGCTCGCTCAGCCTGGTCAACGTCAACACCCAGGAAGTGCTCAGCGTCACCTACTGGTCGAACGGCGCCTACCACCGTGACGCGCTGAACAAGCTCAACCACTTCCTGCGCGATTCGCAGAACGCCGCCGAGACCGAGATGGATCCGCTGCTGTTCGACGTGCTGTGGCACACGATGCAGATCGTGGGCTTCGGCGGCTCGGTCGAGGTCCTGTCGGCCTACCGCTCGCCGTCGACCAACGCCTGGCTGGCCAGCGTCAGCCGCGGCGTGGCGCGCGACAGCCAGCACATGAACGGCAACGCCATGGATATCCGCTTCCCCGGCGTGCCGGTGTTCAAGATCCGCCAGGCTGCCCGCGCGCTCAACATGGGCGGCGTCGGCTTCTACCCGCGCTCCGGCTTCGTCCACCTCGACACCGGTCCGGTCCGCTACTGGTAACGGCGCGGCGATGCCGCGCCTCGAGATCGTCGAGGGCGACATCACGCGGCTCGACGTCGACGCCATCGTCAACGCCGCCAACGAGAGCCTGCTGGGCGGCGGCGGCGTCGACGGCGCCATCCATCGCGCCGCCGGTCCGCAACTCCTCGAGGAATGCCGCAGCCTGGGCGGGTGCGCCACCGGCGAGGCGAAGATCACCGCCGGCTACCGGCTGAAGGCGCGCCACGTCATCCATACGGTCGGCCCGGTTTGGCGCGGCGGCGAGGCCGGCGAGCCCGACCTGCTGGCCGGCTGCTACCGCAACAGCCTGGCGCTGGCCCGCACGCACGGCCTCGCCACCATTGCCTTTCCGGCGATTTCCACCGGCGTCTACGGCTATCCCAAGGGACCCGCGACGGAGATCGCGGTGAGCGAGGCGCTGGCGCATGGCGCCGGCCTCGAGCGGCTGGTCTTCTGCTGCTTCGGCGCCGACATGGCGGCGCTCTACCGCGACGTCATTGGCCGAAGCGGTTCGCGTCCTTGAGGTAGTCGTGCTCCTCGGCCGTGGTGACGCGGCCCAGCACCTCGTTGCGATGCGGGAAGCGGCCGAAGCGGGCGACCACGTCGCGATGCTCGACGGCGTGCTTCATCAGCTCGGGATCGTCGAAGGCGGCGAACAGCGCGCAGCCCAGCTCCTGGTCCCCGATCGCCTCGCTGTGCTGGAAGGGCATGTAGAAGAACATCCGCATCGTCGGGTTGAAGGCCGCCGGATAGCCCCGCGCCAGCGCGAGGCGCGCCGCCTCGATCGCCGTCGCGTCGCCGGCGAAGGCCTGCGCCGTGCGACGGTACATGTTGCGCGGGAACTGGTCGCACAGGAGGATCAGCGCCAGCGCCCCGTCGGGCGAGCGGGCCCACGTCGCGAGGTCGCCCGCGATGGCGCGCTCGAAGGCGGCGCCGAAGCGCGCGCGGATCTCCTCGTCGAAGCCCTCCGGCGCCTTCCACCAGGCCTCGCGCGGCTTGCCGTGGTCGTCATGGTCGAGCGGCAGGAACCAGAAATCCAGGACGTCGCGGATCGCAGGCGCGTTCATCGTTCCCCCTTGCCGTCCAGTCCGGTGAGCAGGGCGGCAAACAGCCGGGCCCGCGGCGCCAGTTCTGAAATCAGCAGGTGCTCGTCGAGCGTATGGACGCCGGCGCCGACCGCGCCCAGCCCGTCGAGGGTCGGGATGCCGAGCGCGCCGGTGAAGTTGCCGTCGCTGCCGCCGCCGAACGTGCCGTGCTCCAGGCCGAAGCCGATCTCCGCCGCGGCGTCGGCCGCGCGCCGGTAGAGCTGCAGCGTGCCGGGCGAGGGCTCGAACAACGGCCGCTCCGCGCCCCGTTCGATCTCGAGGGTCACGCCCTCGACCGGCGAGGCGAGGCCCGCCATGAAGTCGTGCACGAAGGCAAGATTGTCGGCCGAGGAGGCCACGCACAGGACCTCGGCGGTGCATTCGATGGGCACGACGTTGACGAACACGCCGCCGCGGATGACGCCGACGCTGAAGGACACGAGGCGGTCCATGTCGGTGGCGCTCTCGATCGTCTCGACCAGCCGGGCCATCGCGCGGATGGCGCTGCGGCCGGCCCGGTTGTCGGCGCCCGCGTGGGCCGGCCGTCCGCGCGTCGTCAGGCGATAGCGGGCGAAGGCGTGGCGGCCGGTGATCACCTTGCCCTGCCGCGCCGGCTCGGGCACCAGCACGTAGCGGTGGCGCCGGGCCTCCGCCTCGATCAAGGCCCGCGTCGCCGGGCTGCCCAGCTCCTCGTCGGGGATCATCAGGAAGGTGACGGGCAGCGGCGTGTCGCCGCCCTCGGCGCGCAGCCGCTTGAGCGCGTGCAGGGCGAGGCAGATGCCGCCCTTCATGTCGAGCACGCCCGGCCCGTAGAGCCGGTCGCCCTCGACGCGCAGCGGCAATCCGTCGGCCAGGGTGCCCACCGGATGCACCGTGTCGAGATGGCCGAGCACCAGGATGCCGGGCCCCTCGCCGCGGCCGGCAAAGGCCGCGCGCATCACCGGTGCGCCCGACGGCGCCTCGGTCCGCTCGATCGCGGCGCCAGCGGCGCGGAAGTCGGCCTCCGCGAGATCGAACATGCGCATCACCGCCTCCGGCGTGACCGACGGGCTCTCGACCGCGGCCCAGCGCCTGATGTCCTCGACGATCTCGCGGCTGGAGAAGCTGTTGGCGAACGCGGCGGAAGAAGGCATCGACCCATCTTAGCGGCATCGGCACGCCGCTGGCGACAAGAGGGGCGACGTGGGCATAGAGTGCCGCCAACCAAGGGGGAGGGGTGCGCCGTGGGCAAGGTCCGCAACGTCCTGTTCATCATGTGCGACCAGCTGCGCGCCGACCATCTGTCGTGCGCCGGCCATCCGACGCTGAAGACGCCGTCGATCGATTCGCTGGCGAGGCGTGGCGTGCTGTTCCCGCAGGCCTATGTCCAGTCCGGCGTCTGCGGTCCCTCGCGCATGAGCTACTACACCGGCCGCTACGTGTTCAGCCATGGCGCCACCTGGAACCGCGTGCCGCTGTCGGTGCGCGAGCGGACGATCGGGGACTATCTGCGGCCGGCCGGGCTGCGCGTGGCGCTGGCCGGCAAGACGCATGTCCTGCCCGACACCGAGGGGCTGGAGCGCTACGGCATCGAGGGCGGCTCGGCCCTGGCGGCGCTGATGCGCGCCGGCCGCTTCGAGGAGCTCGACCGCTACGACGGCCATTCGCCGCCGGGCGAGGAGAGCGGCTATGCCGCCTACCTGCGCGCCCAGGGCTACAATTCGGACGATCCCTGGAGCGACTACGTGATCTCGGCCGACGGGCCGGACGGCCAGCCGGCCTCGGGCTGGCACATGCGCAACGTCCATCTGCCCGCGCGCGTCGCCGAGGAACATTCCGAGACGGCCTACATGACGCGCGAGGCCATGCGCTTCGTCGAGGACATGGGCGACCGGCCGTGGTTCCTCCATCTCAGCTACGTCAAGCCGCACTGGCCCTACATGGCGCCGGCGCCCTACCACGCGATGTACGGCGCCGACGACGCGCTGCCGCTCAACCGCGACGAGTCGGAATGGAAAGACCAGCATCCGGTGCTGGCCGCCTATCGCCGCCATGAGGAATCGGTGTCGTTCCAGCGCCCCGAGGCGCCCGGCCTCGTGCGGCCGGCCTACATGGGGCTGATCAAGCAGCTCGACGACTGGCTCGGCCGGCTGTTCGCGCAACTGGAGAAGCTCGGCCGCCTCGACGACACGCTGATCCTGTTCACCGCCGACCACGGCGACTTCCTGGGCGATCACTGGCTGGGCGAGAAGGAGATGTTCTACGAGGAGGCGCTGCGCGTGCCCTTCATCGTCTGCGATCCCGATCCCGCCGCCGACGCCACGCGCGGCACCGTCGATCGCCGCTTCGTCGAGGCGGTCGACGTCGTGCCGACCTGCCTCGCCGCGCTCGGCCAGCCTTCCTACGACCATCTGGTCGAGGGCCGCTCGCTGCTGCCGCTGCTGCGCGGCGGCGCCGTCGAGACCTGGCGCGACGCGGTCTTCTCCGAGCTCGACTATTCGTTCCGCGAGGCGCGCCAGATGCTGGGCCGCAAGCCGCAGGACTGCCGCGCCATGATGGTGCGCACCGAGCGCTGGAAGTACGTCTGGTGGCAGGACTTCCGGCCGATGCTGTTCGACCTCGCCAACGATCCGCGCGAGCTGCGCGACCTCGGCGCCGACCCGGCCCATGCCGCCGTCCGCGGGGAGATGGAGGAGCGGCTGGGCGCCTGGCTCAAGGGCCGCAAGACCCGCGTCACGGTCGACGACGCCTATGTCGCGGCCCGCACCGCCAGCCACAAGAAGCACGGCATCTTCTTCGGGGTCTGGTAGCCGCTCGTCCGCGCGGGCGGCGTCCATCCGCCGCCCGCCTCTGGCATGTCGCTTGCTGCGCGTCCGGCACGACCTGCGGGGGAGCATGCCATGACCCTGGAAGCGGTTCCTGTCCTCGACATTTCGCCCTTCCGCCAGGGAGATTCGGTCGCGCGGCGCCGGCTCGCGGCCGAGGTCGACCGGATCTGCCGCACGATCGGCTTCATGGTGATCGACGGCCACGGCGTCGACCCGGCGCTGATCGCCGAGGTCGACGCGCTCAGCCGCGCCTTCTTCGACCTTCCGGTCGAGGAGAAGATGCGCATCGTGCGCCCGGCGCCCGACGTGACGCGCGGCTACCAGCCGTTCAAGGCCGAGGTGCTGGTGCGCAGCCGCGGCGGCAATGCCGCCGGCGACCTGAACGAGAGCCTGATGATCGGCCCGGTCGATGTCGACGGCTCGGCCTACTACACGGCCACGGCGGCGGGCCGGCACTTCGCGCCCAACCTGTGGCCGGAGCGCCCGGCCGGGCTGCGCGATGCCTACGAGCGCTACTACCGCGTCATGGATTCGCTGGCCGTCGACCTGATGCGCCTGTTCGCGCTGGCCCTCGACCTGCCCGAGACCTACTTCGACGCCAGCGTCGACCGCAGCATCAGCCGGCTGCGCGTGCGCAACTATCCCGCGCCCGACGTGGAGCCCGAGCCCGGCCAGCTCCGCGCTTCGGCGCACAGCGACTATGGCAGCCTGACCATCCTCAAGACCGAGGACCGGCCGGGCGGGCTGCAGGTGCTGGGCAGGGACGGCGCCTGGCTCGACGTGCCGCATGTGCCGGGCTGCTTCGTCGTCAACATCGGCGACATGCTGGCGCGCTGGACCAACGACCGCTGGGTCTCGACCCTGCATCGCGTCGTCAATCCGCCGCGCGAGCGCGCCGCCGAGAGCCGGCGCCAGTCGATCGTGTTCTTCCAGAACCCCAACTACGACGCGATCGTGGCCTGCCTGCCGAGCTGCACCGATGCCGGCCATCCGCCGAAGTACCCGGCGACCACCTCGGGCGGCCATCTGCGCGAGAAGTTCGTCGCCACCCAGCAGCCCGTCGCCTACTGAACGGGCGAGGGAAGAGTCGCTGCTGGGAGCGCGCCACTCCAGTGGCGCTCTTCCTTCGCGTTTCAACAACCCATGAGCGCCACTGGAGTGGCGCGCCCCCAGCAAGGAGTCGACGGGCGGTGGTGCCGGGTGCGTTGCCGTGGTGGGCGGCGGCTGATCGCGGCGCCAAGGTCCCTCCGCGCGGTCCTGCGGGCCTTGGTCGGGACGACTGAAAGGTTTTCCGTCGTTCCGACCGCAGCCGAGCAGAGCGAGGCGGAGCGGAGGAACCTTCGCGCCACGACTTGCCGCCGATCGTCCTCGAAAGCGGGCTGATATCCAACCACTTCATTGCTGGGGGCGCGCCACTCCCGTGGCGCTCATGCGATGTTGAAACGCGAAGGAAG
The DNA here is from genome assembly GCF_965229815.1 of Reyranella sp. Lineage (GTDB taxonomy): Bacteria > Pseudomonadota > Alphaproteobacteria > Reyranellales > Reyranellaceae > Reyranella. The sequence goes on from NZ_CBDDJN010000002.1 coordinate 1,089,986, forward strand.
AGCGCCTCTGGAGTGGCGCACCCCCGGCAGGGAGACGACGGACGTCGTCGCGGGCCTAGTCGGCGGCCACCCGGAAGCCGATGTTGCTGGCGGTGCTGCCGGGGGCGTTGCCGTGGCGGGCGGCGACGCGGTAGCGGTTGCAGTAGCTGTCGTGGCAGAGGAACGAGCCGCCGCGCATGACGCGCTGGCCGGTCGGCCGGTCGAGGCGCGGATCCGTCGCTGCCGTCTCGCGGTGATAGGCCGGGCTGTAGCTGTCGGCGCACCATTCCCAGACGTTGCCGCAGACATTGCGGAGCCCGTAGCCGTTGGCCTCGCCGGCGCCGGCCGCGACGGGGGCCGGCGTCCAGCCGGCGGCGGGCGCGCCGGGGAAGTCGCCGCGCCAGACGTTGCAGCGCGGCGCGCCGTCCGCGTCGAGGAGGTCGTCGCCCCAGGCGAAGCGCCGGCCCTCGAGGCCGCCGCGCGCGGCAAACTCCCATTCCGCCTCGGTCGGCAGGCGCTGTCCCGCCCAGGCGCAATAGGCCTGGGCATCGTGCCACGAGACATGGACCACCGGATGGTCGGGCCGGTCGTGGACCTGCGAGCCCGGTCCCTCGGGCCGCTGCCAGCTCGCATGCTCCAGCGGCACCCACCAGGGCAGGTCGCGCACGACCTGGCGGATCGCGGCGCGCTGCGCGGCGGGCACCTGGCGATAGAAGACGAAGGAGGAGCCCAGCGCCTCGGCCTCCGTCACGTGGCGCGTGGCGCGCACGAAGGCGGCGAACTGCCGGTTGGTCACCGTCGTGGCGCCGATCGCGAAGCCGCCCACCGTGACGCGGCGCACCGGCCCCTCGCCGTCGCCCGCCACGGCATCGGGACCGTCATTGCCCATCAGGAAGCGGCCGCCCGACAGGCGCACCAGGCCCTCCTCGCGCAGCCGGCCGCGCGAGGCGGCAGGCGCGGGTCCCGCGACGGCGCGTCCCGGCCGCCCCGGCGCGCAGCAACCGGCCATCGCCGTGCTACTTCTCCCAGAAGGCGCGCGTCACGCCCTGGCTCGCCATCAGCTTCACGATCTTCTCGCGGTCGAGCACGCCGCAGCGCGTCGCCCAGGCATCGTACTGGCGCGCCATGTCGGCGACGCGGTCGGGGTGCTGCGCGGCAAGGTCGTTGAGCTCGGTGCGGTCGCTCTCCATGTCGTAGAGCTCCCAGGCGCCGGGATAGTTGCGCACCAGCTTCCACCGGCCGATGCGCACCGCGGCGTTGCCCTCGTGCTCCCAGAACATCGGCGGCCGCTCGATCCCGTCGGTCGCGAAGGCCGGCGCCAGCGACTTGCCCTCCAGCGGTTCGATCGTCTGCCCGTCCCAGCTCTCGGGATAGGCGGTGCCCGTCACGTCGAGGATGGTCGCCATGATGTCGGGCAGGTAGCCCGGCGTGTGGCGGACCTGGTTGGCGTCCTTGATTCCGGCCGGCCAGTGCACGATCAGCGGCGTCGAGATGCCGCCTTCGTGGATCCAGTGCTTGTAGAGACGGAACGGCGTGTTCGACAGGTTGGCCCAGGCGGTGCCGTAGCTCTGGTAGGTGTTTTCCGGTCCCGGCATGCGCGACGGGTCGTTGCCGAAATGCACCGGCTCGCCGGCGCGGGTGTGCGACTTGGCGATCATGAGCTTGTGCACCAGCTCGTCGACCGTGACGTTCTCGGGGATGTCCTCGGCGCAGGCGCCGTTGTCGGCCAGGAAGATCACCAGCGTGTCGTCGAGCTGGCCGTTGCGCTCCAGCGCCGCGAGGATGCGGCCGATTCCCTGGTCCATGCGGTCGATCTGGGCGGCATAGACCTCCATGCAGCGCAGCAACCAGGCCTTGTGGTCGGCGTCGGTCCACGGCGGCTGGGTCTCGTCGCGCGGGCTGAGCTTCCAGGCGTCCTTCAGGATGCCCGAGCTCACCAGCCGGTCGAGCCGCTCCTCGCGCAGCCGGTCCCAGCCCTTGTCGAAGCGCCCCTTGTACTTGGCGATGTCCTCGTCGTGGGCGTGCAGGGGCCAGTGCGGCGCGGTGTAGGCGACGTAGGTGAAGAACGGCGTGTCCGGCTGCGTGCGGCAGTGCTCGTCGATATAGGCGACGGCCTGGTTGCTGATCGCGTCGGTGTAGAAGAACGAGGGGTCTTCCTTGGCCTCGTGCTCGATATTGTCGTTGCCGCGGGTCAGCGTGTTGGGATCGTAGAAGCTGCCGGCGCCGATGATCGTGCCGAAGAAGGCGTCGAAGCCGCGCTGCATCGGCCAGGTGTCGGTCGGCCTGGTCAGGCTCGACGCGACGTGCCACTTGCCGCTCATGTACGAGCGGTAGCCGCTCGCCTTCAGCGCCTGGGGGATTGTGACGCAGCGCCTGTTCAGGTTGCCGGCATAGCCTTCCGGGCCCGAATCGTAGGTCAGGATGCCGACGCCTGTCTGGTGCGGATGCAGGCCGGTCATCATCGAGGCGCGCGAGGGGCTGCAGCGCGCGGTGTTGTAGAACTGCGAGAAGCGCAGGCCCTTCCGCGCCAGCCGGTCGAGGTTGGGCGTCTCGATCTCGCCGCCGTAGCAGCCGAGATCCGAGTAGCCCATGTCGTCGTTGAGGATCAGCACGACGTTCGGCTTCTTCCTGGTCATCGCTTCATCCTTGGCATTCTGCGGCGCGGTCACAGCCGCCGGCCGCTCTCGGGGTCGAACAGGTGAGCCGCCTCGGGCGCGAAGCCCAGCGCGACGGCGGCGCCGGCCGGCTGGTCGGGCGGCCGGTCGGTCTTGATCTTCACGAGCTGGTCGGCGGCGCGCAGGCTGACGATGGCGCTGTCGCCCAGGTCCTCGACCCGCTCGATGCGGGCCGGCAGGCCCTGGGCTGCCAGCCTGAGGTCGCTCGGGCGGACGCCCAGCATCACCGGCCGCCCGGCCGGCGTGGCCTCGGCCACGGGAAGCGCCTGGCCGGCGACGGTCACGGCATTGCCGGCCCAGGTGCCGGGCAGCAGGTTCATCTGCGGCGTGCCGACGAAGCCCGCCACCGCCATGGTGGTCGGCCGCGAGAAGACCTCGCGCGGCGTGCCGACCTGGGCGACGCGGCCCTCCATGAACACCGCGATTCGGTCGGCCAGGGTCATCGCCTCTTCCTGGTCGTGCGTGACGTAGACCGTCGTGGTGGCGAGCCCGCGCTGCAGCGCGTGCAGCTCGAGCCGCGTTTCCAGCCGCAGCTTGGCGTCGAGGTTGGAAAGCGGCTCGTCGAGCAGGAACAGCCGCGGCCGCCGCACGATGGCGCGGGCCAGCGCCACGCGCTGCTGCTGGCCGCCCGAGAGCTGGCCGGGCCGCCGCTGCAGCAGGTGGCCGATGTTGACGCGCCCCGCCGCCTCGGCGACGGCGCGCGCGATCTCGCCCGCCGGCGTGCCGACCATCCTGAGCGGAAAGCCGATGTTCTCGGCCACCGTCATGTGCGGGTAGAGGGCGTAGCTCTGGAACACCATGGCGACGTCGCGCGCGCCCGGCTCGCGATGGGTGACGTCCTCGCCGTCCATCAGGACGCGGCCGCCGCTCACCGTCTCGAGCCCGGCCAGGATGCGTAGCGTCGTGGTCTTGCCCGAGCCCGAGGGGCCGAGCAGCACGAAGAATTCGCCCGGCCGCATCTCGAGGTCGATGCCGTGCAGGACGGTCGTGGCGCCGTGGCGCTTCACGACGCCTTCGAGGCGCACGCTGCCGGTGGTGGTGGTGCTCATCGCCGGCCGCCGCCCTTCACGGCGCCCACGGTGAGGCCCTTCACGATGTGGCGCTGGGCGAAGATGCCGACCAGGATCACCGGCGCCATGGCCAGCATGGCGGCGGCGGCGAGGCGCGACCACTGGGTCTGCTCGACGGAGATGAAGTTGAACATGGCCACCGTCACGGTGCGGACCTGGTTGCCGCCGAGCACGACGGCGAACATGAATTCGTTCCAGGCGTTGAGGAAGACGAAGATCGCCGTGACCGCGAGGCCGCCGCGCACCTGCGGCAGGATCACGTACCACAGGGTGCGCAGCCGGCCGGCGCGATCGAGCAGGGCGGCCTCCTCCATCTCGAGCGGCACGTCCTCGAAGTAGGAGACCGACAGCCAGATGGCGAAGGGCAGCGAGAAGGTGAGGTAGATGACGGTGAGCCCGCCGTAGGTGTCGAGCGCGCCGAGCTTCTGCAGAGCCATGTAGTAGGGGATGATCAGCCCGACCGGCGGCAGCATCTGGGTGGCGAGCACGTAGAAGCCCGAGGCCCGCTTGGCCGGATAGCGCAGGCGCGCCATCGCATAGGCCGCCGGCACGGCGAACAGCATGGTGAGCGCCGTCGTCGCCACCGCCAGCACCAGGCTCGACGCGAGGTTGGGCAGGATGGACGAGGAGCCGAAGATCACCTCGCGATAGTTGTCGAGCGTCGGCGTGAACAGCCAGACCGGCGGATAGGCCAGCACGTCGCGCTCGGTCTTGAACGAGGTCAGCAGCCCCCAGATCACCGGGAACACCCAGATCGACAGGCCGATGCCGGCAAAGGCCGCGAGCACCAGGCGGCGGGCGAGCGGCCGCGTCATGCGCGGGCCCGCCGCAGGCGGAACATGAACCACGAGATGGCGAGCGTGATCGACAGCAGCACGACGGCGAGCGAGGCGCCGTAGCCCAGGTTCAGCTCGGTGAAGGAGGTGCGGTAGGCGTAGAGGTTCAGGATCTCGGTCGCCGAGCCCGGGCCGCCGCCGGTGGCCGCGAAGATCGCCGCGAAGGCCGACAGCGCCGTCATCAGGCGCAGGATCACCACCATGACCACGGCCGGCCGGATCAGGGGCAGGGTGATGTGGAAGAAGGTCTGCCATGGCCCGGCGCGGTCGAGCCGCGCCGCCTCGTAGACGTCGGGCGGCAGGGTGGCGAGCGTCGCCAGAAGCACCAGGAAGGCGAACGGCGTCCACTGCCAGGTGTGGATGGCGATCACCGAGATCAGCGCGAGCTGCGGATCGCCCAGCCAGTTGTAGCTGCCGAGCCCCAGCGAGCGCGTCACGAGGTCGACGATGCCGAAGTCCGGCGCCAGCACCAGGGTGCGCCAGAACAGGCCGACCACGACCGGGGCCAGCACGATCGGCAGGATGGCGGCGATGCGCAGCAGGCCCTGGCCGCGCGGGAACTGCATGACCAGCAGCGCCAGCGACAGGCCGAGCACGACCTGCAGCACCACGGTCGAGCCTGTATAAATGAAGGTGAGGACCAGCGAGTTCCAGAAGCGCGGGTCCTCGCCCATCTTCAGGTAGTTGTCGATGCCGGCGAAGCCCGACAGCCACGGCATGCCGAGGTCGATTCGCTGCAGGCTGGTCCAGCCGAGATAGACCAGCGGCGCCGTCGTGGTGAGCAGCAGCAGGACGAGCGCCGGCCCGAGCAGCGAGAGCGCGAAGCGGCGCTCCCGGCTCTCCAGCGTCGGCATCTCCCCGGCTGCTGTCGCCACGTCGCCGCTCAGCCCTTCATGATCTGGTTGATGCGCGCCTGGGCCTCGTCCAGCGCCTCCTTGGGCTTCTTCTGGCCGACCAGCGCCGACTGGATCGCCGTGCCCATGGTCTCGCCGATCGCCGGCCACTGCGGCACGCGCGGCCGCCAGTCGACGTCGGTGTCCTGCTCGAGCGATTCGAGCGCCGCCGTGATGAAGTTGTCGCCGGCGTTCTTCATCGCCGCGGCGAATTCCGGCGAGCGCCAGAGCGACAGGCGGTTGAGGCCCGACCGCTTGGCCGGCCCGTCGAACTTCCACGAGGTCCGCGCCTGGGTCTCGGCCGAGGTCGCCCAGGTGATGAACAGCCAGGTCGCCTTCTTGGCCTTGTCGGACAGCGCGGCGTTGACCGGGAAGCCCCAGTTCCACAGCGAGCTGACGCGCTTGCCGCTCGGTCCCTTGGGCCAGCGGGCGTAGGCGATCTTGCCCACCACCTTGGACTTCTCGGGATTGGTGATGACGGCGGCCGACGAATGGGCGTCGATGTAGGTCGCGATCGTGCCCTGCGAGAAGGCGTCGGCGATGTCCGGCCAGTTCCAGTTGCGCACCGCGGGCGGCGCGTACTTGTTCAGCGTGTCGACGTACCAGGTGAGCGCCTCGACCGCCGGGGCCGAGTTCACCACGATCTGCTTGCCGCTGCCCCAGTTGCCGCCGAAGCCGCGCAGCAGCGAGGGATAGATGTACATGTTCTGGCCGGCGCCGGCGAAGCCGCGCAGGGCGAGCCCGTACTGGCGCGCCGCCGGATCGGTCAGCGCCTTGGCGTTGGCCACCAGCTGGTCGTAGGTGTCGGCCGCCTTCAGCCCCTTCGCCGCATAGAGGTCCTTGCGATAGACCTGCAGCGTCACCTCGCCGTCATAGGGCACGCCGTAGGGCTTGCCGTCGATCGAATCGGCCTCGCGCCACGCCTTGATGATGTCGTCGTACTTGAACCAGGCGGGATCGGTCAGCTTGGCGTCGGACAGGTACTTGTCGAGCGGCTCGACCCATTTGTTGGCGACGTAGAGCGCGTAGTACATCGGGTCGGCGGCATGGGTCGCGTAGGTCGCCGTCTTGGACGACAGGTCGAGCATCGCCTTCTGGCGGATCTGGCCCGGCGGCACCTTCTCGAAGCGCAGCTTGATGCCGGTCAGCGCCTCGAATTGCGGCTGCAGGCTGATCAGGTTCTCGAAATAGGAAGCGGGGATCACCGCCACGGTGATCTGCTCGCCCTGCGCCTGCTTCCAGTCGATCTTGGCCGCCTGGTAGGGCGCGAGGTCGGCGCCCTGCGCCCAGGCGGGCGCGAAGGCGGAACCGGCGGCGGCCGTGGCGAGGCCGGCGCCCGCGGCATAGCGCAGGACGTCGCGGCGGCGGGGGGCGGTCGGATGGCCGTCTCGGCGGTGGTCGGTCATTGCTGTCTCCTCCTTCGCGGTTTTCAGTTGGCCGTTTATGTATTCGATTACATCAAGGCTAACAGCATCGCCCGCCGCTCCGCAAGAAGGCAGAATCTTTAGGCCTTGCTGCCGTTCCGCCCTGCATGTAATCGAGTTCAAGTCCCGCCGCCGCATGCCCAACGAAACCCAGGACGAGATCGCCGTCCGCCGCCCCGGCCAGCGCGCCAGCGCCAAGGACGTCGCCCGTCTGGCCGGCGTCTCCACCGCCACCGTGTCGCGCGTCATCAATTCGGCCGAGCAGGTCGACGCCGACACCCAGGCGCGTGTGCGCGACGCCATGAAGAAGCTGCGCTACGTGCCGCACGGTGCGGCGCGCGCGCTGCGCTCCGACAAGAGCCGCATGATCGGCGCCGTCGTGCCGTCGTTCAGCTATGCGCTCTACGCCCGCACGACCAGCGCCATGCAGGCGGTGCTGGACGCCAAGGGCTACTCGCTGGTGCTGGCCGAGCATCATTACGACCTCGCCAGCGAGCTGCGCATCACCGAGCAGCTCGTCGGCCGCGGCGTCGACGCCTTCGTGTTCGTGGGCGTGCACCACGATGCCGGCCTGTTCGCGCTGCTCGAGGATTACGGCCGGCCCTACGTGCTGACCTGGGTGGTCGACCCGATGCGCCAGTACCCCAGCATCGGCTTCGACAATCGCGCCGCCACCTTCGAGATGACGCGCCACCTGGTCGGGCTCGGCCACCGCCGCATCGGCCTCCTGAGCGCCGTCACCGAGGGCAACGACCGCGCCACCGAGCGCGGCGCCGGCATGCGCGCGGCGCTGGCCCAGGCCGGCCTGTCGCTCGATCCGCGCCACGTCCAGTTCGGACCGATCGACCTCCATGCCGCGGCGGACATGATGCGGCGCCTGCTCGCCGTCGAGCCGCGGCCGACCGCGGTGGTGGCGACCAACGACGTCTTCGCGGTCGGCGCCATGATGGCCTGCCGAGAGGCGGGCGTGCGCATCCCCGACGACATCTCGATCACCGGCGTCGACAATACCGACCTCGGCGCGACCCAGACGCCGCCGCTCACCAGCATCGGCACGCCGATCGTCGAGATCGGCCGCGCCGCCGCCGAGCAGGTGATCGCCCGCCTCGAGGGGCGGCCGTTCGAGTCCTTCCAGACCCTGCCCTTCGAGCTGGTGACGCGCGGCAGCACGGCGGCGCCGAAACCCTGATCCTCGGCAGGCCTTTGCGAGCCGGCTGATTTCCAGCCGGACCGAAAAAGCTCTAGTCTGCCGCCATGAATGCCGATGCCCAGCCGCGCGGGAACGACCTGCGCTATCAGGCGCTGTTCGATTCCCTCGACGAAGGCTTCTGCATCATCGAGTTCCTCGACGGCCCGCACGGGCCGCTCAGCGACTACATCCACATCGAGGCCAACGCCGCCTATGCGCGACATGCCGGCATCCCCAATGTCGTCGGCCAGAAGGTGCGCGAGATGGTGCCGGACGAGGCGGCCGGCTGGGTCGAGCTCTATGGCGGCGTGCTGCGCACCGGCGAGCCGATCCGGTTCCAGCGCGAGCTGGTCGCCACCGGCCGCCATCTCGAGCTCGCCGCCTTCCGCCTCGAGCCGGCGAGCCTGCGCCAGGTTGCGGTCCTGTTCCAGGACATCACCGCGCGCAAGCGGGCCGAGGACGAGCTGCGCCAGCTCAACGCCACGCTCGAGGCGCGCGTCGCCGAAGCGCTGGCCGAGCGTCGGCTCCTGGCCGAGATCGTCGAGGGCACCGACGTCTTCGTCCAGGTCGTCGACCGCGACTTCCGCTGGCTCGCCGTCAATCGCGCCTCGGCGCGCGAGTTCCAGCGCATCTACGGCGTCCTGCCGCGGGTCGGCGACAGCATGCTCGACCTGCTGGCCGACCGGCCCGAGCACCAGCGCGCCCTGCGGGCGATCTGGCAGCGTGCCCTCGACGGGGAGGAGTTCGTCGAGATCGGCGAGTTCGGCGATCCGGATCGCGACCGGCGCTCCTACGAGATGCGCTTCAGCACCCTGCGCAATGCCGATGGAAAGCCGATCGGCGCCTACCAGTTCGTCTACGACGTCACCGAGCGGCTCGCCGAGCAGCGTCGCCTCCGCATCGCCGAGGAGGCGCTCCGGCAGTCGCAGAAGATGGAGGCGGTGGGCCAGCTCACCGGCGGCCTGGCGCACGACTTCAACAATCTGCTGGCCGGCATCACCGGTGCCTTCGAGCTGATTCGCTCGCGGCTGGCGCAGGGCCGCAGCGAGGATGTCGAGCGCTACCTGACGGCGGGTCTCGGCGCGGCGCGGCGGGCGGCGTCGCTCACCCATCGCCTGCTCGCCTTCTCGCGGCGCCAGACCCTGTCGCCCAAGCCCATCGTCATCAACCGCCTGATGGCCGACCTGTCGGAGCTGGTGCGCCGCACGGTCGGTCCGTCGATCGAGGTCGAGACCGTCGCCGCGGCCGGCCTGTGGCCGGCCATGGTCGACGCCAACCAGCTCGAGAATGCCCTGCTCAACCTCTGCATCAACGCGCGCGACGCCATGCCCGACGGCGGCCGCATCACGCTCGAGACCGCGAACAAGTGGCTGGACGAGCGCACGGCCTCCGAGCGCGGCCTGACGCCGGGCCAGTACGTCACCGTCTGCGTCAGCGACACCGGCACCGGCATCGACAAGGCGATCATCGACCGCGTCTTCGATCCCTTCTTCACCACCAAGCCGACGGGGCAGGGGACCGGCCTCGGCCTGTCGATGGTCTACGGCTTCGCCCGCCAGTCGGACGGCCATGTCCGGATCTACTCGGAGCCTGGGCAGGGCACGATGGTCTGCATCTACCTGCCGCGTCATCTCGGCGCCGAGAAGGCCGAGGCGCCACCGGCGCCGGCGCCGGCCTCGAATTCCGCGGCGAGCGCCACGGTGCTGGTCGTCGACGACGAGCCGACCGTGCGCATGCTGATCGTCGATTCGCTGAGCGACCGCGGCTATGCCTGCCTCGAGGCCGGCGACGGCGCCGACGCGCTGCGCCTGCTGCGCTCCGACGCGCATATCGACCTGATGGTGACCGATGTCGGCCTGCCGGGCGGGCTGAACGGCCGGCAGGTCGCCGACGCCGCCTGGGAGACCCGGCCCGACCTCCGCGTCCTGTTCGTCACGGGCTATGCCGACAATGCCGTGCTGAGCCACGGCCATCTCGCGCCCGGCATGGAGGTGCTGACCAAGCCCTTCACGATCGACGAGCTGGTGCGCCGGGTCGAGAAGATGCTGAGCGCCCGCACCGCACGCTCCGACACCGCCCGGTCCGACGCTGCGAAGTGACCCAGTGCCACCTTTGCAAAGCACGGCGGTTCGGGCTTTAGTGGCCCCGCGAGACCATCGCGTCACGACCGACCGGAGAGGAAGCCCATGAAGACCGTCCAGGGGATGCTCGAGGAAGCCAACGCCGCCGTGCCGCGCGTCAGCCCCGACGATGCCAAGAAGCTCGTGGGCAAGGCCGACGTGCTGTTCCTCGACGTGCGCGAGCCGCCCGAGGTCGCCGCCTCGGGCAAGGTGCCGGGCGCCGTCGCCGTGCCGCGCGGCCTCGTCGAGTTCCGCGCCGATTCGGCCTCGGCCATGCACGACAAGGCGTTCGACAAGGCCAAGACCGTGGTCGCCTACTGCGCGTCCGGCGGCCGCTCGGCGCTGGTGCTGAAGACGCTGAAGGACATGGGCTACGAGAAGGTCCTGAACCTCGGCGGCTTCAAGGGCTGGGTCGATGCCGGCGGCGAGGTCGAGAAGGCCTGACGCCGCGCCTTCTGTTTCTTCCGGACCGCGAGCCTCCCCGCTCGCTCATGAACTCATTGCGCGGGTCTTGCGCCCCCGCGGCCCCGAAGAGCCGCATCCCGCGGCTTTAACTTCCGCCGGCCTCGTCTAAACTCGCTCCGCAATTCAGGGGCGGGGGAAAGTGTACAAGTCGATACTGGCGGTTTCCGAGGGCGGCCCGGACGCCGAGATGTCCTTTCGCCTCGCCGCGCGCATCGCGGCGCTGTTCGACGGCACCGTGGACGCCGTCCATTTCGCCGAGCATCAGGCGGGCGACGCCAGCATCACCGTCCAGTCGTTGCCGTTCCTGGCGCGCCTGTCCGACGAGCGGCGGACGGGGAGGGCGGCCGAATCGCAGCGATGGTTCCGCGAGCTCGTGGCACCTCTCCCGGGCGCCACCTTCACCGGCGAGCAGGCGATGACGGGCGACGCGCTGGTGCGCCTGGGGCGGTTCGCCAATCTCATCGTGATCGGCCGGCCGGGCGCCGACGACGAGAACATCTCGCCGGGCACGGTCAAGGCCGCGATCTACGACTGCGCGCGTCCCGTCGTGATCGCCCCGCCGAACGTCAGGCCCGGCCGGATGGCGTCGGTGCTCGTCGCCTGGAACGGCAGCGCCCAGGCCGCCCGCGCCGTCGGTGCGGCGATGCCCTTCCTCGAGCGGGCGGAGAAGGTGACGGTTCTGGTGTCCGACGACCCGGCGGAGGAGACCGGCACGCCCTTCCTGACGCGCTATCTCGCCCGTCACGGCATCGCCGCGACGTTCGACACCGCGCCGTTCCACGCCCTCACCGGCCGCAGCCGCGGCCGCGCCCTCCTGGCCCATGCGCGGGAGCAGGGCACGGACCTGCTGGTGATGGGCGCCTACGGCCACGGCGAACTGTCCAACTTCCTGGGGCTGGGCGGCGCCACCGCCAAGGTGATCTCGTCCTGCCCCATCCCGCTCCTGCTGGCGCACTGAAGCGCTATCGCCATTCCTTGGCGCGTCGTTGGAGCGCGGACCTCCAGGTCCGCATCATGATCATGAGCGGACCTGGAGGTCCGCGCTCCGATCGCTCCAGGTCGCGACCCTCTAGAACCCCGGCGGCTCCGTCGTGCCGGCGCCGATCGTGCGCTGCATCAGGAGACTGTCGGTCCACCGGCCGAACTTGTAGCCGACGCCTTCCAGCAGGCCGACGCGGCGGAAGCCGAAGGCTTCGTGCAGGGCCTGCGAGGCCCGGTTCTCGGCGTCGACATAGGCCAGCATCTGGCGGAAGCCCGCTTCCGTGCAGGCCTCGACCAGCGCCGGCAGGAGCCGGCGCCCGACGCCGCTGTGCAGGTGGTCGGGATGGACGTAGATCGAGTGCTTGACCGCATAGCGGTAGGCCGGGCGCTTGCGGAAGGGCACGGCATAGGCATAGCCCACGACCATGCCGCCGCGCTCCGCCACCAGGTGCGGCAGCTTGCGGCGCAGCATGTTCTTGCGGCGGCGCTTGATGTCCTCGTCCTGCAGCGGCTCGGTTTCGGCGACGGTGACGCCGTTGCGGACATGGTGCTCGTAGATCGCCAGCATCGCGGGCACGTCCGCCTCGGTCGACGGGCGCACCACGAGGTCGCTGGATTCGCTCATCGGCAGGTTCAAGGCGGCGGCTCCTTCGCGGGCGATCAAGCACGGCTTGATGACGGTTTCGTGTCGGCCCGTCTCGCTCCTGGTTTGATCTGGATCAAGGACGGCGTTGCCGCCCGCCCGTGTGCTTCGACGGTGATGCAAGCCGCCTACTATTCCTTGATCAGACGAACGGCGGAGGGGCAGTTCGTCGGCTGGATCCCGTCCCTGCCCGGGGTCACGGCCTGCGGCGACAACGAGGACGAGATCATCCATCGCCTGTCGCGCGAGGCCCGGGCGCTGCTCGACAGGATCGTCGCCCGGGGACTTCGGCTGCCCACGCCCGCCGCGCCGGACACGCTGCCGCTCGGCGATCGTCACGGTCTCTATCGCCGGGTCCTGCTTGTGCTGGGCTGAGAAGCGACCGAAGCTTCGCGCATGAAGCCCCACGTGATCTGCCACATGGTGTCGAGCGTCGACGGCCGCACCTGGCAGAGCCGCCAGCGTCCGGCCCGCGAGAAGTCGGGCAACCTGTTCGAGGTCCTGCACGACAAGCTGGGCGGCGACGCCTGGCTGGTCGGGCGTGTCACCGGCCGCGAGTTCGCCAAGCGGGACTCCTATCCCGCGACGCCGCCGCGCGAACCCCTGCCGCGCACGCCGTGGTTCGCGACCCGCGACGCCAGGGTCTGGGGCGTCGTGCTCGATGCCGAGGGCAAGATCGCCTGGGGTCGCGCCGACATCGGCGGCGATCCCATCCTCGTCGTGCTGACCGAGGCCGTGCCGGATTCCCATCTCGCGGCGCTGCGCGCCGACGGCGTCTCCTACGTCTTCGCCGGCGAGCGCGAGCTCGACCTGGCGCGCCTGCTGGAGATCCTGAACCGCGAGCTCGGCATCGAGCGCCTGCTGCTGGAGGGTGGCGGCAAGGCCAACGGCTCCTTCCTGCGCGCCGGGCTGATCGACGAGCTCAGCCTCGCCATCGTGCCGACCGTCGACGGCGCGCGCGGCGGTCCCTACGTCTTCGATTCCGCGACCGAGATGCAGGGCCCGACGGCGCCGGTCACGGCCATGACCCTGAAGAGCTGCGAGCGGCTGGAGGGCGATGCGCTCTGGCTGCGCTACGACATCGTCAACGGCTGACGGCCGCCTCCCGGCGACCGCAGGGCGGGCAATTGCGGCGGCGGCCGCAATCGGCCTATCGTTCCTCCAACGAGACCATCAGGAGGAAACCATGGCCATCACGGTGGTGCCGCGCCATCCGGCGCTGGGCGCGGAGATCCGCGGCGTCGACATGCACTGGCCGCTGGACGAGGCGACGCGGCGCGCGGTCCACGAGGCCTGGATGGAGCATCTGGTCGTGGTGTTTCCCGATCAGGACATCAGCGACGCCGAGCATGTCGCCTTCACGCGGAACTTCGGCGAGCCGGAGATCTTCCACCAGACCTCGCTCGGCCTGCGCGCCGACCGGGTGAAGGAGATCTTCCTCGTGTCCAACGTCGACGAGAGGAACAACCTCCTGAAGCCGTCGACGCCCTCGCAGGTGCAGCTTTCCTCGTCGCGCCAGTGGCACACCGATTCGAGCTACCGGCCGATGCCCTCGATGGGCTCGCTGCTGCACGGGATCGAGATCAGCCGCACCGGCGGCATCACCCAGTTCATCAACATGTACAAGGTCTGGGACGACCTGCCCGACGGGCTGCGCCGCCAGGTCGAGGGCCGCCGCGCACGGCACGACTTCGCCATGCTGAGCCGCCTGGTCGGCTCGCCGCCGCCGACCGGCGAGGAGCGCGCCGCCATGCCGCCGGTCTGGCATCCGATGGTGCGCCGCCATCCGGTGACCGGCCGCACCTCGCTGTTCATCAGCTCGATCTACAACGACGCCATCGAGGGGATGGAGGAGGGCGCGTCCCGCCGGCTGATCGAGGACCTGTCGGACTTCGCCGCCCAGCCGCAGTACATGTACCGCCATGTCTGGGAGCCGCACGACGTCCTGATGTGGGACAATCGCTGCACCGTGCACGCCGTCACGCCCCACGATCCCGCCGAGCGCCGCGTCATGCACCGCACCACCATCGTCGGCGCCGAGCCGGTCGTGGCGGCCTGACTCTTCATGTCATCCCGAGCCCCTTCTCATGTCATCCTGAGCGAAGCGAAGGATCTCATGCCGGTTGCAAGCGGCGATAAGGTCCTTCCCTTCGGCTGCGCTCAGGGCAGGCGCTGCGCTCAGGACGACAGAAGTGTGGGTTGATCCCGCAATGATGGCATCACCGACGAGCCGGTGACGGTGGCCTGAGCCGCTCAGGGCGCGGGCAACACCTCGCTGTCATCCCGAGCGAAAGCGAGGGACCTTTCTGTTGTCCGAAGGCCCCTCGCTGCGCTCGGGGTGACAGCGGAGCAGACGCGTCAGGCGCGGCTCCGTGCGCTTCATGTCATCCTGAGCGCAGCGAAGGATCTCATGCCGTTGGCAAGCGGCGACGAGGTCCTTCCCTTCGGCTGCGCTCAGGGCAGGCGCCTCGCTCAGGACGACAGAAGGGTGGGTCGACGGCATTGCTGGCACGAGAGGTGACGGCAGTGCCGTCACGCCGCTGAAAAATCACCAGGGTTGGTGGGATGGCGGCCCGGGCCCGCTATTTGGACCCCCTTCTGGAGCGCCAAAACTCGCGACGGCGGCGGGCGCTCTCCGCCTCTCCCCGGTGCGAAAAAACTATAGTTATTGAAAACTACTGCGTTTATCGATAGAGTGGTGTCCGCCGTCCCGCTCTATCCCTCGTCCATCCGACGCTATTTCAGCGGACCCAGCACCTCGTCCGTGTGCTCGCCGAGCGCGGGCGAGGGCCGGGTCGACAGCGGGCGCTTGCGGTCGAAGGTGATGGGCAGGCCGACGACCTTCGGGCCGCCGCCCGGCAGCTCCTGCACGATCTCCGAGGCGGCGAACTGCGGCGTGTTGGCGAGCTCGCCGATGTCGTTGACCGCCGCGCAGGGCACGCCCGCCTTCTCGAAGGCCTCGATCCAGGCGTCGCGCGTCCGGCCGCGCATCGCTTCGGCGATCATCGGCAGCAGCTCGCCCTTGTTCTTCACCCGGGCCGCGCTCTTGGCGTAGCGCGGGTCGGTGGCCCAGTCGGGATGGCCGAGCACCTGGGCCGCGCGCGCCCACAGCCGGTCGTTGCCCGGTGCCAGGCAGAGCGACTTGCCGTCGGCCGTGTCGAAGGTCTGGTAGGGCACGATCACCGTGCCGCCGGTGCCGTGGCGCTGCGAGACCGTGCCGTTGGCCAGGTAGTTGTTCACCTGGCCCTCGACCCAGTGCACCGCCGAGTCGAACAACGAGGTGTCGACCAGGCAGCCCTTTCCGGTCTTGTCGCGCAGCCGCAGCGCCGCCAGCGCGCCGATGGTGCAGAACATGCCGGTCGCCTTGTCGTTGATCGAGGCGCCGCAGAAGGTCGGCGGATCCTCGGGCCGGCCGGTGACCGACATCATGCCGCCATAGGCCTGCAGCAGCGGGTCGAAGCCCGGCTTCATCTTGAGCGGGCCCTGGTAGCCGAAGGCCCAGATGGAGCAGTAGATCAGCCGCGGATGGCGTTCGAGCATGGCCTCGGGCCCGATGCCGATCTCGTCGACCACGCCCGGCCGCAGGTTCTGGATCAGGATGTCGGCCGTCTCGCAGAGCCGGTGGAGCTTGTCCACGTCGGCTGCCGCCTTGAGGTCGAGCGACACCGAGCGCTTGTTGCGGTTCTGGCTGTAGAAATAGAGCGAGGTCACGCCGTCGGGCCCGTAGGGCGGGCCCCAGATGCGGGCATCGTCGCCACCGTCGGGCTTCTCGATCTTGATCACGTCGGCGCCCATGTCGGCCAGGATCACGCCGGCCAGCGGCCCGGCCAGCGCCTGGCCGACCTCGATCACACGAATGCCTTCGAGCGGCAGGGTCACGTTGCCTTCTCCGTTGTTTCAGGCCGGCCTCGGCGGCAACCGCCGCCGGCCCTCCCGCGAAACGAGCGCCCGCTGAGCGGAAATGCACCTTGGCGCCATCGTGACGGGGGCCTTAGCATGCCGTCGTCGCGTCGCGTAGTACCCATGTCTTTCCTTGGACGTCTTCCATTGGACGTCTCCCAGCGGACGGAGCGCGCCATGCAGCACAAGCTGATTTCCGGCGACAACCACATCGACCTCACCTACTGCCCGCCGGACCTGTGGTCCTCGCAGGCGCCGGCCAAGTGGAAGAAGAACGCGCCGCGCGTCGAGGAGCGCAACGACGGCCAGCACTGGTTCGTCGACGACAAGGACCGCGGCATGTGGAACGGCGTCGGGCCGGGCTTCCTGCCCTACACCAAGGGCTCGTTCGGCCATGTCGACGAGATGAAGGAGGCGGGCTTCGAGTGGGACAGCTACCCCGGCGCCCAGCCGCGGCCGACGACGCCGGAGCTGCGCATCGCCGACCTCGACCGCGACGGGCTCGAGAAGGAGATCATCTACGGCTGCCTGATGATCAACGACCTGATCGACGACGTCGAGCTGCGCGTCTGGTCGAACGCCCGCTACAACGACTGGGCGGCCGACTTCGCCCGCCGCGCCGATCCCAACCGCGTCTTCCCGCTGGCCATCATCCCCAACACCGATCCGCAGGCGGCGGCCGACGAGGTTCGGCGCTGCGCGAAGATGGGGCTGAAGGGCGGCGACCTCGCCTTCAAGCGCATGGGCCTGCCGCTCTACCATCACGACTGGTACAAGCTGTGGGAGGCGTCGGCCGAGTGCCGGTTCCCGATCTCCTTCCACTCGACCGGCTTCAAGGCGGTGCGCGCGCCCGACACGCCGGAGATGGAGAAGGAGTACTTCGTGCAGCACCGGCTGGTGCGCTCGGCGCTGTTCCAGCTCGACACGATGGAGGTGCTGGTCTCGCTGCTCGCCTCCGGCGCCTGCGAGAAATATCCCGACTTCAACTTCGTGCTGGGCGAATCGGGCGTCACCTGGCTGCCTTACGTCTTCGACCGGCTCGACACCGAGTATCACGACCGCGCCCGCGCACTCGGCTTCAAGATGAAGCCCTCGGACTATTTCCGCCGCCAGGGCTACGTCACCTACCAGCAGGACAAGTACCTGGAACCCATCGTGCCTCTGATCGGCGAGGACAACATCATCTGGGGGGCCGACTATCCGCACCCCGATTGCATCTGGCCGAACTCGCGCGAGACGCTGCGCGAGAACCTGTCGGGCTTCTCCGAGACCGTTCAGAAGAAGATCGTCCACGACAACGTGGCGCGGCTCTACGGACTGAACTGACGGCGACGGGCGGCGGCGGAATGCCGCTTCCCGTGTGCCGGCGAGGCTCGACATTGCCGGCGACAGCGGGCAGAAGGGGGCCGCCCCATGCGGGCCCCTCCCCACAAGCTGATCCGAAGGTACGATGTCGATTCAGTATTTTGCCCGGGTGAAGTCGGCCGAGGACCACGAGGCGCTTCAGCGGCTGGTCCGTCACTATCCGTCCTGCAGCTACGAGGAATGGCACTTCCGCGAAGCCAAGAAGATGGCCGACTGGAAGTCGCGCCGGCATGCCGTGAAGATGGTCGACGTCACGCCGGCCGAGTTCTCGGCCTATTGCGAGAAGAACAAGGCCAGGCCCGACCTCACGACGTTCCTCAAGTTCCTGAGCGACAAGGCCTTCTAGGAAAGCGTCCGGTCAGCGCCACGCGCCGCAGGCGCGGCCGACCGGATCGAGGGCGCGCAGGAAGGCGTCCGACCAGGCGACGGCGCTCCGCCCGTCGAGATGGACATGGTCGATGGTGGTGAGGCCTTCGACCGCCGGCGCGATGACGCGCACGCCCAATTCTTCGGGCAGCCGCTCGGCCAGCCGCCTCGCATAGAGATCGCCCGCCGCCGACGGCACCGCCGTGAAGACGACGCAGCGCGCCTCGAGCCGGGCGAGGAAGGCCGGCGCGATCGCGAGCGCGCGCTCGAGCCATGCCTGCAAGGCGGCCTCGTCGACCGGTGCCGGCGCCTCGGTTGGATAGGCCGGGTCGGGATCGGGCCGGAAGGAAGCGACATCCCACTGGCCCGTGACCCGCGAGCGCATCATCGCCGGAACGCCGCCGCAGCCCGGCGCCTGCGGCCAGCGGCGGCAGGCCCAGGCGCGCGGCCGCTGCGCGAGCGACTTGAAGACGGCGTCGATCCAGCCGGCGATGGGGTGCTGCAGCGGAAAGGCCGCGGGCTCGGTGATGCCGTCGGTGAAGAAGGGATCGACGTTGATCACTACCAGAGCCGGCCGGGCGGGATGGCGCTCCAGCACCAGCCCGGGAAAGCGAGACTGCTCGCCGTGGCCGAAGCCCATCAGGAAGAACGGCGTGTCGCGCGCGGCGAAGAACGGCGCGACGTTGGCCCGCGAGAAGGCGTACTGCATCTTCGAATTGCCGAGGAAGAGCACGCGCGTCGCCGCCAGCGCCCCGGCGGTGCGCTCGAGGCCGAAGTAGAAGGCCTCGTGCTCGAAGTCGCCGTAGTCGCGATCGAGGCAGTAGGCGATGTAGGCGTTTTCGGTGGGCTGGCGGCCGTCGCATTTGGCGACGGCGGCGACGTAGCTCGCACCGCTGGCGAGGAGCCAGAGCAGCGGGAACAGGACCGCGAGCGCCAGGAGATAGCGGAGCGAGAGCGCGCGCACGTCAGAACTGGAAGTAGAGGAACTCGATGCGCGGCCGCGTCGGCATCAGCGCGAGCGCGAAGCAGAGCGCAGCGGCGGCGGCCCAGGCGAGGCTCGGCCGCCAGGCCAGGCGCTTCCAGGCGGGCCGGCGGTCCTCGGCGAGATGGCGCCGCGTGTTGGCGTCCGACAGCAGGAAGCCGCGGCGCAGCAGCTGCACCGTGTTGGGCAGCAGCCAGACGGCGGCCAGCAGCGCCGCGAGACGCAGCCAGTCGGGGAGGGATGGCGCGTGGGCCTCTGCCGCGCCGCCGAGGCCCGCCAGGGAATCGAACATCAGCCGCGCGGCGGCGAAGGTCTCGGAGCGGAACAGGACCCAGCCGAGCATCACCGCGAGGAAGGTGATGGCCACGCCGGCCGGTCGCGGCAGGCGCGGCGCGCGCAGCCCCTCGCGCCAGGCATGGGCCGCGAGCAGCAGCAGCCCGTGGTAGAGGCCCCACAGGATGAAGGTCCAGCCGGCGCCGTGCCACAGGCCGCCCAGCACCATGGTGAGCAGCAGGTTGACGTGGCGCCGCGCCGGGCCGCGCCGGTTGCCGCCCAGCGGGATGTACAGATAGTCGCGCAGGAAGCGCGACAGGGTGATGTGCCAGCGGCGCCAGAAGTCGACGATGCTGGCCGCCTTGTAGGGCGAGTAGAAGTTGGGCGGCAGCCGCACGCCGAACAGCAGCGCCAGCCCGCAGGCCATGTCGGAGTAGCCCGAGAAGTCGAAATAGAGCTGCAGCGTGTAGGCGAGCGTGCCGGCCCACGCCGCGGCCGGCCCGGGCGCGAGGCCCTGTGCGGCGTCGCCGAAGGCGAGGTTGGCCAGCGGCGCCACGCCGTCGGCCAGCACCACCTTCTTGAACATGCCGACGGCGAACAGGGTGAGGCCGGCCGCCACCTGTCCGGCGGTGGGCCCGCCCAGGCGGCCGGGCCGGAGCTGCGGCATGATCTCGGCGTGGTGGACGATCGGCCCGGCGATCAGCTGCGGGAAGAAGCTCACGAACAGGGCGAAGCGCAGGAAGCTCCGGTCGCTTGCGTGGCCGCGATAGGAATCGACCAGGTAGGCGATCTTCTGGAAGGTGATGAACGAGATGCCGAGCGGCAGCACGATCGCGCCGACCGCGAGGTCGAGGCCGAGGACCGGGTCGAGGTTGGCGACCAGGAAGCCGGCATACTTGAACCAGGCCAGCACGCCGAGATTGGCCGCGATGCCGGCCGCCAGCACGGCCTTGCGCCCCGGTCCCGGCGCCAGCCGGTCGAGCCAGCGGCCGAGCCCGTAGTTGACGACGATCGACGGGACCAGCAGCCAGAGGTAGGCGGCGTTCCAGAAGGCGTAGAAGAACAGCGACGCGGCGATCAGCCAGGCCACGCCCGCCAGGTAGGCCAGGCGGCGCAGCAGCAGGAAGCCGACGAACGTCGCCGGCAGGAACAGGAAGACGAACTCGAAGGCCGTGAACAGCATGCCGCCGCCGTCCGGCTGTGCGCCTCCCGCCGCTGCCTAGTCGAGCTCGTAGCCGGCGATCAGCCAGGGCTCGTTCTTCGCGGCGTCCATCCACTCCTTCATGGCGGGATAGGCGAGCACGGCCTTGCAGTAGGCATCGGTGTCGGAATCGACGGTGACGCCGTAGGTCCGCAGGCGCGTCACGACCGGCGCGTACATGGCGTCGGCGGCGCCGATCTGGCCGAACAGGAAGCCGTCGTCCTTGGGCGCCGCGCCGGCGAAGCGCTTGCGGCAGTCGCGCCACATCGAGGTGATGCGCTCGATGTCGGCGCGCACCGCCGAGACCATGCCCTTGCCGGGATAGGAGGCGCGGATGTTCATCGGCATGTTGTTGCGCAGCTCGACGAAGCCGGCATGCATCTCGCAGGAGATGGAGCGGGCGTGCGCGCGCGCCGCCGCCGAGGCCGGCCACAGGCCCGCCTCGGGCTTGAGGTCGTTCAGGTACTCGCCGATGGCCAGCGAATCCCACACCGCGAGCCCGCGATGCATCAGCACCGGCACGCGGCCCGAGGGCGTGTACTTGCGGATCGTGGGCTGCGTCTCGGGCAGTTCGAGCGGGACGACGATCTCCTCGAACTCGATGCCGGCGATGCGGGCCATCAGCCACCCGCGCAGCGACCACGACGAATAGTTCTTGTTGCCGATCACCAGCGTGAAGTCGGCCATACACCCTCCTTGCCAGCCGGACGATTTGGCCGGCACAGTGTCCGTTGCACTATAGAATCGCGAGCATGTCCATGGCGTTGCCGTTCGTTGACCGGTCTCCTTCGTCATTGCCCATACAGGTTGTCGGGCAATCGTCGTGGCGATCGTGGCTGAAGCAGCAGTCGGCGGCGCGCCGCGGCTGGCTGGAATCGTCGGGTGTCGAGGGCAAGGCCGGCGACCTCGCGGTTCTGCCGGGCCGCGACGGCAAGGCGGCCGGCGCCGTGCTGGTCGTGCCGGCCAAGCCCGTGCTGTGGGATTTCGGCGGCCTGGCCAGCCGCCTGCCGGCCGGGACCTGGCGGCTCGCCTCGGACACCGCGCCGGTGTCGCCGACCGACGCCGCCGTCGCCATCGGCCTCGGCACCTGGCGCTTCGAGCGCTACCGTTCGCGCAAGGCGAAGGCCGGCGCGAAGATCCTGTGGCCGGAAGGCGCCGACAGGGCGCGCGCCAAAGCGATGATCGAGGCGATCTCGCTCGCCCGCGACCTCATCACGACGCCGTCGTCCGACATGGGACCGGCCGAACTTGCAGAGGCCGCGCAGGCGCTCGGCAAGGCGCACGGCGCCAAGGTGAAGGTGATCACGGGCGACGATCTCCTGAAGCAGAACTACCCGATGGTCCACGCCGTCGGCCGGGCGAGCAGCCGCGCGCCGCGCCTGATCGACCTCACCTGGGGCAAGGAGACCGATCCCCGGGTCACGCTGGTCGGCAAGGGCGTGTGCTTCGACACCGGCGGCCTCGACCTCAAGCCGGCCGCCGGCATGCTCAACATGAAGAAGGACATGGGCGGTGCGGCGACCATGATGGCGGTCGCGTCGATGGTGATGGCCACCGGCCTGCCGGTGCGCCTGCGCCTGCTGGTGCCGGCGGTCGAGAACAGCGTGTCGGGCAACGCCTTCCGGCCGCTCGACGTCGTGCCGACGCGCAAGGGCATCAGCGTCGAGATCGGCAACACCGACGCCGAGGGCCGCCTGATCCTGTGCGACGCGCTGCACGAAGGCGCGTCGGAGAAGCCGACCATGATGGTCGACTGCGCGACGCTGACCGGCGCGGCGCGGGTGGCGCTGGGCACCGACCTGCCGGCGCTGTTCTGCAACGACGACGCGCTGGCCGACGACCTGATCGAGGCCGGCAAGGCGGTCACCGACCCGATGTGGCGCATGCCGCTGTTCGCCGGCTACCGCCGCCTGCTCGACAGCAAGGTGGCCGACATCAACAACGCGCCGTCCGCGCCGTTCGGCGGCGCCATCACCGCCGCGCTCTACCTGCAGGAATTCGTGCCCGACGACGTGCCGTGGGCGCATTTCGACATGATGGCCTGGAACAACACCAGCCGCCCCGGCCGTCCCGAGGGCGGCGAGGCCCAGGCCGCCCGCGCGATCTTCGCGGCGATCGAGAAGCGGATCAGCAAGTAGTTCATGTTCCTCTCCCCCTTGGGGGGAGAGGCTAGGTGAGGGGGTCAATACCCCGTCTTGGGATCGACCGTGTTGATCAGGGGCTGGCCGGCGCGCAGGCGCCTGATGTTCTCGATGATGCCGGGCGAGGCGGTGCGCGGGTTGGTGGCGCCGGCGATGTGCGGCGTCACGTGCACCCGGGGATGCGTCCAGTAGGGATGATCGGCGGGCAGCGGCTCGGTGTTGAACACGTCGAGCGCGGCCCCGGCAAGATGGCCCGAGTCGAGCGCCGCCAGCAGGTCGGCGTCCACGACGTGGCCGCCGCGCGCCATGTTGACCAGGTAGGCGCCCTTCGGCAGCGCGGCGAAGGCGCCCGCGTCGAGGATGCCCTTCGTGTCGCGGGTGAGCGGCAGCACGTTGACCAGGATGTCGCTGCGCGCCAGCAGCGCCGCGAGGCCGTCCTGGCCGTGGAAGGTCTCGATGCCGGGCAGGTCCTTGGCCGTGCGGCTCCAGCCGGCGGTCGGGAAGCCCAGCGCGGCGAACTTTCGCGCGGTGTCCTGGCCGATCACGCCCAGTCCCAGGACGCCGACGCGGCGATGGATCGTGTCGACGAAGTCGAGCGCCTTCCAGGTCCTGGCCCGCTGCAGCTCGGCGTACTTGTCGATGTCGCGATGGTGCCGCAGCGCCCAGAAGATGGCGTACTCGCTCATCTGGCCGACCAGCCCGTCGTCCATGATGCGCACGATCGGCACGTCGGGCAGCCGGTCGTCGGTCAGCAGGTGATCGACGCCCATGCCGAGCGAGACGATCAGCCGGATGTTCCGGAACGAGGCCAGGAGCCCGCGGTCCGGCTTCCAGGCCATCGCGATCTCGATGTCGTCGGTGTTGCCCAGGCCCCCCTTGAGGGTCCGGAAATCGAGAGGGCCGAGGGCATCCTCGAGCACCTTCTTCCAATGCAGGCCGTCAGTGTCACGGCTGACGTAAGCGATCGCGTTCGACACGCGGGCGAGACTACTTCGGAAGCGTCGCGGGGTCGAGCTTGATGCCCTTCTCCTTGTAGTAGCGCACGGCGCCCGGATGGAAGGGCAGGACGGTGTTGCGCGACGCGTTGGCGGCGATCGTCGCCTTGCCGGCCGGATGGGCGCGGGCCAGCGTCGCGCTGTTCTCCAGGACCGTCCGCGTGATCGTGTAGGCAAGATCGGCCGGCATCTCCTTGTTGGCGATGGCGAAGTTGAACAGGCCGACGGTCTTCTGGTCGGCGGTCTGCTGCTTGTAGATGCCCTTGGGAATCACCGTCGCGGTGAATTCCGGCATCGCCTTGTGAAT
Organism: Reyranella sp.; assembly: GCF_965229815.1. Classification (GTDB taxonomy): domain Bacteria; phylum Pseudomonadota; class Alphaproteobacteria; order Reyranellales; family Reyranellaceae; genus Reyranella. The sequence continues at coordinate 1,113,791 of NZ_CBDDJN010000002.1, forward strand.
TGCCGCCAGCTCGGCGTCCGTCCAGGTGAAGAAGGAGACCGGCTCGGCGGCGTCGAGATCGGCGAAGGCCGGGATGGGCAGGCCGGCGGCGGAGCAGAAGGCGTCGACGACGCCGTCCTGGAGCTGGTGGCCCATGTCGATGTTCTGCCCGTTGCGCACCGACACCTTGATGCCGAGCGCCTCGAAGATCATCGGGAAGTAGGTTCCCGGCGTGCCGGCCTTGGGGCCGACGCCGACGGTCTTGCCGTCGAGCCCGCGGAAACCGGAGATGCCCGACTTCTTCAGCGCCACGCACTGCAGCGGCGTGTCGTACATCGGGAAAAGCGCGCGGACGTTCTCGAGCTTGCGCCCTTTGGTCCAGGGCGCCGTGCCGGTGAAGCCCTGCAGGGCGACGCCCATCGTCACCATGCCGAGCGCCATCTTCTGCTCGTCGACCAGGATCATGTTCTGGTTCGGGCCCTGCGTCTGCTGGGTGGCCACCGACAGCCGCGCCTTGTCGGTCAGCAGCCGCGCCACGGCCTCGCCGTAGACGAAGTAGGTGCCGCCCACCGAGGCCGTTCCCAGGGTCAGCGTGCCGCTCTGCGCGGAGGCGGTGGTGGCGGCGGCGAGAAGAACACCGAAGGCGAGGACCCCGCGGCGGAGCATGGCGCTCATCTCTCGTTCACTCCCCTTTGCGTGCTACGCGTGCCCGTTCGACGCGGCGAGCATCCTCTGGTGGGCGCGAGGGTCGCCGGAATCGCTGGCGAAGTCCACAGCCGGGCCTCTCCTCCGGCGGGGAGTCTCCCTGGCCCGGTCGGGACGGTCAGGTGGCGACGGCTCCCCGGTCGGCGCCGTCCGCCTCGAGGTTGAAGGCGGCGGCGATCAGCGCCTGGGTATAGGGGGTCTCGGGCTGCTCGAAGATCTGCCGGGCGGAGCCGCGTTCCACGACCTTGCCGTGGCGCAGCACCAGCACCTCGTCGGCCAGCGCCCGGACCACCTTGAGGTCGTGGCTGATGAACAGGTAGGCCAGCCTGTGGCGCTGCTGCAGGTCGCGCAGCAGGTCGACGATCTGCGCCTGGACGCTCATGTCCAGCGCCGAGGTCGGCTCGTCGAGCACGATCAGCCGGGGCTTCAGCACCAGGGCGCGGGCGATGGCGATGCGCTGGCGCTGGCCGCCGGAGAATTCGTGCGGGTAGCGGTCGCGCACCGCGGGATCGAGCCCGACCTCGGTCAGCACCTGGTCGATCATGCGGGCGCGTTCGGCCTCGGTGCCAATGCGGTGGACCTCCAGCCCCTCGCCGATGATCTCGCCGACCGACATGCGCGGGCTGAGCGAACTGAACGGGTCCTGGAAGACGATCTGCATCTCGCGGCGCAGGGGCCGCAGCTCGCGCTGGCTGAGCGCCTGCAGGTCGCGACTGTCGAACCGGATGCCGCCGGTGCTGCCCTCGAGCCGCAGCAGGGCAAGGCCGAGAGTCGTCTTGCCCGAGCCCGATTCGCCGACCAGCCCGATCGTGTGGCCTTCCCGGAGCAACAAGCTGACCCCGTCGACGGCCTTCACGTGGCCGACGGTGCGGCGAAGCACGCCGCGCTTGATCGGGAAGTGCACCTTGACGTCGTCGAGCTGCAGGATCTCCGGCGCCGACGGATCGGCGGCGGCCGGCCGGCCCTTGGGCTCGGCCGACAGCAGATGCTGGGTGTAGGAATGCTGCGGCCGGTCGAACACCTCCGCCACCGGGCCCTGCTCGACGATGCGGCCCTGGGTCATCACGCAGACGCGGTCGGCCACCTTGCGCACGATGCCGAGGTCGTGGGTGATGAACAGCAGCGCCATGCCGTAGCGCGCCTGCAACGACTTGAGCAGCTTCAGGATCTGCGCCTGGATCGTGACGTCGAGCGCCGTCGTCGGCTCGTCGGCGATCAGCAGGTCGGGCTCGTTGGCCAGCGCCATGGCGATCATGACGCGCTGGCGCTGGCCGCCCGAGAGCTGGTGCGGATAGGCGTCGAGGCGGTTGGCGGCATCGGGGATGCCGACCTGCTCCAGCAGCTCGAGCGTGCGGCGGCGGGCGGCGGCGCGCGACAGGCCCTTGTGCAGGATCAGCACCTCGTTCACCTGCCGCTCGATCGTGTGCAGCGGGTTGAGCGAGGTCATCGGTTCCTGGAAGATCATCGAGATGCGGTTGCCGCGCACCGACAGGAGCTCGCGCGGCGGCGCGCCGACCAGCTCGTCGCCCTGGAAGCGGATGCTGCCGGTGGGATGGCTGGCCATCGGATAGGGCAGGAGCTGCAGCACCGACAGCGCCGTCACCGACTTGCCCGAGCCCGATTCGCCGACCAGCGCGACCGTCTCGCCGCGGGCGATGTCGAAGCTGACGTTCCGGACCGCCCGCACGGCCTTGTCGCCGGTGCCGAAGGTCACCGAGAGGTCGCGGACCTCGAGCAGGGAAGCCGCACCGCCGGGACTGCTCATGCCATCACCTTGCGCGGATTGAAGGCGTCGCGCACCGCCTCGCCGATGAACACCAGCAGCGACAGCATCAGGGCGATGATGAAGAAGCCGGTGATGGCCAGCCAGGGCGCGTTGAGGTTGTTCTTGCCCTGCAGCAGCAGCTCGCCCAGCGACGGCGAGCCGACCGGCAGGCCGAATCCCAGGAAGTCGAGCGACGTCAGGGTGGTGACGGAGCCGGCCAGGATGAAGGGCAGGAAGGTCAGGCTGGCGGTCATGGCGTTGGGAAGGATGTGCCGGAACATGATGCGGGCGTCCAGCATGCCGAGCGCCCGGGCCGCCCGCACATAGTCGAAGTTGCGGCCGCGCAGGAACTCCGCCCGCACCAGCCCGACCAGGGCCATCCAGCTGAACAGCAGCATGATCCCCAGCAGCACCCAGAAGCCGGGCTGGATGAAGCTCGCCAGGATGATCAGCAGGTAGAGGGTCGGCATGCTCGACCAGATCTCCATGAAACGCTGCATGGAGAGGTCGACCAGCCCGCCGAAATAGCCCTGGACGGCGCCCGCGACGATGCCGATCACGGAGCTCAGCACGGTGAGCGCCAGCCCGAACAGGACGGAGATGCGGAAGCCGTAGATCAGCCGCGCCAGCACGTCGCGCGCCTGGTCGTCGGTGCCCAGCGGATGGCGCCACGACGGCGGCTGCAGGGCCTGCCGGCCCTCGCCCTTCAGCACCGTGTCGTAGCTGTAGGGGATGGGCGGCCAGACCATCCAGCCCTTCTCGTCGATCAGCTTCTGCAGCTCGCGGTCGGTGTAGACGGCGTTGGTCGGGAAGTCGCCGCCGAAGGTGGTCTCGGGATAGTCGCGCAGCAGCGGCGAGTAGAAGGAGCCGTCATAGTAGACGAGGATCGGCTTGTCGTTGGCCAGGAACTCGGCGAACAGCGACAGGAAGAACAGCAGGCCGAACACCACGAGCGACCAGACGCCGCGCTTGCTCGAGCGGAAGGCCGCGAGCCGCCGTCGGTTCATCGGCGACATCAGGCGCGGGCCTCGAAGTCGATGCGCGGGTCGATCACCGTGTACATGATGTCGCCCAGGATCCCCATGACCAGCCCGATCAGGCCGAAGAAGTACAGCGTCCCGAACATGATCGGATAGTCGCGGTTCAGCGCCGCCTCGAAGCCCAGCAGGCCGAGCCCGTCGAGCGAAAAAATGACCTCGATCAGCAGCGAGCCGGTGAACAGCACGCCGATGAAGGCGGCAGGGAAGCCCGCGACCACGATCAGCATGGCGTTGCGGAAGACGTGGCCGTAGAGGACGCGCCGCTCGACCAGACCCTTGGCGCGCGCCGTCAGCACGTACTGCTTGTGGATCTCCTCGAGGAAGGAGTTCTTGGTCAGGAAGGTGAGCGTGGCGAAGCCGCCGATCACCATGGCGCCGATCGGCAGGACCATGTGCCAGAGATAGTCCAGGACCTTGTCGGCGAGGCCGAGCGAGCTCCAGTCGTCCGACACAAGCCCGCGCAGCGGGAACCACTTGAAATAGCTGCCGCCGGCGAACAGCACGACCAGCAGCAGGGCGAACAGGAAGCCCGGGATGGCGTTCAGGACGATCAGCGTCGTCGAGGTCGAGACGTCGAAGCGCGAGCCGTCGCGTACCGCCTTGGCGATGCCGAGCGGGATGGAGATGAAGTAGATCAGCAGCGTCGTCCAGACGCCGAGCGAGATCGACACGGGCATCTTCTCGATCACCAGGTCCACCACCCGCTTGTTGCGGAAGAAGCTCTCGCCGAAGTCGAAGACGAGATAGTTCTTCATCATCAGCAGGAAGCGCTCGTAGATCGGCTTGTCGAAGCCGTACATCTTCTCGATGCGCTGGATCAGGTCGGGCGGAAGGCCGCGGGCGCCGCGATAGGTTCCGCTGCCGCCGCCCGACGTGTCGGCCGCCGACTTCTTGACCGTCTCGCCGCCGCTCGAGCTGCCGCTGAACCGCTCCGTGGCGTCGACCGACGTGCCCTGGATCTGGGCCAGCATCTGCTCGACCGGACCGCCCGGCGCCGCCTGGATGACGAAGAAGTTTATGACCATGATGCCGAGCAGCGTCGGCACCACCAGCATCAGTCGGCGCAGGATGTAGGCGAGCATCTACAAGGTCGCAGACATGGAGATGATGTCGTCCTGAGCGAAGCGAAGGACCTCATCGCCGCTGGACAGGGCATGAGATCCTTCGCTTCGCTCAGGACGACAGCGAGGGGGCTGCAAGGCCCGTGCTCTCACTTCTTGTCCCGCTGCAGGGCCTTGTCCTTGGCCTCGTCGATCCACCAGGTGTCGAAGGCGACGGGGGCGTACCGGGCGCTCTTGTCCGGCCGGCCGAAGCGGTTCCAGTAGGCCACGAACGCCTTGTTGTTGTGCCAGTTGGGCACGACGAAGTGGCTCCACAGCAGGACGCGGTCGAGTGCCCGCGTGACGGCGATCAGGCTCTCGCGGTCGGGCGCGGCGATCAGGGTCTCGACCAGCCGGTCGATCGCCTCGTCGCGGATGCCGATCGTGTTGCGGCTGCCCGGCGTGGCGGCGGCCTTGGAGCCCCAGAAGTCGCGCTGCTCGTTGCCCGGCGACAGCGACTGGCCGAACCCCTCGACCATCATGTCGAAGTCGAACTCGTCGCTGCGCCGCTTGAACTGCGCGGTATCGACGGTGCGCACGCTCATGTCGACGCCGATGCGCTCGAGGTTCTGCTTGTAGGGCAGGACGACCCGCTCGAAGCTGGCGTCCTGAAGCAGCATCTCGAAGGCGAGCTTCCGGCCCGTCTTCGTCTCGGTCATCTTGCCGTCCTTGACCTCCCAGCCGGCCTCCTTGAGGAGCGTCAGCGCCTGGCGGGCCAGCCCGCGCGCGTTGCCCGTGCCGTCGGTCTCGGGGAGCTTGAACTCCTTGGTGAAGACCTCGTCGGGGATCTTGCCGCGCAGCGGCTCGAGGTACTTGAGCTCGGCCGGCGTCGGCAGGCCGGAGGAGGCGAGCTCGGAATTGCCGAAGAACGAGATGTTGCGCTTGTAGAGGCCGTAGAACAGGTTCTTGTTGGTCCAGGCGAAGTCGAACATCGTGGCGATCGCCTCGCGCACGCGCCGGTCGGCGAACATCTCGCGGCGGGTGTTGAAGGCGAAGCACTGCATGCCGGTCGGCAGCTCGTGCGGGATCTCCGCCTTGACGATGCGGCCCTCGCGCACGGCGGGGATGTCGTAGGCGGTCGCCCAGTTGCGCGCGATATTCTCCTGGCGGATGTCGATCTCGCCGGCCTTGAAGGCCTCGAACTGCACCGACGCGTCGCGATAGTACTCGTAGCGCATGACGTCGAAATTGTTGCGCCCGCGGTTCATCCAGAGGTCGCGGGCCCACCAGTCGGCGGCCCGGCGGTAGATGATCGAGCGGCCGACGTCGAAGGACTCGACCTTGTAGGCGCCGCTGCCCAGCGGCACCTCGAGCGACACCTTCTCGAAGTCGCGCGTCGACCACCATTTCGACGACAGGACGGGAAGCTGGCCCACGATCAGCGGCAGCTCCTTGTTGGTGTCGTCGCGGAAGGTGAACAGCACCTTGGCGTCGCCGACTTTCTCGGCCTTCAGCACGTCGTGATAGTAGAAGGCGTAGTTGGGCGCGCCCTTGGTCTTCAGGATGTCGAAGGTGAAGACCACGTCCTCGGGCGTGATCGGGGTCCCGTCGTGGAACTTCGCCTGGGGGCGCAGCGTGAAGGCGACCCACGACCGGTCGTCCGGCCATTCGATGGTCTCGGCGACCAGCCCGTACTCGGTCGAGGCCTCGTCGCGCGACGACCAGCAGAGCGTGTCCCAGATCGCGCCGATGCCGGCGGCAGCGACGCTCTTGACGATGAACGGATGCAGCGAATCGAAAGTGCCGCGGGCGCCCAGCCGCACCGAGCCGCCCTTCGGCGCCGCCGGATTGAGCCAGTCCGGCGGTCCGGCGTCGGCGGCGTACTTCGGCGTGCCATGCATGGCGAAGCCGTTGCTGACGTTGATCTTCTGCCCCGGCCTGGGCGTCTGCGCCCGCAGGATCGCCGGCGCGCCCAGCATCAGGGCGGTGCCGCCCAACAGTACGCCGCGCCGCTTGATCGCCATACGATTCGCTCCCCGAACCAGACTGAACAGGGCCCTATATAGCGCGGCGGAGTTGGGCGGCACTATGGCCGCAGGGTTAACTCGCCGTGAGCTTGGCGCCGGTCACCCCTGGATGCCGGCTTCCTTCACCAGCTTGCCGTACCGGGCGTAGTCGGCCTTCCACATCGCCATGATCTCGGCCGGCGACTTCGGGGGCGGCACCTCGCAGCCGGCCTTGGCCAACCGGTCGCGCGTGTCGGCCTCGCCCAGCGCCTTCATGGCCGAGGCGTGCAGCCGGTCGACGATCGGGGCCGGCGTGCCGCCGCGCACGGTGATCACGTACCAGCTCATCACCTGGGCGTCGCCGAAGCCGATCTCGCCGAAGGTCGGCACGTCGGGCAGGGTGGCGAGGCGCTTGTCGGCGATGACCGCGAGCGCGCGCAGCTTGCCGCTCTTGACGTGCTGGATGGCGAGCGGCCCCGGCAGCAGGCCGACCTGCAGGCGGCCCTCGATCAGGTCCGACATTCCCGGCGGGATGCCGCGATAGGGCACCGAGGTCATGTCGAACTTGTACTGGTTCTTCAGGAGCTCGGCCGACAGGTGGATCGACGAGCCGTTGCCGGGATTGAGGTAGTTCAGCTTGCCCGGGTTGGCCTTGCCGTAGGCGACCAGCTCCTGGAGCGTCTTGACCGGCACTTCCGGGTTCACGACCGCGACCGATGTCGCCACGGCCACCAGCGCGACCGGCTGGAAGTCGGCCAGGGCGTCGTAGGGCACGGGCTGCAGGTGCGGCACCACGACGTGGCTGATCGTCGCCATCAGCCAGGTGTAGCCGTCGGCCGGCGCCTGCGGGATCATCGCCGTGGCGAGCGTCGAGTTGCCGCCGGGCTTGGGCTCGACCACGACGGGCTGGCCGAGATCGGCCTGCATCGGGTCGCCCAGCGACCGCGTCACGATGTCGACGATGCCGCCCACCGGATAGGGCACGAGGAACCGCAGCGGCTTGCTGGGAAAGGTATCGGCCGAGGCGCGGCCGGCCACGGCGAAGGCTGTCGCCGCGCCAAGGGCGGCGCGGCGTGTGACGTTTTTCATCGTTCGTTTTCCTCCGGAGACGATTTCGTTGGGGCCGCTCAGTCGGCCTTGAAGCCCGAGGCCTGGATCACCGGCCCCCATTTGTCGTGGTCGGCCTTCATGATGGCGGCGAGCTCGGCCGGCCCCAGGCCCGTCGCCTCGAGGCCGAGCGGCTCGATCTTCTTGCGCACGTCGGGATCCTGGATGGCCTTGATGGCCGCCGCCGAGAGGCGGTCGACGACGTCGCTGGGCGTGCCGGCCGGCGCGAACAGCGCGTACCAGGCCGCCCCCTCGATGTCGTAGCCACTCTCCTTGAAGGTCGGCACGTCGGGATATTGCGGCGAGCGCGTCGCGCCGGACGACGCCAGCACGCGGGCCTTGCCGGACTGCGCCAGGGTGCCGATGTCGCTGATCGGCACGATGCCGGCCGGCACTTCGCCCGACAGCAGCGCCTGCAGGACGTTGGCCGTGCCCTTGTAGGGGACATGCGTCATCTGCACGCCGGCGGTGCGGGCGAACAGGATGCCGAAGAAGTGCGGCAGGCTGCCGACGGCGGCGGAGGCGAAGTTGGCGTACTCTCCGCCCTTCTTCACCAGCGCCACGTATTCGGCGAGGGTCTTCGCCGGCACATTGGGCCCGACGCCGAGTGCCAGCTGGAAGGCCGCGATATGCGCTACCGGCACGTAGTCCTTGAACGGATCGTAGGCGAGCTTCGAGTAGGAGAACGGGTAGGCCACCATGGTGGCGAGCGGCGTGAGCAGCAGCGTGTTGCCGTCGGGCGGCGCGGACTTCACCGCCATGTTGGCGACGATGCCGCCGGCACCCGGCTTGTTCTCGACCACGACCGGCCGGCCGAGCGAGTCGCGCATCTTGTCGGCGATCAGCCGGGTGACGGTGTCGCTGCTGGCACCGGCGGGAAAACCCAGCACGATTCGCAGCGGTTCCTCGGCGCGGACCTGCATGGCGAAAACGCCCACCAGGATGCCGAGCAACACGGCTGCCGATTTCCTCAGCATGCCTTCCTCCCTTTGCTTTCTTAGCGGAAGAACCTAGCGGCCGTCGTTGCGCCTGTCATTGACTTCATGGATCGGCCGTCCCACGCTCGCACCATGGCCGACACCATGAATTTCGCTCCGGACTTCGATGCGCCTCTCGAGTACATGAGGCGCACGCGCGAGTACTACCTCGCCCTGGGCTACGACAATCCGTACCGCTGGGCCCACTATGTCGATGCTCCGTTCACGCCGCTGAAGAAGAGCCTCGGCGACAGCACGCTGGCGCTCATCACCACGGCCGCGCCCTACCAAGCCGACAAGGGCGACCAGGGGCCGGGCGCCGCCTACAACGCCGGCGCCAAGTTCTACACCGTCTATTCCGGCGACACCGCGGTCGACCACGACACGCGCATCAGCCACATCGGCTACGACCGCAAGCACACGACGGCCACCGATTCCAATACCTGGTTCCCGCTGCCCCTCCTGCGGGAGTTTGCGGCGCAGGGTCGATTCAAGCTCGCCGCGCGGTTCCACGGCGCGCCGACCAACCGCAGCCAGCGCGTCACGCTCGAGACGGACGCTCCCGAGATCCTTGCCCGCTGCCGGCAGGACCAGGTCGACGCCGCGCTGCTGGTGCCTACTTGACCCGTCTGCCACCAGACCGTGAGTCTGGTCGCCCGATATCTCGAACGGAACGGCATCCCGACGATCGTCATGGGAGCGGCGAAGGACATCGTCGAGCATGTCGGCGTGCCGCGCTTCCTGTTCAGCGACTTTCCGCTGGGCAACTCCTGCGGCAAGCCGCACGAGCCCGACACGCAGCGCTTCACGCTCGACCTCGCGCTCAAGGTGCTGGAGAGCGCCGTCGGGCCGCGCACGACGGTGCAGTCTCCGCTGCGCTGGAACGACGACGGCGACTGGAAGCTCGACTACAACAATCTCGAGCGCATGAGCCCCGAGGAGGTCGCACGGCGGCGGGCCGAGTTCGACAAGGTCAAGCAGGTTGCGCTGGACCAGCGCAAGAAGGCGGGCGTGGCGTAATCGTCAGCCTGAGCGACGCGAAGGATCCCATGGCGCGACACGCGGTGAGGAGGTTCCTTCGGCGAAGCTCGGGGCAGGTTTCGCTGCGCTCCGGACGACAGAAAGAGCTCCATGACTGGTAAACCGTTCTCCGGCGTGAAGGTCCTCGACTTCACGCGCGTGCTGGCCGGGCCCTACGGCTCCTACCAGCTCGCTCTCCTCGGCGCCGACGTCGTCAAGGTCGAGAGCCGCGAAGGCGACGACATGCGCTTCGGCAGCCGCGCCAACGACTGGGAGAAGCGCGGGCTGGCGGCGCCCTGGGTCGCAGTCAATGCCGGCAAGCGATCGATCACGCTCGACCTCAAGAAGCCGAAGGCGATCGAGGTGGTGAAGCGGCTCGTCGCCACGGCCGACGTCGTGACCGAGAACTTCCGGCCGGGCGTCATGGACAAGCTCGGCATCGGCTACGAGACGCTGAAGGCCATCAACCCGCGGCTGATCTACTGCGCCGTCTCGGGCTTCGGCCAGGTCGGTCCCGACCGCGCCACGGCGGCGTTCGACGGCATGATCCAGGCGATGTCGGGCCTGATGTCGATCACCGGCTTCCCGTCCAACGGGCCGACACGCGTCGGCTTCGCCGGCGCCGATGTCATGTCGGGCGCCACCGCCGCGCTCGGCGTCGCCGCGGCGCTCTACCAGCGCACGCACACCGGCAAGGGCCAGCTCGTCGACGTCGCCATGATCGACGCGGTCATGGGCTATCTCGCCCAGCAGTTCACCGAGCACCTGATGACCGGTCGCGTGCACGAGCAGGCCGCCAACCTGTCGGTGACGCGCAAGCCCACGGGCAACCTTTTCAAGACAAAGGATGGCTGGATGGTGCTGGCGGTGATGACCGACCCGCAGTTCCAGCGGCTGATGAAGGTGCTGGGCTGCGAGGCGGCGCTGGCCGATCCGCGTTTCGCCGACTGGCCGACGCGCATCGCCAACAACACCGCACTGCACGAGATCGTCGAAGCGGCGATGAAGACCGAGACCTCCGCGACCTGGGCCGAGCGCTTCGCCAGGGCCGACGTGCCGGCCGGCCGCGTGCTCAGCATCCCCGAGACGGTGAAGCTCGACCACTTCAACCACCGCACCATCCTGCAGACGGTGGAGACGGAGCACGGCCCCATCCAGGTCGTGGGCTCGGGCTTCCGGCTCGAGCATGGCGGCGGCTCGGTAGAGCGCCCGCCGGCGACGCTCGGGCAGCACACCGACGAGATCCTGCGCGAGGCCGGCTACGGCGATTCCGACATCGCGGGCATGAGGGCCGACAAGATCGTCTGAGCCGCGCTACTGGTTGCGCGGTCCCGACGGCGGGGCAGGGGCATTCCCGGTCTGCGGCGGCGGGTTGCGCCGGCTGTCCGCCAGACGGCGGTCGAGCTCGGCGCGGGCCTGCACCAGTTCCGGCAGGCCGGGCGCGATCTGCTCGGCCCGGTCGAGCTGCCGGTCGGCCTCCGCGAGGTCGTTGCGCTGCATGGCCTGCCGCGCCGCCACGACTCGGCCGTGCGCCTCGGCGAGCCGCGCCGGGTCGTTGGGACGGCCACGCAGCTCGGCCAGCCGGCCGGCGCGCACCCGGTAGTCGGGATCCTGGCCGTAGCGGCGGGCATAGTCGGCGAGCAGCCGGTCGGCATCGCCCAGCCGGTTGCCGGCGAGGGCCTGGTCGATCGCCGCCTCGAGCTGGCGACGGTCGTGGTCGCGATCTCGGTCGCCGCGCGCCGTGCGCAGGGTCGCGATGTCGGCGCGCGCCTGCGCGATCTCGGCAAGACCCGGCGCCTGCTTGTCGGCCTGCTGCAGCAGCGCCTCGGCGCGGGCGAAGTCGCCGGCCCGGGCGACGCGCCGCGCCTCGTCGATCAGGCGCTTCGCCTCGGCCTGGCGCTTCTGCGCCTCCTGCTCGGCGGCGCGCGCCTTGGCGAGCTTCTGCTGCAGCGGCGGCCAGGCTGCGCTGCCGGCGAAGCGCCGCCCGGCATCGGACAGGAGGCGGTCGGCCGCCGCGAAGTCGCCGCTGGCGATCGCCTGGTCGATGCGCGCGGCGAGGGCCGCGCGTTCGGCATCGGCCGCCGAGGGCGCCGCCGAGGGCGCCGGCGCAGGCTTGGGGGGCGGCGGGGCGGCGGCGGTCTGCCTGGCCGGGAAGTCCGGCAGCTCGATCCTGGTCTTGTCGCAGACGATCCGGTCGCTGATTCCTTCCTCGGGCTGGGCGCAGGACAGGACGGCGCCCGACTTGTCGCGCAGGAAGGCGGCGGACCGGCCGTCCAGCCGGCTGGTTCCCAGCGCCGACAGATGGACCTCCGAATCGCGCGTCAGCGGCAGCTCGGCGCACTCGGTCTCGGTGCACCACAGGATCTGGGCGCGGTCGTTGCGCGCCTCGACCCGCCGCAGGAGCGCCGTGCGCGTGACCTGTCGATCATCCTGCTTGACCTGGAAGGTGCCGAGCGGCGTGGCGTCGCCGACCGTCTGGTCGAGCCGGGCGCACTGCGCGTCGCTGCAGGCCAGCACGACCTCCTTGCCCTTCTCGAGATTGGCCTGGCGATAGGACAGGAAGTAACGGGCGCCGGCGACGCCCAGCGGCTCGATGGTGGCCTGCACCGCGTCCTTGTCGGAGACGCCCTCGATCTTCACCTGCTTGCAGACCGTGTCGCCGCGGCAGATCCACGGCGTGCCGTCGAGGCGGAAGACGTGCCTGGTGTCGCTGGCATCGAAGAGAAGCGGCTTGTAGCCGTCGGGAGGGTAGCTCTGGGCCTGGGCTGCCGCGATGGGGGAGAGGGCGACCGTGGCGGCCGCAGTCATCGCCAGTGCCTGGAATCGCGTCATGCCGCTTCCTCCCGCCGGGGGCCAACACGGAAAGGGCCGGCGATCGCCGCCGGCCCCTGCTCGCAAACGCCTACTTCTTCGGCAGCTCGACCTTCACGTCGATCGACTTCGCCTGGTTGGCGGCACCACCGGCGGACAGGTTGCCGCCGAACAGGATAAAACCGCCGACCGCGACGACCACGCAGAGCGCGCCCACGATGAAGTAGAGCATGCCGTTGCCGCCGCTGCTGTTCGCTTCCGCCATCGTGTAAGTCCTCGTTGTTCCGGCAGGAGCAACGTGAGCGAGCGGGAGGCGGTTCCCGTGGCGTCGCGTGAGAGGAAGAGGGGTGACCCCGCGGGACGAGGCCGGCGTATGCCTACCAGGAAATCCTGAGGCCCGCGGTGAGGGCGTGGGTGTCGGTGCCCGAACCGATGTCGCCGTCGTATCTCAGGTAGATCGAGGCGCTCTCTTCCACGTCCGTCTCCGCCGAGAAGCCGAGCACCGCGCTGTCCCGCGCCGGGGTGGCCCCGTAGACGGTGAAGCCGTTCGACGGCGCGCCGGCGAACGCCGTCGTGACGGGACGGGCGGTGTCGGCGTACTCGTGCTGCCAGCCCAGCCGCAGCACCATGTCCAGCGTCCGCGTGTCGTCGAGCGCGATCGATCCGGTGAGCTCCGCCCCCAGGGTCGAGCGCAACGAGTTCGTCGTCTGCTGCGCCACGTTCAGGCTGAGCGAGTCCGCGCCCCACTCGCTGAACGCCGCCTGGTCGACGGTCATCGCCTGCAGCCGCGCGAACGGCGTCACCGCGATCTGCGCATGGACCGGCACGCGGTAGCCCAGCTCGGCCTGGCCCATGAACTGGTTCGCGCCCGTGCTGCCGTTGGCCGTCCGCGGCTGCAGGCCGGGGATCGAGAGCTGACGCTGCATCCGGTTGTTGGCGTAGGCGTAGCCCGCCAGCAGGTCGGCGTAGAGGCCGGTCCCCGGACCCATCGGCGTGAAGCTGCCATAGGCCGCGACGCTGACCGCATTGGTCCAGCCCTTGCCCTGGAAGCCGTCGGCCCATTGCGTGCCGCTGGCGTAGCCGGCGCCGATGCCCAGCAGGACGTTCGGCGAGACGCGATAGTCGATGCCGGCCGCCGTGCCCCCCACGTTGTAGGTGAAGGTGCTCGCGTTGCCGTTGCCCTGCACCGAGCCGAAGCCGCCGAGGCCGCTCGCCCAGACGCTGAACGGGCTGGCGCCGTCGCAGGCCGCGACGTCGCAGGCCTCGGCCAGTGCCACCCGCTGGCCGGAGCCGCGGGCACCGCGGGCGAGCGCCATCTGCTGGCCGAGCGCATTCATGAACAGCGCGTTGGACGCCAGGTTCGCCGTGCCGAAGTCGGCATAGGGCTGCCCGCTGATCTGGTTCAGCGCCCACGGCCCCCGCTGGGTTCCGAGGCTCGCCAGCGCATTCAGCACCGTGTCGAAGTCGCCGGTCGCGCCGGTGTTGGCCTGGTCGAGCGCCGTGCCGACGGCCTGCTGGTTGGCCGTTCGCGCGCCCGAGGCGAAGGCGCTCTGGCTCATCGCCAGCGTCAGGAAGACGTTGCTGGCGTCGTAGCTCAGGCTGGGCGTGAGAAAGGCGAGGTCGGAGGTGACGCCCGAGTAGGTGCCCGAGACGCCGCCGGTGGCGTTGAGGATCGTGTAGGTCGTGTTGCGCTGGTAGGTGCCGGCCGCCGCCAGCACCGAAACCGTGGCGCCGCCGGAGATCGTCGCCGTGCCGGTGGCGTTGATGCGGTCGCTCTGGCCCTGGGCGTTTGCCTCGACGACGTAGGTGCCGCCGACCTGGGCGAAGTTGCCGTTGACGGTCAGCGTGCCGATCGAGTTGCCGGGTGCCACCGTGCCGCCGTTCGAGCTGAGCCCGCCGATCGTGCCGCTGCCGCCCAGCAGACCGCCGTTGCTGAGCGTCACCGCGCTGGCCAGCGAGCCGTTCACCACCAGCGTGCTGGCATCGACCGTCGTGCCGCCTGAGTAGGTGTTGGCGCCAGTGAGCGTCAGCACGCCGCCGCCCTGCAGGGTCATGGCGCCGGTGCCCGACATCACGCCGGCGTAAGTACCCGTTCCGGTCTGGTTGAAGGTCACCATGGCGTTGTTCAGGATGCTGCCCTGCAGGCTCGAGGTCGTGCCCTGCAGGACACCGCCCGACACCGTCGTGCCGCCGCTGTACGTGTTGTTGCCGATCAGGATCACGGTGCCGGTGCCGTTCACCAGCAGGCTGCCGGTTCCCGACATGTTGCCGGCGTAGGTGCCGGTCGTCGCCTGCTGGAACGTCACTTGGGCGTTGTTGACGATGGTGCCCTGCAGGCTCGAGGTCGTGCCCTGCAGGACGCCGGCCGATACCAGCGTGCCGCCCGAGTAGCTGTTGGCACCCGTCAGGGCGAGCTGCCCGGAGCCCGACTTGGTGAGCATGCCGCTGCCCGACATGGTGCCGGCGTAGGAACCGCTCCCCGCTTGGTCGAATACCACCGACGAATCGTTGAGGATGTTGCCCTGCAGGCTCGAGGTCGTGCCCTGCAGGACGCCGCCCGATACCGTCGTGCCGCCCGAGTAGGTGTTGGTGCCCGTGAGTGTCACGGTGCCGCCGAGCAGGGTGAGCGAGCCGGTGCCCGACATGTTGCCGCCGTAGGTGCCGCTGCCAGCCTGGCTGAAGCCGACGGCGCCGTTGTTGAGGATGTCGCCCTGCAGGCTGGTCGTGGTGCCGAGCAGGCCACCCCCCGCCACCGTCGTGCCGCCGGTGTAGGTATTGGCGCCGGTGAGCGTCAGGACGCCGGTCCCGACCTTGACGAGCGAGCCGCCCGGTCCGCTGCCGTCGGTGATGGCGCCGGCGAAAAGCGTCGAGCTCGCGGTGCCGACCGTCAGCGCGTTGCTGCCGAGCTCCACCGTCGAGCCGGCGACGCCCGAGAGATCCCTGATCGTCTGGCCGGCCGCGCCGCCCGAGACGTCGAGCAGCGCGCCGGCTCCCGCGAGGTTGACGCCGCTCGAAGCCGCGATGCTGCCGTTGCCGGCGAGGTTCAGCGTGCTGGCGGCCTCGATCGTGGTGGCGCCGGTATAGGTGTTGATGCCGCCCAGGTCCTGGGTGGCGCCGCCGGCGATCGTGACGGCGCCGCCCGAGCCGCCGCCGATGCCGCCGTCCTGGATGACGCCGTTGAACGTCGAGCCGCTGGTGATGGCGAGTGTCCCTGCGCCCAGGCTCACCCGCCCGTTGCCGCCCCCGGGGCCGAAGTCGACCAGTGCGCGGACCGAGGCGCCCGAGCTGGCCTGGGAGACATCGAACGTGCCGGCGCCGAAGAATGTGACGGAGGCGGAGCTGGCGATCGAGCCGGCTCCGCCCAGCGCGAGCGTGGCCCCGCCGTCGATCTGGGTGGTGTTGGTGTAGCCGTTTGTCCCTGTCAGGGTCTGCGTGCCGCCGGCGATCTCGAGGCCGCCGCCGCCGTTGATCGCGCCGGAGAACGTCGTCGACGCGTTGGCGATCGCGAGGCCACCGCCCGTCACCACCGTGCCGGCGCCGGCCAGGGCGTTGACCTGGGTGAAGCCGACGTTGGCGCTGGTGTCGAAGGTGGCGCCGCCGGCCACCGTCACCAGGCTCGAGCTGCCGATGCCGCTGCCGCCGGACAGGGCCAGCGTGCCGGTGTTGACCGTCGTGGCGCCCGTGTAGGCGTTGGTCCCGGTCAGGGTCAGGATGCCGGCGCCTTCCTTGGTCAGCGCGCCGGTTCCGCCGATGTCGTTGGCGACCGTGATGTCGTTGCTGCGGTTGAAGGTGAGCTGACCGTTGTTGGTCACGGCGCCGCCGCCCAGCGTGCCGGTCGTGCCGCCGTTGCCGACCTGGAGCGCACCCGACACGGTCGTCGTGCCGGCATAGGTGTTGTTCGCTGTCACGGTCAATGTGCCGGCGCCGCTCTTGATCAGGTTGCCGCCGCCACCGATGACGCCGTTGGAGACCAGCGTCGTGCCGCTGTCGGTCTGCATCGTGCCGGTGCCTGTCATCGTGATGGCGCGCGTCATCTCCAGATTCGCCGTCGACTGCAGCGTGCCGCCGTTCAGCGCCAGTCCCGCGGCCGCGTTTCCCAGGTTGTTGTCGGCCGAGATCGCGACCGTGCCGCCTGACACCGTCGTGCCGCCGGTGTAGGTGTTGGCGCCGCCGAGCGTCAGCGTGCCGGTGCCGGACTTGGTCAGCGCCAGCGCGCCCGCGCCGCCGTCCTGGATCTGGCCGCTGAATGTCGTCGACGATGCGTCGCCCCCGGCCGTCAGTGCCGCCGCGCCTACGGCCCCGTTCCGGAGGGTGCCGGACCCGGCCAGCGAGCCGATCGTCTGGTTGAACCCCTGCAGCGCCAGCGTACCGGAGGCGCCCACGGAGACCGCGCTGTCTGACGAGAAGGTGTTGGCCGCGCCCGCCGCCAGCGTGCCGGCCGACACGGTCGTGGCGCCTGTATGGTTGTTGGCGCCGCTCAGCGTCACCGTGCCGGTTCCGTTCACCAGCAGGCTGCCAGTGCCCGACAGGGCGCCGGCATAGGTGCCCGCGCCCGGCCTGGTTGAAGGTCACGGTCGCGTTGTTCACGATGTTGCCCTGCAGGCTCGACGTCGTGCCCTCCAGGGTGCCCGCCGACACCGTCGTGCCGCCACTGAACGTGTTGTTGCCGGACAGGATCACCGTGCCGGTGCCGTCGATCCGCAGGCCGCCCGTGCCGGACATGCCGCCGGCATAGGTGCCCGTGCCGGTCTGGTTGAAGGCGACGGTCGCATTGTTGACGATGTCCCCCTGCAGGCTCGTGGTGGTGCCCTGCAGGATGCCAAGAAACGACACCGTCGTGCCGCCGGAATAGGTGTTGGTGCCGCTCAGCGTCACCGTCTCGAGGGCGGCGACCCGCAGGCTGCCCGTCCCCGACATGTTGCCGGCATAGGTGCCGGTGGTTAGCTGGTCGAAGGAGACGATGGCGTTGTTCACGATGTCGCCCTGCAGGCCAGACGTCGTTCCATCGAGGACGCCGGCCGACACCGTCGTTCCGCCACTATAGGTGTTGTTGCCGACCAGTCTCACCGTGCCGGTGCCGTTGATCAGCAGGCCGCCGGTGCCGCTCATGCTGCTGAAACTGGTGCCATCGGTCGCCTGGTCGAAGGCGACGGTGGCGTTGTTGACGATACTGCCCTGCAGGCTCGAGGTCGTGCCCTGCAGGACGCCGGCCGACACCGTCGTCCCGCCGGTATAGGTGTTGGTGCCGCTGAGCGTCAGCGTGCCGGTGCCCTGCTTCACGAAGCTGCCGCCGGTGCCGGTGATCTGCGACGCCACGGTGCTGTTGGCGCCGGTGCCCGCCGTCAGCGTGCCGCTGCCGAGCGCGATGGTGGTGCCGGCGCTGCCGGACAGCGCGCCGACCGTCTGGGTGTTGCCGTTGAGGTCGAACGTGCCGGTGCCGCCCAGCGTGAGCGCGCTGCCCGAGGCCAGCGACGCGCCGCCGGCGAGCTGCAGCGTGCCGGCCGACACGGTGGTGCCGCCGGAATGGGCGTTGGCGCCGGTGAGGGCCAGCGTGCCGGTGCCGGTCTTGGTCAGCCCGCCGTTGCCGCTGGTCGCGTTGGCGAGGCTGCCGCTGTTGCCGTTGGTGTCGATGGTGCCGTTGCTGTTGCCCAGCGCGATCGAGGTCGAGACGGCGACACCGGCATCGAGCCGCAGCGTGCCGCCGTTCAGCGTCGTCGTGCCGGTGCCGAGGCTGTCGGCGGCCGAGATCGCGGCCGTGCCGCCGGCCACCGCGACGGCGCCGCTGTAGTTGGCGTTGGCCCCGGTCAGCGCCACCGTGCCGGCGCCGTTCTTGGTGAGCCCGCCGGTGCCGGCGAGCGCATTGGCGCCGGCCAGCGTCTGCGTTCCGGCGGCGACGGTCATGGTGGTCGTGCCGGCGCCTTGCAGGAACATCACCGTGCCCTGGGCCTGGCCCGCCGTCGCGCCGCCGGTGCCGCCGGTGCCGGCCGCGCCTCCGGTCACGCCGTAGGTGCCGGCGAGGTTGCCGCCGGTGATGGTGAGGCTGCCGCCGTCGCGCACGAAGAAGGCTCCGCCCAGCGCCGCACCGCCGCCGCCGTCGGCGCCGGCACCGGCGCCGCCCTGGCCGCCGAGGCCGCCCGAGACGCCCGCGCTGCCGCCGCCGCCGCCGCCGCCGCCGAAGCCGCCCGCTCCGCCAGTGTTGAGCACGGAGGCCGTGCGCGTTCCGCCGCCGCCGCCGCCGAACCCGCCGGCGCCCCCGGGAGCGGTCAAACCGTTGCCGCTGCCACCACCGCCACCGAAGTCTCCGCCGGCGCCGCCGCTGCCGCTACCGAGGCCGCCGCCGCCGCCGCCGCCGATCCCGCCGGCACCGCCGGTTCCCGATCCTGCGGCACCCCCGCCGCCACCGGAGAACGCGCCGCTGCCGCCCGATGCGCCACTGAGATTGCTGCCGGCGCCGCCGCCGCCGCCGCCGGCTGCCGCTGCGCTGCTGCCGCTTGTGCCGACATCCCCGCCGGCGCCGCCCTGGGCGCCGCCGGCGGCACCACCGGTGCCGCCAGTGCCGTTGCCGCCGTTCGCCCCGAGGGCGGCGCCGCCGCCTCCGCCGCCTCCGGTCGACCCGCCGGTTTGTCCGGCGCCGCCGTTACCCTGCTGCCCGCCGCCGCCGCCGCCGCTGCCTTGGCCGAACGTCAGTCCGGCATTGCCGCCGGCGCCGAACTCGCCGCCGCCGCCGCCGCCGGCGTTGTTGCCACTGCTGCCGCCGTTGCCGGCGTAGCCGCCGCCGCCGCCGCCGCCGGTGAGCAAGGCGGCTCCGCCATTGCCGCCCAGGCCGCCGCCGCCGCCGCCGGCGCTGCCGCCGCTGCCGGCGCCGGCGCTGGTGGCGTCATTGCCGTTGCCGCCGGAGCCGCCGACCGCCGAGGCATTCCCGACCGAGACGTTCGACAGGCTGGCCGAGGCGCCCTGATTGACGAACACGGCGGCGCCGGCCCCCAGTCCGCCGCCTCCGCCGCCGCCGATGGCGCCGCCGCCGGTCGGAGCGGATGCGCCGTTACCACCGTTACCGCCCTGGGCGACGGCGTTGTTGATGGTGAGGTTCGAGATCGCCGCCGTGCCGGCCTGCACGAAGAAGGCGCGGCCCGCGTTGTTGGCATCGAGCGTGTTGCCGTTGCCTGTCACCGTCACGCTGGCTGTGATCATCGGCAGCGACTGGGTGAGGGTGATGTTGGCGGTGATGTTGATGTTGGCATCGCCGCCGCCGTTGGCCGCGAAGATCGCCGTGCGCAGCTGCGCTTCATTGGCGACGTCGACCGCCCAGACGGGGCAGGGTGACAGGCCGGTGCCAATGAGAAGGGCTGCCGTCAGCGCACGGCGCGATCTCACGCGGTCACTCATCCCCAATCTCCCCTGATGCCTTGATTGACTTCAGTCGATCGACAAGAAGTCGCCCTGAGAGATCGAGAGACGCGAGGAGAGCGCACTCTCGATGCAATCAGCGCGGAGTTTTCGCGCTCTGGATGCGGTTTGCGTCATGCACAGTGCGATCAGCACCACCCAATGCTGCATCTCTCCACTCGCCGAAGATGCGTCAGCGAACGAAGACATCCTGAATTAGCCGATGCAGCGATGACGAGGGAAAAGGCGCGATGCTATTCACAACCGGAAAGAACTATGCGGTCCGAACCGTCATCGCCCTGCGCGGCGCGGCGAGACCCTGTTAGGGAACAAGGAGCGGGGCAGCAGGAGGGAACCCTTCAGTGTCCAACGTGGATTGGCTGTTGCGCGAGAGCGCGACCGACTGGTCGCTCCGCACGGGACAGCGCAACACCGTCGACGACGAGCGCTGGCACTCCTCGATCGAGCGCCTGGAGCTTGGACCCGGACTGCGCATCTTCCTGTTCGAGGCGACGGCGCGCCAGGACGTCGCCCTGCAGATGCGCTCCGAACGTTTCAATCGGTGGATGGGCGGCCAGGTCACGGTGACCGGCGGCGCCGAGCTCGATTTCCAGGACGGCGTGCGTGTCCGTCCGTCGGCCGACCGGGCGCTGATGTTCCGTCCGTCGCGCCGCGGGTCGCGGGCCGCCGCCTACGAATTCAAGGCCGGCACGACGTTCCAGTCGGCAGGGTACAGTCTCGAGATCCCGCGCGTCGTCCGGCTGTTCGACGGCGACGTTCCGGCGGTGCTGCAGGGACTGATCGAAGGCGATGCGGAACAGAGCCGGGTCCTCGCCATGCGGACGGACCGCTCGATGCGCCATATCGCTCGCGGCCTGTTCGGCGGCGGGCTGAACGGAGCGCTGCGCATCCTGATGATGGAAGGCGCGATCCTCCAGCTTCTCGCCGTGCAGGCCGATGCCGCCGCGAGGCAGGGCCGGTCGCGGCGGCTCCGCGCGCTGAGCCCGCGCGAGCGCGACGCCGTGCACGAGGCGCACCGGCTGCTGCTCGCCGACATGCGCCGGCCGCCGACGCTCGGCGAGCTCGCGGGCACGGTGGCGCTCGGGGAGAAGCGGCTGAGCGCCGGCTTTCGCCTGCTGTTCGGGGCGACCGCCTTCGAGATCGTGCGCAACGAGCGCCTGGCGCAGGCCGAGATGGCCTTGCGCTCGCCCAGGGCGTCGCTCAAGGAGATCGCCTTCCGGGTCGGCTACAACCACGCCAGCAACTTCATCAATGCCTTCACCCGCCAGTATGGAGAGCCGCCGCGGCGATATGCCGAGCGCCATCGGCGGCCCGGGCACTGACGGCGGCCTGGCCGACGGTGACCGTCACATCGGCGGTCGCGCCGCTCGCCGCACGTCGCAAAGGCCGCTCGCCTCGGCCGGGCCGATCGCGTAGACTGAGCCCGTCCAAGGGGGGTCCCGACAAGGGGCTGAGATACCGACGGCCTTAGCGGCAGCGCGGTGACCCTTTGAACCTGATCCGGGTCATGCCGGCGAAGGGACTGGATGCCTCCTTTGCACGACACATACGCCGGGTCTCCGTCCGCCTGTCGCAAAGGAGATCCTCATCATGGACACCATCATCCCGACACCCAAGGTGACTACCGGGCCGCTGCCGGCTTCCGGCAAGGTCTATGTCACGCCCGACTCCGCGCCCGACCTCCGCGTGCCTTTGCGCGAGATCGAGCTCAGCGCACCGTCCGAGCCGCGCGTGCGCGTCTACGACACGACCGGCCCCTATACCGATCCCAATGCCGTCATCGACGTGCGCAAGGGTCTTGCCCGCACACGTCGAGCGTGGGTGCTCGAGCGCGGCGGCGTCGAGGAATATGACGGTCGGCCGATCCAGGCGCTCGACAACGGCAACGTGAAGGCCGCGGCGCTGCAGCCGTTCCCCGACACGCCGCGGCCGCTGCGCGGCATCGCCGGCCAGCCGATCACCCAGTTCGAATGGGCGCGCGCCGGCGTCATCACCAAGGAGATGATCTACGTCGCCGAGCGCGAGAATCTCGGGCGCAAGGTCGCGCACGAGCTCGCCCGGGAACGTCTCGCCGACGGCGAGAGCTTCGGTGCGGCGCTGCCCGAGTTCATCACGCCGGAGTTCGTGCGCAACGAGGTGGCGCTGGGTCGCGCCATCATCCCGGCCAACATCAACCACGGCGAGCTCGAGCCGATGGCGATCGGCCGGAACTTCCTGGTGAAGATCAACGCCAACATCGGCAACTCGGCGGTCTCGTCCTCGATGGAGGAGGAGGTCGACAAGATGGTGTGGGCGATCCGCTGGGGCGCCGACACGGTCATGGACCTCTCGACCGGCCGCAACATCCACGACACGCGCGAATGGATCGTGCGCAATTCCCCGGTGCCGATCGGCACCGTGCCGATCTACCAGGCGCTGGAGAAGGTCGGCGGCGATCCCACGAAGCTCTCCTGGGAGGTCTTCCGCGACACGTTGATCGAGCAATGCGAGCAGGGCGTCGATTATTTCACCATCCATGCCGGCGTGCGGCTGGCGCACGTGCCGCTGACCGCGAGCCGCGTCACCGGCATCGTGAGCCGCGGCGGCTCGATGATGGCGCAATGGTGCCTGACCGAGCATCGCGAGAGCTTCCTCTACGAGCATTTCGGCGACATCTGCGACATCATGCGGACGTACGACGTGTCGTTCTCGCTGGGCGACGGACTGCGGCCCGGCTGCAACGCCGACGCCAACGATGCCGCGCAGTTCGCCGAGCTCGAGACGCTGGGCGAGCTCACCAAGGTCGCCTGGGACAAGGGTTGCCAGGTCATGATCGAGGGCCCGGGCCACGTGCCCATGCACAAGATCAAGGCCAACATGGACAAGCAGCTGCGCGAATGCGGCGAGGCGCCGTTCTACACGCTGGGTCCGCTCGTCACCGACATCGCGCCGGGCTACGACCACATCACGTCGGGCATCGGCGCCGCCATGATCGGCTGGTTCGGCACGGCGATGCTCTGCTACGTCACGCCCAAGGAGCATCTCGGCCTGCCCGACCGCGACGACGTGAAGGTGGGCGTCATCACCTACAAGATCGCCGCCCACGCCGCCGACCTCGCCAAGGGCCATCCTGCGGCGCGCCTGAGAGACGATGCGCTCTCGAAGGCGCGCTTCGAGTTCCGCTGGAAGGACCAGTTCAACCTGTCGCTGGATCCCGCGACGGCGGAGAAGTTCCACGACGAGACTCTCCCGAAGGAGGCGCACAAGACGGCGCACTTCTGCTCGATGTGCGGGCCGAAGTTCTGCTCCATGCGCATCACCCAGGACATCCGCGACCATGTCCGCAAGGGCATGGACGAGATGAGCGAGAAGTTCAAAGCCGGCGGCGGCGCGCTCTACGTCCCCGACAGGGCGGCGGACTGACCTGACGGACCCCCCGGCGCCTGGCCGCGCCGGGCCTGTCAATAAAGCTTCGCCGAGCCGTAGCGATTCCACAGCCCTCGGGCCGGACAGTCGGTCCGAGGGGGATCGTTGCATGGTGTTGGATACCCTGGCCCGCCGCGCGGGCCTGTCGCTTGGCGTGGCGGGCGCGGCGCTGGCCCTGTCGATGCCGGCCCTGGCCCAGGCGCCGGCGCCGTCCACCCAGGAGCTGCTGGATCAGATCCGGATCCTGCAGAAGCGGATCGAGCAACTCGAGGCGGCCGAGAAGCGGCGGCAGGGAGCGGATGCGCAGACCCGGGCGGCCGCGCGCCAGCCGGCGGCGGCCCCGCCGCCGGCGCGGACGGCGGCCGTCGCTCCCGCGACGGCGCCCGCCGTGCCCCCGCCGGCCGAGCCTGCATCGGCTCCGGTCACGACAGCTCCCGATCCCGCGCCACAAGCTGCGGCCCGAGAGTCCGACAAGCCCAACGGCACCTTCATGCTCGGCGCGGCCAAGCTCACGCTCGGCGGCTATATCGACCTCACGGGCTACTACCGCAGCCGCAACGAGAATCGCGGGACCGGCACCGGCTACAACACGATCCCCTTCTACGGACCGACACCCCAGGGCAACAGCGGCGAGTACGGCATGAGCGCCCAGCAGACCCGCCTGGCGCTGCGGCTCGACGTTCCGGTCGGCGTCGAGTCCCGCCTCACGGCCTACGGCGAGATGGACTTCAACAACGGCTCGGGCGGCGCCAACTCCGTGCAGTCGAACAGCTACACGCCGCGCCTGCGCCAGGTCTTCGGCCAGTACCAGGACGAATCGTGGCAGGCCTACCTGCTGGCCGGCCAGGCCTGGACGCTCGCGACGCCCTTCAGGAAGGGGCTCGATCCGTTCGGCACCTGGCAGCCGCCGACGATCGATCACAACTACATGGTCGGCTACAACTACCTGCGCGTGCCGATGGTGCGGGCGGTCAAGGGCTTCGGCAACTTCTGGATGGGCATCGAGGCCAACACGCCGCAGACCGTGTTCGGCGGCACCGCCACCGTGCCGGCGGGCCAGACCGTCTACACCGGCTATCCCGGAAACAGCGGCCTCAACCCGCAGGCCGTCTACAGCGTCAACGTCGCGCCCGACATCGTCGCCAAGGTCGCCCTCGACACGAAGTACGGGCATGTCGATGCCTTCGGCGTCGCGCGCTGGTTCCGCGACCAGGTCTCCTTCGGCACGACCAGCGTCAACCACGATGCGTTCGGCGGCGGCTTCGGCGTCAGCGCCTTCATCCCCGCCGGCAAGTGGGCCGACCTGATGGGCAGCTTCGTGTACGGCAGCGGCATCGGCCGCTACGGGGCGGCCGGCCTGCCCGACGTGACCTTCACGCCCAACGGCGGCCTGACGACGCTGCCGCAGGGAATGGGCACGGTCGGCGCGGTCGCCCATATCGTGCCGAGCGTCCTCGACCTCTACGGCTTCTACGGGTGGAACTGGGTCGGCTCCAGCTACTATCCAGGCGGCGGCTACGGCAATCCGGGCTTCAACAATACCGGCTGCTTCAATCCCAATGCCGGCGGGGCCAACTGCGCCGGCAACACCCGGATGCTCAGCGAAGTGACGGTCGGGCTGAACTGGAACTTCCTGCGCGGCCGCTTCGGCACGCTGCGCGCCGGGCTGCAGTACGGCAATATCCTGCGGACCGCCTACTACGGCACGGGCGGCACGCCGAGCGCGGTCGAGAACCTGTTCATGTTCAATTTCCGCTACATTCCGTTCGAGTAGTCGGATTCTTCGACAGGACAGGCGCGACGGTCTGCCCCAGCGACCTGCAGCGGCCTCGCGCGTTGTCTTCGGACGCCGTTCGCGGCCCATCCTGGCGCGGCCCATCCTTGCGCGGTCAGGACCCGTGGGGGACACTTTGGCGGGTCGGTCCGTATCTCCGGCTGATCGGTGGCGCGCGTTGGGACGAGTGAAGCGATGAAGAGGCTGCGAACCCTGCTGGGGATCGGCTTGGGGCTTGCCATCGTGGCGGGCGCCGGCTGGTACATTTCGCACACCAGCAGCAAAAGCCCTGCGCCGACCGCCCGGTCGGGCGGACGGTTCAACGCCAACATGGCGACCCCTGTCGGCATCGCCGCCGCGGCCCGCGGCGAGATCCCGGTGGTCATCCGGGCGCTCGGCACCGTGACGCCGATCAACACGGTCAATGTGAAGACCCAGCTCACCGGCCAGCTGGTGAAGGTCGAGTTCAAGGAAGGCCAGCGCGTCAAGCAGGGCGACCTGCTGGCGGTGGTCGATCCGCGGCCCTACGAGGTCGCCCTGCAGCAGGCGCAAGGCCAGCTGCAGCGCGACCAGGCGCTGCTCAAGAACGCCCAGACCGACCTCGAGCGCTATCGCAAGCTGGTGGCGCAGGATTCGATCGCGCGCCAGCAGCTCGATACCCAGCAGTCGCTCGTCCGCCAGTACGAGGCGGCCCTGGTGATCGACCAGGCCCAGGTCGACGCTGCCCAGCTGAACGTCACCTACACGAGGATCGTGGCGCCCATCACCGGCCGCATTGGCCTGCGCCTGGTCGATCCCGGCAACTTCGTGACCATGGGCGACGCCACCGGCATCTGCGTCATCACCCAGATGCAGCCCATATCGGTGTTGTTCACCATCCCGGAGGATGCCCTGCCGCCGGTCCGCGACCGTCTCAAGGGCGGCGCAAGCCTCGAGGTGCGCGTGCTCGATCGGGCGCAGAAGAACGAGCTGGCGATCGGCCGCCTCGACACTCACGACAACGTGATCGACGCGACCACCGGCACGGTCAAGCTGCGCGCCGTGTTCGACAATACCGACGAGGCCCTGTTCCCCAACCAGTTCGTGAACGTCCGCCTGCTGGTCGACACGGTGAAGGACGCGACCACGGTGCCCGTGGCGGCGATCCAGCGCGGCCAGCCCGGCATCTTCGTCTATCTGGTCAAGGCCGACGACACGGTGGCGATCCGCGTCGTCGAGCTGGGCGCCACCGACGGCGAGAAGGTGCAGATCGTGGCCGGCCTGCAGCCCGGCGACGAGGTCGTGGTCGACGGCACCGACCGGCTGCGCGAGGGCGCCAAGATCCGGCGTCCTTCGGCCAGCCCGCGGGCGACCTCCGGACCGGTCGCGGCGGCGCCGCCGGACGGCCAGCCGCGGCGGCGGCGGAATGCCGAGGGGGCGGCTGCACCGGGCGGCAGCGGCGGCCCCGGCCGGGCCACGCAGACCAACCAGTAGACCGGCCCGCGACATGAATCCGTCGCGGATCTTCATCGAACGACCCGTCGCGACCTCGCTCCTGATGGTCGCGCTGGTGATGGTCGGCCTGATCGCCTACCGGTTCCTGCCGCTGTCGGCGCTGCCCCAGGTCGACTACCCGACGATCCGCGTGCTTACGCTCTATCCCGGAGCCAGCCCCGAGGTCATGACCTCGTCGGTGACGGCGCCGCTCGAGCGCCAGTTCGGCCAGATGCCGGGGCTGAACCAGATGACGTCGACCAGCTCGGCCGGCGCCTCGTCGATCGTCCTGCAGTTCGACCTCAAGCTCGGCCTCGACGTCGCCGAGCAGCAGGTCCAGGCGGCCATCAACGCCGCCAGCAATCTCATGCCTTCGGACCTTCCTTCGCCGCCGGTCTACGCCAAGATCAACCCGGCCGACGCTCCCGTCCTGACGCTTGCCGTCACCTCGAAGACCGAGCCGCTGACCAAGGTCCACGACTATGTCGACACGCGGCTGGCGCAGAAGATCTCGCAGCTCCCGGGCGTCGGCCTGGTGAGCCTGGAGGGCGGCCAGAAACCCGGCGTGCGCATCCGCGCCAACCCGACGGCGCTCGCCTCCTACGGCCTCAACATCGACGACCTGCGGACCACGATCTCCAACGCCAACGTCAACACGCCCAAGGGCAATTTCGACGGGCCGGCGCGCGCCTACACGATCAACGCCAACGACCAGGTCACCGACCCCGAGACGTTCCGCAACATCATCGTCGCCTACCGCAACGGCGCGCCGGTGCGCCTGCGCGACGTGGCGACAGTGGAGGAGGGGCAGGAGAACAACCGGCTGGCAGCCTGGGCGAACACGACCCAGGCGGTCATCCTGAACGTCCGCCGCCAGCCCGGCGCCAACGTCATCGAGGTCGTCGACAGCATCAAGCGGCTGCTGCCGCAGCTGCGCGCGACGCTGCCCAGCGCGCTCGACGTAACGGTGCTGACCGATCGCACCGTCACGATCCGAGCCTCGGTGCGCGACGTGCAGATCGAGCTCGGCTTCGCCGTCGTGCTGGTCGTCGCCGTGATCTTCCTGTTCCTCGGCGACTGGCGGGCGACCCTGATCCCCAGCCTGTCGGTGCCCTTGTCGCTGATCGGCACCCTGGCGGTGATGTATCTGGCCGGGTTCAGCCTCAACAACCTGTCGATCATGGCGCTCACCATCGCGACCGGCTTCGTGGTCGACGACGCCATCGTCATGATCGAGAACATCGCCCGCTACATCGAGCGCGGCGAGAAGCCCCGGGAAGCCGCGCTGCGCGGCTCGCGGCAGATCGCCTTCACCGTCGTGTCGCTCACCGTGTCGCTGATCGCGGTCCTGATCCCGCTCCTGTTCATGAGCGACGTCGTCGGGCGCCTGTTCAGCGAGTTCGCGGTGACCCTGTCGGTCACGATCCTGATCTCGGCCGTGGTCTCGCTGTCGCTGGTGCCGATGATGTGCGCCCTGTTCCTGCGCCAGCGGCCCGGCCACGGCCATGCCGCCGCTCCCGCCACCGCAGGCGCCGTCCCGGCCGAGAGCGAGGCGCTGGGCGCGCGCTGGTTCGGCCGGCTGATCGCCTTCTACGATCGCTGCCTGCTGGTCGTCCTGCGCCACCAGCCGCTCACCCTGCTGGTGGCCGTGGCCACGGTGGTGCTCACCGTCGTGCTCTACATCCTCGTGCCCAAGGGCTTCTTCCCGGTGCAGGACACGGGGCTGATCCAGGCCGTGACCGAGGCGCCGCAGAGCATCTCCTTCTCGGCCATGGCCCAGCGCCAGAACGCGCTGGCGGAGACGATCCTGGGCGATCCCGACGTCGAGAGCCTGAGCTCGTTCATCGGCGTCGACGGCACCAACGCGACCCTGAACGCCGGCCGCATGCTGATCAACCTGAAGCCGCGCGACCAGCGGTCGGCGTCGGCCAGCCAGATCATCCGCCGGCTGCAGCGCGACGCCGCCCGCGTCCAGGGCATCTCGATCTACATGCAGCCGGCGCAGGATCTCACCATCGATTCGACGGTGAGCCGCACCCAGTACCAGTTCGTCCTGCAGAGCGCGCGGGCCCAGGATTTCGACACCTGGGTGCCGCGGCTCCTCGACCGCCTGCAGCACGTTCCCGAGATCGTCGACGTGACCACCGACCTGCAGGCCAAGGGCCTGTCGCTGTTCATCCGCATCGACCGCGACGCCGCCGCCCGCTTCGGCATCACCTCCGCCTCGATCGACAACGTCCTGTACGACGCGTTCGGCCAGCGCATCGTCTCGACGGTCTACACCCAGTCGAACCAGTACCGGGTGATCTACGAGGTCGATCCGTCGATGAGCAACTCGATCGCCTCGCTGTCCAACCTCTACCTGCCGGGTTCCGGCGGCAAGCAGGTGCCGCTGTCGGCGGTCGCCACCTTCGAGGAGCAGTCGGCGCCGCTCCGGCTCGACCGGCTGGGCCAGTTCCCGGCGACGACGGTGTCGTTCAACCTGGCGCCGGGCGCCTCGCTCGGCCAGGCGGTCGACGCCATCGTCGCGGCCGAGCACGAGATCGGCCTGCCGGCCTCGGTCACCACGCACTTCCAGGGCGCCGCGCTCGCCTTCCAGCGCTCGCTCGACAGCCAGCTGCTGCTGATCCTGGCCGCCATCGTGACGGTCTACATCGTGCTGGGCGTGCTCTACGAGAGCTACATCCACCCGGTGACGATCCTGTCGACCCTGCCCTCGGCGGGCATCGGCGCCCTGCTGGCGCTGATGCTGGCCGGCTCCGACCTCAGCGTCGTGGCCATCATCGGCATCGTGCTGCTGATCGGCATCGTGAAGAAGAACGCCATCATGATGATCGACTTCGCGCTCGACGCGGAGCGTCACGAGGGCAAGTCGCCACGCGAGGCGATCCACCAGGCCTGCCTGCTGCGCTTCCGGCCGATCCTGATGACCACGGTCGCCGCCATGGTCGGCGCCCTGCCGCTGATGCTGGGCACCGGCACGGGCTCCGAGCTGCGCTCGCCGCTCGGCGTCACCATCGTCGGCGGCCTGATCGTCAGCCAGGTCCTCACCCTGTTCACGACGCCGGTGATCTACCTCGCCTTCGACCGGCTGGGCCGGCGCCTGCGCGGCCTGCCGCTCGACGCGCCCCTCCATCCGGTCGCCGTGCCGCGCGGCGATGCCGGCGAGAGGCCGCTGACGTGAACCTGTCGGCGCCCTTCGTCGCCCGGCCGGTCGCCACCACGCTGCTGACCATAGGCCTCGCGCTGGCCGGCGCGGTGGCGTTCCTGAAGCTGCCGGTCTCGCCGCTGCCCAAGGTCGAATTCCCCACCATCTCGGTCTCGGCCGGCCTGCCGGGCGCGGCGCCCGAGACCGTCGCGACCAGCCTGACGACGCCGCTCGAGCGGGCGCTGGGCGCGATCGCCGGCGTCACCGAGATCACCTCCTCGAGCACCGTCGGCAACGCGCGCATCACCCTGCAGTTCGACCTGTCGCGCAGCATCGACGGGGCGGCCCGCGACGTGCAGGCCGCCATCAACGCCGCCCGCATGGAGATGCCGGGCGACCTGCCGAGCAACCCGCAGTACCGCAAGATCAACCCGGCCGACGCGCCGGCGCTGGTGATGGCGGTGACCTCGGACACGCTGGGGCAGGGCCGCCTCTACGACGCGGCCTCGAACATCCTCCAGCAGAAGCTGAGCCAGGTCGACGGCGTCGGCCAGGTGACGCTGGGCGGCAGCTCGCTGCCGGCGGTGCGGGTCGAGCTCAACCCGACCTCGCTGGCCAAGTACCGGATCGGCCTGGAGAGCGTGCGGGCGGCGCTGGCCGCCGCCAACGCCAACTCGCCCAAGGGCGCGATCGAGGACGGCGACCGGCGCTACCAGCTCTATTCCAACGACCAGGCGCGCACCGCCAGCGACTACCGTCCGCTGATCATCGCCTGGCGCAACGGCTCGCCGGTCCGGCTGTCGGACGTGGCCGAGGTGCTGGATTCGACGGAGAACATCCGCAACGAGGGGCAGGCCAACGGCAAGCGGTCGGTGCTGGTCATCGTCTACCTGCAGCCCAACGCCAACGTCATCGAATCGGTCGACGCGGTGAAGGCGCTGCTGCCGGAGCTGCGGGCCGCGCTGCCCAACGACGTCAGCCTCGACGTCGTGGCCGACCGCACGACCACCATCCGCGCCTCGCTGCGCGAGGTCGAGCATGCGCTGCTGATCAGCATCGCCCTGGTGGTGCTGGTGACCTTCGCCTTCCTGCGCTCGGCGCGGGCCGGCCTGGTGGCGGCGGTCGCGGTGCCGGTGTCGCTGATCGCCACCTTCGGCGGCATGTACCTGCTGGGCTACAGCCTGAACAACCTGTCGCTGATGGCCATGGCGATCGCCGCGGGCTTCGTGGTCGACGACGCCATCATCGTGCTCGAGAACGTGTCGCGCCACATCGAGGGCCGGCATGTCGCGCATCGACGCCGCCCTGCTGGGGGCCCGCGAGGTCGGCTTCACCGTGGTCTCGATGAGCCTGTCGCTGATCGCCGTCTTCATGCCCATCCTTCTGATGTCGGGCATCGTCGGCCGGCTGTTCCGCGAGTTCGCCGTCACGCTCTCGATCGCCATCCTGGTCTCGATGGTGGTGTCGCTCACCACCACGCCGATGATGTGCGCCTACGTGCTGCGGCCGCACGAATCGCGCTCGCCGGGGCGGTTCTTCCGCTGGAGCGAGCGCGGCTTCGCCGCCCTGCAGCGCGGCTATGCCGCCAGCCTGGGCCTGGTGCTGCGCCACCCGCTGCTCACCATGCTGGTGTTCCTGGCGACGGTGATCCTGAACATCGACCTCTACGTGACCATTCCCAAGGGCTTTCTTCCCGCAGCAGGACACGGGCCGCATCGTCGGCGGCATCCGCGCCGACCAGAGCATCTCGTTCCAGGCCATGCGCCGGAAGTTCCGCCAGTTCGTGGCGATCGTCCGCGAGGATCCGGCGATCGAGAGCGTGGCCGGGTTCACCGGCGGCTACTCGACCAATTCCGGCTTCGTGTTCGCCACCCTGAAGCCCCTGTCGGAGCGCAAGATCTCGGCCGACCAAGTGATCGCCCGGCTGCGGCCCAAGCTCGCCCAGGTCCCGGGCGCCCAGCTCTTCCTGCAGGCCGTCCAGGACATCCGGGTCGGCGGCCGCCAGTCGAACGCGCAGTACCAGTTCACCCTGCAGGCCGATTCGCTGGCCGACCTCTACACCTGGGGTCCGAAGCTGGTGGAGGCGCTGCGCCAGGACCAGTCGGTCATCACCGACGTCGATTCGGACCAGCAGCAGAAGGGCCTGCAGGTCAACCTCACCATCGACCGCGACGCCGCGGCGCGGCTCGGTGTGTCGACGCGGGCCATCTCGTCGACGCTCTACGACGCCTTCGGCCAGCGCCAGGTGTCGACCATCTACAACGCGCTCAACCAGTATCATGTCGTCATGGAGGTCGCGCCCGAGTTCTGGAGCAATCCCGAGCGGCTGAAGGACATCTACGTCAGCACGTCGGGCGGCGCGATCAGCGGCGCCCAGGCGACCGGCGCCGTCGTCTCGGACGACGCCGACGGCGACAGCCACGGGGGCGGCGTCCTCGCAGTCCACCACCGTCGACCCGGCGCAGGCGGTGCGCAACCAGCGCACCAACCAGATCGCCGTCTCGGGCCGCGGCTCCGGCCTCGACGGGGCGCGGCGGTGAGCACGACGCCGGAGACGATGATCCCGCTGTCGCAGCTCACGCGCTACGATTTCGGCACCACGCCGCTGGCGGTCAACCACCAGGGCCTGTTCGTCGCCAGCACGATCTCCTTCAACCTCGTGCCGGGCAAGACGCTGAGCGACGCCGTGGGCTACGTGAACGACACGATGCCCGAGATCGGCCTGCCGGCGACCGTCCACGGCACCTTCCAGGGCACGGCGCGCGCCTTCCAGCAGTCGCTGGGCAACCAGCTCCTGCTGGTGCTGGCGGCGCTGGCCGCCGTCTACATCGTGCTCGGCATCCTCTACGAGAGCTACATCCACCCGCTCACGATCCTGTCCACCCTGCCGTCGGCGGGCGTCGGCGCCCTGCTGGCGCTCAAGGTGACCGGGGTCGAGCTCAGCATCATCGCCATGATCGGCGTGCTGCTGCTGATCGGCATCGTGAAGAAGAACGCCATCATGATGATCGACGTGGCGCTCGACCGGGAGCGCCGCGAGGGCCTGTCGCCGGAGACGGCGATCCACCAGGCGGCCGTCCTGCGCTTCCGGCCGATCCTGATGACGACCCTGGCGGCGATGCTGGGCGCCCTGCCGCTGGCCATGGGCTTCGGCGACGGCGCCGAGCTGCGCCAGCCGCTCGGCATCTCGATCATCGGCGGCCTGCTGGTGAGTCAGGTCCTGACGCTTTACACGACACCGGTGATCTACCTGTACCTCGACCGCTTTCGCCGCCGCGACCGCGACCGTCCGAGCCTGGTCGCCCGCGCCCATGGGCAGCGCCGGCCGCCCGCCCGGGGTCGCGCCGGCATGACGCTCGCCCGCCGCTTCTTCGTCGCGGGCCTCGCCGCCGCCTCGGCCGGCGCCTGCACGGTCGGGCCGGACTACAGGCGCCCGCCGCCGGCCGAGCCGCCGGCGCTCGCCCTTCAAGGAGACGACCGGTCCGGTGACCGGCATCGCCGCCAGCTTCCAGCCGGCCCTGCCGCGCGACGCGGTCGACCGCGGCCCGTGGTGGACCATGTACGGCGATGCGACGCTCGACCGGCTGGCGGCGCAGATCGACATCTCCAACCAGACCCTGCTCCAGGCCGAGGCCGCCTACCGCCAGGCGCGTGCGCTGGTGCGGCAGGACGCGTCCGGCCTCTATCCGACGGTCACGGGCAACGCCGGCTACACGCGCAGCGGCAGTGGCACCGGCACCAGCCGCGCTGTCGATTCCGGGATCGTCAATGCCAGCCCCGGCGCGACCAGCCAGTTCAGTGCCGGCCCCGGCCTGTCCTGGGAGATCGACCTGTGGGGCCGCATCCGCCGCCAGATCGAGAGCGATTCCGCCGCTGCCCAGGCCAGCGCCGCCGATCTCGCCAATGCGCGTCTGTCGGCCCAGGCCAATGCCGCCATCAACTACTTCTCGATGCGCATCTCCGAGCAGCGCATCAAGGTCTACCAGGCCTCCGTGGCGGCCTACGCGCGCTCGGTCGAGATCGTGCAGAACCAGCTCGACGCCGGCATCGTGAGCCGCGTCGACCTCGCCCAGGCGCAGACCCAGCTCGAGCAGACGCGCGCCCAGCTGGTGGCCGAGAACATCACGCGCGCCCAGTTCGAGCACGCGCTCGCCGTGCTGGTCGGCCGCGCGCCGACCGGCTTCCAGGTCGAGGCGGGCCCGCCGCCGCGCGACATCCCGACGATCGATCCCGGCGTGCCCTCGACCCTGCTGGAGCGGCGGCCCGACATCGCCTCGGCCGAGCGCCAGATGGCATCGGCCAACGCCCAGATCGGCGTCGCCCAGGCGGCCTACTATCCCAACATCTCGCTCTCCAGCGCCGTCACGATGGTGGGCAGCAGCCTTCTCGCCCTCGCCACGCTCAGCAACGCGGTGTGGTCGGTCGGCCCCGCCCTGTCGGCCACCCTGATCGACGGCGGCGCCCTGAAGGCCCAGGTCGAGGGCGCGCGCGCCCGCTACGACGCGCAGGTCGCCTTCTATCGCCAGACCATCCTGATCGCCTTCCAGCAGGTCGAGGACGCGCTGGTGCAGCAGCGCGTGCTCGAGCAGCAGGAGAAGGTCCAGCGCGCCGCCGTCGCGGCCGCCCGCGACGCCGAGCGCCTGTCGCTGAACCAGTACCGGCTGGGAACCGTGCCCTACACGACCGTGGTGCAGACCCAGGCGGCGGCCCTGTCGGCCGAGCAGGGGCTGCTCACCGTGCGGCTGAGCCGGCTGACCGCCAGCGCGAACCTGGTGCTGGCGCTGGGCGGCGGCTGGCAGGCGAGCGACCTGCCGGCGCCGACGCCGATCGGCGGCATCGACCAGCGGCCGCAGCCGGCCGTGCCCACCGCCGCCAGCCTCGAGCCGCAGAAGCCGTGGTGGAA
Source organism: Reyranella sp. (assembly GCF_965229815.1). GTDB lineage: Bacteria > Pseudomonadota > Alphaproteobacteria > Reyranellales > Reyranellaceae > Reyranella. The sequence continues at coordinate 1,148,351 of NZ_CBDDJN010000002.1, forward strand.
GATCTGGTGACGGTCCGACGCCGCGCCTGATCGTATAATCGGGCCGCGATGGGCGAACCGACGATCCGCAAGATCATCCATGTCGACATGGATGCCTTCTTCGCGTCCGTGGAGCAGCGCGACGATCCCGCGCTGCGCGGCCGGCCGGTGGCCGTCGGCGGCCGTCTGCGCGGCGTGGTGGCGGCGGCGTCCTACGAGGCGCGCCGCTTCGGCGTGCGCTCGGCCATGCCCTCGGCCACGGCGCGGCGGCTGTGCGCCGAGCTGGTGTTCGTGAAGCCGCGCTTCGACGTCTACCGGGACGTGTCGCGCCAGATTCGCGAGATCTTCCTCGAGTACACGCCGCTGGTCGAGCCGCTGTCGCTCGACGAGGCCTATCTCGACGTCACGACCAACCTCAGGAACATGCCGCTGGCCAGCGACATCGCCCGCGAGATCCGCGCCCGCATCCTGGAGCGCACCGGGCTCACCGCCTCGGCCGGCATCTCCTACAACAAGTTCCTGGCCAAGATCGCGTCGGACCATCGCAAGCCCAACGGCCAGACGGTGATCCCGCCGGAGAAGGGGCCGGCCTTCGTCGAGACCCTGTCGGTGGCGAAGTTCCACGGCATCGGGCCGAAGACCGCCGAGAAGATGAAGGGTCTGGGCATCCATACCGGGGCCGATCTCAAGGCCCAGTCGCTGGACTTCCTCGAGCAGACCTTCGGCAAGGCCGGCACCTGGTACCATCGCATCGCCCGCGGCCAGGACGATCGTGCGGTGGTGCCCGACCGGCCGCGCAAGTCGGTCGGCTCGGAGACGACCTTCATGGAGGATCTCGCCCGGCCGGACGAGATCGAGCGCGGCGTCGCCTCGGTGCTCGACGATGTCTGGTCGTGGTGCGAGCGCACCGGCACGCGCGGCCGCACCGTGACGGTGAAGATCAAGTACGCCGACTTCCAGATCGTGACCCGCAGCCGCACGCTCGCCGCGCCGGTCGCCAGCCGCGAGATGCTGGAACGCACCAGCGTCGACCTCGTCCGCTCGATCTTCCCTCTGGAGAAACGCGTCCGCCTGCTCGGCGTCTCCCTGCACAATCTCGAACCCGACGGCGCGCAGGCCACCCAGCCGCAGATGACCCTGGCGTTCTGAAAGGTCCCTCGCTGCGCTCGGGATGACTGAGGGTGGTGAGGCGAGAGATTTTGTCATCCCGAGCGCAGCGAGGGACCTTTGAAGCCACAGAAAAGTCGCTTCGACGCTTCAGGCTTTCGCGATGCGCGCCTACTACGTCTACGTCCTGACCAACATCAAACGGAACGTGATGTATGTCGGCGTGACGAACGATGTTGAGAAGCGACTCGCCGATCATCGCGATGGAAGGGGCAGCGCTTTCACCCGCAAGTACCGGCTGGCCACGTTGGTTCACGTCGAGGAATTCCAGCACGTGGAGGACGCCATCGCGCGCGAGAAGCAGATCAAAGGTTGGCGGCGATCGAAGAAGGACGCGCTGGTCGAAGCATCGAACCCGACATGGATGGATATATCGGACGTTGGTCCACTCAAAGGTCCCTCGCTGCGCTCGGGATGACACCGAAGTGTGAGGCGGGACCCTCTGTCATCCCGAGCGCAGCGAGGGACCTTTCGGCTTAACCGCCGACCTCCGCGACCATGCGCTTGAGCAGCGCGGCGTCGGGGTAGGGGCCGAGGCCGGCCTGGACGTTGTCGCGCATGTGCTGGGGCTTGCCGGTGCCGGGGATGACGCAGGTGACGGCGGGATGGGCGAGCACGAACTTCAGCAGGATCTGCGCCCAGCTCGTCGCCCCGATCTCGGCCGCCCAGGCGGGCAGGGGCCGCGGCAGCAGCCGGCGCAGCAGGCCGCCGCCGCCGAACGGCTGGTTCACGATCACCGCGACGCCGCGCTCGGCGGCCAGCGGCAGCAGGCGCCGCTCGACGGCGCGGTCGTCGAGCGCATAGTCGAGCTGCACGAAGTCCCAGGTCTCGGCGCGCAGCACCCGCTCGAGCTCGTCGTGCGCGGAGTCGGTGTAGTGCGTGATGCCGAGATAGCGGATGCGTCCCTCGGCCTTCCAGGCGCGCAGGGTCGGCAGATGGGTGCGCCAGTCGACCAGGTTGTGGACCTGCATCAGGTCGATGCGGTCGGTGCGCAGCAGCGCCATCGACTTCTTCATCTGGGCGATGCCGGCGTCGCGGCCCGAGGTCCAGACCTTGGTTGCCAGGAAGGCCTTGTCGCGCGTGCCGGCGGCGGCCAGCAGGTCGCCGACCACGCCTTCGGAGGCGCCGTACATCGGCGAGCTGTCGATCACCGAGCCGCCCGCGGCGAACAGGACTGCCAGCACCTCGGCGAGCGGCGCGCGGTCCTGCGGCTGGCGGCCGACGTCGAAGGTGCGCCAGGTGCCGCAGCCGACGACCGGCAGCATCTCGCCGCTGGAAGCGATCTTTCGCTGGTGCATGCGGGCTCCGCTCTGGGCGCGCGCGTCGTGTCCGGCCATGCCCGCCGCGACGGTGGCGGCGGCGAGGCCGAGCAGGCCGGCGCGCGTGAGGTCATGGCTCATGTCGAGGGGACCTGGAAGTCCTGTCCCGCGGTCCGGACCGCGACTGGCCGTCCATTGAGACGCACGTCCGGCGGCGCCGCAAGTCCCGAGAGGATGAAGCTGCGCGCCATGTCGGCGCCGTCCTGGCCGGGCTTGGGCTGGTGCGTGATCTCGAAGCGGCGCTCCTTCGGCCGGTACTCGACGCGCAACAGCCCGACCTTGCCGTCGGCGACGAGGCGCATGCCGTCGGAAGCCGACAGAGTGAAGGACTGCGGGTCGGGCAGCGGATTGTAGCCGACGACGGCGCCGCTCAGCGGGTCGGCCAGCAGATAGGCCTTGCGGCCGGGCTCGGTGACCAGCACGGCGCCGTTCTTCTCCAGCCGTCCGCCGGTGCCCTGCTGCGCCCAGCCGGTGTCGCGCTCCAGCCCCGGCGGCAGGTACGGCCAGTCGCCGTTCAGCCGCCGCCAGGGAATCGCTTTCTCCTGCGCGCCGGGATCGATGGGGAAATGGTCGAACTCGCCGGGCTGGCCGAAATCGGTTCCGAAGCCCGCTTCCATCAGGTCGCCGCCGCTGCGATAGGCGACCGAGAGCTGCCGCTTGTCCTCGTCCCAGCTCGTCTCGAGCGTCGCGGCGTCGATGTGGCGGGCGAAGGCCTCGAAGCTGCCGTGCTGCTCGACGTCGCCCATCTCCAGCACGAGGCCGCCATAGGTGCGGGTCGTCGCGGCCCGCAGGTCGAGCCGGCGCGCCGCCACCGGCCGGTCGCGCCGGAAGTTGAACAGCGAGACGGTGAGGGCCGGCGCGACCTTGGCGGCGTTGGGCTCGGCGGTGCCGGCGACGCCGGGGGCGATCTCGATCTCGGCGTCGCGTCCGAGATCGGCGGCCGGCAGCGGCAGGATCGCGAGGTAGGTCACGCCGTCGTGCAGCAGGATGCGTTGCCCGGCCTTCAGGCGAGCCGGGAAGGAGTCGATTCGCTTTCCGTCGGCATACAGCTTCCAGGTCCGCGCCCCGGCGAAGTTCCACAGGCCGACGACGGTGGCGAGTCGCGACACGTCGGCATCGCCCACCGCCGCCATCAGCCGCTCGCGGCTGGAGTGCGGCTTGGCGAAGATGATGGCGCGGTTGCGGCTCTGGAAGGTGAGGGGGATGCCGGCCGGCCGTGCGACGCCGCCTTGCGTGGTCGTGAGGTCGGGGCCGTTGGCGACGTACTGCACGGTGAGCGTGCCGAGATCTTCCATGCGCGTCGCCGGCCGCGGCTCGCGCACCCATTGCGCCATCACGTCGACCGTGCGGCCGCGGATGTCGGTGCTGGCGAGGCCATGCCAGGCGCCGAGCCAGGCGCGCCGCCACAGCGGCGGCTTGAAGTTGCCGCGCACCGTCTCGGTCGAGGTCTCCTCGGCCGGCAGCGGCTTGTCGTCGATCAGGCCGCCCACCCAGTCCGGCGCCCAGGGTGCGGCGAGGCTCTGCATGGCGACGCGGCCGGGCGGAAAATCGTAGCCCCAGACCGGCATGTCGTGCGCCTTCGCGTCGGCGGGCTGGTCGAGATAGTTGACGACACCGTTGCGCGACAGCGTGTGCAGCACGCCGTAGATGCCGTCCTGCTCGACCAGGATGCCGGGCAGGCGCGCGCGCCCCGACGAGGACACGAAGCGGCGCAGGCGCGGATGGTGCACGCTCACCAGCATCTCGACCGTGCGGTCCACCAGGATGCGGCCCATCAGCCGGTCGATCGGTTCGGGCGCGAAGTCGGCGAACATCTTCTGGCCGCTGAGCGTGATCGACAGGTAATAGGGGTCGAGCATCTCCTGCGTCGAACCGTCGTGGAAGGCCCAGAAGCGCAGCGGCAGGTTCTCGAGCCCGTGCCTTCCGTCGCCCATCGGATAGGCGCCGTCGACCATGGCGCCGCCCAGCAGGGCGCCCATGGCGGCCGTGTGGTTGAAGTTCTGCGTGCTGATCGCGAAGTTGTAGCCGTCGCGGAAGAACGAGGCGCGACCGCGCCAGTCGCGGTTGCGCCGCCAGTAGTCGATGGCGTCGCGGCTCTGCGGATGCACGAAGGCGGAGGTCGGCAGGTCGGGCTGGAGCCAGGCGCGCCAGTAGTTGCGCATGTGGTCCTGCACCGGCGCGGGCAGGAGATCGCGGAACAGATGCCAGACCAGGAGGTCGTCGGCGATGTCCCAGCCCTGCCAGTAGCGCGGCGGCAAGGCCAGGAGCTGGGCCAGCCGCTCGCGGTAGGCCTTGTATCCGGCCTCGCCCTCGACGGCAGCCCAGCTGCTGATCCGGCCGCCACCGACGCGATGCAGCTCGGCGATGCGCGCATGCTGCCAGTCCGTCCGGCCCTGGAGGCCGCCGGCCAGCGCGCGCACGGCCCGCTCGACGACCTCTGCCGGCGACGGCAGCACCGCGGTCGGCCGCGAGCCGTCGGCCTCGGTGAGCTGCCGGCGGCTCGGTCGCGGCGGCAGGGCGACGGCGACGGATCGTCCGCCGGCCAGGGGCCGCATGGAGAGCAGCAGCCGCGGCCGCGCGAAGTGCAAGCCGTGACCGCCCGTCGGCATCGCCCATTCGTAGGCGTCGCCCGGCTGGCGGTAGCGTGAATCGTAGGTCTCGACCTTGCGCAGCAGGAAGCCGCACTGGTCGAGCGCCAGCAGGCGGCCGCCCGCCTCGCGCGCCAGCACGTCGCCGGCCAGCAGCGGCGTGATGTCGAAGCGCGCTTCGCTGCGCGTGAGCGACAGTTCCTGTGGCGTCAGCAGGCCGTCATGCCGGTCGCGCTCCGGATCGGTGGCGCCGTAGCGCGCCCAGTAGCGTCGGCCGTTGGCGGCGGCGTTGAATGTCGGCCCGAGATCGGGATCGGCGATCCACGGCACGCGCAGCGGCATGGCCTCGACATGCCAGGTCGGCGGATCGGCGGTCCATAGCGGCCGGCCGAGCTGGTCGCGGCAGGTATAGCCCTCGGGCACGATCTCGTAGCCGGAGTATTGCAGCACCAGCTCGGCCTTGGTGAGCAGCCGGCCCTTGCGCAGCAGCAGCGCGACATCGTCGGCGGCGCCGGGGAAGCGCAGCAGCACCGAACGGTGCACGGCGTCGACGGTGTGGCCGCCCGCGATCGGCGTGTCCCAGTGCCGGCCGTCGATCGTCGCGGTCTCGCTGTCGGTGACCTCGAACAGGTCCTCGCCGCGCGCCTGCGCCTCGGCCTGTGGCCATGCTGTGATGCCCAGCGCCGCAGCCGTTCGCAGGAAGCCCGCACGAGTCAGACGGAATGACATGGCGTCGTCATTGTCCCGTCATGCCCGGCGCTTTGCCAGCACGGAAAGAATCGTCTTCGCCATATTGGTGCCCTACCGACGGGATTTGCTTTCGAGGTCGGTCGATTCGACAGCATCCACGGTTGTCGAATCAGCGGATCGTGACCATGTCGGTTCGAGCCGGGAGAGCAGCCCATGATTCAGCCGTCCTCGTTTCCCAACCAGAACGATCCCTTCCTGGTCGAAGTGTGGGGTCGGCTCGCCGGAGTGGTGCTGAAGGAAGGCGATGCGTTTCGCTTCCATGCCGTGGCGCCGCCGTTCCTCTCCCTCGACGGTGCCGCGTTCGCCAAGCCCGGTCTCGCGCGGCTGGCGGCGGCACGTCTCGACAGCGATCACGGCCAGGCCCTTTCTCTCCGCCCGGGTCAGGGTCGCGGCGCCGCGTGGTCGTGACGCAACGCTTGCCACGCCTCCAGTAGCCTTCCCTCGTCGTCCTCGAAGCGGGCCGCCAGTACGCGGGCTGCGGCAATCCGCTCCAGCCGGAAGTTGCGCAGGTCGCGTCGCAGCTCGCACCAGGCGCCGACCAGGCTGACGTCGACATAGTAAGCCATGGCCAGCGGCCAGATCGTCCGTCGCGTGCGTCTTCCCTTCTCGTCGACATAGGTCAGGCGGATCTTGCGGCGGTCGCGGATGGCGGCGCGCAGATGCGCCGGGTCGATGCCGCGCGGCGCCACCGCATCGCCGGGCGACACGAAGATGGGCGCGTCGATCATGTGGGTGCGCAGCGTCTCGGGCAGGACGACGGTGAGCTTGTCGAGGACGCGGCCGGCCGCGCGCTGCAGCTCGGGATCGCGCAGACGCTTCACCATGCGCGCGCCGACGGCGATCGCTTCGACCTCGTCGATGGAGAACATCAGCGGCGGCAGGTCGAAGCCCTTGCGCAGCACGTAGCCCAGGCCCGGCGCGCCTTCGATCGGCACGCGGCGGGCCTGCAGGGTCGCGACGTCGCGATAGATCGTGCGCACCGTCACCTCCAGCTCCGCGGCCAGCGTCGCCGCGGTGACGGGCCTACGCGCGGTCCGCAGGACCTGGATGACATCGAACAGGCGATCGGCACGGCGCATGCTCCTGACATAACGTTGTCAGGAGGCCACCGCTAGGGTCTCCGGCATGACAGGGATCGATCGACGCGCGGCATCCGGCACCGCGGCCGACAGAAGCGCGGCGCAGGGCGCGGCGCTGGTCCTGGCGTCGGCTTTCGCCTTCAGTACCGCGGGACTTTTCACGCGTCTGGTCGAGACCGACGTCTGGACCCTGCTGTTCTGGCGCGGCGTGTTCGGTGGACTGTTCATTGCAGCCTTCGTGCTGCTGCGCGACGGCGCCGGCGCCGGGACGACGATGCGGCGGATCGGGCGAACCGGCCTTGCGGCGGCGGCCTGCTCGGCGCTCGCCACCATCTGCTTCATCAACGCCCTGCGGCTTTCCCCGGTGGCCGACGTCGCAGTCATCAACGCAACGGCGCCCTTCATGGCGGCGGCCCTGGCCTGGGCCTGGACCGGCATGCGCGAGCGGCGTGCGACGCTGGTTGCCAGCCTCGCGGCGCTGCTGGGCGTGGCGCTGATGATGCTGCCGATGGTCAATGGCGCCGCTCCGGTGGACCGCGACCGCCTGACGGGCGACCTGCTGGCCCTCGCCATGACTCTGCTGATCGCAGCCATGATGGTGATGATCCGCCATCGCCGCGACGTCTGCATGCTGCCGGCGGCCGCGCTGTCGGCCTTCGCCTGCGCACTGCTCGTCTGGCCGGTCGCGGTGCCCGCCTCGCCCTCGGGACCGGTCCTGCTGCTGCTCGCACTCTTCGGCGTCCAGTTCGGGCTCGGCCTCATGCTGCTCACACTCGGCACGCGTCTCGTCTCGGCCACGCGTTCCGCCCTGATCGGCGCGATCGAGACGCCGCTCGCGCCGGCCCTCGTATGGCTGGTGGTGGGCGAGGTTCCTCCGGTCATGACCTGCGTCGGCGGTACCGTCGTGCTGATGGCCGTCGTCCTCGACCTCTGGCCGCAGCGGCGGCGCTGAAGCCGTTCTGCAGAAGAGAGGGGTCGCCGCGCTGCGCCGACACGCTAGATTGGCGGCGTCCGGCCTCGAGGAGAATCACCGTGATCAAGCGAAAGCAGCGCGTTCCCCTGCGCGACCTGTCGACCATGACGGCGGAGGACCGCGCGACGGTCGAGAAGAACGCCATGAACGGCCAGGTGTTCAACATCTTCAAGGTGCTGGCCCATCATCCGGCCCTGCTGAAGCGCTGGACGCCGTTCGCCGGCCACATCCTCAGCAAGCAGACTCTGCCGTTCCGCGACCGCGAGCTCCTGATCCTGCGCATCGGCTGGCTGAACCAGGCCGAGTACGAGTTCGCCCAGCACGAGCAGATCGCCCGCCGCGGCGGCATCAGCGAGGAGGATATCGCGCGCCTCAAGGAAGGTCCGAAGGCCAAGGGCTGGAGCGCCAAGGAGGCGGCGCTGCTGCAGGTCGCCGACGACCTGTTCGAGAACTCGGTCGTCTCCGACGCGACCTGGGAGACGATGTCGAAGAGCTACTCGACGGAGCAGCTCATGGACGCCGTCTTCACGGTCGGCCAGTACAATCTCGTCTCGTGGGCGCTCAACAGCCTCGGCGTGCCGCTCGACGATTTCCTGCCGGGCGCGAAGAAGTAGACGGGTCAGACGCGCCCGTCGGGTCCATGCCAGTCGCGCACATGCTCGGCGCGCGACGGCCGCTCGACGCGCGTCACCGCCTTGGGCGTGCCGACCGCGAGGAAGCCGACCAGCCGGCTGGGCGCCGTGAAGCCCAGCGCCTCGGTGAGGACCGGGTCGTAGCTGTTGGGCCCGGTCACCCACATGCCGCCGTAGCCCAGCAGGTGGATGGCGTTCAGCATGTTCATGGCGGCGGCGCCGACCGACAGGAGCTGCTCGATCTCCGGCACTTTGTGGTCGCGCCGGATCTCCGCGCCGAGGGCGATGATCAGCGGTGTGCGCCACACCCAGGCGCGATAGCGCTCGGCCAGCAGCTGGCCCTTCTCGGGATCGCGCGCCCGCGCCGCGTCGGCCAGCCGGTCGGCCCAGGCGGCACGCTCGGCGCCGCGGATCAGCACGAAGCGCCACGGCCGAAGGCGGCCATGGTCCGGAGCCCGCAGCCCGGCATCGAGGATGAGGTCGAGCGCCGCGTCGTCCGGGGCGGGCTCGACCAGCAGGCCGACCGACTGGCGCTCGAGCAACTGCTCGAGGGCGCTTCGTCCGGCACCGGGAGACGGGGGAGAGGGGGCGTCGCGCAGGGGTGCCATGGTCATAAGACGCAATTAAGTATTATTATCAATTCCGTCAAGGGCCGGGTGGCGATTGCGTCGCTGGCGCGACGGGACGAACATCGCCGCTTCCTGCGCACCGGAGATACGCCATGACCGTCGCCACGCCCCCGGCCAAGCCGGCCCCTGCCGAAAGCGCCGCGCCGCGCCTCACCGAGCTCGCGCGCTTCGCCGGCTGCGCCGCCAAGATCAGCCAGGCCGACCTTCACCAGGCGCTGGCCGGCCTGCCGGTGGCTTCCGATCCACGCGTGCTGGTCGGCCACGACACGTCCGACGATGCCGCGGTCATCAAGCTGCGCGACGACCTCGCGCTGGTCGAGACGGTCGACATCTTCCCGCCGATCGTTGACGACCCCTACGATTTCGGCCGCATCGCCGCCACCAACGCGCTGTCCGACATCTACGCCATGGGCGGCACGCCGCTGAACGCGCTGAGCTTCGTCGCCTGGCCGGTCGACACCTTGGGCACCGGCTCGCTGCGCCGCGTGCTGGATGGCGCGGCCGCGATCTGCGCCGAGGCCGGCATCGCCATCTCCGGCGGCCATTCGATCGTCGACGAGGAGCCCAAGTTCGGCCTCTTCGTCACCGGCACGATCGATCCGCGCAAGGTCGTGTCGAATGCCGGCGCACGCCCGGGCGATGTGCTGGTGCTGACCAAGCCGATCGGCACTGGTGTGCTGACGACCGCCGTGAAGCGCAATGCCGCGCCCGAGCGCGCGCTCGCCGCTGCCATCGCCTCGATGACGACCCTGAACCGCCATGCCGCCGAGGCGATGACCACGGCGGGCGCCGCGGCCGCCACGGACATCACCGGGTTCGGCCTGCTCGGCCATCTCGGCAACATGCTGCGCGCCTCCTCGACCGCGGCCGGCACCGCGATCGGCGCCCGGCTCTCCTACGCTGCCGTCCCGGTCTTCGAGCGCGTCACCGGCTTCCTGAAGGACGGGCTCTGTCCCGGCGGCACCAAGCGCAACCTCGAATACGCCGCGCCTCAGGCCCGCTTCGCCGACAGCCTCGCCGAGCCGCAGCGCCTGCTGCTGGCCGACGCCCAGACCTCGGGCGGCCTCTTGATCGCGGTGGCGCCGGAAAAGGTCGATGCGCTGGTGGCCGACCTTCGCCGGCGCGGTACGCCGGCCGCCGCCGTGATCGGCAGCATCGTTGCCGCCGACCGGGCGGGCGTGATCGAGGTGACGGCCTAGCCTAAGCCGCGCGATCGCGCCGTCGCGCTGCGGCGGCGAATGTCTCCTCCATGCGCGCGAGGTCGGCGTCGCGACCGGTGAACAGCCGGAACGCCTCGGCAGCCTGGTGCACGCACATGCCGGCGCCGCCCATCGTGCGGGCACCGGTCGCACGGGCTGCGGCCAGGAACGCCGTCTCGAGCGGCGAATAGATGACATCGGCCACGACGTGGCGCGCCGCCAGCCCGGCGGTCGGCATGGGCAGGCCCTCGTGTCCGGTCATGCCGATGGGCGTTGCGTTCACCACGATGTCGGCCTCGCCGAGGAGGGAAGCCGGATCTTCGACCGGACGGCAGCGTCCGCTTCCGGCCGTGCGCGAGAGGTCGGCGCACAGGCGCTCGGCGCGCGGGCCGTCCACGTCGTGGAGGGCGAGTGCGGCGACGCCGAGATCCATCAGGGCGAAGGCGACGGCGCGGCCGGCGCCGCCGGCGCCCACCAGAAGCGCGCGACGGCCCTGCGCTGCGTCCGGCCCGAACCGCTGGCGGAAGGCGCCGCGGAAACCGAGGCGGTCGGTGTTGTAGCCGCAGGTGCGGCCGTCGCGGTCGATCGTCACCGTGTTCACGGCACCGATCTCGGCGGCCTCCGGCGACACCGAGTCGAGCAGGGCGATCACCCTCTCCTTGAACGGGAAGGTGACATTGACGCCGCCGAAGCCGGCCGTGCGCGCCGCCGCCAGAAGCTCCTCAAGTCCGCGGCCGAGCACGGCTGCATCCATCAGATGGTAGTGGCCGGCCATGCCGACGACGGCGAACGCGTCCTCGTGAAGCGCCGGCGACAGCGAGCCGCCGATGTCCCGGCCGATCAGGCCGACCAGCATGCGGTCCGTGGATCGCGGCGGGGTGCCGGCCATCATGGCGCTCAGCCCGGCGCGCGCCTGCTGACGCCGGCATCGGCGAAGGTCGCCATGCCGTTGTGGCAGGCGGCCGCCGCCTTGAGCAGCGGCACGGCGAGCGCCGCCGCCGAAGCCTCGCCCAGGCGCATGTCGAGATCGAGCAGCGGCTTGTGGCCGATCGCCTCGAGGAGACGGGCATGGCCGGGCTCGGCCGAGCGGTGCGCCACCAGGCAGTGCGCCAGCGCCCGGCGGTCGAGCGCGAAGAGCACCGCTGCCGCGGCGGTGCAGGCATAGCCGTCGAGCAGCACCGGGATGCGGCCCATGCGGGCGGCCAGGACGGCGCCGGCGATGGCGGCGAACTCCTCGCCGCCCACCGCCGCGAGCAGCGCCAGCGGATCGCGCTGCTCGATCAGCGGCCGGTGGAAGGCCAGCGCTTCGTCGATGACCGCGATCTTGCGCTCCAGCGCCGGGCCGCGCACGCCGGTGCCGGGACCGGCCCAGTCGGCGCCGCTGCCGCCGAACAGCGCGGCGCAGAGGGTGGCCGCCGTCGTGGTGTTGGCGATGCCCATCTCGCCGAGGCAAAGCACGTCGATGCCGGGCTCGGCCGCCATCATGCCGTAGGCCATCGCATTGGCGGCGCGCGTCTCGCTCATCGCCGGGCCCCGGGTGAAGTCGGCGGTCGGATGGTCGAGGTCGAGCTCGTAGATGCGCAGGTCGGCGTCGATCGCCTGCGCGAGCTGGTTGATGGCGGCGCCGCCCTTCAGGAAGTTCTGCACCATCTGCCCGGTCACCTCGGGCGGATAGGCCGAGACGCCTCGGGCCGCCACACCGTGCGTGCCGGCGAAGACCGCGACGCGCGGCCGCTCGACGCGCGGCTCGGCGCGCCCCTGCCAGCCGGCCAGCCATTCGGCGATCTGCTCCAGTCGGCCCAGCGCCCCGGCCGGCTTGGTGAGCTGGCCCTCGCGCTCCACCACCCGGGTGACCGCCTCCTGGTCGGGCCCGGGCAGGGCGCGCAGGATGCGGCGCATCTCGTCGAAGCTGGGCGGGGATGATTCGGGAGGACGGGCGTTCATGGCGGGCGCGGACCATCCTATATTTGCCCTACCATGACCAGTCCCAGCGAACCGACCTTCAGCCGGCCGAGCTCCTTCGACGAGTGGCTGCAAGCCTTCAAGGAGCAGGCGACGTTCTTCACCGGTGTCCGGCTCGAAGCCGGGCCGCCGCGCTGGCCGCTGGCCGACGTGCTGCCCGTGCTGCCCGTCGTCGGTGCCGGCATCGGGCTGGCCACCGGCCTGGTCTATGCTCTCATGCGCGGCCTGGGGCCGGGCTGGCTGGCCGCGGCGCTCGCCGTCGGCGCGGGCGTGGTCATCACACGGGCCCTGCACGAGGACGGGCTGGCCGATACGGCGGACGGGCTGGGGCCGCATGCGCTCGAGCCCGCGCGCCGCCTCGAGATCATGCGCGACAGCCGCAACGGCACGTTCGGCGTGCTGGCGCTCGCCCTCACCGTGCTGATCAAGGTCGCCGCCCTGGCGCAGTTCGGCAGTGCCACCGGTCTCATCGTGCTGATCGGCGCGCATGCCCTGTCGCGCGCCGTGATCGCCTATCCGCTGCTGGCCTATTCCCCGGTGCATGCCGACGGGCTGGGCGCGATGGTGGGCAAGCCGACCGACAACGACGTTTGGCTGACCGTCGCGATCGGCGCCGGCCTCGCCTTCCTGCTGCTGCTCGGCAAGGGCTTCTTCGCGGCCCTGCTGGCGCCGCTCGCCGCCATGGCCGCCGCCTGGTTCGCCTCGCGCTGGATCGCGGACCGCATCGGCGGCTACACCGGCGACACGCTGGGCGCCGTGCAGCAGAAGGCCGAGGTCGTCTTCCTCGTGGTGGCGGCGCTGCTCATCGGTCGCTAAAGACGTTGCGGCGGCTTCCCGCTGCAACAGGAGTTACGAGCCGATGGCGACAGGGGCCAGGATCACCGGAAAGGTCACGCGCTGGTGGTGGGTGCGGCATGCGCCGGTGCCCAATCCCGAGGCGCGCTGCTACGGCCAGAGCGACAAGGACTGCGACGTCAGCAACGAGGCGCTGTTCCGCCACCAGGCGAAGCTGCTGCCCAAGGGCGCCGTCTGGTACGCCTCGAACCTGCTGCGTGCGCGCAAGACGGCCGAGCACCTCGCCCATGCAGGCGCCGAGATGGACCGGCTCAACATCGATCCCGACCTCGCCGAGCAGCATTTCGGCGACTGGCAGGGCCTCACCTATGTCGAGATCGCCCAGAAGTACGCCAACAACCACCTGTTCTGGCTGGGACCGCCGGAGTACCGCCCGCCGGGCGGCGAGAGCTTCATCGACCTGCGCGACCGCGCCGTCCGCAGCATCGATCGGCTGACCGCCGAGCATCGCGGACGCGACATCGTGGCGACGGCGCATGGCGGCACCATCCGCGCCGCTCTGGCCCATGCCTTCGACCTGCATCCCGAGGCGGCGGTGCGCTTCGAGATCGACAATGTCTCGCTGACCATGATCGAGCATTTCGAGCAGGCCGATCCGGCGCATGCCTGGCGCGTCGGCTTCGTGAACTACATGCCGCGCGAACTGGTGGTCGCAAAGGCCGCAGCGCTGGCATGAGCGACGGCAAGAGCACGGCGGAGATCGCGGCCGAGCAGGCGGCGTTCTGGAACGGGCCGGGCGGCGAGGGCTGGCTCGCCGCCTACGAGCGCATCGCACGCTCGATCGCCGAGGTCGGCGAGATCGTGCTCGCCGCGGCGCGGGCGCAGCCCGGCGAGCATGTCGTCGACATCGGCTGCGGCACCGGCGGCACGACGGCGTCGCTGGCCCGGGCGGTCGGGCCGAGCGGCCATGTCCTGGGCGTCGACATCTCCGAGCCGCTGATCGCGGCCGCCCGCCGGCAGGGCCTGCCGAATGCCACCTTCGCGGTCGGCGACGCGGCCACCCATGCCTTCGATCAGGGTGCCAGCGACCTTGTCTTCTCGCGCTTCGGGGTCATGTTCTTCGCCGATGCCGTCGGCGCCTTCCGCAACATCCGCCGGGCGCTGAAGCCGTCGGGCCGTCTCGTCTTCCTCGCGTGGCGCACGCCGCAGGAAAATCCCTGGGCCACCGCGCCGGTGCGCGCCGCGCAGCCCTTCCTGCCGCCGCAACCGAAGCCGCCGGAGGATGTCGGCCAGTTCTCGTTCGGCGATCGTGCCCGCGTCGAGCGCATCCTTTCCGAGTCCGGCTTTGCCGGGATGCGCTTCGAGCCGGTCGACCGGCCGATCTGGATGGGCGACAGCATTGCCGAGGTTCTGGCGAATGCCGGCCGCTTCGGTCCGCTGGCGCGGGCCTTCGCCGGCGCCGAGCCGGCGGCGATCGAGCAGGCCAAGCAGGCGATCGCCGAGGTGCTGGCGCCGCACGAGAAGCCCGACGGCGTGCGCCTCCCCGGTGCCTGCTGGCTGGTGACGGCGCATGCGGCCTGACGGCGTCGTTCGCTGGGGGCGCACCACTCCAGTGGCGCTCATGGGACGTTGCGATCGACGGAAGAGGCGCCCCTGGAGTGGCGCGCTCCCGGCAGAGATCTGATGGAACACATCCCGGCCTATCCGTTGCCGCCCGTGACCCTGGTGCTGGGCGGGGCGCGGTCCGGCAAGAGCACGCACGCCGAGAAGCTCGCGACCGGCACGCTGTTCGGCGGCGTGCCGCGCCCGGCCGTCTATGTCGCGACCGCCCAGGCGGGCGATGTCGAGATGGCGACCCGGATCATGGCGCATCGCGCCCGCCGCGGCGGCGCCTGGACCACGATCGAGGAGCCGCTCAACCTCGCCGAGGCGCTGGCGGCGGCCCGCAGCCACGGCCAGCCGGTGCTGATCGACTGTCTCACCCTGTGGCTCTCCAACCTGATGCTGGCGGAGGCCGATCTCGACGAGGCGGCCGACACGCTGGTGGCGTCGCTTGAGGGCTACGGCCAGCCGGTGGTGATCGTGAGCAACGAGGTGGGACTGGGGATCGTGCCGGAAACGCCCCTGGGGCGGGCTTTTCGCGATTCCCAGGGCCGCCTGAACATGCGGCTGGCCGAGCGCGCCGACCGGGTGATCCTGATGGCGGCCGGCCTGCCGCTCACCCTCAAGGACCGCCCGGCGCCCGCGCCGGCTGCTTGAGTTCTTTGTGAGGTAATTGCCCTAACCCCCTCAAATACCGCTTGATTTGTGCTAGAGTGCCAGTTGTTTGGCCTTTGGGGTGCCCCGCCGACCCTCCCTCCGGGACGGGGCGCGCCGTCCATCGCCCAAGGAGCAGAAGCATGAAGCTCGATCGCCGCACTGTCCTCACGGGAGCGACCGCCGCCCTGGCGGCTCCCATCCTGTCGGCCCTCCCGGTGCAGCCGGCGCGGGCCGATGCCCGCCGGCAGGCCCTGGTCGATTCCAGCCTCGACGCCGCCCGCAAGATCCTCGAGGGCAAGGATTATCCCGACGCGCCCCGCTACATGGAGGGCGCACGCGGCGTGCTGATCGTGCCCGAGCTGGTGCAGGGCGGCCTGATCTTCGGCCTGGCCGGCGGCCGCGGCACCCTGATGGCGCGCAGCGCGCCGCGCGACTGGAGTCCGCCCGCCTTCTACGCCATGGGCTCGGGCAGCTTCGGCCTCCAGATCGGCGCCAAGGTCTCCGAGGTCGTGTTCATCATCAAGACCGAGAAGGGCCTGAAGGCGATCCTCGATCACCGCTTCAAGTTCGGCGCCCAGGCCGGCGTGGCGCTGGCGATCGTGGGCATCGGCGTCGAGGGCGCCACCACCGCGGCGGTCGGCGCCGACATCATCGCCTTCGCGAGCTCGCTCGGCCTGTTCGCCGGCGCCTCGCTCGAAGGCTCGTACCTCGATCCCGACAACGACTGGAATGCGCTTTACTACGGCAGCGGCGCCGACACGCGCGCGATCGTGCTCGACCGCCGCTTCACCAATCCCGGCGCCGAGCCGATCCGCCAGTTCATGGCGAAGTGGTAGCCGCCCGGCCGGCGCCCAGCGAGTCCACGACGAAGTCGATGAACGCTCGCACCTTCGCCGGCACGTGGTTGCGCGAGGGATAGTAGACGTAGAGCGGGAACCGCTCGTCCGGCCAGTCGGGAAACAGGTTCACCAGCGACCGCCTCGCGAAGTGGTCGTCGAGCCCGAGGTCGATCACCTGGGCGATGCCGAAGCCGGCGAGGCAGGCGCCGAGCTTGGTCGCCGAATCGGTCACCGTCAGCCGTCCGCTGACGGCGACCGGCACGACCTCCGTTCCCCGCCGGAACTCCCAGTCGAACGCCCGCCCCGTCGCCGGATCGATGGCGTGGATGCATTCGTGGCCATCGCGGGCGAGATCGCGGGGATGGGCGGGGCGGCCGCGGCGACGCAGATAGGCCGGCGCGGCAACGGTGAGGATGCGGCCCTCGAGAAGGCGGCGGGCGATCAGCGCCGACGGCGCGGGCTCGCCGAAGCGCACCGCCAGGTCGAATCCGTCGCTCACCAGGTCGGCGATGCGGTCGCGGGTCTCGAGGCGGAGCTCCAGAGTCGGATTTCGCCGCAGGAAGGCGTTGAGGTTGGGCGACAGGACCAGGCGCGAGAACAGCGGATCGACATTGACCCGCAGCCGGCCGCTTGCGGTCTGACGCGCCTTCGCGACCTCGGCCGCCGCCTCGCCGATGCCCGCGAGGTGCGCGGCGACGCGGTCGTGGAGCGCGCGTCCCTCGTCGGTCAGGTCGACGGCCCGGCTGGTGCGATGGACCAGACGCGTGCCGAGTCGGGACTCGAGCTTGGCGATCGCCTTGCTGACGCCGGACTGAGTCATGGAGAGCCGACGGGCCGCCCGGCCGAAGCTGCGGGCGTCGGCGACGGCCGCCAGCACCACCAGGCCGTCGACCAGCCGGCTGTCGATATCGTCCATCGCCGATGCCTCCCGGTCATTCATGAGATGACAGGTCGAAGGGTGCCGCTGCGCGCGGGTTTCGGTCACGTTCGCCGCCTCGCGTCGCAAGGAGACTCCACATGGACCAGAGCCCGGACATTGTCGCCGCCATCAACGGCTATCTCGACCTCATGTACGACTCCGACGATAGTCGATTTCCCGAGGTGTTCCACGACGCCTGTCTGATCCACGGCCTGCGCGAGGACAAGCTCGTCGCCTGGTCGGCGTCGGACTTCCGCGCGGTCATGCGCGGCCGCCCTTCGCCGGCGGCGCTCGGGGCGCCGCGCGATCAGGAGATCCTGGCCGTCGAGCGCACCGCGCCCGATCTCGCGACCGCCAAGGTCCGCGTCAGGATCGCCCAGACGGGCTTCATCGATCATCTCGTCTTCCATCGCCTCGACGGCCGATGGCTGGTCACGTCGAAGGCCTTCCACGTGGCGCAGCTCTTCCCCCCGGGCGCCTAAGGCATGATGAGATTGGCTGGAACCAGCCAATCTCATCCCGCTTTGGCGCCCATCGCCGGCGCTTTGTTGCGCCCCCGGGGCGATCGTCGAATACTCGACCTTCCATGGAGGAGGAAGAGTCGATGGCATTCTACCGCGGCATGACCTGCGAGAACGTCACCCTCAAGGGCGACAAGGGTTTCGATGTGACGGCCTATGTGGCGAAGCCCTCGGGCACGGGTCCCTTTCCGGGCGTCGTGCTGATCCATCACCTGCCGGGCTGGAGCGAGTTCTACATCGAGACGACGCGGCGCTTCGCGCATCATGGCTACATGGCGATCTGCGCCAACCTGTACGAGCGCGAGGGCGGGCAGGCCAATCCCGACGATGTCGCGGCCAAGGTGCGGGCCGAGGGCGGCATCGCCGACGCGCAGATGGTCGGCGACACCGAGGCCGCGGTGAAGTGGATGCGCGCGCAGCCCGGCTGCAACGGCAAGGTCGGCGTGTTCGGCTCCTGCTCGGGCGGCCGCCATGCCGTGATCTATGCCAGCCAGAAGAAGGACGTCGACGCCTGCGTCGACCTGTGGGGCGGCCGCGTCGTGATGGGCAAGGAAGAGCTCAACGCCAAGACGCCGGTCGCACCGATCGACATGACGAAGGACCTGTCGTGCCCGCTGCTCGGCCTGTTCGGCAACGACGACCGGGCGCCCAGCCCCGAGCAGGTCGACCAGCACGAGGCCGAGCTCAAGAAGCACGGCAAGGCCTACGAGTTCCATCGCTACGATGGCGCCGGCCACGGCTTCTTCTACTGGCACCGGCCGCTCTACCGGATCGAACAGTGCATGGACGGCTGGAGCAAGGTCTTCGCCTTCTTCGGCAAGCAGCTGGCGAAGTAGGGGGCGATCATGTGCACCTCGATCGTCGAGATCGCCCATGCCGAGGGCATGGCCAAGCGCGGCGACGACTGGTTCGCGCTCAGCCAGGCCGTCGTCGCCTACGACCACGCAAGGCATGCGCCCCTGGGCGATGTCATCACCCTCGACTTCCTGAACACCGGCCTCGGCGCGGATGCCCGGGCCGGCGTCGAGCTGACGCTGGAGAGCGCCAAGGCCCTGCGGGCCGCGCTCGACCGCGCCATCGCGGCGGCCGACTACGAGGAGGCCGAGGTGCGCGGCAAGGGCGCGGTGGTGCGGCTCGTCCGCAGCGCCTGAGCGTCACGGAGAGATCGTGGCGCGATCGGAGCGCGGACCTCCAGGTCCGCGTTCCATCTTCAGTCGGCACGGCCCTTCCGCGACGCAAGGCCGCCTCCCTTGCCCCGACCGGGCCTTCTGGTAGGGATTCGGGGAACGCCGCTCCAAGCCGGCGCACGGGAGGAAGACATGGCGGGAATTCTCGACGGACATGTCGCGGCGGTGACCGGCGGCGGCTCGGGCATCGGGCAGGGGATCTGCCAGGCCTATGCCCGCGAGGGCGCGCGCGTGATCATCCTCGACGTCAACCAGGAAGGCTCGCAGGAGACGCTCGACCTGATCGCGGTCGGCGGCGGCACGGCGACGGCGCTGATGCTCGACGTGCGCGACCGCGCCGCTTGCCGCGCCGTGGCGGCCGAGATCGCCCGCACCGCGCCGGTCTCGATCCTGGTGAACAATGCCGGCATCAACCGCCGCAATCCGATCACCGGCGACGTCGATGCGGTCGCCAGGGACTGGGACGACATCCTGTCGATCAACCTGGACGGCATGTTCAACGTCACCCACGCCTTCCTGGAGCAGCTTCGGCAGACGCGCGGCCGCATCGTCAATATCGGCTCCATCCAGTCCTTCGTGCACGTGGCCTGGCCCAACTCGGCCGCCTATACGACCTCAAAGCACGGCGTGCTGGGCTTCACCCGCGCGCTGGCGGCCGAGCTCGGCAAGGACGGGGTGCGGGTCAACGCCATCGGACCCGGCCTGATCGAGACCCGGATCAACGCCGAGGCGCGGGCGAGGAATCCTGATATGGTGGCCATGGTGATGCGCCACACGCCGCTCGGCCGGGCGGGCCAGCCCTCCGACATCGCCGGGCCGGCGGTCTTCCTGGCCTCCGACCTCTCGTCCTACGTCACCGGAAGCATCGTCATGGCCGACGGCGGCTTCCGCACCGTCTGACCCGCGTCACGCGTTTCCGCCATCCGTCCCCTCCAACCCGAGGCACCGTCATGCAGGACCGCTTTCTCCGCACCGGAATCTTCCTCGCCCCCTTCCATGCGCTGGGCGAGAACCCGACGCTCGCCATCGAGCGCGACATGGAGCTGGTCGAGCATCTCGACCGGCTGAACTATCACGAGGCCTGGATCGGCGAGCATCATTCGGGCGGCTTCGAGATCATCGCCTGCCCGGAGATGTTCATCGCCGCCGCCGCGGTGCGCACGCGCAACATCCGGCTGGGCACGGGCGTGGTGTCGCTGCCCTACCATCACCCGTTCACGCTGGCCTCGCGCATGATGCAGCTCGACCACATGACGCGCGGCCGCGCCATGTTCGGCGTCGGCCCGGGCTCGCTGATCTACGACGCCGAGAAGATCGGCCTGAAGGCCGCCGACCAGCGACGCCGCATGGCCGAATCGCTCGACTGCCTGATGGAGCTGATGCGGGGCGGCACCGTCACGCGCAAGACCGACTGGTTCACCCTGAACGAGGCGTGCCTGCAGCTCAGGCCCTATTCGCAGCCCGTCATGGAGATGGCGGTGGCCTCGTCGCGCTCGCCGGTCGGCGCCGTCGCCTCGGGCAAGCACGGCATCGGCATGCTGTCGATCGGCGGCACCTCCGACGAGGCGCTGAAGGCGCATGCCAACAACTGGGCGATGCACGAGGAGGAGGCACGCAAGGCGGGCAAGGAGCCCGACCGCTCGAAGTGGCGCATCGTCACCTTTGCCCACGTCGCCGAGACCCGCGAGAAGGCGCGGGCCGACATGGCGCACGGGCTCGCCGACTTCTGCCGCTACTTCACCGACGTCGCCACCTTCCCGATCGTCCCGCCGGACATCGCCGACCCGGTGGAGTACCTGACCTCGAGCGGGCTTGCCTGCATCGGCACGCCCGACGACTGCATCCGCCACTTCGAGCGGCTGTGGCAGGGCTCCAACGGCGGCTTCGGCGCCGTCCTGCTGCTGGCCCACAACTGGGCCGACTGGGAGGCGACCAAGCGCAGCTACGAGCTGATGGCGCGCTACGTCCATCCGCACTTCCAGCGCGCTTCGAACGCGCTCAGGGTCGCGAGCTACGACGACGCCACCGTCAAGCACGCGACGGCCGGGGCGGAATCGGCGCAGGCGGTGAACGCCGAGATCGAGCGTTACGCCCAGTCCAAGGCAAAGGCGGCGGCCGAATAGGAGCCGCCGCGCCAGGCCGTCAGAACGGCACGCCTTCCAGCCGGCCCATGCGGCCGGCGAGATAGTCCTGTCGCGCCTGGACCAGCCGTTCGGGCGTGTCCATCACGAACGGGCCGGCGAACAGGATCGGGCCCTCGGCCGGCCGGCCGCCGATCAGCGCCGCCGTCGCGGCCTGCGCGCCGTCGGCCGCGAGCGTCATGCTAGCGCCTGGCGTCAGCACGGCGAGCTCCCCGGTGCCGACCGTCCCGTCGCCGATCTTGACCCCGCCGGCCAGCACGTACAGGCCGAGCTCCTGGTCCGCGTCGACGGCGAGCGTCGTCGACGCGCCGGCCGCGAGTTCGACATGGGCGAAGACGGTGGGCGTCGCCAGCACCATCGGTCCGGCGATCCCCTCGACCGATCCGGCGATCACCCGCACCTGCGCGCCCGGCCGGCGGATCTCGGGGATGTCGGCGGCGCGGAAGGAACGGTAGGTCGGCTCGGCGAGCTTCTCGGCCGGCGGCAGGCTGGTCCAGAGCTGCAGCCCGTGTCGGCCGCCCTGCGGCTGCTCGGCGTGCAGGATGCCGCGGCCGGCACGGATCCACTGGGCGTCGCCGGCGCCCAGCCGGTCGCGGAAGCCCATGCTGTCGCGATGCTCGACGCCGCCCTCGAGCAGGTAGCTCAGCACCTCGATGCCGGCATGCGGATGCGGCCGGTCGCCGATGCCGCGCGCGCTGGTGCTGCGATAGTGGTCGACGAACACGAACGGGCCGACCGAGTCACGGCCCGGTGCCGGCAGGCCGCGGAACAGCCGCATGGCGCCGTCGTCGATGACGCGCTGTGCCGGCAGGCGGGCCGCGATGCGGCGGGTTTCGGTCGCAGCGTTCATCCCGTGTATGGTGCCTCGAAGAAAGCTTCAGGAGGAACGCCAGAATGGCACGCGACGACGTCCTGGTCGAACGCGACGGTCCGGTGACGACCGTGATCATCAACCGGCCGCAGGCGCGCAATGCCTGCCGTGTCGAGACCGTGAAGGCGCTGCACGACGCGTTCATGGCGTTCGAGGCCGACGACACGGCGAAGGTCGCCGTGCTCACCGGACAGGGCGGCACCTTCTGCGCCGGCGCCGATCTCAAGGAACTGGCGAGCGGCGAGGCGCTGGGCTTCTGCTGGGCCGGCGAGGACAAGGGCGTGACGCGCCGGACGCTCGCCAAGCCGGTGATCGCCGCCGTCGAGGGCCATGCGGTGGCGGCCGGCCTGGCGCTGGCGGTGTGGTGCGACCTGCGCGTCGCCGACGAGACGGCGGTGTTCGGCGTGTTTTGCCGGCGCTACGGCGGGCCGATGCCGAACGGCTGCACGGTGCGCCTGCCGCGCCTGATCGGCCAGAGCCGCGCCCTCGACATGATGCTGACCGGCCGCGCCGTCGAGGCCCCTGAGGCGCACGCCATCGGGCTCGCCAACCGCCTGGTGGCCAAGGGCGAGGCGCGCCGCGAGGCCGAGCGCATGGCCTATCAGCTTGCCGGCCTGCCGCAGACCGCGCTGCTGTCGGACCGCCAGTCGCTGCTCGGCCAGTGGGACTTCCCCGAGGACGAGGCGATCCGCCGCGAGATCGCGGGCAGCGCGGCGGCGTTCCAGGAGGGCTTCCAGTCGGGCGCGCAGCGCTTCGTGGCGGGTGTCGGCCGGCACGGCGACGGGGCGGGAGGGCCGGCGGGCCGCTGACGGCGTCGTGCCGCGAGTGCCGCCGGTGCGCCAAAGCTTTCCCGCCGACTTCTGGCGACTGTGGTCGGTCGGCCTGATCACCTCGGTCGTGCGCTGGCTGGAGACCGTGGTGGTGGGCGTGGTCGTCTATCGCGAGACCGGCTCGCCGTTCCTGGTCTCGATGGTCACCATGCTGCGGCTGCTGCCGATGGGCCTGTTCGGCGCCGTGCTCGGCGCCTATGTCGAGCGCCTCGATCGCCGCCGCTTGCTGGCGCTGATGATGGCCATCCTGGTCGTCACTTCGGGCGTGCTGGCGATCGTGGCGGCCTTCGGGCTCCTTCAGGTCTGGCATCTCGCCGTCGGCGCCCTGATCAACGGCTTCGGCTGGCTCACCGACAATCCGCTCCGCCGCACCATGATCGGCGACAGCGTCGGCCGCGAGCGCATGCCGACCGCCATGGCGCTCGACGTGCTGGCGCAGAACGCCAGCCGCATGATCGGGCCGACGCTCGGCGGCGTCGTGCTGGTCGCGGGCGGCATCGAGGGCACGTTCATGCTGTGCGCGGGCCTCTATCTCCTGGCGGTCGGTGCGACGCTGTCGGTGCGGCGCCAGCCCGTTCCTGCCAGCCGGCCGCAGCCGGTGCTGGCGCGGGTGCGCGAGGGGCTCGCGGCGGTGATGGCCGACCGGCGGCTGGCCGCGATCCTGGCGGTCACGATCGTCTACAACCTGTTCGGCTGGCCCTGCACGAGCATGATCCCGGTGATCGGCCGCGACCAGCTCGCGCTGGGACCGGAAGGCGTCGGCCTGCTCACCAGCATCGACGGCGTCGGCGCGTTCGCGGCCGCGCTGCTGCTGGCCTGGCGCCTGTCGGCGCGCTGGCATGCCGCGTCCTATGTCGGCGGCGTCGCGCTCTACCAGCTCGCCTTCATCGGCTTCGCCCTGGCGCCGGGCGTGGTGTCGGCCTCCGGTGCGCTGCTGTTTACCGGGCTGGCCGGCGCCTCCTTCTCCACCCTGCAGGCGACGCTGGTCTATCTCGCCGCGCCGCACGAGATGCGCTCGCGCATCATGGGCGTGCTCTCGGTCTGCATCGGCACGGGGCCGCTCGGCTTCCTGTGGCTGGGCTGGCTCGCCGACCGGGTCGGCGCGCCGACGGCGACCGCGGCCACGGGCGCGCTCGGCCTCGTCGTCCTGCTCGCGCTGCGACCGATGTGGCGGCGGATCTAGGGCCCCTTGGTCAGCTCCAGAAGGCGGTGATCTTCGGCGCCTCGATCTTGGCGCGCGCATAGCCGGCTCGCAGCGCCGGCTCGATCTGGCGCGGGTCGAGCAGGTTCACGCCGGGCGGCGTGCCGGCGATGATCAGCATGGCCTTGGTACCTGTCGCTTCCAGGTCCTTGATCTCGTTGTGGATGTTGTGCGGGATGCCGCTCAGCAGCGAGCCCTCGTAGCCGTTGGTCAGCGTGACGACGATCGCGCGCTTCGAGCCCGCCACGAGGTCGGTATGCGCCCAGGTACGCGAGATGCCGCCGTCCATGCAGTAGCGCTGGCCGAGCAGGGTGGGTCCGATGATGCCGGGCAGCGACGAGCTCGCACCCGCGGCGTGGGCGAGCGGGATGCCGTTGCGCTTCGCCACCTCCTGGCTCACGACCAAACGCTCGCCCGTGTAGCAGTCGTTCGCCGTGGTGAACATCTTGGCGGGCGGCCAGCCGGTGCGGCTGTCGCCGGTCAGCAGCCAGGCCATGCGCTCGACGCCGTCGCCGTTCAGCTTGTTGTCGGCCGCCAGCGCCGCCCGCCCGATCGCGCGGATCGTGGCCGGGTCGCCGTTCTTTGCGTTGAAGTTGATCTCCTGCGCCCGCTTCTGGCTGATGTTGGGCGCGGTGACCGGCGCCATCTTGGCGAACAGGGCGGGGAAATGGCCGAAGAACTCGAAGGCGTCGCGCAGACGCCAGAAGTGGCCCGACGTCAGGCTGGAGCCGGCATAGGCGCCGGCCGAGGTGCCGACCACCATCTCGGCGACGTCGAGGTCGACCCCCTGCTCCTTCAGCCCATGGAAAAAGCCGCAATACCAGGCGACGTAGTATTCGCCGCCGCCGCCCAGCACCAGCGTGCGGTCCTTGCCGCGCGCCAGGTCCGAGACGGTGGGTGTCTCGGGCACCGGCCGCGCCATGCCGTCGCCGGCGAACAGCTTGCGCGAGATCTCGGCGGCCATCGCCTCGATGTCCTGCGGATCGGCCGCGCGGGCGCGCGGACCCGGTGCCAGGCCGGCGGCGGCGACGCCCGCCGCCAACCCGATGGACCCCGCAAATCGACGTCGAGACCAGACGGACATGGCTCACCCTGCAATCGTGGAGCCTGACCATAGATCGGAACCGCCGCCCCTGTCGCGGCGGCGGCGTCGCGGCGGCGGCGTCGCGACGGCCTGCCGCGGGAGAAGGGCGATCAGCCGGCGCGATTCGAGGTCGCGAACTCCTCGCGCACCGCAGCGAGCAGGCCGGGATCGACGGCGAGGTCGATGGCGGTCATGGCCATGGCCTTGGCCGAGGCCAGGATGCAGGCCTCGGCGGCGGGACCGATCGAGGCGGCGTGGAACTCGTGGCTGTGGGGCGGCACGTCGCGCGCCGTCATCGCCATCTGCGGCTGGATGGTCGGCACGAACCAGCTCACGTTGCCGGTGTCGCCCGACCAGGCGCCCGACAGCTCGTCGCGCGGCCGCGTCGCGAGCCCGAGCGCGCGCATGTTGGCGTCGTAGCGGCCGGCCAGCGCGGCATTGCTCAGGAGCTCGCGCCCCGGTCGGTCGTTCCAGGTGCGCTCCAGCTTTGCGCCGGTCATCTGGGCGGCGCCGGCCAGGCAGGCGTCGATGCGTGGGATCACCGTCGCCAGGGTCGCGGCGTTGTTGGCGCGGACGGTCAGCACGGCGGTGACATGGTCGGGAATCACCTGCGGAAGCGTGCCGCCCTTGGTGATGATCCAGTGCACGCGGACGTCGGACGGAAGCTGCTGGCGCAGCGCGCCGATGCCGTTCAGCGCCAGCAGCAGCGCGTCGAGGGCATTGACGCCGAGCTCGGGCCGCGCCGCCGCATGCGCCGCCTTGCCGAAATAGCCGACCTGGACGCGGGTCGCGCCGACGGTGCGCGAATGGGCGATGTTGTCCATGCCGGGATAGACCAGCATCATCGCGTCGATCCCGTCGAAGAAGCCCTCGCGGTGCAGGATGTTCTTGCCGCCGCCGCCTTCCTCGCCCGGCGTGCCGAGCGCGAGGCCGGTGCCGCCCACCGTCCCGACGACGGCGGCATAACCGATGGCCGCGCCGACGCCAGCCGCCGCGACGACGTTGTGGCCGCAGCTCTGGCCGTAGACCGGCAGCCCGTCATACTCGCACAGGAAGGCGATGCGCGGTCCCGGCTTCGACGCGGTCGTGGTGGCGCGGAACGCCGTCTTCAGCGAGCCCAGCCCCTCCTCGACGGCGAGTCCGGCGTCGCGCAGCGCCCGGCACTGCCAGGCCTGCGCCTTCACTTCCTCGAAGCTCAGCTCGACCTCGGCATGCATCCGGTTGCTGATGTCGAACAGCGTCGCGGCCTGCGCGTCGATCGCGCGGCAGGCGGCATCTTTCAGGGCGTCACGGTCGGTCACGTCCGTCTCCTGCCGGTGGCGGCGTCAGAAGGCGAGCAGGTTGTCACGAAAGTGCTGGTGCTCGTAGGCCCGTCGCGTCGCTCCGCGGCGCTGCAAGGCCGGGGCGAGGCCGTCGGTGATCTCGGCCATGTAGCGGCGGGTCAGGTTGCCGGTGAACACGAAGCCATCGCCGCCGACCTCCTCCATGAGCTCGGCCATCTGGCCCGCGACCTGCTCGGCCGTGCCGACCAGGTCCTCGTAGCCGTAGCGGTAGTTTTGCGCGATCTCGCGCAGGGTCCGGCCCTGCTTCAGGAAGCGCTTCAGCGTGCCCTGCTGGCCGTTGGTGGTGAGCTCGCCGATCGGCGCATCGATGTCGAAGGTCGAGAAGTCGATGTCCGTGAGGCTGCCCATCTGCGCCAGGGCGAGCTCGGGGGCCGCGTCCCGCTGGGCCTGGCGTCGACGCACGCGCTCGCGCGCCTCCTCCTCGCTCTCGCCGACCGTCGGCGAGGCCACGAACATCACCTTGCACGTGTCGGGGTCGCGGCCGGCGGCCGCCACCTTCCGGCGCATCTGGTCGCGGAACGCCTTCATCTCCCCGACGGTGCTGACCGCGCACAGGACCGCGTCCATGCGCCGGGCCGCGAAGTCCTGGCCCTGCGGCGAGTTGCCCGCCTGGATCAGCACCGGCTGGCCCTGCGGCGGGCGGGCGGTGTTGAGCGGGCCGCGCGAGGCGAAGAAGCGGCCCTTGAAGTCGATCGTCCGGACGCGCGAGGGCTCGACGAAGGTGCCCGTCCCGGGGTCCATGACGATCGCGTCGGCGTCCCACGACGACCAGAGCTGCAGGACGACCTCGACGAACTCCGCCGCCATCTCGTAGCGCAGGTCGTGCTCGATGTGGGCATCGAGGCCGAAATTCTGGGCGGCGCGCTCGGCCGTGGAGGTGACGAAGTTGCAGCCCACGCGCCCGTTCGACATCAGGTCGAGCGTCGCGATCAGCCGGGCCAGCAGATAGGGCGGATAGAAGCTGGTGGAGATCGTCGGCACGACGCCGAGCCGGCTCGTCGCCTGCGTCATCAGGGGAACGAGCGGAAGCGGATCGTTCTTGGGCGCCCGGAGCGCGCGCTTCAGGTAGAAATCCATCGAGCCGCCCCAGTTGTCGGGGACGAATACCGAGTCCTCGAGCAGCACGAAATCGAAGCAGGCGCGTTCCGCCGCCTTCGCGAGGTCGACATGCAGGTCGGGCCGCATCCAGTCCTCGCCGCCGGTCCCGCCCCAGGGCTGGTTCCAGCCGTGCACGCCGAAGCTGTTGCCGAGAAACCAGCCGAGATGGAAGGGGTCGGACGCCAAGAAGCCCTCTCAAAGTGTGTCCGAGCGCCTTGCAAACGGCGGACCATGCGGTGAGACCACGACGCGCGCGAGCGTGCGCCGGCAGGTCTGTCGGGCCGTACCGGGTCAGACGAAGAAGACGTCGTCGCGGCTCGCGAGGACGGTGAGCAGCACGTCCTGGAAGTCGTTGTCGCCCGTGCCCGCCGGCAGGTCCTCGAAGCCGAGTTGCAGCACGCGCCCGCCGGGTGCGGTTCCCGACAGGACCTGATCGGCATGCCCGGGATTGAGGTCCTGGAAGGAGTGGAAGACGACGGCATCGAGGATGCCGCGCGTGGCGCTCTGCAGGACCAGCGGCAATCCACCGAAGGCGTTGCCGGGCGTCAGCGATCCCTGGTTCAGGAAGGAAAGGTCTTCCGGCAAAGCCCCGAAGCGATCGAAGCCGTCCTGGATCAGGAAGAAGCCGATCTGCTCGCCGGAGGCCGGAATGCCGAGGCTGATCGTCGTCTGGCCGGGAGCGTGGGCGTTGGCGAACAGGATGTCGACGCCACGGATCGTGCCGTCGGCGGCGACCGTGTACCAGCCCACCGTGTTGTTGAAGGAAGAGATCCCGCCGTTCAGGGTTGCCGAGAACCGGACCAGGCCATCGCCGGTCAGGAAGGACTGGTTGGCGATGCCGTTGACGGCCTGTGGCGCGACGCTCACGCCTTCGAACAACGTAGGCAGGAAGGGCTCGAAGGTGATCTCGGTGTGCAGTCCAACGCCGGACGCGCGGGCAACCGCCATGAAATCGCCGCCGGAGTAGACGCCCTCCAGCAGCATTTCGGTCTCGCCCATGGTCAGCGTCGTGCTGCCGCCGGACTGCGCAACCCCGAGCTGAAGGCGGCCGATCAGCGCACCGGCGACGTCGATGGTCGTGCTCTGGCCGAAATCGAACACGGTGTCGCCGTCCATGTTCTCGAACGTGTCGCGCAGCACGTTCAGCCCGCCGCCGGGATGCAGCGTGTCGGGATCGGCGCCGCCGGTCAGGATGTCGTTGCCGAGTCCTCCCCGCAGGTCGTCGCTTCCGTCGCGGCCGTCGAGCGTCGAACCGACATCGGAAGCGATGATCCTGTCGTTGCCGCTGCCCCCGATGCCGGTCTCGATGACGGTGCCGAAGGCGATGCCGATGTTGTTGGTCTTGCCGCCGGCGCTCGAGAACGTGCCCGCGTTGAGGTTGATGAGCGCATCGTCCGAGAAGCCGGACAGGTCGAGCGTGTTGCCGCGGCCGCTCTCCCAGATCGTGACGATGGGATTGTGGTTGAGGTTGAAATCATAGAACTGCCCGATCGGGCCTTCGATATTGGCGTTGAATCCGAAGACGTGACCGCCACCCGTCAACGGCCCGGTGGTCGCGGCACCGTAGAGGCGCTGGATCGCCAGGATGTCGAGCATCATCGGGGTCAGCGGCTCGTAGTGCTTGCCGGTGGAATCGGTCCCCCAGCTCGTGCCCGTGACGGGATAGCTCTCGGCGTAGCGGCCGTCCTCGTGCGGCTCGAAGTAAGACATGATCGACCACAGCGTCATGTCGTAGGGCGAGAACTGTTGCGACGCGACGTTGTTGGAGTTGTACGGCCCGGCATGGCCGAGGCCGAGCATGTGCCCAAGCTCATGGATCAGCGTCGAATAGGCGCCGTTGGCCTTCGAACCGATATCGGGACCGAGCGTGCCGAACGACGACGGCTGGTAGGAGATCTGGAGCTTGTCGCCGTCGCTGTCGAGGGGCGGCGGCGAGGTGAGCCTGTCGCCGCCGATCGGCACCGGCGTCGGGCTGCCCGGCGTCCAGAATGCGCCGTCGGTTCCGCGCACGATCAGGAAGTCGGAGGCCGCGGCGCTGGCTGCCTCCGTGATGCTGACGTTGGCGACGGCCATCCAGAGGGCCATGCAGGCTTCGAACGCGCCTTGCTCGTCCGGCGTCCAGCCCGAGTTGTCGTCGAACCAGTAGGTGACAGAGCCTGAGGTGCCAGGCAGCGTGTCGCCCCATTTTGCCGCCGTCGACGATGTCTCGTTGTACTCGGCAGGGTTCGTGCGACTGAGCCAGGTCCGGAAGGCCGTGGCTGCGATGCGGTCGTTTTCGTCCACACCACTCAGGAACGCGACAACGGACTCGTAATCGGACGACATGGGAACCAGATTTTACTGACTTATTCTGGCCTTCGATGCCGTCGCTGGCAATGGTTGTCAGGTCGAGGCGACAGGTCTCGCGCGTGCCCCGAAGGTCCGCCGGCACTCGCGCCGCGGCCGTCACGCTCGCTGCAATCCTCCATCCGATCGAAGCTGGCTCCGGACCTCCATCAGAACCCGCCCGGCCCAGTTGAGGCCGGCGCCGTCCGGCCCGGTGCCCCAGAACGGCTCGCCGGGCGAATCCTCGACCAGCTCGGCGTCGCCGGTCGCCAGCAGCAAGGCCGCGAGGTCCGGATTCTGCGCAAACTTGGCGTGGTCGGCACGACGCATGATGTCGAGCTTCACCTCATGCCAGTCGGGGCGCGGCTGCTCGCCGTGCCGGCGGAACCATGAGTCCCGCGAGATCCGGCGCGGCGCCGCCGGCGGCGCGGCAAGGCGCTTGGCCAGACCGGGATGAACGGCCGCCCGGATGGCCGCCCCGTATCGAGGATCGGCCGATTTCTGTGCCTGATAATGGTGCTCGACCGTGGGCCAGCCTTCGCCGTCGAGGGTGATCGGGCTGTGATAGAAATGCGAGAGAAAGCCGAACCGGGCGCGATCCCGACCGAAGTAGAGGATCCGGTTGTCAGGTGGGACAACGACGTCTGGGGTATGGATGACCATCGCGCGAAGACCGGGTCATGGGCTTTGCACCTTCGCGGTGCATGGGGGATAGTCTTTCAACCCTATCGCTGTCGAGGTCGTCGATGAAGCGTGCGTTCCTGATCGCGCTTTTCTGTCTCTCGGGATTGTCAGGGGCCTTTGCGCAAGGCCTTGCGATGTACGACGTCGCGGGAAGCGATTTTGATCGAAAGGTGATCGCGGAATCGGCCAATCAGCCGGTGGTCGTGATGTTTCGCAGCGACAGTTGCCCACCCTGCAACAAAATGGTCGTCGAGGCGCCCCAGATGGCCTTTGCCGCGTTCGCCGGCAAGGTGAAATTCTACACGGTCGATGTCGGGGTCGAACGTGCGCTGGCCGCGAAGTACCAAGCCACCGATCCGCCGCGGGTCGTCGTCTTCCGGAACGGCGAGCCCGTCGCCTCGATCGCCGGGGCGCAGGACAGGATGCCTCTGTTCCAGTTCTTCGCGGCCCAGGCCGGCCCGGGGGCGAGGCAGGCCTACCAGAAGCCGCCGGCCGCCTTCGAGGTCAAGCGGCCGCCCGGCGCCGAGCTCAAGATGATCGGCAGCTGGACGATCGAGCGCAGCGGCGACGGCATCGCCCACGGCCTGCGGGCCGACAGGTACCTGCGCCGGGTCGACGAGGCGACGGCCGGACGATGGACGGTGTCGGGTTCGGCCGCGCTGTCGCTGGGCTACGACGTCGGGAAGCGGGAGACGATCTGCTACGTCGGCTATTCCCAGGAGATCACGCGACCCGCGAGCGCGGGCGACAAGGGCTTCGACTTGCAGAAGCAGGGCGCCAAGGTCGTCGTCGAGCATCCCGGTGGTCCGGTGTTCATGAAGCTCGACGGCGAGCAGGTGGCAAAGCTGCCTGACCCGCTGACCCTGCAGGCCGCCGAGACGGCGAAAGCCGTCGACACGGGCCGCACCCTGCAGATCGCGCCGTTGCAGGGCAGGTCCCGCTTTCACTCGGTCGTCGCCAATCAATACCTGGCGGGCATCGGCGGCATGACGCCGAAGCGGTTCGAGGAGCTCCTCGTCAAGGCCCGGTCCGCCTCGTTCTCGATCGTCGTCGACGGCCATAGCGTGGTCCTGAGCGAGATCGCCCTGGAGGACACGCAGAAGGCGCTCGCCTATCTCAAGGCGGAGCGGGCCTATGCGGCGCAGCGGCAGAACGCCATCGGATTGCCGCGCTGAGGAAGGCTTCGGCGAGCCGGGTCGCCTGGGGAGAGTCGCATGATCCTTGGAAACCGCCGCATCGCGGCCTTCGTTTCACTGCTCCTGTCGTCCGCCGCGGCGGTTCCGGCCAGCCACGGGCAGGGCAGGGGCGACTACGACAGCAGCAAGCAAGTCCAGCCGCCCCGGGAAGCCCCCCAGAAGGTGCCTCTGGACATGTCGAAGGAGCGCCAGCGATGGCTCTTCGCCCGCGCGTGCGACTCCAGCGTGTCGACCTGGGAAGGCGGCGGGGACTGGGTTCTCTGCACGGGGTTTGCCGGCGACGGGACGCCGGCGGGGAAAGGCCATCTGTTCCTGGCGGACCGGGCGATCGCGGCCGGACCCGGCAAGACGATCAAGGACGCCAGCACCGCCGGCGCCGTCTGCGAGCTCGACATCACCTATATGGAGTCCGCCGGCGTCCGCCCCGTGCTCGTGTGCGAGTTCCTCGGCGCCGATCTGGCGAAGCAGCAGATCCGCATCCTGGCAGACGGGGCGGATGTCGCCCGGTTCACGCCCACCGCGAAGGTCGAGAGATACGAGCTCGCTGCGGCCTTCGGAGGGGACGGCCGGCGGATGGCCGCCCTCCGCAACATCGAGGTCGTCCTTATCGCCGGCGGAAAGAGCGTGACGATTCTCAAGGCGCGGGTCTCGGATCTCAGGGCCGGCATCAGCACGATGATCCGCGCGGTGAACGATCAGGATGCCCTTGCCGCCCTGGCCGCGCCGGCCCCCGGCTCGCGCCGTCAGGACAAGAGCTGCTTCCTGACGGAGGCCTGCTGTGCGGAGGTGGGTTTGACGGACGACTGCTTCGAGCTGACCGCCCTTCGGCGCTACCGCGATCGCGTGCTGGCCCCGAGCCCCGGCGGCGCTGACGAGATCGGCCTCTACTATGCGCTGGCGCCGGTGTTCCTGCCCGCGCTTCGCAGCGAGCGACACCGGCGGACCCTGCTGCGTCTCTACTTCACGCACATCCTTCCCTGCGCCCTGCTGGCGACGCTTGGGCTGAACGACGCCGTCCACCGCCGATACAGGGACATGCTGGTGCGTCTGTGCACGCGCCTGGCGCCGGCCTGGCTGCCGCCGGTGCAGCAAGTGGTGCAGCGCGCCCGGCGATAGGATCCTGGCCTACTGCTTCTGCATTTCCTTGAGCAGTTCCCTCGTTCCCCCCGCGGGCCGGCAGGTCGTGCCCGTCCAGGCGCAGCCGAACAGGCCGCCGGTGCACGCTTCCTTCGTGAGCCCGGTGCAGCTCGTGGCGCGGTTGTGCTGGTAGATGCCGAACTGGGTGCAGACCGGCGAGTACTTGGCCGCACAGGCATCCGCGATCTTCGCGCGCATCTGCGCGGGATCGTCCGCGGGCTGCTGGCCGAGGGCGGACAGCAGGAAGGCCTTGAACTCGGCCCAGGGGATGAGGTTGGCCTTGGCCGTCTCGACCTCGGCCGGTGACGGCGGGGTCGGCGCCGGCTCGACGCCGCTCTGCCTGCCGAGGACGTAGGCGACGAGGTCGCTCAGCCCGACATCCAGCACCTTCTCGATCCCGCGCTCGATCACGACGCACGTGATGAGGACCTTCATCGAGCCGGCGCAGCCCTTGATCTCCTTGTAGACTTGAGCGTGGGCGCCGGCGGAGCTCAGCGACAACAGCGCACCCAGCATCACTG
Organism: Reyranella sp.; assembly: GCF_965229815.1. Classification (GTDB taxonomy): domain Bacteria; phylum Pseudomonadota; class Alphaproteobacteria; order Reyranellales; family Reyranellaceae; genus Reyranella. Next base: position 1,181,579 of record NZ_CBDDJN010000002.1, read on the forward strand.
CAGCAACGTATCGCATGACCGATCGCTCCCGACTGCCCCCGGAACGGGAGAGGCCGGACTCTGGCACCACCCGATCTCGGGAACAACCCTTTGGGACGATGGGTCCGCTTTCGCCTTGGCGAAAGCGACGAGCGGCAGCGTGGGAGATGTGAAATGCCTGCTGACGGCGCGCCGCGAGTGAGGCCGCCAGAGAAGTGGCAGCCGCGCCCAGTTTCCTACGCCGGCACTTTCACGCCGGCGCCGATCGCGAGCTTTGCCTTGGTCTTGGCCTTGACCTCGTCGACGGTGACGCCGTCGGCCAGCTCGACCAGGGTCACGCCGCCGTCGCCCGTCTTGTCGATGGTGAAGACGCCGAGCTCCGAGATCACCATGTCGACCACGCGCCGGCCCGTGAGCGGCAGCGTGCATTCCTGGAGGAGCTTCGAGGCGCCGTCCTTGGAGACGTGCTCCATGGTGACGATCACCTTGCGCACGCCGGCCACCAGGTCCATGGCGCCGCCCATGCCCTTCACCATTTTGCCGGGGATCATCCAGTTGGCGAGGTCGCCGTTCTCGGCCACCTCCATGGCGCCCAGGATCGACAGGTCGATATGGCCGCCGCGCACCATCGCGAAACTGTCGGCCGACGAGAAGTAGGACGTGCCCTTGAGCTCGGTCACGGTCTGCTTGCCGGCGTTGATGATGTCGGGATCGACCTCGTTGTCGAGCGGGAAGGGGCCGACCCCCAGCATGCCGTTCTCGCTCTGCAGCGTGATGTCGACATCCTCGGGCACGTAGTTCGACACCAGGGTCGGGATGCCGATCCCGAGGTTGACGTAGAAGCCGTCCTTCAGCTCCTTGGCGGCGCGCGCCGCCATCTGCTCGCGGGTCCAGGCCATGGTCTTGGCTCCTCTCGTCGCGCCGGTCAGGCCTTGCGCGTGGTCCGTTGCTCGATCTTCTTGTCGTACGGGGCGCCGCACAGGATGCGGTTCACGAAGATGCCGGGCGTATGGATATGGTCGGGGTCGAGCGCGCCGACCGGCACCAGCTCCTCGACCTCGGCGACGCAGACCTTGGCCGCCGTCGCCATCATCGGATTGAAGTTCCGCGCCGCCTTGCGATAGACGAGGTTGCCGGCGGCATCGCCCTTCCACGCCTTGACCAGCGCGAGGTCGCCGACCAGACCGCGCTCCATGACGTATTCCTGGCCGTCGAAGACCTTGGTCTCCTTGCCCTTGGCGACCTCGGTCCCGACTCCGGTCTTGGTGTAGAAGGCCGGGATGCCGGCGCCGCCGGCGCGGCAGCGCTCGGCCAGCGTGCCCTGCGGGTTGAACTCGATCTCGAGCTTGCCCTCGAGGTAGAGCTTGGCGAAGGTCTTGTTCTCGCCGACGTAGGACGAGATCATCTTCTTGACCTGCCCGGTCTCGAGCAGCAGCCCCAGCCCCTCGCCGTCGATGCCGGCATTGTTGCTGACGCAGGTCAGGTCCTTGACGCCCGCGTCGCGCACCGCGCGGATCAGCTTGTCGGGGATGCCGACCAGGCCGAAGCCGCCGCACATCACCATCATGCCGTCCGCCAGCACGCCCTCGAGCGCCGACCTGGCATCCTTGTAGACCTTGTTCGCCATCGTCTCCGGCCCTGCAAATCCTGTACCGCCCGCATATCAATCGGCGGCGGATCAGTCCAGCAAGAGGGGAAGTTGCCGCGTCAGCACGCCGTCGGGATCGCGCAGCTCGTGGGTAATGGTGAAGTGGTCGGCGCCGGCGACCGGGATCAGCGGCCCCGGCAGGTGCTGGGCCGAGCGCTTGGCGTGCAGGGCACGGCTGTCGCCCACCAGCGGCGGCAGCTCGGCCGTGCCGTAGGTGATGGCGAGCGGCTTGGGCACCATCGGCAGGCGCAGCGGCGACAGGGCGGCGAGCTCGCCGTCCGTGAGCTGCAGCTTGTCGTTGAGGTAGGTGTCGCGGATCGGGCCGAGCTCGAACACGCCCGACACCGCCATGCCGGCGCTGACGCGACGATGGCCGAGGCACTGTGCCGTCAGGTGTCCGCCGGCCGACCAGCCCGACAGCACGACCTTGCCCTCGATGCCGTGAGCAGCGCCGTTGGCGGCCAGCCAGTCGAGCGCGGCGTCGATCTCGGCCACGATCTCGGTCAGGGAGGCATCCGGCGCCAGCGTGTAGCCGGGCAGCGCGCCCGCCCAGCCATGGGCATGGATGCCGGCGATCAGGCTGGCGAACTGGTCGCGGCTGTTGCGCTGCCAATAGCCGCCATGGATGAAGACCAGGCACGGCGCGTTGCGGTCCTTGGCCGGGAAGAGGTCCCAGACGTTGCGCTCCTTCGGCCCGTAACGCAGGTCGAGATGGCGGGGGTGCTTCTCGCGGAAGGCGGCGGAGGCGGCGATGCGCTGGTCGTTCAGCGCCGGGCTGTTCTTGACCGCGTCGCTGTTGTTGTAGGCCGCGTCGCGCTCGGCCCTGGTCATCATTCCCCAGTTCATCGCTCCCGCCTCCATCACGCACTCCTCCGCACTGGATTCAACGGTTCCTGTCCAGGACGACGATAGCAATTCCCGCGATCACCAGCGCGGTTCCCAGCACGAGGCCGGGCGTGATGCGCTCGCCGAACAGCGCGGCAGAGGCGGCGATGCCGACCAGCGGCGTGCCCAGCATGCCGAGCGAGCCGGTGACGGGCGGCAGCGTGCGGGCCACCGAGACCGCCGCCCAGGTGCCGACCGGCCCGGCGAAGGTGCCGATGTACAGCAGGGCGATCCAGAGGTCGGCACTGGCGGGATCAAGGTGGCCGTGCGGCTCCAGCAGCAGGGCGAGCGCCCACAGGAGGCCGGCCGCCACCGCCATCTGCCACGGCAGCACGTCGAGCGGCGTGCCGCGCCAGCGATGGCGGCGCGCGTGCAGGATGGCGATCGCCCAGGAAAAGCCGGCCAGCAGCAGCCAGAAATGGCCGGCGACGACGGCGCGATCGGACCAGTCGAGACGGGCCGGGTCGATCAGCACGGCGACTCCCGCCATGCCCAGCGTGACGCCCAGCAGGCCGCGCCAGCCGACCCGTTCGCCGACCAGCAGCGACAGCGGCACCATCCACAGCACCGCGGTGTAGCTGAGCACCCCCGAGCGGCCCGGCGGCACGACCTGGACGCCCATGTTGGCGAGCGCGAAGTAGATCGTGAGCTGGAACACCCCGACCGACAGCACGACGGGCCAGTCGCCGCGGTGCGGCCAGGCGAGGCGGCGCAGGATGGCCAGCAGCGCGAAGGCGCTCAGCGCCGACAGCGAGGCCCGCGCGGCGGCCAGCCAGACCGGCGTGCTGGCCGTGAGCCCGATCTTGAGCACCGGGAAGGCCAGCCCGAACAGCAGCACGGCTGCGACGAGCTGGAGGTAGGCGATGCGATTCACGTCAGGGCTTAGGTTCCTCTCCCCCGCTAGGGGGAGAGGCTAGGAGAGGGGGCCAGGCCTGTCTGCAACCCCCTCTCCCAACCTCTCCCCCTAGCGGGGGAGAGGAGGATGAAGGGGAGAGGTCGTCGTCTACGCCCGCTTCGCCTCGGCCGAGGACAGCGGCACCGGCAGGCGGGACAGCATCTCCTTGGGCACAACCTGCCAGAAGCGCTCGACCTCGCGGTTCCAGTCGTTCAGCAGGCGGGCGCCGAGCGGCGACTTGGTCTCGGCGACATGCTCCTCGACCAGCGCCTTCACGACGCCTTCCCAGTGCGGATGGTCGATGCGCTGCCAGCTCACCGACTCGGGGTTGACCTTGAGCGTGAAGGCATTCTCGGGATCGTAGACGAAGGCCATGCCGCCGGTCATGCCGGCGCCGAAGTTGATGCCGAGCGCGCCCAGGATCACCGCCGTGCCGCCGGTCATGTACTCGCAGCCGTTGGAGCCGACGCCCTCGACCACCGCATCGGCGCCGGAGTTGCGGACCGCGAAGCGCTCGCCGGCGCGACCCGAGGCGAACAGCTTGCCGGCGGTGGCGCCGTAGAGGACCGTGTTGCCGATGATGGCGTTGGCCTCCGGCACCAGCGGGCTCGACACGGTCGGCTTGACCACGATGGTGCCGCCGCTCAGCCCCTTGCCGACATAGTCGTTGGCGTCGCCGAACACTTCGAGCTTCATGCCGCGCACGGCGAAGGCGCCCAGCGACTGGCCGGCGGTGCCGCGCAGGCGCACGGTCACCGTGTCGGGCTGCAGCCCGGACATGCCGTACTTGCGGGTGATCATGGCGGCCAGCCGCGTGCCGACGGCGCGGTGCGTGTTCCGCACGCTGTACTGAAGCTGCATCTTCTCGCGGTGAGTGAACAGCGGCTGGGCGTCGCGGATCATCTGCGCGTCCAGCGTGTCGGGCACCTCGTTGCGGCCCACGACCGTGCAATGCACCGTCTCGCGCCCGCCGTCGGCCCGCGTCAGCAGCGGGTTGAGGTCGAGGTCGTCGAGGTAGCGGGCGCCGCGGCTCACCTGCTTCAGCAGGTCGGAGCGGCCGACGATCTCGGTCAGCGAGCGGTAGCCGAGCTGGGCCAGGATCTCGCGCACCTCCTCGGCGACGAAGCTGAACAGGTTCACGACCTTCTCGGGCGTGCCCTCGAACTTGGCGCGCAGCTGGGGGTCCTGCGTGCAGACGCCGACCGGGCAGGTGTTGGAATGGCACTGGCGCACCATGATGCAGCCCATGGCGATCAGCGAGGCGGTGCCGATGCCGTACTCCTCGGCGCCCAGCATGGCGGCGATCACCACGTCGCGGCCGGTCTTGATGCCGCCGTCGGTGCGCAGCAGCACCTTGTCGCGCAGCCGATTGAGCGTCAGCACCTGGTGGGTCTCCGACAGGCCCATCTCCCAGGGGATGCCGGCATACTTGATGCTGGTCTGGGGCGAGGCGCCGGTGCCGCCGGAATGGCCGGAGATGAGGATCACGTCGGCCTTGGCCTTGGCGACGCCGGCCGCGACCGTGCCGATGCCCGAGCGGGCGACCAGCTTCACCGTGACCCGCGCCTCGGGATTGATCTGCTTCAGGTCGTAGATGAGCTGCGCCAGGTCCTCGATCGAGTAGATGTCGTGGTGCGGCGGCGGGCTGATCAGGCTGACGCCGGGCGTCGAATGGCGCAGGCGGGCGATCATCTCGCTGACCTTGAGGCCGGGCAGCTGGCCGCCCTCGCCGGGCTTGGCGCCCTGGGCGACCTTGATCTCGAGCTCGCGGCAGTTGTTCAGGTACTCCGCCGTGACGCCGAAGCGGCCCGACGCCACCTGCTTGATGGCCGACGAGGCGTTGTCGCCGTTGGAGCGCGCCGTGTAGCGCGCCGGATCCTCGCCGCCTTCGCCGGAATCGGACTTGGCGCCGATGCGGTTCATGGCGATCGACAGCGTCTCGTGCGCCTCGGGGCCGAGCGCGCCCAGCGAGATGCCGGGGGCGACCAGCCGCTTGCGCAGCTCGGTGATCGATTCGACTTCGTCGATGGGGATCGGCGCGCGGTCGGTGCGGAAGTCGAGCAGGTCGCGCAGGTTGATCGGGGGCAGGCGGCGGACCTGCTCGCTGTACTTGCGGAACTTCTCGTAGGACTCGGTGTTCACCGCGTCCTGCAGCATGTGGATGAGGTTGCCCTCGAAATTGTGCCGGTCGCCGCCGTGGCGCGTCTTGTAGAAGCCGCCGATCGGCAGGGCGATCACGTCCTCGTCGAAGGCGCGGGCATGCTGGCGGGCGATCTTCTCCTGGATGCCGCGCAGGCCGATGCCGGACAGGCGCGAGGGCATGCCCGGGAAGAATTCCTGGACCAGCGAGCGCGACAGGCCGACCGCCTCGAAGTTGCAGCCGCCGCGGTACGACGACAGGACGGAGATGCCCATCTTGGACATCACCTTCAGCAGGCCCTCGTCGAGCGCCTTCTTGTAGTGGGCCAGGCACTGGGCGAGCGTGAGCTTGCCGAAAAGGCCGCGGGCGTGGCGCGCGGCGATCGTCTCCTCGGCGAGATAGGGGTTCACCGTGGTCGCGCCGACGCCGATGATGACCGCGGCATAGTGCACGTCCATGCACTCGGCCGAGCGCACGTTGAGCGAGGTGAAGGTGCGCAGCGACTGGCGCACCAGGTAGGAATGCACGCCGCCCGCCGCCAGGATCATCGGCAGGGCGATCCGGTCGGGGCCGACATTGGCGTCGGTCAGCACGATGTGCAGGCAGCCGCGGCGCACCGCCTCCTCGGCCTCGCGGCAGATCCGCTCGAAGGCCTGGCGCATGTTGCCGTCGCCCTGGCCGGGATCGAACGTGCAGTCGATGCGCGCGGCGCTCTCGCCCATGTAGCGCCGCATCGCCTCGAACTCGGCGTTGAGCAGGATCGGCGACTGCAGGGACAGCATCTCGCTCTGCTGCGCGCTCTCGTCGAGGATGTTGCCGAGATTGCCCAGGCGCGTGCGGATCGTCATCACGTTGCGCTCGCGCAGGGAATCGATCGGCGGGTTCGTCACCTGGCTGAAGTTCTGCCGGAAATAGTGGTGCATGCCGCGATAGGTGTCCGACAGGACCGCCAGAGGCGCGTCGTCGCCCATCGAGCCGACGGCCTCCTTGCCGTCCTCGACCATGGGATGGAGGATCATCTCGAGATCCTCGACCGACCAGCCGACGGCGAACTGTCGCCGCCGCAGCTCGTCCGGCGCGAAGCGCTCGACCGCCGGCGCGTCCTGGCGGATCAGCGAATCGAGCTCGACGGTGCGGGTCGTCCACTGCGCATAGTCGTGCGTGGCGGCCAGCATGTCCTTCAGCTCGCCGTCCTTGTAGAGCCGCGGCTGCTCCATATCGACGGCCAGCATCTCGCCCGGGCCGAGGCGGCCCTTCTCGACGATGCGGCTCTCGTCCTGGGGCACCATGCCGGCCTCGGAGCCGGCGATCAGCAGCTCGTCGGCGGTGCGCACGTAGCGCAGCGGCCGCAGCCCGTTGCGATCGAGGCCGACCAGCGCCCACTTGCCGGCGACCGCGGCGATCGCCGCCGGACCATCCCACGGCTCCATGACGCCGTTGACGTAGTTGTACATGGCGCGGTGATGCGGCGGCACGGTCGGGTTCGAGGCCGAGGCCTCGGGGATCATCATGGTCTTGACCATCGGCAGGTTGCGATGGCCGCGCACCAGCAGCTCGAAGACATTGTCGAGCGCCGACGAATCGGAGGCCTCGGGCTGGATGATCGGCTTCAGGTCCTCGATGGCGCGCCCGAAGCTGTCGTGCGCCAGCCGCGCCTCGTGGCTCTTCATCCAGTTGACGTTGCCCAGGATGGTGTTGATCTCGCCGTTGTGGGCCAGCACGCGGAACGGCTGGGCGAGCTTCCACTGCGGGAAGGTGTTGGTCGAGTAGCGCTGGTGGAAGATCGCGAAGCGCGAGACGAAGCGCTCGTCGAGCAGGTCGGGGTAGAAGGCCGACAGGTGCTCGGCGAGGAACATGCCCTTGTAGACGACCGAGCGGCAGGACAGCGAGCAGACGTAGAACTCCGGGATGTTCTCGGCGATCGCCGCCTTCTCCATGCGCCGGCGCAGGATGTAGAGCTGCTTCTCGAACTCGCGGTTGTCGAGCGCGGGGTTGCCGCGGCCGATCAGGATCTGCTCGATCTCCGGCCGGGTGGCGTTGGCCTTCTCGCCGATCACCGAGATGTCGACCGGGACCTGGCGCCAGCCCAGGATCGAATGGCCGAAGCGCAGGATCTCGGTCTCGACGATGGTGCGGCAGCGCTCCTGGGCCTGCAGGTCGGTGCGCGGCAGGAACACCATGCCGACGGCGATGCGGCCGACCTCGGGGTCCTCGCCGCTCTGGTCGCGCACGTGCTCGCGGAAGAAGTCCTGCGGGATCTCGACATGGATGCCGGCGCCGTCGCCGGTCTTGCCGTCGGCGTCGACGGCGCCCCTGTGCCACACGGCCTTCAGCGCATCGATGCCCGCGGCGACGACGTCGCGGCGGCGCTTGCCGTCCAGCGCCACGACCAGGCCCACGCCGCAGGAGTCCATCTCCCGGGCGGGGTTGTAGCCGTAGGCGTCGGTCAGCCTGGCGGTGCCGCTCTGATAGTCGCGGACGAACTGCTGTGCATCGAAAGGACGTGCGGACATGACGTAGTTCCCTTTGCCGTCATCCCGACCGGAGCGCCGCAGGCGCGGAGCGGAGGGACCTTTCATGAAAGGTCCCTCGACTGCGCTGCGCTCCGCTCGGGATGACGGCTTTGTTGATCAGTCTGAAAAGAGCTTCCCGGCCTCGGCCCAGTTCTCTTTCTTGATGTCGGTCAGGATGATCTGCACCGCGTCGGGGGTGCAGCCGAGCGCGCGGCAGGTGCCCTCGGTCAGCTCCTTGGCGAGCTTGCGGCGCTGCTCGAGCGTGCGGCCCTCGAACATCTGGACGTTGATCATCGGCATGGCTGTTTCTCCCTCTGTCAGTTCCTGCGGTCGATCGACACGTCGCCCGCATGGCCGGCGACCCGCGCCATCCAGGCGTTGACGTGCGGGAAGGCGTCGAGATTGAAGCCGCCCTCGCCCGCGACGTGGGTGTAGGCATAGAGCGCGATGTCGGCCAGCCCGAACGTCCCCGAGACGAAGTAGGGATGGCGGGCGAGGTGATGCTCCATGACGCCGAGTGCGGCGTAGCCCTTCTCCATGCGTCCGGGCAGCTCCATCTCCTGCAGCGGCGACAGCCGGGGCAGGAAGTGCTTCCAGAAGCGCACCGTCGCGATGAACGGCTCGTGGCTGTACTGCTCGAAGAACATCCACTGCAGCGTTTCGGCCCGCGCCCTGCGGTCCGCCGGCGCGAGCACGGTGCCCTCGGCCAGGTACCAGATGATGGCGTTGGATTCGAAGAGATGGCTGCCGTCCTCGAGTTGCAGCGTGGGAATGCGGCCGTTCGGGTTGCGGGCGAGGAACTCCGGCGTGCGGGTCTCGCCCTTCAGGATGTCGCATTCGACCAGCCGGTAGGGCAGGCCGAGATGCGCCAGCACGAGGCGCACCTTGTATCCGTTGCCCGATCCCATGAAGTCGTAGAGCGTCAACATGGCGCTTACGCCGCCGCGGCCGCCGGCCGCGCCTTGGCCGAGAGATAGCCGTGGATGCGCTCGGCCGCGTCGCGGCCGTCGCGCACCGCCCACACGACCAGCGAGGCGCCGCGCACGATGTCGCCGGCGGCGAACACGCCGTCGAGGCTGGTCGCCATGCTCCGCCAGTCGATCTTGAGCGTGCCCCAGCCGGTGACGGCGAGGTCGGCGGCGTCGAACGCGGCCGGCAGATCCTCGGGGTCGAAGCCCAATGCCTTCAGCACCAGGTCGGCCTCTACGTTGACGTGGCTGTTCGGGATCTCCTGCGGCGTCTGGCGCCCGGTCGCGTCGGGCATGCCGAGATGGATGCGCACCGAGCGGACGTGGCTCACCGCCTCCTTGCCCAGGAAGGATTGCGGCGCCGTCAGCCAGACGAACTCGACGCCCTCCTCCTCGGCGTGCTTCACCTCGCGCTGCGAGCCCGGCATGTTGGCGCGGTCGCGGCGGTAGAGGCACTTCACCGACTTCGCGCCCTGGCGCACCGCGGTGCGCACGCAGTCCATCGCCGTGTCGCCGCCGCCCAGCACCACGACGTGCTTGCCCTTCGCGTCCAGCGCGCCGGAGTCGAAGTCCGGCACCTCGTCGCCCAGTCCCTGGCGGTTGGAGGTGGTGAGAAAGTCCAGCGCCGCGACGATGCCCGGCAGTCCGACGCCCGGCGCGGCGATGTCGCGCGCCTTGTAGACGCCGGTGGCGATCAGCAGGGCGCCATGGCGGGCGCGCAGCTCGGCCAGCGACACGTCGCGCCCGACCTCGCAGTTCAGCACGAAGGTCACCTTCGACTGGCGCAGCAGCGCCTCGCGCCGCTGCACGATCTCCTTCTCGAGCTTGAAGTTGGGAATGCCGTAGATCAGCAGGCCACCGACCCGGTCGTAGCGGTCGTACACCGTCACCTGGTAGCCCTTGCGCCGGAGCTGCTCGGCGGCGGCGAGGCCGGCCGGGCCCGCCCCGACGATGCCCACGCTTTCCGGGCGCTCGCGGCGCGGCGCGATCGGCTTCACCCAGCCTTCGTCCCAGGCGGTGTCGGTGATGTAGCGCTCGACCGACCCGATGGTCACCGATTCGAAGCCCTTCTCGATGACGCAGTTGCCCTCGCAGAGCCGGTCCTGCGGGCAGATGCGGCCGCAGATCTCGGGGAAATTGTTGGTCGCCGAGGAGAGCTCGTAGGCCTCCTCGAGGCGGCCCTCGGCGGTGAGCTTCAGCCAGTCCGGGATGTTGTTGTGCAGCGGGCAATGGATCTGACAGAACGGCACGCCGCACTGCGAGCAGCGCGACGCCTGCTCGGCCGCCTTGTCGCGCGCGAAGTCGGCGTAGATCTCGTCGAAATCCCGGCGCCGCTCGGCCGCCGGCCGCTTGTCCGGCAGCGCCTGCGGCGTGGCCACGAACTTCAGCATTCTCTCGGTCACGACGGAATCCTGTCGGGGGTTACGTGAAATATAATTACGCAAGAAGCGAGCCGAAGGCGCCAAAGCTGCGTCTTCAGCCGCTATTCAGCATGGTTCGGCAGATAAGTCAATATATCTGACCTAATTTGAAGACGGTCGGCGGTTGATCGATACATCATTTCTGTTTGCGAATCATGACGATCTTCAAAAAGAACCGAAAAGGGACTAATTGGAAAGGCCAAGCAAGAGCACCGGTCCTCGACGGGCCGACGAATCAGGCTGGCGCGTGCTGGTTGTAACGGCCTCCAGCGCGATAGCGATCGAGGTAGGTCGGCAGGATGACCTCGGCCGCCACCGGCTCGATCCCGAGATCGGCCAGACCCTTGGCGCCGCCGCGCACGACATTGTCGTGAACCATCAGCTCGACCTGGTCGGGGGTCAGGGGCGGCACCGGCAGGAATTGGGCGAACCAGCCGCCAATGCGCATCAGGCCGGCCGGAATGCCGATGACGGGCTTGTCGCGGTCGATCTCGCGCAGGGTGAGCGCGGCGATCTCGCGGTAGGTGTAGACCCTGGGGCCGCCCAGCTCGAAGACGGTGCGCACGGTGTCGGGCCGGGACAGGACGGCGACCGCCGCCGCCGCGACATCGCCCACGAAAACCGGCTGCACCCGCGCCTTGCCGTCGCCGGCGACGGGCATGAAGGGCGCGATCAGCGTCGGCAGGGCGGCAAACTTGGCCATGCGATTGAAAAGCGCATCCTCGGGCCCGAAGACGACGCTCGGCCGCAGGATGGTCGCGTCCGGGAAGCCCGCGACGATCGCATCCTCGGCGTCCACCTTGGAGCGCACGAAGGCGTTCCTCGAGGACCGGCTGTCGGCGCCGATGCCGGAGACGTGGACCAGCCGCCGGACGCCCGCGGCGCGGGCCGCCTCGGCGATGGCGCGCGCACCCTCGACATGGACCGCGGCATAGCGCTGACGGCCGCGCTGGAAGGGGATGCCCGCGGCGTTGACGACGGCCTGGCTGCCGGCAATGGCGGCGCCGACCGAGTCCCGCATCCGCAGGTTGGTCCGCATCAGCGTGATCTGGCCGACGTCGCCCGCCGTCTTGACGCTCTCGGCGAGCTCGATGCGCCGGCAGGCGACCCGGACCAGCATGCCCTCCGCCGCCAGGGCGCGAGCGATGGTCCGGCCGATGAAGCCGGAGCCTCCGAAAACCGTCACTTGGCGGATGTCGTCCATGGCTGCTGCCTATAGCTCATTGCCGGCGCGGCGCAAGGTTGACATCCGCTCGGCCCGGCCGTAACTCACCGCCCTCTAGCCCGCATGCCGTGCCCAGGTGGCGGAATTGGTAGACGCACTAGTTTCAGGTACTAGCGCCGCGAGGCGTGGAAGTTCGAGTCTTCTCCTGGGCACCATGCGAGGCTTGAGAGGCACCCCCTAGATGGCCATCACCCTTCACCGCGGCGACCTTCCCGCCGGCCTCTCGCTCGGCCCCGTGATCGCCGTCGACACCGAGACGATGGGCCTCAACCCGCATCGTGACCGGCTGTGCCTGGTGCAGCTCTCGGCCGGCGACGGAGACGCCCATCTGGTTCAGATCCCGCGCGGCCCGGCGAACGCCCCCCGTCTGTCGGCGCTGCTGTCCGATCCGGCGGTGCTGAAGCTCTTCCATTTCGGCCGCTTCGACATCGCCTCCATCGAGAACGCGCTCGGCATCCGCTGCGAGCCGGTCTACTGCACCAAGATCGCCGCGCGGCTGACCCGCACCTTCACCGATCGGTGGGGCCTGAAGGACCTGTGCCGGGAGCTGCTGGGGGTCGATCTGTCCAAGCAGCAGCAGACCTCCGACTGGGGCGCCGACCGGCTCACCGACGAGCAGCTCGCCTACGCGGCCTCCGACGTCCTTCACCTGCATGCGCTGAAGGCCAAGCTGGATGCCCTGCTTGAGCGCGAGGGCCGCACGGAGCTGGCGGCGGCGGCTTTCCGGTTCCTGCCGACGCGCGCCCGTCTCGACCTCGCCGGCTGGCCCGACGTCGACATTTTCGAGCACTGATCGGCCGACCCTTTCCCGGCTTCCCCTGGTGCGCCGTCGGGAGGCTCATTCGCTGCTTTCCGACATGCTCCTGGGCGGGGTAGCCTGCCGCCTTGCGGGCTTCGCGACGATGAGCGGGCGACAGCGCAAGGACTGCCGGGGGCAACGATCGCCGGAGTCAATGCCGGAAGACGCTGAGACCTGCATTTCCGGCGCTTGATTTTTTATTTGGCATGGTTTTTGCTCTCTCTTGCTTTGGGGAGGTCTTGGTAATCTTCCGGGTGGGGGAATATGCGTATCGGTCCGAGTCTCATCCTCGCCTCGCGTCAGACGCTGGCGATGACCCCGCAGCTGCAGCAGGCCATCAAGCTTCTGCAGTTCTCTCATCTTGAGCTCGCCGCCTTCATCCAGCAGGAGCTCGAGAAGAATCCCCTCTTGTCTGAAGGCGCCAGCGACGACGGGCCCCTTTCCGAGCAGGAATCGCCTGTTCCCGACGCGCCGTCGGATACCGCCGAGGCCCTTGCGGCGGCGGCTCCCGCCCTGGCCGATGCCGACGAGCGCTGGACACGCGAATTCGCCGACCGCGGCGGCGACGGCACGGCGAGCCGCGCCGGCCAGCGCGAGGACGCGCCGACGGCCCTGGATTTCGTCGCCGAGCGACCGGTCTCGCTGGCCGTGCACGTGCTCGAGCAGATCGAGCTCACCATTGCCGATCCGGCCGCGCGGCGCATCGCCCTGAAGCTGGCCGAGGGCCTCGACGAGGCCGGCTATTGCCGCCTCGAGGCCGCCGGCGTCGCCGAGGCGCTGGGCGTCGATATTGCCCAGGTCGAGGCGGTCTGGGCGCGCCTGCGCCAGATCGAGCCGGCCGGCCTGTTCGCCCGCACGGTCTGCGAGTGCCTGGCCGCGCAGCTCGCCGAGCGCGATCGCCTCGACCCGGCGATGAAGGCGCTGCTCGACAATCTCGACCTGGTGGCGGCCGGCGAGCTCGGCCAGCTGCGTCGCCGCTGCGGCGTCGACGACGAGGACCTGCGCGAGATGCTGAGCGAGCTGCGCACGCTCGATCCGCGGCCGGGCCAGGCCTTCGACTTCGAGCCCATCCAGCCGGTGGCGCCCGACCTGTTCCTGAGGCCGGCCCGCGATCCCGACAGCGGCGAGGAAGGCTGGTACATCGAGCTCAACACCGATGCGCTGCCCAAGGTGCTGGTCGACCGCAACTACCACGCGACGCTGATGAAGGGTACGCGCGTCAAGTCGGACCGCGACTTCGTGGCCGAGCGCTTTCAGTCGGCGAACTGGCTGGTGAAGACGCTGGAGCAGCGCGCCACGACGATCCTCAAGGTCGCGCGCGAGATCGTGCGCCAGCAGGATGCGTTCTTCCGCCAGGGCGTGAGCGCGCTGCGGCCGCTGGTGCTGCGCGACATCGCCATCGCCACCGAGCTGCACGAGAGCACGGTGAGCCGCGTCACCTCCAACAAGTACATCGCCACGCCGCGCGGCATCTTCGAGCTCAAGTACTTCTTCACCTCGGCGCTGCCGGCGCGCACGCCGGGCGTCGTCGTCTCCTCGGAAGCGGTGCGCTCGCGCATCCGCCATCTGGTCGGCGGCGAGAACGCGCACCAGCCGCTCTCCGACGACCGCATCGTCGACCTGCTCAAGGGCGAGGGCATCGAGATCGCCCGTCGCACCGTCGCGAAGTATCGCGAGGCCATGCGCATTCCCTCTTCCGCCGAGCGCCGCCGCCTGGGGCGGCTGGGTCTGGGCCGCTCGATGGCGCCATCCCTGCCGTCCGCCGCCATCGCGTCCCAGGCGCTCACCGGTCCCGCCGACTGAACCCTCCCGGGTTGTCGGCAGGAGCAGCTTGACCCGCCCGGACGGGCCGCCTATAGGGGCGCCGTCGTTCCGGGCGACCCTCTGGCCTGCGCCCGTTAACCCGTTGGTGACATTGTGGAAATTGCCGATTTGCTGCCCGGCCCGGACGCCGTCCTGGCCAGCGCGAAGGCGCCCGGCAAGAAAGCCCTGCTGGCCGAGCTGGCGGGGCGCGCCGCCCACCTCTACAGCCTCGACGAGCGCCGTCTGTTCGACCGGCTGCTCGAGCGCGAGCGTCTCGGGTCGACCGGGATCGGCGGCGGCATTGCCATCCCGCACGGCCGCATGAGCACGCTCGTCCAGCCGCGCGGCCTGTTCGTCCGGCTCGCCCAGCCGATCGATTTCGATTCGATCGACGAGCGCCCGGTCGACCTCGTGTTCCTGCTGATGGCGCCGGAGGGCGCCGGCGCCGACCATCTCAAGGCGCTGGCGCGAGTCTCGCGCCTGCTGCGCGACCGCAGCCTGCTGGAGAAGCTGCGCGCCACCGAGAGCGCCGAGGCGCTCTATGCCCTGCTCGTCGAGCCGGTGCAGGCCCAGAGCGCCGCCTGAGCGCGACCGGCGCGCCGGGTTCAATGAGTCTCGGTATGCCTCAGTGCACCAGGGCCGGCTCGAGATCGTGCTGGCGGATCAGCGCCTGCGCCAGCTCGACCGAGGGCGCGGTCGCCATTGCCTGGCCGTCGGCCGAGAAGATGCCGATGGCATGCTTGCCGTCCGGCAGGTCGACCGCCTTCACGTAGGCGATCTGCTGCGCGCCCAGGCTGAGAAATGCCTCGTCGGCGAGCGGAAAGAAATTCTGCGTGTTCTCCATGATACCCTCCGTGCCCCGCCTCAGCGCGTTCCCGCGCGGCGTGCCGCGATGTCGATCGTGTTGCCCTCGCTGCCGGCCGGGCGGCCGGCGTCGATGCGGATGGTGCGGATGCGCGGCTCCTGCACGGGCCGCATGAGGTCGATCGACAGGAGCCCATTGTCGAGTCGGGCGCCCGTCACCTCGATGCCGTCGGCCAGCATGAAGGTCCGCTGGAACTGGCGCGCGGCGATGCCGCGATGCAGGTACACCCGGTCGCCGTCGTCGGCCTGGCGGCCGCGGACGCTGAGCTGGTTCTCGACCAGCTCGATGGCAAGGTCCTCGGTGGTGAATCCTGCGACGGCCAGCGTGATGCGCAGGCCGTTCTCGCCGATCCGCTCGATATTGTAGGGCGGATAGCCTTCGGCGTTCTTGGCCAGGCGATCCAGCGTCCGTTCGAGCTGATCGAACCCCAGCAGCAGGGGTGAATTGAACATCGGTACACGACTCATGGGACCCCCCTCCGAGGAGCGAGTGGCCGGGAATCCGTGAAGGCCTTCCCGTGACAAGGATTTGGGGGTGCCGCGAGGGCCGTTCAAGGGGCGGTCCTGCCCCATCGCCACGGCGCTTCGCGTCGGGTAAAATGACCGACCCCTCAACCGCCCGGTGGAACCAACCGGCGGGCCAACGAACAGAAGCAAATGACGCTGGTTGCCTCAGACGTGCGCCGGTCGGGAGAGCCCTTGGTGGCCGGCGCCCGCCCTCCGCGCTCCGCTCCTTCCCGTCCGGCCGCCGCGCGGCGCGGCGCCTCCCGTCCCGCCGGCGGCTGGCTGCTGGGATCGGGCCTCTACTCGATGACCCTGGGCTACGGCTCGCCGCGGAGCTTCTTCGCCGTCGCGCCCGACAGCTGGCCGGGCGACACCGCGATCGGCCAGCGCCTGATCCTGGGCGAGTACCTGGCGCGCGGCATCGCCGGCGCCGTGATGCCGGAGTCCGACGATCCGCCCTGGCGCCGCGAGGGCGCACCGGTCCTCTGGCTCGAGGCCCTGAACGGCTTCTCCTGGCTGCGCGACCTGCGCGACTGCGGCGACCCGTCGGCGGCGCTGCTGGCGGCGCGGCTGGTCGACGACTGGAGCAATCGCGAATGGCGGTGGTCGCCGCTGGCGTGGCGCCGCGACGTGCTGGCCGAGCGCATCGTGTCGTGGATCCGCCACTACGACTGGCTGGCGACGGCCGCCGATCCGGGCTTCGGCTCGCGCTTCGTGTTCGCCCTCGCCCGCCAGCGCGCCCATCTCCGGCGCACGCTGCGGGGCGGGCTGGTCGGGCACGAGGCAGTGGCGGCCTTCAAGGCGCTGATCTTCGCCGACCTCGCCTTCCTGCGCGACGGCAAGCGCTTCGAGAAGAGCCTCGATCAGACCCTGTCGCGGCTGGCGCGCTTCGTGAAGCGCTACGTCCTGCACGATGGCGTGGTTGCCGAGCGGGCGCCCCATCTCCAGCTCGCGGTCCTGCGCCATCTGATCGACGTGCGCACGGCGCTCGCCTCGGCCGAGCGCCGGGCGCCGGCCGAGCTGGTCGCCGCCATCGACCGCATGGCCCCGCTGCTGCGCTTCTTCCGCCACGGCGACGGCGGACTGGCGCTGTTCAACGGCGCCTGGGAGGGCGACCGCACGCTGGTCGACCTCGTCCTGGCGCGCTCGGGCTCGGGCGACGGCCCGCCGATGATGGCGCTGGTGAGCGGCTTCCAGCGCCTGTCGGCCGGAACGTCGCTGGTGATCGCCGATGCCGGCAGCCCGCCCGGCCGCGGCATGGATGGCATCGCCCATGCCGGCACGCTCAGCTTCGAGATGAGCGCCGCGCACGAACGGCTGATCGTGAACTGCGGCACCCATCCCGGCGCACCGCGCGAATGGCGGCACTTCATGCGCTACTCGGCGGCGCATTCGACCGCGATCGTCGACGACACCAACTCGACGGAGATCACCGACCACGGCTCGCTGGAGTATCGCGCCGGCAATGTCGTGGTCGACCGCGCCGACAGCGACGGCGCGCAGTGGCTCGACATGATGCACGACGGCTATCGCTCGCTGTACGGCATCATTCACCGCCGCCGCCTGTGGCTGTCGCCCGACGGCGGCGACCTGCGCGGCGAGGACACGTTCGCCGGCTACGAGGGCCGTGCCGTCACCGTGCCCGACCGGCGGTTCATCGTGCGCTTCCACCTCCATCCCTCGGTCAAGGCGACGCTGGCCCAGAGCGGCCAGGCGGTGCTGATGCGCCTGCCGAGCGGCCGCGGCTGGCGGCTGCGCGCGTCGGGCGCCGGCATCGGCCTGGCCGAGAGCATCTATCTCGGCGAGGAAGGCCGCGTGCGCCGCACCGAGCAGATCGTCCTGGTCGGCCAGGTGCCGGCGGAAGGCACCACCGTGAAGTGGGCGCTGACCCGGATGGAAGGCTGATTGACGTTTCGGGCCTTCGGCCCGTTTCCGATCTGTCGTCCTGAGCGAAGCGAAGGACCTTATCGCCGCTCGCAACCGGCATGAGATCCTTCGCTGCGCTCAGGATGCGCTGGAGCCTTCGCCCCCAGCGTCACGGCTTCAGGAAGCCAACCGTCGCGTAGACCTCGGCCAGGATCGGATCGGCGAGCGCGCGGGCGCGGGCGGCGCCGTCGCGCAGCACGCTATCAACATGGCCCGGATCCTTCATCAGCCGCTGCATCTCGGCGCCCACCGGGCCGAGCTTGGCGACGGCGAGCTCGGTCAGCGCCGCCTTGAACTCCGAGAACTGGCGGCCGGCGAACTCGGCGATCACCTCGGTCTTCTCGCGGTCGGCCAGGGCGGCGTAGATGCCGAGCAGGTTGTCGGCGTCCGGCCGCTTCTCGGCCTCGGCCTCGTTCTCGGGCAAGGGCAGCGGGTCGGTCTTGGCGCGGCGGATCTTGAGCGCGATCGCGTCGGCATCGTCGGTCAGATTGATGCGCGACTGGTCCGAGGGATCGGACTTGCTCATCTTCTTGGTGCCGTCGCGCAGGCTCATGACGCGCGTCGCCGCGCCGAAGATCAGCGGCTCGGTGATCGGGAAGAAGTCCGGCACGGCGAAATCGTTGTTGAACTTGAGGGCGATGTCGCGCGTCAGCTCGAGATGCTGCTTCTGGTCCTCGCCGACCGGCACGTGCGTCGCCTTGTAGATCAGGATGTCGGCGGCCATCAGCGCGGGGTAGGCGAACAGGCCGAGCGAGACGTTCTCGCGGTCCTTGCCGGCCTTCTCCTTGAACTGCGTCATGCGGCTCATCCAGCCCATGCGCGCCACGCAGTTGAAGATCCAGGCGAGCTGGGCGTGCGCCGGCACCATCGACTGGTTGAAGATGATCTGCTTGGAGCCGTCGACGCCGGCCGCCAGGAAGGCCGAGGCGATCTCGCGCGTCTGGGCGGCAAGCAGCTGGGGATCTTGCGGCACGGTGATGGCGTGCTGGTCGACCACGCAGTACAGGCACTCGTAGTCGCTCTGCAGGCGGGCGAAGTTGCGGATGGCGCCCAGATAGTTGCCGAGATGGAGATTGCCGGTCGGCTGCACGCCGGACAGGATGCGGCCCTTGAGGCCGCGGTTCTCATAGGGCGCCAGATGGGGATTGAGCGCCGCGGTCGTGACGTCGGGCATGGGATGTGGACTCCGCTCAGGGTGGAAGGCGCGGGGTTTGGACCTCCGCGCACCCCGCCGGTGGAAGGCGAGGGCGCAGCGGTATGGCCGACCGGACCGGCGGAATCAAGGTCGCCGGGTGCGAGCGACGCAGCTCACGTCGCCTTCACGGCAGGCGAGCTGGTCCTCGAATTCGTTGAGGAGGGCGTGGGCCACGGCGATGGGCTGATGCCGCGACTGGGCAGACGTTGACGGTGGCGGTCGAGCCTGTTTCCATTGATAGTTGCACGTATATTGCACGGCGGCAGCAGCGTTCCAGGAGGATTTTTCGATGAACGAAGGTCGCTTGCGCCATCTGATCGGCCAGGTGAAGTCAGGCAAGGTGTCCCGACGGGCATTCTTGCGCCGGATGGCGGCGGCCGGCTTTGCCGCGCCGCTGGCGAACCAGCTCCTGGCCTACTCGGGCGTCGCCATGGCCCAGTCCAAGCCGGTCTACAAGCCGACCAAGCGAGGCGGCGGCGGCGTGCTGAAAGTGCTTTGGTGGCAGGCGCCGACGCTGCTCAACCCGCACTTTGCAACGGGCACCAAGGACCAGGACGGCTCGCGCCTGTTCTACGAACCGCTGGCCGGCTGGGACAAGGACGGCAACCTCCGGCCCCTGCTCGCCGAGTCGATCCCGAACCGCGAGGACGGCACGCTGGCCGCCGACGGCAAGTCGGTGACCTGGAAGCTGAAGAAGAACGTCAAGTGGCACGACGGCCAGCCCTTCACCGCCGACGACCTCGTCTTCAACTGGCAGTACTCGCGTGATCCCGCGACCGCCGCGGTCACCAGCGGCGTGTACACGGACATCACGGTCGAGAAGGTCGACACGCACACCATCGTCGTGAAGTTCAAGGAGGCGACGCCGTTCTGGGCCGAGGCCTTCGTCGGCGCGGCCGGCATGATCATTCCCAAGCACCTGTTCGCCGACTATATCGGCGGCAAGTCGCGCGAGGCGCCGAACAACCTGAAGCCGGTCGGCACGGGTCCCTACCTGTTCAAGGACTTCAAGCCGGGCGACATGGTGTCGGGCGTCATCAACCCCAACTATCACCAGGACAACCGGCCGTACTTCGACGCCATCGAGATGAAGGGCGGCGGCGATGCGGTGTCGGCGGCGCGCGCGGTGCTGCAGACCGGCGAGTTCGACTTCGGCTGGAACATGCAGGTCGAGGACGAGATCCTGACGCGCCTCGAGAAGAGCGGGAAGGGCCGCGTCGTCATCAACAATGCGGGCTTCATCGAGCACATCCAGCTCAACCAGACCGACCCGTGGACCGAGGTCGACGGCGAGCGCTCGAGCCTCAAGACCAAGCACCCGACGCTCAGCGACCCGGCGGTCCGCCAGGCGCTGGCGCTGCTGGTCGACAAGGATTCGGTCGAAAAGCACATCTACGGCCGTACCGGCCGGGCATCGGCCAACTTCATCTACAATCCGGAACGCTTCCGCTCCAAGAACACCAAGTACGAGTTCAGCGTCGACAAGGCGGTCGACGTGCTGGAGAAGGCCGGCTGGAAGAAGGGCGCCGACGGCATCCGCGAGAAGGACGGCAAGAAGCTGAAGTTCCTCTACCAGACCTCGATCAACCAGCCGCGCCAGAAGAACCAGGCGATCGTCAAGCAGGCCTGCCAGAAGGCCGGCATCGACGTCGAGCTGAAGTCGGTGACGGCCTCGGTGTTCTTCTCGTCCGACGTCTCCAATCCCGACACCTATCCGCACTTCTATGCGGATCTGCAGATGTACAACAACGGCCCGCAGCAGCCGGATCCGGCGGTGTTCCTGCGCCAGTTCTGCTCGTGGGAGGCGGCCACCAAGGCCAACAAGTGGCAGGGCCGCAACATCACGCGCTGGCAGAGCAAGGAATACGACGAGATCTTCAAGGCGGCGCAGGGCGAGCTCGACCCCGTCAAGCGCGCGGCCATGATGATCGAGATGAACGACATGGTCGTGAACAACCACATCGTGATCCCCGTCGTTGCCCGGCCCGTCGTCAGCGCCGTCAGCAACAAGCTCGTGGTCGAGCTCACCGGCTGGGACAACAACACCTGGGATCTGGCGAACTGGTATCGCGAGGGCTGAGCCCTCGCCCCGCGGCGCGGCCGTCGGCTATAAGCCGGCGGCCATGTCTCCTCTGATCATCTTCGACTGCGACGGCGTGCTGGTGGACAGCGAGTTGCTGGAGCATGGCGTGGACGCCCAGCTCCTGGGCCGCTTCGGTTGTCACGCCGACGCCCACGCGCTGATGCACCGCTTCGTCGGCATCGCCCGCACCGACATGTACGACGTGGTGTTCGCCGAACTGGGACGCGAGGTGCCGGCCGGCCTGCTCGAGGAGCGCGAGCAGCTTGTCTGGCGGCTCTGTCGCCAGGATCTCCGCGCGATACCGGACGTCGCGGCGACGCTGGAAAGCCTTCGCGGCCGACCGAAATGCGTGGCCTCGTCCAGTCTGCCCGACAAGCTGGCGATGAAGCTGGAAGCGACCGGGCTTGCCCCGCATTTTGCACCCCACATCTTCAGCACGGCCCGGGTGGAGCGCGGCAAGCCGGCGCCCGACATCTATCTGCATGCCGCCGACGCCGTGGGCCATGCCGCCGCCGACTGCATCGTGGTGGAGGACTCGCCCCATGGCGTTGCCGGCGCGCGCGCCGCTGGCATGGTCGCCATCGGCTTTGCCGGCGGCAGCCACGCCACGGCAGCGCTGTCGCGGGCGTTGAGCGATGCGGGGGCAGCGCTCGTCATCGACCGCATGGCCGATCTTCCGGCAGCCTCGGCCAGCTTGCCGAGCGGAACCAGAAGCGTCGACGACCCTCGCGCCTGAAAAGGCGAGGCTCTACACTGAATGGATGATATTCGGTGGACGGCTGCAACCCGTTCTAGGTGGAGGCCGCTATTTCGAGGCGCCGCGCTGGCAGGCAGGGCGACTCTGGCTGGTCGATGCGGCCGCCCGGACGCTGATCGTGGTCTCGCCGGAGGGCGCGGCGAGCATCGCCTGCCACCTGAAGGGCACTCCCGCCGGGCTGGGCTTCCTGCCGGACGGTACGCCTGTCGTCACCGACATGCACGGTCGGGCGCTCGTGCGCTGCGACGGTAGCGAGCCGAGCGTCCACGCCGATCTCTCGGCGCTGACCGGCACGATCGACGACATGGTGACCGACGGCAGCGGCCGGGCGTTCGTCGGCGACCTGGGCTTCGACCTCAAGACGGGCATCGCGCGCGGCCCGTTCGGGCGGCTGGTCCTGGTCCAGCCGGGCGCTGCGCCGCGGATCGTGGCGGAGGGGCTCGACTTTCCCAACGGCATCGCCCTGTCGCCCGATGGCCGCCTCCTCGTCGTGGCCGAGACCAATGGCGATTGCCTGGCGCGCTTCGCCGTCCGCGACGATGGCGGCCTCGATCTGCTGGGCCGGGTCGGGTCGATCCGGGCACCGGACGGGGTCTGCCTGGACCAGGAGGGCGCTGCCTGGGTGAGCCTGCTCGACGAGTCGGCGTTCGTGAGGCTGGCGCCCGACGGCCGCGTCCTCGACCGCATCGCGGTGCCGGGATGGCGCGGCGTGGCATGCGTGCTGGGCGGCGAGGATCGGCGGACGCTGTTCTGCATCAGCATGCGAAACGACCCGGAGGCGTCCGCGGAGCGGCGAACGCAGTCGCGGCTCGACGCGGCGATTGTCGAAGTCCCCGGGGCAGGCTACCCCTGAGCCTCGACCAGAGGCTCAAGCGGCGGACCTGCACGGATGTCTGATCTTCCCCCGATCGAATACGCCTTCCCCGACATCAGCCGGTGGGAGAAGGGCGACGCGCCGTTCATCCACGTCTTCGACAGCGGCGTGCCCGGGCCGACCGTCATGGTGGCGTCGCTGACGCACGGCAACGAGGTGTCGGGCGCGGTGGTGGTCGACGCGCTGCTGGACCGCGGACTCCGGCCGCGCCGCGGCACGCTGATCTTCTCGTTCAACAATTTCGAGGCCTACCAGCGCTTCGACCCGAAGAACCCGTTCAAGTCGCGCATGGTCGACGAGGACTTCAACCGCACCTGGGGGCGGCTCGATCGGCCGGCAACGACGCTGGAGACGCGACGGGCGCAGGTGGTGAAGCCCTATGTCGAGCGCGCGCATTTCCTGCTCGATCTCCATTCGATGCACGACGATTGCGTGCCCCTGATGCTGTGCGGTCCGCTCGAGCGCGGCATGGAGCTGGCGCGGCGGCTCGGCGCGCCGGCCGACATCGTGCGCGACCGCGGACATGCCGCCGGCATGCGGATGCGCGACTATGGCGCCTTCGGCGATCCCGGCAGCGACCGCACGGCGCTGCTGATCGAGACCGGCCAGCACTGGCGGGCCTCCTCGGTCACCGTGGCCAAGGACGTCACCTGGCGCTTCCTGGTCGAGACCGGCATCGCCGATCCGGCCGACCTGCCGGCCGACTGGAAGCAGCCGGCGCCCGGGCGGCAGCGCGTCGTGCAGGTGACGCAGGCGGTCGCCACCAAGCGCGGCAACTTCACCCCGGTGCGGCGCTTCGAGGGGCAGGAGGTGATCGCCAAGGCGGGCACGGTTCTGGGCCACGACGACGGCGAGCCGGTGGCCACGCCCTACGACGATTGCGTGCTGGTCATGCCCGCCGTGAATCGCCCGCTGAGGGCCGGGGTCACGGTCGTTCGGCTGGGTCGGCTGGTGTGACGGCGGCCGACCGGCGCACCAGGGCGCGGAGTTCCGACGGCCGCACGATGCCGAGAAGGGCGCCGAACCCGGCATAGGCGAGGGCGCCGACGGCGCACAGGCCCGCCAGGCCGAGGCCGCCCAGCCAGCCGGGATGGGCGACCACAGGCCCCAGGAGGCGCAGCGCCAGCCACAGCGCCGCCGCCATGCCCAGCGTCGCCAGCAGCATGCGCAACGTCCGCGACACGAGGCGCTCGTCCGCCACCCAGTGCCGGCGCTTGACCAGGATCGTCGCCAGCAGGGCGGCGTTCAGCCAGCCCGACAGGGAGGAAGCGAGCGCGATGCCGACCTGCGCCAGCGTCGTGCCGTAGAGGAAGACGACGTTCAGGACCACGTTGACCGCGATGGCGCCGGTTGCCACCCACAGCGGCGTGCGCGTGTCCTCGCGGGCGAAGAAGCCCGGAGTCAGCGCCTTGACCAGCACGAAGGCGGGCAGGCCGATGGCGAAGGCGGCCAGCGCGGCGGCGGTGCGCAGCGTGTCGTCGGGCGTGAAGCGGCCGCGCTCGAACAGGATGCGGATGATGGGCTCGGCGAGCAGCCACAGCGCGACGGCCGCCGGCAGGCTGAACAGCAGGCCGAACTCGAGGGCGCGGTTCTGGTTTGCCATCGCCGAGCCGGTCTGGCCGGCGCGCAGCTGGCGGGCCAGCAGGGGCAGCAGCGCCGTGCCGATCGCGATGCCGACGACGCCGAGCGGCAGCTGGGCGATGCGGTCGGCATAGTACAGCGTCGAGATCGTGCCCACCGGCAGGAGCGAGGCCCACACGACGTCGAGCATCGTGCTGATCTGCTGGACGCCGCCGCCGATGGCGACGGGCGTGGCCAGCGTGACCAGCCGCGACACGCGGGCGGTCCAGCGTGGCCGGACCAGGCTCAGCTTCACCCCCTCGCGGGCGCAGGCGACCAGCAGCCACAGCCATTGCAGCACGCCCGCGATCGCGACGCCGATCGCGGCGGCATAGCCGCCGTTGGGCAGGAACGGCGTGAGCCCCAGCACCGCGCCGATCAGCGCCAGGTTGAGCAGGATCGGCGTGGCCGCGACGTGGGCGAAACGGTCGAGGCTGTTCAGCACGCCGCCGTAGAGCGAGGTGAGGGAGATGAACAGCAGGTAGGGGAAGGCGATGCGGCCCAGCGTGACGGCCAGGTCGAAATCGGGTTCGTCGCGCAGGCCGGGCGCCAGCACCGACACGACCAGCGGCATGGCAAGGATGAGCAGGACGGTGAAGGGGAGCAGCACCAGGAGCAGGGCGGCGTGCGCCTCGCGGGCGAAGGTCACGGCCGCGTCTCGCCCGCGCTCGTGGAGCTCGCCGGAGAACAGGGGAACGAACGCGGCCGAGAAGGCACCCTCGGCGAACAGGCGGCGGAAGAAGTTCGGCAGCTTGAACGCGACGAAGAACGCGTCGGCGATGCCGCCGGAGCCCAGCACCGCCGAGAGCACGATGTCGCGCACGAAGCCGACGATGCGGCTGAACAGCGTGAAGCTGCCGACGGTCGCGACGGCCCGGCCAAGGGTCATCGACCGTCGTCCCGGGCGGAGCGAAGGACCTCGGGATGATCGGCTCTCACTGCCATAATCCTGTCACCGATGGATGCCATATTCTCTTCTGGTGGCGGCCGGCGATGTAATGGCCGGGACAAACCGCTACCACGGCCGGTCCTTCGCGGGACCGGTTTTTTATTGCCGCTCCGCCAGCTTGAGCAGCGTCTCCCGGTCCTGGATGGCGAGCTTCTTGTAGTCGGCGACGATACGATCGAGCTCGTCGGCCGGCAGCACGCTGTCGAGGTCGGTGAATCCGCCGGGCGCGCGCTGCTCGACCAGATCGAGCATCACGTCGATGCCCTTGCGGCGGTTGCTCTCGACGATGCGCGCGGTCGGCGGCAGCCGGCGCTGCTCGTAGCGCTGCAGGGCGGCCTCGGGATCGTCGCCCGCCGAGAGTTCCTGCGCGATGGCCTCGCCGTCGAAGATCGCCTGCGAGGCGCCGTTCGAGCCGATCGGATACATGGGATGCGCCGCGTCGCCCAGCAGGGTGACGCGCCCGTGGCTCCACCGCGGCAGCGGATCGCGGTCGACCATGGGGAACTCGAAGATCGCGTGGGCCTTGCGGATGACCGACGGCACGTCGAGCCAGCCGAAGTTCCAGCCCTCGAAGCGCGGCAGGAAGTCCGCCAGCCGGCCGGGCCTGTTCCAGTCCTCGCGCGGCGGCGTGGCGCCGTCCCCCATGTGGAGGTCGCAGATCCAGTTGATCAGCGCCTCGCCGCGCTCGGCATGGGCGCGGCTGATCGGGTAGCAGACGAACTTCTGGGTATGGTGGCCGGCCTGCACCATCGTCGCGCCGCCGAGGAACGGCGGGCCGACCGTGACGCCGCGCCACATCATGATGCCCTGCCACTTCGGCGGGCCCTCGTCGGGAAAGAACTGGGCGCGGACCGCGGAATGGATGCCGTCGGCGCCGATCAGGATGTCGGCCTCGGCCGTGTCGACGACGGTGCCGGCGCGGTCGATGAAGCGCGCCTCGACCTTGTCGCCCTTCTGCTCGAAGCCGGCGAGGCGGCGGCCGAAGCGGATCGCGCCGGGCTTCAGCATGCCGACCGCGGCCTGGTGCAGGATCATCTGCAGCTCGCCGCGATGGATCGAGAATTGCGGCCACGGCAGGCCGGCATGGCGGCCGCGCGGATCGGCCCAGATCGTCTGGCCATGGCGGTTGGCGAAGCGCAGCTCGCGCGTCTCGATGGCGCTGGCCGCCAGGGCGGGCTCCAGCCCGAGGCCCGACAGCACGCGCACGGCGCCGGCCTGGATGTTGATGCCGACGCCGAGCTGCCGCAGCTCGCCCACCGCCTCGAAGACCTCGACGTCGAACCCCGCGCGGCTGAGGCACATGGCGGCGGTCAGCCCGCCGATGCCGGCGCCGGCGATGGCGATCTTCATGTCCGGTCTACCGATCCCTGCTGAGGCCGCGCGCGGCCAGCGCGGCCTCGTAGGCGGCCCAGCGCTGCGGCCGGGTGTCGCCGAGCTCGCGCAGGTAGGCCCAGCTGTAGATGCCTGTGTCGTGGCCGTCGTCGAACAGCAGGCGGATGGCGTAGTGGCCGACCGGCTCGATCTCCGTGATCTTCACCCGGCGCCGGCCGGTCACGAGCTGCTTCTGGCTGGGGCCATGGCCCTGCACCTCGGCCGACGGGCTCTCGACCCGCAGGTACTCCGCCGGCAGGGCATGGGTGACCCCGTCGGAGAACTCGACCTCGAGCCGTGCCTCGTCGCGGATCAGGCGCAGCTCGGTCGGCCACGGCGCCGATTCCGACTCGTAGCCGCCGCCGTCGGGCGTTGCCTTGGGGAAGCGGTCGGCCGCCGTCACGGCACGTCCCGCAGTTGACGCGCCTCGCTCACCAGCATGATCGGGATGCCGTCGCGGATCGGATAGGCGAGGCCGGCCTTGCGGCTGATCAGCTCGCCGGCCTCCGCGTCGTACTCCAGCGGACCGTGCGTCGCCGGGCAGACCAGGATTTCCAGCAGCTTGGGGTCGACGCCGCCGCGGCGCGGGGCCGCGGGCTCGTCCGATGGAGGGTTCATCGCTGGGGCCACGCGTTTCGTCTGTCGTCGGCGCCGCTATAGCACGCCGCGGCGGCGGCCGTCAGTTGGCCCGCCGGGGCGGCGTCTCGCCCTCGGCGCCGAAGGCGGCCATCTCCAGGAAGGCGACGAGCAGCTTGGCGCGGGCCGTCGAATCGCGGGCCTCGAGCAGGGCCTGCTTCTCGGCCGGGCCGAACGGCAGGACCATCGACAGCGAGGTCACGAGATTGGAATCGGCGGCCTTCTTCACGGCTTCCCAGTCGGTCGACAGGTTGCGCGCCCGGAAGTAGGCGGCGAGCGCCGCCATCAGCCGCTCGCGGTCGAGCTCGACCGGCTCGTCGGCATGATCGAGATCGGCACGGTAGGGCGAGAACAGTGACGAGACGCGGCGGTAGCCGCCCTGCGCGGGGTCGAGCTCGCGCACGATCTCGAAGCGGCAGACGCCGGTCAGGCTGAGCAGCAGGCGCCCGTCCTCGGTCTCGCTGAAGCTGGTGATGCGGCCGGCGCAGCCGATCCGCTGCACCGGGGGCGGGCCGCCGTCGGTCGGCAGCCCGTCGCCGGCGTAGCCGCCGGGCTGCGTCGGCTGCACCATGCCGATCATGCGGTGTCCCGCCAGGGCGTCGAATATCATGGCGAGGTAGCGCGGCTCGAAGATGTTGAGCGGCAGCTTGCCGCCGGGCAGCAGAAGCACGCCCGACAGCGGGAAGATCGGCAGCGTCTCGGGCAGCTGCTCGAAGACCGCGGCGAACGGATTGCGGACGGGCATCTGTTCGGTCATGCCCGCGCCGCGATCAGGAGAACAGGATGGTCGACAGCCGCTTGCGGCCGTCGACGGCCAGCGGGTCGGTGAAGCCCAGCGCCTCGAAGAACTTGAGCAGCTGCTGACGCGCCGCCTCCTCGTTCCACTTGCGGTCCGCCTTGATCATGGCGAGCAGCTCGTCGATCGCCTCCTGGCGCTGGTTGCCGGCCCAGTAGGCCATGGCGAG
Organism: Reyranella sp.; assembly: GCF_965229815.1. Lineage (GTDB taxonomy): Bacteria > Pseudomonadota > Alphaproteobacteria > Reyranellales > Reyranellaceae > Reyranella. Next base: position 1,209,599 of record NZ_CBDDJN010000002.1, read on the forward strand.
ATCGAGCCGCGCCTGCATGTCCTTGGGATCGGCCGCCGCCTTGCTCTTGAGGTCGTCGATCGGACCGGCTTCCTTGGCCTTCTCGGCGAGATCGATCGAGGCCTGCACCGCCACGACCTCGGCATTGGTCTTGTCCTTGGCCTCGACCTGGCCGAGCAGCTCGCGGGCCTGCTCGAGGTCGCCGGTCTGCACGTGGTAGCGCGCCAGTCCCGCCAACGCCGTGACGTTGGTCGGGTCGACGCCGAGGATCTCGCTGAAGACGCGCGCCGCGAGGTCCTGGTCGTTCTGCGCCAGCGCCGCCTTGGCATGCTCGAGCAGCTCGGCGATCTCGTCGCCGCCCTCGACGCCCGCGCCGCCGGCGGCCTGGACCAGCCGGTCGACGAACTGCTTGATCTGGCTTTCCGGCACCGCGCCCATGAAGCCGTCGACCGGGCGCCCGCCGAAGAAGGCATAGACGGCCGGAATCGACTGGATGCGCAGCTGCTGCGCCAGCATCTGGTTCTGGTCGATGTTGATCTTGACCAGCTTCACCGCGCCCTTGGCGGCGGTGACGACCTTCTCGATCATCGGCTGGAGCTGCTTGCACGGCCCGCACCACGGCGCCCAGAAGTCGACGATCACCGGCACGGTGCGCGAGGCTTCGAGCACGTCCTTTGCGAACTGGGTCTGATCACTGTCCTTGATGAGGTCGGCGGGGGCAGCCTGCGGCGCGGCGCCCTTCAGCATCGGTTCCATGGATCCTCGAACGGGGGAATTTTGCGTCGAAACGCAATGTGGCCCCCGCATCCCGTAGACGCAAGGGGTGGCGGCAGGCGGTGGGGCGAGCCGAAATCGCCGGATTCAGCGGGTCCAGGCGGCCCGCTGCAGCACCACGCGGTAGCCGTCGGGATCTTCGAACGTCAGCCCGTCGCGATCCCAGTAGGGATTGAAGGCGGGAACGGCCGCGAAGCCCGCGTCGCGCATTCGCGCCACCGCGGCCGTCCATTCCTCCTCGTCCGGGAAGTAGAAGACCAGCAGGTTGTCGGACGTCGGCGCGCGGCCGGCCGCATGTCCGTGGGCGCGGGTGAACTCGAAATGGTAGGGCGCGCTTGCGTGCCCCAACATCACGCCGTCGAAGCCGTCATGGTCCTCGAAGCGATAGAGGACCGTGAAGCCGAGGCCCTGCTCGTAGAACGGCAGCAGCGCCTCGATGTCGTCGCTCGGACGGGCGACGCGCAGGACGGGAAGTGATTGCATCGGCGACGAGAGTACACGCTGCCGGCCCGTGGGCCAGCGACTGGCGCTCAGCCGCGGATCTGGTGCTTCGTCAGCTCGTGGCCCAGGCGGCCGGTCAGGAACAGCCAGCACATGCGGTAGTCGCTCATCAGCGACCACAGGGGCGCGCCGAATGTCGCCGGTTTGTTCCGCTCGACGAAGAAATGGGCGAACCAGGCGAAGGCATAGCCGGCCACCGGAACGGCGATCAGCCACCACCAGCTCTGGGTCGCGATGGCCCAGGCCAGGACCACGATCGACAGGATGGTGCCGACGTAGTGAAGCACCCTCGTCTGCGGCTTGCTGTGCTCCCGCAGATAGAAGGACCAGAATTCGTCATACGATCGATAGGGACTTGCCATGGCCACCTGCCTCCCCGAAAAACGTGGGCCGCGACACCGCCGGCCGCAACCGCAAATTCACGCGAGCGGCCGGGCGTTGCCTCCGGCTTCGATTGACAGGGGAAGGCGCCGGCGAAGAGTATCCGGCCGCATTCGCAACTTGAAGTAGACTCGCGGGGGCACGCATGGAGTGGGCCAGATCCACGTCGATCGGTCGGGCGACCGAGGTCACCCTTTTTACGCCCATCACGCCGGGGCTGGTGCCCGGCGAAGGGCGCACCTACGAGCAGCGCCTGGCGTCGGCTCTGGAATCGGTGCAGCGTCGGGTGCTGGACCACGTGCCGACCCCGATCGGCCGCATGCCGACGATCCATTTCGCGCGCTGGCTGATCCTGCGCCCGGCCCAGTACCTGCAGAACTCGAACGTCGATCCGGCCAACCCGACGCTGCGCTCCTGGTTGTTCTTCACGTCCAACTTCGACGGCGACGTGAAGGACTATCTGCGCGAGTTCTCCGTGTTCCTCGGCGACGATGTCGATCGCATCTGGGGCAACTGCGAGCACTGGCCCGAGGGCGGCGCCCGCAGCTTCGAGACCTACTGGGACTACGCCAAGCAGCACCAGATCCCGACACACGCCTTCTACGCCGCCTATCCCGAGCTGACGGTCGGCCGCATCCGGCAGCTCCAGCGCTTCAAGCGTGCCTTCGACGCCTTCGTGGCGCAGACGCGCCAGCCCGACGGCTCGACCGTTCCCGACGTGGCCGGTCTGCTCGACGCCTTCCTGGCCGAGAACTCGGTCTATCCCACCGACTTCCCGCACGAGGGAGGGATCTATGCCCGCGCCGAAGGAAACTAGGACGATCCCCGCCGCCGACGCGGCGCCGCCGGCCGGCTGCCCGGCCCATCCCGCCGCCGGAGAGGTGGTGCTGTTTTCCCCGACGGCGCGCCGCTCCCCGGCGCGCCCGGGGGAGGAACCGGCGCCCGCGCGCGTCGCCGATGCGCGCGCGTCGGCTGCCGGTGACACGGCGGGCGAGGCCTCCGCACCCTTCACGCCGGATGCCGTTCAGTCCAACGTCATCCGCAGCGTCAACCCGCACCAGGCGCACTACTTCTTCTTCCGCATCACCGACGCGCCCGCCTTCCGCCGTCTGGTCGGCAGCCTGGTCGAGCCGCCGGCGGCGTCGGGCGGCGCGGGCGAGGGCCTGCTCGGCCTGCCGCCCGAGGCCCGCCGCTTCTGGTCGGAGGCCGAGGCGCACCGCTACGACGAGCAGGGCAACCGCAGCGTCACGCCGGCCAGCTGGAACATCGCCTTCACCTGGCCCGGCCTGCGGGCGCTCGGCGTCGACGCCAACACCCTGGCGAGCTTTCCCGAGGATTTCCGCGACGGCATGGCGGCGCGCGCGGCGCGGCTGGGCGATGTCGGCGCCTCGGCGCCCGAGCACTGGGACGGCTGGCTGGGCAACCGCGAGGTCCATGGCGTCCTCATGGTGAGCCTGCAGTCGGCGCCGGAAGGCGACGACCTGCCGGCGCGGCTCGGCATGGGACTGTTCGACGGGATGACGCCCGGCGGGCTGCCCAGGGGGCCGATCGGCGAGCTTCTCGAGAAGCTGCCGGGTTCCGGCCTGCGCATCCTCCACACCGAGCTGGGCGAGCGCATCCCGAGCCCGCTCAATCCGCGCCATCGCATCGAGCATTTCGGCTTCCGCGACGGCATCAGCCAGCCGTTCGCCGGTGCCGATCTCGGCGCGCCGCGCCTGCCGCCGCCCGGCGGCGGCACGCCGCGACCCGACGGGACATGGGATCCGATCGCGCTCGGCGAGCTGCTGCTCGGCCATCGCGACGAGGACGGGCTGGTGCAGGCGCGTCCGGCCCATCCCGAGCTGCGCCAGGACGGCACCTACATGGTGTTCCGCAAGCTCGAGCAGGATGTCGCGGGCTTCCGCCGCTATCTCGTGCAGCAGGCCGGCCGGACAGGCGGCGAATCGCTGCTGGCGGCCCAGATGATGGGCCGCTGGCCCGACGGCGCGTCGCTGGTGACGTCGCAGCGCTGGCCGACCGAAGTCGGCGACGATCGGACCATCAACGACTTCCGCTATGCCGACGCCGATCCGCTCGGTGCGTCCTGCCCGCTCGGCGCGCATGCCCGCCGCGTCAATCCGCGCGACACCAACCATCGCGACGAGGCACGGCGGCACCGCCTGTGGCGGCGCTCGATCACCTACGGCGACTTCCTGCCGTACGACGCGCCGGCCGACGGCCGCTCGCGCGGCCTGCTCTTCGTGGCCATGTGCGCGCGCATCGACCAGCAGTTCGAGTTCCTGCAGACGCGCTGGCTGAACGTCGGCGAGTTCATGGGCCAGGCCGGGATCGGCCGCTGCCCCGTCACCGGCGCCAACGAGGGCGACCTCGAGGATACGTTCGTGGCCCCCGGACGGGTCGCGCCCTACACGCACGTGCCGCGCTTCGTGAAGGTGCTGGGCGGCGACTACTTCTTCGTGCCGTCGCTGCCGGCCCTGCAGAAGCTCGCCGACGGCGAGACCTTCCCGACCCCGCCGGATCCGGTCGCGGTCAATCCCAGCCTCGACCGGACGCCGAAGATCGACCTCGAGGCGCTGGTGCAGTTCGGCCGTGCCGCGCTCCTGCCCGATGGCAGGCCGGCCTGGATCCGGCCGCCGTCGCTGCCGCAGCTCGTGCTGGTCGGCCGCCACAAGTACGTGCAGCGCGTGCTCGCCGACGACCGGCGCTTCGCGCTGAGCGACATGGACCGTCGCATGCGCCAGATCTGCGAGGGCGAGCAGCTGATGCTCGGCATGCCGGAAGGCCATCCCGAGCGGACGACGCGTCTGAAGATGTGGGCCGAGGCGGCCCATCGGCACGGCCGGCCGTCCTGGTCGGTCATCGCCCAGCAGGCGATGCGCGCCATCCTCGCCCGCCACGGCCCGGCGGGTGCGCTCGACGTGGTGCGCCACGTCTCGCTGGTCGTGCCCATGGCCGTCGCCCAGGGCTACTTCGGCGTGACCGGACCGAGCTGGATCTCGCCGGCGTTCGTCGCCTCGCAGTTCGCCCGGGCGGAGATCAGCGACGTTCCGCGCGACTGGCTGGCGACATTGCCGCCGGTGCCGCCGCAGGACGTGCCGTTCACCACGCTGCAGGCCTGGGCGCAGACCGCGTTCACCCACGTCTTCTCGAACATCGTCAACGCCGGCGAGCTGGCGGGACTGGCGCGCCGAACGACCGCCGAGTTCTTCCGCCATCTCGACGGGCTGATCGCCGGGATCGGGCCGCGCAATCCGCGGCAGACGCTGCTGCAATGCCTGATGTCGCTCGACCCGACGGCCTACGGGATGACGCCCGAGCGTTTCGCCACGGTCGTCCGCCTGATCGTGGCCGAGCTGATCGTGGGGTCGGCCGGGACGCTCGCCCAGGCGGCGCCCAACGTCATCGACTACCTGCTCGACCATCCGGACATCGTCGATCCGTCGCGGCGCTACGACGATGCCGCGCTCGACGCCATCGTGCGCGAGACGCTGCGCTTCAGCCCGGTCGCGCCGGCGGTGTTCCGCCAGTGCACCGCCGACACGCTGCTGGGCGGCCAGGTCATCCCCAAGGGATCGACCGTGGTGGTGCTGCTCAAGACGGCGATGTTCGATCCGCGCGTCTTCCCCGAGCCCGATCGCTTCCTGACCGACGCGGCGCAGCGCGACCCGGCGAACTACCTGGTGTTCGGCGCCGGACCGCACGAATGCAAGGGCGCCTCGATCGGCGCGCCGGTCGTGCGCGAGATGGTGCGGCCGCTGATCGGCCTGCGCGATCTGCGCCGCGCCGCCGGCGTGCCCGGCACCGACCGCGACCCGCTCAACCGCTGGACCCGGCTCAGGATCCGGTTCGCGCCGGTCGCAAACTGAAGCGTGATGACATTGGATCGGCTCATTGCCGGGGGCGCGCCACTTCAGGCGGAGTAGTCTCCGCCGCTAGTGGCGCGTCTTTGCAACGACAGCCCATGAGCGCCGCGGAGAAGTTGGAAGCTATCGGAGCGCGGACCTCCAGGTCCGCTCAGGATGCGGACCTGAAGGTCCGCGGTCCAACGACGCGCCACGGAGAGCACGTGAAGTTATGGGAGCGGGCGCGCCATCCGGCAGCGAAAGAGCGCTTTCTTCCTCATGCTCCTCTCCCCCGTGAGGGGGAGAGGTGGGGTGAGGGGCTGCGGGCAGCTTTCTCCCCCCTCACCTAGCCTCTCCCCCTCACGGGGGAGAGGAACCCGATTGTCACTGCTCGGACGTGCTCCGATAGCTTCACATCCACGGAGTGGCGCGCCCCTGGCGGGTTGATCTCAGCTCGTCGCGCTAGCGCGGCAGGACGAGGCCGAGTTCGTCGTTCAGGCGGCTCGCCTCGGCCTCGTGGGTCGCTGCCGTCGCGTCGTCGCCGGCCCGGGCACTGCTGCGGGCCAGGCCGACGAGGGCGGTCGCGATCAACGGCCTGAGGCCGCGCGGGCGCGCGATCTCGATGGCGCGGCGGTAGCAGGCCGCGGCGGCCTGCGGCAGGGTCGCCGGATCGGCCGCCTCGATGGCGCCGCGGATGCAGAGGGCGGAGGCGAGATGGGCCATCTCGCCGGTCTCCTCGGCGATCTCCTCGGCGCGCGAGATGGCGGTGTAGGCCGCCGCGAGATCGCCGACCGCGAGATGGGCCTGGGCCAGCGCCGAATAGTGGTGGATCGAGTTGTAGAGGCCGCCCGAGCGGTAGGCGCTCTTGCGCTCGGCGTCGAGCAGAAGGGCCAGCGCGTCGGTCGCCCGGCCGCCCTGCACGTAGGCCGCGCCCAGCCAGGCCGTGGAGATCGGCAGCACGATGTCGGCCTGCTGGGTGATGCGATGGGCCGCCTCGAAGGACTCGATCGCCTCGGCCGCCTTCCCGACCGCCGCGAAATAGAGGCCCTGGCCCATGTAGGCATAGACCATCGAGTAGGGCTCGCGAACGCGGTCGACCAGCGCCATCGCCTCGTCCTTGGTCCGGCGCGCCCGCTCGAAGTCGCCCAGCGTGACCAGCGACCAGGTGAGCAGGCCGCGCGACAGCACGCTCGGAATTCCCGGCCAGCCGAAGCGCTTGAGCTGCAGCTCGCCGGGCAGGCTGTCGATGATCTCGCCGTAGAGTCGCGCGGCATCGCCGATCTCGCCGGTCGCGTGCAGCAGGTTGGCCTGGTTGAACCGCGCCGACAGGCGCAGCACGAAATCGTCCAGCTCGTTGGCCAGCCGCACCGCCTCCTCGGCCGAGCGCAGGCCCGTCGCATGCTTGCCGGCGAGCCACAGCGCGCTCGCGAGCTGGCTGGTGGTGGCGGCCATGCGCCGCTTGTCGCCGAGCTCGTGGGCCAGCGCCGTCGCCTGGTGCATGACCTCGACCAGGCGCTCGATCTGGCCCAGCGCCAGCAGCGGGCTGAAGACGTGCAGGCGGGCATCGACGGCCGGCGCCGCCGAGGCGGACGGCGGCAGCTGCTCGAGCGCCTTCAGCGTGCGGTCGTAGAGCGCCACGGCCTCGTGGTTCGCCGAGCTCCTGATCGCCTGGTCCAGCGAGGCGATGAGATAGCGGGCCGCCTTGTCCCAGACCTCGCCGCGCTCGGCGTGGGAGGCCAGCACGGCCAGCCCGGCGCCGGCCGACAGCCAGTCCTTGTGCTTCTCGAAATGGGCCAGCACCGTGCCGTGCAGGCGCCGCTTCTCGCTGTTGAGCAGGCCGCCATAGGCTGCGTCCTGCACCAGCGCATGCTTGAAGGCGAGGATCTTGTCGTTGCCGCGTTCGGCCTCCTGCAGGAGGCCCGCGCCGACCGACCGGTCGATCATGGCGCGCAGCTCGGCATCGTCGCAGCCCGAGACGGCCTGCAGGTCGGCGACCGCGAACTGGCGGCCGAACACCGAGCCGACCTGCAGCAGCGGCTTGGCCTCGGCCAGCTTGTCGAGCCTGGCCGCCAGCAGCGCGTGCAGGCTGGTCGGCACCTCGCGCAGCTCGGGCGACTGGCCCGATTCGATCAGGGTGAGGGTGAGTTCCTCGAGATAGAGCGGCACGCCCTCGGCGCGGGTCGCGATGCCGGCCTGTACGGCGTCCGAAAGACGGTCGCCGGCGATGGCGTGGATCAGCCGGCGGCTGTCGGCGCCGCTCAGCCGGTCGAGGCGAAGGTCGATCGTGTGGCCGGCGACATGCCAGCGCGACGAGAAGGGATCGCGGCTGGTGGCGAAGAGCATCGCGCGCGACTGGCCGACGCTGCGCTGGATGTCGATCAGCAGGTCTTCCATCGTCGGGTCGATCCACTGGACGTCCTCGACGATGGCCAGCACCGGGCCGGTGCGGGCCAGGCTGAAGAACTGGCGCGACAGCATCGCGACCATGCGCTCGCGGATCTGGCGCGGCGCGACGCCGGAGAGCCGGTGCGCCGGCGAGTCGATGTTCAGCAGATGGCAGAGGAGGGGCAGGTCGTCGCCGGGCTCGAGGCCGGAGGCGTGCAGCCAGGCGACCACCCGGGCGACCTTCTGCTCGGGCGTCTGCTTGCCGTCCAGGGCGACGGCGCGGCTCATCTCGTGGACGACCGGGAACAGCGCCATGTCCTGATGCAGCGGCGAGCACTGGTAGCTCAGCACGGTCGCGTTGCCGATCCGCTCGCGCATCGTCTGCAGCAGCCGCGACTTGCCGATGCCGGCGTCGCCCGACAGCAGCACGACTTGGCCTTCCGAGGCGTTGGCGCGCCGCCAGCGGCTCAGCAGCAGCTCGACCTCCTCGCTGCGGCCGACCAGCGGCGCCGTCGAGCGCGCCCGCAGCGCCTTGAAGCGGTTGAGCGACGAGCGCGCGCCGCTGACCTCGAAGATCTCGATCGGCGCCCCGATGCCGCGCAGCTGGCGCTCGCCCAGGCTGCGGTAGCGGAACGAACGGCCGGCCAGGCGCGCCGTCAGCGGCGAGACGACCATGCCGTTGGGCGCGGCTTCGCCCTGCAGGCGGGCGGCGATGTTGGGCGTGTCGCCGGAGATGCCGCCGTCGCCGCCCTCGACGCCGTAGCCGATCGCCACCAGCCCGGTGGCGACGCCGACGCGCACCGCCAGCGTCTCGCCCTCCTGCGTCGGCAGGCGCGACACCTGCTCGATCAGCTCGAGGCCGACGGCGACGGCGCGCTCGGCATCGTCCTCGCGCACGGTCGGCCAGCCGAACAGCGCCATCACGCCGTCGCCGAGCAGCCGCGCCACATGGCCGCCCATCTGGCGCACCGTCTCGCCCGCCGTCGCGTGGTAGCGGTCGATGATCGGGGCCAGCTCCTCGGGGTCGAGGCGCGAGGCGAGCTCGGTCGAGCCGACCAGGTCGCAGAACAGCACGGTGACCTGGCGCCGCTCCGCCTGGTGGCGGCCGCGCAGGCTGGACTGCAGCGATTCGAGGCCGACGATGAAGTTGTCGATGCGCGGCTGCTGCCGCGCCGCGACGGCGTTGAGCAGCCGCTTGCGATGGCCGAGCGCCGTCACGCCGAGGGTGACGAGGTCGGCGTCGGTGAGGTCGCCGACGATGTCGAGGTCGATCGCGTTCGCCGCGAAGGTCGCGGCGTACTGGCCGAGCCCGAGTGTGTCGAGCCAAGATTCGATGTCCGTCGACATGCGCCTGTCCGTCAGCGGCAAGGGCGGGAAAGCCCGCCATGATAGCAACGAAAGCGAGGATCGGTGGGGCCGGTCCGCGGCGGCCGACCCGGCCCCGGCGAGCTACCCCAGGGCGCCCGGCCAAGGCAAGGCCCCTGTTCCGGTGCGCCTGCGATCGTCAGGCGCCGAGAAGGTCCCACTTGTTCCCCGCGATATCGAGGAAGACCGCCACCCGCCCATAGGATTCGGTGCGCGGCGGGGTCACGAAAGTCACGCCCGCTTCCGTCATGCGCTCGTAGGCGGCGCCGAAATCGTCGACCTTGAGGAAGAGTCCGACGCGGCCGGCGAACTGGTTGCCGACGTGGCGGGCCTGCTCTTCGCCGTCCGCCCGGGCCAGCAGCAGTCCCGTCTCGGCACCCGGCGGGCGCACGACGACCCACCGCTTCGGCTGCCCCCGGTTGGTGAGCGACGGGACGTCCTCGACCAGGTCGAATCCCAGGATGCGGACGAAGAAGTCGATCGCGGGGTCGTACTCCTTCACGATGAGCGAGACGAGGCCGAGCTGCATGTGCCCTCAGCCCAGCGCGCCCGACTTGCGGATCGCCTCGACGTCGCCGGCGCTGAAGCCTGCTTCGCGCAGCACCTCCTCGCTGTGCTCGCCGACCGCCGGCGGCGCGCCCGGCCGGCGCGGCTCAGCGAAGCCCAGACGGATCGGGTTGTTGACGGTGCGCGGGACCTCGGGATTGTCGGTCTCGGCGAAGATGCCGGCGTGCCCGGCCTGCTCGTCTTCGACCACGTCGGCCAGCCGGCCGATGACGCCGAACGGGATGCCGGTGCCGGCGAAGGCCCGCTCCCAGTCGGCATAGTCCCGGGCGGCGAAGACGGGGACCAGCTCGCCGGCCAGCGCGAGCGCGTGCGTGCGCCGGTCGGGCCGGGAGCCGAAGCGGGGATCGGTGGCGAGGTCGGGACGCCCGATGGCGGCGCACAGCGCCGGCCACAGCCGGTCGTCGCGCACCAGCAGGAGCTGCAGCCAGCGATCGTCGCGGGTGCGATAGAGGTTGGTCAGCGCGTTGCGCGGCCGGTCCGGGGACTGGCGCGGCGGCAGGGCGGCACCGACCAGCGCCCCGGCGGCCGAGGTGCCGTTGGCCCATACGCCATTGGCGTAGAGCGACGTGCCCACCCAGCAGCCTTCGCCGGTGCGGTCGCGCTGGCGCAGGCCGAGCAGGATGGCGGCGACCAGCGTCATGGCGGTGGCGCGGTCGCCCTGGGCCGGCAGGGACAGGCCGGGCGGCCCGTCCTCGTAGCGCGCTGCGTCGAGGATGCCCGAGCGGCCGAAATAGGCGGTGACGTCGAAGCCCGGCCGGTCGCGGTCCGGTCCGGTCTCGCCGTAGCCGGTCAGCGAGCAGTAGACGAGCCGCGGGTTGAGCGCCTGCACGTCCTCCCAGCGCAGCCGCAGCCGCTCGCGCGCCGGCGGCGGGAAGTTGACGATCATGACGTCGGCCCAGGCGATCAGCCGCTCGAGCACGGGACGGGCGGCATCGTGCTTGAGGTCGAGCGCGATCGACCGCTTGTGGCGGCCGTCGAGCTGCCAGGGAAAGTTCCGGTCGCTCTGCGGGTAGCTGGCGTTGCGGAAGCTGTTGCGATGGGGGTCGCCGTCGCCCGGCGGCTCGACCTTGATCACGGCGGCGCCGAAATCGCCCAGCGCCGCCGCCGCCGCGGGCGCGGCGATGAACGAGCTGATGTCGAGGACCTTGAGGTCGGCGAGCGGCCCGTCCGACGGCTCGCCGCTCATCGCACTGCACCGCTCTGGCGCAGCGCCGCGATCTCCCCGGCCGAGAGGCCCGCCTCGGCCAGCACCTGGTCGCTGTGCTCGCCGAGCGCCGGCGCCGGCCGGGCCGCCTTCTGCTCGGCGAAGCCCAGCCGGATGGGATTGCTCAGCGTGCGCGGCATGTCGGGGATCGCCGTCTCGACCACGGCGCCGCAGGCGACGGCCTGCTGGTCGTCGGGAATGTCCTGCGGCCGGCTGATGACGCCGAAGGTGATGCCGTGCGCCGCCATCGTCCGCCGCCAGTGCTCGTAGTCCCGGCCGGCGAAGGCGTCGCGCAGGATGGCGGCCAGCTCGCCGGAGCGCCGGCGGCGTTCCTCGAGCGTGGCGAAGCGCGGATCGGTCTCCAGCTCGGGTCGCTCGATCGTCTGGCAGATGCCGGGCCACATCCGGTCCTCGCGCACGATCGTGAGCTGCAGCCAGCGGTCGTCGGCGGTCCGGTAGATGCTGCCCAGCGCCGAGCGCGGCCGGTCGAGCGGCGGCCGCGGCGGCAGGTAGGCGTCGACCAGTGCCGCCTGGGCGACCACGCCGCACGACCACAGGCCGTTGCCCAGGAGCGAGGTGCCGACCCACGAGCCCTCGCCGGTCCTGGCGCGCTGCATCAGGCCCATGAGGATGGCCGACACCAGGGTCATGGCGGTCGCGCGATCGCCCTGGGCGGGGACAGGCACGCCGGGCGGCCCGTCCTCGTAGCGCTGGGCGTCGAGCAGGCCCGAGCGGGCGAAGTAGGCGGTGACGTCGAAGCCCGGCCGGTCGCGGTCGGGACCGGTCTCGCCGTAGCCGGTGAGCGAGGCGTAGATCAGCCGCGGGTTGACCGCCTTCACGTCGTCGTAGCCCAGGCGCAGCTTGTCGCGGACCGGCGGCGGGAAGTTGCAGATCAGCACGTCGGAGACGGCGATCAGCCGGTCGAGCGCCGCGCGCGCGGCGGGCTGCTTGAGATCGAGCACGATCGAGCGCTTGTTGCGCGAATCCATCTGCCACGGATAGTTGACCGCGCCCTTCGGGTAGTTCGACGAATCGAGCATGATGCGGCGGTTGGGGTCACCGTCGGGTCCCTCGACCTTGATGACGTCGGCGCCCCAGTCGCCCAGCACGACCGCCGCGGCGGGAGCGGCGATGAACGAACTCACATCCAGCACGCGCAATCCTGCCAGCGGCAGGCCGGACTCGGTCATTGATGGTCCCCGACTGTGGTTCGGGCGATAAGGGCGCGACGCTCTGGCGTCCGTCAAGGCCGGCCGGTAGCTTGGTTTCGGCACGCGGCGTGCTTGGCAATGCAATGGTGTGGGGGACTCTGTGGCTGGGAAGCGCAAACCGAATTTCATCATCGTCCTGATCGACGACCTGCGGTTCGACGAGGTCGGGATCTGCGGCCATCCGTTCATGAAGACGCCGCACATCGACCGGATCGCGCGCGAGGGGGCGATGTTCACCTCGGCGTTCCACACGACGCCGCTGTGCTCGCCCAACCGCGCCTCGATCATCACGGGCCAGTACGCCAGCCGCCACGGCATCATCGACAACGTGGCGCGCGACGCGCACAGCCACCGCCTGCCGAACTATCACGGCATCCTGCAGAAGCTGGGCTACGAGACGGCCCATGTCGGCAAGTGGCACATGGGCAACTCCGGCGGGCCGCGGCCCGGCTACGACCGCTGGGTCAGCTTCCCCGGGCACGGGTCGATCGTCGACCCGGTGCTGAACATCGACGGCAAGGAGCGCCAGCACAAGGGCTACATCACCGACCTGCTGAACGCCCATGCCGTCGATTTCCTGAAGCAGAAGCGCAGCAAGCCCTTCGCCCTGTTCTTCGCCCACAAGGCGGTGCATCCCGACGCCTTCCAGGCGCCGGACGGCACGATCGATCTCAGCAAGGGCGGCTATCGCGTGCCCGAGCGGCACGCCGACCTCTACAAGGGCGAGCACTTCCCGCGCCGGCCCAACGCCCTGCCGCTGGCCGAGGTGGTGAAGGACAAGCCGGCCTGGAAGGAGGCCTTCGACCTCAAGGGCAACGCGGCCTCGCGCAAGGTCCTCGACGGCATCAAGGCGGGCTCCGACGAGGAGATCCGCCTGCGCGCCGCCATGATGGCTTCGGTCGACGAGGGCGTGGGCCAGGTGTTCGCCGCGCTGGAGGAGACCGGGCAGCTCGACGACACGTTCATCCTGTTCCTCGGCGACAACGGCTACTTCTTCGGCGAGCACGGGCTGGGGCCGGAGCGGCGCTTTGCCTACGAGGAGGGCATCAAGTCGCCGTTCCTGGTGCGCTATCCCGCCTGGTTCAAGCCGGGCACGGTGAGGGACGACCTCGTGCTGGCGCTCGACATCGCGCCGACCGTCGTCGACCTGGCCGGCGGCAAAAAGACGGACGTCGAGCACATGCAGGGCCTGTCGCTGCGGCCGCTGTCGAGGCCCGGCCGGCGGACCGGCTGGCGTTCGTCCTTCATGTGCGAGTATTTCAGCGAGAACGCCATGCCGTGGCTCATCGGCATGAGCTACAAGGCGATCCGCACGCGGCGTCACAAGTACATCCACTGGACGCAGAAGTCGCTCGACGGCGTGGAGTGCGACGAACTCTACGACCTCAAGGCCGACCCCTACGAGATGCACAACCTGATCGGCAAGCGCGGCGAGCGCGGCACCGTCGCGCGCCTGCGCCGGCAGCTGGCGCAGCTCGTCGCCCGGTCGGTCGGACTTTGAACGGACGAAGGAGCAGGAACATGTTGACGAAACGGGCATTTCTCGGCGCGACGCTGGCGGCGGCGGCAAGCGGCGGGGCGCGCGCCGACGCCTGGCCCTCCAAGTCGATCCGGATGATCGTGCCGCTGGCCCCGGGCTCGACGGCCGACATCGTCGCCCGCATCTTCGCCGACGAGCTCGGCAAGTCGGTCGGCCAGACGGTGGTGGTCGACAACAAGACCGGCGCCGGCGGCACCATCGCCACGGCCGAGGCGGCGCGGGCGCCGGCCGACGGCTATACCTTCGCCCTCGTCTCGCAAGGCACGATGGTCTTCAACATGGGCCTCTACAAGACGCCCGGCTACGATTCGCTCAAGGACCTGAAGCCGGTCGCGGTGAGCGGCGGCGTGTCGAACGTGCTGATCGTCCATCCCGACAATCCGGCCAAGACTGTCGCCGACCTGCTGGCGCAGGCGCGCGCCAAGCCGGGCGAGCTCACCTACTCGTCGGGCGGCGTCGGCACCAGCCACCACATGTCGGGCGTGCTGCTCGAGATGCGCACGGGCGTGAAGCTGCAGCACGTGCCCTACCGCGCCACGCCCGCCGGCATCCAGGGCGTCGCCAACGGCGAGGTCGTGATGGGCATGTTCAACACGCCGACGGTGATCGGCCTGATCAAGGGCGGCAAGCTGAAGCCGCTCGCGGTCACCAGCGCCACGCGCTCGGAGCTGCTGCCGGACGTGCCGACCATGATGGAAGCGGGCGTGAAGGACTATGTCGTGAACACCTGGATGGGCTTCGCGGTGCCGGCCGGGGTGCCCGCGCCTGTCCTCGACAAGTTCAACGCCGAGCTCAATCGCATCGCCGCCCAGCCGCCGGTGCGCGAGAAGATGAAGGCCCAGGGCATCGACATGCTGCCGCCGCTCACGCCCGCCGCCGCCGAGAAGCTGGTCAGCGACGACCTGACGCTGTGGCTGCCGATCATCAAGACGTCGGGCGCCTCCTCGGACAAGTAGGGTCGGATTTCCCCGTCTTTCCTGTTCCTCTCCCCCGCCAGGGGGAGAGGTCAGGTGAGGGGGAATCGACGGGTGCAACCCTCTCACCCAGCCTCTCCCCCTAGCGGGGGAGAGGAGCATGAGGTATCTCCCGGGCTCCTTCAAAAAGGTGAGCCATGGGCTACAGAGTCGCCGTCGTCGGCGCGACCGGCAATGTCGGGCGCGAAATGTTGCAGATCCTGGCCGAGCGGAACTTCCCGGCCGATGACGTCGTCGCCCTGGCGTCGGCCCGGTCGGCCGGCAAGCAGACCTCGTTCGGCGACAAGGCGGTCCTGAAGGTCCACGACCTCGCCAAATTCGACTTCAAGGGCATCGACATCGTGCTGAGCTCGCCGGGCGCCAAGGTGTCGGCCGAGCACAGTCCGCGCGCCGCCAAGGCGGGCGCCGTGGTGATCGACAACACCTCCTACTGGCGCATGGATCCCGACGTGCCGCTGGTTGTGCCCGAGGTCAATGCCGAGGCGATCGCCGGCTACAAGGGCCGCGGCATCATCGCCAATCCCAACTGCTCGACCATCCAGATGGTCGTGGCGCTGAAGCCGATCCACGACGCCGCAACGATCCGGCGCGTCGTGGTCTCGACCTACCAGTCGACCTCCGGCGCCGGCAAGGAAGCGATGGACGAGCTGCTGAACCAGACCAAGAGCTTCTTCGTCAACCAGACGCTGGAGCCGAAGAAGTTCACCAAGTCGATCGCCTTCAACGTCATCCCCCACATCGACACCTTCATGGACGACGGTTCGACCAAGGAGGAATGGAAGATGGTGGTCGAGACCAAGAAGATCCTCGACCCGAAGATCAAGGTCCACGCGACCTGCGTGCGCGTGCCGACCTTCATCGGCCACGCCGAGGCGGTGAACCTCGAGCTCGAGCGGCCGCTCGACGAGCACGAGGCGCGCCGCGTGCTGGCCGCCCAGCCGGGCATCCTGGTCGTCGACCGCCGCGAGGCCGGCGGCTACGTGACGCCGCAGGAAGTGACGGGCCAGGACGGCGTCTTCGTGAGCCGCGTGCGCACCGACCCGACGGTCGACAACGGCCTCTCCCTGTGGGTGGTCAGCGACAATCTGCGCAAGGGCGCGGCGCTCAACGCCATCCAGATCGCCGAGGAACTGGTCCGCAGCTACATCTAGCGGATCCTTCCGTTCTGATTTGCCTTCATCGGCAGATGTTTGGCTGGCGTCTTTGAGGTAATATGGAAGGGTGAATGACACTTCGTCATTTTCCCCTCTGAACACCGCCGCGCGGGCCTCCGCCGCGGCGCCGACTCCGCTGTTCGGCAGCGAGGCGGACACGTTCGTCCAGCAGATGCGGCTCGCCGCCCAGGCCCATCGCGCCGGCCGGCTCGACGAGGCCATCGCCTCCTACCTGCGGCTGCTGGCGGTGCGGCCGGGCCATGCCGAGCTGCACAACAATCTCGGCGTGGCGCTGCGGCTGGCCGGCAAGCTCGACGCCTCGGTCTGCCATCATCGCCTGTCGCTCGCCGCCGACCCGGACAATCCCGCGCTCCATTCCAATCTCGGCAATGCGCTGCGCGCCACCGGGGACCTCGACGAGGCGGTGAAGCACCATTTCCGGTCGATCTCGCTCAGCCCCGACTATGCCGAGGGCTTCTTCAACCTGGCGCTCTGCCTGCGCGACCTCGACCGGCTCGACGAGGCGGTGGGCTGCTTCGGCCGGGCGCTGACGCTCGCACCCGCCAACCGGCGCGCCCGGGTGGAGCTCGCGCTCGCGCTCCTGATGCGCGGCGAGCTGGCCGAGGGCTTCGCCGCCTACGAGGCGCGCAAGCGGCTGCCCGAGACGCCGGTGCCCGACTTCCGCCAGCCCGCCTGGGACGGCGGTCCGGTCGCGGGCCGCCGGATCCTGCTCTATCCCGAGCAGGGGCTGGGCGACGGGCTGCTGTTCGTGCGCTTCGCGCGCGAGCTCAAGCGGCGCGGCGCCACAGTGATCGTGCTGTGCCAGGCGCCGCTCAAGGCGCTGCTGGCCGGTGCCGACTATATCGACGCGGTCGTGGCCGAGGGCGAGAAGCTGCCGGACTTCGACCTGCATGCCTCGATGGTCTCGCTGCCGCATCTCTGCGCCGCCGATGTCGCGGCGCTGGCGTGCGAAGGACCCTATCTCGGCGCGCCGCAGGACGGTCGCATCACGCTCGGCCGCGTCGAGGGCGTGCGGCTGCGCATCGGCATCTGCTGGGCCGCCATGCCCGGCCGGCCGCAGGACCGCCAGCGGTCGATCCCCTTCGCGCGCTTCCTGGCGCTGGCCGGCGATCCCGAGCTGCTGCTGTTCAGCCTGCAGGGCGGCCAGCCGCAGAAGGACATCCAGCAGGCGGGCGCCGGCGGCGTGGTCCACGATGTCGGTCGCGGCATCTTCGATTTCGCCGAGGCCGCCACGGCGCTGTCGCAGCTCGACCTGCTGATCTCGATCGATGCGCCGATCGCCCATCTCGCCGCCGCCATGGGCCTGCCCACCTGGGTGCTCTCGCCGGCGGCCGCCGACTGGCGCTGGCGGCTGGGCGGCGACGGCGCGCCCTGGTACCCCTCGGTCCGCCTGTTCCGCCAGGACCGGCCGGGCGACTGGGACCCGGTCTTCGCCCGCGTGCGCCGCGAGCTCGACCGGCTCAAGGGCTGAGCGCGCGCCGCAGTCCCGCACCATCGTCGACATCGTCCAGCGTGTCGGCCAGCGCCGCCGACCAGTGCGCCGGGATCGTCGCCAGCGTGTCGGCCAACGCGTGTTCCGTCGACCAGCGCACCCCGGCGAACAGGCGGGCCGGCAGCGGGCGGCTGCGGCGCGCGCCGATCAGCCAGAAGCCGCCGTCGCCGGCCGGCCCGAAGACGAGGTCGTGGCGACCGAGCAGATCGAAGGCGTGGGCGATGTGGCGCGGCGCCAGCGCCGGTATGTCGCTGCCGACCAGCGCCAGCGGGCCGGGCGGAAGGTCGCGGAACGGCCGCAGCATGCGCCGGCCGAGATCGCCCCGCCCCTGGGGGCGGCGCCGTCCCGGCGCGAGGCCGCGGAAGGCGGGATGGCCGAGCGCGCCGTCTGGGGTGGCGCAGAGCCAGACGCGCCAGCGCCCGTCGCGTTCGAGACGCCGGATCAGCGCCTCGAGCGTCCGCCGATGGAAGGCGAGGGCGGCCGCCGGGCCGACGTCGCGGGCCAGCCGGCGCTTCACCTGCCCGCGCTGCGGCGCCCGGGCGAAGATCACGACCTGGCGGATCATCGTCCGTAGAGCCGCTGCACGACCGGCAGCGGCGCGCCCGCCAGGTAGAGCGTGAGGCAGGTGAGGTTGCGCAGCGGCCGGCGGGTCCAGCCGTCGCGCTCGTAGCGGCGCGGCGAGGTCACGGCGTCGGCCGGCAGCGCGACCAGCCGGCGCCGTCCGATGCGGCGCACGAGGTCGACATCCTCCATCAGCGGCAGCGGACGAAAGCCTCCCGTCTGACGGTAGAAGGCGCGCGCGATCAGCAGTCCCTGGTCGCCGTAGGGCAGGCCGAGCGCGCGGCTGCGCCATGCCGCCAGCCGTTCGACGCGGCGGGCGCGCCGGTCGGTCGTGTCGAAGCGCAGCCGGAAATGGCCGGCGCGTGTCGCATTGTCCGGCTCGTCGACGAACTGCCGCACGGCATCGCACCACCCGTCGCCCAGGACCGTGTCGGCATGCAGGAAGAGCAGCCAGGGCGCTTCGCCCGCCGCGGCGCCGGCCGCGAGCTGGCCGCCGCGACCGGGTTCCGTGACGATCACGCGGGCGCCGCTCCGTCGCGCGATGTCCGCGGTGGCATCGCTCGACCCGCCGTCGCTCACGGTGACGTCGAGGGCGAGGCCGCAGCCGGCGCCGGCGAGCCCGGCCAGCGTCCGCGGCAGGGTGGCCGCGGCATCGAGGGTCGGGACGACGACGTCGATGCGCGCCGTCACTGGCTGCAGGAGGCTCCGCCCAGGACGCAGAACCGGGCGCAGTGCGGGTGGTTGAGCCGCACCGGACGGCGGCTCTCGGCCAGGGTCGCGCCGAGCTCGAACTGCGGATCGTAGGGCAGCAGCGTGCAGGCGACGACGGCCGGCGCCGCGGCGTCCCGGCGCTTCACCACCATGCGCGCGGTGGCGCACATGACGCTGTCCGGCGACTTCTTCAGGATGCCCCAGCAGGCCGTCGTGATCTCGGGCACGTCCGCCGCGGCATCCATCTCGGGGAACAGCACGAGCCGGCCCGGGTCGCCGGCATCGATCGCCACGCCGAGCCGCTCGAACAGGCGGGCATAGCCCGTCCGCACCTCGTCCTCCGTCTCGTCGGAGAAGCGTCGGCCGGCGACATGGACGTCGAAGCCCGACTGCGCCAGCCACACCAGGCCCTCGACGGTCGGCTTCCAGGTTCGGGCACCGCGCTCGGCCTCGTGCAGGGCGCGGCCGTAGTGGTCGAGGGAGACGCGCAGCGTCAGCCGCGCGCCGTGGCGCGCCAGCAGGCCGAGCAGGGCGGGCTTCGCGTGGTGCATCGGCTTCATGGCGTTGGTCAGCACGATGGCCCGCAGTCCGCGCGACAGCACGTCGTCCAGCATCGCGGGCAGCTCGCGGTTCATGAACGGCTCGCCGCCGGTGAAGCCGATCAGCGTCGTGGCATGCCCGTCGCGCTCGATCTCGTCGAGATAGGCCGCGACCTCCGCCGCCGACAGCCAGGCCAGCCGGTCGTTGCGCGGCGAGGATTCGATGTAGCAGTTGCGGCAGGTGAGGTTGCAGAGCGTGCCGGTGTTGAACCACAGCGTCTCGAGCGCGCGCAGCCCGACCTCGGCGCGTTCCTCGCCGCGCGCGGTGACCAGCGCATCCCTGAACTTGGCGGAATCGAGCGGGAGGGACAGCATCAACGGACCTCGGCGACGATCGCGGCACTATAGGACAGTTCGCGGCGCGGCCGGCCTTCGTTACAGGCGGAGCGCATGGCCGATGGCGCGCCACGGCAGCGGCAGCAGCGAGACCAGCGCCGCCACGCCGAAGCCCAGGATGACCATGCCCGAGCCGCGGTTGAGCCACAGGAGGCCGGTCCCCGTGAAGCGGTGGCGCAGCGACACCGACGCCGTGCAGATGATCGTCCACCAGGCGAGCGCGCCGCAGAAGACCGCGGCCACCAGGAGCGCCGCGTCGGGCAGGCTGCTGCTGACGCCGGCGAGGTTGCGGCCGGCGAAGGCGGCGCCGAAGGCGATGACCGTGAGCGGGTTGAAGACGGTGATGAAGAAGCTGGACGTGGCGTAGTGGAAATGCGTCGCCACCTGGTGCTCGCGGTCCTCGGCGACCGGGTCGCCCACGGTGCGCGGGCGGTGGCGCATCGTCGCCCATCCCATGATGATCAGCCCGATGCCGCCGATGCCGAGCAGCCAGGCCTCGCGCTCGGCCACGAACTGCTCGACGATCGACAGGCCGAAGGCCGCCA
This sequence comes from Reyranella sp., assembly GCF_965229815.1. Taxonomy (GTDB): domain Bacteria; phylum Pseudomonadota; class Alphaproteobacteria; order Reyranellales; family Reyranellaceae; genus Reyranella. The sequence goes on from NZ_CBDDJN010000002.1 coordinate 1,229,741, forward strand.
CGGCGCCGAACACCGCGTCGCCCAGCGCCGCGCCTATGCCGGTCATGTAGCCCGCCATCGCGCCGACGGTGATCGAGCGGCGGATGCAGAGCACCGCCGCCGGCCCGACCGGCACGGCGATCAGGAAGCCGATGGCGGCCCCCTCGATGGCGATCATGATCGGATTGAAGATGAAGCCGGGAACCGTCATTGCCCGCTACAGCTTGTGGGCGACGAAGGAACGGGGCGGCGCGACCAGCCGGTCCTGGGCGACGACGAGCTGCAGCTCGCGCTCGCCCATGGCCAGCGTGACCTCGAGCACGGCGTAGACGGCGGAGGCGGCGCGGCCAAGCGCCGCCGCCACGTCGCCGCCGGCGATCCAGTGCGCGGCGAACAGCGCGGCCACCATGTCGCCGGTGCCGTTGGGCGCGATCTCGAAGCCGATCAGCGGCGTCACGACGCGCCATGCCGCCTCGCGGCTGACGGCGAGCATCTCGACCTGGTCGGCCGGTCCGTCGGCGCGGCGCAGGCTGGTGACCAGCGCGAGGCGCGGCCCCTGGGCCCCGCGACCGAGCAGGCCGCGGGCGGCCACGACCGCATCGTCGAGCGTCGCGACCCGCCGGCCGGTGAGATGCTCGAGCTCGAAATGGTTGGGCGTGATGAGATCGGCGGCCGGGATGGCGCGCTCGCGGAAGAAGGCGTCGATGCCCGGCCGGACATAGATGCCGGTGTCGACGTCGCCCAGCACGGGGTCGCAGCACCAGATGGCGCGGCCGTTGGCCGAGCGCACGCGGCCCGCCGTGTCGAGCACGACGTCGGCCAGGGCGGCGTCGCCGACATAGCCGGTCAGCAGCGCGTCGCAGCGCGGCAGCAGGCCGAGCGCCTCGATGCCGGCCACGATCTCGGCGACCTGCTCGGCCGGCGCCGTGCGCCCACGCCAGGCGCCGTAGCCCGTGTGGTTCGAGAATTCCACCGTGTTGACCGCCCAGACCTCGTGGCCCAATCGTTGCAAGGGGAACGTCGCAGCCCGGTTGCCCACGTAGCCGTAGGCAACATGGCTCTGAAGCGAAAGGAAGCGCATGGCCGCAGCCACCTTGCCACAAGGAGGCTCGCCATTATAGTCCGCCGCGTTTTCCGGGAGCCCGTCCAATGTCGAACAAAGTCCGCCCGCGTCGCAGCGTTCTCTACATGCCGGGCGCCAACACCCGCGCCCTCGAGAAGGCGCGCACGCTGCCTGCGGATGCGCTGATCTTCGACCTCGAGGACGCCGTCGCGCCCGAGGCCAAGGAGGCGGCGCGCACCAACGTCGTGCTCGCCGCGGAGAGCAAGGCCTACGGCAAGCGCGAGATCGTCATCCGCTGCAACGGGCTCACCACGCCGTGGGGCCCGGCCGACATCGAGGCGATCGCCGGCTCGGGCGCCGACGCGGTCCTCGTGCCGAAGGTCGAGAGCGCCGCCGAGGTGACGCACGTCGTGTCGCTGCTCGACACCGCCGGCGCGCCGACCACGATGCAGGTCTGGGCGATGATGGAGACGCCCAAGGGGATCCTGCGCGCCGAGGAGATCGCCGGCGCCCATCCCCGGCTCGCCGTGTTCGTCATGGGGACCAACGACCTCGTGAAGGACATGCGGGCGCGCCACACGCCGATGCGGCTGCCGATGGTGACGGCGCTCGGCATCGCCATGCTGTCGGCACGCGCCCACGGTCTCACGATCCTCGACGGCGTCTACAACGACATCCAGGACGCCGACGGTTTCCGCGCCGTCTGCGAGCAGGGGCTGGAGATGGGCTTCGACGGCAAGACGCTGATCCATCCCAGCCAGGTCGAGCCCTGCAACCAGGCCTTCGCGCCGTCGGACAAGGAGCTCGAGATGGCCGGCCGGATCGTCGCCGCCTTCCGGCAGGCGCAGGCCGAGGGCAAGGGCGTGGTCACGGTCGACGGCCGCATGATCGAGAACCTGCATGTCGAGCAGGCCGAGCGGGCGCTCGCGCTGGCGACCGCGATCAAGGAACTGCAGGCGGCGGCATGAGCGACAAGGCGAGCGCCGGCGCCGGCAACTTCTTCGAGGATTTCCAGGTCGGCCAGGAGTTCCGCCACGCCACGCCGCGCACGCTGACCGAGGCGGACGCGGCGCTGAACGTCGGGCTCTACGGCTCGCGCTTCGCCGTCAACTCGTCGGACGAGTTCGCGCGCGCGATCGGCCTGCCCCGGGCGCCGCTGGACGACCTGCTGGTCTTCCATGTCGTGATCGGCAAGACGGTGAACGACATCTCGCTGAACGCCGTCGCCAACCTCGGCTACGCCGAGTTCCGCTGGGGCGTGCCGGTCTATCCCGGCGACACGCTGCAGGCCCGCTCGACGGTGCTCGGCCTGCGCGAGAACTCGAACAGGGCGAGCGGCGTGGTCTGGGTGCGCTCCACCGGCACCAACCAGAAGGGCGAGATGGTGCTGGACTACGTGCGCTGGGTGATGGTGCACAAGCGCGACCCGCGGGCCGAGGTGGCGGCGCCGTCGGCGCCGAAGACGGCGCCCTCGGTCGCGCCCGCCGACCTGATCGTGCCGGAGGGGCTGCGGCTCGGCGCCTGGGACGATGCGCTGGCCGGCTCGCCGCACCGCTGGGAGGACTACCGGCCGGGCGAGCGCATCGACCATGTGAGCGGCATCACGCTCGAGGATTCCGACCACATGTTCTCGACGCGGCTCTACCAGAACACCGCGCGGGTCCATTTCGACGCCTTCCAGGGCAAGAACACCCGGTTCGGCCGGCGGCTGGCCTATGGCGGCCACATCATCTCGGTGGCGCGGGCCCTGTCGTTCAACGGCCTGGCCAACGGTTTCCGGCTGGCCGCCATCAATGCCGGCAGCCATGTCGGGCCGACCTTCGGCGGCGACACGATCTATGCCTGGTCCGAGGTGCTGGAGACGGCGCCGCTGCCCGGCCGCGAGGATCTGGGCACTCTGCGAATGAGACTTATTGCGGCGAAGGATTGCCCCTGCTCCGCGTGGCCCGGCAAGCAGGCGGATGGAAAGTATCACCCGGCCGTCGTGCTCGACCTCGACTACTGGCTGCTGATGCCGCGACGGACGTGAGGGGGCGGCTCAATTTCGCTTGGAAATCCGGGCACTTAACGCACCCGCGTCGGTGACTTTCGTTGACTTGAGGCGGCTGGGCGCTAAAAAAGCCCGACCCGCTTCGGGCATTCGAGGTTCCTACGCGATGAGCGTTGCCAATCGGCCGGTACATCGGCCTCTTTCACCGCATTTGCAGGTCTACCGGCCGCAACTGACCTCCGTCCTGTCGATCCTGCATCGCGCCACCGGCATCGCGCTGTCCGTCGGCGCGCTCTACCTCGTGGCCTGGGTCGTGTTCGCTTCGGCGGACCCCGGCACCTACGCCAAGTTCCAGGCCTTCAACGCCTCGATCCTGGGACGCCTCGTCCTCGGCGGCTGGCTGTTCTGCCTCTGGTATCACCTCTGCAACGGCATCCGGCACCTGTTCTGGGACGCCGGCTACGGTTTCGAGCTCAAGGAAGCCTACATGAGCGGCTGGATCGTCGTGGCCGTGTCGGCGGTCGCGACGCTGGCGTCGTGGATCGTCGGCCTCAGCCTGGCGTGAGGAGCAAGCGATGAACGGCGACCTCCGGACTCCCCTTTCCCGCGCCCGCGGCCTCGGCTCGGCCAAGGACGGGCTGCATCACTGGTGGGCGCAGCGCCTGACCGCCATCGCGCTGGTGCCGCTGGTCATCTGGTTCGCGGTGTCGCTGGTGATGATCAGCGGCGCCGACTACGGCGTCGTGCGCGCCTGGATCGGCTCGCCCTTCGTGATGGTGCTGCTGATCCTGACCATCGTGATCGGCCTGCACCACGGCCAGCTCGGCGTGCAGGTCGTGATCGAGGACTACGTCCACAACGACGGCGTCAAGCTCGCGCTGATCGTGCTGGTGCGTTTCATCGCGGTGTTGTTCGGGCTGGCCGGTACCGTGGCCATCCTGCGTATCGGACTTGGAGGCTGACGATGGCCGAGGCGACCAACGGCAAGGGCGACGGCGCCGCTGCCGGCACGATCAACATCGGCGGCACGGCCTACACCGTCATCGACCACGAGTATGACGTGGTCGTCGTGGGCGCGGGCGGCTCGGGCCTGCGCGCGACCTTCGGCATGGCCAACAAGGGCTTCAAGACCGCCTGCATCACCAAGGTGTTCCCGACCCGCAGCCACACGGTGGCGGCGCAGGGCGGCATCTCGGCGGCGCTGGGCAACATGGGGCCCGACGACTGGCGCTGGCACATGTACGACACCGTCAAGGGGTCGGACTGGCTGGGCGACCAGGACGCCATCGAGTACATGTGCCGCGACGGCATCCCGGCCATCATCGAGCTCGAGCATTTCGGCGTGCCGTTCAGCCGCACGCCCGAGGGCAAGATCTACCAGCGCCCGTTCGGCGGCATGACGACCGAGTTCGGCAAGGGCATCGCGCACCGCACCTGCGCCGCCGCCGACCGCACCGGCCACGCCATCCTCCACACCCTCTACCAGCAGTCGCTGCGGAACCACGCCGAGTTCTTCATCGAGTACTTCGCGCTCGACCTGATCATGGACGAGGGCGTGTGCCGCGGCGTCATGGCCTGGAACCTCGATGACGGCACGATCCATCGCTTCCGCGCCCACCAGACGGTGCTGGCGACCGGCGGCTACGGCCGCGTCTACCAGACCGCGACCTCGGCCCACACCTGCACCGGCGACGGCGGCGCCATGGTGCTGCGCGCCGGCCTGCCCCTGCAGGACCTCGAGTTCGTGCAGTTCCATCCGACCGGCATCTACGGCGCCGGCTGCCTGATCACCGAGGGCGTGCGCGGCGAGGGCGGCTACGTCACCAACGCCAGCGGCGAGCGCTTCATGGAGCGCTACGCGCCGTCGGCCAAGGACCTCGCCAGCCGCGACGTCGTCAGCCGCTCGATGACCATCGAGATCCGCGAGGGCCGCGGCTGCGGTCCCAACAAGGACTATATCGAGCTGCACGTCGAGCATCTGGACCCGAAGGTCATCCACGAGCGCCTGCCCGGCATCGCCGAGACGGCGCGGATCTTCGCCGGCGTCGACGTCACGCGCCAGCCGATCCCCATCCTGCCGACCTGCCACTACAACATGGGCGGCATCCCGGCGAACTACCACTGCGAGGCGATGACCGTCCGCGACGGCGATCCGTTTGCCGCGGTGCCCGGCCTGATGGCGCTGGGCGAGGCTGCCTCGATCGGCGTGCACGGCGCCAACCGGCTGGGCTCGAACTCGCTGCTCGAGCTGGTCGTGTTCGGCCGCTCGGCCGCCAACCGGGTTGCCGAGCGGCTGACGCCGAACGCGCCGCACAAGCAGCTGAAGAACGCCGGCGAGGACGCGCTCGCCCGCCTCGACAAGATGCGCCACGCCAACGGCAGCACGCCGACGGCCGAGCTCCGCGCGCGGATGCAGAAGACCATGCAGAACGACTGCGCGGTGTTCCGCACCACCAAGAGCCTGGCCGAGGGCTGCGCCAACATGGACACGGTGTTCGCCGGCAAGGACGACATCCGGGTCAAGGATCGCTCGATGATCTGGAATTCCGATCTCATGGAGACGCTGGAGTTCCAGAACCTGATCCTGCAGGCGATGGGCACGATCTACTCCGCGGCCAACCGCCACGAGAGCCGCGGCGCCCATGCGCACGAGGATTTCCCCGAGCGCGACGACCAGAACTGGCTGAAGCACACGGTCGTCTGGGTCGACGAGGCGTCCGGCAAGACCCGCATCGACTACCGGCCGGTCAACCTGCAGCCGATGAGCAACGACGTGCAGTCGTTCCCGCCCAAGGCCCGCGTGTACTAGTCGCGCGTACGGAGTTCGAGAGGAAGCGATGGCTGAGTTTGCACTGCCCGCCAATTCCAAGGTCGGTACCGGCGAGACCTACAAGGCGCCGGGCGCCAGGAACATCAAGACCTTCAAGGTCTATCGCTGGACGCCGGAAGACGGCAAGAACCCGCGCCTCGACACCTACGAAGTCGACATGGACACCTGCGGTCCGATGGTCCTGGACGCGCTGATCAAGATCAAGAACGAGATGGACAGCTCGCTCACCTTCCGGCGCTCCTGCCGCGAGGGCGTGTGCGGCTCGTGCGCCATGAACATCGACGGCACGAACACGCTGGCCTGCACCAAGTACATCTCGGACGTGAAGGGCGACATCAAGATCTACCCGCTGCCGCACATGCCGGTGGTGAAGGACCTGGTGCCCGACCTCAACGTGCCCTACGCCCAGCTCTCCTCGATCGAGCCGTGGCTGAAGTCGACCACCCAGCCGCCGACGCGCGAGCGCCTCCAGTCGCCGGAGGAGCGCGCCAAGCTCGACGGGCTGTGGGAGTGCATCCTGTGCTTCTGCTGCTCGACCTCCTGCCCGTCCTACTGGTGGAACGGCGAGCGCTATCTCGGCCCGGCCATCCTGCTGCAGGCCTATCGCTGGCTGGCCGACAGCCGCGACGAGGCCAAGGGCGAGCGGCTCGACCAGCTCGAGGATCCGTTCCGGCTGTACCGCTGCCACACGATCATGAACTGCACCAAGACCTGCCCCAAGCATCTCAATCCGGCGAAGGCGATCGCCGAGATCAAGAAGCTGATGGTCGAGCGCACGATCTAGCGCGTTCTTTGCTATGCTGACCCCACAACAACCGTGGGGTCAGGGATGCTTCAGAAAATCGTTGCCGCCGCCGCGCTGGCGGGAGCCGCCACCGTCGCGGCGCTGCCGGCCTCGGCCGGCCAGACGTTCGACGCCGTCAAGGCCAAGGGCTTCGTGCAGTGCGCCGTCAACACCGGCCTGGCCGGCTTCTCGATGGCCGACAGCCAGGGCAAGTGGACCGGCCTCGACGTCGACCTCTGCAAGGCGATCGCCGCCGCGATGTTCGGCGACGCCGAGAAGGTGAAGTTCACGCCGACCACGGCGCAGCAGCGCTTCGTCGCCCTGCAGTCGGGCGAGGTCGACGTCATCACCCGCAACGCCACCCAGACGCTGATGCGCGACACCTCGCTCGGCTTCAACATCGCCGGCGTCAACTTCTACGACGGCCAGGGCTTCATGGTGCCGACCAAGAGCGGCATCAAGAGCGCCAGGGAGCTGAACGGCGCCACCGTCTGCGTACAGCCCGGCACCACCACCGAGCTCAACCTCGCCGACTGGTTCCGCAAGAACAAGATGACCTTCAAGCCGGTGCTGATCGAGAAGCTGGACGAGCTTCTGCAGGCCTACTCGGCCGGCCGCTGCGACGTCTACACGACCGACGCCTCGGGCCTCGCGGCGGTGCGCGCCGGCCAGCTCGCCGGCAAGGGCGAGCACACGATCCTGCCCGAGCGCATCTCCAAGGAGCCGCTGGGACCGATCGTCCGCCACGGCGACGACCAGTGGCTGGACCTCGTGAAGTGGACCCTGATGGGCATGATCGAGGCCGAGGAGCTCGGCATCAGCTCCAGGAACGTCGACGAGATGCTGAAGAGCGACGATCCCGTCATCAAGCGCTTCCTCGGCGTGACGCCGGGCTACGGCAAGGCGGTCGGGGTCGACGAGAAGTGGATGTACAACGTCATCAAGCAGATCGGGAACTACGGCGAGACCTTCGACCGCAACGTCGGCACGACGACGCCGCTCAAGCTCGAGCGCGGCCAGAACGCGCTGTGGACCAACGGCGGCCTGCTCTACGCCATCCCGTTCCGCTGATTGTCGGGAGCGCGCTGCTCTTCCTCGTCATGCCTCATGTTCCTCTCCCCCGCGAGGGGGAGAGGAGCATGAGCCTTTAGTCGGTTTGAGAGCTCACGCCACCCGCTCGAACCGCATCTTCTTGATGCGGCCGCTCGAGACCTCGAGCGCCTCGATCCGGCCCTTGTCGTCCCGCACCAGGTGCGCGAGCTGGGTCGCGACGATCCAGCCGGCCGGCATCCGGGTCTCGACCGTGTCGGCGTCGATCCCCTCCACCGACCAGGCCGGCTCGCGGGCGACCAGGGGCCCGCTGACGCTGAGCTCCCAGCCCTCGCCCGCGCGGGCGATGGTCCAGGTGGCGCCGGAATCGGCCGACGCGTAGGTGCCGGCCAGCGCGGCCGGGACCGCCTTGCGCCGGCCGAGCTTCGCGAACGCCAGCACCCGGCCCGCGCCCAGGTCGACGCGCAGTCCGTCCTTGCCCGGCTTCAGCTTGAACTCGAACGAGCCGCGCTCGGCGCCGAACCAGCCGCCGGCGCGGCGGCCCAGCACGAAAGGCAGGCCGTTCTGGGTCACCACGGCCTCGCCGTCCTTCCAGGCCAGCTCGAACAGCGACGGCTCGTCGGCGTTGAACCAGGTGCCGGCGATCGGCTTGATCTCGGACTCGGCGATCGGCGGCAAAGCGGGCTTCAGCCGCCTGTCGCCCTCCAGCGCGTCGGCCGCGATGGCCTGGGCCAGCCGCCACGGGTCGATGCTGCCCAGGTTGGCGATGACGATGACGGTGAGGTCGGCCGCCGGCACGCGCAGGAACTCGGTGCGGAAGCCCGGCCACAGTCCGCCATGGCCCAGCGTTTCCAGGCCGCGCACCTCGCCGATGCCGACGCCGCGGCGATAGTGGTTGGCGTGGCCGCCGGTGAGGGGCGCTTCCGCCGCGAGCTCGGCCGGCAGGGTCTTGCCCAGCACCGGATGGTCGTAATGGCGGCTCCAGATCAGCAGGTCCTCGACGCTGGAGGTGAGGCCGCCCTCGCCGCCCTGCGGATAGGCATGCCCGGCGCGCCGGAAGCCCTTCTCCTCGTCGCCGAGATAGCCGGTGGCGAGGTCGGGGATCACGGTGTCGATGTCCGCCGCCAGCATGGTCCGCGTCATGCCGAGCGGTCCGAAGATGCGCTCCTGCAGGAACGCGCCCAGCGTCTGCTTCGTCAGCCGCTCGATGATGTGGCCCAGCAGCAGGAAGTTGGTGTTGCTGTAGAGGAAGCGGCTGCCCGGCGCGAAGTTCAGATGGCCGTTGCGCGCGCAGGCGGCGAGGAAGTCGGCGGCGCGCGCCGGCTTGTCGAGCCCGTGCCCGCCCATCCGCAGCAGCTCGAGGAAATCGGGCAGGCCGCTCGAATTGCGCATCATCTGGTCGATGGTGACGGGCAGCGGCTTCAGCTCCTTGAGATGCTTGTGCGGTGGATCGGCGAGATCGAGCCGGCCCTCCGCCGCCAGCATCAGCGCCGCGGTGACGGTGAACTGCTTGCTGACCGAGGCGATGCGGAAGCGCGTCTGCGGCGTGATCGGCACGCGATGCTCGATGCTGGCGAGGCCGTAGCCCTTGCAGATCCCGATCGTGCCGCCCTGCGCCACGGCGACGACGGCGCCCGGCGATCCGGGTTTGGTGTAACGGGCGAACTTCGCGTCGATGCGGCGTTCGAGCGACAGGAAACCAAGCGTGTTCGACATGGGGCCATCCAAGCCAAGCGGCTCGCGCTTGTAAAGCCGAGGCGCTACGCTTGGCCGAACACGGGAGGAATGCGTCGATGGAACGCCGCTTTGTCACGGTCGAGAAGGGCCTCGGCCCGCAGGGACGGATCGCCGTGGTGCGCTTCGATCGCGGCGACGGCATCAACGCGCTCAGCCACCAGGCGATGCGCGAGCTGCGCGAGGTGCCGCGCGACTTCGAGGACGATCTCGAGACTTCGGTGGTGATCCTGACCGGCTCGGCGAAGGCCTTCTCGGCCGGCTTCGACCTCAAGGATCCGGAAGGCCGCCAGCGCGACGCGCTGCCGGTCGGCGAGCGCATCCATCGCCAGCGCCTCGGCCCCCGCATGTGCAAGGCCTGGCAGGACATGGATGCGGTGACCATCGCCGCCATCGAGGGCCACTGCGTCGGTGGCGGCGCGGCGCTGGTCGTGTCGCTCGACTTCCGCTTCTGCGGCCGCGGCGCGCACTTCCGCATTCCCGAGGTCGAGCTCGGCATGAACATGAGCTGGGGCTCGATCCCGCGCATGCTCGCCCTCATGGGCCCGGCGCGGACCAAGCAGGCGGTCATCCTGGCCTCCGACCGCATCTCCGCCGCCGAGGCGCTCGACTGGGGTCTGGTCGAGACGGTGGTCGACGACGGCCAGGCGCTGGCCGCGGCGATGGCATTCGGCGAGCGCATCGCCCGCCAGCCGCCGATCCCGGTGCGCATGACCAAGAGCACCGTCAACCGGCTGGCCCACGCCCTCGACGATCTCGGTTCCCACATGGACGCCGACCAGAACGTTCTGACCGGCCTCACCGAGGACTACCGCGAAGGCACGTCCGCGTTCCGCGAGAAGCGCAAGCCGGTGTTCAAGGGACGATAGGGCGCGACGGGTGTCATCCCGAGCGCAGCGAGGGACCTTTGCTGTTGCGCTAAAGGTCCCTCGCTGCGCTCGGGATGACAGCGAACCTGAGGCGAACTTCGGGCGAGCGTCTTGCCGGAGCGCGGACCTCCCGGTCCGCTCATGGTTTGTCGTCCTGACATGAACGCGCTTAGCTCAGGACGATATGAGCGGACCAGGAGGTCCGCGCTCCTAGTCTAGGCGATCTTCCGGCCCGGCAGTTCGTCGAGCACGGCCTGGCGCTGGACGTCGTCCATCGCCATCCAGCGGCCGATCTCCGCGACGGTGCGCTTGCAGCCGAGGCAGAAGCCGCTGGTGCGGTCGAGCGTGCAGATGCCGATGCAGGGCGACATCACGCGACGCAGGGGCGGTGGGCCGTCACCCATGGCTCAGGGCTTCTTGCTCAGTTCCGAGAGCTGGGCCTGCAGCTCGTCGAGCTTGCGCTTGAGGTCGTCGATCGCGCCCTCGGTTGGCGCCGCCGCCACCGCCGTCTCGTCCTTGGCCGCGGCCGGCTCCTGGCCGTTGGCGGCAGCCGGCGCGTCCGGGCTGCCGGGCGGGCGCTGGAACGGATTGAACATGCGCATGGCGTTCTCGAACATCGCCATGTTCTGCTTGCCCATCGCCTCGAACTGCTGGAACGGATTGAAGCCGAAGGCATTCTGCAGGTAGCGCCGCATCTGCTCCTGGTTGCGCGCGAACTGCGTCATCGACATTTCGAGATACTGCGGCACCACGCCCTGCAGGCTGTCGCCGTAGAACGAGATGAGCTGGCGCAGGAAGGGGATCGGCAGAAGGGTCTGGCCGCCCTTGCTCTCCTCCTCGAAGATGATCTGCGTCAGCACCGGGCGCGTGATGTCGTCGCCGGTCTTGGCGTCGTAGACCACGAAATCCTTCTTGTCCTTCACCATCTGCGACAGGTGTTCGAGCGTCACGTAGGCGGAGGTCGCGGTGTTGTAGAGCCGGCGGTTCGCGTACTTCTTGATGACGACGGGATCCGGTTTGGGTCCGCCATCGGGTCGTGCCTGTTCGGCCATTACGCTTCGCTCCCTCGCGGATGATGAACACCCGTTCACAGCGGATGGGTCACCTTAGCGCCGCTGCCGCAGTGCGACAAGGCGGCCATTGCGGTTGCGAAAGCAACGTTCGCGCGCCGATGCGGTATACTTTGCGCATGGCCCCCGACGACGACGATTCCGGCGATTTCGATCGACTGGCCCGGCGCTATCTCGACCTGTGGCAGAGCCAGCTCGCGGGCCTCGCCGCGGACGAGGCGCTGACCGAGCAGATCGCCCGTCTGTTCGCGGCCGCGAACGCCCAGATGGCCGCCGCGCTGCAGGCGGCCCAAGGAGCACAGCATGGAAGCCAGCCCTCCCGGACAGCGCCGCCTGGGTCCGCGTCCGCTCCCCCTGCACCTGGGCACGGCGCTGATGACGTGGGCGAGCTCCGAAAGCGCGTTGAAGCTCTGGAAGCCCGACTCCGCCAGCTCGAGGCCCGGCTCGACGCAGACGCCCGCCCCGGGGACGGAACCGGGGCCGGGCCCGGCCCCGGAGACGACGGCGCCTGACACCATTCCCGCCCTGCTGGTCGAGGCGCGCGCGCTCGAGGCCCGGTCCGGCAGCGGCCGCTTCGAGGATGCGCTGCGGCGCGAGATCGGCCGCCGCCTGCGGCGGCTGGCCGACGGCGTGCTCGCCTATCGCGATCATCCCGTGCGGCGCACGCTGGTCGACCCGCCGCCGGTCTGGGCCGAAGGCAGCACACGCCTGCTCGACTATGGCGCGACCCATCGCTCGGCGCGGGTGCGCGGCGCGCGCGCCGTCCTGGTCGTGCCCTCGCTCATCAACCGCTGGGAGGTCCTCGACCTCACGGCCGAGAAGAGCCTGTTGCGGGCCATGGCGGCGCGCGGCCTGCGACCCTACCTGGTCGACTGGGGCACGCCGGACGCGCACGAACGCGGCTTCGACCTCGCGGCCTATGTCGGCCGTCTCGAGCGCGCGGCGTCCTTCGTCGCCCGTCGCGCGCGGCGCGCGCCGGCCGTGATGGGCTACTGCATGGGCGGCACGCTTGCCGTGGCGCTGGCCGCGCGCCGGCCGCGGCGCGTCGCCGGCCTGGCGCTGCTGGCCGCGCCCTGGGATTTCGAGGCCGACCGCACCGGCCATGCCTTCCTGCTGTCGGCCGGGCCGCTGCTGGCCGAGATGGCGGACCGCGTGGGCGAGCTGCCCGTCGACATCCTGCAGACGCTGTTCTGGTCGCTCGACCCCTGGCTGGCGGTGAAGAAATTTTCCCGCTTCCTCGGCATGGCCCCCAACGGCCAGCCGGCCCAGGAGTTCGTGCTGCTGGAAGATTGGCTGAACGGCGGCGCGCCCCTGGCCGGGCCGGCCGCCCGCGAGTGCCTGGTCGACTGGTACGGCGCCAACCTGCCCGGCACCGGCCGGTGGGTGGTCGACGGACGGCGCATCGTCCCGGCCCGGATCAGGGTGCCGTCCCTGGTGATGATCCCGTCGGGCGACCGCATCGTGCCGCCCCCGTCGGCGGCGGCGCTGGTCGACCCGCGCCGCGGCCTCAGGCGCGCGACGCGCGTCGACGTGCCGCTCGGCCATATCGGCATGGTGGTGAGCGGCCGCGCGCGCGACCTCTGCTGGACGCCGCTGCTCGGCTGGCTGGCCGACATCCCGGCCAAGCGCCGCTGACGCCGATGGAACGTCGGTCCGTGGACGGGCGCGAGGTCGCGGTGTGGGCGGCGCTGCTCACCGTGTCGGTGTTCGCGCACGCCCATGTCGAGGTCGCCAACGAGGCGAGCCGCGGCCAGCCGATCTCGTTCGGCCGGGCGATGGTCATCGAGGTCTCGAGCCATCTGGTCGTCGCTGCCCTGCTGCCGGCCCTGTACTGGCTCCACAGGCGCTGGCCGATACCCGGACCGCCGCGCAATCTTCTCGTCCACGCGGCAGCGCTCCTGCCCTTCAGCCTGCTGCACACGGTCGGCATGACCGCCCTGCGCCTTCTGTGGTTCGCCGGAATCCAGGGCGAGCCCTACGTGTTCCCGCTGACCGTCGACCGGCTGGCCTACGAGTTCGCCAAGGACATCGTCACCTACGGCATGCTGAGTGCCGGGGTGATGGCGATGCGCCATTTCTTCGGCCGTCCCGCCGTGTCCACCCCGGCGGCCGCGCCGCCGCCGGCGCAATCGGCCGAGGCACCCGCTGCGGATGCGGCTTCCGGCGCGGCGCCCCTGCCCGAGCGCTTCGCCGTGCGCAAGAAGGGCCGGGAGATCCTGGTCGAGGTGGCCGACATCGACTGGATCGAGGCGGCCGGGAACTACGCCGTCCTGCATGTCGGCGGCGACACGCTCGAGATCCGCTCGTCGCTGAGCCGCCTCGAGGGCGAGCTCGATCCCCGGCGTTTCGTGCGGGTCCACAAGTCGTTCGTGGTGAACGTGGCGCGGATCGCCGAGGTCACCCCCTGGGTGAGCGGCGACTGGCGCATCCGCCTGCAGGATGGCGCCGAGGTGAACCTGAGCCGCCGCTACCGCGCCCGCTTCGAAGCGCTGGTGCCCGTCCGGTCCTAGAGCGGGGGAGGGCCCGACCGGACGTCCCCGGCGGCGCGCCGGTCGTCCCACCGGGCTCGCCGGTCGTCACAATTCGACGCGAATTCAACGGCCTGGCCGGTAGGAGGGGGCCTCGTCAACGCCCTCCGGGAGCCTGACCATGCCTTCGTCCCGCCGCGCCGACCTCGACTGGCTGCGCGTCCTCGCCTTCGGCCTGCTCATCTTCTACCACGCCGGCATGGCCTGGTCGGGCTGGAGCTGGCACCTCACCGACGTCCAGAGCATCGACTGGCTGCGCGAGGCGATGCGCTTCCTCAACCGCTGGCGCATGCCGCTGCTCTTCCTGGTGTCGGGCGCGACCATCATGCTGGCGCTGGGGTCGCGGTCCGGCCCGGCCTTCGCGCGCGACCGGCTGAAGCGGCTCGGCCTGCCGCTGGTCTTCGCCATGGCGGTGATCGTGCCGCCGCAGGTCTACCTGGAGCGGCTCTACCGCGGCCAGTTCGACGGCTCTTTCCTCGCCTGGCTGCCGCAGGCCTTCAGCGGCGGGCCCTATCCGTCGGGCAACGTGAGCTGGCACCATCTCTGGTTCCTCGCCTACGTGCTGGTGCTGACGTTCCTCCTGCTGCCGGTCTTCCTGTGGGCGCGCAGCCCCGGTGGCCGGCGCGCGCTCGATCGGTCGGCCTCTCTCGCGGCGCGCCTCGGCCTGCAGTGGCTGATGGTGCTGCCGCTGGCGGCCTCGTCCCTGTGGCTGGCGCCGGTCTCGCACAATCCCAACGGGCTGGTCGGCGACTGGCACGGCCTCGTCTACTACGGCGTCCTGCTGCTGGGCGGCGCCTTCCTCTACCGCTCGCCCGTCCTGCCCGAGGCGCTCGAGCGCCAGCGCTTCCTGTCGCTCGCGGTCGCCGTCGCGGCCTACACCGCGCTCTACCTCGTCTACTTCAAGGGGACGGTGCGGCCGGCGATCCCGCCGGAGGCGCGGCCGGCCTTCGCGCTGCTCAATGCGGTGAACACGATGGCCTGGCTGTTCGCTATCGTGGGCTTCGCCCATCGTCACCTGACGCGCCGGCCGGCCTTCCTCGCCGAGGCCACCGAGGCCGTCTATCCGTTCTACATCCTGCACCAGACCGTGACGGTGGTGGCCGTCTACGGGCTGCTGCGGATCGGGGCGCCGCCGGTCGCCGGTTTCATCCTGGCGGTGCTGGCGACCTTCCTCGGCACGGCGGCGATCTATCTGGCGGTGGTCCGTCCCGTCGCGATCGTGCGGCCGCTGTTCGGGCTGAAGCCCTTGGCTGTCGGCGGGCGCCGGCCGCTGCCTCTGAAACGCGCACTGCCTAACGTTTCGGCGGAGGGCTGACGGTCCGGGGCGCGAGCCGCTTGCCTCGGCCATGAGGCCAGCGAGCGGCTCCCTTGCAGGTGTCGCGGGTCCTTGCCGGTGCCGGCGGCCGCCCTATAAAATCCGCCGCAGGGCGGCCCGCAAGGAGGATTCCATGGCAACCGACATCGTCATCGCGAGCGCGGCGCGCACGCCCATCGGCACGTTCAACGGCGCCTTCGGCGCGGTGCCCGCCCACGACCTCGGCAAGATCGCCATCAAGGGCGCGCTCGACCGCGCCAAGGTGAAGCCCGAGGAAGTCGACGAGGTGATCATGGGCCAGATCCTGAGCGCGGCCCAGGGACAGAACCCCGCCCGCCAGGCCGCGGTCAACGCCGGCATCCCGGTCGAGAAGACGGCGCTCGGCATCAACCAGCTCTGCGGCTCGGGCCTGCGCGCCGTCGCCTTCGGCTGGCAGGCGATCCGCAACGGCGACGCCTCGATCATGGTGGTCGGCGGCCAGGAGAGCATGAGCCAGGCGCCGCACGCCGGCTACATGCGCGACGGCACCAAGATGGGCGAGTTCAAGATGGTCGACACCATGTTGAAGGACGGGCTGTGGGATGCCTTCCACGGCTACCACATGGGCAACACCGCCGAGAACGTCGCCCAGAAGTTCCAGATCACCCGCGCCGAGCAGGACGCCTTCGCGGCCTCCTCGCAGAACAAGGCCGAGGCCGCCCAGAAGTCCGGCCGCTTCAAGGACGAGATCGTCCCGGTCACGGTCAAGACGCGCAAGGGCGAGACCGTCGTCGATACCGACGAGTTCCCGCGCCACGGCACGACCGTCGAGACCCTGGCCAAGCTGCGGCCCGCCTTCACCAAGGAAGGCGGTTCGGTCACCGCCGGCAATGCGTCGGGCATCAACGACGGCGCCGCGGCGCTGGTGCTGATGACGGCCGACGAGGCGAAGAAGCGCGGCATCGAGCCCCTGGCCAAGATCGTGTCGTGGGCGACCACGGGCGTCGATCCGTCGATCATGGGCATCGGCCCGGTGACCGCCTCGCAGGCGGCGCTGAAGAAGGCCGGCTGGACCGTGAAGGATCTCGACCTGGTCGAGGCCAACGAGGCCTTCGCCGCCCAGGCCGTCGCGGTCGGCAAGCAGCTCGGCCTCGATCCGGAGAAGCTGAACGTCAACGGCGGCGCGATCGCGCTCGGCCATCCGATCGGCGCCTCGGGCGCGCGCGTGCTGACGACTCTCCTCTACGAGATGCAGAAGCGCGACGCCAAGAAGGGCCTCGCCACGCTCTGCATCGGCGGCGGCATGGGCATCGCCATGTGCGTCCAGCGCGACTGATTGCGGAAAGGGCGGACCGCGAGCCTCCGGCTCGCTCCTGTCTGCGGTGAACGAAAACGACGGGCGGACCTCAGGGTCCGCCCGTTCGGCTTCCGATGCGATCGCTCAGTAGTAGAGCTGGGGCGTCCACTGCCGCTCGCCCGCGCGGGCGAGGCGGCGACCCTGTTCCTGCGACAGTTCGAGCAGTTCGGCGCTGCCGTCGGCGGTCGGCTGCGCCAGCAGAAAGCGCGTCTGGCCGGCCGCCACGGTGATGATCAGCTCGCTGCTCTTCTGCGTCCCGTAGGCCCGGAGGTCGTAGAGCTTGGGCTTGAGGTCGAGGCGGATGTAGTTCGGCGCGGTCAGGCCGACGATCGGCTGGCTGCCCACCGTGATGTTGATCGGCGGCGCATCGGGCTGGGCCGGCTGGCGCACGATATAGAGCGCGGCCTCGCCGTCGTTGGCCACCGGGAAGGTGCCGGTGCCGAAGGCATTGTTGAACCGGGAGAACGAGCCTTGGCCGCTGCTGCAGGCCCCCAGCGACAGCAACGCCAACACAATCAGTAGCTTCTTCATACGCCGACCTCCGGCGCTAACGTCGACCGGCGGGGTGCGGCGGTCAAGCGGGCAAGTGCCGCTGATGGGCGACCCGCGCGGCGATCGTCCTCCCTAGGCCTTACCAGGATCGAGATTGCGAAGGAAGCGGCGGGGCAGGGCCTGCCCTGCCGGCCGGCGCACTTACTCAGGCAGCGATCAATTGCCCAATCGCCTCGTAGGGACTCGGCCAAACCCGTGAATACGAAGAATGCTAGTTGATCTCCTGACGAGGACCGCTCGACACGGCGGTCATCTTGCAAGGGCAGAAGATCAGATCGTTTTACTTCTGGCTATTGTCTTGCTGGATGGCCTTCAGTTGCGCCCGAGTATGAAATGCCGCGAGGAGAACACCAAAAACTATTGAAGTCCCTAATACAATGAAAGCCAAAATCCGCATTCTCCCGGCAGCCACATCCGAGAGGAAGCAAGACAAGATGAGACCGATGACAAAAAGAAAGATGCCTACCGTTGGTAGGGGAAAGAAATTCAGTATGAAGAGTTGCCATTTCAGAGGAAGAGAGTTCATCCGATTGACCTGGACGGGGCGCATGACCTTGAGACGGTAGTGCCGCTATAATTTTGGACTTGAACGAGCTTTGTTCCACACATCTCCAAATTCCCCTCTCTCAATTTCTTCAGGAATGAATTGAGGGTCCGCCGCGATTTCTGAAAGCGGCGCTATCGGCTCGATGCTCAAGAATATAGAGCGCGCCTTTTCTTCAGGGGGGGCGCAAAAATCCAAATGAACCGTCTGCAAACACGTACACCTTTCGGCGTTCCCAGCGATCCTCATCGATTTCGCTATATAGCGTAACCGGTTCGTTGGGTAAGCAGTGACGCCACCTCACCTTGATGTACTTCATTGCCCGTTCCCAAGCGGCTGATTGATTCCAAAACTGTTCAGTCGTCCTTCAATGTCTAGCGGCTGCGTATCTCTGCTTTGAGTTTACCGGAAGTATCGATCGAATAGCGGATACATTTGACGTGCGGGCCGACTGTTCCAGACCGGAAGTACTCTTCGACCTCTGGATAAAGTTCGATCACACTTCTAATGGCTTTGGTGATGGCTGCAGCTGCATCACGGCCAAGAGAAAACCAGGAGAGGCCAAACCAGGTCATTGAGGATCGATTGGCATACTCGCCCAACCCAGTCATAGTTCCAGCGTTCAACGACATAAGCGTCGCCAAGTCCACGAAGTGCCTCACGCTGGGCGGCAATCAAACCCGCGATTCCAAACTTCGATTCGACTCATCCCCGTATATGTCGTGCGACTCCGACATTGCGGAACGGCCATTCTATAAATCCGCTCAGCCGCTCCTCCTTCGAGGCCATAGCCAAGAACACTGGAGGCGAAGGACGCTGTGCGGCCAACTGCCGCCGCATTGGTGCCTGTCCCAGTAAGAGTTCTACTAAATCGTCGAGTATTGATCTCCGCGCGTCCTAAGCCGCCACCGGCTGCGGCAGCGCCCGCAGCCGCATGAGCGGCGACAGCACGATCACCAGGGTCGAGAGCGCGAAGGAGACCGCGATCATGACGAGCGCCGCGGGCAGGCCGGCCTCTGCCGCCACCACGCCGCCCGCGAGCGCGCCCAGCGGCCGCACGCCGTAGATCGCGGTCTGCACCGTGGCGTTGACGCGGCCGAGCAGGGGGCTCGGCGTCACGAGCTGGCGCACCGTGATCTGGCAGATCAGCCAGAGCATCGGGCCGAAGCCCAGCAGGAAGTGGCCGGCGGCGGCCCACAGGAAGCCCTTGCCGTGGGGTGCGAGCAGGAACAGGCCGGCGGCGATCACCGAGACGGCCGGCCCGAACACCAGGGTGGCGAGCGGCGGCAGGCGGCGCGAAGACACGGGCGCCACCACGGCCCCCAGGATCAGGCCGGCGCCGTAGGCCGATTGCGCGAGGCCGAGGCCGGCCGGATCGAGGCCGAGCGGGCCCAGCGCCAGCGGTGCCCAGACCGCGAGCAGGGCGAAGAAGGCGAAGTTCCAGAACACGGCGCAGAGGCTGATGCCGCGCAGCAACGCGTGGCGCACCACGAAGCGCGCGCCGGCGGCGATCGCGGCGCCGACCGGCAGGCGCGGGCCGGCCGCCGGCGGGACCGGGGTCCGCGGCAGGGCGAGGATGCAGGCCAGCGCGAGTGCCGCGCCCATCGCGGCGACGGCATAGCCCCAGGTCGGCGACAGATGCTGCGCCAGCAGGCCGGCGAGGACGGGCGCGCCCAGGCTGACGATCGCGCGGGCGAGCTCCAGCCGGGCATTGGCGCGCGGCAGGTCGGCGGCCGGCACCAGTCCGGGCAGCAGCGAGACGGCGGCCAGCGTGTAGACGACCGTGCCCGAGGCGCCGGCGAAGGCGGCGAGTCCCAGCAGGCCGGTGATGCCGGCGGCGGCTGCGACCACGGCCACGAGCGAGGCCGCCAGCCCCAGCGCCAGGCCGACGACCAGCAGGGTGCGCCGCGACACGCGGTCGGCCACGGCGCCCGCCGGCAGGGAGACGAGCAGCCAGGCCGCGCTCTGGGCGGCGACCAGCGCGCCCAGCACGCCGGGGCCGGCCCCCAGGACCAGCGAGGCGGTGAGCGGCAGGGTGGCGAGCGCCACCTGGTCGGCGGCATGGGTTCCGGCGGCGGCGCCGAGCAGGGCAATAAAGGGTTTCATGGTTGCGGTCTTATGACCGCGGCGCGGGCGGGCGATATCCGGCAGCGCTGCCTCAATTCGCGCCTTGCCCGCGACCCGGCGGGACCGGATAGAGTAAAGTGGCGGAAACGCTAGGGAGGAACTCATGGCCGGACGTGTTGCAGTGGTGACCGGTGGAACGCGCGGAATCGGCGCTGCCGTGTCGCGCATGCTGAAGGACAAGGGCTACACCGTGGCCGCGACCTACGCGGGCAACGACGAGGCGGCCCAGAAGTTCAAGGCCGAGACCGGCATCGCGGTCTACAAGTTCGACGTCGGCGACTTCGCCGCCTGCCAGGCGGTGATCGCCCAGATCGAGAAGGACCTCGGCCCGGTCGACGTGCTCGTCAACAACGCCGGCATCACCCGCGATTCGACCATGCGCCGGCTGACGCGCGACATGTGGGACCAGGTGATCGACACCAACCTCGGTTCCTGCTTCAACATGTCGAAGGCGGTGTGGGAGGGCATGAACACCCGCGGCTTCGGGCGCATCGTCAACATCGGCTCGATCAACGGCCAGGGCGGCCAGTACGGCCAGGTCAACTATGCCGCCGCCAAGTCGGGCATCCACGGCTTCACCAAGGCGCTGGCCCAGGAAGGCGCGTCCAAGGGCATCACCGTGAACGCCATCGCGCCGGGCTACACCGAGACCGACATGGTGGCGGCGGTGCCGGCCAACGTGCTCGAGAAGATCGTCGCCAAGATCCCGGTCGGCCGCCTGGGCAAGGCCGACGAGATCGCGCGCGGCGTGATGTTCCTGGTCGCCGACGATGCCGGCTTCGTCACCGGCTCGACCCTGTCGATCAACGGCGGCCAGCACATGTACTGAGGCGGTGGTCCGCTGCGCCGGCGCGCGCGGCGGGGAGGGATCGCCGTGACGGCAGTGCCTGCACTTCGTCGGTCCATGAGCCCTGCCGGGACACAATCCATTGGGGGTCGGCGCGCGTCCGGCGCGTCCCCCGGTGCGCAAAAACTCGGTCGCGCTTGCCCCTTTGAATAACTGAAGTTATCATTCATCCAGGAGTGCGTATCATGCCGAGGCTCACCGAGTACAAGGACATGGCCCCGCGGGCCAAGGCCGTCGTCGACGGCATCGCCCAGGCGCGCGGCATCGATCCGGCCGCGATCAACAATGTGTGGAAGGCGCTGGCCAGGGATCCGGCGGTGATGGAGCAGTTCGCCGCCGAGATGAAGGCGGCCTTCGCCCCCGGCACGCTCGATCCGCTGACCAAGGAGCTGATCTATCTCGCCGTCAGCATCACCAACCAGTGCGAGTACTGCATCGCCTCGCACGGCGCGATGGCGCGCGCCAGGGGCATGACCGGGGAGATGCACGCCGAGTTCATGGCGGTGGTGCTGGCCGCCCAGAAGGGCAACAAGATCGCCATGGGCTACCGCGTGCCCGTCGACGCGGCGTTCGAGGAGAAGTGACCGTGTCCGATGCGAAGGCCCACACCCTCGAGGCGCCGACCCTCAAGGCGCCAATCTGGGATGCGAACCTCTACCTGAAGTTCGCCGACGCCCGCCTGCGGCCGGCGCTCGACCTGATGGGCCGCCTCGACCCGGCCAATGCCGCGCGGCCGGGGCACGCGATCTACGATCTCGGCTGCGGCGCCGGCAACATCACGCGCCTGCTCGCCGAACGCTTTCCCGGCCCGCCGGTGATCGGCATCGATTCGTCGGAGGAGATGCTGGCCAAGGCGCGCAGCCAGACGGCCGATTCCCGTGTCAGCTTCACCAAGGGCGATCTCGCGCATTTCGAGCCCGGCCTGCCGCCGGGGATCCTCTACAGCAATGCCGCCTACCAGTGGGTCGAGAACCACATCGACCATTTCCCCGGCCTGCTGAAGCTTCTGCCCTCGGGCGGACAACTCGCGATCCAGATGCCGCGCAACCACGAGGCGCCCTCGCACGCGCTGATGAAGACGGCGGCGGAGAAGGGGCCGTGGCGCGACAAGCTCGCCGGCGTGGGCGGCATCCGCCCCGTCTGGGAGCCCGCGCGCTACTACGACGCGCTGAAGCCGCTCTGCTCGGATCTCGAGGTCTGGGAATCGATCTACCAGCAGCCCCTGACCGGCAAGGACCCGGTCGCCCAGTATACCGCCGGCACCGGCCTGCGGCCCTACATGGAGGCGCTCGACAAGGAAGAAGCCGCCGCCTTCTACGACATCTACCGCACGCTGATCGCCGAGGCCTACCCGACGCGCGCCGACGGCATCACGCTCTTCCCGTTCCGCCGCCTGTTCATCGTGGCCCGCCGCGCATGATCCTGCGCCGCCTGCTCGCGGCCGCGCTCCTGCTGCTCGGCCTCGGTCCGGCGGTCGAGGCGGCGCCGCGCACGATGGTGGCCGCGGCCAACCCGCTGGCGGTCGAGGCCGGCCTCGACGTGCTGCGCCGCGGCGGCTCGGCGGCCGATGCGGCGGTCGCGGTGCAGATGGTGCTGGGCGTGGTCGAGCCGCAGGCTTCGGGGATCGGCGGCGGCGGCTTCCTGCTGCACTACGACGGCGCCACGCGCGCCATCGTCGCCTATGACGGCCGTGAGACGGCGCCGGCCGGCGCCACGCCCGACCTCTTCCTGAAGGACGGCAAGCCGCTCGGCTTCCGTGAAGCTGTGGCGTCGGGCCTGTCCGTCGGCGTTCCGGGCGCCGTCGCGCTGCTCGAGCAGGCGCACCGCGCGCACGGCCGTCTGCCCTGGGCCTCCCTGTTCGAGCCGGCGATCCGTCTCGCCGAGCAGGGCTTCGACGCGCCGCCGCGGCTTGCGACCTGGCTCGAGCGCCTGCCCGGGCTGCGTGCGGATCCCGGCATCGCCGCCGTCTATTTCCATCCCGACGGATCGCCGCGCCGCGCCGGCGAGCGCATCGTCAATCCGGCGCTGGCCGACACGCTGCGCCGGGTCGCCGCCGAGGGCGCACGGGCCCTGTCGGAAGGTCCGATCGCCGCGGAGATCGTCGCCCGCGTGCAGGGCCATGTGCGGCCGGGCACGCTGGCGCCCGCCGATCTCGCCGGCTACCGCGTGATCAGCCGCGAGCCTCTGTGCGGCCCCTACCGGGTCTGGATCGTCTGCGGCATGCCGCCGCCCTCGTCCGGCGGTCTCGCCATCCTCCAGATCCTGGGCCTGCTCGAACCCTTCGCGCTGTGGCACGACCGGCCCGACGACGTGCGCGCCCTGCACCTGGTCGCGGAGGCCAGCCGTCTCGCCTTCGCCGACCGCGACCGCTATGTCGCCGACCCGGCCTTCGTCGACGTGCCGGTGGCCGGGCTGCTGTCGCCGGCCTACCTCGCCGAGCGCCGCAAGCTGATGTCGACCGAGCGCAGCATGGGCCCGGTCGGGCCCGGCCTGCCGCCGGGCTATGTCGAGCGCGGCACCAGCCACATGAGCATCGTCGATGCCCGCGGCGACGCGGTCAGCTTCACCACCACGGTGGAGGCGCCGTTCGGCGCCGGCATCATGGTGCGGGGCTTCCTGCTCAACAACGAGCTCACCGACTTCCGGGCCCAGCCCGAGGTCGGCGGCAAGCCGGTGGCCAACCGCGTCCAGCCGGGCAAGCGGCCGCGCTCCTCGATGTCGCCGACCGTCGTGCTCGACCGCGACCGCGCGCTGGTGGCGGCGCTGGGCTCGGCGGGCGGCAGCCGCATCATCGGCGACACGCTGCAGGCCCTGCTCGGCCTGCTCGACTGGAACCTGTCCATGCGGGACGCGCTGGCCCAGCCCCGGCTCATCAACCGCAACGGGCCGACCGAGCTGGAGCAGGGGACCGTGCTGATGGAGCGGGCCGACGCCTTGCGCGCGCTGGGCCATGAAGTACAAGTCCGCCGACACGAGGGCGGACTGACCGGCATCCGCCGGTTCGAGGATGGCTGGCAGGGTGCCGCCGATCCCCGCCGCGACGGCGTGGCCATGGGAGAATAGGTCCTTGTCTCAGAAGAAACTGCCGAGTGTGCTGTTGCGGGCCGGCGAGGATCGCCGCGTGCGCGCCGGCCATCCCTGGGCCTTCTCCAACGAGATCCTGATGGATGCCGAGACGAAGGCGCTTCCGCCGGGCTCGCTGGCCGTCCTGCGTGCGCCGAGCGGCGAGGCTCTGGGCCTCGTCACCTTCAATCCCCATTCGCTGATTGCCGCGCGCGTCCTGACGGGCAATCCCGAGGCCACGGTCGATGCGCTGTTCCTCGGCCGGCGGCTGGCGCAGGCGGTGGCGCTGCGCGACCGCCTGATCGGCGTTCCCTACTACCGGCTGATCCATGCCGAGGCCGACGGCCTGCCCGGCGTCATCGTCGACCGTTTCGGCGACGCACTCGTGGTCCAGGTGAACAGTGCCGGCATGGAGCTCCTGACCCCGGTGCTGCTCGAAGCGCTGGAAGCCGAGCTCCAGCCGGCCACCATCGTGCTCAAGAACGATTCGCCGGTGCGCGAACTCGAGGGGCTGAAGCGCGAGGTCACGGTGCCCAGGGGCTCGGCCGACGGCACGATCGAGCTGGTCGAGAACGGCGCCCGGTTCGTCGCCGACCTGTCGGGCGGCCAGAAGACCGGCTGGTTCTACGACCAGCGCGACAACCGGCGCTTCATGGCCGAACTGGCGAAGGGCTCGAGCGTGCTCGACGTCTACAGCTACTCGGGCGGCTTCGGCGTGCTGGCGGCCGCGCGCGGCGCCAAGTCCGTCGTCTGCATCGACCGCTCGCAGCCCGCGCTCGACGCGGCGCGCGCCGCCGCGGCGCTGAACGGCGTCGAGCAGACCGTGTCGTTCGAGAAGGCCGAGGTGTTCGATGCGCTGGAGAAGAGCGCCGGCAAGCGCTTCGACGTCGTGATCTGCGACCCGCCGGCCTTCGTGAAGAGCCGCAAGGACCTCAAGACCGGCGCCCAGGGCTACCGCAAGCTGGTGCGGCTGGCGGCGCCGCTGGTCGCCAAGGGCGGCTTCTTCTTCGTCGCCTCCTGCTCGCATCTCGTCGATCCGCCCCTGTTCGCCGAGCAGGTCCGGCGCGGCCTGCGCGATGCCGGCCGCGGCGGCCGCATCCTGCGCAGCTCCGGCGCGGCGCTCGACCATCCGGTCCATCCCGGCCTGCCCGAGACGGCGTATCTCAAGGCGCTGACGCTGCAGCTCGATTGATGTTCGACCCGCGCCCCCTGTCATCCCGAGCGCAGCGAGGGACCTTTGAGGCCAGAGGAAAGGTCCCTCCCTTCGGCTCCGCTCAGGGCAGGCGCTGCGCTCGGGGTGACGAATAGTGCTCCGTCCCGGCCCTCGAAACCTCATCACCGACGTCGACGGGATCCTGGTCGGCAACCACGAGGACGGGCGCCTGCGCTCGGGCGTGAGCGTGGTCCTGTGCGAGCAGCCGGCGGTCGCCTCCGTCGACGTGCGCGGCGGCGCGCCCGGCACGCGCGAGACCGACCTGCTCGATCCGTCGTGCCGCGTCGACCGCGTCGATGCGATCTGCCTCTCGGGCGGATCGGCCTTCGGCCTGTCGGCGACCGACGGGGTGATGCGCTGGCTGCGCGAGCGGGGCCGCGGCGTCGCCATCGCCGACATCGTGGTCCCGATCGTGCCGACGGCCATCCTGTTCGACCTGCTGAACGGCGGCGACAAGGGCTGGGACTGGCCGCCCTACCGCGAGATGGCCCATGACGCGACCGGCCGGGCGGCGCGCGACTTCGCGCTCGGCAATGCCGGCGCCGGGCTCGGCGCCAAGGCCGGCAACCTCAAGGGCGGGCTGGGCTCGGCCTCGGCGGTCGATCCGGCGACCGGGCTGCAGGTTGGCGCCCTCGTCGCCGTCAACGCGCGCGGCTACACGACCATGGGCAACCTGCCGCAGTTCTGGGCCTGGGCGCTGGAGCAGGACGGCGAGTTCGGCGGCCTGCCGCCGCCGGCTCGCGGCCTGTCGCTGGCGGTGAGCCATGACCGCGCCGACCTCACGCACGATCCGGCCGATGTCGCGCGCAGCGATCCGCGTGCCAACACCACCATCGCCGTCGTCGCCACCAATGCGCGCCTCGACAAGGCGTCGGCCAACCGGCTGGCGGTGATGGCGCAGGACGGGCTCGCCCGCTCGATCCGGCCGGTGCACACGCCGCAGGACGGCGACACGGTGTTCGCCGTGGCGACCGGCCGTCACGATCTCGCAATCGATCCCCTGGCGCTGGCCGAACTCGGCACGCTGGCTGCGGATTGCCTGGCGCGCGCCGTGGCGCGCGGCGTCTACCATGCCGAGAGCCTCGGCGCCGCGCGCGGCTGGCGGGAGACATTCGGCCGCTGATAGACTGGCCCTTCCACGAACGGAGGACTTCCGTGATCAAGCTTTCCCGCCGTCATCTCGTCGGCGCCGCCGGCGCGCTCGCCACCGTATCGCTGGCCGGCGCCGGAGCGCACGCCCAGGCCAAGAACCGGCTGGTGATCGGCATGTCGCTCGAGCCGCCGGTGCTCGATCCCACCAAGAACGCCGCCGCGGCGATCCGCGAGGTGACGACGCCCACCATCTACGAGGCGCTCGGCCGCATCGACCGCAAGGGCGGGATCGGGCCGGGCCTGGCCGAGAGCTGGACGATCTCCGAGGACGGCAAGGAATACGTCTTCAAGATCCGTCAGGGCGTCGTCTACAGCGACGGCGA
The DNA here is from genome assembly GCF_965229815.1 of Reyranella sp. Taxonomy (GTDB): domain Bacteria; phylum Pseudomonadota; class Alphaproteobacteria; order Reyranellales; family Reyranellaceae; genus Reyranella. Next base: position 1,256,110 of record NZ_CBDDJN010000002.1, read on the forward strand.
GAAGCTCGACGCCTCGGTGGTGAAGTTCTCGCTCGACCGGCTGTTCGCGCCGGACTCCACCGTTCCCGCCAAGTCGCTCTACACCGACATCGAGAAGGTCGAGGTGGTCGACCCGTCGACCGTCAAGGTCACGCTGAAGTCGCCCAACTCCTTCCTGCTCTACAGCCTGTCGCTGGGCGACGCCGCGATCATGCATCCGAAGTCGGCGCCGACCAACGACAAGCATCCGATCGGCACCGGGCCGTTCATGTTCAAGGAGCGCAAGGAGGGCGATTCGATCACCCTCGTGAAGTCGCCGACCTACCGCGATCCGGGCTCGATCAAGCTCGACACGGTGGTCTTCAGGATCATCAAGGATCCCTCGGCGCAGGTGAGCGCGCTGCTGGCGGGCGACGTCGATGCCTTCCCGGGCTTCCAGGCGCCCGAGCTGGTCGAGCGCCTGAAGAAGGATCCGCGCTTCAATGTCGTGGTCGGCACGACCGAGGGCGAGGTCATCCTGGCGACCAACAACGGCAAGAAGCCGTTCGACAATCCCAAGGTGCGCCAGGCGATCGCCCACGCCATCAACCGCGACGAGCTGATCTCGGCCGAATCCGGATTCGGCACGCCGATCGGCAGCCACTTCGCGCCGCACAACATGGCCTATGTCGATCTCACCAAAACCTATCCGTTCGACATCGCCAAGGCCAAGGCGCTGCTCGCCGAGGCGGGCTATCCCAACGGCTTCGAGGCCAGCCTCAAGCTGCCGCCGGTGGGCTACGCCCAGCGCTCCGGCGAGGTGGTCGCCGCCCAGCTCGGCAAGATCGGCATCAAGCTCGCGATCACCCAGCTGCAATGGCCGCAGTGGCTGTCGGAGGTCTTCAAGGAGAAGAACTACGACCTCACCATCGTGGCCCATACCGAGGCCAACGACCTCGACCGCTACGCGCGCGACAACTACTACTGGAACTACGTCTCGCCGGCCTTCAAGGCCAAGTGGCGCGAGGTCGTGGGCACCACCGACTTCGCCAAGCGCGACCAGTTCCTGAAGGACGCCCAGAAGATCATCGCCGAGGACGCCGTCAACGGCTTCCTGTTCCAGCTCGCCAAGATCGGCGTGTGGAAGAAGGACCTGGTCGGCCTGTGGGAGAACTCGCCGACGCCGCAGCTCGACCTGACGGGCGTGCACTGGAAGTGACTGTTTCCTCCTCCCCACGAAGTGGGGAGGTGGCCGCGCGAGCGGACGGAGGGGTCATGAGCAGCAAGGCCGATGCTCATGACCCCTCCGGCCCTTCGGGCCACCTCCCCAGCTTCGCTGGGGAGGAGCTCCTGCGCCATGCTTGAGTTCCTCTCCCGCCGCCTCGCCGCCGCGCTGGTGACGCTGTTCCTCGCGACGCTGGTCGTGTTCGCGGTGGTCGAGGTGCTGCCGGGCGATCCGGCGCTGGTCATGCTGGGCACCGACGCGCGGCCCGACACGCTGGCCGCGCTGCGCGCCAAGTTCGGCTTCGACCAGCCGCTCGGTGTCCGCTACCTCGAATGGATCGGCGGGCTTCTGTCCTTTCATCTCGGCACCAGCCACGCCTACGGCACGCCGGTCGCCAAGCTGATCGGCGACCGCCTGGCCGTGACCCTGCCGCTGGCGGCGCTGGCGCTCGGCTGGTCCGCGCTGGTCGCCATACCGCTCGGCGTGTTCGCTGCCTGGAAGCATGGACGGCCGGGCGACTGGGGGGTGATGGGTCTTACCCAGGTCGGCATCTCGATCCCCAACTTCTGGTTCGGCATCCTGCTGGTGCTGGCCTTCGCCGTGACCTGGCAGTGGTTCCCCGCCGGCGGCTTCCCGGGCTGGCAGCAGCCGCTCAAGGCGGCGCACGCCCTGGTGCTGCCGGCGCTGGCGCTGTCGCTGGGCGAGATCGCCATCCTGACCCGCGTCACCCGCTCGGCCATGCTCGACACGCTGCGCGAGGACTATGTGCGCACCGCCCGCGCCAAGGGCGCCGGCGAGGCGCGCGTGCTGTTCCGCCATGCCCTGCGCAATGCGCTGATCCCCGTGACGACGGTGGCGGGCCTGATCGCCGGCTTCCTGGTCGCCGGCGCCGTCATCATCGAGAGCGTGTTCCGCCTGCCCGGCGTCGGCCAGCTCGTCTACGATTCGATCAACGCCCGCGACCTGATCGTCATCAAGAACGTGGTGATCCTGTTCACCCTGCTGGTGCTGGCGGTGAACCTGCTGGTCGACCTCGCCTACGCGCTGCTCGATCCGCGGCCGCGGATCCGGGCCTGAGGAACAGGGAATGAGCGGCTTCCTCGCCCGCGCCGCGCGCCATGTCGGCTTCCAGGTCGGGGCCGTGCTGCTGCTGCTGTTCGTCGGCACGGCGCTGGTCTCGGTCTTCTGGACGCCCCATCCGGTCGATGCGCTGCAGATGCGGGCCAAGCTGATGCCGTCGTCCGCCGCCTGGCCGCTCGGCACCGACCATCTCGGCCGCGACGTGCTCTCGCGCATCATGGTCGGCGCCCAGACCTCGATCACGGTCGGGCTGATCGCGGTGGCGATCGGCCTGTCGCTGGGCGTGGCGCTCGGCGCCTGGGCGGCGGCGCGCGGCGGCTGGGTCGACGAGGCGCTGTCGCGCGCCTCCGACCTGATCTTCGCCTTCCCGGCGGTGCTGATCGCCATCCTGATCACCTCGGTGCTGGGGGCGAGCGCGGTCAACGCCATCCTGGCGATCGCGATCTTCAACGTGCCCATATTCGCCCGCGTGACGCGCGGCGCCGCGCTCTCGATGTGGGGCCGCGACTTCGTGCGCGCCGCCAAGGCGATGGGGCTGGGTCCGCTCGGCATCACGCTGCGCCACGTCCTGCCCAACATCGCGAGCGTGCTGATCGTGCAGGCGACCATCCAGTTCGCTGTCGCCATCCTGGCCGAAGCCGGACTATCCTACCTGGGACTGGGCGCGCAGCCGCCGGTGCCGTCGTGGGGCCGCATGCTGCGGGATGCGCAGACCTACGTCTTCCAGGCGCCGGAACTTGCGATCTGGCCGGGCCTCGCCATTGCGCTCGCCGTCCTGGGTCTCAACATGCTGGGCGACGGGCTGCGCGATCTCCTCGATCCGCGGCTGCGGTTGCTCCGCGTCGGATAGGAGAACGCCATGACGGCAGCGATCTTCCTGGTGACGGCCATCGCCATGATGGCGGCGGTGGCGGGGCTGCGCGGCATCGCCGTCGGACTGTTCATGGTCAGCCTCGTGACGGCCGGCTTCTGGCTCGACCATCACATGGTCGACCGTCTCCTCCTGTCGTTCTAGGGGGCCGCCATGACCGGTCTCGTCCGCTTCGGCAACGGCCTCGCCGTCGCCGCCATCGCCGCCCTGCTGATCGCCTCCTTCGTCTGGCAGGTCGCGCTCGCCGAGCTGCCGTGCCCGCTCTGCCTGCTGCAGCGCACCGCCTTCGCGCTGGTGGCGTTCGGCTTCGTGCTCAACCTGCGCTTCGGCGTGCAGCCGATGCACTACGGCCTGTCGCTGCTGGCCGCCCTGCTGGGCCTCGCCATGGCCGTGCGCCAGATGATGCTGCACATAACCCCGGGCGACGGCGGCTTCGGTTCGGCCTTTCTCGGCCTCCATCTCTACACCTGGGCGGCGATCGCCTTCCTCGCGACCATCGCCGGCATCGCCGTGCTGATGATCCTGGGCGGACGGCCCGATCCCGACCGCAACGACCACGTGGCGTCGCTGCGCTTCCGCGGCCTGTCGCGCTTCTTCGTCTACCTTCTGATCGTCGTCACGCTGGTCCAGGCGGCCGGCAGCTTCGCGCAGTGCGGTCCCGTCGACTGCCCGGACGATCCGACCGGCTACTGGATCGCCCGCTTCATGCCCGGAAGCCTGTCCTGAGGGATCAGGTGCGGGGCCCGAGCTCGGCGTCCTTCTTGGGGATCAGGTCGTAGGGCAGGGCGAAGCCCGGCATCGCCAGGATGCGGTCGCGCCACGCCCTTGCATGGGGCCGCGTGTCGAGCGACAGGCCGCCCTCGGCCATGAACACCATGCGGCCCCAGCAGCCGATGTCGGCGATGGTGCAGCGGTCGCCGACCAGAAACTGCCGCCCCTCCAGGCTGCGGTCGACGAAGTCGAGCGCCGCCTCGGCCTGCGGCCGGAAGAAGTCCATCACCGCCGGATCGACGGCGCGGAAGCGGTGGAAATGGCGGACGCGCGCCACGTTGACGATGGCGTCGTTCTCCCAGGCGAGCCATTCGCGCGCCCGCCAGCGGTCCTGCTCGGTCGCTGCCTCGAAATGGCCCGTCGTGCGCGCCAGGTAGTCGAGGATGACGTTCGACATGACCAGGGTCAGGCCGCGATGGCGCAGGACGGGCACCTGGCCGTAGCGGTTGATCGCGAGGTGCGCCGCCTCCTTCTGGACGCCGTTCTTCAGGTTCACGGTCCGGAACGAGAAGGGCAGGCCGGACAGCGCCAGGAACAGCATCGGCTTGTAGGTCGAGCTCGAGGTGAAGCTGCCGTGCAGCACCAGGCGGTCGTCGTCGGTCATCTTGTCTCCGCGATCTTGCCGTTCGGCGCGATCCTTGCCTATTGGACTGCCAGCAACCCGCCGGAGGGCTCGATGTCCGACGAACGCCAGACCGTCATCCTGGGCGACCGCCGCTATGCCGTCCATCGCAAGTGGGCCCGCCTGCCGGCGGGCGAAAGCTTCGGCTTCGTCTCGGACCTGATGGTCGATGCCGACGGCCGTATCCATGTCGCCCAGCGCGGGAGCGACCGGCCCATCCTGGTGTTCGAGCGCGACGGCAAGCTCGCCGGCACCTGGGGCGCGGGCCAGCTCGCCGATCCGCACTACCTCAATGCCGCCCCGGACGGCTCGATCCTGGTCGCCGATCGCGACGCCCACCAGATCCTGCGCTTCGACCGCGCGGGCACGCTGCTGCAGGGGCTGGGCCGCCGCCACTTTCCCGCGCTCGACGCGCCGTTCAACCATCCGACGGCGGCGGCGCAGACCCCGGACGGCGAGATCTATGTCGCCGACGGCTACGGCAATTCCAGCGTCCATCGCTTCGCCGCCGACGGCAGCCTGATCGCGACCTGGGGCGGGCACGGCGACGGGCCCGGCGCCTTCACGACGCCGCACGCGATCTGGATCGACCGCTACGACCGCGTCCTGGTCGGCGACCGCGAGAACAACCGCATCCAGGTCTTCGACCGCAAGGGCGCCTACCTGACCGAATGGGGCGACTTCTATCATCCGATGCAGATCTGGGTGGACGACCGCGACATGGTGTTCGTGACCGACCAGATCCCGCGCATCAGCCTGCTGAACGCCGAGGGCGAGCTGGTCGGCCGCTGCCGCGGCGCCATCAACGGCGCGCACGGCCTCTCGGGCGACGCCGAGGGCAACCTCTACCTGGCCGAGCTGCCGCCCCAGGAGATCACCAAGCTCGAGCGGCTGAACTGACCGGTAGACACGACAGCCCCTCCTTACTCGAGGAAGTCGGTCCCTTGGACGAGCAGATCGTCCCACAGCGTCTGGAAGGACGACCATGAGAACTCCGGACTGCCCAGGGCGCGCTGGAGGCCGCGGGCCATCTCGTCGGGCCAGCGTCGGGGTTCACCCGCGGCGGTTGCCAGCAATTGCACGTGGCAAGCCTTGTCGAGACTGATGAAGCGCCAGGCCGCTTCGTCGACGCTCAGTCCCGTCGTGAACAGCCCGTGACCGGACTGGATGGCGGTTCGCTTGTCTCCGAACCCCGCGGCGAACTGCGCCGCGGTTTGGGCGTCGAAGGAAAGGCGCGGTTCCGTGATGATGGCCTGATCCTCGAAGAAGACGGCCGTGTCCTGCGTGATGGGATCCACGGGGCGGCCGAACGTCGACCACGCGGAGCCATAGACCGAGTGCGCGTGACAGACCGCCACCACCTCGGGCCTGGCCTCGTGCACCGCGGCATGCAGCATCACGCCGACGGGATTCACGGGGGTATCGCCGTACGTCAGCTTGCCCGTGTGGTCGACCTGCACGACGTCGGACACGCGCATGCGCTTGAACGATACCCCGAGCGGGTTGGCCCAGAAGCGATGCGGATCCTCCGGGTCCCTGACCGTCAGGTGTCCCAGCAGTCCTTCCGAGAAACCAAGCTGGCCAAAGATGCGGCAGGCGCCCGCGAGACGCTCGATGCGATGGCGGCGCTCGTCTTGCGGCCGCTCGAACACAGGCTGCGTGCGTGTCCGGAAACCGGTCGCTTCCTTGGGCATGGTCGCCATGGTCTGGATCCTTCGGTTGGTCATCGGGTGACGGTTTCTTCGCATCGGCAAAGGTATCGGCGAGGTCGACAGCCTCACCACCCCGTCCCCCGACTCGAGTTTCACCTCAGGTAGTCGTTCAGGCGGGTCCACAACCAGGGCTTAGCAGGTATAGTCTGCACGCGGGAGGCTTTCCGGTGACAAACGGAAGCCCCTGGAGACAGTCCATGGCGGGTAGCGCACGACGGCAACCTCTACCGGACCGGGCGGCCGCCGCAGGAGATCGCCAGGCTCGAACGGCTGAACTGACCTCCGAGCGTCAGCGCGCGACCACCAGCACCGGCGCGGCGAGCGACTGGATCATGCCCAGCGTGCGCGGGCCGAGGAACTTGCCGTCGCCGCGGCGGAAGGCGGTGCCCAGCACCACGAGGTCGTAGCGGCCGCGGCGCAGCTCGCGGGCGATCTCGCGGTCGGGACGCGGGCTGGTCGCCGTCAGGCCCTTCACCGGCACGCCGCTGCGCCGCCCGAGCCGGCGGGCATCGACCAGCAGCGACATGCCGAGGCGCCGGGCGCGGCCGCGCAGCAGCAGCGTCTCCTCGCGCGGATCGAAGACGTGCAGCACGGTGAGCGTGCCGCGGCTGGCGCCGGCCAGCGCCAGCGCGAACTCGGTGGCCAGCCGCGCCTCGGGGCTGCCGCCGGTCGGCACCAGGATGTCGAGCGGCGCGTCGACCGACAGGCGCAGCCGGCGGCCGTTCACGACCGTCGCGATGGGGCCGTCGAAGGAGGCGACCAGCGTCCCGAGCGGCTCCTCGAAGCGCGGCGCCGTGGCCGAGATGGGTTGGGCGAGGCCGACGAGGGCGATGCCGTAGCCCTTGGTCACTTCCTTGTCGATCGCATGGTCGGTTGGCACGAGGCGCGCCTGGACGAGCTCGTCGAGGGACGGCTGGGGCTTGGCCTCCAGCGGCTCGGTCGGCTCGGGCAGGTTGCTGATCACCGCGCCGAACGCCGCGGCGAGACGGGCGCGGCCGGGCGGAGGCGCCTTGTCGGGCGTTTTTTCTGCCTTCTCCTTCTCCTCCGCCGGCGGCGCGGCTTCGCTCGCGTCGGCCGCGTCCTCCGGCTTCTCCTTCTTCTCCTCGCTCGAGATTTCGAGCAGGGTCGTCAACATGCCCTGGCGCGCGACGAACAGGCCGGTGAGGGAAGCGGCCAGCCGGCCGTTGGCGCTGTCGTCGACGACCGCGAGCGCGCGCTCGATGCGCGGCAGGGCCTCGTTCTCCTCGGCAGTCTCCTTCTCCAGCCGCTGAGCCTCGTCGGGACGCAGCGGCACGCGCGCCATCATCCAGCGCAGCGTCGGCGGCATGGCCATGGTGGTCACGATCGCCATCGCCACGATCATCGTGTAGAGCTGCGAGCTCAGCGCCCCCATCGCGAGGCCGATGCTGGCGATCAGCACCTCGGTCGACCCGCGGGCGTTCAGCCCCGTCGCCATCGCCAGCGATTCCTTCCAGGTCAGACCGCCGGCCAGGCCGCCCGCCAGCGCGCCCAGCGACTTGCCGATGCTGGCGATCAGGATCACCACGACGGTGAAGCCGAGCAGCGTCGGATCGAGCAGCGTCCTGAGGTCCATGCCCAGCCCGGCGACGGCGAAGAAGACCGGGCTGAAGAAGGCGACGATGAAGCCGCGCAGCTCGTCCTCGATATGCTCGGTCAGGATCGGCGACTGGCCGACCAGCAGGCCGGCGATGAAGGCGCCGAGCGCGGTGTGCACGCCGATCAGCTCGGTGGTGAGCGCCATCGCCAGCATGATCAGCAGGATGGCGCTGACGACCGGGACCTCGATGGTCAGGTTGTCGTTGCACCACACGATGAGTCGCGCCACCAGGCGCTTGCCGACGGTCAGGGTGATGCCGAGGAAGACCGCCGTGAGGCCGAGGCTGATGCCGATATGCTCGAAGCTCACCACGCCCTTGGCCGCGATGCCCGAGATGACCGCGATGATGATCCAGGCCAGCGTGTCGTCGAGGATGGCCGTGGCGAGGATGAGCTGGCCGAGGTCGCGCCGGATGGCGCCCACCTCGAGGAGCACCATGGCCACGATCTTGACCGAGGAGATGGACAGCGCCGTGCCGAGGAACAGCGCCGTCACCAGCCGGGCGGTGTCCGACGGGATCAGGCTCGCCGGCAGGGCGTAGGCCAGCCCGACGCCGCAGGCGAAGGGAATGGCGATGCCGAACAGCGAGCTCGACACCACGGCGCGGCGCCGGCGGTTGACCAGCGCGAGGTTGGTTTCCATGCCGGTCAGCAGGAGCAGCAGCAGGATGCCGATCTGCGACACGGCATCGATCATGCTCTTGAGCTTGGGCGTGTCGGGGAAGATCACCTGCCGCCATTCGGGCAGCAGGGCGCCGAACACCGAGGGTCCCAGCAGCACGCCGGCCAGGAGCTGGCCGAAGATGGCGGGCTGGCCGAGGCGGGTCATGCCCTCGCCGAGCGCGCGTCCGAAGAAGAGCAGCAGGATGAGCTCGGCCGCGAAGACCGCTATCGAATGATCCGCCTCCAAACGCGTCGCTCCCCCAGCCGATGCTCCAGACAACGCCGGAAGGCCGCCGCCGTTCCGGCGCCGGACGCCGCGGCGGCCCTGCACGCGGCATCGCGCCAAGGTCCATGGACTCCCGGACGCCGGCATCGGAAACTTGGCCTCAGTCGAGGAGCGCGTGCATGGACAAGGCGACGATGGAAGTGCTGGCCCGCCGGGCCGGGCTGGACAAGGCACTGGCCGAGTTTCCCGAGGACGTGGCGGCGGCGGCCAAGCAGGCGGCCGACGTCGCCAGCCGGATCAGGCAGCCGGCCGATCCGGCGGCCGAACCCTGGCCGCCGATGCGCGCCGGGAGCGGCCTGTGAGGGACGGTCCGCTGGGCGAGCTGCACTGGCTCGGCGTCGCCGACGCGGCCGAGGCCATCGCCAGCCGCGACCTGTCGCCGGTCGAGCTGATGCAGGCGCTGCTCGACCGCATCGATGCCCTCGATCCGCGGCTCAACGCCTTCCTGCGGCTCGATGCCGGGGCCGCGATGGCCGCGGCGCGGGCGGCGGAGTCCGAGGCCGCGGCGGGCCGCCTGCGCGGGCCGCTGCACGGCGTGCCGGTCGGCCTCAAGGACATCATCGACGTCGCGGGCCTGCCCACGACCTGCCATTCGAAGATCCTCGAGGGCAATGTCGCCGCGGCCGACGCGGTCTGTGTCGAGAAGCTGCGCGGCGCGGGCGCCATCGTGGTCGGCAAGCTCTCGACCCACGAGTTCGCGATCGGCGGACCGAGCTTCGACCTGCCCTGGCCGCCGGCGCGCAACCCGTGGAACACGGACCATCATCCCGGCGGCTCCTCCTCGGGCTCGGGATCCGGCGTCGCCGCCGGCCTGTTTCCGATGGCGCTCGGCACCGACACCGGCGGCAGCGTGCGCAACCCGGCGAGCTGCTGCGGCATCGTCGGGCTGAAGCCGACCTACGGGCTAGTGTCGCGCCGCGGCGTCTTCCCGCTGTCCTTCACGCTCGACCATGTCGGGCCGATGACGCGCAGCGTCGCCGACAATGCGCTGATGCTGGCGGCGATCGCCGGCCACGACCCGCTCGATCCCGGCAGCGCCGCGGCGGCGCGCGGGCACCATGCCGAGGCCCTGGAGCGCGGCATCCGCGGCCTGCGCGTCGGCTTCGTCCGCCACTTCCACGAGGTCGACACGCCGGCCGAGCCGGAAGTCACGGCCGCGCTCGGCCACGTGATGCGCACGCTGCAGATGGAGGGCGCGGAGGTCCGCGACGTCACGCTGCCGACGCTCGGCGAGTTCGGCGCGGTCAATCGCGTGATCCTGCAGAGCGAGGCCTTCGCCATCCACGGCAAGTGGCTGCGCGAGCGGCCGGGCGACTATGGCGAACTGTCGCGCAAGCGGCTGCTGGCGGGCGCCTTCTTCGGCGCCGGCGACTACGTGCAGGCGCAGCGCCGCCGCCTGCAGATGATCGCCGAGGTCGAAGCCGTCCTGCGCGAGGTCGACGTGCTGCTGTGCGCCAGCTCGATGGATCCGCCCTGCCGCATCGACGTGCCGGCCGATGTCGACCGCACCTATCCGCGCCAGGCGCGCACGCCGTTCAACGTCACCGGCCATCCCGCGCTCGCGATGATGGCCGGCCTGTCGGTCGACGGCCTGCCGCTGTCGGTGCAGTTCGTCGGCCGCTACTTCGACGAGGCGACCGTCTACCAGGTGGCCCGTGCCTGGGAGCGCGCCGCCGGCACCGACCGCAAGCACCCGCCGATCGTCTGACCCGGGAGCGCCGCGCGCGGTATCCCAACGCGCGACGACTCGAGACCCATCGTCATCGTGCTGGGGGCGCGCCACTCCGTGGCGCGTCAGTGGAGCGCGGACCGCCTCACAAGCTCTCCGCGGTGCTCATGGGCTGTCGCATGAAGACGCGCCACGGAGTGGCGCGCCCCCAGCAAATGAGTCGACCCGATGTCATCACGCTCTCAGGCCGGCGCGCGGCGGCGCATCAGCAGGGCGCTGGCATAGACGCCGCCGCACAGGGCCAGTCCCACCAGGTCGGTCACCAGGCCGGGCACGAGCAGGCCGAGCGCCGCCGCCACGAGCACGCCGCGCTGCACCCAGTTGATGCGGCCGACCCGGTACAGCCAGCCTTCGAGGCCGGCCGCCAGCAGCAGCACGCTGAAGCAGGCGGTCGCCACGTCGTGCAGGATGTGCAGCGGCGAGCCTTCCAGGATCAGCGTCGGGTTGAGCACGAACAGGAAGGGCAGCACGAAGTTGATCAGCCCCAGCCGCATCGCCCAGATGCCGGTCCTCCAGGGGTCGGACTTGGCGATGCTGGCGGCGGCGATGGCGGCCAGTGCCACCGGCGGCGTGATGAAGGAGATCAGGCCCCAGTAGAGGATGAACAGGTGCGAGCCGATCGGGTTCAGCCCGCCTTCGATCAGGGCCGGGCCGAGCGTCACCGCGAGGAAGATGTAGCAGGCGCTCGACGTCATCCCCATGCCCAGGATGAAGCTCGTGATCGCGCCGAATACCAGCAGCAGGTAGACGTTGCCGCCGGCGAACTGCAGCAGCTCGCGCGAGAAGGCGCCGCCGACCCCGGTATAGGACAGCGCACCGACGATGAAGCCGACGCCGGCCAGGATGGCGACGATGTTGACGATGTTGCGCGTCGTGTCGATCGCGAGGTCGCGCAGGCCGGCGAGGCCGAAGCGCTTGCTGCCGAACACGATCGTGGTGCCGACCAGAACGGCCGTGGCGATGTAGGGCGCCAGGGCCTCGCGCTTCATGACCAGCAGCAGGTAGGTGAGCAGGCCGAGGCTGAACAGGAAGTGCCAGCCCTGCTTCAGCACCGGCAGGAGCTTCGGGATCTCCTCCGCGGGCTGGCCGCGCAGCCCGTGGCTGGCGGCATAGTGGTCGGCCTGCAGCAGCAGCGCGCCGTAGTAGAGCAGCGCCGGCACCACGGCCGACAGCATCACCGTGCTGTAGGGCACGTTCAGGAACTCGGCCATGATGAAGGCGACCGCACCCATGACCGGCGGCATCAGCGCGCCGCCGGTCGAGGCGCAGGCCTCGACGGCGCCGGCATAGTGGGCCGGGTAGCCGATTCGCTTCATCGTCGGGATGGTGATCTGGCCGGTCGTGACGACGTTGGAGATCACGCTGCCCGACAGAGAGCCGAAGAAGCCGCTCGACAGGACGGCGACCTTGGCCGGGCCGCCGCGGGCGCGGCCCAGCAGCGCCGTCGCCAGCGCCATGAAGAACTCGCCGCCGCCGGTGACGACCAGCGCCGAGCCGAAGATGAGGAAGCCGACCAGCAGCGAGGCGACGGTGCGCATCGGCACGCCGATGATGCTTTCGACGCCCATCGCGTGGGCGCTCACCGTCTCGGCGAGGCTGCTGCCCGGCCCCCACAGGAAGCCCGGCATGTAGTCGGCGAAGGCGGGATAGAGCGCGAAGAAGGCGCAGAGCGAGACCAGCACGGGCCCGCCGGCGCGCCGCACGCCCTCGAGCGCCAGCAGGCAGATGACCGCGGCGACGCCGACCGCGAGCGGCGGCGCGGCGAGGTCCCAGCCCTCGGCGACGATGCGGCCGCCGTTCCACGCGAGGTAGCCGGTCGTGGCGAGGCAGGCGCCGAACAGGATCCAGTCGTACCAGGGGATCGCGCCGCGATCGGCGTGGCGGGCCGGATAGGCGAGGAAGGCGATCGACAGGAAGAGGCCGAGCAGCAGGTAGTAGAACGACGTGTCGATGATCGGCTCGCCGAAGATCTGCAGGTTGAACGTCTGGTTGATGGTGAGCACGACGCCGACGCTGCCCATCGCGAGCGCGAGCCAGTACGAGAAGCCGCTCAGGCGGTCACGTCCGCCGTCCTCCGGCGCAAGTTCGATCGCGCCGGCCTCGCTTCTGTCGTTCATGCCGACAGTTCCTCCCTGCAACGTGCCGCATTCCCGACACTTTCATCGTTCGGATGAGTTTGACCCGTATGCGGGTTGTTTGCCAATGTCTTTGCCTCGAATGAATACGCACATGGGAGGAAGTGAAATGAAGAGACGTGACGTGATGCTGGGTTCGACCGCGCTGGTGCTGGCCGGCGGCTCGGCGGCGCACGCGAAGCTGCCCGACAGCTCGGTCTGGACGGCCTACGATCTCGGCTCGTCCGGCTACGCGGAAGCATCGGGCATCGCCGACGCGATCATGAAGAAGCACCCGATGAAGGTGCGCATCGTCCCGTCCGGCACGTCGATCGGCCGCCTGCTGCCGCTGAAGCAGGGCAAGGCCACCTACGGCTTCCTCGCCAACGAGCTCTACTTCGCCGCCGAGGGCACCTACGACTTCGGGGTGCCGGCCTGGGGCCCGCAGGACGTGCGCGTCGTGCTGGCGCGGCCGGCCGGCAACGCCATGGCGACGGCCGGCGACATCGGCGTCAAGTCGATCAAGGACCTGAAGGGCAAGCGGATCGGCTACGTGAAGGGCAACCCATCGGTCAACGTCAAGACCGACGCCTATCTCGCCTTCGGCGGACTGACGCGCGCCGACGTCGAGGTCGTGTGGTTCGGCAGCTACAACGCCATGAAGACGGCGGTGATCAACAACCAGCTCGATTCCTTCTCGAGCGTGACCACCTCGGCCAACATGCGCGAGATCGAGGCGAGCCCGCGCGGCCTCACCTATCCCCCGTTCCCGCCGTCGGACAAGGAAGGCTGGGACCGCATCCGCCAGGTCGCCGACTTCTTCGAGCCCTATCGCGAGACGGCGGGCGCCGGCATCTCCAAGGACAAGCCGATCGACCTCGTGGGCTACCGCTATCCGATGATCGCGACCTACGCCAACGCCAATGCCGACGAGGTCTACTCGCTGGTCAAGGCGATCGACGAGTCGATGGACCTGATCAAGAACATCACCGGCAGCGCCATCAACTGGGCGCCCAAGGTGTCGGGCAAGCCGCCGGCCGACGCGCCCTGGCACGAAGGCTCCATCCGCTACCTCAAGGAGGTCGGCATCTGGACGCCCGAGCACCAGGCCTGGCAGGACAAGCGCATGGAGCGCCTGAAGAAGATCCAGGCCGGCTGGGCCGATGCCCGCAAGAAGTTCAAGGGCAAGGACGAGGAGTGGCCCGCCTTCTGGGAAGAGTACCGCGTCAAGACGCTCGGCCTCCACCCGAGCTCGGCCTGACCTTTGGGCTCGGTCGGGACGACGGGCTTTCCCGTCGCCCCGACCGGCGCGCTCATCGCCGCATTACATCTTTTCGTCCGGCACGCCTTGTCGGCTGCCGGGGGACGGCCTTAAGTCCCGGGGACAGAACCCGAGGCTCCCATGGCGTCATCGCACCGGCCGAAAAAGCAGCTCCGTCTCGGCGCCTTCATGCGCCCCGTCAGCATCCACACGGCGGCCTGGCGCTATCCCGGCGGCACGCCGGACGCCAACTTCAACCTCAAGGCGCTGATCCGCTACGCCCAGACGCTGGAGCGCGGCAGGTTCGACGCCTTCTTCATGGCCGACCACCTGGCGGTCCTGAACATGCCCATGGAGGCGCTGAAGCGCAGCGCCACCGTGACCTCGTTCGACCCGCTGACGCTCCTGCCGGCGCTCGCCATGCACACCGAGCGGCTCGGCCTGATCGCCACCGCCTCGACGACCTTCGAGCCGGCCTACACGATCGCCCGCCGCTTCGCCTCGCTCGACCATATCTCCGACGGCCGCGCCGGCTGGAACCTCGTCACCACGTCCAACCCGGACGCCGCGCTGAACTTCGGCATGGACGAGCAGATGGAGCATGCCGAGCGCTACGCCCGCGCCCGCGAGTTCTTCGACGTCGTCACCGGCCTGTGGGACTCGTGGGCCGACGATGCCTTCGTCCGCGACGTCGAGTCGGGCATCTACTTCGATCCGGCGAAGCTCCACGTGCTGAACCACGAAGGCCGGTACCTGAAGGTGCGCGGGCCGCTCAACATCGCCCGCCCAGTGCAGGGCTGGCCGGTGGTGGTGCAGGCCGGCGCCTCCGATGCCGGCCGCCAGCTCGCCGCCGAGACGGCCGAGATGGTGTTCGCCGCCGGCGGCCCGATCGAGGCCGGGCGCGAGTTCTACGGCGACGTGAAGGCGCGCGCGGCGCGCGCCGGCCGCAACCCCGACCACATCAAGATCCTGCCCGGCGCCTTCGTCGTCGTCGGCTCCTCGCTCGACGAGGCGCGCGAGAAGCGGGCGCGGCTCGACAGCCTGGTGAGCTACGACAGCGGTATCGCCGCGCTGTCGATCGCGATCGGCCAGGACGCGCGCAAATTCGATCCCGACGGGCCGCTGCCGGAAATCCCGGATACCAACGCCAGCAAGAGCGGCCGCGAGCGCGTGGTCGCGCTGGCCCGGCGCGAGAACCTCACGGTGCGCCAGATCGCCGGCCGGCTGGGCGGCTATGGTGGGCTCGGCATGCTGGGCACGCCGGCCATGATCGCCGACCAGATGGAGGAATGGCTGACGACGGGCGCCTGCGACGGCTTCAACGTCATGTTCCCCTACCTGCCGGGCGGGCTGGACGATTTCGTCGACCGGGTCGTGCCCGAGCTGCAGCGCCGCGGCCTGTTCCGCACCGAGTACGAGGGCCGCACCCTGCGCGAGAATCTCGGCCTGCCGCGGCCGGAGAACCGCTTCTTCGCCGTTCCCGCGAAAGCGGCGGAATGACGGGCGGCGTCGTCCGCCCGATGGTTTCCTCCACGCCGGAAACGCTCTAGCTTCCGCGCATGACTTTCGAGATCGGTGTCGGCAGCGCCGACGATGTCCAGCGCATGGCGCGATGGGCGGCGAACGAGGGCTGGAACCCGGGCAACACCGATGCCCAGGCGTTCTTCGTCACCGATCCCGGCGCGTTCCTGATCGGCCGCCTCGACGGCGAGCCGGTGACCTGCATCTCCGTCGTGAAGTACGGTCAGGCCAACGGCTTCCTGGGCTTCTACATCGCCCGCCCCGTGGTGCGCGGAAAGGGTCGCGGCCTGCCGACCTGGGACGCCGGCATGGCGCGGCTCGCCGGCCGCAATGTCGGGCTCGACGGCGTGGTGGCGCAGCAGGCCAACTACCGCAAGTCGGGCTTCCGCAACGCCTGGAACAACATCCGCTACGAGGGCCCGCCGCCCGAGACGGCGCCGCCGGCCGGCGTCACCCTGGTCGATGCGCGCTCCGTCCCCTTCGACCGGCTGGCGGCCTATGACCGCCGCTTCTTCCCCGAGGCGCGTGAGAGCTTCCTGGCCGCCTGGATCTCGCTGCCCGAGCGGTCGGCGCGCGTCGCGGTGCGCGACGGCAGCATCGTGGGCTTCGCAGTGATGCGGGCCTGCCCGGCGGCGTCGCGGGTCGGGCCGCTGTTCGCCGATGCGTCGGAGATCGCGGAGGCGCTGGTCGCAGGCCTGGCGCGGGACATGAAGGCCGGCGCGGTGGCGATCGACATCCCCGACCTCAACAAGCTGGCGGTCGCGCTGGCCGAGAAGGCCGGCCTCAAGCCGTCCTTCGAGACCGCCCGCATGTACACGGGCGACGATCCGGTGATCGACTATGGCGGCCTGTTCGGCGTGACCAGCCTCGAGCTGGGCTGATCGCCGGAGGGCGGGATCGCCGCCGATTCCGCCCTCCGGCGCGGCACCTCTACTTCTTCTCGACGTTCCAGAACACCGGCGCCGGCGCCTGCAGGTGGCCGGTGACGTTGGTCCGGATCGCCGACGGGATGTTGAACTGGCCGAGCTGGACGTGGGTCGGATACTCCGACACGCGCACCTGCACGGCCTCGGCAATCTCCTTGCGCTTGGCCGGATCGGTGGACTTGGCGAAGGCGTTGCGCAGCTCTTCGATCCTGGCGTCGCACGGCCAGCCGATGGCCGCCTTCTCGCAGTTCGCGCCGACGAAGGCGCTCATCACCGGATCGAGCACGTCGGCCGACACCCAGGTCGTCAGGAAGCCGCTCCAGCCGCCGGCCGACGGCTCTTCCTTGCGGGTGCGGCGCGACACGACGGTGTTCCAGTCCATCGCCTGCATGTCGACCTTGAAGCCGGCGCGTTCGAGCAGGGCCTTCAGGATCGGCGTCAGGCGGCCGGTGTTGGTGTCGGTGGCGTAGAGCAGCACGACCGGCGCGCCGTCGTACTTCTCCTCCTTGAGGATGGCCTTGGCCTTCTCGGCATTGCCCTCGAGCTTGTCCTCGAAGCCCTTGTCGGTCGCCAGCGGCGTGCCACAGATGAACAGCGCCTTGCACTCCTTGTAGAACTTCGGGTTGGTGTAGCCGGCGACCAGGAAGTCCTTCTGGTTCAGCGCATGGACCGCCGCCTGGCGGATGCGCGGATTGTCGAACGGCTTGTGCAGCGTGTTGAAGCGGAAGACGAGCTGGGCGCCCAGCGGATTGAGGTCGACGACCTCGATTTCCTTGCTGCCCTCGAGCAGCGGCAGCAGCTCGATCACCGGCTGGTCGATCATGTCGATCTCGCCGTTGATCAGGGCGTTCATGGCCGTCTGCGGATCGGTGATGTTGATCCATTCGACGCGGTCGACCTTTACGACCTTGCCGCCGGAAAGGCCGGACGCCGGCTCGGGCCGCGGCTTGTAGTCCTTGAACTTGTCGTAGATCGTCCGCTCGCCCGGCCGCCACAGGTCCTTGCGGAACACGAAGGGTCCCGAGCCGATCGTCTCGCTGATCTGCTTGTTGCCCGGCGTCTCGGCGATGCGCTTGGGCATGATGAAGGGCACCAGCGAGGACGGCTTGCCCAGCGTCTCCAGGACCAGCCCGTAGGGCTCCTTCAGGGTGAGCGTGAAGGTCTTGTCGTCGACCGCCTTCAGCTCCTTGGTGAAGGACATCAGCTTCTGCCCCATCGCGTCCTTCGGTGCCCAGCGATTGAGCGAGGCGACGCAGTCCTCGGCCGTCACCGGCTGGCCGTCGTGGAACTTCAGCCCGTCGCGCAGCGTGAACGTGTAGGTCAGCTTGTCGTCGCTGATCTTCCAGCCTTCCAGCATCTGCGGCTTGACCTGCAGCTTGTCGTCGACCGCCAGCAGCGTGTCGTAGACCATGTAGCCGTAGTTCCGGACGATGTAGGCGGTCGTCCAGTAGGGGTCGATGATCTTCACGTCGGAGTGCATGACCACCTTCAGGGTGCTCTCCGCCGATGCCGCCGCCGGCAGCAGGGCGAGCGTGGCCGCCGCCGCGGCATGGGTCGCCCATTTCACGAACCGCATCTGCAGGTCCTCCATCGTTCCCAGGTCAGTTCCCCGATCTCGTGGCACAGGCTATGCAACACACGTGCCTCTGGAGGGCTCATCATGACGTCACGGCCGGCATCCATCCGAAACGTGTCCTGGGCGGTGGTGCGGGACGGCACGGCCGACCGCCATGCCTACCGCCGCGACGTCGACCTGTTCCTGCAGGACGGCCGGATCGCGGAGATCGCCCCGGCCGGGGCGCGGCCGCCGCAGCCCGGGGAGCCCGCGATCGACGCCGCCGGCCGGCTCGCCCTGCCGGGCCTGGTCAATATCCACAGCCATCCCAGCACCGAGCCGGGCTACCGCGGCGTGCGCGAGGACCATGGCGTGCCCGAGCAGCAGATGACCGGCCTGATCGAGCGTCTGCAGGCCTTCCGCCTGGGCGACGACGGCCGTACGGCCGCGGCCGAGCTCGCCTATGCCGAGATGCTGCGGGCCGGCACGACCACGGCCTGCGACGTCACCGTGCCCTTCGAGGGCTGGCTGGACACGATGGTGAGGAGCGGCATGCGCTTCTACGCGGCGCCGACCTTCGCCTCGGCGCGCTGGGGCATGAGCGCGCCGCAGACCGTGACCTGGAAGTGGGACGAGCCGGGCGGGTTCGCCGCCTTCGAGCGCGCCAAGTCGGTCATGGCCGAGGCCGAATCGCACAATTCCGGGCGCCTCGCCGCCATGGTCTTCCCGGCCCAGATCGACACGGTGACGCCGGAACTGTTCGCCGCCGGCCGCCGGCATGCCGACGAGACCGGGCGGCCCTTCTCGACCCATATCGGCCAGTCGGTGGTCGAGGTGCGCGAGATGATCCGCCGCCACGGCGTCACGCCGGTCCAGTGGGCGGCGGCCCAGGGGCTGATGAAGCCCGGCACGGTCCTGGCCCACTGCATCCTGCTCGACGATCATCCGCAGATCGGCTGGCACACGCGCCGCGACCTCGACCTGATCGCCGAGGCCGGCGCCGCCGTGGCCCACTGCCCGCAGCCCTTCGCGCGCTACGGCCTCGCCATGGACCATGTCGGCCGCTACCGCGCGCGCGGCGTCACCGTGGGCCTCGGCACCGACTGCGCCCCGCACAACCTGATCGAGGAGATGCGGCTCGCCATCGTCGCCGGCCGCCTGATGAGCGAGGACATCGCCAGCCTCGACACCGGCGGCGCCTTCGAGGCGGCGACGATCGGCGGGGCGAAGGCGCTCGGCCGCGACGATATCGGCGTGCTGGCGCCCGGCGCGCGGGCCGACATCGTGCTGGTCGACCTCGCCCATCCGCTGATGCAGCCGGCCCGCGACCCGCTGCGCTCCTTCGTCTTCCATGCCGCCGACCGCGCCGTGCGCACCGTGCTGGTGGGCGGCGAGGTGGTGCTGGACGAGGGCACGCCGGTCCATCTCGACCCGGCCGCCGCCATGGACCGCCTGGCCGAGGCCCAGGCCCGCATGCTGCGCGATTCGGTCAAGCTCGACTATGCCGGCCGCGCCGCCGACGAGATCGCCCCCCTGTCGCTGCCTCTGTCATCCTGAGCGTAGCGAAGGATCTCATGCTGATTGCAAGCGGCGATGAGGTCCTTCCCTTCGGCTTCCGCTCAGGGCAGGCGCTGCGCTCAGGACGACATCAGCGCGTCTTCCCCGGCACCAGCGCCAGCCACAGCGCCACCACGGTCGAGGCGATGGCGGCCGCCTGCAGCGCCGACAGCGGCTCGCCCAGCGCCAGCACGCCGCTCGCGATGGCGACGATGGGGATGGCGATCGACGACAGCCCCGCGACCTGGGCGGGCAGGATCTTGACCAGGGCGAACCAGCTCGCGGTGCCGAGCGCCATCGGGATGGCGCCGGTATAGACGGTGGCCGCCAGCGCCGCCGCCGACGGCCAGTGCCGCGGCACGCCGTCGAACAGCAGCGCCCCCAGCAGGATCGGCGGCAGGCTGATCATGACCTGCCAGAAGGTGAGCGACAGGCCCATGCCGGGCCAGCTCGTGCGCTTGACGACGAAGGTGCCGACGGCCCAGCAGAAGCCGGCGAACAGGCCCCAGAACAGGCCCGCCGGCGCGTTCGCGTAGCTCGCGAAGTTGGGCAGCATCAGCGCCAGCACCGCCGCCGCGCCGATCAGGATGGCGGCGAGCAGCCGGCCGGTGAGCTTCTGGCCGAACACGACGAAGCCGATCAGCGCCACCCAGAGCGGCATCGTGTAGGCCAGCACCGAGGCATGGCCGGACGGGATGTAGAGCACGGCGAGCGAGGTCGCGATGTTCCAGATGAAGAGGTTCATCGCCGAGGCCGCGACCAGCGCCGGCCACTTGCCCTTCGGGACGGCGAAGCTCTCGCCGCGCGCCAGCAGGAGCAGGGTCAGCACGATCGCGGCCGTGGACAGCACGCCGGCGCGGAAGGTGAGCACCGGCAGCTCGTCGAGCGCGATCTTGAACAAGGGCCAGTTGGTGCCCCAGACGAAGGTGAGCAGGGCCAGCAGCGCCAGCACCCTGGGCGAGACACGCGACACGGAGGGACCGTCAGACCTGGTGTTCTTCGGGCGTCTGCAGATGGCAGCCGTTGATGCGCCAGGTGCCGTCGGGCAGCCGGGTCATCGGATAGAAGGCGGTGACCGGCCGTCCGTCCGGGCCCACGACATGGACCTTCTGGGTGATCTCGCCGTTCAGCAGCACGATCTCGCGGAAGTCGAAGACCTGCGGCCGATAGACCGGCCGGTAGCCCTGCCGCACCATCTCCATGAAGAGGTCGGGCGAGCCGAACATCCCGCGGATGGCGGGCGAGGCGTAGCCGAAGGCATCGGCGCCGTCGTCGCGCCGGAAGGCGTCGACCTGGGACTGGATGACGCCCTGGATCGCCGTCCGGTCGGCCGGCGAGACGTCCTGGGCGACAGCGGGCGCCGCGCCGCCCGTGCCGACGGCCAGCAGCGTCGCCAGCAGCAGGGCGAGGAGAGCAGCTAGCCGGCTTGCCTGGCGTCCGGTCACTGGCGTCTGTCCCGTCTGGTCATTCCGGTCGGCGCCGCGCGGGCGCCGTCCTCCCGCCGGCCATGCTATCGGAGGCGACGGGGCCGGTCCAAGGCCGGATTCACGAGCGTTTCGAGGCACTTGGGTGCCGGCCGCCGGCGGCCATGGCGGGGCCGCGACGGCCTGTCCGGGCGGCGTCTGGCGACTTGCGTCGGCGGGCCACTTTCACTAGGGTGCGCCCCTCTTCGCCGGCCCCCTCGACGAGGGCCGCCGGCCACGCGCCCGTAGCTCAACTGGATAGAGCATCTGACTACGGATCAGAAGGTTAGGAGTTCGAATCTCTTCGGGCGCGCCATTCTTATGCTGTTGATTTTTCTACAGTAGTTCTCTCAACACCATGCAAGATTGAGAACTGATACGCCTGTCAGGGTGCGCCCCATATCTGGCGCATGTGCTCGAAGAGCTGCTTGCCGCGGTCCGCGATCTCGTCCTCGTCCCACTTGTCCTTCTTCACGAAATCCTTTGTCAGCATGAGGATCGACTGATCCTCGAATTCCTGCCGCTTCACCTTGAAGCCGAGATTGCTGACCCCGCTGTTGAAGGACTGCGTCACCAGCGTGAGATTGCCGAGCGTCTGTTTGACGCGGTGGCGACGCACGATCCGCCCGACGGGAGTATCGTCTTCCAGAACTGCGAAGATCGCCTGGCTGAATTCCTCGTCGGTCGGCTGGGACTGGCCGTTCATCGGCCAGTGCTGCCGCCATGACTGCGGCAGGATGTGTTCAACGGTCAACGTCTCCGGAAGCGACTTGTCTTCCTGCTTCTTGCCGCGTCTGGCCAACTCGATTTCGGACAGCAGTGTACGCACCCGTGCCGGACCGAGCGATGTGTAGAGCGGCCGCGAGGCAATCGCGTTCTCGAATTCCGCGTCCTGCGGGAAGCGCCCGCTTTCCGAGGTCAGGCCAAGCAGGTAGGCGTGCAGATTCTCATACCTCCAGCCCTTCTTCTCCAGGTCGGCTATGACGTTCAGGAAAAGGTTGTTGTAGTTCTTCGAGGTGAGGCCGCATACGGCGCGCCGCACAATCAGCGAGAGCAGGAGATCGAGCGATTTCCGCTTTTCTTCGTCGCCCATGTTGCTCGACCAGAGCCGGAGCAGCAGGGGATTGATCGTGGTAACATCCCAAGCTCGCAGCCGCGCAGAAAACTCCGCAAGCGGCGAGCCGGACGAATGTTCAATGATTTCCCGATAGACCTTGCCGTAGGCTTCGAGGTCGCGGATCTCCGCCTGAACTGTCGCGTAACGCGGTACGGTACTGTTCCGCGCCGGCCGCAGGAACGCCTTGTATTCCGAGAATAGCTTCGAGATCGTGACCTCACCGGCGATCTTGCCGGCAATGAAGTTGGCGAGGAAGAATTCGATGCGCTGCTTCTTGTAGCGCCCCTGTTTCTCCATCGCACTCCAGAACGAGTCCTCGAACGGCTTCCAATACCGCTTAAAGAGATGTTCCGCGTCCTCGCCGCGGGCGTCCGCCCGCTGGAAGATGTTGTTCCGCACGAGATCGGCGGCTAGCAGCGGTTCGCCGCGATCGTTCAGCGTCTCGAAAATGACCTGTGCGTCGTCGCCTTCGTCGAGGACGATTTCGACGACCTTGAATTCCTCAAGCAGCGACTGCCAGATCGCGTCCAGTTTCAGTTCCTTCGGGATATCGTCTTCGGCTGTCGCGGCGGCGTCACCTTCGGTATCCGGCGCCTCGATAAGATCGTCGTGCAGATCGTCGGTTTCGATCGAGTGCTTGATGCGGTCGTAGAAATAGCCGTAGGCGCGCAGCATCGACGGGGTTGAGTTGTATTCCTTGACCTGATCGCGCTTGGCGTTGGCGTACCAATGGTCGTGATAGGCTTTCTTGAGCGAGGCTCGATCCTCCGACGATACGATATCCACGAAGAGCTGCCGGTTCGATTGCGTCGGCCAGACCTTGTAGATTTCGACCTCGGCGTCTTCCATCAGGTGCGGGTCGCTGTTCAGGACATAGCGTGTGATGTTGCCGACAGTGCTTTCGTGGCAGATCGACTGAGCGTAGTGGCGCGCGGCCGTCAGAAAGAGCTGAAATGTCGTGAGGCGCTGCTGGCCGTCCACCACCTGAAAGGACGGCACTTGCTTGACAGACGGCTTGGCGCGGCTTTCGAGGACGATGGCGCCCATGAAATGCGAGAAACGCCGCTCGCGTCCCGCCAGCCGCTCGATAGCCTTGGTGCGAATGTCCTGCCAGAACGGCTCCCATTGCTTCTCGCGATTCCAGACGTAGTGACGCTGATAGATCGGAACGCAATAGCGATTCCGGTTCTGTAATAATGTGCCGATTTCGACCGGTCCCGCCTTCATTGCCGCCCCCAACCATAGCGCCCTTACGAAATCACATAGCACAAACAATTACATAAGAGTTCCCAGTTTCATCCTCTCCGGCGCGCCATTATTTCAATGACTCACCGGATCGGCTTAGCCTCTTAGCCGCGCTAGCCTCACTTCCGTGTCTTGGGCAACGGAGGGCTTTTCGGTCCTATCACTCAGCAAATGCGACGTGCTTCGCGTGTTGATGACGAGGCGGCTGCTGATCCCACGTCTTTCCGTCGAGCATGCGACCACTGCGCTTCTTGTTCACTCCGCCCCACTGTTTGAAGTGGAACGCAACATTCGCAGCGATGCATTGATCGCGGATCGATCGAACCCACTCGATGGGCATCGGTCGCGCGCCTGGACCACTTTCGCCGCCAGCGATCGCCCAGTCGATCTCGGAAAGATTGAGGTCGTCGAGCGGCCCGAGTAGCGGCTCAAGGCTCAGAAACTTTACGGCGGCTTTGGTGCGGCGAAGATGGTCGATGCGGTACGCATAGTCCGCGTTCTCGACGCTCACTCCAAGCCAGACGTTCTTCGGCCAAGGAAGGCGTGGCGAAAGTTCTTCAGCCCGCTCCGCCCGCTTCGTTAGAACTTGGTAGGTGTGCTGCGGGGTCACGATCATCGTGGTAAAGACCTCTTTGATGAAGTCGAGAGGTACACGATCTTGGAAGAGGTCGGACATGGAGTTCACAAAGATCGTCCGACCGGTCTTCCAACCTTTCGGGATGTCGAGCGCATTGCGATCTAGGTTCACGCGCCCGTTCCACTTCATCCGGCCGCCGGTCTTCCGGGTAAGGCCGCTGTACTTTGGCTGCCCCATTGCCTCGAGGCGAGCGGCGAGACGCATGGCGTAGCAGTTGGTGCAGCCAGGCGAAACGATGGTACAGCCGGCGACTGGGTTCCAGGTAGCTTCCGTCCACTCGATAGAGGAGTTGTTCGCCATTTCATTTTTTCCTTGGGGGGAAGGTTACAACGGCCCCGTCCTTGAAGGATCTCTTGCCGTTTACAGGTTTACGCCTACTAGCCGGCGGGTCGACAGTGATGAACCCCTCGTCTTCGAGGTCGTTTAGCGCATCCTTGTACAAGCCCGCTGTGTACTGCCGGTGATCGAGGAAGATCTGGAGCATGGTCATCGTCTTCCCCGCGTACTTCTTCAGTAGGCCCTTTTTGAGATTGATGTACTCGACGTAGATGAGCCGATCTTTCGGCGGCGGCTTGGTGTAGTGCGTGAAGTGCGGGACGCCCTGCTTATCGATGAATCCCTCCTTCGCCATGATGTCGGTCATCACGCGGAAGCCGAGCGGGTTGGTGGTTACAAAGACCAGCATGTGCGACGTTCGCAGCCCCTTCTTGAAGCGAAATGTCCGGACGAACAAGGCGCCGTGGTTGAGCTCCTCCAGCGCCTCCCGCAGTGCCTCGATGATGATGCCCTCGCGCTCCAGCGGCTTGTTGCGTCCGGACCCCTGGATGCTCTGCATCTTTGCTTCGAGTTTCGCCGCGCGCGCCGGGCCGAACAGAGATTCCATGTGTGACGTGAAGTATCCGGCACTCAGTGCCCGATTAATGCTGGAGTAACTGAAAAAGAAGATGCAGTCGCAGCCCCAAGTTTTCGTGACAACTGCTTGGATCAGTCCACGCGTCAGGCCCGAGTAGCCGAACGGGTCCAGAAAGGTGAAGGAGGGCATCCTTGCGTTTGCAACGAAATACTTCTCCGTCTCCGGACTGACCTGCTGGTTCAGGAGGATCGGCTGGTTCTTGAGCTGCAAGATGCCCGGCAGCTTCGCCACTTCGGCGCCGAGCTTCTTGATCGAAGCGCGCTTCTTGTCATTGAAGATTGTGATGAGGTGGGGGTGCAGCTTCGGCTTACCGATCGCTGTTTCAAGGACAAGGAGCGGTGTGGACTTCGTGCCGTCGTCGTAGCGGCCGGGACCGCAGTAGAGGTCCACGTACGCGATGTTCTGGCCCAACTGGACGGCCTTCGGGAGGACGATGCCTGACCACGTCTCGAAGTGCTTGGTGACGATGCGGGACTTCACATCGGACGCCGCCGTCTGCTTATCGAAGAAATTATCCACAGAGCCTAACGGCCCTTTCCCCGCCCTCTAGCCGTTGTAAGGGCAGAGGTTATTCGGTCCGGCGAGCACAGAACATACCGCGAACTCGTGGAGCTTTCAACCCCGGCATCTACCTCTTGAGGTTGTTGAGCAAGTGACTGAGCTCGCGGTCGTCGCCCTTCTGCGGCGAAGAGGACGCACCGATGCTCGCGCCGCAACTTTATCAGCGGGGTCGTCCGGTCCAGGAACTTCCCTCACCAAGCTCTCGAACCTTGAAGCCTATAGGGGCCGCTAGAGAGAGGAGAGAGCGCCCGCTCAGGGCAGCCTCAATTATCGTGAGCGAGCGTGGCGGGACCCGGCGGCTGCACGGTGAACTTCTTGTCGCGCAGCAACTTCTCGATGGTCGCGATGCCTTCGGCAAAGCGGTCGTTGCGGCAGTCGATGCTGGCCGCGATGCAGGTGTGATTGCGGCGGCCGTCGGAATTCCCGCTGCCGCCGCCGTAGCGATCGTAGTAGGCCACGAGCTGGGCGCAGCGGCCGGCGGGCGATGGCTCCGCCTGCGCCAGAGCGGGTGCTGCCATCGTCGCGTCGAGCAGGACCCCGACGAGAGCGAGCAGGCTGGCGCCCGGTACGCGCAGCGTGCCGGATAACTGCCGACGCACGCGCACGCAGGCATCCTCAGTCCGGACAGGGCTGCCCGGCAGCTCCCCAGAGAGCCATGTCCTTGAGGTGATCCTCGAAAGTTCCCGGCGGCGTCGTGCGGCCGGCTCCGGGGGCCCACGCCCTCGGAATGAAGCCGTTCAGGGACGCGTCGTGCTTCAGGTGCTCGACGAGGCCTGCGGCATCTCGACCGCCATTCCGCCTGGAGTCCTTGAGTTGCGCGCAGATCTCGGCCCCGGTCTTGCCGAACCAGATGAATTCCACGGGCGCAAGCTGCCAGTCGATGCCGGCATGCAGGGGCGCTGGAGCCGGCGGGTTCGGCAATGTCGACGTGACATGGCATGTCGAGCACCGAACGGTCTCCGCGCCGATGCGGCTTTCTCCGCCGCGGATGTTCATGCCGTGGACCCGGGATTTGCTTTCGCCAGCCGGCGTCCAGATCGGAATCGCCTTCGCGTCGACATGGCAATTGGCACAGCGCGGATGCGTCACCACCGCTTCAATTCTCTTCCAGGCCGTCAGCCCCTCGGCCCGGCTGATGCTGCCCACCGGCACCGCCTCCTTCGGTTCGTCCTTGGCCAGGACGAGTCCCGTCAGGACGACGATGGAGCTCGCAAGGGTGAGCGCGATCAGGCTTGTCTTCCTCATGGCCCGCCCTCAGACGAAGTCGATGAACTTGTTGAAAGGCATTTCACGCAGGCGCTGGCCGGTGGCGGCGAAGATGGCGTTGGCCAGCGCGGGCGCCGCGGGCGGTACAGGCGGCTCGCCGATGCCCCTGACAGTGTAGTCGTTTTCCAGGCCACGCACCTCGATTGCCGGGCACTGGTACATCCGCATGCCTTCGTGGTGATTGTAGTTGGTCTGCTGGACGCCTCCTTTTGCATAGGTGAGCTCGCAGTTCATGGCGTGACCCAGGCCCCAGACGACGCCGCCCTGGACGAGATTCTCGAAATTGACGGGATCGACGACCGTGCCGACATCGGCCGCCACCCAGACCTTGTCGATCTTGATGCCCGCGTCGGTCATGGTCACTTCGACGATCTCGGCGACGGCCGTTCCGAACGACTCGACAAACGCCACGCCGCGGCCCTTTCCGCGTCCCAGGGGCCCCTTCCAGTCGGCCATCTCGCCGACGGTCTCCAGGAGCTTCCGGTAGATCGGTATCTTGCACATCTCGATGCGCGCCAGGAGCGGGTCCAGGCCCGCGGCGTGAATCAGCTCGTCGATGAAGCTCTCGGTGAAGAATCCGTTGGCGGAAGCGCCGACGGACCGCCAGGTCGTGCACGGCGACAGCCCCTGGATCTCGAAGCTTTTCGCGCGGTAGTTGGGGATGTCGTAATAAAGGTTCCAGATGCCGACCGCGAGCTGGCCATCGGGGTCCTTCGACGGCGTTCCCATTCGTGCCAGGAGTTCCTTGAAGGGCGGATTCGCAGCCACCTGGAAATCGGCGGCAACGATCCTTCCGTCTTTGACGCTTCCCCGATACCTGCCCATCGCGATCTGCCGGGGAATGTCCTGGCGGAAATCCTCCTCTCGCGAGAAGACCAGCTTCACCGGTATCCCGCGCATCTGGTTCGCGATCTCGGCGAGCACCCGGATGTTCTCGAACTCGAGGCGGTGGCCGAAGCTCCCGCCCATCCACTCGTTGTGAAACGTCACTTGCTCGGGCTTCATGCCGATCGCTGTCGCAGCGATGTCCTGCACTGATTGGGGCGTTTGATGCCCCGCCCAGATTTCCATGCCCTTGTCCGTGACAATGCCGATGCCGTTGAGCGGCTCCAGCGGCTGATGCCCGACATAGGGCGCGCGATACTCCGCCTCGATCAGCGTCCCTTCCTTCAATCCGGCGTCGACATCGCCGTCATTGCGCCATTCCTTGCCGAGGAATTGCGGCGCGAAGGAAGCGGCTGCGACGTTCCAGTGCTCGGCCTGTTCGGCCGGATACTTGCTCGGTGCCCATGTGCAGTCGACGCGCTCGGCCGCCTGCATCGCATACCAGCTGTTCGTCGCGATCACGGCGATGCCGTTCGATATCTTGAGGATCTTCCGGACCCCCGGCATCGATTGGGCCGTGCTCGCGTCGTACGACACGATCGGCTGCCCCTTGTTGGGGTTCAGCTTGACGGCGGCGTAGACCATGCCGTCCATCTTCCGATCGATGCCGAACTTCATTTCGCCGGTGACTTTCGACCGGATGTCGAGCCGTTCCATCGGCTTGCCGATGAATCGCCACTGAGAAGGCTCGCGGAGCCTGGTGACCGCAACCGGCGTGATCTTCGCCGCGTCCGCGGCCAGCGCGACGTAGGGAATCTTCGTTCCGTCCGGCAGGACCACGCTGCCGCCCTGGGTCCGCAGATCGGCGGCCGCAATTCCAGCGCGCCGGGCTGCCGTCGCCTTGAGCGTTTCCCGCGCGACCGCGCCGGCCATGCGCAGCTTGTCGAACGTGTCGGGGATCGTGCTGGAGCCCCCGGTCATCTGCAGGCCGGACTTCCTCAGCCATTCCAGGGCGGCCGCGCGCGCCTTCTCGGCTTCGGGGCTCTGGTCCGGTGCCAGGAAGGGCGCGAGCTCGTGGGCGAATCCGGTATTGAAATAGGCGGGGCTGGGTCCGGCGAAACGGATCTCGAACTGGTTCGGCTCGAGGTCCAGCTCTTCGGCGATCATCAGCGTCTGGATGGAACCGACGCCTTGACCCTTGTCCGCGTGCTGGGCGATCAGCGTGATCTTCTGCGGACTGATCTCGACCCACGGATTGAACGTCACCGAATTTGGACCGAGGTCCGCCGTCAGCGGATTCGTCGCAGCGGCAGAAGCAGGTGGCCGTTGCGCCCGCGCATGCTGCCCGAACGCCACGCCGCCAGCGGCCGCGATGGAGCCGAAAACCAGGGTTCGTCGGGAGAGACTGGACTGGTCGACCATGTCATTTCCCTCCGATCTTCGCGGCGGCCGCATGGATTGCCGCGCGAATGCGCTCGTAAGTGCCGCAGCGGCAGAGGTTGCCCGACATGACGACGTCGATGTCCTTGTCGCTCGGCTTCGGAATGGCTTCGAGGAGCGAGATGGCCTGGATGATCTGGCCGGCCTGGCAGTAGCCGCATTGCGGCACCTGATGTTCGATCCAGGCTTCCTGCACAGGATGCAGCGTGCCGTTGCCGACCGCTTCGAGGGTGGTTATCGCCTTGCCCGCGACATCGGCCATGCGGACCTGACAGGACCGTACGGCCGCCCTGTCGATTTGCACCGTACAGGCGCCGCACTGAGCGATGCCGCACCCGTATTTCGCGCTCGTGATGCCAAGCTCGTCGCGCAAGACCCAGAGCAGGGGCATTTCCGGGACGACGTCGACCTGGTGCCTGGTCCCATTGACGGTCAGTTCGAACATGTCGACGCCTTCTCTCTGTGGACGTTGCTATTCGTCACGGCGAGCCGGCCTTCTGTTGCGCCATTGCTCGTCTCGATCCCGAACGGCAGTGCCCCTGCGAGCGCGGCGATATCGTCGGGAATGCCAGGGCCGGCCGACTGGTGCCTGGGTCCTTCCGGACTTGGCCAGAACGTGAAAATAGCACTGAGGCACCGGGGGCGCCGGTTAAAAGAGGTTAAGTCTAAACCGCAGCAGTGACTGGCTCGTGGCTTGCGACGTGCCGGCCAAGGGGGGTGCCTATCGCTCGGATCGTCGCCGCACCGAAAGCGATGTTTGGTACAGGCGACGGCCTGCGGCGTGCTTCTTGGCAGCTTCGGTGAGATATTATCGATCGCCACCAGGCACACAGGACCGTCAGAATGGCACCCGACCCGCTGATCCCCGTCAATACGCCGTTCAAGTACAACGTCGGCGTCAACTACGAGAGTTGGGAGAACGGGCGGACAGGCTACAGCATCGCCGCGGACCTCGCCCAGATCACCCAGTATTTCGGGCTGATCAAGACATTCCATGATGTGGCGGTCGGGACAGTCAACCCCAACGACCCGACGATCGATCCCACCCAGCAACAGGTCATCTCCATTGTCGCCGGCACGGCGGACATCGAGCTTGCCATGGGGACGCTGAACAGCGCGTTGGCCCAGGGCGGGTTTGGGCAGCCGTGGACGCCGGGCCTGATGACCAGCTCGGCCTACACCGACAAATGGGTCGAGATGATCATCGATGCCTTCGGCTCCGTTGCGAAGGTGCAGGCGCATCTGAAGGTGATCCTGCTCGGCAACGAGATCGATCAGAACGGACCGCCGCCGGGCGATCCGTCATTCGGCGCCTATCAGACCTGGATCCAGCAGTCCTTCGACAATCTGAGCGCCTCGCTGAGCAAGTACGGGCTTTCGTCGATTCCCGTGTCGACGACGATCGCCAACTACGGCGTTTCCAACGCCATCGCCGTGAACATCTCGGACTACATTCAAAGCCACTGGAGCAACGCCTGGGTCGGCGGCAAGCCCGTCGTCTTCTACAATCAGTACACGCAGGGAACCCCGCAGGAACCGGCGTCGAGCACCGACTTCGCGCCGGTCATCCAATACTTCGAATCCGTCTACCAGCAGCTCGCCGGCAAGATCGAACCATTCGTCGGGGAAACCGGCTATTCGACGGTCTACGGCCAGGGCAATCAGGTCAAGGTCTACGACAAGATCCTGGCGTGGCTTACCGGCCAGTATCAGAATGGCGGCAAGACCGTGCCGTTGTTCGCCTTCGATGCCTTCGATCAGCCGTCGCGAACACCGCCTTTCGAGGTCGGCTTTGGAATCTTCGCCGAAGATGGATCCCATCAGCCGACGGGACTGAAGCCGGGACTGGATCTCCCTTCGTGGTTCAGGTCACAGATCTCGATGAGCGGCCACGACAGGATTGCCCTCTTCAAGGGTGTCTTTTCGCCGGGAATGACCGTCGATGGCGGTGACGGCACGGACACTCTCCTTCTTGCCGAACCGCAATCCCTGGATCTGACGGCAGGCCGGCTTGTGAGTGTCGAAAGGTTGGAAGGCAGCGCCGGAGACGACGTCGTCAAGATGTCCGCAGAAGGACTTGTCTCCTTCGAGTTCATCGACCTGGATGGTGGCGCCGACTTGCTCGAGATCGTCAGCGGATCGGGCGGCTTGCCGGCTGGCACCGCCGTTGTCGGGTTCGATGCGGAAGACGCCTTGGATTTCCAGGGAATAGCGGCCGGGCGGGCGGCGATCGACGTCATCGAGGGCGTGGGCGGCGCCACGCTCGTCATTGGCGGCCTGAATCTTCGGCTGGTCGGCGACTTCACGGGAGGCGATTTCATGACGGTCGTGCGCGGTGCGGGCGCGGCAGCTCACACGGTGGTGACCTTCGAGAAGTTTCTGCCCCAACTGTCTGAGGGCACGCGCGTGGAGGCATCCTCCATCAACGGTGTGGCGAACGAGCCGTTTCTCACCGGCGACGGCGTGGTGCGCTTCACGCTGGAGCTGAAGTCTGCGGTGTCGGCACACAACAACACGCTCGGCGTCTACAAGGTGGCAGCGGACGGGACGGTTCTCGATGTGAGCGTCGTGTTCTCCGGGACGCTGAACGTTGCTGCCGATGGACGAACGGTGAGCCTGGGCGTGCCGGGGAACAACGAGAAGCTCGGCTTCTTCCTGATTCAGGACGGGTTCGACCTCTACGGCGACCTCCCCGACGATCTCTCCTTCGTGATGCCCGGAACGGCTGCGCCGGCAGATCTCGCCAGTGGTGTGCCGCCGGAGTTGCGAAGCGCGGCGCTGGGCAGCCTGACGGCCGCGCCGATCTTCCATTCCTTTGCTGCCTTCAATTCGGAAGGCGCCGTTCAGGTGCTCTCCGGAGTCAATCCGGGCGGCCGCGAACTGCAGATCGGCTTCGAGGACCTGCCGACAACGACGGGCGACAACGACTTCCAGGATGTCGTGATCAACATCCGGGTGTTCCCCGACGACCAGCTGCTCGCGTAGCGACTGCCTTCTTCCCACCGCCCGCTTGACAGCGAAGGCGGTGAGGCAGGCCGGGGGAGGTCAAGTCGAGACCGGAAATGTGCGGGCCAAGCTCAGTCAGCGCTTGTCGCCGCGTTCCGCAGCGGGCGGTCGGCGCCGACCCGTCGCCGCGCCTCGCGCGCCGCCAGCCGCGTCGCGGCGTCCCAGTCCTCCCATTCGACGTCGGTCAGGGCCGCGGGCACCGTGCCGTGCGCCGGCAGCCGGATGGCAACGACCACGAAGCCGGCGTCGCGATAGCGCCGGCCGATATGACGGAGGCTGTAGGGCGAATCGGTGAGGCCATGCAGCAGCAGGACGGCTCCCGCGGGCGGGCCGTCCGGCTCGAGCCGATACGATCGGTTGAAATCCTGGGCGAAGCGGCCGGAATGGATCGGGGCGTCCGCCCAGTAGCGGTTGCCCGGGACCGCCGTTCGCGGGTCGATCCGATCCACGACGTCACGGCGCACGGCGCGGAAGACGCCTTCCTCGCGCCGCAGGTAGGCCGTCCAGTCGCTGCGGTCGATCTCGGCAGCATGCATGTCGGCCGGCACGTAGGTGTGCCACGGTTCGAGCGGTGGCCCCCTGTGGGCGTCCCACGCGCGCAGCGCAAGGACAGCAGCCGCCACGGCGATTCCCAGAACGGCCACCGGCCGAAGGATCCTGAACAAGATGACGGGCACCCCGCGCTTCCTCGACGATTGCGCCGCACGATGGGATAGCGCCGGCAACAGGCGAAGTCCCGTTCCCCTTGCCTTTTGGGACACCTTGAACAGCCCCGGGACGATCGGTCGGTCAAGGCGTCGAGCGACCGCCCCCTCTCCGTGGCCGGCCGCCCCCGGGGCCGTTGCGATCGGCTCCCAAGAGAACCCCGTGTTTGGGACGTGCGGCACAGTCCGGAGACACCGCGCTTAGGTCCTTCCGCGCGGCCGGTTGTAGGATGAAGCGGCCGGCAACAGGCCGGTCGAGGACCCGGCACGGACAGGGGAGCAATCGACATGCGCTGGATTCACCTTTGTGTCGTCGTGCTTTTTGCCGTCGCCGTCATTCTCTTCGTCGCCCAGAACGTCACGGTCGTCACGATGTCGTTCCTGGGCTTCAGCGCCCGCGCGCCGCTGGCCGTGCTGGTTGCCCTGGTCTACGTCCTGGGCATGGTGACGGGCGGCAGCCTCTGGTCGCTGCTGCGCCGCTCGTTTCAGGGATCGCAGCTCGCGAAGGCGCCGAAGCGGTGAGGGCCGCCGATCGATCCGAATCGAGGAACGTCGCCAAATGACGGTGTCGAACGGGCCCGTGCCGGGACTTGGCCTCACGGAGCAGGATGTCGTCGACGCCTACATCTACGTCCTCGCCCGGTACCTGGTCATCCGCCAGGAGCGAATCGACCTCGCAGAGGGCAAGAACGACTACAATGTCATCAAGTACAACGAACTGGGCGAGGCCGCGTTCGTCAATCCGAATCTCGACGTTGCCTACCTCGAGGCCTGGCTCGCCGTCGACGAGGACACGCCCGTCATCCTGGAGATCCCGAGGATCGAGGGCCGATACTATACGGTCCAGATCATGGACGAATGGGCCGACATCGTCTGCAATGTGAATCAGCGCAGCTTTCCGCATCGGCCGCACGGCCGCTTTGCGTTCTGTCTGAAGGGTTCGACACCCAGGCTGCCGGCCAACGTGCTGCAGCTCGACCTCCCTTCGCGCAAGGCCAAGATGCTTGCGCGCATCGAACGACGAGGCGATGACGAGACTGCGGTTCGGCTGCAGCGCGGATTTCGAATCGTCGAAGCCGGCAGACCAAGGATCGAGCCGGCTGTTGCGATCCCGGCGTTCGACAACGCGAACCCGATCACGGTCGATGCGTTCGCCACGCCCATGGTCGAGGCCGTGCTGGACAGCGCGCCCGACGCCATGAAGCTCGCCGGCGCGATGCAGGGGAACGTCATGTCCATCGCGTCGTTCGTGGCCGGGAGCGAAGCCAACCGAGCGCTTGTCGAGGCCATAACCCGCACGATCGCGCTGCCCGCCCTGATCAAGTTCATCCGCAGCTATGGCGACAGGCGAGGCGGCTGGATCGCGACCACAGGCAAGGAAAAGGGCTTCGGCGAGGACTACTGGTTTCGGACCGCCGCGAACTTCGCCGGCATCTGGTGGAACAACAACGAGGAGGTTGTCTACTACATCGGCGAGCAGGACGAGACCGGCGCTCAGCTGAACGGCGACAACGTGTACACGATCCACTTCGAGCAGAGGGACCTGCCTGGAGAGCACGTCGATGCCTACTGGTCGCTGACCCTTCTGAGCCTGCCGGACTATCGGGTCATCCCGAATCCGCTCCATCGCTACAGTTTCAACCACCTGTCCCGTTTCGAGCATGGCGACAGCGGCTCACTGACGCTGTACTTCGCCGCCTCCCGGCCTGCCGGCATCCCCGAGTCGAATTGGCTTCCGACGCGCAGGGGCGAAGCATTTTCCTTGAACATGCGGATGTACGTGCCGAAGGCGGAAGTCCTGAACGGCAACTACTACGTTCCTCCGATCGTGAAGCAGACGGAGTGCGACGGGATGCGTGGTTCGCCCGGAGGCTGAGGATGAAGGACTTGTCTTCGCTACCGATGACCGGTTCGATCGAGACGGACATCGGTCGCTTGAGCTTCGAGGGTGGCTACCCGACGGACGCCACGATCGAGAAACTCTACGACGCGATGGATCTTCAAAGGGCGGTCCAGGCGTACCTGTGGGCGATACCGCTGGTCGGATTCGCGCAGTGGCACGAGGTTCACGAAAAGATCTTTGGCGCGAAGGACGGCGACGTCGTCCTTTATGTCAGCTATCGCGACAAGCTCGGGCTTCTGACCTCCAATGCCACGACCCCCTATATCGTTGGCATGCTCGATTTGAGCCTGACGGGGCCTGTCGTCATCGACTATCCCAAGGGCCCGACGGCAGGCGGGATCCTGGACTTCTGGCAGCGGCCGGTCACGGACATGGGACTGACCGGCCCCGACAGGGGCGCTGGCGCGAGATACCTCGTCCTCGGCCCTGGTCACTCGGTCGGGAGCGCCGACGGCTACACTGTCGTTCGCTCGCCGATGAACCACATCTTTCATGCCTTTCGCGTGCTGGCGACCGATCCGGACGAGGCGAATGCGCTGAGAGAGGCCTACCAAACATACCCCTACGCAAGGAAATCCGATCCGCCGCGCACACGCATGGTGACGCCGGACGGCAAGGCGTGGCGCGGCGCCCAACCCGGCGGACTGGACTACTGGCGGCTGGTCGCGAAGCTGATGGATGGGGAGCCGGTTCACGAGCGCGACCGGATGATGGTGGCAATGCTCAAGCCGCTCGGGATCGAGAAGGGCAGGCCCTTCGTTCCGGATAGGCGGCAGAGCGCGATTCTCCGGGAGGCGGCTGTGATCGGCGAGGCGATGGCCAGAAGCCTGAGCTACGCCAAGCGACAGAAGGAAGCCGTCGCCTACCCCGGTCGGCAGTGGAAGAACGCGATCCTTCTGGAGGCCGGCCAGGAAACCGAGAACCATACGGCCCTCGACGAGCGGACGGGATGGTTCTACGAGGCCGTCACCCTGTCCGCAGGCATGACGACCAGGACTGCCGGCGAGGGCCAGGCCTATCTCAGCATCCAGAAGGACGCGGAGGGGGCCTGGCTTCAGGGCGGGAAGAGCTACTCGCTGCGCGTCCCGCCGAATCCGCCGGTCGCGCAATTCTGGGCAATGACCCTCTACGACACCGAGACCCGCTGCTTCATCGACAACGGGCGCGAAATCGCGGGCCGCGATTCGCGTGACGGCCTGGTCGAGAACCCCGACGGTTCCGTGGACCTTTATTTCGGCGTCGAGCCGCCCGAGGGCAGTCAAGAAAGGAACTGGATACCGACCGTCGATGGTCGCGGGTGGTTTGCATACTTCCGTTTCTATGCCCCCACGAAGGCCTACTTCGATCGGACATGGCAGTTGCCCGACATCGTTCCCGTACCCCTTCGTGCCTCCACTCCCTTTCGGGGAGAGTCCGGCTGAGCAGACGGTTGGACGCGGCGCGGAAACTGCCTGGTCGACGATAGCAGCTGGTCGCGATGCTCCTCTTCTTTGTGACCCTTGCCGTTCTCTTCTTTGCCTACGGCCTGGTCTCGGGACGTCTGGAGACCACGGTCGTGACAGGACCGCTCGCGTTCACGCTCGCAGGGATCGCGATCGGGACGATCGTGCCTCTGCGACCCGGCTTCGCGGTCGACCTCCATCTCCTCCTGCATCTCGCGGAGGCCAGCCTCGTGCTGCTGCTGTTCACCGATGCCGCACGGACCGACCTGTCGCTGCTGTGGAACATTCGCGAGCTGCCGGGCCGGATCCTCGGCGTCGCCCTTCCCCTGAACATGCTGGTGGGGGCCATCGCGGCGTGGCTGATCCTGCCGGGTCTCGGCTGGTGGGAGGCGGCGATCCTTGCCGCGATCCTGGCGCCGACCGACGGTGGGGTGGCCCAGGCCGTCGTTACCGATCCGCGCGTGCCTTTGCGGGTGCGGCAGGCCCTGAAGGTCGAGGGAGGTCTCGCCGATGGGCTTTCGGTTCCGCTCCTCCTCTTCTTCATCGCGATCACGGCTGCCGCCGGCGACGGCGCCAACCCGAGGCTCGCGAAGCTGGTGCTCGAACAGCTGGGCTACGGCGTCGTGGTTGGCGTGGCGATCGGACTAGGTGGCGGATGGCTGCTGGGATGGGCAGCAAGCCGCGACTGGGTGGCGCCATCGTTCGCCCAGATCGCCCTCGCGGCCCTGCCGGTGCTCTGCCTGCTCGTCAGCGTGGCCGTCGGCGCCAGCATGTTCATCGCCGCGTTCGTCGCAGGCCTCGCCGTTCAGCTGGGCACCAAGCGCGCGCGCAAGCCCAACCTGGATTTCGGTGAGATCTGGGGACAGGTCCTGAATCTCTCGGTGTTCACCTTGTTCGGCATCGTCGTCGCGCGCAGCTGGCAGGGAATCGATCTCGCGGTCGCGGCCTACGCCATCACGAGCCTGACCGTCGTGCGCATGCTGCCGGTGGCGATCTCGCTGATCGGCTCCGGACTCTCGCGTCCGACCGTCTGGTTCATGGGTTGGTTCGGTCCCCGTGGACTGGCGTCCATCGTCCTCGGTCTGGTGTATCTGAAGCGGGAGATCGGCCTGCCGGGTGAATCCACGATTCAGCTCGCGACGACTGCAACCGTCGCGCTCAGCATCTTCGCCCATGGCCTGAGCGCCCGGCCGGCCATCGCGCTCTATTCCGCCGGAGAAGCCGCAAAGGCGGACCGGTGACGGGGGCCGACGCCGGCGCGCCGTGACCGTCGATCCGGCAATCCGGGGCCGCTCGCGCGACCCCGGTTGCCGCCAGCCGCTCTAGTGGTTCGCGCCGCCTCCGGCGTCTTCCAGCGTCCGCATCACGGCGTCCAGATTGAACGAGGCAGGCTTCTGGCGCGGCGGAAACTTGACGAAGTTGGCGATCTGCTCGCTCACCAGCCCCTGCATCAGGTAGATGATGTAGGCGTGGGAGATGATCCAGTCCCAGTAGGTGTTGGAGTTCTCGTCGGCGCGCTCGAAAGGATCCCGCCGGAGATGGAAGATCTTGGGGGCCCGCAGGCGGACGAAGGGTTCGAACCAGCACTGCAGGGTCCTGGCCCGCTGCTCCATCAGCACCACCTTCCAGTCCCCCATCCTGATCGCCAGGATGTCGCCGTCGTCGCTGAAGTAGAAGAAGGACTCTCGCGGGCTTTCCTCCACCTCGCCGCTCAGGTAGGGCAGCATGTCGTACCCGTCGAGGTGGACCTTGTAGGTCGTCTTGCCGACCTTGTGACCGTTGAGGAGCTTCTCCTTGATGTCGGGCTCGCCCGCGGCGGCCAGGAAGGTCACCAGCCAGTCCTGGTGGCTGACGATTCCGTTCACCACCGATCCGGCCTTGAACTTGCCGGGCCAGCGAACGAAGGCCGGCACGCGCCAGCCGCCTTCCCAGTTGGTGTTCTTCTCGGAGCGGAAGGGCGTGATGCCGGCATCCGGCCAGCTGTTGAAGTGGACGCCGTTGTCGGTCGAGTAGAGGACGATCGTATCCTCGGTGATGCCCAGGGCATCGAGCTTGTCGAGCATCCGGCCGATGTTCTCGTCGTGGGCGACCATCGCGTCGTTGTAGTCGCCCTGTCCGCTCTTGCCCCGGTGCTTCTCGGCCAGGTGGGTCCGGAAGTGCATCGCCGTCGTGTTGTACCAGAGGAAGAAGGGCTTGCCCGCCTCGTGCGACTGGTCGATGAAGCGCAGCGCCCGGTCGGTCACCTCGTCGTCGATCGTCTCCATGCGCTTGCGGGTCAGCGGTCCGGTATCCACGACCTTCTGGCCGCCCTTGCCGTCGGCCAGGCAGTGCAGGACTCCCCGAGGGCCGAACCGCTTCTTGAAGGCGGGATCCTTGGGGTAGTCGGGGTCTTCCGGCTCTTCCTCGGCATTGAGGTGGTAGAGGTTGCCGAAGAACTCGTCGAAGCCATGCACCGTCGGCAGGAACTCGTCCTTGTCGCCGAAATGGTTCTTGCCGAACTGCCCCGTCGCGTAGCCGTGCGGCTTGAGCAGGTTCGCGATCGTGGGATCTTCCGCCCGGAGCCCGACGTCGGCGCCGGGCATTCCGACCTTGGTCAGGCCCGTGCGGATCGGGTTCTGGCCGGTGAGGAAGGCGGCCCGTCCCGCCGTGCAGCTCTGCTGGCCATAGTAGTCGGTGAAGGCGACGCCCTCGTTGGCGACGCGATCGATGTTGGGCGTGCGGTAGCCCATCTGGCCGCGGTTGTTGTAGCTGATGTTCCACCAGCCGATGTCGTCCCCCCAGAGCACGAGGATGTTCGGTTTCTTCGTCTTTGCCATGTCGGTCTCCTTTGTTCGAGTGGCAGAGTCAGGATGCTTGGTCGCCGGCGCTGTTCGCCGCCTTTGGCAGGCCGATCCAGGCGGTCGCGTCGGCGATGGCTCGGTTCAGGGCCTCGCCGATCTGAGGCGTGGCCAGGTAGACGTTGTCCTCGCCGATCGCCTTCAGGACCCCGGTCCTGGCCAGCTGGGCGAGAACGGACGGGTCGACGCCGATCAGCATGAGCTTGCTGTCGTGGGCGTGGAGCGCCGCCGCGTAGCGCTCGAGGACGGTCACGAAGGTGCTGCCGACCTCGTTCTTGCCGCGCAGGACGATCGCCACCACGGCGCGCCTGGCGTCACCGATCGCCGGCAGCATCTCCTCGACGTTCTTCGCCGCGGCAAAGAAGAGGCTGCCGTAGACATGCAGAAGGGTCAGCTGACGGCTCGCCAGCCGCGGCGGCGCCGCCTGCTCGAGCGGAAAGCCGCCGGGCTGGAGGACCCACTGCACCACCACGACCTTGTTGGCCTGCCGGAACACGTGGAGGACGACGCTGAGCGCCACGCCGAACAGCACGGCGAAGTGCAGGGGAAGGATCAGCGTCGCGCAGAACGTGACGATCATCACCACCGTCGGTATTCGACCGGTCTTCCACGCCATGACCGCCTGGCGAAGGCGCAGCCCCTGGAATCCCGCGACGATCAGCAGCGCGGCAAGGGCGGGCATCGGCACGCGCTCGACCAGCGGCGCGACCAGCAGCACGATCGCGGCGACGAAGAAGCCGACCGAGATGTTCGTCCACCGAGACCGCGCGCCGGCGCCCAGGATCAGCGCCGTTCCCGAGATCGAGCCGCCGGCGGGGATGCCGGCAACGAGGCTGGTGGCGATGTTGGCGGCCCCCTGACCCAGGAAGTCGCGCGAGACGTCGGGGTATCGGCCGTCGGGGTTCGGCGTGCCCTCGCTGACGCCCGCGCCCTGGATCAGGCCGATGATGGCCACCGATACGGCGGGCAGGCTCATCGACAGGAGGAGTGAGAGCGGCGGCAGCGCGAGTTCGGGGAGGGAGCGCTCGATCCCGGTGATGTCGCCGACGGTCGGCACCGCGGCGAAGTAGGAGGCCGTGGTCAGGCTCGGGATCGTCAGCATCGCCAGCCCGGCGGTGGCTCCGGCGATCGCCCCGATGAAGGCGTACCGGCGCCACGGTGACAGCAGGAGCATGACGATCAGCGCCAGGGTCGCGCCGCCGAGCAGCGTCGTGGGCAGCTCGACCTGGTTGATCCGAAGCAGGAGCTCGAGCGCCTGGGCCACCCTGTTGGACAGGGAACTGTCGTAGCCGGTCAGGTGACCGAGCTGGCCGAGGATGATGAGCATGGCCACGCCGTTGAGGAAGCCGACCATCACCGCGTTCGAGACGAAGCGAAGCAGGGACCCCAGCCGCAGGAGGCCGGCCAGCAGCTGGATCGCGCCGGCCATCAGGACCAGCATTGCCAGAGCCTCGGTCCGCTGGCCGGCCGGAATGTCCTCCAGTGCGGCGCCGACGGCCACCGCCAGCGCGGCCGTGGTGGAGACGTTCATGAAGACCGAGCTCGTGAAGAGGGCACCGACCGGCACGGCCACCATCAGGGCATTGATGCCGAGTATCGGATTGACGCTCGCGAGAAGGGCATGGGCCATCGCCTGAGGGACGTTCACGACGGCAAAGGTCAGCCCGGCCACCAGGTCGGAGGCGAGGTTGCGACGGTCGGGCGTCCACCGGTTCAGGGCGTCGAAGCGCTTCATCGCGGGGATCTCCCTCGCGCGGTCGAGCCGAACCACCAGCCGGCAACCCTGGTGAAGGGGCCGCGGAGGAGCACGTAGGGAACGAAGGCGAGGAGAAGCGCCACAATGGCCGCCTCGCCGGGATGAAACGTCTCGAAGACCAGGGCCTGGTAGATCGTATCCATGGCGAGGCCCAGGAGAACGATGCGGGCGGTCGAGATCAGCGCCTCGTGCATGCGCTCGGTGCGTTCTTCCGGACTCGTCAGGATCGTCCGGATGAACGCCGCGCGTCCGATGCGGGCGTCCCTCGTGCCGTCGACCAGCGCGGCCGCCGCTGCCATGACCGGCTGGAGGATGAAGCGGAAGGTCATGGGTCCGCCCGGGCGCTCGAGGATATTCTCCCAGATCCGTGCCAGGACTTCGCCCGACAGGCCGTGCCAGATCGCGCCCGCGACCGCGAAGGTGATCGTGAGCCCGAGGGCCAGTCGCGCCAGGAGAAGCTGGACCCTGGAAGGGGAGCGCGTCACCACACCCCCGTTTCCCCGGCCTGCCCCCGGCCGGAATCGGGCAGCACGGCTCGACGGGCGAATCGGCGGAACGGCGGCACCGCGAGCGCGGCAGGCCCATCCTCAACCAAGATCCCGTCAGTGCCCATGACTTCCTCATGAAGAGGGATCCGCTGCTGTGCGGCGGGAGGAGCACACTTAGCGGAGCGCCGCCCGGGTCACATCGGCGTGGTGTCCCCTGACTGTGCCCGGTGTCCCAATTCGCGAATTGCGGCTTCGCACTCCCGTCCTCGCGGCAGCCGCTTCCGAGGCCACTTTCAATTTGCCACCTGACATCCGCTTTTGGGACGACCGGAATGGCCATGGGACGTTTGGCTCGGGCCGTCCTGCATCGGCGAGCCTAGATTCGCCGCCGGCAAACGGAGCTTGTGGCGGAGATGCATTGCGCACGCGGAGCAGAAACGCCGGACTTCCAGCACGTCATCGCGAGGCACGCATGGACAAGGGAGGATTGACCATGCCATCCCGTCGCACCCTTCTCGGATTGAAGCGCACGCGCAACTGCGCCGCGACGATCGGCTTCCTGATCGGAGTCCTGCCATCGACTCCCGCAAGCAGCCAAAGCGACGAGGACCTTGCCAGGAGCCTTGCCAATCCGGTCGCCGCGTTGATCAGCGTTCCGTTCCAGTTCAACTATGACGCACAGGCGGGTTTCGAGCATGGTGGCCACCTCGCCTATATGCGGTTTCAGCCTGTCGTGCCGGTCTCGATCAGCGAGGAATGGAACGTCGTCTCGCGCACGATCCTGCCCGTCGTGTCGCAGTGGAATACCGCGCCGAACAGCGGCAACCAGTTCGGCCTGGGAGACACCGTGCAAAGTTTCTTCCTTTCGCCGAAAGCACCCACCAGCGGCGGCCTCATCTGGGGTGTCGGCCCTGTCGTCGTGATTCCCACCGGCACACATGTGCTTCTTTCCAACGG
This sequence comes from Reyranella sp., assembly GCF_965229815.1. Taxonomy (GTDB): domain Bacteria; phylum Pseudomonadota; class Alphaproteobacteria; order Reyranellales; family Reyranellaceae; genus Reyranella. Next base: position 1,298,138 of record NZ_CBDDJN010000002.1, read on the forward strand.
GCAATGGGGGGCGGGGCCAACCGGTGTCGCCCTGACCCAGGTTGGACCGTGGACGATCGGCGTGCTCGCCAATCACGCATGGTCGTTCGCCACGGTTCGCGGCAGCGCTCCCTCGTTCAGTGCTACCTTCGTACAGCCCTTCGTCTCCTTTACGACCAAGGAGGCCTGGACCTATTCCCTCAGTTCCGAGAGCACTTACGACTGGTTCGGCGATGCTTGGGCCGTGCCGCTCAACTTCTTGATCTCGAAGGTGGTGAAGGTCGACCAGCAGCCCGTCAGTTTCGGCATCGGCGCTCGCTACTGGGCGGCCACCACCAATACGAGCCCGCAGGGCTTCGGGGTACGTGCCGTGGTGACAATCCTCTTTCCGAAAAGGTAAGGCGAACGATCGGCCTCGCATGAGGCCGCGCGCTTTCTCCTGAGTAAATCGCGGGCAATGGCCTCGATACCATCGCCGGCGGCATCGGACGCGATACCCTCGTGCTTGCCGCTTTCGGCGCCGGTACTGCCGACTGAAATCTCGACTCGGAGCCAGGCCGCGGGACCTTCACCAACCACCCGATCCGCATGGCTGCCCTCTACCCGTCGAGGAGAGATCCGCGGCTGCCTTTCGTCTCTTTCCGTTCCAACATGGTCCATCCTCACGGCCGCTGTGTCGAGGCGAGCGTCAGATAGGGACGCCGGGACCAGTTCTGGGACGGCGCGCCGATGCGCACCGAGAGCCCTTCGCTAGAATTGGGGCACGCCGGAACCCTGTGGCTGGCGGGATGGAGCGACGGATGAGCGGCCTCGTCATTCTTGGTTTCGATGGGCCACGGCTACGAGCGGCCCTCGGCCATCTCGACGGCGTGCCTGCCGGCAAGGAGCCGGTGGGCGCTGCCGAGAGCTGACGCAGGAGGGCGCGGGCGTGGGTCCCCTGGTGCGCGGTCAGCATGGCCAGCCAAGCCGATGCTGGGGCATGTTGTGCTCCGCCGCGTCCGCGATCTTGGTGCTGGCAACCACCTTCGTGCCAGCAGCAGCCACCGCTTCGGGCGGCGACGAGCCGGAGACCGCCGGCGCCACTGGAACGGACGATCCCGACGCATGGCGGTTTCGCGCGACCGCCTATGGCTGGCTCATGAGCGTGAGCGGCACCGTCAACGCCCGCGGCCAGTCGGCCAGTGTGGATGCCGACTTCTTCCAGCTCTTCCAGAAGAGCGACACGCTGGGCGCGCTGATGGGCTATTTCGAAGCCGACAAGGGCAGGGTCGGCGCCTATGCCGATGTGGTCTGGACCAAGCTCAACTTCAGCAGGTCCATGGCGACGTACCGCAATCCGCTGCCGGGCCTGACGCTGAGTGCCAGCGCGAATGCCGCGCTCACCTACACGATGACGATCGTCGAGTTGGGAGGCATCTACGAGGTCGCGAAATGGAGCCACGGGCGCGGTTCGTTCACGGCCTTGGACGGGCTGCTCGGCTTTCGCTACTGGAACAACTCCGCCGACCTGGCCCTCGATGCGACCGCAGGGATCAATGTCGCGCCGCTCGGCCTCGAGCGCAGTCGCAGCTTTGCCGTGGCGCGGTCCGGCAGCCTCCAATGGGTCGACCCGCTGGTCGGCCTGCGATTGCGCCACCAGTTCACGCCCCGCCAGGATGCCTTCCTGCGCGCCGATATCGGCGGTTTCGGATTTCAGGACCGGCTCGCCTGGCAGGCGGTTGCCGCCTACTCGTACGCCTGGCCCCTCGGCGGCTACCAGGTGGCCGGCGTCGTCGGCTATCGGGCGCTCGGCCTCAATGCGGTCAACGGCTCCGGCCTGAACGACAACAGCATTGGCCTTGTGCTGCATGGACCGATCGTGGGCCTGAGCGTCAGGTTCTGACGGCAGGCATCGCTGCGCGCAGCAGGGAGGGAGCAGATCGAATGCCAGGAACGCCGCCTACCGACGCCGGCCGGTTTGCGATCGAGGCCCTGCGTTCGTATTGGCTGTTGTTTGGTCTCGTCGGCGGCGCCTTCATCCTGGGCGCCGCCGTGGCCATCTGCGTGCCGGCGCTGTCGTCCCTCCCGCCCAACGAAGTGCTTGGCCTCGTGTTGCTGCTCGTCGGCATCGCGCAGATCGTGCAATCGGGGATGATGCAGCGGACCGTCCTGTTCGCCTGGTGCCTGGCGCTCGGCGGCGTGGCAGCGGTCGGCGGCGTCCTCGTCTACATCGAGCCGTTTCCCGGCATCGCGATCAAGACCCTGACGATGGCGCTCGTCTTCGCCCTTCATGGTGCCACTCAGATCGCCTTCGCGGTGAAGATCCGGCGCCTGGGCGGATGGTACTGGTTCGCCGTGGCCGGGGGCTTCGCGGTGCTCGCGGGCGGGGTGCTGACAATGACGCTCCCCTACGGCCATTCGTTCACGCCGGCCACGGTCGGCGGCCTTTCGCTCGGCTTCACCGGACTGGCCTACATCACCGTCGCCAAAGTCGCGCGCCGTACCTGACGTCGACCTCGCCCAGGGGCACAACAGAGGAAGAAGACCATGCTGATTTCCGCCGAATCGACTTTCGCGAACTTTCTTGCCAACGCTTTCGCCGTGTTCGTGTTCATCCTGTGGTTCTGGCTGTTCATCACGGCCGCCAGTGACCTGTTCCGGCGCAGCGATATCTCGGGGCTGGGCAAGGTCCTTTGGGTGATCCTTCTCATCGTGCTGCCCTACCTCGGAATCTTCGCCTACATCCTCACCCAGGGCGCTGGCATGGCGGAGCGCAATCGCTTGCAGGCGAGGCAGGCGCGCGACGAGTTGCGCCAGATCGTCGGCTTCAGCTCGGCCGACGAGCTCGTGAAGCTCGGGCGTCTGAAGGCCGAGAACGCCATCTCCGACCAGGAATATGCGCGTCTGAGGGCCCGCATCGTCCAGTAGGAGGTGCGCGGGACGCCGCCGGCGGCGGGCCTGCCCGTGCCCGGAATCCCGATCCCGTACCGTGCGTCTCAAATCGGCCTCCGGCGCACGGTCCGGGCTTTCCCGGGCACCTGCGCCGGACTAGGGAAGCGTCTGGTCATTCCTGCCGGGCATCGGCAGGCGGAGGCATTTCATGCTGACCACGCGCTTCGCGACGTCCGGCCTGCCGAGCGGAAACCAGTTCGATGCCTGGCGCGACTGGTACGACGCGGTCTTCGAGACAACGACCGAGACCGGGAAACGTGCCGGCTTCGAGGCTGCCAATTCCAACTGGATCGTCGGCGGCCTGACCGTCAGCCAGGTGGATTCGGCACCGGTTGCCGTCGCCCGAAGCCGATCCTTCGTGCGCCGCAGCCCGGTCGATCATTGGGTGGTGACGCTCAGCGATCGCAGCACGAGCGAGGTCGCGGCCGGCGATCGCAGGTTTCGCGTGCCGCCCGGCGTGCCGTTCCTCCTGTCGCTGGGCCAGGACATGGCCATCCGGAGGACGGTTGGCGAATCGCGCATGCAGATCCTGCTGTCGCGCGACACCTTCGCCGGCTCGAGGCAGCTTCTCGATTCGGCCGTCGGCATCCCGCTACAGGGGCCGCGGGGCGCGCTGCTCGCCGACTTCCTGGGCATGGTGAGAGCCAGTGTCCCGACCCTGACCGGCGAAGAGGCGTCGCGGTTGACGGGCGCGGTGCAGAGCATGCTCGAGGCCTGCCTGGGCCCGTCGGACCGTCGCGTGGAAGGTGCCGGGAAGCCGATGGCCGCCACCTTGATGGAGCGCGTGCGCAAGGCGGTGGCTCGCCACCTCTATTCGCCGTCCCTCGGCGCCGCGAAGCTGTGCCGGGAGGCCGCCACGTCGCGCTCGCAACTCTACCGCCTGCTCGAGGGGCAGGGAGGAGTCGCCCAGTACATCCAGCGCCGCCGCCTGAGCGAGAGCTTCGCCATTCTCTGCGACACGTCGCACGACTTTTCCATCGGGCGCGTCGCCGAGATGCTGTGCTTCGCCGACGCCTCGGGTTTCAGCCGGGCATTTCGCCGCGAGTTCGGTGTCACGCCGAAGGAAGTGCGTCTGGCCGCGCTGAGCGGCTTGCCGCCGGCGCCGCCGAGTCGCGATGATTCTCCCGCGGGTCGTTTTCGCGACTGCCTGCGATGCTCCTAGAACATTCCACAGTGTGACGTGCGATGGCGGCGATTCAGGCGCGATGATCGAGGGCGGCGCCTGCCAGAGACGGCGCGCCGCGCAGGCAGGCGACGAAGCTGCCCCTCTCTGCCTCGTGCGCGCCCGCCCCGGCCGGGATCGGCGGCAGGCCGGCCCGTGCTGCGTCGCGGACGTCGCTCGGGCTCACGCCGAATTCGCGACGGAAGGCACGCGCAAAGCTCGACGAATCTGCGAAGCACAACATCTCGGCGATCGCCGCGATGGTCGTGGTTGCCGGCAGATCGCAGAGCATGGAGAACGCCTCCGACAGGCGCTGCTTCTGAATATAGTGACCGACGCCGCCTTCACCTTCCAGCAGGCGATAGAGTTGCGAACGCGACGTGGCGGCTTCCCGGCAGATCAGCTCGGGGCCAAGCGCGGACGAGCGCAAGTGCCGGCGGATCGCCCGGCGGACCTTTTCCATCAACGTTACGTTGATGAGCGGTCGGGCTTCGCCGAGTCGTTGGGCCGACGGCGCAAGGCAGGCCGCAATCATGGCGCGGGTCGCATCGGTCAGGCGCAGCGCATCCGTCTCATCGAGGGTCGGCAGGTTGCGCAGCAGCACACGCATGTAGTCGGCCAGGAGGGCGCCCCCGGCCGGCTGCAACGGTCTTGCGCAACAGGCGTCGAGCAGAGGGGCGATGCCATGAAAGGAATCGCGGGAGAGGTAGAGCTGAATGCGGTCGTCGGCTTCGCGCTCGTTCTTCATTGTCTGGCCGAGCGACACCACGAAGGGCACGCCTGCCGGCGCCGTCAGGGTCGTGCTGCCCGTGTCGAGCCACGTGACGCTGCGCCGGCCGAGCGTGATGGCCCAGTGATCGACGGGCTCGCGGCGAAGGAGCGTCTTCGTGCGCAGGACCGACAGACCCGGCGCCGTCACGTGGTTGAGGGCGAATCCATCCAGGTTCCAGGCGCGGGCGTGGGCGGTGAAACCGTCGTCGCCGGCATGCAGAGTCGAGGTGTCGAATACCCGGCCGTACCATGCCTGCCACGCCTCGAGCTGTTGCTGCGCGGGAAGCTTGCTGGTGCCGAATTCACTGTACCTCATTGGCACTGGCCTCCTGGGGCCCGAACGATGGCACAATTTGCATGCTAAAAGCAATAATACAATGGGACGCTGCCGGGGAAGCGAGCAGGGTTACGCTCCGGACGACAGGCCGGGCATCGGATTTGGCGGACCACGCGCAAATCTCGACGCTGGCTACCGCCCATCAATAGCGTTGTGACGAACCGCGCCCTTGATCTGTCTCAAGGTGAGACGGCGTTCCGCGGCTGGAATCCTGAAGCAGCGCGTGCGGCGGCCGCGCCCCGCCCTCACTCCAGCAGGCTGGGCAGGTAGAGGCTGATCTGCGGGAACGCCACCAGCAGGATCACCACGACGATGTCGACGGCGATGAACCACAGCAGGCCGCGGAAGATGGTCGACAGCGGGACGGCGTCGCCGACCACCGACTTGATGACGAAGGCGTTGAGGCCGACCGGCGGGGTGAGCAGCCCGATCTCGAGCAGCATGACGACCAGCACGCCCATCCAGATCAGGTCGAGGCCGGCCGCCTTCCACATCGGCAGCAGGATCGGCAGGGTGATCAGCATGATGCCGATCGGGTCGAGGAAGCAGCCCAGGATCAGGTAGATCACGACCATGAAGAAGATGACGCCGAAGGCGCCGAGCTCCATCTCCTTCACCATGTCGCCCATGAACTGCGGCAGGCCGGCCAGCGCCAGGAAGCGGGTCAGCAGCACGGCGCTCACCGCGATCAGGAAGATCGAGGCGCCCGAGTGCAGCGTGTCGACGATGCTCTCCTTGAAGGTCTGGCGGGTGAGGCCGCCGCGCAGCCAGGCGATGATCATGGCGCAGAAGGCGCCGAAGGCCGCCGCCTCGGTGGCGGTGGTGAGGCCGCTGTAGATGCCGCCGATGACGCACAGGATCAGCGCCGGGATCGGCCAGACCTTGAGCAGGATGGCGAATTTCTCGGCCAGCGTCGGCCGGTCGGGCGGCGGCGGCGCGGCGTCGGGCTTCACCACGCAGTAGGTGATGATGAAGGCGGCGAACAGGGCGGCGTTCAGCAGGCCCGGGAAGATGCCGGCGATCAGCAGCTTGCCGATCGGCGTCTCGGTGTACCAGCCGAAGATCACGAAGGCGATGCTGGGCGGGATCATCGATCCCAGCGTCCCGGCGGCGGCGACGGTTGCCGTCGCCAGCGCCGGATTGTAGCGGTAGCGCAGCATCTCCGGGATGGCGAGCCGCCCCATGGCGGCGGCGGTCGCCACCGACGAGCCCGAGGCGGCGGCGAACATCGCCGAGGCGAAGTTGGCCGCGACCGCCAGCCCGCCGGGCAGGCGGGCCAGCCATAGCCGCGCGGCGTCGAACAGGGAGGAGGTCAGCCCGCCGCGGAAGGCGATGCCGCCCATCAGCAGGAACATCGGGATGGCCGACAGGTTCCACGAGGCCGAGAACTCGAACGGCGTCGAGCCGACGACGCGCAGCGAGGTGTCGAGGCCCTTGAGCGCCCAGATGCCGGCGAAGGAGGTGAGGCCGAGCGCGATGGCGATCGGCACGCGGATCGCCATGAGGGCGATCATGCCGACCAGGCAGACGAAGGCCAGTGTGATCGAATCCATGCCGCGCCCTAGAGGTGGTGATCGCCGAGACCGGCCTTCGTGGTGCCGTCGTAGCGCTGGCCGGTGCGGCGCAGGTGGAGGTCGTCGAAGATGTTGTAGAGCGCCACGACCGCGGCGAGGCCGCAGGCGGCCGCCAGGATCCAGCGCATCGGCCACACCGGCAGCTCGAAGTAGGTGGCGTCCTGGGTCTCGCCGATCTCCATCTTGTCGATCGCGCGCAGGATGCCCATGACGCCGAGCAGCGCCAGGTAGATCACGGTCGCCACCCCGACGATGGCGTCGAGCCGCAGCAGGTCGCGCGGCGCCATCTTCTGGGTGAACAGCTCGACCACGATCAGGCCGCGCGAGGCCAGCACGTGGGGCAGCGGCAGGAAGGTGCAGGCCACCATGTAGATGAAGGAGACGATCTCGAGCGTCCCCATGATGGGCGCGTTCAGCGCCACCTTGAGGATCACGTCGGCCGCCACGTGCAGCATCATCGCCAGGATCGCGACCGCGCCCGCCCACAGCATGGCGTTCGCGGTCACGGTGAGGACGCGGCCGATCCCTCTCATGGGCTTGCCCGTTCCGGCGCCGGCTTCAGGTCGGCCGGCCTACCACTTCACCTTGTCGAAGACCTCGCGCTGCAGGGCGGCGGCGAACTTGGCCTTGTCGCCCTTGATCTCCTGCTCGTCGATCTTCTGCCACTTGGCGACCAGCGCCATGTAGGTGTCGATCAGCTGGTCGGCGTTCTTGATGCCCTTCTTCTTGCCCTCTTCCTTGACCCGCGCCAGCTCCTTCAGCGCGTACTCGTCGTAGGCCTTGGAGAAGTCGGGGCCGGGCTTGTTGAACTTCACGCCCTTGGACGCGGCCGTCTCGCGCACTTCCTTGCTCTCGGCGAGGTAGCCGAAGGTCACGTCGGCGGCCAGGATCGGCATGTTGCGCTTGATCATCGCCTTCTGGTCGGCCGGCAGCTTGTTCCACACCTCGGCGCTCATGCCCCACAGCAGCCCGCCATGGTAGGTGCCGATGGTGGTGTCGAGCACGTTCTTGGCGACGTCCCACAGGCTGTAGGACTTGAGCCACGAATCGGCGCCCATGTTGCAGTCGACCTGGCCGCGCTGCAGCGCCTCGTAGGTTTCGTCGCTGGTCAGGTTGACCGGCACCAGGCCGAACGACTTGAACATGATCGACCAGGCGGCGGCCGAGCGGATCTTCTTGCCCTTGAACTCCTCGAGCGTACGCAGGTCGGGCTTGCACATGATCGTGTAGGGCGCCGTCGAATAGTGGGCCATCGAGATGATGCCCTGCTTCTTCTGGTCGGCCAGGCATTCCGGGCAGGCCACCAGGTTGAACTCGTTGGTGGCGCCGGCCATGGCGACGCTGTTGCGTCCCAGCACGGCCAGCTCGGTGACGAGGAAGCTGTGCGGCAGCTGCTTGGGCACGTAGCTGTCGACGATCATGCCGGCCGCCACCAGCCCGTCGCGGATCGAATCGACCGCCGCCGTGGCCTTGGCCACCGAGCCGCCGGTGAACATCTCGATCCTGATCGCGCCGTTGCTTTCCTTCTCCAGGCGCTTGGCCATCGGCTCGATGCCGACCGTGTTGTTGACGTGCGTCGGCGGCAGGTAGGTGCCGTAGCCGAGCTTGGTCTCGGCCCGGGCGGAAGAGGCCGTCGCGACGAGGCCGAGCACGGCAACCGTGCGCCAGAGAGTGGAACGCAAGACATCCTCCCGATCAGAAGCTTCGTTGTTCGGGGGCGACGTTACTGTGCGCTTGCCGCCGATGCCTAGCGCCCGTCGGCTCTGCGTTTCGCAACTCGGATGAAGGACCGTCCTTTGCGCCGCGCACCTGCGGCGCGTTTCGCGAGTCGAGGCGGCACTCTCATCTCCTACCTCCCGGCGCGCCGGCGCGGGGAGGTGGCCCGAAGGGCCGGAGGGGTCATGGAGCCCAACCGCGACGCTCCCGACCCCTCTGTCCGCTGCGCGGACACTCTGCTTGGGGAGGAAGAAACAAGCGCTGCGGAGCAAGCATGAAGCGATCGGAGCGCGGACCTCCAGGTCCGCTCACGATCATGATGCGGACCTGGAGGTCCGCGCTCCCAGGACGCGCAGCAAGGCCGCGTGCCTCAGGCCAGCCGCGTGCGGATGGCGATCGTCGAGGTGAGCGTGCGATGGACGGGGCACCTGTCGGCGATCTGCAGCAGGCGCTCGCGCTGCGTCTCGTCCAATGGACCCTCCAGCTCGAGCTGGCGGTCGATCCGGTCGAGCATGCGTTCCTCCTTCTCGCAGGCGGCGCAGTCCTCGGCATGGGTGCGTTCGTGCTTCAGCCGCACCCGCACGCGTTCCAGCGGCCATTTCTTCTGGCGCGCGTAGAGGCGCAGCGTCATGGCGGTGCAGGCGCCCAGCGCCGACAGGAGATACTCGTAGGGCGAGGGACCCCTGTCGCTGCCGCCGACGGCGACCGGCTCGTCGGCGGTCAGCACGTGCGGACCGCTGCGGACGGTCTCGACGAACGGGCCGAGGTTGCTGTCCTCGACGATCACGATGCCGGGCGGGGTGGGCTCTGCGGGGTCGCTCACGGGTTCCTCCATGCTCTGCGGCGATGCGGATGGCGCGTTGCGAGGGCGCTTGGCCCCGGCACTTGGCCCGGGCACTTGGCATGCACGGCCGTCCTGGGCCAGTCTGCGGCGGCGACGGCCGATCCGCTCGCCTGCCCCAAGGAGCCAGCATCCCGTCCGGCGCGTCAATCCTCCGCCATGTGGGCCTCCGCCATCTCGGCCTCCGCCATGTCGGCCTCGTCCCGCCCTACCGGTTCGAACGGACGATCCTGGCGGGCGTTGCTGTCCTGCTGGCCCTGCTCGCCCTGGCCGCGGCTTTGTGGATGCGCGCCACGGGCGAGCTGGCGCTCGGCGGCCCGCGCGGTACCTACTTCCTCTATCTCGCGCTCCTGCTTCTCCTGGCGCTCGCGCTGGTGCCCTGGCCGCGCCTGGCGGGCGTGGTGCTGGTGCTGGCGGCCTTCGAGCTGGCCTGGGGCGCCGGCCTGTTCGCCCTCCACCGCGCCGGGCTCGCCGGCCAGTCGCTGATGCCGCCGCTGCAGGCCGAGGCGCCGCGCTTCGAATGGCATCCGCTGCTGCAGGCCGTGCCGATCCCGTCGCTCGACCTCACCAGCCGCACCGGGCTCGCCGTCCATCACACGCGCGAGGGCACGCGCGGCCGCGACCCCGCGGGCAGCCTGGCGGGACGCACGGTCGTGGCGACGGTGGGCGGCTCGACGACCTACGATGTCGGGCTGGGCGAGGGCGACACCTGGAGCGACCGGCTGGCCGAGGCGCTCGACCGCGGCGCCGACAGGGACCGCTTCTTCGTCGTGAACCACGGCGTGCCCGGCTACACGACGGCCGAGCACCTGATCCAGACGGCGTTCTTCCTCGACCGGTTCGGCCGGACGCCGCGCTGCGCCGTCTACTATGTCGGCTGGAACGACCTGCGGAACGCCCACATCCCGGGCCTCGACGCCGGCTACGCCGACTTCCACCTGCCGAGCCAGATCGATTCGCAGAAGCTGCGGCGGGTCGGCGGCTCGACCGTGACCTTCTCGCCGCTCGGGACGCTCCTGGGGCGCATCATCGACGCCAACGTCGACACCGTGCGCTATGCCGTCGATCCCTATGCGCTGGCGCCGGGGACGGGCGACGATCCGCGGCTGGCCGCGCTCTACGAGCGCAACATCCGGTCGATCTCGGCGATCAACCGCCAGCACGGCATCCGCACGATCTGGGTCGGGCAGCTGCTCAACCGCGACCAGCTCACGGGCGAGGGCCGCTACGGCTGGCTGCCGCTGGTCCGCGACCGCGACCTGTGGCCCCTGCAACAGCGCTACAACGCCCTGCTGGCGCGAACCGCCGCGTCGCTGGGCGACCTCTATGTCGGAGTGCCCGCCGAGGACTTCCGCGATGCCGACTTCGTCGACCAGGGCCACTTCTCGCCGGCCGGCGCGCGCCGCTTCGCCGCCGCCCTGGCGCCGGTCGTGCGCGAGGCCTGCCGCTGAGGCGGGATGAGATCGACTGAAAGCGAATCGGGCCGGCCTTGACCACAGTGCTTGAAAGAACACAACTTAAGTTATAGAATGTCGGTTCGTTGCGCGGCGACCCCGCGTGCTCCCTGCTTGTGTTCTTGAGCCGAGGCCGGAGAAGGCGCGACCGACCCTGCGTGTCCCCTCGGTCCGCCGTCTGCGGATGGGATGAGCTCCGATTTTTTCGATGGCCCGATTCCAGCAGCGAAACTTGCGCAACTATCTTAATTCGCCACGAGGCCCAACCGGTAGGGGGTGCGATCTCGAAGGGCTACCAGACGCTCCGTCGGAAATGCCGGAAATACCGGAAAATGCCGACAAGACACCTCACCCGATCTGGGCCAAGGTCCGGCGATGATTTCCCAGGTTCCTGTCGGCATCGGCGATTTCGAGCGCGCCTTTGCTTTCTATTCGGCCTTCCTGCCGGCGGAGCGCCGGTCGTGACGCGCGTCGTCCTCGTCACGGGCGCCTCGTCGGGCATCGGCGCGGCGACCGCCCGGGCGCTGGCCGCAGCCGGCACCGCGATCGCCGTCCACGCCCGCAGGAACCGCAGCGGCGCCGACAAGGTGGCCGCCGCCGTCCGCGAGCGCGGCGGCGAGGCGTTGGTCGTCGAGGGCGACCTCGCCCGGCCCGGCACGGCGGCCCGGCTGGTCGAGGAGACCGCGGCCGCGTTCGGCCGGCTGGACGTCGTGGTGAGCAATGCGGGCTTCGCCGATCGCCGGCCGACCAGCGCGCTCGACCGCGCCGCCTGGGACGAGAGCCAGGCCGCCATGCCGGCGGCCTTCTTCGAGCTGGCGGCGGCGGCCCGGCCGTTCCTGGTCGAGGCCGGCCCGGCGGCGCGCCTGATCGGCGTGTCGTCCTTCGTCGCCCATGCCTATGCGCGCGGCCTGCCGATGTTCCCCGCCTCCGCCGCCGCCAAGGCCGGCATCGAGGCGCTGGCCCGCGCGCTCGCGGTCGAGCTTGCCCCCTCGGGCGGCACCGTGAACTGCGTGGCGCCCGGCCTGATCGAGAAGGACGCCGACGCCCATGTGGCGCTGCCGCGCGAGCGCATGATCGAGATGAGCCGCCTGGTGCCGCTGGCCCGCTACGGCCGGCCCGACGAGGTGGCCGGCGTGATCGCCTTCCTCTGCTCGCCGGCCGCCGGCTACGTCACCGGCCAGACGATCCACGTCAACGGCGGCCTGACTCTGTAAGACGGGAAGACATTGGGTCGACTCACCTCATGCTCCTCTCCCCCGTGAGGGGGAGAGGTTGGGTGAGGGGGTTGTCGCTGTTCCGCCGGGCTCCGATAGCATCACAACCTCGAAGTGGCGCGCCCCGGCAAGCTGGTGATGGACCTCAAGTCCTCGCGCCATGGAGCGGGACCCTTATCCACCGGGCGCGGCCGGCTGACGCGGCCGCTGTCGGATTTCTGTAACCGAACCGTCGTCCCGATGCAGCCTGCCGCCGCTACCCAGCGAAGAGTAGCTTCGCGAGGGGTCCAGTGCTGCGACTGGAAGACGTCACCAAGAGTTTCGGAACCAAGCATGCCGTCGACCGGGTCTCGCTGACCGTCCCGACCGGCCAGCTCGTCGGCGTGATCGGCCGCTCGGGCGCCGGCAAGTCGACCCTGCTGCGCATGATCAACCGGCTGGGCGATCCGACCAGCGGCCGCATCCTGTTCGGCGACACCGACGTCACCGCGCTGCGCGGCCGCGAGCTGCGCCACTGGCGGGCGCGCTGCGCCATGATCTTCCAGCAGTTCAACCTGGCCGGCCGGCTCGACGTGCTGACCAACGTCATGATGGGCCGCGCCTTCCGCGTGCCCGCCTCGCGCGCCCTGCTCAAGCTCTGGAACGACGGCGAGAAGGCGCAGGCCCTGTCGGCGCTGGAGAGCCTCGACATGGCGCGGCTCGCCAGCCAGCGCGCCGACACGCTGTCGGGCGGCCAGCAGCAGCGCGTCGCCATCGCCCGCGCCCTGGTCCAGGAGCCCGAGATCGTGCTGGCCGACGAGCCGATCGCCTCGCTCGACCCGCGCAACACCAAGGTGGTGATGGACGCGCTCCTGCACATCAACAAGCACTTCGGCATGACCGTGATCTGCAACCTCCACAGCCTCGAGGTGGCGCGCACCTACTGCGACCGCCTCGTGGGCATGGCGGCCGGCCGCGTCGTGTTCGACGACGTGCCGGAGGCGCTCACCGACGCCGTCGCCCGCGACCTCTACGGCCTGGAGGCCGGCGAGATCATGGGCGAGGCGGTCCGCCACGGGCCCGTGCCGGTGGCCGGGCAGCCGGGCTACGCCCTCGCCGGCTCGTAATTCCTCAACCAGGAGAAATAAGCATGCTCACCCGTCGTCTCGCCCTGGGAGCGGCCCTCGCCGCCACCGCCTTCGCCGGCGCGGCCCATGCCCAGAGCTGGAAGTCCGCCTATCCCGAGCTGGTGCTGGCCGTCGTCCCGGCGGAGAACGCCTCGGGCGTCACCGACCGCTACGGTCCGTTCGTCGAGTACCTGTCGCAGGCGCTGGGCACCAAGGTGACGCTGCGCGTCGCCAACGACTACGCCGCCGTCATCGAGGGCCAGCGCAACGGCAGCATCCACATCGCGGGCTACGGCCCGGCCTCCTATGCCCGCGCCGTCGTCACCGGCGTCAAGATCGACCCGTTCGTCACCTCGGTGAACGGCGACGGCACGATGGGCTACTACTCGGTCTTCTACGTGCGCGCCGACAGCCCCTACAAGACGGTCGACGACCTCAAGGGCAAGAACCTCGGCCTGGTCGACCCCAACTCGACCTCGGGCAACAACGTGCCGCGGTTCGCGCTGAACAAGATGAAGATCAACCCGGAGTCCTTCTTCGCCAAGGTCACCTACACCGGCAGCCACGAGAACGCCGTGCTGGCCCTGCAGCAGAAGACGGTCGACGTGGCCGCCAACTGGTGGAACTCCGAGGACGATTCGAACCTCACGCGCATGGCGAAGAAGAGCCTGGCGAAGAAGGACGACTTCCGGATCGTCTACAAGTCCGACCTGATCCCGAACTCGCCCTACGCCTATCTCGACTCGCTGCCGGCCGACCTGAAGGCGGCGATCACCAAGGCCTTCCTCGAGGCGCCGACCAAGGCCAAGGCCGCCTTCGACAAGCTGTCGGACGGCAAGGACCGCGAGTTCGTCAAGGTCGACACCAAGTACTACGAGCCCGTCGTCGAGCTGATCAAGTTCGTCGACCAGCTGCGCAAGCAGAAGAGCTGAGCCGCGCCTCTCCTCCCCTTCGCGGAGCCCGCGACGGGGAGGTGCCCGCGCAGCGGGCGGAGGGGTCATGACGCAGCCCATGACCCCTCCGTCGGCGCAGACGCCGCAGCGTCTTGGCCGCCGAGCGGCCAAAAGCGCTTAGCCTCCCCGGCATAGCCGGGGAGGAGGGAGCAGCAGGTCATGAGTTCCCCCATCGCCATCCTGCCGGAGCCGCAGCTCAGGCCGCTGATCGACGCCTACGAGGCGTCGGTGCGCAGCCGGCGCCTGCACACGCTGATGGTGCTGGCGTGCATCGTGGCGGCGGTGCTGCTGTCCTCGGTGTCCGCCGAGGTGTCGCCGCGCCTGCTGTTCGACAATATCGACCGCTTCCCGAGCTACATCGTCCGCCTGTTCCATCTCGAGAACGGCCAGCCGGTGTGGAGCGATTTCGGCGAGTGGTTCTGGGGCCTGCCGCGCTGGCTCCGCCTGCTCGGCGAGACGCTGCTGATGGCCTATGCCGGCACGGTGATGGGCGCCGCCGGGGCCTTCGTGCTCTCCTTCCTGGCCGCCGCCAACGTGGCGCCGAGCCGCTGGCTGCGCGTCGTGGTGCGGCGCTTCTGCGAGCTCTGCCGGACGGTGCCGGAACTCGTCTTCGCCCTGATCTTCGTCGTCGCCTTCGGCCTCGGGCCGGTGGCCGGCGTGCTCGCCGTCGCCATCCATACGGTGGGGGCGCTGGGCAAGCTGTTCGCCGAGGTGGTCGAGAACATCGACCTCAACCCCGTCGAGGGCATAACGGCCAGCGGCTCGTCCTGGGCGGTCGCCATGCGCTTCGGCGCCCTGCCGCAGACCCTGTCGAACTTCGTGAGCTACACGCTGCTGCGCTTCGAGATCAACGTGCGCAGCACGGCCGTGATGGGCTTCGTCGGGGCCGGCGGCATCGGCCAGGACCTGATCGAGGCGATCCGAAAGTTCTACTATTCCGACGTGTCGGCGATCCTGGTGCTGATCGTGATCACCGTGTCGATCATCGACAGCCTGACCTCGGTGGTGCGGCATCGCCTGATCGGCCTCGAGGGGAGGCAGTGATGCCCGGCCTGCCGACCGTCGACCTCGCTTCCCTGCGCAGCCGCCATCCCCAGCACTTCCAGCGCATGGACGGACGGCGCCGTGCGACGATCGCCACGGCCGCCGGCATGGTCGCGCTCCTGGTCTTCGCGCTCGCCCAGCTCGGCTTCTTCGACGGCCGGCTGATCGACGGGATGGGGCGGCTGGCCGGGATGGTGGCGATGATGCTGCCGCCGCTGCCGCGCGACATGTCCCAGGTGCGGCTCCTGTCCTCGGCGCTGCTCGAGACCGTGGCCATCTCGCTGCTGGGCACGCTGGGCGCCGCGCTGCTCGCTTTTCCGCTGGCCTTCCTCGCCGCCCGCAACATCACGGCGCAGCGCATCGTGCGCTTCCTGTCGCGCCGCTCGCTCGACACGATCCGCAGCGTCGACATCCTGGTCTGGGCGCTGATCTGGGTGAACGTGGTCGGGCTCGGCCCCTTCGCCGGCGCGCTCGCCATCATGACGGCCGACATCGGGACCTTCGGCAAGCTCTTCTCGGAGGCCATCGAGGCAGCCGATCGGCGGCCGGTCGAGGGCATCGTGTCGACCGGCGGCGGGCGGCTGCTCGGCGTGCGGTTCGGCATCATCCCCGAGGTCTTCCCCGTGCTGGCCAGCCAGGTGCTCTACTTCTTCGAATCCAACACCCGCTCGGCCAGCATCATCGGCATCGTCGGGGCGGGCGGCATCGGCCTCCACCTCGCCGAAGCCATCCGCACCCTGGAACTTCAGCAGACATCCTTCATCATCCTCATGATCCTGATCACCGTGGCCATCATCGACTTCGTCTCCAGCCGCCTGCGCTTCGCCGTCATCGGTCGCCGCGGAGGCGCAGCTTGAGCGGCGCCCCGGCGCCGGCAGCCGCTCCCCGCTATGCCCTCTACTACGCACCGCGGCCCGACGAGGGGCTGGCGGTGGCGGCGAGCCGCTGGCTCGGCCGCAACCCCGATTCCGGCCAGGCGCGGCCGCTGGCGGCGGCGGGTCCGTTCGGTCGCGACCGCCTCGAGGCCATCACCGCCGAGCCCCGCCTCTACGGCTTCCACGGCACGCTGAAGCCGCCGATGGCGCTCTGCGACGGCGCGTCGGAGAGCGACCTCCTGGCGGCGGTGGGCCGCTTCGCCGCCGGCCGCCGGCCCGTCTCGGTGCCCTCGATGCAGCTCGCCGGCCTCTCGGGCTTCATGGCCTTCGTGCCGGCCCAGCCCTCGGCCGAGCTGCAGGACCTGGCCGATTCCTGCGTCATCGAGTTCGACGAGTTCCGCCGGCCGGCCGACGAGAGCGAGCTGGCGCGCCGCCGCGCCGCCTGCCTGTCGCCGCGTCAGGAGGAGCTCCTGGTGCGCTGGGGCTATCCCCACGTGCTGGAGCAGTGGCGCTTCCATCTCACGCTCACCGGGCGGATCCCCGACGAGGGCGAGCGCGCGGCGGTGGCCGAGCTGCTGCAGCGGCATTTCGGCGGCTTCATCGACCGGCCGCTGGCGGTGCGCGACCTCTGCGTCTTCCGCCAGCCCGCGCCCGGCCGGCCGTTCCTGGCGATGGCGCGCTTCAGGCTCGGCGGAGGGCGCCGGGTGAGCAGTGAAGTCTGGCCAGCGTCCTGACGAAGCTGTCGGCCGCGACGTCGATCGGCCCGTCGTTGACGATGGTGACCAGCCGCGGATCGCGGATCGAATAGGCGGTGCTGCGGGCCAGCCGCTGCGCCGCCTCGACCGCGTTCTCGCGGCCGCGGGCCGCCAGCCGCGACTGCAGCGCACCGGACGGGGCCGTGATCAGCAGCGGATGCAGGTCGGCGTCGCTGCCGGCGATCTTCTCGTAATGCTCGCGCGAGCCGCTGACCACGACGGTGAGGCCGATCGCCCGCCACGCCTGGATCTCGCGGCCGATCCCGTAGTCGTTGCCGTGGGCGTGCCAGTGGTAGGCGAACAGGCCGTGGCCGCGGCGCAGGGCGAACTCGGCCCGGCTCAGCGAGACATGGTTCTCGCCGCCGACATCGGCCGGCCGGGTGATGTAGCGGTGGGCGAAGGCGACCGGCGCCTCCGGCGCCAGCATCGCCCGCGCCCGTGCGAGGACCGAATCCTTGCCCGCGCCCGAGGGACCCATGACGTAGACCAGGGCGCCGGTCATGGTCTTTGCTCGAGTTCCTCTCCCCCGGCAGGGGGAGAGGCTAGGTGAGGGGGAGCCGACGGCTGTAACCCCCTCACCCAACCTCTCCCCCAATCGGGGAGAGGAGCATGATTTGAGGATGCACCCGGTGTCCCTCGCCTCACACCACCCGCTCGCCCTCGCGCCACACGGCGCGGACCATCGGGGCGTCGTCCTGCAGGCGGACCCGCACGAGATCGGCGCGGCGGCCGGCGGCGATCTCGCCGCGGTCGCCGAGGCCCACGGCCTCGGCGGGAATGCGCGAGGCGAGGCGGACCGCCTGCGGCAGCGAGATGCCGACGTCGGCGGCGCTCAGGCGGAACAGGCCTTCCATCAGGCTGGCCGGCACGTAGTCCGACGACAGGATGTCGGCCTGGCCGTCGCGCAGCAGGTCGATGGCGGCGATGTTGCCGGAATGCGAGCCGCCCAGCACCAGGTTGGGGGCGCCGACCAGCACGGCCATCCCGCCCTCGCGCGAGGCCTCGGCGGCCTCCCGGGTGGTCGGGAACTCGGCGATGGTCATGCCGTCGCCCACCGCCTCCGCGACATGGGCGCGCGTGGCGTCGTCGTGGCTGGCCAGCGGCAGGACGCGGGCCTGGGCGCGGGCCACGATCTCGCGGCGGTGGCGCGCGGCGTTGCGCGCATGCTGGTCGAGGGCCCGGGCGTGGAAGACCTCGAACTGCTCCTCCGTCATGGCGAACTTGCCCATGTAGTACTGCTTCAGCTTCTCGGGATCGAGGAACTGGCGCTGCCCGGGCGTGTGGTCGTTGATCGAGATCAGGCCGACCAGCGGCAGGTCGATCCAGCGGTCGACCGCCTCGACCGCGTCGTCCGGCGTCACCTCGCAGCGCAGGTGCAGGCGATGTTCGGCCCGCGACAGGCGGCGATCGCTGACGGCGCAGATCGCCTCGACCATGCGGGCGCGGTTCTTGACCCGGTCGCTGTCGCCGCGCACGTCGCCAAGCGAGAGCGAATCGAACACCGTCGTGATGCCGGCGGCGGCGATCTGCGCGTCGTGGGCCATGACGGCCGGCAGGCTCGGCCACTGCACGCCGGGCCGCGGCGCGAAGTGCTTCTCGAGATTGTCGGTGTGCAGCTCGACCAGGCCGGGCAGCAGGAAGTCGCCCTCGAGGTCGATCGCCCCGGCCGCGTCGCTGCGGCCGCAGGCGGTCTCGACGACCTGGCCGTCGCGGACCAGGACGGTGCCGTCGATCACCGCGTCGGCGGTGACGATGCGGCCGTTCGTGAAGACCAACTCCGTACTCATGCGGCGACTCCCGGAACGATCTCGTGGACGCGGTTGGCCAAGAGCTCGCGGACGCCGACATCGTGGAAGATGCCGACGATCGCCGAGCCGGCGTTGCGGCGCTGGGCGATCAGCTCGACCACGCGGTCGCGGTTGTCGGCGTCGAGCGAGGCGGTCGGCTCGTCGAGCAGCAGCAGCGGGTAGTCGACGATCAGCGAGCGGGCGATGTTGACGCGCTGCTGCTCGCCGCCGGAGAAGGTGGCGGGCGGCAGCGCCCACAGGCGCTGCGGCACGTTGAGCAGAGCCAGCAGGAACTCGGCGCGGTCGCGCGCCTCGCCGGCCGGCGCACCCAGCCGCAGCAGCGGCTCGGCCACCACGTCGATGGCGGCGACACGCGGGATCACCCGCAGGAACTGGCTGACGAAGCCCACGGTGCGGCGGCGGACCGCGAGCACGGTGCGCGGCTCGGCGCCCACCAGCTCGGCCCAGGCGTCCTCGTGGCGGACGCGGATCGAGCCGACATCGGCGCGGTAGTTGCCGTAGAGCGCGCGCAGGAGCGTGCTCTTGCCGGCGCCCGACGGGCCGACCAGCGCCAGGCACTCGCCGGGCGACACGGCCAGCGCCACGTCGCGCAGTACCGGCAGGGCGAGGTCGCCATGGGCATGGACGACGAACGACTTGGTGAGGCCGGCGACCTTGAGGACCGGGCCGCCATGTTCCCTGGGATCGCGGGCGGGCGCGGAGGTCCGCGGCCCGGCGGTCGATGAGAGGTCGGCGTATTCCATCGTCACACCGGCAGGATCGAGGCGACAAGCATCTGGGTGTAGGCGTGCTGCGGATCGTCGAGCACCTGGTCGGTCAGCCCGTGCTCCACGACGGCGCCGCCCTGCATCACCATCAGGCGGTGGGTGAGCAGGCGGGCGACGCCGAGATCGTGGGTGACCAGGACGGCAGAGAGGTCGAGCGTGCCGACCAGTCCGCGCAGCAGGTCGAGGATGCGCGCCTGCACCGAGACGTCGAGGCCGCCGGTCGGCTCGTCCATGAAGACCAGGCGCGGGCTGCTGACCAGGTTGCGGGCGATCTGGAGGCGCTGGCGCATGCCGCCGGAATAGGCCGTCGGCCGGTCGTCGATCCGGTCCTCGTCGATCTCGACGCGCGCCAGCCAGTCGAGCGCGGTGCGGCGGATCCCGCCATAGTGGCGGGCGCCGACCGCCATCAGCCGCTCGCCGATGTTGGCGCCGGCGCTGACGCCCATGCGCAGCCCCTCGCGCGCGTCCTGGTTCACGAAGCCCCATTCGGTGCGCGACAGGAGCCGCCGCCGCGCCTCGCTGAGGCCGTGGACGTCGACCCGGCCGTACGCGGCGGAATCGTAGGCGACCGTGCCGGCGTCCGGCATCAGCCGTCCGGCCAGGCAGTTGAGCAGCGTGGTCTTGCCGGAACCCGATTCGCCCACGATCCCCAGCACCTCGCCGGGCCACAGGTCGAAGTCGATGTCGTGGCAGGCGACGCGGCCGCCGAACCGCTTGCCGAGCCCGCGCGCCGAGAGGATCGGGTCGCTCATGACCGGCGGCCCTCGCAATAGTCGGTATCGGAGCAGACGAACAGGCGCTTGCCCGAATCGTCGACGATCATCTCGTCGAGGAAGCTCTCGCGCGAGCCGCACAGCGCGCAGCACTCGCGCCAGGTCTCGATCTCGAACGGGTGGTCGTCGAAATCGAGGCTCTTCACCTCGGTGTAGGGCGGCACCGCATAGATCCGCTTCTCGCGGCCGGCGCCGTAGAGCTGCAGCGCCGGGCTGCGGTCGAGCTTGGGATTGTCGAACTTGGGGATCGGCGAGGGGCTCATGATGTAGCGCCCGTTCACCATCACCGGATAGTTGTAGGTCTTGGCGATGCGGCCGTGGCGGGCGATGCTCTCGTAGAGGCTGACCTGCATGACGCCGTACTCGCTGAGCGCATGAAGCGTGCGCGTCTCGGTCTCGCGCGGCTCGAGCATGCGCAGCGGCTCGGGGATCGGCACCTGGAACACCAGGATCTGGCCTTCGACCAGCGGCGTCTCGGGCACGCGATGGCGGGTCTGGATGATCGTCGCCTCGGGGGTGCGCGTGGTCGTGGCGACGTCGGCGACGCGGGCGAAGAAGCGGCGGATCGAGACGGCATTGGTCGTGTCGTCGGCGCCCTGGTCGATGACCTTGAGCGTGTCCTCGCGGCCGATGATGGCGGCCGTGACCTGGATGCCGCCGGTGCCCCAGCCGTAGGGCAGCGGCATCTCGCGGCCGCCGAACGGCACCTGGTAGCCCGGCACCGCCACCGCCTTCAGGATGGCGCGGCGGATCATCCGCTTGGTCTGCTCGTCGAGATAGGCGTAGTTGTAGGCGCCGTCGGCGACACTGCTGTCCGGCATCGCCTACTCCGCCGCCTGGCCGAGCGGGCCCGGCACCGCATCGGCCGTGTCGTCCGCGGCCGCGCCCCGGCGCCGCCGCGCCTCGGCCTCGGCGCGCAGCATGCGCACCACGACCAGCTCCGACTGGAAGTCGACATAGTGCGGCAGCTTGAGATGCTGCACGAAGCCCGACGCCTCGACATTGTCGGAATGCGCCAGCACGAACTCCTCGTCCTGCGCCGGCGAGGTCGCGCCTTCCGACAGCTCGTCGGCGCGCAGCGCGCGGTCGACCAGCGCCATCGACATGGCCTTGCGCTCGGCGTGGCCGAAGGCGAGCCCGTAGCCGCGCGTGAACTGCGGCGGCACGTCGTGCGAGCCGGCGAACTGGTTGACCATGTCGCACTCGGTGATCTCGATCTCGGCGATGTCGATCGCGAAGCCGAGCTCCTCGGGCACGAACGCCACCGGCACGTGGCCGTAGCGGATCTCGCCGACGAACGGATGGTTGTTGCCGTAGCCGCGCTGCGTCGAATAGCCGAGCGCGAGCAGGAAGCCCTCGTCGCCGCGCATCAGGTTCTGCAGGCGCACCGGCCGGCTGGCCGGCAGGGTGAGCGGCTGGCGCGTGAGGTCGGGGGCGTCGGCCGTCTGCGGCGGCGGCTCCAGCATGCCCTCGCGCTCGAGCAGGTCGCCGACGCGCGGCAGCCCGGCTTCGGTGTCGGCCGGGGCGGTCGGCGCCACCGGCCGGTCGGCGGCGGCCGCCAGCGAGAAGTCGAGCAGCCGGTGGGTGTAGTCGTAGGTCGGTCCCAGCACCTGGCCGCCCGGCACGTCCTTGAAGGTCGAGGAGATGCGGCGCTCGGCGGTCATGCGCGCGGTGTCGATCGGCAGCGAATCGCCGAAGCGCGGCAGGGTGGTGCGGTAGGCGCGCAGCAGGAAGATCGCCTCGATCAGGTCGCCGCGCGCCTGCTTGACGGCGAGCGCGGCCAGCGAGCGGTCGTAGCAGGAGCCCTCGCTCATCACGCGGTCGACGGCGAGGCCGAGCTGCTGGTCGATCTGCTCGAGCGACAGTTCCTCGATCGCGCGATCGCCGCGCCGCTTGTCCGCCACCAGCTCCAGCGAATTGGCGATGGCCGTCTCGCCGCCCTTGACCGCGACATACATCTCAGACCTCCACGGCAATGCCGCGCGGCAGCGCGCACAGCGCCTGCCCGGCGGTGAACACGACGTCGACGCCGGCGGGGAAGAGCGCACGGTTCTCCGCCCAGGCGCGCCAGAAGCCGTCGTCCGGACCGTCGATGGCGACGCGGGCGCTGCCGTTGATGCCGGGGCCGCGCCACAGCCGCTCGCGGCCGCCGGCCAGCGCCGGCACCTCGACGACCAGCGTCGCCGACCGGTCGGGATAGGCGTCGCTGCCGACCGCGAAGTCGGCGAAGCCGCCCGGCATGTCGGCGGGGAGGACGGCGAAGGTCGCGTCCGAGCGCCCGGCCGCGACGGGCGCGCCGGCGTGGAAGCGCAGGAAATCGCGGATCTCGGCGCGGTCATAGGGCGCGTCGAGCCACACCGGCGTATCGCGGTCGGCGATGGTCAGCAGGTAGGCCACGGCGGCCGGGCTCAGCGTGCCGGGACCGGCCGGCGCCGCGGGGAGGGTGACGATGCGGCCGGGATGGGCGGTGGCCTCGAGCACGGCGCGGAAGATGCGCTGGGCATCGTGCGCCGGGTCGGCGAGGCCGGGAGCCAGCGCGGACAGGGCGGCCGGGCCGGTCATGTGCCGGCCTCGCGCGCCACGGTGAAGAACTCGACGCGCGTCGCGGCGGCGCGGGCGGCGATGGCACGGCGGCGGGCGTCGGCCTCGGCGGCCAGCGGGGCGATCACGGCGGCCTCCAGCCGGTCGCGCCAGTCCGGGCGCTGGCCGAGCGCGTCGATGGTCGCGGCGATCTCGGCATGGCGCGCGCTGCGCCCGCCGACATAGCCGATGCCGACCTCGCCGGTGGCCAGCCGCACGGCGGCGCGCGTCGTCGTCATCTCGCCGGCGGCGAAGGGCGCGCCCGAGCCCGAGATGCGGCCCTTCACCATGACCAGGCCGGTCTCGGGTCGACGCAGGAGGGAATGGGCCGGCGGCTCGCCGAGGGCCTGCCAGAGCTCGGTCAGGCGGGCGACGGGTGCCTTGGCGAGGACGGACAGCCAGCGCTGCCGGCGCTGAGGCTCGGGGTCTTCGACGGACACGGACGGGGACATGGCGACGCTCGGTTGGAGCGGGACCATGCTAAGAACGCGTTACCGAGAGGCTGGCAATTGATGAACATTATGTGAAGCCGGGCGGCCTGTATCCCCAGGCGGCCGGCCAAAGAAAAACGGCGGGACCAGGGGCCCCGCCGTTCGTTGCCGTCAGAAACGGACTAGATGTGCTTGAGGACGTTCTCGGCCGAGGACACTTCGAAGGCGCCGGGCTTCTCGACGAAGAGCTCCTTGATGACGCCGTCCTGGACGACCATGGCATAGCGCTGGCTGCGCGTGCCGAGGCCGAACTTGGAACCGTCCATGGTGAGGCCCATCGCCTGGGTGAACTCGCCGTTGCCGTCGCCCAGCATCATGACCTTGTCGCCGGCCTTCTGGTCCTTGCCCCAGGCGCCCATTACGAAGGCGTCGTTGACGGAAATGCAGGCGATGGTGTCGACACCCTTCGCCTTGAGCTTGTCGGCGTCGGCCACGAAACCGGGCACGTGCTTCGCCGAACAAGTGGGAGTGAAGGCTCCCGGCAGCGCGAAGGCGACGACCTTCTTGCCGGGAGCGAAAAGTTCCTCCGTGGTGACCGCTTTCGGTCCCTCCGGGCCCAACATGCGCAGCGTCGCGCTGGGCACCTTGTCGCCGACTTTCGCCATCATTTGCTCCTTAAGATTCCGCCCGACCGGGCAGGGTCGCGAACCGGCGGACCCTAGAGCGTTTTCCGCCCGAAGGGAACCGCAGGCGACCCCGGTTGCCGCTGGCCGGACGGCCGACCCGTGGGGGAGGGGTCGGCCTTGGTCCAGTGGCAAGCGGGGCCCCTGGCTTGATCTTTGCCCGGACAATCCCCATTGATTTGGAGGATCATTGAGCCATGCCCAGGCCAGCTTCCCCCGCCGCCACCTTGGTCGGCCGCTTCCTGGTTGCAGCGCCGTCGATGCCCGACGAGCGCTTCCAGAAGAGCGTCGTGTTCATCTGCAAGCACGACGACGACGGCGCGCTCGGCATCATCGTCAACAACAAGGTCGAGGACCTGCCCTTGGGTCAGGTCTATCGCCAGCTCGGCATCTCGGTCCCGGACACGACGGCCGAGCGACCGGTGCTGTTCGGCGGCCCGGTCGAGCCCTCGCGCGGCCTCGTCCTGCACTCGTCCGACTACAAGCGGGAGGAGACGCTGCTGATCCAGGGCGGCCTCGCCCTCACGGCCTCGCTCGAGATCCTGAAGGATATGGCGGGCGGCAGCGGCCCGCAGCAGGCCTGGCTCGCTCTCGGCCATTCCGGCTGGGCGCCCGGGCAGCTCGACCGGGAAATGCAGGACAATGCCTGGCTGGTGGTCGACGGCGACGCCGCCCTGGTCTTCGATCCCGACTTTCCCGCCAAGTGGCAGCGCGCCCTCGACCGCCTCAGCGGTGGCTCGGCTGGCCATTTCGATCCGGCGTCGTTCTCGCACCAGACGGGCCGCGCCTGAGCAGCCGGCGGGCCTGACGGGTCCCCCATCGGGTCACCCAGGCGGCAGCGCAGGACACTTGCCAGACGATCTGCCCCAACTGCACCAGGCAGATCAGGACGAACGCGACGGCCAATGCAATCAAGCTTTGCTTCGCGTCCAGGATCGCGATCGCGGCAATCAGTGCCACGGCGAGGATGCACGCGAACACGAGCCAGGGGCGCTTCGGAACAAACATCGCCACGGGATCGCCCGCGAATGAGGCGGAAGAAGGGTGTATCAGATGTGCGAATACGACCGTAGATCGTAGCTGCATTCCACCGCCGGCCGGCCTATAGCGCAAGGACGCCCCGCACGATCCCTCCCTTCGGCGGCCGGCGCGCGTACCCGGGACGCCTTCGCTTCCCCCTCGCCGACCCCATCGGAAGCGCGGGCGTCCCGATGGGCGAAGACGGCGACGCGAGCGTCTATTCGGCGGCCACCGACTGCGTCGCCGGGCTGGTGTAGGCCGCGAGCAGGCTCGTCTCGCGCTCCTTGGCGGCCGTCACGTTCCTCTCCTTGATGTGGCCGAAGCCGCGCATCGTCTCGGGCACCGAGGCGATCTGCACCGCGAGCGCGTGGTTGTCCTGGCCGAGCGTCGCCAGCACGGTGTCGATCGTGCCCTCGTACTCGCCGATCAGGCGGCGCTCCATGCGACGCTCCTCGGTGTAGCCGAAGACGTCGAGACGCGTGCCTCGCAGCCGCTTCAGCCCGGCGAGGAAGCGGAACGCCGTCATCATCCACGGGCCGTAGGCCTTCTTCCTGAGCTCGCCGGTCGCCGGATCGCGGTCGGCGAACAGCGGCGGCGCGAGGTGGAAGCTCAGCGTGTAGTCGCCCTCGAACTGGCTCGACAGCTTCTTCAGGAACTCGCCGTCGGTGTAGAGGCGCGCCACCTCGTACTCGTCCTTGTAGGCCATCAGCTTGTAGAGCGACTTGGCGACGGCCTCGGCCAGCCCGCGCCGGCCGGGCGCCTTGCCCTTCTCGGCCGCGGCCACCTTGTCGACGACGGCGCGATAGCGCGCGGCATAGGCCGCGTCCTGGTAGGCGGTGAGCAGCTCGACGCGCTTGGCCACGATCTCCGGCAGCGTGCGCGCCACCGTCTTCTCGCTCCGCAGGGTCGGCTTGGCCGCGGCCTGCACGGACGCGAGATTGTGGGCGGCGAGCCGGCCCCAGGCGAAGGTGCGCTTGCTGGTCTCGACGGCGACGCCGTTCAGCTCGATCGCACGCTCGATCGCCTCGAAGCTGAGCGGGACCAGGCCCTTCTGCCAGGCATAGCCCAGCATGAAGAGGTTGGT
Organism: Reyranella sp.; assembly: GCF_965229815.1. Classification (GTDB taxonomy): domain Bacteria; phylum Pseudomonadota; class Alphaproteobacteria; order Reyranellales; family Reyranellaceae; genus Reyranella. The sequence continues at coordinate 1,323,996 of NZ_CBDDJN010000002.1, forward strand.
GGCGATGGAATCGCCCAGGATCGCCGTGGCGAGCCCGGTGCCGTCGACGAACGACACGGCCTCGTCGCCGGCGGCGTCGCGGATCGACTTCATCATGGCCTCGGCGCCGAGATCCATGTCGCCGTTCATCACGAAGGCGGCGACCGGCGTCATGTAGCCGTTGATCACCGCCCGGGTGACGCCGGGCTCGATGCGCGACAGCGCGGCCGGCGAGGCCGCCACGACCATGTCGCAGCCCAGCACCAGGTTGGCGCCGCCGGCGGCGATGCGCACGGCATGCAGGTCTTCCGGCTGAGGCGCCAGCCGCACGTGGCTCATCACCGCGCCGTTCTTCTGGGCGAGGCCGGTGAAGTCGAGCACGGTGCAGCCCTTGCCCTCGAGATGGGCCGCCATGCCGATCAGCGCGCCGACGGTGATCACGCCGGTGCCGCCGATGCCGGTCACCAGGATGCCGTAGGCCTCGTGGAGGGGACGCACCGTGGGCATCGGCAGCGAGGCGAACGGATCGTCCTGGACGACCTTGAGCTGCGGCCGCTTCGCCTTGGCCGGCGTGCCGCCGTGCACCGTCACGAACGACGGGCAGAAGCCGTTCAGGCAGGAGAAGTCCTTGTTGCAGTTGCTCTGGTCGATCTGGCGCTTGCGGCCGAGCTCGGTCTCGAGCGGCTTCACCGACACGCAGTTGCTCTTGTCGGAGCAGTCGCCGCAGCCCTCGCACACCGCGTCGTTGATGAACACGCGCTTGGCCGGATCGGGGAAGGTGCCGCGCTTGCGGCGGCGGCGCTTCTCGGCCGCGCAGGTCTGGTCGTAGACCAGCACGGTGAGGCCGGGGATCTCGCGCAGCTCGCGCTGCACGGCGTCGAGCTCGTCGCGATGGCGCACCGTGACGCCGTGCGCGAACTCGGTGCCGACCGGGTACTTGTCGGGCTCGTCGGTGACGACGACGACGCGCCTGGCGCCCTCGGCGGCGACCTGCTTGGTGATCTCGGGAACGGTCAGCGGCCCGTCGTGCGGCTGGCCGCCGGTCATGGCGACCGCATCGTTGAACAGGATCTTGTAGGTGATGTTGACGCCCGCCGCGGCCGCGGCGCGGATCGCCATCAGGCCGGAATGGTAGTAGGTGCCGTCGCCCAGGTTCTGGAAGATGTGCTTGTCGCTGGTGAACGGCGCCTGGCCGACCCAGGTCACGCCCTCGCCGCCCATGTGGGAGATCAGCGCGGTGCGCCGCTCGGGCATCCAGATCGCCATGCCGTGGCAGCCGATGCCGGCCATGGCGCGGCTGCCCTCGGGCACGCGGGTCGAGGTGTTGTGCGGGCAGCCCGAGCAGAAGAACGGCGTGCGCGCCACCTTGGGCGGTGGCGCGGCGAGCAGCTTTTCCTTGGCCTCCAGCCGGGCCAGGCGCTGCTTGAGCTCGGGCGATTCGCCCTGGTGCTTCATCAGCCGGCCCGCGATCACCATGGCGACGCCGGTCGGCGTCAGCTCGCCCTCGCTGGGCAGGATGATGCGGCCGGTCTCGTCGGCCTTGCCGATGACGCGCGGGCGGCGGTCGGCCGGCGCGTTGTAGAGGATGCGGACGAGCTGGTCCTCGAGGTTGGAGCGCTTCTCCTCGACGACGATGACCTCTTCCAGTCCCTCGGCGAAGCGCCGCGCGCCCTCGGGCTCCAGCGGCCAGGTCATGCCGACCTTGTAGAGGCGGATGCCCAGCGCGCGCGCCTTCTCGTCGCTGATGCCGAGATCCTCCAGCGCCTGGCGCGTGTCCATGTACGCCTTGCCGGTCGTCATGATGCCGATGCGCGCCCGCGGCGGATCGATCACGGTCTTGTCGAAGCGGTTGGCGCGCACGAACGCCATGACCGCATCCATCTTCGGGCCGTGCAGGCGCTTCTCGGCCTCCAGCGGCGGATCGGGATTGCGGATGCCGAGCCCGCCCGGCGGCAGCTCGAAGTCGGTCGGCATCTGGATGCGGATGCGTTCGGGATCGACCCACACGGAGGCGCCGGATTCGACGGTCTCGGAGATCGCCTTGAAGCCGACCCAGCAGCCCGAGTAGCGCGACAGCGCGAAGCCCAGCAGGCCGAAGTCGAGATACTCCTGCACGTTGCAGGGGTTGACGGTCGGGATCATCGCGGCGGCGAAGACCTGCTCGCTCTGGTGCGGCAGGGTCGAGGACTGGCAGCCATGGTCGTCGCCGGCCAGCACGATGACGCCGCCGTGCGGCGAGGTGCCCGCGGCGTTGCCGTGCTTCAGCACGTCCATCGAACGGTCGACGCCGGGCCCCTTGCCGTACCAGATGGAAAACACGCCATCGACGGTGGCGCCGGGGAAGAGGTTGACCTGCTGCGTGCCCCAGACCGCGGTGGCGGCGAGGTCCTCGTTGAGGCCGGGCTGGAAGTGGATGTTGTTGTCCTTGAGGTACTTCTTCGCCGTCCACAGCGCGTGGTCGTACATGCCGAGCGGCGACCCGCGATAGCCCGAGATGAAGCCGCCGGTGTTGAGCCCGGCGGCGAGGTCGCGCTGGCGCTGCATCATCGGCAGGCGCACCAGCGCCTGGATGCCGGTCATGTAGACGCGGCCCTTGTCGAGGCGATAGCGGTCCTCGAGGGCGTAGTCGCCAAACACGAGGGGAACGGGGTTGGCGAGGCTCATCGCGAAGGCCCTCCGGAAGCGGCAGCGTGAACGGGCGTTTACCGAAGCTGAAGCATAGCCAACTCTGCGGCGCCATGCTCCCCGGAATCCGGGCAAGAGCCAGACCATTTCGCGTCTCGCGGGGAGACGCGCAGGCGAAGTCGATTCGTCAGGAAGAGCCTACGGCGGATGCGGGTATTCGCCGGCCGCCTTCGCCTGCCAGCAGGTCGTCGACCAGACGCCGGAACCGCGTCGGCCCGGCGTCGAGGCTGGTCGGCAGCATGCGGCGCGCGGGATCGAGGTCGATCAGCCTCTGCTGCGCCTCGATCAGCGCCTTGTCCTCGTGGAAGGCGGTCTCGGTGACCGCGAACAGGCGGCCGACACGGTCGGGGTCGATGTCGGCGGCGCGCGCACCGGCCGCAAAAAAGTAGCGCGAGGTCCGCTCGCCGACCGGCGTCACCGCCTGCTCGTCGACGCGATGGAACAGCGGGGCCGTGTCGGGCGCCCCGCCGCCGCAGCGCTCGGCCGTGCCGGCGGGGTGGAAGTCGGTGCGCTGCAGGAAGATGCCGGGGAACAGGAAGTCGTAGCTGTTCCAGACGTCGACCCGCTCGCCGAGCTTCTTCATGAAGCCGCGCGGCGGATGGTTGCGCAGCCAGCGCTGCACGCGCAGGCCGCGCTCCAGCGGCAGCATGGCCGGCCGCTCGTCGGCCCATTGCGGCATGTCGAGGCCGAGCGTCTTCTCGTGGGCGAACGACAGATGCGAGAGATCGAGCAGGTTGTCGTCGATCAGCAGGTAGTGCGCGGCATAGTCGATCGCGCCCGCCTGCAGGCGATAGGCTGCGTCGTCGAGCGCCACGGTGGACGGGATCGCCGCCGGATCGGCCGCCGCCGCGTCGCCCATCCAGACCCAGAGCCAGCTCCCGCGCTGCTGCGCCGGATAGCGGCGCACGCAGGCGCTGTGCGGGATCAGCTTCTGGCCCGGGATCTCGATGCAGCTTCCGTCCGGCGCGAACTTGAGCCCGTGGTACATGCAGCGCAGCGCATCGCCCTCGAGCCGGCCCATCGAAAGCGGCGCGAAGCGGTGACAGCAGCGATCCTCCAGCGCCACGATCTCGCCGGCGGCGGTGCGGTACAGCACCAGGGGCTCGTCGATGACGGTGCGCGCGAGCAGGCGGCCAGGCTCGACCTCGTGCGACCAGGCCGCGACGTACCAGGCATTGGTGACCCACATGGGCAGCTCCGTGCAAAGGCCGTCGGCGGCGGCCATTGGGACGCATCCGGGCGGCGGCCGCAAGCGGTTCCGGTCGTCAGGCCGCGCCGCGCGCGTCCTGGATCGCCTGCCAGACCCGCTCGGACGTCATCGGCATCTCGATATGCGTGACGCCGAGCCCGGCCAGGGCGTCGACGACGGCGTTGGCGATCACGCCCAGCGCCGGCGTGATCCCGCCCTCGCCGCCGCCGCGAAAGCCGAGCGGATGATTGGTCGAGGGGACTTCGCTCAGCGCGGTGACGAAGGACGGCAACGCGTCCGCCCGCGGCAGGGCATAGTCCATGAACGAGGCGCTCAGCAGCTGGCCGCTCGTGTCGTAGGCGGTACGCTCGATCAATGCCTCGCCGGCGCCCTGTGCGATGCCGCCATGGGTCTGGCCGTCGATGATCATGGGGTTCACCGCCCGGCCGACATCATCCACGGCCGTGTAGCGCAGGATCGCGACCGCCCCGGTCTCGACGTCGACCTCGACCTCGCAGACATGCCAGCCGTAGGGAAAGGAGCCGAGGCGACTGTCGAGGTCGGCGGCATCGCCGATCGGACCATGGATGCCGGCCAGCTCGAACAGTCCGATGCCGCGATCGGTGCCCTTCACCGTGAAGCGCCCGTCGGCGTAGGCGATATCGGCACGGTCGGCCTCCAGCGACTGGACCGCGAGGTCGACCGCCTTGGCGAGGATTCCGGCTGCGGCCTGATGGATGGTCGTGGCGGCAACGCGCACCGAGCGGCCGGAATGCGAGCCCGCGCCAACGGTGACCCGGTCGCTGTCGCCGGTGACGAGGCGCACGCGCTCGGGCGGCACCTGCAGCCATTCGCCGGCGAGCTGGGCGAGGCTGGTGGCGTGTCCCTGGCCGGTCGAAAGCGTGCCGATCACGACCTCGACCGTGCCGTCGGCCAGCACCGTGACCTCGGCACGCTCCTGCGGCGCCCCGCTCTGCGATTCCATGTAGCCGCTGAGACCCAGTCCGCGCCGCAGGCCGCGCCGGCTCGACTCCTCCCGCCGCGCCGGGTAGCCGTCCCAGTCGGCCAGCGCCAGCACCGTGTCGAGCGTGCCGGCATAGTCGCCGCTGTCGTAGGTGATGCCGAAGGCGTTGGTGTGCGGCGTCGCCCGGATCAGGTTGCGCCGCCGCAGCGCCACCCGATCGAAGCCGTGCGCCTGCGCCGCGAGGTCGATCAGCCGCTCCATGACGTACATGACCTCGGGTCGTCCGGCCGAGCGGTAGGGCGCGGTGCTCGGCGTGTCGGTGAGCACGCCCAGGGCCCGCGCCGCCGCCGGCAGCACGTAGAGGCTGCTCATGAGCTGCACGCCCTTGGTGAGCGGGATGAAGGAGGCGGTATAGGCGCCGAGGTTGCTGAGGCTCGTGGCTTCGAGGCCGAGGAACGTGCCGTCGGCGTCCAGCGCCAGCGCCGCCCCGATATGGAAATCGCGGGCGGCGTAGTCGCTGAGGAAAGCCTCGCGGCGGTCGCCGCTCCACTTCACGGGGCGGCCGACCTTGCGCGCGGCCCAGCACACCAGGCCGAACTCGGGAAAGAAGTAGTTGCGCGTGCCGAAGTTGCCGCCGATGTCGCGGGCGACCACTCGCACCTGCTCGGGCGGAACGCCGAGCACGATGGCCAGCTCGCGCCGCGCCCGGCCGACGCCGCCCGGGCCGGTGCGCAGCGTGTAGCGCCCGCTCGCGTCATCGTACGCGCCCAGCGCCGCGCGCGGCTCCATCGGAACGCCGGCGACGCGCGGAATCGACGTGGACAGTCGGACGACATGCGCGGCTTTCGCGAAGCCGGCTGCAGCGCCTGCAGCGTCGCCGACCCGGGCGTCGACGACGACGCGCTCCGGCACCTTGCTCGCTTCCTGCGCGTCGGCCACCGCTTCCAGGGGTTGGTAGTCGACCTCCACCGCTTCGGCGGCGTCCATCGCGGCGGCGTGGCTCTCGGCCACCACGAAGGCCACCGGCTCGCCGACGTAGCGCACCATGCCGTCGGCCAGGATGGCGGGGCGCACGATTCGGACGGGCGATCCGTCGCTGTTGTCGAGGCGGATGTCGGGCGGGCTGATCGCCATCGGCGCGTGCGGCACCGGCTGCAGCCCGTCGGCGTGCAGGTCCTCGGCCGTCAGGATAAGCAGCACGCCGGGCATCGTGCGCGCGGCGCGCGCATCGACGGCGGCGATGCGCGCCAGCGCGTGCGGCGAGCGCACCACGGCGCCGTGAACCTGATCCGGCAGGGAGAAGTCGTCGCTGTAGCAGCCGCCGCCCGAGAGCAGTCTCGCATCCTCGAGGCGGGGCAACGGTTTTCCGATCGTGCGGTCCATGCAGGGTCGAGTTGCGCATTGTCGACCCTTGCTTGGCAAGGGCCGTCCACCATCGCGGGGCGGACGGCCCGCGGCCGATCAGGCGTCGACCACCGGCGCGAAGCCGCCGTAGATCATCCGCTTGCCGTCGAACGGCATGGCGCCGCCCTGCGCACGCGGATCGGCCATCACCTTCTTCCAGCCTTCGTCGCGCACCGCCTTGGACGGCCATTCGATCCAGCTGTAGACGACCTTCTCGTCCGGCGTGGCCTTCACCGCGCCCTTGAAGTCGGTGATCGTGCCGTCGGGTACGTCGTCGGCCCAGGCCTCGACGACGCGCACGGCGCCGTGGTCGCGGAACACCGCCGCCATCTGCGTCGCCATGTCGGCATAGGCCTGCTTGTTGGCCGCCGGCACGGGAATCAGGCAGCCGTCGACATAGCCTGCCTTGCCCGCCGACTTCTCGTCGTGCAGGACGGCGAAGCCGCCGAAGATCATGCGCTTGGCGTCGAACGGCATGTGGTCGCCCGCCGGCTCCATGCGCGGATCGCTGCGCAACTTCACGTTGGCAGCGTCGCGCGCTTCCTTCGACGGATATTCGAGCCAGGCGAAGACCACGACCTCGTCCGGGGTGGCCTTCACCGCACCCTTGAAGTCGGTGACCTTGCCGTCCGGCACGTCGTCGCCCCACGCCTCGACCAGGCGCGTGGCGCCGAACTCGCGGAACAGCGGCGCGAACCGGCTGGCCATCGCGACGTAGCTGTCCTTGTTGGCGGCGGGGACCGCGACGACGAACCCTTCGATGTAGCCCATGGCCTCTGCCTCCTTGGCGATCTTGACGATATACGTTGATATCAACATAATAGGGACGAGAGCAAGGCATGACCCGGCCGGCCCGCATTCCCTTCGAGACGACCGCGCACGTGCGCGACCACTGCCTGTGCCTCGCCGCACAGGGCGCCGCGCGGATGCTGGCGCGTCGTTTCGACGAGGCGCTGCGCCCGGTCGGGCTGACCAGCGGGCAGTTCTCGCTGCTGATGTCGCTCAACCGGCCGCGCCCGCCCTCGATGGGCGCGGTCGCCGACCTGCTCGCCATGGACCGCACGACGCTGACGGCCAACCTCAAGCCGCTGCAGCGCCGCGGGCTGATCGATGCGGTGGCCGATCCCGCCGACCGGCGGGGGCGACTCCTGTCGCTGACCGACGCAGGACATGCGCTGCTGCGCGAGGCCTTGCCGGCGTGGCGGCGGACCCAGAAGGCGGTCGAGCGCACGGCTGCTGCCGCTTCCGGAGTCGAACCGCTGCGCGCCGGGTTGCGGGCGCTCACCCGGGATTGATCCCGGCGCCCGTCCTCAGTTGGTCGGCTTGCGACCCTGCTTGTAGTTGGCGATCGCGGTCTTCAGCATGCGGTATTCGGTGCAGCCGAAGACGCAGAGGGAATCGAGCCGGGCCAGCATCTGATCGGCCTCGGCCGGACGGTCGAGCATGAGATAGGCCTCGCCGAGATACTCGTGCGCGCCGAGATGGCGGGGGTCGATGGCGAGCGCCTGCGTGTAGTATTGCAGCGAGCCGTTGGGGTTGCCCGAGGCGCGCGTCGCATAGCCCAGCAGGTTGTAGGCGTCGGCGTTGCGCGGGTTCTTCTGCACGACCTGCTGCAGGAGCGGGATGGCGCCGGCATAGTTCCTGGCCTCGACCATCGCCTTGGCGTTGGCGAAGGCGGGATCGGCGGGGGCTGCCGGCTTGCTCGTATCGGCCTTGGGTGCATCGCCGCCGCCGCCGGCGGCGAAGGAGGCGGCGGGAAGGCCGAGGGACAGCACCGCAATGGCGGCAAAGACGGTCGGGCGCATGGTCCACCTCCTGGAAGAGCGCGATTGTTGCCGCGCGACGCGGCCGGGCAACGAAATTCTTATGACATTGGCGTGAGTTCGGCCACGTGCCTGACGGCGCGGACCTGGAGCCGGCCCCGCCGGCCCCGGATCTCGACGTCGTGGCTGTCGTGCAGGCCGAGATCGACACCCGCGCGGTCGAGCAGCTCCTGCGACACGACGAGTTCGGCGGCGAATTCCTTGGTGAGGGTCTCGAGACGGCTGGCGATGTTCACCGTGTCGCCGATCGCCGTCAGGCTGGTGACGCGCTCGTAGCCCATCTCGCCCACGATGCTCGGGCCGGAATGAAGGCCGATGCCGATGCGCAGCGGCTGGTCGAGATCGCCGGACAGGGCCTCGTTGAGGTCGGCCAGTGCCAACCCCATGCGCCGCGCCGCGTCGAGCGCCTGCCGGCAGGCCAGGGCCGGGTCGGCGGTGAGGCCGAAGATCGCCATGACGCCGTCGCCGATGAACTTGTCGAGTCGGCCGCCCGCGGCCTCGATCGCCTCGCCGGTGGCGCGGAAATAGCGGTTGAGCAGGAACACCACGTCGTAGGGCAGCTTGCCCTCGGAGATCGACGTGAAGCCGCGGATGTCGGCGAACAGGATGGCGACGTAGTGCTCGCCGCCATGGGCCTGCGGCTGGCGACGGTAGGCCTCGATCGGGCCGGCGCCGGCCGGAAGCAGCGGCGTGACGCGGTAGCGTCCGGGCGGCGGCCGGAGCTGGCAGGCCAGCCGCACGCTGTCGGGCGCGCCAACGCGCGCCAGCACCCTCGCCTCGTCGGGCGACGGCGGCGGCAGGCGGCTGCGGTCCGGGCCGGCAATGCGGACGCGGCAGGTCGAGCAGCGGCCGCGGCCGCCGCACACCGAGGCGTGCGGGACGCCGGCAATGCGGCTCATCTCCAGGATGCTGGATCCGGCGGGGAGGGCGACGCTGCGCCGGTCGCCATAGTCGAGCCGCACCACGCCGGCCCGGCGCTCCCACAGGTCGCGCAGCGGGCGCGCCGTCAGCACGCCGAGCAGCAAGGCGAGGGCGACGACCTGAAGCGCGCGGGACAGGGTGTAGAGGCTGGCGATGTCGACCGGCGGCGGCGCATGCACGCGCGCGAAGAGGTTGTCGAGGAAGCCGGGCTGGCGCGCGAGGTCGGCGACGTCGCGCAACGCGATCGCCGCGCCGGCGATGCCGCCGACCGGCACCAGCAGGGCGAAGGCGTAGAGGACCGGCAGCCAGGTCCCGTACCAGGGACGCAGGCGCCAGGCGAAATGCAGGCCGATGCAGGCGTGCAGCCAGACGACCAGGGGCAGCGCGAACTGGCGCGCGACCGTCCAGCTGTCGCTGACCACCAGCGAGCCCAGCACCCAGGGATAGCCGGGCTCGACGCCGTAGAGCTCGTGCGCGAGGCGCGTGCCGACGACGTGCAGGGCGCCCAGGGGAATGATCGAGGCGCCGAGAACCCACTGCGCCCATTCCCAGCGCGAGAGCTTCAGCGAGCGGCGCTGGTAGAGCGACCAGAGCGCGAGGCAGAAGTGGATGCCCAGCGCGCCATAGAGGACGGTCTGGCCGACCGGGTTGTGCCAGAGGAAGACGAAAGCGTAGCGGCCGGTCTCGAGGACCGACAGCGAGATCAGCCCCAGCGTGTGATTGAGCAGATGCGTGACGACATAGAAGAACAGGACATAGCCCGACCAGAGCCGCAGCCGTCCGACCATGACGCTACTTCAGCAGAGGCAGCACCGCCTCGGGCGGCCGGCCGATGGCGGCACGCCGGCCCGACACCACGATCGGGCGCTGCAGGAGGACGGGATGGGCGACGATCGCCTTCACGATGTCGGCGCGCGAGAGATCGGCCTTCCTCTTCTTCAGGGCCTTGAACTCGGCCTCTCCGTCGCGGATCAGGGCGGCGGGCTCGCCGCCCACCTGGTCGAGCAGGGTCTCGACCTCGGCCTTGCCCGGCGGCTGCTTGAGATATTCGCGGATAGCGGGCTCGACGCCCTTCTTGCGCAGCAGCTCCAGGGTCTCGCGCGACTTGGAGCAGCGCGGGTTGTGCCAGATCGTGACGGTCATGGTGGTGGGCTCTCTCCCCGGCTTCTCCGGAGAGGAGAGCAAGCCTGCTAGTCGTCGTCCAGTGATTCGGCGCTCGGCGCGTCGATCACCCGGCGGGCGAGGTCGAGGTCGAAGCCGGCGCGCGCCATCGCCGCGAGGTCGCGATCCCGTCGCTCGCGGCGCTGTTCGGGCAGCCGGAAGGGCCCGAGGCGCCGGCGGCGGGCGAGGGCGACGGCGGCGCGCCGCTCGCGTTCGGCCGGATCGGTGTCGAGCTCGCGGTCGAGTCCGGCGAATGCCCGGTCGAGCGTCTCGGCATCGACTCCGGCGAGCTGCAGGCGGCGACGCGTGAGGCGTGTCGAGGTCCCGCGCCGGTGCAGGGCCCGCGCCTTGGTCTGGGCGAAGGCTTCGTCGTCGATCATGCCGGCCGCGACGAAGCGCGCGACGATCGCCTCGATCTCCTGCTCGACGCCCTCCATCACCGGCGCGTCGTTGCGCACGGCGCGGGCGACGCGGCGCGCCAGCACGCGACGCAGCCCCTCGGCCGTGGCGGGGTAGCGTTCCAGGTAGAACGCCGCGGCGTTGCGGAGATACGTCGCGGTGATCGGGCGCGCGGGCCGCTTCACGTCCGTCGCGCCCGCGGCTCAGTCCCGCAGCGGGATGCCGACGATCGCCTGCAGCGCGTCGATCGCGACGTCGGGATCGCCGACCTTGATGGTGCGCATGCCGAGCGCCCGCGCCGGCTTCAGGTTGATGCCGAGATCGTCGAGGTAGACGCACTCTTCCGGCGCCACGCCGAGCAGCGAGCAGGCGTGCTGGTAGATGCGCGGATCGGGCTTGCGCAGACCGACCTTGCTCGATTCCACGACATGCTCGAACAGCGTCATGATCTCGGCGACGGCGCGCGCCTTCTCGGGCGTGCGCGCCATGCCCGGTCCGTCGCCGTGCTTCATGTTGTTGGTGATGCAGGCGATGCGGAAGGACGCCCGGCAGCGACGCAGCGCCTCCACCATCTGCGGCCGAATGTCGCCGCTCAAGGCGCGCAGCACGCGCCAGCCGTCGATCTCGTGCCCCTGCTCGCGGGCCTCGTCCTGGAACAGGACCACGAACTCCTCGAGCGACACTTCGCTGCGCTCCATCCGCGCCCAGGCGTTGGTGTCGCCGTTGCGCGCGTTCAGGCCGCGGATGAAGTCCCGGGGAAGCCCCGCCTCGGCCTCGTAGCGGTTGAACGCCTCGAACGGGCTGCTGAGGATCACGCCGCCGAAGTCCCAGAGCACGGCGCGTGGGGTTCCTGCATGGCTACCATTCATCGCGGTGCGACCCTCTTCTCCTTGTTCCTGCCAAAGTCGGCCCCTATCTCAAATCACTCCATAGGCGACAGGTCGGCGGTTGGCCACCTATCGCCCTAACACGGGTTAGGAAAACGGAAAAAATGAGCGAAGCAGCGGCACTCCCGCGCGGCAGCGCAGTGGTTAAGGCGAGCGAGGCTTACATGGCTGAAACCAGCCGTCCCGATGGGCGCAACCGACGCGCGGCCGAGACCCGCCGCAAGATCATTGCCGCCGCGAAGGCCATGATCGCCGAGACCAGCACCGCGCCGACCGTGGTGGCGGTGGCCAAGCGCGCCGATGTCTCCGTCCGGTCGGTCTTCCAGCACTTCGGGGACGTAGAGTCACTTTTCGTAACTGTCGTGGACAGCATCCGGGGCGACCTGGCGGCCCCGGTCCGGACCCCGAGCGACCGGCCCCTGTCGGCCCGCATTGCCGCGGTGGTCCACAATCGCGCCGAGCTTTTCGACAAGATCGTGCCGTTGCGCGTCGCCGCCGGGCAGTTCGTCAACCATCCGGCCCTGACCGAGCGCGCCCAGGAGTCCAAGCAGGAGCTGCGACAGGCCACGCTGGAGGCGTTTGCGCCCGAGTTCGCCGCGCTGGGCGAGCCCGACCGCGAGCAGCTTGCCGACGCCATCGAGGCGGCGCTGTCGCTGGAGGCCTGGATCGTCCTGCGCCGGCGGGACGGGATGAGCTTCGAGCGGGCGACTGCGGTATGGCGTCTCACGCTGACCGCGCTCCTGGCGCACGAGCAGGCGGCGGCCAGCCCGGCCGCCTGACGGGGACCGCGGTCGCGCATTGACTTCCCGATTGAGATCATCGAGTTAGAGGCCCCCGAAAGACGATTTCAGGCGGCAGCAAGCGGCCATGGCGACCAGCCAGCTACACGAAGACTTCTCGCGCGAAGAACATGTGAAGGCCGGAACCGATCGAGGTTTCGGCCTCGTCTTCGCGGGCTTTTTCGCCATCCTGGCCGCGCTCTCGGTGTGGCACGGCAGCAAGATCTGGCACTACACCCTGCCGCTCGCCGTGGCGTTCCTGGTGGTGGCGCTGACCTTTCCGCGCATTCTCGGTCCGCTCAACCGGCTGTGGCTGAAGTTCGGCCTGCTTCTCTACAAGGTCATGAACCCGCTCATCCTCGGGCTGCTGTTCTTCGTGACCATCATGCCCATCGGGCTCATCATGCGCGCGATGGGCAAGGACTTCCTCCGGCTGCGCCTCGATCCCTCCGCCAAGAGCTACTGGATCGACCGCGAGCCTCCGGGGCCGCCGCCCCAATCCATGCGCAACCAATTCTGATCCGGAAAGGGACCGGCTATGGGCTCCATCCTCGTCGAACTCTGGGCCTTCATGAGGGAGCGCAAGAAATTCTGGCTGCTGCCGATCCTGATCATGATGGTGATCTTCGGCGGCCTTATCGTGCTGACCAAGGGCTCGGCGATCGCGCCGTTCATCTACACCCTGTTCTAGAGGAGAAGACCGCGCCATGCGCGTGCTGGGCATCTCGGCCTTCTATCACGACAGCGCTGCGGCGCTGATCGAGGACGGCCAACTCGTCGCGGCCGCGCAGGAAGAGCGGTTCACCCGCAAGAAGCACGATTCGGGCTTCCCGCAGAACGCCGTCCAGTATTGCCTCGACGAGGCCGGCATCAAGCTGGCCGACGTCGACTATGTCGCCTTCTACGACAAGCCGTTCCTGAAGTTCGAGCGCCTGCTCGAGACCTACCTCGCCTACGCGCCGCGCGGCTTCCAGTCCTTCCGCATGGCCATGCCGCTGTGGCTGAAGGAGAAGCTGTTCCAGAAGACCCTGCTGCGCGACGAGATGAAGCGCTGGCAGCCGGACTTCGACTGGAACAAGCGCCTTCTGTTCGGCGAGCACCACCAGAGCCATGCCGCCTCGGCCTTCTTCCCCTCGCCCTACGAGGAAGCGGCCGTGCTGTGCATGGACGGGGTCGGCGAGTGGGCGACGACGTCGCTGGCCTGGGGCCAGGGCAACAAGCTCGAGATGATGAAGGAAATCCACTTCCCTCATTCGCTCGGGCTGCTCTACTCGGCCTTCACCTACTACACCGGCTTCAAGGTCAACTCGGGCGAGTACAAGGTCATGGGCCTCGCGCCCTACGGCGAGCCGAAGTTCAAAGACAAGATCCTCGAGCACATCGTCGACCTCAAGGAGGACGGCACCTTCCGGCTCGATCAGAAGTACTTCGACTATTGCACCGGGCTGCGCATGACGAACGACAAGTTCGGCGAGCTGTTCGGCGGCAAGGCACGCAAGCCCGAGGAGCTGCTGACCCAGCACCACATGGACCTCGCGGCCTCGGTGCAGGCCGTCACCGAGGAGATCGTGATCCGGCTGGCGCGCTCGGTGAAGAAGGAAACCGGCGCCCGCAACATCTGCCTGGCCGGCGGCGTGGCGCTGAACTGCGTCGCCAACGGCAAGCTGCTGCGCGAGAAGCTGTTCGACGGGATCTGGGTGCAGCCGGCGGCCGGCGATGCCGGCGGTGCGGTCGGCGCCGCCTATGCCGCCTATCACGGCTATCTCGGCCAGGGCCGCAAGCTCAACGGCCACATGGACGGCATGGCCGGCTCCTATCTCGGGCCGGAATTCACCGACGACGAGATCGAGCAGCGCCTGGTCGCGGCGGGCGCCAGGCTCACCCGCCTGACGCGCGAGCAACTGATCGACCAGACCGCCCAGGCGCTGGCCGACGAGAAGGCGGTCGGCTGGATGCAGGGCCGCATGGAGTTCGGCCCGCGCTCGCTGGGCGCCCGCTCGATCCTGGGCGACGCGCGCTCGCCGACCATGCAGAAGACGCTCAACCTCAAGGTCAAGTACCGCGAATCGTTCCGCCCCTTCGCGCCGGCGGTGCTGCGCGAGGACGTCGACAAGTATTTCGACATCGAGACCGACAGCCCGTACATGCTGATGGTGGCGCCGGTGAACGAGGACCGCCGCCGCTCGATGAGCGAGGCCGAGCAGGCGCTGTTCGGCATCGACAAGCTGAACGTGCCGCGGTCCGACATACCGGCGGTCACCCACATCGACTATTCCGCGCGCATCCAGACGGTGCACAAGGAAACCAACCCGGCCTTCCACGACCTGCTGACGTCTTTCAAGGCCAAGACCGGCTACTCGGTGGTGGTGAACACCTCGTTCAACGTGCGCGGCGAGCCGATCGTCTGCACGCCCGAGGATGCGTTCCGCTGCTTCATGGGCAGCGAGATCGAGGTGCTGGTGGTCGGCAACTGCCTCCTCCGCAAGGAAGACCAGGATCCGTCGCTGAAGCTCGACTACAAGAACGCCTTCGAGCTGGACTAGCCCTTTTTCCTCGTGTTCCTTTCCCCAAGGGGGAGAGGAGCATGAAGGGAACTCGGATGCGCGCAGTCATCTGCGATCGCCTGGGCGATCCTTCCGTCCTCAAGGTCGAGGACGTGCCTGTCCCCGCGATCGGCCCGTCCGACGTTCTGGTCAAGGTCGGCGCGGCCTCGGTCAACTTTCCCGACGTGCTGATGCTGTCGGCCTCCTACCAGCACAAGCCCGAGCTTCCCTTCATCCCGGGCATGGAGGGGGCGGGCACGATCGCCGCCGTCGGTGCCGAGGTCGCGAACTGGAAGACGGGCGACCGGGTGATCTTCGGCGTGCGGCCCGGCGCCTTCGCCGAGTACGTGAAGGTGCCGGCGTCCGGCAACCTGATGCGCCTGCCGGACGGCTGGTCCGATGCCGAGGGCTCGGCCTTCCGGGTCGGCGCCACCACCGCCTATCACTCGCTGGTCCATCGCGCCGCCCTCCAGAAGGACGAGGTGCTGCTGGTGCACGGCGCCGCCGGCGGCGTCGGCATGGCCGCCGTCCAGCTCGGCAAGCATCTCGGCGCCCGGGTGATCGCCACCGGCGGCGACGACGCCCGGCTCGCCGTGGTGCGCGACCAGGGCGCGGACCTCGTGGTGAACTACCGCACCGACGATTTCGTCGCGGCCGTGAAGGGCATGACCGACGGACGCGGCGCCGACGTGGTCTACGACCCGGTGGGCGGCGAGGTCCTCGAGAAGTCGATGCGGGCCGCCGCCTACGGCGCCCGCCTGCTGGTGGTCGGCTTCACCTCGGGCGGGCCGACGAAGATCATGTCCAATCACGTGCTGATCAAGGGCCTGTCGATCCTGGGCGTGCGGGCCGGCGAGACCGTGCGCCGCGCCGGTTCGGCGCTCGCCCGCGACTATGCCGTCGAGCTGCCGCGGCTCGCCGCGCTCGGCGTCATGCGGCCGCACATCTCGCACCGCTTCCCGATGGACCGGGCCGCCGATGCCTTCCGCGTCCTGATCGACCGCAAGGTCGTCGGCAAGGCGGTGATAGAGATCGCCGGCTGAGGGGACGCGGAGCGCGAGAACAGGATCGTGACCCGGCGGTCCTTCTCCGACGCGTTGGAGCTGCCGAGGCTCATGTTGCCGAAGGCCTCGGGATCGGCGGCGATGACGACGTGGTCGGCCGGGTAGCCGGCGCGGACCAGCTCGGCGGCAACCGCCTGCGAGCGTTCGCGCGCCAGCCGGGCGTTCAGCGCCTTGTCGCCGAGCTTGTCGGTATGGCCGACGACGCAGAGCGCGGTCACCTGACGGGCCTTGGCCGTCTTCACCGCCTCGGCGATCGCCGGCTTGTCGGCCGGGCGGACATGAGCGCTGCCGAGATCGAACAGGACCCAGACCGGTTGCGGCTGGTTGGCGCCGCCGCCGCGCGGGCACTTGCCGACGGTCTGCGCGAGGGAAGGACTGGCCGCGACCATGAGGATCGCGGCGGCCAGCAGGCCGGACCTGATCAAACGAGCTCTCCTTTCAGGGCCATCTCGACGAAGGGGAGGCGATCGTTGCCGAAGAACATCCGGTCGTCCACGAAGCATGTCGGCGCCCCGAACACGCCGCGCGCCACCGCCTCGTCGGTCGTTGCCTTGAGCCGGTCCTTGACGTCCTGGTCCTGGATGCGCCGGCCGATGGCGGCCGCGTCGAGGCCGGCCGCCGTCAGCACCTTCGCCACCTCGCCCATGTTGTTCAGGTTCACGCCGTCGACCCACATCGCGCGGTAGACGGCCGGGTGGTAGCGCTCGAAGAACCCGTCGATCTCGGCGGCCGCGGCGCCCCGCATCAGCGCCAGCGTGTTCACCGGGAAGTGGGGATTGCGGTTGAACGGCACGCCGTAGTGGCGGGCCCACATCGGCATGTCGAAGGCGCTCCATCTCGACTTCTGCGGCACGGTCATCGGCGAGGCGTTGCCGGTCGCCTTGAAGACGCCGCCCAGCAGCATCGGCTTGCGCACCAGGGCCGCGCCGGCGCGCCGGGCGATGGCCTCGACCTGGGTGTCGGCCAGGTAGGAATAGGGGCTGCCATAGTCGAAGTAGAATTCCAGGGTGCGGGCCATCGGCGTCTCTCCTTGCTTGTCGGCAGCCTGCGCCGCCTCTAGCCTTGGCTCAAGAAACGATAGGGACGGAACGCATGAGCCGGGTTGCGGGCAAGGTGGTTCTGGTGACCGGCGCCGGGTCGGGCATCGGCCGCGCGACCGCGACGCTGCTGGCGCGCGAAGGCGCCACCGTCGTGGTGAGCGACGTCAACGAGGCCGGCGGGCGCGAGACGGTGCGGCAGATCGCTGCCGGCAGCGACGGCGCGGCGGCCCGCTTCGAGGCCCACGACACCACGCGCGAGGCCGACTGGAAGCGCGTGGTCGACGGCATCCTGGAGCGCGAGGGCCGGCTCGACGGGCTGGTCAACAATGCCGGCATCTCGGGACCCTTTCCCGCGACCTTCGAGACCGAGACGCTGGAGCAGTGGCGGCGCATGCTGGCGGTCAACGTCGAGGGCGTGTTCCTCGGCTGCAAGTACGGCGTGCCGGCCCTGCGCCAGTCGGGCGGCGGCTCGATTGTCAACACCTCGTCGCTGGCGGCTTTCCTCGGCACGCCCGACCTCTCGGCCTATGGCGCCAGCAAGGGCGCGGTGCGGCAGTTCACCAAGACGGTAGCCATCGACTGCGCCCGCAAGGGCTACAAGGTGCGCTGCAACTCCGTCCATCCCGGCATCATCCTGACGCCCATGGGCGAGGCGGTGATGCCGAGCGACAAGGCGAAGGAACGGACGCGCCGGCGCATCCCGATCGGCGAGTTCGGCGCGCCCGAGGACATCGCCTATGGCATCCTCTACCTGATTTCCGACGAATCGCGCTTCGTCACCGGCGCCGAGCTGGTGATCGACGGAGGGATGAACGCCATCTAGGAAGCTTCACGCACGGAGACGGCCATGCAGCACGCCGACCAAGTCGCGTATCTGGAGCGTATGTTGCGTATGGTGCGGACCAACACGCGGGACGAGGGGCCGGGACTGACCCACACGCCCGTCGACACCTACTACGATCCGGCGCGCTTCCGGCGCGAGGTCGACATCCTGTTCCGCCAGTATCCGATCGTGGTCGCCTTCTCGGGCCAGTTGCGGCGGCCCGGCGACTTCGTCGTCCACGACCAGACCGGCCAGCCGATCCTGGTGACCCGCGGCACCGACGGCGTGCTGCGCGCCTTCCTCAACGTCTGCCGCCATCGCGGCGCCGCCGTCGAGCAGAAGCCCTGCGGCGCCAACAAGCGGGCCTTCGTCTGCGCCTATCACGGCTGGAGCTACGACCTCACCGGGCGGCTGGTCGGCATCACCGACGGCGCCGCCTTCGGCGATCTCGACAAGGCGAGCCACGGCCTGCGCCGCCTGAAGGTGGCGGAGCGCTACGGCCTGGTCTGGGTCGTGCCGTCGGCGCTGGCGGACGGCGAGGAGGCCTCCCTCGACATCGACGGCTATCTCGGCGCGCTGACCCGCGACCTGTCGGGCTGGGACATGCAGGGGTGGGAGGTCCATTCCTCGCAGCCGATCCGGCCGCACATGAACTGGAAGCTGGTGATCGACACGTTCCTCGAGCTCTACCACTTCCGCTACCTGCACCCGGGCACCGTCTACCCGCTGTTCCACGACAATATCGCCACCTACGAGCGCATGGGCAGCCACATGCGCTGGGCGGCGGCCAAGCGCACGCTTGACGGTATCGAGGAGCAGCCGAAGGAGACCTGGCGGATCCGCGACCATGCGATCGTGTTCTATTCGCTCTTTCCCAACACGGTGCTGACCTACACCCAGGACCATTGCGGCGTGTTCACGAGCTTTCCCGTCACGCCCGACGAATCGGTGATGCAGTTCTCGGTGCTGGTGCCGCCCGAGGAGAAGGCGGTGAAGCCGGAAAGCTACTGGAAGGCCAATGTCGACCTGTTCGCCGCGGCGCTGGTCGAGGATTTCGGCATCGGCGAGACGATCCAGCGCAACTTCCGCAGCGGCGCCAACCGCGTCCAGACGTTCGGCAACTTCGAAAAGGCGCTGGGCTGGTATCACCAGGAGGTCGCCGAGGCGGTCGCCTGACGGGAACTCGCACAAAAACGGGCCGTTTGTACCGTTCGGGGCGAATATCCCTTGCCACTTGGCGGGAAAGGGCCATCTCTCTATCAGTCACCGAATCGCTCGCGCCGACAGCGCCTGCCGACAAACCCCGACAAATTGGAGAGAGACGCCATGAACTTCCGGCCGCTGCACGATCGCGTGATGATTCGCCGGGTCGATCCCCCGGCGCAGACGACCGGCGGAATCCTCATTCCCGACACCGCCCAGGAAAAGCCGGCGGAAGGCGAGATCGTCGCCGTCGGCCCGGGAGCCCGCGACGAAAGCGGCAAGATCGTGCCGCTCGACGTCAAGCCGGGTGACCGTATCCTCTTCGGCAAGTGGTCGGGCAGCGAGATCAAGGTCGACGGCGAGGACCTCCTGATCATGACCGAAGCCGACATCATGGGCGTCCTCGAGGGACAAGACGCCGGCAAGCCGGGCAAGGCCAGGCAGAAGGCGGCCTAGCGCCGCGCCCGCCCAACGGCCTCGATCCCCCACGCATTCGAAACAAGGAACAATCACATGGCTGCAAAAGACGTACGATTCGGCGGCGATGCCCGCACCCGCATGATCCGTGGTGTCGACATCCTGGCCGATTCGGTCAAGGTCACGCTCGGGCCGAAGGGACGCAACGTCGTGCTCGACAAGTCCTACGGAGCGCCGCGCATCACCAAGGACGGCGTCACCGTCGCCAAGGAGATCGAGCTCTCGGACAAGTTCGAGAACATGGGCGCCCAGATGGTGCGCGAGGTGGCGACCCGGACGTCGGACACGGCCGGCGACGGCACGACCACCGCGACGGTTCTCGCCCAGGCGATCGTGCGCGAAGGCGCCAAGGCGGTCGCGGCCGGCATGAACCCGATGGACCTCAAGCGCGGCATCGACGTCGCGTGCGATCTGGTCATGGATGAGCTCAAGGGTCGCTCCCGGAAGGTGTCGACCGGCGGCGAGATCGCCCAGGTCGGCACGGTTTCGGCCAACGGCGACAAGGCGATCGGCGACATGATCGCCAAGGCGATGGACCGCGTCGGCAAGGACGGCGTGATCACCATCGAGGAAGCCAAGAGCATGGAGACCGAGCTCGAGGTGGTCGAAGGCATGCAGTTCGACCGCGGCTATCTCTCGCCCTACTTCGTCACCAACGCCGAGAAGATGATCTGCGAGCTCGAGCAGCCCTACATCCTGATCCACGAGAAGAAACTGTCGAGCCTGCAGACGCTCCTGCCGCTGCTCGAGCTCGTCGCGCAGTCCGGTCGGCCCCTGCTCATCATCGCCGAGGAGATCGAGGGCGAGGCCCTGGCCACCCTGGTCGTCAACAAGCTCCGCGGCGGGCTCAAGGTCGCGGCCGTCAAGGCGCCGGGCTTCGGCGATCGCCGCAAGGCGATGCTCGAGGACATTGCCGTCCTCACCGCGGGCGAGCTGGTCAGCGAGGATCTCGGCATCAAGCTCGAGAACGTGACGCTCGCCATGCTGGGCAACGCCAAGCGGGTGCGTGTCGACAAGGAGAACACCACGATCATCGACGGCGTGGGCAAGAAGAAGGACATCGAGGCCCGGGTCGCGCAGATCAAGGCACAGGTCGAGGAGACGAGTTCCGACTACGACCGCGAAAAGCTCCAGGAGCGCCTGGCCAAGCTGGCGGGCGGCGTGGCGATCATCAAGGTCGGCGGTGCCACCGAGGTCGAGGTCAAGGAGCGCAAGGACCGTGTCGAGGATGCCATGCATGCGACCAAGGCCGCGGTCGAGGAGGGGGTCGTCGCCGGCGGCGGCGCCGCCCTGCTCTATGCGTCGCGCGTGCTAGAGAACAGGCGAGGCGCCAATCCGGACCAGCAGGTCGGCATCGAGATCGTGCGTCGCGCGCTGCAGGCGCCGGTGCGCCAGATCGCCCAGAATGCCGGCTTCGACGGCGCCGTCGTCGCCGGCCGGCTGCTCGACCAGAAGGACGTCAATCTCGGCTTCGACGCCCAGAAGGGCGAGTATGTCAGCATGCTCAAGGCCGGCGTCATCGATCCGACCAAGGTCGTCCGCACGGCCCTGCAGGGAGCCGTGTCGGTGGCCGGCCTGCTGATCACGACCGAGGCGATGGTGGTCGATTCGCCGACCGCCGATGCGCCACCGGCGATGCCGGGCGGCGGCATGGGCGGCATGGGCGGCGGGATGGGCTTCTAGTCCCTTCCTTCCCGGAAAGGAGGCGCCATGACCTTGCGCGCGGAATATCGCCTGGGTCACTCCGAGTACAATGCATTCCTCTTCGCTGCCCTCGGCGAGGACGAGGCCGGGCTGCCCCTCACGGTGCTGTCGGCCCTGACCCGGCTCGGCCTCGATCCCTGGCAGGAGGCCGCCCGCCTGGCCGATCTGCCCCGGGAGGTTGCGGCACGACAGGTCGCCGAGAAGATCGGCCAGTTGCCTGCGGGCAACTGGACGGCCGCCGATGTCGGGGCGATCGCCGAGCGTCTCGTCGGCTGCCTGCCGGCCCGCAGCGTTCCGGCCGTCCCGCTGCCGAAGGACGCGCCGCCAGGGCGCCCCAAGAAGGCACCGTCCCTCGCGATCTGGGTGGTTTGCGGCGTTCTGCTCGCCGCCGTGCTGGCGGTCCGACTCTTCTATTCGTAGCCGGACCGCGCCCTTCCTCTTCGCCGGGGAAGAGGAAGGGCGGTCTCGCCAGGGCGGGTTCTTACTTGATCGTGACCTGGTGCGTGACCTTCTCGCCGTCGGTCACCGTCAGCTCCCGGAAGCCCAGCAGCTTCAGCAGGTCGAAGAAGGTCGCGTCCTCGGCCACCGTGCGCTCCTGGAAGAACGGCGACAGGCGCGACATGGTCGTCATGTTGGCGAGCAGCGCGCGCATGCGATAGACGGTGTTGAGCTCGCCCTGCTGCATGCCGACGATGATCATCTTGTCGGCCTTCTCGCCCTTGGCGAACACGGCATAGGGCACGCGGTAGGCCGACTGGATCGTGCCCTGGGACACGACCGTCACGAACTGGATGCGCTGCGGGCGGTCGACGCCCTCGATGGTCTTGAGGCTCGATTCGAACACCTCGGTCGATGTCGGCTTCGGATAGTAATAGCCGATGTAGCGGTCCTCGGTGGGCGACTTGGCCGGGGCCGCGGCCGGCTTGGCCTGCTGCGCCAGCACCGGCAGGGCGGTCGCGGTCAGGGCGATGGCTGCGAAGGCGGCGACTGTCTTGATCATGATCCGTGTCTCCGGGTGCTGGCGATCAGAACAACGTATAGCCGCCATCGATCACGAAGTCGCGCCCCGTCGTGTAGGCCGTTGCGTCGCTGGCGAGGTAGACGGCGATCGGCCCGAAATCGGCGCCGACGCCCCAGCGGCGCTCGGGAATGCGCGGCAGGACGTTGCCGGCGAACTTCGGGTTGGCGACGGCGTTGGCCGTCATCTCGGTCTCGATCCAGCCCGGCAGGATGGAGTTCGCGGTGATCCTGTGACGCGCCAGCTCGACGGACAGCGCCCGCACCATGGCGCACACGCCGCCCTTGCTGGCGCCGTAGTGGCTGGAGCGGGCGGCACCCTCGATGGCCGCCGTGCTGGCCATCGCGACCAGCGAGCCGCCCTTGCCGCGCTCGACCATGTGCCTGGCGGCGGCCCGGAAGGTGAAGAACACGCCGTCGAGGTTGACGCGCAGGACGCGGCGCCATTCCTCGTAGTCCATCTCGAGGATCGAGCCCTTGCCGCGGCCCGACACGCCGGCATTGGCGACGCAGTTGTCGACATGGCCCATCACCTTCAGCGTCTCGGCGAAGGCCGCCTGGACCTGGGCCTCGTCGCCGACATCGACGATCTGGGTGTGGATCTTGCGGCCGTGGCGCTTCAGTTTCTCGGCGGCGTCGGCGTTCTTCCCGGGGTTGGTGCCCCAGATGCAGACGTCGGCGCCGGCCTCGGCCAGCGCGTCGGCCATGCCGAACCCGATTCCGCCGTTGCCGCCGGTCACCAGCGACACCTTGCCCGTCAGATCGAAGCCCTTGTAGGCCATGCGAAGTCCCCCTCGGTCGGTCTCATCTTCCCATGTTCCTCTCCCCCTTGGGGGAGAGGTCAGGTGAGGGGGCTCGACGCGAAGACTGTCTCCTGCATCGCCCCCTCACCCAGCCTCTCCCCCAAGGGGGAGAGGAGCATGAGCGGGACGATGAACACGAAACGTCGCGTCAGTTCAACTTGTCGGTTTCGACCAGCACAATCTCCGCGTCCTCGACCGCGGTGATCTCGACTTCCGGCAGGTCGACCACGGCCACGCCGTCGCGCGCCTTGGCCGTCACCGGCGAACCGTCGGCGCCGCGCACCTCGATCCTGCCCTTGGCCGCCACGAGATAGGCCGGCTTGCCGTCGAGCGTCTGGCGGAACGACTGGCCCGCCTTCAGCGTGCCGGCATACAGCGCACCGTCGGCGTAGAGCGGGATGGCGCCGTCGTGGCCGCGGCCCGAGGCCAGCGGCACGAGCTTGCCGTCGCGCCCTTCGGTCGGGAACTGGACGGTTTCCCAGCGCGCCGGCACGCCCTGCTGGTTGGGCAGGATCCAGATCTGGAACAGCTCGGTTTCGGCCTGCTCCATGTTGTACTCGGCGTGCTGGATGCCCTGGCCCGCGCTCATCACCTGGATCTGGCCGGCCTCGGTGCGGCCCTGGTTGCCCAGGTGATCCTGGTGGGTGATCGCGCCTTTGATGACGTAGGTCACGATCTCCATGTCGCGATGGGGATGCGGCGGAAAGCCGGACTGCGGCGCGATGCGGTCGTTGTTCCACACCCGCAGCGCACCCCAGTGCACGCGTTCGGGGTTGCGGTACTCGGCGAAGCTGAAATGGAAGTTGGCGTTCAGCCAGCCATGGTTGGACTTGCCGAGCTTCTCGAAGGGTCTGAGTTCGATCATGGTTTACCTCTTGCCGCCAAGATGGCCCGTCGGGTCAGGGGATCAAGTTTCTGGTTGGTGACTGCAGGGACGCGGCGATCCGGGGCCTTGAACGCGGGCGCCGGCGCGGCGGCTTGGCTGTTTCCAGCCAAATGCGTCATGCACTAGGGTGGCCGCCATGCAGCCTGAAGTCCTCGCCTTGCCGGACCCCGCCCTGGTCGAACGGATGCACGTCCTCGAGGGCCGCACGGACGGGACGGATCCGCATTTCGAGCGCTTTCGCAGTGTCCTCACCCAGCTGTCGCGCGACGCCTGGCAGGCGCTGACGGACGAGCTCGACTGCGATCGCGGGCCGCTGGCCGAGGTCGGCGTGATGGTCTTTCCGCTCGACCCGGGCCTCGCCGGGCGGCTGCTCGCGGCGATGCTGTCGGCGCCGCGCACGCGGATCCGGCGCCGCGACTTCGCGCCGGGCTACATGAGCACCGCCACCGCCCAGTGCGACTATCTCAACAGCGGCAACCAGTACCGCAAGCTGACGCCGGCCTCGCGGGCGCTGCTCGCCGAGTTCATGGTCGAGGCCGGCCCTCTCATCGAGCGCATGATCGGCCATCCCTATCGCATCGCCTCGACGCGCCAGTTCCAGCTCATCCCCAGGCGGCCGGCTGCCGACCGTCATCTCGACGGCTGGCCGGTGGCCATGCGCAAGATCTTCATCCTGCCGCAGGGCTGCGGCACGCGCTCGGGCACGACCTGGTTCCGCCGCCGCGACGGCGTGGAGTTCACCCTGGAGAGCGACGCGCCGGTCTGGATGCTGTTCGAGAACAGCGTGGTGCTGCACGCGCCGATCTCCGGCGTGGCGCTGCGCCCGACCATCGAGTTCGACATCGTGCCGGCGCGGCAGACCAGCTTCGAGGTCGTCGATGCCGGCATCGGCGGCTGGTATCCCTACTTCCCGACCGAGCAGGAACTGCAGCGCGCCACGCGCTCTGCCCTCGAGCGCTTCCTCGAGGAGATGCCGGAGGGTGCGCCGGTCGAGACCTGGCGGCAGCGCCTCGCCCGGTCGCTCGCGCGCCTCAGGCCGAGGCGCGGCTGACCTAAAGCATGATGAGATTGGCTGGAAGCAGCCAATCTCATCATGCTCTCCCGCAATCGACGACATTCGAGCGCGCGGATGAGATGAGGTGGAATCGCGAGCGATTCCACCTCATCTCATCCCGCTCTAGTTCCGTTTGCGTCCCTGCAGGACCAGAAGCGCCAGACCGACGCCCAGCATGATCGAGGCCAGCAGGCCGAGCCCCATGGCGACATAGCCGGTCGCCGTCAGCGTCGAGGGCGGACCGCTGCCCAGGTACACGAAGCCGATGCCGAGGCACAGGATCAGCGTGAGCAGGCCGACGCCGATCATCGACGCGACGCCCGAGAGTCTGGAGTTCTTCGTCACCGGCCGGACCTCCGCAAGGACGGGGGATTCTCGGCCTTCCGACGTCCCGCCTGTGCGACCAATCGGTGGCATGAGGCCGCCTGGTTCACCTTCCGCGTCTGCCCGACGTGCGGCCGCCTCTGGCGCCGGGCCCGTCAGTCCACCCGTCAGGCCCCGGTCGCGCCGAGCTCGTTCCTGCAGATCGCGCCGCCCTTCATGATGAGCTTGAGGGTCTCCTGCGGCCGGGCGAACACGCCGAGATCGGCCAGCGGATCGCCCTCGACGACCAGCAGGTCTGCATGGGCGCCCTCGGCGATGACGCCGAGCATGCCTTTCTCCATCAGCAGCTCGGCGTTGACGGCGGTGGCCGAGCGCAGGATCTCGGCCGGCGTGTCGAGGTCGCGGCGCATCTCGAACTCGCGCAGCTGCGATTTCTGGGCGTCGGGTCCCCACAAGTCGGTGCCGAAGCCGATCGGGACGCCGTGCTTGCGCGCCCACCGGTAGACCTGCCGGCCGCGCGCGATGGTGCGTTCGAGGTTGCCGACGATGGCCGGCGACAGGTGCTCGTGGTCGGCGCTTTCGACGCGCTGCACCAGGGAGATGAAGGTCGGCACGTAGAAGGCCCGGTGCTCGGCCATCATGGCCACCGTCTCCTCGCTCACGAAGTTCGCGTGCTCGATGGAGCGGACGCCGGCCTGCAGGCAGCGCCGCACGCCCTCGTCGGTATAGACGTGGGCCATGACATAGGTCCCGCGGGCCGCGGCTTCCTCGACCGCCGCGCGCAGCTCCTCGGGCGTGAACTCGTAGCGCGTGGCGTGCCCTTCGGCCGGGAACACCACGCCGCCCGAGGCGAACAGCTTGATCTGGGTGGCACCGCGGCGCAGCTCCTCGCGCGCCGCCTTGCGCACCGCGTCGACGCCGTCGGTGATCACCGACATGACCGAGAAGGGTCCGGCATGGCCGCACGGGTCGGTCTCCTCATCCGGTGTCCGGAAGTCGGCGCCGCCACCGGTCTGGGTGAGCGCCCGTCCGGAGAAGTACAGGCGCGGCCCGATGATCCGGCCTTCGGCGAGCAGCCGGGCCGTGGCGTGGCCGGCGCCGCCGGCCTCCCGGATGGTCGTGTATCCGTCCATCAGGCAGTTGCGCAGGTAGTCCGCCGAGGCGATGGCGATGTCGGCGGCCGGGCTGGCGATGTTCTTCGGTGTGAGCGACAGGCCGGTGATGTGGGCATGGGCGTCGATCAGGCCGGGCATCAGGGTCCGGCCGGCGACGTCGATCACGGTCGCGTCCGCGGCCTCGACCGGCGCCCGCGAAACCGCAGCGATGCGGTCGTCCCGCACCAGCACGTTGTAGCCCGGCTGCCGGGCGGCGAAGCCCTCGAGGACGAGACGGGCGTTGATGAAGAGCGTCGCTCCCATGAGCGACAGAGTAGGCGCTGCGGGAGGACTGCAGAAGTGGCTATTGTCCCGCCCAAGACCGCCGAACCGTCCTCGGCCCTCGTCCTTTTCTCCAGCAGCCAGGATTCCACCACCTGCCTCGCCGGGGCGCTGTCGTGTCGCGAGCGGGTGGAGACAATCGGCTTCGCCTACGGCCACCGGCTCATCGCGGCGATGGAGGTGCGCGAACCAGGGCGGCGCGGCATCGCGCGCTGTCCGCCGACTGGGGCCGCCGGCTGGGGCCGCCGGCTGCGAGAGGTGCGATGCCAGCCGGCTGTGGGCTGCCGGCTGCCTAGGCTACCGCGCCAATGATGGCGACCGGGCCACCGCCGGCGGGCCCCTGGTGCTCCGCACCCCCTGAGACGTAGAGCAGCGTATCGCCGATCGCGCCGGCCAGCGCGCCGCCGACCAGCGCGCGGGCGTGGCGCGTCGAGTGGATGTCGCTGTCGTCCAGCATGGTGTGGCGGCGCCCGCGGATCTCGCCGGTCGGCGAGGCTTCCGCCTTGGCGAGAACGGCAACGACTTGGTCGCGGCCGATGCCCAGCCGGTCGAGCACGCGCGTCGCCGCCGGGGCGTCGATGGCGTCGGTCATTACGTCGTGGCCGATCACGAGGTTGCCGCCCCAGCCGGGCGCGTTGCCAAGCACAACGATCTCGTTGCGCAGCAGCTCGACTCCGGCCGAGGTGCTGGCGACCTTCGAGTAGAGCGACCAGTCGCGGCAGATCGCCGCTTCGTGCGCCTCGCGGATCTCGCCCAGCGCCAGCGCCACTCCCAGCGCCGAGGCGCCGCGCGACAGTGCCATCGAGTAATAGGTGTCCTCGGTGGTGACGGCGGCACCGCGCCGGCTCGCCTCCTCAATGCGCTCCTTGGTGAGCAGTGGGCACTTGATCTGCACGAAGTGAACGTCGGCCGGATCGGCGATGCCGGCATCCCGCATGGCGAGGCGCACGGTCGTGGCAGTCTCCTCGATCTGCGCCGCGCGGCCGATTTCCTCGGGCCTGAAGGGGCGCGTCAAACCGACGCCGATGGCGAGCCGCGGCGGCAGCTTGGGCGCCGGCGCGGATTCGCGGCACATCACCAGGAGGTGCGGCGACAGGCCGCCCTCGGTGCCGCCCGACATGACGATGGCGACCCGCTGCTCGATCTGCGACAGCGGGCAGCCCAGCCGCTCCGACAGCAGCAGCTTCAGTGCGAGTGTCGCGTAGCCGCGCGTGTAGTCGTTGACGCAGCCATTGCCCTCGGTCTTGCCGACGATCGCCACGATGGTGGCAGGATCGATCTCGCCTGCATCGATGGCGCGCGTCAGCGGCAGGGTGTCGTTCGGTCCGGCCGTCGGCAGGCGCAGCACGCGGGCGCGGCGGAAGGCATTCGTCGTGTCAGGCATGGGCAGCGCCTCGTTGTGCGATCGCAAATCGCGTCACCAGCCGGCCGAGGACAGTAAGCACCGGCGTGTCGACGCCGTTGGCCGCGCCGATCGCGCACGGCGCCTCGACCAGGGCGGCGATCTCGAGCGGCCGGCCGGCCTCGAAGTCCTGCAGGGTCGACGTCCGGAAGCCGCGCATGTGGCCGTTCATCGCCAGCCGCTGCTCGGCGTCGACGGGCAAGGCGATGCCGACCGAACCGGCGACGGCGATCAGCTCGTTCATGGCCGCGACACAGATGTGGCGCAGGCTTGGATCGTCGATCATCTCGTCCATCGTCGCGCTGGCGACCACCGACAGCGGGTTGAAGACCCCGTTGCCCAGCAGCTTGGTCCAGACCTCCTGGCGGATATCGTCGGTCTCGACGATGTCGAGATTGGCCTGCCGCAGCAGCTCGGCGATGCGCGACAGCCGGCCGTCGCGGCGCGGGATCACGTCGCCCAGCACCAGCCGGCGGCCGGAGCTCCAGTCGATGCAGCCGGGGCCCATCCGCGTCGCGCCCATGTAGACGACGCAGCCGACCAGACCCGCCGGATCGATGCCGGAAGTCATGGCGCCTGCGGGATCGAGGCACGAAAGCGTGTCGGGCGCCGCCGGCTCGGACTGGCCGGCGAAGTACCACCAAGGAATGCCGTTGATCGCCGGAATCAGCGTCGTCGACGGCCCGATCAGGCGCTTGAGCAGCGGCATCGCCGACGGCCAGTCGTGTGCCTTCATGGTGCCGAGCACCATGTCCTGCAAGCCGATGTCGTCGTCGGGCGACGCGACGGCGACGCGGACGGTCTCGCGTCTGCCGTGGCGCTCGATGGTGAGGCCGTCGCGGCGAAGGGCGTCGGCCGACCGGCCGCGGGCGATCACCGTCGGCGACAGGCCGGCACGAGCCAGCGACCATGCCACGACGCCGCCGATGCCGCCGGCACCGACCACCGCGATGCTCGGGAATGTCATGTCAGAGTGGCGCCTCGCCGCGGACCGAGGTGCGCCAGATGACACGCCGGTGCAGCGCGTGGTCGTATTCCGTCGCGGTGTGCATCGTTCCGCGATTGTCCCAGATCAAGACGTCGCGGGGCCGCCAGCGGTGGCGGTACTGGAAGGCAGGCTGGGTCGCGTGGGCGAACAGCCGGTCGAGATAGGGCCAAGCCTCGCTGTCCTCGACTCCCGCAAGGCCGGCGAGGCAGTTGCCGCCGAGATAGAGGCTCCTGCGCCCCGACATCGGATGGATGCGGATCATCGGATGGGTGACGTCGGGCGTGCGCGCGAGCTGCCCGGCGGTCAGCGGCGCGGCGTTGCGGCGCTTGGCGTGGAGGTGGCGATAGCTGTGCAGGCCGCGCAAGTGCCGCAGCCGTT
The DNA here is from genome assembly GCF_965229815.1 of Reyranella sp. Lineage (GTDB taxonomy): Bacteria > Pseudomonadota > Alphaproteobacteria > Reyranellales > Reyranellaceae > Reyranella. The sequence goes on from NZ_CBDDJN010000002.1 coordinate 1,353,329, forward strand.
CTTGGTCGTCGTCGGGCAGCGTCTCGAAGGCGGCGTAGGTGCTGCAGAAAAGCGTGTCACCGCCTTCCGTTGGCGTCTCCACGCCGTAGAGCAGCGTGTAGGCCGTCGGCTCGGCAAAGTAGGAGAGGTCGGTGTGCCAGCCGAAGCCGTCACGCGGGTTGCCGATGTTGCGGCCGTTCTCGACCACGTTCGACAGGACGTAGATGTCGCGATGGCTGGCCATGCAGTACTGATCGAGCACGTGCGGCTCAAGCTCGCCCAGCAGTCGGCTGACCGACAGCAGCTCGTCGGGGGTCAGCGTCTGCTCGGGGAACACCAGAACGGCATGCTCCGTCAGCGCCTCCAGCAGCGGTGCCGTCGATGCGCCGTCGAGAAAAGACCGCAGATCGACGCTGGCGACCTCCGCTGCGAGATGCTCGGTGAGAGGGCGTGCGACGAGCCTGGGAGCATCTGTCGTCATGTTGGGGCGCGTATGCACAGTCCGTGCCGCGCGAAACGCTCCAGCTGGACAGCGAGCGGTGCGGTTGCGATAGGAAACGCATGCAATACGCGCGTCACCTGCGGTTGATCGACATGATCGCCCGCACGGGTTCGATCCGTCGCGCCGCCGATCGGCTCGGCATCGCTTCATCGGCGCTGAACCGCCGCGTCCAGGAATTTGAGCGCGAGATGGGCGCTAGGCTGTTCGAGCGCCGGCCGCGCGGCGTACGCCTGACCGCCGCAGGCGAGATCGTGATCGCGCATATCCGCAGCACGCTGTCGGACCTCGAGCAGGCGAAGTCGATGGTCGACAGCTTGCAGGGCGTGCGTCGCGGTACGATCCGCATCGCCGCCATCGAGGCGTTGGCAAACGGCTTCCTGCCCGAGGCGATCGCCGAGTTCCTGTCGGACCACCAGCAGATCGAGTTCAAGACCACGATCATGGGGCGCGAGGACGTCGTGCGCGCGGTAATCGAGTTCGATGCCGACATCGGCGTCGTCTTCAATCCCGGCCGCGACCCAATGTTCAAACACGTCCTCGAGATCGAGCAGGCGCTGTTCGCGCTGATGTCGAACCGCCATCCGCTGGCCCGGCGCGAGCAGGTGCGACTGGCCGATTGCGCGGAATATCCGCTAGCGCTGCCCGACCGCTCTTTGGGCGGCCGCCTGCTCCTCGAGGAGTTTCTCGCCAGCAAGGCCTTGATGCTGCGGCCGTCGCTCGAAGCCAACTCGTTCGAGCTGATGCGCGAATATGTCCGCCGCTCGGAGGCCATCTGCTTCCAGATCGGCATCGGCACATTGTCGGCAGCCTCGGCGGGCTGCCGTGCCGTGCCGGTCGCCGACCGTGGCCTGCCGAAGCGCAAGCTGGTGGTGGGAACTCTGCGCGATCGCGTGCTCCCGGTGGCCTCCGCCATGTTCCTCGAGGCGATTTGCGCCCGTTTGGCGGGCACCGCCCGGAATTCGCAGGCGTTGGCAAAGGCTTAGCCCGAGTCATTCCGAAGGCAGATTGCTGCGCTCGAATTCTGGCATCGCTGTGCTTCTAAAATTGCCTCAGCACGCTCAGTCCGGCGGGCGGCCATGGCCCATCGATTGCTTCGTGAAGACGGGTGTTCACGCTGCCGACAGGGAGTGCCGCGCGATGAGGGGTCCTAGCAATCCGATATGTCCTTCCGGCGTCTCGCGACGCCGGGTTCTGGCCGGCGCCGCTGCCGCCGGCACCGCGGCGCTGGCGGCGCCGCGTCTCGCCTTCGCCGCCAAGGACAAGGTCGTCCTGCAGATGGGCTGGATCAAGAGCGTCCAGTATGGCGGCTACTTCGCCGGCCTCGAGAAGGGCTTCTTCGACGCCGAAGGCATCGAGGCGGAGTTCCTGACCGGCGGCCCCAGCATCGATTCGATCAACGTCGTGGCATCGGGCCAGGCGCTGGTCGGCGATCGCGACAGCACCAACATCATCCTGGCGCGCGCCAAGGGCATCCCGGTCAAGGCGTTCGCTGCCGCCTACCAGATCAGCCCGTATTCGCTGATCACCGCCAAGGGCAAGAAGATCTCGACCCTGAAGGAGATGGAAGGCAAGACCATCGCCATCCCGCAGGGCCGTCGCGCCACGATGGCGGCGCTGCTCAAGCGCGCCAACGTCGACGCCACCAAGATCACCTTCGTGCCGACCGGCACCGATCCCGGCATCCTGGCGACCGGCCAGGTCGATGGCTACTTCGGCTGGTACACCAACCAAGGCTCGATGCTGACAAAGAAGGGCTTCGCCATCGACTACACGACCGAGCACGACCTCGGCAATCCGACCTATCCGGTGGCGCTGTTCGCGCTCGACGAGACGATCGACAAGAAGAAGGACCTGCTAGTGCGCTACTTCCGCGCCCAAGCCAAGGCGTGGAAGTGGTTCGCCGAGAACCCCGAGGCGATCGCACGCGTGACCGTGGAAAAGTACGGACCGCGCGGCCTCGACCTCGAGCAGCAGATCGGCGAGGCCAAGATCACCGCGCCGCTGATCATGATGGGCGAGGCGGCGACCAAGGGGCCGCTGTGGATCGACACGCCGTTCTTCAAGGACGGCATCGCCTTCGGCAAGGAGGCGGGCTTCCTCACGACCGACGTGCCCGTCTCTGCCGTGGTCACGCAGGATATCGCCAAGGCTGCGGGATGACCGACGGGGCCGACGGGACTTTCACCGTCGCCCGGGCGCTCACGCATCCGGGAGAGGGGACGTGCGCCCACAACGTCGCCTTTGCCTTCTCGGACGGCCGCGTCGCGGCGATCCGCGACGCGGCCGCCCCGTCCTCGGCGGACAGGCTCGCGTTGCCGGCGCTGGTCAATGCGCACGATCACGGGCTCGGCCTGTCGAACGTGGCGCTGGGCGCCGGCGACGATCCGCTGGAGATCTGGCGCGTCGGCCTTTACGGCCGTCCGGCGCTCGATCCCTACGCCAATGCCGCGGTCGCGTTCGGACGGCAGGCGCTGTCCGGCGTCGGCACGGTCGTCCATCTTCATGTCGGCGGCGCGCGTGGCGCGGCGATGCTCGACCAGGTACGCGCGGTGTGCGGCGCCGCCCGCGACGTCGGCGTGCGCCTGGCCTTCGTCTACCCGCTGCACGATCGCAACTGGCTGACCTACGGCGGCGACGACGCGCTGCTCGCGGGCTATCCCGAAAACCTGCGCGGCTGGCTGCGCCGGAACCTGGTGCGCGAGGCGCCGCCGCTCGACGAGGTCGCGGCCACCGCCGAGCAAGCCGCCGCGATCTGCGCCGATGCCGGCGTCGTCTTCCAGCTCGGGCCCAACGGGCCGCAATGGTGTTCCGATCCGCTGCTGCGTCTGGCGGCCGACCTGTCGGCGGCCAACGGCTGGCGAATCCACATGCACCTGCTCGAAACCCGGACACAGCGCGCCTGGGCCGATCGCACCCATCCCGACAGACTGCTGGCGCATCTCGATTCGCTCGGCCTCGTGTCGGAGCGGCTCACGGTCGCTCACGGCGTATGGCTGCGTGAGCCCGAGATGGCGCTGCTGGCGGAACGCGGCGCCACCGTCGCGGTCAATGCCGTCTCCAACATGCGCCTGCGCTCGGGCCGCTCCCCCGTCGCCGCCTTCCTGCGCAGCGGCCTGCGCTTCGCCCTCGGCCTCGACAGCTTCTCGCTTGACGACGACTGCGACGCGCTGCGCGACCTGCGCGTCGCCTACCTCCTGAACGCCCACGCCATGGTCGAGCCGCCGCTCGACCCGAAGTTGCTGTTCGAGGCGGCGCTGTCGCGCGGCTACTTCTCGGCGACCGGCGAGACCGGCTACGGCGTCCTACGAGCCGGCGCGCCTGCCGATCTCGTGACGATCGACCTTGATGGGCTCGCCGCCGACCGGCTCGAAGGCACCGTCGCCGAGCAGGACCTGTTCCTCACCCGCGCCAGCGCGCGCCACGTCGCCGACCTGGTCGTCGCCGGCCGGCCGGTGGTGCGTGACGGCAGGCTCACCGGAATCGACCTCGACGGCCTCGTGCGCGAGCTCGCCCGCCAGGCGCGCGCGGCGCCGGGCGGCGACGAGGCCCAGCACTTCATGGCCTGGCACAAGGCGGGGCTGCGCGCGCACATTGCCGCCGCCTCCTAGGACGAGAAATGGATTCGCATCTCGAGTTCGTCCGCGTGACAAAGGAGTTCGATCTCGACGGCAAGAGCTTCACCGCCCTGTCCGATGTCTCGCTCGCGCTGCGGCGCGGCGAATTCGGCGCCATCATCGGCCCCAGTGGTTGCGGAAAGTCGACCCTGCTGCGCATGGCGGCCGACATCGTCGAGCCGACGGCCGGCCGCATCACCATTGACGGCCGTCCGCCGTCCGAGCTGCGCGCGAGGCACAAGGTCGGCTTCGTCTTCCAGGAAGCGACGCTGCTGCCCTGGCGCTCGGTGCTGGAGAACGTCGCCCTGCCCATCCGCATCGTCGGAAAGGGCCACTCCGACGCCGCCGATCCGGCGGCGCTCGTACGGCTGGTCGGCCTCGAAGGCTTCGAGAGCGCGCGACCACGCCAGCTCTCGGGCGGCATGCAGCAACGCGTGGCGATCGCCCGCGCCCTGGTGCTGCAGCCCGAGATCCTGCTGCTCGACGAGCCGTTCGGCGCGCTCGACGAGATCATCCGTCAGCGCATGAACCTCGAGCTGCTGCGCATCTGGAGCGAGAGCCGCACCACCGCGCTGCTGGTGACGCACAGCATCGCCGAGGCGGCCTTCATGGCCGATCGCATCTTCGTGATGTCGACCCGGCCCGGCCGCATCCTGCGCGAGATCGAGATTGACCTGCCGCGGCCGCGCGCGATCTCGATGATGCGCAGCCTGGAGTTTGCCGATTGCGTGAACAATCTGCGCGACGTGCTGTTCGGCGCCGAGGCGGAGGTGATGGAGTATGTCTGAGCCGGGCCGCCGGCCCGACGAGCGCGTGCAGGCGATCGTCATCCCGCTGATCTCCGTCGGCGTCGCCCTGCTGGCGGTCGAGCTGACCAAGCGCGGCGGCTTCCTACCGGTGACCATCCCGGCGCCCAGCCAGGTCGCGGCCTCATTCGCCAAGAACCTCGACACCGTCGTCTATCATCTGGTGCCGACGCTGCGTGCCGCCGCGATCGGCTTCCTTGTTGCGGTCGCCGTGGCACTGGCGCTGGCGACGGTGGCGACGCTGGTCAGGTTCGCGAAGTCGCCGATCTACAACATTGCCGTTGTCACCTACAGCATCCCGCTGCTGGCGCTGTCGCCGGTGCTGGTCGTCTGGCTGGGCAACGGTCCAGCGGCGCGCATCACGATCGCGGCGCTGGCCGGCTTCTTCCCGGTCATCGTCGGCGCAATCCAGGGCCTCGATGCCATCGACCGGCGGCAGAAGGAGCTGTTCGACGTGCTGTCGGCGAGCCCGTTGCAGCGCTTCTGGCTTCTGTCGGTGCCGTCGTCGCTGCCGTTCCTGTTCTCCGGGCTGAAGATCTCGGCGGCGAGCGCGGTGCTTGGCGCCATCGTCGCCGAATGGGCGGGGGCGGAGCGTGGGCTTGGCGTGATGATGGCCTACGCCCTGTTCGCCTTCAACGTCGAGCAGGTCTGGCTGACTGTCGTCACCGCGACGCTCTGCGCCATCGTCGCCTACGGCGTCGTCCAGGCCGTCGAGCGGCTGGTCGTCACCTGGCAGGTCGAGAGCGACCTGTGACCCTGCCGCGCGCCCTGCGGCCGCTGGCGCCGCTCGGCACGATCGTGCTGTTCCTTGCCGGCATCTCGCTGGTCTGGCAGGGCGTCATGCAGGTCTTCGCCGTCAAGACCTACTTCATGCCCTATCCCGGCCCGACCTGGCTCGCGATCCTGAAGCAGTGGCCGGTCATCTGGAAGAACCTGTCCAGTACGCTGCTCGAAGGCCTGGTCGGGCTGGCGATCAGCGTCGTGATGGCATCGGCGGTCGCCGGCCTCTGCGTCAACTGGCGGAGCTTCCGGCGCGCCGCCATGCCGTTCGCCATCGCCGTACGCTCGATCCCCATCGTGGCCATCGCCCCGCTGATCACCCTTGTCGCCGGCCGCGGTTTCGCCACCGCAGTGATCGTTGTCGTGCTAGCGACGTTCTTCCCGTTCTTCGTCAATGCCATGCGTGGCTTCCAGGACACGCGGCCGACCATGCTCGAGTTGGCGCATGTCTACGGTGCGTCGCGCTGGCAGACCTTCTATCTCATCCGCTTCGTCTTCGCCCTGCCACACCTGTTCTCCGGCCTGCGCACCGCCGCGCCGCTCGCCATCCTGGGCGCGATGCTGGCCGAATGGCTGACCGGCAGCGCCGGCATTGGCTACCTGATCCTCGATTCGGCGGCGACGCGCGACCTCGAGTTGCTGTGGGCGTCGATCCTGGTCAGCACCATCCTGGCGATGCTGGTGTTCTGGCTGACTGCGGCGGCCGAGAAGATGCTGCTGGCGCGAACGACCTAGAGGTTGCTCGGCCAGCCGGCGCTGCGATGCGCGCCGCTGTCGTAGAACGACTTCATGCCGTTGCGCAGGCCGGCGAGGAACGGCCGCTCGCCGACGATGCGGTCGATCGAGCGGCTCGCCTGCGCCGTCAGCTCGGCGCGGGCGCCGGCGAGGTCGAACGTCGCAAGCCTGGAATCGGCGACGACGGTGCGGCCACCGACCACCAGCCGCATCACGTTGCGCGCCGTCGCCCGAGCGAGCGTCAGCAGCAGCGGATCGGCCGCCCGGTTGGCGTCGGACGAGAGGCTGTCGTAGTCGAGCACGACGAAGTCCGCCGGCGCGCCCGGCTGGAGTCGGCCGATGTCGGTGCGTCCGGTCACGGCGCGATGGCCGGTCTCGCACATCGCTCGCAGCGCCCGTCGCCACGACAGGCCGCCCTGGTCGAAGCCGACGCCGTCGTGGACGTAGTGCGCCAGCCGCAGCTCGCGGAAGCCGTCGTCGTCGTCGTCGAGCGCCATGTTGTCGACGCCCAGCGCGACCGGCATGCCGGCATCAAGGAAGGCGGCGACCGGCGCGATTCCCGACCGCAGCCGCAGGTTGGACGAGGTGTTGACTGCCACGGTGACGCCGCGCTCGCCCAGCAGCTCGATCTCGTCGGGCCGAAGCCAGACGCCGTGCGCGATGGTCAGCCGGTCCGACAGCAGCCCGACCGAATCGAGGTAGCGCACCACACCCTGCGGATAGGCGCCGTCGGCGAACTCGCGCTGGCGCCTGGTCTCCAGCAGGTGCATCTGCACGCGTCGGCCGCTCTCGGCCGAGGCCTCGGCGATCGCCTCGATCAGGGCGTCGGAGCACCACTGGATGCCGGTCGGGCAGAACTGCACGGTGACCGTGTCGTCCTCGATCTCGCGCGCGATCGCCTCGACCAGCGCCACCTGCTCGGCCGGCGCCACTACCGGGCGGTCGAAGCGCCGGCGAATCTCCTCCTGCAGCGCCGGCTCGACGTGGCTGAGCAGTGCTGCGTCGGGACCGTAGGCCAGGCGGTTGCGGTCGCGCATCGGGACGCAAAAGGCGAGGCGGATGCCGATGTCGCGAGCCGCCCGCGCACAGGCGACGGCCTCGTCGAGCAGCGCCGCCGGCGAATGCGGGACGTGGAAATGGACCACCGACCCGATGCCGCTGCGCGCCATGCGGGCATAGGCGACGCCGGCGATCAGGTACGGATCGGCCTCCGGTGCGTTGTACATGGCGGGCAGCCACATCTCGAGCGACTGGTCGGTGGCGCCGAAGCTCACGTTGCAGATGCCGCGGCAATGGTCGTGGCCGTTGGCGAGGCTCGGCAGCACGAAGCCGGAAGAGGACGGCTGCGAGGGCCCGACATCGTCGACCGCGATGATCGTCGATCCTTGCCAGGACAGGAGCTTGCCGGTGGCGAGCGGCGCATCGGCCGACGGCAGCAGCCAGCCGGCGGTGACGGTCTCCAGTGTGATTTCGCTCATGCCGCGCTCCGCGCCTCGTCGAAGGCGAAAAGGCCCGGCGTGCCGCCGGTATGCCAGTAGAGCAGGTCGGCCTTGCCCGGCAGCCCGCCGTCACGGGCGAGCTGCAGCACTGCCTTCATGGTGCGGCCGTTGTAGACGGGGTCGCATAGCAGGCCGTCGCCGCGGGCGACGGCGCGGATGGCGTCGAAGTCGCTGCCGTCGGGCTTGGCGTAGCCCGCGCCGTAGAAGCGGTCGTCGACGCGCAGCCTCTCGACGGGGACGGCGACGTCCAGCCCGAGATAGTCGGCGGTCTCGCGAATCATCGTCGCCATGGCCGGGACCATCTCGACTGCCGTCTTGCCGGTGCTGATGCCCAAGATGTCGACTTCCCAGCCGAGCGCCGCGGCGCCCAGCACGAGGCCGGCCTGGGTGCCGCCGGTCCCCGTCGGGAAGACGATGCCGTCGATGTCGTATTCAGCGAGCTGTCCGCGTGCCTCGGCCATCGCCTCGACGAAGCCGCGGATGCCGACCGCCGTCGAGCCGCCGGGCGGCAGCACGTAAGGCTTGCGGCCGCGCGCCCGAAGCTCCGTCACGGTCTTCTCGATCAGGCGGGCGATCGGCTCGCCGTTGGAGAAGTGCAGGGTGGCGCCATAGAGCTTGCCCAGCAGCACGTTGCCGCGCGCGGCATTGGGCTGGGCGCCGTCGAGGCAAAGCACGGCGTTCAAGCCGTAGCGCACTGCGGCCGCCGCCGCCTGCACGCAGTTGTTGGATTGCAGGAAGCCCGTCGCGACGAGCGTGTCGCAGCCGCTCTCGCGCGCATCCGCGACCAGGTAGGCGAGCTTGCGCGCTTTGTTGCCGCCGAGCGCCAGGCCGGAGAGATCGTCGCGCTTGACGACGACACACCGTCCGATCTCCGCCGACAGCCAGGTCAGTTCGTGCACCGGCGTCGGGAACTGGCCGATCGGCAATCTGTCGGGAAGCTTGTGCGAGACGGGCTTGGACGACATGGGCGATCCTCGGACGAGTCTTCGTTTGCCTGCCCCGGCCTGCACCAACCGTGCCGAAGCCGTTTCGGCCAGTGATGCCGAGATGAGGGCACACCGCGTGCGCTTTTCGTGCGCTCGCAGGGTGCGTCGTTGGCTTGGAACTTGCCTCTTCGCGACCGGAGGCAGCGGATGGATCTCATCGTCGAGGGCGCGCGGGACGCGACGACCGGCCGACCCATCGCGCTCGGCATCGAGGCTGGCAGGATCGCCTTCGTCGAGCCCGCGGTCCCTCCCGGCGTGACCGGCCGGCGGATCGACGCGGCCGGCTGCATCGCGTCGCCGGCCTTCGTCGAGCCGCACTACCATCTCGACAAGTGCTTCCTGACCGAAGGCGCCGCGCCGGAATCCTCTTTCGAGGACCAGGTGGCCGCGGTCGCCGACAGCAAGCGCCGCTACACGATCGACAGCGTGGCCGAACGGGCGGTGCGCGCCGGCCGAATCCTGGGCGCGCGCGGCGTCGGTCGCGTGCGCGGATTCGCCGACATCGATCCCTATGCGCGGCTCATCGCCTTCGACGGCCTGCTCGAGGCGCGCCGCCGCCTCGCGCCGCTGCTCGACGTGCAGATCGTGGCCTTTGCCCAGCACGGCCTGGTCGATGCGCCGGAAACGCTGGCGATGATGCGTTACGCCCTGTTCCACGGCGCGACCGTGGTCGGCGGCCATCCGCAGCTCGAGGCCTCTCCCGAGGCATCGCTCCGCCAGATCGAGCTGGTCTTCGAACTGGCCCGCGAGTTCGACGCCAATGTCGACTTCCACGTCGACGAGAACGACCGAATCGATTCGCTGTGGCTCGAGCAGGTGCTGCGCGCCGCGATGGCCCATCGCTGGGAAGGCCGCGTCGCCGTCTCGCATGCCGCGTCGCTGCCCAAGCAGTCGCCGGCGTACCGGCAGTCGGTCTACGCGATGATGCGAGACGCCGGCGCTGTCATGGTGTCGAGCCCGACCTCGGGCCTGCTGTTCCGCGGCCTCGACGCCGCCGATCCGCCGCGCGGCATCACCACGGTGAAGGAGATGATGGCGGCGGAGATCCCCGTCGCCAGTGCGCAGGAGACCTACCAGTCGGTCTTCGCACCCAACCTCCGGCTGCCCGATCCGATCCTGAACGCGCTGATGCTAGCCTATGCCGCCAAGCTCGCGACCGACGACGGCCTGGCCCGGGTGTGGCGCTCGATCACGGCTGACGCCGCGAAGGCGGTCGACGGCTGCGACGTGTCCTATGGGCTCGCCGTCGGCGCCACGGCCGACTTGGTGGTGGTGAAGGCCGAGAGCATCGTCGATGCCTTCAACCAGGCCGTTCCCGGCCGCATCGTCATCCATGGCGGCCGCGAGGTCGCGCGCTCGAGCTTCGACGAGACCATCCATGCCTGACCCGGGCGGCAGCGCCGTCTTTCTCAACGGTCGCCTCGACGGCGGCGCGGCGGTCGACCTGATGGTCGACAAGGGCCGCATCATCGCCTTCGATCGCAATGCAGCGTCGCCGGGCATGGCGTCGATAGATCTCGACGGCGGCCTAGTGCTGCCCGGCCTGATCGACGGCCACGCGCATCTCGACAAGAGCCTGGTGGGCGACGTGTGGATCGACAACGACTCCTCGGCCGTCATCCAGGACCGCATCGATCACGAGCTGCGTGTCGAATCGCTGGCGCGCCTCCCGCTCGCCCAGCGTGCGGCCAATCTCGTCGAGCTCGCGATCACCCATGGCACGACGCGCATCCGCACGCACGTCGACGTCGAAAGCCGCTACGGTATCGGGCGCGTCGAGGCGATCGCCGGCGTGCGCGAGCGCTATCGCGACGCAATCGACATCGAGATCGTGGCGTTCCCTCAGCTCGGCGTGGTCAGCCGCCCGGGCACGGTGGCGCTGCTCGATGCCGCGCTCGATGCCGGGGCCGACCTGCTGGGCGGCATCGACCCAGCCGGCGTCGATCACGACGTGAAGGGCCAGCTCGACGTGCTGTTCGGCCTCGCCGCCAAGCGCGGCGTCGCCCTCGACTTCCATCTGCACGACCAGGGCAGCCTCGGCTTGCACCAGCTCGAGCGCATCGCCGAGCGCGCGGCGGCACAGTCGATGCAGGGACGGGTAGCGATCAGCCACGCCCATTGCCTCGGCACGGTCGATCCCGCGCTGCTGCAGCCGGTGATCGACAAGCTGGCGGCTGGCGGCGTTTCCATCATGACATTCGGGCCGGGCGCGGTCGCCATGCCTCCCATCAAGCGCTTGCGCGAGGCGGGCGTGACGGTCTTCAGCGGCAACGACAATATCCGCGATCCATGGACGCCGTTCGGCAACGCCGACATGCTGGAGCGCGCGATGATCGTTGCCTATCGCTCCGGCTATCGTAGCGACGGCGATCTTCGCATCGCCTTCGATCTCGCGACGGTCGCTGCCGCGAAGGCGACGGGTGCTGCGGATTACGGCCTGTGGCCGGGCGCGTGGGCCGACTTCAGCGTCGTTGCAGCGGCGTCGTTTCCCGAAGCCGTGGTGGCGCGGCCGGTGCGCGACTGCGTGGTCAAGCGAGGGAAGGTGGTCGCGCGTGGCGGCAGGCTGGTCGGTCGCTGACGCGCTAGTGAACTAGGCTGCCGTCGTCTGCTCAAGCGTGACGGCCAGCGCGAGCAGGTCGAGGTCGCGGCCGGGCGGGCCGATCAGCGCCAGCCCGATCGGCGCGCCGTCGACTGTCGCGGCCGGGATGTTGATCTGAGGCTGGCCGCTCAGCCCGGCGATGCAGGTCAGGCGCTGGGCGCGCTGGCGGAAGCTCTCGACCGCCGCGCCGGTCGCGGTGAGGAGCGGCGCCGGGCCGGGCGCGGTCGGCAGGCAGAGCACGCCATCCAGGCCGACCATGTCGCGCACGCGGCGGGTGATGCGGGCTCGGGCTTCGCGGGCCGGCGTCACGTCCTGACCCGACATCTCCTTCGCGAAGGCGAAGCGCTCGCCGATCGCCGGGCCGAATACCGGCTTCGCCTCCTCGATCCACGGCCCCAGGACCGACCAGGTCTCGTTCGCCGACAGCAGCCGGAACTGCACGCGCCACGACTCCAGCCCGTCGTCGGCGATCGTGACGGGAGCCGCGCCGCCGAACCGTCGCTCGACGGCGGCAATGGCCGGGGCGAGCGCGGCGCGGGCCGCCTCGTCCGCCTCGGCCTCGGCATCGAGCCCGCGCATCAGGCGGGCGAGCGGCGGCCGGGCCGGCGCGGGCGGCAGCAGCACCGCGCCGGCCTCGGCGAACAGGCGGGCGTCGCGGGCGAACCAGCCCAGCACGTCGAGGCTCGGCATGAAGGGCACGACGCCGTCGAGCGGCATCAGCCCGTGCGTGGTGCGGATGCCGTAGAGACCGCAATAGCTCGCCGGCACGCGGACCGAGCCGCCCGAATCGGTGCCGAGCGCGAGGTCGCACAGCCGTGCCGACACCGCCGAGGCCGAGCCGCTCGACGAGCCGCCGGGCACACGATCGGGCGCGGCGGCGTTGAGTGGCGTGCCGTAGTGGAAATTGTCGCCGTTCAGGCTGTAGGCCAGCTCGTCGCTGATCGTCTTGCCGACCATCGTGGCGCCGGCCTCGAGCAGCGCCGTCACGCAGGGGGCCGTCGCCGTCGCCGGCCCGTGCGTCTCGAGCCAGCGCGGGTTGCCCGCGCCCGTGACGTGGCCCGCGATGTCGATGAAGTCCTTGACGGCGAAGGTGCGGCCGGCGAGCGGGCCGGTCGCGGCGCCGGCGATGCCGAAGCGGCCGTGCGGGCAGAAGGCGCCGGCCGTGTCCGCGAATTCCCAGGGCGGCGTCATTCGGCAGCTTCCGCCGCAGCGGTGCCGGCGGGCGACATCGGATAGTTCCGCCGCCGCGCCTCGGCGCGGTAGCGCACCGCCAGCCAGCGGTTGAACTGCGCCAGCGTCTCCTCGAGATGGCTGAAGCGGCCGCGCGGCGCGAAGCGCGAGAACTTGGCGCGCTGCATGGCGAGGTTGACCGTCGTGTCCTGCTCGCCGAGCTGGCGCGAGCCCTCCATCATCCGGGCGGCGCGTGCCTTGAAGTCGGGCAGCTCGACGGTGCTGCGCGGCATGCACCAGCCGCCCGCCGTGAACAGGCCGCCGCCGACCTTGAGGGAGGTCGGGCCCTGCGGGAAGACCAGGCCGTAGCACAGCATGTCGGGCATGAAGATGATGTTCATGTTGGGCGGCACCATGCCGAAGCCGACGCGGTTGCGCTGCTTTTCGCTCAGCGTCTCGATGATTGGGAACAGGGCCGGCGCCGCCCAGCCCTTCTCGGTCAGGCTGCCGTCGCGCTCGAGGAACGGCACGTAGCGCACGATCACGTTGTCGTCCGGGCCGCGCCAGGGATCGAACTCGACGCCGGTCGAGGGCGCGAAGTCGTGGATGACCGGATGGACGAACTGCGTGTGGTAGGGCTCGATGTAGTTCTCGAGCAGCATCTTCCAGTTCCACGGCACCGGCTCTTGCGTCACCTCCGGCGCCACGGTGACCATGTTGTCGAGGTCGTAGCCCGCCATGTAGGGCTCGAGCTTGGCGAGCGTCGGCGCCAGGGGCAGGGCCGCCGGATCGAAGTTCACGAAGATGAAGCCGTGCCACAGCTCGACCCTGAGGTTGGGCAGCGACGCTTCGCTCTTCAGCACGTCGAGGCCGGCCGTCTGGCCCATGTGCGGCGCGCCGAGGAACTCGCCGGCAAGGCCGTAGGTCCAGCGGTGATAGGGGCAGGTGAAGGCGCGCGTGTTGCCGGCGCAGTCCTCCTGCAGGGTGTGGCCGCGATGCCGGCAGAGCGCGGACAGCGCGCGGATGACGCCGTCCGTGCCGCGCACCACCAGGATCGGCTCGTCGGCAAGCGTCAGGGCGAGATAGTCGCCGGCATTGGGGATCTGCTGGGCGCGGCCGACGCACAGCCATGACCGCATGTAGACCGCCGCCATCTCGAAGGCGTGGAAGGCCGGCGAGCGATAGGCTTCCGGCGGCAGGACCCGGGCGACCTCGACCGGCCCGTCCGAGGCGTCGAGCCCGTCGAGGACGGCGGCGACGTCGGGATGCGGGATATCGGCAGCGTGTCGGTCGATGCCTGGCATGCGTTGCTCCGTCTGGCGTCCGCCGGTCTGTGCCGACGGGCCCGCCATGCATCCGCCATGCCATGAGTCGCGAAATCCGGTGGGTCCGAACCCCTTGAATCCCGCGCAGGCCCTCCCAAATCGTCGGCCGCCGGGTGTCGACACCGAGCCCGGCCCATTTGTTTCGCATGTTGCTCCATGGAGGACGTGATGATGCAGATCGACCAACTTCGCCCCCGGGCACGGCCGGCGCTGCCGGTGCTCCCGGGAACTGTGAACCCTGAGTTCGTGCGATGGGAGTGCGAGTCGGACCGACCGGCCGCTGCCGCCCACGCGACCCAACCGGACCGCCAGGCGGCGGCCGAGCCCGCCGGCCGGTCCGATTCGCCGCCTTGGCCACGGGTCTTTCCGGGGCTATAGGCGGTCGCCAACAATGACAGGAATGGACGGACGATGAACGGGGACGCGGCGACCGCCGAGACGCATCAATTCCAGGCCGAGGTTGCCGAGCTCCTCAACCTGATGGTCCATTCGGTCTATTCCGAGACCGACGTGTTCCTGCGCGAGCTGGTGTCGAACGCCTCGGATGCGCTCGACAAGGTTCGCTACGAGGCGATCGCCCGGCCCGAGCTGCTGGCGGGTGACGAGAAGCTCGCCATCCGCATCAAGCCCGATGCCGTCGCCAACACGCTCACCATCGCCGACAACGGCATCGGCATGGACCGCCAGGAGCTGGTCGACAATCTCGGCACCGTGGCGCGCTCGGGGACCAAGGCCTTCCTCAAGGGGATCAAGGACGCCAAGGACGGGCTCGGCCTGATCGGCCAGTTCGGCGTCGGCTTCTACGCCGCCTTCATGGTGGCCGACCGGATCGTGGTCACGAGCCGCCGCGCCGGCACCGAGGAGGCCTGGGTCTGGACCTCGTCGGGCGGCGCGGGCTTCGACGTCGCGCCGGCGAGCCCCGAACAGGCCGAGCGCGTGCGCCGCGGCACCGAGATCGTGCTGCACCTGAAGGACGATGCGGCCCGCTACCTGCAGCCGTTCGAGCTGGAGCGCGTGATCCGCACCTATTCGGACCATATCCTGTTCCCCATCGAGCTGGTCGACGACAAGGGCGAGGCCCGCCAGGTCAATGCCGCCAGCGCGCTCTGGCAGCGCGCCAAGTCCGAGGTCACGGCGGAGGACTACACCCAGGCCTATCGCTCGATCGCCAACGCCTTCGACGAGCCGGCCCTCACCCTTCACTACAAGGTCGAGGGTCGGCAGTCCTATGCGGTGCTGCTCTTCGTGCCGACCATGCCGCCCTTCGATCTCGCCGATCCGGGCCGCAAGGGGCGCGTGAAGCTCTATGTCCGCCGCGTCTTCATCACCGACGATGCCGAGCTGCTGCCGGCGTGGCTGCGCTTCGTGCGCGGCGTCGTCGACAGCGAGGACCTGCCGCTCAACCTGTCGCGCGAGATGCTGCAGAACAATCCGCAGGTGAAGCAGATCCGCAGCGGCCTCACCACGCGCGTGCTGGGCGAGCTGGAATCCTGCGCCTCGAAGGACGCCGATGCCTGGCTCAGGATCTGGCACGCCTTCGGGCCGGTGCTGAAGGAGGGGATGTACGAGGATCAGGAGCGCGCGGCCCAGCTGCTCGCCCTGGCGCGCTTCGCCACCACGGCGGGCGACACGTTGCGCTCGCTGAAGGACTATGTCGCCGATCTCAAGCCCGGCCAGAGCGAGATCTACTATCTGGTGGGCGAAAGCGCCGAGCGGCTCAAGGCCAACCCCAAGCTCGAGGCAGCGCGGGCCCGCGGCATCGAGGTGCTGCTGCTCACCGATCCGATCGACGCCTTCTGGACGATGATGCCGCCGGAGTTCGACGGCAAGAAGCTGCGCTCGCTGAGCCAGGGCGACGTCGATTTCGGCGAGGTGCCGCTGGCCGACGGCGGCACCGAGGAGACCAAGGCCACGGGCGAGGACGAGGCCGCCATCCTGAAGACGGTGAAGGAGTCGCTCGGAGAGGCCATCTCGGACGTGCGCGCGTCGCAGCGGCTGACCGACAGCGCCGCCTGCCTGGTGGCGAGCGACCAGGGCCGCGACCGCGAGCTGGAGCGCCTGCTGGCGCGCGCCAACCGCGGCAGCGGCGCCAAGCCGATCCTCGAGCTCAACATGCGCCACGCGCTGGTGAAGGCGGTGGGTGCCGCGCAGGCCGCCGGCCAGGCGGCGGAGGCGGCCGACATCGCCGCGCTGCTGCTCGACCAGGCGCATATCCTCGACGGCGAGATCCCGGCCGATCCGGCGGCCTTCGCACGCCGCCTGAACGCCTTCGTCGTGCGCGGCCTGAAGCCCCCAGCCTGAGATCATCAGCCTGAAGCCATCGGCCTGAAGCCATCGGCCTGACAGGCACGGGTGGCTTGCGCCTTGCATGGCGGCCATGGGAAGCCTGCCGCCATGTCCTCATCCGCTCTCGTCCTCTTCTCCGGCGGGCAGGATTCGACCACCTGCCTGGCCTGGGCCCTGTCGCGCTACGAGCGCGTCGAGACCGTGGGCTTCGCCTACGGCCAGCGCCACGCCGTCGAGATGGACGTGCGCGAGCCGGTGCGGCGGGAGCTCGCCGGCCTGTCGGACGATTGGGGCCGGCGCCTCGGGCCGGATCGCGTCGTGCCGCTCGACGTGCTGGGCGAGGTGAGTGCCAGCGCGCTCACCGCCGACCTGCCGTTCGGCACGCGGCCCGACGGTTTGCCCGCCACCTTCGTGCCGGGCCGCAATCTCGTCTTCCTGACCTTCGCCGCCATCGTCGCCTACCAGCGCGGGCTGAAGCACGTGGTGGCGGGCGTCTGCGAGACCGATTTCTCGGGCTATCCCGACTGCCGCGACGACACGGTGAAGGCGCTGCAGGTCGCCATCAACCTCGGCATGGAGGCGCGGCTCGTGCTCGAGACGCCGCTGATGTGGATCGACAAGGCCGAGACCTGGCAGCTCGCCCAGACGCTCGGCGGGCGGAAGCTGGTCGATCTCATCGTCGCGGAGACGCACACCTGCTACGTCGGCGACCGCGAGCATCGCCACGACTGGGGAGCCGGCTGCGGCACCTGCGACGCCTGCCGGCTGCGGGCCGGCGGCTGGGCACGCTGGCGCGGATCGGCGGCCGGCTCGAACGCTCCCTAGCGTTTGCCGGAAATCGAGAAGGGGATGTCCCCTTCCTGGGTCTTCACGTCGGTCATGGTGCGGACGGCCCAGTGCAGCACATAGCTGCCCGGCTGCAGGGTCGGCGCGCGGGCGAACAGGACATCGGGCGCCGATTCCAGCCGCGGCGTGAGCCGCTCGACCAGCTGGCCGTTCTGCCAGATCGACAGCCGGGAATGGATATGGTCGATCGGCCGATCGAAGCGCACGAAGAACGAGCTTCCGGGCTCGCCGATCACGGCCTGCGCCTTGGGCATGGAATCGAGCACGTTCAGGTCCTGCGCAGAGGCGGGCGCGACGACGGCGAGCAGGGCCAGGAGGCCCGCGAGGAGGGAGCGGGGAAATTGCATTGGCGTTCGATTCCTGTGCAGGAATGATTTCATCAATCCGGCCTAGAGTGAAGCGCGCTCACGCAGGCGCGAAGAAGACGTCCATCAGGCCAGGTCTCCCGTAGATGCCGTACACCCCGCTCGCGAACTCGACCGTGCTCGATGCCTTTGCGTCGGGGCAGTTCAACGACGCGCAGTACCAGGCCGTGCTCGCGGGCAGCAGCAATGCCGGCGCGGTGCTGGCGGACCTGTTCGGGTCTCCGGGCGAGCCGGCCAGCATCAGCGTGGCGACCAGCGGTTTCGTCACGGTCGGGCTGGTGCTCAACCGCGCCAACGATCCGACGGCCCTGCTGTCGAGTTCCTGGGCGACGCGGCAGGCGCAGCTTGCCGACCAGGCGGCGGTCTGGGCGACCTACGGGGCCGACGCGGCGACCTACGGCGCCGTCTACAATGCCGTGAAGTCGGTGGTCGGCGAGGGGGCGCTCTCGCTCGCCACGGCGATGGGCTACGTCTCCAGCGTCGAGGACCGCACGGTCTGGGTGACGCTCACGCCCGGCGAGTTCCAGGCCCTGCTCGGCGTCACGCAGCTCGACATCCGGGAATTCGATGCGCCGGCCTGGACAGGCAATCTCGGGATCAACGACCTGATCCCGGCCGGCGCGATCGGCGGTGTGTGGCTGGAGGCCAACGCCCTGCCGCAGAACCCCATGGTCTTCAATTCGACGCCGGTGCCGGTGTCGGCCGGACCGCTGGGCATCGCCAACGGGGCCGCCCTGAGCAGCAGCGTGATCGCCACGCCGACGGCGATCGCCGACAACTACCGCTTTCCCTTGCCCGCCGACGTCGACACGCCGACGATCGCCCTGATCGAGAGCAACATCACCGGCAGCGGCGGCGAAAGCCTGCGCCTGGCGCTCAACCAGTACCGCGCCGCCATCGGCCTGCCGCCGGTAACGGAAGCCGAGTTCCAGACCGTTCCCGCCGGGGCGCAGGCCAACCAGCTCAACGGCGAGGTGACGCTCGACGTCTCCGTCATCGCCGGCGCCGCGCCCAACAGCACGCAGATCCTCTACGGCATGCAGGAAGCCGGCACGCCGTATCTCGCCTACCAGCGCGCCATCTTCGATGCGGTGAACGATCCCGGCATCCTGTCCTCGTCCTATGGCATCTATGGCCAGCCCACGGCCGCGTCGCCCTTCCAGTGGGCCTTCCAGCAGCTCTTCGTCGACGCCGCCCTGGCCAACGTCTCGGTCCATGTCGCCGCGGGCGACCTGGGCGCGGCGGGCTACCCAACCAACGGTGTCCCGAACGTCATCAGCAGCCAGAGCGCCACCTACGCCCTGCTGGTCGGCGGCACGGCGATCGCCACCCTGTCGACAGCGCTCGAGGATCCGACCCTGGCGTCGCTGGTCTCGCTGGCCCTGGTGGACAATACGGAGATCGTGTTCTCCCTGGTGGCGGCGGGTCTCAAGACCCTGCCGTCGCATCTCGATGCCAGCGCACCCGGTCCGGCCGGCGCCGCCAGCAGCCTCACGACCCTGGTCGAGGCGGTCTGGCAGACGCTGGTCGTGCAGCAGGCGGGCAACCAGCTCGAAGCGCCGTTCGGCAGCAACGAGACCGGGTCCGGCGGCGTCGCGACCTACCTGCCCGTGCCGGCCTACCAGTCGCGCTTCGGGCTCAATCCTACGGGGCCGAGCGGCAGTGGCCGCGGCGCTCCCGACGTCTCGGCCCTGTCGGCCGGCGACTCCTACTACGGGGTTCTCAACGACGCCTATGTCGACGGCCAGAGCGGGGCCTCGCTGCTCACCCTGTCCGGCGGTACCAGCGCCAGCGCGCCGCTGTGGGCGGCGCTGACCGCGCAGTTCAACACCATCTTCGCCGACCAGGGCCTGCCGCGGCTCGGCTTCTACAACGACCTGCTCTACAACGCCGCCGTCGTCGCGCCGGGATCGTTCAACGACATCCTGCTGGGCAACAACGTCAACAGCTACTTCACGACGGACCACGACACCGGCTTCACCAACATGTCGGGCCAGCCGATCGTGCCGACCGGCATGGGCTACGCCGCCGGGCCGGGCTACGACCTCGCCACGGGGCTCGGCACACCCAACGGCCTGCTGCTGGGCCGCGCCCTCACGGCGATCGCCCACGCTCAGGTTTCGTTCAGCAGCAGCCCGGCCCTGCTCGACGACGACGGGAACGGCGGGTGGCAGAGCGGCGCCGACCAGAGCCTGCTGTTCCAGGTCACCTCGCCCGGCGGCGACGCCAGCATCGATGTCAGCATCGGCGCGATCGGCACGCCCTTCTTCAGCGGGGCTTCGGGCAGCTTCGCCTGGACCAGCCGGCTGGCCCAGCAGTCGCTGCAGGCCGATTTCGATCCCGGCCTCGTCACGCTGTTCGACAAGCAGGCCCAGGGCGCCGTGAGCTATTCCGGCGTCGCCCTGGGTCAGGCCGTTGCACTGACGGTCGACGGCGCGTCCGGTCAGGCGCTGCAGGCGAGCTACAGCAATCCCTACGGCTTCGCCGACTTCTTCGCCGGCGGCGATTCCGTGCGCGTCGCCCGCCCGATCGCGATCGCCGAGACGGTGGGCGGGGCCAACGACCAGCTCGCGGTCGTGCGCCTGCGCCAGGGCGGCCAGGATTCGCTCTCCCTGACGCTCTACAAGGTCGACGACCTCGCCGGCTCGATCGACGGGCTGGCGCCCGGCACCGCCGGCTACAATGCCGCGATCGCCGGCCGCGCCTACCAGACCACGGCCGGCGACACGGCCATCGCCGGTCCCGGTTATGGCCAGTACGCCCAGGTCATGCTTCAGAACGTCGATGCCGGCGACATGATCGCCATGAAGCTCACCGACCAGACGACCGGCGCGTTCTTCTTCGCCTTCGCCAATGCCAACGAGACGGTGAACGGCCAGGCCGTCGGCCATCTCTGGAACTACGGGCTGAACACCTGGGGCTGGGAAGACACGTTCGGCGGCGGCGACCGCGACTACAACGACCTCGTCGTGCAGCTCGACTTCACCAGCGCGTCGGGCCACGGCTGGCTGGTCTGATCCGCTGCGGCGGCGCTACAGCCCGGCCAGCACCTTGTCGGGCGTGATGGGCAGGTCGCGGACGCGGTGACCGGTGGCGTGGAACAGGGCGTTGGCGATCGCCGCAGCGGTGCCGACCACGCCGATCTCGCCCAGTCCCTTGATGCCCAGCGGATTGACCTTGTCGTCGCGCTGGTCGACGAAGCTCACCTCGATGGGCGGCACGTCGGCGTGCGCCGGCACATGGTACTCCGCCAGATTGTGGTTCATCGGCCGGCCGAACCGGTGGTCCGTCAGCGTCTCCTCGTGCAGCGCCATGCTCATCCCCCAGACCATGCCGCCCAGTACCTGGCTGCGCGCTGTCAGCGGGTTGAGGATGCGGCCCGCCGCGACCGATCCGACGAGGCGCGTCACGCGGACGATGCCGAGCTCGGCGTCGACGCGCACCTCGGCGAACACGGCGGAGTGCGTGGCGCGGGAATAGCGGCGCATGTCGAGCAGGCCGGGCAGGGTGAGGCCCTCGCTGGTCAGTCGACCGCCGGGCGCCTGGCGCAGGATCTCCTCCAGCGTGACGAAGCGGTTGGAGTCGTGGCGCAGCGCCACGCGGCCGTCGAAGAAGACGAGGGCCTCTGGGCTCGCATCGTCGAGCGCCCGGGCGGCCAGGCGGGCCACCTTGGCCCGCAGCCGCGCGCACTCGGCCGCCACGGCGGATCCCAGCGACGCGGCGTGCATCGAGCCGCCCTCGACGATCGACCAGGGGAGGCTGGAATCGCCCAGATGGACCTCGACGCGAGCGGGTGGGAGGCCGAGCGCCTCGCCGGCGATCTGGGCCATGATCGTGTAGGTTCCGGTCCCGATGTCGGCGCCGGCGCTGCTCACCACCAGTCGATCGGCCGTGAGCTCGACCCGCGCCCGGGTCGGCACCTGGTTGGAATCCCAGATGCCGCTCGCCATCCCCCAGCCGATCAGCTCGTTGTCCTCGCGCATCGATCGCGGCGCGGGCGACCGCCGGGACCAGCCGAAACGGGCGGCGCCGTCGCGGTAGCAGTCGAGCAGGCCCTCGCTGGTGAAGGGCCGGTCGCGGTTGGCCTGGTCGCGGTCGGCATGGTTGCGGACGCGCAGCTCCAGCGGATCGAGGCCGGCTGCGGCGGCGAGCTCGTCCATCGCGCATTCCAGGGCGTAGACGCCGGCCGCGCCGCCGGGCGCGCGCATGTCGAGCGGCGTCGGCACGTCGGTCTTGAACAGCCGGTAGCCGTACTGCGTGCTGGCGCAGGCGTAGAGCTGGGCCGACCAGTTGACGATGTTCTCCTGGTAATCCTCGTACCGCGAGGTGCCGGCTTCGGCCTGGTGACGGATCGCGAGCAGCCGGCCATCGCCATCGGCGGCCAGCGTCACCTGCTGACGCGTCTGCGGCCGCCCGCCGAGCGTGAACATCTGCTGGCGGGTCAGCGCCACGCGCACCGGCCGGCGCAGGAGCCGCGCCGCCAGCACCGCGAGGAAGAGCTGGTACGACGGCCGCAGCGCCGAACCGAAGGCGCCGCCGACATAGGGCGACAGTACGCGCACCTTGCGCGAGGGCAGGCCGAACACCCAGGCGACCCAGGTCCGCACGTTGCGCACGCCCTGGGTCTTGTCGTGAATGGTGAGCCCGCCGTCGGGATCGCAGACCACGGTCGTGGCGTGGGTTTCCAGCGGATTGTGATGGGACACCGGCACGCGATACTCGGCGGCGATCCGGACGGCGGCGCGGGCGAGGGCGGCCTCGACATCGCCGCGCGGCCTGGCCGGCGGCGGGATCATCATCCGCCGGCGCGGCGGCTCGTAGGCGGATACGGCTGCGCGCTCGGCATCGGTCTCGTGCGGCGCCGCTTCGTAGGAAACCTCGACCAGGCCGGCAGCATGTCGCGCCGTCTCGAGGTCCTGCGCCACGACCAGCGCCACGGGCTGGCCGTTGAAATGGATCTCGGCATCGCGCAGGGGCTGCAGCGGGCGGCCGGGCGGCGCCGTCTGGTCCTTGTAGACCAGCGACAGGCGCGCGGTGCGCGGCCGGTTGAGATGGGTCAGCACCGCGACCACGCCCGGCACGGCGCGCGCCGCCCGGTCGTCGATGGCGGCGATGCGGCCGCGCGCCACCGTGCTCGACACGACGACGCCGTGCAGCAGTCCGGGCGCGCCGACATCGGCGGCGTAGGCTGCCCGGCCGGTGAGCTTGGCGGGCCCGTCGATCCGCGGCAGGGCGGTGCCGGGACCGCTCATCACGCGATCCTCTTGTCGCTCTGCGACTGCGGCGTCGCCGCCGCGGCCTGGCCGAGGGCGCGCACGATGGCGCGGCGTGCCATGTCGACCTTGAAGCCGTTGTGGGCGAGCGGACGGGCGCCCTCCAGCAGCGCGTCGGCAGCGGCGGCAAAGCGGTCGCGTGCGGGACGATGGCCTTCGAGCAGGGCCTCAGCCGCCGGCACGCGCCATGGGCGCGGCGCTACGCCGCCGAGCGCGATCCGCGCCACCATCACCGTGTCGCCCTCCATCGCCAGGCCGACCGCCACCGATACCAGGGCGAAGGCGAAGGACAACCGGTCGCGCAGCTTGAGATAGGTGTAGTGGCGCGGGAAGAGCGGCGGCGGCAGCTCGACGGCCAGCACGAGCTCGCCGGGCTCGAGCATCGTGTCGCGCTCCGGCCGGTCGCCCGGCAGGCGATGAAAATCGGTGAGCGGGATGAGCCGCTCGCCGGCCGGTCCGGCGACGCGCACCTCCGCCCCGAGCGCGGCCAGTGCGACGCACAGGTCCGACGGATGGACGGCGACGCAGTGCTCGCTCGCCCCCAGGATGGCGTGAGCGCGGTTCAGGCCCTCGCGCGCCGCGCAGCCGCTGCCGGGCGCGCGCTTGTTGCACGGCGTGGCCGGGTCGTAGAAGTAGAGGCAGCGCGTGCGCTGGAGCAGGTTGCCGCCGGTCGTCGCCATGTTGCGGATCTGCGGCGAGGCACCGGCCAGCAGCGCGCTCGACATCAGCGGATAGCGGGCCTCGATCAGCGGATGCCAGGCGAGCCGGCTGTTGGGCACCAGGGCGCCGATCGACAGGCCGCCGTCTGGCCGCTCCACGATGCGATCGAGCGGCAGCCGGGTGATGTCGACCAGGCGCCGCGGCCGGGCGACCTTCTCCTTCATGAGGTCGAGCAGGTTGGTGCCGCCGGCGATGTAGCTGGTCCCGGGATCGCCGCCCGCCGCGACGATGGCGTCCGCGACGTCGGTCGCCCGCACGTACTGGAACGGGGTCATTGCGGCTTCGCGTCCATGCCCATCGTCTCGGCGATGGCGTCCACGATGTTGGGATAGGCGCAGCAGCGGCAGATGTTGCCGCTCATCAGCTCGCGGATGTCGTCGCGCGTGGCGGCTCGTCCTTCGGCGATCAGGCCGAGCGCCGAGCAGATCTGGCCCGGCGTGCAGTAGCCGCACTGGAAGGCGTCGTGGCGGTGGAAGGCCTGCTGCAGCGGATGCAGGGCGTCGCCGCCCGACACGCCCTCGATGGTGGTGATGGAGGCTCCGTCCTTCATGACGGCGAGCGTCAGGCAGGCGTTGATGCGCTGGCCGTCCACCAGGACCGTGCAGGCGCCGCACTGGCCGTGGTCGCATCCTTTCTTGGTGCCGCACAGGCCGAGCCGTTCGCGCAGGGCGTCGAGCAATGTCACCCAGGGCTGCAACCGCAGGCGATGCTCGCTGCCATTCACCGTGAGGCGGATCTCGATCGCGTCGGGGTCGGGCATGCGGAGCTCCGGCGAGGGATGGGAGCGCATCCTACGGGATTCGGCGCCGGTCGCTAATGCCGCCGGTGTCCGCTCACGCGGTCGCGACCTCGAGGACGGTCTTGCCGATGCCGCCGCCCGCCAGCGCATAGGCGAGCGCGGGGCCCGCCTCCGCCAGGCCGAAGACGCGGCCGACAGGCGGGACCAGCGTGCCCTTGCCCACCCAGTCCAGCAGCTCGTCCAGCTCGGCGCGGGCCTTGCCGCCTTCGAAGACCGCGGCGAACTGGCGATAGTCGACGCCGACCAGGGACGCGCCCTTCAGCAGGGGCAGGTTGACGGGCAGTGCCGGAATGGCGCCGGCCGCGAAACCGATGACGAGATGCCGGCCGCCCCAGCGCAGGGAGCGGAACGCGGGCTGCATCAGCGGGCCGCTCACCGGATCGAAGACGACGTCGAGGCCGTCGGGTGCAATGGCTTTCAGCCGGTCGCGCCAGCCGTCGGGCTCGCGGTCGAGCACGGCATCGGCGCCGGCCCGGGTCGCGGCCGCCCGCTTGGGGACCGTCGACGCCACCGCGACGACGCGGGCGCCGAGCCGCTTGCCGACCTGGACGGCCGCCAGGCCGGTGCCGCCCGCGGCGCCGATCACCAGCAGCGTCTCGCCCGCCGCCAGGCGCGCGCGGTCGCGCAGCGCATGAAGCGCCGTCACGTAGTTGATGCGGAAGCCGGCACCCTGGAGCATGGACATGGCGGGCGGCAGCCGGTGCAGCGACTCCGCCGGGGCAATGGCGTAGTCGGCGAACCCGCCGTGCACCGTGGCGAGCACGCGGTCACCGATGGCAGGGCCGGCCACGTCGCTGCCCAGCGCGTCGATCCAGCCCGCCGCCTCGCCGCCCGGGACATGCGGCAGCGCCGGCTTCACCTGATAGCGGCCGAGCGCCACCAGCGCGTCGACATAGCCGATGCCGCAGGCCGCCACCCTGATCCGCACCTCGCCCGCGCCCGGCTCGGGAAGCGGGCGTTCGACCAGGCGGTAGCGGTCGAAGGAGTCGAGCGCCTCGCCTTCGACGACCCTCATCGCTTGAGCCGGATGACGGCGGCGGTCGGCGGCATCATCCGGTCGACCGCGTCCACGAGCTGGGCCTGCGTGAACGGCTTGGCCACGACGTCGGCCTTGGCGAAAGCCGCCGGCAGGCCCTCGCGGCCATAGCCGCTGATGAACAGGAACGGTACCTGGCGGCGCGCCGCGGCGGCGGCGACCGAGTCGACCGGCCGGCCGTGCAGGTTGCCGTCCAGGATGACCAGGTCGTAGCTGCCCTCGTCGATCATCTGCAGGGCCTGCTCGACGGTCGATGCCGTCGCGGTCTCCTCGGCCCCGCCATCCTCCAGGCAAGCCGTCACGAACATCGCCACCATCGGTTCGTCCTCGACCACCAGGAACCGGCGTCCGCTCAGGGGCTGCGCCGGTCGTGCCGCCGCCGTGGTTGCCGGACGCGCCGCCTCGGCGACCGGCCGGTCGAAGCCCGCGGCGTCGGGCGCGGAGGGCAGCCTGAGCGCGATTTCCCAGACGATGCCGTCGGCGCGATAGGAAGCCGTCGCGGCTCCGCCTTCGGACTTGGCGCTCTCCTCGATCAGGGTGGTGCCGAAGCCGCGGCTCGACGGCGCCTTGACCGCGGGACCGCCGCGCTCCTCCCACACGAGCTGGAGCCTGCGGTCGTTGATCGTCCAGCTCAGCAGGATGCGGCCGGCGGGCGAGACCAGGGCGCCGTACTTGCGGGCATTGGTGCCGAGCTCGTGCAGGATCAGGGCGAGGTGCAGCGCCATCTGCGGCGCGAGGTCCACCTTCGGCCCGGAGATGCTGAGGCGGCTGTCCTCCGTAGGCCCGAGCCGGAGCTGGTCGCGCGCCAGCTCGGCGAGGTCGGCGCCGCGCCAGCTCGTGTTGCTCAGCATCGAATGCGCCTGTGCCACCGACTGCAGGCGGCCGGTGAAGGCGGTCGCGAAGTCCGACGGGTTGGCGGCCAGCCGCAGGGTCTGCACGGCGATCGCCTGCACGACAGCCAGCGTGTTCTTCACCCGATGGTTCAGCTCGGCGATCAGCAGCCGCTGCGTCTCCTCGGCGCGCCGCCGCTCGGTGATGTCGAGGATCTCGGCGTTGACCGAGACCAGCTCGCCCGTGGGCGACAGGAGCGCCGAGCAGTACCATTCGCAGTCGATCGCGGCACCGTCCTTGCGCCGGTTGCGCCAGGCCCGCATGCCGCGGGACTGCTCGCCCTTCAGCATCGTGGCGCTCTCGGCGGCGAAGTCGCGGGCCTCACCCTCGGCCATCAGCAGCTCGGTCACCTGGCGGCCGATCGCCTCGCCGGCGCTCCAGCCGAACAGCCGCTCGGCTCCCTTGGACCATGAGTTCAGCCGGAACGAGGCGTCGAACTCCAGGATGGCGAGGGGGGAATTGTCGCGATGCGATTCGATCCGGTGGAGCGCCGTCGTGAGGTTGTCGGCGGCGACGCGCAGCTCGTCGCGCTGGCGGGCGACCTCCTCGCGGTGCTGGTAGAGCTCGAAGAAGATCTTGGCCTTGTTGCTCAGGACCTGGGGATCGACCGGCTTCATCAGGTAGTCGATGGCGCCCGATTCGTAGCCGCGGAAGCGCCGGCGATCGTCGTTGGCGACGCCGGTCAGGAAGATGATGGGGACGCGGCGCGTGCGCTCGGTGCCGCGCATCAGCTCGGCCAGCTCGAAACCGTCCATGCCGGTCATGTGCACGTCGAGCAGCGCCAAGGCGAAGTCGTGCTGCAGCAGCAGCTCCAGCGCCTCGGTGCCCGACCGGGCCTTGTGGATCTCCAGCCCGTCGCGGCGCAGCAGCGCCTCGAGGGCGAGCAGATTGTCGACGCTGTCGTCGACCAGCAGGAACTTGACCGCGTCAGCCGGCATGGGCGACGTCCTCCCTAACAGGCGCCAGGGACCGGCGGTAGATGCGCTCGGCGTCGGCGAACGGCACGAAATTGTCGGCGTGGGCCGAGAAGCGCAGGGTCTCGGTGCTGCCGAGGCCGAGGAAGCCGCCATGCACCAGCGATTCCCCGAACAGGCGGATGGCGCGGTCCTGCAGGTGCCGGTCGAAGTAGATCAGCACGTTGCGGCAGGACACGAGATGGACCTCGGAGAAGACCTCGTCCGACGCGAGGCTGTGCTCCGAGAACACGGTGCGGGCCCGCAGGCTCTTGTCGAACACGGCCGCGCCGTAGGCCGCGGTGTAATATTCCGACAGCGACGAGCGGCCGCCGGAGGCGCGATGGTTCTCGGTGAACTGCGCGATGCGGTCGAGCTCGTAGATGCCCGCCTCGGCGCGCTGGCGCGCCGCCGGGCTGATGTCGGTGGCGTAGAAGATCGTGCGCCGCTCGAGCTCTTCCTCGCGGAACAGGATCGCCAGCGAGTAGAGCTCCTCGCCGTTGGCGCAGCCCGCCACCCAGACCTTCAGGGAAGGATAGGTGCGGAGGTGCGGCACGACGTGCTCGCGCAGCGCCCGGTAGTAGCCGGGATCGCGGAACATCTCGCTCACCTGGATGGTAAGGAAGCCGATCAGCTGCGGCAGGACCGTCGGGTCGTGCAGCAGCCGGTCCTGGAGCGACGACAGGGTCGGGCAGCCCAGCTTCTCCTGGGCGTGGCGCAGACGCCGCCGGACCGAATTCGCGGAATAGCCGCGGAAATCGTAGTGATAGCGGCGGTGCAGCGCCTCGAGCAGCAGCGCCATCTCGATGTCGTCGGTCGTCTCCACGGCCGGCTCCTAGCGCGGCATCCAGACGCGCACCAGCGACAGCAGCTTGTCGACGTCCAGGGGCTTGGCGAGATAGTCGTTCGCGCCCGCCGCCAGGCATTCCTCCTGGTCGTCCTGCATCGCCTTCGCCGTGAGCGTGATCACCGGCAGGTTGCGGAGCTGCGGACGGCTGCGGATCTCGCGCGTGGCCGTGAGCCCGTCCATCTCGGGCATCATCACGTCCATCAGCACGAGGTCGACCGGCCGCTCGCCGTTGACGCGCGGCCGGTCCAGCTTCTCCAGCGCCTCGCGGCCATTGCGTGCGATGTCGATGGCGACGCCATGCGGCTCCAGCACGCTGGTCAGCGAGTAGATATTGCGCACGTCGTCCTCGACGATCAGGACCCGGCGGCCCTCGAGGGCAGCATCCCGGCTCATCGACTGGACCAGCATCTGCTGCTGCTGCTCGGGCAATTCCGAGACGACCTGGTGGAGGAACAGCGCCACCTCGTCGAGCAGCCGCTCGGGCGACTTGGCGCCCTTGATGATCACCGACTTGGAGTACTTGCGCAGCCGCAGCTCCTCGTCGGCCGACAGGTCGCGGCCGGTGTAGACGATGACCGGCGGGAAGGCGAAGGCCTCGTCCTGGCTGAGCTGCTCCAGCAGGTCGAAGCCGGAAGCGTCGGGCAGGCTGAGATCCAGCACCATGCAGTCGAACGTGGTGCTCGACAGCTGCTCGAGCGCCGCTGCGGCGGTCGACGCGCCCACCGTCTCGATGTCGCGGGTCTTGAGGAGCAGCTGCAGGCTCTCGAGCTGCGTGTCGTCGTCCTCGACGATCAGCACGCGGCGGAGCCGCTCCGTCCAGCGCTTCTCCAGCCCTTCCAGCGCCGAGATCAGTCGATCGCGCGTCACCGGCTTCTGCAGATAGCCGACGGCACCGAACGACAGGGCGGTCTCGGCATGGTCGTTCACCGAGACGACGTGGACCGGGATGTGCCGCGTGCGCAGGTCACGCTTCAGGCGGTCGAGCACCGACAGGCCGGTATGGTCCGGCAGGTTCATGTCGAGAAGCAGGGCGTGCGGCACGTACTGGCGCGCCAGCAGGACGCCCTCCTCGGCGGTGTCCGCGTGCAGGCACTGGAAGCCGAGCTCATGGGCAAGGTCGTAGAGGATGCGGGCGAAGGCGATGTCGTCCTCGACGACCAGAAGGATGCGGCTGTCCCCGCTCAGCTGCTCGCGATCGTCGTTGAAGGGCCGAGGCGCGAGGGGCCGCGGGGCCGGTGCACGGGCGGGCGCCGGACGGGCGGCGGTATCCGCGGGAACAGGCGGGCTGGCAAGCACGCCGTCGGCGGCCGGCGCCGGGGCGGGCTCGAGTCGCTCGGGCAGCAGCAGGGTGAAGGCGCTGCCCTTGCCTTCTGCGCTCTCGAGCTGGATGTCGCCCCCGAGGAGTCGCGCCAGCTCGCGCGATATGGACAGGCCGAGCCCGGTGCCGCCGTACTTGCGATTGATCGTGCCGTCGGCCTGGCGGAACGGCTCGAAGATCGCCTGCTGGTTCTCGGGCGAGATGCCGATGCCGGTGTCGCGTACGGTGAAGGCGATGCGACCGTCGGCGGCCCGCCCGACCCGCAGCGAGATCTCGCCGCGCTCGGTGAACTTGGTCGCGTTGGACAGGAAGTTCTTCAGCACCTGCTCGACCCGCTGCACGTCGGTCTCGATCGCTTCCGGGAGGCCGGGCGCGAACTCGGTCGAAAGCTGCAGCCCCTTCTCGGTCGTCACGACGCGGAAGGGAGCGATCAGTCGCTCGACGGCGCGCACGATGTTGACGCTGTCGATCCGGAGGTCGATGCGGCCGGCCTCGATCTTGGAGATGTCCAGGATGTCGTTGATCAGGGCCAGCAGGTCGTTGCCGGCGCTCTCGATCGTCTCGGCATGCTTGACCTGCTCGGCCGTGAGGGTGCCGCCGCGATTGTCGGCCAGCAGCCGCGCCATGATCAGCAGCGAGTTCAGCGGCGTGCGCAGCTCGTGGCTCATGTTGGCGACGAATTCCGACTTGTAGCGGCTGGCCTGGGCGAGCTCGCGCGCCTGCGCCTGCAGCGTCGCCTGGGCGCGGCTGAGATCGTCGCGCTGCACCTCGAGGAGACGGGTCTGCTCCTCGAGCTGGGCATTGGTCTGCTCGAGCTCGCTCTGCTGGTGCTCGAGCCTCGCCTGCGAATCCTCGAGGGCGCGGCGCTGCTCCTCCAGCTCGGCATTGGAGGCGCGCAGCTCGTCGCTCTGCACCTGCAGCTCCTCGGTCTGCCGCTGGGTCTCCTCCAGGAGCTCCTGCAGGCGGACGCGGTACTTGGCCGAGCGCACGGCCACGGCGATCGATGCGGCGAGCTCCTCGAGGAGCGCGATGGCACGGGGATCTGCGGATCCGACGAAGCCCAGCTCGACGACGGCGTTCACCTCCCCGTCGACCCGGGCGGGTGCCACGATCAGCTCGCGCGGCTTGCCCCGGCCCAGGGCGGAGCCGAACGCCAGCTCGCCCTCGGGCAGGTCGCGCGCGACGAAGGACCGCCCGTCCTTGATCGACTGGCCGATCAGTCCTTCGCCGGGCTGTATGCGCTCGGGCACCGTCGTGCCGGCGGGGATCGCGTACAGGGCGGTGCGCTCGTGGCCGCCGCCCTCGCGCACGAAGAAGGCGCCGGCCTGCGCGCCCAGATACTCGGCGAGGAAGCGCAGGATGCTGTCGCCCAGCCGGGCAGGGGGCTGCTCGCCGCTCAGCGCCTGGGAGAGGCCGACCTGGGCGGCCTGAATCCATTGCTGGTCGCGCATGGCGATCTTGTTGCGGATGAAGGCGTAGCCGGTGGCGGCCAGCACCCAGATGCCGATGATGCAGAAGGCGCGGTTGATGCGGGCGACCTCTGGCCGGACCGCCTCGTCAGTGCCGATCGCATAGCCGAGGACGATGAGAACGGTGGCGATCGCGGCGACCGCGAAGGGCGCCTGCGGCCGCCAGGCGAGATAGGCCGCCGCTGTCGAGAGCAGGTAGAGGATCCAGACCGCGATGCCCAGCGGGACGATCAGGTCGCCGAGGAAGGTCAAGGCCATCAGGCAGGCGATGCCGCCGTAGATGGCGGGCTCGGACAGCTGCCGGGAAGCGAGATTGGTCAAGGAAGGGTCCTCAGGGAAAGCGCGGCTAAGGGCGGCGGCTCGACGCCGCGGGCGACCGGCAGCGGGCGACTGGCAGTGGGCGACTGGCACCCCCGGCGACACGCGCTGCCCGTCCGGACCGGGATCCGGGCGGTTCGCGGGACGGCCTGATCGTCGGCGAAGATGTCAGGAAGGGGAGGGGAAGGGGCTGAGACGAAGACCACGATCTGATCGTGCGGGCTGAGAGCTTTGTCCGGGAAGGACACTGCTAGGGGACGGGACGACACAAGACAACGCCGGCGGGGTCGGCAGGTTGCATCCCGTCGGAGGGTGGCGAACCTACGTCGAGCGGACGGCGGCGGCGAAAGCGTCGAGGGACCAGGTGTTCCGGGCCTGGACGCGCGGCAGGTGCAGGGGATCCTGTGCGAGATCGGCATGGCCGGGTTCCGCCGAAAGCCCGATCTCGTAGCCGCATCGGCGCACGATCCGCAGGAAGCGTTCGTCGACGGCACTGTCGGATGCGGCAAAGGAGCAGCAGGGACGCCCCAGCGCCCGTTCGAGCGTGGCGCGGGACCGCGCCGCCTCCAGGGCGAGGTCGCGGCTGGGCAGGTCGGCGAGCGGGCGACCATCCGCCAAGCGGCTGCCGAACCCCGCTCCTTCGGCGGCCAAGTCCCGGATCTGCTCCCAGCTCAGGAACTCAGCCGACCGGGGTCGGGGACCGCGGCAGCAGAGAAGGTCCGGATCGACGAACAGCTCGGCGGCGAACCCCTGTTCCCGCAGGACGGGCCAGACGGTCTGGGGGAAGTCGCCACGGGCGCCTTCGAACACGATCATTACCGGCCGGCCGGCGAAGGGCCGGCGGTCCGCGAAGTGCCGGTGAAGATCGGCCGAGGTCACCGTCCAGTAGCCCTCGCTCTTCAGCCAGCGCATCTGCCGCTCGAATGCGTCGAGCTCGGGACGCTCCGGGGAGGCGCCACCGCCATAGGCGAGGATGGGAAGGCGCTCCGTCCGTCCCGTGCCGGGCTTCGGGGTAGTCTGGTGCGTCTCCGCGCGGGCCCCGGACGGGGCGGCAGCCGACGGGCGCCCCGCCGGGACGGCGCGCGCAGCCATGCCACGGCCTTCGGCGATCAGCGCATCGAGGGCGCGGCCGGCGGCGCCCAGGCCGCCGGCGGCGGCCAGGGCCGCCTCGCCCAGGGCATGACGGGCCAGTCCGCGCGTCCCGTGCCGGGGCCATCCTCGGGTTGCCAGGTCGACGCCGAGACGCGCGCCGGCCCGCGCGCCGGCGAACCAGAAGGACGGGCGGCGCAGCCACCGGCCGGCTCGGATGACCGGGCCTATTCCCACCGAGTCGAGGGCGAGGCGCATCGTGTCGCCGGTCGACAGGTGGCCGAGCGCCGGCGCCTCGGCGCGGGCAAGGACGCGGCCGGCGTGGCGGAATTCGACCAGCACCCGGTCGACCCGATCGGAGACCAGGATCGGGGTCGGACGGTCGATCTCCTGGCGGACCAGCAGCGAGGCGCCGGCCGTGGTGCGATTTCGCGGATGCGGCGGCCTCAGCAGGTCCGGTTCGAGCAGGAAGCCGAGTTGCCGCGCCAGGCCCGGCCGGCCGGCGGCCGCCTCGACGGCCGGCAGCAGCGCGGCGACGCGGGCGGCGAGCTGCGGGTCGTCGGGCAGCTCGTCCTCGAGCCGCTGGGCGCCGAAGGCCACGCCCGAGAGGATCGTCTGCCGGCAGCGCTCGACCAGGTCGCCGTGCCGGTCGGGCAGCGGCAGCAGAAGGTCCAGGCCATGGCCGCCCTGGCCGATCTCCGAGGCGGCGAAGGACAGGGCGTGGAGGCCGAGCGCCATTTCCTTGCTGCACAGGGCCGGATCGACGCCGCCGGCATGCTGCGGCGAGGGATTGACCGCGCGGGAATCGGCGCCGTAGGCGCGGTCGACGACGCGCAACGTGTCGGCCAGGGCCAGCCTGGTCTGCATCGAGAGCGAGCCCGCCCGCATGCGGTAGAGCGCCAGGATCTCGGGCACGGGCCGGAAGGGCACGCCGGTGCGGGCGATCCGGATGAAGAAGTCGAGATCCTCGGCGGCCCGAAGGCTGTCGTCGAAGCCGCCCTGCTCGACGACCAGCGCCCGGTCGACCACGGCGCCGTGCATCGCGATGGCCCAGTCGCGGGTCAGACGTTCGAAGGGGGCGACGGCCACGTCGGCGGCGAACCAGCCGGGGCCTCGCCGGCCGTCCGGCGTGAGGCGCCGCGACCCGCAATAGGCTACCTTGGATCCGTCCGTCTCCAGCCGGCCCAGCATGCGCGCCATGAAGGGCGGCTCGATGAGGTCGTCGGCGTCGAGGAAGAGAAGCCATCGGCCAGTCGCGGCGGCAATGCCGCGATTGCGGGCCGCGGCGGCGCCCTGCCGGAGGCCGAGGGCCGGCAGCAGCCGGATCCGGCCATCGCGCCGCGCCTGCTTCTCGGCGATCGCCGCCGTGCCGTCGGTCGAGCCGTCGTCGACGACCAGCGCCTCCCAGTCCGTGCGCGTCTGGGCGCGCAGGCTCTCGAGGGTCTCGGCCAGCGTCCCGGCGGCATTGTGGGCCGGAATGACAACGGACAGGCTCATCGCGCCGACACCGGCGCCGGCGGAAACGACGGCGCCGGCCGGCCGGCCATGGCCGCCTGCCGTCCCCGATCAGAGGATGGGAAGGACCTCATCGGCCGGAGAATGGCCTTGCTTCTCCGGCGATGCAATTACGCGCGCTGTAAAATCATGACGCGGGACTCGGGCGGCGCGCGCGGATCGCTCAGACACGATGCAGGTCGACATAGGGCATGTAGCGCCAGCGCAGCCGGATCGCGAAGGCCCGGCCGATGAACATGCAGGCGCAGAGGGTGGCGATCTCCGGCGAGAACTGGCGAAAGAAGAAAGGGACAGTCCCGATAAGCGAGCCGGCGATCTCCACGATCACGGCGGCCAGCAGCACCAGGGCAATGCCGAGGGACGCCCGGGCCCGGGGCAGCCGGACCTTGTCGATCTGCTGGTCGACCTGGATCGGCAGGGTGAAGCCGCGCGCGAGGCCGACCGTCAGGCCGATCGCTGCCGCCGCGCCGATGATCCAGGGCGGCTGGTGGGTGCCGAGATGAATGAACGCGAAGGTGAGAGCGCAGGCCCCAGAGGCCAGCGACGGCGCCCACAGGCGCGGACGGGTCAGGGGCCGGTGACGCACTTCGCCCAGGGTGAAGCGCACGCACAGGAGAGCGCAAGCGAACAGCACGAAGTGCAGTACGTTGAACGCCACGGCGGGCACCCTTGGTTCGGCGCTCCCACAGCGCCTGCCGGGCATCATAGGGTCGTTCGGCAGGGCTGGCGACCGCGGCGACGCTGTGACGCGCCCGGCGGCGATGGGGCTACTTGTAGGACGAGATCTCGATCAGGCTGCCGTCCGGATCGCGACAGTAGACGGAGACGATCGGTCCGCGGGCGCCGCGCTTCTCGGTGGGCCCCTCGATGATCGCGACCCCGCAGGCGCTCAGGTGATCGGCCACGGCCTGGGGCGTCGCATCGGCCAGGAAGCAGAGGTCGTCGCTTCCTGCCGCCTCGTGGTCGGCCGTGAACCAGTCGGCCTTGCTGGCCGAGACCGGGCGCAGGTTGATCTTCTGGCGGCCGAACTTCATCGAGGTGCGACGGGTCTTGCCCGGGCCGGGATCGAAATCCTCGCGCGTCATGCCGAGGACGCGCCCGTACCAGGCGGCCGCGACCTCGACGTCGCGCACGTTGATGACGAGATGATCGAGGGCATCGACGACGAGGGCCATGACGGTCTCCGGGGCGGCTCGGACGGCTACGGCTCAGGCTTCCTGGTCCATTGTGGCGGCAGGAGCTGGGTGTTGAGCACGTAGTTCGGGCTGTTGTCGGTCAGCCGCAGGGTGCCGACGAACGGCAGGTCGTACTGGCTTCGAAAGTAGATTTCCGCGCGCTGGGCGATTCCCGGATCGTCGGCCGACGCCGGCGGCAGGAGGCGGCGGAAGGGGCAGGTGAAGGTGGCCGACTCCCCGGGCGCCAGGCCGCCGGCGCCGCGGCGCAGGGTCAGGTCCGTCGCCTCGGCGATGGCGGGCGGCTGCGACGAGCCGCGGACGCTGGCCAGCACGCAGTAGATCCTGAGATTGTCCAGCGCCAACCACGGGCTCTGGTTGCGGACCTCGAAGGCGACTTCGAACGGCGAGCCCGCCGTCACCGCTGCCGAGGAATAGCCTGGTGTCGGCCGCAGCGCCCACAGACCCATCGCGATGCCGGCCAGACCCACCGCCACGAGCGCGAACACAATAACGCCGCGCAGCGTGCGGCCGGCGTCGCGCGCCAGCATCAGCATCTCCTGCTCGAGCGTCGGGGGCGGGGGCTGGGGCGGCGCCGCCCGGCGCCGCGGCTGCCGTCGGCCCTCGGGGGGAGGCGAAAGCGGCAGCCTGCCTTGCCGGGATGTCGTCGTTCTGCGCCGCGTCGCCATGCCTGTCCGGTCCGGTGGCGCGCACCATGCCATCGTCGGGGCGGTGGCGACAGGGCCAAGGTGTGCGACGTTGACGGCTATTTGCGTTGCGGCCCGGGCGAGCCTCTGGCACATCGCCGCCGCTCCGCATTCAGGGAACTCCGATGCCCAAACCCAAGATCGCCATCGCCTGCCAGGGCGGCGGCAGCCAGACTGCCTTCACTGCCGGCGCCCTGAAGAAGCTGTGCGAGGCCCGGATCGGGCAGGATTTCGAGGTGGTGGCCATCAGCGGCACCTCGGGCGGCGCGGTCTGCGCCACGCTGCTCTGGTACGCCTTCATGAAGGGCGAGCAGCCCCTGTGGGGCCGCCTGATGAAGTTCTGGGAGGAGAACACCGCCCAGGGCCCGGTCGAGCACGCCATCAACCGGTTCATCGTCGATTCGGTGCGCCTGGTGAATGCCGGCATGATGCCGACCCTGCAGCTCAGCCCGTCCTCGCCGCTGATGCAGTCGATGATGGACGTCATGACGCGCGGCCAGCGCCCCGGCTTCTCGGACTTCCGCGGCCTGCTGGAGACCCATATCGACTTCGCCGAGATCGCCTCGTGGGGTGCCCGCCCCGGGGCGCCGGTGCTGATCCTCGGCGCCGCCAACGTCACGACCGGCGCGCTGGCCAAGTTCGTGTCCTCGCGCGAGCCGATCCGCGTGGAGCACATCCTCGCCTCCTGCGCCGTGCCCAACATCTTTCCGGCCGTGCAGATCGACGGGCATGCCTACTGGGACGGGCTGTTCTCCGACAATCCGCCGGTCGAGGAGCTGGCGCGGCCGCGCTCGGTCGGCGAGGAGAACATTCCGGACGAGATCTGGCTGATCAAGATCAACCCGACGGCCCGTCTTGCCGTGCCGGTGAAGCCGGGCGAGATCATCGACCGGCGCAACCAGCTCGAGGGCAACATCTCGCTGTTCCAGCAGCTCGGCCATCTCGAGATGCTGAACGACCTCCTCCTCGCGGGCGCCTTCCGCCCGGAGTTCCTGGCGCGCTTCGATCTCAAGGGACCGATCCGCATCCCGAAGTCGTTCCACACCGACGCCGACAAGCCCTACCACATCCCCAGCATCGAGATGCCGGCAGAGCTGCAGGATCTGCTGGATTACGAGGGGAAGATCGATCGCGGCTCGCACAACATCAACCGGCTGGTCGCCGAGGGCGAGAAGGCGGCCGAGGTCTTCCTGCGCGAGCGTGCCCGTACCGTCGCGGCCTCGGCGCTGTCGGAGGGCGAAACGGCCGGCCAGCGCACCTGACGCGCTGCGACGCCGACCGTGGCGTGGACCCTCGGCACCCGTTACGCTCGACGGCAGAGGAGAAGCAGCGTGACCAAGGGTGCCGCGGCGGAGGAGCAATCTGCGTCCCGGCTGATCGACGAGAGGATCCGGGAGCTCGGCGACTGGCGGGGCGAGATGCTGGGCCGGCTGCGCGCGCTGATCCGCGAGGCCGACCTGGAGGTCGTCGAGGAATGGAAGTGGCGCGGCGTTCCCGTGTGGTCGCACGACGGCATCATCTGCACGGGCGAGACCTACAAGAGCGTCGTGAAGATGACCTTCGCCAAGGGCGCCGCCCTCGAGGACCCGTCGTCGCTGTTCAATGCCAGCCTCGACGGCAATGTCCGCCGGGCCATCGACCTTCGCGAGGGCGACAAGGTCAAGGTGACGGCGCTGAAGGCACTGGTGCGCGCTGCCGTGGCGCTCAACGGATCGAAGGTCCGGAAGCGGCGCTGACCCGTGAGCGGCGGCACGGTCCTCGCATGTTGCACCAAGCTTACCGGAGACACTGAATGCTCGATCTGCTGCTGACGCACGCGACCGTCGCCACCATGGCCGACGGCGCCCCGTTCGGGCTGGTGCCGGATGGCGCGGTGGGGATCGAGGGCGGCAAGATCGCCTGGATCGGCCCGGCCGCGCAGGCGCCGCCGGCGGCCGCGGTGCGCGACCTCGCC
Source organism: Reyranella sp. (assembly GCF_965229815.1). Classification (GTDB taxonomy): domain Bacteria; phylum Pseudomonadota; class Alphaproteobacteria; order Reyranellales; family Reyranellaceae; genus Reyranella. Next base: position 1,390,885 of record NZ_CBDDJN010000002.1, read on the forward strand.
GGCAAGGTGGTGACGCCCGGCCTGGTCGATCCCCACACGCACATCGTCTACGGCGAGGAGGGGCTGGTCGATTTCGAGATCCTGTCGCAGGGCGGCCAGCGCTGGGACCTCGAGCCGAAGGGTGGCGGCGTCGGCCAGCTCGTCCAGCGCACGCGGCGCCTGTCCGAGGAGGCGATCTACGCCGCCAGCCACGCCCGCATGAGCCGGCTGATCGCCAACGGCGTCACCACGGTCGAGAGCAAGTCGGGAGCCGGGCTCGACCGCGACACCGAGCTCCGGCTGATGCGCATCTCGCGGGCGCTCGGCCGCGACCTGCCGGTCACCGTCGTCTCGACCTTCCTCGGTGCGCACGGGCTCGCGCCGGAATATGCCGGCCGCCGCGACGACTATGTCGACTTCCTGGCCGACGACGTCCTGCCCGAGGCGGTGCGGGAGGGCCTGGTCGACCAGGTCGACGGCTTCTGCGACGAGGTCGGCTTCAGCCATGCCCAGATGGATCGCCTGTTCGCCCGCGCGGCGTCGTTCGGCCTCGGCGTCAAGCTGCACGCCGACCAGTACACCGACTTCGGCGCCGGGGCCGTGGTCGCCCGCCATCGCGGCCTGTCGGCCGACCATCTCGAATTCGCCTCCGAGGCGACGGTACGGGCGATGGCCGAGGCGGGCACCGTCGCGACGCTGCTCGCCGGCGCGCACTATTCCCTGCACGAGACCTGGAAGCCGCCGGTCGACCTTTTCCGCGCGCTCGGCGTGCCGATGGCGCTCGCCACCAACAGCAATCCGGTGAGCTCGCCCACGGTCTCGCCGGCCTCGCAGATGAACCTCGCCTGCTTCCTGTTCCGCCTCACGCCCGAGGAGGCGCTGCGCGGCTTCACCGTCAACGGCGCCCGTGCGCTCGGCCTCGGCGCCTCGGCCGGCCTGATCGCCACGGGCCGCGCCGCCGATCTCGCGGTGTGGGACACCGACGATCCGCGCGGCATCGCCTACCCGATCGGCGGCGCGCCCTGCCTCGCGGTGCTCAAGGACGGCGCGGTGGTGCACGAGGCGCCGGCGCCGCGGCTGGCCCGCGCATGAGTGCCGACGACCTCCTGGCGGCGCTCGATGCCGGCCACGACGCGCGCGTCGACTTCCTGCAGCGCTTCGCGCGCATCGATACCGCGAACCCGCCCGGCGACACGACCCGGGCCGCCGATCTCTTCCGTGCCTTTCTCGACGCCGAGGGGATCGCCCACCGGACCGAGGCGCCGCTCGCCCATGCGCCGAACCTGATCGCGACATTCGAGGGCGGCGCCGGTCCGGGCCGCCACCTGGTGCTGAACGGCCATCTCGACGTCTTCCCGATCGGCGACCGCGCCTCGTGGGCGCGCGATCCCTGGTCGGGCGACATCGCCGACGGTCGCCTGCACGGCCGCGGCACGGTCGACATGAAGAGCGGCACGACCGCGCTGCTGCACGTCTTCGCGGCCCTCCACCGGCTGCGGGCAAAGCTGCGCGGGCGGGTCACGCTCACCGTCGTCTCCGACGAGGAGACTGGCGGCAAGTGGGGCGCCGCCTGGCTGATCGAGAACCGGCCGGACGAGGTGCTGGGCGACTGCGTGCTGAACACCGAACCGTCGGGGCTCGCCACCGTGCGCTTCGGCGAGAAGTGCATGCTGTGGCTGCGCTTCGTCATCGCCGTCAAGGGTGGCCACAGCGCCTATCCCCATACCGGCCAGAGCGCCAACAAGGTGGCGGCGGCCCTGATCCGCGACCTGCAGGAGATCGAGGCGATGGTGCCCGACGAGCCGGCGACCGTCCGCGCCACGCTCGACAGGGAAGAGGTCAGGGCCGCGGCCGATCTCTCGCTGGGCGCGGGGGCGGCCGGGGTGATGCGCCGCGTCTCGGTCAATATCGGGACGATCCAGGGCGGCGTGACGATCAACATGCTGCCGCCCCGCTGCGTGCTCGAGGTCGATTGCCGGCTGCCCGTCGGCATCCCGCGCGCCGCCGTCCTGGCCAGAGCGACGGAGATCGCCGCCCGCCATCCCGGCACGACGTTCGAGGAGATGCTGCCCGGCGGGCCGGAGGCCACCGTCTCCGATCCGACGCACGAGATGATGGGCCATCTGCTGCGCCGCGCGGCGCACGGCCAGGCGAAGCCGCCGCAGCCGATCGTCAGCCTGGGCGGCACCGACACGCGCTTCTGGCGCGCCCGCGGCGTGCCGGCCTTCGTCTACGGCTGTTCGCCGGCCGGCATGGGCGGCATCGACGAGAGCGTGAGCCTCGCGGAGTTCGACCACGTGACGCGTACCCACGCGCTCGCGGCCTGGGACTACCTGACACTTGTCTGACGGGAACGGAGTCACCGCGGCGGATTGAGCATGTCGCCCGGCTCGTAGCGGAAGAGCATGGGACAGCTCGCCGGCGGCTGCTGCGGTGCGCGCGTCAGGCCGTGGCGAGTCACCAGGGCGAGATCGAACACGTCGAGATCGCCGGGCGACAGCGAGACGAAGCAGTGGGATCGGGAATCCGATCCCGGGCCCAGGACTTCGAAATTGAGTCCGCTCGGCCGCGGCAGCGGCACGCCGGCGACGCGCAGGTCGGCATAGACCTTCTCCACCAGGCGCTCGTCCTTCGACGCGATCACCGCCGCGAGCTGGCGGGCGAGCGGACCGCTCACGGTGAAGGATACGAGGTTCTCGTGGATATGCTCCAGCAGGTGCCGGCGCGCCTGCGACAGGGCGATCGAGCGCGCGTCCGAAGCGCGGGCCGGCGTGCGCCGGCCCGTGGCGTGGTTGCAGATGTTGGCGGCCTGCTGCTCGAGCCGGCCGGGCGACGGCATCGGACCGGCAGGGCAGGCTTGCGCCGCGATGAACGCCTCGTCGGTATCGATGTATTGCCACTGCCCGGCCGGCCGTCCGACCAGGGTCGCGACGAAAGTCCCGGCGACGCCCATGTCGGTGGCGTATCGCATCAGCTGGGCGGCACCGGCGCGGGCCAGCCCGAAGGAACGGGCGATGCCGGCCTCCGCATCCTGCCGCGTCTCCTTCTCGACGGCAGCGGCGTCGATGGTGAAATTGTGGAAGGCGACCTGGCCGCCGATCTCGATCGTGCGGCTGGGGCGGATACCCGCCGCGTCGCGCGCCGTGCCTCCGAGGAACGCGAGCGCACACGCCGAAAGGCAGCTGTCGCCCTTGCGCACGACCGTCGCCACGCCGTAGTCGTGCAGCAGGTAGCCGATGGCGATGCCGACGAGCAGGTTGCCGCCGATGCTGCTGAGCTCGATGGTGGCGAGCCGTCCGTCGTCCGTCGGCGGCGCACGGGCCCGGAGCCTGGACAGCGCATCCCTCAACCGTTCGGCGTCTCCCGCCTCGATCTCGCCGGTCAGTCGCAGCGTGTGCAGGACGATCGGAGTCGCGGGATCGAGGCCGGGGATGGTCCTGCTGTCGACGGCCAGCGTGCCCGCGACGGCCGTCGCGGACACGGCGAGCAAAGCGAGCGCGGCCAGGCAGGCCGCGAAACGTCGCCCTCGTGGCGCTACGGCTTGCCCGCGAACGGACAACCGCCTTCGCCCATCGGCCGGAAGGCATCCTTGCCCGGCACGGTGGCGACGATCTTCGCGAGGTCCCACTCGCCCTTCGATTCGGCGGGCGTCTTGACCTCCATCAGGTACATGTCGCGGATGACGCGGCCGTCGGGACGCACCCTGCCGTCCTTGGTCATGAAGTCGTTGATCGGCAGCTCCCGCATCTTGGCCAGGACCGCCTTGGCCTCGTCCGTGCCGGCCGCCTGGACGGCCTTGAGATAGTGCAGCACCGCGCCGTAGGTGCCGGCCTGGATGAAGGAGGGCGGTCGGCCCATCTCCTTGGCGAAGCGGTCGGTGTAGGCCCGGGCCTGCGGATTCATGTCGTAGTAGAAGGGGCTGGAGAGCAGCAGGCCCTGGGCGATCTTCAGCCCGAGCCCGTGCACGTCGGGAAACTGGGCCAGCGGCGCGCTGATGCGCATTCCCTGCTTCATCAGGCCGAACTCGGCGGCCTGCTTGACGGCGTTGATGATGTCGTTGCCGCCATTGGCCACCATCAGCCCCTTCGCCTTCGAGGCCTGGGCCTGCACGATATAGGACGAGAAGTCCGGCGAGTTCAGCGGATGGCGCACCGATCCCAGCACCTTGCCGCCGGCCGCCTGGATGAACTGCGTGGCGTCCTGCTCGATCGCCAGCCCGAAGGCGTAGTCGACCGTGACGAAGAACCAGGTGTTGCCGCCCTGCTTGCTCAGCGCCTCGACGATCGTCTTGGTCTGGCCGTACGTGTCGTAGATCCAGTGGATGGTGTTGGGACCGCAGCCCTTGCCGGTGAGCGCCGAGGTGGCCGCGGCGGTCGGCATGACGATACGGTTCTTTTCCTGCGCCACCTTCACCAGGGCGAGCGCGATCGCCGAGTTCGGGATGCCGATCACCATGTCGACATCCTCGTCGTCGTACCAGCGCTTGGCGATTCCGACGCCGACATCGACCTTGCTCTGGAAGTCGGCCGCGACGACCTCGATGGGCTTGCCCAGAACCGAGCCGCCGAAATCCGCGACCGCGAACTTCACCGAGGCGACGTCGCCGGGACCGGTGTTCTCGGCGTAGGGGCCGGACATGTCGTCCAGCACGCCGATCTTCACCGCCTTGTTCTGGGCCGACACGGGAACGCTGAGCACGCAACACGACAGGACCGCCGCGAGGGCGGCTTTCAGGTATCGCATCGTTTCCTCCCGCAACGTCCTTCAGTGACGTTGTTTTGCGGCACTCTAGCACGGCCGGGAGGGGCTCGCGATGGGGAGGATGGCGGGGCTCGCCCGGGGGGGAGGCCGGACGGTCCGGTTCAGTCCGGGTTGCCGTAGATCTCGTCCTTGCTCTGGTCGGCGACATCGTCGGCGACCGACGCCAGCCAGGCCCTCGCTTCCTTCTCCGACCGGAACATCTTGGCCGGCCGCTTGGACGGCGAGATGTTGATGAACCGCTTGAAGGCCGAGCGCACGATCTCGCCCTTGCCGATCACGGCGAGCGGGCCGCTCGGCTGCGAGAAGGTGTAGGCGCTGAGACGCGCGCCGACCCGCAGCACGTCATTGTCGTCGTAGAGCGGCTTCATCCGGGTAGCGTCGAAGAGCTTGGCGTAGCGCAGCACGTTGGTCGAGGCGAGCGCGTCGAAATGCTCTTCCATGTCCTCGATCGTGACCGGTCCTTCGGCGATGACGTGGATCAGCTTCTGGTCGTGAAGAACTTCCCAGCGAAGCGGCATGTGGGTGTCCTCCTGGCACTCTCCCTGATTGTCGATGTTGCCATGCGTGCCGTCGCGACCGCCAGTGACAACGGGGTCACGAGACTGCAAGGATCGCGGCGCCATGGCCCGCCATTGGGGCCCGCCATTGGGGCATGGTCAGACGACCGGCACCTTCCGGGCGGCGAGCATGGCCGGCGAGATCACGTCCATGTCGAGGGGCACGTGCCAGCGCTTGGTCAGCCGCACCTCGGGAGCGGCGTTGCCGGCCGTGACCGGGCCGTCGCCGCCCTCGAGCACGAAGCCCTCGTAACCCTTGTCCATGACCTCGTTGCATTTTTGCACATAGACCGGGAAGCCGCCGATATAGGGCATGAACACGCGCGGCCGGCCGGGCACGTTGGCGCCGACGTACCACGAGCTGCAGGTCGAGCGCAGGGACACCTGGCTGACCTCGTTGACATGGTCGACCCAGTCGTCCTCGTCGGCGACCCGCGGCTCGAAGGTGCGGGCGCCGACGTCGCGCATGTGCGCCATCAGGTCGACCATCCAGTCGACATGCTGCTCGATCGCCTGGATCATGCTGGCCAGCACCGAGGGGCTGCCCGGTCCGGTGATGAGGAACAGGTTGGGGAAGCCCGCCGAGGCGAGGCCGAGAAAGGTGCGCGGCCCGGCCTTCCACTTCTCGGCCAGCGTCAGCCCGCCGCGGCCGACGATGCGCATCCTGTCGTAGGAGCCGGTCATGGCGGCGAAGCCGGTGGCGCAGACCACCGCATCGAGCGGGTAGGTCTTGCCGTCGACGACGAGGCCCTCTTCGGTGAAGCGCTCGATCGGCGTCTTCGACACGTCGACCAGCTTCACGTGCGGCTTGTTGTAGGTGGCGAAGTAGTCGGTATCGACGCACAGCCGCTTGCAGCCGAACACGTTCTCCGGGCAGAGCAGCTCGGCGGTCGCCGGATCCTTCACGATGCTGCGGATCTTGTCGCGGGCGAAGTCGGCGATCGTGTCGTTGGCCTCCTTGTTGAACAGGAGATCGCCATAGGCGCCGAGGAAGGGCAGGCCGCCCTTGGCCCAGAACTCCTCGTACTGCCGCTGCCGCTCGTCGGGCGTGGCCTCCAGCGCGGGCTTGGCGTTGAAGGGGAAGTAGAAGCCGGTCGGCCGCGAGCGGGCCCTGGCCCGCAGCGCCGGATAGTCGGCCTTCACCTTGGCCACATGGTCGGGGTCGTGCGGCGCGTTGTAGGCCGGAACCGAATAGTTGGGCGTGCGCTGGAACACCGTCAGCGCACTGGCCTGCTCGGCGATCAGCGGAATCGACTGGATGGCCGACGATCCCGTGCCGATCACGCCGACGCGCAAGCCGGTGAAGTCGACGCCTTCCTTGGGCCATTCGCCGGTGTGGTAGATCGCACCCTTGAAGTCCTCCATGCCGGCGAAGGGCGGCTTGTTCGCCGAGGACAGGCATCCCACCGCCATCAGGCAGAACCGGGCCTCGACGCGGTCGCCGCGGTCGGTCTCGACGACCCACAGCGCCCGCTTCTCGTCGAAGGTCGCCGTGGTGACCCGGGTCTCGAAGCGGATGTCGCGGCGCAGGTCGAAGCGGTCGGCGACGTGGTTGGCGTAGGCCAGGATCTCGGGCTGCGGCGCGTACTTCTCCGTCCAGTTCCATTCCTGGTCGAGTTCTTCCGAGAACGAGTAGGAGTATTGCAGGCTCTCGACGTCGCAGCGCGCGCCGGGATAGCGGTTCCAGTACCAGGTGCCGCCGACGCCGTCGCCGGCCTCGAAGCAGACCGCGCTGAAGCCCATTTGACGCAGGCAGTGCAAGGCGTAGAGCCCGCCGAAGCCGGCGCCGACGACGACGGCATCGGCGGTGGCGGTCGGCGACGGGCGGGTGTTTGCGGTGATCGGGGACTGTGTGCTCATGGCGTGATTTTTTGCCGATCGTGCGCTCGCCGCAAGCCGCCGGGCGCAAGGCCGCGCATCTGCGTTCGCTTGGCGGTCCGGCCGTCGCGATTGTCGCCACCTCTTGCGCGTCGGGCGGGCCCAACCGAAAATCACCATCAGAGGGCGGTGTCCGGTTGCGGATCGCGCTGGCGACGGCCGGCGTGGACGCCTGTGGCCGCGCCGTGAAGGGCGTCGCTGTGGATCAGTCTCCGACAACCATCGACTTTCGTGCCGTGCTGCTCGGCCTGCGCATCGACACACGCGGGCTGGAGCATCCGGACACGATAAGCCTGTCGCCGCTCACGCTGCGGGTCGGCCGGCACGGCGTCGCCTTCGCCTTCCGCTTCGGCGTCGTGGTGTTCGCCGGCGTGCCGCTGGCCGACGAGGGGCCGGTGCTCGACGTGCTGCGGCCGCGGGTTGTCGATCCGCTGGAGATCGCCGAGGCCGACCGGCTGACGGCGACCCTCAATGCCGGCGGCGAGGACCGGCTGGAGCCGACCGGCGCGCTCTTCCTCAAGGACGCGACCCCGGAGCGCCTGCAGGTCGTGGCCAACGTGCTGGCCAAGAGCCTGGTGCTGGCGCATCACGAGACCCGGCTGGCCGTCGTCTTCGACCGCATCGACGTCCTGGCCATGGAGATCAAGCGCAGCGGGCGCGGCATGCGCCATGCCCGCGAGCTCGTCCGTCAGGTGGGCGACAGCCTGCTGACCCAGCACCGCATGGTCGGGCGCGTCGCCGTCGAGGACAAGCCCGACATCCTGTGGGACTGGCCCGAGCTCGAGCGCCTCTATGCCCGGCTGGCCGACGAGTACGAGCTGCTCGAGCGTGGCCGCGCCGTCGACCGCAAGCTGACGCTGGCCGGCGACACCATCCGCACCCTGCTCGAGCTGGTGCAGAACCAGCGCGCGGTGCGGCTGGAATGGTACATCATCATCCTGATCGCGATCGAAATCCTTCTGTCGCTCTACGAGATGTTCATCCGCGGCCACTGAGCGTCCGACGGGCGATGCCCGCGGGCGGCTGGCGTCAGGCCACCGCCTGGCGCCGGCACAGGCAGGAGGCGCGGATCGGCACCTCGGCGCGGGCCATCGCCAGGTCGAGCCGGGCCTTGATCAGCGGCGCCTCGACCTTGTCGCCGCGCCGGCTCAGGCACTCGTGCAGCCCGTGCAGGCTCCAGACATTGTCGGGATGCTGGCAGGAGCGGCTGAGCTTGCCGTCGAAGCCGAGATCGGCGCGGTAGACCGCCTCGGCCTCCTCGATGCGCCCCTGCTCGAGCAGCAGGGCGCCCAGCGCGTGGCGGGTCGGCTGCATCCAGCCCCAAGGCTCGTCGTAGGGCAGCGAGTCGTCGAGCTCGACGGCGCGCCGCAGATGGGCGAAGGCGAGATCGTGGTTGCCGCGGCGGTACTCGAGCTCGCCGGTCAGCATCTCCTCGGCGATGGCCAGCAGGTCGGGCATGACGTTGTTGTGCACCCGCCGCGTCTCCGGCACGCGCGCCCGGGCGGCGCGGAAGGCGGCGCGCGCCGTCTCCGCCTCAGCGATCTCGCCCAGCACGGAATGCGCCACGCCCTTGGCATAGAGCATCATGGCGGTGGTCGAGCAGTAGAGATCGCGGTCGGCGGGCAGCTCCTGGTCGATGATCTCGCGCCACTTGCCGAAGCGCACCAGCACGTGCTGCTTCATGGCGAGGAAGGGCTCGATGAAGTCGGCCATGGGCGGCGAGGGCACGCGCAGCAGCGCCTCCGGCGTGGTGTCGATCAGCTCCTGGGCCGCCTCGATCGCCGGCGTGTACTGGCCGAGGAACATGGCGCCGTAGACGACGAAGTGGTGGTTGTGGTTGCGGTAGAGCGTGTAGAAGTTCATCGCCCCGTCGCGGGCCACGAACTTGCGATCGGCGGCAACGGCCTTCTGATTGTAGACGACGACATCGTGATAGTTGCCGCACAGCACGTCGATATGGGTCGGCATGTGGACCAGATGGCCCGAATCCGGCACAAGCTCGCGCAGCCGGTCGCCGGCGCGCAGCGCGCGCTGCGGGAAGGGCGACATCTCCATCAGGTGGACGTAGAGGTGCAACAGGCCGGGGTGGTCCCAGGTCGCCGGCAGATCTTTGAGCGCTTCCTCCAGCACCGCCATGGCCTCGGCCGTGCCGGCGTCCCGGGCGACGCCGCCGGTGCCGAGATCCCACATCTGCCACGGCGTCTCGTTCATGATGGCGTCCGTGAAGACGGCGCGGACGTCGAGGTCCTGCGGGTGCTGCCGGAAGACCTCGCGCATGAAGTTGGTGAACGCCTTGTCCCAGCCCGACTGGTCCTCGATCGGGGTGCGCTGGGGATAGCGGGCAGGCAGGGCGGCGATCAGGGCCTGCTCCACCGGCGTCGCTCCCGGCGCCGCGGCGACCGCCTTCTCCATCGCGTCGTAGGAGGCCGCGAGCGCCCGGGCCTTGCCCTGCGGGTCGTAGAGGATCCAGGGCAGGTTGTAGTTGGGGCCGGAGGCGTAGGAGACGCCCCAGTGCGCCATCGCGCAGTCGGGATCGTGCGCCAGCGCCTGGACGAAGCACTTGATCGCTTCTTCGTGGTTGAAGGCGTAGAGCCAGTTCAGGCCGCGATCGAACCAGGTCTGGGCGTCCGCCGACCGGGTGGTGATGACGCGCCCGTACGCACCGAGATCGTAGTAGTCCATGGCGTCGCTCCGCAGCTGCTGTCGGCGGCACGGTAGCACAGGCCGCGCGGCCGACGCTTCCCTGGCCGCCGAAGGTCCGGCATATCATCGGGTCTTCATGCACCCGTTGTCATGGCGCGGCCGTACCGACAGGAGGAGCGAATGATCCTCCTTCTCGTCTTCGTCGCGCTGGTGCTCGGCTACAGTCTGGTGTCGCGCCGGCTGGACGGGACCGTGGTCACGGGACCCATCGTTTTCACGGCCGCGGGAATCGCGGTCGCCCTCATGGCCCCCACCGACCTGGCCGAGGGCTATGGCCAAGCCATCTTCCTGCATCTCGCGGAACTGGGGCTTGTCCTGCTGCTGTTCACGGACGCGGCGCGCACCGGCCTGTCGTCGCTGTGGAGCATTCGCAGCCTGCCGGCGCGGCTGCTGCTCCTGGGGCTGCCGCTGACGGTGGCGCTCGGGACGGCCGCGGCGTGGCTGACGCTGCCCGGTCTCGGCCTCCTCGAGGCGGCGATCCTGGCCGCGATCCTCGCGCCGACCGACGCCGGTCTCGGGCAGGTGATCGTGACCAGCCCGAGCGTGCCGCCGACCGTCCGGGAGGCCCTCAATGTGGAGGCCGGCCTCAACGACGGACTGTCGGTGCCGTTCCTGCTGTTCTTCATGGCCGTGGCGGCGGCGCCGCTCGAGGGCACGGCGGCGAGCCTCGGCCAGTTCATGGTCGAGCAGCTCGGCTACGGCGTGGCGGTCGGAGGCGCCATCGGCCTGGCCGGCGGCTGGCTGCTCGGCCAGGCGTCGAGGCGCGGCTGGATGTCCGACGTCTTCGCCCAGGCCGGCGTGGTCGCCCTCCCGGCGCTGTGCCTCCTCGTGTCCGACCAGGTTGCCGCCAGCATGTTCATCGCCGCCTTCGTGGCGGGCCTGTGCGTGCAGGTGGGCTTCGACGCGGCCGGGCAGCACAGCCTGGCGTTCGGCGAGGTCTGGGGGCAGATCCTCAACCTCTCCGTCTTCTTCCTTTTCGGGATTGTGGTCGTGCGCAGCGCGACCTCATTCGATCCTGCCATGCTCGCCTACGCGGTGGCGAGCCTGACCGTGGTTCGCATGCTGCCGGTGGCGCTCGTGCTGGCCGGAAGCGGTCTCGGCTGGCCGACCCGGATGTTCATGGGCTGGTTCGGCCCGCGCGGCCTGGCTTCGATCGTGCTGGGCCTCGTCTACCTCGAACGCGAGGTCCATCTGCCCGGCGAGTCGACGATCCGACAGGTCACCATCCTGACCGTCCTGCTGAGCATCCTGCTGCACGGGCTGAGCGCGCGTCCCGGCATCGCGCTGTACGCCCGCCTCAGCGGTGCACCATCAGGAAGGCGACCAGGGTCGCGGTCGCGGTGACAAGGGCGCCCCAGCCCATGTCGACGACGGTGAGCGTCGTCGACCAGCCGCGCAGCACCGCCTGGTTGGTGAGGTCGTAGGCGGCATAGACGAAGAGACCATAGAGCGCGCCGTAGCACGCGGCGGCGAGCCAGGTGCCGGCGCCCAGCGCCGCCGGCACGGCGAAGGTCGCGATGCCGGCCGCGTGCAGGAGATAGAAGAGCACAGCCGCCAGCCACACCGGATCCTCGCGCATCAGGGGTCCCAGACGCGCCTTGTAGAAGTCGCGGCCGATGAAGCCCAGCCAGATCCCGTCGAGGACGGCCAGCACGAGGAGCGCCGACAGGAAGCTCAGGCCGAATGTCCGCATGGTCTCACCCTGGATGTCGGTTCGTGGGCATCGGCCAGATACGCGCGGAGCGCCCGACCGGATGAGCCATGCCATGCAGGGCATCCATGCGCGTCGTGCGTCCTCTCCGGCCGGCGGGCGGGAGCAACCGGTGGCGGACGGCGCCGTTGCCCGCCACCCGAAGCAAACCCAGGAGATGACGATGGCCACGCCGCGCGAGCTTGAGGAGAAGTTCTGGTCTGCCCTCGAGTCCGACAGGACGGTGATGCTGGGCCTCGACGGCGTGGAGGACGGTCACGCCCGCCCCATGACGGCCCAGCTCGACGGCGGCCGCGGCCCGATCTGGTTCTTCACCGCGCGCGACAATGCGCTGGTGCAGAAGCTGCCGCAGGGCAACCGGGCGATCGCCACCTTTGCCGCCAAGGACCACGATCTGTTCGCCACCCTGCACGGCGCGGTCTCCATCGACACCAGCCGCGCCAACATCGACCGGCTGTGGAACCGCTTCATCGCGGCCTGGTACAAGGGCGGCAAGGACGATCCCAACCTCGTGCTGCTGCGCTTCGACGCCGAGAAGGCAGAGGTCTGGCTCGACGCCTCCAGCATCGTCGCCGGCATCAAGATGCTGCTCGGCGCCGATCCGCGGAAGGACTACGAAGACAAGGTCGGCGAGGTCGACCTGCGCCGATAGCGAGGCCGGCCGGTCCGGCTCAGGGCTCGAAGCTGAAGATCCGCTTCCAGTCGGACTTCATGCTGATCACGGTCCAGCCCTTGGCCTTCGCCTCGTCGTACAGCGCCTGCGTGAAGGTGCCCACCCGGGAATCCGGCAGGCCCTGGGCCGGACCGTAGGCGTACTCGCGCACCGCATCGTCGTGCAGCACGAGCATGCCGAGGCGGGCGCCGTTCCCGGCCGTCGTGTACTCGAGCATCTGGCGGTCGCCGGTCGAGTTGCCGAAGGCGGCGTGCGGCCGCCGGCCGATCATCAGGTAGATGCCCTCGGGCTTGCCGGCATCGTTGTCGTTCAGGAGCAGGCGGGGTTCCTTGGTCAGGAACGGCTTGCCGTCCTTGTCGTAGCCGTACTTGGTGGCGGCGGCGGTCCCCACGACCTGCTCCACCGGGATGCCGTAGGTGGCCTCGGCGTAGGCCCGCACGAAATCCTGGCCGCCGCCGGTCACGATGTAGGTCTTGTAGCCGCTGGCGCGCAGGTACTTCATCAGCTCCTGCATCGGCAGGTAGGTAAGGTCCGTGTAGGGGCGCTTCCAGCGCGGATGACGGGCCGTCTCGAGCCACTGCCGCGCGCCCGCGCGGAACTGATCGACGCTCACGCCGGTCAGCGTCATGGACAGGAGCTTCAGCAGGTCCTCGTCGCTCAGCTTGCCCATCGCCTCGCGATCGCCCGACAGGACCGTCTTGAACGGTTCGACGCCGGCCAGCTCCGGCTTCTGCCTGACCAGGGCCGGCACCTGCTCGAGGCAGTAGACGATCTGGGTGTACAGCGGATGCTCGACCCAGAGCGTCCCGTCCTGGTCGAAGGTGGCGATACGCTCGGCGGGCGGCACGAAGGTCGGGCTCGCCTGGTCGGTCGTCTGCTTCACGAAGGCCAGGATCGCCTGCTTGGCCGCACCGTCGTTCCAGGAGGGCAGCGGGTCGGTCTGCGCCCGGGCGGCCGGGCCGAGGCCGGAGGCCAGGACCGTGAGCAGGCTCGCCAGTGCGGCGGCGAGAAAGCGCGAACGGAACATCATCGTGGCAGCCTCTCCTGTTGCGCCGAGCCTAGCATGACGACCGATGACGATCCGGACGAGGCGGATGCGCGTCCTGCATCGAACGGCGGCCTTCCCTCCTGTCGCGGAGGCTCGACTCGTCTATGATGTCGGCCTGCGAAGGGAGGCAGCCATGCCCGACAAGAGCTGGGAGATCGCCGGCGAGTACATGGAAAGCTGCAACTGCGACTATCTCTGTCCCTGCATCTTCACCAATCCGCAGGCGCCGGCGACGCACGATCATTGCACCGCGCTGATGGTCTATCGCATCGACCGCGGCCGCAGGGGCGACGTGGTGCTCGACGGCTTGAAGTTCGCGCTGGTCATCCGCTCCAGGCGCGTCATGGCGGACGGCGACTGGGTGTTCGGCGTCGTCGTCGATGACAAGGCGAGCGAGGCGCAGCGCAAGGCGCTGGCCGCGATCGCCGGCGGCGAGGCCGGAGGGCCGCCGCAGATGATCCGGGACAATCTCGTGAGCGATTTCCGCGGCGTCGAGTTCCATCCCATCGCGTTCACGATGGACGGGCTGCGCCGCGCCGCGGCGATTCCGGGCGTGCTGGCCTTCGAGATCGAGGGCGTCGCCTCGCGCAACCGGTCGGGCGAGCCGTACTTCATCGACAATACCGCCCATCCCGCCAACCGCCGGCTGGCGCTCGCCCGGGCCAGCAAGACCGAAGTGCAGGGCTTCGGGCTCAGCCTCGGCCTAGCCGGCAAGGGCAACAACGGCCACTTCGCGCCCTTTGCCTGGTCCGCCTGACGGCGCGCCGTCGCGGCCCATCGAGCTGCTGCTCGGGCCGCGCGTCGCGATCCTGGCCGCCCTCGCGGCGCTGACGTTCGTCTGCTGGCTCTGGCTGGCCGACGAGGCGGCCACCATGGCGGCCATGGATCCGGCCATGACGATGCCGCCCAAGGGGTTGCACGACCTCGTCCTGCTGTTCGTGATGTGGTGGATCATGATGGTCGGCATGATGCTGCCCAGCGCCGCGCCGATGATCCTGACCTTCGCCGCCGTCAATCGCCGCCGCCGCGCCCGCACCCAGCCCTACGTGCCGACGGCGCTGTTCGTGGCCGGCTATCTGCTGGCCTGGGGCGGCTTCTCGTTCATCGCCACGCTGGCGCAGTGGGGCCTCGAGAGCGTGGCGCTGCTGTCGCCGATGGCGATGGCCGCCACCGCGCCGTGGCTCGCCGCGGCCCTGCTGCTGGCGGCCGGCCTATACCAACTGACGCCACTCAAGAATGCCTGCCTCGGCCTCTGCCGCTCGCCGTTCGACTTCGTCGTCAACCACTGGCGCGACGGGTCTGTCGGAGCGCTGCGCATGGGCCTCGGTCACGGCCTCTATTGTCTCGGCTGCTGCTGGGTCCTGATGGCGCTGCTGTTCGTCGGCGGCGTGATGAACCTGCTCTGGGTCGCCGCTCTCACCGCGATCGTGCTGGTCGAGAAGCTGCTGCCCTTCGGTGCCTGGACGGCGCGGATCGCCGGCGTGGCGCTGATCGGATGGGGCCTCGGCCTGCTGCTGGCCGGCCGCTGAATCGACCTTGACGATGCGATCCACCTCATCTCATCCGCGCGCGCGAATGTCGTAGGTCGCCGGAGGGCATGATGAGATTGGCTGGTTCCAGCCAATCTCATCATGCTTTATCGCCTCGGACGAAGAACGGTGCGGCGATGGACATGGACAGCATGGCGTACGGCGGCAGGAGCGGGTTGGGACGGCGCGAGGCGCTGGCCGTCGGCTCGGGGCTGGCCCTGTCGGGCTTTTCCGGCCCGGCCGTCGCGGCGACGGGCGTGCGCTTCCTGCGATCGGCCGAGCAGCTGCGCGCGGCCTACGACATCGTCATCGTCGGTGCCGGCTCGGCGGGCTGCGTGCTGGCCCATCGCCTCGGCCGGGCGGGTCGCCGCGTTCTCGTGATCGAGGCCGGCGGTCCGGCGACGCTCCCGGCGGTCGCCGATCCGCCGCAATGGCCGACCCTGTCGGGCGGGCCGCTCGACTGGCGCTACGCCACGGTGCCGCAGCCCGGCCTCGGCGGCCGCGTCGTGCCCTATCCCCGCGGCAAGGTGGTCGGCGGCTCCAGCATCATCAATGCGCTCGCCTACCAGGCCGGCCATCCGGCGGCCTACGACCGCTGGCCCGAGGGCTGGCGCCATGCCGACCTCCTGCCCTTCTTCAGGCGGGCCGAGACCTTCTCGGGCGGCGGCGACGCATGGCGCGGCGGCGACGGGCCGCTCCACGTCCTGTCGCTCGCCGACGTCGAGGACCGGACGCCGGTCGCGGCGTCCTTCCTCGCGGCGGCGCGCGAACGCGGCTTCGCGATGACCGCCGACCTGGGCGGCGCCGTCACGACGGGCGCGGCCTGGAACCAGCTCAGCGTCCGGGGCCATGTCCGTGACGATGCCGCGACGGCGTTCCTCGGGCGCCTCGAGGGCGCGGACGTCGACGTGCTCGTCGAGACGCAGGTGCTCGGTCTCGCGATCGAGAGCGGCCGCTGCGTCGGTGTGCGGATCGCGGGGCGCGTCCTGCGCAGCGAGGGCGAGGTGCTGCTCTGTGCCGGCGCCGTCGATTCGCCGCGCCTGCTGATGGTCTCGGGCATCGGTCCGGCCGACGCCCTGCGCGCGCTCGGCATCGGCACCGCCGTCGACCTGCCCGAGGTCGGTCAGCACCTTCAGGATCACCTGCTGCTGGCCGGCGTCGCCTACCGGGCGCGGCGCGCCGTGGCGCGTTCGCACTACAATCACGCCGATGCGCTGCTCTACGTGCCCGCCGCGCGGGACGACGAGCCTCCGGAGCACCTCGTGATGTGCCTCTCGCTGCCCTTCGTGCAACCGGCTGTGGGCGCGATCGAAGGGCCGGCCTACACGCTGGTGCCCTGCCTGATGCAGCCGCGCAGCCGGGGCAGCGTGCGGCTGGCGTCCGCCGATCCCCGGGCGCCGGCGCTGATCGATCCCGGCTACCTCACCGAACCCGGCGACCTCGCGAGCCTCGTCGAGGCCGTGAGCCTTGCCCGCGAGATAGGCGCGGCCGCTGCGCTCGACGACTGGCGGCTGGAAGAGGCCTTTCCCGGTCCGGGCTGGGCGGACCCCGCGACGCGGCCCGAGTTCATCCGCCGCGCCGCGCGATCGTTCCACCATCCGGTCGGTACCTGCCGCCTCGGCGCCGTCGTCGATGCGGCGCTGCGGGTCCGCGGCGTGGCCGGCCTGCGCGTTGTCGACGCCTCGGTCCTGCCCGGCCTGCCGTCGGCCATGATCAACGCCGCCGTGACGGCCGTGGCGGAGCGCGCCAGCGGCCTGGTCCTGGCCGGATGAATGCGCGGCAGGGGCTTGTCCCGCGATCGCCCGAAACCTCCTTTTGTTATATATCAATAGCTTAGCGCCATCCCTCTAATTGCACCGCTGTAGAAGCCAAAGTTATTGTTCTGACAGTGCAATGACGCTACATCAGCCCCGGGAAGAGACGCGTGGTTTGGGGAAGCCGACGCGTCGAGAGGAGGTGTGGACATGACACTCAGAACGGTGCTGGCGCTCGCCACCCTGGTCGGAGCGGGATTCTCAGTGGCGGCACTGTCGCCGTCGATCGACTTGTCGGCCGCGGCCCAGGGGGCCTCGCCGCCGGCACAGGCGGCGACGCCGCGCGATCCGACCTGCACGACGCAGTACGCGGCCCAGGCCGACGTCTCGGCCGGGACGCTGGTGACGCAGAACTACCAGATCAAGGCGGCCGTGCCCGGCGGCCTGTGGCTGCAGAAGGAGAAGGACGTCTTCTACTGCAACTCGGGCATCGTGGCCGACGGCGATACGATGTGCTGGAAGCTGACGGGTCCGGTCCGCGGGCAGGCCTGTTCGGATGCGGCCCAGAAGGCCGCCTCCAAGCCGATCTCGAACTGACCGTCGCCCGTCGTCGGGGCGTGGACATGAAGAGAGGCGGGATCGCGTGCGATTCCGCCTCTTTTCATTCGCGTGTATCGAGTCTGTGGCTCAGCGGCCCTCGCGCCACCAGGCGGTGCCGAGGGCCAGCAGGAAGGCGGCGGCGACCAGGATACCCGGCAGCAGCGGGATCTGGTTGATGCCGGCGACCGTGTAGCCTTCGTTGCGGCGCAGGCCGATCCAGTCCGAGCCGCCGGCGGCGCGGCCGGGGCGGACCGAGCGGATGTCGGGCTCGCCGGTGTCGGAGAGCCACATCGCCGTGCCGCCGGTCGCCTCGGCGAACGGCTTCAGCTTCGCATCGGTGGCGCGCACGTCGGAGAATTCCAGCGGGTCGGGATTGCCGACCGCGGCCACCGTGTTCAGCGTACCGTCGTCGAAACGGTAGAGACCCGGCTTCTCGACATCGACCACGCCCACTCCCAGGCCGGGGCTGGCCTGGCGCAGCTCGATGGTCCGCGTGCTGCCGTCCGGCGAGGTCATCGTCACATTGGGGAAGGTCGCGGCCAGCGTGCGCCGCGAGACCTCGATGCGGCCGCCGACCGACGTGGCGCGCAGCGCCTCTTCCTCGAGATCGGGTTCCTTCATCAGCCAGTGCGCGACGCGGCGCACCAGCTCGGGCTGCGGTCCGCCGCCGTCGATGCCGCGATTCCACAGCCACAGATGGTCGGACATGAGCTGGGCGACCCGTCCTTCGCCGACGCGGTCGAGGATGACCAGCGGCCGGTCCTCGGCGCCGGACATCACGGCATTGCCGTGCTCGGTGCGCGAGGTCACGACCCGGAACCAGCGGCCCCAGTCCGGTTCCTTCCCCGGCTCGCCGGCCTGCGGCAGGTTGGCGGTCACGGGATGACGCTGGCCGATCTCGGTGACCTTGGGCTTGAAGCCGGTCTCGAGCACGTCGCCGAGCGGCGCGGCGGGCAGCACGGTCCCGAGCGGCGTGCGGTAGAGCGAGCGCTGGGTGGCGAACACCGGCCCGACCGAGACCAGCAGCGCGCCCCCCTGCTTCACGTACTCGGCGATGTTGCGGAAATAGTCGCGCGTGATCAGGTTCCCCGACTCGTAGCGGTCGAAGATGATCAGGTCGAACTCCTTGAGCTTCTGCTCGAACAGCTCGCGCATCGGGAAGACGATCAGGCTGAGCTCGCGCACCGGCGTGAAGTCGTCCTTCTGCGGCGTGCGCAGGATCGTGAAGTGGACCAGGTCGACGGCCGGATCGCTCTTCAGCAGGTTCCGCCATGCCCGCTCGCCCTGGTAGGGCTCTCCCGAGACCAGCAGGACGCGCAGCCGGTCGCGCACGCCGCTGATGGTGAAGAGGGCGCGGTTGTTGTCGAGGGTGAGCTCGTTGGGGCCCGCCGCCACCTCGATCTCGACGACGTTGGCGCCGGGGTTGCCGACGGTGATCGGCACCTCGATGTCGCGTCCCACCGGCACATCCATGCGGCGCACGACCTCGCCGCCGACCGAGAGGGTCACCGGGGCCGTGCCGCCGCCCGGATCCTCGACCCGGAACTTGGTCGTCACCTCGCGGCCGACCACGCCGAAGCGCGGCGACTGCTCGAGCACGATCAGCCGGTCGCGCTCGCCCTTCCTGCCGGCGATCAGTGCATGGACCGGTGCGCCGCCGAGCTCGGGCAGCGTCTTGGAATCGTCGAGTGCCGGCACGTCGTGCACCTGGCCGTCGCTCAGCAGGATCACGCCGGCCAGACGCTCCGGCGGCACCTCGACCAGCGCCGAGCGCATCGTCTCGATCAGCCGCGTGCCGCCCGGCCGCTCGCTGCCGAGCTGGATGTGGGCCGGCGGCAGCACCGCCTCGCGCACCTCGAGTCCTTCCTGCTGGCCGAGCTTCTTCTTCAGCGCCTCGCGGGCGGCGGTCACCTGGGTGCGGCGATCGCCGATCGACATCGAATCGGAGTCGTCGACCACGACCAGCGCCACGTCGGCGATCGGCTTGCGCTGCTCCTCGACCAGCGACGGGTTGGCGAGCGCCGCCATCACCACGAGGAGCGCGCCGAGCCGCCACCAGGTGCCGCGCGCGCGCGCGAGGAAGCCCAGCGCGACGAGGACGAGGCCGAGCGCGCCCAGCCCGCCGAGGATCTCCCACGACAGAAGCGGGTCGAAGGCGACCGAGACTGCCGATGTCGGGTTCATCGCCGCAGCCTCTGCATGATGTCGGGCAGGTGCACCTGGTCGTCCTTGTAGTTGCCCGTCAGGGCATGCATCACGAGGTTCACGCCGACCCGGAACGCCATCTCGCGCTGCGTCTCGCCGCCCGGCGAGACCGGCATGATGCCGCGCCCGCGCTGGTCGACCGCCCAGGCGCCGATATAGTCGTTGGAGCCGATGATGATGGTGGTCACGCCGTCATTGACCCGGCCGCTGCCCGCCTCGATCCACAGCTTGCCGCCCGACCAGCGGCCCGGCATGTCGCTCAGCAGGTAGAACGACCGGGTCAGCACATGGTCCGTCGGCATGGCGACCAGCGGCGGCGTCTCGATGCCGCCCAGCAGCCGCTTGAGGTCTGGATTGCCGCCCGAGCGCCGGTCGAAGCTCATCTGCTGGTCGCGCGTGTCGACGAACAGGATGCCGCCGGTGCGCAGGTAGCGATCGAGCGCGGCCGAGGCGCGCGGCGACAGGGCCGGCTGGCTCGGCGTCACCGCCCAGTAGATCAGCGGGTAGAGCCGCGGCTCGTCCTTCTCGAGGTCGAGGCCGACCGGATCGGCCGGCTCGACCGAGGTGCGGCTGCGCAGCACCTCGCTCAGCCCCTCGAGCCCCTGGCGCGTCAGGTCGTCGACTTCCTTGTCGCCGGTGACGATGTAGGCAAGCCGGATGTCGAGCGAGCCCTTGAGCGCCTGCTCCTCGCTGAGCGGCGGCGGTCCCGGCCGCTGGTCGGCGGCCCGCCCGTCGGGCGCCGGCATCAGCGTCGCGGCGAACAGCAGGAGAGCGGCCGGCGCCGCCCGGCCGGTGCGACGGCCGAAGCGCAGTGCCCGGCCCATCAGGCCGCGCAGCCACAGCGACAGGAAGAGGTCGAGCAGCAGCAGCCCCAGCGCGGCGAGCAGGAACCAGCGCGACAGGTCGGTCTCGCCGCCCTCGCTCAGCCGGTCGGTCTGCACGCCGGCCGGCAGGACCAGCGGCTTCGGCGCGTCGACATGGCCGCCGATGTTGAACGCCACCTGGGCGTTCTCGTCGCCGTAGAAGCCGGGCGGGGTCGCGGGCCTGGGCTTGAAGGTCTGGTTGGCATCGGCCGGCAGCATCTGCGCACCGGCCGGCGGCGCGCCGAGCCGGCCGAATCCGTCCAGCGTCCGCCACGGCTTCAGTGCCTTGTTGACGCCGTCGCCGGCGACGCCGCGCGACAGGATGACCAGACGCTGCAGCATGTTCACGAACAGACCCGAGAGCGCCATGTTGCTCCAGCCGGCGTTGGCGGTGGTGTGGAACAGGACCAGCCAGCCTTGGCCGCGCTTCTCGGCGGTGACCAGCGGCGTCCCGTCGGCCAGCCGCGCCCAGGTCTTGTCGGCGAGATCGGGTGTCGGCTCGGCCAGCACCTGCTGGCTGATGCGCACGTCCTTGGGCACCGGCAGGCCGAGGAAGGGGCTGTTGGTCGGGAACTCGGCCAGCGCGCTCGGCTGGCCCCAGCTCATGACGCCGCCCAGCGCCCGGTCGCCCAGCCGCAGGCGGGTCGGCACCAGCGGGTCGTTGCCGGCCGCGAGGTTGGGGCCGGCGAAGCGCACGGCGACGCCGCCGCGCTCGATCCACTTGGCGATCTCCTCCCGGTCGTTCGCCGAGGGCGCGGCGCCGTCGGGGATCAGAAGGACGGCCGTGTTGCGGTTCAGCACCGTCTCCCGGTCGCCGATCGTCAGGCTGACATAGGGATCGATCGCCTTCTCGAGATAGTAGACTTCCTGCAGCAGCGGCTGGCCGGCCGCGGTCGGCCGCTCGCCCAGGACGGCCACCGGGCGGCGGCGGTTGCGCTCGTCGAGCAGCACGGCCGAGCCGGCGCCGCCCTGGGTCTCGATGTCGAGGCGGGCCATGCGGTTGCGCAGCTCAGGCGGCGCCGGCAGCACGCCTTCGCCCTTGGTCTCGCCGGCGCCGAAGTCGAGCTCGATGCGCGCCACGATGCGGCCGGCCTCGTCGGAGGCCTGGACCGCCACCTTGCGCGGCCCGTCGGCCTCGGGCCGCAGCGCCTGGACCTTGAGATCGCGACCCTCGGCGACCGGCGGCAGCAGCAGCAGCGGAGACGTCGCCTGGTCGGGCAGGACAACCTGCAGCCCGTCGAAGCGGCGCAGGCGCTGCGCGAGCCGGGTTGCGCCCTCGTCCTCGAGACCGTCGCTCAGCCATACGACGGTGGCCGCGGGATCGACCTGAAGGCCGTCGATGGCCGTCGCGACCGCAGCGCGATCGGTCGGCCAGGGCTTGGGCCGGAAGGCCCGGAGCACGGTACGGGCCTCGTCGGCGCGCAGCGCGCCGCGGCGGACCGTCGGGGCGTCGAGCGGCAGGGGTGCGGTGCCGAGCAGCACGACGGGCCGCTGGGTGCGCTCGGCGCGCTGGATCAGCCGCTCGGCATGAGCGATGCGCGTCGTCCAGCCGGGCGCCGACGACCAGCCGTCGTCGATCACCAGCAGGAGCGGGCCCTTGCCCGGCAGGTCGGTCTGCGGGTTGAGCAGCGGTCGCGCCACGGCGAGGATCAGCGCCGTCGCCAGCAGCAGCCGCAGCAGCAGCAGCCACCACGGCATCTTGGCCGGCGTCTGCTCGGTCGGCTCCAGCCCGATCAGCAGCCGGATCGCCGGGAACCGGATCACCTTCGGCAGCGGCGGGATCATGCGCAGCAGCCAGTAGATGACCGGCAGCGCCAGCAGGAGCGCCAGCATGCCGGGCGCCGCGAAGGCGAAGGCGCCGAAGCTCAGCATGCGGACACGCGGAAGCTCGCCGGCCTCCCCGGCGAAGCTGGGGAGGTGTCGCCGTCACACGGCGACGGAGGGGTCATGGGCTTCAGTGCCGAGGCCCATGACCCCTCCGTCCGCTTCGCGGACACCTCCCCACGCGGAGCGTGGGGAGGAAGGCTTGAAAGGAGCTCGCTCATCACGTCACGCCGCCAGCCGACGCAGGTCGGCCATGGCGAGGTAGAGCGACAGCAGGACGGTCTGCGGCGACTTGTCGGTGCGATGCAGGTGGACCGTCCAGTCGGTCGAGCGGGTGAGATGCAGGAGCCCTTCCTTCTGGGCCGCCAGCCGCGCGCCGTAGGCCTCGCGGACGCCCTCGACGCGGCGGATCGTGTGCTGGCCCTCGGCTTCCAGGCCCTCGAACTTCACGTGGCCGTTGAACGGGAGGTCTTCCTCCGCCGGGTCGAGGATCTGCACGAGATGGCCGCGCAGGCCGCCGCCGGAATAATGGCGGATCACCGCCTCGATCCTGTCCAGCGGGTCGAGCCAGTCGGAGATCAGCACCACGGTTCCGTGCGCCGGCAGCGGCAGGAGCGGCGGCAGGCTGGGCAGCGCGGCGCCCCGGTCGGCAACCTGTCGCGCCTCGTCGAACAGCGTCTCGGCCACGCGGCGCACCGCCAGCCGCCCCGAAATCGGCCGCATGCCGGTGCCCAGAACCGCCACGCGCTCCCCGGCATCGGACAGGAGGCTGGCCAGCGCCAGGGTGATCAACTCGGCCCGCAGCGCCTTGGTGTCGCTGTTGCGCAGCGAGGCGTACTGCATCGACGGCGATCCGTCGCGCCACAGCCAGACGCTGGCCGCGGCTTCCCATTCGGTCTCGCGCACGAACAGGTGGCGGCTGCGCGCGCTCTGCCGCCAGTCGATCTGGCCCGCGCTGTCGCCAGCACGGTAGGGCCGGTACTGCCAGAAGGCATCGCCCTGGCCGACGCGCCGGCGGCCGTGCACGCCCTGAATCACGGTCGCGGCGACACGGTCGGCCGCCACCATCAGCGCAGGCAGCGTTCCGGCGAGTTCGAGGGAACGATGAAGGGTGCTGGAGGACGCCATTACGCTTCGAATTGCAAGCCCTGCGCCAGCCTAAGCCAGCCGCGCGCACATCTGGGCGATCACCGTTTCCACCGTCACGCCCTCGGCGCGGGCGGAGAAGTTCACCGCCATGCGATGGCGCAGGATCGGTCCGGCGAGCGCCACGACGTCGTCGATCGACGGGGCGAGCCGGCCCTGGATGATGGCGCGCGCGCGGCAGGCCAGCATGAAGGCCTGGCTGGCGCGGGGGCCGGGGCCCCAGGCGACGCGCTGGCGCACGACGTCGAGGTCGGACGTATCGGGGCGGCCGGCGCGCACCAGCTTCAGGATGGCGTCGACCACGCTCTCGCCGATCGGCAGGCGGCGGACGAGGGCCTGCGCCGCCATCAGGTCGGCCGGCGTCAGCGCCTGGGTCGCCGTCGGCAGGGTGGCGCCCGTGGTACCGATCATGATCTGGCGCTCGGCCTCCTCGTCGGGATAGCCGACGTCGGCCTGCAGCAGGAAGCGGTCGAGCTGGGCCTCGGGCAGCGGGTAGGTGCCCTCCTGCTCGAGCGGGTTCTGGGTCGCCAGCACGTGGAAGGGGGCCGGCAGATCATAGGTTTTTCCCGCCACCGTGACGTGGCGCTCCTGCATGCTCTGCAGCAGGGCCGACTGGGTGCGCGGGCTGGCGCGGTTGATCTCGTCCGCCATCAGAAGCTGGGCGAAGACCGGGCCCGAGATGAAGCGGAACGAGCGCCGTCCCGTGTCGCTCTCCTCGAGCACTTCGGAGCCCAGGATGTCGGCCGGCATCAGGTCGGGGGTGAACTGGATGCGCTTGGTCTCGAGCCCCAGCACGACGCCCAGCGTCTCGACCAGCTTGGTCTTGGCCAGACCCGGGACGCCGATCAACAACAGGTGCCCACCGGACAGCAGCGCAACCAGTGTTTGATCGATGACATCCTGCTGGCCATAAATGACCCTGCCGATGGCCGCGCGGGCGGCGCGCAGCTGGCCGCCCAGACGTTCGATGTCGGCCAGGGCGGCGAGGGCATCGGCGTCGGTTGCGGTCGAAGTGTCTGGGGCCACTGGGGCGCTCCTGTTGTCCGAGGGATCGAGTTGAGGGAAGCCCAGAATTGAGGCCGGAACAAGGGCATGACGGTTGACGAAATCGTGCGGCGGGTCAGCGAACGCAGTCGGCGTTTGGCATCCGGTTTGCCCGTACCCCACCCACCCCTGGGCAGCGACTTCTCGCTGAACGGCGTGGTCCCCTCGCCGGCTGCCTTCCGGCCGGCCGCCGTGCTCGTGCCGCTGGTCGTTCGCGAGCCCGCCATCACGGTGCTGCTGACCCAGCGCACCGACGACATGCCGAGCCACGCCGGCCAGATCGCCTTTCCCGGCGGGCGCACCCAGAAGGAAGACGCCGATGCGGTGGCGACGGCGCTACGCGAAACCGAGGAAGAGGTCGGGCTGTCGCGGACCTTCGTCGACGTGCTGGGCGCGGTCGACCCCTACCGGACCGGCACCGGCTACGAGATCACGCCGATCGTCGGCATCGTGCGGCCGGGCTTCACGACCCATGCGGATCCGCGGGAAGTGGCGGACGTCTTCGAGGTGCCGCTCGCGCATTTCCTGGACGAGCGCAATCACCGTATCGACAGCCGCCTCTACCAGGGTCGGGAGCGGCGCTACTACGCCATGCCCTATGGCGACCGCTATATCTGGGGGGCCACCGCCGGCATGCTCAAGAACCTGCACTTCGTCCTGACCAGCTAGGCCGTCATGCTGCGCATCGTCCTGATGGCCCTCATCCTGGTCCTGGTGCCCACCGTCGCCTTCTTCCTCTGGGCGTGGGGCGTGAAGATCAAGGAGCAGCGCAAGCTCGCAGGCACCCTGCCGGACTGGCAGGACCTGCCGTTCACCTGGCTCGCCATCGCCGGCCTGGTGCTCGCCATCGCGGGCTTCGTCCTGCTGTTCTTCACCCAGAGCCAAGGGTACGGCGGCCTGTTCGCGCCATGACGGCGTCGTGCGCATCCGGCGAAGGTTCGCGGTGATCCCCGGCTGGATGGGCAAGGGGCCGGTGCGGCGGCTGCTCGACGCGCTGGCCGCGGGCGGGGTCGAGGCGCGCTTCGTCGGCGGCTGCGTGCGCGACTGGATCGCGGGCCGGACGGTGGGCGAGATCGACCTCGCAGTCGACCGGCCACCGGATGTCGCGACGCGCGTGCTCGAGACAGCGGGTATCAAGGTCGTGCCGACCGGGGTGCGGCACGGAACGGTCACGGCGGTGGTCGACGGCCAGCCGTTCGAGCTCACGACCCTGCGCCGCGATGTCGAGACCGACGGCCGCCGCGCCGTCGTCGCCTTCACCGACGACTGGCGCACCGACGCCGAACGCCGGGACTTCACCTTCAACGCGCTCTACGCCGAGCGCGACGGCACCATCCACGACTATTTCGACGGCCGGGCCGACCTCGCGGCGGGCCGCGTGCGCTTCATCGGCGATCCCGACCGGCGCATCGCCGAGGATCGGTTGCGCGTGCTGCGCTTCTTCCGCTTCCACGCGTGGTACGGACGGCCGCCGCTCGACGGGGAAGGCTTCCAGGCCTGCCGGCGCAACGCCGCGACGTTGCGCAGCCTGTCCGGCGAGCGCGTCGCCAAGGAACTGCTGCGCACCCTCGTGGCGCCGGGCGCGGCGGCAGCCGATGCGCTCGATGCGATGCTCGAGGCCGGCGTGCTCGATCACTGGCTGCCCGAATATGCCGGCAGCGCGCGCCTGCGCGCCCTGGCGGCGCGCGAGGAGGCCGGGAAGGAGACGGCAGACGGCGTGCGGCGGCTGGCGGCGATCCTCCCTGCGGCGGCAGACGCCACGGCGATCGGCAAGCGCCTAAAGCTGTCGACGCAGCAGTCGCTGCGGCTGTCGGTCCTGCTGCCGCCGGAACCCGCGATCGACGTCGCGGCCGGACCGCCGGCCTGGCGCGCCGCCCTCTACCGGCTGGGCAGCCGCCTGTTCATCGACCGGCTGCTGCTGTCGATCGATGCACCGGGCGACTGGCAGGCAGCACTCGACCTGGCGCGGCGGTGGACGCCACCCGAGCTGCCGGTGGGCGGCCGCGACGCGCTCGCCCTCGGCCTTGCGCCGGGGCCCCAGGTCGGACGGCTGGTCGAGGCGGTCGAGGGCTGGTGGGTCGCGGGCGACTTCGCGGCCGACCGGGCCGCCTGCCTCGCCGAGCTCGCGCGTCTGGCAAAGAGCGCGCCGTGATCCGTCCGGGCCTTTCCTTCGCGCTGTGGCTGGCGCTGGCCCTGTTCGTGGTGCTGAACAACGCCGTCGGCGACACCTGGATCGGCCTGTCGCTCAGCGTGCGCGCCGTCGAATGGTACAAGGCGATCGTGCCGCTGCCCTATGCGGCGATGCTCGCGGTGATCCACGCCCGCCGCACGGCGGGGCCGCACTGGCTGCCGGCGGCGCTGCTGGCGGCCGTGCTGTGGCCGACCTCGACGCTCCTGGTCGACTTCGCCTATGCGCGGCTGCTCTACGATTCCGATCCGCTCGCCTTCCTCGACCGGTTCGGCGGCCCCTATCCGCTGTTCCTGGCCGGCCTCGTCGTCCTGCCGCTGCTCGCCGGCACCCTGGTCGGCCGGCGCTAGAAGCTCACGGCCACTTCACCTCGGGCGGCAGCGACATCAGGATCGCCTCGACGTTGCCGCCGGTCATCAGGCCGAACCGCGTGCCGCGATCGTGCAGCAGGTTGAACTCGACGTAGCGGCCGCGGCGCACGAGCTGGTGCTCGCGCTCGGCGGCGGTCCACGGCTCGTTCATGCGGGCCCGCACGATGCGGGGGTAGACGTCGAGGAAGGCCTCGCCGACGTCGCGGGTGAAGGCGAAATCGCGCTCGAAGTCGCCGCTGTCGAGGTCGTCGTAGAAAATGCCGCCGACGCCGCGCGGCTCGCCGCGGTGCGGAAGGTGGAAGTACTCGTCGCACCATTGCTTGAAGCGCGGATAGTAGGTCGCGTCGTGGCGGTCGCAGGCTGCCTTCAGTGAGCCGTGGAAGGCCTGCGTGTCCTTCTCGTCGGGCACCATCGGGGTCAGGTCGCCGCCGCCGCCGAACCAGGCGCGGGTGGTGACGATGTGGCGGGTGTTCATGTGCGCCGCCGGCACCCGGGGCGAGCGCATGTGGGCGACCAGCGAGATCCCGGTCGCGAAGAAGCGCGGATCCTGCTCGGCGCCGGGAATCTGCCGGCGGAACTCCGGGCTGAACTCGCCGAACACGGTCGAGACGTTCACGCCCACCTTCTCGAACACGCGGCCGCGCATCAGCGACATCACGCCGCCGCCGCGATCCTCGCCGGCGGGGCCGGGCTCGCGCCGCCACGGCTTGCGCTCGAAGCGTCCCGGCGCGAGGTCGCGGTGGGGGCCGGTGAGCTCGTCCTCGATCCGCTCGAACACGGCGCAGAGACGGTCGCGCAGCCCCTCGAACCAGGTCCGGGCGGCATCCTTGCGTCGCTCCACGAGCGCGGCGTCGGGCAGGGGCGTGGGAGTGCTAGTCGGCGAGCGCATCGTATCCGGAGGTCTGGCGGAGGGCCTCGCTCACTACCATGGCCGCCGCCAGGGCGACATTCAGCGACCGCACCCCGGGCTGCAGCGGGATGCGCAGCCTGAGATCGGCCGCCTCGTGGACCTCGGCCGGCACGCCGGCGCTCTCGCGGCCCACCAGCAGCGTGTCATCCGGCCGGAAGGCGACGTCGGGGAAGGGCACGGCCCCCAGGGTCGTCAGGAGGACTAGGCGGCCGGGCGCCCGGTCGCGCCGGAAGGCCGCCCACGAGGCGTGCCGGACCAGGGTCGCCCGGTCGAAGTAATCCATCGCGGCCCGCCTCATCCGCCGGTCGTCGACCGGGAAGCC
Organism: Reyranella sp.; assembly: GCF_965229815.1. GTDB lineage: Bacteria > Pseudomonadota > Alphaproteobacteria > Reyranellales > Reyranellaceae > Reyranella. The sequence continues at coordinate 1,418,951 of NZ_CBDDJN010000002.1, forward strand.
GCAGGGCTCGATCAGGTCGAGGGGAAGGCCCAGGCAGGCCGACAGGCGGATGCAGGCCCCCAGATTCTGCGGGATGTCGGGCTCGAAAAGGGCGAGACGCATGGCTCCGTCCGTTTTTCGTCCGCGCCGCGGAAAGGCGGCTCTGCGGCACGCTGTCACACAACGGCAGGGCTCCGGCCTGCGACCAACAGAGCCTTGAAACATAAGGTCCTTTTGCGGTCTAAGTCTCAATCTCCTCGGGGGAGCGCAAGAGAGCAATATGGCAACACCCAGCATTCCGGCCGGCGGGCATGGCGACCCGACCCGGCGCGACTTTCTCATGGTCGCGACGGGCGCCCTCGCCGGCGTCGGCGCCGTCGCCACGGCGTGGCCCTTCATCAACAATCTCAATCCCGCGGCCGACACGCTGGCGCTGGCCTCGATCGAGGTGAACGTGCAGCCGATCCAGGTCGGCCAGGCGATCACGGTGAGCTGGCGCGGCCAGCCGCTGTTCATCCGCCACCGCACGCCGGAGGAGATCAAGGAGGCCGAGGCCGTCCCGCTCTCGGAGCTGCGCGATCCCCAGACCGACAATGCGCGCTGCACCGACACGGCCAAGAAGGTCCGCCCGGAGTGGCTGATCCAGGTCGGCGTCTGCACCCATCTGGGCTGCGTGCCGCTGGGCAACAAGCCGGGCCAGCCCAAGGGTCCGTTCGGCGGCTGGTTCTGCCCCTGTCACGGCTCGGCCTACGACACGTCGGGCCGCATCCGGCAGGGGCCGGCGCCGCGGAACCTGGCGATCCCGCCCTACCTCTTCACGTCCGACACCCTCGTCAAGATCGGCTGATCTTCCGTCCGATCGCCTGCACGGGATCGCTCCAGGAGCTGCAGAAATGGCCTCGTCACACGGCACGCCGCCGGTCTTCAACAACAAGGTGATCGCCTGGATCGATCACCGCCTGCCGGTGTTCTCGTATCTGGAGAAGGAATACCACACCTTCCCGACGCCGCGGAATTTCAACTACTTCTGGAACTTCGGCGCCATCGCCACGGTGATGCTGGTGCTGATGATCGCCACCGGCGTGGTGCTGGCGACCAACTACATGCCGAACGTGCTGATGGCCTTCGACTCGGTCGAGCGCATCGATCGCGACGTGCCGATGGGCTGGCTGATCCGCGACATGCACATGAACGGCGCGTCGTTCTTCTTCATCGCGGTCTACATCCACATCTTTCGCGGCCTCTACTACGGTTCCTACAAGGCGCCGCGCGAGCTGCTGTGGATGCTGGGCGTGGTCATCTTCCTGCTGATGATGGCGACGGCCTTCATGGGTTACGTGCTGCCCTGGGGCCAGATGAGCTTCTGGGGCGCCACCGTCATCACCAACCTGTTCTCGGCCATCCCGGTCGTGGGCGAGTCGATCGTGCACTGGCTGTGGGGCGGCTTCTCCGTCGACAACGCGACGCTGAACCGCTTCTTCGCCTTCCACTACCTGCTGCCGTTCGTGATCGTGGCCGTCGTGGCGCTGCATGTCGTGGCGCTGCACATCCACGGCTCGAACAACCCGCTCGGCATCGATCCGAAGGGCCCGCAGGACACCGTTCCCTTCCATCCGTACTACACGATGAAGGACGGGTTCGGCACGGTCGTGTTCCTGATCATCTATGCCGGCTTCGTCTTCTTCGCCCCCGACTATCTCGGGCATCCCGACAACTACACCCCGGCCAATCCGCTGGTGACGCCCGAGCACATCGTGCCGGAATGGTACTTCCTGCCGTTCTACGCGATCCTGCGCGCGGTGCCCGACAAGCTCGGCGGCGTCATCGCCATGTTCGGCGCCATCGCCGTGCTGTTCGTGCTGCCCTGGCTCGACACGTCGCGGGTCCGCTCGGCCACGTTCCGCCCGATCTACAAGTGGTTCATGCTCGTGCTGGTGGTCGACGTGATCGTGCTCGGCATCTGCGGCGCCCACCCGCCGGAGGGCTGGTACGTGCCGATCTCGCAGCTCGCGACGGTCTACTACTTCTTCCACTTCCTCATCCTGCTGCCGATCCTGGGCAAGATCGAACGGCCGTTGCCACTGCCCCCCAGCATCGCCGACTCGGTGCTCAAGAAGGCGGGTTAAGGACATGCGCAAGTATTTCGCCTCGGGCGCCCTCGCGCTCGCCTCGCTCGCCGTCGGCACGCTCGCCGTCGGCGCAGAGAGCCTTTCCGCCTACGAGGCCGAGAACAAGCTGCCGGAGAAGCATTGGCACTTCCAGGGACCGTTCGGCACCTACGACCGCGCCGCCGCCCAGCGGGGCTACCAGGTCTATGCCGAGGTGTGCGCCGCGTGCCACTCGATGTCCCTGATGTACTACCGCAACCTGACCGAGCTCGGCCTGACCGAGGACCAGGTCAAGGACCTGATCAAGGACATCCAGGTTTCCGACCTCAACGACGAGGGCCAGACGGTCGACCGTCCGGCCAAGCTGTCGGATCGTTTCAAGAGCCCGTTCCCCAACGCGCTGGCCGCCGCCGCCGCCAACAACGGCAAGGCGCCGCCCGACCTCAGCGTCATCGTGAAGGCGCGTGAAGGCGGACCGAACTACGTCTACGGGATCCTCACCGGCTACGTGCCGTTCGACAAGCTGTCGCCCGAGGTGATCAAGGCGTACGACGTCTCCAAGGACGACAACTTCAACAAGTACTTCCCCGGTCACAAGATCGGCATGGCGCCGCCGCTCAGCGACGACAAGGTTCAGTACGCCGACGGCACCAAGGCGACGCTCGACCAGGAAGCCGCCGATGTCACGGAGTTCCTGGCCTGGGCCTCGGAACCCCATCTCGAGGCGCGCAAGCGCACGGGCATCCGCGTCATCCTCTTCCTGCTGGCGCTGGCCGGCATGATGTACGCGGTCAAGCGGGCGGTGTGGGCCGACAAGCACTGATCGCTCGCCGATCCTTGCATCGACCTGGGCATTGATCCGGGCGCGCCCCTGTCGGGGCGCTCCGGACGGCGCGTCAGGCGCTCCGCCGGCTGCGGCGTTCGATCGCCTCGTGGCGCGCCAGCAGGCGGCGCGCCCGGTCGATCACCGGGATGTCGATCATCTTGCCGTCGACGGTGAAGGAGCCGCGGCCCTCCGCGGCCGCCTTCTCGTCGGCCGCGATCAGCCTGTGGGCCTGCGCGATCTCCTCGGCCGGCGGCGTGAAGGCCTCGTTCAGGGCCTGCACCAGTCCCGGATGCACGCAGGTCGCGCCCGAGAAGCCGAAGCGTCGCGCCCGCTCGGCGCTCCTGCGATAGGCCTCGGGATCGGTGTAGTCGGCGACGGTGCCGAGGATGCCGATCATCGGGACGCCGTGCGCCTGGGCCGCGAAGGCGACCAGCCGCTTGGGCAGCTCGAGCGTCTCGTCGCCCGGGATCGAGCCGGTCTCCAGCGCGAAGTCCTCGCCGCCCAGCATCATGGCGATGACGCGTGGGCCGCGCTCGGCGATGTCGTTGATCTCCGCCAGGGCGCGCGGATGCTCGATCATGACGCCGAAACCGACGCCACCCACCGGCATGCCGCGCTCGCGCTCCAGCTCGCTCACCACCTCGTCGAGCAGGCGCAGATGGCCCACGCCTTCCGTCTTGGTGACGAACAGCGCCGCAAGCCCCGGCCGAACGGCCGCCTCGATGTCGGGCACGGCGAGCCGGAGCGGCCGGTTGATCCGCACGGCGACGTCGGCGCCGCCGCGCACCACCTTTTCCATCGTGTCGGGCAGCAGGGCGCGCGCCCTCGGCTTCTCGGCCGGCGTGACGCTGTCCTCGAGGTCGACCAGGACGCAGTCGGCGCCGCGCTCGTGCGCACGGTCGATGAATTTCGGGACGTTGCCCGGCACGTAGAGGATCGAGCGCCAGACGGGTGCTGTTGGGCGGTTCACGCTACTTCTTCTTTCCCTTGTTCTTTTCCTGGGAGATCGCGCCGGCAGCGCAGAGCTTGTCGTACTCGACGTCGCCCAGCAGGGGCTTCAGCAGCGCCTCGTTGTGCTCGCCGATCCTGGGCGCGGCCGCGCGCAGGGCGCCCGGAGTGCCCGAGAGGCGCGGCACCACCGGATGGGTGGGCAGCGTGCCCATCTCGTCATCGTCGATCTCGATCAGCGCCTCGCGCTCCAGCACGTAGTCGTCGGCCACGATCTGGGCGATGTCGTACACCGGCCCGATGGTGACGCCGGCCTCGTCGAAATACTTCAGGTTCTCGTCGAGGTCGCGTTCGGCGATGAAGCCGCCGATGATGCGGTCGAGCTCCTCGCCGTTCCGGACGCGCTCGATGTTGGTGGCGAACCGCGGATCCTTCGCCAGCTCGGGTCGGCCGATCTTGACCAGCACCCGCTCGGCCATGCCCTGCGTCGAGGCGGACAGGCACACCCAGTGACCGTCCCTGGTCTGGTAGACGTTGCGCGGCGCGGCATTGGTCGAGCGGCTGCCGGTGCGCACCTTCACCTCACCCGTGAGCCTATGGTTGGCGGCCTGCGGCCCCAGCACCGAGAACAGCGGGTCGAACAGCGGCAGGTCCATGACCTGCCCCATGCCGCCGTTCATCTCGACCTCGCGCAGCGCCACCATGACCGCGCCGTAGCCGTAGAGCGCCGCCATGGCGTCGGCCAGGTACATCGGCGGCAGCACCGGCTCGCGGTCGGCGAAACCGTTCATCGAGGCGAAGCCGCTATAGCCCTCGATCAGCGTGCCGAAGCCTGGCTTGTGGCGGTAGCGCCCGTCCTGGCCCCAGCCGGAAATGCGCACGATGACGAGCTTGGGATTGATCGCGTGCAGGTCGGCCGGCGCCAGGCCCATGTCCTCGAGCACGCCGGGCCGGAAGCTTTCGACCAGGATCTGGGCCGACCTTGCGAGCTCGCGCACGATGGTCCGGCCGGCATCCGAGCGCAGGTCGAGCGCGACGCTCTTCTTGTTGCGGCTGTAGACCTTCCACGCCGTCTCGATGCTCTTGACCCGCCACGAGCGCAGCGTGTCGCCCTCGGGCGGCTCGATCTTGATGACCTCGGCGCCGAAATCGGCGAGCTGCAGGGTCAGCACGTTGCCGGCGACCAGTCGCGAGAGGTCGACCACGCGGACCCCGTTCAGGGGGCCGCGTGCGGTCGGTGTGAGGGGTTTCTTTGCGGGTCTCTTCGTCATTGCTGGGGGCGCGCCACTCCAGTGGCGCGTCTTCTCTTGGCTGTTTGGCCCGCGTTTGCCTCGCCCGCCTCATGAGCGAGCCGGAGGCTCGCGGTCCGGAAGATCATGATCGCGCTACTGGAGGAGCGCGCGCCCGGCTAGCCGACGTGCTTGCCGAAGAACTCCATCGTGCGCGCCATGGCCTGCCGGGAAGCGGCCGCGTCGTAGCTGCCGCGCTCGTCGCAATGGAAACCGTGATCGGCCGGGTAATCGAAGATCTGCACGTCGGGATGAAGCTTGCGCAGCTCGTTCACGTGCTCCATCGGGATGTGCATGTCCTTGTCGCCGAAATGCATCTGTGTCGGGACCTTGGCCTTCTCGTTCTTCAGCCCGTGGATGCCGCCACCGTAGTAGGCCGAGACCGCGTCGGGGTTGAGCCGCGTCGCCGCCAGCCAGGAGATGGTGCCGCCCCAGCAGTAGCCGGTGACCGCCACCTTGCGGGCGCCGCGCTTCTTCAGCTCCTCGATCGCCGCCTCGACGTCCTGCACCGGCTTGTCGAAGCCCAGTTCCATCACGTACTTGCGGCCTTCGGCGATCGTGTCCGGCGTGTAGCCCAGCTCGACGCCCGTCTTGATATGGTCGAAGAACCGGGGGGCAAGGGCGAGATAGCCGTCGGCGGCGAACTTGTCGGTCACCGCCCGGATGTGGTGGTTGACGCCGAAGATCTCCTGGATGACGACGATGCCGCCCTTGGGCGACCCCTTCGGGGTGGCGAGATAGGCGCCGATCTCGCCGGCCTTCGACTTGAGACGAATATCCTCGCCCATGAAAAATCCTCCCGGTTGCGGCCGGCATTGGACATGGTAATGGGCCGCCATTCAACACGTCCCCATCGGGGAGCGAAAGCGAGCGCGAGAGCCAGCGATGTACATTCCCAAGCCTTTCGAGGGCAGCGAAGCCGTCGGCCGCGAGATCATGCAGGCCCATAGCTGGGCCCTGCTGATGACCGCCGACAGCCAGGGCGCGCCGCTCGCCACCCACCTGTCGCTGCTGTGGCAGGACGACGGATCCGAGCACGGCTCGCTGATCGGCCACATGGCGCGCGCCAACGACCACTGGAAGCTGTTCGATCGCGGGACCGACTCGCTCGCCCTCTTCTGGGGACCGCACGCCTATGTCTCGCCGACCTGGTACACGCCGGGTCCCAAGGTGCCGACCTGGAACTATGTCACGGTCCACGCCTATGGCCGGCCGCAGGCCATCGAGGATACGGCGGGCGCCCTGGCGGTGCTGGCCCGCCTGGCGGCGGCCTACGAGGGCTCGGCGCCCGATTCCTGGAGCCTCGACCGGCTGCCGCCCGGCAATGCCGAGGCGCAAACCCGCGGCATCGTCGCCTTCCGCATGCCGCTCGCGCGCGTCGAGATCAAGATCAAGCTCAGCCAGAACCGCGACCTCGAAGACCGCCAGCGCGTGATCGCGAAGCTCGAGGCCAGCGACGGTCAGGATGCACGGGCGACGGCGGGGTGGATGAAGCGGGTGCTGCCCTAGGCGGCATCGTCAGGGCTGCCGGTTGCCGCAAATCGGCATGGCGATCCGCAACCGTTCGCCCGCAACCTCGACGTCCTTGAAGCGCGGCGCCACCGGCTCGACCTTGCCGGTACGCAATGCGTCTCGCACGCCCGGACAGGAAAGCTTGTCGCGGATCTGGCCGACGGCTGCCCACGTGCCGTCGGCCATTCGAGCGAAGACTGTGGCGAAGAAGGGATCAGAGAGCAAGATTTCGGGTTCGTTGTCGCCCGTGAGGTCGATCAGGCTCGCCTCGCACTTGACTTCCGCCGTCGTCAGGCAGCGCGGCGTGGGAATCGCGGGCAGCCTGCTGGGTTTCCAGTCCTGACTCAGGAAGTCGGCTGGCAAGGCATCGCCAGCCGGTCGCACCACGGTGATGTTTCGCCGCCGCGTATCGGCGGTCGCACCGCTTGCCGACCGCGTCGCCTTCGAGCGCAGTTCCTCGATGCGTGCCGTGATGCGCGCAGCGTTGGGCCCCTGTGGGCTGGTCCGCAGGCGGTCGTAGGCGTCCTTGCCGTAGCGGCCGCCGCGATGCTCGAGGAAGGCAAAGTCGAACTTCTCGGGCACCACGCGCCCGGATTCCAGGCGGCCGACCTGATCGGCCACCGAGATGCGCGTCGGATCGGCGAGCGGCGTCAGCAGCGCGAGCAGGCCGGCGCCGACGATGAACGCCGAGATGATGTTGGTCGTGGGCAGGCCGCGCAGGGCCGGGCCCGATCGCAGCGCGGCAAGGGCATAGCCCAGTGCGTGGGCCGCGAGCATGACGAGATAGGCGCAGGCAATGACCCGCGACGGGGTCCAGCCATACTGGTCGACGCGCAGGCCGAGCCCGACGGACGCCAGCACCACCAGCGGGACCAGCATCAGCGCAGCCAGGAATCGCGTGTAGACCAGCAGGCGGCCACCGCCGGGCGCCTCGCCGTCCTGATAATGGCTATTGATCAGCAGGATGAGGAGGGCGGCCGCCACCATCAGGCTGCGGGTCGCGTAGCGCGTGTGCCACAGCGGGTCGAGGCCGGTGAAGAACAGGGCGACGAGGAAGGCCGCACCGATCACGGTCAGAACCGGCATCAGCCAGGACATCAGGTTGAGCAGCAGCGTCCGCGCGCCGCGCACCAGGTTTGCCTGGTGGTCGGTCAGGTGCAGGGAGACGCTCACCGCGACGGTCGTCGCCGGTAGCCAGAACCATCGCTTGGCGATCGTCTCGCCGACGATCTGCACCTCGATCGACCTGAACAGCCAGGCGCCCAGCCACAGGACGCCCCAGAAGAGGCTGACGAAAAGGGCGGAGAGGGCGAGCTGCGTGACCTGCTTCCACGAGACCTCGAAGTAGGTGGTGAAGCCGGCGATCGGCTTGCGGTCGACGTCTCCTGCGGTGACCAGGGCATTGGCGATGAAAAGCAGGCATGCCAGCGATGGCGTGAAGGCGCTCAACGGCTCCCACCAGATCCAGAAACCGCTCGTGGACTGCCGCATTGCGGACGCGGCGTGGTAGCCGACCGCGGCGCATATCAGGGCCGAGGCTGCGGTCCACGCGAGAAGCGTGCGCAGGCGAAGATTGCCGAAGCCGGAGATGGCGACGAGCGGTGCGAAGACCAGGGCCACCTGCAAGGCGACCAGCGCTTCGGGCTGGTCCGGGGGCCAGAGCTTCTGCTCGTTGACGATCGACAGCCAATAGAGCGCGATGCCCTGCGCGAGGCCGATCGTGACGCGCACGACGGCTGCGCGGTTCGCCGAGGAGACGAGAGGGTCCATGTGACAGGCTCCGCCACCGATCCTGCTACCTGAGCGAGCAGGATCGGAAGCCTATCACATGGATCGCGAGCCTTACTTCGCCTTCAGCAGGTCCGTGACCTTGAGCAGGATCAGCTCGTTGTCGTCCGACTTGCCGAGGGCGCGTCCCGACGAGAAGGGCAGGTTGTTGTCGTTGCCGACGATGATGCGGTCGCCGTCGACGAGGTCGACGTTCTCGATCGTGAAGAATGGGAAGGTGAGCTTGCCGTCCTTGCCGCCCTGCCGGGCGACCTTCTGGGGATCGTCGATGTCCATCAGGTCGATGTAGCCGACCTTCTTCACGAACCCGTCGGCGTCGGCCTGGGAAAAGTCGATCTTGTAGATCCGCTTGAACTTCGCCGGCACGTTGAAGCAGTCGACCTTGATCGCGTTCGCCATGCAGGCGAAGGCGGCGTCGCCCTCCGTGTCGTCGCGCTCGATGATCAGGCCCGTGCTGGCGTCGATCAGGTTGAAGTCGCCGATCGAGTTGGTGGGCTGCTCGAGAGCGTACTTCCAGCTCTTGCCGGTCCAGGCACCCTTGTCCACGTCGAACTCGAGGATGCGCAGGAAGCGCTGGCCGTCGCGGGCCTCGGGCTCGCCCTTGTCGCCGGCCAGCAACGGCCCTTCGAGCAGCGGATAGAGGGTCTTGCCGTCGGGCGAGACCGCCATCCCCTCGAAGCCCTTGCTGCGCCGGGCCTCGAACCTCACCGGCCCGGGCGTTGCCGGCATGACGAGGCCGGGATGGTCCGGAGAGCGCACGGTCTTGCCATCGACCACGGTGTCGTAGACCGCCAGCACCTTGCCGGTTCGATCGGTCTTGATCAGGTACGGGCCGAACTCGTCGCCGAACCACAGCGCATCGCCGATCGGCTGGATCGATTCGATGTCGAAGTCTGAGCCCGTGAGATAGCGCCTGGGCGTGTTCTCGTTGACGATGCGGAACGGCACCTTGCGGTCGGGATCGTTCAGGAATCCGGTCGAGACCCGCTCGACAGCGCCGGTCTTCCAGTCCGGCTTCACGATGTGGAACATCAGCATGGCGTCGGGCGAGTTCGCCTTGTTGCCGAAGCCGTTGTCGCTCAGCGTCAGGAAGGTGCCGTCGCGCAGGTTCTTGATGCCCGAGAAGCCCTGCACGGGCTGGCCCTTGAACGGCAGGCTGAGCCCCGTCGGACGCGGCGCGGACTTGTCGGACAGCGCCGAGTTTCCGGCGACGCTCTCCGGAGCGTCGACCCGCTTGCCGGGCGGGCCGGCATAGCGGCCGGAGATCTGCAGGTCCTGCGGCGCATCGGCCGGCGGCGGCACGAGCGTGAGGGCCGGCAGCACCGCCTGGCCTTCGAGCACCGCGGGATACTTGGTCTGGGCGCTGACGGAGGCGGCCAGCAGGAGGCCGGCCGCTGCCGCCATCAGGAAGGGTTGAGTACGCATGTCGTCTCCTTGTCGTCGACGATGCGGTGCTAGCGGGGAGGCGCTACGGTTTGGCGACGGCGCCTGTGGATGCCCGGTGCATCGACTACGGGCTGTCACGGTGTCGCAACAATTCGGTAACGACGCCATCGCCGGCCGGGAGTAGGCGACAGGAAAACCTCCACAGGAGACTTGGGATGGACCGGCGCAGCCTCGGAGATGTCGACCCGGAAGACATCGGATCCAATCGCAGCGGCGAGACGACGATGGGCGAGCTGATCGCGCGTCGCCTCGGGCGTCGGGCGGCCTTGCGTGGCCTCGCCGGAGCGGGCGCCGCCGCGGCGCTGACCGCCGATCTTCTCGGCAACACGGCCCTGGCCCAGGCGACCGGGCCGTCGACCCTGACCTTCAAGGAAGTGCCGCATGGCCTGGACAGGATGCATCACGTCCCCGAGGGCTACGAGGCGCAGGTGGTGATCCGCTGGGGAGATCCGGTCGTGTCCGGTGCGCCGGCGTTCGACCCGACCGCCCTGACCGTCGCCGCGCAGGAGAAGCAGTTCGGCTACAACTGCGACTTCATCGGCCTGCATCCGCTGCCGGCGGGAAGCCCGGCGGGCGACCGCTTCCTGATGGTCGTCAACCACGAGTACACGGATCCCGGCCTGATGTTCGCGGGGCTGGGGGCCGGCCGGAACGTCAACCTCAAGGCGTCGAAGCCGCAGGTCGAGGTCGAGATGGCCGCCCATGGCGGGTCGGTGATCGAGATCCAGCGCGACAACGGCACCTGGAAGGTCGTGCCCGAGTCGAGGTACGCCCGTCGCATCACGGGGACCTCGCCGATCGACGTGTCGGGACCGGCCGCGGGTCACGACAAGCTCAAGACCTCGGCCGATCCGACGGGCCGCAAGGTCCTGGGCATGCTGAACAACTGCGCCGGCGGCTCGACGCCCTGGGGCACCTGGCTGACCTGCGAGGAGAACTTCAACGGCTATTTCGGCGGCGACGCCGACAAGATGCCGGATGCCAAGGCGTACAAGCGCTACGGCGTCTCCAAGGCGACCTGGTATGCCTGGGCCCAGCACATCGACCGGTTCGACGTCGAGAAGGAACCGAACGAGCCCAATCGTTTCGGTTGGGTGGTCGAGATCGACCCGTACGATCCGGGCTCCCCGCCGGTCAAGCGCACGGCGCTGGGCCGCTTCAAGCACGAGGGCTGCACCTACGCCCTGGCCAAGGACGGCCGCGTGGTCTTCTACACCGGCGACGACGAGCGCTTCGACTATGTCTACAAGTTCGTCACCGCCCGCCCCTGGAATCCCAATGACCGCGCCGCGAACAAGGACCTGCTCGACGAGGGCACGCTCTACGTCGCGCGCTTCAACGACGACGGCAAGGTCGAGTGGCTGCCGCTGGTCCACGGCCAGGGGCCGCTGACCGCGGAGAACGGCTTTGCGAGCCAGGCCGATGTCGTGATCCAGGCGCGCATGGCGGCCGACCTCCTGAAGCCGACGCCGATGGACCGTCCCGAGGACATCGAGACCAATCCGGCGACGGGTCGCGTCTACGTCATGCTGACCAACAACACGCGACGTACCGAGCAGCAGGTGAACCGAGCCAACCCCCTGGCGCGCAACGCCCATGGCCATGTCATCGAGATCGCGCCCAAGGATGGCGACCACGCCTCGGCGGAGGGAACCTGGTCGATCTTCCTGGTCGGCGGCCGTCCCGGCATGGATCCGGGGGCGCGCTACCACCGGCAGGTGTCGGAGAACGGCTGGCTGTCCTGCGTCGACAACTGCGCGTTCGACAGCAAGGGGCGCATCTGGATCGCCACCGACGGCGCGCCGACGGCGGCCGGCATCGCGGACGGCCTCTACGGCGCGGACACGACGGGCTACGGCAAGGGCCTGACGCGATGCTTCTTCCAGGCGCCGAGCGGCGCGGAAGTCTGCGGCCCCATCGTCACGCCGGACGATTCGACGGTGTTCCTGGCCATCCAGCATCCCGGCGAGGATGCCGGCTCGAGCTTCGACAAGCCGTCCACGCGCTGGCCGGACTTCCAGGAGAACATGCCGCCGCGCCCCTCGGTCATCGCCATCACCAAGAAGGGCGGCGGACCGATCGGGTCCTGAGAAGGGGCGGCCGATCGCGGCGGGGATGACCCGCCGCGAGGGCGTCAGACGTTGAAGCGGAAGTGGAAGACGTCACCGTCGCGGACCGGATAGTCCTTGCCCTCGAGGCGGAGCTTGCCGGCGTCGCGGGCGCCGGCCTCGCCGTTCAGGCTGACATAGTCGTCGTAGGCGATCGTCTCCGCGCGGATGAAGCCCTTCTCGAAGTCGGTGTGGATGGCGCCGGCCGCTTCGGGCGCCCGGGCCTCGCGCCGCACCGTCCAGGCGCGGGCTTCCTTCGGACCGACCGTGAAGAAGGTGACGAGGTCGAGCAGCGCATAGCCCGCGCGCACGACGCGGGCGAGGCCGGTCTCCTCGAGACCGAGCGAGGAAAGGTACTCGCCCTGGTCCTCTGTTGGGAGCTGGGCGACCTCGGCCTCGATGGCGGCCGAGATCACGACCGACGGCATGCCCCGCGCCCTTGCGTACTCGGCGGCCGCCTCGCTGTACTTGTTGCCGGTCGCCGCCGAGGCTTCCTCGACGTTCAGCACGTACATCATGGGCTTGGCGGTGATGAGCTGCAGGCGCTGGAAGACCGGCCGTTCCTCGGCGGTCAGCGCGGCCTCGCGCGCGGGCTTGCCGTCGCGCAGCGCGTCCAGCGCCTTGCGGACGACGGGAACCTCGACGGCCGCTTCCTTGTCGCCGCCCTTGGCCCGCTTCTCGAGGTTGGGCAGACGCTTCTCGAGCGAATCGAGGTCGGCCAGCATCAGCTCGGTCTCGACGATCTCGGCGTCGCGCACCGGATCGACGCTGCCCGAGACGTGCGTGACGTCGCCGTCCTCGAAGCAGCGCAGCACGTGGGCGATGGCGTCGACCTCGCGGATGTTTGCGAGGAACTGGTTGCCCAGGCCCTCGCCCCGCGACGCGCCCTTGACCAGGCCCGCGATGTCGACGAACTCGAGCTGCGTCGGCACGATCTTGGCCGACTGGGCGATCGTGGCCAGCCGGTCGAGCCGCGGATCGGGCACCGCGACCCGGCCGACATTGGGCTCGATGGTGCAGAACGGATAATTGGCCGCCTGCGCCGCCTGGGTGGCGGTGAGCGCATTGAACAGGGTCGACTTGCCGACATTGGGCAGGCCGACGATTCCGCAGTTGAAGCCCATGGTCTACGCTTTCGACTCTTCGACCGGAGGTTTGGGGGGCGGCGCGAGATGCGCCACCCGGCTCATGTAGCGTTCATCGGTCTTGCCGGTGCCGTCGACCAGCAACGCCGATTCGTCGGCCAGCGCGCCCAGCACCCGGGGCAGCCAGCCGTCCTTCGGATCGCGCTCCTCGGGCGCGAAGTCTCGCAGCACCCAGTGCAGGACGAGGTCCTTGTTGCCGGGATGGCCGATGCCGATCCGCACCCGGCGATAGCCGTTGCCGACATGGGCGTCGATGTCGCGCAGCCCGTTGTGGCCGCCGGCGCCGCCGCCCTTTTTCATGCGCACGCGACCCGGCGCCAGGTCGAGCTCGTCGTGGAACACGACGATGCGGTCGAGCGGGATCTTGAGGAAGCGCACCGCCTCGCCGACCGCCTTGCTCGATTCGTTCATGAAGGTCATGGGCTTCAGCACCAGCGTGCGCTCGCCGGCGAGATGGCCTTCGGCCATCTCGCCGTTGAAGCGGTCGCGCCAGGGCGAGAAGACACGGCGGCGGACGATCTCGTCCACCGCCATGAATCCCACATTGTGCCGGTGCCCCGCGTAGCGTGGCCCGGGATTGCCGAGCCCGACCAGCAGAAGCATCGAACGGACGGAGCCTGGGCCCGCCGCCTACTTCTTGGCCGGCGCTGCCGCGCCGGCGGCCGGCGCTGCCGCCCCGGCAGCCGGTGCCGCCGCGGCGCCTTCGGCGGCCGGTGCTCCCGCGTCCGTCTGGGCCGCCTCGCGGACGACCGTCGGTGCGGCGATCGAGGCCACGGTGGCGTTGTGGTCGCGCGTCACGACGCGCACGTCCTCGGGGATGGCCAGCGACGACAGATGCACCGAGTGGCCGATCTCGAGGCCGGTCAGGTCGACCTCGAAATACTCGGGGATGGAGGCCGGCTTGGTGCGCACCGTGATCTCGTGCAGGACGACGTTCAGCACGCCGCCGCGCTTGATGCCGGGGGCCAGCACTTCGTTCTTGAAGTGCACGGGCACCTGGACGGTGATGATCGAGTCGGGCCCGATGCGCAGGAAGTCGAGATGCAGGGGACGGTCCGTCACCGGGTCGACCTGCACGTCGCGCGGCAGCACGTCGTAGTTCGTGCCGTCGACGTCGATCTGCATCCGGTGATTGAAGAAGCCCTCCTTGTGGATGTCGCGCTCGATCGATTTCGGCTCGACCGCGATCATCACGGGGGCTTGCTTGTCGCCGTAGATCACGGCGGGAATCAGTCCTTCGCGACGGCTGGAACGGGCGCCCCCTTTGCCGGCCCGGTCCCGCTTCCTCGCGACGACCTTCGTCGTCTCTGCCATTTCAACTTCTCCTAAAGGTTCGGTTTCTCTTTCTCTCTCTCTCACTCGCGGCGTGGCCTCCAGGGGTGCCCAGCGCCGCATCTCCGGAAGTCCCTAGTCGAACAGGCTCGACACCGAGGACTCCTCGGAAATTCTCTTCATGGCCTCGGCCATCAGCGACGCGATGCTGAGGGGCCGCACGTTGGGCGATACGCGCACCGCCTCGGTCGCCTGGATGGAATCGGTGATCACCATCTTCTCCATCGGCGAGGCCGCGACGCGCGCCACGGCGCCGCCCGACAGGACGCCATGCGTGACATAGGCGGAGACCGACTTGGCCCCCTGATCCATCAGGGCGACGGACGCGTTGCACAGCGTGCCGGCGGAATCCACGATGTCGTCGATCAGGATGCAGTCCCGGTCCTTGACGTCGCCGATCACGTTCATGACCTCGCTGACGCCCGCCTGCTCGCGACGCTTGTCGATGATCGCGAGGTCGGCGTCAATCCGCTTGGCGATGGCACGAGCGCGCACCACGCCGCCGACGTCGGGCGACACGACCGTCAGGTTGCGGTTCGACAGGGTCTCCTGGATGTCCTTGCTGAACACCGGCCCGGCGAACAGGTTGTCGACGGGGATGTCGAAGAAGCCCTGGATCTGGGCCGCGTGCAGGTCGAGGGTCAGGACGCGGCTGGCACCGGCATGGGTCAGGAGGTTGGCGACCAGCTTGGCCGAGATCGGCGTCCGCGGGCCGGTGCGGCGGTCCTGCCGCGCATAGCCGTAGTAGGGGATCACCGCGGTGATGCGCCGGGCCGAGCTGCGGCGCAGCGCGTCGATGGTGATCAGCAGTTCCATCAGATGGTCGTTGGCCGGGAAGCTCGTCGACTGGATGACGAACATGTCCTCGCCGCGGACATTCTCAAGGATCTCGACGAAGATCTCGTTGTCCGAGAAGCGGCGGATGTTCGCCTTGACCAGCGGCAGCGCCAGCTTGGCGGAAATCGCTTCCGCCAGCGGACGGTTGCTGTTGCCGGTGAGAATCTTCATATCGCGCGACCCCTGTCGCCGGGCGGGTTCTCGTTAAGCCGTTGAAATAAAACGACAAAACGGCCACTCCCGGCCGCGACGCGGCGGACCATACCAATGAGTCCCCGCGCTGTAAACGGCCTGAAATATCGCATTCGGGCGGGCCGGCCGGCGGGCCCGGGTTCAGGGCGCCGCGGCCGCGTGCTCGGGCTGGCGGTGCTTGTTGATCTTCATCCAGACATGCTCGCCCGAGGTCGTCTTCATGTAGCGCGGCGGCCGGCCGGCCTCGGCGCAGGTCGGCAGGCACTGGATGACGGCGTCGTAGTTGGGCTGGTGGAAGAACGCCATCGAGAAGCGCCGGGCGGCCGAGGCGGTGGCGCGCGGCGGGTTGACCACCCGGTGCAGGGTCGACACCCAGCGATCGTTGGTCCATTCGGCCATCAGGTCGCCCAGGTTGACCACGAAGGCCTCGGGGACGTGCGGCACGTCCAGCCAGCCGCCGTCCCTGGCGCGGACCTGCAGGCCGCCCTCGGCGCCGTCCGGCTTCACGATGGTGAGGCTGCCATAGTCGGTATGGGCGCCGGCGCGCAGCTGCCCGGGCAGCGGCGGCTCGTGCTGCGCGGGGTAGTGCAGCATGCTGAAGTTGGTGATGTGGCGGTCGATCTTGTCGTCGAAGAACCGCTCGTCCATGCCGAGGCCCATCGCGAAGATCCGCATCAGGCTGGTCGCCAGCCGTTCCATGTCGCGATAGTAGGCGGTCCAGGTCTCGCGGAACTCGGGCAGCCCCTCCGGCCACATGTTGGGGGCGAAGAAGTTGGCCGGCGTGGCGGCCCGATGATAGGCGTCGTCGGGCGCGTCGACCGGCCCGATGGAGAAGGATTCCTTGTAGTCGGGCGGCGTCTGCTCATCGAGGCTGTAGGCCAGCGCCTCGTTGCCCAGCGCGATGTAGCCGCGGTAGCGGTCGGGCGGCATGCGGTAGCGCAGCTTGTCCTCGAGCGGCCGGTCGAAGAAGGCCGCCGAGACGCGGCGCATGTCGTCGACCAGCGACGCCGGGATGCCGTGGCCGGTGACCAGCAGGAAGCCGATCTCCGAGCAGGCCCGGTCGACGGCGCGGGCGACGTCCCGCCGCCCGGCCTCGCCGCCCGCCAGGAAGGGCGAGATGTCGATGATGGGGATGGTGTCGGGCATGCGTCCTCCTCCGGCCGGAGGCGACGCAAACCGGATGCCAAGCGTGCGGCGGGGGCGGGTTTTCCCGCGCCGCGCAATGAAGGGCTAGGCGGCGTGCGGGTTGGCCACGAACGGCCACTGCCCCTTGTCGACCTTGGTGTAGGGCAGGAGCGACCAGTCGGGCACCAGGGCGCCCGGCGCCGCCACGTAGACCACCTCGCTGGCGATCGGGGCGTAGGCGGCGTGGAAGTGCTGCATGGACTTCACCACCACGACCTTCTTGGCCGAGGGATCAACGCCGAGCTTGGTGAAGCAGTCGCGGCTCAGGCACTGGGTGCGCTTGCTGTTCACGATCACCGTCACGCCCTCGATCTGCAGGGCGGCGGCGTCGCCGATCGAGCCCACGCTCTTGCGCTCGCCGCCGAACTCGATGGTGACGTTCTTCTCGAGCTTCAGCACCCTGGCGCGGCCGTCGACCGGCGGGCCCGACTGCGGGCCGAGCTTGCCGCCGATGCGGATGTCGAGCTCGGCGCCCTCGCCGACCTCGAAGGCGAGCTTCACGGCGCCGGGATCCCAGAACATGCCGATGGCGGCGTCCTGGACCTTGCGGTCGAGCAGGGCTTTCAGGATGAAGGTCGAATCGGAGGCGGCGCCACCGCCGGCATTGTCCGACACGTCGGCCAGCACCATCGGCTTGGGCAGGTTGTGCGAGGAGACGCGCGCCATCGCGGCGTCGAGCGAGACGTAAGGCGGCTGCGTGGCCTCGCGCATGGCGAAGAATTCCTGGCCGAGCTCGCGTGCCAGTTTCTCGGCCTTGGACCGGTCGCCGTCGGTGATGGCGATCAGCTTGCTGCCCATCTCGCGGATGTCTGACCACGGGAAGCCGTGGGCGATCGACAGCGACAGAACCCCGTCCTTGCCTTCCATCGCCTGCAGCTTGTCGACGAAGCCGCGCATCGGCTGGCGGGTGGTGTGGAACACCCCGATCATCTTGCAGTCCCAGGCCGCCATCACCGGACGGGTGCGGCCCTCGATGGCACCTTCCATGACGGTGAACAGGTCGTCGGCGCGCTCCGGAACGTCGACGTGCGGATACTCCTTGAACAGCACCAGGGCCGTGGCGTCGCGCAGCGTGCCCTCGCCGATATTGCAGTGCAGGTCGAGCTCGGCGCCGACCGGGACGTCGGGCCCGACAACCTTGCGGACATGGGCCAGGATGTCGCTCTCGCAATCGTCGTAGCCCTCGGCGACCATGGCGCCGTGCATCGACAGGAACACGCCGTCGACCGGCAGGGCGGCCTTCAGGTCGGCGACGATCTCGTCACGGAAGGCCTCGTAGACCTTCTTGACCGTCTTTCCGGCCGGCTGGGCGAACGCGCAGAGGCTCTCGACGACCTCCCAGCCCTTGGCCTCGGCGCGACCACGCCACACGGCGAGCGGCGCGCCGAACATCGGCACGTTCTCGCCGTAGCTGGCCTTGCGGAACAGGCATGTGTCCTGGAAAAGCTGCTGGCCGGTGGGAATGGACGCGAAGGTGTTGGTCTCGGTACCGAGGCACGCGGTGAAGATCTTTTTCATGGGCGGCGATCTTAGAGCATGTTCCGGAGGTCAGGAGGAAAAATGAGCGACTCCGGTCTCGCATCGATGCCGCTCTACACGCACGTCGACCGTATCGCGCGCGGCCTGGCGGCGCGCGGCATCGGGCCCGACGATCCCATTCCGCCCGAGATGCTCTTCGCCCTCGACCAATGGCACTATCACGGCACCGCCGCGATCTGCGACGCCGGCCGTTTTCTCGGACTCGGGCCCGACAGCCGGGTGCTCGACATCGGGTCCGGGATCGGCGGCCCGGCGCGCTTCCTCGCCCATACGACCGGCTGCCGCGTCACGGCGCTGGAGCTGCAGCCCGAGCTTCACCGGATCGCCCTCGACCTGACGCGCCGCAGCGGCCTCGCGGACCGGGTCACCCACCTGTGCGGCGATGCGCTCGTCCTCTCCCTGCCGTCGGGGTCCTTCGATGCCGTCATCAGCTTCCTGGCCATCCTGCACATCGCCGACCGGCCGGCGCTGGTCCGCCGCATCGCCGACGTCCTGCGGCCCGGCGGGCGATGCTACATCGAGGATCTGTGCCGGCGCGCTCCGTTTGCCCCGGCGGACCTGCGGGACCTGCGCGGCGTCGTGCACGGCGTTACCGTCACCGGCATCGACGACAATGTCCGTGACCTCGGCCAGGCCGGCCTGGTCGAGGTGGTGGCGACGGACCTGACCGACGACTGGGCGCCGCACGCCGCGCAGCGGCTTGAGGCCTGCCGCTCGGATCGCGCCAGCCTGATCGACACGCAGGGCGAGGAGGCCTGGGCGGCCCAGGAGCTGTTCCGCGCGACGATCGACCGGCTCTACCGCAGCGGCGCCCTGGGCGGCGTCCGGCTGACGGCCCGCCGGCCCTGACGCCCGCCGTCAGGCGGTCGCGAGCGCGCGGTCCATCAGCGCGGTTTCCGCCCCGCCGAGATCGGCGGCGCCGAACTGGGCGCTGGGGACGCCGCGAAGACGCGTGTCGGCATAGAGGGCGGCGAAGTCCGACCCGGCCTCGGCCAGCGCCGCGACGGCGGCAATGCGGGCGAGGCCCTCGCAGACGAAGCGGGCGCGCCGCTCGGCCTCGCCCGAGCGCAGGATGCCGGCCAGCGACTCGGCCAGGGGCCGCACGTCGAAGGCCGACGAGGCCGTCCTGGCGAGGGCCCCCACCGTCGCCATCGCCTGGTCGGGATGGCGGCCGGCGGCGCGCAGCACGTCGAGTGCCATGACGTTGCCCGAGCCCTCCCAGATGGCGTTGAGCGGCGATTCCCTGAAGTAGCGCGCCAGCGGCAGGTCCTCGGTGTAGCCGTTGCCGCCCAGGCACTCGAGCGATTCGTAGACCAGCTGTGGCGTGCTCTTGCACACCAGGAACTTGACGGCGGGCGTCAGCAGCCGGGCGTAGGCGGCCTCGGCCGGGTCCAGCGCGGCGTGCTCGGCGGCGCGGCACAGGCGGAACACCAGGGCGACCTGCGCCTCCAGCTCGAGCGCCATGTCGGCGACCGTGGCGCGCATGGACGGCTGGTCGGCCAGGCGCTTCTGGAAGACCGAGCGGTTGCGGATATGGTTCAGCGCCTGGCTGAGGGCGATGCGCGACTGGCCGGCCGAGGCGATGGCGCAGTCGAGCCGCGTCAGGTTCACCATCTCGATGATGGTGCGCACGCCGGCGCCTTCCGGCCCGACTCGCTCGGCCCAGGCGCCGTGGAACTCGACCTCCGAGGAGGCATTCGACTTGTTGCCGAGCTTGTCCTTCAGGCGCTGGAAGCGGATTTGGTTCTTCGATCCGTCGGGCCGGTAGCGCGGCATCAGATAGCAGGTGAGGCCGCCCTCTCCCTGGGCAAGGACCAGGAAGGCATCGCACATCGGCGCCGACATGAACCACTTGTGGCCGGTGATCTCGACATGGCCGCCGGCCGGACGCGCCTCGGTGATGTTGGCGCGCACGTCGGTACCGCCCTGGCGCTCGGTCATGCCCATGCCCAGGGTCACGCCGTCCTTCTCCCACCAGGGCAGCGGGCGCGGATCGTAGATGCGGGTCTGGATGCGGGGCAGCCATCGCTCGAGCAGCGCCGGCTCGGCGCGCAGCGCGCCGATGCAGGCGTGCGTCATGGTGATGGGGCACATGTGGCCGCTCTCGGCCTGGGTGGCGAGATAGAGGCGCACCGCCCGCGCCGACATCGGGCCGGCCGGGTCGCTGCCGTCGTGGGCCGAGGCGTGGATGCCGTGCCCGATGCTCTTCTGCATGAGGGCGTGATAGGCGGGATGGAATTCGACGAGGTCGAGCCGGTTGCCGCGGCCGTCCATGGTGCGCAGCTTGGGCGGATTCTCGTTGGCCACGCGGCCGAGATCGAGGGTCGCCGCCGCGCCATAGTCGCGGCCGCAGGCGGACAGCGCGGCAAGATCGAGCCCGGCGCGGCGGGCGGCGTCGGCCAGCGGCCGGTCGGCACCGAACAGGTCGACGTCGCCGAAGGCAGGCGACTGGTTGAACGAGGCGTCTTCGAGCAGGCCGCTGGACATCCGTCGAGTCTGGTCCCGCCCCGTCGCGGCGGCAAGCCCGGGACAGGGCCTTGGCGCGGACGGGCTGCGGGGACTGGCCCGGCCCTTGCACGTGGCTGCAGGCAACGGGCAACGATCGGCAAGCGGGAGAAACGGCCATGCGGCGCAGGAACTTCATCCAGGCAACGGGCGGATTGGTGCTGACGGGCGCAACCGGCGCCGTTCCCGCCTGGGCCCAGACCACCACGGTCCGCGTCGCGCTGGGCTGGATCAACAACGTCGAATATGCCGGCATCTGGCTGGCCATGGAGAACGGCTACTTCAAGGACGAGGGTCTCGAGGTGAAGACCCTTCCGGGCGGGCCCAATGCCCCGCCGCCGCCGGTCACCGTGGCGGCCGGCAATGCCGAGTTCGGCTACGGCACCTGGCTGCCCTATCTCGACGCGGTCGGCCGCGGCAACGACTTCGTCCTGGTGGCCGGCACCTTCCCGGTGTCGCCGCTCGGCATCCTGTCGCTGGCGGCCAAGCCCATCAAGAGCGCCGCCGACATCGTCGGCAAGAAGATCCTGGCCCAGGGTCCGAACGAACGGACCGCGATCGACGCCACGCTCGCCCTCAACAACCTGCCCAAGCAGTGGGAGTTCGTGCCGGCCGGCTTCTCGCCCGAGCCGCTCCTGTCCAAGGCGGGCGACGGCTACACCGCCTACGGCACCAACCAGGCCGTCACCCTGGAGCGCATGGGCATGGTGCGCGACAAGGACTTCTTCTTCACCTCGTTCGATTCGATGGGCTTCAAGTCCTACGCCAACCTCGTGTTCGTGACGCGCGCCTACCTGCAGGCCAACCGGCCGACCGTGGTCAAGTTCCTGCGCGGGCTGACCCGCGGCTGGATGGAGAACGCCAAGGATCCGGCGGTCGCCGCCAAGCTGGCGGTCTCCAAGTACGGCGCCGATCTCGGCCTCGATCTCAAGCAGCAGACCCGCCAGAACGAGCTGCAGTACGGCATGCTGAAGAACCCCGCCAAGCCCGACCAGCCGCTGCTGGTGCTCGATCGCGATGCGATCGCGGGGCCGATGTATGCCGCGGCCAAGGCGTCGGGCCGCGACAAGCTGCCCGAGGTCGACAAGCTCGCGGACTTCGCCGTCATGCAGGAAGTGCACGCCTCTCTGAAGAAGAGCTGAGCCGTGGCCGGCAAGGCGGGCGCGGCGCCGCAGAAGGTCGATCTGCTGCTGAGCGGCTGCGACGTCGTCACGATCGACGACCGCAACCGCGTGATCCGCGACGGCGCCGTCGCCATCCGGGGCAACAGGATCGTGTGGATCGGCAAGGCGTCGGCCGCCCGCCGGCATGTCACGGCAGCCTCGACGCTGGACGGCGCCGGGCAGATCGCCATGCCGGGCCTGATCGACGCGCATGTCCACACGGCGCAGACCCTGCTGCGCGGCAAGCTGGCCGAGATCGGCCTGCGCCGCCCGATCAAGATCCCGCCGTGGAAGAACTACTACATCCCGTTCGAAGGCATGCTGACGGACGAGGACGTCCATCTGAGCGGCCTGCTGTGCTACGCTAACATGATCTCGGTCGGCACGACCTGCTTCGCCGAGGCGGGCGGTCCGCATCCCGACGCGATGGGCCGGGCCGCCGTCGAGATCGGCATCCGCGGCTTCGTGGCGCTCAGCACCGTGGACCAGGGGACCAACGTGCCCGGCTCCATGATCGCCACCACCCGGCAGTGCCACGACCGCAACGTCGCCCTGGTCAAGCGCTGGAAGGGCGCGAGCCACGGCACCGACCGGGTCCAGGCCTGGCTGTCGCTGCGACAGATCATGGTCTGCACCCCCGAGCTGATCGAGGGCATGGCCGAGGCCGCCCGGGCGCTCGACGTAAAGATCCATACGCATCTCTGCGAGGGCGTCTACGAGATCGACTATGCGCTGGAGAGGTTCGGCAAGCGGCCGGCCGAGTACCTGCACGGGCTGGGCGCGCTCGACCGCCACATGCATTGCGCGCACTCTGTGCTGCTGTCGGCCGAGGAGATGGACCTCTTCGTCCGCCATCGGCCGTCCGCCTGCCACTGCGCCTTCAACAACTACCATATCGGCCCGCATCGCCTCTCCGAGATGTGGCGGCGCGGCATCGACATCGGGCTCGGCACCGACGGCGCCGCCTCGTGGGGGTCGCTGGACATCTTCCAGGTCGCGCATGCGACCCGCATCGGCCAGCAGGCAGTGATGGGAACGCCGATCGCCTACCGCAACGTCATGGGCAGCGAGGAGATCCTGAAGGTCGCGACCAACGGCGGCGCCCGCGCGCTCGGCCTCGAGAACCAGATCGGCAGCCTCGAGGTCGGCAAGAAGGCCGATATCCTGCTGGTCGACCGCACCCAGCTCGACCACATGCCGCTCTACGATCCGTATTTCGTCGCTGCCAATACCGTGGTCGGCCGCGACGTGCGCACGGTGGTGATCGACGGCAAGGTCGTGATGAAGGATCGCGAGCTGCTGACGGTCGACCGCGAGGAGATCGACCGCCGCCTGGCCGAACGCCTGCCGAAGCTGATGGAACGCTTCGACGCGATGACGGCCTGAGGCGGCCATGAGCGGGCGCGCCGCCATCGCGATCGACCGGGTCAGCAAGCGCTTCGCGCTGGCCGGCAGCAGCGAGGGCGTGCTGGCGCTGGCCGAGCTGTCGCTCGCCATCGCGCCGGGCGAGTTCGTGGCGATCCTCGGCCCCAGCGGCTGCGGCAAGAGCACCCTGCTACGCCTGGTGGCGGCGCTGGAGCAGCCGAGCAGCGGCACCGTCAGCGTCGACGGCGCCCCGCCGGGCCAGGTCTCGGCCAACCATGCGCTAGGCGTCGCCTTCCAGGACCATGCGCTGCTGCCCTGGCTCAGCATTCGGGACAATGTCGCGCTGCCGTTCCGCATCGCCGGCCGCCGGCCGGACGAGGCGGCGATCGCGCGGCTGATCGACCTGGTCGGCCTGTCGCGCTTCGCCACGGCGCGGCCGCGCCAGCTTTCCGGCGGCATGCGCCAGCGCGCCTCGATCGCTCGCGCCCTGGTGCTCGAGCCCGAGGTGCTGCTCCTCGACGAGCCGTTCGGCGCACTGGATGCCGTGACCCGCCGGCAGATGAACGTCGAGCTGCAGCGCATCTGGTCGGCCCGCCAGATCACGACCCTGCTGATCACCCATTCGGTCGACGAGGCGCTGTTCCTTGCCGACCGGGTCGTGGTGATGAGCGGCCGGCCCGGCCGCATCGTGCGCGAGGTCGCCGTGCCCTTCGCCCGGCCGCGCGATCCGGCGGTCATGCGCAGCGAGGAATTCCATCGCATGGTCGACGACCTGACGGCGGCGCTGGAGAACGAGGAGCCGCCGCCGTCATGAGCGCGGGCACGCGGAGCCTGCTGCTGGGCGCGCTGGGCATCGGCCTGTTCCTGGCGCTGTGGGAGCTGATCGGCCAGCTGAAGCTGGCCGGCATCAGCTGGCCGCCGCTCAGCGCGGTGCTGGACATGCTGACCGACGAAAGCCGGCTGCCGCTGTTCCGCCGCGCGCTCGGCGCCACGCTGGCGGAGACGGCCATGGGCTACCTCTGGGGCACCGCCGCGGGACTGGGGCTTGCGACCCTGGCGCATCTCGTACCGCCACTGCGCCGCGGCTCGGACCGGCTGGCGGCGGTGCTGAACTCGGTGCCGTCGATCGCGCTGGGGCCGATCTTCCTCGTCCTGCTCAGCCGCGAGAGCACGCCGGCGGCGGTGGCGTCGATCCACGTCTTTTTCATCGTCTTCGTGTCGGTCGGTTCGGGCCTGCAGCGGGCGACCGCGGCGCATCGCGACCTGTTCGCGGTGCTCGGCGCCGACCGCGTCCGGCGGTTCTGGCGGCTCGAGCTCCCGGCGGCGATGCCGTCGCTGGTCTCGGGGCTGCGGCTCGCCTGGCCCGCCGCCCTGATCGGGGCCATCATCGGAGAATGGTTCGGGGCGCCGCGCGGCATCGGCATCCTGATCATCAACGCCATGCAGAACTTCCAGATCGTGCTGCTGTGGTGCGCCGTGCTGCTGGCGGTGGCGTCCTCGCTGCTGATCTACGGCGCGCTCACGCTGCTCGAGCGGGCCGCCTATTCGAGGTTCGGCTGATGGAGACCACGGCCCGCCGCCCGCTGCTGCTGCGCCTCGTCGAGGACTACTGGGGCATCATCCTGCTGCTGGTCGCCTGGGAGCTCTGGGTCATCGCCAACAGCTTCAACCCCATCGTCATGCCGACGCCGACCGCCGTGCTTGGCGACCTGGTGAGCCATCCCGACGTCTACCTGCGCAATGTCGGGATCACGCTCGCCGTGGCGGCGTTCGGCCTGGTGATGGGCATGGTGGTGGGCACCGGGCTCGCGGTCGCCGCCTGGTTCTCGCCGGTGGCGGCGGGGCTGCTCAACCCGCTTACCGTCCTGTTCAGCTCGGTGCCGGTCGTGGCGCTGATCCCGGTGATCGCCCGGTTGCTGGGTTACGACACCTCGACCGTGCTCGCGATCGTGGTGATCATCACCTTCTTCCCGTCCTTCGTCTTCGCCTCGTCCGGCCTGCGCGCGCCGCCGCCGGGCGCCGAGGACCTGTTCCGCGTGCTCGGCGCCTCGCGGCTCGACGTGCTGCTGCGGCTGGCGCTACCCGCGGCCATGCCCAACCTCGCCATCGCCTTCAAGCTCGCGGCCGCCCACGCCATCCTGGCCGCCATGGTGGCGGAGTTCCTGATGGGCACGTCCGGGCTCGGCTACCTGTTCGCCAAGACCAAGTCGGACTTCCAGACCGAGCAGGCGTTCGGCGCCAGCGCCGTCGCCACGGTGATCTCGGCGACGGCGTTCCTGCTGGCGGGCCTGGTCGAGCGGCGGGTGCGCGACCGCTACACGTGAGGCGTCAGCCGCCGCCTTCGTACTTGAACGAGACCTTGAGCCTGGTGCGGTAGGCCGCGACCTTGCCCTTCTCGATGACAAGGTCCTGCTCGACGACCTCGGCGACCCGGAGGTCGCGCAACGACTTGGCCGCACGCTCGACCGCGACTTTCGCCGCTCTTTCCCAGGAGTCGCTGCTGGTGCCTACGAGCTCGATCACCTTGTAGACGCTGTCCGCCATGTGAGCCTCCCTCGACACGGGTTCGCCGTCTCAGTCCGGTGCCGGTCAGGGGGAGGGCGCGGCAGCGGGTGCCTTGCAGGCCTTTCCTTGGCCGCAAGGCTAGCACCGCGTGGCCGACGGCTCAAATCATGCCGTGGCGAACTTGCCGAACTCCCAGTTGCGGCCGGGGGCGGCGGCGAACAGCGACTTGGTATACTCGTCCTTCGGTGCGCCGAAGACCTGCTCGGCCGAGCCGTACTCGACGACGCGGCCCTTGCTCATCACCGCGACATAGTCGCAGATCTGCGCCGCGACGCGCAGGTCGTGGGTGATGAACAGCACTGCGAGGTTCAGCCGCTGGCGGATCTCGTCGAGCAGCTCCAGCACCTGCTTCTGCACGGAAACGTCGAGCGCCGACACCGCCTCGTCGGCGATCAGCAGCTCGGGCTCCATGGCGAGCGCGCGCGCGATGCAGATGCGCTGGCGCTGGCCACCCGAGAACTGATGCGGGTAGCGGTCGAGCGCGTTGGGATCGAGGCGCACCGTCTCCATCAGCTTGCGGGCGCGGGCCATCGCCTCGTCGCGCTTGAGGCCGAAGTTCATCGGCCCCTCGATGATGAACTCGCCCACGGTGATGCGCGGGTTCATCGAGCGGTAGGGGTCCTGGAAGACGATCTGCACGCGCCGGCGATGCGGGCGCAGCTTGCCGGCCGGCATGGTGGCGATCTCGGTGTCGCCCAGGAAGACCTTGCCCTCGCTGGGATCGATCAGGCGGGCGATGCAGCGCGCCACGGTCGACTTGCCGGAGCCCGATTCGCCCACGATGCCCAGCGTCTCGCCGCGGCGGATGTCGAGGTCGACGTCGGTGGCGGCCTTCACGACGCGCGCCTTCTGGAAGAAGCCGGAGCCGGTGTAGGTCTTGCCGAGCTTCTCGGTGCGCAGCACCGTGATGCCGTCCTTGCGCGCGCCGCGGTGCTGCGGATGGATCGACGGCACCGAGGAGATCAGCATGCGTGTGTAGCCCTGCTCGGGTCGCGACAGGATCTGCTCGGTCGGCCCCATCTCGACCAGCTCGCCCCAGCGCAGGACGGCGACCTTGTGGGCGATCTCGGCGACGACGCCGAAATCGTGGGTGATGAAGAGGACGCCGGTGCCCTGGCTGGCCTGCAGCTCGGCGACCAGCTTCAGGATCTCGGCCTGGGTCGTGACGTCGAGCGCCGTGGTCGGCTCGTCGGCGATCAGCAGGACCGGATCGAGGACCAGCGCCATGGCGATCATGATGCGCTGGCGCTGTCCGCCCGAGAGCTGGTGCGGGTAGGAGGCGTAGATGCGCTCCGGATCCGGCAGCTTGACGCGCTCGAGGATGGTCAGGATCTTCGAGCGGCGCTGGGCGGAGTCTAGCTTGGTATGGGTCTCCAGCACCTCGTCGATCTGCTCGCCGCAGGTCATGACCGGATTGAGCGCCGTCATCGGCTCCTGGAAGATCATAGACATGCGCGTGCAGCGCAGCTCGCGCAGGCGCGCCTCGCCGGCCGCCAGCACGTTCTCTCCCTCGAGCAGGATCTCGCCCGAGGTCGGCTTCAGCGCCTTGGCCAGCAGGCCCATGACGGTGAAGGCGATGACCGATTTTCCGGAGCCCGACTCGCCCACCAGGCAGACGATCTCGCCGGGATTGACGGTGAAGCTCACCTTCTCGACCGCATGGGCGCGGTCGGCGCCGGCCGGCAGGGCGACGCTCAGGTTGCGGACTTCCAGGACGGGCTTGACGGCTGTGGTGCTCATCGGAGCACCACAGCCGTCATCCCGACCGAAGCCCCCCTCGTTCCTCGGGGTAAACGCCAGGCGGAGTGGAGGGATCGCTTATGAAACACAAGAACCTCGAACATGAAAAAGAGACCCTTCGGCTCGCTTCGCTCGCTCAGGGTGAGCAGGAAGGAATGACCCTGCGGGTCATACCTTCTTGCTCATCTTCGGATCGAGCGTGTCGCGCAGGCCGTCGCCCATGATGTTGATGGCCAGCACCGTCAGCGCCAGGAAGATGCCCGGATAGAGGATGTTGTGCGGGAACACGCGGAACAGCGTGCGGCCCTCGGCCATGATGTTGCCCCAGCTCGGGATCTCCGGCGGGATGCCGATGCCGAGGAAGGAGAGGATCGCCTCGGCCAGGATGGCGGCGGCGGCGATGAAGGTTCCCTGCACGATCAGCGGGGCGACGGTGTTGGGCAGGATGTGCCGGAACATCAGGATCCAGGTCGGCGTGCCGACCGAGATGGCGCCCTCGACATAGGGCTCCTCGCGGACCGTCAGCACGACCGAGCGCACCAGGCGAACGACGCGCGGCACGTCCGGAACGACGATGGCGAAGATCACGGTGATGAGGCCGGCGCGCCAGATCGAGACCAGGGCGATCGCGAGCAGGATGCCCGGAATCGCCATCAGCCCGTCCATGACGCGCATGATCGGCCCGTCCAGCCAGCGGATGTAGCCGGCGATCAGGCCGATCACCAGGCCGATCGCCACCGAGGCGATCGCCACGGCGACGCCGATGACCAGCGAGACGCGGGTGCCGTAGATGACGCGGCTGTAAACGTCGCGGCCGAGGCTGTCGGTGCCCATGATGGCCACCCGCTTGACCGTCGTGCCGTTGTCCAGCCGCATCGTGATCTCGGTGCCCGGCTTCTTGTTGCGCGCCGCCGGATCGATGCGGGTCGGGTCCACGGTACCGAGGAACGGCGCCAGGATCGCGATGGCCAGCATCACCAGCAGGATGATGCCACCGAAGAGAACGGCCGGGTTGCGGACGGCAAGGAGCCAGAGGCTCTTGCGCTTGGTCGCGGCTGCCGCGACGGCGGCGGAGTCGACGACTTCTTCTTCAGCAATCGCGCTCAATAGCGGATCCTCGGATCGAAAAGGGTGTAGCTGATGTCGATCAGCAGGTTGATCACGACGTAGACCACCGAGAAGAGCAGGATGACGGCCTGGATGGTGGGGAAGTCGCGGCTGAGCACCGCCTCGACGGTGAGGCGGCCGAGGCCGGGCAGGCCATAGACGCTCTCGGTCACCACGGCGCCGCCGATCAGCAGGGCGACGCCGATGCCGATCACGGTCAGGATCGGCACGGCGGCGTTGCGCAGCGCGTGCCGCATCAGGACGACGCGGTTGGAAAGCCCCTTGGCGCGCGCGGTGCGAATGTAGTCCTCGTTCAGGACCTCGAGGACGCTGGCGCGGGTGATGCGGGCGATCAGCGCGATGTAGATCACCGCCAGGGTCACCGACGGCAGCACCATGCGCTCGAGGAAGCTCCAGAAGTTGACGCCGATGCGCGTGTAGCCCTGGACGGGCAGCCAGCCCAGTTCGATGGCGAAGACATAGATCAGGCAATAGCCGATCACGAACACCGGGACCGAGAAGCCGAGCACGGAGAAGCCCATGACGACGCGGTCGAGCAGGGAGCCGTGCTTCCAGGCGGCCAGCACGCCCAGCGGGACGGCCAGCAGGACGGCGATGACCAGCGTGCAGGTCGCCAGCGCCAGCGTCGGCTCGACGCGTTGGGCGATCAGCTCGGCGACGGTCTTCTTGAAGAAGAAGCTTTCGCCGAAATTGCCCTGCAGGACGTTGCCGATCCAGATGCCGAACTGGGTCCAGATCGGCTCGTTGAGGCCGAGCTTCTCGCGGATGTCGGCGATCTGGTCGGAGGTGGCATTGTCGCCCGCGATGACCGCGGCCGGATCGCCCGGGGTCAGCCTGAGCATGAGGAACACGAAGACCGCCACCACGGCAAGCACGGGTATGATGGCGATGAGACGGCGGGCGATGAAGTCGAACATTTTCCCTCTGTTGTCACCCCGGCGAAGCGGAGGGCCTCATCGGATGAGACCCGTCGCTCCGCCCGGGACGATGCCAGGACCTTGCGGCCCCGGCGTCACTTCTTCTCGACGTTCCACATCACCGGTACTGGCGCCTTGAGCCAGCCGGAGACGTTGGAGCGGGTGGCGCCGGGCCCGTACCACTGGCCGAGCCAGCCGTACTGGGCGGTGGTCAGGGCGCGCGTCTGGATGGCGCCCGCGAGGGCCTTGCCCTTGGCGGGGTCGGTCTCGCGCGCGTACTGGTCGCGCAGCTTCTCCATCTCCGGGTCGTCCGGCCAGCCGAACCAGGCCTTGGAGCCGTTGGCCGCCATGTAGGAATCGGAGATCGGGTTCAGAACGTCGGCCGCCACGGAGTAGGTGTGGAAGATGTTCCAGCCGCCCTTGTCGGCCGGCTCCTTCTTGGTGCGGCGGGTGACCAGCGTCTGCCAGTCCATCGACTGCATGTCGACCTTGAAGCCGCCGCGCTCGAGCAGCGACTTGGTCACCGGCGCCATGTTGGTCAGCACCGGCAGGGTGGTCGACTGCATCAGCACGATCGGCGTGCCGTCGTAGCCGGCCTCCTTGAGGAGCGCCTTGGACTTCTCGAAGTTCGCCTTGACCAGCATGCCGTCGGGCGCATCGAACGCGTTGGGCGTGCCGCAGACGAAGGCCGCGCTGCACACCTTGTAGTATTCCTTCTCGCCGACCGTGGCCTTGAGATACTCCTCCTGCTGCATGCAGTAGAGGGCGGCCAATCGCATCTTGGGATTGTCGAACGGCTTGTTCACCCAGTTGAAGCGGATGACGAACTGGTGGCCGAGCGGGTTCCAGTCGACCAGCTTCACGTCCTTGTCCTTCTTGAGGACGGGGATCAGGTCGTGCGGCAGCTGCTCGACGACGTCGATCTCGCCGGCGCTGATCGCGTTCACCTGCTGCTGCGTGTCGGGCATCTCGATGACCTCGACGCGGTCGACCTTGACGACCTTGCCGCCGGCCAGGCCCGAGGGCGGCTCGGCGCGCGGCTTGTACTTGGTGTTCTTGGCGTACACGTGCTTCTCGCCGGGCTTGGACTCGGCGTCGACGTAGATGAACGGCCCCGACCCGATGTGGCTGCTGATCTGCTTGAACGGATCGGTCTCCGCCGCCGCCTTGGGCATCATGAAGGGCACGTTGGAGCTCGGCTTGCCCAGCGTCTCGAGCACCAGGCCGTACGGCTCCTTGAGCTGCATGGTGAAGGTCTTGGCGTCGACGGTCTTGAGCTCCTTGACGAAGTCCATGAGCTTCTGGGCCATCGTGTCGCGCTTGCCCCAGCGCTGCAGCGAGGCGACGCAATCCTCGGACGTGACCGGCTTGCCGTCGTGCCATTCCAGGCCGTCGCGCAGCGTGAAGGTCCACAGCGTCTTGTCGGGCGAGATGGTGTACTTGTCGACCATCTGCGGCTTGAAGGCGTTCTGCTCGTCCATCGCGAACAGCGTGTCGTAGATCATGTAGCCGTGGTCGCGGGTGACGTAGGCGGTCGTCCAGATCGGATCGAGGATCGTCAGGTTGCCGCTCTTGACGTAGCGCAGGACGCTGGGCGCGGCCATCGCCGGCCGGGTCATCGCGACCGCGGCCGTGCCGGCGGTCAGGGCGGCGAACTCGCGCCTTCCGAATTTCGTCTTCATCTTGAGCCTCCGAATCTCCTTCATGGGTGGAGGCGACTCTTCCGGTCGCCTGGGTCGAGGGGCACGCGGAGCCGGGCGGCCCCGCGTGCCCTTCTCAGCTACTTCTTCGTGACGTTCCAGAACACGGGCGCCGGGGCCTGCAGGACGCCGTCCACGTTGGAGCGCAGTGCCATCGGCGAGTACCACTGGCCGAGATGGACATGGGTCGGGTACTCGGTGACGCGCACCTGCACCGCCTCGGCGATCGCCTTCTGCTTCGCCGGATCCGTCTCCTTGGCGAAGTCGTCGCGCAGCTTCTGGATCTGCTCATCGCAGGGCCAGCCGAACATCGCCTTGTCGCAGCCGGCGTTGAAGAAGCCCGCCATGACCGGGTTCAGGATGTCGGCGGCGACCCAGGAGGTGAGGAAGGCGTTCCAGCCGCCCTTGTCCGGCGGATCCTTCTTGGCGCGGCGGCTGACCAGCGTCTGCCAGTCCATCGACTGCATGTCGACCTTGAAGCCGCCCCGCTCCATCAGGTTCTTGGCGACCGGGGCGAGGTTCGTGAGGACGGCGAGATCGGTCGACTGCATCAGCACGACCGGCGTCCCGTCATAGCCCGCCTCCTTGAGCAGCGCCTTCGACTTCTCGAAGTTGGAGTTGAGCTTGTCCTCCCAGCCCTTGTCCGTCGCCAGCGGCGTGCCGCAGACGAACATGGCCTTGCACTCCTTGTACCACTTCGCATCGCCGATCACGGCGTCGAGAAAGTCCTTCTGGTTGAAGGCGTAGAGCACGGCCTGCCGGACCTTGGGATTGTCGAACGGCTTGTGCAGGGTGTTGAAGCGGAACGTGTACTGGTTGCCCAGCGGGTTGCCGCTGAACAGCTTGACGTTCTTGTCCTTGGCCAGCACCGGCAGCAGGTCGTGCGGCGGCGATTCGAGCATGTCGACCTCGCCGTTCAGCAGCGCGTTGACAGCCGTCTGGTGGTCGCCGAGCACGCGCCACTCGACGCGGTCGACCTTGGCCACCTTGCCGCCGGCGAAGCTCGATGCCGGCTCGCTGCGCGGCTTGTACTTCGCGTTCTTCACGTAGACCGTCTTCTCGCCCGGCTTCCACTCGTCGGCCTTGAAGACGAACGGACCGGATCCGATCACGTCCTCGGGCTTGATCTGGGTGTTGGGGTCGGTCTGCGCGACGCGCTCGGGCATCATGAACGGCACGTTCGACGACGGCTTGCCGAGCGACTGGAGCACCAGGCCGTAGGGCTCCTTCAGCACCATCGTGAAGGTCTTGTCGTCGACCTTCTTGAGCTCTGCGACGCGGGCCATCAGCGACTGGCCCATCGAGTCCTTGGCGCCCCAGCGCTTGATCGAGGCGATGCAGTCGGCCGAGGTGACCGGCTTGCCGTCATGCCACTCGAGCCCGTCGCGCAGCGTGAACGTGTAGGTCAGCTTGTCCGGCGACACCTCGTACTTCTCGAGCATCTGAGGCTTGACCTCGAGCTTGTCGTCCATCGCGAACAGCGTGTCCCACACCATGTAGCCGTGGTTGCGCACGATGTAGGCGGTGGTCCAGATCGGGTCGAGGATCTTGAGATCCGAATGCATCACGACGCTGAGCGTCTCGGCGCTTGCGGTCGTCGCACCCAGGAGGCCGGCGACACTTGCGGCCGCGGCCATGGTCGCGACCGACTTCCTCAATGAGAACATTTTATAAAGACTCCCTATTTGCTTGCGCTCCCCAGTGCGCGGCATCCGAAGCAAGAATCGAGCCGCGGTAGCGGACAGTAGCAGTCGGCCACCCCCCTCTGACAAGGCGATTCGGGTCGCAGGCGGGCTAGGGGCGTGGCCTGTTCATCGCCTTTTCGAGGAGTTGCAGGACGCCCTCCGAGGCGGCCGTGGCGACGATGTCGCCAAACCCGGCCCACGACCCTTTTGCCGCGGCGAGCGGGACGGGATTCGCCTGCTCGATGTCGCCGACGGTCTTCCCCGACGGGTCCTTGACGTACCACTTCACGACGAGCTGCCCCATGCGGTCGTCGATCGGCGTCAGGCTGACGGCGCCGACCACCGTGAACACGTCGTTGCCGGGCGCGTCGACGATGACGATCTTGCTCGACCCCAGCGCCCGGCGCATGCCGGAGAAGAGTTGCTTGTTGCCGTCCGACGGCGCGCCGGTCACCGGAGCGACCTGGACCTTGACCTGCTGCTCCTTGGGCTGGGCCGCCGCGGCAGCCGTCTGCGTCGCGTTCGGCACGCTCGACGACGATAGCTGCGTGTACTCGCGCGGTTCCTCCGGCGCCACCGACAGGCCGGCGGCGACCTGGCCGATCGATCGGGCCTGGAACGTCGGCGGCTTGCCGATCAGAGTCGCGACCCGGGGGGCGGCCTGCTGGGCGATGCGGGAGACCAGGCGGTCGTTGGCTTCGCCATAGTCCTCGGGACGGGCGCGCGTGCGGCTGGTCAGCGGTTCCTGGGACCTGGCCGCGCCCGCGACGCTCCAGTCGATCTGGATCTCGATTCCCTGCTCGGCGTCGCGCGTGCTCATCACGCCGTTCACCTGGATGGGCGCCTCGGCCGGCTGGACGGCGGCGACGATCCCGTAGGACTGCAGCTCCATGGCCAGCGCTGCCGCCACGCGCTGCCCGAGCTGGGGCGGCATGTTGCGCGGTGCGGCGATGGCGAGCTCGGCCTTCTCTGCCGGCGGCCGGCGGATCGGCGCATCGGTCTGGTCGGGCTGGAACGGTCGGGGCGGCGGGCCGCAGGCGGCGAGCGCCAGCGCGGCCGCGAGGAGGAGCCAGCGACCTACATCATGGAGCATGTCGCCACCGCGCCCACCAGGCAGCACACGACGAGGATGATGAGATAGGGCATCTCAGGCTCGCAATGCGACCACCGACAGACCCCGGCCGTAGTCGCGCACGCCTTGAAGCGTGTTCCGTCGGTAGCTGAAGAAGTCGTCGCGCGCCGTCAGCGTGTCGTGACCGGTGGCCTCGGCGGCGACGCCGGCCAGGGACAGGCGGTGAAGCAGGTAGCCCGCGAGGTCGAAGAGGAAGTGGCCGGCACGGGCGGCAGGCCGGAAGAAGGCCGCGTTGCCCGCCTCCTGCGCCAGGAACGGCGCCGGGAACTCCGGCCCGACCTCGTAGGAGTCGCGGCCGATGCAGGGGCCGATGGCGGCGTGGATGCGCTCGCGCCGGGCGCCCAGACGCTCCATTGCCGCGAGCGTGGTGTCGACCACCCCGCCCAGGGCACCCTTCCAGCCGGCATGGGCGGCGCCGACCACGCCGCCGGCAGGGTCGGCGAACAGCACCGGCGCGCAGTCGGCTGCCAGCACGCCCAGCGCCACGCCCGGCCGGTCGGTGACCAGCGCATCGGCCTTGGGCGCGCCGGGCGAGGTCCAGCGCCGGTCGGCGACCGTGAGGACGTCGGTCGAATGGATCTGGTGCACGGTCAGGAGATCGGGCTCATCGAGGTCGAAGGCGGCTGCGGCGCGGCGGCGGTTCTCGCGCACATTGTCGGGCGGGTCGTCGGAGCCGTAGCCGCAGTTCAGCGAGCTGTAGAGCCCGGTGCTGACCCCGCCGGCGCGGGTGAAGAAGCGGTGCTGCACGCCGTCGAGGTCGGCCAGCGTCTTGGCGTGGATCATGCGACGTCCGTGCGAGGGTCCAAGGGAGTGTCCGGGAAGCCGGGCGGGGCGGCGCTCCCGTCGTCGCCCACGGCCAGAACTCGGAAGAGCGTGCCCATTTGATCGGAGTCGATCAAGCGAGCCAGCGCCGCATCCAGCGCATCGCGCTGCTGCGGCGTCGCGCGCGCCTTCAGAGTGCGTGCGCGCTCGGCGATGCCCAGCGCCAGAAGGAAGGCGCCCTGGCCGACCGGCCCGAAGCTGCGCGTCCCGGCGGCCTCCGCGAGGGCGGCGAAGTCGACATGGGCGCTGAGGTCGGTCTCGCCCGGACGATCGAGGAGGTCGGCGGCACGATGGCGGCGCACCGCCTGCAGCGAGCTGCCGAGCGCTCCGTCGTGGCCGTAGTCGACGATCAGCGCCCAGCCGCCGTCGCGCCGCAGGCGCGCGCCGATCGCCGCGGCGAGCGCGCGGCAGGGCTCGGACAGTTCGGCCTGCGCTCCCACCGGCGCGTCGGCCGGGAGAAGGGCGGAAAAGGGCGAAACCCCGGGAGCGAGCGCCAGGCGCAGCGTCTCGCCGTCGTCGGCCAGCCCGACCATGCGTTCGGCCCAGCCGGCGGGCGTGCGCTCGAACTGCCGCACCGGCAGGGCGTCGAAGAACTCGTTGGCGATCAGCAGCAGCGGGCCCGCGGGCACGTCCTCGAAACGGCCGTGCCAGGCCGGCGCGAGGGCGGGGCTGAAGGATGCGAGGGCATCGGCCTGCGCGAGCCGGAGGCGATCGTTGATCTCGACGAGGTGGAGATCCACGGCCGCATGGAAGCCCGGCACGCCGCGCGTGGCGCGCAGCGCGTCGGCCATCAGCGTGCCTCGCCCGGGCCCGAGCTCGACCAGCCGTACCGGGGCGGGACGGCCCATGGCGAGCCAGCGATCCGCGACCCAGGCGCCCACCATCTCGCCGAACATCTGGGAGACTTCGGGGGCCGTCGTGAAGTCGCCGGCGGCACCGACCGGCAGCGCCCTTCGGTAGTAGCCGAGGCGGGGATGCGCCAGCGCCTCCGCCGTGAAGTCGGCCAGCGAGATCGGCCCGGTGAGCGCGATGCGCCGGGCGATCAGCCGGCCGAGCTCGCCGGCCACAGGGCTCTCGTCAGGGGCTTTCGTCATGCGCGGCCCGCCCTTCCGCGGTCCATCCGCGGACCGTCACGGCAGCGCGGGGCGCCGGTAGGCCCGCACGATCAGCCAGCCGCCGCCGACCAGCAACGGCACCGACAGGATCATGCCCATGGTGAGCGGCCCCCACAGGTAGCCGAGATGCGCGTCGGGCTCGCGGAAGAACTCGCCGACGATGCGCGCTACGCCGTAGCCGAAGCCGAAGACACCGGTCAGCAGGCCCGGCCGTCGCCGTCCGTCGGTCAGCCGCCACACCGCGACGACGACGATGGTGAGCGCAATCCCCTCGAGGAAGGCCTGGTAGAGCTGGCTGGGATGGCGCGGCAGCGGACCGCCGCGCGGGAAGACCATCGCCCACGGCACGTCGCTGACGCGGCCCCACAGCTCGCCGTTGATGAAGTTGGCGAGGCGGCCGAGGAACAGGCCGGTCGGCGCCACGATCGACGTCAGGTCCGACAGCATCAGCGGGTTGGTGTTGTTGCGCCACGCGAAGGCCAGCACGGCGACGATGACGCCGAGCAGGCCGCCGTGGAAGGACATGCCGCCTTCCCACACCGTGAGGATCGAGAGCGGATGCGTGAGGTAGAAGCCCGGCTTGTAGAACAGCACGTAGCCCAGCCGGCCGCCCAGGATGACGCCCAGCGCCGCCCACATCAGGAAGTCGTCGATCTTCACCGGCGTCAGCACCTTGGGCGGCTGCTCGCACACCCGGCGCATGACCTGCCAGCCGATGACCAGCCCGGCGATGTAGGCGAGGGCGTACCAGCGGATCGCGAACGGACCGATCTCGACCAGCACCGGATCGATGGCGGGAAAGGGAATGACGAGGGGGTTCATTGCCCGAAGCTTATAGCCGGCCCGACGCGGCGGCAGAATGGCAGGCGCTCAAATGGTCGCGGCGCCGGCCTTGGGGGCCGGCGCCGCTGGGACGATCCGAACGAGGAGTTCTTCTTCTTGCGAGAGGGGGCGTCGGAGGGTCCGTTGGGGGTCAGGCTTCGCCGACGGTCTCGAGGATCGAGGCCGTCAGGGCATCGAGGGGCGACTTGCCGGCCCAGACGACGTACTGGAAGGCCGGGTAGAAGCGCTCGCTCTCGCTGATCGCGACCTCGACGAGGTCGCTCAGCTGCTCGGGCGTGAGGCCTGTGGTGCCGCGCAGCGGGATGGCGTGGCGGAACATCGGCAGGCCTTCGTCGGTCCAGAGATCGAAATGGCCGAGCCACATCTTCTCGTTGATCAGCGCCAGGAGCACATGGATGTCGTTGTGGCGCTCGGTCGGGATGCGCACGTCGTAGGCGCAGGTGAAGTGCAGCGCCTCGACGTCCTCGCGCCAGCTGAAGAACATGCGGTAGTCGCACCACCGGCCGGCAACCTCGACGGCGATCTCGCGCTCCGATGTCCGGTCGAAAGGCCAGTCGTTCGCGGCGACGACGTTCTCGATCATCTCGAGCGGGTTGATGTCTTTGTGCTTGCTCCGCTCGTGTCGCGATAAGGACATCGACCCACTCCCCAACCATTTCCGCCTGGCGGCTTGTAAGTACCGTTTCTACCGGCGGTCGGCCGACATATCGTGGTGGGTACCCAACAACCCACTACCCGTAGATTGCCAAAGGATCGGCCTGCCGGCAATAAAAAATCGGGCCGATTTCGGGGAAAGACTCAGTGATTCCATGAATTTAATCCCCAGAGCTAAGATTCGAGTCGTGAAATTCCGCCGTACGAATCGCGTCAGGGTCCCGGCCTTGGCGCCCCGCGGGTTCCGACAAGCGAACGCCCGAACGTGTCCTGAATCCTGTTGTTGCAGGTCCCGCGCGACGCGCTCATGATTGTCGACAATCGACGATTGACGCTTGATGGCTGTAATTTCGTCTCCTGACTCCTTCGCGGCGGCGCCGGGAATCGACCGGCTGCCCAAGGCGACCCTGCGCGCGCACATCGCCGAACGCCTGCGCTCGGCGATCCTGGCCGGCGACATCGCGCCGGGCGCGCCGATCACCGAGACGGCGCTGTCGGCGCGGTTCGACGTGAGCCGCGGGCCGCTGCGCGAGGCACTGCGCCAGCTCGTCGAGGAAGGGCTGCTGGTGACCGTGCCCTACACCGGCACGCACGTCGCCTCGCTGTCGGTTGCCGACGTCCAGGAGATCTATTCGCTGCGCACCACGCTCGAGGTCTTCGCCTTCGAGCTGGTTTGGGACCGTCGCGACGCCGCGTTCCGGGACGAGCTGCACCGGCGCAACCGCGCGCTGCTCGCCAGCATCGATGCCGGCGACGACCGCACCAGCATCTCGACCGAGCTCGAACTGCACGGGCTGGTCTACGAGGCGAGCGGCCACGCGCTGCTGCAGCGCGTCTGGCACGGGCTGCGCGGCCGCCTGCAGCTCTACTGGGCGGCCCACCATCGCGCCCACGGCCGCCGCGGGCCGCGCCGCGACAGCCACGACAGCTACATCGCCGCCGCGCTGGGCGACGATCTCGCCGCGCTGCGGCTCGAGATCGCCGACCACATGCGCCGCGGCGCGGCGGTCACGGAGAAGTTCGTCTCGGGGACATCGAACAAGGGAGACATGACATGACGATCAAGCGTCGCCACGCCCTCATCGGGCTCGGAGCCGGCCTCGCCCTGCCGGTGCTGCTGCCGGCCATCGCGCGCGCCGGTACGCTCGAGGAGGCCAAGAAGCGCGGCACGTTCCGCGTCGGCGTCACCCAGGCGCCGCCCTGGTTCTCCAAGGATCCCAAGACCGGCCAGTGGACGTCGGGTCTCGGCATCTCGATGGGCAAGGCCATGGCCGACAAGCTCGGCGTGAAGATGGAGACGGTCGAGGTGAGCTGGGGCAACGCGATCGCCGCCCTGCAGGCCGACAAGATCGACATCATGTTCATGCTCGACGCCACGGCGGAGCGCAAGAAGGCGGTCGATTTCCCGGCCTCGCCGCTGCTCTACTACTCGCTCGCGGTGCTGGCGCGCGACGACCTGCCAGCGAAGACCTGGGCCGAGCTCGACAAGCCCAGCGTCAAGATCGCGGTGCCGCAGGGCTCGTCGATGGACCGTTTCGTGGGCGAGTTCGCGCCCAAGGCGGACCTGCAGCGCTTCCCGGACAATGCCGCGTCGATCGCCGCCTTCCAGTCCGGCCGAGTCGACGCCGTCTGCCTCTTCCATCCGCCGCTGCTGGCGGCGCGGCAGAAGCTCGGCAAGGGCAAGATCGTGGTGCCGACCCCGGCCAAGTCGCAGGCCTCGAGCGCGGCGGTGCGCCAGGGCGATCCCGCCTTCGTGTCCTGGGTCGATCAGCAGTTCGCCGAGTACTACAAGAGCGGCCAGACGCAGAAATGGTACGAGGCGGCGCTCGCCGACTTCGGCCTCGATCCCAAGCAGGCGCCGCCGGTCATGAAGGAGATGATCAAGTAGCGTGGCCTATCAATGGGATTTCACTCCCGTCGTCGCCAACGCTGACCTGCTGGCGCAGGGGCTGGTCAACACGCTGAAGGTCACCGCCACGTCGCTCGTCTGCGGCCTGGCGCTTGGCCTGGTTCTGGCGCTGTTGCGGCTCTCGCGCCGGCGCCTGGCGTCGTGGCCGGCCGGCTTCGTCATCGAGGTCTTCCGCACCACGCCGCCCCTGGTCCAGCTCTTCTGGTTCTTCTTCGCCCTGCCGCTGATCGCCGGCATCGCGATGACGCCGTTTCTGGCCGCGATCGCGACCTTCTCCATCCAGTCGGCGGCCTTCTTCGCCGAGGTCTTCCGCGCCGGCATCGTGTCGGTCGAGCGCGGCCAGTGGGACGGCGCGCGGGCGATCGGCATGACGCATGGCCAGGCGCTGCGCCGCGTGGTGCTGCCGCAGGCGGTCAAGCGCATGATCCCGGCCTTCCTCGAGCGCGCCATCGAGCTGATGAAGACCACGACCCTGGTCGCCACCATCGCCTATGCCGACCTGCTCTACGCCGCCAACGAGATCGCCCAGAAGACCTTCCGGCCACTCGAGGCCTTCACGGTCGCGGCCCTGATCTATTTCGTCGTCATCACCGCGCTCAGCCTGGTGGCGCGGCGCTTCGAGCGCCGGCTGGCGGTCAGCGGCGAGGCCACGGTGCACTGATGGCGCAGTGGGACTTCGCCTCGGTCCTCGCCAACAGCGACGCGCTGCTGGCCGGTGCGCTGGGCACGCTGCACCTCTTCGCGATCTGCCTCGTGGCCGGCCTCGGCCTCGGGATGGTGGTCGGGCTCGGCCGCTACTCGCACCGGCGGCTCTTCTCCTGGCCGGCCACGGCCTTCGTCGAGTTCTTCCGCAACACGCCGGTGCTGGTCCAGATCCTGTGGTTCTACTTCGCGCTTCCGATCCTGGCGCCGTTCGCGATCAGCCCGCTGGCGGCCGCGGCGCTCGGCATCTCGCTCAACTCGGCGGCCTTCGCGGCCGAGATCTATCGCGGCGGCATCCAGTCGATCGATCGCGGCCAGTGGGACGGCGCGCGGGCGATCGGCATGAGCTGGTCTCAGGCGATGCGGCGCATCATCCTGCCGCAGGCGCTGAAGCGCATGACGCCCGCGCTGACCAACCGCGCCATCGAGATCTTCAAGATGACCACGCTGGCCTCGGCCGTGGCCTATGTCGAGCTGCTGCAGCAGGCCAAGCTGATCGCCTCGCTCAACTTCAACCCGATCGAGGCCTACACGGCGGTCGCGGTCATCTTCTTCGTGTTCCTGTGGCCGCTGGTCCAGGCCACCTACTGGCTCGAGCGGCGGCTGGCGAGGGACGAATGACCATCCTCGCCGTCGCCGGCCTCACCAAGCGTTTCGGCGGCCACACCGTGCTGGCCGGCATCGACCTCGACGTCGCCAGGGGCGAGCGCATCGCCGTGCTCGGCGCCTCGGGCTCGGGC
Organism: Reyranella sp.; assembly: GCF_965229815.1. Taxonomy (GTDB): domain Bacteria; phylum Pseudomonadota; class Alphaproteobacteria; order Reyranellales; family Reyranellaceae; genus Reyranella. The sequence goes on from NZ_CBDDJN010000002.1 coordinate 1,459,870, forward strand.
AAGTCGACCCTGCTGCGCTGCCTCAACTTCATGGAGATGCCGGACGGCGGCACGGTCACCCTCGACGGCCGGACGGTCGGCCGCAGCGAGCGCGAGCTCGTGCAGGTGCGCCAGCGCGTCGGCATGGTGTTCCAGCAGTTCAACCTCTTCCCGCACATGACGGCGCTGGGCAACGTCATGGAGGGGCTGCGCACGGTGCGCCGCGTCCCCAAGCAAGAGGCGCAGGCCCGCGCCGAGCGCGAGCTGGCCCGCGTCGGCCTGGCCGACAAGGCGGCGCAGTATCCCGCCCACCTGTCGGGCGGCCAGAAGCAGCGCGTCGCCATCGCCCGCGCGCTCGCCATGGATCCCGAGCTGCTGCTGTTCGACGAGCCGACCTCGGCGCTCGATCCCGAGCTGGTGGGCGAGGTGCTGGGTGTCATCCGCTCGCTGGCCGAGGAGGGGCGGACCATGCTGCTGGTCACCCATGAGCTCGGCTTCGCCTATCACGTGGCGACGCGCGTGATCTTCCTGGCCGACGGCACGATCCACGAGCAGGGCACGCCCGACGAGGTACTGAAGCATCCGCGCCGCGAGCGCACCCGGGCGTTCATTGCCCGCCACAAGGAATTCAGTCTCTAGCGCGTTCAGACGCGCTGGCGGGCGGCAGCGCCTTCCGAGGCGAGAGAGCCCGCACGGTGCAGAACAGATGAGATCGGACGTAAAGGAAACGAGCGACATGACGACGGAGCAGGCAAGCGCCCAGGCCTACATGGCCGATGCGCGCAACGAGCAGGTGCTGGTCTACGTCAACGGCGCGTTCGTGCCGCGCGACGAGGCGCGCGTCTCGGTGTTCGATTCCGGCTTCGTGCTGGGCGACGGCGTGTGGGAAGGGCTGCGCCTGGTCAAGGGCCGGCTGATCAGCCTCGAGGCCCATCTCGACCGGCTGTTCGAGGGCGCGCGCTCGATCCAGCTCGACATCGGGCTCGACCGCGCGGGCGTCGTGAAAGCGGTGCAGGACACGCTCGACCGCAACGGCATGACCGACGGCGCGCACATCCGGCTGATGGTGACGCGCGGCGTCAAGAAGACGCCCAACCAGGACCCGCGCTTCGTGATCGGCCCGGCCACCATCGTCATCGTGGCCGAGTACAAGAGGCCGGTGCCCGAGGCCAAGGAGAAAGGCTATGCGCTTTTCACCTCGACCTTCCGCACGACCGGGCCCGACCAGTTCGACCTGCGCCTGAACTCGCATTCGCGCCTGAACCTGATCCAGGCGCTGATCCAGGCCATCAACGCCGGCGCCGACGAGGCGCTGATGCTCGATCCCCGCGGCTTCGTCGCCTCGTGCAACTCGACCAACTTCTTCATCGTGCGCGGCCGCGAGATCTGGACCTCGACCAGCCTCTACAGCTTCAAGGGCATCACCCAGGCCAACGTGGTCGACGCCTGGCGCGCCGCCGGCCACGTCGCGCGCGAATGCGACTTCACCCTGGCCCAGGTCTACTCCGCCGACGAGGCCTTCGTGACCGGCACGCTGGGCGGCGTCACGCCCGTGACGAAGGTCGACGGCCGCCTCATCGCCGACGGCAAGGCCGGCAAGGTCACCAAGGAGGCGAGCGATCTCTACTTGCGGTCGGTCGGCGCCCTCTGACTAGAATGGCGGCATGAGCCCGCTTCCCCTGCGCTCGATCGAGGCCTTCGTCGTGGTCGCGCGCGAGCGTGGCTTGGGCCGCTCGGCCAGCCGGCTCGGCATCACCGTGCCGGCGGTGAGCCGCCGGCTCCGCATCCTCGAGCAGCACCTCGGCACCCGCCTGTTCGATCGCACGCCGCGCGGCCTCGCGCTCACCGCCGCCGGCGAGCGCTACATCGCCGAGCTCGGCCCTGCCTGGGACTCTGTGCGCGCCGCCACGGAGGCGGCGCGGATGCCCCGGCGGGGCCGCTCGCTCACGGTCAGCGTCATCCCGACCTTTGCGGCCAACTGGCTGGTGCCGCGGCTGGTCGACGGCCATGCGCGCCTGCGCGGCCTCGACGTGTCCCTGGAGACGTCGGCGGACATTATCGAGCTCGCCGAGCGCCGCGACCTCGATTGCGCCGTCCGTCTCGGCCGGGGGCCGTGGGCCGGCACGGTGAGCGAGCGGATCCTGCCCATAGAGGCCTACCCGGTGGCGCGTCCGGGGTTCGTCGCCGGCGACCGCCTGGGCGGCGCGGCGGACCTGGCCCGCCACACGCTGGTCGGCTCCAGCCACCAGCCCGACTTCTGGCCGGAATGGTTCCGGCTGAACGGCGCGGCCTTCCACTGTGGCGCCTGCCGCAGCTTCGACAACCTGCAGCTCGTCTACGAAGCCGCCGCAGCCGGGCTCGGCATTGCCATCGGCCTCGACCCGCTGGTGCGCCCTTACGTGGAAAACGGCCGGCTCGTGCGCCTGCGGCCGGACGCCGTCACGCTCTCGCGCAGCTTTCACCTCGTGCGGCGCGCCGACGGCGCGGCCGACCGGCGCGTCGCGCGTTTCGGCGCGTGGCTGCGGACCGAGGCGGCGCGCGCCGCCTGAGCCTTCAGGATTCCTGAAGCCGCGCGTCGCGGGACTGAATGTCCGTGCGGCAACCCCCTCGTTACCGTCGGCCATCATCCGACCGCGCAAGGACGCCACCCGTGACCGCCTATCGCCTCCACTACTTCCCGGAATCCGGCAACAGCTACAAGCTCGCGCTGATGCTCACCCTGTGCGGCCAGACCTTCGAGCCGGTGTGGACGGATTTCGGCGGCGGCGTCACGCGGACGGCGCGCTGGCGGGCAACGGTGAACGAAATGGGCGAGATTCCCGTGCTGGAGGAGGACGGCAAGCGGCTCACCCAGACGGCGCCGCTGCTGCTGCGCCTCGCCGGGCGCTACGGCCGGTTCGGCGGCCGCGACGACGACGAGCGCTTCGAGGTCCTGCGCTGGCTGTTCTGGGACAATCACAAGCTCACGGGCTATCTCGCGACCTATCGCTACCACCGCGCCTTCACGCCCGCGCCCGACGCGGCGGTCCTCGCCTACCTGCGCCGGCGCATCGACGACTATCTCTCCATCCTGGAAAGGCACGTCGGCGAGCGCCCGTTCGTGGTCGGCGACCGGCCGACCGTCGCCGACCTGTCGATGATGGCCTATCTCTCGTTTCCCGGGCACGAGGCGGGCTACGACCTCGCGGTCTCCCATCCCGGCATCCACGCCTGGCTGTCACGGCTGGCCGGCCTGCCCGGCTGGCAGGCGCCGTACGACCTGCTGCCCGGTCCGCGCCTGCGCTGCTACGTCGAGGAGTGGGCGGCTACTCCGCCGCCAGCTTCCGCGCCGCCCGCGGATCGCGGGTGAGGAGCCCATCGGCGAGGTCGCGCTCGATCAGGGAGTCGGGACGCTCGCCGAGGCGGCCGAAGCCGCCGCCGCCGCCCACGAACATCTCGACCACGTCGCCCTTGCCGAGGTCGACGGCGGCCTTGCTCTTCAGCTCCTGCACGGTGCCGTCGGCGCGGTGGATGCGGCAATAGCCGCGCTGTCCGGGCTCGCCGCCCTGCAGCCCCTCGGGGGCGAGGCGGAAGCGGTCGGAGTAGATGGCGAGCTGCACGTCGTCGCGCAGGATCTCGCAGCGGCGGGAGAAGCCCGCGCCGCCGCGCCGCGCGCCCAGGCCGAACGAATCGGGCGCGAGCTCGTAGCCGACGATGCGGAAGAAGTCGTAGTCGATGTCGAGCGATTCGACCGGTGCGTTGGAGCAGTTGCTGAGCGGCGAATCGACCGCGTCGCAGCCGTCGGCATCCTTCGACGCGCCGTAGCCGCCGCCGAAGATTTCGAGATAGACGCTGTAGCCCCGCTCGCCGAGATGGCTGAGGCAGAAGGCCGTGGTGCAGTCGAAGCCGGTGGCGATCACCTTGTCGGGCAGCGCCTGGGCCAGCGCCTTCATGACGGCGTTGAACACGCGGTAGGCCGGGATCATGCGCGCCCGCACCGGCGCCGGCGGCCGCGGGTTGAGCAGCGAGCCGTAGGGCACCTTGATGCGGATCGGCCGCGCCATGCCCTCGTTGTAGAGGATGTCGGGGCTGGTCAGCACCGACTTCACGCAGGCGAGCGCGGCGGAGAGCGTGCTGGAATAGGGGCAGTTCAGGTTGCGCTTGACCTGCGGGCAGGTGCCCTCGAAGTCGATCTCGACCGAATCCTCCTTGATCGTGACCTGCGCCTTGATGACCAGCGGATCGTCGCTGAGACCGTCGTCGTCGATCGCATCCTCGCCGTGGAAGGTGCCCTTGGGCGCCTGGGCGATGGCGGCGCGGACGCGGCGCTCGGAATAGTCCTGCATCTCGGCCATCGCCGCCTCGACCTTGTCGGCGCCGTAGCGCTCGCAGAGCTGGCGGACGCGCTCGGCGCCGATGGCGTTGGCGGCGAACTGGGCGTTGAAGTCGCCGATCGTGAGGTCGGGCACGCGCACGTTGGCCGTCACCAGCCGCTCGAACGAGCCGCCGTTCCAGTCGTGGGCGAAGCTGTACTTGCTGGGCGGGAAGCGGAGCCCCTCCTGGTAGACGTCGGAGGCGTGGATGTTGAGCCCCGGCGCGCCGCCGCCGAGATCGAGGTGATGGGCCACCGAGGCGCCGAAGCCCACGACGCGGCCGGCGACGAAGATCGGCGTGAAGATGAACACGTCGGGAATGTGCTGGCCGCCCTCGAACGGGTCGTTGTTGATCAGGAAGTCGCCTTCCTTCAGCGTCTCGACGGGATGGCGCTTCAGGCAGGCGCGCAGCGTCTCGCCGATCGGGCCGAGCTGCATGGGGATGAGCTCGGCCTGCGCCACCGTGTTGCCGTGGCGATCCATCAGGCCGGCCGAGCCGTCGCGCGCCTCGCGCAGGATGGTCGAGTAGGCCGAGCGGATCAGCTTCACGCCCATCTCGCGCGCCGCGGCGATCAGCGCCTGGCTGATGACGGCATAGTCGATCGGACTGAGAGCGGTCATGTCGGTCTCCGCAGGATCAGGTTGTCGGCCTCGTCGAGCGTCGCCGTCCAGCCGGGCGGCACCCAGGTCGTGGCGGTATAGCCCTCGATCACGGCCGGGCCGGCGACCGCCTGGCCGGCCGACAGCGCCTCGGCGGTGTGGCGGGCGCAGTCGATCCAGTCCTCGCCGTGGAAGACGCGCGTGCTCTCGGCCGGTCCCGCCGCCAGCCGCTCGCGGTCGAGGCGCGGCGGCGTGCCGATCGGGAGCGTGGCGCCGACGCGCAGGGTCACGATCTCGACCGGCCGGTCGAGCGTGGCGCCGTGCATGAAGGTGCGATGATGGGCGTCGGCGAACAGCGCGGCGAGGGAGGTCGCGTCGAGCGCATCGACCCTGTCGGCCGGGACCTCGACGCCGACCTCGAAGGCCTGGCCGACGAAGCGCATGTCGAGCGTGTGGGTGTAGACCAGCGCGCCGGGGAGCTTCATGTCGGCGAACTGCGCCGCCAGCCGCGCCCGCATCTCACCGAACAGCCGGCCGGCCTCGGATGCGGCCGCCTCGTCGAGCTTCATCTTGCGCGTGACGGCGTCGAACTTGGTGTAGTCCGAGGCGACCAGACCGTAGGCCGAGATGACGCCGGCATTGGGCGGCACGACGATGGTCGCGATGCCGAGCTCCTCGGCGATGCGGGCGGCGTGCAGCGGCCCGGCGCCGCCGAACGGCACCAGCGCATAGTCGCGCGGGTCGCGGCCGCGCTCGGTCGAGACGAGCTGGATGGCGCGCACTATGTTGGCGTCGGCGAGCTGCAGGGCAGAGGACGCCGCCTGCTCGACGCTCAGCCCGAAGCGCCCGGCCAACGGCTCGAAGGCGCGCCGCGCCGCCGCGCCGTCGAGCTCCATGCGGCCGCCCAGGAAGGCGCCGGGCCGGATGGTGCCGATCACGATATGGGCGTCGGTCGTGGCGGGCTCGGTGCCGCCCTTGCCGTAGCAGGCGGGACCGGGATCGGCGCCGGCGCTCTGCGGGCCGACGCGCAGCATGCCGCCATCGTCCACCCAGGCGAGCGAGCCGCCGCCGGCGCCTACCGACACGATGTCGAGCACCGGCGTGCGGATCGGCAGGCCGTCGATCTCGCTTTCCGAGGCGAGGGACGGCCTACCGTCCTGCACCAGGCAGACGTCGGTCGAGGTGCCGCCCATGTCGAAGGTGATGAGGTCGCGGAAGCCCGAGCGCGCCGCCTGGCGCGTCGCGCCGACCACGCCGGCCGCCGGTCCCGAATAGAGCGCGGTGATGGCGCTCTGGCGCATCGCCTCGGCCGGCAGCCGTCCTCCGTTCGACTGCATGACCGTGAAGCGGCCCGTGAAGCCGGCGCCCGCCAGCTTGTCCTCGAAGCGGTGCAGGTAGCCGTCGATCACCGGCTGGACATAGGCCGAGAGCAGCGTCGTGGAGGCGCGCTCGAACTCGCGGAACTCGCGCGCCACCTGGTGGCTCGCCGTCACCAGCACGTCGGGCAGCGCCGCGGTGACCAGCGCCGACAGCCGCTGCTCGTGCGCCGGGTTGGCATAGGCGTTGAGCAGGCAGATCGCGACGGCGCGGTAGCCGCCGGCCCGCAATGCCGGGATCAGGGCGGCCGCGACCGCCGCCTCGTCGAGCGGCGTCTCGACCGTGCCGTCGGCGGCAAGCCTTTCGCTCACCTCGAAACAGTCCCTGCGCCGCACCGGCGGCGCCGGCTTGGCGTAGAACAGGTCGTAGATGTTGCGCCGGTCGTGGCGCTGCATGAACAGGAGGTCGCGGAAGCCTGCCGTCGCCACGAAGGCCACGGCCGCGCCCTTGCGCTCCAGCACGGCATTGGTGGCGACGGTCGAGCCGTGGCCGAGATCCTCGATGGCGGCGAGATCGACGCCCGACGCCGTCAGCGCGGCAAAGGCGCCGACGTCGGGGCTGCGCGGCGTGCTCGGCACCTTGGTGACGACGACCCTGCCGCCCTCGACGGCCACCAGGTCGGTGAAGGTGCCGCCGACCTCGACGCCGACGCGCATCAGGCCTGCGGCCCGCCCAGCCGGGTCTGCAGCTCGGCGATCTGCTTCCTGAGCTCCTCGTTCTCCTCGCGGGCCTTGGCGGCCATCGCCTTCACCGCCTCGAACTCGTCGCGGCGGGGGATGTCCATGCCGTCGAGGATCTTGGCGATCTGGTCACGGAAACGGGCCTCGACCTCGTCCTTCACGCCGCTCAGCGCGCCCATGGCGCCGTTGGCCACCTTGGTGAGGTCGTCGAGAAAGGGGTTGCGGGTCTGCATGGCTGTGACTCCTGACGCGGCCTTCTCTTGGGATGCGTCGAGTATGGGCGGCTGGTAGCATCCCATCAAGAACGCCAGGGGATTCAATCGGAGGACGCCGTGGGTCTGGTCAACGTCGAATCGAGCGAAGGCATCACCACCATCACCATGACGCGCGCCGAGAAGCGCAACGCGCTGAATCAGGCACTGTGCGACGAGCTCATGGACGCCTATGTCGCCTTCGAGGCCGGCGGCGACCAGGTGGCCATCCTCCAGGCTGAAGGGCCGGCCTTCTGCGTCGGCGCCGACCTCAAGGAACCGCCCGGCGCGATGTGGAAGGCGGTGCCGCATGTCAGCCACAAGCTCAGCAAGCCGGTGATCGCCGCGACCCAGGGCTGGGTAATCGGTGGGGCGATCTGCATGGTCATGACCTGCGACCTGATGGTGTCCGCCGACACGACCAAGTTCATGTATCCGGAGGCCAAGGTCGGCGTGTTCGGCGGCCTGATGCCCGGCATCGTGTCGCGCATGCCGCACAAGGTCGCCATGGAGCTGCTGCTGCTCGGCGAGGAGATCTCCGTGAAGCGCGCCTACGATGTCGGCTTCGTGAACAAGGTCGTGCCGCTCGGCGAGGAACGGCAGGAGGCCCGTCGCATGGCCAAGGTGATCGCCGATTCCGCGCCGCTGGTCATCCGAACGCTCCGCGACTTCGCCAACCAGACCCTGCCGCGCGGCCCGGCCGAGATCTTCGTGCCGGAACGCTTCAAGCTCGAGCGCATCGCCGGCAGCGAGGACCGCAAGGAGGGCGCCACTGCCTTCCGCGAGAAGCGCGCCGCGCGCTTCAAGGGGCGGTAGGCGGCGATGGGCGGGCTGCTGCTGGTCGGCTGCGGCAAGATGGGCGGCGCCATGCTGGACGGCTGGCTCGCCCGCGGGCTCGCGGCGACCGACATCGTGGTCGCCGAGCCGGTCGAGGCCCTGCGTCCCGGCAAGCCCGGGCTGCGCACCGTGTCCTCGTCCGCCGAGGTCAGCCAGCGGCCCGACATCGTCGTGCTGGCGGTGAAGCCGCAGTCGATGGACGAGGTGCTGCCCGACCTGCGGCGCTTTGCCGACCAGGGCGCGGTGTTCCTGTCGATCGCAGCCGGCAAGACCCTCACCTACTTCGCCGGCCATCTCGGTGCCGGGGCCAAGATGGTGCGCTCGATGCCCAACACGCCGGCTGCGGTGCGCCAGGGCATCACGGTGGCGACGGCCTCGCCCGGTGTCTCGGCGGCGGAGCGCCAGCGCTGCCACGACCTGCTCGAGGCGGTCGGCCAGGTCCTCTGGGTCGAGGACGAGGCCCTGCTCGATCCGGTGACCGCGCTCTCGGGCAGCGGGCCGGCCTATGTCTTCCTGCTGGTCGAGGCGATGGCTGCCGCCGGCGCCAAGCTCGGCCTCGCCCCCGACATGGCCATGCAGCTCGCCCGGGCGACGGTTGCCGGCAGCGGCGAGCTGCTGCGCCAGTCGAGCGAACCGGCCGGTCAGTTGCGCGTCAACGTGACCAGCCCCGGCGGCACCACGGCCGAGGCGCTGAAGGTGCTGATGGCGTCGGACGGAATCCAGCCGGTGTTCGACAGGGCCCTGGCGGCGGCTTCGCGTCGCTCGAAGGAGCTTGCGGGATGACCGACACTGCGGAGGCTGCGGTCGATGCCTTCATCACCTTGGTCGCTGAGCGGGGCTTCGTCGACGTCACGCTGCCCGACGTCGCCGAAGCGGCCGGCATCGGCCTTGCCGATCTCCATCGCGTCCATGCCGACAAGGTGGCACTGACGGCCGCCTTCATGGCGCGGGTCGATGGGCAGGTGCTGGGCGGCACGTCCACGCGCCGCGACCCGGAGGAGACGCCGCGCGACCGGCTGTTCGACGTCATGATGCGCCGCTACGACGCGCTGAGGCCCTACCGCGAGACCCTGCGGGCGATCCGGCGGGCGGCGACGCGGGATCCGCTGCTCGCCATCGCCATCGGTCCGGCCCTGCGCCGGTCGATGGGCGCCATGCTCCAGGCTGCCGGACTGCCCAGCGAAGGCCTGGCCGGAGCGGTGCGCGAGAACGGCCTGCTCGCCATCCACTATGCCGTCTCCCGTACCTTCGACCGCGACGAGACCGAGGACCTGTCGAAGACGATGGCGGCCTTGGACAGCCGGCTCAAGGTCGCGGAGCGCTGGTCGCAACTCTTTGAAAAATATAAGAGAAGTCGGCCTGAGGCGAAGGCGGACGGATTTGGCTCACCCTCCGGGTAGATTTTTTGTGCGGTGCACAAAAACTCCCCTTGACTTGGTGCAGCGCAAGCATACATTCACGTCGTTGTGCACCGCAGCATAGCGGTCAGATGACTTTCCGCGCCTCTTCAGCTTGCCTTGCCCCAGGAGAATCCATGTACGCCAACGGCACCTTCAAGAATCCGTTCACCGACTTCGACTTCACCAAGATTGCCGGCGAGTTCAAGCTGCCGACCGTCAACGTCGAGACCTTCGTCGAGACCGCCCGCAAGAACTTCGCGGCGCTGACCTCGGCCAACACCGCCGCCGTCGAGACCATGAAGTCCATCGCCCAGCGCCAGGGCGACATGGTCCGCGCCGCGATGGAGGACTTCTCCAAGCACGGCAGCGACGTCCTCTCGGCCGCCACCGTCGAGGAGAAGGCGCTGAAGCAGATCGACTTCGCCAAGAAGAGCTACGAGACGGCGATCGCCAATACCAAGGAACTGGCCGACATGGTCGGCAAGAGCCAGGCCGATGCGTTCGAGGCCCTGAGCGCCCGCGTCGCCGAGATGACCGAAGAGGTCAAGGCCGTCATCGCCAAGAAGTAAGCACCGTCGGCGCGGTTCGCCGATGCAAGGGGTCGCGGTTGCGACCCCTTTTTCTTTGCTGCAGCGGCTTGGGATAAATCGGGACCGCGTCGGCGGTCCCGATTTGTCGGAAACGCATCAAGTCGGGCAGTCCCTCCTTCGACATCGAGCGTTCGGCCGATTCCGACCGAACGGTCGATGTTATACGGTGAAGGGACCATGGATCTCATCACCTACGACGACTTCGCCCGTGTCGACATCCGGGTCGGCACGATCCTCGAAGCGGCGCCACTTGAGGGCGCCCGCAAGCCCGCGTTCCGGCTGTCGATGGATTTCGGCGCGGAGATCGGCGTGCTCAAGAGCTCGGCCCAGATCACGGTCCACTACACGCCCGAGCAACTCGTCGGCCGGCAGGTCGCGGCCGTGGTGAACTTCCCGCCGCGCCAGATCGGCAAGTTCATGTCGCAGGTCCTGACGCTGGGCTTCCCGGCCGAGGACGGCAGCGTGGTGCTGATCGGGCCCGACAAGCCGGTGCCGAACGGCGGCAAGCTGTTTTGACGCAGGCCTGGCGGCCGGCGCCGCCCCGCCTCAGAAGACCTTGTGGATCCAGTGGTGGGTGTCGGCGGCGCGGCCGCGCTGGATGGCGACGAGGCTCGTCTTCAGCTCCTCGGTCCTGGACCCCGAGCCGCCATTGCCGATCTTGAACTCGCCGTCCTTGCTGCGGACCGTGCCGATCGGGGTGACGACGGCGGCGGTGCCGCAGGCGAAGGCCTCGCGCAGCCGGCCGCTATGGGCATCGGTGCGCCACTGGTCGATCGAGTAGCGCTCCTCGCGGACCGTGATTCCCTTGTCGCGGGCCAGCACCAGCAGCGAATCGCGCGTGATGCCGGGCAGGATCGTGCCGCCGAGCGGCGGCGTCATCATCGAGCCGTCGTCGAACACGAAGAAGATGTTCATGCCGCCCAGTTCCTCGACCCAGCGCTGCTCCACGGCGTCGAGGAAGACGACCTGGTCGCAGCCATGGCGGGTCGCCTCGGCCTGGGCGAGCAGGCTGGCGGCGTAGTTGCCGCCGCACTTGGCGGCACCGGTGCCGCCGGGGGCGGCGCGCGTGTACTCGTTGGACACCCAGACCGACACGGCCGGCGCGTCTGTCTTGAAGTAGGCGCCGACCGACGAGGCGATGACGGCGTAGAGGTAGTCGGACGACGGCTTGACGCCGAGGAAGGTCTCGTTGGCGATCATGAACGGCCGCAGGTAGAGGCTGCCGTCGCCGTCGGGGATCCATGCCCGGTCGATGTCGACCAGCCGGTCCACCGATTCGAGGAACAGCTCCTCGGGCAGGACGGGCATGGCCAGGCGCTCGGCAGATTTCTGGAAGCGCCGGGCATTCTGCTCCGGCCGGAACAGGGTGGCGCCGCCGTTGGTGCGATAGGCCTTGAGCCCCTCGAAGATCTCCTGGGCGTAGTGCAGCACCGCCGCCGCCGGGTCCATCGCGATCGGCGCCCGCGGCTCGATCCGCGCATCGTGCCAGCCCTTCGACTCGTGGTAGCGGATGGTCACCATGTGGTCGCTGAAGACCCGCCCGAAACCGGGATTCTTCAGCAGCTCCGCGCGCTTGTCGGCGGGCAGCGGCGACGGATGCGGATGGTGGACGAACTCGAGCGACGGGGTCTTGGCCATTTCTCTCTCTGTCTTATGCGGGGGAGGTTGTAGCACAGGCTCCCCGGCCGCAAGGCGTCCTGCGGTTCCGCCTCTCAAACCGGCCGCCCGCCCACGCCCCGGGCCGTCAGACCGGGATGCGGACCACGACCCGCAGGCCGCCCAGCGCCGACTGGCCCAGCGACACGTCGCCGCCATGGCTGCGGGCCACGTCTCGGGCGATCGTGAGGCCGAGGCCGACCCCGCCGGTATCGACATTGCGCGACGGGTCCAGCCGGAAGAACGGCCGGAACACGTCCTCGCGCCGCTCGGGCGGGATGCCGGGTCCGTCGTCGTCGATGGTGATCTCGACCGAGGTGCGCCCGCGCACCGCCTGCAGCCGGACCGTGGTGCCGTAGCGCAAGGCATTGGAGACGAGGTTGGTCAGGCAGCGCTTCATGGCGAGCGGCCGGACCTCGACCTCCATGTCGCCGCTGAGGTCGACCCCGACATTGGCGTTGTCGCGTCGCGCCCCGGCCGCCACGTCCTCGAGGATCTCGCCGAGGTCGGCCGGCACGGGCTCCTCGTCGCCTTCGCCGCGGGCGAAGGCGAGGTAGCCCTCGATCATGCGCTCCATGTCGACGACGTCGTCGGCCAGCTCCTTGGTCTCCGGCGATTCGGGCAGGAGCGCGAGCGACAGCTTCATGCGCGTGAGCGGCGTGCGCAGGTCGTGGCTGACGCCGGCCAGCATCTCGGTGCGCTGCTGGATCGAGCGCCGCAGCCGGATGCGCATGGTCTGGAACGCGGTCGCCGCGTTGCGCACCTCGCGGGTGCCGCCCGAGAAGGCGAAGTCGGGCACGTCGCGACCCTTGCCCAGCGCGTCGGCGGCGACGCCGAGATGCTCGATCGGAACCAGCTCGCGGCGCATGAACCAGATGGCGAGGCCGAACAGGACCAGCGCCAGGCCGAGCTGGGCGATCACGTAGGCGAAGCTCGAGCCGAAGGTGAGGCGCAGGTGCGGTACCAGCACGTCCATGACGTCGCCGTCGTTGAGCTGGATCTCGATCAGCATCTGGCCGCCGCCGACCGTGTTGTCGATGTAGTAGGGGCGCCGGAGGTCGGCATCGATCGCGCCCTGGACCTCGCGCGCGGCGATGTCGAAATACTCCGGCTGCTTGAACGGCCGCACGATGCCCTTGCGGAAGCTGACGTAGAGCAGCAGGTCCTGGGCCGCATGGTTGATGATCCAGGCGCGGTGGGCGTCGTCGGGAAAGTCGGCGCGCAGCGCGATCAGCATGCGCAGGTCGCGCACCAGCAGGATCGCCAGCCGGTTGGTCACGTTGTCGCCGCGCTGGCTGTAGAACCACCAGGCGCTCAGCGCCTGCAGCAGCAGCATCGGCACGACGATGATGATCAGCGCGCGCGCGAACAGGGTCTGCGGCGAGTGCCGGTCGGCGAAGCGGGCGATGCGGTCGAAGACGTCGCGGGCGGCGGCGAATCTCATGCGTCGACCAGGCGGTATCCCTGTCCACGGACGGTGCGCAGGTAGCGCGGGAACGAAGGATCGGGCTCGATCTTGCGGCGCAGCCGCGTCACCTGCACGTCGATCGCGCGCTCGTTGACCGTGGCGCCGACGCTCTTCGACAGCGTCTCCCGGCTCAGCACGTCGCCCAGGCGGCCCGCCAGGGCGCGCAGGAGCGCGATCTCCGCGTCGGTCAGGGCGATCCGCCTGCCGTCCTCGTCGGTGAGCTCGCCGAGCTCGAGGTCGAACTGCCAGGGACCGAAGCGGGCCAGCCGCTGCGGCTCGCTGACCGATGCCGCGGCCGGCCGGTTGCGGCGCAGGATGCTCTGGATTCGCAGCAGCAGCTCGCGCGGCTCGAACGGCTTGCCGAGATAGTCGTCGACTCCGGTCTCGAGCCCGGCGATCCGGTCCTTGGGATCGCCCATCGCGGTCAGCATGAGGATCGGCACGTTGTCGGTGCGGCGCAGGTCGGTGGCGAACTCGAGCCCGGTCTGTCCGGGCATCATGACGTCGAGCACGATCAGGTCGAAGTCGAGGGCCGACAGGCGCTGGCGGGCCTCGTCGGCGCTGGCGGCGACGGTGACGCGAAAGCCGTTGCGCGACAGGAACGACCGCAGCAGCTCGCGCAGGCGCGTATCGTCGTCGACCACCAGGACGTGCGCCTTCTCGGCCGAGGCGTCGAGGACGCTCATCGTCCGCCGCCGCGCACCCTCTTGTCGACGACGGCGCGTTCGGCCGGATCGAGCAGACCCAGCAGCACCTTGCGGAAGCCCTCGACCGCCTCGGCGCCGGTCTCGCGATAGGCGCGGGCGAAGCGCTGGCTCTGCCGGTCGGTGAGATCCTGCTCGAGCTGCTGGCCCTTCTCGGTGAGCCACAGCAGCCGCTCGCGGCGATCGCGGGCGCCGCTCTTCTGCTCGACATAGCCCTGCTCGATCAGGTCCTTCAGCACCCGCGAGATCGACTGTTTGGTCACCTTCAGGATCGACAGGAGATGGCCGACCGTCCGGCCGGGATGGCGGCCGATGAAGTAGAGGGCGCGGTGATGAGCGCGGCCCAGCTGGTAGCGCTTGAGCTGCTGGTCCGATTCGAACGTGAAGTCGCGGTAGGCGTAGAACATCAGCTCTATGCCCTGGCGCAGTTCCTCTTCGCGCAGGAACAGCGGATTAGCGGGGGGTCTCGATTCCACCATGCCTTCAACATTGGTCGGCCGGCGCCGATTCTCTTCGATGCCCGACTATAGTGGCGGCGCGCAGGCTTGGCACCCCGTCGCCGGGCGGTCGGCGGGTGGCGCAGGACCCAGCCCTCAGTGGAGCGTGCGCGACTCGGCGTCGCGCAGGGCCTGGTCCTCGACCTGTATCGTCGTGTGGGTGAGACCGAAGCGCGTCTTCAGGGTCTCGCAGGCGGCCAGCAGCGTCTCGCGGGCGGTGGCCATGTCGGCCACGACCAGATGGCAGCTCATGGCGTCGGCCCCGGAGGTGATCGTCCAGACGTGCAGGTCGTGGACGGCGCGCACACCGGGAATCTCGGTCAGCGCCCGTTCCAGCAGACCGAGGTCGATCTCCGCCGGCGTGCCTTCCATGAGGATGTGGACCGCCTGGCGCAGCAGTGACCAGGTGCGCGGCACGATAAACAGGCCGATGCCGGCGCCGACGATGGGATCGGCCAGGCGCCACCCCGTCGCCATCACGGTCAGCGCGGCGACGATCACGCCGACCGAGCCCAGCATGTCGCTCATGACCTCGAGATAGGCGCCCTTCACGTTCAGGCTCTCGGACGATCCCGCCGCGAGAAGCTTCATGCTGGCGAGATTGACGGCGAGGCCGATGGCGGCGACCGCCAGCATGGGGCCCGCTAGGATCGGCGGCGGCTCGAGGAACCGCTCGACCGCCTCGAACAGGATGAAGACGGTGAGCACCAGCAGCACCACGGCATTGGTGAGGGCTGCCAGCACCTCGAGGCGAACATAACCGAACGTCTTGTCCGGTGTCGCCGGGCGCTCGGCGAAGCGCACGGCGATCAGCGCCAGGGCGAGACCGCCGGCGTCGGTCAGCATGTGCGCGGCGTCCGCCAGGAGCGCCAGGCTGCCCGTCAGAAGGCCGCCCACCACCTCCACCAGCATGAAGCCCGACGTCAGCGCCAAGGCGCCGAAGAGCCGGCCCTTGTGCCGGCCCGCGGCCGTTGCGCCCGCCCCATGCGCATGCCCGTGGCCGTGCCGGGCTCCATGTCCGTGTGCATGTCCCATCGTCGGGCATCCTAGCGCGCCGGCCGTGACAGATCGTGGAGTATTGACAAGGTCAATAATACTGACCTAACTACTCATAAGATTGCGATATGGAATCCGAATTGGACTTTAGTGGCAATTCGAGAGTGGGAGATCGGCAATGTCCTTAGGCATGGATGACCGTGACGGATTTATCTGGCTCGACGGCAAGCTGGTGGCGTGGCGCGACGCCGGGGTCCACGTCCTCACCCACGCCTTGCACTACGGCTCCGCCGTGTTCGAGGGCGAGCGCATCTACGACGGTCGGGTCTTCCGGCTGGCCGCCCATAGCGCCCGGCTGATCAACTCCGCCCGGCTACTCGACTACGAGATCCCCTGGACCCGACAGCAGATCGAGGAGGCGACGCGAGCGGTGGTGCGGGCCAACGGCCTGCTGTCCGGCTACGTCCGCCCGATCGCCTGGCGCGGCTCGGAGGTGATGGGCGTTTCGGCGATCGGCACGACGGTGCATCTCGCCATCGCGCCCTGGGCCCAGGAGGGGCGGCTGTCGGTGCAGGCGCGCGATTCCGGCATCAACGTCACCATGGCGAAGTACCGCCGCCCGTCGGCCGACTTCGCCCCCGGCCAGGCCAAGGTGGCCGGCCTCTACATCATTTGCGGCATCGAGAAGGACCGTGCCCTCAAGGCGGGCTTCGACGACGCGCTGATGCTCGACTGGAAGGGCGACCTGTCCGAGTCGACGGGCGCCAACATCTTCCTGGTGATCGACGGGACCCTGGTGACGCCGACGCCGGAGAACTTCCTCGACGGCATCACGCGCCGCGCCGTTATCGCAATGGCGCGCCGCCGCGGATGGACCGTGGAGGAACGCGCCGTGAAGCCGGAGGAGCTGAGGCGCGCGAGCGAGGTCTTCCTCTGCGGCACCGCCGCCGAGATCGTGCCCGTGGGCTCCGTCGACGGACATCACTATCAGGCGGGCCCGGTCGCCCGGACGTTGACGGCCGACTTCCAGGCCCTCGTGCGCGAGCCGGACTGCGAGGGCTTCGGTGAATCCACCCATCTCGCGCCGCAGCCGTCGCTGGCCGCCTGACGGGCGATTCGAGATGCCATGGCATGACTTGACAGAAGGGGACCGCTGACTATCTGCTTCGAAGACGTCCGAGGGGTGTCCGGCTTGCACGAGGAGCCGGGCTGAGACAGCCATGAGGCTGAACCCTTTGAACCTGATCCGGGTCATGCCGGCGAAGGAACGGGAGTTTGCCATTGGCCAGTCCACCCATTGTCGTCATCGGTGCCGGCGTTGCCGGCCTGACCTGCGCGCTCGAGCTCGCCGAGCGCGGCCTGCCCGTCGAGGTGGTCGAGCGCAGCGCCCGGCTGGGCGAGACAGCCTGCTCGTGGATGGCGGGCGGCATGCTGGCGCCGTGGTGCGAGCGTGCCACCACCGATCCCGAGGTCGCCGCCCGTGGCGCGGCGGCGATCGACTGGTGGTCCGATCGCGTTCCCGACACGGTGCGCGCCGGCAGCCTTGTGGTCGCGCCGGCGCGCGACGCCGCCGACCTCGCGCGCTTCGCCGATCGCACCGAATACTTCGACTGGCTCGACGGCGAGCGGCTCGCCGAGATCGAGCCCGATCTCGCCGGCCGCTTCCGCCGCGCGCTCTTCTTCGCGGGGGAAGCGCATCTCGATCCGCGCCGCGCGCTCGCCGCCCTGGCGGATCGCCTGTCGCGTCTCGGCGTGCCGATCCGCTTTTCCGTCGAGGGCCAGCCCACCGGGGACGGGATCGCCGTCGACTGCCGAGGGCTCGGCGCGCGCGACGTCCTGCCCGACCTGCGCGGGGTCCGCGGCGAGATGGTCGTGGTGCGCACGCCCGACGTGAGCCTGCAGCGGCCGGTGCGGCTGCTGCATCCGCGCTTCCCGCTCTACGTCGTGCCGCGCGGCGAAGGCCTGTTCATGATCGGCGCCACCATGATCGAGAGCGAGCGGCGCGGCCCGGTGACGGTGCGCTCCGCCGTCGAGCTGCTGAATGCCGCCTACACGCTGCATCCCGCCTTCGGAGAGGCCGAGATCGTCGAGCTCGGCTCGGACCTGCGGCCGGCCTTTCCCGACAACCTGCCGCAAGTCCGGCGCGACGGTCGCGTCGTGCGGGCCAACGGCCTGTTCCGGCACGGCTTCCTGCTGTCGCCCTGGCTCGCCCGCACGGCGGCCGACGCCGTCCTGTCTTTGATCGAAACGGAGAGCATCGATGCGGATCTTCCTCAACGACGACGCGCATGACGTCGATGCCGCGACGCTGGCCGCGGCGCTGGAGACGCTGGGCTTCGGCGGTCGCAAGATCGCGACCGCGGTGAACGGCCGCTTCGTCGCGGCGGCGGCGCGGCCCGCGACCCGGCTGGCCGACGGCGACCGCATCGAGGTCGTCGCGCCCATGCAGGGAGGCTGACCATGTTCTACGGCGTCGACCTAGCCTCGCGCCTGCTGCTGGGCACGGCGCGCTATCCCTCGCCGGCGGTGCTCGAACGCGCCATCCGCGCGTCCGGCGCGGAGGTCGTCACGGTCTCCCTGCGCCGCGAAGGCGGCGACGGGCGGGCGGGCCAGGGCTTCTGGTCGCTGATCCGCGCGCTCGGCCTGCGCGTCCTGCCCAACACGGCCGGCTGCCATTCGGTGAAGGAGGCAGTCACCACCGCGCATATGGCGCGTGAGCTGTTCGACACGCCGTGGATCAAGCTCGAGGTGATCGGCGAGGCCGACACGCTGCAGCCCGACGTGTTCGGCCTGGTCGAGGCCGCGCGCATCCTGTCGGAGGAAGGGTTCGAGGTCTTCCCCTACACGACCGAGGACCTGGTGGTGGCCGAGCGCCTGGTCGAGGCCGGATGTCGCGTGCTGATGCCGTGGGGCGCGCCGATCGGCTCGGCGCGCGGGCTGAACAATGTCTACGGCCTGAAGTCGCTGCGCGCCCACTTCCCGGACATACCGCTGGTGGTCGATGCAGGGCTGGGCGTGCCGAGCCATGCCGCGGCGGCGATGGAGTTCGGCTACGACGCCGTGCTGCTGAACACAGCGGTCGCCGAAGCGGGCGATCCCGAGGCCATGGCGCGGGCCTTCGCGCTGGCGGTCGAGGCCGGCCGCGCGGCGTTCCTGGCGCGGCCGCTGGAGCCGCGCGACATGGCGCAGCCCTCGACGCCCGTCATCGGCAAGGCCGTGCTGGGCGGGGGCTGACATGCTCGATCCCTTCTATCCGGTCGTCCCCGATGCGGGTTGGGTGAAGCGCCTGGTGCCGGCCGGCACACGGCTGATCCAGTTGCGCATCAAGGACCAGCCGGTCGACGAGATCCGCCGCCAGGTGGCGGAGGCGCGCGATGTCTGCGGGCGCCACGGCGCGCAGCTCGTCGTCAACGACTACTGGGACATCGCCATCGACGAAGGTTGCGCCTGGGTTCATCTCGGCCAGGAGGACCTGGTCGATGCCGACGTGAAGGCGCTGCGCCGCGCCGGCCTTCGGATCGGCGTCAGCACGCACGACCATGCCGAGCTCGAGACGGGGCTCGCCGTCGATCCCGACTATGTGGCGCTCGGACCGATCTGGCCGACCAGGCTCAAGCAGATGCCGTGGTCGCCGCAGGGCACCGAGCGCCTGGCTGAATGGAAGCGCCTGATCGGCGGCAAGCCGCTGGTGGCGATCGGCGGGCTGACGCTCGAGCGCGCGCTGCTCTGCCTGTCGTCGGGTGCCGACATCGCCTCGGTCGTGGGGGACATCGTCAATCACCCCGATCCGATCGCACAGGCACGGGCCTGGATCGCCGCCACGCGGAGGAAGCCATGAGCGATCGCTATGCCCGCCAGACAGTTCTGCCGGAGGTCGGCGCGGCCGGCCAGGCCAGGCTCGCCGCCGCGTCGGTGCTGGTCGTGGGGGCCGGCGGGCTCGGCTGCCCGGTGCTGCAATATCTCGCCGGCGCCGGTGTCGGACGGCTGACGATCGTCGACCACGACACGGTCGAGGAAACGAACCTGCACCGCCAGCCGCTCTACGGCATGGCCGATATCGGCCGACCGAAGGCGCAGGCGGCCGTGGCGGCCCTGGCGCGCCTCAACCCGGCAGCAACGACCGTCGCGGTCGGCGAGCGGCTGACGCCGCAGAATGCCCCGGGCCTCGTGGCCGCTTCCGACCTCGTCGTCGATGCCGCCGACAGCTTTGCCGTCAGCTACATGCTGAGCGACGCCTGTCTTGCAGCGGGCAAGCCGATGATCAGCGCGTCGGTCGTCGGAACGACCGGCTATGCCGGTGCCTTCTGTGGCGGCGCGCCGAGCTACCGGGCGGTCTTTCCCGACGTCTCGGCCGATGGCGGCACCTGCGCCACGCTGGGTGTCCTCGGCACCGCGGTGGCGGTGCTGGGCGGCCTGCAAGCGCATCTCGCGCTGCACCTGCTGCTCGGGCTCGAGCCGTCGGTGCTGGGCCGCGTCGTGACCTTCGATGCGCGCCGCCTGGCATTCGGTGGCTTCGCCTTCGCGGGCAGTCCGGAACCGCCTTCGGTCGTGCCGTTCATCGCGCCGGCGGCCGTGAGGGAAGACGATCTCGTGGTCGACCTGCGCAGCCTTGACGAGGCGCCGCAGTCGCCCTTCGCCGGCGCGCGTCGGATCGGCGTCGAGAGCATCGAGGCGCTGGCCGAGCCCGTGCCGTCGCGGCGTGTGGTCCTCTGCTG
The DNA here is from genome assembly GCF_965229815.1 of Reyranella sp. Taxonomy (GTDB): domain Bacteria; phylum Pseudomonadota; class Alphaproteobacteria; order Reyranellales; family Reyranellaceae; genus Reyranella. The sequence continues at coordinate 1,479,972 of NZ_CBDDJN010000002.1, forward strand.
CCGCAGTGGCCAACGGGCCCTCGCAGCCGCCGACCGGCTGCGCGAACGCGGCGTCACCGACCTGGCGCTGGTGGCGCTGGGCTGAGGTTCCGCACACGCCCGGACGTTGCCGTCGCTCGAATTCCTCTCCCCCGATAGGGGGAGAGGTTAGGAGAGGGGGATAGCGCGGGCTGTGTGCCCCCTCACCCAGCCTCTCCCCCTGGCGGGGGAGAGGAGAATGAGAAGAGAGTGCGAGAGAGAATCTTCTCACCCCGGCGCAGCGCCCTGCGTGTTCACATACACGGCGTAGAGCGACTGGCTGGCGGCCATGAACAGGCGATTGCGCTTGGGGCCGCCGAAGCAGACGTTGCCGCAGACCTCGGGCAGGCGGATGCGACCGATCAGCTTGCCCTGCGGGTTCCACACCGTCACGCCGCTGTAACCCACGGCGCGGCCGGCGTTGCTTGAGACCCAGACGTTGCCGGCCACGTCGCAGCGCAGGCCGTCGGGGCCGCACTTCACCCCGTCGACCATGAAGTCGCTGAACAGCCGGCGGTCGGACGGCTTGTTGTCGGATCCGACGGTGAATGCATAGACCTCGCCCTTGCCACCGGGGCCGGTGTCGCCGGGCCCCTTGCCGGTGCTGGCGACATAGAGCGTCTTGTAGTCGGGCGAGAAGCAGAGACCGTTGGGGTCGGGCACCTGGTCCTCGCTCACCACGAGGTCGACGCGGCCGCTCGGGTCGATGCGGTAGCAATTGGTGGGCAGCTCGCGCCGGCCGGTGCCGATGCCGGGCGGCTGGCCAAGCTTCGGATTGAGCCTGCTGTCGGCATTGCTCGGACCGCCGCCGCCGTCCGGTGCACCCTCGTAGAGCTGGCCGCCATAGGGTGGGTCGGTGAACCAGTAGCTGCCGTCGGGGTGCGGCACCGCGTCGTTCGGCGAGTTGAGCTTCTTGCCGTTGAAGGAATCGGCCAGCACCGTCGTCGAGCCGTCGAGCTCGTAGCGCACGACGCGGCGCGTCAGGTGCTCGCACGAGAGCTGGCGGCCCTGGAAGTCGAACGTGTTGCCGTTGGAGTTGTTCGACGGCAGGCGGAAAACGCTCACCCGACCGTCATCCTCGAGCCAGCGCAGTTGCCGGTTGTTCGGGATGTCGCTCCACACGAGATAGCGGCCCTGCGCGTTCCACGCCGGGCCTTCCGCCCACAGCGCGCCGGTCCACAGGCGCTGGATGGGCGCATTGGGCTGGCGCAGCGCATTGAAGCTCGGATCGACCGTCAGGATGTCGGGGTCGGTGAAATAGACGTTGGGCGGCGCGTTGGGGCCGAAGTCGCGGGGCGGTGTCGTGACGGTCGATGGCGGGGCGGCTGGCCCCGCTGGCGCCGTCGCCGGCGTTTGGGCGAAGGCCCGCCCTGCCATCGCAGTAGCTGCGGCCGCACCGGCCACACCGACGAGCGCGCGACGGGACACCGTCGCTCCGCCCGTTTCCTCGAATCGCTTCGAAAGGGTCATGAGCGTCACTCCCAACATTTTTCGTTGGGCGGATTTTATCAGGGCGCCGCAGCGCGCAGGCGCATATCTCGGGCGCTAGCCGGGCGGGTCGCGCTTCTCCCAGCGGGCAGCCGCGGCATCGTCGCCCTCGTGGGCGTCGACCCACTTTTCGCCGGCCGGCGTGTCCTCGAGCTTCCAGAAGGGCGCCTTCGTCTTCAGCCAATCGACCAGGAACTCGCAGGCCTCGAAGGCGGCCTCCCGATGCGGCGAGCCCACGGCCACCAGCACGATGCGTGCGCCGGCCTCGAGCCGGCCGTAGCGATGCACGATCAGGGTCGCTTCGAGCGGCCAGCGCCGGTTGGCCTCGGCCTCGATGTCTTCCAGCGCCTTCTCGGTCATGCCGGGATAGTGCTCGAGGGTGAGCGCGTCGATTCGGTTGCGGTGCAGGCCCTCGCGCACGTGCATCTCGCGCACCAGGCCCACGAACACCGCGAGCCCGCCGATCCGCCGGTTGCCGCCCGTCAGACGGTCGAGCTCGGCGCCGACATCGAAGTCCTCGGCCTGCACGCGAACGGCCATGTCAGCCTCCGGTGAAAGGCGGGAAGAAGGCGACCTCGCGAGCGCCGGCGATCGGCACGTCGAAGGTCGCGGTGCGCTGGTCGACGGCGGCGCCGAAGGCCGCGCCCTCGGCCAGCGCCTCGGCATGTCCCGGGCTGCGGCCGCGCAGCCACACGACCAGGTCGCCCACCGTCCTCACCTCGGACGGCGGCTCGACCTGCTCTTCGGGCAGGCCGACCGTCCGCTTCATCCAGGCGAAGTAGCGCACCTTCATGCCTCGCCCCTCATGTCGGACCACCCTCGGCCATGTGACGCAGCCCGGTACGCAGATAGTCGTAGCCGGTGATGAGCGTGAGGCCGGCGGCGACCCAGATCAGCCCCACGCCGATTTGGTGGATGATCGGGGGCACGGCGTCACCCAGCAGCAGGAAGGTGATGGCCCCCATCTGCGCCCCGGTTTTCCATTTGGCGAGCTGGCTCACCGGCACGCCGACATTGAGTTCGGCGAGGAACTCGCGAAGACCGGATACCAGGATCTCGCGGGCGAGGATGATCAGGGCCGCCAGGACGTTGAGGCCGCTCAGCGAGCCGTTGTCGACCAGCATCACCAGCGCCGCCGCGACCAGCAGCTTGTCGGCAATGGGATCGAGGAAACGGCCGAAGCGCGAGATCTGGTGATAGCGCCGCGCGAAATAGCCGTCGAACCAGTCGGTGATGCAGGCGATGGCGAACAGCGCGGCCGACAGCCACTGTGCCCAGCCATGATCGAGCCAGAAGCAGGCAACGACCAGCGGGATCGCGACGATGCGCGAAAGGGTGAGCACATTGGGAAGGTTCAGCATGCGCCGAACATTCTTACCGGCCGCCCCGGAAGTGGTCATGGATTTTCTGGGCGAGCGCGCCGGAGATTCCCGGCACCGCCTTGATGTCTTCCAGGGTCGCGACGGCAACCGCACGCGCACTGCCGAAATGATGAAGGAGCGCCCGCTTGCGGCCCGCGCCGATACCCGGCACCTCGTCGAGTGCCGAGCGGGTGATGTCGGCCGAGCGGCGCGTTCGATGGGTGCCGATGGCGAAGCGATGGGCCTCGTCGCGCAGTCTCTGCAGGAAGTAGAGCACGGGATCGCGCGGCTCGAGCGAGAAGGGCGGTCGCCCCGCCATGAAGAAGCGCTCGCGGCCGGCGTCGCGATCCGGCCCCTTGGCGATGCCGACCGTGGCGATGTCGTCGAGGCCCAGCTCGGACAGGACCTGTCGCACTACCTCGAGCTGGCCCTGACCGCCGTCGATCAGCAGCAGGTCGGGCCAGGTCTCGTCGCCGCGCTCGGGGTCCTCGCGCAGGGCGCGGCCGAACCGGCGCGCCAGCACCTCGCGCATCATGGCGAAGTCGTCGCCGGCCGCGCCCTCGGTCTTGATGTTGAACTTGCGGTAGGCGTTCTTCATGAACCCGTCGGGACCGGCCACCACCATGGCGCCGATCGCCGCCGTCCCCTGGATATGGCTGTTGTCGTAGATCTCGATGCGCTCCGGCGGACCGTCGAGGCCGAACACGCGCGCCACGCCCTCGAGGAGCTGCCGCTGGGTGCCGCGCTCGGCCATGCGCCGGGCCAGCGCTTCGCGGGCATTGGTTTTCGCCTGGTCGAGCGCGTCCTTCTGGTCGCCGCGCTTGGGATGGCGGATCTCGACCTTGTGGCCGGCCGTCATCGCCAGCGCGCTCTCCAGCAGTTCGGCCTCGGCGACGTCGTGGCTGGTCAGGATCAGCCGCGGCGCGGTGCGGGCCTCGTAGAACTGGCCGATGAAGGCGGCCAGGATCTCCGGCTCGTCGAGATCGCGCGTGTGGCTCGGGAAGTAGGCGCGGTTGCCGAGGTTCTGGCCGGCGCGCAGGAAGAAGACCTGCACGCAGACCTGGCCGCCCTCGGCATGAGCCGCGAAGATGTCGGCCTCGTCGATCGACGGCAGGCTGATCGACTGGTGCGACTGGATGTGGGCCAGCGCGCGGATGCGGTCGCGCAGCACCGCCGCCCGCTCGAACTCGAGATTGCCCGACGCCTGCTCCATGCGCTGCGACAGCGCCTGCTGGACCTCGCGGTTGCGGCCGCCCAGGAAGTCGCGCACTTCGCCGACGATGGCGTCGTACTCGCCGTGCTCGATGCGGCCGACGCAGGGCGCCGTGCAGCGCTTGATCTGGAACTGCAGGCAGGGACGGGTGCGGGTGGCGAAGACGCCATCCGAGCAGGAGCGCAGGGGAAAGGCGCGCTGCAGCGCATAGAGCGTGCGGTTGACGGCGGTGGCCGAGGCGAAGGGGCCGAAATACTCGTTGGCGGGCTCGCGCGTGCCGCGATGCTTGGCGAGCTGCGGCCACGGCGTGTCGCGGCGGATCACGATGTAGGGGAACGACTTGTCGTCGCGCAGCAGCACGTTGAAGCGCGGCTTGAAGCGCTTGATCAGGTTGTTCTCGAGCAGCAGGGCCTCGGCCTCGCTGTCGGTGACCGCGAACTCCATGGTCCGGGTCGCCGAGACCATGCGCACGAGGCGGGTGTCGAGGCGGGTCGGCTGGGTATAGGCGGCCACCCGGCTGCGCAGCGACCGCGCCTTGCCGACGTAGAGGACCTCGCCGTCGGCGGCGATCATCCGGTAGACGCCCGGCTTGCGCGGCAGGGTGCGGACGAACTCGCCGATCACCCGCATGCCGTCGGCCAGCGTGCCTTCCGAGGGCGACGGTTCGGCCTCCGGGAGGTCGTCTTGCACGGTCTGTGGGGAATCGGGTTCGTTGATCACGGTGGCCTGCCGAAGAACGTACAATCGGTAGACCGAGGTCGGCTTTCAAGCCATGGAGCCCATTGTGGGGAACTCTGTGAACAAGCCGACCTTCAGGTCACCGTCGCGTCACCGTCACTATATTGACTTGATGTAGGCAGGGTGGCAGGAGCCCGCCAGGTAGCATCTAAGGTATTGAAATAGGGCGACAAATTAAGTGAATCCGCCCCCGCAGAAAAGGGTGGCGGCGCCGAACGTTCCCTCTTTGATCCGTTCGGCTGCCGCGTTCCTATCTGTGGGTAAAATCGGTCGTTTTACAGCACCGACAACATGCGGCCGACCAGCGGATGGCGCACCACATCCTTGTCGGTGAGCCGCACCACGGCGACGTCGTCGAGCCCGTCGAGCTTGGTGCCGATGGCGCCCAGCCCCGACAGTTCCGGTAGCAGGTCGGTCTGGTCGGGATCGCCGGTGATCACCATGCTCGAATGCCAGCCCAGCCGGGTCAGCAGCATCTTGAGCTGGCCGTAGGTGCAATTCTGCGCCTCGTCGATCAGGACGAAGCTGTTGTTCAGGGTACGGCCGCGCATGAAGGCGACGGGAGCGATCTCGATCGTGCCGTCGTCGAGGTGCTGGCGCAGGCGCTTGGGTCCCAGGCGGTCGTTCAGCGCGTCGTAAAGCGGCCGCAGGTAGGGGTCGAGCTTCTCGCGCATGTCGCCCGGCAGGAAGCCGAGATTCTCGCCGGCCTCGACGGCCGGACGCGACAGGACGATACGGGACACGCTGCCGCCCTCCAGCGCCTCGACGGCCGCCGAGATCGCCAGATAGGTTTTGCCGGTGCCGGCCGGCCCCATGGCGACGGTCAGGGGCTTCGCGTCGATCGCCTCCATGAGGATCCGCTGGTTGTCGCTCCGCGGACGGATGCGCCGGATATAGCTCTGGTCGCGGTCGTTGGCCGGAGTGTGGTCGAAGACCAGGCTGTGAATACGAGCGCTATCGATGTCATGCAGCTTGGCACGGCGAGTGGCGCGTTTGGCCATATTCGTACTCCGGGGGCTGGGACTGGAAGTGGGCACCGGTCGCCGAAAAGCAAAACGCCCCCGCAGGGCGGAGGCGTCGACGATCGGTCGGGCGGAAGGTGAGGCTGACAGCGCACACGGTGGGGACACCACCGGTGAACCAGTTTCCGTCAGGGTACGGTGACCTCGGACGGATTGAGCACCTCCTTCAGCTACCGAGGGAAGCGTACCCTGATTGGAGCAGACCGGCCACAATATTGTGGGTCTACACCCAAAATTCACACTACCGACGGGGGTCTGTCACGAAGCCCGCTGGTGCGCGAGGCGGCCGGCAACGTAGGTCGCCCGCACGGCCCGGTCGTCGCCCAGGGTCATCTGGACGAAGAGCTGCTCGGCGAAGTCGCGGGCCTGGTTCATGCGGAAATCGATGAGCGGCGTGGAGCGCATGTCGAGCACCACGAGGTCGGCCTCCATGCCCGGGGCGATGCTGCCGATCCGATCCTCCAGGTAGAGGGCGCGCGCCGAGCCCCGGGTCGACAGATAGTAGGCGTGGCCGGCGGACAGGGCGTGGCCGTTGAGCTGGGCGGCCTTGTAGGCCGCGCCCAGGGTGGCGAGGATCGAGAAGGACGTGCCGGCACCGATGTCGGTGCCCAGGCCGACGCGGATCGGGCGTGCCGGGTCGAGCGCCCGCGTCAGGTCGAAGGCACCGCTGCCGAGGAAGAAGTTCGAGGTCGGGCAGTGGGCGATGGCGGCGCCGCTTCCGTGCAGGCGCTGCAGCTCGTCGTCCTCCAGCCAGATTCCATGTCCGAACACGGCGCGCCGTCCGCATAGGCCGTGATGATCGTAGACGTCGAGATAGTGACGCCGGTCGGGAAACTGCTCGCGGATCCAGGCGACCTCGGCCCGGGTCTCGGCGATGTGGGTCTGCATCAGGCAGTCGCCATGCGCCCGCCACAGCGCGCCGGCGGCGGCGAGCTGCTCGGGAGAGCTGGTGCCGGCGAAGCGCGGCGTGATCGCGTAGAGCAGGCGGCCGCGACCGTGCCAGCGCGCGATTAGGGCGGCCGAGTCGTCGTAGCCCGACTGCGCCGTGTCGCGCAGCCCGTCGGGGGCGTTGCAGTCCATCAGGACCTTGCCTGCCGCGAGCCGGAGGCCCAGCGCCTCGGCCTCCTCGAACAGCACATCGACGGAATGCGGATGGACCGTGCAGTAGACGCAGCTCGTTGTGACGCCGTTGCGCAGGCACTCGCGCAGGAACACGCGAGCGACGCTGCGCGCATATCCCCGGTCGGCGAACTTGAGCTCCGTGGGGAAGGTATAGGTCTCGAGCCATTCGAGGAGCTGGGCGCCGTAGGCGGCGATCATCGGCGTCTGCGGAAAATGGACATGGCAGTCGACGAAGCCGGCCGAGATCAGCGAGTCCTTGCCGTAGTCGACGATGTCCGTCCCCGCCGGCAGCTCGGCGGCGACCTGGCCGGCCGGCCCGAAACGGGTGATGCGGCCGTCCGCCATGACGACCATGCCGTCCGGCTCGTGCACCATCGTCCGCTCCAGGCCGTCGCGGAACGGGTCGCCGGTGAACGTGAGCACGGGACCGCGCAGGGCAAGCGGGCGGCTCTGCTGGCCGTGCGTCGAGGCAGGCATCGTCATCGAGCGACCGGAGGAAGGACCACCCGCTACAGCCGACGGCGCCTGACCATCATCCCGGCCACCGCGCCGCCGATCAGCGAGGAGACCAGCATCAGGACACACAGGCCGACCACCGCCCAGATCGAATAGGTGATGGCCTTGGCACGGGCTTCGGCCACCGACTGGTCGACGGTCTTCTGCAGCCCGTCGATCCGCCGCTTCACGTCCTCGAGCAGGCCCTTGACCTCGGGCGGCAGCGTCATGGCCTTGACCTCGCCCGCCAGGCGCTCGGCGACCGGCGGCTTGTCCGGCGACGCAGGCGCCGGCGCCGTTTGCTGCGCGAGCGCCGCCGGCATCGCGACATCCGACACGCGCCCGGCGAAGAAGCCGATGGCGACCAACAGCAGGGCCGAAACGAAGGTTCGCAGGACTCTGGTCATGGATGGTCTCCCCTCAGGACGGCCCGACGCCGCGAACGACCCGCGCGTGGCGCCGCCCGGTCCGATCCGCCCAGCCTAGCGTCCGCTCCGCCGCGAGGAAACCGGACGCGCTCACGCGAGGGGCAGCTTCTCCATGAGGCCCTGTCGCGTGGAGGCCCTGTCGCGTGTTCCGCGTGCCTTCGGTATCGGCGCCGCTCTCCGGACTCCGACGCGCCTACTTCTGATAGGCGCGCACCTTGGCCTGGTGGGCGCGGGCGGCGCCGGTGAGCATGGGAAGGTCGTTGCCGGCCAGGATCAGCTTCATGCCCTTGCCGGTGTAGAGCTGCAGCAGTTCCTCGCTGTAGGCGCCGCCCATGCCCGGCCACTTCTTGTGCTTCGTGCAGGCCGCCACGACCTTGTCGACGGCAGCCTGGACTTTCTCGTGGCCGGTCTGCCCGGGGATTCCCATCTCCATGGACAGGTCGCTCGAGCCGACCAGCAGGCAGTCGATCCCGGGAACGGCAGCGATCGCCTCGGCATTCTCGACCGCCTTGGGCGTCTCGATCATCACGGTGATCAGCGTGTTCGCGTCGCTCTTCTCGGTCATCTCGCCGAGCGGCATCGGCGCGTAGTCGAACTGCGCCTGCCCGCCGCCGACCGAGCGATGGCCGCGCGGCGGATAGCGCAGACGGTCGGCGATCTCGCGCGCCTCCTCGGGCGTGTCGACGTGGGGGATGACGATGCCGAGCGCGCCGCCGTCCAGCACGCGGGTCGCCATGGCGAGCTCGCCGTAGGGCACGCGCACGATCGGCGCGATGCCGGAATCCTGGGCCGCGACCGAGATCTCGCACGCCGTCTCGATCGACATGGCGCCATGCTCGAGGTCGAGGAACAGCCAGTCGAAGCCCGCTGACTTCATGACCTTGATGATGTCGACGTTGCGCACCAGCCGCACGCCGATGCCGATCGCGAGCTCGCCTTTGCGCAGCCGCGCCTTGGCGGCGTTGATCGCATGAGCCATGTTTCCCCCTATGTGCCCGCCGGATCGAGTTTGCGAGAGGCTAGACGCCATGACCTTCCATGTCGAACGAATCGACCACGTCGTGCTGCGGGTCCGCGACCTCGCCGGCATGGTGAGCTTCTACGAGACGGTGCTGGGATTCCGTGTCGAGCGCACGCTCGAGCGCCTGGGCCTTGTGCAGATGCGGGCCGGCGCCTCGATGCTCGACCTGATCGCCGGCGAACGGCCCCGGGCCGGCGCCAACATGGACCATCTATGCTTCCGCATCGCGCCCTTCGATCGTGACGCCATCGTCACGCGCCTCGCGCCCTTCGGCATCGAGGTCGGCGAGACCGTCGAGCGCTACGGTGCCGAGGGCAATGGGCCGTCCGTCTATTTCCATGATCCCGAGGGGAATCAGATCGAACTCAAGGGCCCGTCGCATTAGGGCTTGGCCGTTTCATCCGATGTGCTAGCTTGGTCCTAACGGGGAATGCACTGCCGCCTCAAGAATGCGGCGCGTCCATGGGAGGAAATTGATGGCTACACGCTCAATGCGCGTTGCGTTTGCGACTGGGTCGATCGCTGCGCTTGTTCTGGCAGCAGCACCTGCCTTCGCTCAGAAGCAGGGCGGCACGCTCAAGGTCACGCATCGCGACAATCCGCCGAGCGCCTCGATTCACGAAGAGGCGACGATCTCGACCATCATGCCGTTCATGTCGGTCTTCAACAATCTCGTGATGTTCGATCCCAACGAGAAGCTGAACTCGGCGGACAAGATCGTTCCCGACCTGGCCGAGAGCTGGTCGTGGAGCCCGGACAAGACCAAGCTCACCTTCAAGCTCAGGCAGGGCGTGAAGTGGCATGACGGAAAGCCCTTCTCGGCCAACGACGTCAAGTGCACGTTCGACGCGTTGATGGGCAAGGAGGACGAGAAGTCCAAGGAGCTGCTGCGCAAGAATCCGCGCAAGGTCTGGTACATGAACCTCAAGGAAGTGTCCGTGGGCTCGCCCACCGAGGTCACCTTCCAGCTGGGACGGCCGCAGCCGTCGTTCCTGGCGATGCTGGCCTCCGGCTACACGCCGGTCTATTCGTGCCACGTCGACGGTCGCGTCATGCGTTCCAAGCCCATCGGCACGGGACCGTTCAAGGTCGTGGACTTCAAGCGCAACGAATCGATCAAGCTCGCGCGCAATCCCGACTACTGGAAAAAGGGGCAGCCCTATCTCGACGCCATCGAGTTCAGGATCGTCCCCAATCGCAGCACGCGCGTGCTGGGCTTCGTGGCCGGTGAATTCGACCTGACGTTCGATTCCGACATCACCTTCCCCCTCTTGAAGGACGTCAAGGATCAGGCCCCCAACGCGGTTTGCGAGGCACGGCCCACCAACGTTCGCTCCAACCTGATCGTCAATCGCGACAAGGAGCCGTTCGACAATCCCAAGATCCGCGAGGCTCTGGTCCTGGCGATCGACCGCAAGCCGTTCAGCGAGATCCTGGCCCAGGGCCACGACCTGATCGGCGCGGCCATGCTGCCGCCGCCAGCCGGCGTATGGGGCATGCCGCCGGAGGAGATCGCGAAGCTGCCCGGCTACGGTCCGGACCCGGCGAAGGACATCGCCGAGGCTCAGAAGATCATGCAGAGCCTCGGTTACGGTCCCGACAAGCCGCTCAAGGTCAAGGTGGCCACGCGCAACATCGCCATCTATCGCGATCCCGCGGTCATCCTGATCGACCAGCTGAAGAAGATCTACGTCGAGGGTGAGCTCGACCCGATCGACACCACGGTGTGGTTCACCCGGGTGCAGCAGAAGAACTACCAGATCGGGCTGAACCTGACGGGCGCCGGCGTCGACGATCCGGATGTCATGTTCTTCGAGAACTTCTACAGCACGTCGTCGCGCAACTACACAGGCTACAACAATCCGGAGGTCGACAAGCTGATCGTCGCTCAGTCGTCCGAGACCGACAAGGCCAAGCGGATGAAGATGGTGGCCGACATCGAGGCAATCCTGACGAAGGACGCCGCGCGGCCAACCATCCTGCACAACGTCGCCAATACTTGCATGCAGCCGTCCGTGAAGGGGCTCGTCCTCCAGCACAACGGCATCTACAACGGGTGGCGCTTCGAGAGCGTCTGGCTGGACAAGTAGCCCCACCGACGACGGCCCGGGGCGCGAACGATGGGAGCCTACCTGACGCGTCGCATACTGCTGATGGCGCTGACATTGTTCGGAATGTCGGTGCTCATCTTCGTGATGCTGCGCCTGGTCCCGGGCGACATTGCCGACATCCTGGTCGACTCGGCGGGCATCGTCGATGCCGACGAGAAGGCCAGGATCGTCAAGGAGCTCGGCCTCGACCGGCCGATCTTCGACCAGTATCTCCAGTGGGTGGGCGGCTTGTTCCGTGGCGATCTGGGCTTCGCGTACGTCTCGGAACGCCCGGCCATGGAGGAGATCGCTCCCCGCATTCCGGTCAGCGCCAAGCTTGCGGCGCTGGCGCTGATCTATTCCGTGGTGCTCGGCGTGCCGCTCGGCGTCATCAGCGCGGTTCGCCAGAACACCGGCCTCGACTATTTCCTGCGCGTGATGAGTCTCAGCGGGCTCTCGTTGCCGTCGTTCTGGCTGGCGCTGCTGATCCTCATGGCGTCGGTCCAGTGGTTCGGGGTGATCCCCATCTACAACAACGAGCCGCGCAGCCTGATCGACGAGCTGCTCCTGCTCAGTGTGCCGGCGGCGGCTGTCGGCTTCCGCAGCTCCGCGCTGATCATGCGCCTCACGCGTTCGTCGATGCTGGAAGTGCTGCGCCAGGACTACATCCGCACCGCTCGATCGAAGGGGGCGTCGCAGACCTCGGTGAACTACCAGCACGCCCTGCGCAACGCGCTTCTGCCTGTCGTGACCATCATCGGCATCGAGGCGGCCTTCCTGATCGGCGGTCTGATCGTCACCGAAACCGTATTCAACATCCCGGGCGTCGCCCGCTTCCTGGTCGAGGCCATCCAGTGGCGCGACTATCCCATCGTCCAGAATCTGGTGATGCTGATCGCGTTCATCGTCGTGATGGTGAATTTCCTGGTCGACATGGCCTACATGGTGCTCGACCCCCGCATCAAGTACGCAGACTGAGGGATCATGGCCATCATCGACCATGACGCCGAACTCGCCCGCGCCGGCGCCAATGTCTCCGGCTTCTGGGGGCATTCGCTGCACCTGGCGCGTCGCTATCCGCTCGGTGCGGTCGGCGGGCTCATCGTGGTGCTCTTCGTCCTGACCGCGGTGTTCGCCAACGTCATCGCCCCGATTGACCCGTTGGACACCAACGCGCGGGCGTCGCTGGCGCCCCCCGGCGGCACGTTCTGGCTGGGCGCCGATTTCATGGGGCGCGACATGTTCAGTCGCATCGTCTACGGCGCGCGCATCTCGCTCGCCGTTGCGGCAGGCGCGACGTCGCTGGGCTTCGTGGCGGGCATCGCGATCGGCCTGGCGAGCGGATTCCTGGGCGGTTGGGTCGACCTCGCCACGCAGCGCCTGATGGACATCATGCAGGCCCTGCCGCTCCTGGTCCTGGCGCTGGTCATGGCGGCCTCGCTCGGCCCTTCGATCGAGAACACCATCATCGCGATCGCCGTCGCCCTCGTGCCGAACGTGGCGCGGGTGGTCCGCTCGAGCACGCTGTCGCTGCGCGAGCAGCCGTTCGTCGAGGCGGCGCGCGCCGTCGGCATGGGCGAGGTGCGGATCGCGGTCAGGCACGTCCTGCCCAACACGCTCGCGCCTCTCATCGTTCTGGCGACCGCGCAGCTCGGCTCGGCCATTCTTACCGAGGCGTCACTCTCCTTCCTCGGCCTGGGCATCCCCGAGCCCTATCCGTCCTGGGGCCGGATGCTTTCGGAGTCGGCGGCGGAGTACGTGCGGACGGCGCCGTGGCTCGTCATCTTTCCCGGTGTCGCGATCAGCCTGACCGTGTTCGGAACCAACCTGCTTGGAGATGCATTGCGCGACATCTTCGATCCCCGGGAGCGCACATGAGCGCTCTCCTCGAGGTCGAGGACCTCGGTACGTGGTTCTATACCCGGCAGGGTATCGTCAAGGCGGTGGACGGCGTCGACTTCCAGGTCGCCTCGGGCGAGACCCTGGCGATCGTTGGCGAATCCGGCTGCGGCAAGAGCATGACGGCGCTGTCGCTGATGCGGCTGATTCCCGACCCGCCGGGCCGCATCGTGTCGGGTGCCGTGCGACTCGCCGGACGCGACCTCCTCAAGATCAGCGAGGAGGAGATGCGCGACGTGCGCGGCAACGAGATCTCGATGATCTTCCAGGAGCCGATGACTTCGCTCAATCCGGTGATGACCATCGGCAAGCAGATCGCCGAGGCGCTGATCCTGCACCGCGACATGGACCGCAAGGCGGCGCTGAAGCGCGCCGTCGAGATGCTCGACCTCGTGCGCATCCCGGAACCCGCGCAGCGCGTCAGGGAGTACCCGCATCAGCTCTCGGGCGGCATGCGCCAGCGCGCCATGATCGCCATGGCACTGGCCTGCAATCCCAAGGTGCTCATCGCCGACGAGCCGACGACGGCGCTCGACGTCACCATCCAGGCCCAGATCCTGGAGCTGATCGTCGAGCTGCAGCGCGAGTTCGGCGCGGCGGTAATCCTGATCACCCACGATCTCGGCGTCGTCGCCGAGACGGCGCAGCGGGTCATCGTCATGTATGCCGGCCGCAAGGTCGAGGAGGCGGAGGTGGGCGAGCTGTTCGCCCGGCCGCTGCACCCCTACACGTCGGGGCTGCTGGCCTCGATCCCGCGGCTCGACCTGATGCGCGGCGGCACGTCGAGCAACGCGGAGCGGCTGCAGGAGATACCCGGCATCGTGCCGCCTCTGTTCGATCTGCCTCAGGGGTGTGCCTTCGCGCCGCGCTGTGGACGGGCCGACGACCATTGCCGGCGGGAGCGGCCGGCCTACGAGGAGAAGAGGACAGGCCACTGGGCGGCCTGCTGGCATACCGATGGCTGACGTCGTGAGGCCGGGCGCGAACCTTCCCGTCGTGGCGGTCAAGGACCTGAAGAAGCACTTCCCGGTCCGCAAGGGGCTGCTGCGCCGCACCGTCGGCCAGGTCTATGCCGTCGACGGGATCAGCTTCTCGATCGGCGTCGGCGAGACGCTGGGGCTGGTCGGCGAGAGCGGCTGCGGCAAGACGACCGCCGGCCGCGCGGTGCTGCGCCTGATCGAGCCGACCTCCGGCTCGATCGAGGTGGCCGGGACCGAGATCGTCGGCCTGTCGAAGTCCGAGATGCGGCCCTACCGGAGGCAGATGCAGATCATCTTCCAGGATCCGTTCTCGTCGCTGAACCCGCGCATGACGGCGGGCGAGATCGTGGGCGAGCCGCTGATGGTGCATGGCGTCGCCAACCGGCGCGAGCGCAGCGAGCAGGTCGCGGACCTGTTCGCCCGCGTGGGCCTCAGGCCGGCCCAGATGACCAACTACCCGCACCAGTTCTCGGGCGGCCAGCGCCAGCGCATCGGCATCGCCCGGGCGCTCGCGCTCGGGCCCAAGCTGATCGTCGGCGACGAGCCGGTATCGGCGCTCGACGTGTCGATCCAGGCGCAGGTTATCAACCTGCTGCAGGACCTGCAGCGCGAGCGCCAGCTTTCGTATCTCTTCATCTCGCACAACCTCGCGGTCGTGGAGCACATCAGCCACCACATCGCGGTCATGTATCTCGGCCGCATCGTCGAATATGCCGACACGCGCTCGATCTTCACCCGGCCGCAGCATCCCTACACCGAGGCGCTGCTGTCGGCCGTGCCGGTGCCGGACCCGTCGATCCGGCGCAAGAAGATGGTGCTGCAGGGCGACGTGCCGAGCCCGGTCAAGCCGCCGTCCGGGTGCCACTTCCACACCCGCTGCCCCTATGCGGTCGAGCGCTGCCGGGTCGAATCGCCACCGCTGCGCGAAATCGCGCCGGGACATCAGGTCTCCTGCCACTTGCGGTAGAGCGCGCGCGGCCCGGCCGATTCCAGCCGAACTCCCGATGCTATAGAGTGCCTCCCATCACGGAGGAAACGAGATCATGGCGGACTGGGATTATGTGATCGTGGGCGGCGGCTCGGCGGGCTGCGTTCTCGCCAACCGCCTGAGCGAGGATGCCAACGTCAAGGTCCTGCTGCTCGAGGCCGGGCCGCCCGACAAGTCGATGTGGATCGAGATTCCTGCCGGCTTCACCAAGCTCCTGAACCACAAGACCTTCAACTGGAACTTCGAGATGGAGGCCGAGGAGGGCATGGCCGGCCGGCGCATTCCCTGCCCGCGCGGCCGCACGCTGGGCGGCTCGAGCTCGATCAACGGCATGCTCTACGTGCGCGGCCAGCCGCTCGACTACGACACGTGGGGGCAGCTCGGCAATCGCGGCTGGTCCTACTCGCAGATCCTGCCCTACTTCAAGAAGTCGGAAAATTTCGAGCGCGGCGGCGACGACAGCCGCGGCAAGGGCGGGCCGCTGAACGTCGCCGACATGTGCGACACCCATGAGCTGTGCGACGCCTTCATCGACGCTGCCGCGGCGAGCGGCTATCCCAAGAACAAGGACTACAACAACGGCGACCAGGAAGGCTTCGGCTACTACCAGGTGACGATGAAGAACGGCAGGCGTCAGTCGACGGCGCGTGCCTTCCTCGATCCCGTGCGTGGCCGGCCCAACCTCAAGATCGAGACCGACGCGCTGGTGCGCAACGTTATCCTGGACGGCAAGCGCTGCGTCGGCGTCGCCTACAGCGTGCACGGCATGCCGCTCGAGGCCCGGGTCAATCGCGAGGTCATCGTCTCCTGCGGCGCGGTGCAATCGCCGGGCGTGCTCGAGCATTCCGGCATCGGCCAGCCCGAGCTGCTGCGCCGCCACGGCATCGAGGTGAAGCACGAGCTGCCGGGCGTCGGCGAGAACTACGGCGACCATTTCGCGCCGCGCATGAACTGGCGGGTCAAGCTGCCGATCACGCTGAACGAGCAGACGCGCGGGCTCAACCTCGTGAGGGAGGTGGTCAAGTACTACACTACGGGCCGCGGCGCGCTCGCCCTGACCGCCGGCGTCGTCTACGGGTTCGTGCGCACGCGGCCGGGCCTGGAATCGCCCGACATGCAGTTCCACATGGCCCATGCCAGCTACGACACGGCGCAAAAGCGGCTGCTGGAGAAGGAGCCCGGCATGACCGTGGTGATCGGCCAGTGCCGGCCCGATTCGCGCGGATCGATCCACATCAAGTCGGCGACGCCGGGCGTGGAGCCGGCCATCCGGCCGAACTTCCTGTCGGCCCAGATCGACCGCGACGCGGTGGTCGCCGGCATGCAGATCGCCCGCAAGATCGTCTCGCATCCGTCGATGGAGAAGTACATCGCCTTCGAGAACAACCCGGGCAAGGACGTGAACAGCTACGACGAATGGCTCGACTTCGCCCGCGGCAACGGCCAGACGACCTACCACGTCATCGGGACCTGCAAGATGGGCCGCGACCCGATGGCGGTGGTCGACGATCGCCTGCGGGTGCACGGCATCGCCGGGCTGCGGGTGATCGACGCCTCGATCATGCCGACCGTGCCGTCGGGCAACACCAATGCTCCGACGATCATGGTGGCGGAGAAGGGGGCGGATATGGTCAAAGAGGATGCCAGGGCCGGCCTCAAGGCGGCCGCCTAACCAGGGAGACCGCGGTGAAGCCGTTGACGACCGTTCTTGCCCTTTGCGGGCTGATCACAGCCGTGGCGGCGTGCAACGGCAATTCCAACCCGCTGTCGCTCTCCTACAAGCCCGAGAGCAAGGACGACCTGCTGGCCGATTCGGGGTTCAAGGTCTACTCCCTGAACACCCCGGCCAAGGTGGCGGCCTTCAAGAAGCTGCCGGCGCACCGCCTGACCCAGACGACCTTCAAGGGCCGCCAAGTCTGGGTCTATCCCGACCGCAACGTCTGCGGCTGCCTCTATATCGGCTCGCAGCAGGCCTACCAGACCTTCCTCAAGAAGGGCCGCGAGCAGATGGTCGATACCGCGGCCAACCGCATGTACGACCCCGATCCGGGCGACCCGTACAACCCGACCGCGACCATGGCCAGCCTCGATTGGGGCGACGCCTGGGACGACGCCGACGCCTACGGGCTCTACATCAACTGAAGCGGTACGGCCGCAGCCATGCTGCTGCGGTCGATGCTGTGACCTGCGAGACCTCGGTGGCACCGCCTTGCCACAACGGGCAGCCGTGGTGGCGGCACATCCACGCCGATCTTGAACCGGCTCTTGGATGTGTATAGTAGTTGCCTTCCATACACATCGCGCCGGATGCCACGTGAGAACCAACATCGACATCGACGACGAGTTGCTGGAGCGTGCCATGGCCTTGACGGGCCTGACCACGAAGCGGGCAACCGTCGAGGAAGGGTTGCGTCTTCTGGTGCGCGTGAACCGGCAAGCCAGGGCGTTGGCGGACATCAAGGGCCTTGGCTGGCAGGGTGACCTCGATCGCATGCGTCGGGACCGTCAACCGGGCGAGAGATGATCCTGGTCGACAGCTCGATCTGGATTGCGCACCTGAGAGGCAAGGCGACGGCAGGGACGAGGACGCTCGAGGCCGCCGCCGCGCGGGAACCCTTGCTGGTCGGCGATCTCATCCTGCTGGAGGTCCTTCAAGGCGCCCGGGACGACGGCCAGGCGGCTCGAATCGAACGCGCGCTTCGAGAGTATGCCGTCGTCCCGCTGCTCGATGATCGTCTGGCCGTGCAAGCCGCCCGAAACTATCGGCGCCTTCGGGATTTGGGCATGACGGTCCGGAAGACCGCCGATCTCATCATCGGCACGTTCTGCATCGAGCATGGCCACGCGCTGCTGCACGATGACCGCGACTTCGAGCCGATGGAGACGCATCTCGGTCTCAGGACGGTTCGAGATCCCTGATCCCCGATTGGCGCCGTCCCCGCGAAGACTTCACCCGCCCAGCAGCGCCGGTGCGGCCTTGACCTCCTGGCGCTCGACCTTCTTCACGATGTCGGTCAGCTTCGCGTGGGTCGGCGCCGGCACGCCGATGTAGGTGCCGCGCTCGGCGACGTAGCCGTTCATGAACTCGATCTCGGTGCGCCGCCCCTTGCGGATGTCCTGCGCCATCGATGGCCGCTGGATGTCGGCGCGCGGGTTGGGATTGGTGTTGGAGCCGGGCCGCAGGATCGTCTCGATCTCGTCGAGCGCCGCCTTGTCGCCTTCCGAGGCCTTGGCCAAGGTCTCGGGCTCCATCTTGCCGATCTTCTCGATGTGGTAGCCCAGCGCCTGGCCGACTCGGACCGCCTCGCCGCCGAGCTTGATCGAGAAGCGGCGGATCGCATCGTTGCGGTCGCAGTCGGCGCCGGTGAGCCCGGTGGCGGCCGACACGCCGTTCTTCATGCCGTTCTGGCAGAGCTTGGACCAGCGCTCGCCCCACAGGTTGGTGGTCGTCTTGGCGCTGTCGATGCGGCCCACCATGTCGCGCAGCTCCT
Source organism: Reyranella sp. (assembly GCF_965229815.1). Lineage (GTDB taxonomy): Bacteria > Pseudomonadota > Alphaproteobacteria > Reyranellales > Reyranellaceae > Reyranella. The sequence goes on from NZ_CBDDJN010000002.1 coordinate 1,498,326, forward strand.
CGACCCGCCTGGTCAGGCGGCCGTGGACCTCGCCGACCCGGAACACCGTGTGCTTGTCGCCGCCCTTGGCGACGGTGCGGCGGATGCGGGCGGCCTCGAACATGTCGACCGAGATCAGCGACGCCACCATGCCCACGGTCTTGCCCCAGCCGACGACGCCGGCGATGCGCTCCTCGTTGAGGCAGTTCTGCAGCGACACGACGTAGCCGTCGGGCGCCAGGTACTGCTTGATCAGCGACGTCGCCCATTCGGTGTCGTAGGACTTCATGGAGACGAAGGCGATGTCGATCGGCTTCTGGCGCGACAGCGCCTCGACCTCGGTGAGATGCATGGTCTTGGCGTTCTTGACCGTGATCTTCTCCTCCGGCGTCACGCCGTCGAGCTCCAGGCCGCGGCTGCGGATCGTCTCGATGTTCTCCGGCCAGAAGTCGATCAGGGTGACGTCCTCGCCGGTATGGGCGAGCCAGCCGCCGACATAACCGCCCAGCGCGCCCGTTCCGACGACCGCAATCCGCTTGCCCATGATTTCCTCCTCAGGCTGCCGGCAGCCTGGCGAGGAACGCCTCGACTGCCTGATTGAACAGCGCGGGCTGGTGCAGGTTCGCCGCATGGCCCGCGTCCGGAATGACCGCCTTCTCGGCGCCCTTGATCTTGGCCGCCATGTAGTCGGTGGCGGCAAGGAAATTCGTGTCGTTGGCGCCCACCAGCACGAGGGTCGGCACGGCAACCTTGTCGAGCGACTGGATCACCCGGTCGTTCTCCTGGGCCAGCATGCCGCGGGCGGCGCGGGCGAGGCCCGTGGCGTCACGGTGACGCGTGAGCCTGACCTCGTCGCTGGTGTTGAGCGCGGCCAGGCCCTTGGCTTCCAGACCGGCCGCGCGCTGGTGCGCCGTCTCGTTCCACTTGGCGCGCGCCTCGTCCTTCTTGAAGCCGGGCCCGGTGTCGAACAGCATCAGTGCGCGCACGCGCTCGGGATGGGAGGCGGCGAAGGCGAGCGACATGTAGCCGCCCAGCGACAGGCCGGCGACGATCGCCGTCTTCGCCCCGACCTGGTCGAGCAGCACCTCCATGTCGCCCACGGTGAGGGCTTCCGAGTAGCAGGACGGGTCGGCCGGATAGTCCGACTCGCCATGACCGCGCATGTCCCAGACGACGACCTGGTAGCGGTCCTTCAGCGCAGCGATCTGGCCGTCCCACATGCGCGCCGTCGAGCTGTAGCCGTGGCTCAGCAGAACGGTCGGGCCGCTGCCATGGACCTCGTAGTGGATCCTGACGCCATTGCGGTCGAGCTTGGCCATGGTCCTCTCCTATGGTGCGACGCGCGGCTCTTTGTGGGCCCGTTCGACGTAGCGCTCGGCGTCCTCGGCCAGCAGCAGCCGGTCCTTCAGCAGGGCGGCGACCGCCGCCTCGACCTTCGACACATAGTCGGCCCCGCTCGTGTAGCGCTCGGCGACCGACGGGCGCGGATCGCCCGAGGCCTGGCGCGCCGCCCTGTCGGCCGGGAACGGGAGGCACGAGCCGTCGCGGTCGGCCAGCTCGCCCGCGGGGTAGGGCGGCTTGTACTCGTTCCAGCCGGTGTAGGTGGCGAGCGGCACGGCGATGTCGGGCAGGCGGATGCCGGCGGCCTCGTTGCCGTCGCCGTCGACCTTGCAGACCAGCGTGCGATAGGCCTTCTTCGGCGGCGCGGGAGTCACCCAGTCGCCCGGCGGCGCCACCTGGTTGGTGACCTTGACCACGGCCGCGCCGGGCACGGCGGGGAAGCCCGTCTTGCCCGGCTCCACCAGCGTGCCGGCCGCCAGCGTCGGCACGCGGCTGGGCGGCGGCTCCTTGCCCGACACGACCCAGTCGTCGAGCGCGACCAGCAGCGCGCGCACCGCCGGCATCGGGTTGTGCGGGTTGCGCGGATTGACGTTGGGGCCGGCGTCCGTCGTGGCGCCGGCTCGACCGCCATGCTGGGTGCCGGCGATCATGTAGATCCGCGAATTCCCGGGCGGCGTCAGGTCCCGGGTGCCGAGCGGATCGGTGTGCAGCAGTGAGGCGCCCTTCTGCCAGTACTCGGTCGAGGTGTTGGTCTCGATCAGCAGCGGGTCGGAGCCGTCACCGCGGAACAGCGAGCCCTTCCGGCCGGTCAGCGGATCGTCGACCGTCGCCGTCGAGAAGGGGAACTCGTTCTCGGGGAAGAAGTGGTCCTCGTGCTGCGTGCCGGTGCGGGCCGGCTGGGCGAACGGTGCGTTGAAGAAGATGCGGCCGACGCCGGCGATGTGGCTCAGGATGCCGTCGAAGACGCGGCGGCCTTCCTCGTCGCGGTTGAAGCCCTCGGAGATGTGGTTGCGCAGGTAGCGGCCGGCCTGGGAGAAGCCGATGGCGAGCGCATGGCCGATCGGCCCGCCGGTCGCGGCACGACCGGCCGGGTCGTGGCGCAGATGGCTCACCAGGTCGCGGGTCGCGGCGAAGCCCAGCGCCTGCACCTTGGGATTCTTCGCCTCGTAGTGGAACTCGTAGATCCAGCCCGGCCTGGGCTTCGTGCCTTCGCGCAGCTTGATCGTGCGGGCGTCGACGAAGGACCACTGGTTGAGCGGCAGTTCGCGCGGCTCGTCGTCGGCGCGTTCGCGCAGCGTCAGCCGGCAGCGCGGCTGCTCCGGCGTGGCGGCTTCATGCGACAGCTTGAAGGCCTCGAGGGCGCCGCCGCGCGTGCCCGAGACGAACTCGTCGCGCACCGCCTGGACGATCGGCTGGCCGTTGTCGGTGGCGACCGGCGCCGTCAGGCCGAGCCCCATGTTGGCGCGCGGGGCGTCGGGATCCCAGCCCGACCACACGATCGTGTAGCCCAGCCGCAGCGGGAAGCCGTTGCCGACGTCCTTTTCGGTCTTCGGGTCGTTCATGCCCTGTGGCCCGTCGGCGATGTTGCCGAACAGCATCTTGCGGCCGCGATTGTTGACCTCGTAGAGGATGCGGCCGTTGCCCTTCGCAGGGTCCCTGGGCCGCAGGATGAAGAAGTCGGTCGTGTACTCGACGCGCCCCCTTGCGTTCAGCGGCGCCTTGTCGATCAGGGCGATGCCCCGGTTGCCGGGATGGTTGGGATCGACCTCGCCGCGCGCCTTGCCGATCACGCGCTCGTAGGCACCCGCCGTGCCGAACGCGGCGCCATCGGCGAGCGGCTCGATCTTCTCGATGTCCAGGGAGATCAGCACTGGGCGCGGGCCTCTTTCCTGGCCTCTTCCGGCGGGAAGTTGAGCTCCACGCCGACGCCATCGGGATCGTAGAGGAAGATCTGGGCGGCGCCGGTACGCGGCACGACCTGCTCCCGGAACTTCACCTTCTTCGACTGCAGGCGCTGGCGCACGCCGGCCAAGTCGGTGGCGGCGAAGGCGATATGGTCGAAGCGGCCGGTGTCGTCGAACTTCTTCTCGGTGCCGCGCACGACGATGCCCTCGCGCGGCTGGCGGGCGCCCAGCAGGTGCACGGTCGGCACGCCGCCGGAATAGAGCCAGTAGCCGGGGAAGCCGAGGGGCGGCCGGTCGCCATTCTCCAGCCCCAGGACCTCGCAGTAGAAGTCCTTGGTGCGCTCGAGGTCGGACGGTTCGATCGTGTAGTGCTGCAGGATGCCCAGCGGCATGGTCCGTCTCCGGTCTGTCAGACGAAGGTGAGGTCGGCCTCGGCGCCCAGCATCCAGGCGCCCACCGTCTCGAAGTGGGACAGGCGCCCCTGGAGCTGCTGGGTGACCGTGTGGATGTCGCGGAAGCGGCGCTCCAGCGGATGGTTCTCGAAGATCGCCGTGGCGCCGGCGGCGTTGTAGGCGAAGTCGACGGCCTCGCGGGCGCGGTGGATGGCGTTGGTCGAGGCCATGCGGATGGTGATGCGCTGCTCGATGCTGAGCTTGTCGCCGGCCGAGACCTTCTTCCAGATCTCGGCGACCGACTGCAGCAGGAAGGCGCGGGCCGAGCGGATGCCGACCTCGACCTGGGCGAGGTTGGTCTGCACCACGGCATTGTCGCGGATCGGGCTCGACTTGCCGCGCGGGACCTTGTTGCGCGCCACGTCGATGAACGTGTCGAGGCTCGCCCGGGCGATGCCCAGCGCCACGCCGGAGAAGCCGAGCTCGTAGCAGGTCATGGCCGACATGCGGTAGAGCGGCCCGGGCTCGCGGCATTCCAGCTCGAACTCGCGCGTCATCGAATGGCCGGCCGGCACGAAATGGTCGGTGAGCGCGAACTGGTCGCTGGCCGTGCCGCGCAGGCCGACGACATTCCAGATGTCGGTCCATTCGACGGCGCTCGCCGGCACCAGCATGGTGCGCTCGACCGGCCGACCCTGCGCGTCGCGGCGCGGCGTGCCGTCGGCCTGGAAGATCGGGCAGTGGGCGCCGAGCCAGGTGGCGTGACGGCCGCCCGAGGCGAAGGCCCAGACGCCGGTCACCCGGTAGCCGCCCTCGCATTCGACGGCCCGCACCCGCGGACCGGGACCCCAGGCGAGGACGGCGCGCGGGTCGTCGCCGAAGATCGCCTGCGCCACCGGCAGGTCGAGATAGGCAGCCGACATGGCGCAGCCGCCGGCCTGGCTCAGGCACCAGGCGGTCGAGGCGTCGCCGCGGGCGATCGTCTCGATGACGTGGAAGAACGTGATGGGATCGGTCTCGATCCCGCCCGCGGAACGTGGCAGCAGCAGGCGGAACAGCCGCGCCTCGTGCAGCCGGTCGAGCAGGGCCGGCGGCAGCCGGCGCCCCTCCTCGATCTCGGCGGCCGTCGCCTCGACGACCGGCCGCAGCGCTTCCGCGGTGGAGATCACCGCCGTATCGCCCGCCAGGTCGGCGGCAGTCGGGATCAGCGTGTCCAAGACGATTCCTCCGAACGGGGCCTGTCAGTCGACGGCGGCCGGTCCGTGGCCGATCCGAGTCGGCGACATGCCCTTGGTTTCCTTCCCGCCGGAATGATAGACCGCCCCAGCCATCGGGAGCCAGTCATCGGGAGCCAGCCACCGGGACCGACGGAAGACGCAAGGATGTCAGACACGGCATTCCCCCTTGAGCCTCGATATTGGGAGCGGCTGCAGCGTACCGGCCCGTCGCTCCTGAGCGGCAACGCTACGCCCCGGACCTCGCCGGCGACAAAGGCTTTGCCCATCCTGGGACTGCCCCTCGAAATGCGACCCTGCAAGTCAGCAATGCCCGTGGACCGGCGACCCCCGACGGGACAGCGACGCGCCTGTTCCCGGCGGACGGTCCGTGCTCCAAGGCACGATGAGATTGGCTGGAACCAGCCAATCTCACCATGCCCTCCGGCAACCTACGACATTCGCGTGCGCGGATGAGATGAGGTGGAATCGTAAGCGATTCCACGTCATCTCATCCCGCTGTAGCTTCGCGCTGCAACAAGGGGAGATCGACATGAACTGGACCGACCGCCGCCGGCGCTTTCGCGCGATCCTCTCGGGCGACCGCTGTCACCATCCCGGCTCGGTGTTCGATCCGATCTCCGCCCGCATCGCCGAGGACCTCGGCTTCGAGCTCGGCATGTTCGCCGGCTCGACGGCGTCGCTCACCGTGCTGGGGGCGCCGGACCTGATCGTGCTGACGCTGTCTGAGTTCGCGGGCCAGGCCTATCGCATCGGCCGTGCCGGCAACCTGCCGCTGATGGTGGACGCCGACCATGGCTACGGCAACGCGCTCAATGCCCGGCGCACGGTCGAGGAGCTGGAGACCGCCGGCGTGTCCGGCCTCAGCCTCGAGGATACCGAGCTGCCGACTCCGTTCGGTGCGACCAAGCCCCGGCTCACCTCGATCGCCGAGGGCGCGGGCAAGATGAAGGCGGCGCTGTCCGGCCGCCAGGACCCGTTGCTGTGCATCGCCGGCCGCACCAGCGCCCCGCAGATCAGCGGGCTCGACGATGCCATCGCCCGCGGCAAGGCCTACGAGGCGGCCGGAGTCGATGCCCTGTTCTTCGTCGGCGTCCGTACGCGCGCCGAGCTCGACGCCATCGCCGCGGCCACGACGCTGCCGCTGATCCTCGGCGGCGGAACCCCGGAACTGTCCGACCTCTCGTACCTCGCCGCGCGACGGGTGCGGATCGCCTTGCAGGGCCACCAGCCCTTCGCCGCCGCGGTGAAGGCCGTGCACGACACGCTGAAGGCGCTCAGGGACGGCACGCCGCCGGGCAAGCTCAGCGGGATCGCCGATGCCGAGCTGATGAAGCGCGTGACGCGCGACGCCGACTACACGAAGTGGACCAGGGACTATCTCGGCGGATAGGGATCGCCGAAGCGTCTCAGCCGGTCGAGGACGGGATCGGGACCAGGGTGACCGCGACGCCGTAGGAATGCGATTCGCCGCCCAGGATGACCCCGCTCAGCGGGCTCACGTCGGCGAAGTCGCGACCCCAGGCGACGGCCACATGGTCCTCCCGCGCCACCAGGTCGTTGGTCGGGTCGAGATGCACCCAGCCGGCGCGTTCGCCGCACCACACCGCGACCCAGGCGTGGCTGGCATCGGCGCCGCGCAGTTCGATCTCGTCGGCGGAGTTCAGCGTGCGGATGTAGCCCGACACGTAGGCGGCGGCGACGCCGTGGGCGCGCATCGCCGCGATCTGGACATGGGCGAAGTCCTGGCAGACACCGGCCTTGCCCGCGAAGACGTCGGCCAGCGGCGTGCTGATGTCCGTGGCGCCCGGATGGTACTCGAAGTCGGCCCTGATGCGGGCGGTGAGATCGCGCGCCACCTCGAGGATTGGCCGCCCCGGCGTGAAGGACTTCGCGCCGTAGGCCTTGAGCGCCTCGACGCGCGGCACCAGCGGCGATTCGTGGACGAACTCGCTCGCCTCGACCGGCACGGGGAACCCGTTGCCGGCGAGAGCCTCGCGCACGTCCTCCCAGCGCGGCGTCTCGGCGGCGGGTGGCGGGTCGGGGAAGCGGACGTCGATCGTGGCGCGGACCTCGATGTCGAAGCGCGTGTGCGGCTGGTCGATCTGGTAGACGTCGATATGGTTGCGGAAATGGTCGAGATGCCGGGCCGTGAGCGCGGGCGTCGGCGTGGTCTCGATGCTGACCGCCTCGACCTTCTGCCCGACGAAGTCGCGGGCCCGCAGATGGGCGATGTGATGGGCGGAATCGACGCTGCTGCCGTAGGCGTAGGTGGTGCGATGCGAGAGCTGGTAGCGCATGGCGTCGATCCTCAGCCGACCGACAGGCCGAACGACTGCGACGCCGGCACGTGGGAGAAGTACGCGCGCGTCACGGCCTCCGACAGCCGGTCGAGCGTCTCCTCGGTGGTCGCGGTGACCTCGCGCAGGAGGGTGAGCGCCAGCCCTTCGTGGCGCCACGCCTTCTCGTCGCCGGCGAACTGCTGGACGGCATTGACGAGGTCGGTCTCGGTTGCCGGCCCGATCGCCGGCACGCGCACGCCGGACGCCTGGGCGAGACGGTCGAGATGGCCGTCGATGGCGCGCAGCTGGAACACCAGGGAGCGCGGGTTGCCGTCGTCCAGGATCACGAGGTCGAGCACCGGCGCGGGCTGCAGCTGGCCGAGGTAGCGCGTGCGGTAGGTGATGGTGCTGTCGCACATCTCCAGCGCCAGCCGCATCGAGGCGTCCCAGTCGATCGGCGTCTGGATGAACGGACCGAGCGCGCCGGTCAGGATGTAGTGCGCGCGCTCGACGCGCCGCCCGAGATCGAGGAAGCGCCATCCGGTGCCGCGCGTCATGTTCTCCTGGGCAAGGCCCGAGAGGGTTGCGACGAAGCGGACGACCTCGTCGAGCGCCGCCAGCAGCGGATCGAGGTTGCCGCGCGCCGACAGCAGCCGGTGCCGCACCTCGATCATGAGCGGGCCCGCCGCGGTCGTCATGTCGGCCGAGAAGCGGTCGCGCATGCTGCTGGTCAGCCGCCGGATCGAATCCAGCACCACCGACAGGCCGCGATCGTCCGAGGCGATGGCGGCCAGCCCCTGGTGGAAGGCGACGCTGTCGGGCGCCGACAGCGCGGATGTCTGGTCCATCAGGTTCGCCTCGTGCAGCAGCTTTCCGAGCAGCCGCAGCTCGGTCAGGTCGCGCGGTCCCATCGCGCCCTGGGCGACGCGCTGGGCGGTGATGCGCAGCAGCCGCGCATCGTTGTCCAGGCGCTCGATGTAGCGGCCGAGCCAGTAGAGATTGTCGGCGACGCGGCTCTGCAGGTCGGCGCTGCCGCGATCGACGGCAAGCTGGTGGAAACGCCGCGTCGAGGGAATCTGGACGTCTCCCGCATCCTCGGTGAGCACCCAGACATCCTTCAGCGTGCCGTTCAGCCGGCCAAGCGCGCCGAGGCAGGTGTCGCCCACCGGCTCGCGGGCCAGCCCGCCCGGCAGCACGCGGTAGCCCTCGCCGTCGGCGATCACGAAGACGCGCACGACCACGGCGGCGGGGATGAGGCCCTCGCCATCCCATTTCGGGCTGAGCGAGGGGGTGACGGGATACTGGGCGACGAATCGACCGGGCGTCGCGCGGATGCGAGCCTCGAGCGCGCGGCGCTCGCCCGCCTCCAGCATGCCGACGATGATCGGCTCGCGGTCGGCGCCCAGGCAGTCGCGGACGATCATCAGATCGAGATTGGCCAGCACGAAGGTGAGCGCCGGCGATTCGCCCAGCCACCACACGTCGAGCGACGGAAGCTCGAGCCTCTCGCCCAGCAGGTGCTCGCTCAGCCGCTCGAGGAACGGCATCATGCCCGGTGTCTCGACCAGCCCCGATCCGAGCGCGTTGGCGAGCGAGACGTGGGCGCTGCGCGTGGTCTCGACCATGCCGGTGATGCCGAGCGCCGAGTCGGGGCGCAGTTCCAGCGGATCGGCGAAGGCGCTGTCGAGCCGGCGCAGCAGCGTGTGCACGGGCCGCAGGCCGGCCAGCGTCTTGAGCGAGACGTGGCCGTCGCGCGCCACCAGGTCGCCGCCCTCGACCAGCGGCACACCGAGCGCACGCGCGAGATAGACGTGCTCGAAGTAGGTCGCCGACAGCGGACCCGGCGTCAGCAGCGCCATGCTGGGATTGGCGACCCCCGCGGGCGCCATGGCCGCCAGCGAATCGTGCCAGCCGTCGACGAACGGCCGCAGGTGGCGTACCGGGACGGAGCGGAAGACCTCCGGCAGGCTGCGCGCCAGCACGCGCCGCATCTCGAGCGCATAGCCGATTCCGGACGGCACCTCGGTGTGGTCGGCCAGCACGTGCCAGCGGCCGTTCCCCAGCCGCACGAGGTCGACCGCGTAATGGGTGAGGCGATGGGATGGCGCCTTGCCGTCGATCACGCGGCAGGCGCGCAGGAAGTGCCGGTTGGCGTGGACCAGCATCGGCGGCAGGAGGTGATCCTTCAGCAGGGCCTGCGGCCCGTAGAGATCGGCCAGGATCGAATCGAGCAGGCGCGCCCGCTGGATCAGGCCGCTTTCCAGACCCGCCCATTCGTCGGGCGTGATCACGAAGGGCAGCGGATCGAAGTGCCAGCGCGGGGCGCCGCGATCGTCGAGCAGGTTGACGGTCGCGCCCGACTGCTCGAGCTGGCGGCGCGCGCTCTCGACCCGCTCGCCCAGCCCGCCGGGCAGCGAGCGGATGATGCTCAGGATGCCTTGCCAGTGATAGCGGATCGACTTCTGGCCGGTGACCAGCTCGTCGTACGCGCTTGCCGGCGTCGAGGTAAGGCCGCGCAACGACTCCATGGGCCCACGGTTGAAGGTTCGGGACGGCGAGAGTCGCACGGGGCGGAGGCGGGGTCCACCGCGCCGTCCCGAGGAGGAACTGGGCTCTAGGTCGCCCGCCTGAGATCCAGCGTGAGCGGATGCTCGGGATTGTCGACCGGCCGCGGTTCGGGCATGCCGCCCGGCGAATGGCCGATCGGGAAGAAGCGGGCGCGGCGACGCGCCTCGGCTTCGTTGGCGTTGACCGGCATGCGGTCGTAATTGCGGCCGCCGGGATGGGCCACGTGATAGGAGCAGCCGCCGAGCGAGCGCCCGCTCCAGGCGTCGTGGATGTCGAAGGTGAGAGGCGCATGCACGCCGATCGTCGGATGCAGCGCGTTCGCCGCCTGCCAGGCACGGAAGCGCACGCCGGCCACGTACTCGCCGACCGTGCCGGTGGCGCGCAGCGGCAGCCGCCAGCCGTTGCAGGCGATGCTGTGACGCTGCTCGTTCAGTCCCATGACCTTGACCTGCAGGCGCTCGACTGACGAATCGACGTAGCGGACCGTGCCGCCGCCGCCCGGCTCCTCGCCCAGCACGTGCCAGGGCTCGAGCGCATGGCGCAGCTCGAGCTCGAGGCCGCGCTGGGCTACGTCGCCGATCTTGGGGAAGCGGAACTCGAAATGCGGCGCGAACCATTCCGGCTCGAAGCGGTAGCCGGCTTCGGCGAGGTCGGAGAGAACGTCGGAGAAATCTTGCCAGACGAAGTGCGGCAGCATGAAGTCGTCGTGCAGGCGGGTTCCCCAGCGCGTCAACGTGCGCTCGTAGGGCCGGTCCCAGAAGCGCGAAACGAGGCCGCGCAACAGCGCCTGCTGCGCCACGCTCATGCGCCAGTGCGGCGGCATCTCGAAGGCCCGCATCTCGAGGAGCCCGCGCCGGCCGGACGCCGAATCGGGCGCGAACATCTTGTCGATGCAGAACTCGGTGCGATGCGTGTTGCCCGTGGCGTCGACCAGCAGGTTGCGAAACAAGCGGTCGACCAGCCAGGGCGGCGTCTCGCGGCCCGGCTGGATCTGGCGGAAGGCGATCTCGAGCTCGTGCAGCGCATCGTTTCGCGCCTCGTCGACGCGCGGATGCTGGCTCGTCGGGCCGATGAACAGGCCGGAGAAGAGGTAGGAGAGGGACGGGTGGTTGAGCCAGTAGCCCAGCAGGCTCTTCAGCAGGTCGGGCCGGCGCAGCAGGGGCGATTCGGCGGCCGAGGCGCCGCCCAGCGTGACGTGGTTGCCGCCGCCGGTGCCGGTGTGGCGGCCGTCGATCATGAACTTCTGGGCGCCGAGCCGCGTCGCGCGCGCCTCCTCGTAGACGATCTCGGTCTTGGCGACGATCTCCTTCCAGCTGGCGGAAGGATGGATGTTGACCTCGATCACGCCCGGGTCGGGCGTCACGCTGAAATGCTGCAGGCGCGGGTCGCTGCCCGGCGGCGGATAGCCTTCGATGAAGACCGGCTGGCCGAGCTCCTCGGCGGTGTCCTCGATCGCGGTGACGAGCTCGAGATAGTCCTCGGTGCGCTCGGTCGGCGGCATGAAGACGAAGAGATGGCCGTCGCGCGGCTCGAAGGCCATCGCGGTGCGAACGACGTTGGCGGCCGACGTGCCGATGCCGGGCCGCGGGCCGAGGTCGGGTGCCAGCGCGCGCCGCCACGCCTCGCGACGCGCCTCGCCGTCGCCGCCGGTGTCCTGCGGCCGGCTGGGATCCTGGCGGCGCAGGACGGGCGCCCGGCGGAAGGCGTCGAGCGGCGGCAGGTCGGGATGCGGCGCCATCGGGTCGGGCTCGGCCATGAAGCCGGCATCGGCCGGCGCGGCCCAGGGCAGCGAATCGAGCGGCAGGCGGAAGCCGAGCGGCGAATCGCCGGGAATCAGGTAGCACTTCTCCGAGCGCAGGAACCACGGGCCGCTGCGCCAGCGGCCACGGCCGTTGTGCTCGCGCCCATGATCGCGGGAGATCGGCAGCACGGTGCCGACGGCCGTCTCCAGGCCCTTCTCGAAGATGCGCGCCAGCCGCTCGCGCTCCAGCGCATCCTTTACCTTCGACTGGTCGATCGTGACGTTGCTGGGCAGCCGCCGCTCGCGCCACAGATAGTACCAGGTGTCCTCGAACGCCTCGAAGAGATAGTCGGGATCGAGCTGCAGGCGATGGGCGAAGGCCAGCGCAAAGCGTTGTGCGATCTCCGCCGTCGCCCCGGCCGGTCGCGCCTCGAGGGCATAAAGATGCGGGTCGCGCCAGATCGGCTCGCCGTCCTTGCGCCAGTGGCAGTTGAGCGCCCAGCGCGGCAGCTGCTCGCCCGGGTACCACTTGCCCTGGCCGAAGTGCAGCAGCGGCGCGGTCGCGAAGCGGTCGGCGAGCTTGCGGAACAGCACGCCGGCCAGGCGCCGCTTCTCGGGCCCCAGCGCGAGCGTGTTCCATTCGGCGCCGTCCATGTCGTCGATCGACACGAAGGTCGGCTCGCCGCCCATCGTCAGGCCGAGATCGTGCCGCTCCATGTCGCGCTCGACCGTCTCGCCGACCGCCAGGAGCGCGGCCCACTGTTCGTCCGTGTAGGGCTTGGTGGTGCGCGGCGTCTCGCGTACCCGCGTCACCTTCATGTCGTAGGCGAAGGTGACTTCGCTCTCGTCGACCGCACCCTCGATGGGCGCCGCGCTCGACGGCTCGGGCGTGCAGGCGAGCGGGATGTGGCCCTCGCCGGTGAGCAGGCCCGAGGTCGGATCGAGCCCGATCCAGCCCGCGCCGGGCAGGTAGACCTCGCACCAGGCGTGGAGGTCGGTGAAATCCTGCGTCGGTCCTTCCGGCCCCTCGAGCGGCTTCTCGTCGGGCGTGAGCTGGATCAGGTAGCCGGAGGCGAAGCGGGCGGCGAAGCCGAGGTGGCGCAGGATCGTCACCAGCAGCCAGGCCGTGTCGCGGCACGAGCCGCGCGCGAGCTGCAGCGTCTCCTCGCAGGTCTGAACGCCCGGTTCGAGGCGCACGATGTAGCCGATCTCCTTCTGCAGGCGCGCGTTGAGGCCCACGATGAAGTCGACGGTGCGCTGGCTGCCGCGATCGACCGTGGCCAGCCAGGCGGTCAGCAGGGGGCCGGGCGGTTCCAGCTTGCGGAAGGGCGCGATCTCCTCGGCCAGCGAGGCGTCGTAGGCGAACGGCCACTGCTCGGCGTCGGGCTCCAGGAAGAAGTCGAACGGATTGATCACCGTCATGTCTGCGACCAGGTCGACCACGACCTCGAAGCGATCCGTCTTCTCGGGGAAGACCAGGCGGGCGAGATAGTTGCCCTGTGGGTCCTGCTGCCAGTTGATGAAGTGCCGGGCGGGCGCGATCTTCAGCGCGTAGGAGAGGACCGCGGTGCGCGAATGCGGCGCCGGCCGCAGCCGCACCACCTGCGGCCCCAGCGCGACCAGCCGGTCGTAGCTGTAGGTCGTCCGATGATGGAGAGCGACGTGAATGCTCATGGAAAGGCCCGCCCGCTCCCGCTCAATTTCGCTCCACAATACACTTAGCAAGTGACATGCCAGCAACAAAAATGGCGTAGTGCAATCCAAAGCGCCCGCCCTGAGCGCGGCTCCTCAGGACGAGGTTTTCTTCTGTGAGATGCGAGCAATGACGGACTATTTCGATCTCTCCGGCAAGGTCGCCCTGGTGACCGGCGGCAGCCGCGGCCTGGGTTACCAGATGGTGAAGGCCTTCGCCGCCCACGGCGCCGATGTCGTGATCACCAGCCGCAAGCGCGAGGCCTGCGAGGCGGTGGCGGACGAGGTGCGGGCGCTCGGACGACGCGCCGCGACGCATGCCTGCAACGTCGCCAACTGGCAGGAACTGGACGGGCTGGTGGAGGCCGCCTACGCCGCCATGGGAAAGGTCGACATCCTGGTGAACAATGCCGGATCCTCGCCGTTGGCGCCGTCCTCGCTCGAGACGCCGGAGCAGCTCTTCGACCGCATCGTGGCACTGAACTTCAAGGGACCGTTCCGTCTGATGTCCCTGGTCGGCAGCCGCATGGCGGCAGGCGAGGGCGGCTCGATCATCAACATCTCCAGCGCCGGCGCGCTCAGGCCGCGGCCGCAGATCGCGCCCTATGCCGGCGCCAAGGCGGCGCTGAACGCCATCACCGAGGCCTTCGCCTTCGAGTACGGTCCCAAGGTGCGGGTGAACACCATCTCGCCGGGCCGCTTCCTGACCGACGTCTCCAGGGCGTGGAGCGAGGAGCACAAGCTCAATGCGACGGCGGCACTCAGGCGCAGCGGCCGACCCGAGGAGATCGTGACGGCGGCTCTCTACCTTGCTTCGAGCAAGTCCAGCTTCACCACCGGATCCCTGGTCCGGGTCGACGGTGGCATCGCCTGAGGCCGGGCGAAACGACCGGCCCGACGGCGACCTGTTTGCAGGAGGAAAGAAGATGAAGATGAAAGCTGCCGTGCTCACCGTGTGCGGTGCGCCACGTCCGTTCGCCAAGTCCAAGCCGATCCAGATCGCCGAGGTCGACCTCGATCCGCCGGGCGAGGGCGAGGTGCTGGTCAAGGTCGGCGGCGGCGGCCTCTGCCATTCCGACCTGTCGCTGGTGAACGGCGACCGGCCGCGGCCGGTGCCGGTCGTGCTGGGCCACGAGGGCGCGGGCGAGATCGTCGAGGTCGGCGCCGGCGTGCACGACGTCAAGCCGGGCGACCATGTCTGCTTCACCTTCAACGTGAGCTGCGGCCGCTGCCGGCGCTGCCTCGAGGGCCGGCCCTATATCTGCGAGCGCTCGGTAACGCCGCGCGCCGCCGGCCAGCTCCTGTCGGGACATCATCGCCTGCACCTCGACGGCAAGCCGGTGAACCACCAGTCCGGCGTCTCCTGCTACGCCGAGTATGCCGTGGTCGACCGCGGCTCGATCGTGGTGATCGATCCGACGCTGCCGCTCGACGTGGCGGCCCTGTTCGGCTGTGCCGTCGTCACCGGCGTCGGCGCCGTGGTCAACACCGGCCAGATCCGGCCGGGCAGCTCGGTCGCCATCGTCGGCCTGGGCGGTGTCGGGCTCAGCGGCCTGATGGGCGCGGTGCTGGGCGGCGCCGGCCGCATCGTCGCGATCGACCTCAGTGACGAGAAGCTCGGCCTGGCGCGCCAGCTCGGCGCCACCGACACGGTGAACGCCCGCGACCCCGACCATGTGAAGCAGGTCCGCGACCTGACCGACGGCGGCGTCGACTATGCCTTCGACCTCGCCGGCACGATCAAGGCGATGGAGACGGCCTACCTGGTGACGCGCTGGGGCGGCACCACGGTGACCGCCGGCCTGTCGCCGATCAGCGCCGACTTCTCGTTCAAGCAGAGCGGGCTGGTCAGCGAGGAGAAGACCATCAAGGGCAGCTACATGGGGAGTTGCGTGCCGGTGCGGGATATCCCGCGCTTCATCTCGCTCTACCAGCAGGGCAAGCTGCCGGTCGATCGCATGATGAGCCAGCGCATCGGCTTCGACGAGGTGAATGCCGGCTTCGACCGCCTGCAGGATGTCGCCACGGTTCGGCAGGTGCTGGTTCCCCACGGATGATGGCCAACCTCGCGCTCGCCAGCCTGATGGTGAGCCTGACCGTCGTCGTGCACTTCGCGGGCCTGCTGATGCTGATGCGCATGCTGCGGGCCCGCGGACACCGCTTCCGCGCGCACGAGAGCGCGGTCGGGCAGGGCGCCGCGATCGTCTTCGTGGTGCTGGGCCTGATGGCGTGCCACACCGCCGAGATCTGGCTCTATGCGGTGGTCTACTACTGGTTCGGCAGCCTGCACGACTTCGAATCGGCGCTCTACTTCTCGACGACGAGCTTCACCACCATCGGCTACGGCGACGTGGTGCTCGACAAGCACTGGCGCCTGCTGAGCGCCATCGAGGGCGCCAACGGCCTGCTGCTGTTCGGCTGGTCGACCGCCTTCCTGTTCGCCGTCACGGCGCGCATGCGGACGCTCGAGCACGACTGGCTGGAGCGGCCGGAGGCGCCGCGGTGACGGCGGAGGCGAGGCGGAGACCCGACGCATCCCGCCTCGCCTCGCGCCGCCCTACTCCATCTTTGCGCCGCTCGCCTCGATGATCGGCTTCCACCGCTGCATCTCGGCGGTGAAGTAGGCGGCCGACTTCGCCGCGTCCGCGTCGGCCACCGGCTCGATCGACATGGCCCGCAGATCTTCCTGGAACTTGGGGTCGCTCATGATCTTGCGGGTCGCGTCGGCGATCACGTTCGTTTCCATCGCCGGCGTCGCGGCCGGAAGGGCCACCGGGTTCACCGTCGAGACGAGTACCTCCGGCAGGCCACATTCGGCAGTGGTCGGGACGTCGGGAATCACGCTCGAGCGCCTTTCCGCGCAGATCGCCAGGTAGCGCAGCTTTCCCGACCGGTACTGGCCGAGCGACGTGCCAACCGTGTCGAGCAGCCAGTTCACCTCGCCCGAGAGGGCGGCCTGGAGGGCCGGGCTGTTGCCCTTGTATGGGACATGGAGCGAGACGAGGTTGCCCGCCTGCATCTTGAAGAGCTCGGCGCCGAGATGGTTGATGCTGCCCATGCCGGACGAGCTGTACCGATACTTGTCCGGGTTGGCCTTGAGCAACGCCACCAGCTCGGGCAGCGTCTTGACCGGTAGTTCGGGATTGCAGGCGATCACCATCGGTACAAAGCCGATGATGAACAGCGTGAAGTCCTTCACCGGGTCGTAGGGTGCCTGCGGCATCAGCAGCGGGCTCGTGACCTGGGTCGAGGACGAACCGATCAGCATCGTGTAGCCGTCCGGCTTGGCCTTCGCGACGATGTCGGCGCCCACCGTGCCGCCGGCGCCGGCCTTGTTGTCGACGACCACAGTCTGTCCGAGTTGCGCCGCAAGCCGCTCGCCGTAGCGTCGGCCCAGCACGTCGGTCGGGCCGCCCGGCGGGAACGGCACGACGAGCCTGATCGGCCGCGAAGGGTACTTGTCCTGCGCGAAGGATGCCGCCGGCAGGCTGGCGCTTCCGGCCAGGGCGCTCGCGCCGAGCAACAGGGTACGTCTCTTCATCGATTCCTCCTCGTTGATGTTGTCACCAGTGGGGCCGGCGCTTCTCGAAGAAGGCGGCGATGCCTTCGCGGGCCTGCGGGCTCGCGAGTCCGAGGCTGATGCTGTCCACGGCGCTGGCCATGGCGGCGCGGTGGCCGGCCTCGTCGCTGTGCCAGACGAATTCCTTGGTCCGCCGCACCGCATCCGGGCCGCTGCGCAGCAGGCTCTCCAGGAGCTTGCGCAAGTCGGCGTCGAGCCCGCCGGCCGGCACGGCGCGGGTGATCAGGCCGATCCGGTCCGCCTCGCGGGCGTCGATCCGCCGGCCGCTCAGCACGAGGTCCATCGCCTTCTTGCGCCCGACGGCCAGGAACAACGCCATCAGGGCCGGCGAGGGCGGAAAGCCGTGATGGACCTCCGGATAGGCGAACAACGCCTCCTCCTCCGCCACCGCGATGTCACACCAGCTCGTGAGGGTGGCGCCGGCGCCGAAAGCATACTTCTCGACCACAGCGACGGTGGGCTTGGGGCAGAACCAGACGGCCTCGTTGAGTGCCTTGAGCTTGTCGTAGGTCGCCACGATCGTCGCATTGTCGGCATCCTGCAGCGCCCGCAGGTCACGCAATTCGCGGCCGGCGCAGAAGATGCCGCCACGGCCGCGCACGACGATGACGCGGCACGCCGAGTCGGCCGCCAGGGCACGATAGTGGCCGGTCATCGCCTCGATCAGCGTGTTGTTCAGCGCGTTGCGATGCGCCGGGTTGTCGATCCAAAGCGTGGCGACGCCGCCCGCGTGATCCAAGTCGATCTTGCCTTTCGAGGCTTCGCCGCTCATATCGCACCCTCCTTGCGCAGGGCCGCGATCTTGTCCTCGCCAAAACCCAGCTCTTGTTTCAAAATCGAATCCGTATGCTCGCCCAGCGCGGGCGGCGCGCCGCCCGGCACCGCCGGAGTCGCCGACAGGTTCAGTGGCACGCCGGCAAGTTCCAGGGAGCGGCCGCCGCGTCCCGCTACGTCGAGCACCATCTCCATGGCGCGGACCTGCGGATGAGCCAGTGCCTTGGCGATGTCGTTGACGGGCGAGCAGGGAACGTTGGCGGCATCGAGCAGGCGAACCCACTCGGCCGTTTCACGGGTTGCGAAGATCTCCGACAGAGCGGCGATCACCTGTTCGCGCTCGGCGATCCGCTGGGTCGTCGTCGCATATTCCGGGTTGGCGCCCAGCGCGTCGGCGCCGATGGCCGCGCAGAGCCGGCGCCACGCGGCGTCGTTGGTCGCGCCGGCCAGCACGTAGCCGTCGCGGGTGCGGAACGCTTGGTAGGGCACGATATGCCAGACGCCCGAACCGTCGCGCGGCGGCAGCTTGCCGGCCAGCGTGTAAGCCGGCACGTGATAGCCCAGCAGCGCGATCGCGGTCTCGAGCAGCGACACGCGGATATGCTGGCCGTCGGCCTTGCCGGCGAGCCGAGCGTAGAGGGCGGCCGAGACGCCGGAGAAGGCGAGCATGCCGGTTGCCATGTCGATGAAGGAGGCGCCGGCGCGGATGGGGCCGCCGTCGCGCTCGCCGGTCATGGCCATCATGCCGCTGAATGCCTGGAGCATCAGGTCGTAACCGGGCTTGCCGGCGAGCGGCCCGTCGTGGCCGTAGCCGCTGATGGTGACGTGGATCAGGTCGGGCCGCAGCGCCCGCAGCTTCGGGTCGTCGACGCCCAGCCGTCCCGCGACTGCCGGCAGAAAGCTGTCGATCACGACGTCGCTGCGGCGCACCAGCGCCGCCAGGATCTCTTGACCGGCCGGACTCTTGAGATTCAGGGTCATGCCGCGCTTGCCGCGGTTGACGCTGAGATAGTTGGCGCTCTCACCGTCGACCACCGGCGCCCACTTGCGGTTCTCGTCGCCGCCGACATCCTCGACCTTGATGACGTCGGCACCGAAGTCCGCAAGGAGCTGGCCGCACGATGGTCCCGCAAGCACGCGGCTGAGGTCGAGGACGCGGATCCCGGAAAACGCGCTCATGTCACTGGCCGCGCACAGTGGGCGTGCGCTTCTGCCGCCAGGCCTCGTGCGCGTCCTTCGAATCCTCGGTCTGGCTGAGCGCCATGAAGCGATAGACGTCGACCTCCGAGGCGTCTCGGATGCTCGGGATGTCGAGTCCCCGGGTCAGCGATTCCTTGGCCAGCCTCGCGGCCAGCGGCGGCAGGGCGGCGATGTCGTCGGCCACCGCCATCGCCCGTTCCATCAGATCGGCGTGCGGGACCAGCCACTGGGCCAAGCCGATCCGGTAGGCTTCGGCGGCGTCGATCGGATGGCCGAGTGCGGCCTTCATCGCGTGGCCCTTGCCGACCCAGCGCGCCAGCCGGACGGCACCGCCATAGGCCGGCATGATGCCCAGCCGCACCTGCGGTAGCCGCCATTCGGCGCGTTCCGAGGCGACGATCAGGTCGCAGCAGTAGGTGGCGATGCAGCCGATGCCGATGGCATAGCCGTTGACGGCGGCGATCACCGGTTTTGGAAAGTCGGTCAGCAGGTTGGCGACGAACTTTCGCCAGTGAGGGATGGCCGTGATGAAGGCAGCGGGAGAGGCAACCGTATGGGTCGTCGTGTCGGCGAGGTTGGCGCCGGCCGAGAAGGCGCTGCCCTTGTCGTCGCCCGTCAGGACGACGCAGCGGATCTCGTGATCCTTCTCCAGCGCCGCCAGCTCGGACTCCAGGCCCTCGTTGAAGTCCTCGTCCCAGGCGTTGCGGGCGTCCGGCCGGCTGAGGGTCAGGATGGCGACGTGGCCGCGAATCTCTTTGAGCACTGGCATGGTGGTTTCCTCCGTTGGAGGCGGCGCGCCATCACGGCAGGACGGTGCCGCTTATTCCGAGCCGGCCGAGCCGATCAGGCGGCCGTCGGCGGTCGGCCGACGTCAGTGCGGGATCGATCGGTCCGGGGCCGGATGCCGTTCGTCTTGCGGTCATTTCGCGTTCCTCCGGCGCGGAAGATTCGCCAGGGCGCGTCATTTTTGAATTATATTTTTCGTATGAGAGTAATACGAACGGCAGATCAATGAATCTGCGGTCTCTGCGCTGCTTCATTGCCGTGGCCGAGGAACTGCATTTCGGGCGCGCGGCGCGCCGATTGAACCTCTCCCAGCCGCCGCTGACCCAGCACATCAAGGCGCTCGAGGCCGAACTGGGCGCCAGCCTGTTCCAGCGAACCAAGCGATCGGTTCGCATCACCGATGCCGGTGCCGCCCTGCTCGACGAGGCGCGGCGCCTCATCGCCGAAGCCGACGGGTTGCGCCACCTGGTCCGGCGCGCCGACGAGGGTGGCAGCAGCTACCTGCGCGCGGGCTTCATCACCTCCTCGGTCTTCACGGCGGCCCGCCGGATCTTCGCGCGCCTGTCGCGCGGGGTCCCCGGCATCACCGTCATGTGGCAGGAGATGAGCTCCTCGGAGCAGATCGAGGCTCTGCACAAGGAAAAGATCGACATCGCCTTCCTGCATGTGCCGGACCAGCATGACGGGCTGACGGCACGGCTGATAGTGCGCGAGCCGATGGTCATGGCGGTGCCAGAGGCGCACCGGCTGAGCGGCCGGCGCAGTGCCACTCTTGAGCAGTTCGCCGCCGACGATTTCGTGCTGCCGCTGCGCCACATGTCGCCAATCTTCCACGACAGTATCATCGCTGCCTGTCGCGAGGCCGGGATCAGCCCGGTCATCCCGCCGCACGAGCCGCGCAACCTGCTCACGGTCCTCAGTCTGGTGTCGGTGGGAGCCGGTGTGTCGGTGGTGCCGGCGACGTTGGCGGCATCAGGCTTTCCCGGCGTCACCTTCCTCGCGATCCGCGGCACCCGGTTGGTGTCCGAGGTGTCGGCTCTGTGGAAGCCCGACAACCGCTCGCCGGGCCTCGCGCGGGCGCTTGCGGCCCTTCGGTTTGCGGGGCGACGCGCGCGGGCGTGAGGGGGCCGTCCTCAGCGGAGCTCGAATCCCAGCCGCGCCAGCGCGCCGCGGATGCGTTCGCGGCCCATCATCGACTTGAGCGGCCCCATCCGGTTCAGCACGCGCTGCGACCAAGTCGTGGCCTGCATGTCGTTGCGCGCCGAGAAGGCGGCCATCTCGGAATCGTAGGCGGCACGGTCGCGGCTCTCAGCCGTCGCCGCATAGCGCTCGCGATGCAGGACCGTCGACTGCGCGAGGCGCGGCTTCACCTCGTTGCGCGTCGCCGGGTTGCCGGTGCCCACGCAGAGGCCGAACACGACGAAGGCGCGCGGCGGCAAGCCGAGCAGCTCGGCCACCCGGACGGGATCGTTGCGCATGGCGCCGATGTAGACGGTGCGCAGGCCCAGCGATTCGGCGGCGACCACGGCGTTCTGCGCCGCCAGGGCGGCGTCGACGCAGGCGACCGTGAAGGTCTCGAGCCAGGGCAGGGCCTCGAGCTCGGTCTTCTCGGCGGCGCCCAGCCGCTCGTTGCGCGACAGGTCGGCGACCCAGCAGATGTACAGCGGGCACTGCTCGATGTGCTTCTGGTCGCCGGCGATGCGGGCCAGCTCGCGGCGCGTCGCGGGATCGTCCACGGTGACCGCCGACCAGAGCTGCATGTTGGAGCTGCTGGCGGCCGACTGCGCGGCGGCGATCAGCGTCTCCAGGGTCCCGGGCGGCACCGGGTCGGGCAGGAAGTCGCGCACCGAGCGATGGTCGAGCAGGCCGGCGATCGTCTCGTTCCACGGGCCGTGCGGCGGCAGGGCCGCACCGTAGCGGCGGGAGAGAGACTTGGTCCGGTCGGCGCCGGCTTCGGTCGTTGCGGGAGTCAGTGCGTCCATGCTGTGTCGGCCTGCGGTTTGGCGCGGGTGACGGCAGTCAGCAGCGCGAGGAAGATGAAGGCGGTGACGATCATGAAGATCGCTCGCGGCTCGTGATGGTCCATCAGCGCGGCGTAGAGCAGGGGCGCCACGACGCCGCCCAGGTTGAAGCCGGTCGAGACGAAGCCGAACACCTTGCCGAACGAGCCGGGCGGCGTGACGGCGCGCACCATCATGTCGCGCGACGGCTGGATGACGCCGTTCAGCAGCCCGCCCAGCGACATCACGCCGATCAGCAGGATGGCCGGCATGCTCACCCAGGCCATCAGGATCGCCATGGTCGAGGTGCAGGCGAAACCGACGGCGGCGACGCGCTCGTGGTGCGGCGTGCGGTCGGCGATGAAGCCGCCCAGCAGCACGCCGCCGGCGCTGAACAGCAGGAAGCCCGAGAGGCCGATGTTGGCCACGGAGGCCGGCGTGCCGTGGATGGCTCCGAGGCCGACGACGCTGTAGGTCTGGATGCCGCCATTGGCCATGGCGATGCAGAAGAAGAACAGCAGGTTGCGCAGGATCGGCGCGCTCAGCAGCAGGTCGAGGCCGACCTTGGCCTCGGCCGCAGCGCCGTGCGACCGGGCCTTGTGCGGCTGCGGCTTGTGGACGACGCGCGGCAGGATGCTGCCGGCCACGATCAGCAGCAGGGCGACAGCGAAGGACAGGGCGCCGGCGAACAGGAACGCGCCTTGCCAGCCCCACAGGGCGGCGCAGCCCAGCACCATGGCCGGCGTCACGCCCGACCCCAGATAGCCCGCGAACGTGTGGATCGAGAAGGCCTTGCCGATCCGCTTGTGGTCGACCGTCGCCGACAGGATCGAATAGTCGGCCGGATGGTAGACGGTGTTGGCGACGCCCAGCAGGGCGTAGGCGATGATGAAGAACCAGTAGCCCGGCAGCAGCGCGGCGGCGACGATGGCAGCGCCGCCGACCACCAGGCCGCCGATCAGCATGAAGCGCGGACCGAAGCGGTCGACCATGAAGCCGGCCGGCGTCTGCAGCAGGGCGGAGGCGATGTTGAAGACGGTGATCGCCAGCGCGACCTGCGTGTAGGTGACGCCGAACGCCTCCTTCACCTGGAGGAGGATCGGCGGCAGCAGCATGATGTGGATGTGACTGACGAAGTGCGCGATCGCCACCAGGCCGATGATCTTGGTTTCGCGCCCGACGGTTGCCGAGGCGGGCAGCGGCAGGGGTTCACTCGTCGACGACATTGACACCCAGGGTCCCGATTCCGGAGATCTCGACCTCGACCTTGTCGCCGCCCTTCATCCAGAGCGGCGGCTTGCGGCCGAGCCCGACTCCGTCCGGTGTGCCGGTCGCGATGATGTCGCCCGGTTCCAGCCAGGTCACGGTCGAGAGATATTCGATGATGGTGGCGACGTCGAAGATCATGTGGTCCGTCGTGTCGTGCTGCACCACGGTGCCGTTCAGCCGCGTGGTGAGCTCGAGCGCCTGCGGATCGGGGATCACGTCGGGCGTGACCAGCCACGGGCCGAGCGGCCCGGTCGCCGGGAAGTTCTTGCCGGCGGTCACCGAATGCTTCTGGAAGTCGCGCACGCTGCCGTCGAGGAAGCAGGTGTAGCCGGCCACGACCGACAGCGCGCTGGCCCGCGACACGTGGCGGCAGCGTTCGCCGATCACGACCGCGAGCTCGCCCTCGAAATCGAACTCGATCGAGGCGCGCGGCCGCACGATGTTGCCGCCGGCGCCGACCAACGTGCTCTGCAGGCGGGCGAAGACGCTGGGAACGGTCGGAAGCTGGCGGCCGACCTCGCCGGCATGGCTGGCGTAGTTCAGGCCGACGCAGAGGATCTTGTCGGGGTTGGGTATGAGCGGCGCCAGCTCGACGTCGCCCAGCGCGACGTCGGCCTTGGCGCCCTTGGCGGCGTGCGCCAGCGCCGGCAGCGCCTTGGCCGCCAGCACGTCGCGCAGGCTGGCCCAGGTCGACGAGGTCCGGGCGGAGAGGTCGATGACACCGCCTTCGACGACGGCACCGATCCGGACCGCGTCCGCATGGCGAAAACTGACCAACCGCATGCGGCGACAATCCCAGATGGCAACGCCCTTGTCATCCGAACGCGCAGCACAGGAGATGTGCCGCGCGCGACGATGGCGCCGGCGGTCAGCCGATCCGCTTCCGCAAGCCCGGCGACAGGCGCACGCTGTCGACCGGCGCCGGCACGGCGAGCGATCCACGCGTCGCCTTGGCCGGCTTCTGCCGGGCCAGCCCCTCGGCCATCGACACGGCGCAGGCCACGCCATCCAGCAGGGGAACCGGCACGGCGCTTCGCAGCCGGTCGGCGAGACCGGCAAGGCCCGCGCCGCCCAGGATCACCACCTCGGCGCCGTCCTCGGCCACGCAGGCCGTGCAGCCTTGGGCCAGCAGCGTCAGCGCGGCCTTGGGGTTGCGGGCGATGTCGCCGCCGGTCGGCGCCACGGTGCGCACCGAGGCGAGCCGGCCGGCCAGCCCCTGCGAGGCGACGAACTCCTCCAGCATCGGGCCCCAGCGCTCGCCGCCGGTCACGATCGAGAAGCGCCGGCCGAGCGCGCAGGCCTGCAGGATCGAGGCCTCGGCCATGCCGACGACCGGCACGTCGGCGATCTCCTTGAGCGCGGCGAGGCCGGGATCGCCGAAGCAGGCCAGGACGACGGCGTCCTTGGCGCCACGATCGGCGGCCAGCGCATCGACCGCGGCGTGGCCGGCGATGGCGTAGCCGACGCGGCTCGCGATGTAGCGGGGCCCGAAGGCGCCGCTCGCCGCGCGCAGCTTCGTGCCGCGGTTGGCGAAGCGGCGGGCCGTCCGCAGCACCAGCGCCGTGATGGTGCGCGTGGTGTTGGGGTTGATGAGAAGGATCTCGGTCATTGCTGCATGATCTCTTTCAGCCGCGCCACGTCGTAGTTCTCGCCGATCGACAGCGCGCAGATGCGCGACACGAAGGCCATGGGAAGGCCGCTCTCCTCCTTCCAGGCATTCAGCTGCGCCTGGGCCGCGCGAAGATCCTTCCGCGAGGTGCCGGTGGCGCTCAGCGCCACGCCGGCGTCGCGCAGGCAGAGCATGACATGGCCCGACAGGACCCAGGCATCCCATCCCAGGAAGCGCAGCAGGTACTGGCCGCTGAAACCGCCCAGCCGCGCGCCGCGCTTGGCCAGCACCTCGAGCAGGCCGGCCTGGTCGTCGGCCGGCCAGCCGGCGAGGAACTTGCCGAAGCTGCCGTGCTCGGCGGCGATCTCGCTGACGAACTTCGCGTTGTCGCGCACCGAACGGATCTTCTGAGGATTGCGCACGATGCGCTTGTCGGACGCCAGCGCGTCCCAGAACTCGGCCGGCTGGAAGAGCAGCCGCTTCGGCTCGAAGCCGAGGAAGGCCTCCTCGAAGCCCGGCCATTTCTGGTCGATCACGCTCCACACGAAGCCGGCCGAGAAGACGCGCGCGGCCATCTCCGACAGGACGCGATCGTCGGCGAGCTTCACCAGCGCCTTGTTGTTGGGCTTCTTCGGCAGAAGGCTCGTCAGCACCTTCTCGCCGCCCTTGCGCCGGGCGGCGCGCTCGCGGATTCGCGCGAAGGGAATGCGGACCACTCGCTTCGCCACCGCCGCTACTCCAGCCAGCCGTCGAAGAAATCGAACACGCTCGCCTTGAACAGGCCGTGCGCGATCATGGAGAAGTGGTCGCAGCCCGGCAGGGTGACGGCGCGCGCGCCGGGAATGGCGTCGGCCAGTCCCTGCGGCGGTCCCGCCAGCGGATCGCGCGCGCCCGCCACCACGAGGGTCGGGCGGCGGATCGGCATCAGCGCGTCCGGCGTGATCGGTCCGCGCGGGCCGCGCGAGCAGGCCGCCAGCGCCAGCCGGTCCTCCCTCTGCTCGTCGGCGAATTGCCGGAAGCTCTTCAGCAGCGGATCGTCGATCGCATCGGGCGAGTCGGCCTCCATGGCCTTGGCCATGGCCTCGGGATCGCGCGCCGGCTCGAAGATGCGGCCGCCGACGCCGGCCACGACGAGATGATCGATGCGGCCGCCATCCTCCATCGCCGCCGTCAGTGCGATGTGGGCGCCCATCGAGAAGCCCAGCAGGTGCGCCCGCTCGATTCCGGCCTGGTCCATCAATGCAAAAACATCGCGTGCCATCGCCCTGCGGTCGTAGAGCGCGGGATCGTGCGGCTTGGCGCTCGCGCCGTGACCGCGGCAGTCCAGCGCCAGGCCGCGCAGGCCCTTGGCCGCGACGGCGTCGTACCAGCCCATGCGCTTCCAGTTCTCGACGCGATTGGACGAGAAGCCGTGCACCAGCACGATCGCCTTTCGGGCGTCATCCGGTCCGAAGGAGTCGTAGGCGAGCGTCAGCCCGTCGGCGGTGAACTCAGCCATAACTTTCCCTAGCCTGTGCCATGAAGCGTCACAAGTTGATCCGGGAAGTGTGATAGCGCACAAGGGCCCAAGAAAAGAGGAAACGCATGACGGCACGGATCGGAAAGACGGTGGCGGACTCGAAGCCTTTCTGGCCCGAGACCCCCGCCCGGCCCAAGGGCGCGCCCAACATCCTGGTGATCCTGTTCGACGATGTCGGCTTCTCCGACTTCGGCTGCTACGGCTCGCCGATCGCGACCCCGACGATCGACGCCATCGCCGGCCGCGGCCTGCGCTACACCAGCTTCCACACGACGGCGATGTGCTCGACCACGCGCGCCGCACTGCTGACCGGCCGCAACCATCATTCGGTGGGCGTCGGCTGCCTGGCGAACTTCGATTCGGGCTATCCCGGCTATCGCGGCAAGATCGCGCGCGAGGCCGGCACGATCGCAGAGATGCTGCGGCCGCATGGCTACCGCAACTACATGCTGGGCAAGTGGCACGTCACGCCGCTCACCGAGACCGGCGCCACCGGTCCGTTCGACGGCTGGCCGCTCGGCCGCGGCTTCGACCGCTACTACGGGTTCATGGATGCGGAGACCGACCAGTACGCGCCCGAGCTGGTGCGCGACAACACGCCGTGCGATCCGCCCGGCACCTTCGCGACGGGCTATCACCTGACGGCCGACCTGGTCGACCAGGGCATCCGCTACCTTGCCGACCATGTCGCCGACGACGCGGCCAAGCCGTGGCTGATGTGGCTGGCCTTCGGCGCCTGCCACGCGCCGCACCAGGCGCCGTTCGACCTGATCGCCAAGTACGACGGCATGTTCGCCGACGGCTGGGATGCCGAACGCGAGCGCCGGCTGGCGCGGCAGATCGAGCTCGGCATCGTGCCGAAGGGCACGCGCCTGCCGCCGCGCAACGACCTGGTTCGGGCCTGGGCCGACGTGCCCGAGGGCGAGCGGCGGCTGTTCACGCGCCTGCAGGCCGCCTACGCCGCCATGCTGGACCATGCCGACCGGCACATCGCCCGGCTGATGGACTTCCTCGACAGGGCCGGCCAGCTCGAGGACACGCTGGTCCTCGTGCTGTCGGACAACGGCGCCAGCCAGGAGGGCGGGCCGTTCGGCATGGTCAACGCCATGGGCCCCTACAACCTCAAGCGCGAGCCGCTGGAGGAGAAGATCGGGCGCATCGAGGATATCGGCGGGCCCGACACGCATTCCAACTTCCCGCTGGGCTGGGCGATGGCGGCCAATACGCCGCTGCGCCGCTACAAGCAGAACACGCACGGCGGCGGCATCCGCGATCCCCTGGTGATGGCCTGGGACAAGGGCATCGCCGCCCGCGGCGAGCTGCGCCACCAGTTCTGCCATGCCAGCGACCTTGCGCCCACGCTGCTCGACATCGTCGGCGTCAAGCCGCCGAAAGCCATCAACGGCGTGAAGCAGATGCCGCTCGAGGGCACGAGCTTCGCGCGCAGCCTGTCGAAGCCGAAGGCGCCGTCGAAGAAGAAGCCGCAGTACTTCGAGATGTTCGGCCATCGCGGCCTGGTGCAGGACGGCTGGAAGGCGGTCAGCTTCCATCCGCCCGGCAACAGTTTCGAGCACGACAAGTGGGAGCTCTACCATCTCGACCGCGACTTCAACGAGGTCGACGACCTGGCCGAGCGCGAGCCCGAGCGGCTGAAGGCGATGGTCGAGGAATGGTGGCGCCAGGCGGAGGCCCACCAGGTGCTGCCCCTCGACGACCGTTTCGCGCCGCGCTTCGCCGACAATGCCAAGCGCTTCCACGGCCCGCGCAAGAGGTTCGTCTTCCACGCCGGCATGGGCCACCTGCCGACCGACGTGGCGCCCGACGTGCGCAGCCGCAGCTACACGATCGAGGCCGATGCCCGCGTCGACGGACCGACGACCGAAGGCGTGCTGATCGCCCACGGCGACATGACCGGCGGCTACACGCTGTACATCAAGGACAACCGGCTCTGCTACGACATGAACGTCGGCGGCCTGCATCACCTGATCAGCTCCGACCGCCCCGTGCCGGCCGGCGACCGCCGGCTCGGCCTGCAGATGCGCCGTCGCAACGACATGAACGTCGCCACCCTGCTGATCGACGGCGAGCCTTGCGGTCGCTTCGAGACCGCGGTCGGCTTCGTCGCCTTCATCTCGTGGTCCGGTCTCGACATCGGTCGCGACCGGTCGAGCCCGGTTTCCCATTACGAGGCGCCCTTCGCCTACACCGGCCGGCTGCGCAAGGTCACCATGACCATGGACGACGACCAGGCGCTCGATTCCGAGACGGCGGCGGCGGCGGCACTCGCGCGCGAATGACCGCCGTCCTGCCGCGGCCGGCCGCCGGGCCGCCCGGCGTCGACAGCCCCTATGCCTGGCGGCTGGCGCTCGTGTCGATGTTCTGCATCGCGCTCGGCGGCGGGGCGATCTACCTGCCGGTGCTGGCGCTGAAGGAGATCGCCGCCGAGTTCGACGGCCGCCGCGCCGTGCCGTCGCTGGCCTACATGCTGGGCTTCTCGGCGATGGGCCTGGGGGGCGTCGCCATGGGCTGGCTGGCCGACCGGACCAGCCCGCGCGTGCCGCTCCTGATCGCCGGCGTGTCGATCGTCGCGGGCGGCTGGCTGACGACGCATGGCGGACGCTGGATCGGCAACGAGCTCGCCCTCTATCTCGGCTACGCGATCCCGCTCGGCTTCCTCGGCAATGCCGCCACCTTCACGCCGGCCATGAACAACATCCAGGGCTGGTTCGAGCGCCGCCGCAGCACGGCGGTGTCGATCATCTCGGTCGGGCCGGCGCTGTCGGGCTTCATCTGGCCGCAGATCTTCCGCTGGCTGCTGCCCGACATCGGCTGGCGCCAGGCGCTGGTCGTCTACGGATTGACGGCTGGGACGCTGCTCTTCGCCTGCGCCTTCTACGTCCGTGCCGCGCCGGCGCGCCGCCCGGCCGGGCGCCGCGCGGCCGAGGACCGCCCGCACCTGCCGCTGCCCTCGCCGGCGCTGATGACGCTCCTCTCGGCGGCGGGCTTCTGCTGCTGCGTCGCGATGGCGGTACCCTTCGTGCACATGGTGGCGTTCTGCGGCGACATCGGACTCTCGCCGGCCCGCGGCTCGGAGGCGCTGTCGCTGATCCTGCTGACGGCGGTGGCCTCGACCTTCGCCATGGGCCGGCTGGCCGACCATATCGGCCCGACCCGGGTCAGCCTGCTCTGCGCCTTCGTGCAGATCGCCTCCCTGGTCGGCTTCGTCTTCGTCGACAGCCTGAGCGGCATCTACACGCTCTCGGTCATCCACGGCATCCCCTACATCGCCATCGTGCAGGGCTATGCGCTGATCCTGCGGCAGGTCTACGGCGCCTCGATCGCCGGCTGGCGGCTGGGCGTGGTGATGCTGTTTGCCATGGCGGGCATGGCCGTCGGCGGCTGGCTGGGCGGCGAGATCTTCGACGCCACGCTCAGCTACCGCCCGGCCTTCCAGGCGGCGCTCGCCTTCAACCTGCTGAACTTCATGCTGCTGGGCGTGCTCTACATGGCGCAGCGGCGGCGACCGATGACCAGCCTGCCCTGACGGTCGGGATCGATCGAGGCGTCGTCGGCGACCTCAGCGGACGAACGTGGCCTTTGCGCGACGGGAGGCACGGAGGTAGCACGTGCCCACGATCGCGCTCGTGAGATGGCCGGCGACGAAGCCGACGAAGAACGGGGTCAACGCCTGCGCCAGCGTCATGTCCAGCCGGACGACCGCCATCAGCTTGTCCGTCAGCAGCAGCGGCACATAGGCGAACGACTGCATGATCCAGAGCGCCGGGAAGGTCCGCAGCCTTCGGAACATCGCCACGGTGGTGCAGGCGACGAAAGCGACGAACAGCAGGTGCAGGACGAACTGGGTGACGTAGGTCGGTTCCTGGAAGGGCAGGCCCTGCTGGGCCAGTTCCATCCTGTCGAGCAGTTCTCGCAGGACGTGGAAGACCAGCAGCACCTGAAGCAGGACGAGGAGCCGCAGCCAGCCGCCCAGGCGCGCCGGCCGGCCGGCGACAGGAGGGCGGTCCTCCGCGTCGGCGTGGAGCGTCACGGCGAACGGCTCCCCGGCTCGAGCCTGTTCAGCAAGTCGTGCGCCCGCCCGCGCACGTGGTTGGCCAGGGCGGCCGGGCCCTTCCAGGCGAAGACGACGTCGTACAGGCAGCGTCCGTCGTAGGCCACGTAGGACAGCTGCGTGGCCTCGCTCTGCTCGGGCAGGCAGCGCAGCGATGTCGTCGCCGTGATGAAGGCGAGGGCGCTCGTCGTGGACACGCCGTCCAGCTCGCCCGTCACGATGCATTCGGGCGAGCGAGCCCGTACGGCGGAAAGGATGCCCGAGAGGAGCTGCGCGCGAGCCTGCGGGGCCGTGGCGCCTTCCTGGGCCCAGGCCAGTCCGGTCTTGGGGAAGGCGCCGGGTCGGGGGCCGGCGGCGATGATCGCGGTGACCTGCGGCGTGCAGCCGTCGCATCGCAGCTGTCTCCCGGCGCCGAGGATCGGGGTCGTGCTCCTGATGGTGACCGGCACCTCGCTCCAGCCCGCCGGCAGTCCGCCGAGGCCGACCGGACAGGTCTGTCCGGCGGCCGTGCCGCCTGTCAGGCTGATCGCGAGAGCCAGCACGGCTTTCCATGCATGGGCCGCCATCGAGTCCCTCCCCTTGTTCACTTTCGCCGCTGGCCGCGTCCGGCGACCCACTGCACGACGCCATGCTCCAGGCATTCGTTCATGAACTGCACGGTCTGGTGCAGGCCGCGGGCGATGGCGGCCTGCCGTTCCGGTGCCTGCGCCACGCCCGGGACCCAGACGTAGCGGGCACGGCCCTTCTCGACGATGAAGCCGAGCTTCAGGAGCTGCCGCAGCTTGCGGCGCACCGTCTCGCGCGGCATGCCGAGCGCGCTGGCGATCGAGGTGGCGTTCACCCCGCGCTGGCCCTCGAGGCCGACGACGCTGTCCAGGCTGCCGTAGCGGGCGCGAAACGCGGCGTCGCGCATTCCCGGCTCGATCGCCGCCATGCCGATGATCTCGGCGACGCGGGCGAGATTGAAGTCGCCGAAGTACAGCGTCCGGCGCTCCTGCTCGAGGCGATGCAGGTAGTGACCGATCATGTAGACGAAAAGGCGTGAGTTGCCGGGAACATCCGTCAGAACCAGCCTTCCTTCCGGCGCGACCGTCGTGGCACGTCTGCCCGGCGCGGAGGTCCCACCGTTCGCGCGCTTGGGTGCCGGCCGCGAGTACTTGATCATCCTGTCTCCTCCCGATCGGCCGTGCAGCGGCCAGCCTGCCCAGTTTGGGCACTTGGAAGATCGCAGGCGACCGCCTCAACCCTAGATTTAGCCGCGAGATAGACCCCGCCGGCACGGCGGGAGACGGGAGGTGGCATGCACGTGGCCTGGAAATTGGCTTCTGTCCTGGTGGTGGTCTCGGGTCCGGCGCTGGCCGAGAGCTGGAAGGCTCGCGCCGAGCTGATAGAGACCAAGTCGGCGGAAGGGTGCCGGCGGGACGGCAGCGTCTACACGCTCGAGCTCGGCGGCGGCACCTTCAGCGCCACCGACGTCGACGGCAAGATGTTCAGCATCGCCGTGCCGGCCAACGGCGTCATCAAGGAGGACTACCGCTCGCCGAGCGGCAGCCGCCTGGAAATGTCGGGCAACGTCAACACCCGCCACCTCGAGATCTACAGCGGGCTGCGGGGATGCTTCTGGCGCCTGGTCCCGGAGAAGGGCTGACCGTCGAGCGCAGGTGGCGGCGTCGCGCCGAGCGTCAGTCCTCGATCGCCTGCAGCACCAGGTTGCGCAGCAGGGGCGCGGTCCGGCCTCGAATCCCGCCCGGGGCGGCCGTCATCAGCACGGCGGCCAGCTGCTCCCTGGGGTCCACCCAGAAATACGTGCCGTAGCCGCCGCTCCAGTAATAGTCGCCTTCGTTGCCGGCGAACTCCGCGATCCCGGGCTGGGTGCGCACCGCGAAGCCGAGGCCAAAGCTGTAGCCCTTCGGCAGGATCGGGTTCGTCGTGCGCGCCCGCACGTCGGCGCCGAGCTGGTCGGTCGTCATCATCTTCAGGGTCCTGCTCGCGATGATGCGTTTGCCGTCCAGTGTCCCGCCATTCGCGAGCATCCGCGCGAAGCGAAGGTAGTCCGGCACCGTCGACATGACGCAGCCGCCGCCGCAGTCGAACTTGAGCGGCTGGTGGTCGGCCTGGAGGACGAATTGCGGCCGTCCCGTGAGGGGATCGTTGGCGAAGGCCTGGGCGTGGCGGTTCTTCTTGCCTTCGGGGACATTGAACGCGGTGTCGACCATGCCGAGCGGCGTCCAGAGGCGATCCTGCAGGAAGGTTGCGAGTGGGGTGCCACTGACCGCTTCGACGATCAGACCGAGCGCGTCGACCGACAGGCCGTAGTCCCACACCGTGCCGGGTTGGTAGAGCAGTGGTGCCCTGGACAGCGCGGCCACGAAACCCCGCGAGGTCAGCGTCAAGCCCGACCGGCCCGAGGTCGGCGGCCAGAACCTGTGCACCGGCGTGTCGCCGAGGCTGCCATAGGTGAAGCCCGACGTATGGCGCAGCAGGTCCTGCACGGTGGGTTGGCGGCTCGCGGCGACCGTCTCCACCGTGTCGCCCTTCACGACACCCACCTTCATGTCGGCCAGCGCCGGAATGAACTTTCCGACGGGATCCGACAGGAGCAGCTTGCCTTCGTCGTGGAGCATCATGACGGCGGTCGACACCATCGGCTTGGTCATCGAGGCGATGGCGAAGATGGCATTGGCCGGCATCGCGTCCCGGGTCACCGGATCGCGGTAACCGAGCGATTCGAAATAGACGGGCTGATCCTTGCGGACGACACCGATCACGGCGCCAGGCAGTTGGTTCCTGTCGACCTCCGACTGGAACACCCTTGTGATCCGGTCGAGCCTCGACCTGGACATGCCCACGTTTTCCGGCGCGGCGACACGAGCCGTATCGGCAAACCCCGGCGGACAGGCGACAAATGCCGCCAGTACGGCGGCAACGACCGCGGTCCCCCTGTGTCCGAGCGTCACTTGTCCCCCAGTCGCGCCCCAAACGCCCGCTCACGATAGCCGCAAAAGTCGGCGGGCCGCACGGACTTCTCCTGGAAATGCATTGGAATTCGCCCGACGCCCCGTATTCAATCGGGATCCGACAAGGTCGGGTGGCGATTTTCGGACGGAGGCGTGATGAGCAGCGAACTGACGAGGATGAGCGCGGTCGAGGCGGTGAAGCGGCTGAAGGCGCGCGAAATCACCCCGCTCGAGCTCATTGACGCCTCGGCCGCCCGCATCGCCGAGGTCGAGCCCGCGGTGAATGCGTTGCCGACGCTCTGCCTCGACCGTGCGCGCGACCATGCAAGGCGCATCATGGCCGGCGGCGCGGCCTGCGAAGCCGAGGGCGAGGCCGGCTGGCTCGCCGGCCTGCCGGTGTCGATCAAGGACCTGACCGACGTGGCCGGCGTGCGCACGACCTACGGCTCGCCGATCTTCGCCGACCACGTGCCGGCCAGATCCCATCCGCTGGTCGAGCGCATCGAACGCAAGGGCGGCATCGTCGTCGCCAAGTCCAACACGCCGGAGTTCGGCGCCGGCGGCTCGACCTTCAACGAGGTGTTCGGCCGCACGCGCAATCCCTGGAACACGTCGCTGACCTGCGGCGGCTCGACCGGCGGCGGCGCGGTGTCGCTGGCGACCGGCGAGGTCTTCCTGGCGCACGGCACGGACCACGGCGGCTCGCTGCGCCGGCCCGGCACCTACTGCTCGGTCGTCGGGCTGCGGCCGTCGCCCGGCCGGGTGACGCGCGGCACCTCGAACAATCTCTGGTCGCCGCAGTCGGTGCAGGGGCCGATGGCGCGCAGCGTGCCCGACCTCGCGCTGTTCCTCGACACGATGGCGGGCTTCTGCCCGGAGGACGCGCTCACCTTCGAAGCGCCGGCGACGTCGTTCAGCGATGCCGTGGCCCATCCGGTGGTCCCGCGGCGCGTCGCCTGGACGGCCGACCTCGGCGGCATCTGCGAGATCGACCGCGACGTCCGCGACGTCACGTCGACGATGGTCCGGCGTTTCGAGGAGATGGGCTGCATCGTCGAGGAAGTCTCGCCCGACTTCGGTCCGGTCGACGACGTCTTCATGGCGCTGCGCAGCCAGCAGTTCGTCGTCGATCGCGAGCTGCAGATCGAGCAGCATCGCGACAAGATCAAGCCGGACATCATCTGGAACACCGAGCTCGGCCTGAAGCAGAGCGCCAGCCGGCTTGCCTGGGCCGAACGCGAGCGTGCCGCTCTCTTCCGGCGAATGGCCACCTTCTTCCGGACCTACGATCTGCTGGTGACGCCCAGCGCTCCGACCGGCGCCTTCGACGTCAACCTACGCGCGCCGGAGACCATCAACGGGCGCAAGCTCGACAACTACATGGGCGGCTCGACGCTGAACTCGGCGATCACCGTCACCGGCAGCCCGGCGATCGCCGTACCCTGCGGCTTCGACCCGTTCGGTCGTCCCGTCGGCCTTCAGCTCGTCGGCAAGCCGCGCGGCGAAGCGGCGCTCCTGCAGGCGGCCTCGCTTTACGAAAACCTCGTGGGCCTCAACAAGCTCCTGCCCATCGACCCCCGGCCGGGAACGGTCCCACCCGCTTGACGTGGGTCGTTCTAGATATACATTTGGAATGTATATCCATGAGGTTGGTATGCAGGTTTCCAAGTGGGGCAACAGTCTCGCCATCCGGCTGCCGGCCGCCGTGGTGGAGGCGCTGAAGCTGAAGGAAGGGGACGAGGTCGAGGTGCACGTCGCCGGGGAGCGCGCGTTCGACATTGCGCGCGACCGCAGCCGTGAACGGGCGCTCGAGCGCATCCGGGCCCTGCGCAAGGACCTGCCGCCCGACTGGAAGTTCGATCGCGACGACGCCAACGCCCGGTAGGGAGCATGCCGGCGTTTCTCGACAGCAATGTCCTCGTCTACGCCTTTACCACCGATCGCCGTTCGTCGGTGGCCCTGGATCTGCTACGCGCCCGTCCCGTCATCAGCGTGCAGGGTCTCAACGAGTTTGCCAACGTGGCGAGGCGCAAGCTCGGCATGACCTGGCCGGAAGTGCGGGAGAGCCTTTCCGTGCTCCGGTCGCTGTGCCACGCGATCCTGTCTCTCGACGCGGCGGCGCACGACGTCGCTCTGCGGATCGCCGAGCGTTACGGCTATTCGATCTTCGACGCCCTGGTAGTGGCGTCGGCGTTGCAGGCGGGCAGCGAGACACTTTGGTCCGAGGACATGCAGCACGGCCTGGTCGTCGATGGCCGCCTGCGCATTGCCAATCCGTTTCGCAGCGGAAGTTGACCGCGGCGGGCGAGGATCGACCCCAAGCCGGGAACCGTGCCACTCTCCCAGACCTCACCCTGAGGAGGCGCGCAGCGCCGTCTCGACGGGTGGGCAACAGCAAGGTTGGGTCCCACCCAGCGAGACGCGACTCCGTGCGCTCCTCAGGGCGGGGAATGGAGGAAAGAACGAGATGAAGGCTTCGCTGTTCTACCTGCCGAGCATCGGCAGCCGCGCGGAGATCGAGGCCGGCATGGCCGGCATGAACCCGCACTACTACCAGCGCATGCTGAAGGAGCTCAGCGAGCAGATCAGGCTCGGCGACGATCTGGGCTACGATTCGGTGAGCTTCACCGAGCATCATTTCCACATCGAGGGCTTCGAGCTCTCCAACAACCCGGTGCTGCTCGACCTCTACTTCGCGATGCAGACCAAGCGCATCCGCGTCGGCCAGCTCGGCATCGTCCTGCCGGCGGCCAACCCGATCCGCGTGGCCGAGGACATCGCCATGCTCGACCACATGACGGGCGGCCGCGCCAATGCCGGCTTCGCGCGCGGCTACCAGCGCCGCTGGGTCGACATCATGGCGCAGCAGACGCACGGCATCCACGGCGCGCTGCCCAACCAGCACGACGAGATCGACAACGCCAATCGCCTCGCCTTCGAGGAGAACTTCCGCATCGTCAAGAAGTGCTGGACCGAGGAGATGCTGACCCACGACGGCACCTTCTGGAAGGTGCCGGCCGGTCCGACGCCGTGGACGCTCGACACGACCGAGAAGTGGGGCAAGGGCGTCGAGAACGGCATCCTGAAGTCGGTCGGCGTGGTGCCGAAGCCGCTTCAGAAGCCGCATCCGCCGCTGTTCCAGCCCTTCGCCAGCTCGGAGAACACGGTGCGCTTCTGCGCCCAGGAAGGCATCACGCCCATCCTGCCGCCGATGCTGCCGGTCTACGAGGACAAGCTCTACAGCGTCTACTCCGAGGTTTCGGGCAAGCCGCGCGGCCAGGGCGTCGGCGTGCTGCGCGACGTCATCATCGTCGACAGCGACGAGGAGGCGATGGCGCTATGGCGCGATTCGGGTCAGTTCTCCGGCCGCGCCTGGTTCGAGCCCTTCGGCTTCCGCAAGGGCATGCAGGATCCCAAGACCGGCAAGTTCCCGACCGCCGAGGAGATCATCGCCATGGGCTACGCCTATGTCGGCACGGTCGACACGGTGCTGCGCGCCATGGAGGCGCAGCAGAAGCGCCAGCCGGTCGACTGGGTGTTCTGCTACACCTACAACGCGCTGCTGCCGCATCCGGTCCTGATGAAGTCGATCGAGACCTTCTGGACCAAGGTGATGCCGCGCTTCCGATAGGGCATTTCCTTCCGGCGGCGTTCCGCACTAGCGTGGGCGGGTGACAGCGTACGGTATCGTCGGGTTCGGCCGCATCGGCCGGCGGCTCGCGGCGCGGTTGCCCGGGGCCGTCGCCGTCCTGGTGCGGCCGGCGCAAGAGGCCGACGCCGCGGCGGCGCTGGGCGCGGATAAGGTCTGCACCGATCTCGCGGGGCTGATCGCCCGCCGACCGTCCGTCGTCGTCGAATGCGCGTCCGCTGCCGTGCTGGCGCAGGCCGGTCCGGCGCTGCTGGGCGCCGGCATCGACCTCGTGCCGCTGTCGCTGACCGCGCTGGCCGACCCCGCCGTCGAGAAGCGCCTGCTGGCCGCCGCCGCCACGGGACCCGGACGGCTCGAGATCGCGCCGGGCGCCATCGGCACGCTCGACCTGCTGGCGACGGCGCGCGAGGACGGGCTGCGCCGCGTCGTCTATCGCCAGCTCAAGTCGCCGTCGATGTGGGCGCTCACGCCTGCCGCCGCCCTGGCCGATCTCGGCGCCGTCGACGGCCGCCACGTCTTCCTGCGCGGCAGCGTGCGCGAGGTCGCGCGCCGCTTCCCCGACAACCTCAACACCTCGGTCGGCGTGGCGCTGGCCGGGCTCGGGCTCGACGAGACGGAAGCCGAGCTGGTTTCCGACCCGGCGATCTCCGAGACCGCGCACGAGCTCGAGATCGAGGCGGCGCCGGGCAACGCGGTGCTGCGGCTGGGCGGCCGGACGGTGGCGCCGGACGGCGACCCGGTCGACTACACGACCTTCAGCCTGATGCGTATCCTGCGCCGGCGACAGGGGAGCGTGATGATCTGATGGCCGATCCGGTGGCATTCCTGCAGGCGCTGGTGCGCGCCCAGAAGGATGGCGAGGCCGCGGTGCAGCGGCTGGTCGCCGAGGCGGCGCGGGCGCTGGGCTGCACCGTCGAGACCGTGGGCTATCGCCCCGCCGAGGTGCCCATGGTGGCGGAGTTCGCTGCGGGGCCGGCGATCGACACCGGCGAGCGCGAGAGCGTGGTGGCGACGTTCAGGGGCCGTGGCCCCGTCAGGGACAGTGGCCTTGCCGGGGCCAGTGGCCGCAGCGTGATCTTCTTCGCCCATCCCGACGGCGAGCCGGTGCCGGCGCGACCGGGCTGGCGGCACGATCCCTTCGCCGGGACGATCGAGGGTGGCCGCCTGCACGGCTGGGGCGCTGCCGACGACCTTGCCGGCGTCGCCATCCTGGTCCAGGGCCTCCAGGCGCTGCTCGAGTCGGGTCGCGCGCCGGCCGGCGACGTCATCCTGGCCAGCACGCCGAGCAAGCGTCACGCCCGCGGCGTGTCGGCGCTGCTGCACGGCGGCCTCAGGGCCGACGCGGCCGTCTACCTCCATCCCGCCGAATCGGGCGTCGGCCTGCGCGAGATCAAGGCCTTCGCCTCGGGCCTGCTCGAATTCGAGGTCAGCGTCGAGGGCCGCCAGCCCGACACCAACGAAATCAGCCACGCGGCCTTCGCCCACACAGCGGTCAATCCGATCGACAAGCTCTGGCTGGTCCACCGGGCCCTGCAGGACCTCGATGCACGGCGCGCCGCGGTGCGGCATCCGGCGCTGGAGGCGGCGATCGGCCGCTCGACCAACCTCCTGGTGTCGCACGTCCAGGCCGGGCAGCCGGGCGTCTACGCCCGCGTGCCGCAGCGGGCGGTCCTGTCGGCCGCGCTCTCCTTCCCGCCGCCCGAGACCCTGCCGCAGGTCCAGGCGGCGGTCGAGGCGGCGGTGCGGGCCGCGGCCGAGGGCGATCCCTGGCTGCGGGACCATCCGCCGCGGATCAGCTTCGTGTCCGGCGTCACCGGGGCGGAGGTCGCGGTCGACCATCCGCTCTACCGCGTCGTCGCCGAGGCCGTGCGCGCCGTCACCGGCGAGGCCCCTCACGTCAACCCGCTCCACACGTCGAGCGACATCCGCAATCCCATCGTCCAGGCCGGCATCCCCACGGTCGGGCTGGGGCCGCTGGGCGGCAATCTCACCCAGAACGGCCTGACCGACGAATGGGTCGACGTCGAGGACTACCGCCGGGCCGTGGAAGTGGCGGCCGCGGTCATCGCCGGCTGGTGCGGGACGGCCTGATTCGGGCCGGGACAGGCCGCGCGTTCGGCGTCAAAATTGCATTCGTTCGGGCGGCTCGTTTTGTGGGGGACTGACATGAAGACATCCGGACTACACCGTCGCGGCCTGCTGAGCGCAGGCGCCGCGGCCTCGGCGCTGGTGGCCCTGCCGGCGGGACTGCGCGCGCAGCCCAGGATCGCGCCGCCCAACATCATCAAGGCGGGCACGCTGATCATGTCGATCAACCCGACCCTGCCGCCGCTCCAGTATGTCGACGACAAGGGCGAGCTCAAGGGCATGCGCGTCGAGCTGGCCAACGAGTGCTGCAAGAAGCTGGGGCTGGCCCCGGAATACATCCGCACCGAGTTCGCCACCATGATCCCGGGCCTGGCGGCCAAGCGCTGGGACATGATCAACACCGGCATCTTCTGGACCGAGGAACGGTCCAAGCTGATGTACATGATCCCCTACGAGCAGGCGGCGATCTCCTTCCTCGCCGCCAAGGGCAATCCGCTCGGCCTCAAGACGGTCGAGGACCTGGCCGGCAAGCGCATCTCGGTCGAGCTGGGCGGCATCGAGGAGCGGCGCACGCGCGAGGTCGCCAAGATGCTGGCCGACAAGGGGCTGAAGCCGGTCACCGTCATGACCTTCAACAACTTCGCCGAGGCCTTCCAGGCGCTGCGCGCCGGCCAGTCCGACGCCGCGACCTGCATCGACGCCACGGCGATGTTCATGCAGCAGCGCGGCGACTTCACCCGCGCCATCAGCGGCGTCTTCCCGCAGACCGCCTGCTTCGCGGTGGCCAACAAGCCCCTGGCCGAGGCCGTCGTCGGTGCGCTGAACGACCTCAAGAAGGACGGCACCTACGACAAGCTGCTGGACCAGTACGGCGTGCTGAAGGTCGACGAGCCGACCTTCGCCATCAAGGGCCCGGGCCCGGCCTAGCGGAACAGACTGTCTTTCCTCCCCTTCGCGGCTTGCGCGAAGGGGAGGTGCCCGCGCAGCGGGCGGAGGGGTCGAGCACGTTGCCACTCCATGACCCCTCCGGCGCTTCGCGCCACCTCCCCGCGCGATGCGCAGGGAGGCAGAGGAAACACCAATGAAAGTCTGGAACTGGGAAGGCTTCTGGGGCTACTTCACCAACCTCTACCTTCTCGAAGGCGCGCTGTGGACGATCGGGCTCACCATCAGCACGCTGATCCTGGGCGGCATGCTCGGGCTGGTGCTGGCGGTCATGCGGCTCAGCAAGCACAAGGCGGTCTCCCGGGCGGCGCAGGCCTATGTCTGGATCTTCCGCGGCACGCCGCTGCTGGTGCAGCTCATCATCATCTACACCGGCCTGCCGCAGCTCGGCCTGATGCGCTTCAGCGTGCTGGAATCGGCGGTCATCGGCCTGGCGCTCAACGAGGCGGCGTACCTCTCGGAGATCCTGCGCGGCGGCATCCTGTCGGTCGCCAAGGGGCAGTCGGAGGCGGCGCGGGCCCTGGGGCTCAAGCCCTTCCAGATCTTCCGGCTCGTCGTGCTGCCGCAGGCGCTGCGGGTGATCATCCCGCCGCTCGGCAACTCGGTGAACGGCCTGCTCAAGACGACGTCGATCGCCTCGGTCATCTCCATGGAGGAGGTGCTGCGGCGCGGCCAGATCCTGATGCAGCAGAAGTTCCAGGTCCTGGAAGTCTTCATGGTCGTGGCAATCATCTACCTGGCGATGACCACCTGCTGGGACTTCGTGCAGCGCCACATCGAGGCCTATTACGGCCGCGCGTATGGCGGGACGGCCGATCGCCAGCTCGCGCGGGACGATCACTGAAAGACTGACGCCGTCGCCGTCGTGGTCGGCATGTTTCGTGCATCGCCGCCGGCCAGTTCGACAGGACGGTGCAATCATGTCCAAGGGCCCGCGCCAGTTGCGCTTCGGTGCCTTCTTCAGCGTTCCAGGTTGCCATCCGACGGGGTGGCGCCATCCCGATGCGATCTGTGAGACCGACCTCGACTTCCGCCTGCTCGCCGACATGGCGCGCATGGCCGAGCGCGGCCGGCTCGACTGCATGTTCTTCCAGGACAGCGTCGCCATCCCGGGCAGCACCGCGGTGTACGGCGCCAAGCCCTTCCGCGTCCGCAACGGCCGCCAGGCGCATATCGAGCCGGTGAGCGCCATCGCCGCCCTGGCGGCGGTGACCAGCCATATCGGCCTCGTCTCGACCTGCACCACTTCCTACAACGAGCCGTACAACGTCGCGCGGCGCTTCCTCACCATCGACCATATCAGCGGCGGTCGCGCCGGCTGGAACCTCGTGACCTCGCAGGCCGAGGACGAGGCGGTGAACTTCGGCCGCGACCAGCACTTCGAGCACGGCGTCCGCTACGACCGCGCCGCCGAATTCCATGATGTCGTGGTCGGCCTGTGGGACAGCTGGGAGGACGACGCCTTCCTGCGCGACAAGGAAAGCGGCGTCTGGTTCGACTACGACAAGATGCACATCCTGCGGCACAAGGGTCCGCACTTCACGGTGCGCGGGCCGCTCAACGTCGCGCGCTCGCCGCAGGGCCGTCCGATCGTCGCCCAGGCGGGCTCCTCCGACGTCGGCATGGAACTCGCCGCCCGCACCGCCGACATGGTCTTCACTGCCCAGACCACGATCAAGGAGGGCCAGACCTTCCGCAACGAGATGCATGCGCGCATGGAGAAGTACGGGCGCGGGCCCGACGAGATGCGCATCTTCCCCGGCATCATGCCGATCGTCGGCCGTACCGAGGCCGAGGCGCAGGAGAAGTACGAGCAGCTCCGTTCCTATGTCGACGACGGCGTCGGCATCGCCGGCGTCGCGCGCCTGGCGGGCGGCGTCGACATCTACGCCCACGATCCCGACGGGCCGCTGCCCGAGCTCAAGCCCAGCAACGCCGCGCGAGCGCGCCAGGAAATGATCATCGCCATGGGCAAGCGCGGCCTCACCATCCGCCAGATCGGCCGCGTGCTGGCCATGAGCCAGGCCCATCGCGTCCTCTACGGCACGCCCAAGCAGCTCGCCGACGACATGCAGGCCTGGCTGGAGGAGGGGGCCTGCGACGGCTTCAACCTGCTGTTCGCCCACTATCCCAAGCCGCTCGAGGAATGGGTGACCATGGTCGTGCCCGAGCTGCAGCGCCGCGGCCTGTTCCGCACCGAATACGAGGGCAGGACCTTCCGCGAGAATCTCGGCGTGCCGTTCCCGAAGAACGTCCACACGCCGAACCGGACGACGGTGCAGGTCACCGCGGCGGCCGCCAATGACTGACCGCCGGCGCCCGCCCCGGGTCCCCCTGTCATCCCGAGCGAAGCGAGGGACCTTTCCCGCTGCCTCAAAGGCCCCTCGCTCCGCTCGGGGTGACAGTCTTCGCTTCGGAGACGCCTAGTGTCGCGCAAGCAGCTCCATCTCGGCGGGTTCTTCAGCGTGCCGGGCAACCATCTGGCGGGCTGGCGCCATCCCGACGCGGTCGTGACGTCCGACATGGACTTCAAGCAGTACGCCCACATCACCCAGGTGGCCGAGGCGGCGAAGTTCGACACGATCTTCTTCCAGGACACGGTGGGCGTCGCCGGCAGCCGGGCGCTGGCCCGCGGCGAGCGCACGCGCGCCAAGCTCTCGCGCACCGTGAAGCTCGAGCCGACGGCGACGCTCGCCGCGCTCGCCGTGGTCACCAGCCGCATCGGCCTCGTGGCAACGGCGACCACGACCTACAACGAGCCCTACAACATCGCCCGCCGCTTCGCCTCGATCGACCATATCTCCGGCGGCCGCGCCGGCTGGAACCTGGTGACCTCGCAGATCGAGGACGAATCGGAGAATTTCGGCTTCGACGAGCACCTGGCCCACGCCGAACGCTACGAGCGCGCCGCCGAGTTCTACGAGGTCGTGACCGGCCTGTGGGATTCCTGGGAAGACGACGGGCTCCTGCGCAACAAGGAGACCGGCATCTACATGGACCGTGACAAGGTCCATTTCCTCGACCATGTCGGCAAGTACTTCAAGGTCAAGGGACCGCTCAACATCACGCGCTCGCCGCAGGGCTGGCCCGTGGTGGCCCAGGCCGGCTCGTCCGAGGCCGGGCGCGATCTGGCGGCGCGCACCGCCGACGTGGTCTTCACGGCCCAGACGCGGCTCGACGAGGCCAGGGCCTTCTATGCCGATATCAAGGGCCGCGCCGCGCGCTACGGTCGCTCGCCCGACGACATCAAGATCATGCCGGGCCTCACGCCCGTGCTGGGCGGCACCATGGCGGAGGCGCAGGCCAGCTACGACTACCTCCAGTCGCTGATGCCCGATGACGTCGCGCTGCAGTCGCTGTCGCACATCTCGGGCGGTCTCGACCTCACCCAGTATCCGCTCGACGGGCCGCTGCCCGAGCTGCCGCCCAGCAATGCCGCCAAGGCGCGCCAGGCGCTGATCGTGCGCACCGCGCGCGAGGGCAACATGACCTTGCGCCAGATCGCCCGCCACACCGCCGCCGGCACCGGCCATCGCGTGCTGGTCGGGACGCCCGAGTACATGGCCGACGAGATGGAGACATGGCTCAAGGAAGAGGCGGCCGACGGCTTCAACGTGGTCTGCAACCACTATCCCAGGCCGTTCGAGGATTTCTGCCGCCTGGTCGTGCCCGAGCTGCAGCGGCGCGGGATCTTCCGCACCGAGTACGAGGGCACGACCCTGCGCGACCATCTCGGCTTACGCGTCCCGGAAAACCGCTACACGCGCCAGGCCCGCTCCGGCCTGGCCAAGGAGGCCTCATGAGGAGACTCACGCTCGCGATCGTCGCTGGCCTGTCGGCGCTCGCGCTCTCGGTCGGCACGGCGGCACCTGCCCTGGCCCAGGGCCCGACCGAGAAGGTGCGCCGGATCAACCTCTACTCCTGGCCGCAGGCGGCCCTGCCGCAGAGCTTCCAGGCGGCGCAGCTCATCGCCCAGGAATGGCGCAAGCTCGGGCTCGACGTCGACGTCAAGCCGC
Source organism: Reyranella sp. (assembly GCF_965229815.1). Classification (GTDB taxonomy): domain Bacteria; phylum Pseudomonadota; class Alphaproteobacteria; order Reyranellales; family Reyranellaceae; genus Reyranella. The sequence goes on from NZ_CBDDJN010000002.1 coordinate 1,541,921, forward strand.
TGCAGCGCCAGCAGCAGACGCAGCTCATCTGGTTCAGCCGCGACAAGTGGGACACGACCATGTGGCGCATGGTCGGCCGGCCCGAGCGCAGCGATCCCGACGAGCTGCTCTACAGCCTCTATCACTCGAAATACGCCGACAAGGGCTACAACTTCATCGGCTACATCAATCCCGAGTACGACGCGCTGGCCGAGAAGCAGCGCACGCAGCTCGATCCCGCCGAGCGCCAGAAGACGGCGTTCAAGATGCAGCAGATCATCAACCGCGACCAGCCGCAGGCCTTCCTTGTCCACCCGAAGTACCTCGCCGCCTTCAACAAGGCGGTGTTCAAGGAGGACACGGTCGTCAACGAGAGCGGCATCGGCATCCGCAACATCTGGACCTTCCTGAACATCCAGCCGCTGGGCGCCCAGAAGGACCTGATCATCAACAGCAACGAGAACATCAACGCCACCAACCCGCTCTACATAGGCGGCGCCGTCGACAGCTGGGTGACCGACCTGATCTGGGACCGCGTGATGCGCATCGGCCCCGACGGCATGCCCAAGCCCTGGGCGGCCGAGAGCGTGGCCTGGGTCGACGACAAGACGGTCGACGTCAAGCTGCGCGCCGGCATGAAGTGGCACGACGGCCAGCCGGTCACGGTCGACGACGTGATCTTCTCGTTCCAGGCGCCGGCCGGCGACAAGGCGCCGATGTACAAGCCGTTCGTCACCGACATCGCCAAGATCGAGAAGACCGGCGACCTCGCGCTGCGCTTCACGCTGAAGCAGCCCAACACGACCTTCTTCACGGCCTCGCTGTCCAAGATCAACCTGATCCCCAGGCACATCTGGGAGCCGGTGCTCAAGGACCTGGCCGGCAAGCCCGAGACCGCCGAGCAGCTCAAGGACGTGTCCCGCATCGGCTCGGGCCCCTTCAAGCTGGTGCGCTGGAAGCCGACCGAGGAGATCCTGCTCGAGCGCAATGGCGATCATTTCGCCGCGCCCAGGATCGAGCGCTGGATCATGCGCATCGTCCCCAACGCCGAGGCGACGCTCGGCATGCTGAAGCGCGGCGAGCTCAACTTCATCGGCATCTTCGGCGGCGATCCCGAGGTGCTGACCAAGTTCGCCAAGGACAATCCCGACATCGCCATCCGCAGCGAGGTCGACATCGGCTTCGAGTACGTGGCGTTCAACAACCGCCGTCCGCCGTTCGACGACGTCGCTTTCCGCCGCGCCCTGTCGCTCGCCATCGACCGCCGCCTGATGGTGGCGGCCGCCTGGCAGGACTACGCGATCCCGGCCAACAGCCACGTCTCGCCGGTGCTGAGCTACTGGCACGATCCGTCGGTCGACAACCTCAAGACCAGCCTGGCCGAGGCCAAGAAGATCCTGAAGGACGCCGGCTACCGCCTGGTCGGCGGCAAGCTCTACTACCCGGCCGGCAAGCAGGAAAAGCTGACGACGGAGTGATGCGGGAGATGTTGTCATCCCGAGCGCAGCGAGGGACCTTTGATGGTCCCGAAAGGTCCCTCGCTGCGCTCGGGATGACAGCTTTGTCGTGCTCCGCGGGGAAGTCGCCATGAAGCTCGTCGTCGAGCGCTTCACGCACAACGCGCTGGCGCTGCTGGCCGTCACGACGGTCCTGTTCTTCATGTTCCGGCTGATGCCGGGCACGCCGCTCGCCGCCTTCATCAACGAGAACCTGAACGCCGACCAGCAGCAGGCGATGCTCGAGCAGTTCGGCCTCGACCGGCCGATGTGGCAGCAATACTTCATCTATCTCGGCAACCTGCTGCAGGGCGAGATGGGCCTGTCGTTCTTCCAGCGCCGCCCGGTCACCGAGATCCTGCTCGAGGTCCTGCCCAACTCGGTGATCCTGACCCTCACCTCGCTGATCGTCGCCTACATCGTGGGCGTGCTGGCCGGCGCCTGGCTCGCCTGGAAGCGCGGCAGCTGGATCGAGCGGGTCGCGGTCCCGGCCGTGCTGGCGACGCGCGCCGCGCCCGAGTTCTGGATCGGCATGGTGCTGCTCGCCCTGCTGTCGTTCAATGCCGGCTGGTTCCCGTCGGGCGGCGCGAGCAGTCCTGGCCTCGACTACGACAACGAGTGGCAGCGCATCGCCTCGCTCGACTATCTCCACCATCTCGCCCTGCCGGTGCTGACCCTGGCGCTCTACCTGCAGGGACTGCCGTTGCTGCTGATGCGTTCCAACATGCTCGAGGTGATGCACGAGGAGTTCGTCACCATGGCGCGCATGAAGGGGCTCAGCGAGTGGCGGGTCGTCATCGGCCACGCCGCGCGCAACGCGCTCCTGCCGGTCGTCACCGCCTTTGCGCTGGGCGTCGGCCTGTCGATGGGCGGCAACGTGGTGATCGAGACGGTGTTCAGCTGGCCCGGCATCGGCCGCCTGCTGGTCCAGGCCGTGACGGTCCACGACTATCCGCTGGCCCAGGGCGCCTTCCTGATGATCGCCCTGGTGCTGGCGCTGATGAACTTCGTCGCCGACCTGCTCTACATGGTCCTCGACCCGCGGGTGAGCCATGGCCGAGCGGGCTGAGCCGCTGCCCGCGCGGGCGGGCTGGCCGATGCTGGCCGCGGTGCGGCGGCTCGCGGCGATGCCGCTGCGCGATCCCTTCGCCTTCGCCGGCGTCCTGATCTACGGGCTGTTCGTCGTGGTGGCGCTGTTCGCCGACCAGATCGCGCCGGTCGATCCGCTCGAGATCCTCTTCACCGAGGCCGGCAAGCTGGCCGCCAACGTGGCGCCCTCGGCCGACTTCCCGCTCGGCACCACCAATCTCGGCCGCGATATCTATTCCCAGCTCGTCCATGGCACGCGGAGCGCGCTGGCCGTCGGCCTGTCGGCCGCGGTCATCGTCGCCACCGTCGGCACCGTGGTCGGGCTGGTGGCGGGCTATTTCGGCGGCACGGTCGACGCCGTGCTGATGCGTATCGCCGACATGGCGCTCAGCCTGCCCTTCCTGCCCTTTGTCATCGTCATGACCGGCTTCCTGGGCGCCAGCACGTCCAACATCGTGATGGCGGTGGCGCTGCTCCTGTGGCCGAACTCGGCGCGCGTCATCCGCAGCCAGGTCCTGACCTTGCGCGAGCGCGCCTATGTCGAGGCCGCGCGAGTCACCGGCGCCAGCCCTTGGCGCATCCTGTTCGTGCACATCGCGCCCAACATCCTGCCGCTCAGCTTCGTCTATGCCGCCATCGCCATCGGCTGGGCGATCATCACCGAGGCGAGCGTGAGCTTCCTGGGCTTCGGCGATCCCGACAGCGTGTCGTGGGGCATGATGCTGCAGGATGCCTTCGCCTCGCAGGCCCTGTCGCGCGGCCAGTACGCCTGGTTCGTGCCGCCCGGCCTCTGCATCATCCTGGTGGTCGTCGCCGGCTTCTTCATCAGCCGCGGCTACGAGGAGGTCTTCATGCCGCGGCTGCGCGGACGGTGAACCGGCGATGATGCTCGAGGTCGACGACCTGCAGATCCACTACGGCACGCGCGACGGCGCGGCGCGGGCGGTCGACGGCGCCTCCTTCGTGGTGCCCGAGGGCCGCATCGTCGGCCTCGTGGGCGAATCGGGCTGCGGCAAGACCACGACGGTCCGCGCCATCATGGGCGTGCTGTCGGAGAACGGCCGGCAGGCCGGCGGCCGCGTCGTCTTCAAGGGCCAGGTGATGGACGAGGCGACGACCCGGCGGCTGCGCTGGCGCGACATCGCCTACGTGCCGCAGAGCGCCATGAACTCGCTCGACCCCGTCTACACGGTGGGTGCCCAGCTCACCGAGGTGCTGACCCGGCGCGGCGGCCTCTCGCGCGCCGCCGCCCGCGCCCGCTCGGCCGAGCTGTTCGACCTGGTGGGGCTGAGCGAACGTCGGCTGGGCGACTATCCGCACCAGTTCTCCGGCGGCATGCGCCAGCGCGCCGCCATCGCCATGGCGCTGGCGCTCGAGCCCAGCCTGCTGCTGGCCGACGAGCCGGTGACGGCGCTCGACGTCATCGTGCAGCGGCAGATCCTCGACGTGCTGCGCTCGCTCCAGCAGCGGCTCGGCATCTCCATGGTGCTGGTCACCCACGATATCAGCGTGGTCGCCTATCTCTGCGACGACGTCGTGGTCATGTACGCCGGGCAGGTGGTCGAGAGCGGCCCCGTGCGCGAGGTCCTGGCGCGGCCGCGTCATCCCTACACGATGGGCCTGCGCAACGCCTTTCCCGACCTGCTGGCCGACGCCATGGAGCTGGTGCCGATCGGCGGCAGCCCGCCCGACCTGCGCGAGCCGCTCAGCGGCTGCCGCTTCGTGCCGCGCTGCCCCTTCGCCCAGCCGGCCTGCAGCCTCGACCTTCCTCCCGCCGCCGGCGAGGGCCATCGTTCGGCCTGCCGGCGCGACGGCGAGGCCGATTCGCTTCGCATAGCCGCATTGGATCCCAGGACATGGCAGCGCTCGTCGAGCTTCGCGATGTCGTGAAGCACTTCCCCGTGACGCGCACGCTGGGCGATATCGCCCGCGGCGCGCGGCCGGTCGTGCGCGCGCTCGACGGCGTCAGCTTCGACGTCGGCGACGGCGCCGCCGTGGCGGTGGTGGGCGAATCGGGCTGCGGCAAGACCACGCTCGGCCGCCTGATGCTGAAGCTCGTCGAGCCGACGGCGGGGTCGATCGCCTTCGACGGCGCGCCGGTGGCGGGGCTGGCGGGGGCGGGGCTGCGCCGCTTCCGCCGCCAGGCCCAGCTCGTGTTCCAGAATCCGTTCGAGGCGCTCAACCCGCGCTTCACGATCTACCGCGCCGTCATCGAGCCGCTGATCAACGCCGGCATCGATCGCGCCGAGCATGCCGACCGCGCCGCCTCGGCCTTCCGCCGCGTCCACCTGGCCGACTTCGACCGCTACTTCGACCGCTACCCGCACCAGCTGAGCGGCGGCCAGCTCCAGCGCGTGGTGATGGCGCGCGCGCTCGTTCTCGAGCCGCGTTTCCTGGTGGCCGACGAGCCGGTGTCGATGCTCGACGTCAGCGTGCGCGCCGGCATCCTGGCGCTGCTGCGCGAGGTGCGCGAGACGATGGGGCTGACCGCCGTCTACATCTCGCACGACCTCGCGCTGGTCCGGTATCTCTGCGAGCGCACCCTGGTCATGTATCTCGGCCGCGTCGTCGAGGATGCGCCGACCGACGAGATCGTGCGGCGGCCGCGCCATCCCTACACCAAGGCGCTGGTCGCCGCCGTGCCGGTGCCCGATGCCGACCAGTCGCGCGCGCCGCTGCCCATCACCGGCAACGTGCCCGACGCCCGAGACCCGCCGAGCGGCTGCTCCTTCCGCGACCGCTGCCCGCGCGCCGAGGCGCGCTGTGCCGCCGAGTTGCCGCCGCTGCGGCCGCTGGCCGACGGCCACCGTGTGGCCTGCCACTTCGCCTGAGGGTCGCTCTGCCCGAACGGACGGGATCAGGCGCGGGCGCGCACCTTTTCGTCGGGCAGCACACCCATCTCGCGCAGCACCGCGCGCAGGGCGGGGCGCTGCGCCTCGGGCAGCGGCAGGCGCGGGGCGCGCGGCGGGCCCATCGGCATGCCCATCATCTCGAAGCAGGCCTTGGTGCCCGAGACGTAGCGCGGGCCGCCGACCCACCAGAGGAGCGGCGTCATCTTCTTGTAGAGCGCCAACCCGGCATCCATGTCGCGCTTGTCGGCCACCAGCTCGAACAGCTCGGCCGACCAGCGCGGGATCACGTTGGAGCAGACCGCGACCCAGCCCTCGGCGCCCAGCCAGAACGATTCGTAGCCCAGCACGCCCGCGAACACCGTCATCCTGTCGCCGGCGAGCCGGATGATGTCGCGCACGCGGGTCGGATCGAGGGTCGATTCCTTGACGTAGAGGCAGTTCGGGATCTCGGCGATGCGCGCGATCAGCTCCGGCATCATGTCGACATTGGCGGTCGCCGGGTTGTTGTAGACCATGATCGGCAGCGAGATCGCGTCGGCCACCGTCTTGTAGTGCGCGTAGAGCTCGTCGTCGGTCGGCACGCTGTAGAAGGGCGGGATGATCATCACGCCGTCGGCGCCCATCGACTCGGCCTCGCGGCTGGTGCGCACCACCTCGTCGGTCCATTCCGCCCCGGTGCCGATCAGCACGGGCACGCGGCCGGCCGCCTGGCCGACCACGATCTCGACGATCTGGCGGCGCTCGTCGGGCGTCACGCTCAGGAACTCGCCGGTGCTGCCGAGCGGGATCAGCCCGTGGATGCCCTCGTCGATCTGGAAGTCGACCAGCCGCCGTAGCGCCGCCTCGTCGACCTTGCGTCCGTCGGCGGTGAAGGGGGTGATCAGGACGGTGTAGGTGCCGCGAAACTTCTTCATGTCGTACCTCTGGCGTCCATTGTAGACGTTTTGCCATGCGCCTGAAGCATCCCGACCTGCGGCCCGCCGGCGCGTCCGTGACGATGACCTTCGACGGGCGGGAGATCGAGGCGCTGGAGGGCGAGACGGTGGGCGCCGCCCTGGCCGCCGCCGGCATCGTCGCGGTCCGCCGGACCCGCTCCGGCGACCCGCGCGGCCCCTTCTGCGGCATGGGCGTCTGCTACGACTGCCTGGTCACGATCGACGGCCGGCCGAGCCAGCGCGCCTGCCTGACCAGGGCGACGGCCGGCATGGATATCCGTTCCGATCCGACGGCCACGGCACCCGTTCCGCTGCCCGTGCCGCCGCCCGCCGCGCCGGCCGCGGACGTCGCCTGCGACGTGCTGGTGGTGGGGGCGGGGCCAGCCGGCCTGTCGGCGGCGCGGGCACTGGCGCTCGCCGGCGCCGACGTGGTCGTGCTCGACGAGCGGCTGCATGCCGGCGGGCAGTTCTTCAAGCCGCTGGCGCCCTCGCACGCTGCCGATCCGGCGACCCTCGACCGCCAGTTCCGCGACGGCGCCGTGCTGGTCGAGGCGACACGGCGTGCCGGCGCCCGCCTCGAGGCCGGCGCCCTGGTCTGGTCGGCCTTCTCGCCGCACGAGGTGGCCGCCCTGGTCGGCGGACGCTCGATCCTCTACCGGCCGCGCCGCCTGGTGCTGGCCACCGGCGCCTACGAGCAGGCGCCGATGCTGCCCGGCTGGACGCTGCCGGGCGTCATGACCGTGGGCGGGCTGCAGACGCTGGCGCGCTCCTACCGTGTCGCGCCGGGGCAGCGCATCGTGATCGCCGGCAACGGACCGCTCTGCCTGCAGACGGCCGTCGAGCTGATCGACGGCGGCGCCGAAGTCGTGGCCGTGCTCGAGGCGGCGCCGCGCCCCGGCCCGGCGCGCGGTTGGGCACTGGCGCGGTCGGCACTCGCTGCGCCCGGCCTCGTGGCCCAAGGCCTCTCGCTCGCCGCCCGGCTCGGCCCGCGGCTGCACTGGGGCATCGTGGCGACGCGCCTCCTGGGCGAGGACCGGGTGACGGGCGTCGAGGCCGGCGGCCGCGTCTTCGAGGCCGACATCGTGGCGCTGAACCACGGCTTTTCCGCCTCCTCGGAGCTGGCGCGATCGCTGGGCTGCGCCCATCGCTTCGTGGCGCGCGGCAGCGGCTCGATGGAGACGCTGACCGACGCCGACGGCCGCACCAGCCTGGAAGCCGTGTTCGCGATCGGCGACGGGGCACGCTTCGGCGGCGCCCAGGCGGCGCTGGCGCGCGGCGCGCTGGCCGCCGCCGCCATCGCCGGCGACCTCGGGCTGAAGGCGGCGGTGCCGGCCCGGTCGCTCGCCGAGGCACGCCGCGCCGCTGCCCGCGCCGAGCGCTTCCAGGCGGCGCTGTGGGCGCTGTTCGCGGCGCCTGCCTTCGATCCGGCGGCGCTCGACGACGAAACGATCGTCTGCCGCTGCGAGGAGGTGACGGCGGGCACGCTGCGCGGCCTGATTGCCGCCGGCCACGACTCGCCCGCGGCGCTGAAGCGCGCCTCCCGCGTCGGCATGGGCCGCTGCCAGGGCCGCTACTGCGCGCCGGTGGTGGCGCGGCTCACGACGCCGGCAGTCGACGAGTACGGCCTGTTCGCGCCGCGCCCGCCGGCCAAGCCGGTGCCGATCGCCGCCCTCACGGTCGAGCGGCCGGAATGGACGGGCCACAAGGACTTCGTGCCGCCCGACATGGCCCATCCGCGCGAGGTCGCGCCGCTGCCGGCGGAGACGGTCGACGTGCTGGTGATCGGCGGCGGCGTCGCCGGCTCCTGCCTCGCCTACTGGCTGGCCGCGGAGGGCATCGACGTGATGGTCGTCGAGCGCGACGAGGTGAACCTGCAGGCCTCGGGGGCCAATGCCGGCTCGCTGCACGTCCAGCTCCTCGCCTTCGACTTCTCGCTCGACGGGCCGGCCGACAACCGCGCCGCCGACACGCTGGCGCTCGGCCCGGCGTCGGTGGCGCTGTGGCAGTCCATCCAGGAGGAGACCGGCGAGGACCTCGAGATGAAGGTCTGCGGCGGCCTGATGCTGGCCGAAAACGAGCGCGACATCGAATTCCTCAAGGGCAAGATCGCGCTGGAGAAGAGCCGCGGCGTCGCGGCCGAGCTGATCGGCGGCAACGAGCTGCGCGCGCTGGAGCCCTGCATCGGCGAGGTGGCGATCGCCGCCGAATGGTGCCCGGGCGAGGGCAAGATCAATCCGCTCAAGGGCACCAACGCCGTGGTGGCGCGGGCGCGGGCGCGCGGCGCGCGCTTCCGGCGCGGTAGCAGCGTGCAGGCGATCGAGCGCGACGGCGCCGCCTGGACGGTCGCGACCAGCCGCGGCCCGATCCGCGCCGGCCGCATCGTCAACGCCGCCGGGCCATGGGCCGCCGAGGTGGCGCGCCTGGTCGGCGTCGAGATCCCGGTGCGCGGCGCGCCGCTGCAGATGGTGGTGACCGAGCCCACAGCGCCCACCCTGTCGCGGCTGGTGGCCTACGCCCATCGCCATCTCACGCTGAAGCAGATGGGGTCGGGCGCCTTCATGATCGGCGGCGGCTGGACCGCCGGCCTCGACGAGCAGCAGCGCCTGTCGCGCGCCCTGCGGCCGAGCGTCGAGGGCAATCTCTGGATCGCCAGCCGCGCCGTGCCGGCGCTGGCCCAGCTCCATGCCGTGCGCATCTGGGCCGGCATGAACGTCAACATCGACCGCGCCCCCATCCTGGGCGAGGTGCCGGGCGTGCCGGGCTTCTACAACTGCGTCAGCTCCAACGGCTACACGCTGGCGCCCGTCCTTTCACGGTTGACCGCGGAGATGCTGGCCGGCCGGTCGCCCAGCCTGCCGGTCGAGCCGTATTCGGTCCGTCGGTTCGGCTGAACCCGCACCCTGTCATCCCGAGCGCAGCGAGGGACCTTTCCGGGATGCCGCCGCCGCCCTCAATTGAAGATCGACGGGTCGATCAGCGGCTTGCCGCGCGGCTGGGCGGGGAGGGGAGGGGGCGGTCGCAGCGCTGGAAGAGGCCGCGGCCGGCCGAGCCGCTCATGCGGCCTTCCTCCATGACGACCTCGCCGCGCGACAGGGTCATCACCGGGTAGCCGGTGAGCTCGCGCCCCTCGTAGGGCGTGTAGTCGCAATTGTGGTGGAGGATCGTGTTGGTCAGGCTCACCTTGCGCTCCGAATCTGGCAGCAGCCCGATTTCCTTCCACAGTCTGACGCCATGCTGGTACGATGATGGCGACTGAGCCGTTATGCTGAAGGTGGAGCATCGTGGCGAACCAGAACGACCTTCAGGTCGCTGCGAATGGCAAGGATCACTGGAACACGTGGGTCAACGCGCACCCCGGCTACAACGCCGACTTTTCGGGGCATGTGTTCACCTCGATGGCCGACTTCGCAGGCTTCAACTTTCCGGGAAAGGCGAACTTTCAAAACTGTACCTTCACGGCAGACGTGACGTTTAAGGAAGCAAGAATCTGGGGAGAAGCAGACTTCTCTGGCGCGACCTTTCAGGCGTATGCCGCCCTAGACCGCATCCAATTTCGAGACGACGCCAATTTCCAGCGTGCTCACTTCAAGCAGTACCTCTATCTGGTCCACTCGGAGTTCTACCGCTGGGCCACATTCAGGGAAGCAATGTTCAATGGAACACTTGAGCTAACGGGTTCGACGTTTCACGGTGAGACTGACTTCACTCAGGCAACGTTCGACGATGCGATCTTCAAAGCTGTTCAATTTAAGAGCGCGCTTACGACGTTCGCATTGACCATCTTCAAGAAGGTGCCCGACTTTCGGAATTGCAGGTTCGACACGCCGCCCATCCTGTACGGCATGGATGTCGGTGACGATCCGACAAGCAAGCAGGCAGCAGATGCACAGGATGCAGACAAATTTCGTCGCCTCAAGGTGCTGGCGTCCGATGCCAAAGATTTTCAGAGCGAACTAAACTTTTTTGCGGATGAGCTTCGGGCGAAGAGAGGTCACGAGACGAAGAAGCGCTCTGCAATACTGCTGAACAAGACCTACGAGTGCGTCTCTAACTTCGGACAGAGCATTGCGCGGCCGTTCTGGTGGTTGTTGGGCATGATTGCCGTCTCCGGTTTCATAAGAGTGGGCGCCTGTTTGCCATCATCGATATCATCGGTGGATGCGGCAGTGTCCCACTTCATGATGTCACTTGCTGATACGGCTCTACTTGTCGGTTCCGAAAAATGGGAGCTTAGGGCTGCGGCTCTAAAACTTGCGGTGTGCAACAGGCACTTCGGCTTGCTAGAGCACGTCGGCGCGCTGCTTCAGAGTCTCACGGGACTGATCCTTTTGTTCCTGATCGTGCTTGGCCTGAGAAACAGATTCCGAATTGGCGGCGGCAACTAGTGTCAGCCTTAGCGCGGTCCCGGATCAGATCAAGCGATGTCCGCAGTTGAGGCTATCAGCGACGCCGGGCGAGCAACGGAGACGGCTTCCGCTGCAGGGGCGTCGAATATCCCGGCCGGATCGGGCCGAACAGCCAGGATGGATTGTGGATGCCGAACTTCATGGCGGCCTTCTCCTCCCGTGAGATGGAGGAAGTTAGCTGAAGATCGACGGGTCGATCAGCGGCTTGCCGCGCGGCTGGGCGGGGAGGGGGCGGTCGCAGCGCTGGAAGAGGCCGCGGCCGGCCGAGCCGCTCATGCGACCTTCCTCCATGACGACCTCGCCGCGCGACAGGGTCATCACCGGGTAGCCGGTGAGCTCGCGCCCCTCGTAGGGCGTGTAGTCGCAATTGTGGTGGAGGATCGTGTTGGTGAGGCTGACGCGGCGCTCGGGATCCCACAGCACGATGTCGGCGTCGGCGCCGACGGCAATCGTGCCCTTGCGCGGATGCAGGCCGTAGATCTTGGCCGCGTTGGTGGAGGAGAGCGCCACGAACTGCTGCAGGGTAATGCGACCCTTGTTGACGCCCTCGGAGAAGAGCAGCGGCAGGCGCGTCTCGACGCCCGGCACGCCGTTGGGAATCTTGCGGAAGCTCTTGTCGGCGCCGGGCAGCTTCTTGCCGCGCACATCGTCGTACTTGAAGGCCGCATGGTCCGACGACAGGACCTGGAAGGTGCCGGCCGACAGGCCGGTCCAGATGTGCTCCTGGTTGTCGGTGCCGCGCGGCGGCGGCGAGCAGACGCACTTGGCGCCCTCGTCGCCCGGCCTGTCGAAATCCTCCTCGCTCAGGAACAGGTACTGCGGGCAGGTCTCGCCGTAGACCTTGAGGCCGCGCGCCTGGGCGCGCTGGATCTCGTGCATCGCCTCCTTGGCCGACACGTGGACCAGCAGCATCGGCACGTCGAGCAGCTCGGCCAGCGAGATCGCCCGATGGGTCGCCTCGCGCTCGACGACGAAGGGCCGCGAAGTCGCGTGGAACTTGGCCGCCGTCAGGCCCTTCAGCTCCAGCCGCTCGGTCAGCCAGCCGATGCAGTCGGAATTCTCGGCATGGATCATCAGCATGGCCTGCTCGCGGCGGGCAGCGGCCAGCGCGTCGAGCATCTGCCGGTCGGTCAGCTTGATGTCGTCGTAGGTCATGTAGACCTTGAACGAGGTGTAGCCCTCGGCGACCAGCGCCGGGAAATCCTGCCCCATGATCTTCTCGCTGGGGTCCGACAGGATGACGTGGAAGGCATAGTCGATCAGCGACTTGCCGTCGGCCCGCTGGTGGTAGCGGTTGACCACGTCGCGCAGCGGCTGGCCGCGGCCCTGGTAGGCGAAGGGGATGATCGTCGTGGTGCCGCCGGCCGCCGCCGAGCGGCTGCCGCTCTCGAAATCGTCGCAGAACACCGAGCCGTCGGCCGTGTCCTGGTCGAAATGGACATGGGCGTCGATGCCGCCCGGCACGGCGACCAGCCCGGTGGCGTCGATCTCCTTGGTGCCCTTGTCCAGCCGCTCGCCCAGCGCCACGACCCGGCCCTTGGTGATGCCGATGTCGCCCTTCACGACGTCCGAGGCCGTGGCGATGGTCGTGTTGCGGATGACGAGGTCGTACTCGGCCATGTCCAATCTCCCTTGGCCCGAAGGCTGCAAGTCCCGTGCCGTCCGTCCTGCCTAGACCGGGCCCGCTCCCCGGTCCACACTCGCCGCAAGGAATAGGGAGCCGTCATGAAGCGCTGGATCAAACCGCTGGCCGTCCTGCTGTCGGCGGGCGTGCTGGCCGCGACCGCCGTCGCGCAGGCCCCGGTCAAGCCGGCGATCATCTACAGCACCGGCGGCAAGTTCGATAAGTCGTTCAACGAAGGCGTCAGCATGGGCGCTGCCCGGTTCACCAGGGAGACGGGCATCGCCGTCGCCGAGTTCGAGCCGAGCAACGAGACCCAGTTCGAGCAGGCCCAGCGCCGCTTCGCCCAGCGCGGCCAGGACCCGATCATCGCCGTCGGCTTCTCCCAGGCCGTGCCGCTCGAGAAGGTCGCCAGGGAATTCCCCAAGGTCCATTTCACGATCATCGACAGCGTCGTGAACCTGCCCAACGTCCAGTCGGTGGTGTTCAAGGAGCAGGAAGGCTCCTTCCTGGTCGGCGTGCTGGCGGCGATGGCGTCCAGGACCGGCAAGGTCGGCTTCGTCGGCGGCATGGACATCCCGCTGGTCCGCCGCTTCCTGTGCGGCTTCGAGCAGGGCGTGAAGTACGCCGATCCCAAGGCCGAGGTGATCGCCAACATGACCGGCACGACGCCGGCGGCGTGGAACGATCCCGGCCGCGGCGCCGAGCTGGCCAAGGGCCAGTTCGATCGCGGCGTCGACGTCGTCTATGCCGCCGCCGGCTCGACCGGCCTCGGCGTGCTGCAGGCGGCCAAGGACCGCGGCAAGCTCGGCATCGGCGTCGATTCCAACCAGAACCATCTCCACCCCGGCACCATGCTGACCTCGATGCTGAAGCGGGTCGACCTCGCCGCCTACAACAGCTTCAAGGCGGCCCAGGCCGGCACCTGGAAGGGCGGCACGCTGGTGCTCGGCCTCAAGGAGGGCGGCGTCGACTGGGCGCTCGACAAGGACAACGAGAAGCTGATCACGCCGGAGATGAAGGCCAAGGTCGAGGCCGCCAAGGCCGACATCGTGTCGGGCAAGATCTCCGTGCACGACTACATGAGCAACAATTCCTGCAAGTGACGCCGCTTCCGTGGCGCCGGCGATCGAGCTGATCGGAATCGACAAGTCGTTCGGCGCCGTCCACGCCGTGCGCGGCGTCTCGATTTCCGTCGAGGGCGGCACCATCACCGGCATCGTGGGCGAGAACGGTGCCGGCAAGTCGACGCTGATGAGCGTCCTCTACGGCCTCTACGACGCCGATGCCGGCGAGATCCGCATCGACGGCCGGCCGGTGCGCATCACCGGCCCGAACGACGCCATCGCGCAGGGCATCGGCATGGTCCACCAGCACTTCATGCTGGTCGAGACCTTCACCGTCCTGGAGAACGTCGTGCTGGGGGCCGAGGGCGGCGCGCTGCTGGGTGCGGGCCTCGCCCGGGCGCGCGCCGAGCTCGAGCGGCTGGCGCGCGACTACGGCCTCGCCGTCGATCCCGATGCCCGCGTCGCCGACCTGTCGGTGGGCGAGCAGCAGCGGGTCGAGATCCTGAAGGTCCTCTATCGCGGCGCCCGCATCCTGATCCTCGACGAGCCCAGCGCGGTGCTGACGCCGCAGGAGACCGACCGGCTCTTCCGCATCCTGCGCACCTTGCGCGAGCGTGGCGTCACCATCGTGCTGATCACCCACAAGCTGCGCGAGATCATGGCCGCGACCGACCGGGTGTTCGTCATGCGCCAGGGCGCCATCGTGGCCGTCCGGCTCACCGCCGAAACCGATCCCGACGAGCTGGCCGAGCTCATGGTCGGCCGCAAGGTCCGGCTGCGGCTCGACAAGGCGCCCGCGCGGCCCGGCGCGGTGCTGGTCGAGGCCGAGGGCCTGTCGCTGGTCGACCGCCGCGGCGTGCGCCTGCTCGACGATGTCGACCTGCAGGTCCGGGCCGGCGAGATCGTCGGCATCGCCGGCGTCTCGGGCAACGGCCAGACCGAGCTGCTTCAGGTCCTGTCGGGCATCCGCCGCCCGACCGGGGGCCGCGCGACCCTGTGCGGCCGCACGATCGACGCCCGCCATCCCTGCGATCCGGCCGAGATGCGCGCGCTCGGCGTGGCCCACGTGCCGGAGGACCGCCAGCGCCAGGGCATGGTGGCGGCCTTCCCGGCGCGCGAGACGGCGATCCTGGGCTACCAGTTCCAGCCGCCGTTCTCGCATCATCACCTGATGGACGGGCCGGCCGTCGGCCGCCACTGCGCCGCGCTGATGGAGCGCTTCGACGTGCGGCCGCGCGCCCCCGGCCTTCGCTCGGCGAGCTTCTCCGGCGGCAACCAGCAGAAGCTGGTGCTGGCCCGCGAGATGGCGCCGACGCCGCGCGTGCTGCTGGTCGGCCAGCCGACCCGCGGCGTCGACATCGGCGCCATCGAGTTCATCCATCGCGAGCTGCTGGCCTGCCGCGACCGGGGCTGCGCCGTGCTGGTCGTCTCGGCCGAGCTCGACGAGATCCTGGCGCTGGCCGACCGCGTGATCGTGATGTTCGCCGGCCGCATCGCCGGCGAGATGCCGGTCGCCCGCGCCGACGAGCGCACGCTCGGCCTGATGATGGCCGGCGCGCATGCCGAGGGAGCGACGGCGTGATCCTGGCGCGGCGGCCGCTGCCCGCCTGGGCGGAGATCGTGGTGCTCCCGGCGGTCAACATCGCGCTCGCCTTCGTGACGGTCGCCGTGATCGTGCGCGTGATCGGCGCCGATCCGGGACACGCGCTGCGCCTGCTGGTGCTGGGCGCGGTCGGCTCCTCCGAATCGATCGGCTACACGCTCTACTACACGACCAATTTCGTCTTCACCGGCCTCGCGGTGGCGGTGGCCTTCCATGCCGGCCTGTTCAACATCGGCGGCGAGGGCCAGGCCTATCTCGGCGGGCTGGGCTGCGGGTTGGCGATCCTCGCCTTCGACGGCGTCCTGCCGGCGCCGGTGATGATCCCGGTCGGCATCCTGGCGGCGGCGCTGTTCGGCGCCGCCTGGGCGGCCGTGCCGGCCTGGCTGCAGGCCTGGCGCGGCAGCCACATCGTCATCACCACCATCATGTTCAACTTCCTGGCGGCCGCGCTGATGGTCTACCTTATGGTGAACGTGCTGATCGCGCCCGGCTCGATGACGCCGCAGAGCCGCACCTTCGCCGCCTCGGCCTCGATCCCGTCGATGCAGGACGCGCTGGCGGCGATCGGCATCGCCGTCGCGCCCTCGGCGCTCAACCTGTCGATCGTGCTGGCGGTGCTGTGCTGCCTCGGCGTCTGGGTGTTCCTGTGGCACACGCCCTGGGGCTACTCGCTGCGCACCATGGGCCACAATCCCGAAGCCGCCGTCTATGCCGGCACCAACCTGCGCCACATGACGATGCTGGCCATGTGCCTGTCCGGCGCGCTGGCCGGCTTCGTCGGCGTCAACGAGCTGATGGGCGTGCACCATCGCCTGGTGCTCGACTTCCCGGCCGGCTACGGCTTCGCCGGCATCGCCGTGGCCCTGATGGGTCGCAGCCATCCGCTGGGCATCCTGCTGGCGGCGCTGCTGTTCGGCGCCCTGCAGCAGGGCGGCACCGAGCTCTCGTTCGAGATCCCGGCGATCACCCGCGAGATGGTCGTGGTGATCCAGGGCCTGGTCATCCTGTTCTCCGGCGCCCTGGTGAACATGCCGCGTCCGTGGCTGCAGCGCCTGTTCGCCCTCGTGGGCCGGGGGGAGGGGCCTACGAAGCGGCCGGAGGGCGCATGACCGACCTCCTGCTCTTCGTCCTGCTCACGCTCGCCGCCACGCTCCGGGTGGCGACGCCGCTGATCCTGTGCGCCATGGGCGGGCTGTTCTCGGAGAAGGCCGGCATCATCGACGTCGGCCTGGAGGGCAAGATGCTGGTGGCGGCCTTCTTCGGCGCCGCCGCGGCCTCGGTCGCGGGCTCGGCCTGGGCGGGAGTCGGCGCGGCGATCCTCGCCGCCGAGGCCTTCGCCCTGCTGCACGGCTTCGCCTGCATCACCCATCGCGGCAACCAGGTGGTGAGCGGCGTCGCTCTCAACATCGTGGCCGCGGGCCTCACCGTCGTGCTGGGCAATGCCTGGTTCGGCCGCGGTGGCCAGACGCCGCCCCTGGTCGGCGAGCAGCGGCTGCGGCCGCTGCTGCTGCCCGACGCCGGCGACAATATCCTGGTCTATGCCGCGCTGGCCTCGGTGCCGCTCACCTGGTGGCTGATCGCGCGCACCCGCTTCGGCCTGCGCCTGCGGGCGGTCGGCGAGATGCCGCTCGCCGTCGACACGGCCGGCGTCTCCGTGCCCGGCCTGCGCTACCGCGCCGTGCTGCTGTGCGGCCTGTTCGCGGGCCTCGCCGGCGCCTATCTCTCGATCGCCCAGAGCGCCGGCTTCAGCCGCGACATGACGGCGGGCCAGGGCTTCATCGCGCTCGCCGCCATCATCTTCGGCAAGTGGCGGCCGTTGCCGGCCTTCGGCGCCTGCCTGCTGTTCGGCCTGCTCGACGCCGTCGCCATCCGCCTGCAGGGCGTGCGCATCCCCGGCCTCGGCGAGGTGCCGGTGCAGCTCATCCAGGCCTTGCCCTATCTTCTCACCGTCTTCCTTCTGGCGGGGTTCATCGGCCGCGCCGTCGCCCCGCGCGCCGCCGGCATCCCCTACCAGAAGGAACATTAGAGCGTTGGAGACATCGATGGACGACCTGCTGCACCTCGCGCAACGCATGATGCTGCGCGCCCACGCGCCCTATTCGAAGTTCCATGTCGGCGCCGCGGTGCGGGCGGAGGACGGCTCGGTCCACGGCGGCTGCAACGTCGAGAACGCGGCCTATCCCGAGGGGACCTGCGCCGAGGCGGGCGCCATCGCCGCCCTGGTCGCCGCCGGGCACAGGCGCGTCCTCGAATGCCTCGTCGTCGGGCCGGGGCCCGAGGTCATCACGCCCTGCGGCGGCTGCCGCCAGAAGCTGCGCGAGTTCGCCGCCGACGACCTGCCCGTCCATCTCTGCGGACCCGACGGGCTGCACCGCACCGTGACCCTGGGTCAGCTCCTGCCCATGTCCTTCGGGCCGCACCACCTGGAGAAGCCGTGAGCGCCGCCGAGGAGATCGCCCGGCGCGCGCCCGGCTTCCGGCCCCGGGTCGCGCTGGTCCTGGGCTCGGGCCTGGGCTCGTTCGCCGAGGAGGTCGCGAGCGTCGCCGTCATTCCCTATGCCGAACTGCCGGGCTTCCCGCAGCCCACCGTCGGCGGCCATGCCGGACGGCTGGTGCTGGGCCATGTCGGGCCGACGCCCGTCGCCGTGCTGCAGGGCCGCGCCCACTACTACGAGCGCGGCCGCGCCGACGAGATGGCCGGCGCCATCGACACGCTGGCGGCGCTCGGCTGCGAGACGCTGCTGCAGACCAACGCCGCCGGCAGCCTGCGGCTCGACATGCCGCCGGGCTCGGTGATGGCGCTCAGCGACCACATCAACTTCACCGGCGTGAACCCGCTGTTCGGCCGGACCGGCAACAGCCGCTTCGTCGACATGGTCGATGCCTACGATCCGGCGCTGCGCCGCCGCCTGCTCGACGTCGCGCACCGCGCCAATCTCCGCTGCCACGAGGGCGTCTACATCTTCTTCAGCGGCCCGAGCTTCGAGACGCCGGCCGAGATCGCCGCGGCGCGCGTGCTGGGCGCCGACGCCGTCGGCATGTCGACCGCGCCCGAGACCATCCTGGCCCGTCACGCCGGGCTCCGGGTGGCGGCGCTGTCGGTGGTGACCAACTATGCCGCCGGCCTGGTGCCGGGCGCGCTGGGCCACGACCACACGATCGCCGTCGCCAGCGCCGCCTCGGGCGACGTGCGACGCCTGCTGCGGGCGTTCCTCGAAGGCTACGAGGCGGCCTGAGCCGGCGGCGGTGCCTTCTTCGGCACCCACAGGTCCGCCGTCGGCGCGATCTCGATCAGGTCGCTCGGGAAGGTCCGCTTCTGGAAGGCCACGATGTCGTCGAACGATCCGTGCAGCCACTCGTCGAACTCGTGGGCGTGGAGCAGGACGGGCATCCGGTCGTGCAGGGGCCGGATCGCGTCGTTGGCGTCGGTCATGACCCCGGAATAGACCGGCCCCCACTCGTCGCTGGTGCGCCACAGGCCGCCCCACGCCGCGACCGGCTGGTCCCTGATGGCGATCCACGTCCGGGTCCTGGCGCCCTTGGGGCCTTCGGGTTCGGCGAAGCGAGTCAGCGGGATCAGGCAACGCGATCGCGGCGTTTCGGCCAGGCGCTTCCAGGTGAACTTCGTGACGTCGGCGATGTTGTTCACGGGCCTGGGCTTCGAGCCGGGCTTCATGGTCGCGAAGCGCATCGGGAAGCCCCAGACCATCGACTGCAGCACGCGCTCGCCGCCCTCCGCGTCGCGCACAACGAGGCCCGGACCGCCGGGCAGGATGTCGTCCGGCAGGTTCGGCTCGACCGGCGGCATGCGCGCCCGGAAGACCTTCGCCACCTCGTCCCTGCTCTTTCGCACCGTGTAGAGATTGCACATGTCGTTCCCCGAGAGCGGCAATCCTGTCGCGGGACGGTCTCGAAGCAAAGCGCCTTGAGGGAAGAGGGGGGCCCCCGACCGGCCGGTGGGAGGCTCCCCCGATCCGGCGCTTGATTGTTCGCCATGCGTTCTATATACGGGAGTTATTGATCTGATCCCCGGTTATGAGGCATGGTCATGACCCCCTGCGGTCCCGGCGACATCGATACCGACGACGTTGCGCTCGAAATCGACGCGCTGGAAGACGATGCGCTCGACGAGGATGCCCTCGACGCCCACCCCCTGGTGCGAATCGTGCGCTCCGATCCCGAGTCGGAATTCTACGATCCGCGCTACGCCCGGCCGGTCGGCGCGCCACCGACGGCCGGCTGGGGCGAGATCGACACCGCTGTGCTGGACGAGGCGCGCGCGCCCGTCCCTGCGTTTCCCCTCGACGTGCTGCCCACGTTCTGGCGCGACTGGGTCGAGGCCACGGCGCGGGCGGTCGGCGCGCCTGTCGACTACGTGGCGCAGTCGTTGCTGGCGGCCGTGGCCGCCCTATGCGGCGGCGGAGCGGTTGTGCGCGTCGGGCCGCGCTGGTCCGAGCCGCTGGTGCTCTGGCAGGCGATGGTCGGGCCGCCGTCGAGCGCCAAGTCGCCGGCCATGGCGCCGCTGCGCGAGCTGCTGGCGACCCTCGACGCCGAGAAGACCGGAGAGGAGGAGGAGCCGCGCCGGGCGGTCGTGAGCGACGCGTCGCTCGCCGCCGTTGCCGAGGCGGTGGCCGCCAACCCGCGCGGCGTCATCGTCTGGCGCGACGACTTGCCGGAGGGGCTGATGCGGCCGGCGGACACGGCCCGCCGACAATGGCTTCAGGGCTGGGCGGCGGGTCCCGTCGCGTTCGGCCGGGGCGAGGGAGCGGGACTTCGAAGCATCGACCGTTTCGCGGTGAGCCTGTTGCTGGCCATGGTGCCGGACCGGGTATCGGAGCTGTTCGCCGCCGGCGAGGAGCTGGCCGGCCGCTTCCTCTATGCCTGGCCGCCGCTGCCCGAGCATTCTCCCCTGGCCGACGCCAGGCCGGCCCCGGACGCCGAGGCGCTGGCGGCGCTGCGGCGGATCGCGCGCAAGGCGCGCCCGCCGTCGATCCCGCTCGAGCTCATCGTCGATGGGCGCGGCCTCGGCGCGCTGGACGACTTCCTGGGCGCGCTGCAGCGCGAGCTGCGCGAGGCCGAAGGGCTCGACATGGCCTGGCTGGGCAAGGGCCGCGGCACGGCGGTGCGCCTGGCCGGCATCCTGCAGATGCTGGCATGGTCGGAGAGCGGCGCCCCCGGAGCCCCGGGCCATCTGGGCAGCGAGGAAATCGAGCGCGGTGTGCGCCTGTGGTCCGGCTACTTCCGCCCGCACGCGCTGGCCCTGTTCCATCGCAGCGCGCCCAGCGACGGCGATCGTCGCGCCCGCCGCGTGGTGCGCTGGTTGCGGGATCGCGGCGTGACCGAGTTCTCGCGCGAGCAGGTCCGGCTCGAAGCCTTGAACCGCAGCGTCAACGCGGCGGCGACGGACGGCGTGCTTGCCCGCCTGCAGGCCGCCGGCCTCGTGGAGCGCGTGTCCTACGCCACACCCAGCCGCGGCCGGCCCCCCAATCGCTGGTTGGTCAATCCGCGGCTGGCCACAAGGCCCTCTGTCGGAAATGCCGGAAATGCCGGAAAATCGCCGGCCTGACCGCGAGTTCACGGTGCCGCTCGCTTCCGACCTCGCCCGCTCGCGTCGATCGACTTGAGGCGACTGGCACGAGTGGGCTTGAAGGCTGCGGTACTCGCTGCGGAGCGGTGGCCGCCAATCGCTGCCCCCGCTATCCTCGATGCGATGCTGCCCCAGGAGATCATCCGTCGCAAAAGGGACGGTCATGAACTGTCGGCCGGCGAGATCGCCGCCATCGCCCGGGGCATCCACGACGGCAGCCTGAGCGAGGGCCAGGTCGCGGCCTTCGCCATGGCGGTGTTCTTCCGCGGCATGACCACGGCCGAGCGCGTCGCCTTCACGGTCGGCCTGACCCATTCCGGCCGGACGCTGGAATGGCAGAGCCTCGCCCTGCCGGGCCCGGTGATCGACAAGCATTCGAGCGGCGGCGTCGGCGACAAGGTGAGCCTGATGCTGGCGCCGCTGGCCGCCGCCTGCGGGCTCTTCGTGCCGATGATCTCGGGCCGCGGGCTCGGCCATACCGGCGGCACCCTGGACAAGCTGCAGGCGATCTCCGGCTACGAGACCCAGCCCGACATCGAGACCTTCCGCCGGGTCGTGCGCGAGGTCGGCTGCGCCGTCATCGGCCAGACCGACGACCTCGCCCCGGCCGACCGGCGGCTCTACGCCACGCGCGATGTCACGGCGACGGTGGAATCCATCCCGCTGATCGTGAGCTCCATCCTGTCCAAGAAGATCGCCGCCGGCCTCGGCGGTCTGGTGATGGACGTGAAATGCGGCTCGGGCGCCTTCTGCGACACCGAGGCGATGGCGCGCGAGCTGGCCGAGGGGCTGGTCGCGGTCGCCAACCAGGCCGGCCTGCCGACCGTGGCGCTGATCACCGACATGGACCAGGTGCTGGGCCACACGGTCGGCAACGCGCTCGAGGTCGCCGAGGCGGTGGCCTACCTGAAGGGCGAGGGGCCGCGCGAACCGCGCCTGCACGAGGTCGTGCTGTCGCTGGCCGGCGAGATGATCGCGCTGGGCGGGCTGGCGCCCAGCGCCGCCGCCGGCCGCGCCCGCGCCCAGGCGGCGCTCGACGACGGGCGGGCGGCCGCCGTGTTCGGCCGCATGGTGTCGGCGCTCGGCGGTCCCGACGACTTCCTCGAGCACAGTGCGCGCTATCTCGGACGGGCGCCGGTCGAGCGTCCCTGTCCGGCAGTCAGGGCCGGCTGGGTGGCCGGGATGAACGCCCGCGAGGTCGGCATCGCCGTGGTGGCGCTGGGCGGCGGCCGCGCCCATGCCGACGACGCGATCGACCCGGCGGTGGGCCTGAGCGGTTTCGTCGAGGTCGGCGCCCGGGTGGAGGCCGGCACGCCGCTCTGCCTCGTCCATGCCGCGGACGAAGCCGCGGCCGCCGCCGCGATCGCCGCCGTGCAGGCGACCGTCCGCATCGAGGACCGGCCGCCTTCCGCCCGGCCGGTGGTCATGCAGCGGATCGACCGGTGAGCGCCGTCGACCTCGACGCCTGGCGGCGCGACGGCTTCCTGGTGCTGGAGGATTTCGTGGCCGCTGCCGACTGCGATGCGCTGCAGGCGCGCGTGGCCGAGCTGGTGGCCGGCTGCGATCCGGGGCTGGCGCGCACGGTCTTCTCGACCCGCGACCAGGGCCATGCGCGCGAGGCCTATTTCCGCGAGTCGGGCGGGGCGATCCGCTTCTTCTTCGAGGAGGCGGCGACCGACCGGCCGCCGGCAGAGGCGCTGAACAAGATCGGCCATGCCCTGCACGACCTCGATCCCGTGTTCGACCGCGTCTCCCGCCAGCCGCGCTTCGCGGCGCTGGCCTGCCAGCTCGGCCTCGAGCGGCCGCTGCTGCTGCAGTCGATGTACCTCTTCAAGCAGGCGCGGATCGGTGGCGAGGTCGGCTGGCACCAGGACGCCGCCTTCCTGCACACCAGGCCTTCGACCGTGGTCGGCTTCTGGATGGCATTGGACGATGCCGACCGCGACAATGGCTGCCTGCTGGCCCTGCCCGGCGGCCACAGCGGGCCCCTGCGGCAGCGCTTCCGCCGCCAGGGAGAGTCCATGGTCACCGACACGCTCGACGCGACCCCGTGGCCGGCCGTCGAGCCGGTGGCGCTGGAGGCGCGGCGGGGCACGCTGGTCGTCCTGCACGGGCTCCTGCCGCATGCCAGCGCGCCGAACCGCTCGGCCCGGCCGCGCCACGCCTATGCCTTGCACCTGATCGACGGAACCGCCGAGTATGGCGCCGACAACTGGCTGCAACGGCCGGACCTGCCACTGCGAGGATTTGCGTGATTCCCAAGGCCGAGCTGCATTGCCACCTGGAAGGCTCCATCCCGCCGGCGCTGGCGCACACGCTGGCGGCGCGCAACGGCCTCGCCATGCCGCCCGGGCTGATGAGCGAGGGCGGCCACTATGTCTGGAACGATTTCCTGAGCTTCCTGAAGGCCTACGACCTCGTCTGCACGACGCTGCGCACGCCGCGCGACTTCGGCGACGTGATCTATAGCTACCTGGCCGGCGCGGCGCGGCAGGGCGCGGTCTATGTCGAGATGTTCTGCTCGCCGGAGCGGCCGGCGGCGCTCGGCCTGTCGTACGGACAGTGGCTCGAGGCGCTGGAGGAGGGGATCGAGCGCGCCCGCCGCGAGTTCGGCATCGAGGGCCGGATCATCGTGATCTGCATCCGCCATCTCGGGCCCGAACGGGCGCTCAGGATGGTGCAGAAGATGGTCGCCGAGCCGCACCGCTACGTCGTGGGCTTCGGGATGGGCGGCGACGAGGCCAAGTTCGCGCCGGCCGATTTCGCGCCGGCCTACCGGCTGGCCCACGAGCACGGCTACGGCTGCACCGTCCATGCCGGCGAGGTGGTCGGGCCGGAGAGCGTCTGGGCGGCGATCCGCGACCTGCCGGTCACCCGGATCGGCCACGGCGTGCGCTCGGCCGACGATCCGCGGCTGATGGAGGAGCTGGCGCGGCGCGGCACCGTGCTGGAGGTCTGCCCCGGCAGCAACGTGGCGCTCGGCCTCTATCCCGACCGGGCCTCCCATCCGCTGCACCGGTTGATCGCCGCGGGCGTCCGCGTCACGCTCAATTCCGACGACCCGCCGTTCTTCAACACCAGCCTGGGCGAGGAGTACGACAAGGCCGGGCTCGGCGAAGCGGAGCTGCGGGGCATCGCGCGCACGGCCATCGAGGCGTCCTTCGCCGACGAGGCGACCCGGCGCCGGCTACTGGGGGAGATCGGACAATGATCGGTCGGAAGGTTCTGGCCCTGGCGGCGGCGCTGGCCGCCGTCTCGACGGCGACGGCGCAGGCCCAGGAAGTGCCGCCCAACGACATGCTGCTGGCGACGCTGTGGACCCAGCGCTCGGTCGAGTACCGCGCCAATGCGCTCACCGTGTTCTCGCTGGCCCGGATCCGCCTGGACGAGGCGCTGGCCGACAGGAGCTGGACGGCGGCGCCCAACGAGCAGAAGGGCAGCTTCGGCGACCTGCCGCCCGCCGTGGTGCTCGATGTCGACGAGACCCTGCTCGACAACTCGCTCTACCAGGCCTGGATGCTGAAGGCCGACCAGACGTTCAGCACCAGGACGTGGAACCAGTTCTGCGCCGACCAGGTGTCGCGGGCGGTCCCGGGCGCCGTCGAGTTCGCCAAGTATGCCGATTCCAGGGGCGTCAAGCTCTTCTACATCACCAACCGCGACGCCTCGACCGAGAAGGATACCCGCCTCAACATGGAGAAGCTGGGCTTCCCCATGGGCGGCAACGTCGACACGTTCCTGATGCAGAACGAGCAGAAGGACTGGGGCAGCGCCAAGAGCACGCGGCGCGCCGTGGTGACGAAGGACTACCGCGTGCTGCTGAACATCGGCGACAATTTCGGCGACTTCGACGACCGCTACCGCTCGAGCGAGGCCGACCGGGCCAAGGCGTTCGATGCCGACCTCGGCTACTGGGGCAAGCAGTGGCTGATGCTGCCCAACCCGACCTACGGCTCGTTCGACACGGCGACCTACGGCCACGACTTCAAGAAGCCGCGCGGCGAGCAGCGCAAGGCCAAGTGGGACGCGATCGAGACCTGGGTCGGCCCGAAACAGTAGCGGGGAAGGTCGCGCCTCAGACCGTGACGTCGAGGTCGACGAAGGCGCCGTCGGCGAACTGCAGCGGGCCCACCTGCCACTGCACGACGGTGCCGTCCTCCTTGCGGCCCTCGACCACGATCACGTAGTCGCGGCCGGGATCGACCGTGTGCCCGCCGTAGCGCGGCAGCCGGCCGCTGTCGGGAACGAACCACGAGAAGAAGTTGCGGACCGAGCGGCCCTTGATGACGCCCAGCAGCAGCGGCCGCGTGCCGGCGGGCGCCCCGGCCGCCGGCGGCGGACCGGCATAGACGTAGAGGTCGCCGACCGCCTCGCCCTTCAGGGCGCGGACGGAGATGTAGGCCTTGCCGGCGGGCGGCTTGGGCGGTCCCGCCGTCGCCGGCGTGCGGACCTGGCGGAAGCCCAGCGCGACCAGCATGCTGTTCACGCCGGAGCTGCCGCCCGCGATGATCATGGCGGTCAGGACCATGCCGGGCGTGCTGGCCGCATAGGCCTTGCCGGTGACGGCGTTGACCAGCGCGGTCACGATGTCGAGGTCGAAGTAGCGCACGAACAGGAAGGCGACGACGAAGGCGATCAGCGGCCGGACGGCGCGCGGCACCAGGTTCTCGACGAACGGCTTCCAGTTGAACAGCAGCGCCAGCGCCGATTCCAGCAGCACCGCCAGCACGAACAGCAGGAAGATCGCCTTGAAGGAGGCCTCGTAGACCTCGCCGAAGGCATTGTCCGCCGGCGCCTGGGCCATCGCGGCGGCGGGCATCAGGAGAAGGGGCAGCAGGGTAAGGGACAGGAGCCCGGTCATCCGCCGCCGGCGCGGCACCGGCGGCTCTCGCCGCAGCAACCCGTGTGTCATCTCGGCCCCCGTGCGCTGTCGTCGGGCTCTCCCCGAGCCGTCCGGGAAATCTTGCGGGCGCAGCCGAAGGTTGTCCACCGGGCCACGCGATGGCCCCCGGCGCACGGCTCAGATCGCCGCTTCGGTCCGGGCGTCGAACAGGTGCAGCCGGTTGGGGTTGACGGCGAGCTTCAGCCGCTCGTGCACCCGGGTGCGCAATGTCGGGTCGACCGAGGCCACGAAGGTGCTGCTGCCGACCCGCGTGTCGAGCAGGATCTCCGAGCCGAGCTGCTCGACCACCTCGACCTCGACCTCGAAGCAGAGCTCGTCGGGGTCGCCGGGACCCGCGACATGCAGGTCCTCGGGCCGGATGCCGAAGGTCGCGCGATCGCCGTCGCGGCCGTTGGCGCGCCGCGCCACCGGCTCGGGCAGGCCGATGCGCAGGCCCGGCGCCTCCGCCCACAGCCGGCCGTTGCCGCCCGACAGGGTGACGTCGGCGAAGTTCATCGCCGGCGAGCCGATGAAGCCCGCCACGAAGCGGTTGGCCGGGCTGTTGTAGAGCTCGAGCGGCTCGCCGACCTGCTGCACGACGCCGTCCTTCATCACGACGACGCGGTCGCCGAGCGTCATCGCCTCGACCTGGTCGTGGGTGACGTAGATCGCCGTCGTGCCCAGCCGCTCGTGCAGCTTCTTCAGCTCGACGCGCATCTGCACCCTGAGCTTGGCGTCGAGGTTGCTGAGCGGCTCGTCGAACAGGAACACCTTGGGGTCGCGCACGATGGCGCGGCCGAGCGCGACGCGCTGGCGCTGGCCACCCGACAGCTGCCGCGGCTTGCGATGCAGCAGGTCGCCGATGCCGAGGATCTCCGCGGCGCGCTTGATGCGCTTCTCGATCTCCGGCTTGTCGAACTTCCGCATCTTCAGCCCGAACGCCATGTTGCTGGCGACGCTCATGTGCGGATAGAGCGCGTAGTTCTGGAACACCATGGCGATGTCCCGGTCCATCGGCGGGACCTCGTTGACCACCGTCTCGCCGATCAGGATCTCGCCCGACGTGATCGCCTCGAGCCCGGCGATCATGCGCAGCGTCGTGGTCTTGCCGCAGCCCGAGGGACCGACGAAGACCACGAACTCCTTGTCGCGGATGTGCAGGTCGACGTCGCGGACCACGTGGTTGGCGTCGAACTTCTTGTTGAGCTTGCGGACGATGACCTCGGCCATGACCCTACCCCTTGACCGAGCCGGTGAGGCCCGACACGTAGTGTTCGACGAAGAACGAGTAGACGATCGCCACCGGGATCGAGCCCAGCAGCGCGCCGGCCATCAGCGGTCCCCAGAAGAAGACGTCGCCGCGGATCAGCTCGGAGGTCACGCCGACCGGCACGGTCTTCTGGTCGGGCGACGACAGGAAGACCAGGGCGTAGATGAACTCGTTCCACGACAGGGTGAAGGCGATGATGCCGGACGACAGGATGCCCGGCACCGCCACCGGGATGATGATGTAGATCATCGCCTTCAGCCGCGAGGCGCCGTCGATGCGGGCGCATTCCTCGAGCTCCTTGGGGATGGCCTTGAAGTAGCCCATCATCAGCCAGGTGCAGAACGGGATCAGGAAGGTCGGATAGGTCAGGATCAGCGACCACGGCGTGTCGCCGAGCCTGAAGTTGCGGATGATCTCGGCCAGCGGGATGAACAGCAGCGTCTGCGGCACCAGATAGGTGATGAAGATCATGGTGCCGAGCCCGCCGGCCCACGGGAAGTTGAGGCGGGCGAGCGCGTAGCCCGCCAGCACGCCGCAGAACAGCGAGATGATCGTGGAGGCGATGGCGATGAACATCGTGTTCAGCATCCAGCGCCCGAAGTTGGTCTCCTCGAACAGGTACTCGATGTGCTCGAAGGTCGGATGGTTCGTCCAGAACGGCATGTAGTTGACCGCGTTCCACGGCCGGTAGAGCTCGCCGTCGGGCCGGAAGGTCGTGATGATCATCCAGTAGAACGGGAACAGCAGGACGAAGACGAACAGGATCAGCGGGATGTTGTAGAACACCCAGCGCCGCCAGGACGCACCCTCGATCATCGGCGGATCCCTCCCGTCATCTGGTTTCGACCCGGCGGATGTAGAGGAGCTGCACGACCACGATGATGAACAGGAACGGGAACATGGCGAGCGAGATCGCCGCGCCCTCCGACAGGAGGCCGGTGCCGATTCCGATCTGGTAGGCGTAGGTGGCGAACAGCTGCGTGGCGTTGGCCGGCCCGCCCCCGGTCATGACGTAGACGAGCTGGAAGTCGGCGAAGGTCTGGATCACCGAGAACAGCATCACGACCATGGTGACGGGCAGCAGCAGCGGCCAGGTGACGTACCAGAAGCGGTTCCACGGCCGCGCGCCGTCGATCGCCGCCGCCTCGTTGAGCTCGGGGCTGATGGTCTGCAGTCCGGCGAGAAGGCTGATGGCGAAGAACGGCACGCCGCGCCAGATGTTGACGATGATGATCGAGGTCATGGCGAGGTCGGGATCGCCCAGCCAGTTGATGCGCTGGTCGATCAGCCCGAGATGGAACAGCGTCCAGTTGATGACGCTGAACGTCGGGTCGAACATCCACTTCCAGGCGAAGGTCGACAGGACCGTCGGGATGATGAAGGGCAGCAGGATGAAGGCGCGGACCAGCGCCTTGCCGCGGAAGTGCCGGTTCAGCAGCATGGCCAGCCACAGGCCAAGCGCCAGCTTGAACACGGTCGTGACGCCCGTGTACCAGAAGGTGTTCCAGACCGCCGTCCGGAAGATGCTGTCGTCCCAGACCTTGGCGAAGTTGTCGAGGCCGACGAATTTGCCCTCGATGCCGACGCGCGTGTTGGTCAGCGACAGCATCACCCCCTCGAAGAAGGGATAGGCGATGAAGAGGCCGAGCAGCACCGCTGTCGGCGTCAGCAGCGCGAGGGCGAGCCAGCGCTCGTCCTCCAGCCGCCGCAGCCGCGGGGTTTGACGCGATGCCACACCCGGGACTGCGGTCACTGCCATGGTTCGCTCACCCGTCGAGTTGCGCGATGGGGCCGGCGGTCAGCTTTCGTAGATCTTCTTCAACTCCGTCTCGGCCCACTTCACCGATTCCTCGGCGGGCATGCCCTGCACCGCCTTGGCGTACATGTCGGTGATGATGTACTTGCTGAGCGCCTCGGCCGCCTTGGCATTGGGCGTGCCGGCATAGCCGGGCGCCTGGCCGAGGCGGGCGGCGACCTTGTAGGGCGTCATCACGGGATCGACGTCCCAGAGCTTGTCGCTCTCCCACTTCTCGGTGCAGGGCGTGGCGAAGCCCTTCTGCGATTCGAAGAACTTCCGGTAGTTGGCCTCCTGGTGGAGCCACTTCAGGAACTCCTTCGCCGCGTCCTGGTTCTTGGAATACTTCATCAGCATCTGCGACTGCAGCAGATGGAAGCCGAACTGTCCCGCCGGGCCCTTGGGCAGGGGCGCATGCAGGATGTCCTTGTTCATCGGCGCGCCCTTCTCGGTCTGGTACTGGGCGGGCTTGCGCAGGGTCTCGATGTAGATCGACGCGCCGTTCAGGGTCGCGGCGATGGTCTGGGACAGGAAGGCACGGTTGTTGTTGGTGTCGTCCCAGGCGAGGCCGCCCTCGTCCATGGCGTCCTTCCACAGGCCCTGCATGAACTTCACCGATTCGATCGTGCCGGGCGAGTTGATGACGACCTTCTTGCCGCTGTCGTCGACCTCCTTGCCGCCCCACGACCACATGTAGGGATAGGTGAAGCCCGGCGCGTCGCCGAACGTGTGTCCGAGCGTCTGGCCGAACGGATGGCCCTTGGCCTTCAGCTTCTTGCCGACCTCGCGGTAGGTCTCCCAGGTGTCGGGGAACTTCGAGGCGCCGACCTCGTCGAGCCACGACTTGCGATAGGCGATCATGCCGCCGATCACCGCCCAGGGCATGCCCATGAACATCTTGCCGTCGCTGCAGATCGAGCGGGCGTACTTGAACAGGCCGCCCTCGCGCTTGGCGACCTCGTCGACGATCGCGCTCAGGTCGACGACGCTGTTGGCGTAGAGATAGGTCTGATTGTTGAACGCCATGATCAGGTCGGGACCGGCGCCCGACTGGATCGCCGCGGTCGTGCGCGGCTGCAGGTCGTTGCCGTTGACCGTCTCCAGGTTGACCTTGATGCCGAGATCCTTCTCGGCCTGCGGCATCAGCTCCTTGCGGAACATCTGGTCGGTCGCTGGAACGAAGTCGACCCACTTGAGCCAGTGAACTGTCTTCTGCTGGGCATAGGCCGGCGTACGGCCGGTCGCCAGAATGCCCGTCATGCCACCCAACGCTGAACCGGCGGCGAGCTTCAGTACGCTGCGACGCTTGGTCTTGGCCATGGTGTTCCCTCCCGGGAAGGCCGCCTCATTGGACGGCTTGTTTATGCGATCATGGTAGGCACCACGCGAGCGCGCGCGCAAGACGGTTGAAGAAATATTCGCTGCGTGTCGTGGCGCGCTGCAGCAAACGCGGTTCACCCGACCTGAAGCGGCGTCGCTGCCGGCTGTCCGGCGACGACCGTCCTTCATGCTCAAAGCGTCTCCGGGTCGAGCGTGAAGAGCTCCTGCGCCCGGCCGACGCCGCGCAGCGCGAAGCGGCCGACCGACACGAGCTGGGCGCGCTGACCCGGCGGCAGGCAGCCGGCGAAGGTCGACGAGATCAGCACCGGGCGATCGACGGAGCGGCACATCGAGGCGATGCGGCTGGTCTCGTTGACTGCGGGCCCCACGACGGTGAAGTCGAGTCGCTGCAGGCTGCCGACATTGCCGTAGAAGACCTCGCCGACATGCAGGCCGACATAGACCGAGGTGACCGGCCGTTCCTCGCCCTGCCGGCGCTCGTTCAGCGCCGCGACGCGTGCCCTGAGCTTGGCCTCGGCCTTCAGCGCGCGCTGGCAGGCCTCGCCGCGATCGTCGCCGCGGAACAGCGCCAGCGTGCCGTCGCCGATCAGCTTCAGCACGTCGCCGCCGGCCTCGTGGATCGAGGTGATGGCCGCGTCGGCATAGTCGTTCAGGAGCGGGATGATCTCCGCGGGTGGCGCGGTCTCGGTGATGGCGGTGTAGCTGCGCAGGTCGGAGAACCAGAGCGCGGCCTCGATGCGCTCGGCGACGCCGCGCTGGATGCGGCCCTCGAGCACGCGCCGTCCGGCGTCGCGGCCGAGATAGACCTCGACCAGCGTGCCCGAGACGCGCGCCAGGGCCGCGCTCTTGATCGCCAGTCCCAGCGCCGGCACCAGCCGGCGCAGCGCCGCCACGTCGCCGTCGCTGAAGCCTTCAGGCGCGCGCGTCGACCAGGCGGAGTAGACGCCGTCCATCTCGCCGATCATGGCCTCGCCGCCGATGCGGTGGATGAAGATCAGGTAGTCGGTGTGGCCGAGATCCTTCATCTCCTGGATGATCTTGAAGTCGGCCGGCTCGCCGAAGCCGATGCGCCGGCGCAGCTCCTCGCCGCCGGTCTGCAGCAGGTGGAAGAAAGGGCTGCGCTGCCAGGATTCGGCTGCCTCGCCCTCGTTGGTGCGGCCATAGTCGGCGGCGGCCTCTTCCTCGACCTCGTCGTTGCGCCAGCGGAAGATCGTGCCTTCGTGCACCGGATGGAGCGTGTCGATGAAGGTGAGCGCCCGCGAGACAGGAAGACCGGCGGCGTTGCACTTCTCGCAGAAGTGGCGCAGCAGGTCCGCCTCCGGCAGGCCCTGCAGGCCGCCGCGGACCAGCCAGTCGACCAGGCGATCGATCTCGGCGGTCTTCACGGGCGGCGGTCGAGCGGATGGACGGGCAGGATCATGCCGCAGGATACAACGAAGCCGGCGCGCCGCGCCGGAATTCCGCCTGCCCCGCGCGCGCAACCGAGGCCCGGCTGGCGCATTGTGCCGGCATGCTCGTCAGCGACGTCATGACCCGCGAGGTCGAGACCGTGCCTCCGGAAGCCTCCCTCCAGCAGGCCGCCATGGCCATGGAGGCGATCGGCGTCGGCTCTCTGCCGGTCTGCGACGGCCGTCGCCTGGTCGGCACCCTCACCGATCGGGACATCGTGGTGCGCGGCGTCGCCACCGGGCGATCCCCGGTCGAGATGCTGGTGCGCGACTGCATGACCGAGGACATCGTCTGGGCCTTTGCCGACGAGGACGCCGAGGCGGTGCTGGCGCGCATGCGCACGCTGCAGGTCCGCCGTCTGGCGGTGGTGGACCGCGACAGGCATCTGGTCGGCATCGTCTCCCTGGGCGACATCGCCACCGAGCCGCGCGCGGCCGACTTGCGCGAGGTCGGAGAGGCGGTCGCCGAGATTTCCGAGCCGTCCCGGCCGCAGAAGTAGGCCGCAGAAGTCGGGCGAGCCGGTCAGGCCGGCACGCAGTATCCGTCGCGGCGCGGATCGCAGCCGCCGGTGAAGGTGCCGCTCTCGTCGCGCGCCACCGCCTGCATGCCGCCGACTGTCCACGTCCAGTCGGGACCCGCCGAGAGGTCGTGGCCGCGGCTGCGCAGTTCCGTCCGCACCTCGGCATCGACCCGCGATTCCAGCAGCACGGCGCGGCCGTCGGTCAGGCGCGCGCGCGGTGCCTCGATCGCCTGCTGCAGCGGCAGGCCGAAGTCGACGTACTGCACCATCGCCTGTGCCTGGGTCTGCAGGATGCCGTAGCTGCCGGGCGTGCCAAGCGCCAGCACCGGCCGATCGCCCTGGGTGACGATCGAGGGCGCGACGCAGATCGGCATGGCGTCGCCCTGCTTCACCCGGTTGGGGCTCTGCGGGTTGACGTCGGCCCAGTAGAGGAAGTTGTTGAGGCAGAGGCCGGTGCCCGGGACGACGACGCCCGAGCCGAACACGCTGCCCAGGCTCTGTGTGACGCACACCATGTTGCCGTCCCTGTCGGCGATCGAGAAGGAGGTCGTGTGACCCTCGCTGGCCGCCGGCGTCCACTGCTCGGTGGGGCCCGTGACCGGCTTGCCGTCGCGCACGCGGGTCCGCAGGCTCTCGACATGGCCGTCCGACAGGAGCTCGGCCAGCTTCTGCGGCGAGGGCGCGCCATTGGCGATGCGCACGCCGGCGGCGATGCGGATGGCGCGCAGCACCGTGTCGATGTGCTCCGTGCCGTTGCGCTTCATCCCGGCGAGGTCGAAGCCTTCGAGGATGCGCAGGGTGAGCAGGTACTGAAAGGCCTCGCACGGCGGCGGCGGCACGTGGATGGTGCGGCCGCGATAGGTGGCGGCCAGCGGGTCGATCCATTCCGCCTTCGTGTCGAGCAGGTCCTCGAGCGTCAGCGTGCCGCCCAGCTCGGTGAGGCGGTCGATCAGCTTGCGGCCGAGCGCGCCGCCGTAGAGCAGGCCCGGCCCCTCGGCTGCGATGGCCTCCAGCGTTGCCGCGAGATCGGCCTGTTTCAGGATCGCGCCCTTCACCGGCCGGCCGCCTTCGATGCCGTCGATGTAGGTGCGCGACCATTCGGGGAAGAGATCGGCATGGCTGCGCATCTGGGGCGTGATGCCGGCGATCTCCTCGACGTTGAACTCGATCATGCTGAAGCCGTCGCGCGCCACCCGGATCGCCGGGGCGAACAGCTCGGGCAGCTTCCTGGTCCCATAGGCATCGACCATCTCGCACCAGCCGGCGAGATTGCCGGGCGAGCCGACGGCGATCGGGCCGCGCAGGATCTGCTCGCGGTTGCTGAGCTTCTCCAGCGGGAACCGGCGCGGGATGCGGCTCATGAAGTTGAGCGAGCGCACCCGCCGCTCGGCGGCGATGTAGCAGGTCGCCATGCCCTGGCCGGCGAGGCCCGACATGTAGGGCTCGACCACGTTCAGGGTCGCCGCTGTCGCCGCCGCGGCATCGAAGGCGTTGCCGCCGCTGCCGAGGATGCGGGCGCCGGCCGCGGCGGCCAGCGGATGGGCGGCGGCCACCATACCGTGCCGCGATGCGATCGTAGGACGCTTGCCGTGCTGCAGCATTCTGTCTCCCCCGGGGGCGCGCGATGGTGCCTTCCCGCAGCCGACACTGCCAGCAACAATTGCGCCGCGGCGCCGCGCGGAGGACAATTCGACCATGCGCAACCTTGAATTCGGCTGGTTCCTGCCGACGGCCGGCGACACCACCGCCTACGGGCTCGCGAGCGCGCAGGTCGCGCCCTCGCTGCCCCTGTTCGATCGCGTCGTCGCCGCGGCCGAGGCCGCCGGCTTCGAGTACATGCTGGTGCCGGTGCAGACCGCCTGCTGGGAGGCCTGGATCTCGAGCGCCCTGATGGTCGGCCGCTCGAAGTCGATCCGCATGCTGGTGGCGGCGCGGCCGTCGTACATCAACCCGGTGCTGCTGGCGAAGATGATCGCCACCTTCGACCAGCTCTCGGGCGGGCGCATCTGCATCAACCTGATCGCCGGCCAGAGCGAGCAGGAGAACGCCTCGGAAGGCATCAGGTGGGGCAAGGAAGAGCGCTACGAGATCATGGACGAGGAGGTCTCGATCCTGAAGGCGCTGTGGACGACGCGCGGCCCGGTGACCTTCGAGGGCAAGTTCCACCAGCTGAAGGGCGCCCAGATCCGGCCCTATCCGCTGCAGCAGCCTCATCCGCGCTTCTATCTCGGCGGCGGCTCGCGGCAGGCCTGGGAGATCTCGGCCAGGCATTC
The DNA here is from genome assembly GCF_965229815.1 of Reyranella sp. Lineage (GTDB taxonomy): Bacteria > Pseudomonadota > Alphaproteobacteria > Reyranellales > Reyranellaceae > Reyranella. The sequence continues at coordinate 1,576,085 of NZ_CBDDJN010000002.1, forward strand.
CGACGTGCATCTCTTCTGGGGCGACACCTACGACCGCATCCGCGCCAACATGGCCGAGATCCGCGGCATGGCGGCCCGCCACGGCCGCGAGAAGGACATCGGCTTCGGCATGCGCCTGCAGGTCGTGTGCCGGCCGACCGAGGCCGAGGCCTGGGAGTTCGCCCACGAGCTGGTGGCGCATGCCAGCGAGTCGCAGAAGGCCTTCGTCAAGGAACGCTTCGCCGCTTCCGAGGCCAACCGCCGGGTCCGCGAGCTGGCGGCCCAGGGCGAGGTGATCGAGCGCAACCTGTGGACCGGCATCACCCAGGTGCGGCCGGGCGCCGGCATCGCCGTGGTCGGCACGCCCGAGCAGTGCGCCGACACGCTGCAGGACTTCATCGACCTCGGCTGCCACTCCTTCTGCCTGTCGGGCTACCTGCACGACGAGGAGGCCGAGCGCTTCGGCAAGTGGGTGATGCCCATCCTGCGCGAGCGCAACCGCGAGCGCATGCTCGCAGCCTGAAGCACGTATCGGAGCGCGGACCTCCAGGTCCGCTCATGATCATGATGCGGACCTGGAGGTCCGCGCTCCAAAGACGCGCCAAGGAGTGGCGCGCCCCCCGGCAAGATGGCGAGCGCGCTAGCCGCCCAGCGGCACGGCCAGCAGGACGAGCACCGATCCCAGGAGCGCGATCGCCAGACCGGTCCGCCATCGACTGCTCCCGGAATAATGGGCCCACCAGTACCCCGTCAGGAACAGCAGCCCGACTTGCAGCGCATTGGCCCAGCGCAGGGCGACGAAGCCGTCATCGAACACCAGCAACGGGATCAGGCCGGGGATCGCCGTCGCGCTGACCAGCACGACGATCAGGCCGGCGGCGACCCAGTCGTGGCCCCGAAGGTGCGCCCGATCCGTCCCGGCATGCCGGAACAGGTCCAGCAACGTCCTGTGCAGGTGGGCCTTGTCCTGTGGCCGCATCGGCGGTTCGCCGTCGAGAGCGAACTCGTCCTTGATGGCGGCGAGCGCCTCCACGTCACTCGCGGCGGTCTGCAGCCGCCTCACGAACTGTACGCGTCTGTTGCGGTTGAAGATCGTGCCCAGAAGGTAGAACGCGCCGTCGATGACGCCCCAGGCCAGATTGCAGCCCAGAAGCGCCAGGGCGAGCTCGACGCCGACGATGTCTGCCCGCTCCGACAGCAGCCGGGCGCCGGTCGTGATGGTGAGCGCCATGATCAGGCCGAACAGTATCTCGAGGAGCGTCTCCGACGGATCGAGGTAGCGACCGACGAAGCGGGCGATCATGGCAGTCTGTCTCCCGGGCGCCGGGCGCGGGACAGCGACACGGTGAAATAGACGTTCCACCCTTCGGGGCGGTTCTGGGCGGCAAACTCCTTGTAGCCCCGGAGGCTGAGATCGGTCGCGACGCCACCCAACTGGAACGACCAGCCGGCCTGTGGCCCGACGCCCGCCACCCGGGACCGGAAATCGCCCAGCCGCGCCGAGCCGCCGGTGTCCGGGCTGAGCTGGCTGAAGTAGTAGCCCGCCAGGCCGACATAGAATGAATCGCTCAGCGACCAGGACGCACCGACGTCGATGTGCGCGTCCATTCCGCTCTGATACTGCGTCGTCGGATTGATGAAATTGTAGGTCAGGCCGGCGGTGACCGAGAACTCGAAGGGCGAGGGCGGCATGAAGGTGTAGCCCATGCCCCAGTCGATCGCCCAATGGCCGACGCCGACGCCGGCCCAGCGATCGGGATCATAGCCGCCGACGGGCGCGCTTCCCATGACATAAGTCATGGCGTTGTGGCTGCCAGTCTGCCACTTCAACGAAACCATGGGATAGAGATCGCTGATCCCCGTCGCGGTGTCGCTGGCGCCCGCCGAGAACGCACGGCCTCCCGGCCCGGTCAGCACGCCCCAGACCGATGTGTCGGCGCGGCCCGCCGAAAAAGTCACGCCGAGCCAGAGCTGTCCGTTCAGGACCGGATCGGCAAAAGTATAGCCTGGCGTCAGGTAGAGGTACTGCTCCGTCGTGCTGTAGCCCAGCAGCAGGCCGCCACCCCGCGAGAAGCTCGTCCCTGCCGTGGCGCTGGCCTTGCGAAAGTAGAAGAGCGCCTCGAACGAGAAACCCGGATCGCCCGGCACGGAGGCAAAGCTTGCGAACTGACCCGGCAGCCAGACGCTGGCTCCGCCTTCGTCGGCCCTGGCGGCTCCCGATTGCAGCGCGGAGCCGAATGCCAGGGCCAATGGCATGGCGAAGATGGCCCTCGACGGCATCGGCCTCCCCCATTTTCGTTTGAGTGTATCATGGTTCCAGCCAGGGGGAGGTCGCGATGAAGACTTTGCGAAGCGTGCTGGCCGAGGCGCCATTGGCATGGTTGCTGATCGCCGTACCCGTGACGGCCTGGGTCCATCATGCCCGGCCCGAATCGCCCCTGCTCGGTTTCGTGCTCGCCTGCGTCGCCATCATCCCCCTGGCCGGTCTGCTCGGGCTTGCGACCGAGAAGCTCTCGGCCCGCGTCGGCGATGCGATCGGCGGCTTTCTCAACGCCACGCTCGGCAATGCCGCCGAGCTCATCATCGCGCTCATGGCGCTGCGGGCCGGCTTGCTCGATGTCGTCAAGGCGTCGATCACCGGCTCGATCATCGGCAACCTGCTGCTGGTGCTGGGGGCGGCCTTCCTCGCCGGCGGGCTGCGCTATCCGGTGCAGACCTTCGCCACGATCGGCGCCCGCGCGCAGGTCGGCATGATGGCACTGGCGGCCATGGCCATCCTGATCCCGTCGATCGTGGCCGCGATCGGCGGCGGCAGGTTCGTGGCCCAGTCGGTGAATTTCAGCATCGTCGTGGCGATCATTCTGCTGGTGGTCTATCTGCTGAGCCTGGTGTTCGCCCTCCGCACCCATGTGCACCTGTTCAAGGGCGACCAGGAAGCGGCCGGGCACGAAGCGCATGGCGCTCCCTGGTCGAAGTCTCTCGCCATCGGCGTCATGCTGGTCGCCACCCTGCTGATCGTGTGGATGAGCGAGATCCTGGTGGCGACGGTCGAGCATGCCTCCCAGGCGCTCGGGCTTTCGAACCTCTTCGTCGGCGTCGTCGTCGTGGCGGTCGTGGGCAATGCCGCCGAACACAGTACGGCGGTGCTGATGGCCATGCGCAACCGCATGGAGATCGCCATAAGCATCGCCATCGGCAGCAGCACGCAGATCGCACTGTTCGTCGCACCTCTGCTGGTTCTGCTGAGCCTCGTCATCGCCCCGGCGCCGCTCAGTCTCGCGTTCACGGGGGTGGAGGTCTTCCTGGTGCTGATGGCGACCTTCGTGGCCTCGATCCTGGTCGTCGACGGGCGGACGACCTGGTTTACGGGCGCACAGCTCATCGCCGTGTACCTCGTCATGGCGATCACGGTGTTCGGCGTACCGGCGTGAGACGCAACGGCCGACCACGGGTTGACCGACTCCGGAGGATACGATGGGACGCATCACCCTGACCGTGGCTGTCGCCGTGCTGGCGGCGACGAGCGTGGCGGCTTGCCACGACCAGCACACGATCGAGGGTACGCGCTCGCACACCCTCACCGTTGGCGGCAAGAGGATGAAGGCGAATCTCTCGCCGACCGGTGGGGCCAACGAGTTCGACCTCCTGGTCGTGCGCGACGACATCGTCATCAATCCCGACCCGGCATCCGAGCGCGAGCGAGGGCAGGAGGCGGCAAGCCGCATCATGGGGGAGGTCTGCAAGGTGAAGGGGCTCAAGCCGCAGGTCCTCGACGACCGTCTCGTCCAGCAGCTCAATTACTATGTGCGATTCCGCTGCGTCTGACGGACATCAATCTCCCGCCCGGGAGTGCGGCTGATCCGAAGCGTTGGAAGAAGATGTATGCTTGGCCGTGTGGTTCTCCGAGGCTCCCACAATGTGAGGAAAGACCATGCACAAGACTTTGTCCCGGAGGCTCTTCATCCTGGCGGGATTGGCGCTTGGTTCCGCCGCCCATGCCCAGCCATCGGCATCCCGGTTCGTGGGTCGTTGGACGGGCCACGTGCGTGGATTGGGCGACGCCGAGATCGTCGTGACCGCCGTTCGGCCGAACGGCCAGATCGACGGCGCGATGACTTTTCCCGAGCAGGGGAGGACCCTCGCGTTCGGTGACAAGGTCGACATCGCGAACGGCATCAATCACGGCGTTGTCCGGGAGTCGGTTCTGACGATCGAGACGGCCCTGGGAGGCACCTACCGCCTGAACCTCGTCGAGGGCGGGATGAGCGGAGAGTACACGCGCGGGACGACCATGAAGGTGCCCGTTACCTTTCAGAAGGTGAAATGACGGGCCTCCCGTCCACGGCGTCAAGGCGCAGGCGGAAGCCCTTCAGCGTCCACATCAGCGCAGTGGCCTGTCGGTTGCCCAGGGTGACACGCTGAGAGAGCTTGCACTGGTCAGCGGGACCGCCGTCGCCAGGTCAGGATCCAGCCGAGAAGCAGGCCGCCGATCAGCACCAGAAACGGCAGCACGAAGCCCAGCAGGTAGACGTGGAGCGGCGACCACGCCGAGTATTCGCCCAGACGGAGCAGCAGGCCGTTCTCTCGGGCGCGGCACCAGAAGTCGCCGTTCGGCATCGTGGTGCATATTTGGCGGATGAAGAGCGTCCAGCCGATCAACCAGATCGCCGAGGCGACCAGCCACAGGGCAAAGACTCCGCGAGGCCAACTCATGGTGGCGGTTCAGGTCTGGTGACGCAGGCGGGACATGCCCCGCCGCGTCTCGATATGCTGCAGGAGGGCATTGATGGATTCCTCGACCAGATCCTGGCCGTGGCGTCGGGCATCGGCGACCAGCGCCTTGGGCATATCTTTCTGACGGCAGACCGCTTGCTGTCCGCGGCACAGCCAGAATTCGATGCGCTCCTTCCGCGCAATGATCTGGACGGAGAGCGGTACCTCACTCGGCCGGCTTCGAGCGGGCGGTGGAGAGCGATTTGCAGCCACGCCAACAAGAATACCGCGGGCCCAGTTTCGGACCTTGATTTCCGTCAAGGGAGCGCTTCCGTCCATTCGAGGACTATCCGACACTAGAAGGCGCTGCCCGCGTCCTTCGAATCGCATCGCGTCTTCCCCATGTCGAGCAGCCGGTCGCGATCCAGCACCACGATCTCGTCCGTGCCGGCGACCTGGATGATGCCGCGCCGCTTGAGCTTGCCGATGGTCCGGCTCACGGTCTCGATGGTGAGGCCGAGATAATCCGCTATGTCGCCGCGGGTCATGTGGAGCGACAGCGGCTGGCTCGATACGCGGCGCACGCGATAGAGCGTATCGATCTCCGCGAGGAAATGCGCCACGCGCTCCGTCGACCTGAGCTGCCCGAGCACCAGCATCGCCTGTCCGGTCTGCTTCAGCGCCGTCGCCAGGGCTTCGGCCGTGGCGGCCGCCAGGTCGGGATGGGCGGCGGCGAAGGCATCGAACTTGCGGCGGTCGAAGCCGCACGCCTCGACGTCGGTCAGCGCCTCGCCTTCGAAGGCGTACAGGCCACCTTCCTCGAGATAGCCGACGCAGTCGCCGGGCACGCGGATGGCCACGATCTGCCGGCGGCCGTCCTCGAGCGTGCGCGACACGGCAACGACGCCCCTGGTGATCTTGAAGAAGCTGCCCATGGGCGTTCCGGCCGCGAACAGGATCTCGCGCTTTCGCCACTTGCGCGGCCCGCCCAGCGCCAGCAGCTGCGCCAGTCGTTCCCGATCCAAGGGTTTGCAAAGGTTCAGATGCCGACCGGCGCACCGCTCGCAGGGCAGCGACACTTTGGTCTGCTGCTTCTCGGAGGAGTCCTCGCTGCGTGCCAGGATGCCGGAAAGGACATTCACCATGCAAAATTAGCATGCTTCCCAATTCCCGGCGAGACCAACCGTCAGGGGTGATCCGCGACCCGGCTCGCCTGCCCGGCGCTAGCGCTTGGGCAATCGCGCGCTTTCGGCCTGTATGGCCCGGTCGATCACGACGAACAGATAGGACTCGGGAGACAGGGTGCAGCCGCCTCTCACGAGGTAGGCGATCTGTGCGCCACGATCGTCGTCCGGCAGGACGACGCCTCGGTACCGGGCCGAATGCTCGGCGAGCTGAGTGGCCAGGGTCCGGCGGGCGTCCGGCGCCATCGCATGGGCTTCCCGGCAGGTCACGTACGCCGCACGGTCGAAAACGAAGGCATTCTGTGCCTCCGCCGCGCCGAACGCCGCGAATGCAGCCGTTGCCGCGGTTCCCGAAACGGCCAGGAGAAGGCGCTTCATTGCTTCCTCCTACTTCTGGATCGCGCTGCCGGTGATGTATCCGGCCGCGCCGCCGATCAGGCCGGCGCCGACGACCTGGCCGAAGCTGCCGCCGGCCACCATGCCGATGCCCGATCCCAGCGCGGCGCCGGTCACCGCGCCCTTCTGGCTGGTCGACATGTTCTCGCAGCCGGCGGCCAGGCCGCCGGCGGCGAGCGTCAGGATGAGGGTCCGGAATAGGCGCTTCGTCATGGTTCAATCCCCGCTCGGCTCGATGCCTGGAGTGCCGCGCCCCTCTCCCGGGACATCCGGCAAACAGGGCATAATAGTCGCGGGATCGGGCCTCGCCATGATTTCGATCAAGCGAGCGCCTCGCCGGCGTAGTGCGCGATCATGCGCTCCTCGTCGGTCGGGATCACCCAGGCCGATACCGGGGAGTCGTCCCGGCTGATGCGGCCCTCGTGCCGATGGTTGCGCGCCTCGTCGAGCGCCAGGCCGAGCCAGCGGCACCCGGCCGAGACCTCGGCGCGGGTGTCGGCGTCGTTCTCCCCGATGCCGGCGGTGAAGATCACGGCGTCGACGCCGCCCAGCGCGGCGGCGAGCGAGCCCGCCTCGCGCACGATCCGGTACACGAACAGCGCGATCGCCTCGGCAGCCTCCGGCGCGTCGGAGGCGCGCAATGTGCGCATGTCGGACGACAGGCCGGACACGCCGAGCAGCCCCGACTTGCGGTAGAGCAGGTCCTCGATCGCCTGGGCGTCGAAGCCCCGCTCCTTCAGGAGATAGAGCAGGACCCCGGGATCGAGGGAGCCGGTGCGCGTGCCCATCATCAGCCCGTCGACCGCGGTGAAGCCCATCGTGCTGGCGACGCTGCGTCCGCCATTCACGGCGCAGAGGCTGGCGCCGTTTCCGAGATGGGCGATGATCAGGCGCCTGTCCGCGATGGCCGGCGCCACGTCGCGGACGCGGCGCACGATGTAGTCGTAGGAAAGCCCGTGGAAGCCGTAGCGTCGTACCCCGTCCGCCGTCAGCGCGCGGGGCAGGGCGAAGGCCTGCGCCACCGCCGGCTGGCTGCGATGGAAGGCGGTGTCGAAGCAGGCGATCTGCGGCAGCTGCGGCGCGGTCCGCGCGATCGCCCGGATGGGCGCGAGATTGTGCGGCTGGTGCAGGGGCGCCAGCGGGATCAGCTTCTCCAACCGTGCGACGATGGCGGGATCGACCCGTACCGGTGCCGCGAACTCCGTGCCGCCGTGCACGACCCGGTGCCCGAAGGTCACGACCGGCCGGCCGCGCAGCAGCTCCTGCCCGCATTCCAGGATCGCGTCCGTCGCGCTGTGATGGTCGAGGGCGCCGGCGGGCCAGGATCGCTCGGCGACGACCTTGCCGGCGGCGTCCTTCACGCTGAGTCGCGGCTCCAGGCCCAGGCGTTCGACCTGGCCGCGGAACAGCAGCGGTCCGTCGCGTTCCGGCCCTCCGGTTCGCCGCTCGAAGAGCGCGAACTTGATGCTGGACGAGCCGGCATTGAGGACGGCGATGACGCCGGACTCCGTCGCGGGGGAAGGGTTCACGCCGGTCACGCGACGATGTTGGCGCCGCCGTCGACATAGACGGTGCCGCCGGTGACGCGATGTGCGAACGGGGTGGCGAGGTAGGCGCAGGCGTAGCCGACATCCATGATGTCGACCAGCTCGCCCAGCGGCGCCTTCCGGGCGGCCTGGTTCAGCAGCAGCTCGAAGTCCTTCAGTCCCGAGGCGGCGCGCGTCTTGAGCGGTCCCGGCGAGATGGCGTGCACGCGGATGCGCCGGGGGCCGAGCTCGTAGGCGAGGTAGCGGCAGGCGGCTTCGAGCGCGGCCTTGACCGGACCCATGACATTGTAGTTCGGCACCACGCGGTTCGCGCCGTAATAGCTCATGGCGAACATCGTGCCACCCCTCGTCATCAGCGGCGCGGCCAGCCGGGCCATGCGGATGAAGGAGTGGCAGGAAACGTCCATCGCCTTGGCGAAGCCCTCGGCCGAGCAGTCGAGCAGGCCGCCGCGCAGGTCCTCTCCGGGCGCGAAGGCGATCGAGTGCACCAGGATGTCGAGCCCGCCCCAGCGCTTCTCGATCTCGGCGAACACGTCTTCGAGCTGGCCGGGCACGGCGACGTCCAGCGGCAGGGCGATCGGTGCCTCCAGCGCCCGCGCCAGCGGCTCGACATGGGGCCGGGCCTTGTCGTTCAGCCAGGTCACGGCCAGCTCGGCGCCGGCATTGCGGAACGCGCGGGCGCAGCCGTAGGCGATCGACTGGTCGTTCGCGATGCCCACGACCAGGGCTCTGTGGCCGGTCAGGACCGGCCGGATGGCGTCTTCCATGATGGTCTCAGGCAATGGCGGCGGCGGAATTGGCACGGCGGGCTGCCGCGACGAGCACGGCCACCGCGCACGAGGCCAGCCGCGTGAGCAGCGAGTCGGCGCGGCTCGTCAGGATCACGGGCACGCGGGCGCCCAGCACGATGCCTGCCGCGTCGGCATTGGCCAGGAAGGACAGGCTCTTGGCCAGCATGTTCCCGGCCTCGAGGTCGGGCACGACCAGCACGTTGGCGCGCCCGGCGACCGGCGAGACGATGTGCTTGATCGCCGCCGCCTCCTCGCTGATGGCATTGTCGAGCGCCAGCGGCCCGTCGAGCTCCGCTCCGGTGATCTGACCCCGATCCGCCATCTTGCACAGGGCCGCCGCCTCGATCGTCGAGGGCACGCGCGGATTGACGGTCTCCATCGCGCTCAGGATGGCGACACGCACCGGCTCCGTGCCCAGCGCGTGGGCGAGGTCGATCGCGTTCTGCACGATGTCCACCTTTTCCTCGAGGGTGGGGACGATGTTGACCGCGGCATCGGTGATGATCAACGGGTGGGGATGGCTCGGCACGTCCATCACGAAGCAATGGCTGATGCGGCGCGCGGTGCGGATGCCGGTGGTTCGCGCCACCACGGCGCCCATCAGCTCGTCGGTATGCAGGCTGCCCTTCATCAGCGCCTCGACCCGGCCCTCCTGGACCAGCTCGACGGCCTTGGCCGCCGAATCGTGGCTGTGCTGGGAGGCGACCAGTTCGAGACCGCCGATGTCGATCGAGCAGCGTGCCGCGGTGTCGCGGATACGCGCCGGCGGCCCGACCAGGATCGGCCGGAGCAGGCCGATCCGGGCGGCCTCGACGGCGCTTTCCAGCGAGACCTCGTCGCAGGGATGGACGATCGCCGTCGCCATCGGCGGATGCCGCGCCGCCGTGGCGATCAGCCGGTGGTACTTCTCGTGCCGGCGGCCGCCGGGTTCCGTGTCAGGCATGGTTCGCTTCTCTCGCGGAGTGGCGCTGCGGCGCGGTGAACAGGTCCTCGACACGCTGCAGCCGCCGCCGTGCTTCGTCCAGCAGATCGCCGCTGGCCGCCACGACCTCCTTCACGGCAGCCAGGGCGTCGCTCCTGGCCTGCGCGTCGTCGGGCAGCAGGTGGGGGATGGCGCGCACCGCACGCTCCTCGTCGAGCCGCAGCAGCAGGTACTGGTCGCGCAGCATCGCCTTGATCTCGCCGAGCGTGCGGCGGCGGTTGGCGGGCTGCAGCCGACGAATGGCCTGCAGCGTGCGGAAGCCGCGTTCGTCGACCGAGCGCTCGGGCAGCCGCACGTACATGATGGCGCGCACCAGGGCCTCCGGCATGCCGCCCACCTCGAAGCGCTTCTCGAGGTCGGCGCGGTAGTGGGCGCTCGCCGCCTCGCGCGCGAGGTCGCGGGCGATGCGGCGTTGCGCCGGTGCCGAGGCCGTGCCCAGCCCGGCCATCGCCTGCACGACGGGCGAGCCGTAGGTCGCGAGGAAGGCCGCCTCCGTCATGGCGTCGCGCGCGAGGCGCCAGCTCTCCCAGCACGTGGAAATCCAGGTCGAGCCGATCTGCTCGAGGACATGGAACGGATTGTCGGCGGACACCGGCTTGCGGTCGGCGCGCACCGCGTCGGCGAGCGGCTTGATCGCGGCCATCGCGGGATTGCGGTCGGAGAAGGCCGCGAAGCGCACGCGGTTGGGATGCAGCTCGCGCAGCGCGTCGGCCGTCGGCGCCGAAACCACCGCCTGCACGGCCGGTTGCGCGATCGTGCGATAGAGCCCGTGGCCGATCTCGGAGACGCGGGCCACGGTGGCGAAGCGCAGATTGTCCTCGTCGCTGTTGGCGCCCAGCGCCCTGATGTCCGCGAGCGAGCGGGCCTCGAGGCGGAAGAGGTACTTGCCGTGGATCAGATCGGCGTTCGCGGTGGTCCCGTCGACCTCCGTGATGACCGCTTCGTAGAGGCCGGGCGGCAGCAGGTCGATCATCTCCATGCAGGAGGCGAACTCGGCGTGTTCCCTGGTCGCCACCTTGCCCGAGACGAAGATGCCGAGATGGCCGATCGACTGGTGCAGCGTGTAGACGATCGTCTGCCCGTTGGCGACGATCTCCTCGTCGCTTGCGTAGAGATCGGTGACCCAGCCGAGCGCCTGCTGCGGCGGCGTGATGTTGTCGCCCCACGAGCACAGCACGATGATCGGCGACCGGATGTTGCGCAGGTCGACGCGCACGCCGGCCGAAGTGCTGAGCTCGCCGGAGGTGAGCTTGTTGCCGACGAAGAGATTGTCGGCGATCCACTGCATCTCGCCGGCGTTCAGCAGGACCGGGTTTCCCCACCAGGTCTCGAATTCGAGGAAGCGCGGCCCCTCGGTGTCGACCCTGGAATAGAGGTTGTAGGGCTTCTCCCAGTAGGTGTTGGCCGGGTTCAGGGATTCGAAGTTGGCGACCAGGTTGGCGCCGTCGAAGATGCCGTTGCCGAGGTCGCCGGCGAGCGCCGTGAGCCAGGTGCCGCCCAGCGTGCCGCCGAGATAGCGCATCGGATTGCGGCCGCGCACGCCGGCCCAGTAGGACAGCGGCGAGCCGGCCAGCAGGATCGGACCGCAGAGGTCCGGGCGGATGGCCGCCATCATCATGATCTGCCAGCCGGCCTGGCAGTTGGCCACGACCACCGGCTTCCCCTCCGCCTCGGGATGGCGCCGGGTGACCTCCTCGAGGAAGGCGGCCTCGGCTGCGCAAACGTCCTCGACCGTCTGTCCGGCGACGGGCTGGGGCAGGAAGCCCACGAAGTAGCAGGGGTGTCCGGCCGCCAGCGCGACCCCGATCTCGCTGTCGTGCTTCATGCCGCCGATCCCGGGTCCGTGCCCGGCCCGCGGGTCGACGACCACGAAGGGCGGCTTGGCGGGATCGATCACCGTGCCCTCGGGAGGAACGATGCGGACCAGCGCGTAGTTCACCGGCCGTGGCAGCGTACGGCCGTCGACGATCGGTTCGAACCGGAAGTTCAGCACGTTCGGTGCGCTCTTCTGGTTCTGCTCGTCGTGGATGTTGCCGCGCTGGCGGAGCACGTCGAGCGTCAGGATGGCCCGCTGCCAGGCATCGACCCAGTATTCCTGCAGCACATTGACATTGGGCGTGGCGGTCATCCTCTGGCCCTCCTGCAGGCTGCGCCGGCGCTGGCTGCACCGCGTCCGACCCTGATAGTCGCCGCTCTCATGTTCGAGCCTTGATCCTGCTCAATAGGGCAGGCGGTTCGGCTGCGACGAAAGGCGCCCGGAACGCGGTGCGATGGCTTTGCCCGTCCGCCTGCCCGGTCGAAGAGGGCTCGGGGAACCGATGGACAGGCGGGACATGGTCGATATCCTCGACGGTTCCGGCAAGGGACGCACAGGAGTCTCGGTCCCCTTGGTTACGCCATCATGATGCACGCCGCCCTTCCGGATTTCAGCGCGCGCCAGCTCGAGGCCGTGCTGGCGCTGGTCGAGTATGGCAGCTTCGTTGCCGCCGCCGCGCGGCTGCGCGTCTCCCAGCCCGCCCTGACGCGCGCCATCAAGCGCCTGGAACACGATCTCGGCGTCCGCCTGTTCGACAGGACGACACGGCGCGTGCAGGTGACGGCCGCCGGCCGGGAGTTCGCCGCCGTCGCCGAGCGCATGCTGAACGACCTCGGGATCACGGTGAAGAGCGTGCGCGAGGTGGCGCAGGAACGCCGCGGACTGGTCGTGCTGTCGAGCGTCATGTCGGTCGCCGGCGCCGCCCTGCCGCGTGTCATCGCGGCCTATCGCGCTGCCCGGCCGGGTGTCGAGATCCATGTGCGCGAGAGCGTTCATGGCTCGGTGCTGGAGGACGTGCGCAGCGGCGTCGCCGATTTCGGGATCGGCTACGTCGACGAGCTTCCCGATTTCGCCGTCGGGACGTCGCTCGGGCGCGAGACGTTCTGCGTCGTGATGGCCCGGCGCCACAGGCTCGCCGGCCGGCGCAAGCTCGGCCTGTCCGACCTCGCGGACCAGCCGATCGTGGCGCTGCCGACCGATTCGCGGACCCGGCGCACCATCGACGCCGCGGCCGCGATGGCCGGCGTGCCATTGCGCCAGATGGTGGTGGTGACGCAGATCGCGACCCTGCTCGGACTGGTGGCGGCGGAGGTCGGCGTCGGGATCGTGCCCCGGGGCGCGGTCCGCGGCGCGACCGGCCGCGGGTTGCGGGCGGTGCCGCTCGCGCCGCGGCTGAGCTGCCGGATCGGCGTGATCGTGCTGCGCGAACGCGAGCCGACGCCGGCGGCGTCGGGAATTCTCGCCCTGCTGCGGCGGGAATGGCCGCGCCGCGATTGATGCGCCGCCCGCAACAATCCCGCCTATCAAGTTGACGTTGGCATGGCGCCGCCGCGCGCTATGCTCGGCGCCGGAGGAATGACGTGCAGCTTTCTTCGCGGACCTACGACGCCGCCAGCATCGGCGATGTCCAGGAGCTCTATCACAGCAACGGCTGGACCGACGGGCTGCCGATCGTGCCGCCGACCGCCGACGCCGTGCAGGCCTGCCTCGACTGGGCGATGATGCCGCCCGACCAGCTCATCGGCATCGAGCCGGTGCGCGGCCTGTCCATCACGGCCGAGAAGCTTGCGGTCAACGCCGTCATGGCGGGCTGCCTGCCGATGCATTTCCCCGTCGTGGTCGCCGCCTGGACGGCCATGATGCAGGACGATTTCCTGATGCACGGCGCCACCGCCTCGACCGGCGGCTGTGCCGTGCTGGTGGTGCTGAACGGACCGATCCGGCTCGAGCTCGGCGCCAGCGGTGGCTTCAATGCGCTCGGCAACAGCGACCGCGCCACCGCCGTCATCGGCCGCGCCATCCGGCTCTGCCTGATCAACCTCATGGACGTGCGGCCGGGCGCCATCGACCGGTCGACGCTCGGCCATCCCGGCAAGTTCAGCTACTGCATCGCCGAGGACGAGGAGGACACGAGCTGGCAGTCGCTGGCCGAGACCCGCGGCATCCCCCGGGAGGCCTCGGCGGTGACGGTCATGGCGGCGGGCGCGCCGCGCCAGATCATGAACGAATGGACGACCCGGCCGGAGGAGATCCTCGAGACCTTCGCGGCCGAGATGCGCGCCAACCTGCGGCACTATTCGATTTACGCCGGGAACTATGCGCTGATCATCCCCAAGCAGCTGCGCGAGCACCTGCAGGCGGCCGGCTGGACCAAGGCCGACATCGCCGCCTTCATCCACGAGCGCGCCCGCATCCATCGCCGCGAATGGGCCGAGGTCGGCAAGGGCGCCGTGGTGCGCGACCGCGGCGACAGCGTCTATCCCGCCATGGACTCGGCCGACCAGCTCCTGGTCGTGGCGGCCGGCGGTCCGGCCGGCGGCTTCGGCGCCGTCATCCCACCCTGGCTCGGCCACAAGAGCCACGCCGTCACCGTTGCCATCGGCGCCTGCGTCGATTGCGAGCCGCCCAGGAAGTAGCGGAGGAAAGACCATGAGCTTCACCGTCCTCGATCCGACGCCGGAGAAGGCCCCGCCGGCCGGCCGTCGCGCCCCGCGCCTCGACACGCTGGAGGGCAAGACCGTCGGCTTCATCTCCAACGGCAAGGAAGGCACCAAGGGCTTCTTCGCCCATCTCGACCGCCTGCTGCGCGAGGAGCACGGGGTGGCGCAGGTCGTGATGCGCACCAAGTCGAACTACAGCGCGCCCGCCGATGCGCCCATCGCCGCCGAGATCCGCAGCTGGGACGCGATGATCTCCGGCATCGGAGATTGAGGCAGCTGCTCGTCGTGCAGTCTGCACGACTCCGTAACCGCTGAGCGCCTCGGGATCCCGGCCTTCAGCGTGATGACCGAGCGGTTCGTGAGCGCCGCCGAGATGATGAGCCGCGTGCTGGGAATGCCCGGCTATGCCTTCGCCACCATCGGCCACCCGGTGAGCAGCGCCTCCGACGCCGAGCTCGAGGCCATGGCGCGCCGGGCGATCGAGCAGGGAAGGGCGCTGCTGGTCGACGGTTGAGGCGGGAACCCGAGGGCCCGGGAGGCGTTGATCCCGGCACCCAGAGGAGTCCTGCATGAGACCGCTCGTCGTGTTCGGCGTCACCCTGATCGCCATCGGCATCGTCGGTCTGGCGATCGACAATATCTCGTTCACCGAGAAGCGGACCCTCGTCGACGCCGGCCCGATCCGGGTGACCGCCGACCAGGAGCGCACCATCCCCATCCCGACCATCGCCGGCGTGATCGCCGTGCTGGCCGGGGCCGGCATGGTCTTCGTCGGCCGGCAGGCGAGGGGATGACCCTCCCGCAGGTGACATCGAGTTGACAGTCGGCGCGGTGCGGCCGTCCGTGCAAGGGCGGCGTCATCGCGTGCGTGATGTCCTCGGGCTCCTCATCAGGGAGGAGCCCCTGCGCACCCATCCAAAACTGACGCCGGGCACGACCGAGGAGAATCCGGCCGGCCGGAACTGATGGGTAGCGGGGCGTGACCGGCTCAGTCGCGGCCCCACAGGCGGCGGGTCGCGATGGCGGCCCCGTCGCGGCAGCTGCGCAGCTTCGCCCAGACCACGTCCTCTGCGACCAGCTCGGAGCCCGCGAAGGTGCCGAAGCCGCAGTCGCTCGAGGCGATGACGCGGCTGCGGTCGCCGACCGCGTCGACCGCCTCGCAGATGCGGTTGGCGATCACCTCGGGATGCTCGACGTAGTTGGTCGTCGAATCGATCACACCGGGCAGCAGCAGGAACTCCGGCGGCAGGCCGATCCGCTTCAGCGCGGCATATTCGTGCTGGTGGCGCGGGTTGGCGAACTCGACGCTGAGCGCGCCGACCCTGGCCTGGGTGAGCACCGGCAGCACCTCGGCCAGCGGCACGTCATGGATGTGCGGCCCGTCGTAGTTGCCCCAGCAGCAGTGCAGCCGCACGCGCTCGCGCGGGATGCCGGCCAGCGCTTCGTTCAGCGCCGCGACATGCATCTCGGCGATGGCGATGAACTCGGCCACCGACTTGTCGTGGAACAGGACGCTGCGCTCCATCGCGAGGTCGGGCGCGTCGATCTGCAGGACATAGTCCCGGGCGATGCGCTGGTATTCCTTCCGCATCTCGCGGGCCAGCGCGAAGACATAGGCTTCGTGGCTGTCGTAGTGCGCGTTCAGCATCGTCGTGGCGACGATGCCGGGCGAGGCCGCGGTCATGAAGGCATCGGCGGGCGGCGTGTCGAGGGAAGCGAGTGCGGCGCCGAACATGCGGCATTCCTCCTCGGCCGCCGACAGGTCGTCGTACGACACCGCCGCGATCGCCTGCGGCGCGTTCGACACCTTGCTGCGCCGCGGGAAACGCTGCCGATGCTGGGCCAGCAGCGAGGGGAAGTCGACATAGTCGCGCGGCCGCGGGCGCGCCGATTCGCCGCCGAAGCCGGTCATGCGCTGCGCTACGTAGGTCTGGAAGCCGACGCGCGGCTGCTCGCCGTCGTTCACGATGTCGACGCCGCAGTCCGACTGGGCGCGCACCACATGGCGCACGGCCGCCTCGCTCTGGCGCGCCAGCTCGGCCTCGTCCACCGGCTCGCCCAACTCCTGGCGGATCAGCAGGTCGCTCAGGACCTCGTTGCGCGGCAGGCTGCCGACATGCGTGGTGAGGATGCGGTCTTCGCTGCGGTGCATGGTCAGGGCAGCTCGAGGCGCACGGCGACCGCCGCGCTGGCGATCACCGCCGGGTCGTTGTTCTCCGGATCGGGCACGTCGAGCCCGCCCTTGACCGCCTTCACCGTCACGATCCCGTGCGGCAACGAGGCGCGGACCTTCTCGAGGTCGACCTTGTCGGGCTGCTGCACGCCGATCGTCACGTCGACGAACATGCCGGTCTTCGGATCGACCTTGAGGCTGCGGATCATGGCGAGCGAGCTGTGGTGCAGCGCGTCCTGCACCGCCCGCAACGCGGCCTTGGTGTAGTCGCCGCCGTGCAGGTCGTTGCCGGTGCCGAGCTCGAGAATCACTCTCTTGGCGGGCATCGCTTCCTCCCTACAGGTCCAGCCGCACGACGGCGGCGGCCTGGGCGATGATGGTCTTGTCGGTACCGGCCTCGTTGGCGATCTCCAGCCCGCCCTCGTGCACCGTCACGGTGCCCGTGCCGTGCGGCAGGACGGCCAGCACCTGCTCCTTGTCGACCTGGGACGGCTGCGGCACGCCGATCAGCACCTCGACCCGCATGTCGTCGCTCGACTTGCCGAGCGCCGTCGCGACGGTGAGCGAGTTGTGCCACAGCGCGTCGCGCAGGGCGCGCACCGCGGCCTTGGTGTAGTCGCCGCCGCGGATGTCCGTGCCCATGCCGATCTCGAGGGCCACTCTCTTCAACGCCATGCACCGTCTCCCCTCTTCCGTCGCTCAGGGGAGCGGTTGTAGCACGGAAGCGCCCGCGCGCCGCGGCGTCAGCGGCCCTTGCGAAACGCCGCGTCGAGGCTCCACGGGCCGGGGCCGGCAGCGGCAATGTAGAGGAACACGAAGCAATAGAGCACCGCGAGTTCGCCCCGGTTCAGGATGGGGAAGAAGCCCTGCGGCGCATGCGCCATGAAGTAGGCGACCGCCGTCATGCCTGAGGCGAGGAACGCTGCCGGGCGGCTGAACAGGCCGATCACGAGGAGGATGCCGCAGACGAACTCGATGATGCCGGCATAGCCTGGCATCGAGGCGATCGTGAAGTTGGCCGGGACCGCTCCCGCCGGAAACTTCAGGAGCTTGGCGGTGCCGTGCTGCAGCAGCAGCAGGCCCGA
The DNA here is from genome assembly GCF_965229815.1 of Reyranella sp. Taxonomy (GTDB): domain Bacteria; phylum Pseudomonadota; class Alphaproteobacteria; order Reyranellales; family Reyranellaceae; genus Reyranella. The sequence goes on from NZ_CBDDJN010000002.1 coordinate 1,593,411, forward strand.
CATGAAACGCAGGATGCTCAGAAGACGCGGCGACCAACTCGACGCCACGGAATCAACGCTCATAACTAAACTCTCCCCGGATACGCGGGCGCACCGTGACCATCCGTCGGGGAGGTTGCAAGTCACGCTTATGCGACAGGCTTCCTTATGCGACAGGCGTCGGCGGACCCGGAGGGTGGACCGGCGGCGGTGGCACGTCCTCGGGGACCGGGCGGCCGGGCTGGGGCATCTCGGGCGGAATCGGATCGGTCTTTCCCGGCGGCGGCGGCACGGGCATCGGTTCGGTCGGCGGCTTGGCCATCATAGTCTCCATCGCTCAGAATTCAGAAGAGGTGCGGTGGCCACGCGCGAAGAGGGGGCGCACGCCCGCGGCGTGCACCCCCCTCGCTTCGGCGTGAGGACCTCTTAGCGATCCCTGTTCTGGGACGGGTTCTGGGACTGGCCGGGCGCCTGGCCCGGCTGCTGCTGACCCGGCTGGTTCGGCCGGTTCTGCCGCTGCTGCTGCTCACGCTGCTGTTGCTCGCGCTGCTGCTGCTCCCGCTCCTGCTGGGACTGCGGATTGCGTTCCTTGGGGTCGTTCATCACTGCCCTCCTTGGACTGTACGAGGCGACGGCCGGCATTGGCCGCCACCACCTGAGGAACGGCCCCCTCGCGCAACGGGTTGCCGCCGCGTGTCGTTTGAAAGGGGACCATTCAAGGGCATGCACGGAGACCGCAAATGACGAAGAAACCTGCACGCGCCGCGTTCGCTTCCCTGCTCGTGGCGCCGGTGGCGGCAGCAATGTGCGTCGGCCTGTCGTCGACCGCATGGGCCAGCTCGGACGAGCACTGCGCGGCGGAGTGGAAGAGCGCCGACGGCAATGGCGACGGCGAGCTCGTCGGGCCCGAGGCCGAACGCTACCTTGCCTACTACCGGGTCCGCGCGCAGGTCGAGCCCGTCCAGGGCCGCATCGGCCGGGAGGAGTTCATGCGCGCCTGCCGCAACGACGTCTTTATGGCCAAGGCGCCGGACGACGGTGCCCCGCTCAAGGGCGCCAACAGCTTCACCGAGGAACAGGCGAAGGACCGCGCGAAGGCGGCGGGCTACAGCAGCATCGCCTCCCTCAAGAAGGACGGCGACGGCGTGTGGCGCGGCAACGGCATGAAGGACGGCAAGGCCACCGACATTGCCGTCGACTACAAGGGCAACGTGGTCGCCCAGTAGCGCGGCGGCCCGGTAGCGCGGCGGCCCAGCAGCGCCGCGGCGACGAGGCGGAACCGTCGACGGCTCCGCCTCGTCGCGCAGGAGCCCGGGCGTCAGCGACGACGGTCGCCGCGATCGCCCTGGCCCGACTTCACGGCGCGCCTGGAATGGCGGCGGCGATCCTGCGCCAGCGAGCGGCCGACATCGTCGCTTTCCTTGAAGCGGCCCTTGCGCGTGCGGCGCACGTAGCGCTTGTCGGTGCCGGTATCGATCAACTCGCGCTTCGCCGCCGTCTTGCGGCGGGCGACCTTCTTCTTCGCAGCCTTCTTCTTCGCGCCCTTCGCGGCGGGCTTCTTCGTCGCGCTCTTCGCGGCGGTCTTCTTCTTGGCGACCTTCTTGCCGGCGACCTTCTTCTTCGCCGCCTTCTTCCTCACAGCCATGACGTCCTCCGGACTTCGTTGCGCCGCCGCGCAATCCGCGCGGGGCAGGCACACCAACGTCTGCTCGTGCAACTTCGTTGCGTGGACTGTAGATCGGTCCGATGGTCGACGCGCGAGTTGAAGGGCGCGGCTGCTAAAAACGAGCGCTTGCGTGGTACCGACCGCGACCTCGAAGGCGCGCGGACCATCTGGCAGAATGTTGATGAAGTCGATCGCGAGTCGGTGGAGGCATGATGAATCTCCCAGCGCGGATTCTTGGGGATCATCCGCTGCGGATGATCCGGGAGAGAGCGAATGCCGTCGGAGTGGACGTTCCGGCGTGGGTCTTTTCGGGCTTCACGACCAAGCTCCTGGCGGCCCCAGCATGAGCGTCCTGGGCAAGTGGCGCATCGTGGAGATGCCGGACTATACGGAGGACTATCCCGGCATGATGAGGCCGGCCTACATCCTGTTCGAGCCCACTCGCGGCGAGTTCGCCTTCGGCTGTGTGACCGGTGCCTTCGCCGGCGGAGACGACCACGACGGCGTCGAGTTCGACTGGGGCGGCAACGATGAAATGGACGAGGCCTGCGGCAATGGATGGGCCGAGCTGCAGTCCGACGGTACCCTCATCGGCGAGATCTGCTTCGACGGCGGCGATGAAGTCTCCTTCACCGCACGCCGATGGACCACTTCTTCAACAGCCTGCTAGAGAGGTAATGACGACAGCTTCGTACTCTTTCCTATAGGGAGCACGTGAAGGGACGGAGGGGTAAGCAGATTCATGAGTTCGAGCATCTCGGGCCACTTCCACAGGATGGAGGCCGCGATCTGATGCAATGGAGTTTTTTGGTACGCCGGCGCTAGGACAAAGCCATGCAGGCCAGCCGACCGAAGCGCTTGGCGTTCCGCTGGATTCTTGTGAAGTCGCGCGTCACCAGTGATGAAGCACCATGCGTCAGTGTCATTCTTCAGATGGTTCAGCCAATCGACGTCTGCGGTGTGTCGTCCGTTCGGGAGGCCGGGCACGTCCTTGATGTGAAGGGCCTGATGACCAGAGTGCCGAATGAATCCGTCGAGAGTAGACGCCACTGCTGGCGCCGTGTTGTTGTCGAAGAAGACTTTCACGCCATCGCGGCTTCGAAGCGGACAGCCCGCTTCACAGCCGCAACTGAAACGTCAAATGCAAGCGCGGCCTCTTGCTCGCCATCTATGGCCGCCGCAGCGGCCAAGCTGCGAGTTGGCACGCTCGTGTCGGCATCAATTGGTTGTCCAAATGAGCGAGCGGGATCGACGACGACGTGCTGCTGCTTCCCAAGAGGCCACCACATCGACGGCTCGCCGTCCTCGAAATCGACATCCCTTAGCAGAGGATCGATAACTTGCTTGAACTCGAACTGACGCCGAAACAGGTTCAGCAATTGCTCGCGGGGTTGTCCCTCGTCATCCGTTGACAGGATCTTGAAGAAGATTTCGCGACCATCAGTACGAAACCGGTAACTGGAAAGCGGCCGGTCTGTGCCAATGATCTCACTCGCGAGGGCAATACCGGCCCGAACTCGCTGCGGCGATAGCCCCTCTTGGATGAACCGGTTGGCGATGCGTGCCTCAAGCAGATCGCGAAAGCCGAGGAATATCTGCCCATCCGACAGATGGATTTGAGCGTTCCACAGCGGCGCATAAAAATGGGCACCGACTCTATGGCCCCGTACCCAGCGTGCGATTTTCTTCGCCGGTATGCGGAGCAGGCGGCCGGCTTCGGCCGCCGTATAGATTCCAATGCCAACCAGCTGCTCCTGCATAGGAATCATATAGCGCATCGGTCCGGACATCGGAACCAGAACGCTCACGCTGGATCTCGGTTTGCTTCTCTGGAAAAACCAAAGGGCCCAGCCGTTGCCGGCTGGGCCCTTGATCTTGGTGGAGCCAGGCGGGATCGAACCGCCGACCTCTACAATGCCATTGTAGCGCTCTCCCAGCTGAGCTATGGCCCCGAAATTCTGCCTGGGCGGCGGGAGGTATAATTGCTGCTCCTGCGACTGGCAACAGCCAGCAGCAGGGCCCGTCGCCTAGCGGTCGTTCTCTCCCTTGTCGTCCTCGACGTCGACCTCGACCTCGATGTCCTCGGTCTCGTCGCCGAGATCGTCGGTGTCCTCTATCGCCTCGTCGCCTTCGACATCGGGCAGCTCGTCACCGACCAGCGCCGCCTCGTCCGCCTTCTTCTTGGCAGCCTTGGCGGCAGCCGCGGCTGCCGCGGCGGAAGCGGCGGCCGTCGCCGCGGCGGCCGCGGCGCCACGCCCGCGGCGCACCTTCACGAAGTCCTCGCGATCGTGCTCGCGGCCGCATTTCGGGCACTTGATCGGGCCCTTGTTCAGGTCGTAGAAGCGCGCGCTGCAGCTCTGGCAGGTGCGCTTAGTACCCCAGCTCGCCTTGACCAACGCTCAAACTCCCGGGAATTCCGAAGGAAGGGGGCCGGAATCGGCCGCGAGGGGGGCGTATGTCACGCGTCTTTCACCCTGTCAAAACCAAATTCCGGCATGGTAGGAGCACCGTTCCTCGCGGCCCGACACCGGTTCGCAGGACGTGTGGGGGCGCCCGTCGCATTCCCGCCGCAATTCCCGGAGGGTGACCCTGTCCTCGAGAGCCCACTCGGCCAAGCTGATCGCCCGTCCGGTCGACCGTCTCGCGGGCCGCGTGCGCGCCCCCGGCGACAAGTCCGTGTCCCATCGCGCCCTGATGTTCGGTGCGCTCGCGCTGGGCGAGACCACGGTGCGCGGCCTGCTGGAGGCGGAGGACGTGCTGGCGACGGCGGCGGCGCTGCGCCAGCTCGGCGCCACCGTGACGCGCGAGCCCGCGGCCGGCCTGTGGCGGATACGCGGCTTCGGCGTCGGCGGCGCGCGCGAGCCCGCCGACGTGCTGGAGCTCGGCAATTCCGGGACCTCGGCGCGGCTTCTGTCGGGCATCCTGGCCAGCCATCCCTTCACCAGCTTCCTGACCGGCGACACCTCGCTGCGCCGCCGGCCCATGCAGCGGGTCATCGAGCCGCTGTCGCTCATGGGCGCGCGCTTCGAGAGCCGCGCCGGCGGGCGCCTGCCGCTGGCGGTGATCGGCACCGACGAGATGGTGCCGGTCGAGTACCGGCTGCCGGTGGCCTCGGCACAGGTGAAGAGCGCCATCCTGCTGGCCGGCCTCAACACCGCCGGCGAGACCACGGTGATCGAGCCGGAGGCGACCCGCGACCATACCGAGCGGCTGCTGCGCCACTTCGGCGCCGAGGTCCGCGAGGCGTCGGCCGAGCCCGGCGGCAAGCGCATCACCGTGGTCGGCTGGCCCGAGCTCACGGGCCGCGACGTCACGGTGCCGGGCGACCCGTCGTCGGCCGCCTTCGCGGTCGTGGCGGCGGCGATCCGCCCGGGAAGCGACGTCACGGTCGAGGGCGTCGGCATCAATCCCCTGCGCACGGGCCTGTTCGAGACCTTGCGCGAGATGGGCGCCGACATTGCCTTCGAGAATGCGGGCGAGCGGAGCGGCGAGCCGGTCGCCGACATCCGCGTGCGCGGCGGCCGGCTGGAGGGCGTCGAGGTGCCGGCCGACCGGGCGCCCCGCATGATCGACGAGTATCCCATCCTCGCCGCGGCGGCGGCCTGCGCCCGCGGCCCGACGCGCCTGCTGGGGCTGGGCGAGCTGCGCGCCAAGGAGAGCGACCGGCTGGCCGGCGTTTCGGCCGGGCTGCGGGCCAACGGCGTGGCTCACGAGACGGGCGCCGACTGGCTGATCGTCCATGGTGCCGGCGGCCCGCCGCCCGGCGGCGGGCTGGTCGAGACGCATCTCGACCATCGCATCGCCATGGCCTTCCTGGTGCTGGGGCTGGGGGCGCGCGATCCGGTCGCCGTCGACGATGCCTCGCCGATCGACACCAGCTTCCCCGGCTTCGCCAGCCTGATGAACACGCTCGGGGCCTCGATCGGCCCGGAGGCGGCGTGATGGCGCCCCTGCTGATCGCCATCGACGGCCCGGCCGCCTCGGGCAAGGGCACGCTGGCGCGCCGCCTGGCCGGCCATTTCGGCCTGCCCCATCTCGACACGGGCCTGCTCTACCGGGCCGTCGGCCGGATGGCCGAGCGGACCGGCGGGGACCCGGCAGCCATCGCCGCCGGTCTGACCGCCGCCGACCTGGCCGATCCGGCGCTGCGCGGCGACGATGCCGGCCAGGCCGCCTCGCGGGTCGCGGCGCTCGCCGAGGTCCGGGCCAACCTCTTGAAATTCCAACGGGAATTCTCACATCAGGCGTCCGGTGCCGTGCTCGACGGGCGCGACATCGGGACGGTCATCTGCCCCGAGGCGCCGGTGAAGCTGTTCGTGACCGCGAGCCTCTCGGCCCGCGCCGACCGACGGTACCGGGAGTTGCGCCAGCAGGGAGCCGACACTATAAGACCGCGCGTTCTTGCCGAGTTGGCGGAGCGGGACCGTCGCGACAGCGAACGGGCGGCTGCACCCCTGAAAGCCGCGCCCGATGCTTACCTTCTCGATACCAGCGACATGGATGCCGACGCGGCTTTCGCCGACGCTCTGGCCTTCATTCAGCGCAAGGGCTTTCGATCACCCGGACCTTAAGTCGCCGCCGGGCGGTCGCAGACTCCGACAGCGGCGACTGCGGACGGCACGGCCGGACGCGGTTTCAAAGGCATTGGATCCGCCGGACTTAACCGGTTGGCCGACGGGCGGCAGCGTTTCGCCCGGGATCGAGGAAGGAAGAGGTATTGAATGGCCAAGGGCAGCGCCCTGCGCAAACAGACGAACGACGCCGCCAGCGCGGAGTTCGCCGCACTACTCGACGAATCGCTGGGCGGTTCCTCGAGCTTCGAAGGCACGGTCGTCAAGGGCCGCGTCATTCGCATTGCCAATGATTTCGTCGTGGTCGATGTCGGGCTGAAGTCCGAGGGCCGCGTTCCCCTCCGCGAGTTCTCCAACGGCGGCACCCCCGCCGAGATCCGCGAGGGCGACACGGTCGACATCTTCGTCGACCGCATGGAGAACAAGGACGGCGAGGCCGTGCTGTCGCGCGACAAGGCGCGGCGCGAGGAGGCCTGGACCGTTCTCGAGAAGGCCTTCACCGACGGCGAACGCGTCAACGGCACGATCTTCGGCCGCGTGAAGGGCGGCTTCACGGTCGACCTGTCGGGCGCCGTGGCCTTCCTGCCGGGCAGCCAGGTCGACGTGCGCCCGGTGCGCGACGTCGGCCCGCTGATGGGCCAGGCCCAGCAGTTCGCCATCCTCAAGATGGACCGTCGCCGCGGCAACATCGTCGTGTCGCGCCGCGCCGTCATGGAGGAGACCCGCGCCGAGGACCGGACCCGCCTGATGGGCAACCTGTCCGAGGGCCAGGTGCTGGACGGCGTCGTCAAGAACATCACCGACTACGGCGCGTTCGTGGACCTGGGCGGCGTCGACGGCCTGCTGCACGTCACCGACATCGCCTGGAAGCGCATCAACCATCCGTCCGAGGCGCTGACCATCGGCCAGTCCGTCAAGGTGCAGGTCATCCGCTTCAACCCGGAGACCCAGCGCATCTCGCTCGGCATGAAGCAGCTGATGAGCGATCCGTGGGACGGCGCCGGCGCCAAGTACCCGGTCGGCCTGAAGCTCAAGGGCCGCGTCACCAACATCACCGACTACGGCGCCTTCGTGGAGCTGGAGCCGGGGGTCGAGGGCCTGGTGCACGTCTCGGAGATGAGCTGGACCAAGAAGAACGTCCACCCCGGCAAGATCGTGTCGACCTCCCAGGAGGTCGAGGTGATGGTGCTGGACGTCGACATGTCCAAGCGCCGCATCTCGCTCGGCCTGAAGCAGTGCATGGCCAACCCGTGGGAGAGCTTCGCCGACCAGTATCCGGCCGGCACCGAGCTCGACGGCGAGGTCCGCAACATCACCGAGTTCGGCCTGTTCGTCGGCCTGCCCGGCGACATCGACGGCATGGTCCACCTGTCCGACCTGTCGTGGGACAAGGCCGGCGACGAGGCCATCCGCGACTACAAGAAGGGCGACCCGGTCAAGGTCAAGGTCCTCGACGTCGACATCGACAAGGAGCGCATCTCGCTCGGCATCAAGCAGCTCGAGAACGATCCCTTCGAGAACGTCGGCAACGTCGCCAAGAAGGGCGACGTGGTCACCGTCATCGTGGCCGGCATCCAGGACAACGGCATCGACGTCACGGTGCAGGACGGCATCCCGGGCTTCATCCGCAAGTCCGAGCTCTCCCGCGACCGCTCGGAGCAGCGCCCGGACCGCTACGCCATCGGCGACAAGCTCGACGCCAAGATCACCAACATCGACCGCGCCTCGCGCCGGGTGGTGCTGTCGGTCAAGGCCCGCGAGCTCGACGAGGAGAAGAAGGCGATGGCCGATTTCGGCTCCTCCGACTCGGGCGCCAGCCTGGGCGACATCCTGGGCGCGGCGCTGAGCCGGGCCCAGAAGAAGGAAGAGGAAAACCAGTAAGCCGTCCCTCCGGACGACCTGCTAAGGCCGGCCCCTCGAGGGGCCGGCCTTTTTCGTGCCCGGCCGGCAGACCGATTGCGTTTTTCGTGCACGAATCGCCTCTGGGATGCCGGCACGCCGCCTTTCCGTTTTGATTCAAGGGCTTAGGCTTGAAGGAGGGTGCCTTTTCCGATATTGTCACGGCAATGACCAAGTCGGAGCTGATTGCTCGCCTGGCGGCCAAGAATCCCCATCTCTATCAAAGGGATGTCGAACGGATCGTGGCCACGGTCTTCGACGAGATCTCCAAGGCGCTGGCCAGCGGTCATCGCGTCGAGTTGCGCGGCTTCGGCGCCTTCTCCGTGAAGAAGCGCGAGCCGCGCACCGGCCGCAATCCGCGCACCGGCGAGCAGGTGGCGGTGGCGTCCAAGCGGGTGCCCTATTTCAAGACCGGCAAGGACCTGCGCGACCGCCTGAACAAGGAGGCGGTCAAGGCGGCCGGCCTCGCGCCGCCGGAGCCGGCCGACCAAGCGGACAAGGATTAGTCCCGCGACACGGGTGACAGGCGCCACCCTGAACCCTCGCCTCGAACGCCCGCGATATGCCAAGGTAGGGGCGTCATGAAGATCCTCGTTCGTGTCCTGTTCGTGCTGTTCCTGCTGATCGGCGTGCTGATCGCGGTGAGCAACAACCAGCCGGTCCAGCTCAGCCTGTGGCCGCTTCCCCATCTCGTGGTCATGCCGCTCTACCTGCTGGTGATCGGCATGCTGCTGCTGGGCGTCCTGGCGGGGCTCGGCATGGGCTGGTGGGCCGGCCGCCACCATCGCCGGAGGGCGCGCGCGGCCCGCGGCGAGGCCAACCGGCTGGCGCGCGAGGTGCAGCGCCTGCGCGACACGACCCCGGCGGCCGCGCCGGCCCCGGTTGCCCCGGCGCCGCGCGAGGCCATCCAGCGGCAGGCCGAACTGGTGGCGCCGGAACTGGCGGCCCCGCGGGCCTCGGGGCGCGGCCCCTTCTCGTGAGGATTCTCCCGGCCGCGGAGGTCGACGCGGCCCTCGACGACCTGGCGCTGATCGATCGCCTCGACGCGCTGTTCCGCGCCGGCTGCGAGATGCCGACGCGCCACCACCACACGATCGCCGCGCCCAACGGCGCCGGCTCGGCCGATGCCACGCTGCTGCTGATGCCGGCCTGGACTCGCGGGTCCTCCGCGGGGCCGGCGACGGGCCGCGTCGGCATCAAGGTCGTCACCGTCTTTCCCGACAACGGACGGCGGTCGCTGCCCTCGATCTACGGCCAGTACCTGCTGCTCGACGGAGCGACCGGGGCGCCGCTCGCCCTGCTCGACGGCACCATGCTGACCAAGCGGCGCACCGCCTGCGCCTCGGGGCTGGCCTCGCGCTACCTGTCGCGGCCCGACGCGCGCCGGCTGCTGGTGATCGGCACCGGTGCGCTGGCCCCGCAGCTCGCCCGCGTCCATGCCAGGGTCCGGCCGATCGAGGAGATCGTCGTGTGGGGACGCCGGCCGGAGGCAGCCGAAGCGCTCGCCGAGTCGCTGGCATCGAGCCTGCCGCCGGCGCTGGGGCGGCCCGTCACGGTCCGCGCCGCCACCGACCGCCAGCAGGCCGTGGCCGAGGCCGACATCGTGTCCTGCGCCACCCTGTCGAGCACGCCCCTGGTCGAGGGCGCTTGGCTGCGCGAGGGCCAGCATCTCGACCTCGTCGGCGCCTTCACGCCGCGGATGCGCGAGAGCGACGACCGGGCGGTGCAGCGCGCCCGGATCTACGTCGATACCCGCGCCGGGGCCCTGAAGGAGGGCGGCGACATCGTGCAGCCGCTGGCCAGCGGCGCGATCGGGGAGGGCGACGTCGTCGCCGACCTGTTCGAGCTCTGCCGCGGCGAGCGGCCGGGACGGGCAGCCGGCGACGCCACGTCCATCACCCTCTTCAAGTCGGTGGGCGCCGCCCTCGAGGACCTGGCCGCCGCCGAGCTCGCCGTCACGGCTCGATGAGGGCACCGGCGCTCTTCAGCGCCTCGATCTCCGTCTCGCTCAGCCCCGCCTCGGCCAGCACCCCGCGCGAATCGGCACCGAGCCGGGGCGCCATGCGCCGGATCGCGGGCGGCGTGCGGCTCATGCGCATCGGCGGCTCGACCATGGTGATCTCGCCCTCGCTGGGATGCGGGTACTTGCGGAAGAGCTGCCGCCACACGAGGTGGGGATCCTCGAACAGGTCGGCCGGCCGTGACACCGGCGCGTTGGGGATCTGCGCCTCGTCGAGGAGCCTCACCCATTCGGCCGTGGTTCGGGTGGGCGCCAGCGCCTCGACCATGCTGTACATGTCGTTGATGTGCAGCGAGCGCGCGTTCAGGGTCGAGTAGCGCGGGTCCTGCAGCACCTCGGGGCGGCCGACGATCTCGAAGAAGTTGCGCCAGTGCTTGTCGTTGTAGGGCAGGATCGCCATCCAGCCGTCGAGCGTGCGGAACGGCTTGCGGGTACGCGCCAGCAGGCGGGTGTAGCCGACCGCGCCCTCGTCGCTGAACGTCCGTTCCCACAGATGCTCGACCATCAGCCAGGCGGCCATGGTCTCGAACATCGGCACCTCGACGAACTGGCCCTCGCCGGTGCGCTGGCGGTGCATCAGGGCGGACAGGGTCGAGAAAGCAAAGGTGAGGCCCACCGTCTTGTCGGCCAGGATGGTCGGCGGATAGCGCGGCACGTCGTCCCCCGCCGCCTGGCCCATCAGGTCGGCGATGCCGAAGCGTGCCTGGATGGCATCGTCGTAGGCCGGCAGGCGTCCGTAGGGACCGTCGGCGGCATAGCCGTAGGCGCCGACATAGACGATGTCGGGCCTGATCTTGCGGATCGCCTCGTAGCCCAGCCCCAATCCCTCGATGGCCTGCGGCCGGAGCGCGTGCACGAAGGCGTCGGCGCCCGCAACCACCTTGAGCAGCGCCGCGCGCGCCGCCGGGCTCTTGAGGTCGAGGCAGAGCGAGCGCTTGTTGCGGTTCACGTAGAGATAAGTGGGACCCATGCCGGGCGTCTTCGCCGGCCGGCCGATGTGGCGCACCGCGTCGCCCTCCGGCGCCTCGACCTTGATGACGTCGGCACCCTGGTCGGCCAGCAGCATCGTGCCGTAGGGACCGAGGATGATGTTGGTCAGGTCGACGATCCTGATTCCTTCGAGCGCGCCCGGCATGTTCCTTCCCATTGCGTGACCCGAGACTGCCATTGCCTTGACGAGCCGTCACCGCCTCTGGCACTGCGGCGCAAAACACCGAGAGGAAACGATGGCCGCGCACCGACGCGGACGCGGCGTCGGCCGGCCGGCAACTGTCGCGTGCACGGGCCCATCAGCGAGTCAAGGGACGGCACGCACATTCACGGTCGGCGCTGCGGTTTATGAATCCGTTGTGAATCGCGCGCGGCCGGTGTAGCGAGGATCAAGCAAGGACGGGGGCGATGCGAAGCAACGTCGCGGGGAAACAGCAGGAGACAAGGTCGGCCTCGAGTCCGGCAGCGAGGCGGTACCGCATCGAGGATCAAGTCGGCTACCTGCTGCGACGGGCCCATCAGAGGGCATCGGCCATCTTCCAGGTCACGATCGGCGACCAGAACATCACGCCCACGCAGTACTCGAGCATGGTGAAGCTGCACGAGTACAACGAACTCTCGCAGAACCATCTCGGCCGCCTCGTCGGCATGGACAAGGCGACCATGCAGGGCGTCGTGCGCCGGCTGAAGGATCGCCAGCTCGTCGATTCGCGGCCCGATCCCGGCGATGCGCGCCGCACGCTGCTCAGCCTGACGAGCGAGGGCCAGCGGATGGTGAACAAGCTGCTGATCAACGGTCCCGCCGTGTCGCGCGAGACGCTGAAGCCGCTCACGGCCGCCGAACAGCGCCAGCTCCTCGAGCTCCTCTCGAAGATCGTCTGACGCGCCGCCGCCGCCGGGCGGCACGACTCCTCGTTGACTCGCGCGATGCCTGTGGCATCGTATGTGTACGAACGAATGGGTGCCTATCTCCGTCCCCGCCATCTTCAGGACGCGCTCAGTGCGCTCGCCCGACCGCACGCGGTGCTGGCGGGCGGCACCGACTTCCATCCCGCCCGGGTCGGCCGCGCAACCGACGAGGACGTGCTCGACATCGCCGGTATCGTCGAGCTGCACGGTATTTCCTCGACGGCCGACGGCTGGCGCCTCGGCGCCACCACCACCTGGAGCGAGCTCGTCGCGGCCGACCTGCCGCCGCTGTTCGACGGGCTGAAGCAGGCCGCGCGCGAGGTCGGCGGGCGGCAGATCCAGAACATCGGCACGCTGGCCGGCAACCTCTGCAACGCCTCGCCGGCCGCCGACGGCGTGCCCTGCCTGCTGGCCCTCGACGCCGAAGTCGAGATCGCCGGCGTGGCGCCGCGCCGCCTGCCGGTGTCGGCCTTCCTCACCGGCCCGCGCCGCACTTCCTTGGCGCCGGGCGAGCTGGTGGTGGCGCTCCACGTGCCGCGTCCGCGCCACGACACGCGAAGCGCCTTCCTGAAGCTGGGCGCCCGCCGCTACCTCGTGATCTCGATCGCCATGGCCTCGGCCGTGCTCGAGATCGCCGACGGGCGGATCGCGGCGGCGCGTGTCGCCGTCGGCGCCTGCTCGCCGGTCGCCGTGCGGCTGCCCGGCCTCGAGGCCGCCCTGGAGGGCGCGCCGGTCGACGGCGCGCTGGCCGACCGGGTCGACGCCGCGCATCTCGCGCCGCTCGCGCCCATCGACGATGTCCGCGGCAGCGCCGCCTACCGGAGCGACGCGGCGCTCACGCTGCTGCGCCGCCTGCTCGGCGGCTTCGCGCCATGACGGTGCGCTTTACCGTGAACGGCGCCGCCGCGACGTGGGAAGGTCCGCCGATCACCCGGCTGGCCGCTGCGCTGCGCGACGATCTCGGCCTCACCGGCACCAAGGTCGGCTGCGACGCCGGCGACTGCGGCGCCTGCACGGTCCTGCTCGACGGCTGCCAGGCCTGCTCCTGTCTCGTGGCGATGGGGCAGATGGAGGGCCGCACGGTCGAGACCGTCGAGGGCCTGGCCGGCGCCGACGGCACGCTGTCGCCGCTGCAGCGCTCGTTCCTGGCGCATGGCGCCGCCCAGTGCGGCATCTGCACGCCCGGCATGCTGATGGCGGCGGAGGAGCTGCTGCGCCGCGTCGCGGCGCCCAGCCGCGCCGAGGTCGAGGATGCGCTGGGCGGCGTGCTCTGCCGCTGCACCGGCTACGGCAAGATCGTCGCGGCCGTGATGGATGCCGCCCGGACCGCGCCGCCGGTGGCGCCCGCAGCGGGCACCGCCGTCGGCGCCCGTCTTGCCCGCGTCGACGGCGTTCCGAAGGTCACTGGCCGCGACGGGTTCGGCGCCGACGGCATCCCGGCCGACGCGCTGTGGATCCGCGTCGTGCGCTCGCCACATGCCCGCGCCCGCTTCGTCCTGGGCGATCTCGCGCCCTTGCGCCGCCGCCTCGCGGCCGTGCTGACGGCCGCCGACGTGCCGTCGAACGGCTACGGCATCTATCCCGACATCAAGGATCAGCCGGTGCTGGCCGACGGCCAGGTGCGCTACCGCGGCGAGGCCGTCGTGGCCCTGGTCGGCGCGCGCGACGTGGTGATGGCCATCCGCGACGACGAGGTGCCGATCGCCTGGACGCCCGAGCCGCCGGTGACGGGCATCGACGCCGCGACCGCCGACGGGGCGCCGCTGGTCCAGGAGGACCGGCCGCGCAACCTGCTGCTGGAGGGCGGCGTGCGCCGCGGCCGGCCGGCCGAGGCCTTCGCCGACTGCGCGGCGGTCGCCGAGGGCGTGTTCGAGACCGCCTTCGTCGAGCACGCCTATATCGAGCCGGAGGCCGGCTGGGCGCGGCGCGTCGGCGACCGGCTCGAGATCCACGCGACGACCCAGACGCCCTACATGGACCGCGACGAGATCGCGGGCGTGATGCGGCTGCGGCCCGAGGCGATCCGCATCGTGCCGACCGCGTGCGGCGGCGGCTTCGGCGGCAAGCTCGACCTCTCGGTGCAGCCGCTCCTCGCGCTCGCCGCCTGGACGCTGGGCCGGCCCGTGGCCTTCGTCTACACGCGGCCCGAGAGCATGGCGGCCTCGACCAAGCGCCATCCGGCGCGGGTCGCGGCGAAGTTCGGCTGCGACGCCAACGGCAGGCTGGTGGCCTGCGACGTCACCGCCACCTTCGACACCGGCGCCTACGCCTCCTGGGGGCCGACCGTCGCCAACCGCGTGCCCGTGCACGCGATGGGCCCCTATGCGGTGCCCAACGTGCGCACCTGGGGCGAGGCCTTCTTCACCAACGGCCCGCCGGCCGGCGCCTTCCGCGGCTTCGGCGTGCCGCAGGCCGCGATCGCCCACGAGGCGATGATGGACGCGCTGGCCGACCGGCTCGGCATGGACCGGCTGGAGTTCCGGCATCTCAATGCATTGCGGGCCGGCGATACGACGGCGACCGGCCAGACGCTCGCCCATTCGGCCGGCCTCGCCCAGTGCCTCGACGCGCTACGGCCGTCGTGGCGCGCCGCGCACGAGTCCGTCGCCGCCTTCAATGCCGCCGAAGCCGGGTGCGGTGGGCAGAAGCGGCGCGGCGTCGGCATCGGCTGCATGTGGTACGGCATCGGCAACACCTCGATGTCGAACCCCTCGCGCATGCGCATCGGCCTGTCGCCCGCCGGCACGCTGACGCTCTACAGCGGCGCGCTCGACATCGGGCAGGGCTCGAACACGATCATGACCCAGATCGCCGCCGATGCGCTGGGCCTCCCGGCGGCCGCGATCGTGCTGGTCACCGGCGACACCGATCTCACCCCGGACGCCGGCAAGACCTCAGCCTCGCGACAGACCTTCGTGTCCGGCCAGGCGGCCGAGCGCGCGGCGTCCGACCTGCGGCGCCAGATCCTGCGCCTGGCGAATGCCGGTCCCGATGCGCTGCTGTCGCTCGACGGCGCCACGGTGACGGTGCGCGACGGCGGCACGGTGCGCACCATCGACCTCGCAACGGCGGGGCCGCTGATGGGGGAGGGGACCTTCGATCCGCCGACCACGCCGCTCGACGCTGACGGGCAGGGCATCCCCTATGCGACCTATGCCTTCGCCGCCCAGACCGCCACGGTCGAGGTCGATCTCGATCTCGCCACGGTCAAGGTCCTGAAGATCGTGGCCGCCCACGATGTCGGCCGCGCCATCAACCCGACCCTGGTCGAGGGCCAGATCGAGGGCGGCATCGCGCAGGGGCTGGGCCTGGCGCTGATGGAGGAATATCTGCCGGGCCGCACCGAGAACTTGCACGACTATCTGGTGCCCACGATCGGCGACGTGCCGGAGATCGAGTGCCTGCTGATCGAGGATCGCGAGCCGCTCGGACCGTCGGGCGCCAAGGGCGTCGGCGAGCCCGGCCTGGTCCCGACCGCGCCCGCCATCCTGGGCGCCGTCCACCACGCCACCGGCATCCGCGCCACCCGCGTGCCGCTGCTGCCGCATCGCCTGCGGGAAGCGTTGCTGTCTTCTCCCATCCTTTCGGATTCCTCTCCCCCGCGAGGGGGAGAGGCTAGGAGAGGGGGCGACGGCGGGACTATCCCCCTCACCCAACCTCTCCCCCTGGCGGGGGAGAGGAGCAAGAGAGAGCGGGCGGCGCCGTCCGTGTCTTCCTCGGATTCCTCTCCCCGCGAGGCGGAGAGGAGCATGACAGCTGATGCTTCTTCCTCGGATTCCTCTCCCCCGTTAGGGGGAGAGGCTAGGAGAGGGGGCGACGGCGGGACTGTCCCCCTCACCCAACCTCTCCCCCTGGCGGGGGAGAGGAGCAAGAGAGAGCGGGCGGGACCTTCTGCTTCTTCCTCGGATTCCTCTCCCCCGCGAGGGGGAGAGGCGAGGAGAGGGGGCGATGACGGGCGCGTCGCATCGGAGGGAAGCCCATGAGCGACGACATCGCCCTCAGCGAGGCCGAGCGCGGCGCGGGCATCGTGCGCTGCGATGCCTGCCCGGTCCTGTGCCGCATCCGGCCGGGACGCGCCGGCGCCTGCGACCGCTACGCCAACGAGGACGGCAAGCTGGTCCGCGTCGATCCGCTGGTGCTGCTGGCCAGGCCCGACCTGGCGCGCGTCGCCTTCATCGAGGGCAGCGAGTCCTGGCGCGGCGAGCTTGGCCGCGGCGACGGCGCGTTCGTTACGGGAATCGGCGCCACCACGACCTATCCCGACTACAAGCCCGCCCCCTTCATCGTCTCGTCGACGCACGAGGGCGTCGACATGGTCACGGTCGTGACCGAGGGCATCTTCAGCTACTGCGGCACCAAGGTGAAGATCGACACCGACCGCTTCCTCGGGCCCGAGCAGGCCGCGGTGCGCGTCAAGGGCGAGGCGGTCGGCCATGTCACCACGGCCGAATACGGCTCGCAAATGCTGTCGCTGGGTGGCGTGCATCACCTGACCGGCGGCAGCAAGAAGGAAGGCGTCGTCACCTGCGACACGCTGCTGGCGCTGTGCAACCGCGAGCCCGTCGAGCTCGCGATCGACGGCGGCTCGACCGTCATCGTCCAGGCCGACCGGCCGCCGGTGGTCAACGGCGCGCGCGAGGAGCGCATGCGCGTCGGCTGCGGCTCGGCCGCCATCGGCATGTTCGCGCCGCAGTGGAAGGACCATGTCGACGAGGTGATCGTCGTCGACGACCACATCACCGGCGTGCTGAGCGAGCACCAGGGCGGCCGCTTCCTCGACATGAAGCCGGCCGGCATCCGCGTGCGCGGCCGCCGCTCGACGCCGGGCCGCTATTTCCAGGTCGCCGAGCCGGGGCTGGGCTGGGGCGGCACCAATGTCTCCGATCCGCTGGAGATCATCGACCGGATCGACCCGAAGCAGGCCTGGCCCGGCCTGCGGCTGCTGATGGTCTCGACCACCGGCGAGCATTCGGCCTGGTTCGAGCTCGACGGCGAGCTGCGGCCGCAACCGGCCGACATGCCCGACCCGGTGCGCCACGTCGTCGAGCGCATCGCCGAGAACTGCGAGCCGGCGCTCTGCACGGTGATGTTCATGGCCGGCGCCGGCGGCTCGCTGCGCGCCGGCGTCACCGAGAACCCGGTGCGGCTGACGCGCTCGGTGCGCGATGCGCTGACCAAGGTCACGCTGGGCGGCGTGCCGGCCTATGTCTGGCCGGGCGGCGGCATCACCCTGATGGTCGACGTGGCGAAGATGCCGGAGAAGTCGTTCGGCTACGTGCCGACGCCGGCGCTGGTGGCGCCGATCGAGTTCACCCTGCGCGCCGAGGACTATGCGGCGCTCGGCGGCTACGCCTCGCGCGCCGTCACCCTCGAGGACGTGCTGCGCGGCCACAAGGTGCGGCTCGACCCGTCTCGGGAAGAGGGGGGCGAACCGTGAGCGCGGTCGCCGCCCGCCTGGCCGACGGCCGCCTGCACCTGCAGCACGGGCCGATCGACCTGGTGATCGAGGCCTTCGGCGCATCGTCGGAGGTCGAGCGTGCCTACGGCCAGGCAGTCGACCGCTTCGCCGACATCCTGCCGACGCTGGTGCGCGAGCTGCCGGTCCTGCGCCGTCCGGTCGGTGACGCCTATCCATTGCTGCAGGGTCCGGTCGCGCGCCGCATGGCCGAGGCGGTGTGGCCGCATCGCGCCGTCTTCGTCACGCCCATGGCCGCCGTCGCCGGCGCCGTGGCCGACGAGATGCTGCAGGCGCTGGTGGCCGGCCGCACGCTCGACAAGGCCTATGTCAACGACGGCGGCGACATCGCCCTGCACCTGACGCCGGGCCACGCGCTGCGCGCGGGCCTTTTCGTGTCGGCCCTCGACGGCGTGGCGCGCCTCGCCCACGGGCAGCCGTCGCGCGGCATCGCCACCTCGGGCCGCGGCGGCCGCTCCTTCTCGCGCGGCATCGCCGATTCGGCCACCGTGCTGGCCCGGACCGCGGCCGCAGCGGATGCCGCCGCGACCCTGATCGCCAATGCGGTGGACTGCGATCATCCTGCCATCGAGCGCCGTCCGGCCCGCGACCTCGATCCCGACAGCGACCTGGGCGACCTCGCCGTGACCGTTTCCGTCGGCCCCTTGCCCGAGGCGGCGGTTGCCGGGGCGCTGGACCGCGGTGCCGTCGAAGCGCGCCGCCTGCGCAACCGCGGCCTGATCGATGGCGCCGCGCTGTCGCTGCGCGGCCAGTGGCGCCTCGTTGTTGAGTCGCAGCTCCCCTTCGTCTCGACCGAGGGCCACGGGCCCGAGTGGAGAGACCTTCTTTCCACGACAAGCCGCTTCTCGGGAGAAGCAGGGACGCTCCCCGCGAAGGCACGCCACAGTCTCCAGCTGGACAGGGTCGTCGAATGACCGAGCCCACCGACCCAGGAGAAGGCAATGAGCCGAAACTGGCGACGCTGCGTGCCGCGTTTGACGAGGGCGACGAAAGCGGTCCGGCGACGCCTTTCGATTTCGAGGCGTTCATTGCCGCGAAGCGTCGAGATTGCCAACCTTCCGACACGGGTCATGGTGATGGCACGGCGCTTGCCGGGACGAGGAAGCGATGAGCGATTCCCTGGATGCCGCGATGGCGGCGCTCGATGCCTACATGGACGGGCTCAACCGCGGCGACGAGGCGGCGGTCAACGCCGCCTGCAATTTCCCCCACGTGCGGCTGGCTGGCGGCAAGGTCGCGGTCTGGCACGATCGTGGCGACTACAGGCTGGACGATTTCCGGGCGCGCGCCGGCGAGGGCTGGGCGCGCAGCCAGTGGGACGAGCGCACGCCGATCCATGTCGGGGCCGACAAGGTCCATCTCAAGGTGGCGTTCAGCCGCTACAAGGCCGACGGCACGCTGATCGGCCGTTTCGAGACGATCTACATCGTGACCCGTCAGGACGGGCGCTGGGGCATTCAGGCGCGGTCGTCTTTCGCGTCCTGACGGCTTGTCGTGGAAGGGGCCGCCTCGGTAGGGTCGGCCAAGGGTTGTTTCATGGAGGGGAACAGATGCTGACGCGCAATCACCTGCTGTCCGGCGCCGCGGCGCTGGCGGCGCTCGCGCTTGCCGGGCCGGCCGGCGCCCAGGCGCCGATCAAGCTCGGCGAGCTCAACAGCTACAAGGTCTTCCCGGCCTTCCTCGAACCCTACAAGAAGGGCTGGGAGCTGGCGGTCGAGGAGGTCAATGCGGCGGGCGGCGTGCTCGGCCGCAAGATCGAGGTCGTGAGCCGCGACGACAACGGCAATCCGGGCGAGGCGGTGCGCGTCGCCGAGGAGCTGCTGAGCCGCGAGGGCGTGGCGATGCTGATCGGCACCTTCCCCTCGAACGTCGGCCTGGCGGTCTCCGACTTCGCCAAGCAGCGCAAGGTCCTGTTCATCGCCGCCGAGCCGCTGACCGACAAGATGGTGTGGGACGCCGGCAACGCCTACACGTTCCGCCTGCGCACCTCGACCTACATGCAGACGGCGATGCTGATCCCCGATGCGGTCAAGGTGAACAAGAAGCGCTGGGCCATCGTCTATCCGAACTACGAGTACGGCCAGTCGGCCACGGCGGCCTTCAAGAAGCTGCTCAAGGCCAAGCAGCCCGACGTCGAATTCGTCGCCGAGCAGGCCACCCCGCTCGGCAAGATCGACGCCGGCGCCGTCACCCAGGCCCTGGCCGACGCCAAGCCCGAGGCGATCTTCTCCTCGCTGTTCGGCCCCGACCTCGCCAAGTTCGTGCGCGAGGGCCAGCAGCGCGGCATCTTCAAGGGCATTCCGGTGTTCAACCTGCTGGCCGGCGAGCCCGAGTATCTCGACCCGCTGAAGGAGGAGGCGCCCGAGGGCTGGTACGTCACCGGCTATCCCTGGAGCGAGATCAAGACGCCGGAGCACACCAAGTTCCTCAACGCCTACCAGGCCAAGTACAAGGACTATCCGCGGCTGGGCTCGGTGGTCGGCTACGCGGCCATCATGTCGGCCGTCGAGGCGATCAGGAAGGCAGGCTCGCTCGACCAGGACAAGCTGATCGCCGCCGCCGCCGGCCTCAAGGTGCTGACCCCGTTCGGCATGATCGAGTACCGCGCGCTCGACCACCAGTCGACGATGGGCGCCTATGTCGGCCGCATCGGCGTCAAGGACGGCAAGGGCTACATGAAGGACTGGCGCTTCGTCGAAGGCAGCGACGCCCTGCCGCCGGACGACGAGGTCAGGAGGATGAGGCCGAAGAATTGAGAGACGGCGACTCTGTTCAAGCGCCCTTCAAGCTCCTCTCCCCCGCCAGGGGGAGAGGTTGGGTGAGGGGGCTGGTCCCGTCGGTGCCCCCTCACCTGGCCTCTCCCCCGAGCGGGGGAGAGGAACATGAGGAACGTATCAACGACGGTCTTCACGACCTCTCGTGACCTTCGCCTCGCTCATCATCCAGCTCCTGAACGGGCTGGCGTCTGCGGCGTCGTTGTTCCTGGTGTCGGCCGGCCTGTCGCTGATCTTCGGCGTCACGCGCATCGTCAACTTCGCCCACGGCTCGCTCTACATGCTGGGCCTCTACGGCGCCTACACGCTGATCGAGACGCTGGGGCGGACGCCGCTCGGCTTCTGGTCGTCGGTCGTGCTGGCGGCGCTCTGCGTCGGCCTGGTCGGCGTCGCGATCGAGACCGTGATCCTGCGGCGCATCTACCGCGCGCCCGAGCTCTTCCAGCTGCTGGCCACCTTCGCCGTCGTCCTGGTGATCAAGGACGTCGCGCTGGCCGTCTGGGGCGCCGAGGACCTGGTCGGCCCGCGCGCGCCCGGCCTGTCGATGGCGGTCGAGATCCTGGGCCGCCGCATCCCGGCCTACGATCTGGTGCTGATCGCCATCGGCCCGGTCGTCCTGCTGGCGCTCTGGCTGCTGCTGAAGCGCACGCGCTGGGGCGCGCTGGTGCGGGCCGCCACCCAGGACCGCGAGATGGTGGCGGCGCTGGGCGTCGACCAGGCCTGGCTGTTCACCTCGGTGTTCTTCGTGGGCGCCGTCCTGGCAGGCCTGGGCGGCGCGCTGCAGATCCCGCGCGAGCCGGCCAACCTCGACCTCGACCTCGCCGTCATCGCCGACGCCTTCGTGGTCACGGTGGTGGGCGGGCTGGGCAGCATCGGCGGCGCCTTCCTGGCCGCCATCCTGATCGGCGTCGCCAAGGCGCTGTGCATCGGGCTCGGCACCGTCGATCTCCTGGGCGTCGAGATCGCCTTCCCCAAGCTCACCCTTGTGGTCGAGTTCCTGATCATGGCCGTCGTGCTGGTGGCCCGGCCGTTCGGCCTGCTCGGCAAGCCGCCCGCCCAGCAGCGCCTCGCCGCCGACCCCGCGCCGCCGCTCACGGTGCCGTCCTGGACCTTCGTGCTGGTCTGGCTGGTCGTGCTGGCGGCCGTGCCGCTGATCGCCGACCGCTACGTCACCATCCTGCTGACCGACATCTTCTGCTTCGCGCTGTTCGCGGCCAGCCTGCACTTCATCATGGGGCCGGCCGGCATGGTGTCGTTCGGCCATGCCGCCTATTTCGGGCTCGGCGCCTACGCCGCCGGCCTCCTGCTGAAGCGCGCTGGCCTGCCGATGGAGGCCGCGCTCGTGCTGGCGCCGCTGGCGGCCGGCGCCTTCGCCGTCGTCTACGGCTGGTTCTGCGTCCGCCTGTCGGGCGTCTACCTCGCCATGCTGACGCTCGCCTTCGCGCAGATTTCCTGGTCGATCGTCTTCCAGTGGGATTCGCTCACCGGCGGCAGCAACGGCATCTTCGGCATCTGGCCGGCCGGCTGGCTCGCCTCCAAGACCGTCTACTACTACCTGACGCTGGCCTGCTGCGGCCTCGGCATCGCGCTCCTGTGGCGGGCGCTGTTCTCGCCCTTCGGCTACGCGCTGCGTGCCGGCCGCGATTCGCCGCTGCGCGCCGAGGCGATCGGCATCGACCTGCGCGGCTTCCAGTGGATGGCCTTCGTGCTGGTCGGCACGGTCGCGGGCCTGGCCGGCGCGGTCTACGCCTTCTCCAAGGGCAGCATCTCGCCGGCCACGATCTCGATCGCCCAGTCGACCGATGGGCTGGTCATGGTGCTGCTGGGCGGCGTCGATACCTTGACCGGCCCGCTGGTCGGCGCCGGCCTGTTCACCTGGCTGCGGGACGAGGTCGCCCGCCGCACCGAGTTCTGGCGGGCCGTGATCGGGCTGGTGATCCTGCTGATCGTGCTGCTCTTCCCGCAGGGCCTGGTCGGCGGGCTGAAGGCGCTGGTCGCGCGCGTGCGGGAGCAGCGGGCATGAGCGCGGTGCTGCAGGTCGAGGGGCTGCACAAGTCGTTCGGCGGCGTGCAGGCGGTGGCCGACGTCTCCTTCGCCATCGACGCCGGCGAGCTGCTGGCGCTGATCGGCCCCAACGGCGCGGGCAAGAGCACCTGCTTCAACATGCTGAACGGCCAGCTCGCGCCGGACGGCGGGATCGTGCGCCTCGCGGGCCGCGACATCGTGGGCTTGAGGCCGCGCGCCATCTGGCGCCTGGGTGTCGGCCGCACCTTCCAGATCACCGCCACCTTCGTCTCGCTGACCGTGCGCGAGAACGTGCAGATGGCGCTCTATTCCCACGCCGGCCGGCTGGGCTCCCTGCTGGCGCGCTTCGGCCGCGCCTTCCGTGCCGAGGCCGACGGGCTGCTGGAGCAGGTCGGCATGCTCGACCAGGCGGAGCGGCCGTGCGGCGTACTGGCCTATGGCGACCTGAAGCGCGTCGAGCTCGCCATGGCGCTGGCCAACCAGCCGCGCCTGCTGCTGATGGACGAGCCGACGGCCGGCATGGCGCCCCGGGAGCGCGTCGCTCTCATGGAGCTCGCCGCCGGGCTGGCCCGGGCGCGCCGCATCGCCGTGCTGTTCACCGAGCACGACATGGACGTGGTGTTCGGCCAGGCCGACCGCATCATCGTGCTCGACCGCGGCCAGCTCATCGCCGGCGGCACGCCGGCCGAGGTCCGCGCCGATCCCCGGGTGCAGGCCGTCTATCTCGGGAGCGCCCACTGATGCTCTCGGTCCGCGACCTCCACGCCTATTACGGCCGGGCCCACATCCTGCACGGCGTCTCGCTGGAGGCGCGCGCGGGCGAGGTGGTGGCGCTGCTCGGCCGCAACGGCGCCGGCAAGTCGACGGTGATGAAGTCCGTCATGGGCCTGGTGCCGCCGGCGGCCGGCGAAGTCGCCTTCGAGGGCCGGCGCATCGAGCGCTTGCCGACCCATCGCATCGCCCGGCTGGGCCTGGGCTACGTGCCCGAGGAGCGCCGCATCTTCACCGAGCTCAGCGTCGTCGAGAATCTCGCGGTCGGGCGCCAGCCGGTGCGGCCCGGCACGCCGGCCTGGACCGAGGACAGGCTCTTCGCGCTCTTTCCCAACCTCGGCGCCATGCGCGAGCGGCCGGGCGGGCGCATGTCGGGCGGCGAGCAGCAGATGCTCACCATCGCCCGCACCCTGATGGGCAACCCCCGCTGCGTGCTGCTCGACGAGCCGTCGGAGGGGCTGGCGCCCATCATCGTCGAGCAGATGGCCCGCTCGATCCGCGCGCTGAAGGGCGAGGGGCTCTGCGTGGTGCTGAGCGAGCAGAATCTGCATTTCTCCCAGGCGGTGGCCGACCGCGCCTACATCATCGAGAAGGGCCAGATCCGCTTCGGCGGCTCGATGGCCGAGCTCGCGGCCGACGCCTCCCTCCGTGAACAGTACCTGTCGGTGTGATGGATCCTCTTCGTCTTCCGGACCGCGGGCCTCCAGGCCCGCCTCATGTCATCCTGAGCGCAGCGAAGGATCTCATGCCGATTGCCTCCGGCGATGAGGTCCTTCGCTACGCTCAGGACGACAAATTCGAGTGGACCCCGCCATGCCCCCGCGCTTCCTGACCGTCGGCATCGATGTCGGCGGCACCTTCACCGACCTCCTGGCCATCGATCCGCGCACCAACCAGGTGAAGCTCGCCAAGGTGCCGACGACGGTCGACAACCAGGCGACCGGCTTCCTGGCGGCGCTGGCCGCGGCCGGCGCCGATCCCGCCACCGTGCAGGCGCTGGTGCACGGCACCACGACCACGACCAACGCCGTGCTGGAGCGCAAGATCGCCTGCGTCGGCCTGATCACGACCAGGGGTTTCCGCGACGTGCTTGAGCTCGGCCGGCGCACGCGGCCGCAGCCCTACGGGCTGCGCGGCACCTTCGAGCCCGTCGTGTCCCGCGAGCACCGGCTCGAAGTGCCCGAGCGCATGGACGCCGACGGCAATGTCGTGACGCCGCTCGACGAGGCCGCCGTCGCCGAGGCGGCGAAGACGCTGATCGCCGCCGGCTGCGAGGCGGTCGTCATCCATTTCCTGCACAGCTACATCAACCCGGCCCACGAGAAGCGCGCGGCCGAGATCGTCCATGCGCTGTGGCCCAACGGCTACATCACCGCCGGCCATGCCATCCTGTCGGAGTACCGCGAGTACGAGCGCGGCGTCACGGCCGCGGTCAACGCCGCGGTGCAGCCGGTGCTCGACCGCTACCTGTCGCGGCTGCGGCTCGAGCTGCTGGGCAAGGGCTTCGACCGCGACATCCTGGTGATGCAGGGCAACGGCGGCACGGCCTCCTCGCAGTTCATCGCCCGGGCGGCGGTCAACACGGTGATGTCGGGCCCGGCCTCGGGCGTCATGGCGGCCGCCTATACCGGCCGCCTGTCGGGCCATCCCAACCTGATCACCTACGACATGGGCGGCACCTCGACCGATGTCGGCCTGATCGAGAACGCCGTGCCCACCGTCTCGGGCGAGCTCGAGCTCGAATACGCCATGCCGATCCACGTGCCGATGGTCGACGTGCACACGATCGGCGCCGGCGGCGGGTCGATCGCCGCCGTCGACGCGGCCGGCATGCTGCGCGTGGGCCCCGAGAGCGCCGGCGCGCGGCCGGGCCCGATCTGCTACGGTCGCGGCGGCGCCGAGCCCACCATCACCGACGCCAACCTGGTGCTGGGGCGCCTCAATCCCGACCGGCTGCTGGGCGTCGACAGTCCCGTGACGCTCGACCATGTGCGGACGCTCGTGGAGGACAAGGTCGGCCGGCCGCTCGGCCT
Organism: Reyranella sp.; assembly: GCF_965229815.1. Classification (GTDB taxonomy): domain Bacteria; phylum Pseudomonadota; class Alphaproteobacteria; order Reyranellales; family Reyranellaceae; genus Reyranella. Next base: position 1,618,524 of record NZ_CBDDJN010000002.1, read on the forward strand.
CGACGCCGAGGCGGCGGCTGCCGCCATCCTGCGCATCGCCAACGACCGCATGGCCGGCGCGATCCGGCTGGTGTCGCTGGCGCGCGGCCGCGACCCGCGCGACTTCGCGCTGTTCGCCTTCGGCGGCGCGGGCCCGTTGCACGCCACGGCGCTGGCCCGCGAGCTCGGCATCCCGACCGTGCTGATCCCGGCGCGGCCCGGCATCACCAACGCGCTGGGCTGCGTCGTGGCCGACCTGCGCCAGGATTATGTGCGCACTATCAACAAGCCGCTGTCGGCGCTCGACGCCGCCGCCATCGCCGCGGCCTATGCCGAGCAGGCCGCCCAGGGCCGCACCGCCATCGGCCGCGAAGGCGTGCCGGTGCGCGAGCTGCGCCGCGTCCTCAGCGCCGACATGCAGTTCCAGGGGCAGAGCCACATCCTCTCGGTCGCCGTCGACAACGAGAACATCGGCGTCGCCGGCCTGCACAAGGCCTTCGCCGCCGCCTACTTCCGCCGCTTCGGCATCGAGCTGCCCGAGATCCCGCCGGTGCTGGTCAACCTGCACACCGCGGTGATCGGCGTCCGCCCCGAGATCCCGCTGGCGGCGCTCGCCGCCGGCGAGCGGGCGCCGACGCTGGCGGCGGCCAGGGTCGGTGAGCGCCGCGTCTGGTTCACCGACGGCTGGCGGGAGACCCCGGTCTATGCCCGCGACCGGCTGCCGCTCGACGCGGCTTTCGAGGGGCCGGCGATCCTGGAGCAGCTCGACTGCACGACGGTGGTCGAGCCGGGCGACAGGGTGAGGCAGGACGGGATCGGGAACCTGCTGGTGTCGGTCGGGACCTCGGCTTGATCTGCTGGATCTGTCAGTCAATCGGCGGGATCGAAGGGGATGATCTTCGTCGTGGACGGCAGGAATCTCTCCGGCCCGGTTTTTGCGACCTTTTCCCAAAGATAGCCTATCATGGGCAGGCGGCAGGCGGCAGCGGAGGTGGTTCATGGTGACTCATGTGCGGTGTGGTTCTCTCTTCACGGGCGACCAGACGACGGCCTCGCCAGGCAGCACTCTCGTGTACGGCGACGACGGACGCCTCACCTATGTCGGGCCCACGGCGGGCGCGCCAGCGGTCTCCGTCGGCGAGACGCTGCTGAACTATGAATCGCTGTTCGTCATGCCCGGCTTGATCGACGTGCATGTCCATCTGGCCTACGGCAACGCCAAGACCGAAGAAGACATCGATCTCTACCAGCCCATGGAGTTCCGTGCCCTGCGCGGGATGTTCTTCGCGCAGAAGGTCGTCGCGGCCGGCTATACCTCGATCTGCGCGCCCGGCGACGCCGGGCAGATCAGCCTGTCGGTGCGCGATGCCATCACTGCCGGCCTGTTCGACGGTCCGCGCGTGACGGCGGCCGGCCGCTACATCACATCCCGCCAGGGCCTGACCGACTGGTATCCCAGCTGGATCGGCGCGCCCGACACGTCGATCGGCCGGCTGGTCGCCAGCAAGGACGAGGCGATCGAGGAGATCCGCGTCCAGGCCAAGAACGGCGTCGATTGCATCAAGATCGCCATGGACGGCTTCCAGACCCGGCCCGACGGCGAGCTGATTGCCGCTTTCAACCAGGACGAAACGACCACCATGGTCACGGAGGCCCAGCGTCTCGGCCGCAAGGTGGTGGTCCATGCCCGCGGCCGCGAGGCCGTGCTCTACTCGGCGCGGGCCGGCGTCGACCTGATCTTCCACGCCTACTATCTCGACGACGAATGTCTCGACGCCATGGTCAAGTCGGGATCGGCCATCGGTCCGACCATGACCTTCCCGCGCAACATCATCGACTTCACCCAGCCCTATGAACGCGCCGCCACAAAGGGGCGCATCGAGAACACTTCTCGGGAATACGAGATCGCCTGCGCCAACCTTCAGCGGGCCCGCAAGGCCGGCATCCCGATGATGACCGGCACCGACAGCGGCTTTGCCGTCACGCCCTACGGCGAGTGGCACGCCCGCGAGCTCGAGATCTTCGTGCGCGATCTCGGCTTCACGCCGGCCGAGGCGCTGCGCTGCGCCACCGAGGTGGCCTCGCGTTTCCTGGCGCGGGGCGACCGGCTCGGCGTCCTGGCACCGGGTCGCCAGGCCGATTTCATCGCGGTCGAGGGCTCGCCGCTCGACAACATCGCGCTGCTGCAGGACAAGAAGCGGATCCGGCACGTCCATATCGGCGGAACGCGCCTGCAGATTCCCGAGCGCGGCTACGACCCGAACCTCGTCACCGACAAGTCGTGGATCAACTGGAGCGATATCTACACCCAGGAGCGGGTGCACGAACTCGGCCTGCTCGGAGACAAGAGCCTGGCTGCCGCCGAGTGATCCGGGCGGAGGACGGGCATGCACGCTGAGATCGCCGGCGCGGGCTTTGCCGGCCTGGTGACCGGGATCGCGCTGCGCCAGCGGGGCTGGACGGTGCGCGTGCACGAGATCGACGATGAGTTGCGCGCCTTCGGTGCAGGCATCTTCATCTGGGACAATGGCCTGCGCGTGCTGGAGGCCATCGGGGCCTACGAGGCCGTGGCCGCCGGGGCCTATGCGGCGCCGGGCTATCGCACCGAGCGCGACGGCGCCTGCATGTCCTTCGGCAGGGTCAATGCCGAAGGACACTTCCGGCTGCTCACCATGTCGCGCCAGCATCTCTACGCGGCCATCCTGGCGGCCGCACGCCGGGCCGGGGTCGAGCTGGTCACGAGCTCGGCGGCCGTGGGTGCCTCGCCGGACGGCGAGCTGCATCTGGCCGACGGTCGCCGCCTGAAGGCCGACCTGGTGGTTGGCGCCGACGGTGTCCGCTCGGCGGTGCGCGATTCGCTGGGCCTGCCCGGAACGCGGAAAAAGTACATCGACGGCATCGTTCGCGTGCTCGTGCCGCGTGGCCCGCTGGTCGGCGGCCGCTGGGACGAAGTCATCGACTTCTGGGCCTTCTCGCCGCGCACCCTGCGCATTCTCTACACGCCTTGCGGCGCCGATTCGCTCTACATGGCGATGATGGCGCCGGTGGCCGACGCCGAGGCGTCGGCGATTCCCGTCGATCCGGACGTGTGGGCCTCATGCTTCCCCGACCTGCGGCCGGCACTGGAGGCGATCGGCACGAGGGGGCGCTACGACGTCTACGAAACGACACGGCTCGACCGGTGGTCGTCGGGCCGCGTCGCGATCGTCGGCGATTCCGCGCATGCCATGCCGCCGACGCTGGCCCAGGGCGCGGGGTGCGCCATGATGAACGCACTGGGGCTTGCCGTTGCCGTCGAGGGCGTGAGCCGCGGCGACTTGCCCGCCGCGCTTGCCGCCTGGGAGGCACGCGAGCGTCCCCTGACCGATCACACCCAGTCGAGCGCCGCGCATCTCGCGGCGACGCGGGCGCTCGCCCAGGGAATGCCGTGGGACAGCGACGTCTTCCGCGCCGTCCGCCACGTCCCGACAGGGACCGCGCCCCCTTGACGTCACCGCAAGACAACCGTCACAATTAACTAGATAGTTAGTTAAAGGGGGCGGCATGCCGGAGGCTGGGGCGACGGCAAGCAAGGTCGCGATCGACATCGGCGGCACCTTCACGGACATCGCGTTGGCGACGGCCGACGGCCGGATTCACCAGAGCAAGGTCTCCTCTACGCCCGACGATCCCAGCCGCGCCGTGATCGAGGGCGTGGCTCAGCTGCTGGCCGAGCTCGGCCTCGATCCGGCGGACGTGGCCGAGGTGATGCACGGCACCACGGTCGGCTCCAACACCATCCTGCAGAGGACGGGAGCCCGAACGGGGCTGATCACCACGCGCGGCTTCCGTGACGTGCTGGAGATCGGCCGCATCCGCATGCCCGACATGTTCGACCTCACCTGGGAGAAGCCGCGGCCGCTGGTCCCGCGCCGGCATCGACTCGAAGTCACCGAGCGCATCGCCGCCGACGGCTCGATCGTGTCGCCGCTCGACGAGGGCGCCGTCGTCGACGCGGGCCGCGCGCTGGTCGCCGACGGCATCGAGGCGATCGCCGTCGTCTTCCTGAACAGCTATCGCAATCCGGTCCATGAGCAGCGCGCCGAGGCGCTGCTGCGCGAAGCGATTCCCGGCCTCCTCGTGACGAGCTCCTGCGCCGTCCTGCCGGAGATCAAGGAATACGAGCGGACGAGCACGACGGTGGTCAATGCCTACCTGCTGGCCGCGATGCAGCGCTACCTGCAGCGTCTTGAAAAGGGCCTGCGCGGCGTCGGCGTCACCGCACCCATCCTCGTCATGACTTCCAACGGCGGCATGCTGGCGGCGGAGGCGGTCTGCGAGAAGCCTGTGCTCGCCGTCGCCTCCGGACCGGCGGGCGGGGTGATCGGCGCCGCGCGCCTGGGGGCGGCGCGCGGCGATCGCGACGTCATTGTCTTCGACATGGGCGGGACGACGGCCAAGGCCGTGATCGTCGAGGACGGCCGGCCGACGATGACGTCCGAGTACGAGTTCCGCGACGGCATCTCGACCTCGAGCCGGTTCGTCAAGGCTGGCGGTTACATGCTGAAGGTGCCGGCCATCGACATTGCCGAGGTGGGCGCGGGTGGCGGCTCGATCGCCGCCATCGACAAGGGAGGCCTGCTGGTGGTCGGTCCTCAGTCGGCGGGCGCGATTCCGGGCCCGGCCTGCTACGGCATGGGCAATGACCGACCGACGGTGACCGACGCCAATGTCGTGCTCGGCTTCATCAACCCGCATGGCTTGGCCGGCGGCCGCCTGGAAATCGACAAGTCGCTGAGCGAGAAGGCGATCGCCGACCATCTCGCGGCCCCGCTGGGGCTCAGCATCGTCGATGCCGCGCACGGCATCCGCGCCGTGGCGAACGCCAACATGGCGCGTGCCGTGCGGGCCGTCACGGTGGAGCGCGGCCGCGATCCGCGCGATCTCGTGCTGATGGCGTTCGGAGGCAACGGCGGCGTCCATGCGCCCGATCTCGCCCGCCAGCTCGGCATTCCAAAGGTCATCGTGCCACCGCTCTCCGGCGTGTTCTGTTCGGTCGGAATGCTGGCCAGTGACGTCGAGCACATCGCGCTCGCCACCGTCGTGTGCCGTCTCGATCGCTTGGCGACGGCCGAACTCGCGGCCCTGCAGCGCGGCCTCGCCGAGGAGGTCGATGCCAGGCTGGCCCGCGACGGCTACCGCCCTGACCGCCGCGTCGTGGCCTTCGAGGCGGAGTTGCGCCACGAGGGCCAGGCCAGCGAGCTCACCGTCGCACTCGACGGCGACGACCTGGAGGTGCTGCGCGAACGCTTCGCGGACGAGTACTTCAAGGTCTATGGCTATCGCGACACGACGCCCGTCGAGCTCATGAAGCTGCGGGCGATCGGCCGCGGCCTGCGCGACAACCGGCTGGATTTCGCCGACATGAAGATCGCGCCGCGTGCCGGCACGACCGCCGCCGCGAGCCGCGCCGTGTCGTTCGCGCGCGGCGAGCCCGCCGTGCCGGTCCCGATCGTGGGCCGCCAGGCCCTCGGCAGCGTCCCGCGCCCCGGTCCCTTGATCGTCGAGGAGTTCGACGCCACCGTCGTCGTGCCCCCGGACGCCACCGTGCATTGCGATGCGATCGGCTGCATCGTCGTGGAGATTGCCGCATGAAGATCGATCCGATCACCTTCGCCGTCGTCAAGAACGGCCTGGATTCGATCGCCGACGAGATGGCCTACACGGTGGTCCGCACCGCCAGATCCGAGATCGTCAAGGACGTGATGGATTTCTCGGCTGCGCTGTGCGCCGCCGACGGCCAGATGGTGGCACAGGCAAAGACCATCGCCCAGCATCTCGGCGCCATTCCCGAAGCCATGGACTCGGTGCTGACGGCCTTTGCCGACGATCTGCATGACGGCGACGTGGTGATCATGAACGATCCCTATCATGGCGGCATGCACCTGCCGGACATCTTCATGTTCGTGCCGATCTTCCACGGCGGGGTGCGCCGGGCCTTCGCGGTCGTGATCTGCCATCACACCGATGTCGGCGGCCGGGTGCCGGGCTCCAATGCCTCCGATTCGACCGAGATCTACCAGGAAGGCCTGCGGATGCCGCCGCTCAAGCTCTACGAGCAGGGCCGCATCAACCGCACCCTGGAGAAGCTGATCCGGATCAACGTGCGCGTGCCGGACCGCGTGCTGGGCGACCTCGCGGCCCAGTATGCCGCCGCCCAGGTCGGTCGCCGCGGCCTGGAGAAGCTCATGCAGCGCTACGGCGCCGACGAGCTCGAAGCCTACATGCAGGAACTGCTCGACTACGCCGAGCGGCTGACCCGGCAGGAGATCCTCACCTGGCCGCGCGGCACCTGGCGGTTCACCGACCATATCGACAGCGACGGCTTGTCCGACGCGCCGATCCCGATCTCGGTCGCCATCACGGTGCGCGACGACGGCACGCTTGCCGTCGACTATTCCGGCTCCTCGCCACAGGTCCGTGGCGCGCTCAACTCGACCCTGAGCTTCACGCGCTCACTCACCTATCTGAGCGTGCGTTGCGTGCTGGCCAAGGATATCCCGAACAATGTCGGCCTGTTCCGCTGCGTCGACGTGACCGCCCCCGAGGCCTCCATCCTCAATCCGGCGATGCCGGGTGCCTGCGCCGCGCGTGCCCTTACCGGCTATCGCGTCTTCGACGCCATGCTGGGTGCCCTGGCGCAGATCGTGCCGGACAAGGTTCCCGCGGCGGGCGAGGGCGGCAACAGCGTGATCTGCATCAGCGGGCTGCGCCCGAACCGGGAGCCCTTCATCATCGTCGACATGATCTGCGGCGCGTGGGGAGGGCGGCCGGACAAGGACGGCCTGGAAGCGGTAACCAACGCCTCGCAGAACCTCTCGAACATGCCCGTCGAGATCATGGAGGCCGAGCATCCCGTGCGCATCGAGGAATACGCCTTCGTGCCCGACAGCTGCGGCGCAGGCCGCTTTCGCGGAGGGGTGGGCATCCGGCGGACCTATCGCATCCTCGCCGCCGAGGCGCTCCTGCAGATGCGCACCGATCGTGTGCGGTTCGCGCCGTACGGCCTGTCCGGCGGCCAGCCGGGCGGAAAGTCCAGCAACTACATGGAGGTCGGCGGCGAGCGGCGCGCCCTTCCCGGCAAGATCACCACCAGCGTTCAGCAGGGCACACTGATCGTCCACGAGCAGGCCGGCGCCGGCGGCTTCGGCGATCCGCTCGAGCGGCCGCCCGAAGCCGTGTTCGAAGACTTCCTCGAAGGCAAGATCTCGCGCGACTATGCCGAGCGCTTCCATGCCGTCGTGCTGACGCCCGAGAGTACGCTCGACCGCGATGCCACCGCCGCCCTGCGCGATGCGCGCGGACGCGCGCGGCCGGTCGCGACCGCGGCCTGAGGCGGCGGGACTCGATGGAGGCCGTCGAGATGACGCCGCCGCGCCGCACGCGCAATGCCGCAGCGACGCGGGCTCACATCCTCGCGGTCGCGCAGGCCGAGTTCGTCGACCACGGGCTGAGCGGCGCCAGGATGGACCGCATCGCCACGGCCTGCGCCGTCAACAAGAACCTGCTCTATCATTACTTCGGGTCCAAGGAAGACCTCTACCTGGCGGTGATCGAGGCCATCTGGGCGGGCCTGCGCGCCCACCAGCGGGACGACGAGCTGCTGGCGCTGCCGCCGGACCAGGCGATGCGCCGGCTGGTCACCAACACCTTCGACCACTTCGTCGCCACGCCGGAGCTGATCCGGCTGATGAGCGTCGAGAACATCCACTACGCCCGAAACCTGCGGCGCTCGACCACGGTCAAGCCGCTCTACGGGGACCTTCTCGACACGCTCCGGACGATCCTGCAGCGTGGTCAGTCGGAGGGAATGTTCCGGCCCGGCGTCGACGTGATCGACCTCTACCTGTCGATCTCGGGTCTGGCCTACTTCTTTCTGTCCAACCAGCACACGCTGTCGTGGCTGCTCGACCGCCCCCTGGTGACGCCCCGTCGCGTCGCCGCGCGGCGCCGGCACGTCGTCGACATGGTGCTGGCCTATCTCGTGCATCCGTCGCCGGACGGGCAGGACATGCCGGCGGCCCAATCAGGCGAAAGGAGACAGGGATGAGCAGGATTTCTTGGCAGCGATGGGTGGCGGCGACGATCGCCGCGGCGGGGCTGATGGGGGCGCTGGCCGCTCCGGCGGCCGCCCAGGAGAAGATGTCGGTGCGCCTCGATTTCGCGCCGTGGGGCGTGCAGGCGGCCATGCACCTGGCGAACCAGCAGGGCATGTTCAAGGCGGCCGGGCTCGACGTGGACGTCCAGGACGGCCGCGGGTCGGGCAACACCATCCAGCTGGTGAATGCCGGTCAGGTCGATGTCGGGCAGGTGCAGGTGGGGCTGCTCGGATCTGCGCGCGCCCAGGGTGCGCAGCTGAAGGCGATCGCCACCTTCATGCCCAAGACCGATCTCTGCGTGCTGGTCGACAAGTCCTCGCCCATGACCAAGGCGGCGGACCTCAAGGGCAAGACCGTGGTCGTGTTCGCCGCCAGCCCCTGGGCGCCGCTGATCGATCCCTACCTGAAGTCGGGCGGCCTCAACCGGGAGACCGCGAAGATCGACTTCGTCGATCCCGCCGCCCTCTGGGGCACCTACATCGCCAAGCGGGCCGACGGCCTGATGTCGACGGCGAGCTCGGCGCTGCCGGTCGCCGAGGCATCGCGGCCGTCCAAGTGCCTGTGGGCCTCCGATGCGGGTCTGACCTTCATGAGCTACGGGCTGGTCGTGAAGGAGGATACCATTGCCAAGCGCGGCCCGGCGCTACGGAAGCTGATCGAGACCCAGCAGCGCGCCTGGGAGCAGATTCGCAAGGATCCCGAGCTCGGCGTCAAGGCGATGCTCGCCGCGCGCCCGGACGCCCGTCTCAAGCCGGACGTCCAGCGCAGCCAGATCGTCATGTCCCTCGACTTCTTCGAGACGCCGGCGACCAAGGGCAAGCCGATCGGCTGGCAGGCGAAGGCCGACTGGGAGGCTACCTTGAAGACGCTCGAGGGGGCCGGCGTGGTCAAGCCCGGCTGGAAGGCCGACGACTACTTCACCAACGCCCTGATGGACTGAGATCGTGCCGGAGGCATCGCCCCTTCTCGGCGCCGCGCACGTCTGCCTGCGCAACGTGGGCAAGACCTATGCGTCGCCGCGCGGGCCGGTGCCTGCCCTGGCGGGCATCGACCTCGACCTCGGCGTCGGCGAGTTCGTCAGCGTCGTCGGGCCTTCCGGCTGTGGCAAGAGCACGCTGCTCAAGCTTGTAGCCGGGCTCGAGGGCCTGAGCGCCGGCGAGATCATGGTCGAGGGCCGTCGGATCGATGGACCGCCGGACGGGCTGGGCGTCGTGTTCCAGCGCGACGTCCTGCTCGACTGGCGGACCATCCTCCAGAACGTGCTGCTCTCCGTCGAGCTCAGCGGCAAGCCGACGGCCGGCTATCGCGAGCGCGCCCTCGGGCTTCTGGGGCGCTTCGGGCTGGGCTCGTTCGAGCATCGCTATCCGTGGGAGCTGTCGGGCGGCATGCGCCAGCGCGCCTCGATCTGCCGTGCGCTGCTCTCAGACCCGCAGCTTCTGCTGATGGACGAGCCGTTCGGAGCCCTCGATGCGATGACGCGCGACGACCTCAACCTCGAGCTGGCGCGCATCTGGCAGGAGACGCGCAAGACCCTGCTGTTCATCACCCATTCCATCGCCGAGGCGGTGTTCCTCTCGGACCGTGTGGTGATGATGGGGCGCGCTCCGGGCTCCATCATGGAGATCGTCTCCATCGACCTGCCTCGGCCGCGCTCGCTGGCGGTCCGCGAGAGCGCCGACTTCGGCCGCTACGTCGCGCACGTCCGGCATCATTTCGCCGAACTCGGGATCGTCAAGGAGTAGCCGATGCTGAAGCGCCTGCTTGGGGCGAGCGAGGCGCGCGACGTCGTCGCGGTCCTGGCCGCCACCCTGCTCTTGTGGGAGGCGGGCGTCTGGTTTTTCCAGCCACCGCCGCTGATCCTGCCGGCGCCGAGCGCCATCGTCGCCGCTTTCCTGCAGACGCCGGGGGTGTTCATGCGCCAGCTCGGCTTCACGCTGGGCATGACGTGCCTGGGCTTCGCCCTGGCCGTCGTCCTGGGCGTGCTGCTGGCCGTGGCGATCGTCTCCTCGAAGCTGCTCGAACGCACGATCTACACGCTGCTGGTCGCCCTGAACTCGATTCCCAAGGTGGCGCTCGCGCCGCTCTTCGTCATCTGGATGGGCACGGGCAGCGAGCCCAAGGTGGCCATCGCCCTGATGCTCGCCATCTTCCCCATCGTGATCGACACCGTGCTGGGGCTGCGATCGGTCGATCCCGACATGCTGCACCTGGCCCGTGTCTCGCGGGCGTCGCCGTTGGCGGTGCTGGCCAAGATCAAGTTCCCCTGCGCGCTGCCCAGCCTGTTCGCCGGCATGAAGGTGGGCATCTCCTTCGCGCTGGTCGGTGCCATCGTGGGCGAGTTCGTGGCTGGCAGCCAGGGGTTGGGCTTCCAGATCCTGGTGGCGCAGGGCCAGTTCGACACCGTCGCCGTGTTCGTCTGTCTGGTGCTGCTGGGCATCTTCGGCACGCTGCTGTTCTTCGTGCTCGACTACGCCGAGCGGCTCTGCCTGCCCTGGCACGTCTCGCAGCGCGGCCGCCACAGCGGCGGCGAGTGAGGGACGGATTGGCGTGGGTCGTACGGGCATGCCACCGACAGATGGCTCGAGAGGATGCGGACTGCTGGCGCCCATCAGAAGTCCGCAGTCAGGCCTCACGCTTCTCTTCCCTTCGACGGCGCGCGACCCGAAGGCGGGAGGGTAAGGACGCCTGCTCCTCAAGCCGGCAGCGGAAGATCCAGCGTCGTCGTCCGGCGCATCTCGCGGCGGTGGGTCTTGTCGTCGAACGGGCGGGCGCGGTGCATGGTGCAGCGATTGTCCCAGATCACGAAGTCATGCGGCCGCCAGATGTGGCGGTAGGTGAATTGCGGCTGGGTCGCGTGATCCATCAGGTCTCGCAGCAGCAGGCGGCCCTCCGGCACCGGCCAGTCGACGACATGGGCGGCATGCGAGGCGAGGTAGAGGGCGCGGCGGCCCGAGGTCGGGATGGTGCGGACCAGCGGATGGACGGCGCCCTTCAGCTTCTCCTGCTCGTCGTCGCTGAAGTCGAAGCCCAGCACGTGGCGGGAATAGACGATGGAATGGAAGACGCGCAGCCCCTCGATCGACGCGCGGGTCTCCGCGTCGAGCGCGTCGTAGGCGGCGCGCATGTCGGCGAACTCGGTATCGGCCCGCACCGGCGGCACGACCCGCGCCGACAGCATCGAGTAGCGGCCCGGCGGATCGACGAACGAGGCATCGGTATGCCACAGCCGGTTGGCGACCGAGGAGGCGCGCATGCGGTTGTTGGCGTCCCGGATCCGGCCATCCCGGTCGACGTTCGAGACGTCGGCAATGGCCTCGTTGCCGAACCGGTTGGCGCCGATCGCCGAGGAGGAGGTGCGGGCATGCAGGGTGCCGTCGAAGCGCTGGGCGAAGTCCAGCTGCTCCTCGTTGGTGAACTGCTGGTCGCGGAACACCAGCACGGCGTATTTGTCCATGCCGGCGCGGATCGCCTCCAGCGATTCGCGGTCCTTCACCTGGCGCAGGTCGATCGCGCCCACCTCGCCGGCGAAGACGGGCGTGAGCGGCGTGATGGTGACGGTCATGATGTACTCCCGGGCGAGAGAACGACCGGACCATCCTGAGGGAAGTCCCCGCGGCCACCAACACGGTTCTTTCGGCAGGCGAAGGCCGGCCGGCGCCGTTCGAGCCGGGCCGGCCGGACCGGCGTCAGTCCGGAAAGTGTTCGACGTGAGTCTCGCCGCTCCGGCCGATGTAGAGGGCGCGGCGGCCCGTGAAGGATACGAGGTAGGCCGCGCACCCGGCGGCGGCGGCCTTCCGGCAGAAGCCCCGGTAGGTGTAGCCCGGCACGAGCTGCTGGGCCTCCCGGATGGCCGCGCCGAGGCCGGCGATGTCGAAGGCGGGCGCGACCGCCGCATCGGTCCCGTGGGTGGCGAGCTCGATGCTGTCGCCATCGGGAAGGTAGTAGGTCGCGACGGCGCGGCGGAAATCGACCGCGTAGCTCTCGAAGCCGGCCGCCATCAAGGCACCGACGATCTGCGGGAAGGTCATTGCGTTCGTCTCCGCGGCCTCGAGACAGGTCCTGGCGACGCTCGTCCTGTGTTCGTCCATGGCGATTGCTCCTCGATGGGGTCAGTCGATCGGGATCGCGGTCATCCGGCCGCGCTCCACCAGGTGCCTCAGCATCCTGCCCAGGCGCTTCCGGTCGTCGGCGGAGAGATGCTCGAAGAACGCCGCGTCGTTGCGGTCGGCGAGGTCCGCCAGCGCCGGCACGAGGTCCGCTCCCCGCTTCGTCAGGGCGAGGGTTTGTGCCCGTCCATCCTCGGCACTCGCGCGGCGGACGATCAGCGACTTGGCGATCAGGCGGTCGGCCAGTCGTGTGATGGCCCCGCGCGTCAGCCCGATCTCCGCCGCCAGGCGGCTGGGGGCCGTCGGCTCCCGGCCGTAGAGCGAGCGCATCACGACCCATTCGGCGACCGTGACCCCATGGGCGGCAACCTTGGCGGCGAAGGCATGCGACACGTGGTTGGACACGGCCCGCAGCCAGAAGCCGAGATGGTCGGTGAGGGCGGACACCGGCTTCGCGGTCATGCGATCTCCTTGATTGACAAGGAAACTAGTCGGGGATGATTGCCAAGTCAACTAGCTGCGGTTCTCGGCTTGGGCCCGCTGCAAGACCAAGTGTGGCAACCGGAATCGAGCCCAAGGCCGGGCGTCTCCTGGAGCCTCAAAAGTCACTGCGTGGCGGAGCTGACGCCGATCGAGCGGGCGTCGGACTTAACAGGGACAAGCACTTGAGTTATAGTGGCGGCTGCTCTATTCATCGTCCATCTGCGACAGGGCCGGCCGGGCCGCGATCCGGGCTGGGAAGCCGTCGGTCTCGGTCAGGCCAGGCCCTGGCGGACCGCCGAAACCATCAGCGAAACTTGCGCAATTATCTGAATTCGCGGGTGGAGGGGGAAACCATGAAGATCGTCGACGTCAAAGCCTTTCCCACCAGCTTCCGGGTGCCGAAGGAGCGGCAGGTGTCGCTGGGCATCGGCACCATGACCAAGCGCGACTGCGTCATGGTGAAGGTGACGACCGAGGACGGGATCGTGGGCTGGGGCGAGAGCCACCATGCGCGTGCGCCGGGCAGCATCGGGCACCTGATCAACACCACGCTGAAGGACTTCGTGGTCGGCCAGGACGCCACCGACACGGTCGGCATCTGGAGCCGCATCTACAAGTTCCAGCTCGGCAGCCACGGCATGGGCGCGGCGACGGCGATGGCCATGAGCGGCATCGACCAGGCGTTGTGGGACGTCCGGGGCAAGGCCGTGGGCTGGCCGCTGTACCGGCTGCTGGGCGGCAGCGCGAAGCCGGTGCCGGCCTATGCCGGCGGCATCTCGCTGGGCTACCAGCCGCCCGAGGCGCTGGTCGCCGAGGCCGAGCCGATGGTCGAGGCGGGCTACCGGGCGCTGAAGCTCCGGATCGGCGACACGGTAGCCGACGACATCGCGCGCATGAGCGCGGTGCGCCGCCGCTTCGGCGATGCCATCGACATCCTGACCGACGCCAACACCGGCTACACGGTGGCCGACGTGCGCCGCGTGATGCCGGCGATGGACGAGCTCGGCATCGGCTGGCTGGAGGAGCCGTTCCCGGCGCACGACCACCGCTCCTATGCCCTGGCCAGGGGCTTCGGCCGCACGCCGCTGGCGGCCGGCGAGAACCACTACACGCGCTTCGAGTTCCACCGCGTGATCGAGGACGGCACCATCACCATCCTGCAGCCCGACCTCTCCAAGAGCGGCGGCATCACCGAGGTCCAGCGCATCGCCGCCGCCGCCTCGATGTGGAAGCTGCCGGTCCATCCCCACAGTTCGATGACCGGGCTCAACCACGCCGTCTCGATCCACCTGCTCGCGGCGATCGACAATGGCGGCTACTTCGAGGCCGACCTGTCGCTGGCCAACAAGTTCCGCGACGAGCTGGGCAGCGAGCCCTGGAAGATCGGCCGCGACGGCTGCGTGCGGCCGCTCGAACGGCCGGGAATCGGCGTCGAGATCGACGAGGCCTTCCTCGCGGCTCATCCGGTGATCGAGGGGCCGGGTTACGTCTGACGCCGTGCGGTCGACAAGAGTGTGACCGGCCGGACACGCCCGCGCAGTGCTCTTGTGGCGCGATCGTGGCATTCGTCCGGGACGTGGCGAAACTCACATATCCTGCCCGTGGGACTGCTACTGATCCGCCCGAAAGCGCCCTCGATGGCGTTCAAGGAGCAGCCCATGAGTGCACCTTCCGTCCTGTCGAACTTCCTCCGCCCCCGGACCGCCGAGGAGCGGGCCGCTGCCGAGCTCTTCGACGCCGACCAGCCGATCCGCCTGACGCCGGTCGTGCCGAAGGACAAGCTCCCGGGCGGCGCCGGCGACGCGCTCCAGGTCGAGGTGCTCGGCTACCGCGAGCAGCTCTCGACCCTGGACGGCCGCCGCTTCCGCGTGCTCGACCCGATCTGGAAGCTGGTACCGCGCCGGCGTTGACAGGGAACCGCGTTCCTCCCCGGCGAAGCCGGGGAGGAACGACATTCGCTACTTTCGCTACGCCGCCACGACCAGCGTCGAGGCGAGCTGGCGCACCGATCTCACCATCGCCATGGCGACCAGCTTGCCGGTCTTGCGGTTCTCCGCGCTGACGGCGACGTCCTCGCGGAAGGTGAAGGAGCCGAACGCGCCGGCCGCCTCGAGCTCGACCACGTGGCTGTCGATCCCGGGATCGGCCACGATCACCAGGCGCGTGGCGTCGAGGCCGAGCCCGGCGATGGCGGCGGCGGCCGAGATGTTGACGTTCTGCGGATAGAGCCGCGCGCCCTCGCGCACCGGCCCGTCGAACAGCGTATGCGGGGCGGCCAGCGCGTCGAGGTCGACCAGCGTCTCGGCCGGCGTGCCCTTCCACGCCGAGGGATCCTTGCGCACCGTCACGGTGACCCGGTCCAGCCCGCCGACCGCGGCGCTGCTCAGGATGTCGAGCGCGCCGATGCCGGCCGACGGCAGGATCAGGCGCCGGCCGGCGGCTCGGGCCGCGGCCAGCAGCCGGTCGAACAGCGCGGTGTCGGTGAAGGCGCCGACCGAGGTCACCAGCAGGTCGGCGCCGCCCTCCAGCGCGCGCTGGCCGTGGCTGCGCACCGCCTCGTGGCCCGCGCATTCGGCCACTGCGTCGAAGCGATGGGCGAAGAAGCGCTCGGGATCGTGGGTCAGCCGTTCCGCCTCGGGGCCGGCGGGACGCGGCCGCTTCACCAGGGCGGCGACCAGCTCGAGGTTGTCGATGCCGCCGGCCGCCAGCGCGGCCTCGACCTGCCGCCCGATCGCGCCGTAGCCGATCAGGCCGAGCCGAACGCTCACGCGAGCGCGCGCTCGACCCAGCGCGCCGCCGAGATCAGGCGGTCGTCGTCGCCCGGTCGGCCGACGAGCTGCACCGAGAGGGGCAGGCCGAACGGGCCGGTGTTGAAGGGCAGCGCGATGCAGGGCGTGCCGAGCAGCGTCCAGAAGCGGTTGAACACGGGATCGCCGGTGCTGCCGAGCCCGGCCGGCGCCTCGCCCTTCGCCGCCGGCGCCAGCAGCAGGTCGAAGCTCTGCCAGGCCTCGGCAAGCTGGGCGAGGGCCGTGCGCTTGCGCTTCTTGGCATCGGCATACTGCTTGCGCGTGACGGCATCGCCTTCCTCCATCACCGTCTGCAGCGAGGGCGAGAAGAGGGCGGCGAAGCGCGCGCGCTCCTTGGCGAACGACTGAGTCGCCTCCTTCGTCATGATGCGATGCTGCGCCGGCAGGAGCGCGGCCCAGCTCTCGGGCGCCGTCCATTCGCGCACGCGGGCGCCGGCGGCGCGCAGCGTCCGCGCCGCCGTCTCGATGTTCTTCCTGTTGTAGGGCTCGGCCAGCTCCCACCACGGCGTGCGGACGAGGCCGATGCGCGGCGGCGCGGCCGGCGGATCGGCCGGCTCGTGCCCGTAGGCGGCGCGGATCAGCGCCAGGTCGTTGGCCTCGCGGGCGAAGAAGCCCAGCGTGTCGAGGCTCGGCGCATAGGTCTTGACGCCGCTCATGTCGGCCCAGCCGAAGCTGCCCTTGTAGGCGACCACGCCGTTGAAGGCGCCGGGCCGGATCACCGAGCCTGCCGTCTGCGTGCCGTAGCCGACCGGCGCCATGAAGTCGGCGACGGCGGCCGCCGAGCCCGAGGAGGAGCCGGCCGGCGTGTGGCGAAGATTGTGCGGGTTGTGGGTCTTGCCGGCATGGGCGCCGGCGAACTCGGTGGTCACCGCCTTGCCGAGCACGATGGCGCCGGCCTTCACCAGCCGGGTGACGCAGTCGGCATCCTTGCCCACGACATGGTCGCGGTAGATCGGCGAGCCGCAGGTCGTCGGCATCGTCCGGGTCGAGATGATGTCCTTCACCGCCAGCGGGATGCCGTGCAGGGGCCCGACGGGGCGGCTGCGCCTGTCGAGCAGGTCGGCGCGCTTGCGGGCGCCCTCGGGGTCGAGCGCTTCCCAGGCATGCACCTCGCCCTCGCGCGCGTCGATGCGGTCGAGGCAGGCCTCGACCAGGTCGCGGGCCTTGAGCCGCTTCTGGGCCATGTGCAGCACGGCCTCGCTGGCCGTGAGACGGCTGGGCGATTTCGCCATCGATGCTTCCCCCTGGTGCGTCGTCGGGTCCATGATGACGGACCCCATCCGGGAAAGGTAGGCCCATGCCCGTGCCCTTCGCCGTCCGCAAGCTGGGACACGTCGTCCTGAACGTCGCCGATCTCGAGGCCTCGAAGCGCTTCTACACCGAGCTGCTGGGCTTCAAGGTCTCCGACGTCTATCCCGACGGCATGATGCCGGGCGGCATGGTGTTCCTGCGCTGCAACGGCGACCATCACTGCCTCGCGCTGGTCGGCAAGGCGCCGCCGCCGGGCGAGGCGCGCGGCACGCTGCATCATCTCGCCTTCGAGCTCGCCACGCTCGACGAGGTGTTCCGCGCCCGCGACCACCTGAGGAAGCACGGCGCCCGCATCGTCTACGAGGGCCGCCGCCGCGCCGGCTGCCAGGTCTCGGTCGAGTTCCTGGATCCGGACGGCCACCATCTCGAGCTCTACTGGGGCGTCGACCAGATCGGCACCGACGGCCGCGCCCGGCCGGCCGAGGAATGGCGCCAGACGCTCACGCTGGAGGACGCGGTCCGCATGCCGCCGCCCGGCCAGGACACGACCCTGCACGATCCCGCGCTGATCGAGGCGACGACGCCGGCATGACGACCGAGTACGAGCCCATCCCGCTGCCCGACTACGAGGAGCTGACGCCGGCCGAGATGCAGCGCCGCGCCGACGCCTTCCTCGCCGTCATGCGCCGCCGCCACACGGTGCGCGACTTCGCCGACCGGCCGGTGCCGCTGGCGCTGATCGAGCGCTGCATCGCGGTGGCGGCGACGGCGCCCTCCGGCGCCAACCACCAGCCCTGGCACTTCGTGGTGGTCGGCGACGCCGCGCGCAAGGCGCGCATCCGCAGCGCCGCCGAGGAGGAGGAGCGCGCCTTCTACGCCGGCAAGGCGGGCGCCGAATGGCTGGCGGCGCTCCGGCCCCTCGGCACCGATCCCGACAAGCCGTTCCTCGAGACCGCGCCCTGGCTGATCTGCATCTTCGGCGCCCGCTCGAGCGCCAGCGCCGACGGCGTGATACGCAAGAACTACTTCGTGCCGGAATCGGTCTCGATCGCCACCGGGCTGCTGATCGCGGCCCTGCACCAGGCGGGGCTGGCGACGCTCACCCACACGCCGAGCCCGATGGGCTTCCTGAACGAGATCTGCGGCCGGCCGAAGGAGGAGAAGCCCTACATCCTGCTGGTCACGGGCTACCCGGCGGCCGACGCCACCATCCCGCGCCACGCCACCGAGAAGAAGAGTCTGGCCGAGATCTGCACCGTCTTCTCCTGACGCTTGGACGAGCCTAGGCGTGCGGCTCGGCGGGCGGGGCCTTGCGGCCCCAGCCCTTGACCTTCTCGCGGAAGGTCTGGAAGGCGACGTACAGGCCCGGGATCACGAAGATGCCGAGGAAGGAGGCGGCGATCATGCCGCCGAACACCGCGGTGCCGACGGCGCGCTGGGTGGCGGCACCCGCGCCGGAGGCGATGACCAGCGGCACCAGGCCCAGGATGAAGGCGAAGGAGGTCATCATGACGGCGCGGAAGCGCAGGCTGGCCGCCGTCGTCGCGGCGTCCACGATGCTCTTGCCGTGCTCGCGTTCCTCCATCGCGAACTCGATGATCAGGATGGCGTTCTTGGCGGCCAGCGCGATCAGCACCACGATGCCGATCTGGGCGAAGATGTTGTTGTCGAGACCGGTGAGGAACAGCGCCAGCACGGCGCCGAACAGGCCCACCGCCACCGACAGCAGCGCGGCGATCGGGATCGCCGTGCTCTCGTAGAGGCCGACCAGGAAGAGGTAGGCGAAGACGACGGCGAGGCCCAGGATGAACCCGGTCTGGCCGCTCGCGGCCTTCTCCTGCAGCGCCGTGCCGGTCCATTCGAAGCCGTAGCCGGCCGGCAGGTTCGAGCGGGCGAGGGTCTCCATGGCGGCGATCGCGTCGCCCGACGAGTAGCCGGGCGCCGGCGCGCCGTTCAGCACGACCGAGCGCAGGTTGTTGTAGCGCACGATCGACGAGGGCGCGGTCACCAGCTCGACGCTGGCGACGGCCTGCAGCGGCACCAGCTCGCCGTTGGAGGAGCGCACGCGCACCCGGTAGATGTCGTTGACCGTGCTGCGGTCGGCGGCGTCGGCCTGCACCTTGACCTGCCAGACGCGGCCGAACAGGTTGAAGTCGTTGGTGTAGGTGCCGCCCAGCGTCGTCTGCATGGCCGAGAAGATGTCGGAGATGCCGACGCCCAGCGCCTGGGCGCGCTCGCGGTCGAGCTTGAGGTTGATCTGCGGCGTCGACGCGGCATAGGTCGTGAACACGCCGGCGAGCTGCGGCACCTGCTTCGCCGCGATCATGATGCCGCGGGCGACGGCGGCGAGGTCGGTCGGCGGCGCGCCGGCCAGCGACTGGACCACGAACTCGAAGCCCGACGAATTGCCGAGACCCATGATCGGCGGCAGGTTGAAGGCGAAGACGTTGGCCGAGGCGATCTGCTGGAAGGCCGCGTTCAGCTCGTCGAGCGCGTGGAAGACGCTGAGGCTCGCATCCTTGCGCTCGGCGAAGGGCTTCAGCCCGACCACGACCAGGGCGCGGTTGGGCATGTTCAGCCCGTCGAGCAGGCTGTAGCCCGAGACCGTGAAGATGCTCTGCATCCACGGCTTGCCGATGATCTTCTGCTCGACCTCCTGGATCGAGGCCAGCGTGCGGTTGGTCGAGGCGGCGTCGGGCAGCTGCACCTCGGCCATGAAGGCGCCCTGGTCCTCGTCGGGCAGGAAGCCGGTCGGCACCAGGCTGCCGACGCCGCCGGTCGCCACGACGAAGCCGCCGACCAGGATCAGCGCCAGGAAGGTCCGCCGCGCGATCGGCGTCACCAGCCGGACATAGCCGTCGCGGCTCCTGTCGATGCCGTTCTGCAGCCAGGCCATGACGCCGCGGGGCTTGCCGCGATGGCGCAGGATCAGCGAGCACAGCGCCGGCGACAGCGAGAGCGCGTTGATGGCCGAGATCACCATCGACACCGACACCGCGACGGCGAACTGCTGGTAGAGCTGGCCGGTGATGCCGGGAATGAACGCGGTCGGGATGAAGACCGACAGCAGCACCAGGGTGATGGCGATGATGGGCGCGGTGACCTGGCCCATCGCCTTCTCGGTCGCCTGGGCCGGCGTTAGATCGGGCTCGTGCTCGAGGATGTGCTCGACCGCCTCGACCACGACGATGGCGTCGTCGACGACGATGCCGATCGCCAGCACCAGCGCCAGCAGCGAGATGGTGTTGGCCGAGAAGCCGAGCGCCAGCATGACGGCAAAGGTGCCGATCAGGGCCACCGGCACCGCGACGATGGGGATCAGCGTGGCGCGGAAGTTGCCGAGGAAGATGAAGACGACGATCGCCACCAGGACGAAGGCCTCGATCAGCGTGTGGATCACGCTCTCGATCGTGGCCTCGACGAACACCGTCGTGTCGTACATGACGTCGTAGGCGACGTCGTCGGGGAAGCGCGGCTTGAGGTCGTCGAGCGCCTTGCGCACGCCCTGCGCCGTGGCGAGCGCGTTGGCGCCGGGGAGCTGGTAGATCTGGATGCCGGCGGCCGGCCTGCCGTTGTAGCGGCCGACCGAATCGCTGCTCTTGGCGCCGAGCTCGACGCGGGCGATGTCCTTGATGCGCACCAGCGAGCCGTCGCCCTTGGCGCGCACCACGATGTTCTCGAACTCCTGGACCGTCGTCATGCGGCCCTGGGTCGTGATGTTGAGCTGGAAGCCGACATCGTCGAGCAGCGGGGCGGCGCCGACCAGGCCGACCGCCGCCTGGACGTTCTGCGCCTGGATCGCCTTCACGACCTCCTCGGCCGTGATGTCGAGGCTCGACATGCGGTCGAGGTTCAGCCACACGCGCATCGAGTAGTCGAGCGCGCCGAAAAGGGCGGCATCGCCGACGCCGGGCACGCGGCGCAGCGTGTCGAGCAGCGTGATGGTCGCGAAGTTGCTGAGGAAGAGCCCGTCGCGCGAGCCCTTGGGCGAATAGACCGCCACGACCTGCAGGAGCGCCGAGGACTGTTTCTTGGTGGTGACGCCCAGCCGCTGGACCTCGGGCGGCAGCAGGGCCAGCACGGCGTTGACGCGGTTGGTGACGTTGACCGTGTTGAGGTCGGGATCCGAGCCGACCTCGAAGCTGATCGTCAGCGAATAGCTGCCGTCGCCGCCCGACGTCGACTTCATGTAGAGCATGCGCTCGACGCCGTTGACCTGGCCCTCGATGACCTGGGCCACGCTCTCCTCGACCGCCTGGGCCGAGGCGCCCGGGTAGGTGGCGGTCACCTTGACCTGGGGCGGCACGATGTCGGGGAACTGGGCCACCGGCAGGGCGGTCATCGCCAGCACGCCGGCGATGGCGATGACCGTCGAGACGACGAAGGCCAGCCGCGGCCGGCGGATGAACAGCGACGAGATGGTCATGGCGCTACTGCTGCTTGGGCTTTTCCGGCGGCGCGACCGGACTCGGTGCCACGGTCATGCCATTGCGGATGCGTTGCTGGCCCTGCACCACGACCTTCTCGCCGGCCTTCAGCCCCTCCGTCACGACCTGCAGGCCGTTGCGGACGATGCCGGTCTTGATGCGCTGCAGGTGCGCCACGTTCTTGTCGTCGACGGTGAAGAGGTAGGACCCGGTCTGGTCGAGGGCGATCGCCTGCTGCGGCACGGCGACCACGGTCTGCGGCTTGTCGTCTTCGAGGATGACCCGGATGGTCTGGCCGTCGGTCAGCAGCCCCTGCTTGTTGTCGAAGGTCGCGCGCACGATCTGGCCGTCCGTCTTGGCATCGACCGTGACGTCGATGAAGTCGACCTTGCCCTTTTCCTTGTAGAGGCTGCCATCGGCCAGCTTGAGGCGGGCGATCGGCGGGTCGCCGAGGCTGGTGTCGCGCTTGGCCTCGAGCAGCTCGCGCTGGGTCACCGAGAAGAGCACCCGGATGGGCGTCTCGCTGACCACCGTCGCCAGCACGCCGGAGTCCGGCCCGACCAGGTTGCCGGGCGAGACCGCGGCGCGGCCGATGCGGCCGTCGATCGGCGACACGATCTTGGTGTAGGAGAGCTGGATCTCGGCATCGCGCAGCTGCGCCTTGGCATCCTCGAGCTGGGCCTTGGCCTGGAGCTGCTCGGAGAGGCGCTGGTCGTAGGTCTGCTTGGTGCCGGTGTTCGACTTCAGCAGCTCGGAGGCCCGCGAAAGCTGCAGTTCGGCGTTGGTGAGGGCCGCCGCCGCGGCGTCGCGCTGGGCGGCCTTCTGGTCGACCGCGGCCTGGTAGGTCTCGGGCTCGATGGTGAAGACGACCTGGTCCTTCTTCACCATGTCGCCCTCGTTGAACAGGCGGGGGCCGAGGATGCCCTTGACCCGGGCGCGCAGCTCGACCTTGTCGACGGCGGCGACACGGCCGATGAACTCGGCTTGGTCGGCGATCGGCGTCGCTTCTGCCGGCTGGACGAGGACCGCCGGCGGCGCGGCGCCCTGCTGGGCGCGCGCGTCCGGCCCGGGGACGAGGGGTCCGACCAGACATGCCACTACAAGCGCCGCAATCGATGTGCGCCGTTCACTCATTGTCTTCGTCCCCGCCCGTAGTAACCTGCCGAACACTGCCCCAATTCGAAAGACCGGTCACGGCATTTTGGAACCGTAACAAGGAAGGGACCCGCTCTGCCATGGTGCGTCGGCTGCTGCTCGTCTTGACGTTGATCTTCACCCTGGGCGCCGTCGAGGCATTGGCCCAGGACAGGAGCAGCTTTGCCAATCCCGCCGAGTACGACGCGTACAAGAAGGCGCAGGCCACGACCGATCCGGCCCGGCGGGCGACGGCGATGGAAGTGTTCATCGCCTGGTACCCCGGCAGCGTGCTGCGCAACGAGGCCTATGCGCAGGCGATGGCGGCCTGGGCGGCGGCGCGGCAGCCGGAAAAGGCCGACTTCATCGCGGGCAAGCTGCTGCAGATCGACCCGGAGAACGTCGATGCGCTGGCCTACCGCGTCTATGCCGGCCGGACCCGGGCGGTCCAGGGCGACGGGGCGGCGCTGGGTCCGATGGTCGCCACGGCGCAGGAGGGGCTCGCGGCGCTGGCGAAGTGGCAGAAGCCCGCGTCGCTCGACGATGCCGGCTTCGCCCGGAGCCGGCAGCGCCTGAGCGCAGTCTTCAATGGGGCGCTGGGCTACGCCGCCCTGCAGGCCAAGGACTACGACAAGGCGCGCGGCTACTTCCGCGAGGCGGTGGCCGCCGAGCCGGACAATCTTCAGGACGTCTACCAGCTCGCGGTGTCGCAGCTCGAGGGCAAGCCGCTCGACGCGCTGGGCTTCTGGTTCGCAGCGCGGTCGATCGCCATCGCCCGCGCCGCCGGCAACGAGGCGGCGGCCAAGGAGATCGACCGATACGTGCGCTCGCGCTACCGCCTGTACCGCGGCAGCGAAGAGGGCTGGGACGAGCTGCTGAAACGGGTGGTCGCGGGCGAGAAGTCGCCGCCCGGTGGCTTCGTGAAGTCGATCCCCAAGGCGCTCACGCCCGAGGAGATGGCGCTGCAGCTCCTCGAGGAGAACGAGCCCGGCGCGCTCACCTTTGCCGACTGGGTGCTGATCCTGCGCTATCGCGACGCCGGCCCGGCCAACCGGGCGGCTGCGGACAAGCTGTGGCAGGCGATCGTCGACAAGCAGCAGGGCGGCACCCGCATCAAGATCCCGGTGAAGGTGATCACCGCCACGCCCGAGGTCATCGAGGCGGCCGTGACCGAGGAGGCGCAGGCCGGCAACGTCGCCGACGTGCATGTCGTGATGGCCCATCCGCTGTCGACGCTGCCGGCCGTGGGTTCGCGGATCGCGCTCGTGGGCACGCTGAGCGAGTATCGGCCCAACCCGTTCCTGTTCACGCTGACGCGGGCCGAGCTGGCGCCCGAATCCATGCCCGTCGCCGGCGGCCGCTGCGCCGATCCGCGACCGCAGATGTGCACGCGCGAGCACCGGCCGGCCTGCGGCGAGCGTCGCGACGGCAGCCGCAAGACCTACGGCAATGCCTGCACGGCCTGCAGCGATCCCGACGTGGTGAGCCAGGCCGCCGGCGCCTGCCCTTAGCCCAGGACCCTCGAGAATCGTCGATTTCCCTTGAAAGATCGTCGCCGGCTCATTAGTTAAGTGATCACTTAACTATTGCCGGAAGCCATGACGCTCACGCTGCATTTCCACCCGCTCTCGTCCTACTGCCACAAGGTGCTGATCGCGCTGTACGAGAACGCGACGCCGTTCGAGGGCCGCGTGATCGACTTCGGCAATGCCGAATCGGCGGCTTCCTTCCGGGCGCTCTGGCCGGTGGGCAAGATGCCGGTGCTGCGCGACGCGGCGCGCGACCGCACGATCCCCGAATCCAGCATCATCATCGAGTACCTAGCGCAGCATCATCCGGGACCGGTCGCGCTTCTGCCCGCCGATCCCGACCTCGCGCTGCGCACGCGGCTGGCCGACCGCTTCTACGATCTCCATGTCCACGATCCGATGCAGAAGATCGTCGGCGACCGGCTGCGGCCGGACGGCGTCAAGGATCCGCACGGCGTCGAAGCGGCGAGGGAGCGCCTGCGCCTGGCCTACGACCTGATCGACGCCGACATGGCCGATCGCCTGTGGGCGGTGGGCGAGAGCTTCACGCTGGCCGACTGCGCCGCCGCGCCGCCGCTGTTCTACGCCAACAAGCTGCTGCCGTTCGGCAACGACCATCCCAATCTCGCGGCCTATTTCGCCCGCCTGTCGCGGCGGCCGTCCTATGCGCGCGTGCTCGCGGAGGCGGAACCCTTCATGAAGTACTTCCCGGGCTGAGCATGCTGCAGCCGCTCGACCGCGCCTTCCAGGCGCTGGCCGATCCGACGCGCCGCCGCATGGTCGAGCGGCTGTGCCGCGGCCCGGCCTCGGTCAGCGACCTCGCACGGCCGCTCGACATGTCGCTGTCGGCGGTGGTGCAGCATCTCGCGGTGCTGGAGGAGGGCGGCCTCGTGCGCTCCGAGAAGGTGGGGCGGGTGCGCACCTGCCGCCTCGAGGCCAAGGCGCTCGAGGCCACCGAGCGCTGGATCAGCGAGCGACGGGCGACCTGGGAACGTCGCTTCGACCGGCTGGGCGCCCTGCTCGCCGAGTCCGAGACCCCGCTGTCAAAGCCACGGAGAGGGAAATGAGCAAGAGATCCGCCCGGCACGCGACCTTCACCATCGAGCGCCGGTTCGCGGTACCGCCGGCCCGCGTGTTCGCCGCCTATGCCGACAAGAAGCTGAAGGTCCGCTGGTTCGGCGGTCCCGACGAGTGGGAGAAGTCCAACCTCAAGCTCGACTTCCGCGTCGGCGGCCGCGAATCGATGAGCGGCGGCCCGCAGGGCGGGCCGGTTCATTCCTACAATGCCCTCTACCAGGACATCGTGCCCGACGAGCGCATCGTGATGACCTACGAGATGCATCTCGACGACACGCGCATCTCGGTGTCGCTCGGTACCACGGAATTCAGGCCGCAGGGCAAGGGGACCCGGCTGGTCTATACCGAGCAGGCGGTGTTCCTCGACGACTTCGAGGATGGCGGCGGCCGCGAGGAGGGCACGCGCGCCCTGTTCGACAATCTCGCGGCGTTCCTGAAGGCGGCGTGAGGGCCCGGCGGAGCGTCAGTGCGCCATCAGGAGAGGCACGCGGCAGGACGAGATCACCTTGCCGGTGGCGCCGCCCATGCCGAGGAAGCTCAGCACCTGGCCGCGGCCGTAGGCGCCCATCACCAGCAGGTCGGCGCCCTTGCCGTGGGTGTAGTCGAGCAGCGCTCGACCGCGGGCGCGGCCCGACACCGCGCCGGGATCGATGGCGTCGATGGCGACCTTGATGCCGTGCCGGCCGAGATTGCGGGCCAGGTAACCCGCGCCGACATCGTCGGGCGTGCTGCCGACCACCAGCATGGTGACCTCGGCGGCCTTCACCAGGACGGGCAGCGCGTACTCGATCGCGCGCGCCGCCTGGAAGCTGCCGTTCCACGCCACGATCACGTTGGCGAAGGCGCCGGCGCCGGGATTGGGCGGCGCTATCATCACGGCCCGGGCGCATTCGTGGATGGCGGCCTCGACGGTGGCCGGCGCCACGTTCTCGGGATCGGCGCCCGGCCGGCCGAGCACCAGGAGATCCGAGCAGCGGCCCATGGCGACCATCGTGTCGAGGGTCGCCGTCTGGGCCGCGGTGTAGGTCGCATCCTTGATCGGCTGGACGATCTCGCCGTAGACGCGCGCGCTCTCCTGCTGGCGAGCCTCCAGGCGCTCGTCGTCGAGGTTCATGATCAGCGGCATGGCCTCGCCGCTCATCGCGAGACCACCCACCATGCCGCCGGCCGGGCCGACCGGCAGGTGCAGCGCATCGACCGTGGCGTCGAACAGGCCGGCCACCCTTGCGGCCAGCGTGAAGGACATGGTGGCGTCGGGACCGCCCTCCGAAACGGCCAGGATCGATTTGAACATGATTATTTCCCCCAAGGCGGCGACGGACGCCGATTAATACGGTGGGCCCGCCGTCATGCAAGCCGGGACTTTCGCGTATCGCGTCAAGCCGAGGCCCGTGCGATCTCGCGGCGGCGGATCCAGTGGATGAAGGGCAGGGCGAGCAGCACCATCCACAACTTGCCGACGATCTGGCCCGCCAGATAGTCGAGGCTGCCGAAGGCGAGCCACAGGAAGAGCACGCTGTCGGCGACCAGGCCGACCACGCTGCTGGCGAACACGGCCAGCACCAGGCCGCGCGATTCGAGCGGCGTGTAGACGGCGAAGTCGGCGAGCTCCGACAGCAGGAAGGCGGCGGCCGAGGCGTAGACCAGCGACGGCGGCGCCACGGCGCCCGACAGCAGGGCGCCCGCGACGATCGCCACCAGCGCCACCGTGCGCCCGAGCCGCCGCTGGACCATGTCGCGCAGCACCAGGGCGAGGCCGATCATCGCCACGCCGGACGGCGCCATCAGCGGCATGTCCTTGGGGCCCCAGGGCCAGACGGGAACGAGGCAGGGACCGTGCGGCGGGACGCAGACCGTGCCGACCTGGCCGATCATCCAGTTCGCAACGGGAATGCAGGCGATGAAGCCGAGGAAATAGAGAAGCGCCGCGGCTTTCTGCCGGGGCGTCGACACGGAGGCGGGGGTCATGGCGCGGCGTCGTAGCAGGTCTGCCCGCAGGGGGGAACCCGGTGCAGAAAAGCTCACCTGGACGGTGAAAATCGGCTCTGGCGCGATCCCCCGACAAGTGCTGGACTGATGTCCGGAGAGTGGCCCGTCCGAGCGGGCAGCGTGCGTGAGGCCAGTTCGGCCGGCAGCCTCCTCTCCGTGAAGCCTGCTTTGGCTTGCGTCCGCTTATGGCTCAATCGATCGCGGAGGAGGAACCATGTTCGTCTCCGACATTCTTACGCAGAAGGGTGGTCTCGTTCACTCGGTCACGCCGGAAACCTCGGTCGCCGAGGTCGCCCAGCAGCTCAGCACGCGTCGCATCGGATCGGTCCTGGTCCTGGACGACGAGAGTTCGGTCGTCGGCATCGTCTCCGAACGCGACCTGGTGCGGGCCCTCGCCAGCCACGGGGCGCAGGCCCTGACCCTCCAGGCGCGCCAGGTCATGACGCGCGAGGTGGTGACCTGCGATAGCGACGATTCGATCGACACGATCATGGAAACCATGACGCGCGGTCGTTTCCGGCATCTGCCGGTGGTCCGTCACGGCGAGCTGCTCGGCCTGGTCTCCATCGGCGACGTCGTCAAGGCGCGCCTGGAAGAGGCCCGGCACGAGACCGAGGCGCTCAAGGCCTATATCGTCGCCGGCTGAGCGTCCGGTCCTCGCGTCTCCGTCGCCATGGCCGGCGCGCCGCCGGTCGCGCATAGTGGTGCGCACTGGCAAGGACGGGGGAGATCGATGGCTGGGAAGAGGCGCGGCTTCGCGCGGGGAACGATGTGGCTCGCGCTGGTCCTGCCAGCCGCCGCCGCGGCGCAGGACGGCGGAACGGTCAGGATCGGCCAGGAGACCAAGCGCACGGTCGGCACGATCACGGCCATGACGGCGGGCGACGTCGCCTGCCATCTCACTCTCAAGGACGATCGCGGCGCACGTTTCGAGGAGCTGGCCGACTTCGACATCTGCGAGCAGCGCGGCCTGGTCGGCAAGCGCGTGGCACTCACCTACGTGCAGCAGAAGGTGCTGGCGCCGGAGTGCCAGGGCGATCCATCCTGCAAGAAGAGCCGGACGGTCGCCCTGGTTGCGACCGCCAGGCCCGTTGCGGCGGCGAAGCCGGCACCGGTGCCTGCCCCGGCGCAGGCAGCGTCGTTCTGCACGGCCACGGAGGTCGTCGCATTCACCTGCCGGGTCGGCGCCAGGCAGGTGTCCGTCTGCGCCTCGCGTGACGCCGGTCCCGGGCGCGGCTATCTCCAGTACCGCTTCGGCAAGCCGGGCGAGCCGCTCGAGCTGGTGCTCCCCGAGAGCCGGGTGGCGCCGGCGAAGGCGGCGAACGGCGGCAGCGAGGCCTATTCCGGCGGCGGCGGCGCCTGGCTGCGGTTCTTCAATCGCCCGACCACCTACACGGTCTACACCGGAATCGGGAACTGGGGACCCAAGGGCGAGAAGCGGGTCAAGGAGGGCCTGCTGGTCGAGCGCGCCGGCAAGCCCGTCGCGACGTTGCCCTGCACGAGCAAGCCGGAGAGCGAGCTCGGCCCCGACTGGTTCGACAAGATGGCGATCGTGCGCGGGCAGCAGGCGTTCGACTTTCCGGAGTGAGTCGACACGCGGCGCCCGGGCTGGCAGGTTCCGCGGCCGGCCCGCGCCGCGCGCGGCCGCGCCCTTCCTCCATCTCTCCAACACCGTCGGGTCATCCATGGCGTCTTCGTCTCTTCCCCTGCAAAACCGGGTCGCCCTGGTCACCGGCGCGGGCCGCAACATCGGCCGCGCCATCGCCCTGACCCTGGCCCGCGACGGCGCGTCCGTCCTGGTCAACGGTCGCAGCGACAAGGAAGCGGTCGACGCGGTCGTGGCCGAGATCAAGGCGGCCGGCGGCAAGGCGGCCGCCGCGATGGGCGACGTCGCCGATCCCGCCGTGCCGGCGCGGCTGGCGCAGCAGGCCCAGGAAACGTTCGGCGGCGTCGACATCCTGGTCAGCAACGCCGGGCTGCGCCGCCAGACGTCCTTCCTCGACATGTCGTTCGACGAGTGGCGGGAGATCCTGTCGGTGGCGCTCGACGGCGCCTTCCTGCTGGGCAAGGCGTTCGTTCCGCAGATGGTGGCCAAGGGCAACGGCGGCGCCTTCGTCGCCATGTCCGGCATCTCCACCCATGTCGGCACGCCGAACCGCTGCCACGTCTCGGCCTCCAAGTCGGGCCTCGAAGGGCTGATGCGGGCGCTCGCCGTCGAGCTGGCGCCGCACCGCATCACCTGCAACGCCGTCTCGCCGGGCGCCATCGACACGGCCCGGGCCGCGTCTGCCGGACCGGCGCCGGTCAATCGCGTGAATCGCCCGATTCCGCTCAAGCGCTTCGGCACGGTCGACGAGATCGCCGCCATGGTCCGCCTGCTGGTCGGGCCGGAGGGCACGTTCATCACCGGTCAGACCATCCATGTGAACGGTGGCGAGTTCCTGACTTGAGGAACCTGCTCACCGACGTGCCGGGCGTCCTGGTCGGCAACGCCCAGGATGCGCGGGCGGCGACCGGTGTCACCGTCGCGATCTTCGAGCAGAGCGTCAGCGCCAGCGTGGCGACGCTGGGCGGCGCCCCCGGCTCGCGGGCCGTCAGCCTGCTCGAGCCCGACATGACGCGGGCGGTGATCGACGCGGTCGTCCTGTCAGGCGGCTCGCTCTACGGGCTCGACGCGGCCGGCGGCGTGTCGGCGGTCCTGTGCGCCCAGAAGAAGGGCGCGACCTTCGGCGGCATCACCCTGCCCGTGGCCGTGCAGGCGATCCTGTTCGACCTCATGAACGGCGGCGAGAAGGACTGGCTCGTCCACCCGGTCGAGAAGAGGCCGCCCTACTGGGACCTTGGCCGCGACGCGGCCCTCGCCGCCGCCGCCGACTTCGCGCTGGGCACGGCCGGTGCCGGCTACGGCGCGACCACGGTCAGCGCCAAGGGCGGGCTGGGCTCGACCAGTGCCCGTACCTCGCAGGGGTTCACCGTCGGCGCGCTGGTGGCCGTGAACGCCGTCGGTTCGGCGCTGATCGGCGACGGGCCGCATTTCTGGGCGGCGCCCTACGAGCAGGGAGGCGAGTTCGGCGGCCTCGGATGGCCCGCCCGCCTCCCGGCCGACGCGCTGTCGATCCGCTTCAAGGGCCAGCCGGCGCCGGCCACCGCGACGACCATCGGGCTCGTCGTGACCGATGCCACGCTGACCAAGGCCGAGTGCAAGCGGCTGGCGATCATGGCCAATGACGGTCTCGGCAAGGCGTTGCGGCCGGTCCACGCGCCCAACGACGGCGACACGATCTTCGCCGCCTCGACCGGCGGCGCCGGCCCGGGCGGCGAGCCGCCGGTGCTGACGGAGCTCGGCACCGTGGCGGCCGATTGCGTGGCGCGGGCGGTGGCGCGCGGCGTGTACGAGGCCACGTCCTTGCCCTACAAGACCGCCGTGCCCGACTGGAAGACGCGATTCGGAGGCGCCGGCGCATGATGGGATTTCTGGCGGTGTTCGTCGGCGCAGGCATCGGCGGGGCGATGCGCCACGGCATGAACGTGTCGGTGGCGCGCCTGATCGGCACGCATTTCCCCTGGCACACGCTCATCATCAACATCGTGGGCTCGATGGCGATGGGGCTCGTCGTGGGCTGGTTCGCTGAGCGCGGCGCCGACGCCTCGGGCCAGCTTCGCCTGTTCCTGACCACAGGCGTGCTGGGCGGGTTCACGACCTTCTCGGCCTTCTCGCTGGAGGCCGTGCTCCTGTGGGAGCGGCACGAGCACCTGATGGCGGCAATCTATGTCGGCGGCTCGGTCGCGGGCGCTATCGCCGGCCTCGCGCTCGGCCTCTGGATCATGAGGACGGCGCTGGCGTGAGCCGGCGCTTCGACGTCGTCGTCGTCGGGGCCGGCGCCGCCGGCCTGATGTGCGCGCTGCGCGCCGGCCAGCGCGGCCGCCGCGTGCTGGTGCTGGAGCATGCCGACAAGGCCGGCAAGAAGATCCTGATCTCGGGCGGCGGGCGCTGCAACTTCACCAACCGCGACGTGCGGCCGGAGTCCTTCCTCTCGGACAATCCGCACTTCTGCCGGTCGGCGCTGGCGCGCTACACGCCGCAGGACTTCATCGCCCTGGTCGAGCGGCATCGCATCGCGTGGCACGAGAAGACGCTGGGTCAGCTCTTCTGCGACGGCTCGGCGCGGCAGATCGTGGCCATGCTGCTGGACGAGGCGGCGGCGGCCGGCGTCGACGTCCGCGTCGGCCACCGCATCACGGCGGTCGACCGGTCCGACCGGTTCGCGGTGACGACCGATCATGGGTCCTTCGAGGCCGGGACGCTCGTGCTCGCGACCGGCGGTCTCTCGATCCCCAAGATGGGCGCGACGGGCTTCTCGCACGACGTCGCCCGCCGCTTCGGCCTCGCCATCGTCGCGCCACGGCCCGGCCTGGTGCCGCTGACGCTGGGCGTGCCCGAGCTGGCCGGCGTGTCGCTCGAGGTGGTGGCCGGCCTCGGCCGCACGCGCTTCCGCGAGGCCATGCTGTTCACCCATCGCGGCCTGTCGGGCCCGGCCATGCTGCAGATCTCGTCCTACTGGCGCGCGGGCGAGGGGATCGCCCTCGACCTGCTGCCCGACCTCGATGCGGTCGCCTTCCTGAAGGACCGCAAGCGCTCGCGGCCGAAGGCCGAGCTGCGCACGGTGCTCGGCGAGGTGCTGCCCCAGCGGCTGGCCCAGCATCTCGCGACCGAGGGCACGATGGCGACCTTGCGCGACCGCGATCTCGAAGCCCTCGGCGAGCGCCTGAAGCGCTGGACGATCGTCCCGACCGGCACCGAAGGCTATGCCAAGGCCGAGGTGACGGTGGGCGGCGTCGACACCGACGAGCTGTCGTCACGGACGATGGAAGCGAAGAAGGTGCCCGGCCTGTTCGTGATCGGCGAGGCGGTCGACGTCACCGGCTGGCTGGGCGGCTACAATTTCCAGTGGGCCTGGTCGAGCGGCTGGGCGGCCGGCGAAGCGGTCTAGCACGGCCTTCCCGGCTAGTGTCCCAGGTAGCTCTTTCGCAGCTCCGGATGCTCGGCGAGCTCGGCGGCGGCGCCGCTCAGCGAGATGCGGCCGTTCTCCAGCACGTAGGCGCGATGGGCGATGGCCAGCGACTGCACGACGTTCTGCTCGACCAGCAGGATCGACAGCCCGTCGCGATTCAGCCGGCCGATGAGGGCGAACATCTCCTCGACCAGCAGCGGCGACAGGCCGAGCGAGGGTTCGTCGAGGATCAGGAGCTTGGGCTCGCCCATCATGCCGCGGCCGATCGCGAGCATCTGCTGCTCGCCGCCCGACAGGGTGCCTGCCGACTGCGTCAGCCTTTCCCGGAGCCGCGGGAAGACGTCGAGCACATGCTCGAGGTTCTTCGCGCGGCCGGCGCGGCCGCGCCTGTAGCTGCCGAGCTCGAGGTTCTCGCGCACCGACAGGTTGGGAAAGACGCGGCGGCCCTCGGGCACCTGCACCAGCCCGGCCTCGACGATGCGCCTCGACGGCGTGCCGCCGATCGACCGGCCGTCGAACGTGATGGTGCCGCCGAACGGACGGTATAGGCCCGAGACGTTGTTGTTCAGGGTCGACTTGCCGGCGCCGTTGCTGCCCAGCAGGGCCACGATCTCGCCGGGGCCGACCGCGAGGTCGACGCCGCGCAGCACCTCGATGGCGCCATAGCCGGCGCGCAGGGCCGCGACCGAGAGGAGCGCCTCAGGCACGCAGCACCTTGGCGGCGCCGTGGCCGAGATAGGCTTCGATCACCTGCGGGTTCTCGGCGATCGCCGCCGGCGTGCCGTCGGCGATCATGCGGCCCTGGTTCAGCACGTAGACGCGCTCGGCGAGCGAGGTCACGGCCTGCATCACATGCTCGATCAGCAGGATGGTGACGCCCGAATCGCGGATGTCGCGGATGACCTGCACGATCTCGACGATCTCGGTCGGGTTGAGTCCGGCCATGACCTCGTCGAGCAGCAGCAGGCGGGGGCCGGTGGCGAGGGCACGGGCGAGCTCGAGGCGCTTGCGCCCTGCGACGGTGAGGTCGGCGCCGATCCGGTCGAGCTGGCCGGTCATGCCGACGATGCCGGCCACCGTCTCGGCCTCGCGTCGCGCCAGCGCGCGGTCGGCGGTGCGGAAATAGGCGCCGACCATGATGTTCTCGCGCACGCTGATCTTGGCGAAGGGTTGGGTGATCTGGAAGGTCCGCACCATGCCGGCGGCGCAGATCCGGTGCGGGGCGAGGCCCGTGATGTCCTGTCCGTCGAAGGCGACGCGGCCGGAGTCGGGCTTGTGGAAGCCCGCGATGGCGGCGAACAGCGTCGTCTTGCCGGCGCCGTTGGGACCGATCAGGCCGACGATCTCGCCCTGCCGCACGTCGAGCGAGGCGGCATCGACCGCCTTCAGGCCGCCGAACGACTTGGAGAGATCACGGACCTCAAGCATGGGGGATCGCTTGGCTCACCGCCTCATGTTCCTCTCCCCCGCCAGGGGGAGAGGCCAGGTGAGGGGGAAGCGACGGGTGAAACCCCCTCACCCGACCTCTCCCCCTGGCGGGGGAGAGGAGGAAGAAAGGGAGGGCGAAGAAAGGCTGCCTACGCATGCCGCGGCTTCCGTCGGAACAGGCCCATCAGCCCGTCGGGCAGGCGCGCCACGATCAGGATCAGCATGATGCCGTAGACGACCAGGCTGAGCGGCTGGACGTTCTTCAGCGCCGGCACGACGCTGGCCAGCGCGCGCGTCACCTCGTTGATCACGGTGAGGGTGATCGAGCCGATCAGCGGGCCGAAGATGGTGCCCGCGCCGCCCACCATGCTGACCAGCAGCATCTCGACCGACTTGTCGACGCCGAAGGCGATCGAGGGGTCGATGTAGAGGTACTTCTGGGCGTAGAGCGTGCCGCCCGCCGCGCACATCGCGCCGGAAAGGGTGAGCACCTTCACCTTCTCGGCGAAGACGTCGATGCCGAGCGCGCGGGCGGCGTCCTCGTTCTCGCGGATCGCGACCAGGCGGGCGCCGAACCGATTGCGCGTGAGCTGCCACGCGATCACGAGCGAGATCACGCAGAGCGCCAGCGCGATGTAGTAGAACCAGACCGGGTCCTTGAACTGGAAGTTCAGCGGCCGCTGGTCGGCCTTGATCAGCATGCCGAGGCCGCCGCGCGTGAAGGGCACGGAGTTGGCGAGGATGCGGAACACCTCGGCGAAGGCCAGCGTGATCAGCGCGAAATAGGAGCCGCGCAGGCCGGCGCGGAACGACAGGAAGGCGATCATCCAGCCCACGATGCCGCCGGCAAGCATCGCCGCCGGCCAGGCGATCCACGGATTCCAGCCGTATGTCACCTGGAGGATGGTCGAGGTGTAGGCACCGGTGCCGAAGAACACGACATGGCCGAACGAGGTCTGGCCCGCGAAGCCGCCGGAGATGTTCCACGACTGGCCGATGAAGGCCACGAAGAACACCAGCATGCCGATGTTCACCAGATAGTTCGGGGCGACCAGCGGGAAGACCACGGCCGCCGCGAGCCCGATCAGGCAGAGCAGGACCTGCCGGTTCACGCCTTGCTCCCGAAGAGGCCGGTCGGCTTCAGCAGCAGGATCAGGATGAAGATCAGCGAGATGCCGATCTGGCCGAGCTGCTCGCCGAGGAAGAGCCCGCCCAGGGCCTCCGTCACGCCGATGATCAGGCCGCCCACCGCCGCGCCGATGAAGCTCCCCATGCCGCCCAGCACGACGATGGTGAAGGCGACCAGCACGAAGGCGTGCCCCGAGGTCGGGGTCACGTAGAAGGTCGGCATGAGCAGGCAGGCCGCCGCGCCGAGGCAGGCGATGCCGATGCCGTAGGAGACCGCGAAGATCGTCTCGACGTCGATGCCGACCAGGCGGGCGCCCTGCCGTTCCTTGGCGACGGCCCGGATCGCCTTGCCCGTGTCGGTCTTCGCCATGTAGAGGCCGAGGATGGCGCAGAGCACCATCGAGGCCACGAAGGAGATGATCTTGGGCAACGGCAGGAAGGCCGCGCCCAGCTCGACGAAGGTGCCGGCATAGGGCACGTCGATCGTCTGCGTGTCGCCGCCGAAGAACAGCAGCGCGACGTTGTCGATCACGATCGAGAGGCCGAGCGTGATCAGCAGGATGTTCTCGTCGCGTCCGTGGCTGAAGCGGCCGATGACCAGCCGGTAGATCACGAAGCCGAAGACGAAGGCGCCGGCGATGACGAACGGCAGGGCGACATAGGGATCGATGCCGATCAGGCGCCACAGCCAGAACACGGAATACATGGCGAGCATCAGCATGCTGCCATGGGCGAAGTTGATGATGTGCAGGACGCCGTAGATCAGGGTGAGACCCACGGCGACCAGCACGTAGATGCCGCCGGCGAGCAGCCCGTTCAGGACGCCGGCGAGGAGGATCTGCGGATCGAGCACGCCTGCTGTTGCCGCCGGCCGATCACAGTTTCGGCTTGGGGAACACCGCCTTGGCCGAGGCGAACTCCGCCGGCGCGATGACCTCGATGTCGCCCTTGAGCGACTGCATCACGCCGGGCTTGCCGCCCTGGTTCTGGCCGTTGACGAACTTGGTCGGACCGTAGGGCATCAGCTCCGCCTTGAAGGTCGAGCTCGCCAGCGCGTCGGTGAGCTTGGCCTTGTCGGCCGACGCCGCACGCTCCAGGGAGTCGGCCAGCAGCATGACGTTGGTGTAGGTGAGATAGACCTCGAAGGTGAACAGTGCGCCGGTCGCCTCGACGCGCTTCTTCAGCGCCTGCGCCTTCTCGCTCTTGGGATTGAACCAGTGGTTCACGTCCATCATGTACTGCGAGACGTCGGGCATCTCCTTGACGAACTTGTAGTTGAAGCCGCCGCCGAGGATCGAATAGAAGCCGGCGACGTTCACCTTCTGCTGGTAGAGCGTGCGGGCCAGCAGCATGTACTCGTTGCCGTAGTTCGACATCATGACGATGTCGGGGGCGAGCGAGCGGATGCGCAGCGCAATGTTGTCGAAGTTGCGGGTCGGGTTGTCGTGGGCGATCAGCTCCTTGGCCTCGATGCCGATCGAGGGCAGCTTCCCCTGGAGCAGCTTGGCCGTGCCGGTGCCGAACTCGCCCGATTCGTGGACGATCACGGCGGTCTTGGCCGGGCTTCCCGCCGCCTTGTTGAGGGCGCCGAGATTGGCGACGCCGTCGTCGACGCAGACGCCGAAGCCCGGCTTCAGGCGGAACACGTTCTTCAGCCCGCGATTGACGATCAGGTCCGAGGCGCCGACGTCGATCAGGAACGGCGTGTTGTACTTCGAGGCCGCCTGGCTGGCGGCGATGCCGACCGGGCTCTGGAAGCAGCCGATATAGGCCGCGACGCCCTGTTCGTTCATCTTCTCGACCTCGGCGACGCCGACCTCGACCTTGGACTGGCTGTCGCCCAGCAGCGCCTCGAGCTTGGCGCCGCCCATCGACTTGATGCCGCCGGCCTTGTTCACGTCCTCGACGGCCATCGTGCCGCCGAGCCGGCTCTGCTGGCCGTTGTAGGCGACGAAGCCCGTCACCGGATGGATCATGCCGACCTTCACCGGCGCGGCCTGCGCGCGGAGGATGGCGGGGAAGCCCAGGGTGCCGGCAAGCGCCGTGCCGCCGGCGACGAAGCCGCGTCGCGAAATCGGGTTGCTGATCTGCTTTTTCATCGTGAAGCCCCTTCTTCTGTCCCCGTGCCGGCGACGCTACGATAGGGACCTCCAGCGAACAACCGGCAACCGAGGACCGTCCATGCCCAAGATCCTCTCGGCCGCCCAGGTCGACCAGTACCGCCGCGACGGCTTTGCATTTCCCGTGCCGGTGCTCTCGCCGGACGAGGTTCGCGAGCTGCGGGCCGACCTGGAGCACTGGGAGAAGGTGCAGGGCCATCCCCTGGACTATCCGGAGAAGAGCAAGTCCTACCTGCTGTATCGCTGGGCGGATCGGCTGGTGCATCACCCGCTTGTGCTCGACGCGGTCGAGGACGTGATCGGACCCGACATCCTCGTCTATCACGCGACGATGTGGATCAAGGAGGCGCATACGCCGGCCTATGTGCGCTGGCACCAGGACGGCGCCTACTTCTTCCTCGATCCGCTGGAGCACGTGACCGCCTGGGTGGCCTTGTCCGAGGCCTCCGAGTTGGCGGGCTGCATGCGGGTGATCCCCGGCACCCACCGCCTGCCCATGATCGAGCACGACGACCGGCCCGGGACCCACAACATGATCAAGCGCGGGCAGGGCATCAGCGACCGCTTCGACGGCGAGAC
Source organism: Reyranella sp. (assembly GCF_965229815.1). Classification (GTDB taxonomy): domain Bacteria; phylum Pseudomonadota; class Alphaproteobacteria; order Reyranellales; family Reyranellaceae; genus Reyranella. The sequence continues at coordinate 1,655,711 of NZ_CBDDJN010000002.1, forward strand.
CGGCGTGTCGATGCCGCTCCGGGCCGGCGAACTGTCGCTGCACCATACGGCGCTGGTCCATTGCTCGCCGGGCAACGACAACGACGACCGTCGCATGGGGCTGGGGATCAGCTTCATTCCCGCCCATGTCCGCCCGCTGGGCGCGGTCCGGCCGTCGGCGCTGCTGGTGCGCGGCGAGGACCGCTACGGTCACTTCCTGCCCGAGGCGCGCCTGCAGACGCCGATGTCGCCGGAAGCCCAGGCCGCGCACGCCGAGGCGGTGCGCCTGTTCCGCCTGCGCCAGGACCAGGGGTTCGTGAAAGCGGCGGAGTAGCGCCGTGGCTCCTGTTCATGTCATCCTGAGCGAAGCGAAGGATCTCATACCGGTGGCAAGCGGCGATGAGGTCCTTCCCTTCGGCTCCGCTCAGGGCAGGCGCTACGCTCAGGACGACAGAATTGAGCGGACCTGGAGGCCTACCCTCCGCTCACCTCGGGACAAGGGGTTCGTGAACGCGGCGGAGTAAGGGAGCGCGAACTCCTTCTCATGTCATCCTGAGCGAAGCGAAGGATCTCATGCCGGTGGCAAGCGGCGACGAGGTCCTTCCCTTCGGCTCCGCTCAGGGCAGGCGCTACGCTCAGGACGACAGATTTGTACGGCCTGCCGTCCGCTCAGCCCGTCATCGTGGTCATGTAGTGCTTGGCCACCTCGCCGGGCGTCGCGTGCCAGACGTTGCCGAAGCGCTCGATGCGCCGCAGCGCCTCGTCGAGATACTTGATGCGGTGGGGCACGCCCATCACCCAGGGATGGATCGACAGGTTGAACACCTGGCCGCCCTCGTGATGCAGCCGCTCGAAGGCCTCGCCGACGATGTCGGGATAGCGCGGCGTCGGGATGCGCCGCAGCCAGAGCTGCTGCACGTCATCCCATTCCGGCTGGTTGGGCAGGGACACGAAGGGCCTGCCGACCTTCATCAGGTAGGGCTGGTCGTCGTTGGGCCAGTCGACGACATAGTCGAGGCCGGCATCGGCCAGCAGCCCGGGCGTGCGCTGGCTCTCGCCATAGTCCTGGCCGAGCCAGCCGGTCGGCCGCACGCCCGCCGCCGTCTCGACGGCGTCGAGAGCATGCTGGATCTCCGCCTTCTCCTCGGCCTCGCTCATCTTCGAGGTGATCATGCGATTGGCCGAATGGCCGTGGCCGATGAACTCGTAGCGGCGACGGGCGCACTGCTCGATCAGGTAGGGATAGCGTTCGGCGGCGAGCGCGTTCACCGCCACGCCGGCGCGGATCTGGTAGCGGTCGAGCACGTCCAGGACGCGGAAGATGCCGGCGCGGTTGCCGTACTCGCGCTGGGTCCAGGTGCGGTAGTCGGGCACGAAGCTGCCGAACTCGCCGACGAAGCGCGGATCGCGATGGCTGCCCTCGTCGGGCACCAGCTCCCAGTATTCGAGGTGCAGGGTGACGAAGAAGGCGACGCGGGCGTGGCGCGGCCAGTCGAGCTTGGGCCGCAGCGGGTAGGGCGCGTAGTCGTACCAGGGATTGTCCATCCCCGGCGGCAGCGGCGGCGGATTCTTGGGAACGGGAGAACCGGCCACGGTCACGCCTCCTTGCCGAGATGCTGCTGGAAGGGCGCAAGCCCGTTCGCCACGTACCAGTCGAGGATCTCCTCGGCGGTGCAGATCCAGGCGTCCTTGTGCTTGCGGATGTAGGCCAGCGCCCGGTCGAGATGCTTCAGCCGGTGCGGCGCACCCATCATGTAGGGGTGGAGCGCGATGCACATGACGCGGCCGTTCTCGCTGCCCTCGCGATAGACCGTGTCGAAATGGTCGACGATCATCTGGGCGAATTCCTCGGCCTCGACAGGCTGGCGATAGATCAGCGCGTCGTTCAGATCCATCGTGTAGGGCACGTGCATCAGCGTGCCGTGCCGGGTCGCGAGCGGCGTCGGCTGGTCGTCGTGGTAGAAGTCGCAGAGGTATTCGAGGCCGGCTTCCTTCACGAGATCGGGCGTCGCCAGCGTGTTGGAGATGGCGGGCGAGAACCAGCCGCGCAGCTTGCGGCCGGTCAGCCGGAGGTGCGTCGCCTTGCTGTGCTCGATGACCTCGCGCTCCTCGTCCTCGCTGTAGCCCCAGTGGTAGCGGGTGTTGAAGTAGCCGTGGCTCATATACTCCCAGCGCCGCGCTTCCATGGCATCGAGTATCTCGGGGTACATCTCGATCACCGACATCGACAGCGACACGGTGCAGCGGATGTGGTGCTTGTCCAGCACCTCGAACATGCGCCACAGGCCGACCCGGTTGCCGTAGTCGCGGCCGCCGTAGCCCAGCACGTCGGGATGCGGCATGCGCGGCCAGGGATTGCGGACGCGGACTTCGGCCGGCACGTACTCGTAGTGCTCGATGTTCGGGCAGATCCACACCGCCACCCGCGCGCCGTTGGGCCAGGAAAGCTTCGGCCGCTCGACGACGGGGGAGTAGCCGAACCGGTAGGGATCCATCGCTGAACTCGCTCTGTTGCGGGCGCGGAGTCCATCATGCCGGCCGGAGTGACGCAACCGCTTGCGGATCGGAAGGAGCCCGATCACAGTCGTTCGCATGGCGGCCCGCATCCGTTTCGTAATCAACGACCAGCCGGTGGAGATCGCCGGCCTGTCGCCGATGACGACGCTGCTCGACTGGCTGCGCGAGCACCGGGGCCTCAGGGGCACCAAGGAAGGCTGCGCTGAGGGCGACTGCGGCGCCTGCACGGTGGTGCTGGAACGGGCCGACGGGCGGCGGGCGCCGATCAATTCCTGCATCGCCCTGCTGGGCCAGCTCGACGGACTCGCGGTCCGCACGGTCGAGGGGCTGCGCGGGGCCGACGGCGGTCCGCATGCGGTGCAGACGGCGATGGCCGAAGCCGACGCCACGCAGTGCGGCTTCTGCACGCCGGGCTTCGTGATGTCGGCCTATGCCTTCGCCGCCGGCGGCGAGGCAGCGACGCCGGATGCCATCCACGAAGCGCTGGCCGGCAATCTCTGCCGCTGCACCGGCTATCGGCCGATCGTCGCGGCCTTCTCGGCGGTGGCGGGACTGGCGCCGGAGCCGGCGACAGAACCGAAGGGGGCGTTGGAAGCGCGCAAAGCCTCGGTCGATTTCGACGGCACGTTCCATGCGCCGCGGTCGCTGGCCGATCTCCTGGCGCTGCGCGCCCGCCATCCCGCGGCGCTGCTGCTGGCCGGCGGCACCGACCTCGGCCTGCTGGCCAGCCGGTCGCGCAAGCCGCCGGCCGCCGTCATCCACGTGGCGCATGTGCCCGAGCTCACGACCGTCGCCGAGACCGGGGACACGCTCACCCTGGGCGCGGCGGTGAGCTATGCCGAGTCCCTGCCGCTCCTGTCCCGCCATTTCCCGGCGCTGCGGACCTACCTGTCGCGGCTGGGCTCGCGCCAGATCCGCAGCCTGGGCACGCTGGGCGGCAATATCGGCACGGCCTCGCCGATCGGCGACATGCCGCCGGTGCTGATCGCACTGGGCGCCACCCTGCGGCTCACTTCGTCGCGCGGCGTGCGCGGCCTGCCGCTGGAGGATTTCTTCCTAGACTACCGCAAGACGGCGCTGGCGCCCGACGAGGTGATCGAATCGATTGCGATCCCGCTTCTGTCCGCGGACGAGGCCTTCTTCTGCGACAAGCTCTCCAAGCGCCGCGACCAGGACATCTCCACCGTCGCGGCCGGGTACCGGCTGCGCCTCGCGGGCGAGCGCGTCGTGGCGGCGCGGCTGGCGTTCGGCGGCATGGCGGCGACGCCGCGGCGTGCGCCGGCAGCCGAGGCGGCGCTGGTGAAGGACGGAGCCGAGGCTGCCGCCACGACCGTGCAGCAGGAGTTCCAGCCCATCGACGACTGGCGCGGCAGTGCCGCCTATCGCCGGCAGGCGGCGGGCAACCTGCTCCGTCGGCTCGGGCTGCGGCTGGCCGCGCCGGGCCAGGCGGTCGAGGTCGAGGCGCTGTGAAGGGCGGCGTCCACACCGCGCAGCGCCACGACAGCGCGCTGAAGCACGCGACCGGCCAGGCGATCTACATCGACGACATGCCCGAGCCGCCGGGCACGCTGCATGCCGCGCTGATCACCAGCCCGGTGGCCTGCGGGCGGCTGCGCGGACTCGATCTTTCGGCAGCGGCCGCCGCGCCCGGCGTGGTGGCGGTGCTGCGCGCCGCCGACATTCCCGGCGCGAACAACGTCGCCGGCGGCGACAAGCAGGAGCCGCTGTTCGCCGAGGACACGGTCGAGTTCCTCGGCCAGCCGCTGGCCATGGTGCTGGCCGACACGCTCGACGCGGCGCGCGGCGCCGCCGGCCGGGCCGCGATCGACATCGAACCGGGCGAGGCGATCCTCGACGTGGCGACGGCGATGGCGCGGCAGGCCTGGGTGCAGGCGCCCTCGACCCTGCAGCGCGGCGACGTGGCCGCGGCGCTCGCGGCCGCGCCGCACCGGCTCGATGCCGCGTTCAGCGTCGGCGGTCAGGAGCATTTCTACCTCGAGGGCCAGATCGCCTTCGCCCTGCCGGGCGAGGACGGCGACCTCGTGGTGCATTCCTCGACCCAGCATCCGACCGAGGTCCAGCATGTCTGCGCCCACGTGCTGGGCTGCGACTTCAATCGCGTGACGACGGTGGTGCGCCGGCTGGGCGGCGGCTTCGGCGGCAAGGAGAGCAACGCCACCTGGATCGCGGCGGCGGCGGCGCTGGGCGCCGGCCGCACCGGCCGGCCGGTCAAGCTGCGCCTGCCGCGCGAGGCCGACATGCTGATCACCGGCAAGCGGCATCCGTTCGACTACCGCTATTCGGTGGGCTTCGACGGCGAGGGCCGGGTGCAGGCGCTCGACGTCGAGCTGGCGGCCGATGCCGGCTGGAGCCTCGACCTGACGCCGGGCGTGGTGGCGCGGGCGCTCACCCATGTCGACAACGCCTACTGGATCCCGCACTTCCGCGCCGTCGGCTACGCCTGCCGCACCAACAAGCAGTCGAACACCGCGTTCCGCGGCTTCGGCGGGCCGCAGGGCGTGCTGGTGATGGAGGATGCGATCGACCGCATCGCCAACCGTCTCGGCCGCGACGCCAACGCGATCCGGGCGCTGAACTTCTACGGCGAGGGGGGCGACGAGACGCCCTACGGCCAGCCGGTCGAGGAGAACCATCTCGCGCGCTGCTGGGCCGAGGTGAAGTCGGGCGGCGACTGGGAGCGGCGGCGGGCGGAGGTCGACGCGTTCAACGCGGCCAACCCGGTGCTGAAGCGCGGTCTCGGCCTGTTCCCGCTGAAGTTCGGCATCTCCTTCAACCTGCCGCATCTCAACCAGGCCGGCGCCCTGGTGCACGTCTATACCGATGGCTCGATCCGCGTGAACCATGGCGGCATCGAGATGGGCCAGGGCGTGTTCATCAAGGTGGCCCAGGTCGTGGCAGAGGTCTTCCAGGTTGACATCGATCGCATCCGCCCGACGGCGACCTCGACGGCGGAGGTGCCCAACACCTCGCCGACCGCCGCCTCGACCGGCTCGGACCTCAACGGCTGGGCGGCCTGGGAAGCGGCCAATACCATCAAGCAGCGCATGATCGCCCACGCCGCCGAGCATTTCGGCGCGGCACCGGCCGACATCGCCTTCACCGACGGAGCGGTGCGTATCGCGAAACCCGGCAGCAACCAGGTCGTGAGCTTCGGCGAGCTGGCGCGGCTCTGCCATCTCGGTCGCGTGTCGCTGTCGTCCACCGGGTTCTACAAGACGCCCAAGGTGCACTGGGACGGGGCGGCGATGCGCGGCCGGCCGTTCTTCTACTTCTCGTTCGGCGCGGCCATGGCCGAGGTGGCAATCGACACGCTGACCGGCGAGAGCCGCGTGCTGCGCGCCGACCTGGTGCAGGATTGCGGGTCCTCGCTCAATCCCGCCATCGACCTCGGCCAGATCGAGGGCGCGTTCGTCCAGGGCCAGGGCTGGCTGACCTGCGAGGAACTGTGGTGGGACCGGGAGGGCCGGCTGCGCACGATCGGCCCCTCGACCTACAAGATCCCGGGCAGCCGCGACGCGCCCGCGGTGTTCAACGTGACGCTGCTCGAGAACGCGCCCTCGCGCGAGGCCACCATCTTCCGCTCCAAGGCGGTGGGCGAGCCGCCGCTGCTGCTCGCGACCGCCGTGTGGACCGCGCTCAAGGACGCCATCGCCGCGACCGGCAATGGCAGGACCGCTGTGCGGCTCGATGCGCCGGCGACCCCCGAGCGCGTGCTGGCGGCAATCGCTACACTCCGCCGCTAGAATTTCCGGACCATCATAGGGGGAAACAATGGACGTACGCATGGATGGCCGCGTCGCGGCGATCACGGGCGCGAGCACCGGGCTCGGCCTGGCCATGGCCAAGGAGTTCGCGGCCTCGGGCGCCTCGGTGGCGCTGCTGGCGCGCAAGGCCGACGTGCTGGCCTCGGCCAAGGCCGAGGTCGCCAAGGCGGCGGGCAAGACCAACGCCAAGATCGAGGCCTATTCCTGCGACGTGTCGAAGGCGCAGCCGATCTCCGACACGTTCAAGAAGATCGAGGCCGAGTTCGGCAAGGTCGACATCCTGGTCAACAATGCCGGCATCAGCCATGCCAAGCCGTTCGAGACGGTGACCGACGAGGACTGGCAGGGCGACCTCGACCTGAAGCTGTTCGGCGCCATCCGCACCATCCGCGCGGTGCTGCCCGGCATGCGGGAGCGCAAGTGGGGCCGCATCGTCAACGTGCTGAACATCGGCGCCAAGGCGCCCAACGCCAACTCCGCGCCGACCAGCGTCAGCCGCGCCGCCGGCATGGCGCTGACCAAGGCGCTCAGCCACGAGAACGCGCCGCACGGCGTGCTGGTGAACGCCATGCTGGTCGGCCTGATCGAGAGCGACCAGTGGCAGCGTCGCCACAAGACGGCGGCGGGCGAGGGCAAGACCTACGAGGAGTTCCTGGCCGGTATGGCCAAGGGCCGCATCCCGCTCGGCCGCATGGGCAAGGCCGAGGAATTCGCCCGCATGGCCTGCTTCCTGTGCTCCGACGCGGGCTCGTTCATCACCGGCGTCGCGATCAACGTCGACGGCGGCGCGAGCCCGGTGGTCTGACCGCCACAGGCGTTGTCGCCCGAGGGTCCGCCGGCTTGTTGGCGGCTGGTTCTATCGGGGCAGACGTTTCAGGATATCTTCGACGGCGCCGCGGAGTTCGGGCAGGCGATGCGCGACGGTTTGCCAGACGATCGCCGGCTCGATTCCCGCATAGTCGTGCGCAATCAGGTTCCGCATGGCGCGTATTCGCGCCCATGGAATCTGAGGGGCCAGTTCGATGACGGCGGGCGGCAGGCGTGAGACCGCCTCGCCGATGTATTGGAGGGCATGAAGGACGGCGTAGAGCGTCCTTTCGTCGGCGTTGGCGGCGCCCGTCGGATTGGCCGGCGTCCAGCGTTCGATGCGATCGATGAAGCCCAGAATGTCGTTCAGAAGGTCCGCCGAACGATCACGCGGCATAGCGCACTTCGTTGAGGACGCGGTCGCGCAGTCTCGGCTTCAGGCCTCGCGGTGTGGCAAGGTCCACGGGCCGTCCGAGAATCTCGCAGAGCCGGTCCCGGAGTGCCGCCATCTGGAAGAGGTCGGGCGTCTCCTCGAACTCGACCAGAATGTCGATGTCGCTGTCTTCGCGCGCCTCATCACGCGCAACCGAGCCGTAAACGCCCAGTCGCCGCACGCCCACGCTCGCGAGTTCGGAGCGGTGGAGGTCGATAAGACGGAAGAACTCCTCGGATGTCATGGCAGGGCATCATACCGCGTCTGCGACGGCCGAGACAGGCACACCGCCGGTGTTCCGGCAGCCCGGCTCCGAACGTCGGAGTGGGATGAGGTATCGTCAAGAAGGCCGCCCCGCCGGCGTGACGTTCCAGCGGCGGCGCAGGTCCTCGAGGTCGTGCTCGACCCAGTCCCAGACGCTCCATCCGGGATCGAAGAGGTCGACCGTCATATCGGCGCCCCGCGCCCAGGCGTGCCAGAACTCGTCGGGGTCGAGGCCGCCCGTGCCGGCATGGCCGACATCGTTCAGCGGCTCGCCGAAATGGAAGAAGAAGATCACCGGCAGGATGTGGCCGCTCATCGGGTTGATCGGATGCATGCCGGCGGTGAAGGTCGAGACCAGCAGCTCGCCGCGCGCGCTGGTGTCGTAGCCCGAGATCACGTGGGTGGAATCGTGCGGCGTGCCGAAGCCGGCGTTGAGCGCCTGCGGGTCGCCGGGGAAGGGATAGCCGTTCCTCTTGTCGAAGTCCCACAGCGCCTTGCCGAACGTCGAGGGCGGCAGCCCGCCCAGCGCCTCGTAGCGCGCCACCAGCGCCGGATCGGCCTGGTCTCCGGCATAGGGCCGGATCCACCGGTCGGGGTCGAGGCCGGCCGAGGAGCGGCTGAGCACGCTGTCGAAGTTCTTGCGCCCCATGTCGGCGGTCGCCCAGGCGAGATGGCCCGACGCCGCCTCGACCAGGTCGGTGAGGTAGTCCGCCTCGACGTCGAGGGCGCGTGAATAGTCGAGCACGCGCGCGAGCTTCTGGTGATCGAGCGCGCCGTCGACCAGTGCCATGATGGCGAGGTACTTCACGGCCTCGCCGGCCAGCTCGGGCCGGCCGCGCAGGATCGCGACCAGGTCGGCGGGCTCGGCCGGCGGCAGCGCGCCGATGTCGGCGAGGTCGCGGCGGCGCAGCAGGTAGCGGCCGGCGGCCAGGATGCTCACCGTGTCGGCGTAGGAGAGCGCCGCGCCGCCGGCCAGCGCCACCTGGCGCTCAGGATGGCGTCGCTCTCTGTCCGATCGATGGCCCGCACCGGTCGCTTCCCTGTGATGAAGAATGATGCTTGTTGGTCAAGCATGCAGCCTCTGCGCTTCGTTCTGCAAGCGATCGACCCGGAATTCGGGCATCCCGCCTTCGAATGCATGTTCATGGTCGAACGGCCGGACGAATTGCGCGCGATCCTCGGCCTCGAGGCCGGGCTCGATCCGGACCTGACGAGCCGGTACCGGCTCGAGCCGCGGGAAGTATCGGCGCTGACCCGTCATTTCGCGCTCGGTTTCGATCCAGGCGGCCGCCAGACGGCGCTCTTCAAGTGGATGCCCCGCGAGGCGATGCCCTACCTCGCGCATACCGGCTACGAGCTCGTCCTGATGATCGACGGCCGAAAGCCGTTCGCGCGGATGCAGGAGGACGTCTACCCGCCTCTTCGCTTCGAGGGCGAGGAACAGTTCGACCGTTTCGTCGCCGAAGGGCTCCTGCACAAGGAAGAGGAGCTGGAGCCGTTTGCCGAGCCGACCCGCCGGGCGGATGGCCGGACGGCCGAAGGCCTCAGAACCGTCTATTACGCGCGCAAGGGCGAGGAGTGGCGCATTCCCGCCTGGAAACTGGTGTCCCGGGCGGCGGCGAAGACCGGCTGGAACGACACTCTCGAACGTCTCGAAGGCATGCTGCTGGGCTACGAGGACTGGCAGAACGACTGGTGGGCCGACGACCGGCGCCGCCGGGGTGAGCAATTCGGCAAGCTGCGCCTCCATCTCGCCGTGACGGCGGAAGAGCTCGCCGCCATCGAGACGGCCGGCCGGCGCGCGCTGCCGGCGGGCCAGAGGGCGCTGCGACTCCTGGGCTCTTCATCGAACGAGCTGGACGGCGACGACAGGCGCTGGCTGACGGCCGGGCTGGATACGGCAGCGCTGGTACGGTTCAGCGTGCCCGCGCACCGTTTCCTGACAGCCGTCGCGGACGATCCGCAGGCGGCCCGCCACGATCTGCCGGCTGACCGCGTCGCGGCCCTCAACCGCCTGGTCGAGGGCGAGATCGAGGTGCTGGGTCTTTAGCGGCGATCTCGAACGATCAGCGCAGCGGCTCGAGGATGCTGACGTAGTTGGCGACGGCGGCGCCGCCCATGTTGAAGACGCCGCCGAGCGTCGCCTTGGGAAGCTGCAGGCCCTCCGGCGCGGTGCCCGAGAGCTGCATGGCCGACATCACGTGCATGCTGACGCCGGTGGCGCCGACCGGATGGCCCTTGGCCTTGAGTCCGCCCGAGACGTTGACCGGCAGCTTTCCGTCTCGCTCGACCCAGCCTTCGTTGATCGCCCGTTCGCCCTCGCCGGGCGCGGTGAGGCCCATCGCCTCGTATTCGATCAACTCGGCCGAGGTGAAGCAGTCGTGGCTCTCGACGAAGGACAGGTCGAGCAGGTCGAGGCGGGCAGCGGCCAGGGCCTTCTTCCACGCCGCTTGCGGGCCTTCGAACTTGATGATGTCGCGGCGGCTCATCGGCAGGAAGTCGTTGACCTGCTCGGCGGCGCGGAAGGCGATCGCCTGCTTCATGCCGAGCGCCGTCGAGACGTCGGCCAGCACCACCGCGGCGGCGCCATCGGTCACCGGCGAGCAGTCGGTACGCTTCAGCGGCCCGGCGACGAACGGGTTCTTGTCCGACGGCGTGCGGCAGAAGTCGTAGGCGAACTCCTTCTGGAAGTGGGCATAGGGGTTCTTGGCGCCGTTGCGGTGCGCCTTGACCGCGATGCGGGCGAGCGCGTCCGACTTGTCGCCGTAGCGCTGGAAGTAGGCCGAGGTGATCTTGCCGAAGATGCCGGCGAAGCCGGCCTCGATGTTGGCTTCCTCGGCGACGTAGGACGCCTTGATCAGCACCTCGCCGGCCTGGGCGCTGTTGAGCTCGGTCATCTTCTCGACGCCGACCACCAGGACGAAGCGGGCCTTGCCGGCGGCCAGGCTGTTCAGCCCCATGTGGATCGCCGCCGAGCCGGTGGCGCAGGCGTTCTCGACCCGCGTGCTGGGCTTGAAGCGCAGGTCGGGATGGGCCTGCAGCGCCAGCGAGGAGTGGAACTCCTGGCGCACGAAGCCGCCGTTCATGTTGCCGACATAGATCACGTCGACGTCGCGGGGCTCGATCCCGGCATGGGCCATGGCCTCGCTGGCCGCCTTCACGATCAGCGATTCGCTGGTCTCGCCGTCCAGCTTGCCGAACTTGCTGTGGGACCAACCGACGATGCAGGCCGTCATGGCAACTCTCCTTCGCAACGGGCGGCCGACCTTAGAAGCCGAACGCGGGCAGGTCGAGGCCGAGAAAGTGCATATACACTTATATAGGATCGGGCGCTTGGCAAGGGCCGCCGCGGTTGCGGCCCGCAGCCGCCCCAATTCCGCCGCGTCGACGGTATTGACTGCTGCGTTGTCCCGGAGCCCAACTGCATCGCCATGGCCGAGAACGTCCCATCGTCCGACCGTCCGACATCCCGCTGGCCGCTCATTCTGGGCGGCCTGGTCGGAGGCTTCTTCCTGCTCGCCGCCGGCCTCGCGCTGGGCTGGTACCTGTTCTATCGCCCGATCGTGAATGTCGCGGTGCAGTTGCCCGCGCCGCCGCCGCCGCCCGCGCCGGCGGGCCCCGACCAGGCGCAGGTGAAGGCGCTCGAGGACCAGATCGACAAGCAGAAGGCCGCCAACAAGCAGATCGAGGAGCAGATCGCGCTCCTCAAGGAGCGGCTCAAGGCCGATGTCTGCACGATCAAGGATCCTTTGGGCAAGGATCAGCCGGCCAAGACTCCGGCGAGCGGGGCGACGGAGAAGAAGACCTGAACGCGGCGAGCGTCCTGCCGGTGGCAAAAGAATCATTTGCCCCTCACAAGATGTAGCTTCAATCTAAACCCGCTGCTCAATGAACGGGGCGAGCGGGGGCGTGACGCAGACATTCGACAGGTTTCGGTACGCGGCGATCGTGGGTCTCGGTCTCCTGACCGCCGGCTGCGACAAGGCCGTCGTCCTCAATCCCAAGGGACCGATCGCCGACGCTGAGCGCGGCCTGCTGTTCGATGCCTTCGCCGTGATGCTGGTCGTGATCGTTCCGGTCATCGTCATGGGATTCCTGTTCGCCTGGCGCTACAGCGCCTCGCGCAATGCCCGCTACGAGCCCAAGTGGGACTATTCGCCCAAGATCGACGCCGTGGTCTGGGCGATCCCCGCCCTGATCGTGGTCGCGGTCGCCGTGCTCGTCTGGCGCAGCACCCACCGGCTCGATCCTTACAGGCCGCTTGCCTCCGACGTGCCGCCGCTCGACATCGAGGTCGTGGCCCAGGACTGGAAGTGGCTGTTCATCTACCCCAAGGAAGGGGTGGCGTCGGTCAACCAGATGGCGATCCCGGCCGGCCGGCCGATCAGCCTGCGCATCACCTCGGACACGGTGATGAACTCCTTCTACGTTCCGGCGCTCGCCGGCCAGATCTACGCCATGGCCGGCATGCAGACCCGGTTGCAGCTCCTGGCCGACCAGCCGGGCAAGTTCGTCGGCCGCAACACGCAGTACAGCGGCGGCGGCTTCTCCGACCAGTTCTTCGAGGTCGTCGCCACCAGCCCGGCCGAGTTCGACGCCTGGGTCGCCAAAGCCCGGCAGGCGCCGGCCAGGCTCGACCCGCCGACCTACGCCAAGCTCGCCGAGAAGAGCCGCCTCAATCCGGTGACCTACTACTCGGCGGTCGAGCCGCGCCTGTTCGATACGATCATCGAGAAGTTCGCGGGACCCTACGGCCACGGCGCCCATGGCGCCCACGGCGGCCATGGCAGCCCCGGCGGCCAGGGCACCAACCCGCCGGCCCGGAGATAGGACGCATGTTCGGCAAGCTGACGATCGAGGCCCTGCCTCTCTACAGCCCGATCGCCGCCGGCGGCGCTGCCGTGACGGTGGGCGGTGCGCTGATCGTGATGGCGGTCATCACCTGGCTTGGCGCCTGGAAGTACCTGTGGACCGAGTGGCTGACCAGCGTCGACCACAAGCGCATCGGCGTCATGTACATCGTGCTGGCGCTGATCATGCTGCTGCGCGGCTTCGTCGACGCCATCATGATGCGCGCCCAGCAGGCGCTGGCCTTCGACAATGGCGGCTACCTGCCGCCCGAGCATTTCGACCAGATCTTCAGTTCCCACGGCACGATCATGATCTTCTTCATGGCCATGCCGTTCATGACCGGGCTGGTGAACATCGCCGTGCCGCTGCAGATCGGCACGCGCGACGTCGCCTTCCCCTTCCTGAACTCGCTCAGCCTGTGGCTGAGCGCCTCGGGCGCCGGCCTGGTGATGGTGTCGCTGGTGATCGGCAAGTTCTCGACCGCCGGCTGGACGGGCTACCCGCCCTATTCGGGCATCCAGTACAGCCCCGGCGTCGGCGTCGACTACTGGATCTGGGCGCTGCTGATCAGCGGCGTCGGCTCGACCCTGTCGGGCATCAACTTCCTCGTGACCATCCTGAAGCGGCGGGCGCCCGGCATGACGCTGATGCGCATGCCGCCCTTCACCTGGACCGCCTTCTGCGCCTCGCTGCTGATGGCCTTCGCCTTCCCGGCGCTGACCGTCGCCTGCGGCCTGCTCGCCCTCGACCGCCTGCTCGGCATGCACTTCTTCACGAACGAAGCCGGCGGCAACATGATGAACTACGTCAACCTGTTCTGGATCTGGGGCCATCCGGAGGTCTACATCCTGATCCTGCCGGCGTTCGGCGTGTTCTCCGAGGTCGTGGCGACCTTCTGCCGGAAGCGGCTGTTCGGCTACGATTCGCTGGTCTACGCCACGATGGCCATCGGCATCCTGTCGTTCGCCGTCTGGCTGCACCATTTCTTCACCATGGGCTCGTCGGCCAACGTGAACGCCTTCTTCGGCGTGACCACCATGATCATCGCCGTGCCGACCGGCGTTAAGGTGTTCAACTGGCTGCTGACCATGTATCGCGGCCGCATCACCTTCCATCCGTCGATGCTGTGGACGGTCGGCTTCATCGTCACCTTCGTGATCGGCGGCATGACCGGCGTGCTGCTGGCGATGCCGCCCGCCGACTTCCTGATGCACAACACGACCTTCCTGGTCGCGCACTTCCACAACATGATCATCCCGGGCGTGCTGTTCGGCTACCTCGCCGGCTACATGTACTGGTTCCCCAAGGCGTTCGGCTTCCGCATCAACGAGCCGTGGGGCAAGGCCGCCTTCTGGTTCTGGATCGTCGGCTTCTATCTCGCCTTCATGCCGCTCTACGTGCTCGGCCTGATGGGCATGCCGCGCCGCATGGAGCAGTACAACGACCCGAGCTGGCAGCCCTGGCTGATCGCCGCCTCGATGGGCGCGGTGCTGATCCTGATCGGCATCGGCTGCCTGGCGATGCAGCTCATCGCGAGCTTCCGCGACCGCAACAAGACGGTCGACCTGACCGGCGACCCCTATGACGGGCGCACGCTCGAATGGGCGATCGCCTCGCCGCCGCCGCCCTACAATTTCGCCGTCCTGCCCGAGGTGCGTGACCGCGAGCCGCTGATGGAGATGAAGGAGCGCGGCGTCGCCTGGAAGCGGCCGGCCGTCTACCAGGACATCGAGATCCCGAAGAACTCGCCGGTCGGCGTCATGATGGGCGGGCTCGCCTTCGTGCTGGGCTTCGCCATGGTCTGGCACATCTGGTGGCTGGCCATCGCCTGCGGCCTCGCGATGTGGGCCACCATGATCTGGCGCTCCTCCGACGACGACACCGAGTTCGTGCTCACGGCCAAGGAGGTCGAGCGCATGGAGACCCTGCGCTACCGGGCGGTGGAGACGGCCCGGATGGCCGGCCGGACATGAGCGTCGCGAGCATGCACGCCCAACCCCACGGCCAGTCCCCGGGGCAGCCCCACGGGGAGCAGGCCGCGATCCACGAGCAGCGGGCGCTGGGCTTCTGGCTCTACCTGATGGGCGACGCCGTGATCTTCGCCCTGCTGTTCATGACCTACGGCATCATGGTCGGGAACACGGCCGGCGGGCCGAGCGGCAAGACGCTGTTCGACCTGAACAATGCCGCGCTGGAGACGGCGCTGCTGCTGGTGTCGAGCATGACCTTCGGCTTCGCCTCGCTGGCCTCGCGGCGGGGCAGCAGCGGGGCGGTGCTGGCCTGGCTCGCGGTCACCTTCGTCCTGGGCGCCGGCTTCGTCTTCCTCGAGGTCCGGGAATTCATCGGCATGATCGCCGCCGGCGCCGGCCCCGACCGGTCGGGCTTCCTGTCGGCCTTCTTCACCCTGGTCGGCACGCACGGCACCCATGTCAGCGTCGGCCTGATCTGGATCCTGATCCTGTCGGCCCAGGTCGCGACCAAGGGGCTAAGCCTGCCGGTGACCTCGCGCCTCTTCCGGCTCGGCCTGTTCTGGCACTTCCTCGACATCGCCTGGGTCGGCATCTTCTCGATCGTCTATCTCCCGGGGCTCATGTGATGGAACGCCACGGTCTCGGCTCCTACCTCGTGGGCTTCGTGCTCGCCGTCGTGCTCACGGCCATCCCGTTCTGGCTGGTCTACACCCACGCCCTGCCGCCGCCGCGGCTGATGCTGGTGATCGCCGCCGCGGCGGTGCTGCAGATCCTGGTGCACCTGCATTTCTTCCTGCACGTCAACTTCACCACGACTCCGCGCGAGAATCTGCTGGCGCTCGGCTTCACCGCCGTCCTGATCTTCCTGATGGTGGGCGGCAGCTTCTGGATCATGATCGACCTGCACAGCCGCATGGCGCTGTAGGACCGGCCGGCCCACAGGCTCGGCAGGGGCGACCTCAGACGACGAAGAGCCCGTCGTGGTTGCCGCGGATGGTGAAGACGAGGTCCTGGAAGTCGTTGTCGCCCGTGGCGCTCGCGAGGTCCTCGAAGCCGAAGGTCATCGCCGTACCGCCCGGCACGACGCCGGACAGGACCTGCTCGGCTTGCCCCGGATTGAAGGCCGCGAAGGAATGGAAGACGGTCGCGTCGTTCAGCAGGCCGAGCGATGCGCTCTGCAGGAACACCGGCTGGCCGCCGTTCAGGTTGGCCGCGGTCGCGCCGCCGGCCGTCACGAAGGAGAGGTCGTTGGGCATGTTGCCGAACTGGCCGAATCCGTTCTGCACCAGGAAGAAGCCGATGCGGTCGCCGTCGGCCGGCGAGCCGAGGCTGGTCGTCAGGCCGATGCCGGCTGCCGTGTGGCTGTCGCTGAACAGCATCGCGACGCCGTAGACCGTCCCGTCCGCCCGGACCTTGTAGGTGCCCAGCGAGTCGTTGAAGACCGAGACCGCGGCGTCCATCTTGAGGCTGAAGCCGACAGAGCCGTCGCCGGTCAGGAAGGGCTGGTTGGCCACCCCGTTGATCATCGACGATGCGACGCGCACGCCTTCGTAGAGGGTCGGCATGTAGGTCTCGAAGGTCACGTAGGTGTGGCTGCTCTCGCCGCTGCCGCGCGCGACCGCCATGAAGTCGCCGCCGGTGAACGCACCTTCCAGGGCGATCTCCGTCTCTCCCAGGACCAGCGTCGTGTCGCCGAAGGCATGCTGCACCTGGAGGTGCGAGCGGCCGATCAGCGAACCTTCGATGTCGATCGTGGTGCTGCGGCCGAAATGAAGGACCGTGTCGCCGTCCATGTTGGCCAGCGTGTCGCGCAGCGTGTTCAGGCCGCCACCCGGGTCGATCGTGTCCGGATCGGCCCCCCCGGTGAGGATGTCGTCGCCGGCGCCGCCGAAGATCTGGTCGCTGCCGAGGCCGCCGATCAGGGTCGAGGCGACGTCGGAGGCGTAGATCGTGTCGTTGCCGCTGCCGCCTCTGGCCGTCTCGATCACTGTGTCGTGGGCGATCCCGATGTTGTTCACCCTGCCGCCGGCACTGGAGAAGGTGCCGGGGATCAGGCTGATCACCGCGTCCTGGCTGTAGCCGGAGAGGTCGAGCGTGTTGTTCGTGCCGCCGTCCCACAGGGTGAGCACGGGGAACGCGTTGCGCGAGAAGTCGTAGATCAGGCCGAGGAAGCCGCCGATGTTGCTGTTGAAGCCGAAGACCTGGCCGCCCGAGGCGAGCGGACCGCTGGTCGCCGCGCCGTAGAGTCGCTGGATCGCCAGGATGTCGAGCATCATCGGCGTGAGCGGCTGGATGTCGTTGCCGTCCTGGTCGGTGCCCCAGGCCGTGCCGGTGACAGGATACTCGTCGAAGAAGCCGGTCGGCCGGGCATCCGGCGGGATGTAGGACATCAGCGTCCACAACGTCGTGTCGTACGGGCCGAACTGCTGCGTCATGTTGTTGACGGTGGAGTTGTAGGGGCCGCCATGGCCGAGGCCGAGCATGTGGCCGATCTCGTGCACGACCGTCGAGAAGGGGTAGCCGCCCTCTGTCGCGAGATCCTCGTTGATCGGTCCGAATCCGCGGCCATTGGTATCGATCGAGATCAGCGAGCCGGTGGCGTTGGGCGTACCGACCTCGGAGGCGCCGATCTCGGCATCCGTCTGTCCCGAATATCTCTGATAGGCGCCGCCATCGGATCCGCGGGTGATCACGAAGTTGGCCGTGGCGGCATCGGCGGCTTCGACGAAGGTCACGTTGGCGATCGCCGACCAGACGGCGAAGCCGCCTTCCCAGGCCGACTGCTCCTGGTCTGTCCAGTTGGAGGCCACGGTGAAGAAGTAGCTGATGGAGGCGCCCGAGCCCGGGGTGGGGGCGCCCCATTTCACGGCGCCGGACACGTCCGCATAGCCGGCGGGAATCGCGTAGTTCCAGGTCTGGAAGGCGATGGGTGCGACCGTACCGTCGGCGGCAACGCCCGACAGGAACGTGACCTCGGACTCGTAGGGGGCCGCCATGACTCGAACCTCGGGAGGGCTGGACTGCGAAACGCTCGACTCTCACTCTAGCAGGGCCGTCGGCGCCGGCTTTGACTGTCCGTCCCGGATGTCTTGATCAGGCGTCCCGCAGGTATCGTGCAGGTGAAACCCTGCATCGCCGCTGCGGGCACCCGGGGTTCCGGCACCTTTTCCCTCGCCTTGCCGGGGCACGCACGGTTGACTGCCGCCTCCGCGGGAACCGACGAGCGTCGCGAAGCGTCACCGACAGGCATGAGCGAGACCGGCAAGATCCCCTTCAGCCTGTTCACGACCCGTGAACTGGAAGCGCGCGACCAGTTCGCGGCCTGGCAGGAAAGCATCTCCGTCCTGTTCGATGTGGCGCCGCCTCCGGGCTATCGCGCGGAACAGGGATTCGCGGCGACGGTCCGCGGCTACCATCTGGGCGGTCTGCTGATCTCCGAGGTCGGGTTCGACGGCCAACACTTCGTGCGCGACCGCAACAAGGCCGTCGCGGACGGGCTCGACCACTATCTGGTGCAGCTCTATGCCAGCGGCGGCCTGGTCGGCGAGGCCGGGGACCGCGGCCGCGTGCTGGGCGGCGGCGACGTGCAGATCCTCGACCTCACCCAGTCGAACGTCACCCAGGCCGCGGCGTCGGGCACCGTGGCGATCGTCGTCCCGCGCGAGACGCTCGATCGCGCCTTGCCGTCGCCGACCGACCTTCACGGCCTGATCCTGCGCGGCGACAGCGGCATGGGCGGCCTGCTGGGAGACTACATGCGCTCGCTGCTGGCGCGCGCCGACGACATCACGCTGCCCGATGCGCCGCATGTCGCGCAGGCCACGACCGACATGATCGCCGCCTGCTTCCGCACGACCGCGTCGACCGTCGACCGCGCGCGGGCTTCCCTCGACGAGACCTTGCTGCGGCGCATCCAGCGCCATGTCGCGCTCCATCTGCGCTCGCCGTCCCTCGATGCCGAATCGCTCTGCCGCTCGTTCCACGTCTCGCGCAGCCAGCTCTACCGGATGTTCGAGCCCCTGGGCGGGGTGGCGCGCTACATCCAGCAACAGCGGCTGGTGCGGGCCGGCGCCGAGCTCGCCAGCCCGGCGAACGACCACCGACGCATCTACGACATCGCCTTCGCGCTGGGCTTCACCAGCGAGGCCCATTTCAGCCGGCTGTTCCGGCAGGCCTTCGGGATGAGCCCCAGCGACACGCGCGCCGCCGCCCGGGCCGGACGCGGGGACATGCGCCAGCCGGCGAACCTGGTGGCCGCCAGCCGCGACTACGAGGACTGGGTCCGCCGGCTTCGGTAGAGACAGGCCATCCGTGCGTGGGATGAGATCCATCGCCAACTTGCTGGGGGGCGCGCCACTCCATGGCGCGTCTATGGAGCGCGGACCACTCCGCTACTTGGGAAGTGCTTCCAGCGCCTTCTTCGCGTCGGCGTCGTTCTGCGCCGCCGCCTGCTGCAGCCAGGTCCGCGCCTTCGCCGGATCGGCGGCCAGGCCGGCGCCGCCCTTGGCCAGCAGCAGGCCGAGCCGGCGCTGGGCTTCGCCCGAGCCAGCGAGCGCCGCGCGCTCGTACCAGTCGGCGGCGCGCACGCCGTCGGGCGTGAAGCCCGCCTTGGCCGGCGTGACCAGCGGGTCGTAGAAGGCGGCGAGCTCGACCTCCGCCTCCGCATTGCCGGCTTCGGCGGCGCGCCGGAACACCAGGAAGGCCGCTGCACCGTCGCCCGCCTTGGCAAAGTCGCGCGCCTTGGCGAGCATCGCCTCGGGCGTGGGCTTGGTCGCGAGATAGTCGGCGACGACGGCGCGGACCGACTTGCCGGCAGGTGCGCCCTCGGCCGTCTTCAGGTCGACCGTGGGGCTGGGCGCGGCAGGCGGCGTCTCGGCTACCGTCTCGGCCGGCTTGTAGTAGGTGAGGTAGGCGTAGTAGCCGCCGCCGGCCAGCGCCAGCAGGATCAGTATGGCGACCACCCAGCCGGCCGCGCCCGACCGCCGGGCCGGCACGGTGTCGCGTTCGGCGCGCAGCTCGGACCGCGGCGGGGCGAAGGGCGGCGCCGGGGGCTCGGGCAGGGGCTCCGGCACGGGCTCGGGTACCGGCTCGGACATCGCGGCGGAGCGCAGGCGAACCGTGTCGTCGGGCCGCCGGCTCGACGGGTCGACGGCGCCCGAGGTCAGCATGGGCGGCCAGGCGACGACGGTGGTGCCGACGACGCCGATGTCGGGCTCCTTGATCCGCAGGCGCACCGTGGCGATGCCGGCCAGCCGGTCGCAGATCTCGGGACCGAGGTGGAACTCGAGCATCCCGCCGCGTTGCGCGACGGTCTCGGGCATCAGCCAGGCTTCGGTGCGTCGCCAGCCGTCGTCGCCGAGATGGCTGTCCGGCCCCTGCTGGCGCTGGATCGAGAGCGCCAGCCCCTCGGGCGCGGCGTCGAGATCGCTCACCCGCAGGAGGGCGTGGCCGGGCTCGCTGAGCGGTGCGACGGAAGCGCGGATCGGCATCGCGCGGTCAGGCCGGCACGGTGCGCAGGATGGCGCCCAGGCGGTCGTTCTGCTCGGGCGAGATCTCGCGGCCGCCCTCGTAGCCGACATTGTCCATGGCGAGCTGCAGGAAGGCGCGCATCCAGTCCTTGCAATAGTCGGCATAGATCGCCGACGGGTTCTCGGTCAGGACCGGCATGCCGTTCACCACCGGCGGTCCCTCGAAGACGCGGCGCTGCGGATTGTTGGGCGGCAGCCCGGGGCGCTGGTCGAGCGGGAGGCGGTCGAAGCCCAGCGCGCTGACATAGCCGTTCAGCGCGGTCGAGGCGGTGCGTACCTGGCGCTCGGCGATCTCCTCCCACTTGGCGTTGGCGGCGTTCTCCAGCTCGCGCACCTCGTGGCTCAGCTGGTCGATCAGCTTCAGCCGGTGCGCCCCCACGATCAGCTCGTCGATCAGCCAGCCGAGATGCTGCCGGTCGACGCCGAAATGGGACAGTGCCTTGTCGTCGGCGCCGACGCGCCGCATGTTCTCCAGCCAGTACTCGGCGGCCTCGCGCGCGAAGCGCTCGGCGCGATCCTCCAGCACGCCGGACGGCGGCGCGGCGCGGCCTTCCTCCTCGCCGAACACGTCGGCGAAGATGGCGCCGAGATCGACCGCCGCGCCGGTCGACTGCGCGACCTGGCCGGCCGGCTTGCCCGCCGCCCCGTCATCGGAGGGGCGCGCCGTGGCGATGCGGAAGTAGATCTCGCGCAACGCGGTGTCGGCGATCTGCAGCGCCGCCATGAGCTCGCCGAACAGCTGCTGCTGGATGCAGGTCGCCAGCCCGCGCAGCACCGTGTGCACGAGCTCGCGCTTCTTGGCGCGCGAATCGCCGTCGGCGGCGCTGTGGAAGCCGGCCAGCCGGTCGACCAGGCGGCGGATCTGGACCTCGAGCTGGCCGCGCACCTGGGCGCGCTTGATCGCCGGGTCGCAGACCGGGGTCAGGCTCTCGACCAGGTAGGCGACGCCGCCGTCGTTGGCCCGGAAGGCCTCGTCCCAGGCCCGCGACGGATCGGCGAAGTGGCGGCGCACGTCGGGATTGGCGACGAAGTGCGAGCGCAGCTCGCGGGCGCGGCCGGCGAAGGTCTCGGCGATCCCGACCTCGCGGCCGGCATCGTAGTCCATCAGCCGCTCGTCGATGACGGTCGGGTTGCGCAGCCAGAAGGTGTTGTCGAACGGCTTGCCGTCCCAGTTGGCCGGCCATTCGCCGCGGAAGTTGTTGATCAGCGAGTTGTTGAGGCGGGCCGACCAGCGCAGCTTGCGCGATTCCTCGGTCTCGCCCGCCTTCTGCTCGAACTCGCGGTCCATCTTGCTGAGGACGAGGAACAGCGCGTTCCTCTGCTTGGCGCGGTCGGCCGGCGTGGCGCCGATCGTCTGGTCGATCCACGCCGTCATCATGTCCGAGAGATCGCGGACCTCCTGGTTGCCGTCGGGGATGCACAGAAGGATGGCCGACAGCTCGCGCTCGGCCGAGTAGCGCTGGAACAGGTAGGCGACCTTGCCGCGCAGCAGCAGCTCGCGCAGCGGGTTGGCGCCCTCGGCGACGCCCTTCGCCTTGGCGACGTCGCCCAGGCTGGCGAGCTTCAGCCGCGAGCGCGCGCCGGGGAAGTCGAGAAGGTCGGTATGGTCGAAGAAGTCCCACGGCTTCTCGGCGATCGAGACGCTGAGCTCGGCGGTGAGCGCGCAGATCAGCGAGCGCGGCAGGTCGGCGTCGGGCGCGGCGCGGCCGTCGGCCAGCTTGGGCCGCACCAGCAGCGTGTCGGCCGAATCGGCGCCCAGCCGGTCGAGCGTCAGCACGTCGACGATGCTCTTCTCGCGCGGGATCAGCGCGTCCATGCCGAGCATCGCCTCGGGCGCGAAGGACAGCTTCTGCAGCCCGTCGTAGAGGGTGAGATAGAGGTCGGTGAAGGGCTGGAAGTCGTACCACAGGACCGACCACAGCCTGGCGCGGTCGTGACCCGACAGGCGCGGCGCCAGCTCGATCGCCTCGCGCCAGTAGTCGGTGCGCAGCTCGGCCGTCACGCCGGCGAAGAACGTGTCGAAATACTCGATCAGGTCGAGCACGTCGTCGGACTCGAGATCGCCGTAGGGAACCGACGCCGCCCTGGTGCGCAGCTCGGCCAGCCGCGTGCGGATGGCGGCGCCGTCGGGCCGTTCGAAGGCCGCCTTCTGGTGGTCGAAGTCGAGCAGGAAGGAGTTGCCCAGGATCTTCACGATGTCGGTCTGCGTCAGCAGGCGCACCCGCACCGGGAAGTCCTTGTCGCCGGCGCTCAGCCCCAGGCCGAAGCGCGTGACCAGGCCGGTAGACTCGCGATTGCCGGGGGGATTGATCTCGCGCAGGAAGTCGTAGCTCCTGTCGCCGAACCGCGCCTGCATCGGCCTTCCGTCGCGGCTCGCCAGGATGGAGACGAGATAGGACTTGCCGGCCTGGCTCGGGCCGAACACGCCGACGCACATGCGCCGGCGGGCGGCGCGCGCCAGCTTGCGGCTCTGGTTCCTCACCTTCTGCAGCTCGCCGATCAGCGACGGCGCCTGCTGGGCCACGGTGGGCGATTCGGCGGCGGCGCCCTTCAGCCACGCCACGCCTTCGCTGGCGGCCACGGCCAGCGTTTCGCAGTCCTGGGCCAGCTTGAGATCGACAGTATCCATAACGACTACCCGGTCTTGAGCATGCCCGTGTCGAGCCAGTAGCCCTCACGGCGCGGCAGGGTTTGCAGACGCAGCGTCAGGCGATCGAGCGCGACGGCGCGGCCGTCGCGGTTGGTCACCTGGCGCAGGCGGAAGCGCTCGACGTCACCCGAATCCTTGTCCTTGGGCTTCACCCGGGCCAGCGCGATCTTGAACGGCGTCTCGCGGGCGTGCCGCTCGGCAAACTCCGGCCGCGCGAACTCCAGCGCATAGAGCCGGGCCGCCGGCCAGCGCACGAGGTCGAGCTGGCGGGCGCCGAGCCACATCGGGCCACGGAACTCGAAGGTCGTCTCGGGCAGCTCGTATTCGCGATTGTCGAGATCGACGTCGCGATAGACGAGGTCCTCGCCCTGCAGGCGGCCACCGCCGTCGAGCTTGCCGATGTAGCGGGCGATGCTGCGCGAGCGCAGCAGGTCGGAGCGGAACGAGAAGTCGGGGAGCTGCGACTGGGCGAGGGCGGCGATCATGGCGCCCACCGCCACCGTCGTCTTGGGATCCTCGACCCTGAGGCGGGCGTCGCGGAACGGATACCAGGCGCCGACCCGGTAGTCGTGCAGCGAGATCACACGCTCGGGCGGCAGCGGCAGCAGCTCCATCAGCAGCGCGCGGATGCCGGGCAGGCGCGAGGGCCGGCCCGACAGCAGCAGCACGTCGCAGTCGTAGGCGTGGACGATCTCGGCCAGCGGCGCCAGCACGCGGCCCATCTCGGCCCGCACCGTCTTGTCGAGGCCCGGCAGGTCGACGGGGAACACGGTGGCCCGCAGGTCGAAGTCGCGGGCGCCGCGCTTGCGCGCCGCCTCGTTGACGAAGGTGACGACTTCCTCCGAGGGCCGCGCGCCCTCGGGGAAGAAGGAATCGAAGCTGCGCGGCTCGGCCGCAACCACGCCGGAGGCGGGGTCGTAGCTTTCGGCGGCGCGCATGAACTCGAGCGCGATCGGATGGGCGACCTGCAGGGCGAACTGCTGGCGCAGGTTGCGCTGGATCACGTCCTCGCCGCCGCGGTCGCCGCCCAGCAGCTCGGCCATCAGGTCGGTCGGGTTGGCGAGGCCGGCGGCGCGCATCGCCGCCTCGATGGGCGGCAGCACGTGCCCCTGCACGACGCGCAGCAGGATGTCGTCGCCGGCGACGTTGAAGCCCTCGCGGAAGCGCTGCTCGGGGAACAGCGTCACCGACGTGCCGGCGCCCTCGAGCGCGTAGGAGTTGATGATGAGATCGGTGGTGCCGCCGCCGACATCGATGCTGGCGATGTTGAGCTTGCCGTCCCACGGCCGGCCGCGCGGCTTGGCGGTGATCTGGAAGAAGCGCCGGGCGTCGCCGCCGAAGTTCCGCGCCACCTCGGTGTAGAGGTAGACGAGCTGCGTGCACGAGGCCTCGTCCCAGTCGGTCAGCACCCGCGGCGCCGGCGCGGCGGGATCGTCGAGCTTCCAGCCCAGCATCATCCAGACGAGGTCGCGCGCGGCCTCGGCGCGCTTGCGGAAGATCAGGCGCTCGGCCAGCGGCATGCCGGTCGGCAGGGTGAGCACGATGCGGCGCAGCCGCCTCGGCGTCTCGGCATGGGCCCGCCGGCCGCGCTGCTGCGGCGAGTTCATCAGCGTCAGCGCCTGCAGCAGGATCTCCGACAGCACGAAGGTCATGATCGAGGAGCGCGAGTAGAGCGGCTCGAACACCGGCAGGTGGTCGGCGCCGTCGGCCTCGGGCTCGACGAGATGCAGCGGCTCGCCCTTCTGGTTGACGAGCTGCGCCATCGGCCCGGCGGCGGCCGGCATCGCCGTCTGGTCCTGGGCATAGGCGACGTTGAAGCGCCATTCGCGGGCCTGGGGCTCCTCGTCCCACAGGTAGCGCTTGGGGCTCGACATGCCCGTATTGCCCTCGGTGCCGCGGCGGCGGGCGGCAAGCCGCGTCGCCTCCGGACCGACCCGCGTCATGGTTGGCCAGACGAAGGCGTCGGCGCGGCCGCCCAGCCGCGACAGGTGGTTCTTGCCGAACCAGGCCTGGGCGAACTCGACGCGCGATTCGAAGGGGCGCGTGTGCACGACCTCGGGATGCGAGAGGTCGCGCAGCGACAGTTCGTAGGAATCGTTCAGGTTGACGCCGAGTTCGCCGGCCGCCTCGATCAGCAGGCCGCAGGTCCGCGAGTTGCCGACGTCGAGCACGAGGTCGACCTCGATGGCGCCGCGGCCGGGCCGCTCGGCGTCGCCGACCAGCTTGACCGGCGGGAAGCGCACCGCCTCGGCCAGCAGGCCGAGGAAGGCGAGGTAGCGGGCCGTGGCCTCCTGCGGCTTCTGCTTGATGTCGCCGTCGATCTCCTCGAGCGTGGCGCGCGGATGCAGCTCGCGGAACAGCTCCTCGAGCCACTGGGTCATCCAGTCCTGGCGCAGCAGCCAGTGGCTGGCGCGCTGCTGCGGCGCGAGCGCGAACAGCGCGCCGGCGGTCACGTCCTTGGGCGAGGGGGCGAGGTAGGCGCGGCCCTCGGCCTCGGCGATGAGGCCGGTGTCGAAGGCCAGCACGCAACGATAGCGATTGCCCTGCTCGTCGCGGAAGCCCGCGCCGTAGCGCATCTCGAGATCGACCACGCGGACCCGCGCCCAGTCGGCCGGTCCCTCGCGGAACTGGTTGTTGGGCCGCACCTGCAGGAAGGGCACCGGCACCCACTTGTCGAGGAAGGGCGCGAGCGCGTCCTTGGCCGTCACCACCAGGTTGGGCTCGGCGGCGCGGCGGCGGCCGGCCTCGACCACCTCGTACTGGCCACGGCCCTCGTCGAAGTCGAGCTGCACGAGGTCGTCGACTCCCCGGGCGGCCGAGGCGGCGTCGTGGAAGCCCCATTCGCGCACCTTGAGGCGCACGGGATCGAAGCCGAAGTCGAGGAACTGGATGCCGGACCGGGCAATCAGCGTCGTCGGGCTGGGATAGCTCGGCAGGCGGGCAAGATCGGTCATGGCGATGAAAATGAGGGGAAAGTCACGGGAATCAACGGCCAATCTGCACAGTGTAGGCGCGCTTGTCGCCGGGCTGGCTGCCGGTGCACTTGGCGACGCCGTCCTGGCCGACCTCGCAGTTCACGGTGTTGCGGGCGTAGGTGTGGCCATCGGTGCATTTGGGGTTGCTCTTTTCCTCGATCACCAGCTTGGCGCCGTCCCAACGCGCCTCGGCCGGGGCCTCGCATTTGGCGCCGTTCTTTTGCACGAAGCTCACCTTGCCCTTGCCCTTGTCGTCCAGCGTGTAGGACGGCCGCAGGTCGCGCTCGCCCGTCGCCGTCGCCAGCGCCGTGCGCGAGCGCCAGTCGCCCTTGAGGAAGGCGAGGTCCTGCTTCTGCTTGGCGTCGGGCGGCACGACCATGGGCTTGGGTTCGTCCTTGGCGTTCTTGTCCTTGTCCGCGGCGCCCTTGTCGGGGCCCTTGTCCGGCATCGCCTTGTCCTGGCCATCGGGCCCCTTGGCGTCGCCCTTGTCGGCGGTCTTGTCGTCGGGGCCCTTGCCCTGGTCCGCACCCTTGCCGTCCGCGGCCGCGACGTCGGGGCCGCCGGCACCGTCGGCGGGTCCGCGCTCGATGGGCACGCCCGCGACGCCGGCGACCACGCCGCCCGGCACGATCACGCCGGCCGCGCAGTCGCCGCCGCGATGGGCCACCTCGTCGGTCAGTCGCGCCAGTTCGAGGCGCAGATCCTCGTTCTCGCGCAGCAGCGTGTCGGCGCGGGCATGCTGCAGCTCGATCGGCTGGCGCACCGCAAGGCTGAGCGCGCGCTCGCGCGCCTCGGCCTCGAGCAACGGCTCGATCCGCGGGAGGTAGGGACGGACCAGCCACGCCAGAAGGGCGAGCAGCAGGAGCAGCAGGACCGCCAGCAGCAGCCACTGCCACCAGGGCGAGCGCGTGCCGGCCGCCGCGATCGCGGGCGCGGAGACCAGCACCGCTTCGGGCACGGCCTGCGGGCGCACCGCGGCCTGCGGCAGCACCGGCGGGCTGGCCAGGAAGACTCCCGGCAGGTTGGCGTCGGCGGAGAAGCCCCAGAAGGCCATGACGGGCCGGCCGTCGACGACGTAGAGCGTGTCCTCGCCGGGCGCGGTCAGCGCGTGGCGCAGAAGGCGCGCGAAGTTGCGCTCGGCGCCCGAGCGCTCCGGCGCCTCCATCGACTCGGCGAGTCCGGTGATGTCGGCGTGGAGCTGACGCACCTCGGTCAGCACCGCGTCGCGCTCGGCCGGCGCGAGGTCGGTCACGCGGTGCGCCTCGCCCTCGAACGGCGCGTACCAGTCGATGCGCCGGCCGCTCGGCTCGACCTCGGGGATCGCCAGCAGGTCGGCGTGGCGGCGCGACAGACGCTGGGCGATGGCCGCGCGCAGCTGGCCGGCGGCGCGCCACACGGGGTCGCCCGCCATGCCCAGCGCGCGGTAGCGCTGCAGCGGTTCACTGACGAGGAGCGGACCAGCGGCCATCGAAGTTCCTCAACGCGGGCACACCATGGCGTACGTCCAGCGCGTACCCCACATCTCGCCTGTTACGATCACATCGACCGAATAATCCCCGGCAACCGGCCTCCAGTCGAACCCGAATCCGCCGCGGCCGCTGCGCGGACCACCGGTGCCGGCGATCACCTGGCCGCGATACACGACCTTGATGTCGTCCGGCTTGACGTAGAGGTTGTAGTTGATCGCCACGAATCCCGGCCTTTCGCCGAGATAATGGCGATTGCGTGTCACGCCTTCGCCGCCGGAATCGCCCGACCAGTTGCAGGGAAGCTGCCCGGGCGGTGGCCGGTTGACCGGCGGCGCGCGCGGCACGGCGGCCTGCTGTCGCGGCGGCGGTGGCGGCGGAGGAGGGGGCGGCGCCTTGGCCACGACCGGCGGAGGCGGCGGCTTCGGCGGCTCGACCGGCTTGCACATCTCGACCTTCTTCCTGAGGTCGCCTTCGAGCGCGGCCAGCTCCAGTGCGAGCTTCTTGCCGGCCGCCTCCTCGTCGTCGAGCGAGGCCTTGAGGACCGGCGTCGGATCGGGCGGCGCCTCGGGCGGCGGCGGCGCCGGCGTCTCGTGCGTGGCGATGGTCAGGCTGGGATCGACCGGCGCGCAGAAGCGCAGCAGCCACGAGGTGAGCAGCAGCAGCAGGAGCAGCAGCAGGCCGAACAGCAAGGCGCTCAGCCACGGCGCCCAGGCGAGCCGCGCCGGCAGCAGGACAGCCGGCGCACTCGCAAGCGGCACCGGGGCGGGCACCGGGCCACGCGGCATCGGCACCGGCGGCGTGGCGGCGTGCAGGCTGGCCGCGGCGTCGGCTTCGTAGCCCCAGGCCACGATCACGGGCTCGCCGCCCACCATGTAGATGAAGTCGTCGGACGGCCGCGCGGTGGCGAGCTGCAGCGAGCGGCCGATCAGCCGCGCTTCCTCGCTCCCCGGCGTCTCCTGAAGTTGCACCCCGAGCGCACGGATCGCGGCGAGGCGCTCCTCCACTGTCCGGAGGGCTTCCGCCCGCGCGGCCTCGTCGAGATCGGCCAGCCGTCGCACCTCGCCCGGGCGCGCGGCATACCAGTCGATGCCGTCGCCGCCTTCGCGCAATTGCGGATCGGCCAGCAGGTCGGCCGGACCGTCGCCCAGTCGACGGCGGATGACGGCCAGAAGCTGGCCGGCCACCGCGTGCAACGGGTCGCCGCGGACGCCGAGCGGCCGCACGCCCAGCCGAGTCGTGAGAATCAGGGTGGGGCGATCGCCCATCGCTGCCGGTTGCTCCCTCTCAGGCCATATCGCCCGGGGATTCCGGCGGGTTTATGACCGAATCGCCGCTTAATCGGGATCGAACTCGCGGCGCGCCGAACGGTTCCGATTCAACGGGCCTCGGGCAGGTGCAGATGCCGCCAAATGGTCACCAGCGCAGGAGGCGATGGCCGATCACGGCGCCCAGCAGAACGACCGGCACCGCGGCCAGCGCGTACCAGGTGACGACGAACAGCGGCGAATCGTCGAAGCAGTGGAAGGCATAGAGCGCGGCGGCGGAGGCGGCGGCAAGCAATCCTGCGGCCGCCCCCGCCAGTGCCGGCGAGGCCGGTGCGCCCGAGCGCAGGATGGCCAGCACCGCGACCAGTGGTGCCAGCGCGAGGACCGGGATCGTGGTCAGGCAGACGATGGCGTTGCTGCCGACCAGGCGCGTCGCCCAGGCGGCGCTCGGCAGGGCGAGAAGCTCGACCGCCACCGCGGCGGCGGCAAGCCCCAGGACGGGCAGCAGGCGCCGGCTGGGATGGGCCGGCATCAGCGGGCGCGAGAGTGCGACGCAGAGGCCGAAGGACGCGGCCAGCGCCACGATTACCAGCACGATCTTGGTGTCGAACCGCCAGGTCGCCAGCGCTGCGGCGATGTCGGCGCGCACGCCGAGATCGACAAGGAAGATGGCCAGCGACACCAGCAGGCCGACGGCGAGGGCCGCCGCCAGCGCCCGGCGCAGCGGCCGCATTCCCGCACCGCGGTCGGCGACCAGTGCCGTGATGAGGTTCTCCGTCTTCACGGGCGATCCTTTCTGTACGCGGCGGCCAGAGCCTTCAGGGCGCGGTGCAGGGCGACGCGCACCGCGCCCTCGCTCATCCCGAGCTGGGCCGCGACCTCGGCGGCGCGCCGGCCGGCCAGGGAGACTTCCTCGACGATGCGGCGCTGGCGGGCAGGCAGGCCGGCCAGCAGGCGCTGCGAATCGATTGTCGCCGCGGCATCGGGCGCGGCGGTGGCCAGCACGTCGGCATGGTCGTCGATGTCGACATGGTCGCGGTAGCCACGACGGCGCAGATGGTCGGCGAGCTTGTGGCGGGCGATCGCTCTCACCCAGGGTTCGAGCGGCTGCCCCTCGTCCCAGGTGTCGCGCTTCAGGTGGATGGCCAGCAATGTCTCCTGCACGATGTCCTCGCTGTCGGCGATGCCGCGGCCGGCGGCGGTCAGGCCGCGCCGCACCACGGAGCGCAGCCAGCCCGCCGTCAGCAGCAGCAAGCGGCGGTACGCCTCGTCGTCGCCCTGCCTGGCCCGTCGCATCAGCGCGGAGAGATCGGTCGGATCCGACAACGAGGTTCGTCCCCTCACATATTCGTGTTCGGCGGCGAAACGTTACACGCCAATGTCGCAGTTAGCGGGCCGCGGTGCACGGGGCCAAGAAAAATCCCGTCGGCCGATTGTAACGTTGCGGCCAACCGCCGCGAATGAAGCGATGCGGGTCCGATGCCCGCCTATCCGAGGAGGCTCTGCATGAACAAGCGTACGATGATCACCACCGCCGCTGCGATCTTCGCGGCGACCAGCTTCGCGTCGACGTCCTTCGCCGCCGGCGTGAAGTGCTCCGGCTCGAACGCCTGCAAGGGCCAGAGCGCCTGCAAGAGCGCCACCAACGCCTGCAAGGGCCAGAACGCCTGCAAGGGCAAGGGCTTCACCGAGGCCGCCGACGCCCAGGCCTGCACGTCCAAGGGCGGCAAGGTGATGTAAACTCGGGACTTCGAACGTGCCGCGGACGTCCGGCCGCCGGCCGGCGTCCGCGCCTTTCGCCCTTGCTGCAGGATCGCTGTCGGCGGACTGCAAACCGTCGTGCAACCGTTCTCGCGAGCAGCCGGCATGAACGCCTTCGTCACCGTCTTCTACGACTGGCCGCGCCTGGTGGTCGATCACCTGAAGTGGCTGCCGCCGCTCGCCATCCGCATCGTGGTCGGCTGGGTGTTCCTGTGGACCGGCTGGCAGAAGCTGCACTTCCTGCCGCGCATGATCGAGAATTTCCGCGAATGGGGCATTCCCGCGCCCGAGATCCTGACGCCGTTCGCGTCGGGCATGGAGTTCGTCGGCGGCGTGCTGCTGCTGGTTGGGCTGCTGACGCGCATCGTGTCGATCCCGATGATGATCATCATGCTGGTGGCGCTCGCCTCGGCAAAGTGGGGCGACGTCGACTCGCTGCAGACGCTGCTCGGCTTCGAGGAGATCTCCTACTTCGTCATGTTCGGCTATCTCGCCGTCGCGGGCCCGGGCCCGGTGTCGCTCGACCACCTCATCCTGCGGGCGATGCGGCCGGCTCGCCCGGCGTCCGACTACGGCGCCTGACGGCCGCGCTCACGGCCCGAGCAGGCGGCCGTAGCCCGCGACCGGCGCGCGCACGCCGGTGAGCCGCAGGCAGTGCCACAGGCTTGCCTGGTTGGCCGTGATCACCGGCCGTCCGAGATCCTGTTCCAGCGCGTCGATGATCCCGACGCAGCGGAAGCCCGTGCCGCCGATCAGCACGCCGTCTGCCGACGGCGGGCAGGCGGCGCGGATCTGCGCATAGAGCGGCTCGATCTCCTGCGCGAAGCCCATGCCATGGCCGTAGAGGTCGCCGGGCGGCAGGTCGCGCCACTTGCGGCCGGCATCGGCGCGCAGGTGTCCCGCCGGCGCGACGCCGTTGTCGGTGTAGTAGCGCACCGCCGCCTCGACGGCGGGGTCGGGAAACCACGGCGGCATCACGAGGAAGGGCCGCGTCACGCCGGCCGCCGCGAGCGCCGCCAGCGTGTCGCGTCCGTTGGTCGTCGCGACGGCGTCGGTGCCCATCGCCGCGGAGATCGCCGCCGCCGTCGCCTCGTCCCAGCCGGGGCCGCCCACGACGCTGCTGGTCGTGTGGGCCAGCACGACCGCGGACAGGCGCATGGCGCCGAACTGGCGGCAGCCGCGCTGCATGTCGTCGGCCAGGTCGACGCCGCTGCGGTCGGCGCGCCAGCGCGCCCAGGGCGAGGGCGACGTCACCCGGGCGGCGTGGATCGACACGCCCGGCGGCGCCATGGCCCACCATTCGGCCTCCGGGACCGCCTCGCTGCCGACGATGAACAGCCCGATGCGGGCCCGCCATCCCCAATTGTCCTTCTGCGTCACGCGTCCCGCCTTCCCGTGGTGGAGAGCAGACGGGATATCACCCGACGGCGGTCAGCCCAAGCTCACGAACGCCACCCCGTCGCCGGCGGTCACGCGGGCGATCGGCGTCGCGAACACCCGCGACAGGAGGCCGGGCTCGAGCGTCGTCGCCGTGGGACCAATGGCGGTGAGCCGGCCCGCCTCCACGATGGCGACCCGGTCGGCGTAGCGTGCCGCCATGGAGAGGTCGTGCAGCACGGCGAGCACGCCCAGCCCGCGATCGGCGCGGCGGCGGGCGCTTCTCAACGCGGCATGCTGGTGCGCGAGGTCGAGGCCGGCGATCGGCTCGTCGAGCAGCAGGAACGGCCGGGTGCCGGGATCGGCGTCGCACTGCGCGAGCACGCGCGCGAGCTGGATGCGCTGGCGTTCGCCGCCCGACAGGACCGTGTAGGGACGGTCGGCGAAGCCGGTCGCCTCGGTCTCCTCGAGCGCCCGTTCGGCGAGCCGCCGCATCTCGCGCTCGGACAGGCGGTCGCGATGGGCGAGCAGGCCCAGCATCGCCACCTGCAGGCCGCTGAAGTCGAAGGCGACCGTCGACTGCTGCGGCAGCACGGCACGGCGATGGGCGAGCGCGCGCTTGCTCCACCGCGCGAGCGGCAGATCGTCGAGCAGGACGCGGCCGGCGCTCGGCGGACGGTCGCCGGCGAGCACGGACAGGAGCGTGCTCTTGCCGGCGCCGTTGGGGCCGATCACCGCCATCAGCTCGCCCGAGGCCAGCGCCAGCGAGATGTCCTCGATCAGCGGCTTGCCGCCGATGCGGACGGAAACTCCGTCGGCCTGAAGGAGGTCCGGCCTCACAGCCCCTCCCGTGCCGCCCGGCCGGCCAGCAGCCAGAGGAAGAAGGGACCGCCCACCAGCGCCGTCAGCACGCCGATCGGCATCTCGGCCGGCGCGACCAGGGTGCGGGCGAGCGCGTCCGCCAGCACCAGGAAGGCGCCGCCGAACAGCGCGGCCGCCGGCAGCAGGGTGCGATGGGCCGGCCCCAGCAGCAGGCGCACGATGTGCGGCGCGACCAGGCCGACGAAGCCCACGGTGCCCGAGATCGCCACGCCCGCGCCCACGGCCAGCGCCACCTGCGTCACCAGCCGGCGCTTCAGCCGTTCGACGTCGACGCCGACATGGCCGGCTTCGCGCTCGCCCAGCGCCAGCGCATCGAGCAGGTGCGCCGACGGCAGCAGGATGGGCACGGCGAGCGCCAGCACCAGCAGCGACGGGACGATCGCCACCCAGGTGACGCCGCCGAAGCCGCCCATGGTCCAGAAGATCAGGGTGCGGAGCTGCTGGTCGTCGGCGATGAAGACCAGCAGGCCGATGCCAGCGGCGGCCAGCGCGTTGATGGCGATGCCGGCCAGCAGCAGCGTACCGATCAGCGTGATGCCCTGGCGGGCGGCGAGGCGGTAGACGACCAGCGTGGCCGCGAGCCCGCCGGCGAAGGCGGCCAGCGGCAGCAGCCAGGGCCTGAGGTGCGGCGGCACGAGATGCATCACGCGTTCGCCCAGCACGATCACCGACACCGCGGCGAGCGCCGCGCCGCTCGACACGCCGAGCAGGCCGGGGTCGGCCAGCGGATTGCGGAACAGGCTCTGCAGGGCGCCGCCGCCGGCCGCCAGCGCAGCGCCGACCGCGAAGGCGGCGAGCACGCGCGGTGCGCGGATGGCGTAGAGCACCGCCGCCGTCGTGTCGTCGACCGGCCCGTCGGACAGGCCGAGCGCCGACAGGAGCTGGCCGGCGCTGATCGGGAACGCGCCGATGCAAAGGCCGGCGGCGACGCTCGCCAGCGCGGCGAGGGCGAACAGGGGAAGGGGACGGGAGAAGGGAAAAGTCATGAGATCCAACAATTTCCTGTCATCCCGACCGGAGCCGAGCGCAGCGCCTGCCCTGAGCGTAGCCGAAGGGAGGCGCAGTGGAGGGACCCTTTTTGCTGCTGCATCGGCAAAAGAGGTCCCTCGGCTTCGCCGCCCCCGGATTCTGATGGGGCGGCGGCTTCGCTCGGGATGACGATCAGGAGGTCACTTGCCCTTCACCAGGTCGGGATGCAGCGCCTGGGCGAGCTCGGCGGCGGCCTGCGGCGTGCGCGGGCCGAAGCCCAGCAGCAGGATCGCGTCGAACTGCAGGACCCGGCCGTTGCGGCCGGCCGGCGTCTGGCGCAGCGCCGGCTGGTCGAGCACGGCCTGCACGCCGCCCAGCGCCTCGACGCTCTGGCGCGGCATCACCACGACGTCGGCGCGCGAGGCGATCACCGCTTCGGGTGTGAGCGGCCGGTAGCCGGCATAGCCGTCGACGGCGTTGACGCCGCCCGCCAGCCGGATGATCCCGTCGGCGGCCGTGTTGCGGCCGGCGGCCTGCGGCGCGCCGCCGCTCATCGCCAGCAGGAAGAGGACGCGCGGCCGCGCCGCGACCGAGGCGAGCTTCGCGGCCAGGGTTGCCATGTCGCGGCGGCCCTCGGCGATCAGCGCCTTCGCCTCGGCGGTGCGCCCGGTCACCTTGCCGATCGCCTCGATCTTCTCGACAACGCTGTCGTAGTCGTAATGGTCGGGCAGCAGCAGCACCTCAATGCCGGCTCCGCGGAGCTGGTCGAGGGTCGTGGCGGGGCCTGCCGCGGTCGTGGCCACGACCAGGGTCGGCTTCAGCGCCAGCACGCCCTCGGCGGAGAGGGCGCGCATGTAGCCGACCTGCGGCAGCTTGCGGGCGGCGGCGGGATAGAGGCTGGTCGTGTCGACCCCGACCAGCAGGGTCTCGGCTCCCAGGGCGTAGAAGATCTCCGTCACCGAGCTGCCGACCGACACGATGCGCGGCGCGGGCTGGGCGCGCAGGACCGGAGCCGCGAGCGCAAGAGGCGCAAGGGCAAGCGAGCCGAGCGCGACCGCACGCCGGCCGGGAAGCGGCCGCTGCGTCACGACGCGGACCGCTTCTCGGTGCGCGCCACCAGCGCACGCCACGCCTCGAGCTCCGGGTTTCCGGGCTTGCGGGCGCCGAACATCATCAGGACGGTGCGGTTGGCGGCGTCGAAGGCCTCGATCGAGGTCACCGTGCCGTCGTCGGTCGGCTTGCGCACGGCGAAGACCCGCGTCACGCCCGCTTCGCGCAGGTGCAGGTTGAAGGTCGGATCGAGGACATTGAACCAGCCGTGCGTCTCGACCAGGCGCTCGACCCGCCCGGTGTGGATCTGGATGCAGCCGCGGTTGCCGACGAAGATCATGATCGGCGTCTTCGACTCCGCCGCGTCCTCGAGGGCGGTCCTGAGCGCGCGGGACGGCAGCTCGCGCGCGAATTCCTCGCCGGCCAGGCGCAGCGCCTGCACGCGTCCGACGCCGAACGACTTCAGCAGGCCGAAGAATTCGTGCGTGTCCTTCATCGCCCGCCAGGCCGCCCGGAGCCCGTCGAGGTCGATTTCGCCGTCGGGCCGGTCGGCCGCGTCGGGATCGCGCGGCACGATGCCGGGCGTCGCCGCCGTCGCGGCGCGATGGCGCGCGATCAGCGCGTCGAAGGCCGGCCGGTCGGTCTCCTCGGTGGCGTAGATCTTGTGCACGGCCTCGCCGGCGGCATCGAAGAACTGCAGGCTCAGCCGCTCGCCGTCGCGCACCGGCTCGCGCACCGCGAAGCCGTGCCGCCACTGGCCGAGGAACAGGCGCAGGTCGATGTCCGGACCGAGCACGAGCCCCTGCGCGCCGGCGACCTGCACGTCCTCGAAGCGGCCGTGGCGCTCGTGGACGCAATGGTCGTTGCGGGTCAGGCACATCACCCGGCCGACCGCCGGCATCTCCGACAGGATGGCGCGCCAGTCGCCGTCCAGCGGCACCGAGCTCTGGGTGACGCCGTTGGGACCGCTGCCCAGGGCGACCAGCTCGGCCTCGCTGACGCCCAGCGTCGCGGCGGCATCGCGGATCCGCAGCGCCGGCTTCTCGCCGCGCAGGCGGCTCCAGCGGGCCGCCAGGTCGGCAGGGGAGGACGAGAGCATCACAATCTCCTTCATCATCTTATCGCAGGTGGAAACGGACGGGAATCTCGACCCAGGCCGAGACCGGCTGGCCGTTGCGGACGGCCGGCAGGAAATGCCAGCCGCGCACGGCCGCCAGCGCCGCCTGGTCGAGCAGGCGATAGCCGCTGGGTCGCTGGATCAGGATCTCGACCGCACGGCCGGACGGGTCGAGGCGAACGCGGACGAGGACCTCGCCCTGCTGGTTCAGCTCGACGGCGCGGGTCGGATAGACCGGCGGGGTCGGCGGCGACCGATAGCGCGGCTTGCCTTCGAAGACGATGGGCGGCGCCATCGCGAAGCCGGCCGCGGCATGGCGCGACTCGCTGGCGTCACCGCGCGTCTGGGCCGAGGCGGGCTTGGGCACCGGTCCCGCCTTGGCGGCGGCGCGCGGCGGTTCAGCCTTTGCCTGCTGCCGTTGCTGGTGGGGTTGCGGTTTCGGCTTCGGCGGCGGCGCGGGCCTGGGAGGTGCCGGCGGCTTCAGCTCGGCGGCGTCGACGGGCGGCGGCTCCGGAGAGGGGGCGAGGTCGAGCGGCCTGGCCGCGAGTTCGACGGGCGGCGGCTCGGGCGACGGGGCGAGCTCGATCGGCTTGGCCGCAAGATCGACCGGCGGCGGCACGTCGGCTGTCGGGACCTCGACCGGGTGCGGCACGGAGAGGTCGACGGGTGGCGGCTCCTCGACCGGCGGCAGGTCGAGCGTCTGGGCGAGAGTCGGAAGGGTCGGCTGCGACGGGCTGGCGGCGGGCTGCGGCGATTCGGCGGGCGAGTCCGGGGCTCGCGAAGCGACCGGCGCGTCGAGGGCGAGCTCGACCAGCACAACGTCCTCGCCGAGCAACGCACCGCCCGAGGCGCCGGCGGCGAACAGGAGAATGACGGCCAGTCCGTGCAGCGCCAACGACAGCGCCATCGACACGCTCGGTGGACGTGTCGATGGCGCCGGTAGTCGCTCGGCGGAGAGGGCTGCCGGGACTACCATCTGGCCGTTAGGTTGACGCCGAAATATCGGCCGGGCTGGGCGTAGAGATCGAGTTGCTGGTTGGTCGAGGCGAGCCCGATCACATCGGCCGAGTTCCAGTACTTGGCGTTGGTGATGTTGAACGCGCCGGCGTTGATCTTGAAATGATCCTTGAAGGTGTAGCCGATCGTGGCGTCGAGGTTGAAGTAGGCCGGCGTCTGGAAGTAGTTCGGGTTGCTGACCATGTTGTGCTGCGCCGTCATCGTGCCGATGAGCTGCGCGACGAAGCCCTCGTCGGAGCCGTAGCGGAGGCGCGCCTGGGTGGCCCAGGGCGCGACCGAATCGACCGGCAGGCTGGTACGCGAGTCGGTGCCCTGCGCGAACGCCGTCCAGCCCAGCACCGACCAGTTGGGCGCGAAGCGGTATTCGCCGCGCGCCTCGACGCCCCAGATCGTGACGTTGGTCAGGTTGACGTACTGGAACTGGGTGATGGGACCGGCCTGGTTCACGACCACCGTCTCGAGGAAGTTGTTGTAGAGATTGTAGAAGCCGGTGAGCTGCCAGCTCGATCCGCTGGCGTACTTGCCGCGGAAGCCGACCTCGAAGCTGTTGGCGGTCTCGGGCTTGAGGTTGGGATTGGGCAGGATCTGGTAGAACGAGGCGGCGTTGGTGAAGCCGAAATTGGCGTTGTCGTAGGGCGGCGCGCGGAAGCCCGTCGCGTACTGGAAGTAGGCCGAGTAGATGTCGGAGAAGTGGTACAGCGCGCCGAGCTTGGGCGAGGCCGAGACGTAGGTGCTGGCGCTGGGAACGACGTTCAGGGTCGCGCCCGTCGAATTCCAGAAGTAGCGGTCGGGGTTGGGCGTGAGGCTGTAATAGTCCAGCCGCACCGCCGGCGTGATGCTGAGCCGGCCGCCGAGCGCCGTGATCTCGTCCTGGATGTAGGCGCCCGCCTGCACCGTGTCGGTGTCGGGGAAGTTCTTGTTGGGATAGGTCTCGCCGCCGACCGACTGGGTGCGCGCGCCGGTGGCGAGCGTGATCTGCCAGCGATTCCGCGGCCGGGTCGTCGTCGTGTAGGCGAAGCTCAGCCCGTAGGTGAAGACGTTGCGCAGATCGAACAGCTTGGTGTCGGTGTTCATCTGCAGCTCGGCGCCCGTGACGTTCTGCGTGTACCAGAACTGGGAGGTGCGGGCATTGGTCGGGACGACGCCGGTGGTCGTGCCGCGAAGCTGGTAAGTGTCGGCCTGGTTGTAGACCGAGTTGAAGTAGGCGAGGAAATCGACCCGGTCGATGAAGCCGATCGGCTCGTCATGCACCCACTGGGCGCTGATGCGGTAAGTGTTTATGTAGTCCTGGCCCCATTCGTCGTAGATGCGGGCGAACAGGCTGGGGAAGACGCCGACGCCGGAGAGGACCTGGGTGCTCTGCTGGCTCTGCTGGTAGCCGCCGGTGATGCGGATCGTGTCGACGTCGGTCGGCCGCAGCACGAGCTTGGCCAGGAAGTCGTTGGCGAACCAGTTGGTCGGATTGGGCTGGAGCGACGACTGGGCGGGCTGGAACTCTTGACCGTCGCGCCGCGTGTACATGCCCAGGAACTCGACGTTGCCCTGCTGCACCGCGCCGGTGAAGGTCTCGGCGAATTGCTGGTTGGCGCCGGAATAGGCGCCCTTGACCGATGCGTAGATGTTCTTGCCGCCGATCATGTAGTCGCGCGGATCCTTGGTCGTGTAGGCGACGACGCCGCCCAGCGCGTCCGAGCCGTAGAGCGCCGAAGCCGGGCCGCGGATGATCTCGACCCGCTTGATGTCCTCGAGGTCGGGCTGCTCGCGCGAGTAGGTGCCGGCGCCCTGGTTGGTGTCGGGGAAGTCCGGCATGCGCATGCCGTCGAGCATCAGCAGCACGCGGTTGCCGCCGATGCCGCGGATCAGGAAGTTCTGGTAGCCGGCGCGGAACGGGTTGTTGGCGACGGTGACCCCGGGTTCGTTGCGCACGAGATCGCGGACGTCCTGCATGTTCTCGCGGTCGATGTCCTCGGTGGTGATCACCGAGACGGTGGCCGGCACGTCGAAGAGCGGACGGCGCGTGCGCGTCGCCGCCGTGGTCACGGCGTCGAGCTGGGTCGGCACCGGCTGGCCCGGCGTGATGACGGGCGTCGTGGTGGTGCCGGGCCAGGTCGCGGCGGGCGGGGGCGGCGAGGTGTTGCCGGTGGCGTCGGGAGTGGCCGGAGTGGCGACGGGCGGCGTCTGGGCAACCGACGGCGATGCGAGGGCGGCGCCGAGCGCCGTGGTCGCCAGGAGAAGATAGAGAAGCGGCCTGCTCTGCATTGCCAAGGTCCCCCAAAGAAAGAAAAGGGTGCCTGGCTGGCAGGAGATCCTCGGGGGATCGGCTGGCTGGGCAGTTTGCCCGAGAAGGGATGGCTTCTCGGAGGTTTCGTTGCTTGTTACTTGGTGAGGATCAGCTTGTTGGAGGCGGTGATCCTCAGGCGATAGGTGTCGGCGCCGTGGCGGATGATCAGCTCGCGCCGGCCGCGCAGCAGCGCGGCGCTGTCGACCGACACGGGCGCGTCGCGGCTCTCATCGGCTCTCGCTGCGTCGGGCTGCACGGCGGACGTCGGCTGGGTCATGGCCCCGGTCGCACTTCTTTTGGGTTGAGATTGATTTGCAATCGCATAGACTTGGCGCAATGTCAACCGCCCCCAACCCTCGGTGAGCCATGCAAACGCCCGCAGAACAAGGATTTAGCGCGCTCAATCCCGATCCGAAGCCGGGTTGTGGCCGCCTGGGCTGCGCCTGCGGTCTCCCCATCGGCGACCGCTTCGTGCTGTGGGCATTGCGCCAGTGGCAGCAGGATCGCGCCCTGCCGATGGAGGGCTCGACCCTGCACCAGGGCTTCAAGGTCGCGGGCCTGCTGCCGGCGCTTGCCGACTTCGCGATCGCGATGGATGCCTTCCTGTTCGGCGCGCGGCGCGCGATCGAGATCCATCGTCCGGCCTGCTCTTCGGTGAGCCGCGACGAGGCGACCCTCGTGGCCCTGTGCGGCTTGGCGCAGGGCGACTTCGACGGGCCGCTCCAGGCTTCGCTCGACCGCCTGATGGCGCCGACCGCCTCGCGCGTGGCGGCGATCCGGCTCAAGACCTTCGCGTCGGCGCTGGCCGGGGCGGGGCTGAGGCTCGCGCCGGCCGCGGGCGACTCGGCGGGGAGGCTCAATTGAGCGCGCCCGACGGCCGCATCGCCGACCTGCAGCTTGCCATGCGGCTGATCGCCGACGCGGTGGACGAGCTGCCGGCCGAATGCCGCGAGGTGGCCGGCAACGCGCTGCTGAACGTCGCGGCCGAGGCGGTAGCGCAGGATGTCGGCTGCCGCGAGGCATCGCGAATCTTCGCGCGTCTCGCCGACCTCCTGTCCCGCGGTCTGCAGCCGCCGGTCGCCGACGCGCTCTCGCTCACCGCCTTCGACGCGTGACGGTCCGGCCTGGCCGTCGGACCCCGCTCAGACCTCGATGCGGATGCCGAGCTCGACGGTGCGGTTGGCCGGCAGGCCGAGGAAGTCGCCGGCGCTGGCGGCGAAGCGCACCAGCACGAGGAACAGCTTGCGCTGCAGGATCGGCAGCAGCGGCTTCTCGCCGCTGACCACGTTGTTGTGGCCGATGAACCACGACGTGTGCGCGGGATCGAGGGGCACGCCGTGGTCGGCGATCGGGGCGAGGTCGCGTGCGACCTGCGGCTGCTCCATGAAGCCGTAGCAGAGGAGGGCGCGGTAGATGCCGCTGCCGATCTCGTTCACCTGCAGGCGCGCCGCCGGCGCGATGAAGGGATCGCCGGCCCACTGGACCGTCAGCAGCACCACATGCTCGTGCAGCACGCCATTGTGCGTCAGGTTCTGCATCAGGCAGTTCGAGCCGTAGTCGGAGTAGGTCGTCAGGTACACCGCCGTGCCGCGCGGCCGGAACACCTTGTCCGGTTCGACGGTCTCCAGCAGCCGATCGATCGGGACGGAACGTTCCTTCTCGCGCCTGTCGACGGCCTGCCGACCGCGGTACCAGGTCGTCATGCACGCGAAAAGGGCGAGTGCGATGACCAGCGGCACCCAGCCGCCATGCGTGAATTTCAGCAGGTTGGCCGAGAACAGCGCACCGTCGACCGTCAGCAGCACCAGGAAAAGCGG
This sequence comes from Reyranella sp., assembly GCF_965229815.1. Classification (GTDB taxonomy): domain Bacteria; phylum Pseudomonadota; class Alphaproteobacteria; order Reyranellales; family Reyranellaceae; genus Reyranella. Next base: position 1,696,475 of record NZ_CBDDJN010000002.1, read on the forward strand.
TACCACCAGAACAAGCGGCCACTTCCATAGCCGTATCGCCAGGGCCAGGACCAGCACCGTGGTTATCAGCATGGTGCCGGTGACGGCGATGCCGTAGGCCGAGGCGATGTTCGATGAGGACTGGAACGCGAGGACGACGGCGATGACGCCGGCAAGCTGCAGCCAGTTCACGGCCGGCACGTAGATCTGGCCGGACTCGCTGGCCGAGGTGTGCTGGATCCGCGCCCGCGGGCTCAGCCCCAGCAGCGTCGCCTGCTGGGCCATCGAGAAGGCGCCCGAGATGGTCGCCTGCGAGGCGATCACGGTGGCCAGCGTGGCGACGACGACCAGCGGATAGAGCGCCCAGTCCGGGGCGAGACGGAAGAACGGGTTGGCGATCGCCGTCGGGTCGGCGAGCAGCAGCGCGCCCTGGCCGTAGTAGTTGGTCAGCAACGCCGGCAGCACGACGAGGGCCCAGGCCGCGCGGATCGGCCCGCGGCCGAAATGGCCGAGATCGGCATAGAGCGCCTCCGCGCCGGTCAGGGCCAGCGTCACGGCGCCCAGCGCCACGAAGGCCAGGGTCTGGTGGCGCAGCGCGAACTCGGCGGCATGCAGCGGCGACAGGGCGGCGAGGACCTGGGGGTGCTCGAGGACATGGCGGATGCCGAGCACGAACAGCAGGATGAACCACAGGAACATGATCGGCCCGAACCAGTTGCCGATGCCGCTGGTGCCGAAGCGCTGGATGGCGAACAGGGCCGTCAGGACGCCGACCGCGATCGGCAGCACCACCGGCGAGAAGTCGGGTGTGGCGACGTTCAGCCCCTCGACCGCGCTCAGCACGGAGATCGCGGGCGTGAGCAGGCAGTCGCCGTAGAACAGCGCGGCGCCGGCGATGGCGAGGACGACATAGACGCGCCGGCGCCGTCGCGGCGCGCCGGAAACAAGCGCCATCAGCGCCAACACGCCGCCCTCGCCGTGATTGTCGGCGCGCATGACGACGCCGACATACTTGACGGTGACGACGATGATCAGCGCCCAGGTGATCATCGACAGGATGCCGAGCACGTTGTCCGGCGTCGGCTGAAGGCCGGTATAGTCGCTGAAGCAGGTCTGCACCGTGTAGAGCGGGCTGGTGCCGATGTCGCCGAACACGACGCCGAGCGCGGCGAGGGTGAGGCCGGCGGACCGCCGCTTGCTGGCCGGCCGTGTCGCCGCCGTCATGCTCATCGTGCCAAAGCTCCCCCTGACCCCGTCGAATTCTGCTGAACCGGCTCTTAGAGGGTCAATGTGAAAGTTCCTATGCCATTCATATGCGCCGCCGCGGGCGCTCCCCTCGAATTCCTACGCCGCCCGCGCCTTCTATGGCCGCGAAGGAGTTTCGCATGCTCGACCTCGTGTTCCTGGGGGGCGGCGGCGCGCTGCTCTGCGCGCTGATCGCCTACGCCCATCTCGCCGACCGTCTGTGAGCCGGCCATGACCCTCGACTATCTCCTGGGCGGCGCGCTCGCCCTCTTCCTGCTCGCCTATCTCGTGGTCGCCCTGGCGCGGCCCGAGAAGTTCTGAGGCGGCGGCCATGACCCTGAACGGCTGGGCGCAGATCGCCCTCTTCTTGCTCATCGTTCTGGCGCTGACGCGCCCGGCGGGGGGCTATCTCGACACCGTCCTGTCCGGCCGGCGCTCGTTCCTGTCGCCGGTGCTGCGGCCGGTCGAGACCGGCTTCTACCGCCTGGCCGGCATCGATCCCGACGCCGACCAGTCGTGGCTGGCCTATGGCCGCGACATGCTGGTGTTCCACGTCGCCGGCTACGCGCTGCTCTACCTGCTGCTCCGCCTGCAGGACCTGCTGCCGCTCAATCCGCAGGATCTGGCGGGGCTGCCGCCCGATCTCGCCGGCAACACCGCCATGAGCTTCATCACCAACACCAACTGGCAGGCCTATGGCGGCGAATCCACCATGAGCTACCTGTCGCAGATGGCCGGCCTGGCGGTGCAGAACTTCCTGAGCGCCGCCACCGGCATCGCGCTGGCGGTCGCCCTGGTGCGCGGCTTCGCGCGCGCCGGCGCCAAGGGCATCGGCAACTTCTGGGCCGACCTGGTGCGAATCACGCTCTACGTGCTGCTGCCGGCCTGCGTCGTGCTGACCCTGTTCTACGTCTGGCAGGGCGTGCCGCAGACTCTCTCGGCCTATGTCGATGCCACGACGCTGGAGGGCGCCAAGCAGACCATCGCCCAGGGACCCGTGGCCTCGCAGCTCTCGATCAAGATGCTGGGCACCAACGGCGGCGGCTTCTTCAACGCCAACTCGGCGCACCCCTACGAGAACCCGACGGCGCTGTCGAACCTCGTGCAGATGGTGACGATCTTCGCCCTCGGCGCGGCGCTCACCAACCTCTTCGGCCGTGCCGTCGGCGACGAGCGCCAGGGTTGGGCGATTCTCGCCGCCATGGGCGCGCTGTTCCTGGCGGGCGTTGCCGTCGCCTACTGGGCGGAGGCCGGGGGCAACCCGCTGATGGCGGCGCTGGGGGTCGACAACAGCGCGGGCAACATGGAGGGCAAGGAGGTGCGCTTCGGCGCCCCTCTGTCGGCGCTGTTCGCCGTCATCACTACGGCGGCATCCTGCGGCGCGGTCAATTCGATGCATGACAGCTTCATGCCGCTGGGCGGGATGATCCCGCTGCTCAACATCCTGCTGGGCGAGATCATCGTGGGCGGCGTCGGTGCCGGCCTCTATGGGATGCTGCTGTTCGCCGTGCTGGCGATCTTCCTGGCCGGGCTGATGGTCGGCCGCACGCCGGAGTACGTCGGCAAGAAGATCGAGGCGCGCGAGGTGAAGTTCACCATGCTGGCCATCCTGGCACCGCCGCTGGCGATCCTGGGCTTCGCCGCGGTGGCGACGGTCGCGCCCGCGGGGCTCGCGGGGCCGCTCAACGCCGGCCCGCACGGCTTCAGCGAGATCCTCTACGGCTACACGTCGGCCGCCGGCAACAACGGCAGCGCCTTCGCCGGCCTGTCGGCCAACACGCTCTTCTACAACGCCACGCTGGCGATCGGCATGCTGATCGGCCGGTTTGCGATGATCGTCCCGATGCTGGCGGTTGCCGGCTCATTGGCCGCCAAGCCCAAGGCGGCAGCCTCGGTCGGCACCTTCCCCACGCACGGGGGGCTGTTCGTCGGCCTGCTGGTGGGCGCCATCCTGATCGTGGGCGGACTCACCTTCCTGCCGGCGCTCGCGCTGGGCCCCATCGCCGAGCACTACGCGCTGCTCGCCGGCACGCTGTTCTGAGAGGCGTTGTCATGAGCAAGAAAGACAAGTCGCCGTCGCTGTTCGACGCGGCCATCCTGAAACCCGCCATCGGGGCGAGCTTCGCCAAGCTCGACCCGCGAGAGCTGGTTAGGAACCCCGTAATGTTCACGGTCGAGATGGTGGCGCTGGTGGCCACGATCATCCTGGCGCGCGACATCGCGGCCGGCGCACCGCACATCGGCTTCGAGATCCAGATCGTCGCCTGGCTGTGGGTCACGGTGCTGTTCGCTACTTTCGCCGAGGCGGTGGCCGAGGGCCGCGGCAAGGCCCAGGCCGACACGCTGCGCCGCATGCGCACCGAGACGCGCGCCAAGCTGCTGCTGGGCGTCGACGATCTGTTCGAGCTGGTGCGCGCCGACGGACTGAAGGTCGGCGACCGCGTGCTGGTCGAGGCCGGCGACCTGGTGCCGGGTGACGGCGAGATCGTCGAGGGCATGGCCACGATCGACGAATCGGCCATCACCGGAGAATCCGCGCCGGTGATCCGCGAGGCCGGCGGCGACCGCTCGGCCGTCACCGGCGGCACGCGCGTCCTGTCCGACCTCATCAAGGTGCGCATCACCGCCGAGCAGGGCTCGAGCTTCCTCGACCGCATGATCGCCCTGGTGGAGGGCGCGGCGCGGGCCAAGACGCCCAACGAGCTCGCCTTGTCGGTGCTGCTCGCCGCCTTCACGCTGATCTTCGTGCTGGCGGTCGTCACCATCCCCGGCTTCGCCGCCTATGCCGGGGGCAGCGTATCGGTCGTCGTGCTGATCGCGCTGTTCGTGACCCTCATCCCGACGACGATCGGCGCACTCCTGTCGGCGATCGGCATCGCCGGGATGAACCGGCTGGTGCGCTTCAACGTGCTGTCCCTGTCGGGCCGCGCCGTCGAGGCGGCGGGCGACGTCGACACGCTGCTGCTCGACAAGACCGGCACGATCACGCTGGGCAACCGCCACGCCACCGAGTTCCTGCCGGTGGCGGGCGTGAGCGAGCAGGAGCTGGCGCGCGCGGCCCATCTCGCGAGCCTCGCCGACGAGACGCCGGAGGGCCGCTCGATCGTCGTGCTGGCGAAGGAGCGGCATGGCCTCCGCGGCGTCGATGTCGGTGAGCGCAACGCCAGCTTCGTGCCGTTCACCGCCCAGACCCGCATGAGCGGCGTCGACATCGACGGGGCGACGATCCGCAAGGGCGCGGTCGACGCGGTCCTGGAGCACGCCCGCAGCCGCGGCGTCGTCGTGCCGGTCGAGGAGGTGGAGCGCATCGCCGGCCGCATCGGCCGCGAGGGCGGCACGCCGCTCGCCGTGTCGGCCGACGGCCGGATCCTGGGCGTCGTCTACCTCAAGGATATCGTCAAGGGCGGCATCCGCGAGCGCTTCACCGAGTTGCGGGCCATGGGCATCCGCACCGTCATGATCACCGGCGACAATCCGCTGACCGCGGCCGCGATCGCCGCCGAGGCGGGGGTCGACGATTTCCTGGCGCAGGCGACGCCCGAGGCCAAGCTCCGGCTGATCCGCGAGGAGCAGGCCCAGGGCAAGCTGGTGGCGATGTGCGGCGACGGCACCAACGACGCGCCGGCCCTGGCCCAGGCCGATGTCGGCGTGGCGATGCAGACCGGCACCTCGGCGGCACGCGAGGCCGGCAACATGGTCGACCTCGACAGCGACCCGACCAAGCTCATCGAGATCGTGGCGATCGGCAAGCAGCTCCTGATGACGCGCGGCGCGCTCACCACCTTCTCGATCGCCAACGACGTCGCCAAGTACTTCGCCATCATCCCGGCGATGTTCATCGCCTTCTATCCGCAGCTCGACGCGCTCAACTTCATGCAGCTCGCCACGCCCCAGTCGGCCATCCTCTCGGCCATCATCTTCAACGCGCTGATCATCGTCGCCCTGATCCCGCTGGCCCTCCGCGGCGTGCAGTACAGGCCGAGCGGCGCGGCGGCGCTGCTGCGGCGCAACCTGCTGATCTACGGCGTTGGCGGCCTGATCGTGCCGTTCGTCGGCATCAAGCTGATCGATGTCCTGGTCGCCGCCGCCGGGCTCGCCTGAATCCCCGGCTTGAAGGAGTAAGTCATGCTTCGATCCATCCGCGCCTCGATCGTCATCCTGCTGCTGATGACCGTGCTCACGGGGCTCGCCTACCCGCTGGCCATGACGGGCCTGGCCGCCACTCTGTTCCCGGCCCAGGCCGCCGGCTCGCTGATCGTGCACGACGGCAAGATCGTCGGCTCCAGCCTGATCGGCCAGAACTTCACCGAGGACCGGTATTTCCAGGGCCGGCCGTCGGCGACGGGCAGCACGCCCTACGACGCCGCGGCCTCCTCGGGCTCCAACCTCGGCCCGACCTCCAAGGCGCTGATCGAGCGCGTGAAGGAGGATGTCGGCAGGCTCGGCAAGGGCGTGCCGGTCGACCTGGTGACGACCTCGGGCAGCGGACTCGACCCGCACATCTCGCCTGACTCTGCGGCCTGGCAGGTCGCCCGCGTGGCCAGGGCTCGCAATCTGCCGGAGGCCGAGGTGCAGCGTCTGGTGGCGCAGCATACCGAAGGGCGGGTACTGGGCGTGCTGGGGGAGAGGCGGGTCAACGTCCTGGCGCTCAACCTGGCGCTCGACGCCCTGCCCCGGCAGTGACAATGATCGCGGTGCATGGCCAGTCACGGTGAGGAGAGCCGTCCTTCGCCCGACGCTCTCCTGAAGGCGGCGGAGAAGGAGACTCGCGGCAAGCTCAAGATCTTCCTCGGCGCCGCGCCCGGCGTGGGCAAGACCTACGAGATGCTGTCGGAGGCACGCCGCCGGCAGAAGGAGGGGGTGGACGTCGTGGTCGGCGTCGTCGAGACGCACGGCCGCGCCGAGACCGAGGCGCAGCTCGCCGGACTCGAGGTCGTCGCCCGCCGTCCGGTCGAGTACAAGGGCCGGGTGCTGCAGGAGATGGATCTCGACGCCATCCTGAAGCGCCGGCCGGCGCTGGTCCTGGTCGACGAGCTCGCCCATACCAACGCGCCGGGCAGCCGCCATCCCAAGCGCTACATCGACGTCGAGGAGCTGCTGGCGGCCGGCATCGACGTCTATTCCACCATGAACGTGCAGCACGTCGAGAGCCTGAACGACGTGGTGGCGCGCATCACCCGCATCCGCGTGCGCGAGACGGTGCCCGACCGCATCGTCGATGCGGCGGACGAGGTCGAGCTCGTCGACCTCACGCCGGCCGATCTGATGGCGCGCCTGCGCGAGGGAAAGGTCTATGTGCGCGAGCAGGCGCAGCGCGCGCTGCGGCACTACTTCTCGCCCGGCAACCTGACGGCGCTGCGCGAGCTTGCGCTGCGGCGCACCGCCGAACGCGTCGACGGGCAGATGCTGAGCTACATGCGCGAACACGCCATCACCGGCCCGTGGGCGGCCGGCGAACGCGTCATCGTCTGCATCGATCCCAGCCCCGCCGCCGCCAACGCCGTGCGCGCCGCCCGGCGCACCGCCGTCGGCCTCGATGCCGAGCTCATCGCGCTCTATGTCGAGACCGACCGCCATACCTCCCTGAGCGAGGCCGAGCGCGGCCATCTTGCCGAGACCATGCGGCTGGCGACCGAGCTGGGGGCCGAGGTCGTCACCCTGCCCGGCCGCTCGGTGGTCGAGGAGATCCTGGCCTTCGCCCGCTCGCGCAATGCCACGCGCGTGGTGGTCGGCAAGTCGCGGCGCTCGCGCTGGTTCGAGATGCGTCACGGCTCGGTGGTCGACGACCTGGTGCGCAGCGGCTCCGGCCTTGCCATCGAGGTGGCGCCGTCGGGCGAAGAGCAGCCGCCCGGCGGTCCCACCGACTGGCTGCGCGACGTGCCGCTGACGCCCGGACCCTACCTCGAGGGCATCCTGACGACGACGGCCGCGACCGCGCTCGGCAAGCTGATCGACGCCTGGATCGTGCTGCCCAACATCTCCCTGGTCTACGTGCTGCCGGTGCTGGTGGCGGCGGCGCGGCACGGGCTGGTGCCGTCGCTCTGGGTGTCGGCGCTGAGCGTGCTCGCCTACAACTTCTGCTTCCTGCCGCCGCTCTACGAGTTCACCATCCACGATCCCGCCAACGTGGTCGCGCTGCTGCTGTTCATGCTGGTCGCGATCATGGCCAGCACGCTGGCCGCCGGCACGCGCTCGCGGACGGTGGCGGCGCGGCGCGAGGCCCGCATCACGGCCGATCTCTATGCCTTCAGCCGCAAGATCGCCGGCGTCGTCGACCTCTACGACCTGCTGTGGATCGTGGTGACCCACCTGGCGCGGCTCCTCAACGCCGACGTGGTGATCCTGATGCCGGATGGGAGCGAGGGGCCGGCGCGCGGCAAGCTCGACGTGCGCGCCGCCTTCCCGCCGGACGACGCGCTGAACGATGCCGAGCTGGCGGCAGCGCGCTGGTCGTGGGATGCCGACCGTCCCACCGGCCGCGGCACCGACACGCTGCCGGGCGGGCGCTGGCTGTTCGTGCCCATCCGCACCAGCCGCGCCGCGATCGCCGTCGTCGGCGTGCTGGCGAAGAACGACGGCGGCGGCCTCGGCGAGCGCGACCGGCGCCTGCTCGACGCGGTGGGCGACCAGGCTGCCGTGGCCATCGAGCGCGTCATCCTCGCCGAGGACATCGAACAGGCGCGGCTGGGCGAGGAGCGGGAGAAGCTGCGCTCGGCGATGCTGACCTCGGTGAGCCACGACCTGCGCACGCCGCTCGCCTCGATCATCGGCTCGCTCTCGAGCCTGCAGAGCTACGGCGACCGCTACGACGATGCGACGCGGCGCGATCTCCTGGGCACCGCCCTGAGCGAGGCGCGGCGGCTCGACCGCTTCGTCGGAAACCTGCTCGACATGACCCGCCTCGATGCCGGTGCCATCGTGCCGCGGCGCGAGCCGGTGGATGCCGGCGACCTGGTCTCGACCGTGCTGCGCCGCGCCCGGCCCCTCCTGGAGGAGCATGTGGTCGAGACCTCGGTGGAACCGGGATTGCCGTCGCTTTCGCTCGATTTCGTGCTGGCCGAGCAGGCGCTCTTCAACCTTCTGGACAATGCCGCCAAGTACGCGCCCTCGGGCGGCCGCATCGAGGTCGCGGCGCGCCGCGTCGACGGTCGTGTCGAGATCGCGGTGCGCGACGAAGGGCCCGGCATTCCGGCCGAGGCATTGCCGCACCTGTTCGACAAGTTCTATCGTGCCGACGATGGCGATCGCCGCCGTGCCGGCACCGGCCTGGGGCTCGCGATCGCCAGGGGCTTCGTGGAGGCGCAGGGTGGCACCATCACGGCCCGCAACCGGACCGACCGCACGGGGGCGGAATTCATCGTGAGCTTCCCGGCATGACGACCGACGACGCCACCATCCTGATCGTGGACGACGAGCCGCCGATCCGCCGCCTGCTGCGGGCGACCCTCGGCGCGCACGACTATCGTACCGTGGAGGCCGCCACCGGCGCGGAGGCGCTGTCGGCGCTGCGCCATCACCGCCCCGACCTGGTGCTGCTCGATCTCGGCCTGCCGGACATCGACGGCCAGGAACTGATCGGCCGCATCCGCGCGATCTCGCCCGTGCCGATCGTCGTGCTGTCGAGCCGCGGCGAGGAGGCGGCGAAGGTGGCGGCGCTCGACGCAGGGGCCGACGACTATGTCACCAAGCCGTTCGGCGCCGAGGAGCTGATGGCGCGCCTGCGCGCGGCGCTGCGCCACCGCCTGCAGCAGCAGGGCGCCGAGCGGACCTTCGCGAGCGGCGATCTCGGCATCGACCTGGTGCGCCGGATCGTGAAGCGCGACGGGGAGGACATCAGGCTCTCGCCCAAGGAGTACGACATCCTGGAACAGCTCGCGATCCACGCCGGCAAGGTGCTGACCCATCGCCACCTGCTGCGCGAGGTGTGGCGCGACGAATCGGTCGATCCCCAATACCTGCGGGTCTATGTCCGCCAGCTCCGCCAGAAGGTCGAGGCCGATCCCGCGACGCCGCGCCATGTCCTGACCGAGCCCGGCGTGGGCTACCGGCTGGTCTGACCCTGTTTCCCGCTTGACCCTTGATGCTCTACGCTCCCGCCTCCACCAGGAGGGAACGATGGCCGAGAGCGAGAACTACAAGAAGGGCACCGAGATCCGCAGCAAGCTGATGGGCGCCAAGTACGCCGACCAGATGAACAAGTCGGTCTACAGCGATCCCATCATGCAGAAGTTCGGCGACTATGCCCGCGAGGCGGTGTTCGGCATGCTGTGGAGCCGGCCGGGCCTCGACCTCAAGACCCGCGCCCTGATCTGCGTCGTCTCGGACACCGCCCAGGCGCGCTGGCCCGAGCTCAAGATCCATCTGCGCATGGCGCGCAACCAGGGCTGGACCGAGGACGAGCTGTCGGAGGCGCTGCTGCATCTCGGCGGCTATATCGGCCTGCCGTCGGTGCGCGAGGGCCTGCTGACGGCCAAGGAGCTGTTCGAGGAGATGCGTCACGAAGCGTGACGCGGCAATCGGGGGAGCAAGGATGCTGATGACAACGAGCGATCTGCCGCTTAGGCGGATCGCCCGCGGCAAGGTTCGCGATGTGTACGAGGTCGACGACCAGCGGCTGCTGCTGGTCGCGACCGACCGGGTGAGCGCCTACGACGTGGTGATGGCCGAGCCCATCCCGATGAAGGGCGCCGTGCTGACCCAGGTCAGCGCCTGGTGGTTCCGCCGTCTCGAGGGCGTGGTGAAGCACCACATGATCGCCGCCGACGCCGCGGCGATCGTGGCCGCCGTCCCGGCGCTCGCCGGACACGAGGCGGCGATCGCCGGTCGCGCCATGCTGTGCCGGCGCACCACCGTCTTCCCCGTCGAATGCGTGATCCGCGGCTACCTGTCGGGCTCGGCCTGGCGGGAGTACGCCAAGGCGGGAACGCTGGCCGGCGAGCCATTGCCGGCGGGCCTGCAGGAGAGCAGCCGGCTCGACCCGCCGATCTTCAGCCCGGCGACCAAGGCGGAGACCGGCCACGACGAGAACATCACCGTGGGCCGCATGGCGGAGGTGCTGGGCCGCGACGTCACCGCCGAGCTCGAGCGGCTGAGCCGGCAGGTCTACACGACCGGCCGCGACGCGGCGCTCGGGCAGGGCATCATCATCGCCGACACCAAGTTCGAGTTCGGCCGCACCGCCTCGGGCGAGATCCTGCTGATCGACGAGGTCATGACGCCGGACAGTTCGCGGTTCTGGCCGCTCGACGGCTACGCGCCCGGCAAGCCGCAGCCCAGCTTCGACAAGCAGCCGCTGCGCGACTGGCTCGACGTCGAGCGGCACGCCGGCCGCTGGAACGGCGACGCGCCGCCGCCGGCGCTGCCGCAGGCGGTGGTCGACGCGACCAGCCGGCGCTACCTCGAAGCCTACCGGCGCCTCACCGGCGAGGCGCTGGCGATCGTGTAGCGTCGCGCCTCAGTTCCGGCTGGGCAGGGTGAAACGGGCGTCGCGCAGCTTCTTCTCCAGCACCGGGATGCCGGCTGCGGTGTTGCCCTTCTGGCACTCGTCCATCGCGACCGAGGCCGACACATCGGGGAAGTTGCGGCCCTGCGCGGTATTGCCGAGGTAGCGGCGGTAGAGGCTGGAGAGCTCGGCGCAGTAGGCGGCGTCGCTTTTCTGCGCCGCCGCCGGCATCGAACCGAGAACCAGGGCGGCCAGCGTGCAGCCCAGTGGAAGGCGTTTCATCGGGCTCTCGTAAGAGCAAGCCGGCGCGCCGGCAAGGCGGCACCCGGTCCGGCGGACCGGGTGCCGGAATCCATTGTCACGGCCGCGCGGTTCCGGCGAGCGTGCCGCGGCGCCCCGCAAACCGCTCGCGCAGCCACAGGCCGGCGACCGCCAGCGGCAGCCATCCCAGCCAGCGCACGGCCTCCAGCAGATAGCCGCCGGTATCGGTTGCCAGCAGGTAGTCGAGCGGCCGGCTCCACAGGCTGGCAGCGACCTCGAAGGCCAGCAGCCAGATCAGGATCGCCGGCAGCAGCACGACCAGGGGCCGGAACCTCGCGGGCAGGCGGGCCGACCACCAGGGCGAGAGCGAGAGCGAGAAGACCAGCACCGCGATCAGCGGCCGGAGCGCGGCATGGTCCTTCAGCCAGGGTGCGACCAGGGGCTCGCGCACGATCATCGTGTAGCCGGTCCAGGCCAGCACCGCGCCGCCCAGCAGGATGACCGAGGGATAGCGGTCGACCAGGCGGATCACGAGCTGGCTGCCCCAGACGATGATCGGAACGCTGATCGCGAGGCCGAGCAGGATCAGCAGGATGCTGCCGCTGGCCGCGCCGCCGATCGCCAGGACGTTGTCGATGCCCATCACCGCATCGGCGATCACGATCGTGCGCAGGGCGCCGGCAAAGGTGGTGGCCGGGGCCTTGACGAGCGAGTCGGCGTCGCCGTGCTCCTCGGGCATGAGCAGCTTGCGGGCGATCCAGATGAGGGCGAGGCCGCCCGCCAGCATGAAGCCCGGCACGTCGAGGATGTAGACGACGAGGATGGCCATGAGGGCGCGCACGGCGATGGCGCCGAACGTGCCCCAGAGGATGACCTTCCGCTGGGTGTGTTTGGGCAGGTTGCGGGCCACCAGGCCGATGACCAGCGCATTGTCGCCCGCCAGGACGAGGTCGATCAGGACGATGGCGAGCAGGGCCGACAGGAAGGCGGCCGAAAAGAAATCGGTTTCCATGAGATCTCCGAAGGCAAAGGACGCGGGAAGGCGGTCTTTTGTCCGGAGCTAGATCGGCACCTTGTCGATGGCGCGCGGCGGGACGGCCCGCAGGCGGCGCAGGAAGGGCAGGGCGAAGATGCGCAGGAGCGTGAGCGCCACGGCCAGCACGGCGCCCGCGAACAGGAACTGCAGCAGGTGCCAGTGGTGCAGCGCCAGCAGGGAGAATTCGCCCACGCCGTCGAGGGCGGCGAACTCGAGCCCGGCTTCGCCCAGGGAGAGCGGGTCCACGGCCTCGCCGAACGAGGCCAGGACCATGCAGGCCACCACCGACATCACGAACAGCGCGCCGCCGCCGGACACGGTCCGGACGGCGTTGCGGCCGCGAGGCGAGCGGTGGACGAGCAGCATCCCGCCTATGTCGGGCGATCGGCCGGGCCTTTCAAGCGAAAACGGACGGGTTGGCCTGTCCGGCGCTCAGAGGCCGACCCGGCGCAGCCGCAGCGCGTTGCCGACCACGCTCACCGAGGACAGCGCCATGGCGGCCGCACCCACGATCGGCGACAGGAGAATGCCGAAGAAGGGGTAGAGCAGGCCGGCCGCGATCGGCACGCCGGCGGCGTTGTAGCAGAAGGCGAAGAACAGGTTCTGCCGGATGTTGCGCATCGTCGCCTGCGACAGCCGCCGCGCCCGCACGATCCCGGTAAGGTCGCCCTTGAGCAGGGTGACGCCGGCGCTCTCGATCGCCACGTCGGTGCCGGTTCCCATGGCGATGCCGACATCGGCCGCCGCCAGGGCCGGCGCGTCGTTCACGCCGTCGCCGGCCATGGCGACGACGCGTCCCTCGGCCCGCAGCTTCTCGACCACGGCGCTCTTCTGGTCGGGCAGGACCTCGGCCTCGACCTCGGTGATGCCGAGGCGCCGCGCCACGGCCTCGGCGGTCGTGCGGTTGTCGCCGGTCAGCATGACCACGCGCACCTTCTCGGCGGCCAGTGAGCGGAGCGCCGCCTCGGTCGTGGCCTTCACCGGATCGGCGATGGCGAGGACCGCCGCCGCCTGGCCGTCGATGCCGAGGAAGACCGCCGTCGCGCCCTCGCGGCGCTGGGTTTCGGCGTCGGCTTCGAGCGCCTCGACGGCGATGCCGTGCTCGCCGAGGAAGCGGCCGTTGCCCAGCACCAGCCTGCGGCCCTCGACCGTGCCCAGGACGCCCTTGCCGGTCGGCGAATCGAAGTCGGCGGCCTCCGCCGTCGCGAGCTTGCGTTCGCGGGCGGCGGCGACGATCGCCTGGGCCAGCGGATGCTCGCTGGCGGCCTCGAGGCTGGCCGCGAGGCGCAGCGCTTCCGGCTCGTCGACCCCCGGGGCGGTGGCGATCGACACGAGCCGGGGCCTGCCCTCGGTCAGGGTGCCGGTCTTGTCGACGACCAGCGTGTCGACGCGCTCCATCCGTTCCAGCGCCTCGGCGTTCTTGATCAGCACGCCTTCCTGGGCGCCGCGGCCGACTCCGACCATGATCGACATCGGCGTGGCCAGCCCGAGCGCGCAGGGGCAGGCGATGATCAGCACGGTAACGGCGGCCACCAGCCCGTAGGCCAGCCGCGGCTGCGGCCCGAACAGGGCCCAGGCCGCGAAGGCGACCAGCGCCACGGCGATCACCGCGGGCACGAACCAGCCGGCGACCTGGTCGGCCAGGCGCTGGATGGGCGCGCGCGAGCGCTGCGCTGCCGCCACCATCTGGACGATGCGGGACAGCATCGTGTCGCGGCCGACCTTGTCGGCGCGGATCACCAGCGCGCCGGTTGTGTTCAGCGTGCCGCCGATCACCGCCGCGCCGCGCTCCTTGGTGACCGGCATGGATTCGCCGGTGACCATCGATTCGTCCAGCGCCGAGCGGCCGTCGACCACCTCGCCGTCGACCGGCACCTTCTCGCCGGGCCGCACCCGCAGGCGGTCGCCGACTGCGATCGCGTCGAGCGCCACCTCCTCCTCGCCGCCGTCGGACTTGAGGCGCCGGGCCGTCTTGGGCGCGAGGTCGAGCAGGGCGCGGATGGCGCCCGACGTCTGCTCGCGGGCGCGCAGCTCCAGCACCTGCCCGACCAGCACCAGCACCGTGATCACCGCCGCCGCCTCGAAGTAGGCCGCCACCGTGCCGTCGGGGCCTCGGAAGGCTGCCGGGAACAGGTCGGGAAGGGCGACGGCCACCACGCTGTAGAGCCAGGCGACGCCGGTGCCCATGGCGATCAGCGTGAACATGTTGAGATGTCGCGTCCGCAGCGACTGCCAGCCGCGCACGAAGAAGGGCCAGCCGGCCCACAGGACGACCGGCGTCGCCAGCGCGAACTGGATCCAGTTCGAGACCGCCGGCGGGACCAGCGTGTGCAATCCGGCGAGATGGCCGCCCATCTCCAGCACCACCACCGGCACCGAAAGCACCAGCCCGATCCACAGGCGGCGTCGCATGTCGTCGAGCTCGGGATTCGGCTGGGCCTCCGCCGTCACCAGCTCGGGCTCGAGCGCCATGCCGCAGATCGGGCAGCTCCCCGGCCCGACCTGGCGGATCTCCGGATGCATGGGGCAGGTGAAGATCGTGCCCGGCGGCGCTTCCTCGGCCGGCGCGGCGGCGGACTTCAGGTAGCGGTCGGGCTCGGCAGTGAACTTCCCGAGGCAGCGGGCGCTGCAGAAGTAATAGGGACGGCCCTCGTGCTCGGTCGTGTGGCGGGCGCCGTCGATCTTCACCGACATGCCGCACACCGGGTCGGTGGCGGTCGCCGCCGCGTCGGCGGCGGACCCGTGGTGATGATGCCGGTGATCGTGGGCGGCATGCCCGGAGCAGCAGTCGTGAGCCATGCTTGCCACATATACCCTACGGGGGTATAGTTCAAGCCATGGACGAGAAGGTCAAGAAATCGCAGATGGCGCGCCTCGGCCGCATCGAGGGCCAGGTGCGCGGCGTCGCTCGCATGATCGAGGAGGAGCGGTACTGCATCGACGTGCTGACGCAGATCCGTGCCGTGCGCGCCGCTCTCGACAAGGTCGAGCAGGAGGTGCTGGGCAACCATCTGCAGCACTGCGTCGCCCATGCCCTCCACGCCGGCTCCGAGCGCGAGCGCCAGACCAAGATCGACGAGCTGCTCGAAGTGCTCGACAGTCGCCGCCGCTGACATGGGCCGCCTCCGTCTCCTCGTCTGGCTCGTTGCCCTGGTGGCGCTGATGGCGCCGCCCGGCTTGGCCGTGCACGCGCTGGCCGCACCGGAGGGCGAGGCGGTCGAAGGCTGCCCGGATCACGCGCCGCCGCCCGATCCCTGCCCGGAGGGCGCCGACAAGCACGCCAGCGGCACCTGCTGTCCCCTGATGGCCGGCGCGCTCGCCCTGATGGCGCCGTCGGCCGGCCTCGACGCGCCGCCGGCCGCCGATGCGCCCGAGGCGCCGCCGGCCGCCAGCCTGACCAGCCGTATGTCCGCCAAGGATCCACCGCCTCCCCGGGTCTGAACCGCGATCGTCGGTTCACTCTCAGATTCGGAGAAGCATCATGTTGTCTAGACGTTCCATCGTCGGCGTCCTGGCGTGGCTTGCCGCCCGCCCGGCGTCGGCTCACGGCCCCGCGCCCAGCGGCGGCCGGCCGGGCGATCCGGCCCTGATCGGTCGCACCATCGAGGTCGTGGCGATCGACAACGAATTTTCGCTGAAGGCGCTCGACGTCGGCGACGGCGAGACGGTGCGCTTCGTCGTGCGCAACGACGGCATGGACCCGCACGAGCTGACGATCGGCACGGTCGCTGAGCATGCCGAGCATCGCCGGCACATGAAGGCGATGATGGAGCAGATGAGGAAAGGCGGGCATGCCGGGCACCGCATGGCAGACATGGTGCACGCTGGCGGCGTGTGGATCGAGCCCGGCCGGACCGCGAGCTTCGTCTGGACCTTCGCGCGCACGGCCGGCCTCGAGTTTGCCTGCAACATCCCCGGCCACTACGAGGATGGGATGAAGGGTCCCATCCGGTTCGTCCGGTGAGGAAGCCATGAGAATGCCGATCCTTTCGGGCGTGGCCGCGGCGCTGCTGGCGGTGCTGCCCGTTCACGCTGCGACCTACGACCTGGTGATCGATCGCACCGACGTGCCGATCGACGGCCAGACGCGCCGCGTCTTCTCCATCAACGGCCAGATCGCCGGGCCGACGCTGCGCTGGCGGGAAGGCGAGGACGTGACGATCAATGTAACCAACCGGCTGAAGGAGGACACGTCCATCCACTGGCACGGCGTGCTGCTGCCGTTCCGCATGGACGGCGTGCCGATGGTCAGCTTCGCCGGCATCAAGCCGGGCGAGACCTTCACCTACCGCTTCCGTGTGCGCCAGTCGGGCACCTACTGGTACCACAGCCACTCCGGCGGCCAGGAGCAGGAGGGCATGTACGCCCCCATCGTCATCGAGCCGGCGAAGGGCGAGCGCCACAAGGCGGCGCGCGACTACGTCGTCATGCTGTCGGACGCCCATCCGATGTCGGCCGGCGCCATCCTGCGCAAGCTGAAGCAGGAGCCGGGCTACTTCAACGACCGCCGGCGCACGCTGCCCGGCCTGATGCGCGACCTGCGGCGGGCCCAGACCACCGAGGAGCGACAGGCGATCATCTCCGACCGGCTGGCCTGGGGCGAGATGCGCATGGACCCGACCGACCTCGCCGACGTCACGGGCTACACCTTCCTGGTCAACGGCCGCGGTCCCGGCGACAACTGGACCGGCCTGTTCCGGCCCGGCGAGAAGGTGCGGCTGCGCTTCATCAACGGCTCGGCCATGACCATCTTCGACGCCCGCATCCCCGGCCTGAAGCTGAAGGTCGTGGCGGCCGACGGCAACGACGTGCAGCCGGTCGACGTCGACGAGTTCCGGATCGGCGTCGGCGAGACCTACGACGTCATCGTCGAGCCGCGCGAGGATCGCGCCTACACGATCGAGGCCGAATCGATCGACCGCCGGGGCTTCGCCCGAGCCACCTTGGCGACGCGCGGGGGCATGGCGGGCCCGCTGCCCACGCCGCGCCCGCCAGCACTGCTCGGCATGGCCGACATGGGACATGGCGCCGCCGGCCACGGCGGCATGGACCCGTCGAAGATGGATCATTCGAAGATGGACCATTCGACCATGGACCATTCCGGGACGGCGGCGCCGGCGGCTGGTCCGGGCGCGCCCGACCCGTCGGGCCTGGTCCACGTCCCGCCGGTCGCCGCGCCGCCCGGGGCGAGGGTGCTGGCCTACGCCGATCTCCGGCGGCTCGATCGCTCCTACGCGCTGAAGCCGCCCGACCGCACGATCGACATCCGGCTCACCGGCAACATGGAGAAGTTCATCTGGTCGTTCGACGACCGCAAGTACTCCGAGCAGCCGGTGGTGAACTTCACCGAGGGCGAGACGGTGCGGCTGGTCTTCCGCAACGAGACCATGATGAACCACCCCATCCACCTGCACGGGCTGTGGATGGACCTCGACAACGGCGCAGGCGATGCGCGGCCGCGCAAGCACGTGGTGATCGTGCCGCCCGGACGCACCGTCAGCGTCACGGTGGAGATGACCGAGGTCGGCCGCTGGCCGTTCCACTGCCATCTGCTGTTCCACATGATGGCCGGCATGTTCCGCGAGTTCGTGGTCCATCCGCGCGGCGGCGCGCTGCTCGCGGCTCCCGCACACACGGGGGGCGGCCATGCGCATCACTAGTCTCCTCGCCGGCGCGCTCGTCCTCGCGGCCGTTCCCGCGATGGCCATGGACGACCAGGCGACCTACTGGCGCTTCGACGCCCGGGCCGAGAAGCGCATCTCCGACGTGGCGCCCGCCACGGAATGGGCGGCCTCGGCCTGGATCGGCGACGATTTGACCAAGCTCCGGCTCTACAATACCGGCATCGTCGGGGACTCCGGCCACATCGACAACGAAGGCGGCACTAAGGGCATCGACAGCCGCTTCTTCTACAGCCGCCTGATCAGTGACTTCTGGGACGCCAAGGCCGGCGTGTCGTTCACGGTGTTCGACGACGGCGTGACCCGCTCGGGCTTCGTCGCCGGCGTCGAGGGCCTGGCGCCCTACGGCATCCATGTCGATGCCGTGTTCGGGGTCAGCCAGACCGGCGTGGTGAGCCTGCGGCTCGAAGCGTCCTACGATCTCATCCTGTCGCAGAGGCTGATCGCCGAACCCTACCTCGAGGCCATGGCGGCCTCGAAGGACGATCCCGCCATCCAGCTCGGCAGCGGCCTGTCGCGTTTCGAGGTGGGACTGCGCCTGCGTTACGAGATCGCCAAGGAGTTCGCACCCTATGTCGGCGTGAGCTTCGAGCAGTTCACCGGCAACACCGCCGGTTTCGTCGCCGCGGGCGGCGAGCCGACCTCACTGGTGCGCGCGCTGGTCGGGCTGAAGGTCTGGTTCTGACGGACGCAAGGACCCGCGGGACGGCGACGCGCCGCCCCGCGGGCCGACGGCGAAAGGCCTATTGCGGCTCGATGCGGGCGATCTTGATGTAGTCGCCCCACTTGGCGCGCTCCTCGCGGTCCTGCGCGGCGCACTGCTCGAGGCTGAGCGGCTTGGAATTGAGGGCGAACTCCTCGGTCAGGCGCTTGTGGATCTCGGGCGAGGCCAGCGCCTCGTTGATCAGCGCGTTCAGCTTCTCCTGGACCGGCTTCGGCGTCGCCTTGGGAACGGCGACGGCGAGGAAGCCGGTGGTCGAGAAGCCGGGATAGGTCTCGGCCAGCGCCGGCAGGTCGGGATAGAGCGGGCTGCGCTGCGGCAGGGTGATGGCGAGCGGCCGCGCCTTGCCGGAGACGACCTGGCCGCGGCCCGCCGTCAGGTCGACGAACATGAACTGAAGGCTGCCGGCGTAGAGGTCGTTCCAGGCATTGCCGATCGCCTTGTAGCCGACGCCCTGCCATTCGACGCCGGCCTTCTTGGCCAGCACCTCGGCCGGCACCTGCGAGCTGGCGTTGAAGTAGCCGAAGTTGAGCTTGCCGGGCTTGGCCTTGGCGGCGGCGATCAGGTCGGCGAGCGACTTGTTGGGGCTGTCGGCCGGCACCACGAGGAAGGCGCCGCTGGCGCCGATGACGCCGACCAGCTGGAAGTCCTTCTCGGGATCGTAGCCCGGGTTCTTGAACATGTGGATGTTGGCGGCGTTGGTCGAGGTCGTGGCCAGCATCAGCGTGTAGCCGTCCGGCGGCGCGGACTTGACCGCCATCACGCCGACGATGCCGTTGGCGCCGGGCTTGTTCTCGACCACGAAGGGCTGGCCGGTCTTGTCCTCGATGTACTTGCCGATCAGGCGTGAGGTGATGTCGCCCGAACCGCCCGGCGCGAAGGGAACGACGATCCGGATCGCCTTGGTCGGGAAGGCCTCTGCGTCGGCGCGGGACGGCCGGGGGAGCGTTGCGAGGAGCGGAAGCGCCAGGGCGGCGCGGCGAGACAGCGACATGCGAAACGATGACATGCCGGCCAGTCTAAAGGAACGGCGGCGCATGGACAGCGCGCGGCTTGCAGCCCTACCTTGCGCGAATGGCAAAATCCGGTCGTCCGCCTCTCGAGGGCATCCGCGTCGTCGACTTCTCCCGCGTCATCGCCGGGCCGATGTGCACCCAGATCCTCTCGGACATGGGCGCCGAGGTCATCAAGATCGAGAACCCCGACGGCGGCGACGACACGCGCAAGGGCGCCGGCCCGCGCGCCGGCGGCGAGAGCCACTTCTTCATGACCTACAATCGCGGCAAGAAGAGCGTGGCGCTCGACTTCACCAAGCCGGAAGGCCAGGCGGTCGTGCACAAGCTGCTCGCCGGCGCCGACGTCATGGTCGAGAACTTCCGGCCGGGCGTGCTGAAGAAGTACGGCTTCGACTATGCCTCCACGCACGAGAAATATCCGCGGCTGATCTGTCTCTCGATCTCGGCCTACGGCCAGACCGGGCCGCTGTCGGACCGGCCGGGCTACGATCCGGTGCTGCAGGCCGAGTCGGGCATGATGAGCGTCAACGGCGAGGCCAACGGCGAGGGGCTGCGGCACGCCATCGCCATCGTCGACACGATGACGGCCATCCATTCGGTGGCGGCGATCAACGCCGCGCTGTTCGCGCGCACCGGCACCGGCCGCGGCCAGCATGTCGACCTCGCGCTCTACGACACGGCGCTGGTCAGCCTGGGCAACATGGGCTCCTACTATCTGATCGGCGGCGAGCAGCCGCGGCGCGCCGGCAACGGCCATTTCGCCTCGGCGCCCAACAGCTCGTTCGAGACCAGCAACGGCAAGATCTACATGGCGGTGGCCAACCAGAAGCTGTTCACCGACACCGCCAAGGCGCTCGGCCATCCCGAATGGGTCGCCGATCCGCGCTTCGCCACCGTCGCCGACCGCGTCGCCAACAAGCCCGAGCTGACGCGGCTCATGGAAGAGGTGCTGAAGACCGACACCAAGGAGAACTGGGCGCACAAGCTGCGCCACCTGCCGGCCGGTCCCATCCGCACCATGAAGGAGGCGCTCGACGAGCCCGAGGTGCGCCGGCGCGGCATGCTCAAGACCTATCATCACAGCACCGCCGGCGACGTGCCGATCATCGGCTCGAACTACCACTTCTCCGACACGCCGGTCGACGACACGCGGCCGCCGCCGGCGCTGGGCGAGCACACCGACCAGGTGCTGCGCGACCTCGCGGGCCTCGGCGCCGCCGAGATCGCCGCCCTGCGCGAAAAGAAGGTGATCGCCTAGGCTGTGCTCATGTTCCTCTCCCCCAAGAGGAAGAGGAACATGACGGATGGGTGAGAGCGTTTTCCTCTAGGCCAGCCACTTGCGCAGGATCGCGTTGGTCTCCTGGGGCTTCTCCATCGTGACGAGATGCCCGCACTGCTCGACCACGACCAGCTCGCTGCCGGGGATGGCGGCCGCCATCTCTTCCGACAGGAACAGCGGCGTCGCGGCATCGTCGCGACCGCAGACCACGATCGTCGGGCAGCGGATCCTCGGCAGGTCGGGGCGACGATCGGCGCGGATGGCGGCCAGCGCCTCCTGGCGCTTGTAGATCTCGACGCCGATCTCGCCGCACATCGCCATCACCGAGTCGACCAGCGGTTTGTCGGGCAGGCGGTAGGCAGGAATGAAGCGCGAGAGCTGGAGCCCCAGCACCAGCTCGAAATGGCCCTCCTCGGCCAGCCGGATGCGGCCGCGGCGGATGGCACGCTCGGTCTCGTTCTGGCTGCGCATGCCGGTGTCGAGCAGCGCCAGCTTGCTGACGCGCTCGGCGGCGATCTGCATGATCTCGACCGCCAGCATGCCGCCCAGCGACAGGCCGCAGAGCGCGAACCGCTCGGCCGGCATGCAGTCCAGCACCCAGCGGGCGGCGCTGGCCCAGCTGTCCCAGACCGACAGCGGCGCCTCGCGCCAGTCGGGCACGACGATGTCGGCATCGGCCGCCAGCGCGGCGGTCTGGGCCGCGAAGAGGCGCGGCGAGCACAGCATGCCGGGCACCAGAAGCAGCGGAATCTTGGTCATTCGATCCTCCCGCCGGAACGGTAGCCCACGCGGCGTGGCTGCGGTACCAATGGTCGGCCATGGCCAGCCCGCCTGTCCTCGCTTCCGCCCGCGACATCCGGCTCGATCTGTTTCGCGGCCTGGCGCTCTGGTTCATCTACATCGACCACGTGCCGACCAACGTCGTGAGCTGGCTGACCGTCCGCAACTACGGGTTCAGCGACGCCACGGAGATCTTCGTCTTCATCTCCGGCTACACGGCCGTCATCGCCTACGGCCGCATGCTCCAGCGCGAGGGCTGGCTGCGCACCGGCGCCCGCGTCTACCGCCGGGTCTGGCAGCTCTATGTCGCGCACATCCTCCTGTTCGTCGCCTTCACCGCCCAGATCGTCTGGCTGTCGGTCGCCCGCGACATGCCGGCCCTGATCGAGGAAATGGAGCTGATGGGCCTGGGCGAGAACCCCTACCAGGCGATCCTGCAGGCGGCATTGCTGAAGTTCCGGCCGGTGAACCTCGACGTGCTGCCGCTCTACATCGTCCTGCTGGCCGCCTTTCCCTTCGTGCTGCCGGTGGTCGTCCGCCGGCCGTTCGCCGTGATCGCCGCGTCGCTCGCCCTCTACGCCGCGACCTGCCACTTCAACTGGGGCCTGCCCGCCTATCCCGACAACAAGGTATGGTACTTCAATCCCCTGGCCTGGCAGGTCGTCTTCTACGTCGGCGCGGCGATGGCCGTGCTCGGTCCCCAGATCGCCTGGCTCGACCGCTTCCGCTGGCCGCTCAGCGTGCTGGCCGTGCTGTTCCTGCTGTTCGCCGCCTTCATCGCCCTGTCGTGGCACTACAACTGGCTGGCCGAACGCGTCCCGGCCTGGGTCGCCCGGCAGATCTATCCGATCGACAAGACGAACATCGACATCCTGCGCTTCCTGCATTTCCTGGCCGTGGCCTGGCTGGTGCGCCTCGCCATCCCGGCCGACGCGCCCATGCTGCGCTGGCGGGTTTTCGAGCCACTTCGCAGATGCGGGGAACAATCCTTGCTTATATTCTGCATCGGAACGTTCCTGTCCCTGTCCGCCCAAGTGATCGTCAGCCATTTCGAGGAGTCGATCCTGTCCCAGATCGTCGTCAGCATCGCGGGCGTCGCGATCATGTGTGGGGCCGCCTATATCGCGGCCTGGTTCAAGGGCGGCGGAACGGCGGCACCGCGGCGACCGATGGCGGCGAGCCCGGCCCAATGACGCGCTTCCTGTCCTGCCTGCTCGCAGCGCTTGCCTGGCTGCTGCCGACCGTGGCGGCGGCCCAGTCGATGACCCTCTGCCGCACCAGGCCCGAGTTGTTGCAGCTCGGCACGACACTGCCGGCAGCGCGGAAGTCGATCGCCGACCGCAAGCAGTTGCGCATCATCGCCCTGGGCTCCTCCTCCACGTCCGGCTACGGCGCCTCCCACCCGTCCTATGCCTATCCGGCGCAGCTCCGGATGGGCCTCGACAAGGCGCTGCCCGGCATCGACGTCGACGTCATCAACCGGGGCATCGGCGGCCAGGACGTGCGCGAGATGGCCGAGCGGATGCGGCCCGAGATGAAGGACAATCCGGCCTCTCTGGTCGTCTGGCAGACCGGGACCAATGCCGCGATCCGCCACATGCCGCTCGACGAGTTCGAGCGCTGGCTGCGCAACGGCCTGGCGCTCGGCAAGTCGCTGGGCGCCGACTTCGTGCTGATGAACCTGCAGTACGTGCCCGCCGTCGTGGCAGTGTCCGACAAGACCGCCTACGAAAGGGTCATGACGGAAGCGGCCAAGGAGTACGGGGCCGGCCTGTTCCGCCGCTACGACATCATGAAGAGCTGGTACGAGGACGGCATGCCCTATGCCCAGTTCGTCCAGCTCGACGGCCTGCACCTCAACGATTTCGGACAGAAGTGCATCGGCCGCCTGCTCACCCGGGCGATCCTGAACTCCCTCACCGGACCCTGAGGCCCGCCATGCCCCGCCGCTTCGTCGACCTGTCGATCTATCTCGAGAACGACGTGATCTCCGATCCGCCGCCCTTCGGACCCAAGATCCAGTATCACAAGCATGCCGACACGGCCGGCCAGATCGCCGGCTTCTTCCCCGGTCTCAAGAAGGAGGACCTGCCGGACGGGCAGGGCTGGGCGGTCGAGAACGTCAACCTCTCGACCCACAACGGCACGCATCTCGACGCGCCCTATCACTTCCATCCGACGATGAACAAGGGCGAGCGCGCCATCACCATCGACGAGGTGCCGCTGGAATGGTGCTTCCAGCCCGGCGTCAAGCTCGACTTCCGCGACCGGCCGGACGGCCATGTGATCACCGCATCCGAGGTCGAGGCCGAGCTGGCGCGCATCGGCCACGCGTTGCAGCCGCTCGAGATCGTCGTGGTCAACACGCGCGCGGGCTCGCGCTACGGCAACAGCGACTACGTCAATGCCGGCTGCGGCATGGGCTACGACGCCACCATCTTCCTGCTCGAGAAGGGCGTCCGGCTCACCGGCACCGATGCCTGGAGCTGGGACGCGCCGTTCTACTGGACCGCCCAGAAATGGGCCAAGGACCACGATCCCTCGATCATCTGGGAAGGCCACAAGGCCGGCCGCGACATCGGCTACTGCCATCTCGAGAAGCTGCACAATCTCGAATCGCTGCCCGGCGACGGCTTCACCATCGCCTGCTTCCCGCACAAGATCCGCGGCGCCTCCGCCGGCTGGACCCGCGCGGTCGCGATCTTCGAGGAGTAGTCTTGTCGTCCTGAGCGCAGCGAAGGACCTCATCGCCGCTTGCTGCAGGGAAGAAATCCTTCGCTGCGCTCAGGATGACGACGGCAGGGCCGCCGTCACGCCAGCGGCTCCGGCTCGCCCGGCGGCAGCGGCATCTCGAAGACGTTGAGCGTCATCGACACCAGCATGTAGTAGCCGCAGACGCCGACCAGGTCGACCACGCCCTGCTCGCCGAAGGCGTCGACCGCGCGCTTGTAGTTCGGCGCCGCGACACGGTTGGTCTCAAGATATTCGGTGACGAAATCGTAGACCACCTTCTCGACGTCGCGCGTGAAGGGCGGCGTCCGGCGGGTGCGCACGGCCTCGACGATCTCGGCCGACAGGCCGGCTTCCTTCGCCAGCCGGGCGTGGGCGTAGAACTCGTACTGCGCCTTGAAGTGGCGGCCGACGAGGCAGATCGCGAGCTCGCTCAGGTCGCGCGGCAGCGTGTTGTGGAAGCGGCAGTACTCGCCGAGCTTCTGCGCCCGGTCGGCCAGCACGGGCGAGCGCAGCCAGGGCTCGAACGGCCCGCGCAGGCCGCCGCGCGGGCCGGACACGATGGCGTCGGCCACCTTCTTCTGGTCGGGCGTGAGCTTCTCGAGGTCGAGCGGGGCCAGACGCGACATGAGACGGTTTCCTCCGGACGTTGTTGACGGGTTCAGATCGGGCAGCCGGCGTCGCCGGTCATGCTCTTGTTGGCGTTGTCGAAGACGCGGTTGATGATCGCCTCGCCGGCGCTCTGCGCCTTGTCGGCCTGGGTGGAGCAGGAGCCGGTGGCCGTCCACAGGACCTTGCCGCCCTCGGTGGCGTAGAGCGTGAGGGTGATGCGGAGCGTCGGCGTGCTGGTCGTGGAACCCAGCCCGTCGCGCCGCCGGACGGAGTTGCTCGGCAGGTCCATGCGCGGATTGGAGCCCGGCGCGGCGTAGGAGGGCTGCCCGCCCTGCGTGCCGTAGTCGCCGCGGCCGCCTTGCGAGAAGTCGAAGTAGCTCACGTCCATGCGCATGACGTTGCCGCCCGAGAAGCCGACCTGGTTGCCGCGCTGCGACAGGCGCACCATCACCTGGCGGCGCAGCTCGCGCGACAGGTGGGTGTCGGAGGTGAGCTGGACGGCGACCTTGGCCTTGGGGATGGCCTGGTAGGCCTTGATCTCGATCTCGCCGAGCTTGGGGCCGGCCGGCACGCCGTAGCTCTGGGCGCCGGCCGGTGCGGCCGCGGCCAGCAGGCCGGCGGCGGCGATGTACGCGATGCGCATTGTCTCTCCTCTAGGCCGCGAGGCGCCGCCAGCCGGGTTCGTCCCGGTCGAGCATCCGCTTCAGCGATTCGAAATGCAGGAAGGCCTGCTGGGCCTCGCCCGCGATCTGTCCGGCCGTATGCTCGGCGAGGCGGTCGTCGATAGTGTGCAGCGGCCGGCCGGTCTGCATCGCCAGGACCTGCACCAGCGCCGTGCGCTCCAGGTAGTAGAGGTCGTCGTAGGTCTGCGCCACCGTCGGGCCGCAGACGATGACGCCATGGTTGCGCAGGAACAGGATGTCCTTGTCGCCGAGCGCGCGGCACATCCGGTCGCCTTCCTCGTTGCTCAGCGCGACGCCGGCATAGGCCTCGTCGTAGGCGATGCGGTTCCAGTAGCGGAAGGCGTTCTGCGTGCACATCTCGATGCGGCCGTCGCGGATCGAGGTCAGCGCCGTGGCGTAGGGCATGTGGGTGTGCAGCACGACCTTGGCCCGCGGGTTGCCGTCGTGCAGCCGGGCATGGATGAAGAAGGCGGTCGGCTCGACCGGGTGCTTGCCTTCGATCACGTTGCCGGCCCCGTCCGCCATCACGAGATCCGACGGGGTGATCTCCGACCAGTGCAGGCCCTGCGGATTGACCAGGAACAGGTCCTCGCGGTCGGGAACGGTCATGCTGAAGTGATTGCAGACGCCCTCGTTCAGCCCGTGCCGCGCCGCTGCCCGGAGCGCCGTCGTCAGATCGATGCGCGCTTGGGTCACGGGATCGTTGGCCAGCATTGCGAAGCTCTCCATTTGCCGAAGCGTGTCGCGAGCCGCGATGATGCGGCCAAAGCGCATCGCGCGGCCAGCGAAAACAGCCGTGCCCGGAGCAGGTCGATGGACGTGCTGTTTCGTTCGCCCCTGGGGGCGCTCCTGGCGCGGCCATGGATCGATGGCCCGGCCCTGTTCGGGCTCGCCCGCTGGTATTTCCCGCTGTCGCGCCTGTGGGCGGCGGCCAACGCTTCCGCGGGCGACGTCGACCGCTTTCGCGACGAGATCGGCGCACCGCTGCGCGGCGCCTGGCCCCGGCCCTACCTCGGCGGCCTGCTCGCCCGCCATGGCGCGCGCCAGGCGGCGGCGGCCGCGGCGCGCGCGGCCTGGGAGGAGGCGCTGTTCGACGCGCGCGCCGGCCACGGTGAGGGTGGCGGTGATGGTGATGGTGGCGAGCGCCGGGTCCAGCTCGACCGCCGGCGGCGCTCCGCCGCGACGCGGCACCTCTCGGGGCGCGCCGCTCTGTATCCGCTGCTCTTTCCGACGCGGCCGCCGCCCGCCCATTGGCGCATCGAGTCGCCGGCGGCGGCCGAGCGCGCTCTCGCGGACGAGATCGTCCATCCCGACCGGCTCTACGCGGCGGCGCTCGACCTCGGCACGGTGGAGGTCTCCGCGCCGATCGCGCGCAACGGCGTGCGCGAGATCTGGGTCCGCGGGCCCTCGCCCGCGGCGCGGCTGCACGCGCGTCCGGGCAGCGAGCGCTTCTATGCGCGCATCGTCGAGCCGGCCGGCGGCGACGCGCACGGCACGCTGGTGTTCGGCAGCGGCCTCGGGCTGGAGCTCGAGCTGCTCACGCTCGGGCACGATCCGGGCGCGCGCCTCGCCGCCCTGGGCTGGCGCGTGCTCGAGCCGATCTCGCCCTATCACGGGCTGCGGGCGATGCCCGGCTTCTACGGCGGCGAGCCCTTCGTCGCGCTGGCCCCGACGGCGCCGATCGACCTCGTGGCGGGCCAGACGATGGAGACCGCGCTGCTGGTCGCCTGGCTGCGCGCCCGCTACGGCGGACGCGTGGCGGTGGCGGGGATCTCGATGACGTCCTTCGTCGCCCAGCAGGCGGCCAGCCGCTGCCACCTCTGGCCGGCCGAGTCGCGGCCCGATGCGGTCATGCTGATCAGCCATTCGGGCAGCATCGGGGAAGTGACGTTCGGCGGGGCGCTCGCGGTCTCGCTGGGCCTCGACCGGGCGCTCGCCCGCGCCGGCTGGTCGCGCGAGAGCCTGGCGCGGCTGGCACCTCTGGTCGATCCCACCGAGCGGCCGGCGGTGCCGCCGGCGCGGATCGTCTCGGTGCTGGGCGTGACCGATCGCTGGCTGCCGCACGACGACGGCCTGGCGGTGGCGCGCGCCTGGCGGCTGCCGGAGGAGAACGTCTTCCGCTACACGCTCGGCCACCTCGGCATGCCGGTGCAGCTGATGCGCGACCCCGCGCCCTTCGAGCGGCTCAGGCGGGTGATGGAAGGGGCGTGAGGCCGTCGCCCGAGATCTCGCGCACAAGCTTCGAGCGGACGGCGCGGCCGAACTGCTCGAACGTGTCGGCCACGATGATGAACGAGCCCGGGCCGCCCGTGACGTTCTCCTCGTAGTAGCGGTCGAGCGTGAGGTCGGGCGGCCGGCCGAAGTTGGTGCGGTTCATCATGACGGGCAGGCCGTTGATGACGATGCCCTGGCCGACCAGCCGGTCGCGCACCAGCTCGGCCGGCGGCCCGTCGTTGGTGCGGCCGTCGCCCGAGACGTCGATGACCCGCCGCTTCGAGACGAAGCCCGAGCCGTCGAAGCGCTGCCCGGCATGGGTCAGGGCCGCGCCGACCGCGGTCCAGCTCTGCGACTGGCGGGGCGCCTCGGTGAGCTTCTCCGCGAACCGCCGCGCCGCCGCGGGGCTGTCGATCACCGCCCAGTCGATCACCACCGTCTGGTAGTGCGTGCCGGCCCATTCCGTGTAGCAGAGCGCGATGCGGCGGTTCTCGCCGCCCAGGATCGCGTCGATCACGCGGTCGCTGGTCAGGGCGTCGATATAGCCGCGGCGCTGCAGCTCGGCCTCCACGTCGTCGATCGACCGCGAGACGTCGACCGCCAGCACGAGCTGCAGGTCGACCGTCACGTCGGCCGCGCGCGCCGTCGCCGCCGTTGCGGCTGCCGCCAACGAGCCGAGGAGCGCCGACCGTCGCTTCATGTCCGTCTCCCGCTGAACGGCACGAGCATAGCATCGCCGGCGGGCGGGCAACAAAAAGCGCCGGGGGCGAACCCTCCGGCGCTTTCGCAGGGTGCCGTTTCCGGCGGCCTACTGGTCGTCGTCGAAGCCGCGCTTGCGCGGTTCGTAGTCGCGCTCCCGACGCGGCCGGTCG
Source organism: Reyranella sp. (assembly GCF_965229815.1). Classification (GTDB taxonomy): domain Bacteria; phylum Pseudomonadota; class Alphaproteobacteria; order Reyranellales; family Reyranellaceae; genus Reyranella. The sequence continues at coordinate 1,725,026 of NZ_CBDDJN010000002.1, forward strand.
GGCGGACCCTGGTGACGCCGGGGCGGGCGGGCGAAATCGCCGCCGCCACCGCCGCCGCCTTCATAGCCGCCGCCGGCCGGGGGCGGCCCGGAGAAGTCGGCGCGCCGGTCGCGCATCGGGCCGCCGTCGCCGGCGCCGCGATAGCCGCCGCCACCGCCGCCTTCACGGCCGCCGCCGCCGCCGCCATAGCCGCCGCCACCACCGCCGCCGCGATAGCCACCGCCACCGCCGCCGCCGTAGCCGCCGCCACCACCGCCGCCGCCATAGGGCGGACGCGGACCGCGCGGACGGAAGCCGCCGCCATCGCGGCCGCCACCGCCGCCACCGAAGCCGCCGCCGCCACCACCACCGGGCTGGCGCTCGACGGCTTCACGGACGGCGATCGAGCGACCGTCGAGCAACGCGCCGTTCATGGCCTGCATTGCCGCGGCGCCCTGGTCGTCGGTCTCCATTTCAAGGAAGGCGAAGCCGCGACTGCGGCCGGTCTCGCGATCGACGATAACTTTTGCGGAAGTGACGGTGCCGAACGGAGAGAAAGCTTCTGATAGACGCTCGGACGTGACCGAGTAGGGCAGGTTGCCCACAAACAATTTGCGACTCATTCAACGGCTCGGGGCTGGAGGATGGCTCGGGGCTGAGGATGAACAGAGCGGAGTCCGGTACGCGCTCGCTTGACGACTGGGTCCCAGCGTTTGGTTTGAAGGCAGAAGACCAAGAGGCTCACGGTAAAGACGTTTGACCGGCATTGCGCTGCGCGACGTTGCCGAGACTCATGATGATGCTCGCCGGCATGTGTCGCAATGCAGCTTTTATGCGCTGATTCGCGCCTCAAGTCCACCGCAAGCGGGGCCGGCGGCGACGAGGGTTGTGAAGCGCAGGGCCCCGTCACACAATCGCCACCCAGAGGGGAGGAATTCACCGATCGCCGAGGCTGCCGTTCGAATCGACGCGACCCGTTCTTCTGCATTCTGAATCCAGATGCTCGAGGACGACGGGCTCGCGGCTCTCGCAGCGGGCTCGCGCCGCACGGAACCAAACGACAGCCGGCGCTTGCAGTGCGCTTCTCCGCTTCTCGCGACGCCTGGCGGACGCTTCTCTATTTGCAGAAGAACCGAGAATAGGCGAAGAGCGGCAAACTAGATGTTGGTGCCAATCTCCTCCATACCCACGAATTAAGGGAAGTCAGATGTCCACCTCGTCGTACCCGCGCCGCAGCGGAGCCCAGGTCCTGATCGACCAGCTCCGGATCCATGGCACCGAAACGATCTTCGGCGTGCCCGGCGAAAGCTATCTCGCCGCGCTCGACGCCCTCTACGCGCAACGGAATTCCATCCGCTTCGTGATCTGTCGCCAGGAAGGCGGCGTCGCCAACATGGCGGAGGCCTACGGCAAGCTGACCGGCAAGCCCGGGGTCGCATTCGTCACACGCGGTCCCGGCGCGACCAACGCCAGCATCGGCCTGCATACCGGCTTCCAGGATTCGACGCCCATGATCCTGCTGGTCGGGCAGGTGGCGCGCGAGGCGGCCGACCGCGAGGCGTTCCAGGAGATCGACTACCGCCGCATGTTCGGCCAGATGGCCAAGTGGGTGGTGCAGATCGAGGATGCCCGCCGAATCCCCGAGCTGATCAGCCAGGCCTTTCACACTGCCGTGAACGGACGGCCGGGGCCGGTCGTCGTGTCGCTGCCCGAGGACATGCTGGTCGACGAGGTCGAGGTCGCCGATGCCGGTCCCTACAAGGTCGCGCGCGGCGCGCCGGCGCCTGACGACATGGCGACGCTGCGCGAGCTCCTGGCCGCGGCCGAGCGGCCGATGGTGATCGTGGGCGGCGGCGGCTGGACCGCGGGAGCCTGCGCCGACATCAAGGCCTTCGTCGAGGCCAACGACCTCCCGGTCTGCGCCTCGTTCCGCAACCAGGACCTGTTCGACAACCGCCATCCCAACTATGCCGGCGATCTCGGCGTCGGCGTCGGTCCGGCGCTCGGCCAGCGGCTCAAGGAATGCGACCTGATCATCGCCGTCGGCCCGCGGCTCGGCGAGGCGACCAGCGCCGGCTACACGCTGCTCGACATTCCGGTGCCGAAGCAGAAGCTGGTGCACGTCCATGCCAGCCCCGAGGAGCTCGGCCGCGTCTACCAGGCGACCCTGCCGATCAACAGCGGCATGGCCCATTTCGCCGCCGCGGCCAAGGCGATGAAGCCGGTCGACGGCAAGCGCTGGAAGGCCGAGACCGCCAAGGCGCACGCCGACTATCTCGAGAACATCAAGCCCGGCCCGCTGCCCGGCACGGTCAACATGGGCGAGGTCATCGCCTGGCTGAACAAGCGCCTGCCCGACGACGCGATCGTCACCAACGGCGCCGGCAACTACGCCGCCTTCCTGCACCGCTTCTTCCAGTATCGCGGCTTCAAGACCCAGCTCGCGCCGACCAGCGGCGCCATGGGCTACGGCGTACCGGCGGCCGTGGCGGCCAAGATCGCCGAGCCCAACCGCATGGTCGTGTCGCTGGCCGGCGACGGCTGCTTCCTGATGAACGGCCAGGAGTTCGCCACCGCCGTCCAGCACGGCGCCAACGTGGTGATCACCGTGGTCGACAACGGCATGTACGGCACCATCCGCATGCACCAGGAGCGGGAGTATCCGACGCGCGTCCACGGCACCGAGCTCGTCAACCCCGACTTCGCCGCCTACGCCCGCGCCTTCGGCGGGCATGGCGAGACGGTCGAGAAGACCGAGGACTATGCCGCCGCCTTCGAGCGCGCGGTGGCCGCGGCCAAGCCCGCCATCATCCACGTCAAGACCGACCCCGAGGCGCTGACCTCGCGCATCACCCTCAGCAAGCTGCGCGAGCAGTCGCTGGCGAAGCAGAACGGCTGACGCTTCTCGGGCTCCTCTCCCCCTGCGAGGGGGAGAGGCTGGGTGAGGGGGCTGCGTCGTGGCGCCGGTTTCGTGACGCCGTCGGAGCGCGGACCTCCAGGTCCGCCTCATGATCATGAGCGGACCTGGAGGTCCGCGCTCCCCCCAAAGGCGTGCCGCATCACGCCGCGAGCAGCGGGACGCCGTAGGCCCTGAAGGCGCGATCGCGCGTGACGATCGTGAGGTTCTCCTCCAAGGCCTGCGCGATCATCATGCGGTCGAACGGGTCGCGATGATGGCGGGGGAGCGATTGCAGACGCTTCAAGTGGGGGATGTCGATCTGCAGGAGCGTGGCGGCGATGTGGTCGACGCCATCCGTGTAATTGTCCGGCAGGTCGAGCTTGCCGGCCGCGGACTTGATCGCCAGCTCCCACAGGCACGCGACGCTGACGAAGCGCTGGTTCTCCGCATCCTCGATCGCCTGACGCGCCGCGTCCGACAGTTCCGACGGCCGCATGATCGCCCAGATGTAGGCATTCGAATCGAGAAGCAGCCTCAACGCCTGGGCGGCCCCTCGCCGAGCATCAGGGCTTCGATCTCGGCGTTGGTTGCCGGGGAATCCCAATCCGGCGCGAGCTTGATCTTGCCCTTGAAGGTGCCGAGCCGGATTTTCTTCCGCGCCGGTTCATAGGGCGCCAGCCGCGCCACCGGCTTGCCGGCCTGGCAGATCACGACCTCCTCGCCGGCGCGCACGGCGGCGATCAGCTTCGAAAGCTGCGTCTTGGCCTCGTGCGTGTTGACGTATTTCATGTTGGCTAAGTTAGCTAACCGGTGTGGCGTCCACAAGAACGCGCTTGCTCCTGCCGGCAACCGGCGATATGTACACCGCCGTGGAGATTTGAGCCGACCGGCTTGCGACCACGTTAAAAATCGCTAAAAGGTCGGAGGTGCCCGCAAAAGCCCCCGTCCTTCCAGGTCGGGGGCTTTTTCGTTGCGTGCCGTCGGACGGCGCGGACGGGTGGAGAAGGACAGTGGACGGATCGATTCCCAGCAAGAAGGCGGCGGCCGACCCATCGACCTGGCGGCCGCAGACCCGCGCGGTGCGCGGCGGCCAGGTGCGCAGCAACTTCGACGAGACGTCGGAGGCCCTGTTCCTCACCTCGGGCTACGCCTATTCGAGCGCCGAGGAAGCCGAGGCGACCTTCAAGGGCGAGAGCACGCACTTCCAGTACTCGCGCTTCGGCAACCCGACCGTCTCGATGTTCGAGAATCGTCTCGCGGCGCTCGAGGGCGCCGAGGCCTGCCGCGCCACCTCGACCGGCATGTCGGCGGTTTTCTTCTCCCTGCTGGCGCTGCTCAAGGCCGGCGACCGCGTCGTCGCCGCCCGTCAGCTCTTCGGCTCCTGTCACTACATCGTGGCCGAGCTCCTGCCGAAGTACGGCGTCGAGAGCGAGCTGGTCGATGCCGGCGACCTCGCGCAGTGGGAAAAGGCGCTGTCGAAGCCGACCCAGGCCGTGCTGTTCGAATCGCCCTCCAACCCGATGCTCGACATCGTCGACGTCAAGGCGGTCTGCGACCTCGCCCACAAGGCCGGCGCCAGGGTCGTGCTCGACAACGCCTTCGCCACCCCGATCCTGCAGCGGCCGCTGGAGTTCGGCGCCGACATCGTCGTGCATTCGGCCACCAAGTACATCGACGGCCAGGGCCGCACGCTCGGCGGCGCCGTGCTGGGCGACCGCGCCTTCATCGTCGACAAGCTGCAGCCGATCATCCGCAACACCGGCCCCTCGCTCAGCCCGTTCAACGCCTGGGTGCTGGTCAAGGGGCTGGAGACGCTGGGCCTGCGCGTCGAGCGCCACTGCGCCAACGCCGCCCGCGTGGCCGACGCGCTCGCCGCCCATCCCGCGATCGGCCGCGTGCTCTATCCCGGACGCAAGGACCATCCGCAGCACGCGCTGGCCATGAAGCAGATGTCCGGCGCCGGCGGCGTCGTCACCTTCGACCTCAAGGCCGGCAAGTGGGCCGCCTTCGAGACGCTGAACCGGCTGAAGCTGGTCGACATCTCGAACAACCTCGGCGACGCCAAGAGCCTGGTGACGCATCCGGCGACCACCACCCACATGCGCATCGGCGCCGAGGAGCGGGCGAAGCTCGGCATCGGCGACGGCACGGTCCGCATCTCGGTGGGCCTGGAGGACGCCGACGACATCATCGCCGACCTCGTCCAGGCGCTGGGCTGACGGACGGCTGGGGGCGCGCCATTCCATGGCGCGTCAAGGTCTTCCGGACCGCCGGCTTCCAGCCGGCTCATGATCCCGAGCGAGCCGGAGGCTCGCGGTCCGGAAAAGCATGAGAAGACCGCGCCACCGGCGTGGCGCGTGGCCAGCGGAGAACACCGATGTCCCTCGCCCGCACCCTCTGGGAAGCCAACGCCGACGCGGCCCGGCGCATCCTCGCCCATCGTTTCGTGCAGGGGCTGGGCGACGGATCGCTGCCGCTCGCGAACTTCAAGGCCTACGTGGCGCAGGACGCGTATTTCCTCGAGGCGTTCGCGCGCGCCTACGCGCTCTGCCTCGCCGACAGCCCCTCGCGCGACGATCTCCACGGCTTCGCCGAGCTCATCGCCGGAGTCGTCGAGGAGCTCGGGCTGCACAGGCGCCAGGCCGAGCGCCTGCAGATCGACCTCGACGGCGTCCGTCCGCTGCCGGCGACCACGGCCTATGTCGGTTTCCTGCTGTCGACGGCGCGCCGCGGCGACCTCGGCGAGACGATCGCCGCCATGACGCCGTGCATGCGGCTCTACGCCTTCCTCGGCCAGTCGCTGGCGCGCGGTGCGGTCGCGCCGGCCTATGCCGAGTGGGTGCGGACCTACGCCGATCCCGGGTTCGAGACCCTGGCGGCGCGGCTCGAGAGCCTGCTCGACCGCCATGCCGCCGACACGCCGGCGGTCCGCGCCGCTTACGCGCGCGCCATGGCGCTGGAATACGATTTCTTCGACGCCAATCTCTGACGCCGCTCACAGCGCGGCCAGCTTCTCCATCGAGCGGTCGAGCGCCTCGTGCAGCTCGCCGGTCAGCTTGCCGCCCAGCGTCTCGCGGACCTCGTGCTCGGCCTCCGCCCACAGCGGCAGCGCGCGCTTGAAGAGGGCGCGGCCGGCCGGCGTCGCCACCAGCTCGTGGCGGCGGCGGTCGCCGGAATTCGCCCGCTCGACGAGCCCGTCGGCGAGCAGCGGGCGCAGGTTGCGGGTGAGCGTCGTGCGGTCGGTGCTGAGCAGCTCCGACAGGCGGCCGATCGAGACCGGGCCCTGCGCGGCGACGTGGCCGAGCAGCGAGAACTGCGAGATCTTGAGCCCGACCGGCGCGAGATGCCGGCTGTAGATCTGGGTGACGCGGCGGGCGGCGCTGCGCACGCGGAAACAGGTGCATTCGAGCGGCGACAGGCGGGGCGCGGTCGTCATCGGGCGACTTTAGGCCCCCGGCTTGCGATGGCCAAGGCCGAATGTGTATATGCACTGAAACAGCAACGGACTGGAGAGCCCATGAGCGACGTGACCTATGGCGTGGTGCCGCTCGAGGAGGCGCGCACCCTGGATGGGCTCACCCTGTTCCAGGGCCTGCTCGAAGGGCGCTATCCGGCGCCGCCGATCTCCCGGGCGCTGGGCTTCGGCCTGAGCGAGGTCGAGCGGGGGCGGGTGGTCTTCACCTACACGCCGCTCTACGACCACTACAATCCGCTGGGCACCGTGCATGGCGGCATCGCTGCCACGCTGCTCGATTCGGTGATGGGCTGCTGCATCCACACCACCCTGCCGGCCGGCAAGGGCTACACGACGGTAGAGATCAAGGTGAACTACGTGCGCGCCATGACCGACAGGACCGGGCCGGTGAAGGCCGAGGGCAAGGTGATCAACGTCGGCTCGCGCATCGCCACCTCGGAAGGCCGGCTCTACGACGCGGCCGGCAAGCTGCTGGCGCATGGCACCACGACCTGTCTGGTCTTTCCGATCTGAGTCTTCGCGATCCGGGATGCGTCGCGCGGTGCGATGAGGCGTTCGCGCGCCCCGCGATCAGGCCTTGCCTCGTTCGGCCTTTTGTTGGGAAAGTCCCCTTTCAGCGGGAACGCCGGGATTTCGCATCATGTACACAGCCACAACACATGCCATCAAGGTGAGCGTGCAGCCGCAATATATGCCCGATCAGTCCGATCCGGCGAAGTCGCAGTACGTCTGGGCCTACCAGGTCCGCATCGAGAACCAGGGGGCCGAGGCGGTGCAGCTGCGCAGCCGCTCCTGGCGCATCACCGACGGGCTCGGCCAGACGCGCGAGGTCAAGGGGCCGGGCGTGGTCGGCAAGACGCCGCTGCTGCAGCCGGGCGAAGTGTTCGAGTACACTTCCGGCACGCCGCTTTCGACGTCGTCCGGGATCATGGGCGGCTCGTATCAGATGGTGAGCGCGTCCGGCGAGAAGTTCGACATCGAGATCCCGACCTTCTCTCTCGACACGCCGAGCGCCGGCCGCCGGCTCAACTGAGGGAACGACCATGAACAGGATGCTGAAGAAGAGCGAGGTGGCGTCGCTCACCCCCGGCCGGTCGCGCCCGTCGCGCGAGGAAGCGGAGGCGGCCGTGCGCACGCTGCTCCGCTGGGCCGGCGACGACCCGGATCGCGAGGGGCTGACGGGCACGCCGGACCGCGTCGTGCGCTCCTACGAGGAATTCTTCCGCGGCTACGGCGAGGATCCGCGCGAGATGCTGCAGCGGACCTTCGAGGAGGTCGAGGGCTACGACGAGGTCGTGGCGCTGCGCGACATCCGCCTCGAATCGCACTGCGAGCATCACATGGTGCCGATCATCGGCAAGGTCCATGTCGGCTACCTGCCCGACAGGCGCGTGGTCGGCATCAGCAAGCTCGCCCGCGTCGTCGACGCCTATGCCTATCGCCTGCAGATCCAGGAGAAGCTGACGGCGCAGATCGCCAACACGCTGCAGGAGGTCCTGCAGCCGCGCGGCGTCGCCGTCGTCATCGAGGCGGCCCACCAGTGCATGACGACGCGCGGCGTCCACAAGTCCGACGTCACCATGGTGACCAGCCGCATGCTGGGCGCCTTCCGCGACAATGGCGAGACCCGCCGCGAGTTCCTGACCATGATCGGCCGGACGTCGGCCTGAGGACTCATGTTCCTCGCCCCCGCCAGGGGGAGAGGAGCAGGACGTCAGGACAGGTCAAAGGAGTACCATGCCAGGGGAGATCGTCGATTCGGTCGAAATGCTGCGCCGCCTCGTGGCCTTCGACACCACCTCGCGCCATTCGAACATGGCGCTGATCGAGTACGTCCAGGGATACCTCGAGGGCCACGGCATCGAGTCGAAGCTGGTGCCGAGCGAGGACGGCAAGAAGGCCAACCTCTTCGCCACCGTGGGTCCGATGGAGAAGGGCGGTGTCGTGCTGTCGGGCCATACCGACGTGGTGCCGGTCGACGGCCAGCCCTGGGACACCGATCCCTGGACGCTCACCCTCAAGGACGGCAAGTACTACGGCCGCGGCACCTGCGACATGAAGGCGTTCTACGCCATCGGCCTCGCCATGCTGCCCGAGTTCAGGAAGGCCAGGCTGAAGAAGCCGATCCACTTCGCGCTCAGCTACGACGAGGAGGTGGGCTGCATCGGCGCCCATTCGCTGGCCGCCCGCATGGCCAGCGAGGTGCCGAAGCCGCGCGCCATCATCATCGGCGAGCCGACCATGATGACCGTCGTGCACGCCCACAAGGGCGCGCAGATCTACGTCACGAAGTTCACCGGCTTCGAGGCCCATTCCTCGATGACCCATCTCGGCGTCAGCGCCATCCATTTCGCCGGCGAGTTCGTGCACTGGCTGAACACGGTGCAGGACGAGCTCGACGCCGCCGCGCCCAAGGGCAGCGAGTTCATGCCGCCGGCGGCGACGTTCAACGTCGGCACGATCGTCGGCGGCACCGCGGGCAACATCCTGGCGCGGGAGTGCGAGGTCCTGTGGGGCTATCGCGAGCTGCCGACCGAGCCGCTCGAGAAGCTCGGCAAGCGGGCCATCGCCTGGCTGCAGGACGAGCTCCTGCCGAAGATGAAGGCGCGCCACCCGGCCGCCGCCATCAGCACCGAGCTGCGCTCCTCGACACCGGCCTTCTCGGCCGAGGGCAACGACGAGGCCAAGCTGCTGGCCGCCAACTGGTCGGGCTCCAACACCGTGGGCAGCGTCGTCTACGCGACCGAAGCCGGCATCTTCCGCAAGACGCTCGATGTCCCCACCGTGGTCTGCGGCCCCGGCGACATCGCCCAGGCGCACCAGCCCAACGAATACATCCTCGCCTCCCAGATCGAGGCCTGCGAGGGCTTCATGCGCCGCATGGTGGAGTGGTGCAGCCGCGACTGAGCGGGTCTTTCCGCCCCCTCACCTGACCTCTCCCCCAACGGGGAGAGGAACATGAGGTGGGTCGCCCCATCATTTTCGGGCTCCTCTCCCCCACCTTGGGGGAGAGGCTGGGTGAGGGGGTGCGATGCGCGGCCTCAGCCCGACAGCGCCGGCAGGGCCTTCTCGAGGGCGACCGGCGACACGCGCATCAGCCCGGTGAAGGGCTGCTGCATGTCCAGGATCAGGTAGAGCGCGGCCGCGCCGCACAGCGCCACGAGCAGCAGGGCCACCATCGAGGTCGGATTGAGCGGCGTGAACAGGCAGAAGCTCACGAACAGGGCGGTCAGCCAGAACACCACGACGTAGAGGATCGGCTGCGGCAGCCGGGCCCGCGACCATTCGAACAGGGCGAGCCGCGTCTGGGCCAGCCGGATCGCCGTCACCAGCCCCTGCTCCTTGAGCGTGAGCTGCAGCGGCGTCGCGGCCTGGAGGCCGGAGATGGAATTGTACAGGGCGTGCGAGGCGCTGCCGAGCGGCGGGGCGCCGTCGCGCGGCTCCTGCCCGTGCCACACCTGGTCGATCAGGCCGGCGATCGCCTGGCGCAGGGCGAGCCGCGTCGGCCTCGCCGCCGTGCCGTAGTTCTCGAGCACCGTGTCGAGCAGGATCACGTCGGCCGCGATCTGCCGGACGTCGGTGCGCTGGGCCTCGAAGGAGTTGTAGGACGAGTTGATCAGCAGGCCGAGCACCAGAGCCGTGATGGTGGCGACCAGCGCCGCGCCGAGCCGGACGATGTCCTTCGCATTCTCGTCGAGATGATGGTCGGGCAGCGCGCGCCGCAGGGCGGTGCCCGCTCCCGCGCCGGCGAGCATCAGCGCCAGCGCCAGCAGGGATTCGGCTAGCGGCTGCATCGTCTCCCTGCCCGCTGTCTTCGTCCTCGCTCGGACTCTAGGGGATATTCAGCCCGGCTGGAATCGGCCGATTCCAGAAACGCGTTTCCCCGACGCCGCTCCTCAGGATTGCGGCGTCTCCGCCGGCCGGGTCGCCGTCATCGACGGCCGCCCGGCGACGCGGTCGTACCAGGCCGCGAGCGCCGGCGCGCCGGTCCGCCAATCGTCCTCGGGATAGCGCCAGTCCTGGTAGCCGCAGGCCACCGCGGTCGTGATCTGGGCGAGGTCGAAGGCCGGCCCGAAGCCGCCGACGCGCGGCTCGAGCGCGGCGAGGCAGCGGAGCTGCCGCTCCCGCATCTTGGCGATGAAGTCGGCCGACCGGTCGGCGGTCCGCAGCAGCTCGGCGCGGCGCAGGATCTGCGCCTCGATCACGGCATTGGCGATCGAGATGTCGGCCAGCCCCCGCCAGCGCGCGGCGCCCTCGCGCGCCAGCAGTCGATAGCCGCCCAGCTCGGCGTTGATGAAGTCGCAGATGGCATGGGACTCGACCAGCGTCACGTCTGGCGTGACCAGGGCCGGGATGCGCTGCACCGGCGTGTCGGCCGCGAAGCTGCCGCCATGCGCCACCGTGCGGGTCGCCCAGTCGTGCGGCCAGCGGGTCGGCACGAACTCGAACCGGTCGCGCAGGCCGAGCTCCAGGATCGACACGACGACCCGCCGGACCCAGGGCGACGCAGGCGTTGTATAGAGGCGCACGTTCCGATCTCCGCGGCGGTGGCTGGATGCCAACCCTAACGCGGCGCGGCCCATGCGGCGAGCACCGCCCCCTCACCTAACCTCTCCCCCGAGGGGGAGAGGAACATGAGAAGGACGCACGCACCTTTCTCTCTTCCCCCTTTCTTTCGAGCTCCTCTCCCCCCTTTGGGGGGAGAGGTTGGGTGAGGGGGGCAACGCGAGGTCGCTACTCCGCCGGCGCGGCCGGCCGCCGCCGGCCGAACGAGGCCATGCTCTGGAACACGCCGTCGCGCCGCACCAGCGCATGGAACAGCGCCGCCGCGAAGTGCAGCAGGATCAGCGCGAAGAAGGCGAGCGCCAGCCAGCGATGCGCCGCCCACAGCAGCGTGTGCAGCTGGTCGCTCTGCGGCAGCAGCGCCGGCAGGCGGATGTTGCCCCACAGCACGACGGGATAGGCGGCCGTCGACAGCATGGCGTAGCCGATCAGCGGCATCGCGATCATCAGCGCATAGAGCGCGTAGTGCGACAGGTGGGCGCCCAGCCGCATCATCGGCGGCAGGTCGGCGGGCAGCGGCGGCGTGCCGGAGATCGAGCGCACGACGATGCGGATCAGCACCAGGAAGAAGATGGTGACGCCCAGCGTCTTGTGGAGGGCGACCAGCGGCACGTAGTCCGGCCGCACCGTCGAGACCATGAAGATGCCGATGAACAGCATCGCCAGGACGCAGATCGCCATCAGCCAGTGCAGCAGCCGCTGCAGGCCCGTGAAGCGCAGAGCCGTGAAGCGCGGTCCCGTGAAGCGCGGTCCGCCCGCTTCCGGCCTCATGGCTTGCCTCCCGGCGGCGCCTTCGGCGTGCGCGGATAGTCCTCGTATTCGGCGGTGCGCAGGTCGTAGGACCTGGCATAGGCCGCCGAACGGGCCGCCGGGAAGGGATCGTCGGACACGCTCATGCCGCGCGGCAGGATCGTGGGATCGAAGTTGATCTCGCGACACGGCCCGTCGGCCTCGGCCTCGATCTTCTCGACCACCAGCGTGCCGGCCGTGACGGTGCGCCGGTCGGCGGGCCACGCCTTGGTCGGATCGGCGGTGATGTCGCCCGGGCCCGCGACCGTCAGCACCAGCGTCCAGCGCTGCGGCGCCGCCGCGACGCGACTCGCGATCTCCTGCTCGAGATGGTTGGGACCGAGCCTGGCGAGGTCCTGCGGCGTGATCGGCACCGGCGTGGCCTCCGGGATCAGCGACCAGCGCACCGCGTGCTGCGTCCCCGACGCGTCCGTGAACAGGAAGGCGTTCAGGCCGTTGAACCGGTCCTCGGCATAGCTCGAGGTCCAGGGCGCCGTGCCGGCCCACTGGGCGAAGGGGACGAACTCCGGATGGGCCGCGACGAAGTCCTTCATCGCCTGCGGGTCCTTGGCATGCGCCGCCCGCTGCAGGTCGTAGAAGCCCTGCGGCGTCGAGACGGCGAAGATCGGCGGATCGATCATGGCGCTGCGCCAGACCGCGCCGTCGGGCGTCGTGATCTGCAGGCCGAGGCCGCGCACGCGCACCGTCGCATCCGGGGCGTTGGGGTCCGGCGTGCCGAGGTTGAAGCGGCCGAGCGCCGGATAGGTGCCGGCGCGGAACACCTGCGCCGTCGACAGCGCCGCGCCGTCGCCGCTCGACCGGAAGGTGCCGGTGAAGCAGATGCCCTTGGCGTGGTTGCGCCGGTGGCCGAGCGCGGGCCCGCCGGCGGGAGCCAGCGAGTTGACCAGCCGCGTCGGCGTCAGCCGCTCCGGCGAGAACCATCCGGCGGTCCAGGCGAACGCGCCGGCGGCGAGGGCGACGCTGGCGGCGATCGCGACCAGGGCCGGAAGGGGGGATCGGGGCGGCGGCTGAAGCATGGTCCGGTACTCTACTGTCGGGTGCTGCCGTGACTCTTTCGAGTATGGGCGCGTCCTTTCCGGTTCGCACGCGCCCCGCGCCTCACGATCCCTTGAGCCGTGTCTCCACCAGGTCGACCTCGCGGACCAGCCGTCTTCCCGTCTCCTCCGACAGCCGGCCCATCCGCACGAGCCGGTAGATCTGCTGGCGCTCGGCCTGCGTCGCGGCGAGCCGCAGCGTCGCCTCGAAGCCCCGGATCTTGCGGCCGAGGTCGCGCTCGGGACCCTTGCGCGACAGCGATTCGATCCGCTGGCGATAGATGCCCGCCACGCGCTCGGCGGCATCGGCATAGGGGTCGGCATCCCGCGCGTGGTTCGCCGCGTCGTGCTGGAGGCGGCGGATCGCCGCCAGTGCGGCATGGCTGGCGGCGAGGCGGGCCTCGTCCTCCGCTTCCTCCTCGCCCGGCTCGGGCGGGAACGGCATGCGGCGCAGCAGCCGGGGCAGCAGCAGGAAGGCGGCCACCAGGGAGGCGATGATCACGCCGGCCGCCAGGAAGATCGCGAGGTCGCGCGCGGGAAAGGGCCGGCCGTCGGCCAGGAAGAAGGGCAGGGCCAGGACGCCGGCCAGCGTGACCGTGCCGCGCGCGCCGGCCACGCTCATCGCCGCGATCGGCCGCCAGCCCGGCACGGTGCGGTCGCCCGTGCCCGTGCCCATGCCCGTACCCGTGCCCGCGCCCATTCCCGGGCGGCGCAGGGCGAGCTTCAGCAGGGCGGCGACCCAGACGAAGCGCAGCGCCATCACGGCGACGTTGATCGCCACGACGTAGACGGCGAGCCAGGCGATCTCGTCGTGTCCGGTCTCGCGCACGACCCTGGCCGCGCCCGAGGCGATGCGCGGCAGCTGCTCGCCCAGCAGGATGAAGATGATGCCGCTGGCGCCGAACTGGACGGTCTCCCAGACGGCGCTGCGCCGCACGCGCGTCACCGCGAGGATGCCGCCGCGCTGCTCGAGCAGGCTCATCGCGATGCCCGCCGCGACCGCGGCCAGGATTCCCGAGCACGCGGCCATCTCGGCCAGCCGGTAGGCGGCGAAGGGGATCAGCAGGCTGATCAGGATCTGCGCCCCGGTATCCTCGCCGTAGCGCCGCGACACCCAGTCCTTGGCGAAGCCGGCCGTCAGCGTCACGGCGGCGCCGATCGCCAGGCCGCCGGCGGCGACCCAGAGGAAGGTGACGAAGGCGTCGGGCAGCGAGAAGGTGCCGGTCAGCAGGGCCGCCAGCGCGAACCGCATGCAGACCAGCCCGGACGCGTCGTTCAGCAGCGCCTCGCCCTCGAGGATGCGCAGGAAGCGCGGCGGCACGCGGGTCCGGGCGGCGATCGCCTGCACCGCCACGGGATCGGTCGGCGAGATGACGGCGGCCAGGGCGAAGGCCACTGCCAGCGGCACCTGCGGGATCATCCAGTGGATCAGGAAGCCGAGGCCGAGCACGGTGAACACGACGAGGCCCAGCGCCAGCGCCGCGATCGTGCCCTTGTCGCGCAGCAGCGCCGCCTTCGGGAGGCGCCAGGCGTCGTAGAACAGGAGCGGCGGCAGGAAGAGCACGAAGAAGAGCTGCGGGTCGAGCTGGACGCCGAGGTCGGCGACCGCGGCGATGAAGGCGCCGAACGCGATCTGCACCAGCGGCAGCGGGATGGGCAGCGGCAGGCTGCGGGCGGTGACGCCGCTCAGCACGACGGCCGTCAGGAGGATCAGCACGACCTCGAGCGGAGCCAACCCTTCCTCCTTGCGCGCCCGGACCCGCCGGAGCCCTGCCTGTCGATACGGTCATTGTGATTCAGGCGCAACCAGCCGCAACGGGCAACCGCCGGTCACGCCCGCCGGCAGCCGATGCGACGTCCCGCAAGATCGCGCTCCCGTCGGCCCTGCCGGAGAGCCGCCGGAGGCGGACCGCCACTTTCGACTTCATCCGCCGCCGGTTCGGCGGTACGGTCACGGGCTTCTCACGCCACGTTTGATCGGACGCGCCACGCGCGTCCTGGCGGCGGCCTCCTCCCGGCTCGGGTGGAGCAGTGGGCAGCCCGCCATCGCAGCGTTCGCGCCCGGCTTCGGCCTCGGCGAACAGGGACGAAGCGAGGCGGGATCGTCGCTCGAGCGGAGAAGGAAGCATGGTCCATCTGCCTGCGCCGGTATTCCGGCGAACCAGGCCGGCGACGGAAACGCCGCAGGCGTTGCGTGGCGATTGCGTCGGCGACGCCCGCCCCGGTCTCGCGCGCGGAGGGATCCGACGGCTGGGACGCGATTGCCGCGATCTCCTCCGCAAGGGATTCGACCGCATGACGGGGCTCGGCCGCCGACATCGAACCCGGCCCGACGCGACCGGTCGCACGGCCAGCTGAATCGTGGCCGGGCCCGCTCGCGCGTCCCCGGTTCCCTCCCACCCGATTCCCGGAATCATCCCATGACCTTCGACGACATGGTCCTGCTGGCTCTCCACATCGCCACCTTCGCCTGCGGAATGGCCCTCCTCTCGCATCGGTTCTTCGCCGCGCAGCAACGATGGCTCGGCGCGAGATTCGGCCTCCAGTCGCACCTGCCGGGCATTGTCGGCCTCGCGCTCATGCTGTTCGGCGTCGTCTCCGCGTCGTCGCTGGGATGGGCGTTCGGCGTCGCGACCGTGCTCGCCGGCGTCGCCGTCGCCTACCTCTACGTGTACGTGCTCCGGCAGCGCATCGAGGCGGGTCTTCTCGGTCCGGTGTTCGCCATGCTCGCGGTCCTGCTGCCGCTCGGCGATCGCTGATCCGGCCCATCGGACGGGCATCGCACGGTCGCGGGACACGAGGCATCCGGCCGACGACGTCGCGTGGCCCCGGGCGTCGGGCGGTGGGATCGGCTGCCCGGCCTCAGGCCGCGCTGGCGTAGATGCGGTCGAGGTCGCCGTCGTCGGAGGCGTATTCGGCCGGGCAGAACTCGCACTTCACGGCGACGCGGCCCGACGGGTCGCACATGTCGTCGAGCTCCTCGCGGCGGATCGCGCGGCGGGACGCGGGTCCTCGGGCCCCGGGCTAGGTTCTGTACTCATAAAGGGATTCCCCTGAGGTCGTAGCTGTGATTCAAGCATCCAAACGGTCGGGAGCTTGTTCATGGCACGGTTTGACCTGAGCGAGAGAGAGTGGACAGTGATCTCGCCACTGCTGCCGAATAAGCCGCGGGGAGTGGCGCGCAAGGACGACCGGCGGGTCTTGAACGGGATCTTCTACACGCTGCGGACGGGCTCTCCGTGGCGCGACCTGCCGGATCGCTATGGGCCCTATACGACTTGCTACAACCGCTTCAACCGCTGGGCCAAGGCCGGCGTCTGGCTGAAGGTGTTTGAGGCCTTGGCCCAGCATTCACCGCAGTCCTTGCAACTCATCGACAGCTCGATCATCCGAGCTCATCAGCACGCCGCCGGGGGTAAAAAGGGGGTCCGGATCACGCCATCGGTCTGTCTCGTGGAGGACTGAGCACCAAAATCCACGCCGTGGTGGACCGTGACGGTCTGCCCATCCGAATCGCTCTCACCGCCGGGCAAACCCACGATCAAACCGCGGTTCCAGCGCTCTTGAGCGATCTGCCGCCAGGCTGCGATGTCGTCGCTGATCGGGGCTACGACAGCAATGCCGTTCTCGACTTCATCCATCAGGCCGGAGCACGTGCCCACATTCCCAGCCTCAGCCGCAGGCTGGTCCGCCGGACGGTCGATCCGGCGATCCATCGCCAGCGCAATCTCGTCGAGCGCTTCTTCAACAGGCTCAAGCACTTCAGGCGCGTCGCGACACGGTTCGACAAGCTCGCCCGAAACTATCTTGCCGCCGTCCTGCTCGCTTCCACCAGACTATGGCTTCGAACTTATGAGTCCACGACCTAGCCCGAGGCGGCCGGTGACCGAGGGCCAAGGAGAATGACGGCGGTGCCCGCGAGGCAAAGGGCTGCCCCGATCATGTCCCAGCGATCGGGCCGCACGCCCTCCGCCAGCCACAGCCAGATCAGGGCGGCGACGATATAGATGCCGCCATAGGCCGCGTAGCTGCGGCCGGCGTGCGCAACGTCGACCAGGGTGAGGAACCAGGCGAACAGGGCCAGGGACACCATGCCCGGCGCCAGCCACCAGGCCGACTTGCCCATCCGCAGCCACGCCCAGAACGTGAAGCATCCGGCAATCTCCGCGACCGCGGCGCCGACGAAGGCGGCAAGTGACAGATTCATGCGATGGACTCCAGGGCGAAGGGCGATTCGCTCTCGACCCTATCAGACGGTGGGGAGGGCGGGTGGAGGGATCGCGGCCCTGTTGGGCGGCGATCTCGATCTAGCTCAGAGCGTAGCTGCCGGCTTGGTCCACATCGAAGTCGCACGTGTGAAGTTCATGAATCTCCCAACGCTGATCCGCATCCGAGGCTTCGCTGCCTCGGCCTCATTGAAGAGGCAAGTATGGCCTTAACAAAATGTTAAGAGGGGAACCATCTGAGGCTCCGCTGCCTCGGATTCATTGAAGGAACCGATAGAGATTGTCGAGCAGGCGGCGCGTGACCCTATCCGAGGCCGTTGCAGCTTCGATCCCATGGAATCTCCGTCTTTTGCCGACAGAGTGGCGACCCTTCGGTCGACCATCGAGACCTCGCATCCCGGTCTCTGCGACGGGCGTGACTGCACTGCAGTCATCAACATGTTGCGATTCGGGGCCCGTCACGCTCTAGCCTTGGCCGTTCCCGGAGCCCAAAAAGTCGCAATAAAATGACCCTGCCTCTGGCGTCTGAGCACATCCCTTGAAATGAACTATTACCCAAGTTATATTCCGGTCATGACCGCCCAAGGCCGCCCCACCCTCTACGACCCCGAGCTCTGCGAGCCGGCGCACAACTACTGCCTGCTGGGTGCGACCAACGACGATCTGGCGGAATTCTTCGGCGTATCGCCCAGCACCATCGACAACTGGATCGCGCGCCATGCCGAATTCGGCGACGCGGTGCGGCGCGGTCGCGTCGTGGCCGACGCGCGGGTGGCGCGCGCGCTCTACGACCGCGCCGTTGGATTCGAGCGGCCAGTGGAGCGGCCAGTGGAGCGGCCAGTGGAGCGGTCCGTGATCGCGGGTGACGCGAAGACGGTCACGACCACGGTCTACTATCCGCCCAGCGTGGCGGCCTGCATCTTCTGGCTGCGTCACCGTCAGCGCAGCTCCTGGAGTGAATCCAGCCAGCTGGCGAAGGGCAGGGCGGTCGACGACCCCGCGGCGTTCGCCGATGACGACATCGCGCGGCTCGAGGCGGCAAGCGAGAGGGCGCGCCGCGGCGGCGAGGGCGCTGTCGGGGCAAGTGCCGGCGATTGAGAGGCGGGCGCTCGCGCATCCGTCGATGCGCGCCGTATCGGGCGTCGCCGGCCTACGCCGCGCTGGCGTAGATCCGGTCGAGGTCGCCGTCGTCGTAGGCGTACTCGGTCGAGCAGAACTCGCACTTCACCGCGACGCGGCCCGACGGGTCGCGCATGTCGTCCAGCTCCTCGCGGCGGATCGCGCGCAGCACGCGGTCGATGCGCTCGCGGCTGCAGCGGCAGCGCGCGGCGAAGGGGCGGGGCGCGAAGCGGCGCGGCTGCTCGGCATGGAACAGCCGGTGCAGGAGGACCTCGCCCGGCAGGCCGGGATCGAGCATCTCGGCCTCGGTCGCCGAGGCCATCAGGATCACCGCCTTGCGCCAGTCGTCCTCGCGCTGCTCCTGGTCGATGTCGAGGCGGCCGGCGTCGAACTCCGGCATCTGCTGCACCATCAGCGCGGCGGCCCGCCAGTGGCCGGCGCCGTCGGCGTCGACCGTGTGCTGCGCGGCGATCTTGATGCCGGTCGGCAGCTGCTCGGACTGGCGGAAATAGGTATGGGCGCAGTCGGCCAGGGTCGCGCCCTCGAGCGGCACGACGCCCTGGTAGCGCTCGGTGTGCTGGCCCTGGTCGACGGTGAAGGAGAGCCGCCCGCGGCCGAACAGGCGCGGCACGTAGGCGTCCGGCGCCTCGCCCGCATGCAGCGGCTTGTCGCCGCCCTCGCCCAGCGCCACCGCCAGCTTCCAGGAATCGAACTGGGCGTAGCCGCGCAGGGCGCCGTCGCTGGTGAGGTCGGTGACGAGGAGGCGGACCGGCCCGTCGCCCGAGATCTGCAGGGTGAAGATGCCGTCGTACTTGAGCGAGGTGGCGAGCGCCGTGCACAGCGTCATCGCCTCCGCGAGCGGCCGCGCCACGGCCAGCGGATAGCCGTGGCGCTCGATCACCGCGTCGAGCGAGCGGCCGAGCCGCACCAGACGCCCGCGCACGCCCAGCGCGTCGAGCTGGAACGGCAGCGCCTGGTCCCCTTCCGGCTTGTCGGCGTCGGAAGAGCGGAAGCCTTCCGACGATCCCATCAGGAAAGGCACCAGGCCAGGATGCTCTTCTGCGCGTGCAGGCGGTTCTCCGCCTCGTCGAACACGACCGACTGCGGCCCGTCGATGACGTCGGTCGTCACCTCCTCGCCGCGATGGGCGGGCAGGCAATGCATGAAGATGGCGTCGGGCTTGGCCTGCTTCATCAGCCGGTCATCGACCTGGTACCCGCGCAGGAGGTTGTGGCGGCGCGCGGCGCTCGGGCTGTGCGGGTCCTCGTCGCCCATCGACACCCAGGTGTCGGTGACGACGCAGTCGGCGCCCTTCACGATCGATTCGGGATCGTGGCCGATCGTGATGCGACCCTGCGACTTCGACGCCCAGTCGACCACGTCGGCCGGTGGCTTGAGCTCGGGCGGGCAGGCGACGCGCAGTTCGAAGTCGAACTGCACGGCGGCATGGATCCAGCTCGTCGCCATGTTGTTGCCGTCGCCCGACCAGGCGATCGACTTGCCCCGGATGGGACCGCGATGCTCCTCGTAGGTCATCACGTCGGCCATGAGCTGGCAGGGATGGGTCTTGTCGGTCAGGCCGTTGATGACCGGCACCGTCGCGTACTTCGCCATCTCGAGGAGCTTCTCCTCGACCGTCGTGCGCATCATGATGATGTCGACGTAGCGGCTGAGCACGCGCGCGGTGTCGGCGATCGTCTCGCCGCGGCCGAGCTGGGTGTCGGTGCGGCCGAGCATGATCGTCTGGCCGCCGAGCTCGCGCATGCCGACCTCGAACGACACGCGGGTGCGGGTCGAGGGCTTCTCGAAGATCATCGCGAGCGTCTTGCCGGCGAGCGGCTTGTCGTGCCCGCCGTTCGCCCGCGCCTTCTTCATCGCCTTGCCGTGATCCAGGATCTGGCGAAGCGTTTGCGGATCGACCTGGTCGAGGTCGAGGAAATGCTTGGGAACCGCCATGGCCTACTCGGCGGCCTTGGTGGCACCCTGAGCCTCGGCCTCGAACGACTGCGCCGCCTTCTCGAGGATCGACACGCCCTCGTCGAGGGCGGCCTTGTCGGCGATCAGCGCCGGGAAGACGCGGATCACGTTTTCCCCGGCGATCGGCACGAGCATGCCGAACGACATCAGCCGGTCGACCATGTCGCCGGCCGGCACGACGCAGCGCAGCCCCTGCAGGAAGCCGGTGCCGCGCGCCTCGGCGAAGACCTTGGGATGCTTCTTCACCAGCGCCTGGAGCTGTCCCTTGAGATACTCGCCGCGCTGGTGGACGCCGTCGAGGAAGCCCGGCTTCGTGATCTCGTCGAGCACCGCATTGGCCACGCCGGTGGCGAGCGGATTGCCGCCGTAGGTCGAGCCGTGCGTGCCCGGCACCATGCCGACGGCCGCCTTCTCGGTCGCCATGAAGGCGCCGATCGGGAAGCCGCCGCCCATGCCCTTGGCCACCGCCATGACGTCGGGCGCCACGCCCGACCATTCGTAGGCGAAGAGCTTGCCGGTGCGGCCGAAGCCGGTGTGGATCTCGTCGTAGAACAGCAGCAGGCCGAACTCGTCGCAGATCGCGCGCAGCGCCTTCAGGAAGTCGGTCGTGGTCTCGCGCACGCCGCCCTCGCCCTGGATCGGCTCGACCAGGATGCCGGCCGTCTCGTCGTCGACCATGTCGCGCACGACGTTGGCGTTGTTCAGCGGCGCGTGGCGGTAACCCGCCGCCGGCGGGCCGAAGCCCTCCAGGTACTTCTCGTTGCCGGTCGCCGCCAGCGCGTTCAGCAGCCGGCCGTGGAAGGCCGCCTGGAAGCAGATGATCTTGTAGCGCTTGGGCTTGCCGTTCACGTACTGGTACTTGCGGATCAGCTTGATGCCGCCCTCGATCGCCTCCGCGCCGGAATTGCAGAAGAACATCGTGTCGGCGAAGGTGAGCTCGGTGAGCCGCGTCGCCAGCTTCTCGCCGTTGCCGATCCGGTAGAGGTTCGACGTGTGCCAGAGCTTCTGGCCCTGCTCGGTCAGCGCCTTGACCAGGGCGGGATGGCAGTGGCCCAGCGCGTTCACGGCGATGCCGGACGTGAAGTCGAGAAAACGTCGGCCGTCCGTCGCGTAGAGATAGTTGCCCTCTCCGCGTTCGAACACGACGTCCTTGCGACCGTACGTCGGCATCACAGCCGTAATCACGGGGAACCTCCTGCAAAAGAAAACACCCTGCTTCGGGACCGCGGCGCCGGAACGGACAGACCGGGTCGAGCAGGGTCGGGCACTATCTTATCCGCGTCCGGGTGTGTCAACGTGGCCCATCTGCTCGCTCTCGCTCATGCTCCTCTCCCCCGTCAGGGGGAGAGGTTGGGTGAGGGGGCCTGCTCCGTTGTCGCCCCCCTCACCTTGCCTCTCCCCCTAGCGGGGGAGAGGAACATGAGATAGGAGACCCGCCTTCCGATGACCGCCACGCCGACCCGCAACGCCACGCTGGCTCTCAGGCGCGCCGATTTCCGATCGGTGCCGGAGATGCTCGGCTACGCCGCGCGCGGCGACACCGGTGTTACCTTTTATAGTGTCAGGGGCGAGATTCTCTCGACCCTCGCATGGCGCGACGTCGAGACGCGCGCGCAGGCGGTGGCGCGTCGGCTGATCGGCGCCGGCTTCCAGCGCGGCGAGCGCATCCTGGTGACGGCCGATACCTGGCCGGGCTTCTTCGACCTGTTCTTCGGCGCCCAGCATGCCGGCCTGCTGCCGGTGCCGGTCTCGGTGCCCGCCGGCATCGGCGGCAAGGACGCCTATGTCGAGCAGCTTCGCCGCCAGCTCAGCGCCTCGGGCGCGGTGGCCGCGATCGCCATCGACGAGCTGCGCGACTTCCTGCTCGAGGCGGCGCGCGACCTGCCGGCGGTGCGGCTGGCCGGCGGCATGGACGTCATCGAGGCGTTGCCCGATGCGGCCGTGGAGCTGCGGCCGCTCGGCCCCGACGAGCTCTGCTACATCCAGTTCTCCTCGGGCAGCACGCGCCATCCGCACGGCGTGCAGATCACCCAGGCGGCGCTGATGGCCAATCTCGCGGGCATCACCGGACCGGCAGGACTCGACGTCGTGGCCGGCGACCGCGCCGTGAGCTGGCTGCCGCTCTATCACGACATGGGACTGATCGGCTTCCTGATGGCGCCGCTCAGCTGCCAGCTTTCGATCGACTATCTGACGCCGCGCGACTTCGCCCGGCGGCCGGCGCAGTGGCTGAACATCATCTCGCAAAATCGCGGCAGCATCGCCTACAGCCCGAGCTTCGGCTACGACCTCGCGGTCCGCCGCGGCGCCAGGCAGGCGCCGGACGATCTCGACCTGTCGAGCTGGCGCCATGCCGGCATCGGCGGCGACATGATCCGGCCCGACGTGCTCCAGCGCTTCGCCGAGACCTTCGCCGGCGCGGGCTTCGACCGCGGCGCCTTCATCCCGAGCTACGGCATGGCCGAGGTCTGCCTCGCCATCACCTTCAGCCCGCACGGCACCGGCGTGCGCACCGACACGGTCGACCGCACCGCGCTGGCGCAGGAGCAGCGCGCCGTGCCGGCCGGCGACGCCGCCGACGAGCAGCGTGCCCGCCGCTTCGTGCTGTGCGGCCGCGTGCTGCCCGGCCATCGGCTCGAGGTCCGCGGCGCCGACGGCGCGGTGCTGGCCGACCGCGCGGTGGGCCGCATCTTCGTGCAGGGGCCCAGCATCATGCCGGGCTACTTCGGCGCGCCCGAGGCCAGCGCCGAGGTCCTGTCGGCCGACGGCTGGCTCGACACCGGCGACCTCGGCTACACGCTGGCGGGCGAGATCGTCGTCACCGGCCGCGCCAAGGACCTCATCATCGTCAACGGCCGCAATGTCTGGCCGCAGGACATCGAATGGGCCATCGAGGCGCGCCGCGTCGTCAAGGGCGGCGATTCCGCGGCCTTCTCGGTCGATACCGGCGAGGGCGAGCGCGTCGTGGTGGCGGTGCTGGCGCGCGTGTCGGGCGACACGGCGCGCGAGGCGCTGGCCCGCGACGTTGCCGGCGTCGTGCGCGAAAGCGTCGCCGTCGACTGCGACGTCGTCCTGGTGCCGCCGTCGATGGGCCTGCCGACCACCTCCTCGGGCAAGCTCTCGCGCTCGCGCGCCAAGGCCAACTACCTGGCCGGCCTCTATGCCCCGAAGACGGCGGCGGCGTGATTTCTCTTCTCCTCCCCGTCGCGGATTCCGCGATGGGGAGGTGCCGCCGGCAGCGGCGGCGGAGGGGTCATGAGCGCCATTATGGTTGCCCATGACCCCTCCGCCCGCTGCCGCGCCTGTGAAGGCGCTCACGCGGGCACCTCCCCCTCGCCGGATCGGCGACGGGGAGGGGGAGTATCGCGGCCATGACCCTCGTCGCGGTCACCGGCGCGACCGGCTTCGTCGGGCCGCACCTGGTGGCGGCGCTGGGGCGGCGCGGCTTCCGGCTGCGCCTGCTGGTGCGGCGCTGGTCGCCGCTGCCGTCGCTGGACGGGGTCGATGCCGAGCTGGTCCTGGGCGACCTGGGCGACCGGCGGGCACTGGCCGCGCTGGTCGACGGCGCCGATGCCGTCATCCATGCCGCCGGCCTGATCAAGGCGCGCCGGCCGGCCGACTTCATGGCGGTCAACCGCGACGGCACGGCGCTTCTGTCGGCGCTGGCGCCCGACGCCACCTTCCTCCTCCTGTCGTCGCTGGCCGCCCGCGAGCCGTCCCTCTCGGCCTATGCCGCCAGCAAGCAGGCGGCCGAGGCGGCCGTGGCCAGCCGGCCGGGCCGCTGGCTGGCCGTGCGCGCGCCCGCGGTCTACGGGCCGGGCGACCGCGAGACCCTGGCCTATTTCAAGGCGGTCGCCCGGGGTCTCGCCCCCGAACCCCGGGTCGCGGAGGCGCGCCTGTCGCTGATCCACGTGGCCGACCTGGCCGAGGCACTGGCCCGGACGGTCGCGGCCCCGCCGCCGCCCGGGGGCTACGAGATCGACGACGGCCACCCGGGGGCCTACGGCTACGGCGACATGGCCGCCGCCGCCGGCCGGGCATTGGGGCGCGAGCCTTTTCGCTTGGCGGTCCCGCGGGCCGTCATGGCGGCGGTCGCCGGCGCCAATGGACTTTTGCAGACCCTGGGCGGGCCGGTCCGCATCCTGACCCCGGGGAAGGTGCGCGAGATCTTCCATCCCGACTGGACGGCCCACGACCGGCGGCTGGCGGCAGCGATCGGCTGGCGGGCGCGTTACGACCTGGAGGCCGGATTCCGCGAGACGATCTTGTGGTACCGGCGGCAGCGGTGGCTCTAGAGGTTGTGAAACACTGCGTAACAATTTGTCATTTCACAAGGAATCACCGTTTCTGTCAGAAGGACGTTGTCTTACCCCGAGACTTTGGAGAGACGCGTTTTGCGCACCGCCCACGAAATGACCGTCGAAAACGGCGGCATCCTCGACACCCTCGCCGCCCCGCAGATCTTCTCGCGGGCGGAGGTGATTCGGGAAATCTGTGTCCATCTCGAACCCTACCGGGTCGGCGAAAGACCGATCACGGGCGGCACGGTGATTGCCAAGGACCTGACCATCGATTCGCTCGCGATCATGGACATGGTCATGGAGCTCGAGGATCGCTTCGACGTTTCCATTCCCATGGGCGTCATCGCCGAGATCCACACGGTCGACCAGCTCGCCGACACGATCCGGGAGCTCGGCGCCCGCGGCTAGGCGGCCGCCGGGACACCGTCATTGAAAATCGGACGCGGGTAGGGGAGCTCGTCACATGGGCTTGTTCGACCGACACGCCGGCCTGCTCGAGGCCTACCGCGACGTCCGGACCACCGGCTACGACCCGTTCCAGATCCGCATGGAGCGGGTCCTGTCGCCGACCGAGGCGATCATCAACGGCCGCAAGACGCTGCTGGTCGGGACGAACAATTATTTCGGCCTGACCTTCGACCCGTCCTGCATGGAAGCGGCGATCGAGGCGATTCGCGCCGAGGGCACCGGCACGACCGGCTCGCGCATCGCCAACGGCTCCTACAGCGAGCACGTCGCGCTCGAGAAGGAGATCGCCGAGTTCTACGGCAAGAAGCACTGCATGGTGTTCACCACCGGCTACCAGGCCAATCTCGGGGTGATCGCCACGCTGGGCGGCGAGGGCGACTTCCTGCTGATCGACGCCGACAGCCACGCCTCGATCTACGACGCCTGCAAGATGACCCAGGCCGAGGTCGTGCGCTTCAAGCACAACGACCCGTCGAGCCTGGAGGCGCGCCTGCGCCGCCTTGGTGATCGGCCGGGCAACCGCATCGTCGTGCTCGAGGGCATCTACTCGATGCTGGGCGACAGCGCGCCGCTCGTCGAGTTCATCGACGTCTGCAAGAAGTACGGCGCCTACGTGCTGATCGACGAGGCCCATTCGCTGGGCGCCTTGGGCGATCACGGCCGCGGCCTCTGCGAGAAGGCGGGCGTGCTCGACGACTGCCACTTCATCGTCGGCACCTTCTCCAAGACGCTGGGCGCCATCGGCGGCTACTGCGTCTCGGACGATCCCGACTTCGACATCCTGCGCGTCACCGTCCGCTCCTACATGTTCACGGCGTCGCTGCCGCCCTCGATCGTCGCCTCGGTGCGCCAGGCGCTGCGGGTCGTGAAGGCACGGCCCGAGCTTCGCACGCAGCTCTGGGACAATGTCGCCACGCTCTACGACGGTCTGAAGGCGCGCGGCTTCACGCTCGGTCCCGAGCACGGCCCGGTGGTCGGCGTGCACCTGCCCGACCGCACCACGGCCATCGGCTTCTGGCGGGCGATGCTGGACGCCGGCATCTACGTCAACGTCGCGGTGCCGCCGGCCACGCCCAACGGCGTGTCCCTGCTGCGCTGCTCGCTCTGCGCCGTGCACACGCGCGAGCAGCTCGAGCACATGGTCGAGGTCATGACCGGGATCGCCCGGCAGTTCGGCGTCCTTCCCACCGAGCCCCAGCTGCGCGCCGCCGGCGCCCGCTGAGGCGCGATGTTCACCCTCGCGCACCTGTCCGATCCGCATCTGCCGATGCCGCCGGCGCGGCCGCTCGAGCTCGTCGGCAAGCGGGCGACCGGATACTTCAACTGGTGGCGCAGCCGCGTGCGCGTGCATGTCCCCGAGGCGCTGGCCGCCATCGTGGCCGACATCGCGCGGCAGGCGCCGGACCATGTCGCGCTCACCGGCGATCTCGTGAACATCTCGCTGGGCACCGAGTTCGAGGTGGCGGCGCGCTGGCTTGCGACGCTGGGGCCGCCCGACCGCGTCACCGTCGTGCCCGGCAACCATGACGTCTATGTCGCGACCGCCTGGCCGCTGAGCCTCGGCCTGTGGGGCGCCTACATGGCGGGCGACGGCCAGCCGGCGGCGCAGGGCTTCGACACCTTCCCGATCGTGCGCCGGCGCGGACCCGGCAGCGAAGGGGTCGCCCTCCTCGGCCTGTCGAGCGGCGTTCCGAAGCCGCCGTTCTTCGCGACCGGCACGCTGGGCGAGGCCCAGCTCGCGCGCGCCGAGCGGCTGCTGGCCGAGCTCGGCGGCGAGGGGCTCTGCCGGGTCGTGCTGATCCACCATCCGCCGCTCACCACCGAGAAGCACTTCAAGCGGCTGACCGACGCCGCCGCCTTCCAGGCGATGATCCGCCGGGTCGGCTGCGAGCTGGTGCTGCACGGCCACAACCATCGCAGCGAGGTGGCGCGCATCGCCGGTCCCGACGGGCCGGTGCCGGTGATCGGCGTCACGTCCGCGTCGGCCGCGCCGGACAGTCCCTACGGCCGCGCCCGCTACCACCTGATCCGCATCGCCCGCACCGGCGCGGGCTGGCGCATCGACGTCGCCCTGCGCGCGCTCCGGCCCGACGGGGCGGGCTGCGAGCCGGACGGCAATCTCGTGTTCCACAGCGGCGGCGGCCTCGCCGCGCTGGCCGCCTGAGGGCGGCCCGGACCCTCATGAGCGCAGCCGACATCGTGGTGTCGCCGGTCACGGACAAGGCCGGCCTCAAGGCCTTCATCGAGCTGCCCAAGCGGCTCTATGCCGGGCACAAGGGCTACATCCCCCATCTCGACACCGAGCGGCGCGAGGCCTTCACGCCCGGCAAGAACCCATTGTTCGGCCATGTCGAGGTCGCCTTCTTCCTCGCCCGCCGCGCCGGCCACGTGGTCGGCCGCATCACAGCTCAGATCGATTCTGTCTCTCTCGAGCGCTACCAGGACGCCACCGGCCACTTCGGCTGCCTGGCGGCCGAGGACGATCCGGCGATCTTCGCCGCCCTGTTCGCGGCGGCCGAGGGCTGGCTGCGATCGAAGGGCATGAAGCGGGCGACCGGCCCGTTCAGCCTGTCGATCAACGAGGAGGTCGGGCTGCTGGTCTGGGGCTTCGACAGCCGTCCGGTCCTGCTGACGCCCTACGATCCGCCCTGGTCGGGCCCGCGCGTCGAGGGCTGCGGCTACGCCAAGCTGAAGGACGTCTTCTCCTACGACTACGACGTCCAGAACGCGCCCGAGACGATCGGCGCCAAGCTGATGGCGCGGGCGGGCATGGCCGGCCGGGTCAAGGTGCGCTCCGCCGACATGAAGTTGTTCGACGCCGAGGTCCGCACCCTGGTCAACATCTTCAATGACGCCTGGAGCGACAACTGGGGCTTCGTGCCCTTCACCCAGGCCGAGATCGACCACGCCTCCAAGGCCTTCGGGCCGGTGATCGTGCCCGACCTCGCGGTGTTCGTGGAGGTCGACGACGAGGCCGTGGCCTTCATCGTCGCGCTGACCAACCTCAACGAGGCGATCGCCGAGTTCAACGGCCGGCTGGGTCCGGTCAACCTGGTGAAGCTCCTGTGGCGGCTCAAGATCGCCGGCGTCGGCAGCACCCGCGTGCCGCTGATGGGGGTGAAGAAGCGGTTCCGCAACCATCCGCTGATGGGGGCGGGACTCGCCATGATGGCGATCGACACGCTGCGGGCCAACGGCAAGCGGCTGGGCAAGACCAGCGCCGAGCTGGGCTGGATCCTCGAGGACAACAAGGCCACCAACAACATCATCCGCTCGGTGGGCGGGGTGCACTACAAGACGCACCGGATCTACGAGAAGGCTTTGTGAACGCCCCGGCCGACGGCGCCGGGCCGCCGCCGGCGCGGCCGCATTCCGCCTTCGCCCCGCTCGCCAACCGCGCCTTCCTGGCGCTGTGGATCGCCAACCTCCTGTCCAACACCGGCGGCTGGATGCAGACCACGGGCGCGGCCTGGGAAATGACCAGCCTGACGGCCGAGCCGATCTTCGTCGCCCTGCTGGCGGCGTCGGGCACGCTGCCCATGTTCCTGTTCTGCTTCCTGGCCGGCATCCTGGCCGACCGCTTCGACCGCCGCCGCTACATCATCGCCTGCCAGGTCTGGATGATGGCCGTGGCCGCCACGCTGGCGGTGCTGGCCTTCCTCGGCCGGCTGGACCACTGGAGCCTGCTGGCGCTCAGCTTCTGCATGGGGCTCGGCAACGCCATGAACGCCCCGGCCTGGCACGCCATCGTGCCCGAGATCGTGTCGGGACCGATGCTGCGGCCGGCGATCGCGCTGAACAGCGCAGGCTTCAACCTCGCCCGCACCGTGGGCCCGGTGGTCGGCCAGATCCTGCTCGGGCTGGTCGGCGTCTTCCTCCTCTTCGCCATCAACGCGCTGACCTATGTCGGCGTCATCCTGGCGATGACGGGCTGGCGGCGGCCGGCCGAAGCCCATGCCGCCCAGCGCCGCGAGGGCTTCGCCGAGGCGGCCCGCTCGGGCATCGCCTTCGTGCGCGCCAACGGCGATCTCAAGGCCATCTTCGCTCGCGGCCTGTGCTTCTTCCTGCCGGGAATCGCCATCGCCACGCTGCTGCCGGTGATCGGCCGGTTCGAGCTCGGGCTGGACGAGTTCGCCTTCGGCATCCTCTACGCCGTGTTCGGAGCCGGGGCGGTCAGCGGCGCCATCCTGATGTCGACCGCCAACCGCCTGCTCGGCCCCGACCGCGCCAACATCTGGGCGATGGGAATCCACGCGGCCGTCACGCTGATCGCCGCGCTCGATCTCACACCGACTGTCGTCGGCGCCTGCGTCGCCGTCACGGGCGCCTGCTGGATCACGGTCATCGCCAACAACGGCGCGGCGGTGCAGATGATCCTGCCCAACTACATGCGGGCCCGCGGCATGGCGGTCCACCAGATGGTGTTCTTCGGCGCCATGGTCGCGGGCGCGCTGCTGTGGGGGAAGATCGCCACGCTGCTCGGCTCGCAGGCGGCGCTGATCATCTCGGCCGGCCTGCTGGTCCCGGCGACCGTGCTGGCGGCGTCGATCCGTCTGCCCGGCTCGTCGCTGCCGCGCGCCTGATCCTGTGATGGCGTGACCACAAGAGACGTAAAAATTTGCCAGTCGGGGCAGAATCTTCTTGCGATGGCGTCGATTAGTTGTAGATAGCGAATTGAAAGACGCCCACGCACGTGCCGCTGGCCCATAGTGGTTACGCAACGACGGAAAGCGTCCTTTTTGGCAGTGCCGGCGCAAGCCGGGTCCGGGAAGGAGCTTCTGAGATGGTTGCTTACCGTGCGGGGCGCGTACCCCGCTATTATGTCGATTGCCCGGTGAACCAGGACCGGGCCTTCTTGACCGCTCCTTCGCTGCTGCAGACCCGGACTCCGTCGAGTATCGGCTGACGCCGCTGCCGTCACGGCACCGCGCGTCACTTTTCGACGTCTGCAGAACCCATCCTCATTGGATTGACGGGGAACCCCCCAGCGATGACCGAGCGTATTTTTCGTTATCTCCGCGAGCAGCAGCCCGAGACGCCGTGCCTGGTGATGGATCTCGACGTGGTCGAGCACAACTTCCGGCGCATGCGTGAGCTGCTGCCGGCGGCGCACATCTTCTACGCCGTGAAGGCCAACCCGGCGGCGCAGATCCTGTCGCGCCTGTCGGGCCTGGGCTCGAAGTTCGACACCGCGAGCCGCGGCGAGATCGAGCTCGTCCAGGCGACCGGCGTCGGCATGGACCGCGTCTCCTTCGGCAACACGATCAAGAAGGAAAAGGACATCGCCTGGGCCTACCAGCAGGGCGTCCGCCTGTTCGCGTTCGACAGCGAGGCCGAGCTGCAGAAGCTCGCCCGCTCGGCGCCGGGCTCGCGCGTCTTCTGCCGCGTGCTGGTCGACTGCGGCGGCGCCGAGTGGCCGCTCAGCAAGAAGTTCGGCTGCGCGCCGGAGATGGCCAAGGACCTGCTGCGCAAGGCCAAGGAGTGGGGGCTCGACGCCTACGGCATCTCCTTCCATGTCGGCAGCCAGCAGACCGACCTCGAGCAGTGGGACCGCGCGCTGGGCCAGGTCTCGCAGATGTTCTTCGCGCTCGCCGAGGCCGGCGTCGACCTGCGGATGGTCAACATGGGCGGCGGCTTCCCGGCCCGCTACCGCGCCGAGGTCAACAGCATCGAGGCCTACTGCGAGGCGGTCGGCCGCGCGCTGGTGCGCCACTTCGGCAACCGCATGCCCGAGGTCATCATCGAGCCGGGCCGCTCCATGGTCGGCGATGCCGGCGTGATCCAGAGCGAGGTCGTGCTGGTGTCGCGCAAGGCGGCCAACGATCGCAAGCGCTGGGTCTACCTCGACATCGGCAAGTTCTCGGGCCTCGCCGAGACGATGGACGAGAGCATCAAGTACCGCGTGCGCACGGCGCGCGACGGCACGCGCGTGGGCCCCGTGGTGCTGGCCGGCCCGACCTGCGATTCGGCCGACATCCTCTACGAGAAGACCGAGTACAAGCTGCCGCTGGCGCTGAAGCCCGGCGACAAGGTCGAGATCCTGTCGACCGGCGCCTACACGACGACCTACTCGTCGGTGGCGTTCAACGGCTTCTCGCCGCTCAAGGCGATCTGCATCTAAGCCTCGTTCCACCTCAGGGACGAACCGACGGGGCCTTGAGAAAGGCCCCGTCGCCGTTTATCGACCACCTTCAACAAGGCAGGGACACGAAATGGCGAAGACCGTCGCGCGGAAGAAGTACCTCGATTTCAAGGGACGCATGGTGATGATCGGCTTCGGCTCGATCGGCCAGGGCGTGCTGCCGCTGATCCTGAAGCATATCGGCATCAAGCCGCGCCAGATCACGGTGATCGCCGAGGATGACCGCGGCGGCCTGCCCGAGACCGAGCGCTACGGCATCGAGTTCATCCAGAAGCGCCTGACCAAGGCCAACTACCGGCAGATGCTGGCCGGCCGGCTCGCCAAGGGCGACTTCCTCGTCAACCTGTCGGTCGAGGTCGCCTCGACCGCGCTGGTCGAGCTCTGCCAGGAGAAGGGCGCCTTCTACATCGACACCTGCATCGAGCCGTGGCCCGGCGGCTACACCGACCCCAGCCTGTCGGTGTCGCTGCGCTCCAACTACGCGCTGCGCGAGACGATGCTGAAGCTGAAGCCCAGGTACGCGGGCGGGCCGACGGCGGTGATCGCGCACGGCGCCAATCCCGGCCTGGTGTCGCACTTCACCAAGCAGGCGCTGCTCAACATCGCGCGCGACACCGGCGTCAAGACGGCGGTTCCGAAGACCCGCGAGGCGTGGGGGCGGCTGGCGCGCCGGCTGGGCGTGAAGGTCATCCACGTCGCCGAGCGCGACACCCAGGTCTCGCCAATCCCGAAGGAGGTCGGCGAGTTCGTCAACACCTGGTCGATCGACGGCTTCGTCTCCGAAGGCAGCCAGCCGGCCGAGATGGGCTGGGGCACGCACGAGAAGGCGCTGCCACCCGACGGCGCGCGCCACAAGTTCGGCTGCGGCGCGGCGATCTACCTGAACCGGCCCGGCCTGCTCACGCGCGTGCGCACCTGGACGCCGCTCGAGGGGCCGTTCCACGGCTTCATCATCACCCACAACGAGTCGATCTCGATGGCCGACTACTTCACCCTGCGCGACGGCGCCAAGGTGCTGTACCGGCCGACCGTGCACTATGCCTACCATCCGTGCGACCAGGCGATCATGTCGATGCACGAGTGCGCGGGGAAGAACCTCCGCCAGCAGAAGCGCCAGCGCCTGATCGTCGACGAGATCGTCTCGGGCCGCGACGAGCTCGGCGTGCTGCTGATGGGCCACAAGAAGGGCGCCTACTGGTACGGCTCGCAGCTCGACATCAAGGAGACGCGCAAGCTTGCGCCCTACAACAACGCGACCTCGATCCAGGTCTGCGCGCCCGTCCTGTCGGGCATCATCTGGGCGCTGGAGAATCCCGATCGCGGCGTCGTCGAGGCCGACGAGATGGACTTCGCCCGCAACCTCGAGATCTGCATGCCCTATCTCGGGCCGGTGGTCGGCAAGTACAGTGACTGGACGCCGCTCAAGGACCGCGGCGGGCTGTTCCCCGAGAAGCTCGACACGCGCGATCCCTGGCAGTTCCAGAACTTCCGCGTGAACTGACGACGATGCCGGCGGCGGTCCTTTCCGTGGGAAGGACCGCCGCTCGCGCGCCTACTTGCCCGACAGGTCGATGAACGACGGCTTCTGGTCGAACGGGATCAGCTTCACGTCCTTCGCCGAGAAGTCGAGCTTCGACAGGTCGAGATAGCGCGGCGTGGGATTGGCATAGTCCCAGATCGCGTAGGTGCCGGCCTTCATGTCGGCGACGGCCGACCATTCGGTGGTCTCGAAGCCGGCCACGCCGCCGCCGGTCGAGCCGCCGGCCTCGGTGGTGATGGCGCCGGGCGGGATGTCGAAGTTGTTCAGGATGTGGCGCGCCGCGTCCATCGCCGCGCCGCCGGTCGGCAGGTCGGGCAGGTTCTGCACGAACATGAAGGCGCGCACGAAGCGCGAGGGCGACAGGAAGTCGCCTGGCATGCCGTGCAGGCCCGCGCCCGTGCTGGGCGCGGCGATCGTGAGGCCGCCCGCCTTGCGCGGCGGCGGCTCCTTGGACGACAGGTTGCCGTAGAGGCCGAGGTTGGCGAGGTGCCAGGGGAACTGCGGCGCGTTGGTCATCACGCCGATCGGGTTGTCGTACATGTGGAGCTGGCCGCCGACATACTCGACCACCAGGCTGTTGCCGTCGCGGTCATGCAGCGTGACGTGCAGCGGCACCGGCGCCTTGAACACGGCCTGCGGCGCGTTGCTGACCTTGATCTTGGGCAGCGCGTTCCTGACCTCGGCCACGGTCGCGAAGTTGGTCAGCATCCAGGTCAGCATCTCGAACGAGGCGATGGAGTTGCGTGCCTCGGATGCCGGGACGTCCTGGTACCTGGCGAGGTTGGGCAGGTAGAGCATGCCGCCCGTCAGGCCCTTCTCGTTCATGCCGTCGACGAGGATGTTCATGCCGAGCGCCGAGGCGCCGGTCGCGCCGAACTTGGTCTTCCACTTCAGGCCGCCGCCGGCGGCGCCGTCCGGACCGTAGGCCGTGTAGTCGTAGTCGCGCGGCATCACGATGAGCTGCGACTGCATCGGCAGGCCGAACTCGAGCGTGCGGCCATAGACGATCGAGCCGTCCTTGGCCTTGATGATGAAGGAGGTGCAGGCCTGGCTGGCGACGGGCGCCACGGCGAGTGACAGCGCGGTGACGGTGGCGAGCGCCGTGCGGGCGATCCTGCCGAACTTCCTCATGCATCCTCCTTTTCTCTCGCTGTCGTACAGCGCGGCCAAGATGGGCGAAACGGTCGGCACTTTCAAACCGCGAGGGAACGTGGAACGATCCTGATGCGCACGAGCGCAGCGAAAGAGGGCACGACGTGCAGGCACCACGAATCCTGAAGCGCCGCGGACTGCTGCGCGTGTCGCTCGCCGGCGCCGTCGTCGCAGGCTGTGCTCCGCGCCACGAGGCGGCCGCGCCGCTGGTCCCCGTCCGCGCCGAGATCGACCGCATCATCGACATCTCGGTCTGCGTGCGTCCGTTCCGTCCCGCCGGGCCGCGCGTCGAGACCGAGCGGCTGGGCGACACGCTGGTCGTGCACAATTACGGGCACGGCGGCAGCGGCTGGTCGCTGTCCTGGGGCTCGAGCGCGCGGGCGGTGCGGATGGCGATGGAGCCCGGCGCGCGCGAGGTCGCGGTGATCGGCTGCGGCATCCTCGGCCTCACCTCGGCGCGCCTCGCGCAGGAGGCGGGTGCGCGCGTGACGATCTACGCCCGCGAGCAGCTGCCGCTCACGACCTCGGCGCGGGCGACCGGCGAATGGACGCCCGATTCGCGGATCGCGCTCGCCTCGGCGGCCGCGCCCGGCTTCCCTTCGGTGTGGGAGGAGATGGCGCGCACCGCCTTCAGGACGCATCGCGGCTATCTCGGCCGGCCGGGCCAGCCGGTGGAGTGGGTCGACCAGTATGCGATCACCGACGATCCGCCGCCGCCGCCGCGCCGGCCGGGCCCGCGCCCCGACGGGATGCGCGTCGATTTCGCCAACTACGGCAACCTGATCGCCGACCTGACGCCGGAATGGCGGCGTCTGCCGCCCGGCGCCACGCCGTTCGCGAACGCCACGGTCGCCCGCAGCGCGATCATGATCTTCAACATCCCGGACTACGGCCGCACGCTGATGAGCGACTTCCTCGCCGCCGGCGGCCGGTATCTCCCGGCCGACTTCAGGACACCGGCCGAGATCGCGGCGCTCGGGCAGAAGGTCGTGATCAACTGCACCGGCTACGGCGCGCGCGACCTGTGGGGCGACACGACGCTGGTCCCCGTGCGCGGCCAGATCGCGCGCCTGATCCCGCAGCCGGAGGTGCGCTACGGGCTCGTCTACCGCCATGTGCTGACGGTGCCACGCCGCGACGGCATCGTCGTGCAGTCGTTCGTCGGCGGCGAGGCCGCCGGCTACGGCGATTCCAGCGAGGTGCCGGATCGTGCCCAGACGGAGGAGGCGGTGAGGGTGCTGGCCGGCCTGTTCTCGCCGTCGCACTGGGTGAGCTGAGCCGGCCGGCCGGCGCCCGTCACGAGGCCGGCGCGGCCTCGCCGGGCGCGCTCCGCACGACGCAGCGGAAGCCGACATGGCTGGTCGTCGTGTCGATCTGCTCGGCGTGGCGGGCCGCCGGCCGGTAGCGCTTGCAGTAGCTCGGTGCGCAGAGATGCGAGCCGCCCTTGAGCACCTTGCGCGGGATCTGCAGCCGGTCGCGCCGGTCGTGGCTCTGCTCCATCGGGCCGCCGCGCGGATTCTCCGGCACGCAGCAGGCCTTGCCGGCATCGGCGGGATGGCGGCTGGAGAACCAGTCTACCGTCCATTCCCAGACATTGCCGATCATGTCGTGGACGCCGTAGCCGTTGGCGGGAAAGGTGCGAACGGGGGAGGTCCGCGCCCAGCCGTCGGCGCGCGAGTTCTCGTGCGGGAAGGCGCCCTGCCAGGTGTTGGCCATGTGCTTGCCGCCGGGCGTCAGCTCGTCGCCCCAGGCGAACTCCGCGCCGTCGAGCCCGCCGCGCGCGGCGAACTCCCATTCTGCCTCGGTCGGCAGCGTCTTGCCCGCCCACCGCGCGTAGGCCTCGGCGTCGCGAAAGGCGATCTGCACCACCGGGTGGTCGTCGAGGCCGCCGATATGGCTGCCCTTGCCGTAGGGCCGCCGCCAGCAGGCGCCGAAGGTGAAGCGCCACCACTGGCTCCAGTCCTCGAGCGAGACGGGCTTCGACGGCGGCGTGAACACGAGGCCGCCCGCCTTCAGCATGTTGGGGCGGGCGCCCGGATAGTCCTTGGGATCGGGCGGGATCTCGGCCCAGGTCACATGGCCGGTCGCCTCGACGAACCGGCGGAACTGGGCGTTGGTGACGGGCGTGGCGTCGATCCAGAATCCGTCGACCGTGACCGAATGGGCCGGCGCCTCCTCGGGATAGTGGTCGTCCGACCCCATGCGGAAAGTGCCGCCGGGGATGCGGATCATGGTCTCGGTGACGCTCATGTCTCGTCCGGACGGGTCCTGGGCTGGCGCCAGCCTAGCCGAGCGGCGCATGCGCTTCCACGGCCGGAGCGATACGGTTTGTGCATCGCGGCATACGCTCCCGCCGGTGCGGCGGCGGTCCTCAGAGGAAGAAGATCACCGTGATCAGCACGAACAGCGGCAGCAGGATGATGCTGGACCAGACCATGTAGCCGAAGAAGCTCGGCATTCGGATGCCGCTTTCCTCGACCACGGCCTTGACCATGAAGTTGGGCGCGTTGCCGATGTAGGAGTTGGCGCCCATGAACACCGCGCCGCAGGAGATGGCGGCCAGCGTGCTGGCCAGCGCGGTCATCAGGGTCGGGGCGTCGCCGCCGGCCAGGTTGAAGAACACGAGGTAGGTCGGCGCATTGTCCAGGAAGCTCGACAGGATGCCGGTCAGCCAGAAGTACCAGATGTCGTTGGGCTGGCCGCCCGAATCGGTCACGAGGGCGACCAGCGGCTCCAGCACGCCCTCGCGGCCGGCCTTCAGGATGGCGATGGCGGGCGCAATGGTGATGAAGATGCCGGCGAACAGCTTGGCGACCTCGGCCATCGGGGCCCAGCTGAAGCCGTTCTCCGTGCGCAGGGTGCGCGGCGTGATGGCCAGCGACACGCCGCAGATCGCGATCAGCGCCAGGTCGCGCAGAACGTTCTGAAGCTCGAGCGTCACGTGGTAGACGTCGAAGTGGATGCCCGGCTTCCAGGTGCCGCTCATCAGCACCGCGCCGACCACGGCGGCCAGCAGGATGATGTTCACGCCGCCCTCGATGCGCACTGGCGATTCCGGCGTCGGGTCACGCTTCATGTGCCCTTCCTTGCGGTACCAGTAGCTGTCGAGCAGGAAGAACAGCACCAGCAGGACGATGACGCAGACCAGCATCTCCGTGAACAGGTGCGAGGTGGTCCAGAAGAAGTCGACGCCCTTGAGGAAGCCCAGGAACAGCGGCGGATCGCCGAGCGGCGTCAGCGCGCCGCCGATGTTCGACACCAGGAAGATGAAGAACACGAACACGTGGATCTTGTGCCGCCGGTCGTCGTTGGCGCGGATCACGGTGCGGATCAGCAGCATCGAGGCGCCCGTCGTGCCCATCCAGCCGGCCAGCACCGTGCCGATGGCCAGCAGGGCGGTGTTCATCGACGGCGAGCCGTGCAGGTTGCCCTTGATGTGGATGCCGCCCGTCACGGTGAACAGCGCCAGCAGCAGCACGATGAAGGGGATGTAATCGAGCAGCAGCAGATGGATGATCTCGTAGACGGCGGTCGGCACGCCATGCAGCAGCGCGAAGGGCACGATCACCAGCGCCGCCCACGCCGCCGACACCTTGCCGAAATGGTGATGCCAGAAGCTCGGGGCGGTGAGCGGCATCACGGCGATCGACAGCAGGATGCCGGCGAAGGGCAGCACCCACAGAAGGTTGAGCTTGCGCCCGTCGATCGCCGGCGCATCGGGCGATGCGGCGAGCGCCGGGACGGAGGTGACGAAGAGGACGAGCGCCGCGGCGGCGAGGATCGATCGATATCGCATTCTGTCAGGCAAGGTACGTGGCCGAGACGCCGCCGTCGACCGTGAGTGTATGGCCGTTGACGTAGGAGGCCGCCGGCGAGGCGAGGAAAAGCGCGGCGCCGGCGATCTCGTGCGGCTCGGCCCAGCGCTTGGCCGGGCAGCGCAGGCGCTGCCGCTCGCCGGCCGGGGAGGCCTTGAGCGCGGCATTGGTCTCGGTGGCGAAGAAGCCCGGCGACAGGATGTTCGAGGTCACGCCGCTGCTGCCGAGCTCGGCCGCCAGCGCGCGGCCGAGCGCCGACAGGCCGCCCTTTGCGGCGGTGTAGGACGAGGCGCCGGGCGTCGCGAGTTCGGCGACGATCGAGCTCACCAGGATCAGGCGGCCCCAGCCGCGCTCGACCATGGCGGGCACGACGAGCTTGACCAGCGCGTGGGCGGCGACGAGGTCGACGTCGACCAGCCGGGCGAAGGCCTCGGGCTCGATCTCGGCGAACGGGCGCCGGTCGCGCTCGCCGACATTGTGGACCAGGATGTCGACCGGCCCCGCCAGGCGCATCGCGTCCCGCATGGCGGCCCGATCGGCCATGTCGAAGACGGCCGGGTCGGCCGCGAAGCCCGCGTCGCGCAGCGCCGCGAGGCGCGGCTCGAGCCGGTCGAGCGCGCGCCCGTGCAGCAGCATGCGGGCGCCAGCCTCGGCCAGCGCGCGGGCGATCTCCCATCCCAGCCCGCGCGCCGACCCGGTCACGAGCGCGGTGCGGCCGTCGAGCCGGAACAGATCGGGGAAAATCGACACGGGGCGGGTCCTTCGTTTATTCCTCCTGCCCGAATAGCGTCGCGGGGGGAAATGCTGCAACTGCCCAAGGTCATCGGTCATCGCGGCGCCGCGGCCTATGCGCCGGAGAACACCCTGGAGTCCTTTCGCGAGGCGAAGCGGCGCGGCGCGACCTGGGTCGAGACCGACGTCAAGCTGACAGCCGACGGCGTGCCCATCCTGATGCACGACGAGTCGCTCAAGCGGACCACCGGCCTGGACCGGCTGGTGGCGCAGACCCCGCGCGCCGAGCTGCCGGCGATCGTGCCGACCTTCGAGGAGGCGATCGCCTGCTGGGCCGGGCTGGGGCTGGGCTGCAACGTCGAGATCAAGCCCTGTCCCGGGCGCGAGGAGGAGACCGCGGTGGCCGCGGTCGAGACCATCCGGCGCTGCTGGCCGGCCAGCCTGCCCATCCCGCTTCTGTCCAGCTTCAAGGATCCGTCGCTGGCGGCCGCCCATCGCGCCGCGCCGGAGCTGCCGCGGGCGCTGCTGATCGATGCGCACGGCGACACCTGGGAGGCGCGGGCCCGGGCGGTGGCGGCGGTCGGGATCAACACCAACGGCAAGCGGCTGACCGCGCCCTGGGCGGTCGACATCAAGCAGGCCGGGTTTCTGCTCAGCGTCTATACGATCGACGATCCGGCGGTCGCCCGCACCCTGGTCGCGATGGGCGCCGACTGCGTCATTACCGACGCTCCGGACGTCGTCCTGGCCGCCCTTTCCTGAGGTTTCGGGGCGCTCTTTACACAGGCGTGGCGGACTGTCATGAGGCTGTAACAAAAGAGACACATCGCAGTCTTGAGGCCCGCCGATACATCGGCAGGGGATTAACCGGGAGGTTTTTCATGACACGGATTCTATTGTCTTCCGTCGCGGCCGCGGCGGCGCTGGCCAGTGCGCCGGCGGCCTGGGCCCAGACCGAGATCCAGTGGTGGCACGCCATGGGCGGCAACCTGGGCGAAACGGTCAACCAGCTGGCCGAGGGCTTCAACAAGTCGCAAAGCGAATACAAGGTGGTGCCGGTCTACAAGGGCTCCTACACGGAGACCCTGACGGCCGCGATCGCCGCCTTCCGCGCCAAGCAGGCGCCGCACATCGTGCAGGTCTTCGAGGTCGGCACGGCCAACATGATGGCCGCCAAGGGCGCCGTCTACCCGGTCTACGAGCTGATGGCCGATGCCAAGGAGCCGTTCGATCCCAAGGCCTATATCGGCCCGGTCTACGGCTACTACTCGACGACCGACGGCAAGCTCCTGTCGATGCCGTTCAACTCCTCGACCCCGGTCCTCTACTGGAACAAGGATCTGCTGAAGAAGGCGGGTCTCGATCCGAACAAGCCGCCGCAGACCTGGCCGGAGCTGGGCGAGATGGCCAAGAAGGCGATCGACGCCGGCGCCAAGTGCGGGTTCACGCCGCAGTGGCAGACCTGGACGATGATCGAAAACTACGGCGCCTGGCACAACCTGCCCTACGCGACCAAGGCGAACGGCTTCGGCGGCACCGACATCGAGCTGAAGTTCAACGACCCGGCCCGCGTGAAGTTCATCCAGATGCTGGCGGACTGGAGCAAGGACAAGCGCTTCGTCTACGGCGGCCGCGAGGGCAAGTCGACGGCCCTGTTCACCGCCGGCGACTGCGTGTTCCACATCGCCTCGTCCGGCAGCGCCGCCGGCATCGACAAGGCGCTGGGCCAGGAGAATGTCGGCATCGCCATGATGCCCTATTCGCCCGACGTCATCGCCAAGCCGCAGAACTCGATCATCGGCGGCGCCACGCTGTGGGTACTGAAGGGCAAGCCGGCCGCCGAGTACAAGGGCGTCGCCAAGTTCCTGAGCTACCTGTCGACGACGCCGGTGCAGGCCAAGTGGCACCAGGAGACCGGCTACGTGCCGATCACCACGGCCGCGGCCGAAGCCACCGAGAAGGCCGGCTTCTACAAGAAGTTCCCGGGCCGCGACATCGCGGTCAAGGAGCTGACGCTGAACCCGCCGACCGAGAACTCGAAGGGCCTGCGAATCGGCAACTTCGTGCAGATCCGCGACGTGGTCGACGAGGAGCTGGAGTCGGTGTGGTCCGGCAAGAAGGACGCCAAGACGGCGCTCGACGAAGCGGTCAAGCGCGGCAACGAGCTGCTGCGCAAGTTCGAAGCCGCCAACAAGTAGGCGTGGTTGTTCGCGATTGCTTCAAGCGCGAGTCACGCCACCTCATGTTCCTCTCCCCCGCGAGGGGGAGAGGCCAGGTGAGGGGGCGCGACGTGCCGTCCCCCCTGACCCAACCTCTCCCCCCAGAGGGGGAGAGGAGCCTGCATGAGCGGGTGCGCGGCGGGCAAAGCGTCGCCTGATGGAAAAGCGCGTCATCTTCAACGAGCGCTGGCTGCCGTATCTCCTGGTGGCGCCTCAGCTGATCATCACGCTCGTCTTCTTCTTCTGGCCCTCGGGCCAGGCGGTCTGGCAGTCGCTGCTGCTGGAGGACGCGTTCGGCGGCAACACCAAGTTCGTCTGGTTCCACAATTTCGAGAATCTTCTCTCGGACCCCCACTACTATGCCTCGGCGCGGCTGACCCTGGTGTTCAGCGCCCTGGTGGCCTCCATCGGGCTCGCGGTGTCGCTGCTGCTGGCGGTGATGGCCGACCGGGTGATCCGCGGTGCCTCCCTCTACAAGACGATCCTGGTATGGCCCTATGCCGTGGCGCCGGCCGTGGTCGGCGTGCTGTGGGGCTTCCTGTTCAATCCGTCGGTCGGCGTCGTGGCCTGGGCGCTGAGCGCCGTCGGCATCGAGTTCAACTACGTGATCAACGGCAACC
This sequence comes from Reyranella sp., assembly GCF_965229815.1. Lineage (GTDB taxonomy): Bacteria > Pseudomonadota > Alphaproteobacteria > Reyranellales > Reyranellaceae > Reyranella. The sequence goes on from NZ_CBDDJN010000002.1 coordinate 1,766,097, forward strand.
AGGCCCTGCTGCTGATCGTGGTCGCCGCCGTGTGGAACCAGATCAGCTACAATTTCCTGTTCTTCCTGGCCGGCCTGCAGTCGATCCCCAAGTCGCTGATCGAGGCTGCCGCCATCGACGGCGCGGGGCCGGGCAAGCGGTTCTGGGACATCGCCTTTCCGCTGCTGTCGCCGACCGGCTTCTTCCTGCTGGTCATCAACATCATCTACGCCTTCTTCGGGACGTTCGGCATCGTGGGCTCGCTGACACAGGGCGGCCCGGGGCAGGCGACCAACATCCTGGTCTGGAAGGTCTACAATGACGGTTTCCGCGGCCAGGACCTCGGCGCCTCCTCGGCGCAGTCGGTGATCCTGATGGCCGTCGTCATCGCGCTCACCTTCGTGCAGTTCCGCTTCATCGAGCGGCGGGTCCACTACTGATGGTCGAGAACCGGCCCTTCGTGACCTTCCTCAGCCACCTGGTGCTGATCGTCGGCCTGATCGTCATCGCTTTCCCGGTGTGGATGACCTTCGTCGCCTCGACCCACGACCAGGACACGATGCTGCGATCGCCCGTGCCGATCTGGCCCGGCCCGTATCTGCTCGAGAACTACTGGACGGTGCTCGTCGAGGGCTACAAGAGCCGGCCCGGCACGGTGCCGCTCTACGTCACGCTGACCAACAGCATGGTCATGGCGCTGGGCGTGGCGATCGGCAAGATCCTGATCTCGATCATCTCCGCCTTCGCGATCGTCTACTTCCGGTTCCCCTTCCGGATGGCCTTCTTCTGGGCGATCTTCATCACCCTGATGCTGCCGGTCGAGGTGCGCATCGTGCCCACCTATGGCGTCGTGGCGCGCCTCGACATGCTCGATTCCTACTCGGGCCTGATCATCCCGCTGATCGCCTCGGCGACGGCGACCTTCCTGTTCCGCCAGTTCTTCCTGAGCGTGCCCGACGAGCTCACCGAGGCGGCGCGGGTCGACGGCGCCTCGCCGATGCGCTTCTTCTGGGACATCCTGCTGCCGATGAGCCGCACCTCGATCGCGGCGCTGTTCGTGATCCAGTTCATCTACGGCTGGAACCAGTACCTGTGGCCGCTGCTGATCACGACCAAGGAGAGCTTCTATACGGTGGTCATGGGCGTCTCGCGCCAGGCCAACGTCGTTGATGCCGTGCCGAGCTGGAACCTCCTGATGGCGATGGCGATGCTCGCCATGCTGCCGCCGGTCCTCGTCGTGGTGTTCATGCAGCGCCAGTTCGTGCGCGGCCTCGTCGAGACGGAGAAGTAGGACCATGGCGCAAGTGCACCTGCGCGGCGTGAAGAAGACCTACGACAACAAGGTCGAGGTCATCCACGGCATCGACATGGAGATCGGCGACGGCGAGTTCATCGTGATCGTCGGCCCGTCCGGCTGCGGCAAGTCCACGCTGCTGCGCATGGTCGCCGGCCTCGAGCGCATCACCGGCGGCGAGGTGGCGATCGGCGACAGGGTGGTCAACGAGCTGGAACCCAAGGACCGCGACATCGCCATGGTGTTCCAGAACTACGCGCTCTACCCGCATATGAGCGTGTACGAGAACATGGCCTATGGCCTGAAGATCCGCGGCATGAAGAAGGCCGAGATCGACAGCCGCGTCCAGAAGGCGGCCAAGATCCTCGAGCTCGGCACCTTCCTGCAGCGCCGGCCGCGCCAGCTCTCCGGCGGCCAGCGCCAGCGCGTCGCCATGGGACGCGCCATCGTGCGCGAGCCCGCCGTGTTCCTGTTCGACGAGCCGCTCTCCAACCTCGACGCCAAGCTGCGCGTGCAGATGCGCCTGGAGATCAAGCGCCTGCAGCGCGAGCTCGGCGTCACCTCGATCTACGTCACCCACGACCAGGTCGAGGCCATGACGCTGGCCGACCGGCTGATCGTCATGAATGCCGGCGTCGCCGACCAGATCGGCACGCCCATGGAAGTCTACGATCGGCCGGCCTCGGTGTTCGTGGCAGGCTTCATCGGATCGCCGGCCATGAACTTCCTGGCGGCGAAGGTCGGCCCCGACCGGCGGTCCGTCGAGCTGGTCGGCGTGGGCGACCTCAAGCTGACGCTCGGCGCCGCGACGTCGGCCGCGGCCGGCCAGCCCGTCGCGCTCGGCATCCGGCCCGAGCATCTGCACCCCGCCGACGACGGCCCGATGCAGTTCGAGGTCGAGCTCGCCGAGCCGCTCGGTGCCGACACGCTGCTGCATGGCCGCTTCGGGACGGCCAATGAGATCGTGACCGTTCGACAGAACGGGCATGTCGTCGCGCATCCGGGCGAGAGGCGTCATTTCAAGGCAGAGCCCGGTCATCTTCATCTCTTCGATTCGGACTCCGGCAAGCGACTTCCCGACGCGTGACGCGTCGCGCTTGCCGTTGATGCGACTCATGTGTTCTGGTCTGTCACCCGAGAGCAGTCATCTGCGTTGATCGGCCACCGAGCGACGTCGTCGTTCAGTGGACAAGTCCGGGGATGCTCTCATCCCTGCGCCATAATGTTGCCGCATGCGCACGCAACCTCGAACGGACCGGGGAGTTACGGATGGATGCTGACGATACTCCGGTCCGCGGACGCGCTGGCCGATCCAAGAAGAAGGCGGTGAAGTCGAAGGCCCACGCGGCCAAGGCACCGTCTGTCCTCTACTGTGTCCAGCGTGGCGCGGGTTCACAGTCGGCCGCGAAGCAATGGCCGAGCAGGATCGATGCCGCCGCCGATCTCGGCGCGGACCAGCTCTGCTTCAATCCGTTCCTGCTGAGCGGCGACGATCCGATGCTGATCGCCGACTTCATGCGCGCCGATCCCGCGCTCGGCCTCGCGGGCTCGGCCGACGACGCCGTGCGCGAGCTGGCGGCCCTCTGCAAGAAGCGCGACATGGCGCTCTGCGTCGATCTCGTGCTCGATCGCGTGGCGCTGGATGGCGCCGCCATGGGACAGGTCGAGGGCCTTTTCCAGGCGCTTCACCAGAGCGAGATCATCGACCCGCGGCTCGACCCGTCGATCGCCCGCAGCGCCGTGCTGAGGCCAGGCTGCGTCGACGCGCTCGCCGCCTGGTGGGGCGAGCGTCTGGCGCGCCTCGTCGATGCCGGCGCCGCGAGCTTCCGCCTGCTCGGGCTCGAGCTGCTGCCGCCGGGTGCTGTCGCCGCCGTCGTCGCGGCGGCGCGCCGGCGCGCGACCTGCTCGTTCCTCGCCTGGACCCCGGGACTGTCGTGGATCCGGCATCGCGAGCTGGCGGCCGCCGGCGTCGACGCGGTGTTCGCCTCGACGGCGTGGTGGGACGGCATCGCCGACTGGTACGTCGAGGAGCTCGATTCGCTCTGCCGCACCGCGCCGGTGATCGGCACGGTGCAGCGCGCGCCCAGCGAGGTTTCCTCCGACATCGCCGCGCGCCGCCGGGCCCTGCAACTGGCAGCCGGCACGACCGATGGGCTGTTCCTGGCCGAAGGAATCGAGGCGGGGCTGGAGCCCGACTTCCGCGCGTCCATCGGCCGGCTGCGCGACAGAAGCTCGGATCGGCGCATGATGGCGGCGCGCCGGCTCACCGGCTCGGCGTCCCGTGTCACGGCGGTGGCACGGCTCGACGCCGTCGATCCCCGCAGCGCCTCGCTGGGCCGCGTCGTGCTGGTAAACACCGATGGCGAGCGGCGTCGGCCGGTGCCGGTCAGCCTCGATCCGATCGATCCCGCGGCCGGCGCCGTTCTCGGCGACCCGCGCCTGGCGGACGGCGGTATGGTCCCCGAATTCCTGGAGCCCGGCGAGGTGCTGATGGTCGATGTGAAGCCGTGCCAGGCCGTGCGCGATCCCGAGGCTCCGCCGGTTTCGGCGGCAACGACGCTCTCGCCGGTGGTCATCGACCGCGTCGCCCCGAACGTCGGCGAGGGACTCGCGGTGCGGCGCGTCGTCGGCCGTTCCATCACGGTCGAGGCCGACATCTTCGCCGACGGCCACGACCTGCTGGCGGCCGAGCTCCTGTGGCGGGCCGTCGACGAGACGGAATGGCAGCGCGCGCCCATGGTGCCGCTGGCCAACGATCGCTGGCGCGGCAGCATGATCGGCCGCCGCGTCGGACGGCACGTCTTCACCATCGAGGCGTGGCGCGACGACTACGGCTCGCTCGCACATGCGCTGGAGGTCAAGCACGCGGCCGGCGTCGACGTGTCGGTCGACATGGCCGACGCGGTCGCCCACCTGAAGGAACTGAAGCTCGACGGTCCGCTGAAGGCACTGGCCGCGGCGGAAGGCGAGGCGCGGGTCCACGTGCTCACATCGGCGGAGACCCGCCGCGCGGTGGCCGCCCGCGACGCGCGCGTGCGCGCCTGCCGGCATCCCGAGATCATCATCGAGATCGAGCGTCCGCAGGCCGCCTTCGCCAGCTGGTACGAGCTCTTTCCCCGCTCGCTCGGCACCTTCGACGACGTGATCGCCCACCTGCCGCGGGTCCGCGAGATGGGCTTCGACGTCCTGTACTTCCCGCCGATCCATCCGATCGGCACGACCAACCGGAAGGGCCGGAACAACGTCCTCAAGGCGGCACCGGGCGATCCCGGCAGCCCCTATGCGATCGGTGCGGCCGACGGCGGCCACGACGCGATCCACGCCGAGCTCGGCTCGCCCGAGGATTTCCGCCGCCTGGTCGCGGCCGCGGCCGCACAGGGGCTGGAGATCGCGCTGGACTTCGCGATCCAGTGCTCGCCCGACCATCCGTGGCTGAAGCAGCATCCGGGCTGGTTCAAGCGCCGCTCCGACGGCACGATCCGCTTCGCCGAGAATCCGCCCAAGAAGTACGAGGACATCGTCAACGTCGACTTCTACGCGGATGCGGCGGTGCCCGATCTGTGGCTCGCGCTGCGCGACGTGGTCCTGCACTGGATCGGCGAGGGCGTCCGCATCTTCCGCGTCGACAACCCTCACACCAAGCCGCTGCCCTTCTGGGAGTGGATGATCGCCGACGTGCGCCGGCAGCATCCCGAGGCGATCTTCCTCGCCGAGGCCTTCACGCGGCCGGCGATGATGTACCGGCTCGGAAAGATCGGCTTCTCGCAGTCCTACACCTACTTCACCTGGCGCAACTACAAGGGCGAGCTGACGGACTATCTGCGCGAGCTCGCGGCGCCCCCGGCGGCCGACTTCTACCGGCCGCACTTCTTCGTCAACACGCCCGACATCAACCCGTACTTCCTGCAGAGCTCGGGCCGAGCAGGCTTCCTGATCCGGGCGGTGCTGGCGGCGACCCTCTCGGGCCTGTGGGGCGTCTACTCCGGGTTCGAGATCTGCGAGGCGGCGGCGCTGCCGGGGCGCGAGGAATATCTCGATTCGGAGAAGTACGAGGCGCGGCGCCGCGACTTCGCCCAGTCCGGCAACATCGTCGGCGAGATCACCATGCTCAACCGCCTTCGACGCCTGCATCCGGCGCTGCAGAGCCATCTCGGCGTCACCTTCTACAATGCCTTCAACGACCAGGTGTTGGTCTACGGCAAGGCAACGCCAGGCAGCGAGCGGCAGGACATGATCCTGGTGGCCGTCAGCCTCGATCCGCACAATGCGCAGGAAGCCGATTTCGAGGTTCCCCTGTGGGAGTGGCAGATGCCCGATGACGGAACGGTCGAGGTCGAGGACCTGGTGCACGGCAACCGCTTTTCCTGGCACGGCAAGGTCCAGCACATCCGGCTCGACCCGGGGATGCCCTTCGCCATCTTCCGCCTCGCCCCTCCCGGAGCCCTGTGATGAACGCGCCCTCGACCGAGATCCGCACCGTCAGCGGGCAGGAAAGCGTCTGGTACAAGGACGCGATCATCTACCAGCTCCACGTCAAGTCGTTCTTCGATTCCGACAATGACGGGATCGGCGACTTCCCGGGGCTGATCTCGCGCCTCGACTATATCGCCGAGCTCGGTGTCAACACGCTGTGGCTGCTGCCCTTCTATCCCTCGCCGCGGCGCGACGACGGCTACGACATCGCCGAGTACACTGCCGTGCATCCGGAGTACGGCACGCTCGACGACTTCAAGCGGTTCGTCGAGGAAGCCCACAAGCGCGGCATCCGCGTCATCACCGAGCTGGTCATCAACCACACGTCCGACCAGCATCCGTGGTTCCAGCGCGCGCGGCTGGCGCCCGCCGGCTCGCCCGAGCGCGACTTCTACGTCTGGTCCGACAACGACCAGAAATACAGCGGCACCCGCATCATCTTCCTCGACACCGAGCGCTCGAACTGGACCTGGGACCCGGCGGCGAACGCCTACTACTGGCACCGCTTCTATTCCCACCAGCCCGACCTCAACTTCGACAATCCGGCGGTGCTGGAATCGGTCCTGAACATCATGCGGTTCTGGCTCGATCTCGGCGTCGACGGGCTGCGTCTCGACGCGGTGCCGTACCTCGTCGAGCGCGAGGGCACGATCAACGAGAACCTTCCCGAGACCCATTCCGTCCTGAAGCGGATCCGGGCGGCGCTCGATGCCTCCTATCCCGACCGCATGCTGCTGGCCGAGGCCAACCAGTGGCCGGAAGACACCAAGGAGTATTTCGGCAACGCCGACGAATGCCACATGGCGTTCCATTTCCCGCTGATGCCGCGCATGTACATGGCGCTGGCGCGCGAGGACCGTTTCCCGATCACCGACATCCTGCGCCAGACCCCGCCGATCCCGGAGACCTGCCAGTGGGCGATCTTCCTGCGCAACCACGACGAGCTGACGCTCGAGATGGTGACCGATTCCGAGCGCGACTACCTGTGGCAGGTCTATGCCACCGACCGCCGGGCGCGCCTGAACCTCGGCATCCGCCGCCGCCTGGCGCCGCTGATGGAGCGCGACCGCCGTCGCATCGAGCTGCTGAACTGCCTGCTCTTCTCCATGCCGGGCACGCCGGTGATCTACTACGGCGACGAGCTGGGCATGGGCGACAATATCCGCCTCGGCGACCGCGACGGCGTGCGCACGCCCATGCAGTGGTCGCCCGACCGCAACGGCGGCTTCTCGCGCGCCGACCCGGCGGCGCTCGCGCTGCCGACGATCATGGATCCGCTCTACGGCTACGAGACGATCAACGTCGAATCGCAGACCCGCGACGCCCATTCCCTGCTGCACTGGATGCGGCGGACGCTGGCGATCCGCGGCATGCACGCCGCCTTCGGCCGCGGTGGGCTGCGCTTCCTGTACCCCAAGAACCGCAAGGTGATGGCCTATCTGCGCGAGTTCGAGAACGAGGTCATCCTGTGCGTGGCCAACGTGTCGCGCAGCCCGCAGGCCGTCGAGCTCGACCTGTCGGAGTTCGCCGGCCGCGTGCCGGTCGAGCTGACCGGCGGCTCGCTGTTCCCGCCGATCGGGCAGCTCACCTACCTGCTGACCCTGGCACCCTACGGCTTTTACTGGTTCATCCTGACGACGGAGCACGATGCGCCGTCGTGGCACATGCCGGCGCCGGAGCCGATGCCCGACTATATCACGGTCGTGGTGCGCGACGGGCTCGAGAAGGCGGTCGAGGCCTCGGCCGCGGTGCTCGAGCGCGAGACGCTGCCGTCCTACCTCCAGAAGCGCCGCTGGTTCGGCGCCAAGGACCAGCACCTGCAATCGTCGCGCTTCGCCTACCTCGCGCCGCTGGGCAGCGACCCCAGCCTGCTGCTGGGCGAGCTCGAGGTGCAGACCGACCAGGGCACCAGCCGGTGGCAGCTGCCGCTGTCGGTTGCCTGGGATGACGAGTCACCTGCGGCGCTGCCTTCGCAGCTCGCACTGGCCCGCGTCCGCCGCGGCCGCCGCATGGGCCTGCTCACCGACGCCTTCGCCCTGGCGCCCTTCGCCCGCCGGATGGTGGAGGCGATGGCCGAGGGCGCGCGCATCGACACGCCGCAGGGTCACGTCCATTTCGACCCGATGCCCGATGCGATCGAGCAGCTGCGCCGGCCCGCCGACGCCCCGGTGGCATGGCTGGCCGCCGAGCAGTCCAACAGCTCGCTGATCGTCGACGACATCGTCATGCTGAAGATCTTCCGCTCGATCTCGGCCGGCGAGCATCCCGAGGCCGAGATGGGCCGCTATCTGACGGCGCACGGCTTCGCCAACTCACCGGCCCTGCTGGGCACGGTGCGCCGCATCGACACCGAGGGCCGCGAGCACACGCTGGCCGTCGCGCAGGCCTTCGTGCGCAACCAGGGCGACGCCTGGACCTGGGCGCTGAACCAGTTCAACCGCGCCCTCGACGACACGGCCAGCCACGAGGCCTCGGCCGAATCGCGCGGCGACGACATCCGCGACTATTACGACTTCGCCGCCACCATCGGCCGGCGTCTCGGCACCATGCATGTCGTGCTGGCCCGCCAGACCGACGAGCAGGCCTTCGCGCCCCAGACGGCCTCGAGCAGCGACGCCGACGAGTGGATCGCCCGGGCGACCGGGCTGATGACCCGGGCGCTCGACATCGTGGCGTCACGCCCCTCGTGGGACAACGAGACGGTGGAAGCCGACGCGAAGTCGCTGATCGAGAACCGCGACGCCCTGCTCGAGCTGGTGACCCGGCTCGGGCGGCTGGGCGAGGGCACGCTGATGACCCGCATCCACGGCGACTTCCATCTCGGCCAGGTGCTGGTCGCGACCGGCGACGCCTACATCATCGACTTCGAGGGCGAGCCCGCCCGGCCGCTGCAGGAGCGCCGCCGCAAGGCGAGCCCGCTGCGCGACGTGGCCGGCCTGGTGCGCTCCATCGACTATGCGGTGGCCACGGCGGTCGATCCCAAGAACATCATCGCCAACCGCGTGGCGCCGGCCCGCCGGCAGCGTCTGGCGGTGCGGCTGCGGCACGGGGCCGAGAAGGCCTTCCTCGACGCCTATCGCGAGGCCACGTCCGGCCTCGCCTCCATGGGCAGCGACTCGCTGCTCGATTTCTTCCTGCTGGAGAAGGCGGCCTACGAGGTCGGCTACGAGGCCGCCAACCGGCCGACCTGGCTGCCCACGCCCGTCTCGGGGCTGGCGCGCTTCGGCGGCCGCCTCCTGCGCAACCTGGCCCGGAGCGAAGCATGAGCGACATGACGCCCCCCCGGCTCGATCGCGGCGAGGTCGAGGCGCTGATGACGGCGCGCCACCGCGATTCCTTCAGCGTGCTGGGACCGCACGACGGCCCCGACGGCCGCATGATCCGCGCCTATCTGCCCGGCGCACGGCTCGTCGAGGTGCTGCGGCGCGGCGACGGGGCGAGCCTCGGCAGGCTGGCGGAAGTCGAACCCGGCCTGTTCGAGGGACCGGTGGCCGATGCCTCGCCCTACCGGCTGCGCGTCGAGTGGCCGGGGGCCGTGCAGGAGACGGAGGATCCCTATTCGTTCGGCCCGCTGCTGGGCGAGCTCGACCTTCACCTGTTCAACGAGGGGCGGCACTTCGACCTTGCCAGCGCGCTCGGCGCCAACGTCGCCACGATCGACGGCGTGACCGGCGTGCGCTTCGCGGTGTGGGCGCCCAATGCCGAGCGAGTCGCGGTGGTCGGGGACTTCAATTCGTGGGACGCCCGCCGCAATCCGATGCGCCTGCGCTATCCCTCCGGCATCTGGGAGCTGTTCGTGCCGCGGATCGGCGCGGGCGTGCGCTACAAGTTCGACATCATGGGGCCCGGCGGCGTGCGCCAGACCGAGAAGGCCGATCCGGTCGCCCAGCAGGCCGAGATGGCGCCCGGCACGGCCTCGGTGGTGGCGTCGCCGCGCGGCTTCCAGTGGACCGACGAGGCATGGATGGCGGGGCGGGGGCGGCGCCAGGCGCCCGACGCGCCGATCTCGATCTACGAGGTCCATATCGGCTCTTGGCTGCGCCAGAACGAGGCCGCCCACGGCTCGCTGTGGGACCTCGCGACCGAGCGCCTTATCCCCTATGTCCGCCAGCTCGGCTTCACCCATGTCGAGCTGCTGCCGGTCACCGAGCATCCATTCGGCGGCTCGTGGGGCTACCAGCCGCTCGGCCTGTTCGCGCCCTCGGCGCGCTACGGCTCGCCGGAATCGTTCGCGCGGTTCGTCGACGCGCTGCATGCCAACGGCATCGCCCTGCTGCTCGACTGGGTGCCGGCCCACTTCCCCACCGATCCGCACGGGCTCGCCCGTTTTGACGGCACGGCGCTATACGAGCATCTCGACCCGCGCGAAGGCTTCCATCGCGACTGGAACACCTTCATCTACAATTTCGGTCGGCGCGAGGTGCAGGGCTTCCTGATCGCGAGCGCGCTCCACTGGCTCGAGCGCTTCCACGTCGACGGCCTGCGGGTCGACGCCGTGGCCTCGATGCTCTACCGCGACTACAGCCGCCCGGCCGACGGCTGGGTCCCCAACGTCTATGGCGGTCGCGAGAATCTCGAGGCGGTGGGCTTCCTGCGCCATCTCAATGCCGTGGTCGGCGAACGCTGCCCCGGCGCCATCGTCGTGGCCGAGGAATCGACGGCCTGGCCGGGAGTGACGGCGTTGCAGCCGGACGGGCTCGGCTTCTCGTACAAGTGGAACATGGGCTGGATGCACGACACGCTCCACTACATGGAACGCGAGCCGGTCTATCGCGCCTACCACCACGACGGCATGACGTTCGGCCTGGTCTATGCGTTCTCCGAGAAGTTCATCCTCCCGATCTCTCACGACGAGGTCGTGCACGGAAAAGGCTCGCTGCTCGGCAAGATGCCGGGCGACCGCTGGCAGAAGTTCGCCAACCTGCGCGCCTATCTCGGCTTCATGTGGACGCATCCGGGCAAGAAGCTGCTCTTCATGGGCTGCGAGATCGCCCAGCCCCAGGAGTGGAACCACGATGCCGAGATCGCCTGGCCGCTGCTCGAGGATCCGGCCCATGCCGGCATGCAGCGGCTGGTCGGCGACCTCAATCGCCTCTATGCCGACGAGAAGGCGCTGCACCGACGCGACGCCGTGCCCGAGGGCTTCCGCTGGCTGATCGGCGACGATCGCGCAAACTCGGTCTTCGCCTACCTGCGCCTCGGCGAGGAGGGGGATCCGCCCATTCTGGTCGTCTGCAACATGACGCCGGTACCGCGCCACGGCTACCGGATCGGCGTGCCGAAGCCGGGCCGCTGGCGCGAGGTCGGCAACACCGATTCGCGCTTCTACGGCGGCAGCGACATGGGGAACGGCGGCGGCGCCGAGAGCCTCGACGAGCCCGCGCACGGCCACGCCCAGTCGCTCCTGCTGACCCTGCCGCCCCTCTCGACGATCATGCTGAAGGCGGAGACCTGACGGTGGCCCCTTCGGGCGACCGGCTTCTGCCGGGGGCGCCATATCCCTTGGGCGCTACCAGCGACGGTCTCGGCACCAACTTCGCGGTCTTTTCGGCCAATGCCAGCAAGATCGAGCTCTGCGTGTTCGCCGCCGGCGGCAAGCGCGAGATCGCGCGCTACGAGCTGCCGGAGTGCACCGACGAGGTCTGGCACGGCTACCTGCCCGGGGCGCGCGCCGGCCTGATCTACGGCTACCGCGCCTACGGGCCCTACGAGCCGCAGCGCGGGCATCGGTTCAACCACAACAAGCTGCTGCTCGATCCCTATGCCAAGCGGATCGCGGGCGAGCTGCGCACTTCCGACGCGCTCTACGGCTATCGCTTCGGCTCGCCGCGCGGCGATCTCTCGTTCGACCGCCGCGACAGCGCCCCCGGCATGATCAAGGCGGTGGTGACCGACGACAGCTTCAACTGGGGAGACGACCGGCCGCCGGCCGTGCCGTGGTCCGACACCGTCATCTACGAGGTCCATGTGCGCGGCGCGAGCATGCTGCGCGGCGACCTGCGTCCCAACGAACGCGGCACCTTCGCGGGCTTGTCGCATCCGGCGTTCATCGACCATCTGCGCCGGCTCGGCGTGACGGCGGTGGAGCTGATGCCCGTGCATTCGTTCATCCAGGACCGTTCGCTGCTGGAGAGGGGCCTGCGCAACTACTGGGGCTACAACACGGTCGGCTTCTTCGCCCCCGAGCTCCGCTACCTGTCCGACAACACGCCGGACGACATGCGCATCGCCGTCCGGCGGCTCCACGCGGCCGGCATCGAGGTCATCCTGGACGTCGTCTACAACCATACGGCGGAGGGCAGCGAGCTCGGCCCGACCCTGTCGTTCCGCGGCCTGGACAATGCGAGCTACTACCGGCTCCTGCCCGACAATCCCCGCCACTGCATCAACGACACCGGCACCGGCAACACGGTGAACCTGAGCTCCCCGCGCGTGCTGCAGATGGTCATGGATTCGCTGCGCCACTGGGTGACCAACTACCATATCGACGGCTTCCGCTTCGACCTGGGGGTCACGCTGGGCCGCGAGCAGCACGGTTTCGACCCCAACTCCGGCTTCTTCGACGCCGTCCGCCAGGATCCCGTCCTGGCGCGCGTCAAGCTGATCTCCGAACCCTGGGACATTGGCCCGGGCGGCTACCAGCTGGGGCAGCATCCGCCCGGCTTCGCCGAATGGAATGACCGGTTCCGCGACGGCGTGCGCCGCTACTGGCGCGGCGATCCGGGCCAGCGGGCCGACTTCGCCGCCCGCCTCGCGGGCTCGGCGGATTTCTTCGATCGCCAGTCGCGACGGCCCTGGGCCTCGATCAACTTCGTCGCTGCGCACGACGGCTTCACCCTCGCCGACACGGTGAGCTACGTCGAGCGCCACAACGAGGCCAATGGCGAGGACAACAACGACGGCCATTCCGAGAACTGCTCGTCCAACTGGGGCGTCGAGGGGCCGACCGACGATCCTGCGATCCTCGACGTGCGCCGCCGCCTGCAGCGGGCGATGACGGCGACCGTCCTGCTCGCCCAGGGCACGCCCATGCTGCTCGCGGGCGACGAGTTCGGGCGCACGCAGCAGGGCAACAACAACGCCTACTGTCAGGACAACGAGGTGTCGTGGATCGACTGGAGCCTCGCCGAGACCGCCGAGGGACGGGCCCTCACCGATTTCGTGGCGCGCCTCGTGGCGCTGCGGCACCGCCACGCCGTGCTTCGGGCGCCGCGCTTCCTGCACGGCAAGGAGGGGCTGCTCGACGGGCTTCCCGACATCGCCTGGTTCGATGCTTCGGGCGAGCTCGTGTCAACGGAATCGTGGAACGACCCGGAGGAACGGCGGCTGGTGCTGCGGCGGGCCGGCGGCAACGGCGACGGCAGGATCTCGATCCTGTCGACCTTCCTGAACGCTGCCGACGAGGAACAGCTTTTTCGCCTGCCACCGCCGGGCCTCCCCGCGCGTTTACTCCTCGACAGCGCGTCGCCCGAGGCGCCCGAGCATGCGCTCGACAGCGACGAGATCGTGGTTGGGGCCCGGTCGGTCGTGCTCGTCCTGCATGAACGCCCGAACGACAAGGAGACCAGATGACCCGCTTCGCGCGCGACCTGCCCTTCGGCGCGACGGTGCTGGCGCCTGACCGCACGCGGTTCCGGCTGTGGGCACCGGCCCAGAGCCGGGTCGTTCTCGACATCGAGGGACGCGAGCCGATCGCCATGGCCGGCGACGGCGCCGGCTGGTTCGAGGCCGAGGCAGCGTGCGGGGCGGGGGCCCGCTACCGCTTCCGGCTGGAGGACGGGCTGGCCGTTCCGGATCCGGCGGCGCGGGCGCAGGACATCGACGTCCACGACCCCAGCCTGGTCGTCGATCCCGCTTCCTATACCTGGCGGAACCCGCACTGGCGCGGGCGTCCCTGGCCCCAGACGGTGCTTTACGAGCTGCATCCCGGCGCGATGGGCGGCTTCGCCGGGATCGAGGCTCGTCTGCCGGAGCTGGCCGACCTCGGCGTCACGGCGGTGGAGCTGATGCCGATCGCGGACTTCCCCGGAAAAAGGAACTGGGGCTACGACGGGGTGCTGCCGTTCGCGCCGGACCGCGCCTACGGCACGCCCGACGCGCTGAAGTCGCTGATCGACACCGCCCACGGGCTCGGCCTGATGGTCTTCCTCGATGTCGTCTACAATCACTTCGGACCGGACGGGAACTACCTCTCGGCCTACGCCCCGGCCTTCTTCCGCGACGACGTACCGACCCCGTGGGGCACGGCGATCGACTTCCGCCGGCCCGAGGTACGGCGGTTCTTCACCGAGAACGCGCTGTACTGGCTGATGGAGTACCGCTTCGACGGCCTGCGGCTGGACGCCGTGCATGCCATCGCCACGCCCGACTGGCTGGACGAGATGGCGGCGACGGTGCGCGGCACGGTCGAGCCCGGCCGCGAGGTCCATCTCGTGCTGGAGCACGACGCCAACATCGCCGATCATCTGCGCGGCGACTTCGACGCCCAGTGGAACGACGACGCCCACCATGTGCTGCATGTGCTGCTGACCGGCGAGAGCGACGGCTACTATTCCGACTATGCCGACCGGCCGGCCGAGCGGCTGGCGCGCTGCCTCGCCGAGGGCTTCGTCTATCAGGGCGAGGCGTCGGCCTACCGCAAGGGCGAGCATCGCGGCACGCCCAGCGCGGACCTGCCGCCAACGACCTTCGTGCTGTTCCTGCAGAACCACGACCAGATCGGCAACCGGCCGTTCGGCGACCGGCTCGCCGCCTCGGTCGATCCGCAGGCGCTGGAGGCGGCCGTGGCCTTGCAGCTCCTCTGCCCGCAGATCCCGCTGATCTTCATGGGCGAGGAGGGGGCGAGCCGCACGCCGTTCCTCTATTTCACCGATCATCACGGCGCGCTCGCCGACGCGGTGCGCGAGGGACGGCGCCGCGAGTTCGCGGGCTTCACCGGCTTCCGCGCGGGAGAGGGGACGGCCGCCATTCCCGATCCCAATGCCGCCGCAACCTTCGAGGACAGCCGGCCGGTTGCCGCAGACGAAGGCCGCCGGACGCTCTACCGCCGGCTGCTCGCGCTGCGCGCCGAGCGGATCGTGCCGGGCCTCGCCGGTGCGCGGTCGCTGGGCGCCTCGGCCTGCGGGCCAGCGGCGGTCGCGGCCGGCTGGCGGCTGGGCGATGGCGCCGTGCTGACGCTGCTGACCAATCTCGGGACGGCGCCGTGCAGCGTGCCTCCTCCCGAAGGCGAGTTGCTGTTCGAGTCGCGCGCCGGTCTCGGCGCGGCGGCGGCGCAGGGAAGCCTCGGGCCGAGGGCGACGGTCGCCTTCCTGCGGCCGCGGGCCGAGCCGGCATGAGGGAAGAGGACGTCCTCGACCGCGCGCGCGAGGTCGGCATCGCCGTCGACTGGACCGACGTCGCCGGCCGCCAGCAGCGCGTGCCGACCGAGGTCCTGCGCCGGCTGCTCGACGCAATCGGCGACACCGCGCGGCCAGCCGGCGTGCCGCCGCTGGTCACGGCGCGCGTCGGCCAACGCATCGTCCTGCCCGACGACGCCGTTCTTGCCACCGACCGGCCGGCCGAGCTGGCGCTCGAGCAGGGCGACGTGAAGGCGCTGCGCCTGCGCGACGGCGCACTGCCGGGCATCGCCACGCCGGGCTATCACCGCCTGCGCTTCGGCGATCGGGAGATCGTCTTCGCGGTGGCGCCGCGGCGCTGCGTGACGGTGCAGGACGTCGCCGGGGGACGGCGCCTCTGGGGCGTGGCGGCGCAGATCTACGGCCTGCGGCGGCCGGGCGACGGCGGCATCGGCGATGCCGGCGCGGTGCGCGACCTTGCCGAGGCGGCGGCGCGCCACGGCGCGGATGCCGTGGCGCTCAGCCCCGTGCACAGCCTCTTCCCGCACGAGCCGCACCGGTCGAGCCCCTATTCGCCGTCCAGCCGGCTGTTCATGAACCCGCTCTACGCCGACCCGCGCGTCGTCGCCGAGCTCGAGGGGGAGACCGGCGAGGTGCCGGTGGCCGACCTCATCGATTGGACCGATGCCGGCGCGGCCAAGTTCGCGCATCTGCGCCGCCTGTTCGCGCATTTCGACGCCGGGCACACGGCGCTGGCGGCCGAGTTCGAGCGCTTCGTCGAGCAGGGCGGCGAGATCCTGCGCCAGCATGCGCAGTTCGAGGCCGAGCAGGCGGGGCCGGCGGCGGCCGGCGGCGAGCGCTACCATCTCTTCCTGCAGTGGATCACGGCGCGGTCCTTCGCCGCCGCCCAGCAGGGCGCGCGGGACGCCGGCATGCGCATCGGCCTGATCAGCGACCTCGCGATCGGCATGGACCGCGCCGGCAGCCACGCCTGGTCGCGCCGCTCGGACCTGCTGCTCGGCCTGTCGATCGGCGCGCCGCCCGACCTGTTCAGCCCGGAAGGCCAGGATTGGGGCCTGACCGGCTTCTCGCCGGGCGCCCTGGTGGCCCACGGCTTCGAGCCGTTCCTGGCGACGCTGCGGGCGGCGCTGGCCCATGCCGGCGGCGTGCGCATCGACCACATCATGGGCCTGATGCGCCTGTGGCTGATCCCGCTCGGCCGGCCGGCGGCGGAGGGGGCCTATCTCGCCTATCCGTTCGAGGACCTGCTGCGGCTGCTGGCGCTCGAATCCCATCGCCATCGCGCCGTCGTGATCGGCGAGGACCTCGGCACGGTGCCGCCGGGCTTCCGCGCCCATCTGCGCCGCGCCGGCATCTCCGGCATGGACGTTATGTGGTTCGAGCGCACGCGGCTCAGCTTCCGCCGGTCGTCGCGCTGGCGGGCCGACGCCGTCGCCATGACCACGACGCACGACCTGCCGACCGTCGCCGGCTGGTGGAGCGGCGAGGACATCCGGACGCGCCGCGCCCTCGGCATGGCCGCCGAAGCGCCGGACGAGCGGGCGCGCGACCGCAGCCGCCTGTGGCGCGCCTTCGCCGCCGCCGGTGTCGGCGGGGCGACGCCGCCGCCTGAGGACCGGCCCGCCGCGGCCGTCGATGCGGCGCTCGCCTATGTCGCGCAGTCGCCCGCGGCGCTGATGCTGGCGCCGCTCGAGGATCTGCTCGGCCTCAGCGAGCAGCCGAACCTGCCGGGCACGATCGACGAGCATCCCAACTGGCGCCGCCGCCTGCAGCCGATGGCGCGCGACATCTTCGCCGCGCCCGAGGTCGCGGCGCGCGCCGATCTGATCAACCGCCATCGCGGAGGTGCCTCGTGACGCCGCGCGCGACGCTGCGGCTCCAGTTCCATCGCGGCTTCACCTTCGCCGACGCGCGCGCGCTCGTTCCCTACTTCGCGCGACTGGGCGTCAGCCATCTCTATGCCTCGCCGATCGCGACGGCGCGGGCAGGATCCACGCACGGCTACGACGTGGTCGACGCCACGACCGTCAATCCCGAGCTGGGCGGCGAGGCGGAGCTGCGAGCGCTCCGGACGGCGCTCGACCGCGAAGGAATGGGCCTCGTCCTCGACATCGTGCCCAACCACATGGCGGCCGATCCGGCCAATGCCTGGTGGGCCGACGTGCTGCGCCGCGGCCGGGCGAGCCGCTATGCGCGGTACTTCGACATCGACTGGGAGGCCGACGACAAGGTCCTGCTGCCCATTCTCGGGAAGCCGCTCGACGAGGTCCTGGCGGCCGGCGAGCTGGTGCGCGACGGCGACGTCTTCCGCTACTTCACGCATCGCCTTCCCGCCGCGGAGGGCGGCGTCGAGGACCAGCACTGGCGGCTCGCCTGGTGGCGCAGCGCCGGCGATCGCATCAACTGGCGGCGCTTCTTCGACATCAACGAGCTGGTCTGCCTGCGCATGGAGGAGCCCGAGACCTTCGAGGCCGTGCACGCCCTGCCGCTGCGCCTGCACGCCGAAGGCATCGTCGACGGGCTGCGCATCGACCATGTCGATGGGCTCACCGATCCGGCCGCCTACTGCCGCGCGCTGCGCCGGCGCCTCAAGCCCGGCGCCTGGCTGGTGGTCGAGAAGATCCTGCTTCGCGGCGAGCAGCTTCCCGCCGACTGGGGCTGCGACGGCACGACCGGCTACGATTTCATGGACGAGGTCGACGCGCTGCAGCACGACCCGGCCGGCGCGGCGCCGCTCGCCGCCGGCTGGGCGCGGCTGAGCGGCCGTCCCGCCGACTTCGCCGTCGAGGAGGAGCAGGCGCGGCACGAGGTCGTGGCCCGCAGCTTCGGCGCCCAGCTCGACGCCTGCGCGCGGGCCTTCGCCGGCGGCGAACTGGCGCCACCTGCCCTGCGCCGCGTCCTCGCGGGCCTGCTGGCGCACTTTCCCGTCTATCGCACCTACGGGGTCGACGGCATCCTGTCGGCGGCCGATCGCGCCGTGCTGGCGCGCGCGGCGGAGGGGGCGCAGCGCGACGCGCTGGCGGTCGACCGCTGGGCGGTCGATGCCCTGGTTGCCCGGTTCGAGGAGCCCGGCCGCGCCCGCGCGGTGGCACGCTTCCAGCAGTTGAGCGCGCCGGTCGCGGCCAAGGCGGTCGAGGACACGGCCTTCTATCGCTACGGCCGGCTCCTGTCGCGCAACGACGTCGGCTTCGACGTCGAGACCTTCGCGCTCGACGCCGGTGCCTTCCACGCCCGCATGCGGCGCCGCGCCGAGACGCTGCCGCGCGCCATGCTGACCACGGCCACGCACGACCACAAGCGCGGCGAGGACGTGCGGGCACGGTTGGCCGTCCTGAGCGGGATGGCGACCGAATGGGTGGGGCTGCAGGAACGCTGGGTCGCCGTGGCGCGCGCGCTGGCGCCGGGCGGCGCGCCGTTCGACGGCGACATCGCCATGCTGCTGCAGACGATCGTCGGCGCCTGGCCGTTCGATCTCGAGCGCGGCGACGCGGCCGGCCGGCAGGCCTTCGCCGAACGGCTCGTCGCCTGGCAGGAGAAGGCGCTGCGCGAGGCCAAGCTCGCGAGCGACTGGGCGGCAGTCGACGAGGGCTACGAGACCGCGGCGCGGACCCTGATCGGGGCGCTGGTCGCCGAGGACCGGTCGCCGGCGCTGCTCGACGAGATCGTCGCCCTGGTGCGGCGCATCGCGCCGCCGGGCGCGCTGAACGGGCTGACGCAGGCCCTGCTGCGTCTCACCGTGCCCGGCATCCCCGACCTCTACCAGGGCACGGAACTGTGGGATCTGAGCCTGGTCGATCCGGACAACCGTCGGCCGGTCGACTGGCGCCGCCGCTCCGCGGGTCTCTCGGACGCACCGTTCGCCGAGCTGCTGGGCCGCTGGCGCGACGGTCGCGCGAAGCAGGCGCTGGTGGCACGGCTCCTCGACCTGCGCCGGAGGTTGCCGTCCCTGTTCGAAAGCGGCGACTACCGGCCGGTGACGGTGGAGGGTGCGGCGGCCGGCGAGATCCTCGCCTTCTGCCGCCGCCACGGCGGGGCGTGGTTGCTGGTCGTGGTCCCGCATCTCGCCGACCGCCTGCCGCTCGACGGCGAGGCGCTGACGCTCATTCCCGGCGGCTGGCGCGACACCGCGATCGTGCTGGAGGATGCGCCGGCGCAGGCGTCGTGCGTCCTGGGAAAGCGGACGGTCGCGCTCGCCGGTCCGCTTGTGCCGCTTGCCGATATCTGCGGCGACCTGCCGTTCGCGGTGCTGAGCGTGTCCTGACCTGATCGGCCGCGGCGCCGTCAGCGATGGCGCTGCCGGCGATAGTGGTCGGCCAGCGCGTCGCCGCCGAAGTCGGCGCCGAGGTCGCGCCACACCGAGTGGATGTGGTTGGCGTCGTTCTGCGTGTTGTCGTGCTCGATCAGCGTCGCCGACCCCTGGATGCGGAAATAATGGGCCTCGCCGGGCTGCAGCGACCCCGCCCAGGCGAAGCGGAAGGTCTCGAGCCCCTGCTGCATCACGCGCTGCTTCTGCGCGGCCACGAGGTCGGGCGTCAGGGTGGCGAGGAAACGGTCGAGCAGCGCCTCGACCCGACGGCGGGCATCGGCCGGCATGGCCGAGAGTGCGAGGCCGCGCGGCGCGCCGAGATCGCGCTCGCGCTGCGGGCGGGCGACGATCTCGCCGAACGAGCGGTCGGCGATCAGCGCGGCGCGCCGCTCGGCGTCCGGCAGGCCGGTCATGATCTGCCGCGCAAGGTCCTCCGAGGCGCCGAGCAGCCGGAAGCCGCGATGGGGGCCGCTGCGGACGGTCGCGGGATGGGCGCCGACGAAGTACGGGGTGACGGCGACCTCGCCGGGCGCCGGCAGCGCCACGTTCAGCGACAGGTGATGCCCCTCGAAGCGCCAGCCCCAGGGCAGCGTGCCCGGCGTGCCGAAGATCGACAGGAAGTAGCGGTCGGGATCGCGGAAGCTGCCCTGGCTCTCGCGCAGCACGCCCTCCAGCAGCCGCACGCCGTCGAGCAGCTCGAGCCCGCGCTCGTTCAGCACCGAGGCGAACAGCCGGCGCGCGGCCGCGGCCTGGGCTGCCGTCATCTCGGCGAGGCTCAGCCCGGAACGGCTGCGCGGAATATAGTGCCAGTCGAGGCGGTTGGCCGACGCGTAGGCGATCAGGACCTTGCGACGCTGGCCCTCGTCCAGTCCGGCGAGGAAGGCCGCCGCCTGGTCGGCGATGCGGCGAGCGGCATCCGCGCCCTGCGCGGAGGCGCCGCCGAACGGCAGCATCGTCGCCGCCGCCAGCACGAGCCGCCGCGTCGGCGGATCGTGCCTGTGGGGGGAGGGATGATCGTGCGGGTGCCAGCCGTCGTGCGGCACGGCAGGACCGCGCGGTCCGGGCCTAGCTCGAGCTCGGCGGATACTTCAGCGAGCAGCCGTAGGGCCGGGTCGAGGACTCGGCGATCGGCTTGCCGGCCAGCAGCTCGTCCAGGCCGACGCGCACATACTGCTTGGCCTTGGGAACGTCGGCGACGTTCGACGACGGGATCGAATCGATGCCGCCCTTGTACACGAGCACGCCGTTGGCATCGATGATGTACATGTGCGGCGTCACCGTCGCGCCGTAGGCGCGGGCGATCTTGCTCTGGGGGTCGAGCAGCACCGCGGCCGGCGCCGCGTCGCGCGTCTTGGTGAGATCGTTGGCCTGCGCGGCGGTGACGTGGCCCTGCTCGCCGGTCGCCGACGACGCCGAGGTCAGCCAGACCACGCCCTTGGCCGCGGCCTCGCGCTGCTGCGTCTGCATGTTCTTCGAGGTGTAGTGCTTGCGGACGTACGGGCAGTCGTGGTTCGTCGTCTCGATCACGACGACCTTGCCCTTGAGGTCGGCGAGCGACCAGGTCTTGCCGTTGCTGTCGACGGCGGTGAAGTTCGGCGCCGGCTTGCCGAGATCGGGGCTGGCGGCGAAGGCGGCGGCTGGCACGAGTGCCGCGGCGGCGGTGCCGAGAACGAGGGTACGGCGGGGAATGACCAGCTTGGACATGTTGCCCTCCTAACGCTTGGCCGGCGGGATCGCGGCCAGTTCCGAAAGCATGAGAGATTCGGTGAGCACCTGCGGCAGGATCTTCGGCCGGTCGGCACCCGGGACCCAGAGAAGATAAAGGGGAACGCCGGCGCGGCCCAGTTCCCTCAACGAAGATGTGATCTCGGGATCGCGATTGGTCCAGTCGCCCTTGAGTTTCACGACGCCGGCCTGTTCAAAGGCGCGGCGCACCGCCGGCGTCTCGAGCGCGACACGCTCGTTGACCAGGCAGGTGATGCACCAGGCGGCGGTGAAGTCGACGAACACCGGCTTGCCGGCAGCGACATCCTGCTCGAGCCGCTGGCGCGAGAAGCGCTCCCAGCCCTCGAAGCTGACGCCGCCCGTGCTGCCGGTGGCGGAGGCCGCGGTCGCCGGCGCGTCGTCGATCTTGAGCGTGGCGGCGAAGGCCAGCAGGACCGCGGCGGCGGCCAGGGCGCGGCGGAGCCAGGCGCCGACCGACACGCCGCCCTCGCCGAGCCGGCCGAGCCGCAGCAGCCAGATCGCGAAGGCGATCAGGATCATGCCGCCCAGGGCATAGACCACGCCGTCGGCGCCGGTCTGCTGGGTCAGCACCCAGACCATCCAGACCGCCGAGGCGTACATCGGGAAGGCGAGGAACTGGCGCAGCCGGTCCATCCAGGGCCCCGGCCGGGGCAGCAGCCGCTGCAGGGCGGGCGTGAAGGACAGGACGAGATAGGGCAGGGCAAGCCCCAGGCCCAGCGCCAGCAGGACGGCGACGGTCTGCGGCGCCGGCTGGGTAAGCGCATAGCCGAGTGCGGCGGCCATGAAGGGGACGGTGCAGGGCGTCGCCACGATGACCGCCAGCACGCCGGTGAAGAAGGCTCCGGTGACGCCGCCGCGCGCCGCCAGTCCCTGGCCCACGCCGACGAAGCGGCCGCCGACCTCGAACATGCCGGACAGGTTGAGGCCGACCACGAAGAAGAGATAGGCGACCAGCAGGGAGAAGACCGGCGACTGGAACTGGAAGCCCCAGGTGACCTCGCCGACGCTGCTGCGGATGGCGATGACCGTGGCCGCCATGGCTGCGAACGACACCAGGATGCCGGCCGTGTAGGCGATCCCGTCGCGCCGCGTCTCGTAGAGCGCGTGGCCGGCGAGGCGGGCAAAGGCGGCGGCCTTCATGGCGAGCACCGGAAAGACGCAGGGCATCAGGTTCAGGATCAGCCCGCCCAGCAGGGCGAAGAATAGGGCCTCGACCAGCGACAGGCTCGCCTCGCTGACCGCGGCGAGCGGGCGCATCGATGCGACGGCGGGATCGAGCCGGGCCGACACGTCGAACGCCTGGTGGACGTCGCCGCCGGCCGTCTTCTCGGTCAGGACCAGCGTGCCGGTGAGCTGCGCCGGCGGCGCGCCCTTGGCGTCGCCATGCTTCAGCGGGATGTGGATGCCGTCGGGGCCGATCGTGGCCTTCTGGCGCACCATGGCGGCGACCTGGCCCCATTCGGCGGGGAAGAAGTAGATGTCGGCGATCGTGTCGGCCTTCAGTCCCTTGGCCTCGACCAGCAGTGTCGGATCGCCCGACTTGGTGACGCCGTAGCGCGCTGGCCAGGGGCTGGCGACGGGCACCGCCTGGCGCGCCTTGTCGAACACGGCCCGCACCGGGGGCGCCGCCGGCGCGCCGGTCGCCGACACCGGCAGGTCGAGGGCGAAGCTGCCCTCCTCGGGAATGCAGACATCCTCGCAGACCAGCCAGTTGGCGGTGGCCGCGAGCTTGAACGTGCCGGCGGCATCGGCCGGCGGCGTGATGCGAACCAGCAGCACGGCCTCGTCCTTGAAGCCGTAGTTGATCACGCCGCCGATATTGAAGAGGTGGGGCGCCGGCCAGACGATCGGATCGGCCTTGGCGCCGGCCGGCAGGGTCCAGTTGATGTCGGTCGGCAGGCCCGATTCGCCGGGGTTCTTCCAGTAGGTGTGCCACTTCGGCCGGATGGTCTGGCGCAGGCCGACCCAGAAGGGCTCGCCCGGCTTGACGGCCGACACGTCGGCCAGCAGCTCGGCCCGGACATTGTCGGTCTGGACGACCGACTGGGCCGCCGCCGACTGGGCCGCCGCCGGCAGGGCCGCGAGCAGCACGAGGAGGAACGCGAGCAGACGTCTCATGTCAGCCAGTAAGTGCCGCCGCAACCCGGCCGATGCAAGGCAATCACGTTCACCCCATCGTGATCTTTTGCCCGTGCGATGGCCGCGGTCTAAGGTCTTGGGGCAACTGGAGAATTCATGCTGCGGCTGAATGACGGGCAACTGCTGGAGAGCCTGGACCGGCTGGCCGGGATCGGCGCCATCGAGGGCGGCGGCTGCGCGCGGCTCGCGCTCAGCGACGAGGACCGGGCCGGCCGCGACCTGGTGGTCGGCTGGATGAAGGAGCTCGGGCTGCGGCTGCAGGTCGACGCCATCGGCAACGTCGTGGGCGTGCGGCCGGGAACCGAGGACCTGCCGCCGGTCATGACCGGCTCCCATATCGACACGGTGCGGACCGGCGGCCGCTACGACGGCAACTACGGCGTGCTGGCCGGCCTCGAGGTCGTCCGCGCCCTCAACGACGCGGGGGTGAAGACGCGACGGCCGGTCGCCGTCGCCTTCTTCACCAACGAGGAGGGGGCGCGCTTCCAGCCCGACATGATGGGCAGCCTCGTCTATGCCGGCGGCATGGGCCTGAACGAGGCCTATGCCGCCACCGACAAGGACGGCCGCTCGGTCGGCGACGAGCTGCGCCGCATCGGCTATCTCGGGCCGGCGCGGCCCGGCGCGATCCGGCCGCATGCCTTCGTCGAGCTCCATATCGAGCAGGGTCCGATCCTCGACGAGGAGAAGGTGCGGATCGGCGTCGTCGAGAGCGTGCAGGGCATCTCCTGGACCGAGTATGGCGTGAACGGCGTCTCCAACCACGCCGGGACCACGCCCATGCGCCTGCGCCGGGACGCGGGCTATCTCGCCGCCTCCGTCAGTGTCTTCGCCCGCGCGCTGGCCCTCGAGATGGGCGGCGACCAGGTCGCCACGGTGGGGACGATGGGCTTCCGCCCCAACCTGATCAACGTCGTGCCCAACCGCGCCGTCTTCACCGTCGACCTGCGCAACACCGACGAGGAGAAGCTGAAGCACGCCGAGGCGCGCGTCGCTGCCCATATCGCCGAAGTCGCGGCGGCGGAGCGCGTCGAGGTCGAGGCCAGGGTGCTCGCCCGC
Source organism: Reyranella sp. (assembly GCF_965229815.1). Taxonomy (GTDB): domain Bacteria; phylum Pseudomonadota; class Alphaproteobacteria; order Reyranellales; family Reyranellaceae; genus Reyranella. The sequence continues at coordinate 1,790,449 of NZ_CBDDJN010000002.1, forward strand.
TTCGAGCCGGTGATCTTCGATGCCGGTCTGGTCGACCGCGTCGAGCATCATGCGAGGGCGCTGGGGCTCGGCACCCGCCGCATGCCCTCGGGCGCCGGCCACGACGCTCAGATGATGCAGCGGCTCTGCCCGACGGCGATGATCTTCGTGCCCTCGGTCGACGGGCTCAGCCACAACGTCAAGGAGCACACCGAGCCGGCCGACCTGGTCGCCGGCGCCCAGGTGCTGCTGAACCTGATGGTCGAGCTCGCCGGGGAGACGTGACATGGCCACCGATCGCACCGCTTCGCGCCGCATCGTCCTGACCGGCGCCGCCGGCGGCGTCGGCACGATGATCCGCCCGCTGCTGGCGCCGCTCTATCCGGGCCTGGTGCTGAGCGACAAGGCGACGCCGGCCGGGCTGCGCGCGGACGAGACTTTCGTCGCCGCCGACCTCACGCGTCCCGACGAGGTCGCTGCCGTCGTGGCCGGCGCCGACGCGGTCATCCATCTCGGCGGCTATTCGGTGGAAGGGCCGTGGGACGCGATCCTGCAGGCCAACATCGTGGGCTGCCACACTCTTTTCGAGGCGGCGCGACAGGCCGGCGTGCGGCGCGTGGTGTTCGCCTCGTCCAACCACGCGGTCGGCTTCTATCCGCGCGCGCGCACGATCGGGCCCGACGTGACGGTGCGCCCCGACAGCCGCTACGGCGTCAGCAAGGCGTTCGGCGAAGCGCTGGGCGCCCTCTACGCCGACAAGTACGGCATTTCCGTCACCTGCCTGCGCATCGGCAATGTCGGGCCGCGGCCGCTCGACGTGCGGCGCCTGTCGATCTGGGTCTCGCCCGAGGACCTGGTGCAGCTCATCGCCATCGGCCTCGACCATCCCGATATCCGGTACGAGATCCTGTACGGCGCCTCCGACAACGCGGCCGCCTGGTGGGACAATGCGCGCGCCCGCGCGCTCGGCTACCGGCCGACCGGCCGGGCCGAGGACCATCGCGCCCATGCCGAGGCCGAGCAGGCGCGGATCGGACCCGACCCGGTGGGCGACCGGTTCCAGGGCGGCTCGTTCTGCTCGGCGGAGTTCGACAACGATGTCGCGCGCGCCGGGCCGGCGGACTGAGGCCAAAGGCGTGGACCTTGCATCCGCGGCGGCGATAATCGCCGCGAAGGAGTGAAGATGACCCGTACCCTCACCGTGGGCGCCGCGCAGATGGGCCCGATCCAGCGCAGCCATACGCGCCGCGACGTGGTCGAGCGGCTGGTCGCGCATCTGCGCGAAGCGAAGCGCATGGGCTGCGACCTCGTGGTCTTTCCCGAGCTCACGCTGACGACGTTCTTTCCGCGCTGGTGGATGACCGACCAGGCCGAGATCGATTCCTTCTTCGAGAGCGAGATGCCGTCCAACGAGACGGCGCCGCTGTTCACCGAGACGCGGCGTCTCGGCATCGGCTTCTGCCTGGGTTATGCCGAGCTCGTGCGCGAGAACGGCCGCGTGCGCCGCTTCAACACCTCGATCCTGGTCGAGCGCGACGGCCAGATCGTCGGCAAGTACCGCAAGGTCCATCTGCCCGGCCATGCCGAGCACGAGCCGGAGCGGCCCTTCCAGCATCTCGAGAAGCGCTACTTCGAGGTCGGCAACCTCGGCTTCCCCGTGTTCAAGGCGTTCGGCGGCAACATGGGCATGTGCATCTGCAACGACCGGCGCTGGCCCGAGACCTATCGCGTGATGGGCCTGCAGAACGTCGAGATGGTGATGCTGGGCTACAACACGCCGCTGCACAACGCGCCGTCGCCCGACCACGACGAGCATTCGTGGTTCCACAACCAGCTCTCGATGCAGGCCGGCGCCTACCAGAACGGAACCTGGGTCGTCGGCGTGGCCAAGGGCGGCACCGAGGAAGACGTGCCGTCGCTGGCCGACAGCATGATCGTCGCCCCGTCCGGCAAGGTCGTCGCCCGCGCCGGCTCGGACGGCGACGAGCTGATCGTGCATCGCTGCGATCTCGATGCCGGCCTGAGCTACAAGCGCACGACCTTCAACTTCGCCGTCCACCGCCAGCCGGACCAGTACCGGATGATCGTGGAGCGCAAGGGCGCGATCGAGCCGTAGGGCGCTACCCGGTGGCCTTGGTGAACTTCCCGTAGCTGCGCTCGGGCGTGCCGCGGAACAGCGACATGTGCGTGTGGGTGGCGACGAACGGATCGCCGACCTTCTTGCGGCCCAGCGTGACGGTGGTGCGGCCGGGCCGGTCGAAGCGGTCGCCGTTGGGATGGAAGCCGTCCGATTCCCAGATGCCCATGCCGATGGCCATCAGCCGGTCGGCGGAGACGATGGCCTCGATCTTGTCGAGATCGTAGCGGAAGTTGCGGATCGTGCCCCAGACGTTGCGCCACTGCCGCGCCTCGGCGAGGTCGCGACCGGTCATGAAGTCCGTGAAGGTGCCGAAGGCGATCATGTCCTCGGCGAAGATCGGCCGGGCGGCCTCGTAGTCGACGGCGCGGCAGCACTGCGCCAGCGTGTCGAACCAGTCGCGGACCGCCTGCATGTCCTCGGGATTGACGGGGCTGAGCAGCTTCATCGGGAACTCCTATAGGCCGAACCTTTGCCAGTGCAGGCGCTCCTCGAGCGCCGCCAGCGTCGAGGGGCCGATGCCGTCGATGCCGGTGCCGAGGCGCAGGCGCGACAGCAGACCGCGGCGCGGCGCGATCACCGGCAGGCGGACGCGGGCACCGAAACGGGCCTGCAGCGTCTCGCGCAGGTCGCCCAGGGAATCGGCCAGGCCCAGCTCGACGCCGCGCCGGCCGGTCCAGAACTCGCCGCTGAACAGGACGGATTCCTCGGCCTGCAGCCGGCCGGCGCGCCGCTCGCGCACCCAGGCCTTGAAGCCTTCGTGGATCTCGGCCTGAAGCCGCTCCAGCCGCTCGACGTCGTCGGGCTTTTCCGGCCGGAACGGGTCGAGCATGGCCTTGCGCTCGCCCGACGTGTGGACGCGGCGCTCGACGCCGACCCGGGCCAGCAGGTCCTGGAAGCCGAAGCCGGCGCTGATCACGCCGATCGAGCCCACGATCGAGCTGGGATCGACGACGATCTCGTCGGCGGCGCAGGCCAGCCAGTAGCCGCCGGAGGCCGCCACGTCCTCGACGAACGCGATGACTGGCAGTCCCTTCTCGCGCGCGAGCAGGCGGATGCGCTGGCCGATCAGGGCCGACTGGACGGGCGAGCCGCCCGGGGAGTTGATGGTCAGGGCGACCGCCTTGGCGCCGCGCATCTCGAAGGCGCGCTTGAGCAGCGGTGCCACGGTCTCCATCGACAGGCCGCGGCTGCCCAGAAGGCCGCTCGAGGCGATGACTCCCGACAGGCGGACAACGGGAACGACGGGTCCGCGACGAAAGCGGTCTCTCAGCCAACCGAACATGGCGCGCACTGTCGCGGCGGGCCGCTCAGAAGGCAAGCGGAGCGGCGTGGCGCAGGATGGCCTCCGCTTCGTCGGTGAAGCCCCCGTCCGGCCGGTGGAGCGTGAGCGGCGCGACCTCGCGACGTTGCAACACCTCCGACCGGCGGGCCCGCAGCAGCACGCGCGCTGCCGGCGGCAGGCGCTTCACGGCGATGTCGCCCCAGCCCAGCGCGGCCAGGAGTGCGGTCGCCTCGTCGAGGCGATCGCTGCGATGGACGACGATCAGGTCGCCTGCAGGTTTCAGGGCCTGCACCGCCACCGACAACCAGCGGGCGAGCGGCGCCGTCGATTCGACGGTCGCCAGCGCCTTGCTGGGGTCGGGCGAGGGGTCGGCGACGGCGGCGGCCAGATAGGGCGGATTGGTCGCGACATGGTCGAACGATCCGAGCGCCGCGGGCAGGGGGTGCGCGATGTCGTGCTCCACGACGTGCACATGCGCGCTCATGCCGTTCAGTTGGGCATTTTTCGTCGCCAACGTAGCGAGCTCCGCCTGCATCTCGACGCCCACGATCTCGCACCCCGGCGTGCGTGCGGCGATGCAGAGCCCCACGGCACCGACGCCGGCACCGAGATCGAGGATGCGCTGGCCGGGTCGCGAATCGACAGCGGCGGCGAGCAGCACAGCGTCGATGGCGACACGGTAACCGCGCCCGGGTTGCAACAATCTCACACGGCCGCCCAGCAAGGCGTCTTCGGTCAGCGGGCGTTCCATGGTAGGGATCATGTCACGACATCGTGTCGCAACAATCAGGCTTCCGCGCAGACTAGTCTCCGGCATGGCAAAGGTCGTTTCCCTCGAGGGCAAGCGCAAGGCGCCGAGCCTTGAGCCACTGCTGTCGCTCTGCGCCGACGACATGGCACAGGTCGACCGCGAGATCGTGGCGCGCATGCGCTCGCCAGTCGCCCTGATCCCCGAGTTGGCCAATCACCTGGTGGGCGCGGGCGGCAAGCGCATGCGGCCGCTGCTGACCGTCGCGTCGGCCCGGCTGTGCGGCTATCCCGGCAGCGACGATCGCCACATCAAGCTCGCGACCTGTGTCGAGTTCATCCATTCGGCGACGCTGCTGCACGACGACGTCGTCGACGTGAGCGCGCTGCGGCGCGGCAAGCCGTCGGCCAACGCGCTGTGGGGCGACAAGGCCTCGGTGCTGGTCGGCGACTTCCTGTTCACGCGTTCGTTCGAGCTGATGGTCGACGTCGGCTCGCTCGACATCCTGGGCGTGCTGTCGCGCGCCTCCTCGACCATCGCCGAGGGCGAGGTGCTGCAGCTGGTGAGCCAGCGCGACACCAGCACGCCCGAGGCGACCTATCTCGAGGTGATCAAGGCCAAGACCGCCAAACTGTTCGCCGCCGCGGCCGAGGTCGGCGCGATGGTTGCCGGCCGCCACGGCGCCGAGCGCATCGCGCTCGAGAGCTTCGGCATGAATCTCGGCATCGCCTTCCAGCTCGTCGACGACGCGCTCGACTATGACGGGCGCGAGGCCCAGCTCGGCAAGACGATCGGCGACGATTTCCGCGAGGGCAAGATTACCCTGCCGGTGATCCTGGCCTTCCTGCGCGGCCGCGCCGTCGAGCGCGAGTTCTGGAAGCGCGCCATCGAGACGCTGGACCAGCGCGACGGCGATCTCGCGCACGCGCGGATGCTGCTCGACCGTCACGGCGCGATCGCCGATACGCTCGAGCGCGCCCGGCACTACGGCGCCATGGCGCGCGACGCGCTCGGCCTCTTTCCCGACTCGGCGCTGAAAGCCGCGCTGCTGGAAGCCGTCGACTTCGCCATCGTGCGCGCCAACTAGGCGTCGCGATGGCCGCCCGGCACGTCCTTGCGATCGACCAGGGAACCACCAGCACCCGCGCGATCGTGTTCGACGCCGACGGGCGGCCGGTGGCCTCGGCCCAGAAAGAGCTGCCGCAGATCTTCCCGCGGCCGGGCTGGGTCGAGCACGACCCCGACGAGATCTGGTCGGCGACCGTGGAGGTCTGCCGCGGCGCGCTGACGAAGGCGAAGCTGGAGGCGAGCGCGCTGGCCGGGATCGGCATCACCAACCAGCGCGAAACGACGGTCGTCTGGGACCGCAGCACCGGCAAGCCGATCCACAACGCCATCGTCTGGCAGGACCGCCGCACCGCCGATCGCTGCGAGGCGCTGAAGCGCGCCGGCCACGAGGCGGAGGTGACGGAGAGGACGGGCCTGATCCTCGACCCCTATTTCGCGGGCACCAAGATTGCCTGGATCCTCGACACCGTGGCGGGCGCCCGGGAGGCCGCGGAGAAGGGCACGCTGGCCTGCGGCACGATCGAATGCTTCCTGCTGTGGAGGCTGACCGGGGGCAAGGTGCATGCCAGCGACGCGACCAACGCCAGCCGCAGCCTGCTGCTCGACATCCACAAGGGCGACTGGGATGCCGACCTTCAGAAGCTGATCGGCGTGCCCGCCGCGCTGCTGCCGAAAGTGGTCGACTGCTCGGGCGAGCTCGGCGTCGCCACGGCCGACATTCTCGGCGCGCCGGTCCCGGTCCTGGGCATGGCGGGCGATCAGCAGGCGGCCACGGTCGGGCAGGCCTGCATCGTGCCCGGCATGGTCAAGGCGACCTACGGCACCGGATGCTTCGCGCTGCTCAACACCGGCAGCATCGCCATGCGCTCGCACAACCGCCTGCTCACCACCGTCGCCTACCAGCTCGGCGGCCGGCGCACCTATGCGCTGGAGGGCAGCATCTTCGTCGCCGGCGCCGCCGTGCAATGGCTGCGCGACGGGCTGCGGCTGATCGAGACGTCGGCCGACATCGAGCAGGTCGCGAGCGGCGCGCGGCCGGACAACAGCGTCTACATGGTTCCGGCCTTCGTCGGCCTGGGCGCGCCCTACTGGGACGCCGGCGCCCGCGGCGCCCTGCTCGGCCTGACGCGCGACACCGGCCCGGCCGAGATCGCCGCCGCGACCCTCGATTCGGTCTGCTACCAGACGCGCGACCTGATCGACGCCATGCGCGGCGACGGCGCGCAGATCGACGAGCTCAGGGTCGATGGCGGCATGGTGGTCAACGATCCGCTGATGCAGCGCCTCGCCGACACGGTGGCCGTTCCCGTCGAGCGGCCGGTGGTGACCGAGACGACGGCGCTGGGCGCCGCCTTCCTGGCCGGCCTGGCCGCCGGCCTCTGGCCCTCGCTCGACGCGCTGTCCAAGACCTGGGCGCTCGACCGCGCCTTCAAGCCCGCCGAGGACGCCGCCTCGCGCGATCGCCGCTACGCCGGCTGGCAGGACGCGGTGCGCCGGGTGCGGAGTTCCTGATCCGGACGTCCGTCGTCCCGAGCGCGGCGCGGGACCTTTGCGAGGCTCGGGGTCACGGGGAACTCGCCAGGCGCTTGCCCGGCGGAACCTCGGACCTTAGGTTGCGCCCGCCATGGCCGACCGCTCCAATCCCGTCTACTGCGCCGTCGACACCGTCGACCTTCCTCTCGCCGCCCGGCTGATCAGGTCGGTGACCGGCGGGACCTGCCCGGCGGTGGGCGGCATCAAGCTCGGCCTCGAATTCTTCCTGGCCCATGGCGCGCCAGGCGTGCGCTACGCCTTCCCGGCGCCGGTACGCGCCACCGGGATCGGCTTCTTCCTCGACCTCAAGCTGCACGACATCCCCAACACGGTGGCCGGCGGCATCCGCGCCGTCGTCGAGCTGGAGCCGACCTTCATCACCATCCACACGGCGGGCGGCCCGGCGATGATGCGGGCGGCGGCGGAGACCGCGGCGGCGGAGGCGAGCCGTCTCGGCGTCGCCCGGCCGCGCCTGCTCGGGGTCACGGTGCTGACGTCGCTCGACCGCGCCGACCTCGAGGCGACCGGCGTTGCTGCCGATCCTTCCGGGCAGGTGCTGCGTCTGGCCGCGCTCGCCCGGCGCAGTGGCCTCGACGGCGTTATCTGCTCGCCACTCGAGATCGCTGCCCTGCGCGCCGAATGCGGCCCCGACTTCGTGCTGATGGTGCCGGGCATCCGCCCGGCCGGCTCGGCGACCGGCGACCAGAAGCGGGTCATGACTCCGGGCGAGGCGGTGCGGCTCGGCGCCCATCATCTCGTGATCGGCCGGCCGATCACCGAGGCATCCGATCCCGCCGCGGCCGCCCAGGCGATCGCCCGCGAGCTCGGCGCCGGGTGACGCCATGGTCGAGGCCAAGATCTGCGGCCTGTCGACGCCCGAAACCATCGATGCGGCGGTCATGGGCGGCGCCCGCTTCGTCGGCTTCGTCACCTATCCTCGCTCGCCGCGCCATGTCGCCTCCAACGACCTGCTGACAGCGCTGGGCGCGCGCGTGCCCGAGGGCGTGATCCGCACCGGCCTGTTCGTCGATCCCGACGATGCCCTGCTCGACGAGCGCCTCGCCACCGGCGCCATCGACCTCCTGCAGCTCCACGGCGCGGAGACGCCGGAGCGCGTCGCGTCGGTCAGGGCGCGGACGGGCAAGCCGGTGATGAAGGTCATCAAGGTCGGCCAGGCGTCCGACGTCGAGCGCGGCATCGCGGCCTACGGGACAGTCGCCGACCGGCTGATGTTCGATGCCGCCGAGGGGACCCTGCCGGGCGGCAATGCGACGGTCTTCGACTGGTCGTTCCTGTCGGGCCGGCGCGTGCCGCTGCCCTGGATGCTGGCCGGCGGGTTGACTCCGGACAATGTCGCCGAGGCGGTGCGGGTCACCGGCGCGCCGATCGTCGACGTTTCCTCTGGCGTGGAATCCAGCCGCGGTGTCAAATCCATCGAGCGGATTCGCGCCTTCCTCGACCGCGTGAAGGCGCTCCAGGGGAGCCCGGCATGAAGACAGAACGGCGACTGAAGGAGCTCGGCATCGAGCTCACCAAGCCCACCTCGCCGATGGCGAACTACGTCAACGCGGTACGCACCGGCAACCTCCTGTACCTCGCCGGCAAGGGACCGGGCCTGCCGGGCCATCCGCTGCCGGTCGGCAAGGTCGGCCGCGAGTTCACGCGCGAGCAGGGCTACGAGTACGCGCGCCAGACCGGGCTCAGCCTGATCGCCGTCATGAAGGCCGAGCTGGGCGACCTCGACCGGGTGAAGCGGATCGTGAAGATCCTGGGCATGGTCAACGCCACCCCCGACTTCGGCGAGCATCCCGAGGTGATCAACGGCTGCTCGGACCTCTTCGTCACCGTGTTCGGCGACCGCGGCCGCCATGCGCGGTCGGCGGTCGGCATGGGCTCCCTGCCGCGCGGCATCCCGGTCGAGATCGAGGTGATCGTCGAGGTCAATTCCGCGCCGGTGCGCGCCACTACCGCCGCCCGGACCCGCAAGTCGACCCAGAAGGCCAAGCGGAAGTCGGCCAAGACCAAGCGCCGGTAAATCTGCGGGCGGCTTTTGACCGTATCCTGTCGGGCTGCTAAGTCCGCGGTCCGACAGGGAAAGCCATGCCGACCTCACCCAACAGTTTTCGCACCGGTCCCGACGAGCGCGGGCATTTCGGCATCTTCGGCGGCCGCTACGTCGCCGAGACCCTGATGCCGCTCATCCTCGAGCTGGAGCAGGCCTACAATACGGCCAAGGCCGATCCGCAGTTCCAGGGCGAGCTCACGTCGCTGCTGAAGCACTATGCCGGGCGGCCGAGCCCCCTCTACTTCGCCGACCGCCTGACGAAGAAGCTGGGCGGCGCGAAGATCTATCTCAAGCGCGACGAGCTCAACCACACCGGCAGCCACAAGATCAACAACGTGCTGGGCCAGGTGCTGCTGGCCAAGCGCATGGGCAAGACCCGCGTGATCGCCGAGACCGGCGCCGGCCAGCACGGCGTTGCCACGGCGACGGCCTGCGCGCTGTTCGACATTCCCTGCGTGGTGTTCATGGGCTCGGTCGACGTCGACCGCCAGGCACCCAACGTGTTCCGCATGAAGATGCTGGGCGCGGAGGTGCGGCCGGTGACGTCGGGCGCCTCGACTCTCAAGGACGCCATGAACGAGGCGCTGCGCGACTGGGTGGCGACCTGCGAGACGACCTTCTACTGCATCGGCACGGTGGCGGGCCCGCATCCGTATCCCGCGATGGTCCGCGACTTCCAGTGCGTGATCGGCGACGAGGTGCGCAGCCAGATGATGGAAGCCGAAGGCCGCCTCCCGGACACGCTGGTCGCCTGCATCGGCGGCGGCTCGAACGCCATGGGCCTGTTCCATCCCTTCCTCGACGACAAGAGCGTGCGCATCGTCGGCGTCGAGGCGGCCGGACGGGGCGTCGAGACCGGCGAGCATGCGGCATCGATCGCCGGCGGCCGGCCGGGCGTGCTGCACGGCAACCGCACCTACCTGCTGCAGGACAAGGAAGGCCAGATCACCGAGGCGCATTCGATCTCGGCCGGCCTCGACTATCCGGGCATCGGCCCCGAGCATTCCTGGCTCAAGGACCAGGGTCGCGTCGAATATGTCTCGGCGACCGACGACGAGGCACTCGACGCCTTCCATCTCCTGTGCCGGCTCGAGGGCATCATTCCCGCGCTCGAATCCTCGCATGCGCTGGCCTACGTGAAGAAGCTCGCGCCGACCCTGCCGAAGGACAACCTGCTGGTCGCCAATCTCTCCGGCCGCGGCGACAAGGACGTGCCGCAGGTGGCGGCGCGCATGGGGATCGATATCCGATGAGCCGCATCACCCAGCGTTTCGACAAGCTCAAGGCCGACAAGCGCGCCGGCCTCGTCGCCTACATCTCGGCCGGCGATCCCAACGCCGAGATCGGCTACGAGATCCTGAAGGGCCTGCCGGCGGCCGGCGCCGACCTGATCGAGCTCGGCATGCCGTTCACCGACCCGATGGCCGACGGCCCGTCGATCCAGGCGGCCGGCCAGCGCGCGCTCAAGGCGGGCATGACGGTCGAGAAGACCTTCGACATGGTGCGCCGCTTCCGCAAGGAGACCGGCGACGACGCCACGCCGATCCTGCTGATGGGCTACTACAATCTCGTCTACCAGCGCGGCGTCGAGCGGTTCTGCAAGGAGGCCGCCGCCGCGGGCGTCGACGGGTTCATCCTGGTCGACCTGCCGCCCGAGGAAGCCGACGAATTGAAGCCGCATGCCGAGGCGAACGGTCTCGACACGGTGCTGCTGACGGCGCCCACCACCGACGACAAGCGGCTGCCCGCGGTGCTGAAATATTCCGCGGGCTTCGTCTACTTCGTGTCGGTGCTGGGGATCACCGGAGCCAAGTCGGCGACCGAGGAAGCGGTGGCGTCCCATGTCGGACGCATCAAGCGCCACACAAATCTACCGGTCGGTGTCGGCTTCGGCATCAAGACGCCGGAGCAGGCCGCGGCCGTGGCCCGCCACGCCGACGCGGCCGTCGTCGGCACCGCCATCGTCGACCGCGTCAAGGCGGGGCTCGACGAGGCCGGCAAGCCCAAGCCCGATCTGCTGCCCGGCGTGTTCGCCTACATCAAGGCCCTGGCCGAGGGCGTGCGCGGCGTGCGCAAGGGCTGAATCTGCGGGCAACCTGCGGTTGGCCGCGCGCTGTGACCAATTGCTGCGCGCACGCCCGAGTTCATCGTCAGGTCATGTTGGTGGTCCCATATCCCGGTCGACCCCGATCCCGGTCGATCCGAGGAGACCGACATGCCGCCCTATCCGACCGATGCCAAGGCCAAGCTCTGCCGCCGGTTCCTCGCCGCCCTGGAGGCGCTCGACGCGGCCGGCCGCGAGCCCGACCGCTGGGAGGAGGAGTGCCTCGCCTATGCGCTGGGGGCGATGGCCTGCGGCATGTACCTGGTCGCCGAGGTCGAGCTCGAGGCGTTCCAACGGGCGCCTTCGGAACGCTCGCCGGACGAAGTCGCCGCCCTCATCGCCAAGCCGCGCCGCTTCACCAAGGACATGTTGCGGGCGGGCCTCGAGTATACGCAGGCGCGCTTCGGCAAAGCCGGCAGCGCTTCCCCCGACATTCCCGCGGCCCTCACCGCCGCTTCCGTCGATCTGCAGTCCTCGCTGCCCGTGACGGCCTGACGCCCCTCGGACGGCGCGCTTCGACCTGCCGCTTCCGCCTACAGTCGCCGCAGTGCGTGACGCATGAGCCGGATGATGCGCTTCTCATTGCGCGCGATCCGGTCGACCCAGCCAGCGACGCCGAGCGCGTAGACCTGATCTTGCGGCTCCGGGCCCGTCGGCGGGAAGCGCATGGCGATGTGACCGCCACCCGGGGTCACGAGGTTCCTCGAGAAGAAGTATCCCTGCCGTCGCATCCGGTCGACGTTCTCCAGGACGCGCCGCAATTCGATCCGGTCGCGGCCCGAACGGTGCTCGGCATTGGTCCGTCGTACCAGGGCTGCAATCTCGCGTTCGTCCGCTTCGCTCAGAAGCGCAAATCCGGATGCGGACCATACGAGCAGGCGCCGCGTGCCTGTCGGCACATGGATGCGCAGGGCGTTCGTCGCCTGCACCACGCGGATGTACTGGGCGTAGATGCCGTTTCGCGCGGCGATCGAGATGGTTTCGCCTGTCCCGGCGCTGAGCTCCTGCAGCATGCGGGCGAACGAGCCGTCTTCGGCCGAGGCGCGTGTCGTCCACGAACCGAGCATGCCGACCCGCAGCGTCGGCTTGAACGTCCGCTGCGTCCGGTCATGCGAAAGATAGCCGAGCTGAACCAGGCTGTGCAGCAGCACCGAGGTGGATGAAGGCGGCAGGCCGAGGCGCCGGCTGATCTCGGTCAGTCGCGCCTCGCGCTGGACGTCGTCGAAGAATTCGAGAATGCGCAGCGCCCGCGCTGCCGACTTCACGACCGCATCCTCGCGCGCCGCAGCGTCGACGATCAGCAGAGCCCCTCGTGAATTTCGCGGCTTCGCCGGCATGAGGAAAGGCTACCAGAACGGGGCAGCGGCTTCACATACGTGAATTGTTCGCGCGCGGGATGGAATCCGCTGCGGCCGGCCCTACGATTGTCGTCCCAAGGAGAGAAGGAAAGGCAAACGACCTTTCCCTCATGTTGAGGAGACGCCATGCGAGAGGTCCGGTTCGACCCGCTTCGTGTGCAGTTCGATCTGCGGCCCGCAGGAAAGCCTGGGGTGCCTTCTCGCAGCGGAAACGTGATGCCGGCGGTCCAGGAGGTTCACGGAAGATCTTCGATCCGGCGTTCGGCCGCCGGAGCGTGCGGGCTTTGGACGGCGAAAGAATAGACAATAGGAGGAGGAACGAGATGAAGATGATCGGCGGGCCGGCACGAGTCGGTGCCATGTCCCTCGCGACGATCCTGCTGGGCATGTTGGTGGCTGCGGCTCCGGCCGGCGCGACCAACTGGAAGACCTACAGCTACAATCCGACGGCGACGCATCCTGCCATTGTCGGCCTCGAGAAGATGGCCGAGCAGATCGACAAGGCGACGAACGGCAAGATCAAGATGAAGGTGAGTGTCGGCGGTTCGCTGCCGATCAGTGCCACCGACATAACGCAGGCCGTCGCCGACAATGTCGTGCAGGTTGGCGCCGACGGCTTTTTCCTGGGCAACATCCGGATCGGTGGCGTGCTGCGCCTGCCGTTGCTGCTGACCACCCGCGATCAGTATGAGAAGGCGGCCGAGATCATGGAGCCGTACCTGGAGAAGGCCCTCGCCAAGCAGGGCGTGACGCTGCTCGCGCAGTACCTCTATCCGCTTCAGGTCGCCTGGTCTTCGCGGGAGCTCAAATCCCTCGAGGACATCAAGGGGCAGAAGCTGCGCGTCACGTCGCCCGAACAGGGGGAGTTCGTGAAGCGGTTCGGCGGAATCCCCGTGACGATCGGCGCGCCGGAAGTCGCTTCGTCGCTGCAGCGCGGCGTCGTGAACGGCGTCTTCACCGCCAGTGCGGGCGGTGGCCGCATCTGGAAGGAGATGCTGAAGTACAACTACCGGCTCGGTCCGAACTGGTTCAACAGCCTGATCATCGTGAACACCAAGGCGTTCGACCGGCTGAGCGACAAGGAAAAGCAGGCGGTACGCAAGGCGGCCCAGGATGCCGCGGCGTGGATGACCGAGACGATGAAGGGCGAGGAAAGCCAGATCACGAAGGAGCTCGCCGCCGGCGGCATGGTCGTGACCGAACCGACCCAGGCCCAGATCGATGCCGGCGTCGCGAAGATGCGGGACTACTGGCCGCAATGGGCCAAGGAAGTCGGCCCCGAGGCGGAGGAGGCGCTGGCGAAGGTCCGCAAGGCCATTGGTCAGTAGCGTAATCTGTCTTGCCTCGCTGCGGTCCACGGGCTCGTGGGCCGCAGCGTCGCGGAGGCGGGGATGAACCGTTCCTTCCTGTCGTGGATCGTCGAGGCGAGCGCGCGCCTCGCCGAGCTGCTGATGCTGGCCATGATGGCCTTGATCACCGTCGAGATCGTCTGTCGCAGCTTCCTGGGATTTTCGCTCCTGCTGGTCGACGAAGTCGCGGGCTACGTGCTGGTGGCGATCCTGTTTCTCGGGGTCACCACGAGCTTCCGCAGCGGTAGCCTGTTGCGGGTGGAGTTCGTCATCAACAACCTGCCGGCGAGAGCGCAGCTCTGGCTCGATGCGGCCTTCGATCTGATCGGCTTCGCTTTCGTGGCGATCCTCGACTACGCGTTGATCAACTTCGTCAGGTCCACCTTCGAGCGCGACATGCACGCGCCGACCCTGCTGGGGACGCCGCTGTACATTCCGCAGGCGGTGATGCCCGTGGGTGCCACGCTCCTGGCCGTTGCCCTGCTGGCCTCGACGGTCGACAAGGCAAGGCGCGCCTGGACCGGGCGGATCCCGGACGAGAGCGGTGCGCGCTGATGGAATGGATCGTCGAATCGTCCTGGGTCGTCGTCCTGTTCGTCGGCCTGTTGCTCGGGGGCTTGTGGATTCCCTTCGCGATGGGGGCGGCGGCCAGTCTCCTTCTCTTCACGACGAACGGCTGGAGCGGCTTCAATGCCTACGGGCTCATAACCTGGGGCAGCGTCAACAGCTTCACCCTGACCGCAATCCCGATGTTCATCCTGATGGCCGAGGTGCTGGTCCAGAGTGGGGTCGGAGCCCGGGTCTATCGCGGCCTCGCCGTGTCGGTGCGCTACCTGCCGGGCGGCCTGCTGCAGACCAACATCCTGGGCTGCGCGCTGTTTTCCGCCATCAGCGGCTCGAGCGTCGCGACCGCGGCGGCAATCGGTACGGTGGCGTTGCCTGAACTGGAAGAGCGGAACTACGACCCCAAACTGTCGGCCGGCACGCTGGCCGCCGGCGGCACGCTCGGAATCCTCATCCCGCCCAGCATCGCCATGATCCTCTATGGATCCTTCACCGAGGTCTCGATCGCCAAGCTGTTCATGGCGGGCGTGTTGCCGGGGCTGCTCCTGGCGGCGCTGTTCATGGCCTATGTGGCCGTCCGAGCGTTGTTGCGTCCCGATCTGGCGCCGCGCAGGGCGATGGCGGCGCAGTCGATGCTGGCGACTGCGAGCCAGCTCCTGCCGTTCGTGGTGCTGATCGGCCTGGTGCTCGGCGGCATCTATTTCGGGGTGGTGACGCCGACCGAGGCGGGCGCCGTCGGGAGCGCGCTGTCGCTGCTGATCGCGGTGATCTGGGGTCGCTTCGGGTGGCGCGAGTTCCGGATCGCGATCCGCAACAGCACGAGGGTCAGCGCCGGCCTGCTGTTCATCGTGCTGGCCGCCTACCTGTTCGCCTATGCCGTCGAGGATGCCGGCATCGCTTCCTCGCTGACCGAGTGGTTCGTCGGCCTGAAGCTCGGGCGCATCGAGTTCATTGTCGTGATCTTCGCGATGTACCTGGTGCTCGGCTGCGTCATCGACAGCATCGGCATGATGGTCCTGACGGTGCCGCTGCTCTATCCCGTGCTTCTCGAATACGGAATCGATCCGATATGGTTCGGCGTGGTTCTGGTGGTGATGATCGAGCTTGGCCAGATCACGCCGCCGGTCGGCATCAACCTGTTCGTGATCCAGAGCATCTGGAACGGCCGCATCGGACAGGTGATCGTCGGCACCGCGCCGTTCGTGCTGATCATGATCGCCTTCGTCGCGCTGCTGACCGTCTGGCCGGAGCTCGCCCTCTATCTGCCGTCCCGGATGTAGTCCGGGCGGGAGCGCCTACGCCTCCTCGTCGTCGAACAGCAGGTCGGCGACGAAGGGGTTGGTCTTGCGCTCCCAGCCGAAGGTCGAGGTCTGGCCGTGGCCCGGCACGAAGGTGATATCGTCGCCGAGGGGCCACAGCCGCTGGCGGATCGAGCCCAGGAGCTGCTCGTGGTTGCCGCGGGGAAAGTCGGTGCGGCCGATCGAGCCGCGGAACAGCACGTCGCCGACGAAAGCCACCTTCGATGGCCTGTGCGCGAACACGACGTGGCCCGGCGTGTGGCCGGGGCAGTGCACGACGTCGAGGGTGAGCTTGCCCAGCGTGACGCTGTCTCCGTTCGCGAGCCAGCGGTCGGGTACGAATGGCTTGTAGCGCGGGAAATTGTACTTGGCGCCCGATTCGGGCAGGCCCTCGATCAGGAACAGGTCGTCCTCGTGCGGTCCCTCGATCTTCACGCCATAGTGGTCGGCCATCGTGCCGGCCGCCGAGGCGTGGTCGACATGGCCGTGGGTCAGCAGGACCTTGGTGATGGTGATGCCGTTCTGGGCGATTGCTTCCTGCAGCATGTCGAAATCCCCACCGGGATCGACGGCCGTTCCTTCCATGGTCTCGTCGCACCAGACGAGGGAGCAGTTCTGCTGGAACGGGGTGACGGGGGCGATCAGAACCTTGAGCATGAGTCCGATCTAATGCCTCCCGCCGCGGCGCGGAAGGGCGTATGCTGCCGGGCGGCGACATGACTGCGATGATTCGGCGTCTCCTGCTCGGCGTTCTCGCCCTCCTTGGCCTCGCGGCGCTGCCGGCGCATGCCCAGATCGCGGCGGTGACCTCGCCCTCCGGGCCGGTGCTGGCCGGGCCCTACGTGGTGGTCGATGCCGCGACCGGCGAGACCCTGCTGGAACGCAACGCCGGCTACTTCTGGCATCCGGCGTCGCTCACCAAGATGATGACCCTGTACATCGTCTTCGAGGAGCTGAAGTCCGGCCGGCTCACGCTCGCGTCGCCGTTCTCGCTGTCGGAGTCGGCGCGCGCCAAGCCGCCCTCCAAGCTCGGCCTCGGTCCCGGCCAGTCGATCACCGTCGAGCAGGGCATCCAGGCGCTGGTCGCGCGCTCGGCCAACGACGTCGCCGTGGGCTTCGCCGAGCTGATCGGCGGCTCGGAGGCGGCGTTCTCCGTGCGCATGACCGAGACGGCGGCCCGTATCGGCATGAACGGCACGCAGTTCCACAATGCCAGCGGCTGGCCCCATCCCGGCCAGATCACGACGGCGCGCGACATGGCGCTGCTGGCCATGGCGCTGATCAAGCAGTTCCCCGAGTATTACGGCTATTTCCATACGACGGAGTTCATGCTGGGCAAGGCGCGCATCGGCCCGGGCATCAAGTTCCTCGATCTCTATTCTCCCTACGCCGACGGGCTGAAGACCGGCTTCACCTGCGCCTCCGGCTTCAACATCGTGGGCAGCGCGGTGCGCGACGGGCGGCGGCTGATCGCCGTGGCGTTCGGCTTCCGCCGCGCCGACCTGCGCGACGAGTTCATCGTGCGTCTGCTCGACGAGGCCTATGCGCTCAAGACCGGCGGCAACCGGCCCAAGGTCTGGCAGATCCGCGACGGCCAGGGCGGGCCGGCGACGGTGATGGAGCAGAGCGAGTGCGGCACCATCCGCTACGACATGCCGGGCGACGCCGTCTGGCTGGGCACCTACGGTGACTGGCGCACCGCCCGGCACGCCTACGACGTCGGTCAGGCCGAGCTTGCCCGGCTGGGCATCACGCGCCTGGGCAAGGAATACATTCTGCCCGTCACGAGCAACAAGGTGACCCGGCAGGCGGCCATCATCGCCGATCTCGAGCCGGCGGCGGCCCAGAAGCTGTGCGCCGATTACCAGGCCCGCAAGCTGTTCTGCCAGATCCGCAAGCCGCAGGATTTCGCGCCGCCCTTCTCGGGATTCTGGCGCTGAGCGGTCGCCGGCCGGGTGCCTTGGCCGGGGCCGCCGTTCGTGCGATACCGCGACCATGAACTGGCTGACGAACTTCGTCCGACCCAAGCTCAAGGCCCTCATCTCGCGCAAGGAAACGCCGGAGAATCTCTGGCTGAAGTGCGTCAAGTGCGAGCAGATGCTGTTCGTGCGCGACTGGGAGGCCAATCAGGAAGTCTGCAGCCATTGCGGGCATCACATGCGGATCCGGCCGCTGAAGCGGCTGCCGTTCCTGTTCGACGAGGGCAAGTACGAGCTGCACCCGCTGCCGCGCGTGGTGCTCGATCCGCTGAAGTTCCGCGACACCAAGCGCTACGACGCCAAGATCAAGGAGGCCCAGGCCAAGGCCGAGGGCAGCACAGACGCGCTGGTGGTGGCGAGCGGCGCGGTGGGCGGGCGCGTCACCGTCACGGCCCTGCTCGACTTCGACTTCATGGGCGGCTCGATGGGAACCGCGGTCGGCGAGGGGCTGGTGATGGCGGCCGACCTCGCCATCGCGCGCCGCGCGCCGCTGATCGTCTTCTCCGCCTCGGGCGGCGCCCGCATGCAGGAGGGCATCCTGTCCCTGATGCAGCTCACGCGCACGACAATCGCCGTGCGCCGCGTCAAGCAGGCGGGGCTGCCCTACATCGTCGTGCTGACCGATCCGACCACGGGCGGCGTGTCGGCCTCGTTCGCCATGCTGGGCGACGTCCACATCGCCGAGCCCGGCGCGCTGATCGGCTTCGCCGGCCCGCGCGTCATCCAGGACACGATCCGCCAGGAGCTGCCCGAGGGCTTCCAGCGGTCCGAGTACCTGCTGGAGCACGGCATGGTCGACGCGGTCGTGCACCGCCACAAGCTGCGCGAGACCCTGATCCGCCTCGTCTCGCTGCTCATGGATCCGCTCGCCACCGAAGCGCGCAGCCCGGCGGTCGCGACGTCCTGAACCGATGGCCACCGGGCCGAACCTGATCGATCCGCTGCTCGAGCGGGTCATGCGGCTCCATCCGAGGCTGATCGACCTCGGCCTGGACCGCACCGAGCGCCTGCTGGCAGCCCTGGGTTCGCCGCATCTCAAACTGCCGCCGGTGGTCCATGTCGCCGGCACCAACGGCAAGGGCTCGCTGGTCGCCTACCTGCGCGCCATGGCCGAGGCGGCGGGCTATCGGGTGCACGTCTATACCTCGCCGCATCTCGTGCGCTTCAACGAGCGGATCCGCGTCGCCGGCGAGCTGATCGACGACGAGGCGCTGGACGAGATCCTGACCGAGTGCGAGCAGGCCAACGGCGAGCAGCCGATCACCTTCTTCGAGATCACCACGATCGCCGCCTTCCTCGCCTTCTCGCGCGTGCCGGCCGACCTCGCGGTGATCGAGGTCGGCATGGGCGGCCGGCTCGACACGACCAACGTCGTGCAGCCGGCGCTGTCGGCGATCACGCCGATCGGCTTCGACCACACCGGCTTCCTGGGCGAATCGCTCGAGGCCATCGCCGACGCGAAGGCCGGCATCCTGAAGCGCGCCGTGCCGGCGGTGATCGGCCGCCAGCGCGAGTCCGCCGCCTGCGTGATCGCCGACGAGGCCGCGCGGCTGGGCGTGCCGCTGTTCCGCATGGGCCGCGAATGGCAGGTCGTCCCGACGGCCGACGGCTTCCGCTACGACAGCGACCTGCTGGGCCTCGACCTGCCGGCGCCGGCCCTGGTCGGCGCCCACCAGATCGACAATGCGGCGACCGCGGTGGCCTGCATCGAGCGCCTGCGCGCCGCCCAGTTCGACATCGGCGAGGCCGCCGTCCGCCGGGGCCTCGCCTCGGTCGAATGGCCGGCCCGCCTGCAGCGCCTGACGCGTGGCCCGCTGGTCGAGGCCCTGCCGCCGGCCTGCGAGCTCTGGCTGGACGGAGGCCACAACGAGGATTGCGGCATCGCGCTCGCGCGGCAGGCGGCCGACTGGGCGCGCGAGCCCGCGGCCCTGCCGCTGGACCTCATCTTCGGCATGCTGACGACCAAGGACGCGTCGGGCTTCCTGCGGCCGCTGGCGCGCCACGCCCGCACGGCGCGCGCCGTGCCCATCGAAGGCCATTCCGCCTACACGCCGCGGGACGCCTGTGCGCGCGCCGAGGAGGTCGGGCTGGATTGCCAGCCGGCGGACGACATCGTCGCAGCGCTCGAGGACCTCCTTGCCACCCAGCCCGCGCCGATGCGCATCCTCATCTGCGGCTCGCTCTACGTCGCCGGCGAGGTCCTGGCCCGCAACGGCTGAGCGCCACGAAAAAGCGCCTCCCGCATCATCCCCTCATCCGGCCTCGCCCCCGCGGGGGAGAGCAGCGATGAGGAGGGATGAGGGAGGCGCTCGATCGGATATGCGCGCGTCCGCGGAGGTCAGCTGACGACGGTGTTGATCCAGCTCACCAGCTTCTGCTTGGGCTCGGCGCCGATCTTGGTCGCCGCGACCTGGCCGTTCTTGAACAGGAGCAGGGTGGGAATGGAGCGCACGTTGTAGCGCGACGGCGTCTGCGGATTCTCGTCGATGTTGACCTTCACCACCTTGAGCTTGCCGTCCATCTCCTTGGAGATGTCCTCGAGGGAGGGGCCGATCATGCGGCAGGGGCCGCACCATTCCGCCCAGAAGTCGACCAGGACGGGCGTGTCGGACTTCAGGACTTCCTGCTCGAAGGAAGTGTCGGTTGCTTTGACGGTCATGTGATGCTCCCAAAAACCATACGAGCCGGTCGATCGACCGGCGCCGCCCTTGGACGGAGAAGCTAGGAACCCGGCCCCGTCTCGTCAAGATATGGGCATTCAAGGCATTGATTCTTCTAGGGTTTTTGCGTCGATCTCCATCAGCAGCGGGGTTGCGGTCCAGAGCAGGAAGGCGCGCACCGCGCGGCCCGGATAGATGTCCGCCAGCAACGCGCGATAGAGGGCGAGCTGGCGGCGATAGGCGAGGGGCACGTCGGCGGCCGCGCCCGGCGGCGGCCGGTTGGTCTTGTAGTCGACGATCAGAACCTCGCGGTCGGACACCGCCAGCCGGTCGACCTGTCCGCTGACGGCGAAGGCGCCGCGGCGCGTCGAGACGATGCCGGTCAGCGGTACCTCGGCGCGGGCCTCGCCGGCGAACAGCAGCCGATGGGCCGGCGCCTCGGTGACGGCCAACGCTTCGGCGCTCCAGGCGGCGATCTCCTCCTCGCCGAGGCCGTGGGCCGGCTGGGCGAGGAAGCGATGGGCGGCCGCGGCGCGGTCGGCCGGCGCGATGGCCGGCAGGTGGCGCAGGAGCTCGTGCAGGAGACGGCCGCGCAGCCAGCGCCGCGGATCGCCGGCCTGCAGCGGGCTGAAGGCGCGCCGCTCGGCGGGCGATTCGTCGGGCAGCGGCCGCGACGGTGCCAGCGGCGAGGGCGGATCGGGCTCGGCCGGGGCCTGCTGGCGGCTCCAGTCCGGCAGCGGGGCGGCCCGGGGCAACGCCAGCTCGGCCTGCTCGGGCGCGCCGATCGTGCCGGCGTTGGACAGCAGCCAGCCGTCGCCCGACCAGCCGGCATCGCCGAGCGGTTCGGTGAAATCGAAGACCTGCGGGACGGCGCGGCCGCGCGGCAGGGCGCTGTCGGCCGCCACCTCGGCCTCGCTGCTGCGGCGCAGGCCCGCCTCGATGCGCTCGTACCAGCAGCCCCGGTCGGGCTTGCGCGCGCCGTACCAGCCGCCGACATACAGCCGGTCCTCGGCACGGGTCATCGCGACGTAGAGAAGGCGGTTCTGCTCCTCGAGCGCGCGGTCGCGCGACACGGCGCGCCAGGCGCGGGCGGCATCGTTGGCATCGTCGGCGCGCGGCAGCCAGAGTCGCGCTTCGCCGTCGCTGTCGCTCAGCAGGCGCTCGGGATCGCGCGGCACGCGCGTTGTGTCGGGCAGGTAGACGATCGGCGCCTGCAGGCCCTTCGAGGCGTGGACCGTGAGGATCCGCACCTCGCGCCGGCGGTTCTGGTCGAGGTCGCGCTTGATCTCGCCGCCGCCGGTCTCGAACCAGCGCAGGAATCCCTGCAGCGAATGGCCCTCGCTGCGCTGGTACTGCAGCGCCCGCGACAGGAGCTCGTCGATCGGGTCGGCCGCCTCCTGGCCCAGCCGCTCGAGCAGGCGGGCGCGGTCGCCTTCGGGGCCGAGCGCAAGGGCGAAGAAGTCGAAGGGCGTGACGAAGTCGGCGCGGCGCAGCCACTCGGACAGGCGGCGATGGGCGCCGGCGAAGGCGAGCTCGCCCGAGCGCTCGCACAGCGCGCGCCACAGATGGCCGGGCCGCTTCCACGACAGGGTGAAGAGCTCGTCCTCGCCGAGCCCGATCATCGGCGACTTCAGCAGGCTGGCGAGGTTGAGGTCGTCCTGCGGCAGCAGCACGAAGCGCGCCATGGCGAGCAGGTCCTGGATGGCCAGCTCCTCGCCCAGGTTCAGCCGGTCGACGCCGGCCACCTCGACGCCTTCGCGCTTCAGCTCGCGCACCAGCGCGTTGACGAACTCGTTGCGCCGCCGGACCAGCACCATGAAATGGCCGGCGTGCAGCGGCTCGCCGTCGCGCGCGCGCCGCTCCGTGCCGATCAGGCTCTTGGCGTGCGTGGCGATCCGGCGGGCGAGCCGCTGGTGCGGCGGCATCGGGACGCCGCGCGCCGCGGCGCCGCCGGTGTCGGTCTCGCCTTCCTTCTCGGGGCCGCTGACCAGCGGCCACACCTCGACCAGGCCGGGCTCGTCCTTGCGGCTGGGCAGGTGGTAGACGTCGCCCGGGTCGGCCACGCCGCGCGCCGCCTCGATCTCGCCGAACACCCAGTCGACCGCGTCGAGCACGGCCGGCGTGGAGCGGAACGATACGTTGAGGCCGACCGATTCGAAGCGCTGCTCGGCGAGGCGGATGCGCCCGTCGAACCATTCGCGCATCTCCCGGAGCTTGCGCGGATCGGCGCGCTGGAAGCCGAAGATCGACTGCTTCGTGTCGCCGACGGCGAACACCGTGCGGCTGCGCTCGACCGCGCCCTGGCCGGCGAAGAACTCCTCGGTCAGCCGGCGGATCACCTCCCACTGGTCGGGATTGGTGTCCTGCGCCTCGTCGACCAGGACGTGGTCGATGCCGCCGTCGAGCTTGTAGAGGACCCAAGAGGCGCTGTCGGCGCTCTCCAGCAGGCGGCGCGTGGCGACGATCAGGTCGTCGTAGTCGAGCGCGGCGCGACGGCGCTTGGCGCCGGCATAGCGGCCGGCGATGTCGAGGCCGAGCTGCAGCAGGGCGATCGTGCGCTCGACCAGGGCGGCGCCGGCGACGCGATCGAGCGCGGCGCGCAGCCGTTCGGCCTCGCGCAGCAGCACCGGCTCGATCCCGGGCATGGCCGCGATCGCCCCCTTGCTGGCCAGCCGCTTCAGGATCGCACCCTTTTCGGTGAAGAAGACCTGGCCATAGGTCGCGAGCAGTCCGGGGCGGGCCTCGCCGGCCGCCAGCCAGTCGGCGATCACCTGGCCGCGCGCGACGTCCGACTTGCCGCCGCGCGCCAGGGCGCGGGCGGCAGCCGCCAGCCCGGCGGCGTCGAAGGCGGCGTCGCTGCAGGCGTCGCTGGTGAGCTGGCCGGCCGAATCGTCCGGCGCGCAGCCCATCGCGGCCGCCAGCCTCGTTCGCACGCGCCGCAGCCCGGCCCGGTCGCCGATTCGAGACAGCAGCCAGGCCCGCTCCGACAGCAGCTTGGTCATGAGCTCGGCGTATTCCGCGATCGAGATTCGCCCAGCCACCGAGCCCAGCGCGTCGACCAGCTCCTGGGGCGCCTCGTTCTGCGCCAGCGCCTCCATCTGCTCGTCCAGGGCATCGCGCAGCAGCGCCTGGGCCTCGGCCTCGTCCAGCACCTTGAAGCCCGACGCCACGCCCGCCTCGAGCGGGAAGCGCTTCAGCAGCGCCTGGCAGAAGGCGTGGATGGTCAGGATGTTGATGCCGCCCGGCGCGTCGAGCACGCGCGCGAACAGCCGTCGGGCGACGATGCGCTCGTCGGGCGCGGGCTTGCGGTCGATCAGCTTCTCGATGGCGGCGTCGAGCCCGGCATCGTCGGTCATCGCCCAGCGCCCGAGCTGGGTCGCGAGGCGGTTGCGCATCTCGGCGGCGGCGGCCTTGGTGAAGGTGAGGCAGAGGATGCGCTGCGGCTGCACGCGGTCGAGCAGCAGGCGCGTCACGCGATCGGTCAGCACCTTGGTCTTGCCGGTGCCGGCATTGGCTTCGACCCAGGCCGACTGGTCCGGCATGGTGGCCCGGCGCTGCGAGGCGGTGGCCATGGCGAGCGGATCGAGGACGCTCATTCCTCGTCCTCCTGCGCCACCGTCGACCATTCGGCGGCGCGCTCGAGATGGGAATAGTCGTTGAAGTGCGGGATATGCTCGGGCCACGGCAGGGCGGTATAGGGCATGCCGGGCTGAGCGAACTCCTCGGACATCTTCTCGACCAGGGCCAGCATCTGCGGCACGAGCTCGTCGGCCGCCGCGATCTCGCTCACCTTGCCGCCATCGCCCAGCCCGTTTGCCTGCCAGTAGGACAGCCGCACGGTGCGGGCCTTGCCGGCGATCTTCTCGAAGCCGCCGCGCTCGGCCATCGCAGCCTCGAGCAGGAGCTGCGGCGCGAACAGCGCCTCGAGCTCGGTCTTGGTCGGCACGCGGCCGGTCTTGTAGTCGATGATCTCCCAGGTGCCGCGCTCGACCTCGTCGATCCGGTCGGCGCGGGCCTCGATGGTGAGCGGCCGGTGGCGCGGCCCGATCTTCAGGGCGCCCTTGGTCTCGCTGGCCAGCAGGCGCGCGCCGGCACGCCGGCGCTCGTTCTCGGTGGCGACCAGCCAGCCCGCCAGCCGGCGGAACCGCGGCCACCAGAAGGCACGCTCGGCCGGCGCCGTCAGCAGGGCGCCAAGATGCTGCTCGCCCAGCGCCTCGAACTCGGCCACGGCGTCGGGCGGCAGCACGCCCGACGGGTGCCGCCGCATGAAGGCGTCCAGCGCGTCGTGCAGGGCGTTGCCGCGATCGGCGGCGCCCAGCGCCGCTTCCAGCGGCTCGAGCGCCTCCAGGCGCAGGATGCGGCGGGCGTAGAGCCCGTAGGGATCGCGCCGCCACTGCTCGATGCTTGAGACCGAGAGGCGCGTGGGCCGCGCCTCGACGGGCGGGCGCGGCTCGGGCCGCCGGCCCGGCCGGTAGCCGCGCGGCGGCCGGTCGAGCGCGTCGGCCCAGGCGAGGTAGCTGCGCTGGCCGCGCTGGATGTATTCCGGCGGCGCCGTCTTGCCGTCGTGTTCGTAGCCGAACAGCGCATCGAGGCGGGCGAGCCAGCGCGACGGCACGGTCGGCGCGCCGCCCTCGCGCTCGGCGCGGGTCAGCAGCACGCGCTCGGCGCCGAGCGCCGCCACGAAATCGTGCGCCGAGAGGCCGATCCGGCGCTCGGGCTGCGGCAGGCCGAGCGCGGCGCGCATCGGCCGGTTGAGCCACGGTCCCGTCTCGACGGCGGGCGGCCAGGTGCCGTCGTTCAGCCCGCCCAGCACCAGGAGGTCGGCGCGCTGCAGGCGGGCCTCGAGCGGACCCCAGATCGCCAGCCGCGGATGGCGTCCCCAGGCCGGGCGCAGGGTCTCGGGCGCCAGCATGGCGGCGAGCAGGGCGGGCCACTCGCCGCCGGCGATCGGTCCGGCCTCCTCCCAGGCGGCGCGCAGCCGCGCCAGCACGTCGGCCAGCGCCTCGCCGGCGTCGCCCGACCACAGCGCATCGGGCGAGGCAATGGTCTCGGCCGCCGCCAGGGTGGCGTCGAGCAGGGCAGCGGGCGGCGCGCCCGCCGCCATCTCGCCCACCAGTAGCGCGGTCGCCGCCTCGACCCGGTCGACCAGGCCGCGCACGGCGTCGCGGTCGCCGGGATGGCCGAACGATGCCGCGTCGATGCGGGCGCGGATCGCGGCGAGGCCGGGGGCGGGCTTCAGGCCGCGCAGGCACTTGCGGTCGAGCCGCCGCGCCGCCGCCAGCACCTCGCCGCGCGCGCCGCCCAGCGTGCACAGGGGATGCTTCAGCAGCGCGAGCAGGGCGGCCGGCGCGAAGCCCGCGTCGATGGCGGCCGTCAGCGCCAGCAGCAGCGCGGCCGGCGGCGAATCCGCGAGCGGCGTGCCGGCCGAATCGTCGATGTCGATGTCCCAGCGGCGCAGCTCGGCGGCGACGCGGCGCGCGAGGTCGCGGTCGGGCGTGACCAGCGCTGCGGTGCGGCCCTCGTCCTTCAGCACCTCGCGCAGCGCCAGCGCGATGACCAGCGCCTCCTGGTGGGGCGTCGCGCAGTCGGCGCGCGTCACGTGCTCGAGCGAGGAGGCGGGCGGGCGGGTCCAGTCCTCGCTGGTCGCCGCCGGCCGCATCAGCTCGGTGATCAGCAGATGGCGCGCCGTGCCGCCGCCGCCCGGCCAGTCGCCGACATCGGCTCGCGAGCGGCCGAGCGCCGCCAGCAGCTCGCGCAGGCCGAACTGCGGATGCGTCTCGTCGAGCTCGTGCCAGCTGCGCTCGTCCATGTCGCGATCGAGCCCCGGCAGGACGATCTTGCCCCGGGGCAGGCCGGCGACGACGCCGAGAAGCTCGCGGGTCGCCGGCTGCGAGCCGGTCGAGCCGGCGGCGATCACCGGGGTCGTGGGTGGCGCGTCGCGCCAGCGCTGCGCCTGGGCGCGGATCGCCCGCGTGCGCCGGTCGATGGCGTCGATGCGGCCACGCTCCGCCAGCACCTGCGGCCAGGCCTCGCCGACGATCGCCAGGAACTTCAGCGTCCGCTGCCAGTGGCTGGCGAAGTTGCCGTCGACCAGCTGCGCCAGGCGGTCGAAGGCGACGCCTTCGATCGCGAGCTCGTCGAGCAGGCCGCCGAGCTCGCGGGCCAGCAGCAGGGCCTGCGCCGCCGACTGGGCGACAGGATGGCCGCTGTCGTCGGTGAAGGCCGCGACCAGCCGCGACAGCAGCGCGTCGCGCTCGGCCGGATCGATCGCCGGCGGCAGGCCGAGCGCGGCATGCTCGCCGGAGGCGATGTCCCATTCGCTCTCGTCGACGTCGCCCAGCGGCAGGAGCCGCGGCAGGATCGTCGGCCGGCCTCGGGAGGCGCGCAGGAACGCCTCGCGCAGCGCCCGCACCGAACGGCGGGTCGGCACCAGGATCTGCACGTCGGCCAGCGCCAGGGGATCTCCACCATGCTCGGCCATCACGCCGGCCGCCAGCTCGTCGGCGAAGCGGCGGTCGATGGCGATGGTGAAGACGCCGGTCACGCGGCGAGCACGCGCTCGGCCGTGGCCAGCGCCTCGGGCGTGCCGACGTGGAACCAGTCGCCGTCGTGCAGCACCCCGCACAGCCGGCCCGCGGCCTCGGCGCGATGCCACAGGGCGAGGAGCGAGAACGGTCCCTCCGGCGAGTCGTGGAACAGGCGCGCCGAGCAGATCGAGACGCTGGCGAACACGTAGGGCGACAGCGGGGCGGTGCCGCGGTGGCGCAGATGGCCGCGCGGCTCCTGGAAATAGTCGCCGCGGTCGTTCGGGCCGCGGCCGAACATCTTGTGGAGGGACTGCAACAACAGAAGCGCGTCCATGCGTTCCGGGTCCCAGCGGCCCTCCATGCGGCTCAGCATCGATTCGGTCGGCCCGTCGCGCCACAACCCGTCGCCGTTCAGCACGAAGAACGGTCCGGCGCCGAGGAGGGGCAGCGCGTTCTTCACGCTGCCGCCGGTATCGAGCAGCCGGTCCTCGACGACGATGCGGGCCCGGCCGCGGATGCGCTCGACGATCTGCTGGCCGAGATGGTGGACGTTGACGACGATGTTGGTGACGCCGTGCGCTTCCAGCCGGTCGAGGCTGCGCTCCAGCATCGATCGGCCGGCGACGTCGAGCAGCGGCTTGGGGACGCGATCGGTCAGGGGCCGCATGCGTTCGCCGCGCCCCGCGGCCAGGATCATCGCTGTGTCGATCATGGCGCTCCGATACGCCGCAGCGGCGGCGGCAGCAACCGGTCGACCCAGCGGCGCAGCGGCTCCAGGGCCTGGTGCCCGAGGGCGCGCTCGAACTGGCGCCAGACGCGCGGCAGGTGCGGCAGATAGTCCGGCTTGCCGTCGCGGTCGCGCAGGCGGACGAACAGGCCGATGACGCGGGCGTGACGCTGGGCCGCCATCAGGGCGAAGCCGGTCTCGAAGTCGTCGCGCGCCAGGCCGGTCTCGCCGAGGTAGCGGTCCATGCACGTGGCGTGCACGGGCGGCGGCACGTCGCGCCGCGCATCCTCGATCAGGGAGACGAGGTCGTAGGCGGGATGGCCGAGCTGGGCGTCCTGGAAGTCGAGCAGGCCGCAGGCCCGCACGCCCGTGCGTGCGGGCAGCCACAGGAGATTGTCCTGGTGGTAGTCGCGCAGCAGCAGCGTGTCGGGCAGCGCCGGCAGGTTGGCGAGGCAGTCCTGCCACGCGGCGCGATAGGCGGCGGTTTCCTCCGTCGGCGTCGGCCGGCCGGTGGCGGCCGGCAGGTACCATTCCGGCAGCAGCATCGCGGCGTCGATCAGCGCCTCGCCGGCATAGGCGCCGAGGCCCGGCAGGAGGGCCCGCGGCCCGGCCTGCTGGAGGGTCACCAGCACGTCGGTGGCGCGGGCATAGAGCGTCGCCTCGTCGCCGCCCGCCGCGAGCACCCGGGCGAATGTGTCGTCGCCCAGGTCCTCGAGCAGCAGGAAGCCCGCCGCCTCGTCGACGGCGTGCACCACCGGCGCACTGAGGCCGAGGTCGAGGAGATGGCGGGCGACGCGCACAAACGGCCGCACATCCTCCTCCGGCGGCGGCGCATCCATGACCACCGCAGAGCCGCGCGGGCGGCTCAGCCGGAAGTACTTGCGGAACGAGGCATCGCCGGCGAGCAGGCGTTCGCCGGCATCGCCCCACCCGGCCGACCGCTCGAAGGCGGCGCGGCGTCGTTCGCGCTCAGATATCGCCAAGTCTTGTATCGCCAAGTCTTGCGTCTCCCGTGAGATCGGCGCGCCGTCCCGCGCCCTCGATGGCCAATGCGATGTCCAGCCGCTCGTCCGGCAGCAACGGGCCGAGCCGGTCGGCCCATTCGACCAGCGCGATCCCGTCGGCGCGCGCCTCCTCCCAGCCCAGCTCATAGGCCTGTTCCGGCGTCTCCAGGCGATAGAGGTCGAAGTGCCAGAAGACGCCGCGCCGCGTGTCGTAGACCTCGACCAGGGTGAAGGTCGGGCTGGGCACGATCAGCGCCGGATCGCCGGCCGCCGCGCGCAGGATGGCGCGCACCAGCGTCGTCTTGCCGGCGCCGAGGCCGCCGCGCAGGGCGACGACGTCGCGCGGCCGCAGTCGCCGCGCGAGGCTGGCGCCCAGCCGCTCGGTCGCGGCTTCGTCAGGCAGGAAAAGCGAGAAGGTCGGCACCGGTGCTCCGATGCCGACTCTTAACACGCCGCCGGGGCGGCCGGTCTGTGGGTCGATCAGCGGTCATTCGCGCGTGTCCGAGGACGCACTCTCCCTTCGGACAACCGCCTCGTCGCGGTATGAAAGCGCATGGCCCGGGCAGATCAGACCGAAATCACCTTCCGCATCGTCATCGAGCAGCCCGTTGCCGGCGTGCTCCACAGCCTGCAGGCGAAGGATGGGGGGCCGCTCGATCCGAAAGGGTCGGACGGCGGCGAGCCCCTCGTGTTCGACTTTCCCGTCCGCGTCGGTCCTGGTCCCAAATTCCTCGGCGACCAGGTCCGCCGCGAGGGACCGGTTCGGCGCTTCGTTTACATCCGCATCGGTCAGTTGGCCGGTGACGCGGCCTCTCCCTGGTCCCGCCGGATGAAGATCGACATCCACGATATCGGGCAGGACCTGCTGGATCGTGCGGGCCGCGGGACAGGCGTCATCGAGACAAGGATCAACGGCACGGGCGAGGACGGCACGCCCGCCTGCGCCACCGTGCGGCCTGCGGCCCGGCGCCTGGCCAAACGATAAGGGCTGCATCCGGTCGGATGCAGCCCTTCGTTTCGATGGTGCTTCGGCCAGGCCCTAGTAGCGGTAGAGCTCGCCCTTGAACGGGCCGGCCTCGGGCACGCCGATATACTTGGCCTGGTCGGCGCGCAGCTTGGTCAGCTTGGCGCCGACCTTCTCGAGGTGCAGGGCCGCGACCTTCTCGTCGAGGACCTTGGGCAGCGTGTAGACCTTCTTCTCGTACTTGCCGGGGTTGGTCCACAGCTCGACCTGGGCCAGCGTCTGGTTGGAGAACGAGGCCGACATCACGAAGCTCGGATGGCCGGTCGCGTTGCCGAGGTTCACCAGACGGCCCTCCGACAGGACGATGATGCGCTTGCCGTCGGGGAACTCGACCTCGTCGACCTGCGGCTTGACGTTGTGCCACCTGAAGTTCCGCAGGCTCGCGATCTGGATCTCGCTGTCGAAGTGGCCGATGTTGCACACGATGGCGCGGTGCTTCATCGCCTTCATGTGCTCGAGCGTCAGCACGTCGACGTTGCCGGTGGCGGTGACGAAGATGTCGGCCTTGGGCGCGGCCTCCTCCATCGTCACGACCTCGTAGCCTTCCATCGCCGCCTGCAGGGCGCAGATCGGGTCGATCTCGGAGACCATGACGCGGCAGCCGGCCTGGCGCAGCGACGCGGCCGAGCCCTTGCCGACGTCGCCGAAGCCCGCGACCATCGCCACCTTGCCCGACATCATGACGTCGGTGCCGCGGCGGATGCCGTCGACCAGCGATTCGCGGCAGCCGTAGAGATTGTCGAACTTCGACTTGGTGACCGAGTCGTTGACGTTGATGGCCGGCCACAGGAGCTTGCCTTCCTTGGCCATCTGGTAGAGGCGGTGCACGCCCGTGGTCGTCTCCTCGGTCACGCCCTTGATCGAGGCGCCGAGCTTGGCGTACCAGCCGGGCTTCTCCTTGTTGGTCTTGGCGATCGCCTTGTAGAGGACCTCTTCCTCCTCGTTGGTCGGCTTGGCGATCAGCGACGGGTCCTTCTCCGCGCGCGCGCCGAGATGGACCAGCAGCGTCGCATCGCCGCCGTCGTCGAGGATCATGTTCGGCTCGCCGCCGTCGCCCCATTCGAAGATCTTGTGGGTGTAGTCCCAGTATTCCTCGAGGCTCTCGCCCTTGATCGCGAACACCGGCGTGCCGGACTTGGCGATTGCCGCCGCGGCATGGTCCTGCGTCGAGTAGATGTTGCACGAGGCCCAGCGCACGTCGGCGCCCAGCGCCTTCAGCGTCTCGATCAGCACGCCGGTCTGGATGGTCATGTGCAGCGAGCCCGCGATGCGCGCGCCCTTGAGCGGCTTCTTCGGCCCGAATTCCTTGCGGATCGACATCAGGCCCGGCATCTCGGTCTCGGCCATGTCGAGTTCCTTGCGGCCCCAGTCGGCGAGACCGATATCCTTGACGATGTAGTCCTGGGCCATGTGGCGCGCTCCCGGCATGTAAAGTGGGGCGTGTCTTAACAGCGGCCCGACATCGCCTCAACGCGCCATATGCGCATATAAGCAAGAATTTATGCGCATATTCCCGACGCTTTATGCGACGGACACCTTCCGCACTCGTGTCCCGCAGGCCGATGTCGGCGATCGGCACCTCGCACTTCACCGGCGGCGTGTCGATGCCCTGCGTCCCCGGCCGCGGATCGGCCAACCAGGCGTCGAAGCCGCCGGAGTCGCCGATGGTCAACGCCGTCCAGGCGAGCGTGCCGGGATCGGCCTGGACGAACCCCTTGTCGCGGTTCCACATGTTGATCGGCTGGAAGCGCTCGACGGTGTTGCCGTCGAGCGGGCAACTCCCGGCGGCCTAATCCTCGCCGAACTTGCCTTCGACCAGCGCCGACAGGGCGGTCATGGCCTCGGCGGCCTGACGGCCCGAGCAGCTCAGCTCGATCTCGCAGCCGATGCCGGCGGCCAGCATCATCAGGCCCATGATCGACAGGCCGGAGACCTCCTGGCCCTTGAACACGACGCGGACCACCGAATCGAACTGACCGACGGTGCGGACGAACTTGGCGGCGGCCCGCGCATGCAAACCGCGCTTGTTGGTAATGACGAGCTTTCGTCGCAGGGCGCCGACGCTGGCCTCGGCCGCTTCCTGCGGGACGTCGTCCGTCACGAAGCTTCCTTCGCCAGGATGCGCGACGCGACGGCGATGTACTTGCGGCCGGCTTCCTGCGCGGCGCGCACGGCTTCGGCGATCGGACGGGTGCGCACCGAGGCGAGCTTGACCAGCATCGGCAGGTTGACGCCGGCGAGCACCTCGATGTTGGCCTGCTCCATGATCGAGATGGCGAGGTTGGACGGCGTGCCGCCGAACATGTCGGTGAGCACGATCACCCCGTCGCCCGTGTCGCAGGCGCGCGCGCTGGCCAGGATTTCGGCGCGCCGCTTCTCCATGTCGTCGTCGGCGCCGATGCAGACGGCCGACAGGCACTGCTGCGGTCCGACGACGTGTTCGAGAGCCAGCACGAATTCACGCGCCAGGTTGCCGTGAGTCACCAGTACGATGCCGATCATTCGTCACTCTACCCTGCGCCGACGGCTTCCCCGGCCGCCTCGGCGTCCCGGTGGGAGAGAGTGACCGAGCGGCCCGTGTCGCGCAACCACCCTGCGAGATCCTCGGCCACGGCCACCGAGCGGTGGCGGCCGCCGGTGCAGCCGACGGCGATGGTCAGATAGGCCTTGCCCTCGGCATCGAAGCGCGGCAACAGCGGCGCGATCAGCGCCCGCAGCGACTCGATGAACGGGCGGTAGCCGCCGTCGGCCGCGACGAAGGCGGCGACCCTGGGATCGCGCCCGGTCAAAGGCTTGAGCTCCGGCACATAGTGCGGGTTCCGGAGAAATCGGACGTCGAACACCAGGTCGGCCTCGCGCGGGAGCCCGCGGCGGTAGGAGAAGGACATCACGGCCAGCCGCGTGCCGGCGCCGCGGCCGAGCGCGAAGTGCCCGCCGAGGAGCTGCTTGAACTCGTGCGGCGCCAGCGCCGAGGTGTCGATCACGACGTCGGCCGAATCGCGTAGCCAGCCGATCTGCTTGCGCTCCTCGCCGATCGCGTCGGTGACCGGCCGGTCGGGCGCCAGCGGATGGGGCCGGCGCGATTCGGTGTAGCGCCGGCGCAGGGCCTCGGTGTCGCAGTCGAGGAACAGCAGCCGGGCGGCGATGTCGGCACGCAGGCGCAGCTCCTGGACGCGCCGCACCAGGTCGTGCGGGTCGAAGCCGAAGGTGCGGGTGTCGACGCCGAAGGCCAGCGGCGCGGCCAGCTCCCCGGGACTGCCGGCGGTCGAGCGCATCAGGTCGCCGAGCAGCGGCAGCGGCACGTTGTCGACCGCGACGTAGCCCATGTCCTCGAGCGCCTTGAGCGCCGTTGCCCGTCCGGCCCCGGAAAGCCCGGTCACCAGCACGAACGGCCGGCGGTTGTCCTGGGCTGGGCGGGGGGTCTCTTGCATGTCGTGGCGCGCGCGATCATGCGTCGGCACTTTGCTGCAGGGCAAGGCGCAACTTGGCCGGGGCCGAGGCCTCGAACGGGAAGAGCGCGAGAACCGGTAGGTCGACGCCCAGGAGCGTCTCGCGCGCCGGCTCGGGCAGGCGCTCGATACGGTCCGGCGCGACGAGGTCGACCAGCAGCGCGATGCGGGCGCTCGCCCGGCGGCGATCGCGCGGCAGGGCCGCGATGCCGAGCCCGCGGACCTCGATCAGGCCGGCGATCGACGGCGGCGCGGCGGCCATCAGCGTACGCCCCCGGCGCGAGATCTCCGTCTGGTCGTCGGCGACCAGGCGGGCGCCGGCATCGATCAGCCGCAGCGCCAGGTCGGACTTGCCGGCACCGGAGGGGCCGCGCAGCAGCACGGCGCGCCAGCCGCGTCGGTGCGGCAGGGCCACGCAGGTCGCGTGCAGGCGCATGCTACTTTCGCGAATCGGCCGCCGGCACGCGGATGGTGAAGCGCGCGCCGAGCACGCGGCCGTCGGGCGCGCGCCGGTTCGAGGCGGTGATCGAGCCGCCGTAGGTCTCCATGATCTGCCGGCAGATCGACAGGCCGAGGCCGGAATGCTGGCCGAAATGCTCGGTCGGCCGCTCCGAGTAGAAGCGCTGGAAGATCGATTCGAGATTGTCTTCCGGGATTCCCGGACCCTCGTCGTCGATGGTGACGACGAACGGTCCGTTGCGCGGCGCACGGCTGAGCTCGATCAGCAGGCGCGAGCCCGGCGGGCTGAACGACAGGGCGTTGTCGATGACGTTGCGGAAGACCTGGCCGTAGCGGCCGTCGTGGCCGTGCGCCAGGTAGGGCGGGTTGGCGGCCAGCCGGAACTCGACCGTGACGCCCGACTTGCCGGCGCCGCGGCTGGTGAAGTGGTTGGCCATGTCGCCGAGCAGGGCGCTCAGGTTGACCTTCTGCACCTCGCCGCGCATCAGCTCGGCGTCGAGGCGGGACGCTTCCGAAATGTCGGTGATCAGCCGGTTCAGCCGGTTGATGTCCTCGATCACGATGCCCATCAGCTTCTCGCGCCGCTCGGGATCGAGATTGGGCCGGGCCGCCACCTCGATCGCCGAGCGCAGCGAGGTCAGCGGGTTCTTGAGCTCGTGGGCGACGTCGGCGGCGAAGCTCTCGATCGTGTTGATGCGCTGCCACAGCGCGTCGGTCATCGAGCGCAGCGCGTCGTTCAGGTCGCCGATCTCGTCGCCGCGCTTTCCGAGGTCGGGAATCTCCGGCCGGTTCTCGCGCGCCAGCCGGACCTCGTCGGCGGCGCGGGCCAGGCGCACGATCGGCTGGGTGATGGTGCCGGCGAGGTAGAGCGACAGCAGGACGGTGATGCCGAGCGCGGCGGCGGCGATCACCAGCATGTCGTAGCGGACCTCGCGCAGCGAGGCCGCGATGGCGCGGTTGTCGCGCGTCAGCACGAGCGCGCCCAGCACCTGCTTGTAGCGCTGCACCGGCACGGCGGCGCTCAGGATCAGCACGTTCTCCGGGCCCAGGCGCACTGCCGAGGCGTTGAAGCCGCGCAGCGCGCTTGCGGCCTCGGGAAAGTCGCGCACCGTCGGCGCGGTCCGTTCGACATATTCGGGGAACCGGTCGGCGCGCGAGAGCTGGCGCGCGATCCAGTCGCCGATGCGGTCGGTCCAGCGCACGTCCTCGGACGAGGGCGGCGTCTGCGGCGGCGGCAGGGGCACGACATGGATGCGGCCGACCTCGTTCAGCATCGCCGAATCGCCCATGAGATCGCCGGTCTCGGTGAACAGGCGGGCGCGCACGCCGGTCGGCCGGACCAGCCGCGTCAGGAGCTGGCGCGCGGCATCGGCGTCGAGGCGGTTGACCGTCGTCTCGCCGCCGGCCACCGCGACCTCGGCGATGCCGGCCGCCACCATCTCGCCCTGGACCGCCAGCGAGGCGAGCTCGGCGTCGATCAGCTCCTCCTCGTAGTCGCTGAGGTAGACGGCGCCCAGGGTGAGGAGGGCGACGGGAATGATGTTCAGGAGCAGGATGCGCCGCGTGAGCGGCGAGTGTCGCCGCGTCGCGCTGCGCCGGCGGCGCAGCAGCGACGGCGTCTCGGCCGGACGCGGCGGCGGCGCGGGGCGGCGCCCGAAGGCGGCGCCCAGCCGTCCGACCAGTCCGTGCAGCCAGAGCCAGCGGCGCGCCGGCTCAGGCGTCGCGGTATCGGTATCCGATGCCATAGAGCGTTTCGATCTGCTCGAACTCGCCGTCGACCTCGCGGAACTTGCGGCGCACGCGCTTGATGTGACTGTCGATCGTGCGGTCGTCGACGTAGATCGTCTCGCCATAGGCCGCATCCATGAGCTGGTCGCGGTTCTTCACGTGGCCGGGCCGCTCGGCGAGGGACTTCAGCAGCAGGAACTCGGTGACCGTGAGGTGCACCTCCTTGCCCTTCCAGGTGCACTGGTGGCGGCTGGGGTCGAGGACCAGGTCGCCGCGCACGATCCGCTCGGCCGCGTTCTCGCCCTTGCCGCCGCCGGCGTCGGCGCGGCGCAGCACGGCGCGGATGCGCTCCAGCAGCAGGCGCTGCGAGAACGGCTTGCGGATGAAGTCGTCGGCGCCCATGCGCAGGCCCAGCACCTCGTCGATCTCCTCGTCCTTGGAGGTGAGGAAGATCACCGGGAACTGCTGGGTCTTGCGGACGCGGTTGAGCAGCTCCATGCCGTCCATGCGTGGCATCTTGATGTCGAAGATGGCGAGGTCGGGCGGTGCCTGGCTCAGCCCCTCGAGAGCCGACGCGCCGTCGGTGAAGGTCTTGATCTGGAAGCCCTCGGCCTCGAGAAGCATCGACACGGAGGTAAGGATGTTACGATCGTCGTCGACGAGGGCGATGGTCTTTCGCACGGCTTGGCTTCTCCTGACAGGGCTGACAATGGTACCACAGACCGGGCCGTCGCCGTCCCAATCTGCCATCGATGTGAGCGAATTAAGGCGCTTTTATCCTCAAACCATGACCCAGGACGACCCCTCGCGCACGGTGCGCCACCTGGTGCGCGGCCTCGACCGCGCCGCCCTGGCGACCGCGCTGCCCGGCGGCGACGGCCCCTGGCCCTACGCCTCCCTGGTGCTCACGGCCGTCGACCATGACCTCTCGCCGGTGCTTCTGCTGAGCGACCTCGCCGAGCATGCGAAGGCGATCGCCGCCGATCCGCGCGTGTCGCTGCTGTTCGACGGGACCCAAGGGCTCGACCAGCCGCTCACCGGACCGCGCGTCACGCTGCTCGGGCGGGCCGAACAGAGCGACGATCCGCGCTTGCGGGCGCGCTATCTCGCGCGCCATCCCGATGCCGAGATGTATGCGGGCTTCAAGGACTTCCGCTTCTACCGGGTCGCCGTGACGCGCGCGCATCTGGTCGCCGGCTTCGGCCGGATTCGCTGGCTGGACGATCTCGGCGTCCCCTCGGCCGAGGGGATGCCCGACGCCGAGGCCGGCATCCTGGCCCACATGAACGCCGACCACGCCGACGCCGTCGATCTCTACGCGGCGCGGCTGCTGGGCCTGGACGGCACGGGCTGGCGCCTGACGGGCATCGATGCCGAGGGGCTCGATCTGCGCCGGGGCGGCAGCGTCGGCCGCCTGGCCTTCGAGGCGCCGCTCACGGCGGCCGGCGAGGCCCGCAAGGTGCTGGTGGCCCTGGTGGCGAAGGCCCGCCAGGCCGGCGCCGCGGCCTGATTCCGCGGCGCGGCATGGCCTTCGCGCCTGCACACTCGAAGGGCGGCTTTCCCCGCAATTAAACTGTCGCAGGCGCGGCGAGAGCCTTGCCACCTTCGGGGTGTGCCAGTAGCGCTTGCATGGACATGAATGCGTCACGTTCCTAGATAGGCCTCATGAACAGGAGAAACGCCTTGGATCAGCCGAAGAGTGTCGTCCCCAAATTCGGACTCGAGACGCTGGGGCTGAGAAATTCTGGCGACATCCACTGGAACCTCTCGGTTCCGTCCCTGTACGAGCAGGCGATCCGCCGCGGCGAGGGCCGCGTGGCCGACGGCGGCGCGCTGGTGGTGCGCACCGGCGTGCATACCGGACGCTCGCCCAACGACAAGTTCTTCGTCGAGGATGCGGCGACGCAGGGCGTCATCGACTGGGGCAAGACCAACAAGGCGATCTCGCCCGAGCGCTACCGTGCCCTCTACAACCGCATGCTGGCCTATGCCCAGCGCCGCGAGCTGTTTGCCCGCGACTGCTGGGCCGGCGCCGATCCCGCGCATCGCATCGGCGTGCGCGTGCTGACCGAGACGGCGTGGCACAACCTCTTCGCCCGCAACATGTTCCTGCGGCCGCGCCGCGAGGAACTGGAGGGCTTCCGCCCCGACTTCACGATCCTGAACCTGCCGGGCTTCCAGGCCGAGCCCGCGCTCGACGGCACCGCCTCGGACTGCGCCATCCTGGTCAACTTCAGCGAACGCATCGTGGCGATCTGCGGCACCTGGTACGCCGGCGAGATCAAGAAGTCGGTGTTCACCATCCTGAACTACCTGCTGCCCGACAAGAACGTGCTGCCCATGCACGCCTCGGCCAATGTCGGCCCCAAGGGCGACGTGGCGATCTTCTTCGGCCTGTCGGGCACCGGCAAGACGACGCTGTCGGCGGATCCCTCGCGCACGCTGCTGGGCGACGACGAGCACGGCTGGGCCGACACCAGCCTCTTCAACTTCGAGGGTGGCTGCTACGCCAAGGTGATCAAGCTCAGCCGCGAGGCCGAGCCGGAGATCTACGCCACGACCGAACGCTTCGGCACGGTGCTGGAGAACGTCGTGATCGATCCGGCAACCGGCGCGCTCGATCTCGACGACGGGCGGTTCACCGAGAACACCCGCGCCTGCTATCCGCTGGAGTTCATCCCCAACGCGTCGGAGACGGGGCTGGCGGGCACGCCGGAGAATATCGTCATGCTGACTGCCGATGCGTTCGGCGTCCTGCCGCCGATCTCGCAGCTCTCGCCCGAGCAGGCGATGTACCATTTCCTGTCGGGCTACACGGCCCGCGTCGCCGGCACAGAGAAGGGCGTTACCGAGCCGCAGGCGACCTTCTCGACCTGCTTCGGCGCGCCGTTCATGCCGCGCCATCCGACCGTCTACGCCAAGATGCTGGGCGAGAAGATGGCGCGCCAGCACGTCAAGTGCTGGCTGGTCAACACCGGCTGGTCGGGCGGCGGCTTCGGCGTCGGCGAGCGCATGTCGATCCGCCACACGCGGGCGATGGTGCGGGCGGCGCTCGACGGCCGGCTGGCCGCCGCCGCCGCGGCGCCGGATCCCCATTTCGGCATGCTGGTGCCGGCGGCCTGCCCCGACGTGCCCGGCGAGGTGCTGAACCCCAAGAACACCTGGAAGGACAAGAAGGCCTATGACGTCGCCGCGCGCGACGTCGCCCAGCGCTTCGAGGCGAACTTCCGGCAATTCGAGGGCCACGTCGACGGCAAGGTCAAGCAGGCCGCGATTCGCGCCGCCGCCTGAGGCCGTCGCGGCCGGCTGTTCCGGCGACCGGAACGGCCTATGATGACCGGGCCGTGACCCTCGAGACCACTACTGCCGCCGCCCCGTTGCGGCGGCGCCTGCGCCTGCCGCTGATCGTGGCGCTGGCGCTTGCCTTCGTCTCGCTCGCGCTGATCTCGGGCATCGCCTACATCGCCGTCCTGGCCGGCGCGACCAACACCGCCGAGCGCCTGCTGGTCGACAAGGCGGCGCGCGTCGTCGAAGCCCAGGTCGGCGCGATCCGCAGCCGGCTCGACCCCGTCACGCAGCATCTCGACATGATCGCGGCACTGGCCGCGAGCGGCCGTATCGACATCGGCTCCCCGGTCGACATGCGCGAGGCGCTGTGGGTGATGATGACGCGCGTTCCGGTCATCTCGAGCGCCGGCTTCGCGACCTTCGACCTGCAGTTCGAGCGCGTCGCGCGGCTGCCCGACGGCAAGGTGATCCGGGACACGATCCCGCTGGTCGACCTGCCGCGCGGCCTGGAGCGCTTTCGCGAGCTGCAGACGACGGACGACACCTTCTGGGGGGCGCTGTTCTGGAACGAAGCGCTGCAGCAGCCGCTGCTGAACGTGCGGACCCCGATCCGCCGCCTCGACGGCGCCTTCATCGGCGGCCTTATCGCCACGCTGGCGCTGGGCGACCTGTCGCTGCTGATCGGCGAGGCGAGCAAGGGCAGCGAGGGCCGCTACTTCATCCTGGTGGGCCGCGACCGGGTCCTGGCCCATCGCCGGCTGGTCGATCCGCGCGGTCTCGGCCTGACCGAGGACCGCGAGCTGCCGACCATCGGCGAAGTCGATGATCCGGTGCTGGCGCGCATCTGGTCGACGCCGGTGCGCGGCGCCCAGATCGACCGGGCGCTGGGCGACGTCGGCCACGTGGTGCAGGCCGAAGGCCGGTTGTGGGTCTTCGTCTATCGCGAGCTGAAGGGCTACGGCCCGACGCCGTGGCTGGTCGGCCAGTACTTCCCGCTCGAGGACGCGACCAGCGACCTCGACCGCCTGACCAACGGCGCCATCGTCGGCGCCGCCACGCTGGCCGTCGCCGCGGTGCTGGCGCTGCTGATCGGTCTCAGCATGGTGCGCTCGATCCGCACGATCACCTCGGCCGCCGAGGCGATCGAGCGCCTCGAGTTCGACCAGCCCTTCCATCGCAGCTCGCGCCTGCGCGAGATCGACGATGCCGGCCACAGCCTCGACAAGGCGCGCGGCGCCCTGAAATGGTTCGGCGCCTACGTGCCGCACCGGCTGGTGTTCCGGCTCATGGAGCTCGGCGAGGATGCGGTGCGTTCGCGGCGCCGCAACGTCACCGTCATGTTCAGCGACATCGTCGAGTTCACGCCGCAGGCCGAGGACCTGCCCGAGCAGGAGACGGCTGACCTCCTCAATCACCACTTCGCGCTTCTCGGGGCCTGCATCGAGCACGAGCACGGGGTGATCGACAAGTACATCGGCGACGCCGTGATGGCGGTGTGGGGCGGACTGACGCACATGGAGGATCATGCCGACCATGCCGTGCGCGCCGCGCTGGCGATCGCCCGCGTCGTCCGCGAGGACAATGCGGTGCGCCGCGCCGCCGGGCAGGCTCCGATCCGCGTGCGCATCGGCCTGCATTCGGGGCCGGTCGTGGTCGGCAACATCGGTGCGCCGGGCCGCGTGAACTTCACCGTGGTCGGCGACACCGTCAACATCGCCCAGCGCTTCGAGCAGCTCGGGAAGGACTTCATGATGGCCGACGACGAGGTCGTCGTGCTGGCCAGCGGCGCCACCCTCTCGGCGATCAAGGACCGCGCCGTGCTGGGGGCCGAACCGATCACGCCGGTGTTGCGCCAGGTCAAGGGCCACGACGAGCCGGTGGAAGTATTCCGACTGGCGTGACCCGCTGGACGAGATGCTGCTTGCACCGCTAGTGTGGACTTCGTCACCGCGCTTTCGGGAAGGACCAACAATGAATCGGCGTCGTCTGCTGGGATTGTCCACGGTGGTCCTGGCGATGGGTCCTGCTTTCTCCCTCCGGGCGCAGGAATCGAAGAAGCCTTTCACGGCCGAGCAGCTCGACCAGCTCCTCGCACCGATCGCGCTCTATCCGGACGCGCTGCTGTCGCAGGTCCTGATGGCCTCGACCTATCCGCTCGAGGTCGTCGAGGCGGCGCGCTGGTCGCAGGCCAATCCCAACCTCAAGGGCGACGCCGCCGTGCAGGCGGTGAAGGACAAGGAGTGGGACGTCAGCGTGAAGTCGCTGGTCGCCTTCCCGCAGACGCTGGCGATGATGAACACCCACCTCGACTGGACCCAGAAGGTGGGCGACGCAATGATCGGCCAG
This sequence comes from Reyranella sp., assembly GCF_965229815.1. GTDB lineage: Bacteria > Pseudomonadota > Alphaproteobacteria > Reyranellales > Reyranellaceae > Reyranella. The sequence goes on from NZ_CBDDJN010000002.1 coordinate 1,831,128, forward strand.
CAGAAAGACGTGGCCGACGCCGTCCAGAGGCTGCGCGCCAAGGCCAAGGCGCAGGGCACCCTGAAGGACACGCCGCAGCAGAAGGTCACTACCCAGTCCTCGGGCTCGGCCAGCGCGATCGTGGTCGAGCCGACCAACCCGGAAGTGATCTACGTTCCCTACTACAACCCAACCTGGGCCTACGGTCCGTGGCCCTATCCGGCCTATCCGCCGGTCTATTATCCGCCGCCGCCCAACTACGGCGCGGCCCTGATGACCGGCATGATGTTCGGTCTCGGCGTCGCCGCCGGCGCGGCCATGTTCGGCGGCTGGCACTGGGGCTGGAACGGCTCGGGCTGGGGCAACAGCTACACGACGGTCAACGTCAACCGGGCGACGACGATCAGCGCCAACAACTTCAACGCCAGCCGCTATCGCAACGGCGAGTGGACCCACGATCCGGCGCATCGCGCCGGCGTGCCCTACCGCACGCCGGCCGAGCGCCAGCGCTACAACCAGGTCCGGCCGGGCGCCCAGCAGCGCGAGCAGTTCCGCGGCCAGCTCGACGGGACCAACCGCGCGCAGGCCGCCACCAACCGCGAGCAGGCGGTGACGAACCGCTCGCAGGCGGCCACCAATCGCGAGCAGTCGGCGGCCAACCGCGAGCAGGCCAACCGCAACGCCGTGCAGTCGCGCGGCACGCAGGGCCGCAGCAGCGCCTTCGACGGCATCGAGCGCGGCGGCGACGTGAACCGCGACTATGATCGCGGCCGCTCCTCGTGGGGCGACCGGAGCTTCGATCGCGGCGGCGGCGGCGGGTTTCGTGGCGGAGGGTTCCGGCGATGAGTGGCGCGATGTTCCGGCGCGGTCTTGCCGCCCTCGCTCTGGTGGTCGGCCTCGCCGCCGTCGCGGTCGCGCAGACGCCCGCGCCGGCGGCGAAGACTCAGGGCTTCGCCACCCCCGATGCCGCCGCCCAGGCGCTCACCGAGGCGGTGCGCAAGAACGACCGCAAGGCCATGGATGCCCTCCTGGGCACGGCATGGCACGACTTCGTGCCGGGTTCCGACGACGATGTGCAGCGCCGCCGCGCGGCCTATCTCGCGGCCTGGGACGATGCCCACAAGCTGGTCATGTCGGGGGACGACAAGGCCCGGCTCGAGGTCGGCAAGGCCGGCTGGACGCTGCCGATCCCGCTGGCCAAGGACGGCGGCGAGTGGCGCTTCGACGTTGCGGCCGGGCTCAAGGAGATGGTGCTGCGCCGCATCGGCCACGACGAGGCGGCGGTGGTGCAGACGCTGCTGGCCATCGTCGACGCCCAGGGCGACTACGCCCTCATCGATCCCATGAACACCGGCGCGCCGGCCTATGCCCGGCGGCTCCTGAGCTCGCCCGGCCGCAAGGACGGGCTCTACTGGCCGGCCAAGCCCGGCGAGCCGCAGAGCCCGCTCGGACCGGCGGTCGCCCGGGCGCAGGCCGACGGCCAGGCGCCGGATGGCCACTACGGGTACTATTTCCGCCTGCTCTATTCCCAGGGCGCGGCGGCGCCCGGCGGCGCGCGCGACTATCTGGTGAACGGCCGGATGATCGGCGGCTTCGGCGTCATCGCCTGGCCGGTGCGCTACGGCGACACGGGCGTGATGACCTTCATCGTCAACCAGGACGGCGTCGTGTACCAACAGGATCTCGGCCCGCAGACGGCGCAGAAGGCGGGCGCGATTTCATCCTTCGATCCCGGCAAGGGCTGGACGAAGGCGGACATGACCCCTCCCTGAGTCGGGAGGGGCGGAGCGGGAGAAGAGCATGGTCAAATCCAAAATCGTGGCATTGATCGTCGTCGCGGGCGTCCTCGGCGGCTGCGAGAACATGACGACGGGCCAGAAGGGCGCGCTCACCGGCGCTGCGCTGGGCACCGGCATCGCCGCCGTGGCCGGCGGCAGCTTCGGCGCCGTGGTCGGCGCGGGCCTGATCGGCGGCGCGGCGGGCTACATCACCGGCAGCGCCATCAGCGACAACAAGTAGGACGGGGACCCGAGATGAAGACCATTTTCCTCGCCGCCGCCGCCTCGCTGCTCGTCGCAGCCGCCGCCCAGGCGCAGAACCCGCCGCTCAACTTCGACCAGGCGGCGTACATCACCTGCAAGGAAGCGCACGCGATGAACCCGGAGGCGCGCAAGGCGCTCGCGCTCTATCTCGGCGAGCATTCGGCGCGGCATCACGGCGTCATGATCCCCGACGGCCCGATGGGCACGCAACTCGGCCACCTGGTCCGCGGCGGCTGCACGCTGGCGCCCGACGCCTACCTGTTCACCGTGATCGACCGCGCCATCGTGGCGGAGATGGCGCGCCTGCCCAAGCGGCCGTAGCTCCGGCCGTCATCCCGAGCGTAGCGAGGGACCTTTTCGTCGCTTCAAAGGCCCCCTCGCTGCGCTCGGGGTGACAGACCCTCGACCCTTCAGGTCAGCTTGATCATGACGTGCTTGGCATAGGCCGGCCGCGTCGCGAGCCGCTCGTACCAGGCGCGGACGTTCTTGAGCTCCGGGCGCTTGATGTCGAGCGCATACCAGCGATAGGCGAAGCAGCCGACCGGGATGTCGCCCATCGTGAAATGCTGGCCGGCGACGTAGCGGCGCCCTTCCAGCCAGCCGTCGAGCCGGCCGAACAGGCGGCCGGCATCCTCCGCCGCCTTGTCGATCGCGGCCATGTCGCGCTTCTCCGGCGGCGTGCGGATCAGCCCCCAGAAGGCGATGCGCATCGGCTCCGAAATGGTGCTGAGCTGCCAGTCCATCCAGCGGTCGGCGTCGCTGCGCTGGCCGGGATCGACGGGCCACAGCGTGCCGGCGGCGTACTTGGCCGCGAGGTAGCGCAGCGCCGAGTTGCTCTCCCAGATGATGCGCCCGCCGTCATCGATGGTCGGCACGACGCCGTTGGGGTTCATGTCGAGGTACCATTTCTGGTCGTTGCCGCCGAAGGCGCCCCCGACATCGGTGCGCTCGTAGGCGATGCCGCACTCGTCGGCGGCCCACAGCACCTTCATGACGTTGATCGAGTTGGCTCGGCCCCAGATCTTCATCGCTCTCTGCTCCCCCTTCAGCACTGCCACTGCGGCTGCCCGTCGACGAGTCGCAGCAGCTGCCTGGCCTTCGGATCGTCCTCCTCGAGCGGCGACTTGCCCTCGAAGCGCACATGGGTCTCGTCCACCCAGACCGGCCGCGGGCGCAGGAACGACGCCTTGCCCGAGCCCGGGCAGGCCGGCAGGTCCTGGACCTTCGTCACTTTCGGCGGATGGGTCGTGAAGTCGATCACGTCGAGGTCGACGCCGTTCATCAGGTTCGACTGCAGCGCCACGGCGCGCTTGCCGGACGGCGACAGGACGGGAAGGGACGCGACCCGCGTCGTCTGGCCGTCCTTCTCGGCGATCAGGTAGGCAAGCCCTTCCTCGTAGAGGCCGACATCGACCACGTAGAGGCCGAGCGAGGGCCACCAGGCGGCCAGGCGATGCCGGCGGAAACGGTCGGCCTCGCAGGCATTCTCGTCGTCGCAGTCGGTGATCTTGAGCAGGCGGCCGTTCTGCAGCCGGAGCCACAGGATCGGTCCGTCGCGCGCCGCCCGGTCGCCCAGCTTGGCCAGCACCGCGGCCTCCGCGGGATCGCCGGCCTTGGCGCCCTTCTGCGCCGCGCAGCAGGGGCCGCTCTCGACCGTCATCTTGGAGCCCCACAGCAGGCCCTTGCTGGGCGTCGCCGTGCGCACCCGCGGATCGGTCTGGGCCGACGCCGCAGCGGCGAAGGCGCCGACCATGGCGGCCACGGCCGCGGCGACGATGGCGATCGAGCGGGAACGGTCCCAGACCTTCATTGCGCGGTTCTCCTCTCTCTCAGCATTGCCAATGCGCGCGGCCGCCCTCGACGCGCAAGACCTGCCGGGTGTCGGGTCGGGCGGCAGGCAGGGGCGGCTCACCTTCAAACGTCACGGTGCGGTCGTCCAGCCAGACCGGTCGCGGCCGCAGGAAGGCCTCCGGCCCGGCGCCGCCGCAGTCCGGCAGGGGCGTGACCTTGGCCAGGCTCGGCGGCTCGTGGACGAGATCGACGATCTCGAGATCGACGCCCGATATCAGGTTGGAGACCAGGGCGACTGCCTGGCGCCGGGATGGCGACAGGACCGGCGGCGCGGTGGTCACCAGCGCCGCGCCGTCGCGTTCGGAGACCAGGTAGGCGACGCTCTCCTCATAGAGGCCGACCGCCACGACGTAGAGGCGATGATCCGGCCACCAGTCGACCAGCCGGTGAAGCCGCGTGTCGTCAGCCGTGCAGCCGCTCGCCTCGTCGCAGTCGATGAGCCGCAGTGTCCGGCCGCCGGCCAGGGAGAGGCTGAGGACCCGCCCGTCGCGCGCCGCCTTGCCCGGCAGTCCGGCCACAACGGCGGCATCGGAATCCGGCACGGGCACCGCGTCGGTCGTCGCCCCGCAGCAGGGACGGTCGTCGATCGTCGCTTTCGAGCCGTTGATCGATCCGGCGGACGGCGACGACCATTGCAGCGTCGGATCCTGAGCCGCCACGGACCATCCGGCGGTGAGGACGACGGCGGCACCCATCCAGCCCGGCCAGCGCATGACCTAGTGGGCCGCCGCCCAGTTGTCGCCGACGCCGGTCTCTACGACCAGCGGCACCGACAGGGTCGCGGCGCCTTCCATGACGCTGCGCGCCACGGCCTTGGTCTTGTCGATTTCCTGGTCGGGGACCTCGAACAGCAGCTCGTCGTGGACCTGCAGCAGCATGCGGCTCGCCAGGTGCGCCTCCTTGAGCGCCGCGGGCAGCCGGATCATCGCCTTCTTGATGATGTCGGCGGCGCCGCCCTGCAGCGGCGCGTTGATCGCGGCGCGCTCGGCGAAGGCGCGCATGCCCTGGCTCTTGTCGGCGATGAAGCGCAGATGGATCTTGCGGCCGAACGGCGTCTTCACGTAGCCGTTGCGGCGCGCATATTCCTTGGTCGTCTCCATGTAGTCGCGGATGCCGGGATAGCGCTGGAAGTAGCGGGCGATGTACTCGCGCGCCTCTTGCTGGCCGATGCCGAGCTGGTTGGCGAGGCCGAAGGCGGAGATGCCGTAGATGATGCCGAAGTTGATCGCCTTGGCGCGCCGGCGCACCAGCGGGTCCATGCCCTTGACCGGCACGCCGAACATTTCGCTGGCCGTGATGGCGTGGATGTCGTCGCCGCGCGCGAAGGCCTCCTTCAGCGAGGCGATGTCGGCGACGTGGGCGAGCAGCCGGAGCTCGATCTGCGAATAGTCGGCCGACAGGAGCTTGTGGCCGGTCTCGGCGATGAAGGCCTCGCGGATCTTGCGGCCCTCCTCGGTGCGGACCGGGATGTTCTGCAGGTTGGGATCGGTCGAGGCGAGCCTGCCGGTGGCCGCGCCGGTCATCTGGTAGGAGGTGTGGACGCGGCCGGTCCTGGCGTCGAGCTCGCGCACCAGGGCATCGGTGTAGGTGCCCTTGAGCTTGGCGATCTGGCGATGCTCCATGATCTTGACGGGGAGCGCGTGGCCCTGGGCCGCCAGGTCCTCGAGGATGCTGACGTCGGTCGCCCACGAGCCGTTCTTGTTGCGCCGGCCGCCCGGCAGCTTCTGCTCGTCGAACAGGATCTCGCCGAGCTGCTTGGGCGAGCCGACGTTGAATTCGCGGCCGGCGATCTTGTGGATCTCCTGCTCGAGCTCGGCCATGCGCTTCTCGAACTCGGCCGACAGCGTCCGCAGACGCGGCGCGTCGATCTTGATGCCGGCCTGCTCCATGCCGAGCAGCACCGGGATCAGCGGCCGCTCGATCGTCTCGTAGACGCCGACCATGTGCTCGTGCACCAGCCGCGGCTTGAACTCGGCCCAGAGCTGCATGGTGACGTCGGCATCCTCGGCGGCATAGTCGCGCGCCTTGTCGATCGGCACGCGGTCGAAGCTCACTTGCTTGGCGCCGCTGCCGGCCACCTCGGAGAACTTGATGGTCTTCTGCCCGAGATAGCGCTCGGCCAGCTCGTCCATGCCGTGATTGTGCCGGCCGGCATCGAGCACGAAGGACAGCAGCATCGTGTCGTCGACCGGCCCGATCTCGACGCCGTGCTGGCGCAGCACGCACATGTCGTACTTGATGTTCTGGCCGACCTTGAGGACCGAGGGATCCTCGAGCAGCGGCTTCAGCCGGGCGATCGCCGTCTCGAGCGGGATCTGGCCGGGCAGCAGCCGGCCGCCGTCCTTGTCCGCGCCGTCGCCCGCGAGATCGAGCGTGCCCTGCGCCTCGCCTCCGGGCGCGCGATGGCCGAGCGGAACGTAGGCGGCGCGCCGTCGGCTCGAATTGACGTTGCCCCACGGTCCCTCGAGCAGGGCGAGCGACACGCCGACCAGGCCGCCGTTCTGGGCGTCGAGCGCGTCGGTCTCGCAGTCGAAGGCCACCGTGCCGGCCTTCGTCGCTTCGGCGACCCATTCGTCGAGCTGGGCCGCCTCGGTGACGAGCTCGTAGTCGGCGGCGGTGAAGGGCTGGTTCGACTTCGGCCGGCCCGTCGAGGGCGCAGGGCCGGGGGCGGCGCCGGCCGCGGGAGCCGGGCGCACAGCGGGGGCGGCCGGCGCCACCGGTGCCGTTGCCTCGCCGAGCTCGCCGGCGAAGCGCGTCACCAGGCTCTTGAAGCCCTGCTGCTCCAGCCACGGCAGCAGCACGTTGGGATCGGGCTTGCGCTTGTCGAAGCTGTCGGGATCGGCCGGGGCCGGGGCGTCGTCGCGCAACGTCACCAGCTGCTTGGAGATGCGCGCCAGCTCGGCATTGGCGATCAGGGCCTCGCGCCGCTTGGGCTGCTTGATCTCGCCGGCGCGGGCCAGCAGCGTCTCGAGGTCGCCGTACTCGTTGATGAGCTGGGCCGCCGTCTTGACGCCGATCCCCGGCACGCCCGGCACGTTGTCGACCGAATCGCCGGCCAGCGCCTGGACGTCGACCACCTTGTCGGGCGCGACGCCGAACTTCTCCATCACCGCCTCGGGTCCGAGCCGCGTCTTCTTGATCGGGTCCATCATCTCGACACCCGGCCGGATGAGCTGCATCAGGTCCTTGTCGGAGGAGACGATGGTGCAGGTGGCGCCGGCTTCCAGCGCCAGCCGGGCGTAGGTCGCGATCAGGTCGTCGGCCTCGTAGCCGTCGAGCTCGCACACCGTGACGTTGAAGGCCCGGGCCGCCTCGCGGATCAGCGGGAACTGCGGCACCAGGTCCTCGGGCGGCGGCGGGCGGTTGGCCTTGTACTTGTCGTAGATCTTGTTGCGGAACGTGACCTCGCTGGAATCGAGGATCATGGCGATGTGGTCGACCTCGGGCTTGTCCAGCAGGTCGGCGACCAGCATGCGGCAGAAGCCGTAGACGGCGTTGATCGGCGTCCCGTCCGGCCGCGTCATGGGCGGCAGGGCGTGGTAGGCGCGGAACAGGTAGCCGGATCCGTCGACCAGGTAGAGGTGCCGGATCGGCGCGTTGTCGCCCGCGCCGCCGGTCGCGTCCTTCTTGGCCGCCGGAGCGGCCGCAGCCTTGGATTTCGCCATGTCCAAGGCGTAGCACGCGGCGGGCGGGACTCTCCAGCGCGGCCGATGTGCACAGTCGAAGGCCGACCGGCGGCGCAGAGGATCTGCGTGTTCAATTTTCGAACGGGTCGCTGATCGCGTGGAGCGCCCTCGAGGCGTAACGAGGATCCACGACAAGGTGCAAGTCAAACCATCGAGCTCACCGATAGCAAAATTGCCGAATTACGGAAATTCGGATATACTGCGCCGATGAAGACCACCCTCACAGTGACTGACCGCGGAACGATCACGCTTCCCGCGAAATTGCGTCGTCAGCTCGGCATCAAGGCCGAGGATCAGTTGATTGCCGAAGCGACATCGGAAGGATTGCTGCTGCGGCCGGCGGTAACGCTGCCGGTCGAGATCTATACCGAGGAGCGGATCGCCGAGTTCGATGGTGCAGAAGCCGAACTCGCCGAGTTCTACCGGCGCAAGCGTCCCACGGCGCGTCGTTCTCCGCCTCGTCGCTCGTCTTCCTGAGGTGCGCATCTTCCTCGACGCCAACATCCTGTTTTCGGCGGCGAGATCGGACGGTGCGGTGCGCCGCTTCCTGCACGATCTGGCGGCACGGGGACACGTTCCGTGCGCCGATGGCTACGTTGCCGAAGAGGCGCGCCGCAATCTTGCGGCGAAGGCTCCGCAGGCCTTGGCATCGCTGGCGCTGCTGCTCGATCGGGTCGAGGTGGCATCGCTTCAGGCCCCAACCACGACATTGCCAAGCCTCGCCGCGTTGCCGGAAAAGGATCGACCGGTCATGGTAGCGGCCGTGCGCATGCGATGCGACGTGCTGGTCACCGGCGATCGTACCCATTTCGGCGCGTTCTACGGCCGGAGGTTAGCCGGCATCTCCATCCATTCGCCGCGCTCGCTGGCCGAGGCGCTGCTTCCGTAGAAGCGGCTTACCTCACGGACTTGAGCGTCGGCAGCCGGTAGCGGTCCTCGGGGTCGTTCCAGCCCTTGAAGTCGGGCTTGCGCTTCTCGGCGAAGGCGGCCCGCGATTCCATGAGGTCGCTCTTGGCCCCGTGGTCGTGCAGGGCGGCCGCGAGGGCCTGCTGGTCGGCGCTGGGGGCGGGCCGCATCTGGCGCATCATGTGCACGGTGTTGACGCGCGAGGCCGGCGGCAGGGTGAGCAGGTGCTCGGCCATCTTCAGCGCCTCGGGCATCAGCTGGTCGGCCTCGACCAGGCGGTTCAGGAAGCCGATCTCGTGGAAGCGCTGGGCGGTGAAGCGGAAGCCCAGCGCCATCTCCATGGCGACCGGATAGGGCAGGTTGGCGATGTGGCCGTGATTGTAGCCGCCCAGCAGCCAGCGCTTGGCCTCGGAGACCTCGAAGATCGCCTCGCGCACGGCGACGCGCAGGTCGGTGCGCTCGACCAGCATGAAGCCGCCGCCCATGGCGAAGCCGTTGATCGCGGCGATCACCGGCTTCTCCAGCGCGCCGGTCATGAACGGATCCTCGAGCTTCGGCCGCTCGCCGCCGGCCACGCCCTTCTCCAGCGATTCCTTCATGTCCTCGCCGGCGCAGAAACCGCGGCCGGTGCCGGTGAAGATCGCGACCTCGAGTTCCTTGCTGTGCCTGAAGTCGGTCCAGATCCGCGCGAGCTCGGTGCGCATCTCGGTGTTCAGCGCGTTCAGACGCTCCGGGCGGTTCATGCGCACCACGAGCACCTGCCCGTGACGTTCGGTCTCGACGACGGCCATGTCTGTCTCTTCTTTTCAAAAAGGTGTCACGAGTGTGCCGTCGCGGTGTTGCCGCGGGCAAGCCGGATCGGGCCCCGTCCGACGCGTGGGCGCGTCCGATTTTGCTTGGCGCATCGGCGCCGGACGGCCACCTTTGCCGCGGGGGAGATCTTCATGCGTCGCGTAGCCCTTTGTGCGGCCCTCGTGCTGGCGAACATCACCGCGGGCACGGCCGGCGCCGAGGCCCAAACCTATGATCCGCAGGGCCAGAAGCTGGTCGGCCGCATACACGACGCCAATCGCGCCGGCCAGCAGCGGCTGGACCAGTCGCTCGGCGACGGCATCGACACCGCGCGGGCGCGCTACGCCGCCGCCAAGAAGCAGATCCAGACACGACCGGCGTCACCTACTCCATGGAGACGTCGGTCATGAGCCAGTGGGGGACGCCCAACGGCGGCTCGGGCGCCGTCCAGGCGATGTTCACCCCGGCCGTGAACTGGGACGTCTTCTCGTCGCCGACGGTCGGCGACGGTTCGCTGCAGTTCCACTTCATGGCGGCGCAGTACTGGTCGGCCGCCACCGGTGCCAGCCTGGGCGCCAGCATCGACCTCGTCAGCCCGATCAACAACCAGCCGACCGCCAACCAGCAGTTCGTCCAGCTCACCTACACGCACGGCTTCCCGGGCGAGTGGCTGTCGCTCTCGGTCGGCCAGTACGCCTTCTCCAACTTCGACGGCAACGCCTACGCCAACGACCAGCAGGTGAACTTCATCGGCTACTCGCTGACCCAGAACGGCAGCCAGAACTACTCCCAGGCCGGGCTCGGCGCCTACGCCCAGCTCAATCCCACGCGCGAGTTTACCTTCGCGACGGGCTTCCAGGACGCCAACGACTTCAGCGGCAGCTACGTCCAGTTCCCGACGCTGGGCCAGGGACAGTACGCGTGGTTCCTCTACGGCGCCTGGTCGCCCACCGTCGCCGGCTGGGGCCAGGGCAACTTTGCGCTGCTCTACTACAACCAGCCGGGCGTGGCGGCGCAGCCGCTGGCCAGCACCGGCCTGTCGTTCAGCGCCTCGCAGCCCGTCGGCGACCGCTGGGGCCTGTTCCTGCGCGCCAACACCGCCTGGCAATCGAGCTTCGCCATCCAGTCGTCGATCGCCGGCGGCGCCGTCCTGAACGATCCGCTGAAGCGCAGCCCGTTCGACCAGATCGGCCTCGGCATGGCGTGGAACGCCACCAACATGTCGCTCTATGCGGGCTCGTCCGCGCGGCCGAGCGAGACCATGGTCGAGGCCTACTGGGCCTGGTCGCTCTACCATGCGCTCCTGATCACGCCCGACATCCAGCTCTACCTGCAGCCGGCCCTGGCGCCCTCGTCCGACATCTCGGCGGTCTTCACGATCCGCGTCACCCAGCTCTTCTGAGGGATCGCGGACGCGGGCCCGCCCTAGGACGGCTTGGCGGCGTCCTGGCTCCAGCCCTTCTTCTCGGCGTCGAAGAAGGAGGCGAACACCTTGCGGATGGTGCTCTCGGCGATGTCGCGGGTGATGAAAACGACGCGGCTCCTGCGGTCGTCGCCCTCGGGCCAGGCGTCGAGCGTGGCCGGCGGGTGGAAGACGTGCTGCACGCCGTGGATCACCACCGGCTTGTCGGTGTCCTTGACGTTCAGGATGCCCTTCATGCGCAGCAGGTCGGGGCCGCGATAGGTCACCAGCGCGTCGAACGCCGCCGCCACCGTCGACCAGCTCATCGGCTCGTCGAAGGTCATGCAGAAGGCCTTGATGCGGTCGTCGTGGCGATTGACGTTGTGCGGATCCTGCTCGCCCTCGCCGTGCGCATGGTCGTGCCCATGCCCTTCCTCGTGGCCGTGCCCGTCGCCGTGATCATGCCCGTGACCGTGATGATGGTGGTGGCCGCCGCCATGGTCGTGGGCGTAGGCCTCCTCGTGCAGCCAGCGCTTGACGTCGGCGGTCTTCGTGTCGGGATTGTAGAGGCCGGCGTTCAGGATCTCGTTGGGATCGATCTCGCCGGCCGAGATGGCATGGAACGGCGCGCCCGGATTGAGCTGGTGCAGCCGGCCCTTGAGCTCCGAGAGCTTGGGCGCGTCGGCGATGTCGCTCTTGGTCAGCAGCAGCCGGTCGGCGACCGCCGCCTGCTTCACCGCCTCCTCGTGGTTGTCGAGCGTGCTCGTGCCGTTGACGCCGTCGACCGTGGTCACGACGCCGTCGAGCCGGTAGCGCGAGGCGAGCAGCGGGTCGGTCATCAGCGTGTGCAGGATCGGCGCCGGATCGGCGAGGCCCGTGGTCTCGACCACCATGCGCTTGAACGGCGTCACCTCGCCCTTGGAGCGCTTCAGGAACAGCTCGCTCATGGTGCGCACCAGGTCGCCGCGCACCGTGCAGCAGAGGCAGCCCGAGTTCAGGGTCACCATGCCTTCGTCGTCGGCCTTCTCGACCAGCAGGTGATCGAGACCGATCTCGCCGAACTCGTTGATGATCACCGCCGTGTCGGCGAGCTCGGGCCGCTGCAGCAGCTTGTTGAGGAGCGTGGTCTTGCCGCTGCCGAGGAAGCCGGTCAGCACCGTCACGGGGATGCGCTGCTCGGCGGCGGTCTGGGTATCGCTCATCGACGTCTCAACTCCTGTTGGCGGCTCCCGCGTGCCAGAAGCGCTCGGCTTTCCTGAACGTCTTCCACGCCGCCTCGATCTTGCGGCGGCGGCGCTTGTCGCCGGCGTCGGCCTCGCGGGCCAGCTGCTTCAGCGCCGGCGCCACGTCCTCCGTGGGCCGCGCCGCCGTGGCGATGTCGGCCAGCACGTGGCGGGCGACGGTCCGGTCGTTCAGGGCGCCGAGCGCGCCCTGCAGGCGCGCCGTGGCCTCGATATAGGGCTTCGCCGCCGGGGAGGCAAAGGCCGGCTGCAGGAACTCCGCGGCGTAGCGCAGCTTCTTGATCGAGATGCGCAGCCTGTGCAGCCCCTTGGCGCCCAGCGAGCCGATCTTGCGGCCATGGCGCAGCACCTTGTCGTGGCGCAGGTCGAGCGCCTGGCGGGCGAACTCGTCGAGACGGTCGCTGGGATGGGCCGGCGACAGGTCGAGGAAGGCGTGGAGCTGCCGGTCGAAGCCGTCGAACCGGGCGCTTTCCAGCGCCGTGCGGGCGCGCTCGAGATGGAGGTTGGCGAGGCGCCGCGCGACGCGCTGCACCAGCGGCGGCACCTCGCTCGCGGTTTCCGTCAGGAAGACGTGCAGGTCGCGCGAGGGGCCGCATTCGCCGGCCAGCCACTTCGCCTCGGCGCCGAGCGCGCGCACGACCGGCCCGTCGACGGCATGGCGGAACAGGCCGAAGGCTGCGCGCAGGCGGCGCAGCGCCACGCGCGCCTGGTGGATGCCGACCGGCCGGCGGCTGGTCAGGACCACCGTGCGATACCTCACGAGGTCGGCATGGCAGGCGGCCACGATGTGCCGCAGCGCGACATCGGGGGCAGTGGAGGGATCGAGTCCGGTGTCGAGCGGCGCCATGCAGGGCGACCGTAGCCAGCGGCGGAAGACCGGCAAACCGCAAAAAACGACACTATCGTGAAGGTTTTGTGACGTGCGGCCCGGCGTTTGCTTGGCGGCCTCGGGATTCGCGTTGCGCCGCCGATGGTTAGCGTTGGCGTTTCCCTTCTGTTTCCAGTGGCGGGGAAGGGCCGGCGTGCCCTAGAGTTATGCGATGAGCGTCGATGCGACAGCGTTCAAGAAGGGGATGCGCCATCTTGCGGCGAGCGTCACCCTGATCACCACGCGCCATCGCGAGCAGCGCGGCGGACTGACGGCGACGGCGGTCTGCTCGGTCTCGGCCGAGCCGCCGCAGCTCCTGATCTGCGTCAACAAGACCGCCAGCGCCCACGATCCGATCGGCGAGGCCGGTTTCTTCTGCGTCAACGTCCTGGCGCCGCAGCACCGCAAGATCGCCGAGCGCTTCGCCGGCATGGACGGTGTCGAGGGCGACGACCGCTTCCGCGATCTCGGCGACTGGGCGTCCATGAGCACCGGCGCGCCGGTGCTCAAGGGCTGTCCGGTGTCGTTCGACTGCCGGCTGGTGACCAAGGTCGCGGCCGGTACCCACACGATCTACCTCGGCGAGATCGTCGACATCGCGCTCGATCCCGCGGCCCATGCGCTCCTGTACTGCGACGGCGCCTTCGTCCACGGCGAGCTCCTGAAGAAGGCGCTGCAGGCGGCTTAGCCGCTTCCACTGTTCACGCCTCGAGTTCCTCTCCCCCGATAGGGGGAGAGGCTAGGAGAGGGGGCTCGAAGGCCGTCTGTAACCCCCTCTCCCAACCTCTCCCCCTATCGGGGGAGGGGCCTGATGACAGGGAGGAACAAGGGTTGCGCCGTCGGCCCAAGCCTCTATGTTCCCGCGCCGATTGGGGCGTAGCCAAGTGGTAAGGCAGAGGATTTTGATTCCTCCATTCCCAGGTTCGAATCCTGGCGCCCCAGCCACGCCCATGGCGCGTGGCATGGCCTTTGCTGCAACCGGCGCAGAAGCCAATTGCCGCCAGGTCATCCCCCATGTTCAAGACGTCGTCCTTGCTCGCCCGCTCGAGCGCGGCCGCGCTCGCCTTCGCTGTCGCGATCGGCAGCCAGGCCGCCCTCGCGCAGGGGACGCTCCGCATCGGCATGACCGCGGCCGACATCCCGCTGACCACCGGCCAGACCGACCAGGGCGGCGAGGGCATGCGGTTCATGGGCTACACGCTCTATGACGGGCTGATCAACTGGGACCTGTCGTCGGCCGACAAGCCGTCGGTTCTGGTGCCCGGCCTCGCCACCGGCTGGAAGATCGACCCGGCCGACAACACGCGCTGGATCGTCGCCCTGCGGCGCGACGTGAAGTTCCATGACGGCAGCGACTTCAAGGCCGACGCCGTCGTCTGGAACTTCGACAAGATCCTGAACGACAAGTCGCCCCAGTACGATCCCAAGCAGGCGGCGCAGGGCCGCTCGCGCATCCCCGCGGTGAAGTCCTACAAGGCGCTCGACGACCACACGGTCGAGTTCACCACCAAGGCGCCCGACGCCTTCCTGCCCTACCAGATCGGCTGGATCATGATGTCGAGCCCGGCGCAGTGGGAGAAGGTCGGGAAGGACTGGAACAAGTTCGCCTACACGCCGTCCGGCACCGGCCCGTGGAAGCTCGCCAGCTTCGTGCCGCAGACCCGCGCCGAGCTGGTGCCCAACAAGGACTACTGGGACAAGGCGCGGGTGCCGAAGCTCGACAAGCTGGTCCTGCTGCCGCTGCCGGAGCCGACGGCGCGCACCGCCGCGCTGCGCTCGGGCCAGGTCGACTGGATCGAGGCGCCGTCGCCCGACGCCGTGCCCAGCATCGAGAAGGCCGGCTTCAAGATCGTCACCAACGCCTACCCGCACAACTGGACCTGGCATCTCAGCATGGTCGAGGGCTCGCCGTGGAAGGACGTGCGGGTGCGCAAGGCGGCCAACCTCGCGATCGACCGCGATGGCCTGAAGGTGTTGCTGAACGGGCTGATGATCCCGGCGAAGGGCTTCGTCGTGCCCGGCAGCCAGTGGTTCGGCGCGCCGAAGTTCGACGTGAAGTTCGATCCGGCAGCGGCCAGGAAGCTGCTGGCCGAGGCGGGCTACGGCCCGTCCAACCCCGTCAAGGTGAAAATCCTGATCTCGGCCTCGGGGTCGGGCCAGATGCAGCCGCTGCCGATGAACGAGTACATCCAGCAGAACCTCGCCGACGTCGGCATCAAGGTCGACTTCGACGTCGTCGAATGGAACGCCATGATCAACCTGTGGCGCGCCGGTGCGAAATCGGACCAGGTGAAGGGCGCCAACGGCATCAACTTCACCTATTTCATCCAGGACCCGTTCACCGCCTTCATCCGCCATCTCGATTCCAAGCTGGTGGCGCCCAACGGCACCAACTGGGGCTACTACCAGGAGCCCGAGATGGACGCGCTGCTGGAGAAGGCGCGCACCACCTTCGAGCCCAAGGCCCAGGACGAGGTGCTGCGCCAGATCCACCAGAAGATCGTCGACGACGCGCTGTTCCTGTTCGTCACGCACGACGTCAACCCGCGCGCCATGTCGCCCAAGGTGACGGGCTTCGTGCAGGCCCAGAACTGGTTCCAGGACTTCTCGCCCATCACCATGAAGTAGGGCGAGACACCTGAACCTGCAGCCGCATCGCGCGGCTGCAGGACGACGGTCGTCAGGTGGCGAGGCTTACGCGGGCTCGAGCGTGCGCTTGCGGCGGGTTGGCGGACGCGGCGGCAGCCGCGCCGGCAGCAGCTCGGCGATCTGCACGGCGTTCAGCGCCGCGCCCTTGCGCAGGTTGTCGCCGGTGACGAACAGCGCCAGCCCGTGCTTCACCGTGGGATCGACGCGCACGCGGCCGACCAGGACCGCGTCGCGGCCCGTCGCCTCGAGCGGCGTCGGCACGTCGCTCAGCGCCACGCCCGGCGCGTCGCGCAGGATCGCCAGCGCCTCGGCCGGCGGCAGGGCGCGGTCGAACTCGGCGTTGATCGACAGCGAATGGCCGGTATAGACCGGCACGCGCACGCAGGTGCCCGCCACCGGCAGGCCGGGGATCTCGAGGATCTTGCGGCTCTCCTCGCGCAGCTTGACCTCCTCCTCGGAATAGCCGTCCTCGACGATGCGGTAGTTGAGCGGCACGACGTTGAAGGCGATCGGCGCCGCCCACTTCTCCGGCGTCGGGAAGGCGAAGGCGCGACCGTCCTGCATCAGCGCCGAGGCGCCCATGCCGGCGCACTGCATCTGGCCCTCGAGCTCCTCGACGCCCGCCAGGCCGGCGCCCGACACGGCCTGGTAGGTGCTGACCACGAGGCGGCGCAGCCCGGCGCGGCGGTGCAGCGGCTTCAGCACCGGCATCGCGGCCATGGTGGTGCAGTTGGGGTTGGCGACGATGCCCCTGGGGATCGACTTCAGGGCGTGGGCATTCACCTCCGACACGACCAGCGGCACGTCGGGATCGCCGCGAAAGGCCGAGGAATTGTCGATGACGATGGCACCGGCGGCGGCGACCCGGGGCGCCAGCCGGCGCGAGGTCTCGCCCCCGGCCGAGAAGAACACGATGTCGAGGCCGCGATAGTCCGCGGTCCAGGCATCCTCGACCGCGACGTCGCCGTCCTTCCAGGCGCGGCGCTTGCCGGCCGACTTCGGCGAGGCGAACAGGCGCAGCGTTGCCACCGGGAAGTCGCGCTCGGCGAGGATGGACCGGATGATGTCACCGACCAGGCCGGTGGCGCCGACGATGCCGACGGCCAGCGGCCGGTTGGTAGGCGGGATCTCTGACATGGCTGCGTCTCCTGCGTTGGGCCGACAGGGGACGCCTCAGAATGACAAAGGCCCCGTCCGGTCGGCGGGGCCTCAAGGTTTGCTTGCTCTGACTGACGTCTACCGCGCGCACATCCTTTCCGTCCCCTCGCAATGAGCGGCTTTTTTGACGACGACGGTGTGGCCTCGGAAAGACATCGCGATCCTTATACGGCGAAGCCCGCAGTTTTGCAAAGGCAGACGCGCGCTTGCGTGTATTCTGACGCTCCTCGAGCGCGTTTCAGCGGAGCCAGCGTCGACCATGCCCAACACCTACGATGCGATCGTCCTCGGCCTGGGGGCCATGGGTTCGGCGGCCGCCTGGCAGCTCGTGCGGCGCGGCGCCCGGGTGCTGGGGATCGATCGCTTCGCGCCACCGCACGACCAGGGCTCGACGCACGGCGAGACCCGCATCACCCGCATCGCCTGCGGCGAGGGACCGGAGTACGCGGCTTTTGCCCGCCGCAGCCACGAGATCTGGCGCGAGCTCGAAGCGGCGCAGGGCGTCGACCTGTTCACACAGAACGGCTTCCTCGCGATCTCGGGCGCGGGGCCGCGCTCGGCCAACCACGGCGTCGAGGATTTCCTCGGTGGCACGGTGGCGGCCGCGAAATCCGCCGGCGTGCCCTACGAGCTGCTCGATGCCGCCGCGATCCGTGCCCGCTACCCGGCCTTCGGCGTCGCCGACGGTGATCGCGCCTACCACGACGGCGAGAGCGGCTTCGTGCGGCCCGAGCGGGCGGTCGCCGCGCAGCTAACCGCCGCGACCGCCGTCGGTGCGGTGTTGCGGCTCGACGAGACGGTGACGTCGTTCGCGCAGGACGGGGGCTCGGTCACGGTGACGACCGACAAGGCGCGCTACCGCGCCGGGCAACTGATCGTGGCCGCCGGCGCCTGGCTGCCGACGCTCCTGCCGCCCGAGCTGTCGCAGCCCTTCAGCGTGCTGCGCCAGGTCCTCTACTGGTTCCGCGCCACCAGCCCGGCGGCGCATGCCGAGTTCGCGCCCGAGCGCTTCCCCGTCTACATCTGGCAGCTCCCGGCGCCGCAATCGATCTACGGCTTTCCTGCCGTCGGTCCGTTCGAGGAGGGCGTCAAGCTCGCGACGGAGCAGTACGACGTCTCGACGACGGCCGCCGCGGTCGACCGCGCGGTGACGCCGGAGGAGACGCGCGAGATGTACGACACCTACGTCGCGCCCTTCTTTCCCGGCCTGTCGCCGCATTGCGTGCGGCACAAGGTCTGCCTCTACACCTGGGTCGACAATGCGCGGTTCGTCATCGACCGCCATCCCGGGCTCGATCGCGTCATCGTCGCCTCGCCCTGCTCGGGACACGGCTTCAAGCATTCGGCCGGCATCGGCGAGCTGCTGGCCGAGATGGCGCTCGAGGGCCGCAAGTCCGACCCGAAATTCGCCTTCAGCCCGGCGTAGCTCGCGACAACGCCTCAGTCCGCGCGTGCGCGCGGCGGGGCGCAGATGCGGCAGATCTGGTCGACATGGCGGTGGTCGGTGCCGCAGCAGCCGCCCAGCACGGTGAGGCGCGGCAGCAGCGCCTGCAGCGCGCGGTACTCGGCGCCCAGCGCCACCGGGTCGCCGTCGTCGAGGTCCGGCGCCTGGTCGAGTTCGGCATGGCTGCGCCGCGAGGCATTGGCGCGCAGGCCGCGCACGCGGTCGAGCCAGGGCGCGCGGCCGCCCAGCACGTCGGCGAAGTGGCTGGGATGGGCGCAGTTGATCATGTAGTAGTCCGGCGCGCCGTCCGTCGCGCGGTCCGTCGCCTCGATCGCGTCGCCCAGCGTCTGTCCGGTGGGCAGGCGGCCGTCGGTTTCCAGCGTGAACGAGATCACCGACGGCAGGCCGTGCGCCCGGGCCGCGCGCGCCACGCCGATCGCTTCGGGGACGTTGGTCAGCGTCATGGCCGTCACCAGATCGGCCTCGGTGGCGGCGAAGGTCGCGATCTGCTGGCCATGATAGGCCTCGGCCTCGGCCTCGCTCATCACCTGGCCGGGGTCGTAGCCATCGCCGCGCGGGCCGATATTGCCGCTGACGACCACCGGCGTGCCGCCGCCGGCATAGGCGTCGCGCAGTTCCGCCATCAGCGCCACCGCCTTGGCATTGACCTTGGCCAGCGCCGCCGCGTCGCAACCCAGCCGCGCGCCCCAGTCGGCGTTGGCCCGCCAGGTCGGGGTCTCGAGCACGAATCCCAGGCCCGCGGCGCGGGCGATGTCGAGGTAGGTTCGGTAATAGGCGCGCAGGCGCTCGGCGCCGTCCGGCTGCTCCACCAGCGGGAACGCCGCGAAATGAGGCAGCTCGACTCCCTGAAGGAAGACCAGCGTCGTCTCCATGCCGCCGTCGGTCAGGAAAAGACGGTCGGCCGTCTGGGGGAGCGCGTTCCTGTATGAAGCCATGTCGTGTATCCTTTCGTCCGGGCCACGACCGGCATCCGACGGGAGAGGGTCCCGCCGGCACGTCGTGGTCTCATCCTTTCAGGCGTGAGGAGGACCCTCACAGCGTGAGGCCGCCCGGGGCTGGCCAGGGATGTCGTGCGGCGACGCCAAGTCATCGAGAATCCGGGATTTCCCCACCTGCCGAGGGACAATATGGCCGGCCGCGCCCCCCTGCTGATCCTCCTTCCGTGCGCCGCAGGCGAGGCCGCCGACGAGCGGCTGCTCGCCCGGGGATTCACCGAGGACCTCCAGGCCGAACTCGGGCGTTTCCGCAGCCTCCAGCTCGCCTACGGAGCGGGGGTGGACCCCGCCGGGAGCGATGCTGCAGACGCGGCCGGGCCATCGACGGAGGGCGCCTTCCTGCTGCGCACCTCCCTGCGGCGCCGCGACGACTCGGTGCGGATCACGGCGACGCTCGCCGAGGCCGCGGGCGACCGCCAGCTCTGGCATCAGCGGTACGACGTCGGCGGCTGCGACCTCTATGCCGTCGAGGACGACGTCGTGGCCCGGGCCGCCGTCGGCCTGGCGGCACGTCTCGACGAGGTTGTCCTGCGCGGCAGCCGCGGCAAGTCGATCGACAATCTCGAAGCCTACGAGCTCTGGTTGCGCGGCAAGGCCCTGCTGCTGGAGGGCACGCCGCAGCACGATGCCGAGGCGCGGGCGCTCTTCGAGCGGGCACTCGCCCTCGATCCGGGCTTCGCGCGCGCCTATGCAGGCCTGTCGCTGTCGTGGTTCAACGAATGGAGCTGCCAGCACTGGAACCTCTACAGCGAGAATGGCGGCAAGGCCTACGAGTATGCCCATCAGGGGCTGGCGCTCGACGAGGCCGACCCGTTGCTGCACCTCGTGATCGGACGCGTGCTCCTGTACCGGCGGGAGTTCGATCTCAGCGCCTGGTATCTCGACCGGGCGTACACGCTGTCGCCCAACAATGCCGACTGCCTGATCCAGCTGTCGCTGTGCCACTCCCTGCTGGGCAACCACGGTCCCGCCGTCGAGTGCGCCGAGAAGGCGTTCGCGGTCCATCCCTTCCATCCCAACTGGTATCATGCCTATGCGGCGTTCCCCTATTTGATGGCGCGCCGCATCGACGAGGCGATCGCCTGCGGACGCAAGGCGCTCGGCGTTCCGATCGTCGACCTGCCGGCCGGGCTCGCCATCTGCCACGCGCTGAAGGGCGAGCGCGACGAGGCGCGGCGCTGGTACGCCGCCTTCGAGGACCAGTTCCGGCAGAAGATCACCGGCGGCCGCGAGCCGCGCCCGGGCGAGGCGATCGAATGGCTGCTCGACATCAATCCCGTGCGTCGCGCCGAGGACGTCGCCTTCATCCGCGACGGCTTCGACCGCATCGGCTTTGCCTCGGCGCGAACGGCGAGGGGTCGTCCGTCGTCTGCCGCCGCGGAGCCCTCGGACGGGATCTTCGTGCGCGAGGGCGACAGCTGGTCGCTGCACTTCGCCGGCCGCACGGTGGTGCTGCCGCATATGAAGGGGTTGGGCGACCTCGCGACGCTGCTGCAGCGGCCCGGCGACTCCATCCACTGCTTCGACCTGTCCGAGCATGTCGCGGAGTCGGGCGGACCCGATCCGGTCCTCGACGGCAAGGCGCGTCGCGCGTGCCAGGAGCGGATCCGCGACCTGCAGGAGGAACTGGCCGACGCCGAGGACGCCAACGACCTCGGCCGCGCCGAACGCGCCCGCGCGGAGATGGACCGCCTGCTCGAGACACTGTCCGGCGCGCTTGGTCTTGGCGGCCGGGCGCGGCGGCTCGGCAGCATGGCGGAGCGCGCCCGCACGACGGTGACCTGGCGTATCCGCTATGCCATCCGCCGCATCGAGGCGGTGCACGAGCCGCTCGGCCGTCATCTGCGCAAGTCCGTCCGCACCGGACTGTTCTGCGCCTACGATCCCGAGACGCGGGTCGGCTGGCGGACGGTCGCCGGTCAGGCCGCCGCGGGCAGCATCTCGAAGGCCGGTTGATGCCTGCGCCGCCGGCGTCCGGGAAGGGAATCCTTCAACCGCGCTTCATCGCCCGCTCGCGCGCCCGGTAGGCGTCGGCCAGGCGCCCAGCGCGGCTGGCGGCGGTGGTGAACAGGTCCGGCGCGCCGCCGCTCGCGGCGAGCAGCTCCTCCTCCAGCACCGCATGCGGCTTGCGCCTTCCGTCGGCCAGGAGATGCTCGACCGTGGCGCCGCGCTCGGCCAGCCGCCGCGCCACCAGGACGGTGCGGTGGCAGTCGAGCGGCTCCTTCTCGGCGCACATCAGGCAGGAGACCGTGTCGGCGGCGCCGGCGACCAGCCGGTCGATCGCCTGGGCGAAGGCCGGGCGCGCCGCGAGATCGTCGTAGCTAGTGCCGTCGTGCGGCTTGCCGCCCAGCGCCGCACCCTCCCAGCGGTAGAGCAGCCCCGCCGCCGACAGGCTCTGCGCCAGCCGCTCGCGGCCGAACTGCGGCCAGCGGCGCGAGTAGGGGGTCGAGCGCACGTCGACCACCGTCTCGACGCCGCCCGCCCTGAGCAGGTCGAGGAAGCGCTCGATCGGATGGTTCGAATGGCCGATGGTCTTGATCATGGTCATGCGAGGCGGCGCACCAGGTCGACGAAGCCCAGGGTGGCGGCCGAGCGTTCGTCGGCGCGGCAGGCGAGGTTCAGCGGCACCTTGACCGCGGGCCGTCCCTTGAGCGTCCGGTAGACTACACCCTCCAGCGGCAGGCGACTCAAGGAGGCCGGGACGATCGTGATGCCGAGCCCCGCGGCCACGAGGTTGAGGGTCGACACGATGCGCGGCGCCTCCTGACCGACATGCGGGCTGAAGCCCGCCTCGGCGCAGGCCGTGACGATGACGTCGTAGAGCCCGCGCCCGTCGGGCCGCCGGTAGAGGATGAACGTCTCGGCGGCGAGGTCCCTGAGCGTGAGCCGCGGCCGGCGCGCCAGCGGATGGCGGACCGGCAGGGCGGCCGCCATGTCCTCGCGCAGGAGCGCGTGCACGGAAAGCCCCTGGGGATCGGCCAGGCCCGAGCGGATGAACGCGATGTCGAGCCGCTCCTCGCGCAGGCCCGCCACCAGCTCGCCCGACCCGGTCTCCTCCAGCACGAAGGAGACGTCCGGCCGGGTCGCGCGGAACTCTCGGATGGCGCGGGCCACCAGGGGATGGAAGGGCGCCGAGGTGGTGAAGCCCACGGCGATGCGCCCGGTCTCGCCGCGCGCCGTGCGGCGGGCGCGCACGGTGGCGCCCTCGACCGACGCCA
This sequence comes from Reyranella sp., assembly GCF_965229815.1. Classification (GTDB taxonomy): domain Bacteria; phylum Pseudomonadota; class Alphaproteobacteria; order Reyranellales; family Reyranellaceae; genus Reyranella. Next base: position 1,853,380 of record NZ_CBDDJN010000002.1, read on the forward strand.
GGATCGCCTCGGCGTCGGCGAGAAACGAGCGGCCGGCGTCGGTCAGGCTGACGCCGCGCGGATGGCGCAGGAAGAGCGGCGCCCCGATCTCGGCCTCCAGCGCCTTGATCTGCTGGCTGAGCGGCGGCTGCTGCATGTTCAGCCGCTCGGCCGCCCGCGTGATGTGCCCCTCGCGGGCGACGGCGACGAAGTAGCGGAGATGGCGCAGTTCCATGGGAGATCGCTCCGCTGTCGGAGTGACAGACGCACAAAGTATGGAGAAGCCATATATCATATATTTGATGTGTGCATCCGGCGGGCGCATCGTCCGGTCATCGTCAACCGGACGCCCGACCATGACCGCCCTGCTCGCCGCCAGCCTGTCCTGCCTCATGATCCTCACCGCGCTGCTCTCGGGCGTGTTCGGCATGGCGGGCGGGCTGATCCTGATCGGCGTGCTGCTGGTCATCATGCCGCTGCCGCAGGCCATGGTGCTGCACGCGGTGACCCAGATGGCCTCCAACGGCTGGCGCGCCGTCCTGTGGTGGCGCCATATCGAGTGGCGGATCGCGGCGGCCAGCGTCGCCGGCAGCGTGATCGCGGTCGGCCTGTGGTCGATCTGGCTCTACGTGCCCGACAAGGCCGTGGCCCTGCTGCTGCTCGGCATCTCGCCCTTCATCGTGCGGGCGATCCCGGCCAGCGTGCTGCCGAAGACGCTGGGACCCGGCCAGATGTTCGTCGGCAGCGCCATCTGCATGATGCTGATGCTGGTGGCGGGCGTCACCGGGCCGCTGCTCGACACGCTGTTCCTGCGCTCCTCGCTCGACCGCCGGCGCATCATCGCCACCAAGGCGGCCTGCCAGCTCTTCAGCCACGGGCTGAAGCTCGTCTACTTCGCGGCCCTGATCGACCAGGCGGGCTCGGTCGAGCCGTGGTTCCTCGCGATCGCGGTGGCCTCGTCGATGCTCGGCACCTCGCTCGGCAAGCTCCTGCTGGAGAAGCTCAGCGACACGCAGTTCCGCCTGTGGTCGAACCGGATCATCACGGTGATCGCCACCTACTATGTCGGCTACGGGCTGGTGCTGATGACGCGGATCGTCTGACGGTCCGCATCGGGCCGGGGGTCGCGGGCATCGTTGCGGGCGCCCGTGACCCCTCCGGCCTTTCGTGCTCTACAGGCGCCGTGTCGAGTTCCTCCGATGTCCCGCCCGGCTTCCGCCGCCTCACCGAAGCCACCGGCTTCGCCGCCGCCAACGGTCCCTGGTACGAGAGGATCGAGAACGGCCGCGTGATCCGCGGCTTCCGCCCCGGTCCGCAGCACGCCAACGTCCTCGGCATCGTGCACGGCGGCATGCTGGCCGCGTTCCTCGATTCGGCGATGGGCACGGCGGTGATGCACGCGCTCCAGCGCCGCTCCGTCACGGTGCGCCTGTCGCTCGACTATCTCGCGCCCGGCTTCGTCGGCGACTGGCTCGAGGCGGAAGGCGAGGTGGTCGGCCACGACGAGCAGGTGGCGCAGGTGCGGGGCCGCCTCTATGGTCCGCGCCACGACGTGCTGACCGGGCAGGGCGCCTTCGCGCTGCTCAGCCGGCTGCGCCCGCTTCACCCCCGGAGCTGACCAGAGTTGCTGCAAGACAATCCGCCGCCCGGCTTCCTGCGCATCGATTTCGATCGCGGCCGGCCCGATCCGACGTTCAACAGCCATGTCGGCACGCTCTATGCCCGGCGCGGCGAGAAGGGCACGCGCGACGAGTTCGTGCTGGGCTTCCGCGTCCATCCCCACATGTGCAACCCGGCCGGCGGCCTGCACGGCGGCATGATGATGACGGTGGCCGACCTGGTCGGCACGATGGGCGGCGGCACGCTGGCAGGGCTTCGCAAATTCCTGCCGACGGTCAGCATGACCTTCGACTTCGTGGCGCCGGCCCGGGCCGGCGACTGGGTCGAGGGCCGCTGCGAGATCGTGCGCCAGACCCGGTCGCTGCTCTTCACCAACATCTTCCTCAGCGTCGGCGAGGAGCGGTTCCTGCGCGCCTCGCAGATCGCCAAGATCCCCTCGGGCGAGGGGCTGGCCTTCGGCAGGGCGCGGCTCGATCGAACCCAGTCAGACGGCGGCGCCGAAGTCGCGGCTGAGCGCCCGCCGGCCTGAATCGGTCAGCCGCACCGTGCGGCTGCGGCGCAGCTTCTCGGCCCAGCCGCGCAGGAAGAACGTGTCGGCGATGGCGGCGCCCAGGGCGCCCGAGATATGCGGCCGCCGCTCGCTCCAGTCGAGGCACTGGCGGGCGAAGTGCCGGGTGCCGGCGCGGCGCGCGCCCGCCAGGTCGACGCCGATCCTCTGGCAGAACAGCTCGCCCGAGCCGGTCAGGCTCCAGTCGCGTGCGCCCTGCGGCTCGATGTGCCCGGCGCGGGTCAGCGAATCGGTGACGGCGATGCCGACCTGCCCGGCGAGATGGTCGTAGCAGGTGCGGCAGAAGCGCAGGTCCGGATCGCGACGCCAGGCGGCGCTCATCGAGGCCGGCGGCGCGCGCGTGCCGGCCAGCGCCATCAGCGATTCGATGGCGTGCGCCACGTCCGAAGAGGCCAGCCGATAGAAACGGTTGCGGCCCTGGGCACGAGCCGCCAGCAGGTTGCCCTCGACCATGCGCCCGAGATGGCCGCTCGCGGTCTGCGCCGTGATGCCAGCGGTGAGCGCCAGCTCCGACGCGGTGTGGGCGCGTCCGTCCATCAGCAGCGACAGCATGGCGGCACGCGCCGGATCGCCCATCAGGGCGGCGACTTCGGACAGGGCGTTGACGGTGGTCATGCGCCGACTCTAGGCCCGCGCGCGGCGGCGGGCGACGGTCAATCGTTCGGTGGCGGCCGAAGAATGCCAGCGCCATCGCTGGGGGGCCGGCACTCCAGTGCCGCTCATGGGATGGCGCAACGATGAGGATGAGCGCCACTGGTGTGGCGCGTCCCCAGCGAAGACTTGGGCGAGCCGGAGGCTCGCGGTCCAGAAGAGAAGAGTCACGTCAGCGGAGGTTCATCGCTGGGAGCGGGCCACTCCAGTGCCGCTCTTGGGATGGCGCAACGATGAGGATGAGCGCCACTGGAGTGGCGTGCCCCCAGCGAAGACTTGAGCGAGCCGGAGGCTCGCGGTCCAACAGAAGAAGATCATGATCTTCCGGACCGCGAGCCTCCGGCTCGCTCATCACGTCTCTTACCGCCACTTCGGATTGGCGATGGCGATCTTGTCGGCGATCGTGGCGTCGAGATGCGCCATCAGGGCGGCGTCGCGCTCGTCGCGCTCGCCGGCGCGCAGCTGGCGGGCGAGCTCGCGGTTGAGGTCGTCGAGCGGGGCGTCCCGGCCCAGCAGCGCCACCAGCCGGCGATGCTCGCCGGCATTTGCCGCGGGGCCGAGACGCGCCTCGCGTTCGAGGATGGCGAGCGCGTTGGCCGCCACGCGCATCTGGAAGCCGAGCCGCGGATCGGCCAGGTCGAGCGCCGGCGTCGCCTCCTCGCGCAGGAAGTCGACGACGGCGGCCAGCATCTCGGCCGCGGTGGGACGGTCCTGGGCCATCAGCCGTTCTCCTTCAGGAGCTGCAGCAGGTCGACCTCGGTCTCGACGGCGCGGCGACCGATCGCCGCCAGCTCCATCGACTTCACCGAGCCGCCGAGATGCCGCCACGCCTGCTGGTGGCAGATGACGCCCCAGCGCACCGTGCCGAACACCTCCCACCAGCGCGCCCGCGCCGGATCGACCGGCGCGCCGCCGGCCTGCTCGTAGGCTGCCCACAGCGTCTCCCGGCTGCCGAATCCGCCGGCCGGCCGGTCGACCGCGCCGAACCGCCAGCTCTTGACGCACAGCCAGCCGAGATCCTCGACGGGATCGCCGAGATGGGCGCCCTCCCAGTCGAGGATCGCGGTCACGCCGGTCTCGTCGGCGAGATAGTTGCCGGTGCGATAGTCGCCATGGACCAGCCGCGGCGCGGCGCCCGGCGGAGGCCGGCGGCGGTCGAGCCACGACAGGGCGAGCTCGAACACCGGCTGCGGCTGGCCGAGCGTGTCGAGCGCCTGGCGGAGCGTCGCGATGCCGTCGGCCGCCTCGCGATGGGGGAGCGGCGGCAGGGTCGCGATGTCGACGGCATGGATGGACGCGAGGATGGCGCCGAGCTGCCCGGCGATCACGCCGCGCGCCCGGGCGTAGGGCGGGTCGCGCAACAGCTTGCGGGCGATCGCGATGCCGCCGACGCGGCGCATCACATAGGCCTCGCCCAGCCCGTCTTCGGGCGTGAGCTCGAACAGGACCTCGGGCGCGCGCACGCCGGCGCGGTGGGCGGCCGCCAGCACGCGGAACTCGGTGGCGCGGTCCAGCGCCGTGGCCGGCCGGTCGGCGGCGCCGCCGGCCGAAGGCGGGTCGCGGCGCAGGATCAGGGGATGGCGCTCGCCGCCGGCCACCGCGTCGAAGCGCCACGTCTGGCGCGAAGCGCCGCCGGAATCGCGGCCCAGCCCCTCGATGGTCGCCGGGGCGGCGAAATGGCGACGGGCGGCCCGGGCCAACGCGTCGCGAACGAGGTCGGCTTCCGTCGCCGGGTGAACGGTCATTCATGCGACTGTGGCACAGGGCCCGCCGCGTGGTAAGAGGTCCGCGCCCAAACAAGGGGAGACCGCATCCACGTGTCGAACGCGTTCGCGGCCATGAACGGCCTTTATCTCGAGGATCTCAAGCCCGGCATGTCGGCGATGTTCGGCAAGACCGTGACGGAGGCCGACATCGCGGCCTTCGCCGGCGTCTCGGGCGACACCAACCCGATCCACCTGCACGACGGCTTCGCGCGCACGACCCGCTTCGGCCAGCGCATCGCCCACGGCATGCTGGGCTCGTCGTTCATCTCGACGGTGATCGGCACCAAGCTGCCGGGGCCGGGTGCGGTCTACGTCTCCCAGTCGCTGAGCTTCCTCGCGCCCGTGCTGATCGGCGAGACCATCACCGCCGTCGCCACCATCACCGAGATCGACCAGAAGCGCCGCCGCGTGACGCTGAAGACCCAGTGCCTGAACGGCGAGAAGGTGGTGATCGACGGCGAGGCGACGGTGCTCGTGCCGCGGCGCGACGTCGCCTGAGCGGACCATGGTGCCGGCCTTCGACGACTGGCGGGACGTGCCCGCGTCCTGGAAGGGCGCGGTGGTGGCCCTCGGCAATTTCGACGGCGTGCATCGCGGCCACCAGGCGCTGATCGCGCGCGCCGGCGAGGAGGCCGCCGCCCGCGGCGCGCCGCTGGTCGCGCTCACCTTCGAGCCGCATCCGCGCCGCTTCTTCGTGCCCGACACCGGGCCGTTCCGCCTCACCCTGCCGCCGGCCAAGCTGCGCCTGCTGGCGCAGTATGGCGTGCAGGCCGTGCTGGCGCAGCGCTTCGACGCGGCCTTCGCCGGGCTGTCGCCCGATTCCTTCATCGACGACGTGCTGCTGACCGGGCTCGGCGCACGCCACGTCGTCTGCGGCTACGACTTCACCTTCGGCGCCCGCCGCGGCGGCAATGTCGAGCGATTGCGCGAGGAGGGAAGGCGCAAGGGCTTCGGCGTCACCGTGCTCGACCCGGTGATGCGCGAGGGCGAGATCTATTCCTCGACCCGCATCCGCGAGGCGTTGCGCGCCGGCTGGGTGAGCGAGGCGGCGGAGCTGCTGGGCCATCGCTGGGAGATCGAGGGGCCGGTCGAGCTCGGCGACCAGCGTGGCCGCACCATCGGATTCCCGACTGCCAATGTCGGGCTGGGCGAGCACCTGCGGCCGCGCTTCGGGGTCTATGCCGTGCGCGTCCTGCGCGACGGGCAATGGCGGGCCGCGGTCGCCAACCTCGGCCGCCGGCCGACCTTCGGCAAGCTGCAGGAGAATTTCGAGGTCCATCTGTTCGACTTCGCCGGCGACCTCTACGGCCAGGCGCTGCGGGTCGAGATGGTCGACTTCATCCGGCCCGAGATGAAGTTCTCCGGCCTCGACCAGCTCAAGGCCCAGATTGAAGCCGACGGCCGGGCCGCTCGCAGCAGGCTGCTGGCCTGAGCCGGATTCCCGGGCGGTGTGCCTGCACTGCCGTCAACCCACCGCTTGTGGGTGGGGGCTTCCCGTCCTCTATATGGACCCCCCTTCCGGAGCCCAAAAAGTCCCGTTTGCGAAATTGGCGTCGGCGTCCCGGGCACGCCTTCTTGCTCCGATTGAATACTCGAGTTATGATGGGCGGGCGCCGTTTTCGCGGGCTGCCATCTCCTTGACCCCCCGGACCCCCATCCCTAGATTGCGCGCCCTATGCCTACCAGGGTCCTTCGGGAGCGAATTATCCGCCCGGTCCGCTGACCGCGGCCGGGTCATCCTGCCTGTTCGCGGCTGCCGTCCGGGCGGCCGCCGTCGCTCCTCCCTGAATCCGGGTTTCTCGTGACAACCGATTACAAATCCAGCGTTTTCCTGCCCAAGACCGACTTCCCGATGCGCGGCGGCCTGCCCAAGAAGGAGCCGGAGCTCCTGAAGCGGTGGGCCGACATGAAGCTGTTCGACCGGCTGCGCAGCGAGAGCCGGGGCCGGCCCAAGTTCGTGCTCCACGACGGGCCTCCGTACGCCAACGGCCACCTTCATATCGGCCATGCGCTCAACAAGATCCTGAAGGACCTGATCACCCGCAGCCAGCAGATGCTGGGCAAGGACAGCCACTACGTGCCGGGCTGGGACTGCCATGGTCTGCCGATCGAGTGGAAGATCGAGGAAGAGTACCGGGCCAAGAAGCAGGACAAGGACCAGGTGCCGATCGGCGAGTTCCGCCGCCAGTGCCGGGCCTTCGCCGACCACTGGATCACGGTCCAGCGCGAGGAGTTCAAGCGGCTGGGCGTCGAGGGCGACTGGGACCACTACTACTCGACCATGGCCTACGAATCCGAGGCCGTGATCGTGGGCGAGCTCGGCAAGTTCCTGATGAACGGCGGCCTCTACAAGGGCTCCAAGGCCGTGCTGTGGAGCGTGGTCGAGAAGACGGCGCTGGCCGAGGCCGAGATCGAGTATCACGACCATACGTCGGACACGGTCATGGTGCGCTTCCCGATCCTGTCGTCGAAGGACGGCAAGCTCGACGGCGCGGCCGTGGTCATCTGGACGACGACGCCGTGGACCATCCCGGGCAACCGGGCGCTCGCCTTCGGTCCCGACATCGCCTACGCGCTGGTCGAGGTCGCGGCGGCGGGCGAGGGCAGCCGCGCCCGCGTCGGCGAGAAGATGGTGCTGGCGCGCGACCTGGTGGAAGCGGTCGCCGCCGAGGCGCAGTTCACGCCGAAGGTCCTGGCCGAGCTCGGCGCCGCCGACCTCGAGGGGCTGGTGGCCGCCCATCCGCTGCGCGGCCAGGGCTACGAGTTCGACGTCCGCCTGCTCCCGGGCGACTTCGTCACCGCCGACGCCGGTACCGGCTTCGTGCACATCGCGCCGGGCCACGGCGCCGACGACTACGAGCTCGGCGTCGCCAACGGCGTCGAGGTGCCCGACACGGTGGCCGAGGACGGCAGCTACTACGGCCACGTGCCGCTGTTCGCCGGCCTGCAGGTCTACACGTCGGTCGGCAAGAAGGGCCCGGCCAACAAGGCCGTCGCGGAGGCGCTCGACAAGGCGGGCAAGCTCGTCGCCTCGGGCCGCATCACCCATTCCTATCCGCATTCCTGGCGGTCGAAGGCGCCGGTCATCTTCCGCAACGCGCCGCAGTGGTTCATCGCCATGGACAAGCCGATCGCCGAGATCGGCGGCACCCTGCGCCAGAAGGCGCTCGATGCGATCGACGCCACGCGCTTCGTGCCGCGCGCCGGCTACAACCGCCTGCGCAGCATGATCGAGCAGCGGCCCGACTGGTGCGTGTCGCGCCAGCGCGCCTGGGGCGTGCCGATCGCGGTGTTCGTCGACAAGAAGACCGGCGAGCCGCTGCGCGATCCGGAGGTCATGACGCGCGTCGTCGAGGCCTTCCGCAGCGAAGGCGCCGACGTCTGGTTCGAGAGCCCGCCCGAGCGCTTCCTCGGCAACAAGTACAAGGCCGAGGACTTCGAGCAGGTGAAGGACATCCTCGACGTCTGGTTCGACTCGGGCTCGACGCACGTCTTCACGCTCGAGGGCAATCCCGAGCTCAAGTGGCCGGCCGACCTCTATCTCGAAGGCTCGGACCAGCATCGCGGCTGGTTCCATTCCTCGCTGCTCGAGAGCTGCGGCACGCGCGGCCGCGCGCCCTACGACGGCGTGCTGACGCACGGCTTCACGCTCGACGAGCAGGGCCGCAAGATGTCGAAGTCGCTGGGCAACATCACGGCGCCGCAGACGGTGTGCGACCAGTACGGTGCCGACATCCTGCGCCTGTGGGTGGTCGGCACCGACTACACCGAGGACCAGCGCATCGGGCCGGAGATCCTGAAGCACCAGGCCGAGGCCTATCGCCGGCTGCGCAACACGCTGCGCTACCTGCTGGGCAGCCTCGATGGCTTCTCGGCGGCGGAGCGTGTGCCGGCGGCCGACATGCCGGAGCTCGACCGCTGGGTGCTGCATCGCCTGGCCGAGCTCGATGCCCTGTTCCGGCCGGCGGTCGACGATTTCGACTTCCACCGGATCGCGACCGAGCTGCACAATTTCTGCGCCGTCGACCTCTCGGCCTTCTACTTCGACATCCGCAAGGACGCGATCTACTGCGACGCGCCGGGCACGCTTCGGCGGCGGGCGGCGCGCACGGTGATGGCCGAGCTGTTCTCGTTCCTCACCGCCTGGCTGGCGCCGATCACCTGCTTCACCGCCGAGGAGGCCTGGCTCGCCCGTCCGAACGACATGCCGGACGGTGCTGTCGAGAGCGTTCACCTGCGCGTCTATCCGGCCGTTCCGGCGGCATGGCTCGACCCCGCGCTGGGCGAGAAGTGGAAGACGGTGCGCGCGCTGCGGCGGGTGGTCACGGGCGCGCTCGAGCTGGAGCGCGCCGAGAAGCGCATCGGCTCCAGCCTGCAGGCGGCGCCCCGCGTCCATGTGGCGCCGGAATACCTGAAGGCCCTCGACGGGCTCGACCTGACGGAGATCGCCATCACCTCGGGCAGTACGCTGGTCGAGGGCCCGGCGCCGGCCGGCGCCTTCACGCTGCCCGACGTCGCCGGCGTCGCGGTCGAGCCGCTGCCCGCGGCCGGCGTCAAGTGCGCGCGCTGCTGGCAGGTGCTGGAGGAGGTCGGCAAGTCGCCGGCCCATCCGCTGCTCTGCGTGCGCTGCGAGGACGCGGTGACGGCATGATCAAGACTTCTCGACATGCATTTCCTCCCCACGCCTCGCGTGGGGCTTGGCGCTTTTGGCCGCAAGGCGGCCAAAACGCCTGGTCCGCGCAGCGGACGGAGGGGGCATGCGCCGCGGCGACGCCCTGCCCCCTGACCCCACCGTCGCCGTATGACGGCGACACCTCCCCAACTTCGTTGGGGAGGAGCATCCGGTCATGAGACCCATCGACCGCCAGGCCATGATCCTCGTGCTCCTCACGGTCCTGGCCGACCAGATCTCGAAGCAGCTCCTGCTCACCCATCTCCTGGAGGTGGGCAAGGTGGTCCCGGTGATCGACGGCTTCTTCCGTCTGGTCATCGTGTGGAATCGCGGTGTCAGTTTCGGTCTGCTGGGTGGCGACACGCCCCTGCCGCCCTGGTTCCTGTCGGCCGTGGCGATCGCCGTCTGCATCGGCCTCTTCCTGTGGCTGCGACGAACCGACCACCGCCTCACCGGCTGGGGCATCGGCCTTGTCATGGGGGGCGCCATCGGTAATGTTATCGACCGCGCCCGCTGGGGAGCGGTTTTCGACTTCGCCGATTTCCACATTGGCCACTGGCATTGGCCGGCGTTCAACGTTGCCGATTCGGCGATCGTTGTCGGCGTCGGGCTGATGCTCATCGATTCCCTCGTCGGTGACAAACAACGCGCGCCCTGATGCGGCCACGATCGGGGAACACAAGCAGAGCCTTAAGGACGAACGAATGAAGCGGACGATCCTGACCCCCGTAGCCCTCCTGGCCCTCGGCACCCTCGCCCTGGGCGGCTGCAGCGCCTTCGAGAATCTCGGCGGCGGCAAGAAGGTCTCGCCGGACGAGTTCAAGATCGTCTCCTATTCGCCGCTGACCATGCCGCCCAACGCCGAGCTCCGCCCGCCGCGGCCCGGCGCGCCGCGACCGCAGGAAGTCACGCCGGCCGACCAGGCCAAGGAAGCCCTGTCGCCCGCGCTGGCCGGACGGCCGCAGCGCAACGCGGTGTTCACGGGCACGTCCAAGGCGGTGCCGACCAGCTCCGAGCAGGCGCTCGTGCAGCGCGCCGGCGGCAGCAACATCGACCCGGAGATCCGCAGCCGCGTCAACCAGGACACCAAGACCATCAACGACAGCGACAAGTCGTTCATCGACGGCCTGATCTTCTGGCAGGACACGCCGCCGAGCGGCGTGGTGCTCGATCCGACCAAGGAGCAGCAGCGCATCCGCGACGCCCAGGCCTCGGGTCAGCCTGCGACGGGCGCGACGCCGACGATCACGCGGCGCCAGCGCGGCCTGCTCGAAGGCATCTTCTGAGGCCGCGGATCCTGTTGGGCCGCCGGGGCCTGCTCGGCGGCCTCGGCGCGGCGGGCGTGCTGGCGGCTCCCTTCGCGGCGCGCGCCAAGCTCTATTCCGTCGAGCGGCGCCGGTCGTTCAGCTTCACGCTGGCCAACGGGTTGCAGGTCGTGGTCCTGCCGTCGAGCCGCGCGCCGATCGTCAACCAGCTCCTGGTCTACAAGGTCGGCGGCGCCGACGAGGTCTGGGGCAAGACCGGCATCGCGCACTTCCTCGAGCACATGATGTTCAAGGGCACCGCGTCGGTGGGCCCGACGGAGTTCTCGCGCATCGTCTCGCGCAACGGAGGCCGCGACAACGCCTACACGGGCTTCGACACGACCGGCTACTACCAGATCGTCTCGCCCGACCGGCTCGAGATGGTCATGCGCATGGAAGCCGATCGCATGGCCCATCTGCGCATCACCGAGAAGGAGCTGATCCCCGAGCGCGAGGTGGTCCTCGAGGAGCGCCGGATGCGCATCGAGAACTCGCCCGGCGCGATGCTGAGCGAGTCGGTGCAGGAGCAGCTCTACGGCCGGCGCAAGCCCTACGGCATGCCGATCAGCGGCTATCCGGCCGACGTGAGGAAGCTCGGCGTCGGCGACCTGCAGGCCTTCTATGCGAAGTGGTACGCGCCCAACAATGCGGTCCTGATCGTGGCCGGCGACACGACGCCCGAGCAGGTGCGCAAGCTCGCGGAGAAGCACTACGGACCGATCGCGAGGCGCAAGGTCGAGGCACGGCGTCGTCCGGCCGAGGGCGCGCCCGACCTGCCGCAGCGCGTGACGCGCGCCGATGCCCGCGTCGCCGAGCCGCGCTGGTCGCGCTACTACCTCGCGCCCTCCTACCACAAGGGCGAGACGCGCCACGCCTACGCGCTCCAGGTGCTGTCGCGCCTGCTGGGCGGCGGCGAGACCAGCCGCCTGTGGAAGAGCCTGGTCGACGAGCGCAAGCTCGCTCTGTCGGCCTGGGCCGGCTACAGCGCGGCCAGCCTCGGCCTCAGCCAGTTCGACATCGGGGTCCATCCGGCGGCCGACACGCCGATGGCCGCCATCGAGACCGCGGTCGGCGAGATCCTGGCCCGACTGCTCGACGAGGGCGTCACGGCGGCTGAGGTCGAGCGCACCCAGAACCAGCTGCTGGCCGGCGCCATCTATGCCCAGGATTCGCTCCAGAACGGCCCGCGGCTCTACGGCGGCGTGCTGGGGATCGGCGGCACCATCGCCGACATCGACGCCTGGCCCGAGCGCATCGCCGCGGTGACGCCGGTCGAGGTCGTCGCGGCGGCGCGCCATGTCTGGCGCGACGGCGGCATGGTCACCGGGCTCCTGACGCCGCAGACGGGCGTGCGATGAGGCGGACGCTGGGGCTGCTGGTCGCGCTGGTCGCCGCCTGCCTGTGCCTGCCGGCCGCCGCCGGCGCCGTCGACATCCAGACCGTCACGACGCCGCTCGGCCTCAAGGCCTGGCTGGTGCGCGACAAGAGCGCGCCGGCGCTGGCGCTGTCCTTCTCCTTCGAGGGCGGCACGGCCTCCGATCCGGCGGGCCAGTCCGGCGTCACCGAGCTGATGGCGGCGCTGCTGACCGATGGCGCGGGAGCGCTGCCCGGCCCGGCCTTTCGCCAGCGCCAGGAGGATGCCGCCGTGTCGCTGGGCTTCAACGCCTCGCTCGACCGGCTGGGCGGCGGACTGCGCACCCTGTCGGCCAACCGCGAGGAGGGGTTCGAGCTCCTGCGCATGGCCCTGACCGAGCCCCGCTTCGACGCCGACATGATCGACCAGCGGCGCAACCAGACGATCGCGAGCCTCAACCAGGCCAAGCAGCGGCCCAATTCGGTGGCGGCCCGCACGCTGATGGAGACCGAGTTCGCGGGCCATCCCTATGCCGCCGATCCCAGCGGCACGCCCGACGATCTGCGCGCGCTCACACGGGAGAAGATCCGCCAGCGCGCCGCGGCGCTGCTGCTGCGCAACAGCCTGACGATCGCGGCGGTCGGCGACATCGAGCCCGACGAACTGGCGCGTCTGCTCGACCGCGCCTTCGGCGCGCTGCCGGTCGGCACGCCCCCGCCGCTGCCGCCGCAATGGACCCCGCCGGCGAAGTCGCGCACCGTCGTCGTCGAGCGGCCGGTGCCGCAGAGCACGGCGTTGCTGGCGCTGCCCGGCGTGGCGCGCGACGATCCCGACTGGTACGCCGCGCTCGCCATGAACCACATCCTCGGCGGCGGCGGCCAGCAGTCGCGGCTGTTCCACGAGGTGCGCGAGCGGCGCGGCCTGGCCTACGGCGTCTCGTCCAGCCTGCGCACCTACCGGCGGGCCTCCCTCCTGGTCATCTCGACGGCCAGCGCCAACGAGCGCATCGCCGAGTCGATCCGCGTGGTGCGCGCGGAGCTGGCGCGGCTGCGCGCCGAGGGGCCGACCGAGCAGGAGCTCGCGGACGCCAAGACCTATCTCACCGGGGCGCTGGCGCTGGCGCTCGATTCCTCGGGAGCGATCGCGGGCCTGCTGCATTCCATGCAGGTCGACAAGCTGCAGCCCGACCACCTGACGCGCCGGGCCGCGCTCATCGCCGCGGTGAAGATCGAGGATGTCCGCCGTCTCGCCCGCCGCCTGCTGGCCGACGATTCCATCACCACCGTGGTGGTCGGCAAGCCGGTCGGCATCGTCTCCTCGCCCTGACCGCTCCGGCCCGTGACCGCGCCCGTCCCTCAACCGGCCGCCGGTATCTTTCCGCAAGGCCCCGGACGTAGAGTGGGGACGCCATGAGCGTCCGCACCGCACCGGCCCTTCGCCGCCTGCCCTCGACCCTGGTCAACCGCATCGCCGCCGGCGAGGTGGTCGAGCGGCCGGCGAGCGCGGCCAAGGAGCTGGTCGAGAACGCGATCGACGCCGGCGCGCGGCGCATCGCGGTGTCCCTCAAGGAAGGCGGCCGCACCTTCATCTCCGTGGTCGACGACGGCGTCGGCATGACGCGCGAGGAGCTGGCGCTCGCCGTCGAGCGTCACTGCACCTCCAAGCTGCCCGACGACGATCTCGACGATATCCGCACGCTGGGCTTCCGCGGCGAGGCGCTGCCCTCGATCGCCTCGGTCAGCCGCTTCACCATCACCTCGCGCCCCCGCCCGGACAGGCCCGGCGCCGACAGCGCCTGGAGCCTCGAGATCGACGGCGGCGCCAAGGGCGAGCCGCGGCCCGCCGCCCATCCCGAGGGCACGCGCGTCGAGGTCCGCGACCTCTTCTTCGCCACGCCGGCGCGGCTGAAGTTCCTCAAAGAGCCGCGCACCGAGGCCTCGCACGTGGCCGACGCGCTGCGGCGGCTCGCCATGGCCCATCCCGCGGTGGCCTTCCGCCTCGACAGCGAGGGGCGCACCCTGATCGACCTCGCGGCGGCGGCACCCTCGATGCTCGATGCGCCCGATGCCGCGCGCCTGCAGCGGCTGGCCGCCGTGATGGGCCGCGAGTTCGCCGACAATGCGCTCGCCATCGACGCCAACCGCGAGGGCTTCCGCCTCACCGGCTTCGTCGGCCTGCCGACGCTCAACCGGCCGACCTCGCAGCACCAGTACCTGTTCGTCAACGGCCGGCCGGTGCGCGACAAGCTGCTGGTCGGCGCGGTGCGCGGCGCCTACCAGGACTTCCTGGCGCGCGACCGCCATCCGATGGTGGCGCTGTTCCTCGAGGCGCCGCCGGCGCTGGTCGACGTCAACGTCCATCCCGCCAAGACCGAGGTCCGCTTCCGCGACGCCGGCATCGTGCGCGGCCTGATCGTGGGCGCGCTGCGCACCGCGCTGGCGGCGGCCGGCCATCGCGCCAGCACGACCGTGGCGGACGCGGCCCTGGGCGCGCTGCGGCCGCACACCGGCTTCGCCACGGCCCTGCCGCTCGGCCGCGGCGGAAACGGCGGCGCCTATGTGCCCGCGATGCCGCGCGGCCTGGCCGAGGCGGCGGCGCAGTTCATGGCGCCCTTCGCCGCTCCGTCGGCGCGGGTCGAGGCCCCGGCCGAATCCGCCGACGGCGCGGCGCCGCACTATCCGCTGGGCGTCGCCCGCGCGCAGCTGCACGAGACCTACATCGTCGCCCAGACCGATCAGGGCGTCGTGATCGTCGACCAGCATGCCGCGCACGAGCGGCTGACCCACGAGCGGCTGAAGGGGCAGCTCGAGGCCGATGGCGTGAAGCGCCAGGCGCTACTGCTGCCGGAGGTCGTCGAGGTCGGCGAGGACGGCGCGCGGCGGCTCACCCAGCGCGCCGCCGAGCTCGGCGAGATGGGGCTGGTGGTGGAGCCGTTCGGCCTCGGCGCCGTCGTCGTGCGCGAGACGCCCGCCGTGCTGGGCGAGGTCGATGTGCAGGGCCTGGTCCGCGATCTCGCCGACGAGCTGGCCGAGATGGGCGACCACCTGTCGCTCAAGGAGAAGATCGAGGAGGTCTGCGGCACGCTCGCCTGCCACACCTCGGTGCGCGCGGGACGGCGGCTCACCGTCGAGGAGATGAACGCCCTCCTGCGGCAGATGGAGGCGACGCCGCATTCGGGCCAGTGCAATCACGGCCGCCCGACCTATGTCGAACTCAAGCTGGCCGACATCGAGCGGCTGTTCGGAAGACGATGAAGCAGATCCTGGCGTTCCTGTTCCTGCTGGCCGGCGCGGCCTCGGCGACCGCGCAGACGCGCGCGCCGGCGCCCCAGCCCGCCGCCGCCGAGCCGGTGCCGACCTCGACGCTCGACGGCAACTGGCGCGGCCAGAGCGACGGCGGCTCGTGCAAGGCGCCGCTCGACTACGTGATCCGGATCGAGAACGGCTTCGTCGACGGCTCGGCCTACGACACGACGGCGCACGGTCCGGTGCCCAACCTCAAGAAGGCGCCGGCACCGGCGCCGACGCCGAGCCTGTGGCAGATCCACGGCGTGGCGCGCGACAACGCGCCGTTCAACCTGATCGCCGTCGCGTCGGTGAAGACCGACGATCGCCGCTCGGGCAAGCTCACGGCGCGGCGCGAGGGCGACAGCCTGGTGATCAGCGAGGCCGGCGGCTGCCGCCGCACGGTGCGCCTGGTCAGGGGCTGACCCGCCGGCGCGCCCGGAGCGCCAGCAGCACGCCCGAGCCGGCGCGCCGGGCGAACTTGGGGATGGCCGCGATCGTCGCGGCATCGGCCCGCATCGTGTCGAAGACCGGCGCTTCGAAGCCCGCTGCCGCCAGCGCCGCCGTGAACTCATCCTCGTCATGGACGTGGCTCGGCAGCGCGTAGGTCACGCCGTCGCGCGCGAAGTGGCCGCCGAGATCGCTCGCCAGCATGTCCGGATGGATCTCGGCCACGAACAGCAGGCCGCCCGGCCGCAGATGCTGCGCGACGCGCGCGATCACGGGCGCGACCCGCGTCTCGTGCTCGAGCACCAGGGTGATGACGGCGAGATCGGCGTCCGTCGGCACCGCCGACCAGTCGCCGTCGAGCGGGGCCTGCACCAGCCGCGCGCGGCCGGCCGCGACCGCAGGCGCGAGGCGCGCGGTCGCGCGGGCCAGCATCTCCGGCGAGCCGTCGAGGCCGGCCGCGAAGGCCGCGCCCTGCGCGAGCGCGCGCGCCAGCACGCGGCCGGTGCCGCAGCCCATGTCGAGCACGCGCGCGCCCGCAAAGGGCAGGGGGTGGAGGTCGAGATGGCGCTCGGCCGCGGCGATCATCGGATTGTCCTGGGCGTCGTAGCCCTCGGCCCAGGCGGCATAGCCCTGGCGGACATCGGTGTCGATGGGCTGGCGGGTCGGTGTCGTCATGACGGTCTTCTCCTGTCGGCGGCCTGACCCGGCCGCATGAGGAGCACTGATTTGGCGCCGGCCCGAGGCCGACGGTCCGCCAGACGCGGGCGATGTAGCAGCGCCGTCGCGCGGGCACAAGCCGGACCGTTCAGCCGGCCGCGATGCGCTCCTCGCGCCCGGCCAGCAGGCGGAAGAAGGCGTCCTGCGGCTTCTCCAGGACGAACATCGCCCGCGCATCGAGGCCGAGATTGAGGCCGCGCAGCACGGCGCCGCTGACGCCGTGGCCTACGACCACCGTACGCGTGCGCGAAGCGGCGATCTCGGCCAGCACCGCTGCCGAGCGTTCGCGCAGCTGGCTGTGCGTCTCGCCGCCGGGCGGGCAGTAGCCGTGCGGATCGGCGCGCCAGTCGCTGAGCGCCGTGGGATGCGTCAGCTCGATCTCCTTCCAGCTGAAGCCTTCCCAGTCGCCGTAGCCCAGCTCGGCCAGCCGCGCATCGTCGCGCCATTCGGCCGGATCGAGGCCGAGGACGCGGCCGACGATCTCGGAGGTCTCGCGCACGCGGCCGAGCGGGCTGCGCAGGAAAACGGTGGGGCCGGGATCGCGCGCCAGCTCGGCGGCCAGCGTGCGGCCCATCGCCAGCGCCTGGGCGCGGCCGCGCTCGGTGAGGGCCGAGTCCTTGGTGCCCTGCATGCGGCGCTCGGTGTTCCACGCCGTCTCGCCGTGGCGCAGCATGTAGAGCGGCGCGACGAGGGTCATGACCGCCGGAGGATCACGATCTTGGCCGCGCCGTAGCGCCGCTCGTCGACGGCGGTGAAGCCGGCGGGAGGTGCTAGGTCCTCGTTGTGGGCAAGCTCGACCGTGGCGATGGCGCCGGGCGCCAGCCAGCCGGCGGCCGCCAGTGCCTCGAGCGCCGGCCCGGCCTGGCCCGACCGGTAGGGCGGGTCGAGGAAGGCGAGGTCGCAGCCGGTGCGGGCGAGGGGCGGGTGCGTCGCGTCGGCGCGCACGACCTTGGCGGCGCCCGTCTCGCCGAGCTTGCGGAGGTTCTCGCCGATCAGCCGCACCGCCGTGGCATCGGTGTCGAGGAAGGTCGCGTGGGCGGCGCCGCGCGACAGCGCCTCCAGCCCCAGCGCGCCCGAGCCGGCGAAGGCGTCGAGCACGCGCGCCTCGACCAGCGGCGAGGTGCCGTCGTCGCGCCAGCCGGCATGCGCCAAGATGTTGAACAGCGCCTCGCGCGCCCGGCTGGCGGTCGGTCGCGTCGCCTGGCCTTCGGGTGCGGCGATGGTGCGGCCGCGATGCCGGCCGCCGACGATCTTCAGCATCAGGGACGCCGCGGCCGCGGTTTCGCGGCGGGCCTTGCGTGCGGCCGGGCCTGTGGCCTGGCTTGCGGCCGCGGCTTGGCCCAGCCGGCCTTGCGCGGCGGCGGCTTCAGGCCCAGCGCGTTGTCGAGCGCCTGGGCCGGCACTTCCTCGACCGTGCCGCGCTCCAGCTCGCCGAGATGGAACGGGCCGAAGCCGACACGGATCAAGCGCATCACCGGCAGGTCGAGATGGGCGAGCACGCGCCGCACCTCGCGGTTCTTGCCCTCGGTCAGCGCGACCTCCAGCCAGGCGTTGGTGCGCTGCTGGCGCTCCAGCCGCGCCTGGATGGCGCCGTAGCGCACGCCCTCGATGGTGATGCCGTCGGCCAGCGCCATCAGCCGCTCCTCGTCGACAAGGCCGTGCACCCGCGCGCGGTAGCGGCGAATCCAGCCATTGGCCGGCAGTTCGAGGCGGCGCGCCAGGCCGCCGTCGTTGGTCAGCAGCAGCAGCCCTTCCGACATGAAGTCGAGACGGCCGACCGTGACCACGCGCGGCATGTTCCTGGGCAGGGCGTCGAAGATGGTCGGCCGGCCCTGCGGGTCGCGTGCCGTCACCATCTCGCCCGGCGGCTTGTGGTAGCGCCAGAGGCGCGCCCGCTCGGCGTCGGGCAGGGGCTTGCCGTCGACCTCGATGCGGCTCTGTCCCGTGACCGTGAAGGCCGGCGTGTCGAGCACCTGTCCGTCGACCTTGACGCGGCCGGCGGCGATCCAGCGCTCGGCGTCGCGGCGCGAGCAGAGGCCGGCCCGCGCCAGCCTCTTGGCGATGCGTTCGGGTTCGCTCACGGGGCCGCTGCCGCTCCCAGGAAGGCGCGGAAGAGCCTCGCGTCGCCCTCGGAGATCAGGAACTCGGGATGCCACTGCACGCCGATGCAGAAGCGGTAGCGCGGCGCCTCGATCCCTTCGATGACGCCGTCCGGCGCGGTGGCGTTCACGACCACCCCGTCGGGCGCGTCGGCGGCGGCTTGGTGATGGGCGCTGTTCACCGCCAGCTCGTCGGCGCCGACGATGCCGTGGAGCTGGGTGCCGCGCGCCACCGTGACGATATGCCCGGGCTCGTCGCGCGGGTTCGGCTGCTCGTGGGCCAGCGCCGCGGCGACGGCGTCGGGGATGTGCTGGATCAGCGTGCCGCCCAGCACGACGTGCAGGAGCTGCTGGCCGCCGCAGATGCCCAGCACCGGCTTGTTGCGGTCGAGCGCGCCGCGGGTGACGGCGAACTCGAAGGCGGTGCGCCGGTCCTTGGTGACCACGGTCGCGTGCGCGGGCCCGCCGCCATAGTAGGCGGGGTCGACGTCGAAGGCGCCGCCGGTCACGACCAGCGCGTTGATGCGCTCGAGATAGTCGCCGACGCGGTCGGGCTCGTGCGGCAGGGCCACCGCCAGCCCACCCGCCGCGTCGATGGCATCGAGATAGTTCTGGCGCAGCGCATACCAGGGAAATTTCGAGTAACCGCCGGGCTTTTCAGCATCCAGGGTCACGCCGATCAGGGGGCGGGGCATACGCTCAAGATATCACATTTTGAGTCGTCCTGAGCGCAGCCGAAGGGCCTGCCCTGAGCGCAGCCGAAGGGACCTCATCGCCGCCTGCCACCGGCATGAAATCCTTCGCTCCGCTCAGGATGACAGTGGGTTACGACGAGGCGGCGATGTTCCTCGGCACGTCCTTGAACGGCTTGGCGGTGTCGACGCTGGGCTCCTTGGGCATCTTGAGGACGCGCTCGGAGATGATGTTGCGCTGGATCTCGTCGGTGCCGCCGGCGATCGAGGTGGCGGGAACGGAGACCAGGATCTCGGCGATCACGCCGCCCATCGGGCTGTCCTCGCCGGTCAGCAGGGCATCGGCGCCCGACAGGTAGGTGTGGACGCGGGCCGCCTGGCGCGCGACGTGGCTCGACACGAGCTTGCCGAGCGAGCCCTCGGGGCCCTGCGGCTTGCCCTGCTCCTGGGCCGCCCGCGCGCGGCGCGCCGTCCATTCGGCGGCCTTGGACATGATCAGGAGCTTCGCGATCTCCTGGCGGATCACCGGATCCTTGATCCTGCCGGTCTCCGTGGCGCGCTGCATCACCAAGTCGACGCGTCCGGCGCGCTGCGGATACCACTTGTAGGGCTCCATGGTGGAGGCGATCTCCGCCTTCTCCTCCTCGTAGATGCGGCCCTGGCGGTTGGAGGCCTGCGCCCAGCTCCTGAGCCCGTCGGCGCCGCGCCGCTCGTGCATCAGGGTGGTCGTGGCGACGGTCCAGCCGTCGCCCACGTCGCAGACCATCATCTCGGGTTCGACCATGGCGTCGGTCATGAACACCTGGTTGAACGAGGCATGCCCGTTCATCTGCTTCAGCGGATGGACCTGCACGCCGGGCTGCTTCATGTCGAGGATGAAGTAGGCGAGGCCCTTGTGCTTGGGCACGTCCCAGTTGGCGCGCGCCAGCAGCAGGCCCCAGTGCGCCTTGTGGGCGCTGGTGGTCCAGACCTTCTGGCCGTTGATCACCCACTTGTTGCCCTTGCGGTCTGCGCGCGTCACGGCGCCCGCCATGTCCGAGCCGCTGCCCGGTTCGCTGAAGAGCTGGCACCACGTGTCCTCGCCGGTGAGGATGCGGCGCAGGAACTTCTCCTTGTGGAGGTCGGTGCCGTGATCGAGGATCGTCGCGGCGGCCAGGGTGCGGATGCCCGCCTTGGCGACGCCGACCGCGCCGATGCGCGCGAACTCCTCCTCGACGATGGCGTTGAACTTCACCGGCAGGCCGCGGCCGTACCATTCCCTGGGATAGTGCGGCGCGCCCCAGCCCGATTCGATCAGCTTGGTGCGCCATTCCACCAGCCCGTAGTCCGGGTTCCAGTTGGCTTCCAGCCAGGCCCGCACTTCCTCGCGGACGGAGCTTTCGGTCGGTTCGCTCATGGTCCGTCCCCCTCAGTGCTTCCAGTGCTGCATCATCGCTTCGCGATGCTGGTTGGCGTCGCCGAACAGCACCTCCGAGCTCTTGGCGCGCTTGAACCAGAGATGCGTGTCGTTGTCCCAGGTGAAGCCGATGCCGCCGTGCATCTGCACCGCGTGGATCGCGGTCTGCAGATAGGCCTCGGCGGCGCAGGCCTTGGCCAGCGAGGCGATCGCCGGCAGGTCGTCGTCGCCCTCGTCGAGTGCCGCGGCAGCATAGTAGGCCGCCGACTTGGCGAGCTCGACGTCGACCAGCATGTCGGCTGCCTTGTTCTTGGTGGTCTGGAACGAGGCGATCGAGCGACCGAACTGCATGCGCATCTTGGTGTAGGCGAGCGCGTCCTCGCGCAGCCGCTCGGCGCCGCCGACCATCTCGTTGGCCAGCAGTACGGCCGCCTGGTGCACGGTGAGGGCGAGTGCCGCGGCCGCCCCTTCAGCCTCGCCGAGGCACTTGGCCTCGACCGAGTTGAGGCCGACGCGGGCAAGCTTGCGCGTCTCGTCCATGGTCTTCAGGCGTCGCCGCTCCAGTCCCGGTGAATCGCCCTCGACGACGAAGAAGGACAGGCCGTCCTCGCCCTGCGAGCCCGGCCGGCGGGCGACGACGACGATCAGGTCCGCGGTGTGGCCGTCGAGCACGAAGCTCTTGGTGCCCTCGAGGCGCCAAGTGGCGCCCGATGGCGTCGCCGTCGCGGCCACGCCGCCGGCATCGTTGCGGCCGTCGTCCTCCGACAGGGCGAACGTCACCGTCCGGTCGCCGGCGGCGATGGCCGGCAGCAGCGCCTTCTTCTGCTCCTCGCTGCCGGCATTCAGAATCGCGAGCGAGCCCAGCACGGTCGACAGGAAGGGTGCGCAGAGCAGGCCGCGGCCCATCTCCTCGAGCACGATCGCGACATCGGCCAGGCCGAAACCGCCGCCGCCATAGGCTTCGGGAATGTGGATCGCCGTCAGTCCCAGCTCCTGGTTCAGCTTGCGCCAGGCGTCGCGCTCGAACCCCGCCTCGGTCGCCATCAGGCGGCGCACCTCCTTGGTCGGCGAGCGGGCCTCGAGCGCCCGCCGCAGACTGGTGCGAAACTCCTCCTGCTCCGGCGTGAAGCTGAAGCGCATGATCGACTCCTCCCGAACCGTTCTTCGGCTATTTTCCCCGTTATGACCGGCCCCACAAGAGCGTCCCCCATGGAGCGCGCACTTCGCGAAGCACGCGCAGCCGCAGAGCGGGGCGAGGTGCCGATCGGCGCCGTGATCGTCGGTGCCGATGGCGCCCTCCTGGCAGCGGCAGGCAACCGGACCGAGGAGACGAACGATCCCACGGCCCATGCCGAGATGCTGGCGATCCGCGCGGCGGCGACGGCGCTCGGCGCGCCGCGGCTGGTCGGCTGCGATCTCTACGTGACGCTCGAGCCCTGCCCGATGTGCGCCCAGGCGATCTCCTTCGCCCGAATCCGCCGGCTCTACTGGGGCGCTGCCGATCCCAAGGGCGGCGGCATCGAGCACGGTCCGCGCATCTTCGACCAGCCGACCTGCCATCACCGGCCGGAACTCTATCCCGGGCTCGGCGAGAGCGAGGCGGCCGCGCTGCTACGCGACTTCTTCCGCGAGCGCCGCTGACCATTCGGCGTGCACGTCCGGATGCTCGTCGCGGATGGCCCCGCGACGCCGGGCGAATTCCTGGGGCGCCAGGCGTGACAGCGCCCAGACCGCGGCGCCGCGCACCAGGGGCGAGGGATCGCCGAGCAGACGCTCGATTGCCGGGAGCGCCGCCGCCCGCCGGGCGCTGTTGCCGAGCGCATAGGCGACGTTGCGCAGGAAGCGGTCGCGGCCGATGCGCTTGACGGCGGTGCCGGCGAAGCGTCGGCGGAAGCCCGCCTCGTCGAGCGTGGCCAGCTCGGCCAGCAGCGGTGCGTCGAGCGCGGGCCGCGGCATCAGCGCCGTCTCGCGCGCCCGCTGCGCGAACTTGTTCCAGGGGCAGACGGCCAGGCAGTCGTCGCAGCCGTAGATGCGGTTGCCGAGCAGGGGGCGCAGATCGCGGTCGACCGGGCCTTCATGCTCGATGGTGAGATAGGAGATGCAGCGCCGGGCCTCGAGGCGATAGGGCGCCGGGAAGGCCGCGGTGGGGCAGACGTCGAGGCAGGCGCGGCACTGGCCGCAATGGTCGGCCTCGGCCTCGTCGGCCGGCAGCTCGACCGACAGCAGGATCTCGCCCAGGAACAGCCACGAGCCGAATCGGCGAGAGACCAGGTTGGTGTGCTTGCCCTGCCAGCCCTGGCCGGCGGCCTGGGCGGCCGGCTTCTCCATCAGCGGCGCGGTGTCGACGAAGACCTTGAGGTCGTGCCGCCAGGTGTCCCAGATGAAGCGGCCCAGCGCCTTCAGCTTGCTCTTCATCACGTCGTGGTAGTCGCGGCCCTGGGCGTAGACCGAGATGGCCGCGCGGTCGTCGTGCCCGAGGGCGGCCATCGGATCGACCGCCGGCCCATAGTTGAGCGCCAGCGAGACGACCGTCCGGGCCTCGCGCCACAGCGTCTGCGGATCGGCGCGTTCGTCGGCGCGTTCGCCCAGCCAGCCCATGTCGCCCTGCCAGCCGGCGGCGAGGAAATCGCCCAGCCGCTGCAGACGCTCGCGCCGCGCCTCGGGAGCGAGCGCCGCCGGCGCGAAGCCCACGGCATCGAAGCCGAGCCGCAGCGCTTCGTCGCGAATCGCCTGCCGCAGCGCCGCCGGCGTCGCCGGTCGCGGCGGCCGCTTGGGCACGGGGGGCAGGCGCGTCATGGCGTCGTCGGCCTATCCGCGGCCCCGGTAGGGTGCGACCCCGGGATCGGGCAGCCAGAGACCCCGCGGCGGCTGGCCGGTCTGCCAGAAGACGTCGATCGGCATGCCACCGCGCGGATACCAGTAGCCGCCGATCCTGAGCCATCGCGGCGCCAGCTCCTTCGCCAGCCGCATCCCGATGGCCAGCGTGCAGGCCTCGTGGAAGTCGGCGTGGTTGCGGAAGCTGCCGAGGTAGAGCTTCAGCGACTTGCTCTCGACCAGTCTGGCTCGCGGCGCATAGTCGATCACCAGGTGCGCGAAGTCGGGCTGGCCGGTGACCGGACAGAGGGTGGTGAACTCGGGCGCCGTGAAGCGCACGAGATAGAGCGCGCGGGGCTGCGGGCTGGGCACGGTCTCGAGGACGGCCTTCGCCGGCGAGTCCGGCAGCGGCGCCGGCTTTCCGAGCTGACCGAGCTTTGGGTATTTAGTCATGTAACCATCATATGCTAAGCGGGCTGTCATGACCCACCGCGTTGCCATCGTGGGCGCGGGCCCGTCGGGTTTCTACGCTGCCGACGGCATGTTGCGTGCGCGCCCGGACCTGCATATCGACATCATCGACCGGCTGCCGACGCCGTACGGCCTGGTGCGCGCCGGCGTGGCGCCCGATCACCAGGGCACCAAGGCGATCGTCCGCCAGTTCGAGCGCCTGCTCGCCCAGCCTGACGTCCGCTTCGCCGGCAATCTCGAGATCGGCCGCGACCTGACCTGGGACGAACTGAACGAGGCCTATGACGCCGTGATCGTCGCCACAGGCATGACGATCGACCGACGGCTCGGCATCCCCGGCGAGGACCTGCCCCATGTCTGGGGATCGTGGCGGTTCGTCGCCTGGCTGAACGGCCATCCCGACTTCCGCACCGGACCCGATCTGTCCGCCGTCAGGAGCGTCGCGGTGATCGGCAACGGCAACGTCGCGCTCGACGTCGCGCGGCTCCTGGCCAAGAGCCCAGAAGAGATGGCCAGGAGCGACATCGTGCCGGAGGCGGGAGCGGCCATCGCCGCCGCGCCGCTCACCGACATCTACGTCATCGGCCGGCGCGGCCCCGAGCATGCCTCCTTCACCAACAACGAGCTGGCCGAGATGGGCCGCCTGACGCGGGCCGTCGCGGTGACCGATGCGGCAGGGCTCGACGCCGCGCCACCGGCCAGCGATCCCACGCCGGAGCGGCTGCGCAAGGCCAAGAACCTCGACATCCTGAAAGGCTTCGCGGCCAACCAGGCCGGAGCCAAGCCTCTGACCGTGCATTTCCTGTTCGGCGCCGCGCCGGTGGCCATCCATGCCGCGGAGATCGAGCTGTCGACCGGCCGCCTGCCGGCCGACCTGGTGGTGACCTGCATCGGCTACGAGGGCCTGCCCTTTCCCCGGCGGGAGGACGTCTTCCCGGTCGGCTGGGCGCGGCGCGGACCGACCGGCACCATCCCAACCAATCGCGCCGAGAGCCATGCCGTCGCCCAGGAGGTGCTGGCGTTCCTCAAGGAGCGAGATCCCAAGAGCGGGCCTGACATCCTGCCGGCCGCCATCGACGCCGCGGGCTGGCATCGGATCGACAAGCAGGAGGTCGCCGCCGGCGCAGCCGCGGGACGTCCGCGCGTGAAATTGACGGATTGGCAAGCCCTATTGGATGTCGCGCAGGCCGACTGAGGGCCCTATTCTTGCATGATACCGGGGGGTCAATAGGGAGCTTTCATGTTGAAACTGGGACGTCGCCTCGTCGGCGCGCTGGCGGTCGCCGCCGCATTCGCCACGCCTGCCTATGCGCAGACCACGCTCAAGGTCGCGCTTCATTCCGATCTCAAGATCATCGATCCGATCTGGACCACGGCGCTGATCTCCACGCATCACGGCAACATGGTCTACGACACGCTGTTCGCCCTCGACGACAAGCTCGAGGTCAAGCCGCAGATGGTCGACAAGTGGGACGTCTCGCCGGACAAGCTCACCTGGACCTTCACGCTGCGTGACGGGCTGGAGTGGCACGACGGCAAGCCGGTGACGGCCGAGGACTGCGTCGCCTCGATCAGGCGCTGGGGCGCCAAGGATTCGATGGGCCAGAAGCTGATGGGCGTGGTCTCCGACCTGTCGGCGCCCGATGCCAAGACCATCAAGATGGTGCTGAAGCATCCTTACGGGCTTGTTCTGGAGTCGCTCGGCAAGTCGAGCTCCAACGTCCCCTTCATGATGCCCAAGTCGGTGGCCAGCACCGATCCCAACACGCAGATCACGGACGCCACGGGCTCGGGTCCCTTCATCTTCAAGAAGGACGAGTGGAAGGCGGGCGAGAAGGCGGTCTACGTCAAGAACCCGAAGTACAAGCCGCGGGCCGAGCCGCCCTCGGGCCTGGCCGGCGGCAAGGTGGCCAAGGTCGACCGCGTCGAGTGGATCACCATCCCCGACCAGCAGACCCAGGTGAACGCGCTGCTGAACGGCGAGGTCGACCTCGTCGAGATCGTGCCGCCGGACCTGCTGCCGCTGCTGGCCAAGGACAAGAACGTCAAGACCACCGTCGTCAACAAGGCCGGCCGCCAGTACGCGATGCGCTTCAACGTGCTCTTCAAGCCGTTCGACAACGCGAAGGTGCGGCAGGCGGTGCTCTACGCCCTGTCCCAGAAGGAGTTCCTCGAGGCCAACGTCGGCAACCCCGACTACTACAAGGAGTGCAAGTCGCTGTTCCCCTGCGGCTCGCCCCTCGAATCGACCAAGGGCTGGGAGGACAAGCTCTCGGGCAACGTCGCCAAGGCCAAGCAACTCCTGGCCGAGGCGGGCTACGACGGCACGCCGATCGTGCTGATGCACCAGACCGACACGGCCGGGCACAACAACCTCGCCACTGTCGCCAAGCCGCAGCTCGAGCGGATCGGGCTGAAGATCGACCTGCAGCCGATGGACTGGCAGACGCTGGTCGCGCGGCGCTCCAAGAAGGATCCGCCGGACAAGGGCGGCTGGGGCGCCTTCTTCACCTCGTGGGGCGCCACCGACGTGCTGAACCCGGTGTCGGCGGCCTTCCTCAACGCCTCGTGCGAGAAGGCGACCTTCGGCTGGCCCTGCGACGCCGAGCTGGAGAAGCTGCGCGACGCCTATGCCGCCGAATCCGATCCGGCGAAGCAGAAGGAGATCGCCGAGAAGGTGCAGCTGCGCGTGCTCGAATATCCGACGCACGTGCCGCTCGGCCAGTTCACGACGCCGACCGCGATCCGCGCCAACGTCAACGGCCTGCTGCACACGCCGTCGCTGGCGCTGTGGAACGTCGAGAAGAAATGACGGCCTCGCCGTCCTGAACGCACGCTGTCATCCCGAGCGCCAGCGAGGGACCTTTCTGTTGCCGAAGGGTCCCTCGCTGCGCTCGGGATGACAGGGGTTTCGTTGCCCTGCCATGTCTCCGGCCCGCTCATGAAGCTTGAGCGAGCCGGAGGCTCGCGGTCCCGAAGAAGGGTCCCTCGCTGCGCTCGGGATGACAGGAGTTTCGCTGCTGCGTCCCCCGCTGTCATCCCGAGCGAAGCGAGGGACCTTTAGCGTCCGCGAGACTCAATCCAGCCGGACGGCGATGCCCTTCAGGTCGTCGCGCGAGGGCGGGTATTTCTTCATGACCTCGGCGTCGTGGCCGGGCACGACCATGTCGACGCGGCCCTCGGCCAGCTTCAGCAGCCTGTCGTAGCCGGCCAGCATGTCGGCCACCGAGTAGACGATCGAGAACAGCTTGCGGTCGCGGATACCCCAATAGTAGTGGCTGGCGTCCGATGCCAGCACCAGCCAGCCGTTGCGCGTCATGACGCGCACGGACTGGATGCCCATCGTGTGGCCGCCGATCAGGTGCAGCGACAGGCCGGGCTGCAGCTCGTCGTCGCCGTCGTGGAAGACGACCCGCTCGCCGTAGACGGCGCGCACCAGGCCGACCACGTCCTCGACCTCGTAGGCATGGCGGAACGGGCCCTGGCACATGTGCCGGCCCGTGGCGAACTGCATCTCCTTGTCCTGCAGGTGGAAGCGCGCCCTGGGAAACTTGTCCCAGTTGCCGGCATGGTCGTAGTGCAGGTGGGTGATGACGACGTCCTCGACGGTCTTGGGATCGACGCCGAGATCGGCCAGCAGGTCGGCCGGGTTGCGCTTGACCTCGCGGCCGCGCTGCTGGCCGACCTGGGCGTTGAAGCCAGTGTCGATCACCACCGGCTTGCCGCCGATCGCCCGCTTGCCGGCCTCGTCCAGCGGGATCGCGACCCAGACGAAATAGTCCATCGGGAAGTCGGCATCGTGCGGATCGGGGTTGATCTGCACTTCCCAACCCTTGCGCGGCAGGTGGGCGTACTTGATCGCGTGCACTTCGTAGACCGGCGTCGAACGCATCTTTGTTTCCATCCCTTCGTGAGCCGAGGAAAGCGTAGCCTGCGGGCCGCCGGTGACGCTATAGTGCCGTCATGGCCCGCATGGACCTCCTGGTTCGGCGAATTAGCACCCCGGTTTGCGATGCAAACCGGCCGTTGCCGTTCGTCCGCCTTTTCCGGGAGTCCGTCCATGTCGTCCGTGCCCTCCGCCGTCCTCGCGCTTAGGCGCAATTCCTCCACCGTCCGCTACTGTTTCGAGGCCGATCCCGAGCCCGGCGTGCTGCCGCGCGCGCTCGAACTGCTGGCCAAGCGGGGGCTCGTCCCGGCGCGCGTCTTCGCCCAGGCCGACGAGGACCTGCTGTCGGTCGAGATCGAGGTCGAGGGGCTGGAGCCCGGCACCGCCGACCATGTCGGCCGCTGCCTCGGCGAGATCGTCGGCGTGCGGCAGACGTTCTGAGGGTGGGAGCGCATCGCGAGGGGTGGAGCTATTGGAGCGCGGACCTCCAGGTCCGCTCATGATCATGATGCGGACCTGGAGGTCCGCGCTCCCCATGAGGCGCCACAACGCGGCGTCCTCTCGGCACTACGCGGCCAGCCGCTCCACGATCGCGTCGATGTGCACGCGCGCGCAGTCGATGCAGGGGAAGCCTGCCGTCTCCTCGTCGAAGATGACCGCGAGGTCGGTGCCGGCCAGAAGGACGGCCTCGACACCGTCGCGGCGCTGCAGCTCGGCGGCGAGGCGGCGCAGGCCTTCGGTCTCGGCCGCATCGCCCTGCTGGGTGTCCAGCAAGCGCTGGTAGGCGCGGCCGACGAAGTCGATCTCGTCGGGGCGTGGCTTCACGATCTCGACCTGCGGCGCCGGGCCGGAGAGCTGGCCCCACAGGCTGCCCTGCATGGTGAAGGTGGTGCCGAACAGCGCGACGCGCCGGAGGTTCCTCCGCTTCACTTCGCCGCCGATCGCCTCGACGATGTCGATCAGCGGCAGGCTGATGCGCGGCCGAAGCTCGGCGATGCAGATGTGCGGCGTGACGGCCGGCAGCACGGCGGCCTCCGCGCCGGCGCGCTCCAGCCGCCCGATGAAGCCCGCGAGATACTCGGCCAGGGCCTCGAGCCGCCCGTCGCGCACGTACCCCTGGCCACGATCGACGTCGGCATGGACGATCGCGAGGTCGGGAACGACGCCGCGCGCCCGGCAGGCCGCCGTGATGCGCCGGTAGTAGTCGACCGTGGCGCCGACGCCGAGCCCGCCGACGATGCCGACGCAGCTCATGACGGGAAGTTGCGCTTCCAGACCTCGGCCAGTTCCGGGCGCTGGTCGGCGCGGCGGGCGATGGCGAACAGGCGCGGCGTCTCGGTCTCGAACCAGCCCCGCTTGGGCCGCCAGCGCGTCATGATGCCGATGTAGATGTCGAGGGCCGAGAAGCGCTCGCCCAGGAACCAGGGGCTGCCGGCCTCGCGCTCGATCTGGCGCCACAGGCGCTGGGCATAGGCGTCGGTGGCGGCGCGGAACGGATCGCGCGCGGCATTGACCGACACGAAGCGCGCCGGATCGTCGGCATAGGTGAAGGTCGGGTAGATGTTGGCGACGATGAACACCAGCCAGCGCAGGAACTTCGCCCGCTCCGGCGCTCCCGGCCGCGGCACCAGCGAGTCCGTTCCGCTGATGTCGGCCAGCAGCAGCGTGATGGCCGCGCTCTCGCTCATGATGCTGCCGTCGGGCATCACCAGGGTCGGCACCTGGGCCAGAGGATTGACCTTCTCGAGCTTGGACCGCGACTCGGGCTGGCGCAGCAGGTCGCCGACCGGCTCGAAGGCGTAGGGAAGGCCGTACCAGACGAGCTGGGCCTCGACGATGGTCGAGCCCCAGCCCTCGCGGCCCCACAGCGTGTAGCCGCTCATCGCCGGGCGCTCACGGCTTCTGCAGCGGCTGGATCAGGCTCGACGTGTCCCAGCGGCCGCCGCCGCGCTCCTGGACGCGGGCATAGAACTGGTCGACCAGCGCGACCAGCGGCATGGCGGCCTTGGCGCGCTTGCCTTCGGTCAGGGCGATGCCGAGATCCTTGCGCATCCAGTCGACGGCGAATCCATAGTCGAACTTGCCGGCGATCATGTTCTGCCAGCGATTCTCCATCTGCCAGCTCTGCGCCGCGCCCTTGGAGATGGCGGCCAGCGCCTTCTCCATGTCGAGGCCCGAGCGTTGGCCGAGGTTCAGCGCTTCGGCCAGGCCCTGGACGATGCCGGCGATGCACATCTGGTTCATCATCTTGGTGATCTGGCCGGTGCCCGGCGGGCCGATCAGGGTGATCGCCTTGGCGTAGGAGTCGGCCACCGGCTTCGCCTTCTCGAAGGGCGCGGCCTCGCCGCCGCACATCACGGTGAGCTGGCCGTTCTCGGCGCCGGCCTGGCCGCCCGAGACGGGCGCGTCGATGAAGTCGATGCCCTTCTTCTTGCCCTCGCCGTGCAGCTCGCGGGCGATGTCGGCCGATGCCGTGGTGTTGTCGAAGAAGATCGTGCCCTTGCCCATGCCGGCGAAGGCGCCGCTGTCGCCCAGCACGACCGAGCGCAGGTCGTCGTCGTTGCCGACGCAGCAGAAGACGATCTCCTGTCCGGCCGCCGCTTCCTTCGGCGTCTTCGCCGCCTTGCCCTTGTGCTTCTGCGTCCAGGCCTCGGCCTTGGCGAAGGTGCGGTTGTAGACCGTCACCTCGTGGCCCTTGGCGGCGAGATGCCCCGCCATCGGGAAGCCCATCACGCCCAGTCCCAGAAACGCCACCTTGGCCATCGTTCTCTCCCGCGGATTCGTTCGCGGGGGATCATAAGACCTACGGGATGAACCGCAATGCGGGCAGCACACCCGCGAGCCACGGCCGCACGCCGGCCAGGCGTGCGAAGAACGACTCGCCGCCATAGGTGTCGCTGGTTCCGCTGGCGTTGACGCCGACCACCATCCAGCGCCCGTCGATGCGCGCCCAGGCCGAGCCGCCGCTGTCGCCGCCGCCCAGGATGCCGTCGAGCCGGCCGCCGCCTTCCGCTTCGCGCCGCAGCGTGACGCGCAGCCAGTTGCCCGAATCGTCGTCCGGCGTGTCGCGTGCGCTGGGCGGCGTCACCGCGTCGACCGTGTTCTCCGCCGCCGTCCTGTTGTCGTCGGGATCGTCGCACTCGCTGTCCTCGCCGGTCGAACCCAATCCTCGGGCGCCGAAGCCGACGATGACGATGCGCAGGCCGACGCGGATGTCGCCGGCATAGAGGAGAGGCGGCGCGCCGGCGTCGGTCACCTGCCCGTCGAGCTGCACCAGCGCGACGTCGTAGCCGCTGCGATTGTCGCCGTTGCCGTCGTAGCGCGGGTGCACGTAGAGCCGGTTGCCGTGCAGCACCGTGCCGGTGCGCGTGCGGTAGAGATAGGTGTCGGCGCCCTCGCCGCTCTTGAACACGTGGGCGGCCGTCAGGACCCAGCCGACGCCGCCGAAATTGCCGATCCAGGTCCCCGAGGCATCGTCCCAGGCCGCGCCGTCGTCCTCCGAGAGGGCGATCAGCCCGGCGAACTGCGGCTGGTTGGCGAGCGCGACATGGGCGCGGAAGCCGTCGGTCTCGTGGCCCGGCCGTCCGCCCTCGGCGCGCCAGGTGCTGTCGAGGATGACGATGGCGCCGGCGCGGCGGGCGCCGGCGAGGGGCAGGATGCCCAGGCCAGCTCCCAAGCTCGTTCGTAGCCCGGCGAGCAGGACGCGACGGCGCGACGGAATCATGGCGGCGGCAGGAGCAGCAGCATCGTGACGGCGAGCAACCCGGTGAGCAGGGACGGCAGGGCGAGCGGCCAGGCCCGACGGTAGAGCGCCGCCTCGGGCGCGGCGAGGGCCAGAATGGCCGCACCCATCGAGACCCGGATGGGCGACAGCATGGTGAGGTTGGTGCAGACGCTGTTCTGCACCGCCGCGATCCAGGCCGGGTCGAGGCCGGTGGCGCGGGCCAGCGCCGTCGCCATCGGCATCAGCATGGCGTTGGCCGCCGCGCCGCCGCCGGTCAGGAAGCCGCCGATCCCGGCGAACAGCGGCACGCCGAGCGCGGCGCCGCGCCCGGCCGCGCCGCGCAGCGCCTCCGCGATCGTCTCGGCCATGCCCGAGCCGACATAGAGCTCGGCCATGACCACGAACAGGATGGTGACGGTGCAGGCCCGCCAGGCGCCGCGCGCCGCTTCGGCCGCGACCCGTGCCAGCGAGGCGCGCGCCCGCCACACGACGATCAGCCCGATCGCCACCAGCCAGAAGCCCGGCGCGTAGAAGGGCGCGAAGGCCGGCTGGTTGTCGAACGGCCGCAGCGACCAGAGCGGCTTCAGCGTGTCGCGCAGCGGCGGCACCAGGCGGGTGGCGCAGAGCGCCGCGGTCAGCGCGACATAGGGCGCGTTGGCGGCGAGCGCCGCGCGCAGGCGCGGCCCGTCCGGCCGCTCGTCGCGCCAGAAGCGCAGCGCCAGCAGCAGCGCCGTCGGCGCTGCGCCGGCGATCTCGACGTCGCTGTAGCGGTTGCAGAGCCAGATCAGGGCCAGCAGCAGCGCCGTCCAGGCGACGTCGTCGAGCTTCTGCGCCGCCGGCACCGTGATGCCGGCCGTGCGCGCCAGCCGCCAGTAGATCACGAGGTAGAGGGCATGGATCGGCACCTGCAGCAGCGCCGAGGCCTCGCCGAGCGTCGACGGTGCCAGCCCCGCGAGGGTGGCGCCGACCGTGGTGCCGATGGCGAGCGCGCCCCACGGCACCAGCGACTGGCTGTAGAGGCCGAGCAGCAGGGCGGGGAGGCCGCCCAGTCCCAGCCGGCGCAGTGCCGTCAGCGCGATGATGTAGCCGATGCCGAAGCCCGTCACCGATTCCCCGAAGGGTGCCAGCAGGAAACAGACCGCCCACAGGCGCCGCGGCGTCGCCTCGACCGTGCCCCCGGCCGCGGCCGCGCCGTCGCGGGCCTGCAGGCAGCGATGGAAGAACATGCCGGCGGCGATGATCGCCACGACGTGCCACGACAGCCACAGGCCGGCCGCCGTCTCGCGCAGGAAGAGCGGCAGGAGCGGCGGCGCGCCGGCGCCCTCTCCCGCGCCGCCGGAGGGCCAGAGGAGCGCCAGCGCCGCCGCCACCGTGGCCAGCAGGCCGGCGGCGCCCGCGACCAGGGCGCCGGCGCGCCCCGAGGCGAGCAGGCCGAGCACGAGGAGGAGCGGCAGGAGGGCGATCAGGGTCGTCATGGGGCGCGCACTCTATCCCGCGCAGCCCGCTCGCAAAGTTCGGCCGGGGCCGAATCGTGTGAATCGACGGGGTCAGGGGCCGAAAGGGCTCCGTTGCTTCCGGTGTGCGGACGGCTTGCGCGTCCCCCGGCTTTCGCCTAGAACCCGCGCCGTGCCCCGATAGCTCAGCTGGTAGAGCACGTCATTCGTAATGATGGGGTCGGCGGTTCGATTCCGTCTCGGGGCACCATCCACACTCCTTTCCGTTGCTCAGGCCTCCGCAAAATTCTTGCGGCGTATGGGCTTGCGCGTTTAGTCCTACTCACAGTGAGGCGGCAAGCAGCTGTGCCGCAGCTTGTCCGGCAGTTCCTCGGGGAAAATTGACCCCGCCAACCAGCCGCTCCTGCCGAACCAAGCTCACGTGCATATCCCGACCGTAGAAAGCCAAGGTCGGAGACGACGAGCTGGCTTTTGAAGTGGCTCATGAGCAGCGCCCCCAGGGCGAGCGCGTCGAAGTCGCCCAGCTCGGCATGGCTCAGGCTGGCTAAGATCATGGAGCGGGGGCAGGCGAGGCGAGCGGCTCGCCGATCATCCCCTCGACTTCTTCATCTCCCTTCACCCTGTCCGGTCGATCCTGCTGAGAGCATGGCTCTGAGCAGAGCCCGCTTACCGTCCTCACTGTCAGCGTGTTCTCGCCTTGGGGAGCGAGAGCACGTCCGCGAACTAGCGGGCCTTCTTGTCGTCGATGTCGTTGAGCGGATTGAAGTTGTGCTTGAACGGGGCGAAAACTCGCGCTCGCGGGATCTTCGCTACTTCGCGATCTATGAAAAGGAAGCCACCTGTATTGGGCAGCGTGATTGATTCGGAAGAGCCGACATAGAGCTGATTCATGGGCGGGCAGCGCAGACGAGCAAAAGCTTCGTGCGCCGAGACAAAGGATGCTCGCGGCAACTTCCGGCCGCGAAACGAGGAGCACGGCGCTTACATTCTACCCCAGTCGGTCATGGCAGGTCGGCGATTGTGGCAGACATGGGATTGTACGGGAGTTGAGCACGATGGCTCGGACTGAGATCAAGATCGACACGTCGATACCGCCGTATGAGACGCGCTATTGCGCGTTCGTAGACATTCTTGGGTTCCGTTCTCTAATCCGTGAGCTCGACAGCGGCTCGGTCGACGTCAGTACCATGCGTGACATTCTCTATCGGGTGCATGGTCGGCCGTTCCTCTCGGCTAAGCGACATGCGCTCGATCTTAAAGTGCACACAATCTCCGACGGCATTTGCGCCTCGTGCGCCGTAACAGCGGCCGACCTTCAGTATCTCCTATTTAGCCTTGGATCGCTGACACACGGGCTTTTGGAGCACGGATACTTTGTCCGCGGTGCGGTGGTAAAGGGGAAACTTTTCCACGATGCACTCTTTGTGTTCGGGGCAGCCTTGGTAAAGGCGTATGAGCTTGAAAGCACCGTCGCAGTCTATCCGCGTATCATGCTTACCAAAGAAGTCGCGGCGGACGTCAGGACCTACCAGGCGGCCGACCCTCACTATGGCGACCGTGTGCGCCAGGCGAACGACGGTCCGTTCTTTCTGCACGCACTGGAGTTCATCAGATCAAGCCTAGGCGCTCGCGAGACTGACGCCGAACGAGCGATTCAGGCAGAGCATTTCAACGCAATTGGCCGCCGCATCCAGCAGCGCTTCGATGAATCCGTGGACACGCCGAAGCACTTCGAGAAGGTGAAGTGGTTTGCACGGTACTGGAACGAGAGCACGAGTGACCATCGCCAGTTTGTATTCCCAGTGAAGGGGCCGGGCACCGACACGTGGGACTAACACCGATCACTACGCAAACTTCTTGGAGATACGATAGGACTTCGGGATGTCGCGGCACTCGGTTCGCCTCGTTGAAACTCTCGGAGAAAGTGCGCGCCGCTCACGCATGTACTCGCCTTCCAAAGCCGACCGGTGTCCTCGTCTTGAAGTGGAGCCTAGAAGCGAATAGCCAGATGCATTCTGATCAGGGACGTCCTCAAGGTGATAGGGCACACGCCACTTTTGGCACCCGGCCAGAGCTGGGAATAAGGCCTACTGGCTGATGTCCATGAAATAACAGGTCGCAAAGTGGGTCTTGGGCGTCACGCACCCGCGATCCGACGAGCTGCATCGTCATTTCGCATCAGGAAACGAAAGACAGCCTCCGAGGCCATCATCGCGTCCTCGTCCTGCAGCGCCTTCTGCGGCCACACGATGCTGGTTCCTGTGTAGGGCCAGATCCGAACGACATTGAGGCCCGCGCCATCGGACCGCCTAAATCGGAACTTCGCGGCGAAGCCTTCGTACGGAAGATTTGTGACGTGGATGTAGAGGTCCTTGATTATCTGGATTGTTACGTGCGCGTTGTAGGCCGCCTTGCGGCGCGGCGATTTCTCCGCATCCGTGCGCACTGCAACCGGCCACGACAGCCACTCACCTTCCCAGTCTCTCCTATTGTAGTTCGCGATCCACACTGCCCAATCCTTCGGAGGCCTTTTGGCCTTCTTGAGAAACTTGCGGCGCGTGTGATGGACCCACTTGTTGTGCACGACCATCGACTTCATAACCGCCCAGGCCGCGATCTGCTCACACTGCTTCTCGAAGAGCCGCGTCTGCTGGCCGAGAATAAGCGGCATCATGAGAGGCTCGACTGCGGTGTCGAGTTGGCTCATCCAGCCATTGTTGCACGGACCGCAGACGCATCGGATCTGCCAATCCCGGATCGGCCCCGGCAGCTTGAAATTGGCGCCAACCACTCTGTCGATGTGCTTGACGGCCACGTAAGACTTGGCTTTCCCCGGCTTGGCCGGGAGCATGTACTTGTGCGTCCATCGCGAGAAGATGTGCTCGTCAGTCGTCGGCGTAGCGCCGCAGAAGATGCATTCCGCGGTGTCTCGGTAGGTCTGTTCGAGCAGTTTGACCTTCTCGCGGATTGCTCGTTTCACGATCGGCTCTCCATTTCATCCGACGGGCGGAGCGCCTGCTGGCGAGTAATCTAGGCGTCCCGGTCTTTCACCTTGAAACAGCGTGTTCGCGATCGCACCTGGTCGGGATGAAAGTAGGCGCCGCGTGCGAAGATCAGCCAGATGACGAACACGGGCACCGTGCCGACCAGGATCTGCCACGCGGCGTTGATGGTGACATCGCCCGCAACCGCCATTCGCTTGGTGAGGACGGTGCCGATGCTGAAGGAGATCGCTGCCAGCAAGGTGAGCAGCGTGCCGACCGGCGCCTCACGGGCCCGCGTGCGGCTCGGGCTGAGTGTGGCGATGCCTGCGATCAGGAAGATCTGGAAGAAGCCCATGTTGAACAGGCCGGTCAGCGAGATCTGGCCCCACAGACGCCGGCCGGGCAGCGCCGCCGCGCCGCCCAGGACGCCGAGGGCCAGCAGAATCACGCCCGAGATCGGCATGATGATCAGTCGGCTGGTGAAGAGGTCGACGGCCTCGAGCGACCAGCTCATCAGCTGATAAGACAAGCCCCAGGCGATCCAGACGCAGGGCAGCAGAAAACGCGTCACGCCCGGCAAGCTTGCGCTTTCTCAACTGACATCGGGCGCAGGACGCCCCTCTACGGCATTGATGTCAATACCGTGCGTCGGCTTCGCTGCCAGAGATGGCGGATGACGAGCGGCCTCCCAAATTGCGGAGGCCCGACCCTTGCAGCAGGAGGGAATCGCGATCGCATTTCGGCATCGCTAAGCTGCTGAATCTGAATTGGTTTTTGGCCGAACTCTTGCTTCCGGAGCGGCATGACAAAACCGTTCCATCTCGCCTGGTTCCTCGGCCAGAGTTTCGCTTCCAAGAACTGGCGTTCGATGTGGGCTGGCAGTGCCAGCGACGTCAAACGCTGGATGATGCCCGACCTCTTCATCGACCTCGCCAAGGGGATGGAGCGGGCGTGCATGGACTACATGATCATCGAGGATTCCTCGAACGTGCCCTACACCTACAAGGGCAATCACGACACCTACCTGCAGTACGCCCAGGGAACGCCCAAGCTCGACCCGGCGGTGCTGGTGCCCTGGCTCGCGCAGGCGACGCAGAATCTCGGCCTGGTGCCCACCCTCTCGGTGTCGGAGTATCCGCCGTACCTGGCGGCGCGCCTGATCAATTCTCTGGATCATGTCACCGAGGGCCGCATCGGCTGGAACTGCGTCACCGGCAGCAACGACGGCACCGCGCAGAACTACGGCAAGGACAGGCACCTGCCGCACGACGAGCGCTACGAGCTGGCCGACGAGTTCGCCGACGTCGTCACCCGGCTCTGGGAGGCCTGGGACGCGGATGCGGTCGTGCTCGATCGCGACATCCCGATGTTCGCTGACGGCAAGAAGGTCCGCCCGATCCACCACGAGGGCAAGTACTTCAAGGTGCGCGGGCCGATCAACGCGCCGCGCTCGCCGCAGGGGCGCGTGCCGATCTGCCAGGCCGGCGGCTCGGCGGCGGGCAAGAAGTTCGCCTCGAAATGGGCCGATACGATCATCACCGAAGGCAGCGACATCGGGAAGATGAAGGCCTATCGCGAGGAGGTCCGCAGCAACGCCGCCGCGATGGGGCGCAATCCCGACGACATCAAGCTCCTGTTCCTGTGCTCGCCGATCGTCGACACGACGATGGAGGCGGCGCGCGAGCGGCGCCGGCTGCAGCAGGAGGACTCGCTGAAGTACGTCGACATGCAGCTCTCCGGCATGTCGCGGCTGACCGGCATCGACTTCTCGAAGTTCGATCTGGACGAGCCGCTGCCGCTCGACCTGAAGACCAACGGTCACCAGTCCTCGCTGGCCCGCTGGCTCGGCAAGCCCCTGCGCGAGATCGTGCGTGGCTACGCCAGCAAGGGCAGCCTCGACTACACGGGCACCCCCGATCACGTGGCGGGGGTGATGGCCGAGGTCATGCAGGAAGTGGGCGGTGACGGCTTCCTGTTCTCCGACACGCCGATCGAGCGCCGCGCCATCATGGAGATCTGCGACGGGCTGGTGCCCGAGCTGCAGCGCCGCGGCCTCGCCCGCACGGCCTATGCCCACAAGCATCTGGCCGACAACCTGAAGGAGTTCTGAGGCACGGCCGGCGCCGGCCATGCCGGCGCCGGTTCAGTCCCCGTGGCACAACCGCTGATCGTTGGAAGTTATCCGCTTTATTCACGTATCCTGCCGTTTCGTCGGCATCCGGCGCCGGCTACCATCGGGAAAGAGACCAAGAAACGGGAGCACGCGGTCAGCAATGTCGCGCCAGATGCCGGGCAAATCCGGAAAACCAACCCGCGGGCCGCAGGCCGAGGAGTTGGCGCAGTTCAAGAAGTTCAAGCAGGCCGCCAGGGACGGAGGGGTGAGCGCGACGGAAGCGCAGTTCGCGGAGATGATCCGCGTCGTCACCAGGACCAACGGCGCCCCCGGGCGGGCCGAGGAGAAGAGCTAGAGCCGCCGAGACCCCGATTGCCACGCACGAGGCCGCCCGCCGCCCTTGCCTCGTGAGGACCGCTTCGGGCGTCCCGTACGCCCGCGCTCCCCGGCAGGCCGCTGCAATTTCCTGCCGACGTCGGCCACAGGGGCGTGTCGCCGGCCGGGCGTGGCGCCGTACGGGTTGACGCCGCGGAGCGTCCCTGTCGTATTTCCGGTCTCGTTCTGGGTATTTGGGGAGCCCGGATCCTGGGCACAGGCTCGGCCGGGGAGGGAACCTGCCTTGATCTTCGACTTGCGACGGCTGCGCCCCGAGCGTGCATTCTCGTGGGGGCAGCCTCCGCTCCTGACCGAGATCGGTCCCCGGTTCCTCACCATCTCGATAACGATCGCGGTCGTGGCCGCGAGCGGGCTGGCCCTGTTGCTGCCGAGCACCGTCTATTCGCGGGTGATGGCCTGGGATTTCCTGTTCAACCTGTCGGGCGCCTGGGCGATCCAGAGCGGGCTCACCCTGCATGTCGACGTCCATGATCCGCTGGGGGCACTGACCTTCTGGCTCACGATCCTGGGGTTCTACGTGGACGGTCCGTCCGTCCGGGCGTTCCTGATCGGCAACCTCGTCATGGCGGGCGCGATCTGCGCGATCGCGACGGTCGTGACCTGCCGGCGGCTTCCGCCGATTCCGGCCGCCATCTTCGTCCTCATGGTGTCGCAGCTCTGCCTGGCGCCGATCAACGCCGGCGACCTGCTGGACGATTTCACGTTCGCGATGTCGTACAATGTCTACGGGTGGGCGGCCATCACCACGCTGGCGCTGACGCTGCTCGTGCCGGCCGCGCCGCGCGGTCGCTCGCCGTGGATCGACCTGGTCGCCACCGGCGTCCTCCTTCTCATCCTCTACTACCTCAAGATCACCTACTTCCTCGCCGCGGCGGGCGTCTTCGTGCTGGCCTTCTTCGTGAACGCCGAGGTGCGCGCGGCCTGGCGACACTGGGCCGGACTGGCCCTCGTCGTCCTCGTCCTGGCGGCGGCGCCGTGGAACTGGGCCTACCTGGGCGATATCGCATCGGCGCTCGACTCGGGCGCCGCGCGGGCGCGGGCCCACCATCTCCTGTTCATGTTCTCCGCCAATCGCGCGGAGTTCGCGCTCTGGATGATCGTGCTCGTGGCAGCGACCGCGCTCTGGGTCGAGGGCCGCACCTCGCTATGGATCGTCCTCGGCATCGCCGCGATCTACATCGCGAGCATCGCCATCCTCAGCCAGAACGCGCAGCAGCGCAGCCTGCCACTCTGCATGGTGGCGCTGTTCATGCTCTATCGGGAGCTCAGCGCCGAGCACAACCGGGGCATCCGGTCCCTCGCGCTCTGTCTCCTGGCGCTGCTGGTGCCGCCCGCCGCGAGCATCCTGAACAACACGTTCAGCATCGCGCTCTATGCGAAGCGGGCGATCAATCCCATCGAGACCGAGATCGTCGAGCGCACCAATCTCAAGGGGCTGGCGGTGCCCATCGAGACCGTGCCGGCGTGGCAGATCCTGTCGGGCCGCGGCGGCTATTCCACGGGATCGACGCGGGCGCGCTCGATCTTCGGCACGGCCCCGCTGACCCAGGCGCACTATGTCCGGACGCTCCTCGAGGCGGTCTCGCTGCTCGGCAAGAAGAAGCCCGGCGGGATCGCGATCCTCGACCAGATCAATCCCTTGCCCTTCGCCCTGGGCTGGGTTCCGGCTGCCGGCGGAAACCTCTGGTACGACGAGAGCTTCCCGTGGCCGCCGGCCGAGCGCGTCTTCGGCCAGGTCGACTATGTGCTCGTCCCTAAGTTCGCGACGAGCCTCGTGGTCCTGAAGGAGGCCGAGGCGCGCTATCGACCGTATCTCGACAGGCATTTCACCGTGGAAACCGAATCCGAGAGCTGGTCGCTCCTGACGAAAGCCCGGTGAGCGGCGCGGCCGCGGGCTGACGCCGCGGTGGGCGAGCTATTCGCGCTCGTCGTTCGCCAGAGCGACAATCGCCTCCCGGCTGAGGTCCTTCATGCCGGTCTGCTGGTCGGTGACGACGACCCCTTTGGTCGACTTCAGGTCGTTCAGCGCGTCCAGGACCTCGTCGGCCGTGTTGCATCCCATGTCGGCCTTGCCGGGAACCTGGATCAGGAATCGCGTCTTCGGCATGTTTCTCCCCTGTGTCGTCGCCCATTCTCGAGGACGGCCAGCATGCCTCCTCGCGGCCGTCGGGTCGAGCGCCGCGCCAAGGCGTAACGGGATTTGGGGCGCCTCATCGGAGCGCGGACCTCCAGGTCCGCTCGTGATCATGAGGCGGACCTGGAGGTCCGCGCTCCGATAGCGTCACGACCTCGGAGTGGCGTGACTGAGCTCGAGTCATCCCGCCTAGCGCCGGGTGCGCGCTTTGTATTCCAGCCACGCGATGATGTCGTCGATGTCGCGTGCGGTGAGCGACATGGCCTCGGCGCCGGCCATCTTCATGTCGGGCCAAGAGCGCACCGACTTCGGATCGTGCAGGAACTTGCGCAGCGCCGGGAGCTGGAAATAGTCGACCGGGTTCATCGGCCGCGCGAGGTCTGGGCCCATCTCCGCCTCGCCGGCGCCGTCGAAGCGATGGCAGGCCATGCAAACGGACACGAAGCGGTCGAGACCGCGCCGGATCGGATCCGCGGCCGGCACATCGGCGCCCACGGCGAGGACGGACCACCTTTCGACCGGGCTGTCCGTGACGGTGAGCGAGACGGTGGCGTAGGCCCAGTACTCGCTGCTCACCGGCGTCGGGCCGGCGGGTTGCCAGACGACATAGAACGGTCCCGCGCCCGAGCCCTTGCCGGGGATCGCGGGCCACGGCGCGGCGGGATCGTCGATGGCGAGGAAGGCGAGCGGGGCGGCGGGATCGGTATTGAGCAGCAGGCGGGCCGGGATGGCGACCGAGAAACCGTCGCTCGCCGTCACCTGCACATAATCGTCGGGCGCGACCGCAAGGCCCTTCAGCAGATCGGCCACCGGCACCGCCCGGTAGGTCATGGAGCGGCGGAAGACCGGATCGGCCACGGTGACCGCGCGCCGCTGCGGCGAGGCTAGGAGCTCGCGGACCGTGTAGGTCCGGCTCGCGCCCCGGTCCGTGACCGTGAGCGTCGCCGTCTGCGCGAGGGCGGCGAGAGGCGCGAGCAGGGCGAGCCAGGCCCCCAGCAGAGCGATGCCGAGGCGGGCCCGTCGCCGGGCGCCGGGCGATCTCATGGGCTGCCGGCCGGTCGCCAGGCCTGGCCCCAGCGGTCGGCGAAGGTGACCTCGGCGACCGGCCTGCGCGTGAGCGGGCCGTACTTTCGCGTCGGATAGCCGATCGGCATGAGGGCGAAGGTCGAGACCTCGGCGGGGATGCCGAGCGCTTCCTTCACCTCCGGCTCGTAGAGCATGTGGTTGGTGGTGATGACCGTGCCCAGGCCGAGCCCGCGGCAGGCCAGGATGACGTTCTGGATGGCGGGATAGATGCTCGACCCGCTGACCCGGGCGACATTGTCGAGATGCTCGGCGTAGCGCGCCTGCACGCTCTCCGGCAGCGTCTCCTTCACCGGGCGCGGCCGCCGCGTCAGGCAGGGCACGAGGATCACCGGCGCGTCCGCCATGTGGTCCCAGAGGAAGCCGCTGTTGGCCAGGAACTGCCGGTACTGCTCGTCGGTGAGATGCTGGGGCTTGGGCTGCGCGGCATAGACCGCGGCCTGGTGGTCCGAGGCCTTGCGGTAGATCGCGCCCAGCCGCGCGCGCATGGCGGGGTCGCGCACGACGATGAAGGTCCAGTGCTGGGTGTTGCCGCCGCTCGAGGCGCGGATGGCGGCGTCGAGCACCTGCTCGATCAGCGCGGCCGGAACGGGATCGGGCCTGAAGTGGCGCAGCGAGCGGGCGCTGTAGATCGCCTCGAAGAGGCCGATCCCCGGCAAGGACGATGGCGACGCCGATGCTGGCGTTGGCGACGATGCGGTCACGAGGTTACTCCTCTGGGCGGGCCGGATGCGCGCCGTCTCTCAAGTTCCGTGCCGCGCCGGCGTCAGCCGGACGCGGGCCGCGGCGGCAGGGGCGCCCACTTCTCCGGGTGCAGTTCGTGATACTCGATCCACGGTCCGGTCTCGGCAAAGCCGTTGTCGAGCACGCCGACATCGCTCACCCAGAAGCCGAAGGATCGCCGGTTGGCATCGAAGCGCCAGACGCCGACGACGATCTCGTCCGCGACATGGCCCTTGAGGCTCGGGCAGTAGAGCAGGACCGGCGCGGCATCCTTGGGCGCGGTGGCGATCGGCTGCCACTCGGCGGTGGCGGCGTGGCGCAGCGCCTCGATCTCGCGGGCGGCCCGCCAGCGGACGTCCCGGTCGAGAAGCTGGCGCTCGTCCTCGGTCGGATTGGCGGCGTCGGCGACGATGTCGTGCGCGGCCAGGCACTCGGCGCGCAACTCGTCGACGATATCCGGCCTAGCGGCGCTCATCGGCGTCCCGTCCGGCGGCCGGTGCATGCAGATCGGTCAGCAACGTATCCCTCGCTTCGTAGACCTTGGCGGCGAGCCAGGCCGACCCGCCGCGATCGGGGTGGACCAGCCGCAGCAGCCGCTTGTGGGCGGCGCGGATCTCGACCTCGTCGGCGCCGGGCTCCAGCCCCAGCACCTCCAGCGCCTCGCCGCGCGGCATCGCCGGGGGCATGGCCTCGCCGCGGCCCGCGGTGCGCTCGTCGCGCAGCGCCAGCAGCGATTGCCGGCTGAGATAGGCTTCGAGGACAGAAGCGGCCCGCCGCACGGTCTCGGGATCGCCCGGATCGTCGGGCCAGACTTCCATGTCGAAGGGGCGGGGGCGCGGCCGCATTCCGTCGAGGAATCCGCGCAACGGTCCCACGACGCTCCGCCACTTGAGGACGGTGGGCACGATCAGCACCACCGCGCCCACCAGCATCGCCGCCGCCCACTGGCGCCCGGCGATCAGGATTCCCAGGAGCGGCAGGCAGGCCAGAAGCGCCAGCAGCAGCATCCACCGCGTGGTCCGCACCATCGTGCGCGGGTCGCTGTGGAGGAACCAGTCGAGGAACTTGGCCAGCGTCGCCAGGACCGAGAGGCCCAGCACCACCGCGCTGATCACGACCATGTAATCCATCGACGCTCCCCCGGCGGTCTCGCCGGCCTGCCGCCGCCCGCCGGCCTGCCGCTGCAAGACTACCGCGACCGG
This sequence comes from Reyranella sp., assembly GCF_965229815.1. Lineage (GTDB taxonomy): Bacteria > Pseudomonadota > Alphaproteobacteria > Reyranellales > Reyranellaceae > Reyranella. The sequence continues at coordinate 1,896,916 of NZ_CBDDJN010000002.1, forward strand.
AGCGGGATGCCAGCGTTGCATCGCTGGTCCCGGCGTCGACTGCTTCCGGTTTTCTCCGGGCCTGTCTAGTATCGCGTCATCGAGAGGGGAGAACAGGCATGGCCAAGCGCGGGCAGCGGACGACCACGGGGAAGCCGCAGCGTGGAGCGCCCGGCGTGCAGGTCGAGCCGGAGGGCGGCAGGGTCCCCGCCCGGGTCTCTCCCGAGGAATTCGTCCGCCGGCGCACCGAGGTCGAGCAGCAGGACCACGCGGCGTTCCAGACCTACGTCGCGGCGAAGGCCGACGCCGATGCCCGCAAGGCGATGGCGGTGGCGATGGCGGCGCCCACTCGGCGTCGCGGCTTCAGCCGGCGCAGCATCTTCAATGCCGCGGTCGGAACCGCGGTCGTCGCCGAGGCCGGCGTGCTCGGTTACAATGCCTTGAACGGCAGCGGCTCGACCGCGGGCGGCACGCACACGGCGGGTGCCGTCAGCACCGCGCCGCAACGCGCGGGCATCGCCCGCGAGGTCGTCGACAGCCGGGCCGATGTCAGGGGCCAGAGCCTGGGCAACTGGGTGGCGCTGCTGCCGACCAAGATGGGCGGCGGCACCTACGCCATCGACCTCAATTCCAATCGCGTGCTGGGCTCGATCTGGTACTGGAACTACGGCGACTACAATCCGATCAGCCACCATCTCTGCGCCTTCCCCTCGTCCGATCCCGCGCACGGCTTCGAGTTCGTCAACTCGACCCAGGGCGGCCAGAACTCGCTGATCTACGGCATCAACACCAGCGTCACGGCGGAGACCGTGCCGGAAGGCACCAACATCTATCGCGTGCGCTTCGACGGCACGCAGATGCAGCTGGTCGAGAACGTCTCCGAGACGACGGGGCTCGGCCTCGGTGTGCACGTCACGGTCAATCCGAAGGATGCGCAGTCCTACTTCGTCACCGATGGCCAGAAGGACATCGCCGCCTGCTTCGACCGCACGACGTCCAGGGTCAAGGCGGCGCTGCGCTTCGACTGGACGCCGAACGTGCCCGAGCTGCGCGATGCCTGGATCAAGGGCGGCACGCTCACCATCAAGAAGATCTACCCCGATCCCACGACCGGCCTTTACGACTACAAGGGCACCAAGGGCAACAAGATCGACTGGGAGATGGTGCCGATGGGCGAGCTCTTCGTCGAGGAGGGTGTGACACCCGGCGCGGCACCGCTGTCGCTGACCGGCGCCGATGGCACGGTCTGGCATCCCGAGGGCCGCTGGGCGGCGACGGTCGTGCGGCTGTGCGGCGGCATCGCGATCCTCGACCCTGAGAAGAACTTCGATCCCGTGGCCTTCCTGCAGTTCAACAAGGACTCCCAGGACCAGTATCCGGTCGAGCCGGTCGACAAGGACACCTGGCGCGTCGTGTTCGACAAGATCCATTCGCCCGGCCACGAGATCGGCTTCTCGCCCGACGGCCGCTTCCTGGTGATGATGAACAATCTGCGGGAGAACAACTGCTCGATCTTCAGCTGCAGCGATCCCGATCCGAAGAACTGGCGCAAGGTGGCGCATGTCGAGGATCCGCTGTGGCGCGGCAAGTACCCCAACCCGTTCCACATGGTGTTCTCGCTCGACAGCTCCAAGCTGTACCTGTCGATCCTCCATCCATCGCCTGCCTACAGCGGCATCATGGTCGTCGATACAAAGACCTGGACGATCATCAAGGAGATCCAGGGCATCGGCCCCGACCTGCAGACGCCGGCGATCACCTACGACGGCAAGTACGTGCTGACGCCGTTCTCGGGCTTCCAGCGCCAGTCGAGCGGCATCGCCGTCGTCGACACCGCGACCGACACGCTGATCGGCATCCTGCCGAGCAACGGTGGGCATCATGACTGCGTCATCATCCCGACCAAGCTCGAGCACATGAAGCATACGAGGTCCTGCACGCTCTGATGCGCCGGCTGCTGCTGAGCCTCGCGCTGCAGAATCTCGGGCGCCGCCGGGGGCGCAGCCTGCTGCTGATCGCCGCCGTGGCGCTCGGCAGCGGCGTCGTCTTCACCGGCGCCGTCCTGATGCGCTCGATCGACCGCAGCATGGAGCTGGGCTTCGCGCGGCTGGGCGCCGACCTGATGGTCGTGCCCGAGGGCGCGCTGACCAACATCACGGCGGCGCTGCTGGTGGTCGAGCCGACCGACCTCGCGCTCGACGCCGGCCTGCTGGACAAGGCAGGGCTCGCCAGCATCGGCCGCGTCGCGCCGCAGAAGGTCGTGCGCATGGAACATTCGGGCGTCGGCAGCCAGCACGATTCCGTCGACCTGATCGGCTTCGAGCCGGCGCACGATTTCACCGTCCAGCCGTGGCTGGCCGAGCGCCTCAACCGGCCGCTGGCGACGGGCGACGTCATCCTGGGGTCGGGCCGCGCCGGCGCCCTCGGCTCGCAGTTCCTGATCTTCGGCAAGCCGCACACGGTCTACGGCCGGCTGGCCCGAACCGGCGTCGGCACCCACGAGCGCGGCGTCTTCATGTCGTTCGCCACGCTCGACGAGCTGGCCGAGATCTGCCGCCGCGAGAAGCCGGCGCCGGTCCTTTCGCCTGGCAAGGTCACGGGCTTCCTGGTCGAGCTGGCGCCCGGCGCCACGGCCCTGCAGGCGCGCTTCGCCATCCTCTCGAGCGTCCAGGGCGTCAAGGTGGTGACCGGCGACACGACCCTGTCCGGCATCCGCCAGGGGCTGGCGGCGCTGCTCGACGGCATCCTGGCGCTGATGGCGGCGATGTTCGCGAGCTCGGCCCTTCTGGTGAGCGTGCTGTTCTCGGCCATCGTCACGGAGCGGCGCGGCGAGCTCGGCCTGCTCAAGGCGATCGGCGCGCGGCGCGGCCAGGTGCTGGGCATGATCGTGGGCGAGGCCGTGCTGGCGACCGGGATCGGCGGGCTGCTGGGTGTCGTGCTGGGCGTGCTGGCGATGCGGCTGTTCGAGCGCTCGCTGGTCTTCTACCTCGAGACGGTGGGCGTGCCCTTCGTCTGGGTCGGCGCGTCGCTGCTCGCGGCCTTCGCCGCCGCGACGGTCGTGCTGGCCTGCGCGATCGGGGCGGCCGGCGTGCTCTACCCGGCCTGGCGGGCGAGCCGGCGCGACGCCTACGAGCTCGTGCGCGGCGGGGCCTGACCGGTGCTGTCGTGCCGCGACCTGCGCAAGAGCTACGTCACCGAGCGTGGCGCGGTGACGGCGGTCGACGGAATCGACCTCGATGTCGAGGCCGGGCGCTTCGCCGCCATCATCGGCCGCTCGGGCTCGGGCAAGTCCTCGCTGATGGCGATGATCGGCGGGCTGAGCCGCCCGTCCGGCGGCACGGTGACAGTCGACGGCACCGACCTCTGGAGCCTCGGCGACGACGGCCTGGCGGGATTCCGCAATGGCCGTATCGGCTTCGTCTTCCAGTTCGCGAGCCTGCTGCCGACCCTGCGGCTGGTCGACAATGTCGCCCTGCCGGCGATGCTGGGCGGCACGGCGGTCGACGCGGCGATCTACGGCAAGGCCGCGACGCTGCTTGCGCGCCTGGGGCTCGGCGGGCATCTCGACGCCTACCCGTCGGAAGTGTCGGCCGGCGAGCAGCGCCGGGCGGCGATCGCCCGGGCGCTGATCAACGACCCGGCGCTGCTGCTGGCCGACGAGCCGACCTCCGATCTCGACGAACAGACCGAGATCGAGATCATGGACGAGCTGCTGGCGGTGAATCGCGAGCAGGGCACGACCCTGCTGCTGGTCACCCACAATCTCGCCCTGGCCGAGCAGGCCGAGCAGATCGTGCACATCGCCGGCGGGCGGATCGTCGCGTGAGGGGCGCGGCATGAGCGGCGGCGTCCCGCCCGCTGGACCATCCGATCCGGCCGGCCTCTCCCCGCAGGAGAAGGACGCGCTGATCCGCGAGCTGCGGCGGCAGGTGGCGGCCGGCCGGTCGGAGGTTCGTCTGCTGCGCCGCCGGCTGGGGTTTGCCGAGCAGGCGGCCGACCGTTCGGCCGGCGAGCTGCTCGACCGGCTGCGCGAGGCCGATCCGCGGCCGACCGCGGCGCCGCCGGCGACGCTCGCCGTCAGGCTCGGGCGGGGGCTCGGCCTGTGGCAGTCGCCGGTCGTGCTGGGCACCGCGGCCGCCGTGCTGATGGCCTTCGCCGTCGATGGCGCCATCGGCATCTGGCAGGAGCGGTCGCTCGCCGCGCAACGCGAGGCGCGGCTCCTGATGGAGCACGAGGCCCTGACCTCGATGTTCGTCGAGCTGAAGCGGATCGTGCCCGAGCCCGACGGGCGTTCGTTCCTCATGACGCTGTTCATGCAGAACGTCGATCCGGCGGTGCCGCTCTACGTCATGCTGAACGCGGTCGGCGTCTACGTGCAGGTCGGCATGGGCTGGCAGCAGGTGCCGTCGACGCCGCTCGGCGCCGGCGGCACGGGAGTCGTGAAGCTGGTCGACAGCCATACCTACGAGGTCCGCTTCACGCCCGACGTGACGGGCTGGGCCGAGCTGATCCCCGGCTACATGCACGTGCGCCTGCAGGCCGACATGCTGGTGAGCCGCAAGGCCGAGCCCGGCACCGCGATCGCCGAGCGCCGCACGCCCTACTATGTCTACCTGAAGCCGCACGGCGCCGACGACGCCGAGATCAAGAGACGATCGAAGATGTCCGGCACGCCGCCGGTGTTCATCCCGATGCCGCCGCATTGAGGGTGTCGACGACTCGTGCGACCCCCTCACCCAGCCTCTCCCCCTAGCGGGGGAGTGGAGGAAGACAGGGTGAGCCGCTTTCATGTTCCTCTCCCCCCCCGCTAGGGGCCCGCTAAGGGGAGAGGGTAGGTGAGGGGGCTTCTAAGGCCGCGCGTCACGCCGCCAGCGCGGCCTCGCTGGCCGGATCGCCGGCGATGCGGCTGTGCCACATGATGCGGCGCTGGGTCATGTCCCAGGGCGTCGCCTGGTGCATCAGGCAGCGATTGTCCCAGACGACGGCGTCGCCCGGCGCCCACTGGTGGTGGTAGAGCCGCGGCGGCTGGCAGGCGAAGTCGACGAGCTCCTTCAGGAGCGTGTCCGATTCCTGCTGCGACAGGCCCGGGACGTTGTGGGCGTGGCGACCGGCCAGCAGCGACTTGCGGCCGGTCTCGGGATGGGTCTTGACCAGCGGCCGCAGCGGCACCGGCCCGTTGTGGAAGCCGTAGCCGTTGTACTCGCCGTCCTGCTTCTTCGCCTCGTGGCCGAGCTTGCCCTGGCTGTAGTGCAGCGAATGGTAGGCGGAGAGGTCCTCGATGCGCGCCTTCGTCGCCGCGTCCAGCGCGTCGTAGGCCGCGCGCATGTCGGCGAAGCCGGTGCGGCCGCCGACGCTCGGCACGACCTCGGCGCAGAACACCGCGCCCTTGGCCTGGACGGGCATGTAGGTGCTGTCATGGTGCCAGCCCATGTTGCCCTTCAGCACCTTGATGACGTCGTCATTGTCCTTCTCGGGACGCACCGTGCCATCGGAGCGGACATTGCTGATCGCCGTCATCTCGAACTCGAGCGGCCCGAAGCGCTTGGCGAAGGCGATCTGCTGCGCGCGCGTCAGGTTCTGGTCGGGAAAGACCAGCAGCGCATATTCAAGCCAGGTGTCGTAGAGCGCGCGGAAGGTCGGCTCGTCGAGGGTCGCGACCTCGAGGCCGCGGACGACCGCGCCGAAGGTGGCATCGAGCGGTTCGACGTCGAAGGAGCGGGCCATGCGGAACCTCCTGTGAGGCCCCGAGTGTAACGGCCCGCCCGCCCCGTCCTCAAGTCACCCGGCCGCGCTTGGCCGGAATGGCGGCGATGAGCGCCTCGCGGATCGGGCCCGCCTCGGCGGCCGGGAGCTGGCGGATGCGCACGGTGCGCTCGGCGAAGCGGGTCTCCGGCCCCTCGACCAGCAGGTCGAGGAAGCGGGTGGTGCCCGGCGTCACGGCGCGGCGGCTGCGGCCCGTGGCGGCATCGGTCTTCTCGCTGAGCAGGGCCTGGATGGTGCGCACGGTGCGCGGCAGCACGTCCTGCGGCGGCTGGTTGTCGACCTGCACCCGGTAGACGCCGTCGGGGTCGACGCCCTCGACGCTGAGCGGCTGCTGGCGGCAGACGCTGAGCAGCAGGCGGGCCTCGCCGGTCTCGGGATCGTGGCGGGCGTCGAGCACCACCAGCCCCTTGTTGGAGGGCTGCCGCAGCAGCACCGCCTCGACCGTCTCCGGCCGGAAGTCGAGCGTGACCGAGGCGCCGGGCTCGAGCGGCGGCACGGTGACGAAGGCGCCGTCGGCCACGTGCACCAGCTCCTCCTCGCCCGCCCAGACGCTGCCGAAGGGCAGGCGCTGCTCGATCGCCATTCCCTGGATGCGCCGGTCGGTCGGATTGGTGACCGTGACGGTGCGGCCGCCGTCGCGCAGGTCGAGCTCGAGCGCCTCGTAGTCGGCCATGCGCTGGTAGAGCTCGGCCTGGGTGGCGATCCAGTAGTTGCTGCGCTCGGCGAGGTTGATGCAGTGGCGAACGTAGTCGAGCGTGCCCTTGCCGTTGTTGACCGACGGGTCGCGCGCCAGCTCGGGATGGTACTGGAAGGAATAGACGCCGTTCTCCAGCCGGTCCTCGACGCCGGTCTTGCGGGCGCTGCGGCCGGCGAAGATCGTCTCCACCAGCTCGTAGGCGGCGTCGTACTCGTGCGTGCGGTCCCAGCCGCGCAGCTTGCGCCATTCCTTCGTGGTGGTGACGACCGGGCGGAAGGGGAACCAGACGCCAGAGGTGGCGATGGTGCGGCGCACGTCGGTGACGTAGGTCAGCGGCTTCTCGCCGATCGTGCCGCCCACCATCACGCTGGGGTCGCGCACGCCGTACTCGATCATGTGATAGTAGCAGAAGGTGCAGAGGCCCAGGATCTCGCTGTCGTGGGCGTAGAGATAGTCCATCGCGTCGATCGTCTCGGGATGCATGTGGCCGCCGGCATGGCGGCCGCAGGTGCAGACGCGGATGCCGAGGTTGCGCGCCGCGCTCGACACGTGCTCGTACAGGCCCTTGCCGAAGATCGCGGTCGGCGGATCGCCGATCGAACTGTCGTTGTGCAGCGCCGGCTCGATGAAGCTGTGCTGCGTGGTGCGCGCCACCCAGTCGCGCGCCATCGGCTCGTCGATGTTGGTCGAGAAGGTCGGATCCTCGATGTCGTAGCTGGCCGGGATCAGGTTCTGGATCTGGTAGTCGAGGAACGTGTAGTCGCGCCAGCCGTGCACGTCGTGGCGGAACGACAGCACGCCGTCGTAGGTGCCGAACGAGCGCAGGCGGGTCTGCCACAGCGGCTCCAGCCCGATCTCCAGCATCATCCGCCGCAGGAAGAGCAGCAGCGTGTCGCCCCAGTGCGTGGGATTGGCCCAGTGGCGCACCGCCTCGACGTTGAGATGGGCCTGCAGCATGCCGCCGATCAGCTCCAGCACCTGGTTGGCGACGTAGACCGTCTTCCCGGTGAGGACGATGGCGGGGCCGAGGTCGGTCACGGTCGCGGTCGTGGCGTCGGTGAGGTCGCCCGAGAGCCCGACGAGGTCGGCCAGCACGCGGCTGCCGGTGGCGGGCACGATCCGGCAGGCGGGGTGGCCCTTGTAGCCGCTGACATAGAGCGGCTCCCAGGCCTCGCCGGCAAACGGCGCATCGGCGCGCCAGCGCCAGCCGGTATAGCTCTCGACCGGGAGCGGCTCGATCGATTCCAGGCCCAGCAGGGCCGGCGGCAGGTTCGTCTTTCCGGTGACGAACAGCCGGCTCGCGGGTGCGCGCAGCCAGCGCGCGATGCGCTCGATCGTGGCCGGCTGGAGATGGCCCGCATTGGCGACGAAGAGGGCGCGACAACGGGCGAGGCGCTCCTCGTCGAGCGCCTGCTCCTCGATCACCCTGTGCTTGACGTTGCAGCGGCCGAGCAGCACCACGGCGGCATTCGGCGCGAGGTAGGCGTACTCGCCCTTGACCCAGGTGCGCGGCAGGCCCCAGGCGTCGGTGAAGGTGTAGGTCTCGCCGCGGGCGGTCGCCTCGGCGGCGTAGGCGTCGCGGCTCGCGCCGCTGAACAGGACGATGACGTCGGTGCACTCGGAATCGGGCATGGCGGCGACTGTGCCCGCGCGGTCCGCTCGGATGCAAAGGAAAACGGCCGGGCGCTGGCCCGGCCGTTTCCTTGTCTCGGCGAGAGAGACGGATCGCTTACTGGATGACGATCTCGACGCGGCGGTTCTGCGGCTCGCGCACGCCGTCGCCGGTCTGGACCAGCAGGCCCTTCTCGCCCATGCCGACCACGCTGATCGCCTGGGCCGGGACGCCGTCGCGGACCAGGGCGTCCTTGACCGCGTTGGCGCGGCGCAGCGACAGCGCCATGTTGTAGGACTCCGGGCCCGACGTATCGGTGTGGCCGGTCGCCGTGATGCGGGCGCTGCCCTTGGTCTTGTAGGCGTTGGCGGCCTGCTGGATGGTCTGCAGCGCCTGCTGCGACAGGTTCGAGCGATCCCAGTCGAAGAACACCATGAACGACGGCGGCGTCACGGCCGGGGCCGGCGGCGGCGGCGGGGCGACCATCTCGGGCTGGCCGAACTTGTAGCTCAGGCTCAGCATGGTCATGATGTTGTTGTTGGTGAAGGCGCCGGGATTGGTGGTGCCGTAGTAGCGGCCGTCGAGGCTGACGCGGAAGGCGTCGGTGACGTTCCAGCCCACGCCGACGATGCCCTGATAGGCGAACTGCGTGCTGCACATGTTGCAGCCCTGGATCGTCGAATCGACGAAAGCGACGCCCGCACCCGCACCGATGAACGGCGTGATCGTCGCACCCGGCATGAAGTCGTACAGCAGGTTGGCCATCACCGAGACCTGCTGGATCTGGCCGTTGACCCGGGCGAAGCCGCCCGGGAAGGCGACGACGCCGCTGCCGTAGTTGGAATGGTAGAGGCCTTCCAGTTCGACGCGCGGACCGACGAAGTCATAGCCGACCTTGCCGCCGGCGGCCCAGCCGGTGTCCATCTGGTAGCTGTTGTTGTTCAGCAGCCAGTTCAGGCCGCCCTCGGCGCCGACGTAGAAGCCGGGATTGGCCGTCCCGGACTGCGCCTGGGCGGCCACCGGCAGGGCGAGGATGGCGGCGGCCAGCAGTGACTTCTTGATCATGAAAGGGTTCCCTCGTTTGGATGCGAGCACCCACCCAACGGAACCCTTTGCCCCGGAGTTGCCGCCGAACGTCCCAATGGCCGCCAGCGTTGCAAACCCGCAACAGTCCTGCGTGACTACTGCATGAACCAGCCGTGGCTGACGACCAGCGACTGGCCGGTCAGGCCCGTGCTGGGGGCGCTGGCGAAGTAGAGCACGGCGTCTGCGACTTCGTCTGTGGTCGTGAACTGGCCGTCGACCGTGTCCTTCAGCATGACCTTCTTGATGACATCGTCCTCGCTGATCTTCAGTTCCTCGGCCTGCTCGGGAATCTGCTTGTCGACCAGCGGCGTGCGCACGAAGCCCGGGCACACCACGTTGGCCGAGACGTTGTACTCGGCGCCCTCCTTGGCCAGCACCTTCGCCAGGCCGATCAGTCCGTGCTTGGCGGTGACGTAGGGCGCCTTCAGCTTCGACGCTTCCTTGGAATGGACCGAGCCCATGTAGACCACGCGGCCATACCTGGCGGCGTACATGTGCTTGAGGCAGGCCTTGGTGGTGAGGAAGGCGCCGTCGAGATGGATGGCGAGCAGCTTCTTCCAGTCGGCGAACGGGAACTCGACGATCGGCTTCACGATCTGGATGCCGGCGTTGCTCACCAGGATGTCGATCCTGCCGTACTTGGCCATGGTGTCGGCGACACCCTTCTCGACCTGCGCCTCGTCGACCACGTTCATGGCGACGGCGAAGGCCTCGCCGCCCGTGCCCTTGATCTCCTTCGCCGTGGCCTCGGCCGCGTCGAGGTTGAGGTCGGCGATCACCGGGATACCGCCCTCGGCGGCCAGCCGCAACGCGATCTGCTTGCCGATGCCGCTGGCGGCGCCGGTGACGATGGCGACTCTTCCTTTGAAACGGGACATGGAACGATCCTTTCCTGTTGAGTCTTTCTCCCCAGCGAGGCTGCGGAGGTGGCCCGGAGGGCCGGAGGGGTCATGAGCGTCGGTCATGTCGCCTATGACCCCTCCGCCCGCTGCGCGGGCACCTCCCCATCGCCTCGCGATGGGGAGGGGATTACGCGGCGAGGTAGTCGAACACGACCTCGCCCAGCCCGAGGGTCAGGTCGGTGACGAAATGGGTGGCCGAGACGACCTCGCGCACGGGCAGGCGGGCGACGTCGCACAGCGCATGGTCGAAGAGCTGGATCGCCGCCGGCCCGGTCCAGGCGCCCTTCACGGTGACGTCTTCGGTGTAGTAGCGGACCAGCTCGCAGATGCGCGGCGTGCAGTCGACGTGGGGCACGATCTTGATCATGAAGTTCGGCCGGGCGAGGCTCTTCAGCAGCGGCGCCTGGTCGATCTCGTGATGCTTGTAGCCCATCGTGGCATTGACGCAGAGCACCGAGCCGTAGTGCAGCGTGCAGACCAGCGTCTCGCTCTCGTGGGCGACGCGCGGCGTCGCGAGCTTCTTGGGGAAGCCCCAGATCTCGCGACCGCCGGCGATCGGCGAGTTGTCGTCGAGATACATGGCGTGGACGTAGCCGCCCTCCTGGACCGAGCCGTCCTTGGCCTTGAAGCGCACCGGGATCACCTGGCCGGTCTCGGTATAGTCGCCGAAGCCCGTCGAATCGGGCATGCGGATGAACTCGTAGTTCACCGTGTCGCCGATGACTTCGAGTGGCTCCGGCACCATGGCGCGAAGGGTCTCCGGGTCGCTGCGGTAGCTGATGACCACGAATTCGCGATTGTAGAACTTGTACGGTCCCCGCGGGTAGGCGGGGTTGTTGAGCGGCATCGCGAAGGCGTTCTTGCGGACGTCGGCCAGCTTCATGTCGGTGCTCCTGCTACTCGCGACCCTGCTCGCGCAGGTCGAAGGTGAAGACGCCATCCGGACTGTCCGGCCGCTGCAGGACCTCGGGGTGCCGCAGCGTGCGGGCCATGTCGTCGTAGCCCGACGCCCAGTGCTCCTCCATCGTGCGCCGCGAGAACTCGTAGTCCTTCGAGGCGCCCTCGTAGGAACGGGCGCGATAGATCAGGTGGATGATGTTGTAGACCTTGCTGTCGGCCTCCTGCGCCATCAGCTCGGCCTCTTCGGTCTGCCGCAGCGCGTCCGGCATGTCGCGCAGCAGCTTGGCGGCGGCGCGCCGCATCGACTGCATGCGCCGGAACTGGTCGGTGCTGGCGCGCGTGCGGCTCGAGTAGCGGATGTCCTTCTGGCGCACGTCGACCTCGATCATGTCGCGCGGCAGCTCGCCGCGCGCGCTCCACAGGTCGACCTGGAAGGCGAGCGTGTCGACGCGCGGCCGGCTGTCGAGCACCCATTGCAGCGGCGTGTTGGAGACGATGCCGCCGTCCCAGTAGAACTCGCCGTCGATCTCGGTCGCGGGAAAGCCCGGCGGCAGGGCGCCGCTCGCCATGATGTGCTCGGGACGCACCGTGTGGGTGAGATTGTCGAAGTAGATGAAGTTTCCGGTCTTGATGTTGACCGCGCCGACGCCGAAGCGGAGCTCCTTGGCGTTGATGCGGTCGAAGTCGACCAGCGTCTCGAGCAGGGTCCTGAGCGGGCTCGTGTCGTAGAAGCCGAGGACCGTCGGGTTGCCGGCCGGCGTGAAGATCGGCGGCGGCACGCGGGGCTGGAAGAAATTGGGCGCGCCGAACATCAGGATGCCGAGCGCGCGCCACTGGTTCACGAGCTGATGGTTGAGGTCGTTGGCGAGCTGGAGGTTCGGGAGGTGCGGGAGGCCGAGCGGCGGCCGGCTGACCGTCTCCCAGAAGGCCCTCAGCTTCTCGACGCGCTTCTCCGGCGGGTTGCCGGCGATCAGCGCGCTGTTGATCGCGCCGATCGAGATGCCCGCGACGCAGTCGGGGTGAAGGCCGGCCTCGGCCAGCGCCTGGTAGACGCCCGCCTGGTAGGAGCCGAGGGCACCGCCACCCTGCAGCAGAAGCGCGATACGCTCGAATTCCGGCCGGACGACGGCCGCAATGCCACTCATGACGGGTCTCTCCTCGCGGCGGCTCTCTAGCACGATGCGGGCCGCCGTGGACCAGCCTTCTCAAGGGCGGGTCGATGTCGGGATGCCGGCCGGTGGGGAGGGCCTATCGCGCGCGCACGGCGTTGGCGAAGGTGTCGAGCGACCAGCCGCCGACCACCTCGATCCGCGGCAACTGCAGGCAGTCATGGTCGGGTCCGGCCGGCCCGGGCTCGGTGCCGAATCCCACGCTGTAACCGCACTGTCGCACGATGCGCCGGAATCGCGCGTCGGTTTCGCCGAAGGGTGCCGCGATGGCGTCACAGGACCGGCCCAGCGCGCGTTCCAGCGCGCTGCGGGAGCGCGCCGCCTCGAGCACGATGTCCCGGCTGGAGAGGTCCGCCATGTGGGCATGGCTGGCCATGTGGCTGCCGAATCCCACTCCCTGGGCGGCGAGCTCCTGGATGTGCGGCCAGTCCATCAGCGGCGCCGGCGGTCCCAGGGCGGCATCCCAGGCGGCGTCTCTGCCGACGCGATCGGTCACGACGAACACCTCGGCAGTGAAGTCGTTGGCCCGCAGGATCGGCCACGCGTCGACATGGAAGTCGAGATAGCCGTCGTCGAAGGTGATGAGCACCGGCCGGCCCGGGAAGGGGCGGCCGTCGGCCAGGTGGCGGCGCGCCGTGTCGGAGCTCACGGCATGGTAGCCATTGCGGCGCAGCCATCGCATCTGGGCGGTGAAGTCTTCGGGAGTTTGCCGCCAGCGCGCCAGCGCCGCCGGCCCGTCCTCGGCGATCCGGTGGTAGAGCAGCACGGGAAGCTGCGGGGTCGATTCGCGTGCCTGGGCGTCGGCGCGCAGCACGACCGCGCCGTCCCACACGACGTGGCGTGCGTAGTCGGGCTCGGGCGAGGGGCCGAGCGCGATGGTCTCGAGCCGCGGCGTCGGCGCGGACTCCAACCCGTCGATGCGCCGGAAGAGATCGATGCGATAGAGTTCCGTCCGTAGCGAACGTTCGAGGGCGAGGCCCGGCGTCGCGCCCAGCACCGTGGCGATCGTCTCGGCCCCGAAGGCGCAGTCCCAGTCGTAACCCGTGGCGTGAGGATCGTCCTTCAGCACGAAGGCATGGGCGGCGAGCAGCCGGCCGCCCGGCACCAGCATGCCGGCGAGACGCGCCGCCACGCGCTGCAGCTCGTCGCGATCGGCAAGGTCGTACAGGACCTCGGAGCAGACGACGAGGTCCATGTCGGCAGGCAGGTTGTCGTCGAACAGATCGAGGCGGCGGTAGTCGATGTTGCCGTGGTCGCGGCAGCGCGTCCGGGCGCGGTCGAGCGCGGTCTGCGAGATGTCGGAGGCGACGAGATGCCCGACGCGCGGCGCCAGCATCGCCGTGAACCGCCCTTCGGAGCAGGCGAGCTCGATGGCGCGGCCGACCGGTCCCGGCGGCACGAGATCGAGCGTGCGGCGGTACTTCAGCTGCTCGTAGGCCGAGCCATAGGCCCAGGGGTCCTCGGTGCGATAGACCGCCTCCCAGTAGGCCCGGCGGTCGTCGCTCCACGCCGGCGGCGCCTCCAACGTGCGCGGCCGCGTCGTCGGCGCCGCCTGCCTCGCCATGGCCTCGCCTTCGGCGATGAGACGGTCGATCTCGGCGGCTGTCGTGTCCGGCCCGCCCGTCGCGCCGAGCGCGGCCTCGCCCAAACTGCGCTTCAGCAGGGCGCGCAGGCTGCGCACGGCGACGGCGCGGTGCCGGGCCTTGTCGAGCACGACGCCGCCCCCCAGTCGCGCGGCGGCCCAGCCGGCGCGCAGCCAGAAATCGGGACGCCACACCAGCCTGCTCGCCTTGAGGAGGTCGGCCAGCCCCACCGTGTCCAGCGCGACGCGCAGCAGGTCGCGGGGCGAGAGGTCGCCCAGGGCCGGGGTCTCGCCGGCGCCGAGCAGCCGGCCGTCCTGGCGGAACTCGACATAGGCCCGGTCGATACCGGCGGCGGCTTCGAGCGGCGCCAGCCGGGTGAGGTCCCGGCGTGCGAGCAGTGTATCGCCCGCGACCATGCGCTGGGACGGCGCCTCGGGCTTCAGGATCTCCGGCTCGAGCGCGAAGGCAAGCCGGCCGGCGAGGCCCGGCCGCCGGGCGGCCGCCTCGACCTCGGCCAGCAGCCGGTGAAGGCGGTCGGCGACAGTGGCCCCGCAGTCCCGCAGCTCGTCAGTCAGCCGCTGGGCGCCGAACGCCAGCCCTTCGACGATGGCGTGGCGGCAGGACTCGGCCAGGGCAGGGCCACGATCGGGCAGCGGCCGCACGAAGCCCCGGCCCTCGCCGCCACGACCGATGTCGAGGGCCGCGCACCAGAGCGCGTTGAGGCCGATTGCCATCTCGAGGCTGCCGGCACCGGGATCGGCTCCATCGGCATGGCGCGCGGCGGGCCGGGCGACGCGGGGATCGCGACCGAAGGCGCGGGCGATCACCCGCGCCGTGTCGTCGAGCATGGCGCGCGGGTCGGTCGACAGAGATCCGGCGCGCATGCGGTAGAGCGCCATCGCCTCGGGCACCAGCAGGAAGGGCGTGCCGGTCCGCGCGACGCGCTGGAAGAAGTCCATGTCCTCGGCGGTGCGCAGGGCGGTGTCGAACCCGCCCAGCTCCACCGCCAGGCTGCGCTCGAGGACCACCCCGTGCATCACCAGCGGGAAGTCGCGCGCCAGGGTCTCGAAAGGCTCGCGCGCGACGGCGGTGGAGATCCACGCCGGGCCGCGGCGGCCGGCCGCCGTGATGCGACGCGAGCCGCAATAGGCGACGCGCGCGCCCTCGGTGCCTTCCAGCCGCTCCAGCATGCGCTCGACGAAGGACGGCTCGATCGTGTCGTCGGCGTCGAGGAAGAGCAGCCATCGGCCGCCCGCGGCGACGATGCCGCGGTTGCGGGCCGCCGAGACGCCCTGCGCCGGCCCGTCGCTGGCGACCAGACAGAAGCGGCGGTCGCGGCTGCGGTAGTCCTCGACGATCCGGGGCGTTGCGTCGACGGATCCGTCGTCGACGACGATAGCCTGCCAGTCGCGCCTCGTCTGGGCGAGCAGGCTGTCGAGCGTCGCGGCCAGCGTGGCGGCCGCGTCGCGGGCCGGCACCACGACTGAAAGGGTCATCGCGGCCGCCGCGTCACGCCCGCTCCGCGATCATCGAGCGGACCCGCCGTACGGCGGCGCGCAGCCCGCGGCCGAGGAGCCGCGTGCGCACGTCGTCGATCAGCGGCTGCGCGTCCTCCGCCAGCCACGCCGCGCAGCCTGTCCTGTCGAGCTGGCGATGCCGGACCGCGGCGCCCGAGGAGCCGAGGCAATAGTCGCAGGCGGCCAGCGGCGCGGGATCGTCGAGATAGGCTTCGAGATCGTGGCGCAGGCCGGGATTGCCGTGCAGCGCCACGCCGTCGCCGGGCGGGCTTTCGTAGGGAATGCCGTGTAGGGCCAGCCACGGCCTCATGAGGGCCGCCATCGGGCACTTGTAGAAGCGGCCATCGTGGATCGTGTGGCAGATGCGGGCGGTATTGCAGGCGCGATAGATCGCCTTCACCAGCGGCCGATCGTCGATGCGGCGGCCGAGCAGGGTTTGCTCGAAGGTCGGGAAGGGCTTGATCGTGAGCTCGACGCCGTTGTCGCG
This sequence comes from Reyranella sp., assembly GCF_965229815.1. GTDB lineage: Bacteria > Pseudomonadota > Alphaproteobacteria > Reyranellales > Reyranellaceae > Reyranella. Next base: position 1,912,611 of record NZ_CBDDJN010000002.1, read on the forward strand.
GCAGAGCCGGGCGCAGGCCTCGTCGTCGAGCCGCCGTCGGATGCCGGGATAGGCGCTGATGCGCAGCCCGTCGATCGACTGCCAGAAGGCGGCCGGCATCTGATGCAGCAGGACGCCGTTGGTGTAGACGATGACGCGGTCGGCGATGCCGACGCGGCGGCCTTCGGCGATGAAGGCCGGCAGGTCGGGATGCAGCAGCGGCTCGCCGCCGACCAGCCTCAGCTCGCTGGCATGGAACGCCGCCGACAGGGCCTCGATGTCGCGCACGAACCCGTCCAGGCCAGTGAACTTCTCGGGCAGCAGCGGCGAGGCGTGGGCGCAGGCGTGGCACTTGATGTTGCAGTGCTCCGTCAGGCCGACCTCGACGCTGAGGCGGGTGAGCTTGGGAATCGGGGCGCTGGTCACGCTGCTTCTTGTGCGGTGCGTCAATGTTCAGTCGCGGTGCAGGATTGTCGACTGACTAGCACCGCGAGAACGGTCCTGTCGACTCATGGGGGCCGGGCCTGGGGGCAGGTCTCACGGCTTGGGCGACACCCAGCCGAGAGCGGCCAGCCGGGCAGCGATGGCGTCGGCGATGACTGCGTTGCCGCGCGCATTGTAGTGCCCCTCCGGACCGAACAGGGCGGCCGTGCCCTGCGGACCCGCGGCCCGGGTCACGACGTCGAACGTGTCGAGGGTCGCGAGGCCCGCGCGCGCCGCGCATTCCAGGACGACCGCCGTCATACGGCGCTGGGCCTGCTCGCCCTCGGCGCTCTCCCACGCCGACGGGTCGTACTGGGCGATGACAAGGACCGGCCGGGAGAGTTCGGCCAGGCGCGCCATGAGTGGGCAGGCCATGCGCTCGCCGGTGCCCGGCGGAAGGACGCGCACCGAATCGTACGGCCAGTCCTCGGCGGCATCGAGCCGGCGCGCGACCGTGTCGAACAGGACCGACCATCCCAGCAGGCGTTCCCAGAAGGACAGCGAATCACGGGCGGACGGGGCGCTTGGGACCGGGACATTGGCGGCCGCCAGTCGGTCGCCCGACGGGACCAGGTAAGGCTTCTCGAAGCCGAGGAAGCGGCTGAGCTCGGCACGCCGCAGATCGTCGGCGATGAAGCTGAGCAGGATCGCCTCGGGCTGGAGCGCTTGTGTCAGCGCCTCGGCGCGCAGCACGGCCTGGTCGAGCCCGTAGGCAGCGACGCCGCCATTGGCGACGCGCGTGCGGACGGCATCCTGCAGGCGGCTGGGCCAGGTCCCGGCATCGCCGACTTCGGCGCCGTAGGCGAAGGAGTCTCCCACGGCCAGCAGCAGCGGGCGTGGACCGATGCCGGCTTCGGCGGGTGTTCGCCGCAGCCCGTCACTGTCGTGCGAGAAGGTGGGACCCTCATGGCCCGGTCTCGGCACGAAGCCCAGCCGGGCGTCGGGGCTCATCACGGTCCGGTAGTAGCGTTCCGCCGCTTCACGCTGGTCGAGCACCAGGTTGGGCCAGTGCAGCACGTAGTAGCGGCCGCGGACCAGCCGACAGCCGGCCTCGAGCACGGCGAGCGTCGCCACGACGGAGGCCGCCAGCAGAGCCAGCCGCCCGGCAGCCGCCTTCACCAGATCGCCTCGGTGTAGAGCGGGAGGGGCGGGGTCGCGCCGAAGCGGCGCTGCATGCGCCCGCGGGCGATGCCCAGGGCCAGGCCGCCGAGGTGCCGGGTGGAGGCCAGAGGATGGGTGCGCAGCGCCTCGCCCAGCAGGACACGCGCATCGCCGTAGCGGCCGCTGGCGAGCGCGCGATAGATGAACCAGTGGCGCGCGTCCCGCTGGTGGTGGGCGAGGGCGGCGGCGTGGGCCGGGTACTTGGTCCGGAACTCGGCGAGCACGATCTCGGTCGACCGGAACATCTTGAGCGAATTGCTCGACATGTTGCCGGGTGTGGTGCGGTAGCCCACGAGGTATCGCGGCACCACGGCGAAGCCGGCATGCTCGGCGACGCGCAGGCACAGCAGCAGGTCTTCCGCGCCCTGGGCCTCGCGCTCGCGCAGGCCGAGCTCGTAGCCGCCGGCCTTCTCGAAGGCGTCGCGACGGACCAGCACCGAGGACCCGTTGCCGATCCAGTTGCCGCTGCACAGGCTCGGGATGGCATCGCCCTCGATGAGGGGCTGCGGACCGAAGGAGACGACCCGGTCGGCGGCGTCGATGGTGGCGAACCAGCAATAGGCGAGGCCGGCGCCGCTGCCGCCGCGCGCCAGGGCGGCGAGCTGGCTCGCGATCTTGGTCGGCGCCCACAGGTCGTCGGCGTCGATGAAGGCGAGGAAGGGGGCGTCCGTCGCCGCCGCACCGAGGTTGCGCGCCGCGGCGACGCCGGCATTCTGCTGGCCGATCAGCCTGATGCGCGGGTCGCTCCTCGCCTTGTCGCGGACGATCGCCGGCGATCCGTCGCGCGAACCGTCGTCGACCACGACGATGTCGAGCGTGGCGTGGGTCTGCCGGCAGATGCTGTCCAGGGTGGCCGCGATCGTGCCCTCGGCATTGAACATGGGCACGACGACGCCGACCTTCTCTTCTTCTTGTGGGCGGCTCACGACCGCGCAGCCTAAAGCATGACAAGGGCGGCTGGAAGCAGCCGGCCCTCTAGGCGGCAGCGGCCGGGAAGCGCAGGTCGGGCAGGGGCTGCGACCGGTCGATCGCGGCGCCGGCGTCGAATCGCTTCAGCGCCGGCATCACGCTGTCCGCGAACAGGCGCATGTTGCGGGCCGCTTCCTCGTGCGGCATGCCGGCATAGGAGAAGACGCCGACGAAGCCGGCGTTCCGTGTCTGGCGATGGATCGCCATGATCTTCTCGTGGACCTGCTCGGGCGTGCCGTAGACCTGCAGCTCGGCGAAGAACTCGATGGCCTTCTGGTCGCCGTAGACCGCGAGCTTCTCGTTCATCTTGGCGTAGTACTCGTAGCCGCGCTGGTTCTTCATGTGCGCGCCGGCGAACTGGTAGTGGTCCAGCACGGTCCGGTAGTAGCCGCCGATGTAGCGGACCGCCATCTCGCGGGCACGCTCGGCGCTGGGATCGACGAACACCCAGCCGGCCGAGATGGGCTGCGGCGCGGCGGTGCCGTTGATCTCGCGATAGAGCGCATTGTACTCGGCCAGTTCCTTCTCGACCTCGCGCCACGGTTTCTGCGGGATGATGAGCAGGCCGACACCCAGCCGCGCCATGATGCGCGCGCTCTCGGGGCTGACCGCGGCGGCGTAGGTGCGGCCGCGGAAGCTCTTGAACGGGGCCGGACGGATCGCGGTCGGCGGCTGGCGGTAGTGCTTGCCCTGGTAGGCCATCACGCCGGTCTCCAGCCCGTTCAGCAGCGCCTCGCCATATTCGACGAAGAGTTCCCGGCTGTCGCCCATGTCGAGCCGGAAGCCGTCGAACTCGACCTTCCCGGCGCCGCGTCCGAGGCCGAGGATCATGCGGCCGCCGGACAGGTGGTCGAGCATCGAGATCTGCTCGGCGACCCGCATGGGATCGTGCCAGGGCAGCACGACCACCATGGAGCCCAGCCGCGCATGGCGCGTGCGGCCGGCCATGTAGGACAGGAACTGCACCACGTCGGGGCACATCGTGTAGTCGGTGAAGTGGTGCTCGACCGACCAGATCGAATCGAAGCCCAGCGGCTCGGCCATGTCGGCCAGTGCCAGCTCGTTGAGGTAGATCTGGCGATCGCTGAGCGCGCGGCCGGTGTTCTGGAAGACGGCGGCCATTCCGACGTGCATGCACGTTCCTCCCTCGATTTCGGCCATGGTAAACGGCCGTTCACCGGGTTGGGAAGCTTGATTCCGCCGTATTCGAGGGTCATATCGCGCCGATGCGACGTTTGCTTGCCTTCTTCCCCGCCGCCGTCCTGGTCCTTCTCGCCGCGTTGCCGGCGAGCGCCCAGCAGGTCGGAATCCCCGAGATCGAGCAGTACTTCAACTCGATCCGAACGATGAAGGCGCGCTTCGTGCAGAACAATCCCAACGGCTCGGTCGTCCAGGGCACGCTCTACGTGCGCCGGCCCGGACGCATGCGGTTCGAGTACGATGCCCCCTCGCAGCTGAAGATCGTCGCCGACGGCAGCCAGGTCACGATGTGGGACCCGGCGACCCGCGACTTCGGCCAGTGGCCGATCGGCTGGACGGCGGCCTCGTTCCTGGTGCGAGATCCTATGTCGCTGTCGGGCGACCTGCAGGTCGAGAAGATCGATCGCAACAACGGCATGCTCGACGTCACCCTCAGCCAGTCGAAGAAGCCGCAGGAGGGCAAGGTCATCGTGCGGCTTTCGGAGCGGCCGCTGGCCCTGCGCGGCTGGACCATCGTCGACAGCCGCGGCAATGCCGTGGCCGTCGCCCTGTCCGACCTGCAGACCGGCATCCAGCTCGCTGATTCGCTGTTCAAGAACGACAGCCCCGACCCGGCGTCGATGCGGCGCCAGCCCTGACACGCTATAAGTCCCTCGAGAGCGTGGGGGACGAGACAGCGTGAGTGAGTTGATCGTACGGGCCTCGACCGAGGCCGACGTGGCGCGTTGCGCCGAGATTTACGGACATCATGTTCTGCACGGGACGGCCTCCTTCGAGGTCGATCCGCCGGACATCGCCGAGATGACCCGCCGCCGGGCTGCCGTGCTGGAGATCGGCCTGCCGCACCTCGTGGCCGAACGCGACGGCCGCGTCATGGGCTACGCCTATGCCTCCAACTGGCGGCCGCGTCCGGCCTACCGCTTCTCGGTCGAGGATTCGATCTACATCGACAAGGACGCGGTCGGGCAGGGCGTCGGCCGCGCGCTCCTGCCCGTGCTGATCGACCAGTGCACCGCGCTCGGCAAGCGCCAGATGGTGGCGGTGATCGGCGATTCGGCGCAGACGCCGTCGATCCGCCTCCATGCCGCCTGCGGCTTCGAGATGGTGGGCACCTTGAAGAACATCGGCTTCAAGTTCGGCCGCTGGCTCGACAGCGTGCTGATGCAGCGCGAGCTCGGCGTGGGAGCGACGACACTGCCGCCGTGAGAGAGCTTGGAAACCCAATCGTATGGGTTTAAGGTCGAGCGATGCCGACTGTCATGCGTGTCGCCGGCTGGAGGATCGTCGTCTATTCCGCCGATCACCGGCCGGCGCATGTTCATGTCGTCGCCGGGGGAGGCGAGGCGGTTTTCGATCTGAACTGCCCGAAAGGACCGCCGGCGTTGCGTGAGGTCTACGGCTTGTCTCGCGCCGAGGTCGGGCGGATCCGCCGGATCATCGCGGGAAAGCTGGCCGGTCTTTGTGCCGCGTGGGAGGCTGTTCATGGCAAAGCGTGACGAATTCGATCGCGCCCGGGTGCGCGGCCAGCGCCGACGGGCCCACGAGCCCTACGCCATCAGCGCGCGCTTCGACCGGCGTCAGCAGCGCATCGTGGTCGAGCTGAGCAGCGGCCTGCAGGTCGTGTTCGGTCCGCAGATGATCGAGGACCTCCAGGATGCAAAGCCGCGCGACCTGCAGGAGATAGAGATCACGCCCTCGGGGTTCGGCATCCATTTCCCGAGGCTCGATGCCGACGTCTACCTGCCGGGCTTGCTGACGGGTCAGTTCGGCTCGCGGCAGTGGATGGCGGCGCAGCTGGGCCAGCGTGGCGGCAGCGCCCGCACGGCGGCCAAGGCCGCTGCGGCGCGTGCCAACGGCAAGCTCGGGGGCAGGCCCCGCAAGCATGAGGCGGCCTGATGAGACTGATCGACTTTTTCGACCGCGGCGCCGATCTCTTTCCCGACCGGCACTGCCTGCACGACGGCACGCGCGGCTGGACCTACCGCGAGGTGCGGGCGCAGACCCATCGCGTGGCCAACGGGATACTCGCGGCCGGCCTCGGGCCCGGCGCCAAGGCCGCGGTCTACAGCCCCAACCATGCCGCGGCCTATGCCTGCCTGCTCGGCATCGTGCGCGCCGGCGTCACCTGGGCGCCGGTCAATGCCCGTAACGCGCTCGAGGAGAACCTCTACATCCTCGCCAACACCGACGTCGAGCTGCTATTCTACCATTCGAGCTTCGCCATGGCGTTGCCGCGCATCCGCGAGGCCTGCCCGAAGATCCGCGAGGTCATCTGCCTCGACGCGCCGTCGTTCGACGACTGGCTGGCGCGGCAGGCCGCCGAGGCGCCCGACTTGCCGGACGATCCGGACGCCGTGGCCTTCCTCGCCAGCTCGGGCGGCACGACCGGGCGGCCCAAGGGCGTGCAGATCACCAACCGGAACATCGAGACCATGAACTCGATCTTCTGGGCCTGCATGCCGGTCACCGCGCCTCCGGTCCATCTCATGGTGGCACCGATGACCCATGCGGCGGGCGTCTGCTCGTTCCCGCTGCTGCCCTACGGCGGCACCAACATCTTCATGGGCACCGCCGATCCGGGCGCCATCCTGGCGGCGATCGAGACGCACAAGGTCACGCACATCTACATGCCGCCGACCCTGATCTACATGCTCCTCGCCCATCCCGACATCGGCAAGTACGACTACGGCTCGCTGCAGCACCTGGTCTATGCCTCGGCGCCCATGTCGGTCGACAAGCTGGTCGAGGCGATCGAGGTGTTCGGCCCCGTCCTGACCCAGACCTACGGCCAGGCCGAGGCCTGCATGATCTGCACCTTCTTCTCTCCCGAGGAGCACCTGACGGCGCTGCAGGGCAACAACCGGCACCGGCTGGCGAGCTGCGGCCGCACCACGCCGCTGATGCGCCTGGAGGTGATGGACGACGAGGGCCGGCTGCTGCCGCGCGGCGAGCGCGGCGAGATCGTGGTGCGCGGCGGCCTCGTGATGGCCGGCTACTACAACAATCCGGAAGCGACGCGCGAGGCCTCGGCCTTCGGCTGGCACCATACCGGCGACATCGGCGTGGTCGACGAGGACGGCTTCGTCTACATCGTGGATCGCAAGAAGGACATGATCATCTCCGGCGGCTTCAACGTCTTCCCCAGCGAGGTCGAGCAGGTCCTGTGGGGTCATCCTTCGGTGCAGGACTGCGCCGTGATCGGCGTGCCCGACGACAAGTGGGGCGAGGCGGTGAAGGCCGTGGTCGAGCTCAAGCCCGGCGCGGCCGCCACCGCCGAGGAGCTGATCGGTCTCGCCAAGGACAAGCTGGGCGGCGTGAAGGCGCCGAAGTCGGTGGATTTCGTCGCGACCCTGCCGCGCAGCCCCGTCGGGAAGGTCCTGAAGAAGTCCCTGCGCGAGCCCTACTGGGCGGGCCGCGAGCGCAAGATCTAGGGAAGGCCGGCGGGTGCAAGACTGGCTGCGTCGCCTCGGGCCCAACGTCCAGGGCGCCCTCTGGCTGGTGGCCGGCGGCTTCATCTTCACCTCGACCAGCGCGATGATCCGCCTGCTGTCGACGCAGATCGAGAGCGTGCAGACGGCGTTCTTCCGCGCCGTCATCTCGCTGATACTGCTGCTTCCCGTGATCGCCGCCGGACGGGTCAAGCCGTGGGAGTCCAAGCGCATCGCGGGCCATTTCTGGCGCACGACGATGGGTACCGTCTCGATGGTGCTGGGCTTCTACGCCGTGTCGCTGCTGCCGCTGGCCGACGCCACGGCAATCGCCTTCTCGCAGCCGCTGTTCTCGGTCGTGGTCGCCGCGCTGATCGCCGGCGAGAAGGTGCGCTGGCGGCGTTGGAGCGCCACCATCGTCGGCTTCGCCGGCGTGCTGGTGATGGTCCAGCCGGGCCAGGGCAGCCTGCAGCTCGGCGCGCTGGTCGCCGTGGCCAACGCCGCCACGGTCGCCGTGTCGATCCTGCTGGTGAAGCGCCTGTCGGGGACCGAGACCCCGCTCATGATCCTGACGCAGTTCGCGATCTTCTCGACGCTGCTGCTGGCGCTGCCCGCGATCTGGGTGTGGCGCTGGCCCGACCTGTTCGGCTGGATGCTGGCGGTCGGCGTGGCGCTCACGGCCACGGTCGGCCAGTACTTCTGGGTCCAGGCCTTCAAGGCCGGGGAGATGTCGGCGGTGGCGCCCTTCGAGTATCTGCGCCTGCCCTTCGCCGTGTTCGTCGGCTGGCTGATCTGGAGCGAGGTGCCGGGAATCTGGACCTATGTCGGTGCGGCGATCGTGATCGCCTCGGCGCTCTACATCGCCCAGCGCGAGGCCCAGCTGGCCCGCGAGCGGCGGCGGGCCGCCGTGGCGGCGGGCGAAGGCGTCAAGCCGCCGGAGTCCCCCGCTCCTTGAGCAGCCAGGCGCGGGCCCGGGCACGATGGGCATCCGTGATGTGCGCGCGGGCGGTGGCGAAGGCGGCGACCATCAGGGCGGCATCGTCGGTGTAGCCCAGCCCGAGCAGGATGTCGGGAATGGCGTCGAACGGCATGATGAAATAGGCAAGCGTCCCGAACAGCGTGGCGCGGACGGCGAACGGCGTCGCCGAATCGGTGGCGCAGTAGAAGGCGGCCACGGCATCCTCGGTGAACGGCACCTTGCCCAGCGTGCGGCGCGCCTTCTGCCAGAAGTCGCGGCGCACGCGCGACTCGTCGTCGAAGACTGGACCGGTCGTGCTCATGCCATGAAAATTGGCAGCAATGGGCGTCTTGGCAAGGGGGGTGGACCTGCTAAATAACGCCCCGAGCCAAGGGCAGGAGGACAGGAATGGACGTCAAGGGGCAGGCCGCGATCGTCACGGGCGGGGCATCGGGACTGGGCGGCGCCACCGCGTCGGCCCTGGCGGCCGCCGGCGCCAAGGTCGCGCTGTTCGACCTGCAGGACGAGCTCGGCCAGAAGAAGGCCCAGGAGATCGGCGGCCTTTACGTCAAGACCAACGTCGCCGATGCCGCCAACACCGAGGCGTCGGTCAAGACGGTGGTCGAGAAGCTCGGCGCGCCGCGCGTCGTGGTGAACTGCGCCGGCATCGGCCGGGCCGCCCGCACCATCTCGAAGTCGGGACCGCACGACCTCGCCATGTTCGCCCAGGTCATCCAGGTCAACCTGATCGGCACCTTCAACGTCATCCGGCTGGCCTCGTGGGCGATGAGCCAGGCGGAGCCGATGGCCGACGGCGAGCGCGGCGTCATCATCAACACCGCGTCGGTGGCGGCGTTCGACGGCCAGATCGGCCAGGCCGCCTACTCGGCGTCGAAGGGCGGAGTCGTCGGCATGACCCTCCCCATCGCGCGCGACCTGTCCGGCGTCGGCATCCGGGTCTGCACCATCGCACCCGGCCTGTTCCTGACGCCGATGATGATGGGCCTGTCGGAAGAGGCGCAGAAGAGCCTGGGCGCGCAGGTGCCGTTCCCGCCGCGGCTGGGCGATCCCAGGGAATACGCCCAGCTCGCCATGCAGATCGTCGAGAATCACATGCTGAACGGCGAGACCATCCGCCTGGATGGCGCCATCCGCATGGCGCCGAGGTAGACATGGTGCGGCTGCCCGGCGCCCTGGTCGTCACCGCCGCGCTGATGGCGCTGGCGGGACCGGCGCTGGCCGAGCCGCGCTGGCTCGCCTGCAAGTTCACGGATTCCGTCGGCGGCACGCAGGCCTTCCACATGGTGTTCGACGACATCCGCAACACCGCGGCCCTGTTCGATGCCGGCCAGCTGATCGAAGGCACCAACACCGGCATCACCTTCCAGGCGCTGCGCAGCCGCTTCCCGCAATTCATGCTGACCTACAACCGCAACAACGGCGCGCTGTCGATCACGCCGCTCCAGGGCGCCGGCGGCCTGCGCCAGGGCGAATGCCGGCGCAGCCTCCCGCCGCCGGGGGCGCCGTCGCCCTGACCGGCGACCCCCTGCCGTCTAGTAGCCGAGATCGGCCAGGCGCTCGCAGCGCAGGTCCGCGACGCTGTTCTCCAGCGCCTGCTGGCCGGGCGTCGTCTGGCCGTTGCAGGTGAAGCGCACGCGCAGCATCTTGGCGTTGCGGTCGGGCATGCCGAAGATGTAGGCCATCGCCGGCACCTGGCAGCGCGTCGAATCGGCGCCGCAGATGTCGCGCACCTGCTGCGTGACGTCGATCGTGGAGCTGGCGCTGCCCGAACCCCAGGTCGCATCGATGATCTCGATGGTGCGGGGCACGACCGGCGGTCCGCCGATGCAGTCCATCCGCACCTTGAGCCCGCTCACCACGACCTCGGACAACACGAAGCGCTGCGGCTGGCAGGTCCAGATGACGGTCAGGCGCTTGTTCAGGTCGGGCTTGTTGTCGCCGTAGTTCGCGGGATTGGCGAAGGCATCGCAGGGATAGCCGTGCGGGCAGGTGACCCGTCCCGTGACGTCGGCGCCGAGACCGTCCGCCGGCAGCCCCCAGTAGGCGCGCTTCAGCGTCGCCTCGGACTTCACCTGCTTGGGACCGTTCCACCAGTCGCACGCGGCGACCGTGGTGATGCAGAAAAACGCAAGGCAGAGAAATCGGGCCAGGTTCATGGCTTCCCCAAGTTGAGCCGCGAGCCCAGGACAGGTTGTCGCGCCGATGATGCAATTGCTAGGTCAAAACCGACCGGCGAGCAACCGAGCGGTCGGCCAACGATGGCGATTTGTGCCGTTCCTGCAGCGACGGGTCTGTCTCAGGCGACAACCGTGTAGAGCGCCGCGCGATGGGTCCGGGGCAGGAAGGATATGACGCTGTCCCCGCTCCGCGGGAGGGCGGTCGTGTGCGCGCCCTTCTCGGTCGTGACCGTGCCGAGGGTCATCATTGTCCTGGTATCGAAGACATCGATCACCCCCGGATCGCCGACCGCGACGTAGAGCTGGCGGCGTGCGGGGTTGAACCAGACGACGTCCGGCACGCCCGAGAGCTTGCATTGGTTCAGCATCTTGCCGGTTCCGGCGTCCAGCGTGACCAATACGCCCGCGTCGCAGGCGCAGAACAGGCGCCGCGTCGCCGGGTCGAAGTCGAGGCCGTGGGCGCCGTCGGCCGGCATCGCGATGGTGCGCGCGACGCGGTCCGGGTGGCGGGCATCGACGACGACGATCTGCGACGGCGCCATGATGTTGACGTAGAAGACCTCGGCCTCGGCATCGAACACCGTCCAGCGCGTGCGGCCCGGCACCACGATCGACGCGCGCATCGTCTGCCCGTCGATATCGACCATGGACAGCGTGCAGGAACGCGGCACCGCCGGGTCGCCGACATTGGCTGCCAGCACCAGGCGTCTCCTGGCGTCGTAGGCGAGGCCGTTGGGCCGAACGCCGACGGCGATCCTGGTGACCTCGGGAGCGGAGCCCGGCGAGAAGACGCCGATCGTGTTCTCGCCGCGGTTCGAGGTGAAGACGAGCTGACTCTCGTCGCTCACCAGCGCGCCCGCCACCGCGGTGAGGCCGGGAATCGAATGCAGGTACCGGCGCGCTGCCGGGTCGAACACGTCGATCGTGCTGTTGGCCGTGTGGGCGACATAGACGTGGCCGGTGGCGGCGTGGACGGCGGCGTGGTCGAAGCCGCCGGCACCCGCGTGCGCCGGCAGGGGGACATGGCCTGTGAGTGCGAGCGGCTGGGTCATGTGGCCTCCGCCGGTCCGAGCCTGGCGTAGGGGGAGGCGAGGTGTCGGGCGAGGGAGGTGGCGGCCATGGCGTCATCCCATCTTGGGCGGCCAGTTGTGCGTCTCGCCGACCAGATCGCGGCACCAGGCGTAGAGCGCGTCGTACATCACCATGCCGTGGCGCAGCATCTCGTGATCGTCCGGATAGACGTGGCTCAGGCCCAGCGAGATCGCGAACAGGCCGGGGCTCTGCGGCGTCAGGTCGAGCCGCGACGTGTCGGCACCGCGTACGATGTCGGCCAGCTTGTCGAGGCCGGGCTCGGTCAGCCCGTATTCGGCGATGAAGGCGTCGAAGCTGCATTTGTCTCCGACATGGCTGAACTTCACGCCCGGGATGTCGTAGGGGGTGGCGCCGGTCCTCTCGGCCGTCGCGAGCACCTGGTCCGCCGGTACGTAGAGGAACTCCGGCTGCTTCTCGATGAAGCGCCGGATCAGCCACGGGCAGGCGATGCGGTCGATCTTCGGCCGCTCTCGAGTGACCCATTTCATGGACGATCTCCTTCCTTGAGAGATTCGGTGGGATGCCCGTCGGCGCGCCAGCTGCCGAGTCCGCCGGCGACCGCCACCGCGTCGATGCCGCGCTCGCGCAACCTTGCCGCGCAGTCGCCGCCGATCTCGAAGCCCCAGGCGCAGTAGACGATGGCCTTGGCACCCTTCGGCAGCGCAGCCGCGACGGCGTCGACCTGGTCGGGCGGCGCCCGCCGCGCGCCCGGCAGGCCGACCGGGATCAGCGCGGCGTCGTCGGCGAGGCGGGCGTCGATCACCAGGAGGTCGGGTTCGCTCTCGAGGCGCTGCCGGGCCGCTTCGGGCGAGATCATCGCGTCCGCGCGCCACGGGCTCTGCGACCCGGCAAATCGCTCGGCGATCCTCGGCCAATGCAGGTTGTTCATGAAGGCGTCGACATAGGCCGCGACGTCGGCGCCGAAGTCGAGGTGATAGGCGTGCTCGTACAGGTCGAGCGCCAGGATCGGCATTCCGCCGGCCAGGCCGTGCGTATGGTCTGCCTGCCAGACGTTGCTGAGCGCGCAGGCCCCGTTCTCGGGGCGCGGCGAGCGGGTCAGCACCACCCAGCCCGAGCCGCCGCCCAGCGCCCGGCCCATCGCCATGAACTCCGCGCGCCAACGCTCGATGGAGCCGAAGTCGCGCGCGATCGCTTCGGCCAGCGCGCCATCCGGCGCACCGCCGCTGCCGCCAAGCGCGTCGAAGTAGAGCTCGTGCAGCAGCATGGAGTTGGTGGCGACCAGCTCCTCCCGCTTCAGCCCGTTCAGGAGGAAGCCGGGCGCCGATCCGGCAGGGACCCTGGCGAGCTCGGCCCTGATGGCATTCAGCCGGCGCACCGCGCCGCCGTAGTTGTTCTCGTAGTGGCTGGCGATCAGGCGGACGCTGAGCCCGTCGAGGCGCCCCGGCTTGAAGGCGATCGGTTTGGCACGGAAAGGCATGACGATCATTCCTTGATACAGATGTGTCACGGACTATTCGCCGATAAGCGGGCATTATCAAGAGAAAAGATACATATGTAGCAAGATGATGGGTGATTGTGGTACAGGTGAACCATGAACGGTGGCGAGATATTCACCAAAGCGCCGTGGCTCCTGCTGATCCACCAGCTTCCGGCCAAGCCGGCCTATGCGCGGGTCAAGGTCTGGCGGCGCCTGCAGGCGCTGGGCGCGGTGATCGTCAAGAACGCGGTCTATGCGCTGCCCTCCCGCGAGGAGACGCAGGAGGATTTCGCCTGGCTGGCGCGGGAGATCGTCGAGCTGGGCGGGGAGGCCTTCGTTTGCGAGGCCCATCTGGTCGAAGGGCTCGGCGACGAAGACTTGCGCGCCATGTTCGTGGCGGCCCGCAACGCCGACTATGCGCGCCTGGCCGACGAGGGCGGCGCGCTGGTGGCGCGGCTGGACGCGGCCGGCGGCGACGGCGAGCCGGCCGAGATCGCGAGCCAGGCCGGCCGACTGCGCAGGCAGCTGGGCGACATCGCCGCCATCGACTTCTTCGGCGCCGACGGGCGCGCCGCCGCCGAGCGGCCGATCGTCCGCCTCGAGCAACGTCTCAGTCAGGGGAGCGAAGCCATGACGCCATCACAGGGCACGCCGGGCACGCCCTCGGCCGACAGCAGGGTCTGGGTGACCCGCGAGCACGTCCAGGTCGATCGCATCGCCTCGGCCTGGCTGGTGCGCCGCTTCATCGATCCGGCGGCGCGCTTCAAGTTCGTCGCCGGCCGCAGCTACGCGCCGCGGGCCAACGAGGTGCGCTTCGACATGTTCGAGGGCGAGTACACGCACGAGGGCGACCGCTGCACCTTCGAGGTGCTTGTGCAGCGCGCCGGCCTCGACGATCCGGCCCTCGCCGCCATCGCCGAGATCATCCACGACATCGACCTGAAGGACGGGAAGTTCGGGCGCGAGGAGACTGCCGGCATCCGCATCCTGATGTCGGGTATCGCCACTGCCCATCGCGACGACGAAGACCGGCTCGGCCGTGGCGCCGCCGTGCTCGACGATCTCTACGAGCACTTCCGGGCGGCCGGCACGGGGAGGGCGCGATGAGCGACGTCGCTGCCGCGCGGAGCCCCGGCGTTCCCGCTCACGGCGTGCCGTTCGGCGAGGCCATGAAGGTGTGGGCGCGCGTGGCCGCGCTCTCCTTCGGCGGCCCGGCCGGACAGATCGCGGTGATGCACCGCATCGTCGTCGAGGAGAAGCGGTGGATCGGCGAGAACCGGTTCCTGCAGGCGCTGAACTACTGCACCCTCCTGCCGGGCCCCGAGGCGCAGCAGCTCGCCACGTACATCGGCTGGCTGATGCATGGCACCCGCGGCGGGCTGCTGGCCGGCACGCTGTTCGTGCTGCCCGGCCTGCTCGCCATCATGGCGCTGAGCTGGATCTACGTGCTGCTGGGCAAGGTGCCGGCGATCGAGGGCCTGTTCTTCGGGCTCAAGGCCGCGGTCCTGGTCATCGTCATCGAGGCCGTGCTGCGGGTCGGCCGGCGGGCGTTGCGCAACAACGTCATGGTCGCGCTGGCGGCGGCGTCCTTCATCGCGATCTTCCTCTACGACGTGCCGTTCCCGGTGATCGTCTTCGGCGCCGGCGCCATCGGCTTCGTCGCCGGCCGGGCCGGCCTGCAGCCCTTCCTGAGCGCGGGCGGCCACGGCAAGGTCGGTGCGCGGCAGGTGGCCGACCGCGAGTCGCTGCTCGGCGAAGAGACACCGGCGCACGCACGGCCGAACCTGCGCTGGTCGCTATCGCTCGCGGCGGTGTTCCTGCTGCTGTGGCTGGTTCCGACCGCCGTCCTCTATGCCGCGCTGGGCGGCGGCAACGTCTTCACCCAGATCGCGGTCTTCTTCAGCAAGATGGCCGTCGTCACCTTCGGCGGCGCCTACGCCGTGCTGGCCTATGTCGCCCAGCAGGCGGTCGACCACTATCAGTGGGTGAAGCCGGGCGAGATGCTGGACGGGCTCGGCCTCGCCGAGACGACGCCCGGCCCGCTCATCATGGTCACGCAGTTCGTCGGCTTCCTCGCCGCGTGGCGCGCGCCCGGCGCGCTGTCGCCCCTGATGGCGGCGACGCTGGGTGGCCTGCTCACCACCTGGGTGACCTTCGTGCCCTGCTTCCTCTGGATCTTCGTCGGCGCTCCCTTCGTCGAGAGCCTGCGCTCGAACCGCGCGCTCGCCGCGGCGCTGGGCGCCATCACCGCCGCCGTTGTCGGCGTCATCCTGAACCTCGCCGTCTGGTTCGCGCTGAACGTGCTGTTCGCGACGCTGGTCCCGATGAGGGTGATGGGCGCGACGCTCGGCGTGCCCGACCTCGCCTCGGCCAACCTTCCGGCCATGGTCCTGGCGCTCGCCGCCGCGATTGCGGTCTTCTGGTTCAGGCTCGGCATGATCCCGGTGCTGCTGGGCTGCGCAGTCGCCGGCATGATCTTCACCCTGGCCCTGGGCGCCGCCTGAGTCACAGGAGCTGGAAGGCGTCGGCCAGGATCCAGGCGCCGATCGCCAGGAACAGAAGCGCGGCGATCCGGCGGATCGTGTCGAGGGGAATCACGCGCGTGAGCGCCTCGCCGAGCAGCACGGCCGGCACGTTGGCCAGCATCATGCCGGCGGTCGTGCCGAGGGTGACGAATCCGACATCGGCGAACTGGGCGGCCAGCAGGGACGTGGCGATCTGCGTCTTGTCGCCGATCTCGACAAGGAAGAACGCGACGAGCGTCGTCAGGAAGACGCCGTGCGCCGGCCGGCGCGCGGCCGCATCGTCTTCCTTGTCGGGAATCAGCGCCCAGCCCGCCATCGCCACGAAGGCGACGCCGACAACGGTCTGGAAGGTCGGGCCGGCCAGCCAGCGGGACAGGGCATAGCCGATGCCCGCCGCGGCGGCGTGGTTGAGCAGGGTCGCGGCGAGGATGCCCAGGATGATCGGGACGGGCTTGCGGAACCGGGCGGCCAGGATGATGGCCAGGAGCTGGGTCTTGTCACCGATCTCGGCGATGGCGACGACGGCCGTCGAGGTCAGGAGGGCTTCCACGGGACGATCCCAGGCCGGCGCTGCACGACGGCACGCGCACCCTGCCGGCCGCAGGGACGGTGCCGTCGGTCTCGCCAGTACAGGCTGTCGAGCCTGCCGCCCGCACCATGGCCGAAGCCAAGTTTGTTGATGCGGGCTCCGCGGACTGCGGACGGTTACTCCCCGAAGGACGCGCTCTTCTAGCAGCGTCGCGCGGCCCGTGTCTGCGCCGTGCTGTCGCGGTCCCGAAATGAGAAGCAGGCGCAAAATATGCCGTGCGGGGCGGTGCAACGCTCCTGTGATCGCTATACTGATCCCATGACCGAAACATCCTCCGCTCCGGGCCTGCCCGACCGCCTTTCCACCAATCCCAAGAGCCCGTTCTACGACGAGGCCCTGCTGTCGCGCGGCGTCGGCATCAAGTTCGACGGCCAGGAGAAGACCAACGTCGAGGAGTATTGCATCAGCGAGGGCTGGATCCGCGTCGCGGTCGGCAAGACCGTCGATCGCAAGGGCAACCCGCTGACCATCAAGCTGACGGGCAAGGTCGAGCCCTACCTCGAGAAGTAGGAAGGCAGGCCGCGCGATGCACAGCCATACGCTCGACGATTGGCGCCACGAGCATGTCTTCCTCGGCGCCGCCCACGACCGCAACGAGCGCCGGACCTGGCTGGTCGTCGGCCTGACGGCGACGATGATGGTCGTGGAGATTGTCGGCGGCACGGTGTTCGGTTCGATGGCGCTGCTGGCCGATGGCTGGCACATGTCGACCCACGCCGGCGCGCTCGCGATCGCGGCCTTCGCCTATCGCTTCGCGCGCCGCCACGCGCGCAACCCGCGCTTCGCGTTCGGGACCGGCAAGCTCGGCGACCTCGCGGGCTTCGCCAGCGCCGTCCTGCTGGCGCTGGTTGCGCTGATGATCGGCGCCGAATCGGCCCTGCGCCTGATGCAACCGGTGCCCATCCACTACCCCGAGGCCACGGTCATCGCCGTCGTCGGTCTGGTCGTGAACCTGGCGAGCGCCTGGTTGCTGGGCGGAAGCCACGATCATGGCCATCACGATCCTGGCCACCACGCGCATCACGATCATGGCGGGCATGACCATCGCGAGCATGGGCATCATCACGGTCACCACGCGCACGACCACGATCACAATCTGCGCGCCGCGTTCTGGCACGTGATGGCCGATGCGCTGACCTCGGTAATGGCAATCGCCGGCCTGCTGGCCGCCTGGGCCTATGGCTGGACCTGGGCCGATCCCGCGATCGGCATCGTCGGCGCCCTGGTGATCGCCCACTGGTCGTGGCGGCTGATGCGCGACGCCGGTTCCGTCCTGCTCGACGCCACGCCCGACGCCGCACTGGCGGCGGCGATCCGCGGCCGGCTGGAGCGCGACGACGACCGCATCGCCGATCTGCACGTCTGGCGCGTCGGCCCGGGTCACCATGCCGCCATCGTGTCGCTGGTGTCCGACGCGCCGCAGCCGGTCGACGTCTACAAGGGACGGCTCGCCGGCCTGTCCCGCCTCAGCCATCTCACGGTCGAGGTCCATCGCTGCCCGGACGCTCATTGACGGGACTTCCGGTCTCTTGCTGGACAATGCGGGCGCTCCCGCATGTAACCTTCGACCGCCGGGCACGTTGCTGGTGCAGAAATCAGCAACCCAAGGAGCGTGCCATGGACGACAAGACGAGCCGGGTCGAGGGCGAGGGCAGCTACAGCGGCACCAAGGCCTACAACGATTCCACCGCCGAATTCCTGAAGAAGGGCAAGGTTGAGAAGGCCGCCAAGGAAGCCGAGAAGGCCCTGGACTCGAAGGAGGGCGCGGAGCTCAAGGCTGCCGAGGCCAAGGGCAAGGAAGGCGATCCGCGGCACATGGGCAAGGCCGTCCCGGACGCCAAGAAGTAGGACCAACCGCTTCCCCAGAATCTTCGGGACCCCGCGCTGGCGGGGCGGGTCTGCTTTCCCTATAGGAGCGGGCCACACCCTGGGGGAGAATCGATGTCCTTCGACAACCGTTTTTGGAGCGCCGCCGCCCTGGCGACGGCGCTCCTTTTTCATGCGCACGACGCCGCGGCGGCCGATCCGGCCGCGGTCGCGCGTGGCAAGTACCTGGTCAACCTGGGCGGGTGCCACGACTGCCATACGCCGGGATATTTCCTCGGCAAGCCCGACATGGCCCGCTTCCTTGGCGGCTCCGAGGTCGGCTTCGAGCTGCCCGGCCTCGGCGTGTTCCATGGGCCAAACCTGACGTCCGACAGGGCGACGGGCCTGGGCGGATGGACCGACGCCCAGGTCATCGCGGCCATCCAGAAGGGCGAGCGGCCCGACGGCCGAATGCTGGCGCCCATCATGCCCTGGCATGCCTTCGCCGCCCTGACACCCCAGGACGTCCAGGCCATCGTCGCCTTCCTGAGGAGCCTGCCGCCGGTCAGCAACAAGGTGCCGGGACCGTTCGGGTCCAGCGAGACGCCGACCTCCTTCGTCATGAAGGTGGTGCCGCCGGCCGCGAAATAGGCGGCATCGCGGCGCCGCGGGGAGCCTTTCAGGGCAGCCTGCGTTGGCAGCACATGCGCCCGCTGCCGACGACCGCCGATCCGATGGGGGACAATGACCGGATCCGCTGGATCCAGCGGATCGGGAAGTACCGCTTCGTGCAGGTCCTGCGACTGACCGGCGAGGGGTTCGCCGCCGACGAGGCCTGGAGCCGCGGCGCGTCCATTGCCTATTTCACGATGTTCTCGATGGCCCCGACGCTGCTGGTGGTGATCGGCGTCGCGGGCCTGATGTTCGGCCGCGAAGCCGCGCAGGGCGCCATCGTCGAGCAGCTGAGCGGCATGATGGGTCGCGACACGGCGCAGTCGCTGCAGGTCATGATCCGCAGCGCCTCGGACCGCATGGACGGCGTCATGGCGACGCTGATCGGCATCGCCACGATTCTTGTCGCCACCAGCGGCGTGTTCGGCGAGGTGCAGTCGGCGCTCAATGCCGTCTGGAAGGCCGCGCCCAAGACCTCGGTCGTGTCGCGGCTGGTGCGGGCGCGGCTGGCGAGCCTCGGCCTGGTCGTGGCGTTCGGCTTCGTCCTGATGGTGTCGCTGGCGGTCAGTGCGGCCCTGACCGTGGTCACGACCTACCTGCACGGCATTTTCCCGGCGACCGAGATGGCGCTGGTGGCCGTCGACTTCACGATCTCGCTCGGCCTGACATGGGCTCTGTTCGCGGCCATGTACAAGGTGCTGCCCGACACGCCGATCGCCTGGCACGACGTCGCCATCGGCTCCCTGGTCGCGACCTGCCTGTTCGCCGGCGGCAAGTACCTGATCGCCCTCTATATCGGCCAGAGCAACATCGCTTCGACCTTCGGGGCCGCCGGAGGGCTGATCGTCCTGCTGCTGTGGATTTTCTATTCCGCCCAGATCTTCATCCTCGGCGCCGAGTTCACCCGGGCCTGGGCCCGCGTCTACGGCAGCCATGGTCCCGGCCGGGTCCCCGGTGCTCCGCGCCAGGCGCAGTCCCGGCACCCTGTCGCAGGAACGGCCGCGGGAACGAAGGATGGCCTGTCTCGTTAGGGAGAAAATGGGATGTGGGAAGGGCGGCATCATGAAGCGCAATCTGGTTCTGACGGCGATGGCAGTGGCGGTGGCCGGCGCAGGCAGCGTGGCAGCGTTCAGCATGGTCTCCCCCGGGGTCGCCTCCCAGCAGACGGTTCCGGCGCCCCAGGCGGCAGTCGCCGTGCCGGCTCCGGTGGCCCAGCCCGTGGTCGTCGTGACGCCGGGCCCGGCGCCCGCCACGGTGCCCGCCCCGACGGCTTCCGTGCAGAAGGCCTCGCTCGAGGTTCACCAGGCTCCTGTTCCCCTGCTGATGAAGGCCCGCCCGGCGGTCGACCTCGCCGCCGTGCAGGATGCGACCGAGGCCGCAGACGAGAAGACCGACGGCTTCGACCAGAAGGCGGCGCAGGCCTTCATCGAGGCCGATGGCTATCGTGGCGTGCAGGTGCTCGACAAGAGCCCGAGCGGATCGTGGCGTGCCAAGGCGCTGCGCGGCAAGACGGTCGTCATGCTGACCGTCGATGCCAGCGGCTCGGTGTCGGCCGACTGAGGGAGGGCTTCGGCCTCCGCCTCACGCTAGGGAATCGATGACCTTGGCCAGGGCAATATCCTTGTCGCTCAGGCCGCCGGCGTCGTGGGTCGACAGGACGACCTCCACCTTGTTGTAGACGTTCGACCATTCGGGATGGTGGTCGGCCTTCTCGGCCGCCAGCGCGACGCGGGCCATGAAGCCCCAGGCGGCGCTGAAGTCGGCAAACTCCAGCTTGCGCGTGATCGCATCGCGTCCCGAAACCTCCTTCCACTGCGGAAGGCCGTGGAGCGCCTGGGTGCGGGCGGTGCCTGTCAGTTTGGCCGTCATGCGATTCCTCCGCAAAATCTCCGATGATGGCGCGAAGCTTGCCTCATGCGACGGCTCCGGCCTAGGGTCTGTCATCGACAGGAGAATTTAGTGAAACTATTCCGCCGAACCGCTCTCGCCGCAGCCGCCGTCCTTGCCGTCTCCCCGCCTGCCTTCGCGCAGAAAAGCGCCGACACGTTGCGCATCCTGTTCACCGACGCCGTGCCGAACGTCGACATGTACTTCAACAGCCAGCGCACGGGCCTCATCCTGGCGCATCAGGCCTGGGACATGCTGGTCCATCGCGATCCGGCGACGTTCGAGATCAAGCCGGCGCTCGCGACCGACTGGAAGTTCACCGACGACCTGACGCTCGATCTCACGATTCGGCAGGGCGTGAAGTTCCAGGACGGCAGCACGCTGTCGCCCGACGACGTTGTCTACACGCTGAACATGGCGGCCAATCCCGAGTCCAAGGTCGCGACGCCCTCGAACTACGCCTGGATCGACAAGGCCGAGAAGACCGGCGACTGGACCGTCCGCGTCAAGATGAAGAAGCCGACGCCGGCGGCGCTCGAATATCTCGCCATGGTGACGCCGATCCATCCCAAGGCCTATCGCGAGAAGGTGGGCCCCGAGGGCTTCGCCAAGGCGCCGATCGGAGCCGGGCCGTACAAGATCGTCAAGAACGAGCAGGGCAAGGAAGTCGTCTTCGAGCGCTTCGACGACTACTGGGCCGGATCGCCCAAGGGCAAGCCGGGGATCAAGACCCTGCACGTCCGCTTCGTGCCCGACATCACCACGGCGATGACCGAGCTGCTGGCCAAGCGCGCCGACTGGATCTGGAACATCAATCCCGACCAGGCGAAGGACGTGAACCGCATGCCGCATCTCGAGGCGGTCCGCCAGGAATCGATGCGCGTCGGCTACCTGTCGATCGACGCCGCCGGTCGCACCGGTGCCGACAATCCGCTGACCAAGCTCAAGGTACGCCAGGCGATCTGGCACGCCGTCAACCGCCAGGAGATCGCCGACAAGCTGGTGCAGGGCGGCAGCCGCGTGCCGATCGCGCCCTGCTTCCCGACCCAGTTCGGGTGCGACGCCGATGCCGCGGTGAAGTACGCGTACGACCCGGCCAAGGCCAAGGCGCTGCTGGCCGAGGCGGGCTATCCCAACGGATTCGACGTCGACCTCGTGACCTACGTGCAGCCGACCTCGTGGACGGCCGCGATCCAGAACTACCTGCAGGCGGTCGGGATCAAGCCGAAGATCCAGCAGCTTCAGGTCGCCGCCGCCATCCAGAAGGCCTGGAAGAGCGAGGCGCCGCTCTACCACGGCAGCTGGGGCAGCTACTCGATCAACGACGTCTCGGCGATCTTCCCCGTGATGTACGGCAAGGACGCCAAGGACAACTACTCGCAGGATCCCGAGCTCGAGAAGCTGGTGGCCGAGGGTGGGTCCACCGCCGATCCGGCCAAGCGCAAAGCCGCCTACTCGGCGGCCATCAAGCGCATGACGGAGAACGCCTACTGGCTGCCGCTGTTCACCTACGTGAACACCTACGCCTTCTCCAAGGAGCTCGCGTTCAAGACCTATCCGGACGAGCTGCCGCGCTTCTACCTCGCGAAGTGGAAGTAGGCGGGGGTGCGTCCGACCGCGCGCGGCCGGACGCAGCCTCCAGGCGTCGTCAGTCGGCGAGCGGCGCCGTCCAGGCGTCGTATCCGTAGACCCAGTCGGTGTCGGTGACGCCCTTGCCCCAGGCGTTGGCCCGCGAGGTGAGCTGCATGCGGGCCGTCCGCGGCTGGCGGCTCCTCTCGTAGCGGGCCAGCGCGGCGGTCACGCCGTCTCGTTCGACGCCGTCCAGGCAGCGCGACAGGATCGCGGCATCCTCGATCGCCATGGCGGCACCCTGCGCCATGTACGGCGTCATGGGATGGCAGGCGTCGCCCAGCAGGGCGATCGGCCCCTCGGCCCAGCGCGGCAGGGGATCGCGGTCGACCAGCGGCCGCTTGTGGACGTCGGGGCATGCGGCCAGCACGCGCTGCACGTCGGGATGGAAGCCGGCGAAGGCGTCGCGCAGCGTGGCGACATCGCCGCGGGCCGACCAGGATTCGAGGTCGAAGCCCGGCTCCGGCTGGCTGGTGACGAAGTAGACCTCGCTGCGGTCGGGCTTCACCGGATACATCACGATGTGGCGGTCCTCGCCCCACCACTTGGTGCAGTCTCCCATGTCGAAGCCGTCGAGCCGCGCCGCCGGATAGACGGTGCGGTAGGCGATGCGGCCGGTGAAGCGCGGCGCGTCGGCGCCGAACAGCGCGGCGCGCACCACCGAGTTGACGCCGTCGGCGCCGACCACGAGGTCGGCCTCGACCGTGCGGCCGTTGGCGAAGTGCAGCCGGGTCCCGTCCCGCCGCGGCTCGAGCCCCTCGAGCCGGTGGTCGAGATGCACGATGTCGGGCGGAACGGTGCTCGCCAGGGCGGCGTGCAGGTCGCCACGATGGGCGAGGAGATAGGGCGCGCCGTACTTCGCCTCGGCCTGCGGCCCGAAGACCATGTCGAACAGGACCTCGCCGGTGCGGGCGTCGCGGTTGTTCCAGGAGCGCGGATAGAAGGTCTCGGCGCGCAGCAGCGCCTCGAGGCCGAGCCCGCGCAGCACGTGCATGGCGTTGCAGCCGATCTGGATGCCGGCGCCCAGCCGGGTGAACTGCCGCGCCTGCTCGTAGACCGCGACCTCGAGGCCGATCCGGCGCAGGGAAGCGGCGGCGGCGAGGCCGCCCATGCCGGCGCCGACGATGGCGATGGTTGGCGGCTTCAATTTGTCTTCAGGGGCCATCTTCGCGCCGGTGCGGATTTGGAGCGATCGGTTCCGCTAGTGAAGAGGGCTAGAAGGTGTCCGGGCGACGTTTGCCGACGAGGACGAGAGCGTCGCAGTAGTCTTCCTGTATTTCAGGGTTGGCATTTGCAATTCTAACTCGTTTTATCGGTTCGACATCATATGTCGCGGCGACTTCCCCCATCTCATTGGGAACGATCCGCAATACTGACCTTCCGAATGGTACCCGTGGCTTGCTGGAGCCATTGGCTACATTGAACAAGCTCGGATCGCCAAGGTAGTTCTCGCGCCAAAGCGGAACCGCAAAGTTGCTCGGCCGAACTGGGAGGTCAAAGAGGCGATATAGAACAAGGATTCGAAGGGCATCCGGGAGGCTAGCCGACGTGGAAACTCCGCCGGATACTCGATCTATCGTAGCTGCCAAGTGTGCTGCCGCGACGTGCCAGGTAACAAGGAATTGCGACCCGCGGCGAGTTAGGGTTGGACTACCACCTGCGAGAGGCGAGCTGCGACTCCGCGGAGCTTCCTGGTTCATTCGAAAGAAGGCCTCGACGGTCTCGTTAAATTCGATTCCCGCACCGGCGTCCTTTGTATGCTCGCTCGTGTAGTTTCTGCGAGACGCTTCGCCAAAGCGGCCTTTAGCTTCAGGTGTCGGGGCATAGTCGAGAATGCCGAACGAAGCGACCGTCGCCGCCGGGTTATCGAGCGCAATAACGACGACAACTGAGGAATCACCACTCTTCGCTCCCCCGATCTCCTGGAAGAAGGGGTAAAGTTGCCAGTAGCGTCGAAGAAGCGCGAACGATTCTTCCCGTTCGACGCCGTGTAGTTGCTTGAAGCGTTCCTCATCTTGATCCGGCAATTTCTCGAGCTTTTCCTCCGTGGCTTCGAATGACTTCTGGAGGCTGTCGCTGACATCGCTGAACTGCCATTCAATCGCGAAGCTCGTAATGGTCTGGCCGGCGACGATGAGGCGTTTGAGGCGCTGAGCATCTCTCTGCTGCGCAACCCTTGCATCCTCGATTCGTCGGCGACTTTCCAAGTCAAACGAGAGCACGCTCGTAAGAGCGCCGACGATCACGAATGTCAGCGCGACCCAACCGGCTCTAGTTAGCCGCTTTCGACCTGAGGCATCGTCTTCGGATAGTTTTTGAGTGAGAGCCCAAAGGGTTGACGCTGCGGTAACAACAAAACCCGCAACCTTGAGAATGGCCAAGATATCGAGATAGTCCATTCCACTTTCCCACCCGTGCATTTCAATGGTAGCAAAGAGGAGTCGATGTTCAATCAGATTCGCTGCGGAACCAGCAGGCACTCCACGCCGCCGCCCGGCCGCGGCTTGAACGGCGGCGTCTCGACGGAGCAGCGCGGCTCGGCGACCGGGCAGCGCGGATGGAAGCGACAGCCGGGCGGGATGTTGGCCGGATCGGGCAGGGTGTCGCCCAGCCCGACATCCGGCACGCCGAGGCCCGGCTCGGGCGTCAGGACCGATGCCAGGAGGGCTCGCGTATAGGGATGCTCGGGCCGGCGGAACAGCGACTCTGTCGGGGCACGCTCGACCAGGCGGCCGAGATACATCACCGCCACCTCGCTCGCGACATGCTCCACGACGGCGAGGTTGTGGCTGATGAAGAGGTAGGTGAGGCCGAGGTCCCGGCGCAGCTCGCTCAGCAGGTTCAGGATCTGCGCCTGCACCGAGACGTCGAGCGCGCTGGTCGGCTCGTCGCACACCACGATGCGCGGCCGCAGCACCAGGGCGCGGGCGATCGCCACGCGCTGGCGCTGGCCGCCCGAGAGCTCGGCCGGCAGGCGGCGGCCCATCTCGGTCGTGAGGCCGACGCGGGCCAGCATCTCGTCGACCCGGCGGGCCGTCTCGCCGCGGTCGATGTCGCCCTGCGCCCTGAGCGGCATGGCGACGATGTCGCGCACGCGCGTCAGCGGGTTCAGCGAGGCGAAGGGATCCTGGAACACCGGCTGGATCAGGCGGGCGCGGGCGCGGCGATCCATCTTGGTCACCTGCTGGCCCTCGACGGCGATGTCGCCGGCCGTCGGTTCGAGCAGCCCCAGGATCAGGCGGGCGAGCGTGGACTTGCCGCAGCCCGATTCGCCCACGACGCCCAGCACGCCGCCGGTCGGCACGGAGAAGGAGATGTCGTCGACGGCCACGACGTGGCGGTCGCTGCCCAGCAGGCCGCCCTTGACCCTGAAGGTCTTGCGGACGCCCCTGACCTCGATGGCGGGAGGAAGCGCGCTCATGCCGGCAGCCGGCAGAGGAAGTCGTGGCCCGCGCCGGCGGCATGGCGCGGCACCGCGTGGGTGCAGGTCGCGTCGGCGAAGTCGCAGCGGTCGCGGAAGGCGCAGCCCTCGAAGCCCGGCCCGATGCGCGGGACCGTGCCCGGGATCGAGCCCAGCGGCTCGTCGGGGCGGATTCGGCCCGGCACCGGCACGCAGCGCAGCAGGCCCTGCGTGTAGGGATGCCGCGGATTGGCGAACAGCTCGGCCGTCGGCGCGCTCTCGACGACCTCGCCCGCGTACATCACCGACACGCGGTGGGCGACGCGCGCCACGATGCCGAGATCGTGGGTGATCAACAGCATGCCGAGCCCGAGGTCGCGCTGCAGGCCGGCCAGCAGGCGCAGGATCTGCGCCTGCACGGTGACGTCGAGCGCCGTGGTCGGCTCGTCGGCGATCAGCAGCCGGGGGTCGCACATCAGCGCCATGGCGATCATCACGCGCTGGCGCAGGCCGCCGGAGAGCTGGTGCGGGAACTGGCCGAGCCGCAGCCCCGGCGCGGTGATGCCGACGCGGGCCAGCAGGTCGGCGGCGCGGTCGGTGGCGGCGCGCTGCGTCGTCTTGCGGTGGCGCCGCAGCACCTCGGTCATCTGCGAGCCCACCGTGTAGGCGGGGTTGAGGCTGGTCATCGGCTCCTGGAAGATCATGGCCATGGCGTCGCCGCGCAGGGCGGCCATGCCCCCCTCGTTCAGACCCTGCAGGTCGCGGCCCTCGAAGGCCAGCCGCCGGGCCGACCGCCGCGCACCGCGCGCCAGCAGGTTCATCACCGACAGCGCGGTCACCGACTTGCCGCAGCCCGATTCGCCGACCAGGCAATGGGTCTCGCCGCGCTCGACCGTGAAGGAGACGCCGCGGACCGCCGACACGCGCCCGCCGAAGCTGACCTCGAGGCCCTCGACCTCCAGCAGGGCGCTCACGGGTCGGTCCTCGCGCCGAACGTGTCGCGCAGCCCGTCGCCCAGCAGGTTGATGCCCAGCACCAGCACGAACAGCGCCACGCCCGGGATCACGATCACCCAGGGACTGAAGAACATGTAGTCCTTGGCCTCGGCGATCATCAGGCCCCAGGACGGCAGGGGCGGCGGCACGCCGAGCCCAAGGAAGGACAGCGCCGCCTCGAGCAGGATGGCGAGCGCGATCTCGAGCGTCGCCACCACCACGAGGTGGCTCGCGATGTTCGGCAGGACCTCGCCCGCCAGGATGCGGAACCGCGAGCAGCCGGCGCACCAGGCCGCGGCGACGAAGTCGAGGTTGCGCACCTGCATGGTGGTCGAGCGGGCGACGACCGCGAAACGGTCCCACAGCAGCAGCCCGAGCGTGAGCACCAGCAGGGTCATCGAGCTGCCCAGCAGGCCGACCACCGCCAGCGCCACCAGGACCACCGGGATGCTGAGGCGCGTCGTGATGGCGAACAGCACCGCGTCGTCGGTCCGGCCGCCCAGGAAGCCGCCCAGCACGCCGAGCGCGATGCCGATCACGCCCGACACGATGGTCACGGTGACGCCGATCAGCATGGAGATGCGGCAGCCCCAGATCAGGCGGGAGAGGTAGTCGCGGCCGAGCTGGTCGGTGCCGAAAATGTGCTCGGTGCTGCCGCCTTCCATCCAGAAGGGTGGGACCAGGCGCTTGGAAAGGTCCTGCAGGAAGGGGTCGTAGGGCACCAGCAGCGGCGCGAACACCGCGCAGACGGTCGCGATGCCGACGATTGCGGCGCCGATCCAGGTGCTGACGCTGCGCCAGCCGCGACGCGGCCCGGCGACGACGGTGGCGACGCTCATTGGCCGCGCAGCCGCGGGTCGAGCACGGCGTTCATCAGGTCGGCGAACATCGTCAGCCCGACATAGATCACGGCCAGCACCAGAACAACGGCCTGCACGACCGGGAAGTCGTTCTTGCCGATGCTCTCCCAGGCGAGGAAGCCGACGCCATGCAGGGCGAAGACCTGCTCGATCACGATCGAGCCGCCGAGCATGAAGCCGAGCTGCACGGCGGCGATGGCGACGACCGGGATGGCGGCATTGCGCAGGGCATGCTTCAGCAGGATCGAGGCGCGCGACAGGCCCTTGGCCCGCGCCGTGCGGATATAGTCGGAACCCAGCGCCTGGATCATGCCGGCCCGGGTCAGGCGCGTCAGCGCCGGGATGGCGGAGAAGGCGAGCACGATGCCCGGCATGACGTAGTGCTGCCACGAGCCGGTCCCCGAGATCGGCAGCCAGCCGAGCTGCAGGCCCAGCACGATCATCAGGATCAGGCCGAGCCAGAAGGAGGGCATGGCCTGGCCGAACAGGGCGACGACCTGCACGACGCGGTCGAGGCCGGTGTTCTCGCGCACGGCCGCCAGGATGCCGAGCGGAAGCGAGACGACCAGCGCGATCAGCAGCCCGGTGATGCCGAGCGTCAGGGTCACCGGCATGCGCTCGGCGATCAGGGACGACACGCGCGTCTTGAAGAAGTAGCTCTCGCCGAGGTCGCCGGTGACGGCGCGGCCGACCCAGTCGAAGAACTGGGTGGTGACCGGGCGATCGAGGCCGTAGGCCTTGCGGATGGCCTCGACGTCGGCCTGGGTGGCGTTGGGCCCGGCGATGGAGATCGCGAGGTCGCCCGAGAGGCGGGTCAGGAGGAAGGCCAGCGTCATCACCGTGGCGGCAACGAGGAGGCCCACGATCAGACGGCGGACAATGAACTGAAGCATGCGCGTGTCGAGCTTAGAGCGGTTTGACGAAAAACGCGACCATGCGAATCCTGCGCCAAACCCGCGGCGCGTCGTCGATGATTCGTCCACCCCGGCCCCCTTGGCGGGCGCGCCGCGGTCCTATATGGGGGAGGCATGCCGGTCTTCAACAATCCGCGGCGCACGCCCTGCTTCGGCATGGCGCCCAGCCTGGAGGACTTCGAGGCCATCGCCGCCGAAGCGTTGGCGACGATTCCCGAGGAGTTCCGCCGGCATGTCGGAAACGTGCGCATCCAGGTCGACGACTTTCCGTCCGACGAGATCGAGAAGGCCATGGACCTCGAGACGCCGTTCGACCTTCTCGGCCTCTATCAGGGCGTGTCGATGATGGAGCGCGGCGCAGGCCACGTCGCCAACGACATCGACCGTATCTTCCTCTACCGGCGCCCCATCCTCGACTACTGGTGCGAATCGGGCGAGGACCTTCCGCATATCGTCCGCCACGTGCTGATCCACGAGATCGGCCACCATTTCGGCCTGAGCGACGACGACATGGAAGCGATCGAGGCCAAGGCCGAGGAAGAATCCCAGCGCGCCCAGCCGGGCTGAACTCACGCCGGCGCGACGCGCTGCAGCGCGGGCAACCGGTAGCTTCCGTCGATCATCGTCTGCCTGGGTTCGTAGGCGCGCAGCACCAGGCGCATCGCGCCGGCCGGGGCGGGCAGCCAGTTGGCGGCGCGGGCGCCGTCCGGCGGCTCGTGCTGGATGTAGAGGGTGAGCGAACCGTCCTCGCCGCGCACGAGGCCGCGCGTGCGGTCGCCGATCGAATGACGCCCGATCGGATTGTCGACCAGGAACGCGCGACCGTCCGCCATCACCTCGTAGGCCGCAAGCGACCAGAAGGCGCGCGCCGGCGGCAGGGCACCGGCCGGAAAGGCGAGCCGATAGGCCCAGGCGCCCGAGAGCGGCTGCCCGGCCGAATCGGCGTGGCCGGTCACATAGACGGCTTCCGCCGGCTCGAGGGCGCCCAGGCCCGAGAGCGCGACCCGGGCGCGATAGAGATGGTCGTCGCCGAAGCGGCCGAGATGGCGCTCGCTGTAGCTCCAGCCGTCGATCGTGCGGCCGCCGCGGGCGGCGGCGGCGCGGATCTCGGCGCGGCCCTGGGCGATGCCGGCCGCGATGGTCTCGCGCTCGACCCCGGAGAAGGCACGCTGGTCGAAGCGCCGGCCGGGGCGCAGCTTCAGCGCCGAGAAGGTTTCGAACGTGGCGCGGTCGCGCTCGCCGAGCGGGCTCTCGCTCAACGCCCGCAGCGCGGCGTCGAACAGGTCGAACGGGTCCTCCGGATGCGGGGCCGGCCAGTCGGCGACCGGCTCGACCGGCGCGACCGTGCGGTAGCGCATCAGCTCGCGCGTCTCAAGGATTCGCCGCTCGTTGCGCATGTCGGGCGTCTCGAGGAGCGTGCGCGTCTGCAGGACGTGCACGCGCTCGACCTCTTCGGGCCCGTCGACCAGCAGCCGCCCGATCAGCCACACCGAGTTGGTCGGCGACCGCAGCAGCGTGACCTCGGACGGGGCATCGCCGGTCCAGCGCGGTCCGACGATCATGTGGGTCGACGGACTGCCGCCGAGCCGCCGGTGGCTGACGGTGGCGATGGTGTCGGTGAACAGGTCGAGGAAGGCGTAGCTGTAGTAGAGGTCGCCGACCGGCGGCACGGTGAGGAACATCGGCTCGATCGACAGGTCGAGCCAGGCCCAGGAATAGAGCGTGTCGTTGTTGGGCGTCGTCACGGCGCGCGACCGGTGGTCGGCGAGCGTGCCGACGTGGCGGAAGCGGTTCAGGCGCTGGCGCAGCGGATTGGCCTCGTCGACCGTGGCCTGCCAGCGCGTGCGGTACATCTCGTAGACGGGGAAGAGGTAGATCGTGGCGCGCCGCGCGAGGTCCTGCAGCGTCGCGCTCGGCGCGATCTGTGCTCGCGCGAGCGCCGGCGCGGCGAGCGCCAGCCCGCCGGCCAGCAGATGGCGGCGCCTCATGCCGCGCGCTCCCGTTGCCGGCGCCGCGCCGCCACGAAGGCGGCCGCCTCGCGCCAGGGGGCCAGGGTCCAGAACGAGCGGGCGCGACCCGAGGGCGAGGCCAGCACGAAGGCGACCGCGCCCTCGAGCGGCTCGGCCTGCCGGCCGTAGGCGGGCGATTTCACGCCGAGCGCCAGCGAGGCGGCATGCTTGCTGGTGAAGGCGATCGCGGCGGGCCGGAAGCGCCGCAGCTTGGCGTGCAGGGCGGCAGCGTCCATGGCGTGGGCGCTGAGCTCGTGGTCGGAGCCGTACTCCGTCTTGTTGAGATCGGTCAGGCCCAGCCCGACCGTCAGCAGCTCGGGATAGCGCTGCGGCGCCAGCCGCTCCGGCGTCAGGCCGACCGCGTGCAGGGTCGGCCAGAAGGCGTTGCCGGGATTGGCGTAATATGCGCGGGCCTTGAAGGAGGCGGGGCTGGGCGCGGTGCCGCAGAACACCAGGTCGAGGCCCGGCGCCAGCAGGTCGGGGACGAGATGTCTATTGCGGCTTGATTCCCGCGGCACGAATGACCTCACCCCAGCGCTTGTGTTCCGCCTGGACGAAGGCGTCGATCTCGGGCAGCGACAGGTTGCCCGGCTCGAAGCCGCCCTGGCGCATGCTGGCGATCACCTCGGCATCCTGCAACGCCCGTTCGGTGGCGACGCGCAGCTTCTCCTTGGCCCTGGCCGGCGTGCCGGCGGGGACCGCCCACATCGACCACGAGGTCACGACGAGGTCGGGATAGCCCGCCTCGACCAGCGTCGGCACGTCCGGCGCGGCCGGCGACCGCCCGGCGCCGGTCGAGGCGAGGGGCTTCAGCTTGCCCGCGCTCACCTGGCCCATCAGGGAGTCGATGTTGGCGATGCAGAGCGGCACGTGCCCGGCCAGCACGTCGGCCGCCGCCGCGGCCGCGCCCCGGTAGCTGATGAAGGTGAGGTCCACGCCCGTCTTCTGCTTGAAGAGCTCCATGGTGAGCGAGGGCGAGGTACCGACGCCGGACGAGCCGTACTGGTACTTGCCGGGCTCGGCCCGGGCGGCGGCAATCAGCTTGGGCACCGTGTCGTGCGGGAACGACGGATGGCAGCAGAGAAGGTTGGGCTGCGTGCCGATCCACGCCGCCGTCTCGAGGTCGGTGAACGGGTTGTACGGCAGCCTGGCGTACATGTTGGGCGCGACGGCGTGGCTGGCGATGCCGCCCAGCAGCACCGAATAGCCGTCGGGCGGCGACTTGGCGACGTTGTCGGCGGCGATCGATCCGCCGGCCCCGGTGCGGTTGTCGATGACGAACGACTGGCCGAGATAGTCGGTGAGCTTGGCGCCCAGCCGGCGTGCGATGTTGTCCTGCGAGCCGCCCGCCGTGAACGGGCAGACGATGCGCACCGTGCGCGTCGGCCAGTCGTCGGCCTGCGCCAGCGCACGGCGGGCCTTCGCCGCCGCGACAAGGGGAACCGCGGCCAGCGCGGCGACGACGTCTCGGCGTTTCATGTCCTGTGCCTTCGTGCTTTGGAGGACTTTCCCCGCGGCGATCATGCATGGGGGCCCCGGTGCGGGCCAGCGGGCGCCGCCCGCAGGTTTCGCCGGACGGCGTTTCGACCTCCGGCCTCACGGCCTTGTCACCGGACGGGACGGGGAAGGATGATGCGCGCGGGAGGACGGCATGAACACGATGGACAAGGCCGACGAGGCGCAGCTTCTGGCGACGATCGACCGCTGGATCGAGCGCGAGGTGGCGCCACGGGTCAAGGAATTCGACCATGCCGACCGCTGGCCGGCCGAGATCGTCGAGCAGATGAAGGAGCTCGGCCTGTTCGGCGCCACGGTGAGCCCGGACTATGGCGGGCTCGGCCTGCCGGCCCGCACCTATGCCGAGATCGTCATGAAGGTATCCGCGGTCTGGATGGCGATCACCGGAATCTTCAACTCCCACCTGATGCTGGCGCTCGCCATCGAGAAGTTCGGCACCGAGCCGCAGAAGCGCCACTGGCTGCCCAAGCTGGCCTCGGGCGAGATACGCGGCGGGCTGGCGCTGACCGAGCCCGACGCCGGCACCGACCTGCAGGCGATCCGGCTGACAGCACGGCGCGAGGGCGACCACTACGTGCTGAACGGCACGAAGACCTGGATCTCCAACGGCATCGAGGGCTCGTGCTTCGCGCTCCTGGTCAAGACCAACCCCGAGGCGCAGCCGCGCCATTCGGGCATGAGCCTTTTCATCGCGCCCAAGGGGCCGGGCTTCCGGGTCGGCCGCAAGCTCGAGAAGCTCGGCTACCATTCGATCGATTCCGGCGAACTGATCTTCGAGGATTACCGCGTGCCGGCCGATCACCTGATCGGCGAGGTCGAGGGCCGCGGCTTCACCCAGGTGGCGGGCGGGCTGGAGCTCGGACGCATCAACGTGGCGGCCCGCGGCGTCGGCATCGCCGAGGGCGCGCTGAAGCTCGCGACCAGCTACTCGCAGATCCGCAAGACCTTCGGCAAGCCGATCTGCGAGCACCAGGCGATCCAGCTCAAGCTCGGCGAGATGGCGACCCGCGCCCGCGCCGCCCGCCTGCTGACGCTCGACGCCGCCGATGCCTTCGATCGCGGCGAGCGCTGCGACCTGCAGGCCGGCATGGCCAAGTACTTCTCCTCGGAGGCGGCGCTGGAGAACAGCATCGAATCGATGCGCATCCACGGCGCCTACGGCTATTCCAAGGAATACGACATCGAGCGGCTCTACCGCGACGCGCCGCTCACCTGCATCGGCGAGGGCACCAACGAGATGCAGCGCATCATCATCGCCCGCCAGTGGATCAAGCGGCACGCCGAACTATGAGCGCCCGCAGCCCCTCGAAGCCTCTCGAGGGCATCCGCGTGCTCACGCTGGAGCAGTTCGGCGCCGGGCCCTACGGCACCATGTTCCTGGCCGAGCTCGGCGCCGAAGTGATCAAGGTCGAGGCGCCCGAGGGCGATCCCTCGCGCCAGGTCGGCCCGCACAGGCTCGGGTCAGACGACAGCCAGTACTTCCAGGCCTGGAACCTCGGCAAGAAGAGCGTGACGCTGGACATCAAGTCGGCCGAGGGCCGGCGGCAGTTCGAGGTGCTGGTGAAGAGCGCCGACTGTGTCGTCAACAACCTGCGCGGCACGCAGCCCGCCCGCCTCGGCATCGACTATGCGAGCCTGAAGTCGATCAAGCCCTCGATCGTCTGCCTGCATATCTCGGCCTACGGGCGCGCCGGCGAGCGCGCCGACTGGCCGGGCTACGATTTCCTGATGCAGGCCGAGGCCGGGCTGATGGAGCTGACCGGCGACCCCGAGGGCGCGCCGACGCGGGTCGGCGTGTCGCTGATCGACAGCATGAGCGGCCTCACCGGCGCCGTGGGCCTGCTGGCCTGCCTGCTGCGGGCGAAGACCACGGGGCAGGGCTGCGACGTCGAGACCTGCCTGTACGACGTCGCCATGCACCAGCTCACCTATCCCGGCGTCTGGTACCTCAACGAGGGCGACGTCTCGCCGCGCGTGCCAAGAAGCGCTCACCTGTCGCTGGCGCCCGTCCAGACCTTCCCGACCCGGGACGGCTGGATCTTCATCATGTGCATGACCCAGAAGTTCTGGCTGTCGCTCGTGAAGGCGATGGACCGCGAGGATCTCCTGGCCGATCCGCGCTTCCCCGATCCCAACACGCGGGCCGTCAACCGGGCGGAACTCACGGACGCGCTCGACCCGACCTTCCGCCGGCTCACCACGGCCGAGTGGCTGCAGCGGTTCAACGGCGTGCTGCCGGCGGCGCCCGTCCATCGCCTCGACCAGGCGCTCGATAGCGGCTTCGCGCGCGGGACCGGCATGGTCTCGGCCGTGCCGCATCCGGTGAAGGGCAGCCTGCGGGTCATCGCCAATCCGCTGCGCATCGACGGCGAGCGGCCGGCCCAGGCCGCCTGCTCGGCACTCGGGGCCGACAACGACGCTCTGCTGGAAAAGGACACATGAAGCTCGAAGGTCTGAAGGTCGTCGACCTCTCCTGGTTCCTGCCGGGGCCGTACCTCACGACGGCGCTGGCCGATCATGGCGCCGAGGTGATCAAGGTCGAGCCGCCCGACGGCGATCCGGGCCGTCACATCCTGCCGCCGGACGAGCGCACCTCGGTGTTCTTCCGCAACATGGGTCGCGGCAAGAAGAGCGTCGTGCTCGACCTCAAGAGCGAGCAGGGGCGGGCCGACCTGTTCCGGCTGGCCTGCGAGGCCGACGTCCTGGTCGAGTCGTTCCGTCCCGGCGTCGCGGCGCGCTTCGGCGTCGGCTACGAGGCGGTCCGGGAGAAGAACCCCGGCATCGTCTACTGCTCGATCAGCGCCTTCGGCCAGGACGGCGCCTATCCCGGCCGCGCCGCGCACGACCTTGCGCTCGAGGCGATGACCGGCGTGCTGTCGCTGACCCTGGGCGACGACGGCAGGCCGGCGATCCCCGGCATTCCCGTGGCCGACCTGGTGAGCGGCCTGCACGGCCTCTCCGGCGTGCTGATGGCGCTGTTGCGGCGCACGACCACGGGCAAGGGCGACTACATCGACGTCTCGATGCACGAGGCGCTGATGGCCTCCTGCGCCAACGTGGTCGGCACCGCCTTCAAGGAGAACCGCCATCCCGACGTGAAGAACCAGCGCACGACCGGCGGCTCGGCCTTCTATCGCGTCTACGACACGGCGGACGGCCGCCAGCTCGTGGTGGCCGGGCAGGAGATGAAGTTCATCCGCGCGCTGCTCGGGGCGCTCGGACGGCCGGAGCTCGTGGAGCTCTGCGAATGGCCGGGCGCGCACCAGAAGCCGGTGATGGACTTCCTCGCCGCGACCTTCCGCGGGAAGCCGCTGGCGCACTGGATGCAGTGGCTCGACACGCTCGACATCTGCTGGGGGCCGGTCAACACGCTGCCCGAGGCGATCGCCGATCCCAACCTGGCAAAGCGCGGCGCCATCGTCGTGGCCGAGGACGGCCGCAAGCACTTTGCGCCGGTCGTGCGATTTCACGACGAGCCGTCGCGACCGCTCTATCGCGAGCCGCTGCTGGGCGAGCATACGGCGGAGGTTCTCGCCAAGCGGTAGCAACCCGCGTCAGATGGGGCGCGTTGCGGCCGCATGGTGCGATTCCTCACCGGCCCGGCGCTCGTGCTTGCCGCCCTCGTCCCGGCGATTGGAGTGGCGGCGGACGTCAAGATCGTGGGCCAGAGCCATGCGACGCCGCAGCTCAAGCGCGACGTGCTCACCGTCATCCTCGGCTATGCCAGGGGCCGGCACTCCTGCGGCACGCTGACGTCGGCCGAGACGGCGCCGCTGGCCAAGGACTACGAGCCCAAAAGCGCGATGTTCAGGACCTCGGCGCCGGGCCATGTCTACGAACGCTGGGTTGTCGACCTGTGCGGCACCAAGCGGGCCTTCCTGGTCGCCCTGTGGCCGTCGCCCAAGGGCGGCGCCGACTACAAGGTTGTCGAGGTCCCGCCCGGCGGCGAGTCCTGATTCCACCCTTTTCAAAGCAAGGAGTTTCCGATGAAGCGCAGCGTCATGGTGTGCCTCGCCGTCGCCCTCGGCGCGACCGGCACCGCCTTTGCCGCCGGCCCGTGGGACGGCACCTACGTCTACGAGCAGGGGCTGGGCAGGAATCCCGGCGGAATCGCGCTGTTCGTGACGCACACGCTCACCGTCGACGGAGCGACCTGCCGCGTCGACGCCGAAGGCGTGCAGACCAACGAGCATATCGTCTGCAAGGCGACGCCCAGCGGCGACAAGCTCGAGGTGACGTTCGTCAGCTTCAAGAACGGCTCGATGCTCGACCAGTTCGGCAACAAGAAGTATGCGCCCGGCCAGAAGCTGTTCTCCCTGGCGCGCCAGGGCAACGGCATCGCCACGACCTGGCAGGGCTACAGCAAGGAAGCCGTCGATACCGCCGGCCCGCCGACCTTCCAGAAGAAGAAGTGAAGCGAAGTTAGTCCAGGGCGGCCGTGATCTGGCCGGCCGTCATGCCTTCCTTCTCCTCGCGCAGCAGCACGTAGAAGATCGCCGGCAGCGGCTGCACGACGATCGCCGCGACGGCGCCATAGACGGCGAGGAGGAGGCGGGCGAGCGCGCCGTGGCCGAACAGGGCCAGGATCAGCCAGCCGCCGACGAGGAAGAAGACGAACCACAGCAGGAAGGCGCCGAGGATCGGCAGGCGCCGGCCGCGGGTGAGATCGGCGCTGCGGCTGAAGGCGCCGCCGATGTCGAGCCGCTCGACCATCATGGCGGGAACCGTCACCGCCCAGAGCGGCAGCAGGAAGAACGGCGGGATGACGAGGATCGTCGACAGCGCGATGACGAGGTACTGGATGACGCCCAGGAGGAGCAGGCGGCCGAACAGCGGTCCCTGCAGCTGCCGCAGGATGGGTTCCCAGTCCGGCCTGTTTCCGGCCAGCGCCTGCAACGTGGCCCAGGTCAGGCAGATCGCCGTGGCGACGCCGGCCAGGAGATGGACCAGACCGCCGAGCAGGCCGAGGCTCAGCACGTCGACCACGGCTGTGACGGCAGCGAAGATCAACGTCACCGTGACGAAGGCCGGGAAGTTGTCGCGCGCCATCTGGTAGGAGCGCTGGAGCACCGACGTCGCGGTCCAGGGCGGCGGGGAGAGCGGGGCTGTCATGGCCCTATCCTACCAGAGACGCGGCCCGCGCGAGAGGCACCGGCGCGTCCTGCAACAGCAGATCCATCGCCTCCTGTTCCCAGGTCGAATCCGACAGCGCCAGCGGGTCCTGCGGCGCCAGCCGGTGCTCGATCACAAGGCGCGACAGGAGCAGCCGGCGGGCATCGCCGCCGCGGGCGCCGAGCGTCGCTCCCTCCCAGGCCAGCAGTGCCGCCGTCGTCGCGTGGTAGAGCGCGCCGGCGGCCAGACGGCAGCGCTTTTCCTGCGCGGGATCGGCGGCGATGGCCTCGACGAAGCGCTCGACCCGGTCGAGCGTCGCGCCCAGCAGTCCCTTGTACTGGCCGGGCAGGGCATCGGAGCGCTCGAACCGGTCCTTCAGGGAAGCGGTCAGGGCCTTGTGGCCGCCGCTCTTGCCGACGGCACGCTGGACCACGTCGAGGGCGTTGATGTTGGAGGTGCCCTCCCACAGCGTGCCGATCTGGGCATCGCGCACCAGGCGGGCCGTCACCCACTCCTCGATGTAGCCCAGGCCGCCGCGCACCTCGAGCGCCTGGCTGGCGACCGGGATATTGTCGCGGCAGGCGCGGAACTTGTAGACCGGCGTCAGGATGCGCAGCAGGTTGGCCGCGTCGCGGTCGCCCTCGTTGGCCCGCCCCATCGCGTCGGCGGAGAAGGCGTACATCGACAGCGCCTGCTCGGTCGGCAGCATGATCTTCATGAGCTGGCGGCGCAGCAGCGGGTACTCGCCGATCGGCTTGCCGAAGGCGCGGCGGCTGCGGGCGACCACCATCGCCTCGTTGAGGCAGCGCCGCATCATCGCGGCGGCGCGCACGCCGTGGCTCAGCCGCGACAGGTTCACCTGCTCCATCATCTGCTTGAAGCCCTTGTCGACGTCGCCCACCAGGTAGGCGACCGCGCCGTCGAGGATGATCTCGCCCGACGCCATGGAGCGCGTGCCGAGCTTGTCCTTCAGGCGCACGATCCGGTAGCTGTTGCGCCGCCCGTCCTCGAGCCGCCGCGGCAGGGCGAACATGCCGAGCCCGCGCGTGCCGGGCGCCGCGCCGCGCGGCCGCGCCAGCAGGACGGCGACGTCGGCGTCGGCATGGCTGCAGAACCATTTCTGGCCATGGAGCTTCCAGCGCTCGACGCCGTCGGGCCTGAACTCGGGATCGTTGGTCCCGATCCGCTCGGCCTCGGTCTCCAGCGCGCCGACGTCGGAGCCGCCTGCCTTCTCGGTCATGAACTGCGTGCCCTTGAGCATCGTCGCCGGGTCCTGGCTCAGCAGCCGGTCGAGCAGCAACGCCTTCAGCGCCGGCGAACCGAAGCGCTTGATGATGAAGTTCGACGTGTCGGACACCGAGACCGGGCACATCAGGCCGAACTCGGCCTGCACGAAGAGATAGGTGATCGCGTATTTCACCAGCGGATGCGCCGTCTCCGCGAGGCCCAGCACGCCGGCGCGATGGCTCATCGCGTGCATGCCGAATTCCTCGAACGCGATCTTCTCCATCTCGCGGTAGGACGGGTGGTAGTCGATCCAGTCCTCGTCGCGACCGAACCGGTCGCGCGGCTGCAGCACGGGCGGATGCTTGTCGGCCGTCATCGCGAGGTCGTCGAGGCGGCCGCCGGCCAGCTCGCCCAGCCGCTCGAAATGCGGCGTCATGTGCCGCAGCAGGGCGGGGTCCATGTAGAGCGACAACAGGTCCTGGAACTGCCGGTCGACGGCATAGAAGTTCCTTCCGTGCGCGTCGGGCGCGATGTGCTCCGCGCCGTGCGGCCGGACGATGGCGGTCGAGGCGGCGGTCGAGGCGGCGGTCGTGGTGTCGGGCATGGCGTCCTCCCTCGGTTACAGCCAGCCTTTGGCCAGGATGCGCTCGACATAGGCCGGCACGGTCTGGGTGGCGGGGCCGTAGATGTGCTCGTGGAACAGTGGCTGGTTGCCGGTCGGCTCGAGGTTGAGCTCGACGGTGCGGGCGCGGCGCTGGGTCCGGCGCACGTGCAGGACGAAGCCGGCGGCGGGATAGACCTCCCCGGACGTGCCGACCGAGAGGAAGAGGCCGCAGCGTTCCAGCGCCGCGTGGATCTCGTCCATCTGGTGCGGCATCTCGCCGAACCAGACGATGTTGGGCCGGAGCTCGCCGACCGTCCGGCAGTGGGGGCAGACGGATTGCGGGTCGAGGTCGATTTCCGAGTCGAAGACGTGGCCGCAGGCCATGCAGCGGATCTCGCCGTCGCGGCCGTGCATGTGGATCACGTTCTTCGAGCCCGCCATCTCGTGCAGCGGGTCGATGTTCTGCGTGACGATGGTGACCTCGCCGTCATAGGCGCTTTCGAGATGGGCCAGGGCGCGATGGGCGGCGTTGGGCGCGACATGGGCGGCGCGGAACATGCGGCGCGTGTCGTTGTAGAAGTCGAGCACCTTCCTCCTGTCGCGGTGCCAGGCCTCCAGGGTCGCGACCTCCTCGAGGTCGACGCGGCTCCACAGCCCGTCCTTGTCGCGGAACGTTTCGATGCCGCTTTCCTTGGAGATGCCGGCGCCGGTCAGGACCACGATCCTCGGAGACATGAAATCCTGGTGCATGGCGTCACTCTAACCTTGTGCTAGGGTCGCGGACCATGACCATCGGGGTCCTCTTCGTCTGCACCGCCAATATCTGCCGCTCGCCCATGGCCGAGGGCGTGTTCCGCGCGCTGGCCGACAAGGCCGGGCTGGGCGCAGCCTTCTCGATTGCCTCGGCCGGAACCACCGGCATCCATGCCGGCGAGCCGCCGACGTCGGCCGCGATCGAGGCGGCGGCCCGGCGCGGCTACGACATTGCGGCCCAGCGTTCCCATCCCGTCAGCAAGGAAGACATTGGGGCCGCCGACCATGTCCTGGCGATGGACCGCGGCCATGTCGCGGACCTGCGCTGGATGGCGCCGCGCGACAAGATCGACCGCATCCAGCTCCTGACGCGCTTCGGGCCGATGCCGTCGATCACCGACATCCAGGATCCGTACGGCGGCACGCCGCAGGACTACGAGCGTGCGCTCGATCTCATCGAGGCCAGCTGCAAGGGGCTGCTGGCGGCCCTCGCCGACGAGGCGACGGCCAAGGCGCGATCGCTCAGAACGGCCACTTGAGGCCGAGCTCGCCGAACCGGTTGACCACGTTGAAGGTGAGCCGCGACACGTCGTTGTCGTACTTGTTGTGCGGCAGGCTGCCGCAATAGGTGATCGAGCCGGTCGAGAACACCGCGCCGCCCTGCGGCTTCTCGATGTAGGTCATGTCGGCGCGGATCAGCTCCTCGAGGGTCTGCCCCGGCACGGTCGTGTTGAAGCCGAGCCGCTCCTCGTGGACCACCACGAACTCCTTGCGGTCGTGGCCTTCCGAGGAGGCCAGCACCACCGCGTTGAGCGGGCTGCCGAGGCGATGGTCCAGCCGGTCGAGCTCGAAGCCCGCCGCGCCGCCGCCCGAGAAGCCGTAGCCGCCGAACAGCTCGTCCTTCACGCCCTCGAAGACCCAGGCATGATGGTTGTCGCGCGCCGCCGCGGTCTGGCGGAAGGCGTCGCCCACGAACAGGCCCTGGCTGGAGAATCCGATGCCGCACAGGAGGTTGGGCGGCCGGTCCGAACGGCGCCACAGGCCGCCATAGGCACCGTCGAAGGAATGGTAGTACTCGCCGGGCTCGGCCGGCCAGGTGCGGATGCCGCCCTCGGTCCGGCGCACCTCGATCGCGCCCGGCACCGCGTCCGACAGCGCCACCCGCCAGTAGAAGCCGTTGCCGCCGAGATACATCAGCCGTCCGCCGGTCTCGGTGTAGGCCTGCAGCGCATCGAGCGTCTGCTGCGTGTGATACTCCGGATGCGTGCCGGTCATCACGACCTTGTAGGACTTCAGGATGTCGACGCCCTTGTCGTGCAGGTCGTGGTCGGTGACGACGTCGAAGGCGATGCCCATGCGGTCGAGCCAGCCCGTGAGATGCGTGTCGGCCGGCAGGTGGCGCAGGCCCGACCCCGCCTCGTCGAAGAAGGTCATGAAGTCGGGCCGCCAGGTCAGCAGCGGCCGCAGGTGCGAGGAATAGGCGACGCCCGAGCCGTCGCGGTGGAAGTTGTAGGTCGACAGGCCGTAATCCTTGTTGTCGTCGGGATTGTTGGCCGCCGCCTTCCACGCCGCGACGCGCTCGCGGAACGGCTCGTTGAACAGGCCGCGCGAGAAGTTGCCGTAGACCTGGTAGGTGAAGGTCGAGGCGATGTAGCAGACCTTGGCCTGCGGCTTGCCGACCTGCGGGCGCACGAAGAAGGGGATGACGTCGCGATGCGGGCCGCAGCGCAGCTGCATGCCGTAGACGCCGCTCTTCATCTCGCGCGGCACGGTGAAGACGAAATCGTCGGCCCAGCCGCAATCGTGCAGATCGTCGTCATGGAAGTGGATGGCGGCGTACTGGTCGGGCGCCTGCTTCCAGTCGCGCTCGGGTCCGGCCCAGGCGGCGCCCTTCATCGCCCGCGTCGGCAGGTTCACCAGCCGGCCGTGCAGGCCGTTGGGGCCCGTGTCCTCGACCTCCAGCGTGCCGATTCGGCGGGCGAAGTCCCAGGCGGCATAGCCTGCGACTCGGGGCGCCTCGATCTTGCCGTTGAAGCAGCGCCCGGCCGGCCGGTCGGTGGCGGCCTCCGCGCCGATCAGCAGCGGCTGGGCGGCCTCGATCGCGAGCCCGTCGGCCCGGGTCGACGCCTCTCCCTCGTCGTCGACCGCATAGGCCCGCTTCAGCGGCTGCTGGCCGACCCGCATCACGCCGCTCTCGGGATCGGCCGAGGCCCAGACCCGATACCAGGCGCGGTTGCGCAGCTTGCGGCCGGTGACGATCCGGGCCCCGCCGCATTCCAGCGCCATGCCGTCGGGCGTCAGCACCAGGGCGAAGCCCGCGCCCGACGCCGGGTCGCGGCGCGAGATCACGGTCTGCGGCCCGTCCTCGGGCAGGGTCGGCCAGATCAGCGCCTCGACGGAGAGCGCTGCCGGCAGGCGGGCCTCGGCGGCGCCCTCGATGCGGGCATAGGAGCCGGGCCAGGCGTGCTGCTGGCGCGAGGCGAAGCGGCCGTCGAACAGGTCCGACATGTCCTCGAGCTTCTGGGCCGGTCCGCCGGGGTTGGGGTCGCCGCGCACGATGCGCACCAGCATGGCGCTGTAGGGGCCGGGGCCGA
Organism: Reyranella sp.; assembly: GCF_965229815.1. Classification (GTDB taxonomy): domain Bacteria; phylum Pseudomonadota; class Alphaproteobacteria; order Reyranellales; family Reyranellaceae; genus Reyranella. The sequence goes on from NZ_CBDDJN010000002.1 coordinate 1,954,611, forward strand.
CGCTCGAAACCTTGAAGCCGATCTTGTCTCCGGTCCGGACCGAGACCCGGTCGGCGTAGCCGGTAAGCGGTGATGTCACTGAACTCTCCCCCGGAAATCGCCCGCATAGTCGCCCGAAGCCGGCGGCCTTTCCACGCCCTTGTGATCGCCGCGCGAACCTATTCGAGGCGGGCCGCCTCGCGGGTGCGCTTGCGGATCAGGGAGAGCAGCAGGCGCGCCGCCGGCGGCAATGTCCGGTCGCGCTTGTAGGCGATGCCCATCTTGACCACCGGCCTCGGCGCCAGGCCCGACGTGTCGAGCACCGCCAGGCGACCGGCGGCCACGTCGGCGGCGATCTGGCTCATGTGGCCGACGCTGATCGCGTCGGTCTCGGCGACGAAGTCGCGCGCACTGTGGAAGGGGGAGACGGCGATCGAGGCCAGGATCGAGCCGGCTCCCCGGTCGACCGTCAGGCCGGCATCGAAGCCGCCGATCATGCCGAGATGCTGCTGCGCCACGGCGGGCATCGCGAAAGGGTAGCGGCGCAGGTCGTCGGCCTGCAGCCGCGCCTTCCGCAGCAGGGGATGGCCGGTCCGGCAGAAATGGACGCCGTGCAGCACCGCCAGCGGATCGGTGCGCAGGCTCGGCATGCGGCCGAGCGAGCCGACGTCGAACACGGCGAAGTCGATCTGGTCGGTCATGAGCAGGGCGAGCACCGCCGTCCATTCCCGCTCGAGCAGCTCGAGGCGGATGTCGGGATGGCTGCGGATCAGCTCGATCGCCGCCGGCTGCACGGCGATGTCGTGGATGAAGGCGCCGGCCGCCACGCGCAGCCGGCCGGCCCGGCCGTCGCGCACCTGCTGGAGCTGGCTCGACAGGACGGCGGCGCGCGCCACGAGCTCGTCCGCCATCCTGAGGAAGTCGTCACCCGCGGGCGTCGCCACGACGTCGCGGCGCGAGCGCTCGAACACGCGCAGCCCCAGCCGCTTCTCCAGCGCGGCGATGTTGCGGCTGAGCGTCGGCTGGCTGATGCGCAGGGCGGCGGCGGCGCGTCCGAAATGCCGGTGCTTCGCGAGCACCACCGCGTGCTCGAGAAGCTTGAGATCCATGTCCATGCGCGGACTGTATCGTTCGGTCGATCGTCTTGCCTACCGTCGGCGCACGGCATCGTGCGGTCGGCCACCCTGTCCGGCCCCGGCGCCGAACGGGCCGGGGCGGCTGAGCAGCCGGCATCCGATTTTCCAGTCGCTCGCCGGCATTCGACGGCCTCGCCTGCCGGAATGCGCGCCGCGTTGTGTCGTGGGCAAGGAACGATATAGTCCGGCAAACCTTGGAAGGAGCCCCATGACATCGACGATTACCCGCCGCGTTGCGTTGGCGGGAGCCTTGGCCACGCCGTTCCTCGCCCGCGCCGGGCACGCCCAGGACGCCTATCCCAGCAAGCAGATCCGCCTGGTCGTGCCGTTCGCGCCAGGTGGCACCACCGATCTCCTGGGCCGCATCGTCGCCCAGTACCTGACGGAGGTCTGGGGCCAGCAGGTGATCGTCGACAACAAGGCCGGCGCCGGCGGCAATCTCGGCGCCGAGCTGGTCGCCAAGGCGCCGCCCGACGGCTACACGCTGCTGCTGGGCACGATCGGCACCGCCGTCACGAACCAGTTCCTCTACAAGGCCATGCCCTACGACAGCCTGAAGAATTTCGCGCCGGTCGCCCTGGTCGGCGAGGTGGCGAACGTGCTCGTCGTCCACCCGAGCTTCCCGGCCAAGACGCTCAAGGAGTTCGTCGACTACTGCAAGCAGCAGGGACCCAACAAGGTCAGCTACGGCTCGCCGGCGATCGGCGGCAGCGGCAACCTCGCGATGGAGTATCTGGCGGAGCGGGCCGGCATCAAGCTGGAGCATGTCGTCTATCGCGGCAGCTCGCTGGTCCTGAAGGACCTGCTGGCCGGCCACATCCCGACGGCGATGGACAACCTGCCGCCCTACCTGCAGCACATCCAGTCGGGCGCGCTGCGGGCGCTGGGCGTCAGCACGGCCAAGCGCTGGTTCGCGGCGCCCGACGTGCCGACCATCGCCGAGCAGGGCTATCCCGGCTTCGACGCCGCGCCGTGGTGGTACGTGTCGGCGCCGGCCGGCACGCCGCCCGACATCGTGACCAAGCTGTCGACGGAGATCACCAAGGGCATCCGTTCCGAGGCGGTCATCAAGAAGATCCGCGATGCCGGCGCCGCCGAGCTGGCGGGCGACGCGGCCGCTCTGCTGAAGTTCATGGAGAGCGAGACCGTGAAGTGGAAGAAGGTGGTCACCGCGGCGAAGCTCGAGCCGCAATGAGCGGCAGCGCGCTCAGCGGCAGGATCCAGACGGTGCTCGGGCCGATCGCGCCCGAGCAGCTCGGCCGCACGCTGATGCACGAGCACGTCCTTTGCGACATCCGCCCGCCCGACCTCCGCACCGCCAACGACCTCGGTCCGGAGATCACTCTCGAGAACGTCTGGGAGATGAACTACGGCCGCGGCATGAAGCGGACCGGCCGCAAGTACATGCTCGACCTCGAGGACATCGCCACCCGCGAGGTGGCGATGATGAAGAACGACGGCGGCGACGCCATCGTCGAGCTGACCTGCGGCGGCCTCTCGCCCGATCCCGAGGGCCTGCGCCGCATCGCCGCCGGCACCGGCGTGAACGTGATCATGGGCTGCGGCCACTACGTCGACGACTTCCAGGACCCGCGCAACCACGCGCGGTCGGTCGACGACCTGGCCGACGAGATGATCGGCCAGGTGCTGCACGGCGCCTGGGGCACCGACGTGCGGGCCGGCATGATCGGCGAGATCGGCTGCCAGTCGCCGTGGACCGCGACCGAGAAGAAGGTGATGCAGGCTGCCCTCGTCGCCGCCGAGGAGACCGGGGCGGCGATCAACGTCCATCCCGGCCGCCATCCCGACCAGCCGCAGGAGGTCGCCGACTTCATCCGGGCGGCGGGCAAGCCGACCGAGCGGGTGGTGATCAGCCACATCGACCGCACCATCTTCGACGAGGACCGGCTGGTGCGCCTGGCCGATTCCGGCGTCACCGTCGAGTTCGACCTGTTCGGCCAGGAGCAGAGCTTCTACCGGCTGTCCGACATCGACATGCCGAACGACGCGACGCGGCTGCGCCTGATCCGCACCCTTATCGACCACGGTCATCTCGACCGCGTCGTGATCAGCCACGACATCTGCTACCGCACGCGGCTCAGCGTCTTCGGAGGCCACGGCTACGGCCACATCTTCCGCAACGTCGTCCCGCTGATGCGCGACCGCGGCTACAGCGAGGACGAGATCGACGCCATCCTGGTGCGTAACCCGCGCCGCCTGCTGACGTTTCCTTGAAACTGGCGCCCGCCGCGCTCGACGCGGCGGATCCGGGCGAGGGAGGACGGGCATGATCCGCAAGTTGTCGTCGGGCCAGTATCGGCTCTATTCGCGCAAGATCGACCCGAAGACGCGGCCGCGGTCGAGGAGGCCTGAGCCTCCACGACGCTCGGCCGGTTATGCCGCCTTTTTCTTCCGCTCCTGGAGAGCGGGAGCCAGCTTGTGCTCGAAGAAGTCGAAGAAGAAATCCTGGTCCGGACCGATCTGGTTCAGGATGATGTGATCGCAGCCGGCGTCGACGAACTTGGTGACTGCCTCGAGATGCGCGTCGATCGAGGGACCGCAGCTGATGCTCTCGCCGACCGCCTCGACGGAGACGTGCTGCGTCGCCGCGGCGAACGCCTCGTCGTGCGGCAGCTCGGCGAGCACCGGCCAGCCGGCCAGGGACCAGCGGAAATAGCGATGCGCGGTCTCGCGTGCCTTGCCCTCGTCGGCGCCGCAGCACAACGCGACCTCGGCGAAGCGCGGGCCCTTGCCGCCGCCCTTGCGATAGGCCGAGATCAGCTCCTTCCTGGGTTCGGTCACGATCAGCCCGTCGGCCTTGTCCGCGGCGAGCTGCGCGGCGTCTGGCCCGCCCGCCGCCACGATCACGTCGGGCTTGCGCGTCGGCCGGTCGAACAGGCGGGCATGGTCGAGGCGAAAATGCTCGCCCCGCCAGGTGGTGAGCTTGCCGGCCAGAAGGCCCTGGATGATCTCGAGCGCCTCCGCCAGCCTCTCGTGCCGCTCGGCGACGCCCGGCCAGCCTTCGCCCACGACATGCTCGTTGAGACGTTCCCCGGCGCCGAGGCCGAGCGTGAAGCGACCATCGGCGAGCACGCCCATGGTTGCCGCGGCCTGGGCGATGACGGCCGGATGGTAGCGCATGATGGGGCAGGTCACCGCCGTCATCAGGCCGAGCTGCTCGGTCGCCTGGGCGATCGCACCCAGCACCGACCAGGCGAATGGCGCATGGCCCTGCTCCTCCAGCCAGGGAAAGAAGTGGTCGGAAATGGCGGCGAACGCGAAGCCGGCCCGCTCGGCGCGCCGCGCATTGCGCACCAGGTCTGCGGGCCCGTGTTCTTCCGACATCAGCTTGTAGCCGAGCTTCACCATCTCTGCCTCCGGTCCTGGCGGGAGCCCGGAGAACAGAGGCGAGGGCGAAAGGTTGCCGGACGGCGCGAGCGCCGCGGAATCCTTCCGGCTCAGGAGAAGGTCGCGAAGACCTCCTCGATCGCCTTCATCTGGTTGCCGGCGGCCGACGAGGGCACGACGATCGGGGTGTGCACGCCCGCCGCGCGCCATGCCTCGATCCCCTCGCGCACCTTCGACGCCGGCCCGAACAGCGTGTTGTCCGACAGCCACCGCGTGGTGAGGTATTTCGGCACGTCGTCGCGCCGTCCCTCGGCGATCGCCTTCTCGATCGCCTCCATCTCCTCGACGTAGCCGGCTTCCTTCCAGTAGTTCCGGTAGTTGGGCAGGAAGGCGTAGTTGGTGAGGGTGCGCCGGTTGACCGCCTCGGCGGCGGCGGCATCGTCGCTGATGCAGGTCGGGATCATGTTGCCGATGAAGAAGTCGGCCGACCGCCGCTTGGCCTCCGGCAGCGCCTGCAGCGACTGGCCCATGTGCGACAGGGAGGCGTTGGCGAAGACCACGCCCTCGGCCAGCTCGCCGGCCAGCGCCACCATGCGCTTGCGCAGCGCCGCGACGATAATCGGCGGCAGGGCCCCGAAAGTCTTCTCGGCGCGGAACTTCTCGATGAAGGCGCGGGTGTCGGCCAGCGGCTTGCCGGGCGTCACCCCCATGCGCACGTGCGACGGGCCGTGGGCGATGCCGATGCCCAGCCGGAAGCGGCCCTCCGACACCTCGTGCATCATGGCGGCGCTCTGGGCGAAGTCGACGAGGGTACGCTGGTAGATCGGCGCGATCGCCGTGCCGAAGGTCACCGAGCGCGTGTTCCAGGCCAGCGCCTCGCACATCGACATGTTGCCGAAGGGGCTCGGCACGTAGATGCCGGCATAGCCGCGCCTTTCGGCCTCCTGGCAGAGCTCGATCGTGCGGCGCCGGCGGCCGGGCATGGCGATCAGGCAGAGAGCGGGCAGGGGGTCGACCATCGGGGCTTCCTTTGCGGGGCGGCGATCCTCTCCACTGGCGGCTTTGGCGCGCCAGCACAAGCGCCCTGTGCTTCCGTCCGCGGCGTGGACCGCCGCCGGTGTGCAGCGCACCACGCAGACCAGCCGTGCAGCCGTCCCGCTGTCAATCGCGGCCGGTTTGTCGAATGATCGGCGCCGGAACCAGAAGAAGACAAGACACGGGATGACGACCGTTGTCGCCGACACGGACAAGGGCGGCCTGTTCACGATCAGCGGGCGGCAATGGCTCATCCTGTTGATGGTCCAGGTCGCCAACATGCTGTTCGGCATGACCATCACCATCGCCAACCTCGTGCTGCCGCAGATGCGCGGCAACCTGTCGGCGTCGCCCGAGGAAATCTCCTGGGTGATCACGCTCAACCTGGTCGCCACCGCCGTCGCCACGCCGATGACGGGTTGGCTGGCCAGCCGGCTGGGCTGGCGCAACCTCATGTTCTTCACCGTGCTGGGCTTCACCGTGGCGTCGCTCCTGTGCGGGCTCTCGCGCAGCCTGGAGGCGCTGATCCTGGCCCGCGTCGCCCAGGGGGCATTCGGCGCGCCGATCATGCCGATGGGACAGGCCATTCTGCTCGCCACCTTCCCCAAGCACCTGCAGCCCACGGCGATCGTGATCTGGGGAATCGGCGCGGTGTTCGGCCCGGTGATGGGCCCGATCGTCGGCAGCATCGCCACCGAGGCCTACAACTGGCGCGCCGCCTTCTTCCTGATCGTGCCGCTCGGCATCGCCTCGCTCGTCTGCATTCGCTTCGCGCTGCGCGACCATACCGGGCAGACGCCGGTGAAGTTCGACTGGATCGGCTTCATCGCGCTCTCGGTGGCGATGACCTGCGCGCAGCTCGTCTTCGACCGGGGCCATCGCCTCGACTGGTTCGAATCGCGCGAGATCGTCCTGTTCGTCTTCACCGGCGCGCTCGCGCTCTGGGTCTTCGTCGTGCACTGCCTGACGGTGAAGGAGCCCTTCCTCAACCCGCGCCTGCTGCTCGACCGCAACTTCTCGATCGGCCTCCTGCTGGCGCTGGTGATGGGCATGCTGAACTTCATCACCATCGTCCTTTACCCGACCCTGCTGCACGATCTCAGGGGCTATCCCGACAATGCCGTCGCCTACCTGATCTCGGCACGCGGGCTCGGCAACTGGGCGGCCTTCCTGGTGGTCGTGCAGTTCACCCGCCTGGCGCCCCGGGCGGCCATCGTCACCGGCATGGCCATCCAGGCGGCTGCCGGCTTCTGGATGGCCGGCTTCGACATCAACCTCAGCGACCACGAGGTGTTCTGGAGCAACCTCCTGATGGGCTTCGGCCAGTCGATCGCCTTCACGCCGATGACCGTGCTGGCCTTCTCGACCCTGCCGCCGCGTCAGGTCACCGAGGGCACGTCGGTCTTCACCCTGTTCCGCAACTTCGGATCGAGCCTCTTCATCTCGATCTGCGTCCTGATCATCAGCCGGTCGACCGCGGCCAACTACTCGCGGATGACCGAGAACATCACGCCCTACAACAAGACGCTCGCGGCGCCCGGCCTGCCGGCCCAGTGGAGCCTCGACGGCGTCGGCAGCCTGATGAGCCTGTCGAACGAGATCCTGCGCCAGGCGGCTATGATCGGGTACGTCAACGCCTTCTGGCTGATCGCCCTGGTCGCCGCCGTCGCCGTGCCGCTCGCCGGCCTGATGCACCGCCTGCCGCGCGACGAGTGACGGCCCTCGCGCGCGGGGCGCGAGCCGCCGCCGTCAGCCGGCGACCTCCTTGAAGCGGCGCAGGGTCTCGATCTGATCGCCAAGGTCGGACATGCGGTACATGGGATAGAGCATTACCATCTCCGCGCCGAGCTTCTTCCAGCCTTCGGCCGCCTTGCCCCATTTCTGGGTGTCGGGCTCGTCCATGCGGAGCCAGCCTTCCAGGCCGAACCTGGCGGGATCGCGGCCGAAGGCCTTGAGATGATCGCGCAGCGTGGCGAGCTTCGGCTCGGCCACCTCGGGCGTCATGATCGGCATCCAGCCGTCGCCGATGCGGGCGGCGCGCTTGACGACGGCGTCCGACGAACCGCCGAACCAGATCGGGATCGGCCGCTGGACCGGCACGGGCAGCTGGTTGACGTCGACCAGCGTATGGAATTTGCCCGAGAAGGTGACGAAGTCCTGGGTCCAAAGCCGTCGCATCACCTCGATCTGCTCGGCCTGGCGGGCGCCGCGAGTCTTCCACTCCATGCCGAGCGCTTCGTACTCGACATGGTTCCAACCGACACCGACACCCAGCCTGAGGCGCCCGCCGCTCAGGATGTCGACCTGGGCCGCCTGCTTGGCGACCAGGCCGGTCTGGCGCTGCGGCAGGATCAGGACGCCGCTGCACAGCTGGATGGATTTCGTGACCGCGGCGATGAAGGCCATCGTCGTGAAGGTCTCGTGGAAGGGATCGTGCTCGCTGTAGGTCGGTTTCCAGTCGCCGCGCGGCGCCGCGCCGAAGACATGGTCGGCGACCTCGATGCAGTGATAGCCGAGATCCTCGGCCGCCTGCGCCCAGTCACGAATCTTCGCCGGGTCGGTACCGATGTCGCGGGTCGGGAAGAGGGCGTTCAGCTTCATCGCGGACCTCGTGTTCGTGGTGCGAGCCTATCACAGGGGCGCGCGGGTTGCGCGGGACGGCGCGGCTGGTCCACTCTCCCGGCCCGTTCGACCGACAGGAGGAAACCATGGCGCTCACGCTCGGCAGCAGCAGCTTCAAGGAGGGCGAGACCCTCAAGATGGATCACATCCTGTCGGCGGATTACGGGTTCGGCTGCGGCGGCGGTAACAAGTCGCCGCAGCTCTGCTGGTCGGGCGTGCCCGCTGGCACGAAGAGTTTCGCCGTTACCTGCTTCGATCCCGACGCGCCGACCGGCAGCGGCTTCTGGCACTGGGTGGTCGTCAACATCCCGGCCGGTACGACCGAGCTCAAGCTCGACGCCGGCAATCCCAAGGCCGGGCTGATGCCCAAGGGCGCGCTGCAGACCCGCACCGATTTCGGCGCACCGGGCTACGGCGGTCCCTGCCCGCCGGAGGGCCATGGGCCCCATCGCTACGTCTTCACGGTCTTCGCGGTGAAGGAGGAGACCCTGCCGGTGAATGCCGACACGTCGGCGGCGATCGTGGGCTTCCAGCTCCATTTCAACACGCTCGAGAAGGCGACGCTGACCGGCACCTTCCAGCGCTGAGCCGGCCGGCGCTTCAGGCGCCGAGGGCGGCGGCCAGCGCCACCAGGTCCTCGGCGTAGACGTCGAACCAGTCCTCGGGCCGCGTGTCCGGTTGGCCGCCGGGGCCGAACTCGAGCGGCCTGGCGACGAACGCCGTGCGCATGCCGAAGGCGCGTGCCGCCGCGAGATCGTACTTGTGGCAGGCGACCATCATGATCTCGTCGGGCCGGCAGCCGAGATAGTCGACGGCGAGCTGGTAGACGGCGGGCGCCGGCTTGTAGAGGTGCGCGAGCTCGGCGGTCAGGATGGCGTCGAACGGCAGGCCGGCATGCTTGCAGATCGCCACCATGGTCGACATGGCGGCGTTGGAGAGCGTCGAGGTCGTGAACTTCCGGCGCAGTCGCGCGAGGCCTTCCACGCTGTCGGGCCAGGCCTCGAGGCGGCTCCACACGCCGTTCATCTCGTCGCGTTCGGCGGCCGAGAAGACCGAAGACAGTCCGTGGCGGTCCAGCAGCGCGTCGAGGGTCTCGCGGTAGATCCGGTCGACCCTGATCCAGGGCCGCCCGCCGGCAATGATCGCGTCGAGCACGTCGCGATAGAGGCCGCGCCATTCCGACGACAGCGCGCCCCAGTCGAGATCGAGTCCCTTGGCCCTGCTGACCGCCTCGCCCATGCGCTCGACGGGCCGACAGAAATCCGCACAGGTTCCCTGGACGTCGAAGGTCAGGGCCCGGATCGTCGCCGGGTCCAGCCGCTTCATCTCTGCCATCATCGCTCCCGATCACCCGTCGCGCCGGAGAGGGCCGGGGCTGCCGAACATTGCCGCGAACGCGGGAACGGTCAATCCGTGCGCCCGGGTGGGAAGTCCCTGTTGCAAGATGGCCGCGATCTGGCAGTCTCGATCGGCGAGTCGATCGAGGCCCGGCAGGTGCGCGTCTTTCAGCACGAAGCGATATGCCGGTGATCGGCCAAGGAAAGCCCGACGCAGCCGGGGAGCCGGCGAGCCCGCTCTCCTTCGCCTCGGTGCGCGCCGCGGCGCTCGAGGGCCGCGAGCCGCCGCCCTTGCCGGCCATCGCCCGGCTGCCGTCCTATCGCTGGTTCGTCGTCGGCACGGTCTGCATCGGCTCGTGCATGGGCCAGATCGACGCCAGCATGACCCAGCTCCTGCTGCCCCGGCTCGAACTGGACTTCGCCGCGCCCCTCAGCGCCGTGAGCTGGGTGGCGGTGTCCTACCTTCTCGCCATGGCCTCGTTCACGCCGATCTTCGGCAGGCTTGCCGACATGGTGGGCCACAAGCTCCTCTATGCGGCCGGCTTCCTGATCTTCATCACCGGTTCGGCGCTGTGCGGCCTCGCCTCGAGCCTCGACATGCTGATCGCGTTCCGGGTCCTGCAAGGTATCGGCGCGGCCCTTGTCACCTCCAACAGCACCGCCATCATCGTCACCGCCGTGGGAACCGAAGCACGCGGGCGGGCGCTCGGGCTGCAGTCGGCGGCGCAGGCGGTCGGCCTGTGCGCCGGGCCCGCGCTCGGCGGTCTTATCCTGGATACGCTGGGCTGGCACTGGGCCTTCTGGCTCAACGTGCCGCTCGGCCTGGCGGCCATCGTCCTTGCCTGGCTCGTGGTGCCGCACAGCCACGCGCCATCGGCGACCAGCCGCTTCGACTGGCTGGGCGCCATCCTGATCGCGCCGGCCTTGACGGCGGCGATGGCGGTCCTCAACGAGGGCCGCGCCTGGGGATTCACCTCGCCCGCGCTGCTGGCTTGCGTGGCGCTGGCTTCCATCCTGCTGGCGCTGTTCGTGTGGGCCGAGCGACGCGCGCCCGTGCCGATGCTGGATCTCGGCCTGCTCGGCGGGCGCGCGTTCCTGATCGGCAATGCGGCCAACTTCCTGTCCTACGCCGCCCTGTTCGGCCTCTTCCTCCTCGTGCCCTTCGTCCTCGTGAGGGTCTACCAGGACTCGGCGCTGCAGGCGGGCCTGCGCCTGTCGATCCTGCCGGTCATGCTCGGCCTGCTGGCGCCGGTCGGCGGCGCCCTCTACGACCGCCTCGGGGCGCGGGTGCCAGCCTGCTGCGGCGCCGCGATCGCCGTCGCCGGCCTCGTCCTGCTGCGTCAGGTGCTGGACGGCTCGGCGCAGAGCCTGCCGCTGGCGATGGCGGCGCTGGCCTTGTTCGGAGCGGGCCTCGGCCTGTTCATCTCGCCCAACAGCAGCGCCATCATGGCGACGGCGCCGGCCGACCAGACCGGCCAGGCGGCCGGCGTGCTGAACGTCGTGCGCCTGCTCGGCACCAGCGCGGGCATCGCCGGCGCGGCCACCGTGCTCGCCTTCAGCCTGGGGCCCAGCACGCTCGGCGTGCCGGCGTCGCGGCTGATCGCGGGCGCCCGCGACGTCACGTTGCTGCTCGCCGGCCTCATGACGCTGGCCGGCCTGCTGTCGCTGGTGCGACCGGCGCCGGCGGTGCCGACGCCGGGCGACGCGGCGGCCTGACCGGGCGTCCTTGCCTTCGCCATCACGGCCCGTCACGGTGCGCGCCTCGTTCGCAATCGCGTGGCCAGCGCCATCGGGAGACAGGCATGAAGATCGATTTCACGGGCAAGAAGGCCATCGTCTGTGGCGGCAGCCGCGGCATCGGCCGGGCGATCGCGCTCGGCTTCGCGCAGGCGGGCGGCGACGTGTCGATCTGCGCCCGCGATCCCAAGGCGCTGGGCGAGACCCGGGCGGAGATCGAGACGCTCGGCCGCAAGGCCCATGCCGCCAGCGCCGACCTCGCCAAGGGTGACGCGGTGCGCGGCTATGTGCGCGACGCCGTCGCCGCGCTCGGCGGCTGCGACCTGCTGGTGAACAACGCCTCGGCCTTCGGCTCGTCGGACGACGACAAGGGCTGGGGCGCCAATCTCGCCGTCGACATGATGGCGATCGTGCATGCCACGCAGGAGGCGCTGCCGACGCTGAAGCAGGGGCCGGGCAGCGTGGTCAACATCTCCTCGATCGCCGCGCTGCATCCCGCGGCGCGCCAGCCGCCCTACGGCGCCATCAAGGCGGCGGTGATCCACTACACCGTCACGCAGGCGGCGATGTATGCCAAGGACCGCGTGCGGGTGAACTGCATTGCGCCCGGGTCGATCGAGTTTCCCGGCGGCGTGTGGGACCGGCGCAAGACCAACGATCCCAAGCTCTACAATGCGACGCTCGCGTCCATCCCGTTCGGCCGCATGGGCCACGCCGAGGAAGTGGCCAGCGTGGCCCTGTTCCTCGCTTCGCCGCTCGCCTCCTGGGTGACGGGACAGGCCATCGCCGTCGCCGGCGGGCAGGGCCTCTGATCGCGAAGTCCTGAATCCGCCCGGTCGGATCCGACCGGGCTCACGGCGAATCGTCTCTTGAACTATGAGGATGGCGGCTGTCCGTGGCCGCAGACCATGCTGCGCGTGCGAATCACACGGTCTGTAAAGTCGTTGACCTGACGCCGCGCTGGCCTCTAGCATTGCCTGTGAAGTCCGCAACGACGGACATTCATCATGCCAGCAAAAACAAATCGCTGCTTACAGGGAGTGAAATGCCATGATCCGTGACAAGCGGAAGTCGGCGACCGTCGGCATCGTCGCCGGCATCGCCATGATGTTCGCAGGCGCCGCATCGGCCGAAGACGTCAAGCTGCCCAAGGACATTTCCTGGACCGCCTACGAGAGCGGTTCGTCCGGCTATGCCCAGTCGGTCGGCATCGGCAACATGCTGAAGAAGCGCTACGAGGTCGACCTGCGAATCATCCCGGGCAAGAACGACGTCTCGCGCATGACGCCGCTCCGGATCGGGCAGTCGAAGGTCTGTGCCTGTGGCATCGCCGCCTACTTCGCGCAGGAAGGCGTGCTGATGTTCGCGGAGAAGACGTGGGGTCCGCAGAAGCTCTACAACCTGTTCAACAACAACGGCCGCAATGGCCAGCAGGCGGCGGTGTCGGTCGAATCCGGCATCAAGAAGCCGGCCGACCTGAAGGGCAAGCGCGTGACCTTCGTGAAGGGCGCGCCGGCGCTCAACCAGAACATGGAGGCGTTCCTCGCCTTCGGCGGCCTCACCTGGAACGACGTCGTCAAGGTCGAGGTGCCGGGCTGGGGCCAGTCGGTCGATGCCGTGATCAACGGCCAGGCCGATGCCGTCTGGGGCAGCACCGTGTCGAGCAAGTACGCCCAGCTCGTCGCCTCGCCGCAGGGACTTTTCCTGCCGCCGCTGCCGCACGACGACAAGGCGGGCTGGGAGCGGGCCCACCAGATCGCGCCGTGGTGGGTGCCGTCCTCCGTGCAGTCGGTCGTGCCCGGCTACAAGGGCACGGTCCCCTACCAGGGCAGCAACTATCCCTATCCGATCTTCGTCTCGACGAACGACGCGCCGGACGCGCTGGCCTACGGCCTGACCCGGGCGGTGATGGACAACTACGCCGACATAAAGGAGGCGGGTCCGAGCATGGACGGCTACCAGCTCAGCTCGCAGAACTTCCAGTTCGTGTTCCCGTACCATCCCGCCGCGATCAAGTACTACAAGGAGAAGGGCGTCTGGACGGCGGAGCACGAGGCGCACAACGCCAAGCTCCTGAAGCGGCAGGACGTGCTCGCGGCCGCCTGGAAGGAGATGAAGGGCAAGTCCGTTCCCGACGACAAGTTCGCCGAGGAGTGGCTGAAGGTCCGCGCCGCCGCCCTCACCAAGGCGGGCCTGCCGGTGGTCTTCAAGTAGGCCGCCGCGATGTGCACCGGTCGTCCGACGGACGACCGGGCGTCGCCTGATCGACGCGCCGGCCGCCGGTCCGCCCGGGAGACCGGCGGCCCGGCCGTGTCCGGACGCGCCATGCCGTCTGCGCAGGAAATCCCATGACCATGATCGACACTTCGGAGGGCGAGAAGGCCGCCACGGCAGCCGAGCTCTCCTCGCAGCGCCCGCTCACCGGGCTGGCCCGGCTGCTCACCGCGATCGCCGCCGTGGCGTCGATCGTGATGGCGGTCTACCTGATCTTCGGCGTCGGACCGCTGCTGCAATGGTTCGTGCCGCTGGAGACGCAGTACTTCTACGTCCTGCTCGGCCTGCTGCTGCCGATCGTGTTCCTGATGTACCCGATGAATGCCGGCGCCCGCGACCGCACGCCCTGGTACGACTGGACGCTGGCGCTGGCCGCCTGCGCGATCCCTTTCTACTTCGCCTTTCGCGGCAACGACATGCTGAACGAGGGCTGGGAGTACGACTCGCCGATGCACGCCAAGGTCCTGTCCTTCGCGATGTGGGCGATCGTGCTCGAGGCGCTGCGCCGCGCCGGCGGCACGGCGATCTTCGCCATCTGCCTCGTCGTCTCGCTCTACCCGATCTTTGCCGGCTACGTGCCGGGCGTGCTGGGCGGCCAGTCGGTGGCGCCCGAGGTCACCGCGGGCTTCCACATCTTCGGCACGGAAAGCATCCTCGGCATCCCGATGAACGCCTTCGCCAACCTGGTGATCGGCTTCCTCGTGTTCGGCATCGCGCTGCAGATGACCGGCGGCGGCGCCTTCTTCCTCAACCTCGCCTTCTCGCTGCTCGGCGGCCGCCGCGGCGGGCCGGCCAAGGTGGCGATCTTCTCGTCCGGCCTGATGGGCTCGATGTCGGGCAGCGTCATCACCAACGTGCTCACCACCGGCGTGCTGACCATTCCCGCCATGAAGCGGGTCGGCTTCCGGCCGGCCTATGCCGGCGGCGTCGAGGCCTGCGCCTCGACCGGCGGCGTGCTGATGCCGCCGGTGATGGGCGCGACCGCCTTCGTCATGGCGTCGTTCATCGAGATTCCCTATGCGCAGATCGTCGTCGCCGCGATCTTCCCGTCGCTGCTCTACTATCTCGGCCTGTTCCTGCAGATCGACGCCTACTCGGCGCGCGAGAAGATGAAGGGCCTGCCGGCGAGCGAACTGCCCAGGATCGGCCGCGTGCTGCTCGACGGCTGGTTCTACATCACCATCTTCGTCGTGCTGATGGTCATGCTGCTTTACCTGCAGCGCGAGGCCCAGGCGCCGTTCTACGCCACCGCGGCGCTGCTCCTGATCAACCAGTTCTCGGGCGCGCACCGCTGGGCCTGGAAGGACCTCGAGGCCTTCGTCGTCGCCGTGGGCCGGCTGTTCGCCGAGCTGGCGGCGATCCTGGCGGGCGTCGGCCTGATCATCGGCGCCCTGTCGCTCAGCGGCAAGATCGGGTCGATCACCTACACGCTGGTCCAGCTCGCGGGCGACAACATCCTGCTGCTGCTGCTGATGGGTGCGGTGACCAGCTTCATCCTGGGCATCGGCATGACCGTGACGGCGGCCTACCTGTTCCTCGCCGTGACGCTGGCGCCGGCGCTGACGGGGCAGGGGCTCGACAAGCTCGCCGTGCACCTGTTCCTGCTCTACTGGGGCATGATCTCGTTCATCACCCCGCCGGTGGCGCTGGGCGCCTATGCGGCGGCCTCGATCGCCAAGTCGAGTCCCATGAAGACCGGTCTCGAGGCGATGCGGCTCGGCAGCATCATCTACTTCGTCCCGTTCTTCTTCGTCCTCAATCCGGCGCTGATCGGCAACGGCCAGTTCGGCGAGATCGTCGTCGTGCTGGTGTCCGCCATCGCCGGCATCGCGCTGCTGTGCGCGGGGCTGCAGGGCTATCTCTGGGGCGTCGGCGCGCTGGACGGCAACGGCCTGTTCGCCTGGCCAGGCCGGGTCCTGCTGTGCCTGTCGGGCATCGTGCTCGCCCTTCCGGGCAGCGAGTATATCGGCTTCACGCACTGGGAGCTGCTCGAGATTGCGGCAGCGCTCGGCGTGGCGGGCGTCGGGTTGGCCTGGATGGGGCGGCGACGGGGGCATGCGGCGGCGGCGGCGTGAGGTCCGATCGCGGCGAGCCCCCGCGCCGACGCGATCTGCGCAATCTGGATAGAGACCGCTGAGCACTTGCTGTTGTTTCGGCGGGTCCTTTCGATCCGGCGGAGTCCGGCCGGATCGAAGGGATCCCAGGGCACGCATCCGAGCGGATCAGCCAACGTGCAAGCGACTGCGCATATCCCGGTGACCATCCTTGCCGGCTACCTCGGAGCCGGCAAGACGACGCTGCTGAACCACATCCTGCGGCACGCCGCCGGGCGACGGATCGCCGTCCTCGTGAACGACTTCGGCAGCATCAACATCGATGCCGGCCTCGTGGACTCGCGCGGCGACGGCGTGGTCGAGTTCGCCAACGGCTGCATCTGCTGCAGCATCAGCGGAGGGTTCGCCGAGGCGCTGGCGGCGCTCGCGGCGCGCCGGCCCGCCCCCGAGCAGGTGGTGATCGAGGCGTCCGGCGTCTCCGATCCGGTGAAGGTCGGATACTTCGCCGCGATGCCGCCCTTTCGCCTCGACGGAGCTGTCGTGCTGGTCGATGCGGAGACGGTTCGCGACAGGGCCGTCGACCGCTACGTGGGCGGGACCGTGCTGCGGCAGCTCCGCGGCGCCGACCTCGTCGTCGTCAACAAGACCGACCTGGTGAGCGAAGGCGTGCTGGCGGCGCTCTGCCGGTGGCTGGGCGAACAGGCGCCGCAGGCCCGCCTCGTCACCAGCCGCTTCGGCCAGGTGCCGGTCGGGATCCTGGTCGGACTGCACGATCCGGCAGGCGACGAGGCGAGCGGCGAGGTCGTGGCGGCCGATCGCGGCCACGCCCCTCATGAGCATGCCGACCCTGTCCACGATCGCGAGTATGCGAGCAGCAGCCTGACCCTGGACGAGCCAGTCGACGAGGCCGCCTTTCGCGCGGCCGTGGCGGCATGGCCGCCCTCTGTCCTGCGCGCCAAGGGATTCGTCCATCTGCGACAGGCTCCCGGGCAGCGCCACCTCTTCCAGCTCGTCGGCCGGCGCTGGACCCTGGAGCCGGACCGGCCCTGGGGCGGCGAGCGGCCGCGAACCCGCCTGGTCGCCATCGGTCCTGCCGCCACCTTCGACGGCGCCGCCTTGTGGCGCCCGCTGGCCGGCCAGCCACCGTCCCCTCCCACCGAAGGCGACAAGACATGACCTCCGCAGACATCATCTTCGTCGGAAAGAACATCGTCACCATGACCGAGGCCGCGCCGTCGGCCCGGGCGCTGGCCGTTCTCGACGGGCGGATCCTGGCGGTCGGCGAGGAAGCGGCCGTGATGGCGGCCCGCGGTCCCGACACCCGGGTCGTCGACCTGGGGAGCAGGGCCCTGTTGCCGGGCTTCATGGACGGGCACAGCCACTTCATCAACGCCGTGCGCTTCTCGACCTGGGCCAACGTGTCGTCTCCTCCCGTGGGCAAGGCGGAAGACATCGCCGGCGTCGTCCGGCTCCTCGAGGAGCACCGGCAGAAGCGGGGGCTTCGGCCCGGCGAGTGGCTGATGGCCTATGGCTACGACGGCACGACCCTGACGGACGGGCGCGAGCTCACGCGCGCCGACCTCGACCCGCACTTTCCTGACAATCCCGTGCTGATCCTGCATGTGTCGCTGCACGGGGCCGTGCTCAACACGGCGGGCTTCAAGGCGGTGGGCTTCGATCTCCTCGCGCCGACGCCGCCCGGCGGCATGACCGCGCGCCTGCCCGACGGCAAGGAGGCGGCGGGGCTGGTCATGGAGCATTCGTTCATCCCGATCTACCTCAAGATGCCGACCGCGACCGAGGACGAGCAGCTCGAGGGCTTCGCGGCGGCGCAGGCGCACTATGCCGCCAACGGCTACACGACCACGCAGGACGCACCGATGGAGCCGGCCACGCGCCCGCTCTATCATCGCGCGGCCCGCGAGGGCCGGCTCGTGATCGACATCGTCGGCTACGTGAACTGGCTGGAGTTTCCGCAGATCCTCGAGAAGCACGCGGAGCCGTTCGGGCAGGGCTACGACCGGCGGTTTCGCATCGGTGGCGTGAAGATCGTGGCCGACGGCTCGCCGCAGGGGAAGACGGCGTTCTGGTCCCGGCCGCTGCTCACGCCCGGCCCGGGCGGCGAGACCGACTGGCACGGCGAGCCCAACGTCACGCCGGAAGACCTCGATCGGCTGGTCAAGCTCGCCTATGACAACGGCATCCAGGTGCTGACGCACTGCAATGGCGATGCCGCCATCGAGATGATGCTCGAGGCCCACGAGAAGGCGGGGGCGCCGCAGGGACGCCGCACGGTGATCGTCCATTCCCAGTTCGTGCGTCCCGACCAGCTCGAGCGCTACGTGCGCTACGGCATGCTTCCGTCCTTCTTCACCAACCACACGTTCTTCTGGGGCGACGTCCACGTCGAGAATCTCGGCCGGGAGCGCGCCTTCTTCCTCAGCCCGGCGCGCACCGCCCGGGCGATGGGCATCCGCTTCACCAACCACAGCGACTTCGCCGTCACGCCGCTCGATCCGATGTTCATCCTGTGGACCTCGGTCAACCGCGTCTCACGCTCGGGGACGATCATCGGCCCCGACGAGCGGCTCACGGTGTGGGACGGGCTGCGGGCGCTGACCATCGACGCGGCGTTCCAGTACGGCGAGGAGCGCGAGAAGGGATCGCTGGAGGCGGGCAAGCTGGCCGACCTCGTCGTGCTCGACGCCAATCCCCTGGAGGTCCCGGCCGCCAACCTGAAGGACATCAGGATCCTCGAGACCTTCAAGGAAGGCCGCTCGATCCATCGCGCGGCCGATTCATAGCTGGGGCCGTGCCACTCCGTGGCGCGTCTTTGGAGCGCGGACCTGGAGGTCCGCGCTCCGATGGATTCACAATCGCTCTCCCCCGTCGCGCTTCGGTCACGCTCTACGGCGACCGGCCGAGGAAGAACGCGCGATCCTGGTCGTAGGTCGGGCTGTAGAGGCCCTGCCCGTGATAGAGGTTGCGGCGCCGGGCGACCTGCGGCGACACCGGCAGGTCCTGCCGGAAGACCCGGACATGGTCCGGCGGGATGCGCAGCGCGGCATAGGCCCGGGCGATCAGCCGGGCGGTGTCTTCCTTCTCGTGATAGCCGGCATACCAGCGCTGCGGCGGCGTCCGGCTGGGTGCCGACAGCCAGGGCGCCAGCACATCGCCGTGCCCCTTCTTCACCATGAAGTCCCACGGGCTCGAGAACAGGATGACCCGGGCGACCTCGTGGCCCTGGGCGATGAAGGCGGCCATGCCGGCGCCCTGCGACTGGCCGGCCAGGGCGATACGGCTCCACCTTGGCGCCCCACCCTCGAGATAGCGGCGCCAGCCGCGCTGCGGCTGAAGCCGGTCGAGATACTGCAGCAGCTTCGCGAGGCGATTGACGATCGACTCCGCCGGCGTGTTGTCGATGGCGGGATCGAGTGCCGTGCCGTCGCCATAGATGCGCATGCGACGGAAGTTGCCCGAGCAGTCGGGATCCGGCCGGTGCGGACAGAACTGGGCGACGGCGGGAACGTCGTTGGTGGCCAGCGAGATGACGCGATAGCCGGCATCCGCGGCGGCCTTGAGAAAGCGCAGCGGGCCCGGCGGCCGTCCGTCGGTGCCCGGCAGGAACACGAGCAGCTCGGCATCCGGCCCGCTCCTGTCGTCGAACAGGACATAGCTCGGACTGTCGAAGCGGCGAATCGCGGGATCGGTCGCCGACGGCCGGACGCACGCGATCACCCGTCCCGGCTCGGGCGCGCAGGCGGGGCTCTGCGGCCGCAGGCGGCTCGCGGCGTCGAAATCGGCGATCGCCCGGCCGAACTCGCCGCGCGCGCTCCAGGCCGCGCTGCGATTGTCGTAGGCATGCGCATATCGTGGATCGAGCCGGATCGCCTGGTCGTAATCTTCGATCGCGCGCCCACGGTCGCCCTTGTCGGCGTACGCCATGCCGCGATGGTTGTAGGCGTGCGCGTAGCGCGGGCTGAGCCGGATCGCCTGGTCGTAGTCTTCGATCGCGCGATCGAGCTCGCCCTTGTGCGCCCAGGCGTCGCCGCGATCGGCGTGGAGCCGCGCCAGCTGGTTGCCCGTGTAGTTCCCGGACGCGATGGCGCGGGAGCAGGCCGCGAGCGCGCCTTCGCCCGACGGCCTCTCGCAGGTCTCGGCATCGTTCGCAGTCGCGACGGACGGTGCCATCGTGAGCGCAAGGACGGCCGCGAGCATGGCCCGCCGGAGCGGTGACGTTCTCATCATCGGCGGGCCTCCGACGGCAGGAGCCCATGCTGCGCCAGCGCCTCGCGCACGTGGTCGGCGACCATGCGATTGCCGGCCGCCGAATGGTGTTCGCTGCGGTAGACCGAGGCGAGACCGGCGGCCTCCACCATGGCGCCCATCGGCCCCGCCATGTCGAGCGTCGCGAGTCCGGCGCGGCTGGCGCAGTCGAGCACCGCGGCGACGGCCGCGGATTCCCGCTGACGCGTGTCCTGCGGCTGCGTCCAGTAGGCACGGCCATACTGTGCCAGCACCACCACCGGACGGCCGAGCGCGGCCAGCCGCGGCATCAGCCGGCAGGCGATCGTCTTGCCGGTGCCGGGCGGCAGGGCGGGAACTTCCTTGAAGTACCAGCCCTTCCGGATGCCGAGCCGCTTCACGATCTCGTCGGCCAGGATCGAGCGGCCGAACAGCCGTGCCGGCCACGGCAGAGCCACCGGCTCGCCGGGACGGCCGGGGACGGGGACATTCTTCAGCACGAGGCCCTCGCCGGACGGCGCGAAGTAGGGCTTGGGCCGGCTCCAGGTGACGACCATCTCCGATCGTCTTATGTCGCCGGGCGTGAAGCCGACGACGATGGCGAGCGGAGACAGCCGGGCGGCCAGCCGCTCGGTGTTCAGCACCGTCTGATCGAGCGAGTATCCGCTCACTCCGGCGTTCAGGACCGTGCGGCCGATCTGGTCCTGCAGGTAGGCGGGCCAGGTCTCGGCATCATCGACCTCGTCGCCCTTGGCGAAGGACGAGCCCGTGACCAGGATCGGCGGTGTCGCGAGCGCGGCGGGTGCCGGCGCGAGGCGGAAACCGGCCTCGTCGACATTGTAGCCGCGTGAGCGGCAGCCGGCAGGCGAGGTCCAGCCGAGTTCGGCGTCGTAGGCATAGGCGCAGGGCACGCCGCCTTCCTCGTTGTTGCTCATGCGCTCGCGCGCAAGGTTGGGCCAGTGGACGAGGCCGGCCGGCCCGGAGCGGACCATCCTGCAGCCCAGCTCGAGCAGGACCAGCGAGAACAGCACGGCGCCCAGAACCAGCGCGGTCCGGGCGACGATGCCCGTGCGCCCCGCGCGGGCCGCCGCTTCACGATCGACGCTTGTCACGATCTCCGCGCTTCCCCTTCCTGCATGTCGCTGCCGCACCAGTTTAAGGCGATCTCGTCGTCGTGCGACAGGCGATCGGCGATCCCGCGGCCGCGCGATGGCCAGCTTGCCGTCACTGCCGGCAGTCTTCGCGCAGGCCTCCCCGGTGCGAAAAAACTCGCCTCGGAAGCGGAGCCCCGTGCGCCGCCTCCGGCGTGAATCGAGATCCGTCGACGCACGCCGGAACTGGCGGAAGAACGAAAGTTATAGTTAGTTGACTGGAGTAATTAGTGCCGTCATGATGCGTCAAGCGTCACAAGGCGAGGGCTTCATGGCGGATGATCCGTTCCTCGCGGGTCTCGAAGAGGGTGCGGATTGGGCCTCAGCGAGGCCGCGCGCCATCCCGAGTGGGTCGAGCAAGCGGCAAGGCAGGCCTGGCCCCGCGACAATTCGCAGTCTTGGCCATACCTGGCAGGTCGTGCCGCGATGGGCTTGGCCACGGGACTCGGATCCTCGTGTCGCTCTGGTCCGACGTGGCCGCGATCCTCTGGTTCTGTCTCTACCCGTTCTGGCCGGTGACGAGGCAAGCTGCCGAAGCGGCTGCGCTGTCAGAAGCGGAGCGGGTAGCCCGCTTCTTCCGAGTAGATCGACCCGTTGCGGCCCATCCGGCTGGAATAGAGCGCGAAATGGTCGGCGATCCACGGTCCGGCGCGGAAGGTACCGTGGCTGGCCATGAACTGCGCGAGATGGTGACCGGCCTCGGCGCCGCTGGCGAAGCGCGCCAGGGTGACATGCGGCCGGTACTTGCGGCGCTCCAGCACGATGCCGCAGTTGCGCGCGACGGTGGACACCTTCTGCTGCAGCCAGTCGAGGCGCTCGCTGCGCTCGACCGAGGCGACCAGCGCGCGCGGCTGGCGGCCGTTGACGAACTGCTCGACGCCGGCGAGGGCGACCGCGAAGGGCGGCCCGTCGATGTCGCTGAGCTCCTCCTCGAAGTCGCGCATCGTGCCGCCCTGGACCTCGCCCGCGAAGCACAGGGTGACGTGGAAGTTCTCCGGCGGCTGCCAGCGCGCGTCGGGCACGCCCGACTGCAGCGACAGGAGCTGGTCGGCAATCTCGTCAGGGACGGGCAGGGCTACGAACAGACGCGGCATTCTTGTCGAGGTTGCTGGTCACGAAGGGCAGCAGATGCTCGACGATGACGTCGACCCCCTTCGGATTGGGATGGATCCCGTCGGCCTGGTTGAGGGCCGGATCCTGCGCCACGCCCTCGAGGAAGAACGGGTAGAGCGGGACGCCGTGCTTGTCGGCCAGCTTCTTGTAGAGCCCGTCGAACTGCCGGGCATACTCCGGGCCGTAGTTGCGCGGGGCGAGCATGCCGGCGAGCCACACCCGCACACCCGCCGCCTTGAGCCGCGTCAGGATGGTGTCGAGGTTGCGCTCGGTCGTCGCCGGATCGGTGGCGCGCAACGCGTCGTTGGCGCCGAGCTCGACCAGGACGATGTCCGGCTTGTCGCCGAGCATCCAGTCGAGTCGCTCCAGGCCGCCGGCCGTCGTGTCGCCCGACACGCCGTGATTGATGACGGTGACGTTGCGGCCCTGTGCCCGCAGCGCCGCCTGCAGCCGCGCCGGAATCGCCTGGTCCGGCTTGACGCCGTAGCCGGCCGTCAGGCTGTCGCCCAGGATCGCGAGCTTGATGGCGTCGACCGGGGCAGGCGCGCTTTGTGCATGGGCGCCCGACCAGGCCGACAGGCTCAACAGGCCCGACAGGCCCGACAGGCTCAACAGGATCGTGACCAGCAGCGAATTGACCGCTGCCGCAAAACGACCATATCCCTTGGCGAATACCATGGCCTCTTTCCCGGAGCTCGCTTGACCGGCCCGTTTCCTGCCAGCCGACCGATTGCCGACGGACCCATCGTCCGTCTCGCCGACGTCCATCTCGACATGGCAAGCGATGCCGGTACGGTCAATATCCTGCGTGGCGTCAGCCTCGATATTGCCGCCGGCGAGATCGCCGCCGTGGTCGGCCCTTCCGGTGCGGGCAAGTCGAGCCTGATGATGGTGGCGGGCGGCCTCGAGCGGGCCACGTCCGGCCGCGTCGAGGTCGTGGGCCGCGATCTCGGGCCGCTGGACGATGACCAGCGGGCGCGCCTGCGCCGCGACCATATCGGCATCGTCTTCCAGGGCTTCCACCTCATTCCCACCATGACCGCGCACGAGAATGTCGCGCTGCCGCTCGAGTTCGCCGGCCGCAGCGATGCCTTCGCGCTTGCCGAGGCGGCGCTGCAGCGCGTCGGCCTCGGCCATCGGGTCAGCCACTATCCCGCACAGCTCTCCGGCGGCGAGCAGCAGCGCGTGGCCGTCGCGCGCGCGTTCGTCAGCCGCCCGCGGCTGCTGCTGGCCGACGAGCCGACCGGCAATCTCGACGGCGCCACCGGCCGGCAGGTCATGGACCTCCTGTTCGAGCTGGCGCGGGCCGACGGCACGACACTGATCCTGATCACGCACGACATGGCGCTGGCCGCGCGCTGTGACCGCATCCTTCGCATCGCCGACGGGCTGGTGGTCGGCGACGACCGCACCGCGGCGCTCGCCGCGCAATGAGCGGCGCCAACCGGACGGGACGGTGACGCCGTGATGCTGGCGCTCCGGCTGGCGCGGCGCGAGATGCGCAGCGGCCTCGGCGGTTTCCGCGTGTTCATCGCCTGTCTCGCGGTCGGCGTGGCGGCGATCGCGGCGATCCTGTCGTTCAGCCGCGCCGTCGAGGAGGGGCTGCGCGCCGATGCGCGCGAGATCCTGGGCGGCGACGTCGCCGTGTCGCTGCTCTATCGCGAGGCGACTCCCGAGCAGCTCGCCTTCATGAGGGAACAGGGCCAGTTCGCGCGCTGGATCGACAGCCGAGCCATGGCCCGGCCCGAGAAGAAGGACGGGCGGCCGACCCTGGTGCAGCTCAAGGCGGTCGAGCCGGCTTACCCGCTGTACGGCACGGTCGCGCTGAAGGGCGGCGGCAGCCTCGCCGACGCGCTGGCCCTGCGGGACGGCGTCTGGGGCGCCGTGGTCGAGGACACCGCGCTCCGGCGCATGAACATGGCGCTGGGCGACCGCCTCAAGGTCGGCGAGGTGACGGTCGAGGTGCGCGACATCA
The DNA here is from genome assembly GCF_965229815.1 of Reyranella sp. GTDB lineage: Bacteria > Pseudomonadota > Alphaproteobacteria > Reyranellales > Reyranellaceae > Reyranella. The sequence continues at coordinate 1,978,617 of NZ_CBDDJN010000002.1, forward strand.
TCGTCCGCGAGCCCGATCGCGGGCTGAGCGCCTTCGCGAGCCTCGGGCCGCGCCTGATGATCCCGTTCGAGGCCGTGACGGCCTCCGGGCTGGTGCAGCCGGGCAGCCTGCTGACCTGGGAATACCGCATGCGCCTGCCGGCCGGCGTTTCCGACGCCGCCGTGGTCGAGAAGCTGGGCGCGCGTTTCCCCGATGCGGGCTGGCGGGTGCGCGGGCTTGCCCAGGCCGGCGGCGGCATCCGCTTCTGGCTCGACCGGCTGACCCAGTTCATCGGGCTGATCGGGCTGGCCTCCCTCCTGGTCGGCGGCGTCGGTGTCGGCAACGCCATCGCGAGCTTCCTGGCCGGGCGCCTGCGCACCATCGCCACCCTGAAATGCCTGGGAGCGCCGGAGCGGCTGATCTTCTCGGCCTATCTCGTCCAGCTCTCGGCCCTCTCTCTCGTCGGCGTGGCGATCGGGCTGGTCGTGGGCGCCAGCCTGCCGTTCGTCGCCCAGTCGATCGTGGCCGACGTCCTGCCGGTACGCGCGCGGGTGGCCGTCTATGCCGCGCCGCTGGCGATCGCGGCGGGGTTCGGCCTGCTGGTGTCGCTGCTGTTCGCGCTCCTGCCGCTGCTGCGCGCCCGGCGCGTGCCGGCCGCCACCCTGATGCGCGGCGCCGTCGTCCATGGCGGGCGGCTGGTGTGGCGCGACGCGCTGCTGGTCGGCGCCGTGGCGCTGGCGCTGGCGGCGTTCACCGTGTTCACCGCCGACAGCCGGCGCATCGCGGGCTGGTTCGTGCTGGGCGCGGTCGGCGCCTTCGTCGCCTTCCCGCTGCTGGCGCGCCTGCTGATGCTGGCCGCGCAGCGGGCCGGCAAGCCTCGGCTGGCGGGGCTTCGGCTGGCGCTGGCCAACCTGCACCGGCCGGGCGCGCCGACCCCGATCGTCATGCTGTCGCTGGGGCTTGGCCTCACCGTGCTCGTCGCCACGGCCCTGATCGAAGGCAACCTGCGGGAGCAGCTCACCAGCCGGATTCCCAGCGATGCGCCGGCCTTCTTCTTCGTCGACATCCAGTCGAGCCAGATCGAGGCGTTCGAGAAGACCATCGCCGCCATCCCGGGGGCCGGACCGCTGGAAAAGGTGCCGTCGCTGCGCGGCCGGATCGTCCAGCTCAACGGCAAGCCGGTGAGCGAGGTCGCCGTCCCGTCGGATGCCCGCTGGGCCGTCGACGGCGACCGCGGCGTCACCTATTCGGCGACGCCGCCCGAGGGGTCGCGCATCGTGGCCGGGCAGTGGTGGGCGGCCGACTATCGCGGGCCCCAGCTCGTGTCGTTCGACGCGGGCCTCGCGCAGGCGTTCGGGCTCGGCCTGGGCGACAGCATCACCGTCAACGTGCTGGGCCGCGACATCGAGGCCAAGATCGCCTCGCTGCGCCACATCGAATGGACCACGCTCGCCATCAACTTCGTCTTCGTCTTCTCGCCCGGCGTGCTCGACAAGGCGCCGCACACCTATCTCGCCACGGTGAAGGCGACGCCGGCGGCCGAGGCCGCGATCTTCACCGCCGTCACCGACCAGTTCCCCAACGTCACCGTCGTGAGCATCCGCGAGGCCATCGAGACGGCGGCCGGCGTGCTGGGCAATATCGGCCTCGCCAGCCGGGCGATCGGCTCGCTCAGCATCCTGGCCGGCCTGCTGGTGCTGGCCGGTGCGATGCTCGCGACCCAGCAGCGGCGGGTGCACGAGGCCGTGGTGATGAAGGTGCTGGGCGCGACGCGGGCGCGCATCGCCGGCATCTTCGCCTGGGAGTTCGCCGCCCTTGGTCTGGCGACGGCCGCCGCCGCCCTCGGCGTCGGAACGCTCGGCGCCTGGCTGGTGGTCAGCCGGCTGATGGGCCTCGACTGGACGTTCCTGCCGGTCGTGGCCGTGGTCGTGGCCGTGGGCGCGATGGCGCTCACGCTGGCGTTCGGACTGGCCGGAACTATGGCGGCATTGCGGCAAAGACCGCTCGCCCTGCTCCGTAACGAATGAGTGATTGGATTCCGGCCGCCGGGACCGGAAATCGCCGGATTTCAACGCGCTAACCCTATTGATTCACCCCGTCTGTGCCCCCAGATTACGCGACGAAGGGGCAGTCCAACGAAGCCCCCTGTGGAGGCTACTGCACTATGGCTAATCCGAACTTCGGCACCTTCAATCGCGCCGGCAGCGTTGCCGACCAGGCATCGTTCGATGTCGGTCTGCGCAACCACATGGTGCGCGTCTACAACTACATGGCGTCGGGGCTCGCCCTGTCGGGCATCGTCGCCTTCGCGCTGTTCCAGTACCAGGAACTTGCCGCGTTGTTCTTCCAGCTGCAGGGCGGCCGGGTCGTCGGCCTGAACGCGCTCGGCTGGATCGCGATCTTCGCGCCGCTCGGCCTGCTGCTGCTCGTGGGCTTCCGCGCCGCGCAGATGAGCGCGGCCGGAGTCCAGGCCGTCTACTGGGCGGTGACCGCCCTGATGGGCGTCAGCCTGTCGCTGGTGCTGTTCCGCTACACCGGCGCCTCGGTGGCGCGCACCTTCTTCGTGACCGCCGCTGCCTTCGGCGCGCTCAGCCTCTACGGCTACACGACCAAGCGCGACCTGTCGGCCTTCGGCAAGTTCCTGTTCATGGGCCTGGTCGGCATCATCCTGGCCAGCCTGGTGAACCTGTTCTTCCCGTCGGGCACGATGACCTTCATCATCTCGGTCGCCGGGGTGCTGATCTTCTCGGGCCTGATCGCCTACGACACCCAGCGGATCAAGGAACAGTATGCCGAGGCCTGGGGCACCGAGGCGGCCCAGAAGGTCGCCGTGTTCGGCGCGCTGAGCCTCTACCTCGACTTCGTGAACCTCTTCCAGTTCCTGATGATGTTCATGGGTCAGGAACGCGAATAGCCAGAAGCATCCCGCTTCGATCGGCACGCCCGGGCCGCAAGGCCCGGGCGTTTTGCTGTGGAGACAGTCCCTGACGGGCTGTCGCGCCAAGGGGACACGCTCATGAGCGCCAAGAGCGACCGACCGGAACCGGACTTTCCCCAGGAGCCGATCTCCGCCCTCGGATCGCCCCTGCAGAAGTTCCTGCACACCGAGACGTCGGGCGGGCTCGTGCTCCTCGTGGCCACGGTGATCGCGCTGGCGCTGGCCAACTCGCCTCTTGCTTCGGCGTTCGAATCGATCTGGCAGACCAAGATCGGCCTGAGACTCGGGGACATCGTCTGGGACCACACGCTGCGTCACTGGATCAACGACGGCCTGGTCACCATCTTCTTTTTCGTGGTCGGTCTCGAGCTCAAGCGCGAGATCGTCATGGGCGAGCTGCGCGATCCCCGGGCGGCGGTCTTCTCCATCGCCGCGGCGATCGGCGGCATGCTGGTCCCCGCGGCCCTCTATCTCGTCCTGGTGCAGGGCGTGCTTCCGCCGCAGCCGCAGGCCGCCGCCGGCTGGGGCACCGTCATGGCCACCGACATCGCCTTCGCGGTGGGCTGCATGGCGCTGCTGGGCCGGCGCGTCCCGGTCGGTCTGCGGGTCTTCGTCCTGGCGCTCGCGATCGTCGACGATATCGGCGCCATCCTGGTCATTGCCTTCGGCTACAGTCACGGCTTCGAGGTCGTGCCGTTCGGATTGGCGGTCGGTGGCCTCCTGGTCATGCTGGCGATGCGAGCGCTCGGGATTCGCCCGATGGTGGCCTACTGGGCTGTCGGCGTGCTGATCTGGCTGGCGCTTGAACAGTCGGGCGTCCATCCCACGCTGGCGGGCGTCGCGATCGGCGTGCTCACGCCGGTGAAGCCCTGGGTCGGCGAGGCGAGGCTCGCCCACTTCCTGGAGTGGGCGCGGAGCATCGGGCGCGAGCCGGTCGAGGAGGAAGCCACGCCCATGCCGGTGCGGCAGAAGCTGGCCCGCGCCGCGGTGGAAAGCCTGTCGCCGCAGCAGAGGCTGGAATCGGCCCTCCATCCCTGGTCGGCCTTCCTCGTGTTGCCGCTCTTTGCCTTGGCGAACGCCGGCGTCGGCGTGACGGTCGGCGCCATCACCGAACCGATCGCGCTCGCCATCGTCGCCGGGCTCGCCGTCGGCAAGCCGCTCGGCGTGTTCATCGCGTCGTGGCTGGCGGTCAGGTTGAAGCTCGCCCACAAGCAGGCCGACATTTCCTGGCCGATGGTGCTGGGAGCGGGGGCGCTGGCCGGCATCGGCTTCACCATGTCGCTGTTCATCGCCACCCTGGCGTTCGACGAGGCGGCGCTGCGGTCGGCGAAGGTGGGAATCCTGGCCGCGTCGCTGATCTCCGGCGTCGTCGGAATGGCCCTCCTCCTGGCTTTCTCGCGGCGGCGAGGCTGACGGGAAGCGGGCCTCCTACGGGCCGCGCATACCTCGGCGCGGCCGGCGGCGCGCGCATTGCGCGGTCCCCGGCCGGGCCTATACTTCCCCGCCATGCGCCGAACGTCCTACGAGAGGATGAACTGCTCGATCGCCTCCGCGCTCGATATCGTGGGCGAGCCCTGGACGCTGCTGATCGTGCGCGACGCGTTCTACGGCGTGCGCCGGTTCGATGATTTCCAGGAGAATCTCGGCATCGCCCGCAACGTCCTGACGGCGCGGCTCAAGAAGCTCGTGGAGGCCGGCATCTTCCGCAAGACCGCCTACCGCGAGCGGCCGCTGCGCCACGAGTACCGGCTGACCGACAAGGGCGCCGCGCTCTTCCCGGTCATCGTCGGCCTGAAGCAGTGGGGCGACCGTTTCGGCGCGGCGGCGCGCAGCGGCAAGCCGATGGACCTGGTCGACCATCGCGACGGGCGGGCGCTCGAGCCGGTGCTGATCGACGCCGAGAGCGGCCGCCGGCTGGAGCTGACCAACGTGCGGGCCGTGGCGGGCCCCGGCGCCGATCAGGAGACGCGGGCCTTCTTCGAGCGGCTGGCCCTCGGGCGCAAGCCCGCCTGAGCTACTCGCGATCGATCCGCTTGCCGTCGACGTCGCGCTGGACGCGTTCTCTTTCGGCCTCGTCCTCGGCCTTCTGCGCCTTGGTGCGGCCGAAGCGCCGCCGGTTGGCGTCGGCCTCGACGGCGCGCTCGCGCCGTGCCTTGTCCTTGCGTGCCCGCCTCAGGTTGACGATGTCGCCCATGATGTCGGCGCCCGCCTCGTTCCGCTGATTTCAGTCGCGCCGATAATGCTCTAGTGTCGGGACGTCGGGCAACGGGAGCGTTCCATGACGTCGAAACTCCTCAGGCGCGTGCTGATCGGCGGGGGCGCCGTCGTCGGGCTGCTCGTCGTCGTCGTGCTCCTGCTGCCGTCGCTGATCGACCTCAACGGGCGCAAGCCCGAAATCGCCGCCGCCGTGAAGAAGGCCACCGGGCGCGATCTGGTGCTCGACGGCCCGATCTCGCTGTCGCTCCTGCCGACGCCGGTGGTCACCCTGACCAACGTCAAGTTCTTCAACGCGCCGGGCTCCAGCAACGCCAGCATGGTGGAGGTGAAGTCGGTCTCGGTGAAGCCGTCGCTCGTCAGCCTTCTGAGCGGGGAGCTGGCGCCGAGCGAAGTCACGCTGGTCGAGCCGAAGATCGTCCTCGAGATCGATGCCCAGGGCCGGCCGAACTGGGAGTTCGCGCCGTCGGTTGCCGCCGCCCGGCCGGCGACGTCCGCTCCCTCATCGGGTCCGTCGCTGTCGCTCGGCCGCCTGACCATCGAGAACGGCACGCTGATCTTCAGCGATGCCAAGGCCGGGCTCTCGGTCGTCGCCGAGAAGGCCGACGTCACGGCCTCGGTGCCGTCGTCCGAAGGCCCCTATTCGGTGAAGGTGAGCGCTACCGTCGCCGGCGCGCCGCTGCGCCTCGACGTGACGATCGGCACCCGCAATCCCGACGGCTATCCGACCGAGCTCCAGCTCGAGGCGGCCGGCGGCCGACTGTCTTTCAAGGGTTACCTGACGGAGATCGCAGCGTCGGGGCACCTGGTCGGCATGGCCTCGGTGTCGGCCGATGACCTGATCGCCTTCGTCGGCGCCCTGGCGACGATGACGGGCCAGCCGCGGCCCGACCTGCCGCCGCTGCTGGCCGGGAAATTCGCCTTCGACGGCGCGATCGATGCCGCGCAGACTTCGGTGGCCGCCAAGAACTTCCGGCTCGCCTTCGGGCAGGACAGCGCCAAGGGCTCGGCGACGGTCACGCTCTCCCCGAAGCTCGCGATCGATGCCGACCTCGTTGCCGACCGCATCGACCTCGATCGCTGGCTGGCCAGCCTCACCCCGGCGCCGCCGCCGGCTGCGACCGCGCCGCCGCCCGCCGGAGCCACCGCCCAGCCGGCGCCGCCACCCGGGCCGAGCGCGCTCGCCTCGATCGCCGCCGATCTCTCCTTCGAGGTCGGCGAGGTCGTCTACAAGAAGCAGGCGATCCGCAGCGTCGCCCTGCAGCTCGAGGCGCAGGGCGGTGCCGTCGCGGTGCCGAAGCTCGCCGCGACCCTGCCCGGCGATCTCGTCCTGCAGGCGCGGTCGACGATGTCCGGCGATCCCAGCCGCCCGACGGTGGCGGGCGAGTTCAGCTTGGTCGGCCCCAAGCTGCGCCAGACGCTGGACTGGCTGGCCGTCGACGTCTCGTCCGTCCCCGCCGACAAGCTCCAGCGGCTCAGCCTCAAGGGCCGCATGGCGTCGACCGGCGGTAACGTCCAGGTGAGCGACGCGGCCTTCGAGCTCGACGACCTCAAGGGCACCGGCGGCATCACCGTCACCTTCGGCGTGCCGCTCGCGATCGTGGCCCAGGTCAACCTCGATACGCTGGACCTGGATTCCTATCTCGCCGCGCCGGCCGGCGGGTCGCCGGCGGGCGGCGCGCCCGCCGCCGCATCGTCCGCCGCCAGCCGGGTGCTGGGGCCGACCATCGGGCTCAAGGCCAGGATCGCCCGGCTCATCTGGCACAAGGAGACGATCGGCGGCGTCGATGTCGACGTGGCGCTGCGGGGCAGCACGTTGCGGCTCAACGACGTCAAGGTCTCGAACCTGGGCGGCGCGCGCCTGGCGGTGCGCGGTACGGTGGCAAACTACGATGCGGCCCAGCCGCGGCCCGACATCGCCTTCAACTTCGACGCGCCCGATCTCGACCGCGTTCTCAAGGTGGTGGGCACCGCACCGACGGGTATCGGCGCCGTGACGGCGTCGGGCGGCGTAGCGGGCAGCCTTGAGCAGGTCGCCCTGCGCGAATTCACGCTCAACGCCGCCGGGCAGAGCGTGCGGGCGACCGGCACCCTGTCGCTGCCGGGGGCCGCCCAGGGAACGCCGAAGTCGGCCGCCTACAAGGGCAACCTGGTCCTGAACGGGCAGGCGCTCGACGGGTCGGTCGACGCGACGCTCAGCGGCCGGCCGCAGGTCAATGCCGACCTGCGCGCGAACGTGCTCGACCTCGGCAAGATCGGCGGAAGCGGTGCCGCGGCCAAGGCGCCGGCGCGCGGCCGGCCTGCGGCAGCCGCGCCGATCGACACCGGCCCGCTGCGCAGCGTCGACGGCTCCTTCAAGCTCGCGGCCACCAGCCTCGTCGACGGCTCGCTGCGCATCGGCAATGCCGACCTCGCCGCGACCCTGAAGGGCGGCGTGCTGACGATCGCCCACTTCAAGGGGGCGATCTATGGCGGGACCCTGGCGCTGTCGGGCGTGGTGAACGCCAGCCAGCCGGCGCTCGCGATCGACCTCAAGGGCGACGTCACGGGGCTCTACATCAGCGAGATGCTGCGCGGCCTCGCCGGCACCAACGAGTTCGGCAGCACGATCAAGGTCACGGTCGACGGCCGGCTGAACGCTTCCGGGCTGACAGTGCGGGCGGCCGGTGCGACCGCCGACCAGATCAGGAAGTCGATGGCGGGCGGCGCGCAGCTCGGCGGCCACATCTTCGTCGGCGCCGACAAGGCGCTGCAGTTCATCGGCACGGCGCTGGCCGGCGTGGCCGGCGGCGTGATCGACCAGACGCTGGGCAACCTCCTGGGGGCGGCCGGACAGCAGGGCGGCATCGGCGCCAGCAACATGCTGAACGCGATCTCGCTGGTGCTGAACCGCTTCGTCAATCGCGACAATCCCATCAGCGGGCGGGTCGACATCGCGGGCGGCCTGCTGACCGACAAGGGCCTGGCGGTGCAGGGCAACCGGGCGACCGCCCACATCGCGACCCGCACCAACATCGCCGCCTCGACGACCGACACGACCATCAACGTCGTGATCGCCGAGGACACGTCGGCGCCCTATCTGGTCACGACGGCGCGCGGACCGCTGTCCTCGCCGGCGCTGCGCGTCGCGCGCGGCACCGCCAAGGACCCGCCGGGGATGAAGAGCACGCTTCCCGGAGCGGCCAGCAACATTCCCGGCATCGGCAACATCGTGGGCGGGCAGGGTGGCCAGCAGCAGCAGCAACAACAGCAGCAGCAGCAGCCGTCGCAGCGCTCGCCGATCCAGTTGCCGATCCAGATACCCAACATCTTTGGCCGTTGAGGACCTTGCCTTGCTTGACCGTCTCCTGACCATCCTGAAGTCGCGCTTCGGCTCGGCACCCGCTCTCCAGGAGGCGCCGAAGGGCGTCGAGGTCCTGGCCGACATGGCCAACCGCCGCGTCATGCGCCGCTATCTCGACAAGCCGGTCGATCCGGCGCTGGTCGAGACGCTGTGCGCGGTGGCGCTGTCGGCGCCGTCCAAGTCGGACCTGCAGCAGGCCGACATCGTGATCGTCTCGGACAAGGGCCAGCGGGCGAAGCTCGAGGCCCTGCTGCCCGACAATCCCTGGGTTCAGGCGGCGCCCGTGTTCCTCGTCTTCTGCGCCAACAACCGCCGCCACCGCCTGATGTTCGAGTGGCGCCAGCGGCCGTTCGTGAACGACCATCTCGATCCCTTCTTCAACGCCTCGGTCGATGCCGGGATCGTGCTGGCGACCTTCATCGCCGCGGCCGACCGGGCGGGGCTGGGGACCTGCCCGATCAGCGCCATCCGCAACCACGCCGAGGCGGTCTCGGAGATCCTCGGCCTGCCCGGGCACGTTTTTCCCGTCGCCGCCCTGGGCGTCGGCTGGCCCTCGTTCGAGGGGGTGATGAGCCCGCGGCTCGGCCTCGACGTCACCATCCACCACGACCGCTACGACGAGGCGGGCTTGCGGGAGAAGATGGCGGCCTACGACCGCCGCCGCGAGGCGGTGCAGCCCTACAAGAGCCAGCGCTTCGTCGACCGGTTCGGGCAGAGCCCCGACTACGGCTGGTCCGAGGACAAGGCGCGGCAATATTCGGTGCCTGAGCGCGCCGAATTCGGAGCATTCGTGCGCCGCAAGGGCTTCAATCTCGAATGATCGTGCGTTCCCGCATATCGTCGAGCACGTGCAGCCGCAGCGCGCTCGACAGGTTGCGGCGCTCGCCGCGGCCGTGATCGATCTCGGCGACCAGCGCATTCAGGGAGACGCCCCGCCGGCCGGCGATCGCCGTCAGCTCGTCCCAGAAGGCGTCCTCCAGCGACACCGAGGTGCGATGGCCGCCGATTGTGACGGAACGTTTGCGCATGGCGGGACTGTGGCAGCGGGGGCCTGCGGCCTCAACCCGCCTTGCCGCCGTCACAGAGCGTGCGTATAAGCGCGCCGACTCATTTCCTCGGACATTCCTCACATTCCCATGGACATCCGCAACGTCGCGATCATCGCGCACGTCGACCACGGCAAGACCACGCTCGTCGATTGCCTGCTCCGCCAGAGCGGCACCTTCCGCGACAACCAGCAGGTCGCGGAGCGGGCGATGGACTCCAACGACCTCGAGCGCGAGCGCGGCATCACCATCCTGGCCAAGGCGACGTCGGTCGTCTGGCAGGGTACGCGCGTCAACATCGTGGACACGCCCGGCCACGCCGACTTCGGCGGCGAGGTCGAGCGCATCCTGTCGATGGTCGACGGGGTGGTCCTGCTGGTCGACGCCGCCGAGGGGCCGCTGCCGCAGACCAAGTTCGTCCTGGGCAAGGCGCTGCGCCTTGGCCTGCGGCCGATCGTGCTGATCAACAAGGTCGACCGTCCCGACGCGCGGGCCCATCAGGTCCACGACGAGGTGTTCGACCTGTTCGCCGCCCTCGAGGCGTCGGACGAGCAGCTCGACTTCCCGACGCTCTTCGCCTCGGCCAAGCAAGGCTGGGCCGCGACCTCGCTCGACGAGGAGCACAAGGACATGTCGCCCCTGTTCGACCTCATGCTGCGCCACGTGCCGCCGCCCAAGGTCGACAGCGATCCGGCCTTCCGCATGCTGGTGACGACCCTGGAATCGGATCCGTTCCTGGGACGCATCCTGACCGGCCGCATCCAGTCGGGGTCGATCAAGCCGAACACGACGCTGAAGGCGCTAGGCGCGGCCGGCGACGAGATCGAGCAGACCCGCGTCACCAAGCTGCTGGCCTTCCGCGGCCTCGAGCGCCAGCCGATCGACTTCGCCGAGGCCGGCGACATCGTGGCGATCGCTGGCTTCAAGAACGCGACCGTCGCCGACACGCTGGGCGACCTCACGGTCGAGGCGGCGCTGCCGGCCCAGCCCGTCGATCCGCCGACGCTCGCCATGACCTTCGCGGTGAACGATTCGCCGCTGGCCGGTCGCGAGGGCGACAAGGTCACGACGCGCATGATCCGCGCCCGCCTGATGCGCGAGGCCGAGGGCAACGTCGCCATCCGCGTGCGCGATACCGACAATACCGACGCCTACGAGGTCGCCGGCCGAGGCGAGCTCCAGCTCGGCGTGCTGATCGAGACGATGCGCCGCGAGGGCTTCGAGCTCGCAGTCGGCCGGCCGCGCGTGCTGTTCCAGAACGACCCGGCGACGGGCCAGCGGCTGGAGCCCATCGAGGAGGTCGTGATCGACGTCGACGACGCCCATACCGGCGTGGTGGTCGAGCAGATCTCGACCCGCAAGGGCGAGCTGCAGGACATGCGCCCGTCCGGCGCCGGCAAGACTCGCCTGGTGTTCCACGCGCCGTCGCGCGGGTTGATCGGCTATCACGGTGAGTTCCTGACGGACACGCGCGGCACCGGCGTCATGAACCGGCTGTTCCATTCCTACGGGCCCTATCGCGGCCCGATCCCCGGACGCCGCAACGGCGCCCTCATCGCCAATGCGGAGGGCACGGCCGTGGCCTACGCCCTGTGGAACCTCGAGGAGCGCGGGCCGATGTTCATCGATCCCGGCACCGCGGTGTACCAGGGCATGCTGATCGGCGAGCACAGCCGCGGCAACGATCTCGACGTCAACGTGCTGAAGGGCAAGCAGCTCACCAACATCCGCGCCGCCGGCAAGGACGAGGCGGTGAGGCTGACGCCGCCCCGGCGGATGTCGCTCGAGCAGGCGATCGCCTATATCGACGACGACGAGCTCGTCGAGGTGACGCCGAAGTCGATCCGCTTGCGCAAGCGTTTCCTCGAACCGGAGGATCGCAAGCGGGCCAGGAAACAGGCGGCGGCAGCCGCTGCTGAATAGGGAAGACACTTTGAAGACACAGGATACGCTGGAAGATCGCCTCGACTCCGCTGCCAAGGCCAAGCAGGCCCTGCTCGAGCGGGTGAAGGCCAAGGACCCGAGCAAGGATCCGGAATTCGCCGCCCGCCAGGAGGCGCGCATCGCGGCGGCCCGGGCGCGCGAGGAGCGCGATGCCGAGCGTCGCCGCGCCCGCCGTGCCGCCCAGGAGCAGGAGGCGGCCGATCGCAAGGCCCGCAAGGAGGCCCAGATCGCGGCCGAAGCCGAGCGGATCCGTCGCGAGGAGCAAGAGCGCATTGACGCCCAGAAGCGCGCGCAGGACGACGTCCTCGCCGCCCAGAAGGCCGCGCTGATGGCCCGCTTCGGCACCCGCAAGAAGCGCTAGGACTTCGTCCGCTACAGCGTGCCGCCCGTGAGGGAGGCGCGCTGGCTGATCTCGATGTGGTTGCCGTCGGGATCGCAGACGAAGGCATAGCGCACGGTGTCGCCCAGCACGCGCGGCTCGCCGCCCGAGGCGCCGCCGCGCGCCACTATGCCGGCATGCTCGGCCAGGCAGTCCCACACCTGCACCGTCAGGTAGCGATAGCCGGGGCCGCGCCACTGGCTGGCGCGGGCGCGCTCGACCCGGCCACGCTCCGCCACCACCACCAGGGAATCGCCGCAGCGGTAGCGGCCCTCGCCGGCGCGCTCGAACTGCATGGCCTCGGTCCAGAACCGGTCGTGCTCGGCCGGATCGTTGACGCGCAGCAGGATCGCGATGCCCTCGACGCCCTCCGCGCCCCGCGGGACCAGGGTCACCGCATTGCCGTCGGGATCGTGCAGCGGCCGGGCCGCCGCCAGGCCCTCGCGGGCGATCTGCAGGCCGACGATGCCCGAGGGCGGCAGGTCGGGCAGGGGGGCGCGCGAATGGTTCATCTTCAGGATCGAGCCGTTCATGTGGTGGCGATGCTGCTGCATGCCGCCGCCCAGCTTGCCCATATGGTCGTAGGGAAGACCGACCGTCTCCTGCCAGAACGCCAGCTGCTCGTCGCGCCGGGTCGAGAACAGGCCGATGTCGAGATGGTGCTTCGCGAGGTTCATGGCGGCAGAGCTTACCGGAAACCCGCCCGGCGCGTGACGCCCGCCCGCCTCGCCGCGAAACAACTCATACAAAGCCGCCCGGACTCCGGCCCGATGGGGTTGCTAGAAGCGGACCGGGGAATGGGAGCGGCCGCTGGGGAGCGGCAGCCGTCATCGGGAAGGGGCGCGATGCTTCGGGCCATCATCGGCACGGTTGCCGTGCTTGCCGGGTTCAGTGTCGTCCAGCACGCGGTCGAGGCCGGCGGCGACGCGGACTTCTGCGGCCTGTCTGCATCCTTGGCGCTGCTACCGGGGGAGGGGGTGGTCGTACGCGACCGGCCGGCACCCGAGGCCGCGGCGCTCGGATCGATCGCGGCCGGGCCAGCCGAGGCGGCACGCCCGGTGGTGACGGTCACCGGCCGCCATGGCGGCTGGGCGAGGCTCGACCTCGGAACTGCGTCCGGCTTCACCGCCGCGCCGGGATCGCGACCCGATTCCGGATGGATCCCGGCCGAGCGCCTGAGGCCCGGAGGGCGGACCGCCGAACCGCTCGTGCTGCGCGCCTTTCCCGGGCGCTGCCGCACCCTCGCCTGGCCGGGCGGCGTGACCTGAGGAACCTACGGCTCAGATCTTCAGTTCGCTGAAGAAGTCGTTGCCCTTGTCGTCGGTGACGATGAAGGCCGGGAAGTTCTCGACCTGGATGCGCCAGATCGCCTCCATCCCGAGCTCGGGATATTCGAGAACCTCGACCTTGCGGATGCAGTTCTTGGCCAGGATGGCGGCCGGACCGCCGATCGAGCCCAGGTAGAAGCCCTTGTGCTTCTTGCACGCGTCGACGACCTGCTTGCTGCGGTTGCCCTTGGCCAGCATGACCATCGAGCCGCCGTTGGCCTGGAACAGGTCGACGTAGGAATCCATGCGGCCGGCGGTGGTCGGGCCGAACGAGCCCGACGGCATGCCCTCCGGCGTCTTCGCGGGGCCGGCATAGTAGACGGGGAACTGCTTGAAGTAGTCGGGCAGGCCCTCGCCGCGGTCGAGCCGCTCTTTGAGCTTCGCGTGCGCCGAATCGCGCGCCACGATCAGCGTGCCGGTCAGGTTCACGCGCGTCTTCACCGGGTACTTCGTCAGCACCGACAGCGTGTGCGCCATGCCCTTGTTCAGGTCGACCGAGACGACCTCGCCCGAGAGCTGCTGCGGTTCGACCTCCGGCAGGAAGTGCGCCGGGTTGGTCTCGAGCTGCTCGAGGAAGATGCCGTCCCTGGTGATCTTGCCGACGGCCTGGCGGTCGGCCGAGCAGGAGACGCCCATGCCGATCGGCACCGAGGCGCCGTGGCGCGGCAGGCGGATGACCCGCACGTCGTGGCAGAAGTACTTGCCGCCGAACTGGGCGCCGATGCCCATCTGGCGGGTCAGCTCCAGCACCTTCTTCTCCATCTCGCGGTCGCGGACGGCCACGCCCCTGTTGTTGCCCTCGCCCGGCAGGTCGTCGAGGTAGCGCGTCGAGGCGAGCTTCACCGTCTTGAGGTTCATCTCGGCGGAGGTGCCGCCGACCACGATGGCGAGGTGGTAGGGCGGGCAGGCCGCGGTGCCCAGCGTGCGGATCTGGGTATCGAGGAACTTGAGCAGGGCGGCCTCGTTCAGCACCGCCGGAGTCTGCTGGTAGAGATAGCTCTTGTTGGCCGAGCCGCCGCCCTTGGCGACGAACAGGAATTTGTAGGCATCGCCGTCGGTGGCGTAGATGTCGATCTGCGCCGGCAGGTTGGTGCCGGTCTGCACTTCCTTGAACATCGAGAGCGGCGAGACCTGGCTGTAGCGCAGGTTGGTCTCGGTATAGGTCTTGAAGACGCCGCGCGAGATCGCCTCCTCGTCGCCGCCGCCGGTCCACACCGACTGGCCCTTCTTGCCCATGACGATCGCCGTGCCGGTGTCCTGGCACATCGGCAGCACGCCACCGGCCGCGATGTTGGCGTTCTTCAGCAGCTCGAGCGCCACGTACTTGTCGTTGGCCGAAGCCTCGCCGTCGTCGAGGATCGAGCGCAGCTGGGCGAGGTGGCCGGGGCGCAGCAGGTGCGAGATGTCGTGGAAGGCGGCCGCCGTCAGGAGCGTGAGCGCCTCGGGCTCCACGGTCAGCACGTCGCGGCCGTTGAACTTCGCCGTGCCGACATGGTCGGAGGAGAGCTTGCGGTAAGGGGTCGTATCCTCACCGTGCGGAAACATCTCCTGGAACTGGAAATCGGGCATGGCTGTCTCCTGGCGCGCCGCGCGTTCGCGGGCTTTCCCTGCCGCAACGGCAGCGGGACGTCCAGAGCATATTGGTTGGGCCCCGCTCCGCCGGCGGGGGCGTCGCCGGGCTACTTCTTGCGGAAGCTGTCGAGCTTGACGACCTTCGAGGCGGCGTCTTCCGGCTTGGCCTCCGGTTCGGGTCCGGCTTCGCCTTCCGGCTGCTCCTCGGAAGCGACGGGCGCCGCGAGCGGCGGGCGCTTGTCGGCCGGCGGCAGGGCGGCCGGCGGGGCCGCGGCCGTCTCGCCGTTGCCCGCGGCCTTGTCCTTGCGATCGAATTGCAGTCCGAAGCGGACCGACGGGTCGACGAAGGCCGACAGGGCGGCGAACGGTACCCGGATCCGCTCCTGCTGCTTGTTGAAGCTGACCGTGACCTCGAAGTAGTTCGCGCCGAGGATCAGGTCCCAGTACTGATGCTGGAGGACGATCGTCATCTCCTCCGGGTACTTGGCGCGCAGATAGTCGGGCAGCACGACGCCGGGATCGTTGCTGCGGAACGAGATGTAGAAATGGTGCGAGCCCGGCAGGCCTTTCTCGGCCACCTGCGTCAGCACGCGGCGAACGACGCTGCGCAGCGCGTCGTCGACCAGAGCGTCGTAGTGGAAGCGGTCGTTCATGGCCGGTTGGACAATTGAAGATTCATCGTCGGCCCGCGTACCACCAGAGTCAATCGCAGGGAACCCCGAATATTCAGGATGAAGTGGGAGGGCTTCTGTTGCCCGGTGCCCCCCCGAACCGCGCTTACGTCCGCTGTTTAGGCGGCAGCAGCGAGTGTAACGGTGTTATCGTTAGCACTTGTGAATGGCCCGTCACGGCGGAACCATACCGGGCAAAAACCGCGCCTTTACCACGCTCGTCGATCCTGGTTCGCCCCCACAGTCTCCGCCCCGTTCGGGTTGGAGGAATTGGTGGAGGCGCCGGGTACTGCCCCCGGGTCCGAAACGCTTATTTCACGCGGCGTTTATCGCCATAGTCGGTTTCCCGACACCCCTAATATAGGTTCTCCCGACGGCTTTTAGAAGGCGGTGCTTGCTACAGTGTCCGCCGCGATTTCCCCATGGAAGGGGGCCGCCGCCGCCCATAGAGTCCGCGGCCAACGAAGGACAACGATAATGCCCCTCTCCAGCGACCAGCAGGCCGAGATCGACCAGGCGCGTGGCGCGGCGCAGCCGTCCCGGCGGCCGAGCGTCCCCGCGCTGGAGGAGATCCTTTTCCAGGCGCTCCCCGTCCTCGACCACGGGTTCGTCCGGGTCGTCGACTACATGGGCGACGACGCCGCCGTGGTGCAGGCTGCCCGGGTGAGCTACGGCCGCGGCACCAAAAAGGTCAGCGAGGATCGCGGGCTGATCAACTACCTCATGCGGCACCGCCACACGACGCCGTTCGAGATGTGCGAGATCAAGTACCACGTGAAGCTGCCGATCTTCGTGGCACGCCAGTGGATCCGCCACCGCACCGCCAACGTGAACGAGTACTCGGCGCGCTACTCGATCCTCGACAACGAATACTACCTGCCGCAGCCCGAGCATCTGGCGGCCCAGAGCAAGGCCAACCGGCAGGGCCGCGACCAGGTCCTGACCGGCCGCGAGGCCGAGCGCGTCTTCGACCTCCTGAAGAAGGACGCCGAACTGGTCTACGAGCACTACATGGAGATGCTGAACGAGGGCGAGAGCGGCGAGCCGCTCGATCCCGAGCGCTCCGGCCTGGCCCGCGAACTGGCGCGCATGAACCTGTCGCTGGCCTTCTATACGCAGTGGTACTGGAAGACGAACCTGCACAACCTCATGCATTTCCTGTCGCTGCGCGCCGACGCGCACGCGCAGTACGAGATCCGCGTCTATGCCGAGGTCATGCTGGATACGCTCAGGCGCTGGTGCCCGATCAGCCACGATGCCTTCATCGAGTACCGGCTGGGCGGCGCCCATCTCTCCAGGACCGGCCTCGCCGCCATCCGGCGCATGATCGCCGGCGAGACGGTCGACCAGAAGTCGAGCGGGCTAAATCCGCGCGAATGGCGGGAACTCGCCGCGGTGCTCGGCCTTGGCTAGGGACACGCCCGGCCGGCTGCGGCTGCTGCGCGAGCGGCCGCGCGACAGCGCCGCGGTCGAGGAGATGAACGAGGCCGCCTTCGGGCCCGACCGTCATCACAAGACGGTCTTCCGCCTGCGTGAGGGCGTGAAGCCGATGCGCGAGCTCTGCTTCGTCGCCCTCGACCAGAAGGATCGGATGGTGGCGTCGATCCGCAACTGGCCGATCCTGGTCAACGAGCGATGGCCGGCGATCCTGCTCGGACCCCTGGCGATCGCGCCGGAGCTGCGCGGCCTGGGCTACGGCAAGGCGCTGATGTGGCACTCGATGGCCCAGTCGCGCATGCTCGGCCACAGCCGCATCATCCTGGTCGGCGATCCCGAGTACTACAACCAGTTCGGCTTCCGGCGCGACCTCGCGCTCAACATGCAGCTCCCCGGCTGGGTCGAGGACCGGCGCTTCCTCGCGCTCGAGCTGGTCGCCGGCTCGATGATCGGCGTCCACGGCATGATCGGCAAATGGGAGCCGCGCAAGGCGGCGGCGGCGAAGCGCAAGAGGCGGGGCTAGTCTCGCCGGAGCGCGGGCCGCCTCATGTCATCCTGAGCGTAGCGAAGGATCTCATGCCCGTTGAAGCGGCGATGAGGTCCTTCGCTACGCTCAGGACGACAGATGTGGGCAAGATCAGCGCACCACGATGCGCGGCGCGGCGCGCGGGCCGCGCTGGCTGGCCGAAAGCTGCTTCCAGACGCGACCGGCGATGTTCCTGTAGATCTGGGCGTGCGGCCCGTCGGGCTGCGCCACCACGATCGGATGGCCCGAGTCCGACGTCGTGCGGATGTCGAGATGCAGCGGCACCTCGCCCAGGAACGGCACGCCGAGCTTCTCCGCCTCCTCGCGGGCCCCGCCGTGGCCGAAGATCTCCGAGCGCTCGCCGCAGTGCGGGCACACGAAGAAGCTCATGTTCTCGACGATGCCCAGCACCGGGACCGCGACCTTGCGGAACATGTTGAGGCCCTTGCGGGCGTCGACCAAGGCGATGTCCTGCGGCGTCGAGACGATGACCGCGCCGCTCAGCGCCACCCGCTGGGCCAGCGTCAGCTGCGCGTCGCCGGTGCCGGGCGGCATGTCGACCACCAGCACGTCGAGCTCGCCCCACTGCACGTCGCGCAGCATCTGCTCGAGCGCGCTCGACACCATGGGGCCGCGCCAGATCATCGGCGTGTCCTCGTTGACGATATAGCCGATCGACATGGTCCTGAGGCCGTAGCGCTCGATCGGCTTCAGGGCCTTGCCGTCGAGCGACTCGGGCTTCTCCTTGACGTCGAGCATGCGCGGCATCGAGGGACCGTAGATGTCGGCGTCGAGCAGTCCGGTGGCGACGCCGTTGGCCGCCAGGCCGAGCGCGAGATTGACCGCCGTCGTGGACTTGCCGACGCCGCCCTTGCCCGAGGCCACGGCGATGATGTGCTTGACGCCCGGCACCTCGATCCGTCCGCCGCCGCCGGTGGTCTTGCCCGCGGCGGCGCCCTGACCGGGCGCGGGGCCGTGGCCATGGCCGTGATCGTGCGGCCGGGGCGCCGCGGCGGGCGCGGGCCTCTCCGATGTCATCACCGCCGTCGCCGACAGGACGCCGGGCATCGCCCGGACTGCCTGTTCGCAGGCCTGGCGCAGCGGCTCGAGCGAGGGGCCGCGCGCCGGATCGACGTCCAGCGTGACGGCGACGTGACCGCCGCGCACCGCGATGCCGCCGACCATGCCCAGGGCGACGACGTTCTTCGCCGTCACCGGGTCGATCACGGTTTCGAGAACGCTGCGAACGCCCGCTTCCGATATTTGCGCCATGTTTGCTTGCTTCCGCTGCCCGGCAATAATGTGTCGCGGCTTGATTGCAGGTGTTCCTGCGGTCACATATATGCAGCGCGACGCGAAAGCAAAAGTGAGTTTGCGCCCGGACGGAACGCCGACGGTGCTGAGGTGAAGGATGGCCTGGAATAACAACAGCGGCGGCCCTTGGGGCGGCGGTGGTGGCAGCGGCGGCGGCGGTGGCCCGTGGGGCGGCGGTGGCCGGGGCGGCGGCGGCGGCGGTGGCGGCGGGCCCTTCGGCTCGCGGCGGCCGCCCGACATGGAAGATGTCATCCGCAAGGGTCAGGAGCGGCTGCGCAACCTCATGCCCGGCGGCTTCGGGTCCTTCAAGGGCATCATCCTCGTTGCCCTGATCGCCGTCGTGGTCTGGCTCGCCTTCGGCTTCTTCCGCGTCCAGCCCAACCAGCAGGCGATCCAGCTGGTGTTCGGCAAGCCTTACGGCAAGCCGGTCGAGCCCGGCCTGCACTACAATCTGCCCAGCCCGATCGGCAACGTCGTGGTCGTGAACGTCCAGGATCAGCGCCGCATCGTGATCGGCTCGCGCGGCAGCGCGCAGGACCGGTCGACGACCTACAATCGCGGCCCGCGGCCGACCTCGAGCGAGAACCTCATGCTGACGGGCGACGAGAACATCGTCGACATCGAGTTCGCGGTCCTGTGGCAGATCAAGGACGTCTTCAAGTACGCCTTCGACGTGCGCAATCCCGAGGAGAATGTCCGCGCCGGCGCCGAGGCCATCATGCGCGAGGTGATCGGCCGGACGAACCTCCAGTATGCGCAGACCGAAGGCCGCAGCCGCATCGAGCAGGAGGCCAAGGACCTCCTGCAGCGCATGCTCGACGAGTACGGGCTGGGCGTGCGCATCTCCAACGTCCAGCTCCTGCGCGTCGACCCGCCGCAGGAGGTCATCGCCGCCTTCCGCGACGTGCAGGCCGCACGCGCCGACAAGGAGAAGAGCATCAACGAGGCCAACACCTACCGCAACCAGGTGCTGCCGCGCGCCAAGGGCGAGGCGGAGTCGATCATCCAGCGCGCCGAGGCCTACAAGGCCGAGATCATCGCGCGGGCGAGCGGCGATGCCCAGCGCTTCGACCAGGTCTATGCCCAGTGGGCCAAGGCCAAGGACATCACCACGGAGCGTCTCTATCTCGACACGATCGAGGAGGTGCTGCGCAACGTGAACAAGGTCCTGGTCGACAAGAATGCCTCGCCGACCGGCGGCGTGCTGCCTTACCTGCCGCTGCCCGAACTCAAGCCCGGGCAGTCGGGCAATCCGCAACCGTCACAGCCGCCCGCGCGCGTCGGGCCGCAGGCGCAGGGAGCGACGCGATGAGCAACCGTTCGATCATCGCGCTGGTCGCGCTGGCCGTCGTCGTCTTCCTGGCGACCCAGACCTTCTACACCGTCAATCCGACGATCCAGGTGCTGGTCCGGCAGTTCGGCGCCATCGTCGGCGATCCCAAGACCCAACCGGGCCTCTACGCCAAGATCCCGCTGGTGCAGGACATCCAGCGCATCGACCGGCGCCTGCTCGACTATGAGGCCGAGGAGTTCGAGATCATCGCGGGCGACCAGAAGCGCCTCGTGGTCGACGCCTACGCCCGCTACCGGATCAACAACGCCAAGACCTTCGCCCAGACGGTCCCGGGCGGTGAACCGGCCCTGCGCGGCCTGCTCGATTCGCTGATCAACTCCGAGATCCGCGGCGTGCTGAGCTCGGTGCCCCTCCATATGGTGCTGACCGACCGTCGCGAGGCCCTGATGGAGGAGATCACGCGCCGGGTGGACGGCAAGACCAAGGACCTTGGCGTCCAGACGGTCGACGTGCGCATCAAGCGTGCAGATTTGCCGCAGGCCAACTCCCAGTCGGTCTACAATCGCATGAAGACCGACCGCGAGCGCGAGGCCGGCCAGCTGCGCGCCGAGGGCGACGAGGAGAAGGCGCGCATCACCGCGACGGCCGATCGCGAGGTCGCCGTGATCAAGGCGGATGCCGGGCTGAAGGCCCAGGTCCTGAAGGGCGAGGCGGACGCCGAGGCGACGACGGTCTATGCCAAGGCATTCAGCAAGGACAAGGATTTCTATGCCTTCTATCGGCGGATGGAGGCCTACAAGCAGGCCTTCGGCGCCGGCGGGGCGACGATGATCCTGACGCCCGACACGGACTTCTTCCGCTTCTTCAACGCGCCGCCGCCGGAGATCGCCAAGTAGCCCGGGCGGCGGCCGGCGGCGCTGTGGCAGAGCTGCAACGCCGCCGGTCGAATTTCGGCAAACGCGGGAAAAGGCCTCAACTGTCGGCAAAGTGATGGCCACTTCATTTGCGCCACAATCGGCCACCATGTAGACAGGACTCGAACGCGCGGCGCCGGCCGACCCGACCGTACAGGCCTGAGCGCCGTTGGAGGTCGGCTTTGATTCTCACTGATTTTCCGAGTGTCGTTAAAGGGGCCGCCGTCGCGGCCATTGTCTCTCTCGGGCTGGCCCTCGCGCCGGCGGTGAGCGCCCGCGAGGCGCCGGCCAGCTTCGCCGGGCTGGTCGACGAGCTCATGCCCACCGTGGTCAACATCACGACCACCCAGAACGTACCCCAGCAGGGGCCGCGGCTGCGCGACATGCCGCAGCTGCCGCCGGGCTCGCCGTTCGAGGAACTGTTCAAGGAGTTCTTCGACAAGCGGGGCGGCGAGGAGCAGAAGCGCCGCGGGACGTCCCTGGGGTCGGGATTCGTGATCGACGGCGACGGCTACATCGTCACCAACAACCACGTGATCCAGGGCGCGGAAGACATCACCGTCATCTTCCGCGACGACACCCAGCTCAAGGCCAAGCTGATCGGATCGGACAGCCGGATCGACGTGGCGCTGCTCAAGGTCGAGCCGCCGCTCAAGAAGCCGATGCCGGCCATCAAGTGGGGCAATTCGGACAAGATGCGGGTCGGCGACTGGGTGATCGCGATCGGCAATCCCTTCGGCCTCGGCCATTCGGTGACCGCCGGCATCATCTCGGCCCGCGGCCGCTCGCTGAACGACGCGCTGGACGACTATCTGCAGACCGATGCCGCCATCAACAAGGGCAATTCCGGCGGCCCGCTGTTCAATGCCGACGGCGAGGTCATCGGCGTCAACACGGCGATCTATTCGCCCTCCGGGACGAATGCCGGCCTCGCCTTCTCGATCCCGTCCAACCTCGTCCGGCAGGTCGTCGACCAGCTCCGCGAGTATGGCCGGGTGAAGCGCGGCTGGATCGGCGTCAGCTACCAGAGCGTCACCGACGACATCGCCGACAGCTTCGGTCTCGACCGGGCGCGCGGCGTGCTGGTCGCCAATGTCGTGGCCGACGGGCCCTCGGCCAAGGCCGGCCTGAAGCGGAACGACATCATCCTGAGCTTCGCCGGCCAGGACGTGCTCGACATGCGCCGCTTCCCGCGGCTGGTCGCCAATTCCCGTGTCGGCACCACGGTGGACGTCACCGTCTGGCGTGGCGGCAAGGAAGTGCCGCTGAAGCTCAGGGTCGGCGAGCAGGAAGAGGCGGAGAAGCAGAACGCCTCGGCCCAGGGCAGCAGCAAGCGGGCGCCCGAGTCGGACCAGCCGGTGGTCTCGACCGTCGAGCAGCTCGGCCTGACCCTTCAGAAGGTCACCGACCAGCTGCGCGAGAAGTACGGCCTGTCCGATCAGGTGAAGGGCGTTGTCGTGACCAAGGTCGCGGCCAACAGCCCGGCGGCGGAGAAGCAGCTCCAGCCGGGCGACGTCATCCTCGAGGTCGACCAGAAGCCGGTCAGCACCCCGCAGGAGGTCGGCGACATCGTGACCAAGCTGCAGCAGGCCAAGAAGCGCTCGGTGCTGCTGTTCGTCGAGCGCCAGGGCGATCCGCGCTTCGCGGCGCTCAGGCTGACGAAGTAGCGGCCGGGACCTGCCTCCTCCCCGTCGGGGAGAGGAACAGCACAATCCTCACCTTCGGCATCGAGCGTTCGGCCGATGCTCTACAGCGGGACGAGATGAGGTGGAATCGCTTGCGATTCCACCTCATCTCATCCGCGCGCACGAATGTCGCCGGTTGCGGGAGGGCATGATGAGATTGGCTGTTTCCAGCCAATCTCATCATGCTTCAGGCCACCTTCACCACCAGCTTGCCGAAGTTCTCGCCGCGCAGCAGGCCCATGAACGCCGAAGGCGCCTTGCCGAGCCCGTCGACCACCGTCTCGCGGGCCTTGAGCTGCCCCGACTTCACCAGGGCGCCGACCTCGTTCACGAAGTCGCCCATAAGGGCCACGTGGTCGGAGACGATGAAGCCCTGGATCGTCAGCCGGCGCTGCACGATGGTGAACATCTTGGTCGGGCCGGCCATCGGCGTCTGGTCCTGGTACTCCGAGATCGCGCCGCAGAAGGCGATGCGTCCGAAATTGTTCATCCGCTCGAACACGGCGTGGAAGATCCGGCCGCCGACATTCTCGAAATCGGCGTCGATGCCCTGCGGGCAGAGCGTGTCGAGGACCGCGCCGGCGTCGCGCTCGGCCTTGTGGTCGAAGCAGGCATCGTAGCCGGCCTCGCGGACCGCCCAGGCGCACTTCTCCTCGCCACCGGCGCAGCCGACCGTGCGGGCGCCCGCGAGCTTGGCCAGCTGGCCCGCCACCTGGCCGACCGCACCGGTGGCGGCCGACACGAACACGGTCTCGCCGGCATTGGGCTTGCAGATGTGCTTCATGCCGTACCAGGCCGTGAAGGACGGCATGCCGAGCACGCCGAGATGGGCCGACAGCGGCGCCACCGACGGGTCGATCCTGCGCAGGCCGCGTCCGTCGTGGAGCGTGTGGGTCGCCCAGTTCAGCATCCCCATCACGACGTCGCCCTTGGCGAACTTCGGGTTCCGCGATTCGACGACCTCGCCGACCGAGCCGCCGGTCAGCGGCTTGTCGAGCTCGAACGGCGGCGTATACGAGCGCAGCTCCGTCATGCGCGGCCGCATGTAGGGATCGAGCGAGAGATAGCGCGAGCGGATCAGGATCTGGCCCTCGGCGGGCGCCCCGAGATCGACCGTCTCCTCGCGGAAGCAGTCGGCGGTGACGTCGCCGGCCGGGCGCCGGGCGAGCACGATCTGGACGGTATCGGTCACGGGTCACTCCTCTGGACGAATTCGGCCTGGCGGTAGCCCTGGAGATAGAGCAGGGCGGTGAGGTCGCCATGGTCGATCCGGGCGCTCACCTGGGCGGCGACGGCGGGCTTGGCGCGGAACGCCACGCCAAGCCCGGCGGCGTGCAGCATGGGCAGGTCGTTGGCGCCGTCGCCCACGGTCGCGGCGTCGTGCGCGGCGAGGCCGCTGTCGGCGGCGAGCCGCTCGAGCGCGGCGAGCTTGGCTTCCTTGCCGAGGATCGGCGGTGCCACGGTGCCCAGCAGCGTGGCGCCGTCGTCCTGCAGCGTATTCGCCGCCTGAGAATCGAAGCCGAGCGCCACCTGCACGAGGGCAGTGAAGCGGGTGAAGCCGCCCGACACCAGGGCGCAGTGCGCGCCGTGGGACTTCATGGTGGCGACCAGCGTGGCGCCGCCCGGCGTGTAGCGGATGCGCCGGGCCGCTTCGTCCAGCCGCTGCAGCGGCAGGCCTTTCAGAAGCGCGACGCGCTCGGTGAGCGCGCCGGCGAAGTCGATCTCGCCGTTCATGGCGCGGGCCGTGATGGCGGCGATCCGCTCGCGCAGGCCGAGGAACTCCGCCAGCTCGTCGAGCATCTCGTTGGCGATCATGGTGGACTCCATGTCGGCCACGAGCAGCTTCTTGCGACGGCCCTCGGCCGGCACCACGACGGCGTCGATGCCGGTCATGGCGACCGATCCGGCATCGCCGTCGAAGGGAATGTCGCAGGCGATCTCCGGCGCCAGCCAGTCGGGCGTGCCGACCGTGGCGCCCTTGGCGCGCAGGACGTCGACGGCGGCCCGGATCGCGCCGTCGTTCAGCGCCGGATGGGCGGCGCCCGAAATGAGGACGAGGACGTTTTTCACGCCTCCGGCTCTAGCGGCGGCATGCCGGATTTGCAAACAATTCGCCCGCCATGGCACAGCAGCAGGTCATCGTCATCACCGGTCCGACGGCCAGCGGCAAGTCGTCCCTCGCCCTGTCGCTCGCGGCGCGGCGCGGCGGCACGGTGATCAACGCCGACGCCATGCAGACCTACGACGCGTTCCCGCTGCTGACCGCTCAGCCGACCGCCGCCGAGCGCGAGCGCGCGCCGCATCTTCTCTACGGCGTGCTGCCGCTCAGCGAGGCGCTGAGCGCCGCGCGCTGGCGGTCGATGGCCGAGGCCGCGATCGCACGCTGCCTTGAGGAGGGGCGGCTTCCCATCCTGTGCGGCGGTTCGGGCCTCTACCTGCGGACGCTGATGCAGGGCATCGCGGCCATCCCGGACGTTGCGTCGGCGCTGCGCGACGAGGCGAACGCCGACTGGCGGACGCTCGGTCCCGATGCCTTCCGCGCCCGGCTCGCCCGGCACGACCCGGCCCTGGTCGCGCGCCTGAAGCCGGGCGACCGCCAGCGCCATGTGCGCGGCTGGGAAGTCTGGCGGGCCACCGGACGGGCGCTCAGCGACTGGCAGGCCGCGCCCGGGCATCCGCCACCCTGGTCGTTCGCGGTGGCGCTTCTGGCGCCCGACCGCGCCTGGCTGCGGGCGCGCATCGAGACCCGCTTCGACGCCATGCTGGCGGCCGGCGTCCTGGACGAGGTGCGGACGGTGTTCGATCGCGGCCCCGACCCGCGCTGGCCGGGCCTCAAGGCCCACGGCGCGCCCGAGCTCTTCGCCCATTTCCGCGGGACGCTGTCCCTCGACGCCGCTCGATCCATCGCCATCGACCACACGCGCCAGTATGCCAAACGCCAGATGACGTGGTTCCGGCACCAACTGACCCCAGATGTGGTGATCGATCCGACCTCAGACTTGGCCTCGGAGGCGATTGAGAAATATTTGACCAAAACGGAGGGCTGAAACTTTACTTTTCGTTCGATTCGGGTTGATTCGGGCCAATCCGGCCATTACTTTCCGCCGCGCCGCAAACCCCCTGTTTGCGGCACATTTGTCAGAGAGGAGACCCGTGTCATGAAGCCCGAGGAGTCCGCCACGACTGGCGCCGATCTGCTGGTGAAAGCCCTGATCGACGAGGAAGTCGAGGTCGTCTTCGGCTATCCCGGCGGCGCGGTCCTTCCGATCTACGATTCCCTCTTCAAGCAGAACCGGCTGCGCCACGTCCTGGTGCGCCACGAGCAGGCGGCCGTGCACGCCGCCGAGGGCTATGCCCGCTCGACCGGCAAGGTGGGCGTGGTTCTGGTGACCTCCGGCCCCGGCGCGACCAACGCGGTGACCGGCCTCACCGACGCGCTGATGGATTCGATCCCGATCGTCTGCCTGACCGGGCAGGTGCCGACCCACCTGATCGGCAACGACGCCTTCCAGGAAGCCGACACGACCGGCATCACGCGCCCCTGCACCAAGCACAACTACCTGGTGAAGAGCGTCGACAGGCTGGCGCGTACCGTCCACGAGGCGTTCTACGTGGCGCGCTCGGGCCGCCCCGGGCCGGTCGTCATCGACCTGCCCAAGGACGTGCTGATGAACAAGCACGAGTACGAGGCGCCCAAGAAGCCGGTGCAGCACAAGAGCTACCGGCCGCAGGTCAAGCCCGACCCCAAGAAGGTCGAGGAGGCGATCGAGCTGATCGCCGGCGCCAAGCGACCGATCTTCTATGCCGGCGGCGGCATCGTGAACGCGGGGCCGAAGGCGTCGAAGCTGCTGACCCAGTTCGTCCACATGACCGGCTATCCCATCACCAACACGTTGATGGGGCTCGGCACCTTCCCGGCATCGGACAAGCAGTTCCTCGGCATGCTGGGCATGCACGGCACCTACGAAGCCAACCTGGCGATGTATCACTGCGACGTGATGATCAACATCGGCGCGCGCTTCGACGACCGCATCACCGGCAAGCTGGCCGAGTTCTCGCCCAAGTCGAAGAAGATCCACGTCGACATCGACCCCAGCTCGATCAACAAGAACGTGCGCGTCGACCTGCCGATCGTCGGCGATGCGGGCCACGTGCTGGAAGAGATGATCCGCGTGTGGAAGGCCCGGCAGCCGCGGGTCGACCACAAGGCGCTGCAGGCCTGGTGGGCGGAGATCGACAAGTGGCGAGGGCGAAATTGCCTCGCCTACAAGCCCGACAAGGAGACGATCAAGCCGCAGTTCGCGCTGGAGCGGCTCTACCATCACATCAAGGACCGCGACCACTACATCACGACTGAGGTCGGCCAGCACCAGATGTGGGCGGCGCAGTTCCTGAAGTTCGAGCAGCCCAACCGGTGGATGACGTCGGGCGGGCTCGGCACGATGGGCTACGGCTTCCCGGCGGCGATGGGCGTGCAGATCGCCCATCCCGAGGCGCTCGTGATCGACGTGGCCGGCGAGGCCTCGATCATGATGAACATCCAGGAGCTCTCGACGGTGGCCCAGTACCGGCTGCCGGTGAAGATCTTCATCCTGAACAACCAGTACATGGGCATGGTGCGGCAGTGGCAGGAGCTGCTGCACGGCGGCCGCTATTCCGAGAGCTACATGGAGGCGTTGCCCGACTTCGTGAAGCTCGCCGAGGCCTTCGGCGCCGTCGGCCTGCGCTGCCACGAGCCCGACAAGCTCGACGACACGATCCGTCAGATGATCACGATCAACCAGCCGGTCATCGCCGACATCCTGGTCGACAAGGCCGAGAACTGCTTCCCGATGATCCCGTCGGGCGCCGCCCACTACGACATGCTGCTGGGACCCGAGGACCGCGCTGCCCGGCCGGTGTCGGAGGAAGGCATGGTGCTGGTGTGAGCGCGACCGATACGACGTCGAGCCACACCATTTCCGTGCTGGTCGACAACGAGCCGGGCATCCTCGCGCGCGTCGTGGGACTGTTCTCGGGTCGCGGCTACAACATCGAGAGCCTGACCGTCGCGCAGACCGATCCGCGGCAGAACCTGTCGCGCATCACCATCGTGACCAACGGCACGCCGATGATCATCGAGCAGATCAAGGCGCAGCTCGACCGCCTGGTGCCCGTCCACACGGTGCGCGACCTCACCGTCGAGGGGCCGCACATCGAGCGCGAGCTGGCGCTGGTGAAGGTGAAGGGCATCGGCGAGAAGCGCGTCGAGGCCCTGCGCCTCGCCGACGTCTTCCGCGCCAAGGTGATCGACGCCAAGACCGAGTCCTTCGTGTTCGAGGTCACCGGCAATTCCGACAAGGTCGACACGTTCGTCGGCCTGATGGAGGGGCTGGGCCTGGTCGATGTCGGCCGGACCGGCATCGTCGCCATGTCGCGCGGCGGCGAGGCGTTGTGACGTCTTCGGGGGCGCGCCACGCCAGTGGCGCGTCTTGTGCCTCGATCAACGAAGATCGCGCCGCTGGCGTGGCGCGCCCCCAGCATTGATGGATTACGCCTTCGTCCTGCTCGGCCTCGCCATCGTCCACCTGCTGGCGGTGGCGAGCCCGGGTCCGTCGACCCTGCTGGTCGTCCAGACCGCGGCCGTCGCCGGCCGGCGTGGCGGCCTGCTGGCCGCCTTCGCCATGATGGTGGGGGCGCTCGCCTGGGCGGCGGCGGCGCTGTACGGGCTGCAGGCCCTGTTCGAGCGGTTCGAATGGCTGTACGTCGCCTTCCGCATCGGCGGCGGCCTCTATCTCCTGTATCTCGCGGTGATGCTGTGGCGCCACGCGCGCGATCCGCTGCCGGCCGTCGCGGCCGGCCAGCCGCATCGCCTGTCGGGCTGGCAGGGCTTCCTGCGGGCGCTGCTGCTGCAGCTCGGCAACCCCAAGATCATGGTGTTCTTCGGCAGCATCTTCCTGTCGCTGCTGCCCCAGGACCCGCCGGGCTGGATGGACGCCGCCGTGCTGGCGATCGTGGGCGTCAACGAGTTCGCCTGGTTCGCCCTCCTGGCGCTGGTCTTCTCCGGCGGCCGCGCCCGGGCGCTCTACGGCAGCGCCAAGGCCTGGATCGACCGGGTCATGGGCGGTCTGCTGGGCGTGCTTGGCCTGCGCCTGATCCTGGCCAGCCGATAGCAACAGGCGCCCTAGAGCCCGATGCGTTCAGGTGGACCCACCTGAACGCATCAGGCCCGTCGAAACAACCATTACCCGTGCGCGCGAATGATATGAGGTGCATTTCGCACCTCATATCATTCCGCTCTAGTTCGCGACCCTCGCCTCCACCTCGGCCAGGTTGGCCGGCGTCTTGTCGAGCACGAACAGGGCCTGGGTGCGGCCGTTGATGCGCAGCGGGTCGCCGGCCTCGCGCTCGGTCATCTCGTAGAACATCGTGCCGCCCTCGCGGCAGCTCCATTGCGGGCTCAGCCCCGGCACGGTGGAGCCGGGATGGCGCAGGCAGATCTGGGTGATCGGCTGGCCGCTGGCCCCGGTCCCGGTGGTGACCTGCCACTGGCCGGCGAAGATGCGGCGCTGGCCCACGACCCAGGCGAAGTCGCGGCCGTCGGCCGTCGAATAGTGGATCTGGGCCGGCCCGGTCGCGGGGCTCCAGAGCCAGGTCTTGTTGCTCATCCCGCGCTGGGCGGCGGCGGGCGTCGAGGCGTCGATGGCCGACTGGATCTGCGGCATCGGCACCGCCGGGCCGGTCGGCGCGGCGGGATCGGGATTGGAGCAGCCGGCCAGGGCGGCGAGCGCGAGCAGAGCGACGGGAAGGGAACGTATGGTGGACATCCGGTCAGGCGGGTTGGGGTTGGACGGTCGGGGGCGATGCAGGACGGACATGCGTCGAATGGGCATTCCAGGCTGGTTTTTGCGGTCCGGGTTGTCTAGTAAGCCCCGTCTTCAAGAGAAGTGCAGCCAGGAGGAATGGCCCCAATGCGTGTCTACTACGATCGCGACGCCGATGTGAACCTGATCAAGGGCAAGAAGGTCCTGGTCGTGGGTTACGGCAGCCAGGGCCACGCGCATGCGATGAACCTCCGCGATTCGGGCGTCAAGGACGTGCGCATCGCGCTCAAGCCGTCCTCCGCGACCGTGAAGAAGGCCGAGGGCGCGGGCTTCACGGTGATGAGCCCGGCCGATGGCGCCAAGTGGGCGGACATCGTCATGGTGCTGACGCCCGACGAGCTGCAGTCCGACATCTACAATGCCGACCTCGCGCCCAACATGCGGGCGGGCTCGGCGCTCGCCTTCGCGCACGGGCTCAACGTGCACTTCAACCTGATCACGCCGCGTTCCGACATCGACGTTTTCATGATCGCGCCCAAGGGCCCCGGCCACACGGTGCGCTCGGAGTACCTGCGGGGCGGCGGCGTGCCCTGCCTGGTGGCGGTGGCGCAGAACGCCTCGGGCAACGCGCTCGAGATCGGCCTCAGCTACTCGTCGGCGATCGGCGGCGGCCGCGCCGGCACCATCGAGACGACCTTCAAGGAAGAGTGCGAGACCGACCTGTTCGGCGAGCAGGTCGTGCTGTGCGGCGGCCTGGTCGAGCTGATCAAGGCGGGCTACGAGACCCTGGTCGAGGCGGGCTACGCGCCGGAGATGGCCTACTTCGAGTGCCTGCACGAGGTGAAGCTGATCGTCGACCTCATCTTCGAGGGCGGCATCGCCAACATGAACTACTCCATCTCCAACACCGCCGAGTACGGCGAGTACGTGACGGGCCCGCGCATCATCACCGACGAGACCAAGGCCGAGATGAAGCGCGTGCTGGCCGACATCCAGTCGGGCCGCTTCGCGCGCGACTGGATGCTGGAGAACAAGGTCAACCAGGCTTCGTTCAAGGCCACGCGCAAGCGCATGTCGGAGCACCCGATCGAGGAGATCGGCGTCAAGCTGCGTGCCATGATGCCGTGGATCAAGGAAAAGGCCCTGGTCGACAAGACGAAGAACTGACGGCGCGGTTTTCGCCGTCATCCTGAGCGGCAGCGAAGGATAACCTCATCCTCCTCTCCCCCCTGCGGGGGAGAGGAACATGATCAGCGCTTTCCGAACACGAATCCGCCGACGGACGCGTCGATCGTGACGCCGGAGATGAGGCTCGCCTCGCCGGACAGCAGCCAGACGATGGCGTTGGCGACTTCGTCGGCGCGGCCGACGCGCCTCATGGCGATGGTCGCCTCGATGGCGGCGCCGCCAATTTTCCCGCTGTCATCCTGAGCGTCAGCGAAGGATCTCATGCCGGTTGCAAGCGGCGATGAGGTCCTTCGCTTCGCTCAGGACGACAAGATCAGCGCTTCCCGAACACGAAGCCGCCGCCGGATGCATCGAGCGTGACGCCGGAGATGAGGCTCGCCTCGTCGGACAGCAGCCAGACGATGGCGTTGGCGACCCTGTCGGCGCGGCCGACGCGGCCCATGGCGATGGTCGCCTCGATGGCGGCGCCGCCAATCTTTCCGCTGTCATCCTGAGCATCAGCGAAGGATCCCATGCCGGTTGCAAGCGGCAATGAGGTCCTTCGCTTCGCTCAGGACGACAAGATCAGCGCTTCCCGAACACGAATCCGCCGCCGGATGCGTCGAGCGTCACGCCGGAGATGAAGCTTGCCTCGTCGGACAGCAGCCAGACGATGGCGTTGGCGATCTCGTCGGCGCGGCCGACGCGGCCCATGGCGATGGTCGCCTCGATGGCGGCGCCGCCAATATTTCCGCTGTCATCCTGAGCGTCAGCGAAGGATCCCATGCCGGTTGCTAGCGGCGATGAGGTCCTTCGCTTCGCTCAGGACGACAAGGTCACCGTTTCCCGAACACGAATCCGCCGCCGGATGCGTCGAGCGTCACGCCGGAGATGAAGCTTGCCTCGTCGGACAGCAGCCAGACGATGGCGTTGGCGATCTCGTCGGCGCGGCCGACGCGGCCCATGGCGATGGTCGCCTCGATGGCGGCGCGGGTCTCGCGGTCGGCCAGCGTCCGCTCGGTCATCTCGGTCTCGATCATGCCCGGCCGCAGCGACACGGCGCGGATGCCTTCCTGGGCGACCTCCTTGGCGAAGCCCATGGTGAAGGAATCGATGGCGGCCTTGCTCGCGGCATAGGCCGAGGCGCCGGGCCGGCCGCCGATCGTGCCGGCCATCGACGAGACGTTGACCACGACGCCGCCGGCGTGGCCGCCCGGGCCGCTGCGCTTCGTCGACAGCCGGCGCGCGGCCTCGCGGCAGCACAGCATCACGCCCACCGTGTTGACGGTGAACAGCCGTGCGAGCGTGGCCCCGTCGAAATCCTCGACGCGGGCATGCAGGCCGATGCCGGCGCTGTTGACCACGCGGGTGATCGGTCCCAGCGCCTTCTCCGTCTCGTCGAAAAGCTTCACGATGTCGTCCTCGCGCGCCACGTCGGCGGGCAGGGCGACCGCCTGGCCGCCGGCAGCCTCGATGTCGGCCACGACCTTGCGGGCCTGGGCGTCGCGCGAGCGGTAGTTGATGGCGATGCGGCGATGGCCGCGCGTCGCGGCGAGGCGGGCGGTGGCGGCGCCGATGCCGCTCGCACCGCCGGTGATCAGCAGGGTCATCCCTTCAACGCGCCTCCCGTCAGACCGGACACCAGGTACCGTCGCACCACGAAGGAGAAGACCAGGACCGGCAGCATGATCATCGTGCCGCCGGCGGCGATGCGGCCCCATTCCCAGCCTTCGTAGTTCATGAAGTTCACCACCGCCACCGGCGCCGTCATGGCCTCGGTGCGGGTCAGGATCAGGGCGAAGAAGAAGTCGTTCCAGGCGAACAGGAAGCAGAGGATCGCCGTGGCGGCGAGGCCGGGCCCCGAGAGCGGCAGGATGATGCGGTAGAAACCCTGCCACATCGTGGCGCCGTCGATCCAGGCCGCCTCCTCGAGCGAGCGCGGCAGCTGGTCGTAGAACGGCCGCATCATCCAGATCACCAGCGACAGGTTGAAGGTGAGGTAGATGATGACCAGCCCGGTCCGCGTGTCGAGCAGCTCGAGATGCCGGTAGACGAGGAAGTAGGGGATGGTGAAGGCGATCGGCGGCGCCATGCGGCTGGCGAGGATCCACAGCGTGATCGTGCCGCCGCTGCGCGTCGTCCAGCGCGACAGCGCATAGGCCGCCGGCACGCCGATGATCAGCGACAGCACGGTCGAGGCCACGCTGACCACCAGGCTGTTGACGAAGGAGGTACGGAATTCGGAGGTCCAGAGCGCGGCGTAGTTGTCGCCGGTCGCCTCGAACAGCAGCCGCGGCGGGAAGCGGAAGATCTCGGCGTTGGTCTTGAACGACATCAGGACCAGCCACAGGAACGGCGCCAGCGCCAGGACCGCCAGCACGACGGCCAGCGTCTGGACCACGAGCCGGTCCCGCCGGCGGCCCCGAGCCCGCTCCCGCTCAGTCGACACGGGCCCCCCATCCCACCAGCCGTACGATCAGCCAGCTCAGCCCGAGGGTGGCGGCCAGCAGGACCACGGTGATGGCGCTCGAGAATCCCAGGTAGGAGAAGTTGAAGGCCTGCATGTACGAATAGTAGTTCGTGACCTCGGTCAGGCTGCCCGGGCCGCCGTCGGTCAGGATGAAGATCAGCGGGAAGGCCTTGATCGAATCGATCAGCCGGAACAGGCCCGCCACCAGCAGCACGCCGCGGATGAAGGGCAGGGTGATGTAGCGCGTGAGCTGCCAGGGGCTGGCGCCGTCGACCTTGGCGGCGTCGAGCAGCTCCTGCGGCATCATCTGGAGCGCCGCCAGCACCATCAGCATGGTGAAGGGGAACCATTCCCAGGTGTCGGCGATGATGATCGAGGTCAGCGCCCAGTGCGGATCGGTGATCAGCGCCGGCACGTTCCAGCCGAGCGCGCGGAAGATGCCGTGCATGGGGCTGATGTCGGGCGTGTAGATCACCTTCCAGATGATCGCCACGACGATCGGCGGCAGCACCATCGGGATCAGGAACACCGTGCGAAGCGCCTCGAGCAGTCGGCTCCGGACGTTCAGCAGCAGCGCGAGGCCGAGCCCGATCGCGAGCTGCGCCAGCACCGTCCAGAAGGACAGCTTGACCTGCACCCAGATCGAGTTGAGGAAACGCGAATCGAGGCTGAGCTGGCGATAGTTCTCCAGCGGCTGCGAGAAGTCCCACAGCGTCTCGGGCCGCGTCAGGTTGAGCGGCGTGAAGCTGGTGGCGAGCAGGTAGAGCGACGGCAGCAGCGTGATCAGCGCCAGCACGGCGAGCGAGGGCGCGACGAGATAGACGAAGAAGCGCTGTTGCTGCCTTGAAATCCTCCCCAACGACGTTGGGGAGGTGCCCGCGAAGCGGGCGGAGGGGTCATGAGCGTCAGTGACGTTGCTCATGACCCCTCCGGCCCTGCGGGCCACCTCCCCAGCGGAGCTGGGGAGGAATGAGCCTCATTAGTTGTCAACCTTGATCCCGGCCTTCTGCAGGTCCTGGACCGACTGGGCCTGGGCCTGCTTCATCGCCTCCGGAGCGCCCTCCTGCTTGGTGGCGATGCGCTCGATCGCCTTGTTGATCTTGTCGCCGACCTGCGGGAACACCGGCACCGTGCGGTACTTCATGTAGCCGCTCTTGCCGCCGAGCTGCAGGACCTCGAGAAACAGCGAGGCGACGTCCTGGCCGTTGAGGGTCAGCACCTCCTTGAACTCGGGGCTCTTGATCACCGACATGCGGCAGACGCTGGGATAGCCGTGGTTCTTCACGACCATGTTCAGCGTCTCCTTGGACAGCGCCCACTTGATGAACTCCCAGGCCGCTTCCTTCTTCTTCGAGCCGGCGGCGATGCCGAGCCCGTGGCTGTTCGAGCCGGGGAAGTTGCCCGACGGGCCGGCCGGCATGAGGCCGTAGCGCACCGTCTTCTTCACCGTGCTCTCGGCATGCTTGGCCAGCGGCACCATCCAGGTGATGGCCTGGGTGCGGATGTTGGCGCGGCCCGACATCTGCGAGCGCATCGCCTGGTCGTCGGAGTAGGACAGGATTCCGTCCGGCCCGTACTTCATCAGCAGGTCGGCATACCAGCCGCCGGCCTTCGCGGCCTGCGGCGTATCGAGCGTCGGCGTCAGGTTCTCCGGCGGCGCCTTGAACACGCCGCCGCCCATGCCCATCAGGTACGGGATCCAGTTCCAGTGATGCAGCTTGTCGGCGGTGAAGGCCGCGACGTTCTCCTTGTTGTGCACGGCGTCGCACACCTTGACCAGCTCGTCGAAGGTCTTGGGCAGGCCGAGACCGGCCTTCTCGATCTGGTCGTAGCGGGCCGCGGCCAGGATCATGGCGCCGGCCTCCCAGGAGAAGCCGAACGTCTCACCCTTGGCGTTCTGCATCGCCGATTGCGGCCCGCCGGCGAAATCCTCCGGCGCCCAGTCGGCCGGCGTCAGCTTGCGGTCCTTGGTGAAGGTGTCGAGGTTGGTGAGCCAGCCGGCGCCGATCCAGCGGCCGGAGTAGATGAAGGTGACGTTGACGACGTCGAGCGCCGAGCCCTTGGTCGACAGCTCGAGGTCGGTGCGCTGGTTGTAGACAGGGAAGGCCTGCATGGTGAAGTTCACCTTGATGCCGGTCTTCTCCTCGAACTGCGGGAAGTACTTCTTCAGGTACTCGAAGTAGGTGGTCTGGAAGCACGCGGCGTTGATCGTCGTGCCAGCATAGGGTTTGCCGCCTTGGGCGTGGACGGCAGGTGCAGCCAGGGCGCCAATCGCGCCACCGAGAATCGTACGACGGCCAGGATGGGTCATGTGGGCTTCCTCCGAGACGATGTCTTGATGGCATCGTTTTATTATGTCTGACATATAGTCGTGCCACTTCCCTTCGTGTCAACGGGCATGACCGACAGAACTTCGAAGAATCGGGTCTCGGCTCCGCTCAGCGGAGCGACGCGCATTGCCGAAAAACTCGGCGCGGCGATCCTTGGCGGCGTCTACCGGCCGCATGACCTGGTGCCGGGCGAACTGGAGCTGAGCCGCCGGTTCGGTGCCAGCCGCACGGTCGTTCGCGAGGCCTTCAAGCTCCTGGCGGCGAAGGGCCTGATCGTGTCGCGCCGGCGCGCGGGAACCTATGTCCGCCCGCGCGAGGCGTGGCACATGCTCGACGCGGATGTGCTGGCCTGGCGCCTGCGGGACGGAGGCGCCGAGCCGAAGCTCGTATTCGACCTCATGCACGCGCGCGCTGTGATCGAACCGGCGGCGGCCGCAATGGCCGCGCGCCGTCATACGCCCGAGACGCTCGCGCCGATCGAGGACGCGTTCGCCGACATGGAGCGGACGGCGCACAGCGCCGCCCTGTTCGCCGAACCCGACGTCCGCTTCCACAAGGCGATCCTGACCGCGACGGACAACGACGTGATGACGGCGTTCGGGGCGTTGATCGAGGCGGCGCTGGCCATCTTTGTCCGTGTTGCCACCCGCCATCCTGGCGCACCGGCGCCGTCGGTGCCTCTGCACGGCGCGGTTGTCGAGGCGATCCGGCGCCGTGACGCCGAAGGTGCGCATGCTGCCATGATGGCCCTGTTGGAAAGGACGTCGCGCAACGTCGAGCGCAACGTCGAGGCGGTGAATCGCGCGACAGTCCGGCAGACATCGGTGGCGGGCCGGCTATAGTGGCCGCCTGCATCCGGAGGAAAACGCCATGAAGGCCGCCGTTCTGTTCAAGCCCAACGAACCCCTGCAGGTCGTGGAGTGCGAGCTCGATCCGCCGAAGGCGAACGAGGTGCGCGTGAAGATGAAGGCGTCGGGCGTCTGCCAGAGCGACTGGCACGTCATGAACGGCGACTGGCCCTCGCCGATGCCGATCGTGCCGGGGCACGAGGCGGCCGGCGAGATTGCCGAATGCGGCCCGGGCGTGACGACGGTGAAGCCGGGCGACCACGTGATCTTCTCGTTCCGTCCCCATTGCGGCCGCTGTCGCTACTGCAGCCAGGGCCGCACCGTGCTGTGCATCGGCCGCGCCGCGGTGCCGCCGGGCGCGCTCTACGACGGGACGCTGCGCATCAAGCACAACGGGCAGGGCATCAACCAGATGGCGCGCATCGGCACCTTCGCCGAGGAGGTGGTGGTGCCGGAGGAGATGGTCGTGCCGATCCGCAAGGACATGCCGTGGCCGCAGGCGGCGCTGGTCGGCTGCTGCGTGGCGACCGGCGTCGGCGCGGTGACGCGCCATGCCAAGATCGAGGCGGGCTCCAGCGTGCTGGTGATCGGCTGCGGCGGCGTCGGGCTGAACGCCATCCAGGGCGCCATGCTGTCGGGCGCGAGCCGGATCATCGCCGCCGACCTGCTCGACAACAAGCTGGAGATGGCGAAGACCTTCGGCGCCACCCACACGATCAACACCAGCACCAACGAGGATCCGGCCAAGAAGGTGAAGGAGATCACCGGCGGCCTGGGCGTCGACTATTCGTTCGACGCGGTCTCCGTCGACAGGACCCAGGCGCTGGCCTTCGACGCGCTGGCGCCGGGCGGCCATGCCGTCGCCGTCGGCATCTCGGCCGCCACGGTGCGGGCCTCCTACTCGCCGTTCATGATGGTGTTCACCGAAAAGAAGGTGAGCGGCACCTTCTACGGCTCGGTCCGCCCCGACCTCGATTTCCCGGTGCTGGTCGACCACTACATGAACAAGCGCCTGAACATCGACGGGCTGATCAGCCGGACCTACCGGCTCGCCGAAATCAACGAGGGCTTCAAGCGCATGATGGCGGGCGAGGTCGCCCGCGGCGTCGTGGTCTTCGACTGAGCGCCGGACCGCGCGCCCCGGCACGGTGCGCGCCGGTCTCGGCATCAGGCCTGCGATTGGGGTCAAATCGGGGTTGCGGGGCGGTCCTCCTTGAATCGCCTTGCGAGACCCCGCTGACCGGTCTAAACCCGAGCGCGCTTTCCGCAGCGGGCCC
The DNA here is from genome assembly GCF_965229815.1 of Reyranella sp. GTDB lineage: Bacteria > Pseudomonadota > Alphaproteobacteria > Reyranellales > Reyranellaceae > Reyranella. The sequence continues at coordinate 2,016,096 of NZ_CBDDJN010000002.1, forward strand.
CGCAGATGCACTGCCCGACCTGTTTTTCTCAGCAATGACAGAGACTTAACGCAATGCTCTCGCGCGTCATCGGGCTTTTTTCGGCGGACATGGGCATCGACCTCGGAACGGCCAACACGCTGGTTTATGTGAAGGGTCGCGGCATCGTCCTGAACGAGCCCTCGGTGGTGGCGCTCACCACCCAGACCGGGAAGCGCCAGGTCCTGGCTGTGGGTGAAGAGGCCAAGATGATGCTCGGCCGCACCCCCGGCAACATCCAGGCGATCCGGCCCCTGCGTGACGGCGTCATCGCCGACTTCGAGGTCGCCGAGGCGATGATCAAGCACTTCATCTCGAAGGTGCACAATCGCCGCTCCTTCGCCCATCCCCAGATCGTGGTCTGCGTGCCCTCCGGCTCGACCGCCGTCGAGCGCCGCGCCATCCAGGAATCGGCCGAGAGCGCCGGTGCCCGCAAGGTCTGGCTGATCGAGGAGCCGATGGCGGCGGCGATCGGCGCCGGCCTGCCGGTCACCGAGCCCACGGGCTCGATGGTCGTCGACATCGGCGGCGGCACCACGGAAGTGGCCATCCTGTCGCTGGGCGGCATCGTCTACCCCCGCTCGGTCCGCGTCGGCGGCGACAAGATGGACGAGGCCATCATCGGCTACATCCGCCGCAACCATAACCTCCTGGTCGGCGAAAGCTCGGCCGAGCGGATCAAGAAGACCATCGCCTCGGCCTGCCCGCCCGACGACGGCGAGGGCCGGACCATGGAGATCAAGGGCCGCGACCTCATGAACGGCGTGCCCAAGGAACTCGTCATCACCGAGCGGCAGATTGCCGAGAGCCTGCAGGAACCGGTGAGCGCCATCGTCGAGGCGGTCAAGGTCGCACTGGAGAACACGGCGCCGGAGCTGGCTGCCGACATCGTCGACAAGGGCATCGTGCTGACCGGGGGCGGTGCCCTGCTGGCCAACATGGACACGGTGCTGCGCCAGGCGACCGGCCTGCCGGTGTCGGTGGCCGAGGATCCGCTGCTCTGCGTGGCCCTGGGGACCGGCCACGCGGTGGAGAACATCGACCGTCTGCGCGGCGTTCTGTCGTCCATGTACTAAATCCGCCGCGCGCCTCCTCCCGCTTGGAGTAGAATGGGCAGGAAATGGCGATCCGGGACGATTTCGAGGTAGCCGCCGCCCAGGTCCGCGCAGCCGTCCAGCGCTTCGCGCTCGGCCTGCTCGTGATCGCCGCGTTCGGCGCCATGCTGCTGGGCAAGGCCGACACCGTCCTGGTCGAGCATGCCCGCGTCCTCGCCCTCGACATGGCCAGTCCCGTGCTCGAGGCCATCGCGCGTCCGGTGGCCGTGGCCAACCGGGCCATCGCCGACCTCAAGGAGTTTGCCTCCCTGCGCGAGGAGAATGCCCGCCTGCGCGAGGAGAACGCCCGGCTTCTGGCCTGGCAGACGGCGGCGCGCCGGCTGGAGAATGAGAACGAGGGACTGCGGGCGCTGGCCAACTTCCGCGAGGGGCCGGAGGCTGCCTTCATCACCGCCCGCATCGTCGGCGACAGCGTCAGCGCCTATGTCCGCGGCGCCCTGCTGAACGCCGGCCGGCGGGCCGGCGTCGCCGCGGGCCAGGCGGTCGTGACCGGCGAGGGCCTGGCCGGACGGATCGCCGAGGTCGGCGACAACAGCGCCCGCGTCCTGTTCGTGACCGATGTCAGCTCCCGCCTGCCGGTGCTGGTCGAGCGCACGCGCGAGCGGGCCATCCTGGCCGGCGACAATTCCCCGCAGCTGCGCCTCACCCTGCTGCAGAGCGTGGCCGGCGTGCAGCGCGGCGACCGCATCATCACCTCCGGGCACGGCGGCAGCTTCCCGGTCGGCATCCCGGTGGGCGAGGTCGTCGACACCGGCGAGGGCGGGGTGCGGGTGCGGCCGTTCGCCGACTTCTCGCGGCTGGAGTTCGTGCGGGTGGTCGACTACGGCGTCACCGGCCTGGTGACCTCGGGACCGTCCGCGCCGTCGGTGGCGGCCGGCCAGCGGGGGCGCTGATGAAGGCCGAGGGGCTGCTCTCGACGCTCGACCGCTGGGGCCGGGCGGCGCTGCCCGGCACCGTGCTGCTGTTCTTCGTCCTGATGACCCTGGCGCCGCTGCGCGCGCCCTACCTGTCCGACGCCCTGCCGCTCCTGCCGGCGCTGGTCGTCTTCCAGTTCAGCCTGGTGACGCCGGAGCGCCTGCCGGGACCGCTCCTGCTGGCGATGGGCGTGCTGCTCGACCTGCTGCTGGGCGGGCCGGGCGCGCCGGTCGGCGTGAGCGCGCTGGGCTTCGTGCTGATCCGGGCCGCCGTCATGGCCAACCGGCGCTATCTCGTCGGGGTGCCGTTCCTGTTCCAGTGGGTCGGCTTCTGCCTGCTGGCCTTCGGGTTCGTGGTGCTGGTCTGGGTCTTTACGTCGCTGTGGACCTGGACGGCCATCGACCCGCTGCCGGCGATGATCCAGTATGTCGTCGTGGTCGTGATCTATCCGCTCATCGCCCCGCTGATGGCGCGCGTGCGTGCGCGCGATCCGCTGAACGTGCCCGAGCCGTCGCGCGGCACGGCACGGCCGGGCGAGACCACGTCGTGATGCGCTATCGCAAGGGCGACGGCGAGCGATCGGGCCTGTTCACCCGGCGATCGCTGCTGCTCGGCGGCGCCCAGGCGGTGCTGCTGTCGGCGCTGGCCGGCCGCCTCTACCAGCTGCAGGTCATCGAGACCCGCCGGTTCTCTATGCTGGCGGAGGAGAACCGCATCAACCTGCGCCTCCTGCCGCCGTCGCGCGGGCTGATCTTCGACCGTTCGGGCCAGCCGCTGGCCGTCAACCGCAACAATTTCCGCGCCATGGCGACGTCGGACCGCGGGCGCGGCGCCGAGATCCTGGTCGACCGCCTGGACCAGATCCTGTCGCTGGGCGAGGCCGACCGGAGCCGCCTGCTGCGCGACCTCAGGCGCAGCCGCAACGCCCAGCCGATCGTGGTGCGCGAGAATCTCGGCTGGGAAGAAGTGGCGCGTCTGGAGTTCAACGCGCCCGACCTGCCGGGGGTCTTCATCGACCTCGGCCAGACCCGCAACTACCCCGAGGGCGAGCTGACCAGCCACATCGTCGGCTACACCGGCCGCGTGTCCGACGAGGACCTGGCCGGCCGCGACGACCCCGTGCTGCAGCTCGCCACGATGCGCTTCGGGAAGAAGGGCGTGGAGCGCGCCTTCGAGGACAGCCTGCGCGGCCGCGCCGGCGCCGTCCAGGTCGAGGTCAACGCCGTCGGCCGCGTCGTGCGCGAGCTCGACCGCACGGAGGGCCAGCCCGGCGCCAACGCGCTGCTCACCATCGACCTCGAGCTGCAGCGCCTGGTCGCGGAGAAGCTGAAGGAGCACCAGAGCGGCTCGGTCGTGGTGATCGACGTCGTGACCGGCGACCTGCTGGCGATGGTCTCGACGCCCGGCTTCGATCCCAACACCTTCGCCCGCGGCATCACGCAGAGCGAATGGCGCGAGCTGCTCGACAGCCCGGAGCGGCCGCTGCACAACAAGGCGATCGCCGGCGTCTACCCGCCGGGCTCGACCTACAAGATGGTGACGGCGCTGGCCGCGCTCGAGGCCAAGGTGATCGAGCCGTGGACCCGGCTGCCCTGTCTCGGCTTCCTCGAGCTGGGCAAGATCAAGTTCCACTGCTGGCTGCGCGGCGGCCACGGCTCGACCAACGTCGTCGAGGCGATCGCCCAGTCCTGCGACTGCTTCTTCTACGAAGCCGCCCGCAAGGCCGGCGTCGACCGCATCGCCGAGGTCGCCGGCCGGCTGGGCTTCGGCCGCCAGAGCGACCTCGGGATGCCGGGCGAATCGGCCGGCATCCAGCCCAGCCGCGCGTGGAAGCAGGAGAAGCTCGGCAAGTCCTGGCAGCACGGTGACACCTTCAATCTCGGCATCGGCCAGGGCTACATGAACGCCACCCCGATGCAGCTCGCCGTCATGACCGCGCGTCTCGCCAACGGCGGCTACGACGTGCAGCCCAACCTGCTGCTCGCCCAGGCGACCTCGCGCGAGGAGCTGGTGCCGCCGCAGCCCTACGACAAGCCGACGGCGCCGTCGCTCCGCTTCGATCCGCAGCATCTGGCGCTGATCCGCGAAGGCATGATCCAGGTCGTCCAGTCCGGCACCGCCAACCACCTGCGCGTCGATGCCCAGAACAAGCCCATCGATCCCGCCTACCGCTTCGCCGGCAAGACGGGCACCGCGCAGGTCAAGCGCATCACCGAGCGCGAGCGCGAGCTCGGCATCACGCAGGCGCAGCTTCCCTGGCACCTGCGGCACCATGCGCTGTTCGTCTGCTTCGGCCCGCTGGACAAGCCGCGCTATGCCTGCGCGGTCATCATCGAGCACGGCATGGCCGGCGGCCAGACGGCGGGACCGATCGGCCGTGACGTCCTGGTGGAGACGATGAAGCGCGATCCGTCGCGTCGCATCGACGGGTTCCGCAAGATGGCGTCGCGATGACGCTGGCGCTGGACGCTCCGGCGCCCGTCGGGTTCGCCGAGAAGATCTGGCGCATCAACTGGGGCCTCGTGCTGGTGCTGACGACGATCGCCGGCATCGGCGTCCTCGCGCTGTACTCGGCGGCGGGCGGCCATTTCGATCCCTGGGCGGCCCGGCATGCGGTGCGCTACGGCGCGGCGCTGGGCATGATGCTGGTGGTGGCGCTGATCCATCCCAAGATCTGGCTGGCGCTCGCCTGGCCGATCTACATCGTGTCCATGCTGCTGCTGGTGGCCGTCGACATCGTCGGCAAGATCGGCATGGGCGCCCAGCGCTGGCTGGTCATCGGGCCGCTCCAGGTCCAGCCCTCCGAAGTCGCCAAGGTCGCGGTCATCCTCGTGCTCGCCCGCTACTATCACGGCCTGCGCCGCGAGGAAGCCTCGCAGCTGCTCTACACGCTGCCGGCGGTCGCGGCCATCCTGGCGCCGGTCGGCTTGGTGATGGTCCAGCCCGACCTCGGCACCGCCCTGATGGTGCTGCTGGGCGGCAGCGCGCTCCTGTTCGTGGCCGGCGTCCGGCTGTGGATCTTCCTGGCGGCGGCGCTCGGCGCCGTCGCCTGCCTGCCGGTGGCCTGGTCGTTCATGCACGAGTACCAGCGCAAGCGCGTGCTGACCTTCCTCGATCCCGATCGCGACCCGCTGGGCGCCGGCTACCACATCACGCAGTCCAAGATCGCCATCGGGTCGGGCGGCCTGTTCGGCAAGGGCTTCCTCAAGGGCACCCAGTCGTCGCTGAACTTCCTGCCCGAGAAGCAGACCGATTTCATCTTCACCACCTTCGTCGAGGAATGGGGCCTGCTCGGCGCCATGGTCCTGCTGGCGCTGTTCGCCCTGGTGCTGGTCTGGGGGTTCTCCATCGCGCTGCGCTGCCAGCACCATTTCGGCCGGCTGGTGGCGCTCGGCGTCACGGCGATGATGTTCCTCTACGTCTTCATCAACACCGCCATGGTGATGGGTCTGCTGCCCGTCGTGGGCGTGCCGCTGCCGCTGGTCAGCAACGGCGGCACCGCCATGGTGTCGGTGATGTTTGCCTGTGGCCTGCTGATAGGCGTCAACGTCTATCGCGATGCGCAACTGCCGCGGAAGCGGTAGCGCCGGGGGCTTCCCGCCCGACTCGACAAGGGGCTGCGTGCTTGGTATAGCCGCGCCGCTTTCGGCCATGTCCCGTGAGTTCGGGCGCATAGCTCAGTTGGTAGAGCAGCTGACTCTTAATCAGCGGGTCCCAGGTTCGAGCCCTGGTGCGCCCACCATGGACCGAAGCGCAAGCAGCCCCGCCCCGCGGGGCTTTTTGCTGTTCCCGCGGCTGTGCGCACGGCGCGCAGCCTGTATGGTGCGGCCTGCAAACCGGGGAGGACCCAGATGACCCTGCTGTTGCCGCGAGTCCGCGCCGCCGCCTTCGCCGTGCTGGCGCTCTTCGTCCTCTCGTCGTGCGGATACAACAACATCCCGACGCTCGAGGAGCAGGCCAAGGCCAAGTGGGCCGACGTCCAGAACAACTACCAGCGCCGCGCCGACCTCATCCCCAACCTGGTCGCGACGGTTCAGGGCTACGCCAAGCAGGAGAAGGACGTGCTGACGGCCGTGGTCGAGGCGCGCGCCAAGGCGACGCAGATCAAGGTCGATGCGTCGCAGCTCTCCGACCCGGCCAAGCTCAAGCAGTTCCAGGACGCGCAGAACCAGCTCACCGGCGCGCTCGGCCGCCTGATCGCGGTCAGCGAGGCCTATCCCGACCTCAAGTCCAACCAGAACTTCCTCGCCCTGCAGTCGCAGCTCGAGGGCACCGAGAACCGCATCGCCGTGGCGCGCCGCGACTACATCGAGGCGGTCCGCGTCTACAACACCGAGCTCAAGACCTTCCCCGGCCTGCTGTGGGCGGCGACCTTCTTCCGCTCCTACAAGCCGATGGCAGAGTTCACCGCCGGCGAAGACGCCCAGAAGCCGCCGCAGGTGAAGTTCTGACCGACCGGCCGCGGCGCCAACCGGTTGTCCGGAGCCTGCGGCTCGCGCTGGCGGCGCTGGTCTCGGTCGGCCTCGCGGTCGCCGCGCTCGCCGCCGACTTCCCCGCGCTCACCGGCCGCATCGTCGACCAGGCCGACATCATCCCGGCGCAGACGCGGCAGGCGCTCGAGCCCAAGCTGGCCGATCTCGAGGCGAAGTCCGGCATCCAGCTCGTCGTCGCCACCGTGCGCTCGCTGGGCGGCGAGGAGATCGAGCCCTACGCCAACGCGCTCTTCCGCCACTGGAAGCTTGGCGAGAAGGACAAGAACAACGGCGTGCTGCTGCTGGTCGCCCCCAAGGAGCGCCGGGTGCGCATCGAGGTCGGCTACGGGCTCGAGGGCACGCTCACCGACGCGCTGGCCTCGGTCATCATCAACAACGGCATCGCGCCGCGCTTCAAGGCCGGCGATTTCGCCGGCGGCATCACCCGCGGCGTCGACGACATCATCACCGTCCTGACGACGGACGCCTCGGAGTGGCAGAAGCGGCCGTCGCTGCGGCTCGACTACCAGCCGGCGCAGAAGCCAACGAACTGGTTCGGTCTCGTCCTGCTGCTGGTCGTGGTCGTTCTCCTGATCGTGTCGCGCCGGTTCCGGACGATCTTCTTCGCCATGCTGGTCGCGCGCGGCGGCACCGGCTCGCACCGCGGCGGCAGCTCGTGGGGCGGCGGGGGCGGCGGCGGCTTCTCGGGCGGCGGCGGCTCGTCGGGCGGCGGCGGCGCCTCGGGGAGATGGTAATGGAGCTTTCGTCCGAGGACCGCCGGCGCATCGCCGATGCCATCCGGGCGGCCGAATCCAGGACCGCCGGCGAGATCGTGTGCGTGCTGGCGCGCAGTTCCACGGAACCGGCAGCGCTCGCCATCCTGGTGGCCGCCCTGGCAGCGCTGGCCCTGCCGTGGCTGCTGGTGGGCCTGACCCGCCTGCCGGTGCAGGACATCCTCTGGCTCCAGCTCGCGCTGTTCCTGGCGCTCGGCCTGGTCCTCTGCCTGCCGGGGGTGCGCGTCGCCCTGGTCCCACCGGCGATGCGCCGCGCCGTGGCCCACCGGGCGGCGATGGAGCAGTTCGTCGCCCGCGGCATCGGCCGCACCCGCGGCCGCACCGGCATCCTGATCTTCGTGTCCCTGGCCGAGCGCTATGCGCGCATCGTCGCCGACGAGGCGATCGCCAGCCGGGTCGCGCCGGCCGAATGGCAGGAGGCCGTCGACGCGCTCGCCGGCCACATGGGCGGCGGCCGCATCGGCGAAGGCTTCGTGGAGGCGATCGGGCGCTGCGGCGCGGTCCTGGCCGAGCACTTCCCGCGGGCGCCCGACGACCGCGACGAGCTGCCCGACCGGATCTACCTGATCTGAGCCTTCAGGCGCGGCCGGCCTCGGCCTCGCGCTGGTAGTAGAGCAGGTCGAGCTCGGGAGCGGTCCTGCCCAGGCTGGTCAGGATCATGTGCGCCTGGCCGCGATGATGGGTCTGGTGGTTGAACCAGTGGTCGAGCGCCGGCATGAGCTTCTGCACGAAGGCCTCGGGCGTGGAGACCCGGCGATAGCGGATCACGCCGGCCAGCCGCTCCTCGTCGAGGCCCGCGGCGTAGGCGACGATGCGCCGGTCCTCGGCCTCGCGCGCGGTCCTGAGCGCGTCGAGCTCCTCGTGCAGGATGGTGTCGAGGCGGTCGGGCGCCTCGCCCTCGCCGGTGAAGCGCTTCATCCAGATGCGGTCGGTGACCAGCAGGTGATTGAGCGTGCCGTGCATCGACCGGAAGAAGGCGCCGCGATCGGCGCGATAGTCGCTGTCCGGGAGTTGCCGGGCCGCGTCGTACAGCCGGCGGTTGGCCCAGGCATTGTAGCCGGCGAAGGTCGTATAGTGCTCCTTCATGCCGGCATTGTGCGGCAATGCCGGCCGCCGGCAAGATTGATTGATTCGTTCAACCTTATGGCATCGAGCGTTCGGTCGGAATCGGCCGAACGCTCGATGTCGAAGGCGGGGCTAGCCGACTTATCGCAAGCCGCTCTACCAGACGATCCGCAGCCCGCCGGTTCCGGCGAGGGCGCTGGCGTTGGAGGAGAACTCGCCGTCGAACTGGCCGTAGAGGCGGAACGACCGGCTGAGCTCCAGGTCGAAGCCGGCACCGACGACCAGGGCGTTCGGCGCGGGCTCGGCACCGATCACCTGGAAGGGCGCGCCGGGCAGCACGGTGCCGAGGCTGACCGTGGCCGTGCGGCTGGTGTTGAACTCGTGCGCCCAGCCCAGCCGGAGATGCGGCCGCAGGACGGCATCGTCGACGGCGGTGATGGCAGCCTCGATGCGGGCGCCCAGCACGGAGCGGATGGAGGTGGTCGTCTGGGCCTGCACGCTGACCGCCAGCAGGCCCGGCGCGCCGGTTCCCGCCGTTCGCGAGCTCTCCGTATAGGCCGACTGGCTGAGCGCCTGCGCGGTCAGCCCGGCGAAGGGCGTGACCTGCACGTCCGCCAGGTCGAACCGCCACCCGCCTTCGACGCGGCCGCCATACTGCGAGCCGGCGAAGGAGGCGCTGGCGATCTCGCTGAGCGCCCCCGTGCCGATGAAGCGGCTGGAGGTGAAGGTGTTGTAGGCATAGGCCAGCGCGGCATCGACATAGGCGGGGCCCACCGAATAGCCGCCGTAGACCCCGGCCACGATGGAGCGCGCGCCGCCCGAGCTCAGCAGGTCGGTCAGGTTGTAGCCGGCGGACGTCGTCCCCAAGGTGAATCCGAGAAGAGCGCCCGGTGCCACCGCGAGGTCCATGCCGAGCGCGGCGCCGCCGGCGTTCATGTCGATGCGCGAGCTGCCGGCGCTCGCGCTGCCGTCGATGCTGCCCGAGCCGCCGAAGCCCTGCGCCCAGGCATTGTAGCGGGGCGCGAAGCTCTCGCCCTGGCAGGCGTCGCCGTTGCAGGGGGCAGCGGCCGCCACGGCGAGATGCGCGCTTCCGGTGGCCGCGCTGCCGCCCGGCGCGCGTGAACGGCCGGTCTGCTGGAAGATCGTGTCGAGGAACTGGCCGAACACGGTGAACGAGGCGGACTGCGGCGCGGTCGCGACCTCGCCCGTCAGCTGCGACAGCGTGTTCGGCGCCGTCGACAGGAGAAGGTCCATGTAAAAGGCGCCGAGCGGTCCGGTGAGCGACGGCGAGTAGTTGGCCTCGAGAACGTTGGCGACCGCCTGCGCGTTGGCGCCGCCGCCGGGGATCTGCGGGAACGGGATGCGCGACACGACGATGTCGACGCTCGTCGGATTGTAGACGGCCGACGCGCTGAGGAAGGTGTAGGGCTCGCTGACGAGCGTGAAGCGGCCGGTTGAGCTCGAGAAGGTCAGGACGCCGGCATAGGTCGTGTCGAGGGCGTAGAGGCCGGGCTGCAGGGCGAGCTGCACCGTGCCGGCGAGGTTGGCCACGCCGGTGCCGGGGACGCTGCTCGCGACCTGCAGCGTATCGTAGGTGCCCGGCGCGGTGCTGGTCGAGGCGCGGATGCCCAGCACGGCGGCGGAGGTCTGGGTGAACGTGCCGTCGACGACATGGGCGAGCGCGCCGCCGGGGGCGAGCGTGGCGGTCGTGCCGATCGTCCCGCCGTTGACGAGCGTGTTGCCGCCGGTTCCGGACAGCAGGACGAGCCCGTTCAGGGTGCCGGTGTTGGTGACCGAGGCGCCGCCGCCGCTTCCCATCGCGAGCACCGTGGAGGCGGAGATCAGGCCGGAATTGGCCAGCGTGCTGCCCGGCCCCAGCAGGACGCCGGTGGCCCCGCAGCCATTGGCAGAGATGCTGCCCGAATTGACGAGACGGGCGCCGGCGCCGGCCACGCTGATGCCGGTGCCGCAGGTGCTGATCGCGCCGCTGTTCGTCACGGCGACGTTGCTGCCGAGGGCCGCGATCCCGGTGCCGCCGCTGCCGACGCTGATGCTGCCGCTGCTGCCGATGATCGTGCTGCCGGCGCCGCTGATTCCGGTGCCGCCGGCGCCGACCGAGATCGATCCGGAATTGCCGACGACGCTGGAGCCGACGGCCTGGATGCCGATGCCGCCGCTCCCGGCATTTATGGCGCCACTGTTCAGGGCGGTCGTGCTGATGCCCTGGGCGTCGATGCCGATGCCGCCGTTGCCGACGTTGATGGTGCCGCCGTTGGTCAGGTGGCCGTTGACGCCCCGCAGCACCAGCCCGCCGCCGCTGGTGCCGACGGTGATCGTGCCGCTGTTGGCCAGGGTGACGCCGGTGCCGAGGGCGAAGATCGCGGGCGTGAAGGTGCCGCCGCCGATCGTGCCGGTGTTGGTGAGGATGAGCGAGTCGCCGACGGCGAGCATCCCGCCCGTCCCGAAGGTTCCCGAGCTGCCGACCACGATGGTACCGCTGTTTGTGATGTTGCCGCCGCTGCGGATGCCCACGCCGTTCTCGCCGGCCACGACGCTGCCGCTGTTGCCGACCGTCGTGGCGGCGTTGCCGCTGATGCCGATGCCCCCGGTACCCACCGCGATGCTGCCGGTGTTGAGCACCGCGCTCGAGCTTCTGGCCTGGATGCCGAAGCTGGCGGCGCCCCCGGTGATCGTTCCGCTGTTGGTGATGGACGAATCGGCGCCCTGGGCGTCGATTCCCAGGCCTTCCCGCCCGACGGCGATGGATCCGGCGTTCACGAAGACGTTCCGCCGGCCCTGGCCGACCATGCCGCCGCCGAACGTGCCGACCGAGATCGTGCCGCTGTTGGTGAGCGTGCTGTCGCGGCCCGTCACGATCATGGCGGGAAGGGCGGCGCCGCCGATGATCGTGCCCGTGTTGACCAGGGTCATGCGGTTGCCGTCGCCCAGCATGCCGGCGCCGGCGATGAACCCGTTCTGGACGACGATCGTCCCGCTGTTGCGCAGGACGCTGTCGCTGTTGGCGTAGAGTCCGACAGCCTCCTGGCCGGTGACGATGCGCCCCGCATTGGCGATCGCCGAACTTCTGCCCGCGAAGACGCCGGCGCTCATCGCATCGACGGAGATGACGCCGTTGTTGGTGACGGTGCTGCCGTCGCCGGTCTCGATGCCGACCCCGAACGCGCAGCCCCGGCCGGCGATGGTGCCGTTGTTGGTCACCGCGCTGCCGGTGCCTGTCGCCAAGACGCCGGTGGCGCAGCTTCCGAACGCGATCGTCCCGTTGTTGATGACGGTGACGGCGCTGTCGGTGCTGAGGATGCCAAAGGCGCCTTCGCCCACCGTGATCGACCCGCTGTTGACCAGCCGGCCGCCGTTGCCTTCGCCGTCGATGCCGATGCCGCCGTCGCCCATCACGATGGTGCCGGAGGCGGCATTGGTGACGTTGAGCGCGGTCAGTCCGACGGAACTGTCGCCACCGCGCAGCGTGCCTGTGTTGAGGATCGAACCGGTCCCCGTCACGATGATGCCCTCGGCGCCATTGCCCATCGTCATCGTGCCGCTGTGCGTGACGCTCGATCCGCTGTCGACGAAGATGCCCACCGCACCGTCGCCGCCCTGGATCGTGCCGCTGCTCGTGACCTGGTTGTTGATGCTTCCCAGGAGGCCGGAGCCGAAATCGCCGACCGCGATGGCGCCGCTGTTGCTCACGCTGTTGCCGCTGTTGAGCATCAGGCCGCTGCCCACCGTGGCTCCCGGCAGGACGTTCACGGTCAATCCGTCCTGGACGCCGGCATCGAAGCCGCCCGGCGAGGCGCCCGAGCAGGTGACGGTCGTGCCGGATTGCAGGCAGTCGGCCTCCGCCGCTCCCGCAAGAACGGTCAGGAGCAGGCCCGTCGCTACGACCAGCCGCCGCATCCAGCACCGTGCGGCGTTCTGGAAAATGGACGTCACGTTTCCCCCGAGCCTCTCCCCGACTCGCCGCGGAGTCTGGCCGCCGGTCGAGTCCGACGCAAGCGCGCGTCGCGGCAAAGTGCAGAGCCGGGACCGCAGAGTGCAAATTGATCGGATGGCCAACGCGGCAACGACGCTCGACCTCTAATCCTGTGCCGCGAGCAGGTCCGTCCTGGTGATCCAGAAGACCTCGCCTTCGCTCTGCTCGGTGTCGAGCCACAGGAAGGGCAGGCGCGGGTAGGCGTCGAGGAGCCGGTCGCGGCCGCGGCCGATCTCGCAGATCAGGGCCCCGTCGCGGGTCAGGTGGTGGGGCGCTTCGGCCAGGATGCGGCGCACCAGGTCGAGGCCGTCGTCGCCCGCCGCCAGCGCCATCCGCGGCTCGTGCCGGTATTCCGGCGGCAGCCGCCGCATCGCCCGCGCGTCGACATAGGGCGGGTTGGTGAGGATGAGCTCATAGCGCTGCCCGGCCAACGGGGCGAACAGGTTGCCGCGGTGAAGGTCGATGCGGTCGCCGAGCCGGTGGCTCGCCACGTTGCGCCGGGCCAGCGTCAGGGCACCGGCCGACAGGTCGGTCGCGTCGATCCGGGCGTGGGGGAAGGCGAGCGCCGCCAGCACCGCCAGGCAACCGGAGCCTGTGCAAAGATCGAGGATGCGCCCCACCTTTCGGGGATCGCCGATCGGCAGGACGCCGTCGGCGAGCATGTCGCCGATGAACGATCGCGGGATCAGTGCCCGGCGGTCGGCATGGAAGCGGATCCCGTGCATGTAGGCCGCGCCCACCAGGTAGGGCGCCGGCAGCCGGAGCTCGATTCGCGCCTCGATCAGCGTCAGCAGGCGGGCCCGTTCGGCTGCCGTCGGGCGCAGGTCGAGATAGGGTTCCAGCCGGTCGATCGGCAGATGCAGCGCCTCCAGCACCAGGAACGCGGCTTCGTCATGGGCGTTCGTCGTGCCGTGGCCGTAGACCAGCCGGGCGGCGCGGAAGCGACGGACCGCGAGCCGGAAGATGTCGCCCAGCGTCTCGACGGAGGGTTTGTTGGCGCGCGCCATGCGGGCCTACATTACCCGACATGAAACGCCGTGCCTTGCTTTTCGCGGTGGCGCCCGCCGTCCTGCTGCCCGGCGCCGCGCAAGCCCTGCAGGACCTCAAGGTCGTCTACATCGGAGGCCTCGACTGCCCGCCCTGCCGGCGCTGGAAGCAGGCCAGCCTGCCCGATTGGCTCGCCTCGCCCGAGTACCGGCGGGTCGCGTGGATCGAGGTCGAGGCGCCGAAGCTCAGGGAAGCCTATCAGGAGCGCTACTGGCCGGGCGATCTCCGGCCGATCCTCGACCAGCTGCCGCGCAGGGGCGGCACGCCGCGCTTCCTGATCGTCAAGGACGGGCGGGTCGTCGCCAACGAGTTCGGCTCGTCGAAATGGACGGCGATCGTCACCGAGCTCAAGAACCTTCTGGGAGAATGACATGGCAGGACTGGCCGCCGGCGCCCTCGACGGCATCGTGGTTCTCGACCTCACGACCCATCTGTCCGGGCCGTTCTGCGGCATGCAGCTGGGCGACCTCGGCGCCGACGTCATCAAGATCGAAAGCCCCCAGGGCGATCCGATGCGGGGCGCGCCGCCCTTCGTCGGCGGCGAGGGCGCGCCCTTCATGCTGTGGAACCGCAACAAGCGTGGCATCCAGCTCGACCTCAAGAATGCCGACGACGTGGCCCGCTTCTGGGAGCTGGTCGACGGGGCCGACGTCGTGCTCGAGAACTTCCGTCCCGGCGTGATGAAGCGGCTGGGCCTCGGCTGGGAGGCGCTGCATGCGCGCAATCCGCGGCTGGTGCTGGGCTCCATCTCCGGCTTCGGCCAGACCGGGCCCTATGCCGGGCGGGGCGGCTTCGACCTCATGGTGCAGGCCATGTCGGGCCTGATGTCGGTCACCGGCCCAAAGGACGGTCCGCCGTACCGCATCCCGCTGGCCGTCTCCGACGTCGGCGCCGGCCTCTATCTCACGATCGGCGTGCTGGCCGCGCTGCGCGCCCGCGAGCAGACGGGCGAGGGGCAGTGGGTCGAGACCTCGCTGCTCGAGGCGACGGTCTCGCTCGGCGTCTACGAAGCGGCCAACTACTTTGCGACCGGCGAGCGGCCCGAGAAGCTCGGCCAGGCCCATCGCGGCTCCTCGCCCTACCAGGTGTTCCAGACGGAAGATGGCTGGCTCACCATCGGCGGCGCCCAGCAGAACTTCTTTCGCAAGCTCTGCGCCATGATCGGCAAGCCCGAGCTGGCCGACGATCCGCGCTTCAAGGCCAATGCCGACCGGGTGCGCAACAACGAGGTGCTGGTCGATCTGCTCCAGGCCGAGGTGCGCAAGCGCTCCACCGCCGACTGGATGGCGGCGCTGGAGGCGGAAGGCATTCCGGCCGGCCCCGTCCTGCATCACGACGAGGTCTTTGCCGATCCGCAGATCCGGGCACGCGACATGGTGGTGGAAGTCGAGCACGCCAGGGCCGGCCGGCAGCGGACGCTCGGCGTGCCCCTGAAGCTGTCGGCGACGCCGGGCGCCGTGCGGCGCCCGGCGCCGACCCTCGGCCAGCACGATCGGGAGATCGGGCGCAAGGCCGACTGACGCGACGGCGCGCGTCTACCCCGGCTGTCCCCATCCGGAGCGGCTGCGACGCTGCTGGCGGTCGGGAATGCCGTCGTTGTTGCGGTCCTTGTCGTAGCGGTTGGGGATGCCGTCGCCGTCGCCGTCGCGGCGGCCCCAGGCTGCGCGCCGCTGCTGCGCCTGCTGGGTTCTGTACGAACTGCCGTAGTATCGAGACGGGGCCTGCTGTGGCGACGCCACTGGAACCGGCACGTATTGCACCGGCGCCGGCTGCGCGTACTGGATGGGCGCCGGTTGGGCGTAGCCCGGCGAGCCGAACAGGTTGCCGAGCACGCCGCCGGTCGAGCCGTAGCCGGGCTGGCCGTAGTAGCCGTTCGAAGAGCCGTAGTTCTGACCGTAGCCCGGATACGCGCCGTACGAGGTGCCCGGATAGCCAGTCATCTCGACGCACCCGGCTCCCGACGCGAGCACGCCCAGCGCCGCCAACCCTTTGACTTTGCGCATTGCCATTCTTCCACAAGGAAGGGGATGTTTCGAAGGTTCCTTCCGCATGCGGATACGATGTGGCTTCGGGCGGCGCCGCGGCGTGATGGCGGTGAAACGAGGGCACGAAAAACGGCTCCCGACCGAGGCCGGGAGCCGTTCTCTGATGCAATCGAAAAGCCGCTAGCGCTGGTAGCGATCCGAGACGCCGTCGCCGTTGGCGTCACGATCGTAGCGGTTGGGAACACCGTCGCGGTCGTAGTCGCCGCGCGCGCCGTAGCGGGAGGTCCGCTGCGGGGCATTGTAGCTGTCGTAGTAGCTGGCGTTCGGAGAGCGGTTGTAGGCGTAGCTGCTGCCCGTCGTGTAGTACGCCGTGTTGGCCGGCGCAACGTAGCGCCCGTTGTTGTAGTAGCCGCTGTTGTAGGCCGTGCTGGGATAGCCATAGGTCCCGGGATAACCGGTCTCGCCCGTGCAGGCTGCCGTCGTCGAGGCGACGAAGGCGGCGGCAACCAGCCACTTCACGTTCAGCATGTCATCCTCCTCAAGGGTGTGCCCACATCGGGCGTGCTGACCTAACGGGCTGGGTCGCCTTCGGTGTCGCGGGGCGCGAGGAAAAATCGCGGCGGAGGCGCGGCAACCGCTGCGCTGCCCGAGGCGTTTCGCGCGCTTCGATCTCCTCGTCGTCCCGACCGACAATGTGTGTTCGACAGGCCTAGAAGCTGTGGCGTGCCGCGGCCGTGGCGTATCCGACGCGGCGCGACGGCGGCACAGGGTGACGCCCCGCCACCCGCTCCAGCACCAGGCGGACATCGTCGCCGCTCTCGGCCCTGAGGGCGGAGTCGAGGAAGACCTGCTCCAGCACGTCCTGCTGGGCGTGGCTGCCGCCCAGGCGGAACATCTCGCCGATCACGGGGCGCATCGTGCGGAGCGCGTCGGCATGCCGGCCCTGGCCATGCGCCTGGACGGCCTCGCAGACCGGCAGCGCGACCTTGCCGACGAGGCGCTCGACGGTGCCGTTGCCGCGCGCGAAGGCGCGCATCGCCTCGAGCAGGCGCTCGCCCGCCGCCTCGCGACCGGTCGCCATCAGCGCCATCATCCAGTGCGGCAGCGTGAAGGCCGAGAGGCAGTCGCCGATGCGCGCCTCGGCCTTGTCGGCCAGCTCGACCCAGCGGTCGCCGACATCGACTCCCTGGCGCTGCAGGCGGAAGAGCATGGAGATGGCGTTCTGGACGTCGATGTACATGTCCGGCATCGCCTGGGTGAGCGGCGAGCCGAGGTCGCGGAAGCCGTGGTCGTAGAGCGATAGGACGTCGTCGAACTCGCGCCGCTCCAGGTGGAACATGGCGCGATGCCAGAACAGGTGGTGCTTGAGGTTGTTGGCGCCGCCCCATTTCGGTTCCAGCCGCTTCAGCCAGTCGATGCCTTCGACCCGGCGGCCCTGCATCTCGAGCACATGGGCGACGGCGTGGGCAGCCCACAGGTCGCCGGGGTCGACCTCGATGGCGAGCCGTCCCGCCCCCTCCGCCAGCGTGTAGTTGCCCGCCTCCTCGTGGGCGAAGGCGCGACAGGCCAGCACCATGCCCCAGCCGGCGAGCTCGTCGCTCCAGTGCGGGAAGACCCGCTCGACCGCCGCCTGCATGGCCGCCGGCCGGCCCAGCCAGAAGGCGTTGAAGTGGTGCAGGCGGAAAGCCAGCACGTCGTGCGGATGCTCGGCGCAGATCGTCTCCCAGAGGTCGAGCATGCGGTCGAGGTCGCCGTCGACCCAGCGCGACAGCGCCTCGACATGGGCGGCCTCTCGGGTCGTCGTGCGCCGCGAATGGCTGCGCGCCTCGGCCAGCGCCTCGGCCGCAGCTCCCACGTTGGCCCGATTGTAGGACAGCATCGCGAAGTAGCCGCGCAGCACGTGGGCCATGGCGAAATTGCCGTCGGCCTTGAGCGCCGCCGCCAGATGGCGGGCGGCGTCGGTCCGGTACTTGAGATAGGCCATCACGGCACGGTCGTAGGCGTCTACGGCCGTGCCGGAATCGGTCGAAAGGGTGAGGCCGTGCAGATCCTTGTGCATGATCCTCTCCTCGAGAGGTGGGGTCAGAGCGCTCCCGGGGCGGGCCCGCGCGTCGGCTTGGCGTTGAGCTTGGGCGGATGCGTGACGATCGACTTCAGGTCGGGCCGGGCCTTGCGCAGCTTGGCGATGTCCGGCAGCGGCCGGGCGAGGCCGGGGATCGCCTTGAAGGCCTGTTCCATCGCATGCGCGGCCCCCAGCACCTCGCCGTCGCCGCGGAAGCGGCCGATCACCTGCAGGCCGAACGGCATCTTCCTGTGGTCGAGGCCGCAGGGCAGCGACACGGCCGGGTTCGAGGTCAGGGTGACGAAGTACTTCGTCGCCATCCAGTGGTAGTAGTTGCGCAGCTTCTTGCCATCCATCTCGTCGATGTAGAGCTGCTTCCACGGGAAGGGCGTGAACCCGACGGTGGGACCGATCACCAAGTCGTAGTCCTTGTAGATCTCCTGGAAGGCGCGGAAGATCCGCGTCTGCTCGCCATGGGCCCAGGCGAAGTCGGCGAGCGAGAGCTTGGCGCCGATCTCGTAGTTGGCCACGATGTTGGGCCCGAGCATCTCGCGATTCTTGGTGTAGGCCTCCTGGTAGCGCGACAGGAAGCTGACCGCACGGATGACGTCGAAGCACCGGTCCGCTCCGCCATAGTCGACCTCGACCTTGTCGAGGCTGCGGAACAGCGGCTTCATCGCCTTGATGCGCGAGCGGAAGGTTTCGCGAATGCCCTTCTCGACCGGTGCGCCGCCGAAATCCTCCGTGTAGGCGACGCGCAGGCTGCCGAGATCGACCGGCCAGGGCTCGGCATAGGCGTCGGGCTCGAGCGGGAAGGAGAGCGGATCGGAATCGTGCTGGCCGACCTGCGTGGCGTAGAGCAGGCAGGTATCGGCCACGGAGCGGCCCATCGGGCCCAGCACCGAGATCGGCGTCCAGCCCATCGCGCGGCGTTCGACGGCGACCATGCCGGGCGAGGGCCGGAAGCCCACGATGCCGCAGAATGCCGCGGGATTGCGCAGGCTGCCGCCGGTGTCGGACCCGGTGCAGACGGGAAGCATGTCGGTGGCCAGCGCCACTGCCGAGCCGCCCGACGAGCCGCCGGGGTTGAGCGAGGGGTTGAACGGATTGCCGGTGGCGCCCCAGACCGGGTTGCGGCTGTTGGAGCCGGCGCCGAACTCGGGGACGTTGGTCTTGCCGACGACGACGGCGCCCGCGGCGCGAACGCGCCCGACCATGACGTTGTCGTAGGTCGGCACGTAGTCGCGATAGAGCGGCGAGCCGTAGGTGGTGAGGAGGTCCTTGGTCTCCTCGAGGTCCTTGATGCCGGTCGGCAGGCCGTGCAGCAGCGGCAGGTCCTCGCCGCGGCGCACCGCGGTCTCCGCGGCCTTGGCTTCCTGTCGCGCGCGCTTCACCGACATCGCCGTCACGGCGTTGACGGCCGGATTCACCGCATCGATGCGGTCGAGGCAGGCTTCCAGCAATTCGACCGGCGAAATTTCCTTGGTGCCGATGCGGCGGCGCAGTTCGACGGCGCTGAGCGAGACGAGTTCTTCTTTCGACATTCTTCCCCCGAGGTGGGCGGGAAGCTTAGAGCACATTTCGCCCGGCGGGTATTGTCCCGCCCACCGCCGGCGTGCCGTGCGCCATCGACGCGGCTCCGCCCTTTCCGTTTGGCCGGCGGAAGGGCACGATGGCGGCAGGAGGAAACGACATGGCGCATGCGCTGCGAGAGAAGGCCGCGATCAGCGGCATCGGCGAGACCGCCTATACGCGCGGCACGGCCAAGAGCGGCCTGGCCCTGCAGCTCGAGGCCAGCCTTGCCGCGATCGCCGACGCGGGCCTCGACCCGCGCGACATCGACGGCGTGGTGCCGTACTTCCCGGGCGCCGGGATCGCCGAGGACTTCATCGCCAATCTCGGCCTGCCCGATCTCGCATTGTCGGTCTTCGTGCCGATGGGTGGCGCCACCTGCGTTGCGGCGATCCAGACGGCGGCGATGGCGGTGGCGACCGGCGTCTGCCGCAACGTCCTGATCTCGGTCGGCCGAACCGGCTATTCCGGCGCGCGCGTCAGCACCCGCCTGCAGCAGTTCCCGCAGTTCGCGCTGGCGGCGGAATTCGAAGCGCCGATCGGCATGTTCGCGCCGGCGCAGCTCTACGCCCAGGGCGCCCGCCGGCACATGGAGCTCTACGGGACCACCTCCCGGCACTTCGCCGAGGTCGCCGTGGTGACGCGCGAGCATGCGATCCTCAACGGCAACGTGGTGATGAACAAGCCGCTCACCGTCGAGGAGCACCACGCCTCGCGCCTGATCGCCGATCCCTTCCGGCTGTTCGACTGCAGCCTCGAGAGCGACGGCGGCGCCGCCATCATCGTGAGCGCCGCCGACCGGGCCCGCGATCTCAGGCAGCCGCTGGTCACCGTGATGGGCGTGGCCGAGGGCCATCCCGAATCGCCGGCCTCGATCGCCCAGCGTCCCGACCTGCTGGAGTTCGGCCTCGCCCGTGCCGCGCCGCGCGCCTGGGCCATGGCAGGCGTCGGGCCGAAGGACATCGATGTCGCCGAGATCTACGACTGCTTCACCTTCACGGTGATCAACCAGCTCGAGCTGCTGGGCTTCTGCAAGAAGGGAGAGGGTGGGCCGTTCGTCATGGACGGCCGCATCCGCCTCGGCGGCGACCTGCCCATCAACACCCATGGCGGCCTGCTGAGCCAGGGCCACGTCGTGGGCCTCAATCACGTGATCGAGCTGACGCGCCAGCTGCGCCGGTCGGCGGGCAAGGCGCAGGTGAAGGATGCGGAGGTCGGCCTCGTCACCGGCTACGGCGACATGGGCGACGGCTCGATCGCCATCCTGCGGAGGGCGGCATGAGCGCTTCCGTCGCCCCGCCGCCGGCACCCGAGCGGCCGCTGCCGACACCGACGCGCGAGAGCCAGCCCTACTGGGACGGGCTGCGCGAGGGCCGGCTGATGCTCCAGCACTGCGCCCGGTGCGACAAGATCCGGCACTATCCGCGGCCGGTCTGCCCGCACTGCTTCTCGATGGAGAGCAGCTTCAAGGAGGCGCCGACCGGCGGGAAGATCCACGCCTGGACGGTCTGCCACCATCCGTTCAACTTCTTCTTCAAGGCCTCGGCGCCCTACATCGTGGCGCTGGTCGACATGGACGCCGGCGTGCGCGTGAACGCGCCGTTGCACGGCGTGGCCGAGTCCGACCTCGCGATCGGCAAGCGCGTGAAGCTGGGCTTCGAGCCGGTCACGCAAGAGGCGACCCTGCCGTTCTTCACCGCCGAATGACGCTCACAGCGCCTTCCGGAAGGTGAGGTTGTAGCGGCGGCGTCCGGTCAGCGGATGCTCGCCGTCCTTGAGCGCCGCCACGCCATGGAAGGCGAGGCGCGAGGGGCCGCCCCAGACGACGACGTCGCCGTGCTGCAGCGGCACCTTCGTCGGCCGGTCGGAGCGCTTCAGTCCGCCGAACTGGAAGGTGGCCGGAAGGCCGAGCGACACCGACACGACGGGATGGGCGTAGTTGCGCTCGTCCTTGTCCTGGTGCAGCGACAGGCGGGTGCCCGGCTCGTAGCGATTGACCAGGCAGGCCTCGGGCGCGAAGCCGTCGAACCCCGCCTCGCGCGCGGCCTCGCGCGCCAGCGTGGCGAAGACCTCCGGCATGTCGGGCCACGGCGTGCCGGTCTCCGGGTCGTTCGGGTCGTAGCGATAGCCCGACCGGTCGGTGACCCAGCCGACGCGGCCGCAGTTCGTCATCGCCACCGACATCTGGAAGCCGCCCGGCGTCACCATCCGGCGGAACGGGGAGCGGGCGGCGATCGTCTCGATCGCGGCCAGCAGCGCATGCTGGTGGGCCAGGGCGCGGCCGTGCAGGAGCACGGCGCCCTCGCCGATCTCCTGGCGGCCTTCCGGCGGGAAAAGGTCGAGCATCGCGCCTTCAATATGGCCGCCACGCCCCGAATTCCAATCCGCTACCGGAACGCCGGCAACCGGGCGGGTCGCTAGGGTATGCCATCGATCCACCAAGGAGACGGCAATGACCCAGACGATCCGATACGGCGGGGGCGGCAGTTCCCTCGGTCCCTTCCTCGCGGCCGTGTCCGGTCGCGGCCTGGCCTTCCTGGCCTTCGATGCGGACCGCGCCACGCTCGCCGCCCGTTTCCCCGGCGCCGAGCTGGTCGAGGATGCCGACGGCCTTCGCGAGGCGATCGCCGAGCTGGGCTCCCTGATCGACGGATCAGGCGGGACCTGCCGGTTGCCGCTCGACCTGCAGGGCAGCGACTTCGAGCGCCGGGTCTGGCAGGCCCTGCGCGACGTGCCGGCGGGCACGACCGCGACCTACGGCGAGATCGCGGCCCGCCTCGGCGTTCCCCGCCAGGCGCGCGAGGTCGGCGAGGCCTGCGCCGCCAACACCCTGGCGGTGGTCGTTCCCTGTCACCGCATCGTGAAGAAGGACGGCTCGATCTCGGGCTATCGATGGGGCGTGCGGCGCAAGCGCGAGCTGCTGGCGAGAGAACACAGCGCCCGTCTCTTGCGGCCCGTCGCCGCCGTCCCACATGGCACGGCAGCCTTCTAGCCAGATCGGAGACGCGTGATGAAGAGTTGGGCAGGTGTCGTCGTCGTTGCGGTGACGGTCGGAATCGCCGGGCAGGCCGCTGCCCAGTCGCCCGACACCGCCCGGGGCCAGCGCCTGTTCAACCAGCAATGTCGCGCCTGCCACACGCTGGAGAAGGGCGGCGCGAGCCCGGCCGGTCCCAACCTGCACGGCCTGTTCGGCCGCAAGGCCGGCACGGCCGAGGGCTACGAATTTTCCGAGGCGATGATCAAGTCGGGCATCGTCTGGGACGAGGAGACGGTCGCGGAGTACAGCCGCAATCCCAAGGGCAAGGTGCCGGGCACCAAGATGGTGTTCGCCGGCGTGCGCCCGCCGGCCCAGACTCCCGACCTGGTGGCCTACCTCAAGCAGGCAACGCAGTAGCGCTGTCGCGCGAGCGGACATAGACGCTCGCGCCCAGGACGAGGCCCGCCGCCAGGGCGCCGAAGGCCAGCCGGTAGGCGAGGTCCGTGCCGCCATAGGCCTCGACGATGTAGCCGACCATCGCCGGCAGGACGGTGAGGCCCAGGCACTGCGCCATGTTGACGGTGGTGACTCCGCGGCCGGCCAGCCGGTCGGGAAAGAGCGCGCGGCCCTGCGCCACGATCACGGTGCCGAAGGCGGCGAAGAAGCAGAGGGCCGTCAGCAGCACGATGGCGACGGCCAGCGGCGGATGCGGCCACAGCGCCAGCGCGGCGAGCAGCGACATCGAGAGCATCGCCCCGCCCAGGACGACCTTCTTGCGCGACCGCAGCAGCCGGTCCATCGGCCCGTAGGCCAGGATGCCGGCGATCTGCGCCAGCCCCATGGCCAGCAGCACGTTGCCGCGCTGGACCGCATCGAGCCCGTGGACGGCGTAGAGATAGGGGCCGCCCCAGACGCCCAGCACGGTCAGCATGGTGGCGTAGGCGAAGAAGTGCATGGCGAGCACCGGCCCGAGGCCGGGGGTGGTCCAGACCTCGACCAGGCCGGCGGCGACTTCGCGCAGGTTCTCGCGGCGCGCCGGCGGCGCGGGCCGGTCGGGCGGACGGTCGCGCACGACGGCGAAGAAGGAAACGGCCACGACGACGGTGACGGCGGCGAGCCCGACGAAGCCGTTGCGCCAGCCGATCGTGGCGGCGATCCAGGCGAGCGGCGTAGCGGCGGCCAGCGTGCCGATGTTGGAGGCGGCGAACACCCAGGAGAGCGCGGTGGCGAGCCGGGCCGGCTCGAACCAGCGCGAGCACAGGAAGACCACCGACATGAACGAGGCGGCGCAGCCGACCCCGACCACGGCGCGGCCGCCGATCAGGCCGGCGGCGTCGCGGGCGGTGGCGATC
This sequence comes from Reyranella sp., assembly GCF_965229815.1. Lineage (GTDB taxonomy): Bacteria > Pseudomonadota > Alphaproteobacteria > Reyranellales > Reyranellaceae > Reyranella. The sequence goes on from NZ_CBDDJN010000002.1 coordinate 2,039,461, forward strand.
CACAGGGCGCCCAGCATCGCCACGAGCGACAGCGCCGCCACCGTGCGCCGCGCACCGTAGCGGTCGAACCACATCCCGACCGGCACCTGGACGGCGAACAGGGCGAAGAAGAAGGCGCTGCCGGCCCAGCCGAGCTCGCGCGCGCTGAGGCCGAGGTCGCGCGTCAGTTCCGGCGCGATCACGCTGTTGGAGACGCGATAGAACTGGCTGAGGCAGGTGACGGCGATCAGCAGGAGGAGGAGCGGCAATTTCGATGCCATGTCGGCAGAGCCGTAACACGGGTCGGTCGACACTGTCCTTCGGCGTGGACCGAAGCATCGCGTTCGGCCACGATGGCCCGCGACATGGCTTCCGCCGCCACCCCCAGACCCTCGCCGATCGCCTGGCTGCTGGCGCCGGCCGTCCTGCTGTTCGTGCTGTTCTTCGTGCTGCCGTTCGGCGTCATGGCCGCGATGTCGTTCTACTCGGGCAATCCCGCGAACAATCCCAACGCCTACCTGACGACGCGGCACTACGAGCGCTTCATCCTCGACAATGCCGGCATCTTCCACGATGCGCTCTGGTCGACGCTGCGCATCGGGCTGGTCACCACCGTCGTGGCGCTGCTGATCGGCTACCCGCTGGCCCACTGGATGGCGCGCATGCACTCGCGGCTGGGCCATGCCCTGGTGCTGATGGCGGTGATCGCGCCCATGCTGACCGGCATCGTGGTGCGCACCTTCGCCTGGATGACCATCCTGCAGGACAAGGGCGTCATCAACACGCTGCTGATCCAGTGGGGCGTGATCGAGAAGCCGCTGCCCCTGATGTACAACGAGTTCGGCACGGTGGTGGCCCTCGTGCACATCTACGTGCCCTTCATGGTGCTGACGCTGACCGGCGTGATCGGGCGCATCGACGAGCGGCTGGAGCAGGCCGCGCGCAGCCTGGGCGCCGGCCGGTTCCGCGCCTTCCTCGAGGTGACGCTGCCGCTCAGCCTGCCGGGCATCCTCGCCGGGTCGCTGCTGGTCTTCGCCCTGTCGATCAGCGCCTACGTCACGCCCTCGCTGATGGGCGGCACCGACGTGCTGACCCTGCCGATGCTGATCGCGCAGCAGGTCGGCACCAGCTTCAATCCCAACTTCGCGGGCGCGCTGGGCGTCATCCTGCTCTTGGTGTCGCTGATCATCGTGATCGCCTACAACCGGATCCTCGCCCGCCTGTCGGGCGAGCAGGGCCTGGCATGAGCGCGCCCCCGAACCGCCGGCCGTTCGACCCCGGCCGGGCCGCCTACCTGGCGCTGAACGGGCTGCTGCTGGCCTTCCTGCTGGCGCCGATCGCCATCATCCTGATCTTCGCGCTCAATCCGACGCCCTACATCTCCTTCCCGCCGGTCGGGGTGAGCCTGCGCTGGTTCGAGAAGTTCTTCGGCAATTCCGAGTTCATGGACGCGCTCGTCCTGTCGCTGTGGGTGGCGTGCTGCGTGCTCGTCCTGTCGGTCCTGGTGGGCGGCGCCTGCGCGCTCGCGCTGGCGCGCGGCAACCTGCCGGGGCGGTCGGCGCTGACGGCCTTCTTCATGTCGCCGCTGATGCTGCCGGCGATCCTGACCGGCCTCGCCCTGTTCCAGTCGTACCTGCTGGCGGGCGTCGGACGGCCGATCTGGGGCCTGATCCTCGCCCATACGCTGGTGGCGGTGCCCTACGTCATCCGGACGACGCTGGCGGTCCTGTACAATTTCGACCGCCGCATCGAGGAAGCCGCGTCCGTCCTGGGGGCCAGCCCGGTCCGCGTGTTCTTCGAGGTCACGCTGCCGCTCATACGGCCCGGCGTGTTCGCCGGCGGCGTCTTCGCCTTCATCGTCTCCTTCGACCAGTTTCCGGTGTCGCTGTTCCTGGTCGTCCCGAAGGGCGAGACCCTGCCGGTCGTGCTGTTCAACTACATGAAATTCGACCTCGACGGCGCCATCGCGGCGGCGTCGATGGTCTCGATCTTGCTCGCGCTCACCGTCGTGCTGGTGCTCGAACGGCTGATCGGGCTGAAGGCCTACGTCAAGCTCTGAGGGAAGACAGGAGGGGTTGCCATGGTTTCACGTCGTACAGTCCTGCGGGTGGGGGCCGGCGCCGCCACGATGCTCGCCGCGCCCGCGATTCTCCACGCCCAGACCAAGACGCTCAAGATCACGACCTGGGGCGGCAAGTGGGGCGAGATCATGAAGGGCACGGTGCTGCCGGCCTTCGAGAAGGAATTCAAGTGCACGGTCCAGGCCGACCAGGCCTTCCCGTTCGTTCCCAAGCTGCAGGCCAGCCCCAAGAACGACCCGCTCTACGACGTCCTGCACACCAACTCGAACGAGCAGTGGAACTGCGTCGTCGAGGGGCTGGTGATGCCCAAGATCACCGTCAAGGAAGTGCCCAACGTCGCCGACGTCTATCCCTATGCGGTGAGCGACAAGATCGTCGGCGTGTCGATCTTCACCAGCGCCATCGGCCTCGGCTACCGGACCGACAAGGGGCTCAGCAAGCCGACCTCGTGGAAGGACCTGGCCGACGCCAAGCTGGCCGGCGTGCGCGGCGGCTACATCATCCCGGTGAACAGCCTCGGCCAGTGCCACCTGATGATGCTGGGCAAGGTCTACGGCAAGGGCCTGCAGGACCTCGACGCCGCCTACAAGGCGCTGGAGGCGCTGAAGCCCATCAAGCTGGTCGATTTCACCGGCCAGATGGAGAAGATGCTGCTGTCGGGCGAGGTCATCGAGGGCGTCATCCACGATTCGGGCGTCTATCGCTACGACGGCCAGAACCAGCCGGTCGACTTCGCCAGCCCGTCCGAGGGCGTGCTGGCGCTGGAGCAGGTGCTGAACGTGACGCCGGGCTCCAAGGTCAAGGAGCTGGCCTTCGCCTACATCGACTACATGCTGCGGCCCGACGTGCAGAAGCTGCTGGCGGAAGGCGTCTGGTATTCGCCCTCGAACAAGAAGGTGAAGCTCGGACCGAAGTACGACGCCAAGCTGCTGACGACGGAGGCCAAGGTCGCCACGCTCATCCAGCCCGACTGGAAATGGTACAACGCGCGCAAGGAAGACATCGACGCGCGCGTGACCAAGATCCTGAAGGGCTGAAGACTGTCATCCCGAGGGCGAAGCCCGAGGGACCTTCCCGATCCGGAATGGTCCCTCGCTTCGCTCGGGATGACGATCATGCGCTCATGACCGCCGCCACCATCACGCTCGACAATGTCACCAAGACCTTCGACGGCCATGTCCTGGCCGTCGACGGCGTCACGCTCGAGATCGCGGCCGGCGAGTTCTTTTCGCTGCTCGGGCCGTCGGGCTGCGGCAAGACCACCTCGCTGCGCATGATCGCCGGCTTCGAGCGGCCGGACTCCGGCCGGGTGCATGTCGCGGGCCGCGACATCACCGACGTCGCCGTGCACAAGCGCGACATGGGCATGGTCTTCCAGTCCTATGCGCTGTTCCCGCACCGCACCGTGGCCGAGAACGTCGCCTTCGGCCTGCGCATGCGCGACGTGCCCAAGGCCGAGATCGAGCGCCGCGTGGCCGCCGCCCTCGCCCAGGTGGCGCTCGGCGATCTCGCCGGCCGCAAGCCCGGCCAGCTCTCGGGCGGCCAGCAGCAGCGCGTGGCGCTCGCCCGCGCGCTCGTGGTCGAGCCGCCGGTGCTGCTGTGCGACGAGCCGCTGGGCGCGCTCGACCGCAAGCTGCGCCAGCAGATGCAGTTCGAGCTGAAGGAGCTGCAGAGGCGGCTGGGCGTCACCCTGGTCTTCGTCACCCACGACCAGGAGGAGGCGCTGGCGATGAGCGACCGCATCGCGGTGATGAACAACGGCCGCGTCGAGCAGGTCGGTGCGCCGACCGAGATCTACGAGCGGCCGCGCACGCGCTTCGTCGCCGACTTCATCGGCGAGATCAACATCCTCGAGGACGGCGGCACCCCCCGTGCCCTGCGACCCGAGAAGATCCGGCTGGTGGGCGAGGGCGCCCGGCTGACCGGCACCGTCGAGACCGCCAACTTCCTCGGCGGCTCGACGCTGCTGCGCGTCGCCGCCGCCGACGGCCGCTCCCTGCTGGTGCGCGAGACCCATGCCGGTGAGCGGGCGTCGCGCCGGCCGGGTGACGCGGTCGGCCTGGCGTGGAACGATGGCGACACCGTCGTCCTGGAGGGCTGAGCCCATGTCGAATGGCGTTTCCCCCGGCAAGCCCCGCACCCTCGGCATCGTCACGATCGGCCAGGCGCCGCGCGACGACATCGCCGCCCTGTTCGCCGCCCAGGCACCGGCCGGCACCCGCGTCGTGCTGCGCGGGGCGCTCGACGGTCTCTCGGACGCGGAGGTCGACCGGCTGACGCCGGAGAGCGGCGCGGACGCGCTCTACACCCGGCTGCGCGGCGACGGGAAGGGCGCCGGCCGCGATGTGCGGATCTCCAAGAAGGCCGTCATCGCGCGCTCGCCGGCCGCTCTCGCTGCGCTGCGCGGCGATGGCTGCGACGTGCTGGTCTATGCCTGCACCGGCGAGTTCCCGCCGATGGAGGGCGACGAGAACGTGCTGTTCCCGTCGCGCCTGCTGAACGGGCTGGCGGCCGGCCTGCTGCCGCGCGGACGGCTCGGCCTGCTGATCCCGCTGGCGGAGCAGGCGGAGAAGCTCGCCTCGAAATGGGCCCGGCCGGGGCTGGAGGTCGTGGCCGAGGCGCTGGCGCCCAGCGCCGGCGCCGGCGAGGCCGAGGCGGCGGCGGAGCGCCTCGCGGCGCGCAAACCCGATCTCGTGGCGATGGACTGCATGAGCTACACGCCCGAGACCAAGCGCTGGGTGAAGGAGCCGCTCGGCGTGCCGGCGCTGCTCGCCATCACCGCGACCGGCCGCGTCCTGCGCGAGATGCTCGACTGACGGACGGCCGTCGGGCGCGGCCGATGCATCGCCCACGCCGGACCGACGTGCTGGCGAGAGCGGCCTTGTCCCAGATCAAGGTCGGTGCCGGCCGGCCGTGTCAGCATGACCCCACGAGGGAGACGCCATGAGAGCCATTCTTGCCGCCGCCGTGCTCGCCCTGTCGTCGGCCGCCGCGTCCGGGCCGGCCGACGCCCAGGATGTCCTGCGCGGTCAGGCGCTGGCCGAGCGCTGGTGCGCCAACTGCCACGTCGTCACCCGGACGGCGGCGACGGCGCGCTCGGATGGCCTGCCGACCTTCCCAGCGCTGGCGGCGCGCAAGGACGTCACCGCGGCCACGCTCAAGGGCGCCATGAGCGCCAGCCACAGCCGCATGCCCGACCTTCAGCTCGGCGCACGCGACCAGGACGACCTGGTCGCCTATATCTTCAGCCTGCGCGGTCGCTGAGGATTACTTGACTCCGGCTGCCGCCCTGGACTGGCGGACGGCCAGGAGCAGCGCCGCGCCGAGGTCCGCCAGCAGCTTGCCGGTGGCCTCGTCGGTGAGCTTGCCGTCGGCGAAGCGGTTCTGCGCCTGGCCGATCATGACCTCGGGCTTGTTGACCGGCCGGCCGTCGAGGAACACCAGCGTCTGGCGCAGCTGGTACTGCGCCCGCGCCGTGCCGAGCACGCCGCCCGACGCGCCGAAGAGGGCCGTCGGCTTGGCGGCGAACGGCTGCGGCGTCATCCGCGACAGCCAGTCGATCGCATTCTTCAGCACGCCCGAGATGCCGTAATTGTACTCGGGGGAGACCAGCACGACGCCGTCGGCCTCGAGCATGGTCTTCTGCGCGGCCTGGACCTTGTCGGGAAATCCCTTGGCCTGGATGTCGGCATCGTAGAGCGGCCAGTCGCCGATTTCGATGGTCGACACGGTGACGCCGGCCGGCAGCCGCTCGATGAAGGCGTGAAGCGCCATGCGGTTGAACGATCCCTGGCGCAGGCTGCCGCAGAAGGCGGCAAGCTTGATTGGCTCGGACATTGCTCGGTTTCTCCCCGGTTACTTCGCTTTGTCAGCGTCTGCACGGACGGTTACATAGAAGGGCTTGGGGAGAGTTGGCAAACGTCATGCCGCTGCGCGATATCACTCTGGACGACATCGAATCGCTGGCCGTCGGCGCCTGGGTGCTGGGCACCGGCGGCGGCGGCAGCCCGTATCTCGGGCTGCTCAACATGCGGGCTCTCTACAAGGAGGGCCATCGCGTGCAGCTCATGCCCGCGGAGGAGCTCGCCGACGACGACTGGGTGGGCGCCGTGTCGAACATGGGCGCGCCGCTGGTCGGCCAGGAGCGCCTCACCGACAGCCGCACCATCGCTCGCGCGGTCGCACTGATGGAGGAGCATATCGGCGAGACGTTCCGCGGCATCATGGCGCTCGAGATCGGTGGCGGGAACTCGATCCAGCCATTGATGGCGGCGGCACATCTCGGCCGGCCGGTGATCGATTCCGACATGATGGGGCGGGCCTATCCCGAGGCGCAGATGACCTCGGTCGCGGTCGGCGACCTGCGGCCCTGTCCGCTGTCCTCGGTCGACGTGCGCGGCCTCGAATCCATCGTCGAGAGCGTGCCGACCTGGAAATGGATGGAACGGGTGAGCCGCAAGATCTGCGTCGAGTACGGCTCGATCGCCTCGACCTGCAAGGCGCCGCGCACCGGGGCCGAGGTCAAGAAATGGGGCATCCACGGCACGACCACCAAGGCGATCGCCATCGGCCACGCCGTGCGCGAGGCGCAGCGCCGGCACGAGGACCCCGTCGCGGCGATCCTGGCGGTCGAGCCGGGCAAGCTGCTCTACCGCGGCAAGGTGGTCGACGTGGAACGCCGCGCCACCGAAGGCTTCCTGCGCGGCCGCACCCGCTTCGACGGCGTCGACGACTGGCGCGGCGCGGCCATGGAGATCAACTTCCAGAACGAATGGATCGTGGCGTGGCTCGACGGCAAGCCGGTCGCCATGTCGCCCGACCTGATCTGCGTGGTCGATTCGGTGTCGGGCGAGGCGGTCGGCACCGAGACCATCCGCTACGGCCAGCGCGTCACCGTGATCGCCCTGCCGCCGCCGCCGGTCTTCCTGTCCGAGAAGGGGCTGGCCCATGTCGGCCCGCGGGCGTTCGGCTACGACATCCCCTTCAAGAGCGTGTTCGCGTGAAAGCTGTCCGGTGAAGATGCGCGAACTGTCGCTGGACGACATCGAATCGCTGGCCGTCGGCGCCTGGGTGCTGGGCACGGGCGGTGGCGGCAACCCCTACCTGCCGCTGCTCAACATGCGCGCGCTCTACAAGGAAGGCCGCCGCGTCCGGCTGATGGACGCCGCCGACCTCGCCGACGACGACTGGGTCGGCACGGTCGCCAACATGGGCGCGCCGCTGGTCGGGCAGGAGCGGCTGACCGACAGCCTGACGCTCGCGCGCGCGGTGTCGGTGATGGAGCGCCATCTCGGGCGGCGATTCCAGGCGCTGATGAGCATGGAGATCGGCGGCGCCAACGGCGTGCGGCCGTTCATGGCGGCCGCCCATCTCGACCGGCCGGTGGTCGATTCGGACACGATGGGGCGGGCCTATCCGGAGGCCCAGATGACCTCGGTGTCGGTCGGCGGCCTCGTGCCCTATCCCCTGACGGCAGTCGACGTGCGCGGCTTCGAATCCATCGTGCACAGGGTGCCGACCTGGAAGTGGCTGGAGCGCGTCGCCCGCAAGATCTGCGTCGAGTACGGCTCGGTCGCCGCCACCTGCCAGCCGCCGCGCACCGGCGCCGAGGTGAAGCAGTGGGGCATCCACGGCACGACCACCAAGGCCATCGCCATCGGCCGGGCGGTGCGCGACGCCCAGCGCCGGCACGAGGATCCGATCGCCGCGCTCCTGTCGGTCGAGCCGGGCAAGCGCCTGTTCACGGGCAAGGTGCTCGACGTGGCGCGCCGCGCCACCGAGGGTTTCCTGCGCGGCGTCGTGCGGCTCGACGGGCTCGACGACTGCCGCGGCTCGGCGATGAGCATCAACTTCCAGAACGAATGGGTGGTGGCCTGGCGCGACGAGCAGCCGCTCGCCATGACGCCGGACCTGATCTGCGTTCTCGACTCGGTATCCGGCGAGGCGGTCGGCAGCGAGACGATCCGCTATGGCCAGCGCGTCACGGTGATCGCCCTGCCGCCGCCCGCCGTGTTCCTTTCGCCGCGCGGCCTCGAGTTCGTCGGTCCGCGCGCCTTCGGCTACGACATCGATTTCAGGAGCGTGTTCGACGCATGAGACGCATCGGCATTGACGTGGGCGGCACCAACACCGACGCCGTCCTCATCGAGGAGGGCAAGGTGGTGCGCGCCGTGAAGGCGCCGACCAGCGAGGATGTCACGACCGGCATCCTGCAGTCGCTGAAGAGCCTCGGCTCGACCGGCGTGCTCGAGGGCAAGCGCATCGACGGCGTGATGATCGGCACCACGCACTTCATCAACGCCGTCGTGCAGCGCCGCCACCTCACCAAGGTCGCCGCCCTGCGGCTCGGCATGCCGGCCTCGGCGTCCCTGCCGCCGTTCTGCGACTGGCCCGATGACCTCGCCGAGATCGTGAGTGGCGGCGTCTGGATGGTCGAGGGCGGCCACGAATACGACGGCCGGCCCTTCATGCCCCTCGACGAGGCGGCCGTGACGCAGGCGGCCCGTGAGATGAAGGCGAAGGGTCTGAGGTCGGTCGCGATCTCGGCGATCTTCTCGCCCCTCGACCCGGGCCACGAGAAGCGCGCGGCCGAGCTCGTCGCCGCCGAGCTGCCCGGGGCGGAGATCACCTGCTCGTCGGACCTCGGGCGCATCGGCCTGCTGGAGCGCGAGAATGCCGGCCTGCTGAACGCGGCCCTGGCCGACCTGGCGCGCGACACGATCGCGGCGTTCGAGAAGGCGATCGCCGATTCGGGCATCGCCGCGCCGCTGTTCATCACCCAGAACGACGGCACGGTGGCGGAAGCGTCCCAGGCCCGCCGTCTGCCGGTCTATTCCTTCGCCTCCGGCGCCACCAACTCGATGCGCGGCGCGGCCTACCTGTCGGGCCTGTCGGACGCCATGGTCATCGACGTCGGCGGGACGACCACCGACGTCGGCCAGCTCAAGAACGGCTTCCCGCGCGAGGCCAACTCGGTCGTCAAGGTGGGCGGGGTGCGCACGCTCTTCCGCATGCCCGACCTGCTGTCGATCGGCCTCGGCGGGGGCAGCCACGTCTCCCTCGATCCGCTGACGATCGGGCCGCTGTCGGTCGGCTATCGCCTGCTCAAGGAGGGCATCGCCTTCGGCGGCAGCCAGCTCACCACGACCGACGTCGCGATCGCCGCCGGCCGGCTGGCGATCGGCGACACGGCCCGGGTCGCGCATCTCGACGCCGCCACCTGCGACAAGGTCTTCGCCGAGGCCGCCCGCATGGCCGACGAGGCGATCGATCGCATGAAGACGGAGGCAGGCGACGTGCCGCTGATCGCCGTCGGCGGCGGCGCCTTCCTGGTGCCCGACACGCTGCCGGGCGTGTCCCAAGTGATCCATGTCGAGCACGGCGATTGCGCCAATGCCGTCGGCGCCGCCATCGCCCAGGTTTCGGGCGAGTGCGACCAGATCTTCCGGGACATGACGCGCACCGACGCCATCGCCGCCGCCCAGGGCATCGCCAACGACCGCGCCGTCGCGGCCGGTGCCGACCGCCGGACGCTGGCGACGATCGAGACGGAGGACATGCCGATCGCCTACCTGCCCGGCAACTCGGTGCGGGTCAGGGTGCGCGTCGTCGGCGACGTCGGGGCGAGCTGAGGCGGGTGATCATGGTTCCACTGGGCGCGCAGGTGCTGTCGGCGCAGTCATGATAAAATGACCGAAGTGGCCAAAAATAAACTGTAGTTATTGACGTCCCGGATTGTGCCGGCATGGGCATCCTTCTTGGTCTTGAAGGTCTCCCCCTCGCTCCTTTCGCGATGCTTGGCGACGCCTTTCGTGCGTTAGAAAAAGGCCACAATGCTGTCGATGCTGGGTTGTATGGGCTCTTCGGCGCTCGCCCGGGAGGTCGATAGCATGGGTTGGAAAGAGTTGGTGGCAGCGGCCAGGTCTCGGCCCTATGCCACTGGCGCTCTGATGGGCTTGCCGCTGTCGGTTGCGGTCACGATGCTCTTCGTGAATCAGCATCCCCTGGGCTTGTTGTTCATCGCGCTGTGGGTGGTCTTCAGCTCGTGTTGGTTTCGCAGCCCCATATACCGGATGATCGTGGTCGCGTGGTTTGTCAGTACGATGCTCGCGCTCACCTTCTGGGGATATGTTTTGCCAAACTGGCATTGAAATTCCTCCATGGCGCCTGGCGCGGAGGGGACCTGTCCGCATTTCCAACCTTGGGCAATCAGTCAATAGCGGTCTCGGCGCGGAGACGGAGACCTGCTAGAGCGTGATGTCGCCGGTTGCGGGAGGGCATGAGGAGATTGGCTGTTTCCAGTCAATCCCATCATGCTTTAGGGTGACTGCGCATGAACGAGAGATAGTGATGAAGCGATTCGCCGTCGGTCTTGGCCTCAGTCTTCTGGCCGCCTCTGCCTCTGCCCAGCCCGTCGGGCAGAACCAGCCGCCCGACCAGTGGGTGATGAACTGCAACTACGAGAAGGGCAAGGACTGCACGGTCTCGGCCATGATCGACGGCGGTCCGAACAACCTCTTGGGCACATTCCTGATCGTCAGCTACTCGGTGGCCTACACGACGCTCACCGTCGCGGTCGACGGGATCGGCCAGCGCGCCAGCATCCAGGTCGACAGCTGGCCCTTCGTCTCGACCACGATCTGCACCGGCGGCGCCTGCTCCTTCGAGCAGGGGCGCTCGGCCGAGCTGCTGAAGGAGTTCCTGCGGGGGTCGCAGGTCACGGTGCAGGTCTCGACGCGCGAGGACGTGGTGGTCGGCCCGCTGCAGAACACGCTCAAGGGCTTCGCGGAAGCCTATCAGCAGGCCGTGGCGGCCCAGAAGCGCTGACGCACGCCCCCCCCCCCCCCCGGCGAGGCCCTACTCGGCCTCGCCGTGCTTCAGCTTGTCGATGTCGATGATGCGGATCTGGCGCCGCCGCACCTCGATGATGTTCTCGGATTCGAGCCGGTTGAATTCCCGCGTCACCGCCTCGCGATGGGAGCCGATTCGGGCCGCCAGCTCGTAGTGGGTCGGCGCCGGCCGGATCACGATCCCGTTGCGGAAGGCGGTGCCTTCCGTCGAGAGGCGCAGCAGCTCGCGCCGCACGCGCTCGCGGACCGCCAGCGCGCTCACTTCGAAGACCCGCTCGGACATCGCCCTGATCTTGCCGACCAGGACCTCGATCAGCCGCGAGGCGATTGTCCCGTTGCCCTTGAGGAGCTCGAAGAAGCGCCCGGCCGACATGGTGGCGACGACGCAATCCGAAAGGGCCAGGACGCTGGCCGAGCGGGGAAGCTGGTCGACCGCCGAGAACTCGCCGAACATCTGGCCGGCCGACATCTCGGTGAAGATGACCTCGCGGCCGCCTTCGGTGAAGCTGCTGACCCGCACCGTGCCGGACAGGATGAAGAACACGTCCGTCGTGCGGTCTTCCTGGCTCAGCACCTCGGCCTGCTTGGTGCAGCTGCGGATGTTGCACAGGGCGGCGATGCGCGAAAGTTCCGCATCGTCCAGGTCCCTGAACAGCGCAATCGTCCGCAACTGGTCGATATGTCGGTTGTCGACGGCCAAAAGGCGCCTCCGGGACGCATTGAGGTGCAAGGAACCGCATTTGCCGGGGTCGTGCAACGTCCATCTGGAGCCGGCGCGACCTTTTGGGCGCGCCGGTCGCCGCGCTCAGTGACAAATCTCACAGTCACGGCTCGTCCAATCGGCCATTCTGTCGGGCCGCGCTGAACGCGGGCTTCGGACCGGGCCGGATCAAGAGGAGCGAGATGGTCGAAAGGGCCTATGTCGACGAGTTGCTGGAGACCTACGTCCTCTCCCTGGCGGGACTGGACCAGTGTCCCGATATCGTCGCTGACGAGGTCAAGAGCCGCCTGACGGCCAATGTCGAGCGCGCCGAGCAGGCATTCGCCCAGGCCGTCGCCGATGGGCTCGACGGCGGGACGGACGGGCTCCGGAATGCCGTGAGGGACCTCGCCGACGCCAACGAGACCGTCCGATCGGCCTTCCACACCGGCCGTTCGATCGGCGACCTGCTGGTCGATCTCGAGCGGGCGACCGCGCAGGCCGGGCGGGTGCTCGCGGCCGGCCGGGCCTGACCCGAAGGTCCCGCTCAGGCTTCCCGGCGGTAGAGGAAGCAGTTGTCGGCCTTGGGCATCCGGATGCCTTCGTAGAAGGACATCGCCGTCGGCGCCGACAGGAGCAGCGTGGTGGTCTTCGGCCCGCCGGCCTCCCGGCGGGTCTCCTCGATCAGCCGCTTGCCGATTCCCTTACCCTGGCATTCCCTGTCGACGGCGAGATCGGACAGGTAGCAGCAGAAGCAGAAGTCGGTGAGCGACCGGGCGAAGCCCACCAGTCGGCCATCCTGCCGCGCGGTCACGATCAGGTTCGCATGGGCCAGCATGCGCTCGACGCGGCCGCGGTCCTCGATCGGGCGGTTGAGCCCCGACTTGCGCACGACGTCGATGTACTCGTCGGCGCCGAGATGGTCTTCGCGGGCGTACACGATGCTCATGGGGTCAGCCATCCTCTCAGCGCGGCAGTGACGTCGTCGGGTTTTTCCAGCGGACTCATATGGCCGCATTCTTCCACGACCACCAGCCGCGAGGTGGCGATGTCGGCGGCCATCTTCTGCGACTGCGGCGGGGGCGTCGCCCGATCCTCGCGCCCGACGATCACCAGGGTCGGCACCCGGATGTCGACCAGAAGGGGGCGGCTGTCGGGGCGGCCCATGATCGCCGTCTGCTGCCGCACGAAGCCCTCGGCTCCGACCTCGCGGGCCATGTCGACGATCGGCTGAGTGATCGCGGTGTCGCGCAAATGGCTGCGATGGACGATCTGGCGCAGCAACGACGGTCGCACGCCATGGAAGCGCCCGATCTTCGTCTGCTCGAGCAGGCCTTGCCGGCGCTTCGTCGCTTCGGGCGTGTCGGGGACGGCCTGGGTGTCGAGGAGCGCCAGCCGCTCCACGCGCTCGGGTGCCTGTCGCAAGATCTCGAACGCGACGTAGCCGCCCATCGAGAAGCCGGCCAGCGCGAAGCGCCGCGGCGCGGCGGCGAGTGCCGCGCCCGCCAACGCCGCCATCGTGTCGTGGTGCCACAGCTCGGGCACGATGCAGTCGGCGATGTCCGAGAGGCCGGCGATCTGATGCTCGAACAGCCGGCGCGTGTTGAGCAGGCCCGGGAGCATCACGAGGGGCGTTCCCGCCATGGCCCGGCCCGCCGCCTAGATCTGGATCTGGTTGCCCAGCTCGATCGCACGATTCGGCGGAATGCGGAAGAAGGTCTTCGTCGCGGAGGCCGAATGCGAGAGCGAGATGAACCAGTCGCGGCGCCACTTGCCGAGCTTTGAATGCTGGCTGGGCACCAGCGTCTCGCGGCCGAGGAAGAAGCTGGTCTCCATCTCGTCGTAGGCGATGCCGTGCGGCCGGCAGGCCCTGAGCGCCTCCGGCACGTCGGGCTGCTCGGTGAAACCGTAGCGGGCGATCACGGTGTGGAACCCCTTGCCCAGGCGCTCGACCTCGACCCGGTTGGCGTCGGCGACGCGGGGCACGTCCATGGTCTCGACCTGGAGCATGATGATGCGCTCGTGCAGCACCTTGTTGTGCTTGAGATTGTGCAGGAAGGCCGCAGGCGTGTGGCTGGCGTCGGCGGTGAGGAAGACCGCGGTGCCGGCGACGCGGTCAGGGGCCCGCTCCATGCGCTCGAGGAACTGCTTCAGCGGCAGCGTGCCTTCGCTCATCTCCGTGGCGACCAGGCGTCGACCGTAGCGCCAGGTGGCGATCGTGAAGTAGATCAGGCCCGCCACCACCAGGGGCAGCCAGCCGCCGTCGGGGATCTTGAGCGCGTTGGCGATGAAGAAGGCGAGATCGGGGATCGCCAGCAGGCCGAACACGAGGGCCGCCAGCGCCGGGCTCCAGCGCCACACCAGGATGGCGACCGCCAGGGCCAGCGCGGCATCCACCAGCATCGCGCCGGTCACGGCGAGGCCGTAGGCGCCGGCCAGCGCGCCCGAGGAGCCGAAGCCCACGACCAGGGCGACGACGCCGCCCATCAGGAGCCAGTTGACGCGCGGGATGTAGATCTGGCCGATCGCGGTCTCGGACGTGTGCTGGATCTCCATGCGCGGCAGATAGCCGAGCTGGATGGCCTGGCGGGTCAGCGAGAACACCCCGGTGATCACCGCCTGGGAGGCGATGACCGTGGCGCAGGTCGAGATCACCACCAGGACGATGATGAAATCCTTGGGCACGAGCTCGAAGAAGACCTGCCGGATGCGCGACGGATCGTCGATGATGAGCGCGCCCTGGCCGAAGTAGTTGAGGAGCAGGCCGGGCATCACGATGCCCAGCCAGCCGATCCGGATCGGCCGCCGCCCGAAATGACCCATGTCGGCGTACAGCGCCTCGGCGCCGGTCACGGCCAGCACGATGGCGCCGAAGGCCCAGAAGATGCCCAGCCCCTGGTCGCCGATGAGCTCGACGGCATAGACCGGATTGACCGCCTGCAGCACGTAGGGGTTCCGGACGATCTGGACCGCGCCGAGCACGCCCAGGACCAGGAACCAGACCAGCATCACCGGCCCGAACAGGCGGCCGACATCGGCCGTGCCGCGGGCCTGGAGCATGAACAGGCCCACCAGGATGAGCAGGGCGAGCGGGACGACGAACGGCTCGAAGGTCGGCGCCACCGCCGAAAGCCCCTCGACGGCGCTCATGACCGAGATGGCCGGGGTGATGATCGCGTCGCCGTAGAACAGGGCCAGGCCGATCACCGCCAGGGTGATGATGGACCTGCGTACCCCGCGACTCTTGCCGTTCAGCCCGTGGCTGGCCAGGGTCGCCAGCGCCAGCACGCCGCCTTCGCCCTTGTTGTCGGCGCGCATGATCAGGGTGACGTATTTGATGGTGACGGTGAGCGTCACCGCCCAGAACAGGGTCGACAGGACGCCCAGCACGTGCACCGGCGTCGGCGCCAGGCTCGTATCGTGCAGGAAGGTCTCGCGCAGGGCGTAGAGCGGACTGGTGCCGATATCCCCGAACACCACCCCCAGCGCGCCCACGACCAGGGCGGGCGTAGCCTCAGTGTGGGAATGGGGGGCGACGTCGGAAGCGGTCGACGGGCTGGTACTGTCTGATGCCATGGAAGTCGAACGCCGCCCTGGGTGGCGGCGGCGCGCCGGTGTGCGCCCCCGCCCAAGGACTGTCAACGCACCATTGGGGGGTGCGTTGCGACGAAAGCGCTTGACTTGCCGGGCGGCGGGTTCCGCCATGGGTCATGGCGCTCTCCCAGGCCCACGCCGACGTCAGCGATCCCCGCCTCTATCGCGAAGATTCGTGGTCCGGGCATTTTGCCCGCCTGCGCCGCGACGATCCCGTGCACCGGCACGAGGCCAGCCCCTACGGACCCTACTGGTCGGTCACCCGATACGCCGACATCATGCGGGTCGA
This sequence comes from Reyranella sp., assembly GCF_965229815.1. Taxonomy (GTDB): domain Bacteria; phylum Pseudomonadota; class Alphaproteobacteria; order Reyranellales; family Reyranellaceae; genus Reyranella. The sequence goes on from NZ_CBDDJN010000002.1 coordinate 2,054,953, forward strand.
GCTCGACCCGGCGACCTATTCGTCGGCGTCGGAGATGGGCGGGATCCAGATTGCCGACCAGCCCAGGGGCCAGGAACTCCCCAACTTCATCCGCATGGATCCGCCGCGCCACACGGCACAGCGCCGGACCGTGGCGCCCATCGTGGCGCCGACCAACCTCGCCAACATGGAGGGGCTGATCCGCGAGCGTACGGCTTCGGTCCTCGACGCCCTGCCGCGCAACGAGGTGTTCGACTGGGTCGACCGGGTCTCGACCGAGCTCACCGCGCTGATGCTGGCGACCCTGTTCGACTTCCCGCAGGCGGAGCGGCGCAAGCTCACCCACTGGTCCGACGTCGCCATCGCCAATGTCGAGGCCGAGGATGCCGTGGTCCGCAGCGAGGCCGAGCGCATGGCCGAGCTGCGCGAGATGGGCGCGACCATGGCGGCGCTGTGGAAGGAGCGCGCCGCCCAGCCGCCGAAGTTCGACCTGATCTCGATGATGGCCCACGCCGAGGCGACGCAGAACATGCCGCCCAACGAGTTCATCGGAACGTTCGGGCTGCTGATCGTGGGCGGCAACGACACGACGCGCAACTCGATGACCGGCGGGCTGATGGCGGCGGCGGCCAATCCCGGGGAAATCGACAAGGTCCGGCGCGACGCCGCCCTGATGCCGAGCCTGGTCTCGGAGATCATCCGCTGGCAGACGCCGGTCATCCACATGCGGCGCACGGCGACCCGCGACGTCGAGCTGGCGGGCCGCACCATCCGGCGCGGCGACAAGGTGGTGATGTGGTACGTCTCGGGCAATCGCGACGAGGAGGCGATCGAGGCGCCCGAGCAGTTCGTCGTCGGCCGGCCGCGGGCGCGTCATCATCTGGCGTTCGGCGCCGGCATCCATCGCTGCGTCGGCGACCGGCTGGCCGAGATGCAGCTCCGCATCCTGTGGGAGGAGATCCTGGGTCGCGACCTCGCCATCGAGATCGTCGGCCCGCCGGTCCGCCTCTACTCGAACTTCATCCGCGGCATCCGCTCGCTGCCGGTCGTCATCCGCGCCTGAGCCTCTTCGCCGCCGGCTTTGCCTTCGCCGGCGATTTCGGCGCCTTGGGCGGCAGCGTCCCGACGAAGGCGATGGCGCGGTCGAGCCAGCCGCCGAGGCCCTTCGCGTCGGCGACGATCGCAGCCGGCAGCACGACGTACTCGCGCATCGGCCGGCCGCCCGGCGCGAACGGCACGGCGGCGGCATCGAGGCTCGCCGTCGCGCGGTCGGCCTCCGACAGCCGCACCATCATCTGGTCCTGGAAGAGGCCGGTCAGCATGTTGCCGTTCAGAAAGGCGCAGGGGTAGCCGAACATCTGACGGCGCTCGACGCCCGGCCGGCCGGCGATCGCCGCATCGAAGGCCGCGACCAGCTCGGACGGCGCCTTCTTCCACGTTCCCTTCATGGATTGCCCCGCACCGTCGCCAATCCGTCGGCGAAGGCCTGCTGCAGCAGCCAGACGTCACCGGCGATGGCGACGAAATCGTAGCCCATGGCGGCGAACTGCGCGCCCTGCCGCGCGTCGACCGACAGGCGGCCGACCGACTTGCCATGCTTGCGGGCGGCCTCGATCGTCGCCTTCTCCGCCTTGGCGAAGTCGGGATGGTCGAACGCGCCGGGCTCGCCCATGGCCACGGAGAGGTCATTGTGGCCCAGCCACAGCATGTCCACGCCGGGCAGGGCGGCGATCGCGTCGGCCTGGGCGGCGCCGCGCGGATCCTCGATCTGCAGGATGATGGCGGTGCGCGCATTCTGCTCGGCGAGGCGGGGCAGCAGCGGCTCCCGCCGCATGGCGTAGCGCTCGTGGGCGAGGCCAAGCGCCACGCCGCGCGTGCCGTCGGGCCAGTACTTGGCGGCCTCGAGCACGGCCTTGGCCTGCTCCACCGAGGACACGATGGGAACCATGACGCCGTCGGCGCCGGTGTCCAGGGCACGCGATATGTGGTGGCGCTGCTGGCTGGGCACGCGCACGACCAGCGGCAGGCCGGCCGCCTGGCAATAGCGCACGACCTGGCGGACGGTATCGAAACCGAAACCGGCATGCTCCATGTCGAGCACCGCGTAGTCGGCGCCGGCGGCCTTGAGGATCTGGCCGATGCCGGGCGTGGCGAACTCGAACACGAATGTCCCGACTTTCGTTGCGGACGTTCCAACGAGTGAACGCACACCGGATGACGCCATTGTTCCTTCCCCCTCTTGCGACCGCGATGCTAGCGTCGCCCGTCCAGGACGACCACCCACCCGAGGGAGACTGACATGAAGCTCTACTACATGCCCGGCGCCTGCTCGATCGGCATCCACGTGCTGCTCGAGGAGATCGGCAAGCCCTACGACCTGCACAAGATCGACGGCGCCAAGCAGGAGCAGTACGGACCGGACTTCGTGAAGCTCAACCCGAAGTCCAAGGTGCCGACCCTGCAGCGCGACGACGGCTCGGTGCTCACGGAGTTCCCCGCCATCGCCACCTGGCTCGCGCGCAAGAATCCCGACAAGGGCCTGCTGCCGAGCGATCCCGACGCCGAGGCCCGCGTGCTCGAGGCGATGGACTACGTCGTCTCCACCATGCACATGCAGGGCTTCTCGCGCATGTTCCGCCCGGCCAACTACGCGCCGAGCGAGGCCGACCACGACAAGGTCAAGGCGCGCGGCAAGGAGATCATGGAGAAGGGCCTCGCCATCATGGACAAGGCGCTGGAAGGCAAGGAGTACATCGCCGGCCAGTTCTCCGTCGCCGACGCCGCGCTGTTCTACGTCGAGTTCTGGGCGGCGGCGCGCATGAAGATGACGCTGCCCAAGAACTGCGCCGCCCACTACGAGCGCATGAAGAACCGTCCGGCGGTGAAGCGCACGTTCGAGCAGGAAGGCCTCACGGCCGCCGTCTGACGATCGCGGGCGGTCCGCCCCGATGTCATCCTGAGCACAGCGAAGGATCTCATGCCGGCCGCCGGCGGCGATGAGGTCCTTCGCTGACGCCGGGGACGACACACGCTCATGTCTCTGCCGATTTCCCTCCGATCCCGCCTCCGCCTGCCGCTGATCGCGGCGCCGATGTTCCTCGTGTCGGGACCGGCGCTGGTGACGGCGGCCTGCCGCGCGGGCGTGATCGGTTCCTTCCCGACGGCCAACTGCCGCACGGTCGAGGAGCTCGACCGCTGGCTGGCCGACATGGGCGCGGACCTGAAGCGCGCCGCCGACGAGACAGGGCGGGCGCCGGCGCCGCTCTGCCCCAACCTGATCGTCCACCGGTCCAATCCGCGCGTGCGCGAGGACCTGGCGGCCGTGCTGCGCCACGGGGCCGAGATGGTGATCACCAGCGTCGGCTCGCCCGAGCCGGTGCTGCCGGCGCTGAAGGACGCGGGCTGCCTGGTGCTGGCCGACGTCGCCTCCGTGCGCCACGCCGAGAAGGCGGTGGCGGCCGGCGTCGACGGGCTGGTGCTGCTGACGGCGGGCGCCGGCGGCCAGACCGGCTGGGCCAATCCCTTCGCCTTCGTGCGGGCGGTCCGCGCCTGCTGGGACGGCATCGTCGTCATGGCGGGCGGCATGGCCGACGGCCACGCGGTGGCCGCGGCCGAGATGCTGGGCTGCGACCTCGCCTACATGGGCACCCGGTTCATCGCCACGCGCGAGAGCCTGGCCAAGGACGGCTACAAGCAGATGCTGGTGAAGAGCCGGCTCGACGACGTGCTGCTGACGCGGGCCTTCACCGGGCTCGAGACGAACATGCTGCGTCCGTCGATCGCGGCCGCCGGCCTCGATCCCGACAACCTGCCGGTCCGCGGATCGATCGACATCTCGAAGGACATCAATGCCGCCGAGCGCGAGCGGCAGGAGGCCGCGGGCTCGGGGGCCAGGCGCTGGAAGGACATCTGGAGCGCCGGCCACTCGGTTTCGGGCGTGGCCGACGTGCCGACGGTCGCCGAGCTGGTGGCCCGGACGGCGGCCGAATACGCCGCCGCGAAGGGGTCAGTGCAGGGCGTACAGTCCTGAGGCGAAGCGGAATTCCGCCGGCTTGATCAGGGCCGTGTTGGCCACCCGCACCCGGTGCAGCTTGCCGTCGAGATTGCTTTCCCAGAACTCGAGGAATTTCGCGAGGGCGGGGAAGCGCGGGGCGAGATCCAGGTTCTGCCAGACGAAGCTTTGCAGCACGTGCCGATGATCCGGCATCCAGTAGAGGATCTCGGCCGTGGTGATGCGATAGTCGTCGAGTTGCGCAACAAAACTACGATCCATTGAGCCACCCCCTTGACACGACACAGGTAAGGGAATAGTCACGCACCCTTCACCAAAAATCAATATTCTTTATTTAAATCAAAGGCTTAGCAGCAGTCTCGTGAGATTGCTGCTAGTGCGAAGTGACTTCGTCTCCATCGCTTGACTCCGGCCCGGCATGCCCCTAAATCCTGCGCGCATTGGCACTCACCGTAGGAGAGTGCTGACAGCAGGTTCTCGCGGCCTTCCGGTCGCGGCAGGCACAACCAGGATCCATTGGAGGACAAGCATGAAGTTCCGTCCGCTTCACGATCGCGTCGTGGTCAAGCGCGTCGCGGAGGAGGAGAAGACCCGGGGCGGCATCATCATTCCGGACACGGCCAAGGAAAAGCCGATGGAGGGCGAGGTCGTCGCCGTCGGTCCGGGAGCCCGTGATGAGAAGGGCGCGCTGGTCGCTCTCGACGTCAAGGCCGGCGACCGCATCCTGTTCGGCAAGTGGTCCGGCACCGAGGTCAAGCTCGACGGCGTCGAGTACCTCATCATGAAGGAAAGCGACATCATGGGAATCCTCGAGGGTTCCGCGGCAGCCACCAAGAAGGCCGCCTGATCGCTTCCGATCCATCCGTTCCAGACATTCCAACCAAGAGGGATAAGCAATGGCAGCCAAGGAAGTCCGCTTCAGCGGCGACGCACGCGAGCGCATGCTGCGCGGCGTCGACATTCTCGCCAACGCGGTCAAGGTGACGCTGGGCCCGAAGGGCCGCAACGTCGTGCTCGACAAGAGCTTCGGCGCGCCGCGCATCACCAAGGACGGCGTCACCGTCGCCAAGGAGATCGAGCTCGGCGACAAGTTCGAGAACATGGGCGCCCAGATGGTGCGCGAAGTGGCCTCGAAGACCAACGACATCGCCGGTGACGGCACGACGACGGCGACCGTGCTCGCCCAGGCGATCGTGCGCGAGGGCGTGAAGTCGGTCGCGGCCGGCATGAACCCGATGGACCTCAAGCGCGGCATCGACCTCGCCGTCGACGCGGCCGTCGAGGACATCAAGGCCCGCGCCAAGAAGATCACGGGCTCCGACGAGGTCGCCCAGGTCGGCACCATCTCGGCCAACGGCGACAAGTCGATCGGCAAGATGATCGCCGAGGCGATGAAGAAGGTCGGCAACGAGGGCGTGATCACGGTCGAGGAGGCCAAGAGCCTCGAGACCGAGCTCGACGTCGTCGAGGGCATGCAGTTCGACCGCGGCTACCTGTCGCCGTACTTCATCACCAACGCCGACAAGATGATCGCGGAGCTCGACAGCCCGTACATCCTGCTGTTCGAGAAGAAGCTCTCGGGCCTGCAGGCGATGCTGCCGGTGCTCGAGGCGGTCGTGCAGTCGGGCAAGCCGCTGCTGATCATCGCCGAGGACGTCGAGGGCGAGGCGCTGGCCACCCTGGTCGTCAACAAGCTGCGCGGCGGCCTCAAGATCGCTGCCGTCAAGGCGCCGGGCTTCGGTGATCGCCGCAAGGCGATGCTGGAGGACATGGCGATCCTGACCGGCGGCCAGCTGATCTCCGAGGATCTCGGCATCAAGCTCGAGAACGTGACGCTCGACATGCTGGGCAAGGCCAAGCGCGTCATCGTCGAGAAGGAGAACACCACGATCGTCGACGGCGCCGGCAAGAAGGCCGACCTCGAGGGCCGCATCAGCCAGATCCGCGCCCAGATCGAGGAGACCACCTCGGACTACGACCGCGAGAAGCTCCAGGAGCGCCTGGCCAAGCTGGCGGGCGGTGTCGCCATCATCAAGGTCGGCGGCGCCACCGAGGTCGAGGTCAAGGAGAAGAAGGACCGCGTTGACGACGCCATGCACGCCACCAAGGCGGCCGTGGAAGAGGGCGTGGTCGCCGGCGGCGGTTCGGCTCTGCTGTACGCCATCCGTGCGCTCGACAAGCTGCGCTCGGCCAACGACGACCAGAAGGTCGGCATCGAGATCGTGCGTCGCGCGCTGCAGGCGCCGGTCCGCCAGATCGCCGAGAACGCCGGCTTCGACGGCGCGGTGGTCGCGGGCAAGATGCTCGACCAGAAGGACGCGAACTACGGCTTCGACGCCCAGAAGGGCGACTATGTCGACATGATCAAGTCCGGCATCATCGATCCGGTCAAGGTCGTGCGCACCGCCCTGCAGGACGCCGCCTCGGTGGCCGGACTGCTGGTGACGACCGAAGCCATGGTCGCCGAGAAGCCCGAGAAGAAGGCCCCGATGGGCATGCCGCCGGGCGCCGGTGGCATGGGCGGCGACATGGACTTCTAAAGTCCGGTCGACGACAGAGGATACGGAAGGGCCGGGGAGCGATCCCCGGCCTTTTCTTTTGCGCGCCTCCGGTCGGTCGGCGCTGCGGTCGGGACGACAGAGGCGAGTGGCGGGATCGACCCCGACGCAACAATCCGATTGGTCGATGATTCCCTTGTCATCCTTACATGGGGCTTGAGAAGTCAAGAGGTAGTCACGGTTCTGCCGTCTGGTTTTTTTGCCGGTGACAGGATGACGTCTTGGGTGCTTGCGTTGGGACGTTGGGCATTGCTGGGGCGCTCGTCGCTGGACGGCATCACCTTACATACGGTCCGGCGACAGTTGAGCCGGTACCCTGGTTCCTCATGCACGCGTGAGGCTTTGCCCAAGAGACGATGAGACCCCTCTGAGACGGCGGCGCCGTACGGTCCTTGGATGACAACGGTCATCATCCGTCCCTCTTCAAGGCACCCTCTGCTCCTCTGCTAGACGGCGCGCAGCTGGGCGCCGTCGGGCACCACGCCATGGTGGAGGAAGCGCCACAGCGCGACCATCAGCTTGCGTGCCAGGGCGACGATGGCGATGCGCTTGCCGGCCCCCTTCTGCTGGCCGACGCGTTCACGGAACCAGCGGCTGAGCGCGCTGGCGGGCTGATTGCGCAGCCACAGCCAGGCGAGCTGCACCGCGATGGTGCGGGCGCGCGCATTGCCGGCCTTGCTGATGCCCTGCTCATGACGACTGTCGCCACTGTTGTAGGGCGTGCCGGTCAGCCCGAAGTAGCTGCCGACCTGGCGGCGGTTCTGGAAGTCGCGGAAGAAGGCCTCGCCGACCAGGATCTGGCTGCCGACGGGGCCCAGGCTCCTGAGTTCGAGGAGCTGGTTGACCCTGGCCGCCATGCTGCTGACGGGAGCGACCTTGCGCACCGCCCGGGCTTGCGCCTCGATCTCGTCGAGTTGTTCCTCCACCAGCAGCAGCCGGCTATGTTCGCGCCTCAGTTCAGCCACCAGATGATCCGGCAGGGGCCGACCGTCGCCGGTGCACAGCGTCGCCAGCCACGCCGCGAAGTCCTTGGCCCGGCCCCAGGTCTGGCGAACGCCCTGGCCGTGCAGCAGGCCCTTCAGCCGATTGACGTGGCTGGTTCGCTCCTTGACCAGCCGCTGTCGCTCGCGTGACGGCCGCCGCTCATCTTCCTGCGCCGCCGTCGGAACGTGCACCGCCCTGCAGGCGAGGCGATCGCCACCCTCCAGCCGCAGCAGGGCACGCATCAGTTTCTCCAGGTCCAGCCGGTCGGTCTTGGCGCGCCGCGCCCGGCGGTCGACCTCCACGCTCGCCGCATCGAGGACCCGGCTCTCGATCCCCTGCGCCTCGAGCCAGCGATGCAGCCAAAAGCCATCGTAGCCGGCCTCGTAGCAGCTCACGACCCGCGCGGCCTCGCCGAGCTTCTTGGCGGCTCTGGCACGGGCCTTGCCGATCAACTCCGACACCGCAGCCACATCACCCCCGGCCACCGTGTACTGGCTCAGCTTGCCGAGGCCCGGGACCACGATGCCCAGCTTCCACTTCGCCTTGCCCAGTTCAAACGCCACGAACACTGTGCGATGCTCCACCCCAGCGGCGAGGGTGTCGAAGATGTATGGGGACTTCATTGGCTCCTCTGTAGGTTCGGTGGGTCACGCTCCAAGCCTACCTCTCGACCTCTCGTCGCCCCATAGAATCTGAGCGCAGCGAAGGATCTCATGCTCGCTGCACACGGCGATGAGGTCCTTCGCTTCGCTCAGGACGACAGAGGCAGACTTCCCCCGAACCGCACCGCTGTCATCCCGAGGCCACAGGCCGAGGGACCCTTCCCGTGGCCTCAAAGGTCCCTCGCTACGCTCGGGATGACAGGGGTGCGTGTGACTAAAGGCGGCTTTGGCGATGACGACACCGCTGTCATTCCGAGGCCGCAGGCCGCGGGACCTTTCCGGTGGCCTCAAAGGTCCCTCGCTGCGCTCGGGATGACAGAGGTGCGTGTGACTACAGGCAGCTTTGACGATGACGACACCGATGTCATCCCGAGGCCGCAGGCCGAGGGACCTTTCTCCGGCTCGAAGGTGCATGTGACGGCGCGGCAACGACCGTTATGCTGATGCCGATGCCAGCTACCCCACCCCTCTCCGTCAAAGGCGTCCTGATCCACGACGGGCGCGTGCTGCTGCTGCTGAACGAGCGCGGCGAGTGGGACCTGCCGGGCGGTCGCCCCGATCCGGGCGAGGACCATCGCGCGGCGCTCGCACGCGAGGTGCGGGAGGAGGCTGGTCTCGACGTCGCGGTCGAGGCGGCGCTGGACGAGCACCTGTTCGAGGTCCTGCCGGGCCGCTTCGTGCGCATCCTGCCGTTCGTCTGCCGACTTGTCGGTGGCAACGCCATCGCGCTCAGTTCAGAGCATCTGGAGGCACGCTGGATACCCCTCGAGGACCTTGGCGAGAGTTTGGCTGGCCACCGTCTGCCGGCCGGCTATCTCTCGGCCATCAGGATGTCGCAACGGCTTGCCGATGCGCGCTGAGACAGCGGCGGCCCGCGATGTGCTGCGAGGGAGGACTGCCGCCTGCGTTCTGTGGCTGAGCATCAGCCTGTATCTGCTCAGCCTTTCCCAGATCGCGATCTGTCTCGATCCGGGCGAATGCTACCGCGGCTGGGAAGTCCTGGCTTTCGGATGGTTGGGCATCGGCCAACTTGCGAACCTCACGTGGCTCGCCAATCCGCTACTTTTCTTTGGTTGGCTGTTTGCTCCGAGTGGCCCCAGGTTTCTGGCCGCGTCGTTTTGCGGAGCCGCCCTCATGATTGCGGGCGCATTCCTGTTCGCGACGGAGGCCACCGGGTCCGCTCCGGGCGGCTTTCTACGCGAAGCCGATCTGGTGAGCCGAGGAGCAGGCTATTGGCTCTGGCTTGCGAGCAGCGCTACGGCGCTTGCAGCAGCGCTGCTCTTTCCTCGCAGCAAGCTGCGATGGCCTTGACCCGTCACCGGCCCGCGATTCGCCAGGCGATCTCCCAGCCGCGGTCGCCGAGCGAACGGGTCGTCTGAACCGCGAGGAAGCGGTCGTGCGCCGCGGCGGCGCCGAGCCACAGCTCGTTCCAGGCGTCGAAGGCCGCGAGCGGATCGGGCAGGGCGAGCTCGCGCACCGCCCGCCAGCCGGCCTGGCGCACCGTGACGGCGCCGTCGGCTTCCACGGTCTCGACCTCCTCGCCCTGCGCGGCCAGCACCGCCGACAGCCAGCGCGCGAAGGCCCGCGCGCTGTCGCGGTCGCCGCGCTCCAGGTCGGTCGGCAGGTCCATCTCGCGCGCCGTCTCCTCGTGGAACTGCAGGCCGACCAGGCGGGCGACGCGCCCCAGCTCCTGTCGCGCATCCTCGCCGCCGAGCTGCTCCTGCAGGGTCGGCAGCATGGTCCGCAGGTACTCCACCGCGTACGACCGGAAGGTGCGCAACTGCCGCTCCTCGGGCCAGCTCGCCGTTTCGAGCTTCGGCTGGGCCGCCCAGTCGACTCGCGGCATCTCCTCGTCGTAGGCGAAGCGCACGCGCTCCTCCTCGGCGATCGGCCTTCCATGGTCGAAGTAGTAGCCTTCGAGACCGGGCTTGCCGTCGACCGTCATGCCGGTGCAGACGAAGCCCAGGCGGGGATTGCCGAGCGACACGCCGTTGTGGCCGTGCCAGCCGTGCAGCATCGCCGCCGATACCGAATGCGGTACCGCGGCGATCGCCGTGCCGCGCCAGATCCAGCGCGGCGGCGGATAGCGCACCCAGGCCTTGGCGTCGCTCTCGCGCAGGTAGCCCGTCTTCACGCCGCCCAGCGCGTTGGAGTGATAGTGATAGAGGGCGCAGGCCGGCGCGTCCTTCTCGTCGGCCAGGCCGAGCTTCTGCAGGCCGGGCAGGAACTTCTCGAGATGCTGGCGGCGGAAGTGGCGGAACACATAGTCGCGCGCCGTCTCCTCGCCGCGCCGCGTGACGAGCCCCAGGATCAGGGCCGTCATCAGGGCATTGTAGAGAGTCCCGACGGCGCGATATGCCGCCGCGTCGGCGCCCGGCTCAGCCACTATGGCCGTCGACGAGGATCGCCTTCGACCTGCCGGCCTTGACGCGCATGGCGAGCACCGGCTTGTAGTCGTCCGAATCGTAGAACTTCTCCGCCGCCTCGTAGCTCGGGAACTCCAGGACGACCACGCGCGAGGGCTTCCAGTCGCCCTCCAGCGTGCGCATCTTGCCGCCGCGCACGATGAACCTGCCGCCGAACTTGGCGACCAGCCCGGGCGTGTGCTTGCGGTACTCGGCCATCAGGGCCTCGTCGGTCGTCTCGATCTCGACGATGATGTAGGCGGCCACGTCGCTTCCTCCTCAACCGGTTTCCATGGGCAGGCTGGCGTCGTTCGACCATTCCTGCATGGAGTTGTCGTACACCGAAACGTTCCGGTGGCCCAGCAGCGCCGTCAGCACGAAGGCATCGAGCGTCGCGGCGATGCCGCCGCCGCAATAGACCAGGATGCGCTTGTCAGGCGTCGTGCCGACGCCCTCGAACGCGGCGCGCAGTTCGGCGAGCGGCTTCAGCGTCTTGTCCGGCCCGAACAGGCTCGCCGCCGGTACGCAGGACGAGCCGGCGATGCGGCCGGCCCGGCCATAGACCACGCCGCCCGCGCCCTTGTGCTGCTCGTGGCTGAGCGCGTTCAGCGTCAGCGTGTCCTTCCGGCCGATCGCCGCCTTGATCGCATCCTTGTCGACGAAGATCTCCGGCCGGCGGCGCAGGGTCAGCGTCGCCGCGGGATAGGTCGTGGACTCGGTCGAGAGCGGACGGCCCTCTTCCTTCCACTTGTCGAGCCCGCCGTCGAGGATGGCGGCATCGTCGAAGCCGACGGCGCGCAGCATCCACCAGATCCGCGTCGCCCAGTTCGGCGTGGCGTGGCTGTAGAGGACCACGAACGTGCCGTGGCCGATGCCCTTGGCGGCGAAGGCGCGGGTCAGCACGTCGAGCGGCGGCAGGGTGAAGCGCAGCGGCGAGGCGGTGTCGGACAGCTCGCCGCCGAGGTCGAGGAAGGCGGCGCCCGGAATGTGGCCGGCCTCGTAGTTGGCGCGGCCGCTCTCGGCGTTGTAGCCGCCCTCGGGACGCGGCCGCAGGTAGGTGGTGCAGTCGAAGAGACGGAGACCCGGCGCGCCCAGGCGGCGCGCCAGCTCCTCCGTCGAGATCAGCGCTGCGGAATGCGCGGCCATCGTTCCCTCCCTCGGTTCGGGAGAGCTTAGCCGTCACCCCGCGCGGAGCGAAGCGCGGTTGAAGGCCGGTCCGTGGGGCCGGCCCGCGGGGTCAGATGGTCTTCTGCGGCAGCGGCGGGACGGCGACCGTGCCGTTCGCGGCCGGGACCGGGGCGGCGGCGGGCGGCGCGAGCTGGCCGACATCGGGCTGCTTGGGCGCCGACGGCTGCGGCGTGGTCTTCTTGGACTTCTTGGCCGTCGTCGCGTTGGCCGTCTTCGTGGGCTTGTGGGACTTGGCGCTGATCTTCTTGAGGCAGGCCGTGCGGGCGCTCGAGGTCTTCTGCTTCTGGCAGTAGGCGGCCGTGCCCGGCTTGGCCTTCGCCGCCGGTGTGGGGGTCGCCGCCGGCGTGTTCTCGTCCTGGGCGTAGGAAGGCACCGCCATGGCGACCGCCACCACGGCGGCCAATCCGGCAATGAGCAGACGCATTTTCGCTTTCTCCCGGGCCGCGTGAGGGGGATTGCGGCCACATTTCGCTGAAAAATACTACGTCTTTTCGGCTATTTATGTCAATTTCCTAATAGTTTAGTCCAAGTGAAATACGAGTCCCGCGTGCGCGCCATCCTCGACGTCGCCCTGCCGATCTTCGGCCTGATCCTGACCGGCTACCTGGCCGGCCGGTGGCGCATCCTGGGCCGCGAGGCGACGTCGGCGCTGAACGCCTTCGTGAGCTACTTCGCCCTGCCGGTGCTGTTCTTCGGCACGCTCGCCCGCACGCCGGTCCGGGCCGTGCTCGACCCCGCCCTGCTGGCGGGCTTCGGCGCGGTCGTGGTCGCGACCTTCGTCCTCGGCATGGCGGCGACGCGGCTGATGGGCCGCCGCGGCCTCGCGGCCATGAGCCTGCAGGGCATCGCCGCCTCGTGGGGCAATGTCGGCTACATGGGCGTGCCGCTCTGCCTCGCCGCCTTCGGCGAGGACAGCCTGCCGCCGGCCATGCTGACGGTGATCGTGACGGCGGTCGTCGCCATGGTGATCGGCGTCATGCTGATCGAGCTCGAGGTCGCGGCCGGCCACGGGCCGCTGCGGACCTTCCTGCGGGCCGCCTTCAACGTCGCGCGCAATCCGCTGCCGCTGTCGATCGCGCTCGGCATGGTGGTGTCGGCGGTCGGCCTGCCGGTGCCGACTCCGGTCGAGAAGTGGATCGACCTGCTGGGCGCCGCGGCCGGCCCCTGCGCGCTCTTCGCCATCGGCCTCTTCCTGTCCGACAAGTCGATCCGGAGCGGCCTCGCCGAGGCGGGAACGGCGACGGCGATCAAGCTCCTGGTGCAGCCGGCCCTCGCGTGGCTCGTGCTGCCGCTGTTCGTCGACCTCAAGGGAATCCCGGGTCAGGTCGCGCTGCTGATGGCCGCCCTGCCGACCGCGGCCAATGCCTTCGTGCTGGCCAAGCAGTTCGACGTCTCGGTCGAGCAGAATACGGCGGCGGTCCTGCTGTCCACGGCCTTCTCGGTGGTCACCGTTTCTGCTCTATTGGTGATGTTGCGCATTTCCTGACGACCAGAAGAATAGGCACGACCCAAAGGGGAGATGGACATGCTGCAGGAATTCAAGAAGTTCGCGATGCGGGGCAGCGTCGTCGACCTCGCGATCGGCGTCATCATCGGCGCCGCGTTCGGCAAGATCATCGATTCGATGGTCAACGACATCATGATGCCGATCATCGGCTGGGTGGCGGGCGGCCTCGATTTCAGCAACTACTTCCTCGGCCTGACCTCGGCCGCCGAGCAGGCGCCGACCTACGATGCGGCCAAGAAGGCGGGGGCCGCCGTGGGCTACGGCCAGTTCATCACCGTGACGGTGAACTTCGTCATCATCGCCTGGATCCTATTCCTGGTCGTCAAGGGCATGAACCGGCTGATGGTGAAGGAGCAGTCCACCCCGCCGCCGCCCGCGCCGCCGACCAAGGAAGAAGTGCTACTGACGGAAATCCGCGACCTCCTGAAGGCCTCGGCGCCGCCGTCGTCCCGAGCGTAATCCCTGTGTCGGGATGACAGTGCGCGCGTGACGGCGGGCTGCCCTGGCCCGGAAGACACCGCTGTCATCCCGAGGCCGAAGGCCGAGGGACCTTTGGGCGGCTCGAAAGGTCCCTCGCTACGCTCGGGATGACATCGAGTCTGTATCGGGCAACTGTCTCTCCCCTATGCCGCGCTGCGTGCGGCTTCGCCCGGAAGGACCGCGGCGTCGAGCCGGCGCGCCAGCCCCTCGGAGATGCGCGTCAGCGGCAGGCGGCATTCGGGCGAGGCGATCAGCCCCTGCCGCCACAGAAGGTGCTTGATCGGCATCGGATTGGCCTCGGCGAACAGCAGCGGCACGAAGGCGGCGAGCGGCGCCCACGCTCGCCGGGCGCCCGCCAGGTCGTTGGCGGCGAAGCGCCGGCCGACCTCGACGAACGCTCCGGTCATGACGTGGCTCGCCGCCAGGATGCCGCCGTCGGCGCCGTTCGCCATCATGGTGAAGTAGAGCGCATCCTCGCCCGTCAGCACGGAGAAGCCCCCGGGAACGTTGGCGGGCTTGCGCGCCAGCAGGTCGAGCGATTGCGCAAGGCTGCCGGAACTGTCCTTCACGCCCACGATGTTGCCGATCTCGGCCAGTTCCAGCAGCGAGTCGTTGGAGAGGTTCACGGCCGTGCGATAGGGGATGTTGTAGATCATCACCGGGCGGTCGGTCGCCGCCGCGACGGCGCGGAAGTGGGCGACCAGCCCGTCCTGGCCCGGCCGGTTGTAGTAGGGGCAGACCGAGACGATGCCGTCGAAGCGGAAGCGCTCGAGGCGGCGCAGCGCCGCGGCGACCTTGTGGGTGGCGTTGCCGCCGACGCCCACGAACACCGGCACGCGGCCGGCCACCACGTCGACCGTCCGCTCGACGATCGCGTCGATCTCGTCGGCATCGAGCGTGGGCGATTCGCCGGTCGTCCCGAGCGGGAACAGCCCGTCGACGCCCAGCCCGAGATAGTGCTCGATCAGCCGCTCGTAGCTCGCGAGGTCGACGGCGCCGTCCCGGAACGGCGTGACGAGGGGAAGCCATAGGCCGGTGATCATGTCGGTGCTCCTTCCACCGTGAAGGCTAGGGCCGGTTAATGAATTACCAAAACGAATGTTTCGTATATGATCGTTCGCAGGTGCTTATGCGTAAAGACATCGACCCCTCGCTGCTCCGGGCCTTCGTCGCCGTCGTCGATTCCGACGGCGTGACCGCGGCGGCCTCGGCGCTCGGCCTCAGCCAGGCCGCCGCCAGCCAGCAGATCAAGCGGCTGGAGGAGGTATTGGACTGCCGCCTGTTCGAACGGCGCGGCCGCAAGCTCGCGCTCGCGCCGGCCGGCGAGCGGCTCGTCGCCCAGGCGCGCCGCCTGCTGGCCGTGAATGACGAGGTCTGGACGGCGATGCGGGCGCCGGCCTTCGAGGGCGAGGTCCGTCTCGGCGTTCCCTACGACATCATCGCCACCTTCGTGCCGCCCATCCTGAAGCGCTTCGCGCGGGCGCGTCCGCAGGTCCGCGTCAGCCTCGTCTGCGAGGATTCGCGCGTGGTCCGCGAGGCGCTCCGCTCCGGCGGCGTCGACCTCGCGCTCACCACCGAGACCGACTGCGGGCGGCACGGCGAGACGCTGCGCACCGATCGCCTGGTCTGGGTCGGGGCGCCCGGCGGCGAGGCGCATCGGCTCGACCCGCTGCCGGTCTCGCTCGGTGCGCCGACCTGCCTCTTCCGGCCCGTCGCGGTGGAGGCGCTGGGCCGCGCCCGGCGCGACTGGCGCGCGGTCTGCGAGGTGAGCCGGCTGGAGCCGGTCTATGCCGTGCTCGAGGCGGGGCTCGCCGTGGCGCCGCTGCTGCGCTCCTCGGTGCCGCCGCGCTTCGAGATCTTCGAGGGCGCGCGGGCACGGGCCGCGCGCCTGCCGCCGCTGCCGTCCTTCCGGATCAATCTCTATGCGCCGCCCGCTCTCAGCGCCGCCGGTCGCGACCTGGCCGACCACGTGCGGGCGAGCTTCGCGGGCTGACGTTACACAAATGATACCAACGCGCGCTGTCGTGGCGGGGCGCGTCCACCTATCATCCGGCCATGCGTTTCCTGGTCGTTTGGACAGTGAAGCTCGGGTTCCTGGCGATATTGTTTCTCGCCCTGACGACGGATCTTCGACTTCGCCTGCCGCCGACCGTGTTGGGGATGAAGGTGCCGGACCAGGCGCGCCAGTGGGTCGATCGCAACGGCGACATCGGCAATGTCGCGGCGAGGGCCCACGCCGGCCTGCGGCAGATCTCCGACAGTCTGAGGGTATTCGCGCCGTTCTGAGGGGGCGTCGAGGGGCCCGGGCCGCGATCCATCGGATCGCGTGCCCGGGCCGTTTTTTTACTCGCGCACCACGTAGGTGTGGAAGCGCACGCGCCCGTCGGCGCCGGTCTCGCGGTAGATGCCCTGGATCTCGACGTCGAAGCCCGGAAACAGGTTCGCCGCCTTCTCGAACATGCGCAGGTAGTCGAGCATCGGCCTGGCGCGCTCGTCGAGCCGCTCGCCGGGGACGATCGAGGCGATGCCCGGCGGGTAGACGACGAAGAGCGTCGTGGCGATGCGGCCGGCGGCCTCGTCGATCGGCACATAGTCGACGTCGTTGCGCACCAGCCGGCGCACCGCCTCGTGCGGCGCCATCGCCGGCACGGGCAGGTGGCCGGGCGCGAACTGCGCCTGCTGCAGCGTGCTCACCGCGTGGTCGCGGTAGAAGTCGTGCATCTCGGCGCAGAGGTCGCGCAGGCGCATGCCGCCGTAGCGCGCCGGCCGCCGCCGCACGAAGCTCGCGAACACGTCGTCGAGCCTGGCATTCTCGTCGTGCAGGCGCTTGAAGGCGACGAGGGCGCTCAGCAGCGTGCCGGCCTTGCTCGATTCCACGCCCGGCGTGAGCAGGAAGAGCATCGAGTTGAGGTCGTTCTTCTCCGGCACGATCTGGTTCTCGCGCAGGTACTCGGCGACCACCGGCGCCGGCACGCCGTGCTTTGCATAGCCGCCGCTCGCGCGGTCGAAGCCCGGCGTCAGCAGCACCAGCTTGTTGGGATCGGTGATGGCATAGCCCTCGGCGACATGGTCGAAGCCGTGCCAGGCCGCACCCGGCTCGAGCGCCCAGAAGCGCGCATTGCCGGCCAGCTCGTCGGTCGGCAGGTCCTCCCAGCGCGCGTTGCCCACCTGGTCGGGCACGAAGGCCTCGAAGAACCACTGCCGCGCCGGGTCGCGCTCGCGCTCGGCGAACTCGCGGCGGATCGCGCGCACCTTCTTGCGCAGCTCGATGCCGAGCCGGATCGTGTCGTCCCATAGGACCTCGCCTGAGCGGCCCTTCATCATCTGCGCGCCGACGTCGAGCGAGGCGAACAGCGGATAGAAGGGCGAGGTCGAGGCGTGCAGCATGAAGAACTCGTTCAGCCGGCGATGCTCGACCCGCCGGCGCTGACCGGTGATGTGGCTGTCCTTGACGTGGATCTGCGAGGCCTGGCTGAAGCTCGCGAGCTGCTTGTGGGTCGACTGGGTGGCGATGATGCCGGGATCGTCGGGGCCGAGACCGGCGAGGCCCATGGCGAAGCGGCCGGCGTAGATCGGGTGGAACTTCATGAAGCCCGCCCAGGCCTCGTCGAACAGGATGTAGTCGCAGAGATGGCCGATCCGGTCGACGATCATGCGCGCATTGTTGATCGTGCCGTCGTAGGTGCACTGCTCGATCACCGCCACCCGGAACGGGCGCTCGCGCTTCCAGGCCTCCTTGTCGGCGACCAGCGGATGGGTGCGGATCTTCTCGCGGATCGCCGTCTCGTCGAAGGCCTCGTGGTAGATCGGGCCGATCAGCCCGTGCGCGTTGCGGTCGGCCTCGAGATAGACGGGGATCGCCTGGCCCAGGAACAGGGCGCCGTGATGGGCCGCCTTGTGGTTGTTGCGGTCGAACAGGACCAGATCGCCCTCGGCCAGTAGCGCCTGCAGCACGATCTTGTTCGACGACGAGGTGCCGTTCAGCACGAAGTAGGTGCGCTCGGCGCCGAAGATCGCCGCCGCTTCCTTCTGGGCCCGCAGGGCCGGACCCTCGTGCACCAGCAGGTCGCCCAGCTCGAGGACGGAATTGTCGAGGTCGTCGCGGAAGATCGCCTCGCCGAGATGCTCGACGAAGATCCGTCCGATCGGGCTGCGATTGTAGAAGATGCCGCCATTGTGGCCGGGGCAGGTCCACAGCTGGTTGCCTTCCTCCGCATAGTCGACCAGCGCGCCGAAGAACGGCGTCTTCAGCGTCTCGGCATACTGCTTGAGGCGACTCACCAGATTCTTGGCGATGAACTCCGGCGTCTCCTCGGCGAGGAAGATGTAGCCGTCGATATAGTCCAGCACCTCGACCGGGATGTCCTCGAGCCGCTTGCGGCGCACCAGGATGACGATGGGCAGTTCCAGCCCGCGCCGCCGCATCAGGTTGATCAGCGCCGCCGTCTTGCCCTCCAGGCCCTTCTTGCCCCAGTCGACGATCATGCAGCCGATGGCCGCGTCGGTCTGGACGGCCATCTCCGCGTCCTCGATGCCGCGCGCGCGGATGACCTCGAAGCCCATCTTCTCGATGGCGATGGTGATCTGGGCCAGCCGCTGGCCCTCCAACGATTCGGGATCGAAGGTGGGCGCGCAGAACAGGAAGGTGAAGCGGCGGAAGAAGTCCATGAAGTCCTCTTGGTCCGGCGGCCGGGCTCAGTAGACGGTCGGAACGTACATCGTTTCCGGCACGGGCGTGCGCACATAGTCCGGCTTGTGCTGGCGCTCGGGCAGGACGACCGGCTGGTGGTCGACGTCGCCGTAGGGCACCTGCTGCAGCAGGTGGTGGATGCAGTTCAGGCGGGCGCGCCGCTTGTTGTTGCCCTCGACCACCCACCACGGGGCCTCGGGGATGTGGGTGCGGGCCAGCATCTCCTCCTTGGCCTTGGTGTACTCTTCCCAGCGCCGCCGCGATTCGAGGTCCATCGGCGAGAGCTTCCACTGCTTCATCGGGTCGTGGATGCGCATCAGGAAGCGCAGGTTCTGCTCGGAATCGGTGATCGAGAACCAGTATTTCACCAGGATGATGCCGGAGCGCACGAGCATGCGCTCGAATTCCGGCACGGTGCGGAAGAATTCCTCGACGTCGGCGGCGTTGCAGAAACCCATCACGCGCTCGACGCCGGCCCGATTGTACCAGCTGCGGTCGAACAGCACGATCTCGCCGGCGCCCGGCAGGTGGGCGACGTAGCGCTGGAAGTACCACTGGGTGCGCTCGCGCTCGCTCGGCGCCGGCAGGGCCACGGTGCGGCAGATGCGGGGGTTGAGGCGCTGGGTGACGCGCTTGATGACGCCGCCCTTGCCGGCGGCGTCGCGGCCCTCGAACAGCACGACCAGCTTCAGGCGCTGCGCCACCACCCAGTCCTGCAGCTTGATCAGCTCGCGCTGCAGGCGCAGCAGCTCGGTGAAGTAACGCTTGCGGTCGATGCCGTCGGCCTGGCCCAGGTCGCCGACCTGGCCGGGCAGCCGGGTCAGCATGTCGTCGCCAAGCTCCTGCTCGAGCTCCTCGTCGACGCTGTCCGCCAGCTCCTGGCGAATCCGCTCCTCGAGCGTCTGGCTGTCCTTGTCCGCGTCCATTGGCCTGCTCCTGTATCCGCGCATCCCGGAAGGTGGTGGGAGGCGATGACAGTTTGACGACAACGCACGACGGCCAATCGCGCTCCGTCGCGCAAGGCCGTCGGTCCGCCGGGCGACGCGGTCCGAAACCAACGAAACCGAAGGCCGCCCTCGCGCAGTCTGCAGGATACCGGCGCCGCTCAGCATGGGCGCGCTGGAAAACTGCCGGCCCGAGGAGACCCCGATGTCCGCCCTGTCCTCCGCCCTGTCCCCCGTGTTGTGCTTCGTCGCCGCCATCGGCCTGAGCCGCGCCGGTCACGCGGCCGGCCTGGGACGCCCGTCGCCCCGTCAGGCGGCGCTCGGCCTCGCGCTGCTCGCCGGGCTGGGGCTGGCGGGCCGGGAGGGCTACGACTACTGGACGGTCGGCCGGTACCTGCAGTCGACCGACGATGCCTACATTCGCGCCGACTACACGACGGTCTCGCCGCGCCTGTCGGGCTACATCACCGAGGTCCTGGTCCGCGACAACGAGCCGGTGCGGGCCGGCCAGGTTGTCGCCCGGCTCGACGACCGCGACTTCCGCGTCGCCCTCGACGAGGCGAGGGCCGAGCTGGGCAGCGCCGACGCCGTGGTGCGCCATCTCGACGCCCGGATCGCCCAGCAGCAGGCGACCATCGACCAGGGGAAGGCCGACATCGCCGCCGGCAAGGCGACCCTCGCCCTGGCCGAGGCCGAGAACGAGCGCTACGGCGATCTCCGGAAGTCCGGTTACGGCAGCGTGCAGCGCGCGCAGCAGGCCGAGACGGTCCTGCGCGAGCGCCTGGCGCAGCTGCGCAAGAGCCGCGCCGGCCTGCTGGGCGCCCGGCGCAGCGTCGAGGTGCTGCAGTCCGAGCGCGCCCGCGCCGAGGCCCAGCGCGACCGCGCGAGCGCCGGCCTGCGCCAGGACGAGCTCAACCTCGGCTACACGTCGATCGTCGCGCCGATCGACGGCACGGTCGGGGCGCGCTCGCTGCGCGTCGGCCAGTACGTGCAGGCCGGCACGCCGCTGCTGGCCGTCGTGCCGCTGCAGGCGGTCTATGTCGTGGCGAACTTCAAGGAGACCCAGCTCGCGCGCATGCAGCCCGGCCAGCCGGTGGCGATCACGGTCGATTCCTTCCCGGACGTGACCTTGCGCGGCCATGTCGACAGCGTGGCGCCGGCGAGCGGCCTGCAGTTCTCCCTCCTGTCGGGCGAGAACGCCACCGGCAACTTCACGAAGATCGTGCAGCGCGTCCCGGTCAGGATCGCGATCGACCACGACACGCTGAGCGGCCGCCTGCGCCCGGGCATGTCGGTGCGGGCGACCGTCGACACGCGGACGGGCGGGGGACCCTGATGACCGGGGCCATCGTGACCGGGCCCGTCGTTGCCGAATCCGTTCCCCTGCGGACCTGGCTCGCGGTGGTGGGGGCGACGCTCGGCACCTTCATGGCGGTGCTCAACATCCAGATCGTCAGCGCCTCCCTCGACGAGATCCGCGGCGCGCTCGGCGCCGGCATCGACGATGGCGCCTGGATCTCGACCGCGTACCTCGTCGCCGAGATCGTCGTCATCCCCTTGTCCGGCTGGCTGTCGCGCGTGTTCTCGGTGCGTCGCTACCTGATCGCCAATGCCGCGCTCTTCGTCCTCTTCTCCGTCGCCTGCGGCCTCGCGCGGGACATCGACCAGATGATCGCCCTCAGGGTCCTGCAGGGGCTCTGCGGCGGCGTGCTGATCCCCATGGCCTTCACCCTCGTCATCACGCTGCTGCCGCCGGGCCGGCAGCCGGTGGGCCTCGCCATCTTCGCGATGGCCGCGACCTTCGCGCCGGCGATCGGTCCGACCGTCGGCGGATGGCTGAGCGAGAACTGGGGCTGGCAGTACGTGTTCTTCGTCAACATCGGTCCCGGGCTGGCGATGATCGGCCTGCTGTGGTTCACGCTCGCGCGCGAGCCGATGCAGCTCGGCCTGCTGCGCCGGGGCGACTGGGGCGGGATCGCCGCCATGGCGATCGGGCTGGCGGCGCTGGAGATCGTCCTGGAAGAGGGCAACCGGGAGGACTGGTTCGACTCCGGCTTCATCCTGCGCACCGCCGCGATCGCGGCGCTGGCGCTCTCGGCCTTCGTCTGGATCGAGCTGCGGTCGGCCCATCCGTTCCTGAACCTGCGCCTCCTGCGACGCCGCAACTTCGGCGCCGGCGTCGCCGCCATGTTTCTCCTCGGCGTCGCGCTCTACGGCTCCATCTACATGCTGCCGCTCTATCTCGGCCGCGTGCAGGGCTACAACGCGGAGCAGATCGGCTTCGTCCTGGCCTGGACCGGGCTGCCGCAGCTCCTGCTGATCCCGCTGGTGCCGTGGCTGATGCGCCGGTTCGATCCGCGCTGGCTGGTGGCCACCGGGCTCGTCCTGTTCGCCGGCAGCAACTTCATGAACGTGGACCTCACCGCCGACGTCGGCGCCGACCAGCTCCTGCTGCCCAACGTGGTGCGGGCGGTCGGCCAGGCGCTGCTGATGACGCCGCTCACGGCACTGGCGGTGAGCGGCATCGCGGCGGCGGATGCCGGCTCCGCCTCCGGGCTGCTCAACGTCACGCGCAACCTCGGCGGCGCGATCGGCATCGCGCTGCTGCAGACCTTCCTGGACGAGCGCCAGCGCTTCCATGTCGCCAGGGTCGGCGAGCAGCTCTCGGTGTTCGACGAGCCGACGCGGCTGCGCCTCGACGCCCTGGTTCAGCAGTTCGTCGACCATGGCCTGTCCGACCGCCTGCTCGCCGGGCGCAAGGCGATCGCCGCCCTCGCCGACAGCGTGCAGCAGCAGGCCTATGTCATGGCGGTCGCCGACGCCTTCTATGCGCTGGGCGCCACCCTGGTCCTGGCCCTGCTCGCCACGGTCGTGCTCCGTCGCCCGGCGACGCCGGCGGGTGCCGTCGGCGAATGACGGGCAGGCGGCCCGGCCGCGTCAGCGCGGCGGCAGCAGCTTCGCCGCCTGCATCTCGGCGAAGGCCTTCCGGAACATCGCCTCGGTGTCCATCACCTCGGTGAAGCCGGCCTGCAGCAGCTTGATGGTCGACACCAGCGCCGGCGGTCCGGGCTTGGTGCGGCCGAATCCCATCGTGTAGTCGGCATACTCGAAGGACAGGCCGACGAACTCCTTCAGCGTGCCGGAGACCAGCCCGTGCCGGCGGCGCACCTCGGCCCAGGCCGCTTCCTGCGGCCGGATTTCGCGATCGAGCGCCAGCGGCACGGCATCGCCGGCGTCGAAGCCCAGCGCGTCGGCGATGGCCGGCCAGACGTTGGGCCAGACGAAGACGTCGCCGTTGGTGACGTTGAAGATCTCGTTGCGCGCCGTCGCCGCCTCGCCCGACCAGGCGATGGCGCGGGCCAGCAGGTCGGCATCGACCGCCTGCGCCACGCGGCCGACGCCGCCGGGATAGTCGAGCCGCGTCTTGCCGGCCTGGCGCATCAGCGCGGCATAGGCGCCCAGCGCGGGGATCACGTTCATGGCGCTGCCCGTCGAATTGCCGACGATCAGGACCGGCCGCAGGATCGACCACGCCCAGGCCTTGCCCGGCTGGCGCTCGCGCAGGTAGCGCTCCTGGTTCCAGTAGAAGTTGGGCTGCTCGTGCATCTCCGAGCGGTTCTCGCGCGCCGGCACCAGCATCGGCCGCACATGCACGCCGTAGGCCTTGGTGCCCTGCAGCAGGGCGACGTGGCGCAGGTCCGGCGCGGCGCGCTCCAGCGGCTCGAACAGGTTGCGCAGCATCGCGTCGTTGGTGCGGATCTGCTCCTCTTCCTGCCAGCCGGCGACCAGTCCCGGCCGTTCGTGCAGGGCGGCATAGACGAGATGGGTCGTGCCGGCGAAGGCAGGGGCGAGGTTGGCGCAGGCCGCCGCGTCGGCGAGGTCGAGCGCGTGCCAGGCGGCGCCGAACGTGTCGGCTGGCCGGCGGCGCGACAGCGCCACCACCGCGCAGTCCATCTGCGAGCCGAAATGCTTCAGGGCGGCTTGGCCGACCAGGCCGGTGGCGCCGGCAATCAGGACCCTTTTGGCGACCATGGTTCGCTCTTACCATGCGTCCCCGGGAGGAAGCCCGATGGAATTCGGCATGTTCCACGAGTTCCAGGCGTTGCCTGGAGAGACGGCCGCCCAGTCCTTCGCCCATTCGATGGCGCAGGTCGACGCGGCCGAGGAGTGGGGCCTCGATGCGATGTGGCTCGCCGAGCTGCACTTCGCGCCGGACCGCTCGGTCCTCTCGGCGCCGCTCATCCTGGCCGCCGCCATCGCCCAGCGCACGCGCCGGCTGCGGATCGGCACGGCGGTGCAGGTGCTGCCGCTCTGCCATCCGCTGCGGCTCGCCGAGGAGGTGGCGACCGTCGACCAGCTGAGCGGCGGCCGCCTGATCTTCGGGGTCGGCCGCTCCGGCTTCGCGCATACCTACAGGACCTACGGCGTCGACTATGGCGAGAGCCGCGAGCGCTTCGCCGAGACGCTGGCGATCGTGAAGCGCGCCTTCACCGAGGACCGCTTCTCCCATCGCGGCAAGTACTTCGCCTATGACGACGTGCGGCTGGCGCCGAAGCCGCTGCAGCAGCCCTGGCCCGAGATCCGCATCGCCGCCGCCAGCCCCGACACCTATGTCGAGGTGGCCGAGATGGGCCACCCGATCTTCGTCGCCGCCCGCATCGGCAACCTCTCGGAGCTGGCGCCGCTGGTGCGGACCTATCGCGCGGCCTGGAAGAAGGCCGGACACGCCGGCGAGGGCCAGGTCTTCCTGCGCGTGCCGGTCTACGTCGCCGCCAGCGACGAGCGCGCGCGCGAGGAGCCGCGCGAGAGCATCATGCACCTGCTGCGCACGATCGGCGGCCGCCTCGCCGAATCCGCGACGGCAAGCGGCGCCCGCGCCCTCGAGAACCGCGCCGAGCGCGGCGCCCGCATGCAGGCGATCGACTACGAGGAAGTGCTGCGCGAGCGCATGATCGTCGGCACGCCGGACCGCGTCGTCGGCCGGCTGCGGGAGCTGCATGACGAGCTCGGCCTGGACGGCATCCTGGCCGAGCTCAATCCCGGGAGCCTGATCCCCCACGACCGCGTCATGGAGGCGCTGCGGCTGCTGTGTCGCGAGGTCATGCCGCGCTTCCGGTAGCGCGGCATGACATCTGGTCATTGGAGCGCGGACCTCCAGGTCCGCATCATGATGGTGAGCGGACCTGGAGGTCCGCGCTCCGATGAGGCGCTGCAGAGTGGTGTGCCCCCGGCAGCGAAAGAACTTGTTCTTCTCATGCTCCTCTCCCCCTGACGGGGGAGAGGAACCCGATTGTCTCTATTCCACCCGGGCGCCCGACTCCTTGATGATCGGCGCCAGGCGCTTCTCCTCGGCGGCGCGGAACGCCGCCGTGTCGGCGGGATTCATCCAGATCGCGGTCGCGCCCTGCTTCTCGAAGGCGGCCTTCACGGCCGGCGCCTCGAGCGCCTTCTTGGCGACAGCCGAGCACTTCTCGACCATGTCCTGCGGCACGCCGGCCGGCGCGCAGATGCCGCCCCACGAGGTGATCTCGTAGCCCGGCAGGAACTCGGCCATCGTCGGGATGTCGGGCACGGCGGGATGGCGCTGCTTGGACGTGACCGCGAGGCCGCGCACCTTGCCGCCGCGCATCAGGCCGAGCGGCCCCGGGATATTGTCCCACATCATGTCGACCTGGCCCGCCAGCAGGTCCTGGTGGGCGGGCGCGCTGCCCTTGTAGGGCACGTGCAGGAGCTGCACCTTGGCCAGCTGCTTGAACAGCTCGCCGCTGATCTGCGGGCTGGTGCCGGCGCCGGACGAGGCGAATGAATACTTGCCGGGGTTGGCGCGGGTGAGCTCGATCAGCTCCGGCACCGTCTTGGCCGGCAGGTCGAGCCGCGTCATCAGCATGTTGGGCACCGACCACAGCATGGCGATGCCGGTGAAGTCCTTGCCCGCATCGAACGGCAGCTTGGCGTAGAGCGTCGGCGCGATCGCGTGGCTGGCGATCGTGTAGAGCCCGATCGTGTAGCCGTCCGGCGGCGACTTGGCGATCGCGTCGGCGCCGACATTGCCGCCCGATCCCGACTTGTTGTCGACGATGAACTGCTGGCCGGTGGCCTCCGACATCTC
Organism: Reyranella sp.; assembly: GCF_965229815.1. Taxonomy (GTDB): domain Bacteria; phylum Pseudomonadota; class Alphaproteobacteria; order Reyranellales; family Reyranellaceae; genus Reyranella. Next base: position 2,080,471 of record NZ_CBDDJN010000002.1, read on the forward strand.
GTGGCAGACGATGCGCGACAGCGTGTCGGTCGGTCCGCCGGGCGGGAAGACATTGATGTACCGCACCGGTTTGTTCGGCCAGTCGGCCGCGGCGCGGGCGATCCCCGAGGCGATCATGGGCGATGCCAGGGCGCCGGCCGACAGGATCAGGGCCCGGCGGCGCGGCAGGATCAGACGTTTCATCTTGGGTAGACCTCCACAATACTTTTTCTGGTCGCGACATTAGAGGAGGCGCGCCGCCGCGCACCTCTTATTTGCGGTCACATTTCCGGTACCGCGCCTGTCGGCCGCGTTCTCCGAAACCGTGCTGGAGAATCGGCTGGCGGCGGGCCGCCGTTGCATGGCGGCTGCGATCGGGTACGGTGCCGGCCCCGCCGCCGACCCGGAGCCGCTTCGTGACCAATCGCGCGCATGTCCTGCTGTGGACGGACCAGCCCGCCGCCTACCTCGATGCCGTCGAGGCCGCCGGCCTGGCCGACCGCGTTTCCCTCGACACCCTGCCGCGCAAGGAGAAGCCCTCGGCCGAGCAGATGGCGCGCACCGAGGCGCTGATGGCCGGCGCCATGCCGGCCGGCGTCCTGCCGCAGATGCCGAAGCTGCGATGGGCCCAGGCGATGAGCGCCGGTGTCGAGGCCTGGCTGGCGCTGCCCGACCTGCCGGCCGGGCTGACGCTCACCTGCGCCCGCGGCACCCACACCGAATCGATGCCCGAGAACATCGTCGGCGCGCTGTTCCACGTCGCCAAGCCGTACCGTTCGGTGGCCGAGGCCCAGAAGAAGTCGACCTGGGTCAACACCGTTGCCCAGCCGCTGGCCGGCAAGACGCTGGGCATCCTCGGCCTGGGCGCGATCGGCGCCGAGGTGGCGCGCATCGCGAGCGCGCTCGGCATGACGGTGATCGGCACCAAGCGGCGCGTCACGCCGGTGGCCAATGTCGCCGAGGTGCTGCCGGGCGACCGCAGCGACGAGGTGCTGGCGCGCGCCGACTTCGTCGTGCTGCTGCTGCCGGCCACGCCGGAGACCGAGAACTTCGTCGACGCCAGCAGGCTGGCGAAGATGAAGAAGTCCGCCTGGCTCCTGAACTTCGGGCGCGGCCAGGCGATCAAGGACGACGACCTGATCGCCGCGGTGAAGGGCAGGACGATCGCCGGCGCATTGCTCGACGTGTTCCGCCAGGAGCCGCTGCCGTCGGAGCATCCGTTCTGGACCACCGAGGGCATCATCGTGCTGCCGCACATCGGCGGCCCCCATCCCCAGCGCGACCGCTTCGTCGCCCGCCTGTTCGTCGACAATCTCGGCCGCTTCCTCGACGGCGCGCCGCTCAAGGAAGTCGTGGACCGCACCGCGGGGTACTGAGCGACATCGCGCCACTGCGTGGTCAGGATCATGTTCTTCTGGACCGCGGGCCTCCAGGCCCGCTCATGATCCTGAGCGAGCCTGGAGGCCCGCGGTCCGAAAGACGATGAGTGCTACCCGAGGAACTCCCGCACCGCCGCCACCGCTTCGGCCAGCCCGACCCGGTCGATCGCGACGCCGGACGGGAAGGCGCCCAGCAGGCGGCTGGGCAGGCGGGAGTCGAGCATGACGAAGACGCCGCGATCGTCGGCGCGGCGGATCAGCCGTCCATAGGCCTGCTTCAGGCGCAGCCGGGCCAGCATGTCGTCGTAGGCGTTGGCGCCGGCGCCCGCTTCCTTCCAGGCGGCCTTGCGGGCGCGGTGCAGGATGTCGGGGCGCGGCCACGGCACGCGGTCGAACACGATCAGCCTGAGCGAGCGGCCGGGCACGTCGACGCCGTCGCGCACCGCGTCGGTGCCGAGCAGGCACGAATGCTCCTCGGCGCGGAAGATGTCGACCAGGGTGGCGGCATCCATGCCGCCGACATGCTGGGCATGGAGCGGCAGGCCCGCTTCCTCGAGCGCCGGGGCGATGCGCTGGTGCACGGCGCGCAGCCGGCCGATGGCGGTGAACAGGCCGAGCGCGCCGCCGCCCGCCGCCAGGAACAGCTCGCGATAGGCCGCGGCGACCTGGTCGGCGTCGTCGCGCTTGACGTCGCGCACGATCAGCACGCGCGTCGCCGTCGCATAGTCGAAGGGCGAGGCCATGGCGGCGCGCATCGCCGGCGCCTGGAGATGGCGCAGCCCGGTGCGTGCCTCGGCGACCGTCCAGTCGGCCAGCGCCTCAGGCGCCTCGTCGTTGGCGGCGGCCGGCACGCCCAGCGAATCGCGTAGCGTCGCCGAGGTCACGACGGCGCCGTGCGAGGGCACGATGACCGAGTTCACGAACGGCTCGGTCGGATCGAGATAGTGGCGGTACATGCCGACGTCGATCTCGCGGTTCTGGCTGCGCTCGATGGCGAACCAGTCGACGAAGGCACGGTCGGGCTCGTTGTGCAGGCCGCGCAGCATGGCGCGCCAGGCCTCCAGCGTCAGCTCGCAGCGGTTGGCGAGCGAGCGTGCGACGCCCTCGATGCGTCCGCGCTGGCCGCTGTCGAGCTTGTCGGCCTCGCCCTCGAGCTTGGTGCGCAGCGCCTGCCGCAGCCTGCGCACCGGCGCCAGCATCTGCTCGAGCGCCTCGACCAGCCGGTCGGCCGCCTCCAGCAGGCCGGGGTTGAGGGGCCGCACGTCGCATTCCTGGCCGAAGCCCTGGTCGTCGCCGCTCGAGCGCGCGCGCACCTGCTGGCGCACCAGGGCGAGGAACTCCTCGGCCGGGCCGAGCACGGTGCCGTCGGCCAGCCGCGTCTGCCATTGCGGCGAGGGCAGGAGATGGGCGAGCTGCAGCAGCCGGCGCAGCGCGGTGTGCGCCTCCTCGTCCTCGCCCAGCAGGTCGGACAGGCGGCGTTCCAGGCCGCGGGCGCGGCTGCCGCGGCGGCCCTCAGCGCCGAGCAGCCAGCGGCGCAGGTCGGAGGCCTCGACGCCGCTCAGATGCGCGCCGAAGGCGCCGTCGGCGGCGTCGAAGAGGTGATGCCCCTCGTCGAAGACGTAGCGGAGCGGCCGCGTCGCGTCGTCGAGCCCGCCCATCGCCGCCTGCACCATGACCAGCGCATGGTTGGCGATCACGATGTCGGCCTGGCGGGCGCGGCGGATGGTGCGCTCGACGAAGCACTTCCGGTAGTGCTCGCAGGCCGAGTAGATGCATTCGCCGCGCCGGTCGGCGAGCCGCGTGATGCGGCTGCGCCCCAGCAGGTCGAGCAGCCAGGCCGGCAGGTCGCCGCCCACCATGTCGCCGTCGCGGCTGGCCAGCGCCCAGCGCGCCAGCAGGCCGAGCCCGACCGCGTTCTCGGGGGCGAGGCCGGTGCGCATCACCGCCTCCTGGAAGTTCAGCAGGCAGAGATAGTTCTCGCGTCCCTTGCGGATCACCACGCGCCGCCGCTTCTCCGCCGAATCGCGGTGCAGCCGGTCGAGCTCGTTGTCGATCTGGCGCTGCAGGTTGCGGGTGTAGGTAGCGATCCAGACCGGGGCGCCGTTCTTCTCGGCCCACAGGCTGGCCGGCGCGACATAGCCCAGCGTCTTGCCGACGCCGGTGCCGGCCTCGACCAGCACGACGTTGGGCTCGCCCTCCTGCTGGCGCGGCGCGAAGGCCTGGCTCGCGGCCGAGGCATAGTCGCTCTGGGTCGGCCGCGCCTCGGCCATGTTGGCGCCGGCGGCGATCATCTGCGCCAGGCGCAGCCGCGCCTCGCGCGGCTCGACCGGCTGGCTCGAGGGTGGTGGCGCGGGCGGTGGCTCCTCCCATTGCGGCAGGCTCTTCCAGATGTCGAGGCCGGCGCCGGGACGGATCTTGCGGCTGGCCGGGTCGAGGCCGAGCGCGGCCAGCACGGGCTCGCTCCATGCCCACTGGCCGCGCGCCATGCTGAGCGCCACGTCGGTCAGCTCGCGGTTCGCCAGCGCCGCCATGTCCTCGAGCTCGTCGAGCAGGACGCGCGCCGCCTCGGGCAGGCAGGCCGCCTGCTCCTCGGGCGTCTCGGGCACCGGCAGGTCGAGCGCCTCGGCGAGGCCGCGCGGCGTCGGCAGGCAGAATTGTGCAGGCCGCACGAAGGCGAACAGTTCGAGCAGGTCGAGCGCCGGCAGGTCCTCGAGGCCGAGCCGGGCCGCGACGGCGGGCGCGTGGCAGACGAGGGGCGGCTGCGCCGCGGCGCGACGGGCGACCTCGGCCGCGGTCAGCCGCTCGATCCGCCCGCCCTCCGGCCCGTCGCTTTCGGGCGCGCGCCACAGCGCGCCGCGCGCACTCGCGACGAGGGACGGGTGGTTGGCCAGCGACACCATCGGCAGCGCGATAGCACACAATGCGGGCGGGAGGGGGGTGGGCGGTTTCGTTGCTCGCGGCGGCAGGACCGGGGGCCGACGCCGGCACGGGAGAGGCGGGAAGCGGCGGCGACTATAACACTAGTGCACCGTAAAGTGACATGAGTTATCATGCGCTCCGGCGGCTTCCGGCCGCTTCGCTCTATGCATCGTCTATCCGAATCAGCCCGCCGGCTGCAGCGTCGGCGAAGGGGGGTGTTGTCGTCGTGTCGCATTCCAGGCGACATCGATCGGCCGTCTCCAGCGCCGAAAGATCGGATGCATCAACGACTTGCGCGTCTCTTCGAAGAAGCGTGGCGAACGCTTTCCGGTTCGCCGCTTCCGGGCGCGAAGCAGTCAGATTCGGCCACGGCGTCGGGCGTCGGCGACCGTCGACAGAACCGCCGCCAGCACCAGAGTCCCGGCGGCCACCAGCTGCGGCGTCGCGAGGCTGCCGGTGCGATCGTACAGGTAGCCGGCGAAGGTGGGGCCGAGAATCTGGCCGAAGCTGAAGGCCGCGGTCATGAGCGCGATGCGGCCGCGCGGATCGCCGCCGGCGCCCTCGCGCGCCGCCACCAGCCCCAGCGCGGTCAGGCCCATGAAGGTCCCGCCGACGAACAGGGCCGAGACGATCACGCTGGCGGCGTGCAGCCACAGCGCGCTCACCGCGACGCCGGCCGCCTCGACCAGGCTGGCCCAGGTGTAGGCGACGAGGATGCCGCGGCGCCGGGCGATCCAGGTCCAGAGCGCCACCGACGGCGCGGCGCTGAGGCCGAACACGACCCAGATGTAGGGTTCCAGCGGCGCCAGCCCGGCCGTGCCGCGCACCATGTCGACGATGAAGGTCGCGGTGATGATGTAGCCGAAGCCGAACAGGCCGTAGGCGACGACCAGAGCGGCGAAGCCGCGGGACTCGCCCGTCGGCGGGGGCTTTGCCGCGGCCGTCGCGGGCCGGGGCGTGTCCGGCGGCACCAGGACGACGACCGCGATGCCCGCCACGAGGGCGAGGGCGGCGCTCGCGAACCACAGGCCGGCCCAGGACGCGCCGCCCGCCAGCAGCAGCGCGACCAGCGCGGCGGAGGCCGCGATGCCGCTGCCGACCCCGGCGAAGTGGACGGCCGACAGTTCGCCGCGGCCCTGCTGCGCCAGCCGCTCCAGCACCAGCGCCGAGGCGAAGATCAGGGTGAAGGCGCTGGCCATGCCGGCGACCAGCCGCAGCGCCAGGAAGACCGCCAGCGCCGTCGTGAGGCCCATCGCGGCGAGGCAGAGCGCGTTGGCGGCAAGCGAGCCCAGCAGCCAGGCGCGCCGCGAGCCGGGCAGGCGGAGCGCGGCGAGCAGGGCGCCCGCGAGGTAGCCCAGGAAGTTGGCCGACGCGATCATCCCGGCCTGCGACTTGCTGAGCGACAGCGCCTCGACCATGGGCGGCAGGATCGGCGTGTAGACGAAGCGTCCGACGCCGATGCCGGCCGCCATGGCGAGCCCGCCGCCGAGCGCCAGGAGGAGGGGGGTCCGGGCCATGATGCGCGGCACTTTGGGCTCGCGGCCCGCATTGACGCAAATCGCCGCCGCTCCTAGTTTCGCCGGTTCCATGTCCCAGACCGATCGTTCCCTCGCCGAGGCCGCGCGCGCGTGGCCGTTCGAAGAAGCCCGCAAGCTGGTCGCCCGTATCGGCGGCAAAGCGCCGGCCAAGGGGTACGTGCTGCTCGAGACGGGCTACGGCCCGTCGGGCCTGCCGCACATCGGCACCTTCGGCGAGGTGGTGCGCACGACCATGGTGCGCCAGGCCTTCCGGCGGCTGTCGGACGTGCCGACGCGCCTGTTCTGCTTCTCCGACGACATGGACGGGCTTCGCAAGGTGCCCGACAACGTGCCCAACAAGGAGATGCTGGCGGCCCATCTCGGCAAGCCGCTGACCGCGGTCCCCGATCCGTTCAGCAACGAGCATCCGAGCTTCGGCGCGGCCAACAACGCCCGCCTGCGCGCCTTCCTCGATTCCTTCGGCTTCGAGTACGAGTTCCAGTCGGCCACGGACTGGTACCGGTCGGGCCGCTTCGACCGGATGCTGCTCACCATGCTGCGGCACTACGACGAGGTGCAGGCGGTCATGCTGCCGACGCTGGGCGAGGAGCGCCGCGCGACCTATTCGATCTTCCTGCCGATCTCGCCGAAGACCGGGCGGGTGCTGCAGGTGCCGCTGGTCAAGGTCGATGCCGACGCCGGCACCATCGTCTACCGCGACGAGGACGGCACCCTGGTCGAGACCCCGGTCACCGGCGGCAACGTCAAGCTGCAGTGGAAGGCCGACTGGGCCGGCCGCTGGTTCGCGCTCGACGTCGACTACGAGATGTACGGCAAGGACCTGATCCCCTCGGCCGAGCTCAGCGCGAAGATCGTGCGCATCCTGGGCGGCAAGCCGCCGGAGGGCTTCAACTACGAGCTCTTCCTCGACGAGGAGGGCAAGAAGATCTCCAAGTCCAAGGGCAACGGGCTGTCGGTCGAGGAATGGCTGCGCTATGCGCCGCCGGAATCGCTGGCGCTCTACATGCAGCAGCAGCCGCGGCGGGCCAAGCGCCTGTACTTCGACGTGATCCCGCGCGCCGTCGACGACTATCTCGCCGCGGTCGAGAAGCTGCCCGGTGAGGAGCCGGCCAAGGCGCTGGAGAATGCGGCCTGGCACATCCACGACGGCAAGCCGGTCGACCACCACTCGGCCGGCGTCAATTTCGGCATGCTGCTCAATCTCGCCAGCGTCGCCCACACCGACAGCAAGGACGTGCTGTGGCAGTACCTGCGCCGCTACGTGCCGGGGGCGACGCCCGAGAACGCGCCCTATCTCGACCGGCTGCTGACCGGCGCCGTGGCCTACTACCAGGACTTCGTGAAGGCCTCGAAGAAGTTCCGCCTCCCTGCCGGGAAGGAGCGCGAGGCGTTGCAGGACCTCGCCGACACGCTGCGCGGCCTGCCCGAGGATTCGACCGCCGAGTTCATCCAGAACGAGGTCTACGAGGCGGGCAAGCGCCACTTCGCGCAGGCCGAGCTGCGGCAGTGGTTCAAGACGCTCTACGAGGTGCTGCTGGGCAGCGAGCAGGGGCCGCGCATGGGCGCCTTCATCAAGCTCTACGGCCGCGACAATGTCGTGACGCTGATCGAGCGGGCGCTGGCGGGCGAGGATCTGAGCCGGGCCGCGTGATGGACCAGGTCGTCTTCGACTATCTCAATCCCAAGGTCCCCGCCGGCCTGCGACTGGTCGACGTGCCGGTGGTGCGCGCCACCGAGGAGTCGATCCGCGGCTACGGCGAGATCGCCCGCGCCAAGGACCATCGCATCGAGATCGTGCCCTGGCCGCTCAGCGGCTGGCGCCGGCTCGACGCCGGCACCGGCATCGAGGGCGGCACGACCCAGGGCGTGTTCGCCTGCGAATGGCAGGGCAACGAGCTGCTGGGCCGCAACGAGGCGGTGGGCGGCCACTATGTCATCGGCTTCCGCGAGCGGCCGGAGCAGGCGCGGCCGGGCGTGGCCCTGGCCGGCGACCGCGTGCTCTTGTGGCATTGCAACTACCATCCCGACGGCGGCCAGCTCTTCTTCCCGCTCGACGGCCAGCCGTTCGTCGTGCCGGTCGCGAAGCCCGGCGACGATCTCGCGCCCGAGGACTTCGTCGCCCTGTGGTCGGACGGCAGTTTCGGCATCTACATCCATCCCGGCATCTGGCACGAGGGCGTGTTCCCCGTGACCCCGTCGGGCCGCTTCTTCGACCGGCAGGGCAAGGTCCATGGCCGCGTGAGCTGCGACCTCGCCAACGAGCAGGGCGTCCTGCTCAACGTCCCTCTGCCGCACACTCTCTGACCGGTCCGTCCGCTGCGCGGACACATCCCCGTCTGCGACGGGAGGAGGAAGGTCAGTACTCCTCCCCAGCTCTGCTGGGGAGGTGTCGCCGTCTGCGGTGACGGAGGGGTCGAGAGGCTTCAGCCGGATTCATGACCCCTCCGTCCGCTGCGCGGACACCTCCCCGTCTGCGACGGGGAGGAGGAAGGTCAGTACGCCTCCCTGCGCGAAGCGCGGGGAGGTGTCGCCGTCTGCGGCGACGGAGGGGTCGAGAGGCTTCAGGGGGCCCATGATCCCACCGTCCGCTGCGCGGACACCTCCCCGTCTGTGACGGGGAGGGCTTCTTCAATCTCCTCCCTGCGCGCAGCGCGGGGAGGTGTCGCCGTCTGCGGCGACGGAGGGGTCAGCCCCAGTTGCTGGCGCGGAAATCGACCACGAAAGACTGTGCCGGCCGCCACTTGTAGTCGCGGCGCTTGGCGGTGAACGTCGCGTTCTGATGGACGATGTTGTAGACGGGATCCTCGCGCTCGATGATCGTGAGGATGCGGCGGAAGTCGCGGCGGCGCTGCTCGACGTCGATGCCGGCCTGCAGGTTGGCCATCAGCGACGGCATCTCCTCGTTCTCCCACTGGCCGGCTTCCCAGGTCTGGCCGCCCGGGGCGTAGGCGGCCAGCGAGGCCACGGGATCGTTGAACCAGGACGAGTTGGAGTTCTCGCAGATGCCGCGGCCGGGGAAGCGGCCGAGGATCTGGCCCCAGTTCTCCTTCATCTCGATGGCGACGTTCAGGCCGACGGCCTTCCACTGCTCGACCATGATCTGCGCCGTCTGCACCTGGTTCGTGTAGTAGTTGTTGAGCATCTGGTAGGGCACCGGGGCGCCGTCGTAGTCGGCCTCCTTGAGGAGGCGCCTGGCTTCCGCCGGGTCGTAGGCCGGGGCCGCCCAGTCGGTCAGCAGCATCGGGCCGAAGAAGTCCCACTGGAGCCCCTTGGGCACTCGGGTGCGGCCGGCCCACAGCGCATCGACGATGGCCTGGCGGTCGACGGCATGGGTCATGGCGCGGCGCACGCGCGGATCCGCGAGCGTCGGGTGGTGCTTGTCGAAGATGGTGAGCCGGATGTTCATGATCGGCCCGCCGACCACGTGGAGCTTCGGGCTGGCCTCGATGGTGGCGATCTGGTCCGGCGGCATGTCGCAGGCGAAGTCGAAGTCGCCGGCCCGCAGGCCGTTCACGCGCTGGGCAACCTCGGGCACCTCGACGAAGCGGATGCGCCGGATCGGCGGGCGGCCGCCCCAGTAGTCGTCGAACCCCTCCAGCAGCAGCTCGGCATCGGGCTTGTAGGCGACGATGCGATAGGGGCCGGTGCCGACCGGCTGGCGCGCCCAGTCGAGCCAGGTCTTGGCCTCGGCGAAGGCGCGGTGCGAGAAGATGGCGCCGCAGTTGCGCGTCAGGCGGCCCTCGAGCGTGGCGTCCGGCACCTTGTTGACGAAGCGCACGGTGTGCTTGTCGACGATCTCCATGCGCTCGAAGCCGGGATAGGCGGCCATGGCGATCTTGGGCGCCTCCGGCGGCGGCACCTTCGAGGTCGCGCCCGGCGTGGTCGAGACCCACATGCCGCGCGTGTCGACCGAACTGCCGCTCCACATGCGTTCGGGCCCGAAGCTGAAGGCCACGTCCTCGGCGGTCATCGCATCGCCGTTGTGGAAGCGCACATTCTTGCGCAGCGAAAGCTCGAGCGTGCGGCCGTCGATGCGGCGCCAGCTCTCGGCGAGGCCGGGCTGCAGCGACAGGTCGCCGGTCCAGGCATGGTCGGTCAGCGTCTCGGCGAAGGTGTAGAAGACCCGCTGGCCGACATTGGACTGCTCGCGCATCGGCTCGAGCGTGTTGGAGGTCGAGATCTTCTGGACCGCGATGGTGATCGAGGGGCGATTGTCGCCCTGGGCGATCGCGATGCGGGGCAGGGCGAAGGCGCCGGCAAGGCCGAGCGCATGGCGTCGAAGGAGCTTCATCGCCGCACGCTGCCCGCTCCGCGTGATCGGGCGATGACCCCGGCGTTACGTAGCGATGATGGCGCGGAAATAGCCTGCGATCAGGCGCACCAGCTCGTCCTCGAAGGCGCGGCTGCGGAAGAACGGCTGCTCCTCGAGGACCGCGGCGCGGATCGTGCCGAGCAGGGCGCGCGACAGCACGAAGAGCTGCACGTCGGTGAAGGCCGGCAGCAGCAGCCGCGGCTGGGCGGCGATGAAGGCCGCGACCGGCGCCATGACCTCGACGCCGGATCCCTGGGCGAGGACCGCCTGGACAACCGCCTTGCGCGCCCGCAGGCGGCCCCGGAAGCCGTTCACGATCGCCCGTACCGCGGCCCTGGCGCGGCCTTCGACCGTGGCCTCTTCCGGCGCGGTGGTCGCCTTCCTGAGCTCCGTCAGGGTAGCCTCGACCTCCTGACGGGCCAGCGCGACCAGGATCGCTCTCTTGTCGTCAAAGTACTGGTAGAGCGTGCCGACGCTGACCCCGGCCCGCTCGGCCACGGCATTGGTCGTGAAGCCGGCAAGACCGCGGGCCTCGAGAATCTGAGCCGAGGCCTCGAGGATCAGCGCGACGGTCTCGGCCGAGCGGGCTTGGCGCGGGACTCTTCGTTTGGTTTCAGGGACTTGCCGGCGAGGGGGCATGGCGATGGCGTGGCAGGGGAACGCGAGTTTCGAATATGAGCAATGCTCATAATATGACGGGCATGCAGGAAATCGGCACCCTCTATCTCGTCCTCCTCCCCGTCGTCATGATCGCGGGACTCGTGGAGGCCCTGTGGCTGCAGTACCGGCGGGGCGTCGCCTACGACTGGAAGGCCTGGGGCTGTTCCCTGGCGGACCTGGCGGGCCGCCGATTGCTGGCCTTCATTCCCTACACGCTGGCGGCACCCTGGCTGGCCTGGGTGTGGGACCATCGGCTGTTCACGCAGTCGCTCGACAGCGTCTGGTCGGTGCTGCTGCTCTTCGTCGGCCTGGAGTTCTTCTATTACTGGTATCACCGCGTGAGCCACACCTCGCGCTGGTTCTGGGCCGCGCATTCGGTCCACCACTCGCCCAATCAGTTCAACCTCGCAGCCGCCTATCGCCTGGGCTGGTTCGGGAAGTTCACCGGCACCTCGCTGTTCTTCACCCCGCTGGTGCTGCTGGGCTTCACGCCGACGACCGTGCTGACGGCGCTGTTCCTCAACCTGCTCTACCAGTTCTGGCTGCACGCCGACTGGATCCCGAGGCTGGGCTGGCTGGAGTACGTGCTGAACACGCCGTCCAGCCACCGCGTCCATCACGCCCGCAACCCGGAGTATCTCGACGCCAACTATGGCGGCGTGCTGATCGTCTTCGACCGCCTGTTCGGCACCTACGTGGCGGAGCGCAAGGACCTGCCCTGCGACTACGGCCTCGTCGCGCAGCCGACCTCGTCGCGCAATCCGATCGCGCTGAACGTCCTGCCGTGGATCGGCCTCGCGAAGGACGTCGCCTCGGCCCGCTCGCCGCGCGAGGCCTGGATGTTCCTCTTCGGACCGCCGGGCTGGCGTCCAGACGGAAAGGGCCTGACCGCGGCCGAGCTGAAGAAGCGCGCGGCCGAGGCGCAGCCGGCTCGCCCGCGGCGCGGCCAGCCCCAGCCGATCATGGGCTGAGCTCGCCGAGCGCGGCCGTGAACAGGCGGCCGAGCATCGCCAGGGTCTCGGGCTGCTCGATCAGCCCGGGATCCTGCGACAGCGCTTCCCAGACCGCCCCCTCCACGACCGCCAGCGACAAAGCGAGCCGCGCCGGATCGGGCGTCCGGCCGAGGGCGCCGGCGAGCTTGGCCTGCAGGGCGGGAACGAAGGTGCGGGCTTCCTCGATGATCGCGTGTCGGCCCTGGACCTCGGGATGGGCGTCCTTGATCGCCAGCGACAGGTCGAGCGACCGGCGCTTCTCGGCGACGAACGCCGCCACGAACCGCTCCGCGGCGGCGTCGACGCCGCGCACGCCAGCGAGATCGACGGCCAGCACGGTCTCGAGGAAGGCGCGCGTGCGGCGGCGCACGATCTCGACGGCGATCGACTCGCGGCTCGGGAAGTACTGGTAGAGCGAGCCGACCGACACGCCGGCGCGCTGCGCGATGCGGGTGGTCGTGACCGCGGCCCAGCCATCGTCTCTCAGAATGCGAATGGCGGCTTCGACGATCGCCTCGACGGTGTGCGTCGAGCGCCCCTGGCTGGGCGATTTGCGGGGCTTGAGCGCGGCGGGCACGGGCGGAACTCCATGCGAATCGACCGCGGGTGCGGCCATGCCCATCTTCGACACACCACGGTCGAAGTCAAAGCATGGAGGCAAGATGCCCGCTCCCGTCCATCTCCTCACCGGCGCGACGTCAGGCCTCGGCCTCGAGGCGGCGCGCCATCTGCTCGCCGATCCGGCCTGCCGCCTGATCGCCGGCGCGCGCCGGCCGGACCGGGCCTACGCGCTGCGCGGGCTGGCGCCGGCCGACCGCTTGGCCATCCTGCCGCTCGACCTGCTCTCGCTCGAATCGACGATGGCGTTTGCCGACCTGGTGGCAGCCCGCCTCGACGGCGGGAGGCTCGCGTCCCTGGCGGCCAATGCCGGCCTGCAGTTCGTCGGCCTGCCACGCCTCACCCGCGACGGCTACGACGAGACCTTCCAGGCCAACTGGCTGGGCCATGCCGTGCTGATCGAGCGGATGCTGCCCCGTCTCGCGCCCGCCGCGCCGGTCGTGCTGACGGCCAGCGGCACGCACGACCCGACGAAGCGCGAGGCCCGCATGTTCGGCTTTCGCGGCGGCCTGTTCACGGGCGCCGAGCGCGTGGCCAGGGGCGACCTCGATGCGACGGCGTCGGCCCGGCAGCAGGGGATGGACCGCTATGCCACCTCCAAGCTCTGCGCCGTCCTCCAGGTCTACGCGCTGGCGCGCCGCTGCGGCACGGACGGTCCGCGCTTCATTGCCTTCGATCCCGGGCTGATGCCGGGCACCGGTCTGGCCCGCGACCGTGGCGCTTTCGAGCAATGGGCCTGGTCGAACGTGATGCCGCTGGTGGCGCGCCTGGTGCCGGGGGCGAGCACGGCCGCCCGCTCGGGAGCGGCATACGCCGAGCTGCTGACCGGGCGCGCCTTCGCCCGTGGCACCGGCCTGCATGTCGACTATACGTTGAGGGAGATACCGAGCTCGCGCGATTCCCACCGCGTCGACTGGCAGGACGAGCTCGATCTCTTCGCCCGGCGCACCGCTCAGGCGGTCATGAACTAATCTCTCGGGCCCGCCCGCTTGAGCCGCTTCCGCCCCATCGGCACATTGCTCGGCGAAGGAGAGCGGCCATGGCAAGGGACAAGGTGTGCGTCGTGATCGGCGCGGGCGACGCGACGGGTGGTGCCATCGCGCGCCGCTTCGCCCGCGAAGGCTACACGGCGGTGGTGACGCGGCGCAGTGCCGACAAGCTCGCGGACCTGGTCGCACGCATCACCGGGGAGGGCGGCAAGGTCCATCCCTTCGGGTCCGATGCCCGCGACGAGGCTCAGGTGGTGGAGCTGTTCCGCCGCGTCGAGACGGAGATCGGCGACGTGGAGGTCTTCGTGTTCAACATCGGCGGCAACGTGCGCTTCGACATCCGCGACACGACGGCCCGCGTCTATCGCAAGGTCTGGGAGATGACGGCCTTCGCCGGCTTCCTGACCGCGCGCGAGGCGGCGAAGGCGATGGTGCCGCGCCAGCGCGGGACGATGCTGTTCACCGGTGCGACGGCAAGCCTGCGCGGCGGCCGAGGCTTCTCGGCCTTCGCCGGCGGCAAGCATGCCGTGCGCGCGCTCGCCCAGTCGATGGCGCGCGAGCTGGGGCCGCAGAACATCCATGTCGCCCATGTCGTGGTCGACGGCGCGATCGACACCGAGTGGATCAGGACGAACTTCCCCGAGCGCTACGACGCGGGGCCGGACGCGGTGCTCGATCCCGACGACATCGCCGAGACCTACTGGCAGCTCCATTGCCAGAAGCGCTCGGCCTGGACCTTCGAGATGGATCTCCGGCCGTGGAAGGAGACCTGGTGAAAGAAGGCGTGCGGGCCGCCCGTCAGACGCGACGGCCGGCGTCGCGCGCGTAGGAGGCGGCGGCCTGCTCGACCAGGGTCCGTCGGTCGATCTTGTTGGTGCCGGCAAGCGGCAGCTCGGGCACGAACCAGACGGCGCGCGGATGGGCGTAGGCCGGACCGTTGTCGAGCGCGAAGCGGCGCAGCACATCTTCCGAGGGCGATGCGCCGGGCTTCGGCACCACGAACGCGACCGGAAGCTGGTACTTGATCTCGTCGGCCACCGGCACGACGCACACCTGGGCGACGTCGGGATGCTGGCCCAGCAGCTTCTCGACCTCGCCGGGATAGACGTTCTCGCCGCCGCACTGGAACATGTCGTCGGCCCGGCCGACGAAGAACACGAAGCCGTTCTCGTCGCGGCGCATGACGTCGCCGGTGTCGTACCAGCCGTCGACCAGCCGCTTCTTCGTGTCGGCCTCGCGGTTCAGGTATCCCGTCATCAGTGCCGGCGTGCGGATGTGCAGCACCCCCTGCGTGTCGTCGCCGCCCACGAACTTCACCTCGATCCCGCGGCGCGGATAGCCGAGCGAGCCCGGCGGCTTGGCGATCCCGTCGGGATGCGGGCCGAAGCCGATCGGCCCGGACTCGGTCGTGCCCCAGCTGTTGGCGGTCTCGGCGTTGGGGAACAGGCGATGCATCTGCCCGAAGAACTCCGCCGTCGACGGCGCCGAGCCCGTGACCGCGGTGGTCACGCAGCCGAGATCGGCGCGCGCCAGCTCCTCGGTCTCGCGCATCACCAGCGCCAGCATGGTCGGGACCGAGGTCACCATGTCGACGCGCAGCCGGTCGATGGCGCGGATGTAGCCGCGGGCGGTGAAGGCGGTCATCAGCACGATCGTGCCGCCGTTGATCATCACCAGCTTGGCGCTGAACAGGCCGTTCATGTGGAACAGCGGCGCGGCGATGATCGCCTTCCGTCCCTCGATGCCGGGACGCTGCTCCGGCGTCGCGCCGGTCGCCCAGATGTAGCCGCCGTGGGTCAACGGCACGCCCTTGGGCAGGCCGGTCGAGCCCGAGGTGTAGAGCACCATCGCGACCTCCTCGGGCGCCATGTCGACCGGCGCGAAGGGGCCCGGATCGAGAAGCGCGTCGAGGCGCTCGATCGCCTCGGTCGGCACCAGCTCGGACACGATCGGGGCGCGCTCCGCGTCGGCGACGGCGAGCTTCACCGCCGAATCCTTCATGATGTGGGCGACCGTCTCGCGCGGCAGCTTGTGGTTGACGCAGACCGAGACCAGGCCGGCGGCCATGGTGGCCATATAGAGCATAAGATAGTCGGCGCTGTTGGCCGCGACGATGGCGACGGCATCGCCGCGCCGCAGGCCGCGCTTCAGCAGGCCGCGCGCGAGGGCGGCGATCCGCTCGCGGCCGGCGCCATAGGACAGGCGGCTCTCCTCGTCGCCCTCGGGCGAGACCTGGATGATCAGGGGCCGGTCGTCCGGCGCCGCGGGATCCAGGATCGCGGCCAGGTTCTTGATGCTCACGTCTCTCTCCGCTGGAACTGGGAGCCGCCGTAGGACTGGTCGGTGGGCACGATCTCCATGTAGGTCACGTCCATGCGCTGCGGCGCGCCGAGCACGAACATGACCGCCTCGGCGATGTCGTCGGGCTGCAGGCAATCGAAGCCTTCATAGAAGCGGCGGCGGCCTTCCTCACGGTCCTGCAGCAAAGCAAGATGTGCGCCGGTCTCGACCCGTCCGGGCGAGATCTCGCTCACCCGCACGCCGCTGCCGTGGAGGTCGAGCCGCAGCGTCTGCCCGAGATTGCGGAGGGCCGCCTTGGTCATGGCGTAGACCGGCATGCCGGGGATCGGCGAGACCGCGGCGATCGAGCCGAGATTGACGATGTGTCCCTTCCCGCGCGCCTTCATGCCGGGCACCGTCGCGGCGAGGCAATTGAGCGTCCCCTTGATGTTGACGGTCATCAGCGCGTCGATGTCGTCGGGCGCGGCGGCCCAGGAGACGCCCCCCGGCGCGAAGGCCGAGGCGTTGTTGACCAGGATGTCGGCATCGAGCCCGCCCATCGCGCTCAGCACGGCGTCGCGGTGGGTGATGTCGAGCGCCAGTGGCCGGCAGCCCGTCTCGCGGGCCAGCTCGGCGAGATCGTCCGCCGAGCGCGCCACCGCCCAGACCTCCAGCCCGCCGATCGCGAGCTGGCGGACGATGGCGGCGCCGATGCCGCGGCTGGCGCCGGTGACGATGGCCGTGCGGTAGCGGTCGAGCGACATGGATCTCCTTTGCCCGCGGCGGACCGGCGGGAACGTGATTGCGGCGAGCGCCGGCCGCGCGGCCGATTCCAGCCGGACGGAATGTGCTCTAGATTGCCGCCGCACATTAAGGGAGCAGCCCGTGGCCAAGAAACTCTTTCCCGACGGCACCGAGGTCGTGCCGTTCTACGTCCGCGCGATCCGCAGCGGTCCGCTGGTCTTCGTGTCGGGCACGACCTCGCTCGATTCGCGCGGGCGGGTGCAGGGCCGGACCGCGGCGGAACAGACCGCCATCACCATGCGCAAGATCGAGGCGGCGCTGAAGAAGGCGGGGTGCCGGCTGGCGGACCTGTCGCAGCTCACGATCTTCGTCACCGACATCCGCGACATGGGCGCGGTGTCCAAGGCGCTGGGCAAGGCGCTCAAGGGCTCGGTCGTGACCTCGACCCTGGTGGCGGTGTCGGCTCTCGCCGTGCCCGGCCTTCTGGTCGAGATCGAATCCATGGGCGTCGTCGAGCGCTGAGCAACGGAGCGGAGCCGTCATGGCAGGAAGAATGAGCCGGCGGTCGGCGCTGGCAGGCGCGGGGACGAGCATCGTCCTGGCCGGCGGAGGCGCCGCCGCCGAGGAGCGCGTGTGGAGCGGCACCGTCGACATCGAGCAGGTTCAGGTCGCCTTCATCGGCAGCGGTGCGGCCGGCGGCGGGGCGCTGCATTTCCGCGGCAGGAGCTACCGCTTCTCGATCGGAGGCCTGGGCATCGGCGGCTTCGGCATCTCGAAGCTCGAGGCGCACGGCGTCGTGTACAACCTCCGTGAGCTCGGCCAGTTTCCCGGCGCCTACGGGTCGGCGCGCACCGGCGTGGCCGCCGGCGACCAGGGGCATGGCCAGATGTGGCTGGAGAATCCCCACGGCGTGATCATGAGCCTGAAGGCGCGGCGGCAGGGGCTGGCGCTGTCGATGGGCGCCGATGCCGTGGTGATCTCCTTCGCGTGAGGGAGCGGTCGTTGCCGCGTGCCGCCCTGTACGGCCAAACGGCCGCGGGGTAGTGTCCATCGTCCGAAGATGATGGGCCAAGACGGGGGAGTCACATGGTCTCGCAATCGACAATCCGGGGAATCCTGGCCATCGGCGTGGCCGTGCTCCTGTCCGCCTGCGATCAGAACCTTCAGAAGCCCGGCGACAACGTCGATACCGACACCGACGCCACCAGGATCACCTGGACCGACGGCCGCGAAGCCATCCGCATCACCTGCGGCATGCCGGGCGGCTGCTCGACGCGGGCGCTGGCGATGTGCTCGGGCAACTACACGGTGCTCAGCATGACCAACATGCCGACGCGCGGCGACGCCACCGTGGTGCGCGGTCCCGGCACGGTCGTGGTGCGTTGCGCGAGCTGACGCTAGCTAGCGGCTTCGCTTCGAGCCCCACAGGGCGGCGACGGCCGGCTGCGAATGGGCCGCCTCGGCGCCGGACGGCAGCGCCGCCTCGTGATCGGAGATCCAGGCGGCGACGTCGGTGGCCACGGTCCGGCCCTCCTTGTCGCGCAGCAGCAGGTGATAGCCGTCCTTGTAGAAGGCGAGCTTCGAATCGGCGCGCGGCGGCATGACCTCGATCGCCGCCCGCACCGGCGCCTGCGGCACGATCCGGTCGCCCAGCCCGTGCAGCATGAGATAGGGCTTGTGCACGCGGGCGGCCGCGACACGGGCATCGTCCATCAGGTCGACCAGGCCGTACGCCATGTCGAGCCGGACCTGGCGCAGCATCTTCGGGTCGTTGCGCAGCTTCTCC
Organism: Reyranella sp.; assembly: GCF_965229815.1. Taxonomy (GTDB): domain Bacteria; phylum Pseudomonadota; class Alphaproteobacteria; order Reyranellales; family Reyranellaceae; genus Reyranella. The sequence goes on from NZ_CBDDJN010000002.1 coordinate 2,098,667, forward strand.
ATGGTCCTGGGATTGTCCGTCGGCTTGTAGTCGATCGAGGTCGGACCCGACGGCAGCCACGGCACCGTGTGGGCGAAGAACCAGAGGCCGGCGCTGGCGACCGGACCGAACGTGTCGCGCGAGCGGAGCGCCGGGGCGAGCAGCACCAGGCCTTCGACGTCGGCGCCCTCTTCGGCCGCGACCAGGACCACCGCGCTGCCCATGCTCTCGCCGGCCAGGTAGACCGGCACGTCCGGGTACCTTGCATGCAGCAGCCGGATCATGGTCTTCGCATCCCCGACCAGGGCGTCGGTTCCGGGCCAGCGTCCCCGCGTCGGGCTGGAGCCGAAGCCGCGCTGGTCGTAGGCAAAGGTCGTGATGCCGTCCCTGGCCCAGATGCGGGCCGGCTCGTCCCAGGCGCTGCGATAGTCGCCGAAGCCGTGAAGGCCGAGGATGATCGCCCGGGGATGGCCGTCGGCGGCCGGCCACACCGTGACCGGCAGGGCCGTGCCGTCCGCGGCGACGTACTGCTGGTCGTCCAGGCTGGGCGTCCGGGCGCTGGGCGGCCAGGAGCTCGGGGTCGGGGCGACTGTCGGGGCGCAGGCGGAAAGAATGACCAGGGCGGCGGTGGCCGCTATCATCCGCAGGCGCAACAGGAGAGAGAGCGTGACGGAGCCGTTCGAAATCATCACTGTCGATACTGACCGCGTCGCCTGCGATGGCGGGGGCGGCGCGTTGGGACATCCTAAAGTCTATCTCAACCTGGGCGAAGAGGGGCGAGTGGAATGCCCTTATTGCAGCAGGCTGTATCGACTTCGCGACGGCGCCCGTCCGGACGCCCACGCCCATTGACGCCTGCCAGGACCATGAAGCAACTCGGCGAGGGGTGGAACTGGCGGGACCTGAAGGTCGGGGATCGCTTCACGACCTACGGGCGGACGCTGTTCGAGGCGGACCTGCTGAACTTCGTGACGCTTTGCGGCTTTTCCGAGGAGCTGTTCACGAACAAGGAATACATCCGCGAGCATGCGCCCATGCGCGGCGGCCATCCCGTCCCGGGTGCCCTGGTCTTTTCCATGGCCGAGGGGCTGGTGATCCCCACCACCCTGCAGGGAACGGGTCTCGCCTTCCTGTCGATGGGCTTCGACATCAAGGGGCCGACCTATGTCGGCGACACGATCCATGTCGAGATCGAGCTCACCGAGATCCGGCCGACCTCCAAGGACCCGATGCGGGCGCTGGTGCGGACCACCAACACGGTCCTGAACCAGAAGGGTGAGACGGTGCTGGTCTACACGCCCCTGCGCATGATGCAGGGACACTGACGGAGGCAGGCCATGGCGAAGGTCGCGGTCGAGCGGGACGGGCCAGTCACGATCGTCGCCATCGACCGTGCCGCCGAGGCGCGCAACGCCGTCGACCCCGAGACCGCCGAGCTCTTGCGCGCGGCCTTCCTCGCCTTCGATGCCGACGACGGGCAGTCGGTGGCGATCCTGACGGGCCGCGGCGGCATCTTCTGCGCCGGCTACGACCTCAAGGTGGCCGCGAATCCCGACCGGACGGCGGCCAACCTGCACGACACAGGGGGGCCGGGTCCGATGGGGCCGACGCGGCATCTTCTCTCCAAGCCGGTGATCGCCGCCGTGGAAGGCTACGCCGTCGCCGGCGGCCTCGAGCTCGCGCTGTGGTGCGACCTGCGCGTGGCGTCGGAGAGCGCCCGCTTCGGCGTGTTCTGCCGGCGCTGGGGCGTGCCGCTGATCGACGGCGGCACGGTGCGCCTGCCGCGCCTGATCGGGCAGAGTCGTGCGCTCGACATGATCCTGACCGGCCGCGAGGTCGGCGCCCGCGAGGCGCTGGAGTGGGGGCTCGCCAACCGCGTCGTGCCCGAGGGCCATGCCCTGCCGGAGGCCATCACTCTGGCGCATCAGCTCGCGCGGTTTCCGCAGACATGCCTGCGGTCGGACCGCCGGTCGTCCTACGAGCAGTGGAGCCTCGGGCTGGGCCAGGCCCTGGTCAACGAGGCGGAGCACGGGATGCCCGCCCTTCGCCAGGAGGCGCAGGCCGGGGCGGCGCGCTTTGCCGCCGGCAAGGGCCGCGGCGGCGGCTTCGGGGACATCTGATGACGAACTTGCCATCCGACGCGGAGGTCGCGCGCTATCAGGCCGACGGCGCCGTCTGCCTGCGCGGCGCCTTCTCGGCGGACTGGATCGAGCGGCTGCGCGAGGCCGTCGACGCCGACATGGCCGCGCCCGGACCGATGGTGCGGATCAACACGCCGAAGGACGCGCCGGGCCTGTTCTTCGTCGACTTCCAGCTCTGGCAGCGTCATGCAGCGGCGCGAGCCTTCGTGCACGAGTCGCCGGCCCGGCACATCGCGGCGCGGCTCATGGGCTCGCGCACCGTCGTCTACTATCACGACCATCTCCTGGTGAAGGAGCCGGGCACGCGGGAACGCACGCCCTGGCATCACGACCAGCCCTACTATCCGATCGACGGCGAGCAGATCGTCTCGCTGTGGCTGCCGCTCGACCCGGTCGACCGCGCGACCTGCGTCGAATACGTGAAGGGCTCGCATCGCTGGGGCCGCTGGTTCCAGCCCAAGTTCTTCCGCCAAGGCGGCGTCGACCTCGCCGTCGCGGATCCGCGCTTCGAGCCGCTGCCGGACCTCGATGCCGAGCGCGACCGCCACGACTATCTCGCCTGGGACATGGAGCCGGGCGACGTCATCGCCTTCCATGCGCTCACATTGCACGGCGCGTCCGGCAACCTCTCGAGCGATCGCCGCCGCCGTGCGTGGGCGACGCGATGGTGCGGCGACGACGCCCGCTACGCGGCGCGGGTCGGCCAGATCTCGCCGCCGATCGAGGGCCACGGGCTGGCGCCGGGCGACCGGCTGGACTGCGAGACCTTCCCTCGGGTGCTCTGAGGCTCCGGCGGCCGCGCGGTCAGGGGACCAGCACGGCCTTTCCGACCACCGTCCTGTCCTGGATCATCCGGAAGGCGGGCACCCAGTCGGCGAGATCGAAAGTGCCGGCGATGGTGGCCTTGAGCTTGTCCTCGCTGAACCAGCGCATCAGCTCCTGCTGCGCCCTGGCGACCATTTCCCGCCGCCGCGCAAGCGCCGGCAGGTCCTTTGGCGAGGGCGCGCCGCGGCCGCCCCAGCCGGTGTAGTAGCCGTAGTAGAAGCCGATCACGGTGACGTTCTTGACCAGCAGGATGTTGGCGGGGATCTGCGGAATGGTGCCGCTGGCGAAGCCCATGGGGATCAGGCGTCCCTCCGGCGCGACGCAGCGCAGCGAGACGTCGAACGCCTCGCCGCCCACCGGATCGAACACGACGTCGGCGCCGCGGCCCTCGGTGATCGCCAGCACGCGGGCGCGCAGGTCCTCCTGCCGGTAATCGATCAGGTGGTCGGCCCCGGCCTCGCGCGCGGCGGCGAGCTTGTCGGCGCCGCCGGCCGAGGCGATCACGACAGCGCCCATCGCCTTGCCGACCTCGATCGCCGTCAGGCCCGAGCCGCCGCCGGCGCCGTGCACCAGCAGCACCTCGCCCGGCTGCAGGTCGGCCTTCCATTTCAGCGCGCCGTAGGCCGTCGGATAGAGCGTCGGGAAGTTCGTCGCCTGGGCGTAGGGCATGATCTCCGGGATCGGCAGCACGTTGGCCGCGATGGCGACGGCGTACTCGGCAAAGGCGCCCTGGCTGACGCCCGTCATCACCCGCTGCCCGACCGCAAGGCCGCTGACGTCCGGACCCAGCTTCACGATGTGCCCGGCAAGCTCGTTGCCGGGCACATAGGGCAGGTTGGGCTTGTTCTGATGCTTGCCCTGCACGCCCAGCATCGCGGCGAAGCTGACGCCGGCCGCGCCGACCCGGATCAGGACCTCGCCCGGTCCCGGCTCGGGCGTCGGGATGTCGGCGATCTTCAGATTCTCGATGGGCCCGTAGGCCTCGCACACCAATGCCCGCATTCACTGCCTCTCGAACTTGCCGTGGCGACCCTCGCCCTGGGCGAATCGGGCCGCGCCCTTCTGCGATTCCTGCCGCCGCGCCGCCAGCGACAGTTCCATCTCGCGCCGGATCGCCGCCGCCTGGTCGCGGTCGAAGCTCTCGTACGCCGACTGGCGGTCGGAGGTCATCGCGACCGGCGGGAAACCGGCGATCTGGCGCGCCAGCGCCTCGGCCGCCTCCCGTGTCGTGCCCCGCGCGACCTTGCGGGTCGCCAGACCGATCGCGATCGCCTCGTCGGCGCCGACCGCGCGGCCGGTCAGCAGCATGTCGAGGGCGCGGCCCTGGCCGACGATTCGCGGCAGGCGCACCGTGGTGCCGTCGCTCATCGGCACGCCCCAGCGGCGCGAGAACACGCCGAAGGTCGCGGTCTCGTCGACGATCCGGATGTCGCAGTAGAGCGCGACGCCCAGGCCGCCGGCGCAGGCATGGCCCTCGATGGCGGCGATGACCGGCTTGGACAGCGGCGCGCGCAGCGGCCCCTGCTCGCTGCCGGCCCAGGGAAAGTAGTCGGTGCCGCCGCCCAGCTCCTTGAGATCGGCGCCGGCGCAGAACGCACCGCCGGCTCCCGTCAGCACGGCGACCTTCGCGTCGGGATCGGCCTCGAAGGACCGCAGCGCCGCGGCGAGCGCGTGCGCCGCCTCGTTGTCGAGCGCGTTCTTCGCGCGCGGGCGGTTGACGATGATCGTGGTGACCGGCCCGGCGGCCTCGGCAAGGATCTTCGGCGGTTCCATCGACGGCCTTCAGCGGATGCGACCGAGCTCGTCCTCGAGCGGACCGTTCGATCGGTGTGGCGTGCGGAAGTACCACCAGTTTTTCTCCGGCGTCCACCGTTCCCTGGCGGCCGTCGCCGTTCCCCAGACGCACTTCCTGAAGGCGCGCGTGGCGGCCATGAAGGTACGGTCGGCCTGCTCGAGCGCGAGGCCGAGCTCCCCCATCTCCTCGCGGCCGAACATCGGCAGCGCCTCCAGGACGAGCTCGCGCACGTCGACGTCGTTCAGCCAGTTGTCCAGGTCGAAGCTGTAGCCGTTCTCGGCGAGATCGGCCGTGAACCGGGCCCACTGCTCGACCAGCTCGCGCAGGTCGCCGATGTCGGGCGGGCCGGGGGGCGGCGGTGGCTTCATGGCTCGCGCGCGGCCTGGCGCCGCCAGTAGCGCTCGCCGTCGTTGGGCTTGAAGAAGGTGCGGATCACGCCGTTGGGGTTGAACGCGATGAACGCGCCGGTCTGCGTGTCGTAGCGGGTGATCACGCCGTCGCGGCGCACGGCCTCGAGGACAGGACCGCCCGGCCTTGCATCGCGCAGAAGCTGGGCCTGGTGCAGGTAGTCCTGCTTGGTGATGCGGCCGAACTCGGAACCGTGCTTCCTGAAGTGCTCGTCGAGGCGGCGTTGGTCGGCGAAGCCCACGCTGGCGCCCCAGCCGCGGGTGCCGGACGGCGCGGCGCCGGTGTCGGACGCGGCCGAGCTCCTGACCAGCTCGCGCTGGCCGCGCTCGGAGACATGAGTCCAGAAGACGAGGATCGCGACGACCGCCAGCGCCGCCGTCAGCAGGCGGCGCCAGGGCCATCCACGCGGGCGGGCCGTCATGTCGCTATTGTGCGCCGCCCTTGATCCAGCGCGCAATCAGGCGGCGCTCGGCCTCGGTGATGTGGGTCATGTTGCCCGGCGGCATGACGCGGGTGACCCAGACCTGCTGGTTGATCATCGCGGCGCGCTCGCGGATTTCCTGCGGCGTCTCCAGGATCACGCCCTTGGGCGGCGCCGCGAACCCTTCCTGTGTCGGCTTGGCCGCGTGACAGGACTGGCAGCGCTCGCGGAACACGGGGGCGACCTCGGCGAACGAGGCGGGCGGGCCGATATCGGCCGCGGGCCGGGGCAGCGAGACGAGCGCGGTAATGGCCAGCAGGACCAGGCCGGCGGCCAGGACCAGGGGGTTCTGGTTGCCCTTGTGGCGCTGCACGAACCAGACGCGCACCAGGGCGCCGGCGGCCGAGACCAGCAGCAGCAGCACCCAGTTCCACTCGTGCCCGTAGAGGCCCGCATAGTGGTTGCTGATCATCGTGAACAGCACGGGCAGGGTGAAGTAGGTGTTGTGGACCGAGCGCTGGCGGCCCATCAGGCCGAACTTCGGATCGGGCGCGCGCCCTTCCTCCTTGGCGCGCACCAGCTCGCGCTGGCCGGGAATGATCACGAAGTAGACGTTCAGCACCATGATCGTGCCGAGCATGGCGCCGAAATGGAGATAGGCGCCGCGGCCCGAGAACAGGTGGCAGAGGGCCCAGGCGGCGACGGCGCAGTACAGGGCGAGGAGGCCGCCCAGCAGCAGGTCGTCCTGGCCGAAGGCCGACCGGCACAGCCCGTCGTAGACCAGCCATCCCAGGACCAGGAAGCCGATGCCGATGGCGATGGCCTCGGGCCGGGACAGCGGCATGACCGACGGATCGATCAGCGCGACCTCGGCGCCGTAGTAGTAGACCAGGCTCAGCAGCAGGAAGCCCGTGATCAGGGTGGTGTAGGCCTCCCACTTGAACCAGTGCAGCTCGGGCGGCAGCGTCTCGGGCGCCACCCTGAACTTCTTGGCCGTGTAGAAGCCGCCGCCGTGCACGGCCCAGACCTCGCCGCCGATGCCGCGGGCCGAATCCGCCGGATCGAGCGGCGGCCGCAGATGGTTGTCCAGCCAGATGAAGTAGAACGAGGCGCCGATCCAGGCGATGCCCACGATCATGTGCGCCCAGCGCAGCACCAGATTGAGCCAGTCAACGACGAAAGCGACGTCCATGCGATCTCGTAGCGCCGGCGCCCGGGACATCCCGGGCCTGCGATCGCGCTCCCCCGGCGATCAAGCTAAACGATTCTGCGGCCGAGAGTAGGGGCGGCGCGGTCGCGGCCGGCCGCCCCCACCGGCGTCAGTGCCGGCTGAGCTCGGCCCGTCCGACAACCATGTGATGGACCTCGTCCGGCCCGTCGGCGAAACGCAGGTGGCGCTGGTTCATGTACATCTCGGCGAGCGGCGTCCACTGCGAGATGCCGGTGGCGCCGTGGATCTGGATCGCCTGGTCGATGATCGTGCAGACCTTCTCCGGCACCATGGCCTTGACCATGCTGACCCAGATGCGGGCCTCGCGGTTGCCCAGCACGTCCATCGCCTTGGCGGCCTTCAGCACCATGAGCCGCATGGCCTCGATCTCGATGCGCGCCCGCGACACCAGCTCGATGTTCTTGCCGAGCGCGATCAGGTTCTTGCCGAAGGCCTGGCGCGTCGAGCCGCGCTTCACCATCAGGTCGAGCGCCTTCTCGGCGGCGCCGATCGAGCGCATGCAGTGGTGGATGCGGCCCGGGCCGAGGCGGAGCTGCGAGATCTCGAAGCCGCGGCCCTCGCCCAGCAGGATGTTCTCCTTGGGCACCCGGACATTGTCGAACTTGATGTGCATGTGGCCGCGCGGCGCGTGGTCGTGGCCGAACACATGCATGGGCCCCAGGATCTTCACGCCCGGCGTGCCGATCGGCACCAGGATCTGCGACTGCTGGAACTGCGGCGAGGCGTCGGGGCTGGTCTTGACCATGGTGATCATGATCTTGCAGCGCGGGTCGCCGGCGCCGGAGATGTAGTACTTCTCGCCGTTGATGACCCAGTCGTCGCCGTCGAGCACGGCGCGCGTGGCGACGTTCTTGGCGTCCGACGAGGCGACGGCCGGCTCGGTCATGGCGTAGGCCGAGCGGATCTCGCCGTTGAGCAGCGGCTTCAGCCACTTCTCCTTCTGCTCGGGCGTGCCGACGCGCTCCAGCACCTCCATGTTGCCGGTGTCGGGTGCCGAGCAGTTGAGCGATTCGGAGGCCAGCGGCTGCTTGCCGAGCTCGGCGGCGATGTAGGCATAGTCGAGGTTGGTGAGGCCGCGGCCGATTTCCGAGCCGGGCAGGAAGAAGTTCCACAGGCCGGAAGCCTTGGCCTTGTTCTTCGCGCCTTCGAGCAGCTCGAGCTGGCCCGGCGCCCAGCTCCACGGGTCCTTGCGGCCCTCGCCGAGGCGGAAGAACTCCTCGGTGATCGGCGCGACGTTCTCGTCGATGTGCTTCATCACCGCGTCGAACAGGGGCTGCGCCTCCTTCGACATGGCGAGGTTGTTGAGGTCGGGGTTGGTCAGGTCCGGCCGCCCCATGGCGGCCGACTTCGCCGGCATCACGTTCATCAGGCTCTCCTTTTTTGCGGGGGAGACCCTAGTGCGGATTCGGGAAGGGCGAAACCGTGCCTCCCCAGCGAAGCTGGGGAGGTGTCCGCGAAGCGGACGGAGAAGTCATGGGCTCCGGCACGGAGGCTCATGACCCCTCCGGCCCTCCGGGCCACCTCCCCGCGCGCTTCGCGCACAGGGAGGAGGACTTCAGAACAGCCCGACGATCTTGCCGTCGGGTCCGATGTCGATGCTGTTGGCGGCCGGCACCCGGGGCAGGCCCGGCATGGTCATGATGTCGCCGCAGACCGCGACGACGAACTCGGCGCCGGCTGACAGGCGGACCTCGCGGACGGTCACGACATGGTCCGTCGGCGCGCCCTTGGCGTCGGGGTTGGTCGAGAAGCTGTACTGGGTCTTGGCGATGCAGACCGGCACCTTGCCAAAGCCCATCGCCTCGAACGAGGCGAGCTGGTCCTGCACCGGCTTGGCGATGGCGATGTCGCGGGCGCGGTAGATTTCCTTGGCGATGGTGCGGATCTTCTCCACCAGCGGCATGTCGTCGGGATAGAGGAGCTTGAGGTTGCTCTTGCCGCTGTCCGCCACCTTGACCACGGCGCGCGCCACGTCGGCGGCGCCCTTGCCGCCCTCCGCCCAATGGTCGGCCATCACCGCCTCGACGCCGAGCTTGGCGCAAGCCGACTTCACGAGATCGATCTCGGCCTCGGTGTCGGCGCTGAAGCGGTTGATCGAGATCACCGGCTCGAGGCCGAACTTGCGCACGTTCTCGACGTGCCGCTGCAGGTTCGACATGCCGGCTTCGAGCGCCTTCAGGTTCTCGCTCTTGAGATCCTCCTTCTTCACGCCGCCGTGCATCTTCAGCGCGCGGATGGTGGCGACCAGCACCACGGCGTCGGGCTTCAGCCCGGTCTTGCGGCACTTGATGTCGATGAACTTCTCGCCGCCCAGGTCGGCGCCGAAGCCGGCCTCGGTCACCACGTAGTCGGCGAGCTTGAGCGCCGTCGTGGTGGCCAGCACCGAATTGCAGCCGTGGGCGATGTTGGCGAACGGCCCGCCATGAATGAACGCCGGCGTGCCTTCCAGCGTCTGCACCAGGTTGGGCGCCAGCGCGTCCTTGAGCAGCACGGCCATCGGCCCGTGCGCCTTGAGGTCCGCTGCGCGCACCGGCTTGCGCTCGCGCGTGTAGGCCACGATGACGTTGCCCAGCCGCGTCTTCAGGTCCTCGAGGTCCTTGGCCAGGCAGAAGATCGCCATGACCTCGGAGGCCACGGTGATGTCGAACCCGTCCTCGCGCGGGAAGCCGTTGGCGACGCCGCCCAGCGACGACACGATCTGGCGCAGGCTGCGGTCGTTCATGTCGATCGCGCGGCGCCAGGCGACGCGGCGGCCGTCGATGCCGAGCGCATTGCCCCAGTAGATGTGATTGTCGATCAGCGCCGAGAGAAGATTGTGGGCGGCGCCGATGGCGTGGAAGTCGCCGGTGAAGTGGAGGTTGATGTCCTCCATCGGCACGACCTGGGCGTAGCCGCCGCCGGCCGCGCCGCCCTTCATGCCGAAGGAGGGGCCGAGCGAGGGCTCGCGCAGGCAGAGCATGGCCTTCTTGCCGATATGGTTCAGCGCGTCGGTGAGGCCGACCGTGGTCGTGGTCTTGCCTTCGCCGGCCGGCGTCGGCGAGATCGCCGACACAAGGATCAGCTTGCCGTTGGGCTTGCCCTGCAGCGACTGGATGTAGTCCATCGACACCTTGGCCTTGTAGTGGCCGTAGGGTTCGAGGTTCTCCGGCGCGATGCCGAGCTTCTCCTTCGCCAGCTCCATGATCGGCCGCTTCTTCGCTTCCTGCGCGATCTGGATGTCGGTCTTCGGATTGGTGTGCTGAGACGCGGGCATCGGACGTTTCCTTCTCAACGACGTTTCTGTGGGCCCGACTCACCTTCTTTCATGTTCCTCTCCCCCTTTGGGGGAGAGGTTAGGTGAGGGGGCGATCGCAGGCTTTCCCGTTAAATCTCCCCCTCACCCAGCCTCTCCCCCAACGGAGGAGAGGAGCATGAGAGCAGGACGAGAGGCATCGGTTGCCTCACGCCAGCCTCGCGCCGACGGCGAGCTTGGCGGCCGCGGCCCATTCGCCGGCGGCCACCTTGGGGCCGTCGGCCGGCTTGACGCGCAGCACCTTGATGCGGCCGTCGGGCACCACGACGGTGAACCCGTCGCCCGACACCTCGACGACCTCGCCGTACTTGCCGCCGATTCCCTTGGGATCGCGGGCCGGCAGGGGCTCGATGTCGAAGATCTGCAGGGTCTTGCCGTCCAGCGTCGTCCAGGCGCCGGGTGCGGGGTTGCAGCCGCGCACCAGCGGGTCGATCTGGCGCCACGACTTGCCCCAGTCGATGCGGGCGATGTCGGCGGTGGCGCGGCCCTCGTAGGTCGCCTTCGCCTCGTCCTGCTTGATGCGCGGCGCCTTGCCGGCCTTCACCAGGTCGACCGATTCCAGCATGGCGTCGACGCCCATCGGGAACAGCCGGTCGAAGTAGACCGATCCCAGCGTGTCCTTCGGCCCGATCGGCGTCATCTTCTGCAGCAGCACGTCGCCGGTATCGAGGCCGTTGTCGGGCCAGAAGATCGACAGGCCCGTCTCCTTCTCGCCCAGGATGATCGGCCAGTTGATCGCCGAGGCGCCGCGATAGGCCGGCAGCAGCGACGGATGGTACTGGATCGAGCCGTGGGTCGGGATGTTGAGGAACTCCTCGGGGACGAACAGGGTGACGAAGGCCATGACCTGCAGGTCGGGCTTCAGCGCCTTGAACTCCTCCCAGACCTCGGGCTTGCGGTAGGAGGCCGGCTGGAACACCGGCAGCTTGGCCGCCAGCGCCGCCTCCTTCAGCGGATCGGCCTTCTGGCCGGGCTTCTCCGGCGCCACGTAGACGCCGACGATGTTCTCGCCGCGCTTCAGCAGCGCTTCCAGCACGGCCTTGCCGAAGGCCTGCTGGCCATGGACCACGATGCGCATGGTGCTACTCCGCCGCCTGTGCCTTGGGTGCCTCGCCGGTCGCGCCGGATGCCTTGATCGTGGCGATCTCTCGCGGCGTGAACTTCAGGACCTTGCTCAGGATCTCGTCGGTGTGCTCGCCCAGCAGCGGCGAGCGCTTCACCTCGGTGATCGAGTCGGAGAGCTTGATCGGGTTGCCTACCGACAGGTACTTGCCGCGTGTCGGATGGTCGACCTCGACCACGGTGCCGGTCTCGCGCAGCGACGGCTCCTCCGCCAGCTCCTTCATCGACAGGATGGGGCCGACCGGAATGTCGAGCGCGTTGCACTCGGTCATGACCTCGAACTTGGTCTTGGTCATGGTCCACTGCTCGATGCGCTCGAAGATCTGCTTCAGCCGCGGCAGCCGCGCGGGCGGCTTGGCGTAGTCCGGATGGGTCTTCCAGTCCGGCTCGCCGATCATGTCGCAGATCTTCTCCCACACCGGCGCCTGGGTGATGAAATAGATGTAGGCGTTGGGATCGGTCTCCCAGCCCTTGCACTTCAGGATGACGCCGGGCTGGCCGCCGCCCGAATCGTTGCCGGCGCGCGGCGTGGCTTCGCCGAACGGGATGCCCTGGCCGTACTGCGTGTATTCCTTGAGCGGGCCGTGGGCGAGGCGCTGCTGGTCGCGCAGCTTGACCCGGCAGAGGTTCAGCACGCCGTCCTGCATCGAGGCCAGCACGCGCTGGCCGCGGCCGGTGCGCTTGCGCTGGAAGAGGGCGCAGGCGATGCCGAGCGCCAGGTGCAGGCCAGTGCCGGAATCGCCGATCTGGGCGCCGGTCACCAGCGGCGGCCCGTCGAGGAAGCCGGTGGTCGAGGCCGCGCCGCCGGCGCATTGCGCCACGTTCTCGTAGACCTTGCACTCCTCGTAGGGTCCGGGGCCGAAGCCCTTGACCGAGGCCACGATCATGCGCGGGTTCAGGGCGTGGATGCGCTCCCAGGTGAGCCCCATGCGGTCGAGCGCGCCGGGCGCGAAGTTCTCGACCAGCACGTCGCAGGTCTTCACCAGGCGCTCGAGCACCTTCATGCCCTCCTTGCTCTTGGAATCGAGCGTGATCGACCGCTTGTTGTGGTTGAGCATGGTGAAGTAGAGGCTGTCGGCGTTCGGCACGTCCTGGAGCTGGCCGCGCGTGATGTCGCCGGTGCCCGGGCGCTCGACCTTGATCACGTCGGCGCCGAACCAGGCCAGCAGCTGGGTGCAGGTCGGTCCCGACTGGACGTGCGTGAAGTCGAGGATCTTCACGCCGTCGAGCGCCTTGCCGTCCTTGCCCCAGGGCTTGGCCGAGACCTTCGGCAGGTCGCTGCCCTTGGTCTTGGCGGCCTTCGCCTTGCCGGCGACGACCTTGAGCGACTGCTTCTTCGCCTTCTTCGCGGCCTTGTCCTTGTCCTTGCCCTTGGCTTTCGCCTTCTTGTCTTTCTTCTTCGCCATCTCAGTCTCCGATCGTAATGTGTCGTCGAGGCCGCGCGGCTACTTCTTGCGCAGCTTGCTTTGCGGATTGAGGTTGCCGATGCGGCCGCTCTCGCTGCCGGCGGCGGGGTCGATCACGGCGTTGATCAGCGTCGGCTTGCCCGAATCGAGCGCCTGGTTGACGGCGCGCTTCAGCTCGTCGGGCGTGGTGGCGTTGATGCCGACGCCGCCGAACGCCTCGGCCATCTTGTCGTAGCGCGCGCCCTTCACGAAGGCGGTGGTCGCCGGATCGGCACCGCCGCCGGCATTGACGTCGACGCCGCGGTAGATGCCGTCGTTGTTGAACACCACGACGCAGACCGGCAGTCCGTACCGGCAGATCGTCTCGATCTCCATGCCGCAGAAGCCGAAGGCGCTGTCGCCCTCGACGGCCAGCACCGGATGGCCGGTCTCGACGGCGGCGGCGATGGCCGAACCCATTCCGACGCCCATGACGCCCCAGGTGCCGACGTCCAGCCGCTTGCGCGGCTTGTACATGTCGATGGCGCCGCGGGCGAGGTCGAGCGTGTTGGCGCCCTCGTTGACCAGGATCGTGTCGGGCCGCTCCTTGATAATGGTGCGCAGCGCGCCCAGCGCGCCGTGGTAGTCCATCGGCGTCTTGTTGTTCATGAAGCGCGGCGCCATCTTGGCGACGTTCTCGTCGCGCTTGGCGGTGACCGTGCCGGTCCAGTCCGCCGGCGCGCCGGCCCATTTGGCCCCCATGCCGTCGATCAGCGCCTGGACGCAGGAGGCGATGTCGCCCACCACGGGCGCCGCGATCTCGACGTTGCTGTCCATCTCGCGTGGCTCGATGTCGACCTGGATGAACTTCTTGGGCGCCTCGCCCCAGGCCTTGCCCTTGCCGTGCGACAGCAGCCAGTTGAGCCGTGCGCCGATCAGCATCACGACATCCGAGTCCTTCAGCACCGTCGAGCGGGCGGCGCCGGCGCACTGCGGATGGGTGTCGGGCAGCAGGCCCTTGGCCATGCTCATCGGCAGGAACGGCACGCCGCTCTTCTCGACCAGGGTGCGGATCGCCTCGTCGGCCTGGGCGTAGGCCGCGCCCTTGCCGAGGATGATCAGCGGGCGCTTCGCCGCCTTCAGCACGTCGAGCGCGCGCTGCACGGCGGCCGGCGCGGGGATCTGGGCCGGCGCGGGGTCGATCACCTTGACCAGCGACTTCGCGCCGGCATCGGCATTGATCACCTGGGCGAACAGCTTGGCCGGCAGGTCGAGGTAGACGCCGCCGGGACGGCCGGACACCGCGGCGCGGATGGCGCGCGCGAAGCCGATGCCGATATCCTGCGCGTGCAGCACGCGATAGGCCGCCTTGCACAGCGGTTTGGCGATCGCGAGCTGGTCCATCTCCTCGTAGTCGCCCTGCTGCAGGTCGACGATCTCGCGCTCCGACGAGCCCGAGATCAGGATCATCGGGAAGCAGTTGGTCGTGGCGTGGGCGAGCGCCGTCAGGCCGTTCAGGAAGCCCGGCGCCGAGACGGTGAGGCAGACGCCGGGCTTCTTCGTGAGGAAGCCCGCGATCGCCGCGGCGTAGCCGGCGTTCTGCTCGTGGCGGAAGGACAGGACGCGGATGCCGGCGGCCTGGGCCAGGCGGCCGAGATCGGTGATGGGAATGCCCGGCACGCCGTAGATCGTGTCGATGCCGTTCAGCTTCATCGCGTCGATGACCAGGCTGAAGCCGTCGGTCAGCTCCTGCGCGTCGTCTTCCTGTGCCTTCAGTGCGGCCTCGGCCATGGGTTCCTCCCGTTTCTCGTCAGTCCAGATAGTCGGCGTGCTTGGCGACGTGCTCGGCCAGGCCGAGCGCGTGCTGGCGCACCAGGTCCTCGGCGCGTTCCGTGTCGCGCGCCTCCAGGGCCTGGATGATGTTCATGTGGTCGCGGATCGACCGGTCGGCGCGGTCGTCCTGGCCGATCGTGCTGCCGCGGATCATCCGCATGTGGGTGAACAGGTTCTCCGCCAGCCGGATCAGCGCCTGGTTGCCGCTGAGCTCGATGATGGTCTGGTGGAAGGCGATGTTGACCTCGGAATACTCGTCGAGCTTGGCGTGCAGCCGGTCGCCCTCGAAGGTCGCGAACATGCGGCGCAGGCCCGCGATGTCGCCGTCGGTGGCCGACTGGGTGATCAGCCGCGCCGCCATGCTCTCCAGCGCCGCCCAGGCCTGGATCAGCTCGATCACCTCGCGCTTGGTCTTGCGCACGACATAGACGCCGCGCCGGGGCACCGAGCGGACGAAGCCCTCGCGCTCGAGCTGCGCCATGGCCTCGCGCACCGGCGTGCGCGAGATGCCGAAATCCTGCGCAAGCTGGCGCTCGTCGAGCCGGATGTCGGTGCGCGAGCGGTAGATGCCGCAGGACACGATCACGTCACGCAAGGCCGCATAGGCCTTGTCCTTGAACGTCTCCCGACTGTCGATCGGGGCGACCACGAGGCGGGCTTCGCTCATGGAATCAGGTTGTCCCTCCCGCCAGCCGGCCCCCACCGGCTGGATACATTATTCATTATTCCACGGCGCCATGCCCGTCCAGCCGCCCGACCGCCCGCCGGGGCCGGTCAGGACGCGGGACGCGGGGGCGAAAAGCGGCCGTAGAGGGACGAGATCGCCGGCCAGAACAGGGCGACCAGACCCAGGACCATGATCGTGCTGACCAAGCCGTTGGAGAAGAACACGCCCAAGCTGCCCTGCGAGATCAGCAGCGACTGGCGGAAGGACTCCTCGGCCTTGTCGCCCAGGACGATCGCCAGGACGAGCGGCGCCAGCGGGTAGTTGGTCTTCTTCAGCAGGTATCCGGCGACGCCGAACACCAGCATCATGACGATGTCGAAGGTGTTGTTGTGCACGGTGTAGGCGCCGATGGCGCAGATCACCAGGATGATGGGCGCGATGATGCCGAACGGCACGCGCAGGATGGCGGCGAAGACGGGCACCATGGTGAGCACGATGATCAGCCCGACCACGTTGCCGAGATACATGCTGGCGATCAGTCCCCAGACGAAGTCCTTCTGCTCGACGAACAGCAGCGGACCGGGCTGCAGGCCCCAGATCAGCAGGCCGCCCAGCAGCACGGCGGCGGTGGGCGAGCCCGGCACGCCGAGCGACAGCATCGGCAGCAGGGCCGAGGTTCCCGCGGCATGGGCCGCCGTCTCCGGCGCCACCACGCCCTCGATCTCGCCGGTGCCGAACTTGGCGCCGTTGCGCGAGGCGCGCTTGGCGATGCCGTAGCTCATGAACGAGGCCGGGGTCGCGCCGGCCGGCGTGATGCCCATCCAGCAGCCGATCAGGCAGGAGCGCAGCGAGGTCATCCAGTAGCGCGGCAGCTTCTTCCACGTCTGCCACACGACGGCGGGGTTGATGCCCGAGGCCTTGCCCTTGAAAGACAGGCCTTCCTCCATGGTCAGCAGGATTTCGCCGATGCCGAAGAGCCCGATGACGGCGACCAGGAAGTCGAAGCCGCTCAGCAGCTCGGTCGAGCCGAAGGTCAGGCGCAGCTGGCCGGTCACCGTGTCGGTGCCGACCGCGGCCAGCGCGAAGCCTATCATCATGGCGGCGATGGTCTTGGTCGGCGGCTCCTTGCCCATGCCGACGAAGCTGCAGAAGGCGAGGAAGAAGACAGAGAACTTCTCGGCCGGACCGAACTGCAGCGCGAAGCTCGCGACCAGAGGCGCCGCCAGCGTGATCACGATGACGGCGAACAGCGCGCCGACGAAGGACGAGGTGAAGGCCGCCGTCAGCGCCTCGCCGCCCTGTCCCTTCTGGGCCATGGGATGGCCGTCGAAGGTGGTGGCGACCGACCAGGGCTCGCCCGGGATGTTGAACAGGATCGAGGTGATGGCGCCGCCGAACAGCGCGCCCCAGTAGATGCAGGAGAGCAGGATGATCGCCGAGGTCGGCGACATGCTGAAGGTGAGGGGAAGCAGGATCGCCACGCCGTTGGCGCCGCCCAGCCCGGGCAGCACGCCGATGATCACGCCCAGCACGATGCCGATCACCATGTAGAGCAGGTTGTCCCAGCTCAAAACCACGGCGAAGCCGGCCATCAGGTCGCCAACGCTCTCCATGCCGAAGCTCTCCCCGCGGTCTCGCTACAGGCCCAGCCAGTCCTCGATCGGTCCCTTGGGCAGGGGCACGAGGAACCAGATTTCGAACGTCACGTAGGCCAGGACCGGCAGGCCGAGGCTGATCGCGAGCGTGAGCAGCCATCCGTAGCGGCCGATCCAGCGCATGAAGCCCGCGATCAGGAGCGCGGAGGAGAGATAGATGCCGAGCCAGGGAATGGCGGCCACGTACAGCGTGAGGGGCACGACCACCTTGAGGACCTGGCCGAGCTCGCCCCAGGTCGCGAACGTTCGGCGGCTGCCGTGGCTGAGCGCCCTCACCAGGTTGAAGGCGCTGGTGGCGACGACGATCAGGCCGATCCAGAACGGGAAGAAGCCCGACATCGGGCCTTCCGCGCCCCAGCCGGTTCCGACCTTCAGGCTGCCGGCGATGGTCACCAGCCCCAGCAGGATCATGAAGGCAGCGACGCCTGCCTCGACGAGGTGCTGCCGCGGGCCGCGCGTGGCGGGCTCATCTGCCGGATGGGTCATGACTCTTCGATTTCCGAATGGACTGTAGGGCCGGCGCCGGGCCGGGAGCGCTTCTCGCTCCCGGCCGTGCGCGGCCGTTCGACGGCACGGTCAGTTGGTTGCGAGGAAGCCCGCTTCCTTCATGAGGTCGCGATGCCGCTTCTCCTCGTTCTCGACCCACTTGGCGTATTCCGGTCCGGTCATGAAGGACTGGTTGAAGGCGCCGTCCTTCATGAGCTGCGCCCATTCCGGCGTCTCGCGCACCTTCTTCAGCAGGTCGATGTAGAAGGCCACCGCCTCCTTCGGCACGCCGGCCGGCATGAAGATGCCGCGCAGCATCAGGTACTCGATGTCGAGCCCCTGCGACTTGCAGGTCGGGATGTCGGACCACGACTTGCCGCCGGCCATCGGCTCCTTGCCGGACAGCGGCTTGCCGTCGAAGACGCAGAGCGGGCGGACCTTGCCGGCGCGCCATTGTGCGACCGCCTCGATCGGGTTGTTGACGGTGGCGTCGACGTGCTTGCCGACGAGCTGGACCGCGACCTCGCCGCCGCCCTTGTAGGGAACGTAGGTGAACTTCCCCCCGATCGCCTTCTCGAGGGCGACGGTGATGATCTGGTCCTCCTGCTTGGAGCCGGTGCCGCCGATCTTGATCTGGCCGGCGGGCGCGGCCTTCACGGCCGCCACGAACTCCTGCGCGGTCTTGTAGGGCGACTCGGCGTTGACCCAGAGGACGAACTCGTCGAGCGCGAGCATCGCGACCGGCGTCATCTCCTTCCAGCTCACCGGAATGCCGGTCGCCAGCGGCGTCGTGAAAAGGTTCGACAGGGTGATGACCAGCCGGTTGGGATTGCCCTTCGAATTCTTGATCTCGAGGAAGCCCTCGCCGCCGGCGCCGCCGGCCTTGTTCACCACCACCATGCTCTGCTTCATCAGCTTGTGCTTGGTGATGATCCCCTGGATCATGCGCGCCATCTGGTCGGCGCCGCCGCCGGTTCCCGCCGGAACGATGAACTCGACGGTCCGTGTCGGTTCCCAGGCGGCGGCTGGCGTGGTGTAGAGGCTGACGGCCAGCGTCGCTGCCATGGCAGCGAGCGCCCCCGAGCGGAGCGTGTGGGTCATGATTTTGTTTCCTCCCGATCCACCATTTTTGGTGGATTTGCGAACGATATTACAATGATCGCGGCAACCGGTCGAGCGGCCGCCTCGGCATGATCGACAAGCTCGAGTATCTGATCGCGCTCGCGCGGGAGAAGAACTTCGGCAAGGCGGCCGAGCAGTGCGGCGTCACCCAGCCGACCTTTTCCGCCGGCATCAAGCAGCTCGAGGATTCGCTGGGCGTTCTGCTGGTGCAGCGCACCTCGCGCTTCCTCGGCTTCACCGCCGAGGGCGAGCGCGTGCTCGACTGGGCCCGCACGATCGTCGCCGACACGCGCGCGATGCGCCAGGAAGTGCAGACCCTGAAGCAGGGGCTGAGCGGGCATCTCAAGATTGCCGCGATCCCCACGGCGCTCGCCATGGTGTCGGCGCTCACCACGCCGTTCCGCGCCAAGCATCCCAACGTGAAGTTCACCATCCTGTCGCGGACGTCGGCCGAGGTCCTGTCGATGCTCGAGAACCTCGAGGTCGATGCCGGCCTGACCTACATCGACAACGAGCCGCTCGGCCGCATGCGCGCGGTGCCGCTCTACCTCGAGCAGTATCGCCTGCTCACCTCCGCCGACAGCCCGCTCGGCGAGCGCGACCGCGTGACCTGGGCGGAGGTCGGTCGCATCCCGCTCTGCCTGCTGACGCCCGACATGCAGAACCGGCGGATCATCGACAGCCTGCTCAACGCCGCCGGCGAGCGACCCGAGCCCACGCTGGAATCGAACTCGATGATCGTCCTGTTCTCCCACGTCCGGACCGGGCGATGGGCGAGCGTGATGCCGGCCAAGCTCGCCGACACGCTCGGCCTCACCGAGAAGTTGCGTGCGATCCCGATCGTCGAGCCCGAGGCCGTCCACCAGATCGGTCTGGTGGTGCCGCTGCGGGAGCCGATGACGCCGCTGGCGTCGGCGCTGGCGGCAGAGGCGGCTCACTTGGCGCGCACGTTCGACTGACTATTAGTGGTGTTTATGTCTCTCCATTACTATATATAGATTTTTTGATTGAGCAATCAAGATTGAGAAGCTCAAGGCGATAGATTTTTTCTATCGTCCCACACGTTCGCTTTATTGCGCCGGCGCCACGTGAAGCGCAAAGCTTCTCCAGCAAACGCCGAACGGCCAGTAGCCACGGAGAACGCCGCGATGACGGCCTGGAGCGAAACGCAAGCCGCCGAGATCATCGACCGTCACGCCGCCCGCGACGGCGCGTTGCTGCCCATCCTGCACGACATCCAGAGCGCGTTCGGCTGCGTCCCGCCGCCGGCGGTGCCCTTCGTCGCCGAGGCGTTGAACCTGACGCGGGCGGAAGTGCACGGCGTCGTGTCGTTCTACCACGACTTCCGCGAGCGGCCGGCGGGCCGCCACGTGCTGAAGCTCTGCCGGGCGGAAGCCTGCCAGTCGGTTGGCGGCGAGGCGCTCGCCCGCCGCATCCTCGATCATTTCGGCGTGGACTGGGAGGGAACGACGGCCGACGGCCGCGTCACCGTCGAGGCGACCTACTGCCTGGGCCTGTGCGCCTCCGGACCGTCGGCCCTGCTCGACGGCCAGCCGCTGGGGCGGCTCACGCCGTCGTCGATCGCCGACATCTCGCGCGAGGTCGGCTGATGGCCACGCGCATCTTCGTCCCGCGCGACGCGGCGGCCCGCGCCGTCGGCGCCGACAAGGTCGCCGCGGCGATCGCCGACGAGACGAGGCGCAAGGGTCTCGCCGTCGAGATCGTGCGCACCGGCTCGCGCGGCCTTTTCTGGCTGGAGCCTCTGGTCGAGATCGAGACGCCGGGCGGCCGCATCGGCTTCGGGCCGGTGGAGGCGCAGGACGTCGCCGGCCTTTTCGCCGACGGGTTGCCGCCGGCGTCCCATCCGCTGTGCGTCGGCCGGCCCGAGGAGATTCCCTTCCTCAAGAAGCAGACGCGCATCACCTTCGCGCGCTGCGGCATCATCGATCCGCTGTCGCTGGCCGACTATCGTGCCCACGGCGGCGGGCGCGGCCTCGAGCGGGCGCGCAGCATCGGGGCGGCGGCGACCGTGGCCGAGGTCACGAAGTCGGGCCTGCGCGGCCGCGGCGGCGCGGGCTTTCCGACCGGCATCAAGTGGAAGACCGTCGCCGATACCGCCGCCGACCGGAAGTACATCGTCTGCAATGCCGACGAGGGCGATTCGGGCACCTATGCCGACCGCATGATCATGGAAGGCGACCCCTTCCTGCTGATCGAGGGCATGGCGATCGCCGGCTTCGCCGTCGGCGCGACGAAGGGCTACGTCTACATACGCTCGGAGTATCCCGACGCCATCCGCGTCATGGAGCAGGCCGTGGCCCTCGCCGGGCGCGAAGGCATCCTGGGCGAGTCGGCGGGCTTCGACATCGAGATCCGGGTCGGCGCCGGCGCCTATGTCTGCGGCGAGGAGACCTCGCTGCTGGAAAGCCTCGAGGGCAAGCGCGGCCAGGTGCGTGCCAAGCCGCCGCTGCCGGCCCACAAGGGCCTGTTCGGCCGGCCGACCGTGATCAACAACCTGATCTCGCTGGCCACCGTGCCGGCGATCCTGGCCGACGGCGCCGATGCCTATGCCGCGCTGGGCATGGGCCGCTCGCGCGGCACCATGCCGATCCAGCTCGCCGGCAATGTCCGGCATGGCGGCCTGTTCGAGGCCGCCTTCGGGCTCACCCTCGGCGAGATCGTCGACGGGATCGGCGGCGGCACGCGCAGCGGCCGGCCGGCGCGCGCCGTGCAGGTCGGCGGCCCGCTCGGCGCCTACTTCCCGCGCAAGCTGTTCGACACGCCGTTCGACTACGAATCCTTTGCCGCCCTCGACGGGCTGATCGGTCATGGCGGCGTCGTGGTGTTCGACGACACGGTCGACATGGCGCATCAGGCGCGTTTCGCGCTGGAGTTCTGCGCCATCGAATCCTGCGGCAAGTGCACGCCCTGCCGCATCGGCTCGGTGCGCGGCACCGAGACAATCGACAAGATCATCCGCGGCGAGCGCGTCGCGGCCAACCTCGCGCTGATCACCGACCTCTGCCAGACGCTGAAGTTCGGCTCGCTGTGCGCGCTGGGCGGCTTCACGCCCTATCCGGTGATGAGCGCCATCCGGCATTTCCCCGAGGATTTCGACCGCCCGCCCCTCGAGGCCGCGGCGGACTAAGGAGCAGGTCATGTCCCTCGTCCAGGAGACCGACTACGGCACGCCCGCCAGCCGCGCGGCGGAGAGCGTGACCCTCACCATCGACGGCCAGGCCGTCACGGTGCCGGCCGGCACCTCGATCATGCGCGCGGCGATGGAGCTTGGAACCAAGGTGCCGAAGCTCTGCGCCACCGACTCGGTCGAGTCGTTCGGCTCGTGTCGCCTCTGCCTGGTCGAGATCGCCGGCCGTCCCGGGACGCCGGCCTCGTGCACGACTCCGGTGGGCGAGGGCATGGTCGTGGCGACCCAGACGGAGCGGCTGAAGCAGATCCGCAAGGGCGTGATGGAGCTCTACATCTCCGACCATCCGCTCGACTGCCTGACCTGCGCCGCCAACGGCGACTGCGAGCTGCAGGACATGGCGGGTGCCGTCGGCCTGCGCGACGTGCGCTACGGCTACGACGGCGAAAACCACACGCGCCAGGCCAAGGACGAGTCCAACCCCTACTTCACCTTCGACCCGTCGAAGTGCATCGTCTGCTCGCGCTGCGTACGGGCCTGCGAGGAGGTCCAGGGGACCTTCGCGCTGACCATCCAGGGCCGCGGCTTCGATTCGAAGGTGTCGGCCGGCGCGGCCGAGCCGTTCGTCGATTCCGAATGCGTGTCGTGCGGCGCCTGCGTGCAGGCCTGCCCGACGGCGACGCTGTCGGAGAAGAGCGTGATCGAGATCGGCACGCCCGAGCACTCGGTGGTGACGACCTGCGCCTATTGCGGCGTCGGCTGCAGCTTCAAGGCGGAGATGCGCGGCGACGAGCTGGTGCGCATGGTCCCCTACAAGGACGGCAAGGCCAATCGCGGCCATTCCTGCGTCAAGGGCCGCTTCGCCTGGGGCTACGCCAACCACCGCGAGCGGATCCTGAAGCCGATGATCCGCGAGACGATCGACCAGCCGTGGCGCGAGGTGACCTGGGAGGTCGCGATCGGCCGCGTCGCCTCCGAGTTCAAGCGCCTGCAGGCGAAGTACGGACGCCTGGCGATCGGCGGCATCACCTCGTCGCGCTGCACCAACGAGGAGACCTACCTCGTGCAGAAGCTGGTGCGCGGCGGCTTCGGCAACAACAACGTCGACACCTGCGCCCGCGTCTGCCACTCGCCGACCGGCTACGGGCTGAAGACCGCCTTCGGCACCTCGGCCGGCACCCAGGATTTCGATTCGGTCGAGCAGTCCGACGTCATCCTGGTGATCGGCGCCAACCCGACCGACGCCCATCCGGTGTTCGCCTCGCGCATGAAGAAGCGGCTGCGCCAGGGCGCCGAGCTGATCGTGATCGACCCGCGGCGCATCGACCTCGTGCGCACGCCGCACGTCGAGGCGAGGTACCACCTGCCGCTGCGGCCGGGCACCAACGCCGCCATCCTGAACGCGCTGGCCCATGTCATCGTGACCGAGGGCCTGGTCAACGAGGCCTTCGTCCGCGACTACTGCGACCGCGACGCCTTCGAGCACTGGGCGGCCTTCGTCGCCGAGCCGCAGAACAGCCCGGAGTCGATCGGCCTGATCGCCGGCGTCTCGGCCGAGGCGATCCGCGGCGCCGCGCGGCTTTACGCGTCGGGCCGGAACAGCGCGATCTACTACGGGCTCGGCGTCACCGAGCACAGCCAGGGCACGACCGCCGTCATGGCGCTGGCCAACCTCGCCATGGCGACCGGCAACCTCGGCCGCCCCGGCGTCGGCGTGAATCCGCTGCGCGGCCAGAACAACGTCCAGGGCTCCTGCGACATGGGCAGCTTCCCGCATGAGCTGTCGGGCTACCGCCACATCTCGGACGACGCCACGCGCGACATGTTCGAGAAGCTGTGGGGGCGGCCGCTCGACGCCGAGCCGGGCCTGCGCATTCCCAACATGTTCGACGCCGCCATCGACGGCACGTTCAAGGGCATCTACGTGCAGGGCGAGGACATCCTGCAGTCCGATCCCAATACCCGGCACGTGCAGGCGGCGCTCGCGGCCATGGAATGCGTGGTCGTCCAGGACCTTTTCCTGAACGAGACCGCGAACTACGCCCATGTCTTCCTGCCGGGCTCGACCTTCCTCGAGAAGGACGGGACCTTCACCAACGCCGAGCGCCGCATCAACCGCGTGCGCCGGGTGATGGCGCCGAGGAACGGCATGGCCGACTGGGAGATCACGCTCGCCATCGCCCGGGCGATGGGCTTCGAGATGGGCTACGGGCACCCGTCGGAGATCATGGACGAGATCGCGCGGCTCACGCCCACCTTCACCGGCGTGTCCTACGACCTGCTGGAGAAGGTCGGCTCGGTCCAGTGGCCGTGCAACGAGAAGGCGCCGCTCGGCACGCCGGTCATGCATGTCGGCGGCTTCGCCCGCGGCAAGGGCAACTTCATGATCACCGAGTACGTGCCGACCGACGAGAAGGTCGGGCCGCGCTTCCCGCTGCTGCTCACCACCGGCCGCATCCTCAGCCAGTACAATGTCGGCGCCCAGACGCGGCGCACCGACAACGTGGTCTGGCACCACGAGGACATGCTGGAGATCCATCCCCACGATGCCGAGGAGCGCGGCGTGCGCGACGGCGACTGGGTCAAGCTCGACAGCCGCGCCGGCGGCACGACCCTGCGCGCGCGGATCACCGAGCGGGTGGCGCCGGGCGTGGTCTACACGACGTTCCATCACCCGGAGACCCAGGCCAACGTCGTCACCACGGAGTACTCGGACTGGGCGACCAACTGCCCCGAGTACAAGGTGACGGCCGTCCAGGTGTCGCCGTCCAACGGCCCGAGCGAATGGCAGCGCGAGTATGCCGAGCAGGCCGAGCACAGCCGGCGCATCGCCGCCAAGGTGGCGGCGGAGTAGCGCATGGCCTCGGCGTCGCTCGACAAGCTGGTCTCCATGGCCAACCAGATCGGCCGGTTCTTCCTGCCGCAGCGCGACGGCGATCCGGTCGCGGGCATCGCCGACCATCTGGAGAAGTTCTGGGACCCGCGCATGAAGGCCAACATCGTCGCCCACTGGCGGGCGGGCGGGGCGGGGCTCGATGCCCCTGTTCGCGAGGCGATCGGAAGGCTAAAGGAGGCGAAACACGGAGCGCCTCTTGAAGCCGGCGGATGAGCTGAGGATCGAGTTCGACCAGGCGGGCACTTCCGCCGAATTCGTGCGCGAGCATCTCAACTATTACAATGTCGGGGTCACGGGCCTGTCGGCCTACTACCCGGTGCATTTCTTCCTGAAGAACAAGCGCGGCGAGACGCTGGGCGGCCTGCTGGGCGGCATCTGGGGCGGCTGGCTGCACATCTCGTTCCTGTGGGTCGACGAGGCCGTGCGCGGCCAGGGCTGCGCGACGCGGCTCATGGACGAGGCCGAGGCCTATGCCCGTGAGCGGCGTTGCCACTCGGCCGAGCTCGATACCCATTCCTTCCAGGCCCGGCCGTTCTACGAAAAGCGCGGCTACGAGGTGTTCGCGACCCTCGACGACTATCCCGAGGGGCACAAGAAGTTCTTCCTGAAGAAGAAGCTGTAGACGATTCGGACCCCGGTTTCGCAGGATGTGCGCGATTGAGCCATATCCCGCTTGATCTGGAAGGCGTGAGCCGGTCTGATTGCGGGGCGAATTCTCTCGTTCACCGCACATTCAGGGACGAACGCCATGACCACGGAAAACCCCGACAACAAGTGGATCGGCAAGCGCACCCCCCGGCCCGACGGCGCCGACAAGGTGACCGGCCGGGCGGCCTATGCCGCCGACACGACCATGCCCGGCATGATCTGGGGCAAGGTCCTGCGCAGCCCGCATCCGCACGCCCGCATCCGGTCGATCGACACGTCGAAGGCCGAGAAGCTGCCGGGCGTCATGGCGGTGGTGACGTCGAAGGACATCGTCGACTTCCCGATCGACAAGGGCCCTGTGATGCTGGGCATCCAGGACATGCGCTGGATGTGCCGCAACGTCATGGCCCGCGACAAGGCGCTGTTCCACGGCCATCCGGTCGCCGCCGTCGCCGCCATCACCCAGGCGGTCGCCGTCGAGGCGCTCAAGCTGATCAAGGTCGACTACGAGGTCCTGCCCTGGGCGATCAGCGTCAAGGACGCGATGAAGCCCGACGCGGCCATCCTCCACGAGCACGTCAAGTTCGAGGGCAAGCCCTCCAACATCGCCGGCACCCTCGAGCACAAGAAGGGTGACGTCGAGGCGGGCTTCAAGGAAGCCGACGTCATCGTCGAGCGCGAGTTCGAGACCGAGGCGGTCCACCAGGGCTACATCGAGCCCCACGCCTGCCTGGTCAGCGTCGTCGACGGCAAGGCCACGATCTGGAGCTCGAGCCAGGGCCAGTTCATGGTCCGCGCCATGTCGGCGCTGCTCACGGGCATGCAGCAGAGCGACATCCGCGCCATCCCGGCCGAGATCGGCGGCGGCTTCGGCGGCAAGACCATCATCTACCTCGAGCCGCTGGCCCTGATGCTGGCCAGGAAATCGGGCCGCCCGGTCAAGATGGTGATGACGCGCGAGGAGGTGTTCCGCGCCTCCGGCCCGACCTCGGGCTCGATGAGCAAGGTCAAGATCGGCGCCAAGAAGGACGGCACGATCGTCGCCGGCCAGGGCACCTACTGGCTGCAGGCCGGCGCCTTCCCCGGCTCGCCGATCCGCGGCGCCGCCGGCTGCGCCTTCGGTCCCTACGACATCCCGAACGCCCATACGCTGGGCTACGACGTCGTCTCCAACCGCTCCAAGGTCGCGGCCTACCGCGCGCCCGGCGCGCCGATCGGCGCCTATGCCGTCGAGTGCGTGCTCGACGAGCTGGCCGAGAAGCTCGGCATGTGCCCGCTCGAGCTGCGCCTGAAGAACGCCGCCAAGCAGGGCACCAAGGCCGTGCACGGGCCGGTCTATCCCGTCATGGGCTACCAGGAGACGGTGCGCGAGGCGCTCGCCCATCCGCACTACAAGGCGCCGCTCGGCCCCAACCAGGGCCGCGGCGTGGCCAGCGGCTACTGGTTCAACGCCGGCGGCGAATCGAGCGCCGAGATGCGCGTCAACGAGGACGGATCGGTCGTCGTGATGACCGGCCATCCCGACATCGGCGGCTCGCGCGCCTCGACGGCCAACATCGCGGCCGAGCTGCTGGGCATCGACCACAGCAAGATCCAGGTGCTGATCGGCGACACCAGCAGCATCGGCTTCTCGAACCTGACGGGCGGCAGCCGCGTCACCTTCGCGTCCGCCATGGTGGTCACCCAGTCGGCCGAGAAGGTCATCAAGACGCTGTGCGAGCGCGCCGCCAAGATCTGGAAGATCGAGCCCGAGGCGGTGACCTGGGACAACGGCTACGCCCGTCCGGCCGGCGAGAACGCCGGCAAGTTCGAGCCGCTGTCGCTGGCCCAGATCGCGGCCCGCGCCAGCGAGACCGGCGGCCCGATCGGCGCCGGCGCGTCGAGCAACACCGCGGGCGCCGAGGGCGGCTTCAGCACCCATATCTGCGACGTCGAGGTCGATCCCGGCACCGGCCGCGTCTGGGTGACGCGCTACACCGCCTTCCAGGATGTCGGCCGGGCGATCCATCCCGACTATGTCGAGGGACAGATCCAGGGCGGCGTCGCCCAGGGCATCGGCTGGGCGCTGAGCGAGGAGTACATCTACAACAAGGACGGCAAGCTCGATAATCCGGGCTTCCTCGACTATCGCATGCCCGTCACGTCGGATCTGCCCAGGATCGACGCCGTGATGATCGAGGTTCCCAACCCGAAGCATCCGCAGGGCGTCCGCGGCGTCGGCGAGGTGCCGCTGGTGCCGGTGATGTCCGCGGTCGCCAATGCCGTCCACCAGGCGCTGGGGCTGCGCCTCTACAGCCTGCCCATGTCGCCGCCGAAGGTGCTGGAGGCGCTCGAGCCCGAGCCGTTGGCCCGCGCCGCCGACTGACGGCGGCGTCTTGCGGAGCGCGAACCCTAAGGGCCGCGCTCCGACGAGCTTCTAGGGGCGGAAGTGCCGCTCATGCTGTTCGACCAGCGGCGAGAGGTCCGACCAGTCGCGCCGCGAGCGCAGGAACACGTGGCGGACCTTGAGACGGTCCGCCGTGATCCAGGACGGATCGTCGAAGGCGCCGGCGGGCAGCGTGCGCACGCCGGGCACCGCCTCCAGGGTGAAGCCGAGGCTGGTGCCGCAGCGAGCACAGAACTCGAGCTCGAGCCAGCGGCCCGATTCGTCCGAGACGTGACGATGGCGCGCGATGCAGTCGCCCGTCATCTCGACCTGGTCGCGGTCGTAAACGACCTCCGTGCCGAAGGCGGTGCCGGTGCGCCGCTGGCACCAGGTGCAATGGCAGATGGTGACGCGCGACGGCTCGCCGGTGGCCCTGAAGCGCACGGCGCCGCAGATGCAGCCGCCGGCACGGACGGTCATCGGAGGCCGAGCTCGCGCAGCTTCCTGTCGAGGGACAGCAGGTCCGACCAGCTCTGCCGCTTGCTGGCGGGCGTGCGCAACAGGTAGGCCGGGTGGAAGGTCGGCAGCGCCGGCACCGTGGTGCCGTCGTCGAGGGCGAGGGTGGCCCACTTGCCGCGCAGCCGCATGATGCCTTCCGTCGTGTCGAGCACCGACTTGGCGGCCGTGCCGCCGGCCAGCACCAGCACCTTCGGCCGCGCCAGCTCGATGTGGCGGCGCGTGAAGGCCAGGCAGATCGCCTGCTCGGCCAGGGTCGGCGTGCGGTTGCCGGGCGGCCGCCAGAACAGGATGTTGGTGATGTAGAGGTCGCGCTCGCGGCTCATGCCGATGGCGGCAAACATGCGGTCCATGAGCTGGCCGCTGACGCCGACGAACGGCTTGCCCAGCCGGTCCTCGTCGCCCCCCGGGGCCTCGCCCACGATCATCACCGGCGCACCCGCCACGCCGTCGGCGAACACCGTGTTCTTGGCCGTGCGCTTCAGCGCGCAGCCCTCGAAGGCGCGGACCGCCGCCTCCAGCGCCTCGACCGTGTCGCAGCCGCGCGCCAGCGCGCGGGCATCCTCGACGAGCTGCGGCGATTCGATGGGAACCGGCGCGCGGACGACCGGTGCGGGGGTCGGACGGCGCGACGTCGGCGCTGCCGGGGACGCCGGCGTCGGCGTGGCGCCCAGGGCCGGGGTCGCGGCGGGGGCCGGACCGCCGGCCGGCAGCACGACGGCAGCCAGTGGCGGCGGCGCGGCGAAGCGGTCGATCGCCTCCTCGCCGATCGTCTCGTCGATCCCCTGTTCGACGTACCAGCGCAGCAGCGCTGCGATGTCCTCGCGCTCGACCGATGGGATCATCGCAGCCGCTTCAGGAAGGCGCCCAGGATCGGCGCCCACAGGGCGGCATCGGCGTGGCTCGCCATATGGCCCTTGTCGGTGGGCAGCTCGACATAGGTGACATCGACCCCGGCCTTGCGCATGTCGGTCACGTAGCCGGGGCTGAGCGCGATGTCGAACAGCTTGTCGGTCGGCGACTGCACGTACAGGACCTTGGTGCCGCGCAGCTTGGCGTACTCGCCGGTGATGTCGAAGGAGCCGATCGCCCGGCGCAGCACGACCATGGAATGGCCGTCGTAGATCTGCGCCCACGCCTTCGCGCTGGCGCGGATCGCCGCCTCGCGCGCCTTCGGATCGGACATCGTCTCGGCCAGGATCTCGTTCTGGCCGTAGTTCATCAGCGTCTCGAAGCGGATCTCCTCCAGCGTGCGCGCGATGCCGCCCTTGTCGTAGTACCAGCCGCCGTTCCAGTTGGGATCGCTGGCGAGCCGCGCCTGCAGCGCCTCCAGCCGGTCGAGGCCGCCGGGCGCGCGCGGCGCCGTCACCGACGGCACGATCGCCTTCATGAAGCCGGGAAAGGACGCCGCCCACTGGAACGACTGGAAGCCGCCCATCGACGGGCCGATCACGGCGATGAGGCTCTTCAGTCCCAGCGAATCGACCAGCAGCTTCTCGGCCGCCACGATGTCGCGCATCGTGATCTCGGGAAAGGTCGGGCCGTAGGGCTTGCCCGTCGCGGGATCGGTGCAGTTGGGGCCGGTGCTGCCGTGCGCCGAGCCGAGCGCGTTCACCGACACGACGAAGGTGCGGTCGGTGTCGATCGCCTTGCCCGGGCCGATCAGCCCGTCGAACCAGCCGGGCGCGCCGGGGGCGACGCCGCGACCCTCGTGGCCGGATGCGTTGCGGCCGGCGGCATGGTGGCTGGACGTGTAGCCGTGCACCACGAGAATCGCATTGTCGCGCGCCGGCGACAGGGTGCCGTAGGTCTCGTAGGCGAGCTCGAGGACGGGCAGGGTGCGGCCGCTTTCCAGGGAAAAATCACGGGCGGTGAAGGTCTTGCTCTCGATACCGGTAAGCTCTGCCACTGGAATTCCCCTTTTCGCCGGGTGGCGATCCCGCCCCCGACAGGCTATCTAGACCGACAAGGATCGCCGCCGCCCGGCGGGACGTCCATGTTTAAAAGGCCCTGCAGAGCGAGACGGTAATGGCGCGCGAGTCGATGGAATACGATGTGCTGATCGTTGGCGGCGGCCCGGCCGGGCTGTCGGCGGCGATTCGCCTCAAGCAGCTCGCCGCAGAACGCAGCCACGAAGTGTCGGTCTGCGTGATCGAGAAGGGATCCGAGATCGGCGCCCACATCCTGTCGGGCGCCGTCGTCGATCCGATCGGCCTGAACGAGCTCATCCCCGACTGGAAGGAGAAGGGCGCGCCGCTCGAGACCGAGGTCACCGACGACCAGTTCCTGTTCCTGTCGAAGAGCGGCTCGTACCGCTTCCCCAATTTCCTGCTGCCGCGGCTGATGAACAACCACGGCAACTACATCGTCAGCCTGGGCGACGTCTGCCGCTGGCTCGGCCAGCAGGCTGAGGCGCTGGGCGTCGAGATCTACCCCGGCTTCGCCGGCGCCGAGGTGCTCTACAACGACGACGGCTCGGTCAAGGGCGTGGCCACCGGCGACATGGGCATCGGCAAGGATGGCCAGCACAAGGACAGCTACACGCCCGGCATGGAGCTGCATGCCAAGTACACGCTGATCGCCGAGGGCGTGCGCGGCTCGCTCGCCAAGCAGCTGATGACGAAGTTCGACCTGCGCGACGGCGTCGATCCGCAGAAGTTCGGCATCGGCCTGAAGGAGCTGTGGCAGGTCGACCCGGCCCGCTTCAAGAAGGGCCTGGTCGCGCACACGCAGGGCTGGCCGCTCAGCGAGAGCGGCAGCTCCGGCGGCTCGTTCATGTACCATTTCGGCGATAATCTGGTGGCGATCGGCCTGGTCGTGCACCTGTCGTACGAGAACCCGTACCTGTCGCCCTTCGACGAGTTCCAGCGGTTCAAGACCCATCCCGACGTGGCCAAGTACCTGGAGGGCGGCAAGCGGCTGGTCTACGGCTCGCGCGCCATCAACGAGGGCGGCCTGCAGTCGATCCCCAAGCTCACCTTTCCGGGCGGCGCGCTGATCGGCTGCTCGGCCGGCTTCGTGAACGTCCCGCGCATCAAGGGCAGCCACAACGCCATCAAGAGCGGCATGCTGGCGGCCGAGGCCGCCTTCGAGGCGCTGGCCGCGGGCAAGGGCGGCGGCGACGAGCTGATCGCCTATCCCGTGAAGCTCAAGGCCTCGTGGCTGTGGAAGGACCTCGACAAGGTCCGCAACGTGAAGCCGGCCCTGCAGTGGGGCACCACGCTGGGAACGCTCTACGGCGGCCTCGACATGTGGCTGCACGATCTCGGGCTGCGCGTGCCGTGGACCATGCGCCACAAGAAGGCCGACCACGAGTGCCTGCGGCCGGCCGCCGAGTTCCAGCCGATCCAGTATCCGAAGCCCGACGGCACGCTGTCCTTCGACAAGCTCTCGTCCGTGTTCCTGTCGAACACCAATCACGAGGAGGACCAGCCGGTCCATCTCAAGCTGCGCGATCCCTCGATCCCCATCGCGGTCAACCTGCCGCTTTACGCAGAGCCCGCGCAACGCTACTGCCCTGCCGGCGTCTACGAGGTCGTGACCGCCGACAACGGCCAGCCGCGCTTCCAGATCAACGCGCAGAACTGCGTCCACTGCAAGACCTGCGATATCAAGGACCCCGCCCAGAACATCGACTGGACCGTGCCCGAGGGTGGCGGCGGGCCGAACTATCCCAATATGTGAGAGCATGCGACGTACACATCTGGCGCTGCTGTCGGCAGCGTCGCTCCTGATCCTTCCCGCCGTCGGCAACGGCCAGCAGGCCCCCCAGCCGGGGGCAAAACCGCCGGCGCAGCGCGCGGCGCCGCCGCTGCAGGCCACGCCGGTGTCGGCGATCCCGCTCGGCGGCCGCTACCTCGCGGCGCGCATCGGCGAGCAGGACCACGATTATGCCGCCGCCAGCGACCAGGCCGACCTCGCGCTCGCGATGGCGCCCAAGGATCCGGAGCTGGTGTCTCTGGCGTTCCGCCTGCGTCTCTTCGCCGGTCGCTTCGATCAGGCCGTGCAGCTCGCGCCGCAGGTCCTGGCGCTCAAGCCGGCCGACGGGCTGGCCCACCTCGTGCTCGCCGTCCAGTCGATCAAGAAGGGCGACTACCCGGCCGCCGAGCAGCAGATGGGCCGGATCGGCGGCGAAATCCAGCTGGGGCCGTTCCGCGAATACGTGATGGCGTGGCTGAAGGCGGGCGAGAAGGACTTCGCCGGCGCCCGCGCGCGTCTCGCCAAGCTCAAGGCGGCCGCCGGGCAGAGCACCGGGGGACCGTCGCTGGTGATCGAGGGCCAGATCGAGGAGATGGCGGGCGACAAGGCGGCGGCCGAGGCCAGGTACCGGAGCGCCGCGTCGCTCGACAAGACCGGCCTGCGCACCATCGTCGCGGCCGCCGAGGGGCTGCGCCGGCTGGGCAAGGACGACGAGGCCCGCGATCTCCTGAAGAAGTACGGCGAGAAGTACGCCGACGCCGTGGTGATGGACGGGCTGGTCGGACCGAACGCGCCGATGCCGCCGGCACCGTCGACCGCTGCCGGCATCTCCGACATCCTGTTCGACATGGGCGGCCTCCTGTCGGCCGATCCGCGCAACCAGCGGACCGACCTGTCGCTGCTTTTCTATCAGCTGGCGGCCAGCCTGCAGCCCGAGAACGACTTCGCCTGGCTGATGATCGCGGGCATCTACGAACAGTTCCAGATGGTGCCGAAGGCCATCCAGTCCCTGTCCGCGATTCCGGCCCGGTCGCCGCTCTACTGGCAGGCCCGGCTCAGGACGGCAGCGCTCGATGCGCAGGAGGACAAGTTCGACCAGGCGGTCAGCCGGCTGAAGGAGCTCATCGCCGAGAAGCCCGACCGGATCGACGCGGCGCTGACGCTCGCCGACCTGCTGCGCAGCAAGGAGAAGTACGCCGACGCCGTCGAGGCCTACGACACCGCGATCCAGCGCATCAACCATCTCGAGGAACGTCACTGGACCATCTTCTTCGGCCGGGGGATCGTGCTGGAGCGCACGAGGCAGTGGCCCAAGGCCGAGGCCGACATGAAGAAGGCGCTCGAACTGTCGCCCGAGCAGCCGCATGTGCTGAACTATCTCGGCTACAGCTGGGTCGATCAGGGCCTTCATCTCGACGAGGGCATGAAGATGCTCAAGCGGGCCACGGAGCTCCGGCCCGACGACGGCGCCATCACCGATTCGGTGGGCTGGGCGTATTACCGGCTCGGCCAGTACGACAAGGCGGTCGAGTGGCTGGAGCGGGCGGCCGAGCAGAAGGGCGACGATCCGACGATCATCGAGCATCTCGGCGACGCCTACTGGCATGTTGGGCGCAAGCGCGAGGCGCGTTTCCAGTGGGAGCGCGCGCTCAACCAGAACCCGGACAAGGACCGCATCTCGATCATCCGGGACAAGCTCTCGAGCGGGCTCAGCGCCTCGAACGACAAGCCGACCGTCTACGAGAAGGCCAAGCAGGGCGGCTAGAGCGTGGCGACTTCCGGTCGACTCATCTGCCGGGGGCGCGCCTCTCCGTGGCTCTCTTCGCTGGCGTAGGTCGTGAAGTTGCCGGAGCGCGGACCTCCAGGTCCGCTCAATGTCATGACGCGGACCTGGAGGTTCGCGCTCCGATGAGGCGCCACGGAGTGGCGTGCGCCCGGCAAGATGGCGATTGATCTCAAGTCATCGCGTGCGAGATCCGGCCGGCCGGCGCATGCCAAGGTCAACCTGTGGCTGAACGTCGTCGGGCGCCGGCCCGACGGCTACCATCTGCTCGACTCGCTGGTGGCCTTCGTCGACCTCGCCGACACGGTGGAGGTGGCGGTCGGCGACCGGCTGGCGCTGGAACTCGACGGGCCGTTTGCGCCGACGCTGCAGGCCGACCCGGACAATCTGGTCCTCAAGGCGGCCCGGCTTCTGGCGGATCGCGCCGGCGTGTCGCCGCGGGCGTCGATCCGGCTCGCCAAGCGCATTCCCGTCGCTGCCGGCCTCGGCGGCGGATCGGCCGATGCCGCGGCCGTGCTGCAGGAGCTGGTCGACCTCTGGCGCGTCGCGCTCCCCGAGGACGAGCTGTTCGACCTCGCCGCGCGGCTCGGTGCGGACGTGCCGATGTGCCTGGCCGGCCGGCCGGCCTTCGTCTCGGGGGTCGGCGAGCGCCTCCTGCCGGCGCCGCCGCTGCCGCCCTGCGCGGTGCTGCTGGTCAATCCCGGGGTGGGGCTCGCCACGCGCGATGTCTTCTCCGCCCGGCCGGGACCCTTCTCGCCATCCCGTCCGCCGCCCCAGGGGTGGCAGGGCCTCGAAGATTTCGCGGCGCTGCTGGCCGGCCGCGGCAACGACCTCACGGCCGCGGCGATCTCGCTCCAGCCCGTCGTCGGGCGCGTGCTCCAGACGCTGGAAGGGTCGGGCGCGCGGCATGTCGCGATGAGCGGCAGCGGCGCCACCTGCTTCGCGCTCTTTGACGGGCCCGAGCCGGCGGAGGCGGTCGCCGCGGCGCTGCCGGCAGCCTGGTGGCGGCACGTCGGCCGGTTCGTCGCGGCCTGACCGCTCAGTTCGGCCGGGCGGCCAGCGCGCGCTTCAGGGAATCGAACAGCGCGCGGTTCGCTTCGCCGGTCGGCGCGAGGCCTGCCGACTGCTCGTAGTCGCGGATCGCCTTCTCTGTCACCGGCCCCATCACGCCGTCCGGCGGATCCTGCACGAACTTCAGGTCTCTCAGGAGACCCTGGACGACCTTGATCTGGTCGACCGGCGAGGCCGGCCAGCCGTCGGGGTCGGGCGTGGCCGCGGCCTGGACGAGGTCTCGCGACGTGGGCGGGGGCGGCGCCTCGGGAGCCGGCAACGAGAAGGCCGTGGCTGCCGGCGTGGCCTCCGCGGCCGCGGCGGGCGCCGCGACCGGCGCCTGGAAATCTGCCGATGTCGGCGGAGGCGGCGCCGGTTCGACCGTACCGAGATCGACGGCCGGTGGCGCGGGCGCCTGTGCGGCCTCCGCCGGCGCGGGGATGCCCGGGGTCTCGCTCCTTGGTTCGGCTTCGGGCCTGGGCGTCTTCGCGGCGGCCTCGCGGCTGGCCAGCGCGGCCTGCAGGCTCGCGAAGACGTCGCGCGTCGGCTCGCCGGTCTCGCGCAGGGCCGCACTCTTCTGGAAGGCGCGGATGGCGCTGCGCGTCAGCGGTCCCATGGCGCCGTCCGCCTTGTCGCGCAGGAAGCCGAGATCGATCAGCGCCTGCTGGACGACGCGGATCTGCTCGCTGGCTTCCCTGGGCCAGCCCGGCGGGCCGGACTCCGGCTCGGGCGTGGCGGGCGGCGCGGCCGCCGTCCCGGTCGGTGGTGGCTCGGCCGGCTTGGGCGGCTGGAGGGCCTCGACGATCTTGCGGAACTCGCTTTGCCCGATCTTCTGCGCCCGCTCGAGATCGGCGGGCAGCAGGATGCGCTGCAGGATCTCGACCCGCTGCGCGGCCGTCTTGCCGAGCGCGCTCTCGCTGCCGCGGTTCGTCTGGCGCTCGAACTCGGCGGTGATGGCGAACCATGCCAGCGCCACCGCCTGGTCCTTGACGCCGGCATCGCCGCGCTCGTGGATGTCGCCGAGCGTGAACATCGACGCAGCCATGCCCTGGCGGGCCGCCGACTGCAGCAGCTCGACGGCCGCCGCGCCGTCGCGCGGCGCGCCCTTGCCGTCGCGCAGGAGCAGCGCGAGGTTGTGCTTGGCCGCGGGAATGTCGCCCTCGACCGCCTTGCGATACCATTCGACGGCCTTGGTCGAATCGCGCTCGACCACGAAGCCGCGCTCGTACATCACGCCGACGTTGAACGCCGCCTGCGCCGAGCCGCGCTGGGCGGCGCGCAGCAGCCAGCCGGCGCCGGCCTGCTGGTCCTTCGGCACGCCGACGCCCTGGATCAGCCGACGCGCCAGCTCTTCCATCGCGGGCATCTCGTCGCGACCCGCGCGCGTGCGCAGCTCCTCGAGAGCTACGATCGACCAGTCAACGCCCGAGGCCAGATCGCCGGTCGGCTCCGCGCCGCTGGCCGCGAAGTCGGCCGTGGTCGGCTCGGGTGGCAAGGCCGCGGTCGGAACGTCGAGCGGCTGCGGAGGCGTGCCTGCGCCTGGCGCCGTCGTCGCGACCGCCGATGCGCTCGCGGCGGGATCGGTCGCCGCGACGGGGGCCGCCTCGGATGCCGGCGCGGGCACCGACGGTGCGGGTGCGGGCGTCGGCGCTGCAGCGGACCTGGCGGCGGGCTCGGGAACGGGCGTCGATATCGGCATCGCGGGCGGCGGCTCGCCATGGGGAATGTCGAGCCATGCCGCGGTCGAGACGGCGGCCACGACTCCAGCCGCCGTGCCGATGATCAGGAGCGATCGCCTCATCGCGAATGCCGGCTCGGTTCGGCTTTCATCGCACGATCATAGCCGACGCCGCGCCGGCCGGAGAAGGCAGGGCACGGTGCCGCACGACGATCAGCAGGGTCAGGAGAATCACGGCGCCGGCCTGGTGCATGGTGGCGATTGCAACATCGACGCCTGTCAGGATCGTGGCGACTCCAAGGCCGATCTGGACCACGGCCATCGCTCCGGCCGCCCAGGCTTCCGGACGGCGGGCGCCCAGCGCCATGACCAGGATGCCGAGCCCCAGCAGCTTGGCCAGCCAGCGATGGACGAACTGGATCGTGGTCGGGTTCTCGAACGGGTTGATCCACCACGGTTCCAGGCCGAACAGGTCGGGCGGGATCCAGTAGCCCGACATCGTCGGGAACGTCGTGTGTGCGGTGCCGGCGCGAAGCCCGGCCATCAGGGCGCCCCACGTCATCACGACCAGCAGGAAGGCGATGAGGGCCGTGGCGGCGCGTCGCAGGCCGGGCGCCTCGCGACGCGCCGCCTGCGGACCAAGCTCCAGGATCAGCCATACCGTATAGGCATAGAGCACGACTGCCAGGAGGAGATGCGCGGCCAGGCGGTAGTGGCTGACTGACGGCCGGTCGACCAGGCCGGAAGCGACCATGGCCCAGCCGAGTGCGCCCTGCAGGCCGCCCAGGACCAGGAGGGCGAGGAGCCGCGGCTTCAGCCACGGCGTGAGGCGGCCGCTCAGCCAGAACCAGGCGAGCGGCAGCGCGAAGACCAGGCCGATGAGACGGCCCCACAGACGGTGCACGAACTCGAGCCAGAAGATCTGCTGGAATTCGGCCACGGTGAAACCACGATTGATCAGGCGGCCCTGCGGCGAGGAAGAATACTTCTGCAGCTCGGCCTGCCAGGCGGCATCCGAGAGCGGTGGCAGCCAGCCGGTGACGGGCCGCCACTCGACCATGGACAGGCCCGACTCGGTCAGGCGCGTCAGCGCGCCGATCACGATCATGAAGAAGATCATGGCGGCCACGACCATCAGCCAGGCGCGGACGGAGGCGGGAGCGGTTCGCATGCGGGCGGACCATGCGGCAAGCCGGCAGGCGCGTCATCTGGCATAAGTGTCGCGAATCGCGGGTCCTTGCGCTCCGGTCCGGCCTTGTCTAAGCGGTTCGCCTACGAACGATTCTCCCCTCAGCCCACCCGGATTTTCGCGCATGCCGCCGCTTTCGCTGAGCCACGGGCTCGGTCTCACGGACCTCTATGATCGCGAGGGGCTGGTGCGCCTCGATGCGGCGTTCGTCGGCTGGCTGAAGGACGGCCATGTCGATCTGCATGCCCGGCTGATGGCGGCGCGGGCCGCGCCCGGCGCGCTCGCGGACAAGGACGCGTCCAACCTGCTCATCGAGATCGCGCGGCCGCTGGAGGACTTCGTCGCCTCCCTGTTCGGCGTTGCGCAGGAAGCCGCCGAGCTGCGCGCGCGTCACAGCCGGCTGGCGCCGGTGTTCGACTGCAAGCGCCTGTTCGTGCAGCGCTACGTCACGCGGGCGATCAAGCCGGAAGCGGCGGCGGACCTGCAGGGAGAGGTCGTGACCGCAGCGGTCGGCCTCGCGCAGGATCCCGCCGGTGACATCGAGGAATGGGAGCTCGCCTTCGCGCTCGCCGTGCGCGACCTGCTGGGCGCGGAGTTCAAGGTCGCGTCGCCGACGCCCGAGATCGAGGCCTTCGCCCGCTACGCGGCGTGGGCGCTGCACACGCCGGAGGGCAGGCGGCGACATCACGACGGGCCGCTGTTCAAGGTGCCGCACAAGCTCGATGCCGAGCACCTGGTGCCGATCGAGACCGAGGTGGTGGACGGCGTGACGCGCCTGCGCCTGCCGCGGCCTATGCTGCGCCACCGCGAGGGATTCGGCCTGACCGACCAGGGGTTCGACCTGGTGCGGGCGCTCGACCAGGCGAACTACTGCATCTGGTGCCACAACCAGGGCAAGGACAGCTGCTCGCGCGGGCTCAAGGACCGCAAGACGGGCGCGTTCCAGAAGTCGCCGTTCGGCGTGACCCTCGCGGGTTGCCCGCTCGAGGAGAAGATCTCGGAGATGAACCTGCTGAAGAGCGAGGGCTTCTCCATCGGCGCCATGGCCATGGCGGCGGTCGACAATCCGCTGATGGCGGCGACCGGCCATCGCATCTGCAACGACTGCATGAAGGCCTGCATCTACCAGAAGCAGGAACCGGTCGACATCCCGCAGATCGAGACCCGCACCCTGAAGGACGTGCTGGCGCTGCCGTGGGGCTTCGAGATCTACTCGCTGCTGACGCGCTGGAACCCGCTCGACCTGCGCCGGCCGCTGCCGCGCCCCGCCAGCGGGCGGACCGTGCTGGTGGTCGGCCTGGGCCCCGCCGGTTTCAACCTGTCGCACCACCTGATGAACGACGGTCATGCCGTCGTCGCCATAGACGGGCTCAAGATCGAGCCGCTGCCGGTCGAGCAGTCGGGTGTCTCGTCCGACGGGGCGCGCCATCCCTTCCTGCCGGTGCAGGACATCGACTGGCTGCGCGAGGATCTCGGCGAGCGCGCGATGGCCGGCTTCGGCGGCGTCGCGGAGTACGGTATCACCGTGCGCTGGGACAAGAACTACCTGAAGGTGGTGCGGCTGCTGCTGGAGCGGCGTCGCCAGTTCTCGATGTTCGGCGGCGTGCGCTTCGGGGGCACCGTCACCGTCGAGGGCGCCTTCGCGATGGGCTTCGACCATATCGCGCTCTGCGCCGGCGCCGGCAAGCCGACCGTGCTCGACATGCCGAACGGGCTGGCGCGCGGCGTGCGCGCCGCGTCGGACTTCCTGATGGCCCTGCAGCTCACCGGCGCCGCCAAGAAGGACTCGATCGCCAACCTGCAGATCCGCCTGCCGGTGGTGGTGATCGGCGGCGGCCTGACGGCGATCGACACGGCCACCGAATCGCTCGCCTACTACCCGCTGCAGGTCGAGAAGTTCCTGGCCCGCCACGAGACGCTGGCGGCCGAGCGCGGCGAGGCCGCGGTCTTCGCCCGGATGAATGCCGAGGAGCGCGAGATCGCCGGCGAGTTCATCGCCCATGCCCGCGCCATCCGCGCCGAGCGCGAGGCTGCGGCGGGCGAGGGCCGCGCTCCCGAGATCGCCCGCCTGGTGAACGGCTGGGGCGGCGTCACCATCGCCTATCGCCGGCGGCTGATCGATTCGCCCTCCTATACGCTGAACCACGAGGAGGTGCTGAAGGCGCTGGAGGAGGATATCCGCTTCGCCGAGGGCCTGACGCCGGTCGCCGTCGAGGTCGACGCCAACGGCCATGCCGCGGCGCTCAAGGTGGTCGGCGAGCAGGAGGGCCGCAAGGTCGAGGCGACGCTGCCGGCGCGGACCATCCTGGTGGCGGCGGGCACCCAGCCCAACACGGTGCTGGCGCGAGAGGATGCCACCCACGCATTCATCGACGGCAAGTACTTCCGCGCGCTCGACGAGGCGGGTGAGCCGGCCACGCCCGAGCGCGTGGCCAAGCCCGCCGAGGTCCGCGTGCTGATGTACCGGGCTGCCGACGGCCGCTTCATGTCGTTCTTCGGCGACCTGCATCCGTCCTTCGCGGGCAACGTCGTGAAGGCGATGGGCGGTGCCAAGCAAGGCTATCCCGTGCTGACGCGCACCCTCGATACGCTGCCGGCTGCCCGGCGCACGCCGGCCGAGATCCTGGCGCAGGCAAACGACGAGTGGCGCGCCCGCGTCGTGCGTGTCGACCGGCTGACGCCGACCATCGTCGAGGTCGTGGTCGAGGCGCCGGCCGCCGCCCGCAACTTCGAGCCCGGCCAGTTCTATCGCCTGCAGAATTACGAGGCGCGGTCGAAGCGGGTGGACGGCACGCTGCTCACCATGGAGGGGCTGGCGCTGACCGGAGCCTGGGTCGACAAGGACAAGGGCCTGCTGTCGCTGATCACCCTCGAGATGGGCGGCTCGTCCGACCTCTGCGAGCTGCTGGCGCCCGGCGAGCCGGTCATCGTCATGGGCCCGACCGGCATGCCGACCGAGATCGAGCCCGGCGAGACCGTCGTGCTGGCGGGCGGCGGCCTCGGCAACGCCGTGCTGTTCTCGATCGGCCAGGCCTTCCGCAAGGCCGGCAGCAAGGTCCTCTACTTCGCCGGCTACAAGAAGCCGTCCGACCGCTACAAGGTCGAGGAGATCGAGGCCGCGGCCGACGTGGTCGTCTGGGCCTGCGACGAGGAGCCGGGCTTTGCCGTCGAGCGGCCGCAGGACAAGAGCCTGGTCGCCAACATCGTCGAGGCGATGCGCCGCTACGCGGCGGGCGAGCTCGGCGAGCAGCCCATCCCCTTCAAGGATGCCGACCGCATCATCGCCATCGGTTCGGACGGCATGATGAACGCCGTGCGGCAGGCCCGCCACGGTGTCCTGGCGCCTTGGCTCAAGCCGCAGCACCGGGCCCTGGGATCGATCAACTCGCCCATGCAATGCATGATGAAGGAGATCTGCGCCCAGTGCCTGCAGCTCCATCGCGATCCGGAGACGGGCAAGGAAACGGTGGTCTTCTCCTGCTTCAACCAGGACCAGGAGCTTGATCGCGTCGACTTCGACTGCCTGCGCCAACGCCTGCGCCAGAACGGCGTGCAGGAGAAGATCGGCGCCCTCTGGATCGACCGCGCGCTGCGGCAGATCGGGGCGCGGTAGCTTCGTGAGTGGAACGTGAGGGGCCTCCGGCCCGCTCATGATCCTTGCCTTCTCTGCTCGGTGCGGGCTCTCGCGCCTCAGAAGGCGCTGCCGCCCGCCGGCGCGTGTGAACGCGCTAAGGCGTGCGCACGAACCGGAACAGGACCTTGTCCTGGCTGTAGTAGCGCAGCTGGTCGACGATCTTGGGGAAGTAGGCGCTGCCCACCGTCACCGGCATGAAGGCGTCGAGGTCGAGCGGGCGCACCGCGACGCTGAAGCCTTCGTCGGTGAAGGCCTGCGAGACCTGCTCGAGCGAATGGTCGTGGATCGGGATCGACGATGTCTCCGAGATGACCTTGCGCCAGTGCGGCCACACCGCGCTGTCGACATGGCAGCCCATGGCCGCGATGTAGGCGCCGCCCGGCCGCAGCGCCGCCCGGATGTCGCGGGCATGGGCGGCGAGGTCGCCCAGCAGGTAGAGGACCTCGTGGCTGAACACCTGGTCGAAGGTCCGGCCGAGCGAGGCGGCGCTGTCGGCCACGCGGTACTCGACCGGCCGGTGCCCCTTCAGGAGCTCGGCGCGCGCCACCGATTCGCGGGCGATGTCGATGCCGACCGCGCTCTTGTAGGGGTAGCGGTCGTAGAGCATGCGCAGGAAGCCGCCCTGGTTGCAGCCGTAGTCGAGGATGGCGGAGTCGTGCAGGTCGTGCGGCACCGACACGTCGATCATCCGCCGCCAGATGGGCGCGTGCGCCGCGCCCATCGCCTCTTCTTCAGCGGGGTTGCGGTTCCAGGTTGCGATCGTCGAGGGCTGCTGCATCGCCTGCTCCGGTTGCCGCGGCAACCCTAGCACGGCGCGGTCCCCACGGGACGACGAACAGCGGGCCGGCGATCAGGCCGCCGAAGACGATCATGCCCGCGGCGATGGCGATGAAGACGCCGGCCAGGCCCCAGCCCATGATCTCGACCGCGAACCAGCCGCCCACGGTGGCGACCAGCAGGCGGGCGACGCCGGCAACGAAAGGCGGCGTCATGCGGCCGGCGCCCTGGCTCGCGAAGGAGAGCGTCATGCCGAGCCCGAACAGGCAGTAGAAGGGCGCCACGCGAGTGATGTAGGCGACCGTGGCCGCCACTACCTGCGGATCGTCGGTGAAGAGCCGCGCCCAGCCCTCGGGCACGAAGGCGAGGATCCAGCCGCAGGCGCCGAGCGCCGCCGCCGCGGTGAGGCTGCCGATCCAGGCGGCGTGCACCGCGCGCTTCCAGTCGTGGGCGCCGGCCGCGACGCCGACCAGCGTCGTCAGGCCGGAGCCGATGCCGAAGGCCAGCGGCACCAGCATGAATTCGAGGCGCACGCCGATGCCGTAGCCGGCGAGCGCGGCGACGCCGAACCCGCCCACCAGGCCGGTCACCAGGATGGCGGTGAGATTGGCGGTGAAGGCCGAGAACGAGGCGATCAGGCCGACCCGCAGGATGTCCCAGAACAGCCGCCCGCGCAGCGCCACGCCGCGCACCGCCGGCACGAAGCCGAGCTTGCCGCGCCACAGGGCGCGTGCCTGCAGCAGCGCCGACACCGCGGAGGTCGCGAGCGAGGACAGGGCCGGCCCCGCCATGCCGAGGCCCGGCCAGTCGCCGATGCCGAGCGCCAGGACATAGGACAGCGGCACCTGGGCGAGCGAGGAGAACAGCATGTAGCGGCCGGGCGTCGCCGCATCGCCGCCGCCGCGCAGCAGCGCCGACAGGAAGAAGTTGGCCCAGATCGCGAGCGCTCCGGTGAACAGGACATGGCTGTAGGTCAGCGCGTGACCCAGCACCGCCCCGGTGCCGCCGAGCGACCGATAGAGCGCCGGCGCCGCCGTCCAGGCGAGCAGGGTGAAGAGAAGCGCGAGGCCGAGGCCGAGCACCAGCGCGTGCAGCACCAGCGCGCGCGCATCCTCGGTGCGGCCACCGCCCACCGCGCGGGCCATGGCCGCCGCGACACCGCCGCCCATGCCGCCCGCCGCCATCATGGTCATCATCATCATGAACGGGAACACCAGCGCGAAGCCCGCCAGCGCTTCTGTTCCCAGGCGCCCGAAGATGAACGTCTCGGCCATGGCGACGAAGGTCTGGGCGACCATGAC
Organism: Reyranella sp.; assembly: GCF_965229815.1. Taxonomy (GTDB): domain Bacteria; phylum Pseudomonadota; class Alphaproteobacteria; order Reyranellales; family Reyranellaceae; genus Reyranella. The sequence continues at coordinate 2,141,713 of NZ_CBDDJN010000002.1, forward strand.
CGCCGTGGTCGGCGCGGCGAGCCGGAACAGGCTGCGTCCGATCGGGGCGGTGAGCAGGGGATGAGACAAGGGGTGCCTCGCTTTTGCGTGTATATGCACTTTCTATCAGGCCGCTCCCGACTGTTCACCTGACAAAAGCCGCGCCTCGCATTAGCTTTCGCCCATGAGTACCGATTCCCGTCCCCTCGCCAAGCCGACCGTCCAGATCGAGAACGATCGCGTCATCGTCACCGAATGGCGCTTTCCGCCGGGAGCCCATACCGGCTGGCACCGTCACAATCACGACTACGTGGTGGTGCCGGTGACGACCGGCGAGCTGCACATCGACGATGGCAAGGCGACGGTGCCGGCGCCGCTGCGTGCCGGCGTCTCGTATGCCCGCCTGACCGGCGTCGAGCACGACGTCATCAACCCCAACGATTTCGAGTTCGTGTTCGTCGAGGTCGAGCTCAAGGCCTGATCGGCGCGGCGCCGGGGCGTGGCCGCGCGACGCTGCCCCGCAGGGCGGCTGCATTGACTTGCGCCCCGGCAGGGCTCATATGAGGGCCGCCAGTGGTCCGGCCCCCTTCCGATGGGCCCTTGCGAGACCGCGCCCAAAGGTCCCCCGGAGGGACTAAGCCACGGAAACTAAATGAGTTTTGAGAGTTTGGGGCTGAGCGCCCCGGTTCTGCAGGCAGTCGCCGACAAGGGCTACACCCAGCCCACGCCCATCCAGGAAAAGGCCATCCCCATCGTCCTGATGGGGCGCGATGTCCTTGGATGCGCGCAGACGGGTACCGGCAAGACCGCCTCCTTTGTCCTCCCGATGATCGACATCCTCGCCGAGGGCCGCGCCAAGTCGCGCATGCCGCGCACGCTCATCCTGGAGCCGACGCGCGAGCTGGCCGCCCAGGTGGCCGAGAACTTCGACATCTACGGCAAGAACCACAAGCTCACCATGGCGCTGCTGATCGGCGGCGTGAGCTTCGACGACCAGGAGCGGGCGCTGGAGCGTGGCGCCGACGTCCTGATCGCCACCCCGGGCCGCCTGCTCGACCATTTCGAGCGCGGCGGGATCCTGCTGAACGACGTCAAGATCCTGGTGATCGATGAAGCCGACCGCATGCTTGACATGGGATTCATCCCCGATGTCGAGCGGATCGTCGGCCTCCTGTCGCCGATGCGCCAGACACTGTTCTTCTCGGCCACCATGCCGCCGGAGATCCGCCGCCTGGCCGACCGCTTCCTGAGCAACCCGAAGGAAGTCACCGTGTCGCCGCCGGCCTCGGCCGGCACCAACATCGTTCAGGGACTGACCGTGGTCCCCGATGCCGAGAAGCGCGAGGCCTTGCGCGCGCTGATCCGGAGCCAGGACATCAAGAACGCCATCGTGTTCTGCAATCGCAAGCGCGACGTGGCGCTGCTGCAGGGCTCCCTGAAGAAGCACGGATTCAACGCCGGCGCCCTGCACGGCGACATGAGCCAGCCGGCGCGCATGGAGACTCTCGAGCGCTTCAAGCAGGGCGAGATCCAGATCCTTGTGGCGTCCGACGTCGCCGCGCGCGGCCTCGACATCGTCGACATGAGCCACGTCTTCAATTTCGACGTGCCGTTCTCGCCCGAGGATTACGTCCATCGGATCGGACGCACCGGCCGCGCCGGCAAGACCGGTCATTCCTTCACCCTGGCGTCGCCGTCGGAAGGCGACCTTGTGCAGGCGATCGAGAAGCTGATCGGCACGACCATTCCCCGCATCGAGATTCCGGGCATGGAAGCCGCCGCCTTCGAGGCCTCGGACGGGCGTCGGCGCGGCCGCGGTCGCGGCCGTGGACGGACCGCCGACAAGCCGCGCGCGCCGCGCGGCGAGCAGCGCGAGGGCTCGGAGCGCGGTCCCGCGAGACGGTCCGAATCGCGGCGCGGCGAGGGCCGTTCGTCCGACACTCGTTCCGTCGACACCCGTTCCTCCGACACCCGCGCCCCGGAAGCCGCCGTCGTCGAAGCCCGGCCGCGCGACGAGGCGCCGCGCGAGACCGCAGGCGGCCATCGCGCCGAACGGTCGCGTAGCCGTCCGCCGCGCGATCGCAAGCCCGAGTCGGCGGCGCCGCGGCGCGAACGCCGCCACGATGGGCGCCACGAGGGCCGCGACGAGCCGGCTCCGATGGGGCTGGGCGACCACGTGCCGGCGTTCCTGGCCCGTCCGACCCGCTGAGGCCGGTCGCCGCATTTCCGGAGTCGGATCGGCCGGGTCGATTCCAGCCGATCCCATCTTGCTCTACAGTGGCCCCGGAAAAGGGGGACCATGCAGACCATCTTCATCATGGTGAAATGCGATCTCGGTAAAGCCTACGAGGTCGCGGACGATGCCTGCGCCATCGAGCGGGTGTCCGAAGTCTATTCGACCTCCGGCCAGTACGATCTCCTGATGAAGTGCTATCTCGACGACAAGACCGACATCGGCCATTTCGTCACCAGCCAGATCCAGACGCTGCCGGGCGTGAAGGACACGTTCACCCTGATCACCTTCAAGGCGTTTGCCTGACCATGGCCGACCAGGACCGGACCGCGCCCGGGAAGATCGAGCTCGGCATCGAGCGGGTCATCATGGCCAGCCGCTGGCTCCAGGCGCCGCTTTACATAGGGCTGGTGCTGGTGCTTGCCGTCGTGGTCGTCAAGTTTCCCTTCAAGGTCTGGGACCTGGCCCAGCAGGCCCTCGTCGTCCAGGAAGGCGACCTCGTCCTGGCCGTGCTCTCGCTGGTCGACCTCATCATGGTCGCCAACCTCGTGGTGATGGTCATCATCTCGGGCTACGAGAACTTCGTCAGCCACATCGACGCGCGCAGCACGGCCGACAGGCTGAGCTGGTTCGGCAAGCTCGACGCCGGATCGCTCAAGATCAAGCTCGCCAGCTCGATCGTGGCGATCTCGTCGATCCACCTGCTGCAGCGCTTCCTGGAGGCGCCGTCGATCCCGAACGACAAGCTCTACATCCTGATCGCAATGCACCTGACGTTCGTGGTGTCGGCCCTGCTCCTCACCTACATCGACCGCATCTCGGCGGCGAAGAAGGTCGACGGCGGGCATTGACGATCGCCGGTGGCCGCGCGGCCCTCGCGATCTGGGTCGACATCGACCCGGCCGACGACGCGCTGTTCGAGCATTGGCACAGTCGCGAGCACGTCCAGGAGCGGGTCGCCTGTCCCGGCTGGCGGCGCGGCAGCCGCTTCAAGGGCGTCGAGCGGCCCGGCCGCTATCTCCTGTTCTACGATGCCGAGTCGCCGGCCGCGTTCGAGAGCGACGCCTATTATGCCCGGCTGCGCGATCCCACCCCCATGAGCCGCGCGATCTTCCCGAAGTTCCACGACACCTGGCGCACGGTCTGCACGGTCGAGCGGCGGGTGGGGGACGGCATCGCCGCGGCGGCGGTGACGCTGCGCCTGCCGGCGGGCGAACCGTGCCCGTTCGACGCCTTGGCGGCCGCGGGGCCGGCTCGCCTCGACCTGCTGGCAGGAGAGGCCGGAGTCGGCCAGGCCCAGACCGCGGAGAAGGACCTGCGCGGGGCGCGCGATCGCCAGATCGACCGCGCCGTCGTCGCCTTCTTCTGGTCCGTCGAGGCCGCGCGCGCTGCCCGCGACGCGCATGCGCCTGGAGGCGAGCTCTTCAGCCTGCGCCACACCGTGTCGAAGACGGATCTGCCGGGCTGACCCCTCCATCCGCTGCGCGGGCGGAGGGGTCACGCCCCATGTCAGTTGATCAGGCCGTAGAACTTGCCGGCATTGGTGCAGGTGATCATCCGGGTCACATCGGCCGGGACCTCGGCGAACTGGTCCTTGATGTACTGGTCGGAGTGCGGCCACACGCCGTCGCCGTGCGGATAGTCCGAGCCCCACATCAGGCTCTCGGCGCCCATCTCGTCGATCAGCTTGGCGCCGATCCGGTCGAACTGGAACGTCGCCTTGCACTGGCGGCGCCAGTAGTCGGACGGCTTCATCTTGAGGCCGAGGTCGGTGAAACGGTCCTCCCACTCGAAGTCCATGCGGTCGAGCGCGTAGGGGATCCAGCCGCAGCCCGATTCGCCGAAGGCGATGCGGATGTTGGGATAGCGCTCCAGCACGTTGGCGGCGATCACCGCGGCGAGGATGTTCACCAGGTTCATCTGGAAGCCCGAGACGACGGTGAAGAACACCGAACGCCCGACGCGGCCACCGTGCTTCTCGATCGTGTCCGGCGGGATCGTGGGAAAGGTGTGGAAGTGCAACGGGAGCTGCACGTCGTTGACCGCCTTCCACAGCGGCTCCCACATCGGATGCCACATCGGCTCCATGTCCCACGAGCAGGAGAGCTCGAGGCCCCGGATGCCCATCTTGGCCACCCGGTAGATCTCCTTCACGGCGGCGTCGATGTCGCCGTAGGGCAGGCAGGCCAAGCCGATGTGCCGGTCCGGATAGTGGCTGCAGAAATCCTTCAGCCAGTCGTTGTAGATCCGCAGCATCTCGTTCGAGGCGTCGCGGTCGTTCAGCCGGCTGGATGCGCCCAGGATGCCGTAGATCACCTCGGCGTCGACGCCGTCGCGGTCCATGTCCTTGATGCGCAGATGCGGGTCGGAGACGCGGCGGATGCCCTTGGCGCCGTCGGCGTAGAGGCCGGTCTCGGCCATGACGTCGACCCGGTGGTGCTTGCCGGGGACGTACTTCGCGCCGGCCGGGCCGACGCCGTTCTTGTAGCCGAAGGTCGCGCCGTTCCTGGCCGTCCATTTCGGCCCGTCGTCCGTCTCGACGACGAAGGGCATGCGCTCCTTCATCTCGCGCGATGCCATCGACGTGAAGAGGTCGGGCGGCATCCAGGGCAGGTCGAGATGGCAGTCGGCGGAAATACGATTGTACTGCATGCTTCGCTCCCGAATTTGGCCGTTTGTGTTGGTTCGAATTCTGCGCGCCGCCCGGCCGTCGGGGCAAGGACCAACTGCCCAGTTTCGTCTGGCAGGCGGAAACGGCGAGCTACTCCGGGTGGCCAAATGATGGCAGCGGCGATCGCGATTTCGGTGAAAAGGTGCTGCGGTGCAATTGAGAAGACGACGGCTTCGGGCGGCGTGTCAGCGGCCGACCGAATCGAAGTAGGCTCCTTCGGCGCCCATGAAGATCATGGTGCCGATGACCAGAACGATGGGCAGGGCGCGACGCCAGCCGGGCAGGCCGGCCTCCTTGACCAGAGAGCGGCGGCGCAGCCAGCCCCACAGGGCGTAGAGGAGCCAGGTCGGCAGGGCGATCATCAAGGTGAACCATGCCGCGCCCTGAAAGGCGCCGACGCCGGCTGCTTCCCCGCCGACCCCCTGCAGGCGGAGTTGGATTACCAGCAGGATCGCGAGCACGGTGCGTACAAGGAGCAGCAGCGTCGCTGCCGTAGCCAGGCCCCACAGCAGTCGGCGGAAGATCGAATCGGCGAATGGGCGCACCAGCCAGGCGGCCAATCGCGGCGCTGCCACGGCGGCGCTCCCCGTAGTCAGCAGGCCGAGCACCAGCACGTGCGTGGCTATGAGGGCGTGAGTAGCGAGCCAAGCGATGGCGACGACCAGGATCGCGAGCCAGATCGCCTCGCCGACCGTACCCGCGACGCCGAACAGCCGGTCCCAGCCGACATTCTCGCCGCGCTCCTTCGCTTGCTGGAGCGCCTCATCGGTCCGGTAGCTGTCGAAGCCGCCGCGTTTCATGCCGTGAGAGCCTACGGCGGTCCCGTACTTTTCGCCATTGCCCGCACATCCCGCGGACCGCATCATCCGCCGCCATGGAAACCGCCACCCCTCTCGACGGCGAGTTCGACTACATCATCGTGGGCGCGGGCTCGGCCGGCTGCGTTCTGGCCAATCGCCTGTCGGCGGATCCGGCCAACCGCGTGCTGCTGCTCGAGGCGGGTGGCCGCGACAACTGGATCTGGTTCCACATTCCGGTCGGCTACCTCTTCGCCATGGGCAATCCGCGCGCCGACTGGATGTTCCAGACGGAGAAGGAGCCCGGCCTCAACGGTCGCGCCCTCAACTATCCGCGCGGCAAGGTGATCGGCGGCTGCTCGGCCATCAACGGCATGATCTCGATGCGCGGCCAGGCCGCCGACTACGACCACTGGCGGCAGCTCGGCCTGGCCGGCTGGGGCTGGGACGACGTCCGGCCGATCTTCCGCAAGCTCGACGGCCATTTCCTGGGCGACACCGAACATCATGGCGGCAGCGGCGAATGGCGCGTCGAGCAGATGCGGCTCACCTGGGACGTGCTGGACGCGGTAGCCAAGGCAGCGACCGAGATGGGCGTGCCGCCGACCGAGGATTTCAACACCGGCGACAACAACGGCGTGGGCTATTTCCACGTCAACCAGAAGCGCGGCCTGCGCATGTCGACGGCGCGCGCCTTCCTGAAGCCCGTGCTCGGCCGGCCCAACCTGCGGCTGGAGACCGGCGTGCTGGTCGAGAAAGTCGTGTTCGAGGGGCGGCGCGCGGTCGGCGTCCGCTTTCGCCAGGCCGGCGGCGGAGGCGGCCGGCTCGTGGAGGCGCGGGCGCGGGGCGAGGTCATCCTGTCGGCCGGTGCCATCGGATCGCCGCACATCCTGCAGCTCTCCGGCGTCGGACCCGCCGACTGGCTGGCCGAACAGGGCATCGCGCCGGTAGTCGACCGGCCGGGCGTCGGCCGCAACCTGCAGGATCATCTGCAGCAGCGCTCGATCTACAAAGTGTCCGGCGTCAAGACGCTGAACACGACCTACCATTCGCTGGTCGGGCGTGCCCTGATGGGCCTGCAGTATGCGCTGTTCCAGACCGGCCCGCTCACCATGGCGCCGTCGCAGCTCGGCATCTTCACCATGTCCTCGCCGGACCACGAGCGGGCCAACATCGAGTTCCACGTCCAGCCCCTGTCGCTCGACAAGTTCGGCGAGCCGCTGCACCGCTTCCCGGCCATCACCGTCAGCGCCTGCAACCTGCGGCCGACCTCGCGCGGCACCGTCCGCCTGCGCTCGGTCGATCCGGCCGACAAGCCGATGATCGCGCCGAACTACCTCTCGACGCCCGAGGATCGCCGCGTCGCCGCCGACGCGATCCGCGTCACGCGCCGCCTGATGCGCCAGCCGGCGCTGCAGCCCTACCATCCCGAGGAGTATCTGCCCGGCCCCGCGGTCGGCGACGACGAGGCCTCGCTGGCCAAGGCGGCCGGCGACATCGGCACGACGATCTTCCATCCGATCGGCACGGCCAAGATGGGGCTGCCCAGCGACCCGATGGCGGTGGTCGACGAGCGCCTGCGCCTGTTCGGCCTCGAGCGCCTGCGCGTCGTCGACGCCTCGGTGATGCCGACCATCACCTCGGGCAACACCAACACGCCCACCATCATGATCGCCGACAAAGGGGCGGCCATGATGATCGAGGATCGTCGGTGATCGTCGATTGCCACGCCCATGTGTTCGCCCACTGGATCGGCTCCTGCGGGCATCCGACGCGCGAGATGCACCGGCGCTACCTGCAGAAGGTCGTCACCCGGACGGCGGCGTCGACCTTCCGGCTTCGCGACGGCGCGCGCGCCGACACCGCCGCCCTGTTCCGGGCGGGAGACGAGGGATGGAGCGGGCTCGCCGACGTCGACTTCCGCGTCGGGCGCTTCGGGCAGCTCGAGTTCACCCATGACGGCGAGGATTACGCCATCCAGTACATGCCCGTGGGCATGCAGGAGCTGGCAGCGCCGCCGGAGCTGATGCTCGCCCAGATGATGAACGCCGGCGTCGACCACTGCATCCTGCAGGCCGGCGGCGGCTACGGGGCGATGACCGAGATGAACGCCTTCGCCGCTCGGCAGTATCCGGAGCGGATGACCGGGCTGATGCACGTCGACGAGGCGCTGGCGGCCGAGCCGGCGCAGCTCGCCGCGATCGACCATGGCGTCCGCGTGCTGAAGCTCCGCGGGCTCTACTTCAACGTCGACGGGCTCAGCCGGCACGGCTTCCCCTGGCCCCTCGACGCGCCGCGGATGGAACCGCTCTGGGACCGGCTGGAACGGCTGGGCGTCGTGCTGTGCATCGAATTCGGCGCCGGGCCGAGCTACGACAGGGCTGGCTACCTGGCACATGTCGCGGCCTTCGGCCGGGTGCTCGCGCGCCATGCCGACCTGCGCGTCCACCTGGCGATGAGCCCGCCCGTCGCCTACTTTGCGCGCGACGGTCGGTACGAGTTTCCCGACGAGCTCCTGCGCGTCTATCGCCACGAGCCGCTGGTGCTGGAGGTGGTCTTCCCGATCACCTACGGCGGGATCTGGGACTATCCCTACCCGGAGGCCCAGGCCCTGATCGCCGACCTGCGCGATCAGCTCGGGGCGGGGCGGCTCGTCTGGGGCTCGGACATGCCGAACGTCGAGCGATTCTGCACCTACCGGCAGTCGCTCGACTACGTGCGGCGGTATTGCCCGTTCCTGACCGCGCGCGAGAAGGACCAGATCCTCGGCGACACGTGCGCGGCGTTCTACGGCCTCGGCCAGACTGCTCCCGCCAGCTAGCTAGTTCCTCGCCTTGAAGGCGAACTCCGCGCCCGAGCGGATGCCGGTCGGCCAGCGTGCCGTCACCGTCTTGAGCTTGGTGTAGAAGCGCACGCCTTCCATGCCGTAGATGCCGTGGTCGCCGAAGATCGAGGCCTTCCAGCCGCCGAAGCTGTGATAGGCCACCGGCACGGGGATCGGCACGTTGATGCCCACCATGCCGATCTTGACGCCGTTGGCGAAGGCGCGGGCGGCGTCGCCGTCGCGGGTGAAGATCGCGGTGCCGTTGCCGTAGGCATGGTCGTTCACCAGGCCGATCGCCTCGTCGAAGCTCTTCGAACGCACGACCGAGAGGACGGGACCGAAGATCTCGTCCTTGTAGATGGTCATGTCCTTGGTGACGTCGTCGAACAGGCATCCGCCCATGAAGTTGCCGTTCTCGTAGCCCTGCAGCTTCAGGCCGCGGCCGTCGACCACGAGCTTTGCGCCTTCCTTCACGCCCTGGTCGACATAGCCCATGACCTTGTCGCGATGCTGGCGCGTCACCAGCGGGCCCATCTCCGACTGCGGGTCGAGGCCCGGGCCGATCTTCAGCGCCTGGACGCGCGGCGCCAGCTTCTCGATCAGCCGGTCGCCGACATCGCCGACCGCGACGGCGACCGAGATCGCCATGCAGCGCTCGCCGGCGGCGCCGTAGCCGGCGCCGATCAGAGCATCGGTCACCTGCTCGAGATCGGCGTCGGGCATGACCACCATGTGGTTCTTGGCGCCGCACAGCGCCTGGACGCGTTTGTTGCGCTGCGTGCCCTGGTGATAGACGTACTCGCCGATCGCCGTCGAGCCGACGAACGAGATCGCCGGCACGTCGGGATGGGTGAGCAGGGCGTCGACCGCGACCTTGTCGCCGTTCAGCACCTGGAAGATGCCGGCCGGCAGGCCGGCCTCGGCGAACAGCTCAGCCAGCAGCATCGGCGCGCTCGGATCCTTCTCCGACGGCTTCAGGATGAAGGCGTTGCCGCAGGCCACCGCTATGGCGCCCATCCAGCAGGGGATCATGATCGGGAAGTTGAACGGCGTGATGCCGGCCACCACGCCCAGCGGCTGGCGGATCGACCAGGAATCCATGTCGGTCGCGACCTGCTCGGTGAAGTCGCCGCGCATGTGATGGGCGATGCCGCAGGCGAACTCGACGACCTCGATGCCGCGCCCGACCTCGCCCTTGGCGTCGTCGAAGGTCTTGCCGTGCTCGAGCGACATCAGGCGCGCCAGGTCGTCGAGGCTCTTCTCCATCAGGCTCTTGAGGTTGAACATGACGCGCTGGCGGCGCAGCGGCGGCGTCGCCGCCCAGGCCAGCTGCGCCGTCTTCGCGGTCTGCACCGCGGCATCGATTTCCGCTTCGGAGGCGAAGGCGACCCTGGCCGTCACCTCGCCGGTCGCCGGATTGGTAACGTCGCCCGCGCGGCCGCTCTTGCCTGCCACGTGTTTGCTGCCGACATAGTGCCCGATCTCCGCCGCCATCTCGCTCCTCCACTCGGTGCCGGCGTTCTACCACCGGGCCGGAAAGGCGTGAAGGCGGCGTCGTGCAGCGCGCCGTCGCTGGGCGCGTGTCAGGCCTGGAGGAGCGCTTCCGCCTGGTCGAGCGTCACCGGCGGGTCGTCGAGCAGGGCCGAGATCGCCGGTTCCTCCCAGGCGGTGCTGGAGCCGATCGAGAGCTTGGGCTGGTCGGCCAGGCGGTGCTCAAGGACGAACCGCGCCATCAGCAGCCGCCGCGCATCGCCGCCCTCGGCGCCGAGGCGCGCGCCTTCGTTGGCCATCAGGGCGGCGGTCGTGACGTGGTATAGCGCGCTCGCCGCGACGCGGCTGAAGCGCTCCTTCTCGGGCGAGTCGGCGACCTCCTCGGCGAAGCGGACGGCCTGCGCCACCGTCGATTCGAGCCGGGTGCGGAACTGGCCGGGCAGCCCGCGCGCCTCGGCGAGGCGCTCGCCCAGCAGCTCGCCGAGCGCGAGATGGGCGCGCTCCTTGCCGACCGCGCGCTGGATGACGTCGAGCGCATTGACGCTCGAGGTGCCGTCCCAGATGACGCCGAGATGGGCGTCGCGCACCAAGCGCGCGTTGGGCCAGTCCTCGATGTAGCCGTTGCCGCCGCGCGCCTCCATCGCCGCCGTGGCGACGGCGATGTTGTCGCGCGAGGCGCGGTACTTGCCGATGGGCGTCAGGATGCGCACGGCCTTGTCGGCCTGCGCGTCGCCCGGCCGCGCCATCATGGTGGAAACCAGCATGAGCAGCGACAGCGACTGCTCGGTCTTGACCAGCATCTTGAGGAGCTGGCGGCGCATCAGCGGGTGCTCGATGACGCGCTTGCCGAACGCGTTGCGATGGCGCGCCACCTGCATCGCTTCGTTGAGGCAGCGGCGCATCATGCCGGCGGCGCGCGTGAGGTGCGAGACGCGGCTGGGATTGACCATCTCCAGCATCTGCTTCATGCCGCGCTCGATGTCGCCCAGCGGATAGGCGATTGCCCCGTCGAACACGATCTCGCCGCTCGGCATCGACTTGCTGCCGAGCTTGTCCTTGAGGCGCACGATGCGATAGGCGTTGCGCGTGCCGTCGGGCAGGGTCCGTGGCATCAGGAACAGGCCGAGCCCGCGGCTGCCGGCGCGGGCGCCTTCCGGGCGGGCCAGCAGCACGGCGATGTCGCCGTCGGCGTTGGAGCAGAACCACTTCTCGCCGTAGAGGCGCCACGCGTCGCCGTCGCGCACGGCGGTCAGCTCGGCGGCGCCGGCGTCGGAACCGCCGATCTTCTCGGTCATGAACTGGGCGCCGTAGAGCAGGCGGTCCATGTCCTGCGTCCACATGCGGTCGAGGTAGCGCGCCTTCAGCTCGTCGCTGCCGTAGCGTTCGAGCAGGTCGGAGGTGCAGTCGGTCAGGTTGACCGGGCACAGCACGCCGAACTCGGCCTGCGAGAACAGGTAGAAGAACGCCTGCTTGGCGAGCTGCGGCATGGGCTCGGACCAGCCGAGGACGCCGCCGCGATGGGTCATGGCGTGCATGCCGAAGCGCGCGAAGGCGATGCGGCGGATCTCGTCATAGGCGGGGTGGACCTCGATCCATTCCTCGTCGCGGCCGAAGCGGTCGCGATAGTGCAGCACCGGCGGGCGCTTGTCGGCCAGGTCGGCGAGCTGGTTGAGGCGGCCGCCCGCGAGCTCGCCGAGCTCGTGCAGGTGGGGCGCGAGATGCTCGCGCAGCGGCGCGTCGAGATAGAGGGTCAGGAGATCGCGCAGGCTGCGGTCGATCTCGTAGAAGTTGAGGCCGCTGCAGTCCGGGGCGAGATGCTGCGACCGGCGGGCCACGGCCGGGCGGCGGGCGAGGTCGGAGGGCGAGCTGGCGGCGGAGAAGGGGGCGAGGTCGTTCATGAGCCCAGCATGATCGGCGTCGGACGCGCGCTCAAACGATTTCTTGGCCGTGCATTTTGAGTCATACTCAAACCATGCCGTCGCGCCGCCTGCCGCCGCTGCACGCCGTCCGGGCCTTCGAGGCCGCCGCCCGGCACCTGTCGATCAGCCATGCCGCCCGCGAGCTGAACGTGACGCCGGGTGCCGTCAGCCGCCACGTGCGGGCGCTGGAGGAGGAGCTCGAGGCGCCGCTGTTCGTGCGCCGCGCCACCGGGCTGGAGCTGACGCCGGTCGGCCGGTCGCTGGCCGAGGGCGCGCGCGAAGCCCTCGACCGCCTGGAGGAGGCGACGACCGGCGTCCGCTTGCGCCACTACCGCCGCCTGTCGATCGGGGTCTACGGGCACTTCCTGTCGCGCGCGCTGCTGCCCGTCCTGCCGGGGCTGAAGCGCGTCCATCCCGAGCTGGAGCTCGACCTGCACGCCAGCACCAACCCGCTCGACATGCTGCCGAGCCGCTTCGATGCGGTGATCGCCGTCTCCGGCGTGGGCCGGCAGTCGGGCCTCGTGGTGCGGCCGCTGATGCCGATCACCACGGTGGCCGTGGCGGCGCCACGCCGTCTCAGGAAGGGCCCCGTCGACTTCGCGCGCGTGCCGCTTCTCCATACCCGCCCGCGGTCCGAGGACTGGCGGCGCTGGCTCGACCAGGCGGGGCTTGCCTCGGTGCCCGTGCGCGGCGGCAGCAGCTTCGAGAGCGCCACCCAGACGCTGGAGGCGGTCGCTGCCGACCTCGGGCTTGGCATTGCCATCGAGGGCCTGCTGGGACCCGACCTGGCGAGCGGACGCGTCGCCATCGCCCATCCGGTGCGCCGGCCGACGCGCCGGCACTTCACGCTGCAGTACGAGACCCGCTTTGCCGAGGATCCGTCGCTCTCGGCGTTTGCCGACTGGCTGTGCACGGCGCTGGAGGCGGACGCGCGCTACGCGGCGTGAGGCGTGCCGTCCTTGCGGGTGTGCACGTAGCGGCCGTCGGCACCGGCCCGGGCATGGTTGTCGATGTCGGGATAGGTGACTTCGTCGAAGGAGGTGCGGTCGCCGACCACCAGGATGGTGGCGTCCTCGGCCGAGCGGTTGACCAGCCGGTGGGCGTCGCTGCCGCCGGCGGGGAAGCCGGCGCACATGCCGGCCCGCAGCGTCTGCTCGCCTTCGTTGGTCTCCAGCACCAGCTCGCCCGAGACCACCCAGATGAACTCGTCCTGGCGGGAATGGGCGTGCCGGGCCGAGGACTGGCCGCCGGGCACGATGCGCGTGAGGGTGACGCCGAAGTTCTTCAGCCCGGCATGGTCGCCGAGTCGCCGGTTCCAGCGCCGGCTGTTGTCGGCGCGGAAGGCCGCCGGATAGCTCGTGGCGTTGCTCTCGGCGACGTCGGCCGGATCGAAGGCGGGCAGGCGGGGCTTGGACATGGAAGAAGCCTAGGCCTCCCCGGCCGCCGACGCGACCGAGAGCCTCTCATGCGCCCATGAATCAGGATCCGAACGCCCGGATCACCTCGCCCGGCCGCGAGGCGGGATCGGCGCAGAAGCCACCGGCGTCGGCCACGCGGGCGCCGTTCACCCAGACGCCGTGCAGCCCGACGGCGGAGGTCGTGAGCCGCGCCGCGCCGGCCGGCAGGTCGTGCGCCCGCCGCTTGGGGCCGCGCGCCACCGTCGCCGGATCGAACAGCATCAGGTCGGCGGCATGGCCCTCGCGCAGCAGGCCGCGGTCGCGCAGCCCGAACAGCTTCGCCGGCTGGCCGGTCAGGCGATGGACGGCCTGCGGCAGGTCGAGCACGCCGAGCTCGCGGCTCCAGTGGCCCAGCAGGTGCAGGCCGAAGCCGGCGTCGCAGAAGAAGGTGAGATGGGCGCCGGCGTCGGACAGCGAGATGTGGGTGTCGGGATCGGCCAGGATGCGGCCGACCGCCGTCTCGTCGTTGTGCAGGAGCTGGGCCACGAACTGCGTGTCGAGGTCTTCCGACAGCGCGAAGTCGAGGATGCAGTCGAGCGGATCCTTGCCGGCTTTTGCCGCGACCTCGGCGAGCGGGATGCCTTCGAGGGCGCGGTTCTCGGGCTTTGCGGTCTCGACGACGAAGAGCTTGTCCCATTCGCTGTTGAAGACCAGGCGGCCGCGCGACGCCGCGAGCTCGCGGCGGACGGAATCCCGCCAGCCCTTGTCGCGATAGACCTTCTTCAGCGCCTCCGGATCGTGTGCCGCCATCGCCGGCTTCCACGCCTGCATGCTCTCGAACAGGTACGGACTCTTGAACGTGAAATCCATGCTGAGCGGACAGCACGAGGTCTGGGCGACCAGCTCGTGGCCGCGCGCCCGCGCGGCATTCACCTGCTCGAGCCAGGTGAAGGCGGCGGTCGGATTAGTGTTGGAGTGGAACAGCGCGGCGATGACCACCGGCCGTCCGGCCTCGACCGCCAGTTCCTCGAGATAGGGGATGGTGGTCTTGCTGCCCTTGGTCAGCATGTAGACGCCGCGGCCGCTCTCGCCCATCGCCCGCACCAGCGCCCGCATCTCGCGGTCGTCGGCCAGCCGCGAGGGCATGGGCGTGCCGCCCTCGCCGTTGTGCGCCTCGGCCGTCGAGGTCGCGAAGCCGACGGCGCCGGCGGCCATCGCCTCGCGGACATGGCGACGCATGGCGGCGACCTCGTCGTCGGTCGCGGTGCGCTCGGTCGCGTCCTCGCCCATCACGAAGGTACGGATCGCCGAATGGCCGGCGAAGCAGGCGACGTTGGGGCCGACGCCCTGCTTCTGCAGCATGTCGAGATACTGCGGAAAGCTCTCGAAGCCCCAGGTGATGCCGGCGCGCAGCGCGTCGAGCGACATGCCCTCGACATGGGTGAGATGGCGCATGGTGAGGTCGCGGTCGGCCGGCTTGCAGGGCGCGATGGTGAAGCCGCAGTTGCCCAGGATCGCGGTCGTGACGCCGAGCGCGGGCGAGGGGTCGACGAACGGGTCCCAGGTGATCTGCGCGTCGTAGTGGGTATGGCCGTCGATGATGCCCGGCGCCAGCGCCAGCCCGTCGGCCTTCACGGTTTCCTTTGCCGCGCCGAGCTTCCCGCCGACCGCCATGATCCGACCGCCGGTGACGCCAAGGTCGCCGTGCACCGGGGCACTGCCGGCGCCGTCGTGGATCTCCGCATCCTTGATGACGAGATCGAACATGGGGCTTCCTCCTGATTTTCCGCCATGGTGCGACGGACGACCGGCCTTTTCCAGAGTCCAAAGGGCGACGAGCGCCGACGATCGATGCAGCCGGCGAAGGCCTGCCCCGCGTCAGTGTCGGGCTTACGGGCCGATGACGACCTTCTCCTCGACGACGTAGCTGCGGATGCGGCCGATGAAGCGGGCGCCGTCGGCGTGCAGGGCCTTCATCTCCGGCGTCTTCGCGGCGGCCTCGAGCGCGGCCCGGTCGTCGAACCAAAGCTCGGCGACGCCATCGACCGCCACGTCCGTGGCCGGAATGTCGGAGCGCGTGCGTTCGTCCAGGATGTGGTTCTGCACGTAGCGGCGCAGGCCGGGCACGGCATGTGCGAGCGGGGCGTGGACCTCGACCCAGTGAGTCATGAACTGCTCGTGCGTCCAGCCGTCCTTGCGGGTCAGAAGACCGATCGTCTTGATCATGATGGGCGTTTCCTCCAGGCGCGGCTACTATGGGACATGCGCCGTCTCGTTGCGATCGCCATTGCCCTGATCCTGGTCTGCGGCAGCGCCTCGGCGCAGGGGGTGCGCTTCCCCAGCGTCGCCGTCGGCAACAGCCCCGCCGGTCCCGAGATCACCGGCTGGATGTATCGGCCCGCGGGTGCCGGACCCTTTCCCGCGATCATCCTGGCGCATTCCTGCGCCGGCGTGTCGCCTCACACCGAGACTTGGGGCAAGCGCTTGGCGTCGTGGGGCTACGTCGTCCTGGCGCCGGATTCCTTCGGCCCGCGCGGCGAGAAGTCGGTGTGCACGAGGGGCGTGGTCGTCAGCGGCAACATGCGCGTGGCCGACGTCGCCGGCGCCCTGCGGTTCCTCGCGACCCAGCCGGACGTGCGCGCGGATCGCATTGGGCTGATCGGCCACAGCCACGGCGGCTGGACCGTCATGCGGTCGGTGCAGAAGTCCTACGGCCTGGCGGCGATGGGCCTGCGCGCGGCCGTCGCCTACTACCCGTCCTGCGCGCCCCAATTCGACCGCGACGTCGACATCCCGCTGCTCGTCCTGATCGGCGACAAGGACGACTGGACCCCGGCCGACCGCTGCCGCCAACTCCAGGCCGCGGGCTTCGTGCGGCCGGACCTCGTCGATGTGGTCTACTATCCGAACGCCTATCACAGCTTCGACAGCAACGCGCGCGACCGCACCGTGCCGGGCGGGGGCGGCAAGGTCCATCGGCTGGCCTACGACCCCGAGGCCGCGGCCGATGCGGAAGCTCGCACCCGCGCCTTCTTCGCGAGCCTCTTACGCTGACGCCGCCCCGTTCTAGCCGCCGTCCGCGAGACCCATCTGGCGGCAGAGCAGCACAAGCGTCTCGTAGATGACGTGGGCGCAGAGATGGGCGGCCATGCCGTTGACGTCCTGCGGCGGGCTCACCGTGTTGACGTCGATGGCGACGATGTTGAGGTCGGTCAGGCAGCGCAGGAGATCGATTCCCTCGCGCGCCGACAGGCCGCCCCAGGACGGCGTGCAGACGCCGGGCGCGGTCGAGGGATCGAAGACGTCCATGTCGAAGCAGAGATAGACCGGCCGCTTGCCGACCTTGTCGCGGAACTCGGCCATGCGCTGGGCGAAGCCGCCGCGCACCAGCTCGTCGATCGACACGATCTTGTAGCCGAGGCTCATGGCCCGCGGCACCACGCCCTGCGCGTAGGTCGTGCTGCGGATGCCGACGTGCCAGGAGAACTCCGGGTCGACCAGCCCTTCCTCGGCCACATGCGTGAACTGGGTCGCCGAGTTGTACTTCTCCTCGGCGCCGTAGGGATAGGAATCGGTGTGCGAATCGATGTGCAGCGCCGCCATCTTCTTGTGCTTCTTGCCGACCGCCCGCGCCACGGGAACGGTGACCGAGCCGTCGCCGCCGATGGTGATCGGGATGGCGCCGGCCTCGACGATGCGGTCGACCGCCTGCTCGGTGCGCTCGAAGGCGTCGACGATCTTCGACGGCGTCAGCCTGACGTTGCCGCAGTCGACCAGGCCCAGGGCCTCGACCGGATCGAAGTCGGCGTTGGTCGGATTGAAACGCCGCATCAGCGCCGACTGCTGGCGCACCGAGTCCGGGCCGCCGCGCGCGCCGATGCGCATGTTGGTGCCGCAGTCGAACGGGATGCCCAGGATCGCCGCCTTGTTCTGCGGGCCGGGCCGGCCGTAGGGCGCGCCCATGAAGGTGAGCGGCGAGGTGAACAGCTCGGACTCCGGCAGGCGGTCCATGATCATTGCTCCGCGGAAAGGAAATCGTAGGCAACCAGCGTATGGATCTTGGCGACGGCCACCAGCTCGTCCACCAGGACGTACTCGTCGGCGCCGCCCATGTTGAACGGTGTCAGGCCCAGCACGACGGTGGGCACGCCGTGCGGACGGTACCAGCGCGAATCCGAGCCTCCGACCCGCATGTTGACGGCCGGCGCCTGTCCCAGGACCTCGCCTGCGACCGCCGCGGTGCGCCGCACGATCTCCTGGCCGGGATCGGTGAAGGACGGCTCGAAGCGGCGGATGGCCCGCCACGAAACGCCGTCCATCGCGCCCAGCCAGTCGTCGAGGCGAGCCGCCAGCACATCCGTCGTCATGCCGACGGGCAGGCGGATGTCGGCGCGGGCGATGGCGTGCGTGGGCACGAGGTTGGGGGAGGTTCCGCCCTCGATCGTGCCGATGTTGACCGTGACCCGCCGCAGCGTCTCGGCCTCGCCGTCGCCCGACAGCGGCTCGGAGATCGGCTTCGCCCGGGCGATCGCCTCCGTGACGACCGGTGGCGCCTGGAAGGGCACCGTCTCGAGGTCCTTCAGGCGGTCAAGCGCGGCGCGCAGTCGGTCGATCGCGTTGGTGCCGCGATGGACGTGCGCGCCGTGCGCCGGCGATCCCGTCGCCTCGACCTCGACCCACATCAGGCCCTTTTCGCCGAAGCGCACGATGCGGGGCGAGCCGACGTCGCCGCAGATATTGGCGTCGCCGGCGGCGTGCGGGACGTGCTGCAGCAGGTAGCCGGTGCCGAGCGAGCCCATGTTCTCCTCATCGCCCGCGAGCGTCAGCACGATCTCGCCGGACCAGGCGTCGCGATGACGGGCGAGCAGGGCGGCCGCCAGCAGCGAGCAGGCCATGCCGCCCTTCATGTCGCAAACGCCGCGGCCGTAGAGCTTGCCGTCGGCCAGCACGCCGCCCAGCGGCGGCACGGTCCACGGCAGCTCCTCGAGCAGCGGGAACGTGTCGAGATGCCCGTTGAAGATCAGGCGGCGGCCCGGCCGCGCCCCCTCGAGGCGCCCGACCAGGCTGACGACCCGGGGCTCGGGTTCGAAGCGCTCGACCGTCATGCCGGGAATGTCCCGCAGCAGCGCCTCCGCGACGGCGGCCACGTCGTGCGTGTCGCTCGGCGGGTTGGGCGAGGCGACGGCGACCAGCTGCCGGGTCGTCTCGATCAGGGAGTCGCGCGCCGCCTCGACGTCGCGCGCCAGTCGCTCGCGAAGGCTGGCGACCATCAGCGGGCCTGCAGCCGCCGTTCCCACCAGCGGATCGCCATGGCAAGCGGCCAGCAGATGAAGAAATAGACGACGGCGATGAAGGTGAAGGTCTCGAGCGGCCGGAAGTTGGTGGCCGACAGTTCCATGCCGCGCCGCGTGATCTCGCTCACCGAGATCACCGCGCCCAGCGAGGAGAACTTGATGAGCTGCACGAAGTTCGAGGCGAGCGGTGGCAGGGTCATGCGGATCGCCTGCGGCAGGACGATGCGTCGGAACGACTGGATGGGCGAGAGCCCCAGCACCTGCGCCGCCTCGCGGTGGCCGACCGGAACGCTCTGGATGCCCGAGCGGTAGACCTCGGAGATGAAGGCGGCCTGGTAGAGGGCCAGGCCGACGATGAGGGCCGTCAGCGATTCGATGCGCACGCTGAAGACGATCGGCAGCACATAGTAGACCCACAGGAGCTGCACCAGGATCGGCGTGTTGCGCACGACCTCGCCGATCGAGACTCCGATCCAGCGCAACACCCGGAAGCGCGACATGTCGAGCATCGCGATGACGAGGCCGCCGGCCATCGCCAGCACGAGGGTGATGGCCGAGATGATCAGCGTCATCTGCAGGCCGCCCATCAGGAAGTCGAAGCTTCCCCAGACCGTGTCCCAGCGGAACTGGTACTTGAACATCTACACCTCATCGGAGAGCGGACCTCCAAGTCCGCCCTCCCGGGTCTGAGCGGACTGGAGGTCCGCGCTCCGAAGAAGCCTTACGGCGCCACGATCGGATCGAGCTTGTGCTTCTTGGCGTACTTCATCAGGCGGCCGTCGAGCTTGATCGTGTCGACGAACAGGTTGACGTAGTTCAACCAGATCTGGTCGCCCTGGGGCACGACGTAGGAGTAGGGCGTGATCGCCAGCTTCTCCTTGGGCAGGATGTAGGTCGCCCAGTCGAACTCGTCCGTCACCTTGATGGCCGTCGGGAAGTCCGTGATGATGACATCGACGCGGCCGGCGACCAGCTCCGCTTCACGCGTGTTGGGCGGCGCCACGGACACGATCTCGGCGTTCTTGACGTAGTTCTTCATGAACGGCTCGATATAGCTGCCGAGCGACACGGCGGCCTTGATGCCCTTCTGGTCGATGTCCTCCCACTTCTTGACCTTGCTGTCCTTGCGGGTGACGGCATAGATGTTCGTCAGCAGATAGGGCCTGGAGAACTCGACGGCCTGGGCCCGCTTCAGCGTGGCACCGACGCCGAACATGCCGATCTCGCACTTCCCCGCCTGCAGGTCGGCGATGAAGCTGCCGAAGCTCGATTCCACGATCTCGAGCTTGGCGTCGAGCTCCTTGGCCAGCTCCTTGGCAAGATCCGCATCGATGCCCTCGATCTCCCCCGTCTTGGGATTGCGGAAGGAGATCGAATAGTAGAGCGGGTATTGGCAGACCCTCAGCTTCTTGTTCTTGGTGATGTCGTAGAGGCGCGACTGCGTCTGCTGCGCCTCGGCGCCGGCCGACGCCATCATCCCGACCAATCCTGCGAGGGCCAGCGCCCCCAATGCCTTCTTCACACCCATGATCTTTCTCCTCTGTTATCCGTCGCCCCGAGCGAAGCCGTGGGGCCTTCCTTCACCACACACGCTGCTGTCGTTGAGAGAAGATCCCTCCACGCGCGCCCTGAGGGCGCTTGGTCGGGATGACGGGACGCCTCGCTGCGCTCGTCATCCCGTCACTCTTCCTCGAACTGCTGCAGGAAGCGCTTGGCGCGCTCGGTCTGCGGCGCATCGAAGAACGCCGCTCCCGGCGCCTCCTCGACGATCTCTCCGCGGTCCATGAACACGGTGCGTGTGCCGACATGGCGCGCGAAACCCATCTCGTGGGTGACGACCAGCATCGTCATGCCCTCGCGAGCGAGCTGGCGCATGACGGCGAGCACCTCGCGGCGCAGCTCGGGGTCGAGCGCGCTGGTTGCCTCGTCGAACAGCAGGACCTTGGGCGACATGGCGAGCGCGCGGGCAATCGCCACACGCTGCTGCTGGCCACCCGACAGGCGGGCCGGATAGGCATCGCGCTTGTCGCCGAGATCGACCTTGGCGAGCAGGGCCTCGGCAATGGCGATTGCCTTTTCCCTGGGCATGCCCTTCACGCGGATGGGCGCTTCGATCAGGTTCTCCAGCACCGACATGTGGGGCCACAGGTTGAAGTGCTGGAAGACCATGCCGATGTCGGAGCGGACGGCGCGCGCCGACGCGCGAGTCTGCCGGTCGGGCTCCGGCTGGGAGATCGTCTTGCCCTGCATGACGATGCGGCCCTCACTCGGTTTCTCCAGCAGGGCGAGGCAGCGCAGCAGCGTGGTCTTGCCGGACCCTGAAGGGCCGACAACGCAGACAACGTCGCGTTCCATCACCGGCAGCGAGACGTTGGTCAGCACCTGATGGGCGCCGAAGCGCTTGGTCACGTCCTCCGCCCCGATGATCGGCGTTTCCGCCATCCAGCCGTCCTCTGTCCTGTCGAGCCTGAACCTTCAGTTTGGCATAAGCAAATCCTATGCCCAACTTGTTCGTGCCCGCTAGCCGGCAAGGAATTTGCTAGAAGAGCACCAGAAATGGGCTGGAAGGCCCATAAACCGACGTTATAGATAATTCATGGACGTTCGCCTCCTCGAAGCCTTCCGGGCCGTCGTCGACCATCGGTCGGTCACGGCCGCGGCCGGTGCCCTCGGGCTGACGCAGCCGGCCGTCAGCACGCAGATCGCGCGGCTGGAGGAGACGATCGGCTTTGCCCTGTTCGAGCGCTCGGGCGGGCGTCTGAAGCCCACGGCGGAGGGCGTGCTGTTCTACGCCGAGGCGAACCGGGTCCTGGGCGAGGTCGACCGGCTGCAGGCGGCGACGGCACAGATCCGCGAAGGCCAGGCGGGGAGGCTCGCCATCGCCAGCCATCCCTGGGCGGCGATCTCGCTGCTGCCGAAGATCGTCTCTGCGTTCGTGGCGCAGCGTCCCGGAGTCTCGGTGCGGTTGATCTCGCGCCATTCCGACGTCGTGAGCCAGCTCCTGCCGGCGGAAAGCTTCGACATCGGCATCGCCGAGCTGCCGCTCGACGAGACGTCGGTGAAGCTCGCGCGATACCAGATGCGATGCGTCGTCATCCTGCCCCCGGGCCACGCGCTGGCGTCGCACGAGGTCCTGACGCCGGCGCTGCTCTCGGGTTTGCCGATGGTGGCGCCGTCCCGCTCGCTGCAGCTTCCGCCGCGGCTGATCGCGGCCTTCGCCGCCGCCGGGGCGCATCTCAACAGCGTGGTCGAGGCCGAGTTCCTGGCGAGCCTGTGCGGCCTGGTCGCGGCCGGCACCGGCTGGTCCCTGGTCGATCCCTTGTCGGCCGAGACGTTCGGCCATCTCGGCTTCGAGGCGCGGCCGTTCGAGCCCGCGATCCCTTACGAAATCGGCGTCTTCCATCGTGCCGACCGCGAGCCCTCGATGCTCGCGGCGGCCTTTCTCGATCTGCTGGAGGCAAGGCTTGGCGGCTGACCTGAGGCTCGATCCGGCGATCGCGGCCGAGATCCTGGGCGATCGCGGCCTGTGGCGCGATTTCAACGACATCTGCGATTGCGGCGGCCGCCTGGCCGGCACCGAGAGCGAGAAGCGCGCCTTCGCATTGCTGCGGGAGCGGGTGCGCGCGGCCTCGCCGGCGAATGCGGGGCGCTCGATCCCCGTCCCCTACGGCGGCTGGCGGGCGCGAAAGGCCACGCTGCGCCTGGCCGATGGCAGCCAACCCTCCTGCCACCCGCTGGTGCGCACGATCGCGACGCCGGCCGCCGGCCTGACCGCCGAGGTGATCGACCTCGGCCGCGGCACGCCGGAGGAGTTCGAGGCCCACGACGCCGAGATCCGCGGCCGCATCGTGCTGGTGCGTCACGAGCTGATGTTCGCGGCCGGGACGATCCACCGCCGCCGCAAGTACGACGCCGCGCGGGCCCACGGCGCGGTCGGTTTCCTGATCGCCGGTCCGCTGTCCGGGCACGTGGTGGCGGGATCGTCGGGTCGCCAGGCGGGCGAGGGGATCCCGGCGCTCGGCATCGCACCCGAGACGGCAGCGCGCCTGGCGCGGCACGCCGGCGGCTTCCCGACCGCGACGATGACCATCGAGACCGAGGAGACGCCGGCAGAGACCGAAACGCTGGTCTACGACTATCCCGGACAGACCGACGAATGGGTGGTGCTGAGCGCCCATGTCGACGGCCACGACCTGGCCGAGAGCGCGATGGACAACGGCACCGGCCTGGCCGCCGTCCTGTCCGTCACGCGCGCGCTGGCGCCGCGGGCCTCGGGCTTCCGGCGCGGCCTGCGCGTGATGTTCTTCAGCGTCGAGGAATGGGCGCTGACCGGCTCGGCACAGTATGTCGAGGCGCTGGGCGCCGACGAACGGTCGAGGATCGCCGTCAACGTCAATCTCGATTCGGTGGCGGGCAGTCCCCGCCTGGCGGCCCTGTCCAGCGACTATGTCGGGCTCGAGCCCTTCATCCTCGGCACGGCGGAAGCCAACGGCCTCGACGTGCGCACCGTCCGGCCGCTGATGACCAATTCCGATCATGCCAACTTCGCGCAGGGCGGCATCCCGGCGATGCGGCTGGTCGCGGGCTTCGACGACCCGGCGGCCAACCTGCGCGTGGTGCTGACGCCCGCCGATACGCGCGACAAGGTGGTGCAGGGCGAGCTCAGGACCGCGACGCTGCTCACGGCCGCGCTGGTTGCCGCCGCCTGCACCGCCGACCCCGCGGAGGCTGCGCGCTGGCGGCGGCGATAGGCCGTCGCTTCGGTGCTTCCATCCTCGTCAGCAATCCCTACATTCGGTTCCGGTCAACCACGTCGAGGGGAGAGACGGGAATGGAAGGGCAGCCCGATACGGACTTCGGGGAGCTGACGCGGCGCTTCGAACGCTTCGTCGCGACCCTGGAGCGCGTGCGGCGCCAGCCCAACCGCCGGGAGGCCTATCATCTGCTGGTGGCCCTGGAGTGTTTCGCTGCCGGCGACGCGGCCGGGGCGGAGCGGGCGATCCAGAATGCCGAGCGGCTGGCGGCGCTGCCGGCCGCGGTTGCCGCCATGTCGGGCATTCACGACCACATGACCACGCAGGACCTGCGGCGTCGCCTGCAGCAGGCCCTGGCCTCTTCGTCACCGAACTGACACAGCCGGGCGGTGGGCAGGCGACGGCGGCGCGCGCCGTCCCGCTCAACTTTCCTTCAGGAAGCGCAGCAGCAGCCGGTTGACCTCGTCCGGCTGCTCCTGCTGCACCCAGTGGCCGGCGCCCTCGATGAGATGGATGTGCTCCATCCTCGTGCAGGCGGACTTCTGCATGCGCGTGATGGCGCCGGGCGTCTGGTAGATGCCCCAGTCGCTGCGGCCGGAAATGAAGGTCGCTGGGACGTCGATCGTCCGGCCGCTGAAGACCTCCAGCTCGGCCGTCAGCCGGCCGCCGGTCCGCACCCGATACCAGTTCAGGCCGCCCTGAAATCCGGTTCGTGCGTACTCGGCGGCATAGACCGCGAGCTCGTCCTCCGTCAGCCACCGGTTGGCGGCGATCTCGTCCGGCCGCGGCATCTCCCTGGCCACCGTCTCGGCCATGCCTTCGGCCAGGTCCATGATGTAGTAGGTCGGCATCTTCGCGAGTTCCGGGGCGGTCCAGCCCGCGAGCTCGAACGGCTTGTTGCCGGCCCAGTCGGCGCTCTTGTGATGGTAGTAGGCGCGCAGGAAAGCGTGCAGGCCCTGGCGGGGCTTCCACATGTTCTCGTTGGCGGGGCGCGTCGAGTAGTACCACTGGTAATGCTTGCGCGGCCGCGGCAGGGCGGCGAGCGCGGCGTGGATGTCCGGGCCCTTCGCGGGCGGCGGCCCGTCCGCCGTGTCGAACGGGATGGAGGGCGGCCCGGTGAAGGGCGCGCTCATCAGGACCAGCCGCTTGAAGATGTCGGGTCGGACCAGCGCGGCCTGGGCCGCGACCGAGGCGCCGAAATCATGGCCCACAACGGCTTCGGCCGACCGGTGGCCGAGGGCGAACAGGACGCCGATCGCGTCGCGCAGCAGGTTGAGGAAGCGGAAGCCGGCGAGATCGCCGTCGTAGTCTCCGTCCCATCCGGTCGTCCGGCCGTAGCCGCGCTGGTCCGGCGCGATGGCGTGATAGCCGGCCGCCGCCAGCGCCGGCAGCACCTTGCGCCAGCTGTAGGCGAGTTCCGGGAAGCCGTGCAGGAGCAGGATCGCCGGCCGGCCCTTCTGCTCGTGGCCGGCCTCGAGCACGTGGATGTCGAGACCGTTGATGCCGGGAAGGAGGCGGGCGCGCACGCCGTCCGGGAGGACGCTGGCAGAAAGCGGTTCCATGGCCCAAGACTACGCGCCTCGGTCGAGGGGAAACAACGGAGGAGATCGTCTCGTGCAGCAGCAGATCTCGTGCATCACGCTCGGCGTCGCCAACCTCGGGCGCTCCAGGACCTTCTATGTCGACCGGTTCGGCTGGCGACCCGTCTTCGAGAACGACGAGATCGTCTTCTACCAGATGAACGGCTTGATGCTGGGCACCTGGCTCGACGCAGCCCTCCAGGACGACAAGCGCCAGGGCGCCGTGCAGCGACCCGGCGCCTTCGCGCTCGCGCACAATGTGCCGGCGCCGGCGGACGTGCAGCCGCTGCTGGATCGACTGGCCCGCCATGGCGGTCGTTTGCTGCGGGCGGCGGACGCGCCCCCGCATGGCGGCCTGCGGGGCTACGTCGCCGATCCCGACGACCACGCCTGGGAGATCGCCTTCAATCCCGTCTGGCCGATCGCGGAGAACGGCTGGGTGACCTTCGCGACTTGAGGAGCGGGGCAGGCCGATAACCGGAGATATTCATCACGTGAGTCATCTACCGGAGTAATGCCCCGTAGGGGGAACATCCATCGCCCTCTTGCTGGGGGCGGGCCATTCCGTGGCGCGTCATCGGAGCGTGTACCTTGCGCGACGCTCTCGGGCCGTCGACGAAACGCGCCAGGGAATGGCGCGCCCCCGGCACTACGACATGATGTCATCGCGCTCTACTGGCCGGCGACCTGCGGTCCGTAGGTCGGCTGCTCGTCGGCGTAGATCAGGAGGCTGCGGGCCTGGGTCTCCTTCTCCAGGCAGGCCTTGAAGGCGGGGGTCCCCGGCCGCACCCCCTCGTTCCGGCAGGACTCGCGCGCCTCGACGGTCATGCGTGCCAGGGCGCGCCCCAGGGCCGGCTTGCCCCATTCGATCGAGCGCACGGTCGCGGCCATGCAGTATTCGTAGCCGTCGCCGCCCGGCAGAACGCCGGCTTCGCGGCAGATGCGGGCGGCATGGGTCTCCGCCGAGGCCGGCGGCACGGGCGGCAGGAAGGCGACAAGGACGCCGGTGACGACCAGCGCGCTCACGGCCACGGTGGCGTAGAAATGGCTCAGGCGCATGGTCCTCTCCTGGTCAGGGGTCTCGGAGAGAAACGCCGCGGAGGCGGGGCGGGTTGCCCGGTCAGAACGAAGTCGGAAGCCGGCCGCCCCTGTCCTGCCGCAGTCCGTCCCGGTCCGGCCCCGGAACGGTCTCGCCGCCCCGCTCAGTAGCTCTTGGGCAGTCCGAGGACGCGCTCCGCCACGTAGCAGAGGATGAGCTGCTCGCTCACCGGCGCGATGCGCGCGATCATGACCTCGCGGAGGAAGCGCTCGACGTGGAATTCCTTGGCGTAGCCGTAGCCGCCATGGGTCAGGATCGCGCGCTCGCAGGCATCGTACGCGGCCCTGGCGCCGAGATACTTCGAGGAATTGGCCTCCGCGCCGCACTCCTGGCCGCTGTCGTAGAGCCAGGCTGCCTTGAAGGCCATGAGGTTGGCCGCCTCGAGCGCCATCCAGCTTTCCGCCAGCGGATGCTGGATCGCCTGGTTCTTGCCGATCGGCCGGCCGAAGACGACGCGCTCCTTGGCATATTGCGTGGCGCGGGCGAGGGCGGCCTTGCCGATGCCGATCGCCTCGGCCGCGATCAGCACGCGCTCCGGATTGAGCCCGTGCAGCAGGTACTGGAAGCCCTTTCCTTCCTCGCCGATGCGGTCCTCGAGCGGCACCTTGAGCCCGTCGATGAACACCTGGTTGGTGTCGATCGCCTTGCGGCCCATCTTCTCGATCTCGCGCACCTCGATCTTCGATCGGTCGAAATCGGTGTAGAACAGCGACAGGCCGTCGGTCGGGCGCTTGCACTTCTCCTTGGGCGTGGTGCGGGCGATCAGCAGCATCTTGTCGGCGACCTGCGCGGTCGTCGTCCACGTCTTCTTGCCATGGACGACGTAGCCGTTGCCGTCGCGCTCGGCGCGCGTGTCGAGCATCGTCGTGTTGAGGCCGGCGTCGGGCTCGGTGACGGCGAAGCAGCCCTTGACCTTGCCCTTGATGATGTCGGGCAGGATGCGCTGCTTCTGCTCCTCGGTGCCGAACACGACGATCGGGTTGGGACCGAATATGTTGAGATGGACGGCCGACGCGCCCTGCAGCGCCGCGCCCGACTCGGCCACGGTCTGCATCACCAGCGCCGCCTCGGTGATGCCGAGCCCGGCCCCGCCATATTCTTCCGGCATCGCGATGCCCAGCCAGCCGGCATCGGCCATGGTGCGATAGAAGTCGTCGGGGAAACCCCCGTCCTTGTCCTTCTTCAGCCAGTATTTGTCGTCGAACTGCGCACACAGGCGGGCGACGCTGTCCTTGATGGCGAGCTGGTCTTCCGTGAAGGCGAAATCCATGGTCCAGGTCCTATCGGTTGGCCGCCAGGAAGCCCATCAGGGCGCGGTTGAACGGATCGGGACGCTCGACGTTGGGCAGGTGTCGCGCCTTGGCGATGCCCTCGTAGCGCCCGCCGGGAATCTTCGAGGCGATCAGCTTGTTGCGGTCGGGCGGCGTTCCGGCGTCCTCGTCGCCGCAGATCACCAGGGTCGGGATCCTGATGGTGGGCAGCCGGGCCTCGTAGTCGAAATTCTGGATCGCCGACATGCAGCCGGCCGAACCCTGGGGCGTGGTGCCGCTGATCGTGTCGCGGACCTCGCGCCAGCGCTTCGGGTTCACCTGCTTGAACTCGTCGGTGAACCACCGCTCCATCGTGCCGTCGGCGAGCGCGGCCAGGCCCTTGGTCCGCACCGTCGCCTTGCGCTCTTCCCAGGTCCCCGCCGAGCCGGGCGGCGTCGAGGGCTGGGTGTCGCAGAGCGTCAGCGACAGCAGCCGGTCGGGATTGGCGAGCGCGAAGCCCTGTCCGATCATGCCGCCGATGCTGAGGCCGACATAGTGGACCTTGGCGATCTCGAGCACGTCGAGCGCACCCTTCACGTCCGCCGCCAGCGCGTCCATCGTGTAGTCGCCGTCGACCGGCGCGCTGCCGCCGTGGCCGCGCATGTCGAGCCGCAGCACGCGGTAGCCCGCCGCCAGCAGCGGCACCATCTGCTCGACCCACATGCCGCCGTCGGCGTTCAGCGAATGGGTGAAGCACACCGTGGGCGCGTTCTGCGGACCGGCGAGGTCGAAGTAGACGCGGCGATTGTCGAGAGAGAGCAGCATGGTCGGTCTCCAGTCTTGCTGTCATCCCGAGCGTAGCGAGGGACCTTTACCGTTGCCGTAAAGGCCCCTCGCTTCGCTCGGGGTGACAGCGGGTTCACATGGCGCTGATGCCGCCGTCGATCACCACTTCCGAGCCGGTCATGAAGCTCGATTCGTCGGAGGCGAGGAACACCAGCGCCCAGCCCACCTCCTCGGGCCGGCCGAGGCGGCCGATCGGAACCTGGCGGCCGAGCTTCTGCTGCATCACGTCGTTGCCGAAGCGGTCGCGGTACTTGTCGAGGATGGGCGTATCGATGAAGGTCGGATGCACCGAGTTGGAGCGGATGTTGTAGCCCGACTTGGCGCAGTGCAGCGCCACCGACTTGCTGAGCAGGCGCACGCCCGCCTTGGCCGAATTGTAGGCCGCCATGTTGGCGCCGGCGATGATGCCGGAGATCGACGAGATGTTGATGATCGAGCCGCCGAGCTTGTGGGTGTGCTTCTTGATCTCGGCGACGCCGTGCTTGCAGCCGAGGAACACGCCGTCGAGGTCGATGGCATGGACGCGGCGCCATTCCTCGAGCTGGATCTCCTCGACGGTCTTGCTGAGCCCGATGCCGGCCGAGTTCACCAGCACGTGCAGGGCGCCGAACTTGTCGACCGTCTCGCGGATCGCGGCCTTCCAGTTGTCCTCGGACGTGACGTCGAGCTTCACGAAGTGGCCGGCCGAGCCCAGCTTGTCGGCGACGGCCTTGCCGCGGTCCGCGGCGACGTCGGCGACCACCACGCGGGCGCCTTCCCGGGTCATGAGGGCGGCGGCATTGGCGCCGAGGCCCGAAGCGCCGCCCGTGATCAGCGCGACCTTTCCGGCCAGACGGTCCGTCATGTCTTCTTTCCTCCCGCTCCTGCTGCGACCGATCTGGCCTCGCGATGGGCGATGTAGGTCGTCGAGCCCACGATGATCGCCGCGCCCACGAACGTCCAGACATCGGAGGTCTTGCCCCAGATCACCACATCCGACAAGGCGGCCCAGACGATGCCGAGGAAGGTGATGGGCTGCAGGGCGGAAATGTCGAGCAGGCGGTAGGCCCAGGTGATGAAGAAATAGCCGAGGGTGCCGAAGAAGCCGGAGGCAAGGAACAGCAGCAGCTGCTCGGCGGTCGGCGTCTGCCAGAACCACAGGCCGAACGGCGCGAAGCAGATGGCGCCGACGATGCTCTGCCAGAGCACGACCACGGCGGGCTTGTCGCGGCCCGACACGACCTTGGCGACGAGGTTGGAGCCGGCGATCAGCGGCACCGCCATCAGCATCATCAGCATGCCGGGATTGAGGGCGACGAGGCCGGGCCGGACGATCACCAGCATGCCGAAGAAGCCGATCCCGACCGCGGCCCAGCGGCGCCAGTGCACGGTCTCGTGCAGGAACAGGACCGCGCCCACGGTGACGAAGATCGGTCCGGTGAAGCCCAGGGCCGCCATGGTGGCGAGCGGCAGCCAGGCGACGGCCTCGTACCAGAGACCGTAGCCCGGCGTATGGAAGAGGCCGCGCAGGCAGTGGAGCTTGAGGTCGCGGGTGCGCATGCCCTGCGGCCCGACCCGCCACAGTAGGTACGGCGCGATCAGCGAGACCCCCGCCACCCAGCGGCCCCAGGACACGAAGAGCGGCGGCAGCTGCCCGGCCAGCTCCTTGGCCGAGGCGTTCAGGAAGTTGAAGAGGAGGCCCGAGATCACCGCCAGCAGAAAGCCGCGGGCGACGCGAGATGGAATGAGCCGCGAAAGCGTATCGGGCGCGTCGAGGACGGGCGCGGACATCGCCCAGCGGCTTGCCCTTTGCATGGGCGAGGGTCAAGGCACCGGTTTCGCAGATCCGCGGGGCGCAATTGTTTTCGCCGGTGCTTCCGGTACCGTCCGTCGCGCGGGAGACAGAAGAGGGGGTAGCGAATGTTGCGTCGCGGTATCTGCTTGATGATCGCCGGTCTGGCCGCCTGGTCCGTGCCGGCCGTGGCCCAGGAGGCCTATCCCAGCCGGACCGTGCGCTGGATCGTGCCTTTCCCCGCCGGCGGACCGACCGACACGCTGTCGCGCATCCTGGTCGCGCGGTTGGCCGAGATCTGGGGCCAGAGCGTCGTGGTCGAGAACAAGGGCGGCGCCTCGGGAGCGATCGGCACCGACATCGTGGCCAAGGCGCAGCCCGACGGCTACACGGTGATGCTGGGGACGCAGAGCACCAACGCGTCCAACATGATCTTCTTTCCCAATCTGCCCTACGACCCGATCAAGGATTTCCAGCCGCTCACCCTGATCGGCACGGCCTGCATGGCCCTGGTGACGGCGCCCAGCGTGCCGGTCAGCACGCCGCAGGAGCTGGTCGCCTGGGCGAAGACGCAGCCCGGTGGCATCACCTACGCCTCGGCGGCGCCCGGCAGCTCGCAGCACGTCGCGGCCGAGCTCATGGTCCGGCGGTCCGGCATGAACGCGATCCACGTTCCCTACAAGGGCAGCGCGGCGGCGATGCCCGACCTGATGACGGGCCGTGTGTCGTTCATGTTCGACAATCTGCCGTCGGCCCTGCCGGCCGCGCGCGCCGGCAAGGTGAAGGCGCTGGCCCAGACCTGCGCCAAGCGCTCGCCGTCGGCGCCCGACCTGCCGACGATGGAGGAATCGGGCTTCCCCGATTTCGCGATCGAGGGATGGTACGGCATCTTCGCTCCGGCCAGGACGCCCAAGCCGATCGTCGACAAGCTCTCGGCCGACATCAACAAGGTGCTGCTGGAGCCGGCCTCGCTCGAGAAGTGGAAGACGCTGGGCTTCGATCCGATCGGGACGACACCGGAGGCCTTCGCGGAGCGCCAGAAGGCCGATCTCGCCTACTGGAAGAAGATGATCGACTATACCGGCATCAAGGTGGAGTAGGCGTATCCATGGCGTACGACCTCAAGATCGTGGGCGGCGACATCGTCGACGGGACGGGCGCTGCCCGCCGGCGCGGCGATGTCGGCATCAAGGACGGCAAGGTCGTGGCGCTGGGCGAGGCGCCCGGCCCCGCCGACCGGGTCATCGACGCCGGAGGCCAGGTGGTCGCGCCGGGGTTCGTCGACATCCACACCCACTACGACGCCCAGGTCCTGTGGGACCCGATGCTCACCATCTCGCCCTGGCACGGCGTCACGACGGTGGTCGTGGGCAATTGCGGCTTCGGGATCGCGCCGACGCGGCCCGAGCATCGCGGGCTGATCCTGCGCACGCTCGAACGCGTCGAGGCCATGAGCCTCGCGGCCCTGGAGGCCGGCATCGGTGCCGACTGGCCGTTCGTCACCTTCCCGGAATACATGGACGCCGTGGAGGCCCGGCCGCTCGGCATCAACGTGGCCGTCATGCTGGGGCACACGCCGCTGCGCCTGTCGGTGATGGGGGAGGCGGCGACCGAGCGGGCGGCGCGCACCGACGAGATCGCCACCATGAAGCGGCTGGCCGCCGAGGCGATGGATGCGGGCGCCGTCGGCTTCGCGACCTCGGTGTCCAAGGTCCATGTCGGCTATTCGGGCCGGCCGGTGCCGAGCCGGCTCGCCGGCTTCGACGAGATGCTCGAGCTGGCCGACGCGGTCGGCCGCTCGGGGCATGGGATCATCCAGTACAATGTCGGGCGCGACCCGCGCTGGGAGGAATACGAGGCGCTGCACGCCAAGTCGGGCCGACCGCTGGTCTGGACCGCGCTGCTGGCGGGGTCGCTCGGGCCCAATTCCCACCGCCCCCAGCTCGCCCGGGCAGGCGAGCAGATCGCGCGCGGCCTGCCGATCTACCCCCAAGGCGCCTGCCGGCCCATCCAGTTCGAGTTCGATTTCCATTCGCCGGTCGTGTTCGACACCTGGGCATCGTTCGCCGCCGCGCGCGAGGCATCGGACGATGCCGCGCGCCGCAAGGTCTATGGCGATGCAGCCTTCCGCGCGCGGGTGAAGCGACAGGCCGATGGCCGCGGCCCCGACGACGAGGTCTTCATGGGCAAGGAGCTCGAGGGCGACACGCGCCGTGCCTCATTCAAGGGCTTCGTCATCGCCGAAGCGAAGGATCCGTCGCTGAAGGAGCGCAAGCTGGTCGACGTCGCCAAGGAGCGCGGCATCCACCTGGTCGACCTGATGCTCGACCTCGCGATCGAGGATCTCGATCTCCGCATGCGGGCGTCGCTGCTCAACTTCGTCGAGGACGAGGTGCGCGAGATCATCCAGGACCCGAACGTGATCATCGGGCTGGGCGACGGCGGCGCCCATCTCAGCCAGCTCTGCGACGCCTGCTATTCGACGCATCTGCTGGGTCACTGGGTGCGCGAGGACGGTGCGCTCTCCCTGGAGCAGGCGGTGCATCGCCTGACCGGTGCCACGGCGGCGCTGTTCGGCCTGAACGACCGCGGCCGCCTGGCCGTCGGCCTGCCGGCCGATGTCGTCGTGTTCGACCCGGCCACCGTCGGCGCCTCCGCGCTGGAACGGGTGAACGACCTGCCGGCGGGCGCCGACCGCCTGATCGCCCATCCGCGCGGCATCCAGGCCGTGATCGTCAACGGACAGGTCCTGCCGCCGCCGGGCGAGATCCCCCGGAATCCCGCCGGACGGCTATTGCGGCAGCGCGCGGCGGGGTAGAGTGGGGGCCAACGGAGGCCCGCCATGGACACGGTTCTGCCAGCCCGCACCCTCGATCCCAAGCCGATCGCGCCGTCGCTCTTCGCCCACTTCGTCCTGCGTTCGTCGAACATGCAGGCGATGGTCGACTGGTACTCGACGGCGCTGGCCATGCGCGTGGTCAAGCGCAACGACTTCATCTGCTTCCTGACCTACGACGAGGAGCATCACAGGCTGGCGATCGTGAACATTCCCGGCCTGCATGCGCCGGACCAGAAGAGCTGGGGGCTGGCGCACGTGGCCTACACGTTTCGGTCCGTCGGCGAGCTCCTGTCGACCTACCGGCGACTCAAGGACAAGGGGATCGTGCCCTACCGTCCGATCCATCACGGTCCGACGCTGTCGATGTACTACCATGACCCCGACGGGAACTCGGTCGAGATGCAGGTCGACTGCTTCAGGACCAAGGAGGAGACGGCGGCTTACTTCCAGACCGATTCCTTCACGCGCAATCCGATCGGCGTGAACTTCGATCCGGAGAGGCTGGTCGCGGACTTCGAGCGCGGCGTTCCCGAGGCCGAGCTGCTGCGCCAGCCCGACGGGCCGGCGGCGAGCCCCCAGGGTCTCTAGCGCAATCGACGGATCGAGCCTGCCTTGCCTGATGCACGCTGAGCCGAGTCTCCGGCCGTGAGCAGCGGCCCCATCCTCCCGTACTTCGACTTCATCCTGGCGCTGCTCGCGCAGAAGAACCGCGCGGTGGAGACGAGCTTCGGGCGTCACGTCCATTTCGGCTACTGGGCGGAACCGGATCGGGCCGCTGATGACGACGAGGGTTTCGCGCGCGCCGCC
This sequence comes from Reyranella sp., assembly GCF_965229815.1. Classification (GTDB taxonomy): domain Bacteria; phylum Pseudomonadota; class Alphaproteobacteria; order Reyranellales; family Reyranellaceae; genus Reyranella. Next base: position 2,175,264 of record NZ_CBDDJN010000002.1, read on the forward strand.
GAGCAGCTGTCGCTGGAACTCTGCCGGCTGGCCGGGATCGCCTCGGGCGACAGGGTCCTGGATGCAGGGTGCGGCTTCGGCGGCACGCTGGCCCTGCTCAACGACCACTATCGGGACTTGCGGCTGGTCGGCCTCAATCTCGAAAGCCGCCAGCTCGACCGTGCCCGCCAGCTCGTCCGCCCGGCCAACGGCAATCTCCTCGAGCTGCAGCAGGGCGACGCCTGCGCGCTGCCCTTCGCGGACGGCAGCTTCGACCGGGTGCTGGCGGTGGAATGCATCTTCCATTTTCCCAGCCGCGAGACGTTCCTGCGCGAGGCCTTCCGGGTGCTGCGGCCCGGCGGCACGCTGGCGCTCTCGGACTTCGTGCCCTCGACCCTGTTCCGGCCGGTGGCCCGCTTGGCGACCGAATCGCGGCATCTCGCGCGCTTCCAGTATTTCGGCCGCTGCGACATCGGCTGCACCGTTCGCGGCTATCGCCGTCTTGCGCGGGAGATCGGCTTCGAGTCGCTGGCGGAACGCGACGCGACGCGGAACGTCCTGCCGACCTGGGGCTACCTGAAGGTCCTGCTCGGCCAGGCGGCCAGGATCGAGGGGATCACCGGACCAGTCGTCCAGTTCATGGACGTGCTTCGGATCGTGAGCCGCCTGGGCCTGCTGAACTACTACCTCATCGGCCTGCGCAAGCCGATCGATGCGGCTCAGGCCGCGCCCGCCTCGCCGAAGTCGGGATAGCGTTCCTTCCAGCCGGCGATCAGGTCCCGATTGTCGTGGTCCCAGGGATGGAACGAGGGACGGTAGTAGGAGAAGTAGACCCGCCAGGGCACGCCCTCCCACAGGATGCCCAGCATGCCGCGCCCGAGGAATCGCGAGGAACCTGACGGTTCCTCCGTCGCCTCCTGGCGTTGCGCAGGTTCCTCGGCAGCGGCGGGCGCGGCGCCGCGGGGCCGTCGCCAGCCCAGCACGATTGCCCCCAGGAGGATCATCACGAACAGGAACAGGGGCGTGGCGAGGAGCATGCCGACCACTCGGTTGAGGTAGCTCAGCGGGCCGTTTCCCAGAACCGCCCGATAGACGTCGATGCAGACCGACTTGTGCTCCGTCTCCTCGGCGGCGTGCCACAGCCACATGTCGGCGATCTCCGGCGGGACGACCTGGCGGAACTCGTCCGGGTAGCGCAGCAGCGTATCGGCGACCATCGAGGTGAAGTGTTCGAGGGCACTGGACAGGGACAGGCGGAACCATCGCGGGAGCCGCCCGAGGAGCCGGAAGGTGACGATGCTGATCTGCTCGGTGCGCCGGCAGTTGGGGTAGTGGCGCGCCAGCATGGCATTGCAATGCGCATGGACCTTGTTGTGCATCGCCTCCTGGTGAATGAAGCCGGCGACCTCCTCGCGTAGCTTCGGATCGGAAACCTGTCCGAGACAGTCGCGAACGGCACCGATGAAGAAACGCTCGGTGGGCGGGAAGGCGATCGAGGCGGCATTGAACAGGATCTCCAGTGGCCCGCCATCGGGGAACCACGGACCTGGCGGCACGTGTGCGAAGTCGATGTCGACGCGACGCTGGACGATACGAGGGGGTACGAAGCGCATTGTTCCTTTGTCTCGAACCGGCCGGGCTTCGACGCGGGCGTCGTTTCACCACCCACTGCACCGTCCATAACAGCCGCGTTGCGGCCAGTCATTCATGTGAGGTTGCAGGCTGCGTGCCAAGTCACCCGGCCGCGTATCTGCGGCAGGGTCAATCCCGTGCAGTCGTCAATCGTACCACGAATTCGGCGCCGTCGCTCCGTCCGGCCACGAGCGACAGGCTGCCCGGGAAGCGCTCCACGATCTGGCGGCTGATGGCGAGGCCGAGCCCGGCGCCGGGCTGGCGCGGCGTCGACCCGCGGGCGAACTTGACGAAGATGCGCTCACGCTCGGAGTCCGGGATGCCCGGTCCATTGTCGACGACGCGCGCCTCGTAGACGTTGCGGCGCAGGGTGCTCGAGACCGTCACCACGGGCGTGGCGTTCGAGTTGTACTTGATGGCGTTCGAGATCAGGTTGATGAAGACCTGTGCAAGCCTGTCGCGGTCGCCGTTCACCGTTGCCCTGCGTGCCCGGCCCGAGCGCCTGAGCCTGACTCCGGCGGCCCGCGCCAGCGCCTCGCAGCTCTCCATCGCCTTGTCGAGTGCCGTCTCCGGATCGAAGGTCGTCTCTTCCCAGGCGGGCTCGCCGTTCTCCATCCGGTTGATGTCGAGGATGCCGTCGAGCAGCCGCGTGAGACGCAGGCTTTCCTTCTGGATGATGCCGAGGAAGCGCAGCTTCTCCGCCTCGTCGATGTCCCGGTTGTTGAGCAGGATGTCGCTGAAGGACCGGATCGAGGTCATCGGCGTGCGGACCTCGTGGCTCACCTGGCTCAGGAACTCGTCCTTTTGGCCGTCGATCTCGCGCAGGCGCTGGTTCGCCAGCGCGAGCTCGGCGGCGGCGGCCTCGATCTGGCGTGACTTTCGCTCCAGCTCGGCCGAGTAGGCGCGGATCTGCTCGGCCTCGCCGGCGAGCTGCTTCAGCCTCTCGACGCTGATCGTCTCGCTGCTGACGACGCTCGACACCAGCGATCGTGCCGATGCCGCGCCGACATGGGCGGCCAGGCGCTGCTCGACCCGAGATATCAGCTCGTCGCTGGCCGTTACGGCGTGGTCGGCCGCGCCGTTGAAGAGTTGGAACGCCTCGGTCGGACCCAGGATGCGGTCGGCGATCCGGCGGAGGTCTTGCACCCGCGCGGTGCGTCGGATGACGCTCAGTTCGCTCTCCGTCTGGCGGCGGAAGACGTCGATGAACAGCGTCGATTGCAGCCGGGCGAGCGGCGTCGGCTCCGACAGGAGCGAAACCCCGACGAAGAGGGCGAGGTTCGTGCTCAGGCTCCAGAAGGTGGCGTGCACCAGCGGATCGAAGTCGGCGAGACCGAACAGTGCGTGGGGTTTCAGCCAGGTCCAGCCGAACGGGCCGTCTTCGATGACGCCGGCGGGCATCAGGAAGATCCCCTCGAAGCTCGGGAGGAACAGCGTATAGGCCCAGACCGTGAAGCCGCCCACCAGGCCGGCGATGGCGCCGCGATGGGTGGCGGATCTCCAGTAGAGCCCGCCGACCAGGCTGGGCAGGAACTGCGCGACGCCGCAGAAGGAGATCAGCCCGATGGCGGCGAGCGCGTCGGAAGTTTCACTCAGCCGCAGGTACAGGAACCCGAGGAAGACGATGAACACGATGCTTGCCCGGCGGACGCCGAGAATGAACCCGCGGACGTTGGGGTCGCTGGCCGACGGCAGGATGGAGAATCGCAACGCCAGCGGCATGACGATGTGATTGGAGATCATCGTCGACAGCGCGATCGAGGAGACGATGACCATCGATGTCGCGGAGGAAAAGCCGCCGAGGAAGGCGAGCAGCGCGATGACGTCGTGCTTTCCCTCGAGCGGCAGCGTCAGGACGAAGAGGTCGGGATCCGATCCCGCCGGCAGCCGGTTGAGGCCGGCGATCGCGATCGGCACGACGAACAGGCAGATCAGGAACAGGTAGAGGGGGAACAGCCAGGACGCGGTCCGCAACTGGCGCTCGCTGGTGTTCTCGACGACGGTCACCTGGAACTGCCGCGGCAGGCAGATCACCGCGGCGCCGGCGAGGAAGCACAGCGTCACCCATCTGGCGCCGAACGTCCCTTCCGACTGCAGCAGGCTCACCGGGGCGTTGGCGAAGGCTTCGGAGGGCGTGCCCGCCAGCCCGACCACGACCCACACGCCGACGGTGAGCAGCGCCACCAGCTTGACGACCGCCTCGACCGCGATCGCCGCGATCACACCGTGGTGGCGCTCGTTCACGTCGATGTTGCGTACGCCGAAGATGATCGAGAAGGCGCACAGTCCGGCCGCCACCCAGAAGGCGACGGCGTAGTCGGGCGCCAGGGTGGAGCCGGCGGCGACGATCGCGCCGGCCGGGAAGGTGACGACCTGGAAGCTGGCGATCAGCGCCTTGAGCTGCAGGGCGATGTAGGGTGCGGTGGCGACCACGGCCATCACCGTGACGATCGCGCCCAGCGCCGGATTCTTGCCGAAGCGGGCGGAGATGAGGTCGGCGACCGAGGTGATGTTGTGGACGCGGCCCACCGTGACGAGCTTGCGCAGGAACACCCACCAACCGGCAAAGACGATGGTGGGGCCGAGGTAGATGGTGACGAACTCCATGCCCTTGGCGGCCGCCGAGCCGACGGCGCCGAAGAATGTCCACGACGTGCAGTAGATCGAGATCGACAGCGTGTAGACCAGGGGCGAGGACAGCCAACCCGCCGGGTTCTTGCGCGCCCGGCGATCGCCGGCGAACGCGACGCCGAACAGGATGGCGACATAGACGAGGCAGACGAAGACGACGAGGTCGGCCTGCAGCATCAGCGCGCGCCCGGTTCGACCGTCTCGGCCTCCGCCGGCGGAGCCGGATCGTCGTCGACTTCCGGCATCCGGGCGAGCCCGCGCGACAACAGCCAGGCGCCCAGGATGATGGCCGCCCATACCGCGAACACGTAGACGACGATGAGCGGTATGCCGGCCACGGTCAGCGGCGCGGCGAAGACGAGGATGAAGGGCGGCAGGAGCAGGGCCGCGGCGGCGACGGGGAGCAGCGTCGCCGCGTCGCGCGTGCGCTGGGCGTCGCCCTTCCAGCGCTTCATGGTCCCGTGGCGCTGCCGGTCAGGCGACAGGCCTGCTCCACCACCTCGGCGTTGGAGAAGGGCTTGGTGATGAAGGCGCTGGCACCCAGCGCCTCGGCGGTCCTGCGGTCGTCGGCCTGGCCCTTGGCTGTCAGGACGATGATGGGCAGGGCGGCCAGGGCCTGGTCGGACTTGATCGCCCGCAGCACGTCGAAGCCGTTCATGCCCGGCAGCATGATGTCGAGGATGACCGCGGAAAAGGACTCGCGCCGTGCCCGGTCGAGCGCCGCCGCCCCGTCCGTCGCGGTGGCGACCTCGAAGCCGGCGCGTCGCAGGATGAAGCTCAGGGACTCGACGATGTTCGGTTCGTCCTCGACGAGGAGTATCCTTGAGTTGCCCATCTGACCCGCTTCCCACCAAACCTTTTTGTCGAGCCTATAGGGTTTGTGCGATGCCCCCTACAGGCAATTTGACTGGCCTCGGTCGCGCGACGAGCGGCGCCTCCTGGCGGTGCCCGCATGCCTCGCGCGGGCAGAGCCGGCAGATCGTGCCGATCGGCGCCATGGCCGCCCCGAGGTCGATGCCGTCGCCGTAGACGATGCGGCCGGCCTCGGCCGCCGAGCAGGCGAGCATCACCGACAGAAGGTGGCGGGGAGCCGTTGCCGACGAGGGCCGCTTCTCGACCGCGCGCGCGAAGAACAGGAACTGCTCGCCGGCCGGCAGCTCGCCGAAGCCGCGGACCGTGACGCCCGGGGTCTGGAATGCGCCGTGGATCGCCCACAGGGGGCAGGCGTTCCCGTAGCGCGGCAAGGGCAGTCGCGGCAGGGGCAGCCGCTTGGTGACGTAGCCAGAGGCGTCCGTTCGCATGAAGGCGAAGCGCACGCCTTCGGCGCCGGGTCGGCGCAGCGTGGCCAGCCGGTGGGCCGCCTGCTCGTACGAAACGCCGAACAGGCGGCAGAGTGCGTCGAGATCGTAGCGCCAGCGCTCGGCGGCCTCGAGGAAGGGCTCGTAAGGCATCAGCACGGCCGCGGCCGCATAGGCATGAAGTGCCGACGCGGCCAGGACGCGCGATTCATCGGAAGCCAGAGCGGGGTGGTGCTTCACGATCGCCTGGATCGGCTCGCCGACGACCTCGCGCAGGGACTCCCGGAGCAGCCGGAACCGCCGGGTCTCCGGCCGCTCGGCGGCATCGGGCGACCCATTGGCTATACGTTCGTCCCTGACGGTGGAAGCCACCGCCTCGAGGTCGGGGAAATAGTTGTCGGCGGCGAGGATGAACGCGTCGACATGCTCGGCCGGCGTCGCCGAGCGGACCCGCATGTGCGCGCTGCCGAAGAACTCGAGCAATGCCTGGGCGGCAATGGCCAGCTTCTGTGTGTCCGTCGTGACGATCGACAGGAAGCGCTGCCGATCGGGCGGTGTCAGCGAATCTTCGGCTTCGAGGATCTCTGCGGCGGCGCGGATCGATGTTGCGTGAGTCAGCATGCGATGCACGCTGTCGCCCAGAAAGGGGTCGCGGTTGAGCCGGTCGGCGAGGGCCAGCACGGCCTCGCTCTGGTCCCGCCAGGCTCCATAGAGCCTCAACAGGAGGCCGGCCCAGGCGGGATGGCGTCCGACCAGATCCTCCGCTGGACCGGGAAGGCCGTCGGTGCCGGCGAATGCCGGGTCGGCGGCGATCTCCTCGAGGTTCGCCACGACCCGGCGCTCCGCCACGCCATCGAGGTCGGAACGCTCGACTCCCAGCTCCGCTGCGATCCGGTCGACGAGCCCTCCCGCGATCGCCCGCTTGTCCAGCTCGATGAGGTTGAGATAGGAGGCGGAAATTCCCGTCCGCCGCGCCAGCTCGCCCTGGGCGAGGCCGCGCTTCTTGCGCATCTCGCGGATCTTGAGGCCGGTCAGGTTTCTCGCCATCGCGTCGCTACCAGCTGGAGGACTGTCAAATATTTACGTCTAAGTATGCATATCACTACAGATATTTACAAAAAAGAGCAATTAGACCAATGGCTTATTGAACAATCGACATTGCGCGCAAAGAATGCGTTCGGCTGTTGCGCCATACACCGGCGTGCGAGCTCACCATCCCATGGGAGGAATAAATGAAACTCGACAGGTTCAACCGTCGTCGCTTCCTGAGAGCCGGCGCCGTCGCCGGCGTGGGCCTCGCCGCGCCCATGCACTTCGTCCGCGGCGCCTATGCCAACGACATCTCGTGCAACATGCCGAAGGGCAAGACCGTGACCTTCGGCTGGAACATCCCGCTGACCGGCCCCTACGCCGACGAGGGCAACGACGAGCTCAAGGCGTTCAAGCTGGCCGTCAAGCACCTCAACGGGGAGGGCGACGGCGGCATGATCAAGACCATGAAGCCGACAGCGCTCAAGGGCAACGGCGTGCTGGGCAAGAAGGTCGCCTACGTCCAGAGCGATTCGCAGACCAAGTCCGACGCCTCGCGCGACGGCGCCAAGCGCATGATCGAGCGCGACGGTGCCATCATGATCTCGGGCGGCTCCTCGTCGGGCGTGGCCGTCGCCGTGCAGGGCCTCTGCCAGGAGCTCGGCATCATCTTCATGGCCGGTCTCACCCATTCCAACGACACCACTGGCAAGGACAAGAAGCGCTACGGCTTCCGGCACTTCTTCAACGCCTACCAGTCCGGCCTGGCGCTCGCGCCGGTGCTGGCCCAGGAATATGGCAAGGACCGCAAGGCCTACCATCTCACGGCCGACTACACGTGGGGCTGGACGCAGGAAGAATCCATCAAGAACGCCACCGAGAAGCTCGGCTGGAAGACGGTCAATGCCGTGCGCACGCCGCTCGGCGCCGGCGACTTCTCGCAGTACATCACGCCGGTGCTGAACTCCGGCGCCGACGTCCTGGTCCTCAACCATTACGGCAAGGACATGGTCAACTCGCTGACCCAGGCGGTTCAGTTCGGCCTGCGCGAGAAGACCGTCAACGGCAAGAAGTTCGAGGTCGTCGTGCCGCTGTTCTCCGAGCTCATGGCACAGGGCGCCGGCGAGGCCGTGAAGGGCATCCTCGGCACCAGCAACTGGGACTGGAAGCTGCCCGACGACGCGACCAAGGCCTTCACCAAGTCGTTCGGCGCGGAGTACGGCACGCCGCCGTCGCAGGCGGCGCAGACCTGCTACGTCCAGGCGCTGCTCTACGCCGACGCCTGCGAGCGGGCCGGCACCTTCTACGCGCCGGCCGTGATCAAGGCCCTGGAGGGCTTCGAGTTCGACGGCATGGGCAACGGCAAGACGCTCTACCGGGCCGCCGACCACCAGTGCTTCAAGTCCTGCCTGGTCGTCCGCGGCAAGGAGAAGCCGAAGGACAAGTACGATCTCATGGAGATCGTGAAGGTCGTCCCGCGCGAGGACCTCATGTACGACGCCAGCATCTTCGGCGGCGATCTCGGGCCGTCGACCGCCAAGAAGTGCTGAGCCGATGATCGGTGGCCGGCCGCCCGTCCGGGCGGCCGGCCCGCCACCACCGGCGCGGACACCCGGGTAGGCCGACGAATATGGATGCGATTCTCCTGCAGGTTCTGAACGGCCTCGACAAGGGCGGAGCCTATGCGCTGATCGCGCTCGGCCTCACCCTGGTCTTCGGCACGCTGGGCGTCGTCAATTTCGCGCATGGCGCGCTGTTCATGCTGGGCGCGTTCTGCGCCGTCACCTTCGACAAGCTGCTCAAGCTGGAAAGCGTCGTCGTCGATCCGGAGAAGACGACGGCCTGGGGCAGCAAGCTCGAGATCCGCACGCCCTATGTCGAGGCATGGCTGGGGGATTTCGGCAAGGTCCTCCATGACTATTCGGTGCCGGCGTCGATCCTGCTCGCCATCCCCGTGATGCTGGCGATCGGCATCGTCATGGAGCGCGGGCTGATCCGCCATTTCTACAAGCGGCCGCATGCCGACCAGATTCTGGTGACGTTCGGCCTGGCGATCGTCATCCAGGAGGTCATCAAGCATTTCTTCGGCGCCAATCCGATCCCGCAGCCGGCGCCGCCCGCGTTCAGCGGCACCGCCTATGTCGGCACGCTCTTCGGAATGGGCCAGACGCTCGCCTATCCCTGGTGGCGGATCATCTACCTGTTCTTCTCCCTGGCGGTGATCGGCGCGGTGCTGGCGTTCCTGCAGTTCACGACCTACGGCATGGTGGTGCGCGCCGGCATGCACGACCGCCAGACCGTGGGCTTCCTCGGAATCGACATCCAGCGCCGCTTCACCGTCGTGTTCGGCCTCGCCGCGGTGGTCGCCGGCGTCGCCGGGGTCATGTACACGCCCATCCTGCCGCCCGACTACCACATGGGAATGGACTTCCTCGTCCTGTCCTTCGTCGTGGTCGTCGTGGGCGGCATGGGATCGCTGAGCGGCGCGGTTGCCGCCGGCTTCCTGCTCGGAATCCTCCAGTCCTTCGCCTCGATGAACGAGATCAACTCGCTCGTCCCGGGCATCGACCACATCATCATCTACCTGGTCGCGGTCGTCGTTCTCCTGACGCTGCCGCGCGGCCTGCTCGGCCGCAAGGGCGTCATGGAGGAATAGGGCCGTGTGGAAGAACAACCTCTCCCGCAACGACTGGCTTCTGGTGGCCGGCTTCAGCGCCGTCGTGCTCTGCCTGCCGGTCATCCTCGCGCCGGTCGGGGCGGCCTATCCTGCCCTGATGCAGAAGTTCTGCATCTTCGGAATCTTCGCCATCGGCTTCAACATCCTGTTCGGCCTGACAGGATATCTCTCGTTCGGCCACGCCGCCTTCCTGGGCGTCGGCTCCTATGCCGCCGTGTGGTCGTTTAAGCTGCTCACGATGAACGCCATCCCGGCCATCATCTTCGCCGTCTTCTGCGCCGCCGTCTTCGCGCTGCTCATGGGCTATGTCAGCCTGAAGCGGTCGGGGATCTACTTCTCGATCCTGACGCTGGCCTTCGCCCAGATGAGCTACAACCTGGCCTATTCGGTGCTGACGCCGCTCACCAACGGTGAAACCGGCCTGCAGCTGTCGCTCCAGGACCCGCGCGTCCTCGATGCCCTGTTCGTCGCCCCCCAGCCCGGCCTTCCCCGCGTCAATCTCTTCGCCGTCTACACGAGCGGCGGCGGCTATGCCGGCTTCTATCTCTGCGCGGTGACGCTGATCGTCTGCTTCTTCATCTCCTTGCGCATCTTCCGCTCGCCGTTCGGGCTGATGCTGAGGGCGATCAAGTCCAACCAGACGCGCATGCGCTACACCGGCTTCAATACCCGGCCCTATCTGCTGGCGGCCTTCGTCATTTCCGGCATGTACGCCGGGCTCGCGGGCGGGCTGATGGCCGTCACCGATCCGCTGGTCGGCGCCGAGCGCATGCAGTGGACGGCGTCGGGCGAGGTCGTCCTGATGACCATCCTGGGCGGCGCCGGCACGCTGGTCGGCCCGGTGCTCGGCGCCGCCGTCATCAAGTACTGCGAGAACATCTTCTCGGCGTTCAGCGCCTCGACCCTCGAGAACATGCTCGGCTTCCTGCCCGACGTCATCGAGCGGCCGCTGGTCGCCTTCTTCTCGCTGTTCGTCGGCGACGGCTGGAACCTCACGCTCGGCGTCGTCTTCATGCTGATCGTGATCTTCCTGCCCGGCGGCATCATGGAAGGCTTGCGGCGCGGCTGGGCCCTGGTTACCCGCCGCTCCGGCGGCGGCGACAAGGTTCCGGCAAGCCAGGCCCGGCCGGCGGAGTAGGACCATGGCGCCACGCAACGTCGTCCTCCACGTCGCGGACGTGCACAAGAACTTCGCCGGCCTCCGCGCCCTGTCCGACATCGATCTCCAGGTCGAGGAGGGCACCACCCACGCCATCATCGGCCCGAATGGCGCCGGCAAGTCCACGCTGCTGAACGTCTGCATCGGCCGGCTCGCGCCCGACACCGGCGCCGTCGTCTTCGACGGCCAGGTCATCACCGGCAAGCAGCCGTACGAGATCAACCAGATGGGTGTCGTGCGCGTCTTCCAGACGCCGGAGATCTTTGCCGACCTGACGCTGCTGCAGAACGTCATGGTGCCGGCCTTTTCCCGCCGGGACGGCGCGTTCCGGCTGAACGCCATGCAGGCGCTGTCGGGACGGAACGACATCCGTGACGAGGCGCTGTACTGCCTCGAGGATGTCGGCCTTGCCGCACAGAAGGACGCGATCGCCGCCAGCCTCTCGCGCGGCGACAAGCGCCGGCTCGAGCTGGCCATGGGGCTGGTGCAGAAGCCGCGGCTGCTCCTGCTCGACGAGCCGACGGCCGGGATGTCGCGGCACGACACGAATTCGACGATCGATCTCCTGAAGAAGTTCAAGCGCCGGGGCATGACCAAGGTGATCATCGAGCACGATATGCACGTCGTGTTCTCGCTGGCCGACCGCATCACCGTGCTGGCGCAGGGTCGCATCATCGCCGACGGCTCGCCCGACGAGGTCAAGGGCAACCCGACGGTCCAGGAGGCCTACCTCGGAGGGGCACATCCATGACTGCCGAGACCATCGTCCGCGACGGCGCCATCGGGGCGGCACCGTCGGGGCAGGCCTCCTTCTTCAGCGTCCGCGACCTGCACGCCTATTACGGCGAGAGCTACATCGTCCAGGGCGTCAGCTTCGAGGTCGCCGAGGGTGACGTGGTCGCCCTGCTGGGACGCAACGGTGCCGGCAAGACGTCGACCCTGCGGACCCTGGCGCGTGCGCGCGATCCCGAGCTCAGGCGCGGCGAGATCTGGCTGAACGGCGAGGCCGTGCACAAGCTCAGGGACTTCGAGGCCGCGCGCCTCGGCGTCCAGCTGGTCCAGGAGGACCGGCGCATCATCCCCGGCCTGACCGTCGAGGAGAACCTCCTGCTCGCCCAGGTCGCCCCGCCCGCGGGCTGGCCGCTGGAGCGGATCTACGAGCATTTCCCGCGGCTGGCGGAGCGGCGCCGGCAGGAGGGCGTGACCCTGTCGGGCGGCGAGCAGCAGATGCTGGCGGTGGCGCGCGCCCTGGCCCGCGATCTCAAGCTGCTGCTGCTCGACGAGCCTTACGAGGGATTGGCGCCGGTGATCGTGCGCGAGATCGAGGGCATCGTCGGCGAGATCAAGAATCTCGGGATCACGACCATCATCGTCGAGCAGAACGCGGTCGCCGCGCTGGAGCTCGCGAACCGCGCCCTGATCCTCGACATGGGCCATGTCGTCTTCGACGGACCGGCCCGGGCCGTGCTCGACGACGCCGAGCTGCGCAACGAATACCTGGCGATCTGAGCGGACGCCCGGCGCCGTCAGGCCGAGAAGAGCCAGATCAGCGCGATGCCGCCGACGCCGATCACCGCGAATGCCATGGCGATGACGGCGAAGCGCTGCGGGCGATAGACCTCGCGGTCGATCGTCCGGGCGACGTGCAGGTAGTGCCAGCTGCCCCCCATCATGATGACGATGCCCAGGATGATGAGCCCGAGGCCGACCCTCTCGGCATGGTGGTTCGCTATGCGCTCGAACTCGGGGATCCGCCGGAACTCCATCAGGAACAGGCTGAAGCGATTGATGGCGATGCCCAGGGCCATCACCGAGATGGAGGTGCGGACCCAGGCCAGCATCGTGCGCTCGTTGGCGAGATGCTCGGTGACATGCCGGGGCATGGGCTTCTGCTGCGACTGGTCCACGGAGGCCTCCTGGAGCCGATTCCGTTCCGCCGGCGCGGTCCACGAAAAAGGCGCGATCCCGCAGGATCGCGCCTTGTGCGAGGCCGTCAAGGCGGCCCGACTCAGTTGTACTTGGCGATCTCCAGCCGGCCGACCTGGTCGCGATGGACCTCGTCCGGGCCGTCGGCCAGGCGCAGGGTGCGCTGGTGGGCGTACATGCTGGCCAGCTTGAAGACCTGGCTGACGCCGCCGGCGCCGTGGAGCTGCAGGCAGCGGTCGACCACCTTGGAGCTGATGTTGGGCACCGCGACCTTGATCATGGCGATCTGCTGGCGCGCTTCCTTGTTGCCGAACTTGTCCATCGCCCAAGCGGCCTTCAGCACCAGCAGACGGGCCATGTCGATCTCCATGCGCATGTCGGCGACATGCGCCTTGGTCACGCCCATCTCCGAGATGCGCTGGCCGAAGGCGACGCGGCTCTTGGCCCGCTTGATGGCGAGCTCCAGCGCGCGCTCGGCGACGCCGATGGCACGCATGCAGTGATGGATGCGGCCCGGTCCGAGGCGACCCTGGGCGATCTCGAAGCCGCGGCCCTCGCCCAGCAGGATCGCCGACTTCGGCACCCGCACGTTGTCGTAGATCACCTCGGCATGGCCGTGCGGGGCGTCGTCATAGCCGAACACGTGCAGCATCTTGACGATCTTGATGCCCGGCGCGTCGCGCGGAACCACGATCATCGACTGCTGGCGGTAGGCCGGCGCGCTGGGATCGCTCTTGCCCATCAGGATGATGACCTTGCAGCGCGGGTCGCCCATGCCCGAGGACCACCACTTGCGGCCGTTGATGACGTAGCTGTCGCCGTCGCTCTCGATGCGGCACTCGACGTTGCGGGCGTCCGAGGACGCGACCGCCGGCTCGGTCATGGCGAAGCAGGAGCGGATCTCGCCGTTCAGCAGCGGCTTCAGCCACTTCTCCTTGTGCTCGGCCGAGCCATAGCGGGCGAACACTTCCATGTTGCCGGTGTCCGGAGCCGAGCAGTTGACCGCCTCGGACGCGATGTGGGAGCGGCCCAGCACCTCGCAGATCGGGGCGTATTCGAGGTTGGAGAGGCCCATCGTGCCATGCGTGTCGCCGGTCTCGCGATCGGCCGGCAGGAACATGTTCCACAGCCCGCGCTTCTTGGCCTCGGCCTTGCACTCCTCCATCACCGGCGGGAGTTGCCAGCGATCCTTGGCCTTCTCCATCTGCTCCTCGTAGACCGACTCGGCGGGGTAGATCACCTCGTCCATGAACTTGTTGAGCTTCTCCAGAAGCTCCTTGGTGCGGTCCGAGTATTCGAAGTCCATTCATCTCTCCTTGTGCTGCGGCGGACTCTGGCCGAAATCCCCGGCGATGTGAACGGTCATTCAGGCGCACCCGGCCCGGTCCGCCCAGCGGACCGGCCGCCTATTCGGCCGGGGCGGCACCGGTCCTGGGCACCACCGGCGGCCGCAAGAGGGCCAGGGCCAGCACCGCCGCCGTGGCGGTCATGGCGGCGGTGATGACGAACACGATATGCCAGTGGCCGGATTCCGCGGCCAGCAGGCTGGCCAGCGGCACCAGCATGGCCGCCGTACCCTTGGCCGTATAGAGCAGGCCGGCATTGGTCGTGGCGAAACGGGTGCCGAAATAGTCGGTGCAGGTGGTCGGGAACAGGCTCGCCACCTCGCCCCAGGCGAAGAAGACCACGCCGCCCAGCAGCACGAACAGCAGCGGATCGCGGCCCCAGACGCCGAGCGCCAGGATGCCGACCGCCTCGGCGGCGAAGATGACGAACATCGTGGTCTCGCGGCCGAGATGGTCGGACACCCAACCGCTGAACGGCCGGGTGATGCCATTGGTGATGCGGTCGAGGGTGAGGGCGAAGGTCAGGGCGGGAAGGGTGATGCCCAACAGGCTGACGGGCACGGTGGCGACGCCGAAGTCGCGCGCGATCGGCGCTAGCTGGGCGGTGAAGATGAGGCCGCCGGCCGCCACCAGGACCAGCATGAGGTAGAGCAGCCAGAACGCCGGCGCGCGCATCATCTGGGCCGGCGTGAAGTCGTGCGCCGACTGGTGGACGCGTCGAGACCCGTCCGGCTGCTCGCCACCGCGCGGGGCCGCCAGCGGCAGGGCGGCGAGCAGGACCACGATGCCCTGGCCGATGCCGAACCACAGGAAAGCCGCCTGGTAGCCGTCGGCCTGGATCGTCTGCTGGATGGGGATGATGGTGAAGGCCGATCCCAGCCCGTAGCCGGCCGCGGTGAGCCCGGTGGCGAGGCCCCGGCGGTCGGGAAACCACTTGAGCGCGTTGCCGACGCAGGTGCCGTAGACGCAGCCGGCGCCGATCCCCCCCACGGCCGCCCCGAGGTAGAGCAGCGCCAGCGAATCGGCCGCGGCGTTGATCGACCAGGCGAGGCCCACCAGGACACCGCCCAGCATCACGACGCGTCGCGGCCCCAGCCGATCGACGAACCAACCCTCAAAGGGCACCAGCCATGTCTCGGCCAGCACGAAGATGGTGAAGGCGACCTGGATGGCCGAGCGGCTCCAGCCGTACGTCTCGTTGATCGGATGGACGAACAGCGTCCAGCCGTACTGGAGGTTGGCAATCATCACCATGCAGGCAATGCCGGCAACGAGCTGCACCCAACGATTGACCCTGCGCCGGCCGTGGCCGGAACTGCTTGGCGGCATGCCCCAAATCGCTCCCTTGCCGATCGTCGGTTCCCACTCCTAAATCGGCACAAGCCAGAGATTAGCGGGAGAAACGCCGTTGGATAGTGTGGCGCAAGCGCCCTTCAAGCCGATCGACTTCCTGAGCCGCGACGTCGCGGTCGAGCGGCGCGGCGACGGCACGATCCTGCTGCGGTCGAACCATCCGCTGAAGGCCTACGAGACGCACGTGCCGGCGTTCCTTGCGCGCTGGGCGGCCGAGGCGCCGGACCGCGTCTGGCTGGCGCAGCGCCGCGGGCCCGAGCGCGACTGGCTGAAGGTCACCTATGCCGAAGCCCGGCGCCAGGTCGACGCGGTGACCCAGGCCCTGATCGACCGCGGCTTCGGCCCGGACCGGCCGGTGATGATCCTGTCGTCGAACTCCATCGAGTTCGCGCTGCTGACGCTGGCGGCCATGCAGGCGCGCGCGCCGATCGCGCCGGTGTCGCCGGCCTATTCGATGATGAGCCAGGACCACGCCAAGCTGCGCTACGTCTTCGACCTGGTGAGGCCCGGCCTGGTGTTCGTGCAGAACGGCGAGGCCTATGCCCGGGCGCTGGACGCGCTCGACCTCGAGGGCGTGCTGGTCGTCCACGTCGACCGGGCGCCGCCCGAGCGGCAGTCGCTGCCGTGGAGCGAGCTCGTCGCCACGCGGCCGACCGGCGCGGTGGCCGAGTCGATCGCGCGGATCGACGGCCGGACGGTCGCCAAGCTCCTGTTCACCTCGGGCAGCACGGGCATGCCCAAGGCGGTCATCAACACGCAGGAGATGATGTGCGCCAACATCGCCATGAGCCAGATGGCGCGCACCCGCCGGCCGACCGATCCGCCGGCCGTGATGCTCGACTGGCTGCCGTGGAACCACACGATGGGCGGCAACGCCACCTTCCAGGGCAACCTCGCCGACGGCGGCACGACCTACATCGACGACGGCAAGCCGCTGCCCGGCCTGTTCGAGCAGACGCTTCGCAACCTGCGGGAAGTTTCGCCGACCTACTTCGCCAACGTGCCGGCAGGCTACGCCATGCTGGCGACGGCGCTGGAGAAGGACGAGGCGCTGGCGCGGCGCTTCTTCGCGAACCTGAACTCTCTCGCCTATGGTGGCGCCACGCTGCCCGACGATCTCTACGAGCGCATGGAGGTGCTGGCGGTCCGCCACACTGGCTACCGCCTGCCGTTCGTCACCGGCTGGGGCTCGACCGAAACGGCGCCGACGGCGACGACGGTGCACTGGGCCTCCGAGCGCGTCGGCCTGATCGGCCTGCCCTATCCCGGCGTCACCCTGAAGCTGGTCCCGACCGGCGAGGAGGGGCGCTACGAGCTGCGGCTCAGGAGCGTGATCGTGACGCCGGGGTATTTCCGGCAGCCCGAGCTCACGGCGCAGATGTTCGACGAGGAAGGGTTCTACAAGATCGGCGACGCCGGCCGCTTCGTCGATCCGCAGGACCCGAGCTGGGGGCTGGTGTTCGACGGCCGCGTGGTCGAGGACTTCAAGCTGCTGAGCGGCACCTTCGTGCTGGTCGGCACGCTGCGCACCGCGGCGATCGCCGCCGCCTCGCCGGTGCTGCAGGACGCCGTGATCTGCGGCCAGGACCGCGACTATGTCGGCCTGCTCGGCTTCCCCAACCTCGCCGCCTGCCGCCGCCTGGCGGGCGACGAGGGCGCGAAGCTCCCGCTCGCGGAACTGCTCGCCCACGACGCGGTGGTCGGCCCGCTGCGGGAAGGGCTCGCCCGGCTGAACGGCGAGGGCAGGGGCTCCTCGATGCGCATCCGGCGGGCGATGCTGATGGCCGAGCCGCCGTCGGTCGACGGGCATGAGATCACCGACAAGGGCTACATCAACCAGCGCGCCACGCTCGAGCGGCGCCAGGCGCTGGTCGACCGGCTCTACGCGGGCGGCGAGGGCGTGATCGAGATCGGCTGAGCCGCCGTCCGTCCGCTATACTGCGGCCATGGACGACCAGCCAATTCCCGTCGAAAGTTCGGAAAAAGACGCGCCGCTGCGGTACGACATCCGGCTGCTCGGCCGCATCCTGGGCGACACGGTGCGCGCCCAGGAAGGCGAGGAGGTGTTCGAGCTGGTCGAGCACATCAGGCGCACCGGCGTGCAGTTCCATCGCGACGCCGACGAGGGCGCCCGGCAGGAGCTGCAGCGGATCATGGGCGCGCTGCCGACGGACCGGGCGCTGCGCATCATCCGCGCCTTCGGCTACTTCTCGCACCTCGCCAATATCGCCGAGGACCAGCACCATATCCGCCGCACCCGGGCCCATCAGAAGGCCGAAGCGGCCCCGCGACCCGGGACGATGGCCTATGCGCTGCGCCGCGCCCGCGAGGCCCGGCTGTCGCGCGAGCAGGTGAAGCGCTTCTTCACCCACGCGCTGTGCAGCCCCGTGCTCACCGCCCATCCGACGGAGATCCGCCGCAAGAGCTCGATCGACCGCGAGATGGAGATTGCCCGCCTGCTCGACGAGCGCGACCGCATCGAGTTCACGCCCGAGGAGCTGGCGGCCAACCGCCGGGCGCTGCGCCGCAACGTGCTGATCCTGTGGCAGACCAGCCTGGTGCGCCACAACCGCCTGCGCGTGCTCGACGAGGTGGCCAACGGCCTGTCCTACTACGATTACACGTTCCTGCAGGCGCTGCCGCTATTCTACGCCGACCTCGAGCGCCTTCTCGCGGTCACCGACCCGGCCTGGCAGGACATGGAGATTCCGTCCTTCCTGCGCATGGGCAGCTGGATCGGCGGCGACCGCGACGGCAATCCCTTCGTCACCGCCGACGTGACGCGCCAGACGCTCACCCTGCAGAGCGAGCACGCGATGCGCTTCTATTTCGAGGAGCTTCACCGGCTGGGCGGCGAACTCTCGCTCGACGGCCGGATCGTGCGCGTCTCCGATGGCCTGCGCGCGCTGGCCTCGACCTCGCCCGACCGCGCGGTCGAGCGCCAGGACGAGCCCTATCGCCGCGCCATCGTCGGCATCTACGCCCGGCTCGCGGCGACCGCCTGGTCGCTCGACCGGATGGAGGCGCCACAGGCGCCGGTCGCGAAGGCCGAACCCTACGCCTCGGCGCAGGCCTTCAAGGCCGACCTCGACACGATCTTCGATTCGCTGGCCGGGAACGGCTCGATCGGCCTGGCGCGCGGCCGCCTGCGGGCGCTGCGCCGCGCCGTCGACGTGTTCGGCTTCCACCTCGCCTCGCTCGACATCCGGCAGAATTCGGACGTCCACGAGCGGGTGATGGCCGAGCTGGTCGAGACGGCGGGGCTGGGGGTCGACTACCGCGCGCTCGACGAGGCCGGCCGGGTCGAGCTGCTGACCGGCGAGCTCGGCAACCGGCGGCCGCTGTCGTCGCCCCACCTGTCCTACGGCGAGGAGACGGCGGGCGAGCTCGCGATGCTGAACGTCGCCGCCGATGCGCACCGGCGCTACGGCCAGGCCGCCATCCCGCATTACGTGATCTCCAAGGCCGACAGCGTGTCGGACATCCTGGAGGTGGCCGTCCTGCTCAAGGAGGTCGGGCTGCTGCGGCCGCTCGAGGGACGGCTCGACGTCGACATCGTGCCGCTGTTCGAGACGATCGGCGACCTGCAGCGCTGCGGGCCGATCATGGAGGCGCTGTTCGCGCTGCCGACCTATCGCCGCCTGCTCGCCTCGCGCGGCAACGTGCAGGAAGTGATGCTGGGCTACTCGGACAGCAACAAGGACGGCGGCTACCTGACCTCGACCTGGGAGCTCTACAAGGCCGAGCTGACGCTGGTCGACCTGTTCCGCAGGCACCAGGTCGGCCTGCGCCTGTTCCATGGCCGCGGCGGTTCGGTCGGCCGCGGCGGCGGGCCCGCCTACGAGGCCGTGCTGGCCCAGCCCTCCGGCGCCGTGCGCGGCCAGATCCGCGTCACCGAGCAGGGCGAGGTGATCGCCGGCAAGTACTCCAACGCCGAGGTCGGCCGGCGCAATCTCGAGACCCTGGCCGCCGCGACCTTCGAGGCGACTCTGCTCGATGCCGAGCGGCCGGTGCCGCCGGACACTTTCAACGCCGTCATGGAGGAACTGTCGGCCCGCGCCTACCGCGCCTATCGCGCGCTGGTCTACGAGACCGAGGGTTTCGACCGCTACTTCCGCGAGTCGACGGTGCTGGACGAGATCGCCACCCTGAACATCGGCAGCCGGCCGGCCTCGCGCTCGAAGAAGCAGGGCATCGAGGACCTGCGGGCCATTCCCTGGGTGTTCAGCTGGGCGCAGTGCCGGCTGATGCTGCCGGGCTGGTTCGGCTTCGGCTCGGCGGTGAAGGCGTGGCTGGCCGATCATCCCGACGGGCTTGCCACCCTGCAGGCCATGCACGAAGCTTGGCCGTTCTTCCGCACCACGCTCAGCAACATGGACATGGTCCTGTCCAAGAGCGACATCGCGATCGCCTCGCGCTACGCCGAGCTGGTGACCGATGCAGAGCTGGGCCAACGCATCTTCGCGCGGGTGCGTGCCGAATGGCAGGCCTCGATCGATGCGGTTCTGGCGATCACGCGGCAGCAGACGCTGCTGGAGCGCAATCCGCTGCTGGCGCGGTCGATCCGCAACCGCTTCCCCTACATCGATCCCCTGAACCACGTGCAGATCGAGCTGCTGCGCCGCCACCGCGCCGGCGGCGACGACCCCGCCGTGGTGCAGGGCATCCACCTCAGCATCAACGGCATCGCCGCCGGCCTGCGCAACAGCGGCTAAGGCGGCTTGCGATAGCTCGGGACCGCTTCGGCGGTCCCGAGCTATCGGAAACGCATCGAGTCGGGCATCGCCACCTTCGGCATCGAGCCAGAAGGGCGCCGCGTTTCGACTGGCGCGGCCGGGACGGATTGCGGCTGGGCGGGAATGTTCTAGGCTTGCCGACGGGAGGGCCGGAACATGGATTTCACCAACAAGGTCGCGGTGGTCACGGGCGCCGCCAACGGCATCGGTCGCGCCACGGCGCTGGGCTTCGCCGCGCACGGCGCGAAGGTCCTGGTCGTCGATCGCGATGCCGCCGGCGGCGAATCGACCGTCGGCATCATCCGCCAGCGTGGCGGCGAGGCGGCATTCGCGGCGGCCGACGTCACCGACGCCGTTTCGGTGAAGGCCTATGTCGACAAGGCAGTGTCGACCTGGGGCCGCATCGACTGCTTCCACAACAATGCCGGCATCGAGGGCAAGGTCGCCACCACGGCCGACTACGACGAGGGCATGTTCGACGCCGTCATGGCGGTCAACGTGCGCGGTGTCTTCCTCGGGCTGAAGTACGTGCTGAAGCAGATGCTGGCCCAGCAGAGCGGTGGTGCCATCGTCAACACGGCGTCGACCGCCGGGCTCATGGGATCGCCCGGCATGCCGGCCTACGTCGCGTCCAAGCATGCCGTGCTCGGCCTGACCAAGACGGCCTCCGGCGAGGTGGCGCGCCAGGGCATCCGCGTCAACGCCGTCTGTCCGGGCCCGATCGACACCCGCATGATCCACGACCTGGAG
This sequence comes from Reyranella sp., assembly GCF_965229815.1. Classification (GTDB taxonomy): domain Bacteria; phylum Pseudomonadota; class Alphaproteobacteria; order Reyranellales; family Reyranellaceae; genus Reyranella. The sequence continues at coordinate 2,195,780 of NZ_CBDDJN010000002.1, forward strand.
CGTCAGCTGAATCCGACCGATCCCGGCCGGGTCGAGGCGACCTACCAGGCCTCGATCCCGATCGGCCGCTACGGCACCGCCGAGGAGGTGGCCAATACCGTCCTGTTCCTCTGCTCCGACCTCGCCGGCAACATCACCGGCGCGCACTTCGTGGTCGACGGCGGCCGCAGCTCGACGCCCGGCGCGGTAACCGCGATGAACAAGTGAGGATACGACCATGAACGTGATCGCTCCCGCACGCCACGACACCGAGGAGATCGTCGACTCGTGGCTGACGTCGTTCGCCGAGGCCCTCGAGGCGGGAGATGCGGCAGCCGCGGCCGGTCACGTCGCCCACGCGGGGCACTGGCGCGACGTCCTGGCCTTCACCTGGCGTCTGCAGACCGAGACGGGGCGTGAAGCGATAGAGGCCGCGCTTGGTCCGACGCTCGCGCGGACCCGCGCCGGCGGCTTCCACCGGCCCAAGGATCGCTCGCCGCCGCGCCGCGTGCGCCGCGCCGGGGTCGACTGCATCGAGGCGATCTTCGAGTTCGAGACGGCGTTCGGCCGCGCCGGCGGGGTCGTCCGTCTGGTCGAGGAGGACGGGGCCTGGCTGGCCTGGACGCTGCTCACCACCCTCGAGGAACTCGACGGATATCCCGACGGGCGGCCGAAGGCGGTCAGCGACGCCGAGAAGTATTCGCGCGACTTCGGCGGCGAGAACTGGCTCGACCAGCGGCGCCGGGCCATGGCGTACGAGGATCGCGATCCGGCCGTGCTGGTGGTCGGCGGCGGCCAGGCGGGACTGTCGATCGCCGCCCGGCTCGGCCATCTCGGCGTCGATACGCTGATCATCGACCGCAATCCGCGCATCGGCGACAACTGGCGCCTGCGCTACCATTCGCTGACGCTGCACAACGAGGTCCACGTCAACCACCTGCCGCTGATGCCCTTCCCGCCGACCTGGCCGGTGTTCATCCCCAAGGACAAGCTCGCCAACTGGTTCGAGACCTATGTCGACAGCCTGGAGCTGAACTTCTGGACCGGCACCGAGCTGAAGGACGGACGCTACGATCCGCAGGAGAAGTGCTGGCGGGTGACCCTGCGGCGCGACGACGGCAGCGAGCGCACGATGAAGCCGCGCCATATCGTCGTCGCCACCGGCGTCAGCGGCATCCCGATCTGGCCCGACATTCCCGGGCTCGACGCCTTCCAGGGCGAGGTGATGCATTCGGGCAGCTACACGACGGGCGGCGCCTGGAAGGGCCGCAAGGCGATGGTGATTGGCACCGGCAACAGCGGCCACGACGTCGCGCAGGATCTCTGCGCCTCGGGCGTCGACACCACCATCGTGCAGCGCAGTCCGACGTACATCGTCAGCATCCGCGAGGCCCAGAAGGTCTACTCCACCTACAGCGAAGGCCTGCCGTTCGAGGATTGCGACCTGCTCGCCTGCTCGATGCCCTACCCGGTGCTGCGTCGCGCCTACCAGCTCTCGACCGCCGAGATGCGCGAGGTCGATCGCGCCCTGCTGGAGGGCTTGAAGAGCCGCGGCTTCAGGCTGACCTTCGGCGAGGACGATACCGGCTTCCAGATGATGTATCTGCGGCGCGGCGGCGGCTACTATTTCAACGTCGGCTGCTCGGACATGATCGTGGACGGCCGCATCGCGCTGCTCCAGTACGACAGGATCGACCGCTTCGAGGCGAACGGCGTGCGTCTGACGGACGGCTCGGTCCGGCCGCTCGACCTGGTGGTCGTGGCGACGGGCTACGAGACCCAGCAGGCCTTCGCGCGCCAGACGCTGGGCGACGAGGTCGCCGACCGGATCGGCCCGGTCTGGGGCTTCGACGAGGGCGGTGAGCTGCGCAACATGTGGCGGCCGACGGGGCAGGACGGGCTGTGGTTCACCGCCGGCAGCCTGGCGCAGTGCCGCATCTACTCGCGCTACCTCGCCCTGCAGATCAAGGCACGGGAAGACGGGCTGGTCTCCTGATCCGGGGGCCCGAGGAGAGCAGGGCCAGCAGGTCGCGGCTCTCCGCCCCGGGCGCCGCGCCGACCAGCACCCAGTCTAGTCCCATGCGCCGGGCACCTTCGCCGTCGGTCGCCGGATTGTCGCCGATCGCCAGGATCGCGTCGGGCGTGAGGCCGATCCGTGCCAGCGCGGCGCGATAGAGCAGCGGCGACGGCTTGCCGATCACGCGGTACGGCGTGTCGGGCCGGCAGGCCAGAAGGGCCGCCAGCAGGGCCCCCGTCTCGGCGACCGGCAGGCCATCGGCCCCGGGATGCGAGGCGTCGCCGTTGGCCACGACCAGCCGGGCGCCCCGTTCGATCTGCCGGACCAGGCGGTTGAGGTCGGCGTAGCCGAAGCCCTCGTCGCGCGTCAGCAGCACCACCGCGGGTGCCTCGGTGTCGAGCCGCAACCCGGCGGCCAGTGCCAGCGCCTTGATGGACGGGCTGCCGTAGACGCAGGCCCGCGCGCCCGGCAGGTCGGCCGCCACCTGCTCGACGGCCGTCGCGCCGGCCAGCACGATGCGCTTGGCGGCGACGTCGAGGCCGAGGCGGCCGAGTCGTGCCGACAGGCTCTGCGGCGTGTCGCTCGAATTGTTCGACAGGATCCAGAGCCGCTCGCCGGCCTGGGCGGCGAGCTCCAGTGCGCCCGGCAGCAGCCGGTCGCCCGCGAGCAGGCAGCCGTCGAGATCGCACAGCAGGGCGCCGTAGCGGTCGAGCCACATGGTCAGCCGCCGAGCGCCGCCGTATCCGGCGCGTCCTGCGCCGCCTTGTCGTGCAGCCACCAGACCGGACCGTCGTGGAGGAAGGGCCGCTGGTGGATCACGATCCCCTCGCGCGTGACGTCGACCAGGCTGTAGTCCGGCGGCTCCAGCGACCCCGGAATCTCGGGCGACACGAGATCGAAGGCGACCTGGTGGCTGGTCGCGCGCTGGATGTGGAATGGGATTCCCCGCCAGGTGCCGGCGACGGGCCGATGCACGTGGCCGAAGAACATGTGGTCGGGACGGCGGCGCTTCTCGAAGACCGCCCACAGCGCCTCGGGATTCTGCAGGCGGATGCGGTCCATCGAGGGCAGGCCGATGTCGAAGGGCGGGTGGTGCTGGAACAGCAGCAGCGGCCGGTCGGTCGCCGCCTCCGCCAGCGCCCGGTCGAGGAACTCCAGCCGGTTTGGACAGAGGATCCCCGCATGGGTGCGGTTCTCCTCGTCGACCGTGTCGAGGGTGACGATGGTCGCTGCGTCGAACGTCCGCACCGACTGCACGAAGCCGCGGCCGTCGTCGTCGGTCTCGGGGAAAACCGCGCGCAGGGCCGCGCGGCGGTCGTGGTTTCCCATCATCAGGATCACCGGAGCGACCAGATCCCGGACGACCCGGCGGAACGCGGCGTAGGCCGCCGGCTGCCCCCAGTGGGCGAGATCGCCGGTGACGATCGTGAAGGCGATGTCGCGATGGTCGCGGTTGATCACCCGGATGGCGGCGGCGAGGCGGGCGGCCGGGTCGAGTCCGTAGAGGAGGCGGCCGGGCTCGACGAAGTGGGTATCGGTCAGGATGGCGAATTTCATTGTGGTGTCTTGTCGGTGGGGGCGGCCGCCGGCTTGCGGCCGCCCGTTGCGAGCCTAGCCTACTTCTTCGGCAGGAGCTTCTGGACGTCGGCCGTCATGTCGACGAGCACCTTGTCCGGCTCGCCGGCGCGCTGGCCGGTGACGATCGAGTTGAGATGATCCTTGATCACGTCGGTGATCTTGAGCCCGTTCTCGCCGGGGAAGGCGTACCACTGGGTCAGGATCGGAAGCTGCCGGACCGCCGTGTAGTTGTTGGGATGGGTGGCGTAGAAGTCCTTGAGGTAGACCTCGTTGGCCTTCTTGTTCGGCGGCATGTAGCCGGTGGTCTTGGCGACGATCGCCGCGCCCTCGGCGCCGTGCCAGAACTTCATGACCTCCCAGGCGGCCTGCTGCTTCTTGGGATCGCTGGTCAGGATCACGCCGACATTGCCGCCGGCGGGCAAGCGGCCCTTCTCGGGCAGGACGCCGGGGAACAGCGCGGTCTTGAGCTCGAACTTGCCGCCGATCATCTCGGTGACCTTGGCAAGGTCCGACGTCGAGGTGAAGTGGATGCCGGTCTTGCCGGCCGCCAGGGCCGAGCGCATGTCGGGCTGGTTGAGGTTCGGCATCTTGGCTTCCGTCACCAGACGGGCCAGCGTCTTGATGGCGTACTGGCCTTCCGGCCCGTCGAACGCGACCTTGCTCTCGTCGGCGTTCAGCATCGTGCCGCCGCGCGCGAAGACCGGCGCCTGCCACAGCCAGTTGCCGGTGATGTCCCAGGCGTAGGTGACGCCGTTGATGTCCGGGCCGAGCGCCTTGATCTTCTTGGCGAGCTCGATGACCTCGTCCCAGTTGGTCGGCAGCTTGTTCGGGCCGCCGCCGGCTTTCTTCACCAGGTCGAGATTGTAGTAGGCGATCGGCAGCGAGATCGCGAAGGGCAGGGCGTAGATCTTCCCCTTCTGCATGCCGACGTCGTACATCGCCTGGTGGTAGCCGTCGGCCTCCAGTTCCTTGTCGGCCTTGATGAACGCGTCGAGCGGCTGGGCGATGCCGCGGTCGACCAGCACGCGCACGCGGTTCAGGCCCTGGAAGGTGATGTCGGGCGTCTGCTTGGTGATCGCCTCGCGCAGCACCTTCTGGGTCGCTTCCTCGTACGAATCGTAGGGCGCGCGGAAGGTCACCTTGATGTCCGGGTGCTTCTTGGCGAAGGCCGCGGCGATCTGCTTGTGCGTCTCGGTGAACAGCTCCGGATAGGGATACTGGACGACGATCTCCGTGCCGGCGAGGGCCGGCACGGCGGCCAGCGCCATCGCGGCCGACAGCAGAATTGTCCTGAGTTTCATCATGATCTCCGTGGTCGGGTTGAGTCGGACGTCGGGCTCCGGCGGACGTTGGTCGCCCGCTCCTGTCGTTACTTCAGGCCGGTGAAGGCGATCCCCTCGATGAAGCGGCGCTGCGCCAGAAGGAAGGCCACGACCAGCGGCGCGATGATGATGGTGGCCGCGGCCATCAGCGGGCCGTAGTCGGTGCCGGCCTCGGCGTTGCGGAAGGCGGCGACGCCCAGCGGCGGCGTGAACAGGCCCTCGCTGTTGAGCACGATCAGCGGCCAGAAATAGTCGTTCCAGTGGGCGACGACCGAGAAGATGCCGAAGGCGGTGATCGCCGGGATCGCGGTCGGCAGCATGACGCGCCAGACGATCCCGAGCTCGGAAATGCCGTCCATGCGCGCCGCGTCGACCAGGTCGTCGGGCACGGTGAGGAAGAACTGGCGCATCAGGAAGATGCCGAACACCGAGATGACGAACGGCACGATCAGCGCGGCGTAGCTGTCGAGGATGCCGAGATGGTGGAACAGCAGGAACAGCGGCACCGCGATCGCCTGCGGCGGGATCAGGATGCAGAACAGCACCAGGGCGAACACGGTCTGCCGGCCGTGGAAGCGCAGCTTGGCCAGCGCATAGGCGGCGGGCAGCGCGATCAGGACCTGGAGGACGAAGATCGAGGCCGTGACGATGGCGCCGTTCAGCAGGAACTGAAGGAGCGGCGCCTTGGCGAAGGCGGCGGTGTAGTTCTGGACGACGTGCAGGCGTTCGGGCCACCAGCGGATCTCGGACAGGAAGACCTCCGAGGGCGGCTTCAGCGAGGTCGAGATCATCCAGGCGAAAGGGAGCAGCGTGACGGCCGCGAGGGCGAGCAGCACCGCATGGCGAAGCAGGGCGGTCATGCGTAGTGGACCTTCTTCTCGATCAGCCGGGCCTTGATCACCGTGAGGGTCAGCACGAAGACCAGGAAGATCACGGCCACGGCGGCGGCCAGGCCCGACCGGAAGAACTCGAAGCCTTCCGTGTACATGGTGTAGAGCAGCACTTCGGACGCCTTGTTGGGGCCGCCCTTGGTCAGCACGTGGACCGTGTCGAAGACCTGGAAGGAACGGATGGCCGAGATGATGACCACGAACATCGTCACCGGACCCAGCATCGGCCAGGTCACCAGCCAGAACCGCGACCATGCCGATTGCGCCCCGTCGAGCGCGGCCGCGTCGTAGAGATGGCGCGGGATCGAGACGATGCCGGCCAGGAACAGAACCATGTTGAAGCCGAAGAGCTGCCAGATGCCGATGACCGCGAGGGTCGGCAGCGCCAGCGCCGGGTCGGTCAGCCAGGCGTGCGGCGCCAGCCCGACCGCCTTCAGCAGCAGGTTGATCAGGCCGAATTGGGGATGGAGCATGTATTCCCAGGAGATCGCCATGGCGATCAGCGTCGCCATGACCGGGATGAAGAAGACGGCACGGTAGACGCTGCGCAGCCCGCCGCCCGATTCGATCAGCAGCGCGATGCCGAGCCCCAGCGCGACCGAGGCCGGGACGACGATGGCGACGTAGGTCAGCGTGTTGCCCAGCGAGCGCCAGAACACCCGGTCGGCGAACAGGTCCTGGTAGTTCTGCAGGCCGATGAAGCCGACGGTCGAGGCGCCGAGCTGGTAGTCGGTGAACGACATGACCAGCACGGTGACGACCGGGCCGATCAGCAGCAGGACCATCAGGAACAGGGCGGGGAAGGAGAGCGCCAGCGCCGTCCAGTGGTGCTCGAGCCGCTCGACCGGCCTCGGTCGGGACGGGGCGGCGATCTCCGCGCCGCGGTCGAGCGCGAGGTCAGCCATTGACCACCTGCCGGTAGGTTACGGGCCGCACCCCGACCCGGTGGCCGTCGCGATCGAAGAAGCTCGGGGCCGCTGGCTTCGGCACCAAGGCGACGGGGCTGCCGACGCCGAGCGTCCGCGCCTCCCCCGGCTCGAGCCGGCAGAGCACCGGCGCGTCGAGACCGGTGATGGCGGCGTGGAGGAAAACTTCCGAGCCCATGTTCTCGGCGTGGCTGACGGTGCCGCGCCAGGCCGGTTCGGCGGCGGTCGCGGCCGGGCGCACCGCCTCGGGCCGGATGCCGACCTGCACTTGTGTGCCCGGCGCCGCCTCGAGCCGCTGGTCGAGGGTGAGCCCCAGCACGTGGACCCGGCCCTCGGCGTCGACCCGTCCCGGCAGGACGTTGATCTTGGGCGATCCGATGAACTCCGCGACGCGGATGTCCTGAGGCCGGTTGTAGACCTCGTCCGGCGTGCCGACCTGCACGATGTTGCCGTCCATCATGACGGCGATGCGGTCCGACATGGTCATGGCCTCGGCCTGGTCGTGCGTCACGTAGATGAAGGTGGCGCCGAGGCTCCGGTGGAGCTGGGCGATCTCGGTCCGCATGTGGACGCGCAGCTTGGCGTCGAGGTTCGACAGCGGCTCGTCGAGCAGGAAGGCCTTGGGTTGGCGCACGATCGCCCGGCCCACCGCCACGCGCTGGCGCTGGCCGCCGGAGAGCTGGCCCGGCCGCCGGGCCAGCAGCTCGGTCAGGCCGAGCAGGCTGGCCGCCCGCTCGACATCGGTGCGGATCTCGCGCTGGATGCGGCGGGTGCCGGGCACCAGCAGCGGGGCGAGCGGCAGGCGCTGCCAGGCGTTCAGCCGGCGCATGCGCAGCGGCACGGCGATGTTGTCGAAGACCGACAGGTGGGGATAGAGGGCGTAGGACTGAAAAACCATGGCGAGGTCGCGCCGGCTCGCCGTCACGCCAGTGACGTCCCGGGCCTCGATCAGCACGGCCCCCTCGCTCTGACGCTCAAGGCCGGCGATGATGCGCAGAAGGGTCGACTTGCCGCACCCCGACGGCCCGACGAGCGAGATGAACTCGCCATGAGCAATGTCGAGATCGACGCCCCGAAGCACCTCGGTGCGATCGAAGCTCTTGTGGATGTTCCTGACTGCGAGCTTCGCCATCGCCTTCCCCAACGTGGCCCCTGCCGACGCTGTGGATGGTTAAAGCGATCGTCCCCAAAACCCCAAAACCCCAAAACCCATGCCTTTTATGAATATAGACACAGACTAAAGATTTTAATCAATTATGGAAACCTATGATGTTATAGTAGTTGGACTGGGCTGCGTTGGAATCTCAACTGCACTCTATTGAGCAAAGAAAGGACTTAAAGTGTTAGGAATAGAACAGTTCTCTCATCCTGGAGCAATCGGATCAAGTTCATTTGGAGTTACGAGACTGTGGAGAACCACTCACGAATTTGCCTTCAGAAATGAAATGATGAAAGAGGCAATTGGAATGTGGAAAGATCTTGAAAAAGAATCTGGAGAGAAGCTAATGCATCAATTTCCAGTACTGACAATGGGAAGTGTAAATGCTAAGTTCTTTAAAGATATTGTTGCTCAGGTACCTGATGTAAAGCTTATGACCTCAGAAGAAATCAGTGAAATGTATCCTGCATTGAAAAATATCCCTTCACATTACAAAGGATTTGTGAACACAGATTCAGGGGTTCTTAAGGCACGAAAGACACTTGAAACTTGAAGATCATTAGCAGAAGAAAAATACGGAGCAAAGCTCCTATTTAATACAAAAGTTTCGAAATTTTCGAAAAATGAAGTCCAAACCCAAGATGGATCTACTTATACAGCTAAAGATGTCGTCATCGCATGAGGTGCATACTCCATTAATATGACAACTTGTCACGAAAAGCAATATAAAAGTGATTTAGAGTACTATCATTTTACTGATAACACAGGTCTACCAAAGGGTATCTATGAATTTGATGATAAAGACAATGAGTTCTACGGAATGGTTGATGGAGAAGATCTCGGAAATTATAAGATGGGACTATCATTTAGAAGAGATATTCAAGAGATGCTTGATTATTTAAGAGACAGAATGCCAGATAAAGTAGACTCGATCAAATATTCACATGCGTGCTTCGTCACTATGGTTGACTCAGGAGAATACCAGTATAAGACAGATGAAAATGGTGTACACTTTGCTTATGGATTTTGCGGAACAGGATTTAAGTTCCTTCCACTCCATGGAAAAATTGTCTATGATGGATTGATTACAAAGAAAGAACAAAAACATTTAGCACCAAGATACAGAGCAAAGATATAAGGGATTAATGCTTAATTGTATAAAAAGAGATAATCTTATTAAAATCAAATAAAAAATAGTCTAGATATTTTAAAGATTCATTAGATAATATATGTAATTTACAGTTTTAAATTAACTAAATATATTCAAATAAAACTACCAATCTTATTTTATTAAAAATGAATGAATTTATCAAATAAATAAATTTAAAATGATTATATTTTGATTTTCAAAAATTTAAACCTAGTATTTTTGAATTTTTTGACCACAATATGAATTAAAAAGTAAAATCCTTTAAAATCTTAAATGAATTTCACTTTTATCTACAATTAAAATAATTTAAAAGGGGTTTTGGGGTTTTGGGGTTTTGGGGAGACTACTGGCGTAATAGCGCTGGTGTTAAAGTCATCAATCCGCTCAAGCAAGTAAGCTCGGATAACGCAGGCAGTTAAATCTAAGGCAGTTTTCTAAGTAAGTTACTATATGGGGTCATTGAGCCTCATACGTTTTTAAAGATAATGCTTTGTGCTGCCACATTGGGATGCAGGCGATCCGATTGAAATAATTCCGGTTTGCTGGCAACGCCCTCTAGGAAAAATGGGAGTAACTGGACCCGCTCTTGACTTGCAAGAAGGGGGTAGAGATCCTTAAATTGCATGGTGTAGGTTTGACCATAGTTCGAAGGAATCTGTATGCCGCAGAGCAAAACCTTTGCACCCGATTTTTTGCTCAGCTGAATGATCTTGCGTAGATTGGACTCAGTTTGATTTACCGGTAAGCCACGCAGGGCATCATTTGCTCCCAGCTCTATGAGAGCTATTCCTGTTTTTTTGATCCAAGAGATTGGAAAGGCGGCTTAACCCGCCCGAGCTAGTTTCTCCACTAATGCTGGCATTAAATACGCTCCAGAGGCTCTTATTTTTGGTTAATTGCTCTTGGAGAAGGGTGACCCAGCCTGTGCTAAGCGGCAAGCCATACTCAGCGGAAAGGCTATCACCCAGTATCAGGATTACTGGCTTTACTTGAGCCCAGGAAGAAATGCTCAATACGAGGCAAAATAGCCCTGTAATGAATTTGTTCACAATTAAAAACTGAATCTGTATTTTTCCACTCTAGAAAATTTTCACATGAACAAACAGTCTAATTCCATTGTTGCCGAACACGTCGGCAAGCTGGTAAATACGGCTGATGGTGACTTAGCCATTTTGCACGACTTGAGTTTTCAAATTGAGCGGGGTGAAAGTGTGGCAATTATTGGCGCCTCCGGCTCTGGAAAGAGTGCCTTGTTAAGTCTCTTGGCTGGTTTAGATCTGCTAAGCACAGGGCAAATTGATTTAATGGAGCAAAACCTCAATCTGTTGGATGAAGATGGCAGGGCACGTTTGCGCGGTCAGTTCATTGGCTTTGTATTTCAATCATTCCAGTTATTGCCGCATTTAACAGCCATGGAGAACGTCATGCTTCCCCTGGAAATGGCTGGTGTAGATCATGCTGAAGCTAGGCTAGAGGCCTATCAATGGCTAGAAAAAGTTGGGTTGAGTCTTAGAGCGAATCACTTTCCTAAGACTCTGTCATGCGGTGAGCAGCAACGGGTGGCGCTAGCCCGAGCTTTCATTAACAAGCCCGCCATCCTATTCGCCGATGAACCTACTGGGAGTCTTGATGAAGCTAGCGGAAATAGGGTGATTGAGCTCCTTTTTGAGCTAAATCGGGAGAATTCCTCAACCCTGGTTCTGGTGACCCACGATCCAGCCTTGGCTGCTCGGTGCGGACGCCAATTGAGTCTACAGGGTGGCCGCCTAGCTTAAGCAAAACCTTATAATCTTGGCATGTCATCATTCTGTTGCTTGTCCGGGGCAAATGCCCTTTCAGACTTCCGCCAACAGCGACTTTTAGCCTCGCTCGCAGCCCAAGGAATTCAACTTGAGTCCATAGAGGCTCAATACCTTCATTTCGTTTGGTCTGAGTCAGAACTCAATGCCAAAGACAAAGAGGTGCTCGAGAGTCTCCTGACTTACGGCCAACCTTTTGTATCGCAAATAAAGGGTGGGGACTCCTTGTTTAGTAAGACTGCCGATAAGCAATCCGCTATTGCTATTCCCCGTTTTGGCACAGTTTCTCCATGGGCTAGTAAAGCAACAGATATTGCTCGTCAATGTGGACTGCAAGTTTTACGTATTGAGCGTGGCACGCAGTATGCGTGGCAAAGCAAAAATCACTCAACACAGAACAAGAGCAACTGGTATTGGCTGCATTGCATGATCGGATGACCGAGGCTGTTATCTTAGATATCAATGAAGCTGGTGCTTTGTATCAATCTCTACCTGATCGCCCATTTGTTCGCATTCCCGTATTAACTGAGGGCAGGGCTGCTCTCGATAAAGCAAACCAAGAACTAGGTCTCGCCTTATCAGAGGATGAGGCGCTTTACCTCGTTGAGAATTTCATTCGCTTAGAGCGTAATCCGAGTGATGTTGAATTGATTATGTTTGCCCAAGCGAATAGCGAACATTGCCGTCATAAGATTTTCAACTCTAGCTGGACTATCGATGGCGATGATCAAGAGAAATCCTTATTTGCGATGATTCGCAATACGCATCAACTTCAGCCAGAAGGCACGATCGTTGCTTACTCTGATAACTCAGCCGTAATGGTTGGAGCCGAGTCGGAAACTTGGTCCTCTAAAGGCGAGGGTCGGCGTTACGAAAAGGACACACGTTTAGTGCATACCTTGATGAAGGTGGAGACACATAATCACCCAACAGCAATTGCTCCATTCCCTGGCGCCTCTACAGGTGCTGGTGGAGAGATTCGGGATGAAGGCGCGACTGGTGTCGGTGGGCGTCCTAAAGCAGGTCTTACCGGCTTCTCTGTTTCAAACCTTAATATCCCCGGTACTGATTTGCCGTGGGAATCTGAAAAGTATGGCAAGCCAGAGCGTATTGCCACGCCACTGCAGATCATGATCGATGGGCCATTGGGTGGCGCCGCATTTAATAATGAATTTGGTCGCCCCATTCTTGGCGGTTATTTCCGTGTGTTTGAGCAAACCCTAGAAGGTGTTCGTCGTGGCTATCACAAGCCAATCATGATTGCTGGTGGTATTGGTAGCATTGATTCGATTCATGCTGCGAAGAAGCAAATTAAAGCGGGGCACTTGTTTATTCAATTAGGTGGTCCTGGTATGCGTATTGGCATGGGTGGTGCAACCGGTAGTTCGGTTGCAACTGGCACCAATACTGCAGATTTGGATTTTGATTCCGTCCAACGTGGCAACCCCGAAATGGAACGTCGTGCGCAAGAAGTTATTAATTCTTGCATTGCCATGGGTCAGAGTAACCCTATTGTTTCAATTCATGACGTTGGCGCTGGCGGTATTTCTAATGCATTTCCAGAGTTGGCTGATGGTGCCGGCTTAGGTGCGCAATTTCAATTGCGTAAAGTGCAACTTGAAGAAAGTGGCATGAGTCCCGCGGAGATTTGGTGTAACGAATCACAAGAGCGTTATGTTCTAGCAATTGAAGCTAAAGACTTAGAGCTTTTCAAGTCTCTATGCGAACGCGAGCGTTGCCCATTCGCTGTGGTCGGCGAGGCAACTGTTGAGCGTCAGCTCCAGTTAAGCGATAGCAAAGAAATAACTGGTACCGATGCTGCAATGCCCATTGATATGCCAATGGAAGTATTGCTAGGTAAACCACCACGCATGCATCGTGATGTGACGCGTGTTGCGCAAGAGTTTGAAGAATTAAATGTCACTGACGCCGATCTTGCGCAATGCATTGCCTGGGTCCTTCAGCAACCCACGGTTGCTAGTAAATCATTCTTGATTACTATTTGCGATCGTACCGTTGGGGGTCTGAATGCCCGTGATCCATTTGTAGGCCCATGGCAAGTTCCTGTTGCGGACTGCGCGGTTACTTTGATGGATTACAAGGGCTACCGCGGTGAAGTTATGACCATGGGCGAGCGCACTCCATTGGCTGTGATTGATGCACCAGCTGCCGCCAAGATGGCAGTTGGTGAATCAATTACCAATCTATTAGCTGCGGATATTCGTCGCTTAGAAGACGTTAAGCTCTCCGCCAATTGGATGGCTGCTTGCGGTGCGTCCGGCGAGGATGCAAAGCTGTATGACTCAGTTAAAGCAATTGGTATGGATTTATGCCCAGCCATTGGCATTTCTATTCCGGTTGGTAAAGATTCTTTATCGATGGCTACTGCATGGCAAGAGGGTGCCCAAGCCAAGAAAGTGGTTTCTCCAGTTTCGTTAATCATTTCAGCTTTTGCTGCAGTTCAGGATGTTCGCAAAACCACGACCCCTTTGCTAAAACTCAAAGATGAATCTGGAACAGCATTAGAAACCGAATTAATTCTGATTGACTTAGGTCGCGGTAAAAACCGTATGGCCGGAAGCATTCTTGCTCAAGTGCTTGACCAATCTGGTAAATCAGCTCCTAGCGTTGATCACCCAGAAGATCTAAAGGCGCTTGCTAATGCCATCATTGAGCTGCGCAAAGCAGATCAGTTGCTTGCTTACCATGACCGTTCTGACGGTGGCTTGTTCGCTTGTATTGCAGAGATGGCTTTTGCATCGCATACCGGAATTTCAATGAATGTCGACATGATTGCTGTTGATGTTGGGCAAGAAGCTGATTGGGGCGATGCTAAGAACTGGGCTCAACAAGTATCCGGTCGACGTCATGAGCAAACCATGCGCGCTTTATTTAATGAAGAGCTTGGTGCGGTAATTCAGATTCGTAAAGCTGACCGCGATGCAGTATTTGCTGTTTTGCGTAAATTGAAACTGAGCGCCTATAGCCATGTGATTGCAAAGCCTAATTCCAATGGCCGTATTGAAATTTGGCGTGATGCAAAAAATGTCTTTGCTGAGCCACGTGAAGTGCTGCAAAAGATGTGGGCTAACACAAGTTATCAGATTGCTCGTTTACGCGATAACCCAGATTGCGCTGATAGTGAGTTTGCGCTACTCGATAACGTTTCCGATGCTGGAATGTCACCAAAGCTGACATTTGATATTGCGAACGATATTGCAGCCCCATTCATTAGCAAAAACGCTAGACCCAAAGTTGCCATCTTGCGAGAGCAGGGCGTGAACTCTCATGTTGAAATGGCTTATGCCATGAATTGGGCAGGCTTTGATAGCTATGACGTTCACATGTCAGATCTGCTTGCCGGTAAATCTAAGTTAGATGATTTTCGTGGCCTGATTGCCTGCGGTGGATTTAGCTACGGAGACGTATTGGGAGCGGGCGAGGGTTGGGCGAAGACCATTCTCTTTAATGCTCAATTGCGCGATCAGTTTTCTTCATTCTTTAATCGCCAAGATAGTTTTGCATTGGGCGTCTGTAATGGCTGCCAAATGATGAGCAATTTATCAGGAATCATTCCAGGTGCTGAAGCTTGGCCTAAATTCACCCGCAATCAATCAGAGCAGTACGAGGCTCGATTGGTGATGGCTGAAGTGACGGCTTCGCCCTCTATCTTTACGCAAGGTATGGCAGGAAGTCAGCTTCCCATTGCTATCGCGCATGGCGAGGGCTTTGCTAACTTTAGCCATCAAGGCAATTTGAAGGCGCTTCAGAAACAAGGATTAGCTGCTCTACGTTTTGTGGATCACCAAGGTAGCCCAACTGAAACCTACCCAATGAATCCGAATGGTTCGCCCGACGGCTTAACTGGCGTTACTACTCCAGATGGTCGCTTCACGGTCATGATGCCGCATCCTGAGCGTGTCTTTAGGGCTGTGCAGATGAGCTGGGCTCCAAATGAATGGCTTAATACTCCAGATGGCGCAAGCCCTTGGATGCGCTTATTCCGCAATGCTAGAGTCTGGGCAAAGTAATTAATATCGGATTTATCAATGGCGATGGAGCTAGTTACATTTTCTGAGAGTGGTGGAGTGCGCTATTTGCACTTTGGGAGCGAGTTAATTCAGGGTGTGATGCGTATTCGTGATCCAGATGAGATTTATCTGGAGTACAACCAGCAAATGATGGCCTGGCTACTTTTCTTGGAGTCAAAGCCGGGTATGCGAATAGCTTAACTTGGCTTAGGTACCGGCGCTCTCACGAAGTTTGCTCATCGATATTGCCCGGCCGTAAAGACGACGGTTGTTGAACTCAATCCTGCCGTGATTGTTTCAGTAAGAAGCATTTTTTCACGTCCGATGATGATCGTCGGCTGGAGACGCTGCATACAGATGCCAAGGCTTTTGTTCAGAACGCGAAGAATCAGGATCGCTTTGATGCAGTTCAGGTTGACTTATATGATGCGATTTGCGATGGATCGGCTGCTAGCTCATTAGATTTTTACAAAGGCTGTTACGACATTCTTAAATCGCCTGGTGTGCTAACGGTGAATTTGTTTTCTCGCCATAAGAGCTTTAATATCAATTTAAATAATATCTGTGAAACATTTGATAGCCGCGTTCTGCTGTTTCCAGAGTCTCATGACTGCAACGTAGTTGCAATTGCTTTCAAAGGTCCTCAGTTGGACGTGGAGTGGAAAGAAGTTTCCAGGTGCGCCAAGTTGATCATGGAAAAAACAGGCTTACCGACTAACAGTTGGGCTTCCAGTTTGAATCGTGAAAATGCTCATCAAGAAAATAGGCTCTGCATCTAAAACCAAATTCAGATAAGAAAAAAGGCGATCAGTTGATCGCCTTTTTTACTTCCCCTAAGTTCGGGGCGCTAATACTTAGATTGTTACTGTGTCGGCAACATCGCTGAACGACTTAATCTTGTCAAAGCTCATGTACTTATAAACCTCACCAGATTTAGCGTTCAACGACTCAACTTGCTCGAAATATTCCTGCGGCGTTGGTAGGCGACCCAAGAGTGCTGCAACCGCTGAAATCTCAGCAGAAGCTAGGTACACACGAGTATCGATACCTAAACGATTCGGGAAGTTACGTGTTGATGTGGAGACCGCTGTAGAGCCTTTGCGGATCTGAGCCTGGTTACCCATACACAGTGAACAGCCCGGAGTTTCCATGCGGGCACCTGTGGCACCCAGAATGCCGTAATAGCCTTCTTCGGTCAAAATCATCTGGTCCATCTTGGTTGGAGGGGCTACCCATAGGCGAGTAGGCATATCCTTTTTACCCTGAAGAACTTGACCTGCTGCACGGAAGTGTCCGATGTTCGTCATGCAAGAGCCGATAAATACTTCATCGATTTTCTCGCCAGAAACTTCAGACAAGAACTTCACATCATCTGGATCGTTAGGGCATGCCAAGATCGGTTCTTTAATCTCGTTCATATCGATTTCGATTACTTCTGCATAATCTGCATTTGCATCAGCCTTGAGTAAATCAGGTTTAGCGATCCAAGCTTCCATTGCCTTGATGCGACGACCTAGGGTGCGCTTATCTTCGTAGCCATTTGCGATCATCCACTTCATCAAGGTGATGTTAGAGCGCATGTATTCAATGATGGGATCTTTGCTGAGAGCAATTGCGCAACCAGCTGCTGAACGCTCTGCTGAAGCATCAGATAACTCAAATGCTTGTTCAACTTTGAGGTCGGGCAAACCTTCAATTTCTAAGATGCGGCCAGAGAAAATGTTCTTCTTGTTTTGTTTTTCAACTGTCAACAAGCCTTTCTTAATGGCATACAAAGGAATTGCATTAACCAAGTCACGCAAAGTAATGCCAGGCTGCATTTTTCCTTTGAAGCGAACCAAGACTGACTCAGGCATATCCAAAGGTATTGCGCCAGTAGCGGCAGCAAAAGCAACTAAGCCAGAAGCAGCAGGGAAGGAGATGCCGATTGGGAAACGGGTATGACTATCACCACCAGTACCGCAGGTATCTGGCAAGAGCAAACGATTTAACCAGCTGTGGATTACACCATCACCTGGACGTAATGCAATGCCGCCACGGTTAGTCATAAATGCTGGCAACTCATGGTGAGTGCGAATATCTACTGGTTTTGGATATGCAGATGTATGGCAGAAGGATTGCATTACCAAGTCAGCAGAGAAGCCTAAGCAAGCCAAGTCTTTTAATTCATCACGAGTCATTGGACCGGTAGTGTCTTGCGAGCCGACTGTAGTCATGTGTGGCTCGCAATAAGTGTCTGGGCGTACGCCTTGACCTTCTGGCAATCCACAGGCACGACCAATCATCTTTTGCGCCAAGCTGAAACCTTTTTTGTTGTCAGGCGGGCTAACTGGGACGCGGAATTCTGTAGAAGCTGGCAAGCTAAGTGCAGCACGCGCTTTAGCTGTGAGGCCACGACCGACGATCAAAGGAATACGACCGCCTGCACGAACTTCATCCAAAATTACGGGCGACTTGAGTGAGAAAGCAGCAATTTCTTTGCCGTTCTTAAATGCTTTTCCTTCGTATGGACGCAATTCAATTTCATCGCCCATGTTCATATCAGAAACGTCTAACTCAATTGGCAAGGCGCCAGCATCTTCCATGGTATTAAAGAAGATTGGGGCAATCTTTGTACCTAAGCAAACACCACCAAAGCGCTTGTTCGGAACAAATGGAATATCTTGACCAGTCCACCACAATACAGAGTTTGTTGCAGATTTGCGTGAGGATCCTGTGCCGACAACGTCACCAACGTAGGCAATTTGATTGCCTTTCTTTTGGAGGGCTTCGATTTGCTTCATTGGGCCGCGAACACCAGCCTCGTCTGGCTCAATGCCCGGACGTGGGTTCTTCAACATGATCGTTGCATGTAATGGAATATCTGGACGACTCCAAGCATCAGGAGCTGGAGATAGGTCGTCGGTATTGGTTTCACCGGTAACTTTAAACACGGTGAGCTTCATGCTTTCTGGAGCGGCAGGGCGGCTTGTAAACCACTCGGCATCAGCCCAGCTTTGCAGAACACCTTTAGCTTCTGCATTACCTTTTTCGGCTAACTCTTGTACATCATGGAAATAGTCGAACATCAACAAGGTCTTTTTCAAAGCTGCTGCTGCAGTAGCCGCACACTCTGAATCAGAGAGCAATTCAACTAATGGCTTAATGTTGTAACCGCCGAGCATGGTGCCCAAAAGCTCTGTAGCCTTAATGCGTGAAATCAAAGGTGACTTCTCAGTTCCTTTAGCAACGGCATCCAAAAATTCTGCTTTAACTTTAGCCGCTTCATCAACACCGGCAGGTACGCGATTGGTAATGAGTTCAAGCAATTCTACCTCTTTACCCTTTGGAGGATTTTTGAGCAAACCAACCAGTTCGGCAGTTTGATCTTTAGTCAAGGGGAGGGCTGGAATTCCAAGGGCTGCGCGTTCGGCAACTTGGGTGTTGTAGGCTTCTAGCATCGTATTTCCTATCGGGTAAGAGTTATCAACTTAAGATTCAGCAGGGCTTTAATCCCTATCCAGTCTATTGTAATTCCTAATTCATGTCTTATATAAGACTTAATTGTTAAATATTCTTAAAAAATACTCCACTTATGAGCCAAATAGGAATTAGTTGGGATAAACCGATACCCGGCAGTAATTTGACGCTATTGCGATAGGGGGTTGGATCTGGGGTGATAGTCGATTTGGGCCTATTGGATGAATTTAAGAATCGAAATAAATTGCCTATTAAACAGGCATTTTTTTATTTAGCTAGCTGGCAGCCCGAGAGTTATTGGACTGATTAAGAATTTATCCCTACAGATTCACTATCGTTATAATTACTTTTTCCAACAGAGCTTAAGCGATGACCAAATACGTTTTTGTCACTGGTGGCGTGGTTTCTTCTTTAGGGAAAGGAATCGCAGCTGCCTCGCTTGCCGCGATTCTTGAATCCCGCGGCCTGAAAGTCACCCTCCTAAAATTAGATCCTTATATCAACGTTGACCCCGGGACAATGAGCCCGCTTCAACATGGCGAAGTCTTCGTTACTGAAGACGGCGCTGAAACTGACCTCGATCTTGGTCATTACGAGCGTTTTGTCTCCGCAAAGATGCGTAAGAGCAATAACTTCACGACTGGTCAGATCTACGAATCTGTCATTAGTAAAGAGCGTCGTGGTGAATATCTGGGTAAAACAGTTCAAGTCATTCCTCATATTACGAGTGAGATTCAAGCATTTGTAGAGCGCGGTGCAAAAGCAAGTCACGACGGTAAAGCTGATATTGGCATTTGTGAGATCGGCGGAACAGTGGGTGATATCGAATCCCTGCCATTCCTTGAGGCCGCTCGCCAAATGAGTATTCGCCTGCCAAAACACAGTTGCGCCTTTGTGCATTTGACTTTGGTCCCTTACATTGCAAGTGCAGGGGAGTTAAAAACAAAACCTACGCAGCACTCAGTACAAAAGTTACGTGAAATCGGCATCATGCCGACCGTACTCTTATGTCGTGCAGATCGCCCAATTCCAGAAGACGAGCGCTCTAAGATCTCACTGTTCTCGAACGTGCGTGAAGATGCTGTGATTTCAGTTTGGGACGTTGACACCATTTACAAGATTCCTGAGATGCTTCAAGTACAAGGAATGGATGATTTGATCTGTCGTGAATTGGATATCGAGGCTAAGCCTGCAGATTTATCTGTTTGGGCAAACTTGGTTTATGAATTAGCTAATCCGCAGCACGAAGTCACTATTGGCATGGTTGGCAAGTATGTTGAGCTAACAGAATCCTACAAGTCATTGATTGAAGCTTTGCGTCATGCAGGTATTCATAATCACACTCGCGTCAATATCAATTACATTGATTCAGAAGTGATTGAAAAAGATGGTGTTGACTGCCTTCAGAATCTAGATGCGATTTTGGTTCCAGGTGGCTTTGGCAAACGTGGTACTGAAGGCAAGATTGCCGCCATTCGCTATGCCCGTGAGAACAATATTCCTTATCTGGGTATTTGTTTGGGTATGCAGTTAGCTGTGATTGAGTTTGCGCGTCATGTTGCTAATATTGCCCAGGCAAATAGCACTGAGTTTGATCCCGAGACAGAGAGTCCAGTTGTTGCTTTGATTACCGAGTGGGTTGATCGCGAAGGACGCGTTGAGAAGCGCACCAATGATTCTGATCTTGGTGGAACCATGCGTTTAGGCTCACAACGTTGCCCCATTAAAGTGGGTACCTTGGCTCATGAAATCTATGGCCCTGAGGTGAATGAGCGTCACCGCCATCGCTATGAAGTGAACAACGTGTATGTTCCGCGTCTTGAGAAGTCTGGTCTGATTATTTCTGCTAGAACTCCTAATGAATCCTTACCTGAAATGATGGAGCTGCCTAGCGCAATGCACCCTTGGTTCTTTGGTGTGCAGTTCCATCCGGAGTTCACATCAACCCCACGTGATGGGCATCCACTATTTTCCGCTTTCATTAAGGCGTCATTGATTCATCAAGCCGCTTCTCAAAAGCAAGCGGCCTAGGAGATCGTCATGAGTGCTTTTAAATTATGCGGTTTTGATGTTGGCTTGGATCACCGCTTTTTTTTGATTGCGGGGCCATGCGTTATTGAGTCCGAGCAATCTGCTTTAGATATTGCTGGAGAGCTTAAAGAAATTACTGCTTCACTCGGAATCCCATTTATCTATAAGTCATCTTTTGATAAGGCCAATCGCTCATCCGGAACTTCTTTCCGTGGCTTAGGCATGGAGAAGGGGCTCGAGATTCTGGCGCGCGTAAAACGTGAAATTGGTGTACCGGTGTTAACCGACATCCACGATATCAGCGGGATTGCTCCGGTTTCTAAAGTGGTTGATGTTCTTCAGACCCCAGCCTTTTTATGTAGACAAACTGATTTCATTCGAGCTTGCGCTCAGAACGGTAAGCCGGTGAATTTTAAGAAAGGTCAGTTTCTATCTCCACATGAAATGCTGAACGTAATTGATAAAGCACGTGCAGCAGCTTCTGAAATGAACCTACCTGACCGGTTTATGGTTTGCGAACGTGGCGCTTCTTTTGGTTACAACAACCTCGTTTCTGATATGCGTAGCTTGGCAATTTTGCGTGAAGCAAAGGCGCCAGTTGTTTTTGATGCGACCCATTCAGTTCAGCTTCCTGGCGGCCAAGGCAGCGCCAGTGGTGGACAACGTAAATTTGTACCTGTATTGGCTCGTGCTGCAGTTGCGGTGGGTATTAGTGGCCTATTCATGGAGACGCATCCAGACCCAGCTAAAGCCCTTTCTGACGGCCCAAATGCTGTGCCGCTAAATCGCATGAGAGAACTCCTTGAATCTTTAGTTGCGATTGATTCCGTTGTTAAGAAGCCTGGATCATTTTTAGAAGATAGCTTTAAGTAATACCCAAAATTCATTTTTACTTAGGAGAAGGTGCATGAGCGCCATTGTTGACATTATCGGTAGAGAAGTTTTAGATTCACGCGGCAACCCAACGGTTGAGTGCGACGTATTGCTAGAGTCTGGTGTTATGGGGCGTGCAGCAGTGCCTTCAGGCGCATCAACAGGTTCACGTGAAGCCATTGAGCTTCGTGATGGCGACAAAGCCCGCTACTTGGGCAAGGGCGTCCTCAAGGCGGTTCAAAATATCAATATCGAGATTGCTGAATCGATCTTGGGTCTGGATGCTAGCGAACAAGCCTTTCTTGATCACACCTTGATTGAGCTTGATGGAACACACAATAAAGCCCGTTTAGGCGCGAATGCAACCCTGGCTGTATCGATAGCTGTAGCACGCGCTGCTGCAGAAGAAGCTGGCCTGCCTTTATATCGCTATTTTGGCGGATCCGGCGGCATGCAATTGCCAGTACCAATGATGAACATCGTCAATGGTGGTGCACACGCCAATAACAGTCTCGATATTCAGGAATTTATGGTGATGCCAGTCGGCGCCCAAAGCTTCCGCGAAGCCTTGCGTTGTGGCGCTGAAATCTTCCATGAATTGAAGAAGATTTTGGGGGCCCAAGGTATGCCA
>NZ_CBDDJN010000003.1:0-27480 GCF_965229815.1 Reyranella sp.
CTGGGCCGGCGTCAGCTTGGCGATCGGCGGCATCACGCCGAACGCGTCGGCCGTCAGCATGATGATGTTCTTCGGGTGCGGGCCGACGCCGCCGGGGGCGATGTTCGGCATGAACTCGATCGGATAGGCGCCGCGGGTGTTCTCGGTCTTGGAGTCGTCGTTGAAGTCCGGCTCGCGGGTGTCCGGATCGATGGTGACGTTCTCGTAGATGACACCGAAGCGCTGGCTCGCCGCCCAGATCTGCGGTTCGGCCTCGGCCGACAGCTTGATCATCTTGGCGTAGGAGCCGCCTTCGAAGTTGAAGACGCCGTTCTCGCTCCAGCCGTGCTCGTCGTCGCCGATGAGCTTGCGCTTGGGGTCGGCCGAAAGCGTCGTCTTGCCGGTGCCGGAGAGGCCGAAGAAGATCGCCGTGTCGCCGTCGGGGCCGAGGTTGGCCGAGCAGTGCATCGGCATCACGCCCTTGGGCGGCAGCAGGTAGTTGAGGACGGTGAACACCGACTTCTTCATCTCGCCCGCATACGACGTGCCGGCGATCAGGATGACGTTGCGCGCGAAATCGCAGGCGATCAGCGTCTCGGAGCGGCAGTTGTAGCGCTTCGGATCGACCACGAAGCTCGGGAGGTCGATGATCGTCAGTTCCGGGACGAAGCTCGACAGCTGCTCGGTCTCGGGACGGATCAGCAGGTTGCGGATGAACAGCGAGTGCCAGGCGTACTCGGTGTACACCCGTACGTTGATGCGGTGTTCCGGATCGGCGCCGCCGTAGAGGTCCTGAGCGAACAGGTCCATGCCTTCGGCGTGGGCGCGCATGTCGTCGAAGAGCAGGTCGAAGGCGGCCGGCTCGAGCTTGTGGTTGTTGTCCCACCAGATCTGGTCGGCGGTGACGTCGTCAGAGACGACGAACTTGTCCTTCGGCGAGCGGCCGGTGTGCACGCCGGTGTCGGCGGCAAGGGTTCCCGCCGCCGTCAGCATGCCTTCGCCGCGCTTGAGGGATTCCTCGTAGAGGCTCGGAGCTGTGAGGTTCCAACGGATCGACGCCAGGCCGGACAGACCGATCGAGTCGGTGCCCGCGGCAGGATTTCGCAAGCCGATTTCTTTCACTGTTGTACCTCTCGTTAAACAGCCGGTGCGCGGGTTAAAACCCCCGGTTTTATTTTGCACTGCAGCATCCGGCTATGTCAGCGACAGATGGTGCCCGTCGCTGCACTGGACCTCCCCACGCGAAAACTCGCGCGACCCTAGTAAACCACTTCGCCGGTGACAAGCGAAACAAGTGCGACTTGACACCGCTGTTCGCGACACGACCCGACGCGACGTTCTGGCGGCTAGCCGGCGACGCCGGCGGCCGCGCCGCTTGCGCCCCGCGCCCGCCTGGCGAGATCGACCAACACGGCGCGCAACGAGCCGCCAGCTCCGACCGGCTCGGGGAACGTCACCCGGGCCGCCAGGGTACCGGCCACCAGGTCGATCCCTTCCGGATCGAGCCCAGTCGCCCGCCAGTCACCGTCCGGCGCCCCGGCAAGCCGGGTCGCGTAGAGGGACAACGCGTCAGCGTGGTCCTGGTTCATGTGCGCGATGGCGCCTTCTTCCGATGCCAGCAGCGCGTCGCAGCCCGCCACGTCGGTCATCAGCTCGGCGGCCGGAAGCGTCACGATGCGGCCGAAGCCGGCCACGAGGTGCGCCTGCTCCGGGGCGATCCGGTAGACGCTGAAATCCTTGAAGGCGGCATAGCCGCCGGCGTCGGGATGGCGCGCCAGAAAACGGCGCAGCGCCGCGGGCTCCTCGGTCCGCGCGATCGTCCCGGCGACGGTGACGCGTGCCAGGGCCAGCGGATCCCCCGGCCGCACCGGCTCGGAAATCATCAGCGACACCCGCGGATCGGCCTTGAGGTTGCGGGTGTGGACCGCCAGGTCCGACAGCAGCAGCACCGGCGCGCCGTCCGGCAGCGTCGCCACGGTCACCAGCGAGACGTGCGGGGCTCCGCTGTCGGGATCGAGGGTCCCCAGCGCCGCCTGGAACGCGGTGCGCAGGAGATGGCGCGCCGTGGCGCGGGCGTCGAAGTCGGGGGCCGTGTCGGATGCCATTCCACTCTCCCGGGTTGCGGCGGGCGCGCGGCATGGCGGCCGCCGGCGCCGATGGAGCGGGCATCGCCTGCCGCCTCAAATGCGGACCCGCCTGCTCCACGAATTGACCGATCCGGACGCGCCGGGCAAGGGCCGCGCAATGGTCCCGCCGCTCAATCGGCGCACGAAACCGTGGACGCGGTCCGTATAACGGGTACACCGGGTCTTTCGCATCACAGTCAAGAGGCCATATTTTGTACGTAATTGGTGCCTCTTACCGGGTCCGGGCGCCGAAGATGGATTGAAACGATCCGGGCGCCCGGGGATTGACGGTAACGGGGCAGGGCGGAACGGGTGCGGCCGGCGTTGGATATCGCCTGGCCGGAGCCGGCGTGCCAGCTGACCGATGGCGGATCAGGACCGGCGCGCCGCCCGCACGGAATGGCCGCTCCGAGGCAGTCGATCACGGGCAAGAGCATTCGCCGCTTCGGGACGGATGTCTTCGTGGTCAGGACGACAGAAGAACGCGTTCGAACGCGACGAAAGGACGCTTAATGGCGACGGTTGCACTCGTCGACGACGACCGGAACATCCTGGCTTCGGTCTCGATCGCCCTCGAATCGGAAGGCTATCGGGTCCAGACCTACACCGACGGCGCCTCGGCGCTGCAGGGTCTGTCCCAGGATCCGCCGGACCTTGCGATCTTCGACATCAAGATGCCCCGGATGGACGGGATGGAGCTGCTCCGGCGCGTGCGCCAGCAGACCGACATGCCGGTGATCTTCCTCACCTCCAAGGACGAGGAGATCGACGAGCTGTTCGGGCTGAAGATGGGCGCCGACGACTTCATCCGGAAGCCGTTCTCCCAGCGCCTCCTGGTGGAACGCGTCAAGGCGGTCATGCGCCGGGCCCAGCCGCGTGACGGCTCGCCGCCGAAGGCCACCGACGCCAGCAAGTTGCTCGAACGCGGCCAGCTGATGATGGACCAGGAGCGCCACACCTGCACATGGCAGGGCGAGCCGGTCACGCTGACTGTCACCGAATTCCTCATCCTGTTCGCGCTCGCCCAGCGCCCGGGCGTGGTAAAGAGCCGCAACGCGCTGATGGACGCGGCCTACGACGACCAGGTGTATGTCGACGACCGCACCATCGACAGCCACATCAAGCGGCTGCGCAAGAAGTTCAAGGTGGTCGACACCAACTTCGACATGATCGAGACCCTGTACGGCGTCGGCTACCGCTTCAAGGAGATGTAGGCCGCGGTTCGCGGGCTCCCCCATGGCCGTCGACACGGATACAAAGACGCCGACCCAGAAGACCGCGCGGCGCCGGCTGCGGGCCGTCGGTCGGCTTGGCGCGCGCGTCGGGCGCAGCCTCGGCGGGCTGTTGTCGACCTACGTCTTCTCCAGCGTCACCCGGCGCATCCTGGTCCTCAACCTGGTGGGCCTCGTGGCGCTGGTCTCCGGCACCCTCTACCTGAACCAGTTCCGCGCCGGACTGATCGACGCGCGCGTCGAGAGCCTGCTCATCCAGGGCGAGATCATCGCCGCCGCCATCGCCGCCTCGGCCACCGTCGACACCGACACCATCTCCGTCGATCCCGAGCGCCTGCTCGAGCTGCAGGCCGGCGAAAGCGTCTCGCCCATCGACCAGGGCGTCCACGCCCTCGACTTCCCCATCAACCCGGAGCGGGTCGCGCCGATCCTCCGGCGGCTGATTTCGCCGACCAAGACCCGGGCGCGGATCTACGACCGCGACGGCCTGCTGCTGCTCGATTCCCGCCACCTTTATTCGCGCGGCCAGATCCTGCGCTTCGACCTGCCGCCCCCCCAGGAGGGCCAGCCCGGCGCGCTGGAAAAGGTCTGGGAGCGGGTGAAGGCGTGGACGCTGCATGGCGACCTGCCCGTCTACAAGGAGATCGGCGGCGCCAACGGCCGCGAATACCCCGAGGTGGAGCGGGCGGTTTCCGGGGCACCTGCGAGCGTCGTCCGCGTCAACGACAAGGGCGAGCTGATCGTCTCCGTCGCGGTGCCGATCCAGCGCTTCCGCGCCGTGCTGGGCGCGCTGCTGCTGTCGACCCAGGGCGGCGACATCGATTCCATCCTGCGCGCCGAGCGGCTGGCGATCGTCCGGGTGTTCCTGGTCTCGGTCGGTGTGATGGCGGTGCTGTCGATCCTGATGGCCGGCACCATCGCGGGCCCCATCCGCCGGCTGGCGGCGGCGGCGGAGCGGGTGCGGCGTGGCGTGCGCGGCCGCCATGCCATCCCCTCCTTCGACGACCGACAGGACGAGATCGGCCATCTCGGCCGGGCGCTGAAGGAGATGACCGAGGCGCTCTATAACCGCATCGACGCCATCGAGGCGTTCGCCGCCGACGTCGCCCACGAACTGAAGAACCCGCTGACCTCGCTCAGGAGCGCCGTCGAGACGCTGCCGCGCGCCAAGACCGACGAGTCCCGCGAACGGCTGCTCGGCATCATCCAGCACGACGTACGCCGCCTCGATCGCCTGATCTCCGACATTTCCGACGCCTCGCGCCTGGATGCGGAGCTGGCACGCCGCGACGCCGAGCCCGTCGATCTGGTGGCGCTGCTGGAAGCGGTGGTGGAAATGCAGCGCCAGATCGCCCGCTCCAGCGGCATCTCCATCGCGCTGAAGGTCGACATCAAGGCCACCCGCGGCGGGCGCGACGCATATCTGGTCAACGGCCACGACAGCCGGCTGGGCCAGGTGTTCACCAACCTGCTCGACAACGCCCGCTCGTTCTCGCCGAAGGGCAGCACCATCACCGTGACCGCCCACCGCCGGGAGGGCGAGGTCGAGGTGATCGTCGACGACCAGGGCCAGGGCATCACCGCCGAGAAGGTCGAGCGGATCTTCGAGCGCTTCTACACCGACCGGCCGGAGATCGACGGTTTCGGCGACAACTCCGGGCTGGGCCTGTCGATCTCGCGGCAGATCATCGAGGCCCACGACGGCAGCATCTCCGCCGAGAACCGGGTGGTCGCCGACGACGGCGCGGTCCACACCGCCGGCGCGCGCTTCATCGTGCGGCTGCCGGCGCTGACCGGCTGAGCGGAGGCGGGCCGATGCAGACCGTCCACGCCACCTGTATCCTGATCGGCCGGTACGGCGTCCTCATCCGCGGCGCTCCCGGCGCCGGCAAGACCGAGCTGGCGGCGGCGCTGGTGCGCGAGACGCTTCGCGATGGCGGCTTCGCGTGCCTGGTCGCCGACGACCGGGTGGCGCTGGCCGCCGAACACGGTCGGCTCGTCGCGCGCGTTCCGGCGGCGATCGCCGGCCTGATGGAAATCCGCGGCCGCGGCATCGAGACCGTCCGCCACGAACCGGCCGCCGTGGTGCGCCTGGTGGTCGACCTGGTCGCCCCGGAGCTGCTGGAGCGCATGCCGGAGGCGGCCGAAACCGCCACCATCGTCGAGGGGATCCGCCTCACCCGCCAGCCGGCGTCCGGAAGTGGCCGCGCGACGGTTGCCGCAATCACGGCGGGCATCCGGGCGATCACAGAAGCGGACACCGACCGTGTCGAGGTCGATTTCCCTTGAACTGACCAGCCGGGTGGCCGATTTTGGCCGCCACCTTTTCGTCGACCCTGGGGTCAGCGCTACGTGACGGATCGCATTTCCAGTCCTTCCTCCCCCTGCGGACGTTCGGCGTCCGCAACCGCCGCTCGCGCCGAGACGGCCGGCCGCGCTGATTGCGAGGTCTCATGATCGGGCTCGTTCTCGTCACCCACGGCAGGCTCGCCGAAGAGCTGAAGGCGGCGCTCGAACACGTCGTCGGGCCGCAGGAACGCGTCGCCACCATCTCCATCGGCCCCGACGACGACATGGAGCGCCGCCGCACCGACATCGTCGACGCGCTCGGCGCCGTCGACGACGGATCCGGCGTCGTCGTGCTCACCGACATGTTTGGCGGCACGCCCTCCAACCTTGCGATCTCGGTGATGCGGGCCGGCACGGTCGAGGTGATCGCCGGCGTCAACCTGCCGATGCTGGTGAAGCTGGCCAGCGTGCGCGGCGACACCCCGCTGGTGAAGGCCGTCGACGACGCCAAGACCGCCGGCCAGAAATATATCAGCGTCGCGAGCCAGGTTCTCTCGGGGAGCCGATGAACGACACCGCGGACAAGCCCCGCACCACGGTTCTGTCGATCGTCAACCAGCGCGGTCTCCACGCCCGCGCCTCCGCCAAGTTCGTCAAGTGCCTGGAGACCTACGACGCCGAGGTCTCCGTCGAGCGCGACGGCCATTCGGTCGGCGGCGGCTCGATCATGGGCCTGCTGATGCTGGGGGCCGGCAAGGGCACCCAGATCACCGTCACCGCGTCCGGCCCGGAGGCCGACGCCGCCATCGACGCGCTCACCGCGCTCGTCGAGGACGGGTTCGGCGAAGACGGCCCGAACAGCGCCTGACCGCGTCCGCCTCCCTCCCGCCTGGCTGATCCACGCGCGCCGCCATCCGCGCGCCGCCCCGCCGCGCGCTGCGCGCCCGGCCATGGCCCGGCGCAGCCGTACTTCTGGGCCGCCTTGGTCATGCGTCGCCGAAAGCCCTTGCGGCGACTGCCGGCTAAATATAAAGAAATCTTTATATCGTTATTGAATACGGCTTCCGAGCCCGGTATACCCCGCACCATGTGGCGCGCCGCACCCTGCCGTGCGCGCCTCTTCCACCTGAGAACACGAAGGAGCGACCACATGCTCGACAAGCCCGCCACCGATTATATCGTGAAGGACATCGGCCTCGCCGACTGGGGCCGCACCGAGATCGACATTGCCGAGACCGAGATGCCGGGCCTGATGGCCGTCCGCGAGGAATTCGCCGGATCGCAGCCGCTCAAGGGCGCGCGCATCGCCGGTTCGCTGCACATGACCATCCAGACCGCCGTTCTCATCGAGACGCTCGTGGCGCTGGGCGCCGACGTCCGCTGGGCCTCGTGCAACATCTTCTCGACCCAGGACCAGGCCGCCGCCGCCATCGCCGCGACCGGCACGCCGGTCTTCGCCATCAAGGGCGAGACGCTGGAAGAATACTGGGACTACGCCGACAAGATCCTCGACTGGGGCAACGGCGAGACCTGCAACATGATCCTCGACGACGGTGGCGACGCCACCATGCTCGTCATGCTCGGCGCCAAGGCCGAGAAGGATCCCTCGGTCCTCGCCAACCCGAAGAACGAGGAAGAGAAGTTCCTCGTCGCCACCATCAAGCGCCGCCTCGAGAATGACCCGACCTTCTACTCGCGCTGCCGCGACGCCATCCGCGGCGTCTCCGAGGAGACGACCACGGGCGTCATGCGCCTCTACCAGATGGAGAAGCGCGGCGAGCTGCCGTTCCCGGCGATCAACGTCAACGACTCCGTCACCAAGTCGAAGTTCGACAACAAGTACGGCTGCCGTGAATCGCTGGTCGACGCGATCCGCCGCGGCACCGACGTGATGATGGCCGGCAAGGTCGCCGTGGTCTGCGGCTACGGCGACGTCGGCAAGGGCTCGGCCCAGTCGCTGTCGGGCGCCGGCGCCCGCGTCATGGTCACCGAG
The DNA here is from genome assembly GCF_965229815.1 of Reyranella sp. Classification (GTDB taxonomy): domain Bacteria; phylum Pseudomonadota; class Alphaproteobacteria; order Reyranellales; family Reyranellaceae; genus Reyranella. Next base: position 7,620 of record NZ_CBDDJN010000003.1, read on the forward strand.
ATCGATCCGATCTGCGCCCTGCAGGCTGCCATGGACGGCTACGAGGTCGTGACCATGGAGCAGGCCGCTCCGCGCGCCGACATCGTCGTCACCGCGACCGGCAACAAGGACGTGCTGACCGTCGATCACATGCGTGCCCTGAAGGACATGGCGATCGTCTGCAACATCGGCCACTTCGACAACGAGATTCAGGTCGACGGCCTGAAGAACTTCAAGTGGAAGAACGTCAAGCCGCAGGTGGACCTCATCGAGTTCCCCGACAACAAGCGGATGATCCTTCTCTCCGAGGGCCGTCTCGTGAACCTCGGCAACGCCACCGGCCATCCGAGCTTCGTGATGTCGGCGTCGTTCTCGAACCAGACGCTGGCCCAGATCGAGCTGTGGACCAAGGCCGACCAGTACGAGAAGAAGGTCTACGTGCTGCCGAAGCACCTGGACGAGAAGGTCGCCGAGCTGCACCTGCGCAAGCTGTCGGCCGAGCTGACCACGCTGTCCGACGAGCAGGCCGACTACATCGGCGTGCCGGTGAACGGGCCGTTCAAGTCCGACCAGTACCGCTACTGATCACGCGGGCTTCGGGCCGTCCGGAGCCCTGCATCGCCTGACGGAAGCGCCGGCTCGAAAGGGCCGGCGCTTTTTTTGTCGGCAGCGGGCGGCCGGCCGCGCATGGCGGGTCCCATCCGCGCCGCCGATGAATTAGGGTCGGCGACATCCGAGGTCACCGTGATTCCGGGCCGGTTCGGCCCGAGATCCCGAAAGCTGACCGCATCCAATGGCTTGGATCGGGGTGCGGGGGGAAACCGGTTGCCGTTTTCCGCCTGGCACCCGCTCCGATTCGCGTGCGCGCGCAAACAAACGGCATGTCGCGACGACCATGACCGCCCCTCGTTTCCGGCCGTTCCGACCTCTCGCCGCCGCCCCGCTGTGGCTCGTCCCCATGGTGACGCCGGGGTTCGCCGCCCCGGCCGACGCGGCCGGCGGGCTGGTGCCGATGGTGCTGGGCGCGACGGCGGCCGCAGGGCTGCTCGCCGCCGCCGGCTTCGCCGCGCTTGCCTGGTCGACGCGCCGCCGCCTCATTGCCCTCACGGCCGAAAGCGCCGAGGCCGGCCTGCGCGCCGAACGGGCCGAGACGCTCCTCGATGCCGCCGACCGGCGCACCCTGGTGCTGCCCGCCGACGGCGGCCCGCCGGTCGTCTACGGCGTCACCGAGCTGGGCGGCGTGCCGTCGGCCGCCGAGGCGCTGCTCGATCCGGCGCGCTGGCTCGCGCCCGAGGATGCCGCCGCCCTCTCCGAGGCCCTCGGCGCGCTGCGCGACGACGGGCGCCCGTTCGAGGCCGAGCTGCGCACCTCCGAGGGCTCGACCGTCTCGGTGCGCGGCCGCATCGCCGGCGACAGCGCGGCGGTCACCTTCGCCCACACCGTCGGCGGCGCCCAGGCGCCCCAGACCGGCGCGCTGCGCGATTTCCTCGAACGCATGCCCTATCCGGTCTGGATGCGCGATCCCGAGGGCCGGCTGGGCTTCGTCAACGCCGCCTACGCCAGCGCCGTGGAACGGGCCGACCCCGCCGCCGCGATCGCCGCCGGCGACGAGCTTCTCGATACCGCCGGGCGCGAGGCGCTGGCCGCCGCCCGCACCGCCGACGGCCGCGCCGAGGTACGCGTCTCCACCGTCATCCGCGGCGAGAACCGGACCCTCGACGTGGTCGAGCTGTCGGGGCGCGGCGGCAGCGTCGGGGTCGGCATCGACGTGACCGAGCTGGAGCAGACCCACGCGGTGCTGCGCCGGACCGTCGACTTCCACGCCCGCACCCTCGACGAGCTCGCCACCCCGGTCGCCGTGTTCGGTCCCGACCGGCGGCTGCAGTTCTACAACCCCGCCTACCGCGCCCTGTGGGACCTGGATGCCGGCTACCTCGACAGCGCGCCCGAGGACGAGACGCTGCTGAAGGCGCTGCGCGCCGCCCGCAAGCTGCCCGAGCAGGCCGAGTTCGACGTGTGGCCCGCCACGTCACCCGCGGCTACCAGTCGGTGGAAAGCTTCGAGGAGTGGTGGCACCTGCCCGACGGCCAGACGCTGCGGGTAATCACCAACCCGCATCCGCACGGCGGCGTCACCTACATCTACGAGAACGTCACCGAGCGCCTCGACCTGGAGAGCCGCTACAACGCGCTGATCCGGGTGCAGAGCGAGAGCCTCGATCACCTGGCCGAGGGCGTCGCGGTGTTCGGCCCCGACGGGCGGCTGCGCCTGTGCAACCCGGTGTTCTCGGCGCTGTGGAAGCTGCCCGAGGACGCGCTGGCCGACCAGACCCACATCACCCGCATCAGCCACGAGAGCGCCCGCAGCCCGGCCGACCGGGCCGCCTGGGTGCGGATCGCCGGCGCCGTCACCAGCCTCGACGACCGGCGCGAGCCGGTCGCCGACCGGCTGGAGCGCGACGACGGCACCGTGGTCGACTACGCCACCGTGCCGCTGCCCGACGGCGCGACGCTCGCCACCTTCGTCGACGTCACCGACACGGTGAAGGTCGAGCGGGCACTCAAGGAGCGCAACCTGGCGCTGGAGGAGGCCGACCAGCTGAAGACCGCCTTCATCGGCCACGTCTCCTACGAGCTGCGCTCGCCGCTGACCACGATCATCGGCTTCACCCAGCTGCTCACCGGCAGCGGCGTCGGGCCGCTGAACGAGAAGCAGCGCGACTACGCCAGCTACATCCGCTCGTCGTCGGAGGCGCTGCTCGCCATCATCAACGACATCCTCGACCTGACCACGGTCGATGCGGGCATCATGGAGCTGGAGCTCGGCAGCGTCGATCTGGCCGCGGTGGTGGCGGCGGCGACCGAGGGCCTGCAGGACCGTATCAAGGAAGCCCGCCTCACGGTGGCGATCGACATCGCGCCGGAGATCGGCGCGTTCACCGCCGACGAGAAGCGGGTGCGGCAGGTCATCTACAACCTGCTGGCCAACGCCATCACCTTCTCGCCGGAAGACGACACCGTCGAGATCCACGGCCGCCGCGACGGCGGCGACGTGGTGTTGTCGGTGGCCGACCACGGCCGCGGCATCTCGGAGGACCAGATCGACGTCGTGTTCGACCGCTTCGTCTCCGATCCCACCGGCGGCCGCCGCCGCGGCGCCGGATTGGGGCTTGCCATCGTCAAGAGCTTCGTCGAACTTCACGGCGGCTCGATCGACATCGCGTCCGAGCCCGGCGCCGGCACCACGGTGACCGTCCGCCTTCCCCTCAGGCAATAGACCAGGCGGCGCGGCGGTCGCGCCCCGCGCCTGTCCCGCGCCCCCTGTCCCGCTAGCCATGACGTGCGCCCCATGACCCCCGAACCGCTGGTGATCCCGATCGAGGACGAGGCCGCGACCACGCGGCTGGCGGAGGACGTGGCGGCGGTTCTGAGGCCGGGCGACCTCATCACCCTGTCGGGACCGCTCGGCGCCGGCAAGACGACCTTCGCCCGCGCCCTGCTGCGGACGCTCGCCGACGACCCCGAGCTGGAGGTCCCGAGCCCGACCTACACGCTGCTGCAGCCCTACGCGCTGCCGCGCCTGGCCATCGCCCACATGGATCTCTACCGGCTCGGCGACCCGTCCGAGGCAGCCGAACTGGGCATCGACGAACTGCTCGACGCCGGCGCGGTGCTGATCGAATGGCCCGAGCACGGCGCCGACATGCTGCCGCCGGTGACGCTGGAGATCGCCATCGCGCCGGATCCGGACGACGCGGACCGGCGCACGGTGACGCTGGCCGCCTCCCACGACATGGCCGCAAGGCTCGATCGCTCCCGCATGGTTCGCGCCTTTCTCGACGCCGCCGGCCTTGCGGGCGCCGCCCGCCGCCATCTCCAGGGCGATGCGTCCTCGCGCACCTACGAGCGCATCCGCGCGGGCGACACCCGCGCCGTGCTGATGAACGCCCCGACCCAGCCCGACGGCCCTGCGATCTACGGCGGCGAACCCTATTCGCGCCGCGCCCACCTGGCCGAGAGCGTCCGCCCCTTCGTCGCCATCGGCGACGGCCTGCGCGCCCGCGGCTATTCCGCGCCCGCGGTGCTGGCCCTCGATCTCGACGCCGGACTGCTGCTGCTGGAGGATCTCGGCACCGAGCCGATCCTGAAGAATGGCGCGGTCGTCGAGGACCGCTACGCGCTGGCCGTCGACCTGCTGGCCGACCTGCACGGCGCTCCGATGCCGGCCGACCCGGCGCTGCCCGACGGCAGCCGGCATGTGATCCCGCCATTCGACAAGGGCGTGTTCGGCATCGAGCTGTCGCTCTATCCGCAATGGTTCGTGCCGTTCGCCACCGGCGCGGCGATGGACGCGGCGACGCTTGCCGAGTTCGCCGAAGCGTGGGACGCGCTCTGGCCATTCGTGGAGGAGGCGGAGACCTCGTGGCTGCTGCGCGATTATCACTCGCCGAACCTGATGTGGCTGGAGGCGCGCGGCGGGCTGGCGACGGTCGGACTTCTGGACTATCAGGACGCGCTGATCGGCCCGACCGCCTACGACGTCGCCTCGCTGTTGCAGGATGCGCGCGTGACGGTGGAGGCCGGCATCGAGACCCGCCTGCTGGACCGCTACGTCGCCGCCCGCCACGCCACCGACCCGGCCTTCGACGCCGCCGGGTTCCGGCGCAGCTACACCGTCGTCGCGGCCCAGCGCGCGACCAAGATCCTGGGGATTTTCGCCCGCCTGAACGCACGCGACGGAAAACCCGCCTACCTTGCGCACCTGCCGCGCATCGCGACCTATCTGGAGCGTTCGCTGGCAGACCCCATTTTCGCCGAACTGAGAGGGTTCTACGAGCCGGCTCTTGCCGCCTTCGCCCGCTCAGCCACCAGCCCCGAAGTTGCCGATCGATGACCACGCCCCCGACCCGCCCCACCCGCGCGATGGTGCTCGCCGCCGGCATCGGCAAGCGCATGCGCCCCGTCACGGCCACCACCCCGAAGCCGCTGGTGGAGGTCGCGGGACGCGCGCTCATCGACTACGGGCTCGACCGGCTGCAGGCCGCCGGCGTCGAGGAGGCGGTGGTCAACGTGCACTATCTGGCCGACCTGATGGAGTTCCACCTGACCAAGTGCCGGGCGCCGAAGATCACGGTCTCCGACGAGCGCGGGCGGCTCCTGGACACCGGCGGCGGCGTCGCCAACGCGCTTCCCCATTTCAGGGGCGAACCCTTCTTCCTGCTGAACGCCGACACCTTTTGGCTGGAAGGCGCGACCCCCAATCTCGTGCGCCTCGCCGATGCCTGGGATCCGGAGCGCATGGACGGGCTCCTGATGCTGGCGCCGACCGTCACCAGCGTCGGCTACGACGGTGCCGGAGACTTCGTGCTGTCGACCGACGGACGGATCGCCCGGCGCAGCGAGCGGCAGGTGGCCCCCTTCGCCTATGCCGGCGCCGGCATTCTCTCCCCGGCGCTGTTCGCCGACGTCCCCGAGGGCAAGTTCTCCCTCAACGTCCTCTTCGACCGCGCCATCGCCGTCGGCCGCATGTTCGGACTGAGAATGGACGGGCTTTGGCTGCACGTCGGCACGCCGCGCGCCATCAAGGACGCCGAGGCGGCGATCGCCGAGAGCGCCGCCTGAGGACGGAGCGGGGCCGTCCACAGCCGGCTGTTGTCGCGGGCGGCCCGGTGCGCGCATTCTGACCCGGCGGCCGTCCGAATCGACGCCGCCTGCGACGGAGCCGACGCCGACATGCCCGACACGGTGACATCCGAAACGGCCGGGGAGACCGGCGCGCCGCGCGTCTTCACCATCCCGCCGTCGGTGCCGTTCCTGCCCGCGCTGGTGGCGGCGCTCGCCGACGGCACGCTGTGGCCGGGCGGCCGGGGTCCCGGACGATCCGCTGGCGCTGGCCGACGCCATCATCTACCTGCCGACCCGCCGCGCCGTGCGCGCGCTGGAGGCCGCGTTCCTGGCCGCCGCCCCCGGCCCCAGCGTCGTGCTGCCCGACATCCGCGCCATCGGCGACGTCTCCGAAGACCTGCTCATCCTCGATGCCGGCCCCGACGACACCACGTTGCTGGCGCCGTCGCTGCCGGACCTGACCCGCCGGGTCGCCATGGCCGGGCTGGTGCGCCGCTGGGCGGAGCGGCTGTCGGCCGACACCCTTGAGCTGCTGCCCGGCGAAACCGTCGCCGTGCCGACCTCGCCGGCCGATGCCGCGAGGCTCGCCAGCGACCTGCTGGCGCTGATGGACCAGGTCGAGACCCAGGAGGCCGACTGGACCGCGCTCGCCGATCTCGTGCCGGAGGAACTCGCCCAGTACTGGCAGGTGACGACCACCTTCCTGTCGATCGCGGTGGAGCTGTGGCCGGCCTTCCTGGAGGAGCGCGGCGCGCTGGAGCCGGCGCGGCGGCGGCGGCTGCTGATCGACGCGGAGACCGACCGGCTCGCCGCCGCCCCGCTCCGGGGCCCGGTGATCGCCGCCGGCTCCACCGGCTCGATCCCGGCCACCGCGCGGCTGATCTCGATGATCGCCCGGATGCCCAACGGCGCGGTGGTGCTGCCCGGCCTCGACCGCCACATCGACGACGCCGCATGGGACGCCATCGACGCCGCGCCCCAGCCATCGTTCAGCCACCCCCAGTTCGGCCTGAAGCAGCTGCTGAAACGGATCGGGCTCGAGCGCGCCGCGGTGCCCGCCCTTGGCGCCGCCCCGACGCCCGAGGCCGACGCCCGCGCGCGGATCGTCTCGGCGGCGTTCCGGCCGGCGTCGACCACCGACGCCTGGGCGGAGAGCTTCGACCCCCAGGCCGCCGCCGCCTCGGCCCGCGGCCTGGCGCTGATCGAGGCGGAGACGGCGCGCGAGGAGGCGCTGGCCATCGCGATGGCGCTGCGCGAGACGCTGGAGCGGCCGGGCGCCACCGCCGCCCTGGTCACCCCAGACCGCTCGATCGCCCGCCGGGTCGCCGCCGAGATGCGACGCTGGCAGATCAACGTCGACGATTCCGCCGGCCGCCCGCTGGGCACCACGTCGGCCGGCGTGTTCGCCCGGCTGGCAGCCACCGCCGCCACCGACGGCGACGCCCACGCGCTGGTCGCGCTGCTGAAACATCCGCTCTGCCGGCTGGGACTGCCCGAGCCCGCCTATTCCCGCGCCGTGGCGGGGCTGGAGCTCGGCGTCCTGCGTGGCCACCGGGTGCGGCCGGGGACCGCCGGGCTGCGCGCTGCCCACGAGCACCGCGTCGATGCGCTGGACGACCATCGCGAGGCCGAGCGCGCCCGCCGGCTGCGCTGGCTGGAGGCCGCCGCCCCGCTGATCGATGCGCTGGAAGATGCCCTGAAGCCTCTGGAGGCGCTGGCCACAGCGAAGACGAGGGTGCCGCTCCACCGGCTTGCCGCCGCCCATCTGGAAGTGGTCGAGGCGCTCGTCGCCGATCCCGACCTGCCGGATCGGCTGGCGCGCCGCGCCGACGGGCCGGTGCTGACCGCCGCGCTGCAGGGGATCGCCGACACCGGCGGCGTCGATTTCGAGGTGCTGCCGGCCGACTGGCCGTCGCTGTTCGAGGCACTGGCGGGCGATGCCGCCGTGCGCGGCCCGGTGCCCACCGACGACCGGCTGTTCATCTGGGGGCCGCTGGAAGCCCGCCTGCAGTCGGTCGACCGGCTGGTGATCGCCGGCCTGAACGAGGGCACCTGGCCGGCCGCCGTCGAGGTCGGGCCGTGGATGTCGCGGCCGATGCTCGGCACCTTCGGGCTGGAGCCACCGGAACGCCGCATCGGTCTCGCCGCCCACGACGTCGCCCAGGCGATGGGCGCCGGCGACGTGGTGATGAGCCGGGCGAAGCGCGTCTCCGGCACGCCGACGGTGGCCTCGCGCTGGCTGCAGCGGCTGCTGGCCGTCTCCGGCGCCGACGCCGCCCGGGAGATCGCCGCGCGCGGCCGCACCTATGTCGCCTGGGCCGGCACGCTCGATGCCCCCGACGGTCCGGCGGCCCCGGCCGCCCGGCCGAACCCCACCCCGCCGGTGGAGGCCCGGCCGCGGCGGCTCGGCGTCACCGAGATCGGCACGCTGATCCGCGATCCCTACGCCGTCTACGCCCGCCGGGTCCTCGGCCTCTCGCCGCTCGATCCCATCGCGCCGTCGCTGGAGGCCTCCGAGCGCGGCACGTTGATCCACGACGTCCTCGCCGGCTTCATCCGCGACTGGCAGGGCCCGTTCGACGCGACCGCCGTCGTCGAACTGGTGCGGCTCGGCGAGCAGGCCTTCCGGGAACTCGACGAGGCCGAGGTGACCGCCCTGTGGCTGCCGCGCTTCGCCCGCATCGCCGAGGCGTTCGTGGCGCTCGAGGCCGAGCGCGCGCCCGGCATCCGCGCCCGCCACGTGGAAATCGGCGGGCGGCTGGAGCGCGCCACCCCGGCCGGCCCGATGACGATCACCGGCCGCGCCGACCGCATCGACGAGCAGACCGACGGCACCATCGTCCTCCTCGACTACAAGACCGGGACCGCCCCGTCGCCCCAGCAGGTGGCGGCCCACCTGGAGCCGCAGCTCACCATCGAGGCGTTGATGCTGGCGGCCGGCGGCTTCGGCGCCATCGGCAACCATCCGATCGGCGACCTGGCCTATGTCGAGCTCAAGGGCTCGAAGGATCCGGTGCGGCTGCGCTCGGTGCTCGACAACAAGGAGGGCAAGGACGCCGCCACCCTGGTCGCCGAGGTGGACGAGCGCCTGCGCGCCCTCCTGGAGCGCTACGCCTTCGCCGCCCACGGCTACCTGTCGCGGGCGCGGGTGCAGCTGGAGAAAAGCTTCGACGGCGACTACGACCATCTCGCCCGCTCGCGGGAATGGGCGCTCTCGGTGGAGGGCGGCGAATGACGGTCCTCCGCACCATCCCCGACGCGACGCTGCTCGCCCAGGCGCGGGCCTCCGACCCCGGCGCCTCGGCCTGGGTGTCGGCCAACGCCGGCTCCGGCAAGACCCATGTGCTGGTGGAACGGGTGGTCAACCTGCTGCTGTCCGGCGTCGCGCCCGGCAAGATCCTCTGCCTGACCTTCACCAACGCCGCCGCCGCCCAGATGTCCCAGCGGGTGTTCGACCGGCTGGCGACGTTTGCCCGGGCCAGCGACGCCGAGCTGGACGCCCACCTTTCCGGCCGGTTCGGGCGCCCGCCCACCGCCGCCGACCGGGCCGGGGCGCGCCGGCTGTTCGCCGAGGCGCTGGAGACCCCGGGCGGCCTGAAGATCCAGACCATCCACGCCTTCTGCGCGGCGCTGCTCCACCAGTTCCCGCTGGAGGCGAACCTCGCCGCGCGCTTCACCGTGCTCGACGACGCCGCCAGCGCCGAGCTCTGCGACAAGGCGATCGACGCGACGCTGGCCGAGGCCGCCGCCAACCCCGGCGGCGCGCTCGCCCGGGCGATCGCCGACATCCTGCCGCTCTCGGCCGACCTGACGCTGCTCGGCGCCGTCCGCGCGATGATCCGCGAGCGCGACGCATTCCGGGCCTGGCTGGACAGCGCCGGCGGGCTGGCGCCGGCCATCGACCGGCTGCGCGCGGCGCTCGGCCTCACCCCGTCCGACACGCTGGACGGTCTCACCGACGAGATCCTGACCGCGCCGGGTTTCGACCCCGCCTTCCGCCGCGCCTATGCCGAGGCGCTGTCGGCGGGCGGCGCCAACGACCGCAAGCAGCTGGACCGCATCAGCCTGTGCGGCGACGTCTCGGTGGAGCCGGCCATCCGTGCCGAGGCGTGGCTCGACATGTTCCTGACCGCCAAGCGCGAGCCCCGGGCCGCCTCCGGCGCCGGCACCAAGGCGATCCTGGCGGCGCTGCCCGACCTTGGCGACCGCTACGCGGAGGAGCAGGCGCGCCTCGCCGGCCTTCTGGAAAAGGCCCGCGCCATCCGCAGCGTGTCGGCCACGGCCGCGCTCGCCTGCCTCGCCGATCGGGCGCTCGGCCACATGGAGGTGGAAAAGGCGCGCGAGGGCCTCGTCGACTACGACGACCAGATCGCCCGCACCGCGCTGCTTTTGTCCCGCTCCGACGCCGCCCAGTGGATCCACTACAAGCTCGACCGGGGCATCGACCACATCCTGGTCGACGAGGCCCAGGACACCAGCCCGCGCCAGTGGGAGATCGTCAACGCGCTGGCCGGCGAGTTCTTCGCCGGCGCCGGCGCCCGCGAGGGCCGGACCCGCACGGTGTTCGCCGTCGGCGACGAGAAGCAGTCCATCTACGGCTTCCAGGGCGCCGCCCCCGATGCCTTCCACCGCCAGCACAGCCACTTCGAGGGGCTGGCGACGGGCATCGAGGCGGCGTTCAATTCCGTCCACCTGACGCTTTCCTTCCGCTCGACGCCGGACGTGCTGGGCGCCGTCGACGCGGTGTTCGCCGACCCCGAGCTGCAGCGCCGCATCGCCAGCGACGGCGCTGCCACGGTGCACGAGCCGATCCGCGCCAACGAGCCGGGGCTGGTCACCATCTGGCCGCTGATGGAATCGGTGAAAGCCGACGCGCCGGACGACTGGACGCTCCCCATGGACCACGCGTCCGGCTCTTCGGGTCCGCTGCGGCTGGCCGAGCGGATCGCCGCCACCATCCGCGGCTGGCTCGACAATGAGGCCCGTCACCCCAACGGCGCGCCGATCCGCGCCGGCGACATTCTCGTGCTGCTGCGCAAGCGCGCACCGTTCGCCGACCTGGTCAACCGCGCGCTGAAGGCGGCAGGGGTGCCGGTGGCCGGCGCCGACCGGCTGACGGTCACCGAGCACATCGCCGTGGAGGACCTGATTGCGCTCGGCCGGGCGCTGCTGACGTCGGCCGACGACCTGTCGCTCGCCTGCGTGCTCAAGAGCCCGCTGTTCGGCCTCGACGAGGAGGCGCTGTTCGACCTTGCCCACGACCGGACCGCAAGCCTGACCGCCGCCCTCGAGGAGGCCGCGGCGCACGACGAACGGCTTGGCGAGATCGCCGCCCGGCTGGCCCGCTGGCGCCGCATTGCCCGCGCCGACCGTCCGTTCGACCTCTATGGGACCGTTCTCGGCGCCGACGAGGGTCGCCGGCTGTTCCGCGCCCGCCTCGGCTCGGAGGTCGACGAGGTGCTGGACGCGTTCCTGGACATGGCGCTCGACTTCGAGCGGTCGGGCGTGCCGACGCTGGAGGGGTTCCTCACCCGCGTCACCGCCTCCGCCTCGGAGCTGAAGCGCGAGAGCGACGCCGCCTCGGATGCGGTGCGGGTGATGACCGTCCACGGCGCCAAGGGACTGGAATCGCGCATCGTGTTCCTGGTCGACGGCTGCGGCGCGCCGCTGCATTCCCACCACGACCCGAAGATCGTGTCGATCGCGCCGGCCGCCCCCGACACCGTGCCGCCGCTCGCTTGGGCGCCCAGCGGCGACTATCGGCCCCGGCCGGTGCTCGACGTGGTGGAGGCGGGGCGGACCCGCCAGGAGGCCGAGTATGCCCGGCTGCTCTATGTCGCCATGACCCGCGCCATGGACCAGTTGATCGTCTGCGGCTGGTCGCCGGCGCGCGGGCCACACGAGGAGTCCTGGTACCGGCTGGTGGAGAAAGGGCTCGCCGCCGCACTGGTGGACCTCGTCGGCGACGACGGCGAGACGGTGGTCGCCCGCGAATGGCGCGGCATTGCCCGCGAACGCACCGCGACCGCCGGCGCGACGACACCGCCGCCCGGCGAGACTCCCGCACCGCTGCCCGTCTGGGCGCGCCAGCCCGCCCCGCCGCCGGTGATCGAGGCCCCGGCGCTCAGCCCGTCCCGGGCGCTTCCTCATGTGGCTCCTGCGCGACGGGGCACGGCTACCGCCGGCACGGCGGCGGGCGATCCCTCCGGCCTGCCGCCCGAGGCGGCCCGCCAGGCCGCCATGCTGCGCGGCACGATCGTGCACCGGCTGCTGGAGGTCTTGCCCGACATCGCGCCGGCGGACCGCCCTGCCGCCGCCCGCCGCCTCGTCGCCGCCCAAAGAGGCGCCGACGCCATCGACGCGGAAGCCATCGCCGCCTCGGCCCTGCGCATCCTGGAGGCCCCCGACTTCGCCGCCGTGTTCGGACCGGGCAGCCGCGCCGAGGTTGGCCTTGCCGGGCACCTGACCGTTGCGGGCGCGCGCCGTCTCGTCACCGGCCGGGTCGACCGGATGATCCGCACCGACGGCCGGGTGCTGATCGTCGACTACAAGAGCGACCGGCCCGCGCCCGACACCCTCGACGCCGTGCCGCCCGCCTATCTGGCGCAGCTGGCGCTTTACCGGGAGATCCTGCGGCCGCTGGAGCCGGACGCGGAGATCGGCGCGGCGCTGGTGTGGACCGATACGGCGCGGCTGATGGCGATCCCCGACGCCGCGCTCGAGGCCGTGCTGTCCCGCCTGGACGAGGCCCCCACCGGGGACTGAGGCAGCCCCGCGCAGGCCCACCGGGACCCGGGCTTCATAGCCGCCATGCGGCCCGCGCTCGCTTGACGCTGTCCACCCCGCTACCTACCTTGCAGTCAACCTGAAGAGTCGCCTCCCGGCAGGTTCCGACCCGCCCTTCCGGCTCTTCCCAGCGACCGGCCGAGAAGGCCGCCCCCGCCGCCGGAAATCCCGGTGCGGGCCCCAGATCCGAGGTGAGCCATGAGCCCTTCCAACGTCACCGATTCCTCCTTCCAGGCCGACGTTCTCGATTCCAGCGAGCCGGTGGTCGTCGACTTCTGGGCAGAGTGGTGCGGCCCGTGCAAGATGATCGCGCCGTCGCTCGAGCAGATCGCGGCGGAGATGGACGGCAAGGTGAAGATCGCCAAGCTGAACATCGACGAGAACCAGAACATCGCCATGAAGTACGGCGTGCGCTCGATCCCGACGCTGATCCTCTTCAAGAACGGCCAGCCTGCCGCCACCCAGGTCGGCGCCGCGCCGAAGGGAAAGCTGGTCGACTGGATCAACGCATCGATCTGATCGGCTCCTGAACAAACGAAAACGGGCCCGGCCGGCAACGGCCGGGCTCGCATTCGTGTGCAGGAACTCCTAGATAGCGTGCGACAGGGCCGCATGCGGCGGCCCCTCCCCTCCGACTGCCCAAGACGAGCGAAGATGAGCAACGAGACCGCGAACAAGGCCAACCCGGACGAGATCGATTCCGAGCAGACCGCCGAGCAGGCCGCTGAAGCCGCCGCCGACGAGAGCGGCATCGACGATCCGGTGACCGTCCTGGAACGCGAGGTCGCCGACCTCAAGGATCAGCTGCTGCGCGCGCTTGCCGAGGCCGAGAACACCCGTCGCCGCGCCGAGCGCGACGTCGCCGACGCGCGCCGCTACTCGGTGGCCGGGTTCGCGCGAGACATGCTGTCGGTGGGCGACAATTTCCGCCGCGCCCTGGAAGCGATGCCGGAAGGCGACGCGCTCAAGGATCCGTCGGTGAAATCCCTCGTCGACGGCATCCAGCTCACCGAGCGCGAGTTCCTCAACGCGCTGGAAAAGCACGGCATCGCCAAGATCGAGCCGCACGGCGAGCGCTTCGATCCGAACAAGCATCAGGCGATGTTCGAGGTTCCCAACGAGGAGGTGCCGAACGGCACCGTCGTGCAGGTGGTCCAGCCGGGCTACGTGATCGCCGACCGGGTGCTGCGCCCGGCGATGGTCGGCGTTTCCAAGGGCGGCCCGAAAGCCGCGCCCAAGGCCGACGCCGACGCCTGACCCCTTCTGCCGAATGCCGCCGATCACGGCCCGGCACGCCCCGCGTGTCCGGGCCGTTTTCATCTCCGGCACGACGGGGGCGCTCCTTGCAGCCGCGCCGTTGACGTCGCATGAACCGCGCATAGAATTGCCCGATGGCGCACGAAGCCCCCGCTCTCGACCTCTATGACCGACGCATCCTCTCCGCCCTGCAGGACGACGGCGCGCTGACCAACCAGGCGCTGGCCGACCGGGTCCACCTGTCGGCGTCCCAGTGCTCGAGGCGCCGCCAGCGGCTGGAGGCCGACGGACTGATCCGCGGCTACCGCGCCGACCTCGACGCGGCGAGGCTGGGTCTCACCATCACCGTCTACGTCAACGTGATGCTCGACACCCATTCGCCCGAGAACGCCGACCGCTTCCAGCGGCTCGTCACCCGGCTGCCGGAGGTGCAGGAGGCCCACGCCCTCACCGGCGACATGGACTATCTGTTGAAGATCGTCGTGGCCGACCTGCCGGCGCTGTCGCAGCTGATCAACGGCGAGCTGCTGCCCCACCAGTCGGTGTCGACGGTGAAGTCGTCGATCGTGCTGTCGACGCTCAAGGCCGACCACCGGCTGCCGATCGCGGAATAGCGAGGAAGGAACTCAGTCCCAGCGCCCGGCCGCCGCGTCGTCGGCCGATTTCGCCTCGACCCAGCCGCCGGAGGTGCCGTCGGCCACGTGCTCCTTCTTCCAGAAGGGGGCGCGGGTCTTCAGGAAATCCATCAGGAACGAGGCGGCCTCGAAGGCATCGCCGCGGTGGGCCGACGCCGCCGCCACCAGCACGATGGTCTCGCCGGGCCGGATCGGACCCGACCGGTGAACGACACGCAAGCCCATCAACGGCCAGCGGGCAATCGCCTGCGCCGCGATGCGGCCGATCTCGGCCTCGGCCATGCCGGGATAGTGTTCCAGCTCCAGCACCGACAGGCGCCCCCCCTCGTCTCGGCAGAGACCGGTGAAGGCGACCACCGCCCCGATATCGGTGCGGCAAGCCGTCAGGGCGTCGGTCTCGGCGGAAACGTCGATGGGCTCGAGGCCGACGCGCACCACGGGCGCCGGCGCGGCAGCAGGTGCGTCCATGGCGCTCACCCGCCGGTCATCGGCGGGAACAGCGCCACCTCGCGGGCACCGGCGATCGGCGCGTCCTGCTGGGCGTGCACCCGGTCGACGGCGATGCGGATGGCGGCGGGCTCCTCCAGCGCGAAGGCGTGACTGGGGCTGCGGTCCTTCAGCCAGGCGACCAGGTCGCCGGCGGTGGTGACGCTGGCCGGAAGCTCCACCTCTTCCTCTTCCATCCCGACCCGCTCGCGGACCCAGGCGAAATAGACGACGCGCATCACTCGGCCTCGCTCAGATAGGGCAATCCCCCCCGGATATAGTCCACGCCGGTGTAGATCGTAAGGCCGGCGGCGATCCACAGGACGATGAGCCCCAGCCATTCGGTTGCCTGGGCGGCGCTGCCGAGCACCGGCGCCAGCAGCAGGATGGCGATGGCCGCCAGCTGCGCCGTGGTCTTCCACTTGGCGAGCTTGGAGACGTGGATCACCACGGTACCGCCGAGGAATTCGCGCAGGCCCGACACGAAGATCTCGCGCATCATGATGAACACGGCGGCGAGCACGTTGAGGCCGTCGATGGTGCCGTCGGCCGACAGCGCGATCAGCAGCGCGGCGACGACGAGCTTGTCGGCGATCGGGTCGAGCATGCGGCCGAGCGCCGACACCTGGTTCAGGGTGCGCGCCAGATAGCCGTCGAGATAGTCGGTGAGCGCCGCCACGATGAACAGGATCGCGGCCGCCCAGCGCGCCGCCGGATCGGGCTCCAGCAGCAGCGCGGCGATGATCGGGACCGCGATGATCCGGCCGTAGGTCAGGAGGTTGGGGACCGTGAAGGCGTTGCTGCGCGACATACTCTGACCGTTAAGCAAGGGCGGGGCCAAGACCGGTCCGAGAGACCACAGGCTGGGGCACCCGTCAACGCAACGGTGCGCGCGCGGGGATGTTCCCGCACGCGCCCCGCCTCGCCACCCGCTGGCGTCCGGGGGCGGCGGTGGCCTAGGGCGTCAATGCCGCCGGCGGGGCCAGCGGCGGCGTGATCGCGATGGCCGCCAGCACCGCCGCGCCGGCCGCCAGCTGGGCGAGGCTGAGCGGCTCCCCGAAGGCCAGCCAGCCGATCAGGAACATGGTCGGCAGCTCGAAGCTTCCGGCCATCGCCGTGCGGGCGGCCCCGATCCTCGGGGCGGCCGCCATAGAGAAGCTGCGGCACCAGCGCCGTGACCAGCGCGATGCCGGCGATCAGCGCCCAGCCGTCGGGCGTGGCCGGCAGCAGCGACCCGCGGTCGACGCCGGCCAGCATGGGCAGCAGCCCGATGGTGGCGCCCAGCGCGGCGAAGAACACCCGTTCCAGCGGCATCAGCCCGGCGAGCTTGCCGGTCAGGATGGCGATCGACACGCCGAAGGTCAGCGGCGCGGCGAACGACACCAGCAGCGGCCCCACCGCGCCGGGCGGCAGCGCGGACGGCTTCAGCGCGACCGCCGCCGCCGCCAGGATCAGGACGCAGGCGGCGACGGAGCGCAGCGCCGGCCGCTGGCCGAGCAGCACCCAGGCGGAGAGGAGCGCGAACACCGGATAGGACATGTAGACGAGGCCGGCGGCGGCCACCGGGGCGGCCTTCACCGCCCCGACATAGCCGGTCCAGCCGATCCCCATGGCAAGGCCCGCCCCCAGCGCCCACAGCGCCGGGCGGCGCGCGCCCCGCGCCCTGAAGCCCACCGGCGCCAGCACCAGCGCGACGAAGCCGAACCGGAAGACGGCGATCGCCGGGGCCGCGACCCCCGCCTCGGCCAGCGACTTCGCGAAGAAGGCGACCGAGCCGAAGCCCAGCGCCGCCAGCACGACGGCGAGCGTGGCGACGGTCGGGCCCGTGCGCGGCGCGGGCGGGGCGGTCGGGGCGGTGGGGGCGGGAACGACGGGAACGCGGGAACTCATGGCCCCCGCCTCTTATCCCGCCGGGCGTCCCGGGCAAAGGGGCAGCCCTTCAGCCCGCCCGCTCGTGGAAGTGGGCGTAGATCAGCTTCGCCATCGCCTCGGAGATGCCGTCGACCGTCAGAAGGTCGTCGATGCCGGCCTTTGAGACCGCCTTGGCGGTGCCGAAATGGCGCAGCAGCGCGCGCTTGCGCGCCGTGCCGATGCCGGCGATCTCGTCCAGCGGATTGGCGTGGATCTCCTTCGACCGCTTCGCCCGGTGGGTGCCGATGGCAAACCGATGCGCCTCGTCGCGCAGCCGTTGCACGAAGTACAGCACCGGATCGCGCGGCGGCAGCCGGAACGGCTGCCTGCCGGGGACGTGGAACTCCTCGCGGCCGGCGTCGCGGTCGACGCCCTTGGCCACGCCCACCAGCGGCAGGTCGGTGATGCCGAGATCGGCCAGGGTCTCGCGCGCCGCGCCCAGCTGGGTGAGGCCGCCGTCGATGAGCACCAGGTCCGGCCACGGGCCGACGCCCTCGTCCGGCGCCTCCTGTTCGCCGCGCGGCCCGGCCTCCTTCAGAAGGCGCTTGAAGCGGCGCTCCAGCACCTCGCGCATCATCCCAAGATCGTCGCCGGGCGTCACCACCTCCGACTTGATGTTGAACTTGCGGTAGTGGGCCTTGGCGAATCCGTCGGGGCCGGCCACGATCATGCCGCCGACGGCGTTGGTGCCCATGATGTGGGAGTTGTCGTAGACCTCGATCCGGCGCGGCGGCGCCGGCAGGCCGAACACCTCCGCCACCCCCTTCAAGAGCGTCGCCTGGCTGGCGCTCTCGGCGAGCTTGCGGCCGAGCGCCTCGCGGGCGTTCTGGCGGGCGTGCTCGACCAGTTCGCGCTTGGTGCCGCGCTGGGGCGCCGACACGGTCACCTTGCGGTCGGCGCGCTCCGTCAGCGCCGCCTCCAGCAGCGCCTGCTCCGGCAGCGCCTCGGAGGTCAGGATCATCCGCGGGCACGGCTTATCATCGTAGAACTGGGCGAGGAAGCTCTCCAGCACCTCGGCCGTCGTCCAGTGGGCGTCTGCCTTGGGGAAATAGGCGCGGTTGCCCCAGTTCTGGCCGGTGCGGAAGAAGAACACCTGGATGCAGGTCTGGCCGCCCTCCTGGTGAACGGCGAAGACGTCGGCCTCCTCGATCCCCTGGGGGTTGATGCCCTGGTGCTGCTGGATGTGGGAAAGCGCCGACAGCCGGTCGCGGTAGCGCGCCGCCTGCTCGAAATCGAGCCGGTCCGACGCCCGCTCCATCTCGGTGGCCAGCTCCGCCTTCACCGCGCGGCTCTTGCCGTTCAGGAAGGCGCGCGCCTCGTCAACCAGCTCGGCGTAGCCGGCCGGGTCGATCTCGCCGGTGCAGGGACCCGAGCAGCGCTTGATCTGGAACAGCAGGCACGGCCGGGTGCGGCTCTCGTAGACGGAATCCGTGCACGAGCGCAGCAGGAACGCCTTCTGCAGGGCGTTGATGGTGCGGTCGACGGCGCCGGCCGAGGCGAACGGGCCGAAATAGGCGCCCTTCTTGCTGCGCGCGCCCCGGTGCTTGACGATCTGCGGCGCCTCGTGGTCGCCGGTGATCAGGATGTAGGGGAACGACTTGTCGTCCCTGAGCAGCACGTTGAAGCGCGGCCGAAGCCGCTTGATGAGGTTCGCCTCAAGCAGCAGCGCCTCGGTCTCGGTGCGGGTGGTGACGAACTCCATAGCCGCGGTGGCGGCGATCATCGCCAGCGTGCGGTTGGCCAGCCCGGTCGGGCGCGCGTAGTTGGCGACGCGCTTCTTCAGGCTCCGCGCCTTGCCGACGTAGAGCACGTCGCCGTTGCGATCGAGCATCCGGTAGACGCCGGGCGCGTTCGGCAGCCGCTTGACGAGGTCGGCGATCAGATCGGCACCCAGCCGGCCGCCCTCGCCGTCGGCGGCTTCCGCGACGGGGTCGGGGGCGATCCGCTCGAAGGCGTCGTCGCCGGGCACGGACACCGGCCCCGGCGCGGCCGGTGGCTTGGGGTCCGCGGGTGTCGATTCGGTCATTCGGGAATCCCTAGGACGTCCGGCGTCTCCCAGGCAAGATGCTGGCCCCCGTCGAGCAGGATGGTCTGTCCGGTGATCGACGGGGTCGCGGCCAGGAAGCGCACCGTGGCGCCGAATTCGGCAAGCGCCGGGCCGCGCCTCAGGAGGACGGCGGCCGCCTGCCGCTCGAAATCGTCGCGGGTCTGCCGGTCGCCCTTGAGCGTCGGTCCCGGCGCGATGGCGTTCACCCGGATACGGGGCGCCAGCGCCTGGGCCATGGTTATGGTCATGGCATCCAATGTGGCCTTCGAGGCGCCGTAGGAAAAGTGGCCGGGCACCGGCTTTCGAACGCGCTGGTCGGTAAGGTTGACGATCAACCCCGTCGCGTCGGCCCCGAGCTGGCCGGCGAACGCCTGGGCCAGGAACACCGGGGCCGCCGCGTTGAGGGTCATGTGGGCCTGGAACGCCTCGGGCGTCACCGTCGCGAACCCGTCGTCGCCGAACAGCGCCGCATTGTTGACCAGCACGCCCAGTGGCCCGACCGCATCGGCGGCGCGCGCCACCAGGTCCGGCAGGCCCGCCAGGTCGCAGAGGTCGGCCGCCACCACGTGGACGTCGGCCCCTTCGGCCCGCAGCGCCGCCGCCAGCGCCTCCGCCTCGTCGGTCGAGCGGTGGCAGTGCAGCGCCACCCGGTAGCCGTGGGCGGCCAGGTCCTCGACGATGGCGCGGCCGATGCGTCGGCCGCCGCCGGTGACGAGGGCGGCCGGGGCCGGCGCGGGCAGGCTTGGGGAGGAGGGGGAACCCATGGTGCTCCTTGCCGGCGGTCGGGCGGGGGCGGACGCCCGGCTCAGCCGAACACGCCGTCGACGGCGGCGGCGAGCACGACCCGGTTCAGCCGGTCGTCGGCGGGGTAGACGAAACAGGCCTGCGGTTCCACCTCGCGCACCAGCTCGCCGTCGATCTCCACGGCGCTCACCCAGGAAACGCCATAGCAGGCGGCCAACTCGCGGACCGCCCGCCAGTGGCGGGCGAGGTCGGCGTCGCCGTCGTGGGAAGCCTCGCGGATCCGGAACAGGCAGTCGCGGTCGAAGCCGAGCGACAGCGGCTCCTCCCAGCGCTCCCGCAGCGCGGCGAAATCCCGCCACACCGCGCCGGTGACCACGAACACCACGTCCGGG
>NZ_CBDDJN010000004.1:0-17432 GCF_965229815.1 Reyranella sp.
GGCCTTCGTCGGCGCCGCCGCCGGCTTCGGCGACCTGATCGGCGTCGATATCGGCGGCACCTCGGCCGACATCAGCCTGATCAAGGACGGACGGCCGAGCGTCACCGTCAACGGCCGCGTCGGCGAGTGGCCGCTGTCGCTTCCGATGGTCGACATCGTCACCATCGGGGCGGGCGGCGGCTCGATCGCGCGCGTGAGCCGCGCCGGCGCGCTGACCGTCGGGCCGCAGAGCGCCGGCGCCGATCCGGGCCCCTGCTGCTACCGACGCGGCGGCACCGAGCCGACCGTCACCGATGCCCATCTCGTGCTCGGTCACCTGCCGCCCTGGCTGCTCGACGGCAGCTTCGAGCTCGACGTCGAGGCGGCGCAGCGCGCCGTCGCCACGCGCGTCGCCGAGCCGCTCGGTCTCGACCTGATGGCCGCCGCGCGCGGCATCCTGGCGATCGCCGACAGCCATATGGTGGGCGCGATCCGCGTCGTCTCGGTCGAGCGCGGCCGCGATCCGCGCGACTTCGTGCTGGTGCCGTTCGGCGGCGCCGGCCCGCTGCACGGCGGCGCGCTTGCCCGCCTGCTCGACATCCGTACCCAGCTCGTGGCGCCCTCGCCCGGCGTGCTGTCGGCGCTCGGCCTGCTGGTCTCCAACCTCAAGGCCGACTTCGCCCGCACCTGCCTGCAGCAGCACGGCCACTACGACCTGGCGCAGATGGCCTCCGCCTTCGCTGGCCTGCAGGCCGATGCCGAGCGCTGGTTCGAGCGCGAGAGCGTGCCCGAGGCCGCCCGCGGCACGGCCTGGAGCGCCAGCCTGCGCTACGAGCACCAGGGCTTCGAGCTCACGGTCGACTGGCCCGGCACGGCGGTCGACGAGGCGGCGGTGCGCGAGACCGTCCGGCGGTTCCACGAGCTGCACCGCGCCACCTACACGTTCGCGCAGGAGGACACGCCGGTCGAGATCGTGACGCTCAGGGTCGATGCCAGCGGCGCCCTGCCCCAGCCGCGGCTGAGCGAGCTGGCGCCGGGGTGGCGACCCGGCCGCGGCCATCGTGTCGCGCCAGGCCATCCATCTCGAGAGCGGCATCGTCGATGCGCCGGTCTATGCCCGCTCGCGGCTCGGCGCCGGCGCGCGCATCGCGGGCCCCGCCATCGTCGCCCAGCTCGACGCCACGACCCTGTTGCTGCCCCGGCAGACCGCCGAGGTCCATCCGACCGGCAGCCTGATCGTGCGCGAGGATTCATAGTCCTGTGCTGTCACCCGGCGCGGGGCTGCCCCGCGCGAAGCGCAGCGAGGGGCCTTTGGAGCCGAAGTAAGGGTCCCTCGCTGCGCTCGGGATGACATCGGGTGCGGATCGGGGGACTGTGGTTCCCGGTAGCAGGAAGATCAGAGGAGACAGGCGTGAGCGAGGCGCGTTCCAACATCCCGACCTTCGACGGCGAGGAGATTCTGGCCGGCATCCGCCGCTGGGTGGAGATCGAGACGCCGAGCCACGACGGTGCGGCGGTCAACCGCCTGGTCGATGTGGTCGAAGGCGACCTGGCGCGGATCGGCGCGCCGACGCAGCGGACACCCGGCCGCGACGGCTTCGGCGACATCCTCGAGGCGCGCGCCCCGTGGGGCGACGATGACGAGCCCCGGCATCCTGATACTGGGCCATCTCGACACGGTCCATCCGGTCGGTGCGCTCGCCACCACCCACGTCTTCCGGCGCGAGGGCGACGCGGTGTTCGGGCCCGGCATCTACGACATGAAGGCCGGCTCCTATATGGCCTTCTACGCGCTGCAGCATTTCGTGCGCGAAGGCCGCCGCACCCGGCTGCCGGTGCGCGTGCTCTACGTGCCCGAGGAGGAGGTCGGCAGCCCGACCAGCCGCGCCGCCATCGAGGCCGCCGCGCGCAAGTCGAAGTACGTGCTGGTGATGGAGCCGGCGCGCGACGGCGGCAAGTGCGTGACGGCGCGCAAGGGCTGGGGCCGTTTCGACATGACGATCACCGGCCGCGCCAGCCATGCCGGCTCGCGGCCGCAGGACGGACGCAGCGCCCTGCACGAGCTGGCGCGCCAGATCCTCGACCTCGAGGCGATGACAGACTACGCCGCCGGCATCTCCGTCGTCGTCGGGATGGCGGGCGGCGGCAGCGCGCCCAACGTCGTGCCGGCCGAGGCGACGGCGACCATCGACCTGCGCGTGCCGCCGGGCATCGATGTCGACGCGGTCGTTGCCCGGGTGCTGAACCGCGCGCCGTTCGATCCCGACTGCCGCGTCGCGGTGACCGGAGGCATCAACCGGCCGCCCTACGGCAAGAACGAGGGCATCGCCGCCCTGTTCGAGCACGCGAAGGGCTGCGCCGCCGAGATCGGCTTCGTGCTGGAGGACACGCCGCTCACCGGCGGCGTCAGCGACGGCAACTTCCCGGCGGCGCTGGGAATCCCGACCCTCGACGGGCTGGGCGCCGACGGACGCGGCGCCCACGCGCTCGACGAGCAGATCACCTTCTCCTCGCTGGTGCCGCGCGCCCAGCTTCTGGTGCGTCTGCTCGAAACCCTCTCCTGACGCCGCGTCGATTGTGGCATGGTGGCCGCTTTCCAAGGAGAGCGTGCACACGATGTCAGGAGCGTTGGACGGCCTGCTGGTGGTCAGCGTCGAGCAGGCCGTGGCCGCCCCCTATTGCTCGGCCCGGCTGGCCGATGCCGGGGCGCGGGTGCTGAAGATCGAGCGGCCCGAGGGCGATTTCGCGCGGGCCTATGACGGCTATGTCCACGGCCAGTCGAGCTACTTCGTCTGGCTGAACCGCGGCAAGCAGTCGGTCACCCTCGACTTCAAGCGGCCCGACGACCTCGCCTTGCTGCATCGCCTGATCGGCGGGGCCGACGTGCTGATCCAGAACCTGGCGCCGGGTGCGGCTGAGCGTGCGGGCTTCGGCTCGGCCGCGATGCGGGCGAAGCACAAGCGGCTGATCACCGTCGACGTCTCCGGCTACGGCGATCACGGCCCGTACAAGGACCGCCGCGCCTACGACCTGCTGGTCCAGGCCGAGAGCGGCCTCGCCTCGATCACCGGCACCGCCGAGGGGCCGGGCCGCGTCGGCATCTCGGCCACCGACATCGGCACGGGCATGTACGCCCACGCCGCCGTGCTGGAGGCGCTGCTGGCGCGCCAGAAGACCGGCGAGGGCCGCGCCATCTCGGTGTCGTTGTTCTCGGCCATGGCCGAATGGATGACCGTGCCGGTGCTGGCCAAGGACTATTCCGACTACGACTGGCCGCGGCTCGGCCTCACCCATCCCTTCATCGCGCCCTACGGCGTCTACCGGACGGCCGACAAGGTGCCGGTGCTGATCTCGATCCAGAACGATCGCGAGTTCGAGCGGCTGTGCCATGGCGTGCTCGACCGGCCGGGCCTGGAGAAGGATCCCGACTACGCCACCAACAAGACGCGCAACGCGCGGCGCGACGACACCAACGCGATCGTCCAGGAAAGCTTCGGCCGCCAGACCTTCGCCGACCTCGCCGCCCGGCTCGACGCCGCCCAGATCGCCTGGGCGCGCGTGAGCTCGGTCGGCGACCTGTCGGTCCATCCGCAACTCCGCCGCATGAGCTTCGCCTGCAGCGCCGGCGAGGTCTCGATTCCCGCCCTGGCCGCCGCCTGGCCGGGCCAGCCCGAGCGGCTGGGCGAGGTGCCGACGGTCGGCCAGCACACCGAGCAGGTGCGGCGCGAGTTCGGGGCCTAGAGGGGTGGCGCTCCGGCCGCTCGTCCCTTGATGTCCCGCTGGCTCATCGGCTTCCGCCTCTCCGGCTACGGGGCCGCCTACTTCTTCGCCTCCGGCGCCTTCATGAGCTACTGGCCGGTGTGGCTGCGCGACCGCGGCGTGATCGACGCCGAGATCGGCACGCTCTTCATGAGCCGCCAGATCATGAGCGTCGCCTCGACGCTCGCGATCGGCTGGCTGGCCCATCGGCTGGGGCACACGCGCGGCGTCCTGCTGGCGCTGGCCGCCGCCGCCGTGCTGCTGATGGGGGCCTACCAGCTTTCCTGGGGCTTCCTCACCATCCTGCTCGTCAGCCTGTTCTGGGGCGCGGTGTGGGCGCCGACCATGGCGCTCTACGACAGCGTGCTGGTGACCGAGACCAAGGCGCGCGGCTTCAACTACGGGAGCCTCCGCGTCTGGAGCTCGGTGACCTTCATCCTGGGCACGCTCGTCTGCGGCGCCGCGGTCGATCGCGGCGGTTCGTCCTGGGTGCTGTTCGTCGGCGCGGCCGGCGTCCTCATGCTGCTGCCGTTCGGGCTGATCCTGCCGGCCGACGCGCAGCGCCGCGATCCCTCGCGCCACGCACCGTTCGGAATCCCGGACCTGCTGAAGTCGCGATCGTTCCTGCTGTTCATGCTGGCCGCCGGCTGCTGCCAGGCAAGCCACGCGGTGCTCTACAGCTTCGGCACGCTGACCTGGCGCGCCGCCGGCCTCTCCGACCTCACGATCAGCCTCCTGTGGGGCGAGAGCGTCGCGGTCGAGATCCTGCTGATGCTGGGCAGCGGCTGGCTGCTGGCGCGGCTGGGCGTCTGCGGCCTCATCGCCTTCGGCCTCTCCTGCGCGCTGGTGCGCTGGCTGGGCATGGCCTTCACGACCGAGGTGTGGGCGCTTGTGCCGTTGCAGGCGCTGCATGCCGGCACCTTCGCCGCCAGCCACCTGGGCGCGATGGCCTTCATCCAGCGCGCATTGCCGGCGTCCGGCGTGGCGCTCGGCCAGAGCGTCTACTACGCGATCGGCACCGGCGCGGCGCAGGCCGTGATCTTCCAGATCGCCGGCCTGCTCTACGGCGCCTACGGCCAGAAGGCGTTCCTCGGCATGTTCGCCGTGGCCGCGCTGGGCATGGTCGCGATCGTGGCGCTGGCGCGCCGTTGGCGCGGCGAGCTGCTCGTCCGCGCCTGACCGCAATCGCGGGGCTGGGGTCGCGGGGCTTGTCGCCCGGGCACCGGCGGGGCTAACGTTCTCACCCGGCTGACGCGGGGATGCAGGAGCGGGAGGCCGTCATGTTCCTCCGACGCGTCGTCATCGCGCTCGCCATGCTCTGGCTGGCGCTTCCGCCAATGCCCGGTCGCGCGCAGGCGCCGTCGACCGGCGCCCCACCCGCTGAAGCGGCGCCGGTCCTCGTCACCGAGATCAGGGGCGCCATCGGCGTCGGCGCCGGGCACCAGATCGACGAGGTGCTGGCGCGCGCCCGCGCCGAGCGCGCCGGCCTGGTGATCCTGCGGCTCGACACGCCGGGAGGCTTGGTGTCGGCGACCCGGGACATCATCCGGGCGATCCTCGCTTCGCCGGTACCCGTCGCCGTGTTCGTCGCCCCGAGCGGCGCGCGGGCCGCCAGCGCCGGCACCTACATCGCCTATGCCGCTCACGTCGCCGCGATGGCGCCGGGCACGCATCTCGGCGCCGCCACCCCCGTGCAGATGGGCGCGCCGCCCATGCAACCGCCGCGCGGCCGCGACGAGGAACGCTCCCCGTCGGAGGGGACTTCCGGCAGCGCGATGGAGCGGAAGGTACTGAACGATGCGGTCGCCTACCTGCGCAGCCTGGCGCAGCTCCGGGGCCGCAACGCAGACTGGGCCGAGAAGGCGGTGCGGGACGGCGCGACGCTGACGGCGGAGGAGGCCGTGCGGGACAAGGTCGTCGATCTTCTGGCCGCCAACGACTCGGAGCTGCTCGACCGGCTCGACGGCCGCACCGTGCGCACGGCGGACGGCGAGCATGTGCTGGCGACGAGACACGCGCGTCCGATCGACGTGGACCCCGGCTGGCGGACCCGCCTCCTCACGATCGTGACCGATCCCAACATCGCCTTCATCCTGATGATGATCGGCGTCTACGGCATCATCTTCGAGTTCTGGAATCCGGGACTCGGCGGTCCGGGCATCGTCGGTGCCATCTGCCTGGTCGTCGGCCTGATGTCGCTGTCGCTGCTACCGCTCAACCTCGCCGGCATTGCCCTGCTGGTCCTCGGCATGGTGCTCATGGTGGCAGAGGCCTTCTCGCCCGGCGTGGGCGTCCTGGGCCTGGGCGGCCTCGCAGCCTTCGTGGTCGGCGGACTCTTCCTGTTCGACCCGGCCGGCGCCGACATCGGCTTCGCGGTGTCCTGGCCGGTCGTGATCGGTGCCGCCGTCACCAACGCCCTCCTGCTGATCGGCCTGCTCGGCATGATCCTGCGCACGCGCCGCCACAAGGTCGCGACCGGTGCCGAGCAGATGGTGGGCATGGAAGGTCACGTCATCGACTGGGACAACGACCGCGGGCGCATCCGGGTCCACGGCGAGGTCTGGTCGGCGCGTGCGAAGGCTCCCCTCGTCCCGGGTGCCCCCGTGCAGGTCGAGCGCCTGGACGGGCTGACGCTGCACGTCGAACCCAGGAAAGGAACATGACATGCCGAATCTCGACTTTCTCGGTTACGTGCTTCCCGTGCTCGTCCTGGCGCTGGTGGCGGCCTACTCGATCCGCATCCTCCGCGAGTACGAACGTGGCGTCGTGTTCACGCTGGGCCGGCTCCAGGGGGTCAAGGGCCCCGGGCTGGTCATCGTCATCCCCCTGGTCCAGCAGATGGAGCGCGTCGATCTCCGCACGCGGGTGCTCGACGTGCCGCCGCAGGACGTGATCTCGCGCGACAACGTGTCCGTCCGAGTGAACGCGGTCGTGTACTTCCGGGTCATCGAGCCCGAGAAGGCGATCGTGCAGGTGGCAGCCTACAACCTCGCGACCAGCGAGCTCGCTCAGACCACGCTGCGTTCGGTCGTCGGCCAGCACGAGCTCGACCAGATGCTGGCCGAGCGCGACCGGCTGAATGCCGACGTTCAACGCATTCTCGACGAGCAGACCGACGCCTGGGGCATCAAGGTCTCGAACGTCGAGCTGAAGCACATCGACCTCGACGAGAAGATGGTGCGTGCGATCGCGCGGCAGGCCGAGGCCGAACGCCTGCGGCGCGCGAAGATCATCGATGCCGAAGGCGAGCTGCAGGCCGCCGAGAAGCTGGTCGAGGCCGGCGACATCATGGCGCGCCGGCCGGAATCCATGCAGCTCCGCTATCTCGGGACCCTCGCCAACATCGCCGGCGAGAAGAGCTCGACCATCGTGTTTCCCCTTCCGATCGACCTGCTGCACGGCCTTGGCGGGCTCCGCAATCCGCCGCAGGAGAGTTCGCGCACGACCTGATGTCGCAGGCACCGCGCACGCGGGTGCGGCCATGGGTCCCGAACCATCGCAACCCGGGGCACATTTCAATCGAGTAGCAAAGGGCCCACACTCGATCGTGAGGCTGCGGGTGCGGTGCCCGTCTGCCCCGCTGCCGGTGAGGAGAATCATCATGGCAAGAAAGAAAATCGGTTCGCGTGCCAGCGATGAGGAACTCGGCCTCCTCGACCGCTACTGGCGCGCCGCCAACTACCTGTCGGTCGGCCAGATCTACCTGATGGACAATCCGCTGCTGCGCGAGCCGCTGCGGGCCGAGCACGTCAAGCCGCGCCTGCTCGGCCATTGGGGCACGACGCCCGGGCTGAACTTCGTCTATGCCCATCTAAACCGCGCCATCCGCGTCCGCGACCTCGACGTGATCTACATCTGCGGCCCGGGCCATGGCGGGCCGGGCATGGTGGCCAACACCTACCTCGAAGGCACCTACAGCGAGATCTATCCCGACATCGGTCGCGACACCGACGGCTTGCGCAAGCTGTTCCGGCAGTTCTCGTTTCCCGGCGGCATTCCCAGCCACGCCGCACCCGAGACGCCGGGCTCGATCCACGAGGGCGGCGAGCTCGGCTACGCGCTGGTGCACGCCTACGGCGCCGCGCTGGACAATCCCGACCTGCTCGTCGCCTGCGTGGTCGGCGACGGCGAAGCCGAGACGGGGCCGCTCGCGGCCTCCTGGCATTCCAACAAGTTCGTCAATCCGGCGCGCGACGGCGCCGTCCTGCCGATCCTCCATCTCAACGGCTACAAGATCGCCAATCCGACCCTGCTCGGACGCCTGGGCGACGAGGAGCTGCGGCAGCTCTTCTCCGGATACGGTCACGAGCCGATGTTCGTCGAGGGCAGCGATCCCGAGGCGATGCACCGTCTGATGGCCGACACGCTCGATCGCGCGCTCGACCGCATCCGCACGATCCAGCAGCAGGCCCGTGCTGCCGGAGCGCCCGCCGGGCGGCCGCGCTGGCCGATGATCGTGCTGCGCAGCCCCAAGGGCTGGACCGGCCCCAAGGAGGTCGACGGGCTGAAGGTCGAGGGCTTCTGGCGCGCCCATCAGGTGCCGATCGCGAGTGCCCGCGGCAACGAAGCCCATCGGCGGCAGCTCGAAGAGTGGATGAAGAGCTACCGTCCCGAGGAGCTGTTCGACGCCGACGGCCGGCTGGTGGACGAGCTGCAGGCCCTGGCGCCCGAGGGCCAGCGGCGCATGGGGGCCAATCCCCACGCCAACGGCGGCCTGCTGAAGCGCGAGCTCGCCCTGCCGGACTATCGCGACTTCGCCGTCGACGTCCCCCATCCCGGCGGTGCGGTCGGCGAAGCGACGCGCCAGCTCGGCAAGTACCTGCGCGACGTCATGAAGCTCAACGCCGAGGCGAAGAACTTCCGCCTCATGGGACCGGACGAGACCGCGTCCAACCGGCTGGACGCGGTCTTCGAGGTGACGGAACGCGTCTGGATGGAGCCGACGGAGCCCTACGACACCCATCTCGCGCCCGATGGCCGCGTCATGGAGGTGCTGAGCGAGCATCTCTGCCAGGGCTGGCTCGAGGGCTACCTGCTGACCGGCCGGCACGGCTTCTTCTCGTGCTACGAGGCCTTCATCCACATCGTCGATTCGATGTTCAACCAGCACGCCAAGTGGCTGAAGGTCTCGCGCCCGCTGTCGTGGCGGCGCCCGATCGCCTCGCTGAACTACCTTCTGACCTCACATGTCTGGCGGCAGGACCATAACGGCTTCAGCCACCAGGACCCCGGATTCGTCGACCTCGTGACCAACAAGAAGGCCGACATCGTCCGGGTCTACTTTCCGCCCGATGCCAACACGCTGCTGTGGGTCGGCGATCACTGCCTGCGCACCTACGACCGCATCAACGTGATCGTGGCCGGCAAGCAGCCCTCGCCGCAGTGGCTGACGATGGACGAGGCGACGCTGCATTGCGAGGCCGGCATCGGCATCTGGAAGTGGGCCGGCACCGAGACCGACGATGGCGAGCCCGACGTGGTGATGGCCTGTGCCGGCGACGTGCCGACCCTGGAGACGCTGGCCGCCGCGGACCTGCTGCGCACGGCCCTGCCGGACCTCAAGATCCGCGTCGTCAACGTCGTCGACCTGATGACCCTGCAGCCGAAGGAACAGCATCCGCACGGGCTGAGCGAGCGCGATTTCGACGGGCTGTTCACGCGCAGCAAGCCGGTGATCTTCGCCTATCACGGCTATCCCCACCTGATTCACCGGCTGACCTACAAGCGCACCAACCACGACGGCATCCACGTGCGCGGCTTCGCCGAGGAAGGCACGACGACCACGCCGTTCGACATGGTGGTGCTGAACGGGCTCGACCGGTTCCATCTCGCGATGGAGGTGATCGAACGCGTCCCGGGCCTCGCCGACCGGGCCGCCCATTTCAAGCAGGACCTGCGCGACGCGCTGATCGAACATACGCGCTACGTCCGCGAGCATGGCGAGGACATGCCGAGGATCCGCGACTGGACCTGGCCGGACAGCGCGCCAGCGGGAGATCGTTAATCCGGAGGATGCCGGGTCAACCGACGCCGGCGCGCGCCGGGGGAGCAATACCGAGCAGGTTGGCCATCGAGACCGCAACCTCGGCCATCGTCGGCGAGGTCGCGGCGACCCGGGCCACCTCCGCCTTCGCCGCCGCCGAGGCGCCCTCTTCCATCAGCGACCGGCACATGGTCGCGAACTGTCCGGCATCCTCGGCTTCGAGCAGGCTGCCGTCCTTCCAGACATAACCGCGCCGTCCGGGCTCGCTCGTCACGATTGGAATCTGCCAGCCGATGGCCTGCGCGAGCTTGGTGCTGCACCCGCGCGGCAGGCAGAAGATCGGATGAAGGAAGGCGTTCCACGACGCCGCCTCGGCCTTGAGGCCGGCATCGTCGAGGCCACCGAGATAGGTGACCCGGGGAAAGCGGTCGGCGAGCCAGTTGCCGACCTGAGACGGACTTCCGACGAGCCGAATCTCCATCGCGTCGTCCGTCCCGAGCGACTCCAGCACCTGGACGAGCCCCTCGAGACTCGGACCATGGTCGAGCGTTCCGACGAAGCCGAAGCGACCGCGGACTGGCCGCCAGTCGAGCGGACCGGCCGAAATGGTTCGCGGCAGCCAGCCGACGCGCTTGGTGCCCAGCCAGCGTTCCATCTCCGATCCGAAGGGCGAGATCGCGCAGACGATGTCGATGTCCTCGCGCAGGCGCTGCTCCGCGAGGAGAATCGATCCCAGCATCATCGCGGCCGACGGCCGCAAGCGCCGTTTCAGCGGCAGGCGGCGGCCCAGCCGCACGGCATGGAGCATGTCGATGATCTCGAGTCCGTGCGACAGCACGACGATCTTGCAGCCCGGCGCGAGGAACGGACGGATCTCTGCCGCCAGCGGCGCGAGGAATTCCTGGTTCAGGAAGACGAAGTCGAAACGCTCGTCGGCGGCGAGCGCCTTCACCTCGTTCCGGACGGTCGGTCCGTAGGACCCGATGAACGGCGAGGAATTGAACAGGCGCTTGATGCGCGAGGGCCAGGAACGATCGGCGTCGACCGGCAGCATCTTCAGCGAGATCCCGGCCGTGGCCAGGCAGTCGATGAACTCGCGGGTGCAGATCTGCACCCCGCCCGCCCTGTCCTCGAGGAAGCGCGCGGTGGTGATGAACAGGCCCTTCAACACGAGCCACGGCGGACCGCGCCCGTCGTCCTCCTGCCGGTCGTCCTCCTGCCGGTCGTCCTCCTGCCGGCCGTCCTCCTGCCTGTCGTGGCGGTCCCACGCGCCACCGTCGGGCAGGCGTCCCCAACCGGCCGCCCCGCACCCTTGTGAACTCCCTCCATTCCCTCCACTCCCCGGTCACCCCCGACCAGACTCCACGGCATCGCCACCCTGCGACAGGGACCTCGACCCATCCCTCAAGAATATCGGGTCAATCGCACCGTGACTGCAACCACGCCCGCACTGTGGGTACTACTTATCCGGGTGATCGCCCAGTGGACGATGCGCGCTCCGACAGCGGGCGAATTGCCTACCGCGACCGTCCCCGCGCCGTCACCGGCCAGATGTCGACCAGCGTATCGCCCTTCACGACGTGATAGCTCTCGTACATGTTGACCGTGGGGTCGCAGTGCGGCGGCGTCAGCACGACCTGCTCGGCCAGGGCGGGTGCGGCCTTGCCCGCGGGCGCGATGACCGCGAGGTGCTCGTCGCCCATGAAGCGCGTCGTCGAGCCCTCGACCGCCCCCCTGAGGATCGGCGGCGGCCCCTTCTCGGTCGCCATCGCCTTGAGGCCGGCATCGACCGTCACCATGCCGGGCGTATTCGCGCTGACCACGCGGGCATCGATCTGCAGGGCCTGCTCGAAGGTCGGCTTGTCGAGCCCGCGCAGGTCGCAGACCTCGTAGTCGTGGTCCATGAAGACGTAGGAGCCGACCTGCAGCTCGGTGAAGACACCGAGCTTGGCGTCGATGAAATGCGTGCCCGTGCCCGAGCCGGTCACGATCGCGGGCTTCAGCCCCGCGGCGTCGAGCTTCGCCAGGATGCCCTTGAGATACTCCGTGCGCTCCTCGATCGAGGCCTTGCGCTCGGCGAAGTCCTTGATGTGCTGATGACTGCCGCAATAGAACTGCACGCCGGCATACTTGAGGCCCTTGAGCCCGGCGACCTTGCCGGCCAGCGACACCGCGTCTTCCGGCGTCGCGACGCCGGTGCGGTGGATGCCGGGATCGATGTCGACCACCACGGCGAGCGGCTTGCCCGCCTCGACCGCGGCGGTCGCCAGCGCCTCGGCATTGGCCGGATGGTCGACCACCACCATGAGGTCGGCGGCCTTCGCATTCAGGGCCATCAGGCGGTCGATCGCCTGCGGCGTCACCACCGGCGAGGTGATGTGCAGCGCCTCGATGCCGCCCTCGGCCAGCGCCTCGGCCTCGCCCAGCTTGGCGCAGCAGACGCCGAGCGCGCCGGCCGCGATCTGGCGGCGGGCGATGTCGGCCGACTTGTGGGTCTTGGCGTGCGGCCGGAGCTTGACGTTGTGGGCCCTGGCGAACGTCGCCATCTCGGCGATGTTGCGGTCGAGCATGTCGAGGTCGAGCACCAGCGCCGGCGTGTTCAGCGAACCGCGCGAGCCCTGCTGGCCGATCAGGTGACGGTGAAGACGCTCGGCTTCGCTCATGACTTACGCTCTCCAAGGTGACGCACGACCATGCCCTCGCCGGTCGTGCCGCGGTTGACGCCCGCACTTTTCAGGAAGCTGTTGTCGCGGCCCGTGCCCCAAAGCGCAATCCCCTGCGCCAGGAGGCCGCCATCGACCTTGACGGTCTCGCCCGTGATGAAACGGGCCTCGTCCGAGGCCAGGAAGGCCGCGACGTCGGCGATGCAGTCGGGCTCGCCGCGATCGGGCCACGGCTGCTGCTGGAACTGCTTCTCGAACTTCTCCGGCCGCCCGCGATGCACCAGCGGCGTCGAGATCACGCCCGGCGCGATGCCGACGACGCGGATGCGGTCAGGCGCCAGCTCGGCCGCGACGTTCTCGATCAGGCTGATGACGGCGGCCTTGGCGGCCGAATAGGCGTGGCTGCCGCCGCCGCCCACCATGCCGGCGATCGAGGCGGTGACCAGGATCACGCCGCCCCGTCCCTGGCGCTTCATGGCAACCGAGGCGTGCTTCATGCCGAGGAACACCGAGCGGGCCAGGACGGCGAAGGTGTAGTCCCAGTCCTCGACGTCGGTCTCGGCGATCGGACCGAAGGCACCGCCGACGCCGGCATTGAGATAGGCGATGTCGAGGCGGCCGAAGCGCTTCTCGGCCGCCGCGACCAGGCCGGCCACGTCGTCCTCGCGCGCCACGTCGCAGCGCACGAACGCGATGTCCTCGCCGTGGCCGCCGGCCCGCGCCATCGCCAGGGTTTCCGCGCCGTTGGCCTCGTTTAGGTCGGCAACGACGACCCGCGCGCCCTCGGCGAGGAAGCGCATGACCGTGGCCCGGCCCATGCCGCTCGCCCCGCCGGTGACGATCGCCACCTTTCCCGCCAGTCTCGTCATCTTCCGTTTCGCCCTCCGGTCCCATGGTGCGGTTGCGCGGCCCGACGGGCAAGCCTAGCGTTCGACGGACCGCGTTGCGGCCCTGGTCGGGACGGCGGTCCAGAAGGGAGCCGTCAATGAAGTTCGGCCTGTTCTACGAGATCTCCATTCCCCGTCCCTGGACGCCGGAGAAGGAGCGCACCGTCTACAACAACTGCCTCGAGCAGGTGAAGCTCGCCGACGAGCTGGGCTTCGAGCACGTCTGGGCGGTCGAGCATCATTTCCTCGAGGAATACTCGCACTGCTCGGCGCCCGAGCTGTTCCTCACCGCCTGCGCGATGGTCACGAAGAACATCCAGGTCGGGCACGGCATCGTCGTTTGCGTCCCCGAGTTCAACCACCCGATCAAGATCGCCGAGAAGACGGCCACGCTCGACATCCTGTCGGGCGGCCGCCTGCACGTCGGCACCGGCCGCTCCGCCACCTGGACCGAGCTGGGCGGCTTCCGCGCCAATCCGGACAATACCAAGAAGAGCTGGGACGAGTTCGTGCGCTGCCTGCCGAAGATGTGGACGCAGGAGACCTTCTCCTACCAGGGCGAGTTCTGGTCGATGCCCGAGCGCACCATCCTGCCGAAGCCCTACCAGAAGCCGCATCCGCCGATGTGGGTCGCCGTCACCAGCCCCGGCACCGAGATCGACGCGGCCGACCGCGGCCTCGGCAGCCTCGGCCTCAGCTTCGCGGGCTTCGACGAGCAGGAGAGGAAGATCAAGGAGTACCGGCGGCGCATCCAGATGTGCGAGCCGGTCGGCGCCTTCGTGAACGAGCAGGTCGCCACGACGAATTTCCTGTTCTGCCACGAGGACGAGAAAACCGGCGTGGAGATGGGCAAGCGGCTCGGCAACACCTTCAACTACCTCGCCACGCAGCTGATCTCGACCCGCGAGGTCTTCTCCTCGCCGTCCTACCAGTCGCTCGGCCTGCTGCCGGCGCTGCGCCGCGCCGCCACCGGCCCCGACGCCAGCGAGCAGCAGACCGAGGGCATGGCCTACGGCGATCCGGCGCGCATCATCCGTGCGGTGAAGAAGTGGGAGTCGCTCGGCGTCGACTGCATCAACTTCATCCTGAACGCCAACGAGGTGGTGCCGCAGGACCAGGTCATGGCGAGCCTGCGGCTGTTCGCCAAGGAAGTGATGCCCCACTTCGCCGGGAAATCGTCGGCGCAGGCCGCGGCGGAGTAGACCGATGCCCCTGTACGGAACCCTCGACATCACCCGCGACGCAAGGGCGCTGCCGACGCTCGCCAGCCTCGACACCGAGGCCTGGGCCCTGCCCCGGGCGGAGATGCTGCAGTTGCTCATCGAGGTGCCGCGCAGCACGACCGAGGGACTGCTGCCCAAGGCGATGCATCCGGCGCTGCCCTCCTACGTGATCCTCGCGGTCACGCGATATTCCGAGAGCCCGGTCGGCCCGTTCAATCTCGCCGTGCTGCGGCTCGGCAGCCGGGCCGGCGCCCATCCGCGCGGCTTCCTGCTGGGCGCGGTGGCGAGCACCGAGGCGGCCGCCCGCGAGCTGCGCGACCGCTGGGGCTTTCCCGTCGCGGCGGGCGAGGTGAAGTTCGTGCGCCGGCACGATCGCGTCACGGGGACCGTGACGCGCGACGGCAGGACGATCTTCGACGGCGCGCTGGTCGATCCGCAGCCGGTGGCCGGCAGCGACGTGCAGTACATCAACTGGGTGACGGCGGCCAACGCCCCGCTCGACGGGCAGACCCAGCCGATGCTGATCCAGGTCGACCCCAAGTACACGTTCCACAAGGCCGAGCGCGGCCGGCCGCAGGTTTCCGCCTTCGATGCGGCGGCCTGGAACGCCCCGCAGCTCACGCTCGCCGATCCCATCGTCGGCACCTGCTGCACGGTCGACACCGACCTGCCGCGCATCCGCTTCGTGATGGACCCGGCGAAGCCCGTGTTCCAGGGGACTCGCAGGATCCGGGAGTCCCGGGCGGACGAATAGTGGCGCGCGGACCTCCTGGTCCGCATTCAAGACCCAAGAGCGGACCTGGAGGTCCGCGCTCCGACAAGGCAGTTTGACCCATATGAATCTCGACCACGACGCCATCATCATCGGGGCCGGCATCTCCGGCCTCTACCAGCTCCACCTTCTCCGCAAGCTGGGACTTCGGGTCCGCGTGTTCGAGGCGGGCACCGGCGTGGGCGGCACCTGGTACTGGAACCGCTATCCCGGCGCGCGCTTCGATTCGGAGAGCTACTCCTACGGCTTCTCCTTCTCGCAGGAGCTCCTCGACGAGTGGCACTGGACGGAGCACTTCTCGCCCCAGCCGCAGACCCTGAAGTACCTCAACTTCGTCGCCGACAAGCTCGACCTGCGCCGCGACATCCAGTTCAGGAGCCGCGTGACGGCCGCCCACTGGCAGGAGGCGACGCGCAGCTGGGAGATCACGCTCGAGGACGGCAGCCGGCACACGAGCCGGTTCCTCGTCACCGCGCTCGGGCCCCTGTCGGAGCCGACCCTGCCGCGGATCGAGGGCATCGACAGCTTCAAGGGCCAGTCCTGCCATACCGCGCGCTGGCCGCACGAGCCCGTCAGCTTCGAGGGCAAGCGGGTCGCGGTGATCGGCACCGGCGCCACCGGCGTCCAGACCATCCAGGAGGTCGCCAAGACGGCCGGCCATCTCACGGTGTTCCAGCGCACGCCCAACTGGTGCGCGCCGCTGCACAATGCGCCGATCTCCGAGGAGGAGATGGCCGGGATCCGCACGCGCTATCCCGAGATCTTCCAGCGCTGCCGCGAGACCTTCGCCTGCTTCCTGCACACGCCCGATCCGCGCAAGGCCATGGAGGTCTCGGCCGAGGAGCGCGAGGCGCTGTGGGAGAAGCTCTACGGCAACCGCGGCTTCGGCATGTGGCAGGGCAATTTCAGCGACATACTGGTCGACCGCCAGGCCAACGCGCTGGTGAGCGACTTCGTCGCCCGCAAGATCCGTCAGCGCGTCAAGGACCCGGCGACGGCCGAGAAGCTGATCCCGCGCAACCACGGCTTCGGCACGCGCCGCGTGCCGCTCGAGACCAAATATTACGAGGTCTACAATCAGCCCAATGTCGACCTGGTCGACATCAAGGAGACGCCGATCGAGCGCATCACGCCGACCGGGATCCGGACCAGCGACGCCGACTACGAATTCGACATCATCATCTACGCCACCGGCTTCGATGCTATCACCGGCGCCTTCGACCGCATCGACTTCCGCGGCGTCGACGGGCTGCGGCTCAAGGACAAGTGGAAGGGCGGACCGCAGACCTATCTCGGCATGCTGGTCGAGGGCTTCCCCAACATGGCGATGCTGATGGGCCCGCACACCGCTCTGGGCAACATCCCGCGCAGCATCGAGTACAGCGTCGAATGGATCACCGGCCTGCTCGACCATGCGACGAAGGCGGGCATCACGCGCATCGAGGCGACGCCCGAGGGCGTGACCTCCTGGACCGACCACGTGAAGTCGCTGGGCGTCGGCCTGCTGTCCAACGAGATCGACTCCTGGATGACCGGCATCAACCGCAACATCGAGGGCAAGCAGACCCGCATCATCGCGCGCTACAGCGGCAGTGCCCCAGCCTTCCGCGCACGCTGCGACACGGTGGCGGCCGACGGCTATCGCGAGCTGAACCTCGGCTGACCCCGCCGAGACTCCAGGGGCCGTCAGGCCGCCGCGCTGCGGCCGCCGCGCAGGGTGTTGATGCGGCGGGACTGGAAGAACAGGTCGACCAGCGTGTCGCGCCGGCGGGCCAGGCAGAACATGTGCTCCGGGACCGGCGTCGCCATCTCCTGGACCCGCAGCTTGACCACGTCGGTCCGGCTCGAGCCGTGCTCCCACATGAAGCCCACGCCGAGATCGTTGATCACCGCCTCCAGCACGCCGTCGCGGGTGTCGAGCACGATGGCGGGCTTGGGTTCGCGCCCGGCCTTGCGGAAGGCGGCGTCGACCACGCGCTGCGTCGAGGAATGCTGGGTCCGGAACACCAGCGGGTGCTCCATCAGCTCCTGGCAGATGACGCGGCGCGCGCCCGCCAGCGGATGGCTCGCGCTGACGATGGCGACCACGCCGTGGTGCAGGCAGGTCTCGCGCCGGAACCGGCCGTCGTCCGGCACCTGGGGGAGCACGCCGAGATCGACCCGCTG
>NZ_CBDDJN010000005.1:0-13474 GCF_965229815.1 Reyranella sp.
AAACATCCTATATTTTAGAAAAGGAAACTTCACTGTGGATACATTATCTGAAGTTAGAGGGATGAAAGTTGGTACCTTGTCTCAAGACTTCTACTTCTTGTATGCAGTATTCATAGCAAATTTCTAACACTGTGATACGCAGAGTAAATGCAGCTAATAATCTTGTTTGGATGGCTTCATTCGAAATAGAGCCAGCGCAGAAAAGTCTTGCTGTAGATCTATCAGAGCAGAACGTGTACTTCACTGCATTTGTTGATCCGATTTATGTATTCCAACTGTCAAGTGCTGACGGGAGCTACATATCAGCCATGCAATTGTATTATTTGCTTTCAGCTTGCTTTATATACGTTTATAGTATTACTTTTATTTATTATGTTTGAGGTTTTACTTTTTATATAGTTCAAACATTTATGGAAGCAGCCATGAAACAAGCATTCATCCACTAAGTGATAGCTCAGGATATATTTTGTTTGCACAATTTCCATTGCAAAATAGAGCCTACATTTGAATGCAAGTTATTTCACCGAGTGTTGCAGATGCAAACTGTCAATATGTTCCCTCCATTTCTCTATATTGTTATGGCCATCTCAAAATAACTGACTCTCAAGTATTTTTCGGAGGAATCGACTCAAGCTCAAAAGACCTCCACTTCATCAAAATGACGCTGGGGAATACAGTCGCAGATTGGTCGAACAAAATACTGTGATTTTCAAGTTCTTGAACTACATTTGGTTCAGAAGCTCTTCTCAGCAGCGATGGTTCTCTGATTTACAGTTTTTTTATCTTTGGGAATCCGAGATACATTTACTTCACTACTTTTAAAACTACGGACGGAAGTGTAGTCGGAAATAGATACAAGTCTAGTTCTCAGATTGATAATGTCTTCGGATCTGTACTCATGGCTAACTATATCATTACAACTCCCTTTGAAGGAACTTCAAACTACTACATGCTGTTCAATATAGTGACTCAGACTTTTACAATTAAAAAGTTCCCTAATTCACAATTTGAGCAACTCGCAATCGATCCATCGTCTGGAAGGTAAGCCAATCCCATAATAAATTTAACAATTTTCCAAATTTTGCTTGATTTTATTAGTCTTTGCGATCCTATCCATTACTTATTTACTTTTATGATATTAGCTTTTCATATTTAGATTGGTAGGAACAGGACAATATGACAATTATGGATATATCACAAAGTTTAGGCCAGAGGCAATTGAAGCCCATCCAGACTTCTTGGCAGGAG
Source organism: Reyranella sp. (assembly GCF_965229815.1). GTDB lineage: Bacteria > Pseudomonadota > Alphaproteobacteria > Reyranellales > Reyranellaceae > Reyranella. The sequence continues at coordinate 1,249 of NZ_CBDDJN010000005.1, forward strand.
ACTTCGCAATGGGCACTATTGCTTCGGGAACTGATAGTGTAACTTCTGAGACTGGAGTTACTGTTTCCTCAATAATCACAGAATCTTACTCAGCTGCATTATTTTCGAACCAATCTTTTATTTATGCTGTACAAGGTAAGAAATATAAATATTTGATGACTCTATTATATTTCAAGTCGATTAAAGTATATTTTAAGGAGAAACTGCAAAGAATCATTTGTTAAATATATATTTATATATAATTGTTATAATTTATCCTATTTATATTACTTCCTCCTTCTTTTTTTATTAATTAAGTTTTATTAAAAATAGAAAGTCGATTTTTTACTTAAAAATACAAAGTAATATAAGAACTGGCGAATCAAAAATATGTGATACTATCTTATACTAATATTTGTGTTTGATAATTATTTTAAAAAGGTTTATGATATTGATATGTTTAATGATAACATTTAAAATAGTATTTCTAATGACTAAATTTTAGGTTCAAACTATGAGTCATCTATTTACTATCCAACTTTGGAACAGTCCCTTACAATTGCAGAGAATTCAGATCAATATTTAAACCTTGAACTTCCATGCAATAATTCTTATGCAAGTGGAGCTGCAATAAGCTATCAGCTTGCGAGTTACAACGGAGTCACACTTCCTTCATATTTAACGATTAACCAAAATACAGGAGCAATCTCAATATCGTCTAAAAATGTAACAGCAGATACATATATTGAGTTTTATGTAAACTCTATTATTACAGGAATTCCAAATCCAGTTCAGAAGCTGATTAACCTGAAGATTCTGAACTGACTTGCGCAAAATTGTCAAAGATGCACCAACTCTGATGCTCAAAAGTGAGATCTGTGAGACTCAGGATATAGTCTAAGTTCTTATTCGTGATCTTTAATGGTGACAACTCCAGCTGCTGCTTCTTCTCCAAATCCTACTCCAAACTCAAGGAGTTCCGATAGCAAATAATAACAGTACAAGCAACTTTTCAGAAATGGCTAAATTTGGATCTCAAATATCCGTGATTGCGACTTCTTGATTAATTATTGTTTCAAGTTGAGCATTTCCATCTTCGTTCTCAAGCCTGTGGCTGCTTATTCATCAAACTCAAATATTCTTTTTATTGCTTATCACTGGAGCTCATATTCCAAATGATGTTCAAAATGTTATCACTGGTACAAGCTATGCTTTATTTCCATACGCTGCAATTTCTTTTAATAAAAATAAAAGCTTGACGTCATTTATTGATAACTTCAATTTTGATCTGAGCGATGACGTGTACAAGCCTTTAGATTTAAAGTCAGATAGTACAGTCGTCAATACCTACTCTCTCATTATTTTGATACTAACAATTGCACTCATCCACATATCAGCAGTTTGCTTGATGAAAAAGCTTGCTGATAGGTGAGATTCTTCTGGAAGGTGATCTAAATGAATGAAAATTCCTAAATGGATAGTCAATAAAGTAAGCAGTTTAATGACGTTTGACTATTACATTCGAACATTTATATCGTCAAACCAGTTTTTGCTTGTCTGTTCAATTTACGAAATAAACAGACATGATATCACAGCAATGTACAGAGCAATATCCTTTGGATATGCATGCTTGATTCTTGGATGCTGAATCTTGGGAAATATATTGATTTTATGGCTTTCTGTCACTATTAATCCTCAAGTAAAAGAAGAAGACGATAAATTTAGAGAGCTATTTAAAGGAATTAAAACACATAAAAAGGAGAGATTTCATGTTGGAGTTTCTATTTTAAGAAGAACTATATTTATTGCAGCCTTAATTTGCTTGAAATTCTGTTCATTTGGAATTCTAGTAGGTTCGCTTTGAATGGTCCAGCTAATTTACTTATCATGGATTTTATTTGTGAGACCATATTCAGAAGTTAAATCGAACATCATCGAAATTACAAATGAGATATACCTTTTATTATGCCTTGGAGTTCTTTTATTTTTCACACATGAATCCAGCTGGACTTCAAGTCACACAAAAATATATATTGAGATAATAATTTCAAATAATATTATAACATTTTTGATTGTTTTCGGTAACATTTTAATTCTTAATATTTTTAGTTGATTTTATGGTTAAGATCATTGCTAAGTGAGTTGGTAAATGAATAAAATCTTCAATAGTAAGTGCATTTAAAATATTTTATATAGAATAATTCAAATGAAATATCACGAATCAGGCCAAAAACACCAAGAATTGTAATTTCTTTGCTTTATGTATAGATTAATATTGATATTATGCCGAATTTAAAATTTAAGCCAAGCAGAATAAACTACAGAATTGACAATAGAATTTCAAAAAATGGAAAAAGTAGAGTAGATGAAAGTATGTCAAATATTAAAATTTTCAGCCAAAAATAAGCTAATTGAAAATTAACCTTTAGTAGTAAATTATGATTTTTGATAATAAAAAATCATTATTTTGTTAATTAAATTTAATATCTATTAATTAGTGAATTTTTATTGAAATCAATTTCAATTTTTATCTAATAATTTGGGGTTACCGCGTACGCGCAGGTGCGTGCCGTGACGATCACCGGGATGCGGAACAGATCGGTCGCGTGCAGCTCCGAGAAGCCGAGCGCCGCGGCGTAGCCGAGCACGAGGCCGAGCGGCACTCCGATCAGGAGGTTGATCGCGAGCTCGGCGAGAAGGATCGCCGAGACCTCGCCCCGCGTGAAGCCCAGTACGCGCAAGCTCGCCAGCTCCCAGGACCGCTCCTGCAGCGCGATCCGCGCCGCGTTGTACACGACCCCGACCGCGATCACGATCGCGAACACCGTCAGGATCGCGGTGAAGAACAGCACGAAGCGCGCGGTGGTGCGGCGGAAGACCTCCAGCCACGACTCCTTCACCATCACCGTCGCGATGCCGCCGCGCTGCTCGAGGCGGGCGTACACCGCCGCGGCCGATGCCGCGTTCAGGCGCAGACCGGCCGCGTTCACCGTGTCGCCCTCGCCGAGCAGCGCGTGCAGCGCGCCCAGGTCCATGTAGGCGGACAGGCCGATCAGGTCGTCGACCAGTGCCTGCACCACGACGTCGCGCTGCGGCCGCTCGCCCTCGCGCACCTCCACGCGGACGGTGTCGCCGGGTGCGACGCCGAGGCGCTCGCCGAGCTGCCGGGTGAGCAGGATGCCCGGTCCCGACGGCGCCACCTCACGAAGCCGCGCGTCGAGCAGGCGGCGCAGACGGGTGTCGTCCGACAGCCCCTGGAGTCCGGTCTGGTACCACCGGTTGCCCGCGCGCAGCGTGACCGCGACCGCGCGGTAGCCCTCGGCGTCCTCGACGCCGGCGAGCCGGCCGAGCTCGCGCACCACGCGCGCCGTCATCGGCCGGTCGAAGACCACGGTGGCGTGGGCGCGCTCGGCGAGGCGGAACTGCACCGAGACCATGTAGTCCAGCGCGTCGTGCCAGAACATGCCGAGCACCACGACGCCGGTCGCGCACGCGACCGCGATCGAGGTCATGGCGAAGCGGACCGGCCGCGACGAGATGCCGCGCAGCAGCATGCTGGTCTGCGGCGACGGCCTGCCCATGAGCCCGAGGCGCTCGGGCAGCGAGCGCCGGACGCCAGCCGGCACCGGCGGGCGCATGGCACTTGCCGGCGACAGGCGCAGCACGCCGTGCACCGCGGAGAACGCACCGCCGGCGCCAGCCGCGAATGCCACCAGCGCCGCAAGCAGCGGGGTCCACGCTTCGAGCTCGAAGGCGAGCACGGGAAAGCGAAAGAACTCGGTGTACTGCGCCGTCATCAGCCGGCCAAGCCACACGCCGAGTGCGCAGCCTGCGAGCGTGCCGCCGAGCACGACGATCACCGCGAGCTCGAGGTAGTGCAGTGCGATGCGTGCGTCGGCGTAGCCGAGCGCCTTCAGGGTCGCGATCTGCTCGCGTTGCGAGGTGACGATGCGTCCCAGCGTGACGTTGAGCAGGAAGGCCGCGACACCAAGGAAGACGACCGGGATCGTCGCAGCGATGCTGCGCTGCTCCGCGATCTCGTCATCGAGGAAGCGGTGCGAGGGCTGGAGGTCCCGTCCGTGCGCACCGCGGCCCCCGTAGGGATCGAGCAACGCGTCGAGCTGCGCGATGACCGCGTCGGGATTGGCGCCCGGCGCCGTCGCCAGGGTCACGTCGTTGAAAGCACCCTCCAGGTCGAACGTGCCCGCCAGCGCCGAGCGGGCGATCCACAGCACGCCGAAGCTCGAGTCGTCGGGCAGCGGCGCGCCGCCCTGGATCGGGAACACGTATTCGGGCGACAGCCCGATGCCGACCACGCGCAGCGTCTGGCGGCGACCGTTCAGCACCGCGGCGAGCTCGGCGCCGGGCTCGAGCCCGTGCGCCGCGGCGAAGCCCTCGCTCACCACGACCTCGTCGCGGTGGCGCGGCTCGATCGTCCGGCCGCGCCGCAGGTGAATGCGGTTGAGTCGCGGCGCGCCGCCCTCGGGCAGCGACACCAGGCGCCCGGTCGCCGGCGCGTCGTGGCCGGCGACGTCGAGCCGGACGTCGGCGACCACGCGATCCTCGACGTCGGCCACGCCGGGGATGGCGGCGATGCGCGCGACCAGCGCCGCGGGCGCGCGCTCCACGGTCGCGAACACGTCGGCGAAGCGCGCCTGGTCGTAGTAGCGTGCGCGCGAGCCGACCAGCGACGCACCGGTACCGAGCGCCGCGACGAAGACTCCGATGCCGCACGCCACGACCAGGCCGATCGTGACCGCCTGCCCCTTCACCAGCATCAGGTCGCGCAGCAGCTTGCGGTCGAGCGCCCTCACCAGCGCAGCTCCGACGGCGCGAGCCTGTGCGCGTTCTCCTCGGCCGCGACGATGCGCCCGTCGGCCATGCGGAGCACGCGGTCGGCCATGCCGGCGATCGCCGCGTTGTGCGTGATCACCACGGTGGTCGTGCCGAGCTGCTGGTTGATGCGCGCGATCGCGTCGAGGACGATCTTGCCGGTCTCGTAGTCGAGCGCGCCGGTCGGCTCGTCGCACAGCAGGACGTCGGGGCGCTTCGCGATCGCGCGCGCCATCGCGACGCGCTGCTGCTCGCCGCCCGAGAGCTGGGCGGGGAAGTGGTCCACCCGGTGCGCCATGCCGACCAGCCCGAGCGCCTCGGCCGGGTCCATCGCGCGCGCCACGATGTCGGTCACCAGCGCCACGTTCTCACGCGCGGTCAAGCTCGGGATCAGGTTGTAGAACTGGAAGACGAAGCCGATGTGCTCGCGCCGGAAGCGCGTCAGCTCGGCCTCGCTCGCACGGCTCAGGTCGTGGTCGAGGAACGACGCGGTGCCGCTGGTCGGCGTGTCGAGGCCGCCGAGCAGGTTCAGCAGGGTGGACTTGCCGCTGCCCGACGCCCCCAGTAGGACCACGAACTCGCCGCGGTAGACGTCGAGGTCGACGCCGCGCAGCGCGTGCACGTCGACCTCGCCGATGCGGTACGACTTCGAAAGCCCGCGCGCGACCAGGACCCGCTCGCGGCCGTGCCGGGCTTCGGTCACGGGCCCGTGTACAGCGCCGCGGCCGGACTGACCAGCGCCCGGCTCAGGCGCGACGCGCAGCGCTGTCCGTCCCCTTGGTGGCCCCCGCCCAGTGCGCCTCGAGGCAGCCGTCGTCGAGCCAGCGGTAGCTCGCCCGCCCGCCGAAGGTCTTCTTGAGCTCGTGCACGATCCGGTGCGCGAGCTTCTGCGAGGTGGTGAGCACCACCAGCTGGTCGCCCTCGCGCTCGATCGAGACCACGCGGCGCTCGACGCCGGTGTGCTCGGCGCGCGCGGCGACGTTGGCGATGCGGCGCCGGAGCGCGGCCGCGTCGCTGCGCACGATCTCGCCGCCGATGGTGATGCGCCCGAGATACTCCTCGCGCTCCACCTGCGTGCACGCCGGACAGACGGCCCAGGTCACGCTGGACAGGAAGGCGTGCGTTGGCTTCGCCTCGGACCGCCGCCAGACGCGCCGCACCAGGGTCGCGCCGCAGCGCTCGCACATGGTGGGCTCCACCGCCCGACCGGTACGCAGCTCGGCGGCGTGTAGCCTGCCGTCGGCGGTGCCGCGCCGGTCGAGGCTGCGGATGATGCTCTTGCCCTGCTTCACGGGATTCTCCTTCTCCGCCTGCGCCGCGCTCCGGGCGGCACCGTCGGACCGGCCATGGCCAGGCCGGAGCGAAGCGTGTGCCAGCGATCGGATCCCGCGCTCGCGACCGGCGGCTCTCAACGATGGAAAGCCATGACCAGGGCATTCCCACCGCTGGGAAGCAGGCTCCGGCTGCAACGCGGGCCACAGGCCGCCCTCGTACCCGTCGCCCGGGAACACGGCTTGCGTGGCTGACGGGCGATGGAGTCCGTCCGAACCACCTGCCCGTTCTGCGCGGTCGGCTGCGGCATCGTCCTGCAGCACGCGGGTGGCGCGCTCCGGGCCGTGCCGATGGCGGATCACCCGGTGTCACGCGGGCAGCTGTGCGTGAAGGGCTGGAGCGCGACGACGGCCCTCACCCACCCCGAGCGCCTGACCGGAGCGCTCGTCCGTCGCGGCGAGCGGCTCGTCCCGGTTCCGCTCGACGAGGCCCTCGACGCCGCCGCCGAGGCGCTGCGCGCCGCCGTCCAGGACGGCGGCCCCGACGCGGTCGGCGTCATCGCCAGCGCGCGCGCCACCAACGAGGACGCGTTCGCCGCCATGAAGCTCGCGCGTGCCGTGATCGGCACGAACAACGTCGATCACTGCGCGCGCGTCTGCCACGCGCCGTCGGTCGCCGGACTGTCGCGCACGCTCGGCTCGGGCGCGATGACCAACCCGATCGCCGACATCGACCGCGCCGACTGCCTGCTCGTGGTCGGCTCGGACACCACCGAGAACCACCCGATCATCGGCGCGCGCATGATCGAGGCGAAGGCGCGCGGCGCGCGCCTCGTCGTGGTCGACCCGCGCCACACGCGGCTCGCCGGCCTCGCCGACCTGCACCTGCCGATCCGCCTCGGCACCGACATCCCGCTGCTCAACGGCATGATCCGGGTGATCCTCGAGCGCGGCTGGGAGGCGCGCGACTACCTCGCGACGCGTTGCGAGAACCTGCCGGCGCTGCGCGCCTCGGTCGAGGCCTTCACCCTCGAGCGCGTGGCGCGCGCCACCGGGGTCGGCGCCGACGCGATCGTCGAGGCGGCACGGATCTACGCCACCACCGAGCGCGCGTTTCTCGCCTACTGCCTCGGCATCACGCAGCACGTGTGCGGCACCGAGAACGTGATCGCGCTGTCGAACCTGGCGCTGGTCACCGGGCACGTCGGCGTCGACGGCGCGGGCATCAACCCGCTGCGCGGCCAGAACAACGTGCAGGGAGCGTGCGACATGGGGGCGCTGCCCGACGTGCTGTCCGGCTACCAGCGCGTCGACGACGACCACGCCCGCCACGCGTTCGAGGCGCGCTGGGGACGCCCGCTGCCTTCGCAGCCGGGCCTCACCGCGCCGGCGATGCAGCGCGCGGCGCGCGACGGCGCGCTGCGCTGCATGCTGATCCTGGGCGAGGACCCGGTGGTCACCGACGCCGCCCAGCACACGGTGCAGCGCGCGCTCGGCTCGCTCGACGCGCTGGTGGTGATCGACCTCTTCCTGAACGAGACCGCGAAGCTCGCCGACGTCGTGCTGCCCGCGGCGAGCTTCGCCGAGAAGGAGGGCACCTTCACCTCGACCGAGCGCCGCGTGCAGCGCGTGCGGCGCGCGCTCGACCCGCCCGGCGAGGCGCGCGCCGACTGGCAGCTCCTCGAAGCGCTCGCGACGCGCCTCGGCCGGCCGATGGGCTTCACCTCGGCGGCCGCGATCTTCGACGAGATGGCGAGCCTGACCCCGATCTACGCCGGCATGAGCCACGCACGGCTCGACGCGGGGCCCGGGCTGCACTGGCCCTGCCCCGACCCGCACCACCCCGGGACGCCGGTGCTGCACCGCGACCGCTTCACCCGCGGCAAGGCGCGCCTGATCCCGGTCGTCGACACGCTGCCCGCGGAGCTGCCCGACGCCGAGTACCCACTGCAGCTCACCACCTGCCGGCTGCACCACCAGTACGGCTGCGGCTCGATGACCCGGCGCGCGCCGCTGCTCGAGCGCGAGAACCCGCGCGGGCTGGTCTGGATCAACCCGCGCGACGCACACGCGCGCGCGATCGCCGACGACACCCCGGTGCGCGTGCGCTCGCGCCGCGGCGAGCTCGCGACGCACGCGGTGATCACCGAGCAGGTCCCGCCCGGCGTGGTCGCGATGCCCTACCACTTCGCCGAGGCCCCGACGAACATCCTCACCAACGACGCCCTCGACCCGATCTCGCGCATGCCCGAGCTCAAGGTCTGCGCGGTGCAGGTGGAGGTCGCGTCGTGACGCGCCTGACGATCGACGCGTCCGGCTTCGCACGGCTGCGCGCGCACCTGGCGGCGACCCGCGCGCTGCACGAGGTCGCGGCCGCCGACGGCGCCGGCGCCGGCGCCGCCTGGCAGCGCTCGGATGCGAGCGCACCGTTCGCCTGGGACGTCGCGCTGCCGCTCGACGGCGTCAAGCGCTTCTTCTTCCCGCAGTCCGAGACGCTGCTCACCTGGCGCGACGGCACGATGTGCGCCGAGCCGGTCGCCGGCACACAGGTCGCGCTGCTCGGCCTGCGGCCGTGCGACGCGAGCGCGCTCGCCTACCAGGACCGCTTCTTCGCGCGCGACCCCTCCTACAACACGCGCCGGAGGAGCGCGCTGGTGATCGTGGTCGACTGCCTCACCGCGTGCGGTCGCGGCTTCTGCCCGGCGGTCGATGCCGGCCCGTTCGCACGCACCGGCTTCGACCTCGCGCTGACGCGGCTCGCGCCGGACACGATCACGGTGACGATCGGAACGGCCGAAGGCGAGCAGGCGCTCGCCGCCGCCGGCGTCGCGACCCGTGTCGCCGCACCGGCCGAGGAGCAGGCGTACGCGCGCGCCGAGGCGGCCGCCCGTGCGAGCTTCCCGGCCGAGCCGGCCGTCACCAGCGCGATCGCCCGCATCGCGGAGGAGCCCGGCGCCGCGCCGGTGACCGACGACGAGTGGCAGCGGCTCGGCCCGCTGTGCTTCGCCTGTACCGGCTGCACCAGCCTGTGTCCGACCTGCTCGTGCTTCACGATCGAGGACGAGCGCGAGCCGGGAGCCCACGACTCCGGCGTGCGCCGCCGCGTCTGGGACAGCTGCCTGCTCGAGGGCTTCCAGCGCGAGGCGTCGGGCCACGACCCCGTGCCGCGCCCGGGCGACCGCGTGCGACGCTTCTGGACGCACAAGTTCGGCAGCGCGTACGCGGCCGAGCTCGGGCGCGCCGGCTGCGTCGGGTGCGGCCGCTGCGACGTGACGTGCCCGGGCACGATCGGCGCGCGCGGCGTGTTCGCGCGGCTCGGAGCGCCGGCATGACGTCCCCGGCGATGTGGATCTCCTTCCTGCCGGCGCCGGCGCGCATCGTCGCCGTGGCCGAGGAATCGCCGGACACGCGCAGCTTCGTGGTCGAGCTCGACGGCGGTGCGGCGTGGCCGGCGCCGCTGCCGGGCCAGTTCGTCATGCTGTCGATCGCGGGCGAAGGCGAGGCAGCGTTCACCGTCTCGAGCTGGGCGCCGCCGGGGTCGCCCATCCGCCAGCTGTGCTTGACAATACGGCGCGTCGGCCGCCTCACCGGCGCTCTGTTCCGGCTCGGCCCCGGCAGCACCGTCGGCCTGCGCGGACCCTACGGACGCGGCTTTCCGGAATGGCCGGCCACGGCGTCGCTGCTGTTCGTCGCCGGCGGCTGCGGCCTGGCGCCGCTGCGGGCGGCGATCGAGGCGCGCCTCGCGCAGCGTGCGGCGGCTGCGCCGCTCGCGATCGTCTACGGTGCGCGCGAGCCGGCGTCGCGCATCCTGCTGCGCGACCTCGAGCGCTGGCGCACGCTGCCCGGCGTGACGCTGCTCGAGCCGGTCGAGCACGCCGATTCCGGCTGGACGGGACGCCTCGGCACGGTCGTCGGCGCGACCGACGACGCGCTCGCCGCCGGCACACCCGACTTCGTGGCGCTGTGCGGACCGCCGCGCATGCTGGCCGCGGTCGCGCGCCACGTGCGCGCCGCCGGCGTCCCGGCGGCACGCGTCTGCGCCGCGGTCGAGCGCCAGATGAAGTGCGCGGTCGGCCTGTGCGGCCGCTGCTGGATCGGCCATCGCTACGCCTGCACCGAGGGGCCGGTGTTCTCGCTCGACGAGCTCGCCGTGCTCGATCCAGCGCCGTTCGCCGAACCACAGAGGAGCCGGCCGGCAGCGCCGACGGCAACGACCGGAGGAAGCCGATGACCAACCTGAACGGGATCCGCACCATCGTCGCCGCGACCGACTTCTCGGAGGACGCCGCCTGCGCGGCCGCCTGGGCGAAGGAGATCGCCCGCCAGCACGGCGCGCGTCTGGTCCTCGTGCACGCCTTCGTCGCCGAGGCGGTGCCGGCGCCCGAGTTCGTGCCGCTGCCGCCGCAGTACTACGAGGAGATCCACGGCGAGGCGCGCCGGCACCTCGACGAAGAGGCCGCCGGGCTGCGCAGTGGCGGGATCGCGGTCGAGACCGACCTCGTGCTCAGCAGCCCGGTGCTGGGCATCGCCGACGCCGCACGCCGCCACCACGCCGACCTGATCGTCGCCGGAACGCGCGGGCGCACCGGCTGGAAGCGCGCGCTGCTCGGGAGCACGGCGGCGCGCCTGCTGCGCGAGGCGCCCTGCCCGGTGCCCACCGTGCACCGCCAGGACAACGGCCACCCACGCCCGGTGCGCACCGTCCTTGTGCCGACCGACTTCTCCGAGGACGCGGCGCTGGCGGCCGACGCGGCCTCGCGCTTCCTCGGCGCCGCGGGCACCGACCACCGGCTCGTCCTGCTGCACGCCTACCGCGTGCCGGTCGAGGCGATGCACCTGCCGGCGAACGTCCTGATGGAGGCGATCCGCACCACGGCGGACGCCGCGCGCACCACCCTCCAGGAGCTCGCGGCGAAGCTCCGGCGTCCGGGGCTCACCGTCGAGCCGACGACGCGCCAGGGCTACCCGCCCGACGTGATCGTGGAGCACGCCGCGACCGCCGGCGCCGACCTGATCGCGATGGGCACGCACGGGCGCTCCGGACTCGGCCGCGTGCTGCTCGGCAGCACGGCGGAGCGCGTGGTCGCGACCGCGCCCTGCCCGGTCCTCACGGTGCGCCGCACGAACGGCGGAGCGGCGTGAGCGGCGCTCGCGAGCTCGCGCGTCAGATGCCGGGCGCGCGCGGCGGGAGCAGCAGGAACCCGTCGGGCGCGAGGCTCGTCGCGAGCATGACGTCGTTGATGTCGGCGTGCTCGCGCCACACCTCGGTGTCGCGGTGCGCGGGATCGAGCCAGAACGACTCGACGGTCTCACGGAGGACCGAGTAGGGCTCGACGCGCTCGAGGCTCGCCCGCAGCGTCGCGCTCGCCTGCGCTGCCTCCGCATGGAGGCGCCGTACCGCGGCAAGTCCGATCGCCAGGCCGAGCTCGCGAAAGCCCAGGCGCCGCTCGGCCGGAAGCCGCAGATCGGGCTGGGTGACGTACTCGCGCAGCCCGGCCGCGGCCGCATCGAGCAGCGCTTCGAGCAGGAACGCCTCGCTCCGTCCAGGCGCCGGACCCGCCAGCTGGTGGATGCGGTAGGCGTCGCACAGCAGGCCGCCGAGGCCGAGCGGGTCGGCGGTCGCGAGTGCGCGCGGGTCGAACATCGTGGCGAAGTCGGCCGCGATCTCGCGCAGCGCGCTGTCCGGGCGGGCCGCCCCGAGCTGCAGGCAGGTGATGAAGCCGTCGAGGGGATCGTGCTGGCCCATCGACGTCACCAGCGGCCGCGACAGGTCGACGCTGCACTTCCAGTACAGGCGCCGCGGCGCATCGAGCCGCGGCTGCCAGGTGAACGCACGGTGCGCCACGCGCAGCAGCTCCTCCGCCCAGGCGTCGAAGCCGCTCTCGCCGGTCGTGCGACCCATCTGGTCGAGGGCGTGCACCCACTTCATCAAGTAGTGGAAGTACTGCCCGTCGCGCTCCCACTCGAGGCGCTCGTCGAACGGCTCGTCCGGCGTGCGCTCGGCGAGCGTCTTGCCGATGCGCAGCCCGCCCGCGGTCGGGTGGCACTCGCCCTCGGCCTCCGGCAGGCCGCTGATCCAGCCCGAGCGCGGGTCGTCCGCGCGGTGCCGCCCGAGCGTGTGGTGCACGCCGTGAACCAGCTGG
>NZ_CBDDJN010000006.1:0-3366468 GCF_965229815.1 Reyranella sp.
GCACTGGAGGTCGAGCGTGAGCGCGTCCGCCGGGTCCTGCGCGCCCCACATGCTCCACATCAGGCGCCGGTTGACGGCCGCGGCCACGGCAGAAGAGGTTGGCGCGGCGAAACTTCCGGGCCAGCGCCTGCGCGGCCGGCAGCAGCTCGTGGGGCGCGTGGACGGAGCGGACGAGGCGGCCGGCCAGCGCCTCCTCGGCGCCGAACAGGTCCGCGGTCATCACCCATTCCTGCGCCTGCTGCATGCCGACCAGCCGCGGCAGGAACCAGCACGAGCCGCCTCCATCGCCATGCCGCGCCGGTTGAAGACGAAGCCGACGCGCGCGCTGCTCGACATCAGGCGGACATCCATGGGCAGGCACATGGTGATCCCGACGCCGACAGCCGCCCCGTGATCGCCGCCACGACGGGCTTCAGGCATTCGAGGATGGCGAGCGTGATCGACTCCCGGGCCTCGCGCTTCTGCGGCCGGGGCGCCGTCGTTCCAGACCTGGAAAGCGCCGCTGCCGGCCGAGATGTCGGCGCCGGCGCAGAAGGCCCGCCCGGCACCGGTGACGACGATGGCCCGGACCTCATCCATCGCATTCACGTCGCGGAAGAAGCCGATCAATTCGCGGCTCATCACCGTATCGAAGGCGTTGAGCTTCTCGGGCCGGTTCAGCGTCAGGGTCATGACGCCGTCCTCGAGATGGGTGAGCAAAGTCTCGTAGGTCATGGATTTTCCTCTCCCGGTCGTTCCGCAGCGCAAGATCGAATGTCGTTGCGTGGCTGAGCGGTTTACGAAACATTCGCCGCCAACCCCGTCATTCGCAATCCCGGAGGAAGCCCGATGTCCCACCTGCTGAAGACCGTCGAGGACGGCGTCATGAAGATCACCCTCAATCGCCCCGACGCGATGAACGCGCTGTCGCGCGACATGATGGGTGGCCTGATGGAGGCGCTCGACGAGGCGGCGGGCTCGCGCGACGTCGGCTGCGTGGTGGTCCGCGGCGCCGGCGACAAGGCCTTCTGCGCCGGCGGCGACGTGAAGTCGATGGCGGCCGGCCGCGACCAGGACAAGACCTACGAGGACAAGGTTCACGACATCCGCCAGCGCATGCGCGTGTCGGAGCTGCTGCACGAGATGGGCAAGCCCACCATCGCGATGGTGAACGGCGTGGCGGCGGGCGCCGGCCTGTCGCTGGCGCTGGCGGCCGACATGCGCTTCGTGGGCAAGAGCGCCCGCATGACCACGGCCTTCGCCAAGGTCGGCTTCTCGGGCGACTTCGGCTCGCACTTCTTCCTGCACAAGCTGGTCGGCACGGCCAAGGCGCGCGAGCTCTACTTCACGGCCGAGATCCTGAACGCCGAGCAGATCGAGAAGCTGGGGCTGGCCAACCGTGTCGTCGACGACGCCAACCTCGACGGCGAGACGATGGCCTTCGCCAAGAAGCTGGCCGCCGGCCCGCGCGTCGCCTGGTGGCACGTGAAGAAGAACATGAAGGTGGCCGAGGAGGGCACGCTCTCCGAAGCTCTCGACAGCGAGGCCGCGCGCATGATCCGCACCGGCGAGACCGAGGACCACAAGGAAGCCGCGCGCGCCTTCGTCGAGAAGCGCGCCCCCGTGTTCAAGGGCTACTGAGCCGCCGGCGCGCCCGCCAGCGCGCGGCGCGGCCGACCAGTCCGGCGATGCCTTCGGGCATCGCGACGATGGCCGCGATCAGGAGGGCGGCGTAGAGCAGGGCCGACAGGCCCTTGCCGAGGCCCGCCGTCACGTCAGGGAAGAACTGCAGGAACAGGCCGCCGGCGATGGCGCCGGCGGGCGCCTGCATGCCGCCGATCACCAGGCCGAACAGCATCTGCACCGAGAGCGAGAAGGTGTAGCCGGTCGGTCCGACATAGCCGTACTGGAAGGCCGACAGGCAGCCGGCGAGCGCGATGTAGCCGCCGGCGATGGCCGAGATCGTCGCCCGCGCCTGGTCGACCCCAATCCCCTGGGCGGCGGCGGCGAGCTCGTTGTCGCGCGCGGCCCGCAGCGCGCGGCCCGAGCGGCTGGCGATGAGGTTGACCGCCAGCCACAGGCCGGCGCCGAGCAGTGCCAGCGTCATCAGGAACGCCCAGCGATCGTTGCTCAGCCCCAGCGGCGGCACGGGGAAGTCGAGGTAGAGGCCCTGGACGCCGCCGGTCCAGCGCTCGATCACGCGCCAGCGCAGGAGCTGCGGGAAGGCGAGCGCGAAGGCATAGGTCACCAGCGCCTGGGTCCACAGGCTCTGCCCACCGGCGATACGGCCGAGCGCCCAGCCCGCGGCATAGCCGGCCAGGGCCGCCAGCGGCAGGCCCCAGTAGGCGGTCACCCCGGCCTGGTTGGTGACGATGGCGGCGGCATAGCCGCCGATGCCGAACAGGGCGGACTGGGCGAAGGAGAACTGACCGCTTACCCCGCACAGCAGCACGAGGCCGACCAGGGCGATCGACCAGATCGCCGCCTGGGTGAAGCGGAAGACGATGAAGTCCGGCAGGCAGAAGGAGAGGGCGGCCGCTGCCACGAAGCCCATGGTCCACACGGTCCGCATGGTTCTACGATAGAGCGGATCGCGCCGGGGTGGAATCGCCCGGCGACGGCACGTCAACGAGACCAAGGGGAGGATTGCGATGAAGCTCCGGCAATGCGTGTTCGTGGCCGCCGATCTCGAGGCCTCGCGCGAGGAACTGTGCGACATCCTCGGCCTCGACGTGGCCTTCCGCGATCCCGGCGTGGCGAAGTGGGGCCTCGCCAACGTCGTCTGCCCGACCGGCAACGACTTCCTCGAGATCGTGGCGCCGATGCAGCCCGGCACCTCGGCCGGCCGCTACATCGAGCGGCGCAAGGGCGACGGTGGCTACATGGTGATCATCCAGGTGCCGGACGCCCGGGCGGAGCGGGCGCGGGTGACCGGGCTCGGCGTGCGCGCCGTCGCCCAGAAGGACCAGCCGGAATATGCCTACACGCACTTCCATCCCTCGGACACGGCCGGCGTGCTGCTGTCGCTCGACACGACCTTCGCGCCGCCCGGCGTCGATCCGAAACTGTGGTGGCCGCCGGCCGAGAAGGACTGGCGCCTGCACGCGCGATCGGACGTCACCAACGGCCTGGCCGGGGTCGAGATCCAGGCCGAGGATCCCGATGCCGCCGCCGCCCTGTGGTCGCGGCTGCTGAACCGGCCGGTCGTCGACGACATCATCCGGCTGGACGATGAAGGCCAGGTCCGCTTCACGCCCATCGTCGATGGTCGCGGTCCCGGCGTGTCGGCCTTCGACGTCAAGGTGGTCGACCGCGAGCGTGTGATCGCGGCCGCGAAGAAGCGCGGCCGCGACCGCGGCCCCGCTCAGGTCGAGGTCTGCGGCTGCCGCATCAACCTGGTCTGAGGCCGCGCGAACAGGAAGGTCAGCACGGCGAGGTTCACGAGGTTGAGGACGAGGCCGGCCGAGAAGGCAGGCAGGTAGCTGGCGAAACGGTCGTAGAGCAGGCCGGCGCCCCAGCCGCCGCCCGCCATGCCGAGCAGGCCGGCGAACATCACGGTCGGCACGCGCCAGTTCGCCTCGCGCACCGAGTAGCAGTCGCGGATCACGATGACGTAGGCCGGCAGAAGGCCCGACAGGCCGAGGCCGAAGGCGGCGGAGACCAGGTAGAGCGCGGCGAGATCGCGGGTCAGCAGGAAGCCCGCCAGCGCCGTCGCCTGGACCAGCGAGCTGAGCAGCAGTGTCGGGAAGCCGCCGATGCGGTCGCTCAGCCAGCCCCAGAACTGGCGCGCCAGGAACGCCGAGCCGAGCAGCACGGAGAGCATGGCCGCGCCGTACTGCGACGCGAAGCCGAGATCGCCGCAATAGGCGACGACGTGTTGCATCGGCATGGCCATCGGCACGCAGCACGAGAAGACCGCGACCATCAGCAGCACCATCAGGAGGTTGGGCGGCAGGCCGAGGGTCGACTCGCGGCGACGGTCGGCGCCAGGACCACCGGCATGGGTCGACGGTGCGATGGGCGCGGGATGGAGGAAGATCAGCGTGAGGGCCGCGCCCGACACCAGCACGAAGGCGGCGAAGGCCAGCATCGTGTGGCGCCAGCCGAGCCGGTCGATGCCCATCTGCAGCAGCGGTGGCCAGATCGCGCCGGCGACCGCCTGGCCGGAGGCGATCAGGGCCACCGCCGAGCCGCGGCGCTTCTCGAACCACAGGCTGACATAGGTGAGCAGCGGCGAGAACATGCAGGAGGTGCCGAACAGGCCCATCAGCACGCCGTGGCCGACATAGAGCTCGGCGAGGCCGCCCTGGGCCGAAACGAACAGACCCGCCGCGACCATGGTCGAGCCGAACAGAACGATGCGGCGGATGCCGATCCGTCCCGCCAGCCAGCCGGCGACGATGCCGCCGAAGGCGGCGCCGACATAGGGCAGGGAGGCCGCACCCGCCGGCCCCGAGCGCGCGGTGCCGAGCTCGGCCGCGACCTGCTTCATGGCGACCACGACGACCAGCGGCGCGCCGTAGGCGACGGTCATGATGGCCAGCGCGGCGGTCGCCGTGATCCAGGCGGTGCGGCTGTCGAGCAGGGACCTCACAGCGCCATCACCCGGTCGGCAAGGCGCCGCACGACGTCGGGCGAGACCTGGCGGGCGAGCTTGGCCTCGGCGCGTCGCCAGGCGGCGAGGGCGGCCTCGAGGCGTCGGGCACCGGCCTCTGTCAGCCACACCATGCGCTTGCGCTGGTCGCTCTCGACCACGGCGATCTCGACCAGGCCCTCGGCCGCCAGCGTGCGCAGCGTGCGCGACAGGGTCGACTGGTCGAGGCCCATGCGCTCGGCGAGCGCGCCCACCGTGTCGTCGTCGGCGGCGGCGATCTCCGCCATCAGCCCGAACTGCGGGAAGGAAAGGCCGGCGCCGGCCATCTCGGCCTCGAGGAACTGGGCGGCGCGCCGGGCGGCCCGCCGGAGGTTGAGGCCGGGACAGTCGGCGACGGCACGCCGTGCGTCGGCGCGCAGCGTGCGGGGTTGCTTGGAACGAATGGTCATCGTATGTAGGTACATAGAATGTAGATACATGGAAAGCAAGGGAGGATCGCGATGGCCACGCTCCTGATCGTCGGCAGCTACCTGTCGCCCTATGTCCGCAAGGTGCTGGCCTGCCTCGAGACCAAGGGCATCGCCTACGAGGTCGACCATTTCGTTCCCTTCTTCGGTGACGACCGCTTCTCCCGGTTGAGCCCGCTGCGCCGCATCCCGGTGATGGTCGACGGGGATCTCGTTCTCTCGGACTCGTCGGTGATCTGCCAGTACCTCGAGGACCGCTGGCCGACGCCCGCCCTGTTTCCCGCCGACATCGCCGACCGGGCGCGTGCCCGCTGGCTGGAGGAGTTCGCCGACACCCGCATGGGCGACGTCTTCATCTGGCGCCTGTTCAACCAGATGGCCATCCGGCCGGCGGTGTGGGGCGAGAAGGGCGACCGCGGGCTGTTCGACCGCACCGTGCGGGAGGAGGTGCCGCCGGTGCTGGACTATCTCGAGAGCGAGGCGCCGGCCGACGGCTTCCGCTTCGGGGCCGCGCTCTCGATCGCCGACATCTCCGTCGCCGCCTTCTTCCGCAACGCCGCCTGGGTGCGCTTCCGGATCGACGCCGACCGCTGGCCGAAGACCGCCGCCTGGGTCGGCCGCGTGCTCGCGTCGCCCGCCTTCACCCGGCTGGCGACGATCGAGGACGCGCTCCTGCGCGTTCCGATCGCCGAGCAGCGCGCGGCTCTCAAGGCGATGGGGGCGCCGATCAGTGCCGAGACCTATGCCGGCACCGCGCCACGGCGTGGTATAATATCACTCTAGGTGCGGCTGCGACCGCGGCGAGAGGTAATGCACGCGGTTCCTCCCTTCATGGCGGCACAGTTCATCACGGCCGTCGCCCTCGGCACCGCCGTCGGTGCTTTTGCCGGCTGGCAGATGGCCTTGCTGGGAGCCGGCGCGATCGGCGGCGGCACGGCGATCAGCATCGTCATTTCAGCCATGATCTGGCCGACCCAGCATGTTTCGGGCTGGAAGCTCGCACTCGTCGCCATGCTGGCGAATCCGACGATGCTGCTCGCGCTGCTGGCGACGGGCATTGGCTGGCAGTGCGCGATCGGCCGCATGCACGACTTCGGCTGCATCGCCTCCTTTGCAGGCGCCTTGGTCGTGATCATCTGCCTGCTGTCGGTCTGTGCCGGATTGCTGTGGCGCTGGTGGAAGGGTCGAACCGACGTGATGAAGACGTAGTCGATGCGCCGCATCCATCCTTTCGTTGCCGGCCACGTCGTGGCCGGCCTGATCGTCGGCGCCGGCGTGGGTGTCACGCTGGACGCCGAGGCGGCGGTCCTGGGCGGGGCGCTGCTCGCGGCCGGCGCGGCGGTGAGCTCGCTGGTCTGCTGGTGGAAGCCCGGCCTGGAGGCGCCGGCCTGGCAGCTCCTGCCGGTCGCGCTGCTGGCCAATCCCCTGATGCTCGTCGCGCTGGGCTACATGGCGAGCGAGTTCGACTGCGTGGTCGGCGCGCGGCGTGGCTGGGGCTGCCTGGGAACGGCGATCGCCATCGTGGTCGCCGGCGCCTGCGTGCCGCCGCCGCTCCTGGCCGGCGCCTGGCGCTGGTGGCGCCGGCGCCGTGCCTCGCCTGGCTGACCCGGCGCGCCTGCGGCGCCCCGCCGGATCAGGCGGCGATGGACTTGGCGAGCTTGTCGCGGATCATCGTCTCGGCCTCGCTGACGATGCGCTCGATCAGCTCCTTGCAGCTCGGCACGTCCCGGATCAGGCCCATCACCGTGCCCGCCGACCAGATGCCATGCTCGAGGTCGCCGGTCTCGTAGACGACCTTGCCGCGCGCGCCCGCCACCAGCGGGCCGATCTCCTGGATGGTCTTTCCCTCGTGCTCCATCTCGATCGCCTTCCTGGCGACCGAGTTGGCGTAGACGCGGCTCGTATTGCGCATGGTGCGGAAGATCAGGGAGGTTGCGCGCTCGTCGCCGTCGACCAGCGCCTGCTTCACCTTGTCGTGGATCGGCGCTTCCTTCGTGGCCATGAAGCGCGTGCCCATGTTGATGCCTTCGCAGCCCAGCGCCAGCGCCGCGACGAGGCCGCGCGCGTCGCCGAAGCCGCCGGAGGCCAGCATCGGGATCTTGATGACGTTGGCCGCGGCCGGCAGCAGGACCAGGTTGGGGACGTCGTCCTCGCCGGGATGGCCGGCGCATTCGAAACCGTCCATCGAGATGGCGTCGACGCCGGCCTTCTCGGCCGACACGCCGTGGCGCACCGAGGTGCACTTGTGGATCACCTTGATGCCGGCGTCCTTGAGCTTGGGCAGGAAGGGTTTGGGATTATTGCCGGCCGTCTCGACGATCTTGACGCCGGACTCGACGATGGCGTCGATGTACTCGCCGTAGGGGCGCGGCACCAGGGTCGGCAGGATGGTGAGGTTCACGCCGAACGGCTGGTCGGTCATCCCGCGGCAGCGCACGATTTCCTTGCGCAGGTCGTCGGGCGTCGGCTGGGTGAGGCCGGTGAGGATGCCGAGCCCGCCCGCGTTGGACACGGCCGAGGCCAGCTCGGCGCGGCCGACCCATTGCATGCCGCCCTGCACGATCGGGTGCTTGATGCCGAACAGTTCGGTGAAGCGTGTCTTGATCATTGGCCGTTTTCTCCCGCGCGTCTCCAGTCCGCGGCCAGCATTAGCGGACCGCGGCCGGAGGCACTAGCCGGGTTTCGGAACGGCCTTCCGCGGAGCGGCTAACCTAGACGAGCTTGGCATCCAGGGTGATGTCGGCCTTGATGACCTTGGACAGGGGGCATCCTGCCTTCGCCTTGCCGGCCAGCTCCTCGAAGGTCTTCTGGTCGGCGCCCGGGATCTTGGCGCGCAGCGTGAGATGGACGGCGGTGATGGCATAGCCGCCGTCGACCTGCTCGAGGGTCACCTTGGCGGTCGTGTCCATCTGCTCGGCGGTGAGCTTGGCCTCGCCCAGGATCAGCGACAGGGCCATGGTGAAGCACCCGGCATGGGCGGCGCCCAGCAGTTCCTCCGGATTGGTGCCTTTCTTGCCCTCGAAGCGGGCGGCAAAGCCGTAGGGATAGGTGCTGAGAGCACCACTTTCGGTCGAGATCGAGCCCTTGCCATCCTTGAGGCCGCCGGACCAGGCGGCGGACGCGGTGCGGTTGATCTTCATGCTGGACCTCCAATGTTGCCGGCGACGCTACACGCCCGGTGTGACGATCGTCGGTCAGACTTGGGGAGCCGCTCAGGCCGTTTCCAGCCAGGCCAGCACATCGGTCCGGGTCGGCGCCCGGCCGCTCAGCAGGTCAGCCATCGCGGCGACCACGTCGACATGGCCGACGCCGGGATAGAGCTTGAGCTCGACCGGCGCGCCGGCCGCGCGCCAGGCGGCGGCGAGATTGATGCTGTTGCGCGGCAGGACCGTGGTGTCGGCCGTGCCGTGGATCAGCAGCGCGGGCGGCAGGGGAGCACGGGCGAAGGTGATGGCCTCGATGCGCGGATCGTTGGCGCTGCCGAAGATATCGATCAGCCGGGCCGAGGTGAGTGGCAGGAAGTCGTAGGGGCCGGAGAGGCCGACGGCGCCGCGCAGTCTCGTGCGGTCGACTCCCGCTGCCGCGAGATACGGCGTGTTCGCCGCCAGCATCAGCGCGATGTGGGCGCCAGCCGAATGGCCCATGACGACCAGTCGGTCGACGCCGAACCGGTCGGCGCTCCAGCGCACGGCGCGCGCGCCGTCCTCGACGAAGGCGGGAAAGCGGACCTCGGGATAGAGGCGGTAGTCGGGGATGACGACAGTGTAACCCTGGGCGGCGAGCGCCTGGGCGACGAACAGGTAGTCGTCCTTGCTGCCCGAGTCCCAGGACCCGCCATAGAAGAACACCACCACCTTCCCGTCGGGTTGCGGCGTTTCGGGCCGGTAGAGGTCGAGCTTCTGCCGGGGGGCGGGTCCGTAGGCGATGTCGGCCTCGCGCGTGTAGCCGTCGCGCGGCACGGTCGTGTTGAGGAGTGTCGCCGGCGAGCAGGCGGCCGGCAGGGCCGAAAGACCGGCGAGGAGGGCGCGGCGGCCCCAGCTCATGCCGGGGCGATGGCGCGTACCCGCTCGGCCAGCGCCAGCGAGGCGGTGAGGCCGGGCGATTCGATGCCGAAGAGGTTGATGAGGCCGGGCACCCCGTGGTCGTCCGGCCCCTGGATCACGAAGTCCTGGGCGGGCGCGCCCGGCGGCACGGTCTTCGGCCGGATGCCGGCATAGCCCGGTTGCAGGGCACCATCCTTGAGGCCCGGCCAGTAGCGGCGGACGGCGGCGTAGAACTTGTCGGCACGGTGCGGATCGACCGTGTAGTCGATCTCGGGAATCCATTCGACGTCCGGGCCGAACTTGGCCTGGCCGCCCATGTCCACGGTGATGTGCACGCCGAGGCCGCCCGGTACCGGCACGGGATAGATCAGTCGGGAGAAGGGCGAGCGGCCGGCCAAGGTGAAATAGTTTCCTTTGGCGTAATACGCGGTCGGGACGCGATCGGATGGCAGGCCGACGATCTTGTTGGCGAGCGCCGGAGCGTGCAGGCCGGCCGAGTTGACCACCAGGCGGCAGCGCAGGCGCATCGGCTCGGCACCGCCGACCTCGACGTCGATGCCCTCGTTCATCACCCGGCCGCGCTCGACCGGGCTGTGGAAGGCGAACATGGCGCCCCGTTCCTCGGCGTCGCCCTGCAGGGCCAGCATGTAGGAATGGCTGTCGATGATGCCGGTGCTGGGCGACAGAAGGGCCGCCGTGCACTGCAGGTTGGGCTCGAGCGCGAGCGCCTCGGCGGCGCTCAGCAGGCGCATCCCCTCCACGCCGTTGGCCTCGGCGCGACCCTTGATCTCGGCCAGGCGCTCGCTCTCGGCCGGGTTGGTGGCGACGATCAGCTTGCCGCAGTTGACGTGCGGCACGCCGTGCTCGGCGCAATACGCATAGAGCATGCGCCGCCCCGCCACGCAGGTGAGGGCCATCAGGCTCCCCTTGGGATAGTAGATCCCGGCGTGGATGACCTCGGAATTGCGTGAGCTGGTCTCGGTGCCGATGCCCTCGGCGGCCTCGACCACGATGACCTCACGGCCAGCAAGGGCAAGGGCGCGGGCCACGGCCAGACCGACGACACCTGCTCCGATGACAACGCAGTCGACGGTTTCGAACGGGGACGAAGTCATGGGCGCATGCTACTAGAGCGGCGTCATGAGGCTAGCAAGACGTCCCGCGGCATGAAGGGCGCATTGGTGACGGGGGGCGCCGTGCGGATCGGCCGTGCGCTGGCCCTGGCGATGGCCGCCGACGGCTGGTTCGTGTTCGTGCATCACAACCGGTCGGCTGCCGAGGCGCGTCGGACGGTAGCCGAGATCGTGGCAGCCGGTGGCCGCGCCAAGTCTGTGCGTGCCGACCTTGCCTCGCCGCGCCAGGCCGAAGCGCTGGTCGGCCGCTGCCGGGCGCCTGGCGTCGCTCTCACCTGCCTGGTCAACAGCGCCTCGCTGTTCAAGCTCGACCGGGCGCCGACGGCGCAGGCCGCCGACTTCGACCGCCACATGGCGATCAACCTGCGGGCGCCGATGCTGCTCTCCCAGGCCCTGGCACGGCAGCTCCCGTCCCACGAGACCGGCGTGATCGTGAATCTGCTCGACCAGAAGCTCTACAACCTCAACCCCGATTTCCTCACCTACACGCTGTCCAAGGTCGGGCTGCAGGGGCTGACCACGCTGCTCGCCCAGGCGTTCGCGCCGAGGCTGCGCGTGGCCGGGATCGCGCCCGGCCTGACTCTGCGCAGCGGCAGCCAGACCGACGCGCGCTTCGCCGAGCAGCACGCCGACAACCCGCTGCGGGTCGGCGTCACGACCGACGACCTGGTGCGGGCGCTCCGCTTCATCCTGCAGACGCCCTCGTTCACCGGCGACACGCTGATCGTGGACAGCGGCGAGCATCTCACCGGGCGGCCGCGCGACGTCGCGTTCCACCGCAAGGCTGGAGCCTGACATGGAACGCCGCATCTTCCTCCGCGACTTCAGGCTGCCGGTGTCGATCGGCATCCACGATTTCGAGAAGGAGGGGCCGCAGACGGTGGTCGTCAACGTCGACCTCGTACTGGAGCCTCCGACGCGGGCGCACGAGGATCGCATCGCCAACGTGCTCGACTACGACAAGGTCCATGACGGCATCGTGGCGCTGGCGTCGTCGCGGCACTTCAACCTGCAGGAGACGCTGGTCGACGCCATCCTCGACCTCTGCCTCGGCCAGCCCGGGGTGATCGAGGCGCGGGTCTCGACGGAGAAGCCCGACGTCTACGGCGACTGCCGGGTCGGCTTCGAGGCGGTGCGCCGCCGCTCGGCCGGTTGACCGTCGCCGATGGTCGCTCCGTCCGCCGGCGCGCTGAAGCGCGCCACGCTGGTGCTCCTGCTGTCGGCGCTGATCTGGGGATCGATGATCCCCGTGCTGGCGGACCTCGCGGCTCACTACGACAAGTGGATGCTCTCGTGGCTGCGCTACGTGCTCGGCCTGCCGGTCCTGTGGCTGGCGGTGCTGCTCAGTCCGCAGCCGACTTCCGTGCGTCCCCTGCGGGCCGGCCGTCTGCTGGCGCTGGGCACGGCGATGACGGCCTTCTCGGTCCTCTACACGTTCGGCGTCGCGCACGCCCATCCCGCCACCTCGGCCATCGTCCTGATGTGCGGACCGGTCTGGGCCACGCTGCTCGCGCGGGTGATGCTGGGAGCCCGCATGCCGGCGGGCTTCGCCGTGACGCTGGCGGCCGTGGTCGCGGGTGGCATCGTCGTCGTGCTGGGTGCGCCGTCGCGCGGGACCGGCGGTTTCGGGCTGGAGGGCGGCGAGCCGCTCCTCGTCGTCGCCCAGCTCTGCTGGAGCTGGTACTCGATCAAGGCCCAGCAGTGGCTGGCCGACCGCGGCCAGATCGCGCTGTCGGCGCTGACCTCGACCGTCGCCGGCGTGCTGCTGGGCGGGGTCTGCCTCGTCGTCTGGGCGACCGTCGGCATCGAATGGCCCGCCGCGTCGCCGCCCGTGACCGACTGGATCATGATGGCGTGGATCGGCGTGATGGGCGTCGCCGTCGCGCTGCTCCTGTGGAACGTCGGCGTGTCCCTGGTCGGCGTGCCGGTGGCCTCGCTGTTCGGGAACTCCGCCCCGGTCTTCGCCATCGGCCTGGCGGCGCTGATGGGACGAGAGCCCACGCTTCTCCAGCTGACGGGCGGCGGCATCGTCCTGGCGGCGATCGCCCGCCATCAGCTCCTGCAGATCCGGCGGGCCCGGCGATGATGCGCGAGCATCGCCACCTGCTGGGCGCCTTCGCCGCCATGGTGTTCGTCGGCGCGAGCTGGGGCGCCAACCTGCCGGTCAGCAAGGTGATGCTCGGCTATTTCGACGTCTTCCCGATGACGGCGATTCGCACCGTGGCGGCCAGCCTCGTGCTGGCCCTGCTGCTGGCGGCCGTCGAGGGAGCGTCGGCCCTGCGCATCGACATCGGGCTTCGGCGCTTCGTCCTGCTCGGGCTGATGATGGGCGGCTTCTTCGCGACCTATTCGCTCGGCCTGCTGTTCAGCAACCCGATCACGGCGGCGGCGGTGCAGGTGGCGGGCCCGCTGGTGGCCGCCGTGACCGTCCGCTTCGCCACCGGCCAGCGCTTCGATCCCGGCTTCCCGACGGCACTGGGGCTGACCCTGCTGGGCGGCGCCATCCTCGCCTCGTCGGGCCTGGTCGCCGGCGGTTCGGTGAGCTTCGGCGGCGGCGAGATCATCGTGCTGCTGTCCAACGCCATCTGGACGCTCTACGCGATCAAGGCCCAGGCCTGGTTCAGCCGCGCCAGCCAGCTTCACCGCACCTACGTGGCGACCCTGTCGTCGACGGCCTGGCTGTCGGTGCTCAGCGTGGGGCTGGTGGCCCTGGGCTGGACTCGCTCGCCGCTGGAGGTGAGCGATCCCTGGACCTGGACGCAGCTGCTGGTCGTGGCGGTCCTGGCCGGCGGCCTCGGCGGCTACCTGTGGAACGTCGGCGCCAGCCGGCTCGGCGTGGCGATCGCCTCGCTGTGGGTCAACCTGGTGCCGTTCTTCGCCGTGCTGTGGTCGATGGCCTACGGGTTCGTCCCCAACGCCTTCCAGATCGTCGGCGGACTCGTCGCGCTCGGCGGAGTGGTCTACATGCAGTGGCGCAAGCTGCAGACGGCGGGAGGCTGAGCGGTTCCGTGGCGACGACGACAGGGTCCGGTTTCCGGACGCGCAATTGCCGATGGATCGAGGTGCGCGGCGCCGCCGACGCCCGCGGCCGCATCAACTTCATCGAGGCCGGCGCGGGGCTGCCCTTCCAGCCGCGGCGGCTGTTCTGGCTGCACCATATCGCACCCGGCCAGTGGCGCGGCCGGCACGGCCATCGCGAGAGCGAGCTCGTGCTGGTGGCCCTGCACGGCGGCTGCCGGGTGCATCTCGACGACGGTCGGGAAAAGGAAGCGGTCCCGCTGGACGACCCCGGACGGGCCCTCTTCATCGGCACCTGGGTGTGGCACGAGCTCACCGATTTCACAGACGGCGCCGCCATCCTCGTGATGGCCTCGACGCTGTACGACGAGGAGGAATACCTCCGCGACTACGAGGCTTTCCGGCAGGAGGCGGCGACGCGCCCATGATCCCCTTCCTCGACTTGAAATCGGTCTATGGCGAACTGAAGGACGAGCTCGATGCCGCCTATCGGCGGGTCATGGAATCCGGCTGGTACGTGCTCGGCCACGAGGTCGAGGCGTTCGAGGCCGAGTACGCCGCCTTCTGCGGCACGCGCCACTGCATCGGCGTGGGTAACGGGCTGGAGGCGCTCGAGCTGACGTTGCGCGCCTGGGACATCGGTGCCGGGGACGAGGTCATCGTCCCGTCGAACACCTACATCGCGACCTGGCTGGCGGTGAGCGCGGTGGGGGCGACGGTGGTGCCGGTGGAGCCGACGCCGGCCGGACCCAACATCGATCCCGAGCGCATCGCCGCCGCCATCACGCCGCGGACGCGCGCGATCATGCCCGTCCACCTGTATGGCGAGCCGGCCGACATGGAAGCGATCATGGCGCTGGCCGGACGGCACGGGCTCAAGGTCGTGGAGGACGTGGCGCAGGCCCAGGGTGCCAAGGTACGGGGCCGCCGCGCAGGGGCGCTCGGCGATGCCGGCGCGCACAGCTTCTTTCCGACCAAGAATTTCGGCGCCTTCGGCGACGGCGGCGCCGTCACCACTGACGACGCACGGATGGCCGACCGGCTGCGCGCGCTGCGCAACTACGGCAGCAAGGTCAAGTACGTGAACCTGGAGCGGGGCGTGAACTCACGGCTGGACGAGCTGCAGGCGGCCCTGCTGCGCGTCAAGCTGCCGAGGCTCGACGCCTGGAACGAGCACCGCCGCCGGCTGGCGGCGCGCTATGACGATCGGCTGGCGGGTGTCGCGGGACTGACGCTACCGCGGGCCCCGCAATGGGCCGAGCCGGTCTGGCATCTCTACGTCGTGCAGACGGACCGTCGGGCCGCTCTTATAGAAGCGCTGGCCAAGGAGAGTATCGGGTCGCTCATTCACTACCCGATCCCGCCGCATCTCCAGGAGGCCTACGCCGATCTCGGCCTCGGCCGCGGCGCCTATCCGCTGGCAGAGCGACTTGCGGACACGGTTCTCAGCCTGCCCATGGGCAGCCATCTCTCCGAGACGGCCGTCGACACGGTGGCGACGGCCGTCCGCAAGGCTCTGGAGTAGGACGAAGGCCTACCAGCCGGTCCGCTCGGGGCCGCCATGCTGGCTGCCCTGGTAGTTGCGGTAGTAATCCCAGCGCGACGAATAGACGTTCGACTTCTGGAAGTTCGGCGGCTCGGCGACATAGTAGGTGTTCGCCGGCGCGGCCGTCGTGACCGCCGCCGTCCCGACGGGAGTCGAGTAGTAGGTGGTCTGGGCAGGGACATAGGCAGTCTGCGCCCGCGGGACGTAGGTGGTCTCGGTCGCGCTGCAGCCGACGATGGCGGCGGCGGCGGTTCCGAGGATGATCAGGGAAACGACAGGCTTCATGGTGATCTCCTTCTGCGGGAGACAACCCGCCGCGCGCGTTTCGGTTCCCGCGTCCTCCGTGCCGCCACAATCATGTTAGTGTGCGCCGGCTGGGCCGGACCGGCCAGGGAAGGGAAACGCATGAAGATCGGCGCCGTGATGTTCTTCACGATGGAGTCCATGCAGCCGGGGCCGCTGGGGCAGGCCCTCGAGGCGCGCGGCTTCGAATCGCTGTGGGTGCCGGAGCACACCCACATCCCGTCGTCGCTCTCCTCCGCCTACCCGGCGAGCGGCGGCCTCGTCCGGGCCTACTACGAGCTGATGGACCCGTTCCTCGCGCTGAACACGGCCGCCAACGCGACCACGCGGCTCAGGGTCGGCACGGGCATCGCCCTGGTGATCCAGCGCGATCCGATCGTCACGGCGAAGATGGTGTCGACCATCGACCAGCTGTCGGGCGGCCGCTTCCTGTTCGGCGTCGGCAACGGCTGGAATCGCGAGGAGGTCGAGAACCACGGCACGGCCTTCGAGAGCCGCCACAAGCTGGCGCGCGAGCGCATCGAGGCGATGAAGGCGATCTGGACCGCGGACGAGCCCGAGTACCACGGCGAGTTTGTCGACTTCGACAGGATGAAGCAGTGGCCCAAGCCCTTCCAGAAGCCGCATCCGCCCATCATCGTCGGCGGTGCCTTCCCCTATGCCGCGCGGCGGGCGGTGCGCTACGGCGACGGCTGGATCCCGCGCGACGACTGGCTCGACCGGGACGGCATCGAGATTCTCGACAAGTTCCGGGCGATGGCGCGCGAGGCCGGGCGCGACCCGGCCGGCCTGCCGATCACCACCTTCCGGGTACCGCCCGACCTCGACCGCCTGAAGCGCTATCGCGAGCTCGGCATCGACCGCGTGGTCTTCTCGCTGCCGGCGGAGAAGGAGGACAAGCTCCTGCCGATCCTCGACCAGTGGGCTGACCTGCAGGTCCGGCTGGGCGCATAGTTGTCGGAGCGCGGACCTCCAGGTCCGCTCATGCAGGTCCGCATCATGATCTCGAGCGGACCTGGAGGTCCGCGCTCCAAGGAGGCGCCGGTCCTCCGTCAGCCGGCGAGGCCCAGCCGCTCGCCGCGATAGGCGCCGCTCATCACGCGCTCCCACCAGCCGCGATTGTCGAGGTACCAGCGCACGGTCTGGCGCAGGCCGGATTCGAAATCGTGGCGCGGCCGCCAGCCCAGTTCGGTCGCGATCTTGGTGGCATCGATGGCGTAGCGGGCGTCGTGGCCCGGCCGGTCGGTGACGAACTCGATCAGGCGGTCGTGCGGCCGGTGCGGGCTGTCGGGCACCATCTCGTCGAGCAGGCCGCAGATGCCGCGGACCACGTCGATGTTCCGCCGCTCGCTGTCGCCGCCGACATTGTAGGTCTCGCCGGGCGTGCCGCGGCGCAGCACCAGCGTCAGCGCCTCGGCATGATCCTCGACGTGCAGCCAGTCGCGCACGTTCTCGCCCTTGCCGTAGACCGGCAGGCTCTGGCCCCGCAGGGCCCGGATGATGGTCAGCGGGATCAGCTTCTCGGGGAAGTGATAGGGCCCGTAATTGTTGGAGCAGTTGGTGGCGAGCGTCGGCAGTCCGTGCGTGTGGTGCCACGCCCGCACCAGATGGTCGGACCCCGCCTTGCTGGCGGCATAGGGCGAGTTGGGCGCGTAGGGGGTGGTCTCGCGGAACCGGCCGGTGGCGCCGAGCGAACCGAACACCTCGTCGGTCGAGATGTGCTGGAAGCGGAAGCGGCCGCGAGCCCCGGCGTCGAGGCCGCGCCAGTAGGCCAGTGCCGCCTCGAGGAGGGTGAAGGTGCCGACGACGTTTGTCTGGATGAAGGGCGCCGCGCCGTCGATCGAGCGGTCGACATGGCTCTCCGCCGCGAGGTGGAGGACGGCATCGGGGCGGAAGGCTCGGAAGACCTCGTCGATCCCTGCGCGGTCGACGATGTCGACCTTGTAGTGGGTGTGGCGGTTGCTGTCGCGCACCTCGGCCAGCGATTCGAGGTTGCCGGCATAGGTGAGCTTGTCGACGTTGGCCACCGTCCAGTCGGTGTCGCGGACGATGTGGCGGACGACGGCCGAGCCGATGAAGCCCGCGCCGCCCGTGACCAGGATTTTCATCGTGTCGTTCTAGTGGTTGCGATCGCGGAGGAGTAGTTCGTTGCTGTCACCCCGAGCGGAGCGAGGGGCCCTTGAGGTTGGAGCAAAGGTCCCTCGCTGCGCTCGGGATGACAGCTGGTCTGTACCGGGGAAAGCGCTTTTCAGTGATGCAGGATCTGGCCCAGGAACAGCTTGGTCCGCTCGTTGCGCGGATTGGCGAAGAAGGCCTCCGGCTCGTTCTGCTCGACGATCTCGCCGCGGTCCATGAAGATCACGCGGTCGGCGACGGCGCGGGCGAAGCCCATCTCGTGGGTGACGACGAGCATGGTCATGCCCTCGCCGGCCAGCTCGATCATGACGTCGAGCACCTCCTTCACCATCTCGGGGTCGAGCGCCGAGGTCGGCTCGTCGAACAGCATGATCTTCGGCCGCATGCAGAGCGCGCGGGCGATCGCCACGCGCTGCTGCTGGCCGCCCGAAAGCTGGCCCGGATACTTCAGCGCCTGCTCGGGGATGCGGACCCGCTTCAGCAGGCTCATCGCGATCTCCTCGGCCTCCTTCTTCGGGGTCTTCTTCACCCAGATCGGCGCCAGCGTCAGGTTGTCGAGGATGGTGAGGTGCGGAAAGAGGTTGAACGACTGGAACACCATGCCGACCTCGCGGCGGATGGCCTCGATGTTCTTGACGTCGTTGCTGAGCGTCACGCCGTCGACCACGATGTCGCCCGCCTGGTGCTCCTCCAGCCGGTTGATGCAGCGGATCAGTGTCGACTTGCCGGAACCCGAGGGGCCGCAGATGACGATCTTCTCGCCTTCCTTGACCTCGAGGTTGATGTCGGACAGCACGTGGAACTGTCCGAACCACTTGTTGACCCCGGTCAACGTGATGACCGAGGGGGCGCTCGACAGGTCGTGGGCGGTGACGGCCATTGTGTCCTATTTCCCCGCCTATCGGCGGGTCCCCTTGTTCAGCTCGATCTCGAGATACTTGGCGTAGCGGGACATCGAGTAGCAGAAGCAGAAATAGATGAAGGCGGCGAACAGGTAGACCTCGCCGGGATAGCCGGCCCACGACGGATCGACGAGCGCCTGGTTGGCGGTCCCGAGGAAGTCGAAGATGCCGATGATCAGCACCAGCGACGTATCCTTGAAGAAGCCGATGAAGGTGTTGATCAGCGGCGGGATGACCACGCGCAGCGCCTGCGGCAGGATGATGAGCGTGGTTTTCTGCACGTAGTTCAGGCCCATCGCGTCGGCGGCCTCGAACTGCCCCTTGGGCAGCGATTGCAGGCCGCCGCGGATGATCTCGGCGATGTAGGCGCCGGCGAACAGGATGACGGCGACCTGGGCGCGCAGGAACTTGTCGAAGGTGACGCCGGTCGGCAGGAACAGCGGCAGCATCACCGACGCCATGATCAGCAGGCTGATCAGCGGCACGCCGCGAATCAGCTCGATGAAGCCGACGCACAGGCCCTTGATCAGCGGCAGGTTGGAGCGTCGGCCGAGCGCCAGCAGGACGCCGTAGGGGAAAGCGAAGGCGAGCCCGTAGGTGGCCAGGATCATGGTGACGGGCAGGCCGCCCCACAGGCCGGTCTCGACGTAGCTGAACGGCGCGATCGGCAGCTTCCAGCCCGGCAGGAGGCCGGTCATACGCAGCACCAGGCCGACGACGCCGATGGCGACGAGTGCCCGATAGGCGTTGATCTCGGCCGGCGAGCCCAGCGTCTTGCGCGCCGACAACCCGACCGCGCCGACCGCCAGCGCCACGGCGAAGAACAGGCTGAGCGGGATGTGAAGCTGGCCGAACATCAGCAGGAAGGTGACGAACGAGCCGATGCCCCAGATGACGAACAGGCGCCACGGCCGCCACATGCGCCGGTCGGCGGTGGTGACCAGCATCGCCAACATGGTGGCGACGGCGAGCAGCGGCCGCCACTGCTCGTCGTAGGGGAAGGTGCCGAAGAAGATCAGCCGCAGCTTCTCGCGGATCAGCGCCCAGCAGGCGCCCTGGCCGCGGCATTCGCTGCCGGTCTGGGCCGTGATGTTGGCGGTGAACACCGCCCAGTCGAGGAACCACGCCAGGATCCAGCCGATGGCGGCGACCAGGACGATCGTCGTGATGCCGTTGGCCCAGCTGGAGAACAGGTGCTTGCGCATCCAGCCGAAGGCGCCGCTGTCGTCTCTGGGAGGGGCGAGCTGCTTGCGCTCGCCGACGGGCATGGCGTCGGTCATGGCTCAGCGCTCCCTCAGGGCGATACGCTTGTTGTACCAGTTCATGAAGGCCGAGATGGATAGGCTGACCGACAGGTAGGCGGCCATGATGATCAGGACGTTCTCGATCGCCTGGCCGGTCTGGTTGATGGTGACGTTGATCGAGGCGACCAGGTCGGGATAGCCGATGGCGATGGCCAGCGAGCTGTTCTTGGTGATGTTCAGATACTGGCTGGTCATCGGCGGCACGATCACGCGCAGCGCCTGCGGCAGCAGCACCAGCCGCATCGACTGGCCGCGGCTGAGGCCGAGCGCTGCAGCCGCCTCGCTCTGGCCCTTGTGCAGCGCCAGGATGCCGGAGCGCACGATCTCGGCGATGAAGGCCGAGGTGTAGACGACGAGGCCGACCAGCAGCGCGGTGAATTCCGGCTGGATGACCGTTCCGCCCTGGAAGTTGAAGCCCCTGAGAGCCGGCCAGCTCATGTGGTGCGGTGCTCCGCCCAGCAGCCAGACGATGGCCGGCAGGCCGACGATCAGGCCGAAGCCCGCCGAGATGGCGGGGAAGGGCTGGCCGGTGGCGTCCTGCCGTCGGCGCGCCCAGCGGTGGAGCCACCAGGCGGCGACGATGCCGACCAGGAACGCCACGCCCATCCACTGGTGGATCGGGTCGGCGAGCGGGACGGGAAAATAGACGCCGCGATTGGACAGGAAGATGCTGTTCCAGAAGTTGATCGCCTGGCGCGGGCCGGGAAAGGCCTCGCTGATCAGCTTGTAGAAGAGGAACAGCCACAGCAGCAGCGGCACGTTGCGGAAGGCCTCGACGTACCATTCGCAGATCTTGGACAGCAGCCAGTTGTTCGACAGGCGCCCGACGCCGAGCAGCGTTCCCAGCACGGTGGCCAGCAGGATGCCCAGCACCGACACTTTCAGCGTGTTGAGCAGTCCGACCAGGATGGCGCGGCCGTAGGTGCTGGCCGGCGAATAGGCGATCATCGTGTCGCCGATCTCGAAGCCGGCCTCGCGGTCGAGATAGTGGAAGCCGCTGGCGATCTTCTGGCGTTGCAGGTTTTCGACGGTGTTCGAGACGAGATACCAGGCGAGCAGCCCGACGAGGCCGACCACGACGATCTGGAAGACCCATCCCCGGATGACGGGATCGTTCCAGGGAGCGACCCTGGCGCGCGGGCCGGAACTCACTGCTTGAACGGCCATTCGATCTGTCCCCCTGGCAGACGCCGTTTCACCGCGTCCCTTCGCCGATCTTCATTGCGGGCAGTGTAGGTTGGAATCCCGCGCTTGCAACCGGACCAGCGCTCCCCGCGCTGGCCCGTCTCGTTTCGGGTCCCGCACCCTCGCGGGCCGCGGACGATCACTAGCGGATCGGCGGGGCGTACTGCAGGCCGCCCTTGGTCCACAGGTTGTTCAGGCCGCGGTCGATCTTGAGCGGCGAGCCCATCCCGACGTTGCGGTCGAAGCTTTCTCCGTAGTTACCGACCTGCTTGATGATGTTGTAGACCCACTTCTCGTCGACCCCGAGCGCCTTGCCCATGCCCGGCGTCACGCCGAGGATGCGCTTGATGGTGGGGTTGTCGCTCTTCAGCATCTCGTCGACGTTCTTCGACGTGATGCCGTTCTCCTCGGCCTCGACCATCGCGTACTGGGTCCAGCGCACGATGTCGGCGAACTGGTTGTCGCCGTGCCGGACGGCCGGCGCCAGCGGCTCCTTGGAGATGATCTCGGGCAGGATGACGAAGTCGTCCTGGGTGAGCGGCGCCGGCACGTTGGCGACCCGGACGGCGGCAAGGGCCGACGAATCGGTCGTGTAGACGTCGCAGCGTCCAGAGAAGAAGGCCGCGCGGATCTCGTCGGCCTTCTCGATGACGACCGGCTTGAAGTTCATCTTGTTGGCGCGGAAGTAGTCGGCGAGGTTCAGCTCGGTGGTGGTGCCCGGAGCCACGCAGACCGTGGCGCCGTCGAGCTCCTTGGCGCTCTTCACGCCGAGTTTCTTGGGCACCATGAAACCCTGGCCGTCGTAGTAGGTGACGGCCGTGAAGTCGAGGCCGAGCGCGGTGTCGCGGGTCAGCGTCAACGTCGTGTTGTTCGACAGCATGTCGACCTCGCCCGACTGCAGGGCGGTGAAGCGCTGCTGCGAGGTCAGCGGCACGTACTTGACCTTCTCGGCGTCGCCGAAAATGGTCGCCGCGACGGCGCGGCACACGTCGACGTCGAGGCCGACCCACTTGCCCTGGCTGTCGGCGAGCATGAAGCCGGCCGTGCCGGTGCCCACGCCGCAGATCAGGTTGCCGCGCGACTTGACGGCGTCGAGGATCTGGCCCGCTCCGGCGGTCCCGGACAGGACCATGGCGGCAAGGCCGGTTGCAGCGGCCATCGTGATATTGCGCATTGAAGCCCCTCTTATGTTTTCTCCCGGCACGAGTGTCAGGCTTGGAGGGCGTGCAAGCAACAGGCCAAATGGCAAACCGCCGCCCGTGGGGGCGGCGGTTTCCGTCCTGATTTCCTCCGGGGGAGACCCCGCGCCGGTCGTCCCGAGCCCGGATGACCGCGCGATCTTCCCCTCGGTCCGAGGCGCCTTACCGGATCGGCGGGGCGTACTGCAGGCCGCCCTTGGTCCACAGGTTGTTCAGGCCGCGGTCGATCTTGAGCGGCGAGCCCATCCCGACGTTGCGGTCGAACATCTCGCCGTAGTTACCGACCTGCTTGACGATGTTGTAGACCCACTTCTCGTCGACGCCGAGCGCCTTGCCCATGCCCGGCGTCACGCCGAGCACGCGCTTGATGGTGGGGTTGTCGCTCTTCAGCATCTCGTCGACGTTCTTGGAGTTGATGCCCAGCTCCTCGGCCTCGACCTGCGCGAAGAGCGCCCAGCGCACGATGTCGCCGAACTGGTTGTCGCCGTGGCGCACCACCGGGCCGAGCGGCTCCTTGGAGATGATCTCCGGCAGGATGACGTAATCGGACGGGTTCGGGGCATTCGCCGCGCGGGTCGAGTAGAGGCCCGAGGCATCCGTCGTGAAGACGTCGCAGCGGCCGGCGAAGAAGGCGGCGCGCACCTCCTCGACCTTCTCGATGACGACCGGCTTGAAGTTCATCTTGTTGGCGCGGAAGTAGTCGGCGAGGTTGAGCTCGGTGGTGGTGCCGGGCTGCACGCAGACCGTGGCGCCGTCGAGCTCCTTGGCACTCTTCACACCGAGCTTCTTGTTCACCATGAAGCCCTGGCCGTCGTAGTAGTTGACGCCCGTGAAGTCGAAGCCCAGCGCCGTGTCGCGGGTCAGCGTCCAGGTCGTGGTGCGGACCAGCAGGTCGACCTCGCCAGACTGCAGGGCGGTGAAGCGCTGCTGCGCGGTGGTCGGCACGAACTTGACCTTCTCGGCGTCGCCGAAGATCGTCGCCGCGACGGCGCGGCACACGTCGACGTCGATGCCGGTCCACTTGCCCTGGCTGTCGGCGCTGGCGAAGCCGGCGACGCCGGTGCTGACGCCGCAGATCAGGTTGCCGCGCGCCTTGATGGCGTCGAGATCCTTGCCGGCGAAGGCGGTGCCGGCGCCGCCGACGAGCGTCGCCGCGGCGACGCCGGCGGCCAGGTACTTGCTGAGCATTTCGTCTTTCCCTCTTGA
The DNA here is from genome assembly GCF_965229815.1 of Reyranella sp. GTDB lineage: Bacteria > Pseudomonadota > Alphaproteobacteria > Reyranellales > Reyranellaceae > Reyranella. Next base: position 23,016 of record NZ_CBDDJN010000006.1, read on the forward strand.
GTTTCCGTGATCCCCGTCGGCCACCTGCGGACCAGCCGCGGCGACAATGGCGCAATTCCTAGGCGATCGGGCAGGAGGGTGCAACGGCACCCGCCCGGGGAACCGGCCCGATGATGGCCGCGACCTGCTAGAGGCGGTCGAGGCTCTGCGAGGCGAAGGGGTTGTGGCTCCAGGGCTCCGCGCCGTGCAGGCCGCGGAACTGGTCCTGGCGCGTATTGTCTTTGCCGCCCGCGGCGCGGCGCACGTCCTGCTGCCACTGCCGGTAGGAGACGAGGCTCTCGCCGACCAGCACGCTGTCGCCGCCCTTCTCGGAGATGTACTTGGCCGGATCGACGAACTGGCCGTTCACGATCACGGAAAAGTGCAGGTGCGGACCGGTCGAGCGGCCGGTGGAGCCGACGAAGCCGATGAGGTCTCCCTTGCGCACGCGGCTTCCCGGGCCCATCCCGTCGGCGAAGCGCGACATGTGGGCGTAGAGCGTCTCGAAATTGTCGGCGTGGCTGATCTTCACGGTCCGGCCGTACTGGAAGTACCAGCCCTGATGGTTGATCATGCCGTCGGCGGCCGCGTAGATCGCGTCGCCGGTCTTGCCTTCGAAGTCGATGCCGTTGTGGAAGCCGCCGCCGCTCTTGCGGCCGTAGTAGCGGCGGGTGCCGAACGGCGAGGAAATCCGGGAATGGGGGCGCGGCTCCGCCAGGGCGCTGCCGCCCAGACGGCGACCGTGCTGGTCGAACCAGCCCTCGGGCTGGTTGGGCGGCGCGAACCACCAGAAGGTCTGCTTGGACGGGCCGTCGCCGAGGCTGGCGACCAGCAGGCGCGGCGCCCCGTCCGACGTACGGCCCTTCCACACGTCGACCTTGGCGGCGTTGGGCGCGAAGCCCGAGAGGGCCTGGGCCAGCTCCTTCAGGGTCGCGCTGCTGGCGCCGGTCGAGGCGAGGGTCGAGGCGAGCCCGGTCGTGGTGGTGCCCTTCACGAGGCTCACCGAGCCGGCGACGATCGTGCGCGCGCCGGCGCTGGCCGGCGCCGCCGTCGCCCCCGGCATGCTGGAGGTGCGCTCGTCCTCGGACTCGGTCGAGTTGGGCGCCAGCTTGAAGCCGTAGCTGCCGTCGGCACCGCGATGGAGATCGACGGCCAGCGACTTGGCGGAATAGATTTGCAGGGAGACGAGGCGCTTGGGCTGGCCGGCGCCCTGGGCGAGCAGGACGGCCCTCCCGGAGGACGCCGTCTTGGTGTCCATCTGGGCCATTGCCTTGCCGACGGCATCCGCCGCGGACTGCGCGTCGGCGGGATCGATGTTCATGGCGGACAGCTGGCCGGCGACCGAACCGTCGGCGGCGATCGAGAAGGGGCGGATGTCTTCGACCGGCGCGCTCGGCGCCGGCTGTGCGCGGGAGGAGGACTTGAGGTGGTGCTTGCTGGGCGCCTTGACCTGGGCCATCGACCCGGCGGCGCACACGAACTGAAGGGCGGAAAGTGCGAAGGTGGTGGCTAGAAGGCTCGGGACGATTCGCCAGCGCGGGGCGCGGTGGTCTTGCGTCGTCGTGAACGCCATCGGCCTCTCCCGTTCATTGAACTCGGCTACTCTTCTTCGTCATGAGGCCAATTGCGAACTCACCGACCCCCCGGTCGGCGCCCCCCGCTTTTGCCCTGCTGCGGGCGATACTGGCGACGGATAATCCACAAGTCCATAAAAAGTTGCAAAAATGCAACACCCGTGAAAGTGGCTTGAAATCTGCGTTCTGAAAGGCTTTGGCGATCCCGGCGCCGCGATTCCGGGGCGCCGGAGAAAGCCCTGAACGCCGGGCAACCGAGGCGATTCCGATGGTGCGAAGCAGTCGCGAAAACCGCCTTTCGAATCGGCAGGCGAAAGAGCGCCGCTGCTCGCTGGGCGCGTATGGCGGAACGTCGCAGGCGGTGAGAGGCTCGCGGAAGGCGGACGACGGTCCGTCTCCAGGGCTTCGGCCGTCGTGGCACTCGGGGCGCGGCATCGGCATGATGCGCTCCGGTAAGGTGCGTGAGGGGTGGCATGGTCGATCCGATTGAGCTTCTGGTGCAGGGCCGTGCCCACGAGCTCGGGCCGGGCTTTCCGGTCCGGCGCGTCCTGCCCAGCGTCAAGCGGCGCATGGTCGGGCCCTTCATCTTCCTCGACCATTTCGGCCCCATGACCGTGGCGCCGGGCGGCGACGGCATGGAGGTGCGGCCCCATCCCCACATCGGGCTCGCCACCGTGACCTACCTGTTCGAGGGCGGCATCTTCCACCGAGACAGTCTCGGCTACGCGCAGGCCATCCGGCCGGGCGACGTGAACTGGATGACGGCCGGCAGCGGCATCGCCCACAGCGAGCGCACCGAGCCGGAGATGCGCCGCACCGGCTTCCGCATGCACGGCATCCAGACCTGGGTGGCGCTGCCGCGCAGCCACGAGGAGACGGCGCCGTCGTTCGAGCATGTCGAGGCGCCGCGTCTGCCCGCCTGGCAGGAGGGTGGTGCGGCCTTGCGCCTGATCGTCGGCACCTATGGCGGGCGCACGGCGCCGACCACGCACTTCTCGCCGATCTTCTATGTCGCCGTCGAAGCGCCGGCCGCCGCCAAGCTCGCCATCCCGGCCGAGCATGCCGAGCGGGCGATCTACGTCGCCGATGGCGCCGCGGCGCTGGGCGACCGCCTGCTCACCGTGGGCGACCTGGCCGTCCTGCAGGCGGGGCAGCCGGTCGAGATCCTGGCCGGCGCCGACGGCGCCAAGCTGATGCTGCTGGGCGGGGCGCCGATCGACGGGCCGCGCCACATCTGGTGGAACTTCGTGTCGTCCGATCAGGCCCGTATCGATCGGGCCAAGGCCGACTGGCGCGACGGCCGCTTCGCCAGGGTGCCGGGCGACCCGGAATTCATTCCCCTGCCGGAGCGCTGATCGCCGGTGGCGACCAGCGCGTGTCCTCGTCGAGCGGGTAGACGGGCCGCGGCAACTGCGTCCAGGTGAAGTTGGCCAGCAGCGGCGAGGTCAGCCCGGGGCAGTCGACCTCGTAGATCTGGCCCGGCGCGAAGAACTCGTCGAAGCCGCCGCGGAAATGGCCGCGGCTCTTCACGACAACGACGCGGGCCTCGGCGATGTCGAGGCCGAACATCTCGAACTGCATCGGGTCCATGCACTGGCATCGGTTGCTGATCACGACGAGCTGGATGCCGCCCATGTCGAGCAGGGCGGACGGGCCCATGTCGGCCGAGACGTTCCTGAGCACGCCGCGGCGGCCGACATAGCGGCCGTCGGAGAGCTTCGCGACCCGGACCTCGCAGTCGTAGGGCAGGGAGAATTCCTGGTGGTCCTGCGAGTTGAAGGAGGCGGTGAAGGTCGCGCCCTCGCCCAGCGCATGTGCCCTGGCCGCGACGGCGGCATCGTTGAAGACGCCGAAGATCACGTGCTGGGCGCCCGCCGCCTTCAGCGCGCGCAGCAGGTAGGTGGTGTTGCCGCGCCCGCCGCCGCCCGGATTGTCGGCGACGTCGGCCAGGACGATCGCCTTGCGGCGACGGTCGCGGCCGACCGAGACGGCAAGCTGCACCGCGTCGGCCAGCGAGGTCATCTCGCGCTTGAAGCGCTCCTTCATGCCCCAGGCGCGCTCGGCGATGTCGAGCGCCAGCGCCGCGGCCGCCGCGCGGTTGCCGTTGCGCGCCGTGACGACCGCCGTCAGTCCGTTCTTCGGGCTGTCGCTGTAGGCGAAGCCCGCCATGACCGAGACGTTCATGATGTCGCCGCCGACGCGCGTCTGGCCGTACCTGATCAGGTCGGCATAGGGGCCCTTCGCCGTCAGCAGCGAGATCTGCGGCGGCACCAGCGGCAGCTTCACCATCTCGACCGCCGTGCGGGCGCCGGCCAGGCATTCGCGCATGTGCCGCCCCGCCTCGATGCCGCGCTCGTGGATGTCGATGTGGGGATTCTCGAGATAGCCGACGAACACCGACAGGTTGTCGGTCATGCGGCGCGAGACGTTGGCGTGCAGGTCGAAGGTCGACACGACGGGCACGTCGGGGCCGACGATGCGGCGGATCAGGTCGAACAGGTCGCCGTCGGCATCGTCGGTGCCCTGGGCCAGGGCGGCGCCGTGGGCCGAGACGAAGACGGCGTCGAGCGGCAGCGCCGCCTTCAGCCCGGTCTCGATCTCTCCCAGGAACGCGTTGAAGAAGCCTTCCTCGACCGGGCCGCCCGGTTGCGCCTGGGACACGCGCAACGGCACCGGCGTCCAGGTGCCCGTGCGATCCATCTCGGCGAAGAAGCCGGGCAGGTCGGGCAGGGTGATCGAGGCCGGCGAGCGGCATTCGCTCACGATCTGGTTGCCGCGGATGTCGACGTCGGTCTCGAAGTCGGCGGCCGTGGTGACGGGCGAGAAGCGGTTGCACTCGATCGCGAAGCTGAGAACGGCAACCCGCGGATTGTCCTTGGACACGTCTCCTCCTGGCTGCGGCCGGAACGGTCTAGCCGCGCGCTGCGAGGAACTCCTCGACAAGCCGGTTGAAGGTAGCGGCGTCCTCGAAATATGGCGAGTGGCCGGCCTGGGGAAGGAGATGGGCCTGGCCGCAGGGCAGGCTTGCCGCGATGGCGGTTGCCAGGAAGGGCGGGAAGACGATGTCGCGGCCGCCGGCGATCAGCAGCGTGGGGACGCTGAACTCGGCGAGGTCGGCGAGACGCCGCCGCGCCGTGCGCCGCAGGCCCTGGCGCAGCTTATCCTTGTCCAGGGCGCCGGCCATGGCATCGATGCCGGCATAGAGCTGGTGCAGGGCGGGCGAGCGCGCCGCCGCGTCGCGGCCCATCGCCGGATGGATGCCGTCGGCGAGGCCGGCGGCGGCCTCCGCCTCCGCGGCCTTCGCCCAGGCATCGTAGGCGCTGCCGCCCGAGGGATCGCAGCCGCGCCGGTCGAGCGTGCCCGAGGTCGAGCTCAGCACCAGCGCCTCGACCCGGTCGCGATGGGCGAGGGCGTATTCGAGCATCGTCCAGCCGCCCATCGACTGGCCGATCAGGCGAACCTCGTCGAGGCCGAGATGGTCGATCAGGGCGGCGAGGTCGCCGGCATAGTCCGCCGGATCGGGACCGCCCGGGATGGCGGTCGAGGGCGCGAAGCCGCGATGGGCGAAGGCGACGCAGGTGTGGCGCGGCGCGAAATGAGCGACCTGCTGCCACCAGCTCAGATGGTTGCCGCCCAGCCCGTGGGCGAAGACCAGCGCCGGCCCGCTGCCGGTGACTTCGTAATAGAGCGTGCCGAAGGGACGATCGAGCCGGCCGGTGCGGCGCGGCGGGGCGACGTAGGTCATGGATGGGTCCGGGCAAGAAGAGTGGCTAGATCGTCGGCCAGCGCGGCCGGGGTGGCAACATCCAGCCGGGCGCGCACGGAAGAGGAGGTGTCGAGCACCTCGACCGCATCGCCGCGCACCGCGAGGACCTGGCCGCTGACCGCCCGGGCGGCCGGCGTGCAGAGCGCCGCGACGAGACCGGCCGTTGGCGTCGCGTCGTCGCCGCTGGCCGGCCGCAGGACGGCGTTGACCGTCGTTCCCGCAGGCGCGAGTTCGTCTGCGGCAGCGCGCATCAGCGCCAGCAGACCGGCGTCGGTCGCAGCGGTAGCCGCCTGGCCGTCGTGGTAGTCGGCGTCGGCCGAGGAAGAGATGAACACGACACGGCCACGCCCGTCGCGCGCTGCGAGGGAAGGCGCCGCCGCGGCCAGGAGGTGGAAGGCGGCGGACAGGTTGGTGTGCAGCACGGCCTCCCAGTCGCCCGGCTCTGCGCGGCCGATGCGAACGTCGCGACGGATGGTGGCCGCATGGATCAGCAGATCGAGCCCACCGAACGCCCTCACCGTGCGGTCGACCAGCTGCCTTGCGGCGCCCGGCGAGGCGACGCTGTCGGCGAACGCGACCGCCTCGCGGCCGAGGGCGGCGGCGACCGCGGGCGCGACGGTCGGATCGGCGCCCATCCCGGCCTCGGACGTTCCGCTGTCGGCCACGACGACGCGCGCGCCTTCGGCGATCAGCCGGCCGGCGATCGCGCGCCCGATGCCGCTCCCGGCGCCGACGACGATCGCGATGCGGCCATCCAGGAGCGCCGTCACATGTCGGCTCCCGTCTTGCGTCCCGCCGCCGCCATCTCGGCCGCCGTGTAGAAGGCATCGGCATGGATGTCGCCCTGGCGCAGGCCGCGCTGCTCGAGCAGGCGGGCGGTCGCCTCGACCATGGGAGGGGGACCGGCAAGATAGGCCTTGCAACCGTCGAACGTCGCGAAGTCGGCCGCCAGCGCCTCGTGCACAAGCCCGCTCCTCGACCCCGCCGACGCGCCCTCGCTCACGACCGGCACGAAATGGAGGTTCGCATGGCGCCGCGCCAGGGCGGCGAAATGGTCGTGCAGGTAGAGGTCGCGCGGCTCGCGGACGCCGAAATAGAAGTGGATCGGCTGCGGCAGGCCCTTCTGCAGCGCGCGCTCGACGATCGCCTTGATCGGCGCCATGCCCGAGCCGCCGGCCACGGCGATGATGGGGCCGCGATGGGATTCGCGCAGGTAGGCAGGGCCGAACGGCCCCTCGACGGACACCGGGTCGCCCAGGGCCAGCCGGCCGAAGACGTGGGGCGAGGTGGCGCCGCTCGCGGTGCGCCGCACGTGGAACTCGAGCACGGGATCGCCGGGCGGGTTGGCCATGGAATAGTCGCGCGGCGGGCAGGTTTCGAAGGTAACGGAAGCGAACTGGCCGGCCGAGAAGTCGAAAGGTCCGCCGGCTTCCACCGAAAGCCGCACGCGCTTGATGTCGTGCGTGGCGTCCTCGAGCCCGACCACGCGGCACTCGAGTCGGCGGCGGGGATGGGTGACGAGGTCGTCCTCCTCCACCCAGGCGACTTCGCAATCCTCGCGCGGACGGGCGCGGCAGGCGAGGATGAGGCCGCGGGCGCGCTCGGCGTCGGAGAGTGCGAACTCCGAGTAGGCCGCGAGGCCGACCGCGCCCCGCACCAGCACCGACTTGCAGGCGCCGCAGTTGCCCGACTGGCAGCCGAACGGGTAGTCGATGCCGGCGTCGAGCGCAGCCTCGAGGATGGTGGCGCCGCCCAGGACGTCGACGGTGCGTTCGGCCTGTACGACGCGGACTTTGAAACTCATACGGGCGTCCCGCACAATTTGTTTGATCGCCAAACAATCGGCGTTTACCACTGGCAGCATGGGCCGTCCACCGGACAGAGGGAGCGACAGCGCCGACAGACGTCGGCTCGACCACGGCCTTCTGCCGTCGCTGCTGGGCTACGTGCTGCAGCGCGCCCAGACCTCGGTGTTCGCCGACTTCTCCGCAACCTTCGCCCGCGCCGGCGAGGCGGTGACGCCGGGCGAATTCGGCTTGCTCGTGCTGGTCGACCGCAATGCCGGCATCAGCCAGACCCGCCTGGCCGGCGCGCTGGGCATCGACCGCTCGACCCTGGTGCCGATCCTCGACCGGCTGCAGGACCGTGGCCTGCTGGCGCGCAACCGCTCGCCGACCGACGGCCGCACGCACGCGCTGGCGCTGACGGCGGCCGGCAGGAAGGCGCTGGCACGCTTCTCGCGCCTGGTGCGCGGCCACGAGAAGCGGGTCGCGTCCGGGCTTTCGGCGGACGAAACGCGGACGCTGATCGCGCTGCTCGACAAGGTGCACCGGGCGGCGCGTTCGCTATAGTCCGCCGCCCATGAGCACGACCCATCCCGACTTCGCCGGCATCGACGTCGCCTCGCTCGACGATGCGGCGGCGCTGCGCATCCTCAAGGCCAATGCCGCCGGCCCGACCCGCGTCCTGAACGGCGAGATCCAGGACATCGATTCCCGGCGCGGCACCTGCCGCTACCGGTTCGAGATCGTTCCCGAGTTCTGCCATTCGCAGGGCCGCATCTGCCAGGGCGGGTTCCTGACCGGCATGGTCGACGTCGCGATGGCCAACGCCGCCATGGCCAGAAGCGGCTTCACCGTCGCGGTGCCCACGCTCGAGCTCAAGATCAGCTTCCTGGAAGCGGTCGGTCCCGGCATCGTCGTCGCCGAGGGGCGCGTGCTGCGCTGGGGCGGCTCGGTCGGTTTCCTCGACGGCGACATCCGCGACGCCGAGGGCCGGCTGGTGGTGCACGCGACCTCGACCATCAAGATCGTCCGGCCGAGGAAGTAGCAACCACTGTCACCCCGAGCGAAGCGAGGGGCCTTTCCCGTTGCCTTGAAGGTCCCTCGCTCCGTTCGGGATGACAGTCGCCTCGGGGCCTAGCCGAACCTCTCGATCCAGTGCTCGGCGATCTGGCGGCGGGTCGCGAACCAGGCGCCGCCCTTGCCCTTCATGTGCGAGACGATGCGGTCGAGGGCGGCGATGCGGCCGGGCCGGCCGATCATGCGCAGGTGCAGGCCGATCGACATCATCTTCGGCGTGCGGGCGCCTTCCTCCCACAGCGTGTCGAAGGCCTCGGTCGTGTAGTCGGCGAAGTCGCGCGCCGTCACGAAGCGGTGGAAGCCCTGGTGATAGTGCATGTCGTTGGTGTCGAAACTGTAGGGCAGCACGACATGGCGGCGGCCGGCGATCTCGACGAAGAACGGCAGGTCGTCGGAATAGTCGTCGCTGTCGTAGAGGAAGCCGCCGTCCTCGACCAGCAGGCGGCGCGTGTTGGGCGACGGCGCCGAACGCGTGTGCCAGCCCACCGGCCGCTGGCCGGCGATCCCGGTCAGCACCTCGACGGTGCGGGCGATCGCCCGGCGCTCGTCGGCCTCCGCCATGTGGGCATGTCGTTCCCAGCGCCAGCCGTGGCAGGCGATCTCGTGGCCGCGCGCCACCGCGTCCTCGATCAGCCAGGGCGACAGCGCCGCCGCCTGGCCGCAGGCGCTGACCGTGGCGGCCACACCCTGCCGCTGCAGGGAGTCGGCCACGCGCCACCAGCCCGCCTTGGTGCCGTACTCGAAGTGCGATTCCATGCAGCGGTCGGGAACGCCCGTGATTTCGTCGGTGACCTCGTAGACCTTCTCGTTCGAGGCGTCGCCGGCCGACAGCGACATCTCGGCGCCTTCCTCGAAATTGATGACGAACGAGACGGCGACGCGCGCGCCGTCCGGCCAGCCTGCGTCGGGCGGAGTGCGGCCGTAGCCCTTGAGGTCGCGGCTCACCGTGTCACGCGTCCCGGTGGCCGATCACGGCGGCCAGACTGGCGGACAGGCCCTTGGAGTCCTTGGCGTCGGGGCGGCGGTAGGTGCCGACCGTGGCCTTGCGCGGCTGCATGCGCACCAGCCCCTCGGCCATCACCACGGCGGCCTGGATGCCGTCGACCAGCGGCACCGGCACGCGTTCTCGGATCTTGTTGGCGAGGCCCGCCAGCGGCGCGCCGGCGAGGATGATCACGTCGGCGGCGTCGTTCTTCACCGTGCGCAGCGCGAGGTCGACCAGCACCGACTCCTTCTCGTCCTGCACCGCGTCGATCGAGGTGAAGCCCTCGTCGAGCATGCGGATGGCGGCGCAGCGCTCGGTCATGCCGTGCCAGGCCACGATCTCGGCGAACCACGGCTCGAGCGAGCGCGAGAAGCTCACGATGCCGAAGCGGCGGCCGAGCGTGCAGGCCATCAGCATCGCCGCCTCGGCCATGCCGACGACGGGGAAGTCGAACAGCTCGCGGGCACCGCCCAGGCCCGGGTCGCCGAACGCCGCGACGATGGCGGCGTCCATCGTGCCCCGCCGCTCGGCCAGCATGTCGAGGGCGGCGGCTGCGCCGATCGCGGCCTCGGCGCGGGTGGCAATGTAGGGCACGCCATAGGCGGCCGTCATCGGCTGCAGCTCGGTGCCGGGGCTGGCAACCAGCTTGCCGGAGGCGACCAGCCGCTCGGTGACGCCGGTCGAGGTGTTGGGATTGGCGACGAGAATCTTCATGAGGGAATCCTATCCGATCGGGTGGCGGCCGGCGCGTTGCCACAGGCGGTTGGCGACGGCCTGGGCGCGCGCGACGATGGCATCGCCGTCGGCCAGCGCGAGCCGGCCGCCGGCCAGCACGACGCGGCCGTCGACGATCACCGTGTCGACGTCGTGTCCGGACGCGCCGTGGACCAGCAGCCCATAGCCGTCGACCAGCGGCGCCAGCGACGGCGAGGTGCGGTCGAGCAGCACGATGTCGGCACGCTTGCCGATTTCGAGCGAGCCCACCGCGTCGCCGAGACCGAGCGCGGCGGCGCCCGCTGCCGTGGCCCAGCCGAGCACGGTGCGGGCATCGAGCACGTGGCCCTGGCGGTGGATGCGCTGCATGGACAGTGCCCAGCGCATCGCCTCGACGAGGTCGCCGGAGAAGGTGTCGGTGCAGAGCGCGATGCGCGCGCCGGCCTCGGCGAGCTCGACGATCGGCGCGATGCGCCCGCCCTTGGCGTTGCCGATCGGCGCATGCGCCACCGTCATGCCCGAGCGGCCGCACAGCGCGATGTCGTCGTGCTCGAGATGGATGCAGTGGGCGGCGATCAGGCGCCGGTCGAGCAGGCCCAGCCGATCCATGAGCTGCGGCGGGGTGAGGCCGCTGCGCGCCTTCACGGCCTCGACCTCGTTGGGGAGCTGCGACAGGTGGGTGTGGATGTTGCCGCCATGCGCTTCGACCAGCTTCGCGACCTCGCGCAGCAGGTCGTCGGAGCAGGTGTCGGGCGCGTGCGGCGCCCAATCGCAGCGGATGCGGCCGCCGTCGTGGCCGTTCCAGCGCTCGATCAGGGCGGCGTTCTCGGCGAGGCTCGCTTCGCCGATGCGCGTCAGGTGCTCGTAGCGCCCGGTCGCCAGCGCCGCGGGGTCGGCGTCGTGCACGCGGCCGGCGATCACCGCGCGCACGCCGAGCTCGGCGGCGGCACGCGCCAATGACTGGGGATAGCGGTAGAAGTCGACCACCGTCGTGCAGCCCGAGCGCAGCACCTCGTAGAGGCCGAGGCAGGACAGCGCGTGGGCGTCGTCCTCGCTCAGCCAGTGGCCCTGCGGAATGCCCGGCGTGTACATCGGCGCGAGGCCGACATCCTCGATCATGCCGCGCGTGATCATGAGCGGCGTGTGGTTGTGCACGTTGACCAGGCCGGGCAGGGCGAGCCGGTTGCGGCCATCGATGCGTGCCGCCGGAGTCCAGCGCGCGGCGACGTCGCGGGCCGGCCCGATGTCGACGATGCGGCGGTCGCGGATGGCGATGGCGCCGGAGGAGAGGATCCGGTCCTCGCCGTCGAGGGTGAGGATCAGCGTGTCGTCGACCAGCAGGTCGCAAGGGTCGGGGGTGTCGGTCATGTCTTCGGTCGGCGGCAGCAAGGACTATGCCGCGGGTCCGGCCTTGAGCCGCGCCACTTCCTCCTCGAGCTCGCGGATGCGGCGGGCGAGCTGGTCGACGGCGGGTGCGACCTCGGCCTCGGTGTATCGCGGCACGATGTGCTGCTGGCAGTTCACGTCCCACACGTCGAGCGTGAAGGCGATCGCGCGCTGCGGCCGGGCGCGATAGGCCGGGTCGACCAGCCGCTCCATCAGGGCGGGATCGTCCTCGATCACCCGCGCGCGGCCCCACAGCTTGACGCGCTGGCGGGTGGCGAAGTGCAGGATGAAGAGGTGGGCGCGGTCGTTCTCCTTGAGATGACCGAGCGTTATGTACTGCCGGTTGCCGGCGAAGTCCGCGAAGGCCAGCGTGTTGCTGCCGATCGCCTTCAGGAAGCCCGGCGGCCCGCCGCGGTGCTGGATATAGGGCTGGCCGTCGGCGCTGGCGGTGCCCAGGAAGAACGTGTCGACGACCGAAAGGAACTGGCGCAGATCGTCGGTGATCTCGGTCTTCCAGTCGCGGTCCTCGAACATCGCCCGCGACCCCAGACGCGCCTGCTCCGCCTTGACGGCGGGCGAGAACATCACGTCTTCGGGGTCGGCCATGGCTACTCCAGCTTCTTGCCGAGCTGGCCTGCCACTTCCTGGATGAACTGCCAGGCGACGCGGCCCGAGCGCGAGCCGCGCGTGACCGACCATTCGATCGCCTGCTTGCGCAGGCTGTCGGTGGGCACGTCGAGGCCGTAGCGGCTGGCATAGGCCTCGATCATGGCGAAGAAAGTGTCCTGGTCGGCATTGTGGAAACCCAGCCACAGGCCGAAGCGGTCGCTGAGCGACACCTTCTCCTCGACCGCCTCCGAGGGATTGATGGCCGTCGAGCGCTCGTTCTCGATCATGTCGCGCGGCATCAGGTGGCGGCGGTTGGAGGTCGCGTAGAACACGACGTTCTCGGGCCGGCCCTCGATGCCGCCTTCCAGCACCGCCTTGAGCGACTTGTAGGCGGCATCCTGGCCGTCGAAGGACAGGTCGTCGCAGAAGACGACGAAGCGGCGCGGCGAGGTCCGGATCATCGCCAGTAGGGCGGGCAGGGACGGGATGTCCTCGCGATGGATCTCGACCAGGGCGAGCGGGCCGGGCGGACCGCCCATCTCCCGGTTCACGTGGGCGTGAACGGCCTTCACGATCGAGCTCTTTCCGGCGCCGCGCGAGCCCCACAGCAGGGCGTTGTTGGCCGGAAGGCCCTGCGCGAAGCGCCGCGTGTTCTCCAGCAGCGTCTCTTTCTGCCGGTCGATGCCCTTCAGGAGATCGAGCTCGACGCGGTTGACGCGGGGAACCGCCTCCAGCCGATGGCCCGACGCGTGCCAGACATAGGCCTCGAACCCCTCGATGTCGGCGGTGGCGGCGGCCGGCGGGGCGAGCCGGTCGAGCGCTTCGGCAATGCGTGAAATCGTGGCTTTAAGGTCTTGATCCATCGTGTCGGGCGGCGTCAAAAGGGAGCGACCATACGCTCCTGCCCTTGCGTTGCAAAGCGGGGGGAGACCGCTATAGTCCGCGCGCTTTTTCGGCAGGCACCGGGCTGCGGGGCCGCCGGGCAGGCCGCCGGAATTTTCGAAGGATCGGAGCGGAAGATGTTCATTTCCCAGGCATGGGCGCAGTCGGGCGGCGCGGGTGGTGGCGATTTCCTCGTCCAGCTGTTCCCGCTCATCCTCATCTTCGTCGTTTTCTATTTCCTGCTGATCCGCCCGCAGCAGGCCAAGGTGAAGGCGCAGCGCGAGATGCTGGCCGGCGTCAAGCGCGGCGACCGGATCGTCACCGGCGGCGGCATCATCGGGCTGGTGACCAAGGTGATCTCCGACGACGAGATCCAGGTCGAGCTGGCCGAGGGCATGCGGGTGCGCATCCTCAAGCAGACCATCTCCAGCATCCTGGCCCGCGGCGAATCGGTGCGCGGCCCCAAGGAGGGCGAGGAGGACCTGAAGCCGATGCTGCCGCCGCCGGCGCCGGCCCCCGAGCGGAAGAGCCTTCTGGGCAGCCTGTTCGGCGGCAAGAAGTAGCCGCAATTTCGCGTCAGTAGGTCGGGATGCTCAATCTTCAGCGGTGGCAGACGTTCGCCGTGATCGCCTTCACGGCGGTCGCCGCGCTGTTCGCTCTGCCCAACGTCTTGCCGGCGCCGGTGCTCGATCATCTTCCGGGATGGTACCAGCAGAGCCGCATCAACCTCGGGCTCGACCTGCGCGGCGGCGCCCACTTCCTGCTCGACGTCGACCTGCGCTCGGTGATGAACGAGCGCCTGACCAACCTCGGCGACACGGTCCGGGGCGAGCTGCGCAAGCAGCAGGTGCCCTACAAGGACATCACCGTCGATTCCGGAAAGGCCGTCGTCGTGGTGCTGCGCGACGCCGACCAGCGCGCCCGCGCGGTCGAGGCGATCCGGGCGCTCGACCCCTCGCTCGCGGTCTCGGGCGACGGCGACACGATCCGCCTCGCCTATTCGGAGCAGGACCTGACCCGGCGCAAGAAGGAGGTGCTCGACCAGTCGATCGAGATCCTGCGCCGCCGCGTCGACGAGACCGGCACCATCGAGCCGACCATCGTCCGCCAGGGCGACGACCGCATCCTGTTGCAGATCCCGGGCATCAAGGACACGACCGACCTCAAGCGCAAGATCAACCAGACCGCCAAGCTCACCTTCCACCTCGTCAACGAGGACGTGGCGGCGGCCGGCCAGAACATCCCGTCGGCGCTGCCGCCGACGACCATGCTGGTGCCGACCCGCGAGGGCATGCAGCAGCTCAAGGCCACCAATCCCAAGGCCTGGGAAGACATCCAGGCGGCCAATCCCAAGCTCTCGCCCGACCAGATCTGCCGACGCTACCAGCCGCAATGCCTGCCGGTGCTGAAGCGCATCGTGGTCGGCGGCGAGGATCTCGACGACGCCAAGGCGACCTTCGAGCAGCAGCAGGGCGGCCGGCCGATCATCTCCTTCACCTTCAACGCCGCCGGCGGCCGCGCCTTCTGCGCCGCCACCCGCGCCAACGTCGGCAAGCGCCTGGCCATCCAGCTCGACAACGAGATCATCAGCGCGCCGGTGGTGCAGGGGGCGATCTGCGGCGGCAGCGGCATCATCACCGGCACCTTCACCACCCAGCAGACCCAGGAGCAGGCGCTGCTGCTGCGCTCGGGCGCGCTGCCGGCCACGCTCACCATCATCGAGGAGCGCACGGTCGGCGCCGACCTGGGTGCCGACGCCATCCACGACGGCACGGTGGCGGCCCTGGTCGGCACGGCGCTGGTCGTGGTCTTCATGCTGATCGTCTACGGGCCGGTGTTCGGCGGCTTCGCCAGTCTCGCCATGGTGGTCAACATGCTCCTGGTGTTCGCCGGCATGTCGATTCTCGGTGCTTCGCTGACGCTGCCGGGCATCGCCGGCCTGGTGCTGACCGTCGGCATGTCGGTCGATTCCAACGTGCTCATCTACGAGCGCGTCCGCGAGGAGAAGGCCAACGGCCGGACGCCGCTCAGCGCGCTGGCCACGGGCTACGAGCGTGCGCTCACGGCGGTGATCGATTCCAACCTCACGGCCCTGATCGCGGGCATCCTGCTGTTCGGCTTCGGGTCCGGCCCCATCAGGGGCTTCGCCACGTCGCTGACGCTCGGCCTGCTCACCCATCTGTTCACCGCCACCATCTTCACCCGCATGCTGCTGGCGCTCTGGGTGCGCTGGCGGCGGCCGACCGAACTGCCGATCTGAGGCGCCGCCATGCTGTGGAGACCGCACCACCTCATCCGCCAGCGGACGAACTTCGACTTTCTGGGGAAGCGCAAGATCGCGCTCGCCGTCTCGACGCTCATCAACATCGCCTCGCTGGTCGGCGTCTTCGTCTTCGGCCTCAATTTCGGCATCGACTTCCAGGGCGGCATCGCCGTCCAGGTGCGGGCCAAGCAGGGCAACGTCCAGCTCGAGCAGCTGCGCTCGGAGCTGGGGGCGCTCGGCGTCGGCGAGGTCGCGCTGCAGGAGTTCGGCGACGCCACGACCGCCCTGATCCGGGTCCAGCGCCAGGAAGGCGATTCGCAATGCGTCGCCAACGCCGACCGCGTCATCAAGCGCCGCGCCGGCGACGGCTGGAGCGCGAAGCCCGGCCCCGCCGGAACCGGCGATGTGGAGTTCGCCGCGCCCCAGGCGATGGACGCGGCCAACTGGCGCGACGCGGTGAGCCGGGTCGGCCTCACGATCCAGGAGCGCCAGCTGCCACGCGGCACGGTCAACACGGCCAGGATCGAGATGACGCCCGAGCAGCGCGCCGAATGGTGCCAGCAGGTGGCGATCAAGCTGGTCGAGGACGCGATCGGCAAGGACTACGAGCTGCGCGGCACCGAATCGGTCGGCCCCAAGATCGGCGCCGAGCTGATGCAGAACGGCATCATCGCCGTGCTGGCGACGCTGGGCGCCATCGCGATCTACGTCTGGTTCCGCTTCGAATGGCAGTTCGGCGTCGGCGCGCTGATCGCGCTGCTGCACGACGTGCTGTGCACCGTCGGCCTGTTCGTGCTGCTCCAGCTCGACTTCAGCCTGACCGCGCTGGCCGCGCTGATGACCATCGCCGGCTACTCGATCAACGACACGGTCGTCATCTTCGACCGCGTGCGCGAGAACATGCGCCGCTACAAGAAGATGGGGCTGATCGAGCTCCTGAACTTCAGCATCAACGAGACCCTGGCCCGCACGCTGATGACCTCGGGCACGGTGTTCGTGGCCGTGCTGGCGCTGGTGCTGTTCGGCGGGCCCGTCCTCTACAGCTTCTCCATCGCCATGCTGTGGGGCGTGATCGTCGGCACCTACTCGTCGATCTGGGTCGCGTCCGCGTGCCTGGTCTACCTGAAGCTCCGTCCCGAGCAGCTGCGGACCGACGAGGACGACAAGGCCGAGAAGGCCAGGGCGTGAAGCCGCCGGCGCAGGGTCCCTTCGACAAGACGCTCCCCACGCCGGACCCGTCGCAGGTCCAGCTGATCCGCCGCTACGGGCCCGGTCGCTTCCTCATCGGGGAGCGGGAATGGCACGAGCCGGTGCTGGTGACGCCGCTGCGCACGGTCGCCTGGCCGGTGACGCGGGCCGAGGAGCTGGCGCTCGACAATCTCGCGGCCCTGCGCGAAGGGCCTGTCCCGGCCGAGCTCCTGGTCGTGGGCTGCGGCCCGCGCAGCATCTTCCTGCCGCCGCCGCTCAGGGCGTCGTTCAAGCAAGCGGGGCTGGGACTGGAAGTGGTCGACACGGGCTCGGCCTGCCGCATCTACAACGTGCTCCTGGCCGAGGAACGGCGGGTGGCGGCGGCGCTCATTCCGCTGTAGGCAGCGGTCATGCCGCTCGACCTCTACCTGGCCTTCGTCGCCGCCTGCGTCGTCCTGATCGCGATTCCCGGTCCCAACGTGGCGCTGATCGTGGCCAACAGCGTGGCCCATGGCGTGCGCTTCGGCCTCGTCACCGTCGCCGGCACCTCGGCCGCGATGGTCGTGCACCTGACGCTGACGGTGCTGGGGGCCGGCGCCCTGCTCGCCCTGCTGGCGGAAGGCTTCGAATGGCTGCGCTGGCTGGGCGTCGCCTATCTCGTCTGGCTCGGCGTCGCGGCCTGGCGGTCGACCGCGCCCGACCTGTCGGCGGTGGGGCCGCAGCATCGCTCGGCACGCCTGATGTTCGGCCGCGGCCTGCTGGTCGGCCTGACCAATCCCAAGACGCTGCTCTTCTACGGCGCCTTCTTCCCGCAATTCGTCGTCCCGGAGGCCGACATCGCGGGCCAGCTCCTGCTGCTGGCGGCGACGTTCCTGGTCGTCGCCGTCGTGCTCGACAGCGCCTGGGCATTGCTGGCGGCCCGCCTGCGTGGCCTTCTGGCGGCGCGCGCCCGGCTGCGCCAGCGTCTCACCGGCGGGTTGCTGGTCGGGGCGGGGGTCGGCCTCGCGCTGGCGCGGCGTCCCTGAGCGGCACCGCGCCGTCGCCGCTCAGACCGGCGCGTTCTGCTGCGCCACCATGCAGTAGAGCATGGCGATCGAGAGCATGGTGTTGAACCGGCTGGCATAGAGGGCGGGCTTGGCCGCCGCCGCCTTCTCCTCGGCCGTCGCCTCGACCAGGCCGAGGATCCGGCGCTGGTTGGGCCAGATGATGAACCAGACGTTGAAGGCCATGATCAGGCCCATCCACATGCCGAGGCCGATCATCACGACGCCCGTCTGAAGCGTCAGCGCCTCGACGATGAAACGCTGCATCCAGGCCAGCAGGAGGCCGGTGACCACGGTGGCGAGGGCGGCGTAGCGGAAGAACAGCAGCACCGTGGGGGCGATGTACCTGGTGATGGCGCTGCGGCTCTCGACCGGCTGGATCTGCGGCATGGTCGGCACCTGCACGAAGTTCAGGTACCAGAGCAGCCCGATCCACAGCACGCCGCTCAGGACGTGCAGCCAGCGCATGACGAAGGTGGCATAGGCGTGGTCGACCTTGAGCGTCTGACCGGTGGCGAGGCCCACGACGACGACCATGAGGATGAGAAGAACGACTCCGGCGGTGACCGTCCGGCCGGGAGATGTGAAGATGAAACCCATGTCAGCTTTCCTCTCCATCTTGTTGCGGAGACTGGGAAATCTCCGATTTATGCAGTGTACGCGCATGTCCGGATTTTCACAACCAGCGCAGGTGGAAAAGGTCGTCCGATGACGGCGCCCTACCGCGCTCCCGAGGCCTCGCACCGTTATGCGCTCGAGCTCGTGCGCGGTGCCGACCGCGACCGTTTCCTGGGCGCGCTGTTCGCGCCCGAGCCGGCGCGGTCGGGGCTGCTGGCGCTGCTCGCCTTCGAGCACGAGCTCGGGCGGACGCGCTCGGTGACGCGCGAGCCTCTGCTGGCCCGCATCCGGCTGGAATGGTGGCGCGAGGCGGTGGGCGAGGCGCTCGGCACCGGCCCGCCGCGGGCCCAGCCGATCGTCGAGGCGCTGAGCGAGACGGTGCGGCGTTGCGGTCTCGACCCCGCGACGCTCGACGCGATGATCGCCGCGCGCGAGGAGGAGATCGAGGGGGCGCTCGACGTCGTGCGCGCGGGTCACGCCCTGGCCGATCTCGAGCTCGCCGTGCTGGGCATCGAGGACGAGCCGTCGCGGCGCGCGGCGCGCGCCGTCGGCGCGGCCTGGCTGATGGGGCCGGGACCCGAGCGCGACGCCCTGCTGGCCGAGGCCCGCGCGCTGCGTCCGCAAGTCGATCCGCGCGCCGTGCCGGTCCTGCTGCCCGCGCTCGCGCTCGACGACCTGCCGGCGTGGCGCAAGCCGCTCGCCTATTGGTGGGCGGCGCGGCGTGGGCGATATTGACTGAAACGAGTGGAGGCATCGTGGCGCGCGTCAAGGCCAACGGCATCGAGATCGAGTACGAGACGGCCGGCGACAAGGGCAACCCCGCCCTGTTGCTGGTGATGGGGCTGGGCGCCCAGCTCACCATATGGCCCGACTCCCTCGTCGAGGGACTGGCGGCGAAGGGCTTCCACGTCATCCGGTTCGACAACCGCGACACCGGCCTGTCGACCGACTTCGGCGCCGCGGGCCTGCCCGACATCCCGGCGGCGATCGGCAAGGTCATGAAGGGCGAGCCGGTACCTGCGCCCTACCGGCTGCCCGACATGGCGGCCGATGCGGTGGGGCTGCTCGACGCGCTGGGCATCGAGAGCGCCCATGTGGTGGGCGCCTCGATGGGCGGCATGATCGCCCAGATCGTCGCCGCGACCTATCCGGCGCGCACGCGCTCGCTGGTGTCGATCTATTCGACGAGCGGCCGGCCCGGACTGCCCACAGGCAAGCCCGAGGCGCTGGCCATGCTGACGGCGCAGCCCGAGGGACCGTCGCGCGAGCAGCGGGTGACGCACGGCATGAAGCTGCGGCGCGTCATCGCGGGCTCGGGGTATCCGATTCCCGAGGCCGAGCTGCGCGCCTTCGTCGAGAAGAACGTCGACCGCCGCTGGTATCCGGAGGGCGGCGCGCGCCAGTACCTGGCGATCATCGCCTCCGGCGACCGGGTCGAGCTTCTGAAGACCATCAAGGTGCCGACGCTGGTGCTGCATGGCGAGGAGGATCCGCTGCTGCCGGTCGAGTGCGGCCGCGACGTCGCGCGGCTCGTGCCCGGCGCCGAGATCGAGACGATCGCGGGCTGGGGCCACGACTTTCCGCCGGCGCTCGTTCCGCGACTGGTCGACCGCATCGCGGGGTTTTGCAAGGCGGCGTGACCGGGAGATTGCCTTCGACTGCGATACGGGGGACGCTCGGGCAACGATCGTGATCCTCGCCGCCCACGGGCGCGGGACGTCAGGGAGGCGGCAGGCATGAAGTTCGGCATCTTCTACGAGCACCAGCTCCCGCGGCCATGGGGCCCGAAGAGCGAGTACCAGCTGCTGCAGGACTCGCTCAGCCAGATCGAGCTCGCCGACCGCCTGGGCTACGACTATGCCTGGGAGGTCGAGCATCATTTCCTCGAGGAGTATTCGCACTCCTCGGCGCCGGAAGTGTTCCTCGGCGCGGCCAGCCAGCGCACCAAGAACATCCGGCTCGGCCACGGCGTCGTGCAGCTCACCACCAACCAGCCGCATCGCGTCGCCGAGCGCGTCGCCACGCTCGACCTGCTGTCGGGCGGCCGCGTCGATCTCGGCATGGGCGAGGCGGCGGGTCCGGCCGAGCTGCATCCCTTCAACATCCGCGTGCGCGACAAGCGCGAGCGCTGGGAGGAGGCCGTGAAGGCCATCGTCCCGATGTTCACGAAGGAGAGCTGGGAGTTCCACGGCCAGTACTACGACTTCCCGGCGCGCAACGTGATCCCCAAGCCGTTCCAGAAGCCGCATCCGCCGCTGTGGGTCGCCTGCTCCAACATCCAGACGATCGGCAAGGCCGGTGAATGGGGCATGGGCGCGCTCGGCTTCACCTTCGTGACGCCGGAGGCGGCGCGCGCCTGGGTGCACAAGTACTACAACAACCTGCTGAACAATCAGGCCAAGCTCGCCGACTATCCGAGCAACCCGAACGTCGCGATGGTGTCGGGCTTCATGTGCGCCGCGACCGACGCAGAGGCCGAGGCCAAGGCGGCGGGCTGGACCTTCTTCATCTTCGCGCTCAGCTACTACGGCCGGAAGGGCGTCGACGCGCCGGGCACGTCCGATCTCTGGCAGGAGTACCAGAGCTGGCGCGGCGGACCGGAAGAGAAGAAGGCGCTGGAGTCCGGCCTGATCGGCTCGCCCGAGACGATCCGGCGCAAGCTGCGGCTGTTCCAGCAGAGCCGCGTCGACCAGGTGATCCTGCTGAACCAGGCGGGGAAGACCAGCCACAAGGACATCTGCCACTCGCTGGAGCTGTTCGCACGCGAGGTGATGCCCGAGTTCCACGCCGCCGAGGCCGAGCACGCGGCCTGGAAGCAGAAGGTGCTGGCGCGCGAGATCGTGCTCGAGGATCTCGACGTCCAGAAGTACGACATCTACAGCCACCAGAACGAGCACATCGTCCGGCTCACGCCGGAGCAGCTCAAGGCCAAGATGGCCGAGAAGGAAGCCGCGGCGAAGCGGGCGTGATTGTCGTGCTTTCAGGCTCCTCTCCCCCAAGGGGGAGAGGAACATGAACCACGTCCCCGTCCTGATTGCGGGCGGCGGGCCGGTCGGGATGACGCTGGCGCGCACGCTCGCTGCGCTCGGCATCCGCTGCCAGCTGGTCGAGCGCAACGCCTCGACCACGCGGCATCCCAAGATGGACATCACCAACGGTCGCTCGATGGAGCTGTTCCGGCGGCTCGGCCTGGCGGACCGGCTGCGGGCGGCGGCGGTGCCGGAGGAGAACTGCTTCGACGTGTCGTGGATCACGTCGCTGGCGCGCGACCGGGGCGGGCGCGAGCTGCATCGCTTCCGCTATCCCTGTGTCGCCGAGAAGCGCGCCGAGATCCTCGCCTGCAACGACGGCACGCAGGCGCGCGAACCCGCCATGCGGGTGAGCCAGGTGAAAATCGAGCCGGTCCTGCAGGCCGCGATCGTCGGCGATCCGCGGGTCGACGCGCGCTGGGGCGTGGCGCTGGAGGATTTCACCCAGGATGCCGACGGCGTCACCGCGACGCTGCGCACCGTCGAGACCGGCGAGACCGGCGAGACGGAACAGGTCCGCTGCGACTTCCTGGCCGGCTGCGACGGCGGCTCGAGCATCGTGCGCGACCGGCTGGGCATCGGCCTCGAGGGCAGGGCCGCGGTCGCCCATCGCTACATGATCCATTTCCGCTCCGATGCGCGCGATCTGCTGCAGGCCTTCGGCATTGCCTGGCACTACCAGACCGCGCGCGGCACGCTGATCGCCCAGGACGATCGCGATACCTGGACGCTCCAGACGCGACCGCCGCCCGGCACGGACGTGGATCGCCTCGATCCTCATGCCGTGCTCGACGCCTGGGCCGGCCGGCCGTTCGAGCGCGAGGTCCTGGTCGACAATCCCTGGTTCACGCACCTCCTGCTGGCCGAGCGCTACGCCGGCGGCCGCGTGTTCCTGGCCGGCGACGCGGCGCACCAGTACATTCCGACCGGCGGCTACGGCATGAACACGGGCATCGCCGATGCCGTCGACCTCGGCTGGAAGCTCGCCGCCACGCTCAGGGGCTTCGCCGGCCCCGGCCTGCTGCGCTCCTACGAGGCCGACCGCCGGCCGGTCGGCCTGCGCAACCGGCAGGCGTCGGAGCGCCATACCGATGTGCGCATCCGGATCGGCGAGCTCTACGAGCGCATCGCCGATCCGCAGGCGCTCGGCCGCGAGATCGCCGCGCTGGGCAACGCCGAAAACGAAAGCTGGGGCATCGAGCTCGGCTATCGCTACGACGGCGTCGAGGGCGATCCCGTGCGCTACGAGCCGACCACCGCGCCGGGCGCGCGCCTGCCCAGTACCTTCCTGCGCGACGGCTCGGCGCTCTACGACCGGCTGGGCCCGTGGTTCACGCTGCTGGTGTTCGGCGGCGCCGATCCGTCGCCGCTGATCGACGCCGCGCCGGCGCCGCTCGACACGGTGATCGTCGACGATCCCGCCGTGGCGCCGTTCTACGAGGCCCGCCTCGTGCTGGTGCGGCCCGACACCCATGTCGCGTGGCGCGGCAACGGCTGCGCCGACGGACGCGCGGTGTGGCGGGCGGTGCTGCAATGACGAGGATCGCGGTGGCCGGGGGCGGCATCGGCGGCCTTGCGGCGGCGCTGCATCTCCTGCAGGCCGGGTTCGACGTCCAGGTCTACGAGCAGGCGCCGCGCATCGGCGAGGTCGGTGCC
Organism: Reyranella sp.; assembly: GCF_965229815.1. Lineage (GTDB taxonomy): Bacteria > Pseudomonadota > Alphaproteobacteria > Reyranellales > Reyranellaceae > Reyranella. The sequence continues at coordinate 45,569 of NZ_CBDDJN010000006.1, forward strand.
GGCATCCAGATCAGCCCCAACGCCGCGCGCCTGCTGATCCGCCTTGGCCTGAAGTCGGCGCTCGACCGCGCCGGCGTGCGTCCGCAGGCCGTCCACCAGAAGCGCTGGGACGACGGGCGCACGCTGCAGCGCGCGCCGCTGGGCGCGGCGGTCGAGGAGACGTTCGGCGCGCCGTACTACCATGTCCATCGCGGAGATCTCGTCGAGCTGCTGGCCGCCGCGCTGCCGCCGGAGCGCCTGCATCTCTCGCATCGGCTCGTCGACGTCGCGGAGACCGGCGGACGGGTCACGGCGCAGTTCGAGAACGGAGCATCGGCCGAGGCCGACCTGCTGGTCGGCGCCGACGGCATCCACAGCCGCGTGCGTCACATCCTGTTCGGCGCGGAGAAGCCGCGCTTCACGGGCTGCGTGGCGTGGCGCGGCCTGGTCCCGGCCGAGCGCGTGCGCCATCTCGGCATCGAGGTCGCCTCGCACAACTGGATGGGACCGGACGGGCACGTGGTCCACTACTGGGTCGGCGCCGGGCGGTTCATGAACGTGGTCTGTGTCACCGAGCACGGGGCGTGGACGGACGAGTCGTGGACGCAGAAGGGGCGGGTCGACGAGGCGCTGGCGCGCTACGAAGGCTGGCATCCGATGGTGCGCGGGCTGATCGAGGCCTTTCCCGAGACCTTCGTCTGGGCCCTGCATGACCGCCTGCCCCTGCCGCGCTGGAGCGAGGGCCGGATCACGCTGCTGGGCGACGCCTGCCATCCCATGCTGCCCTTCATGGCGCAGGGTGCGGCGCAGTCGATCGAGGACGGCGCCACGCTGGCCGCCGTGCTGACGGCGATGCAGGGCGACGTTCCCGCGGCGCTCGCGCGCTACGAGGCGCTGCGCAAGCCGCGGGCCACCCGTCTGCAGGAGGCAAGCTCGGCCAACCGCATCCGGTTCCACTTGCCCGACGGGCCGGCGCAGGAACAGCGCGACGCGGCACTGGCCGCGTCCGGAGATCGATCGATGGCCAATATCGGCTGGCTCTATGCGCACGATGCCGGGCAAGGGACCTGAGCCCGCCCGAAGGGAGACGTCTGGAATGTTCGAGCGGTGCTTTCAACGGGCCATGGCGGCGGGGGCACGCCTTCTGGACGGCGTGCTGCAGGGCCTTCTGACGAGGCCTTCTGGTCTCGCGCCAAGGCAGCTCCTTGGCCGGCCTCTGTGCGCCGAAGAGGGCGGTGGCGTAGTTCCCTCCTGTCGTCCTGAGCGAAGCGAAGGACCTCATGGCCGTGAAACAGGGACTCCGGTGGCCATCATCATGAGATCCTTCGCTTCGCTCAGGATGACATCGGGCTCCAGGGGCGGGCGTCCCCTCATCGCACCGCGGCCGCGGTCATGACCCTCGTCTCGGTCACCGTCCGGCCTGGGGACCAACTGGAGCTTCTTCGTTGCCGAGGTGTTGCGCCGTCACCAACGCGGCGCTGCCGCTGTTCGGCGCGCTCCTCGTCTATCGCTTCGACCAGTGGGTGACCCTGCCGCGCCCCTGACCGACTCGCGACTTCGGGCGGCCGCCGCGATCCCGTAAGGGGGACCGCGGCTCGAGCCGCCCGAAGCTTGTATGGGCTGGAGGGCCTAGTAGTAGTTCTGGCGCGGGGCCGTGGCGGCACCGATGGCCGCGCCGCCGACGGCGCCGACCGCCGCACCGGCCAGCGGGTTGCCCGCCGCCGCGCCCACCAGGGCGCCGCCGCCGGCGCCGATCGCACCGCCGGTCAGGGCGCGGTCGACCGGGCGGTCGCCGCAGGCAGCCGTGGCCAGCGCCAGGGCGCCGACGATCGCGAAGGTCTTGATCCGCAGCATGTTCGCCTCTCCTCGTTTGTGTCTCGACGGGGTGAACGGCGAAGGCGACCAGAGGGTTGCAGCGGAACCTTCAGGCGATCCCGTGGCCACTTCTCGGCCACGGGACGTCGCGTGCCGCGACGGTTCAGGCCTTGCTCGGGTCGATCAGGAACTTCTCGCCGGTCGCGCGCTTGCCGTAGGCGGCGATGTTGGCGACGTCGAGCGCCTCGGGCAGCGACACGGTCCTCGTATAATGGCTGGCGAAGGTGGTCTTGAGCCCCTTCACGACGCGCTCGCGCAGGCGGACCTGCTCGGGGCGACCGATCTTCTGGAGGAATGGCGTCAACAGCCAGCCGCCGACGCCCCAGGCCATGCCGTAGTTGCGCGTGAGCTCGACCGGACCGGTGGCGAGGCTGCCGTAGATGTAGACCTGCTTGTGCGTGGTGGAGCCGTAGCGGCTGTACTCCTTGGCCGTCTTGCCGAGCGCGATCTCCATGCAGGTCAGGATCTGGCTGGCGAGCTTGCCGCCGCCGATCGCGTCGAAGGCGATGGTCGCGCCGGTCTCGACCAGCGCCTGCGTCAGCGCGTCCATGAAATCGGGCGCCGTCGAGTCGACGACATGCTTCGCACCGATATCGTGCAGGATCTTCGCCTGGGCGGCGCTGCGCACGATGTTGACCAGCGGGATGCCGTCCTCGAGGCAGATCTTGTTCAGCATCTGGCCGAGGTTGGAGGCGGCGGCGGTATGGACCAGCGCCGTGTGGCCCTCGCGCTTCATCGTCTCGGTCATGCCGAGCGCGGTCAGCGGGTTGACGAACCACGAGGCGCCCTCGGCTGCCGTGGTGCCGGCCGGCAGCGGCTGGCAGTCGGTCGCCTTGAGCAGGCGGTACTGGGCGTACATCGCGCCGCCGATCATCGATACGGTCTTGCCGAGCAGCGCCTGCGCCGCCTCCGACGAGCCCGCCTTGACCACCGTGCCGGCGCCCTCGTTGCCGACCGGCATCGCCTGGTCGAGGCGGGCGGCCAAAAAGGGCAGGGATGCCGCCGGTACCTTGGCCGTCACCTTGACGCCGGCGCCGCTGCCCGACGCCTTGAAGGTGGCCATGTCGGCCGGCCCCAGCAGCAGGCCGAGGTCCGAGGGGTTGATCGGTGTCGCCTCGACCTTGACGACGACCTGGTCGGGGCCGGGCTCGGGGGTCACGACCTCCACGAGCGACAATTCGAGGTCGCCGCCCTTGCTGATGCGCGAGCGTAGCTGCAGTCCCTTGGTCTCGGTGGCGCTCATGGCCCTGTCTCCCGCTGTTCGTCGATGGGCAGCGTTGTTAGCATGCCGCCGACCGGACAGGGGAGAGCGCGATGGCGAACTGGCAGGCATCCCTGCTGATGCAGACGCTGAGCACCGGGACGGTGCTGGTCCTCCAGCGCGACAGGGCGGATCCCGACGAGGTCCCGACCCTGCACGGCGGCGACACGTTCTACGGCAGCCTGCCCGACGGCGACCCGTTCGGCGGCACGGTGATGGAGCGGCACGACAACCGCGCCGTCGTCGAGGTCGCCCAGAAGCGCTACCGGCTGCACAAGGCGCAGCCGCACGAGACCACGGACCGCGACCTCAACATCGACCAGCCGCACGAGTTCTGGGTCGTCGACTGAGCCGTCGCGCGGCGGATCGCGCCCGTGTCGCGCGCGGCTGACGCTTGACGCGTCCAGTATATTGGACAAGCCTCCAGAACGATGGATATCAACGATCGCATCGCCGCGCGCGTGCGCGGGTTGCGCGCCGAGCGCGGGCTGGCGCTCGACGCCCTGGCCGGCCAGTGCGGCGTCAGCCGCTCGATGATCTCGCTGATCGAGCGCGGCGAGTGCAGCCCGACGGCGGTCGTGCTGGAGAAGCTCGCGACCGGGCTCGGCGTGCCGCTCGCCGCGCTCTTCGAGGCGCCGTCGCCGCCGGCCGATCCGGTGTCCCGCCGCAAGGACCAGGTCGAATGGCGCGATCCGGCGTCGGGCTACGTCCGGCGCAACGTCTCGCCGGCCGGCGTCGCCTCGCCGCTGCAGATCGTCGAGGTCGTCTTTCCCGCCGGTGCCCGCGTCGCCTACGAGACCGGGGCACGGCCGGGCGTCACGCATCAGCAGATCTGGGTGCTGCAGGGGACGATGGAGGTGACGCTGGGGGAGGCGCGCCACACGCTCGCTTCCGGAGACTGCCTCGCCATGCAGCTCGACCGGCCGATCACCTACCGCAATCGCACGGCGAAGCCCGCACGCTACGCCGTGATCATCGACCACCGGCCGCACGGCTGAACGGCCCGGCCATGGACGCGATCGACGTCGCCGCCGCGCTCGCGAGCGCCGCCCTGCACGCCGGCTGGAATGCAGCCGTGAAGGCGAGCCGCGATCCCGCGCGCGCCATGGCGGCGCAGATGCTGGTGGGCGCGCTGCTCGTCGTGCCGGCGCTCTTCTGGTCGGGTTTGCCGGCGATGGCCGCCTGGCCCTGGATCGCCGCTTCGACGGCGATGAACGTGCTCACCATCCGCGCGCTCCTGCGCGCCTACGAGCTGGGCGGCTTCGGCGTCGTCTATCCGGTCAACCGGGCGATCGCCGTCCTCCTGGTCGTCCCGCTGGTGGCGATCTTCGCCGGCGGCTGGCCGGGTTCGGCCGCGCTCTCCGGGATTACCGTCATCGCTCTGTCGCTCGCGGTCCTGTCCTGGGACACGCTGCGCGATCGCGGCTTCTCGAGGCCGGCCCTCGGCTGGACCTGCATGGCCGGACTGGGGACGGCGGCCTACATCCTGTGCGATGCCCAGGGTGTGCGGGCGGCGGGATCGCCGCTCGCCTACGGCTTCGTCGTGTCGATCACCAATGCCGCGGCGATGTGTTGGCGGCAGCGCGAAGCAGGCCCGCCCTGGCGGTGGCTGCGCGATCACTGGGTCGTCGCGACGCCCGTCGCGCTGGCATCGATGGCGTCGTATCTCCTCATCCTCTGGGTCTGGGCTCACGCGCCGATCGCCCCGGCCGCGGCCCTGCGCGACACCAGCGCGGTCTTCGCGCTGCTGATCGCCGTCCTCTGGCTCAAGGAGTCCTTCACGCGGGCGCGAATCCTCGCCGTGCTGCTGGCCGCCGCCGCCGTGCCGCTGCTGCGGCTGGGCTGAGGGCGAGCGTTCAGGCCGGCCGCGACGGGACGCTCCGCCCCGCCGCGTGCTCGACGATGCCCTCGGGGAGGGACGCGGTGTCGATGATCAGAAGCAGCCCGTCGCGCAGCGGCCGGCGAAGATCGACGTCCGGCGGCATCGTCACGAGCTGCGACGATCGCCCCAGCTTCCGGATGGCGTTGCGGGAGAGCCCGAGCTCGCTCGCCAGCAGCCGATCGGCGCGCAGTCCGGTCGCCTGGGATACCCGGCACTCGATCTCCAGCCGCTGGAACGGCCGCGATCCTTCGGACAGCACCTGCCTCGTCACCAGCACCTCGTCGAATTCCCGCACCTGTGCCGTCCATCGCCCGAGGCTCGCGGCGTCGAAAGCGAGGCGATGCACCAGGTCGGGATCGTTCGCTTGCAACGCCTGGAGGAGCGGACGGCCGAGGGTGGAGACCTCCCGGCGTTCCACGACGGGGCGGTTCCACGTCCCGTCGCAGGCGGTGCATCGATAGATCAGCCAGGCATCGATGCGCCGGCCGTTGGCATTGACCCGGAACCTGTCGCTGCTGCGGAAGCATCGCGAGGCACGACAGCGGCTGCAATGGAGCCAGGGTTGCGGGGCTAGAAGGGGAGTGATCGTCCATCGGACGCTGAGGATGCTGGACACGCCGGTTGGCTCTTCCCGTTGGGAAGCCCGGCGAAGCGGCGACAGGAGCGAGGCCCGGGACGGGCACGGCGTGGCAGGGACGATCGAGAAGCGGACAGGGAGCAGCTCGTGCAGCCGTCGGGAGGACGCGCGCGGTCAGCGATGCCAAACCGGTCTCCAACCGCCGCCCCGACGAGCTCATGCGCAAAGACACGCGGCGTCGCAGGGGCGTCGCCGCACGATCGGGGAACTGCTGAGACCGGCGTTTACTTGGGCAAGGGAGACTCTGCTGCTTTCTGCTGGCTTGCCCTGCCTAGTCGAGGGGGGCCGAACTGGCAAGCCGACGCGCCACGACGGCCGATCGCTCGTCCGGCGCCGGTCGCCGATCCGGGGTTCACACCGTCTGCACCCTGTCGTAGGACAGACTCCATGACGGATAATCGTGACCTTCGCCGTCGGTCGCTGCTGCAGGCGGGACTTGGCGCGGCGGCGCTCGCTTCGGTCGACGGGCCGGCGATCGCCCAGACCGCCGGTGGCGGGGCCGCGCCGGCTCGTCCGGCCAGCCGCGCCTCGCCGCTCGGCCGTCCCTACAACGTCGTCCTCGTCATCACCGACGAGGAGGCCCACCATCTGCGCCCGGCGGAAGGCTACGCGACGCCGGCCCGCGAAGAGCTGCAGCGTCGCGGCACGACGTTCCTCAACCACTATATCGCGGCGGCGATGTGCACGCCCTCGCGCGGCGTCATGGTCTCGGGCGTGCCGCCGCAGGTGAACGGCGTCTACGACCAGATGGAGCTCGGCTACGTGCCGAGCCTGTCGCCCGAGCGGCCGAGCCTGGGCAAGATCTTCAAGAAGCTGGGCTACGCGACGACCTGGTTCGGCAAGTTCGAGCTGCGTCGCGACATCATCTATCCCAAGCGGACGGTGAACTACAGCGACGCGCTCACGGCCTACGGCTTCGACAATTTCGCGCCCGACGGCGACAAGGTCGGCGCGCCGAACCAGGGCTACGACACCGACGTCTACACCGCCGCCGAGGCGGTCCGCTGGATGCGCACGCACGGCCAGGCGCTGAACGCGGCCGGTACGCCCTGGCTGCTGGTGGTGAGCTTCGTGTCGCCGCACGACATCATGTACGGCGACGTCAACCAGCCGGGCCGGCCGGAGCAGAAGTCCATGGTCGGCCAGACCATCACGCCGCCGCCGGACAACGAACTCTATGCGAAGCGATGGCGCTTCGCGCCGTCGCCCAGCCAGCGCGAGCCGCTCGACAAGCCCGGCCGGCCGCGCGCCCAGCTCGCCTACAAGGTCGGCTGGTCGGCTTTCCTGGGCGAGATCCCGGTCGATGCCGACGCGATGTGGACGGACTACTACAATTTCTATCTCAACCTGATCCGCGACAACGACCGCAACCTGCAGACCGTCATCGATGCGATGTCGGCGCTCGACCTCTGGTCGTCGACCGTGATGGTGCGCACCGCAGACCATGGCGAGCTCGGCGGCTCGCATGGCGGCCTGCGGGGCAAGGGTCCGCTGCCCTACGAGCAGGAGACGCACGTGCCCATGGTCGTGGTCCATCCCGAGCATGCCGGCGGACGGACGTGCCGGGCGCTCACGAGCCACATCGATCTCGTGCCGACGCTCGCCGGCCTCGGCAGTGGCGAGGCGGCGCGCCGGGAGATCGAGGCCGCCGGGCTGCCGGGGCGCGATTTCAGCCCGCTGCTGCGCGATCCCGGCCAGGCGGCGCTGGACGCGGTGCGCGAGGCCGTGCTGTTCAACTATGTCGGCCTGCAGACCGTCGATCCGCTGTACATGATGCGCGTGTGCCGCGACGTGGCGACCCATCGCGCGGCGCCGCCCTTCACCGAGGTGCGGCCCGACATGACCTTGCGCGGCTTCATCAGCTTCGCCTACGACGGCCGCCACAAGTTCTCGCGCTACTACGCGCCCGACAATTTCAACACGCCGACGACGTTCGAGGCGCTGCTGGCCGGCAACGACCTCGAACTGTTCGACCTCGAGCGCGACCCCGACGAGCTGGTCAACCTCGCCGTCGACCCGCAGGCCCACCGCGCCCTTATCCTGCGCCTGAGCGAGCAGCTCAACCGGCTCATCGCGCGCGAGGTCGGCGTCAACGACGGTCGCTTCCTGCCCGAGGTCCTGCGCCGCCGCTGAGCGGCGGCACGCCCGGCCCGGTCAGGACGGGAGGCGGCGCAGGAGATAGGTGTCCATGATCCAGCCGTTGGCCGCGCGAGCGGCATGCCGCCGGCGATGGATTTCCTCGGCGACGTCGTCGATGCGGCCGGCGACCAGGATCTGCCTGGCCGTGCCGAGATAGGCGCCCCAGAAGATCTCGACGTCCTGGCCGACGAAGCGGCGATAGGTGTCCTCGCCGTCGAGCAGCACGACGACGCTGGCGATGCCGGGCGGGAAGCCGTCGGCGAGCAGCCGGCCGGTAGTGACCGTCACCGCCTCGGCGATTCGGTTGAGCGGGATCCTGTGCGCGGCCGCCAGTGCCTGGATGGCGGTGATGCCGGGAATGACCTCGTGCGTGAAGGCGAGGCCGGCCGCCTTGAGGGCATCGAGGTTGCGCAGCGTGCTGTCGTAGAGCATCGGATCGCCCCAGACGAGGAAGGCGCCGGTCTCGCCCTCCGCCAGCCCCTCGATCAGCGTCCGGAACACCGCCTGCTTGGCCTCGTTCAGCGCGTCGACGCAGGCTCGATAGTCGGCCGGCGCGCCGTCGCGCGGCGGGCTCGGCGCTTCGGCGATGCGGTAGGGCCGCTCGCCGGCATGGCGGCGCAGGATCTCCTCGCGCAGGCCGCGCAGGTCGGCCTTCTCGCGGCCCTTGTCGAGCACGAAGAAGACATCGGCGCGGCGCAGCGCCTGCACCGCCTGCAGGGTGAGCTGGTCGGGATCGCCGACGCCGATGCCGATGACGAGGATGGTCTTCATGGCGGCCTTGTCGCACCCGCGACAAGCACTATGGTTATTGTTCCGGCAATACTTCCGTGCTACCATTCAGCGAGGCATTCGCTCTATTCATCGTTGGTTCGTCGGTGTGATGTCGGGGAGCGCCACGGCTCCCCGACGAACTCGTCAGCGAAACTATCTTTTCTATCTTAATTCGGCGGGACGCCACGGATAGGGCAGCACCTCGAGTGAGCCCACAAGTGCTTGCGTCCTGGGCGCTCCAATTAAGATAGGGCGAAACCATCCTAATCCATCTAGTTGAGGAGGTGACGCTCGCCCGACGGTGTCGCTGGCGCGAGTAGACGGCGCGCGGCGGCGCAATCGGCGGCGGCCCGGGCGCCGTCCTCACCGGCGGCGCTGCGGGCGATGCAGCGGTTGAGATGGGCCTGCCCGAAGCCCGGGTCGATCGCGAGGGCCGCGTCGTAGTCGGCCACGGCGCCGGTCCGGTCGCCGATGGCGAAGCGGACATAGCCGCGATTGTAGTGGGCGAGCGCATGGCCTGGCTGGCGGGCGAGGGCCTCGTCGAGGTCGCGCCGCGCCGCGTCGAAGGCGCCATCGGCCGCCAGGAGGGCGGCACGGTTGACCCGCGCGTCGACGTTGCCGGCGTCGAGCGACAGCGCGGCCTGGTAGTCCGACCGTGCCAGGGTCGGCTGACCCAGCGCGGCGCGGGCGACGCCGCGCAGCACGCGCGCCTGGGCCTCGGCCGGCGCGAGCGCGACGAGCCGGTCGAGGTCGGTCAGGGCGGCGCGGTAGGCGCCCTGCCGCAGATGGGCGTCGGCCCGGAACGTCAGGGCGTCGCGGTTGCGGGGCTCGACGACCAGCACGCGGTCGAGATCAGGCAGCGCCCGAGCCGGCGCGGCGCCGAGGGTGGACAGAAGGACGGCGCGGTTGAGCAGGGCCGGCACGGAGTCGGGAAACCGCCGCAGCACATCGTCGTAGGCGGCGAGCGCGCCGTCGACGTCGCCTTTCCGGTGCAGCGCGTAGGCGCGCTGGACGTCGGCCGAGGAGTTGTCGGGGCCGACCGGGGCATGCGGCCGCGCGGCGGCGTAGTGCGTGGCGGCGATTCGCAGGGCGTTGCCGGCCAGCGCGGCCTGCTCGGGCTCGCGTCCCGAGGCGGGAAGAGCGGCGGTGAGGATCGCGACGAACAGCACGAGGCGAAGGATCGGGGACGGGGACATGGCGGGCTCCTGATGGGAGCCACCATGGCGGCCGGCGGTAACCCGCCGATTGCGCGGGCGCGGCGAATCGTTTCGTGCGTTGCGTCGATTGGCGGTCGGGCCGGACGGTCAGGCGCCAGTCCAGGCCCGTCGCGTCGTCGAGAAGGCGAGCAGCAGCGAGAAGGCGACGATGCCGGTCGCAACGCAGGCGTAGAGGCCGGACACGCCCCAGCCGAAGCGGTCGAGCGCCAGCATGCTGCCGCCGGCGGCGATGGTGATGCGCGTGAGGTTGGCGGCGACCGGCCAGTACATCTCGCCGGTGCCCTGAGAGGCGAAGTAGAGCGCCATCGCCACGCCGAAGAAACCGTAGGCCGGGCCGACGATGCTGAGATAGTGACGGCCCGAGGCCAGCGCGCGCGGATCCTGGGTGAACAGGCCGAGCCACAGGTCGGGCCACAGCGCCACGACGAGGCCGATCAGTGCCGCGACCGCGCCGGCCATCGCCGCGCCCGTCCAGGCCAGGCGCCGGGCACGGGCGTACTGGCGGGCGCCGATATTGGTGCCGACCAGCGCGGTCAGCGCTGCGCCGATGCCGAAGCTGATCGGGATCAGCATGTACTCCAGCCGGCTGCCGATCCCGTAGCCGGCAATGGCCCCGTCGCCCTCGCGGCCGATCAGCCCGGTCACGACCAGCACGGTGCTGTTGGTGAGGATCACGACCAGGCAGGCGATCAGGCCGACCTTCAGGATGTCGTTGAAGGCGCGCCAGCGGAAGCCGTCGCGCGGCCAGCGCAGCCGCAGCGCGGCGTTGGCACCGGTGAGGCGGCTCAGCATCCACACCGCGGCGATGGCGAAGGCGATCACGGCGGCCAGCGCCGGGCCGCGGATGCCGAGCGCCGGCAGGCCGAACCAGCCCAGCGTCAGTGCGCCGGTGAGCGGGATCTGCAGCGCCGCCGTCGCGACCAGGGCATATCCCGGCGTCTTCATGTCGCCGGTGCCGCGCAGGACGGATGCCATCGAATTCGCGACCCAGTGGGCCGAGCAGCCCAGGAAGAGGATCGTGGCGAAGGCCTCGGCGCGGTCGAGCGCAGCGCCGCTGCCGCCGAGCAGGCCGAAGATGCTGCGACCGAAGCCCACGAACACGATGGCGAACAGGACGGACATGCCGAGCGCGATGGCGAGCGCATGCGCCGCCGCCGCCTCGGCGGCCGCCCGGTTGCCGGCGCCGAGCGCGCGCGCCACGGAGGAGGAGATGCCGCCGCCCATGGCACCTGCCGACATCATGCCGAGCGTCATCTGGGTCGGGAAGACGAGGGCGAGCGCGGCGAGGTCGACGGTGCCGAGCCGGCCGACGAACAGCCCGTCCGAGACGCTCACCAGGCTCTGCATGGCCACGTTCAGGACGTTGGGCGCGGCCAGCGCCAGGATGGTGGGCACGATCGGCCCGGCCAGCATCATCTGCCGGCGCTCGGCGGGACTCATGGGCTACCTGTGTAGATACACGTTTGACGCCGGCAATCTGGCAGAGTTCGGCAGAATTGCCCACGAGCTTATCTCATGGGGGCATGCGCGGGATGTGTCGGAGAAGCGGGGGCGGCGGCGCGGGACGCGATCGGCCCCCGCACGCTGTCACATCCTGCTGCCGCCCACGGCCTTCTCGATGGCCTTGTCGGTTCGCCAGTTGCTCAGCGCATAGATGGCCCACAGGGTCGCCGGCAGCCAGCCGATCAGCGTGATCTGCAACACCAGGCAAATGACGCCGGCGATCGGCCGGCCGATCGTGAAGAAGGTGAGCCACGGCAGGAGCAGGGCGATCAGGAACCTCATGCCGTCTTCTCCTCACACCGTCCGCGCCTCGCTGCGGAGACGTGCGCCATCTTTCCAGCGCCGAGGGCCGAAGTCACGTCTGAGGAAGACGCCGTAACCTGCCGCCGTCACCCCGCCGCGCGCAGCGCCACGATCGCGTCGGCGAGCTGGTCGACCGTGCGCACCTCGGCGACGATGCGGGTGGGGATGGAGACGTCGAAACGATCCTCCAGCTCCATGAGCATGTCCATGAGCGTGAGCGAATCGATGGTGGCGCCGTCGCTGATGACGGTCTGTCCCGTGATCGGCGCCTCCCGGGTCTGGTAGGGCGTGAGGTAGCGGCGGATCTCGCGCAGGATGTCGAGCTGCAGGGTCACATGCTCGACCGCACCGAAAGCAAGACTGTTGGGGCTCTGCACGTCGGCCTCCGTTGAGTGGGTCAGGGAAGTTCATGTGACCGCGCCGCGGAGCCGAAGGGAAATAACGATTGATTTCGGGCTGTTGCGTCCTGTTACGGAGTGTTACTCCGCGGCGAGCGGCGCGGGGCCGAGCCAGCCGTCGAGATCGCGCAGGGCGCGTGCACTCAGTGCCTGCTTGCGCTCCTTGCCACGCAAGGTGCCCTCGATCGGCGGAAAGAGTCCGAAATTGACGTTCATCGGCTGGAAGGTGCCGGCATCGGCGCCGCCGGTGATGTGGGCCAGGAGCGCGCCCATCGCCGTCGTGGATGGCGGCGGTGCGGCGGTGATGCCCTGCCGCTCGGCGGCCGCGAAGCGGCCGGCCATCAGTCCCACGGCGGCGCTTTCGACATAGCCCTCGCAGCCGGTGATCTGGCCGGCGAAGCGCAGACGGGGTAGCGCCCTGAGACGCAGGGCGCCGTCGAGCAGGCGCGGACTGTTGAGGAAGGTGTTGCGGTGCAGGCCGCCCAGGCGCGCGAACTCGGCGTTCTGCAGGCCGGGGATGGTGCGGAACAGCCGGGTCTGCTCGCCGTGCTTCAGCTTGGTCTGGAAGCCGACGATGTTCCACAGCGTGCCAAGCGCATTGTCCTGGCGCAGCTGCACGACCGCCCACGGCCGGTGGCCGGTCCGCGGGTCGCGCAGGCCGACGGGCTTCATCGGCCCGAAGCGCAGCGTCTGCGGGCCGCTGGCGGCGATCACCTCGATCGGCTGGCAGCCGTTGAAGTAGGGCGTGTTGTGCTCCCACTCCTTGAACTCGGTCTTGTCGCCGGCCAGCAGCGCCGCCACGAACGCTTCGTACTCCGCCTTGTTCATCGGGCAGTTGAGGTAGTCGGCGCCGTCGCCGGCGGGGCCGCCCTTATCGTAGCGCGACTGCTTCCAGGCGATCGACAGGTCGATGCTCTCGTAGTGCACGATCGGCGCGATGGCGTCGAAGAAGGCGAGGGACTCCTCGCCGCTCAGTGTGCGGATCGCGTCCGCCAGGGTCGGCGAGGTGAGGGGACCGGTGGCGACGATGACGCTGTCCCAGTCGTCCGGCGGCAGGCCGGCCACTTCCTCGCGCCGTAGCTCGACCAGCGGATGGGCGAGCAGCGTCTCCTGGACGGCCGCCGAGAATCCGTGACGGTCGACGGCGAGCGCGCCGCCGGCCGGCAGCTTGTGGCGGTCGGCCGCGCGCAGGATCAGCGAGCCCGCCCGGCGCATCTCCTCGTGCAGGAGGCCGACGGCGTTGTTGGCGGCGTCGTCGGAGCGGAAGGAATTCGAGCAGACGAGTTCGGCGAGGCTGTCGGTCAGATGCGCCTCGGTCCCGCGCACCGGCCGCATCTCGTGCAGCACGACCGGAACCCCGGCCGACGCGATCTGCCACGCCGCCTCGGAGCCGGCGAGGCCGCCGCCGACGATATGGATGGGCGAAGTGCTTGACGTCATGCGGTCCGGATGGGTTCCTGTCAGGACGACGACTATTAGATGGGGGAGCCTGCCATGGCCATCAAGTTCAACAACCCGAAGACCGTGTCGCTGGCCGGCAAGTACAGTCTCGGGGCCGAAGTTCCGGCGGGAAGCCGGCTCTACTATGTCTCCGGCCAGGTCGGCGTCGATTCCAAGGGCAAGCTGCAGGCCGGGATCGAGAAGCAGGTCGACCAGGTGTGGAAGAACATCCGCGAGGTGCTGAAGAGCGGCGGCATGGGCTTCGGCGACGTCGTGAAGGTCAACGTCTTCCTCACCGACAGCCGCTTCATCGTGCCCTATCGCACGATCCGCGACCGATACTTCCCGAAGGCGCCGTATCCCGCCTCGACGCTGCTGATCGTCCAGGGCCTCGCCGATCCCGGCATGCTGGTGGAGGTCGAGGTGGTGGCCGCCAGGTAGCGACTGCCGGCCCTTGACCGTTTATGCTCAAAAGTAGCATTATTCTATAATACTCAGTACGAGCATAAAAGGTTTCCGCCATGGCAAGGTCGCTCAAGGTCGCGCTGGCCCAGCTCAATCCCAAGGTCGGCGACGTCGCGGGCAACCTCGCCAAGGTGCGGGCCGCACGGGCCGAGGCGCGCCGGCAGGGCGCCGATCTCGTGCTGACGCCGGAGCTGGTCCTGTCGGGCTATCCGCCGGAGGACCTGGTGCTGAAGCCGGCCTTCCAGCGGCGTTGCCACGAGGCGGTCGAGGCGCTGCGCGCCGACACGCTGGACGGCGGACCGGCGCTGTTCGTGACCACGCCGTGGCGCGAGGGCGACAGGTTGCACAACGCCATCGTCGGCCTCGACTGCGGAACGGTGATCGGCAAGCGTTTCAAGGTCGACCTGCCGAACTACGGCGTGTTCGACGAGAAGCGCGTCTTCGCCCCCGGCCCGATGCCCGGCCCGCTGGTGTTCGACGGCGTGCGCATCGGCGTGCCGATCTGCGAGGACGTGTGGTCGCCCGACATCGTGGAATGCGTGTCGGAGACCGGCGGCGAGATCCTGCTGGTGCCCAACGGCTCGCCCTTCGAGCTGGGCAAGACCGACATCCGCGTGCAGCTCGGCGTCGCGCGCGTGGTCGAGAGCGGCCTGCCCTTCGTCTATCTCAACCAGGTCGGCGGCCAGGACGAGGTCGTGTTCGACGGCGGCTCGTTCGTGCTGGGCGCCGACCGGGCGCTCAAGGCGAAGCTCGCCTCGTTCCGCGAACAGGTGACGACCGTCGAGTTCCGGCAGGGCGGGCCGGGGCAGGGCAGCGGCTGGGAGTGCCTGCCCGGTCCGATCGCACGGGAACTGGGCGAGGTCGAATCGATCTACCAGGCGATGATGCTCGGCCTGCGCGACTACGTCGACAAGACGGGCTTTCCCTCGGTCGTGATCGGCCTGTCGGGCGGCATCGATTCGGCGCTGACCGCTTGCGTGGCCGCCGACGCGCTGGGACCCGGGCGGGTCCACACGATCATGATGCCGTCGCCGCACACCAGCCGGGAGTCGCTCGAGGATGCGCGCGCCTGCGCCGAGGCGATCGGCGTGCGCCATGACATCGTGGACATCGCCCCCGCCATGGAGGCCTTCCGGACGATGACCCGGCCGCTGTTCGGCGACGCGCCGCCCGACGTCACCGAGGAGAACATCCAGAGCCGGGCCCGCGGCGTCACCCTGATGGCGGTCTCCAACAAGCTCGGCGGCATGGTGGTGACGACCGGCAACAAGTCGGAGATGGCGGTGGGCTACGCCACGCTCTATGGCGACATGTGCGGCGGCTACAACGTGCTGAAGGACGTCTACAAGACCGCGGTCTTCGCGCTCTGCCGCTGGCGCAACGAACATCGTCCCGACGGCGGCCTCGGTCCTGCGGGCCGGGTGATCCCGGAGCGCATCCTGGCCAAGCCGCCCTCTGCCGAATTGCGGCCGGACCAGAAGGACGAGGATTCGCTGCCGCCCTATCCGGTGCTCGACGCCATCCTGAAAGGGCTGGTCGAGGGCGACCTGGCGACGGACGAGGTGGCGGCGCAGGGGCATGATGTCGCCACCGTCGAGCGGGTCTGGCGCCTGCTCGAAGCGGCGGAGTACAAGCGGCGGCAGGCCCCTCCGGGCGTCAAGATCACCACCCGGCTGATCAGCAAGGAGCGGCGCTATCCGATCGTCAACGGATTCCGGGGCTAGGCCATGCTGATCGCGCAGATCTCGGACATGCACATCAAGGCGCCGGGGGAGCTGCTCTACAGACGCATCGACACGCCGAACCATCTGGCGTGTGCCGTTGTCCACATCAATGCCCTGCGGCCGCGGCCCGACGTCGTCCTCGCGACGGGCGACCTGGTCGAGGGTGGCCGGGCCGACGAGTACGCCCATCTGCGCGACCTCCTCGCGCCACTCGCCATGCCGGTCTTCCTGGTGCCCGGCAATCACGACCGACGGGCAACGCTGCGCGAGGCCTTCGCCGACCATGCCTATCTGCCCGCGACCGGCTTCATCCAGTATGCGGTTGAAGGGTTTCCGGTGCGCCTGATCGGCCTCGACACGCTGGTGGAAGGCAAGGGGCACGGCGCGCTGTGCGACCAGCGGCTCGGCTGGCTGGAGGCGCGCCTCGGTGAAAGCGCCCGGCCGACCGTGCTGTTCCTTCACCATCCGCCGTTCGATTGCGGGATCGATTCTTTCGATGGGATGCGCCTGAACGAAGGGGCCGAACGGCTGGCGGCGATCGTCCGTCGCCATCCGCATGTCGAGCGGGTCATGTGCGGCCACGTGCATCGTCCCATCCAGATGCGCTGGGCCGGCACGCTCGCATCGATCGCGCCCAGCACGGCACACCAGGCGACACTCGATCTGCAACCGGATGCGCCGCTGTCGCTGATGATGGAGCCGCCGGGTCTGGCCCTGCATCTGTGGCGCTCCGGCAACGGCCTGGTGACCCATGTCAGCTACACAGGAACCTACGAAGGTCCCCAGCCGTTTCGGCCGCTGACATGATCACCACCGTCTGACATGACGATCGCCCAGACCGCGACGCAAGCGGCCAATCCGCAGCCCAGTCGCTGGAGCCTCGAAGGCCTGTTCAAGCGCCTGGGGCCGGGGGTCATCACCGGGGCGGCGGACGACGATCCCAGCGGCATCGCAACCTATTCCCAGGCCGGCGCGCATTCGGGCTTCGGCCTGCTCTGGACGGTCGTCCTGACCTGGCCGCTGATGGTGGCCGTGCAGTCCGTCAGCGCCCGGATCGGCCGTGTCACCGGACGGGGCCTCGCGGCCAACATGGTGCAGGCCTTCCCGCGCTGGGTCGTCACGGGCCTGGTGGGGCTGCTGTTCGTCGCCAACACCATCAATCTCGGCGCCGATCTCGCCGCGATGGGCGCCGCGACCAAGCTCGTGCTGGGCGGCAGCGCACGCCTCTACGCCGTGCTGTTCGCGCTCGGGTCGCTGGCGGCGATCGTCTTCATTCCCTACCACCGCTACGTCGGCCTGCTGAAGTGGTTCACCTTCTCGCTGCTCGCCTATGTCGGCGTCGTGTTCGCGGCCAGGATCGACTGGCTGGCGGTCGCGCACGGCGCCTTCGTGCCGCAGGTGAAGCTGACCGGCGAGAGCCTCACTCTGGTCGTCGCCATCTTCGGCACCACCATCAGTCCCTATCTCTTCTTCTGGCAGAGTTCCCAGGAGGTCGAGGACGAGGAGGCCGATCCGGATGCCGCGCCGCTCAAGGAACGGCCCGACCAGGCCGAGCGCGAGCTCAACCGCATCGGCTGGGAAACCTGGGTCGGCATGGCGATGTCGAACCTGATCGCCTTCTTCATCATCCTGACCACCGCCGTCACCCTTCATGCCCACGGCAAGCTGGACGTCGAATCGGCGGAGCAGGCGGCCGAGGCGCTGAAGCCGATCGCCGGCGAGGCGGCGTTCGTGCTGTTCAGCCTCGGGCTGATCGGCACCGGTCTGCTCGCGGTCCCGGTGCTGGCCGGATCGGTCGCCTATGCGCTCGCCGAGGTGCGGGGCTGGCGCTCCGGCCTCGAACGGCCATTGCACGAGGCGAGGCCCTTCTATCTTGTGATCGCGCTCGCCATCCTCGTCGGCGTCGGCCTGGGCTTCACGCCGCTCACCCCGATCAAGGCCCTGCTGTGGAGTGCCGTGGTCAACGGCGTGATCGTCGTGCCCATCATGGTCGCGATGATGATCGTGGCGAGCCGGCCGAAGATCATGGGCAGCTTCGTCGCGGCGCCCTGGCAGAGGATCCTGGGCTGGGCGGCGACCGCGGTGATGGCGGCGGCGGCCGTCGCCATGTTCGTCGCGCTCTGACGGTCAGTCGCGCACCGCGGGCAGCACAACGCGCGTGAAGATGCCGGCGGGTATCACGCCCTGCAGTCCGCTGGCGTAGTGGCCGGCGCTGATCATGACCACGAGGTCGAGGGCGGGAACGATGTAGAGACGTTGGCCGCCGAGGCCCACGCCGGCCACCCAGCTCAGCTCCGCGCCGTTGTGGAAGCTGCGGCCGAGCCACCATTGATAGCCGTAGAAAAAAAGCCCGTCGCCGTTGATGCGCGGCCGGATCGACTGGGCGGCCCAGCCGGCAGGAACGACCTGCCGGCCGTTCCACTGCCCGTCGGTGAGCAGCAGGCGGCCGAGCTTGGCCGTGTCGCGCGGCCTGAGCCGCAGCCCTGAGGCGGCGGCGCGCAATTCCCCGGCCAGCGGCAGGCCGATCCATTCGAAGCTGAGAATGTCGAGCGGCATGAAGAGCTTGTCGCGCGCATAGTCGTCGAGCGGCTGGCCGGCCGCCTTGCTGACGGCGGCGCCGAGGATGGTCGTGTTGCCGCCGTTGTAGTTGTAGGTCGATCCGGGAGGGGTGACGACCGGCTGCTCGAACACGTACTTCAGCGGCGTGGGCGATGCGATCAGCCGACGTTCGCTGTTGGCCGGGTCGGTGTAGGGGATGGACTCGTTCCACTTCAATCCCGACGACATGGTCAGCAGGTTGGCGAAGGTGATGCGCGCATTGTCGGCGGTCCTGAGCGGCGCGAGCTCGGGAAAGAAATCGATGGCGGGCGAATCGAGCGACGGGAAACGTCCTTCGCCGAGGGCAATGCCGACCAGCAGGGAAGTCACGCTCTTCGAGATCGACCGCAGGTCGTGCCGGGTCTCGGGCCCGAACTGCACGGTGCCGAGGGGACGGCCCCAATTCTCGTCCGCGCCGGTGAAGTAGCGCTCCATGACGAGCCTGCCGTTGCGTGCCACGACGACCGCATGGATGTTCGCGTCCGGCCATTGCCCGAGGAAGGCGTCGAGCCGGCAGAGCTGGGCCGGATCGATGCCGACCTCGGCCGGCGCAGCGATGCTCCACCCGTCGTCCAGGGGCGCGGGCGTGCCGCAGGCCTCGCCGTCCCTGGCGTGGGCGGGGAGGCAGAGCGCCAGGAGCACCAGCAGGGACATGAGAGACTTTGTCATCGAGCCCGAGCATACATCGTGCGCGTTGCGCCGACATCGCGTGATAGCGTCCGCGCCATGAAACTCTACTCGGGACCGCTCAGCATGTTCGGCGCCAAGGCCGAGATCGCAGCCCGTGAGAAGGACATTCCCTTCGAGCTGGTCATGGTGCCGTTCGCCATGAAGACGCTCTACCAGCCGAAGCATCCCGAGGTGCTGCGCATCAACCCCAAGCAGCAGGTCCCGGTGCTGGTCGACGGCACCGTCGAGATCTTCGATTCGACGCAGATCTTCGAGTATCTCGAGACGGTCCGGTCCGATCCGCCACTGTGGCCCGCCGATCCGGCGGCGCGCGCGCGGGCGCGGCTGCTGGAGCACAAGTCGGACGAGGTCTACTTCCCGTCGGTCATCCGGCTGATGGGCCTGCAGGCGACGCCGGAGGACCCTGCCGCCGTCGCGGCGCGGGCCGCCGCCGTCGCCTTCTACGACGCGCTCGAGCGTACGATGGACGGCCGGACCTCGCTGGCCGGCAACTACTCCTATGCCGACATCGCCTTCTTCATGGCGCAGCTGTTCGGAGAGCGCATGGGCGCGCCGCTGGGCGCCGGCCATCCCCGTCTGATCGCCTGGCGTGCGCGCATGGGCGAGCGACCGGCGGTGCGTCGCGTCGCCGGTGCCATGGCGCGTTACCTGCAATCGCAGGGCCGGCCGCTGCCGGATTTCCTGGCGCCGCTTGCAGCCGCGGCATGACCCGCGTGCTCTTCCTGCCCGGCTCGGGCGCGTCGCCGGACTTCTGGAAGCCGGTCGGCGAGCGGCTGCCGGCGGCCTGGCCGAAGGAATATTTCGGCTGGCCCGGACTCGGCCATCAGCCGCATGATCCCGCCGTGCGCGGCTGGGACGATCTGGTCGCCATGGTCGCGGCGCGGATGGACGAGCCGGTCGACCTGGTCGCGCAGTCGATGGGCGGCGTCATCGCCGCGCGTCTCGCGGTCGAGCGTCCGAACCTGGTGCGCCGCCTGGTGCTGACCGTCACGTCGGGTGGCGTCGACATGGCCGGGATGGGCGCCTCGGACTGGCGGCCCGACTATCGCGCGGCCTTCCCGAACGCGGCAGCCTGGATCACCGAGGACCGGCCGTCCGCGGCCCTGCCGGTGGAGAAGATCGCGGCGCCGACTTTGCTCCTGTGGGGCGACGTCGATCCGATCAGTCCGGTCGCGGTCGGCCGCCATCTCGCGGCCCGCCTTCCCGACGCGAGCCTCCATGTCGTGCCCGGTGGCGACCACGATCTGGCGCGAACGCACGCCGAACTCGTGGCGGGCCTGGTCGCCCGCCATCTCGGCTGATCAGGCGGTCGGTTGCCGACCCACCACGACGAGGTCCGCGCCGGCGCCTCGGCGTAGGACGACGATCTCGCCGCTGGCCGGCGACACCGCGCTCAGGCCCGAAATCACCACCTGGTGGGTCACCAGAACGGTGGCGCGCTCGAGCGGCAGCGCGGCGAGCCAGGCCCGCAGGTCGGCGATCTGCTGCGCGCCGCGGCCACGGTCCTCGGCGAAGGAATTGAGCAGCGGCTGCGGAACCACCTCACCCAGGCCCAGCAGCGTCGCCGTCTCGAGGCAGCGGCACCATTGGCTGGAGAAGATCTGCGCGCGCGCGACATCGTTGGCGCGAAACAGGTCGCCGATGCGCTCGGCCTGCCGGCGGCCCTCGGCGGACAGGTTGCGCTGGGTCGCGCAGTCGCCGAGGCGAAAGCCCGGGGGATCGAACGTTCCCGGCGCCACGGCATGGCGGATCAGCGCGACGTGCGCGGGCGAGCGCAGGGCGGCCCAGAGCGCGCTCGCGCGCACGGCACGGCCGGCGCCGAGCAGGGGTGCTGCTGCCAGGCCGGCGAGACAGAGCCGACGGCTCGCATCGCCCCGGATCACCGCTTGACGGTCCGGCCGAGCGCCGTCTCGTAGACGCGCAGGATCGACGAGCTGTCGCTCGAGCCCAGCTTCATGCCCCGGGCCAGCCGCTGCAGGTTGTGGGTCGAGGACCCCTGCGGCAGCGGCACGCCGAGCTCGTCGCCGAGCTCGAGAGCGAGGTGGAGGTCCTTGTAGGCGAGGTCGAGCGCGAAGCTCGCCTTGAACTCGCCGCTCAGCGCCCGCTCCGACAGGCTGCGAAAGCCGTTGGAGTTGCCGCTGGAGTTCGACACGACCTGGATCAGCTTGGCCGGATCGAGTCCCGCCGTGACGCCCAGCATCAGCCCTTCGGCGGCCGCGGCGGCGTTGCAGAAGGCCAGCATGTTGTTGACCAGCTTGGCGACTGTACCGGTTCCCAGCTCGCCCATGTGGATGACGTTGGCGCTGAACGACTGCAGGACGGGCAGCGCGTCGTCGAACACCTTCTTGTCGCCGCCCACCATGATGGCGATGGTGGCGGCCTCGGCGCCCACGGTGCCGCCGCTCACGGGCGCATCGAGCATGGCGATGCCTTTTTCCGCCATGGCCGCGCCGATCTTCTTCACCATCGTGGGCGCGTTGGTGCTGAGGTCGATGTAGGTCTGCCCCTTGCCGATGCTGGCGAGGATGCCGCCGTCGCCCAGCGTCACCGCCTCGACGTCCTTCGGCATCGGCAGCGAGGTCATCACCACGTCGGCGCCCTTCGTCACCTCGGCGATCGACCGGCCGGCCGTGGCGCCGAGGTCCGTGCAGGTCTTCACGGCGGCCTCGTTGAGGTCGAACACCGTCACCTGGTGATTGCTGCGCTTGATGATGTTGCGGCACATGGGGCCGCCCATGTTGCCGACGCCGATGAATCCGACCTTCACGCTGCCCTCCCGCGACGATGCGACGGCCGACTATACGCCGCGCCGCAGGAACCCGCAGGGGTGACTTTCGCGTTGCAATGCCGACGGCTGCCATGCGAAGGCGGCGCCATGGGAAGGCGATGACCCGCGATCTCGACCGCGCCCGCGATCTGCGCCGCATCAAGCTCCTGGCGACGGGGCTGCTGATCCTGACGGCGGGCCTGTTCGTCGTCGCCCGCCATTTCGAGCCGCTGCACTGGGCCTGGGGCTATGTCGCCGCGTTCGCCGCCGCCGCGACGGTCGGCGGCCTGGCCGACTGGTATGCGGTGGTCGCGCTGTTCCGCCGGCCGCTCGGCCTGCCGATCCCGCACACCGCCATCGTGCCGCGCAACCACCTGCGCATCGCCGATACGCTGGGCGAGTTCATCGAGACCAACTTCCTGGCGCCGGAGCCGGTCGAGGCGAGGCTGCGGGATGTCGACTT
This sequence comes from Reyranella sp., assembly GCF_965229815.1. Lineage (GTDB taxonomy): Bacteria > Pseudomonadota > Alphaproteobacteria > Reyranellales > Reyranellaceae > Reyranella. The sequence goes on from NZ_CBDDJN010000006.1 coordinate 67,681, forward strand.
CGCGGCGCTGGTCGCCGACTGGCTGTCCGAGCGTGCGCGCGCCGCCGCCCTCGCGGACTTCGCGCTGCAGCTGCTGCCGCAGGCATTGGCCGCGATCGAGCAGTCGGGCCTCAAGCGCTTCGTCGGACAGGGGATCATGGGCGAGCTCGAGCGGGTCGAGCTGGCGCCGCTGGCCGCCAGCCTGCTGAGCGCCATCACCGAGAAGGGCCGGCATCAGCGCCTCCTCGACGAGCTGCTGGGCGCGCTGGACAAGGTGCTGGCCGACGAGGCGACGCTGGCCGCCCTGCGCGAGAAGATCCGCAAGGAGCTGCCGGCGCTGTTCAACCTCTACCGGGCCGACGCCTACCTGCTGCGCAAGATCGTGGCGTCGACCAGCGCCTTCATCCAGGAGGCGCGGGCCGATCCCGGCCATCCGCTGCGCGGCGAGTTCGACCGTTTCGTGGCCGGCTACATCGAGCAGCTGCGCAGCTCCGAATCCTTCGCGCGGCGCGCACAAAACCTGAAGCGCGACCTGCTCGCCCGTCCCGAGCTGGCGGCGCTGGCCGAAGGCGCGTGGGAAAGCCTGCGGGCCTTCATCGAGCAGGACGTCGCCGCCGACGACGGCCAGGTTCGCCGCGAGCTGGTGTCGATGCTGGTGGCGATCGGCGGCCAGCTGCAGCGCGATCCGGCGATCCGGGCCGAGATCAATCGCGGCATGGTCCGCGTGCTGGGCGAGTTCGTCCAGCGGCAGAAGAGCGGTGTCGGACGGTTCATTGCCGACCAAGTGAAGTCGTGGGACATGTCGGTGCTGATCTCGCGCATCGAACTCACCGCCGGTCCCGACCTGCAGTACATCCGGTTCAACGGCACGCTGATCGGCGGGCTCGCCGGATTGGCCTTGCATGCGCTGGAGCAAGGGTTGAAGCTTGCCACCTGACCCAAGGAGGTTCGCATGGCCGACTCATCGCAGAACTTCACCGACATGTTCCGCAAGCTGGGCGAGCAGCTCAACCTGCCTCAGGTCGACATGGCCAGGATCATGCAGCACCACCAGAAGAACCTCGATGCCATGACACGGTCGTGGCAGGCGATGGCGACCGGCGCCGGCGAGATCGCCAAGAAGCAGCGCGCCATCTTCGACGCCGCGGTCCAGGACGTGTCGGCGATGGTGAAGGACTACCAGCCGACCGGCAGCCCGCAGGAGATGGTGACCAAGCAGACCGAGTTCGCCAAGAAGGCGATGGAAGCGGCGATCGCCAACACGCGCGACATCGCGGAGCTCGTTCAGAAGTCCAGCACCGAGGCCTTCACCATCGTCCAGGACCGCATGAAGGAATCCTACGACGAGATCCGCTCGAGCCTCGAGAAGAAGCCCTGAGGGAACTCCCCTAGCAGCCGGCCCTCGCCGCGTGGCTATACTGCGCCCGATCAGGGGGATTGAGGGCGCATGGATCGGTTCTGGCTGAAGAGCTACCCGCCGGGGGTGCCGTCGGACATCGATCCCTCGCTGTACCCCAGCGTCGTCGACCTGCTCGAGGAGAGCTTCGCCAAGTACCGCGACCGCGACGCCTATGTCTGCATGGGCAAGGCGCTGACCTTCGGCGAGGTCGACCGGCTCTCGCTCGCCCTGGCGGCCTGGCTGCAGGGGCGGGGGCTCGCGCCGGGCGCGCGGGTGGCGCTGATGATGCCCAACGTGCTGCCCTATCCCGTGGCCCTGGCGGCGGTGCTGCGGGCAGGGCTGATCGCAGTCAACGTCAATCCGCTCTACACCGCCCGCGAACTCCATCATCAGCTCCAGGACTCGGGAGCCGAGGCGGTGATCGTGCTGGAGAACTTCGCGGCGACGCTCGAGGCCGCGATTGCCGGCACGGCGGTGAAGCACGTGGTCGTGGCGTCGATGGGCGACCTCATGGGCTTCCTCAAGGGGCTGGTCGTGAACTTCGCCGTGCGCTCGCTGCGCCGGATGGTGCCGCCCTGGTCGCTGCCGGGTCATGTGCGGTTCGGTGACGCGATAGCCGCCGGCTCGGCGATGTCCTTCAGGCGGCCCGACATCGCGCCGGGGGACGTCGCGGTTCTGCAGTACACCGGCGGGACCACCGGCGTCGCCAAGGGCGCGACGCTGCTTCACCGCACCATCGTCGCCAACCTGCTTGCCTCGGAAGCCTGGATGCAGCCCGGTCTGCGGCGGAAGACGCTCAGCGGACAAATCACCATCGTCTGCGCGCTGCCGCTCTACCACGTCTTCGCGTTCATCACCTGCGGGCTGCTCGGCATGCGCACCGGCGCCCTCAACATCCTCATCCCCAACCCGCGCGACCTCGCCGGCACCGTCAAGGAGCTGGCCAAGCACCGGATGAACATCTTCCCGGGCGTGAACACGCTGTTCAACGGACTGGCCAACCGGCCGGACTTCGCCCGGCTCGACTTCTCCGGGCTGGTGATCACCAACGGCGGCGGCATGGCTGTGCAGGAGGTGGTGGCGCGCAAGTGGCTGGCGATCACCGGCTGCCCGATCGTCGAAGGCTACGGACTCAGCGAGACCTCCGCCGGCGTTACCTGCAACCCCACCGATTCGGATGCCTATACCGGCACGATCGGCCTGCCGCTGCCCAACGTCGAGATCCGAATCCTCGACGACCGGGGCAACGACGTGGCGCTGGGCGAGCCGGGCGAGATCGCCATCCGCGGGCCGCAGGTCATGCGGGACTACTGGCAGCGGCCGGACGAGACGGCACTGGTCATGACACAGGACGGCTTCTTCAAGTCGGGCGACATCGGCGAGATGGACGCGCGCGGCTACATCCGGATCGTGGACCGGAAGAAGGACATGATCGTGGTCTCGGGATTCAAGGTCTATCCCAACGAGGTCGAGGCGGTGGTCGCGGGCCATCCGGGCGTCCTGGAATGCGCCGCCGTCGGGGTGCCCGACGCCGGGTCGGGCGAGGCCGTCATGCTGTTCGTGGTGAAGAAGGATCCGTCGCTCACCCGCGAGGCGCTGGACGAGTGGTGCCGGCACGAGCTGACCGGCTACAAGCGGCCGAAGTTCATCGAGTTTCGCGCCGCGCTGCCCAAGACCAACGTCGGGAAGATCCTGCGGCGCGAGCTGCGCGACGGCGTGGTCGGGAAGGCCGCCTGACCGGTTGCCCCGATTCTTCCCGCACCGCGCAGGGACCATGGCAACCCGATCGCACCCCCGCACGTTCCCCGGGTCACGAATCCAGAGGAGGGGTGTCATGAAGTCACTGAAGATCGCTCTCGCCGCCGCCGTGGGCCTGTCGGCGGCCGCCTGCAGCTATACCGAGACCCGCACCGAGGCGCCGGCCCCGGCGACTGCGGCGGTCTACACCGCCCCGGCGCCCGTTCCGGGGTCGACGACGGTCTACACGACCGCCCCGGCGTCCCGGACGACCTTTGTTCCTTCCGCGACCACGCCGCCCGCGGGCGAGCAGGCCTTCCGCGACGAGTACGGTTTCCGCTATGATGGCCAGGGGAACAGGCTCGACGCGCGCGGCAACATCATCAGCCCGCAGTCGACCAATCCCTGATATGGGGGCGCGATGGCTGCGAGATGGTTGATTGCTGCAACGGCGGGCGCGGTTCTCGCCGGGTGTAATCCGCTGCCGCGGCCCGACTATGTCGACGTCCAGTATCCGGCGTCCTATCGGACCGAGCCGAGCGGTGTTCGGATCGACAATGCCGACTACCGGCTCGACAATCAGGGTTACCGGATCGATGCCCAAGGGGCGCGCATCGGCATGGTCGACGTGCCGGTGAAGACCGAGGGCGACAATTCCAACGCCATCGCCGGCTACTACATCAGCAGCACGGGCCAGACGGCGCCGGGGCGGGTCGCGTCGACCAGCGACGTGACCGTCACCCCGAGCGCCCTGCCGACGCCTGCCCAGATGCCGCAGCAGGCGCCGATCCAGCCCTCGTCGGGCAACCTGCCGCCGCCGCCGGGCTATCGCTGATAGCCCGCCGGCCGCAGCGGCCGGTCTACTCGATCTTCACCCCGGCCGCCTTGATCACCGGCGCCCACTTGGCGATCTCGTCCTTGATGAACTTCGCCGTCCGCTCCGGCGAGGTGTCGGTCGTCGGCACCGCGGCAATTCCTTCGAGGAACTTCACCATGTCGGGGTCCTGCATCAGCTTGCGCGACGCCTGGTCGAGCGTGTCGACCACCGGCTTGGGCAGGCCGGCCGGCCCGAGGATCAGGTTGAACGTATAGGCTTCGTAGCCCGGCACGCCGGCCTCGATCATCGTCGGGATCTCGGGCGCGATCGGGGCGCGCTTGGCATGGGCGTAGGCCAGGATGCGGACCTTGCCGGCGCGATGCTGCTGCAGCGTGGTGCTGAAGGTCTCGAACATCCAGGCGCACTGGCCGGACATGACGTCCTGGAGGGCGGGCGCCGAGCCGCGATAGGGAACGTGCACGACGTCGATGCCGCCGACCTCGCGCTTGAAGTACTCGGTGGCGAGATGAAGGATGCTGCCGTTGCCCGACGAGGCGTAGGAATACTTGCCGGGGTTCTTCTTCATCAGCTCGACGAGGCCCATGACCGTGTCGGGCATCGACGGGTTGACCACCAGCACCAGCGGGTTGACGCAGATCGACGAGATCGGCGTGAAGTCCTTCACGGCGTCGTAGGCCGGGTGGACGAAGGCGGTGGGGTTGACGGCGTGGGTCGAGGACGGCGCGAACAGCAGCGTGTAGCCGTCCGGCTTGGCGTTCTTGACCTCGACGGCGCCGATCGAGCCGGCGGCGCCGGCCTTGTTGTCGACGATCATCGTCTGGCCGATCAGCGGCGTGATCTTCTCGGCCACCTTGCGGCCGATGATGTCGGTCGGTCCGGCCGGCGCGAAGGGCACGACCAGGCGCACGGTCCGTTCGGGATACTTGGCGTCGGCCCGGGCAACGGCCGGGGCCGCCAGGGCGCCGAGGCCGGCGGCGAGCAGGTGACGTCTTTTCATGCGATTCCTCCGGGACGCGGTACTTTCACTCGATTGTCGAAGGGAGCGACGGTCGCCCGACACGGGCGCCGGTCCGCCGCCGCGTGGTCGATGGGGCTGGTGGCGGCACGAGCCCGCCGATGGTCGCTGATGGGTGCCCGCAGGTTTCGTTCCGGCTGAGCATTCGTTCCTCCCTGGCGGCGCGAGATTAGGGTGGTCTGTGGCCTGATGGAACGGCCGGCGATTGCACAGGCAGCGAATCGGACGCCCGAGTCTCTCCTGGCGAACGGCGCTCCCGGCTCCGGCTCGCCCGACCCGACCCGGCACCGCCGGCCGGATCGATTGCCCGCGCCGGGGGTGTCCGCTAAGGTGCCGGCATGTCGTCCCTTCCGGTCCCCGCCGCGGTCACTGCGCGATGTAACTGAAGTCCCGCCCGTCTTCCGGGCGCCAGGACTTTGGGCAATCACATTCGGGGAATAGGGGCCATGTCCCTCGTCGTCTACAACACGCTGTCGCGCGAAAAGGAAACGTTCGCACCGCTCGATCCGGGCCATGTGCGCATGTATGTCTGCGGCCCGACCGTCTACGACTACGTGCACATCGGCAACGCGCGGCCGGTCGTCGTGTTCGACGTGCTCTACCGCCTGCTGAAGCGGCGCTATCCGCGCGTCACCTATGTGCGCAACATCACCGACATCGACGACCGCATCATGGTGCGGGCGGCCGACAACAAGGAGAGCATCGAGGCGCTGACCACGCGCACCGCCGACGCCTATCGCAGCGACATGCGACGGCTGGGCGCGCTCCCGCCCGACGCCGAGCCGCGCGCGACGCAGTATGTCGGCGAGATGATCGCCATGATCGAGCGGCTGGTCGCCAACGGCCACGCCTATGCCGCCGAGGGCCACGTGCTGTTCAGCGTTCCGAGCATGGGCGACTACGGCCGCCTGTCGCGGCGCTCGCGCGATGAGCTGGTCGCCGGCGCCCGCGTCGAGGTCGCGCCCTATAAGAAGGATCCCGCCGACTTCGTGCTGTGGAAGCCGTCGGCGGCCGACCAGCCGGGCTGGGCGAGCCCGTGGGGCCGCGGCCGGCCGGGCTGGCACATCGAATGCTCGGCGATGAGCGGCAAGCTGCTCGGCGAGACCTTCGACATCCATGCCGGCGGCCTCGACCTGATCTTCCCGCACCACGAGAACGAGATCGCGCAAAGCCGCTGCACCTTCGGCCATCCGCTGATGGCGACCTACTGGATGCACAACGGCTTCCTCAACATCTCGGGCGAGAAGATGAGCAAGTCGCTCGGCAACTTCTTCACCGTGCACGAGCTGCTCGACCAGTATCCCGGCGAGGCGATCCGCCTGCTGCTGCTGTCGGCGCACTATCGCCAGCCGCTGGATTTCACCCACGAGGGGCTGGTGCAGGCCAAGGCGACGCTCGACCGCTGGTACGGCGCGCTGCGCGGCCGGGACGTCGCCGCCGCGCCGGCGGTGCCGCAGCCGGTCGAGGACGCGCTGTCGGACGACCTCAACACGCCGCTCGCCATCAGCGCCATCCACCAGCTCGACGATCCCGCCCTGCTGCGCGCGGGCGGGCAGGCGCTCGGCCTGTTGCAGCAGGACGCCGAGGCGTGGTTCCGCTGGACGCCGGAGGGTGTCTCCGGCCCGAGCGAAGCCGAGATCGAGGCCGCCATCGCTGCCCGGCAGGCGGCGCGCAAGGCGAAGGACTTCAAGGAGTCCGACCGCATCCGCGACGAGCTCAAGGCCGGCGGCGTGATCCTTGAGGACGGTCCCAAGGGCACGAGCTGGAAGCGGGGCTAGAGACCCGCGGCAGATTGAAGAACGAGCCGGAGGCTCGCGGTCCGAAAGACCATGAGGCCTTCCGCTCTGCTGGACCGCGAGCCTCCGGCTCGCTCATGATTCGGCAGCGGACCCGTCACCGCTTCTCGAACAGCACGCTCTGCACGGCGCGGCCGAAATAGCCGTCGCGGTCGGCGAGGCGCGCCGCGGCGATGCCGATCGAATCGGGGCCGGCCCAGGTCTCGGCGTCGAGCAGGATCCACTCGCCGACCGGCTCGCGCGCCAGGCTGAGGGTGAGGTCGCCGTTGATGAAGGTCCAGTGCGCGAAGTCGAGCACCGCCGAGGTGCCGTTGCAGAAGTCGGCGGCGATGGCGGCGCGCATCAGCGGCGACAGCGGGGCGCCCTCGACGATCGGGCGGGCGGCGCGATACCAGATGGCGGCGGGGCCGGGCGTGCGGAACGATCCTTTCGCCACCCGCATCTCCAGTCCCGACAGGAACGGCGTGTGCGACAGGCCCGTCTCGGTCGGGTCGGGACTGTCCTCGGGGCTCCGGATGTCGATCGGCGGCCACGGCGCCTCGACCGGCAGGACCTGCTCGAGGCGGCGCACGCGCAGCGCGGTGGCGCGCACGACCTCGTGGTTGCCGGCACGCAGGCGGATCGACACGAGCTGGATCTTGCGGCCCTCGCGCAGCACCTCGGTCTCGATGGAAAGCGGCGCCACCGGCACCGGCCGCATCAGGTCGACCGTGAGCCGCGCCACCCGCATCGGCACGGGAGCGGGCAGCCGCTCGATCGCCCAGCAGATCAGCGAGGAGGGCGCCGCGCCATGCTGCAGGCCGCGATCCCACGGCCCTCCGGCAAAGGCGCTGGTCTGCGCCGTCGCGCCCTCGATGCGGTAGATCGCCTCCATCTGGCCACTCCGTGCAGAACCCGGGACATCGCGGTCGACGCGCGCCGCATCGGTCGGGAACCGGAAGTGCGGCGCGCCTTCATAATGTTCGCGCCGACTGCCGGCAATCGGCGACGCGCGAAGGGATGCGCCCGGCACCGTCAGCCGTCGATGACGCGACGGGTAATGACTTGACGAAAGGCCATTCCGTATTTAACAAGTCAGTTAAATATGGATCCGCTCTCCCAGACCTTCTCGGCCCTCGCCGATCCGACGCGGCGCGCCATCCTGGCGCGGCTGGCCACCGGCGCCGCCACCGTCGGCGAGCTCGCCGAACCGTTCGACATGTCGCTGCCGGCGGTGTCGCGGCATCTCAAGGTGCTGACCGAGGCGGGGCTGATCGAGCGCCACACCGAGGCGCAGTGGCGGCGCTGCGCGCTGCGCGCCGAAGGCATGCGCGCCGCCGCCGACTGGATCGAGGAGTATCGCCGGTTCTGGGAGCAGCAGTTCGACCGGCTGGACAACTATCTCAGGCGCACGGCGCCGCAACCGGGGAAGAAGGGCCATGGTCGCAAGCGCCGTTCCTGACGACCGCACGCTGGAGATGGTGCGGACCTTCGACGCGCCGCCCGAGCGCGTGTTCGCCGCCTGGACCGATCCGGTGCAGCTCCTGGACTGGTTCGGTCCGCCGGGCATGCGCAACACCCACTGCCGCCTCGACCTGCGCGTCGGCGGCGGCTGGGAACTGACGGCCGAGGGACGCGGGACGACGCGGGCGCTGTCCGGCCGCTACCTCGCCATCGACCCGCCGCGCCTCCTGGCGTTCACCTGGGCCTGGCACGAAGCGGGCTCTCTCGACACGCCGCGCGAGCACGAGACGGTCGTGACCCTGGCGTTCCGCAGCGTGGGCCACCGCACCGAGATGACGCTGACCCAGACGCGCTTCCGCGACGCCGACGGCGCCGCGCGGCACCGCTGGGGCTGGACGGGCACGTTCGAAAGGCTGGACGCGTTCCTGCGCCAGCACGGGGATCATCCCGAAGGAGGGGACAATGGCTGACATCAGGATCTACGGCGTGACGCCCAGCAGCTTCACCCGCACCGTGCGTCTCGCCTGCCACGAGAAGGGAATCGGCTACGAGCTGGTGCCGACCATCCCGAGCCAGGCGGGCGCGCTCAATCCCTTCCACAAGATCCCGATCATCACCCACGGCGATCTGACGCTCTACGAATCAACGGCGATCCTGCGATACCTCGACCGCACATTCCCCGGCCCGAAACTGTGGCCGGAGGAGTCGCGCGCCGCGGCGTTCTGCGACCAGTGGATCAGCGCCTTCTGCGATTCGATGGTCAACTCGGCATTGCGCTATCTCGCCCACCAGTTCGGGTTCCTGCCCGTGCCGCAGGAGATGGCCGACAAGTATCTCGCGAAGGCCCGCGAGGTCATCCCGGTGTTCGACCGCCAGCTCGGCTCCTCGCGCTACCTGGTCGGCGACCGCGTGACGGCGGCCGACCTGTTCCTGGCGCCGCTGGCGCTCTTCCTGCCGCAGGTCCCCGGGCTGAAGGAGATCGCCGAGTCGGCGCCGAACCTCGCGCGCTGGTCGGCCGACATGTCGGGCCGGCCGAGCCTGGCGGCGACCGTACCGGACCCGATTCCCGCCGTTGCCGCTTGAAAGCCGGCCCGGCGTCATCACCTAATGCCGGTACCCGATCACACGGACCGACACAGATGACACGCAAGGCTACCTGGCACGGCAAGACGATCGCCGAGAGCGATCGCACCCTGGAGGTGGACGGCTACGTTTACTTCCCGCGCGACACCGTTCGCATGGACCTGCTGAAAAGCACGGACCGGACGGCGAACGACCTGAAATGCCCGCACGGCGTCCAGTTCTACGACGTCGTCGAGGGCGGCACGACCAGCCCGCGGGCGGCATGGTCCTACGAGGCGCCGCAGGCGAAGATGAAGCCGGTCGATCACTGGATCGGCTTCTGGGAAGACGTCGCCGTCGACTGATGCCCTTCGAATACGCGAGCGTCGAGGAGGCGATCGGACGCCGCGGCCTGCGCATGATCGTGGTCGGCGGCGTGCCGAGCCCGTGGGGCGAGGCGGCCAAGGGCATCCTGCACGTGAAGGGGATTCCCTGGACGGCCGTTCGCCTCGCGTACGACAGCGAGCCGCTCAGGCGATGGGCCGGCCAGCGCAGCGGCCCGGTGGCGATCCACGACGACGAGCGGCCGCGCTCGGGGTGGGCGGAGATCCTGCTGCTGGCCGAGCGGCTGGCGCCGGAGCCGGCGCTGCTGCCGCGCGACGCCGGCCAGCGTGCCCTGGCCTTCGGCCTCGCCCACGAGATCTGCGGCGAGGACGGGCTCGGCTGGGCCCGACGCCTGCAGCTGATCCATGCCGGCCTACGCGGCGAGGGCGGTTTCGCGCCGCCGGTCGCGGCCTATCTGGCGAAGAAGTACGGCCATTCGGAAGCGGCCGGCGCGGCGGCGACGGCGCGCGTCGTTTCCCTGCTCGGCCTCCTCGCGACCCGGCTGGCCGCCCAGCGCGACGCCGGCAGCCCCTACTATGTCGGGACGTCGCTGACGGCGGTCGACATCTACAGCGCCACCTTCATGGCGCTGTTCCGGCCCCTGCCGGAGGATCTGTGCGTGATGGACAAGGGCTCGCGCGCCGCGTTCGAAACGCTGGATGACGCGACCCGAGGGGCGCTCGTCCCGATGCTGCTCGAGCATCGGGACCGCATCTATCGGGAGCGGCTGGAACTGCCGCTGTCGCTTTAGGCCGCGACCCGGCTTAGCTGGCCGGCGAGATCTTCGTGATGGTGAGCGGGGTCGTGAGGCCGATCACGACGTCGCCGACCTTGATCTTCTTCAGCATGTCCTGCTTGGCGATGCTGGTCGCCTTGTAGGTGCGCACCGTGCCGCCGTCGCCCTCGATCACCGACACCGTGTTGTTGGCGAGATCGACCGCCGTCACGGTGAGCGTGAACCGGCCGGCCTCGATGTCGGTGCGGTTCGGCTTGACGTTCATCTGGTCCTTGCGCGCCGCCTTGGAGCCCGGGCCCTTCTGGCGCAGGTTCAGCATGTTCACGACCTGCGTGTAGGTCACGTTCGCCATCGAGCCGTCAGCGATCGCGCCGAGATTGCCCGCGCCTTCGCTCACCGGCAGGACCAGCACCTGGCCGTCCGGCAGCGAGAAGACGACGGTGCGGCCCTCGGTGTCGACGCTCATGACCCGGACCGTCTGGGTGACCGAATCGCTGAAGGACACGCCTTCGCGCGGCACGGCCTGAACCTGGGCCGACGCCTGTCGCATGGGCAGGGTCGTCCCCACCGCCACGACCGCCGCCAGCAGGGAAGCTCCCGCGGCCCACTTGATCGAACGGATTGTCATCGGCGTGTTACCTCGTAAAACCCTAACGCGCCGGACAATAGCGATCCGAACCGGCGACGCAACCTCCAAGCCGGGTTGGCGAGGAAGGCGACGGGGGATCAAGTCAGGCGACGTGCGAAAGGACGGCGCGGGCGACCGCGTCGGGCTGGTCGAGATAGGCGAGATGGCCGGCGCCGGCGACCGTCTCGACGCGGGTCGAGCCGTTGATGCCGCGGGCGAACTTGCCGGCATAGGCCGGCGGCAGGACGGCGTCGCCCTCGCCCCACAGGATCAGCGTCGGGGCGGCGATCAGCGGCAGGCGCTTCTCGAGCCTGGTGTTGCCGAGTGGCCAGAAGGCGCGCGCCGCCGCCTCGGAGGCGCGGGTCATCTCGATCGGCCATTCGATCGAGTTGGCGCCTTCGGGCGCCGCCACCAGCTCGTTCCACTTTTCGGCATCGGCGCACATCAGGCCGGCGACCTTGTCGCGGCGCTGGGCCCACGGATCTGCGGCGGGCTCGTCCTCGTCGAACAGGCCGAACGGGGCGATCAGCACCAGCCTGCGGACATGGCCGGGGAAGATCGCGGCCATCTCGGCGGCGAACGCCCCGCCCACCGAGGCGCCGACGAGATCGGCGCCGGCCAGGCCGGCCTTGTCGAGGATCTGGCGGACCGCCAGCACCCAGTCCAAGTGGCTGTCGAGCGCGGTGTGCCCGGCGGCGCCGGGATAGCCCGGCAGGGACGGGGCGATCACGGTCCGCGTTTCCGCCAGCCGGTCGAGGAAGGGCAGCCAGCGCGGCAGCCCGCCCAGCCCGGCGAGGAAGCCGAGTTTGGGGCCACTCCCCTTGCTCCACACGCGGCAGGGGAACCCGTTCACCTCGACGGTGCTGGTCGTGGGCTGGGACAAGGGTCTACTCCGCGGCGGCGAGGTGCGAACGGAAGGCGGGCACGGCGGCGCGCTGCTCGCGCGCCATCGGTTTGGGCCACCACTTGTCCTCCCAGTCGCCGAACAGGTCCTTGACCTTGGGCATCACCTTCTCGGCGAAGAGGCGCGTGTTGTACTTGGTGACGTCCTTGCTCATGTTGCCGTACTGCAGCAGCAGCATGAGATGGCCGACGTTGAGGCTGGTGCCGACATGGCGGATCTGCTCCACGACCTCGTCGGGCGAGCCGATCAGCACGTAGCCGCCGTCGACGATGTCCTTCATGTTGGTCGCCTTCAGCGCCGCCTTGGTCGACGGATTGGCGATGTTGGCCGCCTTGGTCATCATGCCCTCGATGCCGGCCCGCTGCGTCGCCTCGGTCGTGTAGCCGGGCGGCAGCGCGAAGCGCGGATCGACGTGCAGGCAGCGGCCGTAGAAGTACTCGGCCGGCTCGGTATAGAGGTCGAGCGCCTGCTGGCGGCTCTCGGCGACGCCGACGAACTGCAGGAAGCCGGCGCGGTAGGGATTGCGGTCCTTGCCGAGCTTGGCCATCTCGTTCCAGAAGCCCTGCATCGTCGTCAGCCCGGCCTTGTAGCCGTAGTACGAGAGATAGCAGTAGACGTAGTCCATCTCCGCGCACCACCGCCAGGTCTCGACCGAGCCGCCGCCCGGAATCCAGATCGGCGGATGCGGGTCGTTCTGGATCGGGCGCGGCCAGATGTTGACGTAGCGCTGCTGGTTGAAGCGGCCGGAGAAGGCGAACGTGTCCTTCTCGGTCCACGCCTTCTTCACCAGGTCGTGCGCCTCGTAGTAGCGCTCGCGCAGCTGGCTCGGGTTCTGGCCGTAGGCGTAGCAGGTGTCCATCGGCGATCCGACCGGGAAGCCCGCGATCAGCCGGCCGCCGGAGATGCAGTCGATCATCGCGAACTCTTCGGCGACCCGCGTCGGCGGATTGTAGAGCGCGAGGGAGTTGCCCATCACGCAGAGCGCGGTGTCGGTGGTGCGCCGGGCCAGCGAGCTCGCGATCAGGTTGGGCGAGGGCATCAGCCCGTAGCCGTTGGAATGGTGCTCGTTCACGCAGATGGCGTCGAAGCCGCACTCGGCGGCGTATTCGAGCTCATCCATGAAGTCGTTGTACATGTGATGCGCTCGGCGTGGGTCGAACAATGACGAATGAATGTCGACCCACACCGAGGGATGCTTCTGATTGAAGTCGTCGGGAAGCTCCGTGTACGGCATCAAGTGAAACCACATGAGCTTCATTGGCGTCCTCCCTACCCGGACCGTAGGTAAATGGTCGTTTACCTACCGCAGCCTTCCGTGTTTGGCGGGGAGGGTCAATGTGGGATTCTCGATTTTCGTGGGTAATTAAGTTGTTTTTCCGCTGACTGAATTGCAACGTTGTGAAATTTGTGCGTTGCACTCTCGCGCGCGCAGCAATAGGTTTGCCGCACTGCGAGAGGGAGTCAGCAACAATGTCCGTGGTCGCCTTCAGCCCCCGGCCTCATCCGACGGCCAACCAGCCGCGCAAGGATCTCTACGAGATCGGCGAGATCCCGCCGCTCGGCCACGTGCCGAAGAACATGTACGCCTGGGTGATCCGGCGCGACCGTCACGGTCCGCCCGAGCAGTCGATGCAGCTCGAGGTCGTCCCCACCCATGCTATCGGCGAGGACGAGGTGCTGGTCCTCGTGATGGCGGCGGGCGTCAACTACAACGGCGTGTGGGCCGGGCTCGGCCTGCCGATCTCGCCGTTCGACGTGCACAAGCAGCCGTTCCACATCGCGGGCTCCGATGCCTCGGGCATCGTCTGGGCGGTCGGCGCCAAGGTGAAGCGCTGGAAGGTCGGCGACGAGGTCGTCATCCACTGCAACCAGGATGACGGCGACGACGAGGAGTGCAACGGCGGCGATCCGATGTTCTCGACCAGCCAGCGCATCTGGGGCTACGAGACGCCGGACGGCTCGTTCGCGCAATTCTGCCGCGTCCAGGCTCGCCAGCTCATGAAGCGCCCGGCCCATCTCACCTGGGAGGAGGGCGCTTCCTACACGCTGACGCTGGCGACCGCCTACCGCATGCTGTTCGGCCATCGTCCGCACATCCTGCGGCCGGGCCACAACGTGCTGGTGTGGGGCGCGGCGGGTGGCCTGGGGTCGATGGCGATCCAGCTCATCGCCACGGCCGGCGCCAACGCCATCGGCGTTATCTCCGATCCGTCGAAGACGGACTTCGTGATGCAGCTCGGGGCCAAGGGCGTCATCAACCGCAACGACTTCGACTGCTGGGGCCAGCTGCCCGACGTCGACGACCAGAAGAACTACGCCGAGTACATGAAGAAGGTCCGCAAGTTCGGCGCGGCCATCTGGGAGATCACCGGCAAGGGCAACGACGTCGACTTCGTGTTCGAGCATCCCGGCGAGCAGACATTCCCGGTCTCGTGCAACATCGTGAAGCGCGGCGGCATGGTCGTCTTCTGCGCCGGCACCACCGGCTTCAACCTCACCATGGACGCCCGCTTCGTGTGGATGCGCCAGAAGCGCATCCAGGGCAGCCACTTCGCCAACCTCCTGCAGGCGAGCCAGGCCAACCAGCTCGTGGTCGAGCGCCGCATCGATCCCTGCATGAGCGAAGTCTTCGAGTGGGCCGACATCCCCAAGGCCCACACCAAGATGTGGAAGAACCAGCACAAGCCCGGGAACATGGCCGTGCTGGTCTCGGCCAAGCGGCCCGGCCTGCGCACGCTCGAAGACGCGCTGGACGACTGATGCTGCTGGACAATCTGCTCGGCCTCGCTTCCCAGGCGGAGGGCGACGCCGAGGCGTACGAGGTCGCCGCCCGAGAGGCGGTGCGCCGGCTGGTGGCGCCCACCGGCAAGGTCGATCCGGCGATCCTGGAGCGCGAGCAGTTCGCCGCGCACGGCTTCGCCTGGATCGCGACCTACGTCTCCGCCCTGCGCCAGATGCGGCGCTGGGCCGAGCAGGGGCCGAAGGGAGAGCTCGAGCTCCTGATGCTGCAGTCGGCATTCGGCGAATACCTGGCCCAGCTCTCGGGCGGCATCGCCATCAGCCAGGTCGAGATCGTGCGGCCGGGCGACCTCGGCCTCGACGCGAGCGCCCTCGATACGCCGGCGGTCGCCAAGCTCGTCGCCGCCAACAGCTCGGCCGTGCGCCTGCGCATCGCCGAGCTGATCGCCGACGGACTCGACACCGGCAATTTCGGTGCGCTCGGGCTCGATGACGAGGCTCTCGAGGAGGTGCGGCGCCAGTTCCGCCGGTTCGTCGACGGCGAAGTGGCGCCCTACGCCCACGACTGGCACCTGAAGGACGAGCTGATCCCGCTGCCGGTGGTCGAGAAGATGGCCGAGCTCGGCGTCTTCGGGCTCACCATTCCCGAGGAATGGGGCGGGCTCGGCATGGGCAAGCTCGCGATGTGCGTGGTCACCGAGGAACTGTCGCGCGGCTATATCGGCGTCGGCTCGCTCGGCACGCGCTCGGAGATCGCCGCCGAGCTAATCCGCGCCGGCGGCACCGAGGCGCAGAAGGAGAAGTATCTCGGCCGCATCGCCTCGGGCGAGCTGCTGCCGACCGCGGTCTTCACCGAGCCGAACACCGGCTCGGACCTCGCCAGCCTGCGCACGCGCGCGGTGCTGGAAGGCGACGTCTACAGGATCCAGGGCAACAAGACCTGGATCACCCACGCCGCCCGCGCCGACATCATGACCCTGCTGGCGCGCAGCGACGCGTCCAAGCCCGGCTACCAGGGCCTGTCGATGTTCCTGGCCGAAAAGCCCCGCGGCACCGACGGCGAGCCGTTCCCCGCCAAGGGCATGAGCGGCGGCGAGATCCGCGTGCTGGGCTATCGCGGCATGAAGGAATACGAGATTGGCTTCGACGGCTTCGAGGTCCCGGCGGCGAACCTGCTGGGCGGCAAGGAAGGGCAGGGCTTCAAGCAGCTCATGGCGACCTTCGAGAGTGCCCGCATCCAGACCGCGGCGCGTGCCGTCGGCGTGGCGCAGAACGCGCTCGAGCTCGGACTGCGCTACGCCCGGGAGCGCATCCAGTTCGCCAAGCCGCTCTATGCCTTCCCGCGCGTTGCCGGAAAGGTCGCCTGGATGGCGGTCGAGACCATGATCGCCCGCCAGCTCACCTATTTCGCCGCCCGCGAGAAGGACAGCGACCGCCGCTGCGACATCGAGGCGGGCATGGCCAAGCTGCTGGCCGCGCGCGTGGCCTGGAGCAATGCCGACAACGCCCTGCAGATCCACGGCGGCAACGGCTATGCGATGGAATACCCGGTGAGCCGCGTCCTGTGCGACGCCCGCATCCTCAACATCTTCGAGGGCGCCGCCGAGATCCAGGCCCAGGTCGTCTGCCGCGGCCTGATCGACGGACGGAACTGACCGCCGGGAACGGGACGGTCGGGAACGGGGCGGCCGGCGCGTCGTTGCCCGAGACACCGGCGCGCCCCGCTTCCGACGCAAGTTGGACTTCTTGGCGGCAGCCGGGGATAGCGGCCGGGGAGCGGCCGTAGCGCCTTGTGGGGCGGCGTTCGTGCCCCGAAGGACGGGCCGACACATGAGCAACGACATCGACGCCGCGCTTGCCCTCTCCCGGTTTGGTCTCGGGGCGAAGGACGGCAGCCTGTCTGCGATCCAGCCCGATCCGCGTGCCGCCTTGCGCCGCGAAATCACCGAGCGGGCGCTGGCGATGCCTGCCGGGCCCGATCTCAAGTCCTCCGCCGAGCTGCTGGTGGAGCTCTTCGCCTATCAGAAGGCGCAGCGCCTGGAGCGCGAACGCAAGAAGACCGAAGCCTCCGGCGACAAGGCGAAGTCGGGCCCTGCGATGGCCGAGATGGCCAAACCCGAGGGCGGGATGGAAGCGGGCGAGATGACGCGCCGCCGCTTCCTGCGTCCGTCGATGGAGAAGCCCGCGCCAGGGCCCGGGACAGGGAACAAGCCCGCGACCGGGAAGGCGATGGCGGACTACAAGCCGCAACTCGTCTACCTCGCCGAGGTCGATGCCCGCTTCAACGGCACGATCCGCGAGCCGGTGGTCGGCTTCCCGGAGCGGTTGGCCATGTTCTGGGCCAACCATTTCGCGGTCGCGGTCAACAAGGGCGGGGAGGTCCGGGTGACCGCCGGCGCCTTCGAGCGCGAGGCCATCCGGCCGCACCTGTTCGGCCGCTTCGAGGACATGCTGCTGGCCGTCGAATCCCATCCCGCCATGCTGGCCTTCCTCGACAACCAGCAGTCGATCGGACCGGGCTCGCGGGCCGGCGCGCGCTCCAAGCGCGGCCTGAACGAGAACCTGGCGCGCGAAATCCTCGAGCTCCACACGCTCGGCGTGAACGGCGGCTACAGCCAGCGCGACGTCACCTCCCTGTCCGCGATCATCACCGGCTGGACGATCGCGCGCGGCCAGCAGATCGCCCGTGGCCAGCCGCTCGGTCCGCCGGGGACCTTCGCCTTCAATCCGAATACCCACGAGCCGGGCCCCCAGACGGTGCTCGGCGTCAGCTATCCCGACCGGGGCGTCGAGCAGGGGCGGGCCGCCCTGCGTGCCCTCGCCAGCCATCCTGCGACGGCAAAGCATCTCGCGCTCAAGCTGGCGCGGCACTTCGTGGCCGACGCGCCGCCGCCCAACCTGGTGGCGCGCCTCGCCGAGACCTTCGCCCGCACGCGCGGCGACCTCTCGGCCATCTACCTCGCGCTCATCGATTCGCCGGAGGCCTGGACGCCGGAACGCCGCAAGATCCGTTCGCCTCAGGAATACGTGGTGGCGATGCTGCGGACGAGCGGCGAGCGTCCGCGCCCGCAGGCGATCGTCGGCCTGCTGCGGGCGCTCGGCCAGCCGCTGTGGAACCCGTCGGGTCCGAACGGCTATGCCGACAGTGTCGATGCCTGGGCCTCCTCGGAGGGGCTCGCCACGCGCATCGACGCCGCCAACCTCGTCGCGGCGTCCGCGCGCGGCCATGGCGATCCGAGGAACCTGGTGCGCGAGGCGCTGGGTCCGCTCCTGTCGCCGCAGACGGATCAGGCGATGGCGCGGGCCGAGGACCGCAAGCAGGCCTTGTCGCTCGCCTTCCTGTCCCCCGAGTTCCAGAGGCGCTGACCATGGTTCTCCCGTTTCGCCTTCCCTCCCTGTCGCGCCGCTTGATCGCCGGTGGTGCGGGTGCCGTCTTTGCCTCGGCCTTCATGCCGCGGGTGCTGAGCGCCGCCGGCGCTCGCGATCCCAGGCTGGTGGTCATCGTGCTGCGCGGCGCCCTCGACGGGCTGAGCGCGGTCCCGCCGGTCGGCGATCCCGCCTACAGGGAGCTGCGCCAGCAGCTCGCGTTCGACCTCGACGGGCCGAACAAGGCCGTTCGTCTCGACGACCTGTTCGGTCTGCACGGCAGCATGGGCACCGTCGCGCGGCTCTATGTGGCCCGCGAGGCCGCGATCGTCCATGCCAGCGCCACGCCCTACCGCGAACGCTCGCATTTCGACGGACAGGACGTGCTGGAATCGGGCTATGCCGCTCCGGGCCGCATCGACTCCGGCTGGCTCAACCGCCTGATCGCGGCCCTGCCACGGGGCGAGCGGGTCGCCACCCAGGCGCCGCCGCGCGGCCTGGCCGTCGGTCCGACCGCGCCGCTCGTGATCCGCGGCCCCGCGCCGGTCCTGGGCTGGGCGCCGGCGACCCTGAAGGCGGCCGATCCGGACCTGCCGCGGCGGTTGACCGACCTCTACGCCCACACCGATCCGATGTTCGCTCGGCTGCTCGAGGAAGGGATCGAGACCGGCAAGATCGCGGCGGGGCTCGACATGAAGGCCCGCGGCAGCGCCGGCGATCCGGTCGGCATGGAACAGATGGCGGCCGGCGCGGCGCGCCTGCTGGCCCAGCCCGCCGGCCCGCGCGTCGTCGCGCTGGCCTTCGAGGGCTGGGACACCCATGCCCAGGAGCTCGGCCGCCTGGCGCGGCTGCTGAGCGGCCTCGACGGCGCCATCGCCGCCTTCCACAAGGAGCTCGGCCCGGCGTGGAAGGACACCGCGGTCGTCGTCGTCACGGAGTTCGGCCGCACCGCGCGGGTCAACGGCACGCAGGGCACCGATCACGGCACCGGCACGGTCATGCTCCTGGCTGGTGGCGCCATCCGGGGCGGCCGCGTGATCGGCGACTGGCCGGGCCTGGCGCAGAACCGGCTGCGCGACGGCCGCGACCTTGCACCGACGACCGACACGCGGGCGGTGATCAAGGGCATCGCCGCCGACCTGTTCGGCGTCTCCGCCGCCGCGCTCGACCGCGACGTGTTCCCGGAGTCGGCCGCCGCCCGGCCGATGAAGGACGTGGTCGCCTAGTCTAGGGGCGAATCAGTGGAGCGGGGACCTCCAGGTCCGCATCATGATCATGAGCGGACCTGGAGGTCCGCGCTCCGGCAGCATCACAACTTCTCCGCGACGCTCGCGGCTCACGAGGCCGGCGCGTCGCGCCGGTCGGCGACGTTCAGTCCCATCACCTTCTTCGGCGGATACTTGCGGAAGGTCGCGAGATGGTGGCGTGCCCCCAACTGGAACGCTTCGACGTAGGCCAGCTTGCGCGTCAGGTAATTGTGCTGCTCCTTGGGGTCCAGATAGAGGTTGAACAGCTTCGGGTAGGTGTAGCGCTCGAGCACGCCGGTGAAGCCGCCGGGACCCGCCGCATCGGTGGCGTCGTCGCTGGTCGCCGACAGGACCATCTTGTACTCGCCGCACCGCAGGCCCGAGAAGGTCTGCGACAGCCAGTAGTAGTGGTACTTGCGGTTCGACAGGCCCTCCGGCGCCAGCAGGAAGCTCGTCTGGTCGACGCCGTCGATGTAGCGGTCCGACGGCAGCAGCTCCGACGCGCCGGCCAGCCCGAGCGCCGTCGGCAGCAGGTCGTTGAAGTCGAACAGCCCGTCGCTCTGGCGGCCGGCATCGATCGTGCCGGGCCATACCATCAGGCCGGGCACGCGCACGCCGCCTTCCCAGGTCGAGCCCTTGGCGCAGCGGAACGGGGTGAAGGCCGAATCGGGCCAGGTCTCCATGTGCGGGCCGTTGTCGGACGACACGAAGATCAGCGTGTCCTCGAGCTGGCCCGATTCGCGCAGCGCCTCGACGAGGCGACCCATGATGTCGTCGAGCTCGAGCAGCGTGTCCTTGTAGGGGTGCTTCGCCGGCGAGCGGCCGAGGTACTTCTCGTGCGGATAGTTGTCGAAGTGGGCCCCGCGCGTGCAGTGATAGAGCAGCCACGGCCTGTCGCTCGTCGCCTGCTTCTTGATGAAATCGATGGAGTAGCGGCACCACTTCTCGTCGAGCTCCGAGAGGACGGGGATCGTCACCTCCTCGACATTGGTCGCCTCGCCGCCCCTGGTCGCGTGCACGAAGCAGCGGTTGAAGGGCATGTTCTTGATCCACTCGGTGCGGGCGCCGGAGTAGACGATCTCCGGGAAGAAGTGCGGATCGCGCCACTCGGTGTACATGTCCGACACCGACAGGAAGCCGTAGAAGTCGTCGTAGCCGACATGCTGCGGCTGGCTCTCGCGGTTCTCGCCGATATGCCATTTGCCCACGGCCTGCGTGGTGTAGCCGGCCTGGCCGAGCAGCATGGGCAGCGTGATCTCGCCCTGCAGGCCGCCCGGTTCGCCGTACATCGGCGGGCGGTGCAGCCCGTGGCGGTTGGGCACGCGGCCGGTGTGCAGCGTGGCGCGCGAGGGCGAGCAGGACGGCTCGGAATAGCACGAGGTGAGCTGCAGGCCGTTGCGCGCCAGCCGGTCGAAATGAGGCGTCGGCGCGCCGACCGCGACTCCGCCGCCGTAGCAGCCGAAGTCGCCCCAGCCGACATCGTCCATCAGGTAGATCAGGATGTTGGGCTTCTTCCGTCGCGCCGCGAGCTTGCGGGCGGCCGCCTCGATGTCGGCGCGGTGCTCGAAGGCCGGTTCGAGATGGTCCGCCCGGCGCACGGTCGGCGTGGCGATGGCATCGAATGTCGTCATGTTTCCCCCGTCGGTCTTGGCTCTTCCATAGCCGCGCCCGGCACGGGCGTCAGCCGGCATCGGCGGCGATGTCGGCGGCAAGCGTCCGCAACAGGGGGCCGTAGCGCGTGCCCGCCGCCGTCTCGTCCATGGCCGAGCGCGTGAAGCGCATGGAGATGCAGCCGAGCACGCGGCCGCGCCGGCGGATGGCGACGGCGATTCCCTGCAGGCGCGCCGGCCGGTCGAGGACGGTGAAGGCGTGGCCCTGGCGGCGGATCCGGGCGAAGGCCGCCTCCATCGCCGCGTCGGGGCGGACGCCGAGGTCGCGCAGGGTCGCGGCGCGCTCGTCGTCGGGGCAGAAGGCGAGCCAGACGCGGCCCAGCGCGCCCGACAGGATCGGGCTTCGCCGCTGCAGCGCGGCGCGCTCGAACGACAGCGGGCTCTCGGGCGCGGTGGAGAAGCGGATGGTCATGGCACGGTGGCTGATCGTGCCGAGATACAGCGGCCAGCCGTGCGCCCGGGTGAAGCGGCGCATGTGCGGCGCCGCGGCATCGACCAGATGGTCGATGAAGCGGATGCCCTGGGCAAGGCCGAGAACGCGGTCGGTGAGCCGGTAGCCCATGCTGCGCGAGATGCGCGTCACGTAGCCCAGATCGATCAGCGTGTGCAGGAGGCGCACCACCGTGGGGCGGGGCAGGGCGGTCTCGGCGGCCAGTTCGGAGATCGTCCCGTGCGGGCGGCGGCTCAACGCCTCGACCAGCGCGAAGCTTCGCCGGACGGGATCGACGGTGCGCGACATGCCGCCGACGTTATTCCGTACGACGGACTTCGTCGACTCGGGCGGAGCCAGCCGCGACCGGTCGCGCTAGGCTTCGCGCAACAACGAAATACCGGAGGAAGCGCCATGCGGCGCAGCAGCTCATGATCCGCAGACGACACCTTCCCCTGCTGCTGGGCGCGGCCGCCGCCGCCCGGCCGGCGCTGGCCCAGGCGCCGAAGTTCCCGTCGGGACGCGTCACCGTCGTCGTGCCGTTTCCCGCCGGCGCCGCGACGGACATCAGCGCCCGCATCTACGCCGAGCGCCTGTCGGCCCTGTGGAACCAGCCCGTGGTCGTCGACAACAAGGGGGGCGGCAACGGCATCCCGGCGGCCGAGGCGGTGGCGCGCGCCAGGCCCGACGGACTGACGATCTTCGCCACCTCGGCGATGACCCAGGCGGTCAACCCCGCGATCTACGACAAGCTGCCCTACGACCCGATCGCGAGCTTCGAGGCGGTCACCCGCATGGGCACGTCGCCCTTCGTGCTGCTGGTCGACCGGAACAGCCCGATCAACAGCGCGGCCGAGCTGACGGCGAAGCTCAAGGCCGAGCCCGGCAAGCACAATTACGGCGCCGGTGCGCTGCCCGCGCGCGTTGCATCCGAGCTCTACAAGCTCGCCGCCGGCGTCGACGCGACCTACGTCGGCTACAAGAGCAATCCGCAGGCGATCCCCGACGTGCAGAGCGGCCTGCTCACCTTCATGATGATCGACACGGTGAACGCCAAGGTCGCGATCGACCGCGGCGCCCTGAAGGGCCTGTTCGTGACCGACGCCGAACGCTATGCCGCCGTGCCCGACCTGCCGACCGCGGCGGAGGCGGGCTACCCCGACGTGCTGCTGACGACCTGGACCGGCTTCTACGTCCCGAAGGGAACGCCGCGCGAGATCGTCGAGACGATCAACGCCGACATCCGCAAGGTCGCCGCCCTTCCCGAGGTCCTGGAAAGGCTGGCGTCGATCGGCGGCGTCCCCAAGCTGATGAGCCAGGCCGAGTTCGCCGCCTTCACGGCCTCGGAGAAGGAGCGCTGGGGCAAGATCATCAATCGTGCCAATATCAGGCTGGAGTAGGAGAGAGCCATGCAAGGTTCGCTGCGCGGCAATGGCGGCCCCCGCTACCGTCACACGGCCGATGAAGGGGCGCCGTACGAGACCATCACCATCGACAAGCTGACGCCCATCATCGGGGCGGAGATCGGCGGCATCGACCTCAGCCAGCCGCTCGGCAATCGCCAGCACGACGAGCTGCATCGCGCGCTGGCCGAGAACCTGGTCATCTTCTTCCGCGACCAGCACGTCTCGCCCGACCAGCATCTCGCCTTCGGCCGCATGTTCGGCGACCTGCACGTCCATCCGGCGGCGCCGCACGAGGCGGGCAAGCCCGAGCTCATGGTCATCCACGCCGACAAGGACAGTCCGCGGGCCAACGGCGAGGGCTGGCACACCGACGTGAGCTGCGACCTCGAGCCGCCGATGGGCAGCATCCTGTACATCAAGACCTGTCCGCCCAAGGGCGGCGACACGCTGTTCGCCAGCATGTACGCGGCCTACGAGGCGCTGTCGGACCGGATGAAGGCCTATCTCGAGGGCCTGACCGCGATCCATGACGGCGAGCAGGTGTATCGCGGCCTCTACCGGAACTACGGCGTTGCCGACAAGCCGGAGTATCCGCGGGCCGAGCATCCGGTGATCCGCACGCATCCGGTGACCGGCAGGAAGGCACTCTACGTCAATCGCGGCTTCACGCGCGCCCTCGTCGGCGTGCCGCGCGACGAGAGCGACGGCATCCTGCGCTATCTCTACGAGCACATGGAGAATCCGCTGTTCCAGTGCCGCTTCCGCTGGCGCGAGAACTCGATCGCCTTCTGGGACAATCGCTGCGTCCAGCATCGCGCGATGTGGGACTACTGGCCGCATACGCGCAGCGGAAACCGGGTTACAGTGGCCGGCGACAAACCCTACTGACGTCGGCCCCTTCGGCGGGCCTGGCAACCCGAAGAAGGCCGTACTTGCTTGTGATCTTCGATTGCGACGGCGTGCTGGTCGACAGCGAGCCGCTCGCCAATGCGAGCTTCTCCCGTGCGCTCCAGCCGCACGGGCTCGACTGGACGGTCGAGGAGACGATGCGGCGCCTGATGGGCCGGTCGCTGGCATCCTGCATCGAGATCTGCGAGGCCGAGCTCGGCCGCAAGCTTCCCGAGGATTTCCTCGAGAAGATGCAGGCCGTGACCTACCGACACTTCTGCGAAGCGCCGCTGCAGCCGGTTGCGGGCGTCCGGGCCGCGATCGAGGCGATGCAAGCCAGCGGGCTCGCGACCTGCGTGGCCAGCTCGGGTTCGCCGGACAAGATGCGCTTCACCCTCGGCCTGACCGGCCTGTGGGAGCTGTTCGAAGGCCGCATCTTCAGCGCCAGCCAGGTGCCGCGCGGCAAGCCGTTCCCCGACCTCTTCCTGCATGCCGCGATCGCCATGGACGAGCAGCCCTTCGCCTGCACGGTGATCGAGGACTCCGTGCCCGGCATCCAGGCGGCGCGGGCGGCGGGGATGCGGGCGCTCGCCTACGCCGGCGCGCCGTATGCCGACCGGGCGGCGCTGGCGGCCGCGGGCGGCGAGCTGTTCGACGACATGGCGCTGCTGCCCGCGCTGGTGCGGCCGTGACCGGCTCGTGGTCGATGGGCGCCGGCACGGCCGAGCGCGTGCTGGTGGTCGGCGCCGGCATGGCCGGCCTGGTGGCCGCGCGTCTGCTGCACGATTCGGGCTTCGCGGTCACCGTGCTGGAGGCGCGACCCCGGCTCGGCGGCCGCACCTGGACCGACAGCACGCTCGGCGCGCCGCTCGACCTCGGCGGCTCGTGGGTGCACGGCGTCGATGGCAATCCGCTCACTCTGTGGTGCGAGAAGCTGGGCATCGCCCTGGTCGAATCCCAGGGCGACCGGCTGCTGATCGACGACCGCGCGACGGCGCCGACGCGCGAGGGCCAGCGCCGCCGGGCCGTGATGGGCCGCATGGCCTTCCGGGCCGCCATCGAATGGGCGAGCTGGCGCAGCCGGGCGCTGACGCGGGTCCACGGGCCGCGCTCGATCTCGGTCAGGCAGGCGGTCGAGCCGCTGGTGCGCGCCTCCTGGCTCTCCGATGTCGACAAGCTGGTGATCGGCACCTTCATCGAGATGAGCGAGGGCGTGCAGGGCGCGCCCTGGGACGCCATCGCCGCGGAGGAATGGTTTCCCACCGAGGGGCTCGAACGCAACGCCCAGCCCCGCGGCGGCTTCCACACGCTGGTCGAGGACGCCGCCCGGGGCCTCGCGGTGCGGCTCGGAGCGCCGGTGCAACGCATCCTCTGGACCGGCTCGAGCGTGGAGGCGGTGCTGGCGAGCGGCGAGCGCCTGTCCGCCGACCGGGCGCTGGTCACCGTGCCCGTCGGCCTGCTGCGGGCCGGGCTGCCGGCGCTCGACCCGGCGCCCCCGCCGGACCAGCAGACCGCCATCGGCCGGCTGGGCTACGGCGCCGGCGTGCTGGGCAAGATCTACCTGCGGTTTCCCCGCCGGTTCTGGCCGGAGCATCCCAAGTGGTTCGGCCGCCTGCCGGATTCGCCCGAGCGGCGGGGCACCTTCAACACCTGGGTCAGCCATCTCGACGAGACCGACCAGCCGATCCTGCTCAGCTTCAGCAACGGTCCGACGGCGGCACGGCTTGACCGCAGCGCCGGCGACGACGAAGTAAGGGCGCTGGCGGTGTCGTCGCTGCGCAAGATGTTCGGCGACGCGGTGGTCGAGCCGGAGGCGATGCTCTTCCCACGGTGGCTGAGCGATCCGTGGTCGCGCGGCGGCTATTCCTATCCGGGGGTCGGCAGCGCGCCGGAAGACCGCGCGGTCCATGCGCGGCCGCTCGGCCAGCGCGTGTTCTTCGCCGGCGAGGCCACCGAGCCGGTGGAGTACGGGACGGTGCATGCCGCCCTGTGGTCCGCCGAGCAGGCGGCGGAGGCGATCTTCCGGCGGGCGACGGGCGTCGCGGCGACACAGGCGGCGCGGCCGTGGGCCGGTGCGCGCCGGGGTGCCGGGCGGCACAACGAAGGGATGTGAGCGATGGCGGCGAAGATATTGTTCGTGCTGGTGATCGTGTCGGGGCTCGCGACGCTCGCCACCCTGTTCATCGGGCTCATCAGCATGAGCCGGAATGCCAACAGCAGCGTCGAGGGCGGGCGGCGCAGCAACCGCATCATGTGGTGGCGCGTGCGGCTGCAGTTCCTGACGATCATCCTGATCGGCCTTTGGTACCTCGCGAGCCGGGCCTGAGCGCATGGTCACGCTGACCCGCATCTACACCCGCGGCGGCGACGCCGGCGAGACCTCGCTGGGGCGCGGCGAACGCGTGCCCAAGCACGACGTGCGGGTCGAGGCCTACGGCACGACCGACGAGGCCAATTCGGTGATCGGCCTGGCCCGCGTCGCCATCGCGCGCGCCGCCGCCGGCGATCCCCGGCTGGCCGAGGCCGACGCCATGCTGGGCCGCATCCAGAACGACCTGTTCGACCTCGGCGCCGACCTCTGCACGCCCGAGGGCGAGGAGCGGCGCGGCGAGGGGGCGCTGCGCATGGTCGCGTCCCAGGTCGAGCGCCTGGAACGCGAGATCGACGCCATGAACGCCGAGTTGCAGCCGCTGAAGTCCTTCATCCTGCCCGGCGGCAGCGAGGCGGCGGCCTGGCTGCATCTTGCACGCACCGTGGCCCGCCGCGCCGAGCGCTGCATGACCCGCCTGGCGGCCGACCAGCCGGTCAATCCCGAGGCCATCAAGTACATCAACCGGTTGTCGGACCATCTCTTCGTGCTGGCGCGACGCGTGAACGACAACGGCGCCAACGACGTGCTCTGGGTGCCGGGCGGCAGTCGTTGATCGAGGTTCGTGACGTGGAGAGCACGGATCATCCGGAGTGGCACAGGATGTGGCGGGCCAATTGCGCTCACTACGGCGTCTCGATACCCGCGGCGGATGACCGCGAGCTGTGGCGCCGGATCATGGACCCGGACTATCCGATGGGCGCGCTGATAGGCGGTACGCCGTCCGTCGGCATTGCGAACTACGTGCTCCACCCTCACACGTTCAGCAGCCGCATGGTCTGCTATCTCGAAGACCTCTGGGTCGAGCCGTCCGCACGAGGTGCGGGATGGGGTCGCAAATTCATCGATGCGCTCGTCGCCCGCGGTCGCGACCGGGGATGGCGCCGAGTCTACTGGCATACGGAACGCGACAACGTGGCGGCGCGCCGGCTGTACGACCGTGTCGCCCGCGCCACCGACTACGTTCGCTACGACATATCCATGCCGTGACGGTGCGACGCGCGCCCTTCGGTTGCCGGGTGGAGCCCGCCCGCTGCTACAAGCTGTTGAAAAAACGAACAAAAACGTCCCGCCCTGCGATTTTGTGCAGTGCGCCATAGCCTTGACATGGTCGGCTGAACACCCCTACACGAAAACCCCTTCGCCGGGCGGGAGGTCTGGCGGCAACTCACCTATAGGCGCAACGCGATGAAAGTGCTGGTCGCGGTCAAGCGGGTCATCGACTACAACGTCAAGATCCGCGTCAAGGCCGACAACACGGGCGTCGAGACGGCGAACGTCAAGATGTCCATGAACCCCTTCGATGAGATCGCCGTGGAAGAGGCGATCCGCATGAAAGAGAAGGGCGCCGCGACCGAGATCATCGCCTTTTCCGCCGGCCCGGCCCAGTGCCAGGAGACGATCCGCACCGCGCTCGCCATGGGCGCCGACCGCGGCGTGCTGGTGCAGACCGACGCCGAGCTGCAGCCGCTGGCCGTCGCCAAGCTGATGAAGGCGGTGGTCGACAAGGAGCAGCCCGGGCTGGTCATCGTCGGCAAGCAGGCGATCGACGACGATTCCAACCAGACCGGCCAGATGCTGGCCGCGCTGCTGGGCTGGTCGCAGGGCACCTTCGCCAACAAGCTGAACGTCGCCGACGGATCGGTCGAGGTGAAGCGCGAGGTCGACGGCGGCCTGGAGAACATCAAGCTCAAGCTGCCGGCCGTGATCACGACCGACCTGCGCCTCAACGAGCCGCGCTACGCCTCGCTGCCCAACATCATGAAGGCCAAGAAGAAGCCGATCGAGACGCTGGCGCCGGACGCGCTGGGCGTCGACGTCGCGCCGCGCCTCAAGACGCTGAAGGTCGAGGAGCCGCCCAAGCGCAAGGCCGGCATCAAGGTGAAGACCGTCGCGGAGCTGGTCGACAAGCTGCGCAACGAAGCGGGAGTGATCTGACATGGCCGTCCTGGTTGTCGCCGCGCACGACGGCAAGACCGTGCGCAGCAACGTCGCCAATGCCGTGACGGCGGCGGCGCAGATGGATCCCGAGGTCCATGTCCTGGTGGCCGGCAGCAACGCCGGCGAGGCCGCCAAGTCGGCCGCCGCCCTGCAGGGCGTCGCCAAGGTGCTGGAGGCCGAGGACGCGGCCTACGCCAACTGGGTGGCCGAGGACGTGGCGCCGCTGGTCGTCAAGCTGGCGCCGTCCTACAGCCACGTCGTGATGGCCGCCGATTCGGTGGGCAAGAACGTCGCCCCGCGCGTCGCCGCGCTGCTCGACGTCGCCCAGGTCTCCGAGGCGATCCAGGTCGTCTCGCCCGACACGTTCGTGCGGCCGATCTACGCCGGCAACGCCATGGCGACCGTGCAGACCGCCGACAAGATCAAGATCGTCACCATCCGCCCGACCAACTTCAAGGCCGCGGCGGCCGGTGGATCGGCGCCGGTCGAGAAGGTCGACGGCACCGGCTCGACGGGCCTGTCGTCCTATGTCGGCGCCGAACTGTCGAAGAGCGAGCGGCCCGAACTGACCAGCGCCAAGATCGTCGTCTCGGGCGGCCGCGGCCTGGCCAGCGGCGAGAACTTCAAGATGCTCGAGGACCTGGCCGACAAGCTCGGCGCCGGCCTGGGCGCCAGCCGCGCCGCCGTCGACGCCGGCTACGTGCCCAACGACTACCAGGTCGGCCAGACCGGCAAGGTCGTGGCGCCGGACCTCTACATCGCCGTCGGCATCTCCGGCGCGATCCAGCATCTTGCCGGCATGAAGGACAGCAAGACCATCGTGGCGATCAACAAGGACGAGGAAGCGCCGATCTTCCAGGTCGCCGACTACGGCATCGTGGGCGATCTGTTCCAGATCGTGCCCGAGCTGACGGCCGCGGTGGAAAAGAAGTAACGCGGAGTATCGCGTCATGATCAAGCGCATCGGCGTCATCGGCGCCGGCCAGATGGGCAGCGGCATCGCCCATGTCTGTGCTCTCAAGGGCTTCGACATCCGGCTGTCGGATGTCGACCAGGGCCACCTCGACAAGGGCATCGACGCGATCGAGCGCAACATGGACCGGCAGATCGGCCGGGGCATGATCCGGCCGGAGGAGAAGGACGCGGCGCTCGGGCGCATCTCGACCAGCGTCGACTACAAGGCCTTCGCCGACTGCGACCTGATCGTCGAGGCGGCGACCGAGAACGAGGGCGTCAAGCGCGAGATCTTCAAGAAGCTGTGCGAGGGCCTGCCGCCGAACGTGCTGCTGGCGACCAACACCTCGTCGATCTCGGTGACGCGCCTGGCGTCGGTGACCGACCGGCCGGGCAAGTTCATGGGCATGCACTTCATGAACCCCGTGCCGATGATGGGGCTGGTCGAGCTGATCCGCGGCATCGCCACGGAGGAGGAGACCTTCCGCACGGTTCGCGACGTGGTGGTGCGCCTCGAGAAGAAGCCGGTGAATGCCGAGGACTTCCCGGCCTTCATCGTCAACCGCATCCTGCTGCCCATGATCAACGAGGCCGTCTATGCCCTCTACGAGGGCGTCGGCAACGTCGAGGCGATCGACACGGGCATGAAGCTCGGCGCCAACCATCCGATGGGACCGCTCGAGCTGGCCGACTTCATCGGCCTCGACACCTGCCTGTCGGTGATGCAGGTCCTGCACGAGGGCCTGGCCGATTCCAAGTATCGCCCGTGCCCGCTCCTGGTGAAGTACGTCGAGGCCGGCTGGGTCGGCCGCAAGGTCAAGCGCGGCTTCTACGACTATTCGGGCGAGCGGCCGGTCCCGACCCGCTAGAAGCGACGGTCGTCTGCGAGGGCATATGAGCGTGAAGGCGGCGAGCATGACGGCCCTGGCGGGCTTGGCAGCGCTGGTCGGCGTGGTCCTGCCGGTCGTTCCCGCCGAAGCGCAATGGGTCTTTCTCGCCCGCCGCGCGCTCGGCCGCATCGAGCACATGCGCGAGGGCGGACAGCAGCCGGGCCAGTCGCAGTCCGACTTCGCCACGGTGATCCTCGATGCGCCCGCGGCCCGCGTCTACGAGACGGCGCT
The DNA here is from genome assembly GCF_965229815.1 of Reyranella sp. GTDB lineage: Bacteria > Pseudomonadota > Alphaproteobacteria > Reyranellales > Reyranellaceae > Reyranella. The sequence continues at coordinate 97,732 of NZ_CBDDJN010000006.1, forward strand.
GGCGGCGGCGCGCAAGAATCCGAGGGTGGCGGTGATCATGCAGGATCCGGGGCAGCATCGGCTGCAGATCGCCGAAGGCGACCGGACGGCGACCCTGACCGTCGTGCCATTCAGCGACGAGGTCTCGCAGCTCATGATCGCGGGCCACGCCCGACCGGGCGAATCGCCCACCGCGTCGCTGGTCGTGCAGGCCGTCCTGCGCATCTGCCGGGAGATGGGCAAGCACTGCCAGCTGGGCGGCTGACTCCGGATCTCCGACGGGCCGTCCGCAACGGGGCGGCTACAGCGCCGCCTTCATGAGCGCGATCCCCTCGGGGGAATCCCAGTCGGCATCGCCTTCGATGCGGCCGATCTCGCGGCCCGCCGGATCGACCAGGATCGAGGTCGGCAGCAGCGACACGTCGAGCGTCGACATCGCCTTGCGCCCCTTGTCGTAATAGATGCCGAGATGGGTGAGCCCCTTCTCCTTGTAGAAGGGCGGCACCTTGGCCCGCGACGGCCCGTCGAGCGAGATCGGCAGCACCACGAACTTGTCCTTGGGCAGCGCCGCCTGCAGGCGGTCGAGGCTCGGCATCTCTTTCACGCAGGGCGCGCACCAGGTCGCCCACAGGTTGATCAGGCGGACCTTGCCCGTGAGGTCGGCGAGGCGCATCGGCTTGTCCTGCGCGTCGAGGAATTCGAGGTCCGGCATCGGCTTGGGCGGGACGGTCGGCTTGAACCGTTCCATGGCCCCCTTGATGAGCGTCGGCGGCAGCGCGGCCGCGGCGAGGCGGGGCAGCGCGATCGCGGCGACGATGCCGCTCACGACCGCCCGGCGGCCAGGGAGGAAATCTCGTACGGGATATGCCATAAGCCGCGTTCCTGAAGGTTCAATGGCTCATATTCATGGCACGGAAGAACACGACTGCGCGAGCACGCAAGACGCCGGCGGGCAAGCGGCCCTCCAACACGATGTGGGGCGGCCGATACAAGCTCGGCCCGGCCGAGATCATGGAGAAGATCAACGCCTCCATCGGCTTCGACCGCCGGCTCTACGCGCAGGATATCGAAGGCTCGATCGCCCACTGCGACATGCTGGTGGCGCAGGGCATCCTGACGCCCAAGGACGGGCGCGCCATCAAGCGCGGCCTCGCGCTGGTGCGGGCGGAGATCGAGGCAGGTCACTTCAAGTTCTCGACCAAGCTCGAGGACATCCATTTCAACGTCGAGGCGCGGCTCACCGAGCTGATCGGGCCGGCCGGCGGGCGCCTGCACACGGCGCGCTCGCGCAACGACCAGATCGCCCTCGACGTGCGCCTGTGGGTGCGCGACACGATCGACCGCTTCGAGGCGATGCTGCGCGACCTGCAGGAAGCGCTGATCGACCGTGCCGAGGAGCATGCCGCCACCATCATGCCGGGCTTCACGCATCTGCAGACCGCCCAGCCCATCACCTTCGGCCATCACCTGCTCGCCTATGTCGAGATGGTCGGCCGCGACCGGAGCCGGTTCGCCGACTGCCGCGCGCGTCTGAACGAATCGCCGCTCGGCGCGGCGGCGCTGGCCGGCTCGCCTCATCCGATCGATCCGCGCAAGACGGCGAAGGCGCTGGGCTTCGCGCGGCCGATGGCCAACTCGCTCGACGCCGTCTCCGACCGCGACTACGTCGTCGAGTTCATCGCCGCCGCCTCGCTGACCGCCGTGCATCTGTCGCGCCTGTCCGAGGAGATCGTGATCTGGTGCTCGGCGCCGTTCCGCTTCATCTCGCTCTCGGACGCCTTCACGACCGGCAGCTCGATCATGCCGCAGAAGCGCAACCCCGACGCCGCCGAGCTGACCCGCGCCAAGGTCGGCCGCATCGTCGGCGCCTTCACGGCGCTCTGCATCATCCTGAAGGGCCTGCCGCTGACCTACGGCAAGGACATGCAGGAGGACAAGGAGCCGCTGTTCGACGCCGCCGATTCGCTGGAGCTCGGCATCGCGGCCATGACCGGCATGGTGCGTGACCTCAAGGCCAATCCCGGGCGCATGCGCGCGGTCGCCTCGGCCGACTACTCGGTCGCCACCGATCTCGCCGACTGGCTGGTGCGCCAGGTCGGGTTGCCGTTTCGCCAGGCCCATCACGTCACCGGACGCCTGGTCGGGATCGCCGCCGACCGGGGTGTCGACCTCGACAAGCTGGCGCTGGCCGAGATGCAGGCGGTCGAGCCCAAGATCGATCGCGGCGTCTATCGGGTGCTGACCGTCGAGGCTTCGGTCAATGCCCGCCGGAGCCTGGGCGGCACCGCGCCGTCCAACGTCGTGCGAGCCGTGGCCGAGGCCCGCAAGCGCTTCCTGGGAAGGAAGTAGGATGAGCGACCCCAACGCTCCTCTCATGTTCCTCTCCCCCTCGAGGGAGAGGTTAGGCGAGGGCCCCCAACGCGCAGATCGTCTCCTTCATCGCCCCCTCACCCAGCCTCCCCCCCAAGGGGGAGAGGAGCATGATCTTCAGGACGGCCGAGCATCATGACCTTCTTCTCCTACAAGGACGGCGAGATGCACGCCGAGGGCGTGGCGCTCGGTGCCATCGCCGACAAGGTCGGCACGCCGTTCTACTGCTACTCGGCCGGCGCGCTGCGGGCGGCCTGGCAGGAATTCGCCGACGGCATCAAGGGGTTCGACGCCGATATCTGCTACGCGATGAAGGCCAATTCGAGCCTGGCGGTCATCCGCCTGTTCGGCGAGCTGGGCGCCGGCGCCGACATCGTGTCGGTAGGCGAGATGCGCCGCGCCCTGGCGGCCGGCATCCCGGCCGGGCGCATCGTCTATTCCGGCGTCGGCAAGAAGGCCTCCGAGCTGATGGCCGCCCTCGAGGCGGGCGTCGGCCAGATCAACGTCGAAAGTTCGGCCGAGCTCGAGACGCTGAACGCCGTGGCCGGCCAGCTCGGCGTCCGTGCCGACATCACCATCCGGGTCAACCCCGACGTCGACGCCGAGACGCATGCCAAGATCACGACGGGCCGCAAGGAGAACAAGTTCGGCATCGACATCGATCTCGCGCGCGAAGCCTTCCGGCTCGCCGGCGGCCTGCCCAACCTGCGGGTCGTGGGCGTCGCCATGCACATCGGCTCTCAGCTCACCTCGCTCGAACCCTATCGGGCGGCGATCGTGCGGGTCCGCGAGCTGATCGGCCAGCTCCGCGAGGACGGCCACCGCATCGAGCGCTTCGACATCGGCGGCGGGCTCGGCATCGTCTATGCCGCGGAGAAGCCGCCGGCCGTGGGCGACTTCGTCGCCCTGGTGGGCCGCGAGACGGCGGGGCTCGGCTGCAAGCTCACCTTCGAGCCGGGCCGCCGGCTCGTCGGCGAGGCGGGCGTGCTGGTCTCCGAGGTGATCCTGGTGAAGCCCGGCGCGGCCAAGACCTTCGTGATCGTCGACGCGGCCATGAACGACCTCATCCGGCCGACCCTGTACGAGGCCTGGCACGATATCGTGCCGGTGCGTGAACGCCCCGGTGCCGCCACGATCCGTTGCGACATAGTCGGGCCGATTTGCGAGTCGGGCGACTTTCTCGCACAGGACCGTGATCTGCCGCCGCTGGCTGCTGGCGACTTGGTCATGGTACGCTCGGCGGGTGCCTACGGGGCGGTGATGGCGTCGAGCTACAACAGCCGCCCGCTGGTGCCCGAGGTCATGGTCGATGGCACGCGTTTTGCGGTCACCCGCCCGAGGCCGACGATCGACGAAATGCTAGCGGCCGAACGGTTCCCGCCCTGGGTGGAGCCACCCGGTACAGAGTGAAAGGACGGCGATGGACGCCAGCCAGACCACGAGCTTCCAGGCCCCCGGCGTGGGGCGCAAGATCGGTTTGGCCTGGCTGGCGCTGGCGTGGGAAGGATTGTGGCCGCGGCTGGCGCCGGCGCTCGCCTTCGTCGCCCTGTTCGTGGCGGCCGCCCATCTCGACCTCTTCGCCGGCCTCGATCCCTGGGTCCATACCGGCCTGCTCGCGGTCCTCGCCCTTGCCCTGATCGGTCTTCTCGGATGGCGCCTGTGGGATTTCGCGTGGCCCACGCGGGAAGCCGCCATCCGGCGGCTGGAGCGCGACAGCGGCGTGCCGCATCGTCCCCTGGTCGCGGTCCAGGATCGCCTGGCGTCCGGCGGGACCGATCCCATGGCGGCCGCCCTGTGGGAGGCCCATCGCCGCCGCGAGGCCGAGCGGCTGGCCAGCCTGTCGAACGGTCCGGCGCATCCCGGGCTCGCGGTCCTCGACTCCTGGGCGCTGCGCTTCGTGCCGGTGCTGGCCCTGATCGTTGCGCTGGCGGTCGCCGGCGGCTGGCGCAGCGACCGGATGCTGGCGGCCGTGACCCCGGCCTTTCCGCCGCCGCCGCCCGTCGTCGCCAACCTGTGGATCGCGCCGCCGGCCTATACCGGCAAGCCGCCGATCTATCTCGACATGGCCGAGCACGACAAGGTCCTGCGCGTCCCGGTCGGCAGCAAGCTCGCGGGCTTCGTCGACGACGTGCGCGGCCGCAAGCCGCCGCAGCTCCTGGTGGACGGCAAGGCCACGGACTTCGCGACCGTCGGCAAGGGCAAGTTCCAGGTCGAGCAGGTCATCACCGAAGGCAAGGAGATCGCGCTGCAGGCGCGCGGCGAGCAGCAGGCGCACTGGAAGCTCCACGTCATTCCCGACCTCGCGCCGACCATCGAGTTCGCCCGGCCGATCGGCGTCGACAAGTGGTCGACCAAGGTCGAGTACATCGCCGGCGACGATTTCGGCGTCACCGGCGTGCAGCTCCAGATCCGCCTGCACGGCAGCGTGCTGGGCGACGACATGCTGAGCGACGACGAGGAGCCGGAGGTGCTGCGCATCGACCTGCCCGTCGCCGGCAACACCAAGAAGGTCGCCGACACCTTCGTCCGCGACCTCACCAGCCATCCCTGGGCCGGCCTCAAGGTCACGGTGATGCTGTTCGCGACCGACGCGATCGGCCAGAAGGGCCGCAGCGCGGTCGAGACCTTCCTGCTGCCCGAGCGCGTGTTCAACGATCCGACAGCGCGGGCGCTGATCGTTCTGCGCAAGGCGCTGACGCGCGATCCCAAGGCCTATCGTGCCGACGTGGCCGACGGCATGCGGATGATCCAGGCCAAGCCGGACGATTATCGCAACGACCCCGTGGTCCAGCTCGGCCTGCGCGTCGGCGCGGCGCGGCTGGCGCAGGGCACCGACAAGGAAAGCATCACCGAGACGCAGAAGCTCCTGTGGGACCTCGCCATGCGCATCGAGGGCGGCGCCATGTCCGACGCCGAGCGCGCGGTCGAGAACGCTCGCCAGGAACTGCGCGATGCCATGCAGCGCCAGGCCGGTGACGAGGAGATCGAGCGCCTGATCCAGCAGCTCTACGACGCCATGGCGAAGTGGCAGAAGGAGCTGGCCGAGAAGATGAAGGATCCCGAGGAACGCCGCCGCATGCAGGAGCAGGCGGAGAAGATGGATCCGAACAACGCCATCACCGGCGACGACATCCAGAAGATGCTGGATAAGATCCGCGAGATGGCGAAGAACGGCCAGCGCGAGGAGGCCAAGCGCCTGCTCGAGGAGCTGCGCAAGATGATGGAGAACGCCACGCCGATGATGGCGGGCCCCAACCAGCAGGGCCAGCAGGGACAGCGCGGCCAGCAGGGCCAGGGCAGCCAGCAGGGCCGCGAGATGATGAACCAGCTCGACCGCCTGTCGCGCCGGCAGAACCAGCTGCTGGGCGAGTCCGAGCGCGAGGGCCGCCAGCAGCAGGGTCGCCAGGGTCAGCAAGGCCAGCAAGGGCAGCGCGGCCAGCAGGGTCAGCAGGGGCAGCAGGGCCAGCGCGGGCAGGGCAACCAGCCCGGCGACGGCCAGTGGGGCGACCAGCAGCGCGGCCAGCAGGAGGGCCTGCGCCGGCAGCTCGGCGAGTTCATGAACAAGCTCGACGAGAACGGCATGGGCATGCCGGAATCGCTCGGCCGCGCCGAGCGCTCGATGCGCGAGGCCGAGGAGGCTCTGCGCCGCGGCGATCCGCGCGAGGCCTCGCGCTCCCAGCGCCGCGCGCTCGACAATCTGCAGCAGGGCATGACCGACATGGCCGAGCAGATGCGCCAGCGCGGACCGGGCAACGGCCAGGACATCGCCGAGATCGAGGAGCGCGAGCGCCGCAACGAGGACCGCGATCCGCTGGGCCGCTCCGACGGCAACTACGGCGATGCGGTCGACACCGGCACCGACAAGGTGCCGCTCGAGCTGGAGCGCCAGCGCAGTCGCGAGATCCTGGACGAGCTGCGCCGCCGGGCCGGCGAGCAGCGTCCCAAGGAAGAGCTCGACTACATCGATCGGCTGCTGAAGACCTACTGACGTCCGGAAGCGGCGCGATGTGGTCCGTAAAGGCGCTCGCCGGGGTGCTCCTTCTGCTGGCCCTCGGCGCAGGACCGCTGGCGTCTCAGACCCAGGCGGACATGAACGCGCAGGTCGGTGCCGAGCTCGAAGCGTCCGATCAGCGGCTGAACACCGCCTACAGGGCGCTGCGCGCCAAGATCTCCGAGGCGGGCAGGGGGAGGCTGCAGGCCGCCCAGCAATCGTGGCTGCGCTTCCGCGACCAGGAATGCACCTTCGAGACGGCGGGCACGGTCGGCGGCTCGATCCACGGCATGATGGTCGCCCTGTGCCAGAAGCGTCTCATCGACCAGCGCACCGCGGACCTGGAGAAGCTGCTGAACTGCCAGGAGGGCGATCTCTCCTGCGCCGGGCTGTAGTCGCCCGGCGGGCGGGCTAGACCGTCTTCTCGACGACCCCGATGTACGGCAGGCCGCGGAAGCGGTGGGCCCAGTCGAGCCCGTAGCCGACCAGGAACTCGTCGCCGCAGGTGAAGCCCACGAAGTCGGCCTCGAGCGGGGTCTTCCGCTTGCCCGGCTTGTCGAGCAGCGTGCAGACCGAGACATGCCGCGCGCCGCGCTCGAGAAGCAGGTTGCGGGCGAAGCTCAGCGTCAGCCCCGATTCCAGGATGTCGTCGACCAGCAGCACCTCGCGCTGGCGCACGTCGTCGACGATGTCGCGTACCACGCGGACGCGGCCGCTGGTCACCGTGCCGGTGCCGTAGCTCGACAGGGTGAGGAAATCCATCGACCAGTCGGCGCCGGCCAGGCTGAGCGCGCGGATCAGGTCGGCGGCGAACACGAAGCTGCCCTTGAGCACCGACACGACCAGCGTGTCGGCGGGCAGCCGGGCGGCGAGCTCGCCCGCCATGACGTCGACGCGGGCGGCGATCTCGGCGGCGGAGAAGCGGATCGTGACGTTGGGACGGCCGGACATGGATCGCTCGCGGGTCAGTGGCGAAAGAAGCTCGCCATGGTGTCGGGATCGAGCGCGCTCCGCCACTGCGGCGGCAGGCGGTCGGCGATCTCGCTGGCGAAGGCGAGGGCGGCGAGAACGGCCACAAAGGCGACGCCCAGGATACCGGCCAGCCAGGCATGCGACCGCGGCCGCGGTGGCGGCGTGGTCAGCGCCGGCAGGCCCGCCTTGTAGGACGATGGCGGCGCCCCGGGCGGGGCGACGGGCGGAGGCTCGACGCGCGGCGGGGGAGGCGGTGCGGCGGCGACGGCCTCGGCGGTCGCACGCTCGCGCCATTGATGGCTGCAGCGGGCGCACTGGACGGTGCGGCCCGCCGGGCCGATCGCCAGCGGATCGACGGCGTAGCGCGCACGGCAATTGGGGCAGATGACTTGCATGGACGAGGGGGGTGCTTGCGGCCGGACATTAGGCCACTAATAGTGGGCTTACAACCAACACCACCCCGCCTCGTGATCTCCGCCATGCTCGGCCTCCGGCTGCGTTCGTTCCTGTTCAATGTCGGCTGGTATGTCGGGACGGCGGTCATCGCGATCGTCGGGCTGCCGATCCTCCTGATGCCGCGACGCGCGGTGGTCGCCTGGGCCGACCTGTGGATCGACTTCTGCCTGTGGTGGCTGCGGATCACGTGCCGCATCACGCATCGCGTGCGCGGGCTCGAGAACCGGCCCGCTGGCCCGGTCATCCTCGCCTGCAAGCACCAGTCTTCGTGGGAGACGCTCGCCTTCCACCGCCTCTTCCCCAATGCCGCCACGGTGCTGAAGCGCGAGCTGGTCTTCATCCCGGTCGTCGGCTGGGCGATGGCCCGGGCCGGCAACATTGCCGTCGAGCGCGGCAGCGGCGCCTCGGCGCTGCGCGGCCTGCTGCGCCAGGCACGGGCGACGCTGGCGGCGGGGCGCTCCATCCTGATCTATCCCGAGGGGACGCGCACGCCGGTCGGCTCCGACGCCCCCTACCAGGCCGGCACGGCGGCGCTCTATCGCCAGCTCGGGGTGCCGGTGGTGCCGGTGGCGCTCAATTCCGGCGTCTTCTGGGGCCGCCGCAAGTTCATCAAGTGGCCGGGCGTGATCGATGTCGAGGTCCTCGAGCCGATCCCGCCGGGGCTCGACCGCGAGACCTTCATGGCCACCCTGCGCGAGCGCATCGAGGGGGCGACGGGCCGCCTGGTGGCGGACGCGGAACGGCGGCCGGCCTGGAACGAACGCGGAACAAGCTGTTGATATCGGCCCCTGCGAAGCCTAGGTTTCGCAGATGGATTGGGCGCCCGTCTCCCAGCGTATCTGGGACATGAAGTATCGGTTCCGCGACGCCTCGGGGGCGTCCGATGCCGACATGGAGGCGACCTGGTGGCGCGTAGCGCGGGCGCTGGCGGCGCCGGAGCGCGATCCCGACCTGTGGGCCGGTCGCTTCCACGAGGCGCTCCAGGGCTTCAAGTTCCTGCCTGCCGGACGCGTGATCGCCGGGGCCGGCACGGGCCGATCGGTGACGCTGTTCAACTGCTTCGTGATGGGTACGATCCCCGACGACATGTCGGGCATCTTCGAGAACCTGCGCGAGGCCGCGCTGACCATGCAGCAGGGCGGCGGGATCGGTCACGATTTCTCGACGCTGCGGCCGCAGGGCGCGCCGGTGAAGGGCGTCGGCGCCGATGCATCGGGCCCGCTCTCGTTCATGGACGTGTGGGACGCGATGTGCCGCACCATCATGAGCGCCGGCAGCCGCCGCGGCGCGATGATGGCGACGCTGCGCTGCGACCATCCCGACATCGAGGCCTTCGTCGACGCCAAGCGCGACCCGCAGCGGCTGCGCATGTTCAACCTCTCGGTGCTGGTCAGCGACGCCTTCATGAAGGCGGTGAAGGACGATGGCGACTGGGACCTGGTGTTCGGCGGCCGAGTCTTCCGCACGGTGCGGGCGCGCGCGCTCTGGGAGCGCATCATGCGCGCGACCTACGACGTCGCCGAGCCCGGCGTCATCTTCATGGACCGCGTCAACCGACGGAACAATCTCTACTACTGCGAATCCATCCAGGCGACGAACCCATGCGTCACCGCCGAGACCATCGTCCAGACGGCGGACGGGCCGCGACAGGTGGCCGAGCTGGTCGGCCGGCCATTCGTTGCCCGGGTCGACGGCGAGGATTTCGGCAGCGGGCCGGAGGGCTTCTTCAGCACCGGTATCAAGCCGGTTCTGCGCCTGTGCACCACGGCCGGTCACAGCCTGCGCCTGACTGCCGACCATCGGGTGCTCAAGGTGACGCGCCTGACGCGGTGGTCGCGCGACACGGGCTGGGCGGCGGCCGGTACGCTGAAGCCCGGCGACCAGGTCGTCCTGCACGACCATCGCCGTGCCCCGGCATGGTCCGGTCGCCATGGCGAGGCCGAGGGTTACCTGATGGGCCTGTTGCTGGGCGACGGCACCCTCAAGGAGGACAAGGCCGTCCTCAGTGTCTGGAAACCGGCGGCCGCCTGCAACGGCGACACCGGACCCGCCGGAGTGGACGGGGTCATGGCGGCGGCGCTCGCCGCCGCACGGACCCTGCCTCATCGCGCCGATTTCGCCGGCTGGATGGAGGTGAAGGGCCGCAACGAATGGCAGCTCTCGCTTGGTGCGGTCCGCCGTCTCGCCGACGGGCTGGGCGCGCGGCCGGGCGGCAAGACCGTCACGCCCTCGATGGAACGGACCTCGTCGGACTTTCATCGTGGCCTGCTGCGCGGCCTCTTCGATTCCGACGGTTCGGTACAGGGGACACAGGCCAAGGGTATCAGCGTCCGGCTGAGCCAGAGCGACCTGCCGGCGCTGGAAGCCGTGCAGCGGATGCTGCTGCGCTTGGGCATCGCCTCGACCGTCTACCGCGACCGTCGGACGGCCGGGCGGCGCCCGCTGCCCGACGGGAAGGGCGGCCACGGGCTCTACGACTGCGCCGCTCAGCACGAGCTCGTGATCTCGGGCGAGAGCGTCGGCGCCTTCGCCGACCGTGTCGGCTTCGCCGATACCGAAAAGGCCCTGCGGCTGCGGACGCTGCTCACGGGCTACCGGCGGCTGCCCAATCGTGAGCGGTTCGTGGCCGAGGTCGAGAGCGTCGAGGCAGATGGCGTCGCCGAGGTCTACGACGTGCAGATTCCGGGCGTGAACGCCTTCGATGCCAATGGCTTCTACGTGCACAATTGCGGCGAGCAGCCATTGCCGCCGTACGGCGCCTGCCTGCTGGGCTCGGTCAACCTGGCCGCCTTGGTGAAGGACCCGTTCACGCCGCAGGCCCGCCTCGACGGCGAGGCGCTGGAGCGGCTGGTACCGCTGGCGGTGCGCATGCTCGACAACGTGATCGACGTGTCGCGCTTTCCGCTGCCGCAGCAGGAGAAGGAGGCGAGGGCCAAGCGCCGCATCGGCCTCGGCGTCACCGGCCTCGCCGACGCGCTGATCTTCTGCGGCGTGCGCTACGGGTCGCCCGAGGCCGAGGCGCTCGCCCGCGACTGGCTGGGCGCCGTGCAGCGCCTGTCGTATCTCGCCTCGGCCGACATCGCCGCCGAGAAGGGCAGCTTCCCGCTCTACGACCGTGCCCGCTACCTGGCCGGCGAGACGGTGAAGGCGCTGCCCGAGGAGGCTCGCTCCGCCATCGGCCGCTACGGCATCCGCAACGCGCTCCTGAACTCGATCGCACCGACCGGCACGATCTCGCTGCTGGCCGACAACGTCTCGTCCGGCATCGAGCCGGTCTTCGCCTTCAGCTTCGTGCGCCACGTCCTGCAGCCCGACGGCACGCGCCGCGAGGAGCAGGTCGAGGACCATGCGATGCACGTCTGGCGCTCGCTGAAGGGCAGCGAGCCGCCGCCGGCCGACATCTTCGTCGACGCCCAGACCCTGACGCCCGCCGACCATCTCGCCATGCAGGCGGCGGCCCAGGACTATGTCGACAGCTCGATCTCCAAGACCATCAACCTGCCGCGCGACATCTCCTTCGAGGCCTTCCAGGGCGTCTACGAGGAGGCCTACGCGTCGGGCTGCAAGGGCTGCACGACCTACCGGCCCAACGACGTCACCGGCGCGGTTCTCGAGGCGCGTCCCGCCGAGCCGCGCAGCCTCCCCGTGCCGACGACGGGCCGCGACAGCGGCGTGGTCTACATCGCCCAGCCGCTCGACCGGCCGGAGGAACTGCCGGGCCGGACCTACAAGACCAAGTGGCCGGGCAGCGACCACGCCATCTACATCACCATCAACGACGTGGTGCAGGACGGCCGTCGCCGGCCGTTCGAGATCTTCATCAACTCCAAGAACATGGAGCACTACGCCTGGACCGTGGCGCTCACGCGCATGATCTCGGCGGTGTTCCGCCGCGGCGGCGACGTGTCGTTCGTCGTCGAGGAGCTGAAGGCGGTGTTCGACCCGCGCGGCGGGCACTGGATGGAAGGGCGCTACGTGCCCTCGCTGCTGGCGGCGATCGGCGGCGTGATCGAGCGCCATCTGGTGGAGATCGGCTTCCTGGCGCCGGCCGAGCCGGCGGTGGCGGGCGACGCGGCCGAGGCCGCCCTGAGGCTCGCCGCGGGCGCCCGCGAGGCGGCGGGCGACGGCTCGAGCGGCGGGGCGGGCGCGCGCCCCTTGGGGCAGTGCCCGAACTGCGGGGCGGCCGCTCTGTCGCACCAGGAAGGCTGTGACGTCTGCCTGAATTGCGGCTATTCCCGCTGCGGCTGAGCATCGGGCGGGCGCGACCGGCCGGGCCGTGATTCGGCCCGCGAATTGACCTATGAGTGGACAGGATCCGGACCGGGCAGGAGGCAGGATGGGTCGGCGGACGATTCTGGCGACGATTTTTCTGGCAGGCGCGCTGATGGCCGGAACGGGGACGGTAACCGCCCAGCCGCTGCCGTCCGACCGCAGCGACCTGGCCTATTCCTATGCGCCGCTGGTCAAGCGCGTCTCGCCGGCCGTCGTGAACATCTACACCACGACCACGGCCCGGGCGCCGCGGCGGCTGCCCTTTCCCTTTCCCGGCATGCCGCTGCCGCCGCAGGCCGGCGAGCGGGTGCAGAACTCGCTCGGCTCGGGCGTCGTGGTGAATGCGGACGGGCTGATCGTCACCAATGCGCACGTCGTGAAGGGCGCCGACGAGATCCGCGTGGTGCTGGCCGACCGCCGCGAGTTCGAGGCCAAGCTGGTCACCCAGGACGAGCGCTACGACCTCGCCCTGCTGCGCCTCGACACGAGCGGCGAGAAGTTCCCGTTCCTCGAGCTGCGCGATTCGGATTCGGCCGAGGTCGGCGACATCGTGCTGGCGATCGGCAATCCGTTCGGGCTGAACCAGACGGTGACCAGCGGCATCATCTCGGCGGTGGCGCGGTCGGCCGGCGGGGTGAACGATTCGAACTTCTTCATCCAGACCGACGCGGCCATCAATCCCGGCAATTCGGGTGGCGCGCTGGTCAGCCTCGACGGCCGGCTGATCGGCATCAACACCGCGATCTATTCCCAGACCGGCGGATCGGTCGGCATCGGCTTCGCGACGCCCTCCAACATCGTCGCCCGCATGGTGGCGATCGGCGAGAAGGGCGGCCGGATCGTGCGGCCCTGGCTGGGCATCAGCATGCAGCGCGTCACGCCGGACATCGCCGCGGGGTTCGGTCTCGCGCGCCCGGCCGGCTTGGTTATCAAGGAAGTCTATCCGGAAGGGCCCGGCCGGGATGCCGGCCTTAAGCGCAACGACGTGATCATCGCCCTGCGCGACCAGCCGATCGACGACGAGGCCAGCCTCCGATTCCGGCTGGCGACGCTGCAGGTCGGCAACACCGTCCCCGTGCACGTCATCCGCGGCGGCAAGGAGGTGGTGGTGCACCTCAAGCTCGCGGCACCGCCCGAGGATCCGCCGCGCGACTACTCCGTGCTGCAGGGCCGCCAGCCGCTGTCCGGCGCCGGCGTCGCCAACATGTCGCCGGCCGTCGCCGACGAGCTCGGGCTCGTCGAATGGCGCCCCGGCGTCGTCGTGCTCGAGGTCAAGCCCGGCTCCTATGCTGGCCGCTTCGTGCGCCCCGGCGACATGATCCTGGCGGTCAACGGCCAGGAGGTTAAGAACGTGGCCGAGCTCCGGAAGCGGGTCGGCTCCAGCGTGGCGAGCGTCAGCATCGCCCGCGAGGGCATGGTGTCGACCGTCCAGTTCCGCTGAGACGGGCCGAGCCGTGCCGGCCGAACTCTTCGCCTCGCTCGCCCCGACGCCGCTGGCCGAGCGCCTGCGGCCGGGCGCGCTGGGCGACATCCTGGGACAGGACCATCTGCTCGGTCCCGAAGGGCCGCTCGGCCGCATGCTGGCGGCCCGCAAGCTCGCTTCGCTGATCCTGTGGGGGCCGCCGGGCTGCGGCAAGACGACGATCGCCCGCCTGCTGGCCGAGAACACCGACCTGCATTTCGAGCCCCTGTCGGCCGTCTTCTCCGGCGTGGCCGACCTCCGCCGGATCTTCGAGGCGGCCCGCCAGCGCCGCCGGGACGGCAAGGGCACGCTGCTGTTCGTCGACGAGATCCACCGCTTCAACCGCGCCCAGCAGGACGGCTTCCTGCCCTATGTCGAGGACGGCACGGTGACCCTGGTCGGCGCGACGACGGAGAACCCCTCGTTCGAGCTGAACGCCGCGCTGCTGTCGCGCTGCCAGGTGCTGGTGCTGCGCCGGCTCGACGACCGCGCCCTCTCGACGCTGCTGTCGCGGGTCGAGGCGGCGCTCGGCCGCCCGCTACCGATCGACGAGGAGGGCCGCCAGGCCCTGTTCGCCATGGCCGACGGCGACGGGCGCTATCTGATCACGCTCGCCGAGCAGCTCTCCCAGCTCAAGGACAAGGGGCCGGTGCCGCCGGCCCGGCTGGCGACGCTGCTGCAGAAGCGCGCGCCGCTCTACGACAAGGCGCAGGAAGCGCACTACAACCTGATCAGCGCCCTGCACAAGTCGCTGCGCGGTTCCGACGTCGATGCGGCGCTCTACTGGTTCGCCCGCATGCTGGAGGGCGGCGAGGACCCCAAGTACATCGCCCGCCGGCTGGTGCGCTTCGCCGTCGAGGATGTCGGCATGGCCGATCCCCAGGCGCTCACCCAGACGCTGGCGGCGTGGGACACCTACGACCGGCTGGGCTCGCCCGAGGGCGAACTGGCGATCGCCCAGGCCGTGATCTATCTCGGCACCGCGCCGAAATCGAACGCGGGCTACGTCGCCTTCGGCGCGGCCAAGCGGGCGGCCAAGGAGCACGGCTCGCTGACGCCGCCGATGCACATCCTGAACGCGCCGACCAAGCTCATGAAGGAGCTGGGCTACGCCAAGGGCTATGCCTACGACCACAATGCCGAGGACGGCTTCTCGGGACAGAACTACTTTCCCGACGGCATGGCGCGCGAGGAGTTCTACCGTCCCGTCGAGCGCGGCTTTGAGCGCGAGATCCAGAAGCGCCTCGACTACTGGAAGAAGCTGCGCGAGAAGCGGCGATAGCGGGCGCCACGCCGTAGCGCATCATTGGAGCGCGGACCTCCAGGTCCGCATCATGGTCATGAGCGGACCTGGAGGTCCGCGCGCCGGCTAGGGCTTGGCCATCGCCCGCACGACGCGGCGGTCGCGGCCGTAGACGTCGTCGCGGAAGGTCGGCACGCCGTCCGGCGCCGCGCTCACCGTCCGGTAGGTCACGTAGAGCGTGATCGGCTCGGGAAAGGTGTAGTGGGCCTGCTGGCCGGCATCGATCACCTGGCGCACGCGCTCCTTGCTGAAGCCGCCGCGGCCGCCGAACGCCTTTTCGGCGAAGTCGAGCGGGTTCTGCAGGCGGATGCAGCCGTGGCTGAAGTTGCGGCTGCCTTCCGTGAACAGCCAGCGGCTCGCCGTGTCGTGCATGTAGATCCCGTACTGGTTGGGGAACGGGAAGAAGATGTAGCCCAGCGCGTTGCCGGCGCCGGGATCCTGGCGGATACGGAACGGGAAGGCCTTGGGATGCACCGAATTCCAGTCGACCGTGTTGGGATCGAGCTCGGTGTCGTCGCTCCAGCTCTCGAAGATCTTGAAGCCGGCGGCCTGCAGCGCATTGGGATCGCGGCGCAACATCGGCAGGTATTCCTCGCCCGAGATCGACTGCGGCACGGTCCAGTAGGGGTTGGTCTGGAACCCTCGCATCGTCGACTGGATCTCGGGTGTCGGATTCCGGGGCGTGCCCACGATCACCAGGCTGCGGAAGACCGGCTCGCCGCCGTCGACAAAGACCATCGAGTAGTCGCCGGCGTTCACCAGGACGTAGCGGGTGCCCAGGTCCTCGGGCAGCCAGCGGCGGCGCTCGAGGTTGGCGATGATCTGGACAATGCGCTCGTCGATCGAGGTGTTGAGCGACTGCAGGGTCTTGGCGCCGATGATGCCGTCGACCGTGAGGCCCTTGGCTTCCTGGTAGGCCTTCACGACCGCGACCAGCGGCTCGTCGTAGCTGTCGGCCGTCGTGACGGGAGCGGGTACCGCGAGGTCGAGCTCGGCCAGCCGATTGCGCAGGAGTTCGACGCGCGGATCGGTCGCGCCGGGCTTCAGCGCCGCGCCGTCGGGCACGGGCGTGTAGGCCGCGCCGTCGCGCTTGGCGCGCCACGTGGCGAGCGCCTTCTGCAGGGCCGGATAGTCGCCCTTGGGCGGCAGGCCGGCGAGGTAGGCGGCGAAGTCCGTCGCCTCCGCGGCGGCCTTCAGCAGGTCGGCGCGCTCGACCTTGCGCTGCTTGATGTCGATCTCGCGGTCGACCCGGTTGGCCCGCACGCGGCCGGTCGAGATGTCGCCGGCATAGGCCACGAAGGCCGCCGTGAGCAGCGTCTCGGCCAGGGCCGGGTCGGCGCCCGGCGCGGCCGCCTTCTCGAGGGCGGCGAGCCCGTACCAGGAAGGATCGAGCCCGTGATCGGGGGCGGAGCGGATCGCCTGCAGCAGGGCGGCGGCACGGGCCTCGCCCGCTGTCGAGCCGACCCACAGCGTCTCGTTGGCGAAGGATGGAAACGGCCCCGTAAGAGGGGCCAGGAAGGCCAGCAACGCGGCGAGCAAACGGAAGCGAATCACGCAGGAATCCTAGCAGGAATCGCCGGAATCGTCCATTGGGGCGCGAAATCGTGGGCGCGCAGGAACTCGATCAGATCGCCTGTCGCCCGTCGCTTGAGCTCGGGCGTGCCGCCGCCGCCGCGGGCGCCACGGGTGACGCAATGGCGCCGCGCCCAGGCCTGGTACTCCGGCTCGCTCATCGCCCGTCCCGCCGCGACCACGAAATGCCGGCCGTCGTCCTCGATGTAGTTGCGGCAGCACGACCAGTTCTCGGCATCCTTGATGTCGAACACCGGCCCGACCGATTCCCAGCCATGGTGGGCGCTGCCGTAGACCTTGACCCGGATCCGGTCGTTGCCGGCCAGCCGCATGCGATGGGCATACTCCACAGCGAGCGGCGCCGGCGTGTAGTCGTCGCGCGCCGCCAGCATGAAGAACATCGGCCTCCCGAAGGTGGCGGCATCGCGATGCTGGGCGGTGGCGCCGGGGCAGATGGCGACGTGCAGGTCGAAAAGCGCGCCAAAGTCGCCGCGCCAACGCCGACGCACGGTGATCGCCGCGTTGAGCGCCGCGCCGCCGCCCTTGGACACGCCCATGATCCCGATGCGCGCCGGATCGATGCGCGGGTCGTCGCGCAGCAGGGCGAGCGCGGCGAAGGCGTCGCCCTCCATCTGGGCGGCGGAGACCAGGCTCTGGTCGGCGACGGTGCGGCGCACGCCGCGGCTCGTGAAGCTGTCGACGATCAGGGCGGCCACGCCCGCGTCGTTCAGCGCCTGGGCGTAGTAGTGCTCGCGGTGGCGCTGCACGCCGGCGCTGCTGGTCAGGATCACCATGCAGGGCGCCGGGCAGGGCGGGGACGATGCGTCGCCGGGCGGCAGGTGGAGGGTCGCGGCCACCCGTGCCGGCCGGCTGGCGGCCGGATGGTCGAAGGTCAGGGTGTCGAACGACAGCGACTCCATGGACCCTGTGTACCTTGTCGCCTAGGTTGCGCGCCATGACCGCCGGCCCCCAGGTCCATGCTCGCGTCCGCACGCGCGCCGTCTCGAAGGACGAGGCGGGGCTGCGCCTGGACCGATGGTTCCAGCGCCATTTCCCCGATCTTGGGCACGGCGCGCTGCAGAAGCTGCTGCGAACCGGGCAGGTGCGGATCGACGGCCGCCGCGCCGAGGGTCGCGACCGCGTCGAGCCGGGGCAGACGATCCGCCTGCCGCCGGGGGTCAGCGTCGCCCCGCCGCCGCGGCCGCGCGAGATCCCGACCGTGTCGGACCGGGACGCCGCCGAAATTCGCGCGCTGGTCATCCACAGGGACGACGAGGTGATCGTGCTCAACAAGCCGCCCGGGCTAGCGGTGCAGGGCGGCACCGGCACCGAGCGGCATGTCGACGGCATGCTGGACGCGCTGCGCTTCGATGCCGCCGAGCGGCCCCGGCTGGTGCACCGCCTCGACAAGGACACGTCCGGCCTGCTGCTGCTCGCGCGGACCGGACAGGCCGCTCGCCGGCTGGGCGAGGCCTTTCGCGACCGCGAGACCGAGAAGCTGTACTGGGCCGTCGTTGTGGGCGCGCCGCCGCGGGCCGAGGGCGCGATCGACCTGCCGCTCGCCAAGCGCCCCGGACCGGGCGGGCTCGGCCGCGACCGCGAGCTCGTGCAGGTCGACCACGAGGAGGGCCAGAAGGCCCTGACTCATTTCAGGGTGCTGGATCACGCCGGCAAGCGCGCCAGCCTGCTGGCGCTGTGGCCGCGCACCGGCCGCACCCATCAGCTTCGCGTCCATTGCGCCGCCATCGGCTGCCCCATCCTGGGCGACGGCAAGTACGGGGGCGAGGAGGCGCTGCTGGCCGCCGTCGCCGATGCCCGTCGCCTCCACCTCCATGCCCGCCGGCTCGCCCTGCCGCATCCTTCGGGCCGCGGCGAGCTGGTCGTCGAGGC
Organism: Reyranella sp.; assembly: GCF_965229815.1. Lineage (GTDB taxonomy): Bacteria > Pseudomonadota > Alphaproteobacteria > Reyranellales > Reyranellaceae > Reyranella. Next base: position 115,999 of record NZ_CBDDJN010000006.1, read on the forward strand.
CGAGCCGCCGCCGCACTTCCGCCGCACGCTGGCGGCATTCGGCTTCTCGATCGACGGCGTTTGAGCGAGAATCGGACCGCATGCGCGTTCTCTGGAAGCGGCTGACCTGGCTCCTCATCCTGGCGATCCCGATCGCGGCGGTGATCGGCGTGTGGTGGCTCGGCTCGCGCGACCTCTCGCAGTACCAGGCGCGTCTGGCCGGGCAGATCCAGAAGGTGACGGGCCGCGAGCTCGTCGCCCGGGTGCCGCTCTCGGTCAAGCTCGGCACCGAGCCCGCCATGGTCGCCGAAGGCGTGACGCTGTCGAATGCCCCCTGGGGATCGCGGCCGGAGCTCGCGCGCGTGCGCAAGGTCACGCTGTTCCTCGATCCGGTCTCGCTGTTGCTGGGCGAGATCAAGATCGGTCGGGTCGTGCTGGAGGGCGCCGACATACTGGTCGAACGCGACGAGGTCGGCGACACCAACCTCGAGATGCTGCCGCCGCCGGACGGGTCGGGACCGCATCCCTCGCAGCACCGCTCGCTGCGCCTGCGCGCCGCGCCGGTCTTCCCCTGGATCGGCGACATGGAGCTGCGCGATTCCGTCCTCACGGTCGCCGAGGGCGGCGACCGGCCGCCGGTCGTCATCGAGATTCCGTCGGCCCGGCTCAAGGCGGCGGCGTCGAACCAGGCCCTGCAGATCGAGGGCCGCTTCGCCGCTCCCGGGGCGGCGGCGCTCGACCTGTCCGGCACCGCCGGCTCGTTCGACGGCTGGATGCGCGGCATCCCCGGGAACATCGACCTGCAGGGGGGATTCGGCGGCGGCAAGATCGCGGTCAAGGGCGGCATCACCACCAAGGGCACGGGCCTGCAGATTTCGGCCGAAGGTCCGGATGTGGCCGTGTTCGGTCCCTACATCCGCCTCCCGGTACCATCGGGCGGGCCCTACACGCTGAATGCCCGCGCGGCCACGCAGCGCAACGCGTTCAAGGTCGAGGTCACCACCCTGAAGGTCGGCTCGAGCGAGGCGACGGGCGATGCGCTGTTCCGGGTCGACCGCCGCGGCACGCCCACGGTCTCGGTCAATGCCGACGTCGCGCGGCTCGACTTGGACGGGCTCAAGGCGCCGCCGTCGGCGCCCGCCCCCGATACGCCGCCGGGGCCTGCCCGGCTCGTCCCGGTGCTGCCGTTCTCGGCCACCTGGCTCGGCCGCTCCACGATGTCGGTCAGCGTCCGCCTCACCGAGGTCGTCGGGCTCAGCAGCCCGGTCCAGAACGCGTCCGTGTCGCTGAACGCCAGCGCGCGACGATTCGCCTTCCGCGCCGCCGGCACGGTGGGCGGCGGCACCGCGGGCATCGACCTCGTCTACGATCCGACGGGCCGCATCGGCCAGGCGACGCTGACGGCCTCGGCCAACCGCGTGTCGCTGGGCGACCTGACGCGCCTGATCGGCTTCGACCTCGGGCTGCGCGACGCCGTGGGCGACATCGACCTGCGCCTGCGCGGCGGCGGCCGCAACACCCGCGACGCGCTCAACAATGCCAGCGGCTCGATCGAACTGGTCGTGACCAAGGGCCAGTGGCCGCGCGACCGCCTGTCGAGCTGGCCTCCCGAGACCCAGCGCCTGCTCGGCGGCAGCGGCTCGGTGCCCTTCAACTGCATCGCCGGCCGCTTCGACGTGAGCGGCGGCACGGCTTCGCTCCGCCGCCTCGTCGTCGACACGCCGCGCGCCACGCTCGTGGGCGGCGGCTACGTGCACATGCGCAGCGAGGGCTGGGAGTTCATCCTGGCGCCCGAAGCGCGCGATCACCAGAACGCAGGCCTCGCCGTGCCGCTGCGGCTGAAGGGCGGCAGCGGCCGCGACACGGCGGCTGCGCTCGAGCCCAATCTCGCGCGCCTCATCATCGGCGCGGGCACGGTCCCCAGCCTGGTGGCGCAGGTCAACCAGGCCGGCCGTCAGCCCAACGCCAATCCCTGCGCCATCGTCGCCCCGCGCGTCGACGGGCTGCGGCCGGGTCTGCGGGCACAGCTCCCGGTGCCGCCGGCCGACCACCGTCGCGGCGGCCGGCCGTCGCGGACGCCGGCGCCGCAGCGCAGCCAGCAGCGCTGACCCGCGCCCTTGTCGGCGGCCCGGCCGGGCGTGTAAGCCCTCGCCTCGATGAAGCGGTTCTACAAGGAGACGGCGACCGAGGCCGGAGAGGGCGGCCATCGCGTGCTGCTCGACGGCCGGCCGATGCGCACGCCCGCCAAGGCCGTGCTGGTCGTGCCCACGCCCGCGCTGGCCGAGGCGATCGCCGCGGAATGGCGCGCGGTCCCGGCGGACGCCGAGATCAACGTGTCGCACCTGCGGCTGACGCGCCTCGCCACCACCGGACTGGACCGCGTGACCGGCCAGCGGGAGCGCGTGCTCGAGGACACGGCCAAGTACGCCGCCTCCGACATGCTGTGCTATCGCGCGCCCGAGCCGCCGACGCTGGTCGAGCGCCAGCGGGCGACCTGGCAGCCGCTGCTCGACTGGGCCGCCGAGCGCTACGGCGCGCCGCTGGCGGTGATCGAGGGCATGACCTTCGCCGAGCAGCCGGCCGCCGCGGTGGCGCGCCTGCGCGAGGCCGTCGCGGCCCACGGCGATCTCGCCCTGTCGGCGCTCTACAATCTCACGCACATCACCGGCTCGCTAGTCGTGGCGCTGGCGGTCGCCGAGGGACGCCTGTCGGCCGCCGAGGCATTCGCCGCTGCCCAGCTCGACGAGCTCTACCAGATCGAGCGCTGGGGCGAGGATCCGATCGCCGCGCAGCGGCACGAGGGCATCCGCCGCGACATCGACGCGGCGGCGCGCTTCCTGGCGCTGCTCGGGACAGACAGGCTGAGGGGGGAGTGATGGGCGCGGGAACGAAATTCCGGGAGATCCTGGCCAGCAAGGGCCTCGTCGAGGCGATGGCGGCGCATAGCCCGCTGTCGGCGATGCTGGCGGCCGAGGCTGGCTTCGACGCGATCTGGGCGTCGGGCTTCGAACTGTCGGCGATGTACGGCGTGCCCGACGTCAGCATCGTGTCGATGACCCAGCATCTCGACATGACGCGGGCCATGGCCGAGCGCTCGGGCCTGCCGGTGGTGGCCGACATCGACACCGGCTTCGGCAATGCCATCAACGTGCTCCATGCCGTCGACCAGTACGAGCGGGCCGGCGTGGCGGCCATCGTCATGGAGGACAAGAGCTTCCCCAAGGTCACCAGCCTGATCGCCGGCGGCCGCCAGGACATGGTCCGCGTCGAGGAATTCCAGGGCAAGATCGAGGCCGCCTGTGCGGCGCGCCGGGACCGGGACCTGGTGATCGTCGCGCGCACCGAGGCGCTGATCGCGGGCCTCGGCCAGGACGAGGCGCTGCGCCGCGCGCGCGCCTACGAGCAGGCCGGCGCGGACCTCATCCTGGTCCATTCCAAGCAGAAGACGCCCGACGAGATCGAGGCGTTCGTCGCGGCCTGGGACGGCAAGGCGCCGATCGCGCTGGTGCCGACGGCCTATCCGCAGATGACCGTCGCCCGCGTGCGCGAGCTCGGGAAGATCGGCCTGCTGATCTGGGGCAACCATGCGATCCGCGCCTCGGTGCGCGCCATGCGCGAGACCTTCGCCCGTATCCGCGCGGAGGGCGGCATCCACGGTGTGGAATCGAGCATCGCCTCGGTCGACGAGGTGTTCGACCTGCAGGGCATGCGCAAGGTCAAGGACGACGAGAAGCGCTTCCTGCGGTAGAGGTCACATCTGGACGCAGGCGTCCTAATGGCCGAAAACGGAAGGCAAGGGGCCGGAGAACCATAGATGCAGCAGATGTTGGAAGAGCTCGAGCGCCGTCGTGCCGCGGCACGCCAGGGCGGAGGGCAGCGCCGCGTCGAGGCGCAGCACGCCAAGGGCAAGCTGACGGCCCGCGAGCGCATCGATGCGCTGCTCGATCCCGGCTCGTTCGAGGAATACGACATGTTCGTCGAGCATCGCTCGATCGACTTCGGCATGGAGAACCAGAAGATCCCGGGCGACGGCGTGGTGACAGGCCACGGCACGATCAACGGCCGTCTGGTCTATGTCTTCAGCCAGGATTTTACGGTGTTCGGCGGCGCGCTGTCGGGCATGCACGCGGCCAAGATCTGCAAGGTCATGGACATGGCCATGAAGGTCGGGGCGCCGGTTCTTGGGCTGAACGATTCGGGCGGCGCGCGCATCCAGGAAGGCGTCGATTCGCTGGCCGGCTATGCCGACGTCTTCCAGCGCAACGTGCTGGCCTCCGGCGTCATCCCGCAGATCTCGATGGTCATGGGCCCGTGCGCCGGCGGCGCGGTCTATTCGCCGGCGATGACCGACTTCATCTTCATGGTGAAGGACAGTTCCTACATGTTCGTCACCGGTCCCGACGTCGTGAAGACCGTGACCCACGAGACGGTCACCCAGGAGGAGCTGGGCGGGGCGCTCACCCACACCCAGAAGTCGGGCATCGCCGACCTCGCCTTCGAGAACGACGTCGAGGCGCTGCTGCAGCTCCGCCGCTTCGTCGACTTCCTGCCGTCGAACAATCGCGAGAAGCCGCCGGTGCGCCCGACGGTCGATCCGGCCGACCGCGACGACCTCTCGCTCGACACGCTGGTGCCCGACAATCCCAACAAGCCCTACGACATCAAGGAGCTGATCCTGAAGGTCGTGGACGAGGGCGACTTCTTCGAGCTGTCGCCGGAATGGGCGGGCAACATCGTGGTCGGCTTCGGCCGCATGGCCGGCCGCCCGGTGGGCTTCGTCGCCAACCAGCCGATGGTGCTGGCCGGGTGCCTGGACATCGACAGCTCGCGCAAGGCGGCGCGCTTCGTGCGCTTCTGCGACGCCTTCAACTTCCCGATCGTGACCTTCGTCGACGTGCCGGGCTTCCTGCCGGGCACGGCGCAGGAATATGGCGGCATCATCAAGCATGGCGCCAAGCTGCTCTACGCCTATGCCGAGGCGACGGTGCCCAAGGTCACGGTGATCACCCGCAAGGCCTATGGCGGCGCCTACGACGTCATGGCGTCCAAGCACCTGCGCGGCGACCTGAACTATGCCTGGCCGGGCGCCGAGATCGCCGTCATGGGCGCCAAGGGCGCCGTCGAGATCATCTTCCGGTCCGACATCGGCGACGCCGCCAAGATCGCCAAGCGCACCGAGGAATACCGCGAGAAGTTCGCCAATCCGTTCGTGGCGGCCAACCGCGGCTTCATCGACGACGTGATCATGCCGCACGGCACGCGCCGCCGGATCTGCCGGGCGCTCGCCACGCTCGAGAACAAGAAGCTCGACAATCCGTGGCGCAAGCACGGCAACCTGCCCCTGTGACGGAATGGCGGTGCATCTGCCACCGGAGGAGCGGATGAGGCGCGCCCGCATCGTGCGCCAGCACCTCATCGCGGCGCTGCTCACGCTCCTGGTGCTGATCGCCGTGAACGCCATCTTCAGCAGCCGCTATCCGTGGTGGCTGTGGGTGCTGGTGGCCTGGCTGCCGCTGATCGCCGCCCATACGGCGTGGGCCAAGGGCCTTTTCGATCGAGAGAGAAAGGAACCGTGACGATGGCCGCCAAGAAGAAGGCCGCGAAGAAGAAGGCCGTGGCGAAGAAGGCGCCGGCACCCAAGGCTGCGATGCCCAAGGCCGCGCCGGGCCAGCCGGCCGACGGCCGCCCGCTGTTCGACAAGATCCTGATCGCCAACCGGGGCGAGATCGCCTGCCGCGTCATCCGCACCTGCAAGCGGCTCGGCATCAAGACGGTCGCGGTCTATTCGGAGGCGGATGCCGACGCGCTGCACGTGCGCGAGGCCGACGAGGCGGTGCTGATCGGGCCGCCGCCCTCGACCCAGTCGTACCTGCTGGTCGACAAGATCGTCGAGGCCTGCCGCAAGACCGGCGCCCAGGCGGTCCATCCCGGCTACGGCTTCCTCTCCGAGAAGCAGGAGTTCCAGCAGGCGCTGGCCAAGGCCGGCATCGTCTTCATCGGCCCCGAGGCCCGCGCCATCCACGCCATGGGCGACAAGATCGAGAGCAAGAAGCTCGCCCAGAAGGCCGGCGTCTCGACCGTGCCGGGCTGGCTGCATGCGCTCAAGAATGCCGACGAGGCGGTGAAGATCGCCAACCAGGTCGGCTACCCCGTGATGATCAAGGCCTCGGCCGGCGGCGGCGGCAAGGGCATGCGCATCGCCTGGAACGACGCCGAGGCGCGCGAGGGCTTCACCTCGGCGACCAACGAGGCCAAGTCGTCCTTCGCCGACGACCGCGTGTTCATCGAGAAGTACGTCGAGGAGCCGCGGCACATCGAGATCCAGCTCATCGCCGACGGCAAGGGCAACTGCCTCTACCTCTGGGAGCGCGAGTGCTCGATCCAGCGCCGCCACCAGAAGGTGATCGAGGAGGCGCCGAGCCCGTTCCTCGACGCGAAGACGCGCAAGGCGATGGGCGAGCAGGCCGTCGCCCTGGCCAAGGCGGTCAAGTACAGGAGCGCCGGCACCGTCGAGTTCATCGTCGACAAGAACCGCAAGTTCTACTTCCTCGAGATGAACACCCGCCTGCAGGTCGAGCATCCGGTGACCGAGCTGATCACCGGCCTCGACCTGGTCGAGCTGATGATCCGCGTCGCCGCCGGCGAGCGGCTGCCGCTCGAGCAGAAGGACGTGAAGATGAACGGCTGGGCGGTCGAGGCGCGCCTCTACGCGGAGGACCCGTTCCGCAACTTCCTGCCCTCGACCGGGCGGCTGGTGAAGTATCGCGAGCCCGCGCCCGGCCCGGACGTCCGCGTCGACACCGGCGTCTACGAGGGCGGCGAGATCTCGATGTTCTACGACCCGATGATCGCCAAGCTCTGCAGCTACGGGAAGACCCGGCTGGAGGCGATCGACCGCATGCGCCGGGCGCTGGACGAGTTCTATGTCCGCGGCGTCTCACACAACGTGCCGTTCCTGGCGGCGCTGATGGCCCATCCCCGCTTCCGCGAGGGCCGGCTCACGACCAACTTCATCGCCGAGGAGTTCAAGGGCGGCTTCACCGCGGCCCATCTGCCGCCGCGCGACCCCGCCCTGCTGGCGGCCGTGGCGGCCGTCGCCGACCGCATCAAGGCGGCGCGGCTGGGGACGACGCAGGACCGGCGCGTGGTCATGCTGAACCGCGAGCCGACGGACGTGACGGTGACGGCCGGCAATCCCGGCGGCTTCAGCGTCGAGACGGGCGGGCGCACGCTCGCCGTCGAGACGGACTGGACCCCCGGCGAGCCGCTGTTGCGCGCCACCATCGACGGCCACGCCGTGGTCGTGCAGATCGACGCCGTGGCCTCGGGCTGGCGCCTGATCAACGAGGGCGGGCAGGCCGAGGCGCTGGTGCTGACCCCGCGCCAGGCCGAGCTCTATGCCCTGATGCCGGTGAAGGCGGCGCCCGACACCTCGAAGTTCCTGCTGTCGCCGATGCCGGGCCTGCTGGCCTCGGTGGCGGTCCACGAGGGCCAGGAGATCAAGGCGGGCGAAGCCCTGGCCGTGGTCGAGGCGATGAAGATGGAGAACGTGCTGCGCGCCACGCGCGACGGCACGGTCAAGACCCTGCATGCCAAGGCGGGCGACAGCCTGCGGGTCGACCAGAAGATCATCGAGTTCGCCTGAACCGATGGCGCTTCAGGCTCGCCTCGTCATCACCGGCCGGGTGCAGGGCGTCGGCTATCGCGACTGGACGATCACGACCGCGCGCCGGCTCGGCCTCACCGGCTGGGTCCGCAACCGCACCGACGGCGCGGTCGAGGCGCTGATCGTCGGCGAGGACGCGGCGGTCGGCGAGATGATCGCCGCCTGCCGGCGCGGCCCGGCACTAGCAAGCGTCGACAATGTCGACATCGAGCCGGTCGACCTCGACGTGCTGCCCGAGGGGTTTCGCCAGTTGCCGACGGCGTGAAATGCGTCCTCCCATCGCTCGTGCGATGGGGAGGAACGTTACGCGGCGGCCGACGGTCTGACGTCCTGGCCGAACACCCCGTCGAACGTCTCGGCCAGTGCGGTGTCCAGGTCGGCCAGGGTGACCGGAAGGCCGAGGTCGACCAGCGACGTCACCCCGTGGTCGGAGATGCCGCAGGGCACGATCCCGGCATAGTGCGACAGGTCGGGCTCGACGTTGATCGACAGGCCGTGGAACGACACCCAGTGGCGGATGCGCACGCCGATGGCGGCGATCTTGTCCTCGCGGGGGCTGCCGTCGGGCAGGGGAGGCTTGTCGGGACGGGTCACCCAGACACCGACCCGGCCGGCCCGGCGCTCGGCCGTGACGCCGAACCGGGCGAGGCTGAGCATCGTCCAGTCCTCGAGGCCCGACACGTAACGCCGCACGTCCTGGCCGCGGGGCGCGCAGGTCGAGCATGACGTAGGCGATGCGCTGGCCCGGCCCGTGATAGGTGTACTGGCCGCCGCGGCCGGAGACGTGGACCGGCAGGCGCGACGGGTGGAGCAGGTCGGACGGCCGGGCGCTGGTGCCGGCCGTGTAGAGCGGCGGGTGCTCGAGCAGCCAGACCAGCTCGCGCTCGCGGCCCGCCCGGATATCGGCGACGCGGGCCTCCATGGCCTGCAGGGCCTCGAGATAGGGGACGGGGCCGTCCGAAATACGCCACTCCGGCTGGTTCATTGTGGCAAAATCGTTCCTCGGATGGGCGTCCGCAAGGGGACGACTTGCCACTGGCATGATGGTGTCGGAGCTGCCTTGCCACTGGGGTGCCTATTTGGTATCCCCCGCCCCATCGACCGGCGCGGCCATGGCGGAATTGGTAGACGCGCTAGCTTGAGGTGCTAGTGCCGCGAGGCGTGGAAGTTCGAGTCTTCTTGGCCGCACCAAACTCGCCGGTTCGATCGAAAAGGTGACAGTGTCGCCGCCCTTCGGGGCGGCCCTTTTTGTTGGGGGGAACGGGCGTGGCGGACGAACTGACCGAAAGCGCGCTCCGCTACCATCGCATCCCCCGGCCCGGGAAGATCGAGGTCGTCCCGACCAAGCCCCTGGCCACCCAGCGCGACCTGTCGCTGGCCTACTCGCCGGGCGTCGCCGCGGCCTGCAACGAGATCGTGCGCGATCCGGCAATGGCCGCAGAGCTCACCGGTCGGGCCAACCTCGTCGCTGTCGTGACCAACGGCACGGCGGTGCTGGGGCTGGGCGACATCGGCCCGCTCGCCGCCAAGCCGGTCATGGAAGGCAAGGGCGTCCTGTTCAAGAAGTTTGCCGGCATCGACGTCTTCGACATCGAGCTGGCGGAGAAGGACCAGGAGCGGCTGGTCGACATCGTGGCCGCCCTCGAGCCGACCTTCGGCGGCATCAACCTCGAGGACATAAAGGCGCCGGAGTGCTTCTACGTCGAGCAGAAGCTGCGCGAGCGCCTGTCGATCCCGGTCTTCCACGACGACCAGCACGGCACCGCCATCATCGTGGGCGCGGCCGTCCTGAACGGCCTGTCGCTGGTCGGCAAGGACATCGCGACGGTGAAGCTGGTCGTTTCCGGCGCCGGCGCCGCGGCCCTGTCCTGCCTCGGCCTGCTCGAGAAGCTCGGCCTGCCGCGCGAGAACATGTGGGTGACCGACATCAAGGGCGTGGTCTGGAAGGGCCGCAACGAGCTGATGGACCCGTGGAAGGAGCGCTACGCCCGCGACACGCCGGCGCGCAGCCTGGGCGAGGTGATCGACGGCGCCGACGTCTTCCTCGGCCTGTCGGCCGGCGGCGTGCTGAAGAAGGAGATGGCGGCCCGCATGGCGGCGCGGCCGCTGATCCTGGCGCTCGCCAATCCCAATCCCGAGATCACGCCCGAGGACGTCGCCGCCGTGCGCGACGATGCGATCGTCGCCACCGGCCGCAGCGACTATCCCAACCAGGTGAACAACGTCCTCTGCTTCCCTTACATCTTCCGCGGTACGCTGGATGCGGGGGCGCGGACGGTCAACGACGAGATGAAGATCGCCTGCGTGCGCGCGCTCGCCTCGCTGGCCCGCAAGGAGCCGTCCGAGGTCGTGGCGCGGGCGTTCGGCGAGCAGGCCGGCGGCGGCTTCGGCGCCACCCAGATCATCCCCAAGCCGTTCGACCCGCGGCTGATCGTCGAGCTGGCGCCGGCGGTGGCGCGGGCGGCGATGGATTCGGGCGTCGCCACGCGGCCGATCGCCGATTTCGAGGCCTATCGCCAGCAGCTCAGCCAGTTCGTCTTCAAGTCCGGCCTGGTCATGCGGCCGGTCTTCGAGCAGGCGCGGGCGCGGCCCAAGCGGGTGATCTTCAGCGCCGGCGAGGACGACCGCGTGCTGCGCGCCGCCCAGATCATCCTGGACGAGGGCGTGGCCGTGCCCATCCTGATCGGGCGGCCCGAGATCGTGCGCCGCCGTGCCGAGCGGCTCGGCCTTCGCTTCCGGCCGGGCGTCGATGCCGAGCTGATCGATCCGTCGAGCGATCCCCGGTACGACACGTACTGGGGCGCCTACCACCAGATCATGGAACGGCGCGGCGTCACCGAGCCGACGGCGCGCAACCTCGTGCGCACCAGCCCGACCCTGATCGCCGCCCTGGCCGTGCGCCTGGGCGACGCAGACGCGATGATCGCCGGCACCTACGGCCGCTTCCGCACCCATTTCGGCCATATCCGCGAGGTGATCGGCACGCGCGAGGGCGTCAAGCGGATGGCGGCGCTCAGCCTGGTGGTGATGCCGACGCGCGCGCTGTTCATCGCCGACACCTACGTCAACGACGACCCCGACCCGGAAACCCTGGTCGACATCACCCTGCTGGCCGCCGATGCCGTGCTGCGCTTCGGGATCCAGCCCAAGGTGGCATTGATCTCCCATTCGAGCTTCGGCAGCTCGGACCATCCCTCGGCGCGCAAGATGGCGGCGGCGGTGAAGATGCTGCAGCAGCGGGCGCCGGCGCTCGAGGTCGAGGGCGAGATGCACGGTGACGCCGCCCTCGACGAGGAGATCCGGAACAACGTCTTCCCGCGCTCGCGCCTCAAGGGCTCCGCCAACCTGGTGATCTGCCCGTCGCTCGATTCGGCCAACATCGCGTTCAATCTCGTGCGGAATGCCGTCGACGGCCTCCATATCGGACCGATGCTCCTGGGGACCGCCCTGCCGGCGCATGTGCTGACGGCGTCGGTCACGGCGCGCGGCATCCTCAACATGACCGCCCTGGCGGTCGTCGAAGCCCAGCGCCTGGCCGAGGCGCGGGGATGAGCGGCGAGCCGGACGTCCTCGACGAAGTTCCGCCGGAGCTGGTCCGGCGCGTCGAGGAGGCGCTGGCGGAAGATCGCAGCGAAGAGCTCAGGGGGCTGCTGGGCGGGCTGAGCGCTGTCGGCCAGGCCTCCATCCTGGAGCAGCTCTCCGAGCCGGAACGAGACCAGCTCGTCACGATCACCAAGGGCGAGCTCGATCCGGAGACCCTGATCGAGCTCGACGAGGAGGTCCTGGAGAGCGTCCTCGACCAGCTCGACAGCAAGGACATCGCCGCCGCCGCGCGCGAACTCGAGACCGACGACGCGGCGAGCATCCTCGAGGAGCTGCGCGACGAGGAGCGGCAGGAGGTCCTGGCCGAGCTGCCGGCCGCCGAGCGCGCCGAGATCGAGAGCGCCCTCGCGTATCCCGAGGGGACGGCCGGGCGATTGATGCAGCGGTCGCTGGTCAAGGTGCCCGACAGCTGGGCGGTCGGCGAAGTCATCGATCACTGCCGCGAGGCCACCGACCTGCCGGACGACGTCTACGACATCTTCGTCGTCGATGCCGGCGGACGACTGCGCGGCTCGGTCCCGCTCGGCCGCATGCTGCGCACCAAGCGGCCGGTGCCGATCGTGAACATCGTCGATCCCGACATCCGGTCGGTGCCCGCAACCGCCGATCAGGCCGAGGTGGCTCATCTCTTCCGCGACCACAATCTCGTATCCTGTCCGGTGGTCGACAGCCGCGGCCGGCTGGAAGGCGTGATCATGGTCGACGACGTGGTCGACGTGATCGACGAGGAGGCCGAGGAAGACCTGCTGAAGATGGGCGGCGTCGGCCACGACGACATGTATGCCAGTCCGGTGCGCACCGCCCGCCTGCGCATGGTCTGGCTCACCGTCAATCTCGCGACCGCCGTGCTGGCCTCCCTTGTCATCGGGCAGTTCGAGCATTCGATCGAGAAGCTCGTCGCGCTGGCCGTGCTGATGCCGATCGTCGCCTCCATGGGCGGCAATGCCGGCACGCAGACGGTGACCGTGGCGGTGCGCGCGCTGGCGACCGGGCAGCTCACCGCCGCCAACGCGCTGCGCTTCGTCGCCAAGGAGGCGGCGGTGGGCGGGCTGAACGGCTTCCTCTTCGCTTTCGTCATGGGCGCTGCGGTCGTCGCCTGGTACGGCGACTGGCGGCTGGGCGCCGTCATCGCCGCGGCCATGGTCTGCAACCTGATCGCCGCGGCACTCGCCGGCACGCTGATCCCGCTCGGCCTGCAGAAGTTCGGCATCGATCCCGCCGTGTCGTCGACCGTGTTCCTGACGACGGTGACCGACGTCATCGGCTTCTGCGCCTTCCTCGGGCTGGCCACGATCTTCCTGCTCTGAGCCTGGGACGCCGGCGACTAACGGGCGAAGTCGAGGCGCTCGTCGCGTCCGGCGCGCCCCGGCCAGGGATGGCGCGAAGCGGCGTCGCGCAGGGCGGCCAGAACCTCGCTGTCAATTTCCTCCCGCCAGGTCAGCACCACTCGACGTTCGAGCGCGAGGCCGCGGATTTCGGCCGACGCCATGCCGTCGCGCAGCAGCGAGCGGGGCATCAGGCTGACGCCGAGGCCCGACTGGACGGCCGCGGCGCAGCGTTCCTCGTCGGCCGACCTCAGGACGGCGCGCGGACGGATGCCTCCGGCACCGAAGCCGCGGGTGGCGTCCTCGTGCGCCTCGCAGGCGGCGCGCAGGACGAACGGCGTCTCGGCGAGTTCGACCATCGACCATCGGTCACGGGTCGCGATGCGGTCGTCGATCGCCGAGGCGAGGACGAAGGGCTCGCGCCACAGGGACTCCACGCAGGCTCCCTCGACCGTGGCGCGGGCGGCAAAGAGAGCGGCATCGCAGCGGCCGCGGCGGCAGCGTTCGGCCACCGCCGCGCTGGTGCCTTCCGAGACCTCGACATCGAACGGCTGGAGGCGCCGGGCCGCCGCCAGCCACTGCAGCGCCGAAGCGATGGGCAAGGTCGAGGCAATCGCTATTCGCAGGAGGCGCGGCCGTGCGCTCGACCGCTCCTCGGCCCGCGCCAGGCGCCAGGCCTCGACCATGGCGCGCGCGTGCGGCAGCAGGCGGTGGCCGGCGGCGGACAGGCCGCTCTGCCGGCCCCGTACCAGGAGACGTGCCCCGACCTCCTGTTCCAGCCGCGCGATCCCGGCGGACAGGGTGGGCTGGGTCACATGGCAGTGCTCGGCCGCGGCGGTGAAGCTGCCGGTCTCGGTCACGGCCAGGAAGTAGCGGACGAAGGCCAGGTTCATGGATAGATAATGTCGATATAGAGGAAAGAAATAATCGATTTTCCCTATCTTAGGGCCTGTCCTAGGGTCCGGCCATGAGCAATCTCGACCTTGCGATCACGCCGGAGGGCATCGCCGTCGTCACCCTCGCGCGGCCGCCGATGAATGCCATGGACGCCGCGCTGCTGGAGGAGCTGGCGATCCTCTTCGACGGGCTGGGCGGCGATCCCTCGGTGCGGGCGGCGGTCATTGCCGGCGAGGGACGCGCCTTCTCGGCGGGTCTCGATCTCAAATCCGCTCCCGGCCTCGATCCTCTCGGGCGCCGTCGGCTGGTCGACGCCCTCAACGGAGCCTTCGGCACCCTCTACGGCTGGCCGAAGCCCCTGGTCGCGGCGGTCAACGGCCATGCCATCGCGGGCGGCCTGATCCTCGCCCTGTGCGCCGACTGGCGTCTGGTGGCCGAGGCGCCGATGCAGGTGAGCCTGGCGGAGATCCGGGTCGGCGTGACCTATCCGGTGGCGCCGCTGGAGATCGCCCGGAAGGAACTCACGCCGTCCGTGGCCCGCCGCCTGGTGCTGCTGGGCGAGGCGCTCGACGCCGACGCGGCCTGCGCGCTCGGCGTGTTCGACCGACGCGTGCCGCGGGCGTCGCTCCGCGACGAGGCCGTCGTCGCCGCCGAGCGCCATGCGGTGCTGCCGCCACAGGCCTTCGCCACGACCAAGCAGGAGCTGCGCGCGGAGGCGTTGATGCGCATCCGCCGGGCGCGGGCGGGCCAGGGCGAGCCGCGGCTGGCGGGCTGGCTGGGCGAGGAGATGCGGCGGGCGTCGGACGCGGTCCTGCGCGCATCGTCGCCCGCGAGGCGGGGGACGGCCTGACGGCGGCGCGCGCGGGACGCACGACGATGACGTTCGGCGGTTCCCACGCCGACGCGTCCTGCTCTATCGTGACGGTCGGGAGGAACCTAGATGTCGGCGATCGTCCGCATGGCCGGCGTGCTGGCGCTGCTCGTGCTGGCATCGACGGCGTCGGCACAGAACAGGGTGCCGACGGAGCGCGCCCTCGAGGCGCTGGTCAAGGCGAACCTGCTGTCCTTCAACGATGCCAACGTGACGGGCAACTACGACGTCTTCCACGCCAAGCTCTCCAAGCCGTTCCGCGACCAGTTCCCGCCCGACCGGCTGAAGTCCCGCTTCAAGGAATTCCACGCCCGGCACATCGACTTCGACGTCATCGCCGCGCTCAAGCCGCAGTACGAGCCGGCGCCCCGGGTCGACGACGACGGCAAGCTGCTGGTCGAGGGCTTCTTCCCGACCGAGCCCCTGCGCCTCCATTTCGACCTGAAGTTCATCCCCTCGGACGGCGAGTGGAAACTGATCGCCATCAACGTCAAGATCGGCTCGCGCTGATCGCGCCCCTCAAGCAAGGCAAGGCAAAGACATGATTCCCAACGCGATGCCGCCCTTCGATTTCGGCCTGGGCGAGACGGCCGATGCGCTGCGCGACCAGGTCCAGCGCTTCGCCGCCGACCAGGTGGCGCCGATCGCCGCCGAGCTCGACAAGACCGATCGTTTCCCGCGCGAGCTGTGGCCGAAGATGGGCGAGCTCGGGCTGCACGGCATCACCGTCGAGGAAGAGTATGGCGGTTCGGGTCTCGGCTATCTCGAGCACGTCATCGCGGTCGAGGAGGTGAGCCGGGCCTCGGCCGCGGTCGGGCTCTCGTACGGAGCGCATTCCAATCTCTGCGTCAACCAGATCAGGCGCAACGGCAACGACGAGCAGAAGAAGCGCTTCCTGCCCAGGCTGATCTCGGGCGAGCATGTCGGCAGCCTCGCCATGAGCGAATCGGGCGCAGGCTCCGACGTCGTCTCGATGAAGCTGCGCGCCGACAGGAAGGGCGACCGCTACGTGCTGAACGGCACCAAGATGTGGATCACCAACAGTCCGGACGCGCAGGTGATCGTGGTCTACGCCAAGACCGATCCCGCCGCCGGCCCGCGTGGCATCACCGCCTTCATCGTCCCGACCGACGCCAAGGGCTTCAAGGTGGCGCAGAAGCTCGACAAGATGGGCATGCGCGGCTCCTCGACCGGCGAGCTGGTGTTCGAGGATTGCGAGATCCCGGCCGAGAACGTGCTGGGCCAGGTCGGCAAGGGCGTCAACGTTCTGATGAGCGGCCTCGACTACGAGCGCGCCGTCCTGGCGGCGGGGCCGATCGGCATCATGCAGGCGGCCCTGGACGTCGTCGTTCCCTACGTCCACGAGCGCAAGCAGTTCGGCCAGGCGATCGGCGAGTTCCAGCTCGTGCAGGGCAAGCTCGCCGACATGTACACGACCATGAATGCCTGCAAGGCCTATGTGTACGCCGTCGCCAAGGCCTGCGACCGCGGCCAGACCACGCGCAAGGACTCGGCCGGCGCCATCCTCTATGCCGCCGAGAAGGCCACGCTGGTGGCGCTCGACGCCATCCAGCTGCTGGGCGGCAACGGCTACATCAACGACTATCCGACCGGCCGCCTGCTGCGCGACGCCAAGCTCTACGAGATCGGCGCGGGCACCAGCGAGATCCGCCGCATGCTGATCGGCCGCGAGCTGTTTGCCGAGACGGCCTGATCCTTCCTCCCCGCGCCGAGCGCGAGGAGGAGAATTTGACGGCTGCGGTGTTTACGTACACACTGTGTACGTAAACCATGCCGCGCTATCTCACCGACCAGGACATCGCCGACTTCCGCGCCGAGCTGTGCAAGGTCGCGACCGAGCGCTTTGCCCGCTTCGGCTACGACGGCGTGACCATGCGCCAGCTCGCCGAGGCGCTGGGCTGCAGCCCGAAGACGCCCTACCGCTACTTCAAGGACAAGGCCGACATCCTGGCAACGGTGCGAGCCCAGGCCTTCGCCAAGTTCTCCGACGCGCTCGAGAAGGCGAGGGCTGGCGTCAGCGATCCGGGCGAGCGCGGGCGTCTGACCAGCGAGGCCTATGTCGGCTTCGCGCTCAAGAACCCGCACGCCTATCGCATCATGTTCGAGATCGATGCGCCGGTGGACGAAAAGCACCCCGAGCTGGGTCCGGCTGCCGAGCGGGCGGCACGTTACATCACCCGCGGCGCCGAGGAACTGGCGGAGGCCGGCGTCATCGAGGCCGACGCCAAGCTCTTCGGCTGGTCGATGTGGGCAGCGCTGCATGGCATCGTCATGCTCCACCAGTCCGGTATGCTGACGCACGGGCCCGACTACAAGACGCTCTCGTACTTCATCGGACTGACCATGATGAAGGGCGCCGGCGCGAAGTTCGGTCCAGGCGGAATCGCGCAAGCAGCGAAGGGCAGGAAGAAATGACACCGGGAGTGACCGCGGGCGATCGCTTCAGGAGCTGGGCCGAGATCCAGGCCAACGCCGCGCGCGGCGCCGGCGGATTCGCCTCCCTCGGGCTCGGCGAGGACGATGCCGTCGCCCTGATGCTGCGCAACGACTTTCCGACCTTCGAGGTCAACATGGCGGCGGGCCAGCTTGGCCTCTATGCCGTGCCGATCAACTGGCACTTCACGCCGGAGGAGGCGGGCTACATCCTGGCCGACAGCGGCGCCAGGGTGCTGGTCGCGCACAGCGACCTGCTGGCCCAGATCGCCGGCGGCGTGCCGGCCGGCGTCACGGTGCTGGCCGTGCCGACGCCCGAAGAGATCGCCGCCGCCTACGGCGTCCCGGCCGAGAAGCGGGTTGCGCCCGAAGGCGTCGAGACCTGGGAGGCCTTCGTGGCGCGCCATGCGCCCAACGCCCAGCCGGCCAAGGCGGCGCGCGGCAGCATGATCTACACGTCGGGCACGACCGGCCGGCCCAAGGGCGTGCGCCGCCAGCCGGCCTCGCCCGAGCAGCAGCAGCTCGCCGCTGGGGAGGCCGCCCGCTACTGGGGCATCAAGCCCGATCCCTCGACGGTCGTGATGATGAACGGGCCGATGTACCATTCCGCGCCCGCCGCCTACGGCATGGGCAGCGCGCGGCTCGGGTTGCACATGGTCCTGCAGCCGCGCTTCGATGCCGAGGACATGCTGCGGCTGATCGATCGCCACAAGGTCAGCCACATGCATATCGTGCCGACCATGTTCGTGCGCCTGCTGCGGCTCCCGGACGAGGTCAAGCGGCGCTACGACCTCGGCTCGCTGCGCTGGGTCGCTCACGGCGCCGCGCCCTGCGCGCCGGCGGTGAAGCGCCAGATGATCGAGTGGTGGGGGCCGGTCATCAACGAATACTACGGCGCCACCGAGACGGGCATCGTCGTCTGGCACGATTCGCAGGAGGCGCTCCGGAAGCCGGGTACCGTGGGCCGTGTCGTCGAGGGGGCGGCGCTGCGCATCGTCGACGAGCAGGGCCGCGACGTGAAGCAGGGCGAGGTCGGCGAGATCTACGTGCGTGGCCCGCACCTCGCCGAGTTCACCTACAACAACGACGACGCCAAGCGGCGCGAGATCGCGCTCGGCGACCTCGTGACGGTCGGCGACGTCGGCTACCAGGATGCCGACGGCTACGTCTTCCTGTGCGACCGCAAGCGCGACATGATCATCTCGGGCGGGGTCAACATCTATCCGGCGGAGATCGAGGGCGCGCTGATCCAAATGCCGGGGGTCCGCGACTGCGCGGTCTTCGGCATCCCCGACGAGGAGTTCGGCGAGCAGATCTGCGCCTATGTCGAACCGCAGGCCGGCGCGGCGATCGATGCGACAGCCGTCCGGGGCTATCTCGGCCAGCATCTGGCGCGCTACAAGGTGCCGAAGGTCGTCGAGTTCGCGGCCGCCCTGCCGCGCGAGGATTCGGGCAAGATCTTCAAACGCAAGCTTCGCGCTCCATATTGGGAGAAGGCAGGCCGCAGCATCTGAGGTGAAGCGCATGGCCGACGACGACGTGACCCTGTTCGGCAAGCTCAAGAGCAAGCTGATCGACAGCAAGCAGAAGTGGGCCGAGGACGGCCGCCTGCTCACCGGGAAGACGGCGGCCCACTCGCAGCGCCTGCCGCCCGGCCAGCGCCTGGTCGAGAACTGGCCGGTCCTGGATCTCGGAATCCAGCCCGAGATCCCGACGCATGCCTGGCGGCTGTTCGTCGACGGCGAGGTCGAGGCGCCGGCGACCTGGAAGTGGGGCGAGTTCACCGACCTGCCCAAGACCAGGCTCACCACCGACATCCACTGCGTCACCGCCTGGTCGCGCTACGACAACCGGTGGGAAGGGGTGAGCGCGCGCGACCTGCTGGCCATCGTGAAGCCCAAGCCATCGGCGCAGCATGTCATCTTCCACTCCTACGACACCTACACGACCAACGTGCCGCTCGTGGACTTCGCGGCCGAGGACGTGCTGCTGGCCTGGAGCTGGAACGGCGAGCCGATCAGCCGCGAGCATGGCGGGCCGCTGCGCGTGGTGATTCCCAAGCTCTACTTCTGGAAGAGCGCCAAGTGGATCAAGCGCGTGGAGTTCTCCATGCACGACAAGCCTGGCTTCTGGGAGGTGCGCGGCTACCACAACTACGGCGACCCGTGGCTCGAGCAGCGCTACGACGAGGAGACCTGACGATGGCATCCGCGCACGACTTCACCTTCACCACGATCGACAACAAGCCGCTCGACATGAAGGACTTCGCCGGCAAGCCGGTGCTGCTGGTGAACGTCGCCTCCTTCTGCGGGTTCACGCCGCAATATGCCGAGCTCGAGACGCTGCACGAGACCTACGGGCCGCGCGGCCTGGTCGTGCTGGGCGTGCCCTGCAACGATTTCGGCGCCCAGGAGCCGAAGACCGAGCCGGAGATCGCCCGGTTCTGCCAGACCTCCTTCGGCGTGAAGTTCCCGCTGACCGCCAAGCAGAAGGTCATCGGCCCCGACGCCCACGCGCTCTACCGCTGGATCGCCGACGAGGCAGGCGAGGGCGCGACGCCCAAGTGGAACTTCCACAAGTACCTGATCGGCAAGGACGGCAGCCTGCAGGGCGCCTGGCCGAGCCGCGTCCGTCCCACCGGCCCGGAGATCACCGGCGCGGTCGAGAAGGCGCTCTGAGGCTGGTAGAGCGCCGCAGCGACGCGCTCACATCGTCAGATCTCGGCGTAGATCTCGATCACGTTGCCTTCGGGATCGCGAAAGAAGATCGTGCGATGGCCGAACGGATGGTCGGTCAACGGCGAGAGGAGCTCGACGCCCTTGGCTTCGAGCGCTGCGGCGCATTCGGCGACGGCGGGCGGCGGCACGCGGAACGCGAGCTGCAGCGACGCCGTCCCGACCGCCGGCGCCGGGTCGCCGAAGCGGCCGTGCACGGTCAGCGCCAGCGTGTTGGCGCCCACGCGGAACTCGATCCAGCGCTCGCTCAGCACGCGCAGCAGCGGGAACTCCATGACCGTCTCGTAGAAGTGCCGCATCGCCGCGAGGTCGCGGGCGAAGATGACCGTGTAGTCGATCTGGCGGATCTGGCTCAGCGCCTGCATGGGTTGCTCACTTCAGCACGTTGGCGACCGCGTCGAACACCGCGTGGAACATCTCGGTCGTCAGACGGCCGGTGTTCGTGTTGTAGCGCGAGCAGTGGTAGCTGTCGGCCAGGATGAGGCCGGTCGGCAGGTCGTGCAGGCGGCCGTGGATGAAGGGAAAGGCGCTCGCGGGCCGCATGGTGAGGGCGCGCAGGATCTGGTCGTGCGCTCCCTTGCCCAGCGCCACGATGACCTTCAGGTCCGGCATGACCGCCAGCTCGGCCTGCAGGAAGGGCCGGCAACTGGTGAATTCGGCGGGCAGTGGCTTGTTCTCGGGCGGCAGGCAGCGCACGGCGTTGGCGATGCGGCAGTCGAGCAGGCGAAGCCCGTCGGCGGGGTCGGCGCGGTAGGTGCCCTGGGCGAAGCCGTATTTCAGCAGCGTCGAGTAGAGGAGGTCGCCGGCATAGTCGCCGGTGAAGGGTCGCCCCGTGCGGTTGGCCCCGCGCATGCCGGGCGCCAGGCCGACAATCAGCAGCCTGGCGTCGAGGTTGCCGAAGGAGCGGACGGGGGCGTTGCACCAGTCGGGGTACTGGCCCTGCAGTTCGTGGCGGAAGGCGACGAGGCGGGGGCAGCGGGGACAGTCGGCAGGAGGCTCCGCGAAGGTCGAGGCGGCCACGGCTGGCTAGGCCGAGCGCACCAGAGGCTCGCTCGGGCTCTCGCCCTCGCCGTTGGCGGCCGGCCGCGAGGGCCTCTCCGACGGGTTGCGGGCGATCAGCGGGGCCAGCTCCGAGAGCTCGATGAAGTCGTCGGCCTGCCGCCGCAGCTCGTCGGCCACCATGGGCGGCGAGGACTTGATGGTGCTGACGACCGAGACGCGCAGGCCCTTGCGCTGCACCGCCTCGACCAGGCGCCGGAAGTCGCCGTCGCCGGAGAACAGGATCACATGGTCCAGATGCTCGGCCATCTCGAGCACGTCGATGGCCAGCTCGATGTCCATGTTGCCCTTGATCTTGCGCCGGCCGGTGGCGTCGGTGAACTCCTTGGTCGGCTTGGTGACCATCGTGTAGCCGTTGTAGTCCAGCCAGTCGATCAGCGGGCGGATCGGCGAGTATTCCTGATCCTCGACCAGGGCCGTGTAGTAATAGGCCCGGACCAGGCGGCCCTTCTCGCGGAAGACCTTGAGCAGCCGCCGGTAGTCGATGTCGAAGCCGAGGGAACGGGCGGCCGAGTAGAGGTTGGCGCCGTCGATGAACAGCGCAACGCGCTCGTTTTCGTAGAAATTGCCCTTCATGGCCTGAGATCCTGTCGAATATGCGCAGATCGAACGAAATTTTATCGAGTATGGAGAGGATAATACCGGAGCCGCTTCCCACTCGACGTTAACTCTAGGACATTAGGGTATATCCAACAACGGTTTGGCGGATCCTGACGGTGGAAAAACCCGGGCCCTCCTCGATCTATGTCGGCCTCGGCGGCAACCTGGAGCATCCCGCCATCGGTGGCCCCCGCCAGGTGCTGGAAGCGGCCCTCGAGGCCCTGGCGCGCCGCGGCGTCATCCTGCGGCGCCTGTCGCCCTGGTATCGTACCGCGCCGGTGCCGGCATCCGACCAGCCCTGGTATGTCAATGCGGTGGCCGATGTCGCGACCGACCGGCCGCCGGACGCCTTGCTGGCACTGCTGCACGAGGTCGAGGACGCGTTCGGCCGCCGCCGCAGCGTGGCCAACGCGGCCCGAGTCATAGACCTCGACCTGGTGGACTATCGGGGCCTTCGGGCGCCGGGCGGGCCCGGCAGGGCCATCCTGCCGCACCCCCGCCTGGAGGGCCGGGCGTTCGTGCTGCGCCCCCTGGCCGACCTGGCGCCGGACTGGCGCCATCCGGCGTCCGGCACCCCGATCCGGGCCCTGCTGGCGGCCCTGCCGGCCGATCAGGCCATCGAACGGCTCTAGCCGGGCCGAGGACATTGCCCCTTTGCTGCCCTTGTCTTTTGGGGCGGGGAGGGTATAACCGCCCGCTCCCGCGAAATCAGAGGCTGCCATGGCGCGCGTCACCGTCGAAGACTGCATCGTGCAGGTCCCCAACCGTTTCGAGCTGGTCATGTTCGCCGCCCAGCGGGCGCGCGACATCTCGGCCGGCGCCCAGATCACGCTCGACCGCGACCGCGACAAGAACCCGGTGGTGGCGCTGCGCGAGATCGCCGAGACCAAGCTCGACCAGGCGGTCCTGAAGGATTCGCTGATCTCCGGCATGCAGAAGCACGCCGACATCGACAAGCCGGAAGAGGTCAACGAGATGGCCGAGCTCGAGCAGGAGCTCGCCGCCGCGCTGGCGCAGGGCGGCGCCGAGGCCGCCCAGCCCAAGGCCCTGCCGATGGCCGAGGAAGACGACATCGTCGAGTAGGGGCGAGCGCGGCCGGAAGAGCCGCGCTCCGGCCACGAAACATCGTGGAGCGGGCGCAATCGTCCCCATATAATGGGCGATTGCGATGATTCGTCAGTTCGAACTGGTTGAGCGCGTTCATTCCTACGATCCGGATGCGGACGAGGACATGCTGAACCGTGCCTACGTGTACGGGCTGAAGAAGCACGGCACCCAGCTGCGCGCCTCGGGCGACCCCTATTTCTCCCACCCGGTCGAGGTCGCGGGCATCCTGGCCGAGATGAAGCTCGACACCGCCTCGATCGTGACCGGCCTGCTGCACGACACGCTGGAGGACACGGACGCCACGCGCGACGAGATCGCCGGCATGTTCGGCGAGAGCGTGGCCCGGCTGGTCGACGGCGTGACCAAGCTCAGCCGCCTCGAGGTGCAGTCGGAGAGCACCAAGGAAGCCGAGAACCTGCGCAAGCTGGTGCTGGCCATGTCCTCGGACATCCGCGTGCTCCTGGTGAAGCTCGCCGACCGCCTGCACAACATGCGGACGCTCCACCATATCAAGGATCCGGCGCGCCGCCGGCGCATCGCCCTCGAGACGATGGACCTCTATGCGCCGCTCGCCTCGCGCATCGGCATGGAGAACATCAAGCGCGAGCTCGAGGAGCTGGCCTTCGCCGAGCTCAATCCCGACGGCCGTGCCTCCGTCGTGGCCCGGCAGGGATACCTGCGCGAGCGCGGCGAGCAGCTCGTCCCGCAGATCGAGGCGGAGCTGGTCAGGACGCTGAAGGAAGGCGGCCTCGCCGCCCACGTCTCGGGCCGCGAGAAGACGCCCTATTCGATCTGGCGCAAGATGCAGACCAAGAACGTCTCGTTCGAGCAGCTCTCGGACATCATGGCGTTCCGCATCATCGTGGCCGATATCGGCCAGTGCTACCAGGCGCTCGGCCTGCTGCACGGCCGCTACCAGGTGATTCCCGGCCGCTTCAAGGACTACATCTCGGTCCCCAAGCCCAACGGCTATCGCTCGCTCCACACCGGCGTCATCGGCCCGCTCGGCCAGCGGATCGAGATCCAGATCCGCACGGAGGACATGCAGGACCAGGCCGATCGCGGCGTCGCCGCCCACTGGATCTACAAGCAGGGTGGACCCTCGACCGACGCGCCGCAATACGCCTGGCTGCGCAGCCTGATCGAGATCCTCGACAAGGCGCCCAACGCCGAGGAATTCCTCGAGCACACCAAGCTCGAGATGTTCCAGGACCAGGTCTTCTGCTTCACGCCCAAGGGCAAGCTGATCGCCCTGCCGCGCGGCGCGACGCCGATCGACTTCGCCTACGCCGTCCACAGCCAGGTCGGCGACACCTGCGTCGGCGCCAAGATCAACGGCCGCATGCTGCCGCTCCGGACGCAGCTCTCCAACGGCGACCAGGTCGAGATCATCACCTCGAAGGCCCAGACGCCGTCGCCGACCTGGGAGCGCTTCGTCGTCACCGGCAAGGCCAAGGCGGCGATCCGGCGCTTCATCCGCACCCGCCAGCGCGAGCAGTACCTGCAGCTCGGCCGCTCGCTGCTCGACAAGACCTTCCACGAGGAGGGCTACGAGGTCACCGAGAAGGGGCTGGACGGGGTGCGTGCCAACTTCAAGCAGGCCAGCACCGACGACCTCGTCGCGGCCGTCGGCGCAGGGCTGATCGGCTCGCGCGAGGTGCTGACGGCGGTCTATCCCGGCCTGAAGCAGCCGGCGCGCAAGGACGGCGGCGCCGATGTCGTGCCGATCGCGCGGGCGCGCAACAAGGCGGCGGCGGATGCCGGGCGCCCGGTGCCGGCCGATCCCAACCAGATCGCCATCCGCGGCCTGATCCCCGGCATGGCCGTCCATTTCGCGCGGTGCTGCCATCCGCTCCCCGGCGACCGCATCGTCGGCATCATCACCACCGGCAAGGGCGTGACCATCCACACGATCGACTGCGCCACCCTGGAGAGCTTCTCCGATACGCCGGAGCGCTGGATCGACGTCGGCTGGGACACGATGGAGGGGGTCCCGCAGGGCGTCTACACCGGCCGGCTCAAGGTCACGGTGGCCAACCAGCCCGGCAGCCTGTCCAAGCTTTCGACGGTGATCGCCCGTCACGAGGGCAATATCTCCAACCTGCGCATCGTCAACCGGTCGATGGACTTCTTCGACATGGTGATCGACGTCGAGGTGGCGGACGTGAAGCATCTCGCCAACATCACCGCCGCGCTGCGCGCGACGCCGGCCATCAACGCCGTCGAACGGGCGCGGAATTGATGATTGCAACCAGACTCCCTCCCCGGCGCTGCTGGGGAGGCAAAGGACGAGTGAGTAAATGCCCCCGCTTCCCCATCAGCGCCTCGGCGTCAACGTCGACCACGTAGCCACCGTGCGCAACGCCCGCGGCACGCCCACCCCCGATCCGCTGCGTGCCGCGCTGCTCGCCGCCAGGGCCGGCGCCGACGGCATCACCGCCCATCTTCGCGAGGATCGGCGGCACATCGTCGACGACGACATCGCCCGCCTGAAGGACGGACTCGGCCTGCCGCTCAACTTCGAGATGGCGGCGACCGAGGAGATGGTGGCGATCGCGCTGCGCCACCGGCCGCACGCTGCCTGCATCGTGCCCGAGAAGCGCGAGGAGCGGACGACCGAAGGCGGGCTCGACGCGGTCGGCCAGCACAACCATCTCAAGCCGCTGGTGGCGCGGCTTGCCGACGCCGGCATCCGCGTCTCGCTGTTCATCGAGGCCGATCCGCGCCAGCTCGACATGGCGGTGGCGCTGGGCGCGCCCGTCGTCGAGCTGCATACCGGCCGCTACTGCGAGATCGAGGGCGAGGCGCAGCAGGCGGAACTCGCCCGCATCGCCAGGGCCGCGGCCTACTGCGAGCAGCTGGGGCTGGAATGCCATGCCGGGCACGGGCTGAACTACGACAATGTCGGGCCGATCGCGGCCATCCCCAACGTGCGCGAGCTCAACATCGGCCACTTCCTGATCGGCGAGGCGATCTTCGTCGGGCTGGAGGCGGCGATCCGCGAGATGCGCCGGCTGATGGACGCCGCGCGCGGGGCTGCGGCGTGATCGTCGGCATCGGCAACGACCTCTGCGACATCAGGCGCATCGAGAAGTCGCTGGAGCGCTTCGGCGACCGCTTCGTGCAGCGGGTCTTCACGCAAATCGAGCAGCAGCGCTCGGAAGCCAGGGCGGGGCGCGCTGCGAGCTACGCCAAGCGCTTCGCGGCCAAGGAGGCCTGCGCCAAGGCGCTGGGGACGGGCCTGCGGCGCGGGGTGTTCTGGCGCGACATGGGGGTCATCAACCAGCGCGGCGGCAAGCCCACCCTGGCGCTGTCCGGCGGGGCGCTGGCCCGCCTGCTCGAGATCACCCCGGACGGGATGGAGGCGCAGATCGACCTCACCCTGACCGACGAGTATCCGCTGGCGCAGGCGATCGTCATCATCTCGGCCGTGCCCAGGGCATGAGCGACCGGGCGCCGCCGCTTCCGCCTGTTGCGCCCCCGCGCGCCTCGCCGCGGCGCCGGCGGTCCCTGCACCGTGCCGCCCGGCCATCCCGTCCTGGGCGACAAGCGCGACGATTCGCTCGACCGCCGGTTCCGGGTCCGGCGGGACCGGTATCTGCCCGCCCGCCACGTCGAGGGGGCGGCGATCCGGGTCCACTGGGCCGGCCTCGATCATTTCGACGGGACCGGTACAGCCCTGAAATGACCACAAACGCAGCGCTCCCATGCCGCGGCGTGCCGGGAGACAGCGCCTTCGGGGCCTGCTATAGGCCCGGTTTGTCGGGATGGTAGGCGATGACGGACGTGGCTGAGCGCCGCAAGCGTGGACAGGACAAGGCTGGGGGCTGGGGCGAGACCGTCCGCACGGTGGTCTATGCGGTTCTTATCGCGCTGGTGGTGCGCACCTTCGCCATCGAGCCGTTCAACATCCCCTCGGGCTCCATGATCCCGACGCTGCTGGTCGGCGACTATCTCTTCGTCTCCAAATACTCGTACGGCTACAGCAAGCATTCCTTCCCCTTCTCGATGGGGCTTTTTCCCGGCCGTATCTTCGGATCGCCGCCGGAGCGCGGCGACGTGACGGTCTTCAAGTATCCGGGCGACCAGGGGCAGGGGCTCAACAGGACCGACTACATCAAGCGCGTGATCGGCATGCCGGGCGACCGGATCCAGGTGACCAACGGGATCGTCCACATCAACGGCAAGGCGGTCGAGCGCATCAAGATCGGCGACTACGTCAAGCCGAACAACGGCCACTACCAGAAGGGCACGTTGTACCGCGAGACGCTGCCCAACGGGCGCAGCTACACGGTGCTGGAATATTCCGACAACGGCATGTCGGACAACACGCCGGAATTCCTGGTCCCCGCCAACAGCTACTTCGTGATGGGCGACAACCGGGACGACTCGCTGGACAGCCGGACCCGGCTGACGCTGCGCGACTATTCCGGCGGCACGCGCGACCGCGACCAGCTCGGCTGGTACGTCCCAGCGGAGAATCTGGTGGGCCGCGCCGAATTCATCTTCTTCTCGCACGATCCGGCCGTCGCGGGCTGGCTGGAGCCGTGGAAATGGCCGCAGGCGATCCGGTTCAACCGCTTCTTCATGGCCATCCACTGACGGCTGGCGATGTCGACCTCGCGGCCCTGGCCGAGGTGGTGGGGCATGCGTTCGCGCGGCCCGAGCTCGCCGTCGAGGCGCTGACCCATCGCGGCGCGCTCGACCGGCGGTCCGATCTCAAGGCAGCCTTCCCGCACGGCAACGAGCGGCTCGAATTCCTGGGCGACCGAGTCCTGTCGCTGGCCATCGCCGACCAGCTGCTGCGCCGCTTCCCCGACGAGCGCGAGGGCCAGCTCGCCCGGCGCCATGCCGCCCTGGTCAGCGCCCGAACCCTGCGCGAGATCGCCGAGGCGATCGGACTCTCGTCGCACCGCATTGTCTATCGCGGGGCGCCGCCGATGACGCCGACCATCCTGTCCGACATGCTGGAGGCGATGCTGGGGGCGGTCTATCTCGACGGCGGCTTCGATGCCGCGGCCGCGGTCGTCGAGCGGCTGTGGAGCGACCGGCTGGGCCGCGACAATCCCGCGCCGCGGCCGCCCAAGACGCAGCTCCAGGAATGGGCCCAGGCGCGCGGCCTCGCGCTGCCGGCCTACAAGCAGGTCGGCCGCGAGGGCACCGAGCACGAGCCGCTCTTCCTGGTCGAGGTCCGGGTCGGCACGCTGGTGCCGGCGCAGGGCCGCGGCCGGACCAAGCGCGAGGCCGAGAGCGCGGCGGCCGCCGCCATGATCCAGCAGCTGAGCACCCCATGAACGCACCGCGCACCCGCGCCGGTTTCGCCGCCATCGTCGGCGCGCCCAACGCCGGCAAGTCGACCCTGGTCAACGCCCTGGTGGGCTCCAAGGTCTCGATCGTGTCGCCCAAGGTCCAGACCACGCGCATGCGCGTGATCGGCATCGCCATGGCCGACCTCGACGACGGCACGCGCGCCCAGGTCGTGCTGGTCGACACGCCGGGCATCTTCCGCACCGCCAAGCGGCGGCTGGAGCGGGCCATGGTGGCGGCCGCCTGGCAGGGCGCCGAGGACGCCGACGTCGTGGCGCTGATGGTCGACGCCGAGCGCGGCATCGGCCCGGAGACCGAGGCCATCGTCGAGCGGCTGAAGGACCAGCGCATGCCGCGCTACCTGGTGCTGAACAAGATCGACCTGGTGCCGCGCGAGCGGCTCCTGGCGCTGACCGCCGACCTCAATGCCCGGCTGCCCTTCGAGCGCACCTTCATGGTGAGCGCGCTGAAGCAGGACGGGATCCGGGACGTGCTGGCCACGCTGGCGGCCGCGCTGCCCGAGGGCCCGTTCCTCTATCCCGAGGACCAGGCCGCCGACCTGCCGATGCGCCTGCTGGCCGCCGAGGTGACGCGCGAGCAGGTCTTCCTCCAGCTTCACCAGGAACTGCCCTACGAGGCCGCGGTCGAGACCGAGAAGTGGGAGGAGCGGAAGGACGGCAGCGTGCGCATCGAGCAGACGATCCACGTCCAGCGCGACGGCCAGCGCGCCATCTTCCTCGGCAAGGGCGGGACCCGCATCAAGCAGATCGGCGCCCGCGCCCGCCACGAGCTCGGCCGCATGCTCGACCGGCCGGTCCATCTCTTCCTGCACGTGAAGGTGAGCGAGCGCTGGGCCGACGATCCGGCGCATTACCGGGCCATTGGACTGGACTACGAGCCCAAGTCATCCTGAGCGGCCATGGAATGGACCGACGAGGGCATCGTCCTGTCTGCCCGGCCGCACGGCGAGGGCGGGCTTGTCGTCTCGCTGCTGACCCGCGAGCACGGCCGGCATGCCGGCTTCGTGCCGGGCGGCGGCTCGCGGCGCGCGCGGCCGGTCTGGCAGCCGGGCAACCTGGTCGAGGTAGGCTGGCGGGCGCGGCTGGCCGAGCAGCTCGGCAACTATGCCGGTGAGCTGCGCGAGCCCCACGCCGCACGGGCGCTCGACAGCGCCGTCGAGCTGGCGGGGCTGAGCGCCGCCTGCGCCGTGCTCGACGCCGCCCTGCCGGAGCGCGAGCCGCATCCGGCGATCTTCGAGGGCGTCTCCGCCTTCCTGGGGACGCTCGGCCATCCCGGCTGGCCCGCGATCTACGTCCGCATCGAGCTCGGCCTGCTGCAGGAGCTGGGCTTCGGCCTCGACCTCGCCCGGTGTGCCGCGACCGGCACGACCGAGGACCTGGCCTACGTCTCGCCGCGCACCGGCCGGGCCGTCAGCCGGGCCGCCGCCGCGCCCTACAAGGAGAAGCTGATCGAGCTGCCCGGCTTCCTGTCCACCGGCGGGCTTCCGGGCGACGACGAGGAATTGCGCAAGGGGCTCGACCTGACGGGTTTTTTCCTCGAGCGCCACGTCTTCTGGCCGCACAACAAGCCCTTGCCTGCCGCGCGGGCGAGATTTATGGAGACGCTCACCCTGCCATCCCGAGCGTAGCGAGGGACGACAGGGAGGCAGCAACAACGGTCGCGGACCAACCGCGGACCATTCCCCTCTCGCGTCGTGTAGATGGCAAAACGCAGCACCAACGTCGTTCCGCTGGCGGCCGTGAAGCCGGTGTCGTTCGGGGAGGCGCTCTCCGAGCGCTACCTGTCGTACGCGCTGTCGACCATCATGGCCCGCTCGCTGCCCGACGTGCGCGACGGGCTGAAGCCGGTGCATCGCCGGCTGCTCTACGCCATGCGGCAGCTGCGGCTCGACCCCAACAGCCCGTTCAAGAAGAGCGCGCGCGTGGTCGGCGACGTGATCGGCCAGTACCATCCGCATGGCGACCAGTCGATCTACGACGCGCTGGTGCGCCTCGCCCAGGACTTCGCCGCACGCTATCCGCTGATCGAGGGCCAGGGCAACTTCGGCAACATCGACGGCGATAATCCGGCGGCCATGCGCTACACCGAGGCGCGCCTCACCGAGGTGGCCGAGGCGCTGCTGGCCGGCATCGACGAGAACGCCGTCGACTTCCGGCCCAACTACGACGGCTCGACCGAGGAGCCCGTGGTCCTGCCGGGCGGCTTCCCCAACCTGCTCGCCAACGGCGCCGCCGGCATCGCGGTCGGCATGGCCTGCTCGATCCCGCCGCACAATGCCGGCGAGCTGTGCGACGCGCTGCTGCACCTGATCAAGACGCCCAATGCTCGCATCGATACGCTGGTCGATCTCGTGAAGGGCCCGGACTTCCCGACCGGCGGCATCCTGGTCGAGCCGCGCGAATCGGTCGTCGAGGCCTACAAGACCGGCCGCGGCGCCTTCCGGCTGCGCGCCCGGTGGCAGAAGGAGGAGCTGCCCCGCGGCCAGTACCGGATCGTCGTCACCGAGATCCCCTACCAGGTCCAGAAGGGCAAGCTGATCGAGCGCATCGCCGAGATCATCAACGCCAAGAAGCTGCCCATCCTCGAGGACGTACGCGACGAATCGGCCGACGACGTGCGCATCGTGCTCGAGCCGCGCACCGGCCAGGTCCCGGCCGAGCTGCTGATGGAGCAGCTCTTCAAGCAGACCGACCTCGAGATCCGCTTCCCGCTGAACCTGAACGTGCTGGACAAGGACAATACGCCGCGCGTGATGGACCTTCGCCAGGCGTTGCAGGCCTTCCTCGACCATCGCCGCGAGGTGCTGGTGCGGCGGTCGACCCATCGGCTGGCCGAGATCGAGCGGCGGCTGGAGATCCTCGACGGCTACCTGATCGCCTATCTGAACCTCGACAAGCTGATCAAGATCATCCGCGAGGAGGACGAGCCCAAGCCCAAGATGATCAAGGCGTTCGGGCTCACCGACCTGCAGGCCGAGGCGATCCTCAACATGCGGCTGCGCGCCCTGCGCCGCCTAGAGGAGTTCGAGATCAAGGGTGAGCACAAGAAGCTTACCGCCGAGCGCAAGGACCTCAAGGCGCTGCTCAAGGACGAGACGCTGCAGTGGGGCCGCATCGCCGACGAGGTCCAGGAGACGAAGAAGAAGTTCGGGGCCAAGACCACGCTCGGTCGCCGCCGCACCGAGCTGGCCGACGCCCCTGCCGAGATCGAGCATGCGATCGAGGACTTCGTCGAGCGCGAGCCGATCACCGTGGTCCTGTCGGAGAAGGGCTGGATCCGCGCCGCCAAGGGCCATCTCGACGAGAAGGCGACGGCCGACCTCAAGTACAAGGAAGGCGACGGAAGGCGCTTCGCGCTGCACGCGCAGTCCACCGACAGGCTCCTGGTATTCGCCACCAACGGCCGCTTCTACACGCTGGGCTGCGACCGGCTGCCCGGCGCGCGCGGGCATGGCGAGCCGATCCGGCTGATGATCGAGTTGGGCAACGAGCAGGACATCGTCACCCTCGAGGTGCTGAAGGGCGGCCGCCGGTTCCTCGTCGCCTCCGATGCCGGCCGCGGCTTCGTCGTGCCCGAGGACGAGGTGGTGGCGCAGACGAAGAACGGCCGGCAGGTACTGAACCTCGCCGACAAGGAGAAGGCGCAGGCCTTCGCCGTGGTGGCCGAGGGCGCGGATTCGATCGCGGCGCTGAGCGAGGGCCGCAAGCTCCTGATCTTCCCGCTCGATCAGGTCCCGGAGATGGGCCGCGGGCGCGGCGTGCTGCTCCAGAAGTCCAAGGGCGACCGCCTGTCGGATGCCCAGGCGTTCCGGCTGCAGGACGGACTGCCCTGGGCCAACCGGGTGATCGCCGCCAGCGAGCTCAAGTTCTGGCGCGGCGAGCGCGCCCAGGCCGGCCGCATGCCCGAGAAGGGCTGGCCGCGCGCCAAACGCTTCAAGGACTGAACACCATGGACCTGGCGCTGATCTGGAAGGCCGTGCTGATCGGCGTCATCGAGGGGTTCACGGAGTTCCTGCCCGTGTCCTCGACCGGCCACATCATCCTGGCCGAGGAGGTGCTCGACTTCGAGGGCCCGCCGGGCAAGGTCTTCGAGATCGTCATCCAGCTGGGTGCGATCCTCGCGATCTGCTTCCTCTACCGGGCCAAGCTGATCGCCACGGCCGCGGGCCTGGTCCAGCGCCAGGCGTCGGCCGTGCGTTTCACGGCGGCCATCGTCGTCGCCTTCCTGCCGGCCGCCGTGGTCGGCGTGTTCGCGCACAAGGCAATCAAGACCCTGCTGTTCGACGCCCGCGTCGTGGCGGTGGCTTTGATCGTGGGCGGCATCGCCATCCTGGTGATCGAACGGTTCGCGCAGAGGCCGCGCATGAAATCGGTCGAAGAAGTCGGGCTGAAGACCGCCTTCCTGATCGGGCTCTGCCAGTGCCTCGCCATGATCCCCGGCGTGTCGCGCTCCGGCGCCACGATCATGGGGGCCCGGGTCTTCCGCGTCGACCGTGCGGCGGCCGCGGAGTTCTCGTTCTTCCTGGCCATTCCCACGATGCTGGGCGCCACGGTCTACGACCTCTACAAGAACTGGTCGACGCTGGACTGGAGCGGGGGCGGCGTGATCGCCATCGGCTTCGTCGCCGCCTTCCTTTCTGCAGCCGTCGTGGTGGGACCTTTCGTGCGGTTCATCAGCCGGCACGGTTTCGGCGTGTTCGCCTGGTACCGCATTGCGCTGGGCGCATTGGCGCTTGCGCTTCTGTACATGCGTTGAGGCTTGCCGCCCGGGGGCGCGTGCCATAAGCCCGCGCCATCACAGCGTTCCGGGAGTCTGCCTTTTCATGCAACGTCGTAAGTTCCTGCGTACCGCCGGGGTGGGTGCCGCCGCCACGGCCGCCACCGGTGGCCTTGCCGCCCCCGCCATCGCCCAGTCCGCGCCCGAGCTCAAGTGGCGCATGACGTCGAGCTTCCCCAAGTCCCTGGACACGATCTTCGGCGCCTCCGAGATCTTCGCCAAGTACGTCGCCGAGGCCACCGACAACAAGTTCCAGATCCGCGTGTTCGCGGCCGGCGAGATCGTGCCCGGCCTGCAGGTCGCCGACGCCGTCCAGAACGGCACCGTCGAGATGGGCCACACCGCCTCGTACTACTACGTCGGCAAGGACCCGACCTTCGCGCTCGATTGCGCCATCCCGTTCGGCCTGAACGCGCGTCAGCAGGATGCCTGGCAGAACTGGGGCGGCGGCCGCGAGGCGATGGCCGACTTCTTCAAGGACTACAACATCCACTCGATGCCGTGCGGCAACACCGGCGGCCAGATGGGCGGCTGGTTCCGCAAGGAGATCAAGACGGTCGACGACCTCAAAGGCCTGAAGATGCGGACCAGCGGGTTCGCCGGCCTGGTCCTCACCAAGCTCGGCGTGGTGCCGCAGCAGATCGCCGGCGGCGACATCTATCCGTCGCTCGAGAAGGGCGCGATCGATGCCGCCGAATGGGTCGGCCCCTATGACGACCAGAAGCTCGGCTTCAACAAGGTCGCGCCCTACTACTACTATCCCGGGTGGTGGGAAGTGGGTCCCCAGCTCTCCGCCTACGTGAACCTCGGCAAGTGGAACGAGCTTCCGAAGGCATACCAGGCGATCGTCGAGGCTGCGGCCGCCAAGGCCCACACGGCGATGCTGGCGAAGTACGACGCCCAGAATCCCAAGGCGCTGCGCGAGCTGGTCGCGGGCGGCACCAAGCTGCTGCCGTTCGCGCCGGCCATCCTCGAAGCCTGCTATGTCGCGGCCAACCAGGTGTACGACGAGACCATGGCCAAGAACGCGCGCTTCAAGAAGATCTACGAGCCGTGGAAGGCGTTCCGTGGCGAGTCGGTCCTGTGGTTCCGCGTCGTCGAGAACACGCTGGACAACTTCATGGCCCGCCAGTCGGCAGCCAACAAGCTCTGACCTTCGGCGCCACCGCGCCGTCGCGAAAGCCCCGCCTCGGCGGGGCTTTCTTTTTGGGCCGGCGAACGACCGGACGGCGTCTGGAAGAGGCGCCGGGCGGACACATTGAACGCTTGTAAGGAGCCGGCAAGGTTCGCTGCAGAGAGACCGCAAAACCGGACCTTTTTGCCTTCGGGCCGGAGGCAAATGCGCACGAACAAGGCAGACTTCGTCTTTCCAAACAGTATTCCGCGTGCCAGTCTTGCGCCGCCAAAGGGGGGCCGCGTGGGCTTCCCCGTAGGGAGGTAGAATACAGATGAAGCGTAGAAAGTTTATCAGGACCGCGGGCGTCGGCGCCGCGGGCGTTGCCGCCGCCTCGACCGTCGTCGCCGCGCCGGCCATCGCCCAGAGCATGCCCGAGGTGAAGTGGCGTTTGACCTCGAGCTTCCCGAAGTCGCTCGACACGCTGTACGGCGGCTCCGAGCTTTTCGCCAAGACCGTCAGCGAGATGTCGGACGGCAAGTTCCAGGTCCGCGCCTTCGCCGCGGGTGAGATCGTCCCGGGCCTGCAGGTCGCCGACGCCGTCCAGAACGGCACCGTCGAGGCCGGCCAGACCGCCGCCTACTACTACTTCGGCAAGCATCCGAACTTCGTCTTCGAGACCGGCCTGCCGTTCACCATGAACCAGCGCCAGTACTATGCCTGGCTGGACTTCGCGGGCGGCCACGAGCTCGTGAACGAGTTCTACAAGGAATACAACTTCCGGTCCTTCACCTTCGGCGGCACGGGCTGCCAGATGGGCGGCTGGTTCCGCAAGGAAATCAAGTCGATGGACGACATGAAGGGCCTGAAGTTCCGCGTCGGCGGCTTCGCGGGCCTGATCCTGCAGCGCCTCGGCGTCGTTCCCCAGCAGATCGCCGGCGGCGACATCTATCCGGCGCTGGAGAAGGGCACGATCGACGCCTGCGAATGGGTCGGTCCGTACGACGACGAGAAGCTCGGCTTCAACAAGGTCGCCAAGTACTACTACTATCCCGGCTGGTGGGAGGGCGCGTCGGTCGGCTCGCTCTACGTCAACAACAAGGCCTGGGAAGAGCTTCCCAAGCCCTACCAGGCGATGGTCGAGGCGGCTGCCGGCCGCGTCACCTCGTGGATGGTGCCCAAGTACGACGCCTCCAACCCGGCGGCGCTGCGCCGCCTGGTCGCCGGCGGTACCGAGCTGCGGCCGTTCCCCCGCGCCGTGCTCGAGCCCTGCTTCCTCGAGGCCTACAAGTTCTATGACGAGCTGTCGGCCAAGGATCCGAAGTTCAAGAAGATCTACGACAGCCTGAAGGCGTTCCGCACCGACGAGAATCTGTGGTTCCGCGTCGCCGAGAACACCTTCGACAACTTCAACTTCTCGATGTCGGCGCAGGGACGATAGTCGCCGCGTCGGCCCAGACCGCAAAAGGAAAGCCCCGCCGGCGACGGCGGGGCTTTTTCTTGGGCCGCGGGAGGGCTTGCGGCCGCCGCTACTTGAAGACGGGCGGCGGCGCCGGCTCCTCGTTGGGCGGGGCCTGCAGCTCGATCTTCACCTTGCTCGGATCGACTTTGGGGCCGTCGTCGAGGCCTGCCGTCACCAGGCCCGGGAAGGCGATGACGATGGCCACCATGATGACCTGCACGAACACGAAGGGTATGGCGCCCCAGTAGATCTCCGCCGTCGTGACCCCGTCCATCGTTCGGCCGGTGACCTTGTCGACGTACTTCCCGTCGGGCGCCACCGAGCGCAGGTAGAACAGGGCGAAGCCGAAGGGCGGGTGCATGAACGAGGTCTGCATGTTGACGCCCAGCAGCACGCCGAACCAGATGAGGTCGATGCCCAGCGACTCGGCGGGCTTGGCCAGCAGCGGGATGATGATGAAGGCCAGCTCGAAGAAATCGAGGAAGAAGGCCAGCAGGAAGATCAGGATGTTGACGACAATCAGGAAGCCGATCGCGCCGCCGGGCAGGGCGAGCAGCAGGTGCTCGACCCACAGGTCGCCGTTCACCCCGTAGAAACTCAGGCTGAAGACGCGCGCGCCGACCAGGATGAAAACCACGAAGGCGGTGAGCTTGGCCGTGGTGTCCATCGCCTGCTTGAGCAGGTCGAACGACAGGCGACGGTTGGCGATCGCCAGCAGGAGCGCGCCGGTGGCGCCCATCGCGCCGCCCTCGGTGGGGGTGGCGAGGCCGATGAAGATCGTTCCCAGCACCAGGAAGATGAGGGCGAGCGGCGGCATCATGACGATGACGACCTGCTGGCCGAGGCGGCTCAGGATGCCGAGCTTGAGGATGCGGTTGGCGAGGGCCACGGCATAAGCCACGAGACCTGCCGCCGCCCACGCCCAGATGCCCTCCCATTCGAGGAAGTGCGAAAGGCCCAGCGCGATCACCACGACGGCGACCACCAGCACGAGCAGCGACGTGTAGCCGGCGCTGCCGTCGTCCTCCTTCAGCTGGCGGGCCTCCGGCGGCAGCGCCGGCGCACACGACGGATTGAGGATCGTGCGCGACAGGACGTAGCCGACGTAGAGGCCGGTCAGGACCAGGCCGGGGAAGATCGCGCCCTTGTACATGTCGCCGACCGAGCGGCCGAGCTGGTCGGCCAGCACGATCAGCACCAGGCTGGGCGGGATGATCTGGGCCAGCGTGCCCGAGGCCGCGATGACGCCGGATGCCAGCTTCCGGTCGTAGCCGTAGCGCAGCATGATGGGCAGCGAGATCAGGCCCATCGAGATCACCGATGCGGCGACGACGCCCGTCGTGGCGGCGAGCAGGGCGCCGACGAAGACCACGGCGTAGGCGAGGCCGCCGGGCAGCGGTCCGAACAGCTGGCCGATCGTGTCGAGGAGATCCTCCGCCATGCCCGACCGTTCGAGGATCAGTCCCATGAACGTGAAGAACGGGATGGCCAGCAGCGTGTCGTTCTCCATGATGCCGAACATGCGGTTCGGCAGGGCCTGGAGAAGGTTCGGCGTGAACAGCCCGAGCTCTATGCCGGCGATTGCGTAGAGCAGGCCGAGCGCGGACAGCGAGAAGGCGACCGGGTAGCCCATCAGCAGGAAGAAGACGAGCGACGCGAACATGATCGGCGCCATCTCCGCCTTGATCCAGGCGGCCGGCACGCTCTGCGGTGCGAAGAACGCGATCGCCATCAGGGCGACGAGCGCGACAAGGAACGCGTAGAAGAACCCGCGAAGGACTTTCATGGCGGGATCCTCAGTGCGTCTTGGGCTGGCTGCGTGGATCGACGTAGACGCCGCGCATCACGCCGATCTGCTTGATGATCTCCGAAATGCCCTGCATCAGCAGCAGGCCGAAGCCGACGATGATCATCAGCTTGGCCGGCCAGCGGATCAGCCCGCCGGCGTTGCTCGAGACCTCGCCGATCCGCCAGGATTCGATGAAATAGGGCCAGGACTCGTAGAGCATGATCAGGCAGAGCGGCACCAGGAAGAAGACGTGCCCGAACAGCGCGATGCGGTGATTGGCCCGCTCCGAGAGATGGCTTGCGACGATGTCGATCCGGATGTGCTCCTTGCGCAGCAGCGCATAGCCGGCACAGCCCAGGAAGATGACGCTGAACAGGTACCACTGCATCTCGAGCCAGGCATTGGAGCTGGCGTTGAAGAATTTGCGGGATACCGCGTTCGTGGTGCTGATCAGCACCGTGATGAGAATGAGCCAGTACAAGGTCCGACCGACCAACTCGGTGGTCTTGTCGATAATCGCACTCAACTTGAGAAGTCCCGACACTGGCTTCCCCCTACCGAATAACCAATTCTTCTTTGCTTGCGGTCGTCGGTAGCGGGGATCGAACCCCGTCCACCACGCGACAGGACGCCACATCTAGCAGAAAAAGCCGGTAGTGGAAGCAGTTTGACGATGCCGGGTGAACTCCAGCCCGGAACTGGGGTTTGCCGGCACTTCAGTCCCTGTGCGGCGGCAGGCCGAAGACCGGTGGGGCGTTCTCCGGTTCCGCCGGCTGCAGCTCGATCCTCACCTTGGCCGGGTCGATGCCCGACGGCTCGTCGAGGAAGTAGGTCACCGACTCCGGCAGGGCGATCACGATCACCACCATGATCAGCTGGAGCACCACCCAGGGCACCGATCCCCAGTAGATGTCGGCGCTCTTGACCTCCTTGGGCGCCACCGACCGCAGGTAGAACAGCGCGAAGCCGAACGGCGGATGCATGAACGACGTCTGCACGTTGACGCACAGCATGACGCCGAACCAGATCAGCGCGGCGTCGTGGCCGACCACCGGCTCCAGGATCTTCTGGGCGACCGGGGCCAGCATCGGGACGATGATGAAGGCGATCTCGAAGAAATCGAGGAAGAAGGCCAGGAAGAAGACGAAGAGGTTCACGACCACCAGGAAGCCCCAGACGCCGCCGGGCAGGCCCGACATCAGATGCTCGACCCAGAGGTTGCCGTCGACGCCCTGGAAGGTGATGGAGAAGCAGGTGGCGCCGACCAGGATGAAGGCGACCATGGCGGTGATGCGCATGGTCGCCTGGCTGGCCTGCACGATGAGGTCGCGCAGCTCGCGCACCTCCCAGGCCCGCCAGCACAGCCAGACGATGGCGGCGAACATGACGGTGAAGGCCAGCTGGAAGGGGAGCGACTTGAAGGCGACCATGCCGATCGCCGTGCCCGCGATCGCCGCCGCGCAGCCGCCCCAGAAGACCCACTGGTCGAACCGCGTCAGCGGCGCGTTGCGCACGACGGCCAGGACGATGGCGCCGATCGCGCCCATGGCGCCGGCCTCGGTCGGCGTCGCCAGGCCCATCATGATCGTGCCCAGCACGAGGAAGATGAGGACGGCGGCGGGAATGATGCCCCAGGCGCACTTCACGAGCAGCGCCTTGCCGAACAGGGTCCGCGGCACCGGCGGCAGGGCCTCCGGCTTCACCAGGGTGAGGTAGAACGTGTAGCCGGCGAACAGGGCGATCTGCAGGATCGAGGGTCCCCAGGCGCCGAGGTACATGTCGCCGACCGAGCGGCCGAGCTGGTCGGCCAGCACGACCAGCACCAGCGACGGCGGCACGAGCTGGGTGATCGTGCCCGACGCCGCCAGGACGCCGGTGGCGTAGCGGATGTCGTAGTTGTAGCGCCGCATCACCGGCAGGGTGATCAGCGCCATGGCGATGACCTGCGCCGCCACCGTGCCGGTGATGGCGCCCAGGATGAAGCCCACGATGATGGTGGAATAGCCCAGCCCGCCCTTCACCGGCCCGAACAGCTGGCCCATCGATTCGAGCATGTCCTCGGCCAGCCCGCACTTCTCCAGGATCGCGCCCATGAAGGTGAAGAACGGGATGGCGAGCAGCAGCTCGTTCGACAGGATGCTGCCGAAGACGCGCCCCGGGATGGCCTGCATGAAGGCCATCGTGAAGTAGCCCATCTCGATCGAGACGAAGCCGAAGAAGAAGCCGACGGCGGCCAGGGAGAAGGCGACCGGGTAGCCGATGATCATGAACACGACGAGGCCGCCGAACATCAGCGGCGGCATCCACTCGAGCGGGATGGTCACTGGGTCGGCCTCTCGTAGTGGGCTTCGAGGCTCTCGACCGGGAATCCGTTGAGGAAGGCGACGCGCTTGATCAGCTCGGACAGGCCCTGGAGGGCGACGAGCACGAAGCCGACCGGCATCACGAGCTTGATCGGCCAGCGCAGCAGCCCGCCGGCGTTCGAGGACCCCTCGAAGGTCGCGTAGGACTGCATGAAGAACGGCCAGCTCAGCCAGGCGAGGATGGTGCAGGTCGGCAGGAGGAAGATCAGCGTGCCGAGGATGTCGATCCACAGCTGGCCGCGCCGCCGCAGCATCATGTAGAGCAGGTCGACGCGAACGTGCTCGTTGCGCTTCAGCGTATAGGAAGCGCCGAACATCACGATGACCGCGAACATGTACCACTGCATCTCGAGCCAGGCGTTCGAGCTGCGGTCATAGGCGTAGCGGATCATGGCGTTGCCGCCGCTCACGACGCAGGCGAGCAGCACCAGCCAGTTGCAGACGTTCCCGATCTTCTCGTTGACCTTGTCGACGATGCCACTGAACCAAAGCAGCGAACGCATCCGGCCTCCCCGGCGGACCCTTGTCTTTACTTATCGCCCCCAGGGAGCGGGCCTACATACAGGGAGTCGATGAAGGCGGCCAGCGCCATCGTCGGGCGATGTCGGGCAGGATCCCTCGCGGCGGCGCAGCCATCGCCTCAGGCCGCGGGAAGCTCCATCCAGCCCTCGGGGCCGAAGAACTCGAGCGGCCGGAAGGCGCGCTTGTAGGCCATCTTGCTGGAATCGGCGATCCAGTAGCCGAGATACACGTAGGGCAGGCCCCGCCGGGCCGCGGCGTCGGTCAGCCAGAGGATCATGTGCGTGCCGAGTCCGCGGCGCGGATCCTGCGGATCGAAGAAGCTGTAGACGGCCGACACGCCGCTCGCCAGCCAGTCGACCAGGCAGGCGCCCACGAGGCGCCCGTCGGCCGAATCCTCGCGGAACTCGACGATGGCCGTCTCGACCGGGCTCTCCTCGACCATGGCGCGGTAGTCGTCGAAGTCCATGTCGGCCATGTCGCCGTCGCGATGGCGCGCCATGACGTAGCGCGAGAACAGGCTGTACTGCTCGCCTGTGGCGAGGGCCTGGGTCTCGACGGCATGCACGTGCTCGTTGAGCCGCATGATGCGGCGCTGCGCCCGGCTGGGCTCGAAATCGCGGACCCGGATGCGCACCGGCACGCAGGCGCGGCAGCCTTCGCACAGGGGCTTGTAGACGAAGTGGTGCGAGCGCCGGAAACCGGCGTCGGTCAGCGTGTCGTGCTGCGAGATCGCGTCCGGTCCGCTGAGCTCGGTGACGAGCTTCGTCTCCAGGCGATGCGGCAGATACGGGCAGCGCATCGCCGGCGTGGTGCGAAAGAATCGCAGGGTCTGGACGTTCTGGCGGATGAACATGTTTCAGGTCGAGTGTAGCGTGTCGTCCGGCGAAGGAAAGAACCGGGTTTGTCGACGAAGGTCGATAGCCGTTCTCAATTCAGGGCCTTTGCCTCTGTCGCACCATCCGGCGAAACGGGACGAGCGCCAGGCGCACCAGTTTGGGCAGAAGCCAGACGAGCAGCGCGACGAACAGCGCCAGCAAGCACAGAAAAGTGATCGGATGGGCGATCGCGAGCGCCAGTCCGCCGACGACGCCGACATCCTCCGCCAGCGACGCCGCGACATTGCTGAACGGCTCGGGCGAGGTGTTGATGAGGGCGCGGGTGCCGGTCTTGGCGACGTGGGTGCCCGCCGCCAGCGTGCCGCCGAGCAGGCCGGCAATGATCGCGACCTCGGGGCTGAGCCCGGCCGCCGCGCCGTAGGCCAGCAGCGCGCCGGCCGGCACGCGGACGACGGTCTGCAGCATGTCGTTGATACTGTCGACGTAGGGCACCTTGTCGGCGAGGAAGTTGAGCGCGAACAGCACCGCCGCGACGCCCAGGACCCACGGCGAGGCCAGCACGTGCAGGTCGCTCGGCAGGTCGACCAGCCCGAGGCGCTGCACGGCGCCCAGCACGAGGACCGCGGCATAGGCGTTGAGACCGCTGGCCCAGCCGGCGCCCAGCGCCACGGCGAGCGTGGCGAGCGTCTCGGCGCTCATGGCGCCTCCGGCCGCTAGAGGGCCCGCCGCGCCTTGAGCGCGGTGGCCAGCGTGCCGTCGTCCAGCCAGTCGAGCTCGCCGCCCACCGGCACGCCGTGGGCGAGGCGGCTGATCGGAACGCCGAGGGCCGACAGCCGCTCGGCGAGGTAATGGGCGGTGGTCTGGCCGTCGACGGTGGCGTTGGTGGCCAGGATCACCTCGCGCACGCCGCCGGCCGCGACCCGGCTCACCAGGGTGGCGATGTTGAGCTCGTCCGGACCGATGCCGTCCAGCGCCGACAGCGAGCCGCCCAGCACGTGATAGCGGCCCGAGAAGATGCGGCCGCGTTCCATCGCCCACAGGTCGCCCACGTCCTCGACGACGCAGACCAGGCCGGCGTCCCGGCTGTCATCGGCGCAGATCGAGCAGGGCACGACCGTGTCGAGATTGCCGCAGACCGTGCAGGCGCGGATCGCCCGCGCGGCGTCGGCCAGGGCCGTTCCCAGGGGCTGCATGAGGGTCTCGCGCTTCTTCAGCAGATGCAGCGCCACCCGCCGCGCCGACCGCGGCCCGAGCCCCGGGAGCCGGCCCAGCAGCTGGATCAGGCGCTCGATCTCGGGACCGTTCATGGCGAAGTCTTGCGGACCGCGGGCCTCCAGGCCCGCTCATGGAGGTGGGCCTGGAAGCCCGCGGTCCAATGAGACGAAGCCATGGCTCTAGAGCTTGAAGCCCGGCGGCAGGGGCAGGCCGCCGGTGATGGTGCGCATCTGCTCCTGCACCGTCTGCTCGACCTTGGTGCGGGCGTCGTTGGCGGCGGCCACGATCAGGTCCTCGACCACGCCCTTGTCGGCGGGCACGAACAGCGAGGCATCGATCTCGACCTTGCGCGTCTCGTTCTTGCCGTTGACCGTCACCT
This sequence comes from Reyranella sp., assembly GCF_965229815.1. Classification (GTDB taxonomy): domain Bacteria; phylum Pseudomonadota; class Alphaproteobacteria; order Reyranellales; family Reyranellaceae; genus Reyranella. The sequence goes on from NZ_CBDDJN010000006.1 coordinate 158,079, forward strand.
TGACGAGGCCGGCACCCGAGGATCCCACGATCTCGAGCCGCTCGAGCTGCGCCTGCAGCTCCTGCATCTTCTGTTGCATCGCCTGCGCCTGCTGCATCAGGCCGCCCAGGTCCTTGAGCTTGTCGAACATCAGTTACCTGCCAGATTGGCCCTGTAAGACAAGGGCTCGGGTGAGAGCTGTGCCAACGTCGCCTAGCTCGCGGGGCGTTTCGCCAAGGCGAGGCCGAAGCCCAGCGCTGCCATGAGCGCGCCGGACGCTTCCCGCAGGCGACATATCAAGTATGGCCGTGCCGCCGCACCTTGCCGAATCCGGTTTGCGGCCAGAGCCACCACGATGTCGGCAAGCGTGTTGAGGGAGACCGAAATGAAGCCAAGGACCACGAACTGCAGCGCAACGCTGCCGCTCGCCGGGTCGACGAACTGCGGAATGAACGCGAGGAAGAAGGCCGCGGTCTTTGGATTCAGTGCCTCGATCAGAACGCCTTCTCGAAAGGCGCGGCGGGGGCCCATCGGTGGGGCCGCGCCGTCGCCCCTCGAGGCGGCTGCCGCATCCCGGCGGGCGGCCCGAAACGTGCGAACGCCGATCCAGACAAGATAGGCTGCTCCGATCAGCTTGAGGATCGTGAACAGCTCGGCGCTTGCCAGCACGATTGCCGATACGCCCAGGCTCCCGGCGACGACGTGGAACATTCCGCCCACGCCCGTGCCGAAGCTCGATGCGACGCCTTCGGCGCGCCCGCCTGCCAGGGTTCGGGCCGCCACATAGAAGATCCCCGGACCCGGGGTCATGGCCAGAAGCAGGGCGGCAGCGACGTAAACGGTCAGCTGAGTAGGATCGACCATCAGTACTCGCTTTCCGGAATGTCGTCGTCGGCGGGATAGTCGTCCATGGCGGGCGGCTCGTCGGCGGGGCCGACCAGGTCCGACACCAGGGACGATCGGTCGCCCTTGCGCCGCACGGCATCGAGCCGGGCGCCGGGGAACGTCTTCAGGATCGCCTGCACCATCGGGTTGCTTTCGGCCTGGCTGCGCAGCTCGTCGCCCTTCGTGGCCTTCTGCTCGCTCAGGGTCGGCTTGCCGGGGGCCGAGGAGACCGAAGCGATCCAGCGCCGGCCCGTCCACTGGCTCAGCAGCTCGCTCAGCCGAGCCGCGAGGTCGGGCGGCGCCTTGGGCTGCGGGCGGAACTCGATCAGCCCCGGCTCGCAGCGCACCTCGTGGACATGGTGCATCAGATGATGGACCAGGCGCGCCTCGCGCCGCGCCTCGAACAGCGCCACGACCTCGGTGAAGGAGCGCGGCGCTGGCGCGGCTGCGGCAGGCTGGGCCGCCGCCGCGGCCACGGGCTGGGGCGCGAGCCGCGCCGCCGCTCCGCCGCCGCCGCCGCCGCCGCGCGGTGCCGGGACGGAGGGTTGCGCCGCCGCCGGGGCGCCGCCGTTCTGCAGCGCCTTCAGGGCGTCGGACGGGGCCGGAAGGTCGGCGACGTAGCACAGGCGGATCAGGGCCATCTCGGCGGCGCGCAGCGGCGAGGGGGCCGTCAGCGTCTCCTGCAGGCCCTTCAGCAGCAGGGTCCAGGCCCGCGTCAGCGAAGCCATCGTGAGCTTGCCGGCCATCGCCAGTCCCTGGGCGCGGGCGCTGTCGGCTGAGGCCGCGGCGGCGTCCGGCGCCACCTTCAGGCGGGTCACCCAGTGGGTCAGCTCCAGCAGGTCCTGCAGCACGACCACCGGGTCGGCGCCCGAATCGTGCATCTCGCCCAGCGCCTCGACCACGCCCGCGGCGTCGCCGCGCATCGTCTTCTCGAACAGGTCGAGCACGCGGCCACGGTCGGCCAGACCCAGCATGTCGCGCACCTGGGCGGCGTCGACCACGCCGCCGCCGTGGGCGATCGCCTGGTCGAGCATGGAGAGCCCGTCGCGCACCGAGCCGTCGGCGGCCCGGGCGAGCAGGGTCAGGGCCTCGGGCGAGATCTCGACCTTCTCGGTCTCGGCGATCCGGCCGAAATGCTCGATCAGCACCTGCTGCGGCACGCGCTTGAGATCGAAGCGCTGGCAGCGGCTCAGCACCGTCACCGGGACCTTGCGGATCTCGGTGGTGGCAAACAGGAACTTCACGTGCGGCGGCGGCTCCTCCAGCGTCTTCAGCAGCGCGTTGAAGGCCTTGTCCGACAGCATGTGGACTTCGTCGATGATGTAGACCTTGTAGCGGGCCGAGACCGGGCGATAGCGCACGCCCTCGATCAGCTCGCGCACGTCGTCGATGCCGGTGCGCGAGGCGGCGTCCATCTCGATCACGTCGACATGGCGGTCCTCGGTGATCGCCTTGCAGTTCTCGCAGACGCCGCAGGGATCGACCGTCGGGCCTCCGGTACCGTCGGCGCCCGTGCAGTTCAGCGCGCGGGCGATGATGCGGGCGGTCGTCGTCTTGCCGACGCCGCGCACGCCGGTGAGCATGAAGGCATGCGCGATGCGGCCGGTCGCGATGGCATTGCGCAGGGTGCGCACCATGGCTTCCTGGCCGACCAGCGTGGTGAAGTCGACGGGGCGGTATTTGCGGGCCAGTACCCGATAGGGAAGCGTGTCCTGGGCTTCCGGCATGGCGACATCCCGCTCGTTGCCGCGGCCCCTGGCGCCCGGCGGTCGTCGCGCCCGGCTGGCGGCCCGCCGCGGCGGCAGACGCAGGCGAACCGGTGAGGGACCGGCATGACCCGAAGCGAATTCGTTACGGCTGCTTCCTTCCGGATCTGACCGGGTTGGCGACTGCTCCGCCCACACCGGCCCCTCGACTTTCTTATATCAGGAGTCCGGCGCCTCCGCGCAAGGCCGGCGCGGCCTTGTGAGCGGTTCGCGCGGGCCGGGCTGTTGAAAAGGCCAGTTACCCCGGAAATCCACCGTTTTGTCCCCGGAAATCCGCAGGAGGCGCGCAACCATGGTCACAATTGCCGCGTACGGCCGGCCTCAGTGGGCGAAGTTGCGCATGCCGCCGTCGACCGGGATGACGGTGCCCGTGATGTAGCCGGCGGCGGACGAGGCGAGGAAGGCCACGAGATGGGCCACGTCCGCAGGCTCGCCGAAATGGCCCGCCGGGATGTTGCGCTCGATGAAGGCCCGGCGCGATTCCTCGGTGGGATGGAGCTTCTCCAGGATCTGCTCGCTGTTGATGCGGCCGGGCTGGATCGAGTTCACCGTCACCCCGTCGGCCGCCACGTCGCAGGCCAGCCCCTTGGCCCACAGGTGCAGGGCCGCCTTGGCGGCGACGGCGGCGTTCAGCCCGCGCGGCTCCATCGTGCCGGTGATGTTGACGATTCGCCCCCACCGCCGCTGGCGCATCGCCGGCAGCAGCGCGATCGAGAGCCGGCGCGCCGAGGTGAAGTTGAGCGCCATGGCTTCTTCCCAGAAGGCCTCGTCGGCATCGACCGTGGTCGGGCGCGAGCCGCCGGCGCAGTTCACCAGGATGTCGACCGGGCCGAGCGCGGCGGTCGCCTCCCGGGCGAGGCGCTCGAGGTCGGCCACCGCGGTGACGTCGCCGGCCAGCGCGGTCAGGTTGGCGTGCGGCGCGATGCGCTCGACCCGCCGCGCCGTGGCGGCGACGCGCACGCCCTGGTCGGCCAGCAGGCGGGCGATGCCGGCGCCGATGCCGGCGCTGGCACCCGTGACGAGAGCCGTGCGGCCCTTCAGTTCGTAGTCCATGACGGGCGGCGACCGCTCAGGTGCCGCGGCTCGGCACCACCGCGATGTCGACGGACGGGCGCAGTCCGGCGCAGACCTTCAGCACGTCGTGGATGTTGCTCTTCAGGAACTTGTCGAAAGGAGTCTCGTCCTTGACCGCGCCCTCGTCGAGGGCGGCGTAGGCCTGCTGCTTCAGGATGTAGTCGAAGCGCGCGGCCCACTTGCGGGCGCCCAGCCGCGCCGTGGTCGAGCAGTTGTCGACCATGAACGACACGCCCTTGTAGTCCATGTAGGGGTTGAGCGAATCGACGGCCTCGATGATCGATTCGTTGGCGATCTCGGAATAGGGGTGGCCGCGATCCTTGAGCAGGTCGACCTGGGCCATCATGCAGGCCATGTAGACGCCGGCGGTCTCGGGGTTGATCGGGGCATAGTTGCGCTCGCTGTTGGCGCGCACCTTCTCGCCGACGACCCACATGTCGGTGCCGTCGATCTTGCCCATCGGATAGGTGCCGTGGCGGCGCGTCGCCTGGATGACGCTCTTCACCTCGTTGCCCGAGGCGACGTCGTCGTAGATCTCCTCGAGGATCTCGCGGCAGGGATGGTAGGAGGCGTTGTAGGCCTTGCGGAAGGCCGCCTTCTCCTTGTCGTCGAGCTGCTCGTAGACGGCCTTGAGGCCGGAGCGCGAGATGGTCTTGCTGATCGGCCCGGTGATCGACTCCGAGGTGTTGAGATAGGCGTCGTCCTTGCCCATCCCCTGGCCGACATAGCGGGCGTACAGGCTCTCGGCGATGCCGTGCACGGCGCCCAGCAGGATGCCGCGCTCGCCGAAGATGTCGGACTTGTACTCGGATTCGAGCGTGGTCTCGAACGTGTAGGGCGAGCCCAGCGCCACCGACCAGCCGAGCGCATAGTCGGTCGCCTTGCCGTTGACGTCCTGGTGCACCGCGAAGGAGGCGTTGATGCCGGCGCCGTTGACCTCGCGGCCCTGCTCGTAGAGCCGGCGCACCGACGGGCCCATGCCCTTGGGGCAGACGGCGATGACGTTGATGTCCTTGGGGAAGTCCTCGCCGCGCGCCTGCAGGTGCGACAGCAGGAAGCCGTGGCTCAACCCGAGCGTCGTGCCGGGGCGGAAGGCGGCGAAGATCTCCTTGTAGTTCTCGGCGAAGGCGGCGTCGGAGATCAGCAGCAGCGACATGTCGCTCTCGCGGATCACGTCGTACATCTCGCCCAGCGTGCCGTTCGCCTTGGTGAAGCCGACGGCCTCGGCCTCCTTCATCGACGACGAGCCCTCGCGCAGCCCGACCTTGACCTTGATGCCGGTGCCCTCCAGCGATTCGCGCAGGTTCTGGGCCTGGGCCGGACCCTGCGAGGACCAGCCGATGACGCCGATCTGCTTGATCCCCTCGAACGCCTTGGGCAGCAGCGGGAAGAGGTGCCGGCCGCCGGCGACGATGGTCTCCTCGCGGTCGGCCATCTTGACGACGCGGGTTTCGAACACCTTGGAGGTGAAGCTCATCGGACTGATCCTCGGTCTTGGACGGATTTTGTTGCTGCCGTGCTGGTAGAACGACAGGGGGGCGGAGTTAAGCACGCGCGTGGTCGCAGCACCATGGCGCCTCTTGCCGCCGATGCGGGGCGCGCTACAGTCGCGGGCCGCTCTCGTGAGGAATTCCATGGCCGCCCGCAAGAAGAAGACCGCTTCGAAGAAACCCGCCGCCCGCAAGGCCGCTAAGAAAAGGGCCGCCGCAAAGAAGCTGCCGGCCCGCAAGGCCGCGAAGCCCCCCGCCCGAAAGGCCGCGACCCGGAAGAAAGCCCCGAAGGCGGCCGGCAAGAAGGTCGCGGCCCGGAAGGCCGCGAAGCTGGCAACCCGGCGTCCGGCGCCCAAGGGCAAGGTGACGAAGCGGAAGGTGGCCCGGAAGGTCGCGCCCGCCCGGCTGCCGATGGCGCCGCCGGCCGTCACGGCGCTCGACGAGCGCATCGCCCTCGTCCGCGCCAACCTGCGCGAGCTGGTCGAGATGGCCGCCGGGTCGGCCGGCGCGGCCAGCGAGGAGCTGATGTCCCAGCGCATCACCGAGCAGGAAGAGAAGCTGCGCGAGCTGACGCAGCAGCGCGACGAGGCCGCGAAGCAAGGCTGACGCCGCCGTCCGGCGGGACGCTACCCAGGGTGCTACCCCCGCACCGGCCGGACCGGGCCATGACCGCCGAATGGGGCTGCGGCCCCGTCCGGATCGGGCTAGACTGTCTCCACGTTTTCACGACGAGCGTTGTCCTCCGGGTTCTCGGCTGGACACTCCGGCTCCTGCGCCCGGTGGTGGTGCGTAGCGAAACGTAAAGTTGGCCGCGATTCCTCGACGCGCCGTTGGCGCGCGTCCAGGCACGCGTCGTTCCAGCATCTCGAAAACGATACAACTGACCGGAGGAAACCATGGCTCGCATTGCGCGGCGTCGCGTTCTCACCCTGTCGGCATCCGGCGGCCTGGCCGCCATCCTGGCCAGCGGCCGCGGTCCGGCGCTGGCCCAGGACAAGACCGTCCACTGGCTGCGTTGGGCCGACTTCGTGCCGGCGTCCGACGTGCTGCTCAAGGGACCGATCACCGAGGAATGCAAGAAAGCCACCGGCATCACGCTCCGGCTCGAGACCGTGAACGCCAACGACCTGCAATCGCGCATCACGTCGGGAATCCAGTCGGGCACCGGCGCCGACGTCATCATGGCGTTCGGCAACTGGCCGCAGCTCTATGCCGAGAGCCTGGCCGATGCCGGCGACGTCGCCGAGGAGATCGCCGCCGCGCAGGGCGGCTACTACGACGTCTCCCGGCTGGTGGCGACGGTTCGCAACAAGTGGATCGGCGTGCCGTGGACGACCGGCGGCGGCCTCATCGCCTACCGCAAGTCCTGGCTGGAGGAGGTGGGATACAAGTCCTTCCCCGACACCTGGGAGACGTTCCGCGACGCCGGCCGCAAGCTCAAGGCCAAGGGACGGCCGATCGGGCAGACGGCCGGCCACACGTTCGGCGACGCGCCCGGCTGGTGGTATCCCTTCCTCTGGTCGTTCGGCGGCAAGGAAGTCGATGCCGACGGCAAGACCGTGCTCAACAGCAAGGAGACGGTGGAGTCGATCAAGCTCGCGGTCGCGCTCTGGAAGGAGACGATGGACGAGGGCGGTCTCGCCTGGGACGACACCAACAACAACCGGGCCTTCCTGTCGCAGACGATCAGCGCCACCAACAACGGCGCCTCGATCTACATCGAGGCCAAGAAGAAGCCCAAGACCTACCTGACCGAGAAGGGCACGCCGATGTTCGAGGACATCAGGCATGCCCCGATCCCCAAGGGAGCGGCCGGCCAGTTCAACCTGCCGGGCGTCTTCACCGACATGATCATGGGCTACTCCAAGAACCAGCCGGCGGCGAAGGAGTTCCTGCGCTGGGTCCATTCCAAGCCGGTCTACGACCAGTGGTTCACCTCGCAGCAGGGCTACACGTCGGGCGCCACCAAGGACTGGGCCAAGCACGCCGTTTGGGACGTCGATCCGGTGCTGAAGCCGTTCAAGGACCTGCCGGCGTTCGGCCGGCTCGCCGGCTATGCCGGCCCGCCCGACCGCCGGTCGGCCGAGGTGATCAGCAAGTACATCATCGTCGACATGTACGCCAAGGCGATCCAGGGCATGCCGGCCGAGGAGGCGGCGAAGTGGGCCCACGGAGAATGCGCCAAGGTCTACGTCTGACGCGATGCGCCCCCTTCCCCGTGCATGGCGCGCGGGGAAGGGGGCGGCTCATGGGAGCGCGGACCTGGAGGTCCGCGCTCCGATCCCTTGTCGTCTACGCCCAGAGCGCGATCGCGAGGCCGATGGCCAGGGCGATGAACGACAGGACCGTCATCACCGGCAGCGGCGGTCGCGGCTTGTGACCGGCTTCCATGGACATGTGGGACATGCGGCCTCCGCCTTGCGAGGCGTGGCCACCGGAGTGATGGCCGCCGGTCGCCGAGCGCCCCATGTCCATTCCGGCGCCGCCCATGTCCATTCCGGCTCCGCCGTGCGCCATGGCGGCCGGCGCCGACGCGGGGCGCACCGTCATCATGCCGTGCTTGAGATGGTTGGCGACCAGCCACCAGTTCATCGGATAGGCGATGACGAAGCCCACGAGCAGGCCCATCGACATCACGAACCAGAAGCGCGGCGAGGTCGGATCGCCGGCGGCCTCGACGTACCGGCGCAGGATCATCACCGTGGGGATCATGCCGGCCATCAGGAGGTTCATCGACAGAAGCTCGGAGAGGAAGGTGCTCCTGAGCGCGCGCGTGTAGGAGCCGCCGGCCATGTCGCGCATGAACAGGGCCTGGAAGATCGGCCAGCCGAAGGCGAAACCCAGGAAATATTCCAGGCCAGCTTCGGCGAGGCCGGTGATGCCGAACACGCTTGCGATCACGGCGCCGGCGATGATGCCGATGCCGTCGCCCGCCACGCAGTGCATCGCCGAGCCGAGCGTCTGGCGCCATTGCGCCGCCGTGTACTGCTCGTGCGTGCCGGGCAGGGGCTCGCGGCAGCCGAGAACGTAGAGGAAGGCGCCGATCACGCCGGTGTAGGCGGTCAGCAGCACGAAGCCCCACTTCATCACCGGCGATTCCGGTGTCGTCCGGATGTCGATGACGACGAACAGCAGGGAGGCCGCGGTGAGCAGGAACCACAGCAACATCACGCCGTCCAGCATCGGCTCCTCCTCGATGGCGTGCGCGATGCCGAGGGGGTCGCGATCGGCCACTGGTTGCGGCTTGCCCGATCCCGATTGTCCTAGGGGATTCGCCGCGATGCTTCAATCCGGCGACGCAGGCGAGCGCCTTCCGCGCGATGTGCCGGCGTCTGTCCAAGGTCGTCCTGCGATCGTATAGTCCGGTGCATCCCGGTCGGCCCGCATCGGCGGTTCCGGCGCCCGATGACGCGAAGCCAGCCGTGAACCGTCCCCTTGCCAACCCGACCGAGGTCCCGCCGGAGCCGATCCCGCTTTCGGTGCTGACCGGCTTCCTCGGCAGCGGCAAGACCACGCTCCTGTCGCGCGTGCTGGGCGTTCCCGACCTCAGGGACACCGCCGTCCTGATCAGCGAGTTCGGCGCGGTCGCCCTCGACCATCAACTGCTCGACGCCACGGTCGACGATGTGGTCGAGCTGCCCAACGGCTGCACCTGCTGCGCCGTGCGACAGGGTCTGGCCGAATCCTTCTATCGTCTCCTGCGGTCGCGCCAGGCGTCCGGCCGGCCGCCGTTCCGGCGCATCGCGCTCGAAACCAGCGGTCTCGCCGATCCTGCGCCCACGCTCTACACGCTCTCGGCCGACGCCTTCCTCGAAGCCTCGCTGCGCCTCGACCGCGTCGTGACCACGGTCGATGCCGTGCTGGGCGAGGCCACGCTCGACCGCTACCCGGAGGCCGTCGCGCAGGCGGCGGTGGCCGATCTTTTGCTTCTGACCAAGACAGACATGACGCCCGTCCCGGAGAGCCTCGTGCAGCGGCTGGCGGCGCTGAACCCGCTGGCGCCCATCGCCGACGCCCGCGAGGCGGCGCCGGAGGCGCTGCTGTTCGGCGGCGCGCCGCGCGCGCTGCCGCGGCCGCGTCCCATCGCTTCGGTAGTGCATGCCCACGGCATCCGCTCCCTGTCGATCGCCCTGCGGCGGCCGATGACGCGCCTCGCCTTCGCGAGGGCGCTGGGCGGCCTCGCCCGCGACCATGGCGAGAAGCTGCTGCGGGTGAAGGGCCTGGTCGACTTCTCGGACCGGCCGTCAGGGCCGGAGAGCAGCGGGCCGGCCGCCATCCACGCCGTGCAGCACACGCTCTACCCGCCGCGCTGGCTGGCGCGCTGGCCCGACGGCGACCGCACCAGCCGCCTCGTCTTCATCGTGCGCGATCTCGAGCCGGACGAGATCCTGGACCGCTTCGCCGAGGGCGAGCCGGCCCGCCTCGAGTCTCCGGCAGGAGTGACCTGATGCTCGATCTCGCCATTACCGGCGGCACCTGCGTGCTGCCGACCGGAACCCAGCCCGCCGACATCGGCGTCAAGGACGGACGTATCGCCCTGGTCGGCGCGCCGGGCTCGCTGCCCGAGGCGGCGCGCACCGCGTCGGCCAAGGACCGGCTGGTCATCCCGGGCGGCATCGACCCGCACATCCATTGCTCGATGCCGGTCAAGGCGCCGGGCCGGCCCGACGTGCTCACCGATCCGCCCTCGCAGGTCAGCAAGGCGGCGCTGCACGGCGGCACCACGACTCTGCTCGACTTCGTGCAGTGCGTGCACGACCGTACCATCCAGGACTCGATCGAGGCGACGCAGGCGCACTGGAAGGAGTCGTGCTACTGCGACTACGGCTTCCATCTCACCCTTATGGGCGAGGTGCCGACCCCGCATTTCGGCCAGCTCGCCGACGCGATGCAGGACGGCCATGCCAGCATCAAGATCTTCACCACCAACATCCGACCGGGGAACCTCGGCCGCATGGTGCCGCACGGCCACATCTGGGAGGCGCTGAAGGTCGTGGCGGGAGCGGGCGGTATCGCCTGCATCCATGCCGAGGACAACGACATCGTGATGTTCATGTACGAGAAGCTGATGCGCGAGAATCGCGTCGGCTTCGAGCACATGGCCGAAGTCCACAACACGCTCTCCGAGGAGCTGAGCTTCAACCGCGTGATCCGGCTGGCCGAGAACGTCGAGGGCGCGGCGCTCTACATGGTGCACGTCTCGGCCGCGACCGGCGTCGCCGCGCTGGAAGCCTCACGGGCCCGCGGCTTCCCGATGTATGGCGAGACCCTCCACCAGTACCTCCTGTACAACGCCGAGGACTACAAGCGGCCGGGCGGGCAGATGTTCCACACCTATCCGTCGCTCAAGTATCCGGAGGACCAGAAGCGGCTGTGGGAGGCGACCAACCGCGGCGCCATCCAGGTCATCGCCACCGACGAGCTGTGCTGCCCGCTGCGCGTCAAGCTGCAGGGCAGTCGGATCGACGACACGACCGGCGGCAACTCCGGCGTCGAGCCGCGCGTCGGCCTGATGTACACCAACATGGTCACGAAGCGCGGCTACTCGGCCGCGCATTTCGTCGACATGGTGTCGAGCAACGCCGCCCGCATCATGGGCCTCTACCCGCGCAAGGGCGCGCTGGCCGCCGGTTCCGACGCCGACATCGTGCTGCTGCAGACCGGGATCGAGAAGACGATCACGGCCGCCGATCTGCACGAGACCGACTACACGCCCTGGGAGGGCCACGTCGTGACGGCCTGGCCGACCACGACCATCCTGCGCGGCAACGTCGTCGTCGAGGACGGCGCCTTCAGCGGCGACCTGAAGCACGGGCAGTTCCTGAAGAGGAAGGTTGCCGACGAGATCCGCAGCCGGCCGGCTGTTTAGGTCCAGCAATCGCTGTCATCCCGAGCGCAGCGAGGGACCTTTAGGTATCAGGAAAGGTCCCTCGCTGCGCTCGGGATGACAGAAACGCCTTAACCGGCGCGCGCCTTGCTCGTCGCGGCCTCGTCGACCACGCCCTTCGCCGACACCACGACCCCATAGTCCCGGAGCGCCGTCTCGACCGAGATCACGCCGTCCAGCACGTCGTCGGCGACCTTGGCCGGATCGCGTTCCAGCGGGTTGCCGTAGCCGCCGCCGGCGGGGCCGTAGCAGACGAAGCGGCCGTCCTTGCCGATGTGCATGTAGGGGACCTTGGAGGGGAGGGCGCGGGCGGCGTTGCTGCCGGGCATCATCAGGTCGAGCTTGGCCGGCATGCCTTCGCCGCCGCCCAGGAAGCCCCAGGGGCGGTAGCGATGGCCCTCGCCCTCGACCGAGGCGCCGCCGTCGCTCAGGAAGGTGAACTCGCGCACCGAGCCCAGGCCGCCGCGCCACTTTCCGGCGCCGGCCACGTCCTCGCGCAGCTCGTAGCGCAGCACGCGCAGCGGCAGGTGGGTCTCGATGTCCTCGATCGGGTTGTTGCGGGTGTTGGCGTAGAGCGTGTCGACGGCGTCCATGCCGTCCTTGCCCAGCCGCCCGCCGTAGGAGCCCTCGAAGATCTCCATGTGCACCCAGTGCGTCTCGTCCTTGAGGCCGGAGAAGGCGATGACCTTGAGGTTGCCGATGCCGGCCGAGACGTTGCCCGGCATGGCGGCCGACAGCGCCTTCATCACCGTGTCGGCGAGCTGGTTGCCCGGGCAGAAGCGGGCGATGGTGGGGGCGGGGAAGGTCGGGTTGGCCAGGCACCCCTTGGGCGCCACGATGGTGATCGGCCGGATCAGGCCGGCATTGACCGGGATGTGCCCGTGCACCTCGGTGTCGAGCAGCACCGAGCGGATGGTGAGCCAGATCGCGATGTCGGCCGTGCCCTCGAGCGGCATGTTGATCGGCCGGTCGGGCACCTGCGGCGCCGTGCCGGTCAGGTCGACGACCAGGCTGTCGTCCTTCTTGGTGATGGTGACGACGATCGGCAGCTCCTTCTTGGAAGGATCGTCGCTGTCGAGATAACCGTCGATTGCCGTCTCGGCGCGGTAGACGCCGTCGGGCAGCTTCGCGATCGCCTGGCGCATCAGCCGCTCGGCATGGTCCATCAGGGCGGTACAGGCGAGGTCGAAGGTCTCGAGCCCGTAGCGCTCGACCAGCTCGGCCATGCGCTCGGCGCCGATCCGGGCGGCCGCCACCTGGGCATCCATGTCGCCGACCACGAGGTCGGAGGCGCGGATATTGTCGCGCACGATCTGCCAGACCATGTCGTTCTTCACGCCGCAGTCGTAGACCTTGATCGCCTTGAACTGCAGCCCCTCGGCATAGGCGTCGATCGCCTCGACGATGCCGCAGGAGCCCGGCGACAGGGCGCCGATGTCGAGATGGTGCGCGGTCGTGGCCGCGAAGGCGATCAGCTTGCCCTGGACGAAGACGGGCACGATGAAGGCGACGTCGGGCCCGTGGCTGGCACCGGAATAGGCGTCGTTGTGCATGACCACGTCGCCCGGCCGGAACTGGTCGCCGCGCTCGGCCAGGATCTTCTGCACGCCGCGCACGTAGCCCGGGATGGGGCCGGACTGCAGCGGCGTCGACTGCGCCGATTCCGCGAGGCCGCGCCCCTCGGCGTCGACCAGGGCCGCTCCGAAATCCTCCGATTCGCGGATGATCGAGGAGTAGCTCATGCGCATGAGCTTGTAGCCCATCTCGATCGCGATGTTCTCCAGCGCGCCCTGGATCACCGAGGTGGTGATGGGATCGATGCGGTCGGGCTTGGTCGCAGGCTGGCGGCGGGGGGCGGTGGTCATGGTTCACTCCTTCTCCGTCATCCCGACCGGAGCGCCGCAGGCGCGCAGTGGAGGGACCTTTCTTTGTGTCGACACAAGAAAGGTCCCTCGGCTTCGCTTCGCTGCGCTCGGGATGACAGTGGGGTTAAGCATCGCTCTGCCGGATGATCAGGTTGCCGGCCGCGTCGGCCTCGAACGTGTGCCGGGGCGGCACGACGGTGGTCGAGTCCATCTGCAGCACGATGGCGGGGCCGGGGATGCGCTCGCCGACCGGCAGCCGGTCGCGGCGGTAGAAGGTGGTGGGATAGTCGCCGAGCTTGCCCTCGACCCGGAAGGTGCCGGTGCCCTCGCGCACGCGGGCAGCGTCGAGCGAGCCCGCCTCGCCGACGGCGGGTTTGGCGATCTTGGCAGCGCTGGCGGCGCCCACCAGGCGCAGGTTCACGATCTCGATGCCGGAGTCGGCGAAGTGGTGGCCGTACTCGCGGCGATGGACCTCGTGGAAGGTCTCGAACACCCGAGCCAGGACCTTGTCGTCGATCGGCCCGTCGGGGATCGGCACCTTGAGCTCGTAGCCCTGGCCGACATAGCGCAGGTCGCCGCGGCGCTCGAAGCTGACGTGCCCGAGGTCGACATCGTCGGCCGTGAAGCGCTCGGTGAGCTCCTTCTCCATGGCGGCGAAGTCGGCATTGATGCGCGCGATGTCGGCCGCGCCCGAGACCTGGAAGGAGGTGCGGATGGCGTCGTAGCGCAGGTCGCTGATCAGCAGCCCCACCGCCGAGGTGATGCCGGGATGCGGCGGCACGATGACTTCGGGGATGCCCAGCATGTCGGCGACCTCGGCGCCGTGCAGCGGGCCCGCGCCGCCGAAGGCGACCAGCGCGTAGTCGCGCGGATCGATGCCCTTCTGGACGGTCCGCGACCGGATGGCGTTGGCCATGTTGGCGTTGATCAGGGTGATCACGCCCTCGGCCGCCTCGCGGTCGGAGAGGCCCAGCTCGCGGGCGAGTTCGCCGATCACGCGGCGCGCCGCGACCTCGTCGAGCGACATGCTGCCGCCCAGGAAGTTGCCGCGGTCGAGGCGGCCCAGCACGACGTTGGCGTCGGTGACGGTGGCCCGGGTGCCGCCGCGGCCGTAGGCAGCGGGTCCGGGCACGGCGCCGGCCGAGCGCGGTCCGACCTTGAAGGCGCCGGCCTGGTCGACATGGGCAATCGAGCCGCCGCCGGCGCCGATCGTGTGGACGTCGATCATCGGCACCAGGACGGGGAAGCCCGCGATCCAGGTATCGCGCGCGGTCGCCTCGCCGAAGCCGCCCTGGGTGACGATGCCGATGTCGGCCGAGGTGCCGCCGACGTCGAAGGTGATGAGGTTGCGCTGGCCCGACAGTGCCCCCGCCCAGTCGCCGCCGATCACGCCGGCGGCCGGCCCCGACAGAAGGGTGAGGACGGGTCGCTCGGCCACCATGCCGGGCGTGGCGACGCCGCCGTTCGAGGCCATGATGCGCAGGTCGGCCTTGAAACCGGATGCCTCGATCTCCGATTCCAGCCGCGTCACGTAGTTGCGCACCTTGGGGCCGACGAAGGCATTCATCGCCGTCGTGGTGAAGCGCTCGAACTCGCGGAACTGCGGCGACACCGACGAGGAGGTCGTGGCGAAGCAGCCGGGATACTCCTCGCGCACGATTTCCATGGCCCGCGCCTCGTGCGCGGCGTCGAGATAGGAGAAGAGGAAGCAGATGGCGATCGCCTCGACGCCGGCTTCCTTCAGCTCGCGCACCGCCTGGCGGACGCCGGCCTCGTCGAGCGGCTCCAGCTCCTCGCCGCGCGGCGGCACCAGCCGCTCCGTCACCGTCTTGCGATGCCGGCGCTTGACCAGGGGCCGGTCCTGCCAGGGGATGTCCTGCATGATCGAGTAGTGCTGCGGCCGCTGGTGGCGGCCGATGTGCAGGATGTCGCGATAGCCGCCGGTCGTGATCATGCCGGTGACGGCGCCGTCGTGCTCGAGGATGGCGTTGGTGGCGATGGTGGTGCCGTGGAAGACGACGTCGATCGTCTCGCGCGGGATGCCGTACTTGTCGCAGAGCGCCATCAGGCCGGCGACCACGCCGCGCGAGGGATCGTCCGGGGTTGTGGATACCTTGTGGACAGCCGTCCGGCCGGCCTCGGTGTCGGCAAAGACCAGGTCCGTGAAGGTACCGCCCACATCCACGCCGATCAGCCGCATTGACCTTCCTCCAGACTCAGACGGCCTCCCCGCGCCACGCGGGGAGGTGTCGGCGCACAGCCGACGGAGGGGGCATGAGCCCTAGCATCGTGGCTCAATGACCCCTCCGTCCGCTCCGCGGACACCTCCCCAGCTTCGCTGGGGAGGAGCTTTTCCTCAAGCAGCAAGAGTTGCGCCATGAAGTGGCGATTTCCTCCCCCGGCTATTTTACAGTGCTGGCATGGGGCTTGCTTCCGGGGGACCAATGGCAACGAAGCCCGACGTCGAACTCGTCTCCGTGACCAAGCGCTACGGCGACACCGTGGCGGTGGACGCGGTCAGCCTGCGCATCCCCGCGGGTTCCTACTGCTGCCTGCTCGGTCCCTCCGGCTGCGGCAAGACAACGACGCTCCGCATGATCGCCGGCCACGAGGAGGCGAGCGAGGGCGACATCATCCTGGGCTCGGAGAACATCACGCACCTGCCGCCCGCGGCGCGCGGCACCGCCATGATGTTCCAGAGCTACGCGCTCTTTCCGCATCTCGATTGCACCGACAACGTCGCCTTCAGCCTGCGCATGCGCGGCGTCGACAAGGACAAGCGCCGGGCGCAGGCGCTGGAGATGCTGAGGCGCGTGCAGATGGAGCCCTATGCCGGCCGCCTGCCGGCCCAGCTCTCCGGCGGCCAGCAGCAGCGTGTGGCGCTGGCCCGCGCGCTGATCACTGACCCGCAGGTGCTGCTGCTCGACGAGCCGCTGTCGGCGCTCGACCCGTTCCTGCGCGTGCGCATGCGCGAGGAGCTGAAGGCGCTGCAGACGCGGCTCGGCATCAGCTTCGTCCATGTCACGCACAGCCAGGACGAGGCGATGGCGCTGGCCGACCTCGTAGTGGTGATGAACCAGGGCCGGATCGAGCAGGCGGCGACCGCTCGCGAGGTCTTCAACAAGCCGGCCTCGGCCTTCGTCGCCCGGTTCATCGGTGGCCATAACGTGCTGCCGGCGGCTGTGGCGCGCGCCAAGGGCGAGGCGGCCTACGTCGCCATCCGGGCCGACCGCATCACCGTGCAGCCGGGCACGGCCCCGGTCGACGCCACCTCGCTCGCCGGGATCACGCGTTCGGTCGAGTATCTCGGCGCAACCGTCCAGGTCGGCGTCGACGTCAACGGTCTCGATACCCTGTCGGCCGTCGTGCCGGAGGCGCGGTTCGATGCCAGTCCTGTCGCCCCCGGCCAGCCGGTGGTGCTGTCGTGGACGCCCAAGGATGTGCATGTCCTCGGGCGATAGAGAGAGGCGGCAGCCCGCCGCCGAAAACTGAAAAGGAGGAGGAGCAGATGGCTCGCAGGCAGAAATTCGGACGGCGCAGCGTCCTCAAGGGGGCGGCCGGCGTGGCCGGCGCCGCTCTGGGAAGCGGCGCGGTCACCGGCTTCCCGACGATCTGGGCGCAGAACAACAAGAACATCGTGCTGCGCCAGTGCGGCACCGGCGTGTCGGCGATCAACGAGATCGCCGAGAAGTGCAAGGCCGACCTCGGCATCACCCTGCAGATGACCGCGCTCGACTCCGACGCCGTCGTGCAGCGCGTCGTCACCCAGCCGAACTCGTTCGACATCGGAGACATCGAGTACTGGATGATCAAGAAGGTCTTCCCGGGCGGCAACCTGCAGCCGATGGACGTCAAGAAGATCAAGTATTTCGACAAGATCGTGCCGATCTTCACCACCGGCAAGCTGAAGGCCGATTCGGTGGTGGCCCAGGGCACGGCGCCCAACACGGTGAGCTTCGTCGAGGGCGCGGGTTCCACCAAGTTCGCCAAGGGCCAGACCCAGTGGTTCACGGCCGTGCCGACGATCTACAACGCCGACACGCTCGGCATCCGCCCCGACCTGGTCGGCCGCAAGATCGAGAACTGGAAGGACATCCTCGATCCCAAGTTCAAGGGCAAGACGGCGATCCTCAACATCCCGTCGATCGGCATCATGGACGCCGCGATGATCTGCGAATCGGCCGGCATCGTGAAGTACGGCGACAAGGGCAACATGACCAAGGCGGAGATCGACAAGACCATCGATTTCCTGATCAAGACCAAGAAGGACGGCCAGTTCCGCGCCTTCTGGAAGACCTTCGACGAATCGGTGAACCTGATGGCCTCGGGCGAGGTCGTGATCCAGTCGATGTGGTCGCCGGCCGTCTCGGCGGTGCGCGGCAAGGGCATCCCCTGCACCTACCAGCCGCTGAAGGAAGGCTATCGCGCCTGGGGCGGCGGCCTGTCGCTGGCCAAGCATCTCAAGGGCGCGCAGCTCGATGCCGCCTACGAGTACATCAACTGGTACCTGTCGGGCTGGGTCGGCGCCTTCCTCAACCGCCAGGGCTACTACTCGGCGGTGCTGGAGACGGCCAAGGCCAACATGACGCCCGACGAGTGGGGCTTCTGGATGGAAGGCAAGCCGGCCAAGGGCGACATCAAGAACCCGCAGGGCCAGGTGGTCGAGAAGGCCGGCGCCGTGCGCGACGGCGGCTCCTTCTACGACCGCATGGGCGCCGTCGCCTGCTGGAACGCGGTGATGGATGAGGACCGCTACATGGTCCAGAAGTGGAACCAGTTCATCGCCGCTTAGTGTCGTCTCTTCCCTCTCATGTTCCTCTCCCCCTCGGGGGAGGTTAGGTGAGGGGGCTTCGACGAGACCCTGTAACCCCCTCACCCAGCCTCTCCCCCCTCGCGGGGGAGAGGAGCATGAGAGTCGTTCTCAGCTGATCCAATGAAACGCGTCTCCGCCTGGGTCACCTATCTGCAGGTCGCGCCGCTCGCGCTGGTGTTCCTGCTGTTCCTGGTCGTGCCGATCGCCACCATCGTGGTGGTGAGCTTCTTCGACTACAACACGACCCAGATCATCCCGGCGTTCCTGCTGCAGAACTACGAGGAGCTGATCCTCTCGCCGGTCACCTGGCAGACCTACCTGCAGACGGTCGAGTTCGCCGCCATCACCTGGCTGCTGACCCTCGCGATCGGCTTCACCGTCGCCTATTTCCTGGCCTTCCACGTCCAGTCGACGACCTGGCAGATGGTGCTGTTCCTGGTCTGCACCATCCCGTTCTGGACCTCGAACGTGATCCGCATGATCTCGTGGATCCCGTTCCTCGGCCGCAACGGTCTCGCCAACATGACCCTGATCCAGCTCGGCCTGATCAAGGAGCCGCTGGAGTTCCTGCTGTTCTCCGACTTCGCCGTCGTGCTGGCCTACGTGCATCTCTACACGCTGTTCATGGTGGTGCCGATCTTCAACTCGATGATGCGCATCGACCGCAGCCTGCTCGAGGCGGCGCGCGACGCCGGCGCCAGCGGCTGGCAGACGCTGCGCACCGTCATCGTGCCGCTGTGCAAGCCCGGCATCGCCATCGGCTCGATCTTCGTCGTCACCATCGTGATGGGCGACTTCGTGACGGTGCGGCTGATGAGCGGCGGCCAGAGCGCCTCGGTCGGGCTCATGATGATGAACGCCATGTCGCTGCTGCAGTACCCGGCCGCCGCCGCCAACGCCGTCGTGCTGCTGCTGCTGGTTCTGTTCACCGTGGCCGCCATGATGCGGCTCGTCGACATCCGCAAGGAGCTGTGAGGTGAACCGCCGCCGCGGTCCCGGCTACTGGCTGCTCGCCGGCTTCTTCGCGCTGTTCGTGCTGTTCCTCTATGGCCCGACGCTCACCATCCTGGTCCTGTCCTTCCAGGGTCCGTCGGGCGGTCTCACCTTCCCGATGAACGGCGTGTCGCTGCACTGGTTCAAGAACCTGTTCGAGACCCAGATGGTCGGCGACTTCGCCGGCTCCTTCCAGCGCTCGATCGCGCTCGGCATCGCGGTCATGATCGTGACGGTCATCGCCTCCTTCTCGGCCGGGCTCGCCTTCCGCAGCCGCTTCCGCGGCAGCTCCCTGATCTTCTACCTGGCGATCGCCAGCCTGATCGTGCCCTCGATCCTGATCGGGCTGGGCATCGGCCTGCTGTACCGCGTCATGGGCTGGGAGGCGGCCTGGTACAGCTCGGCCTTCGGCGCCCATCTCACCTGGACGCTGCCGTTCGGGTTGCTCATCATGTTCGCCGTGTTCAACCGATTCGACCGGCGCTACGAGGAGGCGGCCCGCGACCTCGGCGCCACGGCCTGGCAGACGATCCGATTCGTCGTTATCCCGATCCTGCTGCCCAGCCTGATCGGCGTCGGCCTGTTCGGCTTCACGCTGTCCTACGACGAGTTCGCCCGCAGCCTCTATACTGCGGGCACCTTCAACACCCTGCCGCTCGAGATCTACGGCATGACGACCAACGTCACGACCCCCGTGCTCTATGCGCTCGGTACCGTGACCACGGCGGTCTCGTTCCTGGTGATCGGGCTGGCGGTCGCGTCGTTCACATGGGTGCGCCGCCGGCGCGAGCGCCACGGCAGCGACGCCGGCAAGGCGGCCTGATGAGCGGCCCGACGCGGCGCGCCCGGGTGCTGCGGCTGGCGACCGCCGGCCCGCAGGACACCGCGCCGCTGGCCGCCGCCATCGACCGCGGCGAGGTCGACCCCGCGACTGTCGTCGCCATCGTCGGCAAGACCGAGGGCAACGGCTGCGTCAACGACTTCACCCGCGGCTACGCCACGCTGGCGCTGAAGCTGCTGCTGGCCGAGCGGCTGGGCTGCCCGCTGGCCGAGGTCGAGGCGCGGGTCGCCATCGTCATGTCGGGCGGCACCGAGGGCGGGCTGTCGCCCCATCTCCTGGTGTTCTGCCGCGTGAGCGCCGGCGCGGAGGCCGCCCCGTCGGGCAAGCGGCTGGCGATCGGCGTCGGCCTGACGCGTGCCTTCCGCCCGGAGGAGATCGGTCGGCAGGCGCAGATCGCCGCCACGGCCGGGGCCGTCACGGCGGCGATGCGCGATGCCGGCATCGACCGTCCGGGCGACGTGCACTTCGTGCAGATCAAGTGCCCGCTGCTCACCAAGGAGCGCATCGAGGAGGCGGCGCGGCGCGGCGCCACCGTCGCCACCGACGACACCTATCATTCGATGGCGCTGTCGCGCGGCGCCTCGGCGCTGGGGGTCGCGCTGGCGCTGGGCGAGGTCGACGCCGCCCCCGAGGCGGCGGTCTGCCGCGACTGGTCGCTGCATTCGGGCGTCGCCAGCACCTCGGCCGGCGTCGAGCTGCTGCGCAACGAGGTCGTGGTGCTGGGCAACGCGGCCGGCTGGGCTGGCGACCTCGCGATCGACCACGAGGTGATGCGCGACGCGATCGACGCCGGGGCCGCGCGGCGCGTGCTGGAGCGGCTGGGCGGCGAGACCGTGGCCGTGCTCGCCAAGGCCGAGGCGGCGCCCAGCGGCGAGATCCGCGGCCGCCGCCACACGATGCTGGACGACAGCGACATCCATTCGACCCGCCACGCCCGCGCCCTGGTCGGCGGCGTGCTGGCCGGCGCGGTCGGCGACACGCTGCTCTACGTCTCCGGCGGCGCCGAGCACCAGGGCCCGCCCGGCGGCGGCCCGGTGGCGATCATCGCGAAGGTGTAGGGGGCCGGTGCCGCGTCAGGTCGGCCACTGGCGGCGGATCGGGTCGCTGCCGTCCCAGTCGACGGCGGCCGCCCGGATGGCGTCGAAGATCCGGCGCCGCGCATCGGTCATGTGGGCCATCTCGATCACCGTGCCCGGGTGGCCTTCGTCCTGGAGATAGACGAAGCGGCCGCGCGCGCTGTCGCCGTGCTGTCCGATGACATAGCCAGAGCGGACCGCCTGCAGGAGCCGGTCGTCGTAGTCGACCGGCCAGCTCGACCAGTGCTGCATGCCCTCGTGGCCGGCCGCCAGGAAGTCGCGGTACATGCTGGGCGTCGTGCAGCGCTGCTGGATGAGCTCGAGCTGCACGTCGCCCGAGTTGGCGAGCGCGATCGAGACATGGATGTCGTCGTGGCGCGTGCCCCGGTAGCTGAACTCCGTGAGCGCGAGCTTGTCGGTGTAGAACCACGGGCCGACCGCGCACACCTCGATCCAGTGCTTCATCGCGGCCTCGATGTCGCGCACCACGATACCGATCTGGCGCAGGTCCCCGAACCGACGGCTCATTGCTTCTTCTCCGTTGCCTGGCCAATGGTGAAGCGGGCAGGGGAGGCCGGCAACCCGGCGCGGCGCGGCCGGGCTCGACGGGCGAAAGCCGGTTGGGCATTGGGCGTTCCGCGGCGCTGTCCTAGAGTTTCGCCATGAACGATCCCTATGCCCGTCTCGGCGTCCGTCGCCGCATCAATGCCGCCGGCGCCCTGACGCGGCTGGGCGGCGCCGTCATGGCGCCCGAAGTCGTCGAGGCGATGGCGGCGGCGTCGCGCGCCTCGGTCGACATCGGCGAACTGCAGGACGCCGCCAGCGCGCGCATCGCCGAGGCGACGGGCGCGGAGGCCGGGCTGGTCACCACGGGCGCGGCGGCGGCGCTGACGCTCGCGGCCGCGGCGGCGATCGCGCGCTGGGACGTGGCCAGGATGGCGGCACTGCCGCATGCCGAGGCCTATCCCCATCACATCCTGATCCCGCGCACCCACAGGACCGGCTACGCCCACGCGCTCGCGGCGTCGGGCGCGCGGCTGGTCGATATCGGCCACAACGACCGCGGCACGGGCGCGGGCGTGCGCGGGCTCGAGGCCTGGGAGATCGAGACGGCACTCTCGCCTTCGGTGGTCGCCATGGCCTTCTCGGCCAATGCGACCAGCCTCGCCGACCTTCCGACTGCCGTGGCGGCCTGCCGCGCCGCGGGCATCCCGCTGATCGTCGACGCCGCCGCGCAACTGCCGCCCCGGGAGAATCTCGGGCGCTTCATCGCCATGGGCGCCGATCTCGTGGCCTTCTCCGGCGGCAAGGCGCTGGGCGGGCCGCAGGCGTCGGGCATCCTGGCCGGGCGGCGCGATCTCGTGGCCTCGGCGCTGCTGCAGCAGCTCGACATGGACGTGTCGCCCGACACCTGGACGCCGCCGCGGCTGGTCGACCGGACGAATCTCCGCGGCGTGCCCCATCACGGCATCGGCCGCGGCTTCAAGGCGGGCAAGGAGGAGATCGTGGGCCTGCTGGTCGCGCTCGAGCGCTTCGTGCGGGCCGACGACACGGCGGAGAACGCGCGGCTTGAGGCGCGGCTGAAGGTGATCGCGGCGGAATTGAACGGTCGTGCCGCGACATTGGTGCCGGCCTCGGTCACCGGCCGCGTGCCGGTGCTGGAGATCGCGGTACCGGATGCGCTCGGGCTGAGCGCCCGCCTGCAGCGCGGCGATCCCCCGGTCCATCTGTCGGAGCGGCACGCCCAGCGCGGCGTGCTCACCCTCGATCCCCAGGTTCTGCTGCCCGAGCACGACGCGCCGCTCGCCGCGGCGCTGCGTGCCGCCCTTTAGAGTGTGATGACAGGGGGCGCCTCATTGCTGGGCGCGCAGGTCCGCTCATCATCATGATGCGGACCTGGAGGTCCGCGCTCCAATGACACGCCACGGAGTCGTGCGCGCCCCCGGCGGCGGGCCGGTTCGCGCATTCCCGGTCACTCGATCGCGAGCGCGCCCTCGTCGCGGTAGGCCCAGCAGGCGTCCGGGGGCAGGGTCAGCGAGACCTCGCCGTCCTGGTGGCGTGCCGCGGTGCCGAGCTCCAGCGCCTCGAGGCGCTGGCCGCCCAGCTCGACGTCGTAGAGCGTCTGCATGCCCTGGTAGCGGCGTTCGATGACGCGGCCGGTGAAGGCGTTGGCCGGACCGCTTTCGCCCAGCCGCACGTTCTCGGCCCTGAGCGCCACGCGCGCCTTGTCGCCGGCATTGAGCGGCTGCGGCGTCCAGGTCTCGATGCGGCCGGCGGCCCCGAGATCGATGGTCGCCTTGTCGCCGCTTCGCTCCAGCACCTTGCCCAGCAGCACGTTGGAGGCGCCGGTGAAGTTGGCGACGAAGGGATCGGCCGGACGATTGTAGATCTCGTTCGGGGCGGCCATCTGCAGCAGCTTGCCGTCCTTCATGACCCCGATCCGGTCGCCCAGCACCACCGCCTCGGACTGGTCGTGGGTAACGTAGAGGCCGGTCATGCCGGTCTGCTTCAGGATGCGCCGCAGCTCGTCGCGCAGGCGGATGCGCAGCTTGGCGTCGAGGTTGGAGAGCGGCTCGTCGAGCAGGATGAGCTGTGGCCGGTAGACCAGGCTGCGGGCCAGCGCCACGCGCTGCATCTGGCCGCCCGACAGCGAGGTCACGGGCCGCTCGGCGTATTCGGCCAGGCCGACCAGGGCCAGGGTCTCGTCGACCTTGGCCTTGATGTCGCCGCCGGCGCCGCGGCGGTGCTTCAGCGGATAGGCCACGTTCTGCCGCACCGTCATGTGCGGCCACACGGCATAGGACTGGAACACCATGCCGATGTCGCGCTCGCGCGGGCTCACCAGGACGCCGCGCTCGGGCTCCGACACGACGCGGTCGCCGATCGAGATGCGGCCGCCGGTCGGATGCTCGAGGCCGGCGACGCAGCGCAGGGTCGTGGTCTTGCCGCAGCCGGAAGGGCCGAGCAGGACCACGATCTCGCCCGCCGGGACGTCGAAGCTCACGACGTCGACGGCGGGCTTGCCGGTTGCGAAGCGCTTGACGAGGCGCTCGATGAGGAGGGCCGAGCTCACTGACGGTAGCCGTAGGTCTTGTTCCACTCCTCGAGCCACGGCGTGCGCAGCTTCTCGAACTGCTCGAAGTTCGGCACCCACACCTTGATGGTCTTGGGGTCCCAGCCCTTCGGGAAGGCTGGCGGCTCCTTGAGCGAGGTGATGTTGCCGAGCTTGGTGATCTGGAAGGCCTGGCCTTCCTTGCTCAGGCGCCAGTTCATGAACAGCCGCGCCGCGTTGGGGCTCTTGGCCGTCTTGGTGATGCCGTCGGCGTAGGGGTTGATCGGCACGCCTTCGGGCGCGAAGACGGCCTCGGCCGGGGCGCCCTCGACGATCTTGGTGTAGATGATGTTGTAGAGCAGCGGCGCGATCGAGATCTCGCCGCGCACCAGCGCGTCGGAGGTCGGCGCGCCAGACGGGAACAGCACGACGCCCAGCGCCGCCTGCTTCTTCCAGTAGTCCTCGCCCAGCACCTGGCGCTCGAACATGACGCGGGTCCAGGTCGTGCCGCCCGACGGCCCGACTACCTGGCCGATCTGCTTGTCCTTGTACTCGGGCTTGGTGAGATCCATCCAGGTCTTGGGCGGCGTCTTCACCAGCTGGGTGTTGTACGCGATCGACCAGCCGATCGTGGCGCCCGGCCACAGCTTGGGCGAGACGACCGCGTCGGGCCGGTAGTCGGCGGCGTTGGGCGGCGCATAGTCCTGGAACAGGTCGGCGATCGCCAGCATCAGGCCGCGGTCGGAATGGTTGACGACGTCGGCCGCGAGCTTGCCCGCCGCCGCTTCCGTCTTGATGCGGGTGATGAGCTGGCCGCCCGGCGCGCGCACCATCGCGACCTTGATCTTGGGGAAGGTCTTGTTGAACTCCTTGATGACCTCCTGCTCGACCTCGGCGAAATTGGCCGTGTAGTAGGTCAGACCGCCTTCCTTCTCGGCGGCGGCGATCACTTCCTTGGAGCCGAACTTCTCCTGCTGAGCCTGCGCCGTCACGCCGCCGCTGATGATCCCGGCGGCGCCGAGGACCGCCGTCCTGGTGAATGTGCGTCTTTTCATCGAATCCTCCTTGAAGCGTCGTTCTGTCAGCCGACGCGCGCGCTGCCCTGCGCGGCGTCGCGGGAAAGCCAGGTCGTGAGCCCGAGGAGACCGCCCAGGATGGCGGTCTGCACCAGGCTGAAGGCGGCCGTCTTTCCGGTGTTGCCGCCTTCGTAGTAGTCGAGCAGCAGCACCGCCATCACGGTGGTGTCGCTGGTGTAGAGGAACAGCGAGGAGCCGAGCTCGCGGATCGCCAGCACGAACAGCAGCGTCATCGACGCCACGACGCCGGGCTTGGCCAGCGGCAGGACGATCGTGCGCACGGTGCCGAGCAGCCCGCGGCCGCAGATCCAGGCGGCCTCCTCGAGCTCCTTGTGGATCTGCAGGAACGAGGTCGACAGCGCCTTCACCGTGTCGGGCATGAAGCGGGCGACGAAAGCCAGCGCCAGGATCCAGATCGTTCCGTAGAGGCCGCCCGGCAGGCCGATCCACGCCCAGAGATAGGCGACGCCGACCACCAGGCCGGGGATTGCCACCGGAAGCGTCGCGAGCAGGTCGATGGCGCGTCGTCCCGGCGCGGCGGTGCGGTTCACCGTGTAGCCGATGGCGAAGGCGAGCGCGCCGCCGACCAGGGCGGTGATAACCCCGACCTTCAGCGTGTTCCAGATCGACAGCATGGTGAGGGGGTTGGCGAACACCGCGTCGAAGTGCGTCCAGCTGTACTGCTTCATGTCGAACACAGCGGCGAAGTCCTTGAAGAACAGGAACTTGCGGAAGGCGGCGATGACCAGCGCCAGGGTCGGCAGGACGACGACCACGAACAGGTAGACCAGCGCCAGGCCGAAGGTGAACCAGCGCCAGCGGCCGAGGTTCAGTGCCCGCGGCCGGAACGCCTTGCCGGCCACCGTCGCGAAGCTCTTGCCGGCGAGGATTCGCTGCTGCGCCCAGACCAGGATGGCGGTGACCGCCATCAGCAGGATCGCGACCGCGGCCGCGGTGTTGTAGAGCGGCGGCGCCCAGGCGGTGAGCTTGAAGATGTAGGTGGTCAGCACGCTGATGTTGGCCGGCGCGCCGAGCGCCGCCGGCACGCCGTAGATGCCCAGCATGACCACGAAGGACAGCAGCGATCCGGCCAGGATCGCCGGGGCGATCAGGGGAAAGGTGACGGTGAACAGCGTCGTGAAGGCCGAGGCGCCGGACACTTCCGACGCTTCCTCCAGGCTCGGGTCCATGTTGCGCAGCGCCGAGGCCGTGAACATGTAGACGTAGGGCGCGTAGTAGATGCCGAAGACGATGATGAGGCCCGACATCGAGTAGAAGTCGAAGCGGAAGTCGATGCCCATCCATTTCAGAACGATGTTGAGCAGCCCCGTCTTGGGCGAGCCCAGGATGCCCCAGGCGACGCCGGCGACCAGGGGCGGCACGAACAGGGGGACCATGCTGGCGCCGGCAATGAAGCCCTTGAACGGCGTGTTGGTGCGCACGACGATCCACGAGAAGGCGAGGCCGATCACCACCGCCAGCACCGTGCCGCCGCCGCAGGCGGCCAGGGCGTTGAAGAAGGCGAGGTGGACGTTCTCGTTGCCCAGCACGTCGAGGAAGTGCTTCACCGACGGGCGGAAGGCGCCGAACCCGTCGACCACGGGGTTCGAATCGCTCAGCGCGCCGAACACCAGCATCAGCAGCGGATAGATGACCAGGAAGGCCAGGACGATCAGCAGTGCGCTGACCCAGAGGGGGGCGGCCCAGCGGCGCGAGACCCCGCTCGCCTCCCGCGCAACTGGCAGGGCATCAGCACTCGTTGCCGTCAACGCTTGACCACTCCTCCCGACGGCCGCTGTCGCACGGCGCTGTCTTGTTGCGGCGACCGTAGCCCATTGCCGTTTCCGGCGCTACGGCTCGCTGCGGGCTTCCGGAGCACCCGTATCAAAACGGCGTGCCGCTGCGCGGACGGGCGGCGATTCATTTCACCGGCCGCGGCAGTCATTTCCTCAGGCGGCGCGAGCGGTTGCGACGCCGCAGTCCCGGCCGCGACGTCCGATCGGGACTACTCGTCGCCGTTCACGCCGGTCAGGAACTTCTTGTCGTAGGAGTCCATGATCCGCTGCCAGCTCGTCCGGGTGCCGCGGGCCGACCAGTCGAGGATGGGCGCCACGGTCTTGATGGTGAAATCCGACATGGCGTAGGACGAGCCGGTGACGCCGTTGGTGATGATGTCGGTGTTCCGCGTGCCGTCCGGATCGGCGCCCGAGGCCTTCGCCGCGAAGTAGGAGGCGTTGTAGTAGCTGTAGCTCGAGCAGCCGAAGAACCCGTAGATCTGGTACTGGCCGACGTTCATGCGGATGGGCGCGCCGATCTGGTCGGCCATGTACTGCAGGTCGAGGCCGCCGACGCGCGAATGCCCGGAATAGAGGAAGACCGAGCCGCGCTCCGCCGCTTCCTTGGCCATGCAGAAGAAGGCGTTGCTGTCGTCGCCGATGTTGACGACTCCCCAGAACAGGCGGACCACCACCCGCCGCGCGCCGTCCTGGCGCACGAACTCCTCGACATGCCCCGGCGACGCGGCCAGCGACTTCGGCGTGCCGCACTCGCGCCCGCGCTCGTCGAGAGCGACCAGGCGGCCGGCGAAGCCGCGGCCAAGCAGATAGTCGCGCGTGTCGCGGTAGTTGGCGGCGTTGTAGTCCTTGTTGCGGTCGGGAGCCGACCGGCCGTTGGCGTCGTCGTCGGCGCCGAATGCCAGCACCATGCGGATCTCGCCCCGGTCGTTGGCCAGCCGCTCGTAGGCCGGCACCGTGTTCGCCGAGTTGGCGCGCTTCTTGGTGATCGCGCCGCTGGCGGTGAAGTAGTCGACGCCTTCGGCCAGCCGGCAGCCCTTGGCCGAGGGATTCCAGAAGTAGGCCATGCGGTACTTGCTGCCGTAGCTGAAGCACTCGTCGGTCGAGCGCGGCCAAACCTCGGCCGGATTGAGCGGCAGGCGGATCTTCAGGACGTCCTGGATCGAATTGTCGAGGACGAAGGTGCCGCTGTAGCGATAGCGCGCGTAGAGCCGGCCGGTCCGGGCGTCGCGGGTCTTCTCGAGGACGTCGATCTGGCCGTCGGCCTTGCCGGCGGACTTCGGCGGTGCCGCCTGCAGCGGGCCGGCGAGGAACAGGAGCTGACGGTTGATGTAGGTGGGCGTGATCAGGAAGTCGGGCGTGTCGTCGGGGATCTCGACCATGCCGGTGAAGGTGACGTCGGCTTCGTACGAATCGCGAGAGTAGTAGGCGAAGGCCGGAGCGGCGGTGGCGAGAAGAACGCCGCCGGCGAAGGCGGCGGACAGCAAGCGGTCGAGCATGGCCTGACGTTTCCTCCCATCATCGGGATCGTGAACGAAGCGAAGCGCGAAATGCGGCGATGAGGGGCGCTGGCGCGGCGCACGGATTGCACGGTCCGCCGGCGGAGAGACCACGAGCGTGGTCTCGCGAGACGTCCGACGCTAGGATTCGAGGATGCGACTGAAGACCCACGACCGCTACGACTACGTGCCGATGCGCGGGCGCGCCGACTACCGCTGGCCGCAGGGGCGGCGACTGGCCGTCTATTTCGCGCTCAACCTCGAGCATTTCTCCTACGGCGAGGGGCTCGGCGCCGAGCTTGCCCCGGGTGGCCCCCACCCCGACATTCTCAACTTCGCGTGGCGCGATTATGGCAACCGGGTCGGCGCCTGGTACATGCTCGACGCCTTCGACGCGCTCGGCCTGCCGCTGGCGGCGCTGGTGAACAGCGCGATGTACGACTACGCGCCCGCGCTGGTTGCGGCCTGCCGCGCGCGCGGCGACGAGATCGTGGGCCACGGCCGCACCAATGCCGAGCGGCAGGGCGTACTCGGCGAGGAGGCCGAGCGCGCGTTGATCGCCGAGGCGACGGAACGTGTCGCGCAGTCCGAAGGCCGCCGCCCGGAGGGCTGGCTCGGCCCGTGGATCTCGCACAGCCACGTCACGCCCGACCTGCTGGCCGAGGCGGGCTACACCTATCTCCTCGACTGGTGCATGGACGACCAGCCGGTCTGGTTCCGCTGCCGCGGCGACCGGCGGATCCTGGCGGTGCCCTACCCGCAGGAGGTGAACGACATCCCCGCCATCGTCGGCCGCAAGATGGGCGGCCCTGAGTTCGCCGACATGATCGTCGACAATTTCGACGAGATGCTCGACCTGTCGCGGGACCGGCCGCTGGTCATGGGGATCGCGCTGCACGCCTACCTTGTCGGACAGCCGCACCGGCTGCGCCATCTCAAGCGCGCGCTGCGCCACATCGCCCGCCACCGCGAGACCATCTGGCTCGCCACGCCCGGTGCGATCGCGCGCCATTGCGCGGCGCTGCCGGCGGGGACCGTCCCCTGAGGGGCGGGGCCCTCAGCTCATGATGAGCAGCAGGCGGCGGTAGGTATCGGGTTCCTGGGGGAGCGCTTCGAGGGCGCGGCCCTGGGGCAGCGGCGAGCCGGTCAGGACCATCTCGTGCAGGCAGTCCCGGGCGCGCCCCGACAGGCGGCGCAGCACCTCGCCCTCGGTCTGGCCGGAGGCGGCGACGCCCGGCAGGTCCGGGATCCAGCCGCTGAAGTCCCCGTCCTCGCTGCGATCGATCAGCGCGTAGTAGCAGGCGTCCATGCTGTCCCCCGTGTCGGGGAATGGTTCGGGGCGCCGCCGCCGCCGTCATTGATCTGGATCAAGCGGTCGGCCGTCGGCACAGCTGTAACGCCGTCGCCCGCTGACCCGTCCTTTCCCGCAGAGGGAGGGCAGGATCATGCGACGCTGGGCACTCATCGCGCTGTCGGGAACGCTTCTGGTCGGGGGATGCTCTGGCGCCGTGCATCGCCTGCCGCAGGTCAGCGACGGCGAGGTGGCCGCGGCGCTGGCGGAGGTCCGGGCGGAGAAGGGCGGGCTGATGGGCCGCCCGGTCTCCGACGGCGAGGTCAGGGAGACCCTGCGCTCGGCGATCCAGCGGGTCCGTGAGCCCGCCCTGCAGGTTTGCCAC
Organism: Reyranella sp.; assembly: GCF_965229815.1. Taxonomy (GTDB): domain Bacteria; phylum Pseudomonadota; class Alphaproteobacteria; order Reyranellales; family Reyranellaceae; genus Reyranella. The sequence continues at coordinate 187,844 of NZ_CBDDJN010000006.1, forward strand.
GAGATGAACGTCGGCCCCTGCACCTGGCAGTTCCGCATCTCGCGCGACCACGCGCTGAACGCCAGCGCGATGCTGAACGGCCTGATCGTCCTCAACCGCGGTCTGGTCGAGCACGCCGCCAACGAGGAGGAGATCTGCCTGGCGATCGCTCACGAGATTTCCCACCAGGCGGCCAACCACGTCGTCCAGGGCCTGCGCAACCAGATGATCGGCGCGGCGATCGGCGCGGTGGTGCTGGGCGCGGGCACCGCCGTGGCGACGTCGGGGCGGCGCGACAGCGCCCAGGCGACCCGTAGCGCTGCCGAGCTCGGCATGCAGGTGGGCGCCATGATCGGGCGCCTGTCCTTTTCGAAGGAGCAGGAGCGCGAGGCCGACTATCTCGCCGCGCTGATCCTCTACCGTGCCGGCGTCGACCTCGAGAAGGCCCGCGGCCTGCTGGTCGGCATGGCCCGCGAGTCCCGGCGCACGACGACCACGATGTTCGACAGCCATCCGGTCGGCCCGGAGCGGCTGGCCGCGTGGGATCGCGCGGTCGCGGAGGTGCGGGCGTCGGGCGGAAGCCTGCCGCCGCGGGCGAAATGAGTCCGGAGGGAGAGGGAAGAAGCGGCGGGCGCCGCTCCCGATCAGCCTCCGGGCCTCTGATGTTGCCTCAGGCGGCCAGGGCCAGGCCGCGCTCCTCCAGCCGATCACGAATGACGTCCAGCGGTCGGCGACGGTCGACGACCACCGCCGCGGCGCTGCGCAGACGAGACTTCAGCTCGTTGCGCCCGCCGTCGAAGCTCAGCACCGGCGCACAGGGCGTCTTCGAGGCGCCGCCCCTGACGCCGCCGGTTCCGGTCGCCGCCGGACCGCGCAGCGTCTCGCAGGCCGCGCCCTCGGCGTCGATTACGTCGTGACCGTCGAGCTCGATGTTGAAATAGTCGAGCCGGCCGCGGTCCGAGACATCCTCGACCACGATCGACTCGCCGTTGACCAGGTCGCCGACCGGCACCAGCACCTCGTCCAGGAACAGCGCATGGGTCGGGGTGAGGTAGAGGTCGCGGGCCGGCACGCCCTCGTCCAGGGCGGACGGCCGGATGCGGACCGGCCGCGCTTCGGCCGGCCACCGACCGTCGACGGCGTCGCGCCGGATGGCGTGACGGCCGATCGCCTTGATGGCGCTCACGCCGCCGAAGCGGGTCACCACGCGGTCGCCCACCGCCAGCGTCTCGATCTTGCGGTACCCTCGCTCCGTGCGAATGCGCGTTCCCCGAAGGAAGCAGTTCCAGCTCCCGCCGCCGCCGCCATGCCAGTGGCGGGCGCTCGCCGGTCCGCCCGTCGCCGACAGGCCGGCAAGGGCGCCGACCACCAGTGCCGCGCTCTTGGTCAGGTTACGGCGCGTGCGATTCACTTGGGCCGCGCCCTTGGTGAGGGTCCCCATATTCGCCTCCACGACTTGTATTTCACCCGGTGTGCAAACAGCCGAACCAATGTGGCGAAAATAAGGAGCCGGGGCCGAAACTGCCGGGCTCAGTCTGGCCGATTGTCGCGGGTCCGCGCTCAGCCGCGACGGCCGGGCGCAGTGTCCCGCAGGTAGGTGAGGGCAGCCTGCACGCCGCCCGCCTGGTGCGGCACCTTGGCGAGGCCAAGCGCCATCTCGACCCCCGACAGCGTGCCCAACAGCATCAGGTCGTTGAAGTCGCCGAGATGGCCGATGCGGAAGACCTTGCCCGCGACCTTGCTGAGGCCCTGGCCGAGCGACAGGTTGAAGTTCTCAAGCGCGATCTTGCGGAAGGCATCGGCGTCGTGGCCCTCGGGCAGCACGATCGCGGTCAGTGCGCCCGAATAGGCCGCGGGGTCGCTGCACAGGATCTCGAGGCCCCAGGCCTTCACGGCGGCCCGCGTCGCCTCGGCGTGGCGCTGGTGGCGGGCGAACACCGCGTCGAGCCCTTCCTCCAGCAGCATGTCGCAGGCCTCGTTCAGGCCGTAGAGCAGGTTGGTCGCCGGCGTGTAGGGGAACCAGCCGTTGGCGTTGGCCGCCAGCATCTCCTCCCAATTCCAGAAGGCCCTGGGCATCGTCGAGGCCTTGGAGGCCGCGACCGCCTTCTCGCTGACCGCATTGAAGCTGAGGCCCGGCGGCAGCATCAGGCCCTTCTGCGAGCCGGCCACCGTCACGTCGACGCCCCAGGCGTCGTGGCGGTAGTCGAGCGAGCCCAGCGAGGAGATCGTGTCGACCAGCAGCAGGGCCGGATGGCGGGCGGCATCGATGGCGCGGCGGATGGCGGCGATGTCGCTGGTGACCCCGGTCGAGGTCTCGTTGTGGACGATGCAGACGGCCTTGATGGCGTGGTCCTTGTCTTCCTTCAGCCGCTTCTCGATCGCCGCCGGGTCGGCCGGCTTGCGCCAGTCGCCGCCCATGAACTCCGACTTGATACCGAGCCGGTCGGCCATCTTCTTCCACAGCGAGGCGAAGTGGCCGGTTTCCCACATCAGCACCAGGTCGCCGGCCGACAGGGTGTTGACCAGCGCCGCTTCCCACGCGCCCGTGCCCGAGGCGGGGAAGACGATCACCGGCTGCTTGGTCTGGAAGACCTGCCGCACGCTGCGCAGGACCTTTCGGGCCAACGCGTTGAACTCGGGTCCGCGGTGATCGATGGTCGGATGATCCATCGCCCGCAGGATCCGGTCGGGCACGTTGGTCGGCCCGGGAATCTGCAGGAAATGCCGCCCGCTGGGGTGGGAGTTCAGCCGCATTTGAAGCCCTCCGTCTTGCGCATCGTGTATACAGGCCCCCGGCCGAGCGCCATACAACGACGATTGGGGGAAACAGGACAATGATCAGGCATCATCGGGACGCGACCGTCGATCCGGCATCGGGGACGTCGCGGCGCCGCGTCCTTCGGCTCGGCCTGGCGGCCGCGCTGGCGGCGCCGGGCGTGGCACGGGCGCAGCAGGGATGGCCGCCGGCGACCATCACCTGGGTCAATCCCTTTCCCGCCGGCGGCGGCACCGACGTCTTCGCCCGGCCGCTGGCCGCCCAGGTCGGCGAGCAGCTCGGCTGCCAGATCATCATCGACAACAAGGGCGGGGCGGGCGGCACGGTCGGCGCCTCGCAGGCCGCGAAGATGAAGCCCGACGGCTCGGTGTTCTTCGTCGGGGCCATCCACCACACGATCGCGCCGTCCATCTACAAGAACCTCGACTACGATCTCGAGAAGGATTTCGTGCCGGTGACCATGATCGCGCTGGTGCCGCAGGTCATCTCGATCAACCCCAAGCGCGTGCCGGTGAAGACCGCCGCCGAGTTCGTGGCCTATGTGAAGGCCAACCCGAACAAGGTGAACTACGCCTCGCCGGGCGCCGGAACCGCTCACCACCTGGCGGGCGAGCTGTTCAAGCTCGAGACCGGGACCGAGCTCGTGCACGTACCCTATCGCGGCGCCGGGCCGGCGATGCAGGACCTGCTGGCCGGCAACGTCGACATGATGTTCGACGGGATGGGCACCTCGGCTTCGCAGATCCGCACGAACCGGCTGCTGGGGCTGGCAGTCGCCACGCCGGAGCGAAACGCGGAATTCCCCGATATCCCGACCGCCGCCGAGATTGGCGCGCCCAACTGGATCGTGTCGACCTGGTACGGGCTGTGGGCGCTCAAGGGCACGCCGCAGCCGATCGTCGACCGCATGCACGCCGAGGTCGTGAAGGCGCTGGCGACGCCCAAGCTGCAGGCGATCTGGAAGGACCAGACCGCTCAGGCGGGCGGCGAGAGCCAGGCCGACTTCGCGAAGCGTATCCGCACCGAGATCGAGAAGTGGCGGAAGGTCGTGGCCGCCGCCGGCGTGAAGCTGGACTGATCGGGCCGGGCGCGCCCGTCCCGGGAGGCTTCGCCCCCGGGACGGCGGTGCGTCTATAGTGGCGGAGATGGCCGACCTCGAAACCACCCTGCGCCGCACCGTGAAGGGCGACGTTCTGTTCGACGCCGCCTCGCGCGGGCGCTATTCGACCGACGCCTCGATCTACCAGGTCGAGCCGGTGGGTGTCGTGCTGCCGCGCGACGAGACCGACCTCGCGCTGGCCCTCGACGTGGCGCGCGACGCCGGGGCCGCGATCCTGCCGCGCGGCGCCGGCACCTCGCAATGCGGCCAGACGGTGGGACCGGCGCTGGTCGTCGACGTCTCGAAATACCTGCGCGAAGTCGTGGGCTTCGACAAGAACCGCGCCGAGGTCACGGTCCAGCCGGGTGTCGTGCTCGACCAGCTCAACGCCTGGCTCCGGCCGCACGGGCTCTGGTATCCGGTCGACGTCTCGACCTCGGCGCAATGCACGCTGGGCGGGATGGCCGGCAACAATTCCTGCGGCAGCCGGTCGATCCGCTACGGCAACATGGTGCACAACGTCGCCTCGATCGACGCCATCCTGGCCGACGGCACGCGCGCGCGCTTCGGCTCGACGCGGCCCGAGGACATGCCGGCCTCGGTGCGCGCCATCGCCGACAAGGTGGCGGCTCTCGCTTTCGCCGAGCGCGACGAGATCGAGCGCCTGTACCCCAAGGTGCTGCGCCGCGTCGGCGGCTACAACCTCGACATCTTCTTCCCGCAGTCGGAGCGGCCCTACACGCTCGACAATTCGGTGAACCTTGCCCACCTGCTGGTCGGCAGCGAGGGCACGCTGGCGGTGACCGAGCGCCTGACCCTCAAGCTCGCGCCTTTGCCCAAGCACAAGACGCTGGGGGTCGTGAACTTCCCGAGCTTCTACAAGGCGATGGAAAGCGCCCAGCACATCGTCCGCCTGAAGCCGACGGCGGTCGAGCTGGTCGACCGGACCATGATCGAGCTGGCGCGCGCCAACCCGTCCTTCCGCCCGGTCATCGAGCGCGCCCTGATCGGGCAGCCCGAGGCCATCCTGCTGGTCGAGTTCGCGGGCGAGGAGAGGGAGCAGCAGCTCAGCGACCTCGCGCGCCTGGTCGAGCTGATGGGCGATCTCGGCCTGCCGGGGAGCGTCGTCGAGATGCCGGAGCCCCGTCCGCAGGCCGCGCTCTGGGAAGTGCGCAAGGCCGGGCTCAACATCATGATGTCGATGAAGGGTGACGGTAAGCCCGTCTCCTTCATCGAGGATTGCGCGGTGCCGCTCGAGCACCTGGCCGACTACACGCAGCGGCTGACCGACGTCTTCACCCGGCACGGGACGCGGGGCACCTGGTATGCCCACGCTTCGGTCGGCACGCTGCACGTGCGGCCGATCCTCGACATGCGCAACGAGGGCGCGGCCAGGATGCGGGCGATCGCCGAGGAGGCCTCGGCGCTGGTGCGCGAGTACAAGGGCGCCTTCTCGGGCGAGCACGGCGACGGGCTGGTGCGCTCGGAATGGGTGGCCTGGCAGTTCGGGCCGCGGCTCACCCGTGCCATGGAAGAGGTCAAGGACCTGTTCGATCCGCGGGGCCTGCTCAACCCGGGCAAGATCGTGCGGCCGTCCCGGATGGACGACCGCTCGCTGTTCCGCTTCAAGCCGGGCTACGCCAACATCGCCTACAAGCCGGCCCTCGACTGGTCGGCCTGGAACGTCCAGAACGATCCGCTGACCGAGGCGCTCACCGCGCCGGGCAGCGGCGGCGACCCGACCGGCGGCTTCGCCAAGGCCGCCGAGATGTGCAACAACAACGGGCATTGCCGCAAGTTCGACGCCGGCACGATGTGCCCGTCCTTCCGCGTGACGCGCGACGAGAAGCACCTGACGCGCGGCCGCGCCAACACGTTGCGCCTCGCCCTGTCCGGCCAGCTCGAGGGCGCACTGGCGTCCGACACCGTGGCCGCGGCCCTCGACCTCTGCGTGAGCTGCAAGGGCTGCAAGCGCGACTGCCCGACCGGCGTCGACATGGCCCGCATGAAGATCGAGGCGCGCTCGGCTCGCCGCATGGCGAAGGGACTGCGCTGGCGCGACCGGCTGATCGGCAGCCTGCCCGCGGTCGCGCCATGGGCGCGGCGGCTGCCCTGGCTGTTCAATCTCGCCTGGTTCGTGCAGCCCTATCTCGGCTTCGCCAAGCAGCGCCGCCTGCCGCAATGGCGGCGCGACACGTTCCTCGCCACGACCGGCGTCGACCAGGCCGACGCCACGGTCGTGATCTTCGCCGATACCTTCTCGAACAATTTCGAGCCGCAGGTGCTTCACGCGGCACGTCGCGTGCTGGAAGCGGCCGGCCATCGCGTCGCGGTCGCCTGGCCCGACCTGGGCGCGCCCGCCCTGTGCTGTGGCCGGACCTACCTCGCGACCGGCCAGGTCGACCGCGCGCGGGAGGAGGCGCGGCGGCTGCTGCGGGCGCTCTCGCCCTTCGTCGCCCGCGGCGTGCCGGTGGTCGGGCTCGAGCCGTCCTGCCTCTTCACCCTGCGCGACGAGATCCAGGCGCTGGGGCTGGGCGAAGAGGCCCGCGCCGCCGGCGACAATGCCTTCTTGTTCGAGGAGTTCCTGGTGCGCGAGAAGAAGGCGGGGAGGCTCGACCTGCCGCTGCGGCCGTTGCCGCAGAAGGAAGCCTTCCTGCACGGCCATTGCCATCAGAAGGCGTTTGGCGCCATGGGCGCGGTCGAGGAGGCGCTGGCGCTGGTGCCCGGCCTCGCGGTCACGCCGATCGAGTCGAGCTGCTGCGGCATGGCCGGCAGCTTCGGCTACGAGGCCGAGCACTACGAGACCTCGATCGCCATGGCCGAGCTGTCGCTGATGCCGGCGGTGCGCAAGGCGCCGCCCGACGCGCTGATCGTCGCCGACGGCACGTCCTGCCGCCACCAGATCGCCGACGGCGCGGCCCGCCAGGCGATCCACGTCGCCCAGGTGCTGGCAGCGGCCCTGGAATAGAACGGAGGCGTTCCACGCCGCCCCTTCTCTGGAGAGGGAGGGTGTGGGGCGTCGCGGTCCAGTCGAGTCGATTGCAGCCCCGCCGCCGCTATGGCACGGTCCGCCGCCTATGCAGCAGCGCCTGAGAAATCCCTATTCCAGCGCGGACATTGACCGCGCGAGCCACGAGCGGGAGAGCGACGAGCGGATGATCGAGCTTGCCTCTTCGGGGGCGGCCCGGTTCGTGCCGATCGACACCGAGAAGAACCTCGTGAAGGCAGGGGGCAGCCCGGAGGCGGTATTCCTGCAGGGCATGATGGGCCGCGCGATCGCCAATGCCGCCGAGCACCACATCTTCCTGGGCTACATCGAGGGCGTTCCGTACTTCGCCGTCGACGTCACCGGCAAGGACGTGCCGCTGAAGGAGCTCGGCGAGTTCGTCGACCTCCGCCAGGTTGGCGCCCTGCTGTTCGCCCGCGAGGGCTCGATCCTGGCCTATGCCCGCGGCATGACCTACTGGCACCGCCGCCACCGTTATTGCGGCAGCTGCGGCGCCACGACCCGGGTCGGCAAGGGCGGCCACGTCCGCATCTGCACCAACGAGAACTGCAAGGCCGAGCACTTCCCGCGCACCGACCCGGCGGTGATCATGCTGGTCCATCACGGCGACAAGTGCCTGCTCGGCCGCGGCAAGCATTTCCCGCGGGGCATGCACTCGACCCTGGCCGGCTTCGTCGAGCCGGGCGAGAGCTTCGAGGATGCCGTCGCGCGCGAAGTCTACGAGGAAGTGAAGGTGCGGGTGAAGGACGTCGTCTACCGGTCCTCGCAGCCCTGGCCGTTTCCCGCATCGGTAATGATCGGCTTCCATGCCGAGGCCGAATCGCTCGACTTCAGCGTCAATGAGTCCGAGCTCGAAAGCGCCCGCTGGCTCACCCGCGAGGAGCTGCAGCCGGAGAACCTGCCGAAGGACGGCTCGTTCTTCATGCCCCGCCGCGATTCCATCGCCCGCCGCCTGATCGAGGAATGGCTGGGCCACGAGGCCGGCCCGTCGATCGGTGGCTGATGCCGATTATTCCTCCCTGCGCGAAGCGCGGGGAGGTGCCCGCGCAGAGGGCGGAGGGGTCATGAGCATTCGCGATGTTGCTCATGACCCCTCCGGCCCTTCGGGCCACCTCCCCAGCGTAGCTGGGGAGGCAACACATTGGGGAAAATCATGACCGTCCAGCTCTTCACGCCCGTCGAGATCGGCGGCGTCACTCTGCCCAACCGCATCGTCGTGTCGCCGATGTGCCAGTACGCGGCGAGCGACGGCTCGGCGCAGCCCTGGCACCACGTTCATTACGGGATGCTGGCGATGTCGGGCGCCGGGCTGCTCTGCCTCGAGGCGACGCATGTCGAGCGGGACGGGCGAATCACCCAGGGGTGCCTTGGCCTGTACAGCGACGAGAACGAGGCGGCGCTGAAGCCGGTCGTCGACTGGGCGCGCGCCTGGATGCCCCATGTCAGGCTCGGCGTGCAGCTTGCCCATGCCGGGCGCAAGGCGTCGGCCCAGCGTCCCTGGAAGGGCGGTGGTCCGCTCACCCGGGCCGATGCGCCGGACCTGCCCTGGACCACCGTGTCGGCCTCGGCGATCCCCTATGACCGGACGTGGCACACGCCGCTGGCGCTCGACGCGGTCGGGCTGAAGCGGATCAAGCAGGCCTTCGTCGACGCCACCCTGCGCAGCGCCCGGCTGGGCTTCGACGTGGTCGAGATCCACGGCGCCCACGGCTACCTGCTGCACCAGTTCCTGTCGCCGATCACCAACACGCGCGGCGACGAGTATGGCGGCAGCGCCGAGAAGCGCCGGCGCTTTCCGCTCGAGGTGTTCGAGGCCTGCCGGCGGGTGTGGCCGGCCGACAGGGCGATCGGCATGCGCCTGTCCTGCGTCGACTGGGTCGAGGGCGGTCTCGGTCTGGACGAGACGGTCGAGACGGCCCGCCAGCTCAAGGCGCTGGGCTGCGACTTCATCGACGCCAGCTCGGGCGGCAACGCGGCGGCGCAGAAGATCGCCGTCGGGCCGGGCTACCAGGTCGAGTTCGCCGCCCGCATCCGCCGCGAGGCGGACATCAGGACCTGGGCGGTCGGCGTCATCACCGAGCCCGAGCAGGCCGAGCGCATCATCGCCTCGGGCGAGGCCGACTGCACGGCCCACGCGCGTGCCTTCCTCCTCGATCCCCGCTGGGGATGGAACGCGGCCCGCGCGCTCGGAGTGGAAACGCCGCCCTTGCCGCTGCCCGCTGCCCGCGCCACAACCATACTGCCCTTCCGGCCCCAGCCTGCGGTGGCCCGGGCGGCCGAATAGGAAAACGCCGAAAATGTCGAGCGTACTTCTTGCCGAGGACGAGTTTCTGATCCGCGCCGTGCTGGTGGACGCGCTGGAGGCGCTGGGTATCGCCTGCATCGAGGCCGGGACGGGGCAGGAGGCCCTCGACGTGCTGGCGGGCCAGGCGCCGCTTGCCGCCGTGATCGTCGACCTCGGCTTGCCCGACATGCCGGGCCAGGCGGTCATCGAGGCTGCCCGCCGCGACCGGCCGGCGCTGCCGATCATCTGCTGCTCGGGCTCGGGGGCCGCCGCGGCGCCTCCCGGCATTCACGTCTTTCCCAAGCCTTACAGTGCGGGCGATTTGTCGAAGTTCGTGGCGTCGCTCGTGGGAAAAGCCTGAACCCGGATGCGGCGTCTCCTCAAGCTGCGCACCTGGAAGCTGCGGAGTACGACCGCCGCCGAGACCGCAATGGTGCTGGCCGTGGCGACGCTGGCCGTGCCGCTGCTGCTCTTCGCCGGGGCGGCCTGGCTGGCCCATGGCGAGACCTGGGCGCAGGCGGAGGAGCGCCTCGGCCGAACCCTCGACCTGCTCTACACGAACGTCCGCGCCTCGTTCGAGATCGACTACCTGATCGCCGCCAACGTCATGGACCAGCTGGAGGACGATTCCAACGCGTCCATCCGGGCCAAGGAGCAGGAGGTCCATCTGCGCCTCAAGCGCCTGGTGGAGCGGCTGCCCCAGATCGAGGATGTGTGGGTGCTCGACGACCAGGGGCGGCCGCTCGTGGCCGCGAACCTCTTCCCCGCACCGGGCGAGAAGGTCTTTTCCGATCGCGCCTATTTCGGCGCGCACCGCGACGATGGCCGCCAGCGCTTCGTCAGTGAGCCGCTGCGCGGACGGGGCAAGGAGATCGACTTCTTTCAGTACAGCGAGCGGCGTCAGGGACAGGACGGGGCATTCAGCGGCGTGGTCGTCGTGTCGATGTCGCCCAGGTATTTCATCGACCGCTTCGCGCAGGCGGCCGATGCCGACAAGTTCACGACCTCGATCGTCCGTGCTGACGGAGAGATCCTGGTGCGCTATCCGGTCGAGGAGGGGACCGGCCGGCTGGCGGCCAACACGGGCTTCATGCGCAGCATAGCCGACCGTCCGGAGAGCGGCCGCTACGTGACCCAGGCCTCGGGCGTCGATGGCGTGCCGCGTCTGTTCATGTATCGCAAGCTGCCCGACCTGCCCATCTACGTGGCCAGCGGCTATTCGCTGCAGAGCATCCGCGACGAGTGGATCGGGCGGATGTCGTCCCACCTGATCTTCGGCATCCCCGCCACGCTCGCCCTGTTCGGCCTGGCGGTGCTGGCCTCGCGTCGGGCCATGCAGCAGACCGATGCACTGTTGCAGCTGCGCGAGGAGCAGCTCCGCCGCCAGGGGGCCGAGGAGAGCCTGCGCCAGTCGCAGAAGATGAATGCGGTCGGTCAGCTCACCGCCGGCATCGCCCACGACTTCAACAACCTGCTGACGGGCATCGGCGGCGCGGTGGAGATGATGGGCCGCCGCGTCGCCCAGCCCTCGGCCGACTTCAACCGCTTTCTCGAGCTGGCCCAGGCCGGCGTGTCGCGGGCCGCGACCCTGACCCAGCGGCTGCTCGCCTTCTCCCGCCAGCAGCCGCTGCAGATCGACGTCATCGACGTCAACAAGCTGGTCGCCGGCATGTCCGAACTGCTGCGGCGCACGCTGGGCGAGCGCGTCCGGGTCGAAACGGTGCTGGCCGGCGGCCTGTGGCGGGCGAAGGCCGACGCGATCCAGCTCGAGAGCGCGATCCTCAACCTCGCCATCAACGGGCGCGATGCCATGCCGGAAGGTGGCGCGCTGACGATCGAGACCGCCAACGCCCACCTCGATGACGCCTATGCCGCGGCGAATGCCGAGGTGACGGCGGGTCAGTACGTGCTGATCGCCGTGTCGGACACGGGGAACGGCATGGACCAGGAGACCATCGCGCGCGCCTTCGAGCCGTTCTTCACCACCAAGCAGCGCGGGCAGGGAACCGGCCTCGGCCTCAGCATGACCTTCGGCTACATCAAGCAGGTGGGCGGCCACCTGAAGATCTACAGCGAGCCGGGTCACGGTACGGTGGTCAAGATCTACGTGCCGCGGGCGCTCGAGGAAGCCCCGCCCGAGCCCGAGGCCGCCAGGCCGCCGGCGCGGGACGCCGGCAGCGGCCCGGTCGTGCTGGTGGTCGAGGACGACGCGGTCGTACGCGATTTCGCCATCTCGGCCTGCCGCGAGATCGGCTGCACGGTGTACCAGGCCGGCGATGCGCCGGCGGCGCTCGCAATCCTGCAGGCGCACGACGACGTCCAGCTCCTGTTCACCGACGTCGGCCTGCCGGGCGACATGAACGGCCGCCAACTCGCGTCCGCCGCCACCGTGCTGCGGCCCGATCTCAAGGTGCTGTTCACCACGGGCTACACCGCCAACGCGATCGTGCACCATGGCGTGCTCGATGCGGGCGTCAACTTCATCGGCAAGCCGTTCTCCATCCCCGCGCTCGCCGCCAAGTTCAAGTCCATGGGATTCTGAGCGGCGGAACCGCCTGCGGTTTCACCGGATCGGAAAGACATTTATCCTGCCGGGCAATGAGCGACACTGAGTCTCCCCCAGCGCCGCCACGACCCGATCTTCCGGGCACGTCGCCCGCTGCCCGGCCTGCCGCGGCGCCTTCGCCGGCACCTGCCGCGGCTCCGGCGCCTGTTCCTGCGCCACCTCCTGCACAAGTGACCGCACCCCCGGCCGTGCCGGCAGCTCCCGTCGCCGTGCCGCCCGCGCGCAGCGTCAGCCGCCTGCGCCGCCTGGTCGGGGTGGGGGGCACGATCCTCGCTTTGTTCATCGCCTGGGAGGTGCTGACCTACTACGTGGCCTACACAGACGACGCTTACGTGCGCTCCGACCTGGTGGCCGTGGCGCCCGAGGTGACAGGCCCGATCATCGAGCTCTCGGTCGTCGACAACCAGGCAGTGAAGAAGGGCGACCGGCTTTACCGGATCGATCCGGTGCCGTTCCAGCTCGAGGTCGACACGCGCCAGGCGCAGATCGAGGAGCAGACGGCCCTGGTCAAGGTGGCGCGGGAGGAGCTGACCACCGCGAAGGCTTCGCTCGACGCGGCGAGGTCGAGCCACACCTATGCTGCCGAGCAGCAGGCGCGCTATGCCGTGCTGGCGTCCGAGAACAACGCGCCGCGCTCCGAGCTCGATCGCGCCAATGACGAGCTGCGGCGGGCGACCGCCGACATGACCATCGCCACCATCGCCATCGAGAAGGCGCAGACCAGCATCAACGTCCACCAGGCCGCGCTCGATGTCGCCAAGGCGGAGAAGGCGACCGCCGAATGGCGGCTCGGCAAGACCGACGTGTTGGCGCCGGCCGACGGCTGGATCAACAACCTGACCCTCAGGGTCGGCGACACCGCGACCGTCAACATCCCCAACATCGGCATCGTCGACGCCCACGCCTGGCGGATCATGGCGAACTACAAGGAGTACTATATCCGCCCGCTCAAGGTCGGCGGCACCGCCTGGGTGTGGCTCGACAGCGACCCCTGGACCTTCCACAAGGCGCGCATCGCCGGCATCGCCCGCGGCATCAGCCGCAGTCCCGAGCCCGGGATGCTGCTGCCCTACGTCGCGCCGACCACCGACTGGATCCGCCTGCAGAGGCGCATCCCGGTCACGATCTACCTCGACGAGGCGCCGCCCGACGGCAAGCTCTACATGGGGGCGGACGCGCGCACCGTCATCTTCCCGCGATGATCCGCCGGCTGCTGCGCGCCATCAGCGAGGATTTCGCCGAGCTTGCCGACCTCGTGTGGACCTCGCTCGAGGGCTACGGCCGCGAGCTCCTCGAGCTCGGGAGCGATCCGGTGCGCACGCGCCAGGGGATCGTCGCCGCCTGCTCGGTCGTGCTGGCGACCTTTCTCGCCCTCCTGCTCGAGATCGAATCGCCGTGGTGGGCGGCGATCAGCGGGTTCATGTCGCTGATGGCGACCGGTGCGGGCTCGCTGCGGCGCGGCCTGCTGCGCCTCACCGGCACCGCGGCCGGCGCGTTGCTGGGCTTCGTCATGGCGCGCTGGCTGCCCTACGACCATGTCGCGCTCACCCTGTTCCTGGCCCTGGTGACGATGCTGGGGGTGATCGCCATGCAAGTCAGCCCGCACGGGCTCGCCTTCCTGTTCCTCACCATCACCTCGAGCATGGTGCTGCTGATGAGCCTGAACAATCCCGAGCAGGCGGCCGCCGTGGCCTACTACCGCGTGCTCGAGGTCGCGGTCGGGGTCGGCTCGGCGATCGTCGTCGCCAAGCTGCTGCAGGACTGGCACGCCGAGCCGCCGCCGCAGGCGCCGGGATGGCGGCACCTGCTCGGGGCGCAGTGGCCGGTGGTGCTGCACGGGGTGCGTTCCGCGATCGCGGTGGTGGCGGTCCTGTGGATCTGGATCATGATCGACCTGCCGGAGGTGGCGGAGATGGCGATCACGGTCGCCGTGGTCATGTCGGCGCCGGTGATCGCCGACGGCGGGCTCGGCACGCGCCATGCCGTGGCGGTGCGCTCGATCCATCGCTTCCTGGGATGCCTGATCGGCGGCGTGGTGGCGCTGGCCTTCCTCGCCATGCAGATCGAATCCTTCGCCTGGTGGCTGGCCCTCATCGGCGCCGCCGCCTGGATCGGCATGCACATCCAGTCCGGCCCGCACGGCGTCGGCTATGTCGGCACCCAGTCGGGCTTCGTCTTCATCATCACCATGGTGCAGGGCGCCGCGCCGCCCGACAGCATCATGCCCGGCGTCGACCGCTTCATCGGCATCACCGGCGGACTCGGCATCCTGCTGGTGATCTCCCTGCTGCTGTGGCCGAGCGACAAGGAGCTCGCGGAGGAGAAGGCCTCGAGCCTGGAATGACGGTCGTCGCATGAGCCCGATCCTGCGGGCGATCCTCGCCATCATCGTCTCGGTCCTGTGCTTCTCGGTGCTGAACGCGATGTCCAAGACGCTGAGCCAGCACTATCCGGTCATCGAGGTGATCTGGGCGCGCTACTTCTTCGCCTTCATCCTGATGCTGGCCCTGTTCCTGCCGCGCAGCGGCCGCGACCTGTTCCGCTGGCGCAACGTCGGCTCGCAGGTCGTGCGCGGCCTGCTGCTGTTCTTCTCCTCGTACCTCTACTTCCACGGCATCGTGTACCTGCCGCTGGCCACCGCCGCCTCGATCTCGCTCACCAGCCCGCTGGTCGTGACCGCGCTCTCGTCGCGTTTCCTCGGCGAGCCGGTCGGGCCGCGCCGCTGGGCCGCCGTCGCCGTGGGCTTCGCCGGCGCGCTGATCGTGGTGCGCCCGGGTCACGCCCACTTCGACTGGCATGCGCTGCTGATCGTCGGCAGCACCCTGTGCAGCGCCCTCTACCAGCTCTTCTCGCGCCGCTACGGCCAGACCGAGCGGCCCGACGCCTCCGCCACCATGGCGACCATCGTCGGCACCGTGGTCGCCGCGCCCCTGCTGCCGTTCGAATGGGTGACGCCGACGGGCGGCCTGCATTGGGTCCTGTTCGCCGGCATGGGCGTGATGGCGGGCGTCGGCCACTACTTCCTCACCATCGCCTACAGCCAGGCGCCCGCCGCCGTGATCGCCCCGTTCAACTACCTGCAGCTTCTGGGCGCGGCGCTGCTGGGCTTCGTGGTGTTCGGCGACATTCCCGACTTCTGGAGCTGGGTCGGCGCGGCCGTGATCGTGAGCTCGGGCCTCTACATCGGCCATCGCGAGCGCCTGCGCCACAGGCTGGCCAAGCAGGGTCAGCCGCCCGCGAGCCCGCCGAACAAGAATTGACCATCTGACCAAGATTTGAGCGGGCTCTTCGCTCTCCACGCCCGGCGTGAGGGAGAGTCGGTGTCTCGTGGCGACGGAGAGTTCGCCAGCACCAGCGCCTGAACCGACGACCCTCTCTCCGGCATCGCGGCAGAGGAATGACTGGCATGCGCCTTGCACAGTCTTCCGCAGCGCAGGCCGCATCAGCGGTTCTCTCGGTTGGCGTGCCGACAATTTCGATGACGGTTGCCCCGTTTGGGCAACCGCCAGGGAGTTGATCAGCCCAGTGTACCGACAAGCCGCAATCCCCCATCCCACCGCTCCGCTGATCGAGGAGGGCATCCATGTGTGACCGTATTGGCTGTACGCACGTTCCGAACCTGTCCGGCATGGACTTCACCGGTGCGGCCGCCGCACCGTCGCGCCGCGGCTTCCTGAAGGGCGCTACCGGCGGCGCCATCGCCATGGCGATGGGCCCCGGAATGATGGGCTTTGCCGGCAGCGCGCATGCCGGCGCGCCGTTGAAGTCGACCCACGGCTCGGGCTTCTGCAACCTCAACATCTTCCTCGCGCATTCGCGCCAGTACGCCAAGGCGGCGGGCACCGAGCTGGTGTTCGTGAACACGCCGACCTCGGCCGAGATGGTGACCTTCCTCGGCATGGGCCAGGTCGACATCGGCCTGATGCCCTACACCAGCTTCATGGCGCTCTACGACAAGGGCGCGCCGGTCAAGATCGTCGCCGGCGGCGGCATCGAGGGCTGCGCCATCGTCGCGCGCCCGGGCCTCGACAAGCCCGAGAAGCTCAAGGGCAAGACGCTGGGCACCTTCCAGATGGATACGCTGGAGGTCATGCCCTACGACTACCTGAAGAAGCACAACATCTCGTTCAAGGACGTCACCGTCCGCTACATGGGCAACACGCCGGAGGCCGTCGAGGCCTTCAAGGCCGGCGCGCTGGACTGGATCTGCACCATCGAGCCCTACGCCTCGGCGCTGGTGAACGACGTCAAGGGCGCGGTCATGCTGACCGACGGCACCGACCTCTACGGCAAGGGCTACACCGACTGCGTGCTGGCCGCGCGCGCCAGCCTGATCAAGGACAATCCGGCCGGCCTCAAGGCCATCATCAAGGGCATGATGCAGGCCCAGCTCGACGCCGAGACCCACACCGATGAGGTGCTGAAGGAGCTGGTCGGCAAGTACTACAAGACCTCGATGGAGAACGCCCGCATCGCCAAGGGCAAGCAGCCCGCCGTCGTCGATGCGCGCAGCCAGACCGACTTCATCCTGAAGCGCACCGACAGCGTCATGGAGATGGGCTACATCAAGAAGAAGCCCGGCCGCGACGCCATCGACTGGACGATGCTCGAGGAGGTCATCAAGGAGAACCCCGACCTCTACGGCAAGCTGAAGTACAAGTCTGCCTGAGATGGCTGTCGTCGAACGCGACGCCACCCCAAGACCCTCAGGCCGGGGCGCCGCCGCCGGGACATCCCGCCCGGCGGCGGCAACGCGCCCGTCGCCCGCCCGCCGTCTTTCCTCGATCGCCGGCATGGACTGGCTGTCCAAGATCGGCTGGACCTGCCTGTCGGTCGCCCTGTTCGCCGGCCTGTGGGAACTGTGCTGGGCGATGGGCTGGGCGGATCCCAAGCTGCTGCCGCCGCCGCACATCTTCCTCTCGAACTTCGCCGAGCAGGGAAAGTACTTCAACACCGCGACCCGCTGGCAGGTCGGCGTGTCGATGGGCGAGGGGCCGTCCGCCTTCGAATCGGTGATGATCACCGTCGCCGCCACCACCATGCGCGTCTTCGTCGGCCTGGTGCTGGCCTCGGTGCTGGCGATCGGCATCGGCGTCGCCATCCGCTACTGGCATCTGTTCGACCGGCTGGTGCTGCCGACCGTCACGCTGCTCTCGCCGGTGTCGCCGATCGCCTGGCTGCCGGTCGCGATCTTCCTGTTCGGCATCGGCAACGCGCCCGCCATCTTCATGGTGGTGGTGGCGCTGTTCTTCCACATGGTGCTGGCGACCATCGCCCAGATCGACGGGGTGAGCCCCAACCTGATCAACGTGGCGCGCACGATGGGCGCGTCGAAGCATCAGATCTACGGCCGGGTCATCGTGCCGGCCATCCTGCCCGGCATGCTGCAGGTCCTGCGGATGAACCTGTTCGGCGCCTGGATGGTGGTGCTGATCGCCGAATCGACCGGCGTCGGCTACGGCATGGGCCAGGTGATCATGCTGGCGCGCAACACCTTCAACCCGTCGCTGGTGTTCTTCACCATCGCGGTGATCGGCGTGCTGGGCTTCGCCTTCGACTGGCTGCTGCGCTTCGCCCAGCGCCGCATCCTCTACTGGCTGCCCGATACCCAGGAGAAGCTGCGTGGCCTCTGACGTCGACCAGCCTTTCTCGGCCTCGCCGTTCTCGTCCCGCGACGCCGTCGTCTGCCGCGGCGTCGGCAAGACCTGGGCGGCCGGTACGCGGCGCGCCCACGAGGCGCTGCGCGACATCGACCTCGACATCGCCCCGGGCGAGTTCGTGGTCTTCCTCGGCCCCTCGGGCTGCGGCAAGAGCACGTTGCTCTACCTCATCGCCGGCTTGGAGGACGCCACCGAGGGCCAGACCTGGTCGTTCGGCGACCTGGTCGAGACGCCGTCTCCCGAGCGCAGCCTGATCTTCCAGGAGACCTCGCTCTTCCCCTGGCTGACCGTGTGGCAGAACGTGAGCTTCGGGCTCGCCATCCGCGGCGCCTCGCAGGCCGAGCGCCGGTCGGTCGCCGCCGAGGCGCTGCAGCGGGTCGGCCTGAAGGCGGCCATGGAAAAGCGGCCCGACGAATTGTCCGGCGGCATGCGCCAGCGCGTGGCGGTCGCCCGCGCGCTCGCCATGCGTCCCAAGGTGCTGCTGATGGACGAGCCCTTCGCCGCGCTCGACGTCCAGACGCGCGCCCGCATGCAGGATTTCCTGCTCGACGTCTGGCGCGATTCCGGCGCCTCGGTCCTGTTCGTGACCCATCACATCGACGAGGCGGTGGCGCTGGCCGACCGCGTCGTCGTCTTCACCTCGCGGCCCGGCCGCATCAAGACCATCGTGCCGGTCAACCTGCCGCGGCCGCGCAACCTCTTCAGCCGCGAGGCCGAGGCCATGCGCATCCAGCTCACCGAGCTCCTGCGCGACGAGGTCGACCGCGCCTTCGCCGAGCAGGAGGCGATGGCCTGACGCAGCCCATCAGCACGACACTTCATGTTCCTCTCCCCCGATCGGGGGAGAGGCTAGGTGAGGGGGCATCGACGGCTCTCTGCAACCCCTCACCCAACCTCTCCCCCTTGCGGGGGAGAGGAGCCTGAATTCTGAAGAGACGAGTTTGCAAGGAGGACCCATGCCCACCAGTCTCATCCGCAGCCGCGCCGCCATCACCGGCGTGAAGGACCGCTTCGCCTGGAACGAGATCAAGGACGGCGCGGTGCTGCAGGAGGACGGCGTCATCGTCGCGGTCGGCACCTACGACGATCTTCACGCCAAGCACCCGACGGTCCCGGTCATCGGCACGGGCAAGGAGATCCTGCTGCCGGGCTTCGTCAACGGCCATCACCATGTCGGCCTGACGCCGGTGCAGCTCGGCTCGCCCGACATGCCTCTCGAGCTCTGGTTCATCACGCGCATGGTGATCCGCAACCTCGACCTCTACCTCGACACGCTCTACTCGGCCTTCGAGATGATCGGGTCGGGCATCACCACGGTGCAGCACATCCACGGCTGGATGCCGGGAACGCTCGACGAGGTGCAGAAGCGCTCGGGCGACGTCATCCGCGCCTACGAGGATGTCGGCATGCGGGTCAGCTACTGCTACGCCGTGCGTGACCAGAACCGGCTCGTCTACCAGGCCGACGAGGAATTCGTGGCCTCGCTGCCGAAGGAGTTGCAGGGTCCGATGAAGCGCTGGTTCGACCGCTTCAAGATGGGCCTGGACGATGCCATGGACATGTTCAAGTCGTTCCATTCCCAGCACCACAACAAGCGCCGGGTGAAGATCCAGCTCGCCCCGGCCAACCTGCACTGGTGCTCCGACACGGCGCTCAAGGCGCTGGCCGATGCCTCGGAGAAGTACGACGCGCCGATGCACATGCACTTGGTCGAGACGGCCTACCAGAAGGAATATGCCTGGCGGCGCGGCAACTGCACGGCGCTGGAGTACATCGACCGGTTCGGCTTGGTGAACCACCGGCTGACGCTCGGCCACGGAGTCTGGCTGTCGGAGAAGGACATCGACCGCCTGGCCGAGGCCAAGGGCTGCGTCTGCCACAACTGCTCGTCCAATTTCCGCCTGCGCTCGGGCGTGGCGGCGCTGAACTTCTTCGAGAAGAAGGGCGTCAACACCGCGATCGGCCTCGACGAGGCCGGCATCAACGACGATCGCGACATGCTGCAGGAGCTGAAGCTGGTGCTGCGCGCCCATCGCGTGCCCGGCATGGTCGAGGCCGACGTGCCGACCATGGCGCAGGTGCTGCGCATGGCGACGGTCGGCGGCGCCCGGACGACGCCCTACGGCGAGAGCCTGGGGGCGCTCGAGGTCGGCAAGGCGGCCGACATGGTGCTGCTCGACTGGGACAAGGTGGCCTATCCCTATCTCGACGAGCTGACGCCGACCCTCGACGCCGTCGTCCAGCGCGCCAAGAACGACGCCGTCACCATGACCATGTGCGACGGCGAGGTGATCTACCAGGACGGCACGTTCACCAAGGTCGACCGCACGGTGGCGCTGAAGGCCCTGCACGACGACCTCAGCAAGGCGCTGAGCGACGACGAGGTCGAGCGCCGCAAGCTCTCGAAGGCCCTGCTGCCGCACGCGCGCAAGTTCTACGAGAACTACATCGACACCTCGAAGCACCAGCCGTTCTACCGGCCGAGCTCGATGGTGTAGGCCGGGCTACGCGCCGGCCGCATGACCCGCCGCATCCGGGTCGTGCATCGAACCTGCCGTCGAGTCCCGGCGGTCCCTAGCGCCGCCATCCTCCCAGGCGGAGCACCTGACGGGCGAGCCAGGGAACCGTCGTCGGGCGCACCAGCCTTGCGTCGTAGCCGGCGAAGCGGCGATCGTTCTCGGAGAGGCATACGCCCAGCAGTTCGCGGAAGCCCATCGGCACGGGGCTGACCGCCTGGGCGCCGTGGACGGTGAAGTTGTCGTTGCGCGGCTTCCTGTCGATGGTGCGGGCAAGGCCGACGCGCAGCACGGCGATATGGATCCACACGCCCGCGACGCGCAGCTCGAAGCGCAGGCGGCGCCACGGCGACAGCCTGGCGCGATGCCAGGCCAGCCAGTTGGCGAAGAACAGGATGTGCCGGCACTCCTCCTGGATCACCGGCTCGAACGTCTCCACGAGCTCGGCCGGAAAGAAGCCGGAGCGGCGGGCGAGGTCGAACAGGCCGAACGCGAAGAAGCTGTCGATGCATTCGGAGAAGCCGGTCAGCAGGTATCCCCATTCGGCGTCGCGCGGCACGTCGTAGGCCGGCTCCTTGTCGAGCGCGATGCCGTAGGTCTCGACCAGCCGCGACAGAACCTGCTTGTGCCGGTCTTCCTCCCAGGCGTTCAGCATGATCGTCGCCTGCATCTCGCGATCGCCGAGCGAGGCGGCATAGGCGGCGAAGCGCAGGCGGGCCTGGCCCTCGGTCTGCACCGCGATGTCCCAGATCGGCAGCGAGGTCAGCCGCTGGAGTTCCTCGGGCGCCAGCCGCGGCCAGTCGATGACGGCTGGCCGGTAGGGGTTGAAGGTCTCGTGGAACATGGCGCAGATGGCGCGCCGGTGGGCCTCGGAGCCGGGCTGCAGCGGTCCCGCCTCGGCGCTGGTCCAGGCGCGCGACACGCGCTCGGCGGCCGCGACCTCCTCGGGGGTCGCCGCCGCATGGCCGTTGCGCGGCGGCTCGAAGGCCTCGACGAGCGCCATCAGCGCGTCGATGTCGACGCCCCTGCGGAGCGCCGCGCCGGTGATGCCTCCATCCATGGACTGTCCGTTCCCCGCTGTGGATTCGCCGCTGCCGCAGGAGTCTCGATTCCCGGGCGAGCGGACCGGCCCGAGACGGGCGGCGCGCCTCACCATGCGTCGTTCCGAGGGTGGCGGCCCGACAACGATGCCGCCGGGCATTTGGCGGTTTCAAGTCAAATCTCTGCGT
Organism: Reyranella sp.; assembly: GCF_965229815.1. Classification (GTDB taxonomy): domain Bacteria; phylum Pseudomonadota; class Alphaproteobacteria; order Reyranellales; family Reyranellaceae; genus Reyranella. The sequence continues at coordinate 208,960 of NZ_CBDDJN010000006.1, forward strand.
TCTCCGCGGGGCGGGCGCGACGCGGCGTCACAAGAGCGTTTCGCGCCGTCCGGGTGCCGGTGTAGCCTCGTGGGGGCGCCGGGGGCTTGAGTGGAGTGATCATGAGGTCGAAGGCGGGCTCCTGGCCGATCCGGGTCTTGCGCGTCGTCGGGCAGGTGGCGGTGGTCGTCGCCATCACCCTGGCCCTCGACTATCTCCTCCTGGCGACGGTGTTCTCCGACTGGAAGCGCAACTGGCGCGATGCCGCGACCGCCTACACGCAGGCCTATGTCCACGTGCCGTGGCACCACGACCTGGCGCCCAACCAGAATTCCGAGCGACCGTGGGGCCGCTACGTCTATCCGTTCCGCACCGACGGATACGGTTTCCGCACGGGCCGCTGCGCGCCGGGCGAGGCCGACCGCAGCAAGCCGGCGATCTTCGTCATCGGCGATTCCTTCACCGAGGGGCTGGGCGTGCCCTACGAGGACAGCTTCGCCGGCATGATCGCCTGCGCCGCGGAAAAGGAAGGCAAGGCGGCCTGGAATCTCGGCGTTCTGTCGTTCAGCCCGGTCATCTACCTCCGCAAGCTCGAGGCGGCGGCCGAGAAGCTCGGCGTCAAGCCCGTCGAGGTCTTCGTCTTCCTCGACCTCTCCGACATCACCGACGAGGCCATGATCTATCGCGTCGCGCCCGACGGCACGATCGCGATGGCGCCGTCGTACCACTGGTTCGACACCGGCCAGTTCCTGCTCGGCAACTTCGCCACCTTCCGCCTGTTCTACAATCTCTGGCTCACGGTCGGCTCGGCCGCTCCCGACGAGCGCTGGCGCGGCAGCTGGAGCCTCGATCCGGCGGCGATGGAGAAATGGGGCCGCCGCGGCCTCGCGCTGGCCGACGGCAACATGGACAGGATCGCCGCGCTCTGTCGGCAATGGAACGCGCGCCTGACGCTGGTCGTCTATCCCTGGCCGGCCAACGTCGTGGCCGGCGACCGGAACAGTGTCCAGGTGACGCACTGGCGCGACTGGGCCGCCCGGCACGGCGCGCGCTTCGTCGACGGCTTCGCGCCGTTCTTCCGCGAGCCCGCCGAGGAGGTGGTGCGCAAGTACTACATCCCGGGCGACGTGCACTTCTCCGCCGCCGGCCACCGCCTGCTGTTCGACGAGTTCCGGCGGACAATGGGCGAGTTCTGAGTCGGCTCTGCGGGGTTCGTCACCTTCAGTGCGTCTCGAACTGAGGCCGCAGCGCGACCAATTTCGCGGCGACACCCTTGCTGGCCTCTGCTAGCTCCGGCCGAGGGCTCAGTCCCATATGGCCAACCGCGACGCCGTAGAGATATTCGGCGATTTCGTCCGCCGTGGCGCGGTCGTCCATCAGCATTACATAGGCCTTGTCGGCGTAGGCGTCGTATTCGTCGGCGCCCTGGCCCGAGTCGTTGATCCCGATGGGATCCCATTCTCGAAACAGGATGGTCCGGACCCTCGCTCGATTTTCGCGAGACTGATACTTGTTTCGACCGTGAGCCATTGCGGAACCCCAAGACCGTGGAGGTGACTTCATCGGATGGCAGGCGCTGTCGGTGCACGAACGCCATGGGAGAGAAACTACCGCGCCATCCCTGTCGCGCCGTCCGGCACGTCGTAGAAGGCGAGCGTCATCGCGACGCTCGTGTAGTGCCCCATCAGGGTGATGACGTCGGTGACGCCGACATGGCCGAGCACCGCCACGGCGCGATCGTGCATCCCGCGCGAGACCCAGCGGCCGGCCGAGAGCACGACGGCCATCTCGTAGACCACCTGCTCGCGCGCATCGTCGAACGCCGTCGGCAGGCCGGCCAGGATCGCCTCGACCTTGGCCGCCGGCAGCCCGGCCGTCTTGGCGATCCGCTCGTGCGCCGCCGTCGGATAGGCCGAGCGCCAGTGGCTGGTGATGACGCAGACGGCGATCTCGCGCTCGCGTTCGCTGAGCGAGTACCGGCCGGGCTGGAAATGCGCACCGAACGGGCCTGCCACCTTGGCGAGCCGGGGATTGTGCACCCAGATCTTGGTCGGGCCGGGCAGGCGGCCGCGGCTCTCGATCATCGCCCTGTAGCCCTCCTGCTGCTCCGGGCTCATCTCCTCGAACGGGATCTCGGCATAGCGGCCGAAGGTCGGGGTCTCGGGCATGGCGGTTCCTCCCGTGCCGGCTGGGTTGTGGCTGCGATTCCGGCTACACTGTGCGGCGATAGCCGATGGAAGGGAGCAAGTCGATGACTGCGCAGACCAGAGGCCGTATCCGCCATGTCGCCTTGAGCGTGCGGGACCCGTGGGAGACCGCCGCCTTCTACAAGCAGGCGCTCGGCCTCGAAGAGGTGCTGGAGCTCGACGGCCCGCTGGCCGAGGGCGTGTTCCTGACCGACGGGGTGGTCAACCTCGCCCTGCTGCACTTCAAGAGCGACGAGGCCTCGCAGGGCACCGGCGTGGACTTCGTCGGCATCCACCATATCGGCTTCTGGGTCGACGACGTGGTCGAGCAGGGGAAGATCGCGCGCACCACCGGCGCGACCTGGATCATGGGCGATCCCAACAACCCGCACGGCTACGAGATCAAGCACACCGATCTCGACGGCATCATCTTCGACATCGCCGCGCACGGCTGGGTCGGCTCGCAGAAGGAGCCGGGCGGCGAGGGCAACGTGGCCAACCCCAATCCGAGACGGCGCCTGGCGAAGTTCGACGAGCGCCGGGCGCGGGCCGAGGCCAAGGTCGCGGCGATCCGCGCCGGGAGCGTGCCGGCCGCCGCCGAGTGATCAGCGGCCGGTGTAGGCCACCGCCTCGATCTCGACCTTCATGCGCGGATCGACCAGCGCCTTGACCTCGACCAGGGTCGAGACCGGCTTGTGCTCGCCGAAGTAGCGCTGGCGGATCGGGTTGATGCTGGCGCGCTCGGCGATGTCGGTCATGAAGACCTGCACCTTCACCACCTGGTCGGACCGGCCGCCGGCATGGCGCAGGCACGTGTCGATCGACTTCAGCGCGATCTCGAACTGGGCGACCGTGTCCGCCGGGATCGTGCCGTCGGCTTTCATCCCGACCATGCCCGAGAGGTAGATGAAGTCGCCGGCCCGCACGACGTGGCAGTAGTGACTGACCGGCTCCAGCTCGCCGGGGACCATGAAGCGCTCGATGGGCATGTCGACGACCTCCCTGTGGTGACAGGCGGAAGCCTATCACGCGCGGCCGGGACGGACCCTCGTTACTCCGCGGCCGGGGCCGCCTTCTCGGCCTCGAACTGGGCGAAGGCGTCCAGCGCGTGGGTGGCGTACATGACCGACGGGCCCGCGCCCATGTAGATCGCCATGCCCAGCGTCTCCAGCACCTGCTCGCGCGTGGCGCCGTGCTTCAGCGCGGCCTTGACGTGGAAGCCGATGCAGTCGTCGCAGCGGATCGCGACCGCGATGCCGAGGGCGATCAGCTCCTTGGTCCGGCCGTCGAGCGCCTGCGGCGCCGTCGCGGCCTGGGCAAGGCCCGCGAATGCCTTCATCACCTCGGGCGCTCCGCCGCGCAGGGTGCGCAGCTGCGCCGTCAGTTCGCTCACGTTGGCAGGCCAGTCCTTCATGCGTGTCTCCGATGCTTGCGGAGACCCTACGGGACGAAGCGGGCGGGCGGTTTGATCCAGGTCACGCGGCCCGGCGACGGGATGGCCGTCAGGCGGCGGAGGCCGCGAAAGCGCGGCACTGCTCCATCACGCCGTCCTTCATGGCCTCGAAGTGCGTCGTACGGTCGAGCTCCGGCCGCTGATGGTACCAGCCGATCTGCGCCAGCCCGCGCACCAGCCGGAACATGGAGACCGCCGCCAGCACGGCATCGGGCAGCGGCCGCACCGTGCGGTAGCCCTCGACATAGGCGCGCTCGACGGCGGCCCGGTCCGGGCCTTCGGGCTGGGTCACCAGCGCCACCGCGATGTCGTAGGCGTGCCAGCCCCAGGCCGCGTCGTCGAAGTCGATGACGGTCAGCCGGTCGCCGTCGACCAGCACGTTGCCGGGATGCATGTCGGCGTGGATCATGCTCCAGGCGTCGGGGCCACGCGCCAGGCGGGCCAGCGCCGCGTGCAGGCGATGGCGCGTGTCGAGTGCCAGCCGGCGCTCGGCGGGCGACAGGTCGGCGTGGTCCCAGAAGGGGCCCCAGTGCGGCGCCTCGCCCATGAAGCCGTCGGCGTCGAGGGCGTGACGGGTGAACGCGGCCGGCGGCCGCCATGCCGCCGCCTGCTCGTGCAGCGACGCGGTGAGCGCGCCGAGCGCGGCGAAATGGCCGCAGGCCAGGGCGGGATCCGGCGTCTCGCGCAGCACCTCGGCCAGCATGCGGCCCGTCGTCCAGCGCGCCAGCCCGGCGAAGCGCCGCTCGCCCGTGGCGGCCACCGTCACCTCGGCATATTCCTGGCCGTCGCGGGTGCGCACCGGAGCCTGCACGCCGATGCCGGCCGCGGCCAGGGCGCGGACCCAGGCGCGCTCCGAGACCAGCTCCTCGAGCGTGTGGTACCACGGCCGGTGCAGCCGCAGCGCATAGCGCGCGCCGTCGCTTCGGTCGGTCACGCGATAGGTGACGTTCTCCGACAGCGACACCAGCTCCACCGAATCGGTCTCGATGGGGAAGGCGGCGAGCGCGGCCATCGCCGCCGGCCGGAAGGGATCGGCGCTGCCGGCCGCCGGGTCAGCCATCGATTTCGGCGATCGTGGCGTCGAAGGCCTCGAGGAAGGCGTCGGCATCGTGCCGGGCGAAGACCAGCGGCGGGCGGATCTTGACGACGTTGCGGAAGGCGCCGGCGTTGCTGGTCAGGAAGCCGCGATCCTTCAGCCGGTTGACGACGGCGATCGCCTGTTCGGGATCGGGGTCCAGCGCGTCGCCGCCCTTCACCATCTCCACGCCGATGAACAGGCCGTGGCCGCGCACGTCGCCGATCGCCGCGCAGCGCGGCTTGCGCTCCGCCAGCGCCGCCTTGAGGGCGGCACCGACGCGCGCGACGTTGTCCAGGAGCCCGTCGCGCTCGATGACGTCGAGCACCGCCATGCCGACCGCGGCCTGCAGGGGGCTCGAGGCGAAGGTGTTGAAGTAGCGCGTGCGCGCCCGGAAGCCGTCGACCAGCGCCTTGCTGGCGGCGGTGGCGGCCAGCGGCAGGCCGTTGCCCATGGGCTTGCCGGTGACGACGATGTCGGGCGTGAAGCCCGCACCCTCGTAGCCCCACCAGCGCCCGGTCCGGGCGTAGCCGGCCTGGACCTCGTCGGCGATCACCAGTCCGCCCGCCGCCCGCACCATCTCGGCAGCGCGCGCCATGAAGCCCGCCGGCACGTCGGGCAGGCCTTCGTTGGCGAAGATCGAGCAGACGATCAGGCCCGCGAAGCCCGTTCCGTCCTCCTCGAAACCGCGGATGACGCCGCGCAGGCGCTCGAGATAGGCCTCCGCCAGCTCCGCCTCGCTGGCACCCGGCACGAGGGGGCGCAACGTCTCGGGGAAGGGGATGGCGCGGACGTCGCCCTGGCTGTTGTGGCCGCTCCCCGGAGCCTCGCCGATGCGCGTCATCTTGCCGACCGCCTCGCTGTTGCCGTGGTAGGTCGCGTTGGTGCAGACGATGCCCTGCCGGCCCGTCGCGCCGCGGGCGATGCGCAACGCAACCTCGTTGGCCTCGGTGCCCGAGCAGCTGAAGACGACGCTCTCGATCGCGGGACCGTGCAGCGCCGCGAGCCGCTCGGCCAGGGCGACGATGCCTTCGTGCAGGTAGCGGCTGTGCACGTTCAGCGTCGCCTGCTGGCGCGCCATCGCCTCCACGACGTGCGGGTTGGCGTGCCCGACGCAGGGGACGTTGTTGTACATGTCGACATAGCGGCGGCCTTCGGCGTCGAACAGGTACGTTCCCTCGCCGCGGACGATGTGGATTGGCCGGTCGTAGAACAGCGGTGCGCCGGCTCCCAGCGCACGGTCGCGTCGGGCGGCAAGCATCGTCGTGTCCATGCAATTCTCTCCGGCGGCCTGTGAGGAAACACAGCCTAACAGGAAACCCGGAACCAGCGCGAAATTGCGCAGCGATTCACGAACCGGCATGGTGGTTTCTGTCGATTCAGTCCGCGTGAAATGCAACTTTCGATCAATGCGCGTCGTGCCCCCACGTTCTGTGGCAGAGTTGCGTCGCCATCGCGGGTCCGTCTCTCGGGGGAGATCGCGGACGTGCCGCGATCGCTTCTTGGGGGAAACGCATGCCCAAAGGGTCGACGGTCGGCCTGCCGCGTCTGCTGGCAGCGGTGGCGTTCGCGCTCGCCGGCGCACCGGCCGCGCAGGCGCAGAGCTGGAACCTCTACAACGGCTACACCAGCAGCTTCTTCGTCCCGTTCGTCGGAGCATCCGCCGGACAGCCGGACGCCACCCAGCAGGTCAACCTGACGCTCAACTTCGGCGACACGACGAAGACGACGCCCTTCACCATGGACACCGGCTCGACCGGAATCGCGGCGTCCGACGTCTACTTCAGACCGAACGCCAGGACCGATACGTTCATGGGCAACAGCTCGATCACCTACACCAGCAACGACCTCGTCGAGAGCGGCAAGCTCTACCTGACCAACGTCGTCATCAGCGGCCTCGGCGGCAATACCGTCACGGCGCAGGTGCCGGTGCTCCAGGTCCTGACCGAGTGCCCGACGAGCAATCCCGACTGCGACCATCGGCCCGGGAAGTCCATCGCCTACATGGGCATCGGGTTCGACCGCGGCAGCGGGCCCGCGACGATCAACAAGAATCCCTTCCTCGCCCTGGTCGGCACCAACGTGCCCGGCCTGAACATCAATGCGATGCGGGCGGGCTACGTCATCACCAACAGCAGCAACAACCCGAATGGACAGGCGGGCGTGACCCTCGGCCTGACCGCCTCGAACACGTCGGGCTTCAACACCTTCGTCAAGCTCTCCGCCAACGGCCCCAACACGCCCGGCTGCACGGCGCCCCGGCCGGACTGCGTCTACGACTGGACCGCGCCGACCGCGCAGGTTTCGGTCAACGGCCAGGACGCCGGCACCGGCAAGGTGCTGCCCGACAGCGGCATCACCTACATGATCCTCGAGACGCCGATCGCCAATCAGCTGGCCGCCGGCGGAACCTGCCCCGCGGGAGCGGCGGCCAAGCGCTGCGCTCCCGACGGCACCACCGTCCAGGTGTCGCTGCCCGGGTTGGGGAGCGGGGCGCTCTACCAGTTCGCGGTCGGTGCGGACGGCAACCCGACCACGCCCAAGGCCGTGGCGTACTTCAACAACACGATGTCGGTGAACACCGGCGTCTCGTTCTATGGCGCCATCGACTATCTCTACGACGCCGCGGCCGGCTTCGTCGGCTACCGCTGGAACGGGGCGTCCGGCGCGATCGGCTCGGTCAGGCCGCTGCTGGCGCTGCAGGGCACGGTGACCTTCGACAGCGGGTTCGCGACGGATTTCCCCATCCTCCTGATGCCCGGCGGCGCGACGCTACGCGGCCCGTCGGGCGGCAACCCCGGCCTGCTCTACGGCAACGTGGTGGGGCCGGGCTCGCTCACGGTGGCGAGCGGCAACTACTGGCTGATGGGAACGGACAACACCTTCACGGGCGGCACGACGGTGAATGGCGGAAGCCTGACCCTTGGTGCCGGCGCCACCCTGCCGTTCGCCGGCGCCCTCGCGCTGAACGGCGGCACCTTCGACCTCAACGGCAACACCCAGGTGCTGGGCGCGCTCGGCGGCGCCGGCGGCAACCTGGCCATGCGCGGCGGCATGCTGGTGCTGAACACCGCCCAGGCCAGCGTACTGGGGTCGTCGATCACGGGGGGCGGCATGCTCGTCGTGCAAGGCGGCGGCTCCCTCGATCTCGTGGGCAACAGCGGGACCTACAGCGGCTCCTCTGTCGTCGCTGGCGGCAGCACCCTGTCGGTCAACGGGTCGCTGGGCGGCAACGTCTTCGTCGGCCCGACCGGCATCCTCGGGGGAAACGGCGCGGTCGGCGGCGACGTCTTCAGCGGCGGCACGTTGGCGCCGGGCAACTCGATCGGCACGCTGACCGTGTCGGGCAACTTCACCAACACGGCGAACGGCAGCTACGCCGTCGAAGTCGGCGGGGCGGGGGCCGGCGACCGGCTGAACGTCGGCGGCAGGGGGACGCTGCAGGGCGGCCAGGTGGTCGTCACCGCGCTGCCGGGCATGAGCTTCGCTCCTTCGACGACGTACACGATCCTGAATGCGGCCGGCGGGCTGAGCGGCACCTTCACGTCGGTGAACGAACTCTACCCGTTCCTGCTGTCGAACCTGAGCTACGACGCCAACAACGCCTATCTCACCCTCGACATCGGCGGCTTCGCCGCGGCGGCGGCGACGCCGACCCAGGCGGCCGTCGGCAACGTGCTGGACGCCAATGTCGGCAACGCCACCGGCGACTTCGCCATCGTGCTGGGCGCGTTGGCCTTCAACACTACCTCGAACGCCACGGCGCAGTACGTGCTGCAGTCTCTGTCGGGCAACAACTACGCCGGCTTCTCGACGGCGATGGTGCAGGGGGCGCAGCTTTTCATGAACAACTTCTTCGGCCAGGCGGGCGGCGGGTCGGGCGGCGGGGCCGGCAGCGGCACCACGCGCGTGGCGCTGGCCGAAGCCTGCGAGGTCGCCTGCGATGCTGGCGCGACCCCGGCCTGGGGAGCGTGGGGCGGCGCGCTGGGCGGGCTGGGGACGCTCGGCAACGGCGCCGCCACCGGCGCCGTCACCTACAATGCCGGCGGCTTCGCAGCCGGCCTCGACCGCGCGGTCGCGCCCGGCGCCCGCGTCGGCATCACCACCGGCTACACGACCGGCAGCCAGTGGGTCTCGGGCTTCAACGGCATGGGCCGCTCCGACACGGTCAATGTCGGCCTCTACGGCGGCTACACCCAGGGCCCGCTCTACCTCGATGCGCTGGCGGGCTACGCCTGGTCGTGGAACCAGATGTGGCGCCAGATCGCCGTCCCCGGCCTGCAGCAGCGCACCGCCTTGGGCCAGACCGGCGCCAACCAGTGGTACGGCCAGCTCGAGGGCGGCTGGCGCTTCGAGCTCGGCCCCCAATCTCCAGCGTCGGCACAAGCCTTCGTGACGCCGTTCGCCCGGCTGCAGGCCTATACCGGGACCCAGAACGGCTTCACCGAGGCCGGTGCGCAGTCGCTCAACCTCAGCGTCGCCCAGCAGACGACCAATTCCTTGCGCTCGGTGATCGGGGCCCAGCTCGGCGGTTCGATGGACCTCGGCTGGCGCGAGCGGCTGGCGGTGCAGCTGCGGCTGGGCTGGAGCCACGAATATGCCGACGTGTCGCGGCCGGTGACGGCGACGCTGGCCGGCGCACCGGCCATGCCGTTCACGACCTACGGCATCTCGCCGACGCGCGACGGCGTGGTCATCGGCCTTGGCGCCAACACTGCCATCGCCGAGGCGACCCGGGCCTATCTCCGCTACGAGGGCAACATCTCGGGACAGGACTCCGCCCACGCACTGACCGCCGGGCTGCGCATGACCTGGTGACCGGGCGACGGTCGGTGAGGACGTCGAAGGGCCGTCGCTACAGCGGCCAGAACACCAGCAGGGCGGGCACGCCGACCAGCAGCACGACGATCTCGAGGGGCAGTCCCATCCGCCAATAGTCCGAGAAGCGGTAGCCGCCCGGCCCCATGATCAGGGTGTTGTTCTGATGGCCGATCGGGGTCAGGAAGGCGCAGGAGGCGGCGACGGCGGCGCCCATCAGGAACGTGTCGGGATTGACGCCCAGCCGCTGCGCCAGCTCGATGGCGAGGGGACCGGCGATCACCATCGTCGCCACGTTGTTCAGGATGTCGGACAGCGTCATGACGATGACCATGAGGACGACCAGGCTGAGAACGGCCGACTGTCCCTCGGTCACCGACAGGATGGCGTCGGCCACCAGCGCCGTGCCGCCCTGCCGGTCGAAGGCCGTCCCGAGCGGCAGGAGGCAGGCCAGCATGACGACGACCGGCCATTCGATCCGGTCGTAGAATTCGCGGGCTCTCACCAGGCCGGTGGCACCGTAGCCGATCACGGCCAGCGCGATGGCGACGGTGAAGGGCAGCAGCCCTGCGCTTGCCGTCGCCACGGCGGCGGCAAACAGGCCGAGCGCGATCCCGATGCGGGCGGGGCTGACCGGTGCGACGCTGGCCTCGGCGACGGGGATCACGCCCAGGGTGCCGAGCGTCGTGGTGCTGCCGGCGCCGCTGCCGGCCAGCAGCAGCAGGTCGCCCGCCTCGATGGCGCGATGCCGCGTCTCGCCCTCGACGAATTCCCCGGCCCGCGAGATGCCGAGCAGGGTGACGCCGTAGCGGCCGCGCAGATCGAACTCCACGGCGGTGCGGCCGGCCAGGCGGGAATCGGTGCGCACGACGGCTTCGACGATGGTCAGGGCCGGCTTGCGTGCTTCCTGCTCTTCCTTCGGTTCCCCGCCGGCTGACTCGCCGTCGGCCTGGCTCTCGCCGGCCTCGTCTTCATCCGCCTCGTGCAGTCCGAGGATCCGGATGAACTCGGCGATGGCTTCGGTCGAGCCTTCGACGAGAAGGAGGTCTTCGGCCTGCAGCACCATCGACCGCGCGCGCCCGTGATGGGTGTGGCCGGCGCGGCGCACGCCGAACACCAGCACGTCGGCGGCCTCGGCGTCGTCGTCCAACTCGGCGACGAGGCGGCCGATCGCGGGCGATTCCGCGGGCACCAGCAACTCGGCCTTGAACGAGGTCTCGCGGTCGAGCGCGCCGGCCGGATCGGCGCGCGCGGCCAGCAGATGGCGGCCGATGAAGGCCACGAAGGCGATGCCCGCCAAGGCGATGGAAAGGCCGACGGGCGTGAAGTCGAACATGCGGTAGGGCTCGCCGAGCCGCTCCTGGCGCACGGCCGACGCCAGGATGTTGGGCGGGGTGCCGATCAGAGTCACCATGCCGCCCAGGATCGCGGCGAAGGCGAGTGGCATCAGGGTGAGCGACGGCGGCCGCCCGGCGGCCCGCGCCGCCCGGATGTCGAGCGGCATCAGCAGCGCCAGCGCCGCCACGTTGTTGACGACGCTCGACAGCAGCGCGCCGACGCCGCTGACGATGACGATGTGTGCGCCAACGCCGCGCTTGTCGTCGACCAGGCCGCGGGTCGCGAGGGCGAGCACACCGGAATTCTCGAAGGCCACCGAGGCCACGAGGACCAGCGCCACGATGACCACGGCCGGATTGGAGAAGCCCGAGAAGGCATCGTCGGCCGGCACGAATCCAAGCACGACGCCGAGCATGAGGCCCGCCGCGGCCACCAGGTCATGACGGAAGCGGCCCCACAACAGGGCCGCCAGAACCAACGCAAAAAGCGCGAACAGTCCGACCTGGTCGAAAGTCATGTCAGGCCGGGGTCGCGCGATCGTTCGCCGCGGCCGGCCTCGAACGGGCGCGTCGTGCGGGGCGCGCCGGCACGGACGACTCCAGGCAACATCCGTGCGCCGATGATCGAGGCTCCTTGGTCCACGCCGTGATCATAGCATCCCCCTCGACCTGGCCGTACAGGCACGGCCGGTGCCGGCGAAAAGTCCCGATGGAGACCGGCTGCGAGGCGAGACAGGGGTGCCGTCGCTCCCGATGGAATGTCCTCAGCGGCGCGACAGCCGTGCGATGAAGAAGCCATCGATGCCGCCGCGCTCGGCCCACATCGAGGGCAGCGTTCGCACATCGCCCGCCGGCGTGACGGCCGCTTCCACGCCGGGCAGCTCGCCGGGTTGCACGGGCAGCCGCTGCAGTCGCGGGTCGCGCGCCAGCAGCGCCTCGAGGCGCGCCGGTCCTTCGTCCTCCTGCAGCGAGCACACCGCGTAGACCAGGACGGCGCCCGGCTTCAGCAGCTCGACGGCGTGCGCCAGCAGCCGGTCCTGCGTCAGGGTCAGGCGGGCGACGTCGTCGGGGCCCTTCAGCCAGGCGATGTCCGGATGCCGCCGCAACGTGCCGGTGCCGGAGCAGGGCGCGTCGAGCAGGATGGCGTCGAACGGCGCGGCGGGGGTCCACTTGGCGGCGTCTGCCGTCACCAGCTCCGCGGCCAGTCCGGCGCGCTGGAGGTTCTCGCCGACCCGCGCCATGCGGCGGGCGGAGATGTCGACCGCGGTGACCGCGGCGCCGGCCGCGGCAAGCTGCAGGGTCTTGCCGCCGGGCGCGGCGCAGAGATCGGCCACGCGCCGGCCCGCGAAATCACCCATCAGGCGGACGGGCAGGGCGGCGGCGGCATCCTGCACCCACCAGGCGCCCTCGGCGAAGCCCGGCAGCTCCGTGATGTTGCCGCCCGGCGGCCGGCGGATCGTGCCGGAGGGCAGCAGCTCGCCTTCGAGCCGGCCGCTCCAGAACAGCGCGTCGGCGCGCGGCGTGACGTCGAGCGGCGCCTCGATCAGATGGGCAGCGGCGATGGCCCGGCTGTCGGCCTCGCCGTAGCTCTCCACCCAGCTGTCCCAGAGCCATTGCGGCGTGTTGAGCCGCGCCGGGTCGCGGTCGCCCAGCAGGGCCGCGCCGTCGCGGGCGACCCGTCGAAGCACGGCGTTGGCCAGTCCCTTGAGATGGGGCAGGCCGGTATCGGCGACCAGGCGCACGGACGTGTCGACGGCGGCGTGCGCCGGCGTCCCGAGGAACAGGAGCTGCGCGGCGCCAAGCCGCAGCACCAGCCGGCCGACGGCATTGTTGCCCTCCAGCGGCCGCTGGACCAGGTGGCCCAGCACGGCGTCGATCTCGCCCAACCGGCGGAGCGTGGTGGCCAGCAGCAGGCGCACGAACGCCCGATCGCGCGGATCGAGGCCGGCGAAGCCCGGATGGCGGGTCAGCACGTCGTCCAGCGGCTGCCCCTTCTCGAGGCAGGCGGTCAGGATGTCGAGGGCGACCCGTCGGGAAGCGACCGCGGTGTCCATCGGGCGGCGGCTATAGCTGCCGGCCCGGGGATTGTCACCTCTTCCCGGCCGGGCTGCTCCCGACCTCCGTGTGGATGACGGGTGTTTGATCGACGGGGTAGGGAAGCGGGTCGACGGGCGCGGGCAATGCTTTAGGGTGCGCGCCGAAAGGATCTTGCATGAAAAGAGTGGGTTCGTTCCTCGGGGACTGGTGGCGGCTCTGCATCCCGTACTTCCGGTCCGAGGAGCGATGGATCGCCATCGCCCTGCTGGTCGGTGCCATCGCGCTCACCTTCGGTGGCGTCGGCCTCGAGGTCCTGTTCAACGAATGGAACCGCCGCTTCTACGACAGCCTCCAGAACAAGGACGAGGCGACCTTCTGGCGGGAGATCACGTTCTTCTCCTGGCTGGCCATGCTCTACATCGCCGTCTTCGTGGCCCGCGCCATCGTCAGCCCCTATCTGCGCCTGCGCTGGCGGCGCTGGCTGACGCGGCATTACCTCTCTCACTGGCTGGACGGCCGCGGCTACTACCGCATCGAGCTGCAGCGCTCGGTCGACAATGCCGACCAGCGCATCGCCGAGGACCTGCGCCAGCTCGGCGAGTACACGATGTCCCTGCTGCTGGGTCTGCTGAGCGCCATCGCGACCCTGATCTCGTTCCTGATCATCCTGTGGAGCCTCTCGGGGCCGCTGTCGCTGAAGCCGATCGGGATCGACGTCACCATCCCCGGCTACTTGGCCTGGGTATGCCTGATCTACGCCGTCGTCGGCACCTGGCTCGCCAACATCGTCGGCCGCCGCCTGATCCCGCTCAACTTCCAGAAGCAGCAGTTCGAGGCCAACTTCCGCTTCTCGCTCGTGCGGGTGCGCGAGAACGCCGAGGGCATCGCCCTCTACCGCGGCGAGGAACGCGAGGCCGAGGCGCTGAACCAGCGCTTCGCCGACGTTTTCGCCAACGGATGGAAGGTTCTGTTCACCGAGGCGCAGCTCGTCTTCTACCAATCGGGCTACAGCCAGCTCGCCATCATCTTTCCCTTCGTGGTGATCGCGCCGGCTTTTTTCTCGGGGGCGATCACCTTGGGCGTCATGACCCAGACGGCCTCGGCCTTCGGCCAGGTCCAGGGGGCGCTGTCCTTCTTCGTGCAGAACTACACCAACCTCGCCGAGCTGCGCGCCGTCATGGACCGCCTCCTCGGCCTGCAGGCCGCGACCGACGCCCGTCCCGACACCGCCATCGAGGTCGTGCCGCGAACGGAGGGCGGCGATGTCGGCGCCGCGAACTTGACGCTCGGCCTGCCGAACGGCCAGGCGCTGCTGTCCGACGCCACCTTCGTGCTGCCGCAAGGCCGCTCGACCCTGATCACGGGCGCGAGCGGTTCGGGCAAGAGCACGCTCTTCCGCGCGCTGGCCGGCATCTGGCCGTTCGGCCAGGGCAAGGTCGAGGTGCCGGCCGGCGCACGCGTGCTGTTCCTGCCGCAGAAGCCGTACATTCCGATCGGCACGCTGCGCGATGCCGTCCGGTATCCCGACGAAAACTCGCGGGCGAGCGATGCCGAGATCGTCGACGCACTGAAGGCGGCGCGGCTCGGCCATCTCGCCGACCGGCTCGACGAGGTGGCGCACTGGAGCAACCGGCTTTCGGGCGGCGAGCAGCAGCGTCTCGCCATCGCCCGCGCACTGGTCTTCAAGCCCGACTGGCTGTTCCTCGACGAGGCCACGGCGTCTCTCGACGAGGCGACGGAGACGGCGGTCTACGAGGAGCTGAAGGGCCGGCTGCCGACGACGACGCTGGTCTCGATCGGCCATCGGCCGTCGCTCAGGCAATGGCACGACCGTCAGCTCGACCTGCAGCGCACGCCGGGCGAGGTCGGCCGGCTGGTCGAAGCCTGACCGTCTATCGTTGATCCGCAACCCACCATCGCGAGTTCATGGCGCAGGCATTCGATATCGGAAACTGGCTGAGCGACGAGGCTCTCGAGGATGCCGAGCCGCCCGCGTTGCTCGAGGCCCTGTGCCACCGGCTGACCGGCCTCGGCTTTCCCATCCTGCGGGTCCAGATCGCATTTCCGATGCTGCACCCGCTGTACCAGGCGAGCATCCTGAGCTGGTCACCCGACGGGGGCATGATCAGCACCCAGATGACGGCCGAGGAGGGCACGCAGGAAAGATTCTTGAGGAGTCCCATCGCCTTCGCCCTGGCCCGCGGCGCCTCGACGATCCGCCGCCGCCTGACGGGGCCCGAGGCCCGCCTGGACTTCCCTGTTCTCGAGGAACTCCGGGCCAGGGGCGGCACGGACTACCTGCTCGTGCCGGTCAGCTTCGAGCCGACGGGAACGAACGGCGTCATGTGCTCGTGGGTGGCGGACCGCCCGTCGGGCTTCAGCAATCCCGAAATCGACGCCTTGACGCACATCGCCCGGCAACTCGCCATTGCCATCCGGGCGAAGATCGAGCGACGGATCGCCCGCAATCTGGCCCACGTCTATCTCGGGGAGCGCGCGGGATCCGCCGTCCTCAACGGCCTCATCAAGCGGGGAGACGGCGAGAAGCTCGCCGTGGCGCTCTGGTACAGCGACCTGCGCGGGTCGACCCGGCTTGCGGATTCGATGACGACGGAATCCTTTCTCGACCTGCTCGGGCGGTACTTCGAGATGACCGCCGGCCCGGTCCTCGATCAGGGCGGAGAGGTGGTGTCGTTGATCGGCGACGCGGTGCTGGCGATCTTCCGGACCGATGAGGCGGAGGCCAGCGCCTGCCCGAGGGCGCTGCTGGCGGCCCGGCAGGCGCGACGCCTTCATCGGGCGAGTTCGGAGGGCCGCGAGCGGCCGGAGTTCGACTTCGGGATCTCGCTCCACCAGGGCACGGTGCTCTACGGCAATCTCGGCGTACCGGAACGTCTCCAGTTCACGGTCGTCGGATCGGCGGTCAACGAGGTCGTCCGTCTGCAGGACCTCACCAAGTCCCTCGACGCGCCGATCGTGGCCAGCGATGCCTTCGTACGCGCGTCGAGCGCTTCCTGGCAGCCCCTCGGCATCCACGCGCTCCGCGGCGTCCAGGTTCCCGTTTCGGTGTGGAGGCCGGACGATCTCGATTGAACGGCCACGCTTCTCCTAAAGCGCGATGATTTGAAATCCATCCTGCTGGGGGCGCGCCACTCCGAGGTTGTGAAGGTATCGGAGCACGCCCGAGCAGCGACAATCGGGTTCCTCTCCCCCGATAGGGCAGGGCTATCGCATATGACCGCAAAATCCCCGTCATCCCGACCGAAGCCGCGCGTAGCGCGGCGGAGTGGAGGGACCTTTTCGGGCGCGCTGCCGACAAGAAAGGTCCCTCGACTTCGCCGCCCTTCCGGTGGCTCCGCTCGGGATGACGGAGAAATTGATCAGAGCGATAGCCCTGCCCTATCGGGGAAAAGGAGCATGAGGAAGAATGCGTCCTTTCGCTGCCCGGGCACGCCGCTCCGATAGCTTCACATTCTCTCCGTGACGCATCATTGAAGCGCGGAAACAAAGACGCGCCACGGAGTGGCGCGCCCCCGGCAATGAGTGACCCAATGTCATCGCGCTCTACACCAGCCAGCCGTGGCCGGAGGCGCTGGTGAAGTCGAGTTGCACGACCAGGTCGTTGAAGTCCTGGTCGCCGCCGCCGTAGGTGTCTTCCCAGCCGTAGGTGTTCAGCCCGTAGTTCCAAAGGTGATTGACGGCCTGGCCGCCGACGCTCTCGTTGGCATTGGCGAACGCCCAGTAGAAGGCGCCGGTCGTCAGGTTGTCGAGGCGCATGGCGATGAAGTCGCCGGCGTCGACGCCCGTCAGCAGCACCTGCGCGAACTGGCCGTAGCCCGGTCCGGTGATCGACGTGTCGCCCGACATCGTCTGGTAGGCACGGCCCTGGACGGCGGCGGCATAGGCGGCATGGCCCGGCGTCAGGCCCTCGATCGTGCCGGCCAGGTCGTCGACCTTGTAGACCGTGAGCTGCAGCGTGTTCTCGCCGCCCTGGCGCAGCCGCAGCACCGCGGTCTGGTCGTACTGCCCGCCCACCGTCTCGGCCACCATCACCGACCGCGCCACGCGCACCGTGTCAGTGCTGGCGAAGAAGTCGGCGAAGCCGAACGAATTGCTGAGGCTCGCCTGCACGGCATTGCCGGCGACCCCGTCGATGGCGAGCGACAGGCTGGCGCTGCCGCCGACATGCGCGTAGCCCGACGCGCCCTGCGCCTGCCTGTCGAACAGCAGCACGAGTCCGGGATCGAAGTCGGCCTGCAGGGACTGCTGCGCCAGCCGGCTGCTCCAGGCGAAGCTGCCGGAGGCGCCGCTGGCGAAGGTCGACGACTCGCCGCCGAGGTCGAGAAGAACGGTCGAGCCGCTGCCCGGCGACGTCGTCTGGAACAGCAGCGCCTGGTCGGCGCCGCTCTGCCAGCCACCGTTGCCGTCGTCGTCGAGCATCGCCGGGCTGGAGCTGAACGACACCTGGGAGTGGGCGATGGCGCTCAGCGAGCGGGCCAGCAGGAGGCCGTTGGGCGTGCCGAGCCCGCTCACCAGATCGTAGCCGACCGTCGCCGAGTAGCCATGGCCGGTCGGTATCATGTAGAGGCCCAGGAAGGGATTGAAGTAGTCGGACGTGACATCGTCGCGGGTGGTGAAGAAGCTCGTGACGTTGTCGCCGAGCTGGATGTCGTTGAACGAGCCCGGCGCGACGACGGCGGCGATGTAGAGCAGGTCGTTGTAGAAGCCGAGATCGGGCAGGCCCTGGTCGTGGAAGATGGCGTTGAACTGCGCGGTGAGCGACGCCCAAAGCGGCGAGGCGGCGCTGGTCCCGCCGCCCTGGCCGATCAGGTTCGTCTGGGTGCCGTCGAGATAGCTGCTGTTCAGGACGGCATAGTGGCTGTCGCCGCTCGACAGCGCGGCGACATCGGGCAGGCCACGCGCGCCGCCGGTGAGCGACGCGAGGCCGAAGGCGCTCTGATAGTCGGGGATGGGTACCGTCGGGGCGAGGCCGCCGGAGCCGACCTGCTTGGAGCCGAAGCCGACCTCGAGCACCGGCTTGTGGTTTCGGTCCGCTGCCTCCACCA
The DNA here is from genome assembly GCF_965229815.1 of Reyranella sp. Taxonomy (GTDB): domain Bacteria; phylum Pseudomonadota; class Alphaproteobacteria; order Reyranellales; family Reyranellaceae; genus Reyranella. The sequence goes on from NZ_CBDDJN010000006.1 coordinate 226,911, forward strand.
CCAGCGACTGCCAGACCGTCTCGAACAGCATCGTGAGCGTGTCGGCGGCGCCGAACGGCCCGGGGGCCGCGGCTGACAGGCTGGAGGGCAGGCTCTTGAGTCCGGCCGCGACCAGCGCATAGACCGTGCCCGGATCGTCCTGGAGGGCGAGATGCAGAAGCGACTCCAGCGTCGGATCGCTGAGCGCGCTCGACAGGCCGACGATCGACGTTCCCCCGACCAGCAGGTCGAACGGCGACGAGTGGTCGCTCGGGTAGTTGGCCGCGCCGTTGGCGATCGCGGCGCTCGACCCCAGGTCGCCGGCCGCCCTGTGCACCGAGACATTGGCGAGAACGCCGTCGATCATGAGCTGCTGGAATGCCCAGTAGAACGGCGACTGGGCCGTGCGCTGGCCGATGATGCCGAACGAGCTGCTGAGCACGGCGGGCTGGTGGACGGTGTCGAAGAAGGCCTGCTGATAGGCGTTGTAGGGCGAGCCGCTCAGCATGGAATAGAGGAGCTGGCTGCTGTTGGGCGCCGCCCCGGCAATGACCGAGATGTCGAGGGTCAGTTCGCCGCTGGTCGAACCCGGGACGTTGGTCCCGGACAGGATCTGGAACTGCGCTTCCGTCACCGGCGCGAGGCCGACCTGAACGCGATACTGGTTGTAGGCCGCGAAGAGGGCGGCCTGGTCGGGAACATTGGGTTCGACGAGGGCGATCGGCGCCGTCGCCACGTCGGCCCCGAGCGGGAAATTGTAGTGCGCCGCGATCGCCGCGGGCGTCGCCATCACCGCGTCGGCGCTGGCATTGCCGATGCCGAGCGGCCCCTTGGTCAGGGTCACCGGGTCGGTGAAAAGCACGGTGGGATTGGTGATTCCCGCCTGCTGCTCGAACCACAGGCCCGCGATCGCACCGGAAGTGACCGCGGCATTCAGGTCGAGGTTGCCCGCCCAGGCGAGCGTCTTGCCGGTGGCGGAGGTGACCTCCAGCAGCGTCGTGCCGAACAGCGTCGCGAACTGGGCGCTGTCGACCGTGACCCAGATCGTGCGGTCGGCGGCCGAGGAGACGTAGCCCAGATCCGTCGGCGCGGTGAGGGCCGCGCTGCCCACCAGGGCCGCGATCTGGGCCACGGTGGCATTGTAGAGGGCCGGGTCGGCGCCGTAGGTCGCCCACACGGCATCCGGCGAGCCGAGCGCCGCCAGGCCCGCCTGCCGTTGCGCCCAGTTGCCCGACAGCAGCGACGCCGGATCGTTCGCCCGGTCGAGCACGAGCGCAACGGTGATCGTCTTGTCCCGCGCTGCAGGATCGACGGTCGTGCTGGTCGCGCCGTACTGGAAGAGCCAGGCCAGCGTCGCCCAGCTTCCGTTGGCGAGGTCCTGATACTGCTGCGCGGTGTAGAGGTTGGCGCCGAAGGCGTCGAGAAACGTCGAGTTCTGGAAGACGGTCATGGCGAAGGCCCCTCGTGTAGACGCCGCGCAACCGACCTTGCGCTCAGCGGTCGAGGTCGAGGGCCTCTGCGGAAGGTGCTGTCTGGAGGTTCATGCGACCGTCGTAGATCGGGCGACCGCCCGTCGTCGGGCCGGGATACTGCACGAACAGGACGGTGCCGCCGGTCTCCGTTCGCATCTCGTGCTCGACATGCGGGTCGGGCATGAACACCAGCGTGCCCGGGCCGTAGGTCCGGCGGCCCATGCGGAACTCGCCGTCGATGATGTACCAGACCTGGGCGAAGTCATGCTTGTGCAGGGGAAAGCCCGAACCGGGCTCGTAGCGCAGGAAGCCGATGTTGGGTGTCGTCGGCTGGTCCGGCGTCGGATGGAACAGGAACTTGGTGGCGTTGCCGAACCGCCCCATCTGCCAGTCCATGTCGTCGGGATGCCTGAACTGTGGCTCGGCGTGGCCGTTGGACGGACCGGCGGCGGTGTCGCTCATGCATTGCCTCCCCCTGCGGAGCGCCGAGCATGACACCGGATGGCGCCGGTTGCACCACACCGGCATGCGAGGTCACATTTCGCGCGCGACCTGGGCGTAGGAGATGAGGGCGAACAGCGCGGTTCCGCCGAAGACGTTGCCGAGGAGGGTCGGCAGGGCGAAGCCGATCAGCATCTGGCCGATGTCGAGCTCGCCGCCGAGCACCAGCATGAAGGCTTCGAGGCTTCCCGCTACGATGTGCGCGAAGCCGCCGACGCCGATCAGGTACGTCATCATCGCGATGACCAGGAACTCGGCGCCTTTCGAACTGGGGATCAGCCAGACCAGGGCCGCCATGAGGAAGCCCGCCGAGATGGCGCGGAACAGCATTTCCCACCAGCCATGATCGAGGGCGTGGCGGCTGATCTGGAGCATGCCGGTCCGGATCTCGTCGGGCACGGCCGGCGTGAAGCTGCAGAAGGCTGCGGCGACCAGCGTGCCGGCGACGTTGGCGCCGAGCACGAGTCCCCAGACCTGCAGCAACCGCAGGAGATGGGGCCGGGAAGGACGGCTGAGAACCGGAAGCACGAGGGTGATGGTGCTCTCGGTGAAGAGCTGCTGGCGCGACAGGATCACCATCAGGAAGCCGACCGGATAGCCGAGGCCGACCACCAGCGGACGCCAGGTCGAATCCGGCAGGTGCAGCATGAGTATTGCCTGGGCGAGCAGGGAGAAGCTGATCGACAAGCCGGCTGCGAGGCCCGACCAGAGCATTGATCCGAACGGGCGTTCGAGCTCCTCCACGCCGGCCTCGCGCACGATCTCGTAGATCACCGGCTGACGGAGGCGGGTTCGTTCCTCGACGTCGCGGACTTCCTGCTCGGTCTTGAGGGGTGACTTGGGCGACAGTGACAGGCACTCCGGCGGTCGGGACGGTGCCAACCAACGTCGATCCGGCACCGCCGTTGCGGATGTCCTCGTTCCCTGTGCGGTGGACCCCCGCCCATTGGTCCGGACAATAACTTGTGTTATTATGACGCGCGACCCGATCATGACGGGGAGAGACAAATGTCGCTGTGTCGCGATTCAGGCGACACGGATCCGCGCCCGGGAACGGCGATTTCGCGGTTCCGTCAAGGGGTTGGACGCTCGACTGCGAGTCCCGGGCGAACCCGAAACCGATCGGCGCCTCGCCTCGGGCCGTCAGGCCGCCCGGGCCCGGTCGAGTTCGGCGGCGCCGGCGCGCAGGCGGGGGATCAGCTCGCGGCCGAAGTCGATCGTGTCCTCGAACGGATCGAAGCCGCGGACCAGGAAGGAGTGGATGCCGAGCTTGTAGTATTCGAGCATCGCGGCCGCGACCTGCTCCGGTGTGCCGACCAGGCAGGACGTGTTGCCGAGCGCACCGGTCGCCGCGGCGATCGGCATCCACAGCCGCTCGTCGTGGACGTCGCCGGCGGCGGCGAACTCGAGAAGGCGCTGGGCCGACTGGTCGAGCGGCTTCTTGCCGTTGCCGAAGCCGGTCGCGTCGCCGGGCTTCTGCACGGAGGCGAGGATGCGCCGCGCGCGGTCCCAGGCCGCGCCCTCGGTCGCGCCGAGGATGGGGCGGAACGACATGTTGAAGGTCGGGGTGCGGCCGAACGCGGCGGCGCGGGCACGGAACTCGGCGATGCGCTGGCGCGTCGGCGCCAGCGGCTCGCCGAACATGGCGAAGACGTCGCAATGGCGGGCGCCCATCGCCAGAGCGCCTTCCGACGAGCCGCCGAAGAATATCTCGGGATGGGGCTGCTGCAGGGGCTGGATGTCGGACCTGGCGCCGCGCACCTTGTAGAAGGCGCCGTCGAAGTCGAAGCGCCTGGCGCTGCTCCAGGCGAGCTTCATGACCTCGATATACTCGGCGGCGCGGCGGTAGCGTTCCTCCTTCGGCGCGAAGTCGCCGTCGCCTTCCTGCTCGGCGTCGCTGGCGCCGGAGATGATGTGGAGCGCGATGCGGCCTTCCGTCAGGTGATCGAACGTGGCGATCTTGCGCGCGGCCAGGGTCGGCGCGACGAAGCCCGGCCGGTGGGCGATCAGGAAGCCCAGCCGCTCGGTATGATGCGCGGCGTACTGCGCCACGAGGAAGCCCTCGGCCGACGAGGCGGTGTAGCCGACCAGCGCGAGGTCGAAGCCGGCGCGGTCGTGCGCCTGGGCATAGGATTTGAGATAGGGCGCGGAGATGCCGCCCTTGATGATATGCACCGTGGCCTCGCCGCCGGGCGGCGCCACGCCGATCATGCCGATCACGCGCACGGGCATTGTTTCCTCCGTCGTGTCTGGTCGCCGACTCGCACAATGCTATCCTGAGTCCCATATCGAGGGTAAGCCGCCGGGAGCCCGAACATGTCAGATGCGAAACCGTTGTCGTTCCACGTGCCGGCGCCGGCGGTGCGGCCCGGCGGCACGCCGGACTTCACGGATGTTCAGATCAGCCGCGCGGGCGAGGTCGAGCGGCCGCCGGTCGACGCGGCGCCCGAGAAGATCCGCGAGCTCGCCTTCAAGATCATTCGGGTCCTCAACCGCAATAGCGAGGCGGTGGGGCCGTGGTCGGGGCTGCTGAGCGACGCCGAGCTGCTCGAAGGCCTGCGTCACATGATGACCCTGCGCGCCTTCGATGCCCGCATGCAGATGGCCCAGCGCCAGGGCAAGACCTCGTTCTACATGCAGCACATGGGCGAGGAGGCAGTAAGCTGCGCCTTCCGTAAGGCGCTGGAGCCCGGCGACATGAACTTCCCGACCTATCGCCAGGCCGGGCTGCTGATCGCCGGCGGCTATCCCATGCTGTCGATGATGAACCAGATCTATTCCAACGAGCTCGATCCGCTGAAGGGCCGCCAGCTGCCCATCATGTACTCGTCGCGCGAGCACGGCTTCTTCTCGATCTCGGGCAACCTCGCCACGCAATACATCCAGGCGGTGGGCTGGGCGATGGCCTCGGCGATGAGGGGCGACACGAAGATTGCCGCCGGCTGGATCGGCGACGGCTCGACGGCCGAGTCCGACTTTCATGCCGCGCTGGTCTTCGCCTCGACCTACAAGGCGCCGGTGGTGCTGAACATCGTGAACAACCAGTGGGCCATCTCGACCTTCCAGGGCATCGCCCGCGGCGGCGCAGGCACCTTCGCCGCCCGCGGCCTGGGCTTCGGCATCCCGGCTCTGCGCGTCGACGGCAACGACTACCTCGCCGTCCATGCCGTGGCGAAGTGGGCGGTCGAGCGGGCGCGGCGCGACCTCGGGCCGACGCTCGTCGAGTACGTGACCTACCGCGTCGGCGCGCACTCGACCTCGGACGATCCGGCGGCCTACCGGCCCAAGGCGGAATCGGATGCCTGGCCGCTCGGCGATCCGGTGCTGCGCCTCAAAAACCACCTGATCGTGCGCGGCGCCTGGAGCGAAGAGCGCCACAAGCAGGCCGAGGCGGAGATCATGAGCGAGGTCATCGCCGTGCAGAAGGAGGCGGAGAGCCACGGCACGCTCCATACCGGCCCGCACCCGTCGGCCCGCGACATGTTCGAGGGCGTCTACGAGACCATGCCACCGCACCTGCGCCGCCAGCGCCAGCAGGGAGGCGTGTGATGTCATTGCCGGGAGCGCGCCATTCCAGTGGCGCATCGTTTGTCGAACACACCCCCCATGAGCGCCACTCAAGTGGCGCACTCCGAGCGATGAGCCTGACCGATGCCGCGTAAGACCATGGTCGAGGCGATCCGCGACGCCATGGACGTCTGCATGGAGCGCGACGACAAGGTCGTCGTGTTCGGCGAGGATGTCGGCTACTTCGGCGGCGTCTTCCGCTGCACCCAGGGGCTGCAGCGCAAGTACGGCGCCAACCGCTGCTTCGACGCGCCGATCAGCGAATCGGGAATCGTCGGCGCCGCCGTCGGCATGGCGGCCTACGGGCTTCGGCCCTGCGTCGAGATCCAGTTCGCCGACTACATGTACCCGGCCTACGACCAGATCGTATCGGAGGCGGCGCGGCTGCGTTATCGCTCCAACGGCGAGTTCACCGCGCCCATCGTCGTGCGCATGCCGACGGGCGGCGGCATCTTCGGCGGCCAGACCCACAGCCAGAGCCCGGAGGCGCTGTTCACCCACGTCTCCGGCCTGAAGACGGTCGTCCCGTCCAATCCCTATGACGCCAAGGGTCTGCTGATCTCAGCCATCGAGGACAACGATCCGGTGATCTTCCTCGAGCCCAAGCGCCTCTACAACGGCCCCTTCGACGGTCATCACGAGCGGCCGGTGACGCCGTGGTCGCGCCATCCCCAGGGCGAGGTGCCGGACGGCCACTATACCGTGCCGCTGGGCAAGGCCGCGATCCGCCGCGAAGGGGCGGCCGTCACGGTCCTCGCCTACGGCACGATGGTCTACGTCGCCGAAGCGGCAGCGGAGGAGACGGGGATCGACGCCGAGATCGTCGACCTGCGCACCCTGCTGCCCTACGACCTCGACACGATCGTCGCGTCGGTCAAGAAGACCGGGCGCTGCGTCGTCGTCCACGAAGCCACCCTGACCTCGGGTTTCGGCGCCGAGCTCAGCGCGCTGGTGCAGGAGACCTGCTTCTATCACCTCGAGGCGCCGGTCACGCGGGTCGCGGCTGGGACACACCCTATCCGCATGCCCAAGAATGGGACTATTTCCCCGGCCCGGCCCGGGTCGGGCGCGCCCTCAAGGCCGTGATGGAGGCCTGAGATGGGCACGCGCATCGTCAAGCTTCCCGACGTCGGCGAAGGCGTGGCCGAGGCCGAGATCGTCGAATGGCACGTCCAGGTCGGCGACTCGGTGCTGGAGGACCAGATCCTGGCCGCCGTCATGACCGACAAGGCGACGGTCGAGATCCCTTCGCCGGTGGCGGGGACCGTGGCCGCGCTGGGCGGCGAGGTCGGCAGCGTGCTGGCCGTCGGTGCCGAGCTTGTGCGCCTCGAGGTGGCCGGCGAGGGCGAGGCGGCCGTCGAGCCGGCGCCGCGCGAGGCCCCCCGCTGCGGCGCCCGCGGCCGCCGAGCCTCCGCCGCCGGAGCGGCTGCCGACGCCCGCTCCGGCGCCGGCCGCATCCCGGCCGAAGCCACCCACGCGTCCGGTCCCGGCCGCGACGGCCGCGGCGCTCGGTCCGCCGCGGCCGGCGGGCGAGAAGCCCATCGCCTCGCCGGCCGTGCGCCGCCGTGCCCGCGAGGCGGGCGTCGACCTGCGCCAGGTGCGCGGCAGCGGACCCGCCGGCCGTATCGGGCACGACGATCTCGACGCTTTCCTGAACGCCGGACCGCAGGCAGCCCGTCCGACCGGCGGCCGCGCGCCGCGCACCGAGGTCGAGACCGTCAAGGTGATCGGCCTGCGTCGGCGAATCGCCCAGAAGATGGCCGAGTCCAAGCGGCGGGCCGCTCACTTCTCCTATGTCGAGGAGATCGACGTCACGGCGCTGGAGGAACTGCGCGCCCGGCTGAACGGCGAGAATGCCGAGCGGCCGCGACTCACCCTGATGCCCTTCCTGATGCAGGCTCTCGTCAGGGCGGTCGCCGACTTCCCGCAGATGAACGCGCTCTACGACGACGATGCGGAAATCATCGAGCGCCACGCCGGGGTGCATATCGGCATCGCCACCCAGACCCCGTCGGGGCTGATGGTGCCGGTGGTGCGCCACTGCGAGGCGCGCGGCCTGTGGGACTGCGCCGCCGAGGTGCGGCGGCTGGCCGACGCGGCGCGCGACGGCCAGGCCACGCGCGAGGAGCTCTCCGGCTCGACCATCACCATCACCAGCCTCGGCCCGCTGGGCGGCATCGTCACCACGCCGGTCCTGAACCGGCCGGAAGTGGCGATCGTCGGCGTCAACCGCCAGGTCGTGCGGCCCGTCTGGCAGGGGGCGGAATTCGTGCCGCGCACGATGATGAACCTCAGCTCGTCGTTCGACCATCGCGTGGTCGACGGCTACGACGCCGCCCGCTTCGTGCAGCGTATCCGGGGCCTGCTCGAGGCGCCCGCCACGATCTTCATCGAGGGATGACATGGCCGACCTGAACGCCAAGCTGGTGATCGTGGGCGGCGGGCCCGGCGGCTATGTCTGCGCCATCCGCGCCGGACAGCTCGGTCTCGACACCGTGCTCGTCGAGCAGGGCGGCCGCGACGGCGGGCTGGGCGGCACCTGCCTCAACGTCGGCTGCATCCCGTCCAAGGCGCTGATCCATGCCGCCGACGCCTACCACCAGGCCGTCGAGCAGGCGCACGCGTCGCCGTTCGGGCTGCGGGTCGAGCGGCCGAGCATCGACTTCGCGCGCACCATCGAGTGGAAGGATTCGGTTGTCGGCCGCCTGACCGGCGGCGTCGGTGCTCTTCTGAAGCGCCATCGCGTGCGCATCCTTCACGGCCATGCGACGCTCGAGGACGGCAAGACGGTAAAGGTCGATACCGACACCGGCGTGCAGACCGTCCGGGCGGAGCATCTCGTGCTGGCCACGGGCTCGGTGCCGGCGGCGCTGCCCGGCCTGCCGTTCGGCGGCCCGGTGATCTCCTCGACCGAGGCGCTGTCGCTGCCATCGATCCCCGACCGCCTCGCCGTCGTCGGGGCCGGTTACATCGGGCTGGAGCTCGGCATGGCCTACGCCAAGCTCGGCGCCAGGGTGACGGTGGTCGAGACGCTGGACCGGATCTTGCCGGCCTACGACGCGGAGCTCGTGCGTCCCGTGGCGCGCCGCCTCAAGGCGCTGGGCGTAGAGGTCCTGACGGGCGCCCGCGCGGCCGGGCTCGCCGAGAATGGCGAATCGCTGCTCGTCGATGGCGAGGGCGTCCCGCGCCGCCGCGTGCCGGCCAATCATGTGCTGGTGGCGACGGGCCGGCGCGCGCGCCTCGACGGATTCGGGCTCGACCGGCTCGACCTTACGATGGTCGGGCGCTTCGTGCAGGTCGACGAGCGCTGCGCCACCTCGATGCGCAACGTCTGGGCGGTGGGCGACCTCACCGGCGAGCCCATGCTCGCCCACCGCGCCATGGCGCAGGGCGTGGTCGTGGCCGAGTGCATCGCGGGCCAGCCCAGCGCGTTCGACGCCACCGCCATCCCGGCCGTCTGCTTCACCGATCCCGAGATCGTCACCGTCGGCCTGTCGCCCGACGCCGCGCGCGAGGCCGGTCGCGAGGTCGTGACGGCGCTCTTTCCGCTGCAGGCCAACGGGCGCGCGCTGTCGATGGGCGCCGAGGAAGGCTTCGTGCGCGTGACGGCGCGGGCCGACAACCACCTCGTGCTGGGCATCGCCGCCGTCGGTGCCGGCGTCGCCGAGCTGGCGGGCGAGTTCGGCCTGGCGCTGTCGATGGGCGCCCGGCTGGAGGATATCGGCGGCACCATCCATGCCCATCCGACCCTGGGCGAGGCCTTCCACGAGGCCAGCCTGCGCGGCCTCGGCGAGGCGCTGCACATCTGACCGGCCGCGCGGTCAGGCGGCAGCAGGGGGCTCGACCGTGACCTGCGAGATGATCCAGGCCGAGTACCAGCGCAGCATCCAGGGTATGGGGATGATCAGCACGCAGACGAGGACGAGCACCAGCGTGCGCCACAGGATCGCCAGGCCCGAGGCGGCGAACTCGAAGCGGGCGGTGCCGGCGACATTGCCGAGGATCCAGCGCGCCAGGCCCTTCACGACCCAAGCCCAGCCGATGATCGTGACGAAGGAGACCAGCAGGAGGAGATGCCAGCCGAGATAGGGCCAGAAGCCGCCGCGGAAGGCGAGGCGCAGCGCGCCGTCGTCCGTCGTGACGTGGACCCACAGCCACTTCAGCACCGCGAAGCTGAGCGCCCAGGTGGCGATCATCCAGAGGACGCCGATCTCCCGGGGGAAGCCCGCGCGCTCGGCGGCGGCGTGCAGCCAGGGCAGGGCGGCGATGCCGACGAGCACGGGCCAGATGTCGCCGGGACGGCCGGTGAAGACGAGGCGCCGCCCGTCCGGCAAGGACGCGTGCTCGGCGAGGAAGCGGTAGAGGATGGTCGCCGTCCACGGCGCCGGCACGATCAGGGCGTTGCCGATTCCGGCCAGGAGAATGCGCCCGAAGAAGCCCCAGACCGGCAGGTCGGGCCGCAGGCCGTTGCCGGCAATGCTCATTCTTCTCCCCCGCGCAGTGGCGAGGGCAAGAGTACCAAATTCCCGGACGGGGTGTTCAGGCGGGATCGTCGGCCGCGGGATAGAGACCCTGGAGGACGGATTCGAAATGGTCCTTCACGGACTCGTTGCAGAGACAGGCCCGTGCCCTGAGTGCGTCGAAGTTGCGGATCAGCAGCGCGCCGCGGCCGGTCTCCAGGATCCGCTCTGCCTTCATCGTCTGGATGACCCGGCTGGTGTAGCTGCGGCCCACGCCCAGCATGCCGGCCAGCTCTTCCTGCGTGATCGGGACCTTGTGGTCGCCGGTGCGTTCGACGGACGCGAGAATCCACTTGGCGGTGCGCTGCTCGATGGAATGGATGGCGTTGCAGGCGGCCGACTGGAAGATCTGGGCCAGCAGGCAGTCGGCGTAGCGCGCGAACAGGAGCCGCAGGCTCGTCGACTGCTCCTTGGCGTCGTTGAGGACGCTCACCGGCATCTGCATGAAGGTGCCGGGATACTTGATCCAGATCTTGCAGTAGGCCGGAAGCCGGCCGAGGCTCACCAGTCCGCCGATCGCGCCTTCTCGGCCGACCAGCGCAGTTTCGACGTCGCGGCCGTCCTCATTGACGACGAGATAGGACACCAGCGCCGGTCCGCACGGGAAGAGGACCAACTCGACATTGTCACCGGGATTGTAGACGAGATCGCCGGCGGCGCGCGAAACCCCCGCGAGGCGAGGGGCCAGCAGATCATAGTCGGCCGGCTGCAGCCGGCGCAGAAGGTTGTTCTGAGGCCGGTCATCGGCCGCCGGCGACGGTTGAGTGCTTCTGAGTTCGAAAACCGACATGGCCGACGGACATACAAGGATATGACCGCGCGACTATGTTCACAAGTGGACAGAGCGGGCAAGCAGATCCTGCTAGGGTCCTGCCGGCTGCGGCGCCAACGCTGTCAAAGGTAGTGTCGCATGGCCGTCAGAACGTCGTTCATCCCGACAGGCTTCTGCAGGAAGGGGATCGCCGCCAACTCGGCCGGAACGGCGTGGGGACTGGTGCCCGAAACGAAAATGAGCGGAATCCGTTGTTCCTGGAGCTTTGCAGCGAAGGGATACGAGCGACCATCTGCCACTTCGACGTCGAGCAGCGCGCAGTCCACCCGCGACCCGGCCAGCTGGCCGGCTTCGGCGACGCTGGTGGCGATGCACGCCGTGCATCCCTCGAAAGCGTCTTCGATGGAGGAGGCCATCACGGTCGCGACCAGAGGATCATCTTCCAGAATGAGAACTATTCTTGCCATGACAGCGCAATGTTCCGCGCGGCCGAAAGTTCCCCGCCGGCTTTCCGCCGGTGAGTGACGTCCGCGCGACCCCGAAAGGGGCTACTGCGGAGCTGGCCGGCAATGCCACTATTGGCCGGATGAGCAGTCCCCAGCCGGGCGCCCGCGCACCGGCGCAACCCCAATCGCTGCGCGATCTGCTCCGTCGATCCACGGCCGATCTCCACGCGGCGCTCGATCTGGGCCTTTCGCCCCTGTTCGATGAGGGCGAGCGCGGCTACCGGTCGTTTCTCGCCAGTTCGGCCCGGGCCCTCCTGCCGCTCGAGGCTGCCCTCGAGGCCGGTGGCATCGACCGTGTCCTGCCGGACTGGCCGGCCCGCTCGCGGCGCGCCTGCCTGCTCGAGGATCTGGCGGCGCTCGGAATCCCGACGGAGGATGGTCCGGCCGGCCCCGGTCGGATCGAGGGCGAGGCCGCGCTGCTGGGCACGGCCTACGTGCTCGAAGGTTCCCGCCTCGGCGCGCGCCAACTGGTCCGCCTGGTTTTGGCCCATCGCCGGCCGGGCGGCGCCGGAACGCGCTATCTGAGCCACGGGGCCGATCGTCCCCTCTGGCGGAGCTTCCTCGAGATCCTCGAACGCTCCCTCCCGGCACGCCGTGAGCCCCAGCGCACGGTTGCCGCGGCACGCGCGGCCTTCGGGCTGTTCCAGGCCGCCTTCGTCGTCGGCCGCTGAGCAGTTCCCGGGCATCCACCCATGAATTCCGCGCTGCCTGAGCAGACCGACCTTACCAATTGCGACCGCGAGCCGATTCATCTGCTCGGCGCCATCCAGCCGTTCGGCTTCCTGCTGGCAGTCTCGCGGGCCGAATGGGTGGTGCAGCGCGCCTCCGCCAATGCCGCCGACTGGCTGGGGGCGGCCGGCACCTCGCTGATCGGCCAGCCCCTTCTTTCCATCTTCAGCCCCGAGACCGTGCACCTGATCCGCGGGCACCTGCAGACCGCGATCATGGCCAACACCCGGGCCCGCATCTTCGGGGTGGAGCTGCGGCCGCGGCTGACCTGCGACCTCGCGGTCCATCTGGTCGACGACCTGGTGGTGATCGAGGGTGAACGGTCGGACGACGAGCCCTCCTTCAACGCCGCCGCCACCATCACCGGCATGATGGCGGGCCTCGCCCAGGCCGACAGCGACCGCGTCTTCTACCGCATGGCCGCCCGCAACATGCGGGCCCTGACCGGCTTCGACCGGGTGATGATCTACCGCTTCGACCAGGACGGGTCGGGCGAGGTCATCGCGGAGTCCGCCAATGCCGGCCTCGAATCCTATCTAGGCCTTCATTACCCGGCTTCCGACATTCCCCGGCAGGCGCGCGCCCTCTACGAGCGCAACTGGCTGCGCATCATCCCCGACATCAATGCCGAGACCTCGCCGGTCGAGCCGACGCTCGACGCCGAGGGGCGCCCGATCGACCTGTCGATGAGCATCCTGCGCAGCGTCTCGACGATCCACATCGAGTATCTGCGCAACATGGGCGTGCAGGCCTCGATGTCGGTGTCGATCCTGCGCCAGGGCCGCCTGTGGGGCCTGTTCGCCTGCCACCACTATGCGACGCACCATGTCGGCTTCGCGCGGCGGACCGCCTCCGAGCTGTTCGGCCAGATGTTCTCGCTGATGATGGAGAGCCGCGAGCGGGAGAGCGAATCGGCCTACGAGGCGCGGGCCCAGCGGCTTCACCAGCGCCTGATCGCCGCGATGGCGAGCGAGGCCTCGCGGTTCGAGAGCATCGTCGCGCAACTCGATGGCATCGCCGATCTCCTGACCTGCGACGGTGTCGGCCTGTGGACCGACGGCCAGGCGACCTTGAAGGACCGGACGCCCTCCGCGCCGCAGTTCGCCGAGCTGGTCGCCCATCTCGACACGAAGGACATCACGGAGGTCTACGCCCAGCACGACATCGGCGCCGAGTTCGAGCCGGCCCGGGCCTATGCCGACCGCGCGGCCGGCATGCTCGTGGTGCCGCTGTCGCGACCGGCGCGCGACTACCTGGTCTTCTTCCGCGAGGAGGCGGCGCGCTACGTCAACTGGGCGGGAGACCCCGCCAAGCCGGTGAAGGTGGGGCCGCTCGGCGACCGGCTGACGCCGCGCAAGAGCTTCGAACTCTGGAAGCAGGCGGTCCGCGGCCAGTCGCTGCCGTGGAAGCCGGTGGAGGTCAGGATCGCCGAGAATCTCCGGGTCAGCCTGCTCGAGGTGATCCTCAGCCTGACCAGCCAGACGGCGATCGAGCGCAAGCGAGCGCAGGAGCGCCAGGAACTGCTGATCGCCGAGCTGAACCATCGGGTCCGCAACATCCTCGGCCTGATCCGCGGGGTGCTGAGCCAGAGCCGTGACACGACCGACAATGTCGAGGCCTTCACCAAGGTGGTCGGCGGTCGCGTCCAGGCCCTGGCCCGGGCGCACGACCAGGTGACCGCCGAGCACTGGGGGCCGGCCCGCTTCAAGGCCCTCGTGATGGCGGAAGCCGGTGCCTATCTCGGCCAGAACGCCAGCCGGGTCGAGGTCGAGGGGCCCGATGCGCTGATCGAGCCCCAGGCCTTCACGACCGTTGCGCTGATCATGCACGAGATGGTGACCAACTCGGCCAAGTACGGCGCGCTCAGCGACAACCGCGGCCGCGTTGGCATCGCGACGCACTTCGATGCGGCGGGCCGCTACTGGATCGTCTGGCGCGAGGAGGGGGGGCCGCCGGTCAAGCCGCCGACCCGGCACGGTTTCGGCAGCGTCGTGATCGAACGGTCGATGGTGCACGACCTGCAGGGCGAAGCGCGCGTGGAGTTCGCCCCGGCAGGCGTGCAGGCGGAGTTCGTCGTGCCCGCTTCATTCGTCTCGGTGCCGAAGGAGGCGCCGGCGGGCGAGCGGCCGACGCGGGCGGAGGTGGCGCGGCCCCCGCACGCCGTGCCGGCCGATGTGCTGGTCGTCGAGGACAACATGATCATCGCGCTCGATACGGAAGGCATGATCCGCGGCCTCGGCGTGGCGTCGGTTCGGGTGGCGAGCAGCCGCATGGCAGCCCTGAGCCTGGTTCAGGAGCGCCGGCCCGACTTCGCCTTCCTCGACGTCAACCTCGGGGCGGAGACGAGCTTCGAGGTCGCCGAGGAGCTGCTGCGCCGGGGCGTCCCTTTTGCCTTCACGTCGGGCTACGGCGAGCAGGCGGCCTTTCCTCCCGAGATGTCCGGGATCCCGAGGGTCACGAAGCCGTACACGTCCGAATCGCTGCGCGAGCATCTTGCCGCAGGCGATCGGGATCCGCTCCACCAGCCGGCCGGATAAGCGGCGAAATCCGGGACTTGGTAGAGCGCTCCTGCTGGAATCGCACGCTTCGGCGGTATTCCAGTGCAATTAGCAGAGGCTCGCACGACACCTGAACCGAACGAGATCGTTTCCCCCAACGCCCATCCGAGGCGACCAGGCGTTCGTATGAAACTCGGTGGCGTTGAGGAACAACGGAGGAAGAGGGTGAACGGGGACTTGGCGCTGGCGCGGTTCGTCGAGGATCTTTCGGAGCTGGCGATCGTGATGCTCGACCGCAATGGCGTGATCGACGACTGGAACGCGGGAGCTCAGCTGCTGTTCGGTTTCCCGCTCGAGGAGGTCGAGGGTCGCCACCTGGCGATCATCTGCCGCGACGGTGCCGAGCGCCTGATCGACGACGCCCTCATCTGGGGACAGCATCAGTCGACCTGTACGCTGGTCGCGAAATCGGGCGCCCATTTCGAGGCGAACGTCATGCTGAAGCCGGTGCGTGACGCGCACAACCGGCACATCGGTTTCGGCCTGATCGCATTCGGGCCTCAGGAGATCGTGTTCCGGCAGGAACCCCAGGCGGCCGGCCTCGTGCCGGCGCATGGCGCCAAGATCCTGCTGGTCGACGACGACGACGGCGTCCGCGTCGAGATCGAGGAGCAGCTGCGCGACATGGGTCACGAGGTGGTCGCGGCGTCGAGCGGCGAGGAAGCGTTGAAGGCGCTGGAGCGCGCCGGCGACTTCGACGTCCTGTTCACGGACGTCGTCATGCCGAGCGGCATCGGTGGACGCGACCTCGCCGACCGGGCGCGCCAGGTCCGGCCGTCGCTCAAGGTCCTGTTCCTGTCCGGCTATCTGCAGAACGCGCTGCAGGACCGCGGCGACCTCGATGCCGGCGCGATCTGCCTCGCCAAGCCCTACCGTCGGGCCGAGCTCTCCCAGGCGCTGGACAATCTCCTGTTGGCGGGGGCCTGACGGACCCAGCATGGCGAAAGACCGGTCGCGCAAGGCGGCACCGCGCAAGCGCACCGCCAGCGCGTCGCGGCGTCCGTCGTCGCATGTCCAGGACGCCGCCCTCATCAAGTTCCTCACCGAGAACGTGCCGGACTACGCCGTCATCCTGCTCGATCTCGACGGCCGGATCCTGACGTGGAACGCCGGCGCCGAGCTCATCAAGGGCTATGCCGCGCGGGAGATCATCGGCCAGAACTTTGCCCGCTTCTACCCGCCCGAGGACATCGCATCGGGCCGGCCCCAGAAGCTGCTCGACCTGGCGCGCCGCAATGGGCGCCACGAGGAGACCGGACGGCGCGTTCGCAAGGACGGCTCGATCTTCTGGGCCAATGTCGTGATCGTGCCCCGGTTCGACAGCAGGAAGCGCCACATCGGCTACGGCAAGCTGACCCGCGACGTCACCGCCCAGGTCGAGGCGGCGGCCACCGAGCGCCGGCTGCACCAGTTCGTCGACGTCATCCGCGAGACGATGATCGACGGGCTGATCGTCATCGATTCCAGCGGCATCATCCGGGTATTCAATCCCGCGGCCGAGCAGATCTTCGGCTACTCCGCCAGCGAAGTGGTGGGCGAGAACCTCCGCATGCTGATGCCCATGCCGGTCCGCGGGAGGCACGACGGCTATCTCAGGCGCTATGGCGAGACCGGCATCCGCAGCGTCATCGGCACCGCCCGCGAGGTCACGGCGCAGCGCAAGGACGGCACGACGCTGCCGGTGAGCATCGCCGTCGGCGAGGCGAAGTTCGACGACGAGACGATCTTCGTGGGCGTGGTGCACGACCTGACCCGCCAGAAGGCGGTGGAAGGCGACCTGCGCCAGGCCCAGAGGCTGGACGCGATCGGCAAGCTCACGGGCGGCATCGCGCACGACTTCAACAACATCCTCATGGTGATCATGTCGAACGTCGAGGCGCTGCTCGAGGGCCGTGCGACCGAGCCCGTGCTGCAGCGGCGCCTGGGCCGCATCTCGCAGGCCGCGGAGCGGGCCGCCGAACTCACCGGACGTCTCCTCGCCTTCGCCCGCAAGCAGCCCCTGAAGCCGCAGCCGGTGGACGTCAACGAGGTCGTGCTCCAGACGTCACGGCTGCTGGAGCGCACGCTCGGCGAGCATGTCGAGCTCGAGACGAATCTCGACGGCGCGCTGTGGATCGTCGGCGTCGACCGGACCCAGCTCGAATCGGCGCTCGTGAACCTGTGCATCAATGCTCGCGACGCCATGCCCGAAGGCGGGCGTCTGGTGATCGAGACGCGCAACGCCGTGGTCGGGCCCACCGACGAGTCCACGGTTCCTCCCGGCGCCTACGTGATTCTGGCGGTGCGCGACAACGGGCTGGGCATCGCGGCGGACGTCATCGAGCATGTCTTCGAACCCTTCTTCACCACGAAGGGAGCCGGCAAGGGCACGGGGCTCGGGCTCAGCATGGTCTACGGCTTCATGAAGCAGTCGGACGGTCATGTGACGATCCGCAGCGAGGTCGGCCGGGGCACCGAGGTGCGCCTGTACCTGCCGCGAGACCAGGGGTCTGCGGTCGCCTCGGCGCTGCGGCCGCAGACGGCGGTGGAAGGTGGCAGCGAGCGCATCCTGGTGGTCGAGGACGACGATCATGTCCGCGAAGGCGTCGTGGCCCAGCTCGAGAGCCTCGGCTACGCGCCCACCGAGGCGGGCAGCGGCGCCGAAGGCCTCGATCGGCTCAAGGCCGGCGAGCCGTTCGATCTGCTCCTGACCGACGTGGTGATGCCCGGCGCCATCAACGGCCATGCGCTCGCGAAGGCGGCGGCCGAGGTGGCTCCCGAGCTGCGCATCGTGTTCATGTCGGGCTACACCGAGGACACGATGGTCCACCAGGGGCGGCTCGATCCCGGCGTCCGCCTCTTGCGCAAGCCATTCCACAAGGAGGATCTGGCGCGCATGGTGCGCGGCGCGCTCGACGAGGCCGACGGAAACCCGGGCCTTTCCTCCGAGAGCCCGGGTTCCGGCCCGAGCGCCTGACGTCCGGCGACGCGGCGTTCAGCGGCTTTCGGCCTGCTCCGCCGCCTTGATGCGCTCGAGCAGCGCTCGGTCGCGCGTTTCCCGGACGAGCCGAGCATGGAGCGGCGCCAGTGCCTGCGCGAAGCCCGCCCGGTCGACGTCCTCGACGACTTGGCCACCACTCGCTTCGAGGGTCTGGCGGACGCCCGCCTCGAACTCCTCCCAGAGGCTGCGGAAGTAGGGGACCGAGTCGCGGGCCGCCTGGCGGATCAGGTCCTGGTCGGCGGGCGGCAGCCTGTCCCAGACCGGCTTCGAGAAGACCAGGACGGCGGGAGGACGGGTGTGCTCCGTCAGGCTGTAGACCTTGGCCACGAGATGGTGGCGCGACGTCACGTAGGAGGCGAGGTTGTTCTCGGCCGCATCGATCGTGCCGGCCGCCAGGGCGGCGTTCACCTGGTTGTAGGGCATGGGGATGGGCTGCGCGCCCAGGGCCTTCATGACCTGGGCCATCGCGCTCGACTGCTGGACGCGGACCCGCAGTCCCGCGAGGTCCTTCACGCTGCGGATGGGCCGGTCCCTGGTGTAGATCGACCGCGCGCCCGGATCGTAGAAGCAGAGCGCGACCAGGCCGTGGTCATTGAAGGACGCGAGGATCTCGGCGCCCACCGGACCGTCGAGGACCCGTCGCATGGCCGTTCGCGACGGCACCAGGAAGGGCAGGGCGGGCACGACCGTGGTCGGGACGAGGGAATGCAGTGCCGCGACGTTGAGGCGGGCCATGTCCAGGTCGCCGGTGCGGAGCTGGGCGATGGTGAAGCTCTCGGAATCCTGGTCGCCATGGCCGAGCGAGCCGATCTTCAGGCGGCTATTGCTGCGCTGGCGCAGCAGCTGGTCCATGTAGGCCACGGCCTTGACGGTCGGATAGTCTGCCGCTTCGACATCCGACGAGCGGAGGTCCCGGGCGGAGGCGACGGATGCCTGCCAGCCGACGGCGGCGATCAACAGGAGAAGAAGACGCTTCATGGCAGTCCCTGCTCGTCCATGGTCACGGCCTTCGGCTCAGCAACCGATCTCCCCATGGGCGAGGCTACAGGAGCCGGTCGAAGTTTCAACCGGCTTGCGGGCAACTGCTGCCCGGGCGAATCGATCCGTGCGGCCACGCAGGCACTACGCCGGCAGGGGCCCCGCGGATGCGTCCGCGGGAACTGACTTTGACGTGATCGGGAGCGCCGCCGCCTACCTCAGGCTGGCGTTGATCCTGTCGAGCGCCGCCGAACCCGGGCAGAGGTCCGGCGTGTTCAGCGTGTTGAGCGGCGCCGCCACCGTGTTGAGGTGGTGGTGCAGGTCCTTCGGGGTCGGGTCGAGATAGAGCAGTCCGGTGATCACCTCGCCGGCCGCCAGCCCTTCCTGGACGCGCTTCATGGCGGCGACCTTGTCGGACGGGTCGTACTCCTCGCCGAGCTTGCGCAGGCGCAGCCACGACCCGTCGTGCTGCTGCACGGTGGTGAGGGTTCCCGGCTCGTACTGGGTCGTGATCTCCTCGCGGCCCTCGATGAAGTCGATGCGGTTCAGCGCCTCGTTGTGCTCGCGCACATAGTCGTAGCTCTTGGTCGAGCCGGCATGGTTGTTGAAGGCCACGCAGGGGCTGATGACGTCGAGGAAGGCGGCGCCCTGGTGCTCCATCGCCGCCTTGATCAGCGGCACGAGCTGGTGCTTGTCGCCCGAGAAGGAGCGGCCGACGAAGGTAGCGCCCATCAGGATGGCGAGCGACACCATGTCGATCGACTCGTCGGAATTGGCCACGCCCTTCTTGCTGATCGAGCCCTTGTCGGCGGTCGCCGAGAACTGGCCCTTGGTCAGGCCGTACACGCCGTTGTTCATGACGATGTAGGTCATGTTCACGCCGCGGCGCATGACGTGGGCGAACTGGCCGAGGCCGATCGAGGCGGAGTCGCCGTCGCCCGAGACGCCCATGTAGATCAGGTCGCGGTTGGCGAGGCTGGCGCCGGTCATCACCGACGGCATGCGGCCGTGCACGGTGTTGAAGCCGTGGCTGGCGCCCACGAAATAGGTCGGCGCCTTCGACGAGCAGCCGATGCCCGACAGCTTGGCGACGCGATGGGGCTGGATGTCGAGCTCGTAGCAGGCCTGGATGATGGCGGCGCTGATCGAATCGTGGCCGCAGCCGGCGCACAGGGTCGAGACCGCGCCCTCGTAGTCGCGGCGGGTGTAGCCGGCCTTGTTCCTGACCAGCGACGGATGGTGGAGCTTGGGCTTGGCGATATAGGTCATGACGCCGCCTTCTCGAAGGGAATCACCTTGGACTTGCCGATCTTCGCGGCGATGTCGGCCGCGATGAAGCGCGCCGTGATCGGCGTGCCGTCGTAGTGCAGGACAGGTACGAGCTTGCGCGCGTCGAGCGTGAACTCGTTCATGATCATCGAGCGCAGTTGCCCGTCGCGGTTCTGCTCGACCACGAACACCGTCTCGTGCTCGTGGATGAAGTCCTCGACCGCCTGGGCGAAGGGGAAGGCGCGCACGCGCAGCGCGTTGACGTGGTTGCCGTCGGCCTCGAGATGGTCCAGCGCCTCGGCCATGGCCGGGCTGGTCGAGCCGAAGTAGATCACCCCGTGGCGCGTCGCCTTGGGCGAGGAGTAGCGCAGCGGCTGCGGCGCGATCCGTCGTGCCGTGTCGAACTTCTTCTGCAGCCGCTCCATGTTGCGCACGTAGACGGCGCCTTCCTCGGAGTAGCGCGCGTACTCGTCCTTGGTCGTCCCGCGGGTGAAGTACGAGCCCTTGGTCGGATGGGTGCCGGGGTAGGTGCGGAACGGGACGCCGTCGCCGTCGACGTCGAGATAGCGGCCGAAGTTCTTGCCGGCCTCCAGCTCCTCGGCGGTCATCACCTTGCCGCGGTCGTAGACCCGGCTCTCGTCCCATTCGAACGGCTGGCACAGCCGGTGGTTCATGCCGATGTCGAGGTCGGTCATGACGAACACCGGCGTCTGCAGCCGGTCGGCGAGGTCGAGCGCGCCGGCCGTGAAGTCGAAGCACTCCCGCGGATCCTCGGGGAACAGCAGCACGTGCTTGGTGTCGCCGTTGGAGGCGTAGGCGCAGGACAGCAGGTCGGACTGCTGCGTGCGGGTCGGCATGCCGGTCGACGGCCCGCCGCGCTGCACGTTCACGATCACCGCCGGGACCTCGGCGAAGTAAGCCAGGCCGATGAACTCGGTCATCAGCGAGATGCCCGGGCCCGACGTCGCCGTGAAGGCGCGCGCGCCGTTCCAGCCGGCGCCGATGACCATGCCGATCGAGGCGAGCTCGTCCTCGGCCTGGACGATGGCGTAGCGGGCCTTGCCGGTCTCCTTGTCGTGGCGCAGCCGCTTGCAGTGCGCCATGAAGCCTTCGGCGAGCGAGGAGGAGGGGGTGATCGGGTACCAGGCGCAGACCGTGGCGCCGCCGTACACGGCGCCCAGCGCCGCGGCGTTGTTGCCCTCGACGAAGATGCGGTTGCCGACATTGTCGGCCCGCCGCACCTTGAGCTTCACCAGGTCGGGATCGAGATGCTGGGTCGCCCAGTCGCGGCCGAGGTTGAGCGCCTTGACGTTGGAATCGAGCAGCTTCTCCTTGCCCTTGAACTGCTCGCCGAAGAGCTTCTTGATCTCCTCGGGATCGATGTCGAGCAGGATCGACAGCGCGCCGACATAGATGATGTTCTTGAACAGCTGGCGCTGGCGGGCGTCGGTGTAGGTCGCGTTCGTGATCGCCGTCAGCGGCACGCCGATGATGTTGATGTCCTCGCGGAACATCGACGAGGGCATCGGCTTGGTGCTGTCGTAGAACAGGTAGCCGCCCGGCGTGATCTCCTTCACGTCCTCGGCCCAGGTCTGCGGGTTCATCGCGACCATCATGTCGACGCCGCCGCGCCGGCCGAGCCAGCCGCGCTCGGTGACGCGCACCTCGTACCAGGTCGGCAGGCCCTGGATGTTCGACGGGAAGATGTTGCGCGGGCTGACGGGCACGCCCATGCGCAGGATCGACCGGGCGAACAGCTCGTTGGCCGAAGCCGAGCCGGAGCCGTTGACGTTGGCGAACTTGACGACGAAGTCGTTAACGGCAGCTAGTGCTTGCGGCATGCGTGCCCCGCGTGAGTCATCTCGATGTAGTACTTGCGCATGTCCCACGCGCCGGTCGGGCAGCGCTCGGCGCACAGCCCGCAGTGAAGGCAGACGTCCTCGTCCTTGACCATGATGCGGCCGGTCTTGAGGTCGTTGCCGATATAGAGGTCCTGGGTCGGGTTCACGGCCGGCGCGTTGAGCCGGTGCCGGACGTCCTTCTCGTCACCGTTCTCGGTGAAGGTGATGCAGTCCATCGGGCAGATGTCGACGCAGGCGTCGCACTCGATGCACAGGTTGCCGGTGAACACCGTCTGCACGTCGCAGTTCAGGCAGCGCTGCGCCTCCTCGAAGGCGAGCTTGGGATCGAAGCCCAGCTCGACCTCGGCCATGATGTCCTTCAGCGCCTCCTGCTTGGCGCGATGCGGCACCTTGAACCGATGGTCGTTGGTCGGAGCGTTGTCGTAGCTCCACTCGTGGATGCCCATCTTCTGGCTGACGATGTTGACGCCCGGGGCGGGGCGGTCGCCCGGATCCTCGCCGGACAGCATCTTGTGGATCGAGATCGCCGCCTCGTGGCCGTGCGCGGCGGCCCAGATGATGTTCTTCGGCCCGAAGGCGGCGTCGCCGCCGAAGAACACCTTGGGCTGGGTGCTCTGGAAGGTCGCCTCGTCGAGGCGGGGCAGGCCCCACTTGTCGAACTCGACGCCGGCGTCCTTCTCGATCCAGGGGAACGCGTTCTCCTGGCCGATCGCCACCAGCACGTCGTCGCACGGATAATGCTCGTCGGGCTCGCCGGACGGGACCAGCGAGCGCCGGCCCTTGGCGTCGTACTCCGCCTTCACCTTCTGGAAGAGCACGCCGGTCAGCTTGCCGTTCTCGTGCGTGACTTCCTTCGGGACCAGCATGTTGAGGATCGGGATATCCTCGCCCATCGCGTCTTCCTTCTCCCAGGGAGACGCCTTCATCTCGTCGAAGCCGGAACGGACGATCACCTTGACGTCCTCGCCGCCCAGCCGGCGGGCGGTGCGGCAGCAGTCCATCGCGGTGTTGCCGCCGCCCAGCACGATCACGCGGCGGCCGACCTTCGTGGTGTGGCCGAACGAGACCGACGACAGCCAGTCGAGGCCGATATGGATGTTGGCCGCGGCTTCGTTGCGGCCCGGCACGTCGAGGTCGCGGCCGCGCGGCGCGCCCGAGCCGACGAACACCGCGTCGTAGCCTTCGGCCAGCACCGCCTTCATCGAGTCCACCTTCTGGTGGCGGAAGGCGATGTTGCCGATCCCGGTGATGTAGCCGACTTCCTCGTCGATCACCGATTCGGGCAGGCGGAAATGCGGGATCTGGGTGCGGATGAAACCGCCGAGCTTGGGATCCTGGTCGTAGATCACAATCTCGTAGCCCAGCACCGCGAGGTCGCGCGCCACCGTGAGCGACGCGGGACCGCCGCCGATGCAGGCGACGCGCTTGCCGTTGCGGGCCGGCGCCTTGGGCATCGCGGCCCGGATGCCGTCGTCGTCCTTGTAGTCGGCGGCGACGCGCTTCAGCCGGCAGATCGCGACCGGCTCCTTCTTGCCCTTGACCAGCGTCTCGTCCTCGACGCGGCTGCGCCGGCACGCGGGTTCGCACGGCCGATCGCATGTGCGGCCCAGGATCCCGGGGAAGACGTTGGACTTCCAGTTGATCATGTACGCGTCGGAATAGCGACCGTGCGCGATCAGACGGATGTACTCGGGAACCGGGGTGTGGGCAGGACAGGCCCACTGGCAATCGACGACCTTGTGAAAGTAGTCGGGGTTCTTGATGTCGGTCGGCTTCAACAGCAACTCCAGGCGGCGGCGGCCATCACCAAATGAGCAGCGAGGTCCCGGTAAATGACAATTCAGATTACCTCAAAAGGGTCGCGCATTCAGGAGATTCGCACTCGGAACGTCAAGAACCTGTTGGCCTCGCGCGCGGATTTGAACGATCTAATCCCTACGTCATCAAGGGCTTTGACCTGTCCCGCCGCTACCGGAGCGAAACGTGCGCGGCGAGGTCGCCGTCGCGCGGCGGAACATGGCGCTGAACGCGCTGATGCTGTCGTAGCCGAGATCGAGGGCCACCCGCGTCACCGGCTCGCCGGCGCCCAGCCGGCCCATCGCCTCAAGGAGGCGCGCCTGCTGGCGCCACGCCCCGAAGCTGAGGCCGGTCTCGCTGCGGAACAGCCGGGCCAGGGTGCGCTCGCTGACGCACGCGTCGCGGGCCCAGTCGGCCAGCCCTCGGCGGTCGCCCGGCTCGTCGAGGATCGCCCGGCAGACCGCCATCACCCGGGGATCGCCGGGCAGGGGCAGGTCGAGGGGCAGGGACTGCAGGCCATGCAGTTCCGAGAGCAGCAGGGCCACGAGATGGCCGGCCGGCCCGGCCTCGTCATAGTCCAGTGGCAGCTCGGTCGCGCGCACGATCAGCTCGCGCAGGAGCGGCGATACCGGGAGCACATGGCAGGTCCGCGGCATGGCCAAGGCGGCATCCTCGCGCAGGTAGAGCGTGCGCATGGTGACGTCGCTGAGCATCCGGATCGAATGCTCGATGCCGGGCGGCATCCACAGCGCGCGCTGGGGCGGCACCATCCAGAGGCTGCCCGCCGCCGAGACCCGCATCGCGCCAGCCGGCGCATAGATGAGCTGGGCGCGCAGATGCCTATGCGGCGCGATCGTGAAGCCGCGGGCGAAGTCCTTGGGCATGGCGGCGATGGCCCGCGGCACCCTCTGGTAATCCCCAGGATCGGTCGATCTTCCGCGACGTTGGCCGGTTTGCGACATTCCTTGGCAGTTTGCCGTGAGACAGACAAAACGGAAAGGCCTTCAATACGTTTGTCCCTTCGCCAGGCAAGAAAATGTCCCACACCAGCCCGTCGTCCATCCTGCTCAACATCGGCCATGCCATGGATCACTGGATCCTGGTGGTGTTCGCCTACAGCTGGGGCGTCATCGCCGGCGCCTGGGGCGTGGAATGGACCGAGCTCACCCCCTTCAACTACGGGGCGCTCTTCATGTTCGGCGCCGGCTCGATCGTCAGCGGCCGGCTGGGCGACCATTGGGGCCGCTGGATCATGATGGTGATTTTCTTCACGGGCATGGGCGTGTCGGCCCTGGTGATCGCGCTCTGCACCAACAAATGGCAGATCGGCGCGGCGCTGACCCTGATGGGCGCCTTCGCCTCGATCTACCATCCGGTCGGCATCCCGATGCTGGTCCAGAAGGCGAAGAACCCGGGCTTCACGATCGGGCTCAACGGCCTGGCCGGCAACATGGGCATCGCGATCGCCGCCGGCGTCTCGGTCTATATCGGGCAGCGCTTCGGCTGGCAGATGGCCTTCGTGATCCCGGGCGTGATCTGCCTCATTTCCGCGGTCGCCTTCGTGCTGCTGGTGCCGCGCGAGGAGGAGGCCCCGGCCAAGCGCAAGGCCAAGATGAACGACCTGCCGCCGTCGATCATGGCGCGCGTCTTCGGGATCATGACCTTCACCGCGGTGACGGGAAGCATCATCTTCAACTTCACGACCAACGGGAACGGCGAGCTGCTGCGCGATCGCGTGAAGGGCGCGGTCGAGGATCCGGCCGAGCTCGCCACCATGCTGTTCGTCATCTTCGCCCTGGCCTCGCTGGCCCAGCTCGTGGTCGGCAAGCTGATCGACCGGTTTCCGCTCAAGACGATCTACATCCCGATCGTCCTGCTGCAGGTGCCGCTGTTCCTGATCGCCTCCCAGGTCGAGGACTGGGCGCTGTTCATCACCGCCATCGGCTTCATGCTGCTGGTGTTCGGGGCCATCCCCTTCACCGACGCGATGATCGTGAAGTACATCGACGACCGCATGCGCAGCCGTGTCACCGGCGCGCGGCTCGCCATCGGCTTCGGCGTCAGCTCCTTCGTCGTGGCCCTGATCGGCCCGACCGTGAAGGCGGCGGGCTTCCCGGTGGTGCTGATGGTGCTGGCCGGCGTGGCCTTCCTGTCCTTCTGCGCCCTGTCGCTGCTGCCAAGCGAGCACGAGACCGGCAAGGCGCATCTCAAGCCGGCGGAGTAGGGCGGCCCTTCCGCCGCGTATCGGCTAGACCGGTCAACACTTCTCAGGCCACGCGACAATCTGCTCATGCTCGATAACTGCGCCGGCATGGCCGCCTTTCCGTGCCCGCAAGAATAACTACCGTATTGAATTATGAGCACTTTAGTTATATAACAATCCGAGGAGACCTATCTCGGAGAACGTGATGTCGGACCCTGGCTTCGATCCCGCATGGCCTTGGCCGCGCTTCCCGAATCGACCCACGGGCCTTCCGGGATTTCACGCCATTCCGCCGGACGAGATCGCCGGGGATGAACCGGGTCTCTTTCACTGGAAGCCCCCGCAGATGAGCCTGGACCCGATGGTCTCGGCCGTGGCCGGTGGGAAGGGAAACGGTGAGACCTTCCGGTGGCCTGAACTTCCCGGTCAAACCACGGCTCTCGATGCAACTGAGCTTCCCTCGCTCCGGTACAGCGTGGCGGACGGGCCGCCAGGCTTTCATCTCGGCGAATCTTGGCTCCCGCAGCCCGCACGGAACGCCGCGCCCGCCGACTTCGCCGCGTCCTTCTCCGATTCACCATCGGTGCTGCCTTCCAGCGCGCCTCTGGCTTCGGTCATGGCCGCTCCTGCGAGCGCCGGCGCGTTCGACATAAGCACTATCGGGAGCCGCCTCGGCTCCATGGTTGGACAACTCGCCTCGCGTGCGGCTCCCGAGATTGCGAAACTCGCAGGACGTGCCGCCCCTGCAGCGGCGGAGCTTGCCGCAGGTGCTGTCCCGGCATTGGCCGGCGCGGCGTCCGCTGCGGCAGGCGTGCTGCCCATGCTCGTCACTCCGACCAATTCGCAGTCGGACATGACCGACCTCGGCGACGGCCTGCGCGCCCGAAGCGCGCCTGGACAGCGAACGATGGAGATCCAGCGCCGCGTCGATGACGGCCTGTTCGGAACCGGCATCGGCGCGAAATGGACAACCCTTCCTGTCGATGCCGAGCGCGTCATCGGCCGGGATGGGAGAGAAAGCACGGTCATCAATCGTCATCAACTCAATCAAGCCCTCGGGCTGACGACGCCTTCCGAAGACGCCCTCGTGAGCGCCATGGCGCGGCCGCCGAAGGACGAGCCCCCTGGCCAACTTCCCCCGATCGCTCCTCAGCCTGTCGCAAGCCCAGCCCCTCCCGGCGCCGCTGTCCGACCCGCACCGCAGTCGATTCTGCGTACCAAGATCGATGCCCGGACGCTGGAAGAGGCGAAGCGGTCCGACCCCGACGAGGAGCGAGTGCTGGCGTGCCGCGCCGTCCGGACCTTGCCCGGCAAGCCGGCACAAAGCGGTCAGTACGACGGGCGCGATGGGATCGATACGGCAGTCGGCGTCCGTGTCGCGCCGGGGTTTCCGGCGCCAAAGGCAGGCTATGAGTATGCGCCCGACTATGCGCGACATTCGATCGGGCACAGGGGGGAACTCGAACTTGGCAACAGGATCCGGACCGCCGTTCCCTACGAAATCTTCGTGCACTATGGCAATCCGGCTGGCGACACTGGGCCTGACGCCCTGACGGTTGGTCCGGACCGCCGATTCATGGAATGGGATTCTCGGTGGCGAAGCGCGAAGCGTCGGCTCGGCCCAAGCTTGGCGACTTCGCGGACGCTTTCCCCTGAAAAGGTAAATAAATACGTCTCAGCCGCTGTCGCTGCGGGTACGCTGTCTCCGGCGGTGGCAGCAGAGGCGGTCGCAGAGCTGCGGAAGGGCAACTACAATCTTTGCACAGTTGGTACCGGTAATGCCTCTGACGGGTACGTCGAACTCGTGCGGAATCACCTTTCAGAAGGGCCGCGGAGGTGACACATGACAAATGAATTCGATCCGGTCGGCGAGCGCGCCTTTTGGTTTCGGTACAATCTCGAGCAGACGATCAACAACGAGTTCTCTGGTCCTTCAATCGCGCCTTCGCGCGCCATGTACGCCCCCATGCAGGCCGGAAGCCTGGTGAGTGGCTACCTGCTCGGCCTCTCCAAGGAACTTCATTCAACGGTCGAAAGGCTCATCGCGTGGATGGAGAGTGAACCGGAACCTACCCGTGCGGACTATGAGGGCAAGGGGTATTTCGAAGACGATTGGCGGGCTACGCTCTACAAGTGGCGGCAGGTCCTGGGCGTCTGCAAGTGGTTGGCAAGAGGCGAGCGCGCGCACGTCGACCTCACAGCCTCGATTGCAGCGGATTGGCAGGGACTGCGAATGGCGGACCCCAAGGACGAAACGGGCTTGCTGGAGAGCCGACGGAGCGTCATGGGCCAGCACCTCGCGGTCGCGCTGGCAGCAGATGCTCCGCTTTTCGGTCTTGAAGTGTTCGAAGCCACGCAGATGAAGATGCCGATGGAACTGCATTCACGGATTCGGTTTGGGCACTGGGCATGTCGGCATCTGGTCGACGGTGGTACTCGCGACCAGACGTTCGTCAGTCGCGGCCGTCAAATGTTGAAGCAGAACCTGTTGTCGCTCTACGAGGGAGGCGACACGTTGGAACTGGCTCTATGGCTGAAGGCCATCTATTTCGACAGCGGCGTCGCGGACACGCCCGAAGCAACGTTTGCCCGAGCCTATGATTCGATGCCGGGTATCGACCGACCGGATTTCATTGCACCATAGGCGAACGGCCTTTCCGATCCAGTCGGAAGCACCCCTTGCCTCCGGCCGTCGCCGGCCCCCAAAGTGCGCCGCCGCACTCTTTGGGAAAGACAGCAAGATGGCCTCAACTTCCGCCGTTCCGGTTCCGGCGTCGCATCTCGACGCCGCGCGCGATGCCGAGCCCGCCACGCGGGCAGCCAACGAGGCGATGGCGGCGCGGCTGCCGTTCGACGAGACCGGCGACTTCGAGGCGGCGCAGCGCGGGCTGATCGCGCCGGTGCCGGACGGCATGGTGCGCGCGGCGAACGGCAGCGTGCTGTGGAACCTGGGCGAGTACGCCTTTATCGACGGCGAGCTGGCGCCGGCCACGGTCAATCCCAGCCTGTGGCGCATCGCGCGGCTCAACATGGCCAACGGCCTGTTCAAGGTGACGGAGCGGCTCTACCAGCTGCGCGGCTTCGACATTTCCAACATGACGGTGATTGAGGGCGACAGCGGCCTGATCCTGATCGATCCGCTGACCACCGCCGAGGTTTCGCGGGCGGCGCTGGCGCACTACTTCGCGCATCGTCCGAGGAAGCCGGTGGTGGCGGTGATCTACACCCACAGCCACGTCGACCACTATGGCGGCGTGCGCGGCGTGGTCGACGAGGCCGACGTCAAGGCGGGCAAGGTGGCGGTGATCGCGCCGGCCGGATTCATGGAGGCAGTGACCGGGGAGAACGTGCTGGCCGGCCTGCCGATGGCGCGCCGGGCCCAGTTCCAGTTCGGCACCATGCTGCCGCGCGGGCCGCGCGGCCAGGTCGATGCCGGGCTGGGCAAGAGCGTGGCCCGCGGTACGCTTGGCCTCATCGCGCCGACCCTCAGCATCGTGCAGCCGGTCGAGGAGCATACGGTGGACGGCATCCGCATCGTCTTCCAGCTTGCGCCGGAGACCGAGGCGCCGGCCGAGATGCACATGTTCTATCCGCAGCTCAGCGTGCTCAACATGGCGGAGAATGCCTGCCCGCTGCTGCACAACTTCATCCCGCTGCGCGGCGCCGTGGCGCGCGATCCGCGCATCTGGGCCAAGTATATCGGCGACGCCATCGCGATGTACGCGCCGGCGAGCGAGATCCTTATCGGCCAGCATCACTGGCCGGTCTGGGGGCGTGCGGCGATCCTCGACCATCTCGAGGCGCAGCGCGATCTCTACAAGCACATCCACGACCAGACGCTGCGCTACATGAACAAGGGCTGGCGGCCGGCCGAGATCGCCGAGGCGATCGACCTGCCGCCCGGCCTGGCGACGCGCTGGTCGGTGCGCGGCTACTACGGCTCGGTCAGCCACAACGTGAAGGCCGTCTACCAGCGCTATCTGTCCTGGTACGACGCCAATCCCTGCAACCTCCATCCGCTGCCGCCGGCGCCGGCGGCCGCCAAGTTCGTCGAGTACATGGGCGGCGCGGCCGCGGTCGTCGCGAAGGCCCGGGCCGACTTCGCCCGCGGCGAATTCCGCTGGGTCGCCCAGGTCATGAAGGAGGTGGTCTACGCCGAGCCCGGCAATGAAGAGGCGAGGGCGCTGTGCGCCGACGCGCTCGAGCAGATGGGCTATCAGGCCGAATCGGCGACCTGGCGCAATGCCTTCCTGTACGGCGCCCAGGAGCTGCGCCACGGCGTGTTCGGCCTCTCGGCCCGGCTCGCGGTCGGCGCCGACATGCTGTCGGGTCTTTCCACCGACACGTTCTTCGACATGCTGGCGATCCGTCTCGACGCGTCAAAGGCAGCCGGCCGCTCGATGGTGGTCAACTGGCACTTCACCGACCGCGACGAGAGGCTCGCGCTCACGCTCAGCCATTCGACCCTGACGCATCGCCTCGGCGAATGGTCGGACCGGGCGTCGGCGACGATCGTGACGACGCGCGCGACGCTCGACGCCATGGTGCTCGGCAAGACCAGGCCGGCCGAAGCGGTGCAGTCCGGCGCGCTCCGCATCGACGGCGACGCGGCATCGCTCGCCCTCCTGTTCGGCATGCTCGACACGTCGACCAACCTGATGTTCGACATCCTCACGCCGGGAGAGGGGCGCGGATAGGATTTCCCGCGCCGCTTGACATCGGGCGGCGCGGCCCCTGTGATGCGCGACAAGGGGAGTAACCCCAAAGCGACATAGGGAGGACTTGATGTCCAAGGGCAGCATCGCCCGCATTGCGGGCGGAGTCGTGGCCACTGTCGCGGCACTTGGTTTCGCGTTTGCCGCACAAGCCCAGGATAAGAAGCTCAAGATCGGCGTCGTCTACGACCTCACCGGCCCGCTTGCCGGCGGCGGCTCGGAGCTGCAGTACATCGGCGCCAAGATCGTGCTCGACCAGTTCACGAAGACGGGCGTCGAGGGCTACAAGATCGAGGCGATCTACGCCGACGCCCAGAGCAAGCCGGACGTCGCCATCAACGAGGCGGTGCGGCTGATCGAGCAGGAAAAGGTCGACATGCTGCTCGGCTTCTATTCGTCGGCGCAGTGCGTGCCGGTGGCCGCCCGCGTCGAGCAGCTCAAGAAGTTCATGTGGATCACCACCTGCATCTCCTCGGCCGTGCTCGAGAACCGCAATCTCAAGTACGTGTTCCGCGCGCAGCCGAGCGGCCGGCAGTTCGGCCTGATGACGATGGACTTCATGGCCCAGAACGCCAAGTCCAAGCTCGGCAAGGATCCCAAGGACCTGCGCGTCGCGATCGTGCACGAGGACGGCGCCTACGGCGTCGACGTCGGCAAGGGCAACGAGGCGGGCGCCAAGAAGGCCGGCTTCAACATCGTCCTGAACGAGGGCTACTCCGCGACGGCGCCGGACCTGTCGGCCCTGGTGACCAAGCTCAAGCGGGCGCGGCCCGACGTGGTCTTCCACACCGGCTACAACCCGGACATCACGCTGCTGCTGCGCCAGGCGCGCGAGCAGGGGCTGAAGTTCCTCGCGCTGGTCGGCCACGGGGCCGGCTATGGCGTCTACGAGAAGCTGAAGGAAGGGCTGGGCAAGGACGTCAACTACTTCTTCAACACCGACCCGATCTCGATCTGGCTGACCAACCCCAAGACGCTCGATCCCGCTCTGGTGCCTGAGATCAAGCTGGTCGGCGAGGAGTTCGACAAGGTGAAGCCGGGCGTGGCCATCCGGTCGGCGCATGTCGGCATGGCGGCGTCCAACACCTACCTGTTCCTGACCGACGTGCTGCCGCGCGCCATCAAGAAGTACGGCGGCATCGATTCCGAGGCGCTGCGCAAGGCCGCCCTCGACACCGACATCAAGGAAGGCGGCACGATGCTCGGCTTCGGCGTGAAGTTCGAGGGCGAGGGCCAGCCGATGGCCGGCCAGAACGACCGCGCCTTCCCGGTCATCATCCAGTACATCGACGACAAGTCGTACGTCGTGTGGCCCAAGAGCCAGGCGCAGCGCGAGGCCGTGCTGCCGTTGCCGGCAGGAACCACCTACAGCAACGCCAAGTAGCGGCGGAGCGTCACGGCCGTGCTGGTTGTCGAGGGGTTGGTCAAGCGTTTCGGCGGTTTCACGGCCGTCAGCAACGTGTCGTTCGCGGTCGATCAGGGCGAGATCCTCGGCCTGATCGGCCCCAACGGCTCGGGCAAGAGCACGATCTTCAACATGCTCTCCGGGACGTTCCCGCCTTCGGCGGGATCGATCCGCTTCGAGGGGCACGAGATCGCGGGACTGGCCCCGCATCGCGTCATCAACCGCGGGATCGGCCGCACCTTCCAGATCCCGCGGCCGTTCCGCCGCCTCACCATCTTCGAGAACGTGGCGCTTGCCGGCTTCTACGGCCAGGGGCGGCACAGCCGCGCGCGGGCCGACGAGGCGGCCGAGCGGGCGCTCGCCATGGTCGGCCTGCCGACCGACCGTCGCTCGCCCGTGGACGGGCTGGGTGCCGCCGGATTGAAGAAGCTCGAGCTCGCCAAGGCGCTGGCCACCGGCCCCAAGCTGCTGCTGGCCGACGAGAGCCTGGGCGGCCTCGACGAGGCTGAGATGGACCAGGCGGCCGACATGCTGCGCAAGATCCGCGACGAGCTCGGCATCACCATCATCTGGGTGGAGCATATCATGGGCGTGCTGATGCGCGTGGTCGACCGGGTCATGGTGCTGGATCACGGCGAGAAGATCAGCGAAGGGCTGCCGACCGAGGTGTCCAACGACCCGCGGGTCATCGAGGTCTACCTCGGCACCGACGCCGACGCGACCCAGGCGGTCGCCGCCCAGGCGCGGCGCTGAGGCCGACGGGAATGCTCGATCTCCGATCGGTCGACGCGGGCTACGGCAGCTTCCAGGCGCTCTTCGACATCAACCTCGAGGTCCGGGCGGGCGAGGCGGTGGGCGTGATCGGCCCGAACGGCGCCGGCAAGACGACGCTGATGCGGGTGATCTCCGGCCTCATTCGGCCCATGCGCGGCTCGATCTCGATGGAGGGCGCCGACGTGGTCGCGACGCCGGCCCACCGCATCGTCGGGCTGGGCATCGCCCACGTTCCCGAGAACCGGCGCCTGTTCCCGCGGCTCACGGTCGAGGACAATCTCAAGATGGGCGCCTACATGCCGCAGGCGCGGGCGAAGTTCGCGCAGCGGCTGGAGGAGGTGTTCGAGCTCTTCCCGCGGCTGAAGGAACGGCGCGGCCAGATGGCCGGCACCATGTCCGGCGGCGAGCAGCAGATGTGCGCCATCGGGCGCGCGCTGATGAGCGAGCCCAAGCTGCTCCTGCTCGACGAGCCCTCGGCCGGCCTGGCGCCGGTCGTCGTCCAGCAGGTCTTCGAGCTGGTGAAGCGCATCCGCGCGGGCGGGCTCACGGTGCTGATCGTCGAGCAGAACGTGCAGCAGGTGCTGAAGGTGGTCGACCGGGCGTACCTGCTGGAGGCGGGCTCCATCCGCGCCTCGGGCAGCGCCGCCGAGCTCCTGGCGAGCGACACGATCAAGCAGGCGTATCTCGGCGTGTAGGTCCGCGCTCCAACGAGGGGAAGTTGATGCAGTCGTTCCTCGAGATCTTCGACATCTACCTTCTGGAGGCCGTGGTGAACGGAATCCTGCTGGGCGGCCTGCTGGCGCTCCTGGCGCTCGGCCTGAACCTGATTTTCGGCGTCATCGACGTGACCTGGATCTGCTACGCCGAGCTGGTGATGATCGGCATGTACGGCATGTACTGGCTGGTCCAGTATTTCGGCGTCTCCTACTGGCTGGCGGCGCCGCTGGCGATCCTGCTGGTCGCCGGCCTGGGGGCGCTGCTGCACTTCGTGGTCATCGCCCCGCTCCTGTCGGGGCCGCCCATCAACCAGCTGCTGGCGACCGGCGGAGTCTTGTTCGTCCTGCAGAGCTTCGCCACCGTCGCCTTCGGCATCGACTTCCGCAACCTCGGCATCCGCCTCCCGGTGCTGGCCTTGGCCGACATGCACTTCAGCTACTCGCGGCTGCTCGCCTTCGGCGCGGCGTTGATCGGCATGGTCGTGGTCTACCTGTTCATGACCCGGACCTTCACGGGCACCGCCATCCGCGCGATCTCGCAGGACCGCCAGATCATGGCGCTGATGGGGGTCGACACCAAGCGCCTCTACCTCGTCACCTCGGCGCTGGGCGGCGCACTGGCCGGCCTCGCCGCCTGCCTGCTGGTCCTGCAGTACGACGTCCATCCCTTCGTCGGCCTGTCCTTCGGGCCCATCACCTTCCTGATCTGCGTGCTGGGAGGCCTGGGCAATTTCGTCGGCGGCTTCGTCGCGGCCTTCCTGTTCGCCGAGATCATCTCGCTGGGCGGGCTCTTCTCGGACCTCGAATGGGGCTACGTGCTGGCCTTCGCCTTCTTCATCGTGATGATGTTCGTGAGGCCGTCGGGCCTGCTGGCGAGGCGCTCGTGAGCGGGCGCGTCGCCGCGCCCTGGGCGATCGCCGCCATCGTGCTGGTGGCGCTGCCGTTCGTCTATTCCGACCCGTACCACCTGCACATCCTCGTCCTCGTCCTGATCTGGTCGTTCGCCTACACGTCGTGGTCGATGATGGGCCGCTTCGGGCTGGTGTCGCTGGGCCACGGCGGCTTCATGGGCGTCGGCGCCTACGTGACGGCGCTGCTGTGGAACCATGCCGGCCTCACGCCGTGGATCGGCATCCCGATCGCCATGGCCTGCGCCGGCGCGCTCGCGCTGGTCGTGGCCTATCCCTGCTTCCGCTTCAGGATCACCGGCCACTACTTCGCCCTGGTGACGCTGGCGCTGTCGGGGATCGTGCTGCAGGTCATCACCGCGACTCGCGACTGGACCGGCGGCTCGCTGGGCTACACGCCGGAGCGCACCAAGGGCAGCCAGCTCGTGGCGCTGCAGTTCGACGACAAGACGGTCTGGTACCTGATCGCGCTGGGCGTCTGGGCGATCGGGCTGGTGATCTGGTATCGCGTCGATCGCAGCATGGGCCGCTATGCCATGGAGGCGATCTCCGAGGACGAGGACGCCGCGGCCGCCGCCGGCGTCAACGTGACGGCGGAGAAGCTCAAGATCACCGTGATCAGCGCCCTCATGACGGCCTTCGCGGGCGCGATGTACTGCCAGTACCAGATGTTCATCTCGCCCGACACGGTGAGCGGCATCGCAGTGTCGCTGCAGATGGTCTTCGCCGTGGTCGTCGGCGGCATCTACGTCGCACTCGGCCCGACGGTGGGCGCGGTGATCACGCTGCTGCTGGCCGAATCGCTGCGCATCTTCTTCGGCACCGGCGCGGTGGGCTGGGACAATCTCGTCTACGGCGTGCTGCTCGTGACGTTCATCATCTTCCTGCCCAAGGGAATCCTCGGCACCCTGCTCGAGCGCCGGGCTAGAGGCGGTGACGCAGCGCGCGCCACGCCCAGTAGAGCCGCTGTCGGAAGCCCAGCCAGGCCGGGATGAAGACGCCGTCGTACTGGCTCACCTGCTTCGGCGGCTGACGCCAGCCCGGCGTCGGCCGGAACAGCGGGTCGGCGGCGTGGCGCGCGACATACTCGCGGTAGCCGAGCCTCTGCCCCTTCACCTCCGGCACCAGCAGGTCGAGCAGCCGGTCGGGATCGACCCAGCGCGCGAAGGCGTCGCGATGGGCCTGCACGGTCTCGGCCGCGCAGTCGGCGAGGCCGAAGATCTCGAACAGGCAGGCCTGCTTGACCGGCTTCGCGCTCGACAGCGCGTCGCGGAAGTACAGGGCGTCGCTCGACAGAAGCTGGCCCTGGATGGTCGGGCCGGCCACCGGGCGGCCGTCGGCGTCGCGCGAATCGTAGAGGTACGGATAGGGCAGGGCCATGCGGCTGAAGCGATAAACGTCGAGGTCGTAGAGCTGCAGTCCGTTCGCCCGGCAGTGGATGTCGAAATCGGCGAACGAGGGCTGGCCCGACGGCGACTGGCCGAAGTTGAGCTCTGCGATCAGGCCGAGCACGGGCTCGAGGTCGGCGCCACGCAGCACGTCGAGCTCGGCGCCCTCGGCATCGAGCTTGATGAAGTCGGGTCGGCGCCCGCCCAGCGCGTCGCGCAAGGTCGTGGTCTGGACCACGACCTCGCTCTCGACGGCGAGATTGTCGGCGAAGGCATAGCGTCGCCCCCACTCCGGCACGGTGGGATAGAAGGTCGTCGAGGCGGCGTGGCGCGTCACGTAGAGCGTGCGCGGCCCGTTCTCCGCGCCCAGCGCCGCGGCGATGAACGTGACCTGCGGATCGCCGGCCGCGTTCAGGCGGGCGCATTCCTTGGCATCCGGCTCGAAGGCGACGATCCGGAGATGCTGGCCGAAGACCTTCCAGTACCATTCGACGCCGCCGCGCGCGCCGACGTCGACCACGATCACGGGATCGGCGGCGAAGGCGCCGGCGGCGACCAGAGCCTTCGTCATCGGCGGGTCGCCGGCGATGTGCAGGTTCGGCATCAGGGGACCGACGCGGCGAGGGGCCGCTCGAGCGCGGCGATCTCGAGCGGGGCCCCGCGGCCGCGCACCGCGAGCGTCGGCAGCGGCAGGCTGCGGAGGCCGGGCGGCAGGCCGGCGCGGGCCAGCAGGTCGGCGGAGACCAGCACGTCGTGGCCCAGCGTCTTGGCGGAGTCGAGCAGCCGGGCGGCGACGTTCAGCGTGTCGCCCACGAAGGCGATCTCGCGGCGCAGGTCTCCCATTTCGCCGGCGACGATGTCGCCGTGGTGCAGCGCGGCCCGGAAGGTCGGCTCGACGCCGAAGCGCCGACGGTATTGCTCCCGATTGGCGGCGATCAGGTCGCGGGCGACGAACGGACAGTTCAGGACGTCGCCGTCGTCCAGGCCCGCGTCGCCCGACCAGGTGAGGATGGCCTCGTCGCCGACATACTTGTGGATCTCGGCCTCGCATTCCAGCGCGGCGTCGGTGATGTCGCGGAAGAAGGTGTTGAGGAGCTCGTGGAAGCGCACCGGTCCCAGCCGTTCGGCGACGCCGGTCGAATCCTTCATGTCGATCAGCAGGAACGTCCTCCGCTCGGTCCGGGGTTGAACGTAACGGCCCGTCACGAAGTTCCGGAGCGTGCCGAAGCCCAGCAGCCGGCCCATCTCGAAGCCAAGGTTGCCGACGACCGACATGCCGACGGCGAAGGCGAGCGAGCCTTCGAACAGCCCGTCGCCGAAGGCGCGATGCGTCATCCATGGCATGAACAGCAGCCGCACCAGGACGAGGCCGCTGATGATGATGACGAAGTAGACGAGCACCTTGAGGGCGAAATAGAGCGCGAGCGGCAGGCGGCGCAGGCGCCGCAGCCGTCCCGGACGCGAGCTGCGGATTTCGAACAGGACGACCGGCGTGGCGATCAGGAACGACGTCACGATGCCGACGAGGGCCGACAGGAGGACGCTCGAGTCCGCCGGCGTGGTGAGCATGCCGAAAATGGCGCTCACCGGCGCGCTGACGAGGTTTACGCCGGCGACGATCCGGAGCTCCCATCGGCCGCGCCGGGACAGGCTCATGCGGGCCGGCGCTCCAGGGCCGTCCGGAAGGTGGCATGATCGACGTTGCCGCCGGAACAGACCACCGCGACGGTGCGGCCCTCCACCGGCAGTCGGCCGGTAAGCGCTGCAGCGAGCGCCACCGCTCCGCCCGGCTCGACCACGAGCTTGAACTCGCGGAACGCCGTCTCCATGGCGTCGAGCACCTCCTCGTCGCTGACGACGAGTCCCGGACCGAGGAGCTGTCGGGCGATCGGGAAGGTGACGTCGCCCGGTGTCGGCGCCAGCAGCGCGTCGCAGATCGAGCCCGACAGGCGCTCGTTCTTCTGCCTGGCTCCGGCCGCCAGCGAGCGCGCGAGATCGTCGAAGCCGGCCGGCTCGCCGGCATGGACCGCGGTCGAGGGGCTGAGCCCCTTCACGGCGATCGCGATTCCGGTGGCGAGGCCGCCGCCCGAGCAGGGCGCCGCCACCGCGTCGAGCGTGACGCGGAGCGCCTGCGCCTGCTCGACCAGCTCGAGGCCCGCGGTTCCCTGGCCGGTCAGGATCCAGGGATGGTCGTAGGGCGGCACGACGGTCGCGCCGGTCTCGCGCGCGATGCCGAGGCCGATCTCCTCGCGGCTGTCCTTGACGCGGTCGTAGAGCACGACCTCGGCGCCCGACGCCCGGGTGTTGGCGACCTTGAGGGCCGGCGCGTCGGCCGGCATGACGATGGTGGCCTTCATGCCCAGCAGGCGCGCGGCTTCCGCCAGCCCCTGGGCGTGGTTGCCCGACGACCAGCCGACGGCGCCTTTGGCGCGGTCGGCCTCGCTCATCGACGCCAGGAAGTTGTAGGCGCCGCGGATCTTGAAGGAGCCGGTGCGCTGAAGGCACTCGGCCTTGACGAACAGGCGTCCGCCCAGCCGCTCGTTCAGCCGCGCGTTCTCGAGCAGCGGCGTGCGCACGGCGACGCCGTCGAGACGGCGGGCGGCGGCCTGGACGTCGGCGAGGGTGGGAGAGGCCGGCATCAAGCGATCCCGAGCAGGGCCGGCAGTTGCGAGAGGTCGCGGACCTCCGCCACCGTCTTGCCGGGCAACCGGTCGTCGGGCGCACCGGCGCGGTTCACCCACACCGTCGAGAAGCCGAAATGCGCGGCACCGTGGGCGTCCCAGCAGTTCGACGACAGAAAGCACACGCGGTCGGGCGTCACGCCGCAGCGCGCCTCGACCAGGCGATAGACCCGCGGGTCGGGCTTGAACACACCGGCCTCATCGACGCTGAGAACGGCGTCGAGCCGGTCGCCGAGGCCCGACGCCGCGACCATCGGGTCGAGCAATTCCGGATTGCCGTTGGAGAGGATGGCGGTCCGCATGCCGGCGGCCTTCAGGCGGCTCATCATGGACGGCACCTCGGCGAACGGATCGAGCGCGAGATAGGCGCCCATCAGCTTGTCGCGCACGCCGGCCTCGCCGATCCCGTGGGCCTCGAGGCAATGGTCGAGCGCCTCGCCCGTGACCTGCCAGAATGGCGCGTAGGCGCCCATCCCGTTGCGCAGCCACGTGTACTGTATCTGCTTGGACCGCCACATCTCGGACAGCGCGTCCGCCCTGGGACCGATGGCGGCGCGATGGCGTGCGACCGCCGAGTTGAAATCGAACAGTGTCCCATAGGCGTCGAAGACGCAGATCTCGATCCGGCTGAGTGCAGCGGTCATGAATTGCTCCCGTGGGCCGAGGACCGTAAGCTAACAGCATGTTCGTCGCCATCGTTCAAATCCCGATGACCAAGCGACCCCGCGACGCGGCGGTTGAGGCGGCGCGCAAGTCGGCGCCGACCTATACCGCCCTCGGCGCCAAGGGACTGCTGAAGAAGTACTACCTGAACGGCGAGGCCGGCGGCGGCGGGGTCTATCTCTGGGAATCGGAAGCCGCGGCGCGCGCCTGGTACACGCCGGAATGGGAGAAGCGCATGGCGGCGGCGTTCGGCGCCGTGCCGACGGTGACCTACTACGACAACCACGTCGTGGTGGACAACGCGGCGGGCACGGTCACGGTCGACGGCACGGGCTAGCCCGAGCCCGACGCACCACGGCGCGGGCCGGCGGCCCGAAGACGCCGGGAATAACGGGAGGAGCAAGATGCAGAAGCGCAGGCTGGGCCGCACGGGCCTGGAAGTGTCGGTGCTGGGCTACGGAGCCGGCGCGGTCGGCGGGCTGTTCACCAAAGGCGCGGCGAACGACCAGGAACGGGCGGTGGCGCGGGCCATCGAGGCCGGCATCAACTATTTCGACACGGCGGCACTCTACGGCAACGGCGAATCCGAGAAGAACCTCGGCCGCGTGCTGAAGGCGCTCAAGGCCGACATCGTGCTCGGCACCAAGGTGCGCCTGTCGGCCGAGCATCGCGGCGATGTCGGCAAGGCGATCGAGCAGGGCATGGACGACAGCCTGCGTCGCCTTGGCCGGGACGCGGTCGACCTCTTCCAGCTGCACAATCCGCTGGTCGCCCAGGATGGCGGCGACAGGCTCGCGATCGACATCGCGCTCGAGCAGGTGGCGCCGGCTCTGGAGAAGCTGCGCCGTGCCGGCAAGACGCGGTTCATCGGCTTCAGCGGCGTCGGCGAGACCGCGGCGCTGCACCGCGCCGTCGACTCCGGGCTCTTCGACACGGTTCAGGTCGTCTACAACGCCCTCAATCCCAGCGCCGGCGGCGCGATGCCGGCGGGCGCGCCCGGCCAGGACTATGGCCGCCTGCTCGACAAGGCGAAGGCGGCCGACATGGGCACGATCGTCATCCGCGCACTGGCGGGGGGCGCGCTCGCGGGCACCGCCGACCGCCATCCGCTGGCCATGCAGGACGTCGCGCCGATCGGCTCGGCGCCGGATTTCGCCGGCGACGTCGCGCGCGCCCGCGCCCTGCAGCCGCTGCTGGCCGACGGCGGCTGCACGAGCCTGACCGAGTTCGCCGAACGGTTCGTCATCGCCCATCCCGCGGTCTCGACCATGCTCGTCGGCTATTCGACCCTCGACCATCTCGAGGCGGCGATCGCCGCCGTGAACAAGGGCCCGCTGCCCGAACCCGTGCTGCGCCGGATCGGCTGACGGGTTTCAGCCGGAGCGTGATGACGGTCGCTCATTCGCTGGGGGCGCGCCACTCCGTGGCGCGCAGGATCATGTTCTTGTGGACCGCGGGCCTCCAGGCCCGCTCATGATCATGAGCGAGCCTGGAGGCTCGCGGTCCGGAAGACGATGAGCACATCTCGGCACGCCACGATTTCGGAGTGGCGCGCCCCAGCGAGAAGGTGAACTTCAAGCCTCACGCGCTAGAGGCCGAGGCCGCGCGCGATGATGTTGCGCTGGATCTCCGACGTGCCCTCGCCGATCACGTAGACCAGCGCGTCGCGGTGGATGCGGCCGACCGGGTACTCGCGCATGATGCCGGCGCCGCCATGGATGCGGATGGCGGCTTCCGATACGCGCACGGCGCATTCCGAGGCGACCAGCTTCACCTTCGCCGCCGTCGCCGGATCGAGCGTGCCGCGATCCACTCGCCAGGCGCCGTGATAGACCAGCCAGCGCGCGGCCTCGATGTCGGCCGCCATGTCGGCGAGCTTGTGGGCGATCGCCTGGTACTGGCCGATCGTCCGGCCGCGGACCTTGCGCGCCTTCGCATAGTCGAGCGCCGCTTCCAGCGCCGCCTGGGCCATGCCGAGCGCGTTGGCCGCCACGCCGACCCTGTTCTCGGCCAGGCTGTCGAGGATGATGGGATAGGTGCCGGTACGCCCGCCCAGCAGGCAGTCGTCGGGAACGAACGCGTCCTCGATGTACAAGAGGCCGGTGTCGGATCCGCGGATGCCTTCCTTCTCCAGCCGCGTGACCGCGATGCCGGAGTTCGGCAGCTCGACGATGAACAGGCTGATCGCGGCCGGTGTTAGCTCCGGCTGCGTGCGCGCCGCCAGGACCAGGAAGTCGGCGATCGGCGCGTTGGTGATGTAGAGCTTGGAGCCGGTGAGCCGCCAGCCGCCCGGCACCTTGTCGGCGCGCGTGCGCAGCGCTCGGATGTCGGAACCGCCATCGGGCTCGGACAGGGCGAAGCCCGCGATGCGCTCGCCCTGCAGGCCGGGGCGGAAGAAGCGCTCCTTCTGCGCGTCGGTGCCCGCTTTCCAGATCGGCCAGAGGCCG
The DNA here is from genome assembly GCF_965229815.1 of Reyranella sp. Classification (GTDB taxonomy): domain Bacteria; phylum Pseudomonadota; class Alphaproteobacteria; order Reyranellales; family Reyranellaceae; genus Reyranella. The sequence continues at coordinate 268,301 of NZ_CBDDJN010000006.1, forward strand.
AGATGGCTGTGCGCCGACCAGGACGAGGCGAAGGACTGGCAGACCCGCGACATCTCCTCGCGCACGATGCAGTCGGAGACCTTGTCGAAGCCCGAGCCGCCATCCTCCTCCGGATAGCGCACCCCGATCAGGCCGAGCTCGCCGAAGCGCCGGAAGAGGGGACGGGGAAAGGTCTCCGTCTCGTCGGCCTGCCGGGCGAGCGGGGCGAGCTCCGTCTCGGCGAAGCGGCGGACGGTCGCGCGCAGCGCCTCCTGCTCGGATGTGAAGGCGAAATCCATGAAGTCCCCCCGTCGTCTTGTGGGCGACAGCGTACCCGCCGGCATTCGTGAGCGCCCCCGTCGGGAGCGCGGGCGGGATCGCAGGGCAGAAGCCGGCGTGTGGAATGTCGACCGGTCCGGTTGCCGGCGCGCCGAAGAGGCCGATACTTCCGACGCCGTGGAACCGGATCGCCACCGGCGGCGATGCCCGGGACGGCAGGAAGAAAGAAAAGGGGAGGGAAGCGCCGGTCGATGTCGTCCGCACTTCGCCGGCAGGGCCTGATCATCGTCGGGACCCTGGCCACCGCCTACGTCGCCAGCCACTTCTTCAGGGCATCCAACGTGACCATCGGCCTCGACCTCATGCGCGACCTGCGCATCGGGCCCGAGGCGCTGGGCGCGCTGACCGGCGCCTTCTTCTTCGGCTTCTCGGCCATGCAGATTCCCTGCGGCTTCTTCTTCGACCGGTTCGGCCCGCGCCGCACCATCTCCGGCATGCTGCTGGTGGCGGTGCTGGGCGCCACGCTCTTCACCGTTGCGCCCAACTGGGAGCTGCTGCTCGCCGGACGGACGCTCATGGGGGCCGGCTTCGGCGTCATGCTGATCGGGACCATGATCGTGATCTCGCGCTGGTTCCCGCCCGACCGGTTCTCGACCCTGTCTGGGATCGTCCTGTCGATCGGCCTGATCGGCAACCTGCTGGCCACCACGCCGCTCGCCTGGGGCACCGAGCAGATCGGCTGGCGCGGCGTGTTCGCGCTCGTGGCCGGCTTCTCGGTGATCGCCGCCCTCGCAGTCTGGCTGATCGTGCGCGACGCGCCGCCGGGGCATCCTTTCCTCGAGCGCCAGGCCGAGAAGCCCGCCGAGATGATACGCGGGCTGGGCGAGGTGCTGCGCAATCCGCAGCTCCCGTTCATCCTGACCCTGAACTTCTGCAACTACGCCTGCACCTTCACCGTGCAGGGCCTGTGGGGCGGGCCGTTCCTGCGCGAGGTCCATGGCCTCGACCGCATCCAGTCGGGCAACGTGCTGCTGACCGCGGTGATCGCCTACCAGATCGGCATGCTGGTGTTCGGCCCGCTCGATCGGCTCCTCGACACGCGCAAGTGGATCGCCTTCGGCGGCACCACGGCGATCGCCACGATCCTCGGCGCTCTCGCCCTCTGGGGACAGGCGCCGCTGTGGTTCGCCGCCGGCGCGATCGTGGCCATCGGCTTCCTCAGCGCGTCCAGCACCATGGTGATGACCCACGGTCGCGGCATCTTCCCGGACCGCCTGATCGGACGCGGCATGGCGACCATGAACACCAGCGTCATGCTGGGCGTCGCCTGCATGCAGACCCTGTCCGGGATCATCCTGGGCTCGTTCGCGCCGCTGCCCGACGGCGCGCTGTCGGAGACGGCCTATCGCACCCTGTTCGGCTTCATGTGCGTCGTGCTGGTGATGGCGCTCTCGGTCTACGGCCGGGCGGCCGACGTGAAGCCGAGCGAGGAGCTGCGGGCGCGCGCCCTCCGGCGCTGACGTCGCGGAAGGCTTCGCGCGCCGTGCCGCTCAGCTCCGTCCCGCCGCCGGCGGCACCGGCTTGAACGGTCCATTCAGCCGGTCGCGGTAGACGGTGACGCCCTCCATGATCCGCTGCACGTAGTTGCGCGTCTCGCCGTAGGGGATCGTCTCGATCCAGTCGATCATGTCGATCTTGCCGGCGCGCGGGTCGCCCAGCGAGTCGAGCCAGCGGGCGACGCGGTTGGGGCCGGCATTGTAGGCGGCGAGCGCGATCTCGTAGGAGCCGCCGAAGCGCTTCAGCATCTCGGCCAGGTACTGGCTGCCGAGCTGGACGTTGTAGGCGGGATCGGCCGTCAGCCTGTGCTCGATGAACGGCATGCCCAGCCGGCCGGCAACGTCGCGCGCGGTGCCGGGCAGCAGCTGCATCAGTCCGAGCGCGCCCGAGGGCGAGACGGCGGCGGCGTTGAACGAGCTTTCCTGGCGGGTGACGGCGAGCGCCAGCGCCCGCTCGACCGAGCCGGTGGCGCCGAGGTCGACGACCGGGAAGGCGGATTCGAGCAGCACGACGCCGTTGCCGGCGGCCCGGCGGGCGACGGTGAGCGCCACGTCGGGCCGCTTCAGGTCGACGGCGAGCTGGGCCAGCAGCGCGGTCTCTCCCGGCGTGCCGACCATGCGGGCGAGCCGTAGCAGGAACGGCTGAGCGCGGTCGAAATCGCCGGCCTGGGCGAGAAGGCGCGCCACCGCCGCCAGCTCGCGCCCGTCGAGGGACCGACGATCGGCGTCCGCGATCGCGGGATCGGCCGGCAGCGTCGCGGTCGTGCCCGGCAGCTTGCGCGCCGCCTGCTGGCCATAGAAGGTCTGCCCGAACGCGGCGGCGCGCCCGTACCACTCCCTGGCATCCTTGGCGCGCTTGGCGGCCTCGTGGGTGCGGCCGAGCCAGTAGGCCGCCCGGCTCTTCGAGATGTCGGTCGACACGCCGTCGTACAGGACCTGGAAATGCTTCTGCGCCTCGGCCGTCTTGCGGAGCTGGCGGAGCGCGATCCAGCCGGCGAGGAATTCGGCCTCGGCGAAGGCCACGCCCTTGGCGTGGCCATGGGCCACGACGACGGCATAGGCGTCGGCGGTCCGGCCATTGGCGAGAAGGTCCCGTGCCACGAGGTTGCGCTCGCTCCACCAGGCATCCGTCTGGTTCGCGACCGGCTTGGCCAGGAGTGCCTTGGCGTCGTTCAGCTTGCCGGTGCGGCGCAGCCAGCGGATGCGCTCCAGGACGATCGCCGGATCGTCGAGCCGGGCCGGCGTGACGCGCTTCAGCATGTCGCCGGCGTCGGCGGCGCGGACGGCCATCGCGAGCCGCGCCTCGGCCAGCGGCTGGTACTCGGGCGGCAGCTTGGGCAGCAGCTCGCGCGCCACCGGGGCGCGGCCCTCCCGCAGGATGCGGTCGAACCGGGCGACATGGTCCTGGCCGGTCAGCAGGTGCCCGTAGCGGTTCAGGAAATCGGTCTCGTCGGAACTGCGGAAGGTGGCGAGGCGCCAGCTGTCGCGGGCGAGCCTGGGCACGTCGCCCGGGCTCGCCTCCTGCGCCGCCTCGAGACGGCGCATGTGCCCGGTGCTGGTGAGCGGCGGGAAGGCGGTGAAGTAGCGATGGACCTCGGCCGCCGGGATCTCCGGCGCCAGCCGGTCCTCGGCCTGGCGGCGCAGCACCTCGGGCTCGGGCCAGTCGGGGTTCTCGCGCAGGAAGCGCCAGGTGTCGGCGAAGCTCGCCTCGCCGCGCGGCGCCGTCCGCAGGATGCTCCAGGCGACGTAGCGATCGAGCAGGGGCTGGCGGAAGGACGCGACCGCCGCCCGCGCGTCGGTCAGGCGGCCGTCGTCGAGGGCCTTGAGGGCGGCGGCGAACGCCGCCGCCTCGGCCGGCGTCAGCGGCTTGGCGGGCTGGGCGGCGGCCGGCGCGGAGGACGTGGCCGTCTGCGCCCGGGCGGCGGTGCCGGCGGCCAGGGGAGCCGCCAGGGCGGCGGCCACCAGGAGGGGGGTGAGAGGGGATTTCACGCTAGGAATCGTAGGCAGGGACTTGCGGCATCACAATGGCAAGTTCCCCGGACCGGTTGCTCGCCTTGCCGGGGCCGGGTCGCGGGCCTAGATTGGGCGGTCTCACAAGAACGCGGAGGGAGCCATGTTCACCGGGTCGCTCGTTGCCCTTATTACCCCGTTCAAGAACGGATCGGTCGACGAGAAGGGATTCGAGAAGTTCGTGGCCTGGCAGATCGAGGAAGGCACGGACGGGCTGGTGCCCTGCGGCACCACGGGCGAATCGCCGACGCTGTCCTACGAGGAGCACAAGCGCGTCATCGACATCTGCATCGCAACCGCCAAGGGGACGGGCGTGCCGGTGATCGCCGGCACCGGCTCGAACTCGACGGACGAGGCGATCGACCTCACCCGCCACGCCAAGCAGGCCGGCGCCGATGCCGCCATGCTGGTCGTGCCCTACTACAACAAGCCGACCCAGGAAGGGCTGTTCCAGCACTTCAAGGCGGTGGCCGAGGCGGTCGACATCCCGATCCTGCTGTACAACGTGCCGCCGCGCACCGGCGGCGACATGCAGGTCGACACCGTGGTGCGCCTGTCGCAGGTGAAGAACATCATCGGCATCAAGGACGCGAGCTACGACATGGCCCGTCCGACGCTCACCAAGCTGCGGGCGAAGAAGGGCTTCATCCAGCTCTCCGGCGAGGATGCCAGCGCCGTGGGCTTCCTGGCCCAGGGCGGCGACGGCTGCATCTCGGTCACGGCCAACGTGGCGCCGCGCCTGTGCGGCGACATGCACGACGCCTGGAAGAAGCGCGATCTCGACAAGGTGTTCGAGCTGCAGGACCGGCTGATGCCGCTGCACAAGGCGCTGTTCGTCGAGACCAGCCCGGCGCCCGTGAAGTACGCCTGCGAGCTGATCGGCCAGGCCAGCGCCCGGCTGCGCCTGCCGCTGGTCGAGTGCACCGAGCCGACCAAGAAGCAGGTGCATGATGCGATGGTGCATGCGGGGCTGATCAATTAGTCGAGACGCTGCCACGAGCGCGCTGTCATCCCGAGCGCAGCGAGGGACCTTTCCTGTGGCCTGAAGGTCCGTCTCTACGCTCGGGATGACAGTGGTCGCGTTGCGGCGCCGAGCGCAGTCAGAAAGGCGATTTCATCGTGGCAAAGAAACCGGAGCTGGACCGCACCGTCGTGGCCCAGAACCGCAAGGCGCGGCACAACTACTTCATCGAGGAGACCTTCGAGGCGGGCCTGTCTCTCACCGGCACCGAGGTGAAGTCGCTGCGCGGCGGCCGCAGCTCGATCGCCGAGTCCTACGTGACGGAGGAGGGCGGCGAGGCGTGGCTGGTCAATGCCAACATTCCCGAATACGCCGCGGGCAACCGCAACAATCACGAGCCGCGCCGGGCGCGCAAGCTCCTGCTGCATCGCAAGCAGATCAACAAGCTGATCGGCGCCATCCAGCGCGAGGGCCGCACCATCGTGCCGCTGCAGGTCTATTTCAACCCGCGCGGCCGCGCCAAGATCGAGATCGCGCTGGTCACCGGCAAGCAGGCCCACGACAAGCGCCAGTCCATCAAGGACCGCGACTGGCAGCGCCAGCGGGCCCGGCTGCTCAGCCATCGGCGCTAGTTTCTGTCGTCCTGAGCGCAGCGAAGGACCTCATCGCCGCCGGCAAACGGCATGAGATCCTTCGCTACGCTCAGGATGACAACGTACGGTGGCCCACGCTAGGAACCCCCATGCTGCTCACCGAAGAACAGACCCTGATCCGCGACACCGCGCGGGCCTTCGCGCGGGAGAAGGTGGCGCCGCACGCGCGCGCCTGGGAGGCGGCGGGCGCCATCCCCAAGTCGCTGCTGGGCGAGATGGGACGGCTCGGCTTCATGGGCATGTGCGTGCCCGCCGAATGGGGCGGCGCCGGCGCCGACATGGTGTCCTACGTGCTGGCGCTGGAGGAGATCGCGGCGGCCGACGGCGGCCTGTCGACCGTGATGAGCGTCAACAACTCGCCGGACTGCGCCGCGCTCATGGCCTACGGCTCGCCCGAGCAGAAGGAGCGCTGGCTGAAGCCGCTGGCACGTGGCGAGCTGCTGGGCGCCTTCTGCCTCACCGAGCCGCAGGCGGGCTCGGACGCCTCCAACCTGCGGACCCGGGCCGAGCGCCGGGGCAACGGCTGGGTGCTGAACGGGGTCAAGCAGTTCATCACCCAGGGCAGCACGGCCGACGTCGCCCTGGTGTTCGCCGTCACCGACCCGGCCGCGCCCAAGCGCGGCATCTCCTGCTTCATCGTGCCGACCGCCACGCCCGGCTATCGCGTCGCCTCGGTCGAGAAGAAGCTCGGCCAGAAGTCGTCGGATACCTGCCAGATCGCCTTCGAGGATTGCGCGGTCGGGGCGGATGCGATGCTGGGCGCGGAGGGCGAGGGCTACCGGATCGCGCTCGCGAACCTCGAGGCCGGCCGCATCGGCATCGCCGCCCAGGCCGTCGGCATGGCGCGCGCCGCCTTCGAGGCCGCCCGTGCCTATGCCGGCGAGCGCCAGGCCTTCGGCACGGCGATCGTCAACCACCAGGCGGTGCAGTTCCGCCTCGCCGACATGGCGACCAAGATCGCGGTGGCGCGCCAGATGGTCCTGCATGCGGCAACGTTGCGCGACGCCGGCCGCCCGTGCCTCACCGAGGCCGCAATGGCGAAGCTATATGCCTCGGAAATGGCCGAGGAAGTGTGCTCGGCCGCCATTCAGGTTCACGGTGGATACGGATACGTGTCGGACTACCCGGTGGAGAAGATCTGGCGCGACGTTCGCGTCTGCCAGATCTACGAAGGCACCAGCGACGTCCAGCGCATCCTGATCGGCCGCGGCCTGGCAGCTTTGTAGCGCCCGCAGTCCTTGTCTCCGAACCATCGTCATGCCAAGGTCACCCGGTGTGAAGAAGGGGCCGCCGAAGCGGCTTTGGGGGACGGGGGAGCCCGGGCGACGGATGGTCGGTCGTGCGCCGTAACATTTTCATTGTTGCAGGGATCGCCGCAGCGTCGCTGATGGCGACCATCGCCGTTGCCGGCGACACCGAAACAGCCAAGCCCACGGATATCGGGCCGCAGCCGGGCCGGATCATCAAGATGCAGACGGCGTTCAATCCGGCGCTGCCCGGATCGGGCGAGGCTGTCCGGACCTTCACCCGCACCATCAAGCACATGTCCGGCGGCCAGCTCGTGATCAAGATCGTCGAGCCCGGGCGTCTCGCCCCCACCGCCGACATGCTCGACGCGATCGTGGCCGGCGACCTGGAGGCCGCCTTCACCTGGAGCGGCTATGCCGCCAGGAAAGCGCCGGTATTCGGCGTCTTCGCCACCGTGCCGTTCGGCCCGGGGCCCGAGGACATGACGTCCTGGATGATCGAGGGCGACGGCAGCCGCATCCATCGCGCCGCCTACGAGAAGCTCGGGGTCACCGGCGTCCCCTGCGGCGTCCAGGGCGGCAAGGGCGGCGGCTGGTTCCGCGGCGACTTCGCCACGGTCGACGACTTCAAGGGCCAGCGCCTGCGCTTCACCCGCTTTGCCGGCGAGATCGTGGCGCGCATGGGCGCCACGGCGGTGCCGGTGCCGCCGGGCGAGTTCTTCTACCAGCTGCAGCAGGGCAAGGTGGACGGCGGCGAGATGTCGACGCCGGCGATCGACGCCGCGCTGGGCTTCGACAAGCTCGGCCTGCCCTATTTCATGCCGGGCTGGCAGCAGCCTTCCGCGGTGCTCGACTTCCTTATGCGCAAGGACAAGTGGGACGCGCTGTCGTCCAGCCAGCGCGCCCAGATCGAGACGGCCTGCCGTGCCAACATCTCCTGGATGCTCAGCCACTCGCCGCACGTGCAGGGCACGGCGCTCGAGAAGCTCAAGGCGGCCGGCGTCGCCGTCCGGGAATGGTCGCCCGAGGTGATGAAGGCCTTCCGCGACAATGCCGAGATCGTCCTGAAGGAGGAGGCCGACCGCGATCCCGACTTCGCGGCCGCGCTGGCCAACCAGCGCGCCTTCGTCCGCCAGAGCGTCGACTGGCGAAAGCTGTCCCGGCTGCCGTGACCTGATTTTCCTCCCGGGGCAACGCCCCCGGGGAGGCAGTTGCACGGGGCCGCCCGTCCGGGCAGGTTGACCCGGCCATGACGATCCTCAGCTCGCAGGTCGATACCCGCTCCGACGCCTTCAAGCGCAACGCCGAGGCGATGCGCGCCCTGGTCGCCGACCTCCGGGACCGCACCGACAAGGTGCGGCTGGGCGGCGGCGAGGAGAGCCGCAAGCGCCACGTGGCGCGCGGCAAGCTCCTGCCGCGCGAGCGGGTGAGGGCGCTGCTCGATCCCGGCTCGCCGTTCCTCGAACTGTCGCCGCTGGCGGCCATGGACATGTACGACAACGAGGCGCCGGGCTCGGGCGTCATCACCGGCGTCGGCCGCGTGAGCGGCGTCGAATGCGTGATCGTGTGCAACGACGCCACGGTGAAGGGCGGCACCTACTATCCGATGACGGTGAAGAAGCATCTCCGCGCCCAGGAGGTGGCGATGGAGAACCGGCTTCCCTGCATCTACCTGGTCGATTCGGGCGGCGCCAACCTGCCGCAATGGCCCGAAGTGTTCCCCGACAAGACCCATTTCGGCCGCATCTTCTACAACCAGGCCAACATGTCGGCGCAGGGCATCCCGCAGATCGCCTCGGTGATGGGCTCGTGCACGGCAGGTGGTGCCTATGTGCCGGCGATGAGCGACGAGACCGTCATCGTGCGCAAGCAGGGCACGATCTTCCTGGCCGGTCCGCCGCTGGTGAAGGCGGCGATCGGCGAGGTGGTGAGCGCCGAGGATCTGGGCGGCGCCGACGTGCACGCCCGCACCTCGGGCGTCGCCGACCATTATGCCCACAACGACAGCCATGCGCTGGGCATCGTCCGGCGCATCGTCGCCAACCTCAACTGGAAGAAGAGCCCGTCGGCGTCGCTGATCGAGCCGTGCGAGCCGCGCTATTCGGCCGACGAGCTGTACGGCGTCGTGCCCGCCGACAACCGCACGCCGTTCGACATGCGCGAGGTCATCGCCCGCCTGGTCGACGGCAGCGAGCTGGACGAGTTCAAGCACCTCTACGGCACGACGATCGTCACCGGCTTCGCCCGCATCTGGGGCCATCCGGTCGGCGTGGTCGCCAACAACGGCATCCTGTTCAACGAATCGGCGCTCAAGGCCGCGCACTTCATCGAGCTCTGCGGCCAGCGCGGCATCCCACTCCTGTTCCTGCAGAACATCACGGGCTTCATGGTCGGCCGCAAGTACGAGGCGGGCGGCATCGCCCGCGACGGCGCCAAGATGGTGACGGCGGTGTCGACGGTGAACGTGCCGAAGTTCACCGTGATCGTCGGCGGCAGCTACGGCGCCGGCAACTACGGCATGTGCGGCCGCGCCTACGGGCCGCGCTTCCTCTGGATGTGGCCCAGCGCGCGCATCTCGGTGATGGGCGGCGAGCAGGCGGCCAGCGTGCTGGCCACGGTGCGGCGCGACAATATCGAGGCGCGCGGCGGCACCTGGCCCAGGGAAGAGGAGGAGGCCTTCAAGCAGCCGATCCGCGAGCAGTACGACCGCGAGGGCCATCCCTACTACGCCACGGCGCGGCTGTGGGACGACGGCATCCTCGATCCGGTCGACACGCGCATGGCGCTGGCGCTCGGCCTGTCGGCGGCGATGAACCAGCCGATCGGCCCGACCAAGTTCGGCGTCTTCCGGATGTGACGGACGTGGCCGCTCCGCTCCGGACCGCCGTCGCCGACGGCATCGCGACCCTGACGCTTTGCCGGCCGGCCGCCATGAACGCGCTGGACGGCGACACCGCGCATGTCTTTATCGACGCCGTCGAGGCCTGTGCCGTCGACGAGCGGGTGCGGGTCCTGGTGGTGGCGGGCGAGGGCCGGTCCTTCTCGGCCGGCGGCGACTTCAACTGGGTGCTGACCTGGCCCGGGCTCGATGCCATCACCCGGCGCGTCGGCGCCGATCTGATGATGGGGGCCGTCCAGGCGCTCTACGACTTCCCCAAGCCGTCGATCGCCCGCGTCCACGGAGCGGCCGTCGGCGGCGGGATCGGGCTGATGCTGGCCTGCGACTTCGCGGTCTGCGCCGACACGGCGCGGTTCGGGCTGACCTCGGCGCGTAACGGGCTCCTGGCGGGAATCGCCATCCCGGTCCTGATCGAGGCCGTCGGTCCCCGCGTCGCCCGCCAGCTCCTGATGCATGGCGGCGTGTTCGACGCCGGCACGGCGCTGCGCCTCGGCATGGTCGACCAGGTCGTGGCGGCCGCCGATCTCGACACGGTGGTGGCGACGCTGGCGCGCGAGCTTCTGCTGGGCGCCCCGTCGGTGCAGCGGCTGGTCAAGCAGCTCGTCCCCCGTCTCGACGGCATGACGCACGACGCCGAGGCGGCCGACCTGATCGGCGAGCATGTCGCGGCGCAATGCACCAGCGACGAGGCGATCGAGGGCATGAGGGCCTTCCTGGACAAGCGCAAGCCGAGGTGGGCAACGTGACAGGCTTCCCGGGTCTGGCGAGGGCGTCGTGCCTTGTTGCGGCCGCAGCATTCCCTGTCGCGGCGCAGGCGCCCGCGCCGCGCGGCAACGAGCGGGAAGCCTACCAGGAGATCGCGGCCACGTTGATGGCAATGCCTTTCACGGTCGGCGGAGTCGCGGTGATGATGGTCGTGGCGCGCAGGTGCCGACCCGACAAAGAAGGGCAATGGAAGCGCGTCATCGACGCCATCGACCAGCGGTTCGTGGTATGCGCCACCCAGGAGCCGCGATGGCAAGTGGACGTGTCGAGAGAGTTCGCGAAGGAGGAGGCGCATGCCCGCGCCAACGGCTCCAGCGTCGGGTACGGGTCGTTGGCGCTTGAGCGGTTCTGGTCGTCGGCGACCCGGCAAATCGACGAACGAGGGACAGCGGTCTGCGCCAAGCTCGGACTCTTTGTCGACCCCGCTGCGGTGTCGGACAAGGCCAGGGCGGATTACCTGCAGGCCGATCCGAGTGCGACACCGCAGAAATTGGAGGCGGCGCTTCAGCGCGCGCGGTCTCTCCTGGCGTTCGGCATCGATACCGCATGGATAGACAGGCCCTGCAGGACGTTCTGGCCGGATGCCGGCCCTCAGAAATGACCTAGGATGACCGGTAAGATGTTCTCCAAGATCCTGATCGCCAATCGCGGCGAGATCGCCTGCCGGGTCATCAAGACGGCACGGCGGCTGGGCATCAAGACCGTCGCGGTCTATTCCGATGCGGACCGTACCGCGCGGCACGTGGCCATGGCCGACGAGGCGATCCATATCGGCCCGTCGCCGGCACGCGACAGCTATCTCGTGGCCGACCGGATCATCGCCGCGGCCCGGCGCACCGGCGCCCAGGCGATCCATCCCGGCTACGGCTTCCTGTCGGAGAATGCCGGCTTCGCCGAGGCCTGCGCCGCGGCCGGCATCGTCTTCATCGGACCGCCGCCCGCCGCCATCCGCGCCATGGGCTCCAAGAGCGAGGCCAAGAAGATCATGGAGAAGGCCCGGGTGCCCTTGGTGCCCGGCTATCACGGCGACGGCCAGTCGCCCGATCTCCTGGCCAAGGAGGCGGCGCGCATCGGTTTCCCGGTGCTGATCAAGGCCTCGGCCGGCGGCGGCGGCAAGGGCATGCGCGTGGTCGAGGAGGCCGCGAAGTTCGCGGACGCCCTGGCCGGCGCCAAGCGCGAGGCCAAGGCCTCGTTCGCCGACGATCATGTCCTGGTCGAGAAGTACCTGACCCGCCCGCGCCATATCGAGATCCAGGTCTTCGCCGACGACCACGGCCAGTGCCTGTACCTGTTCGAGCGCGACTGCTCGATCCAGCGCCGCCACCAGAAGGTGATCGAGGAAGCGCCGGCGCCGGACATGGATCCGGCCCGCCGCAAGGCGATGGGCGAGGCGGCCGTGGCGGCCGCCCGGGCGATCGGCTACCGCGGCGCCGGCACGGTCGAGTTCATCGCCGACCAGGACGGCACCTTCTTCTTCATGGAGATGAACACCCGCCTGCAGGTCGAGCACCCGGTGACGGAGATGATCACGGGCCAGGACCTGGTCGAGTGGCAGCTTCTGGTCGCGGCCGGTGGCAGGATGCCGTTGACGCAGGACCAGCTCGCGATCGACGGGCATGCCGTCGAGGTCCGCCTCTATGCCGAGGACCCGGCGCGCAACTTCCTGCCCTCGACCGGCACGCTCGCGCACCTGCGCCTGCCGGACGAAGGGCCGCACGTGCGCGTCGACACCGGCGTGCGGCAGGGCGATACGGTGACGCCGTTCTACGATCCCATGATCGCCAAGGTGATCGTGCACGATCGCGACCGCACCTCCGCGCTGCGCCGGATGGCGGCGCTGATGGGCGAGACCGAGGTGGTCGGGGTGACGACCAACGCGGCGCTGCTCCAGGCGCTGTGCGCCCATCCCGCCTTCGTCGGCGGCGAGGTCGATACCGGCTTCATCGAACGCCATCGCGCCTCGCTGTTCGCGGCCCTGGAGCCGGCCGACGACCGCATGGTGGCGGTGGCGACGCTGGCGCGGCTCATGGAGGTGGAACCGGCGGGCACCCCGGCGGATCCGTGGGACGTGAGGAATGGCTTCCGGCTCCTCGAGGAGGGCCACGACGTCGTGCGCTGGAAGGACGGCGAGCGCGAGATCGCCGTGACGGCGTGGCGCCGCCGCGACGGCGCGATCGGTCTCGACCTGCCGGGCGGCGCCCTCGAGGCGCGCGTGCGGCGCACCGAGGAGGGCCGACTGGCGATCCGGCTGGGCGACGACACGTTCACGGCCACCGCCGTGCGCCGCCCGACGGCCGACGGGACGGACTACGTGCTGTTCGCCGACGGCGCCAATCGGCGGCTGGCACTGGTCGATCCGCTCGACGTCACGCAGTACGAATCCGTCGCCGCGGCCGGTGGCGCCGTGAGGGCGCCGCTCCCCGGCAAGATCATCGACCTTCGGGTCAAGGCTGGCGACAGCGTGAGCAAGGGACAGGTCCTGCTGGTGCTCGAGGCCATGAAGATGGAGCACACGCTCTCCGCGCCCGCCGACGGCACGGTCAAGGCCGTGCGCTACGCCGTGGGCGAGCAGGTGGTCGAGGGCGCCGAGCTGGTGGAGCTGGAGACGGGCTGACGGGGCCAGGGAGCGTCTTTCCTGCTGGGGGCGCGCCACTCCGGTGGCGCGTCATCGGAGCGCGGACCTCCAGGTCCGCTCATGACCATGATGCGGACCTGGAGGTGTCCGCGCTCCGATAGCTTCACAATCTCTCCGTGGCGCTCTTCCTAGGCGTCTCGATATCTCTCGAGCGCCACTGGAGTGGCGCGCCCCCCAGCAATGAGGCGACACCTCCGTCAGTGCACGACCACCTTGCGATAGAGATGCCAGGTCGCGTGGCCCAGGATCGGCAGGACGATGGCCAGTCCCATCAGCAGCGGGATGGCACCGATCACGAGGCCCGCGGCGATGACCAGCCCCCAGGCGGCCATGGGGCCGGGGTTGGCGCGAACGGCGGCGACCGAGGTCGCCACGGCGCGGCCGACGCCGACATTGCGATCGAGCAGCAGCGGGAAGGACACGACGCTCATCACCAGCACGGCGAGGGCGAAGACGAAGCCCACCGCGATTCCGGCGATCACCATGGTCCAGCCTTCCGGCGTGGTCACGGCGTCGCGGGCGAAGGCCACCGCCGAGACCGGCGCGTCGGGCCCGAGCGTGACGGTGTAGATGAGGTTGGCTGCGAACAGCCACAGGGCGAACAGGCCGAGCAGCACGAGGCCCAGCGCCAGGATCGAGCCGATCGCAGGCGAGCGCGCGACGGCGAAGGCGTCGGCCCAGCCGCGGGCGATGCCGAGCTCACGGCGGCGGCTCATCTCGTAGAGGCCGACGCCGAACAGCGGCGCGATCAGCGCGAAGCCGGAGACCAGCGGGAAGACCAGCGGCAGCATCCCGTAGTCGAAGGCGAAGCGCGAGATGACCAGGCCGGCGATCGGGTAGAGCAGGCACAGGAACACGACGTCCGTCCGGCAGGCGCCGAAATCGCGCGCCCCCTCGCGCAGGGCCTGGCGCAGGTCGTCGAGGCCGATGCGTCGCACGACCGGCGGCGCCGTGCCGTGGGCGTCCCACGCCCCTTCGAGCGTGGTCGCGGTCGATCCGATGGCGTGGCCGGCCCCCTTGAGGCCGTCCCACCCCCATTCGATGGGATTCCTGACGTGATGCTGCGCGGCCATGGTCCACTCCTTCCGAAACAGAAGGTCGCGGCCCGGGCGTGGCGCAAAGGCGTGGCACTGATGCTGGTACGAGTCGCTGGCCACGGGAGCCGCGATCCGCCACTGCCTGAAAGTCTACGCCGATCAGGGGCCGGGGAAAGCCCCCGATCGACTGTTTGCGGTTCTAATGCAGGAACTTCAGGTACTGGCCGACGAAGTCGCAGCCGACGTCCTTGGCGTAGGCGTCGATCAGCTTTTTCGTGATCGGGCCGGGAGTCTTGCCGTCGGCGACGGGCGCGCCGTTGAAGCTGCGCACCGGCAGGATGCAGAGGCTGGTGGACGTCAGGAACATCTCCTCGGCATTGGCGGCGTCGAACATGTCGATGTCGCCCGCCGTGCACTCGATGCCAAGGCGCTTGGCCATGTCCATGGTCATCTGGCGGCTGACGCCCGGCAGCACGTAGCGCTCGGACGGCGTGAACAGCGCGCCGTCGCGCACGATGAAGATGTTGCTGCCCAGGCCCTCGGCCAGGTTGCCGTTCTCGTCGAGCAGGATGGCCCAGGCGTCGGGGTTCAGCGCCTTCACCGGCTTCTCGGCCATGATCATGTTGAGATAGTTGTGCGTCTTGGCGCGCGGGCTCAGCATCGACGGCGCGGTGCGGCGCATCGTGGTGGTGATGACATCGGCGCCGTCGCGGAATAGCGGCGCGCGCTTGGCGAGCGGCAGCGGCAGCACCTCGATCACGACGTTCGGACCGGTATGGTCCCAGCCCTCGTCGCCGACCGCGTCGACGCCGCGGCTGACGCGCTGGCCGACCCACCAGTCGCCGACGGCGGCGCGCAGATGCTCGTTGCGGGCCACGACCTCCTCGCTGTGCGCCACCATCTCCTTCGGGCCGATGCCCGGGTCGATCTGCAGGTACTTCAGCGACCGGTAGAAGCGGTCGATATGCTCCTTCAGGCGGAACGGCTGGCCTTCGAAGGTGCGCGTCATGTCGAAGGCGCCGTCGCCGTACTTCCAGCTTCGGTCACGGAACGGGATCATGACCTGGTTCTCGGGCATGAACGTGCCGTTGAACCAGGCGATGCGCTGATTGCTGAGTTGCTGGGCCATGTCGGATCCTTTCGGTCAGGGAAAGACGGCTTCCCCGGACGGGGAAGATGGGGGACGGCGGCGACGGCGGGTCTCGACGGGCCGGGCCGGCGCGATCATGCCGGCTGCGTCGGCGAGGCCTGCGACGTAGGTGAGCGCGCCGCCGATGTCGGCGACGATCTCGCGGCGGGCGGTGGCGGCGTCGTGCGCCTGCACGGCGCGGATCAGGCGCAGCCGGCGCTCCGGACCGCGCGGCGAGGCGACGAAGTCGGGATAGAGGAGGTTGAGATAGGGGCCGGTCTGAAGCCACAGGCCCTCGATCACCCGCTGCAGCGTCGGCAGGCCGGCGATTGCATAGAGAGCGAAGTGGAATTCGCGGATCTTCTGGCGGTCGGCCGCGAAGTCGCCACGGTTGCGGGCCTCGAGCAGTTCCGACGCGATGCGGCGCAGCCGGGCGACCTGCTCGCGGGTCGCCCGCTTGGCCGCCTTCTCGACAGCCAGGCCCTCGACGGCGAGGCGGATGTCGCGCAGCTCCAGCACCTTGTCGCGCGTCATCAGGGGCACCCGCACCGAGCGGTTGGGTTGCATCTCGAAGGCACCCTCGGCGACCAGCAGGCGGATGGCCTCGCGCACCGGCGTCAGGCTGACCCCGACCTCGCCGGCGACGAACCGGAAGGAAAGCTTCTGGCCCGGCGTGAAGCGGCCGGCCGTGAGCGCGTCGCGCAGCCAGCCATAGACCTGGCGGCGCAGCGAGGTGTCGGCAGGGGGTCTCGACGGCATCGGCGGGCAGCATAGACCATCTGCCCGGAAATTTGTGATCACAAATTCTCATTGCCGCCACCCGGGCGCCGAGGCATCGTTCTTGCTCCGGGGGAGCCATGCGCAGCTACGCCAAGTCGATCGAGTACTACGAGCGGACCCGGAAGAGTCTCGCCGGCGGCGTCAGCAGCAACGTCCGCTACGCGGCAACTCCGGTTCCCCTGTTCTTCGAGCGGGGCGAGGGCGCCCGCCTCTTCGACGTCGACGGCAACGTGCACATCGACTACGTGCTGGGCAACGGGCCGGCGATCCTGGGCCATGCGCCCAAGCCGGTGATCGAGGCCGTGGCCGCCACCCTGGCGCGCGGCCAGGTCTATGCCGCCCAGCATCCCGGCGAGACGGCGCTGGCCGAGCGTCTGTGCCGCCTGCTGCCGGGCGTGGAGGTCGTTCGCTTCGCCTCGTCCGGGACGGAAGCCGTGCTGATGGCTTTCCGCCTCGCGCGTGCCTTCACCGGCCGCACCAAGATCCTGAAGTTCGAGGGCCACTATCACGGCTGGAGCGACCAGGCCTTCATCAGCGCCCGTCCCGCCCTGAACGAGGCCGGGCCCGCCGACTGTCCCGTCCCGGTGGCGGGGTCGCCGGGCATGCCGCAGAGCGTGCTCGACGACACGGTCGTCGCCGGCTGGAACGACCTCGACCTGCTGGCCGCGGCCTTCGAGCGCCACAAGGGCGAGATCGCCGCCATCATCATGGAGCCCGTCATGGTCAATGGCGGGCCGACTCCGCCAAAGCCGGGCTACCTGGAGGGTGCGCGGGCGCTCTGCCGCGAGCACGGCGCCCTCTTCATCTGCGACGAGGTGATCACCGGCTTCCGCGCCGGGCTGCGCGGCGCCCAGGGCCTCTACGGCGTCACGGCTGACCTGACCGTCTATGCCAAGGCGGTGGCGGCGGGCTTCCCGCTCGCCCTGGTCGGCGGGCGGCGCGACGTCATGGACACGCTGCTCGACAAGGGCGTGATGCACGGCGGCACCTACAACGGCAACGTCCAGAGCATGGCCGCGGCGCTGGCGGCGCTCGACGTGCTGGAAGCCGACGACGGTGCCGTCTACCGAGACCTCGACGCCCGCGGCACGCGCCTGATGCGGGGTCTCGCGGCGCTCGGCGCCAAGCATCGCGTCGCCGTCAAGGTGCAGGGATTGCCGGCGATCTTCCAGGTCTACTTCACCGAGGGGCCGGCGCCGACCAACTACCGCGAGGCCGTCGCCTGCGACCGCGACAAGGCGCTCGCCTTCCACCGTGCGCTGCAGGAGGAAGGCATCCGCACCAATCAGAACGCCAAGTGGTTCCTGTCGACGGCCCACGACGACGCCATCATCGACGAGACGCTGGCGGCCGCCGGCCGCGCCATGGCGGCGGTGGCATGACGGCGGTGGAATGAGCGACATCCGCCTGGAAGGCGTGACGCGGCGCTATGGCGCCCAGGGTGCGCGGCCCAAGATGATCGAGCACGGCCTCCATCACGGCCAGACCGGGATGCCGTCGAGCCCCGCGGTTTCCGGCAGGCCGCAGATGAGGTTCGCGTTCTGCACCGCCTGGCCGGCTGCTCCCTTGCCGAGATTGTCGACCACGCCCATCGCGATCACGAGGTTGCGCTCCGGGTCGGCCGCATAGCTGACGAAGGCGATGTTCGAGCCGGTGGCCCATTTGGTCTGCGGCGGCCGGTCGGTCACGCGGACGAAAGCCCGTCCGGCGTAGAAGCGCCGGGCCGCGTCCAGGCACTGGTCCGTGGTGGCGCAGCCGCGGCAGTACATCGTGGCGAGGACGCCGCGGGTCATCGGCACCAGGTGCGGCGTGAACACCAGCCCCTCTGCGCTGCCGCCGCTCAGCCGCTCGATCGTCCGGGCCATCTCGGGCATGTGGACGTGCTTGAGCAGGCCGTAGGGCACCAGGTTCTCGTTGCTCTCGGCGTAGCCGAACCGGCTGTCGGCGCCGCCGCGGCCAGCGCCGGAGATGCCGGTCTTGGCGTCGATCACGATGTTGCCGGGCTCGATCAGCTGGCCGGCCAGCAGCGGCGCCAGCGCGGTCAACGCCGCCGCGGGGAAGCAGCCGGGGTTGGCCACGCGGGTCCGGCCCTCGATCTCGGCGGGCCAGACGTCGGCCAGGCCGTAGGCCCAGCCATCGACGTAGCGGTGGTCGCCGCCGATATCGACGATCTTCACGCTCCTGGGGACGCGCGCCAGCGCTTCGGCCGAGGCGCCCGTGGGCAGCGACGCGAACAGCACGTCGAGCGGCGGCAGGGTGGCGGGATCCCACTTCTCGATCACCAGGTCGGCCAGCCTCGCCGGCACACCGGGGAAGCGGTCCACCAGACGGCTGCCCGCGCTGCCTTCGCCCGCGGCGTAGACCAGCTCGAAGGACGGGTGGCTCGCGACCAGGCGCAGGGCTTCGCCGCCGCCGAAACCGCTGATGCCGACAATGCCGACGCGAATGCTCATGGTGATGTCCTTCTGGAGTTCGGGCAAAAGAAAACCCCCGGGAGCCGAGGGCTGCGGGGGTTCAGGAATGCGGGCCGGTGTCGCTCCGGCGGGTGGGATCTGCTGTCAGGCAGTCGCCACGACGACGGACGTCGATCGACGCGCAGCCCGAAGAGCCGCCGCTTGGAGGCAGTGACGTCGGCGTCGATCAGAAAGGGTCCGGTTCCCGGGCATGGGCCGGGACACTGTCGCCGCTCCCATCGATCGTCAAGCCGAATGTCTGCCGACGGCCCATCTCCCGGTGTGTCTTTAGCTGCTAGAAGATGGTCTGGAACGGAGGAAACCATGACTCTTCCCAGGCGGGTGCGGCTGGTCGAGGTGGGCCCGCGCGACGGGCTGCAGAACGAGGCGCGGCCGGTGCCGGTCGACGCCAAGGTGGCGCTGATCGATGCGCTTACCGCGGCAGGGCATGCCGCCGTCGAGGCCGGTAGCTTCGTGTCGCCCAAGTGGGTGCCGCAGATGGCCAACACCGACCAGGTGATGGCGCGGATCGAGCGCAAGCCGGGAGTCGCCTACCCGGTGCTGGTGCCCAACAAGCAGGGCATGAACGGCGCCGTCGAGGCGAAGTGCGAGGAGATCGCGGTCTTCACGGCCGCCTCGGAAGCGTTCTGCCGCAAGAACACCAACTGCTCGATCGACGAGAGCTTCGAGCGCTTCGCCCCGGTGATGGAGGCGGCGCAGAAGCACGGGATGAGGGTGCGCGGCTACGTCTCGACGGTGGTCGCCTGTCCCTACGACGGCAAGGTGGCGCCGGCCAAGGTCGCCGAGGTCTCGGCCCGCCTGTTCGCGATGGGCTGCTACGAGGTCTCGCTCGGCGACACGATCGGCGTCGGCACGCCGGCCGAGTGCGTCGCCATGATCGAGGCGGTGGCCGAGAAGGTGCCGCGCGAGAAGATCGCCGGGCATTTCCACGACACCTACGGCCAGTCGCTGGCCAATATCCTTGCGGTCATGGAGCGCGGCATCGCGGTGTTCGACACCGCCGTGGCGGGGCTGGGCGGCTGCCCCTACGCCAAGGGCGCCTCGGGCAACGTCGGCACCGAGGACGTGGTCTACATGCTGAACGGGCTCGGCATCGAGCACGGAGTCGATCTCGACGCCGTGGCGCGAGCCGGGCGCGACATCTGCGCCGCGCTCGGCCGCGAACCCGCATCGAAGGTGGCGCAGGCGCTCAAGGCGAAGCTCGCCGCCTGAGGCGGCGGCGCGCACGAACGTTCAAGACGATGGCGGCGCCGTCCGCCATACCGGCGCCATGGACGGGATCGCGGGATTTCTCCTGGCCGCGGTGGCCCTGGCCGGCAGCCCGGGACCGGCCACGCTCAGCCTGACGGCGACGGGCGCCGCCTTCGGCGCGCGGCGCGGGCTGTCGTACCTGGCCGGAATCGTGGCCGGCATGGTCGTGGTCATGGCGGTGGTGGCGAGCGGGCTCGTCGGCCTGCTGATGGCGATCCCCGGGGCGGCGCCGGCCGTCGGCGCGCTGGCGGCGGCCTACTTCCTCTACCTCGCCTGGCGCATCGCGACAGCGCCGCCGCTCGGCGCGACCGGGGCGAAAACCCACGCGCCGACGCTCGCCGCGGGGTTCCTGCTGTCGCTGGTCAATCCCAAGGGCTATGCGGCCATGGCGGCGCTCTATTCCGGCTTCGTGCTCGTGCCCGGCCGGGTGTCGATCGACATCGCGGCCAAGATGACCGTGCTCACGATGGTCATCGTCTCCGTGAACGTCGCCTGGCTGCTGGCCGGGGCGGGCCTGACCCGCGTCTTCCGCGACCCGCGCAGCAACCGCATCGTCAACCTCCTGTTCGCCGTCCTGCTGGTGGCGTCGGTGGCGCTGGCGCTGCTGGCGTAGCGTGATGACGTGGTGTGTCGTTGGAGCGCGGACCTCCAGGTCCGCATCATGATCATGAGCGGACCTGGAGGTCCGCGCTCCGATGGATTCGCACCCTCTCCGCGGCGCTCTTTGTCGGCGATTCAACGTCAGTTGAGCGCCACGGCGTGGCGCGCCCAGCCTGGCGCCTGTCAGGGACGCGTGAGGATGTGGACGGTGACGGCGCTGGAATGCCCGGCAGCGTCGACCACGGCGAGGCGCGCGGCGCCGGGTCCGTCGGGCACCCAGCGCGTGCCGGCGAGCGGCCGTCCGTCGACCAGCCAGCGCAGGTTGCCCTGACCGCCGCGGGCGCTGAGCGGCACGGCCTCGTGCGACGCCAGTTCGATACGCGCCTCGGCCGGCGGATAGGCGATGCGCAGCCCGTCGCCGTCGGACGAGGGGCCGAGGGTGCGCAGGCGCACCGGCAGGTCGCGCCACGACGCGGCGCGCAGCACGTCGGGTGGCGGTGGCGGCGCGATATTGTCCTCGGCGGGCAGCCGGTCGAAGGCCTTGAACAGGATGGGCAGGGCGGCGAGGCGGCCGAGCGCGCCGGGACGCGACGTGCCGTCGGGATGGCCGACCCACACCACGACCGTCCAGTTGGCGCTGTAGCCGGCGGCCCAGGCATCGCGATAGCCGGCCGAGGTGCCGGTCTTGTACGCGATCCGCCGCTCGCGCAGCTTGACGGGCAGCGACGCGAAACCTTCGGGCAGCGGCGCGTCGGCCAGGACGTCGCCGACGTACCAGGCGGCGGCCGGCCCGATCAGGCGGACCGGTTCGGACTCGGGCCGGTCGCGCCGGATGCGGGGCGGTGCGAAGCTGCCGCCGCGCGCCAGGCCGGCGTAGAGGCCGGCCATCTCGAGCGGCGAGATACCGGCGCTGCCCAGCGCGATGCCGAGCGAGGCCCCGGCATCGCCCGGCGGCAGGCGCGGCGAGGCGCCGGCCGTCCGCAGGGTCGACAGGAAGCGCTGCGGACCGACCTTCTCCAGCGCCAGCACGGCCGGGACGTTCAGCGACTGCTGCAGCGCGCGGCGGACCGTGACCGCGCCCTGATGGCCGCGGTCGAAGTTGCGCGGCAGCCAGTCGTGGAAGCGGATCGGCACGTCCTCGACGAGCGACTCGGGATGCAGAATGCGATCGTCGAAGGCCAGGGCGTAGATCATCGGCTTCAGCGCCGAGCCCGGCGAGCGGTGGGCGCGCACGAGATCGACCTGGCCGGCGGCGCGGCCGAAATAGTCGGTGCCGGCCTGCCAGACGACGACCGATCCGCTGCGATTGTCCATCACGACGATGGCGATCTCGGCCCGGTCGGCGGTGCCGGCGCGCTCGTCGCGGGCCAGCCGCGCGAGCGACGACTGCAGCTCGAAGCGCAGGGTCGTGGGCACCACGGCACCGGGCGACTGGCCGGCGAGCCAGGCCGACAGGTGCGGGGCATGCAGCGGCATGGCGAGCCGGCGGCCGGCGACCGCACGGCTGGTCGCGAAGTCGCGCTGCGCGGCATCGACGACGCCATGCTCGAAGCCGCGCGCCACCACGCGGTCGCGCGCGGCCCGCGCCGCCGCGGCATGGCGGTCGGGCCGGCGGCGCTCCGGCGACTGGGGAATGGCGACCAGCAGGGCCGCCTCGGCGGCGCCGAGATGGCGCGGCTCCTTGCCGAAGTAGGCGAACGAGGCGGCGCGCACGCCCTCGATGTTGCCGCCCATCGGCGCCAGCGTGAGGTAGATCGCCAGCACCTCGCGCTTGGAGTAGCGCCATTCGAGTTGCAGGGCGCGGGCCGACTGGAGCAGCTTGGTCCCGAGGCCGCGATTGGCGCGCTGGAAGCGGGTGGGCTCGAGCAGGCGGGCCGCCTGCATCGACAGGGTCGAGGCGCCCGAGACGATGCGGCCGCGCGCCACCCACTGCTCGGCCGCACGCGCCACCGCCAGCGGATCGACGCCAAAATGCTCGTCGAAGCGGCGGTCCTCGTAGGCCTTCAGCAGGGCGAGGTAGAGCGGGTCCACGTCCTCGACGGCGGTCCGCAGGCGCCACTTCCCGTCGGTTGTGGTGAAGGCGCGCAGCATCCGGCCGTCGGCGTCGACCACCTCGGTCGAGCGGTCGAGGTAGCGCGACAGTTCCGGCGGGAAGAGCCGGTCGAGCGCGAGCCCGGTGGCTGCGAGCATCGCCGCTCCCAGCGCCAGCCCTGCCAGGAGGCCGCGCCACCGCATCAGCGCGGCGCGATCTCGACGCGGCCCATGTCGGTGCGGGCGTGGACCCGCGGCGCATACATGTCGGAGACGTTGGCGGCAGGCAGGGCGAAGCGGCCCGGCGTCACCGCCCGGACGATGTAGGCGACATGGAAGGAGTTGATCTGGCTCTTGTCGTCGGCCTCCCACCACATCGCATAGGGCCGCCGGCCGAGGTTGAGCGACGCGAAGAAGCGATCGTCGCGCGCCTCGGCGATGCGCGTTTCCGTGATCTTGCCGAGGAAGCCGAACGGCTTGGCGGTCTCCTCGGTCAGCACCGATTCGATCTCGAACCCGGCGGGCAGCAGGTCGAGCAGGGCGACCTCGTGGTAGCCGCCCTCGAGGTTGCGGCCGGTCAGCGACACGATGAGCCGGTCGTTCTGGCGCAGCTCGCGCAGGTTGGCCGCCCGGCCCTGCAGGGTGAGGTATTCGCGGCGCAGGCTGAGCCCGCGCGAGGCCGCCGGCAGCGGCTCGTTGGGCACGCCGCGCGCCGTCACCTGCATCCACACGGCGCTGTCGCTCTCGTTCTTGAGCCTGAGGCCTCGGGCGATGGCGGCGGCGTCCGGATTGAGCACCACGGGCTCCCGGGCCGCCGTCCGGCGCTCGCCGTCGACGGCATAGGCGAGCTCGTGGCCGCCGCCCAGGGCATGGGCCGCCAGCACCAGCCAGGCCTGTTCCTGGGTGGTGGTGTCGTCGATGCGGGCCGTGAGCCGGTCGCCGACCATGGTGGCGACCTGCATCAGGCCCTCGCGCCCGCCGGCCTCGGCGGCCAGCGCCAGCAGGGCGGCGCGGTTGCGCAGGGGCGAGCCGTAATAGTCCGAGCGGCTCCAGGCATTGACCATCTCGCGCGCCTTGGCGAAGGCGAGGCGCGCCCGGCCGGGCTCGGCGACGTGGTTGAGCGCCGCGGCGAGCTGCGCCCAGGCCAGCCCCTCGGTGATCTTCGGGCCGCCATTGTCCTGGAAGTAGCGGACGCGTCCGGGATCGGCGATGCCGGCCTTGGCGAGCACGTACCAGGCATAGGCCTGGGCATTGGGCGAGAACTTGTCGACGATGCGGTTGAGCGTCGTCAGCGCACGCTGCAGCGCGACGGCCGGCACCGCCATCTGGTGGTCGCGGGCGCGCAGCAGGAAGTCGAGCACGTAGGCCTGCAGCCACTCGGCGGCGGGGGAATAGGGACCCCACATGCCGAACGAGCCGTCGACCATCTGCATGTCGACGATGCGGTAGATCGCATCCTGCACGCGCTCCGGGACGCGCGGGTCGGTGGGCCCGTAGCCCAGCAACGCGACATCGTTGTAGTAGAGCAGCGGCAGGGCGCGGCTCGTGGTCTGCTCGATGCAGCCGAACGGATACTTGTCGAGCGCGCGCAGCAGCGCCGCCACGTCGATGCCCGGGACCCGCGTCAGCGACACGCCTACCTGGACGGTGCCCGGCGCGAACCCGGCCGTGACGTTGCGGTCGAGGGTGAGCTCGCGGCCGGGCTGCAGCTCGGCCACCGTGTCTACGGCGCTCGGCGTCTGCGCCGGCCGCACCTGGATGTCCCATTCGCGGCGCACGGCGAAGTTGCCCGGTCCCTTGACCTCGACGGCGACCTTGCCGAAGCCGGCATTGCGGCCGGCCAGCAGCGGCCAGGTCAGGAGCTCGCGCTGGTTGGCGGCGAGCCGCCGCGTCTCGGCGACCGGCCGCTCCAGGGCGACCGCGCCGGTGGCCTCGACGGTCAGCCGGTAATCGCCGGGCTGGCCATCGACATTGTGCAGCGACAGCGCCACGCGACCGTGATCGTCGGGCGAGAGGAAGCGCGGCAGCACGACGTCGGCCGTCACCGCGTCGCGCACGAACAGCCGACGCTCGGCGCCGCCGACCCGCGACTTGCCGTAGGCCACGGCCATCAGCCTGAGCTGGCCGACGAAGTCGGGGATCTCCAGCGCGATCCTGGCCTCGCCCTTGTCGTCGAGCACCACCGGGCCGCTGAACAGGGCGACGGTGCGGGTGGGCACGATGTCGAGCCCGCCGATGTCGCCGGCGTCACCGCCGGTGCGGATGCGGCCGAGATCGTCGGCGCGCGTGTCGAGCAGGCGGCCGTAATCGTCGCGCATCGCGAGGCCGAGCCGGCGCTTGCCGTAGTAGTAGCCGGCCGGGTCGGGCGTGCGGAAACGGGTGAGCTGCAGGATGCCTTCGTCGACGGCGGCCAAGGTCACGAACGCGGTCTCGCCGCCCAGGTTGGCGACCTTGATGGGCACCTCGATGCGCTGGCGCGGGACGATCTTCTCGGGCGCCTCGATCTGGACTCCGAGCGTGCGCAGGCCGGGATCGATGCCGAGCCAGGCCAGACCGATGGCGCGCGTCGGCGTGCGCTCGGCCGGCTTGTCGAGCGGTCGCCAGGCGGTGACCAGGGCATAGGCGCCGGCGCCCCATTCGGCCGCGATGGGGACCTCGATGGTGGTGCCGCCGGCCGGCACCTGGACGTTGCGCGTCGACACGATCCGGTCGGTGGCGATGGCGAGCAGCGCCTCGCCCGCGAACGGCGCCTCGATGCGCAGGCGTGCCGTCTCGCCCGGCTTGTAGTCCTGCTTGTCGCTGGCGACCCGCAGCGTGTCAGGCGCCTCCTCGGCGTCGCCGCCGCCGTACCAGCCGACATAGAAGGTGACGGCGCTGGTGGCGTTGCCCTGGGCGTCGACCAGGGTCAGGCGATGGCGGCCCCAGCCCAGCGTGAACGCGAGCCGCGTCGGCGCGTCGGCTTTCAGCGCCACGGTGTCGGCGTTCAGCAACCGGTCGTGGGCGACCGACTGCCAGCGCCAGCGGCCGTCGACCTGGTACCACTGGTAGGCGTACTCGGTGCGCTCGAGCTTGTACTGCACGGCCGGGCGGGCGACCTGCTTGCCGGCGGCGTCGACCGCCACGAGGTCGAACTGCGTCTCCGTGCCCTCGCGGGCGTAGCGGCCCTCGAACGCCGGCCGGATGCCGAGATAGACGTCACGCATGCGCATCGGCGACGCGAGCTCGGCCCGCGTCGCGCGGCCGCCGCCGGGCTCGAAGACGCGCAGCTGGACCTGGGTGCGCAGCGGCAGGGGCGTGTCCTTGACCTCGGCGCCGCCCCATTCGATGCGGGTCTTGCCGGCCGTGTCGGTGTCGGGCGCCTGGAGCGTGACGAACGGTGGCTCGAAGGCCTGCCGGTCGGCCTCGGAGCCGAAGCTGTAGGCGGTGAAGCCGGGGAAGGGCTGCGGGTCGATGGTGACGCGCATGTCCGCCTCGACCGACAGGCCGGAGGCCGGCGCGCCGTAGAGGAAGTCGGCCTGCACGTCGAACACGTTCACCCGCGAGGGCCGGACGATCGGCTGCGCGGCGGTGAGCTCGACCTTGAGCTTCTCCGGCACGAAGTCCTCGACCGAGAACTCGACCCGACCCACCGGCGCCGCCTTGGGATCGACGTGCGCCGCGACGCTCCAGCGGCCGCGGCGCGACGACTTGGGCAGCTCGATCGGCTGGTACACCGCGCCGGCGCCCTGCAGCGCATGGGTGAAGCGGGTGAACTCCGTGCCGTCCGGCCTCTTCACGATCAGCGTGACCGGGATGTCGGCCAGGGCGACGGCCGCATCGTTTCGCAGCAGCGCCATCAACTGCACCGTCTCGCCGGGCCGGTAGATGCCGCGGTCGGTGTAGAGATAGCCGTCCACCGGTCCCGGCGCCTCGCGGCCGTCGACGCCGCGGTCCGAGAGATCGAAGGCCGCCTTGTCGAGCTCGAGCCGGCTGAACTCCTGCCTGGCGGCATCGGACGCCATGAGCGCGCCCGGCCGGGCGGCCCCCTTGCCCTTCAGCAGGCCGGCGGCGAAGGTCACGCGTCCGTCGGCCGAGGTCACGGCCTTGGCCATCGGCTCGTTGCCGCGCGACAGCAGCACGACCTCGAGGCCGGCCAGGGGCAGGGCGGTCTGCAGCGAGCGGGCGAAGACGTTGAGCCCGTCGTCGCCGGTGAAGCTCGTCAGCGCGATGTCGGTGTCCATCACCCACATGCCGACCGAGGGGCCCGCGCCCTGTTCCTCGTCGTCGTAGTTGCGGGCCGGCGGCCGGGCGGCATCCCAGACGACCACGAAGTAGGCGCCGGGCTTCCAGTCGCCGACCGTCTCGCGGATCGGGAAGGCGGTCGTCACCGGCTGGTTGGGGACGTTGCGCACCTCCATCGTGCCCTGCCACTGCAGGGCGCCGTTGCGGCCGTTCAGCCAGCCGTACAGGGACCAGGAATCCGTGAGGGGCTCGCCGCCGGGGAAGGTCGCGTCGTAGCGGTCGCGGGCGAAGCGGTCGATGGCCCGCTCGTTGACGCGATAGACCGCGATGCCGACCTTCGACACGTTGATGGTCGTCACGGGCAGGCCGGCGGCGCTGCCGCGCGGCAGGATGAAGCCCTTGCCCGGCAGCTTGACGACGGCCGGGCGGGCGCCGAGCGCCAGCTCGACGGACGCTTCCTGGGCGAGCTTGACGCCGTCGCGGCCGGGAAAGCCGGCCAGCAGGCGGACCTTGTAGTTCTCGCCGTAGGTCAGGCCGCCCAGGCAGAGCCGGTCGTCGACCACGCGCCACGCCGTCTTCACCTCCGGCTCGATGCGGACATAGTCGGCGTAGCTCACGCCCGACGGCGCCAGCGGCTTGTTGAAGGCGAGGCAGGCCTCACCCTCGGCCTGCCGGCTGTCGATGGCGATCCGCCGGAAGGCGAACGCCTCGTCCGGCGCCGCGGCCGGCTGGGGCAGGGGAACGGGCGCCGTCGAATCGGCATTGGCGGGCGTGGCGGGAGCGGGGGCCTGAGGAGCCGGCGTGGCAGCCGGGGCCGGCGTCGACGGCGCCTGGGCGGTGGCCGCCGGGGCAGCGGGCGCTGCCGGCGCGGCGGGCGTTGCTGGTGCGGGGGCCGTGGCGACCGGCCTGTCCAGGGAATCGATCGGCCGGCCGATCAGGTAGCCCGCGATCCCCGATCCCAGCATCAGAGCCACGACCAGGGCAGCCAGTGTCGACCGATTCATGAGCGCTCCCGCGAATGCGAGCGGAGTCTATGCCGCAGATTGTGCAAAGTTTGTGGAGTCTGACGGTGCGGCTGCGAATCTTCCAGCCTGTGGCGCGCATACCACGCCCGTTCCCGCACTGTGGATAGCGTGGGCTTGGCCGCCATCCTGCCGCGTACTAAGCGCAAGGCATGGCGTTGAACATGATCAAGCTTGCCGTCGGCGTCGACGATCTCGACCACATGAAGCGGCTGCAGGCGGCCCGGCGCAAGCAGCGCGGCCAGGGACCCCGCTCGCCGCACTGGGTCTACACGCGCAACACGCCGCGCCGGACGGAGGAGCTGCTGGCCGGCGGCTCGCTCTACTGGGTCGTGCGCGGCGTCATCCGCTGCCGTCAGGAGCTGGTCGGCTTCGAGGAGGACGTGAACGCGGAGGACGGCCGCAAGTACTGCCGCATCCAGGTCAAGCGCACCCTGATCAAGACCGCGCCGCAGACCTGCAAGGCCTTCCAGGGCTGGCGCTACTTCGAGGCCGACCGCGCGCCACCCGACCTGTCGAAGGGCGACACGCTGGCCGACATGCCGCCGGAGATGGCCGCCGAGCTGAAGCGCCTGGGCCTGCTCTAGGTTCTGTACTCATAAAGGGATTCCCCTGAGGTCGTAGCTGTGATTCAAGCATCCAAACGGTCGGGAGCTTGTTCATGGCACGGTTTGACCTGAGCGAGAGAGAGTGGACAGTGATCTCGCCACTGCTGCCGAATAAGCCGCGGGGAGTGGCGCGCAAGGACGACCGGCGGGTCTTGAACGGGATCTTCTACACGCTGCGGACGGGCTCTCCGTGGCGCGACCTGCCGGATCGCTATGGGCCCTATACGACTTGCTACAACCGCTTCAACCGCTGGGCCAAGGCCGGCGTCTGGCTGAAGGTGTTTGAGGCCTTGGCCCAGCATTCACCGCAGTCCTTGCAACTCATCGACAGCTCGATCATCCGAGCTCATCAGCACGCCGCCGGGGGTAAAAAGGGGGTCCGGATCACGCCATCGGTCTGTCTCGTGGAGGACTGAGCACCAAAATCCACGCCGTGGTGGACCGTGACGGTCTGCCCATCCGAATCGCTCTCACCGCCGGGCAAACCCACGATCAAACCGCGGTTCCAGCGCTCTTGAGCGATCTGCCGCCAGGCTGCGATGTCGTCGCTGATCGGGGCTACGACAGCAATGCCGTTCTCGACTTCATCCATCAGGCCGGAGCACGTGCCCACATTCCCAGCCTCAGCCGCAGGCTGGTCCGCCGGACGGTCGATCCGGCGATCTATCGCCAGCGCAATCTCGTCGAGCGCTTCTTCAACAGGCTCAAGCACTTCAGGCGCGTCGCGACACGGTTCGACAAGCTCGCCCGAAACTATCTTGCCGCCGTCCTGCTCGCTTCCACCAGACTATGGCTTCGAACTTATGAGTCCACGACCTAGTCGGGCGAGATCCTGCTCGTCCTTATCGGCTGGTCAGCTTCAGTTCGATGCGCCGGTTGCGCGCGTTGTCGATGGCCGACAGGGGCTGGTACTCGCCGTAGCCCGCGGCGACCAGCCGGTCGTTGGGAATGCCCTCGCTGTGCAGGAACTTCACCACCGCGATCGCGCGCGCCGCCGAAAGTTCCCAGTTCGAGGGGAAGACCGCGTTGCGGATCGGCTTGTCGTCGGTATGGCCGTCGACCTGCAGCACCCAGTTCAAGTTCTTGGGAATGCGCCGCGAGATTTCGACCAGCCGGCTCGCGACCTCGGCGAGCTGCTTCTCGCCGGCCGGCTGGAGCTGCGCCGAACCGGACGGGAACAGGACCTCGGACTGGAAGACGAAGCGGTCGCCGACGATCTGCACGTCGCGCTGTCCGGACAGCGCCTCGCGCAGCTTGCCGAAGAATTCGGACCGGTAGCGCGCCAGCTCCTCGACCTTGCTGGCGAGCGCCCGGTTGAGCTTCTGGCCGAGGTCGACGATCTGGGCTTCCTGCTCCTTGCTCTTCACGTCCGCCGCGTCGAGGGCGGCGTTGAGGCGGGCGAGCTCCTGCTTCACGCCGGCCAGCTCGGCGGTGAGGCGCACCACGGCGGCCTTCTGCTCGGCGCTGAGCTTCTGCTCCTCGGTGAGGTCGCCGAACAGCCGGCCCTTCTCCTGATTGGCCGCCGCCAGCGAGGCGGCGAGGCGGGTCAGCTCCAGCCGCTGGCGCTCGATCTCCTTCTGCATGTCGGCCGCCTTGGCCGCGGCGTCCCGGGTCCGGGCGTCGTCCTCCCTGGCCCTGGCTTCGGCTTCCTTCGCCTTCGCCTCGGCGGCCTTGGTCTGGCTCTCGAGGGCGGCGGCCAGCCGGTCCCGCTCGGTCAGCATCGCGGTCAGCCGCTCGCTGAGACGGTCGCGCTCGGTCGTCAGGCCCTCGGCGGTCCGGCGCTGGGTGGCAAGCTCGGTGCCCAGTCGGTCGCGTTCGGCCTTCAGGGCCTCGGACGCCTGACGTTCGGCGGCCAGCTCGCCGCCCAGCCGGTCGCGGTCGCCGCGGGCCTCGTTGAGCTGCAGCGTGAGCTGCTCGAGGTCGCGCTGCAGGTTCTGGCTCGACCTCTTCTCGATCGAGAGCTGGTCGGCGAGGTCGCCGAGCTGCCGGGTGAGCTGGTCGATGGCGCTGTCGCGGCTGGTGAGGGCGTTGGACAGGGTGAACTGGGCGACGCTGAAGATCGACAGCAGGAAGATCAGCACCATCAGCAGGGTGGTCAGGGCGTCGACATAGCCCGGCCAGGTGTAGTCGCCGCCGCCGCCGCGCCGGCGCGCGGAGATGGCGGCCATCGCCTAGCCCTCGCCCGGCTGCTGCACCTGGCCGCGCGCCGAGGCCATGGTGCGGGCGAGCAGCCGGAACTCGCCGCGCAGCTCGTCGGCCAGCGCGGTGCGGCCGCGGACATTCTCCTCGATCAGCCGTGCCAGCAGCGCCTCCAGCGTGCGCTGGTGGGTGACCAGCGCCTCGCGGTCCACCGTCGAGCCGGCGCTGCGCTCGACCGTCGCCTGCATGTCCTCGGCGAGCGCGGCGCGCATGCGCGCCCCGTCCTCGACTAGGCGGGCGAGCAGCCCCTCGACCGTGCGCTGATGGGCGACCAGCGCCTCGCGGTCGCCGTCGCCCGATCGTTCGCCGAGCCGGCTGATGGCGCCGCGCAGCTCGACCGACTGCTCGGCCATGCGCGCCAGCAGCGACTGCTGCCCGCGCATCGCCTCGGCCAGCGCCGCCAGGCGCTCGACCAGGGTGGCGCTGGCGGCCGATGCGGCCTCCCGGCCTTCCTCGGCGCGGCGCAGCGTGCGCGTCATGTCGTCGAGGCCGTCGGCGGTGCGCTCCAGCAGCGCCTCGACATAGGCCGAGACGCCCTGCTCGCCGTCGATCTGCACGCCGCTCGACAGCCGCGTCGCGCCGGCCAGCCACTCCTCCAGCTCGGTGTGGAAGCGACCCTGGGCCTGGCTCGCCTGCAGCTCCAGGAAACCCAGCACCAGCGAGCCGGAGAGGCCGAACAGCGAGGCGCCGAAGGCCGTCGCCATGCCCTTGAGCGGACCCTCGACGCTGGCCTTGAGCTGGGCGAACATCTCGATGGGATCGGCGCCGCCGATCTTGAGTCCGCTGATGGCGTCGGCGACGGCGCCGATCGTCTCGAGCAGGCCCCAGAAGGTGCCGAGCAGGCCGAGGAAGATCAGAAGGCCGGTGAGGTAGCGGCTGAGCTCGCGGCGCTCGTCCAGCCGGGTGGCGATGCCGTCGAGCACCGCGCGCGTCGCCGTGGGCGACAGGCGCAGCCGGTCCTGGCGCTCGCCCAGCATGGTCGCCAGCGGCGCCAGCAGGTCGATCGACTGGGTGTCGAGCAGGGGAGCGCCCTCCTCGCGATAGTGGTAGCGGCGCAGCCACTTCACCTCCGGCCACAGCGAGAGGACCTGCCGCATCACGAAGAAGATGCCGATCACCAGCACGGCGACGATGACGCTGTTCAGGATCGGCGTGTTGAGGAACACCCGCAGCAGGTCGACATGCAGCACGTAGGCGAGGCCTGCCACGGCCGCCAGGAACAGCAGCATGCGGACGAGATAGGGAAGGGGACTGCTCATGCCGTCAGAAGGGGGCCGCGATTCCTGCCGTCCCTCGCGACCGGACCATCGCTTGTTCTCCTGCCGGAGCGGGGGCGAGGCGGTACGCGGCGACCGAAGACGGCGGCATAACTGGTTGGCCTTTCGACGGGAATTGCCTTTCGACCATAACCAATGGCCGGTGCCTGCTCAACCGGCCGGGCGGTCGCGCCCGCCGGTCCTGTGGAGCGTTTGTCGCAGGGAATCGCCCCGCCTAGAGCATCGAGCGTTCGGTCGGAATCGGCCGAACGCTCGATGTCGGAAGCCGGAGCTGCCCGTCTTGATGCGTTTCCGCCAATTCGGGACCGCTCAGGCGGTCCCGATTTAGCGCAAGCCGCTCTAGATGGTCGCCAGCAGCTCGACCATCGGCTCGTGCAGGCCGAAGTTGGAGGCCAGCAGCGAGGGCCCGCCCAGCTCGTAGGGCTTTCCGGCGGCGTCGCTCACCACGCCGCCCGCCTCGCGCACCATCAGGATGCCGGCGGCGACGTCCCACGGCGCCAGCCCGAACTCGAAGAAGGCGTCGTAGCGGCCGGCGGCGACGAAGGCGAAATCGAGCGAGGCGGCGCCCCAGCGACGGATGCCGGCGGTGCGTCGCGTCACCGTCTCGAGCTTGGGGAAATAGGCGTCGTGGCCGCCCTTGCCGATATTGGGGATGCCGGTCGCCACCAGGGCACGCGCGGGATCCTTGCGGCCCGACACGCGCAGCCGGCGCGAGCGCGCGTTCGGCGTGTCGACGAAGGCGCCGTTGCCCTTCTCGGCCCAGAAGAGCTCGTCGGAGATCGGCTGGTAGATGACGCCGGCGATGATCTCGCCCTCGCGCTCCAGGCCGATCGAGATGGCGAAGTGGGGCACGCCGTGCAGGAAGTTGGTCGTGCCGTCGAGCGGGTCGACGATCCAGCGGTTGCGCCCGTCGCCCTTGGTCTCGCCGCCTTCCTCGCCGAGGAAGCCGTACTCGGGCCGCGTGCGGGCGAGCTCGGCGCGCACCGTGCGCTCGGCCTTGATGTCGGCGTGGCTGACGAAGTCGCCGGGTCCCTTTTCGGAGACCTGCAGGTGCTCGACCTCGCCGAAGTCGCGTTTCAGGTTCTTGGCCGCGGCGAAAGCGGCGCGGATCATCACCGTGATGGTGGCCGAACGCGGGGCGAGCGAACGCCGCTCGGGCGGCCCCGAGCGCTCGCGCCCGGTGGTCATCGGGGCGCGTCCGATCCGGGCGACGGGACGGTCGGGCGCGCGGCTCATGGTCAGTCCTTGGCGCGTTCGAGGTAGCTGCCATCCTCGGTGTTGATGACCAGCTTGGTGCCGACGCCGATGTGCGGCGGGACCATGACGCGGACGCCGCCCTCGACGATGGCGGGCTTGTAGGACGAGGAGGCGGTCTGGCCCTTGACCACGGCGTCGGCCTCGACGACCGCGAGGACCACCGTCTTGGGCAGCTCGGCGCCGACCGGCGTGCCTTCGTAGAGCGAGACGTTCACTTCCATGCCGTCCTGCAGGAAGCGCGCCTGGTCCTCGTCGAGGACGTCGGAGCCGACCACGAGCTGCTCGAACGTCTCCTTGTCCATGAACGTGTAGCCGTTGTCGTCCTTGAACAGGTAGGTGCACTCGCGCTCGTCGATATGGACGCGCTCGATGGTCTCGCCGGACCGGAAGCGCTCCTGCAGCTTGTTGCCCTCGCGCAGCGCCTTGGCCTCGATGGCGACGAAGGCGCCGCCCTTGCCGGGGCTGATGTGCTGGACCTTGGCCGCAACCCACAGCTTGCCGTTGTACTCGATGACATTGCCGGCGCGGATGGAATTGACGGGCACTTTCATGGGCTTACCGCAGGTCGGATGAATGGAAGCGGCCTCGTCCGCTCAAGGCGGTACGAGGCCGGCGCGCGGCTTGTATCAAAGGCGGCGGGGGGCCGCAACCGGGGCCATTTCCGGGGCAACGAGCCTCAGAGGGAGGCCAGGCCCGCCGGCGCGGCGTTCGTCGTCTGTTCAGGGCTTGTTGAAGTCGGCCGCGAGTTTGGCCGCCAGTGCGAAGGCCGCGGTCCTGAATATCTCTCGAACATCCCTGCGACCGTCATAGGGCACTTCGTAATGGAAATACTGGAAATAGATCGCATTGCCGGTGGCGACCGGGTTGCCGGGGTCGGGCCTGGCCCTGGCCTCGTGGAGGGCGTTCGACTTCGAATAGACGATCGCCCTGCTGCCGAACCTCAGCACGATCTCACCCGATTCCGTGAGCACGTAGCTCATACTGTAGAAGAGGAGGTTCACCGCGGTCGATCTGTCCAGGATGACCCGCTGAATCGGTTCCTGGCAGTTCGTCTGAACTTCCTGCCGGACGCTCATCTGGACCGATGTCACCTTTGCCAATTCGGTCCTGGCGGCTTCGAGGACAACGGCACGGAAATCATAGCCTGCCAGCGCCTGCCTGATCAGTCGGGCGCGCTCGTCGAGTTCGCGCTGCCTTTGCGCACGGTCGATGCCCCGCACAACCGCGCCGATCACGCCGACGATCGCCGAGGCGGTCGTGTCTGTCTTGCCCGACGAGGTCTTGATCGTCGAGTCAACCGGCTCGGGCGTGGAGATTCTTGTGACGAAAAGGTCGCTCTGGTCGACGCAGACCACCACGTCGACGGAGACCAGGGTCGATATCTGCTGGCGGGTGAGGGAGTGGATCTGGCAGCCGCTCGCTGCAACGGCAAGCCCGACGAAGAGCAGCATCCTGAAGATCATGGTCTCATGTCCCGTGGTCGAGGAGGGTCGCCAGCTGAAGGGCGAGGTTGTCGAGAGCTTCCGCGATCGCCGCCTCGAGTTGCCCCGGCTGGCCGTAATCGATAGTGGCCGCGGGCACGACGCGGTGCAGCGTCTGGCGGAAGATGGCGTTCCCGGGCGCAGTCGGATTGGACTCGTCGGGCTGTGGCCGGAAGCGCTTGAGCCGGTCCGCGCGCGGGAACAGTTGGGCTTCGCCTTTCAGGGTGAGCCCGCTGCCGTCGATGTAGCGGATGACGTCGAGGAACAGCACGGCGTCGGCCATCGACCGGTCGAACGCCTCGTTCATCCCGGCCGTCGACGGAACGGTGATGACCCGGCGCTCGAAGGCCACGGAAACGCTCCTGAGAGTCGCCAACCTTTGCGTCACGGCCGCGGCCAGGGAAGAGCGGAAGTCCACCGACCGCATGGTCCAGTCGACCTGCGCAGCGAGCTGTCGGCGGCGGTCCATCTCCGATTGGAAGGCGTGGTTGAACGGCGCCAGGGTGATCCCCGTCCCGCGAAGCGGCAGGACGATGACGAGTTCGATGCGGCCGACGCTCGCGAGTGCCTGCCTGGTGAGAAACTTCGACGGTTCCTCCTGGCAGGCCGCCAGCAGGAACAGGAGAGCGAGCGCCACAGCTCTCATCGAGTTGGCATCGGTGTCGTCTCGTCAGGGGATTCGCGTCGCAGCCGATCGGTGAAGCGCATGTCCGTTCCGTGCTCGGGCCGAGGATCGACAGCCCGTCGACCATGTTAGCAACCATCGGTGGCGGAATCCCCGCCGTCTTGGCGTCAGCTCGAAAGAATGGAAGCGGCGTCCTTCGCACGAGGCGGTACGAGGCCGGCAGGCGCCGAGCATCGAAGGCGGCGGGAGCCGCGACCCGGCCCTATCTTGCCCTGTTCAGGTCCCGGGCAAGGTCCGCGGCGAGGCGCTTCGCCACCTGTCTGAACTTCGCTGGCACATCGTCGCCGGTACGGTATTTGAAGGAGCTCGCGAACCGCCGCCGATAGAAGGCATTGCCGTCGGCCAGCGGGTCGGCATTGTCCGGCTGAGGACGAAGGTGCTTCAGGCGCTCCGTCCTGGGAAGCAGGACGGCGGTGGCTTCGAAGTCCAGGACATAATCGATGTCGTACAGTTGCCGGAAGGAATACTCGACGTCGAAGTAGAGCACGGCGCTGGCGCTGGATCGCTCGTAGATCGATCGGAGCTCTGCGCGCGACGTGAGCGGTGGTGGACGGACCTCGAGCTTGATCGTTCTGACCGCGGCAAGCTCGTTCTTGGCCGCGGCGAGCATGTCGGGCGCGAAATCGTACGTTCCCATGGCACGCACGAACGAGGAGAAGCGGGATGCGACGGCCTGCTGGCGTCGGTCCTCTGCGGCCGAGGCGGAAACGTCGGCCGATGCGTTGGCGACCAGCTGGGAAACCACGCGCCCGACCCCTCCGGAAGTGTCGATCGGCGGACGTTTCGGCGGGTCGGGCGGCGGCGGCATCTTGACGAAGGGAACGCTCTGGAAGGCACCGACGATCACGTCGACATCATCGATGCCGGCCACCTGTTGCGCGTTCAGCGACCTTCCGGCGCAACCGCCCACCAACAGGGCAAGGATGACCAGTCCCGCGGCCTTCACTTCGGCCTTCGCTCGGTCAGCCGCAGCTCCGCCTGCTTCTTCTTCGGCAACGCCGAAGCGATGACGGCGTGCGCCCGCGCGATGTAGGCCTTCATCTCGCGGTCGGTCAGCGACTTGGGGTCGTCGACCGATACCCACTTGGCGCGGGCGAGGTAGGGGGCGGGGCGGAAGCCCGGGGAGCGGCTGAGCGCGTCGTAGTGCTCGGGGGCCGACTTGAAGGAGATGCGGCCGATCGAATGGTCGGCGGGCGCGATCAGGCAGAACATCTTGCCGCCGACCTTGAAGACGATCACGCCCTCCCATTGCACAGTCCGTGTCGCGGCCGGCAGCCTGCGGCAGAAGGCATCGATCTGTCGGGGGGTCATGCAACGAGCCTACACGGCCCGGTCGTCGCGTGCGATGGTCGGCCATGACCGAATGGCGTCCCGACAAGCTGGCCAAGCGCCTGCCCAACCTGGAGGCGCGCGCCCGCCTCCAGGCGGCGTTGCGCCAATGGTTCGCCGACGAGGGATTCGTCGAGGTCGAGACGCCGATCCTCCAGGTGGCGCCCGGCGCCGAGGTGCATCTCGCCGGGTTCGTCACCGACTGGGAGCTGCCCGACGGCGAGGAGCGCGAGCGCTGGCTGCACAGCTCGCCCGAATTCTCCATGAAGAAGCTGCTGGCCGGCGGCCTGCCGAAGCTGTTCCAGTTCGCCCGCGTGTTCCGCAACGCCGAGGGCTCGGCGCTGCATCATCCCGAGTTCACGATGCTCGAATGGTACCGCGCCGGCGTGGGCTACGAGACGATCATGGAAGACTGCGCCCACCTGCTGGCGCTGACCGGCGTCGAGGCGCTGCGCTGGGCCGAGCATCGCTGCGATCCGCAGGCCGAACCCGAGCGGCTGACCGTCGCCGAGGCGTTCGAGCGCCATGCCGGCGTCGACCTTTTCGCCACCATCGGCGACGGCGAGAGGCTCGCCGCGAAGACAGGCATCGCCATGCACCCCGGCGACTCGTGGGACGACGTCTTCTTCCGCGTCATGTTCGACCGCATCGAGAACAAGCTCGGCATCGGCCGGCCCACCATCCTGTGCGAGTACCCGATCGGCATGGCGGCGCTCGCGCGGGCCAAGCCCGGCGATCCGCGCGTGGCCGAGCGCTTCGAGCTCTACGTCTGCGGCGTCGAACTGGCCAACGCCTTCGGCGAGCTCACCGACGCCCGCGTCCAGCGCATCCGCCTGCAGGCCGACATGGAGGAGAAGGAGCGGCTCTACGGCATACGCTGGCCGGTCGACGAGGATTTCCTGGCGGCGCTGGACCACGGGCTGCCCGACTGCTCGGGGATCGCGCTGGGCTTCGACCGGCTGGTGATGCTCATGACCGGCGCCAGTCACATCGAGGACGTGCTCTGGCTCCCGGTGCGCTGACGCGGCATGAGCGGATGGACGATGGATAGAGCGGCGATGGTTTCGGAGCCTATCACGAACGGCAGTGCTCGACAATAACCAGAGTATTTACCGAATCGTCCATCCGCAGCGGGTTCTTTTCTTGCGACTTTTTGGGCTCCAGGCGACGCCAGGGGTAGGCCGCGCTCGCCGGAGCAACACCATGCGTGGTGCCGGGCCCGGCGGGTGCCGGCACTGCCGTCACTCGGCCGACGCGAAGATCTCGTTGAACGCCGCGACGGCGGCCTTCGGTCCGCCGGCATGGTTCCAGACGCCGCCGGCGACGGCGAGGAAGTCGGCGCCCGCGGCCACCAGCGGACGGCAATTGTCGACGGTGATGCCGCCGATCGCCACGCAGGGCACCTCCATCAGGCCGCTCCACCAGTCGAGGATGTCGAGCTCGGCCGGCGTGGTCCCGGCCTTGGTGCTGGACGGGAAGAAGGCGCCGAAGGCCACGTAGTCGGCGCCGGCCTCGGCGGCCTCCATGGCGAGATGGCGCGAGGCCTTGCAGGTCACGCCGACCTGGCGGTCGGGCCCGACGATGCGCCGGGCCTCGGCATAGGGCGCATCGTCCTGCCCGACATGGACGCCGTCGCAGTCGAGCTTCACGGCGAGATCGGGACGGTCGTTCAGGATGAAGGCGACGTCGCGCTGCTGGCAGAGCGGCCGCAGCGTGTCGGCGGCGCGCGCGATCGCCTCGTCGGAGACGTCCTTCAGGCGCAGCTGGAAGGCCGCCACGTCGCCGCCGTCGAGGGCGGCGCGCAGCTCGTCGGCGAAGATGGCCGGATGGTCGAGGCGCTCGGGGGAGATGAGGTAGAGACGGCAGGTCGCTGGCATGGGGCAGCCTGTGTGGGGGCGGGTCCGGCGGCCGTCAAGATGGGGCAGCACCGGTCGCCACGGCCGGCTGGCGCCGCGAAGTCAGGGCGACGCGATCGATCCCGCCTGGGCTAAACTATGGGCGCGGTAGACGAGTGCGCGGCGATGGGACGACGCTGCGAGCATCATGCTGAGACGTGTCGGTTTACGGTCGATGCGGCGTTGTGGAGAAAAGCCGCTGCTCTGTGGCGGCACCTCGCCACATGTCCGCTGCTGGTCCCCGTCCACCGGCGGGCGCATCTCGGTCCATGGTAGTTGCAATCGTTATCCGGCTGAGTGCTCAAGGTCGTCTGTCTGTCTGACCGGCCGAATGCCGCAACTACCGCAGATCGAAAGCTCGTGAGGCAACACATTCTCAAAGAGTTTCCAAAGATCTGCGTCCGATACGCCACCCACATTGTGGTGGCAGTCTCCTTCTTTTGCTTCGTCTTTGGTTACCGTGTGCCCAGACGGAAGCACCGTTGTGTCAAAGCGCCAGAAAATGGGAGGGTCGCCTACGATACCCGGATAGGTGTAGTAGCGTTTGATATGGTCGCAAACGTCCGCGCCTGATTCTTCGACGCACTGTGCGCCGACCACGGATAGACATTGGTCCGACTTTGAGTTGCGGAATGCAGCGCGACTCCAGCGCTTGCGCCTTGAATCAAATTTTGCGGGATGTAAGAGCCTGAGAACTTCCATCGTGTAGCCAATGCTATCTTGGTCACAATTTCTGATTGCGACAAGCCGTCAAAGTGGCTTACCTGTCGGCCCTTGTGATCGTGCGCGAGAACACAGGCAAGATCATCTTCTACAATAATCTCGAAATGGTCAGCGGCGAAGTCTCCGGAGACAACGATCTCTCCGTCTGTCCCAGGAAAAGCGTTTGTCTCTTCAGCTCCCAACCGCTTCAGAATTACATTCCATTGTAGCGCGGCCTCAATGACCTCGCTTCTTATCGGCCCGCCACGCCCGTAGTCCCATCCCGCTGAAAGATGAGCAAACTGACTGATTTTGCGAGCCGTCGAATCACTCAGCAACGCGAGGACTGCCCCAGTCCTCGCTGGTGCAGTCGTCGACCAGAAAAGATGTATTTGGGAGGAAGTTCCGGTCATTTCTTCGACATACTGCTCTCGACTTGGGTTGCGGTAACAAACTGCGTGCCAAGACCAGTCTCCAAGCTCTGGATCAAGCCATTCAGCTCTTGGCTTAAGGTCTTCAACGACTCAAATGAAAGATTGAGGACCGATTGAGGGGCGCCGTTAGTCATGAAGACCACGAAAGCATCGGTGTTGGTGTGGCCGACGCCGAATCCATTTGCATAGACCTTCGGAGTTGTGCCCCGAAGCGCTGCCACCATCGCAGCTTGTTCGGCGCCGCGTTCTACGTCGGCTGTATCAGTCATCATTTTCCCTCTTTTCAAGTCAATATAGTATCGAGAGGGCGCCGATTCTACCGTAGTAATCTTCCCTCTTTGCAGCACGCTATGGGATTTAATCGGGTGAGTACGCTAGTGTGATGAAGGTATTATAATACCCCATCTTGGATTGCCCAAGCCGGAAGGACACTTGGCCCTCTTTGACAACCTGAACCGGCCTTCGATGATTAGCGACTATCAGATGCAGGCCGGTGTGGGGGCGGCCGGAATGCTGGGCAATTCAGCCCCGCGGCCGGGATGAGGAAGCCGAGCCGGCTCCCAGGAACTCAGGAATCCGACCGCCCTTTGGATGAGCGGGCAACATCCTTAGCGTAGCGCGTGGACGGCGAGAGAGTGTATCCAGATCACTGGACGGTCGAGGCTTCACGGCGACCGTTTCCTCTTGCGACGCGGGCGCTCCTCGGGCGCGAGTAAGCTGTCGAGCCAACGCTGCGCCGCGCGGCGTCGGGTGAATATGCGAAGGGGCCGCTTGCCCGTCGCGACGAGACCCAGCATGCGCGCAAGGGCGCTCGTCTTCTCTTTCTGCAGCACGATGGCGAGGTGCCCCAGCACGTTTCCCTGGTAGGACTGCAACCGGACACCGATCTGCAGGGTCTCGAACGCGTCGACCGGCGCGGTTCCCTCGAGCCCGTCGAAGAGCTTGCGGTAGCTCATCGCATCGCCGTTGACGATGACGTCGAGAGCCTTTTCGACGTTCTGCGCGGCACGTCGCCCACCGCGGTGATGGTCATGATCCGCAGGCGAGGGTCGAGGGTCCAGTGAAGAGGCATCGGGCTACCGGCTCCCTCCGTGGCGCGGTGCGCCCGGAGGGGAGCCCTTGCGGCCTCGGAAGCCGGCGTCGCGGCTACATCTTGCCCTGGTAGATGCCGATGATCTTGTCGAGCATGTCGAGCGCTTCCTGGCGCGGGCGCTGGAAGGTGTTGCGGCCGATGATCGAGCCGTTTGCGCCGCCGTCGCGCAGGCCGCGGATCTCGGTGAACAGGCCTTCCAGGTCCTTCGCCTCGCCGCCCGAGAAGACGACGATGCGGCGGCCGGCGAAGGTCGCCTGCATGACGTGCTTGATGCGGGCCTGTAGCGTCGAGATGTCGATGTTGGCCTTCTCGAAGGCGGCCTTGGCCTCGGGCTGCCACAGGACGTTGGTCGGCGGCTTCACCTTGATGATGTGGGCGCCCAGCAGCGCCGCCATGTGGGCGGCGTAGGCGCAGACGTCCATCGCCGTCTCGCCGGCCTTGTCGAGCTTGCCGCCGCGCGGGTAGGACCACATGACGACGGCGAGGCCGACCGCCTTGGCCTCCTCGGCGAGCGCGCGGATCTCCTCCATCATCTCGTACTGGTCTTCCGAGCCCGGGTAGATCGTGAAGCCGATCGCCGCACAGCCGAGCCGCAGCGCGTCGCTCACCGAGCCAGTCACGGCCTGGTCCTTGTTGGTCGACAGCGAGTTGGCCGAGTTGAGCTTGAGGATGGTCGGGATGGCGCCGGCGAAGGTGTCGGCGCCGGCCTCGAGCGGGCCGAGCGGCGCGGCATAGGCGTTCAGCCCGGCGTCGATGGCGAGCTGGTAGTGGTAGTGCGGATCGTAGGCCGCCGGGTTCGGCGCGAACGACCGGTCGGGGCCGTGCTCGAAGCCCTGGTCGACCGGCAGGATCACCATCTTGCCCGAGCCGCCGAGACGGCCGTGCATCAGGATGCGCGCGAGGTTCGCCTTGGTGCCGGGGCAATCGCTCTCGTAGTTGTCGAGGATCTTCTTGACCGTCCGCGTGATCTTCATCGCCAGCTCCCAAGGGGTTCATTGCGACCCGAAACGGGGCTGGTGATAGCGGGCAGGCCCTATTCGTTCAAGCCCTTGCCCGGATAGGGGTGGGTGGATTTCCAGTGGTTGGCGATGTCCAGCCGGCGGGTCACCCAGGCACCCTTCTGCTTCTGGATATGGTCGAGCAGGCGCCACAATCCCGCTATGCGGCCCGGATGGCCGATGAGACGCATGTGCAGGCCGATCGACATCATCTTGGGGGCCGTGGCGCCCTCGGCATACAGCACGTCGAAGGCGTCGCGGCACAGGGTGTACCACTGCTCGGAATTGGTCATGCCGGCGGCGTACTTGCCGTCGTTGTTGGTCAGCGAGTAGGGCACGATCAGGTGCGGCTTGCCCTCGACGGTCTGCCAGAACGGCAGCTCCTCGCCGTAATAGTCGCTGTCGTAGGTGAAGCCGCCATGCTCCAGCAGCAGGCGGCGCGTGTTCACGCTCGGTCCGTAGCGGCAGTACCAGCCGGCCGGCGCCTCGCCGACCGTCTGCTTCAGCGAGGTCACCGCCTTCGCGATGTGCTCCCGCTCCTCGGCCTCGGTGAGCTTGAAATGGCGGACCCAGCGCCAGCCGTGGCAGCAGACGTCGAAGCCCGAATCCCGGATCGCCTCGGCGGCTTGCTTGTTGCGTTCCAGCGCCAGCGCGCAGCCGAACACGGTGAGCGGCAGGCCGCGCTCCTGGAAGGCGCGCATGATGCGCCAGAAGCCGACGCGGCTGCCGAACTCGAACATGCCCTCGGCGGCGAGGTCGCGTCCCTCGAGGCCCTGGGACGAGCTGCTCGTCTCGGTGAGGCCGCTCTCGGTGTAGCCTTCGCCGTCCTGGACCGAGGGCTCGGAGCCTTCCTCGTAGTTCATGACGAAGTTCACGGCGACGCGGGCGCCGTTCGGCCATCTCGGGTCGGGCGGATGCGCGCCGTAGCCCACCAGGTCGCGTTTCGGCTGCCAGCTCATGTCGGTCTCCTCACCAGTTCGGCGCCCATCTGTCGGGCGATGTCGGCGATCTTGGCATTGGGCTCGCGCATCGAGATCCGTCGCACGCCGGCGCGCAGGCAGGCCAGCGCGTGGCCCGGCGCGTCGCCGCAGTCGACGATCAGCTCGAAGGCGACGTCGGGGAATTCCGCCTCGGCGCGCTCCTGCAGGGCACCGAGATAGCCGCCGCCCCAGAACGAGGCCGCGCCCTCCGGCGTGACCAGGACCGGCGAGGTGCCGTCGGCGCGCGCGGCCGCGAGCGCGGCCTCCGTCGAGCGCCAGTCGCGCACGAGGATCACGGGGCGGGGCATGACGAGCAGGCTTAGCGCAACGCTCCTCTCCCCCGCTAGGGGGAGAGGGCGGGTGAGGGGGGTGCACCCGTCGGCTCCCCCTCTCCTAGCCTCTCCCCCTAGCGGGGGAGAGGAGCATGACAGGGCGGGGGGTGCGAGCCTCGTGTCGTCCTGAGCGCAGCGAAGGACCTCATCGCCGTCGGCAAGCGGCATGAGATCCTCCCCTTCGGCTACGCTCAGGGCAGGCGCTCCGCTCAGGATGACAGAGGGAACGGGGGCGAGGTTGGTGCTACCGCTCATCCAGTCCCTTGCCCGGATAGGGATGGGTCTTGATCCAGTGCTTCGCGATCTCGACCCGCTTGGTGATCCACACGCCCTTGTGCTTCTGCATGTAGTCGAGCAGGCGCTCCAGCCCGACGGCGCGGCCGGGATGGCCGATCAGGCGGGCGTGCATGCCGACCGACATCATGCGCGGCTGGGTGGCCCCCTCGCGGTACAGCATGTCGAAGGAATCCTTCAGGAGGGCGAACCACTGGTCGGCATTGCCGATGCCGACCATGTACTTGCCGTCGTTGGTCGTGAGCGAGTAGGGCACGACCAGCTGGCCCTTGCCATCGACATTGACCCAGAAGGGCAGCTCGTCGCCGTAGTAGTCGCTGTCGTAGGTGAAGCCGCCTTCCTCGACGATCAGCCGGCGGGTGTTCTCGCCGGGCCCGTAGCGGCAGTACCAGCCCTCGGGGCGGCGGCCGATCATCTTCTGGGTGGAGGCGACGGCCCTGGCGATGTGCAGGCGCTCCTCGGCCTCGTCGAGCTCGTAGTGCTTGATCCAGCGCCAGCCGTGCGAGCAGATGTCGTGCCCGGCCTCGGCGATCGCCGCCGAGGCCTCGGGATTGCGCTCGAAGGCCAGCGCGCAGCCGTAGATCGTCATCGGCAGGTCGCGCTCGCGGAACAGGCGCATGATGCGCCAGAAGCCGACCCGGCTGCCGTACTCGAACAGGCTCTCGGCCGCGAGATCGCGGCCCGAGATCGTCTGGCCCATGCCGTGGGCGTCGCTGAGGCCCGTGTCGCTGTGGCCCTCGCCGTCCTGGACCGACGGCTCCGAGCCTTCCTCGTAGTTCAGGACGAAGTTGACGGCCAGACGCGCGCCGTCGGGCCACTTCGGGTCGGGCATGTTGGCGCCATAGCCCACGAAATCGCGGCGCGGCTTGTACGGCATCGCGGGGCTCTCCGCAGTCGGGTCAGGGGATGAGGACGGTGAAGGGGGTGACCGGGACGAACTCCTCGTCGCCCGTGCCGCCGTCGCGCCACATGAAGACGGCGAAGCTGCCGGGCCGGTCGAGGGTGGTGAGGCCGTGATGCCAGGTGTTGGGCCGGTAGGTGACGCCCTGCCGGCCGGTGGCGATGAAGGCCCGGATGCCGGCGAGGTCGGGGCCGCCCGCCGCGGCGTGCGGCGCCACGACGATCAGCCAGCGCGCCGCCTCGACCGGAACGAAGGTTTGCGACGAGAATTCGTGGCGCTCGAGCATGTCGGTGCGCAGCGGCCGGTCGGGCGTCTCGGCCCGGAAGGCGAGCGACAGGCTGGGACGGGCGTCCGGCCGCAGGTTGCCCAGCGCCTCCTCGTAGTAGATCCGGCCCGGCGAATCGGGGACGTCGATCACCTCGCCGAACGGGGCGAAGGCCTCGCGGGTGAGCGGCTGCGTCTGGATTTCCACCGGCATCTCTCCTAGTCGCGCATGCGGCGGGTCAGTCCCACCGTCCATTCCATGATCAGCATCAGCACGAA
The DNA here is from genome assembly GCF_965229815.1 of Reyranella sp. Lineage (GTDB taxonomy): Bacteria > Pseudomonadota > Alphaproteobacteria > Reyranellales > Reyranellaceae > Reyranella. The sequence goes on from NZ_CBDDJN010000006.1 coordinate 312,838, forward strand.
GGCGCAGGCGATCAAGACGCCGGAGACGGCGGCGACGCGGACGTCGAGGGTCGATTCCATCATGCCCCACATGCGGATCGGCAGCGTGTCCGTGCGCGCGTTCGACAAGAAGAGCGAGACCGGCACGTTGTCGATCGACGCCATGAAGGCGAGGAAGGCGCCGGCGGCGATGCCCGGATAGATCAGGGGCAGGGTCACGCGGCGCAGCGTGTAGAACCACGAGGCGCCCAGGCTGCGCGAGGAATCGTGCAGCGCCGGGTCGAGCTGGGAGAGACTGGCCGTCGTGGTGCGCAGGATGAACGGCATGGTCACCATGAGATGGCCGGCGATCATGAGGTTGAGCGAGGGCCGGAAGCCCAGCGTCGAGAAATAGACCAGGGCGGCCAGGCCGAAGGCGATGCCCGGCAGCACCAGCGGCGACATGAAGAGATTGTCGGCGACCCGCGCCGAGCGGGCGCGGTTGCGGGCGAGCGCGAGCGCCGCCATCGTCGCCAGGACGACGCCGATCAGCGTCGAGAGGGCGGCGACCTCGAGCGAGTTGCCGGCGGCGCGGTGGATCGGCCGCGACTTCGAGGGATCGAACAGCAGCTCGTACCACTGGAACGAAAAGCCCTGCGGCGGGAACTTCAGCGACCGGCCCTCGGTGAACGAGGTCATGAGGGCGATGACGACCGGCGAGACGATCACCAGGAGGGCCACGATGGCGATGCCGCCGATCACCAGGCTGTAGGAGACGTCGAGGAGGCTGTGCCGCCGGCCGGTCATGGATCACCTCGTCGCGTTCAGGCCTGGAGATGCCGGCTCGAGCGCCGGCCCATCCAGGAGAGGGCGGCGATCACCGAGAGGACCGAGACGACGAGCGAGAGCGACGCCACGGCGGCGAGCGGCCAGTTGTAGACGACCAGCGACTGCTGCCAGATCACCAGCGGCAGGTAGATCAGCCGGACGCCGCCGATCACCGTCTGCGAGATGAAGGCGGTGGTCGAGCTGGCGAAGACCAGCAGGCAGCCGGCCACCAGGCCGGGCATCGACAGCGGCAGGATGACGGTGAACAGGGTGCGCCAGCGCGAGGCGCCGAGTGCCGCGGAAGCGTCACGCAGGTTGGGGTCGAGCCGCGACATCACGCTGATCAGGGGCAGCAGCATCAGCGGCATCTCGATCTGGGTCAGCGAGATCACCAGCCCGAGCTCGGTCTGCAGCAGCTTCAGCGGCTCGGAGATCACGCCCAGCCAGATCAGGGTCTGGTTGACGACGCCCTCGTGGCCCAGCACCACGATCCAGGCGAAGGTGCGCACCACGACCGACAGCAGCAGGGGCAGCACCACGATGAAGATCAGGATCCGCTGCAGGCGCACCGGCAGGTCGATGTAGACCAGCGCCAGCGGATAGCCGACGACGACCGTCGCGCAGACGGTCTTCAGCCCGAGCAGCAGCGTGTCGAAGATGACCTTGTAGTTGAACGGGTCGCCGAAGAATTTCGTCCAGCTGGCGAAGCCCGGCTGGGTGATCTTGTCGTCGTTGAAGAAGCTGGTTCCGACCAGCAGCAGCAGCGGCGCCAGGAACAGCGCGGCGAAGGCGAGCGCCAGCGGCAGCGCGAGCTGCCATTCGGCGAGGCGGAATCGACGTTCCTCCCCAGCGAAGCTGGGGAGGTGGCCCGAAGGGCCGGAGGGGTCATGGACAACGGTACTGATGCTCATGACCCCTCCGCCCCCGAAGACGGGGGCACCTCCCCATCGCGGATTCCGCGATGGGGAGGAGGTTGAGGTGGGCGAAGCGCAGGCTCACTTCGCCATTTCCTTGTTGAACTTCTCGATCCAGGCGGCGCGCAGCGGGTTGATCTTGGCCCAGTCGTGGACGACGTACTTGGTCATGTCGTCCAGGCTCTTCATCGGCAGCTCGGCCGGGATCGGCACGTCCTTGTTCACCGGCACGAAGTTGTAGGGCGGCTTGGTGAGGGCTTCCTGCGCGTCCTTGCTGACGACCAGGTCGAGGTACCTGTAGGCGTTGGCCGTCTGGTCGGTGCCCTTGGCGATGTGCATCGTGGTGTAGAAGGCCACGGCGCCGCTCTCCGGCTTCACGAACTCGACGTCGACACCCTTGCCCTTCAGCGTCGCGACGGTCTGGGTGTTGGTGTACATGACGTCGCACTGGCCCTGCTGGAAGAGGCCCGGCATGGCCGCCGGCAGGCCGACCGCGGCGATCTTGGGCAGCACCTTCTTCAGCTCGGCGAGCGCCGGATCGACGTTGGTCAGCGAGCCGCCGAACAGCTTGGAGATCTCGATCAGGGACGAGGTGCCGAACGTCGTCTGGAAGCCGGTGATGCCGAGCCGCGACACCCAGGGATCCTTGAGCAGGTCGCCCCAGCCCTTGGGCGGCGGCACCTTCTTCGGGTTGTAGGCGATGCCCACGACCTGGGCGCTGACGCAGACGCCGGCGTCGTCGGTGAAGCCGTCCGGCAACTTGGCGTAGTTGGCGAGCTTCTTGCCGTCGAACTTGTCGAACAGGCCGGCCTCGATGCCGACGATGCGCGGGCCGGGATCGAGCACGAAGACGTCGAACGGCGGGGCGCCGCGCGCCGCCTTGGCCTTGCCGATCTGGTCCATCGCGAACAGCGGCGCCAGCTCGAGGTCGATGTCGTCCTTCTTCTTCAGCATCGGCGCGATGACCGAGCGGTAGGCCTCTTCCCAGGTGCCGGGATAGGTCGTGGCGATCACCTGGCCCTTGGCGTGGGCAAGGCCGGGAAGCAAGGATGTGCCGCCGAGCGCGGCGGCGCCGGCCAGGAGGGTTCTGCGATTGACGGTCATGGGACGACTCCGTTCGGCTTAGGGCGATGAGCGCGGGAAAAGGGACGGGTGGGCATCGGCGGCCAGGGTGCAGAAGCGGCGCTGCCCTTCGGCGGGCGTGCGCCGGCGCGGCTCGACGATCTTCAGGGCGGCACCGTCGGCGGTGCGCGCCTCGTGGACGAGCTGGGAGCCGAGCGGCAGGCTGAGGCCCGGCTCGATCGGCCAGCTCCCGGCCGTGGCGACCGACGACAGGACGAGCTGCTCGGGACGGACCGACAGGACGACGAGACCGTCGGCGCCGATCCCGGCCGGCGCCGGCAGGCGCAGCGTCGCGCCGGCGTCGAGGACGACCGTGGCCATGTCGCCGACGAGGCCGGTCACGCGGCCGGCCAGCAGGTTGGTGGTGCCGATGAAGCCGTTGACGAACAGCGTCCGCGGCCGGTCGTAGACCGCGACCGGCGTATCGAACTGCTCGACCCTGCCGCTGTTCATCACGGCGATGCGGTCGGCCACGCTCATCGCCTCGTCCTGGTCGTGCGTGACCAGGATGGTGGTGAGTCCGAGCTGGCGCTGCAGGCGCTTGACCTCGATCTGCATGTCGAGCCGCAGGTTGCGGTCGAGGGCGGCGAAGGGCTCGTCGAGCAGCAGGATGGAAGGCTCGACGGCGAGCGCCCGGGCCAGCGCCACGCGCTGCTGCTGGCCGCCGGAGAGCTGTCGCGGCAGGCGGGCGCCGAAGGCCTCGAGCTGGACCATCTCCAGCATGCGGGCCACCCGCCCGTCGACGGCCGGGCCGCGCTGTCCGCGTGCCCTCAGCCCGTAGGCCACGTTCTCGGCCACCGTCATGTGTGGGAACAGCGCGTAGTTCTGGAAGACGATGCCGACGTTGCGCTGGTTGGCGGGAAGGTGGTCGATACCGGCGCCGTCGACCAGCACCCGGCCGCCGGCCTGGCGGACGAAGCCCGCGATGACGCGCAGCAGGGTGGTCTTGCCGCAGCCCGAGGGGCCGAGCAGGGCGACGACCTCGCCAGGCTCGATGGCCAGCGACACGCCGTCGACGGCGACGGCCGCGCCGTAACGCACGGTCAAGTTGTCGACGTCGAGGGTTCGCCCGGCGGGCGACGATTGCTGTGGAGTGGGTGCTAGCGCTGGCACATCTGCTTCCTTCCCCCGCGACAAGGACGCAAGGCGCGTGCCAAGGACGGCTGGCACGAAAGGCGCTACAAGGGGCTGCATGATGGCCGGATGTGCACATCCGGGCAGGAAATGTGCACATTTTCGTGCCAACGATTCCGTGAGGAGGCAGATGGCGGGGCGGCGGGCGAGGCAGGGAGCGGTACGGCGGCGCAAGGGCGACGTCGCGACCGACAGCGCCGTCTACGACGCGATCCGTCAGGCGATGCTGAGCGGCCGCCTGCGGCCCGGCACCAAGCTCCAGGAGCCGGTGCTGGCGCGCCTGCTCAAGGTCAGCCGCGAGCGCGTGCGCAAGGCGCTCCACCGGCTGGTCCACGAGCGCTGGCTCGAGACGGTGCCCAACCGCGGCACCTTCGTCCCGGCGCCGTCGGTCGTGGAGCTGCGCGGCCTCTACGAGGTCCGCGCCCTGCTCGAGGACGCCGTGGTTTCGCGGCTGGCGGCCAAGGCGGGGAACGGCGCGGCGTCCCGGCTGCGCGCGCACATCGCGCGGGAGCGCGCGGCGGTGAAGGCCGGCGACCGCAGCCGGCTGTTCGGCCTGTCCACCGAGTTCCACGCCCTGCTGGCGGATCTCTGCGGCAACGAACCCCTGGCGCAGACGCTGCGCGCGCTGCTGCCGCGCTCGTCGCTGCACTTCTCGCTGTTCGCGCCGCCGGCCTTCGACAACTGCGCCGGCCCGCACGACCACGGCGACATCGTGAAGGCGGTGCTGGCGGGCGATGGCGGGCGGGCGCGCACGCTGATGCGCGAGCATCTCGGCGGGCTCGTCGACCTCCTGGCGGTGCAGGAGGCGCCGCACGACGACGCGCCGCTCGAGGAGATCTTCCGCGACGGGCTGGGCGAGCGGCCCCGCGCCGGCAGGACATGAAAAAGGCGCGCCGGGCGGGCGCGCCTTTCGCTAGAGCGGGATGACCTCCGGTCTACCGCTTGCCGGGAGCGTCATGGGAGCGCGGACCTCCAGGTCCGCATCATGATCGTGAGCGGACCTGGAGGTCCGCGCTCCGTGAGCTTGACGCGCGACCCCAGCAATGAGTCGTCGCGTGACCGGTCAGAGCTTGCCCATGGCCACGGCCGTGTCGGCCATGCGGTTGGAGAAGCCCCATTCGTTGTCGTACCAGCTCATGACGCGCACCAGCGTGCCGTCCATGACCTTGGTCTGGTCCATGTGGAAGGTCGACGAGTGGCTGTCGTGGTTGAAGTCGATCGAGACGTTGGGCTGGTCGGTCCAGCCCAGGATGCCCTTGAGCTGGTTGGCGGCCGCGAGCTTCACGGCCTTGTTGATCTCGTCCTTGTCGGTCTTGCGCTTGGCGACGAACTTGAAGTCGATCATCGAGACGTTGGGGGTCGGCACGCGGATGGCGACGCCGTCGAGCTTGCCGTTGAGCTCCGGCAGCACCAGGCCGACGGCCTTGGCGGCGCCGGTCGAGGTCGGGATCATCGACAGGCCGGCGGCGCGGGCGCGGTACATGTCCTTGTGCATCGTGTCGAGCGTCGGCTGGTCGCCGGTATAGGCATGGATGGTCGTCATGAAGCCATGCTCGATGCCGACCGCATCGTTCAGCACCTTGGCGACCGGGGCCAGGCAGTTGGTGGTGCACGAGGCGTTGGAGACGACGACATGCTCCTTGGTGAGCTTGTCGTGGTTGACGCCGTAGACGACCGTCAGGTCGGCATTGTCGGCCGGGGCGGAGACCAGCACGCGCTTGGCGCCGGCGGCGAGATGGGCCGAGGCCTTGTCCTTCGAGGTGAAGATGCCGGTGCACTCGAGCGCGATGTCGACGCCCAGCGCCTTGTGCGGCAGCTTGGACGGATCGCGCTCGGCGGTGACCTTCACCTTGCCGCGGCCGACGTCGATCGTGTCGCCGTCGACCTTGACCTCGCCGTTGAAGCGGCCGTGCACGCTGTCGAAGCGGAACAGATGGGCGTTGGTCTCGACCGGGCCGAGATCGTTGATCGCCACGACCTCGATGTCCTTGCGGCCCGATTCGATGATCGCCCGCATGATGTTGCGGCCGATGCGACCGAAGCCGTTGATTGCAACCCGAACAGCCATGTTCTTCCCCTCCGTTACTGCTTCAGCCGGCGCGCCGCGTCGGCGATCGCCTCGGCCGTGATCCCGAAATGCTTGTACAGGTCCGAAGCCTTGCCGGACGCGCCGAAGCCGGTCATGCCGACGAAGGCGCCGTTGCGCCCCAGCCAGCGATCCCAGCCGAAGCCCGATGCCGCCTCGCAGGCTACCCGGACCGTCCCCTCCGGCCCAAGGACCTCGTCGCGGTAGGTTTCGTCTTGCGCGGCGAAGAGCTCCCACGACGGCATCGACACGACCGCCGCCTCGATGCCCTCGCGCGACAGCAGCTCGCGCGCGGCCAGGGCGAGCTGCACCTCGGAACCCGAGGCGATCAGGCGGACCGCGGCCGAGGGCTCGCCGGCCAGGATGTAGGCGCCGCGGGCCGAACGGTTGCTGTCGCCGGCGTCGCGGATCGTCGGCAGGTTCTGGCGGGTGAGCGCGATGACGCTCGGCGTCTTCTTGGACTCGAGCGCGATCTGCCAGCACTCCGCCGTCTCGATCGTGTCGGCGGGCCGCATGACCTGCAGCCCCGGGATCGCGCGCAGGGCCGCGAGGTGCTCGACCGGCTGGTGGGTCGGCCCGTCCTCGCCGAGGCCGATCGAATCGTGGGTCATGACGTAGATCACGCGCAGCCCCATCAGGCTCGCGAGTCGAATCGAGGGACGGCAGTAGTCGGTGAACACCAGGAAGGTGCCGCCGTAGGGGATGACGCCGCCGTGCAGCGCCATGCCGTTCATCGCCGCGGCCATCGCGTGCTCGCGGATGCCGTAGTGGATATAGCGGCCGCCGGGATTCTCGACCGTCGCCGGCTTGATCGTCGCGGTCTTGGTGTTGTTCGAGCCGGTGAGATCGGCCGAGCCGCCGATCGTGTCGGGCAGCACCGGGTTGATCACCTCGAGCGCTTCCTGGCTCGACTTGCGGGTCGCCCAGGACGGCTTCTCGGCGGCGACCTTGGCCTTGAAGGCATCGATCGCCTCGCCGACGGCCGGCGGCAGGTCGCCCTTCATGCGGCGGTCGAACTCGGCGCGGTCAGCCTCGGCCATCGTGGCGTGCCGCTTCAGCCACTTGCGCCGCACCGACTTGCCGCGGGTGCCGACCTTACGCCAGGCGCTGAACACCGGCTCGGGGATCTCGAAAGGCGGGTAGGGCCAGCCGAGCTTCTCGCGCGCGCCGGCGATCTCGTCCTTGCCGAGCGGCGAGCCGTGGGTCGCCGCAGTGCCGGCCTTGGTCGGCGCGCCGTAGCCGATCACCGTCTTGCAGGCGATCAGCGACGGCTTGTCGGTCGTGTTGCGCGCCTTGCGGATGGCGCGCGTCACGGCATCGGGATCGAGCCCGTCGACCGCGATTACCTGCCAGCCGGCGGCCGCGAAGCGCTTCTTGTGGTCCTCCGACGTGGACAGCGAGGTCGGACCGTCGATCGAGATGCTGTTGTCGTCGAACAGCACGATCAGCCGGCCGAGCCCCATATGGCCGGCCAGGGTGATGGCTTCCTGGCCGACGCCCTCCATGAGGCAGCCGTCGCCGGCGATCACATAGGTGTAGTGGTCGACGACGTCGCGGCCGAAGCGCTCGGCCAGCGCCCGCTCGGCGAGCGCGAAGCCCACGGAATTGCCGAGACCCTGGCCGAGCGGCCCGGTGGTCGTCTCGATGCCGCTGGCATGGCCGTATTCGGGATGGCCGGCGGTGCGGGAGCCGAGCTGGCGGAAGTGCTTCAGCTCGTCCAGCGTCATGTCGGGATAGCCGGTGAGGTAGAGCAGCGAATAGAGCAGCATCGAGCCGTGGCCGGCCGACAGGATGAAGCGGTCGCGGTCGGGCCAGTGCGGGTCGGTCGGATCGAACTTCAGGAACTTGGTGAACAGGACCGTGGCGACATCGGCCATGCCCATCGGCATGCCGGGATGGCCGGAATCGGCCTGCTGGACGGCGTCCATGGCGAGGGCCCTGATGGCGTTCGCCATGTCGCGGCGGGCGGCGTTCTGATCGGTCATGAAGGGCGCCCTACGGTGTTTTTCGGCGGCGCGCAACATGCCGACGGCCCATCGGCGCGTCAATCCGCAATGCCCCTCTACAGACCCACATGTAGCGTTGCAGGACGCTCCACAGCGCCAAAATGTTGACCGCTCACCGACGCTCAACCTATCCTTGACCGATGGAGCAGGTGCAGCCGGCAGAACAGACACCACCCTCCGGCGGGAGAGCCATGTCCAAGGACACCAGTGCGGCGGATCGCGTGGGAAGCGCGCTCGACCGGCTGGAATCCATGGTCGAGGACCGGCTGCGCGCCGAATCGGCCAGATCGGACGACCTCGCACGGCGGCTGGAACGGCTGGAGCGGCAGCACGACGATCTGAGGAAGGTAGCGTTGGAGGTCGAAGGCCGGCTCGAGCGGGCGATGGAATACATCCGCTCGCTCCTCGCGGCCGATCAGAAGTAGACTGAGCATCCCCTCGACGCCCGACAGGGCGCAATAAAAGGAGTAGCGGACAATGCCGCAAGTCTCGATCCAGATCGCCAATCGGACCTACGAGCTCGCCTGTGGCGAAGGCGAGGAGCAGCGCGTCCACGAACTCGCCTCCTATGTCGACGAGAAGGTCGCCGACCTGCGTCGCCAGATGCCGGGAGCGCCCGAAGTCAAGCTGGTGGTTTTCGCCGCCCTCATCCTGGCGGACGAAAGCCGCGAGGCCCGCGGCATCGCCAAGGCGGCGGAAAGCGCCCGCGCCACGGCCACCGACAGCGCGGAGACGCTGGCCACCGCGCTCGAGGACCTGATCACCTCGCGCGTCGACAAGATGTCGAAGAAGGTGAGCGGCGCGGCCTGACGGCATCAGGGCGGCTCTTCGGGGTCGGGCGAATCGTCGCCCGGCCCGATTGCAGCCCGCGCTTCCAGTGCCTAGATTAGAGGTGGGGCGGATTTCTGCGCGGTGCGCGGTTCGCTCAAAAACCCCGGGGCCAATAAAGATCTCCTGGGAGCTGTCCCTGGCCTCGACCGTGGTCCTGGCTACACGGTGCCCACCTGCTTTTGCAGGCCTTGGAGGTTTTTACGACCACGGCCCATCGTGGAGCCGCCCCACCTTGCTCCTTCCTTCGCCATGCCCCTGACCGACGACAAGCGCGCGCTGCGCGCCACCATGCTGGCCTGGCGCAAGGCCCAGCCCGAGGAGGACCGGCGCGCGGCGTCAGCTGACCTGGTCGCCACCTTCCGGCGCGAACGGCCGTTCGAGACGCCGGCGATCGTCTCGGGTTTCTGGCCGATGGGGGAGGAGATCGACATTCGTCCCCTGCTGGGCGCGCTGGCCGAGGCCGGCTGCCGGCTGGCGCTGCCGGTCGTGCGGGGCCGGGGCCGGCCGCTCGAGTTCCGCGCCTGGCAGCCGGGCGATCCGCTGGAAGCGGGCGTCTTCGGCACGCAGCACCCGCCGGCCGACCGCGAGGTGCTCGAGCCCGACGCGCTGATCGTTCCGCTGCTCGCCTGCGACCGCGACGGCTGGCGGCTCGGCTACGGCGGTGGCTTCTACGACCGGACGCTCGCCGGCCTGCGTGCCCGCCGCGCCGTCAAGGCGGTCGGCGTGGGGTTCGACGGCCAGCTCGTGGCCGAGGTGCCGCGCGGCCCGCACGACGAGCGTCTGGATTGGCTGTTGACCGGCAAGCGGGCTTACGCCTTTGTCTAGGGCATGAAGGTTTTGTTCTGTGGAGACATCGTCGGCCGGTCCGGCCGCGATGCGGTGATCAAGGAAGTACCCCGCCTGCGCCAGGAGCTTGGCCTCGACTTCGTGGTCGTCAACGGCGAGAACGCCGCCGCCGGCTTCGGCATCACCGCCCGGATCTGCGCCGACCTGCACGAGGCCGGGGTCGACTGCATCACCACCGGCAACCATGTCTGGGACCAGCGCGAGATCGTCCCCTACATCGCCCAGGACAAGCGCCTGCTGCGCCCGCTCAACTTTCCGCCGGGCACGCCCGGCTGGGGCGCCAACCTCTTCCAGACGGGACGCGGCCACAAGATCGTGGTGATCAACGTCATGTGCCGGCTGTTCATGGACGCACTCGACGATCCGTTCCGTGCCCTCGACGCGGAACTGGCGAAGTACACGCTGGGCGGCACGGTCCAGTGCGTGCTGGTGGACGTCCACGGCGAGGCGACCAGCGAGAAGCAGTCGATCGGCCACTATTGCGACGGGCGGGTCTCGGCCGTGCTGGGGACGCACAGCCACATCCCGACCGCCGATTGCTGGATCCTTCCCGGCGGCACCGCCTACCAGACCGACGTCGGCATGTGCGGCGACTACGATTCGGTGATCGGCATGAAGAAGGAGATCGCCATGCAGCGCTTCGTCCGCAAGATGCCGGGCGAGCGCCTGGCGCCGGCCGAAGGGGAGGGGACTTTGTGCGCGGCCCTTGTCGAAACCGACGACCGGACCGGCCTCGCCTCCTCGGTCCGCCCCATCCGGCTGGGCGGCAGATTGCCCCCAGCGCCGTGACAATCCTGTATCTTGTGTGAACTGGGGGTCGTTCCTATCTATTAGATGTAGGTTGAAGAGCCTCGTTGACGTCCTGGGGAAAACACGGCATCCTTTTGAAGTTAAACGATTTTTCGCTGCATTTGCGGCGACTGTCTTAAGGTTAGAGGGGGCGTCGGAATCTAGGTTCCGACGTTTTTTAGCGGGGGCTTCGGCCCCCGCCTTTTTTTGTGCCGCACCCCCCTCGGGCGTGTCTAACACTCCCAAAGCCCACGAGAAGTGGTATAGCCGGCCCATCTCATCACTGAATCTGGTTGTCGGGCGATGGCTGGCCATTCCCAATTCAAGAACATCATGCACCGCAAAGGGCGCCAGGACGCCCAGCGGGCCAAGATCTTCACCAAGCTGATCCGCGAGATCACCACGGCGGCGCGCCTGGGCGCGGCCGACCCGGCCTCCAACCCGCGGCTGCGGGCGGCCGTGATCGCCGCGCGCGACGCCAACATGACGCGGGACACGATCGACCGTGCGATCAAGCGCGGCTCGGGCGGCGACGCCGACGCCAACTACGACGAGATCCGCTACGAGGGCTACGGCCCGGCCGGCGTGGCGCTCATCGTCGAGGCCCTGACCAACAACCGCAACCGCACGGCGGGCGAGGTCCGGTCGATCTTCTCCAAGCATGGCGGCAATCTCGGCGAGACCAACAGCGTGTCGTTCATGTTCGACCGCATGGGCGAGTTCCGCTACCCGCTGGCCGCCGGCACGGCCGACGAGGTGCTGGAGAAGGCCATCGAAGCCGGCGCCGACGACGTGGTGAGCGGCGAGGGCGAGGAGGGCGTGCACGAGATCTACTGCGCCCAGGACAGCTTCAACACGGTGCGCGAGGCACTCGAGGCGTCGCTCGGCCAGCCGTCGGTCGCCAAGCTGACCTGGCGGCCCAAGACGACCGCGCCGGTCGAGGGCGAGACGGTCCAGACGCTGCTCGACCTGATCGGCGCGCTCGACGACAACGACGACGTGCAGAACGTCTACGCCAATTTCGAGGTGTCCGACGACGCCCTGGCGAAGTTCGCGGCCTGACGTGACGGCGCGATGAGACTGATCGGCCTCGATCCCGGTCTTCGGCTGACCGGCTGGGGCGTGATCGAGGTCGATGGCAACCGGCTGCGCCACGTCGCGCACGGGGTCGTGCGGGTGCCCGTCGAGGGAGGCCTCGCGGACCGGCTGCGGGCGCTGTTCGACGGCGTCGCGTCCGTCGTCGAGGCGCAGCGGCCGCTCGAGGCCGCGATCGAGGAGACCTTCGTGAACGTCAACCCCGCATCGACGCTGAAGCTCGGCCAGGCGCGCGGCGTCGTCATGCTGGCGCCGGCGCGGGCCGGGCTGCCGGTCTTCGAGTATGCCGCCAACCTGGTGAAGAAGTCGGTGACCGGGGCGGGGCACGCCGACAAGCGCCAGATCGCCATGATGGTGGGCCGCCTGCTGCCCGGCATCGAGGCGACCAGCGATGCCGCCGACGCGCTCGCCATCGCCATCTGCCATGCCCATCACCGCGCCACCGCGAAGCGGGTCGAGGCGGCGCTGTGATCGCCAGGCTGAAGGGCACCGTCGATTCGGTCGACGCCGACAGCGCCGTCATCGACGTCGGCGGCGTGGGCTACCTCGTCTCGGCCTCGTCGCGGACGCTGCGCGACCTCGCCGACGGCGCCGCCGTGTCGATGCTGGTCGAGACGATCGTGCGCGAGGACGCGATCTCCCTCTACGGCTTCCTCGACGTCGCCGAGCGCGACTGGTTCCGCATCCTGACCACGGTCCAGGGCGTCGGCGCGCGGGTGGCGCTGTCCATCCTGTCGACCCTGTCGCCCGACGAGATCGTCCGCGCCATCGCGGCGCAGGACCGGTCGACGCTCAGCCGGCCGGCGGGCGTGGGGCCGAAGCTCGCGGCCCGGCTGGTCACCGAGCTCAAGGACAAGGCGGCCGCTTTCGGCGTGGCGCCGGTCTCGCGCGGGGCCGCCGCTCCGTCCGCCGCCGCGCCGGCGGGCTCGGTCAACGAGGATGCCGTCTCGGCCCTCGTCAACCTCGGCTACAAGCGGGTGGAGGCGTTCGGCGCCGTGGCGCGGGTCACGCAGCGTCTGGGTGAGGGCGCGACCTTCGATGCCGTCGTGCGGGCCGGCCTGCAGGAGCTGGCGCGATGAGCGGGCCCGGCGAGGGCGGCGAGCGGCTGGTCGGCGGCAAGCGCGGCGAGGAGGATTCGGCCGAGCTGGCGCTCCGGCCGCAGACCATCGACGACTTCATCGGCCAGAAGCAGCTGCGCGAGAACCTCAGGATCTACGTCACCGCGGCCAAGGCGCGCGGCGAGGCTCTCGACCACGTGCTCTTCCACGGCCCGCCCGGCCTCGGCAAGACGACGCTGGCGCAGATCGTGGCGCGCGAGATGGGCGTCGGCTTCCGGGCGACCTCGGGACCGGTGATCCAGAAGGCCGGCGACCTCGCCGCCCAGCTCACCAACCTGCAGCCGCACGACGTGCTGTTCATCGACGAGATCCACCGGCTCAACCCGGCCATCGAGGAGGTCCTCTATCCGGCGATGGAGGATTTCCAGCTCGACCTGATGATCGGCGAGGGGCCGGCGGCGCGCTCGGTGCGCATCGAGCTGCCGCCCTTCACGCTGGTCGGCGCGACGACGCGGTCGGGACTGATGACCCGCCCGCTGCGCGAGCGTTTCGGCATTCCCCTGCGCATGGTGTTCTACGAGCCGGCAGAGCTCGAGACGATCGTCCAGCGGGCCGCCCGCGTGCTGAAGATGCAACTCGCGCCCGACGGCAGCGCCGAGATCGCCAAGCGCTCGCGCGGCACGCCGCGCGTCGCCAACCGGCTGCTGCGACGGGTGCGCGACTTCGCGGCGGTGGGCGGCCACGCCGTCGTCGATGCCGGGGTGGCCGACGAGGCGCTCACGCGGCTCGAGATCGACGGGCGCGGCCTCGATTCCATGGACCGGCGCTACCTCGCCTGCATCGCCGAGAACTATGGCGGCGGGCCGGTCGGGGTGGAGACGCTCGCGGCGGCACTCAGCGAGCAGCGCGACGTGATCGAGGACGTGATCGAGCCGTACCTGATGCAGCTCGGCCTGCTGATGCGCACGCCGCGCGGCCGGCTGCTGTCGGAAGGCGGCTACCGGCACATCGGGCGGGCGATCCCGAGCGACCAGAAGCGCCAGCTCGACCTGCTTGCCGCCGGCGACGATTCGGGGGACGCGTGAGCGGCGCGCCGGCGGCCGGACCCGCGTGCGGCCGACTGGCCGACGGCGCCCACGTCCTGCCCCTGCGCGTCTACTACGAGGACACCGACGCCGCCGGCATCGTCTACTACGCCAACTGGCTGCGCTTCCTCGAGCGCGGCCGCACCGAGCTCCTGCGCCTGCTCGGCCAGGAGCACAGCGCGCTGCGCGCCGAGCGTGGGGTGAGCTGGGTCGTGCGGCGCTGCGCCATCGACTACCTCAAGCCGGCGCGGCTGGACGATGCGATCGAGATCGTCACGCGCTGCGGGGAATTGCGCGGCGCGTCGCTGGACATGGTCCAGCACGCCCAACGCGACAACCAGATCCTGGTCCGCGCCGAGCTCGTCGTCGCCTGCATCGGCGAGGACGGCCGGCCGGTCCGATTGCCGCCGCACGTGCGGACTGCCCTGGCCCAGGTGTCGACCGAGAAGGTCACGACACGGGGCTCGCCCCGCTCGCGCCATATTCAGGTATAACCTTTTGAACCAACGGAGATTCCAATGGACGCGTTTGCCCAGGTCGCCGGCACCCCCCTCGGCGACGGGACCGGTACGATCGACATGTCGGTCTACGGCCTGTTCATGCAGGCCGATTGGGTCGTCAAGGCGGTGATGATCGCCCTGCTGCTCGCCTCGTTCTGGTCGTGGGCCATCATTTTCGAGAAGGTGCTGCGGCTTCGCTCGCTGAAGAAGAGCGCCCAGTCGTTCGAGGACACGTTCTGGTCGGGCGTCTCGCTGGAGGACCTCTACGATCGCGTCGGCACCAAGCCCGACGATCCGATGTCGAGCGTCTTCTCGGCGGCCATGCGCGAGTGGCGTCGCTCGGTCTCCAAGGGGCTGGCGGCCAGCGCCACGGCGCGGGCCGCGCTGCGGCAACGCATCGAGCAGGTCATGGGCGTCACGATCCAGCGTGAGATGGAGGCGATCGAGAAGCGGCTGGGCTTCCTCGCGACGGTCGGCGCCAACGCCACCTTCGTCGGCCTGTTCGGCACGGTGTGGGGCATCATGAACAGCTTCGGTCACATCGCGCAGTCGAAGAACACGTCGCTCGCCGTGGTGGCGCCCGGCATCTCGGAGGCGCTGTTCGCCACGGCGATCGGCCTCGTTGCGGCGATCCCGGCGGCCGGCGCCTACAACATCCTGTCGGGCCAGGTCACGCGCTACGCCCAGCAGCTCGAGGCCTTCGCCGGCGAGTTCATCACCATCCTGTCGCGCCAGCTCGAGGAGCAGGTCTGATGGCCGGCATCATTCCCGCCGCCGGCTCGGTCAGCGGGGGCGGGCGCTTCCGCCGCCGGCGCTACACGCCGATCGCCGACATCAACGTCACGCCGCTGGTCGACGTCATGCTGGTGCTGCTGATCATCTTCATGGTGACGGCGCCGCTGTTGCAGGTCGGCGTGCCGGTCGACCTGCCCAAGACCAGCGCCCAGCAGGTCGGCGGCAAGGACGAGCCGCTGGTCGTCTCGGTCAACGCCCAGGGCGAGGTGTTCCTCGGCGAGACCAAGTACGACCTGCCCGAGCTCTCGGCCAAGCTGAAGGCCGTGCACGAGGAGAAGCCGGACCAGCGCGTCTTCATGCGCGGCGACAAGGCGGTCGACTACGGCAAGATGATGGAGGTCATGGGCGTGGTGATCGACAGCGGCTTCCGCCAGCTCGGCCTGCTCGGCGAGGCGGCGCAGCAGCTCGGCAAGGGCACGGTGTCGCCGGCACCCGCGCAGGCGCCGGCCGGCCCGGCGCCGCGCGGCGGCACGCCGGCTCCCGCGCCGACTGCCATCCCGAAGCGCTGACGGGAGGGACCGGCAGGGATCGATGTCCGCCCGCATCCCCCAGAGCCTGGAAATGCGCACGCCGGCCATCGTGTCGGCGATGCTGCATGTCGTCGTGCTGGGGGCGGCGGTGATGAACCTCGACTTCTTCAGCCGCCCGCCGATGATGGAGCCCGAGCCGGTGATGGTCGAGTTCGAGGCGATCGACAAGCATGCGGCGGCGCCCAAGATCGGCAATCCGCCGCCGCAGCCCAAGGACGTGCCGGTCGCCGAGGAGGCAACCAAGGCGCCGCCGCCCAAGAGCGCCGAGCCGCCGCCGGCGCCGGAGAAGCCCAAGCCGGAGCCCGTCGAGGCCAAGCAGCCGCCGCCGCAGCCGGTCGAGAAGCCCAAGCCGCAGGAAGCCAAGCCGCAGGACGACCAGATCGCGCTCAAGCCCAAGGAGCCGGAGCCGCCCAAGGTCGAGAAGCCGCCCGAGCCGCCCAAGCCCGAGCCGCCCAAGGAGGTGAAGAAGCCCGAGCCGCCCAAGCCGCCGCCGCCGAAGCCGACGCCGCCCAAGCAGAAGAGCGTCGATTCGATGATCGACGACATCCTGAAGAACAAGGAGTCGACGCAGAAGCACCAGACGCCGGAGCAGCAGCCCAAGCCGGTGCAGCAGGTGACGCGGCAGGCCGCGGCCGCCCCCAACCTGGCCGCCGTCGTCACGGCGAGCGAGATCGAGGGCGTGCGCAACAAGATCCGGCCGTGCTGGAACACGATCGGCGGCTCGCGCGACCAGGGCATGATCATCACGCTGATCGTCCAGATGAACCAGGACGGCACGCCGGTGCGCGCCGACCTGAAGGATATCGGCCGCTACAACCGCGACGCCGCCTTCCGGGCGGCGGCCGACGCGGCCCATCGCGCCATCATGAACCCGCGCTGCCAGCCCTGGCCGTTGTCACCGGAAAAATACAATTCCTGGCGGACAATCACTTTCAACTTCGACCCGCGCGACTACTGATGGCGAGCTTGTCGACGATCTCGCCCACGGCGGCTTTGGTCGCGATCATGATGACCGCAAGCGCTACGTCGAGCGCTGGCATGGCGCAGTCGTCGCAGCCGAAGCCGACAGTCGATTCGATGATTGATGACATTCTGAAGCAGAAGCGACCTCGCCAGGGAAGCACTGCGCAGCCGGCCGCCCCTGCGCCCGCGTCAACCGCCGCCGCCGCGCCGTCGGCCTCGCCATTGGGCGAGACAGGCATGACGGCGAACGAGATCGAAGCCTTGCGCAACAAGATCCGGCCTTGCTGGCAAACGGTGCCCAAGGGGGCTTTGGTAACTATTCGCGTCGAGGTCGGTCGCGACCGCGTTCCGGTCAAGGCCGAGATCGTCGACAAAGAGCGCTACGCAAGCGACAAGGATTTTCGCGCGGCGGCCGATGCCACCCATCGCGCCATCATGAACCCGCGCTGCCAGCCTTGGCCGTTGTCACCGGAAAAATACAATTCCTGGCGGACAATCACTTTCAACTTCGACCCGCGCGACTACTGACAGGCCGCTGCGTTATAGAGACCCCCCTCCATGAACAACCCTCCATCAACAAGAGGTCCGACATGAAGCTTCACCGACGGTCGACCATCCTGGGCGGCGCCGCCCTGGCGGCCGGCTCCGCCGCCTGGCCGGCCCACGCCCAGCTGACGATCGACATGACCCGGCCGTCCTTCGAGCCGGTGCCGATCGCCATCGTCGATTTCGGCGGCGACAGGGTCGGCGCCGACATCGCCAACGTGGTCCGCAACGACCTGCAGAATTCCGGCCTGTTCCGCTCGATCCCCCCGAGCTCCTTCATCGAGCGCGACGTCGGCGCGAGCGCCGCGCCGCGCTTCGCCGACTGGCGCAGCATCGGCGCCGCGGGCCTGGTCGTGGGCCAGGTCCAGCAGACCGGCGGCAGCATCAAGGTCGACTTCCGGCTGTGGGACGTCGTGGTCGGCCAGCAGGCGACCGGCCTGTCCTTCACCAGCCAGCCCGGCAACTGGCGGCGCCTCGCCCACATCATCGCCGACGCGATCTACAAGCGGGTCACCGGCGAGGAAGGGTACTTCGACACCCGCGTCGCCTATGTGTCTGAGACCGGGCCGCTCAACGCCCGCGTCAAGCGCATCGCCATCATGGACCAGGACGGTGCCAACAACCGCTTCCTGACCGACGGCCGCACGATCGCCATCACACCGCGCTTCTCGCCGACGCTGCAGGAGATCGTCTACATGGCCTACGGCGAGGGCACGACCCCGCCGCGCGTCTACCTGCAGAACGTCGACAGTTCCCGCCGCGAGCTGCTCGGCAACTTCCCGGGCATGAGCTTCGCGCCGCGCTTCTCGCCCGACGGCACCAAGGTCGTGATGAGCATCTCGTCCGAGGGCAAGACCAACATCTACGAGATGGACGTGCGCGGCCGGGCACTGCGGCGGCTCACCAACTCGTCGGCCATCGACACCTCGCCATGCTTCTCGAACGACGGCACGCAGATCGTCTTCAATTCCGACCGCGGCGGCACCCAGCAGCTCTACGTCATGGGGGCGGGCGGCGGCGGCGAGCGGCGCATCAGCTTCGGGCAGGGGCGCTACGCGACCCCGGTCTGGTCGCCGCGCGGCGACTGGATCGCCTTCACCAAGATCACGAGCGGCGGCTTCGGCATCGGCGTGATGCGGCCCGACGGCAGTGGCGAGCGCCTGCTGGCCAACGGCTTCCTGGTCGAAGGTCCGACCTGGGCGCCCAACGGCCGCGTGATGATGTTCTTCCGCCAGCAGCCCAACTCGGGTGGCCGCGCCGGCTCCGTCACAATTCACCAGATTGACATAACCGGCCGGTTCGAACGTCAGGTACCAACGCCGACCGACGCGTCGGACCCGGCCTGGTCGCCCTTGATTCCGCAATGATGCGGAATATGATCGATTCCATCGGCCCGGGCGTACCCCTCGCTCGGGTCGATGCTCTCAGGGAGTGCTGGTAAATGAGGATTTTCAAGGCTTTCGCCGCGGTCGTGGCGATGTTGGTCATGGCTGCGTGCAGCAACGAGCAGTCGCAGCAGACCGCCACGGCGACGTCGACCGTCACTCCCGGATCGGTTGCGGACTTCCGACAGAATGTCGGCGACCGCGTCTTCTTCGACACCGACCAGTCGACCATCCGCGAGGATGGCCGCCAGACCCTGAACCGTCAGGCCGAGTGGCTGAAGAAGTATACGAACTATCCCATCACCATCGCCGGCCACTGCGACGAGCGCGGCACCCGCGAGTACAACCTGGCGCTCGGCGAGCGCCGCGCCAACGCCGCCCGCCAGTACCTGATCGCCCAGGGCGTTCCGGCCTCGCGCATCAAGACCATCAGCTACGGCAAGGAGCGTCCGGATCCGGTCGGCTCCGACGAGGCGGCGTGGGCGCGCAACCGCCGCGCCGTGACCGAGCTGCAGTGACCCGCGCACCCCGCGTGTGATCCCGAACGCCGGTCGCCCAGCGACCGGCGTTTGCTTTTGCGGCCCCCGCCGGCGGCGCATTGCACCCGGTGTGGTCCTGCCTGAAAATGGCCGTGTTTCCCCTCAAACTGTCGCCGTCCACCCATGAAGTACCGCCTTCTCCCGCTGATCGTCCTGGCTCTCGTGCTGCCGACCGCGGCCGGCGCGCAGCGCGTCGATCCGGTCTACATCGAGGACCGGCTGAACCAGCTCCAGCAGGCCATCACCAACCTGACGGGCCAGCTCGAGCAGCTGCAGCACCGCAACCAGCAGCTTCAGCAGCAGCTCGAGAAGATGCAGGCCGACTACGAGTACCGGCTCGACCAGCTGGACAAGGGCGGGGGCGGCGGCCGTCCGGGCGGCGGGGCGACGCGCCCGGGCCCGAGCCATTCCGCGGCGGCGCCACCGCCGCCCGCGGCGGCTCCGGCGGCGTCCGGCGAGCAGGCCTATCACGACGCCTTCAAGAAGCTGCAGGACGGCGACTATGCCGGCGCCGAGCGCGGCTTCAAGACGTTCCTCCAGAGCAACCCGCGCAGCAGCCTGGCCGGCAATGCGCAGTACTGGCTGGGCGAGAGCTACTACGCGCGGCGCGACTACCAGAGCGCCATGGCCGCGTTCGCCGAGGGCTACAAGACGTACAAGACCAGCGCCAAGGGGCCCGACAACCTGCTCAAGCTCGGCATCACGCTGGCCGTGCTCGGCCGCAAGGCCGATGCCTGCGCCGTCTTCTCCAAGTTCAGCAACGACTATCCGCGCGCCACCGATCTGCAGAAGCGCCGCATCGATCAGGAGCGCCGGAAGAACGGCTGCGGGTGAGCGCGCCCGCTCGCCAGCCTCTCGACGCCGACGCCTTCGCGCAGCTGATGGCGCCGCTCGGGCCGTTCGAGCGGCCGCCCACCGTGGCTGTGGCCGTTTCCGGCGGCCGCGATTCCCTGGCACTCGCATTGCTGGCCCAGAGGTGGGCCGTGGCGCGCGGCGGCGCGGTCGTGGGCCTCATCGTCGATCATGGATTGCGGCCCGCCTCGGCGGGCGAGGCGGCGCAGGCTGCCGCGACGCTCGAGGCGCTGGGCTGCAGGCAAGAGATCCTGTGCTGGACGGGGGCCAAGCCCGCGAGCGGCGTGCAGGCGGCGGCGCGGGCGGCGCGCTACGCGCTGCTGCGCGAGGCCTGCGGCCGGCGCGGCATCCTGCACCTCCTTCTCGCCCATCATGCCGACGACCAGGCGGAGACCGTCGCCATGCGCGCGGCCCGGCAGAGCGGCGGCGACGGGCTCGCCGGCATGGCGGCCGTGGTCGAGCTGCCCGAGGTCCGCCTCCTGCGGCCGCTCCTGGCGGTGGGCCGGGCGCGCCTTACGGCCACGCTGGAGGCCAACGGCATCGCCTGGCTGGACGATCCCTCCAACCTCGACCCGCGGTTTGAGCGGGCGCGGCTGCGCCTGGCCGGCGCTCCGGGCGGCGTGCCGGCGCCGTCCGCCACCATCCGTGCCGACCGCGAGCGCGCGCTGGCAACCGCCGCCGTCGCCTCCCTGGCCGACCGGGAAGACGGCATCGTCATCGACCCGACGGCGTTCGCCGGGCTCGAGGAGGGCGTGCGGACGCGGCTGCTCAGCCGCGTGGTGCAGTCGGTCGGGGGGCGGGACCATCCGCCGCGGCGCGACCGGCTGGCGCGTGCCGCGACCCGGCTGGGGGCCGCCGGACCGCGGGGAAAGTCGGGACGGGGCCAGGACTTCACCCTGTCCGCCTGCCGGCTGGAGCTGCGGCAGGGTGCCGGAGGCGGCCCGCCGGGCTGGATTGTCCGGCCCGAGCATGGCAGGAGATTTGCCGGAACCGGGGCTCAGCCCTTGATTCCCGCCGCATATTTTGCTTGCGGTGCGTCCGCAGCTTCCCATCTAGAATGACATTCCATCCAACCGGACAGAGCCCGTGAACCCTTTCAACCGCAACGCCGCCCTCTGGATCGTCATCGTCCTGCTGCTGGCCCTGCTGTACAGCGTGTTCCAGGGCGGAACGACCCGGTCGACGGGCAACACGGTCTCCTATTCCGACTTCGTGCGCGCCGTCGAGCAGCGCCAGGTCCAGGACGTCCGCATCCAGGGCAACACGATCACGGGCACCTTCCGCGAGCCGCGCAACGGCGTGCAGAAGTTCGCGACCTACGTTCCGTCGACGCCGGTCGACGAGCAGCTCATGCCGATGCTGATCAAGAACGTCGATCGCGTCGATGCCGGGCCGGCGGAGGAGGGCGTCAACCTCGGCTCGATCTTCGTGAGCTGGCTGCCCGTGCTGGTGCTGGTCGGCGTCTACATCTTCTTCCTGCGCCAGATGCAGAGCGGCACCGGCCGCGCCATGGGCTTCGGCAAGTCGCGGGCGCGCCTGCTGACCGAGAAGCACGGCCGCGTCACCTTCGAGGACGTCGCGGGCATCGACGAGGCCAAGTCCGAGCTCGAGGAGATCGTCGACTTCCTGAAGGACCCGCAGAAGTTCCAGCGCCTGGGCGGCAAGATCCCCAAGGGCTGCCTGCTGGTCGGCCCGCCGGGCACGGGCAAGACGCTGCTGGCGCGCGCCATCGCCGGCGAGGCCAACGTGCCGTTCTTCACCATCTCGGGCTCCGACTTCGTCGAGATGTTCGTGGGCGTGGGCGCGAGCCGCGTGCGCGACATGTTCGAGCAGGCCAAGAAGAACGCCCCCTGCATCGTGTTCATCGACGAGATCGACGCGGTCGGCCGCCATCGCGGCGCCGGCCTGGGCGGCGGCAACGACGAGCGCGAGCAGACGCTGAACCAGCTGCTGGTCGAGATGGACGGCTTCGAGTCCAACGAGGGCGTCATCCTGATCGCCGCGACCAACCGCCCCGACGTGCTCGATCCGGCGCTGCTGCGCCCGGGCCGCTTCGACCGCCAGGTCATCGTGCCCAACCCGGACGTCGGCGGCCGCGAGAAGATCCTCAAGGTCCACATGCGCAAGGTGCCGCTGGCGCCCGACGTCGACCCGCGCGTGCTGGCCCGCGGCACGCCGGGCTTCTCCGGCGCCGACCTCGCCAACCTCGTGAACGAGGCGGCGCTGCGCGCGGCGCGCGTCGGCAAGCGGCTCGTCACCATGGCCGACTTCGAGTACGCCAAGGACAAGGTCCTGATGGGCACCGAGCGGCGCTCGATGGCGATGACCGACGAGGAGAAGAAGCTCACGGCCTATCACGAGGCCGGCCATGCGCTGGTCGCCATGCACGTGCCGAAGAGCGATCCGCTGCACAAGGTCACGATCATCCCGCGCGGCCGGGCGCTCGGCGTCACCATGCAGCTGCCCGAGCGCGACCATCTCAGCCACACCAAGCAGTTCCTGGAATCGCGGCTGGCCATCATGTTCGGCGGCCGCACCGCGGAGGAGATCATCTTCGGCGCCGAGAACGTGACGACGGGTGCCGCGAGCGACATCCAGGTCGCCACCCAGACGGCGCGCGGCATGATCACCGCCTACGGCATGTCGGAGAAGCTCGGCCGGGTGCGCTACCAGGCCAACGAGCAGGAAGTGTTCCTCGGCCACGCGGTGACGCAGACGCAGAACGTCTCCGAGGCCACCGCCCAGCTCATCGACCAGGAGGTGCGCCGCCTGATCGAGGAGGCCGAGGGCAAGGCCCGCAGCATCCTCACCGACCATCTCGAGGACCTGCACATGATCGCCCGGGCGCTGCTCGAGTACGAGACGCTGAGCAACGACGAGATCGGCCAGATCCTGCGCGGCGAGAAGATCGTGCGCGACGACACCGGCGGCGCCGGCAGCCACGACCGCCGCCGCCGCGCCTCGGTGCCGACCAGCTCCGGCCAGGGCGCCAGCCCGGGTCCGGGCCCCAGCCCCGAGCCGCAGCCGGGCGTCTGACCCTGCGGCCCCTCCGTCCGGCGCATCGCCGGACGGATCGCCGGCCATGACCATCCCTCCCGCGCCCGTTCCTCTCGCGCCCGCCCGCTCCCCGAGCATCCGCTTCGCCGGCCTCGCTCTCGATCGCCCGAGGATCATGGCGATCGTCAACGTGACGCCGGATTCCTTTTCCGACGGCGGCGAACGCCTCGACCCGGCGCGGGCCGTCGACGACGGCCTGCGCTTCGTCAGCGAGGGCGCCGACATCGTCGATGTCGGCGGCGAGTCGACGCGGCCCGGCTCGCGACCGGTTGATGCCGACGAGGAGCTGCGGCGCGTCCTGCCGGTCGTCGAGGGGCTCGCGCGGCGGGACGTCGCCGTGTCGGTCGACACGAGGCGCGCCGCCGTGGCGCGGGCCTGCCTCGATGCCGGCGCGCGCGTCGTCAACGACGTGTCGGCGCTGCAGGACGATCCGGCGCTGCTGCCGCTGGTCGCCGGGCGGGGAACGCCCGTGGTGCTGATGCACCGCAAGGGCCGCGCCGAGGACAAGTACGTCGTGCCGCGCTACCGCGACGTCGTCGAGGAGGTGCGGGACTTCTTGGTGGCGCGCGCCGAGGCCTGTTGCGCGGCCGGCGTCCGGGCCGCGGACATCGCCATCGATCCCGGCCTGGGGTTCGGCAAGAGCGTCGAGGAGAACCTCGCCCTGGTCGCCGGCTGCCGGCGGCTGGCCGATGCCGGCCATCCGGTGCTGATCGGGGCGTCGCGCAAGAGCTTCATCGGCCGGCTGACCGGCGTCGAGGAAGCGCGGCGGCGCGATCCGGCCTCGATCTGGCTGGCGGTCGAGGCCAGCCGGCGCGGTGCAGTGCTGCTGCGAGTGCACGACGTCGCCGGGACGCGGCAGGCCCTCGCGGTCTCGCAGGCGATGCGTTAGGTTTCCGGCGATGTCCCGTTCCCTTTTCGGCACCGACGGCGTGCGCGGACGCGCCAACAGCGAGCCCATGACCGCAGAGATCGCCATGCGAATCGGCATGGCGGCCGGCCAGGTCTTCAACCGCGGCGACCACCGCCACCGCGTCGTGATCGGCAAGGACACCCGCCTGTCGGGGTACATGATCGAGCAGGCCATGACCGCCGGCTTCCTGTCGGTCGGCATGGACGTGCTGCTGCTGGGACCGCTGCCGACGCCGGCCGTCGGCTTCCTGACCCGGTCGATGCGCGCCGATGTCGGCGTGATGATCTCGGCCTCGCACAATCCCTACGAGGACAACGGCATCAAGCTGTTCGGCCCGGACGGCTTCAAGCTGTCGGATGCGGTCGAGACGCAGATCGAGGCGCTGGTGCGGGCGTCGGGCGGGGTCAGGCTGGCGGCGGCCGACATGATCGGACGCGCCAGGCGGCTGGACGACGCCGAGGGCCGCTACATCGAGGCGGTGAAGGCCTCGGCCGGGCGCGGGCTCGACCTGACGGGGCTGCGCATCGTCGTCGATTGCGCCAACGGGGCCGCCTACAAGGTGGCGCCCACCGTGCTCTGGGAGCTGGGCGCCGAGGTGATCCCGGTCGCGGTCTCGCCGGACGGCTTCAACATCAACGGCAACTGCGGCTCGGCCCATCCGGGCAAGCTGCAGGAGCAGGTGGTCGCCTACCGCGCCGACATCGGCATCGCCCTCGACGGCGACGCCGACCGCGTCGTGCTGTCCTGCGAGCGCGGCCGCCTGATCGACGGCGACCAGCTGATGGCGACCATCGCCGACCGCTGGGCGGGCGAGGGCCGGCTGGTCGGCGGCGGCATCGTCGCCACCGTGATGTCCAATCTCGGCCTCGAGCGTTTCCTGGCGGCGCGCAAGCTCAGGCTGGAGCGGGCGGCGGTCGGCGACCGCTACGTGCTCGAGCGCATGCGGGCCGACGGCTTCAATCTCGGCGGCGAGCAGTCGGGACACATCATCATGACCGACCATGCGACGACGGGCGACGGCCTGATGGCCGCGCTGCAGGCGCTGTCGGCGATGATCAAGAGCGGCCGGCCGGCGAGCGAGACCTTCCACGCCTTCGACCCGGTGCCGCAGCTCCTGAAGAACGTCCGGGTCGGCGACGCCAATGCGGCGCTGTCGGCCGACGCCGTGACGCGCGCCATCGCGTCGGCTGAGGAGCGCCTCGGCAACGGCGGGCGCATCCTGGTGCGCAAGTCGGGCACCGAGCCGCTGATCCGGGTGATGGCCGAGGGTGACGATTCGGAGCTCGTGCGCACGGTCGTCGACCAGATCATCGAGGCGATCCCCCGGCAGGCGGCATGAAGGGCCGCGTGCTGATCGTCGCCGGGTCCGATTCCGGCGGCGGCGCGGGCATCCAGGCGGACATCAAGGCGGTCACGGCGCTGGACGGCTTCGCCGCCACCGCGATCACGGCGCTCACCGCCCAGAACACCGAGGGCGTGCACGGCGTCGTGGCGATCGATCCGGCGTTCATCGCGCAGCAGATGGAGGTGGTCCTGACCGACATCGGCGCCGATGCGGTCAAGACCGGCATGCTGCACAGCGCCGAGGTGATCGCCACGGTGGCCGCGACGCTGGCGCGCCACGCGCCGGACGTGCCGCTGGTCGTCGATCCGGTGATGGTGGCCAAGGGCGGCCATCGCCTGCTGCTGAGCGAGGCCGAGGCCGCATTGCGCGACACGCTGCTGCCGATGGCGGCGCTCGTCACGCCCAACCTGCCCGAGGCCGAGGTGCTGGCGGGCTTCCCGGTCCGCGAGGAGAGCGACATGCGCCGCGCCGCCGAGCACCTGATCGGGCTCGGGGCGCAGGCCGTGCTGCTGAAGGGCGGCCATCTCGAGGGCGACACGATCGTCGACCTGCTGCTGCAGCGCGACGGGAGCCTCGAGCGCTTCGAGGACCGTCGTATCGCCAGCCGTCATACCCACGGGACGGGCTGCACGCTCGCCTCGGCGATCGCCGCCGGCATCGCACAGAAGATGACCCTCGTGGAGGCGGTCCGGCGGGCGCGGGCCTATGTCCGGCGGGCCATCGAGACCGCCCCCGGCCTCGGCCGCGGCCACGGCCCGCTCAATCATGCGGTGACGGTTCGTTCCTGAGCACGATCACATCTGATCGACTCATTGCTGGGGGCACGCCATTCCATGGCGCTCTCGTCTTTCCTCCCTGCGCATCAGCGCGGGGAGGTGGCCCGTAGGGCCGGAGGGGTCATGGAGTCCAACCGCGATGCCCCTGACCCCTCCGTCCGCTGCGCGGACACCTCCCCAAGCCCCGCTTGGGGAGGCAGAGACAAGCGCCACGGAACGGCCCGCGCCCAGCAAGATTGATCTCGAGTCATCATGCGCTGGTCTTTCGGACCGCGAGCCTCCGGCTCGCTCATTGTCTCGAGCGAGCCGGAGGCTCGCGGTCCGGAAGACACGAGAGGACGCGCCCCGCCGTTCAGATCAGCGCGGCGTTCTTGTCGACCGGCGCCGCCGGCAGCCACTTGCCGGCCTCGGCCAGCACGAGGAAGTCCCATAGCGCCCGGTTGAAGGCGTCGGGCTCCTCGATGTTCACCGTGTGGCCGGTCTTGGCGAACATCGCGAGGCCGGCATTGGGCAGCACCTGCTTCAGCCAGAGGCTGGGCTGCAGGCAGGGTTCGTCCTCGTCGCCGCAGACGATCAGCACGGGCAGGTCGAGCGCCTTCCACTCCGCTTCGAAGTCGTAGAGCGACGGCCGCTTGCCCTGATACTCCTGCATGGTGTTGGCCGAGCCCGTGTCGTCGTGCTCCGACAGGTGCTTCACGAACTCTGCAAAGCCGCGCGGATCCTTCAGCCGGAAGCGGGAGCGCGTCGGGTTGCTGTTCAGGCTTTCGGCATAGGTGGCCATGCCCGCGCGGCGGATGCGCTGGGCCGTGGCCTGCGCGTCGGTCTTGAAGCGCTCGTGGCCCTCGCGGCCGGCGCCCGAGCCGATTCCCGCCAGCGTGAGCGACAGCGCCCGGTCGCGATACTGCCGCCCGAAATGCGCTGTCGCGAAGGCGCCCTGCGAGAGGCCGACGATGTGCGCCTTGTCGATCCCGAGATGGTCGAGCATGTGGCGGGCATCGTCGATCGCGTGCTTCTGGCCGTACATCGCGGCCTCGGCCGGCACGTCCGAGCCGGGATAGCCGCGGAAGGAGTAGGTGATGCAGCGGTAGCGCCGCGCGAAGAAGCGCATCTGCGGTTCCCAGCTGCGCCAGTCGCCGCTGTACTCGTGGACGAACAGGATCGGCGTGCCCTGGCCGGCCTCCTCGAAGTAGAGTTTCACACCGTCGGGGGTCGTCGCCTGCGGCATTGCCTGTCTCCCGTCTCCGTTCGCGTCGAGGGGCAACGATACGGGCTTTCCCCCGTGCCAAAAGGAAAAACGACCGGCCCGGCCCTTGCTAGACTGCGCGCATGAGCGCGCCCGCCCCTTTCAGTCCCCGCCACGAGCAGATCTTCCCGGTCTTCCAGGAGCAGGACCTCGCGAAGCTGCGCCGCTTCGGCAGCCTGCGCTCCTTCGCGGCCGGCGAGGCGCTGGCCGAGTCGGGCAAGGCCAGTCCGGGCATGTACGTGATCCTGTCCGGCGAGGTCGAGATGAGCCGCCGCGAGGCCGACGGCCGGCGCGACCTCGTCGCCACCCACGGGGCGGGCGGCGTGTCGGGCGAGCTCACCGCGCTCTCCGGCCGGCCGAGCCTGGTCGACGCCGTCGCCACCCGCCCGGTCGAGGCGGTGCTGGTCGCCCCCGACCGGCTGCACGACCTGATGATCGAGGAGGCGGAACTCGGCGAGCGCATCATGCGCCTGTTCATCCTGCGCCGCGTGCTCCTGCTGCAGAGCGGCGCCGGCGGGCCGGTGATCGTCGGTCGCGCCGACCAGGGCGCGGTCCTGCGCCTGCAGAACTTCCTGTCGCGCAACGGCCACCCGTTCCAGACGCTGGATCCGGGCAGCGATGCCGGCGCGCGGGCGCTGATCGAGCGCTTCAAGGTCGGGCCGCACGACCTGCCGATCGTGCTCTGCCCCAACGGCGAGCTGCTGCGCAACCCGAGCGAGGTGACGCTGGCGCGCTGCATCGGCCTGGTCGGCGCGATCGATCCGGCAAAGGTCTACGACGTCGCCATCGTCGGCGCCGGGCCGGCCGGGCTCGCGACCGCGGTGTATGCCGGCTCGGAGGGGCTGTCGACGATCGTGCTCGACAGCCGCGCCTTCGGCGGACAGGCCGGGGCGTCGGCGCGGATCGAGAACTATTTCGGCTTCCCCACCGGCATCTCGGGACTGGCGCTCACCGCCCGCGCCTTCAACCAGGCGCTGAAGTTCGGCGTCGACATGGCGATCCCCGACGAGGTCGCCGACGTCCGTTGCCTCGGCGACCGGTTCCGCCTCACCCTCGCGAGCGACGAGCAGCTGCAGGCGCGCGCCGTCGTCATCGCCAGCGGCGCGCGCTACCGGCGCCTCGACGTGGCCAACGTGGCCGACTTCGAGGGCAGCGCGCTGCACTACTGGGCCTCGCCCCTCGAGGCCAAGCTGTGCGGCGGCCAGGAGGTCGCGCTGGTCGGCGCCGGCAACTCGGCGGGGCAGGGCGCCATCTACCTCGCGCCGCGTGTCGCCAAGCTGTGGCTGCTGGTGCGCGGCGGGGGGCTCGAGGACACGATGTCGAGCTATCTGGTCGAGCGCATCGCGGCCCAGCCCAACATCGAGGTGCTGACCGAGACCGAGATCGTGGCGCTGGACGGAAGGGACGGCGACCTCGAGACCGTGCGCTGGCGGCACCGTCCCTCCGGGCGCGAGACCGAGCGGCCGATGCGGCACGTCTTCCTGTTCATCGGCGCGGAGCCCAACACGGCGTGGCTGGCGCAATGCGACGTGGCGCTCGACGACAGGGGGTTCGTCCGCACCGATCCCGGCTGGGACGGCGGGCGCCGGCCGATGGAGACCAGCCGCCGCGGCATCTTCGCCGTCGGCGACGTCCGGTCGGGGTCGGTCAAGCGCGTGGCCGCGGCGGTGGGCGAGGGCGCGCAGGTCGTCTCGGCCCTGCACGCCTATCTCGCCGACTGACCGTCAGGCGCCGAACCGCTCCAGCCGCTCGAGCACCGCCGGGATCCTGTCGTCGGCCACGTTGGCGAAGGCCAGCCGCACGAAGCGCTCCTGGCCGGCGCCGAACATGTCGCCGGGGATGGTGAGCAGGTTCTCCTCGTCGGACAGGCGCCGCGAGACCTCCGTCGAGCGCTGGCCGGCGAAGGGATGCTCCACGTAGGCGAAGTAGGCGCCGATGCTGACCAGGCGCCAGCGGTTGGAACGCTGCAGGCCCTGGCCCAGGAGGTCGGCCCGGGCCTTGAGCCCTTCGGTGTTGCGCCGCGCCCAGGGCAGCAGGTTGCCGAGCCCGTACAGCGCCGCCTCCTGGCCGAGCCGCGGCGGGCAGATCGAGACGCAATCCATCGCCTTCTCGATCTGGGCGATCAGCTCGGCGCCGGCGGTGACCGCGCCGACGCGGTAGCCGGTGAGCGCGAACACCTTGGAGAAGCTGTAGAGATGCACCAGGGTGCGGCGCCAGCCGGGATCGGCGAAGAGTTCGTGCGGCCGCTCGCCCTCGGGCAGGAAGTCCTTGTAGGTCTCGTCCAGGATGAGGGCGATGCCGCGCCGGCGGGCGAGCTCGTAGAACTCGTGCAGGGTCTCGCGCGGATAGACCGCGCCGGTCGGGTTGTTCGGCGAGATCAGGACGATGGCGCGGGTCCGGGGGCCGATCAGCGGCTCGGCGTCGGCCGCCGACGGCACCGCGCCCGAGCCGGGACGGAAGTCGAGCGGCACCGGCTCGACGCCCTGCATGCGCATCCACATGTCGTGATTGAAGTAGTGCGGCCGCGGCAGGATCACCTGGTCGCCCGCCTTGGCGAGGCTCATCAGGGCGAGGCAGAAGGCCTGGTTGCAGCCGGAGGTGATGCCGACCTCGCCGGCGGTGACCGGTGCGCCATAGAAGGACGAGATATGGCCGGCGTAGCGTTCGCGCAGCGCCGGCAGCCCCAGGATCGGCGTGTAGCCGTGCATCGCGGGGTCGAGGAGCAGCTCGCCGAGATGACGGCGCAGCTCGATGGCCGGCGGGTAGCCGGGCACGGCCTGGCTGAGGTCGATGAGAGGCCGCTCGGCCGGAAAGGTGCGGCCGAGCACCCATCGCCGGGTTTCGCCGATCGGAGAGGGCTCGACGGCGGCGAGCCAGGGGTTCACGCCAGGGATGCCTTCCTTGCCGTGGATGGAATTCACACTGCCGTTCTGCACGAACGTCCTCCCGTTGCGAAACGCGGCCGGAGCATCCGGGTCTTGCACCGGCCTGTCAAACAACGGACCCCATCCCTTGGCTCGAAAGGCGTTGCCTGCGCCGCAGCTTGTGCCTATCGTCGCCCGCAAGGCTCCCGGATGAGAGTCAGTTTAGTAAGTGCGACAGGAGGAATAGTATGGTTTCAAGGAAAGTAAGCCGTCGTCGTTTCGTTGCGGGAACTGCAGCCGCATCGACGGTGATGGTTGCCGCACCGTTCGTACGCGGCGCGTATGCGGCCGGCAAGCTCTCGCTCGGATTCTGGGATCACTGGGTTCCCGGCGCCAACAAGGCGACCGAAGCGCTCGTGAAGGAATGGGCCGACAAGGAGAAGGTCGAGGTCACGCTCGACTTCATCACCTCGCAGGGCAACAAGCTCCTGCTGACCACCGCCGCCGAATCGCAGGCCAAGTCCGGCCACGACGTTCTCGCCTTCTCGACCTGGCTGCCCTCGCGCTACTCCGAGCAGCTCGTCCCCATGAACGACATCATGGAGCCGCTCATCAAGGAGAACGGCGCCGTCAACGGCACGGTCGAGTATCTCGGCAACCTCAAGGGCAAGTGGCTCGCGGTGCCGGCGACGGTCGGCAGCCAGATCAAGGGGCCGTGCTCGCGCATCGACCTCATGAAGCAGCTCGCCGGCATCGACGTGCAGGCGATGTATCCGGCCGGCGCCGCCCCCAAGGCCGACGCCTGGACGCTCGACGCCTTCCTGAAGGCGGCGGAAGCCTGCAACAAGGGCGGCCATGCCTTCGGCCTCGGCCTCGGCACGACGTCGGACTCGGTGGACACCGCGGGCGCCATCTTCCACAGCTTCGGCGCCGAGCTCGTGAACGCCAAGGGCGACATCACCGTCAAGTCGGACAATGTCCGCAAGGCGCTCGACTACTACAAGAAGCTGATGTCGTTCCTGCCGGAAGATGCGCCGGCCTGGGACGACGCCTCGAACAACAAGTGGCTGGTGTCGGGCAAGGGTGCGCTGATCTGCAACCCGCCGTCGGCCTGGGCGGTCGCCAAGCGCGACGCGCCGAAGGTCGCCGAGCAGTGCTGGACGCACGGCTTCCCCGCCGGCCCGGCCGGCCGCTTCGGTCCGTTCCTGCCGTACTTCTGGGGCGTCTGGAACTTCAGCAAGAACCAGCCGGCGGCCAAGAGCCTGCTGACCTTCCTCAGCCAGGCCACGTCGGCCGAGAAGATGGTCCAGGCGAGCGCCGGCTACGACCTGCCGTCGTTCGAGAAGCTGACCACCTTCAAGACCTGGGCCGAGGAAGCGCCGCCGAAGGGCACGCTCTACCACTATCCCAACCCGCACAACCACCAGAAGCTCTCGATCGCCGCAGCGCCCGCGCCGCACAAGATCGCCGAGCAGATCTACACCCAGGGCATCATGACCCAGATGGTCGTCCGCCACGGCAAGGGCGAGGCCATGGAGAAGACGCTCGACTGGGCGTCGCAGGAGATCGAAGGCTTCATGCGCAACTAGGCGCGCACAACAAGAACAAGGTCGAGGGGCGCCGCCGGGAGGCGGCGCCCATTCGGCTCGGTAAAAGGGACTGAGAACGCCCGGAGAGTACAATGGCAGACATCGCCGCCAGAGGGGCCGTCAGGGCCACAGGCGACAATCGGAGCAGCCTCCACAAATTGATGCAGCGCAAGTCGACCATCGCCTTCCTGATGGCCCTGCCGCTCATCCTCCTCATCCTCGTCCTGGTAGCCTATCCGGCGGGCTACGCGGTCTACCTGGCGATGCTCAACAAGGGCATGACCCGGTTCGTGGGCTACGACAACTTCACCTTCCTGTTCGGTCGCGAGACCTTCTGGATGGTCGTCTACCAGTCCTGCCTGTTCGCCATCACCGCCGTGATCTTCAAGGCGATCATCGGCTTCGTGGTCGCGCACTTCGTGCACAACATTCCGACCAAGGGCCAGCGCAAGTGGCGCGGCATGCTCCTGGTGCCGTGGGTCATCCCGCCGGCGATGAGCACGCTCGCCTGGCTGTGGCTGTTCGACCCGTCCTACAGCGCCTTCAACTGGATCCTGAACAACCTCGGCTTCGACAGCATCCCGTGGGTGGGCGAGACCGGGTGGGCGCGCTTCTCGGTCATCCTGGTCAACGTCTGGATCGGCTCGCCGTTCTTCATGATCATGTACCTCGCGGCGCTGAAGTCCGTGCCCGAGCAGCTCTACGAGGCGGCCTCGATCGACGGCGCCACCTGGTGGCAGCGCATCTGGTACGTGACCCTGCCGATGATGCGCAACATCATCGCCATCACCGCGCTGTTCTCGCTGATCGTGACCTTCGCGAACTTCGACATCGTGCGCGTGCTGACCAAGGGCGATCCGCTGAACACCACGCACGTCTTCGCCACCTGGGCGTTCCGCGTCGGCATCGAGAGCGGCGACATCCCGCTCGGCGCCTCCGTGTCGCTGTTCATGGTGCCGATCCTGGCGGTCGCCGCGACCTTCATCCTGCGCGACATCACCAAGCGGGGGAGTGAAGTCTAATGGCAAACGCCACAGTCGCTTCCCCCACGGCCACGACCATCGCGGGCCAGAAGTACGGCAGCATGAGCCGCGACCGGCGCTGGGCACTGCGCTGGTCCTACTTCTTCCTCGTGCTGTTCGCGATCTTCTTCCTGATGCCGCCGGTGTACATGCTGATCACCTCGCTCAAGTCGAGCCAGGAGATCTCGGCGGCGACCAACCCGTGGTGGGTCAACTCGCCGACGCTCAGCAACTACATCGAGCTGCTGACGCAGAACCAGTACCTGATCTTCTTCCGGAACTCGGCGATCGTCGCGGTCCTCACCGTGATCATCACGATGGCGATCAGCGTCATCGCGGCCTTCGCGCTGGCGCGCATGAAGTTCTGGGGATCGGCGACGCTCGCCACCGGCGTGTTCCTCACCTACCTGATCCCCGAGACCCTGCTGTTCATCCCGCTGTTCAAGATGTTCGCCTGGGTCAACGAGACGATGGGCATCCAGCTGATGAACCACTGGTGGACGCTCATCATCCTCTATCCGACGCTGACCGTGCCGTTCTGCACCTGGATCATGATCGGCTACTTCGCGTCGATCCCCAAGGAGCTCGACGAGGCGGCGCTGATCGACGGCGCGACCTGGACGCAGACGCTCACCAAGATCTTCATCCCGGTGGCGCTGCCCGGCATCATCGCCGCGACGATCTTCTGCTTCACGGTGGCCTGGGCGCAGTTCCTCTATCCGCTCGCCTTCACCACGTCGACGACGGAGCTGGTCCTGCCGGTCGGCATCGTGACGACGCTGATCAAGGGCGACGTCTTCAACTGGGGGCAGATCATGACCGGCGCCTTGCTCGGCGCGGCGCCGCCGCTCATCATCTACGCCTTCCTTATGGACTACTACATCGCAGGCCTGACGGCCGGCGCGACGAAGGGCTGAGGGTTACCGACGATGGCACAGGTTACGTTGCGTAAAGTCATCAAGAAGTACGACGAGGTCCTGGCGGTGCGGGGCATCGACCTCGACATCACCGACAAGGAGTTCATCGTCCTCGTCGGGCCCTCCGGCTGCGGCAAGAGCACGACCCTGCGCATGATCGCCGGGCTCGAGGAGATCTCGGGCGGCGACATCGCGATCGGCGGCGACGTCGTCAACGACGTGCCGCCGAAGGACCGGGACATCGCCATGGTGTTCCAGAACTACGCGCTCTACCCGCACATGAACGTGTACGAGAACATGTCGTTCGGGCTGAAGCTGAAGCGCACGCCCAAGGACGAGATCGACCGGCGCGTGAAGCAGGCGGCGCAGATCCTCGACATCACCGAGTTGCTCGACCGCAAGCCCAAGCAGCTCTCGGGCGGCCAGCGCCAGCGCGTCGCCATGGGCCGCGCCATCGTGCGCGATCCCAAGGTCTTCCTGTTCGACGAGCCGCTCTCGAACCTCGACGCCAAGCTGCGCGTGCAGATGCGCACCGAGATCAAGAAGGTGCACCAGAAGGTGCGCACCACCACCGTCTACGTGACCCACGACCAGATCGAGGCCATGACGCTGGCCGACCGGGTGGTGGTGATGAACGCCGGCCTGATCGAGCAGGTCGGGTCGCCCAACGACCTGTACCACTCGCCGGCCACCAAGTTCGTCGCGGGCTTCATCGGCTCGCCGGCCATGAACTTCATCCCCTGCCAGCTCGAGCAGGCGGCGGGCGCGCTCCGCGTGCGCCTGAGCGACAAGCTGGGCTTCCCGGTCCCCGCGGACCGCACCGCGCGCTACACGCCCTATGTCGGCAAGCCCAACCTCGTGCTCGGCCTCCGGCCCGAGCACATCTTCGAGACCCGCCCGCACATCGAGCCGAACCAGCACGATTTCGACATGTCGATCGACGTGGTCGAGCCGATGGGCATGGAGACGCTGGTCTATTTCACGATCTCGGGCGTCGAGGTCTGCGGCCGCGTCAACCCCAACGCCGGGGCGTCGACCGACAAGCCCATGAAGCTGCGGGCGGACCTCAGCAACATGCATCTGATCGACGACAGCACGGGCAAAGTGCTTTAATTGACAGCGGCGAGCTTCTCGGCTCGCCGCTGTCATCCCGAGGCCGGAAGGCCGAGGGACCTTTGCAAAGCAACGAAAGGTCCCTCGCTGCGCTCGGGATGACGGGGAGCCAGTTTCAAGGAGAATCGAATGGCTGCGTTGACGGGCAAGGTCGCCTGGGTGACCGGTGCCGGCTCGGGTATTGGCCAGGCGGCGGCGATCGCGCTTGCGAAGGAGGGGGCCACGGTGGTCCTGACGGGGCGGCGCAAGGGGCCTCTCGACCAGACCGCCGCCATGATCAAGAAGGCGGGCGGCAAGTCGGAGGTCAAGGCGGGCGACCTCATGAAGGCCGCGGTCGTGACCCGCATCGCCAAAGGCATCGAGAAGGCCTACGGCCGCTGCGACATCCTGGTCAACAATGCCGGCCTCAACATCCTCGAGCGCAAGTGGAGCCAGCTCACCCCGGCCAGCGCCGAGACGGTGATCGACGGCAACCTCGCCAGCGCCTTCTACTGCGTCACCGCCGTGCTGCCGATGATGCGCAAGCGCAAGGACGGCGTGCTGATCCACACCTCGTCGATGGCCGGCCGCTATCCCAGCATCCTGAGCGGCGCCGCCTACTCGGCGGCCAAGCACGGCGTCGTGGCGATGAGCCACACGATCAACATGGAGGAGTGCGTCAACGGCATCCGATCCTGCGCGGTCTGCCCCGGCGAGGTGGCGACGCCCATCCTCGACAAGCGGCCGGTGCCCATCACCAAGGCCGAGCGGGCGCGCATGGCCCAGTCGGAGGATGTCGGCGACCTGATCCGCTATATCGCCTGCCTGCCGGCGCACGTCGTGATCAACGAGGTCATGATCAACCCGACCTGGAACCGCGGCTACGTCGCTGCCCTGCAGCGCGCCAAGTCCTGACATGACGTTCACCATCAAGGCGAAGGCGCTCGAGGCCTTCGTCGCGGACATCTTCGCCACCGCAGGATGCTCCAGGGAGGAAGGCGACCGCATCGGCCGCTACCTGGTCAGCGCCAACCTGTCGGGCCACGACAGCCACGGCGTGGTGCGCGTGCCGCGCTACGCCGAGCAGAAGAAGGCCGGCACCGTGGTCGCCGACGTGACGGTCGACGTGCTGGTCGACACGCCGGTGATCGCCGTCGTCGACGGCAAGTACGGCTTCGGCCAGACGGTGACGCCGCAGGCCGTGCGCATCGGCATCGACAAGGGCCGCCGCAACGGCCTCTCGGCCGTGACCCTGCGCAACGCCGGCCATGTCGGCCGCGTCGGCGACTGGGCCGAGATGGCGGCCGAGGCCGGGCTCGTGTCGGTCCATTTCGTCAACGCCTCGGGCAGCGTGCTGGTGGCGCCCTTCGCCGGCGTCGAGCGCCGGTTCTCGACCGCGCCCTATTGCGTGGGCGTGCCGCGGCCGGGCCAGGCGCCGCTGGTGCTCGACTTCGCCACCTCGGTCGTGGCCGAGGGCAAGGTGCTGGTGGCGAGCCAGGGCGGCAAGAAGGTGCCGGACGGCGCGCTGATCGGCCCGGACGGGCAGCCCAGCAGCGATCCGCACCTGCTCTACGGCGACTACACGCCGACCGGCCCGCGCCAGCACAGCAAGGGCACCGGCGCGATCCGCGCCTTCGGCGACCACAAGGGTTCGGGCCTCGCCTTCATGTGCGAGATCCTGGGCGGCGCGCTCTCGGGCACCGGCGCCACCGATCCCGACCGCGGCCGCTTCGCCAACGGCATGCTGTCCTTCTACGTCGATCCCAAGGTCTTCGATCCCGTCGGCTTCTTCCCGCGCGACGTCGCCAAGTACGTCGACTTCGTGAAGAGCTCGCGGCCGGCGGCCTCGGGCGGCGAGGTCCTGGTGCCGGGCGAGCCGGAGGCGCGCACGCGCGCCCAGCGCCTGGCCGACGGCGTGCCGCTGCCCGACGACACCTGGGCCGCCATCGTCGAGACCGCCCGCTCGGTCGGGCTCGACGAGCGCCGCATCCAGCAGGCGACGGCGTAAGGGCGAGGGCGGGCGCCAGATTCCTGGCGCTCTCGTCTTCCTGCCGGGGGCGCGACACTAAAGCTGATGAGTTGAAGTCGGTTCCGTCGTCCCGACCGGAGCCGAGCGTAGCGAGGCGGAGCGGAGGGACCTTCTCTCCACGACAAGCCGCTTATCGTGGAGAGAAGGTCCCTCCGCTCCGCGCTTCGCGCTCCGGTCGGGACGACGGAGCCAACGCCATTACGCTCTATCGGCGGAGGTTACTCCGCCTGAAGTGGAGCGCCCCCAGCAATGAGTCGACCGAACGCCCTAGCGCCCCGGCCGCTTGCGCAGCCGGTCGATCGCGCCGGCGACCGGATCGACGAAGGCCTGGGTGGCGACATAGTCGTCGTGCAGCAGGCGGCGCAGCGCCTCCAGCCGGGCGCTGTTCGCCACCATGCCGGTCGCGACCTCGAGCTGGGGCAGGTCCATGTCCCACAGGCGCACGACCATCACCGCGTAGCCGAGGTCGAGGGCGTGGTCGATCTCGGTGCGCAGGTCGGCGACCAGCCGCTCGTCGCTCCAGTCGGGATGGCGCAGTACCTGGCCCGTGAAGCCGATCCACTTGAAGCGCGGCTGCTTCTGCGGCGCCGGGCCCAGCGCCGCCGTGCCGGGCTCGTTGGTGCCCCAGTGCAGCGAGCCGTAGACCATGGCCCAGTCGAAATCGTGCATCAGCCAGACCGTGCGGTCGGGAGCGGCCTCGCGCTCCAGCCGCTCGATGGCGTGCTGCCAGGCGCTGTCGAGCCCGCGCAGCGGGGCGAGGCTCCAGACGTTGTAGGCGAACAGCGCCACCGACAGGCCGCCCAGCGCCGCCAGCCCGCGCCCGCCCCAGCGGTCGCGCGCCGCGACCAGCACCAGGGCCCAGGCCACGGTCAGCCAGCCCATGACGTTGATCTGCATCTGCGGATCCTGCGGCTGGGAATAGAGGTTGAAGACGCAGCCCGCGACGAAGGTGACGCCGAACACCGCGGCCAGCGCGCGCGCTCGCGGGTCCTGCCGGGCGCGCCAGAGCATCGGCACGGCCACGACGGCCACCGCCACCATCCAGACCGTGGCGGTGTAGCGCCAGATGTCCCAGCCCGGGAGGCCGGGGATCGCCGCCACGCCGGCGCCCAGCAGGTAGGCCACCATGCCGTCCCACAGGTAGCCGACCTTGGCCCAGGTGAAGCCGGCCCACACCGAGCGCACGGCCTTGCCGGTCCAGATCAGCTCGAACGCCCCGACCGACTTGTCGTGGCCCTGCCAGGCCCAGGCGACGACGGCGGCGGTCGCGACCAGGGCGGCCAGGAACAGCGCGATCCAGCCGAGGCGCCGCGCCGGGCGGGGCTCGCAGAGCCACAGCGCCGCCAGCAGGGCGGGCAGGCTGGGGAACATCAGCCGCCATTCCATCAGCCAGGCCAGCGAGAACAGCACCGAGACGGCGATCACGCGCAGCGCCGTCGGCCGCGCCAGCCAGACGCTGCCCAGCGCCAGGGCGGCGAACAGCACCGCGTAGCTCGCCATGATGTCCTCGTTGATGATCGCGAGGAACATCACGAAGCTCGAGGCGAGGTGGAACAGCGCGGCCAGCAGCGCCACCCGCCGGTCGCCGGTGACGGTGCGGACCAGCAGGTAGACCGCGGCGAGGCAGAGGCTGCAGCTCACCGCGTTCAGGATGGTCATCTGCCGCCGCGGATCGCCCGCGAACACGCCCATCAGGTCGAGCAGCCGGCAGAGCGCGCCGTAGAGCGGATACCAGAGATAGTTCGATGGATAGAGCGGCGCGGTGGCCGGGTCCGTCACCCAGGGCCGGAGCTCCAGGCTCTTGAACACGCCGTTGCCGGTCAGCCCGCCCTGGGCATTGTCGAACCAGACGATCAGTCCGATCAGCAGCGCGCTGCCGCCCAGCACCAGCAGGGCGAGATCGGCGAGGGTGGCGGCGGGAGACGGCGGTTGGCGCGGGGAAGAGTCGGCGAGGACCAGGGACGTCACGGCGGGGCGGAGCTTCG
This sequence comes from Reyranella sp., assembly GCF_965229815.1. Classification (GTDB taxonomy): domain Bacteria; phylum Pseudomonadota; class Alphaproteobacteria; order Reyranellales; family Reyranellaceae; genus Reyranella. Next base: position 351,529 of record NZ_CBDDJN010000006.1, read on the forward strand.
GCCAGAACGGCCCGGCGTGCAATGCGGCACCTTGCGGACCGTCGGGTCGCGGACCATCGCCGCGCGGGCCGTGGCGGAGGCGGTTCGTCTGCTGCTACCGTTCGGGTCGTCTGCATCGGAAGGAAAGCACCGAGGACCATGGACGCGTGGTCGCCCCTGGACGCCGTGCGCGCCTGGAAGGGATTCGACCGCTGGCGGGGGCGATGGCCGGGGGCCGGCGACCGGCCGCGCGTCTTCGCCTTCGGCTCGTGCCGCGTCCACGACCCTCTGGCGGCCGCCCACCGGATGGGCACGGTCGATCCGCTCGCCCGCCACATCCGCGCCCCCTGGCCGATCTTCGTCCACGACATACGCGAGACGCTGCAGCTCGCGCGGCTGCTGGCGGGCGAGGCCGTGCTGCCCGACGACATCGCGCCCTTCGTGTTCCGCGGCGGCTGGCGGCCGCCGCCCCGTCCCGCGCTGCTGGCCGCCGCCGGCTGCGTGGTCGTCGAGGTGTGCACCGACCGGCACTACGGGGCGATGGGCCATGCGCTCAACATCAACGAGATCCATCGCCAGATCGTCGAGCCGGCCGGCGAGGCGGGCACGGCCTGGTGGGCCGACGCCCACGCCGGCCACGCGCCGGCCGCCGCCGTCGTCGAGGCCGCCGAGCAGGCGCTGCGCCGGTCCGGGCGGCTGACGCCGATGCACGAACGCCTGCTGCGCGAGATCGTGCTCGTCACCCTCTCGGCGGCCGAGATCGCCGACGGTCTCGCCGAGCTGCATCGCCGGCTTGCCATCCCGATCCTGGTCGTGCCGCACGTCGCCGTCCGTCTTCCCGACGGCACCCTGCTGGCCGAGCGCGTCGCCCACATCGAAAAGGTGATCGAGGCTGCGCGGCAGGCGGGGATGCCGGTGCTCAACCCGCGGTCCTTCGTCGGCCGGGACGGCCAGTCGCGGGCGATGGGCGACCGCGGACGGGACTTCCATCACTACGCCACGGACTACCTGCCGGTGGTCGGGAGTGAGATTGTGCTAGCTATCGTCTGCGCGCTCGACTTTTGATCGAGCAGGCGGAAGATGATGCAAAAGCGAGAGTGCAAGCACCTCTGCCGATTGAGCCAAATCCTACACCTGCTTCCTACGGTGATAAGCTCAAGTCCCTTCGCGGGAATGACTAGGTTTCCGATTCTTGACGTGCAGGATGTCAACAGCACGCAGCTCCCGATGACGTCACGAGTGAAGCTTGGCGCCGCTAGCGCAAGCGCAATTCCTTGCCAACTCTCACCAAGAATCCCTGCTTTTTCAGGACGATATCGATGTCGCCATCTTGAAGGTCGACATCGGGACCGCCGAGGTCGCGTGCCTCGGATACAAGGCGCTCCCTGGAGAACGTCGCACCTTCCTCTGTGGTCAAGGATAAGGCTGCAACCTCCAAAAGAGTGATTATTGCTTCGAGATCCCTTCCCGAGATGACCTTATTGGTTTCGCGCGCGCGTCGCCCCGATTCGTAAGAGTAGCGTTGCTCAGCAACGTCGAAATCGTATGACATTGGCTTGGCCTCCCGCCGTTCATCCCTTGATGACCTGCTAAGCAGATCGGTCGCGGTCTTGTCCATAGTCCGTAACGTCGGTGTCTGTTTGCCGGCCGGTCGTCGCCCGCGCGGCAACCGGTGCTGGTCACGAGCTTCCTTACCCAGCTCTGCAACAGCGTCCCAGTGATTGGCTTTGAGGAGAGCAAGGAGCTTCTCGCCAGGGAGTGTGCCTCCAAGGGCAGCGGCCCGACGCATTCCTTCCGCCAAGATCTCGTGCTTGTCCGTGAGAACGTCGGCGACCTGCTGTCGTTGCTTCTCGCACAGTGCGGCCACGACCATCATACCGGACCTCGGGCCGAGCGCGCAGTCGAACACCTCGGGCCTATAGATGACGCGCAGGTTTCGCGCTGCGCCTAGACGGCGAAGTGGAAGCGGATGATGATCAAACAGAAAGAACTTCTTCTCGGGATAGCGTCCCACAAACTTGACTAGCGCCTCGGCTTCTTGGACGAATGACGCGGGCGCGAACATGAGGTCGACGAAGAATACCAAGTCGGCCCTGAGTACTTCTGGAAACGCTTCAAGGTTAAGCCACGCCTTGTGGTCCCGGGTCCGCTGCGGATCAACGACCGTGTTGACCTTGAATGTCTCAATCCGGGCGAGATTGCGACGGACCTGCTCGGTGATCAAATGGCCGTCTGCATCGGCGTGTCCGATGACTACGACGTTCTGAGTCATGGCAGGCACCCGAGCTGTTGAGCCATGACGAGAGGCACAACCATCGACACCTTTGCTTTGGCACGGTTGTCGTCACCGCCAAGAGACCCTTTTCGGCCTTCGATCGACCGTTCCCAAAGCTTGTCGAACGTGGCCGCTGGTAGAGACTCCAGCTCGATATGAGCGAGATTGGCCTTTACCGTAGGAGTGCCGGTTTTCGGATCATTGTCCAATGGAACGCCCACAAAAATCTCCAAGGCCGTGATCGGTGCGCGCCTGGTCGTGGGAAACTCAACGTAAGGCCCGAGTACAAGCGCTTCAGATGGGCAAGTTCCTGAGCCAAAGGGAATCTGCCTCGCGATATGCATGGTCACCATCTGCTGTGGTGGCGGAGGGGCGAGCATGCCCGTTGTGACGGACCATTGCGCATGATCTCTTAGACCGAGCATGACGCGCGCCGCTTCTTCCAGGTCGCTAATCCCCGGGAGAAGGATGGTGGCGGCGCTGACTTCAGGATCGCTGACAAGCATTTCGACCTTGGTGGCGAGATCGGCTGCGGCGCGGACTGCCCCTCGTCCTGTGGGGACAGAAACAATGCGCTGCGGATGGTCGCCATAGCGAGCCGCGAGAAAGCGGGCAAACATGCAGCCGACAGCTGGCTTGCGACGCCAGTCGAGATAGTCGCTTTCGGTCGACATCCGCCGTGATGCCTCCCCCAAGCTGCGGATACTATACTCAACATATCATATGCATTTATGCTGCGACAACTATATGTTGTGGTTGTCTACATGCTTCATGCATTGTTGTCTGCGCGCCCCTGTGCCGCACCGTGACCTCCCCGTGGCAAGAAATCGTTCAACCGGCCGGCGCGATCGGGTCGACGTACATGGCCGAGCGGCCGTGCCACGGAAAGACCCGCCCGACGGCGCGGGGCTCGAGTTGGGGGAGGGCGGCCACCGCCTCCGGCGACATCTCGAACTCGACCCAGCGTTCGGGCTTGCTGATCAGCATGCGGGCGCGCGCAGCCGGCAGGCCGATCGTTTTCCAGTCCCAGCGCAGCTGTTCGCCCACCGGGTAGCCCCTCTCTGAGCCAGAATGATCAACGCCTTCACCGCGTGCAGGATGGCGGCCTTGAGTGCGGGATGCTCTGTCCCGGTTCTCAATCGGACGATAGGCGACGATTCCCAGCTCGATACTAGACGGCGAACGATAGCGGAACTCTTCCCGAGATTTGCCCCAGCTTTTCGGTCCGTCGTGGTCCCTCCGGGACCAATTGTGCACGGTGCGACGCTGGTCGGCGATGGGCGAAAAGTGCTGATTTCAAGGGAGTTTCGGCTGGCGCTCCCTACGGGATTCGAACCCGTGTTTCAGCCTTGAGAGGGCCGCGTCCTGGGCCTCTAGACGAAGGGAGCGGAGGCCGGAGGGGACTGATAGTCGAAGGGCCGCGGGGGCGCAAGCCCGGCCGGCGCGGCCATTTGGCGGTGACCGGGGGGCCCGCGGGCCGTAAGCTCGCCCCCTTCGCCCGGAGGACCGCCATGGACATGCATATCGCCCAGGACCTGCCGCTGACCGGCGTCGACGTCTATTCCCTGCCGCCGACGAGGGCGAGGCCGTCCTGCGCCGCCAGCTCGCCGCGGCCTACCGGCTGGTCGACCATTTCGGCTGGACCGAGCTGATCTACGGCCACCTGACGGCCCGCGTGCCGGGGGAGAAGCCGCACTTCCTGATCAACCCGTTCGGGCTCAACTACGACGAGGTCACCGCCTCCAACCTCGTGAAGATCGACCTCGACGGCAACAATGTCGGCGAGTCCCCGTACCCGGTGAACTATGCCGGCTTCGTCATCCATTCGGCCGTCCACATGGCCCATGTCGCGCGCCACAAGGTGGTGATGCACACCCACACGCGGGCGGGCATGGCGATCTGCGCGCTGAAGGACGGGCTGCTGCCGATCTCGATGGTCTCGACCGCCTTCCACGGCAAGCTGTCGTACCACGACTACGAGGGGCCGAGCCTCGACCTCGACGAGCGCGGCCGGCTGCTCGCCAACCTCGGCGACAACCAGGCGATGATGCTGCGCAACCACGGCATCCTGACGACGGGCCGGTCCGTGCCCGAGGCCTTCCTGCGGCTCTACCGGCTGGAGCGCGCCTGCCAGATCCAGGTCGACGCGGCCGCCGCCGGCACGCTCAACATCATGGGCGGCAACCTCGCCGCCAAGTCGGGCGCCGACATGGACCGCTTCTCGGAGATGGAATCGGCCGTCGGCATCGGCGACCTCGAGTTCGCCGCCCTGATCCGCAAGCTCGACAAGGTGGACACCGGCTGGCGGCACTGAGGGGGCTGTCATCCCGACCGGCAAAGGTCCCTCGGGCGTCGCCCTCGGGATGACAGTCATCACTTGCGGTAGAGATCGCTCAGCGTGCCGCTGGGCGCCTTGATGTCGGCGATGCGCCAGCCCATGCCGGTGCGCACCAGGTCCAGCGTGATCTGCGTCGGCTTTCCCTGGTTCTCGAAGCGGACCGTGCCGACCGCCTTGCGGCCTTCCCCCGTCACCGAGATGGCGAGCTTGGCGATGTCCCAGTCCTGCGCATCCACGAAGGGATCGCCGTCGAGGCGCGGCGCCTCGCCCCGCCGGCGCGCCTCGCGCATGTCGTCCTCGATCCGCCGGGCGAGCTCGGGCGCGAAGAAGCGGTCGACCTGCCAGTAGGGCTGGCCCTTGAAGTCGAGGTCGGGATAGGGCGTGTAGATCCCGCGCAGGAACGCTTCCGGTGTCAGCGTATCGCGGGGTGGCGCCGTGGCCGCCTGCGCCAGGGCCTGCATGGGACCGAGCCCGAGTGCCGCCGCGGCGAGCCCCGCGAGCAGGCGTCGCCGGTCAGGCACGGAAGGCCGTGCGGTCGGTGCCGGCGTAGAGGGCCTTGGCCGAGCGCTCCACGGCGTCGCGATGGGCAGCGAGCGCCGCCTCGTCGAGGTCGCGGCGCGGGTCCGGTTCGTGATCGAAGTTGCCGAACGTGTCGCGGCCGCGCACCAGCATGGCCGAGTCGCGGACCTTGAGCTGGCGGACGTGAGGCGGGATGTAGCGGATGGCGTAGCCGATGCGCCGGTCGTCGGTCGTGTTGGGCCCCGAGCCGTGCACCAGCAGCACGTGGTGCAGCGACATCTCGCCGGCTTTCAGCGGCACGTCGACGCCTTCGCCCGCCGGCACGTCGACGGCGATCTCCTGGCCGCGGCTCAGCAGGTTGTCGCTGTCGAACGTGTCGCGATGCTCGATCTGGCTCCTGAGATGGCTGCCCGGCCAGAACCGCATCGCGCCGCTCTCGACCGGCGCGTCGGCGAAGGCCACCCAGGCGGTCACCACCTCGTCGGTGCTGAGGCCCCAGTAGGTCGCGTCCTGGTGCCAGGACACGAAGGAGGGCGAGCGCGCCTCCTTGGTGAAGAAGGTCGTGCTCCAGCACAGGATGTCGGGGCCGATGATGTCCTCGACGGCATCGAGGATCGCGGGATGGCGGGCGAGCTCGTTCGCCCAGGTGAACAGGAGATGCACCTTGTGGCGCATGTTGCCCTGCAGCGGGCCACCGAGCGCGCGCTCCTGGGCCTCCAGCCGGTCGCGATAGGCGCGGGCCTCCGCGGCCGGCAGCACCCTGACCGGGAAGTGGAAGCCGTCCCGCCGGTAGCGCGCCACCTCGGCGTCGGAGAGGACCTTCGGCATGGCCCGAGCATAACCCACCGGGGCTGCGGGGCCACCGTGAAATCCCGCCTGTAACGCCGGGCCCGCCAGACTCGTCTCTTCCCCGGTTGCAGAGGAAGAGAGACATGGTGGCGTACGGTCTGGCGGCGCTTCTGGTCGTGGGTTTGCCGGTGTGGCTGGTGATCCGGCTCCGGCGGCGGGCTGCCGTCGCAGGCGAGCCGCTCCGGGGCTTCGGTGGCTGGCTGGCCCTGTTCGCCTTTCTGCTTTGCCTCGGATTCGTCAGGTACGTCGCCGAGCTGGTGCTGGCGGCGCCGGACGTTCTGGCCGCGCTGGACAACGCGGCGGCGCGCGGTCCGTTCGCCGTCGTCGGCCTGGTCTCCCTCGCGACGATGGCGCTGTATTTGTGGGCCATCGTCACCCTGTTCCAGCGCAAGCGCTTCTTCCGGAAAGTCTACGCCGCCCTGTGGGCCCTGTCTTTCGTGGCGCCGTTCTGCCTGCTGGTGCTGCTTGCCGTACCGGGCGTGAGGGTCGACTCGCTGTTCGGCGACGGCGATCTCGTGCAATGGATCGCCGGGTCGATCGGCATGGGCCTGTGGTACTGGTACCTCTGCGTCTCGACGCGCGTCAGGAACACGCTGGTCAACTAAAGCATGATGAGATTGGCTGGAAACAGCCAATCTCATCATGCCCTCCGGCAACCTACGACATTCGCGCGCGCAGATGAGATGAGGTGGAATTGCAAGCGATTCCACCTCATCTCATCCCGCTCCCGGCAAACTACTTCCTCTCGCCGATCTTGCCCTTGGCGATGAACAGCTTGTCGGTCTCAGCAGCCAGCACGCCGCCCAGCAGGAGCCTGCTGGTGTAGATGTCCTTGCCGGCGTCGACGACGGCCTCGGCGCGGATATGGATGTCGGGGACGTACTGGCCCACGAACGGCGTGTCGGACCCGTAGACCATGCGCGGGATGCCGGCCCAGACCATGGCGCTGGCGCACATCGGGCAGGCCTCGCCGGTGCCGTACATGGTGAGGTTCTCCCAGCCCGTGTTGCCGTGCCGGGCGATGTAGGCGTTCATCGCCATCACCTCGGAATGGAACATCGGGCTCGCCGCCACGTCGGCGACGCCTTCGCCCACGACCGCGCCGGTGCGCTCGTCGACCAGCACCGAGCCGAAGGGCCGGCCGGGGTTGCGGTTCGCCTGAGCGATCGCGAGCCGGATGTATTTCTCGTGCCGGGCGAGCTCGGCCGGGCTGACGCCGGTCGGCTTCGTCCGGGTCTGCGCCTGCGCCCCGGAGTTCAGGGCGGCGAGGCCCACGGCGGCTGTCGCGCCGGCGACGACGGCGCGGCGGCAGGTCAGTCGGGACATCGTCGGTCTCCGTGTCAGAAGAATTTCCAGAAGATCCAGATCGAGAGCGCGTAGATGGCAACGATCAGGCCGGCCCCCAGCAGGTTGGCGCGCAGCGCGTTGCCCCTGGGGAACATCCACCAGCCCATCCGGTTGGCGACCCACGGCACGCCGAAGCCGGTCAGCGCCACGCTGAAGATGTTGCCGAGGAAGAGATTGACGGCCCACGGCAGGTGAAGCCTGTCCTGCAGGATCGGCGTGCCGATCCAGACGCCCCACAGGAAGACGATGGGGTAGAGGAGCAGCAGGACGATGAAGTCCATCTTCCAGACCGAAAGGCGCCCCGACCCGATCGACTCGTCGCGGAACCACTGCTCGAAGCCGGTGCCGATGCGGGCGTGGAACTCCTCGGTGAGGGGCGCCGCCTCCTCGACGAGCCGGTGGCGCACCGGCGAGTCGAGCCAGGCCTGCAGGTTGGCCTGGTTGTCGAAGCGCAGGATGGCGACGTAGTCGTCCTGCACGCCGGGCACCGCGGGCTCGAAGCGGTAGCCCTGCAGGCCGGGCGCCTTCGACTGGGCGGCGGCGATCCGGCGCTCCCAGGCGCGGTATTCGGCCTCCCTGCCCGGCTTCACGCGCGTGCTGATCACCGCCGAGACCGGCGCCGGCTTCAGGCCGCCATCGTCGTCGCGCACGATGTGGACGTCGTCGCGTCCGACCAGGAAGTCTGCTGCGCCCTCGATGCGGTTCTGGCGCTCGGGCGAGGCCAGCCAGCGCTGCGCGTCCTCCATCGTGTGGAAGCGCTGCAGGATCACCCAGTCGACCTGCAGGGGCGGGTTGGGCGGCATCAGCCGCTGCTCCACGAAGCCCGGGAAGCCCGAGACGAGGTGGCTGGTCTCGCCCTGCCAGCGCGCGAAATCCTCGGATCGCTCCGGGCGCACGCTGGTCTGGGTGACGATGCTGACGGTCATGTGACGCTGGCCAGGGTCTCGAACAGCCGGTCGGGCGTGAAGGGCAGGTGGGTGAAGCGGGCGCCGGTGGCATGGGCGAGCGCATTGGCCACGGCGGGCGCCACCGGGTTGATGGCGCATTCGCCCTGGGACTTGGCGCCCAGCGGGCCGATGGAATCGACGGTGTCGGCGAAGAAGATGTCGGTGTGCGGCGTGTCGGCGAAGGCGGGGACGCGGCAGTTGCGCAACTGCGGGTTCACCATGTGTCCATCCTCGTGGACCATGTTCTCGATCAACGCCCAGCCGTAGCCCATGGCGACCGCACCGTCGAGCTGGCCGCGGCACTGCATGGGGTTGATCGGCCGGCCGATGTCGGCGGCGTGCACGCTGTGCAGGATGCGGATCTCGCCGGTGACGCGATGCACGGCGAGCCGTACCCCCTGGACGTTGAAGGCGATGGTGCGGGGCGACAGGTAGGCCTTGCGCGAGACGGCGAAGCGATGGTCGACCCGGGTGCCCTCGGCGTGCAGGTCGCTGAGCGCGATGCGCCGGTTGCCGCAGATCACCGCGTCGTTGTCGAGCCGGCACTGGTCGGCCGGCGTCCCGGTGTGGCGGGACGCGAAGTCGAGGATGTCGGCCTTCATCGCCTCGGCGGCGGCGAGGACGGCCTTGCCCGCCACCACCGTGCCGGTGCTGGCGAAGGTGCCGGTGTCGTAGGGCGTGCGGTCGGTGTCGGCATTGACGATGGCGACGTCGGCGGCGCGCACGCCGACCACGGCGGCAGCCATCTGCCTGTGGGCGGTGGCGATGCCGTTGCCCATCTCCGACGAGCCGCAGGCCAGGTGATAGGTGCCGTCGGCCAGCAGCTTCATCTCGGCGCCGGACCGGTGCTCGGTCGGCGGCCCGCATTCCAGCATGGCCATCGCCGAGCCGGTGCCCTCGAGCCAGTCGTCGCCCTCGGGCTTCGGCGTGCCGTTGCCCTTGGCGAGCTCGCGCTGGACGATCTCCAGGCACTGGTCGATGCCGTGGCTGCCGAAGCTCGCGTCGCTCGGCTCCTTCCAGATCGATTCGACATTGTCGCCGGGGCGCACGACGTTGCGCCACCGCATCTCGAAGGGATCGATGCCGAGGGTGGCGGCCAGCTCGTCGATGGCGCATTCCATGGCGAAGGTGGTCTGCGAGGCGCCGTAGCCGCGGAAGCCGCCGCCCGGGATCATGTTGGTGTAGACGACGCGGCCGCGTCCCTTCTTGTTGGGGCAGCGGTAGGCGGCGAACGGGCTGGCCATGGCCGCCGCCAGGGTCTCGCTGGCGTGGTTGCCGTAGGCGCCGGTGTTGGACACGACGTCGACGTCGAGCGCGACCAGCGTGCCGTCCCGGCGGGCGCCCAGCTTGATCCGGCTCGTCATCTGGTGGCGGGTCGTGGCGCCCAGGAACTCGTCCTCGCGCGTCCATTCCCATTTCACCGGCCGGCCGCCCAGCTTCATGCTGGCGAACAGCGGCAGGTCCTCGGAGACCATCTCCTGCTTGCCGCCGAAGCCGCCGCCGACGCGCTCCGTGAAGACGTGGATCTGCGCGGCGGGAATCCCCATCAGGTAGGCGAGCTTGGTGCGGGCGGCGAAGGGGCCCTGCGAGCTGGTGCGCACATGCCAGCGGCCGTCCTCGCCCTTCCAGGCGATCGATCCATGGGTCTCGAGATGGACGTGCTGGACCCGCGAGGTCGAATAGGTCTTCTCGTGGACGATCTCGGCCTCGGCGAAGCCCTTCGCGACGTCGCCGATCTCGCCCTGCAGGGTGCAGAAGATGTTGCCGCTGTCGGCGACGACCTCGCCGCGGTCGTGGAGGACGGGCGCGGCCGGCTCCATGGCGGCGAAGGGGTCGAACACCGCCGGCAGGATCTCGTAGTCGACGACCAGGGCGCGGACGCCGGCCTCGGCCGCCGCCTCGCTCCCGGCGACCACGGCGACCAGCCGCTGGCCGACGAAGCGCGCGACATTGTCCAGCATGTAGGTGTCGTCGGGATCGACCAGATGGTCCTCGTGCAGCGCCGTGCTGTAGAGCCGGCGCGGCACGTCCTCCCAGGTGTAGACGGCGACCACGCCGGGGACGGCCAGCGCCTTGCTCTTGTCGATCTTCGTGAGGCGGGCATGGGCGTGCGGCGAGCGCAGCACCTTGAGGTGCAGCAGGCCCGCGATCGCGACGTCCATCGTGTAGCGCGCCTTGCCGGTCAGGATGGCGTCGGTGAACGGGTTGGGCAGGCTGGCGCCCAGCGCCCTGCCGGCGACGTCGTCCTCGATGTTCTTCCGGCCGCTGAGGGCATCGACGATCGAGCGGTAGCCGGTGCAGCGGCAGATATTGCCCTTGAGCGCGTGCGGCAGGTCGGCCTTGTGCGCCGCGTCGAAGGCGGCCGAGGCCGTCGTCATCATCATGCCGGCGGCGCAGTAGCCGCACTGGAAGGCCTGGGCGTCGTGGAAGGCCTGCTGGATGGGATGCAGCCTGCCGTCCTGGCCGAGCCCTTCGATGGTGGTGATCCTTCGGCCCTCGCCGCGAAAGGCCGGGACCAGGCAGGAGTGAAAGGGCGTGCCGTCGATCCACACGGTGCAGGCGCCGCAGTCGCCGGCGTCGCAGCCCTTCTTGACCCCGAAGACCTCGAGATCGCGCAGGAAGGTGCGCAGGCACTGGCCGGGCGCCGGTTCCGCCGAGTAGAGGCGGCCGTTGACCTCGTACTTGCTCATGACAGCTCCGCGCGGATCTGCTCCGCCAGATAGAAGGTGACGTGGCGCTTGTAGGGGGCCGAGCCGTGGACGTCGTGGAACCACGCGTCCGGCGGCAGGCGGTGGTCGATGGCCTCGCGCAGCTCCGCCGTCGCCGGTGTGCGGGCGAAGCGCAGATGGACCGGCCGCGGCGTCGCGGCGCTGACCGTGAGCAGGAAGTCGCTGCCGTCGTCGTTCACCGTGGCGAGGATCAGCGCCGCCGAGCGGCCGAGATGCGTGAGCGAGACCTGGCGCATGGCGGCGCGCTTCCGGAGTGCGAACGCCGGCAGCAGGATGGAGCGCAGCAGCTCGCCCTTCTGCAGGACGTTGGTGTGCATGCCGGTGACGAAGTCGACCACCGGCACCTGGCGCGGCTTGCCGTCCCGCGGCCACAGCGTGCACACGCCCTCGAGCCCGGCGGTGAGCGACACCATGGCCCCGGCCGGCAAGGACATGCAGAGGTTGCCGCCGACGGTCGCGGCGTTCCAGATCTTGAACGACATCAGGAACGCGTCGATGCACCGGTCGAACAGGGGCACGGCCTTCCAGTCCGGCGGTCCCGCGAAGTCGTGCAGCTCGACGATCCGGCAGGTGGCGGCGATCTCCAGCCCCTCCGGCGTCACGGTGAGCGGCGGCCAGCCGAACTCGCGGAGGTCGACGAGCGTGTCGGTGGTGACCTGCGGTTCGGAGAACAGCCAGGTTCCGCCCGCGAGATAGGCGTGGCCGTCGCGCCAGCCGATCTCGTCGACCGACCTCGGCCGCTTCACCTCGACGATGGTGTTGAGATTCATGCCCCGTCTCCCTGGTCTCGCGGTCACCCCGAGCGCTTCGCGCCCGGGGTGTCCGTCGTCACTTGAGGTCGTCGAGCGACGACGGGCCGGGGCCGGGCGTGACCAGGGTCGGCCACTGCTTCGAACCGAAGGGGACCGCCGGCGGCAGGACGGGCGGCTTCCCGCGGCTCTGCATCTCCGAGATGATGGTCTTGCGGCCGTCGCCGCCCATCAGCTCGAAGTCCATCACGTGATGGTTGCCGAAGAACAGCTCGCCGACCGAGCGGTCGCCGATGATGCGGGTCATCGAGACCAGCATCTCCTCCGGCGTGGTGGTGAAGCCCATGGTCTCGATCAGCATCAGCCGGTGGTTGATCGCCTCGGCCCCGAAATACTGGGCGAGCACGGAGAACAGCACGTTGTTCTGGCGCGCCACGTAGATGGTGTTGGAGGCGGCGTAAGTCTTTTCCATGTCGGGGCCGAGCATCTTCGACCATTCGTCCATCACGCCCATCCAGTGCTTGACCTGGGTGGCGGCCGCCCAGTTGATGATCAGCTTGATGTTGGGCGCCTGCTTCCTGGCGAAGGCCAGCAGCGGCTCGAGGGTCACCACACCCTTGGCCAGGCAGTCGTCCATGTAGGCGACGTTGGCGGCCAGGATCTCCTTCACCGTGCCCTTCCAGTCGGGCTGGATGTCGGTGCTGGCGTCGATATTGTCGAGCGCGGTCTTCATCTGCGTGCGATAGGCCGCCATCGGCGCGATCCAGCGCTTGTCCTCGGGATTGTTGACCGAGGGGATGACGACCTGGCTGATCGCCATGGAGCTGTGCCCGGTCGACTTCAGGATCTGGTAGACCTTGGGCACCGACGGGGCGGTGATCGTCGGCTGGCCGGGCCGGTAGAGCATCATGCGGCCGCCCTCGCCGGTGAACATCGCCAGGATGATCGGATGCCTGGCCAGGATGTTCTGGCGGTAGATGCTCGATGCCCGGTCGTAGAGCGAGAACATGCCGATGTTGAGCTGGAGCACGTCGCGCGTGGCGAGCGCGGCCGGCGACGACGGCGTGTTGCCCGAGATGGCGGAGAGATAGTCGGGAAGGGCGGACGGGACCTGCGCCGCCGCCGGGCCCACGGCCAGCCCCGCGGCGAGCACGCCGGCCGCGAGGTGCAGCATCCCTCTCTTCATCGCTCCTCCCTTTCTTTCCTTCGTTTGGGTCCTTGTGTGTTCCCTGGCCCGGGACGGTCGGTCGATTCGGGTGGTCATGACAACTCCTTTCAGAACAGCGGGGTGACGCGCAGCGTCCCGGTGAGCGCCCCCGGCGTCGACGGCGAGGCGCCGGGCGTCGGGATGTAGGTCACGGTCGGCTGCAGGAAGGTCGCGGCGAACAGATGGGCCTGGTAGTAGGCCTGGAGCATCAGCTCGTTCTGCCGCCGGAAGAGGTTCTGGTTGAGCTGCGAGGCGTTGGCGCCGAACTGGTAGAAGATCGAGACCGACGAGGCGGACACGCTCGGGTTGACGCCGTAGGTCACCCGCTGGGAGCCGAACAGGTAGAAGCCGCCCGTGCCGTTCTCGGTGACGTGCCGCGCCGACAGCATGCCGGTCTGCCGCCACAGGCCGATGGCGAACTGCCCGGGATGCTCGCCCTCGCCGAGGAGGTAGTTGACGCCGATCTCCCCGATGTTGAACCAGTAGCCGTTGAACATCGGCGGGGCGAGCCCGGTCTGGACGCCCCGCGCGCGGTTGCCGTCGTAGAAGCCGATATTGGAATAGAAGGACTTCACCGGCGTGAAGGTGACGGTCACGCCGTTGGCCGGGTTGTAGTAGCCCATCATGGCGCCGATCATCGAGGCGTTCACGAAGACCGGCGTCCACAGGAGGCCGCTGATGGCCGGGATGTTCTGGTTCACGTCGGCGAGCGCGACGGGCCGCAGGACGTTGCCGAAATCGTAGCTCGGGATGACGCGGCCGATGCGCATCGACAACACGTCCTTCTTCATCTCCTGGAGGTACCAGGCATCGAGGAGCTCGGTCCGGTCGTAGGGCGGCTGTCCGACGATGCTGTTGTAGCCCGCGACGCTGCCGGCCTGCCGGTTGGTCTCGCCGCCGTCGAACTGGAGGAACTGGACGCCGAAGGCCGCGCCCTGCCACCCGGCCAGCTTCCCGGCGTCGACATGGAGGCCGAGGAACAGCGCCTGGTTCTTGGTCCAGCCGCCCGGGACGGTGCCGCCCGCGGCCACCAGGTTGGTATCGGCCAGCCACAGTCCGCCAAGCTTGATCCCCCATTCGTCCTTCAGGCCGAGCGTGCGACCGAGCCAGCCGGTGCCGACGACGGAGTAGTCCGTGGCCGACGGATTGCCGCTGACGGCGGCCGAGGCCTGGGCCATCGCCTGTCCGGCGCCGAGCGAGAGGCCCATCGCGCATCTTCCTGCGGGGCGGGTGCCTCGTGGGGTCAAGAAAGGATCAAGAGAGGTTCGTGGCCTCTCTTCTCACAGGCTCTGCAATTCCATCGGCTCCCCACAAACGGGGGCGTTTGCCGCGTACGGGCCGAGCGACTAGGGTCGCGCAACTTCCAGCCTGGGCGAAGCCTCGCGGCATGTCGGTCTACGCGTTCGGTCCCTTCATCCTCGACGTTCCGGCGCGACACCTGACGCGCGACGGCCGTCGGCTGGCCGTCCCCGGAAAGGCCTGGCAGATCCTGCTGATGCTGGTCGAGGCGGGGGGACGGCTGGTGTCGCACGAGACGTTCCGGGCCAGGCTGTGGCCCAACATCGTGGTCGAGGACCGCACCCTCACCGTCCACGTCTCGACCCTGCGCAAGGCGCTGGGGGCGGGTACCGCCGACCTGATCGAGACCGTGTCGCGCGAAGGCTATCGCCTCGCCGTGCCGATCCGGGTGCTGCCCGACACCGGCCCGCCGGGAGCGAGCGCGTCGCCGGCCGCGACGGCGAGCACGCTCGCCGTGCGGCCGTTCGCGACCGCTGGCCTGGCCACGGCCGAGAGCTATCTCGGCGTCGGCATCGCCGACGCGGTGACGACGGCGTTGGGCGGCGTGCCCGGCGTCATGGTCTCGCCGGTCGAGGCCGTCGAGGACCTGGCGGGTGCGCGGTCGCTCGGCGTCGAGCATCTGCTGGAAGGCTCGGTCCAGCGTGGCGCCGAGAGCCTCAGCGTCGAGGCCAGCCTGATCGACGTGGCGAGCGGGCGCACCGAATGGCGCGAGCGGTTCGAGCGGCCGCGGGGCGATGGCGTCGCCCTCCAGGACGCGATCGCCAGCCGCGTCGCGGTCTCGCTGCCGGACTCGCCGTTCCCGGGGGAGGGCCACGCCGTTCGGAGCTACCGGCCGCAGACGGCGGACGCCTATTTCCTGCAGCTCGAGGCGCGCGCCCATCTGAAGCCGTTCACCCGACTGCCGCTGATCAAGGCGTTGACCCTGTTCGAGCAGGCGCTGAAGCACGATCCCGACTACGCGGCGGCCCATGCCGGGCTCGCCTCGACCTACCTCCTCATGGCCTCCACGGCGATGCTGCGGCCGCTCCAGGTCGACGAGGCGATGCCGATGGCCCGCCGGCATGCGCTGCAGGCGATCGCCCTCGACGAGGGGCTGGCCGAGGCCTGGGCCGCGCTCGGCCGCGTCAAGATGGAGTACGACTGGGACTGGGACGGCGCCGAGGCCGATCTCGCGCACGCCGTCGCCCTCAATGCCAGCTCGGTCGAGGCGCTCGGCACGCTTGGCCAGTTCCTGAGCGCGATGGGCCGGCACGACGAGGCGATCGAGACCATGGAGCAGGCCCGCCGGCTCGATCCGCGCAGCGTCGCGACGCTGCAGCATCTGGCCATCGTCTACTGGATGGCGGGGCACGCCGACCGGGCGCTCGCGGCGGTGGACGACAGCCTGAAGGTCCTGCCCGGCTCCACGCGCGCCCATTACGGGCGCATGATGATCCTCGACCAGCTCGGCCGGCGGGAGGAGGCGATGGTCGAGCGGCTCGCAACCCTGCGCGGGTTGAGC
Source organism: Reyranella sp. (assembly GCF_965229815.1). Lineage (GTDB taxonomy): Bacteria > Pseudomonadota > Alphaproteobacteria > Reyranellales > Reyranellaceae > Reyranella. Next base: position 367,268 of record NZ_CBDDJN010000006.1, read on the forward strand.
ATCGCCGCGGGCCTCGCCGAGCATGTGGAGGCGGTGGCGATCGAGCGGGGCTGGCGCGAGGCCATGATCGTCTGGATCGGCCTGCTCGAACGCACCAACCGCTGGGAGGGCGCCGCGCAGCAGTGGATGGCGCTGGGCGAGGCGGGACGCGCGCTCGATGCCCTCGAGCATTGCGTCAGGGCGAGGACGACCTACCTGTGCTTCGTCGCGCAGAATCCCTGTTTCCGGCCGCTCCGGGGCGAGGCCCGCTTCGCCCGGGTGCTGAGCGCGCTGGGGCTCGACGGCAAGGGCGGCGTCGGCCGGGGCCCGAGATGAACGTCGGGCCGAACGGGCTGACCGCACGGCATTGACGGTTCCGGCGTAGCCATCGGCGCTGACCGGCATGACGGGCGATCCCTCTGAATCCGGCGCGCGGCCGCTTCTTCCGCTCCCCCGAGCCCGCGCGCTTTGGCATTATTGCGGCGGGGGTGGGCGACGGTGAGAGCCAGCCGTCTCAGTTCGGGGACTTCATGCTTGTCCAGGCGTCTCAGCCTTACGGCCGACTGGTCGATCTGACGACGGACGGGGTACCGGCCGGCGAGCGGATCGACTATTGGCGCGACGTCGTCCTGCGCCGCACGCGGCCGGAGCTGCCGCAGGGCGGGCAGGCGTTCCGCGCCCATCTGAGGCGCGTCGTCCTGGAGGAGGTCGAGCTCATCGAGCATGCGTCCGACGCGGTGGTCTCGGGCCGCTCGCCCGGCCGTACGCGCTTCGACGGCGGCGACGACATCGCGCTCGAGCTCATCCGCAGCGGGACGTCGCTGCTCACCCACAATGGCCGGCACAGGCTGGGCGCGGGCGACCTCTGCCTGGTCGACTATGCCCGGCCGCTGCAGATCGAGCGGACGCGCCATCGCGCGAGCGGCATCGTGCTGTCGCGGCGCCGGGTGCGCGAGGTCCTCGGCGACGACCTCTCGGCCCTGGCCGGTCGGCGCATCCCGGCGCGCGGGCTTGCGGCCGTGCTGCGGGCGCAGATGAGCAGCGCGCTCGACGAGGCGCCGCACATGACGGAGTCGGAAAGGGTGATCGCGACGAACGCCGCCGCCGAGATGGCGCTGGCGATCCTCCAGGCGGGGCGGTTCGGAGCGGCCGACGCCGAGCGGTTCGGCGAGGGCCTGTACCGGGCGGCCTGCGCCGTCATCGAGCGGCGCTGCGCCGATCCCGGCCTGAGGCCGGAGCATGTGGCCAGCGCCGTCGGCTGCTCGCGCGCCACCCTGTACCGGCTGTTCGCCCGCCGCGGCGAGGGCGTCGCGGGCGTGGTGTGGCAGGCCCGGCTCGAGCGGGCGCGCCGGCTGCTCGGTTCGGCCGAAGGGATCGGCGTGCCGATCGGCGAGGTCGCGACGCGGAGCGGCTTCGTCGACGTGCCGACCTTCAACCACATGTTCAGGCGGCGCTACGGGATGACGCCGAGCGATGCGCGGCAGGCGGGCGCGATGGCACCGCCGCCGACCGCGCGCGACGCCTGACCGGCAGCGGCGTTCAGGCCAGCGCGGCCAGCCGCGCCGCGTGGCGATTGTGCTCGGCGACGACGCGCTCGAGGTCGACCGTCACGATCCGCCCGTCGCGCACGACCGGCCGGCCGCCGACCACGGTATGGCGCGCGGGCTGCGGGGCGCAGAACACGGCGGCGGCCACCGGATCGGCGAGCCCGCCGGCGAAGCCCACGGCGTTGAGGTCGAGGGCGAAGAAATCGCACATCCTGCCGGGCGCCAGCGCGCCGATGTCGTCGCGTCCCAGCAGGGCCGCGCCGCCGCGCGTCGCCAGCTCGAGCGCCTGGCGCGCCGTCATCCATTCGCCGTCGCGGCTGGGATCGGCGGTCGAGACCGTCGTGTCCGGCCCCTCGGGCGGCCTGAGGCCGATCTGCAGGCGCGCCAGCAGCATCGCCTGACGGACCTCGCCCAGCAGGTTGTTGCCGTCGTTGCTGGCCGAGCCGTCGACGCCGATCCCGACCGTCACGCCGGCTCGGCGGTACTTCATGATCGGCGCGATGCCCGAGGCCAGCCGCATGTTGGAGCAGGGGCAGTGGCAGACGCCGGTACCGGAGCGGGCGAAGGTTGCGATCTCGGCGTCGTTGACGTGGACGGCATGGGCGTACCAGACGTCGCGGCCGGACCAGCCGAGCGTGCCCATGTAGTCGACCGGCCGCCGGCCGAACCGCTCGAGCGTGTAGCGCTCCTCGTCCAGCGTCTCGCAGAGGTGGGTGTGCAGGCGCACGCCGCGCTGGCGGGCCAGCGTGGCCGACTGGCGCAGCAGCTCGGGCGAGACCGAGAAGGGCGAGCAGGGGGCGAGCACGATCTGCGTCATCGCCCCGGGCGCGGCGTCGTGGTAGCGGCCGATCACCCGCTCGCAGTCGGCGAGGATCTCGTCCTCGTCCTCGACACAGGAATCGGGCGGCAGGCCGCCCTTCGACTCGCCGAGCGACATCGATCCGCGCGACACCACGAAGCGCATGCCGATCTCGGCCGCGGCGGCGATCTGATCGTCGACCGCGCAGCCGTTGCGGAACACGTAGGCATGGTCGAACACCGTGGTGCAGCCCGACAGGGCGAGCTCGGCGCAACCGACCAGCGTCGCCGTCCGGCTGGCTTCGGGCGTGCGGGCGGCCCACAGGCGATAGTGGGCGCGCAGCCAGCGGAAAAGGTTGTTGTTCTGCGCGGCGGGAAGGTTGCGGGTCAGCACCTGGTCGAGATGGTGATGGCCGTTGATCAGCCCCGGCAGGACGAGGTGGTCGCGCAGGTCCATCACCGTGTCGGCCGTCGCCGGCAGCGACGATGTCGGGCCGACGGCGCGGATGACGCCGTCGACAGCGAAGAGACCGGCATCGGCGAGCTCCCGCCGCTCGTCGTCCATGGTGGCGACCAGCGCGTTCCTGACGAGCAGCGAGGGCATGGTGGTCCGCCTCTCAGGTCGGCTTCGAGCGGGTCTCCAGGTCGGGCAGGCGATGGGCCGTCACCGGCGGCGCCGGCCCGTCGAAGCGCTCGATCTCGACCAGGCAGGTCTGGGCGATGCAGCCTTGGCTGAGCTTGGAGGCGCCGATGTCGAGCGTCAGCGCGTTCGGATTGCCGTGCTTCTCCAGCGGCTGATTGGAGCCGGAATCGGCGGGATCGAACCAGGCGCCGGTCGAGAGGCGCACGACGCCGCGGCGGATGCGATCGCTCAGCCGGGCGGCGGCGAGGCAGGCGCCGCGGTCGTTGTAGACTCGCAGCAGGTCGCCGTCGGCGATGCCGCGCGCCGCCGCGTCCTCGGGATGCATCGTGACCGGCTGGCGGCCGCGGATCTTGGTCGAGCGGGCGTGCGGGCTGTGGTCGAGCTGGCTGTGCAGCTTGTCGGCCGGCTGATCCGACAGCATGTGCAGCGGATAGCGCTCGGCGAGCCGCGCGCCCAGCCATTCGGCCGGCTCGAACCAGGTCGCGTGGCCCGGGCAGTCGTCGTAGCCGAACGAGGCGATCTTCTCGGAGAAGATCTCGATGCGGCCCGACGGCGTCTTGAGCGGATGCTTCGCGGGATCGGCGCGGAAGGAAGCCAGCATGACCGGCTCGCGGCTGGTGCCCTCCGCCTCGGCCATGCCGGCCTGCCAGAAGGCGTCGAAGGCGGGGATCGTGACGCCGGCCTCGGCCGACTTCCTGCGCGACAGCTCGTAGAGATGCTGCAGCCACGCCATCGTGTCGCGGCCCTCGGTGTAGGTCTCCCCCTGGCCCAGACGCTCGGCGAGCTGCGAGAAGATCCAGTAGTCGTCGCGCGCTTCGCCGACCGGCTCGCGCGCCTTCTTCATGGCGATGAGGTAGGGCTCGCGGCTGCCGTAGCCGATGTCGTCGCGCTCGAGGCTGGTCGTGGCGGGCAGCACGATGTCGGCCATGCGCGCCGCCGGCGTCCAGAACTGCTCGTGGAACACGATGGTCTCGGGCTTGCGCCAGGCCGTCATCAGACGGTTGAGGTCCTGGTGATGGTGGAACGGGTTGCCGCCCGCCCAGTAGACCAGCCTTATGTCGGGATAGACGAGGTCGCGGCCGTTGTACGGCACCTTGCCGCCGGGATTGAGCAGCATGTCGGTGAAGCGGGCGACCGGGATGAAGTCGCTGACCGCGTTGGTGCCCTGCGGCAGCGTCGGTCCGCTGTACTTGGGGAAGGCGCTGCCCATCAGGTTCACCGGGCCGTAGCCGACGGCGAAGCCGCCGCCCGGCAGCCCGACCTGGCCCAGCATGCAGGCGAGCGTGACCAGCGCCCAGAACGGCTGCTCGCCGTGATGGCTGCGCTGCAGCGACCAGTTGATGCTGACGGTGGTGCGGGTCGCGGCCATCTCCCGCGCCAGGCTGCGAATGCGGGAAGCCGCGATGCCGGTGATGCGCTCGGCCCATTCCGGCGTCTTGCCGGCCAGCGACGGAGCGAACCTGTCGAAGCCCACCGTGCAGCGGTCGAGGAAGGCGCGGTCGTGGAGGTTCTCTTCCAGCAGCACATGGCAGAGCGCCAGGATCAGGGCGGTGTCGGTGTTGGGGCGGATCGCCAGCCATTCGACGGTGCCGCCGGTGTCGAGATCGTCGGCGGTCGGCGTGACGTTGACGAAGCGCACGCCCTTCGCGCGCATGCCGTAGAGGCCGCCCTTGACGTGGTGTCGGGTGGCGCCGCCGGCGTTGATCTGGCTGTTCTTGTGCGGCACGCCGCCGAACGAGACGAAGAGCTTGCAGTGCTCGGCCATCACGTCCCACGGCGTGTGCATGGACATCAGCTCGTCCATCGGCGCCACGATGTGCGGCATCAGCACGCGCGCCGCCGCCAGGCTGTAGGAATCCTGGTGCCGCACGTAGCCGCCGACGGCATTCAGGAAGCGGTGGACCTGGCTCTGGGCGTGGTGGAAGCGGCCGGCGCTCGACCAGCCATAGGAGCCGCCGAAGATCGAGCGGTTGGAATGCTTCTCCTTCACCCGCCGGATCTCGGCCGCGACCAGATCGAGGGCCACCGGCCAGTCGACTTCGACGAAGGGTTCCTGGCCGCGCCGCTCGGGCGCCGCACCCGGACCGTGCTCGAGCCAGCTTCGGCGCACCGACGGGCGGCGCACCCGAAGGCGCGTCACCTCGTCCGACAGCATGTGCAGGCCGATCGGCGAGGGATCGGGATCGCGCGAGAAGGGGTGGAGCTTCACCGCCTTGCCGTCGTCGTCGTACTCGACCTCGTAGACGCCCCAGTGGGCGGCGGTGAGGGTGCGCTGATGGGTCATGGAGGGCTCACGCTGACTTGGCGATGGACAGGAAGCGGTCGATGTCGGCGGGGTCGGTGTCGAAGGCCGTGACCAGGCGGTAGGCGCGCTCGCCGGGCCGGTCGGACGGCCAGGGATGGTACTGGGCTCCCTCGGCCTGCAGGGCGTCGTGGATGTGCGCCGGCAGGACGACGAAGATCTCGTTGGCGTCGACCGGATAGAGGAGCTGGGTGCCCTTGAGCGGCGTCAGCCCGGCGACCAGCCGCCGTGCCATGCCGTTGGCGTGGCGGGCATTCTCGAGCCACAGCCCGTCGGCGAGGTAGGCGTCGAGCTGGGCCGACAGGAGGCGCATCTTGGAGAGGAGATGGCCGCCCCGCTTGCGGCGGAACTCGAACTCGCGGGCAAGGTCGGCGTCGAAGAAGACGACCGCCTCGGCGGCCAGGGCGCCGTTCTTGGTGGCGCCCAGGCTCAGCACGTCGACGCCGGCCTTCCACGACAGCTCGGCCGGCGAACAGCCGACGAAGCTCAGCGCATTGGCGAAGCGGGCCCCGTCCATGTGGAGCTTGAGCCCGTGCCGATGGGCGGTCGCGGCGAGGGAGGCGATCTCCTCCGGCGCGTAGGCCGTGCCGCATTCCGTGACCTGGGTGATGCTGACGGCGGCGGGCTGCGGATGGTGGACGACGCCGTAGACCGGCTCGGCCAGCGCCTGCGCCAGCCGGCGCGGATCGATCTTGCCGGCCTCGCCGTCCAGCAGGCAGAGCTTGGCGCCCGACGTGAAGAACTCCGGCGCGTTGGCCTCGTCGACGACGATGTGCGCCTGGGCGTGGCAGTAGATGGCCCCCCAGGACGGCGTGCAGCAGGAGAGGGCGAGCACATTGGCGGCCGTGCCGGTGGCGACGGGAAAGGCCACCAGGTCCGGCTTGTCGAACAGCTCGCGCAGCCGGCGCTCGACGCGCTGCGTCCAGTCGTCGGCGCCGTAGGACGGCGCCGTGCCGCTGGTGAAGGCGCGGGTGACGGAAGCGAGGATGTCGGGATGGGCGCCGACCTCGTTGTCGCTGCGGAAGTTCATGCCTGTTCCTTGCGCCGGCGGACGGGGGCCTGGCGTCCCGCGCCGGTCGCCGTTGTCGGGGGAGAAGCCGTCATCTAGCGTCCGGCATCGGGAGGAAACTGCACCGTGCCCAGCAGCGTGCCGCTGCGCGGATCGACGATGTAGGCCGCGGCCGGACCGCCGGGCAGCTCGACGTGGACGACCAGCCGGTCGCCGGCCGCCGTCATCGAGACCACACGCGAGCCCGAGGGCAGCGCGATGCGCTCGCTGAAGGCGCCGGCTGGCGAGCGGCCGGTGTTGGGCGTAGACATGCGGCGGGCGATCTCGGCCACCACAACGATGAACCCCGCGACGAGCAGCAGGCTCATGACGATGACCAGCACCTTCAGCCAGCGCGGTGCAAGAGCCTGAGCAGAGGACGCCAAGAACACTCCATGAGCGATGCCGGCCGCCACTTCGTGACCATCGACGACAGTGCCTCGGGCGATCGGCTCGACCGCGCCCTCGCGATGGCGCTGCCGAGCCTCACGCGCAGCCGCGTGAAGGCATTGATCGAAGGCCGCCGGGTGGCGCTGGCGGACGGCCGGACGATAGAAGAGCCATCCCGCAAGGTCAAAACAGGCGAGCGCTTCGTCGTCGACATTCCCGAGCCGGAGCCGGCGGAGCCGACGCCGCAGGCGATCGACCTCGAGATCCTCTACGAGGACACCGATCTCCTGGTGCTGAACAAGCCTGCCGGGCTGGTCGTCCATCCCGCCCCGGGCAATCCCGACAGGACCCTGGTCAACGCCCTGCTGGCGCATTGCGGCGACAGCCTCTCGGGCATCGGCGGCGTCCGCCGGCCGGGGATCGTCCACCGCCTCGACAAGGATACGTCAGGCGTCATGGTGGTGGCCAAGAACGACGCCACGCACCGCGCCCTGGCCCGGCTGTTCGCCGCCCACGACCTGACCCGCATCTACAAGGTGCTGGTCTGGGGGGCGCCAACCGCACCGAAGGGGACGGTCGACGCGGCGATCGGCCGCCATCCCGTCGACCGCAAGCGCATGACGGTCCGCCGGACCGGCGGCCGGGCGGCCCTCACGGAGTACTGGGTGGAAGAGCGGTTCGGTCCGCCGATCCGGCCGGTCGCCAGCCTGATGGGCGCGCGGCTGCATACGGGGCGGACGCACCAGGTCCGCGTCCATCTGGCCCATCTCGGCTGCCCGGTCGTGGGCGATCCGGTCTACGGCCGCCGCGCGGGCAACGCGGCTGCTCCCGCCTCGTTGAAGAGCTTCGGACGGCAGGCGCTGCATGCCGCCATCCTTGCCTTCAGACATCCGACGACCGGGCGGGAGATGCGTTTTGCCTCAGAATTGCCAGAAGACTTCAAGACCTTGGTGTCAGACCTGAACGACGTTAAGTAAACCATAGTAACCGAGGGGATTAGTTGGTTTTTCTTGACCAGAAGGGCAAACGGTCCCTAGAGTCGGCTTTAGCAGTCGACGAGTGTGAGTGCTAAACGCTCGTTCAGCCACGTATCGAGAAAGGGGGAGCCTATGAGTGCTACCGCTAACCTTCCCGCCCTGCCGTCGTCCCTCACCCCCGAGGGCAATCTCAGCCGCTACCTCCAGCAGATCCGCAAGTTTCCGCTGCTGGAGCCGCAGGAGGAGTTCATGCTCGCCAAGCGCTGGCGCGAGCACGGGGACAGCCAGGCCGCCCACAAGCTGGTGACGTCGCATCTGCGTCTGGTCGCCAAGATCGCCATGGGCTACCGCGGCTACGGCCTGCCGGTCGCCGAGCTGATCTCCGAGGGCAACGTCGGCATGATGCAGGCGGTCAAGCGGTTCGACCCGGACCGCGGCTTCCGCCTGGCCACCTATGCCATGTGGTGGATCCGCGCCTCGATCCAGGAATACATCCTGCACAGCTGGTCGCTGGTGAAGATGGGCACCACGGCGGCGCAGAAGAAGCTGTTCTTCAACCTGCGCAAGCTGAAGGGCCAGATGCAGGCGATCGAGGAGGGCGACCTGTCGCCCGAGCAGGTCAGCAAGATCGCCACCCGCCTCGGCGTGCCCGAGGAGGAGGTGGTGAACATGAACCGCCGCCTGGCCGCGCCGGATTCCTCCCTCAACGCCCCGGTCAAGGCCGAGGGCGACATGGAGTGGCAGGACTGGCTGGTCGACGACAGCCCCAACCAGGAGGCGCGTCTGGCCGACAGCCAGGAGCTCGGCCAGCGCAAGCACATGCTGGCGGCCGCGCTGAAGCAGCTCACCGACCGCGAGCGGCACATCATCGTCGAGCGCCGTCTGGTCGACGAGCCCAAGACGCTCGAGGACCTGTCCGCCAAGTACGGGATCAGCCGCGAGCGCGTGCGCCAGATCGAGGTGCGCGCCTTCGACAAGCTGCAGAAGGCGATGAAGAACATGGTCGTCGAGGCGGCCAACCGCTCGGCCAAGCTCGCCGCGGCGAACTGATCGATCGACGTCTCCGGGCGGCGCGCGTGCTGCGCGTCGCCCGGTAGCGCATCGGGAAGCGGGCCCCGCCGCCCTATCTGCGGCGCGCGACCATGAAGGGGCGCCTTCCCTTGTCCCCGACCGAATGGCCCTCGGTGGCCAGAATATCGAAGCCGGCTTCCTCGATCCGCCGGCGGAGGTCGGCTGTCCGGAAGACGCCGACATGGGGAGCCTTGCCGATCGCGCGCATCACCGGCAGGGCCAGGCGGACGATCGGGTTCATTTCCCCGACGCAGGGTGTCTTGGAGATGAACAGGCCCTCCGGCGCGAGCAGCGCATGGATGCGGCGCAGCGTGCCCGGCAGGTCGCGGACGAGGTGGAGGTAGTTGAAGGCGAGGATGGCGTCGAAGGCCGTCGTCCCGGGCGCAAGGCCCTCTGCGGTCACTGTGCGGAAGGCCAGCCCCGGCACGGGGTCGGCCACGAGCTTGCCGTCGGCGATCGCGATCATCTCGGGCGAGATGTCCGTCGCCAGGTAGTCGCGCACTCGGCCGGCGAGCCGCAGCGCCGTCGTCCCCGTGCCGCAGCCCAGTTCCAGCACCCGGTCGTCCCTCCGCAGCAGGCCGGCGGTCCGGTCCAGCGTGCGCTCGTAGCCGGCAGGGTCGGCGATCGCGCTCGCGGCATATTTCCGCGAGGTCCGGTCCCAGAAACGCGCGTCGCTCGCCATGCTCATGCGATTGCTCCTGTTGCGGCGTGCCTTGCGGGCATTCCTGGGGGAAGATGCGGTGGTTGGGCGAAAGACCCGGGAGGCCACCATGACCGATACGATCCTAACGGAGACGCTGCCGTCCGGCATCGCCCGCATCGTGCTCAACCGCCCCGACACGAGGAATGCGCAGGACACCGCCTTCCTCTACGCCCTGAACGAGGCGTTCGACCGCGCCGCCCAGGACGACACGATCAAGGTGATCGTTCTCTCGGCTAACGGTCCGCACTTCTCCTCGGGCCACGACCTGCGCGAGGCCGACGGGCACGGCAACATGCGGAAGCACGAGACGGTCGGCACCTGGGGCGGCTTCGGCAAGCCCGGCGCCGAGGCGCAGTACGCGCGCGAGCAGGAGATCTACCTGGGCTTCTGCGAGCGTTGGCGCAACATTCCCAAGCCCACGCTGGCCCTGGTCCAGGGCAAGGTGATCGCGGGCGGCCTGATGCTGATGTGGCCCTGCGACCTGATCGTCGCCGCCGACGATGCCGAGTTCCTCGACCACACGGTGGCGATGGGCGTGGGCGGCGCGGAGTTCTTTGCCCATCCCTGGGAGATGGGCGTGCGCAAGGCCAAGGAGTTCCTGTTCACCGCCGACTGGATGACGGCCGAGGAGGCGCACCGGCTGGGCATGGTGAACCACGTCGTGCCACGCGCCGAGCTGGAGCCCTTCGGCATCGCCATGGCCGAGCGCATCGCCCGCAAGCCGCTGTTCGCGCTCCGGCTCACCAAGCAGGCGATCAATGCGGCGCAGGATGCCCAGGGGCGGGTGGGCGCCATGCAGACCTCCTTTGCGCTGCACCACCTGGCCCATGCCCACAACATGCTGGCGCATGGCAAGCTGGTCGACCCCACGGGATTGATGCCGGCGATAAAGAAGCACCAGAAGGCTGCGGAGTAGCGGGGGGGGCGCGCCACTCCGCTGGCGCGTCATTTTGTTGCTCGAAGGGATGATCGCGCCACTGGAGTGGCGCGCCCCCAGCAGGTAGTTTCCGCGCCACCATGAAGCCCCAGAACATCGCCCCGAAGAGCATCGCAATCGTCGGCGCCACCGGCGCGGTCGGCGTGGAGATTCTCCGCGTCCTCGAGCGGCGGAACTTCCCGGTCGCCTCCCTGAAGCTGCTCGCCTCCGCGCGCTCGGCCGGCAAGACGCTCGAGTTCCAGGGCAAACCGCACAGGGTCGAGGAGCTGACGGCCGGCGCGTTCAAGGGCGTCGACATCGCCTTCTTCAGCGCCGGCGCCACGCGTAGCCGCGAGTTCGTGCCGGCCGCCCGGGCGGCGGGCTGCGTCGTGGTCGACAACTCCTCGGCCTTCCGCATCGATCCCGACACGCCGCTGGTCGTCCCCGAGGTGAACCCCGGCGATCTCCAGCGCCACAAGGGCGTCGTCGCCAACCCCAACTGCACCGCGGCCATCCTGTCGGTCGCCGTGTGGCCGATCCACAAGGCCGCCGGTGTCCGGCGCATCATCGTGTCGACCTACCAGTCGGCGTCGGGAGCCGGCGCCGCGGCGATGCAGGAGCTCGAGGACCAGGCGCGCGACTTCGCCGCCGGCAAGGACATCAAGCGCGCGGTGTTCCCGCACCAGATCGCCTTCAACGTCTTCTCGCACAACACCAAGGTGGCCGAGAACGGCTACAACGAGGAAGAGAACAAGGTCGTCGAGGAGACGCGCAAGATGTTCGGCATGCCCGACCTGCCGATCGCGCCGACCTGCATCCGCGTCCCCGTGCTGCGCGCGCATTCCGAGTCGATCACGCTCGAGCTCGACAGGCCGCTGTCGCCCGAGGAGGCGCGCGCGATTCTGGCCAACGCGCCGGGCGTCAAGCTGGTCGACGACGCCGCGTCAAACCACTTCCCGATGCCGCTGGAGGCGAGCGGCGACCTCGACGTCCATGTCGGCCGCATCCGCCGCGACCTGTCCAACCCCAACGGGCTCATGCTCTGGGTGGCGGGCGACCAGCTGCTGAAGGGCGCGGCGTGGAACGCCGTGCAGATCGCCGAGGAGCTGGCCAAGCTCTCGGCCAAGCCGATGGCGGCGGAATAACTCAACGCAGCCGCTGGCGCCGCGGCTCTTTCGTCGGGTCTACCCTCCCGGCTTGCTGGCTGGATCTGGCTTTTTCGGCTGCGCTGGTTCGTTCTGCGAGTTGCCTTGCGACGCGTTCGCGACGGTCTGGATTTCCAGATATCGTTTGGACGCCTCTTCGAGGAGTGGGGTCTTCGGCAGGACTTTGAGCGGCGGCTTGATTTCGCCTGCGGCGTCCGCTTTGCACTCAAGCTTCCATAGATCGAGGGCAAGCTGAGCGTGGAGCTGGGAAAGGCTCGCTAACGTTCGCGACGATTGAGTCCATTCCGCTTGCGGGCCATAGAAGGCGACAACGGCAGCAGCCGCCGTTCCGAGCGCAGGGAAAATCACAGCCAGAACCCGAATGGTTCGTTGCGTCACGCCCGGGCCTTGCCCGAACTCCGTCGTACTCAGGCTAACCAACACGGTGGTCATCAAACCGAGGCCGATCGTGACCAGTGCCGCGACCTGCCAGACGTTGTACGCAGACTTGGCCCTGTCGCTCAGCAACGTTCGCTGATTGGCCAGGACCCTGCTGAGTTCCATGTACCCTCGCTCGTGGGTCGTGGGCGCACGCTGCCCGTTGGGCATGGTCTCGGTCTTCTTGTCGCGGTTCCATAGACGAGGGTTCTCCGTATACATCTCGCCGACGAAGAGCGGCAGAAACTCGACCTTGGAGATCGACTCCGTCCCGGTGCATTCGAGGATCCGACGGACGATCGAGTAGTGATCTGTCCATTCGGGTCTGCCCGATTCTTCCAAATGAGGCGGCCTGGACTCTGGTGAAGCGTCCTTGATCCGCTTGGCCGCTGCGTCAAAGCCCAGCGCCGACGCCAGCCGTATATCGGCCTCACGAGAGGTTAGTAGAACGACGACGGTGACAACGGCGACGACGCCGATGACCGCGAAGCTCAGTGCGGCAATTCGCTTCAGAATGTTCAAGAATCGCTCCCCGAGCGCCCGGTAGTGGGTTGTAGTTTGTCATCTCTACAACCGTATGATGCGGCGCGGACGAGTGCAATTCCCGTGACACCTATACCTTCTCGATCACCGCGGCCCTGAACCGCTTCATCTCGGCCAGCGTGGCGTCGACGTCGGGACGGCCGCCGAAGTCGATGTCGATTGCCGTCACGCCGGCGTCGCGCAGCGCCCGGAAGTCGGCGACGAGGTCGGCCTCGCTGCCCGAGAACAGCCGCCGCTCGCCGTCCGTGGCCTGGGGCGGCACCGACGCGCCGTAGCGCTTCACGCGGAAGGCCACGCCGACCGCGCCGGGCGCGCGCCCGGCCTCGGCCACAGCCTTGCGCAAGCGGCCGATGCCGGCGTGCAGGCGGGGCAGCGTGTCGAGGAGATGCTTGTTGTTCGAGCCGATCGGGTACCAGGCATCGCCCACGCGCGCAGCGCGACGCACCGACGGGCCGCCCTCGCCGCCGACCCAGATGGGCAGCGGCTTCTGAACCGGCTTGGGCTCGAAGGCGATACCCTCGAAGTCCGTGTAGCGGCCATGGAAGCTCGGCTCCGCCTCGTTCCACAGCACGCGGAACGCGTCGACATACTCGTCGGTCACCGCGCCGCGTTCCTCGAACGGCGTGGTCACCACGGCATCGAACTCGGTCTTGAGCCAGCCCGCGCCGATGCCGACCACCAGCCGACCGCCCGACAGCACGTCGAGCGTCGCCAGCATCTTGGCGGCCAACACGGCCGGCCGGTGCGGCACCACCAGCACCGCGGCGACCAGCCGGATGCGCGAGGTCCTGGCGGCGATCCAGGTCATGCCGACGATCTGCTCGTGCCGCTCGAGCGGCGCTTCCTCGTAGAACTGGCCGGATTCGGAATAGGGGTAGCCCGGCACCTTGGTATTGGGCAGCACGACATGGTCGGTCAGCGTCAGGTAGTCGAAGCCCATGGCTTCGCCTTCGGTGGCGAGGCGCGTCATGTCGGCGACTCCGGAGAGCGGGCCGGAATTGGGCAGGTTGAAACCGATTTGCATGCGCCGTCCCCCCGACAGCACGCCTGTCGGAACGGACCGCAGGCGAGTTTTGAACAGTCGCGACCGGGCACCCTATAGTCAACCGAACGAAAACCGAGGAAGCCGCTCATGCAAAACCGCGTTCCGCCAGTCCTTGCCAGCGCTCCGGAGCGCGCGCGCGCCGTGCAGGCGGTCCTGGACAAGCATGGTCCGGAGGCTGACAGGCGGCGCGAGCTCACGCCCGAGATGGTGGACGCGCTGGTCGGGCAGGACCTCTTGCGCATGCTGCTGCCCAAGAGCATGGGCGGGCAGGAGGTCGATCTCATCGACTACTGCAAGGCCTGCGAGGCCGTGGCCTGGGCCGATGCGAGCACGGGTTGGTTCGTCAACCAGTCGAACGTGTCGATGGCGACCTCGGCCGCCTCCATGCCCTACGAGGCAGCGGCCGCCACCTTCGAAGGGCCGACGGCCGGCCTCGCCTGGGGTGCGAAGCACGACAAGAGCCAGGCGATCCGCGTCGAGGGCGGCTATCGCCTGACCGGCACCTGGAGCTTCGCGAGCGGCGGGCGCCACACCAAGTGGCTGGGCGCGCACAGTGCCGTGCAGAACCCGGACGGCACGCCGCACATGCGCTACGGCCGGCCCGACGACCGCAGTTTCGTCTTCCTGCGCAGCCAGGCGAAGATCGTCGACGACTGGCATGTGCTCGGCCTGCGCGGCACCGGCAGCGACAGCTATACGGTCGAGGACCTGTTCATTCCCGACAGCCACGCGCCGGCGCGCGACATCCCCGACGAGCGGCGCGAGAAGGGGCCGATCTATCCGATCGGCTCGACGCTTCTCTACGCCATGGGCTTCTGCAGCGTCACCATCGGCATCGCGCGCCGCATGCTCGACACCTACGTCACCGTGGCCAAGGGGCGGCACAGCCGCTCATCGCCCATGGCGATGATCAACAACCATGCCATCCAGCGCGAGATGGCGGTGCTGGAGGCGCGGCTCTCGGCGGTGCGCGCCTTCCTGCACGAGGCGGTGCGTGAGGTCTACGACGCCTCGGCCAAGGGCACGCTCGACGTCGATCTGCGCATGCGGCTGCGCCTTGCCACCACCTGGGGCATGAACGAGGCGACCGACGTATCGATCGCCTGCTATCGCGGCGCGGGCACCATGGCGATCTCCGAGAAGGCGCCCTTCGAGCGCCGCTTCCGCGACGCCATGAGCGCCAGCCAGCACCTGCAGGGCATGTGGCCGATGGCCGAGATGGTCGGCCGGCACCTGATCGGCGCGGACAACGTGGTGCAGTTCATCTGAGGGCAGTTGCAGGAGGGTCGCTGCGCTCGCGATGACAGACTTGTCGTAACTCGTGGAGAGGAAGCCATGCCGCCCACCATCGACGTCCAGGTCCATGTCTACGAGCGCAACTATCCCGGCCGGCCGTGGCATGCCGTGCTGCACGGACCGCCCGAGGTCACCGGCGACCAGATGGTGACGGCGATGGACGAGGTCGGCGTCGCCGGCGCCATCCTGGTCTCGCCCTACACGCAGTACCGCTACGATGCGAGCTACGCGCTCGAGGTGCGGGCGAAGCATCCGACGCGCTTCGCGGTGGTGAAGCCGGTCGATCCGACTGACCCGGGCGTCGGCGAGACCATCGCCGACTGGAAGAGGACGCCGGGAACGGTCGGCATCCGCCTCATGATGGCGGCGGCGCCCGTCGCGCCGGACGATCCCGGCGTCAACCGCGTGCTGGCCGAGGCGGCGCGCCACGCGCTGCCGGTGAACGTGCTGAGCTGGGGCCGCATCGCGCAGGTCGGTCCGCTGGCCGCGCGCAACCCCGACACGCGCATCGTCGTCGATCACATCGGGCTCCAGCAGCCCTTCGAGCCGCCCAAGCCCGCCGAGCCGTGGGCCGACCTGCCGAAGCTGCTGGCGCTCGCGCAGTATCCCAACGTCGTGGTCAAGATCAGCGGCGCCGGCACGCTCGCGAAGCAGCCATTCCCGTACCCCGACATCTGGGACCCGCTGCGCCGCATCTTCGACGCGTTCGGCTTCGAGCGCTGCATGTGGGGCACCGACTGGACGCGGGCGGTGGCGTTCCTGACCTACAAGGAAGGCGTCGATGCGTTCACGACCAGCGATCGGCTCACAGACAACGAACGGTCAGCCCTCATGGGCGGCACGCTGACGAAGATCTACGGCTGGGCGCCGGGCCGCTGAGGCGCAACCCGCCGCGTCGGTGCCCGTTGCCTTCCCTCAACCAACGAAAGGGAAGGCCATGAGCAACCGGCGAGTTTTCTGCGCCCGCGGCCTGCTGGCGGCGCTCCTGGTCGCCGGCTGTGCGGTCGGCCCGGCCGGCGCCAGTTCGGGCGACGAATGGGAGGCCTTCCAGAAGAAGGTCGCCAAGGCCTGCATCGAACGGGCGATGGCCGGCGACTTCAAGACGGCGACCGCCCATGTCGATGCTTTCGGCACCGAGACCTACGGGCTCGCCCTCGTGTCCGGCACCCTGAAGTCCGGCAAGGAAGAGAAGGCGCTTTGCGCAATGGACAAGAAGAGCGGCAAGGCCGAACTGGGCGGCGAGAGCGCCAACTGGGTGACGCCGAAGCCGTAGGCGCCGGGTCGCCGGCCTATCCGCGCAGCGCCGCGGTGCGTCTGGCGTCGATGCTGCGACCGTCGGCGGCGAGCGCCACGCCGTAGACCCTCTCCGCCGCTGCCGCGCTCACGATGCCGTCGCGCACGTCGCGCAGCACCCGCTCGGGATCGCGCGTCTTCGGATCGCCGAAGCCGCCGCCGCCGGGCGAGCGTGCGCGGTAGGTCGCGGGCCCGTGGCGCTGGATGCCATACTTGGGGGCCTCGACATGGCGGCCGTCGGCCAGCGTGAGATCGACGCTGCCGCCGGCGCCCGCCGCGCCGCCGGCGACCCCGTAGCTCGAGGGCGCGCCCACGCCTTCGCCGCGGAAGGCATAGTCTGCCGTCGTGAACATCTCGACCTCGTAGTCGCAACCGGCGCCGCCGCGGAAGCGGCCGGCCCCGGCGGTGTCGCAGCGCAGCTCCTGGCGATGGAATCGGACGGGATAGAGCTGCTCGTAGGTCTCGAGGTTGGGGAGCGTGAGGCCACCCAGGGTGATGAGATGGCCGATGAGGTGAAAGCCGTCGCGGCCCTCGACGGCGCCGCCGGCCGGCGCGCCGGCCCACTGGTACATGACGTAGCGGCCGCCATCGTCGCGCAGGCCTGCCGTCACCGCGTGCACCGCCTTCGACCATCCCGCCGAGCCGCGCTCGGGAAGCGCCTGGCCCAGCGCCTTCCACATGGCATGGATGATCTCGTGGGCGACGAACACGGTGTTCATCGTCATGGGCGCGGGCGGCAGGGCGTTGACCAGCGTGCCCTCGGGCAGGCGGATCTCGACGCTGCGGAACGTGCCTTCGTTCTTGGGCAGGTCGGGCTCGAAGAACGACGACAGCGCCATGAACACAGCCGAGGTCGAGTTCGCGATCGAGCTGTTCTTGAAGCCGCGCACCTGGGGCGAGGTGCCGGCGAAATCGACGACGAGGCGGCCGGCTTCGACCGTCAGGGTGACGGCGATGCGGCCGTCGATCGGCTGAAAGCAGTCGTTGTCGACCGGCTCCTCGGCGCGCCAAACGCCGCGCGCCAGCCGGTCGAGGCAGGCGCGGAAGCGGCGGTCGGCATGGGCCAGCACGCCCTCGAACAGGCCGGCGGCCTGCTCGATGCCCAGTTCCTCGACCAGCGCCGCGAGGCGCTCGGCGCCGATCCGGGTCGAACCGATCATTGCGCGCAGGTCGCCGTCCTGGGCCTCGGGGAGACGGGTGTTGATCATCAGCAGCCGCCACAGGTCCCGGCGCGTGCGGCCGCGCTCGATCAGCTTGAGCACCGGCAAGCGGATGCCTTCGTGGAAGATCTCGGTCGCGGCCGCGTTGTAGGTGCCGGCGACGCCGCCGCCGATGTCGGCCTGGTGGGCGCGGTTGCAGGCGAAGGCGACCAGCCGGCCGCCGACGAACACCGGCCGAGCGATCACCCAGTCCGGCAGGTGGTTGCCGCCGGCCGTGTAGGGATCGTTCAGCAGGAACACGTCCTCCGGCTCGATCTCGTCCGCGAAGTCGCGCAGGATCGCCCGCACCGCGAAGCCGCCGCCGCCGGTGTGGATCGGGATGCCGTCGGCCTGGCTGATCAGCGTGCCGCCGGCATCCGCCAGGAAGCAGGAGAAGTCGTGGCTCTGGCTGAAGATCGGCGAGCGGGCGGTGCGCGTCATCACCCAGCCCATCTGGTGCGAGATGTGGTCGAGCCGGTTCTGCACCAGGGCCAGCGTGACGGGATCGAGTTCAGGGGTCATGGGTCAGCTCACGGCTGGGGGCGCGGCACTCCAGTGCCGCTCGGGCAGTGTTTCAGCGTCAGGAACGAGCGCCACTGGAGTGGCGCGCCCCCAGCGATGAGTCGACCTGACGTCGCGTGCCCGGCCCATCATGCGGTCGCTCCGATGTGAACCAGAAAGTCGTCGCGTGCGTCGACCTCGAGACGGTCGCGCGGTCCGACGAAGGCGGTGGTGGTGCGTTCCTCGATCAGCAGCGGTCCGTCGAGCGTGCAGCCCGGCCGCAGGTCGGCGCCGTCGTAGACCGGAACCTCCTGCCAGCCATGCGCCGGGTCGATCCACACCCGGCGGCGTTCGCGCGGCTTCGGCGGTGCGGCCTGGGGCGTCCGCGCGGCGGGCGGCGTCCAGTCGAGCAGGCCGCGGCCGACCACGCGCAGCGCCGTGATGTCGATGCGGCCGCCCGGCTGGATGTGCCCGAACAGGCGCTGATGCTCGGCCTCGAAGGCCGCGCGCGCCGCCGCCGCGTCGAAACCCTTGCCGAGCGCGACCCGTACCGGCCACTGCTGGCCCTCGTAGCGCAGGTCGACCTCGCGCGAGAGGACGGCCGTGCCGTCGCCGAAGCCCTCGCGGCCGAGCGCCTCGCGCGCCCGCGCCTCGAGCTGGGCGAAGGCGGCGTCGAGGCCGGCACGGTCGACCGCGTCGAGATCGGCGAGGAAGACCTGGAGATAGTCCTGGCGCACGTCGGACTGCAGCATGCCCATGGCGCAGAACGCGCCGGCCGCCCGCGGCAGCAGCGCGCGCCGGCAGCCCAGCGCGCGGGCGACCGCCGCGCCATGCATGGGCCCGGCGCCGCCGGCCGCGACCAGGGTAAAGGTCGCAGGATTGTGGCCGCGCTCGATGCTGAGCCGCTCGACCGCATGCAGGAGGTTCTGCTCGAGCAGGCGGATGACGCCCGCGGCCGCATCCTCCACCGACAGGCCGAGCGGCCGGGCGAGGCGGGTCTCGATCGCCCGGCGCGCCAGTGCGCCGTCGAGCGTCACGCCGCCCGCCAGCGGCCCCGGGCGCAGGCGGCCGAGCACGAGCTGGGCATCGGTCACGGTGGGATTCTCGCCGCCCAGCCCGTAGGCGGCGGGACCGGGGCGCGCTCCGGCGCCCTGCGGGCCGGCATGCAGCAGCCCGGCATCGTCGACCCAGGCGACGGTGCCGCCACCGGCGCCCACCGTGTGGATCTCCACCGACGGCGTCGTGAGGTGATAGCCGTCAATGGTGAGCTGGTCGGCGACCGGCACGTCGCCGTTCGCCATCACCATGACGTCGCAGCTCGTGCCGCCGATCTCCATGGAGATGAAGTTGGCGGGCTCGCCCGCCGCGCTGCAGCCGCGCAGCGCGCCGACGCCGGCGGCGGGGCCGGACAAAACCAGCATCACCGGCCGGCTGGCGACCTGGTCGACCGAGACGGCGCCGCCGTTGCTCTGGAGCAGGAGGACGGGGCGGGGCAGGCCGAGCTGGCGAAGCTGCCGGTCGAGGGCGCGCAGGTAGCTGCTGACCTTGGGCGCCACGTAGGCGCTCACCACGGCGGTCGAGCTGCGCTCGTACTCACCCATGGTCGGCATGACCTCGCTGCTGAGCGAGACCCAGTCGCCTTTCCACGCCGTGGCCAATCGCTCGCCGGCCAGGCGCTCGTGCCTGCCGTCGAGGAAGGAATTGAACAGGCAGACCGCGACCGATTCGACGCCTTCCGCCGTGAAGACCCGGGCCGCCGCCTCGACATCCTCGGCGGCCAGCGGCGCGAGCTCGGCGCCGTCGGGGCCGATGCGGCCGCGGACCGGCAGGCGAAGGTAGCGCGGGGCCAGGACCTCGGGGAAGGGCGAGCGGTGGTCCCACTGGTTCTCGCGGATGCCGCGCCGGATCTCGAGCGAATCGCGGAAGCCCTCGGTGGTCAGCAGGCCGACCCGGGCGCCCTTCTTCTCGAGGATCGTGTTGGTGGCGACAGTCGAGCCGTGAACGAACAGGCCGCAGTCGCGCAGCAGCGCGGTGAGCGGCAGGTCGAGCTCATGGGCGGCCAGCCGCAGGACGCCCAGCACCCCCTCGCTGGGATCGGCCGGGACCGACGGCGACTTGAAGATGCGGACGGCGCCGGCAGCATCGCGCAGCACCATGTCGGTGAAGGTGCCGCCGACATCGACGCCGATGCGCCAGGGGGCGACGAGAGAAAAGGGGGACGCGTTCATGCGGGAAGGCCGGAGCTTAGCGGCCGCGGCGACCGGGGGCGAGCCCCGCGGTCTGCATCCCGAGTGACCAGTTTGCACAACCCTTGGGCGCGGCTCTGGCGCCGTCCTCACTGGCAGGATGTCGGCCGGATTGCTATCAAGGCAGGGAAGAAGCGGCAGGCCGGCCATGAGATGTGCCAACTGCGCGGCGGACAATGCGCCGGGCAACAGGTTCTGTACAAATTGCGGCGGTGCGCTCGATTCGGCCTGTACCCAGTGCGGACGGGCCTTGTCGCCCGCGGCCCGATTCTGTGGCTGGTGCGGGGCGCCGCGCGAATCGTCGATGCCACTCGCCGAGCTCCATGGCGAGCGCAAGCAGGCGACGGTGCTGTTTGCCGATATCGTCGGCTCGACCGAGCTTATTGCCGGCCTCGACGCCGAGCAGGCGGCTGACCGGCTCCAGCCCCTGATCGCGAGCATGATCGAAGCGGTTCGCCGCTTCGACGGAACCGTCATGGGAAAGACGGGCGACGGGCTGAAGGCGATCTTCGGCGCGCCGCGCGCGCTCGAGGGGCACGCGCTGCTGGCCTGCCAGGCGGCTCTCGCCATGCAGTCGGCGATGGCGTCACAGCCCGAGCCGGTCCCGGTGCGCATCCGCGTCGGCCTGCACTCCGGCGAGGTCGTGGCCGGTGCCGACCCTCGCGAACTGGAGGCGCAGGGCATCACCCTGCACATCGCCAGCCGGCTCGAGCAGGCGGCGGAACCGGGCGGCATCCTCATGAGCGCCACGTGCCGCGAGCTGGTCGGCGCCTACTGCGACACACTGACGGCCGGCTGGCGTCTCCTCAAGGGCATACCCGCGCCCGTCGAGGTGTTTCGTCTCATCGGGTTGAAGACAGGAAGTGCCGCCGACCGGTTCAGCGATTCGAACCTCGCGCCGATCCGCGGGCGGGAGAGCGAGCTCGACATGCTGAAGCGGGCGCTGCTCGACGCGGAGCGGGGCGCCGGAAGCGTGATCGGCATCGTGGCGCCGCCCGGCATCGGCAAGAGCCGCCTCTGCTTCGAGTTCGCGGAATGGTGCCGCCAGCGTCACGTCGATGTCTACGAGGCACGGGCGCATATCTTCGGCAAGGCGACGCCGCTGCTTCCCATTCTGGAGCTGATGCGCGCCTTCTTTCGAATCACGACCGGCATGGATCCCGTCGTCGCGCGCCGGCAGATCGAGGACAGCCTGCTGTCGCTCGACCCGTCCTTCGTCGCCGACGCGCCGTTCCTGGCGGATTTCCTGGGCGTTCCGCTGCCGGAGATTCGGGATCAAAGCGTCGATCCGACGGCACGCCATGCGAGGCTGCGCCAGCTCGTCGCCCGGATGGTCAAGGCCGAGGGCAGGCCGCTCTCGGTCGTCATCTTCGAGGATCTTCATTGGCTGGACGAACCCAGCCAGGACTTCCTGAAGACCATCGTCGAAGCGGCCGCCGGCACCAACTTCCTGGTGCTGCTCAACTACCGTCCGGCCTGGGAATGTCCCTGGCGCGACCTGCCGCACTTTCGTCAGCTGGCGCTCGTGGAGCTGGAAGGGTCCGACATCGAGACCCTGGTGGAGGATCTCGTCGGCGACGAGCCGGCGCTGAGGAAGACCGTGCTGCGGATCGCCCGCCAAAGTGACGGCAATCCATTCTTCGCGGAGGAACTCGTGCGGGCCCTCGTCCGCAGCGGTGTCCTGGTCGGCGAAAGCCATCACTACCGGCTGGGATCGAAGGATTCCGACGAGCCGATCCTGCCGCCGACGATCGAGGCCGCCATCGGCGCCAGCGTCGACATGCTCCCCGAGCAGGAGAAGACCCTGCTCCAGATCGGCGCCGTGATCGGCAAGGAGTATCCGGCGGCCCTGGCCTGCGCGGTCGCCGGCCTGTCCCGTCAGCAGGCCGGCGAGCTGTTCGGCCGGCTGTCCGCGCTGGGGCTGATCAAGGCCTGTTCGACGGCCAATGGACCCGGCTTCGTCTTTCGGCATCCCCTGATCCAGGAAGTGACCTACGCCATGCAGCTTCGGTCGCGAAAGGCGGCCCTGCATGCTGCCGTGGCGCACGCCATCGCGCACAGCGAGTGGGGGCTGCAGGACGAGTTCGCCGCGCTGCTGTCGCATCACTATGAGGCCGCCGGCCAGTCCATTGCGGCCGCGCGCCACCTCGTTCGGTCGGCGGCATGGGTCGGCCGAACCAACACGTCGGAAGCCTTCCGCCAGTCGAGGAAGACCCGCCGGCTTCTCGGCTCGCAGGTTGCCTCCCGAAATGTCGAGGTGATGCGCGCGGTCGCGAGTGCCGCGGTCCTGACGTTCGGCTGGCGGGTCGGCATGACAGCGGACGAGGCCGAACCGTACACGGAGGAGGCGCTGCGCTACGCGCGCGAGTTCGCCGATGACGAGGCCGGGCCGGAAGTCCTGATGCAGTACGGCCGCTTCAAGGCGTCGACGGGGTCTGCGGACGAGTACGCGGCCTTGATGGAGGAAGCGCTGGCGATGCCGGCGACCGACCTCGGGCGCATCGCCACCATCCAGGCGTGCCTCGCGCAGGCTCACTGGATGAGCGGATTCCTGGAGAAGGCGGAAGCCGCCTGCAATACGGCACTCGAGACCCTGGCCGTCCGCCGGCGGCTCGGCATCAACGGCATCGTCGGCCTCGACGCGCCGCCTCATACCTCCTTCGACGTCGAGCACTGGATCAACTGCCTGAAAGCCCAGGTCCTGGTGTGGCTCGGTCGCTTCGACGAGGCGGATATCCTGCTCGAGGACGCATTTCGCGCCGAGGGCACGCACCGGGAAGCCCCGGTCGTGCAGTACATCGCCCACCTGGCGTCGGTGGAACTGGCCTGTCATCGTCGGGATCCGGTCGCTGCCCGGCGCCACGCCGACCGGATTCGCGCCTATGCCGACCAGTCGGAGATCCCGTATCTGCGCGTCAACGCGTTGTTCGCGTCGGCGCGTGCCAAGACGTCGTTCGACGATTGCGCCGAAGCGGCGCGCGACCTGCAGGCGTGCCTGGACCTGGCGGCCGCCGCGAACGCGGGACGCGAGCACCAGTCGTACCTGCTGGCCGAGCTCAGCTACGCTCAATATGGCAGCGGACTGCACGCCGAGGCCGCGGCGACCGCGCGTGACGCTCTGGAGATGGCGCACCGCCGCCACCATCGCCTCGCCGAATGCCTCGCAAGCATGATCTACGCCGCGGGCAGTGCCGTCAGTAACGCATCGGTTGTAAATCTTGAAGTCGAGCAGTATCTTGCGCGGGCCGAGGATCTGGTCCGGGTGACCGGCGCTTCGCTGCTGGCGAGGCGACTGGAGATGCTGCGGGGCGACGTGAGATTGCGCGTGACCCAGCGGGCCCTGGAGGGCCAGACGGGATAAACTGCGAGACAGGGGGCATCATGGGTGGACTGGTCAGCGACAGCGCCACGCGGGACGTGATCGCGCAGATCAATGCTCGCTTCGAGGCCGGCGATGCGATCGCCGAGGCGGCCGCACTGCAGAAGAAGTTCAAGGTCTTCTCGAAGGAGCACAGCCTGTACGACAGCTGGCTGGTGTTGGGAATCAGGGCTTCCGATCCGCCGGAGCGGACGCGCTGGAAGAAGTGGACCGAGGTGACCCTGAGAGGCTACCCGTCGGATATCGATGCGCTTGATGGCCACGACCGGCTTGTGAAGGCGTTCCAGGAAAACCTGGAATCCGACAATCCGCTGCCGATGTTCTACAAGCATCACCTCATCGCTGACGACAAGCGGGTCCTCGTTTCGGGTGGACAGGGCCCGTACTTTTCGCTGGCGGAGCATGTGGTGATGTCCATTCCGATCAAGCAATCCAGCGGCTGACGAAGCGATGGTCGCGCCGGCCGCCCTGGCGCCGGTGCATGCCGGGATCGAGGCCTACTACGGCGCCAAGATCGCCTTCCACGGAGCGACGCCGCGCGGCGTCGACTGGACGTGCGCTCCAACCCAGGAGCTTCGCTTCATCCAGCTCCTGAAAGTCTGCGACTTTGCGCGGCCGTTCTCGCTGAACGACATCGGATGCGGCTATGGCGCCCTGATCGGCTTCATCTTGCGCCATCATCCGCGGGCAGACATGGACTACCTGGGCGTTGATCTGTCGCCGGCAATGATCAGGCGCGCGCGGCGCCGTCATCGCGCGGCGGACCGACGGCGCTTCGTCGTTGGCTGCGACATTCCGCGGACCGCCGACTATGCCGTCGCCAGCGGCATCATGAACGTGATGCTCGACCAGCCGCGGGAACTCTGGGAGGCCTTCGCCGCCGATACGCTGGAGCGCATGCGGGCATCGAGCCGGCTGGGCTTCGCCGTGAACTTCCTGGCCGAGAAGCCCGACGGGAGTCCGCCGGGCCTCTATCGCACCGACCCGGCGCGCTGGACCTCGTTCTGCCGCGAGACGCTGCGCTGCGACGTCGAGCTCGTCGAGGGTTACGGGATGCGCGAGTTCACCATCCTCGCGCGCCCCGCATAGCCGCCTTCAACTCCTGATCATCACCTCGATCAGGGTCGGCCCGTCCGTCCGGGCGAGCGCCTGGTCGAGGGCGGCGTCGAAGCCCGCTGCCGAGTCGACGCGCTCGGCCGCCAGGCCGAAGCCGCGGGCGATGCCGGCGATGTCCATCGGCGGATCGTTGAAGTCCATGCCGATCGGCTTGTCGTTGCCGTGGAACAGCTTCAGGCGGTTCTTGAGGATCTGATAGCCCTGGTTGTTGGCGATCACGAAGATCACCGGCAGCTTCTGGTTGGCGGCGGTCCACAGCGCGGTGATCGAGTACATGGCGCTGCCGTCGCCGATCACCGCCACCACGCGCCGCTTGGGCTCGGCTACCTGCACGCCGACCGCCGCGGCGATGCCCCAGCCGATGCCGCCGCTCACGTTGCCGAAGAAGCTGTTGCGATCGCGGAAGGGGAAGTAGTGGAACAGGGTCGTCGTGCTGGTGAGGCCTTCCTCGACCAGGATCGCATCCTCGGGCATCTTCTCGCAGAGCCGCATCATCGCCCATTCGGCCGGCAACGGCTTGCCGGCGTCCGGCGCGGCCAACTTGACCTTCCTCTGCGCGCGTTGGGCGCTCCAGTTGCGGGTCGCGATCTCCGCCAGTGACGCCTTGGCCCTGTCGGCGAGGGCGCTGCCGCCCAGCCTGGTGAGCAGCGGCACCAGCGCCTTCAGCGTCTCCTTCACGTCGGCGCGCAGCGCGATCTCGGCCGGGAAGTTCTTGCCCATCTCCCAGTCGCGCAGCCCGACCATGGCGACGGACGTCGTCTCGGGCAGCGGCTCGGTCTCGCTCCACACCGACATCTTCAGCACGTCGGCGCCGACGCAGAACATCAGGTCGTAGTCGGAGAGGATGCGCCGCACGTTCTTCTGGTCGCGGTTCAGCGCGCCGAGATAGGCCGGATGCTCCGAGGGGAAGTGGGCACCCCACGCCACGGTCTGCTGCAGCACCGGCGCGCCGAGCACCTCGGCCAGCGCGGCGGCCTCGGCGAAGGCGTCGGAGGTGGCGATCTCGTGGCCGGCCAGGATGACGGGCTGGCGGGCGGACAGGAGGCGCCGGGCGAGGCTTTCGAGCGCCGCATCCGACGGGCGCACGGCGGTGTCGACACGGGTTGCGGCGCCCATGTCGACCGCGGCCTCGTTGTTCAGGATGTCGCCGGGCAGCGAGATGAAGACCGGGCCGGTCGGCGCCGTGGTCGCGACCTTGGCGGCGCGGCGCAGGATGCGCGGCAGGTCCTCGATGCGGTTGACCTCGGTCGCCCACTTGACGACCGGCTGGGCGATCGGGACCAGCGGCGCGTAGAGCAGGGGCTCGGTGAGGCCGTGGCCCTGTTCCTGCTGGCCCGCGGTCACGATCATCGGCGTGCCCGACATCAGCGAGGTGTAGATCGAGCCGATCGCGTTGCCGAGGCCCGGCGCGACATGGACGTTGCACGAGACCAGCTTGCCGGACGCCCGCGCATAGCCGTCGGCCATGGCGATGACCACGGCTTCCTGCAACGCCAGCACGTAGCCCATCTCCGGCGCCGAGGAGAGCGCGTGCATGATCGGCAGCTCGGTGGTCCCGGGATTGCCGAACATCTTGCTGACCCCTTCGTCGCTCAGGACGCGCAGGAAGGCATCGCGGCCGGTGATCGTGTTGGGAACGGGGGCGTCGGGCATGGTTTCCTCCTTGGACACCGTACGGTAGCGTGGCCCGCCGGTGCGTGAAATGATGCCGGCCGATCCGCCTCCCCGGTCCGCCGCAATGCGAAAGGAAGCATGACCGACCTTGCCGCCAGGGTGGCGCGACTGCCGTTCTGGCAGGCGCCCGTGGAGATCGCGCCGCTGGAGGGCGGGCTGACCAACGTCTCCTTCGTCGTGACCTGCCGCGACGAGAGGTTCGTGGCCCGCTGCGGCGAGGACATTCCCGTCCACCATGTCTTCCGCGACCGTGAGCGGGCCGCGTCGCGCGCGGCCTACGAGGCGGGCCTGTCGCCGGAACTGCTCCATGTCGAGGGCGACATCACCGTGCTGCGTTTCATCGCCGGCCGCACCTTCGCGGAGGAGGACCTGCGCGCCGACGTGGAGCGGCTGGCGGCGCTGCT
Source organism: Reyranella sp. (assembly GCF_965229815.1). Lineage (GTDB taxonomy): Bacteria > Pseudomonadota > Alphaproteobacteria > Reyranellales > Reyranellaceae > Reyranella. Next base: position 393,921 of record NZ_CBDDJN010000006.1, read on the forward strand.
CGGGGAGTGCCATGCCCGGGTCGGGCGCCACGTCCGCGGGCCGGCCAACATCTTCTGGGTGTTCCACGTGATCCGCGATTACGTCTCCCGGATCGACGCCGATCGCGCCTACCTGGCGCTGGCTGACCGGCTGGAGCAGCTGCAGGTGCCGATGCCCATCGTGTTCGGCCATCACGACCTGTTGCCCGGCAACGTCATGGACGACGGCAACCGGCTCTGGCTCATCGACTGGGAGTATGGCGGCTTCGGCACGGCCATGTTCGACCTCGCCAACTTGGCGTCGAACGGTGGCTACGGGCCGGCCGAGGACGAGGCCCTGCTGCATGCCTATTTCAAGGGCAGCGTGGATGACGGGCTGCGGCGTGCCTTCGCCGCCATGAAGGCGGCGAGCGCGCTGCGCGAGGCGCTGTGGGCGATGGTGTCGGACGTCCATCTCCGCACGCCCGGCGTCGACTACAAGGCGCACGCCGCAATTTACCTGGCGCGCTTCGAGACCCTGATGGCGATGCCGGCGCTGCGATCTCCCTCATAGCGTGTGAGGCGGCCCGCTCCTTGCATGCTCTCCCGCAGTTCGGGAGTTCGCGTCATGAAGCGTCTTGTATTCGCGGCGTTGTTGCTGGGGGCGTCCCTCGCGCCGCTATCGTCCACCCTGGCGCAGGACAAGGTGCTGCGCATCGCCATGACGGCGTCGGACATCCCGACCACGACCGGCATGCCCAACAACGGCTTCGAGGGCATGCGCTTCCTGGGCTTCCCCATCTTCGAGGGCCTGGTCCTGTTCGACCTGACGCGGACCGACCGGCTGGCGACGCTGCGGCCGGGCCTGGCGGAGAAGTGGGAGCAGGCGCCGGACGACAAGAAGACCTGGCTCTTCCACCTGCGCAAGGGCGTGAAGTTCCACGACGGCACGGATTTCAACGCCGATGCCGTGACCTGGAATCTCGAGCGGATCTTCAACAAGGAGAGCCCGCAGTTCGAGCCCCAGGCCACCGGCATCATGCGCTCGCGCGTGCCGATCCTCGCCTCCTGGAAGAAGGTCGACGACAGCACCGTCGCGCTCACCACCACGATCGTTGCGTCCTACTTCCCGTGGATGGTGCCCTACATGCTTCTGGCTTCGCCGGCATCGTGGGAGAAGGGCGGCCATGATTGGGCCAAGGTGGCAATGCTGCCGGCGGCCGGCACCGGCCCGTTCAAGATCACGGGCGTCGTGCCGCGCCAGTCCGTGACCCTGTCGCGCAACGATGGCTACTGGGATCCGGCCCGGAAGCCCAAGGTCGACCAGGTCGTCCTGCTGCCCATTCCCGAGGCCAACACCCGGCTCGCCGCCCTGCGCTCGGGCCGCGTCGACTGGATCGAGGTGCCGCCGCCCGACGGCATCCCGTCGCTGAAGCAGGCCGGCTTCGTGATCTCCACCGGCACCTATCCGCACATCTGGCCGTGGTTCTACAACATGGCCGCCAAGGACAGCCCGCTCGCCGACGTGCGCGTGCGCCAGGGGCTGAACTACTGTGTCGACCGCAATGCCATCGTGACGCTGCTGAACGGCACGGCCGAACCCTCGGTCGGCTGGCTGAAGGCCGACGACCCCGCGTTCGGCAAGCCCGAGAACCGCTACACGTTCGATCCCGCCAAGGGCAAGAAGCTGCTGGCCGAGGCCGGCTACTCCGACAAGAAGCCGCTCAGCTTCAAGGTCATGGTCTCGACCTCCGGCTCGGGGCAGATGCTGCCGCTGCCGATGAACGAGGCGCTGCAGGAGAACCTCAAGCAGGCCTGCGGCGTGGAGGTGCAGGTCGAGGCGGTCGAATGGCAGGTCCTGCTGAACGCCAGCCGGGCCGTGCCCGACGATCCCTCGCTCAAGGGCGCCATGGCGATCAACGTCAGCTCGCCGTCGAGCGACGTTGGCATGATGTACCGCTACTTCGCCGCCGCCAACTTCTCGCCCAAGGGCTCGAACTGGGAGCAGTGGAAGGACGACAAGTTCGAGGAGGCGCTGAAGACCCTGTCGGAAGCGACCGACGAGGCGACGATCCAGAAGAACTTCGCGATCGCCCACGAGCGGCTGGTCGACAACCCGCCGTGGCTCTACATCGTCCACGACCTCAACCCGCGCGCCTTCAGCAAGAAGGTCAAGGGGTTCGTATCGCCTCAATCCTGGTTCGTCGACCTCACCCTGGTCGATCTGCAGTAGCCCGGCCGGCCGCCGAGGCTTGATGGACATTGGGCCGGCTCATTGCTGCGCGCGCCACTCCGAGGTCGTGAAGCTATCGGAGCGCGGACCTCCAGGTCCGCTCACGGTCATGATGCGGACCTGGAGGTCCGCGCTCCAATGACGCGCCACGGGAGTGGCGCGCCCCCGGCAAGATGGCGATGGATCTCAGGTCATCGCGCCGTAGCCCTGCGCGCGAATTCTCAGCGGGCGCAGAGGTACGGCAGGTTGGCCACCAGCTCGACGGAGCAGACCTGCGCCGGGTAGAGAAGCCTCACGGCGATCAGCACGGCGACGAGGAAGAGCGCGGGGCGAAGCAGGCGCAGCACCGTCGGCACCACCAGCCGGACGACGACATAGGCGGCCAAAAGGCCGACGATCACCGCCAGCACGCGATACTGCGTGCTCCAGGATTCCCAGCTTCCCAGGTCGGCGCGCGCGAGCAGTTCCTTGAGGTAATCCAAGGTCAGTCGCGGAACGGATCCGTCATCATGATCGTATCCTCGCGCTCCGGGCTGGTGCTGAGCAGGGCCACCGGGCAGCCGACCAGCTCCTCGACTCGACGCACGTACTTGATGCACGTCGCCGGCAGTTCGGCGAACGAGCGCGCGCCGCGCGTGCTCTCGCCCCAGCCCTCGAAGGTCTCCCACAGGGGCTTGAGCTTGGCCTGCGCGCCCATGGTGAAGGGGAAGCGCTCGATGCGTGTGCCGTCCAGCTCGTAGCCGACGCAGACCTTGATCTCCTTCAGCCCGTCGAGCACGTCGAGCTTGGTGAGCGCGATCCCGTCGATGCCGTTCAGCTTCACGGCCTGGCGCACCATCACCGCGTCGAACCAGCCGCAGCGGCGGCGCCGGCCGGTGTTGGTTCCGAACTCCATGCCGCGGTCGCCCAGCAGCTGGCCGATCTCGTCCTTGAGCTCGGTCGGGAAGGGGCCGTCGCCGACGCGCGTCGTGTAGGCCTTGGCGATGCCCAGCACGTAGCCGACCGAGCCGTTGCCCATGCCGCTGCCGATCATCGCCTGGGCCGCCACCGTGTTCGACGAGGTGACGAAGGGGTAGGTGCCATGATCGATGTCGAGCATGGTCGCCTGCGCGCCCTCGAAGAGGATGCGCTTGCCGGCGGCGCGCAGCCCGTCCAGCCGCTCCCACACATCCTCGGCGAAGGGCTGCAGCTTGGGCGCCAGCGCCAGCAGGTCGGCGGTGAGCTTCGCGGCATCGACCGGCGGCTTGCCGAGCCCGGCGCGCAGCGGATTGTGATGGGCGAGCAGGGTGTTCACCTTGCGCGGCAGGATGTCGGGCTCGCCGAGGTCGCCGACGCGGATCGCGCGGCGGCCGACCTTGTCCTCGTAGGCCGGGCCGATGCCGCGCCGCGTCGTGCCGATCCGGATGATGTCCGGCGCATCCTCCCGCCAGCCGTCCAGGTCGCGGTGGAGCGGCAGGATCAGCACGGCATGGTTGGCGATCTTGAGGGTCTGCGGCGTCACCGACACGCCCTGGCCCGAGACCCGGCTCACCTCCTCGAGGAAATGCCAGGGATCGATCACCACGCCGTTGCCGATGATCGAAAGCTTGCCGGCGCGCACCACGCCCGACGGCAGCAGCGCGAGCTTGTAGGTCTGGTTGCCGATGACCAGCGTATGGCCGGCATTGTGGCCGCCCTGGAAGCGCACCACCACCTCGGCCCGCTCCGACAGCCAGTCCACGATCTTGCCCTTGCCCTCGTCGCCCCACTGGGCGCCGATCACTGCCACGTTGGCCATTGCCCTCGTCCCATGCCCGTTCCAGGCCGTTCGCGCACACGAAAACGCCTCCCCGGCGCGGTCCCGGAGAGGCGTGAGCGTGGTTAGCACGGGAGAGGGAGGAGGGCGAAGGGAAACTTCCGCGCAGCCTGTGGCCATCACGAAACTTCGGGACGTTCTGTGCGATTTGCCACAGAACGCGGATACGGCTTTCGGCTCCACTTCCAATGCGGCAATAGCGCCGCGAATTTGGGGGTAGCATGGCCAAGATTGCGGGGGACGGGCCGCAGAAGCCGCGGAAGCGGCGCCTGACGGCGAAGCAGAAAGTATCCAGCCTCTACCAGCTCTGGCACAGCCTTCAGGACATGAAGGACGAGGCCGCCAGCATGAAGGACCAGGAGCTCAGCCTGCTGATCGGCATGATCGAGCTGCTGGTCGAGGAGCGGACGGCCGGCCTGACCCTGCCCAACGGCCGGGCGCTGGCCGCCGCCGATACGACAAGCCCCAACTGAACCGGGCCGCTACAGCGGCACGGCCTCGCCGTCGACCAGGGCGTGGCCGCACTGCATCCGGCGGGCCTCGGCCCGCGGATCCGCACAGGGCGCTACGCCCCGGACCACGGCATAGCCCTTGGCCTGCCAGGGCCCGGCCTCCCGCCACGGCGTTCCGGACGGCATGAAAAGGCGCGGCCGGACAGGGGCCGCCTGCGATGCGGCCAGCACGGCGTCCATGTAGAGCGTGAACCCGGTCGCCGGCTCGCTGACCCCGTCCTCCGGGTAGCCCGCGGAGTAGCGCCCCCCGCGCGCCAGTTCCTGGCGCCCGGTCAGGGCAAAGACCGAGAACGACACGCCGGTCTGGTACTCGAGGCCGCGATATTCCACGGGATCGAGCGTCACCGGCAGGTCCTCGTCGGCCGCCCGGACCAGTTTCACGACCTCGGCCAGCCGCGCGGCTTCCGCGGCCGCCGCAGCCGGCAGCTTCAGTGCCAGCAGGCGCGCGATACCTGCCTCGGCGGGGCCGGCCGCACGCTGGAGGCCGACGAAGAGGTCGGCGGCCTTGGTGTTGCCGGCCAGGGCCTTGGCGACGTCGCCCTCGTCCTTGCGATCGAGGGCACGGCGCAGCCGCCGCAGCGTCTCGGCCGGCAGCTTGAGGCCCGCCCCCACGGCCGCGACGAGGGTGGGGAGGTTCAGGTCCACGGTGAGCGCGGCTACGCCCACCGCCCGGAGCGCATCGACGGCGAGCAGGACGGCCTCGGCGTCGGCTTCGGCGGAATCGACCCCGATCAGCTCGGTGCCGACCTGGGCGAACTGGCGTTCGGGCTTCAGGGCGCCGCCGCGGACCCGGATGACGTTGCCGCCATAGGAGAGGCGCAGAGGCCGCGGCTCGTGCTTCAGCCGGGTCACGGCGATGCGCGCCACCTGCACGGTCATGTCCGGGCGCACGCCCATCATGCGCTGCGAGACCGGGTCCATGAGCCGGAAAGTCTGGGGCGCCAGCGCGGCCCCCGGGCCGCCGAGCAGCGATTCCTCGAATTCGACCAGGGGCGGCTTGACCCGCTCGTAGCCGAACGCCGCGAAGCGCTCGATGGCCACGTCGATTGCCCGGGCTTCGCGGGCGGCGTCCGGAGGCAGGAGGTCGCCCAGGCCGGCGGGAAGCAGGCCGCGATGGTCGTTGTCGTTCATGGCGCTGGTTGATAGCCGATTCGTGCCTTTCGCGTCATGACAATGGATGGGATTGCGACTAAGTCGCGTTATCTCTAGAGTTGCCGGGCCGGTCCGACGAGGGCCGGTGACGTTGGGGGATCAAGGCGCTTCCGGTGCGATCGAAGACCACGGATCTTTTCGTCGAGCATCGCCGCTCGCTCGTCGAGTACGCGGCCAGCATCGTGCAATCGCGGTCTCTTGCCGAGGACGTCGTCCAGGAGGCGTGGATGCGTTTCGACGACGCCGCCCGCCGGCATCTTTTCGACGAGCCGCTGAGCTACCTGTACCGCATCGTAAGAAACCTGGCGCTCGACGGTTGCCGAAGGCGCGCCAGGGAGGGAAGGCACGTCGTCGAAGGCGCCGACCTCGTGGCGGCAGCGGTGGCGGAGGACCGGCCCTCGCCCGAGGCGGAGGTCGTGGCCCGATCGGAGCTCCGCCTGGTGCGGGAGGCGATGCTCGAACTGCCGGAACGGACTCGGATCGCGCTCGAAATGCATCGGTTCGGCGGCGCCACGCTGCACGAGATCGCGGACTTCCTCGGATTATCGGTGGGGCTGGCGCATTCCCTGGTCGTGCAGGGACTGGATCACTGCCGGGAAAGGCTCGTCCGGCGCGGGTCGACGTCGGTCTCCCGCCGCGGGAAAAACTGAAAATCGGGCTGCCTCCATCGTGTAGGGAGTGACGTGACCTCCGGTCACGTGACGGAAAGAGGCATGGCGGAAACATCCAAGCCGGCGAACGACGGCGGGCCAACGACGGCAAGCGCCTGGCTGGTCGCCCTCGCGGAAGACGGGGACAGTGACGAGCTCCGGCGCCGTTTCGAGCGGTGGCTGGCGGCCGACCCGGTCCATGCTCGCGACTGGGAGGAAATCTCGCGCACCGCCGAACTCGTGCGCTCGGGTCCCCCCTTGCACGAGCAGGAATGGGGCGCATTCCTGCGGCAGCGCCGGGCGGCGCGGTCGGTCGCGCAGGCGGCGACGGTGCACGCGGTGCCGGCGGCGCCCGCCCCGGTCGCGCGCGGCCCGTTCGCCGCACGCCGCGCCTTCCTCGTCGCGGCGCTCGCGGCGGCGGCCTGCCTGCTTCTGGTGGTGGGCACCCCGCTGCTGACGCGCTTCGGTTCGGATTTCGTCACGGCGACCGCCGAGCGAAGCGTCGTCGATCTGGTCGACGGCACGCGCGTCCATCTCGGGCCGGAGAGCGCCCTCGACGTCGCCTACGACCGCAACGCCCGGCGCGTGCGGCTGGTCCGGGGGCAGGCCTTCTTCGAGATCGCGGAGGATCATGCGCGTCCCTTCGTCGTGTCGGCCAAAGAGGTCGAGGTTCGCGACATCGGCACCGCCTTCGACGTCCGGCTCGATTCGAGCGTCACGGACATTGCGGTGCGCGACGGCATCGTCGAGGTGACGGCGGCCGGAACCACGAGGTCCGTGGCGGAGCGGCTGGAGGCGGGCGACTGGCTGCGCGTGCCGCGCTCGGGACCGATCGAGCGTGGCCGCCTGGCAGCGGACGCGGTCGCCGCCTGGACGCAGGGCCATCTCGTCGTGAAGAGCCAGCCGGTCGCCGAGGTTGTCGCTGCGCTGCGCCCGTACTTCGACGGGCTGGTCGTGCTGCGCGGCGCCTCCCTGGCCGCCCAGCCGCTCACCGGCATCTACAACCTGTCGGACCCGGTCGAGGCGCTGCGCGCCGTCGCGCGTGCGCAAGGGGCATCCTTCCATCGTCTGACGCCCTGGCTCGTCGTCATCGCCGGCGACTGATCGTCGTCAGACAAAAATTGAAAATGGATTCCGGCGCCGTCGTCTGATGATCGGAGGCGGACGTCGCATCGCAGTCGCACGCGCGCTCGGCCACAACGCAAACGGGGAGCGTTTCGAATGCGAGCGATCGCGGCTGCGCGGCATGCAGGTGCCATCACGCTGATCCTGCTGGCCGGCGTGGGGCCTCTGGTGGACGGTCGGTCGGTCTTGGCGCAGGAGGCGCCGGCAGCAGGCCCGGCGTCGCGCGTCCGCAGCTTCGACATCGGCGCACAGTCGCTGGCCGACGCTCTCGCGCAGTTCGGGCGGCAGAGCGGCCTCCAGGTCTCGGTCCATGGCGACCTGGTGCGGGGTCTGACGACGCCGGGCGTCAACGGCACGATGTCTTCCCAGCAGGCGTTGAGCCAGCTCCTGGCCGGCACGGGCCTCGTCTTCTCCATCAGCGGCGGCGGGACCGTGACCCTCCAGAAGCCGGGCGCCGGCCTCGCGCCCGGCATCATGCAGCTCGATCCGGTGCAGGTGCAGGGCAACACCGTGCCGACTCAGGCGATGATCGACAACATTCCGCCGCCCTATGCGGGCGGCCAGGTCGCGACCGGAGGCCAGCTCGGCCTGCTGGGCAATCGCGACGTCATGGATACGCCGTTCAACCAGACCAGCTACACGGCGAAAAAGGCGCAGGACCAGCAGGCGTCCACCGTCCGCGACGTGCTGATCGACGATCCATCGATCCGCAGCTACTTCCACGACGGCAGTGCCGGCGTGGATGCCTTTCGCATTCGCGGCTTCCCGGTCACCGGCAGCTCGGGCATGACCTACGGCGGCCTCTACGGCATGCTTCCCTACACGTCCGTCATGGCGGAGATGGCCGAACGGATCGAGGTGCTGAAGGGCCCCTCGGCCTTGCTGAACGGCATGTCGCCGGCCGGCAACATCGGCGGCACCGTCAACGTCGTCCCCAAGCGCGCGCCGGACGAGCCGCTGACGCAGGCGACCGCCAGCTACGGATCCACGGCACAGTTCGGCGGCCACGTCGACCTGGCGCGGCGGTTCGGCGACGAGAAGCAGTTCGGCGTGCGCTTCAACGGCGTGTTCAGGGCAGGCGAGACCGCGGTCGCGAACAACACAGACGAGCGGGCTCTCGGCGTGCTGGGCCTCGACTTCCGCGGCGAGCATGTCCGCCTGTCGGCCGACCTCGGCTATCAGTATCAGTATATCGGCGGACAGATTTCCTACCTGAGCCTTGCTGCCGGGGTGCCGCTGCCGTGGGCGCCGAATGCCCGCACCAACCAGGGACAGCCCTGGAACTACATGGCCCGCAAGGACCTGTTCGGCGTGATCCGGGCAGAGGTCGACCTGACGGAGCGCATCACGGCCTACGCCGCCTTCGGGGCGCACGACAACCGGCTGCTGGGCCTCTATTCGATCACGAACACGATCACCAATGTGAACGGCGCGGCGACCGCCACCGCCCCGGTGAACCGGAGCTGGTACACGACGGAACTGACGGCGGATGGCGGCGTGCGGGCGCTGACCGACACCGGTCCGATCGGTCACGAATTCGCCCTGACCGCCACGACGTACGAATACGTCGTCGGAAACGGCAGCGTCCCGGCCGCGGCCTTCGCCACGAACATCTACAATCCGACGATCGTCGCGCAGCCCAATCTGCCGATGCCGGCCTCGAACAAGGTCGGGACCCAGAGCCTGTCGGGTCTTGCCATCGCCGATACCCTGTCCGCCGCGGACAAGCGCATCCAGCTCACGGCCGGCCTGCGCCTGCAGAACGTGACCTCCACCAGCTACAACTTCACGACGGGCAAGCCGACCTCCGGCTACGACCAGAGCGCGCTCACGCCGGCCGTCGCGCTGGTCTTCAAGCCCTGGGAGAACGTCACCTTTTACGGCAACTTCATCCAGGGCCTGCAGCCGGGATCCGTCGTCGGCACGACCTTCGCCAATGCCGGTGAGATCTTTCCGCCCTTCGTCTCGACCCAGTACGAGGCCGGCGTGAAGGTCGACTGGGGCAAGTTCACGACCACCGCCAGCCTGTTCCAGATCACGCAGCCCAGCCTGCTCACCGACGTCGCCACCAACACGCAGTACATGGGCGGCCAGCAGCGCAACCAGGGCCTCGAGCTCAATGTCTTCGGCGAGCCGCTTCCGGGCGTGCGGCTGCTGGGCGGGGCCATGTTCCTCAATCCCGTGCTCACCCAGACCCAGGGCGGGACGACCGACGGCTGGATCGCGCCGATGTCGCCGCAGCTCAACGTCAATCTGTCCGGCGAATGGGACCTGCCGTTCGTCCCGGGCCTGACCCTGAACGGGCGCGTCGTCTACACCGGATCGCAATACATCGACACGCTCTTTCCCCGTCGCAGCCTGCCGGCATGGACACGCTTCGACCTGGGCGCCCGCTATGCGTTCGACAATCCCGCGGCCAAGGGAAAGCTGCTCGTCGCGCGCCTGAACGTCGAGAACGTCCTCGACGCCAACTACTGGGCCGGCGGCTTCAGCGCCTCCACCCTGTCCCTGGGCGCGCCCCGCACGTTTCGTCTCTCCCTGACCGCGGATTTCTGATCGCCGCCGGTGTCGATTCTCCGGTGAGGCTCGCTCCGGAAGCCGCAGGGGACCCGCAAGCGGTCGGCTCGTATGCCTCCCCTGCAAGAAGAGGGTGAAAGTCGGGGCTTCTCGTTCGTCCAAGGAGAGGAAGGGACAGGGCTCCCCGGAGGTGTTTCGTGAAGCAAGTCATCGGTGCCGCAGCGGCCGTCATCTGCCTCCTGGCTGCGGGAGCGGCGTCGGCGCACCATATCTGGCTGGAGCCCGACGGCGCGGGGCTTCGCCTCTCCTTCGGCGAGTTCGGCGACAACCTGCGGGAGACGTCGCCGGGCCTGCTGGACAAGGTCGAGCCGCAGGCCAGGATCGCGGCGGAAGGGGCCGGACGGCCGCTCGCCCTGTCCAAGTCGTCGAACGGCTTCGCCGTCGCGATCGAGGCGACGCCGTCGGGAGCCGTCGTGGCCGAGGACGTGCGCTATCCCATCTTCGAGCGCAAGGGGGAGGGCGGCACGACGCGGTCCGTGTGGTGGCCGGCGGCCCGCTTTGCCGCCAGCGCCGCGCCCGTCAAGCCGGTCCTGACCCTGGACGTCGTTCCGGCCGGCGACGGCCGCTATCGGGTCTTTTTCCAGGGCAAGCCTCTGCCCAAGGCGAAGGTCGAGGTCATCGCGGCCTTCGGCTGGACCAAGGAGGCGCGCACGGACGAAAGCGGCTCCTTCGCGGTCGCCCTGCCGTGGCGCGGGCTCTACGCCTTCGAGGTTCATCACATCGACAAGGCCGCCGGAAAGCGCGGCGACGAGGCCTACGACAGCGCCAACTACGTCACCACGCTGACCTACGTCCAGCCGAGTGGCCTCGACATGCCGCCGCTGCCGCCGGCCGCCAAGCCGAATTGAGGGCGGCGACACAAACGAACGCCGCATCCTTCAATTTCGAACAAAAAATGCTGTGCCCTCGGTCGTCATAAGGATGTGGGGCACGCGCAGAGGGCTGGAGCCCCTTTCGTCGTTTCCGCCAGCCGCTCCGAGGCTGGCGCTGGGGAGCAGGGTGCGGTGCAACGCAGGACGGCCATGGCCACAACCTCGATCGTGCTGCGTGTCGTGGCAGCCTTCGGTGGGGGCTACGTCGTGGCGGCCGGCCTGGCGGCCCTGGCGGCGGTGATCCTGCCGCGCGCCACGGCGATGCTGCGCAGCGAAGCGGTCGTGCTGGCCTCCATGCTGGCCTTCCTGGTCTATCTGGGCGTGCTGATCTGGGCATTCGCGGAACGGCGGCTCGGACGCCTGTGGCTGGTGGTCGTCGTCGCCGCGGCCGCCTCCTGGCTCGGTGCCTGGGGCATCGCCAGCGCGGCCGCGCGCGGAGGCTGACATGGAACAGGGCTTCCGCGCCTCGATGAACGGGCTTCACACCTGGGCGGGCGTCATCCTGGGTGGGGTTCTGTTCGCGATCTTCTGGATGGGATCGCTGTCGGTCTTCGATCGCGAGATCGATCGCTGGATGGCGCCGATGAGCCGTCTCGCGCCGCCCGGGCAGGAAAGGGCATCGCTCGAAACGCTGCGCCCCCTGTACGACGAGGCCGTGGCTGCCAAGGCGTCGACCTGGTACGTCATCTTCCCGACGCCGCGCGAGCCGGCCCTGAGCGTCCTCTGGCGGGTCGGCGGGCGCGACATCGTTCGCTTCGTCGATCCGGCGACAGGCGCGGCGCTGCCCGAGCCCGGCACGCTGGGGGGGACCCGCTTCATCTATCCCTTCCACTACATGCTGCACATCCGGCTGGCGAACCTCGGCTACTGGATCGTCGGCCTGGCGGCGATGGCGATGCTGGCGCTCTGCGTCTCCGGCGTCGTCATCCATCGCAAGATCTTCACCGACTTCTTCACCTTTCGCGCCGACAAGAAGCCGCGTCGGCTCCTGCTCGACCTGCACAACGTGACCGGGGTCCTGGGACTGCCGTTCCACTTCGTGATCACGCTGTCCGGCCTGGTGATCTTCTGGTCGACCTATTTCCCCCTGTCCTGGCAGATGGCCTATCAGGGCGACCGTCAGGCGATGGTCAGCGAGACCTACGACATCTTCAGGAGGCCGAAGGCCGGCAGTCCGGGCGGCCTGGGCTCGCTCGACGGCATGATGGCCGAGTTGCAGCGCCGCTGGGACGGCGGCACGCCGCGCTATGTGTTCGTCACCGGTCTGGGCGACGCGGCGGCCGTGGCCCAGTTCGGACGCATCGAGGATGACGCGGTCGAGGGTTGGACCGACATTGCCTTCTTCGACCTGATGACCGGCGCCTTCCTGCACGAGCGCCGGGAGTCGGCGCCGGTCATGACGGCGCAACGGTTCATCACCGGCATGCACATGCTGCCGTTCCGCCACTGGACCCTGCGCTGGCTCTACTTCGGACTGGGGCTGATCGGCTGCGTGCTGATCGCCACCGGCTACCTGTTCTGGCTGGAATCACGGCGCCGGCGGCATGCCGATCTCGGCCTGCCCGGCGTGCGCATCGTCGAGGGGCTCGCCATAGGATCGGTGACCGGCATCCTGATCGCCACGTGCGCCTATCTCGTGGCCAATCGCCTGCTGCCCCTCGGCGCGACGCTGCTCGGCGTCGAGCGCGCCGCCCTCGAGGTCTGGACGTTCTACCTGGTCTGGCTGGCGACCTTCGTCCACGCCTGGGGACGGCCGGGACGGGCGTGGGCCGAGCAATGCGGTGCGCTGGCGGCCGTCGCCATCGCCGCTGTCGCGCTCAACTGGATCACGACCGGAGACCATCTCGTCCGGAGCCTCGTGCACCGGCATCTCTGGCCGATCGCCGGCATGGACCTCGTGCTCCTCGTCGGAGCCCTGGCGGCCGGCTTCGCGGCGCGGCGGCTCTCGCGCCGCCGGCTGGCGGCGACGCGGGTGCGCCATGCCTGAGGCGGTCCTGCTCGCTGCCGTGCTCGCTGCCGTGTACGGCGGCTTCGCCACCCTGGCGATGAGCCAGGACCGCCACTGGCATGCGCTGGGCGGCGGCCGCCACTGTCCGCGCCGGGCGCGGATCGTGTTGCGGCTGGCGGGCTACGGCCTGCTGTTCGTCGCCCTGGTCCTGTCGCTGGTGCGCGACGGTCCGGCGTTCGGGTCGCTGCTCTGGGCAACGGCCGTGGGGGCCGGCGCCCTGGCCGTCGTGGCCACCCTGTCCTGGCGGGCACGCTGGCTGCGTCCCGCCCGGTCTCTCGTTCAACATATCGGCTGAGGGTCGAGTTTTCATGCGTCTCGTTGTTGCGATCTCCTTCCTTCTGGCGTCGTTGTCCGGCCCGGTCCTGGCCCAGACCGGCGGCACGGCGAAGCCTCCGGCCGCAGAGGCGGCGGCTCCGGTCGCAACACCGCCTGCATCGGCCGGCGCGCAGCCGGCGCCGACCGCTCCGAGTGCCGGTCCTGCCGCAGGCACGGCGTCGCCGCCGGCGCAACGGTCTCCGACGACGACGCAGTCCGCGCCGAGCCCCGCAGCGGCCGCGCCGACTGCCGCGCCGTCCCCGGGTGAAGGCGCCCCGACGGCCAGCCAACGTGTTCCCACCGCTCCCCCGGCTGGCCAGGCCCCGGCCGCCACGCCATCCGCCGGTGCAGGGGTGCCGACGACCGGCCAACGCGTTCCCGCCGCTCCCTCGACAGGCCCGGCGCCGGCCGCCACGCCGGGAGCTCCGATCGCGCTGCAACGCAATCCGGCCGCCGGGCCAGCGGCAGCGCCGGCTTCGCAGCAGCCCGCCTCGACGACCGCCCAGCCTGCCCCGGTCGCCGGCCAGATGCCCGCGGGCGAGGGGCCCCCACCCGAAGGCGAGGCGGTGCCGGGCCTGCCGCCGGCGGAGGGAGCGGCAACGGCGGGACCCGCGGACACCGCGCTCCTGCCGCGCGACCTGTCGGTCTGGGGCATGTTCCTTGCCGCCGACTGGCTGGTGCAGGCGGTCATGGTCGGGCTGGCCGCCGCCTCGGTCATCACCTGGACCGTCTTCCTGGCCAAGAGTCTCGAGATGGCGGCGGCCTTCCGCCGCCAGCGGGCGGTCCTGCGGGCGGTCGACAGCGCCCCGTCGCTCGACGCGGCGCCGGCCGATCCCCTGGTCGACGCGGCGCGGGCCGAGCGCCGGCTGTCGGGCGATGTGCAGGACGACCGTGACGGCGTGAAGGAGCGGGTGGGCTCGCGGCTCGAACGGCTCGAGACGGCCGCCGGCCGCCGCATGCTGAAGGGAACCGGCGTGCTCGCGACCATCGGCGCCACGGCACCCTTCGTCGGCCTGTTCGGCACGGTCTGGGGCATCATGAATTCCTTCATCGGCATCTCGCGCGCCCAGACGACCAACCTCGCGGTCGTGGCGCCCGGTATCGCCGAGGCGCTGCTGGCCACCGCCCTGGGTCTCGCCGCCGCCATCCCGGCGGTCGTCATCTACAACCACCTGGCGCGTCGCGTCGCGGCCTACCGTGCCCTCGTCGGCGACACGTCGGCGGCCGTGCTGCGACTCGTTTCCCGGGAGCTCGGCAAATGTCGGTAAAGCTCGATCACGGCGAGGACGAACTCACCGAGACCCACGAGATCAACGTCACGCCGTTCATCGACGTGATGCTGGTGCTGCTGATCATCTTCATGGTGGCCGCGCCGCTGGCCACCGTGGATGTCCCGGTCGAGCTGCCGTCGTCGACGGCGGAACGCCGCCCGCGGCCCGATACGCCCCTCTACCTGACCTTGAAGAGCGACCTGTCTTTCGTCCTCAAGGACCAGCCGGTCAGCCGCCAGGGGCTGGCCGGAGCCCTCGACCAGGCCACCGGCGGCCGCAAGGAGGAACGCATCTTCCTGCGGGCCGACAAGACGGTGCCCTACGGCGAGCTGATGCAGGGCATGAACCTGCTGCGAACGGCGGGCTACCTGAAGGTGGCGCTGGTCGGCATCGAGCAATGAGGGAAGGCGCCCGCTGGGTCGGCAGTCTCGTCTTCGTGCTGGCCCTGCACGCCGGCGCGGTCGGGCTGGCGCTCGGCTGGAGCCGGCCCGAGATTCCGGCAGCGCCGCCGCCGGCGGCCGTCATGCTGGACATGGCGCCGATGCCTGCCGCGCCCGAGGCGACGCCGAACGACGCGCCGCCGGCGCCCGAGCTCAGCGAGGCCGTGCCCGACCCGGAGGAGCCGCCGCCGCCGGTCGATCTCAAGCCGACTCCCATCGAGATCGAGACGGCCCTGGCGCCGCCTCCGGTCGTCGTGCCGCTGGCCGAGGTCGTGCTGCCCGAGCCGGAGCCGCCGCCGCCGGTCGACCTCAAGCCGCCGCCCGACAAGCCCAAGCCCGTGGAGCGTCCCAAGCGGCCGCAGCCCAAGCCGCGTTCGGTGGCGGCCGCGCCGCAGGCGGCTCCCGACCAGAGCCAGCGCGCCGCGGCGCCAGCCCCCGGAGCCTCGCCGCAACCGCCGTCGGCGGCGCTGCCGACCTGGAAGGGCCTGTTGCTGCGCCATCTCGAACGTCACAAGCGCTATCCCTGGGAGGCGCAACGGTCGCGGCACGAAGGCATCGTCTATGTGCGCTTCACCATGAGCCGCGACGGGCGCGTACTGGCGCTGCGCATCGAGCGCGCTTCCGGCCACGCATCGCTCGATCGCGAGGGGATCGAGCTGCTGCAGCGCGCGCAGCCGCTGCCGCCGCTGCCGTCGGACCAGCCGGGCGAGTCGCTGGAGCTCATCGTGCCGATCCAGTTCTATCTCAAGCGGTAGCCGTGACGGAGCTCGAGGACCTCTGCCTTCGCAAGGGGCTGCGCCTCACCGAGCACCGCCGCATCGTGCTCGAGATCCTCGATTCGGCGACCGATCATCCGTGCGCGCGCGAGATCCATCGACGGGCGGCCGACGGCCATCGCATCGGCCTGGCGACGGTCTATCGCACGCTGAACAGCCTCACCGCAGCCGGCGTGCTGACGCGCCTGACGCTGAGCGACGGCCGGACGCGCTACGAGCGGGCAGGGGCCTCGCATCCACATCTGATCGACGTCGACACCGGCGAGATCCTCGCCCTCGACGAGGACGAGCTTGCCCGGCTGATCGAGGACACGGCCACCAGCCTCGGTTTTCGCCTCGTCGGGTATCGCCTGCGCATGTTCGGGGTGAAGCCGTGAGCGCCGGGGTTGCCGGTCGGCGAAGCCTGGCTTATAAATCAATTGCGACTAATTATCAGTTGAAGACAGCGCCGCCCTGCCGTGACCGCCCCGTCGTCTCTTGCCCTCTATCTCTCGCTGCGCGGCGCGCTGGTGAACTATGCCAACGGCATCGTCGGCGACCGGGCCCAGGCGGAAGACGTGGTGCAGGAGGCCTATATCCGCTTCGCCGCAGCGGACGCCGCGCCGATCGCCCATCCGGCGAGCTACCTGTACCGCATCGTCCGCAACGTCGCGCTCGACTGGGTCCGGCGACCGTCGACGGAGCCGCTGTCCGCCTTGCCGCACCGCGCCGAGGAGATGCCGCACGATGCGCCGACGGCCGAGCGTGTCGTCCTCTATCGCGACGAGCTGCGCGTTCTGAGCGAAGCGCTGGCCGAACTGCCCGAGCGGACCCGCCGGGCCTTCACCCTCTACCGGCTCGAGGGCCAGACCCTGCAGCAGGTCGCCGACCGGCTCGGCATCTCGGTGGTGCGGGCGCATCAGCTGGTGAAGGAAGCGCTCCTGCACGGCGCCCGGCGCCTCGAGGGGCTGGACGACTGATCCCGACGTGGAAGTCTTTCCGACGTCCCCTTAAAAGCGGGTTCTGGCTTTCGTCTGATGTCAGGCAGGTTCCCGCGCGTGCGCGGGCGAGCGAGGATCCCACCAGTGACGTCGACGGCAAACGAGGATGAGGCGCGCGAGCGGGCCGTCGACTGGCTGATGCAGGTCCAGGCCTCGCCCGATGATGCCGAACTCCGACGCGACCTCGACCGGTGGCTGGCGCAGAGCCCGGTGCATCGCCGAGCCTATGCCGGAGTCCAGCGCGTGTGGCGGGTCGCGGAAGGGCTCCCGGGCGAGGGCGATCCGGCTTCGCCGGCCGCCATGCCGATGGCGCGACCGGGCCGTCTTCGCACGACAGGCTGGAGCCTGGCGGCCGCGGTTGCGATCGCCGCGTGCCTGCTGCTCGTCGTCCTGCCGGCGATCCAGCTGAGGTTGGAAGCCGACGCCATCACCGGCACGGCCGAGCTGCGCGATCTCGTGCTCGACGACGGAAGCGAGGTCCATCTCGATGCGGGGAGCGCGGTCGCCATCGACTATGGCGAAGCGCGGCGGCAGGTGAGGCTCTTGACCGGCGAGGCGTTCTTCGAGGTCGTGCACGGAACGCGACCCTTCGTGGTTCGGGCGGGCGGCGTGACCGTCACCGTCGTCGGCACGGCCTTCTCGGTACGCGCCGGCCAAGAGGCGGTGGCGGTGGCCGTGCGCTCCGGGATCGTCGAGGTGAGGGTGGGCGGCCGGCCCTTGCCGGAGCGGCTGACGCCGGGCGAGCGGCTGCGGATCGACAGCACCGGCGGGGTCGAGCGCGGCGAGGTGGCGCCGGGCGACATCGCCGCCTGGCGGCAATGGCGCATGGTCGTCGACGGCATGCCCCTGACCGACGTCGTGGAGACGCTCGGCCGTCACTACGACGGCATGATCGTGCTGCGCGATCCATCACTGGCGGCGCGACGTGTCACGGGCGTGTTCGACCTCGGCCGCCCCATCGAGGCGCTCGAGACGGTGGCGCGGGCGCAACATGGCTCCATCACGCGCATCACGCCCTACGTCACCCTGGTCTCCGGTCCGTGAAGGCCGCACGGCGACTTAGAGAAAAATCGAGCAGCTCGCCTTAAATCGCTCTCCGCTCGCCCGTCTTCTGCTCATCACGTTTGCTTGAGTGGGGAGAATTCGTGGCATCGGTCGATCGTGGAAGTGCCGCTGCGGTGGCGCTCGTTGCACTGGCCCTCGCCGGCCCGTCGAATGCACAAACCGCGACGCCGCCGCTCGCTGCACCGCTGACCGCGCAGGCCAGCCGGGTCGTCTCCTTCGACATCCCGGCGCAGCCGCTCGGCCAGGCGCTGACCGCCTTCGGCCGCCAGGCCGGGGTCCAGATCGCCGTCGATTCGGCAGCCGTCGCCGGCCGGAGCAGCGCGGCGGTCGCGGGCTCGATGACCCCCGAGCAGGCACTGCGGCAGCTCCTCGCCGGCACCGGTCTCACCTTCCAGTTCACCTCGCCCAACGCCGTCACGGTGGCCGGCGTCACGACCGCACCGGGCGCGCTCCAGCTCGACCCGGTGCGCGTGCAGGCGAGCGCGCCGCCGCCGCAGGCAGAGATCGGCAACCTGCCGCCGGCCTTTCCCGGTGGCCAGGTCGCGCGCGGCGGCAAGGTCGGCCTGCTCGGCAACCGCGACTACATGGACACGCCGTTCAGCGAGACGGTCTATACCGAGCAGTTCATCAAGAGCCAGCAGGCGCGCACGCTGACCGACGTGGTGGCGAGCGATCCGACCGTGCGGTCGGGCTTCCCGGACGGCAACTCGTTCGACGACCGAATGATGATCCGAGGCGTGACGGTCACCAATCCCAATTACGGGCTGGGCGGCCTGTTCGGCATCGTCCCGGCGGAAGCCGACATGACCGGGATCGAGCGCGTCGAGGTGTTTCGCGGGCCGACGGCGTTCCTGAACGGCGCGCTGCCCGGCGCCGTGGGCGGCACGATCAATCTGGTGCCCAAGCGCGCCACCAGCGAGCCGATCACGCGCGCCGTGGCCATGTACCAGTCGTCCACGCAGTTCGGCGGCAGCATCGACTTCGGCCGGCGCTTCGGACCCGACGACAGCGTCGGCCTGCGCCTCAACGGCACCTACACGAACGGCGACACGGCGATCAACAACCAGGCGGCCGAACGGCTGGCGCTCACCGCCGGCTTCGACTTCCGCGGCGAGAACACGCGCATCGATGCCGATATCGGCTTCCTGCGGCGCGACGTCGACGCCTTCCAGGGCGGCATCTTCCTGTCGGCCGGCGTGCAGCTTCCGCCGGCGCCCAACGCCGCCAACAGCTCCTACCAGCCGTGGGAGCGGCTCCAGGGCAACGATCTCTACGGCGCCATGCGCTTCGAGCACGACATCGTCGACGGCCTGACGGGGTTCCTCAAGGCCGGCGCCAAGCGCAGCAACCTCACGACGGTTTTCGTCAACCAGAACATCGTCAACTGGAACGGCAATACCACCGTCCTGTCGTCCGGCCAGTATCTGCAGAACACCGAAGCGCTGTCTCTGGAGGCCGGCGCGCGGGCGGTCTTCAACACCGGTCCGGTCAAGCACGAGGCGGCGCTGGTCGGCGACTACCTGAAGACGCAGAACTGGTCGTTCACGAATCCGCTGACCGTGACCAACAACGCCAACATCTACAGGCCGATCGCGCTGCCTTATCCGAGCTTCTTCGGTTTCCGGCAGAACGCGCCGATGACGTCCGATTCGGTCTTCACCAGCCTCGGCCTGGTCGATGCGCTGTCGTTCGCCCAGGACCGGGTTCAGATCATCGGCGGCGCGCGGCTGCAGCGGCTGCAGACGGCCAACTACAACATCGTGACGGGGCTGCCCTCGTCGGGCAACGACCAGACCGTCGTGTCGCCGTCGGCCAGCATCGTCGTGCGCCCGTGGAAGGAGCTGTCCTTCTACGGCAACTACATCCAGGCCCTGCAGCAGGGACCGATCGCCGGGGCGGGGCTGGTGAATGCCGGCCAGCAGTTTCCGCCCTTCGTCTCGACGCAGTTCGAGCTGGGCGCCAAGCTCGATCTCGGAAACTTCGGGGCGACGCTGAGCGCCTTCCAGATCCAGATCCCGAGCTCGTTCGTCGACACCTCGACCAACTCGCTGGTGACCGACGGCCTGCAGCGCAACCAGGGTCTGGAGTTCACCATGTTCGGCGAACCGATCGACGGGTTGAAGCTGCTCGGCGGCTTCACGCTGCTGAACGCCACGCTGCTGAACACCCAGAACGGCACGGCCAACGGCAACAAGGCGGTGGGCACGGCGCCGTTCCAGCTCGCCCTGACGGCCGACTGGGACACGCCGTTCGCCAAGGGCCTCGGCGTGATGGGCCGCGTGGTCCATGTCGGGCAGGTCTATCTCAACACCGCGAACACCCAGTCCGCGCCGGCCTGGACGCGGTTCGATGCCGGGCTGCGCTATGCCATCGAGCGTTCGGCCAAGCTGCCGCCGGTCACGGTGCGGGCCAACGTCATCAACCTGTTCGACGACAACTACTGGATCGCGACCAGCGGCTGGGTCCTGCAGAACACCCCGCGCACCTTCTACGTCTCGCTGACCGTCGATTTCTGAGGCGCCTCGTCGAGGTCGCGGCGCTTCGTGGGTTGTCGCGGTCCCATAAGGCGCCTGCTCGACGAACTGCCAGGCTACCTCCAGCGTATCGTGCGCAATCCGATGGTCGCCGCCGGCAGACCCACGAACGCCCGTACGTCTCAACCTGGTACCCAAGCGCGCCGGCGACGAGCCAATCAACAGCGTGAACGCTCCCACTTTCGCGGGCTGCATGATCTACACGAGCATGCAGTATCTCGACCGTGCCAACACGCAGAGCATCTCCGGCTGGACGCACTTCCGCCCCGACGGCAAGCCGATCGCCGTGCGGTTCAACGTCGAGAACCTGTTTGATCTCAACTACTGGGCGTCGGCCTCGGTCAACTACGGCCTGGCCATGGGCACGCCGCTCACGTTCCTGCTGTCGCTCAGCACCCAGTTCTGACGGCGCGTCGAATCAGCCGACGACGTAGTCCTGGTACAGCGAGCGGAGGTCCTGGGTTTCCTGCGGCGTGATCTCGCCGTCCAGGACGCGGGCCTCCCAGCTGCGCAGCCGGCGCTTGACGTCGATCGGCGTACGCGGGCTCAACAGCACCATGAAGAGCTGCTCGTGGGGCGACAGGTCGCGGTCGCGCCGGTAGCCGAACGGTCCCGAGCCGGGCGCCGGCGCGGGGGCGGGCACGGCGCGGCTCTCGAGATCGCGCGCCAGCACGTCGTCCCAGCTGAGGCCCGCCTCGCGGATCATGGTCGAGGCGAGCTGGGCGGCCGCCAGCGCCTCGCCGGCATTGGGACTGTCGAGGACCTCGAGGACCTTCACCAGCGTGGTGCGGTTGAATGTCGACATGGTTTCCGCTCCACCACCGCCGACGGCCCGGGGGAGGGCGCACCCGGCGGATGCTTCTTTGACTATTGGATGAGCAGGCGGCACTAAGCCCCCGCAAGATATAGTCGCCCCCTTCTCGAGGCAATCGCACCGTGGCGTCCCGTCCGTCCATCTTTGCCGTCTACCTGGCGGGCCTCGGCAGCTGGTTCGTGCCGCTCGGCATCCAGCAGGTCCTGTTCGCCTGGCTGGCCGCCATCGTCCTGCACATGGACGCCTTCTCGGTCGGCGTGGCGCAGATGGCGCTGATGGCACCCGGCCTGCTGTTCCTGCCGCTGGGCGGCCTGGTGGCCGACCGCGGCGACGCGCGCCGGCTGCTGCTGCGCTACCACGTCCTCTACGCCCTGCCGCCGCTCGCCCTGGCAGGCCTCCTGTCGCTGGGCGAGCTCAGCTATCCGCTGCTGATCGCCTATGGCCTCGCCGCCGGCTCGATCGGCGCCTTTGCGGTCCCGACCCGCGATGCGCTGCTGCCCATGGTGGCCGGAGGCAACCTTCCGCGCGCCGTGGCCCTCGCGACGGCGCTGCAGTTCATCGGCCAACTCGTCGGCATCGCCGCGGCCTCCCAGGCCGACCGGACCGGCGCCGTGCCGCTCCTGGTGGCGCAAGCGGTCCTGGTGCTGGCCGGCGCGCTGGCGGTGAGGCGCCTGCCGGCGCCGCCGCCCCATCCGCCGACCGTCCATCGCGGCTTTTGGCGCAGCATCGGGGACGGCATCGCCGAGGCCGCCCGCTCCGAGCAGATGTGGCCGGTGCTGCTGCTGAACTTCGGCATCGGCGTCTTCTATGTCGGCCCGTTCATGGCCGTGCTGCCGCTGGTCGTGCGCGACACCTATCAGGGCGGCGCGGCCGAGATCGCCTACGTCAACCTCGCCTTCTGGGCCGGCACCATCGTCGCGGCCTTCGCCTTCGCCGGGCTGGCGCGGCGCCTGTCGCGGCGCGGCCGTCTGGTGGTCAGCGCCGTCTCGGTCGGCGTGGCGATCCTGCTCGCCATGGCGCTGCGGCCGCCGTTCCTCGCCTTCAACGGACTCTGCTTCATCTGGGGGCTGGGGGCGGGGATTACGATGACCCAGGGCCGGACGATCCTGCAGATCGTGGCGCCGCCGACCCATCGGGCGCGGCTCATGGCGCTGTTCCAGCTCGGCCTGGGCGGCGGCGGTCCGATCGGCGCCTTCATCGCCGGTTCGCTGGCGGCGTTGCTCGGCCTCCAGCTGGCGCTCGTCCTGCCGGCTCTGGCGATGATCGTGCTGATCGCGCTGGTGCTTGCCTTTTCGCGCATCTGGTCGATGCGCACGGTCGAGTAGGTCTCGTCGACCCTACTCGGCCGCCTGGCGCTGCCCGAGCCCCAGGGTTCGCCAGACGTCCTGCAGCGCCTCGACCAGCCGGTCCATGTCGGCGTCGCCGTGCAGCGGCGTCGGCGTCAGCCGCAACCGCTCGGTGCCGCGCGGGACGGTCGGGTAGTTGATGGGCTGCACGTAGATCGAATGGCGGTCCATCAGCAGGTCCGTCGCCTGCTTGGCGAGGGCTGCGTCGCCGACGAACAGCGGCACGATGTGCGTCGACGAGGGCATCACCGGCAGTCCGGCAGCGGCCAGCTTCCGCTTCAGCGAGGCGGCGCGCTCCTGGTGGCGGACCCGCAGCTCGGGATGGGCCGTGAGGTACCGGATGCTGGCCAGGGCCGCGCCGGCGATGGCCGGCGGCATGGAGGTCGAGAAGATGAAGCCCGCGCCGCAGGAGCGGACGAAGTCGATGGTGGCGGCGGTCGAGGCAATGTAGCCGCCGACCACGCCGAACGCCTTGGCGAGGGTACCCTGAACGATGTCGACCTTGGCGAGGGCGCCGTCGCGTTCGGCCACGCCCGCGCCGCGCTCGCCGTACATGCCGACGGCATGGACCTCGTCGAGATAGGCCAGCGCGCCGTGGCGATGGGCGAGGTCGCAGATCTCGCCGATCGGCGAGATGTCGCCGTCCATCGAGTACACCGATTCGAAGGCGACGATCTTCGGCGTCGCCGGATCGGCAGCGGCGAGCAGCTCGGCAAGGTGATCGACGTCGTTGTGCCGGAAGATCCGGCGGCTCGCGCCGGAGTGGCGGATGCCGGCGATCATCGAGGCATGGTTGAAGGCGTCCGAGTAGATCTCGCAGCCGGGCAGCAGCGCGCCCAGCGTCTGCAGCGTCGTCTCGTTGGCGACATAGCCCGAGGTGAAGACCAGGGCCGCTTCCTTGTCGTGCAGGCGCGCCAGCTCCTGTTCCAGCGCCACGTGCAGCGTGTTGGTGCCCGAGATGTTGCGCGTGCCGCCGGCGCCCGAGCCCTGGGCGCCGATCGCCGCCTGCATCGCGTCGATGACGGCCGGATGCTGGCTCATGGCGAGATAGTCGTTGGAGCACCAGACGGTGACGTCGCGCACCGTGCCGCCCTGATGGAAGCGAGCCCGCGGGAAGGATCCGGCCACGCGCTCCAGCTCCGCGAAGACGCGATAGCGGCCCTCATCGTGCAGCCGCCGCAGATGGCCGGCGAAGAATGTCTCGTAGTCCATTGGCCCGTGCATCTCCCGCGGCCGCGATCTTAATGGGGATTTCCGCGACCGGCAGGGACATTATGGTCGCGCCGCGGGCAAGATCGTTGAGCAAGGTCAAGCACGGTCGCGTGATCCTGGATGCGAACGACTCGCAACAGTCCGTCGCGACGTGATCAGACGAGCAGGACTGCCAGCAGGGCCACGCTCAGCAGCAGCGACACCGAGAGCAGGGGCAGGGCGCCCAGCCAGCGTGTCGTCGGGGGAAGATCGTCCCAGTAGGTCAAGGTGGGAGCGGCGGCCCAGAGGGCGAACAGCAATCCCAGGACCCAGAAGCCGACGGCCAGGGGAAAGGCGATGTTGACCTTGTCCTGCGCGACGTCGGCGATTCCGGCCGCGACGAAGGCGGGCGGCCCGGAGGCGGTGAACAGGGCCACCGCCCAGATGGCGCGATTGCGGATGCGCTGGCCGGTCCCGAGGGGCGGCGTCCGCGAAGGACCCGCCGCCGGGTCGCCGCCGCCGTCAGCCCTTGAGATGGCCTTCCGCCTTGAGGTCGGCCAGGGCGGCGTCGAGCGACTGGCGCAGACGGCCGAACAGGTCGGCCAGCTCTTCCTCGTTGATGATCAGCGGCGGACAGATGGCGACGCGGTCGCCCATGTTGCGGATGAACAGGCCGCGTGCGACGGCGTGGTTGTAGACCCGGTTGCCGGCGCCGACCGCGGCGAGGTCGAACGACGCCTTGGTCTTCTTGTCGGCCACGATCTCGAGCGCGCCCATCATGCCGATGCCCATCGCCTCGCCGATCAGGGGATGGTCGGCAAAGGACTGGATGTGCTTCTGGAAGACCGGCGACAGCCGCTTGGCATGCCCGAACAGGTCGATCTCGTCGTAGACCTTCTGCGCCTCGAGGGCGACGGCGGCTGCCACCGGATGGCCGGAGTAGGTGAAGCCATGGCCCCAGGTGCCGATCTTCTCGCTCTCGGTCGCCAGCGCCTGGTAGACCTTGTCGGTGATCATCACGGCCGAGATCGGCAGGAAGGAGGCCGACAGCGCCTTGGCGCAGGTCAGGATGTCGGGCTTGATGCCGAGCGTCTGGCTGCCCCAGACGTTGCCGGTGCGCCCGAAGCCGCAGATCACCTCGTCGGCGATGAACAGCATGTCGTACTTGGCGCAGACCGCCTGGATCTTCTGATAGTAGCCCTTGGGCGGAACGATCACGCCGCCCGCGCCCATCACCGGCTCGCAGATCATCGCCGCGACCTGCTCGGCGCCGCCTTCCTTGATGATCAGCTGCTCCAGCTCCTCGGCGCAGCGGGTGGCGAACTGCTCCTCGGTCTCGCCCTCCTGGCCGAAGCGGTAGTAGTGGGGGCAGCCGGTGTGCACGACGCCCTGGATCGGCAGATCGAAGGAGCGATGGTTGTGCGGCAGGCCGGTCAGGCTGCCCGACGCCACGGTGATGCCGTGATAGCCCTTGATGCGCGAGACGATCTTCTTCTTCTGCGGCCGGCCCAGCGCATTGTTCATGTACCAGACCATCTTCACGACAGTGTCGTTGGCCTCGGAGCCCGAGTTGGCGAAGAAGACCTTGGACATCTCGACCGGCGCCATCGCCTTGAGCTTCTCGGCGAGGTTGATCGCCGGCTCGTGGCTGCGCTGGTTGAACGCATGGTAGAAGGGCAGCTGCTTCATCTGCTCGTAGGCGACCGTCGCCAGCCGCTCGTTGCTGAAGCCCAGCGCCGCCGACCAGAGGCCGGCCATGCCCTCGATGTATTCCTTGCCGTCGTCGTCGGTCACGTAGATGCCGCGGCCGCGCACGATGGTCAGGGGGCCGGTCTCCTCATGCTTGCGGAAATTGGTGTAGGGGTGCAGGTGATGCGCGATGTCGCGCGCGGCGTTTGAGTTGCCGCGGAAGCTGCGTGAGACGTCGTTCATGAACGCACCCTGAGGAAAAGGTAAGCTGGCCGCCAAGATAGCGGCCGCCGCAGGGCCCGTCCAACCGCTCCTACCATGCAAATTTTTTGGGTAATTGACGGGCAGACACCGTCGGTGCAATTTGCCTCAAGATATGCGCTCGCGCATAGGTCCAAGCGGTCGGGGAGACCGAACGGCACTCCCGCGGGGGAGCGCCACGAAGGGGTAATTCAATGGGTTTCAATTTCCGTCATTCTTTGGCGCTGGCGACGGTCGCCTGCGTGGGGCTGGCGTTCGTGCCGGCCGAGGCAAAAACCTTCAAATGGGCCAACTCGGGCGATGTGAGCTCGATGGATCCCTACGCTCGGCAGGAAACCTTCCTGCTGACCTTCAACTCCAACATCTACGAGCCGCTGGTTCGCCGCGACAAGAACCTGAAGCTCGAGCCGGCGCTCGCCACCAAGTGGGGCCAGATCGACCCGACGACCTGGTTCTTCGACATCCGCCCGAACGTGAAGTTCCATGACGGCTCGACGCTCACCGCCGACGACATCGTGTTCTCGCTCAACCGCGCCAACGGCCCGGGCTCGAACATGCAGAGCAACTTCGTGTCGGTGAAGGAGATCAAGAAGGACGGCGACATGCGTGTCGTCGTCACCACCAAGTATCCCGACCCGCTGCTCGCCGACAAGTGGGCGGCTCTCGGCATGATGTCCAAGGCTTGGGCCGAGAAGAACAACGCCGTCAACTCCGCGGACATGACGAAGAACGAGGAGAACTTTGCGACCCGCAACGCCATGGGCACGGGCCCCTTCATGCTGAAGGACCGCAAGCCGGGCGAGAAGACGATCCTGGTCAACAATCCCAACTGGTGGGACAAGCCGCAGCACAACCTCACCGAGGTGATCTTCACGCCGGTGCCGAACCCCGCGACGCGGGTGGCTGCGCTGAAGTCGGGCGATATCGACATGACCTACGAGGTGCCGCCGGCCGACACCGACTCGCTGAAGAAGGACCCCAACATCAAGGTCCTCGAGGCGCCCGAGACCCGCGTGGTCTTCCTCGGCTTTGACCAGGAGCGGCCCGAGCTGCTCGAATCGAACGTCAAGGGCAAGAACCCCTTCAAGGACAAGAAGGTCCGCGAGGCGATCCATCGCTCGATCGACGTCGAGGCGATCAAGCGCACCGTCATGCGCGGCCAGGCCTACCCGACCAACCTCATGGTTGCCCCGGTCATCAACGGCTACATGAAGGACCTCGACAAGCGGCCGGCGCTGCTCAAGCCGGAAGAGGCCAAGAAGATGCTGGCTGACGCCGGCTATCCGAACGGCTTCGAGGTCGGCATGGACTGCCCGAACGACCGTTACGTCAACGACGAGAAGATTTGTCAGGCGGTCGTGGCGATGCTTGCCAAGATCGGCGTCAAGGTGAACCTCAAGGCGCAGACGCGAAACCTCTACTTCGCGAAGATCCTGCGCAAGAACGACCTGTCGCCGGGCGAGACGAGCTTCTACATGCTCGGCTGGTCGCCGGCGCAGACCTACGACGTGCACAACGTGTTCGAGGCGCTGATCCAGACCCCGAACAAGGCGACGAAGAAGGGCCAGTTCAACGCCGGCGGTTACTCCAATCCCAAGCTCGACGCGCTCGCCGACAAGCTCGAGCAGGAGACCGACAAGGCCAAGCGCGACGCCATGATCGCCGAGGCCACCAAGCTCTATGTCGACGACTTCGCCTACATCCCGCTGCACCAGCAGGCGGTCGTGTGGGCGACCCGCAAGAACGTCGACCTGGTCCAGCCGGCCGACAACTCCTTCCCGCTGCGCTTCGTCACGGTGAAGTAGTCCCAGAACGGAAGAACGACGACCGGCCCCGGATGTGAATGCCGCATCCGGGGCCGGTTCCGTTCTGGCGTCAATCCTGCTAGGCCTCGGCCGGGCCACGATCCATACATGATTGCCTTCATCCTGCGACGAATCCTGCAATCCATCGCCGTTCTGGTGGCGGTGGGGCTGGTCGCTTTCTCGCTGTTCCGCTACGTCGGTGACCCGATCAACGCCATGGTCGGCCAGGACACCTCGATGGAGGAGCGCGCGGAACTGCGCCAGAAGCTCGGTCTGAACGATCCTGCGCCAATCCAGTTCTTCCACTTCATCGTCAATGCAGCCCAGGGCAATTTCGGGTTGAGCTACCGGACGTCCGAGCCGGTCGGCCGCATGATCGTCGAGCGGTTGCCGGCGA
The DNA here is from genome assembly GCF_965229815.1 of Reyranella sp. GTDB lineage: Bacteria > Pseudomonadota > Alphaproteobacteria > Reyranellales > Reyranellaceae > Reyranella. Next base: position 421,687 of record NZ_CBDDJN010000006.1, read on the forward strand.
CCCTGGAACTCTCGTTCTGCGCCGCCCTGTTCGCCCTGCTCGTGGGCGTGCCGATGGGGGTGTATACCGGCCTCTATCCGAGGCACTGGACCAGCCGGCTGTTCCAGGCGGTGTCCCTGATCGGCGTCTCCCTGCCCACCTTCCTGATCGGCATCCTGCTGATTCTGGTGTTCGCCGTGAACCTCCACTGGTTGCCGTCCTTCGGGCGCGGGGAGACGGTGCAGATCGGCTGGTGGACGACCAATTTCCTGACGATCTCGGGCCTCAAAGCGCTGATCCTGCCCTCGATCACGCTGGGCCTGTTCCAGCTCACCCTGCTGATGCGCCTGGTGCGCTCGGAGATGCTGGAGGTGATGCGCACCGACTACATCAAGTTCGCCCGCGCCCGCGGCCTCACCAACCGGGCGATCAACTTCGGCCATGCGCTCAAGAACACGCTGGTGCCGGTGATCACCGTGACCGGACTCCAGCTCGGCAGCCTGATCGCCTTCGCCATCGTCACCGAGACCGTGTTCGCCTGGCCGGGCGTCGGCCAGCTCTTCATCCAGTCGGTTCAGTTCTCCGACATCCCGGTCATGGCGGCCTACCTGATGCTGATCGGCCTGCTGTTCGTGCTGATCAACCTGGTCGTGGACCTGCTCTATTTCGTGGTCGATCCGCGCCTGCGCAGCCAGGGCGGCGCGGCCCGCGTGGCGGGGCACTAGGATGGCGATGCAGCAACCCGCACCCACGAGCTGGCTGCACCGCGTCTCCGACAGCGACATCTGGTGGAGCTTCAAGTCCTCGCCGCTCACCGTGACGGCGGCGATCGTCACCCTGGTGATCGTGGCGGGGGCGTTCCTCTCGCCCGTGCTGGCGCCGCACACGCCGTTCGATCCGGCGACGATCAGCCTCAGCGACGGCCTGAAGCCGCCGGTGCTGTTCTCGCCGGACGGCGAATGGACCTTCGCGCTCGGCACCGACGACCAGGGGCGGGACGTGCTGAGCTCGATCATGTACGGCACGCGCCTGTCGCTGGTCGTGGGCTTCGCGTCGGTCGTCGTGGCGATGCTGCTCGGCATCACGCTCGGCCTGGTCAGCGGCTATTTCGGCGGCGCCGTGGACGCGCTGATCATGCGCATCGCCGACGTCCAGCTCACCTTTCCGGCCATCCTGGTGGCGCTGCTGATCGACGGGGTGGTGCGGGGCATCATCTCCGTCCAGCGCCATGACGAGATCGCCATCTTCGTCATCGTCGGCGCCATCGGCCTCAGCTTCTGGGTCCAGTATGCCCGCACCGTGCGCGGCTCGGTGCTGGTCGAGAAGAACAAGGAATATGTCCAGGCGGCCCGGGTGATCGGCCTGTCGCCGGTGCTGATCATGGTGCGCCACGTGCTGCCCAACGTCACCGGCCCGGTGCTGGTGATCGCCACCATCAATCTCGGCCTCGCCATCATCACCGAGGCAACGCTTTCCTTCCTCGGCGTCGGCCTGCCCTCGACCGAGCCGTCGCTCGGCACCCTGATCCGGCTCGGCAACGAGGTGCTGCAGTCGGGCGAGTGGTGGATCACCGTGTTTCCGGGCATCACGCTCGCCGCGCTGGTGCTGGCCGTCAACCTCCTGGGCGACTGGCTGCGCGACGCCCTCAACCCGAAGCTCCGCTGATGGCCGCGACCACGAACAATGCGCCGCTTCTGGAGGTCAAGAACCTCCGCGTCGAGTTCCCGACCCGGCGCGGCACGCTGCTGGCCGTCGACGACGTGTCGTTCGACATCGCGCCCGGCGAGGTGCTGGGGGTAGTGGGCGAGTCCGGCGCCGGCAAGTCGCTGACCGGCAATGCCATCATCGGCCTGCTCGAGCCGCCCGGCCGCATCGCCGCCGGCGAGATCCGGCTGGAGGGGCGGCGGATCGACAACCTGCCCTACGAGGAGATGCGCAGGATCCGCGGCCACCGGATCGGGGCGATCTTCCAGGACCCGCTGACCAGCCTGAACCCGCTCTACTCGGTGGGCCGCCAGCTCATCGAGACCATCCAGACCCACCTGTCGCTGTCGGGCTCGGCGGCGCGCGCGCGGGCGCTCGAGCTCCTGAAGGAGGTCGGCATTCCCGGCGCGGAGAGCCGGCTCGACCACTATCCGCACCAGTTCTCCGGCGGCATGCGGCAGCGCGTCGTCATCGCGCTCGCGCTCTGCGCCGGTCCGCGCCTGATCGTGGCCGACGAGCCGACCACGGCGCTCGACGTGTCGATCCAGGCACAGATCATCGCGCTGCTGAAGCGGCTGTGCCGCGAGCACGGGACCGCCGTGATGCTGGTGACCCACGACATGGGCGTGATCGCCGAGACGGCCGACCGGGTCGCGGTGATGTATGCCGGCCGCGTCGCCGAGATCGGCCCGGTGCGCGACGTGGTCAAGCACGCCCAGCACCCCTACACCCGCGGCCTCATGGGCTCGATCCCAAGCCTCGGCGTGCGCAGCGAGCGCCTGACCCAGATCGACGGCGCCATGCCGCGGCTCACCGAGATCCCGCCGGGCTGCGCCTTCAACCCGCGCTGCACCCTGCGCGGGCAGCGCTGCCTCAGCGAACGGCCGGAGCTGATGGCGGCCGGTGCCAGCCGCGCCGCCTGCTGGCTGCATGACCGTGGCGGCGTCGGCGCCCCGGTAGGGAAGGAGCTGGCCGATGCCTGACGCTCCCGTGCCCGCCGGCGGCATGAGCCAGTTCGTCCGGATCGAAGGGCTGAAGCGCTACTTCGACGTCTCGGCGCCCTGGCTGGTGCGCACCCTGGAAGGCCGGCCGCGCCAGATCGTGCAGGCAGTCGACGGCATCGACATCGAGATCGCCAAGGGCGAGACCTTCTCGCTGGTCGGCGAATCGGGCTGCGGCAAGTCGACGGTGGCGCGCCTGGTGGTCGGTCTCTACCCGCCGAGCGCCGGGTCGATCGCGTTCGACGGCAACGACATGAGCCACCGCCGCAGCCGCAGCGACATGGCGGCGCTGCGCCGGCGCATGCAGATGATCTTCCAGGACCCGTTCGCCAGCCTCAACCCGCGCTGGCGCGTGTTCGACATCGTCGCCGAGCCGATCCGCGCCTTCGGGCTGGCGAGTGACAAGGCCGATCTCGAACGGCGGGTGGGCGAGCTGCTGCGCCAGGTCCGCCTGACGCCGGCAGACGGCCGCAAGTTCCCCCACGAGTTCTCGGGCGGCCAGCGCCAGCGCATCTCGATCGCGCGGGCGCTCGCCAGCGAGCCCGAATTCCTGGTGTGCGACGAGCCGACCTCGGCGCTCGACGTGTCGGTGCAGGCGCAGATCCTGAACCTGATGGTCGACCTGCAGCGGCGACTGCAGCTCACCTACCTGTTCATCAGCCACAATCTCGCGGTCGTCTATCACATCTCGACGCGGGTGGGCGTCATGTACCTCGGCCGGCTGGTCGAGGTGGCGCCGACCGAGACGCTGTTCCGGCGGCCCAAGCACCCCTACACGCGGATGCTGCTCGACACGATCCCCGACCTCGACATGACGGGGCGCCAGCGCGAGCCGGTGGCGGGCGAGGTGCCGAGCCCGCTCAATCCGCCGTCGGGCTGCAGCTTCCATCCGCGCTGCCCCTTCGCCAACGAGCGCTGCAAGAGCGAGCGACCCAAGGCGCTGCCCATCGAGGGCGGCACGGTGGCCTGCCACGCGATCGAGGAGGGCAGGCTTCCGGTGGAGGAGCGGACCTACGCCGGGGCTTCCGCCTGAGGACGGCGTCCCTGCAGGAGGCGGAAAGACCGTCGACGACCTAGCGTCCAGGTTGCATGATGGCTGGTCTGCGACCCTGCATGATCGGTCTGCTTGACCCTTGCAGGGTCTCCCGTACGATCCGAGGCCAAGCTTTTCCCTGGAGTTGCCCCGCATGCCGGTCATCAATCGTATCGCGTCGTTTCACAAGGACATGAACGCCTGGCGGCACGACATCCACAGCCATCCCGAGACGGCGTTCGAGGAAGTGCGCACGGCCGACATCGTTGCCGACAAGCTGAAGTCCTTCGGCCTCGAGGTCCATCGCGGGCTGGCCAAGACGGGCGTGGTGGGCGTGCTGCGTTCGGGCAGTTCCAAGCGGGCGATCGGACTGCGCGCCGACATGGACGCGCTCGACGTGCACGAGACCAACGACTTCGACCACAAGTCGACGATTCCCGGCAAGATGCACGCCTGCGGCCATGACGGACACACTGTGATGCTGCTCGGCGCCGCCAAGTACCTGGCCGAGACGCGGAACTTCGACGGCACCGTCTACTTCATCTTCCAGCCGGCCGAGGAGAACGAGGGCGGCGGCCGCGTCATGGTCGAGGAGGGGCTGTTCGACAAGTTCCCGGTCGAAGGCGTCTACGGCATGCACAACATCCCGGGCATCCCGGTCGGCCGCTTCGCCGTCCGCCCCGGTCCGATGATGGCGGCCTACGACATCTTCGAGGTCGTGGTGAAGGGCGTCGGCGCGCACGGCGCCATGCCGCATCACGGCATCGACCCCGTGGTCGTCGGCAGCCACATCGTGACGGCGCTGCAGTCGATCGTGGCGCGCAACGTCGATCCGATGGACACGGCGGTCGTGTCGACGACGCAGATCCATGCCGGCGATACCTGGAACGTCATCCCGCAGGAATGCGTGCTGCGCGGCACCGTCCGCACCTTCAAGAAGCCGGTCCAGGACCTGATCGAGAAGAAGATCGAGCAGATCGCCCGCAATGTCGCGGCCGGCTTCGGCGCCGAGGTCACCAAGTGGCGCTACGAGCGGCGCTATCCGGCAACGGTCAACAGCGAGCAGGAGACCGAGTTCGCCGCCAAGGCGGCCTCGGCGCTGGTCGGCCTGGAGAACGTGAACCGCAACCCGACTCCCGCCATGGGCAGCGAGGATTTCGCCTGGATGCTGCTGAAGAAGCCGGGCTGCTACATCTGGATCGGCAACGGCGACGGCGTCGGCAGCTGCATGGTCCACAACCCCGGCTACGACTTCAACGACGAGATCCTGCCGATCGGCGCCTCCTACTGGGCGACCCTCGTCGAGCAGCAGCTCGCCCGCGAGGCGCTGCCGCAGGCGGCGGAGTAGGGCCGCTCGTCGACCGGCGGTGACGCCGTGATGTTCGCAGCGCATCCCTACACCGGCCAGCGCATCGGCCTGGCGACCATGCACGAGAAGGAGCGGGCGGTGGCCCCGCCCTTCCGGCGGCTGCTGGGCGCCGAGGTTCTGCCCGTGCCCCAGCTCGACACCGACGAGCTCGGCACCTTCTCGGGCGAGGTGCCGCGGCCCGACGCGCTGATCGAGACCTGCGCGCTCAAGGCCGAGCTGGCCTTCCGGACGATGGACGTCGACTGCGCCATCGCCAGCGAGGGCAGTTACGGGCCGATCGACGCCGTGCCGCTGGTCCCGAGCGGCGTCGAGATCATGGCCTTCGTCGATCGCCGGCGCGGCCTGCGCCTGATCGAGACCCTGCCGACGCATCGCACCAACTGGCGCCTGGTGCGCTTCCGCGCCGGCGATCCCAACATCCCGAAGGCGATCGAGGCGATCGGCTTCCCGCACTACGGCGTGTTCGTGCTGTGCAGCAGCGACATGGCCCATCCGGTGAAGACCGGCCTCGACACGATGGAGCAGGTCGTCGCCACGATGGATCGCGAGGCCCGCCGTTCCGAGGATGGCAAGGCGGTACTGATCGCCGACATGCGCGCCCATCGCAATCCCACGCGCATGCGCGTGCTGCGGGCGCTGTCCTACAAGCTCGCCCGGCGCCTGGCGCGGCTCTGCCCGAAATGCCAGGCGCCGGGCTTCGGCAGCATCGGCAATCGCCGCGGGTTGCCCTGCGAGGCTTGCGGCGATCCGACCCATTGGGTCCATTTCGAGATCGACGGCTGCTCGATCTGCGGCCATGCCGAGACGCGGCCGCGTCGGGACGGGCGTATGACGGCTCCCAGCCGGTCGTGCCCGAGCTGTCGTCCCCCTCCCGGACTGGGGAAGAGCCGGCTCTCACCGACAGTTTCCGCGTTCTAGCCAGGGCCCAGAAACAACAAAGCCGCCCGGAGGGCGGCTTTGTGCCGACGGCGTCGACCTTATTGGCGGCTCGCCACGTCAGGAACGATCCCGGTGCCGAGTGCCTCGAAGGCTTCAAGCGTCGCATTGGTGAGATTCACGGGATCACCTCCTTTCGATGTTGATGGGGACCCGAGCTTCGCACATTCCAGTCACAGAAGGAACATTTGTCGCTGTGGGGCGTTGGCGGTGTACTCCGCCCTCCCTCCAACAAGACCAAGGCAGCGACCGATGAAGCATGCCGTCCTGATCCTCGGATCGCTCCTCGCCGTCGCCGGCTGCGCCCAGTTCGAGGCAATGGTTCCCCAGAAGGATCCCCTCTCGACGCCGATGACTCCGGCCGAGGTCGACTGGTCCCGCAAGAGCGGCGCCAGTACGGTGAGCGGCAGCGCGATCGTGAAGTCGGGCGGCGAGACCCACACCTGCGCCGGACAGTCGGCGATCCTCATTCCCGACACGCCCTATGCGCAGGCCCGCATGACGGCGATCTTCGGCAATTCGAGCCGCGGGCGCCGGGCCGCCAGCCTCGGCCCCGTCAAGTTCGAGCGCGACGATCCGCTCTACGTCTCGACCCTGCGCACGACCCGCTGCGACGCGGGCGGCAGCTTCTCCTTCCAGCGCATTCCCGACGGGACGTGGTACGTGACCACGACGGTCAAGTGGCAGGACGGATCGAAGGCCGAAGGCGGATCGATGATGCGCCGGGTCGACGTCAATGGCGGCCGGCTGGTCAAGGTCTCGCTGCCCTGACGAGCGCCGACCCGCGACATCGACGACGCGAGGTCTTTCGATCCACCGGTCCATATCGCCTCGTCGTCGGGTGATGGACTATAGTGACTCCATGAGCGTGGCGAAGAAGCGGGTTGCGACGAAAGCGAAGCCGAAGGCCGTCAAGACGACGGCCCTGTCGCTTCGGGAACGACAGACATTGAACGCGGCCTACCGGCAAAGCGGCGTCAAGGCCGGCGACCGGTCGCTGTACGGCGTCGGGGATCAGACCTTCGACACGCTCGTCGAGCGGGGCCTCCTGGAACAGATGGCGCACCCCGAGACGGGACGGCTGATGTACCGGACGACGGCGCCCGGGAAGGCGGCGCTGCAGGCGCCTCCGGCGCCCGAGCCGGCGAAGGCTCCGGCGAAGGCCGTCGCCAGGAAGGCGACGCCGGCGGCGAAGCCTGCCGTCGCCAAGGTCGCCAAGCCGAAGAAGCGCGCCTGAAGGCTCGCGCGTCCGCGAGCTCGCGCCGGCGGTGCGCTATCCCGCGACGTCCGTTGCCAGGTGGAAGAGGCAGTCGCCGCGCTCGCAGCGCGCCGGCACGCGCTTGCAGAGGACGAGCCCGGCCCGCTTGAAGGACAGGGTCTCGGGCGTGCGCCACGGCGTGTGGTGGAAATGGATGCGGGCGGCCGGTTGGCCGGCCGAGACCTCGGCGCCGAGGTCGACCAGCGGCTCGAACAGGCCGCCGTCCGAGGCATAGACGTAGTAGTCGTCGCCGCCGATCTCGGTGAGGCGCGTGGGCGTCGGGGGCGGGACGGGGCCCTGCAGCAGGCCGACATGCGCGAGCACGCGTCGCATCCCGTCCTCCGCGACCTTGAGCGAGGCGGGCGTCACCAGCCCGCCGCCGCCCAGTTCCGTTCCCATCGAGATCACGCCCTGGCGCGCCGAGGCCGAGGTGAAGGTGCGGCCGCCGCCCTGCGGCGCCGCCGAGAGGTAGCTCACGGGCGCGCCGAAGGCCTTGAGCAGGCCGATGACCCTCTCCATGCGCTGGCCGTCCTCGTGACGGGCCGCGAGGGCGCTCGGAATGTAGGTGAGCGAGCTGCCGCCGGAATGGAAGTCGAAGCTGTAGTCGAAGCCCGGGAGCAGGGCATGCTCGATCCAGTAGGCGATCTGCTGGGTGATCGTGCCTTCGGCGTCGCCGGGATAGGACCGGTTGAGGTTGCCCTCGTCGATCGGCGAGGTCCGCTTGCCTTCCATCGCTGCCGGGAAATTTGCCGAGGGCAGGATGACCAGGCGTCCCCTCACGTCCTTCGGCTCGAGCGCGCGGATGAGGTTGCCGAGCGCGATCTGACCCTCCCATTCGTCGCCATGGTTGCCGGCCTGCATCAGTACGCTCGGTCCCTCGCCGTTCGCGATGCGCACGATCGGGATGGGAATCCAGCCATAGGCGGAGCGATGGACCGAATGCGGGACCCGCACGAACCCGGTGGCCTTGCCATCGCCCTTGAGGTCGATGTCGGCCGAGAGCCGGCTCATCGCCGAGAAATCCGTACGCTGCATGCCGCCGTCCTTGCTCCTGCTCTGCGCCGCCGACCGGAGGCGGGCTGCGGCGCGAGCATAGCCTGACGGTTCGTCCTTGGCGTGGACCTCAGGCGAGGCGCTGGCGTCGCTCGGCTTCCGCCGCGCTGGGCTCGGCGAGCTGGAAGTCGCCGGTCCGCACCGGCCCGTCCGGCGTGAAGCTGCTGACCACCACGCCGGTCGGATAGGCCTTCGAGGCCTGGAGCTTCAGGGCGCCGGGCGCCGTGCCCGGGCCGAACAGGCGCTTGCCCGTGCCGAGCAGCACCGGGAAGGTGAGCACGATCAGCTCGTCGACGAGCTGCGCGCGCCACAGCGTCTGGAGGAAGTCGCTCGAGCCCTGGACGACGAGGTCCGGCCCGTCGCCGGCTTTCAGCGCCTGCAGCGCGGCGACGACATCGTCGCCCAGCCGGCGGCTGTTCTGCCATTCGAGCCGCGACGGGCCGCGCGTCGCCACGTACTTCGTCACCCGGTTGAACACCGGCGCGATGGGATCGTCCGGATCGGTCACGAAGGGCCAGTGGGCGGCGAAGATGTCGTAGGTCTTGCGCCCCAGGAGCAGGTCGAACGGCCGGTCGAAGACCTGGCCCATGGCCGCCCCGAGCGCCTCGTCGAAGTAGGGGGCGGTCCAGCCGCCGTACGCGAAGCCACCCGTCGGATCCTCCTGCGGGCCGCCGGGCGCCTGCATGACTCCGTCCAGGCTGGTGAAGGTGGCGACGACGACCTTGCGCATGGGACTCTCCTGTGGGCTTCCTGGCCCAAGGACGTTCGGCGCGGCGCCATCCCGACAGTTCCGGCAGCCTTTTCCTGGGCTGCCGGCGTCACGCCGCGGCGCGGCGTTCCCGGCGTCAGGCCGCGACGGAAACCGGCTTCAGGGTCTCGCAGACCCAGCGGGCGAGGCCGGTCATGCGCGCGTCCTCGTGCTGCTGGCCCATGAGCTGGACGCCCACGGGCAGGCCGCCCACGCTCATCAACGGCATGGTCACGACGGGCGCGAACAGCATCGACGAGGGTGCGTTGAATACGAAGTCGCCAGTCGGACGCGGCGCCAGCGGCTGGCCGGGAACATCGCCCGCCCAGAGCGGCGCGGGACCGGGGCAGGACAGGGTGATCGCGGCATCGGCCAGAGACGCCGTCATCGCATGCACCGTCTGCGCCTGCTGCCGGGCGAGCAGGCTGGCGCGGTACTCGTCCACCGTCATGGCCTCGGCCTTGAAGAGTGCGGTCTTGGCGCGCTCGCTCAGGCCATCGGGCGAGGCGTCGAGCATGCCGCGCTGGTACCAGCGGTTCTCCCAGCCGGTGATGCCACCGCACACGGCGCGGCCCTTCTCGATCGCCTTCTCGAGAGCTTCGACAAAGGCGTGATCCTTGCGCCGTATCAGGGTGACGCCGGCCTTCTCGAGCTGCTCGAGCACCTTGGCGAAGGCCTCCTTGGCCGGAGGATCGGCATCGGGCCACCCCTCGGTCTCAAGCACCATCAGCCGGCCGGGCCGGATCGCGGCCGGCAGCGTGTCCGGCCCCATCAGGCCGAGGCTGCCGCGGTCGCCGCCGCACCGCTTGGCCTGCTCGATCGCCACCTGCCACATGTCGGCGAGGCAGCCGGCATGCGGGCCGTGCGTGCTCATGCTGGTCGCCATGCGCTCGCCGCGGTTGATGCCACCCTGCGTCGGCTTCAGCGCGAAGTTCCCGCAATAGGCGGCGGGGCGGATGATCGAGCCGCCGACCTGGGTGCCGATCGCGGCTGGCATCATGTTGGCGCCGACAGCGGCGGCCGAGCCCGAGGAGGAGCCTCCCGGCGTCCGGGTCGGGTCGAACGGGTTGGTGGTCGGCCCCGGATGCGATCCGCCCAGCTCCGCCGTCACCGTCTTGGCCAGGATCACGGCGCCGGCCTGGCGCAACGCCCAGACGCCGGCATTGTCGCGCTCGGGGAAGTTCCCCTTCATGGCCACGCAGTTCATCTCGGTGGGCATGTCCCGCGTCTCGAGCAGGTCCTTGATGCCGATCGGCATGCCGTCGATGGACGAGTGGGGACGGCCGGCCTTCCAGCGGGCCGTGCTCTCGTCGGCGGCGGCGCGGGCGCCGCTCTCGTTGATCGCCGTCAGGGCCTTCACGATCGGCTCGCGTCTGGCGATGGTCTCGAGGCAGCGCTCCAGATAGGCGCGTGGGGTGTCGCCACCGTCGCCGAAACGGCGGGCGGCATCGTGGAAGGTGAGGGGCTTGTAGTCCGAGTACGCGGTGCTCATGGGCGGACGCTAGCACAGCCGAGCTCCCGGCGGACGACATGTCGCTTCGACAGGCGAACCGGAATCCGGGGACGGGTGCGAGCGCGCGCAACGCCCGCCGATCGGGAGCGGTTGCGGCGGTTGCGCGCGCGGACATGTCATGGGCCCGTGCAGCGGCGAGCGAGCATCCGCCGCGCACAAGCGGCGTTGGCACACACCAACACACGGAGAGACAACAGATGATCCGCTCGGTCACACTCGCCACCCTTGCCGCCACGGCCGCCCTGGCGGCGATTCCGCTCGTGGCTTCCCAGCCCGCCAATGCCCAGGTCAGCGTCCAAATCGGAACGGCGCCGCCGCCGGCGCCGCGCAACGGTGCCTGGGGTGACCGTGATCGTGACGGGATCCCCAACCAGCTCGACCGCTACAGCAACAACAACCGCAGCGATCGCCGGGCCTTGGGCGACCAGGACCATGACGGCGTTCCCAACCGCCACGACACCGACAAGGACGGCGATGGCGTTCCCAATCGATGGGATCGCAACGACAACAATCCTCATCGCCGCTAGGGGATCGACATCCCGTCCGGCCGAGTCGCGGCCGGACGGGATGATTTTCCATCGTCCGGCTGGCGCGATAGGTTGGGCCCATGTCCCGGTCCACCCGCGCAACGCTCGCCCTCGAGAAGGCGGGGATTGCCTTCACGGTTCACAGCTACGAATACGATCCGGACGCCGACAGCATCGGTCTGCAGGCGGCGTCCGCACTCGGCGAGCCGCCGGGACGCGTTCTCAAGACGCTGATGGTGCTGGCCAACGGCCGCCCGGTCGGGGCGATCGTCCCGTCGGACCGCGAAGTATCCATGAAGAAGCTCGCCGCTGCCGTCGGCGCGAAGGCGGCCCAGATGATGAAGCCTGCCGAGGCCGAGCGTCGCTCGGGATACCGGGTCGGGGGCATCAGCCCGTTCGGGCAGGCGCGGCCGCTCCCGGTCGTCCTGGAGGAGCAGGCGATAGAGCATCGCCTGGTCTACATGAATGGCGGCCAGCGCGGCCTTCAGGTGCGGCTCAGCCCAGGCGACGCGGCCGCCGTCCTGAAGGCCATCGTCGCGCCCATTGCGGCCTGACGGCACCCTGTCGGTTGGCCGGCGGGCGCCGCTGTCATGTGTGGCTGCCGCCGGGCCCGGGCTCGGCTAAACCTGAGCCATGCCATGGGAGCGCCGCAGTTCCGACCCTACATAGGCGAGAATGTCCCTCGATCCGCTTTCCCGGCTGGGTGACCTCGCGGCCGGGTCCCTCGATGCCATAGCCTCGGCGCTGGCGACGGCCTCTCCCCTCGGCCAAGGCTCCCATCGCATCGCCGTCACCGGGCTGCAGCGGGCCGGCAAGACCGTGTTCGTCACGTCCTTCGTGCATGCGCTGCTCCACGCCAAGGACGCACCGGTCGAGGCCTTCCCGTTCTTTCCCTGGCGCGAGCGGCTGCGCACGGTCGAACTCCTGTCGATTCCCGGCCTGCCGCCATTTCCTTACCGCGAGCGCCTGGCCGACCTCCTGGCCGATCCGCCGCGCTGGCCCGAGCCGACAGAGGGGTTGAGCGGGGTGCGGGTGCGCCTGCGCCTGTCGCCGCCGGCCCGCCTCGATCGCCGGCTGTTCTCGCCGCAAACGCTGCACATCGACCTGGTCGACTATCCCGGGGAATGGCTGCTCGACCTGCCGATGCTGTCGCTCGACTACGACGAGTGGTCTCTGCAGATGGAGGAAATGGCCGCCTCGGGCCGGCGGGCCGCCTTGTCGGAAGCGTGGCGCGCCGAAGCGGCGAAGCTCGACCCGGCCGCGGCTGCGGACGACTTCGCGCTGGCGCGCGTCGGCGGCGCCTATGTCGAGTATCTCAAGCGGTGCCGAGCCGCCGGGCTGCATTTCCTGCAGCCCGGTCGATTCATGGCGGGCGGCGCGCCGCTGGGATCGCTGTTCTTCCCGCTCAGTCGCGCGCGCGGCGCCCGGAGCGGCACGGCGGGCGCCGCGCTGGCCCGGCGCTACGAGGCCTATCGCCGCGTGGTCCGTCGCTTCTATGCCCAGGTCTTCGGTCGCCTTCGGCGGCAGGTCGTGCTCGTCGACCTGCTGACGGCCCTCCAGCAGGGCCAGGAATCCTTCGCGGACCTGGCGCTGGCTACGCGCACCGTCGTCGAGGCCTTCGAATCGCTCAAGCATCCGCTCGCCCGGCTGCTGCCGGTCGGCCGGCTCGACCGGCTGTCGCTGGTCGCGACGAAAGCCGACCACATCACGTCCGGGCAGCACAACAACCTGGTCGGCCTGCTGCGCGACATGCTGGGCGAGCCTTTCGTGCGGGCCAACGCGCGGCAGGCCGGCCTGCTGGCCGTGGCATCGGTGCGGGCGACGTCGCAGGTGACGCGGCTGTGGCGGGACGAACCGCTGCAGTTCCTGCGCGGCGTTCCTTCCGGCCGCTCCGAGGTCGTCGAGGTCCGGCCCGGGGAGATTCCCGGCCAGATCCCCGGCCGCGACGACTGGAGCGGTTTCGTGTTCAACATCCGGGGCTTCGAGCCGCCCCGCCTCGAGGCACCGTTCGAGCGGCCGCTGCCGCACATCAACCTCGACAAGGTCCTGCAATCCCTGATCGCGTGAGAGGCCGCCATGACCGTGACCACCACTGACAGAGATCTCGTCGATCGCGAGTTCAGGCCGGACGAGTTGCCGGCCGCCGAACCGGTCGCGTTCGACCGCGACGACGAGATCGGGCGGACCGCCGGCGAGGCGCGGCTGAGCCCGGCGGCCTGGCTGGCGCTCGGCTCGACGGCGCTGATCTTCGCGCTGATCGTGGTCAACGCCGCGATGACGCTGGCGGTCGACGCCGTGCGCGACCGCAACGTGGTCGACGGGCTCTACTTCGTGGCGCTGGTGGGACTGGTGGGTTCGCTGCTCTACCTGATCGCGCAGCAGACGCGGGCGCTGCGCAAGCTCAAGTCGGCCGAGCGTGCCCGCGAGATGGCGGGGCAGCTCGCGAAGCTCGACGGCGCCGGCAGCGGGCTGCGGCTCCTTGGCGCGTTGCGCGCCGTCTATTCCGACAGGCCGGAAATCCTCGGCCGGCTGAACGCCGCAGCTCTGGCCCTGCAACCGCACCATTCCGATCGTGACGTCATCGACCTGCTCAATCGCGAGGTCTTCGTCCCCATGGACAGCGAGGCCGACCAGCGCATCCAGAAGGCGGCGCTGCGGGCCGCCTTCGGGGTCAGCTCCTGTCCGCATCCGGCGCTCGACGCCGTCGTGGTCGTCGTCCTGAGCGTGATGCTGATCCGTGACCTGATGACGGTCTATGGCCTGCGCCACAGCATGCGCAGCCTGTTCCGTGTCCTGACGCGAGCGCTGTTCCTCGCCTCGTCGACGGCGGTGATGAGCACCGCCGTCGAGTTCGCCGTGAAGGCCGCGCAGGACCGGCTGGCCGCGGCCGTCGTCGGGACCGCCGGCGAGGCACTCGTCGTGGCGCGCCGCATGCTGGCGCTCGGCGCCCTGGCCAAGGCGGAGATCCGGCCGCTGCCACTGGCCTGAGGCAAACGCTCGGAGCAGCCGGTTGGCACTCTGTCGCCGGTCAAGTCTCCGGAGGCACAGGGCGGCTAGACGTTCGTATGGCTGAAACGCTGGCTCGCCATCGTGGTATCGCAGGACATCGAACTGCATTACCGAGGAGCAAGCCATGCCATTCGTCACCACCAAGGACGGCGTCGAGATCTTCTACAAGGACTGGGGCAAGGGACAGCCCATCGTGTTCAGCCATGGCTGGCCGCTGTCGGCCGACGACTGGGACGCCCAGATGATGTTCTTCCTGGATCATGGCTTTCGCGTCGTCGCCCACGACCGGCGCGGACATGGCCGCTCCGCCCAGGTCGCCGACGGTCACGACATGGACCACTATGCCGACGACCTGGCGGCGGTCACCGCCCATCTCGACCTCAAGGACGCGGTGCATGTCGGCCATTCGACGGGCGGCGGCGAGGTCGTCCACTACATCGCACGTCACGGCGAGACGCGCGTGGCCAAGGCGGCGATCCTGTCGGCAGTGCCGCCGCTGATGGTCAAGACCGCGGCCAATCCCGGCGGACTGCCGAAGGACGTGTTCGACGGCTTCCAGAAGCAGCTCGCGGCCAACCGGGCGCAGTTCTACCACGACATCCCGTCCGGGCCGTTCTACGGCTTCAATCGGCCGGGCGTGAAGACCGATCCCGGCGTGGTGCTGAACTGGTGGCGGCAGGGCATGATGGGCGGGGCCAAGGCGCACTATGACGGCATCGTCGCGTTCTCCCAGACCGACTTCACCGAGGACCTCAAGAAGATCACGGTGCCGGTGCTGGTGATGCACAGCGAAGACGACCAGATCGTGCCCTATGCCGATTCGGCCCCATTGTCGGCCAAGCTGCTGAAGAACGGCACGCTCAAGACCTACAAGGGCTTCCCGCACGGCATGCCGACGACGCACGCCGACACGATCAACGCCGACCTGCTGGCATTCATAAAGGGGTAATGCCTCCGGGCGGTGACATGCGGGGGCGGCGGTTGACGCCGCCTCCGCCTGTGGTAGCCAAGATCATGACCAGGATCACCATCCTCTCCGCCGCCCTCGCGCTGGCTGTCGCACCGATGGCCTTCGTCTCTCCGGCACGCGCTGACGAAGCGGCCTGCAAGGCCGTGTTCGATGCCGTCGTGAAGCAGTCCGGTCTCCCGGTCCGCCAGAAGATGACGATCGAGACCGACGGCGCGCCGGGCCGAAAGATGGAGAGCGAGATGGTCCATATGGGCGACAAGCTCTACATGCAGATCAACGGCCAGTGGATCACCCGACCCTACGACGCCAAGAAGGTGGCGGAGGATGCGCGCAAGGCGATGGCGAGCCCCGACCACAGCTGCACGCGGGTGGGCAGCGAGTCGGTCGACGGCAAGCCGGCGGATCTCTACAGCGTCAAGAGCAAGGCCGACAACGGCATCACCACGGAGTCTCAGATCTGGATCGCGAAGGATCGCGGCGTGCCGCTGCGCCAGAAGACGGTGATGATGCCCCCGGGCAAGCCGAAGATGCAGAACGAAGTCAGCTTCGCCTACGACAACGTCACGGCGCCGGCAGGCGCGAAGTAGACGAGGGCGCGCCGACGCTTGCTTGCGGGTCGATCGTGCATGACCGGCCGCCCTGGCACGTAGCTGTTCTTCAGGCGGCGATCCTGGATCGGCTGCAGGACTTCGATCCGCGCGTCGTCGGCACGCCGCCTCTCGGCCTGGCGGTGGAGGGCAGCGACATCGATGTCGTGTGCGAGGCCGGTGATCTGCTGGCCTTCACCACCGCGGTGTGGACGGGCTTCGCGGAGCAGGAAGGGTTCAGCGTGAGGCAATGGCGGGGCGAGGGGCGCCCGGTCGTCGCGCGGTTCTGCGCGCATGGCTGGCCATTCGAGATCTTCGGCGCGGCCCGGCCGGTGGAGGAGCAGGCCGGGTGGCGCCACTTCACCGTCGAGCGTCGGCTGCTGGCGCTGGGCGGGGAGCGCCTGAGGAGCGCGGTCATGGCCTACAGGGCATCAGGCCTCAAGACCGAGCCGGCCTTCGCCGCCGCTCTCGGCCTGCAGGGCGACCCCTATGCCGCCCTGCTGACCCTGTACGATTGTCCCGACCGATCGATGCCGCGCCTTCCCGGCGGCGGCACGGGCGGCTAGAGGAGCGTCACCTTGCCCGTGGCGATGTTGTAGACGCCGCCCACGACCTTCACCTTTCCGGCAGCAACAGCCTCGCCGATGATCGGCTTCGCCTCCTGGAGCCGCTTGACGTTGTAGCGGACATTCTGGGCGATCGCCTCGTCCAGCGGATTGGCGGCCTTGGCCTTTTCGGCCAGGTCGATGGCGGGCTTGATGGCGTTCACGAGGTCCGGCAGGTGGCCGGGCAGCGTGATCTTGTCCTTCATCACCTTGATGGTGGCGTCGATCGCGCCGCAGCCGGAATGGCCGAGGACCATGATCAGCGGCATGCCGAGGACCGCCACGCCGTACTCGAGGCTGGCGAGCCCGTCGGTCGTGACGAAGTTGCCGGCGACGCGCACCACGAACAGCTCGCCCGGTCCCTGGTCGAACACCAACTCAGGCGCGACGCGCGAGTCCGCGCAGCTCACGAGGCCGGCGACAGGATACTGCGCGCCGGCGCGCGCGGCCCGGCCGGCGGAGAAGTCCTTGTTCTGCATGGCGTTGCCGGCGTAGCGCGTGTTGCCTTCCATGATTCGCTTCAGTGCGGCGTCGGGCGTGATCGCGTTGGGCGGAGTCGGCAGCTGCGCCCGCGCTGGCGTCGTGAATTGCGTGGCGACGAGCGCTGCGGCACCCGCTGCGAGCAGGCCGCGGCGGGGAAGATGGCTCGAATGGTCGTTGCACATCGGGCTGTCCTTTCAACTACGCCGTCGGCCATTGTGACGGCCACCGAATCCCTATAGAGGGAATGACAGCGACCCAAGTCCAAACTTTGCAGGGGGTTTTGCTTCGTGCGACTGGAGCGGGCTTATTCCGGCGTGCCGACGAGGGTCTTCGGCCGCGCGCCGAGCGCAATGCCCGATCGTTTTCTGGCGTCGGTCGAGCGATTGCGGCGGTTGAACCGCTTCGCACCGGCGCTTGCACGCTATTGCCGGCAGATGTCACGCGAGGCCGACGCCGCGTGGCCCACACAGAAGCTTTTCGATCAGCTCGACCGGTACGTGACGGGCTACCTGCTCATCCACAACTACTATGCCTGGCGGTGCGATGACGCAGAGGTTCCGACACTCGCTGCCCTGCAACGGGTGACGAGTCCGAGCGCTCGCCATACCGCAGGGTTCGTTTCGGCCCTCAAGACGCACCGGTTCGTCGTCGCCGAACCCGACCCGGCGGACGCGCGGCGCCAGCGGCTGCGCCCCGGGGCGGAAATGATCCGCCAGATTGGCCGTTCAGCCGTCCTCTTCGTGGCGGCTGTCGACCACATGCGGAACCGCCGGCCCGGCTGGGCAGCCGAGCTCGACGACACCGACAGGCTCGGCGAGATGGTCTACAGGTCGGCGGCGTTCGTGCTGGGAAACGGCACGCTCATCCACGACTTTCCGCGTGTCCTGTCGTTTGCAGGCCGAGACTGCGGTTATCCGCTGCTGACCGCGATCATGGGCGCTCACTATGCGGCGACGGTCGCCGGCGCGCCGGCCGCTGTGCCACTGACCCTGCGTGCGCTTGCCAGCCGATTCCAGGTGTCGCGCGCCCATGTCGGCAATCTGCTGGACGAAGCGGCGCGGGCCGGCTGGTTCGCGACCGGCCGTGATGGGCGACTGGCCGCGATCGATCCGAGCCTGGTCCAGGAATTCGAGAACTGGGCGGCGTGGCAGATGGTTCACTACGATTCCCTCGCGTCCATCGTCAGCGGGAGGCAGTGAGGCAGGCGGGGATCAGAACGCGCCGACATACTCGAAGTCGAGCGCATTTCTGACATTGTCGACCTTCCACGAGCTCAGCCGCCGCAGGAAGCTCTGTCCGAGCAGGGCGCGGCTGCGCGGCGCGCCGACGGTCGCCAGCACGTTCTCCATGGTGCGCCCGCCGATTTGAAGGGTGCGCAGGCGGAACACGCGCTGCTGCATGGCGCTGCCGTCGGCCAGGATGAAGCGGTGCTGGCCCATATAGTCCGATTCGGTCAGCGTTCCGGCCTTCGTCAGCGCCTCGACGGTTTCTGCCGGGATCTGCACGGTGGCGGCGCCGGAATCGAGGATGAAGTGCGCGGCGCCCTGGCCGTTCAGCGTGGCCGAGAGAGCGAACACGCCGCCGACACGCTGGAAGGGCGTGGTGTCACCGGCGCCGGCCGCCGTCGGCCCGTCGGCGCAGGCGGACCAGGAACCGCTTCTGTCGGTGCGCGGGCAGTAGCTTGCCAGCGCCAGCAGCTTCGACAGCGTGTCGCGCTGTTCGCAGGCCGCGATGGCGGCGCGCGCCGAGACCGCCTGGTTGCGGCAGATCACGTCGCTTTCCGTCCATCGCACGCCGAGAAGGTGGGGCGACACGGGCGTGTCGAGTCGTGGCGACTGCGCCCCGGCCGTTCCGGCCGCGACGGCGGCCGTCACCATTCCTACCAAGAATGTCCGCATCATGGATCGACCGCCCCTGTCGCGGCAGCCTGCCACGCAGCCGCGGGTCCGTCGATTGACGAAAGCGGTCCATGGCCAGGTGGACGAGGGCGACCCATATCGGAACGATGGTTGCCCTTGTCGTTCCAGGCCTCGACGCCATGGCGCACCGCCTCATCCAGCCGCCGGGCGCGCCTCTTGTCGATTTCGCCCTGCCGGCCGGCGAGGCCGCGCTCGTGCCGCCCGATTCCGTCTCCTGGCGCGTCTTCCGCAATCCCGTGGCGATGTTCGTCGGCGGCGTCGCGGCGGTGATCCTCGAACTGGCCGAGCCCGCGGTGCGGTCGGGCGTGTGGGACCATAGCGGCTTTCGCAGTGATCCGGCGCGCCGCCTGCGCCGCACGGGCCTTGCCGCGATGGTGACGGTCTACGGCGCAGCCAGCGTCGCCGAGAAGATGATCGCGGGTGTCGTCGGCATGCACGAGCGGGTGCAGGGCACGACATCGGACGGCCAGCCCTACCGTGCCAACGACGTGCGCCTGCTGACATGGGTGCAGGTGACGGCCGGCTACGGCTTCCTGGAGGCCTATGCCCGCCATGTGCGCCCGGTGCCGCAAGGCGCGCGCGACCGCTTCTATGCCGAAGGAGCGCCGGCGGCGCGCCTCTACGGCGCCCTCGGGGCGCCGGCCTCGGAGGCGGAAGTGCGTGCGCTGTTCGAAGCGCAGCGCGACCGCCTCGAACCCTCGCCGATCATCTTCGAGTTCCTCGACATCATGAAGGGCGCGCCGGTCCTGCCGGCTTTCCTGCGACCCCTGCAGCGCCTGCTGGTCAGGGCGGCCGTGGAACTCGTACCGCCGTGGGTCCGCGAGCGACTGCAGCTCGGCCGCGCGCACGGCCTGCGAGGGTGGGAGGCCCGGCTGGTGAGCGGCGCGGGCGCGCTGGCCGACCGCATCGTCCTGCGCTCCAGCCCGGCCACACAAGCGTGCCGCCGGCTGGGACTACCCGAGGACTATCTCCTCCGGGAGCGGCCGTTCGCTCAGGCGTGAGGGCCGAGCAGGCAGAACATCGCGCCCTGCGGGTCGAGCCCCTGGACGATCCAGCTGCCGCCGGGCACCTCCATCGGGCCGTTGATGACCGAACCGCCGGCGGCCTTGAGCCGTTCCAGCGCCGCGCTGATGGAATCGACGGTGAAGTAGTAGGCCCAGAACGGGGCCGGCACGGCGGCCGGCTTGGTCATCATCCCGCCGATCGGGGCGCCGCCGGCGGCGAACAGCTGGTATTTGCCCATCTCGCCCATGTCCATCGCCTCGGCCTTGGTCCAGCCGAACAGGCCGGAATAGAAGTCGAAGGCCTTCTCTCCGTCGGCCGCCATCAGCTCGTGCCAGCCGACCGTGCCCGTCCGTGGCTCGGTTCCGGCCGCCGGCGCCGGCATTGCCTCGAGCGGCTTGAACAGGCAGATGACGGCGCCCTGCGGATCGCCGATCACGGCGAAGCGTCCGACATTGGGGATGTCCGTCGGCGGCACGTGCAGCGCGCCGCCCGCCTTGCCGGCGCGGTCGGCATGGGCGTCGACGTCCTCCACGCCGACGTAGCCGACCCAGCCCGGCCGGACGCCGGCCTCGCAATCCTTCGGCGTCAGCTTCATCAGGCCGGCCATCGGCTGCGTGTCGGCGAGGAACAGCGTGTAGTCGAGGCCGGGCTGGCCCGAGTCGCCACTCTTCCAGCCGACGACCTTGGAATAGAAGGACTCCGCGGCCTTGGTGTCGGTGGTCATGAGCTCGTACCAAACGAACGCGTTCGCCATGTCGGTCTCCTTCAGATCTTGGTAGTGAGGGCTTCGAGCTGATCGGTGCAAAGGCCCCATCCCTGGTGGAAGCCCATCTTCTCGTGCGCTTCGCGGTCGGCCACCGACCAGTGACGGACGCACGCCGTATAGCGCGTCTTTCCGGCCTCGTCGTCGAGAGTGATGATCAGGGTCATGAACGGCTTGTCCGACGGCTCCCATGCGCTGCCATAGGCATCGGTGGAGACCAGACGCCGCTCCGGCACGACCTCGAGATAGACGCCGCGGTTGGGCATGTCGTTGCCGTCGGGCCCGCGCATCACGATCAGCGCCGAACCGCCCGGGCGCACGTCGAGCTCCGCCACCGGCGTGGTCCAGGGCCTGGGGGCGAACCACTGTTTCAGCAGGGTGGGCTCGGTCCAGGCGCGCCACAGCTTGTGCCGCGGACAGTCGATCAGGCGGGTGAGGACAAGGTCGCGGTCGGCCGGCATCGGACATCTCCAGGTGGGGTTTGCTATCCCGAGGACGAACGGGATATCCAGGTCCCGACATCGGCCGTCCGGCGAATTCCGGCGGCCCCCGGACGGAGCTGATCACGTGACGGTGACGATTTATGGCATCAGGAACTGCGACACGATGAAGAAGGCGCGCGCCTGGCTGGATGCCAGGGGCGTCCCGTATGTCTTTCACGACTACAAGACGGCAGGCGTCGAGCGCGCCCAACTCGAAGCCTGGTCGTCGGCCGTCGGCTGGGAGAAGCTGCTCAATCGGGCCGGAACGACGTTTCGAAAGCTGCCCGACGGCGACAAGCAGGAACTCGACCGCGACCGGGCGATCGCGCTCATGGCGGCCCAGCCGTCGATGATCAAGCGACCGGTGCTCGAGACCGGGGGCCGGCTGCTGGTCGGCTTCAAGCCGGAAGAGTACACGGCGGCCTTCGCCTGAGCCGGCGGCCGGGCCGGTCAGCTCCGTAGAAGCTGCAGCCGGCGCTCGAAGATGGCCAGGACGTCCTCCAGGGAATCGCCGTGCGCCAGCCGGCGCGGACCGTTGTAGACCATGTAGCGGCTCTGGCTGCCCCCGGGCGGCACCTTGGCGATGGCGAAAAGCGGCTGTTCGGCGGTGTGGCGGAAGATGGAGAAGATCGCGATGCCCGGCCGGAAGTCGATGGCATAGTCCCGCCACTCGCCGGTCGCGACCCGCATGCTGTACAGGTTCAGGAGCCGAGACAGTTCCCGGCGGTCGAATGCGACGATGCGGCGTCGGGCCCGTTGATCGGCCAAACGGTAGAGGTTGCTCATGCCGCCGCGACTTGCATCATGACGTTGGCGCGAATTGTTGCAGAACCGCGAGGAGGGGTAAAGCGCCCCCAGAAAGCCTTGGTTCCGTGGTTTGCCAAAGGCCGGGCGGGGGTCTATGAACGCGCCTGAAGCCGTTGATATTTCGCGATAAATCCTGGAGCGAACGTGTCAGATTCCGCCGCCTTTCATGAGATCGACGACGCCGTCCGCAAGGACGAGCTCCGGGATTGGTGGAAACGCTGGGGCACCTGGGTCGTGGCCGCCGCCGTGCTCGTCGTCGTGGCCGCCGCCGCCACCGTCGGGTGGCGGCAGTACCGGACAAGCCAGCGGGCCGAGGCCAGCGCGGCCTATTCGGACGCGCTGCTGCAGGTCGCCAAGGATCCGGCGGCGGCGCGCACGGCTCTGGAAAGCCAGGCCGCCAGCGCGCCCGAACCCTACCGGTCGATGGCGGCCTTGCTCGCCGCCCAGCTGCGCGAACCTCCAGACGCCGAGATCGCCGCGCTGGTTGCGGTGGCTCCCACCCTTTCGGCGCCCGAACTCAGGGACCTCGCGCGCGTGATCGCCGCCTACAAGAGCGTGGATACGCCCAAGGCGCAGGAAATGGTGGCCCAACTCGAGCCCTTGGCGGGGCCCGACGGCGCGTTCCGGCTGAGCGTCCAGGAGTTGCAGGCGCTGGTGGCGGCGCGCAAAGGCGACGTCAAGCGCGCCCGCGAGCTGTGGAGCGAGATCGCCAAGGACCGGCAGGCCCCGCAGGGCGCCGCACAGCGTGCGGCTGCGATGCTCAATCTCTACGGGGCACCGGAGGCGAAGTAGGGATGTCCATGGTCCGTCCGGCGGGTATCTCCCGCTTCTGCCTCGCTCTCGTGCTCGCCACCGGGCTCTCGGGCTGCGATTCGATCGGCGACATCTTCGGCAAGAGCAAGACGCCACTGACCGGCGAGCGCATTCCGGTCTTCTCTGAGCGGGGCGACATCGAGCCCGATGCCGACATGGCGGGCGTCGAAGTGACCCTGCCGGCGCCCACCGTCAACGAGTCGTGGCCGCAGTCCGGCGGCTTCCCGAACTACGCGATGTACAACCTCGCGGTCAGCGATGCGCCGCAGGTGATCTGGCGGGCGGATGTCGGCGCGGGCTCGACCTCCTCGCGGATCCTCACCTCGCCGCCGATCGTGGCCGAGGGCAAGGTCTTCGCCAAGGACGCCGAGAGCACGATCTCGGCCTACAATGCCGATACGGGCCAGCTCCTGTGGCGCGTCACGCTGAAGCCCGAGAAGGCGCGCGACGGCGACGAATTCGGCGGCGGCCTCGCCTACCATGGCGGGCGGCTGTTCGCGACCACGGGCTACGCGGCGGTCTACTCGCTCAACCCGGCCGACGGATCGGAAATCTGGATGTCGACGGTGAGCGCGCCCGTGCGGGGAGCGCCGCTGGTGTTCGCCGACCGTGTCTACGTGATCGGCATCGACAACAAGCTGCAGGCCCTGGCCGCCGTCGATGGCGCCGAGCTCTGGCAGTACACCGCGCTGCAGGAGACGGCCGGCTATGTCGGCGGCAACAGTCCGGCAGGCGCGCGGGACTACATCGTGGCGCCGTTCACCTCTGGCGAGCTGGTCGGCCTGCGCGCCGACAACGGTCGTCCCGTCTGGAACGAGACGATGATCGGCACGCGCGGCGAGGTGCGAGCCTTCGGCAACCTGACCGACATTCGCGGCCGGCCGGTGATCGATCGCGGCGTCGTGCTGGCGATGGGCACCGCGGGACAGCTCTCGGCCGTCGACCTCAATTCCGGCCAGCGCATGTGGGAGCGCAATATCGGCGGCAACCAGACGCCGTGGGCGGCCGGGCGCTTCCTGTTCGCCACGACCGCGACGGCCGACATCGTCGCCGTGGCGCGCGACACCGGCAAGATCAAATGGGTGACGCCGCTCACGCAGTACCACGACGACAAGCGGCGCAAGCCGGTCCTGTGGTCGGGCCCCGTCCTCGCGGGCGATCGGCTGCTGGTGGGCGGCACTCTGGGCGAGCTGCTGGCGCTGTCTCCCTACACCGGCGCGGTGCTGGGCAAGATCGACTTGCGCGATCCGATGCGCCTCGGCCCGGTGATCGCCAACCGCACCATCTACGTGCTGACCGACACGGGCAGGCTCATTGCCCTCCGCTGACGACCGACGGCCTCCGCTTCCCACGGTCGCCATCGTCGGGCGGCCAAACGTCGGCAAATCCACCCTGTTCAACCGCCTGGTGGGCCGCCGCCGCGCCATCGTCGACGACACGCCCGGCGTGACGCGCGACATTCGCGAGGCGCCCGCGCAACTCGGCGACCTCGCCTTCACCCTGCTCGACACGGCGGGCTGGGAAACGGCGGGCGGCGAGGCGCTGGAGGCGCGCATGCGCCGCTTCACGGAGCGTGCCGTCGACAGCGCCGACGTGGTCCTGTTCCTGCTCGATGCGCGGGCGGGCGTGTTGCCGCTCGACGAGAGCTTCGCCGGCTGGCTGCGCAAGCGGGCGGACAAGGTCATCCTGGTGGCCAACAAGTGCGAGGGCCGCGCCGGCCGACAGGGGCTGGCTGAGGCGCACGGTCTCGGTCTCGGAGAGCCGATCCCGGTGTCGGCCGAGCATGGCGAGGGGCTGAGCGACCTGCACGAGGCGCTGGCGCGTCATATCCAGCCGATGGCCGAGGAGGAGGACGAGGCCGACGGCGAGCCCGGCGAGGGCGATGGAGCCGAGGAGGACGACGATCCCTCGCGGCCGCTGCTGCTGGCGATCGTCGGCCGTCCCAACGTCGGCAAGTCCACCCTGCTGAACCGGTTGGTCGGCGAGGAACGGGTGCTCACGGGTCCCGAGGCCGGCATCACGCGCGACGCGATCCGGGTCGAGTGGGAATGGAAGGGACGGCCGATCCGCCTGGTCGACACGGCCGGCATGCGCCGCCGCAGCCGCATCGAGGCCAAGCTCGAGGCGGCCTCGGTCGCCGACACGCTGGATACCATTCGCCTCGCCGACGTGGCCGTGGTGGTGCTCGACGCCGCCAACATGCTGGAGAAGCAGGACCTCGCCGTGGCCGGCTGGGTGATCGAGGAAGGCCGCGCGCTGGTGATCGCGGTCAACAAGACCGATCTGCTGGCCGACGACCAGGCGGCCGCAAGCCGGGCCTGGCGCAAGCTGTCGGACCGGCTCGAAGCGTCGTTCGCCCAGGTGAAGGACGTGCCCATCGTCGGCTTCTCGGCCCTGACCGGCCGCGGCCTCGACCGGCTGATGCCCAAGGTCTTCGAGACCTACGAAATCTGGAACCGGCGGGTGCCGACCCCGAAGCTCAATCGCTGGCTGCGCGAGATGGAAACGCTGCATCCGCCGCCGCTCGCCAGCAACGGGCGGCGCATCCGGCTGCGCTTCATCACCCAGATCAAGAAGCGGCCGCCGACCTTCGTGGTCTCGGTGAGCCAGCCCGAGGAGCTGGGAGGCGACTATCTTCGCTTCCTGATCAACCGCCTGCGCGACGATTTCGGGCTGCCGGGCGTTCCCATACGCCTCACCATGCGAAAGCCCAAGAACCCTTACGCCGGACGGGCGCGCAAGCGCTGAGGCGGTCGAGCCGTGTTGCGGGGACGCTTCCGGCAGCCATAGAATAGTCCCGTC
The DNA here is from genome assembly GCF_965229815.1 of Reyranella sp. Classification (GTDB taxonomy): domain Bacteria; phylum Pseudomonadota; class Alphaproteobacteria; order Reyranellales; family Reyranellaceae; genus Reyranella. The sequence continues at coordinate 447,053 of NZ_CBDDJN010000006.1, forward strand.
TGGTCTCGCGCGGGGGGCACCGTGCCCATCGACCCTGCACCTTCTCCGGCCTCGGAGGCCAAGCCGGCATCGCCGGCATCCGGGGCAAAGCCGACGACCTCGGCCTATTCGCTGTTCGAGGATGTCGTCCGGTGGCTTGAGCTCGTCCGCAAGGTCGCCGTCTCGGTGGCAGTGACGGTCGGCGTGAGTCTCGTGGCGATCCTGATCTTCCGCGAGGGCTGGAAGGATGGGATCGTCATCGAGCCGGTGATCGTGCAGTTGCCCGACGTGAAGGGCGCGCCGACCTCCGACCTGGCGGCCCAGCAGATCGCCAAGCAGATCGACCTGATCCAGCGCGCCGGCGTCAGCGAATGGCGCAAGCTCTACGTCGACCAATCGTCCAACCCGATCGACCTGCAGCTGCCGGGAGCGCCGCTGTCGCTGCGCGCCAGCGTGCGCGAGATCGCCGGGATGTTCGGCGCCGCGCGGCCGACCATCCGCGCCTCGATCGTCGTCCGGGCCCAGCCGGCGGGCTACGTGGCGTCGATCAGCATGGCGGGGCAGCTCGGCGCCCGGGCCACCTGCGAGGCCGGCGACACGCCGACGGCGCTCGACGAGATCTTGGAATGCGTGGCGTTGAGCGCCATCGCCTTCATCGATCCCAAGGTGGCGGCGTCCTACGTGTTCGCCGCCGAAGCCCGGCGCTGCAGCAATCTCGATGCCGGGGTGCCGCCCGAGATACCCATCGTCGCCCGCGAGGAGTGGCGCATCCAGGGGCGCCGCGAGCGCTGCGCGTTCGCCCGGACCCAAGGCCTGATCGCCCGCATCCTGGAGCGCGGACGGGACGAGGACCTGCCCTGGGTTCCCTACGTGTACGGGCGCATCCATCTCGCCCGCGCGGCGGCCCTGTCGGGTCTCGACCGCCCCCAGCAGCTCAGCGAGCTCGACCAGGCGATCGGCCGCTTCGGGGAATCGCTGGGCCACATGCCGGATTCGCCGACCGCGCTGGCGATCCTCATCGACGCCTATGTACGCAAGGGCGTGTCGATCCACGAAGGGACGGCCGGCCTGCCCTGGTCGCAGGACCGCGCCTCGCAGGTCCAGTGGCAGCTCTATCTCGCCGAGTCGACGTTTGCGGATGCGGTCAAGAAGCTGAACGCCATCCCGCAACGGCGCAGCGACGTGCTGGATGCCCTGGTGCGCCGGCTCGAAGGCTACCTGATCTACCGGCAGTGGATGCTGATCGCCCATCGCCGCAGCCAGTCGGGGAACGTGTCGGTGGCGATCGGCCATCCCGAGGAGATGGCCATGCTCGCCGACGCCGCGCGGCGCTACGCGACGGCCGCGACGAAGAGTGCGGCGCCGGCGTCGCTGTTCGTGGAATGGGGCAACGTCCTGCGCGCCAGCGGCGATTTCGGCGGCGCGGCCGAGAAGTATCTGCGCGCCGCCGACCTCGATCCGACGGATTCGACGCCGCGCCTCAACACCGCCGTGGCCTTCCTCGACCGGGTCGAATACGGGCCGACGCCCAGCGATCGACTGGATCTGCTGATCGCGCTGGGGGCGGCGTCGGATTACCTGTCCTGGACGTCGGACGGCGGCCCCTATCCCAGCTTCAGCCGCAAGATCGAGAACGCGCTCGGCCGCTCGGGCCACGACGAGGATGCTCAGGGCTTCGCAAGCTGTCGTCGGGCGCCCCCGGCCCGGACCGTCACGCCCTCGCCGGACACGCCCGACGAGGTCGCGCGCTGGAAGGAAGCGGCGGAGCTGAAGTACTGCATCGATCGCGCCATCGAGCGCATCAACGGCCGCATCATCGCCGGCGACCGTGCGCCGGTCCGCCCCGCCAAGGTTCGATAGGCCAAGGTTCGATAGGCCCGCCCGGCGGGTGGGCGAGACGGACAGTCAGGCGGGCGGCGCCGGAAGGTCGCTGTCGCCCGCGATCCACTCTCCGGTGACGGTGCACGACGGCAGCGCCAGCCGGATCAGCCCCTCGGCGTGGGCATCGGGAGGCGGCAGCTGCTCGGGATTTTCGCCCGGGAAGGCCTGGGCGCGCATCGCCGTGCGCATCGGCCCCGGATTGTAGAGATTGGCCCGCACGGCCGTGTGCGCGACCTCGGCGGCGTAGGTGCGCACCAGCTCCTCGAGCGCCGCCTTGCTGGCGGCGTAGGCGCTCCAGTAGGGAACGGCGCGGCGCGCGATGCCGGAAGTGACGAAGATCGCGCGGCCGGCATCGGAGGCGCGCAGCAGTGGGTCGAGCGAGCGAATCAGTCGCCAGTTGGCGGTGACGTTCACCGACATCACCCGCTCGAAAACGTCGGGCTCGATATGGCCGACCGGCGACAGCATGCCGAGCACGCCGGCATTGCCCAGCAGGACGTCGAGGCGGCCGAAGCGTTCGTGGAGGGCGGCGCCCAGCCGGTCGATGCCCGGCCCGTCGGTGACGTCGAGCGGCACCAGCGTCGCCGTGCCGCCGACCGCGCGGATGCGGTCGTCGACTTCCTCGAGGCCGCCGACCGTGCGGGCGACCAGGATACAGTGGGCGCCCTCGCCGCCGAAGGCGACGGAAGCGGCGGCGCCGAGCCCGCGCGAGGCGCCGGTGACCAGCGCGACGCGACCGGCCAGCCGGCCGGGAGAGGCGGCCGTCATGGGCGGGCCCTCAGGCCGATTCGGCGAGCAGGGAAAGCTGGCGATCCTCGACGCCTTCGAGGTCATCCAGCGCGACCGGATAGTCGCCGGTGAAGCAGGCGTCGCAGAAGGTCGGATCGTCCGGGCTGCGGCCGGGCAGGCCCATGGCGCGATAGAGCCCGTCGATCGACAGGAAGGCGAGGGAATCGACGCCGATGAACTTGGCCATGCCGGCGACGTCGTAGCGCGAGGCCAGCAGCTTTTCGCGCTGCGGCGTGTCGATGCCGTAGAAGCAGGGGTTGGTGGTCGGCGGCGCGGCGATGCGCATGTGGACCTCGCGCGCCCCGGCGTTGCGGACCATCTCGACGATCTTCATCGAGGTGGTGCCGCGCACGATCGAATCGTCCACCAGGATCACCCGCTTGCCCTCGATATGGGCGCGGTTGGCGTTGTGCTTCAGGCGCACGCCAAGATGGCGGATGTGGTCGGCCGGCTCGATGAAGGTCCGGCCGACATAGTGGTTGCGGATGATGCCGAGCTCGAACGGCAGGCCCGACTTCGCCGCATAGCCGATCGCCGCCGGCACGCCCGAATCGGGCACCGGCACGACGACGTCGGCCGGAATCGGGCTTTCCTTGGCGAGCTCGATGCCGATGCGCTTGCGGGCGTCGTAGACGCCGATGCCCTCGACCCGCGAATCCGGACGGGCGAAGTAGATGTGCTCGAACACGCAGAAGCGGTGCTTCTGGCGGGTGAACGGCTTGATCGAGCGCAGGCCCGTCCCGTCGACGATCACGATCTCGCCGGGCTCGACGTCGCGCACGAAGCGGGCGCCGATGATGTCCAGCGCGCAGCTCTCCGAGGTCAGGATCCAGGCGTCCTCGAGGCGGCCGATGACGAGCGGCCGGATGCCCATCGGGTCGCGCACGCCCAGCAGCTCGTCGTTGGTCAGCAGCAGCAGGGAGTAGGCGCCCTTGACCCGCCCCAGCGCGTCGATCACGCGATCGACCACGGTCGAGTAGTCGGAGCGGGCGATCAGGTGGTTGATGACTTCGGTGTCGGTCGTCGACTGGAACAGGCAGCCGATCCGCACCAGCTCCTTTCGCAGCAGGTAGGCGTTGGTGAGGTTGCCGTTGTGGGCGAGGGCCAGGCCGCCGAAGTCGAAGTCGGCGAAGATCGGCTGGATATTGCGGTCGGACGAGCCGCCGGTCGTGGCGTAGCGGTTGTGGCCGATCGCCGAGTAGCCGGGCAGCTTGGCGATGACCGACTGCTCGCCGAAAATGTCGCCGACCAGGCCGGCGGCGCGGTGATTGTGGAATTTCTTGCCGTCGAAGGTGACGATGCCCGCGGCTTCCTGGCCGCGGTGCTGCAGGGCGTGCAGGCCCAGCGCCGTATGGGCGGCAGCATCTGACGTCCCGAAGATGCCGAACAACGCACATTCCTCGTGAAACTTGTCGAGGTCGTGGTCGAGGCGTTTGGGGGCACTGGACACGGCGGGGTTATAACTGGTGACTTCCCGCTGCGCCATCAAGGATAACTCACTGCGGCGGTTTGGTGCCCGGCGGCGTCCCGGAGGCCGGCGGAGCAGTCGTGGCCGGCGGCGTCGCGGAGGCAGGGGGCGTCGCGGAGGCAGGGGGGGGGCTGCTCTCGGTCTTTTCCGTGGTCGGCGGGGTCACCGTGTCGGTGGGAGCGGCGGGGGAAGTGCCGGGAATCGTCGCGGGTTCGGCCCCTCCCCGACCTTGAAGCCGCGTGCGGAAGCCGGGCGGCAGATACGGCTCCACAAAGTTCGCCATCTCCTTGATCATGGGGAACGTCGCGGCCCCCTCGACGACCGGCGGCAGCGTCCGCGGTCCGAGATAGCCCCAGAACAGGAAGGCCGTGCCGATGGCGACCCAGGCGCAGAGGACACCGAAGCCGGCCCCCAGGATGCGATCGGGCTTGCCGAGAGGGCTCGCCCGCACCGATCGTGACAGGGCGTTCGTCAGCATGACGAGCACGATCAGGGCGCCGACGAAAACCGCCAGCATCGACAGGAAATAAGCAAGGTCGGGGCTGCCCACGAGCTTCTCGATCTCGGGCTGCACGACCTTGCCGAAGCGCCAGGCTGCCCAGCCAGCTGCGATCCATGAGGCGATGAACAGGACGGCATGCGCGAAGCCTGTGGAAAGGCCGATCATGGCCCCAAAGAACGCGACCGCGATGACGGCCACGTCGAAGACGGTGATTCCCAGCTGCTCCATTGCCCCCGAACGCTCCGTTACCCGACGGTTCCCGCTTCGCCACGGCCCCCGCCGCGACCTCGATCCGATGCGCCTTCGCGGCGCGTCCGCCTGGGAGCCCTGTCCGCCGGCTGAAATCGCGCCACAAGGTCTGACAGATGCTCGATTTCGTCAATGGCGATGCCCTCGGCCGGCCGTGCCGGCGTCGATCCGGCGCGGCCGCGCGGCACGAGCGCGCTGCGGAACCCGAGCTTGGCGGCCTCGCGGAGGCGTGCCTCGCGCTGGCCGACCGGGCGGACCTCGCCGCCCAGGCCGATCTCGCCAAATACCACCATGTCCGCCGGGACGGGCTCGTCCGCCAGCGAGGAGACGACGGCGGCCGCGACGGCGAGGTCCGCCGCCGGCTCGCCGATGCGCAGGCCGCCGGCGACGTTCAGGTAGACGTCGTTGGCGCCGACCGCGAAGCCGCAGCGCGCCTCCAGCACCGCCAGCACCATGGCCAGGCGGTTGCTGTCCCAGCCGACCACCGCATGGCGCGGGGTCGCGAAGGAGGTCGGGGCGACGAGGGCCTGGATCTCGACCAGCAGCGGACGAGTGCCCTCGATGCCGGCGAAGACGCAGGCACCGGAGACATGGCCGCGCCGCTCTCCGAGGAACAGCGCCGAGGGGTTGGCGACGTCGGCGAGGCCCCGGTCCGACATCTCGAACACGCCGATCTCGTCGGTCGGGCCGAAGCGGTTCTTCACCGTGCGCAGGATGCGGAACTGATGCCCGCGCTCGCCCTCGAAATAGAGCACCGTGTCGACCATGTGCTCGAGCACGCGCGGGCCGGCGATGGCGCCGTCCTTGGTCACATGCCCGACCAGCAGGACGGCGATGCCGCGGCGCTTGGCGAGCTCGACGAGGGCCTGGGCCGAGGCGCGCACCTGGCTCACCGTGCCCGGCGTGCTGTCGATCGTGTCCAGCCACATGGTCTGGATGGAATCGATCACCGCCACCTTCGGTGCGTCCGGCCGCTCCAGCGTCGCTACGATGTCGCGCACCGACGTGGCGGCGGTGAGCTGCACCGGCGCGTCGCCCAGCCCCAGCCGCTCGCCGCGCAGGCGCACCTGGTCGAGCGCTTCCTCGCCGGAGATGTAGGCGCAGGACGTGTTCTGGCGGGCCAGCGCCGCCGCGACCTGCAGCAGCAGCGTCGACTTGCCGATGCCCGGATCGCCGCCGATCAGCAGCGCCGAGCCCACGACCAGGCCGCCGCCGCAGACCCGGTCGAACTCGGCGATGCCGCTGCGGTAGCGTTCCGGTTGCGGCGTGCTGCCGCGCAGGCCGGCGAACTCGAGCAGCCGGCCCTTGCCGGCCCGCGCCAGCCCGCCGCCGGCCGGTCCCGGCGCGGGGGCCGCCTCCTCGACGATCGTGTTCCATTCGCCGCAGGATTCGCAGCGGCCGTTCCACTTGCTCGTGACGGAGCCGCACGACTGGCAGACGAAGCGCTTGAGCGGGCGCGCCATGTCAATGGAGGTCGCGCTTGGACAGGCACCAGCCCACCCGGTGCAGCCAGCACGACTCGTCCGCCTCGTGGGCATCGCGGCGCAGGCTGCGCACGGCAGCCTGTCCGGCAGGGTCCTCGAGGGCCGCGTCCAGCGCCGCCTCGTCCTGGAGGTTGCGGGCGCCGGCGCAAGGATAGAATCCCACCCAGCCGGCCGACTGCGCGTGCAGAAGGTCGCCCTGCCGTTCGACCCGCAGCATGAAGCCGCCGCCCCGTCCCAGGTTTCCGGCTGTCAGCGGCAGCAGCAGGTGGCCGCCGTCGGCCAGGGCATCGAGCCACCAGGCATGCGGCGCGGTCGCTCCGGCGAAAGCCACGACGAGGTCCCATCGGCCCGAAAGGGGGGTGGCGGCGTCGCCCAGGGCAACCTTCGCCGCCGGCCATCCCTCCAGGTTACGGGTCGCGGCCGAGGCGAGTGGCGCATCGATCTCGATCGCGTCGACGCGTCCCGTCGATCCGACCAGCTCGCTCAGGATCGCCGTGTAGTAGCCCGAACCGGTGCCGATCTGCAGGACCCGATCGCCCTCCTCGAGGCCGGTCCGGTCGAAGTGGGTCGCCCACAGCAGCGGCTCGCCGATGTTCAGGCCGCGCGTCTCGTCGAGGGCCACCAGCACGTTGTGGTAGAGCTGGCGTGGATCGTCGTCGGGTGTCGTCCAGTAGCCGTCGACCGAATGCCGGATGCGCCACGGACCGGGGCCGGCGAAAAGCTCGCGCGGCACCGCGGCGAAGGCGTCGATCACGCGTTCATCGGAGAGATGGCCGAGCATGCGCAGATCCTCGGCGAACCAGCGACGGGCCTGCTCGAGGCTGAGCGGGCTCGCCATCGTCAGAGGCTCCGGACCTGCATCTTGATCGGGCCTTCGGCGCGGCCGTGGATGAACTGGTCGACATGGGCGTTGCCCGACCGGTCGATCTCCGCCGTCGATCCCTGCCAGATCAGCCGACCTTCGTAGAGCATGCCGATACGGTGCCCGATCTTGCGCGCCGACGCCATGTCGTGGGTGATCGAGATGGCGGTGGCGCCGAGGTCGCTGACGCACTTCACGATGAGGTCGTTGATGACGTCGGCCATGATCGGGTCGAGGCCGGTCGTGGGCTCGTCGAAGAAGATGATCTCCGGCTCGCGGGCGATGGCCCGGGCCAGCGCCACGCGCTTCTGCATGCCGCCACTCAGCTCCGCCGGATGGAGGTCGCCGATCTCCGGAGTCAGCCCGACCGCACCCAGCTTGGCGATCGCCACCTTGTGGGCCTCCGCGGCCGGCATACCGTCGCTCTGGATGGGGCCGAAGGCCACGTTCTCCCAGACGCGCAACGAATCGAACAGGGCGCCGCCCTGGAACAGCATGCCGAACTTGTGCATGACGCGGGCGCGCTCGCGGTCGCTCAGGCCGACCGTCTCCTCGCCGTCGATCTTGATCGAGCCCGAGTCGGGGCGGATCAGGCCGAGGATGCACTTGAGGAGGACGGACTTGCCGCTGCCCGAGCCGCCGATCACCACCATCGACTGGCCGGTCTCGACGTCGAGGTCGATGCCGCGCAGCACCTGCTTGGCGCCGAAGGCCTTGGTGACGCCGCGGACGGAGATCTTCGGGAGGGCCATCAGATCGAGAAGAAGGCTTCGGTGATGAAGTAGTTGAAGGTCAGGATGAGGATCGATGCCGAGACGACGGCGTTGGTGGTCGCCAGGCCGACGCCCTGCGCGCCGCCGCGCGAATTGTAGCCGTGGTAGCAGCCCATCAGGGTGATCAGGAAGCCGAACACCGCGGCCTTGACCAGGCCGGAGAACACGTCCTGGAACTCGAGGAAGTCCAGCGTGTTGCGCAGATAGGCGACGTCGTTGAAGTCGAGCTTGTAGACGCCGACCAGGAAGCCGCCCAGCACGCCGATGATGTCGGCGATCAGCACCAGGATCGGCAGCGTCACGATGCCGGCGATCAGGCGCGGCACGACGAGGTACTTGAAGGGGTTCGTCGACAGCGTCTTCAGCGCGTCGATCTGCTCGGTCACCCGCATGGTGCCGATCTCGGCCGCCATGGCGGCGCCGACCCGGCCGGCCACCATCAGGCCGGCGAGGACAGGACCCAGCTCCCGGGTCAGCGACACCACCACCACGTTCGGGATGGCGCTTTCGGCCGAGAAACGGGCGAAGCCGGTATAGCTCTGCAGCGCCAGGACCATGCCGGTGAAGATGGCGGTCAGGCCGACGACGGGCAGGGAGTAATAGCCGATCTCCATCATCTGGCGGAGAATCTGGCGGTGGTACCAGGGCGGCTGCAGCACGCAGCGGACAGCCTCGAAGGCGAAGGCACTGACCGAGCCGATGGCCTCGAGGAAGGCCAGCGTCATGCGTCCCAGCAGGGTCACGAGCGGAACGTTCACGCGTCGGGCTCCGCGCGGTCGACATAGACGCGGGCGTAGCGCCGGCCGAGCGACGTCATGACCTCGTAGGCATTGGTGCGTCCGTGGTCGGCGAGGTCGTCGGGCGTGAGATGCGGACCCAGCACCTCGACCAGGCTGCCGACGTCGCAGACCTGCTCCGGCACTTCGGTCACGTCGAGGGTCACGAGATCCATCGAGATGCGGCCGATCACGGGAACCCGGTGTCCCGCGACGTGCACGTGCGTGCGGTTGATGAGGATCCGGAAGTAGCCGTCGGCATATCCAAGAGCGATCGTTGCCACGCGACTCGGCCGCGCCGAACGCCAGGCGCCACCGTAGCCAACGGTCTGGAAAGCGTCAATTTGGCGGGTCTGCAGGACCCGCGCATGCAGGGTGACCACCGGCAGCATCGGGTTGTCGCGCCCGGGCAGCGGGTTGATGCCGTAGAGCGCGGCGCCCGGCCGCAGCAGGTCGAAGTGGAAGTCGGGGCCGAGGAAGATGCCGGACGAATTGGCGAGCGAGGCCGGCGCGCCCGGCATCGCCCGCACGAAGTTGCGGAAGCGCGACAGCTGCTCGACGTTGATGGCGTTGTTGGGCTCCTCGGAGGCCACGAGGTGGCTCATGATCAGCGCCAGCCGCAGCCCGCGCAGCCGGCCGCGCTCGTTGATCAGCGCCTGCGCGTCCTCCGCGTCGAATCCGAGCCGGTGCATGCCTGTATCGATGTGGATCACGGCGTCGAGCGGCCGGTTGAAGCGCTGGGCCGTGGCGCGCCAGGCGTTGAGCTGGCCCAGGTGGTTGAGGACGGGCGTCAGCCCGTGTTCGACCAGATCGCCCTCGGTGCCGGGCAGGAGGCCATTCAGGACGTAGATCGGATGCTCGGGCAGCACCGCGCGCAGCGCGATGCCCTCGTCGATATGGGCGACGAAGAACTGTCGGCAGCCCTCGGCCGCCAGCCGCGGACCCACCATCGCCGCGCCGGTCCCGTAGGCGTCGGCCTTGAGCACGGCGGCGCAGTCGATCGGCCGGCCGGCGGCGCGGCCGGCATCGCGCAGCCCGCGCCAGTTGGCGGCGATGGCTCCGACATTGACCGTGAGGATGGCGCCGGCCCGGCGCGTGGAGTCGTCCGACGCAGACATGTCCTATCGTATCTCACGCCGGCGTTTCGCGAAGCCCGTGATGGAGGGGGGGCCGCGGTCGTGCGGGGAGGGGGCGCTCATTCGAAGATCGGGCTCGGCCCGTCGCCGTCGGCCGGCAGGTTGCCGAACTTCGTGAACTGGCCCTCGAAGGCCAGGCGCACGATCCCGGTGGGGCCGTGGCGCTGCTTGGCCACGATCACCTCGGCCTTGCCGTAGGTCTGCTCGCAGCGCTGCTTCCACGCGTCGTGGCGCTCGTTGAAGCGCTGGTCGTTCTCCTCGGCGCGCCGCGCCGGCTCGGAACGGGTGAGATAGTATTCCTCGCGGTAGACGAACATGACGACGTCGGCATCCTGCTCGATCGACCCGGATTCGCGCAGGTCGGCGAGCTGCGGCCGCTTGTCCTCGCGCTGCTCGACGGCGCGGCTGAGCTGCGACAGCGCCAGCACCGGCACGTCTAGCTCCTTGGCCAGCGTCTTCAGGCCGCGCGTGATCTCCGAGACTTCCTGGACGCGGTTGTCCTGGCGGTTCTTGCCCGACGGGGCGAGGAGCTGCAGATAGTCGACGACCAGCAGGCCGAGCCCGTGGGTCCGCTTCAGGCGGCGGGCGCGGGTGCGCAGGGCGGCGATCGACAGGGCCGGCGTGTCGTCGATGAAGAAGTTCAGGTGCTCGAGTTCCTGGCTGACCGAGAGCACGCGGTCGAAGTCGGCGCTGATCAGCTCGCCCTTGCGGATCTTCTCCGAAGGCACCTCGGCCTGCTCGGCGAGCATGCGCGTGGCGAGCTGCTCGGACGACATTTCCAGGGAGAAGAAGCCGACCACGGCGCCGTCGACCGCCTTCGGCCGGCCGTCGACGATCTCCTCGCGATAGGCGCGGGCGGCGTTGAAGGCGATGTTGGTGGCGAGCGCCGTCTTTCCCATCGAGGGACGGCCGGCCAGGATGATGAGATCCGAGCGGTGCAGGCCGCCCAGGAGCTGGTCGAGCTGGAACAGGCCGGACGCCACGCCGGTCAGCTGGCCGACGCGGTGGTAGGCCGCCTCGGCGGCCACCGTGGCTTCGGTGAGGGCCACCCGGAAGGCCTTGAAGCCGCCCTCGGTCTGGCCGGTGCTCGCGAGGTCGTAGAGCTTCTTCTCGGCCACCTCGATCTGCAACAGGGCCGTCTCGTCGACGTCGCCGCTGCCGAAGGCGCCGTTGACCACGCCTTCGCCGATGTCGATGAGCTGGCGGCGCAGGTAGAGGTCGTGCACCGACTGTCCGAAGGCCGCGGCGTCGATCACGTGCACGGACGCGGCGGCGAGACGCGCCAGGTAGGTCGCGCCGCCGGCGGCCTTCATGTCCTCGTCCTGCTCGACATAGGTCTTGAGGGTGACGGCGCTCACGATCTGGCCGCGCTCGATCAGGCGCGACAGGGAATCGTAGAGCTTGCCGTGCAGCGGATCGGCGAAATGCTCGGGCCGCAGGAACTCGGCCACGCGCTGGTAGGCGGCGTTGTTGACGAGGATCGCGCCCAGCAGCGCCTGCTCCGCCTCGAAATTGTGCGGCGGCTCGCGCAGGCGCATGTCTTCGGCGCCGGGCAGGCGCGTGACGTTCGACGAGTCTTTCAATGGCTCCATGGCAGAGCCTTCTTAGGAACCTGAGGGGAGGGCCACCATCCCAAAAGGGGCGGCGTTGATCAACACCGCCGCCAATCGAAGGATTGCGGGGAAAACCCGGTTCTACTCGGCCGCCATGGATCGGGCGGTCGCGATGCCCTTTTCTGCGTCCAGCATGTAGTCGCGCGTGAACGGCACGGCATCCTGCCGGCGGGCCAGCTGGATCTGGAAGACCATCTGGTTCATGTACCGGAACGAGATCTCGCAGCCAGCGAGGTAGAACTCCCACATGCGGCAGAACCGGTCGTCGTAGCCGGCCATCTGCTTGATGCGGTCGCGATTGGCCAGGAAGCGCTCGCGCCAATGGCGCAGCGTCTCTGCATAGTGCAGGCGCAGGACCTCGATGTCGGTGACCCACAGGCCGACCTTCTCGATGGCGGCCAGCACTTCGGACAGGGCAGGCGTATAGCCGCCCGGGAAGATGTACTTGCGCAGCCAGGTGTTGGTGCCACCAGGAGGCTCCATGCGCCCGATCGAGTGCAGAAGCATCACGCCGTCATCGGCCAGCAGTTCCTTGGCCTTGCTGAAGAACTCGAGGTAGTGGGCGGCGCCGACATGCTCGAACATCCCCACCGACACGATGCGGTCGAACCGGTCCGGCTCCTGGCGGTAGTCCAGGAGCTTGAAGCGGACGCGGTCGGCGACGCCGCCTTCGAGCGCGCGGCGGCTGGAGACGGCATGCTGCTCGCGGGACAGGGTGACGCCGGTTACGTCGACCCCGAACTCCTGCGCAAGGAACAGCGCCAGGCCGCCCCATCCCGAGCCGATGTCGAGGACCTTCTGGCCCGGCTTCAATAGCATCTTGGCCGCGATGTGCCGCTTCTTGTCGAGCTGGGCCTCTTCCAGGGGCTCGTCGCCGTTGCGGAAGTAGGCACAGGAGTACTGGCGGTCGCGGTCGAGGAAGAAGTCGTAGAGCTGGTCCTTCAGGTCGTAGTGATGGGCGACGTTGCGCTGGGCGGTGCCGATCGGATTGTACTGCTCGATCGCCCGCAGCCAGCGCTGGATGGTGTAGGACCAGCGCAGGACGGGCGTGCTCTCGAGCGCCGCCATGTTGCGCCCCAGCAGGTCGAGCAGGTCGTAGATGTCGCCGCCGTCCTCGATGGTGAGCGTGCCGTCCATGTAGGCCTCCCCCAGGGCCAGGCGCGGACGAAGGGCGAGGCGCATGCCCGTCCATCGGTCGTGGAGGCGTATCGTCACCGCGGGACCGGCCCGGTGCGCCTGCACGCGGTGGGTCACGCCGGCGTGATCGATGATCGTAAGCTGGCCTTCGCCCATAACGCGGGCAAGTACCTGGGCTAGCAGCATTGCCGTTCCTTTGCGGCGGGGTCGGTTGGCCAAATGTTAGTCCAGATGGCAATTTCAAGGCAAAGGCCTGCGCACCCCCAGTTCGGAATGCCTGTGAAAATCACTCTCGCTTGAATTGCGAGGCTGCACTTCGAGTGATAAACGCGGGAATGCGATGCAATCGCAAGGGAGGGTGATCGTGAACAGACGCGGCTTGATGAAGACCGGCGTGGCCTTCGGCGCCGGGATCATGATATTTCGACGTGCGGAAGCTCAGGCGGGGACGCTCAATCTCTACTCGGCCCGGCACTACAACACCGACGAAGCCCTCTACGGCAATTTCTCCGACCTGACCGGCGTCAAGATCAACCGCGTCGATGCCGAGCCTGATCCGCTGGTCCAGCGCCTCAAGACCGAAGGCGACAAGAGTCCGTGCGACGTGCTGATCACGACCGATGCGGGCCGCATCGAGCGCGCCCGCCAGATGGACCTTCTCCAACCCGTGACGTCCGAGGTCCTGCTCAAGGCCGTGCCGGCTCATCTTCGCGACCCGGACAACAGCTGGTTCGGCTTCTCGAAGCGCGCCCGCGTGATCTTCTACAACAAGGAGATGGTGACCGCGGCGGATGCGCCCAAGAACTACGAGGATCTCGCCGATCCCAAGTGGAAGGGCAAGCTGCTGATCCGTCCCTCCGGTCACATCTACAACCAGTCGCTGGTGGGTTCCCTGCTGGCGGCCGACGGGGCGGACAAGACGGAGGCCTGGTGCCGGGGCGTGGCGGCGAACCTCGCGCGTCCGCCGCGCGGCGGCGACACCGATCAGATCAAGGCAGCCGCCGCGGGCGAGGGCGTGATCGCCATCGCCAACACGTACTACTACGTCAATCTGCTGCGCTCGAAGAAGCCCGCAGACAATGAAGTCGCGTCGAAGGTGGGCGTGGTGTTCCCGAACCAGTCCAACCGGGGCGCGCACGTCAACATCAGTGCGGGCGCCGTGGCGCGGCACGCTCCGAACAAGGCCGCGGCCGTGAAGTTCCTGGAGTATCTCGTGTCGCCGCAGGCGCAGAAGTACTTCGCCGAGGGCAACTCCGAGTATCCGGTCGTGGCCGGCGTCGAACTGTCCCCCCAGCTGAAGTCGCTGGGCAGCTTCAAGGAGGATCAGCTCAACGCGCGCGTGTTCGCGCAGAACAACGCCGAGGCCCTGAAGCTCATGGATAAGGCTGGCTGGAAGTAGTCCTTCCGGCCGCGCCGGTGATCGCGCGGCTGAGCATGATCACCGGCGCCAGGGAGACGAGCACGATCAGCAGGGAGCCGACGGCGGCCTGCGCCAGCCGTTCGTCGGAGGCGAAGCGGTAGACGCCGATCGCGAGCGTGTCGAGGTTGAAGGGCCGGATGATCAGGGTCGCCGGCAGCTCCTTCATCACTTCCACGAAGGCCACGATGGCTGCGGTCAGGAGAGGCACCCGCAGCATCGGCAGGTGAATCCGGCGCAGCACCTGGCGCGGCGCCGCCCCCAGCACGCGCGCGCTCGCATCCATCGACGGATCGATCGCGGCGAGACCGGGGCCGATATTGGCGAGGCCGACCGCGAGAAAGCGCACGGTGTAGGCCAGCAGGAGCGCGAAGGCCGAGCCGCTGAGCATCAGCCCGGTCGGAGCGTCGAACAGGATGCGGCTCAGCAGGTCGATGCCGCGGTCGGCGAGGGCGAGCGGCAGGAGCACGCCGACGGCGATGACCGAGCCGGGGATCGCGTAGCCCAGCGCGGAGAACTGGATCAGGCGGTTGAGATTGCGCCGCCGAATCAGCCTGCCGGCATAGCTCAGGAACAGCGCGAGGCCGACGATGATGGCGGCGGCGACGGCCGCCAGGGTCAGGCTGTTCAGCGTGTCGTGGAGGAAACGCGGGTCGAGCAGGGTCGCGCCGGAGTTCCAGGCGAGCTGGGCCAGGTGCACCGTCGGCACCACGAAGCCGAGGAGCAGCGGCAGGGCGCAGGCGGTGGTCGCCCCGACGGCCCTCCAGCCCGACAGGACCGGGGCTTCGTGGCGCGCCCGCAGGTTGGCGGGGGCATGGAAGCGCGCCCGCCCGCGGGACCGGCGCTCCGCCAGGACGAGGAGGATGGCGATGGCGATCAGGACGAGGGAGATCTGCGCCGCGCCCTCGCGGTTTCCGAGCCCGTACCACGTCCGGTAGATCGCCGTCGTGAAGGTCTGGACGCCGTAGTACTGGACCGTGCCGAAATCGGCGAGCGCCTCCAGCAGGGCAAGCACGGCGCCGGCGGCGATGGCGGGACGCGCCAGCGGCAGGCCGATGACCGCGAAAGCGCGCCATGGACCGCTTCCCAGGATGCGGGCCGCCTCGATGAAGGCCTGCGACTGGGTCAGGAAGGCCGCGCGCGCCGCGAGGTAGACGTAGGCGTAGAGGACGAGGGTGAAGAGCAGGCCGACGCCCGCGGCCGAACCCAGGTCGGGAAACCAGTAGTCGCCGTGCCTCCAGCCGGTGGCGCTGCGCAGCGCCGACTGGACCGGGCCGGCGAAAGCGAGCAGGTCCGCGTATGCGTAGCCGATGATGTAGGTCGGCAGGACGAGCGGCAGCAGCAGCGCCCACTGGAGCAGGCGCGCGCCGGGAAACCGGCACATCGTGACGAGCCAGGCTGTCCCCGTGCCGATGGCGACGGTGCCGCAACCGACCACGACGAGCAGGACCAGCGTGTTGGCGGTGATGGCGGCGAGCTGGGTATCGGCGAGGTGCCGCCAGAGCTCACCCTGCGCCGTGAACAGGCCCGATGCGACACCGAGCAGGGGCAGGGCCATGACGCACGCGACCGCCACGGTTCCGAGACGCCAGATCATCGACCGGCCGGCGGTCCGGACAAGAAAAAGCGCATGCCACCCGCCGGGGGTGGCATGCGCTGCGTGTCGTGCACGAGGTCCGGGCTACTGCTTCTCGGCAGGAGCTTCCTCGGCGGCGGGCTCGCCGGCCGTTTCCTCGGCAGCGGGCTTGTCCTCGAAAAGAGCCGCCGCCTGCTCCGCGGCGCGCTGGGCGGCTTCCGCGGCTTCCATCGCGGCGCGCTCGGTCTCGGCGATCAGGGTGCCGCCGCCGGCGAGGAATTCGGCCTCGTCCTGCGAGCGGGCGATGAGTGCCGTGATCTCGATCGTGACCTCGGGGTGGAGGTGGACCTTGATCTTGTGGGCGCCCAGCATCTTGATCGGCTTGTCGAGCTCGACCTGGCTGCGGGCGATCGAGACGCCGGCCTGGGCTGCCGCCTCGGCGATGTCGCGCGACGTGACCGAGCCGTAGAGCTGCAGCGACTCCGAGGCCTGGCGGATGAGCGTGACCTTGAGGTCGGCCATCTTGGTGCCCGCCGCCTCGGCGTCCTTGCGGCGCTCGAGGTTCTGGGCCTCCAGCGTCTTCCGCTGCGATTCGAAGTAGGTGATGTTGTCCTTGGTCGCGCGCAGCGCCTTCTTCTGCGGCAGCAGGTAGTTGCGGGCGAAGCCGGGCTTCACCTTCACAACATCGCCCATCTGGCCGAGCTTGGGCACGCGCTCAAGCAGGATGACGTTCATCGGCATGATCGTGTCCTCTCGTCAGGAGATGACGTAGGGCAGCAACGCCAGGAAGCGGGCGCGCTTGATCGCCTGGGCGAGCTCGCGCTGCTTCTTGGACGAGACCGCGGAGATACGGCTGGGCACGATCTTGCCGCGCTCCGAGATGAAGCGCTGCAGGAGACGCACGTCCTTGTAGTCGATCTTCGGCGCGTTGGCGCCGGAGAAGGGGCAGCTCTTGCGGCGGCGGGTAAAGGGACGACGCTGGGCGCTCATTCTTCTTCTCCCGTCGTGGGCGCGGGGGCGGGTTCATCGCCGAAGCGCGGACGCTCGCGGCGGGGGCGATCGCCCCAGCGGTCGCCGCGGTCACCCCGGTCGCCGCCCGGGCGGTCGGCCTTCTCGGCGCTGCGCAGCATCACGGCCGACGGCGATTCGTCGAGCGCGTCGACGCGGACCGTCAGGTAGCGAATGATGTCCTCGTTGATGGACATCGTGCGCTCGAGCTCCTTGAGGGCGGCCGGCGGCGCGTCGAT
Source organism: Reyranella sp. (assembly GCF_965229815.1). Taxonomy (GTDB): domain Bacteria; phylum Pseudomonadota; class Alphaproteobacteria; order Reyranellales; family Reyranellaceae; genus Reyranella. Next base: position 463,942 of record NZ_CBDDJN010000006.1, read on the forward strand.
GTTCAGGAGCGTGTAGTGCCCCTTGCGGTTCTTCTTGATGCGGTAGGTGAGGGAGCGAAGCCCCCAGTATTCCTTCTTGGAGACGGTGCCACCCAGCCCGGCGACGAGCTCGGAGAATTGGGTGGTCAGCGCCTCCACCTGCGTCGTCGGGACGTCCTGACGCGCAATGAAGACGTTTTCGTAGAGTGCCATGAAACGAACGGCTCCTTATGGCTGTTAGCGACCCGGCGTTCGTCGCGTCCCCCGCTGGAGGCCGACCGGCAACCGCCCGGGCCTAGCCGGCGCTTCGCGTGATTGCTTGCGCCGGCAAGGAGATCGGGGCCGACTCAGGTCCCGAAGAGCGGCGGTTATACAGGCAAATCCCCCCAAATCAAGGCGTTCCGGCTGCGACCCGACTGCTGTATGGAGGAGGCCGCTTCAGGCCAAGAACCAAGGGGGAACCGGCCCATGAGTCGCGCTTTCGTGTTTCCGGGGCAGGGATCCCAGGCTGTCGGCATGGGGACGGACCTGTCCCAGGCCTTTGCGGCGGCCCGCGAGGTCTTCCAGGAGGTCGACGAGTCGCTGAAGCAGAACCTCTCCAAGCTGATGCGGGAAGGGCCGGAATCCGACCTCGTGCTGACCGAGAATGCCCAGCCGGCGCTGATGGCCGTCAGCATGGCGGTGGTGGCGGTCCTCGAGAAGGAAGGCGGCCGGCCGCTGGCCAGCCTGGCGAGCCACGTCGCCGGACACTCCCTGGGCGAGTATTCCGCCCTGGCCGCTGCCGGCGCCTTGAAAATTGCAGATGCCGCGCGACTTCTCAAGTTGCGCGGGCAGTCGATGCAGAAGGCCGTGCCGGTCGGCGAGGGGGCGATGGCCGCCCTGCTGGGGATCGAGCTGGAGCCGGCTCAGGAGGCCTGCAAGGAGGCCGCCCAGGGCGAAGTCGTGGCGGTGGCCAACGACAATGGCGGCGGCCAGGTCGTGGTGAGCGGCCACAAGGCGGCCGTCGAAAGGGCGATCGAGGCGGCCAAGGCGCGGGGCTGCAAGCGCGGCATGCTGCTGCCGGTCAGTGCCCCCTTCCATTGCCGGCTGATGCAGCCGGCGGCCGACGCCATGGCCAGGGCGCTCGAGACCGTGCCGCTCGCGACCCCGCGCGTGCCGCTGATCGCCAACGTACTCGCGGCCGAGATCACCGAGCCGGGCGCCATCAAGCAGCGCCTGGTGGAACAGGTCACCGGCCTGGTGCGTTGGCGCGAAAGCGTGCAGTACATGAAGTCCCAGGGCGTCGAGACGCTGGCGGAGTGCGGGGCCGGCAAGGTCCTGTCCGGGCTGGTCCGCCGCATCGACAAGGACATGAACGGCCTCGCGCTCAACACGCCGGCCGACATCGAAGCCTTCCTCAAGACTGCCTAGGGAATTCCGCCATGTTCGATCTGACCGGCAAAGCCGCCCTGGTCACCGGAGCGTCCGGCGGCATCGGTGGTGCGATCGCCCGGGCGCTCCATGGCCAAGGCGCCACGGTCACCCTGTCCGGCACCCGCGCCGAGGCGCTGGAGGCGCTGAAGGCCGAGCTCGGGGAGCGCACGCACGTCGTCGCCGCCCGCATGGACGATGCCGCCGACATCGAGCGCCTGGCCAAGGAGGCCGAGGCGGCGATGGGCAAGATCGACATCCTGGTCAACAATGCCGGCATCACGCGCGACAACATCTCGATGCGCATGAAGGACGAGGAGTGGGAGAAGGTGCTGCAGGTGAACCTCACCGGCACCTTCCGGCTCACGCGCGCCGCGATGCGCGGCATGATGCGGCGGCGCTTCGGCCGCGTGATCAACATCACCTCGATCGTCGGCGTGACCGGCAACCCCGGCCAGGCCAACTATGCGGCTGCGAAGGCCGGCCTGATCGGCATGTCGAAGTCGCTGGCCCAGGAGCTGGCATCGCGCGCCATCACCGTGAACTGCATCGCCCCGGGTTTCATCGCCACGCCGATGACCGACGTCCTGACGGACGACCAGAAGAAGTCGATCCTGGGCCGCGTCCCCGCCGACCGGCTCGGGACGGCCGAGGAAATCGCGGCCGGCGCGGTCTACCTGGCCAGCGACGAAGCCGCCTATGTCACCGGACAGACTCTTCACATCAACGGCGGGATGGCGATGATCTGAGATCGGCGGCCCCCAAGTGCCTGATTCTGTGGGCTTTCTGCCGCTAGCCAATGCAGGGGCAGCTATGTATAAGAGCCGGAAATCGTGACCCCTCGGGCGCCCTAGGGAACTGGATCACTGGAAGGACAAGACATGAGCGACATTGCCGAGCGCGTTAAGAAGATCGTGGTGGAGCATCTGGGCGTCGAAGCGGCGCAGGTTAAGGAAGATGCCAAGTTCATCGACGATCTGGGCGCCGACAGCCTCGATACCGTCGAACTGGTGATGGCGTTCGAGGAAGAGTTCGGCATCGAGATCCCCGACGACGCGGCGGAGAAGATCCAGACGGTCGGCGACGCGATCGGCTTCATCAAGAGCAACGCCAAGTCCTGATCGTCTCCGCGGCGAGGAAAGCGGCAGATGAGGCGTGTTGTCGTAACCGGCATGGGGATGGTGACGCCGCTGGGTGACGGTGTCGACACCAACTGGCGCCGCCTGATGGCGTCCGAGTCCGGCATTCGGTCGATCCAGGCGTTCGACACGACGGACCTCGCGACCAAGATCGCGGGCGAAGTGCCGCTCGGCGACAAGGCCAACGGCCACTTCAACGTCGACGCCTACATGCCGCCGAAGGATCAGCGGAAGCTCGACCGGTTCCTGGTCTTCGCCCTCGCGGCGGCGGAGCAGGCGGTCGAGGATTCCGGCTGGAAGCCGCAGGACGACGAGGGCCGCAACGCCACCGGCGTCATGATCGGCGCCGGCATCGGCGGCTTGCAGACGATCTACGAGACCTCGCTGGTCCTGAAGGAGCGCGGCCCGCGGCGCGTCAGCCCGTTCTTCATCCCGTCGGCGCTGATCAACCTCGCCTCGGGGCAGGTCTCGATCAAGTACGGCTTCAAGGGCCCCAACCATTCCGTCGTGACGGCCTGCGCCACCGGCGCCCATGCAATGGGCGACGCGGCGCGCCTCATCCAGCTCGAGGATGCCGACGTCATGGTGGCGGGCGGTGCCGAAGCCGCGATCTGCCGCATCGGCATCGCCGGCTTCAACGCCTGCAAGGCGCTGTCGACGGACTTCAACGACACGCCCACCCAGGCGTCGCGGCCGTGGGACAAGCGGCGCGACGGCTTCGTGATGGGCGAGGGCGCCGGCGTCGTCGTGCTCGAGGAGTACGAGCACGCGAAGAAGCGCGGCGCCAAGATCTACGGCGAGATCCTGGGCTACGGCCTGTCGGGCGACGCCTACCACATCACTGCCCCTGCCGAGGACGGCGACGGCGCCATGCGCGCCATGAGGGCGGCACTGAAGCGGGCGAAGCTCAACGTCGACGAGATCGACTACGTCAACGCGCACGGCACGTCGACCATGGCCGACACGATCGAGCTCGGTGCGGTCAAGAAGACGTTCGGCGATGCGGCCTACAAGCTGTCCATGTCGTCGACCAAGTCGGCCACCGGCCATCTGCTGGGCGCGGCGGGTGCGATCGAGGCGATCTACTCTATCAAGTCGATTCAGGACCAGGCTGTGCCGCCGACGCTCAATCTCGACGAACCCGACGAGGGCTGCGACATCGACCTGGTGCCCAAGCAGGCAAAGCAGCGCAAGGTCCGGCATGCGCTCAGCAACTCGTTCGGCTTCGGGGGCACCAACGCCTCGCTGATCTTCGGCCCCGTCTGAGCGTGAGCTGGGCGTGCTCAGCTATTTTCGGTGGGTCCTTTTCTTCGTCGCCCTGCTGGTCACGGTGATCGGCGGGGGGCTGTGGCTCGGCAGCCGCCTGCTGGCGACGCCCGGACCGCTGGCCCAGACCAAGAACATCGTCATTCCGCGCGGCGCCGGGCCGGCCACCATGGCCAAGGTGCTGCAGGAAGAGGGCGTGATCGACCACGGCCGGCTGTTCCGGATCGCGGTGATGATCGATCCGACGCCGAAGCCCATCAAGGCCGGCGAGTACGAGATCCCGGCGCATATCTCCATGTGGGGGCTGCTCGAGCTCCTGCAGGCGGGCAAGCAGGTGCAGCGGCGCCTGACGATCCCGGAGGGCATGACCACCGCCGAGGTCCTCGACCTCGTGCGCAAGACCGATGCCCTGAGCGGCGACATCACGCTCGACGTCAAGGAAGGCGACCTGCTGCCCGAGACCTACTTCTACTCGCGCGACGACACCCGCGACGGGCTGCTGCTGCGCATGAAGGAGGCGATGGAGAAGACGCTCGACGAGGCCTGGCGCAAGCGCGCGGCCGGCCTGCCGCTGGCCAATCGCAAGGATGCGCTGACGCTCGCCTCGATCATCGAGAAGGAGACAGCGGTGCCGGCGGAGCGGGCCAAGGTGGCCGCCGTCTACATCAACCGGCTGCGCCGCCGGATGAGGCTCGAGAGCGATCCGACGACGATCTACGGGCTGACCGAGGGCAAGAAGCCGCTGAACCGCGAGCTGACGCGGGCCGACCTCGCGTCGAACTCGCCCTACAACACATACATGGTCGCCGGCCTGCCGCCAGGTCCGATCTGCAATCCGGGCCGCGCCTCGATCCTTGCCGCGACCAATCCGACCCGCAACGACCGCTCCCTCTACTTCGTGGCCGATGGCCAGGGCGGCCACGCGTTCGCGACCAACCTTCAGCAGCACAACCGGAACGTCGAGCGCTGGCGCCAGATCCAGCGTGAGCGGCAGGAACAGACGCCGTCCGAGCCGGCGCCCGCACCGGCGCGACAGTGAGACATGGCGGCCATCTTCCTGGCCGTCGTCCTTCTCGCGGTCCTGCTGCTGGGCATCGGCTGGTTCCTGCGCGGCAATCCGACCGCCCTGGCGCGGACGGCGCGCAAGGCGCTGGTGATCGCCGGCCTGGTCGCCGGCGGGCTGCTGCTGTTCTTCGGCTTTCGCTTCGTCCCGGCGCTGCTGATCGAGCTGCTGCCGGTCCTCGGCCTGGTCGTCGCCGGCCTGGTCGTCCGGGCCCTCACCCGGAGGGCGCCTGGCCCGTTCTCGGCGCCGGGCAGTGGGCAGCGCACGGAGGCGCGCACGGCGTTCCTCGAGGCCTGGATCGATCACGCCACCGGCGACGTCGGCGGGCGGGTGTTGGCGGGACGCTTCGCCGGACGGATGCTCGACGATCTTGACGATCCCGAGCTGCTCGAGCTGCACGGCGAGTGCGCGGGCGACGCCGATTCCCGCCGCGTGCTCGAGGCCTATCTCGACCGCCGACTCGGCGGCGACTGGCGGAACCGGCAGCAGGCGAAGCCGCCACCGCCATCCCGGGGCGACATGAGCCGCGGCGAGGCGCTGGCCGTGCTGGGCCTCGCCGAAGGCGCCAGCGACGACGCCATAAAGGCGGCCCACAGGCGGCTGATCCTGCGCGCCCATCCCGACCATGGCGGGACGGCCGACCTCGCCGCGCGCATCAACCGGGCCAAGGATGTGCTGCTCGGCGGATGACCTTGCCAGAGCCGGCGGGGGCATGGCATCAAGCGCAACCCCGACAATGCACCACGAACCAAGGTCGACCAGCATGACGCAGCGTGTCCGAAAAGCCGTCCTGCCCGTTGCCGGTCTGGGGACAAGGTTCCTGCCGGCGACGAAGGCGATGCCGAAGGAGATGCTGACCGTCGTCGACCGCCCGCTGATCCAGTACGCCGTCGAGGAATGCCTGGCTGCGGGGATCGAGGAGTTCGTGTTCGTGACCGGGCGCAACAAGAGCGCGCTCGAGGATCACTTCGACGCCGCCTACGAGCTCGAGGCGACGCTGCAGCAGCGCGGCAAGTCGCGCGAGCTGCAGCAGACGCAGGACGCCACCATCAAGCCCGGCAACGCGATCTTCACCCGCCAGCAGAAGCCGCTGGGGCTCGGGCACGCGGTGTGGTGCGCCCGCGACTGGGTCGGGCGGGAGCCGTTCGCGGTGCTGCTGCCGGACGAGCTCACGATCGATGCGCCCTCGTGCACGGCGCAGCTCGTGGCGGCCCACGAGAAGACCGACGGCAACGTGGTCGCCGTGATGGACGTGCCGCGCGAGCAGACCAAGAGCTACGGCATCGCGGCCGTGAAGGGCGCGAAGGACGGCCTGGCCGAGATCACGGGCCTGGTCGAGAAGCCCCAGCCGCAGGAGGCGCCGTCGACGCTCGCCATCATCGGCCGCTATGTGCTGCTGCCCGACGTTTTCGATCATCTCGACAGGCACGAGACCGGGGCCGGCGGCGAGATCCAGCTGACCGACGCCATGGCCAAGATGATTGGCAACCGGCCGTTCCACGCCCTGACCTACGCCGGCCAGCGCTACGACTGCGGCAGCCGCATCGGCTTCCTCGAAGCCAACGTGGCGGTCGCCCTTCATCGCGAGGACACCGCCTCGGAAACCCGGTCCGTCCTCAACCGGCTGCTGAAAGGCTGAACCCATGCGCATCGCCATGATCGGCTCGGGCTACGTCGGACTGGTGTCCGGCGCCTGCTTCGCCCAGTTCGGTCATGACGTCGTGTGCGTCGACAAGGAAGCCGCGAAGATCGCCCGCCTGCGCCAGGGCGAGATGCCGATCTACGAGCCCGGCCTCGACAAGCTGGTGGCCGACAACGTCCGGGCGGGTCGCCTGTCGTTCGGCACCGACCTCGCGGCGGCGGTCGGCGACGTCGATACGGTGTTCATCGCCGTCGGGACGCCGACGCGCCGCGGTGACGGCCATGCCGACCTGACCTACGTCTATGCCGCGGCCGCCGAGATCGCCGAGGCGATCCGTGGCTACACCGTGGTGGTGACCAAGTCGACCGTGCCGGTCGGGACAGGCCGCGAGGTCGCGCGGATCATCCGCGAGACCCAGCCGGGCGCGGCGTTCGACGTCTGCTCGAACCCGGAGTTCCTGCGCGAGGGCGCGGCGATCGAGGACTTCATGAAGCCCGACCGCGTCGTCATCGGGGTCGAAAGCGAGCGTGCCCGCGAGGTCATGTCGGCGATCTACCGGCCGCTCAACCTGATCCAGACGCCGATGGTGTTCACGAATATCGAGACCGCCGAGGTCACGAAGTACGCCGGCAACGCCTTCCTGGCGACCAAGATCACCTTCATCAACGAGATCGCCGACCTCTGCGAGAAGGTCGGCGCCGACGTCCACGACGTGGCGCGCGGCATTGGCCTCGACGGGCGGATCGGCCGCAAGTTCCTGCATCCAGGACCGGGCTTCGGCGGCTCGTGCTTTCCCAAGGACACGCTGGCGCTCGCCTACACGGCGCGCGAGGCCAACGCGCCCCAGACGATCGTCGAGCAGGTCATCGAGGTGAACAACGCCCGCAAGCGGCGGATGGCGCGCAAGGTCATCGACTTCTGCGGCGGCTCGGTCGCCGGGCTCACGGTCGGCGTGCTCGGGCTCACCTTCAAGCCGAACACGGACGACATGCGCGACGCGCCCTCGCTCGACATCGTGCCGGCCCTGCAGACGGCCGGCGCGAGGATCGTCGCCTTCGACCCCGAGGGCATGGAGGAGGCGGCGCGCATGCTGCCGGGCATGACCTTCGCCAGGACCGCCTACGAGGCGGCGACCGACGCCGACGTGCTGGTGGTGATCACCGAGTGGCACGAGTTCCGCGGTCTCGATCCCCGCCGCATCCGGCAGCTGATGCGCCAGCCGCGCATCGTCGACCTGCGCAACATCTTCAATCCCGAGGAGATGCGCGGACTCGGCTTCGCCTACGAGGGCGTCGGCCGCCCGGCACCGCGCACCTGATCTTCCGTCAACGGAGCCTTCCGAATGAGCCAGACGGCGCACAAGTTCGACCCCACCATCCTGCGCGAGTACGACATTCGCGGCATCGTCGGGAAGCAGGTCCACGCGGCCGACGCCCGTGCGATAGGCCGCAGCTTCGGCACCATCGTGCGACGCAAGGGCGGCAAGCGCGTGGCGCTCGGCTACGACGGCCGCCTGAGTTCGCCGGAACTGGCGGCCGCCTGCATCGAGGGGCTGACGGCGGCCGGGGTCGACGTGCTGGACATCGGCCTCGCCGCCACCCCGATGCTCTATTTCGCCGTCTACCATCTCGACGCCGACGGCGGCATCCAGATCACCGGCTCGCACAACCCGCCCGACTACAACGGCTTCAAGATGATGCTGGGCAAGAAGTCGTTCTTCGGCGAGGAGATCCAGAAGCTCGGCGCCATGGCCGGCAAGGGCGACTGGGAGAGCGGCCAGGGCAAGACGGAGAAGAAGGACGTCCTGGCCGACTACGCGGCGCGCCTGCTGCGCGACGTGGATCTGGGAGACCGCAAGCTCAAGGTCGCCTGGGACACCGGCAACGGCGCGGTCGGCGTGTCCATCCGTGCCGTCGTCGACAGGCTTCCGGGTGAGCATTTCGTGCTGAACGAGAAGGTCGACGGCACCTTCCCGGCGCATCATCCCGATCCGACCGTGCCGGCGAACCTCCAGCAGCTCATCGCCGAGGTGAAGAAGCGCGGCTGCGATCTCGGCATCGCCTTCGACGGCGACGGCGATCGCATCGGCGCGGTGGACGGGCAGGGGCGCGTGCTGTGGGGCGACCAGCTCCTGGTCCTGTGGGCGCGCGACGTTCTGAAGAAGAAGCCCGGCGCCACCATCATCGCCGACGTCAAGGCGAGCCAGGTCCTGTTCGACGAGATCGCCAAGGCCGGCGGCAAGCCGATGATGTTCAAGACCGGCCATTCGCTGATCAAGAGCAAGATGGCCGAGATCGGCTCGCCGCTGGCCGGCGAGATGAGCGGCCACGTGTTCTTCGCCGACACGTTCTACGGCTTCGACGACGCGCTCTACTGCGCGCTGCGGCTGCTGAACATCGTGGCGCACGCCGGCGAGAGCCTGGCTGCGATGCGCGACGGGCTACCCCAGCCGGTCAATACGCCCGAGCTGCGCTTCGACTGTCCCGACGAGCGCAAGTTCGCGGTGGTCCACGAGGTGAAGGCGAGGCTCGAGAAGGCGGGCGCCACCTTCTCCGGCATCGACGGCGTGCGCGTCACCACGCCCGACGGATGGTGGCTGCTGCGGGCTTCCAATACCCAGCCGGTGCTGGTCGCCCGTTGCGAAGGCCCCGACCAGGCGGCGCTCGATCGCCTCATGGCCGACCTCAAGGCGGCGCTGTCGGCGAGCGGGGTCAGCCTGCCCGACGGCGCCGACGCCGGGCACCACTAGCCGCCGTTGCCGGGATGAGGCGCTTCTTCTTCTACGGGACGTTGCTCGATCACGACGTCATGGCGCTGGTGATCGGCCGGCGCCTGCCGCCTGCGGCCTTCACGCCGGCGGTCCTGGCGGGCCATGCGCGGCGGCGGGCCAAGGGCATGACCTATCCCGTCGTGGTGCCCTCGCCGGCCGAATCGGTGCTGGGAGCGGTCGTCGGCGGCCTCGCCGCGCGCGACGTCGCGCGCCTCGCCGCCTACGAGGGGCCGGGCTACCGGATCGCCCGCCTGAAGGTCCGGATCGCCGGCGCGCTGGAAACGGTGTCGGTCTTCGAACCGGTGGCGATGCGGCTGCAGCCCTCGGCGTCGGCCTGGGACTATGCGCTGTGGAAGGGCCGCCACAAGCGGCCGTTCGTGGCCCGGCTGAGGAAGGCCCTCAGCGGACGTTCGGCGTATTCCAGGCCGTGACCTCGAGAGCCGAGCAATAGATCTTCTTCTTCTCGAGGCGCTTGCAGCCGTCGATCGCCTGGGCCTGTGACAGGTTCACCAGGCGGGCGCGATGGAACGTCTTGTTGGCCATCTGCACCTCGTCGATGGTCGCGGCGGCGTTCGATCGGATCGGCGCCGTCAGGGCCGAGGAGGCCCGCTCCAGGGCGAGCTGGGCGGCCTGGGAGTCCCCGAACGAGCCGACCTGGATCACCCAGCTGCCGATCGGCAGGGTGGTCGCGGCGGGGGCGCTTCCCTCGGCCTGGACAGGAGCGGCGGTCGCGGCCACGGCCTGGACCGGGGGCGGCGCCGGCGCCTTGGGCGCCGCAAGCTTGGGCGCGCTCTCGGGGATGATGAGGCTGGGATCGAAGCTGGCGGCCGTGTAGCGCGCCGAGGCCGGCTTGCGGATCGAGGTCCACGCCGACAGGCGCATCGATTCGGCGCTGGCGAAACCCTGGTCCATCAGCATCGCCATCAGGCGATCGCGCTGGCTGGCGCTGTTGCCGCCCATCACGACGCCGATGAGGCGGCGGTTGTCGCGCACCGCCGACATCACGAGGTTGAAGCCGGAGGCGTTGGTGTAGCCCGTCTTCAGGCCATCGGCTCCATCGTACGAGCCCAGCATGCGATTGTGGTTCTCGAGCACGCGGCCGCGATACGGATAGCTCTGCACCGAGAAGATCGGATAGTAGTGCGGGAAATCCCGCATCAGCGCGAAGGCGAGCCGGGAGAGGTCGCGGGCCGTGGTGACCTGATCGCGGTTGGGCAGGCCGGAGGCGTTGCGGTAGACGGTCGAGTTCATCCCCAGCTGGCGGGCCTTGCGCGTCATCATCTGGGCGAAGCTCGCCTCGTCGCCGCCCAGCGCCTCGGCCAGCACGACCGCGGCGTCGTTGGCGGAACGGGTGATCAGCGCCATGATCGCGTCGCGGACGCTGACGGTGCCGCCCGGCGGCAGGCCCATCTTGGTGGGCGGCGCGTTGAGGGCGTTGACCGAGACGGGCAGCCCGTCGCCCAGCGACAGGCGGCCCGAATCGAGCGCCGACAGGGCGAGGTAGATGGTCATCAGCTTGGTCAGCGACGCCGGGTGACGCAGGTCGTCGGCATGCTCGGAGGAGAGCGGCCGCCCGCTCGTGGCGTCGAGGATGAGGTAGGCATCCTTGCCGTTCACCGCCGGATTGGCGACCCAGGTCGACGAGGCGGCAACCGGGCGGGCGCGCGACTTCCCGCGCGCCTTGCTGGGCGGCACGGCCCGCTTCACCGATTTGGACTTGGCTTCCGCACCGGCATTGAACGGTGCCACGCTGGTGGTCACGAAAGCGATGCCGACGACAAGCCAGGAAAGGCCGGTCACGACGCGACGGAAAGGGGAAATCATCGCGGTATTGCCATTCGCTGAAGTCTGAATTCTTTTGCCTGGACAAAGACTTACAGGCAATTTCGGAGACAATACTGAAATTCGGGATCGCATGCAACGCCTTCGCCGCCGCCGTTGTGCCCCAGTTGGTCCGGAAAATGCCGGAATGAGGATCAGGAGAGTCCGAATGAGATGGGCGACCGCCGTGGCAGCCTTGCTGGCCCTGGTCTCGATTCCGGCGACGGCCTGGGCGCAGCGCGCCGACCGCTACGTCGCCCCGCCCATCGTGCGCAGCTTCAACTGGTTCGCCTATGTCGGCGGCGACGATATCCGGGAGGCCTGCGGCAAGGACGGCCGCAACCGGCTACGGCTCGTCTACAATGCCATCTACACCGAGCAGGTCAGGACCTACGAGATCTTCCTTCAGCCCGACGGCACCGCGGGAATGGCCATCGGCGTCCTGGCAGAGCAGGGCGTGGTGTCGAATCTCCTGCTGAAGGACGGCGGCGATGTCCTGAAGCCGTGGAGCATGCGCCGGGGCGAGCGGATCCTGTCGGCGCCCGAGACCAGCGAGCTGGTCGGACTGCTCGAGGCGAGCGCCGCCTTCGGCCCGCCGAGGGACGGGCTGCGCCTGCCGGACGTGGACTTCTGGTGGACGGTGGCCTCCTGCCGCAACGGCCGGTGGGGCTTCCAAGCCTACCACTACCCGACCGACGGCTTTGCCGACGTGAAGTTCGCGGCGCGCCTCTTCTCGTGGGACACCGTGCCCGTTCCGGTCAATCCGCCGCGCAAGCTGTTGCCCGCCGAGCTGCGTCGCGACTGGAACGCGCCGGTCGACCATATGAGGTCCAACCAGTGGACGCTGACGGTCGGAAGAGACGGGTTGCGTCCCCGCTAGCGGGCGGCCGCGTTTCAAGCGCCGGCAGGTCCGGTCGTCGCGGGAATTTGCCGGGCTGATGTACAATGGAGCGCGCGGTGGGTCACGAAGGTACGGATCCCTGTCCGCCGAGGCGACCGGCAAGGCGGCACTGCTGCGGCGACGCGTAGCGAAACGCGCGGTTCGTGTCGCGGTCTCGCGGGATCGGCGTGATCCTTGCTCGGTGTCATGAGCAGGGACAGGCCGAGGTAGCGGAATCGCCGAGCCTGCCTATATACTCATCGTGGCTCGGTCTTCTTGGGGAGTATGATCTGGACGATGGCCCTCGTGCGTAGTGACAGTGATTGGCGCCTCCACGGCGAGACGCTCGGCGGTCCCAAAGAACCGCCCGCCGGTCCGCCGCAGCCCCCGCGCCGTGAGGACGGGGAGGGGGACGGAGACGGTCGCAGCGGATCGCTCACGCTTACGCGGACACGTACGAAGAAGCCCTCGATGTACAAGGTTCTGATGCTGAACGACGACTACACGCCCATGGAGTTCGTCGTCGACGTCCTGGAGCACATCTTCCAGAAGAACCGCGAGGAAGCCACCCAGATCATGCTGCATGTCCACCAGAAGGGTGTGGGCGTCTGCGGCGTGTACACGTACGAGATCGCCGAGACCAAGGTCACCCAGACCGTGGATTACGCGCGCAAGAATCAGCATCCTCTCCAATGCACATTGGAGAAAGAATAGTCGGGGCGACGCAGCCCCTTTCCAGTCGAGGTGGTCCGATGTCGATGCTTTCCAAGAACCTCGAGAGATCCCTCCACCGCGCTTTCGGGCTCGCCGGCGAGCGCCGTCACGAATACGCCACGCTCGAGCATCTGCTCCTCGCGATGACCGAGGACGAGGATGCGGTGCCCGTGCTCAAGGCGTGCGGCGTCGACATCGACCGTCTGCGGCACGATCTCGAGACCTTCATCGACAATCGGCTGAAGGGCATCATCACCCAGAATGCCAGCGAGCCGCTGCCGACGGCGGGCTTCCAGCGCGTCGTGCAGCGCGCCGCCGTCCACGTCCAGTCCTCGGGCCGCAAGGAGGTGACCGGCGCCAACGTGCTGGTGGCGCTCTTCTCCGAGCGCGACAGCCATGCCGTGTCGTTCCTGGAGAACCAGGGAATGACCCGTCTCGACGCCGTCGACTACATCAGCCACGGCAAGGCCAAGGTGCCGGGACGCGCCCGCACCCGGCGCGTCACCGGCTCCGAGGAGGAGAATGGCGGCGAGTCCACGGTCAAGCAGGGCAACGAGGCGCTCGCCGCCTACTGCGTCGACCTCAACCAGAAGGCGCGCGAGGGCCGGGTCGACCCGCTGATCGGCCGCGAGCACGAGGTCGAGCGCACCATCCAGGTCCTGTGCCGGCGCACCAAGAACAATCCGCTCTATGTCGGCGAGCCCGGCGTCGGCAAGACGGCGATCGCCGAGGGCCTGGCGCGCAAGATCGTCGAGGGCGAGGTGCCCGACGTCCTGAAGGAATCGGTGATCTACGCGCTCGACATGGGCGCGCTGCTGGCCGGCACGCGCTACCGCGGCGACTTCGAGGAGCGCCTGAAGGCGGTGCTGGGCGAGCTCAAGAAGAAGCCCAACTCGGTGTTGTTCATCGACGAGATCCACACGATCATCGGCGCCGGCGCCACGTCGGGCGGCTCGATGGACGCGTCGAACCTGCTGAAGCCGTCGCTGCAGTCGGGCGACCTGCGCTGCATCGGCTCGACCACCTACAAGGAATATCGCAACTACTTCGAGAAGGACCGCGCCCTGGTGCGGCGCTTCCAGAAGATCGACGTGCCGGAGCCCACGATCGGCGACGCCGTGCAGATCATGCAGGGCCTGAAGCCGGTCTACGAGAAGCATCATCACGTCGCCTACACCGACGACGCCATCAAGGCAGCCGTCGAACTGTCGGCGCGCTACATCCACGACCGCAAGCTGCCCGACAAGGCGATCGACGTGATCGACGAGGTCGGCGCCGCCCAGATGCTCCGCACGCCCGACCTGCGCAAGTCGACCATCGACGTGCCCGACATCGAGGAGATCGTCGCCAAGATCGCGCGCATCCCGCCCAAGAGCGTGTCCAAGGACGACACCGAGATGCTGCGCAACATCGACCGAGACCTCAAGACGGTGGTGTTCGGCCAGGATCGGGCGATCGACCAGCTCGCCGTCGCGATCAAGCTGGCGCGCGCCGGCCTGCGCTCGCCGGAGAAGCCGATCGGCTCCTACCTGCTGGCCGGCCCGACCGGCGTCGGCAAGACCGAGGTGACGCGCCAGCTCGCGCGCCTGCTCGGCCTCGAGCTGATCCGCTTCGACATGTCGGAGTACATGGAGCGCCATTCGGTGTCGCGCCTGATCGGCGCGCCGCCGGGCTATGTCGGCTTCGACCAGGGCGGCCTGCTCACCGACCAGGTCAACCAGCATCCGCACTGTGTCATCCTGCTCGACGAGATCGAGAAGGCGCATCCGGACGTTTTCAACGTGCTGCTGCAGGTGATGGACTACGGCAAGCTCACCGACCACAACGGCCGGACCGTCGACTTCCGCAACGTCATCCTGTGCATGACGACCAATGCCGGCGCCGCCGATCTCGCCAAGCCGGCCCTGGGCTTCGGCCGCGAGGCGCGGCACGACGAGGACGACGACGCGATCAATCGCATGTTTGCGCCCGAGTTCCGCAACCGTCTCGACGCGGTGATCAAGTTCGCCAACCTCGGGCCGGACAGCATGGGCAAGGTTGTCGACAAGTTCGTCGCCGAGCTCGAGGTCCAGCTGGCCGACCGCAAGGTCTTCATCGAGCTGTCGGACGGCGCGCGCCGCTGGCTGGCCGAGAAGGGGTACGACCGCCTGTTCGGCGCGCGGCCCCTGGGGCGTGTCATCCAGGAGCACCTCAAGAAGCCGCTGGCCGAGGAGGTGCTGTTCGGCAAGCTGTCGAACGGCGGCGGCACGGTCCGCGTCGACGTCAAGGGCGAGGGCGAGGGCGCCGAGCTCGACTTCACGTTCTTGCCGCCGGAGCGCGACGCGCTGCCGCCGGCCAGCCAAGAACCCGTCCTGGCTGAGTGAGGTTCCTCCGGCCCCTGTGGGTCGCTCTCCGGGCCGCGGTGCTCGCCACCGCGGTTTTCTGGGTGGCGTTGTTCATCATCGACAAGTCGGGCTGGCAGGCGCCGCTTGGCGCCACCGAACCGCTGGTCTTTTTCGTCGTCTTCTTCCTCGGCCTACTCATGGTCGGCAGGAGCTGAAGGCCGCGCGATCGTAAGCTGCGCGGAATCCTCGAAGGCCGGCAGACCTCCTCGGGGACGGCCGATTCTTCGCGGCGCGCTCCGGCCCGCCGCGCTACTCGTTTTCCTTGCGGAAGGGCGAATACTGCATCAGCCCTTCGATCTCCTGCTCGACCATCGGCCGTTCGCGGCCGAGGAAGTCGTCGACGGCGCGGCGGAAGCCCGGGTCGACGATCCAGTGGGCCGAATAGGTCGGCACCGGCAGGTAGCCGCGCTGGATCTTGTGGTCTCCCTGGGCGCCGGCCTCGACGCGCTGCAGGCCGTGGGCGATGGCGTAGTCGATCGCCTGGTAGTAGCAGGCCTCGAAATGCAGGAAGGCGTGGCTCTCCAGGCAGCCCCAGTAGCGGCCGTAGAGCGTGTCGTCGCCCTTGAGGTTGAGCGCGCCGCCGACCGGCCGGCCGTCGGCCTCGGCCAGGACCAGCACGACCTTGTCGGCCATCGTGTCGCCCAGGATGTCGAAGAACGACCGGGTCAGGTAGGGCGATCCCCACTTGCGGCCGCCTGTATCCATGTAGAAGGCGAAGAAGGCATCCCAATGGGCGGGCTTGATGTCGTCGCCGCTCAACTGCCGGATCGACAGCCCCTCGCGGCGCACCGATTCCCGCTCCTTCCGGATCGCCTTGCGCTTGCGCGACGCCAGGGCGGCGAGGAAATCGTCGAAGGTGCGGTAGCCTTCGTTGTGCCAGTGATACTGGCGTCCCAGGCGCAGCAGCCAGCCATGCTCGCCGAAGCGCTTCCAGTCGGCCTCGGTGCAGAAGGTGGCGTGGACCGAGCTGATTCCGTTATCGCCGGCGAGCTTGGCCATCATGTCGATCAGCGCGTCGCGGACGCCGTCGGCATAGGGCCCCGGCCGTGCGAACAGGCGCGGACCGGGGACCGGGGTGAAGGGGACGGCGACCTGCAGCTTCGGATAGTAGCGGCGCCCCGCCCGCTCCAGCGCCTGGGCCCAGCCATGGTCGAAGACGTATTCGCCCTGGCTGTGGCCCTTCACGTAGAGCGGCACGGCACCCTGCAGCGTACCGTCCTCGGCCTCGGCCAGGAGATACTGCGGCTGCCATCCCGTGCGCCGCCCGACCGACTTCGAATCCTCCAGCGCCTTCAGGAAGCGGTGGCTCAGGAAGGGATTACCGGCGGCACCGGGCGCCAGCGCGCATGCATCCCACTCCTGCTCGTCTATGCCCGCGAGGGATTCGACGACACGCAGGCCGATGGTCGGGGAAGCGTCCGGCATGACGCGAGCATAGCGCGAATCGTGCCAGGAATTGCGTCCTGATTGAGACGCGCGGCCCGGGAAGGCGGGATCCGCGCGCTGCCGCGCGCTACTCCGCCGGCTTGTGGGCGCGCGCCGCCTCGTCGGCCGAATGGCTGAAGCGGCGCTTGGCCCAGGCGCTCGCACGGTCGATGTAGACCAGGACCACGGGGACCACGACCAGCGTGAGCAGGGTCGAGCTGATCAGGCCGCCGATCACGGCGTGGGCCATCGGCGCGCGCTGGCTGGCGCCCTCGCCGAGTCCCAGCGCCAGCGGCAGCATGCCGAACACCATGGCCAGCGTGGTCATCAGGATAGGCCGCAGGCGGATCGTGCCGGCCTCGAGCAGGGCGTCGTGGACCGCGTCGCCGCGCGCCCTCGCCTGGTTGAAGAAATCGACCAGCAGGATGGCGTTCTTCGTCACCAGGCCCATCAGCATGATGAAGCCGATGGCGCTGAAGATGTTGAGCGTCGTGCCGGCGATCAGCAGGCCGAGGAACACGCCGATCAGCGACATCGGCAGCGACATCATGATGGCGATGGGCTGCAGGAAGCTGCCGAACTGCGAGGCGAGGATCAGGTAGATCAGGATCACCGCCATCAGCAGCGCCTGGCCGGCATAGGCCGCGCTCTCGGCCATGTCCTTCGTCGAGCCGCCGAACACGAAGCGGTAGCCGGTCGGCAGCACCGTGTCGGCCAGGATCTTCTGCAGGTCGCTCGAGACCTCGCCGGCGGACCGGCCCGAGACGTTGGCCGTGATCTGGACCTCGCGGTTGAGGTCGCGGCGGTTGATCTGGGAGGCGCCGACGTCGTTCACGATGTCGGCGATCTGGGTGATGTGCACCATGCGCGGAAGGCCGTTCGCCTCGGTTCCGGCGGTGAGCCAGATGCGCTGGAGGTCGGCGACGCCCGTCCGGTCGTCGACCGGCAGCCGCACCATGACCGTGTAGTTCTCGCCGTCGGGCGCCCGCCACAGGCTGGTCTCGTCGCCGGCGAAGAGGGGACGCAGCGAGTGCGCGACAGGGGCCGAGCCGAGACCGAGGTCGGACGCCGCGTCGCGGCGCAGCCGCACCGACAGGACCGGTTTGGCGGCTTTCAGGTTGCGGTCGAGGTCGACCATGCCGCGGATCGAGGCGGCGCGCGCCATGACCTCCTGCGAGATGCGGTCGAGGACGGCAGTGTCGGGTCCCTGCAGCGACAGCTGGATCTGCTTCTGCACGCCGCCGCCCGGTCCGCCCGGCACGTTGATCGACACGAGAAGGCCCGGGATGCGGGAAAGGCGGTCGCGGATCGGCTGGGCGAGCTGGTTGGGCGAGCGCTTGCGCTCTTTCAGGGGCTTGAGCTTGAGGTAGATGCTGCCCTGGTTCTTGCCCAGCGCATAGCCGGTGTTGACCGTCCCGTAGGTGTAGGCGACCTCCGGGAACTCGCGCACGGCGGCGTCGACTTGGCGCAGCTTGGCCTCGGTGTATTCAAGCGACGAGCCGACCGGCGTCTCGATCGAGACGACCTGCTCGCCGAGATCGGCCTCGGGCACGAACTCGAAGCCGATGTAGCGGGGGAGGGCGAAGCTGCCGACGAAGGCCAGGAGGGCGATCAGCAGCGTGACCTTCGGCCAGCGCAGCGCCCAGCCCAGAACGGCGCGATAGACCGCATTGGCGCGCTCCTGCGCGGCGTTGACGAGGCGGGCGAAACGGCCGGTGCCGTGAGCCTGGGGGTCGTACCAGACCGACGACAGCATGGGGTCGAGCGTGAAGGACACGAACAGCGAGATCAGCACGGCGGCCGAGACCATGACGCCGAACTGAAAGAAGAACCGGCCGATGATGCCGCCCATGAAGGCCACCGGCAGGAAGACCGCGACGATGCAGAAGGTCGTCGCCAGCACCGCCAGGCCGATCTCCTCGGTGCCGTCGATCGCCGCTTGGCGATGCGACTTCCCGAAGCCGATGTGGCGCGTGATGTTCTCGCGCACTACGATCGCGTCGTCGATCAGGATGCCGATGGCGAGGCTGAGGGCCATCAGGGTGAGGACGTTCAGCGAGAAGCCGAAGGCCGCCATCACCATGAAGGCGCCGAACACCGAGATCGGCAGGGCGAGGCCGGTGATCACCGTGCTGCGCCAGGAGTGCAGGAAAAGGAAGACGATGGCGATGGTCAGCACGCCGCCCTCGATCATCGTCTGCTGGACATTGTCGACCGAGTTCTGGATGCCGCGCGAGCTGTCGCGCACGATCTCGAGCTTCACGTCGGGCGGCAGCGTCTTCTGCAGCGCCTCCACGGCGTGGCGCACGTCGCGCGCCACCGAGATGGTGTTGGCACCCTGGGTCTTGACGACCTCGACGGCGACCGCGCGCTCGCCGTTGAGGAGGGCGACGTTCTCCAGCTCCTGCTGGCCGTCGACGACGGTCGCGACCTGGCGGAGATAGACGGGAGCGGGACCGCGCCGGGCCACGATCAGGTCGGCGAAGGCGCCGGGCTCGGCGATGCGGCCCGTGACCTCGATCAGCCGGTCGTTGTTGCCGCGCTGGACGCTGCCGGCCGGGAAATTCTGGTTCTCGTCCCGGATGGCCGCCATGATGTCGTTGACCCCGACGCGCAGCGCATGCATGCGGCCGGGATCGAGCTCGATGTTGATCTGGCGCTTCACGCCGCCGGCGATGGTGACCTTGCCGACGTCGCGGACGGTCTGCAGGCGCTTCACGATGACCTGGTCGGCGAGCGTGGTCAGGGCGCGCACCGAGCGGATGTCGGATTTCACCGCGATCGACACGACCGGCTGGTCGTCGGGATTGAAGCGCTGGATCAGCGGCTCCTTGACCTCCGGCTTGAAGCCGACGCGGACCTGCTGGACCTTCTCGCGCACGTCCTGGACGGCGATCGCGGAGGGCACCGAGAGCTCGAACTCGGCGATCACGATCGACTGGCCCTCGAGCGAGCGCGAGGACAGGGTCTTGATGCCGGCGATGGCGTTGACCGATTCCTCGACCTTGCGGCTGATCTCGTTCTCGACCGTCTCGGGCGAGGCGCCCGGATAGTTGGTCGTGACCACCACGATCGGGAAGTCGACGTTGGGGAACTGATCGATGCCGAGCTGGCGATAGGAGAAAAGGCCCATGACCAGCAACGCCACCATCATCATGGTGGCGAAGACCGGGTTGTCGACGGCGATGCGGGTGAGCTTCATGGCCGCCTAGCGCGTCTCGAGGACCTTGACGGCCTGGCCGGCCTTGAGGCCGGGCAGGGGCGCCGACACGACCGTCATGCCCGATTCGAGCCCCTTCACCTCGGCGAGCTCGCCGCGCGACCAGGTACGCACCACGCCCACCGGCTTGCGCACCAGCCTGCCGTTCTCGACGGCGAGCACGAAATCGCCCTCGTCGTCCTTCCGCAGGGCCGAGACGGGGACGGCCAGCGCGTGGCCTTTCTCCATGACCACCACCGTGCCGGTGGCGAACAGGCCGCCGCGCAGCGCCTCGTGGCGGTCTGTGATCTCGACATAGACGGGGATCGAGCGCGAGCCGGACTGGGTGGTCGGGCTGATACGGGTGATCGTGCCGTTGAACTCGTGCTCGCCGAAGCCCTCGAGGGTGATCCTGGCGGTCTGGCCGACCTTTAGCCGCACGACGTCGGCGGCCGGCATCTGGGCGGCGACCTCGACGTGGCTGGTGTCGAGCAGGGTCAGGATCTTGCCGTCGATGGGCAGGGATTCGCCCTGGTTGGCGATGCGGTCGCCGACCACGCCGTCGAACGGGGCGCGCACCTGGGCGTCGGCGAGGTTCTTCTGGGCGATCTGGAGCTGCGCCTCGGCGACGTTCGCCATCGATTCCTTGTTCTGCGCCGCCGAGCGGGCGGCATCGAGGGCGGACTGGGCGACGATGTTGCGCTTGGCGAGCGTCTCCTTGTCGGCGAGGTCGCGCGCGGTCCAGCGCGCGTCGGCGCGGGCGGCCTCGAGGGCCGCCTGGCGCTCGTTGACGCGGACCTGGAGCTCATGGTTCTCGAAGCGCGCCACGACCTGGTCCTTGGTCACGCGGTCGCCCTCGCGCACCAGCACGTCGGCCAGCCGGCCGGCGACCCGGGCCTTCACGATCGTCTGCTCGATCGGCTGGGTCGTGCCGGTGAAACGGACGACGTCGACGAGGCCGCGCGGCTTGATGGTGTGCAGCTCCGGCTCGATCAGCTCGAGGGTGCGTTCGGCCGGCTGGGCGGCGGCGGTGCGGGCGGCGGGCGTATTCCCGGTATCGGGCGCGATGCCGCTCTTCCACGCGAAGGCCGCGGCAGCCATCACGACGAGCGCGGCGACGCCGGCGAGCACCAGTTTGCGCTTGAGGGTCATGGGCGGAGACTCCGCAGGATGAAGTCGAGGTAGGCGGCGTAGTAGCGCTCGCTGTCGGCAGGATGGGTCTCGTCGAAGGGCGCCAGCGAGCGCAGCCAGACGGAATGCATGGCGATCGGCTGGGCGAGCAGGATCGCCGTCATCTCGATGTCGGCGATGGGCCGGACTTCGCCGCGCGCGACGCCGCGGCGCAGCACCTTGGCAAAGAGCTCGCGACCGCGCAGGTCGAAGTTCGAGCAGTAGAAGCGCGCGACGTCCGGGAAGTTGCCGGCCTCGGCCAGGATCAGCTTGATGACACCGCCCATCGGGCTCTCGGCGAAGGCCCGGAACTTGTCGATCAGCTCGCAGAGCAGCGCCTCGGTCGAGCCTTCGAAGGCGTCGACCATCTCGTTGGCCCGGACCAGCGGCTCGCCGATCGCCTCGACGATCACCGCCTTGAAGAGCTCTTCCTTGCTCTTGAAGTAGAGGTAGGGGAGGCCCTTGCTGACGCCGGCGGCCTTGGCCACCTCCTCGAGCTTGGTGGCCGAGAAACCCTTGGTGACGAACAGTTCGAGCGCCGCCCGGGTGATCTCGCGGGCACGGTCCTCGGGACGCCGGGTCCGTGGGGGCTCGGCAATCTCAATGACTGACTGGTCAGTATCCATGTTCCGCTATGTAACGGTTGGATGCCGACCCTTCAAGGCGCGCGGACAGAAAAAAGTCCGGCAGACCAAGGTCGCCGGACCGGTAAAGTGACGCCTTTCCACCCCCAGAGGCGGGGTGTCACTTTTGGCTTAGAGCATTTCGTTGGAAGGTGGCTTCCGGTGGGGCCATGAGGGCACCCACGCGGAAGCCGAAAGGCGTTCGGTTAGAGGGGCCAAAGTTCAGCTTTGGCCTACGCCCTTTCCTTTTTACTGCTTCTTCTTCTTAGCAGCCTTCTTCTTAGCAGCCTTCTTCTTAGCAGCCATGACTGTCTCCTATGGTTAGCTTTGAGGCACCCAACCGCGGGAACCCCGGGGTACGCAGGGACGCTTGCCGCGCATGCTCAACTGCAGCCGGTGGTGCCGCCGCAGGTCGTGCACTTGAGGCACGTTCCGTTGCGGACCATGGTGAAGTTGCCGCATTCCGGACAGGCATCCCCTTCGAAACCCTTGAGCTTCGCCTCGAGGGCGACGCCGAGGGCGGAGGAGGATGCCTCTCCGAGCGCGACACTGTGGACGGCCGCCTGGGCGCGAGGCGCCCGGGCGACGGTTGAACCGTCCAGCAGTTCGGTGGGCCTCGTGCCGGCGTCCATCGCCTCCTGGGCGATCGCGACATTGCCGGCGGTCAGGCCGTTCAGGACATAGAGGTTGCTGCGCACATAGCCGACGCTGGCGATCCGGTTGACCGCCAGCGCAGCGGCCTGGGCGGCATCGGTTCCGGGCGCCGGGAGCGCGCCTTCGAGCTGGCCGCGACCGACGCTGTCGGGCCGCAGGTCCGACTGCTCGACATGGGCGAGGTCGCCGCGGCCGAGATAGGAGATCGCGAGCTCGCGGAAGATGTAGTCGAGCACCGAGGTCGACATCTTGATGGCGTCGTTGCCTTCGACCAGGCCGGAGGGGTCGAAGCGGGTGAACGTGTAGGCTTCGACGAACTCCTCGAGCGGCACGCCGTACTGCAGGCCGATCGAGATCGCGATGGCGAAGTTGTTCATCAGGCTGCGGAAGGCAGCCCCCTCCTTGTGCATGTCGACGAAGATCTCGCCGACGCGACCGTCCTCGTACTCGCCGGTTCGCAGATAGACCTTGTGACCGCCGACGATCGCCTTCTGGGTGTAGCCCTTGCGGCGCTGCGGCAGGCGTTCGCGCCCGGCGCGAACTTCGCGCTCGACGATGCGTTCCACGATCCGCTCGGCGATGATCGGCGCGCGGGCTGCCGGCGCGAGTTCCGCGAGATCGTCGTTCGCCGCCTCGTCGCCCAGCACCATGGCCGACAGCGGCTGCGACAGTTTCGAGCCGTCGCGATAGAGCGCATTGGCCTTCAGACCCAGCTTCCACGAGAGTTCGTAGGCCTCGCGGCAATCCTCGACCGTGGCGGCGTTCGGCATGTTGATGGTCTTGGAGATCGCGCCTGAAACGAAAGGTTGAGCTGCAGCCATCATGCGGATGTGACTTTCCGCAGACAAGCAGCGCGTCCCATCCCGTCCACAGGGATTTGCGCAATCGAACACCGCGAGATGCTTCGGCGCGAGGTCGTGTGCGCCTTCGATGCTCATCGTCCCGCACGCATGCGCGTTGGCCGCGGCGATGTCGCCCTTCGAGAAGCCGAGCCGCGTCAGCACGTCGAGGCGCGGATCGGCGAGCGCCTCGTCGTCGAGGCCGAGGACGTCGCGGCAGAACGTGTCACCGAGCGTGTAGCGGGAGAAGGCGAAGCGGATGTCGAAGGCGGTGGCGAGGGCCTTCTCGACCCGTGCGAGCGTCGCGGCGTCGAAGCCGCGCGCCGCAAGGGTCTCGGGATTGATCGCCGGCGCGCCCGCCAGGGATCCGTGACCAACGGCATGCGAGACGATGCGCTCGATCGCCTCGTCATCGTAGCCCAGCGTGGCAAGCGCCAGCGGCACCGTGCGGTTGATGATCTTGAAATGGCCGCCGCCCGCCAGCTTCTTGAACTTGACCAGCGCGAAGTCGGGCTCGATGCCGGTCGTGTCGCAGTCCATCACGAGGCCGATCGTGCCGGTCGGCGCGATCACCGAGACCTGCGCATTGCGGAAACCGTGCTCGGTGCCCAGCGCCAGCGCCTTGTCCCACGCCTCCCGTGCCGCCGCCGCGAGAGCGGGCGGGCAGGCCGCGACGTCGAGCGGCTGGGGCGCGATCGACAGGCTCTCGTAGCCTGCCGTCTCGCCTCGGGCAGCCCGGCGATGGTTGCGGATCACCCGCAGCATGGCGTCGCTATTGGCGGCATGACCCGGGAAGGCGCCCATCAGGCCGGCCATCTCGGCCGACGTGGCATAGGCGATGCCGGTCATGATCGCCGTGAGCCCGCCGGCGATCGCCCGGCCGGCGCGGCTGTCGTAGCCCAGGCCCGACGACATCAGCAGCGCGCCGAGGTTGGCGTAGCCCAGGCCCAGGGTGCGGTACCGGTAGGAGAGCTCGGCGATCCGGCGCGAGGGATACTGCGCCATCATCACCGAGATCTCGAGCACGACTGTCCACAGGCGCGTCGCATGCTCGAAGGCCGCGATGTCGACCGATCCGTCGGCCCGGCGGAACCGCATCAGGTTGAGCGACGCGAGATTGCAGGCCGTGTCGTCGAGGAACATGTACTCGGAGCACGGGTTCGACGCATTGATGCGTCCCGACTCGGGGCAGGTGTGCCAGTCGTTGATCGTCGTGTCGTACTGCACGCCGGGATCGGCGGAATGCCATGCCGCCTCGGCGATGGCCTCCCACAGGCCGCGCGCGCTGACGGTCCTCGAGACCCGTCCGGTGGTGCGCTCGGTCAGTGCCCATTCCCGGTCGGCCTCGACCGCGCGCAGGAAGGAATCGGTGACCCGCACTGAGTTGTTGGCGTTCTGGCCCGAGACGGTGAGATAGGCCGCCGACTGCCAGTCGGTGTCGAAGGCGGGGAACTCGATGTGCCCGTAGCCCTGGCGGGCGAACTGGATCACCCGCTGGATGTAGTTCTCCGGCAGCTCGGCCCGGCGGGCGGCGACGATCTCGCGGCGCAGGCGCTGGTTCTGGCGCGGGTCGAAGGCTGCGTCGCCTTCGGCGTCGCTTTCGAGGCAGGCCTGCATCACCGCGTTGAGGTGGCGGTTGGCGAGGCGCGAGCCGGCGACGAGGGCCGCCACCTTCTGCTCCTCGAGCATCTTCCAGGCGACGAATTCCTCGATGTCGGGATGGTCGACGTCGACGCACACCATCTTGGCGGCGCGGCGCGTGGTGCCGCCCGACTTGATGGCGCCCGCGGCGCGATCGCCGATCTTGAGGAAGGACATCAGGCCCGACGACCGGCCGCCGCCGGACAGGCGCTCGCCGTCGCCGCGCAGGCTGGAGAAGTTGGAGCCGGTCCCCGACCCGTACTTGAACAGCCGGGCTTCGCGCACCCAGAGGTCCATGATGCCGCCGTCGCCCACGAGATCGTCGGCGACGCTCTGGATGAAGCAGGCATGCGGCTGCGGCCGCTCGTAGGCGGAGGAGGAGGGCCGGGACTCGCCGTCGCGATGGTCGACGAACCAGTGGCCTTGGCCCGGTCCGTCGATGCCATAGGCCCAGTGCAGGCCGGTGTTGAACCACTGCGGCGAGTTCGGCGCGCAGATCTGCGCCGCCAGCATGTGGCAATGCTCGTCGTAGAAGGCGCGGGCGTCGTCCTCGCTGTCGAAGTAGCCGCCCTTCCAGCCCCAGTAGGTCCACGCGCCGGCCATGCGATGGAAGACCTGGCGGGCACTGCGCTCGCCGCCGAAGCGCTCGGCTTCGGGGAGCGCGGCGAGTGCGTCGGCGTCGGGCGCCGAGCGCCACAGCCACTCCGGCACGTCGGCTTCGGCGACGCGCGTCAGGCGGGCCGGAACACCGGCGCGGCGGAAATACTTCTGGGCGAGGACGTCGGCGGCGACCTGCGACCAGTCGGCCGGCACGTCGATGCCCTTCATGCTGAAGACGACCGAACCGTCGGGATTGCGGATCTCGGAATCGACGGCACGAAACGCCACTCCTTCGAATGGCGACGTTCCTGCCTCCGTATACCGACGCTCAAGACGCATCGACGATCCCCCGTGCCCGTTCCCGTCGTTCGACCCTGTGCGGGATGTGTTCGATCTATCCCGTCGAACACGCACATGTGGGCACCGAGTGATAGTAAATTACAAAATCTTGTGTGCGCAACTATATTTTGTGGACTGCCCTGTTGATGGCACTAGATGATGCAAGAGAGCAACACATCGTGAATCAGGAGAGTTGAATGGCCTTGATCGACATGAAATCCGGCAGCGAGCGCGTCGCGTTGCGCGTCGTCGAGCGCGCGCGTACAAGCGGCGCGGTGACTCCCGCAGCGTGGTTATCTTCATGACGATCGGCACCTGGCTCTTCACAAAGATGCGCGGCGAACTCGTCGGCACGGATGCCGAGGGCAATCGCTATTTCCAGGACAAGCGCGTCGTGGCTGGCCGCCGGCGCAAGCGCTGGGTGATGTACAATGGTCCCGTGGAGGCCTCGCGCGTGCCGCCGGAGTGGCACGGCTGGCTGCACTACACGACCGACATGGTGCCGCTGGCGGGCGGCCCCGTGCGCCAGCCGTGGGAGAAGGAGCATCTTCCCAACCTCACCGGCACGGCGGCTGCCTATCGCCCGCCTGGCCACACGTTGATGATCGGCGACAAGCCCAAGCCGCCGTACGAGGCCTGGCGCCCGGGCTAGGAGAGGTCTCGTGGGTCGCAACATCGTCGAGACGATCGTCGGCGCGCTCGTGCTGGCGGTCGCCGCCGTCTTCGTCTTCTATGCCTTCTCGAAGTCCGATCGCGGCGGTCCCGCCGGCTACGAGGTGGTCGCGCGCTTCGACCGCATCGACGGGCTGAAGCGCGGTGCCGACGTCACCCTGAGCGGGGTCAAGGTCGGAACGGTCACGGGCTTCGACCTCGATCGCAAGACCTATCAGGCAGTGGTGCGCATGATGGTATCGGCCAATGTCGGGCTGCCGATCGACACCTTCGCCAAGATCGTGGGCGAGTCGCTGCTGGGCGGCATGGTCGTCGTGCTCGAGCCCGGTGGCGACACCAAGATGATCGCCCCCGGTGGCGACATCGAGAAGACCCAGGGGGCGGTGCCGCTGGCGGAGCTGATCGCCAAGTTCATGTTCGGCGGCACGGGGTCGAAGTGATGACCGCCCGCTCCCCCAAGGCGCCCCCGGTGTGGCGGCAACCCGACGGCAAGCCGGTGTCCTGCCTCGAAAAGATCAAAGTGCTCAACCAGAACATCCAGGAAATCGAGAGCCTCTGCGCCGACGCGCTGGAGGACGGAGTCCTGATGGGATGCGATGCCGACCAGATAAAGGCCGCCCTGCACGAGCTGATCGAAGCGCTCGACGCACCACACACCGGCAAGAAGTGAGACTGTCGATCGCATCGCTCGCCACGGCCCTGCTGGCCGTCGCGGGCGCGGCCTGGGCCCAGGGGCAGCAGCAGAAGCCGCCGCCCCCGCCGCCCGGCGCCAACTCCAATCTGAGGCCGGTTCCCGACGGGCCGGGACGGCGCGTCGCCGAGCTTCAGGGACTGGACAAGGTGACGGCGCGGACCCGGCGGTTCTATGCGCCGGTCGGCGAGAAGACCCAGTTCGGTACTCTCTCGATCACGGTCGGCGACTGCCTGGTCAACGTGCCCGAGGCGCCGCCGGAATCGGTCGCCTACCTCACCATCGTCGACAACAAGCCGGGCCAGGCCGAGGAGAAGCTGTTCGCCGGCTGGATGTTCGCCTCGACGCCCTCGCTGTCGGCGCTCGACCACGGCGTCTACGACGTGCGCGTGCTCTCCTGCACGATGGCACAGGGATCCGAGCCGCCCAGCTCGCGCTGAAACGAGGCCGGACGGTCGATCGCATCGGCCAGCAGTCGGCGGAACTCGTCGCGCGGCACCTCGATCGCACCGAACGAGCGCAGATGCTCGGTCATGAACTGGCAGTCGAGCAGGCGGAAGCCGCCGCGGATCAGCCGCGCCATCAGGTGGACCAGCGCCACCTTCGAGGCATCGCGCTCGCGGCTGAACATGCTCTCGCCGAAGAAGGCGGCTCCAACCGATACGCCGTAGAGGCCGCCGACCAGGTCTCCGTCGCGGCGGCATTCGACGCTGTGCGCGTGGCCGCGCCGGTGCAGTTCCGAGTAGAGCGCGACGATGGGCTCGTTGATCCAGCTCTCCGGATGGCCGGGCCTCGGCTCGGCGCAGGCGCGCACGATCTCGGCGAAGGAGGTGTCGGCGCTGACCTCGAAGCGATTCGAGCGAACGGTGCGTCGCAGTCGCTGCGGCAGGTGAAAGCCGTCGAGCGGCAGGATGGCCCGCAGCCGGGGATCGAGCCAGTAGAGCTTGGGATCGTCGCGGCGCTCGCCCATGGGGAACACGCCGATTCGGTAAGCTTGCAGCAGGAGTTCAGGCGTTATTTCCATGACTCATGCGACCCCGGCCCGGCCGGGGAGGGCCCCCGCAGGGGCGGAAGGGGCATGGCCTGGATCGGCGTTCGCGGCCGCCCTCTTCGCTTCGCGCGCACCTTCCCGCGCGATGCGCGGGGAGGAAATCGAAGGATACGCGCGCCGCATGCCCGCCTACTTCTTCAGGCCGACCAGCTTCTCCAGCCAGTGGATGTCGTAGTCGCCGTCGATGAAGGCCTGTTCGCCGATGATGCGCTGGTGGAGCGGTATCGTGGTGTCGATGCCACCGATCACGAATTCCTCCAGCGAACGGCGCAGCCGCATCAGGCACTCGTTGCGGCTGGTGCCATTGACGATCAGCTTGGCGACCATCGAATCGTAGTAGGGCGGGATCGAATAGCCGGTGTAGAGACCGGAATCGACCCGCACGCCGAGGCCGCCGGGAGGGTGGTAGTCGGCGATGCGGCCGGGACTGGGCGTGAAGGTCTCGGGATTCTCCGCATTGATGCGGCATTCGATGGCGTGGCCCTGGATCTTGATGTCCTCTTGGCGGAGGCCGAGCTCGCCACCGGCGGCGATGCGGATCTGCTCGCGCACCAGGTCGATCCCGGTCACCGCCTCGGTGATGGGATGCTCGACCTGCAGGCGCGTGTTCATCTCGATGAAGTAGAATTCGCCGTCCTGGAACAGGAATTCCAGGGTGCCGGCGCCGCGGTACTTGAGCGTCCGCACCGCGGCGGCGGCGAGCTCGCCGATGCGGCGGCGCTGTTCGGGATTGAGCGCGGGCGAGGGGGCTTCCTCGAGCACCTTCTGGTGCCGGCGCTGCAGGGAGCAATCGCGTTCGCCGAGATGGATGCCGCCGCCCTTGCCGTCGCCCAGCACCTGGATCTCGATGTGGCGCGGCCGGCCGAGATACTTCTCGACGTAGACGGAGTCGTTGCCGAATGCCGCCTTGGCCTCGGCGCGCGCCAGCGAGAATGCCTCGGCGGCGGACTCTTCGTCGTTCACCACCTTCATGCCGCGGCCGCCGCCGCCGGCGACGGCCTTGATCAGGACCGGCCAGCCGATCGAAACGCCAAGCGCCTGCACCTCTTCCAGGGAGCCGACCGGGCCGGGCGAGCCCGGCACCAGCGGCAGGCCCAGCTCCTTGGCGGTCTGCTTGGCGACGATCTTGTCGCCCATCATGCTGATGTGCTGCGGCGTCGGGCCGATGAAGGTGAAGCCATGCGCCTCTACCGCCTCGGCGAACCGCGCGTTCTCGGACAGGAAGCCGTAGCCGGGGTGGATGGCATCGGCGCCGGCGATGGTCGCCGCCGACAGGATGGCGGGAATGTTGAGGTAGCTGTCGCGTGCCGGCGGCGGTCCGATGCAGACCGATTCGTCGGCCAGGCGGACGTGCATGGCGTCGCTGTCGGCCGTCGAATGGACGGCCACGGTCTCGATGCCCATCTCGCGGCAGGCGCGATGGATGCGCAGTGCGATCTCGCCCCGGTTGGCGATCAGGACCTTGTCGAACATCCGCGCGAGGCCCTATTCGACGATCATCAGCGGCTCGCCGAACTCCACCGGCTGGGCATTGTCGACCAGGATCTGGGCCACCGTGCCCGCCTTGGGCGCCTTGATGGGATTGAAGGTCTTCATCGCCTCGATGATCAGAAGCGTCTGGCCGGCCGCCACCTTGTCGCCGATCGACACGAAGGCGGGCTTGCCGGGTTCCGGAGCGAGGTAGGCGGTGCCCACCATGGGCGAGGTGACCGCGCCGGGATGCTTGGCGACGTCGCCGGATGCGGGCGCGGCGGCGGTCGCTGCCGCCGCCGGCGGGGGAGCCGCCGCGGCCATCGCTGCCGGGGCCGCCACCGTCACGGCGGGGCGCGCCACGCGGATGCGCCTGTCGCCCTCGGCCAACTCGATCTCCCCGAGGTCGGTCTCGTGGAGGATCTGAGCCAGCTTGCGGACGAACTCGGTATCCATCTCGAATTTTGCCATGAACGGAAGCCCCGATTGATGTCAGCGTTTCAGGAGGCGCGACAGCGCCTGCAGCGCCAGGAGATAGCCCTGGCTGCCGAGGCCGGCGATCACGCCGACTGCCGCCGGGCTGATGTAGGAATGATGGCGGAAGCTCTCGCGCTTGTAGATGTTGGAAAGGTGCACCTCGACGACGGGCAGCTCGGCCGCGTTCAGGGCGTCGAGGATCGCCACCGACGTATGGGTATAGGCGCCGGCGTTGATGACGATCCCGGCATTGCCGTCGCGCGCGGCCTGGATGCGATCGACCAGCACGCCCTCGTGGTTGCTCTGCGCGAATTCGACATTTATCCCCAGGCGCAGGGCTTCGGCGCGGCAGGCCTTCTCGATGTCGGCCAGTGTCTCGCTTCCATAGATTTCCGGCTGCCGCTTGCCGAGCATGTTGAGATTGGGCCCGTTGAGCACCAGCACCGGCTTTTGCGCGGGTGCGGGGCGGGCGGCCTTTGCGGCCAAATCTGGTTCTCCCTCGCCTGACAGAGCGGGCGTTATAGCATGGCGACTTCGCGCCACAAGGCGCGCGCAAAGCCGCCTCAGGGGGGCTGCCGCAGCGTCCGGGCGCGGGCCATCAGGCGGTCGATCGCGGCATCGAGGCTGCGCCGGTCCTCGTCCGACAGGGCCTCGGCCAGGCGGCCCTCGTAGTCGAGGGCCAGCGGCACGATGCGGGCATACATGGCCTGCCCGCGGGCGCTCAGCCGCAGCGAGGCGCGCCGCCGGTCGGTGCGATCGGTCGCCCGCTCGACGAGGCCGCGCTCCTCGAGCCCGGCGACGGCCCGGCTCACGGCCACCTTGTCCATGGCGATGCGCTGCCCCACATCCGAGGCGGTGAGCGGCGCATACCGGCCCAGCGCCGCCATGACCCGCCACTGCGTGACCGACAGGCCGAAGGTCTCGGCATAGCGATCGTGCAGGGCCTGTGAAACGAGCTGGGCCAGCACGGACAGGCGGTACGGGAGAAAATTCTCCAGTTCGAGGGCTTGCGCGGCCTTCGGCATGATAGTTACATATGAAACTAATTACCCGCTTGGGTCAATTCGACCCGCAGGGTCCGTTCGGGAGGTCGACATGGCCAGCGTCATGCAATCCGCCGAGATCGAAGAGATCAATCCGATGGGGACCGACGGCTTCGAGTTCGTCGAGTACGCCGCGCCCGATCCGGCGGCGCTCGGCGCGCTGTTCGAGAGCATGGGCTTCGTGAAGGTCGCCAAGCACCGCTCCAAGGACGTCTCGCTCTATCGCCAGGGCGACGTGAACTTCATCGTCAATGCCGAGAAGGACAGCTTCGCCCAGGGCTTCGCGCGGGTGCACGGCCCGTCGATCTGCGCCATCGCGCTGCGCGTCCGCAACTCCGCCTACGCCTACAAGCGGGCGCAGTCGCTGGGCGCCTGGGGCGTCGAGGGCAAGGTCGGGCCGATGGAGCTCAACATCCCGGCGATCAAGGGGATCGGCGATTCGCTGATCTACCTGGTCGACCGCTACGGCGAGCGCGGCACGATCTACGACGTCGACTTCGAGTACCTGCCCGGCGTCGAGCGCCACCCGAAGGGCGTCGGCCTCACCTACATCGATCACCTGACGCACAACGTCCATCGCGGGCGCATGGCGGAATGGGCCGAGTTCTACGAGCGCCTCTTCAATTTCCGCGAGATCCGCTACTTCGACATCGAGGGCAAGCTCACCGGCCTCAAGTCGAAGGCGATGACCAGCCCGTGCGGCAAGATCCGCATCCCGATCAACGAGAGCACCGACGACAAGTCGCAGATCCAGGAATATCTGTCGGCCTATCACGGCGAGGGCATCCAGCACATCGCGCTCGGCACCGACGACATCTACGAGACCGTGGAGACGCTGAAGGGCAAGGGCGTGCCGTTCCAGACCGTGCCCGACACCTACTACGAGCAGATCGATGCGCGCCTGCCGGGCCATGGCGAGGATCTCGACCGGCTCGCCGCCGACCGCATCCTGATCGACGGCGCCCCGACCAAGGGCGGCGGGCTCCTGCTGCAGATCTTCACCCAGACGGTGATCGGCCCGATCTTCTTCGAGATCATCCAGCGCCGCGGCAACGAGGGCTTCGGCGAGGGCAACTTCCGCGCCCTGTTCGAATCGATCGAGCTCGACCAGATCCGCCGCGGCGTGCTGAAGGCATAGGAAGCAGGAGGAAACGATGGCGAGGAACTGGATTCCACTGCGCCAGGTCGAGGGAACGGCCTCGCGCCAGGCGCACGTCCGGCTGCCCGAGGGCACCTACGAGCGCGAGATCAGCAAGGAGGGTTTCTTCGGCCCCTCCGCGCAGTTCCATCACAGGCACAAGCCGACCGACTGGGTGGAGTTCGACGGGGCGATCCGGCCGCGCGCCTTCGACATGAACAAGCTCGCGACGGCGACCGGCAATCCCTGGACGTCCGAGCTGGTGATGAGCAACCCGCACATCCAGATGCGCGTCTGGAAGCTCGACCGGGCGATGTCCGATCTGGCGCGCAACAGCGACGGCGACCAGATCCTGTTCGTCCACGAGGGCGAGGGCGCGCTCTACTGCGACTACGGCCATCTCGACTATCGCGACGGCGACTACCTCGTCATCCCGCGCGGCACGATGTGGCGCCTGGAACCGGCGAAGCCCACGATGATCCTCATGATCGAGGCGACCAACGACCATTTCACGCTGCCCGACAAGGGGCTGGTCGGCCGCCACGCCATCTTCGACCCGGCGATGCTGGACGCGCCCGTCATCGACGACGCCTTCCGCGCCCAACAGGACGAGCGGCCGTGGAAAGTCTCCGTGAAGCGCCGCAACCAGCTCTCGACCGTGACCTATCCGTTCAATCCGCTCGACGCGGTGGGATGGCACGGCGACCTCAGCGTCGTGCGGATCAACTGGCGCGACCTGCGGCCGCTGATGAGCCACCGGTTCCACCTGCCGCCCTCGGCCCATTCGACCTTCGTGACCGGCCGCTTCGTGGTCTGCACCTTCGTGCCGCGCCCGCTGGAGAGCGATCCCGAGGCGCTGCGTCTGCCGTTCTTCCACAACAACGACGATTTCGAGGAAGTGATCTTCTATCACCGGGGCAGCTTCTTCAGCCGCGACAACATCCATCCCGGCATGATGACGGTGCATCCGTCCGGCTTCACCCACGGTCCGCATCCCAAGGCGTTCAACGCCGCGACAAAGGGCGGCAAGACCGAGACCGACGAGGTCGCCGTCATGATCGACACGCGCGACGCTGTCGACATCGCCGCCATGCCGGCCGGCGTCGAGTTCGAGGGCTACGTGAAGTCGTGGCGCGCGCCCGACCTCAAGCAGGCGGCGGAGTAGGGCGGCAAGGGCTCCGCACTCCTCGCCTGCTTCTCTTTCATGTTCCTCTCCCCCTAGCGGGGGAGAGGAACATGAGAGGCATGTGGCTCTGTAAGGGAAGGAACCAATGAAACTCGCTTCACTGAAGGAAGGCGGCCGCGACGGCACGCTGATCGTGGTCGACCGCGCGGTGAAGCGCGCGGTGCGCGCGGCCGGGGTCGCGCCGACCCTGCAGACGGCGCTGGAGGACTGGCCGGCGGCTGCGCCGCGGCTGCGCGCCCTGGCCGGCGAGCTGGAGGAGGGCAAGGCGGCGGGGGCCTTCGATCTCGACACGAGGGCGCTGGCGGCGCCGCTGCCGCGCGCCTACCAGTGGGCCGACGGCTCGGCCTACGTCGTCCACGTCGAGCTGGTGCGCAGGGCGCGCGGCGTGGAGATGCCGCCGTCCTTCTGGACCGATCCGCTGATGTACCAGGGCGGGTCTGATTCGTTCATCGGACCCAACGACGACATCGAGGCGGTGGACGAGGCGCACGGCATCGACTTCGAAGGCGAGATCGGCGTCATCGTCGACGATGTCCCGATGGGCATCACGCCCGAGGCCGCGCGCGGCCACATCCGGCTGGTCACCATCCTGAACGACGTATCGCTGCGCAACGTCATCGTCGGCGAGCTGGCGAAGGGTTTCGGCTTCTTCCACGGCAAGCCCGCCACCGCCTTCGCGCCGGTGGCGGTGACGCCCGACGAGCTCGGCAAGGCCTGGGACGGCGCCCGCCTCGACCGGCCGCTGATCTCGACGCTCAACGGCAAGGAGTTCGGCCATCCCAATGCCGCCACGGACCTGACCTTCGACTTCGGCCAGCTCATCGCGCATGCCGCGACGACGCGGCATCTCGAGGCCGGGACCGTCGTCGGCTCCGGAACGGTCGCGAACCGCGATGCCGGCGTCGGCTGCTCCTGCATCGCCGAGCGGCGGGTGCGCGAGACGATCGAGGGCGGCAAGCCGGTGACGCCCTTCATGTCGTTCGGCGACCGCATCCGGATCGAGATGCTCGACGACGACGGCCGGTCGATCTTCGGCGCCATCGATCAGAAGGTCGTTCGCTACGCGCCGCCCCGCTGAGCCGTGCTAAGGTCGCTGCGGAGGCTTTCATGAAGCTCATCGGGTACTTTCGCTCCTCGGCGGCGTTCCGCGTACGCATCGCCCTCAACCTCAAGGGGCTCGCGGTGGAGCACGCGTCGCGGCATCTGCGGAAGGGCGAGCAGTTCTCCGCCGACTACGTGGCGCTGAACCCGCAGAAGCTGGTGCCGGCGCTCGTGCTCGATTCGGGTGAGGTCCTCACCCAGTCCATGGCCATCCTCGAATACCTCGAGGAGACCCATCCCGAGCCGCCGATCCTGCCGAAGGTTCCCGCGGACCGGGCGCGGGTGCGCGCGCTGGCGCTGATCTGCGCCGCCGACATCCATCCGATCCAGAACCTTCGGGTCATGTCCTACCTGCGGCAGAAGTTCGGGCAGACCGAGGAAAGCGCCTTCGCCTGGTCGCGACACTGGATCGAGACCGGCTTCGAGGCCTACGAGGCCACGGTCAAGGACGACCCCAGGACGGGAGCCTTCAGCCACGGCGACCAGCCGACCATGGCCGATCTCTGCCTCGCGCCGCAGGTCTTCAACGCCTGCCGCTTCAAGGTGGACATGGAGCGGTTCCCGACCATCCGGCGCATCCATGCCGCCTGCATGGCGCACCCGGCCTTCGCCGCCGCCGAGCCGTCGCGCCAGCCGGATGCCGAACCATGAGGAAGATCGTCGTCGCCCTCGCCATCGTCGTGGTGCTGGCCGCCGCGGCGGTCGCGGCGG
The DNA here is from genome assembly GCF_965229815.1 of Reyranella sp. Taxonomy (GTDB): domain Bacteria; phylum Pseudomonadota; class Alphaproteobacteria; order Reyranellales; family Reyranellaceae; genus Reyranella. Next base: position 499,040 of record NZ_CBDDJN010000006.1, read on the forward strand.
TCCCGTTCCTCGAGCGCCAGGCCGCGGCCGAGATCAAGCGCGGCCTCGAGCGCAACGGCACGACCAAGGTGGAGGAGGTCGAGGTCGGTCTCTTCGATCGGCGCGTCCGCCTGTCGAACCTCTCGTCATCCAACAGGGGTACGACGCTCACCGTCGCACGCTGGGAAGCCTCGGGGCTGGCATGGCCGCTCGACGAACTGCTGCGCGGCCACACGCCGCTCGACGGCTTCCAGCTCGGCGATCCGCTCCGCGCCGAGCAGGTCGAGATGGCGAACGTCCGCGTCGTCGAGTCCTCGGGGCAAGCCGACTGGAGCATCGAGCTCGTCAAGATCGACGGCTTCGATCTCGCGCGCTTCGACGCCCTCGGCGTGCCGGAGGGTTACTTCCGCCCGGCCGTACAGATGGCGCGGGCGATGGGGGCCCTTACCGTGCGACGCCTCGAGGAAAGGAACGCCGTCTTCACCCTGCCCACCGGCGACACGGTCGGCGTGGGGTCTGTTGTCGTCGACGGATACGACCGCGGCCGGATCGCCGCCGTCTCGGTCACCGCGCTCGAGGCGACGGCCCGGGACGGTCGGGCGCCGCTCTATCGCGTGGCCGAGATCAAGGCCGGTGACGTCGACCTCACCCGCACGATCGCCGCCCTGTCGGCGGAGGACTGGGTGCCGGGCGCGCCGGTCGGCCGGGTGACGGCGGACAATGCGAGCGCCACCGGATTCAGTGGCCAGACGCTCGAGACCTACGGCATCGCCTTGGGCGGCGCGAACTTCGCCACCACACGCGAGAGCGACAAGATCCGGCGCACCCGCCTTCGCGTCGAGGGCTTCGTGCTGGCGCCGCCGCTCCGCGGCCTGGAGGCGCTCAAGGTGCGTCTGGCCCTGCAGACGATGGGTCTGAAGGAAGTGAGGGCGGACTTCGATTGCAACTTCGGCGAGGACCGCGGCAGCGGCGAAGCCACCCTCGGCCCCTGCGAGCTGGTCGGCCCCGGCCTCGGCGAGATCAAGCTGTCGGGCCGGATCGTCGATGCCGACGCGGCCTTCTGGGAGGCCACCGACACCGGAAGCATGCTGTCCCTGGCCGATTCGACGGCGGCGCTCGGCATGGCGCAGCTGGCCGTGGTCGACAGGAGCCTGCTCGAGCGGGGATTGCGGGCGCTGGCCACCGCCACGGGCCAGCCGCTGGCGACGGCGCGGGCCAACCTCGCGCGCGAGATCCGTCGCTACCAGCCCACGGGCGTGCTGATCTCACAGGCGATGACCCAGCTGATGGACACCGTCGCGAGGTTCATCGAGCAGGGCGGCACGCTGGTGATCGACGCCAAGCCCCAGCCGCCGCTCACCTTCGAGAGCATGGAGAGGCTGGGCCGGCCCGGCGCCGATTTCGTCTCGCTTCTCGGCCTGTCCGCCACGCTCGGTCGCTGACCGGGCGGGCAGACCGGCGCGCGGTTCTCAGCCCTGGCCCTTGCGGGCGTCGGCGATGAGCTGCTTCAGGGTCGCGGCGTCGACGGCGCCCGGGACGAACTGCTTGCCGACCACGAACGCCGGCGTGCCGCGGACGCCGAGCGCGCTCGCCAGCGCGAGGTTGCGGTCGATGAGCTTCTTGAGCGCCGGATCTTCCATGTCCTTCTCGAGCCTTGCCTGGTCGAGGCCGACCGATGCGGCGATCTCGAGGATCTTGGCGCGGTCGAGCTTGCCGGAATACTCCATCAGCGCGTCGTGCATCGCCTTGTGCTTGCCCTGCTTCGCCGACGCCAGGGCGGCAAGGGCGGCGATGCGCGAGGCTTCGCCCAGGATCGGCAGGTCCTTGTAGATCACCTTGACCTTGCCGTCGGCGCCGACCACCGACTTCATCGCCTGGTGGGCACGCTTGCAGTAGGGGCACTGGTAGTCGCTGAACTCCACGATGGTGACGTCGCCGTCGGGGTTGCCCGCCACGGGGCTTTCCGGATCGCCATAGAGCTCAGCCTGGTTCTCCTGCACGCCCTTCTGGGCGACCGCATCGCGCTGGCTGTCCTGCTTGCGCTCGAGCTCCTGCATGGCCTCGACCAGGACTTCGGGATTGGCCATCAGGTAGGCGCGGATGTCGCGCCCCAGGGTGGCCTTGTCGCCGGTCGGGGCCGGACCGTCCTGGGCGACGGCGAGAGGCGCCCGCGTGCCGGCCGCCGCGAGCAGGCCGGCGAGCACGAGGCCGCCGCAGAGAACGAGGAGGACGGCGCGCATGGATGAACTCCGGAATTAGCGGCGGCCCGCGGGCCGCGTGTTGATGTATGCCTTGATGTCCTGGGCCCGCTGCCATGCCGGCGTATTCGGCTGGAGCTGGCGTGTCGCGGCGTCGGCATGGGACTGCGCTTCGGCGCGCTGGCCACGGACGACGGCCATCTCGGCACGGGCGAGCGACGTCATGCCGGGATTGTTGAGCTTCGAGTAGCCGGCCGCCATCAGCCGCCACAGCTCGAAGGAATCGCTTTCGCCCTGTTGCGCGGCCAGCTCGAGATTTCGCACCGCCTCGCGGTCATTGGCCGGATTGTTCGACTCGATCAGCGTGCGGGCAAAATCGATCTTGAGCAGGCCGGAGGAGGGAAGGAGCTGCACGGCGCGCCGATAGTAGGTGACGGCCTCGGCGACCCGGCCGTTCTCGAACAGCATCTGGCCGCGGACCTCGTTGAAATACGGGTCGTTGGGATACTCCTTGAGCAGCCCGTCGATGGTCAGCAGGGCCGAGCCCAGCGCCCCCTTGCGGTACCAGGCGATCGCCCGGGCGTAGCGGGCGGGCACCGAGCGGTCGGCCTCGCGGAAGCGCTGCAGCGCCATGTCGGGAGCAACGAAGCCCATCAGCTTGGCCACCATGCGGTGATGCAGGTCGAGCGCCTGCGGCGTGTCGGGCTTGTTGACGTAGGGCGAGCGCGCCGCTGCCTGCTCGAAGGCCGAGATGCGCTCGGGCGTGAGCGGGTGGGTGGTGAGGTAGGGATCGCGGCGGTTGATCTGCAGCCGCTCCTCCCGCTGCAGCTGGTTCAGGAACTCGATGGTGCCCTTGGGCGACTGGCCGGTGCGCTGCAGGTAGGTCATCGCGGCCTGGTCGGCCGAGCTTTCCTGGGTCTGCGTGTAGTGCAGGAACGACAGGAGGGAGCCGGGCGCACGCGGCCCGCCGATGCCCGTCGTCGGGCCGCCACGGCCCACCGAGCTGCCGGAGACGGCGCCGCCGGCCATTGCACCCGCGCCCAGCAACGCTTCCAGGATCTGCAGCGTCGACAGGTTGCGCAGCTCTTCCTGCATGCGCGCGAGGTGGCCGCCGGCGATATGGCCGCTTTCGTGCGCCAGCACGCCGACCAGCTGGTTCGGCGTCTCGGTCCGCATGATCAGGCCGGTGTTGATGAAGATCCGCTGGCCGCCCGCCACGAAGGCGTTGAGCGCGTTGTCTTGGACGATCATGATCTCGACGGCATTGGGATCGAGTCCCGCGGCCCGCCAGATCGGCACGGCGAAGGTGCGGATGGTGTTCTCGATCTCGGCGTCGCGGATCAGATTGAGTCGTTGACCTTGCTGCGCGCGCGCGGCACCAAGCGGCGCCAGCGCGACGAGGGCGAGAGAGAAGAGGGTGATGATGCGTCGAAACACGGGCAGCACGGTCTCTGGGCAGGCTAAGAACGCCAGGCGGTCGCGTCAATTGCGCAGCCTGGCCCTGGCGGGGCTGTTCTTGCTGGCAGCATGTGGCAGAAGTGAGACGGACCGCGAGAGCGACCGCACGGCCAACGCCGCCAATCCGGCGGGCCGGGCGCCCAACCGTGCCGGCCTCTCGAATCTGATCCGTACACAGGCCGGCTTCGCCGCCGTGTCCGCCGGCGAGAGCCGGGCGGCCGAGGTTGGCCGCGACATCCTCCAGGCGGGCGGCAACGCGACCGATGCCGCGGTCGCCATGTACTTCGCGACCGCCGTCACCCTGCCGTCGGCCGCCGGGCTCGGCGCCTCGGGGGCCTGTATCGTGCACGACGAAAAGTCGAAGACCGCCGAGGCCTTCGTGTTCCCGCCGATCGCGGCGCCGGGCTCGGTCCATGGCCAGCCGTTCGCCGTGCCGTCGGGGGTGCGGGCGATCACGCTGATGCACGTGCGGCACGGCCAGCTTCGCTGGGAGCAGACGGTGGCGCCGGCCGAGCGCCTGGCGCGGTTCGGCGTACCGGTCTCGCACGCGCTGGGGCGCGACCTGCTGGCGGGCGCGTCCTTCCTGAGCGCCGATCGCGAGGCGCAGCGGCTGTTCGGCAGCCTGCGGGAAGGCAGCACGCTCGTGCAGCCCGAACTGGCGGGCACGCTTGGCTCGATCCGCCAGCGCGGTGGCGGCGAGTTCTTCCAGGGCCGGCTTGCCCGGACGCTGTCGGAACAGATCTCGGCCATCGGCGGCAGCCTGCCGGTGGAGGCGCTGCGCAACGCCGTCCCACAGGCCAGCGCGCCGACCACCGAGACCTATGGCCGTCGCCGCGTCTACGTCGCGCCGCCGCCCGCCGCCGGGGCCCTCGCGGTGGCCGGCTGGAAGGGCCAGCAGCCGGCCGGCCCGACGCCGACCAGCTCCAACGGGTTTTCGGGCTTCGTCGCGGTCGATGCCAAGGCCGGAGCGACCGCCTGCGCCCTGTCTATGGGCCAGTTGTTCGGTGCACGCGCCGTCGTCCCCGGGCTCGGCGTGATGCTGGGCGCGCCGACTCCCGAGGCGGGCTCGGTGAGCCCGCTGATCGTCGCCAACCCGCACAATGGCGAGTTCACCTTCGCCGGCGCCGGCGGTGGCGCGCCGACGGCCGCGCAGGCGACCGGCTCGGTGGCCCGCGCGACGGTCGAGGACGACCAGCCGCTCGCCAACGTGCTGTCGGCCCGCGGCGGACGGGGCGGCTGGGTCAACGCCCTCGTCTGCCCGAACGGCCTGCGCAGCGACAGCGCCGCCTGTCGCGCCGCCATCGACCCGACCGGTGCCGGGCTGGCCCTCATCGCGTCCGACCGCTAGCCCATGTCGGGCAAGCTCTCGCGGCGCGGCGGCGCCGTCGATCCGTTCATCGTCATGGACGTCATGGCGGCGGCGGCCGAGAAGGAAGCGGCGGGCGACACGGTGATCCATCTCGAAGTGGGACAGCCGAGCACGCCGGCGCCCCGCGGCGCGCTCGCCGCGGCCCACGCTGCCCTCGACGCCGACCGCATCGGCTATGTCGCGGCGCTCGGCCTGCCGGCCCTGCGCGAGCGCATCGCGCGACACTACCGGGAAGAGTACGGCGCCGACGTCGCGGCCGAACGGGTGATCGTGACCACCGGCTCCTCGGGCGGCTTTCCGCTGGCCTTCCTGGCGAGCTTCGATGCCGGCGATCGCGTGGCGCTCGCGGCCCCCGGCTATCCGGCCTATCGCAACATCCTGGCGGCGCTCAATCTCGAGGCCGTCGACCTGCCGACCTCGGCAGCCGACCGGTTCCAGCCGACGGTCGAGGCGCTCCGGAAGGCCGGCCGCCTCGACGGGCTGATCGTGGCCAGCCCCTCCAATCCGACCGGCACCATGGTGGGCCATGGCGAGATGAAGGCGCTGGCCGACTGGTGCACGCAGAACGGCGTGCGCCTGATCTCCGACGAGATCTATCACGGCATCGTCTACGAAGGAGACACGGTGTCGGCGGTCGAGGTGTCCGACACCGCGATCGTCGTCAACAGCTTCTCGAAGTATTTCTCCATGACGGGATGGCGGGTCGGCTGGCTGGTCGTGCCGCCCGACCTCGTGCGGCCGATCGAGCGTCTGGCGCAGAACTTCTTCATTTCCGTGCCGACGCTCAGCCAGCATGCGGCGCTGGCGGCCTTCGACTGCCGCGAGGAACTCGACGGCCATGTCCGCCGCTACCGCGCCAACCGTGACCTGCTGCTGGCCAGCCTGCCGGCTGCCGGCTTCGACCGCTTCGCTCCGGCCGAGGGGGCGTTCTACCTCTATTGCGACGTCGCCCATCTCACCAACGACAGCCGCGACTTCTGCCGGCGCATGCTGGCCGAAGCCGGCGTCGCGGCGACCCCGGGCGTGGACTTCGATCGCTCTCGCGGGGCGGGCACGCTGCGCCTATCCTTCGCCGGCTCGACCGCCGAGATGGAAGAGGCGGTGCGCAGGCTCAAGGCCTGGAGGCGCGCGTGAGACCCATCGTGTTTGCCGTCGCCATGTTTCTTGCCGGTCCTGCGCTGGCGCAAGGCGGACCGAGCTTCGATTGCAGCAAGGCCTCGAACGCCGTCGAGCGGGCGGTCTGTCGCGATCCCGCGCTGGCGAAGGCCGATCGGGATCTGGCCGCCGCCTACGCCGCGCTCTCGGCGAAGCTCACGGCCGCGGGCAAGGAACAGCTCGAGAAGGACCAGGTCCGCTGGATCATCGAGCGCAACCGTCGCTGCACGGGCGAGGCCGATGCCGTCGCCTACTGTCTCAAGGAGCAATATGCCGGCCGGCTCGGCACGCTGCGCGCGCTTTCGGTCGGACCCACGCCGGCGATCAGCACCGAGCGGCTGGCCAACAAGGGCAAGGTTGGCAAGATCACCTGGTCCTACGACATCGCCTATCCGAGGTTCGATGGCGCCAATGCCGACTTTTCGGCGCTCAACGCGGGCTTTGCCGACGCCTCCAGGAAGGCGGCGGCCGACGCCACGCCCGAATCGGGTCCCGACGATTCCCGCGAGCAGGAATGGACGTACGAGCAGAGCTACACGCTCGCCCGGCCGGATGCCGACGCCATGACCGTCGTGTGGCAATACTACGGGTTCACGGGGGGCGCGCACGGCTACGGCGCCACCGTCTGCACGCTGGTCGACCTGCGGACCGGCGCGGCCGTCGGACCCGAGGGCGTGTTCTCGGACGGTCCGCAATGGCTCAGCGCCATGAGCGAGATCGTCGCCCGCGATCTCGAGAAGCAGTTCAAGCAGAAGCCCGGCTTCGAGGACGCCCTCGAGCCCAGGAACCTCGCCAAGCTGCTCAAGGAGCCCGAGCATTATTGCTGGCGCGCCGACCGGCTGGAGCTGATCTTCAATGCCTACGAGGTCGGACCCTACGTGTCGGGCCCCTTCGAGGTCGACGTTCCCTACCAGCGGCTGAAGCCGCTGCTGCGCGCCGATGGCCCGATCCGCCGCTAGGACCTGCACCCTCGCGGCCCTGCTGGCGCTGGGCGGCGCGGGCGGAGCCGGTGCCCAGACGGGGCTCGATTGCGCCCGCGCGGCGACGCCGGTCGAGCGCGCGATCTGCGGCAATGCCGAGCTGCTGGCGGCGGACCGTGCCGTGTCGGCGTCCTATGCCGCGCTCCGGCGCAAGCTGGGCGGCGCGGCGCGCGAGCATCTGGCCGCCGACCAGGCGCGATGGCTGGCGAACCGCGAACGGGCCTGCGTCGGCGAACCGGCGGATGTCGAGGATTGCCTCATGGGGCGCGATCGCGATCGTGCCGCGCTGTTGGTCCTGTTGGCCGACGGCGACTATCCGTTCGTCAGCGAGCAGGCGATCGTCCGGTCGGGCGAGGCGCGGGGCATTCCCTACGGCATAGACGCCAGCTACCCGCAGTTCGACGGAACGCAGGCCGATTTCACCGCCGTCAATCGCAAGCTCGCGACGGCGACGGCCCAGGCGGTTGCCCGCGTCGTGCCGGGGCCCGATGCCGACAATGGTGGCGGAACTCCCCCCGAATGGCGATACGAGCAGGCCTTCACGCTCTATCGTCCCAGCGACTGGACGATCTCCGTCGCCCTCGTGTGGGAGAGCTATACCGGGGGCACGCACAGCACGATCGGCATGAGCGGTACGCTGGTCGACCTGCGCACCGGCGCCGCGGTGCTGCCCGCCGACGTCTTCAAGCCGGGCGACGCCTGGCTGCGCGAGCTGGCGCGGCTGGCGCGCGCCGACCTCAAGGTGCCCAAGCTCGCCGACATGCTGAAGGACACCGGCCGCTACATCTTCCTCGACGACCGGCTGGAACTTTCCTTCAACCAGTACGAGGGCGGTCCGTTCACGCTCACCGTGCCCTACGAGCAGCTGAAGACGTTCCTGCGCCCCGACGGCCCGATCCCGCCGGAGGCGATCGCGAAGGAGACGCCGTGAGGGAGGTGCATGTTCCAGTGGGCGTCTTCGACAGCCGCCCCTTCGGCTTCGCCCAGGTCGCGACCGTGAGTGGCCAGACCGGCCGGGTCGTTCATGTCTCGGGCCTTCCTCGATCTGTGACGGAAGCGGCAAACGTCAGTGGAGCTTGCGCCGGTCGCGCGCTGGCGCGGCTGCCGTTGCAGCCGCGGTTGCCTTCTCGGGCTCGACCGGAGGAACCGGTCCGGAATGATGGCCGATCATCCGCCAGCCGTCGCTCTGGCGGACGAAGGTGTTTGTCGCCATGAGCTGGCCCTCGGGAAGAATCTCGCGACAGACGACGATCGCGAGCCCCGGACGGCCGGTCACCCATTCGCCCATGCAGCGCACGCGCGGCGCCTCGGGATGGCCCAGGATGGCGCGCCAGCTTGCCATGATCTCGGGGCGTGCGTGCAGTGGCGGGCGACCGGGATGGAGGCACACCATGGCGCCGCTGGTCGCCCATACCTGGTCCATCGCATCGGCGTCGCGCGCGGCGAAGGCACGATAGAAGGCGCGGTTCGCCGCCAGGACGGCTTCTCTTTCCTCGTCGTCGAAATCCGCCAGCAAGGGGGGCAGGCGGGGTGGCCGTCGCGCCATTCGTCCCTCGAAACTACCGGGTTGCGTGGCCTAGCATTAGCCGACAGAGATGAGGCATCCAACCGCCGAGACAACAATGTCAATTCCCAAGCTCGAGTTCCCGCCTTTCCATCTGCCGCCCGAGGCCGAGGCGCTGCGCGGCGAGGTGCGGGCCTTCCTGAAGAAGACCCTGCCGTCGATCAAGACGGAGGATGGCCCATTCGCGAGCTGGAACACGCGCTCGTCGGATTTCAGCAAGGCGCTCGGCAAGCAGGGCTGGATCGGCGTCACCTGGCCGAAGCAGTACGGCGGCGGCGAGAAGAGCTTCCTCGAGCGCTACGTCATCACCGAGGAGCTGCTGGGCAACAGCGCGCCGGCGGGCGCCCACTGGGTTGCCGACCGCCAGTCCGGGCCGCTGCTGCTGCGCTTCGGCAGCGAGGAGCAGCGCGAGGCGATCCTGCCCCGCATCACGGCCGGCGAGTGCTACTTCTCGATCGGCATGAGCGAGCCCGATTCGGGATCCGACCTCGCCTCGGTCCGCACCCGCGCCGAACCTGTCCCGGGCGGCTTCCGCGTCAACGGCACCAAGGTCTGGACCTCCGGCGCACACCACAATCACTACTGCATCACGCTCGTCCGCACCTCGGGTCAGCACGGCGACCGCCACAAGGGGCTGAGCCAGCTTCTCGTCGATCTCAAGACGCCGGGCATCACGATCCGTCCCATCATCAACCTGGCGGGCCGTCACGACTGGAACGAAGTCACGTTCAGCGACGCCTTCATCCCGGAGAGCTGTCTGATCGGCAACGAGGGCGACGGCTGGCTGCAGGTAACGAGCGAGCTGGCCTTCGAGCGCAGCGGGCCCGAGCGGTTCATGCAGAATTTCTACGTCCTGCGCGAGCTGGTGCGCGTGCTCGGCCGCCAGCCGGCGAAGCGCGCCTCGTCGATCCTGGGCCGCCTGGTCGCCCGCCTGTGGACGTTGCGCCAGATGTCGGTCGCCGTCGCCGGCATGATGCAGGGCGGCAAGTCGCCCGCCATCGAGGCCGCGCTGGTGAAGGACCTGGGCACGATCTACCAGCAGGACTTGCCGGAGATCGCCCGCGCGATCGCCGAATCCGACGCCACGACCGAGGAGGATCTCGCCGACTTTCTCGATGTGGCGCAGTTCGCGACCATGATGGCGCCGAGTTACACGATCCAGGGCGGCACGACGCAGGTCCTGCGCGGCATCGTCGCGCGCGGCCTCGGCCTGCGCTGAAGGAGGGGACGATGGACCGCGAAACGCGCGACATGCTGCTGGAGACCGCCGACCGCTTCTTCACCGAGCGCTGCGGCCGGGCCGTCGTGAACGACGTCGAGAAGGGCGTCTGGCCGTCCGATCTCTGGAAGGAGATCGAGGAGATGGGCCTGCCGCTGGTCGCCGTCCCCGAGGACAAGGACGGGGCGGGCGGTACGCTCGCCGACATGCTGGCCCTGATGAGGCTGGCGGGCTCCCACGCCGTGCCGGTGCCGCTGGCGGAGACCGCGCTGGCCAACCTGCTGGTCGCGGCGGCCGGCGGCACGCCGGCGGCCGGACCCGCAACGCTGGCGCTGGGCGCCGTGACCCTGTCGGGCGGCCGCGTCAGCGGCACCGTGAAGCGCGTGCCCTTTGCCTCGGTGGCCGAGCGTTTCGTGGTGGTCGCGGGCGACACGCTCGCCGTCGTTCCGGCCGCCGCGGTGACGGTAACCGACACGCCGAGCCATGCCGGCGAGCCCTACGGCACGGTGAGCTTCGACAATGCCGCGGCGTCGTTCAGCGGCAAGTCGGCCGTGACCGCCGACCGCGCCTTCGAGCTGGCCGCCCTGATGCGCGCGATGCAGATGGCGGGGGCGGCGGACCGGGTCCTCGCCACCGCCGTCGAGTACTGCAAGCAGCGCGTCCAGTTCGGCCGGCCGATCTCGACCTTCCAGGCCATCCAGCAGATGCTGGCCGAGCTGGCGAGCTACGCGGCCGCAATCATCGCCTCGGCCGAAACGGCGACGCGCGACGCCGACGAGGGCGGCCTGGCCGATGGCGGGCGCTTCTCGATCGCGGCGGCCAAGACCCAGGCTTCCGACTTCGCCCAGCGCATGGCCGCGATCGCCCACCAGTCGATGGGCGCCATGGGCTTCACCCACGAGCATGTCCTGCACCACTACACGCGGCGGCTCTGGGTATGGCGCCGCGATTTCGGCAGCGAGACGTTCTGGGGCGAGAAGATCGGCGCGGCCTACGCCAAGGCCGGCCCCGAGGCGCTGTGGCCGGCGCTCAGCGCGAGCAGGTTCGCGGCCTGACGGCCGCAGACTCAGCCGCCGAACAGGCGTGACAGTCGCGCTTCGAGGGCGGAGCGGATGAACGGCTTCATCAGGAGCTCGCTGTCGGGCCCGAGCGGCTCGAGGTTGCTCTGGGCGTAGCCCGTCATCAGGACGATCTTGACGCCCCGCATCCGCTCGCGCGCAGTCGCTGCCAGCGCCCAGCCGTCGGTGCCGCCAGGCAGGCCGATGTCGGTCATCAGCAGGTCGATTCCCGGATCGCCGGCGAGGAGCGCCAGTGCGGCGGCGGCATCGCCGGCAGCCATGACCTCGAAGCCGAGCTGGCTCAGGGTCTCGACCGCGTGCTCGCGCACCCCCGGCTGGTCCTCGACGACCAGTGCGCGCCGTCCCGCCCCGTTGAAGCCGGCTGCGGCGGCATCGTGGCCGGAGGCCGTTTCGGCCAGGCGGCCTTCCAGGCGCGGAAAGCGCAGTTCGACCAGCGTCCCGAGGCCTTCGGTGCTATCGATGCGGAGGCTGCCGCCCGCTTGCTTCATGAATCCGTAGACCTGGCTCAGGCCGAGACCGGTGCCCTCGCCCAGGCGCTTGGTCGTGAAAAAGGGCTCGAACGCCCGCTCCACGACGTGCGGCGGCATGCCCGAGCCCGTGTCGAGCACGCCGAGCGTGATCCATCCATCGCCGTCGATGGCGGTGCGCAGGGTGAGGGCGCCGCCGCTCGACATGGCGTCGCGGGCGTTGACGACCAGGTTCAGGACGGCGTTCTCGAGCTGGTTCGCGTCGACCTGCACGAGGGGCAGGTTGGGGGTCAGCTCGGTCTCCAGCGTGATCGATTCGCCGATCGTGCGTCGCAGCATGTCGACCAGGCCGCCGATCAGGGCGTTGAGGTTGCTCGGTTTGGGATCGGCCGGCTGCGGCCGCGAGAAGGCGAGCAGTCGATGGGTCAGGGCGGACGCCTGCGTGGCGGCCTGCATGACGAGATCGGCGCGGCGGTGCTGGGCTTTCAGTTCTCCAGGCAGCGCGGCTTTGAGCGCCTCCGTGGCGCCCAGCACGACCGTCAGCATGTTGTTGAAGTCGTGGGCGATGCCGCCGGTGAGCAGGCCGACCGCTTCCATCTTCTGCGCCTGGCGCAACGCCTGCTCGGCGCGCTCGCGTTCCTCGATCTCGCGCCGCAGCAGCGCGTTGGTCTCGAGCAGCGCGCCCGTGCGGGCCGCGACCTCGCTCTCGAGCCAGCTATTGGCGCGCTGCATCGCGTCCTGTTCGGACTTCTCCGTCGTGCGGTCGCGCAGCACGTAGATGAAGCCGCCGACCTCGTTGCGGTCGCCGCGCAACGGCACCAGGCTGGCGCTGGCCCACAGCCGGCTGCCGTCCTTGGCGACCTGCCAGCGGTTGGTATTGGCCCCCGAGTCGCGGGCGGCGACAGTGCGGTCGGTTGCGGGCACGCCCGCCGCCGCGTCTTCCGCGGTGAACAGCCGGTCGATCGGCTGGCCCGCCATCTCTTCCTCCGACCAGCCCAGCACCCTCTGGGCGCCGGCGCTCCAGGTGCGGACCCGTCCGTCGAGGTCGAGGGTGACGATCGCGTAATCGACCGCGCTCTGCACGATGACCCGGTAGAGCTCGTTGCTCTCCCGCGCCGCCTGCTCCGCCTTCTTGAGCCGCAGCAGGGCGCGCACCGTCGCCAGGAGTTCCGAAGGCTCGACCGGCTGGCTCAGATAGGCGTCGGCGCCGCTGTCGAGGCCTGTCGCGCGGTCGCCGGGCGCCACGAAGGACGCCGAGATCTGCAGCACCAGGAGCTTGGGCGTGTGCTCCTTGATGAGGCGGCAGACCTCGAAGCCCGAGACGTCGGGCAGCTTGACGTCGAGTAGCACCAGGTCGGGCTCGGCCTGTCTCGCCGTCTCCAGCGCCTCGACGCCGGTGCGGGCCTCGATGACCTCGTAGCCGCCCTGGCGCAGGACGCGGGTCTTGATGTAGCGCCCCGATTCGTTGTCGTCGACGTTGAGGATCAGCGACGGCTTCATGGTTCATTCGTCCGTCGGATGGCCTGGGTCACGTGGGCCGACAGGATCGAGCGGGACAGATTGGACTTCGAGAGCACGCCCACGGCGCTCTTCAGGCGGTCGAGATGCTCAGGCCCGAGGATCGCCGAGGTCAGGACCAGGATGGGGATCGACGCGGTCGCCGGATCGCCCTTGAGCGAGCGGAACACCTCGAAGCCGCTCAGCCCTGGCAGGTGGAGGTCGAGCAAGAGCATGTCGGGGGATTCGGCCTGGGCGAGACGCAGCCCTTCGGTGCCGTCGGCGGCTTCGATCAGGGCCCAGGGGCCTTCCGACCTCAGCATGTGCCGCAGCACGTAGCGGGTCGATTCCTCGTCGTCGACGATCAGGATCTTGCCGGCGGCCTCGCTGGCGATCGTTTCCTCGAGCGAGGCGCCCGGCAGCTCGGCGGGAATGTCGAGGATGAAGGTCGAGCCGCGGCCCGGCTCGCTCTCGATCGCGATCGTCCCTCCCAGCAGCTCCGCGAACTTGCGCGACAGCGGCAGGCCTAGGCCGGACCCCTTGGTGCGGGTCTGCAGCGGATTTCGCACCTGGACGAATTCTTCGAAGATTCGGGTATGCTCTTCGGGCGGGATGCCGATGCCGCTGTCGCGGACGACGAACGCGACCCGTGCCGGCGACAGCATGGAAACACTTACCCGTACCTCGCCGCGCTCGGTGTACTTGAGCGCGTTGGAGATCAGGTTGCGCAGGATCTGCGACAGCTTGCCCTCATCGGTGAAGAGCAGGGCGCCTTGTGTGTGGTCCTCGAAGACCAGCTGGACTTCGTCGCTCGCCTGGAGCGGCCGCATGATGCCGCGCAGCGCCGAGAGGAGATCGCCGATGGCGATCTTCGAAGCATGCAGGTCGATGCGGCCCGCTTCCACCTTGGCGAGGTCGAGCAGATCGTTGACCAGGCGGCTCAGCGTATCCGTGGCCTGGCGGATATAGGAGACTTGGCGCTGCTGTTCGTCGTTCAGCGGCCCGTCGCTCTGGTCGGCCAGCATACGCGACAGTGCGCTGATGGAATTCAGCGGCGTTCGCAGTTCGTGGCTGACCGCCGACAGGAACTGGCTCTTGACCTCGCTGGCGCGCCGCAATTCTTCGGCGCGCTGGTCGAGCTCGGCATAGAGGGCGACGACGCCGCGATTGGTGCTTTCCAGCTCGCTGTTGGCTTCCGACAGCTCGCCGCGGGCCGTCTCGAGCTCCGCCATGCTGGCAAGCAAGTCGCGATTCTGGACGAGCACCTCCTCGATCAGCGCCTGCGGCTTGGCTCGCGACAGTTCCGCCGCCACGGTACCAGCGCCAAGGAGGGGGTCCGATCCCGGCGGAAGATACTTCCCGAAGGTCAGCACCGTGCCCCTGCCGGGCGCGCTCTCGACGTCGAACGTGTCCATAAGCCGGCGGGTGCCGATCATCCCCACGCCCATGCCGGTGGGAGACACGTAGGTGCCGTCGAGGATGTTCTGCAACTCGCCGATCCCGGGACCCTGATCGCGGAATGTCATGGTGAGGAGGTGGCGCTGCTGGCGGCTGTCGAGGCTGAAGGCCAGCGTGCCGCCGCCGCCATAGGTCACGGTGTTGCGGGCGATCTCGGAAACGGCGGTGGCAATCGACGTCTGGGCCTGGCCGGCAAACCCCACGAGCCGCGCCACCTGCCGTGCCTTCTGGCGGGCGAGGACGATGTCCTGCTCGGTCTCCAGCCTCACCGACAGTAGGGGCCGGACCGTCATCGCGGCCTCTTGATGACCAGCACGGTGGCGTCGTCGCGGCCGCGGCCGTGGTCGCGCAACAGGACTGCGGCAATCAGGCTGGGATGCCGTGCGGTCAGGCCGGAATACCTGTCGAACGACCAGTTCGACGAGATGCCGTCCGAATGCAGCACGATCACCAGCCCGGCGCCCTCGCAGGGATAGACGAATTCCCGCGTCTGCCCGGCCGTATGGCCGGCGATGCCGTTCATCGAGACGAACCGGCGCACGTCGCCTCCGGCCGCGGCGAGGCCGGCGATGTTGCCGATGCCGCAGAAGGTCGCCCGGCTCGTCGCGAGGTCGAGCGTGACGATGCCGACCGCGGCGCCGCGCGTGGCGCGCAGTCCGGCATGGATCTTCTGGACGGCTGCGGCGGGCGAAGGCGGGAAGGCGGCGCAGAACAGGCGCCGCGCCGCCTCCGCTGCGTCGTTGGCGAGCACGCCGTGGCCCAGCCCATCGACGACCATGGCCGAGATGCTGTTGCTCGAGCGCTGGACGCCAAGTGAGTCGCCGCACACGACCTCTCCGAGCTTGGGCACGGACACGGAACCGATCTGCATATCGCCGTGAGGCGGAGCGTGATGGCTGGGCCACAGGCAGGAGAGGATCACCGTGCCGTGGCCCGGCACGGAATGGATGTCGAACTCGTCGGACTGTCGGCGGATCGCGCCGAGGCCGGTGCCCGCTGTACCGGCCGTCGAGATGCCGTCGCGCAGGCTCTCGCGGATATTGGCGATGCCGGGGCCGCGGTCGACGGCAATCACCTCGATGCCGCTCATCTCCTCGCGGCTCACGATCCGCGCCAGGATCTCGCCGCCGCCGGCGTGACGGGCGAGGTTGGTCGCCAGCTCGGTGACGACGAGACTTGTCCGCCCGCGATCCTCCTCGGACAAGCCGATCCCGCGGGCCATCCCGTCGACTTCGCGACGAACGCCGGCGACATAGCTGGCGTCGTTTACGGGCATTACGGTATTCAACGCTTCCACCGTGCGATGGTTACCGTCGTGCCTTCGCCCACCTTGGTCTGGATGTCGAAGTCGTCGACCAGGCGCTTGGCGCCGCCCAGCCCGTGGCCCAGCCCGTTGCCCGACGTGAAACCGTCCGTCAGCGCCTGCTGAATGTCGGGAATTCCAGGCCCCTGGTCGCGAAAGACGATGCGGACGCCGCGCCTCAGCTCGGCGATGGTCTCGATATCGGCATGGCCGCCCTTGCCGTAGTCGAGAGCATTCCGGGCGAGCTCGCTGGCGGCGGTGATCAACTTGGTCTGGTCGACCAGGGACAGGCCGACCTCCACGGCGCGCGTGCGCACCCTCTGGCGGACCCGGACGATATCGTCACCGTTCTTGATCGGAAGCGTCTCAGTCGTCGTGGGCATCGTCGCCCGTCGGCTCATCGCTGACCACGCCTCCGATCATGGCGAGGCCCCGTTCGGCGTTCAGGGCCGTCTTGACGCCGGGGAGGCCGAGGCCGAGCTCGACGAGGGTGATCGCCACCTCGGGGCGCATGCCGACCACGACCGTGTCGGCGTCCAGCAGGCGGGAAACGCTGGCGATGTTGGCCAGCATGCGGCCGATGAAACTGTCGACGATCTCGAGGGCCGAGATGTCGATCAGCACGCCGCGGGCGCGGTGTTCGACGATCTTGGTGGTGAGATCCTCCTGCAGCTGGGTCGCCAGGCGATCGTGCATGTCGACCTGGATGGTGACCAGGAGGGCCGTGCCGATCTTGAGGATGGGGATGCTGTCCATGCTCAGTCGCGCTTCTCGGTGGTGTCGTCGCCCAGCGCCTTGCTGGTCCGTCTCGCCTTCTCGATGGTGCGACCCGTGCGGCGAAGGGCGAGCGCCAGCGCGTCGGCGAGGGTGGCCTTCGAGATCACATTGAGCTCGACGCCGAGCTGCACGATCGTCTGGGCGATCTGCGGACGGATGCCGCTGATGATGCAGTCCGCACCCATCAGGCGGGCGGCCGACACGGTCTTGAGCAGGTGCTGCGCGACCAGCGTGTCGACGGTTGGCACGCCGGTGATGTCGAGAATGGCGATCTCCGCACCCGTCTGCACGATCGTCTCGAGCAGGTTCTGCATCACGACCTGGGTACGGGCGCTGTCGAGGGTTCCGATCAGGGGCAGGGCAACGATGCCATCCCACAACTTCACGACCGGGGTCGAGAGTTCCTCGATCTCCTGGCGCTGCCGCTCGATCAGCTCGTCGCGGGTCTTCTGGAAGCTTTCGATCGTGAAGAGCCCGAGTCTGTCCAGGAGGTCGCTGAACGCCCAGACGATGTCGGCGGCCTCGCGCGGATCCTTGATGCTGGCACGGGCCCGATCGAACAGGGCCTGTTTGAGGGAGAACACGAAAATGGCGGTCTCCGACGGGGAGAAGCCCTGGATCGCCCGCGTCCGCGAAACACCTGCCAGGAGGTCGCGCACCTCGGCGAAATTGGCGGCATTGATGTCCGAGATGCCGCCGCTGGCGACCGCCTGCCCCAGCGTATGCAGGAAATCCGTCGCCTGTGCGCGTCCTTCCTGCGGCGAGAGCCGGCTCTCCCGGGTGGCGAGAAACTGAACCCAGTCCGCCAGGATGGCGGATTCGTTCTCCGAGATCAGGCGGGTCAACGCCGCTTGGCTAGCCGATTGTCCCATGACCGAAGAATCCCCATCTTGATGCAGTGGCGAGCGTTACACTGTCCCGGCTCCCGCCTCAAACGCGCTATTGCCGAGCTCTCGAAAATGTTGACCCGGACGTGCTGCAGTCCCTGTGCATGGCGGTCCGGGTGGCCGGCAGGCCGCTTCAGGCGCTGGGATCAGCCCTTGATCTCGACGCCCGCCCACTCCTCGAGCAGCTTGGCGATGTGGGTGAAGTCGGACGCCGCGCCGAAGCGGGCGCGGGTGACGGCGAGCATCTCGCGCACGGTGCCGCCCAGCACCATCGGGACGCCCATCGCCTCGGCCTCCTCGACGCACAGCCGGACATCCTTGTAGGACAGCCCGGTCGCGAAGCCGAAGTCGAAGCTACGGGTGAGCACGGCGCGCGGGAACTTGTCCATCGTGGCGGTGTTGCGGCCGCTCGAAGCGTTGATGATGTCGAGGAGCACCTTGGGATCGAGCCCGGCCTTGACCCCCATCGCCATGGCCTCCGCCGTGGCCACCATGGCGGCGGCGGCGAGGATGTTGTTGGCGAGCTTGGCCGACTGGGCGAGACCGGGCTTCTCCCCGGTGTGGAACAGCCTGCCGAAGGTGCCGAGCAGGGGCTCTACCTTCGCGTAGGTGGCCCGCGGGCACGACACCATCACGGCGAGCGTGCCGGCCGTGGCGCCGGTGACGCCGCCGCTCACCGGCGCGTCGACCCAGCCGATGCGCCGCTCGGCCAGCGCGGCGGCGACCTCGGTCGCGACGCCCGGCCCGGTGGTCGAGAGGTCGATCACCGTGCGCACGCTGGAGCCGTTGACCAGGCCGGCATTGCCGCCGAGCGCCACCTGGCGCACGACGTCCGGGGTCGGCAGGCTCATGAACACGATCTCCGCCGTCGAGGCGACCTCGGCCGGGGAGGCCGCGACGAGCGCCCCGCGGGCCGCCAGCGGCCGCGTCGCTTCCTCCGAGACGTCGTAGACGCACAGGCGGTGGCCGGCGTCCAGCAGGCGGGACGCCATCGGCCCGCCCATCCGGCCGACCCCGACGAAGCCCACTAGGTCAGCCATGTCGTTCCTCCATTCCGTTTTGTGGTATCGCTACCACGCTATAAGGGAGGCATCGGAGGGGGACAAGAGATGGCCGGCAAGGCCAGGCGCGGCAACGACATCACGATGAGCGACATCGCGCGCCATGCCGGCGTCTCGCCGATGACGGTGTCGCGCGCCCTCAGCGACCCGGCGAGCGTCTCGGAGGAGATGCGCAAGAAGGTCGACGCCGCGGTGCGCCGCTTCGGCTACCTGCCCAACCGCATCGCCGGCAGCCTGTCGTCCAAGCGCAGCAACGTGGTCGGGCTGGTGATTCCGTCGATCCGCAACTCGCTCTACGCCGCGATGATCCAGGCGATCTCCAACGTGCTGCGGGCCAACGGCCTGCACCTGATGATCGCCGACAGCGGCCATCGCCTCGACGACGAGGAGTCGCTGGTCTCGGCGCTGCTGGCCCAGCGGGTCTGCGGGCTGATCCTGCACAACACCAAGCACAGCCAGCGCCTGCGCGAGCTGGTCGCCCGCAGCGACGTGCCCGTGGTCGAGACCGGCAGCCTGCCGGCGCGGCCGCTCGACATGGTGGTGAGCTACTCCAACTTCGACGCGGCGCGCGGCATGACGGCCCATCTCGGCCGGCTCGGCTATCGCAAGATCGGCTTCGTCACCTTGCCCCTGCGCGACAACGACCGCTCCCGGGAGCGTCGGCGCGGCTACTTCGCGGCCCTGAAGGATCTCGGCCTGTCGGCCGACGAGGGACTCGTGCTCGAGGCGGACGGAGGCTTCAGCGCGGGTGCCGATGCGCTTGTGCGGCTGGTCCAGACCCATCCCGCCATCGATGCCGTCTTCTTCGCCGGCGATGTGCTGGCGGTCGGCGCCCTGTTCGAGTGCCAGCGCCGCGGCTGGGCGGTCCCGGGCCGGGTCGCCATCGCGAGCTTCGACGACCTCGACCTGCTGCGCCATGCCGTGCCGGCCGTGACGACGCTGCACATTCCGCGCGAGGAGATCGGCCGGCGCAGCGCCGAACTGCTGGTCAACCGCCTGCGCGGCGCTCCGCGCGAGAAGGTCAGGATCGATGTCGGCTTCGAGATCGTGCAGCGCGAGAGCAGCTGAGGAGACGAGATGAAGGGCAGATGCGCGTTGATCACCGGCTCGACCCAGGGCCTCGGCCATGCCGTGGCCGAACGGCTGGCGGCGGAAGGCTGCCACATCGTGATGAACGGCCTGGGCGAGGCGGCCGAGATCGAGCGCCGCCGCAGCACGCTGGAGGCCGCGCACGGGGTGCGTGTCCTGTATCACGGAGCCGATGTCGGCGACGCCGGCCAGGTGGCGGCCCTGGTGGAGGCAGCTCTGGCGGCCTTTGGCGGCGTCGACATCCTCGTCAACAACGCCGTCGTCCGTCACTTCGCGCCGCTCGAGTCCTTCCGGGCGCAGGACTGGGACCGCGCTCTGGCGGTCAATCTGTCCTCGGCCTTCCACGCCAGCCGGCTCGTCCTGCCGGGGATGCGCCAGCGCGACTTCGGCCGCATCGTCAACGTCTCGTCGGTCTACGGCCTGTTCGGCGCCGCCAACCGCATCGACTACGTCACCACCAAGACGGCGCTGATCGGCTTCACCCGGGCGCTCGCGCTCGAGACCGCGGGCCAGAACATCACCTGCAACGCGATCTGCCCCGGCACCGTGCCGACGCCCAATATCGAGGCGCGGCTGGCCGACGAGATGGCGAGGACCGGGTTGGCGAGGCCGGAAGCGGAGCGCGCCTTCCTCGCCACACGCCAGCCGTCGGGCCGGTTCGTGGCGCCGGAGCGCGTGGCGGGCCTGGTGGCGCTGCTCTGCGGGGAGGGCGGGTCCGACATCACCGGGTCGGCGATTCCCATCGACGGCGGCTGGAGCGCCAGCTGAATTTGGTAGCGATACCACGAAGGCCGGCCTAGACTTTCCGCCAACTACAGGAGGAAACGATGACCGTCACCCGTCGACAATTCGCGCCTGCCGCCGCATCGCTCGCCGCCCTCGCGGCCTCGCCGGCCTTCGGGCAGCAGACCAACGAGGTGGTGAAGTGGCGCCTGACGTCGAGCTTCCCCAAGAGCCTCGACACGCTGTTCGGCGCCGCGCAGACCATCGCGCGCCTGACCGGCGAGATGACCGACGGCAAGTTCGAGCTGCGGCCGTTCGCGGCCGGCGAGCTGGTGCCCGGCCTGCAGGTGCTGGACGCGGTGGCCAACGCGACCGTCGAGTGCGGCCACACCTACATGGGCTACTACATCGGCAAGAATCCCGCCTTCATCTTCGACGGGTCGCTGCCCTTCGGCCTGACGCCGCGCATGCAGAACGCCTGGATGCTGTTCGGTGACGGCCGCAAGCTGATGGACGAGCTCTACGACGGGTTCGGCGTGGTCGCCCTGCCGGCCGGCCAGACCGGCGGCCAGATGTTCGGCTGGTTCCGCAAGGAGCTGAAGACGCCCAAGGATTTCGAGGGGCTGAAGATCCGCACGGCCGGATTCGGCGGCAAGGTGATGTCCAAGCTCGGCGCGGTGCCGCAGCAGATCGCCGGCGGCGACATCTACCCGGCGCTGGAGCGTGGCACGATCGACGCCTGCGAGTGGGTGGGGCCCTACGACGACGAGAAGCTCGGCTTCAACAAGGTCGCCCAGTACTACTACGCGCCGGGCGTCATGGAGCTCGAGGCGGTCAACCAGGTCCTGGTGAACAAGGCGGCCTGGGCGTCGCTGCCGCCGCGCTACCAGGCGGTTCTCCGCTACGCCTGCAACTACGCGATGACCGAGATGCTGGCGTCCTACGATGCCAAGAACGCGGTGGCGATCGCCAAGCTCGTCGCCGCCGGCACCAAGCTGTCGTTCCTGCCGGACGACATCGTCAAGGCCCTGCGCGGTGCGCTGGAGACGGTGCTCGACGAGGAGGCGGCCAACAACGCCCAGTTCAAGAAGATCCTCGAGAACTGGCGCCAGTTCCGCGCCGAGCAGCACCGCTGGTTCTCGATCGCCGACACCCGGGCGGAGCTGGCGGTCTTCCGTTCCGACCGCTGACGAAAGCGCCCGGGGAGGGCCAAAGCAGGATGGGATTGGCTGGAAACAGCCAATCCCATCATGCCCTCTCGCAACCTATGACGCTGGTGGGCGCGGATGAGAAGAGGTGGAATCGCATGCGATTCCACCTCTTCTCATCCCGCTCTGGGCGATCAGGGGAACCGTACGCGGTTCCCCTGGTTGCCGGTCAGCGCCGCCACCAGCCGCGCTTGGGCTTCTCGGGCGGTGCCGTGATCGCCGGCACGACCGGAGCCGGCTCGGGCTGCGGCGCAGACGCCGCGACCGGCGGCTCGGGCGCCAGCGCGACGACCGGCGCCTCCGCTGCCATGGCGGCCGGGGCGATCGGGATTCCATTGCTCAAAGGAGCTTCGTCGACCGGCGGCTGATCGCCGGAAAGCACCTCGGCGGGCATCGCTTCCATAGGAGTCGCGACGGACGGCGCGGGCTCGGCCGCGGCGGGCCGCTCGGCGGCCGGCGCGTCGTCGCCCGTCGCCTCTTCACCCGCCGGTCCTTCACCCGTCGGCTCTTCGCCAGTCGACCCCTCACCGGCATGGTCGTCGCCGGCCTCGTGGGCCACGTGGTCGCTCATGTCGCCTTCGCCGTTCTCGCGACGGCGGCGGCGTCCGCCGCGCCGGCCGCGACGACGACGGCGGTCGCCGCGCTCGCCATCGGCCTCGGCGTCGAGGTCGGACTTCTCGCCGTCGGCCGCAGCCGCCTCGCCGGCCTCCTCGGCCGGCTCGCGGTCCTCGTCCCCGGTGTCCTCGGAGGCGGGCTCGGGGCCGCCTTCGGCGAACGAATCCTCGGCACCCATGGCCTGCGGCTGCTCGCCCGGCTCCTCGCCGTCGCGCCGGCCGCGCCGCCGCCGACGGCGCCGGCGCCGGCGACCGCCGTCGCGATCGCCGTCCTCGCCCTCGGCGCGCTCGCCGCCGGCCTCGGTGTCCTCGGCCTCGATCTCCTCGGCGGCCGCCTCGTCGGAGACCTCGTCGTAGGTCGCACGCGCCAGCTCCTGCGCGGGTCGCTCGCGGTCGTCGCGGCGCGACCGGACGCGCTCGATCTCGCAGTCGGCGGCATGCAGCTCGTCGTCGGCCTCGACGGCGACGTTGAAGCCATAGCGCTTCTCGATCTCCGACAGGGTGTGGCGCTTCTGGTTGAGCAGGTAGAGCGCGACGGTGGGCGGCACGCTGACCACGATCTCGCTGGCCCGGCGGCGGACGCCTTCCTCCTCGATGGCGCGCAGCGCATGCAGCGCCGCCGATTCGATCGAGCGCACGCGGCCGGTGCCGGCGCAATGAGGGCAGGTCTCGGTCGAGTGCTCGAGCAGGCTGGGGCGGAGCCGCTGGCGCGACATCTCCAGCAGGCCGAAGGCCGAGATGCGGCCGATCTGGATGCGCGCCCGGTCGTGGCGCATCGCATCCTTGACCTTGTGCTCGACCTGGCGCTGGTGGCGCGTCTCCTCCATGTCGATGAAGTCGATCACGATCAGGCCGGCGAGGTCGCGCAGGCGCACCTGGCGGGCGATCTCCTCGGCCGCCTCGACGTTGGTGCGGACCGCGGTCTCCTCGATGTTCCGCTCCTTCGTCGAGCGGCCCGAGTTGACGTCGATGGCGACCAGCGCCTCGGTCGGGTTGATGACGATGTAGCCGCCGGAGCGCAGCTGCACGACCGGCGAGTGCATGGCGTCGAACTGGCTTTCCACCTGGTAGCGGTGGAAGAGGGGGATCGGCTCCTTGTAGAGCTCGACCTTGGCGGCCTGGTGCGGCACCAGCTGGCGCATGAAGGCCGCGGCGGCCTCGTAGCCGTCCTCGCCCTCGACCAGCACCTGGGCGATGTCGGTGTCGTAGACGTCGCGCAGCGAGCGCTTGATCAGGTCGCCTTCCTCGTAGATCAGCGCCGGCGCCGTCGAGCGCATGGTGATCTCGCGAATCGAATCCCACAGCCGCGACAGGTACTCGTAGTCGCGCTTGATGTCGGTCGTGGCGCGCTCCAGGCCGGCGGTGCGCAGGATCACGCCCATGCCCTGCGGCACGGCGAGCTCGCCCAGCACTTCCTTCATGCGCTTGCGGTCGGCCGGGTTGGAGATCTTGCGCGAGATGCCGCCGCCCCGTCCGGCGTTGGGCATCAGCACGCTGTAGCGGCCGGCCAGCGACAGGTAGGTGGTGAGGGCCGCGCCCTTGTTGCCGCGCTCCTCCTTGACGACCTGGACCAGCAGAATCTGGCGGCGCTTGATGACTTCCTGGATCTTGTACTGGCGGATCGGGTTGCGGCGGCGGCGCTCGCGCGTCTCGCGCTGCTCGATCACGTCGTCGCCGCCCAGCGTCTCGACCGTCACCTCGGGCTGCGGCGCCTCGGCGGCATCGCCGGCCGGCAGCTCGACCGGGGTCTCGGCGGCCGCCTCGGCATAGACGGTGGCGGGCTGGTCGGCCGACGGCTCGGCCGGCTCTTCGGCGGCGGTTTCCTCGACCGGTCCGTCGAGCCGCTCGCTGACGATCGCGGCGGGCTGGGCCGGGGGCGCGAACGGCTCGGGTTCGCCGGCCGCCGTCTCGGCAGCCGGGGAGGCCAGGGGATCGGGCGCCGTGGAGGGGGCTTCCGCCGCGGCTTCCGTCGGCAACGCATCGGCCGGTTCGTCGGCGACCGGCTTGTCGCCGGTGTCCTCGGTACCGGCCACGGCCTCGGCGGCCGCCTCGACCGGCGGCGCCTCCGCCTCTGCCTCCGCCAGGCCGATCTCGGCACGCTTCTCCTCGCGCACCTCCTCGATGTCGGTGCGGTCGATGCGATCGGGACGGCGCGGCTCGTCCTCGTCGGCCTCAGCGTTCAGCCGCTGCTGCTCGGCGATCAGCCGTTCGCGATCGGCGACGGGAATCTGGTAGTAGTCGGGGTGGATTTCCGAGAAGGCCAGGAAGCCGTGGCGGTTGCCGCCGTATTCCACGAAGGCCGCCTGGAGGGACGGCTCGATGCGGATGACCTTGGCCAGATAGATGTTGCCCTTCAGGGGCTTGCGGCTGGCGGTCTCGAAATCGAATTCTTCAAGTCGTGTTCCATCGACCACGACCACCCGTGTTTCTTCGGGGTGGCTCGCATCAATGAGCATCCGGCGTGCCATGGGCTCGCTCCGAAGCGTCCGTGTCCAGCCGGCGCGAGCGACCGGCGGTCGTGCCGCCTCCGTGGGGCGAGGGAGACGGAGCGCCATCGACCCGCCGAACGGCCAACACTGGCCAAGACGGGGAAGCATCGCGCCGCCGGGTCAAGACTCGACCCTGCCGACCTCGGGTTTTCCATAGCCACCGCCTGCCTGACAGTCCCTCCGCAGGTCCGCCGCTCCCGTCCAAAGGGGGCGCGCCAACCCGGCTTAGAAGACTGCCGTCGGAGCGCGCCGGCCCGTTACAGGAGGGCGCTTCGAACGACGGCGACTGCTCGCGGGCGCAACATACGGGGTTCGTTTCCGGGCGACAATCAAAACATTGATGTGGTTGAAATTTGCATCTTAAGTAATTGGAAAATCTTGCAATTATCAGCCTTCTTTGGTAATTGGTTGAAGATATCACAACAATAATTCGCTCCCTCCAATAGATTTGGCACTTCCATGGCCGCTCCCAATCGTCGAACCGTGCTGGCCGGCCTGACCGCCGGATGGGCCGTCTTCGGCCTCGGCATTGCCGAGGCGTGCGCCACGCCGTCCAAGCGCAAGGCGCCCAGGAAATCCATGGCCAAGCCCACGCCCATGTTGCGGCCGAAGCTGGTGGCGCTGGATCCCGGCCATGGCGGGCGCGATCCCGGCGCCATGGGCGTCCGCGGGACCAAGGAAAAGACGGTCGTTATGGCGGTGGCGCGCGAGCTCCAGAAGGAGCTGCTGGCCCGCCGCTATCGGGTCATGCTGACCCGGACGACCGACGTCTATGTGCCCCTGCGCGAGCGCGTGGCGCGTGCGCAGGCGGCCAAGGCCGACCTCTTCCTGTCCCTGCATGCCGATGCCTGCGCCGATTCCGGCGTCCGCGGCGCCTCCGTCTACACCCTGTCCGAGGCGGCGAGCGACCGCGAGGCCGAGGCGCTGGCGGCCCGCGAGAACCGAGCCGACCTGGTCGTTTCGGGCACGCGCATGGCCAACCAGTCCGACAGCGTCGCCCGCACCCTGGTGGCGATGAGCCAGCGCGGCACGGTCAACGATTCCCGGCGCCTGGCCGCCACGATCGTCCAGACCTTCGCCAGCAACGGCGTCCGGCTGTTGCCCCGGACCCATCGGCAGGCGGGGTTCGCCGTGCTGACCTCGCCCGAGATTCCGGCCTGCCTCGTCGAGCTGGGCTACCTTTCGAATGCGCGGGACGAGCGGCTCCTGACCGTCCGGCAGCACCAGATTGCCCTTGCCCGCGCGCTCCGGGCGTCGGTCGATGCTCATTTCGGCGCCGGAACTGCCACAAGAAAGGCGTAACTTTCTTCCAGGCTGAGCGTTGCTGCCCCCGGGGATGCCCGCGTAGAAGATGAGCGTGTTGAACTTCGTGAAGATCCTGCTGGCCTTCGTGACGGCCGCCCTGATCGTCGGCACGGGCACCGTCGCCGGCCTCTTCTGGCATTTCAGCCACGGCTTGCCGGATCACAAGCAGCTCGCCGACTACCAGCCGGCGATCTCCTCCCGCCTTTATGCCTCCGACGGCCGGCTTCTCGCCGAGTACGCCCGCGAAAAGCGGGTGTTCGTGCCGGTGCCGGCGATGCCGCGGCGGGTGCTCGAAGCCTTCGTGGCGGCCGAGGACCAGCGCTTCTTCTCCCATCCGGGCGTCGATTTCGTCGGCGTCATGCGCGCCGTGATCGCCAACCTCGCCAATCCGGGCCGTCGTCCGGAGGGCGCCTCGGGCATCACCCAGCAGGTCGCCAAGAACTTCCTCCTGACGAACCAGGCGACGCTCGCCCGCAAGATCCGGGAGGCGATCCTCGCCTTCCGGATCGAGGACGCCTATTCCAAGGAGCGCATCCTCGAGCTCTATCTCAACGAGATTTACCTCGGCGCGGGCAACTATGGCGTCGCCCAAGCGGCCCTGAACTATTTCGACAAGTCGCTCGACGAGCTCAGCCTGTCCGAGATCGCCTATCTCGCCGGGCTGCCCAAGGCGCCGAACCGCTACAACCTCTCGCGCAACGAGAAGGAAGCCTACGCTCGCCGCGACTATGTGCTCGGCCGCATGGCGGAGGACGGCTACATCACGCCGGCCGAGCTTCAGAAGGCGAAGTCGGAGAGGCTGCAGTATCGTCGCCGCGGCGCCACCGAGGTGGTGCAGGCCGATTTCTTCGCCGAGGAAGTGCGCCGCAACCTGATGGCGGCCTATGGCGAGAAGGGCCTCTACGAAGGCGGCCTCACCGTCAGCACCACCCTCGATCCGGCCATCCAGGCGATCGCGGACAATGCGCTGCGCCAGGGTCTGATCACCTACGACCGGCGCCACGGCTGGCGCGGCGCCTATGCCAAGATCGCCGACATGGGTGTGTGGGAAGAGGAGTTCGCCCGCATCGCGCAGCGCCGGCCCGTGACCGGTCCGTCGAGCTGGCAGCTTGCCGTGGTCGCCAAGGTCGAGCCGAAGGAAGTCCAGCTCGTCGGTCTGCCCGACGGCGAGGGCACCATCCCGTTCGCCGAGATGACCTGGGCGCGGCCGACGCTGCACGACCAGCAAGTCGGCGCACCGCCGCGCCGCCCCGCCGACGTGGTGGGCGTGGGCGACGTGGTCGTGGTCGAGAAGGTGACGGCGCCCGCCGGCAACAACGCCAAGCCCTATCCGCCGAACACCTATGCGCTGCGCCAGATCCCCAACGTCGAGGGCGGCGTGGTGATCATGGACACCCAGACCGGCCGCGTGCTCGCCATGACGGGTGGCTGGTCCTATGGCCGCAGCCAGTTCAACCGCGCCGTCCAGGCCGCGCGCCAGCCCGGCTCGGCATTCAAGCCCTTCGTCTATCTCGCCGCCATGGACGCGGGCTTCACGCCGGCCTCGATCGTGCTCGACGCGCCGTTCTCCTACGATCCGGGCTATGGCCAGCCGATCTGGTCGCCGAAGAACTACGGCGGCGACTTCCTCGGTCCCACCACGATCCGCCGCGGCCTCGAACTGTCGCGCAACCTCATGACCGTCCGTGTCGCCCAGCAGGTCGGCATGAAGAAGGTGGTCGATGTCGCCAAGGAGTTCGGCGTCACCGACCAGATGGGCGCCTATCTGCCGATGTCGCTCGGCGCCGGCGAAACCACGCTTCTCCGCATGACGATGGCCTATGCGATGCTGGCCAACGGCGCGCTCGAGATCACGCCGAGCCTCGTCGACCGCGTCCAGGACCGCAACGGCAAGACCGTGTACCGGCACGAGCCGCGGGCCTGCACGGGCTGCGGCGAGCAGGCGTCGGGCAAGCCCACGGCGCCCGAAATCGTCGATCCGCGCCGGCCCTTCCACGATCCGGCCTCGGTGTACCAGGTCGTTCACATGATGCTGGGCGTGACGACGCGCGGCACGGCCGGCCGGCTGGCCAAGCTCGGCCGGCCGATCGCCGGCAAGACCGGCACGACCAACGATGCGCGCGACAACTGGTTCCTCGGCGCGACCCCGGACATCACGGTCGGCGTCTATATCGGCTTCGACGAGCCGCGCACGCTCGGCTCGGGCAACCTCGAGACCGGCGGCGGCAACGCCGCGCCGATCTACGAGGCGATCGCGCAGGAGATCTTCAAGGGCAAGCCGCCGACGCCCTTCCGCATCCCGCCGGGCCTGCGCCTCGTCCACACCTCGTACGAGGGCGGCGCCATCGACGAGGTCTTCAAGCCCGGCACCGAGCCCGGCAGCGACGGCTACAATCAGACGCTGCTTGACGGGTCGACCCCCTATGCCGGTATAGACCCCGGCGGCTCGCAGGGGGGCCGCCGTCCCGGCCTCACCGGAACCGGCGAGACGTACTAGGTCTCGCCGCGGGGCGCGCCGCTCCAGCGGCGTCCGGGAAAACATATCGTGGAGCACGGAACGGGCGGCCCTGGAGGGCGGCGCTTCCGGCAAAGAGTGGAACATGCGCGCCGAAGCACAGGCCATGGTGACCGAGATCGAGGAGTCGCTGGAACTCCTGAGGAGGCGTCTTTGACTACGACCGGGCAGTCGTACGTCTCGACGAGCTGAACGCGCGCGCCGAGGATCCGGCGCTCTGGAACGACCAGAAGCAGGCCCAGGCCGTGATGCAGGAGCGCACCCGGCTCGAGGGCGCGATCTCGACCATCAAGCGCCTGCGCGCGGCGGTCGACGACAATGTCGGGCTGATCGAGATGGCCGAGGCCGAGAAGGACGAGGCCATGATCGCCGACGCCGAGAAGGCGCTGGCCGAGGCGCGCGTCGAGGCCGCGCAGGCGCGGCTGGAGACGCTGCTGGCGGGCGAGGCCGACGGCAACAATGCCTATGTCGAGATCAATGCCGGCGCCGGCGGCACCGAGGCGCAGGACTGGGCCGAGATGCTGGCGCGCATGTACACGCGCTGGGCCGAACGGCGCGGCTTCAAGGTGAGCTGGCTCGAAGAGAGCGCGGGCGAGGAGGCGGGCATCAAGTCGTGCGCCTTCAAGGTCGAGGGGCGAAACGCCTATGGCTGGCTGAAGACCGAGTCGGGCGTGCACCGGCTGGTGCGCATCAGCCCCTTCGACGGCAATGCGCGGCGCCAGACCTCCTTCGCCAGCGTCTGGGTCTATCCCGAGGTCGACGAGGACATCGACATCGAGGTCCTCGACAAGGACCTGCGCGTCGACACCTATCGCGCCTCGGGCGCCGGCGGCCAGCACGTCAACAAGACCGATTCGGCGGTGCGCATCACGCACATCCCGACCGGCATCGCCGTCGCCGTGCAGCAGGAGCGCAGCCAGCATCAGAACCGCGCCAAGGCCATGCAGATGCTGAAGGCGCGGCTCTACGAGGCGGAGCTGCAGAAGCGCGAGGCCGAACGGCTGGCGGCTGAGGCGAACAAGACCGACATCGGCTGGGGCCACCAGATCCGGTCCTACGTGCTGCAGCCCTACCAGATGGTGAAGGACCTGCGGACGAACGTCGAACGCTCGGATCCGCAGAAGGTCCTCGACGGCGATCTCGACGAGTTCATGGCGGCGTCCCTCGCCGCGCGCGTGGGTGAGGGCAACGACAAGGAGGCCGCCTGAGGCAGGCGCCCACTGCGGCGCCTCCTTTGGTGGCCCGATTATTTCGCCCGCTCGATCACCGTCTCCGCCTTGCTCAGGTCCTGGAGGCACTGGGCTTCCATGCCGCGCTCGGCCTGGGCGCGCGCCGCGATCAGCGCGGCCTGGAGGGTCGCGGTCTCGGCCGCGCCGAGCGTCTTCGCGGCCGGCCGGTCTTCCGACTTGGGGCGCGGCGGGGTGATGTCCGGCAGGGTCGACATGCCGTAGCGGGCATCGCGCGGCGGTTCGATGACCGAGCGATCGGAAGTCGGCGGCGGCTGCACCACGCCGCCCGACTGCGCCAGCTTCTGGCTGTCGAGCGGCTTCGAGGTCTGGTCCGGCGTAACCGTCGGCGGATCGGTCGACAGGCCATAGGTCGCCGCGATCTCCCGGACCCGGTCGAGGCAGTTGTTGGCTTGCGCTTCCGATGCCAGCAGGAGCACCGCGCTGGCGCCGCACAGCGCCAGCCCAGCCGTGGCGAGGGCGCGAAGGGTCGTTCGGCCTTCCATGTCGGATCAACGGCCGAGCGGTGCGCCGGGTTGCCGCCCGATCAGTAGCGGGCGATCACCTTGTCGGCGAATTCCTCGAGATTGCGCCGCGCCGTGTCCATCGCCGGCAGCAGGGTGATCTCGTTCAGGCCCATGGCCTCGCGTTCGCGCAGCATGGCGATGATCTCGTCCGGGGGGCCGACCAGCCCGCCGGTCGAGCGGATGAGGTCCTCGGTGATGAAGCGCCTTTCCTCGGGCGGCAGGAAGGCGCAATGGCCGTAATGGACCTGCTGGTAGCGCTTGGCGGCGGGCGTCTCCATCTTCTCCGTGAAGGCGAGATACTCGTCCCACAGGTTGAGGCAGCGCTGGGCGACCGTGCTCGTGTCTCCGTCCTTGAGATAGAGCTCCCACCAGTAGTGCAGCGTGGCCGCCGCCATCGAGCCGACCTCGTCGATCACGCGGTCCGACGTCGGGCTTTCGCCGGGCTGCAGCACGCAGGCGTAGCTGAGCGCCGCCGTGTGGAACGTGTCGGGCAGGGTACGGCCCACGCCGCGCGCGCCCTCGCGCATCGTCTCCAGGCTCTTCTGCAGCCGGGTGCGCGTCTGGTTGTGCGAGCAGACGCGCCCGTCGCCATAGGCGCCGGCGGACTTCAGCGCCAGAGGCCCGTCGGCCGCGACGTAGATCGGCACGGGATGCTCGACGTCGATGAAGCCCCGGTCGGGGTGCAGGAAGCGGATGTCGGTCTTCTCGCCGTCGCCGAGCGCATAGTCGACTTCCTGGCCGTGCAGCAGGGCACGCAGCACCCGAAGGTATTCGCGGAACTCGCGCGCGCGGACGGGATCCTTGCCCATCACCCGCATCGCCGTATGCCCGGTGCCGATGCCCAGGAAGGTGCGGCCGGGCGCGAGCTTGTTGATGGTG
The DNA here is from genome assembly GCF_965229815.1 of Reyranella sp. Classification (GTDB taxonomy): domain Bacteria; phylum Pseudomonadota; class Alphaproteobacteria; order Reyranellales; family Reyranellaceae; genus Reyranella. The sequence goes on from NZ_CBDDJN010000006.1 coordinate 530,066, forward strand.
GCGATCGAATGGGCCGTGACCGGCGCCAGCCTGACGCCGGCCACCGACACGCCGGTGCCGAGCCGGATGCGCGTGGTGTTGGCGGCGGCCAGCGCCAGCGTGGCGTAGGCGTCCGAATAGAGCATCTGCGAATCCGCCGCCCAGGCGGCGTCGTAGCCCATCGCCTCGAGATCGACGAAGAGCTTCCAGTCCGAGATGCGCGGGACGACGGTGACTCCGAATTTCATGACGCGCTCCCGGACAGAAGGGTGCCGGCGATCTCCGACCATTCGTCCGGCAGAGATGCGCTCGACGGCGGGCGCTTGGCCCGGCGGTACCAGTAACCGGCGTTGGAGAGGTCGCCCTCCTGCCGGTGGAGATGGGCATGGACCCAGTCGCAATCGGCGGTGCCCTCGTGCTGCTGGACGCACTCATGGGCCTGGTTCCAGTCGCCCTTGCGCAGCCACCACAGGGCCTGCAGCGCGGGGCCAAGGTCGGAGGGCGGGTGGTTGGCGGCGACGCTGCCGCGAAATTCGTCGATGCTCGTCATGGTGTTTCCCCTCGAGCGGACCGTCGTCCTTTTGGGATATTGCCGCGGTTCGGCGGCTCGTGCTGTATAGTCGTTCCGACAAGCGAGAGGAGTCGCGTGGCGCCGCAATTTGCCAATCACCTGTTTTCGGAAGTCGTCACGCTCTTCGTCATCCTCGACCCGGTCGCCACGCTCCCGATCTTCCTGGCGGTGACGGCCGGCCTCGATCGCCGCAAGTCGCTGCTCGTGGCCTTCTATGCGCTCGCCGTCGCCTTCCTCGTGCTGCTGTTCTTCATCGTCGTCGGGCATGGCCTGCTGAACGCGCTCCACATCCCGATGGAGTCCTTCCAGATGGCGGGGTCGCTGGTGCTGCTGCTGTTCGGCCTGCGCATGGTGCTGGGCAAGGTGATGGAGGATGCCGCCTCGCTGCCGCCCGAGACTTCGCTGCTGCATCGCGCGGTGTTTCCCCTGGCGCTCCCCGGCGTCGCCGGCGCCGGCGCCATCCTCACGGTCGTCATGCTGACCGACAATCGCGTGCGGACCCTCACGGAGCAGGCGACCACGACGGGAATCCTGCTCTTCTGCATGGTCCTGCTGTTCGGGCTGTTCGCGGCTGCCGGCCTGATCTTTCGCTTCCTCGGCAAGCCGGGCGTCGAGATCGTTAGCCGCGTCTTCGGCCTCATCCTGACCAGCATCGCCGTCACCGGGATGGTGACGGCGATCAAGCTGAGCTTCGGCCTGGCCTGAGGCGGAGCGCCGCGTCACTGCTTGCGGTAACGGTCCTCGCCCTTGATCAGCCGGGTGCTGCCGTTCTCGGTGTAGAGGGCCATGAACTCGACCAGGAGCTCGCCGTCGCGCTGGAAGCCGGAGAAGGACTGGATCGGCGTGCAGTTCGCCGGATCCTGCCGATGCACGACATAGGCGACCTTGTCGCCGTCGACCCAGCCGGTGATCGGGAAGGCCCGGTTGGCGCAGCCGAAGCCGGCGCCTGTGTTGGTGTAGGTGCCGGACAGCCGGCCCGTCGCATCGATCGACTGGATGACGAGCTTCGCATGGTCGTTGCCCCAGGTGGACGCGCCCGAGAACGTCTGCGCCTGGGCGGCGAGGGGCAGGCAAAGCAGCGCGCAGGCGCCGGCAAGACGTCGGCTCGACATGGGCGGGATCCTCCAGTGTCAACGGAACCGGCGGCGGCTGCGACCGGAGGGGGAGGCTACTTCAGGCGCGGCGACCGCTCAATTTGCGGCAGTGCAATTTGTGCGGCCGTCAGCGGGGCGGCGCGGGCCTTCGCTCTCAGCGCGCGGCGGCGCGCACCATGTCGGCGCACTTCTCGCCGATCATGATCGAGGGCGCGTTGGTGTTGCCCGCCACGATGCTCGGCATGATCGATGCGTCGGCCACGCGCAGCCGCTCGACGCCGTGCACGCGCAGCTCCGGATCGACGACGGCATCGACCTCGCGGCCCATGCGGCAGGTCCCCACCGGATGCAGGTTGGAGACGCCGGTGGCGCGGATGTAGTCGCGCAGCCCGGCATCGTCCTCGACCGATGCGCCGGGGAGGATCTCCTCGACGACGAACGGCCGCAGCGCCGGCTGGCGGGCGATGTCGCGGCAGATGCGCAGGCCCTGGAGCATGGCGTTCCAGTCGTTGACGCTCTTCAGGAAATTGAAGCGGATCTCGGGCGCCGCCAGCGGGTCGGGCGATTTCAGGCGCACCGTGCCGCGCCCGTCCGGTCGCAGATGGACCGGCGACAGGCCGAAGGCGGAGAAGGGCTGGGGAACCACGCCGTGGCGGTTCCGCTCCTTGATCGCCCAGGCGAACATGTTGATCTGCAGGTCCGGCCGCTCGAGGCGGCGGTCGCTGCGCACCATTGCCCCGACATAGAGGCCCATGCTGGCCAGCGGGCCGGTCCGGCCGAAGGCGTACTGCATGCCCGCCAGGATGCGGCGCGGCAGGCTGTTGGCGAGATCGTTCATCGTCACCGGCTGGGCGCAGCGGAAGGCGACGTAGGTGTTGAAATGGTCGTGCAGGTGGCTGCCGACGCCCGGCATGTCGCGCACCACCGGGACGCCGTGCTGCTGCAGGTGCGCCGCCGGCCCCAGTCCCGACAGCATCAGGAGCTGCGGCGAGCCGTAGACGCCGCCGGAGACGATGATCTCGCCGCGGGCCCGTGCCGTGACGATACCGTCGGGCGTGCGGTACTCGACGCCGACGGCGCGCCCGTCCTCGATCAGCAGCCGCGTCGCATGCGCCGCGGTGGCGATCGTCAGGTTCCGCCGGCCCTTCGCCGCGCCGAGATAGGCCCGTGCGCTCGACCAGCGGCGGGCCCGGCTGATCGTGGTCTGGTAGTAGCCCACGCCTTCCTGGGTGCGGCCGTTGAAGTCGGGATTGGCGGGAATGCCGGCCTCGACCGCGGCGTCGTGCATCGCCCGGGCGAGGGTGGGCTTCCAGCGATGGTCGCTCACCTTGAGCGGTCCGCCGACGCCGTGGAACTCGTCGGCGCCGCGTTCCTGGTCCTCGGCCTTCCGGAAGTAGGGCAGCACCGAATCGTAATCCCAGCCCTCGCAGCCGCGCTGGCGCCACTCGTCGTAGTCGGCGGCGTTGCCGCGCATGTAGACCATGCCGTTGATCGAGCTGGTGCCGCCGAGCACCTTGCCGCGCGGCTGGTACATGATGCGGTTGTTGAGCTCGGGCTCCGGCTCGCTGTCGAACATCCAGTTGACGCGCGGGTTGTTGAACGTCTTGTGGTAGCCGAGCGGCACGTGGATCCAAGGGTACCGATCCTTGGGCCCCGCCTCGAGCAGCAGCACGCGATGGCGGCCGTCCTCCGAGAGCCGGCCGGCGACCGCGCAGCCGGCCGAGCCCGCACCGGTGACGATGAAGTCGTAGGCCTCGACCTGCACGGGCTTCCTCCTTGTTGCTTGCGCACGAGCCTAGAGCCAAACGCGGGCGCGCGCGAGCCGGCCTGTTTCTTCTCGCGGAAGGGGCAGGTTGCCTTGCCGGCATGCGTCTTGCGCCGGACCGGACGAGCGGCAAGAACCTTGGACGAAGGGAGCCTCGCCATCGCCATCCTCCACGTCGCGCTCGGCGCCATGACGGTGCAGCAGACCTTCGCCACGCTCGGCCGTTCGACCGTGCCGCTGATCGCCGCGGCCATCGTGGCGGATCTCGGCGTCGACCCGGCGCTGGTCGGCGTCTACGTGGCGATCGGCGCCGTCGCCGGCTTCCTCACCACGATGGGCTGCGGCGGGCTGATCGTGCGCTACGGCGCGCTGCGCATGACCCAGGCCGGCATGCTGGCGCTGGCGGTCGGACTCGCCCTGCCGAGTGGCGGCTGGCTGCCGCTGTTCGCGCTCGGCGCCTTCGTCGGCGGGCTGGGACAGGCGATCTCCACGCCGTCGAGCTCGCACGTGCTCGGCCGCCTGTCGCCGCCGCGCCTGGCCCCGCTCGTCTTCTCGATCAAGCAGACCGGGGTGCCGGCCGGCCTGATGGTGGCGGGCGTGATCGCGCCCTGGCTGGCGACCGAGGCGGGCTGGCGCGTGGCGCTGCTCGTCATCGCCGCGGTCTGCGCCGTCACCGCGGTCGCGCTGCAGCCGCTCCGGGAGCGGCTCGACGACGACCGCATCCCCGGGCGGCCGCTGTCGCCGGCCGACATCCGGGCCAATGTCGCGGCGGTGCTGCGCGATCCCGCCCTGCGCGCGCTCTGCCTCGCCATGTTCAGCTTCGTCGGACTGCAGTCGCTGTTCACCGGCTTCTTCGTGCTCTACCTCGCGCGCGGCCTGGGCTACGAGCTCGAGCGCGCGGGCCTGGTGTTCGCGATCGCCGTCGCTGTCGCGGTGCCGGCGCGCATCGGCTGGGGATGGCTGGCCGCGCGTCTCGTCCGGCCGGACCTGCTGCTGTCGCTGCTGGGCATCGGCATGGCGGCGGCCGCGGTGGCGACGGCGAGCATCGGCGCCGCCTGGCCGACCTGGCTCGCGGCCGCGGCGGCGATCGGGCTCAGCGTCACGGCCGTGAGCTGGCACGGCGTGCTGCTGGCCGAGGTGGCGCGCCTGTCGCCGGCCGGCCGGATCGGTCCGACCACGGGGGCGGTGCTGGCCTTCGGCGACGCCGGCGCGCTCGTCCTGCCGCTGCTGTTCAGCGCCGCGCTGGCGATCACCGAAGACTATGCCCCCGGCTTCCTGATCGGCGGCGCGCTGGCGCTGGGAGTGGGGCTGCGCGGCATGCTAAGAAAACGGCGATGAAGACCAAGCTCCTCGGCCGCACCGGCATCTCCGTCTCCCAGCTCTGCTTCGGCACCATGTCGTTCGGCGGCGACGCCGACGAGGCGACGGCCGGCGCGATGTACAAGGCCTGCCGCGACGCCGGCATCAACTTCTTCGACACGGCCAACGAGTACAACAAGGGGCGCTCCGAGGAGATCCTCGGCCGCCTGATCAAGGACCATCGCGACGACCTCGTGCTGGCCACCAAGTGCTTCAATCCCACCGGACCCGACGTCAATGCGCGCGGCGCCTCGCGCCGCCACGTCGTGCGGGCGGTCGAGGACAGCCTGCGCCGCCTGCAGACCGACCGCGTCGAGGTCCTGTTCCTCCACCGCTTCGACGCGGTGACGCCGATCGACGAGATGATGCGGGCGCTCGAGGACGTGGTGCGGGCCGGCAAGGTGATCTATCCCGCCGTCAGCAACTGGTCGGCCTGGCAGACCCAGCGCGCACTCGATATCCAGGAGCGCGCCGACTGGGCCCGGCTCCAGGTCATCCAGCCGATGTACAACCTTGTGAAGCGGCAGGCCGAGGTCGAGATCCTGCCGATGGCGGCGGCCAACGGGCTGGGCGTCATCCCCTACAGCCCGGGCGCGGCCGGCCTGCTGTCGGGCAAGTATCTCGGCCAGGCGACGGGCCGGCTCAAGACCAACAGGATGTACGAGGCGCGCTATGGCGACGGCTGGATGTTCGAGGTCGCCGAGTCCTATGTCGCCTTCTGCCGCGAGCGCGGCCTGCATCCCGTCGGCACCGCGGTCGCCTGGGTCGGCGCCCATCCGTCGGTGACGGCGCCGATCATCGGTGCGCGCAACACCGACCAGCTCAAGGACTCGCTGGCCGCCGTCGACATCGACATGACGCCGTCGCTGCGTGCCGAGATCGCCGACCTGTCGCGCACGCCGCCGCCGGCGACGGACCGCTCGGAGGAATTGAAGGCGCCGCGGCCCTAGCGGCGCGCTGGCGAGCGCGACGGCGACCGGCTAGCCTCCGCCGCCGGGTAACGGGTTCAGGGGAGAGCGGCTCATGGCGACGATCGACGTCCAGGTTCATTGCTACGAGCGCGACCATCCGGGCCGGCCGTGGCACTCGGTGCTGGCCGGTCCGCCCGAGGTGACGGGCGCCGACATGATCAAGGCGATGGACGAGGTCGGCGTCGACGGCGCGCTGCTGATCTCGGTGTTCGCCATGTACCGCTTCGATGCCAGCTACGCGGTGTCGGTGCACAAGCAGTTCCCCGACCGCTTCGCGCTGATCAAGCCGGTCAATCCCAACGATCCCAAGGTCGGCGAGGTGATCGAGGAGTGGGCGAAGATGGACGGCACCGTCGCCGTGCGCATCATGATGAACTCCGACGTCTCGACCGATCCGGCCGATCCCGGCATCAACAAGGTCCTGTCGACGGCGGGCAGGGACGGCCTGCCGGTGAACCTGATGTGCCGCGGCCGGCTCCCGCAGGTCGCCGAGCTCGCCAAGCGCAATCCCGGCACGACGCTGGTGGTCGACCATCTCGGCCTCGAGCAGCCGTTTCATCCGCCGGCGCCCAAGGAGCCGTGGGTGGAGCTGCCGCTGCTGCTGTCGCTGGCGGCGCAGCCCAACATCGTGGTCAAGATCAGCGGCGCCTGCACGCTCAGCCACGAGCCGTTTCCCTACAAGGACATCCGCGCGCCGATCGACAGGATCATCGGCACGTTCGGCCTCGACCGCTGCATGTGGGGCACCGACTGGACGCGCGCCGTGAACCTGCTGACCTATCGCGAGGGCGTCGACGCCTTCCGCGCCAAGGACTGGCTGTCGGACAGCGACCGCGCCACGCTGATGGGCGGCACGCTGACCAAGGTCTACGGCTGGGCACCGAAGAAGGCCTGAACGGCAGGCGCCGGGCCGTCGATCGGCGGCCGGCGGCGGAACATCGGACAATCGACTCGATGAAGGGCGCGCCGGCGGCGATGGCGTCACGTCCCGCTGTCGCGCGTCCCAGGAGTCGCGGCATTCCACAGCCTCGATGGCGGATATTGCGGATGTCCTAACGTCCGTATATAGGGACTTTATGACTTTCGATCCGGCCCTCTTCCAGCGCAGCCGGGCGCCGATCTACCTGCAGATCGCCAAGCTGCTGCGGCAGCGGATCGAGCAGGGCGAATGGCCGGTGGGCAGCCGCATGCCCTCGCTGGAGGATCTGATGGCGACCTACGGAGTCGCCCGGGCCACCCTGCGGGAAGCCGTGGCCCAGCTCGAGCGCGAGGGCGTGATCCGCCGCTCGCGGGGCTCGGGCACCTTCGTGACCAAGGACCTGTCGGCGCAGCGCTGGTTCAAGCTGCCGACCGACTGGGACGGCATGCTGGAATCGCTCGCCGACCTGCGGGTGCGCCTGCTGCCGATCGCGGCGACGGAAGGCGGTCCGCCGCTGCCCGAGCTCGACTTCATCGAGGGCGTGCCGGCCGAGCGCTACCGCTACCTGCGGCGCGTGCACTATCGGCAGGATCTCGCCTACTGCCTGATCGACGTCCATCTCGAGCGTGCGATCTTCGATCGCGATCCCGAGGCCTTCACCACCGCGCCGGTCCTGACCCGGCTGGCGAGCCTCGACGGTCTCGAGATCGCGGCGGCACGTCAGGTCGTGCGCATCGCCGTGTCGGACGCCGACACCGCGTCCTACCTCGACATCGGCGTCGGCGACCCGGTCGCCGAGGTGCGCCGTGCCGTGACCGACGTGGCGGGCCGCATCGTCTACTACGCGCATATCCGCTATCCGGCCGAGCTCATCGAGATCGACATCGATCTCATGCGCAATCGCTCCGCCGGCAAGGAAAAGACCATCATGACACCCGCCCCCGGGCGGACACGGGAAGGAAAGCACAATGGACGGCGCAGGACCGTGGCGTCGCCTCGCTAGCATCGCGCTCACGGCGCTGCCCTTCGCGGCGCTGGTGCTGCTGTGGTGGCTCTTGCGGGAGACCGGCCTCATCAATCCCGGGCTCTTGCCCTCGCCCTGGGCCGTGTTCGGCAAGTTCTGGACCGGCCTGACGCAGGGCGAACTCGGCCTCAACATCCTGATGTCGCTCCAGCGCGTGCTGGCGGGCCTTCTGCTCGGCACGGCGGCGGCAGTGCCGGTCGGCTTCCTGATCGGCTGGTACCGGCCGGTCGGCCGGCTCGTCGATCCGCTGATCAACTTCTTCCGCGCCCTGCCGCCGATCGCGCTGATCCCGCTGGTCATCGTCTATCTCGGCATCGGCGAGATCGCCAAGGTGGCGATCCTGTTCTACGCCTCGTTCTTCGCGGCGGTGATCGTGATGTACGAGGGCATGGCGGCGATCAGCCCGATCTACGTCCGCGTCGCCCGCACGCTGGGCGCCACCGACCTCGAGATCTTCTGGCGCGTGATGGTGCCGCTCACGGTGCCGCACATGCTGGTGGCGCTGCGGGTGGCGCTGGGCGTCTGCTGGGCGACGCTGGTGGCGGCCGAGCTGGTCGCCGCCCAGGAAGGGCTCGGCGCGATGATCCAGAACGCCTCGTCCTTCTTCGACCTTACCACGATCTACCTCGGCATCATCTGCATCGGCACCCTGGCCCTGCTGATGGACATGGCGCTGCGCCGGCTGTCGGCGCGCCTCGTCGCCTGGCAGGACAAGGTGGGAGCGTGACCATGGCGGAGACCGTCGCGCCCGAGCGCATCCGCTTCGACGACATCTCCATGCGCTTCGCCACGCCGCGCGGCGTGCTGGAGGTCGTCGACCACGTCTCGCTGTCGATCCGCCAGGGCGAGTTCGTCTCCCTCGTGGGGCCGTCGGGCTGCGGCAAGACGACGATGATGAACATGGCGGCGGGCTTCCTGCAGCCGACCACCGGCCGCGTCACGCTCGACGGCCGGCCGATCACCGGCCCGGGGCCGGACCGCGGCGTGATGTTCCAGGACTACGGCGTCTTCCCGTGGCTCACGGTCGAGGACAATGTCGCCTTCGGCCTCAGGCTCGCCGCCAACCGCAGGCCGGCCGCCGAGCGCGCCGCCATCGTCGAGCGCTATCTCGGCCTGATGGGCCTGCTGGATTTCCGCAAGGCATGGCCCAAGACCCTGTCGGGCGGGATGCGCCAGCGCCTGGCGCTGGCCCGCGCCTATGCGGTCAACCCGGACTTCCTGCTGATGGACGAGCCGTTCGGCGCCCTCGACGCCCAGACGCGCAGCGCCATGCACGACCTGCTGCTCGACGTGCTGCATGCCGAGGGCAAGACGGTGATGCTGATCACCCATTCGGTCGAGGAGGCGATCTACCTCTCGACCAGGGTGGTGGTGATCTCGGCCCGGCCCTCGCGCATCCGCGCGGTGATCGACATCCCCTTCGCCTATCCGCGCCGCCACGCGCTGCAGGAGACGCCGGAGTTCGGCGCGCTGCGGGCGCACATCCACGATCTCGTCATGCGCGAGTACGCCGCGCAGGAAGCCCTGCGCAAACCGGCCGCCTGAAGCGGCCATACTGGGAGGAGGACTGTCCATGAATCGTCGCAAGATCCTGAAGCTGGCCGGCGCCGCGTCGCTCGTACCGGCGGTGGCGCCGCTGCTCGGCGCGCCCGCCATCGCCGCGGGCCCGACCAAGGTGAAGGTCGGCTACCTGCACACGCTGGCGGTCGACGGCCAGATGTGGCTGGCCGACTCGCAGGGCCTGTGGAAGCAGCACGGGCTCGACATGGAGTTCATCCAGTTCCAGACCGGCCTCGAGGTCTTCCAGGCGATGACCGGCGGCAGCATCGACGTGCTGACCACCGGCGCGGTGCTGTCGAACTTCCCGGCGCGCGGCCAGGGTAAGGTGTTCCTGATCAACGACGTCGAGTTCGCGACCGCCCAGCTCTGGGTCCACCCCGACATGGGCATCAAGAGCTTCGCCGACCTCAAGGGCAAGAAGATCGCCACGACGCTCGGCACCACCGCCCACGTGTTCCTGGACACGGCGCTGCGGGCCAACGGCGTCGATCCCAAGGACGTGAACATGGTCAACCAGCGCATGCCCGACGCGGTGACGGCCTTCATCTCCAAGGCGGTCGCCGGCGTGGCGCTCTGGGTGCCCTTCAACATCGCGGTGAAGCAGAAGTCGCCCGACGCAAAAATGCTGGTCGATGCCTCGGCCTTCTACCCGAAGGCGGCGATCGTGGGCGGCTGGGTGGCCGGCAACGGCTACCACGAGAAGAACAAGGACGTGCTGACGCGCATCATCCAGGCCTGGGCGGTCGCCAACGACTACATGGTCAAGAACCCGGACAAGGCGATCGCCACCCTGCAGCAGACCAAGTACCAGAACGTGCCGCTGCCCGAGCTGATGGACCAGTTCAAGGCGGAGAAGGTCTTCACCTCGACCGAATGGCGCCAGAAGTATGCCGACGGCACGGTGACCAAGTGGCTGCAGCAGGTCACCGACTTCTTCACGGCCTTCGCCAAGATCGACAATCCCGTGCCGGCGTCGAAGTACTTCGACACGTCGCTCTATCTCTCGGCCATCAAGGCCTAGGAGCGGGGGCGGGGACGGATGGCCGAGTACGACTACGTCATCGTCGGCGCCGGCTCGGCCGGCTGCGTCCTCGCCAACCGCCTGTCGGCCGATCCCGCCGTCCGCGTCCTGGTCCTGGAGGCGGGCGGCTGGGACCGCAATCTGTGGCTGCGGCTTCCGGTCGGCTACTTCAAGACGATCTACGACGAGCGCTTCTCCCGCCTGTTCGCGACGGAGCCCAGCCCTCAGACGGCGGGACGGTCCATCGTCTGGCCGCGCGGCCGGATCGTCGGCGGCTCGAGCTCGATCAACGGCCTGCTCTATATCCGCGGCCAGCATCAGGACTACGACGACTGGGCGGCGAAGGGTGCGACCGGCTGGGACTACGCGTCGGTCCTGCCGTACTTCAAGCGCTCCGAACGCTACGAGGGCGGCGAGAACGCCTATCACGGCGCCGGCGGCGAGCTCGGCGTCTCGGAGCTGCGCAACGATCATCCCTGGTGCCGGGCCTGGCTCGAGGCGGCCCAGCAGTACGGCCTGCCGTACAACCCCGACATGAACGGGCGGACGGAGTACGGGGTCGGCTCCTACCAGCTCTCGATCCGGCGGGGATGGCGCTCGAGCGCGGCCCGCGCGTTCCTCCACCCGGTGCGGCAGCGGCCCAATCTCGAGATCCGGCCGCGCGCGCTGGTCGCCCGCGTGCTGTTCGACGGCACGCGCGCCACCGGTGTCGAGTATCGCACCGCCGGGACGCGCGACCCGGTCCAGGTGCGCGCCGCCCGCGAGGTCGTGCTCGCCGCCGGCTCGTTGCAGTCGCCGCAGATCCTGCAGCTTTCCGGCGTCGGGCCGGCCGACCTGCTGCGGCGCCACGGCATCCCCGTCGTGGCCGAATCTCCCGAGGTCGGCGAGAACCTCAAGGATCACTACCAGGCCCGCACAATCGTGCGCCTCAAGGAGCGTCGCTCGCTGAACGACGACGTGCGCAACCCGCTGAAGCTGGCCGAGATGGGCCTGCAGTGGCTGCTGCGCAACCGCGGGCCGCTGACCGTGGGCGCGGGGCAGGTGGGCGGCTTCGCCTGCACCGAGCATGCGGTGGGCGGACGGGCCGACATGCAGTTCAACGTCATGCCGCTGTCGGTCGACAAGCCGGGCGATCCGCTGCACGACTATTCGGGCTTCACGGCCTCGGCCTGCCAGTGCCGGCCGCGCTCGCGCGGCCGCCTCGTCATCCGCTCGACCGATCCGGCCGACAGTCCCCTGATCGATCCGAACTATCTCGGCGAGGAGATCGACCGCAAGACGCTGGTCGCCGGCGTCCGCATGCTGCGCGAGATCTACGCCCAGCCGGCCTTCCGCGACCTGATCGCGGCCGAGGTCCTGCCGGGTGCCGGCCGCCGCAGCGACGACGAGCTGCTGGACTTCGCGCGCACCGCCGGCGGGACCGTCTTCCACCCGATCGGGACCTGCCGCATGGGTAGCGACGCGCGCGCCGTGCTCGACCCGCAGCTACGGGTGCGCGGCGTCGTCGGGCTGCGCGTGATCGACGCCTCGGCGATGCCCGACATGATCTCGTCGAACACCAACGCCGCTTCCATCATGATCGGGGAGAAAGGCGCCGCCCTCGTCCTCGAGGACGGCGCCCGCCGCAACGATGGAGCCTGACGTGGAGCTTCCCGCCTTTCCGACCCTTGCCGTCGCCCGGGTCGAAGCGATGGTGTTCCGCGTGCCCATCGAAAGGCCCGTGATCACGTCGTTCGGCACGATGCACAGCCGCCCCGCCGTGATCGTTCGCGTGGAGGATGCCGAGGGCGCCGTGGGCTGGGGCGAGGTCTGGTGCAACTTCCCGGATGTCGGCGCCGAGCATCGGGCGCGCCTGCTGCGCAGCGCGGCCGCGCCGCTGCTGCTGGAGCGGCCGTGGCGCGGCCCCCAGGAGGCCTTCGACGCCCTGACGCGCCGGCTGCAGGTTCTGGCGATCCAGAGCGGCGAGGAGGGGCCGGTGGCCCAGGTGATCGCCGGTATCGACATGGCGCTGTGGGACCTCGGTGCCCGTCGCCTCGGCCAGCCGCTGTGGCGGCTGCTGGGCGGCTCGGCAGAGGTCGCCGTCTACGCCTCCGGGCTGAACCCGGTCGAGCCGGAGGCGCTCGCGGCGCGCAAGCGGGCCGAGGGCTATCGCGCCTTCAAGCTCAAGGTCGGCTTCGGGCTGGACCGCGACAGCGCGAACCTGAAGGCGTTGCGCGACCTCGTCGGGTCGGAGACGCCGCTGATGGTCGACGCCAACCAGGCCTGGGACGCGGACACGGCCATCGACATGGCCGTTGCGTTCGAGCCGTTCGGGCTCGGCTGGCTGGAGGAGCCGCTGCGCGCCGATGCGCCGGCGGAGGACTGGCAGCGTGTGGCGGAGCGCTCGCCCGTGCCGCTGGCCGCCGGCGAGAACATCCGCGGCGAGGAAGCCTTTGCGCGCGCCATCGAAGGGCAGGTCCTGCGCGTTGTCCAGCCCGACCTCGGCAAGTGGGGCGGATTCAGCGGCTGCCTCGACGTCGGCCGTCGCGCGCGTGCAGCCGGCAAGCTTTTCTGCCCGCACTGGCTTGGGGGTGGCGTCGGGCTCGTCGCCTCGCTGCATCTCAAGGCGGCCGTCGGCGGCGCAGGCTATGTCGAGGTCGACGCCAACGACAATCCGCTGCGCGAGGCGCTTGGCCGGCCCCTGCCGCCGGTGCGCGAGGGCCTGATGTCCCTGGCGGACCGGCCGGGTCTGGGCGTCGAACCGGACCTCGCCGGCCTCGCGCCCTACCGCATCGAGGCCTGACGCCGCGCGCTCACGCCCGGCCGAGCGCGGGCGGCATGGCCTCGTGGAGGCGCGTCTCCATCTGGAAGCGATGGCCGATGCGGAACAGCAGCGCCTCGTCATGCGGCCGGCCGACGAGCTGGAACGAGGTCGGCAGCCCGTCGGGCGTGAAGCCGCAGGTGACGCTGAGCGCCGGCAGACCGAGGAAGTTGACGGGCCGCGTGTTGCGCGTCAGCGAGACGACCATGTCGAGATAGGCCGGCCCGTCGCGATAGGCCGTCTGCTCGAGCGTCGGCGTCGGGATCGGCAGGACGGCGGTATGGAGGACGTCGACCTTCGACAGCACGTTGTCGAGGAAATCCTCCAGAGCATAGGCGCGATACTGCAGGGCGTTGATGTAGTCGGTGGCGGGGATGAAGAAGCCGGCCTCGAGCCGCTTGCCGACCTCGTCGGAGTAGAGGTCGGTGCGGGTGCGCTTCCACACCTTGTGATTGGCGGCGCCTTCCGACTTCATGACCAGCGGATGCAGGCTCGACGCCAGCGCCACCGACGTCGGGATCTCCACCGGCACGATCGCCGCGCCGGCGCCGCGCAGCACGTCGAGGCTGGTCGACATCGCCGCCTCGACGCCGGGGTCGAGGCGCTCGTCGAAGTAGCCTTTGGGCACGCCGATGCGCAGGCCGGCCAGGCCGTCCTCGATCCCGGCCTCGTAGTCGGTGGTAGGCGCCGCACCCGGCGGACCCGCGATCGCGGTCAGCATGCGCGCCGCGTCGCGCACGGTGCGGGTGAGGGGACCGACGCAGTCCAGGGACCACGACATGGCCATGCTGCCGCGGCGGCTCACCAGCTCGCTGGTCGGCAGGCAGCCCACGATGCCGTTGGCGGCGGCGGGACAACGGATCGAGCCGCCGGTGTCCGACCCCAGCGAGGCGTAGGCCATGCGGCTCGACACCGCGACGCCCGAGCCGCTCGACGAGCCGCAGGGAACGCGGTCGTGTCCCCAGGGATTCAAGGCGCGCGGCAGGTTGGCGTTGAAGCCGTGCGGGCCCATGGCGAACTCGACCATGGCGAGGCCGCCGGTCTCGACGGCGCCCGCCGCGTCGAGCTTCTGCAACGCGGCCGATGTCGTCTTCGCCGGCTGATTGCCGGGGACACGCGAGCCGAAGGTCGAGAGGCGGCCGGCGCGGTAGTACATGTCCTTGTGCGCCAGGGGCACGCCGTGCAGCGGGCCCAGCGGCTTGCCGGCGGCCCGGTCGGCGTCGAGCGCCTTCGCCCGCGCGCGGGCCGCGTCGCGATCCTGCCAGACGAAGGCGTGATGGACGGGCTCGACGCGATCGATGTGCGCGAGCGTGGCCTCGAGCAGCTCGACCGCCGACACCTTGCCGGCCTTCACCAGGTCGGCGGCGTCGCAGAGCGACAGGTCGGTTGGCGCGGTGGGCGCGGTCATCGTCCTAGCCCTTCCCGGCGTCGAGAAGGGCGCGGAAGTCGGCCGGATCGCGATCGAAGTCGTGCACGGCCAGCGCTGCTTCGGCCGCGGCGCGCAGCTGGCCGAGCTCTATCGCCAGCTCGGCCGGGCGCCCCGGCGCGATGGGGACGGCCTGGACTTCCTGGTTGATGGTCTCGATCAGCGTCGGGCTTACCGGCATGGCGCATCCTCCTGATGCGCCCGCCAAGCAATATCCCTGCCGCCCGCGCCCGGCGTGCGGGCGGTGAGTTTTCGGGTCATGGTCTTCTGGACCGCGGGCCTCCAGGCCCGCTCATGATCATGAGCGGTCCAGAGGATCGCGGTCCGGAAGACGATGAGCACCTTTCCGTGCTCCGATGACGCGCCGCGGCGGCGAAGCCCCCGGCAGGATGACGCGCCGTCGCTAGACGGCGAGGTCCTTCAGGTAGGCTTCGGCGCCGTCCGTGTCCCCGGCCGCGCCGGCGTAGCCGACATAGCCGTCGGGACGCACCAGCACGAGATCGCGCGTGTCGGCGCGTTCGGACGAGGGCGCCGCCTCGACCAGCGTCGGGAACTTGGCGGCGAGGATGGCGGCCCCGGTGCCGACGGCGATGAAGCGCGACCGGCTCGTATCGGCGGGCAGCGGCTCGGGCCAGCGATGGCCGGGCTTGATGCCGTGCGGCGCGGGCTTGCCGGCGACTGACAGGGGGCTGTCGGGATAGGCGATGTTCAGTTCCGACAGCGTGTCGGCCATGATGTGCCCGATCTGCGGGAAGCTGAGCGCGAAGCTCACCATGGCGTTGCGCACGGTCTGGATCACCGGGTTGCGGGCGATCGCGGCCTCGGTCATGCGTCCGGCGTTGCGCAGGACCATGTCGCCGACGGCGCTGCGCTCGCTCGAATAGGTGTCGAGCAGCGACGGCTTGCACAGGCCGGCCATGACGAGGTTCAGCTTCCACGACAGGTTGAACGCGTCCTGCATGCCGGTGTTCATGCCCTGGCCGCCGGCCGGGCTGTGGATGTGGGCGGCATCGCCGGCCAGGAAGACCCGGCCGCGCGAATAGTCCTTCACCTTGCGCTCGTTGATGCGGAAGGCCGCCAGCCAGATCGGATCCTTCACCCGGATGCCCGGCGTGCCGCGATGGGCGATCATCGCCTGGATCTCCTCCAGGGTCGGATCGGGATGGTGGCCGCTGCCGGTCGCGGGACCGAGATCGGCGATGACGCGCCAGCGGCCCGGCGTGATCGGGAAGAAGGCCAGGATGCCGTCGCGGTGCCAGAAGATGTGCAGCCGGTCGGTCGGCTCCAGCCCCGTGACGTGGATGTCGGCGAGGTACCAGTCGCTGTCCTGCGTCGAGCCCTCGAACGAGAAGCCGAGCGCATGGCGGGTGACGGAATGGGCGCCGTCGCAGCCCAGCAGCCAGTCGGCCTGCGCGGTCTCGGTCGACCCGTCGGCGCGGCGCAGGACGGCCTCGATGCCGGTGCTCTTCTCCGCGAAGCTCTCCATCGTCGTGTTGCGCTCGACCGTGACGCCGCGCCCCGCCAGCGTCTCCTCCAGCACGCGCTCGGTCTCGCTCTGGGCGATCATCAGCGCATAGGGATAGGGCGTGTCGATGCCGTCCATCGTGACGCTGGCCACCACCTTCGTGCCGTCGGAGAGCTGCGCGCCGTGCGCGATGTTGCCGGCCTTCAGGAACGGCTCGACGTAGCCGCCGTGCGCCAGCAGCTCGAGCGTGCGCGGCCACAGGACCAGGGCCTTGGACTTGTCGGTGCGGGCGGCCGCCGTGTCGACGATGCGCACGGCATTGCCGAAGCGTGCGAGCTCGTTGGCCATGGTCAGGCCGACCGGTCCGCCGCCGGCGATCAGGACGCTTCCCATCGTTTCGTCTCCGTCCGCTACAGGGCCTTGAGCGCTTCCAGGACCTCGTCGACATGGCCCGGCACCTTCACCTTGTGCCAGACGCGGGCGACCGTGCCGGTCTTGTCGATCAGGAAGGTCGCGCGCTCGATGCCCATGTACTTGCGCCCGTAGAGGCTCTTCTCCACCCAGGTTCCATACTTCTCGCAGATCTTGCCGTCCTCGTCGGACACCAGCGGGAAGGTGAGCTCGTACTTCTTCTTGAACTTGTCGTGCTTCTCGACGCTGTCCTTGGAGATGCCGACGACCTGGGCCTTGAGCTTCCCGAAGGCGGGAAGGGAATCGCGGAAGCCGCAGGCCTCGGCGGTGCAGCCCGGCGTGTCGTCCTTCGGGTAGAAGTAGAGGACCACCGGCTTGCCCTTGAGGTCCGACAGTTTCAGCTTCTTGCCGCCATCGGTCCTGGCGGTGAAATCCGGAGCCTTCCGGCCCGCTTCGACGCTCATCTGTCGCTCCCCTGAAGCTCGCGTCGCGGCTTCCAGCCCGCCTCGCGCGCCGGTTCCTCGACAAGCCGCGCGTATATAGCACGCGCCGCGGCGGTTTCGGCATCGATCCGTAACCGCAGCTCCTCGAAGTCGGCGGCTCCCTCGGTGGCCGCCAGCAGGCGCCGCTGGCCCTCGGGCGCACGGCCGTCGTCGAAGGCGGCCTCGTCGCCGTCCAGGGTGAGGCGCAGCATGCTCTGCACGTCCGACAGGAGAGTGCGAACGGCGCGCAGCCGCTCGGCGTCGCCCTGCTCGATGACGCCGGCCGCCGCGGCGCGGCGCAGCATCTCGGCCGGATGCGGATCGAGCAGGTCCGGGCGCTGGGCGGCGTGGCGCAACGCCAGGTACTGGGCGACGAAGTCGATGTCGAACAGCCCGCCCGGCAGGTGCTTGAAATCCCAGCGGCTCTTGGCCGGCGCATGCTGGGCGATGCGGTCGCGCATGTCGGCCACGTCGCGAACCAGGGCGAGCGGATCGCGCGGCCGGCAGAGCGTGCTCCTGACGATGTCGGCCAGCCGCTCCACCAGGCCGGCCGGCCCGTGGATGACCCGAGCGCGCGTGAGGGCCATGTGCTCCCAGGTCCAGGCCGACTGGGCGTGATAGGTCTCGAACCCTTCGAGCGAGTTGGCCAGCGGGCCGGCACGACCGGAAGGGCGCAACCGCATGTCGACCTCGTAGAGCGGCCCCTCGTTGGTATGCGCGGTCAGCGCCGTGACGATCTTGGCGCTGAGGCGCGTGTAGTACTGGATCGGCGCCAGCGGCTGCTGGCCGTCCGACGCCTCCATGCCGGCCGGAATGTCGTAGACGAAGATGAGATCGAGGTCGGAGGTGGCCGACATCTCGCGGCTGCCGAGCTTGCCGAGGCCCAGGACCGCCAGCCGCTGGCCGCCGAACCCGCCATGGGCCTCGGCGAAGCGGCCCTCGATGCGCTCGCACAGGGCGGAAATCGTGGCGCCGGCGATATCGGCATAGGCTGTGCCGGCGCGGGCCGGCCGCACGATCGCCTTGAGCTGCTGGACGCCGACCTGGAAGCGGCGGTCGTTGGCCCACCGGCGGGCCGCGTCGAGAATGTCCTGCTCGTGGTCCACGCGGGCGAGCTGGGCCGCGAGGTCCCCCTGCATCTCGGGGGCGGGCGGCAGGGACCGGTAGAAGTCCGGCGACAGAACGGCGTCGAGCAGCAGGGTGCGGCGCGCGAGATGGGCGGCGAGGCCCGGCGCGCTGCCCATGATCGTCGCCACCAGCTCGAGCAGCGCCGGGTTGGCCTTGAACAGCGAGAAGAGCTGGATTCCCGCCGGGAGGTTGCCGAGGAAGAGGTCGAAGTTCAGCAGCGCCTGGTCGGGCGCGGCCGTCTCGCCCAGCGCCTTCAGCAGCCCCGGCATCAGCTCGGTCAGCAGCTCGCGCGCCCGCGCCGTCGCGGTGGCGCGGAACCGGCCGTGATGCCAGCGGCGGACGATGCCGGCGGCGGCCGACGGATCGCTGAAGCCGAGCGCGCGCAGGGTTGCCAGCGTGCCGGGATCGTCGTCGGTGCCGGTGAAGACGAGATTGCCGCCCGGGCCGGCGAGGCTCGGCGCCTCCTCGAACAGCCGCGCATAGTGGCCTTCGACGCAGCGCAGCCGCTCGAGCAGGTCGTCCTCGAAGGCGGCCCGGTCATCGTAGCCCAGGAAGGTCGCCAGAGCGGCGACGCCGGCCTCGTCGGCGGGCAGGCTGTGCGTCTGCCGGTCGTCGACCATCTGGAGCCGATGCTCGACCCGCCGGAGGAACCCGTAGGCCTCGATTAGTTCCTCCGCGGTGCCCGCCTCGACATGGCCGGCGGCGGCCAGCGCGCGCAGCGATTCGCAGGTGCCGCGCAGGCGCAGGGAAGGATCGCGGCCGCCGAAGATGAGCTGCTGGGTCTGGGCGAAGAACTCGATCTCGCGGATGCCGCCCCGTCCCAGCTTGACGTTGTGGCCCAGCACCTTGACCGTGGCGCCGCCGCGATGGGCGTTGATCTGCCGCTTGATCGAGTGGATGTCGTGGATGGCCGCAAAGTCCAGGTGCTTGCGCCAGATGTAGGGCGTGAGGTCGCGCAGGAAGGCTTCACCCACCGCCCGGTTCCCGGCTACCGGGCTCGCCTTGATCATCGCCGCCCGTTCCCAGTTCTGGCCCACGCTCTCGTAGTAGAGCTCGGCCGCCTGGACCGAGAGGGCCAGCGGCGTCGAGCCGGGGTCGGGTCGCAGGCGCAGGTCGGTGCGGAACACGTAGCCGTCGGCCGAGGTCTCCGACATGAGCTGGACCAGCATCCGCGCGGCCCGCACGAAATGTCGGGACAGCTGCTCGTTGTCGGCGAGGGCGGGGGCATCGCGGTCGTAGAGCAGGATGAGGTCGATGTCGCTCGAGTAGTTGAGCTCTCCGGCGCCGAGCTTGCCCATGCCGAGGACGGTGAAGGCGGCCGCCTCGGGGTCGTCGCCGATGGCGAGCTGGCCGTCGCGGGCGAGCTGCAGGAGGATCGCCTCGGTGAGGGCGGCGAGGCAGCCCGAGGCGAAGGCGCTGAGCTCGCCGGTGACGCGCTCCAGCGGCCAGACCCCGGCGATGTCGGCCACGGCGATCGCCAGCGCCGTCTGCCGCTTCAGCCGGCGCAGGCTGGTGGCGACGGCATCGGGCAGGGCGCCTGCGCGCGCGTCCCGGCGGACCCCGGCCAGCGCTTCGGCGAGGTCGGCCTGGACGGCGTCCGGGCCGCGACGCCACAGATCGGTCATAAAATTCGGGCTTTGTAAGGCAACCTCGGTGAGAAACGGGCTGTTGCCGAACAGGGCATCGAGCAAGGCCGTTTCCGTCGGGTCGCCGGACTTAGCCGCCGTCTCGTTCCAGCGCGTCCATGCCACGTCGCAGCGCGCCTTGTCGTGTGGCCGTGGCAGGCGGATGGTCGAGAGCCAAGACATGCGGCGAGAGCGTCAGTAAAGTTGTCGGGGTCCGGCGGCACGCTCGCCCAGGCGAGTCGCCAACGTCAAGAAGCGGAAGTACAGGTCCTTGGTCAAGCGAACGGTTCGGGTGATCTCGCGGGTCGTCGTCGTCCTCGTCCTCGCCGTGGTTGCGGTGGTCGTGGTGGCCGCCCTTCGCCTGATGGAAGGACCGGTCGACCTTGAGTTCCTGAAGGCGCGGATCCTGGCGGCCGCCGACGTGCCGGGGAACGACTACAGGCCAGATGCGGACCGCATAACGCTGGAATGGGGCGGCATCAGCCAGCCGATGCGCGTGGTCTTCACCGGCCTGCACTTCACGAATCCGCAGGGGCAGGTCGTTGCCGCCGCGCCCAGTGCCTCGCTCACCTTCGACGCCCGCAGCGTCTTCCAGGGCATGCTGCTGCCCACCTCGATCACCATCCAGCGGCCGACCATCGAAGCCGACCTGGCGCGCGAAGGCGGCATGCTGCAGCGGATCTTCACGCACTCCGACTCCGACACCGAGGGCAAGGCGGTCGCCATCCTGATGGAGCAGCTGCTGGCCGAGCCAAACTACAAGTCCCTGATCGGCCAGCTCGACGTCATCGAGATCCAGGATGCGAAGGTCACCCTGCGCGACCTCAAGAGCGGCATCACCTGGATGGCGCCGGCGGCCTGGGCCCAGCTCAAGCGCGATGAAGCCGGTGTCAGGATCAGGGCGCAGGCCCGCATCACCGGCGACGCCGGCAATTTCGTCGACGTCTCGCTGTCGGGGGTCTATGCGCGGGATCGCAGCCACATCAAGCTCGAGCTCGGGGTCGAGGGGTTCAAACCGTCGATGCTGGCCGACCTGTCGCCCGACGTGGCGCTGCTGCGCGGCTTCAATGTCGCGCTGTCCGGCCGGCTACGTATAGACGCCGACGGCGAGGGCGACGTTCGTCACGTCACGGTCGACGTCAGCGGACCCGACGGCACGGTGACCCTGCCGGGCGTCCTGCCGGCCAGCCATGCCGTGAAGGCCGTCAACTTCCAGGCAACGATGGATACCGCCAGCAACACCGCCAGGATCGAGCGGGCCGACTTCGAGTTCGGTGCGGCCAAGGTCAAGATCAGCGGCCTGGGCGAGCGGAAGCCGGAGGGCCAGACCTTCACCGGACGCGCCGAGGTCCGGCAAATCCCGGTCGACCATCTCGGCGACTACTGGCCGCTCGAGTTCGCGGCCGGCGGCCGGGACTGGGCGCTGGCCAATCTCAGCCTGGGCGAGATCGACGTCGCGGCCGATTTCGCCCTGAGTACCGCAGGAAACGACCTGGAGCAGACCAGGGTCGATCGCCTGGTCGGCATGATCGACTACCGGGGCCTGAAGGTCCACTACATGCCCCACATGCCCGAGCTCGAGGGCGTGTCCGGCACGGCGCGCTACGAGGGCGGGAGCCTGCACTTCGATGTCGCCACCGGCAGCGCGGTGGGGCTGACGGTCACCGGCGCCACCATCGATCTCAAGGATCTCAACGATCCGCCGCCGCAATACGCCAGCATCCGCATCCCGATCACGGGGGCGGCGCAGGATGTCGTCCGCTTCCTGGCCCGGCCCAAGCTCGGGTTGCCGAAGGAGGTCCTGTACGACTATCGCCGGCTGGGCGGCACCGTCGCGATCGACGTGTCCCTGCACTTTCCCCTGCTGAACGCGCTCGCCGTCGAGGACCTGGAGATCAAGGCCGACGCCACGCTGAGCCAGTTCTCGCTCAAGGGGGCGATCGGTGCCGTCGACCTCACGGACGCATCGGTGAAGATCAACTACGTCGAGTCGGAGCTCGCCGTCTCGGGGACGGGCAAGCTCGATGGCACGCCGGTCGAGATCGGCTGGCGCGAGATGTTCGGCGCCAAGGTGCCGTTCCGCCAGCGCTACGAGCTCAAGGGAACGCTGCCGGCGGCGCTGGTCGCGAAGGCGGGCTTTCCTCCGCTCGAACCCTACGTCACCGGCCCGATCGGCACCGCGATCTCCTACCAGGTGGCGACCAACGGCACCGGCGAGGTGGTCGGCCGCTTCGACCTCCGCGGGGCCCAGACCTCCCTCCCGCCGATCGACTGGTCCAAGCCAGCCGGCGCCGAGGGGACTGTCCAGGCGACGATGAAGCTCGCCGCCGGGGGCAAGCTCTCGACCGTGGACTTCGACGGCCGCGGCAGCGGGCTGACGGCCAAGGGCACGTTGCGTTTTGCCGGGGACAACGCCCTGCAGCAGGCCACCCTGCAGCAGTTTCGTCTCGGCCGGACCGACGTGGCCGGAAGCTGGACCCGCCAGCCGGGCGGCGTCGAGCTGTCGCTCCAGGGCGCGACGCTCGAGATGCCGCGCGTGCGCGCCCTCTTGAAGGAGCGGGACGCGATGGCGGCGCGCAATCCCGGGAGTGCGCCGGCGGCGGCGCAGGCCTTCACCCGCATGACGCTGAAGCTGCAGCAGGTCCTGACCGAGCGCGGCTCGGTGGGTTACGTCAACGGCCGGCTCGATCTTGCCGGCGACCGGATCAGCTTCGCCGACCTGTCGATCGGCGCCGGCAAGGGCTCGACGTTCCGCGTGTCGCCCGCCGGGCAGGGCCGCAAGCTCTTCTTCTACGTTGCCGATTTCGGCACCATGCTGCGCGAGGCCGGCTGGCTCGACGGCCTGGTCAACGGCTATCTGCACATCGAGGGCCAGTACGACGACGTGACGGCGGGCTCGCCGCTCGACGGCTTCCTCAAGCTCGGTCCCTACAGGCTGCAGAAGGTGGCGCCGCGCCCCAACATCGGCACCCTGAACTCGGCGATCGACGGGCTGAGCCGAGCCGGCAACGCGCTGCAGCAGTTCGACGGGCTCGACGCCAACATCTCCAGGCAGGGCGACCGGATCGCCATCAAGAACGGCCGGACGAGCGGACAGTCGATCGGCCTGACGGCGCAGGGCTACGTCGATCTCGGCAATGACACCGCGCGCCTGAACGGCGTCGTGGTGCCGGCCTTCGCGCTGAACAACCTCCTGTCGAACGTGCCGCTGCTCGGGCCGCTGCTGACCGGCGGAAAGGACGGCGGTGTCTTCGCCGTCTCCTACCAGTTGCATGGTCCGCTCGACGACCTGCAGACCGACGTCAACATGATGTCGGCGGTGACGCCGGGTGCTTTGCGCGAGATCTTCACCGGCGGAGGCGCGGCGTCCGGCCCCCCCGGCCCCTCCGGGCCGACCCAGCCGCCGACCACGCCGGAGTCGCAGCGCGCGCCTTAGCTTGGTCCGGCGACCTGCCTACGCCGCCTTCACCAGCACGTGGCGCTTGCGGCCGGCCGACAGCTTGAGCGTGCCCGACGTATCGAGGTCGCCATCGCCCACGACGGCCGTGTCGCTGGCGATCGGCCGGTCGTTGAGGCGGGCGCCGCCACCCTTGATCAGCTTGCGCGCCTCGTTGCGGCTCGCCGCCAGGCCGGCCTCGTGCAGGAGCTCGAAGGCCGGGATGCCGGCGGCCAGCCGCATGCGCGGAACGTTGACGGTCGGCAGCGAATCGGCACGGTCGCCTTCCTCGAATGTCCGACGGGCCGTCTCCGCCGCCTCGTCGGCCGCCTGCCTGCCATGGGCGAGGGCAGTGACCTCGGTTGCCAGGATCTTCTTGGCCTCGTTGATCTCCTGCCCGCTCAGAGCTTCCAGACGCGCGATCTCGTCCAGCGGCATCTCCGTGAACAGCTTGAGGAAGCGCCCGACATCGGCATCCTCGGTGTTGCGCCAGTACTGCCAGAAGTCATAGGGCGACACGCGCTCGGCGTTCAGCCAGACCGCGCCGGCCATCGACTTGCCCATCTTGGCGCCGGACGAGGTGGCGATCAGGGGGGTCGTCACCGCGAACAATTCGGCACTCTGGAGACGTCGCCCGAGGTCGACGCCCATGACGATGTTGCCCCACTGGTCCGATCCGCCCATCTGCATGATGCAGCCGTGGCGCTTGAACAGCTCCACGAAATCGTAGGACTGCAGGATCATGTAGTTGAACTCGAGGAAGCTGAATGGCTGGTCGCGTTCCAGCCTGAGCTTCACCGAATCCATGCTGAGCATCCGGTTGACCGAGAAATGCCGTCCGACCTCGCGCAGCATGGGGATGTAGAGCAGGGTGTCGAGCCAGTCGGCGTTGTTCACCATCATCGCGTCGGTCGGGCCGTCCCCGAACGTCAGGTACTTCGAGAAGACCTTTCGGATACCCGCCATGTTGACATCGATCTGATCGTCGGTGAGGAGCGGACGCGCCTCGTCGCGGAACGAAGGATCGCCGATCTTGGTCGTTCCGCCGCCCATCAGCGTGATCGGCTTGTGCCCCGTCTTCTGCCACCAGCGCAGCATCATGATCTGGAGGAGCGAGCCGACATGCAGCGAATCGGCCGTGCAGTCGAAGCCGATATAGGCCGTGCGCGATCCGCTCGCGAGCAGCTCGTCGAGCCGCGCCGCGTCGCTGCACTGATGCACCATGCCGCGCTCGTGCACGATCCGCATGAAATCCGACTTGAAGACCGTCATCGCCTAGCCTGTCGCGCCACCCGCGCCGTTTGTCCGTGAAGGGCCGGGGGTGTAACACGGGGCCGCCCGCCTCTCAACGGACCGCCGGCCCATGTCCTCACCCACCCTGCGTGCGCTCGGCCTGATGAGTGGCACCTCCGTCGACGGCGTCGACGTGGCCCTGATCGAGACCGACGGAGAGCGCGTGGCGGATTTCGGGCCCTTCCTCACCGTTGCCTATCCCGACGACGTCCGGCGGCGGATCCGGGCGGCGTTCGGCCGCGAGACCGCCGACGCCGTCACGGCCGATGCGGGGAGGGCGGTCACCGAGGCGCATGTCGAGGCCGTGCGGCAATGGTCGGCGGCCAACGGTGTCGACCTCGCGTCGCTCGATGTCGTGGGCTTCCACGGCCAGACCATCACCCATCGCCCCGAGCGCCGGTTCACCTGGCAGATCGGCGACGGCGCGGTCCTGGCCCGCACGATCGGCGTGAAGGTGGTGAGCGACCTGCGGTCGGCCGATGTCGCGGCGGGCGGGCAGGGCGCCCCGCTGGTGCCGGTCTATCATGCGGCGCTGGCCCACGACCTCGCCCGGCCGCTGGCGGTGGTGAATATCGGCGGCGTTGCCAATGTCACGTGGATCGGCGCCGACGGCACGCTGCTCGCCTTCGACACCGGACCCGGCAACGGGCCGCTCGACGACTGGTGCGCCCGCCGCGCCGGACAGCCCTTCGATCGCGACGGTGCGCTCGCGGCCGCCGGCAAGGTCGACCGGGCGCGCGTCGAGCGCTTCGGTGAGCACCGCTACTTCGGCCTGAAGCCGCCCAAGTCGCTCGACCGCGGCGACTTCAACGATTCCTGGGCCGACGGGCTCAGCGTCGCCGACGGTGCGGCGACGCTGACCCGCGGCACCGCGCGCGCGATCGCGCTCGGCGCAAGGCACTTTCCGGCGCCGGTGGCGCAATGGGTCGTCGCGGGTGGCGGCGCGCGCAATCCGACGCTGCTCGAGGACATCGCCGCGGAGACGCGGGGCCGCGTGCTGACGGCCGATGCCCTGGGATGGGATGGCGATGCGCTCGAGGCGCAGGCCTTCGCCTTCCTCGCCGTTCGCTCGCTGCGCGGCCTGCCGATCAGCTTTCCGGGAACGACCGGCGCGCCGCGTCCGCTGACCGGCGGCCGCCTCGACGAGCCTTGATCTCGGCGATCGGACCTGCCCGGCGGGCGCCTTCGTAGCCGATGAAAAAGAACTGCAGTTATGCTATGCTGCTCTAGCAGCATCCCCGTTCTATTCATCGTCGATCGGTCTTTTCAGCGCGCCCGTTCGCCAGGCTCCGGGACGCGCGCATCTTCGTTCGAACTGCGCCTCGGTCCGGCGATCCAAGGAACAGGTGATGTCGTCGTGTCGCTTTTCGAGCGACAGGGCATTCCCGCACCGACGTCGGAAAATGCAACGGCACCAATGGTTAAAGGGGCGTTCCGCGGAATCGTGGCGAACGCGATTCCGTTTTCGGATGACGCCCCGGAACGAGCCTCGAATCCTTGGGCTGCGAGAGGCCACGAAGAGATTGACTGTTTCCAGCCAATCTCATCATGCCTTAGGGCTCCTTGTTGCTCGTCGCGCGGCCGGGCGGATTGACCAGGCACTTAGCGACGTAGCGATCGACGTCGATCGCGAGCTTGTCGAGCGAATCGTGGAAGAAGTGGTTGGCGCCCTTGATGGTGCGCGATTCGACCGTGATGCCCTTCTGCAGCGACAGCCGCGCGACCAGCTTCTGGATGTCGGCCTGCGGCACGACCTCGTCGCGCTCGGCGCCGACGATCAGGCCGGACGACGGGCAGGGGGCGAGGAAGGCGAAGTCGTAGGAGTTGGCCGGCGGCGCCACCGAGACGAAGCAGTCGATCTCGGGCCGGCGCATCAGGAGCTGCATGCCGATCCAGGCGCCGAACGAGTAGCCCGCGATCCAGCAAGACTTGGCGTCCGCGTTCATGTTCTGCAGCCAGTCGAGCGCCGCGGCCGCGTCGCTCAGCTCGCCCAGCCCGTTGTCGAAGCGGCCCTGGCTGCGGCCCACGCCGCGCGTGTTGAAGCGCAGCACCGAGAAGCCCCGGTTGACGAACACGTGGAACAGCGAGAACACCACCTTGTGGTTCATCGTCCCGCCGTACTGGGGATGCGGATGGAGAATCAGCGCAATCGGCGCGTGTTCTTCCTTGCTCTGGTGATAGCGGCCTTCGAGGCGACCCTCCGGGCCGGTGAACATCACGTCAGGCATCTAGGCTCCGGATCTTTCCTTCATTATTGGCCAGCTTTCTGGGCCGCCGGCTAGCGGCTGGAGGACTGGTTTTCCTGGGGAATCTTGATACTTGACCAACCTGCTCGGGTTTACTAAACCTGAGCCAATTGGTTGGTTTTTCCCCAGATCCCTGTATGGGGGTTGGCAATATCGTAGTAACGCCTTGGTTTTCAAGACCTTTAGGCGGTGTGAACTGGAAGGGCCGGCATCTGCCGGCACGAGGAGGATGCTGTGAAGCTCAGCACCAAGGGTCGTTACGCCGTAATGGCGATGGTCGATCTGGCGCGGCATGCGCAGGCCAAGCCCGTTTCCCTGTCCGACATCGCGACGCGGCAGGAAATCTCTCTGTCCTATCTCGAGCAGCTTTTCGCCCGCCTGCGCCGGGCCGGCCTGGTCCGGAGCGTGCGCGGGCCTGGCGGCGGCTACCGGCTGGCCCGCGGCTCGGCCGAGACGCGGGTCTCCGAGATCATCCTGGCGGTCGACGAGCCGATCACCGCCACCCGCTGTACCGAGATGGGGGCCAGCGGCTGCCGGGCCGACCGCAGCAAGTGCCTCACCCACGACCTGTGGGAGGAGCTCGGCAACCAGATCCATGCCTTCCTGAGCTCGGTCACCCTGCTCGACGTGCTGGAGCGCCGCCTGGCGCCGCCCCTCAGCGAGGCGCCGAACGCGGCGAACCCGGCGACGTCCGACTCCTCCATGGCCGCGGCAAGCTGAGGCCGCCGGCGATGGCCGCCTTCGTCTACCTCGACCACAACGCCACCAGCCCGCTGCGGCCGGCGGCGTTCGACGCCATGGTCGAGG
This sequence comes from Reyranella sp., assembly GCF_965229815.1. Lineage (GTDB taxonomy): Bacteria > Pseudomonadota > Alphaproteobacteria > Reyranellales > Reyranellaceae > Reyranella. Next base: position 557,448 of record NZ_CBDDJN010000006.1, read on the forward strand.
CGCTGAGGACGGGCGGCAATCCCTCGGCCGTGCATGCGGCCGGACGGCGCGCGCGCGGGCTGGTCGAGGCGGCGCGCCGCCAGGTGGCTGCCCTGGTCGGCGCCCTGCCGGCCGAGATCGTCTTCACCTCGGGCGGCACCGAGGCCAACAACATGGCGCTGGCCGGCGCCGGGCGCCGCCGCCTGCTGGTCTCCGCGATCGAGCATGAGAGCGTCCTGAAGGCAGCCCCCGAGGGCACGGTCGTGGCCGTCGACGGCGACGGCGTGGTCGACCTCGCGGCGCTCGAGCGGGCGCTTGCGGCTTCCGACGCGCCCACCCTGGTCTCGGTGATGTTCGCCAACAACGAGACGGGCGTCGTCCAGCCGATGGCCGAGATCGTCCGTCTGGCCCGCGCCGCGGGTGCGCTGGTCCATTGCGACGCCGTCCAGGCCGCGGGGAAGGTCGCCGTCGACCTGCACGGCATCGGCATCGATTATCTCAGCCTTGCTGCCCACAAGCTGGGCGGGCCGACCGGGGTCGGTGCCCTGGTCGTCCGGGCGGGCGCGCCGTTCACCGCCAGCCGCCTCGGCGGCGGACAGGAAGCGGGTCGCCGCGCCGGCACGGAAAACCTGTCGGGCATCGTGGGTTTCGGCGCGGCCGCGGAGGCGGCAGGAGCCGGGCTCGAAGTGACGCTGCGCGAGCACCTGGAGACGGCCCTGCGCGGTATCGCGCCGGCGGCGTGCATCCACGGTGCCGGCGTCCGGCGGCTGCCCAACACGACGTGCGTCTCGATGCCCGGCGTGACCGCGCAGACCCAGGTGATGGCACTCGACTTGGCCGGGATCGGCGTCAGCGCCGGCTCGGCCTGCTCCTCGGGCAAGGTCCACCGCTCGGCGGTGCTGGCCGCCATGGGGCTGGACGACGCGACGGCGGGCAGCGCCATCCGCGTCAGCTCGGGATGGAACTCGCAAGAGTCCGACATTGATCGCTTGATCGCGGCGTGGCGGGATCTATATATCCGAGTAGGAAAGTCGGATATGACGGAAGCCCGGGCAGCCTAGGAATTTCAAGGGGTTAGTATGACCATCCAGACCCAGATCCGGCGCAACGACCAGCCGATCTACCTCGACTACCAGGCCACGACGCCGATGGATCCGCGCGTCCTGGAAGCGATGATGCCGTACTTCACGCACCAGTTCGGCAATCCGCATTCGCGCAGCCACGCCTATGGCTGGGAGGCCGAGGAGGGGGTCGAGAAGGCGCGCGCGCAGGTCGCGAAGCTGATCGGGGCCGACGAGAAGGAAGTGATCTTCACCTCCGGCGCCACCGAGTCCAACAACCTCGCCATCCGCGGCGTCGCCGAGTTCTACAAGGACCGCAAGAACCACATCGTCACCACCGTGACCGAGCACAAGTGCGTGCTCGATACCTGCCGCCATCTCGAGCAGCAGGGCTTCGAGGTGACCTACCTGCCGGTGCAGAAGAACGGGCTGGTCGATCTCGACGCGCTGCGCGCGGCCATCACCGACAAGACGGTGGTCGTCTCGGTCATGGCGGTGAACAACGAGATCGGCGTCATCCAGCCGCTGGCCGAGATCGGCAAGATCTGCCGCGAGAAGAAGACCTTCTTCCACACCGACGCGGCCCAGGCGGTCGGCAAGATCGCGATCGACGTCGAGGCGATGAACATCGACCTGCTGAGCATCTCGGGCCACAAGATCTACGGTCCCAAGGGCATCGGCGCGCTCTACGTGCGGCGCAAGCCGCGGGTGCGGCTGGTGCCGCTGATCGTCGGTGGTGGTCAGGAGCGCGGCTTCCGCTCGGGCACGCTGCCGACGCCGCTCTGCGTCGGACTGGGCGCGGCGGCCGAGATCGCGATGAACGAGATGGAGGCCGAGGCCCAGCGCCTGGCCAAGCTGCAGGCACGGATGCTGAAGGGCCTGAAGGACAAGCTGCCGGAGATCTTCGTCAACGGCGACCTCGAGCACCGCATCCCGGGCAACCTCAACATCAGCTTCGCCTATGTCGAGGGCGAGTCGCTGATGATGGGCATCAAGAACCTCGCCGTGTCTTCGGGCTCGGCCTGCACCTCGGCGTCGCTGGAGCCGAGCTACGTGCTGCGGGCACTGGGCGTCGACGAGGAACTGGCGCACACCTCGCTGCGCATCGGGCTCGGCCGCTTCACGACCGAGCACGAGGTCGACACGGCGGTCGACGAACTGGTGCGCCACGTCAAGAAACTGCGCGAGATGAGCCCGCTCTGGGAAATGGCCCAGGAAGGCATCGACATCAAGTCCATCGAATGGGCGGCCCACTGAGCGGCCGGAAGAGTAGGAGAGAGCCATGGCTTACAGCGACAAGCTGATCGATCACTACGAGAACCCGCGCAACATCGGCTCGTTCGACAAGGGCGCCGAGGATGTCGGCACCGGCTTGGTCGGCGCGCCGGCCTGCGGCGACGTCATGAAGCTGCAGATCAAGGTCGGCGCCGACGGGCTGATCGAGGACGCCAAGTTCAAGACCTTCGGCTGCGGCTCGGCGATCGCGTCGAGTTCGCTCGTCACCGAATGGGTCAAGGGCAAGTCGATCGACGAGGCCGAGACCATCAAGAACACCGACATCGCCAAACACCTGGCGCTGCCGCCGGTGAAGATCCACTGCTCGGTGCTGGCCGAGGACGCCATCAAGGCGGCCATCGCCGACTACCGGGCCAAGGCCGCCAAGAAGTGCGAGGCCGCGGAGTAGTTGCCAATGAGCACGACGACCGACACGACGACGACCAAGCCTGCCGCGTCGCCGGCGCCCGCTCCGCGGGCCCGCCGTCCGCGCCCGCAGGTCATGACGGTGACGCCGGCGGCCGTCGAGCGCATCAAGGGGCTGATCGAGGGACGCGGCAAGCCGACGGCCGGCATCCGCATCGGTGTGCGCAGCAAGGGCTGCTCGGGCCTCTCCTACACGCTCGAGTTCGCCGATGCGCAGCAGCCGATGGACGAGATCGTCGAGGCGGGCGACGTCAAGCTGATGATCGATCCCAAGGCGTCGCTGTTCCTGATCGGCACCGAGATGGACTATGCCGAGGAGCAGATGAAGTCGGGCTTCGTGTTCAGGAATCCCAACGAGAAGGGACGCTGCGGCTGCGGCGAGTCCTTCCACGTCTGACGGTCATGGATCACTTCGCGCGGCTGGGCCTGCCGGCGGCGCTCGAGCTGGAGCCCGCCGCGCTCGACCGGGCCTATTTCGCGCTCCAGCGGCAGTGGCATCCCGACCGTTTCGTCGCCAGGCCGCCTGAGGAGCGGGCGCGGGCCTCCGTGGAGGCGGCGGCCCTGAACGATGCCTACCGCACCCTGAAGGATCCGCTGTCGCGGGCGGTCTATCTCGCGTCCCTCGAGGGCGTCGACCTGCCGGGCGACGGCAAGACGATCGACGACCCCGAGCTCCTGATGGAGGCGATGGAGCAGCGCGAGGCGCTGCACGAGGCGTCGTCGGCCGAGGCCGTCGATGCGCTGGCGGCCCAGGCGCGCGACGACAGGCGCGAGGCGCTCGCGGCCCTCGGCGGTTTGTTCTTGGCAGGCGACAAGCCTGCCATCAGAAAGGCGCTCCTGCGCCTGCGCTACCTCGACAAGTTCGTCGAGGAGGCGGGGGCGCGGCGGGCAAACATCGAACGGTCTCGGAGAACGGTCTAGGACATGACGCTGCTGGAGATCCACGAGCCGGGCGAGACGCCGCTGCCGCATGCCGGCGAGGGCTCGCTGGCGGTCGGCATCGATCTCGGCACGACCAACTCCGTGGTGGCGATCGCCCGCGAGGGCAAGCCCGCCGCCCTGCACGACGAAACCGGCAAGGCGATGGTGCCCTCCGTCGTGGCCTACCCGACGGCCGGCGGCGTGCTGGTGGGCGACGCGGCGCGTGGGCTGCTGGCCGAGGAGCCCGCCAACGTCGTGGCGTCGGTGAAGCGCCTGATGGGCCGCGGCGCCGAGGACGTCTCCGCCGTCGCCGGCGTGCTGCCCTACGCGATCGAGCCGGGCAGCGGCGCCACCGACATGGTGAAGCTGCGAATCGGCGGCCGGGCGCGCTCGCCGGTCGAGATCTCGGCCGAGATCCTGAAGACGCTGCGGCAGCGCGCCGAGGCGGCGCTGGACAAGCCCGTCGAGCGGGCCGTCATCACCGTGCCCGCCTATTTCGACGATGCCGCCCGCACCGCGACGCGCGACGCCGCCCGGGTTGCCGGGCTGGAGGTCCTCCGCCTTGTCAACGAGCCGACGGCGGCAGCGCTGGCCTACGGCCTCGACAAGGGTGCCGAGGGACTCTACGCGGTCTACGATCTGGGCGGTGGCACCTTCGACTTCTCCCTGCTGCGGCTGGAGAAGGGCGTGTTCCAGGTGCTGGCGACCGGCGGCGACACGGCGCTGGGCGGCGACGACTTCGACAAGGCGATCGCCGAGCGCATGCTGACGGAGCGGGAGAAGGACGGGCTGGCCGACCGGCTGGACGAGGGCGCGGTGAAGACTGCCCTTGCCCTCGGCCGGACCATGAAGGAGCAGCTCACGGAGCGCGACCAGGCCTCGGGCCGCCTCGAGATTGCCGGCGTGCCGTCGTTCCACGCGCTCACCCGGCCCGAGTTCGAGGCGATGATCGAGGCCCTCGTGCGGCGCACGATCGACATCGCGCGCGGCGTGCTGGCCGACGCCGGCATCACCGCGGCGGAGGTCCAGGGCATCGTGCTGGTCGGCGGCTCGACGCGCGTCCCGCTGGTGCGCCAGTCGGTGGCCGGCCTCGCCGGCAAGCCGCCGCTCACCGACATCGATCCCGACGAGGTCGTGGCGCTGGGCGCGGCGCTGCAGGCCGAGGCGCTGACCGGCGGCGGCGACACGCTGCTGCTCGACGTCACGCCGCTGTCGCTCGGCCTCGAGACGATGGGCGGCATCGTCGAGAAGATCGTGCCGCGCAATACGCCGATCCCGGTGCAGCTCGCGCAGGACTTCACCACCTACCAGGACGGCCAGACCGCGATGGCGATCCACGTCGTCCAGGGCGAGCGCGAGATGGTGGGCGACTGCCGCAGCCTGGCCCGCTTCGAGCTGCTGGGCATCCCGCCGATGACCGCCGGGGCCGCGCGCATCCGCGTCACCTTCGCCGTCGACGCCGACGGCCTGCTGACGGTGGCGGCCGAGGAGCGAACGACGGGCGTGCAGCAGCGCATCGAGGTGAAGCCGTCCTATGGGCTCAGCCACGAGGACATGGCGGACATGCTCTACGACAGCCTCGACCATGCCGAGGAGGACATGACACTGCGCCTCCTCACGGAGGCGCGGGTCGAGGCCCGGCGCAACCTGCTCGCGCTCGACGCCGCCCTTGCGCGCGATGGCGGCCTGCTGGACCAGGGCGAGCGCGCCGCGCTCGACGCCGGGCGGGCGCGGCTGGAGGAGGCGATGGCGGGCGAGGACCGCGAGGCGATCAACGCGGCGGCCGAAGCGCTCGAGACGCTGTCCAAGCCGTTCGCCGAACGGCGGATGGATCGTGGCATCCGCGAGGCGCTGTCGGGCCGGTCGGTGACGGAGCTGGAAGGCCGCGTGGCCGATCCGGCGGGCGAGTGACGGGAGTTGGCGGGATGCCGAAGATGACGTTCGTGCTGAAGGATGGCTCGCGCAAGGAGGTCGATGCGCCGCTTGGCTTGAGCGTGCTGGAGATCGCCCATCGCAACGGGATCGGCATCGAGGGCGCCTGCGAGGGCTCGCTGGCCTGCTCGACCTGCCACGTCATCGTCGAGCAGGACTGGTTCGACCAGCTCGGCCCGGCCAGCGAGGACGAGGAGGACATGCTCGATCTCGCCTTCGGGCTCACCCACACGTCGCGCCTGGGCTGCCAGATCCGCATGACCGACGCGCTCGACGGGCTGGTGGTGAGGCTGCCGGCGGCGACCCGCAACATGATGGTCGACAAGTAGGAGGGACCGATGCCGGGCAAGCTGCGCTGGACCGACGTGCGCGACATCGCCATCGAGCTCGAGGAGCGTCATCCCGACGCCGACAACGTCAACCTGCGCTTCACCGACCTGCATCGCTGGGTGATGGAGCTGCCGGATTTCGGCGACGATCCCAACAAGTCGAACGAGAAGATCCTGGAGGCCATCCAGGCGGCCTGGATCGAGGAACGCGACTGATCTGCCGCAATTCGGCCGAAAATTCACCCGTATACAGTGTTCCACTGGGAGGGTCGGATGAGGGGCATTCGCGTTCTGGTACTGCCGCTGCTGCTGGCCGTCGGTCTGGGCGCCTGCGCGTCCAATGCCGTTCAGCCCGGCATCGTCTACACGTCCGGCGCGCCAAGCGGACCGGCTGGCGGGGCCTATGGCAGCCCTCCCCCTGGGAGCTATCCGGGGACCTACAATAGCGGGGGACCCTATGGCGCGACGCGGGTCAGCAGCACGGGGCAGCCCGTGCAGACCGCCGCCTATCCGTCGCAGGCCTATCCCTCGCAAACCTATCCGTCCCAGCCCTCCTATCCGCCGTCCAACGTCCCGCCCCAGGGCAGCTATGCCGGCGGCGTGGGCGACAGCGGTCGGGTCGTGTCCATCCGCGAGGTGCCGCTGGCCGGCCCGGGGTCGGGCGGCGGCGGCAACGGCGCCTTCATGGGCGGCCTGATCGGCGCGGCCGGCGGCGCCACCCTGGGTGCCATCACCAGCCAGACCCTGGGCGGCGGCATCGTCGGCGCGGTGCTCGGCATGGTGGGCGGCGCCATCGCCGGCAGCATCGCCGACGGCCAGCGCGGCTCCGGCCGCGGCATCGAAGTCGTGGTCCAGCGCGACGACGGCCAGCAGGTGACGATCGCGCAGCGCGACGACGGCGACATCCAGCTGGGTGACCGGGTGCAGATCGTGCAGAACCGGCAGGGCGTCGCCCAGGCGGTGCGCGACACGACCCGCAACCCGGACTGACGCTGGCGCGTTTCTCTACTTCTACTACGCTTCGGAGATAGGACGTTCGATGGTCGGCAAGTGGTTGCTCAGCGTTCTCGTGCCGCTGGCTCTGGTGAGCGGGCTTGCTGCCTGCAACGGCGGCGGCGTGCAGCCCGGCGTCGTCAACACCTCGGCCGCCGGCGGTTATCGCGGTGAGACGGGTCGTGTGGTCGGCATCACGGAAGTGCCGGTCCGGACGCGCAACTCCGGCGTCAGCGACGGCACGCTGGTCGGCGGCGGCATCGGTGCCGCGGGCGGCGCGGCGATCGGTGCGGCGACGACGAATTCGGTGGGCGGCGCGGTGGTCGGCGGCCTGCTCGGCGCGGTGGCCGGCGGCATCGCCGGCACGGCGATCGACCAGAACTCGACCCGCCGCGGCATCCAGGTCACGGTCCAGAAGGACAACGGCCAGCGCGTGGTCATCGCCCAGCCCGACGACGGCGACATCCAGATGGGCGACCGGGTGGCGATCGTCTACGACCGCAACGGCACGGCCAAGGCCGTGCGCGACACCGGCTATCGCGACTACTAGCCGGCCGGGTTTCGGGCTCGGGTCCCTGAGGGACCCGAGGTGGCCGGCCGCGGGCGGGAGGCCTATATAGGCCCCGTCATGGCCCTCAACTCCCTCGATATCGACAAGGCGCCGGGCGACACCCGCGTGGTCGTCGCCATGTCGGGCGGCGTCGATTCGTCGGTGACGGCGGCGCTCCTGAAGGAGCAGGGCTACGACGTCGTCGGCATCACCCTGCAGCTCTACGACCACGGCGTCGCGGTGGGCCGCGCCGGGGCCTGCTGCGCCGGCCAGGACATCCAGGACGCCCGCACCGTCGCCGAGACGCTCGGCATCCCGCACTACGTCCTCGACTACGAGAGCCGGTTCCGGGCCGAGGTGATGGACGCCTTTGCCGAGTCCTACCTGCGCGGCGAGACGCCGGTCCCGTGCATCGCCTGCAACCGTACCGTCAAGTTCCGCGACCTGCTGCGCACGGCCCGCGAGCTGGGCGCCGAGGCGCTGGCGACCGGCCACTATGTCCGGCGGGTGGCGGGCGAGGCGGGGCCGGAACTCCATCGCGGCGCCGACCCGGCGCGCGACCAGAGCTACTTCCTGTTCGGCACGACGGCCGAGCAGCTCGACCTGCTGCGCTTCCCCCTGGGCGACCTGCCCAAGAGCGAGACGCGGGCGCTGGCCGAGCGCTTCGGGCTGGCCGTCGCCGACAAGCCGGACAGCCAGGACATCTGCTTCGTGCCGAACGGCGACTATGCCTCGGTCGTGCGCAGGCTGCGGCCGGACGCCGTCGAGGCGGGCGACATCGTCGACCTGGAGGGGCGGGTGCTGGGCCGCCACGACGGCATCGTGCGCTTCACCGTCGGCCAGCGTCGCGGCCTGGCGTTGGGCGACCGCGAGGGCACCGGGAACGAGCCGCTCTACGTCGTGCGTCTCGAGCCCGAGGCTCGGCGCGTCGTGGTCGGCCCGCGCTCGGCGCTCGGCCGCCAGGAGATCGCCCTGCACGACGTGAACTGGCTGGGACCGCGCACCGCGGGCTCCATGCCGGTGCAGGTGCGCGTCCGCTCCTCGCAGGCCCTTCGGCCGGCCGAGATCGAATTGTCGGCCGACGGCGATCCCGCGGGGGCTGTCGTCCGCTTCGCCGAGCCGGAAGTCGGCGTCTCGCCCGGCCAGGCCTGTGTCGTCTACGATGCCGAGACCGGCAGCCGCGTGCTGGGCGGCGGCTTCATCCGGCGATTCGCGGCCTGACGGGACCCTGCATTGGGCGAGAAATCGGCCGGCCGGGCGTTTCTTGACAGCGAGCGCGCGCTGCCCTTAATACCGCGCACCCATGGCTGGGTAGCTCAGCTGGTTAGAGCACGGCACTCATAATGCCGGGGTCGGCGGTTCAAGTCCGCCCCCAGCTACCAACCTTTCGATGACTTGGCCGCCGGATGTGCCCCACAACGGGCCATCCGGTGCGCCGGCATGCCTATTTGCGATCGGTGTGAAATGGTTTTCACTGACTTGGTGGCCGCAGGGCGTGGGACGCCTTGTCCTCGGCACGAGATGGGAGAACCGAAATGCTGAACGGCGATGTCTTCGTCTTCGACAATGTCGTGCACATGTACGACCTGTCGGACGACAACCTGAAGCGACCGGACAACGACGCCGACCGCCACTGGCATCTCACCATCGGCAAGCAGAAGCGGCCAAAGGGGCAGGACAAGGCTGCCGGCATCACCGACCCCTACAGCGCGTTCGCCAAGCGCTGGACCTCGCCCGAGCTCGGCAAGATGCTGTTCGAGGACAGCTCGACCGACATGGCGATGGCGCAGGCCGTCGTCCTCTACGACGTCTACAAGGACGGCTTCGCTCCGGTGCGCGCGCAGTACGATTTCTGCAAGGCGTTCCCCGAGCGCACGCTGTTCTGTGGCGGTGTCGATCCGGGCTACCCCAGTGTCGCAGCGGCCTGCGAGGAGATGGAGCGCCAGGTCAAGGAGTGGGGTGCTGTCTCCTTCAAGTTCTATACCGGCCACCTCGAGGGCAAGTCGTGGCGGGCCGACGATCCCAAGATCGCCTATCCCCTGTTCGAGAAGGCGCGTTCGCTCGGTGTCAAGGTCCTGCAGTTCCACAAGGGCTTCCCGATCACGCGGGCCAAGCTCGAAGATCTGAGCCCGCTCGACCTGCAGCAGGCGGCGATGGACTTCCCCGACATGATCTTCGGCCTGCACCACCTCGCGCTCCCTTACTTCGAGGAAACGGTGTTCATCGCCGAGCGCTTCCCCAACGTGCACCTGGTGCTGTCGGGCACCATGAACCTGCCGGTGGTGGCGCCCTGGGAGTTCAAGATGTATCTCGGCCGCATCCTGCGCGACATCGGCTCCGACCGTATCCTGTGGGGCTCGGAATGCCCGCTGCTCGGCAACCCGCAGCCGGTCATCGAGTGGTTCTGGAACATGCAGATCGACGAGGAACTGCAGGAGCGCTACGGCTTCCCCGAGATCACCGAGACCGACAAGCGCCGCATCCTGGGCGAGAACCAGGCAAAGCTGTTCGGCATCGACCTCGAGAAGAAGAAGCGGGAGCTGGCGGCGGTATGATCGACGATCTCACCACGACCGTGATCGAAGTGCTCGACACGCAGGTCCGGCCGCTGCTGGCGGTGCACGGCGGCGGCGTCGAGCTGATCGAGGTGACGCCGGCCGGCGAGGTCAGGCTCGAATACCAGGGCGCCTGCCGTGGCTGTGCGCTCAAGTCCACGACCTACGTGCTGGGAATCCGCCAGAAGCTGATGCCGGTTCCCGGCGTCACCGAGGTCACGGTCGAGGGCGTTCGCCTGTCGCGTGCTGCGCTGGAGCGCGCGGCCCGCATGTACGCCAGCTATTCGCCCTGGGTCGGCGCGCCGCCGACCTGAACCCCCCAGTCTGGGGCTTTATTTTGTGGACTCTCTTCGCCACGTTCAGCCCATGGCCAGCGGACACATGCACCAGACCGACGTCGTGATCGTGGGGGCGGGCCCCGTCGGCCTGTTCGCCGTGTTCGAGTGCGGCATGGTGCGGCTCAACTGCCACGTCGTCGACGTCCTCGACGATGTCGGCGGCCAGTGCACGGCCCTCTACCCCGAGAAGCCGATCTACGACATTCCCGGGTTCCCGCGCGTCGAGGCGGCCGAGCTGGTGGTGCGCCTGAAGGCCCAGGCCGCCGCCTTCCGGCCGGTCTACCATCTCGGCGAGCAGGTCCAGGCGCTGGAGCCCCTGACCGGCGGCTTCTGGAAGGTGACGACCTCGAAGGGCACGGTGATCCAGGCCCGGGCGGTGATCGTCGCCGCCGGCGTCGGCGCCTTCGGGCCGAACCGGCCGCCGCTGGCCGGCATCGAGGCGTTCGAGGGCCGCAGCGTGTTCTACTACGTGACCCAGCGCGAGGCCTTCCGCGGCAAGCGCGTGGTGATCGCCGGCGGCGGCGACAGCGCCGTCGACTGGGCGCTGTCGCTGTCGGAGATCGCGGCCCGCGTCTCGGTCGTCCATCGCCGCGCCCGGTTCCGCGCCGCCCCGGAGAGCGAGGCGCGCCTGCAGGCGCTGGCGAAGGAAGGTGGGCTCGATCTGGTCGTACCCTATCAGCTGCATGGGCTGGAAGGCGCCGACGGCCAGCTCACGGCGGTGACGGTCGCGACCCTCGACGGCGACGTGAAGCGCCTCGAGGCCGATGCGCTGCTGCCGTTCTTCGGGCTCTCGATGTCGCTGGGGCCGATCGCCGACTGGCAGCTCGCGCTGGAGCACAACCAGATCGCCGTCGAGGCGGCGACGGCCGCGACCAGCAAGCCCGGCATCTTCGCCATCGGCGACATCGTCACCTATCCCGGCAAGCTGAAGCTGATCCTGACCGGCTTCGCCGAGGCCGCCATCGCCGCACGCTCGGCCTATGCGCTGATCCATCCCGAGACGCCGCTTCACTTCGAGTATTCGACGACGTCCGGCGTGCCGACCGCATGATCTTCTGGACCGCGAGCGTCCACGCTCGCTCTTGCTCATGAGCGCGCCGGGAGGCGCGCAGTCCAGAAGAGTATGAGCTAACGCAGCGTCCGGAAGAAGCGGCGCACGTCCTCGACGAACAGGGCCGGCTGCTCGAAGGCAGCGAAATGGCCGCCCTTCGGCATCTCGCGCCAGTGCGAGATGTTGGCGAAGGAACCTTCCATCCATTTGCGCACCGGCGTCACGATCTCCTTGGGAAACACCGCGACGCCGGTCGGCACGTCGACCTGATGCCGGGTGCGGCGGTCGGGGCCGAAGCTCTCCCAGTAGAGCCGGGCCGAGGAGCCGGCCGTCGCCGTCACCCAGTAGAGCATGACGTTGTCCAGAAGCTCGTCGCGGCCCAGCACGGTCTCGGGATGGCCGTCGCAGTCGGTCCAGGCCCAGAACTTCTCGAGGATCCAGGCGGCCTGTCCGGCCGGCGAATCGGTCAGGCCATAGGCCAGCGTCTGCGGCCGCGTCGACTGCTGCTTGGAATAGCCCGAATCCCGTTCGGCGTAGTACTTGATGCCGTTCAGGGCCCGCACTTCCTCGGGCGTGGGTTCGCCGACGACATTGGGGCGCGCCGACATGGCGAGCGTGATGTGGATGCCGGCGCAGTGCGCGGCATCGAGCGCACCGATCGCCGTCGTCACCGCCGAGCCCCAGTCGCCGCCCTGCGCGCCGTAGCGCGCATAGCCCAGCCGCTCCATCAGCCGGGCCCAGGTGGCGGCGATGCGATCGACGCCCCAGCCCGTGGTCGCGGGCTTGCCCGAGAAGCCGAAGCCGGGGAGGGAGGGGCAGATCACGTGGAAGGCGTCGGCCGCCTCGCCGCCGTGCGCCGGCGGGTCGACCAGGGGTTCGATCACCTTGTGGAACTCGACGATCGAGCCGGGCCAGCCGTGGGTGATCAGCAGCGGCATCGCGCCGGGATGCGGCGAACGGGCATGGATGAAGTGGATGTCGAGCCCGTCGATCGGCGTGACGAACTGGGCGAAGCGGTTGAGCTCAGCCTCGCGCCGCCGCCAGTCGTACTGCTCGGCCCAATGGCGGCAGACCTCCTGGATCCAGGCGAGCGGCGCGCCCTGGCTCCAGTCGGCGACCGTCTCGCGCTCCGGCCACCGGGTGCGGCGCAGGCGCGTCCGGAGATCGTCGAGCACCTCGTCGGCGACGGCGATGCGGAAGGGCCGGATGTCGTTCATCGCGTCACCCGCCGACACCCGCTGGGTGATCGCCGTCATGTCGATGACCTCGGCGCGCGCCGTCGCTGGGGCCGCGAGCGATGGCCCAACGGCCGCCATCAGGATGTCCCCTTGTCATCTTCCCCCCAAAGCATTGGCGTCCTTAGCCTGCCCTGCGGGTGGTGGAGGCACAATGGACTTCGCTGAAGCATCGAGCGTTCGGTCGCAATCGGCCGAACGCTCGATGCCAAAGGCAGGGATGTCCGATCTATTGCAAGCCGCTCTAACCGGCGGCCGCTTCGGGCTGTGCGAGCTTCCGGAGGGCCGCCAGCCGGCGGGCATAGGGCGGCTCGGACTCGGGGACCAGGCCGGCGGCCGTGATGCTCTCGGCGAAGTGGCAGGCGACGACCTGGCCCTCGTCGCCGACCGGCCGGAGCGCCGGCTCCTCCGCCCGGCAGCGCTCCTGGGCATAGGCGCAGCGGGTGTGAAAGCGGCAGCCGGGCGGCGGATTGAGCGGGCTTGGCACGTCGCCCGCGAGTTGGATGCGCTCGCGCCGGGCGGTGGGGTCGGGAACCGGCACGGCCGACAGCAGCGCCTGGGTGTAGGGGTGGCGCGGCCTCGCGAACAGGCTGCGCTTGGGACCGAGCTCGACGATCTTGCCGAGATACATCACGGCGACGCGGTCGCTGATATGGCGCACCACCGCGAGGTCGTGGGCGATGAAGATGTACGACAGGCCGAGCCGCTGCTTCAGGTCCTGCAGCAGGTTGACGACCTGCGCCTGGATCGACACGTCGAGCGCCGACACGGGCTCGTCGCAGACGATCAGCCTGGGCTGCGAGGCCAGCGCGCGGGCGATGCCGATGCGCTGGCGCTGGCCGCCCGAGAACTCGTGCGGATAGCGCAGCGCATGCCAGGCCGACAGGCCGACCTCGCGCAAGAGCTCGTCGATGCGGCGGCGCAGGGCGGCGCCCGAGGCGATGCCGTGCAGCCGCAGGGGCTCGGCCAGCGTGTCGCCCACGGTGAGGCGCGGGTTCAGCGAGGCATAGGGATCCTGGAAGATGATCTGCATGTCCCGCCTGAGGTCGCGCAGCGCCCGGCGGTCGAGCGCCCGCACGTCGCGGCCGGCGAAGCGGATGGTGCCGGCGGTGGCCTCGATCAGGCGCAGGACCATGCGGCCGGTCGTCGACTTGCCGCAGCCGGATTCGCCGACCAGCGCCAATGTCTCGCCCGGCGCCACGTCGAAGCTCAGCCCGTCGACCGCGCGCACCGTCCCGACGGTGCTCTGGAAGACGATGCCGCGCTTCACCGGAAAGTGCTTGGTGAGGCCGGCGATGGAGAGGAGAGGCTCGCTCACGACGCGGCCGCTGCGGCGAGCGACAGGTCGAGGGGCGCCTTCCAGCAGGCGGCGCGATGGCCGGCAGTGATCTCGCGCAGGACGGGCGGTTCGGCGCGGCAGCGGGCATCGGCCAGCGGGCAGCGCGGGCTGAAGCGGCAGCCCGGGGGCAGGGCGAACGGGTTGGGCACGACGCCCTCGATCGCGGTCAGCCGCTCGTCGCCGTCGCTGCCCAGGCGCGGGATCGAGCCCAGCAGGCCGAGCGTGTAGGGATGCTGCGGGTCGGCGAAAAGGGCGCCTACCGGCGCCTCCTCGACGACGCGTCCGGCGTACATCACGATCACGCGGTGCGCGAGCTCGGCCACGACGCCGAGGTCGTGGGTGATCAGCATGATGGCCGTGCCGGTCCGTTCCCGCAGATCGCGCAGCAGGTCGAGGATCTGCGCCTGGATGGTGACGTCGAGCGCCGTCGTCGGCTCGTCGGCGATCAGGATCTTGGGATCGCAGGCCAGTGCCATGGCGATCATCACGCGCTGGCGCATGCCGCCCGAGAGCTGGTGCGGGTACTCGTCCAGCCGCGTCTCGGGCGAGGGGATCTTCACCAGCCGCAGCATCTCGAGCGCGCGCGCCCGCGCCGCCGCCGCCGAGACCGGGCGATGCAGCAGGATCGCCTCGACGATCTGCTCGCTGACCGTCTGGACCGGGTTGAGGCTGGTCATCGGCTCCTGGAAGATCATCGAGACCGCGTCGCCGCGTACCGCGCGCATCTCCGACTCGGGCAGGTCGAGGAGATTGCGGCCCTCCAGCCGGATCTCGCCGGCGGCGATGCGGCCCGGCGGGTTGGGGACCAGCCGCATGATCGACAGCGACGTCACCGACTTGCCGCATCCCGATTCACCCACGATGCCCAGCGTCTCGCCCGGCGCCAGGGCGAAGGAGACGCCGTCGACGGCGGCGAACACGCTGCCGGCGGAACGGAACTCGGTCCGCAGGTCGCGGACCTCGAGGAGGGGGGAAGTCATGTGCTGACGCTCGGTGTCATCCCGAGCGCAGCGAGGGACCTTTCCTGTTGCCTCAAAAGTCCCTCGGCCTTCGGCCTCGGGATGACAGCCTCCCCGTGAATCACGTCACCGGCCTCGACTGCGGCAGCCGGTCCTTGGTGCCGTACACGGCCGGGGCGAGCTGGTCGGCGGTGCGGCCGGCCCAGTCGCGCTGGGGCACGGTCTTCAGCCGCTTGCGCTGGCCCTCGATCAGGCCGGCCGTGGCCGCCTCGACGTCGACCGTCAGCACCTTGCCGTCCTTCACCACCTGCGCGCCGTCGACATAGACGTGGCGGATGGCGCGCTCGCTCGCCGAGTAGATCAGGCTGCGGACCGGCTCGTGCGCCGGCTGCATGTAGGGATGGCTCATGTCGACCAGCGAGAAGTCGGCCTTGGATCCCGGCGCCAGGCGGCCGAGGTCGGGCCGGCGCAGGATGCCGGCGCCGCCCACCGTCGCCGCCTCGAAGGCGTGCCGGGTTGTGCCCATCTTGTAGTTGCCGGTGAAGACGCGCGCGGCGTAGCAGGCCAGCCTGATCTCATCGACCATGTTGTGCGGGAACGTGTCGGTGCCGATGCCGACCGGGATGCCGGCGTCCATGTAGCGGCCGATCGAGTTCAGCACCATGCCGCGGCGGGCGAACACGGTCGGGCAGTGCGCCACCGCCGCGCCCGAGTCGCGCAGCCGCTCGAAGTCGTTGGCATGCGGATAGTGGATCTGCGGATGGTCGTTGAGAAAGATGCCGTGGCCGATCACCAGGTCGGGGCCCAGCACGCCGATCGACTCCAGCCACTCGATGGGAGTCTTGCCGTGTCGATGCACCATCTCGTGGAACTCGACGACGGCCTGGCAGGCGTGGGTCTGCATCGGGATGCCTCGCCGCTTCGCCTCCTGGTGGGCTTCCTTGAAGTAGCCCTCCTTGCAGGTGTCGATCTGCGAAGGCCCGACCATTCCCGACAGGCGGCCGCTGGGATGCTTCGTGGCGGCGTCGATCGTCTTCATGGCCGCGGCGAAGGCCTTCTCGCCGGCTTTCTCGTCCCAGGCGTATTCGACCGTGTGGCCGTTCTTCGTGTACCAGTAGCCTTGCCGCATCATCGGGCAGAGCACGGCGCGGATCCCGGTCGCGGCCAGGTCGTCGACCCAGCCGTCGCGGCTCATCGACAGGTCCGAGATCGTCGTGACGCCGCTCTTCAGCAGCTCGGACATGGCCACCATCGTCGATGGTCCGGCATCCTCGGCGTCGAGGCCGAACACCGGCAGGTACTCGTAGAGCGAGCTCTGGCCGAGCTTGTCGCTGCCATACTCCTCCGTGAGGCCCTTGTTGGCCGGCTCGGAGAAGGGGTGGCTGTGGACGTTGACGAATCCCGGGATCGCCATGAAGCCGCGACCGTCTACCGTCGTATCGGCCGCTCCGGCGTATCCCGGCCCGACATGAACGACCTCGTTGCCCTTGAAGACGAGATCGCCGCCGTCGAGGTAGACGTGGCGCCGCTCCGATTCGTCCCATGCCACCACATGGTCGAGGTCGGCGATGCGGGTGGTCCTTGTCATGGGTTTCATCCCTTGCTGTCCGTCGTCTCTTGTCATGCTCCTCTCCCCCGTCAGGGGGAGAGGCTGGGTGAGGGGCTACACCCGTCGATTCCCCCTCACCTTACCTCTCCCCCTGGCGGGGGAGAGGAACTTGAGGAGTGAAAGCGTCTAGCCGCCGTTCTACTTGAACGCGATCCCCAGGCCCTTGTAGAGGCCGCAGCCGTAGTTGCCGTGGGCCCGGATGGGCTTCAGCTTGGAACCGGCGACGACGAACAGCGGCTCGTGGAACAGGGGGATCCAGACCGCGGCATCATGCACCTTCTTCTGCACCGCCGCATAGGCGTCGGCGCGGGTCGCGTTGTCGGTCGCCGTCGAGCCCTTCTCGAGGAGATCGTCGGTCTCCTTGTCTTTCCAGTTCATGCGGTTCGGCGTCGGCGTGTTGGCCGAGCGGAAGTAGAGGTTCAGCGCGTCGCCGGCGCTGACATAGGGGAAGCTCATGCCGAAGGCGTCGAACTCCTGGGTCGCGAGCTTGCCCCAGGCCACCGTCGAGTCGAAGAGCTGGATCTGCAGGTCGATGCCCACCTTGCGCAGGTCGCCCTGCACGGCTTCGGCGATCTCCTTGAAGGCGCCGGCGATGCCGTAGACGATCGGCGCGAGCTTCTTGCCGTCCTTGTAGCGGAACCCGTCCGGGCCCTTCTTCCAGCCGGCCTCGTCGAGCAGCTTCTCGGCCTCCTTGACGTTCTCGCCGTAGATGGCGCGGTCGACCTTGTCGTTGAAGTCGAGCACGCCGGGCATCAGCATGGTCGAGGCGGGCTCGGCGAAGCCGAAGGTGACGGCCTCGGCGATCGCCTTCTGGTCCACGGCCAGGTTCATCGCCTTGCGCACGCGAACGTCGTTCATCAGCTCCTTGTCGACCTTGAAGCCGATGAAGTAGGTCCAGAAGTAGTTCTCGGCCTTGGTGACCGACAGCGACTTGTTGGCCTGCAGCTCCTTGATCGACCAGTAGGGCACGTACTGGCTGGCATCCGCCTGTCCGGCCTGGAGGGCGGTGACGCGCGTGTTCTCCTCGGGAACGACCTTCCAGATGAGCTTGTCGACCTGCGCCTCGGTGGCGTCGTAGATCGGCGGTCCCCACTTGTAGCCCTTGTGCTTGACCAGCACGGTCGAATCGCGCGGCGTCCAGCTTTCGAGGCAGTAGGGTCCCGTGCCGTCGAAGGCCTTGACGCCGAAATCGGCGCCCAGCTGCTTCACCTGGTCGATGTTCAGCACCGTGTGGAAATACTGCGTCATCTGATAGAGGAGCTCGGAGAAGGGCTTCTTGAGCTTGTAGACGACCGTGTAGTCGTCCGGCGCGGTGATCGTGTCGACGTCACCCATGCGCCACTTGACCAGACCCTTGGTCTCGGGATCGCGCCAGCGCTCGTAGGTCGCCACGACGTCCTTGGCGGTCATCTTCTTGCCGCTGCAGAAGCTGACGTCGTCGCGCAGCTTGAACGTGTAGGTGAGGCCGTCGGGCGACACGGTCCAGCTCTTGGCCAGGCCCGGCTTCACGGTCTTCATGTCGAAGTCGAGGTTCACCATCGTGTCGCCGATCATGTAGATGACCTCGGCGCCCGAGCGAGCCGTCGACTTGTGCGGGTCGTAGCGGTCGGTGTCGATCTCGCGCACCACCGTCACCGTCTTCTGTGCGAGGGCAGGACCCGCCGCACCGATGACGGCTGCCGCGGCCACCGCCGCCCATGCCATGCGATTGCTCATTGCCAGAACCTCCTACTGTCTGAGCTTGGGATCGAGGGCGTCGCGCAGCGCGTCGCCCAGGACGTTGAAGGCGAGGACGATCAGGAAGATCGCCGCGCACGGAAGGGTCGAGACCCGGGGCGCGATCTGCAGGAACTTGCGGCCGTCGGCCGCCATGCTGCCGAGCTCGGCCGTCGGCGGCTGGGCACCCAGTCCGAGGAAGGACAGGGCGGCGCCCAGCAGGATGGCCTGACCGAGCTGCAGGGTCATGTAGATCAGGATGGTCGGCCAGCAGTTGCGCGCGAGGTAGCGCCAGATCAGCGCGGCATCGCCCAGACCGACGGCGCGGCCGGCCTCCATGTATTCCTGCTGCATGATCGACTGCGCGGCGCCGCGGGCGATGCGGGCGATCGACGGCACCGCCGCGACGCTGAGCGCGATCACCAGCGACGTCAGCCCGGTGCCCAGGACCGCGGCGATCGCCAGGCCGAACAGGATCGAGGGGAAGGACAGGAGCACGTCGACCAGCCGCATCAGCGGCGTGTCGAGGCGCCTGAAATAGGCGGCGCTGAGCCCGATGAGGGCGCCGAGGCCGCCGCCGACCCCGACCGCGATCACGCCCATGCCCAGCGTGGCGCGCAGCCCGAACAGGATGCGGCTCAGCATGTCGCGGCCCTGGTTGTCGGCGCCCAGCAGGAACCCCGGGCAACGCTCGCCGAGCGGCGGGCAGAAGCGCAGCCGCATGTTGTTGGTGTAGGGATCGTAGGGCGCGATCCAGGGCGCCGTGATGGCGGCCAGCAGGACGATGATGAGAAAGATGGCCGCCGCGGCGGCCGGCGGGTCACGCAGGATGCGCCGCCACACCGCGTTCTTGCGCCGGATGGCCGCGATGGCGCGCTGGTCGGCCTCGCTCTGGAGGGAGAGGGCGGCGTCGGTCACGAGCGGCACCCCTTGCTCATCCGGACCGCGAGCCTCCGGCCCGAGTCATGGTCATGAGCGAGGGGGAGGCTCGCGGTGCCGAAGAGCACGAAACTGCGCTTCATGATCGGGCGATCCTGGGATCGAGATAGGCGTAGAGCACGTCGACGCCGAGGTTGATGACCATGAAGCCGACGGCGAGGATCAGGATGGCGCCCTGCGCCAGCGGGAAGTCGCTGGAGGTGATGGCGCCGACGGCCATGCGGCCGACGCCGGGCCAGGCGAACATGGTCTCGGTCACGATCGAGCCGCCGAGCAGGAAGCCGATCTGCAGGCCGACCAGGGTGACGACGGGGATCATGGCGTTGCGTAGCGCGTGCTTCAGCGTCACGCGCCAGTCCGAGGCGCCCTTGGCGCGCGCCGTGCGGACATAGTCGGCGCTCAGGGTCTCGAGCAGGGACGTGCGCGTCATCCGCGCCACCGGGCCCACGAAGACGGCGCCGAGCGTGACAGCCGGCAGGATGATGCTCAACGCGCCGGCCGGGGTCCAGATCGGCCCGTCACGGCCCTGGAAGGGCAGCAGGCCCGCACCGCCGACATACTGGATCAGCAGGAGGCCGACCCAGAAGACCGGCACCGATACGCCCATCACCGACAGGGCCATGATGGCGCGGTCGACCAGGGTGCCGCGGCGGCGCGCCGCGAGGGTGCCGAGCGCGATGCCGAGCGGCACGGCCCAGACCAGGCAGGCCAGCATCAGCTCGACGGTCGGCCAGAAGGTGAGCGCGATCTCCTCGGAGACCGGCCGGTTCGAGATCATCGACCGGCCGAGGTCGAACTGCAGGACGCGGCCCAGATAGCGGGCGAACTGCACCCAGAGCGGCTGGTCGAGGCCGAGCTGCTGGCGGATGGCCTCGACCTCGGCCTTGGTGGCGGTCGGCCCGGCCACCACGGTCGCGGGGTCCGTCGGCACGACCTGCAGCAGCAGGAAGCCTATCAGGAGAACGCCCAGCAGCACCGGCAGCGAAATCATCAGTCGATGGGCGATATGCCGCGCCATTCGAAAAACCTGCTCCCCTGTTCCCAACGCAACACAGTCCCGCACCTCGCCGCTCGACAAGCGCGATGCCGGTGGCATGATCGCTGCAAGAAGCGCGCCGGAGAATGAAACCGATGTCTGCAGGAAAGCTGAACGAGCAAGCAAAAGGCGTTTACATCATCGCCGCCACGCCCTTCACGGAGGAGGGGGCGCTGGATCTGCAGAGCGTCGACAGCATGACCGACTTCTATTTGGGCTGCGGCGTCAACGGATTCACGCTGCTCGGCATGATGGGCGAGGCGCACAAGCTCAGCCCCGACGAATCGCTCACCGTGGTGAAGCGCGTGGCAGCCCGCGCACAGGGCCGCCAGATCATCGTCGGCGTGAGCCATGCCGGCCTGGAGAACGTGCGGCGTCTCGCCCACGAGGCGATGACGGCCGATGCCGCCGGCGTCATGGTCGCCCCGCCGCCGGGCCTCAAGGGAGACGACGGCGTCTACAGTTACTATGCCCAGCTCTTCAAGGAGCTGGGGCCGGACATCCCGGTCGTCTACCAGGACTATCCGCAAAGCACCGGGATCTATCTCGCGCCGGCGGTGTTCGAGCGCCTGGTCGACGACTTCCCGCAGCTCGTCATGCTGAAGCACGAGGATTGCCCCGGCCTGGCCAAGCTGACGCGCGTCCGCGAGGGCGAGAAGAAGCCGGGGCGGCGCCGGGTGTCGATCCTGGTCGGCAACGGCGGACTGTACCTGCCGCAGGAGCTGCGGCGCGGCGCCGACGGCGCGATGACGGGCTTCGCCTGGCCCGAGATGCTGGTGCAGGTCTGCGACCTGTTCGCCGCCGGCCGGGCCGAGGAGGCGGAGGACCTGTTCGACATCTATCTGCCGCTGGTGCGGCACGAGCAGCAGATCGGCATCGGTCTGGCCCTGCGCAAGGAAGTGCTGTTCCGTCGTGGCGCCATCAGGAGCCCGAAGCAGCGTGCGCCGGGCTCCTCGCTCACCGCGACCGATCGCGCCGAGCTCGACGGGCTGATGGCCCGGCTCGAGCGGCGTCTGGCGGCCGCCGGCAAGTCGGCGAGGCTCGCGGCCGAGTGATCTTTGCTGGGAGCGCGCCACTCCAGTGGCGCATCTTCTCCGTATTCGACATGACATGAGCGCCACTGGAGTGGCGCGCTCCCAGCACAGAGTATCGAGATGCCCGACTACGACCTGATCATCCGCAACGCCCGCATCGTGACGGCCGAGCGCCAGAGCGAAGGCGACATCGCCGTCAAGGACGGCAAGGTTGCCGCCCTGGGCGCCGACGTCAAAGGTACGTCGACACGCGAGATCGATGCGGCCGGCCGGTTCGTGCTGCCGGGCGGCATCGACAGCCACTGCCACATCGAGCAGAAGTCGGGCATGGGCGTGATGTGCGCCGACGACTTCTACACCGGCACGGTCTCGGCCGCGTTCGGCGGCACCACGACGGTGATCCCCTTCGCCGCGCAGCATCGCGGCATGTCGCTGCGCCAGGTGGTGAAGGACTATCACGAGGTGGCGACACCGAAGGCGGTGATCGACTACGCCTTCCACCTCATCGTCACCGACCCCAGCGAGCAGGTCCTGGGACAGGAGCTGCCGGCGCTGATCCGGGACGGCTACACGTCGTTCAAGATCTACATGACCTACGATGCGATGAAGGTCAGCGATTACCAGATGCTCGACATCCTGGCGCTGGCCCGCCGCGACGGCGCCCTGGTCATGGTCCATGCCGAGAACCACGACATGATCACCTGGCTGGCGCACCATCTGGTCGACCAGGGCCATGTCGCGCCGAAGTTCCATGCCATCGCCCACGCCCGCGTCGCCGAGGCCGAGGCGACCAACCGGGCCATCTCGCTCGCCCGCCTGGTCGACGCGCCGCTGCTGCTGGTCCACATGTCGGAGGTCGAGGCGATCGAGACGCTGCGCCAGGCGCAGAAGAAGGGTCTCAAGATCTTCGGCGAGACCTGCCCGCAGTACATCGCGCTGACGGCCGACGACATGGACAAGCCGGGCGTCGAGGGCGCCATGTGGTGCTGCAGCCCGCCGCCGCGCGATTCGGAAGCGCAGGAAGCGGTGTGGGCGGCGCTGAAGGACGGCACGTTCCAGACCTTCTCCTCGGACCATGCGCCCTACCAGTTCAACGAGAAGGGTAAGATCCCCAAGGGCGACAAGACGACCTTCAAGGAGATGGCCAACGGCGTGCCGGGCCTCGAGATCCGCCTGCCACTCCTGTTTTCCGAGGGGGTGCAGAAGGGGCGCATCACCCTGCAGCAGTTCGTGGCACTGACCTCGGCCAACCACGCCAAGCTCTACGGACTCTATCCGCGCAAGGGCACGATCGCCGTCGGCTCCGACGCCGACTTCGCGATCTGGGATGCCGACAAGGACGTGACGATCCGCTGGAAGGACCTGCACGACAATGTCGGCTACACGCCCTACGAGGGCCGCCAGATCCGGGGCTGGCCGGTCGTGGTGGTGAGCCGCGGCCGCGTCGTGGTGGAGGAGGGCAAGCTCAACGCCGAGCGCGGCTCGGGCCAGTTCCTGCCCTGCGCCTCGCCGGATTCCGCCAAGCCGCAGGGCCAGGCCGCGCCCGAACTGCAGTCGATGTCGCGCTTCGGCCTGAAGCCGCTGTTCTAGAGGAGAAAGCCGTTGTCCCGTCGCCTGAAAGTCTCCGCCGCCCAGCTCGGGCCCATCAATCGCGCCGACAGCCGCAAGAGCGTGGTCGCTCGCCTGATCGAGATGCTGAAGGAGGCCGATTCGCGCGGCACCAAGTTCATCGTCTTCCCGGAGCTGGCGCTCACCACCTTCTTCCCGCGCTGGTGGATCGAGGGCCAGGCCGAGATCGACAAGTACTTCGAGGCGCAGATGCCGAGCCCCGAGACGCTGCCGCTGTTCGAGCTGGCGCGCTCCAAGGGCATCGGCTTCTACCTGGGCTATGCCGAGCGTACGGAAGAGGACGGCGGCGAGCACCGTTTCAACACCTCGATCCTGGTCGGGCCGGACGGGCGGCTGATCGGCAAGTACCGCAAGGTCCATCTGCCGGGCCATGCAGAGCACCGGCCGACGGCGCCCTACCAGCATCTCGAGAAGAAGTACTTCGAGGTCGGCAATCTCGGCTTCAACGTCTGGAAGATGTTCAAGGACGACATCATCGTCGGCCAGTGCATCTGCAACGACCGGCGCTGGCCCGAGACGTTCCGCGTCATGGGCCTGAAGGGCGCGGAGATGGTGGTGCTGGGCTACAACACGCCGACCGACAACGTCTACGCGCCCAAGGAGCCGCCGTACCTGCGCGTGTTCCACCACAATCTCTCGATCCAGGCCGCGGCCTACCAGAACGGCATCTGGGTCGTCGCCACCGCCAAGGCGGGCAAGGAGGACGGGTTCAGCCTGCACGGCGGCTCGGCCATCGTGGCGCCGACCGGCGAGATCGTCGCCAAGAGCACGACCGAGGAGGACGAGGTCGTCTCCTACGACTGCGACATGGAGCTGGGCGAGTATATCCGCAACACGACCTTCAACTTCGCCAAGCACCGCCGCCCCGAGCACTACAGGCTGATCGTCGAGCGCACCGGCGTGAAGGTCGAGCCGAGCAACTAGCTGGGGGCGCGAGACTCCAGTCGCGCGTCTTTGGCTGCCACAGGAATGATCGCGCCACTGGAGTGGCGCGCCCCCAGCGGAGAGGACTCAATGCAATACGCCGCATCCGACGTTAACCATCACGACCGCTACAAGATCCTGACGGCCTTCGTGCTGCCCCGGCCGATCGCCTGGGTGACCACGATCGGTCCCACGGGGGTCGTGAACGCCGCGCCGTTCAGCTTCTTCAACGTCTTCGCCGAGGACCCGCCCCTGGTCATGTTCTCGCTCAACAAGCGCCCGGACGGGCGGCTCAAGGACACCTGGAACAATATCCAGCGGACCGGCGAGTTCGTGGTCAACCTCACCGACGAGCCGCTGGCCCGGGCAATGCACGATTCGAGCGGCGACTTCCCGCCCGACATGGGCGAGCCCGACTATCTCGGCCTGAAGCTCGCGCCCTCGATCGACATCAAGACGCCGCGCCTGGCCGAGGCGCCGTGGGCCATGGAGTGCAGGACCTGGCAGGTCATCAACGTCAAGGACGACCGCCAGCTCATCATCGGCGAGGGCCTGCGCTTCCACATCCGCGACGAGCTCTGGGATCCCAAGGCCATGCGAGTCCACATGGACAAGTACCATCCCGTGGGCCGCATGTTCGCCGATCGCTACTGCCGCACGGATGACAGAATCCTGTTCCCTGCTGCCGACGGACCCAAGAAGGCGGCCGCCGCGGACTGACCTCCGCTTTCGGGCCGCCGGGCCTGAAAGCGAGGCATCGGGACATGTCGGAAGCGGCGGCGTCGAGGCCGGGCCGGGCACCGGTGCGGGTCTGGACGCACTGGCTCGCGGGCCTGCTCATGGGCGTGCTGCTGCTGCTGGCGCTCCTGCTGGCGTCCTGGATTCTGCGCGCCTGCGTGCCCGTCGATCCCGACACGAGCGTCAGCCTGCATCAGCCGCCGACCCCGCCGGCGCCCCCGGCACCGCCCGATCCGACGCCCGCCCTGAAGGTCGCCCTGGAGGATGCGCAGGCGACGGAAGCGAAGCTCAGGGCGGAGCTTGCGGCGCTGTCCGGGGACATGAAGAACCGTCTGTCACGCTGCCCGCCGGCCGAGACCAAGGCGCCGCCAAAGCCCGCTGCTCCGCCCGCGCCGCTTCCCGCCGACCGCTGGGCGCGCAAGGATCTCGGCATGCTGCAGGGCTGCTGGCGCCTGGGACGCGACACGGAGGGAAGCATCGGCGCGGGCGGAGGCAGCGAGCGCTGCGGCGTCAAGGCGGGGCGGATCTGCTTCCAGGGCAACGGGGCAGGGCAGCGCGAGACGACGGCGGTGTGCCCGCGGGCCGGGACGATCCGCTGCACCGCGTCGATCACGGCGCGCTTCGGGAACGACGACACGCTGGGGACCACGCAGCCGCCGGTGCGCTGCACGCCGACGGGGACGGTCTGGAACGGTCCGCCCAACAGTCTTACCTGCCGGCGGGTGAACGACAGTCTGGCGATCTGCAGGGACCGGCTGGGCTTCCAGCACGAGTTCCGTCGGGAATAGCTCGAGACGGGCGACCGTCAGGAAGCGGCGGCGCCTGCCGTCGACGGGGGAAGGGTGCGTGCTTGGCGCTTTCGCTGGCGGCGGGCGCGCAGACCCGCCACGAGATCCCGGAGCAGACGAAGCTCGACCGCCGCTCGCGAGACGCTGAAGTCGGGAAGGCGCCGGGGACGCACGGCGATCCCGGCAGCACGGTCAGGTTTGGCACTCATGGCGAGGCAACGGAAAAGTCGCGTCTTGGTTGCGCAACCATTCCCGACACCTGTCGGCACTCGCGGTCGTCAGCTTTTCGATGTCGTGGATTGGGAGAAGAAGAAGGCCGTCCTGTCGCCCGGTAATTCCGCGATTCCCCAGATCGCGGCCCCTGCCACGATCACGGTCAGGAGCACCACCCACCAGCGGAAAGGGCGGTCCGGCCGATGGGCTTTCAGTGTCTCCTCGTTCGCGATCAAAGGCCGTATCTCCCCGAGACGCAAACACCAGTCCGTGACAGGGGCCCGGAATGCAACGGCGTACCGGGCCCCGATTATCGGACTAGAGATCGGCCGCCTTCTTGATGCTTTCCTTGGCGTTGCCGACAGCCTTCTGCATGTCGCCCTTGCCTTCCTGCACGGCGCCCTCGGCCTGCATGCCGGTGTCGCCGGTGGCCTTGCCGATGCCCTGCTTGACCTTGCCGACGGTCTCGTTCGTGGCGCCCTTGATCTTGTCGGTCGTGCTGCTCATGGGAGTGTCTCCTTCAGTTAGCGGGTGGTGTAGACGGTGGTGGACGTGGACGGCGCCGGGGTCGCATAGGTCGTCGTCGTGGCCGGCGTCGTGTAGGTCGTGCTCGAGCCGGTCGGGGTGGTGACCGTGGTCGAGCCCGACGGCGTGGCGTAGGTCGTGCTCGTCGCAGCCGGCGTCGGCTGCACCGTCGTCTTCTCCTGAACCGAGCAGGCGGCGGTGGCGGCGGCCGTTGCGACAGCCAGCGCGATGATCGAAATCCTCATGATCTGTCCTCCTTTGGGCATTCCTGAGCGTGATGAACGAGCCCCGGACCTTGAGGGTTGCGCCGGGAGCGGGGGCCCCGGCGGAAAAGGCCGGACCACCGGTCCGCCCTCCCGCTCCTTGGCTGCCTCAGTTCGGCCAGTTGGCCCGCATGCGGTCGACCTCGGCCTGGCTCGGCCGGTAGGGAGGGGCCTTGGGATCGAAGGTCTGCCAGCCGGTCTTGCGATACTCGGCGCCGCGGACGGCCGGATCGATCGGTCGATAGCCGGCCATGATCGCGTCGACGCGCGCGACGTCCCCGTCGGCGACGCGCACCGTGACGAGAGTGCCGCCGCGGCGGATCGCCTCCGAGTAGACCTGCGCCTCGTCGGGCTCCATGCCGGCTCCGACCAGCGCGCCCACGATGCCGCCGGTCGCGGCGCCTGCGACCGCACCGACGGCCGTGGCGGCGAGCCAGCCCGCGGCCACCACCGGGCCGAGCCCGGGAATGGCGAGCAGGCCGAGGCCGGCCAGAAGGCCGGCGCCGCCGCCGACGGCCGTTCCGATGCCGGCACCGGTGCCGGCCGCGGCGCCGGTGGTGGAGACGTCCTCGACGTCGGCGTACTCGGCGCTGACATACTTGTTGGCGACGATGCTGATGTCGGAGGCTGGGACGCCGGCGCGCTCGAGATCATCCACCGTGGCCCGCGCTTGGGCGTAGCTGTCATAGACTCTGCTGAGGGTCTTCATCTGATTCTCCTGTCGATGGGGGATCAGGGCGCCGTCGCGACGACGTTGCCCTTGTAGTCGATGGCGACGGACACGGACTTGCCGTCGGCGCCGGTGGCGGTGCCGCGCCAGATCCCGTCGCCGTCCTTCTCGAGCGCCGAGACGTTGGCCAGCCCGCGCGCCGTGGCGCGATCCTTGGCCTGGCCTTCCGTGAAGCTGTTGGCGCCCTTCAGCGGCGCGCCGGCCTCGTTGGCTTGCGTGGCGTAGGCGTAGCTGTCGCCCTTGCAGGCCGCCATGAACTCGTCGCGCGTGATCCTGCCTTCGGCCGCGACCGTGCGGTTGCCGATCCGCATCAGCGCGACGTAGCGCACCGACTCGCCGTCCGAGAGCACGCCGTCGGCATTGGTGTCGGCCTTCGTCCAGAGGTCCTGGCATTCCTGGTCGGTGGCGGCGAGGGCCGGCAACGACACGACCGCGCCTGCGAGGGCGGCGATCGCGATGAGGGGCTTCATGACTTGTCTCCCGATGAGGGTGTTGGAGCGAACGGCAGCATGCCGCGCCCTCCCAACGTGCCCCCCATCGTGCGGTTGCCCGCAGGAGGAGCGCCGCGATCGGAAACGTCAGATGTCGGAGACCGCCTCGACTTCGGCGGCGAGGATGTCGATCAGGTCGACCAGTGGAGACGCGAGCGCCCGATCGCCATCGACACGGCGGCCTGGCTGGGCTCGACCACCGGCAGGCCGACATGGCGCTGCAGGCGGTCGCGGTAGCGGGCCATGCCGGCGCAGCCCATCACCAGGACGTCGGCGCCGTCCTCGTCGCGCAGTTCGGCGGCGACCTCGGCCATGCGCGCGAAGGTGCGCGCCTCGTTGGCCAGATCGACGACGCCCAGCCCGATCGCGCGGTCGCCGGCCATGCGGTCGTTCAGGCCCATCTGCCCGACGTAGCGCAGGTGGCGCGGAATGGATTTCCGCAGGATGGAGATGACGCCGAAGCGCTGGCCGAGGGTCAGCGCCGTCAGGATGCCGCTCTCGGCGATGCCGAGGACCGGCTTGGTCGTGATCTCGCGCGCCGCGTGCAGCCCGGGATCCGAGTAGCAGGCGATGACGAAGGCCGAGCAGTCGTTGTCGCGCTTGCGCACCATGTCGCCGATCGGGCCGACCACCTGCTCGACATGGGCCTGGGATTCGATGCCGGGCGGGCCTTCGGGCAGGGTGACGCATTCGATGGCGGGTCCGCCCTTCATGCGCAACGGCTCCATCGCGGCGTCGATGCCCCTTGTCACCGTCTCGGTTGAGTTGGGGTTGATCACGAGGATGCGGTCGGCAGTGTCGGACATGGCCCTACCATGGCCCCTAAATTGCTATTCGCCAATGCCTGATCTAGGTTCGCCACCTGGGGATTTTGGAAGGGAGACTATTGGAAATGATGCATCGTCGTTTCGCTGCGATCGCCGTCGTGGCCCTCCTGTGCGCGGGGCCGGCCCTGGCCCAGGACAAGAAGCCGCCTCTGCGCACCGGTGTCGACGGGACGTTCGCGCCGCACGCCATGCCCAAGCTGGGCGGCGGCACCGAGGGCTTCCAGATCGACGTCTTCACCGAGGCGGCGAAGCGCATGAAGCGCGACATCACGATCGACGCGGTGAGCTTCTCGACGCTGATCCCGGGCATGCAGGCCGGCCGCTACGATTTCATCGCCGCGCCGACGACCGTCACCAAGGAGCGTGCCGAGAACATGCTGTTCACCGCCGGCTACCTGTGGACCGCCTACCAGTTCGGCATCAAGAAGGGCTCGGCGCCGATCAAGAGCTGGGCGGACCTCAAGGGCAAGGCGGTGTCGGTCAACAAGGGCACGCCCTACGAGAAGCTCGCCAAGGAGATGGGCGAGAAGCACGGCTTCACCGTGCAGGTCTACGACACCCAGCCGGACGCCACGCAGGCGGTCCTGTCGGGCCGTGCCTATGCGACGCTCGGCGGCAACACGACGATCGTCTATGCCGCGTCGAAGAATCCGCAGTTCATCGCCGATCTCGAGCTGACGGACACGCGCGCCCACTGGGCCGCGCCCGTGCCGAAGAACAATCCCAAGCTTCGTGCCGAGCTGCAGGATGCGCTCGACTGCATGAAGAAGGACGGCACGATGGCCAAGCTCTACGAGAAGTGGTTCCACAAGAAGCCGGCGCCGGACGACCTCGCCGTCACCATCACGCCGGGCTACGGCGTGCCCGGCATGCCGGGCTACGATCCGACCCCGCACGCGCTGAACTGCGGCTGACGTCCAGTCCGTCATCCCGAGCGGAGCGAAGCGAAGTCGAGGGACCTTTTTCGCCAGATGAGTAATAAGAGGCCCCTCCACTTCGGCCCTTCGGGCCTCCGGTCGGGGTGACGGTGATGTCGGAACCCATCGTAGAAGCCCGCGCCATCCACAAGCATTTCGGCTCCCTCCACGTCCTGAAGGGCGTCGATCTCCGGGTGGCCGAGCGCGAGCTGGTGTTCGTGATCGGCCCGTCCGGGTCGGGCAAGTCGACGCTGCTGCGCTGCCTCAACCGGCTCGAGGAGCCGTCGTCGGGATCGGTCGTGGTCGACGGCATCGACATGCTCGACGCGCGCACCGACATCAACCATGCCCGCCAGCGCATCGGCATGGTCTTCCAGTCCTTCAACCTCTATCCGCACATGACGGCGCTGGGCAACGTGACGCTCGCCCTGCGCAAGGTGGCGGGCAAGTCGCGCGGCGAGGCCGAGGCGCTGGGCCGGGCGGCGCTCGAGCGCGTCGGCCTGGCCGATCGCGCCGGCCATACGCCGGGCCAGCTCTCGGGCGGTCAGCAGCAGCGCGTGGCGATCGCCCGCGCGATCGCGCTCGAGCCGCGCGTCATGCTGTTCGACGAGCCGACCTCGGCGCTCGACCCGGAGCTGGTCGGCTCGGTGCTGGAAGTCATGCGCGACCTGCGCCAGAGCGGAATGACGATGATCGTGGTCAGCCACGAGATGGGCTTCGCGCGCAATGCCGCCGACCGCATCGTGTTCATGGACGACGGGCTGATCGTGGAGCAGGGGGCGCCTGCCGAGATCTTCGAGAACCCGCGCCACGAACGCACGCGGGCGTTCATCGGGCAGATCCAAAGGCATTAGATGTTGGCCTTTCGTGTCGTCCTGAGCGCAGCGAAGGACCTCATCGCCGCATGCAATCGGCATGAGATCCTTCGCTGCGCTCAGGATGACAGCAATGGTGCGCCATGAGCACCTGGGACCGCTTCGTCGAGACCTTCTTCAACGCGAAGGTGATGGTGAAGTACCTGCCGGACATCCTGTCCGGCATGGTGGTCACGATCGAGCTCGCCGTGCTGATCGTGCTGACCGGGCTGGCGGCCGGCCTGATCCTGGCGCTGTTGCGGGCGCTGGCGATCCGGCCGCTCAACTGGCTGATCATCTTCGCCGTCGACCTGTTCCGCTCGCTGCCGCCCCTGGTCATCATCGTCCTGATCTATTTCGGCCTGCCGGCGGCCGGCCTCTCGCCGTCGGGCTTCGTCTCGACCTGGCTGTCGCTCGCCTTCGTGCTGATGGCCTTCTCCGAGGAGATCTTCTGGGCCGGCATCACCTCGATCCCCAAGGGCCAGTGGGAGGCGGCGCGCTCGACCGGCCTGTCGTTCGGGCAGACGCTCCTGAACGTCGTGCTGCCGCAGGCGATCCGGCTCACCATCCCGCCGCTCACCAACCGGACCATCGCCATCACCAAGGGCACGGCGCTGGGCTCGGTGGTGGCGGTGACCGAGATCCTGGGCGAGGCGAGCTCGGCGGTGTCCAATTCCTACAATCCCTCGCCGCTGATGATGGGCGCCGCCGCCTACCTCGTGCTCTTCCTGCCGGTGGTCGTGGTGGCGCGCTGGATCGAGACGAAGTTCGCGTGGAAGCGATGATCGAGACCTTCTTCAATCCCGAGATCATCGCGGCGATCTGGCCGATCGTGCTGGCCGGCCTCCTGAACACGGTCCTGCTGTCGCTGATCGTCGTGCCGCTGGGCTTCCTGGGCGGGCTGATCCTGGCGCTGCTCGCCACGGTGCATCACCGTGCGGTGCGCTGGCCGCTGATGGCCTGGGTCGACTTCTTCCGCGCCTTCCCGCCGCTGGTGCTGCTGATCCTGCTGTTCGCCGGCCTGCCGTTCGCGGGCATCGAGCTGGGCGGCTTCGCCTGCGTCGCCATCGCCTTCTTCCTGAACACCGGCGCCTACTACGGCGAGATCCTGCGCGCCGGCATCGAATCGGTGCCGGCGGGCCAGGTCGAGGCGGCGCGCTCGACCGGGCTCAGCCGCCTGCAGGCGATGGGCTACATCGTGCTGCCGCAGGCGGTGCGGAACGTCCTTCCCGACCTGATGTCGAACACGCTCGAGGTGGTGAAGCTGACCTCGCTCGGCAGCGTCGTCGCCGTGCCCGAGCTGCTGTTCCAGGCCCGCCAGGCGCAGAGCGTGACCTACAACGCCACGCCGATCGTGCTGGCCGCCATCATCTATTTCCTGATGCTCTGGCCGCTCGTTCGCCTGTTGAGCCGACTCGAGAATCGGGCCTTGGCGGTGCGGCGCTAGTTGCCCTAGCCTCCCTGTCAATTGGGAGGAAACAAATGCATCGTCTTCTGCGCGCCGCGCTGGCGCTCCTCGTCGTCGCGGCAGCCGGTCCGGCTCTCGCCCAGGCCAACTGGCCGGACAAGCCCGTGAAGGTGGTCGTGGGCTTCACCGCCGGCAGCGCCACCGACGTCACCGCGCGCATGTTCGCGCACAAGTTCCAGGAAGCCTGGGGCCAGCCGGTCGTGGTCGAGAACATCGCCGGAAATTCCGGCGCCATCGGCGCCGATCGCGTCGCCAAGGCGACGCCCGACGGCTACACGCTGCTCTGGGCCGGCAACGCCGCCATCACCATCCTGCCCAGCATGCAGACTCTGCCGTTCGATCCGCTGAAGGACCTGACGCCGATCTCCACGGCGCTGCGCATGCCGTCGATCATGATGGTGAACAACGACCTGCCGGTGAGGTCGCTGGCCGACCTCGTCGCCTATGCCAAGGCAAATCCCGGCAAGCTCTCCTACGGCACGCCGGGCGTCGGCACGCCGCAGCACATCGCGGGCGAGCTCTTCTGCCATCTGGCCGGGATCAAGATGGAGCACATTCCCTATCGCGGCGCCAACCTGTCCGACCTGATGAGCGGCGTGGTGCAGGTCGGCATCCAGAATGCCGGCG
Organism: Reyranella sp.; assembly: GCF_965229815.1. Classification (GTDB taxonomy): domain Bacteria; phylum Pseudomonadota; class Alphaproteobacteria; order Reyranellales; family Reyranellaceae; genus Reyranella. The sequence goes on from NZ_CBDDJN010000006.1 coordinate 589,719, forward strand.
CCAGCCTGCCGCTGGTCCGCGACGGCCGCGTGCGCGGCATCGCCGTGACCTCGCTGCAGCGTTCGCCCAACGCGCCTGACCTGCCGACCTTCGCCGAATCGGGCTTCCCCGGCTTCGAGGCGACCTCGTGGTTCGCCCTGATGGGGCCGGCCGGGCTGCCGCAGCCGATCGTCGACAAGATCCGCGCCGAGTCCCTCAAGGTCCTGGCCGATCCCGACCTCAAGAAGAAGTTCGCCGCGCTCGGCCTCGACACGGTGGGCAGCACGCCCGAGGAGACACGCCAGGCGATCGCCACCGACATCCCGAAGTGGGCGAAGGTGATCAAGGACGCCAACATCAAGCCCGGCCAGTGACCGTGGACGTCGCGGGGCTCGCCGGCGCGCTCGACGGCAACGCCGCCCTGCAGCGGCGGGCGCGGCTGGCCGCGCTCGCCTTCGCCGTGCGGGCGGATACCGCGGAAACGACGGTCCGTATCGGCGAGCGCGTCACCGTGTCTTCCGGCCGGGCCGGCGATGCGGCCTTCACCCTGGTCGCGTCGGCGGCCGCCTGGCAGGCCTTCGCGAGCGCCGTGCCCGCCGTCGGCTATCAGAGCCTCGTCGGCATGCAGCGCATGGGCCATCTGCGCGTGGAGGGCGACGTGCTGGCCTGGGGCCGCCACATGCTGTTCCTCGAGCAGCTCTTCGCCACCTTGCGCCCGTCTGCGGCCCCGGCGGTCGCGGCCGCGGTCGGCACGCCCTTCATCGAGCCCGTGGTCGGGCGCTACCTGCGCCTCGACCTCGATGGCCGGCCGCAGCGAATCTATTTCGAGGAGGCCGGCCCCGCCGACGGCATTCCGCTCCTCTGCCTGCACACCGCGGGCGCCGACGGCCGCCAGTATCGCGCCCTGCTGAACGACGCGGAAGTCACGCGCCGCTTCCGGGTCATCGCCTTCGACCTGCCGTGGCACGGCAAGTCCTCGCCGCCGGCCGGCTTCGAAGCCGAGGCCTACCGGCTCACGACCGATCTCTATGTCGACACGGTGATGGCGGTGTCGCGGGCACTGGGGCTGGAGCGGCCGGCGGTCATGGGCTGCTCGATCGGCGGCCGGGCGGTGCTGCACCTCGCACTGCGCCACGGCGGCCACTTCCGCGCCGCCATCGGGCTCCAGTCGGCGACCCATGCCGAGGCGGGTGCCGACCCGCGCCTGCGCGATCTGGGCGTGCTTTTCCGGCCCGACATCCATGGCCAGGAGGCCGCGGCGGGCACCGTCGCCTGCCTGATCGCGCCGACCTCGCCGGCTGCCGACCGCTGGGAGACGCTGTGGCACTACATGCAGGGCGGGCCGGCCGTGTTCATGGGCGACCTGCACTACTATTTCGGCGAGGGCGACCTGCGGAACACCGACTTGGCCGGGCTCGACGACAAGTGTCCGCTCTACCTGCTGACCGGCGAATACGACCTGTCCGCGACGCCCGAGCTCACCGCCGAGCTGGCGCGCGCCACGGGCGCCCGTCATTTCGAGGTGATGAAGGGAATGGGTCACTTCCCGATGTCGGAGAATCCCGCCGCTTTCCGCGGCTACCTGCTTCCCGTCCTCGATCGCATCGCTGCCGAGGGCTGACGGGTCAGGGCGTGTATTCCTCCACGACGCGACCGTCGGGATGGATGATGACGCGACTCGGCACGCCCTTCGGCCGGGTCGGCACCGCGTTGCGCGTGGCGTCGGCCTTCCACGACCCATCGTTCTGGCGGGTCAGGCGATCGACCTTGTAGCCCTGCGATTCGACACGGTCGCGCGCCAGCGACTGGGTGTTGGGATAGCGGCTGCCGTAAGAGGCGGAAGGAGCAGGAACGGGGGCCGCGGGCGGCGAGATGGTGGGCGGCGGCGGCAGGGCGCCGGGCGACATGGTCTCGGGCATGCGCCCGCCATTCCCGATCGAGCCGGGCGCATACTGGGCCAGCGCCGGCGTGGCCGCAGCCATCAGCAGAGCAGAGAACAGGGCGGCGAAGAAGCCACGCATGACCTCGATATGGTGCGGCCGGAAGCCCGCACAAGAGCCGGGGGCAGGGCGCCCCCGTGCGCTGGCGGGACGTAAACGAGGAGAAACCGTCCCGCCAGGCCGGGTGGCAGGGCCTTGCGGCCTACTGCTCCCTGACGTTGCCGTTGGCCTCGAGGACCACGGCGACCTCGGCGTTGTTGCGCATGGCCTTGGCCGCCCAGTTGCCGGCCGGATCGCGCGTCAGGCTGCGCACGCCGGTGTAGCCCTTGGCCTCGAGGCTCGCCCTGGCCGCGGCCTCGGCGGCCGACGGGTTCTGCGGGTTGGCGGGCAGGCCCGTGTTGGGATTGCTCGTCCCGCCGGGCATCGACCGGCTGTCGCGGCCCAGCGGCGTGCTGGGCGCCTGCATCTGGGCTTCGGCCACGCCGGCGGCCACGACCAGGGCGACGGCGGCAAGTGCGGTGCGCATGAACAAGATTGTCCTCCTTCGGTGTTCGGTTGCGGGTTGAACGCCGCCCTCCGCTCGGTGTTGCATGACAAAAAGCGCGCTGCTTCGCGGCGGCAGCGCGACGCTGCGGCCGGCAGTGCGCAGGAAGACTGCTGATTGCGCTACTTGCGGGCGACGCAGTCGCGGAACGTCATCGTGGCCTGCGGTCCTTCCTCGACGAAGGCGCTGTCGCCCTTGCTCCAGAAGACGAACGACTGATCGGCATTGGCGTAGCGGATGCCCGAGCCCGACAGGGTCTGCGGCAGCGAAAGCGAGCGTCCGTCGGGGAGGACCAGCTCGACCCGTCCGCCGGGGATCGGGCGACCGTCGGCGGCGGTCCGCGTCGGGCCGTCGAAATACGAAGCGGTCAGCGCCTTGCCCTGGGCGCAGGCGTAGTGGACGGTCGAGAGCGGCTTGGGCGCGGGTGTGCAGGCGGCGGCCGCGGCGACGAGGCAGAACAGGGCGAGGGCGGGGCGCGTCATGATCGGGTCCTCCAGGCGCGACGCTGCCCGCCCGGCACTCTCCTGTCGAGCTTCGTCGCGACGTGCGGCCGACACCCTCGCTTGCTAATCAGGGAGGATGAGCATCGAGAGCGTCCGCACCTTCCTCGCCCGGCATGCGCCCGACATCGCGATCATCGAACTCGACGGCAGCACGGCCACCGTCGCCGAAGCGGCCGCCGGCCACGGCGTGGCGCCGGCGCAGATCGCCAAGACGCTCTCCCTGCGCGTCCGCGACCGCAGCCTGCTGGTGGTGGCGAGCGGCGAGGCGCGGCTGGACAACAAGAAGGCCAAGGCCGTGTTCGGCGGCAAGCCGCGCATGCTGACGGCCGAGGAGGTCGTCGCGGTCACCGGCCATCCGGTGGGCGGAGTCTGCCCGTTCGGCCTGGCGACGCCCGTGCCGGTCTATTGCGACGTCTCGCTGCGCGCCTTTGCCGAGGTCGTGCCGGCGGCGGGATCGACCAACAGCGCGCTCCGCATCGACCCGCAGCGCCTGGCCGAGCTGGTCGGCGCCGAATGGGTCGACGTCTGCGGCGTGCCGGGCTGAGCCGCCCGTCAGGCGGCGTTGCGGCCGGCCCAGCGCTCGAGATAGTCGGTGCAGAAGGCGAGGTCGGTGACGTCGACATAGCGGCGGCCGATATCGCGCAGATTGTCCCGGTGCGGGCCTTCCTCGATGTCGCCGACGCAGTCCTCGGGCACCAGGGTGCGGAAACGGTGGCTGAAGGCGTCGAGCGCGCTGCCGCGGATGCAGCCCGACGTGTTGCAGCCGGTCACGATCACCGTGTCGACGCGCTCCTTCATGAAGTAGTTGGCGACGCCGGTCTCGAAGAAGATCGAGGGACCCTTCTTGGTCACCTTGAGGTCGTAGGCCGGGTCATAGATGCGCGGGTCGAGCGCCGTGCTGGGATGGTCGTGCAGGAAGGTCTCCTTCACCGCGGTGATCTTCCAGTAGGGCATCTCGCGTTCGTTCATGTAGGCCGTGTTGCACACAGCGACGGGCGCCCCGACCCGGCGCGCCACCGCCAGCAGCCTTGCCGTGTTCTCGACCGCGCGCATGACCAGCGGCGCGCCGCCCAGCGGGTACTTCGGATCCGTGAAGCCCAGCTGGAAGTCGACGACCACGATGCCCGGCTTGTCGCCGGTGCCCACGGCGATTTCGCCATAGCTGCGCCGCTGATAGTCGTCGGTCATGCCACGCTCCTCTGTCGTCGACGGATCGTAGGGAACGGCTGCCGCGCGATCAACGCGTCCTCGGGACGCCGACAAGGAAAAGCCCGCCCCGTCGGAAACGGGGCGGGCGATCGGCGGGCCCGTCGCAGCGGGCCCGCTCGGCCTAGCGGGTCGGCGTGACCTTGCCGTTGGCGTCGACCGTCAGCGCGACCGGCGCGTTGCGGCTGTCGCGCGCCACGGCATACCAGACGTCGCCGGGGCCGCGCTGCAGGCCGCGCACGCTGGTGTAGCCGCTCTTCTCGATCTGGACGCGCGCCACGGCGCCGGCGACGGTCACGGTCGGCATGCTTTTCGGACCGAGCGCGTCGGACTGCGCCGGATCGTGCGGCGGACGGGCCTGGGCCTGCGTGGCCAAGGCCACGGCGGCCAGAGCGAGAGTGGTGAGGAAGAGGGGACGTTTCATGATTGGGTACTCCTGTACTCCGGGCTGACGAACGTCCGCGATCCTCGCCAGAATTGCGGCGGCTTGATGATCCGCCGACGCATCAGGCGTGCTGCAACTCAGACGGCAGCGACGCCGATCAGCACGTCATGCAGGGCGAGCAGCGCGACGTAGGCGACCGTTCCGATGAGGACCACGATCACGTCGTTGCGCCCGAACGATGCGACCGGCGACGCCCCGGCGTCGCCGCGCCGCTTGACGGCGATGCGATCGTAGACGGCCCACGCCAGCAGCGTGCCGAACAGGAGCATCGAGCCGACGTCGCCGTTCACCAGAAGATGGGCCAGCGCCCACGCCTTGACGGCGACCAGCATCGGATGCCGGAGCAGCGCCTTGATGCGGCCGGGCGGCGCGTAGGCTGCGGTCAGGGCGACGATGGCGCACCAGAGGAGCACCAGTGCGACGGGGTGGAGGAGGGTGAAGGGCGGGTCCCAGACCTGGATGTAGCCGGAAGTGCGATAGCGGGCGAAGCCCCAGACGATCAGCGCCAGGCCCACGGCCGCGACGACGGAGTAGAGGCCCCGGTAGGGACCCTCGCCCAGCCGCCCGATCACCGCAGCCCTGGGCGTCCGCAGGGTCGTAAAAGTGTGAATGCCGACAAACAGGACCAGGCCCAGGATCAAGATCGCCATGTGTTCATCCTAGCACGGCGCGCCAGTTGCCCACCGGGCGCCACGTTGGGGACATATCACCCCCAAGATTCGCGCGCCTGATGCAGCAACCCTCGTGGGGAGGGGGCGTTGGGACATTTGCGACCCGGGGGCCGCAAGGGGGCACGATGCGTCTGGTTCCATTGGTTTTTGCTTGCGTGATGATCGCCAGTGGGCCGGTTGGCGCCCAGGATCTCGCCGTGGCTTCGGCCAAGGCCGACTGTCCGCCGGGCGAGCCCGATTCGCTGGAGATCAGCTGGAACACGCCCTGCGATTCCGGGGACTGGCTGTTCGACACGCAGGCCGGATGCCGCATGTGGGACTGGCACCCGGCGCCCGAGGACAAGGTCGTCTGGAAGGGCGCCTGCCACGCCGGTCGCCCGGACGGCCAGGGCCAGGCCCGCTGGTCCGAGCACGGCCAGCCCATCGACCGCTTCGAGGGCACCTACCGCAACGGCCAGCGCGAGGGCGTCGGACGCTACGACTGGACGGACAGCGTGAGCTACGAGGGCGGCTATGCCGGGGACGTGCCGGAAGGCTACGGCGTGGTTCGCATCGGCCCGCTCGTCCTGCGCGGCACCTGGCACAAGGGGTGCCTGGCCGCCGACGGCAAGGTCGTGGCCATCGGCGTGCCGCGCGAGTCCTGTACCGCCCCGCCGGCGAGCGGCCAGCAGGTGGCCCAGAACCAGCCCTGATCGCACTCCATCGCGAGGGTGTCGCGGCCGGCCCCGCTCAGAGGAAATGGTCGGCGAGCCCGATCAGTCCCGAGGCCACGATCGGATAGGCGGGGTTGATCTTGCTGCGCAGCAGCAGGCCGAAGACGCCGATCGCCAGCGCGGCATAGAGGACGTTGGTCAGTGCGCCGCGGCCCATGATGATGGCGCCCGCCAGCACCAGCCCGACCGACACGGCGCCGAGCCCGGCCTGGATCGCGGGACGCCAGCGCCAGGTGGCGAGATGCGTCCACAGCCGGCCGATCCCGAAGGTGAGCAGGCCGGTCGGCAGGAAGAAGGCGATCAGCGCCACCGCCGCCCCGGGCAGGCCGGCGACCACCGCGCCGATCGACGCCACCATCATCATGTTCGGTCCCGGCGACAGCTGGCCCAGGCTGTAGAAATGCAGCAGGGTCGAGAAGTCGACCCAGTGATAGACGTCGACGGTGAGCGTCGTCAGCTCGGGGAACGCCGCCATGCCGCCGCCCACGGTCAGCAGCGACAGGTAGGCGAAGACGCCGGCGATATCGACGAGCTGCTTCATTTCGTCGACCGGTCGCGCGGGCGATGCCACCAGATGGCGACCGCGCCGGCCGCGATCAGCACATAGGGGACCGACACGCCGAAGCCGGCCACGGCGGCGGCAGTGAGGACCACGAACACGTAGTCGGCCGGGGTCTTCAGCACGCGGCTGCCGAGCTGGACCATCACCACGACGATCAGGCCGACGGCGCCGGCGGCGATGCCGTGCAGGAAGGCCTTCGAGGCGGGGTCGTCGCCGCCGATGCTGTAGGCGAAGGCGGCGCCGGTCATCAGCGCGGCGCCCGGCAGGCACATGCCCAGCGTGGCGACCAGCGCGCCCCAGCCGCCCTTGAGGCGGTCGCCGACCAGGATCGACATGTTGGTGGCGTTCAGTCCCGGCAGGGTCTGGCTGATCGACAGCAGCTCGACGAAGGTCACGTCGTCCAGCCAGCGCTGGCGCACCACCAGCGTGGTGCGCAGATAGCCGACCACGCCGCCCCCCAGGCTGGTGGCGCCCATGACCAGGAAGACCCAGAAGATCCTGCCGAGGGACGGCCGGGGCGGCTCCGGCGAAGCGGACGAGTCGGTCATTCGTGGGCCTGCGGAGGATTGCCTCTCAGCCGGTAGACGGCGCCGGTCTTGGTGGTGGTGAGCGCCAGCCAGTCGCCGGCCGTCTGTTGCAGCTCGATGAAGAAGCGCTCGCAGGCCTCCAGCGCCTTGCGGTTGATGCCGTCGGGCCCGTCGAAGCGGAGCTGGTAGGCGAACTCGCCGACGAAGGCGCGATGGTCGCCGCGCGAGCGCCACAGCGACAGGTTGGCCGTCGATCGCGCGTGATGGCCGAAGTCGAGCTGGCAGATGTCCTGCAGCAGCTCCTCGACGATGCATTGGTTGACCAGGGCGACGTCCTCCGGACCGTCGCAGGCGACCGATTCGAGCGGCGGGAAGAGATGCTGCAGCTCGCCGAGGGTCATGTGGCCGAGCGAGGCCATGGCCAGCCGGTCGGCCTCGGGCGCCTGGCTCAGCCCGAACTCGACATTGTGCGACAGGAGCCGCCGCACGCCGCCGATATGTTCCTTGAGCGGCAGCAGCTCCATCTTGAACTTGATCTTGTAGGCGCCGGAGATGCGCGGCCGCACGTCCATGGCCTGGGCGGTCTCCATGTCCTGCGTGCGGAACTTGAACACGATCTCGGGGTCGGCGACCGGGAAGCCGTCCTCGTAGGCGATGCGCCGCCGCACGATGAAGGCGTGGTTGTACAGGTGGAAGTCGCCGGTATCGAGGAACAGCACCTCGCGCACTTCCGGGCGTTCCTGGAGCCTCGGCGCATGCTCGTAGCCGACGCCGGTGACGTCGGCGGCGCGCTCGACCAGCCGGGCGAACTCCTTGAAGACGCGGGCGGAGGTGAAACGGTCCGGCTTCAGGATCAGCTTGCACTGCAGGTAGCCGATCTCGTCGAAGCGTCGGCCGTCGGCGTAGGTGCCGTCGCGGCGCTCGGCGAGCCACTCCGGCAGCATCATGCCCTGGGTTTCGCCAGCCATACCCTCTCCCCGGAACGCAGCGTATCGCGGGCCCTTGTCCCTGTCATCCGGCCCCCGTCATCCAGCCCCAGTCATCCGGCCCTCGTCATCCGGTGGCCTCGCCGTCGACCTTGCCGAACGAGTCCAGCTTGCCGTCGTCGTAGCAGACGAAATAGCGCTCGGAGATCGACCACGGCGTGCGGCTCCAGAAGTCCTTCGTGAGCGAGTAGTACGCGCATTGCTTGCCGGGCGCGTGCGCCACCGTGTCGGGCTCGCCCATGATCGGACGCACCTGAGCGGGCGTCATCCCGGCCTGCAGGCGGTCGACGTTGCGGATGGGCGCGCCGCAGGCCGCGAGCAGCAATGCCGACAGCACGAGAACCGAGCGCTTCATGGTGAAACTCCCCGACGCGGTGGGCTGTGTCGCCAGCAATAAGCCAAGCTCGGCCTCGCCGGCAACAATTGTCGGGCAGGGCCTCGGCTGGCGGAAGACCCGGCGATGCGCTACCTCCAGCGCATGCAATCCGTCCCCCGTTTTCACGCCGACCGGCTCGGCGCGTCGCTGAGCGGCGACATCGCCGGCCTGTCCGAAACCCCCATCGCCGAGGTCGCGATGAGCGTGTTCGGCGATCCCGATGTCGTGCCCCTGTGGTTCGGGGAGAGCGATCTCGCGACGCCCGGTTTCGTGCGCGCGGCGGCGGCGCGCGGCCTCCAGGACGGCGAGACGTTCTACACCTGGCAGCGCGGCATCCCCGAGCTGCGCGAGGCGCTGTCGGCCTACACCGAGCGCCTGTACGGCATCAGCTGCCCGGTCGACCGGATCTCCGTCACGACCGGCGGCATGCAGGCGATCCTGCTGACCTGCCAGTTGCTGCTCGATCCGGGCGACAACATCGTCATCGTCTCGCCGATCTGGCCCAACATCACCTCGGCTGCCCGGCTGGTGCGCGCCGAGCCGCGCTACGTCGCCCTCGAACGGCGCGACGAGGGCGGCTGGACGCTCGACCTTCAGAAGGTGTTCGACGCGGTCGACGACCGCACGCGCGCGATCTTCGTGAACTCGCCGGGCAACCCGACCGGCTGGACGATGACGACCGACGAGCAGAGGGCGCTGCTCGCCTTCGCGAAGGAGCGCGGCCTGTGGATCATGGCCGACGAGGTCTATGCCCGCCTGATCTACACCCGCCCCGTGGCGCCCTCGTTCCTCGAGGTTGCCGGGCCCGACGATCCGCTGATCGTGCTCAATTCCTTCTCCAAGCCCTGGGCCATGACCGGCTGGCGCATCGGCTGGCTGACCCATCCGGCGGCGCTGGGCGAGCAGTTCGCCAAGCTGGTCCAGATCAACACGTCGGGCGTGCCGCATTTCCTGCAGCGCGGCGCCGTCGCGGCCCTGGAGAAGGGCGACGGCTTCGTCGAGGAGATGGTCGAGCGCTGCCGGGCCGGCGGCGAGCTGGTCTTCCAGCGCCTGTCGGCCCAGAAGCGGGTCACGATCGCGCGGCCGGAGGCGGCCTTCTATGCCTTCTTCTCCGTCAACGGCGTCGAGGACACGATGGCCTTCTGCAAGACGCTGGCGTCGACCTACAAGGTCGGCCTGGCGCCGGGCGAGGCCTTCGGCCCCGGCGGGCAGGGCAACGTGCGGCTGTGCTTTGCGTCGGGCGCAGAGCGGCTGAGCAAGGGGCTCGATCGCATCGAAGCCGCGATCAAGGCGTTGTAGACTGCAGGAGAGCGGGAGGACGGCCAAGGCCGTCGCCCCCAGGGTGAAGGAAGAGGGACCTTCGCCTCGCGCGCAGACGTCCCTCGCTGCGCTCGGAAAGACGGTCGTGCTGGCATCCCCCTCGATAGAAGTGAGTCACCTGCGCAAGGTCTACGGCCAGGTCGTCGCCGTCGACGACCTGACCTTCGCCGTGCCGGGCGGCACCGTGCTCGGCCTGCTGGGCGGCAACGGCGCCGGCAAGACCACGACCATCGCCATGCTGCTCGGGCTGCTCGAGCCGACGGCCGGCGACATCCGGGTGCTCGGCATCGACATGCGCCGGCGACGCTACGCCGCCCTGCCGCACATGAATTTCTCGTCGCCCTATGTCGACCTGCCGCACCGCCTGACGGTGCGCCAGAACCTGCTCTTCTATGGCCGCCTCTACGGCGTGCCCGGGCTCGCGGACCGCATCGCCGAGATCGCCGAGCACATGCAGGTGACGCCCTACCTCGACCGCCAGACGGGTAAGCTGTCGGCTGGCCAGAAGACCCGCGTGGCGCTGGCCAAGGCGCTGATCAACAAGCCCGAGGTGCTGCTGCTCGACGAGCCGACGGCGTCGCTCGACCCCGACACGGCCGACTGGGTGCGCGGCTATCTCGAGGACTACCAGCGCGCCAACCACGCCACGATCCTGCTCGCCTCCCACAACATGGCCGAGGTCGAGCGGCTGTGCGACGACGTCCTGCTGCTCCAGGCCGGCCGGATGTTCGATCGCGGCAGCCCGCGCGAGCTGGTCGAGCGGTTCGGGCGCGAGGACATGGAGGAGGTGTTCCTCGACATGGCGCGCGGCCGCGGGCGCGGCCTCGACGCGCTCGGCCACAAGGAAGCGGCATCGTGAGCGGCTCGGCGGGACGGATCCATGCCCTGGTGATGCGCCACATCCAGCTGTGGCGCAGCTCGGTCATGCGGCTCATCGATTCGATCTACTGGCCCGCCGTCCAGATGGTCATGTGGGGCTTTCTTACGCAGTTCCTGATGCCGCAATCGTCGTTCGTCGCCCAGGCCGCCGGTGCCCTGCTGGCCGGGCTTCTGCTGTGGGAGATCGTCCTGCGCGGCAACCTCTCGCTGTCGATCGCCTTCCTCGAGGAGATCTGGTCGCGCAATCTCGGCCACCTGTTCGTGAGCCCGATCCGTTCGTGGGAGATGGCGACCGGCATCATCATTGCGGCCCTGCTGCGCACGCTGCTCGGCCTGATCCCGGTCTCGCTGCTGACCTGGGCGTTCTTCGGCTACTCGATCTACACGCTCGGCCTGCCGCTCGTGGCCTTCTTCGTCATCCTGCAGATGTTCTCCTGGTCGGTCGGCCTCGCCATGTCGGGGCTCGTCATGCGGGTGGGGCAGAGCGCCGAAAGCTTCGCCTGGGCGGGCATCTTCATCATCATGCCGGTGAGCGGCGTCTACTATCCGATCAAGGTGCTGCCGGGCTGGCTGCAGGTGATCGCCCACGGCCTGCCGACCTCGTATGTCTTCGAGGGCATGCGCGCGATTCTGACCGAGAAGGTGGTGCACTGGGACCAGCTCGGCTTCGCCTTGGGCCTGTCGATCGTGTATCTGATCGTCGGCTTCCAGGTCTTCCAGTGGTTCTTCCGGTCGTCGCGACGGGCCGGCAGCCTGCTGGGGCAGGGCGAGTGACGGCACGCAATCGGAGGGGAGCATGATGAAGCGATTTCTGGCGGGAGCGGCCGTGGCGGCCGGACTGTCGGCCTGCGCCAATCCGCAGGACCAGCCCAGGCCCGACGTCTGGACGGTGAACTACAACGTGGGCTTCGACAGCATGGTCGCCTGCCTCGCGGCGCCGGCACCCGCGGGCTACCAGGTCTATCCGCCGGGCTACCCGGAAGCCGGAATGGCCCGCATCGTGTTCATGCCGGCCAACACGCCGCAGGCGCGCTCCGAGTACGTCGTGCTGAAGATGGTCGGGAACGTCAGCCAGGTGAGCTGGCGCCGGTTCGGCCAGGTGGGCGGCTACGACTGGCTGGACAACGAAGCGCGCCGCCGCGCCGACAACTGCAGCCGCAACCTCTGATCGGGGCCGCTCAGCGCGCCTTGAGCACGGCCTGGCAGGCCGGCGGCAGCTTGGGGCGGTAGGGTGCCTGCGGCGTGCCGGGCGGCGGCAGGCGCACGGGCGGCCGCGAGAACCAGAGTTCGAGCGGCTCGCCGCAACCGTCGTCGCTGTAGTAGCGGGCCTGCGGCTGGCATTGCGGATTGCCGGGCGGGCAGGACAGGCGGACGTGGAAATGCTCGTCATGGCCGGCCCACACGACGATCTTGTTGAGCCATTTTCGATCGCCGCCGACTGTCTCGCACAGCCGCTGCTTGATCCACTTGTTGACGAAGATGCGGTCGACACCGGGCGCCATCGCCGCCATGTGCAGCACCGTCACGTGCTGGGCGTTGAACACGTTGTCGTCGATGCCGGCGTCGTCGGCGCGCACCAGCGAGCGCAGCCGCGGGTTCTCGCGCTCGGCCGGAGGCCGTGGCGGCCCGGGCTGGCGCTCGAACCAGATGTCGACGTCGAGACCGGTCTGGTGGCTGGCATGGCCGCTCGGGGCGGGGCCGCCGCGCGGCTGGCCGATATCGCCGATGTAGAGCGGCGCCTGGCCGGCGTTGCGGACCTGCTGGGCGAGGCGCTTGACGAAATCGAGGGTGGTGGGCTGGCCCCAGTAGCGATTGCGGCTGACCCGGATCGCCTCGTAGCCCGGCCCGTCGAGCGGCAGCGCCTGGGCACCCTGCAGGCAGCCGGCGGTGTAGAAGCCGATCGACTGCGTGGGGCCGGGCGCCGGAGTCGTGACCTGACCCCAGTCCTGCGCCGCCGCCGTGCCGGCCCATGACAGCGCCGCGAGCAGCCAAACTACCAAACGCTTCATCCGGCGAGATTGGCCGATCCGCGCCGGGCTGTCATCCGAGGCGGCCGGCCGGCGCGTGCCGCCGGCCCTTTCGCGCATCGGTCAGGGTGCCTCGCGTCGCCGCGGAGGACGGTGCTAGATGGCCGGCCATGGCCGACTACGCCAACATCCGGGTCGAGCGCGAGGGCGCGGTGGTGCGCCTGGTGCTGAACCGGCCGGACCGCCGCAACGCGCTGACCCATGCGATGATGCTGGAACTCGAGCGGGCCTTCACGGCGCTGCGGGACGACGCGTCGTGTCGCGTGCTGGTCCTGCGCGGGGCCGGCGGGCATTTCAGCGCCGGCGGCGACCTCGACGCCATGGCCGACATGCCGCCGCGCCCGGCAGACGGTACCGCCGATCCGCTGGTGCCGGCCTACCGCCAGTTCGGCTCCGCCCTGCAGGCGCTGAACGGCCTGCCGCAGGCCACGATCGCCGTCGTCGAGGGCTCGGCCGTCGGCGGGGGCTTCGGCATGGCCTGCTGTTCCGATGTCGTGGTGCTGCACCAGAGCGCCCGCTTCGGGATGCCCGAACCCAAGGTCGGCTTCATTCCCTCTCAGATCCTCCCCTTCGTCGTCCGGCGCATCGGCGAGGGTGCGGCGCGTGACCTCGCCGTCACCGCGCGCGTGATCGATGCGGTCGAGGCCCATCGGCTGGGCATCGGCCGCCATCTCTGCGCCGATGGCGCGAGCCTCGAGCGCACCCTGAAGGGCCTCGTCGACGACATCCTGCTGCTGGAGCCGCAGGCCGTTGCGACGGCCAAGCGGCTGGTGCTGGCCTGCGCGAGGGAGGATGATGGGGCGGTTCTCGACGATGCCGCGAGCAGCCTGGTCGGCCTCCTGCGCCGGCCGCAGGCGGCCGACGGCATCCGGCATTTCATGGCCCGCACGCGGCCGCCCTGGGCGGGGAAATAGACATGCGCAACTATCGCCACATCGAGGTCAGGCCGGTCGCCGGCGCCCTGGGGGCCGAACTGGCGGGCGTCGACATGGCGCGAACGCTGGACGACGAGGTCGTGGGCGAGGTGCGGCAGGCCCTGCTCGACCACCTGGTCATCTTCCTGCGCGACCAGCGCGCGACGCCGCAGCAGCAGGTCGCCTTCGCGCGCCGCTTCGGCGAGCCGATCGAGTATCCGCAGCTCAAGGGTCTGCCCGAAGCGCCGCTGATCACCGCCGTCGTCAAGCTCGAGCACGAGCGCAACAATTTCGGCGGCATCTGGCACTCCGACACGACCTACCTCGCCGAGCCGCCGATGGGCAGCATGCTGCTGGCGCGCGAGGTGCCGCCCTACGGCGGCGACACGATGTTCGCCAACCAGTACCTCGCCTACGAGGCGCTGTCGGACGGGCTCAAGGCGACGCTCGACGGGCTGGTCGGCGTCAGCTCCTCGGCCAAGGCGGAGGTCACGAAGACCCGCGAGGACCGCATGAAGTCGGCCGGGGCCGCGCTCAAGGTCCTGACCGCCGAGCATCCGCTGGTGCGGACCCATCCCGAGACCGGACGCAAGGCGCTCTACACCTCCGAGGCCCACACGCTGCAGATCAAGGGCTGGACCGAGAAGGAGAGCCTGCCGCTGCTGAAGTTCCTGTGGGAGCACCAGACGCGAGCCGAGTTCACGTGCCGGTTCCGCTGGGAGCCCGGGTCGCTGGCCTTCTGGGACAATCGCTGCGCCATGCACAATCCGATCAACGACTATCACGGCTTCCGACGGGTCATGCACCGCATCACCCTGGCGGGCGACCGTCCGCGCTAAAACATCGAGCGTTCGGTCGGAATCGGCCGAGCGCTCGATGCCGAAGGCGGGGCTGCCCGACTTGATGCGCTTCCGATCAAGCGCGACCGCCAACGCGGTCCCGATTGATCGCAAGCCGCTGTAGATCGGACGGTCACACAGCGCGGCCTCCTCATCTGCTATGAAGGGGCCATGTCCGAGCTGATGGGCCTACTGGCTGTCTTCGTCCTGGTCGCAGCGAATGGCTATTTCGTTGCCGCCGAATTCTCCCTCGTGGCCGTGCGCCGCAGCCGTGTCGCCGAGCTGGTGGCCGCCGGGCGCATGAACGCCAAGGCGCTGGAGCGTGCCCTCGACCATCTCGACGCCAACCTGGCGGCGACCCAGCTCGGCATCACCATCTCCTCGCTGGGCCTCGGCTGGATCGGCGAGCCGGCGATCGCGCACCTGATCGAGCCGGTGCTGGCGCGCCTCGTCGGCCCCTCCGTGGCGGGGATAGGCGCCTATGCCATCGCCGTGGCCGTGGCCTTCATCGTGATCACCGCGCTGCACATCGTGCTGGGCGAGCTGGCCCCCAAGAGCCTGGCGCTCCAGCGCAGCGAGGCCACGGCGCTGTGGATCGTGCGGCCGCTCGCCCTGTTCCTCTGGCTGCTGCGTCCGGCGATCTTCGTGCTGAACGGGCTCGGCAACCTCGTGCTGCGCCTGTTCGGCCTGCAGCCGGGAACCGGCGAGGGCTCCCTGCATTCGGCCAGCGAGCTCAAGCTGCTGGTGGCCGAGAGCCAGGAGGCCGGGCTGCTGCAGGAGGCGCAGGAGGAGGTGGTCGTCCGCGCGCTCGACATCGGCACCCGCAACGTCGGCGAGATCATGACGCCGCGCACCGAGGTCGACTGGATCGACGCCGGCGACGACCGCGAGGAGATGCGCGCCGCGATCGGCCGCAGCCGGCACTCGCAGCTCCTGGTGGGACGGGGCTCGATCGACGAGCTGATGGGCGTCGTGGCCAAGCAGGACCTGCTGGGCCAGGCGCTGGCCGGGCGGGAGATCGATCCGCTGGCGGTGATGGGTCAGCCCGTGCTGGTCCACGAGACGATGCCGGTCTTCAAGGTGCTCGACCTCTTCAAGCAGGCGCCGGTGCGCCTCGCCGTGGTGGTCGACGAGTATGGCGGGCTCGAGGGCATCGTCACGCCCTCCGACCTGCTGGAGGCGCTGGCCGGCGACCTGCCCGATGCCGAGGACGAGACGCCGGACATCGTCGAGCGCGCCGACGGCTCGCTGCTGATCGACGGCATGGCGGCGGCGCGCGACATCCTCGAGCGCCTGGAGCTGAAGTCGCGGCCGGGCAACGCCGCGTTCCACACGATCGCTGGTTTCGCGCTCGCCGAATTCGGCCGCCTGCCGAAGGTCGGCGATTCCTTCGTCTACGACGGCTGGCGCTTCGAGGTGGTCGACATGGACGGCCGCCGAATCGACAAGCTGCTGGCGCAGCGCGAGGAGCCCGGCGAGGTCATCAACTGAAAACGGGATCGCCAGCCGCGGCTTTCACTCCTCATTGGACCGCGGACCTTCAGGTCCGCGCTCCGATCTTCACAACCTTTCCGTGGCGCTCCGCCAGCGGCCCCTAGTGCGCCGGTGGCGTGAGCGAGAGCGTACCGATGGCGCCGCGGCCGAGCTCGCCGCGGGTGCCGGTGATCTCGATGTAGGAGAGGTTCTGCCAGCCGGCCAGGAAGTTGCGGGCCCACGGTGACAGCATGTTTCCCGACTGGCCGAGCGGCATGGCGAAGCGGCTGTTGTCGAGATCGCTGAAGTCGTAGATGCCGCGGTAGCCGGCGCCGTGCACGGCGTCGAAGGGCCGCGCGCCCCGGTAGGAGGGCAGGGCGCGGTTCAGCGTCTGGCCGCCGCCGTCCGACGGAAAGCGCACCGAGGCGATATCGCGCAGCAGCGGCACGGCATCGAACAGGGGATGGCGGTGGGCGGCCTCGTGCTCGGCGCCCCATTGCCACGTCTCCATGTCGCGTCCCTGGCGCGAGGAGATCCAGGCGAGGGCGCGATCGAGGGCGATCGCGACTGCGTCCTCGCAGGTCTCGGTCTGCCGCGTGCCGCCGTCGTCGCACCAGCCGGGCTTTTCCTCGATGATGCGCTTCATCAGCGGCACGTCGGGCGCCTCCATCGAGCGGAACAGGTCCTCGCCCAGCTCGTCGGCGAGCAGGCCGCGCTGGAGCTGCCAGATCCAGGCCGTGTAGATCAGCGGCTCGGGCCGGCTGGCCAGCATGAAGCGGTTCCAGCTCGACAGCATGGCATGCGCCTTGGCGGCCCGCGCGTTGCGCGGCGCCCCCTTGAGCAGCAGCGGCAGCATGTCGTCGGCGTCGAGGGCGAGATTGTCGGCCTGCATGACGATCATGCCGTAGACCGGATGGCGCTCGACCTCGTGCAGCAGCTGGCCCGCGCGGCGCTGGCGGTAGGGCTCGCCCCAGTCGCGGCTGATGAAATGGCGGTAGTCGTCGGGCACCAGCCTGGCATTGGCGTTGACGATGATGCCGCCCGGCGGGTTGTAGACCCGCGGCAGCTCGTCGAACGGCACGAAGCCCGCCCAGTCGTACTCCGAC
This sequence comes from Reyranella sp., assembly GCF_965229815.1. Taxonomy (GTDB): domain Bacteria; phylum Pseudomonadota; class Alphaproteobacteria; order Reyranellales; family Reyranellaceae; genus Reyranella. Next base: position 606,729 of record NZ_CBDDJN010000006.1, read on the forward strand.
GTCCAGCCGGGAACCGGCATCGAGCCGTCGCCCTTGCGCCGGATCGGCACCCGCGCCGGGGCGATCAGGCCGATGTTCCCGGCCGTGTCGGCGTAGACCATGTTCTGCATCGGCGACACGATCCGCCGCGTCGCCGCCAGGAACTCCTCCCAGTTCTGCGCCAGGCCGACCCGGGCGAAGCCCTCGGCCGAGGTGTCGGCGGCATCGAGCGCCGTCGCCTGCAGGGCGAGCACGTGTCCCTGCGGCGTCAGCTCGTTGCTGCTGCGGCCGACGAAGTCGTCGACCACCGGCCCGTGCCGCGTCTCGCGTACCCGCAGCGAGACCGGCTCGCCCCACAGGACGTTGATGGTCTCCTCGCGCACGGCGAAGGGACGCGGCCCGTCCGGCGTGATGTAGCGGTTGGGATCGGTCGGGTCGACGCGCTCGACGTAGAGGTCCTGGCTGTCGAGGTTGGTGGTCGTGAAGCCCCAGCCGATGCTGGCATTGTGGCCCAGGATGACGGCGGGCGAGCCCGGCGAGGTGGCGCCGCGGATGTCGAAGCCCGGCCCGACCAGGCGGGCGAGATACCAGGTGCCGGGGAAGCCGAGGGACAGGTGCGGGTCGTTGGCGAGCAGGGGCTTGCCGGAGACGGAATGGGCACCCGACACGACCCATTCGTTCGAGGCCTCGCGCTTGCGCGTCGCGATATTGTCGGTCTTGCGGTAGAGCCGCTCGAGGTCGGTGCCCTTCAGGGCGTCGATCATCATCGACAGCGTGGCGTCGCGATTGTCGCCGGGCGGCGCGGTGAGGAACTTCACGCCGTCGACGCCGATCCGCTGCGCCAGGCGCAGCCGCAGCAGCTCGGCGCGCCAGTTGCCGTCGAGCCCGAGCGCCATCAGCTTGGCCCAGACGAGGGAATCGGCGGGGCGCCAGGGCTCGGGATGGTAGGAGCCGCCCGACAGCAGCTTGATCAGGGTGAGCTCGAGGCCGAACTGCTGCTCGGGATCGCGGATCCAGGCGTTCACCCCGGCGGCATAGCCATCGATCATGCTCCGCACGCCCGGCGACAGCGCGTTCACGCTCTCGCCGGCGCGCCGGTAGAGGCCGAGGCCGCGCATCGTCCGGTCGGTGTCGACCAGCCCCGTTCCCACGAGCCGGGCCGGCACGATCTCCGACAGGCGCCCCTGGCCGAGGCGGCGCATCAGCTCCATCTGCCAGAAGCGGTCCTGGGCGTGGACGTAGCCGAGCCCGAAGGCCGCATCCTCGAGCGAGCCCGCGATGATGTGCGGGACGGCGTGCTTGTCGCGAACGATCTCGACGGGCGCCCGCAGGCCCCGGCCCTCGACAGGGCCGCTGTAGGGGGGCAGGGCGCCGCGGACCTGGAAATAGGCCCCGGCCAGGAAGACCAGGATGGCCAGCACCGTGCCGGCCAGGACCTTGCCCAGTCGCACAGCCACGCGGGTGAGCCGGCGCACGGTCGGCCCTGCGCTCAGCCGCCGATGAAGGAAAGGATGGAATCGCGGTCGTGATCGAGATCGGGCGCCGGCCGGCGCGTCGCCGGATCGTCGAAGGCCGACATCTTGAGCGGATTGCCGGCCAGCTTCAGCGTGCCGCCGCTGCCGTCTGGCACCTCGATCAGCATGTTGCGCGCCGCGACCTGCGGATGCTCGAGCGCCTGCTTGATGTTGTTGATCGGTCCGGCCGGGACGCCTGCCTTGGCGAGGATGGCGAGCCAGTGCGCCGTCGTGTTGCCCTTGAGCACCGATTCGAGTGCCGCCTCTAGCCTGTGATGATGCTTGAGGCGCAGCGCATTGCTCTTGTAGTCGGCGTCCGCCGCGATGTCGGGCCGGCCCAGGGCGTCACAGGTCTTGACGAAGAGGCCGTCGTTGCCGGCGGCGATGATGATGGCGCCGTCCGAGGTCTTGAACGCCTGGAAGGGCGTGATCGTCGGATGGCGCGCGCCCAGCGGCCCCGGGATCTCGCCCTCGACCGTGTAGCGCATGACGGCGTTCTCGAGCAGGGCGATCTGGCAGTCGAACATCGCGATGTCGACCTTGGTCGCCTCGCCGGTCTTCAGCCGGTGAACCAGCGCGGCATTGACGGCGACCGCCGTGAAAAGGCCGGCGCCGATGTCGCCGATCGACATGCCGACGCGGCTCGGCGGCTGGCCCTCGTTGCCGGTGATGCTCATGATGCCGCCCATGCCCTGGACGACCATGTCGTAGGCCGGGTCCTTCGAGTTCGGGCCGCTATGGCCGAAGCCCGAGGCCGAGGCGTAGATGAGCTGCGGGAACTTCTTGCGCAGCGTGTCCCAGCCGAAGCCCAGCTTCTCCATCGTGCCGGGGCGGAAGTTCTCGACCACCACGTCGGCCTTGGCCAGCAGCTTCTCGAAGATCGCGCGGTCGGCCTCGGCCTTGAGGTCGAGCGCGATGCTCTCCTTGCCGCGGTTGACCGAGGCGAAATAGGTCGACCGTCCGTTCACGAAGGGTCCGTAGGCCCGGGCATCGTCGCCGCCCTTGGGCGGCTCGACCTTGATGACGCGGGCCCCCATCTCGGCCATGAGCAGGGTGCAGTAGGGGCCGGCGAGGATGCGCGACAGATCGATGACGAGGACGCCCGACAGAGGGCCCTTGGTAGTCTGGGTCATGTCGGGTTCTTAGCCAGTGGCCCGGCGCGAATCCAGCCAGACGTTTGCCGCAGCGGCGCCGATCACGATCGCGCCACCGATCAGGGTCAGGTCGTCCGGCTTTTCGCCATCGAACAGCCACACCCAGAGCGGTCCCAGCACCAGCTCTAGCAGGCCGAGCAGGGCGGCACGCCCGGCCGGGATGCGCCGCAGGCTCGCCATGTAGAGCAGCAGGCCTCCGGCCAGCTGGCCGGGGCTGAGCGCGAGCAGCCAGGGAAGCTGGCTCCAGGTGATCGCTTCGGGCCGGGCGAACGGCAGGGCGACGAGGGCGGAGATGACGCCGGCCAGCCAGATCGCCGGCGCCATGCCGACGTCGCGGCGGTGGCGGACCACGACATAGTTGCCGCTCATGCACAGGACGACGATGCCGGCCACCGCCATGCCGGCCAGCCCCCCGGCCTTCAGCGATCCCGCGACGCTGATCGACAGGCCGATCAAGGCGGTCAGCATGGTGACGATCGTGTGAACGTGCAGCGGCTCGCCGAGGAAGAGCCGGGCCAGCAGGGCGGTGATGAAGGGCGTCGCGCCGAACATCAGCAGCACGTTGGCGACCGGGGCGAGGCCCAGGGCCAGGATGAAGGCGACGAAGCTGCCGGCCAGCAGGACGGCACTGGCCACCAAGGCCACGCCTGCGTTGCGTGCGTCGATCAGCGCCCCCCGGCGCTGCCAGACGAGCAGCGGCAGCAGGGCAGCCACGAGCAGGGCGGATCGCCAGAACGAGACGTCCCAGGCCGGCATGTCGAGCCGGCGAACGATCACGCCCGCCGTGCTGAACATCGTGGCCGCGCCGACGGCGCACAGCACGCCCAGGGCAGCGGAACTCTGGGAAAGGCCGTGCGTTTTCATGACAAGAAACTGTGAATACGGATTCGACGTGCCTCCGTCCATCAATTCCCTCGAACTGCCGCGGTTTCGGCCGCGCTTTCCCTGGTGGGGGGCAGATCTTCAGACCATCGCGGTCCTTCTCGGCGGTCATGAGACCGACCTGTCGCCGCACACGAGCGAGCGCCTGTGCTTCTGCATGGCCGACCGCAGCGGTGACATCCTGGTGGGCATGCTGGACCGTCCCGCCGTTCCGCAAGCCGACCGGCCGCTCGCCATCCTGGTCCACGGCCTCACCGGCTGCGAGAACAGCTCGCACGTCCTGAACGGCGCGCGCCTTCTGCTCGACCTCGGCTACTGCGTGCTGCGCCTGAACCTGCGCGGCTGCGGCGCCTCGCGTCCCCATTGCCGCGAGCACTACCATATCGGCCGCACCGCCGATTTCCGCTGCGTGCTCCAGCAGCTGCCCGACGACCTCACGCACAACGGCGTCGTGGCGGTGGGCTATTCGATGGGCGGCGCGATGCTGCTGAAGTACCTGGGCGAGGAGGGCGCCTTCTCGCCACTGCGGGCCGCCGCCACGATCTGCGCGCCGCTCGACCTTGCGCTCACCGCGCGGCACATGAACAGGCGGCGCAACTGGCTTTACCACAACTACCTGCTGACCGACGTCAAGAAGGAGACGCTTACGCCGGCCGGCGTGCTGGACGACGAGGAGCGCGAGACCGTGCGCTCGGCACGCAGCCTGCGCGACTACGACGAGCGCTTCATCGCGCCGCGCTACGGTTTCCGCGATGCCGACGACTATTACGCGCTGTGCACGCCGCTCACCTACATGCCGGAGATCCGCGTGCCCACGATGGTTCTGGCGGCGCGCGACGATCCCTGGATCCCGGCGTCGTACTACCGGGAGTTCAAGTGGTCCGACAATCCGGCGCTGCTGGCCGTGATGGCAGAGGGCGGCGGCCATCTCGGCTTCCACACCGCCGGCAGCGACCGGCCCTGGTGCGACACGGTCCTGGAGAAATTCCTCGAGCGGGTGTGATTCGTTTTCCAACCACCGCTCTCATATTCCCCTCCCCCGCGAGGGGGAGAGGTTAGGTGAGGGGGCATCGACGAACGCGAGTCACCCCCTCACCCATCCTCTCCCCCTAGCGGGGGAGAGGAGCATGAAGTTCAGCGCGTGAGGCGAGGGCCTGACGATGGATGATCGGGACCGAAGCCCCGCTATTATCCACGGGTGACTCTCGCCCCAACCACCGACTTCCCGCCCTTCCGGCCACGCTTCCCCTGGTGGGGCGCCGACCTGCAGACGGTCGCCAACCGCTTCCGCCGCCAGCTGCCGGCGCTCGCCGCGCACCGGACGCGCCGCCTGTCCCTGGTCCTGCCCGACGGTACCGGCGATACGCTGCTCGCCTGCCTCGACGAGCCGGGCACCCCGCGGCCGGGCGCGCCGCTTGCGATCCTGATCCATGGCCTGACCGGCTCGGAAGACAGCGCTTACATCCTGTCGATGGCGGGGCTGCTGCTCGACCGTGGCGCGCGCGTGCTGCGGCTCAACCTGCGAGGCGCGGGCCCGTCGCGCGCCCTGTGCGGCCAGCACTACTATGCCGGTCGCAGCCAGGACTTCCGCGCCGTCCTGTCGGTGTTGCCGGAAGCGCTGACGCGGGACGGCGTCGTGGCCGTCGGCTACTCGCTGGGTGGCGCCATGCTGCTGAAGTATCTGGGCGAGGAGGGCGCTTCGACGCCGCTCCGCGCCGCCGCCACGGTCTGCGCGCCGATCGACCTGGCCGCCACCTGTTTGAACATGATGCGGCCGCGCAACCGGCTCTATCACCGCTACATTCTCGGGCAGATGAAGGTGGAGGCGACCGGCGAGGGCGCCATCGTCTCGGCCGCCGAGCGCGCGGCCATCCTGGCCGCCGGTACCGTGTGGGCCTACGACGACGACTTCATCGCGCCGCGCTACGGCTTCGCCAGCGCCGAGGACTACTACGACCGCTGCCGGCCCACCCGATTCATGGCCGCCATTCGCGTCCCGACGCTGGTGCTGGCGGCGCTGGACGATCCCTGGATTCCGGGTCCGCTCTATCGCAGCTATGATTGGGCCGGCAACCGGTCGCTGACGCCGCTGCTGCCTGCCGCGGGCGGGCACGTCGGCTTCCATGGTGCGGGCAGCCGCCAGCCCTGGAGCGACCTCGTCGTGGCGAGGTTCCTCGAGCATGTCACACGTTGATCCGATGACCCTGATCATGGGTGTCGCCTCCCTTATGGCGGCGCTGGTCCTGGCCTGGCGCGCCTATCGCGGCGCCGCCCGGTACGAGGCGCAGAAGAAGCGCGAGAGAGAAGAGGACGATCGCCGCTAGAGCGGGCTGTCAGAGGATCGCGAGCGGCTCGTCCGGCGGGCCGTCGCGCAGCAGTGCCTGCAGGCGCGGCGCGAGTTCCCGCGGCTCGAAATGCTCGGCCGAGGCCGCGATCTCGTCGGCCGGCCACCAGCGATGGCCGAGGGTCCAGCTGCGCTCGCGCTCGTCGAGGCCGGACGTGTCGATCTCGGTCCGGCTCGTGCGGGCCAGGAAGAAGCGCTCGCGGTGCAGCACGTCCTTGCCGCGCCAGCTCATGCGGCGCTCGCGCTTCCACACCCAGTGCACCGGTCCGTCGACGGTGAGCGCCGTCTCCTCGCGCGCCTCGCGGACGGCGGCGTCGGCGAAATCCTCGCCGGGATCGACGAAGCCGCCGATCATCACCCAGAAGGGATCGAAGTGCGGGTTCGCGGGGTCGAAGACGCCGGGATCGTGGACGTTGAAGAGGAACAGGCGGTCGGCCGGATCGAGCAGGATCAGCCGCGCCGAGGGACGCTCAATCATGCGCGGCGGTCACCGGGCCTTGAGGAGCTTCGCCGCGTCCACCGCGCCGTAGGTCAGGATGCCGTCGCAGCCGGCGCGCTTGAAGCCGGTCAGGGTCTCGATCAGGACCTTGTTCCAGTCGAGCCAGCCGCGGTCGGCGGCGCCCCGCAGCATCGCGTACTCGCCGCTCACCTGGTAGGCGTAGGTCGGCACGCCGAACGCGTCCTTCACCCGGCGCACGATGTCGAGGTAGGGCAGGCCGGGCTTGACCATCACCATGTCGGCGCCTTCCTCGATGTCGAAGCCGACCTCGCGCAGCGCCTCGTCGGAGTTGGCGTAGTCCATCTGGTAGGTCTTCTTGTCGCCCTTGAGCGCGCCCGAGCTGCCGATCGCGTCGCGGAAGGGGTTGTAGAAGGCCGAGGCGTACTTGGCGGCGTAGCTCATGATCTGGGCGTGGATGTAGCCCCTGTCGTCGAGCGCCTTGCGGATGGCGCCGATGCGGCCGTCCATCATGTCCGACGGCGCCTGAACGTCGGCGCCCGCCTCGGTCTGGACGATCGCCTGCCTGACCAGCGCCTCCAGCGATTCGTCGTTCTGGACGTAGCCGTCGCGCACGATGCCGTCATGGCCGTCGCTGTTGAAGGGATCGAGCGCCACGTCGCAGACGATGCCGAGGCCCGACACGTCCTTCTTCACGGCGCGGATGGCGCGGCAGACGAGGTTGTCGGGATTGTAGGCTTCGCGCGCGTCGGGCGTCTTGGCCGCCGGATCGGTCTCGGGGAAGATCGCCACGGCCGGAATGCCGAGGTCGCGCGCCGCCTTGGCGGCCTCGACGAACAGGTCGACCGACAGGCGGTCGACGCCGGGCATCGAGGCGACCGGGGTGCGCTGGTTGGTGCCTTCCTGGACGAACACCGGCCAGATCAGGTCGTCGACCGACAGCCGGTGCTCGGCCACCAGGCGGCGCGACCAGTCCTCGCGCCGGTTGCGCCGCAGCCGCGTCGTCGGATAGCGGCCGAGAGTCGAGAAGCGCTTCGCCATGGCGGGGTCTTATGGCGCGATCCGCCGATAGCCGCAATGCGGCTTGTTTGACCGGCATCTTTGACTGGCATCGGCCCCCCGATATGATCGCGCCGCCATGGATTTCCGCCTTTCCGAGGACCAGGAAGCTTTCCGCGACACGGCCCGCCAGTTCGCCACCGAGCGCATGCTGCCCGAGGCCGCGCGCTGGGATGCCGACAAGGTGTTTCCCGTCGAGGCCCTGCGCGAGGCCGCGGCGCTGGGCTTCGGCGGCATCTACGTGCGCGACGATGTCGGCGGCAGCGGCCTGTCGCGTCTCGACGCGGCGCTGATCATGGAGGAGCTGTCGGCCGCCTGCCCGAGCACGGCGGCCTACATCTCGATCCACAACATGGCGGCCTGGATGATCGACGCCTTCGGCGACGACGACCAGCGCCGGCGCTTCCTGCCCAGGCTCTGCTCGATGGAGCATTTCGCCAGCTATGCCCTGACCGAGCCCGGCGCCGGCTCCGACGCCGCGGGCCTCGCGACGCGGGCCGAGCTCGACGGCGACCACTATGTCGTGAACGGCACCAAGGCCTTCATCTCGGGCGGCGGCCGCAGCGACCTCTACGTCGTGATGCTGCGCACCGGCGGCAAGGGCGCCGGCGGCATCTCGACCCTGGTGGTGGAGAACGGCACGCCCGGCCTCTCGTTCGGCAAGCAGGAGCAGAAGCTCGGCTGGAACAGCCAGCCCACCGCCGCGGTGATCTTCGAGAACTGCCGCGTGCCGGTCGCCAACCGGCTGGGGCCGGAGGGCCACGGCTTCAAGATCGCCATGGCGGGCCTCGACGGCGGCCGCATCAACATCGGCGCCTGCTCGCTGGGCGGCGCGCGCGCCTGCCTCGAGACCGCGTCGCGCTACGTCGTCGAGCGCAAGCAGTTCGGCCAGGCGATCGCCGACTTCCAGGCCACCCAGTTCAAGCTTGCCGACATGGCGACCGAACTCGACGCGGCGCGGCTGCTGATCTGGCGAGCCGCCTCGCTGCTCGACGCCAAGTCGCCGGAGGCGACGCAGGCCGCCGCGATGGGCAAGCGTTTCGCCACCGACGCGGGCTTCCGCATCGTCAACGAGGCGCTGCAACTGCATGGCGGATACGGCTACTTGAAGGACTTTCCCATCGAGCGCTATCTGCGCGACCTGCGCGTGCACCAGATCCTCGAAGGCACCAACGAGATCATGCGCGTCATCATTTCGCGACGGCTGCTGATGGGCTAGGCACGACGGTGGAACGGGTACCCTGTCATCCCGAGCGCAGCGAGGGACCTTTGAGTCGCGAGGAAGTCCTTCGCTGCGCTCGGGATGACAGCAACGATTTGACGGAGAGTGAATGTCTGAGTCCGAGATTCTGTTCGAGGTGAAGGACGGGCTGGGCGTGATCACGCTGAACCGGCCCAAGGCGCTGAACGCGCTGTCCTACGGCATGATCCTCGAGATGGAGAAGGTCATCCCGGGCTGGGAGAAGGACCCGGCGGTCAAGGCGGTGATCCTGCGCGGCGCCGGCGACCGCGCCTTCTGCGCCGGCGGCGACGTGGCGGGCCTCTATCGCGAGATGCGCGACGATCCCAAGGGCACGCTGCGGCGCGACTTCTTCCGCGACGAGTACATCGTCAATCGGCGCATCTACCGCTACGCCAAGCCGTGGATCTCGCTGATCGACGGGATCAACATGGGCGGCGGCGTCGGCCTGTCGGCCCACGGCTCGCACTCGGTGGCGAGCGAGAAATTCCTGTTCGCCATGCCGGAGACCACGATCGGGCTGTTCCCCGACGTCGGCGGCGGCTACTTCCTGACGCGCCTCAAGGGCGCGCTCGGCACCTTCCTGGCGCTCACCAGCCACCGGCTGAAGGTCGCCGACGCGATCTGGGCCGGCATCGTCGATGCCCACGTGCCGAGCGCCCGCATGGACGAGCTGCAGGCCGCGCTGGGCGCCGCCGACCTCGCCGGGCCGGACGCCAACCGCAAGGTCGACGCCGTGATCGCCCGCTTCAGCGCCGATGGCGGCATGCCGACGCTGCCGTCGCTGATGCCCGACATCGACCGCTGCTTCTCGGCCGAGACAGTGGCCGAGATCGAGGCCAAGCTCAGGGCGCATCCGGGCGAGTGGGCCGCGAAGCAGCTCGCGGCGCTGCTCAAGCTCTCGCCGCTCTCGATGGCGATCACGCTGGAGCAGCTCAGGCGCTGCGCCAACCGCTCGTTCGAGGACGTGATGACCATCGAGTACCGCATGTCGCAACGCTGCATGCAGGCAGGTCACGACTTCTTCGAGGGCGTGCGCGCGCTGCTGATCGACAAGGACCAGAAGCCGCAGTGGAACCCGCCGTCGATCGACGGCGTCACGCGCGAGATGGTCGAGGATCATTTCAAGCCGGTCGCGAACGACCTGTTCTTCGACTGACATCCTGGGAGGGAGGACGGCATGGCGAAGATCGCCTTCATCGGTCTCGGCAACATGGGCGGCCCGATGGCCGCCAATCTCGTGAAGGGCCAGCATCAGGTCATGGCCTTCGACCTGACGGCGGCCGCGGTCGACGCGGCCGTCGAGAAGGGCGCCCGCAAGGCCGCCTCGGCGGCGGAAGCGGTGAAGGGAGCGGAGATCGTCGTCACCATGCTGCCGGCCGGCAAGCACGTGCGCGGCGTCTACGAGACCGACGTGCTGCCCAACGTCGCCAAGGGCACGCTGCTGATCGACTGCTCGACCATCGACGTCGACAGCGCCCGCCATGTCGGCGAGCTGGCGGCGAAGGCAGGACTGGAGATGGTCGATGCCCCGGTGTCGGGCGGCGTCGGCGGCGCCACCGCCGGCACGCTCACCTTCATGGTCGGCGGCACCGATGAAGCGGTCGCCAAGGCGCGGCCGATCCTCGAGAAGATGGGCAAGAACATCGTCCATACCGGCGCGCCGGGCTCGGGGCAGGCGGCCAAGATCTGCAACAACATGATCCTCGGCATCACCATGATCGGGGTCGCCGAGGGCTTCCTGCTCGGCAAGCGGCTGGGGCTCGACGTGCAGAAGCTGTTCGACATCGTGTCGACCTCGTCGGGCTCGTGCTGGGCGGTGAACAACTACCTGCCGCTGCCCGGCCCGGTGCCGGCCTCGCCGGCCAACCGCGACTATCAGGCCGGCTTCAGCGCCGACAACATGCTGAAGGACCTCAAGCTCTCGCAGCAGGCGGCCCAGACCTCGGGCGCCAGCACGCCGATGGGCGCCGAGGCGGCGCAGCTCTTCAACCTGTTCGTCAATGCCGGCAACGGTGCCAAGGACTTCTCGGGCATCGTCAAGATGCTCGAGGGGAAGTGAGCCGCGCATGATCACGCTCTACGACCTGCTGCTGCAGGACGATCGCCGGGCCAGCCCGTACTGCTGGCGCATCAAGCACGTCCTGAAGCACAAGGGACTCGCCTGGCGCGACGAGCCGGTGGGCTTCACCGAGAAGGAGAAGATCGCCTTCGCCCAGTCGAACACCGTGCCGGTGCTGCACGACGGGCAGACGGTGGTGAAGGACAGCTGGGCGATCGCGCGCCATCTCGACGCGGCCTATCCCGATAAGAAGCTGTTTCCCGACGAGGCCGCGCTGGCCTACGCCCAGTTCGTGGCCGGCTGGGTCGACACGGCTGTGCAGCCGGCCCTGTTCCCGATCATCGTCGGCGACCTCTACGGTCGCGTGCGCAAGGAGGACCAGCCGTACTTCGCCGAGACCCGCGGCAAGCGGCTGGGCACCACCGATTTCGCCGGCTTCCAGGCCAAGGCACGCGACAAGGGCGTGCCGGCCTTCCGTGCCGTGCTGGAGCCGGCGCGGCGCATGCTGCGCGAGCGGCCGTTCCTCGGCGGCACGCAGCCGGCCTATCCCGACTTCGCCCTGATCGGCGCCTTCCTGTGGGCCCGCGTCGCGAGCCCGCTGGAACTGCTGGAGGCCGACGACCCGGTCGCGGCGTGGCGCGAGCGCATGCTCGACCTGCACGATGGAATGGGCCGCAAGGCCAAGGCGGCGTGAAGTACGACGCGGTCGTCTTCGACCTGCTGACGGCCCTGATCGATTCCTGGACGCTGTGGAACGACGTGGCGGGATCGCCGGAGACCGGCCTGCGCTGGCGCCGCCGCTATCTCGAGATCACCTACGGCCGCGGCGCCTACCGGCCCTACGAGACGCTGGTCCGCGAGGCGGCGGCCGATAGCGGGCTGCCCGCGTCGCTGGGCGAGGCGCTGGAGCGACGCTGGGACGAGCTGCGGCCCTGGCCGGAGGCGCGGGACGTCCTGGCCGGCCTGCGGGTGCCGCTCGGCGTGGCGACCAACTGCTCCGTGCGTCTCGGCGCGCGGGCGGCCGCCGCGGTCGGCGTGCCGTTCGCGACGGTGGTGACGGCCGAGAGCGCCGGCTTCTACAAGCCGAGGCCCGAGCCCTACCGCGCGGTGCTGGCGGCGCTCGGCACGGCGCCGGCGCGCACCCTGTTCGTCGCCGGCTCGCCGTCGGACGTGCCGGGAGCGCAGGCCGTCGGGATGCCGGTCTTCTGGCACAATCGCATCGGGCTCGCGGCGCCGGCAGGCGCCCAGCCGCAATACCATGCACCGTCGCTCGAGCCGCTGGCCCGCCTGTTGGCGGCCGGCGGCGAGGGCTAGGATGAGGAAACAAGAGGAGGAAGCCGTGGCTGAAGCCGCCCCATTCCGGCCCGAGGAGCATCGCTTCGGGCCGACCCACTGGTTCGAGGACCTCGCGGTCGGCCAGACGTTCTACATCAACTCGCGCACGCAGACGGAATCGATGTTCGCGGCCTTCCAGCTCGCGAGCGGCGACAATCATCCGATTCATTACGACCGCGAGTACTGCCGCGCGCGCGGCCACCGCGACATGCTGGCCCACGGGCTGCAGGTCGCCATCCAGGGCGCCGCCGGCGGCGGTATCTTCCCGCACGTGATCGGCGACGCGCTGGTCGGCTTCCTCGAACAATCCTCGCGCTTCCTGAAGCCGGTCTATTGCGGCGACACGCTCTATCCGATGCTCGAGGTGACGGCGCTCAAGCCCGGGCGCACGACCGGCGTGGTCACCATGAAGCTCACCATCCACAACCAGGCCGGCGTGCTGGTCTGCGACGGCGAACACAAGTACCTTGTGCGCAAGCGGCCGGAGGCCGGAAGGGAAGGGTCATGATCGGCGTCATCGCCAAGCTCACCATCAAGCCCGGCAGCAACGCCGATTTCGAGGCCACCATGAAGGCCTTGCAGGCGAAGGTCCGGTCCGACGAGCCCGGCAACAAGCTCTACGCCCTGCACAAGACCGACGACGCCAACGTCTATGTCATGCTGGAGCGTTACGAGGACCAGGCGGCGCTCGACGCCCATCGCGCGGCGCCGCACTTCAAGGAGCTCGGACGGAAGCTCGGCGACTATCTCGCCGGCCGCCCCGAGGTCCAGGTGATGCAGGAGGTCTGACGCCGGCAACGGCGCGATCGGCTGCATGGACGGATTGTTCCACCGCCATACCAAGCCCGGCACCGCGCCGGGCACGCTCGCCGGCCGCGCCCCGGTCGCCGACGAGGCGCTCGACTTCACGCTGGTCGAGTACACGCCGGACGACGTCCAGGTGCTGCACGGCGTCGAGGTCGACGAGTGCCGCTTCCATCTCGGCACGCCCGGCCATACCTGGATCGACGTCGCCGGCCGGCCGAGCTCCGACATGCTGCGCGACCTCGGCATGGCCTTCAACCTGCACCCGCTGGCGCTCGAGGACGTGTTCCACGCCAACCAGCGCAGCAAGCTCGATCTCTACGAGGGCCAGGGCTTCATGGTGCTGAACGATCCCGCCTACGAGGACGGCGTGCTGATCCCCCGCCAGGTCAGCATCTTCTTCGGCGAGAACTACGTGATCTCGTTCCACGACCACAAGATCGACATCTTCAAGCCGGTTCGCGACCGGGTGCAGACCGCGGGCTCGCGCCTGCGCACCTTCGGCGTGGACTATCTCGTCTATGCGCTGATCGACCTGGTCGTCGATCGCAAGTTCCCGCTGATCGAGGCGATGTCGACGCATCTCGAGGCGCTGGAGGACGAGGCGCTGGAGAGTCCGACGCCCGACACGCTCTACCACATCCACCAGGCGCGGCGGGCGCTGGTCGTGTTCCATCGCGTCCAGTGGGCCGAACGCGAGACGGTGCTGGCGGTGATGCGGCCGGAAGTGCCCTTCATCATGCCCGAGACCCGCACATATCTGCGCGACTGCTTCGACCATGCCGTGGCCGTGCTCGAGCTGGTCGAGAGCTACCGCGAGATGTGCAACGGCCTCATGGAGGTCTACCTGATGTACGCCTCGAACCGCATGTCCGAGGTCATGAAGACGATGGCGGTGATCACCGTCTTCTTCATGCCGCTGAGCTTCCTGGCCGCCGTCTACGGCATGAACTTCGACCGCGAATCGGGGAACATGCCGGAGCTGGGCTGGCGGTACGGATACGATTTCTTCTGGGTCGCCGTCGCCGTCATCGTCGCCGGCCTGCTCTTCTGGCTGAAGCGCAGGCGGTGGCTATGAAGCATCGACTGTTCGGCTCGGAGCTCTCGCCCTACTCGGTGAAGGTGCGCTCCTATCTCCGCTACCGCGGTGTCGATCACGACTGGATCCCGCGCTCGCCCGCCGTGCAGGCGGAGTTCCAGAAATACGCCAAGCTGCCGCTGGTGCCGCTCCTGGTGACGCCGGACGGCGAGGGGCTGCAGGATTCGACGCCGATCATCGAGCGCTTCGAGGCCGCCAGCCCGTCGCTGGCGCCCGAGGACCCGGCGCTCGCCTTCCTCTCGGCGCTGCTGGAGGAGTACGGCGACGAGTGGGGCAACAAGTGGATGTTCCACTATCGCTGGCGCTATGCCCCCGACATCTGGTCGACCGCCGAGCGCATCGCGCGGCAGATGATGGAGGCCGAGGGCACGCTCGCCGTGGCCCGCGCCCGCGCCGCGGTGGCCGAGCGCATGACGGGGCGGCTGGGCTTCGTCGGTTCCAGCGCGGCGACCGAGACGGCGATCGAGGCGTCGTTCCGCCGCGCGCTGGATCTGGTCGAGGCCCATCTCCAGCATCGCCCGTACCTGCTGGGCGGCCGCCCGGCGATGGCCGATCTCGGCCTGTGGGCGCAGTTCTACGAGGCGGCGACCGATCCCACGCCCGGCGCGATCATGCGCGAGGTCGCGCCCGCGGTGATGGGCTGGGTGCAGCGCATGCTCGACCCGAAGGACGAGGGCGGCTTCGAGGCCTGGCCTGCCCTGGCGCCGACCCTGATGCCGCTCCTGACGGAGGAGGTCGCGGGCTGGTTCCTGCCCTGGTCGACCGCCAACGCCGCCGCCATCGCGGCCGGCGACAAGAGCTTCACGATCCGGCTGGGCGACACGGAATGGACCCAGGAGCCGCAGAAGTACCACGCCCGCTCGCTTGGCGAGCTCCGCCGCAAGTATGCGGCGGCCCGCGGCGCCGAAGGCCTGGAGGAGATCCTGGAGAAGGCGGGCTGCGCGACGTACCTGGCATGAGGCTGCGCCGGCTCGGCGTCGCCGCGACGCTCGCCTGCGTCCTGGCGACGGCCGCCTCGGCCAACGACACGTCGGCGGCGCTCGGCGCCGGCGGCCTGCAGTTCGTGCAGAACGACGACGTCGAGATGCGTTCGGAGGATCTGTTCGTCTCCGCCGCGGAGATTCGCGTCCGCTACGTCTTCCACAACAGGTCGGCGCGGGACGTCACGACCATCGTCGCCTTCCCGATGCCCGAGATCCCCTACAGCGAGAGCGCGTCGCTGAGCATTCCCGATCCGGCGGCCGAGAACTTCCTCGACTTCCGCACCGTCGTCGACGGCCGTCCCGTCGAGGCGGCCGTCGAGCGGCGGGTGATCTCGCTCGGCCTCGACCGCACCGGGCTGCTGGAGGGGCTCGGCGTGCCGCTGATGCCGTACAGCGAGAAGACGCGGGACGCCCTCGACGCGCTGCCGGCCGACAAGGCGGCGGAGCTGATCCGGGTCGGTCTGGCGCGCGCCGAAGAGTACGACCTCGGCAAGGGCATGAAGCAGCATCTCTCGCCCTTCAACTGGACGCTGCGGACGACCTACTACTGGACGCAGACCTTTCCGGCGGGAAAGGACATGGTGATCGAGCATCGCTACCGGCCGAGCGTCGGTTCCTCGGTGGGAACCCGGCTCGGCGAGGAGCCGCGCGATCCGCCGCACGTCGCCGAGCGCCGCCGCATCGTCGAGACGTTCTGCCTCGACCGCGCATTCATGACCTCGGTTGCCCGCGCGAAAGGGCAGTTCACCGAGGAGCGCATCCGCTACATCCTGCGGACCGGTTCGAACTGGGCCGGGCCGATCGGCGACTTCACGCTCACCATCGACAAGGGCGCGGCCGCGAACCTCGTGAGCTTCTGCGGCACCGACGTGCGCAAGATCGGGCCGACCACCTTCCAGATGAAGGCGAAGGAGTTCTATCCCGCCCATGATCTCGACGTGCTGATCCTGAAGCCGGCCCGCTGATCCGGACTGGCGGCCGGTGGTCCCCGAGCCTCAGCCCAGCGACGTCACGACCAGCACGACGCCCGACAGGCCGAGGAAGCCCAGCACCAGCCAGCGGAAACCCGTGTCGCTGACCCGGCCATAGACGGCGAGACCCAGCCGCGCGCCGGCGAAGCTGGTCGGCACGGTGATGAGGGCCCACAGCAGGAACGTCTCGTCGAGCAGCCCGGCCACGGCGGCGGCCAGCAGCGCCGTGGCCAGGATGGTCATGTTGAACGGCTGGTTCACGCCGCGCTGCTCGTTGCGGTTCCAGCCGCGCAACTGCGTCCAGATGATCGGGGCGGGACCGCTCAGGCTCGCCATGCCGCCCATCACGCCCCCCAGCAGGCCGATCGCGCCGTCGGCCAGCCGGCCGCCGCCGGTCACGATCGGCGGATGGCGCACGAACGCCATCCAGGCGCTGTAGAGGATGAGCAGCAGGCCGACGCCGAGCTTCAGCGGCTGGACGTGGATGTACTGCAGCAGGGTAATGCCGATCGGCACGCCGGCGACACCGGCGGCGAGGAAGGGCCACAGCCGCGGCCAGCGCACGCCGTGCCAGATGCGGCGCAGCGCCTGCAGGTGGCCCGTTACGGAGCACAGCGCCACCAGCGGTGCGGCGGTCACCGGCAACATGGCCTGCAGCCAGAATCCCATCGCCACCAGCGCGTAGCCGGTGCCGGTGAGGCCGTTCACGAAGCCCGCGGCGAGGGCGCCGCCGACGACGATCGCGATGTCGCCGGTCGGCGGCAGGGTCACCCGGTCAGGCCCCGGCGGTGAAGGCCTGGATGCCGGTCATGGCGCGGCCGAGGATCAGCGCGTGCACGTCGTGGGTGCCCTCGTAGGTGTTCACGGCCTCGAGGTTCATGACGTGGCGGATCACGTGGTACTCGTCCGACACGCCGTTGCCGCCGTGCATGTCGCGGGCGACGCGGGCGATGTCGAGCGCCTTGCCGCAGTTGTTGCGCTTGATCAGCGAGATCATCTCCGGCTGGGCGTGGCCCTCGTCCTTGAGGCGACCGACGCGCAGGCAGGCCTGCAGGCCGATGGCGATCTCGGTCTGCATGTCGGCGAGCTTCTTCTGCACGAGCTGGTTGGCGGCCAGCGGCCGGCCGAACTGCTTGCGGTCGAGCGTGTAGTTGCGCGCCTGCTTCCAGCAGAACTCGGCGGCGCCCAGCGCGCCCCAGGCGATGCCGTAGCGGGCGTTGTTCAGGCAGCCGAACGGACCGCCCAGGCCCGAGACGTTGGGCAGCATGTTCTCGACCGGCACGAACACCTCGTCGAGCATGATGGCGCCGGTCACCGAGGCGCGCAGGCTGAACTTGCCCTCGATCTTCGGCGTCTCCAGCCCCTTGAAGCCGCGCTCGACGATGAAGCCGCGGATCGCGCCGCCGTCGAGCTTGGCCCAGATCACCAGCACGTCGGCGATCGGCGAGTTGGTGATCCACATCTTGGAGCCCGAGAGCTTGAAGCCGCCGGGTACGGTCACGGCACGGGTCTTCATGCCGCCCGGATCCGAGCCATGGTCGGGCTCCGTCAGGCCGAAGCAGCCCACCCACTCGCCGGTGGCGAGCTTGGGCAGGTACTTCATGCGCTGCTCCTCGCTGCCGTAGGCGTAGATCGGATGCATGACCAGCGAGGACTGGACGCTCATCGCCGAGCGGTAGCCGGAATCGACGCGCTCGACCTCGCGTGCCACCAGCCCGTAGCTCGTGTAGTTCGCGCCGGCGCAGCCATATTTCTCGGGCAGGGTCGAGCCCAGCAGGCCGAGCGCGCCGAACTCGTTCATGATCTCGCGATGGAACTTCTCGTGCCGGTTCGCCTCCAGCACGCGGCTCATCAGCTTGTCCTGGCAGTAGTCGCGCGCCACGTCGCGGATCGCGATCTCCTCCTCGGTGAGCTGGTCGTCGAGGAAGAACGGGTCCTCCCAGTCGAACGGCTTGGCGTCGGCGCGGGTGCCCTTGGCGGCGCTCTTCATCGGGGTGGCGGCGACTGACATTGGCTTCTCCTGGCGGTGTCCGCCGGGGTTTAACAGGGACGGGAAGCCGCGCCAACCGCGCTCGGCCGGCGGGGCCGGGCTCAGAGCGTGCCGCCCGTGCTCTCCCGGCCGGTCAGCGCCCGGAAGATCTCGAGGCTCAGCCGCCCGAAGGCCTCGGAGGCGCGCAGTTCCACGGTGCGCGGCCGCGGCAGGTCGATCGCGAGATCGGCCGCGATCCGGCCGGGCCGGGGCGACATCACGACCACGCGATCCGACAGGAAGATGGCCTCGGGGATCGAATGGGTGACGAACAGGACGGTCTTGCGGGCCTCGCGGGCGACGTCGCGCTCGCCCCAGATGCGCAGCAGCTCGAGGGCCATGTCGTCGCGGGTCATGGCGTCGAGGGCGCCGAACGGCTCGTCCATCAGCAGCAGCGGCGGGTCGAGCAGCAGGGCGCGGCAGAGCGCCGCCCGCTGCTGCATGCCGCCCGACAGTTCGCGCGGCAGCTTGTCGCCGAAGCCGCCGAGGCCCGCCATCTCGAGCAGCTCGCCGGCGCGCCCGCGCAGCTTGGCCGCGTCGAGGCCGGCCAGCTCGGCCGGCAGGAGCACGTTCTGCAGGATCGAGCGCCACTTCAGCAGGATCGGCGCCTGGAAGACCATGCCGATGTCGGGGATCGGCGCGTCGACCGTGCGCCCGCCCACCGTCACCGTGCCGGCCGTGGCCGGCCGCAGCCCGGCCACGATGCGCAGCAGGGTGGACTTGCCGCAGCCGCTCGGCCCCACCAGCGAGACGAACGCGCCGGCGCCGACCGACAGCGAGATGCCGGCGAGGGCCTCGACCGGGCCGCTCGCCGCCTCGTACGTCATGCCGACCCGGTCGAGGTCGATCAGTTGCTTGCTCACGTCAAAGACGGCGAGAGGCGTCCGGATGCCGACGGTTACTTCGGCATCTCGACCTTGGGCAGGAACTCGGTCGAGTAGACGGCCTTGCAGTCGACCTTCTTGGGCAGGCCCATGTAGGTGTTCACGAGGTCGACCGAGTCGCACATCTTCTTCTCGTCGATCCAGCCGATGCCGTTCTTGGCGTAGCGCTCGGTCTTCATCAGGCCGAGCCCGATCATCATGTTAGGCGTCATGACCGCGACGTCGACCTCGGGCACGCGCTTCTTGAAAATCTCCATGGCGGCCTTGGGATCGGCCATCACGTCGCGCCAGCCCATGTAGGAGGCCTCGAGGAAGGCCTTCAGGGCGGCCGGACGCTCCTTCATGGTCTTGGCGCTGGCGATGATCGACATGGAGTACATGTCGAAGCCGAAATCGGCCCATGGCATCATCACCACGTTGCCCTGTCCCACGGCCTTCTCGTAGAGCGGCAGGCCGGTGGAGTAGTCGCCGACGCCGTCCATGCGCTTCTCGGCGACGGCGGCGATCTTGGCGGCCGGCTCGATGTTGACCCAGGTGACCTTGGCCGGGTCGATGCCGTTCACCTTGGCGAAGGCCGGGAACATCTGGCGCTGGCTGTCGCCCGGAGGGGCGCCCAGCGTCTTGCCCTCGAGGTCCTTGGGCTTGGCGAGCGGCTTCTCCTTGAGGCTGAAGATGTTGAGCGGAGTCTTGTCGAACACCATGCCGACGGTCTTCACCGTGGTGCCGCGGCCGACCGAGGCGATGACCACGGCGGCGTCGGCGAGGCCGGCGTCGGCGCGGCCGGTATCGACCTTGGCGATCGCGTCGCCCGAACCCTTGGAGTTCTCGAGCGTCACGTCGAGCCCCTTGGCCTTGTAGTAGCCCTTGTCGAGGGCGACCCAGTAGGCGGCATGGTCGCCGACGGCGAACCAGTTGAGCGCGAAGGTGAACTTCTCCTGCGCCGAGGCGCTTCCCGCCGCCGCCAGCAGCGCGGCGAGCGCAAGTGACAATGTCCTGGTCATGATCTGCTCCCTTTTGCCCTTCCCCGTATCAGTATCAGTCGATGCCTTCCGCCCACGGCGCCCACAGCTTCGCCGCCAGCACGACGGCGCCATAGAGCACCAGCCCCACGACGGAGATCCAGATCAGCGCGGCGAACGCCACCGAGGTGTTCATGCTGCTCTGGGTCGTCACGATGACGTAGCCCAGTCCCTTCTGCGACGCCACGAATTCGCCGACGATGGCGCCGACGACGGCGGCCGTGGCAGTGATCTTGAGCGCGCTCAGGATGTAGGGCAGGGCGTTGGGAATGCGGATCTTGACGAAGATCTTCCATTTCGGCGCGTTGAACACGCGGCCGAGGTCGAGCATGTCGGGCTCGACCTGGCTCAGGCCCACGGCGGTGTTGATCACCACCGGGAAGAAGCCGATCAGCGCGCCCATCAGCATGTTCGGGAAGATTCCGTAGCCCATCCAGATGAGGAAAAGCGGCGCGATCGCCACCTTGGGCAGCGTGTTGACGAACACCAGGAAGGGCACGAGCGCATTGGCGATCAGCGGCGACCAGGCGATCGCCACGCCGAGCCCGATGCCGAGCCCGGCCGCGAGGAAGAAGGCGCCGATGATCTCCAGCGAGGTGACCCACAGGTGCTGCAGCCACGCGGTGTCGCCGTGCCACAGCGCGCTCCACACCGCGACGGGCGAGGGCAGCAGATACTCGCGGATCTCGCCCACGCTGACCGCGAGCTGCCAGCTGGCGAGCAGGAAGGCGAACAGCGCGACGGTCGGCCAGTACTGGCGCAGCAAGGACTGGAATTTGATCATGCGCAGCCGCACATTCGGGCACACTGCAGAAGCGTCTGATTACCGTCAAGCTTGAGGATCATTGGTGAGACTGGCCCTGTGCAACGAGGTTGTTCGCGACCTTCCGTTCGAACGTCAATGCAGCCTGGCGGCCGCTCTCGGCTATGGCGGCCTCGAGCTGGCACCCTTCACGTTCGGCGACGATGCATGGCGCATGCCGGCCGCGCAGCGTGCCGACATCAGGAACAGATGTTCGGACAGCGGATTGGAGGTTAGCGGCCTGCACTGGCTGCTGGCGGCGCCGGCCGGTCTCTCGATCACCACCGCGGACCGTGCCGTCTGGCAACGGAGCGTCGACGTCCTGCTGGCCTCGATCGATCTCTGTGCCGAGCTGGGCGGCAGCTACCTGGTGCACGGCTCGCCGGCTCAGCGCCGCGTCGCCACCGGCGACGACCGGGCGCGCGCCGAGGAAGCCTGGCTGCTGGCCGGCGAGCGCGCCGCCGCCAACCGCGTCGCCTACTGCCTGGAGCCGCTGGCCCGGCCCGACTGCAACTTCGTGAACACGCTGGCCGAGGCGGCCGAGATCGTGCGTCGGCTGGGCAATCCCGCGCTCCGGATTATGGTCGACACGCTGGCGGCCGGGCTGATGGAGCCCGAGCCGGTGGCCGACGCCATCCGGCGCTGGATGCCGACGGGCCTCGTGGCGCATGTCCAGTTCAACGACCGCAACCGCCGCGGCCCGGGGCAGGGCGAGGACCGCTTCGCGCCGGTCATCCGCGCGCTGCGCGAAACCGGCTATGGCGGCTGGATCGCGATGGAGCCTTTCGTCTATGAGCCTGACGGGCCGGCCTGCGCGGCGCGGATGATCGGCTATGTCGCGGGCCTGCTGGAGTCGAGCACATGAAGGTCAGGCTGGAAGAGGTCGAGCGCTACGAGCGGCACGTGAAGATGCGGCTCGCCTTCCGCTTCGGCGTCATCACCGTAACCGATGCCACGCAGGCGGTGATCCGCGCCCGCATCGTGCTGCCCGACGGCAGCCGCAGCGAGGGCGTGGCGGCCGAGGCGCTGGCCGCCAAATGGTTCGAGAAGAGCCCGCAGTTCACCGACGCCCAGAACCTCGACCAGCTTCGCCAGGCGCTCGACCTCGCCATCGGGCTCTACCGCGACCAGGGCGTCGATACGCCCTTCGGCCTGTTCGCCCGCACCTATCTCGAGCAGCAGAAGCGCGGCGCCGGGCTCGGCCTCAACCCGCTGGTCGCCGCCTACGGGCCGGCGCTTCTCGACCGGGCGATCCTCGATGCCGTGGGCAAGGCGACGGGACAGTCCTTCGCCACCATGATCACGGCGAATGTCCCCGGCATCTGCACGACCGCGCTCACGCCCGACATCGAGGCGGCGGAGGTCGAACCCTTCCTGTCGCGGCTGAAGCCCGGCCCGTCGATCGCCGTGCGCCACACGGTGGGCCTGGTCGACCCGCTGACGGCGGCCGACCGCCCGCCCTCGGAACGGGTGAACGACGGGCTCCCCGAGACGCTGGAGGAGGTCGTCTCGCACTATCGCGGCCGCTACTACAAGCTCAAGGTCGGCGGCGATATCGCGGCCGACCTCGACCGGCTCGGCCGCATTGCCGCCGTCCTCGACGCCGGAGTCGGGGCGGGCGCTGGCGACTACCGCGCGACGCTCGACGGCAACGAGCAGTACGATGACGTCGAGGGCATCGTCGAGCTGTGGCGCAGGGTCGAGGAGACGCCGGCGCTGGCGCGGCTTGCCAAGGCGACGCTGTTCATCGAGCAGCCGATCAAGCGGGCGGTGGCGCTGTCGCGCTCGGTCGGGCCGCTGGCGCGGCTGCGCCCGGTGATCATCGACGAATCCGATGGCGAGCTCTCGTCCTTCCCGCGCGCGCTGCGGCTCGGCTACACCGGCGTCTCGAGCAAGAACTGCAAGGGCTTCTACAAGTCGATCCTGAACGCCCTGCGCGTCGCCCATCTTGGCGCCGGGCACTTCATGTCGGCCGAGGACCTCACGACCTGGCCCGGCGTCAGCGTGCAGCAGGACCTCGCCCTGGTCTCGCTGCTGGGCATGACCCATGTCGAGCGCAACGCGCATCATTTCATCGACGGCATGGGTTTCGCGCCCGAGGCCGAACAGCGCGCCTTCGCCCAGGCCCATCCCGACCTCTACGAGATGCGGGACGGCAAACCGGCCCGCCTCAAGGCCGTCGGCGGCTCGCTGGCGCTGGGCTCGCTCGACGTGCCGGGCTTCGCCGTCGGGGCCGACATGGACTTCACCTCGATGACACCGATGACCGTGGGAGCCGCGACATGACCCTGCCGACCAGGTTCGACAGCGTGGAGGCCGTCGAGGACTTCATGACCGCGCCGTCGGCGGCGCTGGTCGCCGACCTCGCCCGCGCGCCGGGCGACATCATCGTGCTGGGTGTCGGCGGCAAGATGGGCCCGACGCTGGCGCGCCTGGCCAAGCGTGCGGCGCCCGAGCGGCGCGTCATGGGCGTCGCCCGCTTCAGCGAGCCGGGCGTGCGAGAGGCGCTCGAGACCGCCGGCGTCGAGCCGGTCGCGGCCGACCTGCTCGACCGTGCGGCGATCGAGGCGCTGCCCAAGGCAGCCAACGTCGTCTTCATGGCCGGCCGCAAGTTCGGCGCCACCGGCGACGTGCCGCTCACCTGGGCGATGAACGTGCAGGTGCCGGCGATGGTGGCCGAGGCGTTCCGCGAATCGCGTATCGTCGCCTTCTCGACCGGCTGCGTCTATCCGTTCGTCCCCGTCGACAGCGGCGGGGCCAGCGAGGAGGTGGCGCCGGTGCCGCCGCCCGGGGACTACGCCACCTCCTGCGTCGGCCGCGAGCGCATGTTCGAGTACTTCTCGAACCGTCACGGCACGCCGGGCCGCCTGTTCCGCCTGAACTACGCCATCGACATGCGCTACGGCGTGCTGCACGACATCGGCCGCAAGGTGCGCGACGACGAGCCGATCGACTTGTCGATGGGCCACGTCAACGTGATCTGGCAGGGCGATGCCAACGAGGTGGCGCTGCGCTGCCTGGCCCATGCCACGACGCCGACCACGCCGATCAACGTCACCGGTCCCGAGACGATCGAGGTCCGCTGGCTGGCCGGCGAGTTCGGCAAGCTGCTGGGGCGCCATCCGAAGTTCACCGGCACGCCGGGCGCCACCGGGTGGCTGAACGATTCGCGGCGCATGGTGACGGAGTTCGGCCCGCCCGCCGTGCCGCTCGCCCGCATGATCGAATGGACGGCCGACTGGCTTTCCCGCGACATGGCCACCCTGAACAAGCCCACGCACTACGAGGTGCGCGATGGCAAGTACTGACGCCGCGGCGGCGCCCGGCGAATCGCTCGACGTCCGGCCGATCGACGCCGACGAGAGCGAGCGCGTGTGGCCGCTGTCGGTCGAGGCCGGCTGGAACCAGAACCTGGCCGACTGGCGCTTCATGCTGGGCGCCGGCCGCGGCTTCGGCTGCATCGGTCCCGACGGCGGCTGGCAGGCGAGCTCGCTGGTCCTGCCGCTCGGCCGCCAGCTCGCCTGGATCAGCATGGTGCTGGTGACGAAGGACCGCCGGCGCGGCGGCGTCGGCACCGGCCTGCTGAAGCGCTGCATCGACGAGGTGCGGGCGGCGGGCGCCGTCGCCGGCCTCGACGCCACGGAGCAGGGGCGGCCGATCTACCTGCCGCTGGGCTTCCGCGACCTCTATCCCATCGCGCGCTGGCATTTCGACGCCGTGACCGGCGCGGCTATGCCGCCTCCGGCCGGCGTCGCGCTACGTCCCGTCGCGGTCGCCGACCTGCCGCGGCTCGCCCTCTACGACCGGCCGCTGAGCGGCATGGAGCGGCCGTCGATCCTGGCGCATCTCGCGCTGCGCCAGCCGGGCCGCGCCTGGGTCGCCGAGGACGCGGCCGGGAAGATCGTCGGCTACGCGCTCGGCCGCGAGGGCCGCGTCGCGACCTCGCTCGGACCCGTGGTCGCCGACAGCGAGGCGATCGCGCTCGCCCTGATCGGCCGGGCCGCCACGGCGGCGCCGGGCCCCTTCATCATCGACGTGCCCTCGGCGCATGCCGCCGTGCGACCGTGGCTGGAAGCCCAGGGCGCGGTCACCCCGCGCGGCTACATGCGCATGACCCTCGGCACCGCCGACCGCCTCGATGATCCCTCTCATGTCTTCGCGCTGGCGGGACCGGAGCTTGGGTGAAGGCCCGCTGTCATCCCGAGCGCAGCGAGAGACCTTCTGCTGCCCAAAGGCCCCTCGCTGCGCTCGGGGTGACAATGGCGGCTGACCGGTCGGCGCTTCGCGATGCTAGGATGACCGCATGACCTCCTCCCTTCATTGGCGCGACCTGCCGGCGCCGGTCCTCTCCCTCCTGCGGCAGGGCTCGGTGATCCCCGCACATCCGCTGGCGCTCGATGCCGACCGCAAGTTCGACCGGCAGTCGCAGCGCGCGATCAGCCGCTACTATGTCGATGCGGGCTCCGGCGGGCTGGCGGTCGGCGTCCATTCCACACAGTTCGCGATCCGCGAGGTCGGGCTCTACCGACCGGTGCTTGAGCTCGCCATCGAGACGGCGCGCGACTGGACCGACCGGCCGCTGGTCATGATCGCGGGCGCCGTGGGCCGCACGCCCCAGGCCGTCGAGGAGGCGCGCACGGCGCGGTCGCTCGGCTACCACGCCGTGCTGCTGTCGCTGGCGGCGCTGAAGGGCGCCAGCGAGGACGAGCTGATCGAGCACTGCACGTCGGTCGCCCGCGAGATGCCGCTGGTCGGCTTCTACCTGCAGACGGCGGTGGGCGGCATCCCGCTCAGCCGCGCCTTCTGGGCGCGCTTTGCGGCGATCGACAATGTCGTGGCGATCAAGGTGGCGCCGTTCAACCGCTACCGCACCCTCGACGTCGCGGTCGGCATCGTCGAGGCCCAGGCCGAGGACCGCGTCACCCTCTACACCGGCAACGACGACCATATCGTCGCCGACCTGCTGACGCCCCTCGTGGTGCGCACCGGCAACCGCGAGGTGACGCTGCGCTTCCAGGGCGGGCTGCTCGGGCACTGGAGCGTGTGGACGCGCGGCGCCGTCGGCCTGCTGGAGAAGCTCAAGCTGTCGGTGAAGGCGGGCGCCATCCCGCCCGAGACGCTGGCGCTCGATTCCTTCGTCACCGACTGCAACGCGGTCGTGTTCGACGTCGAGCATGACTTCGCCGGCTGCATCCCGGGCTGCCACGAGATTCTGCGCCGCCAGGGGCTGATGACCTCGATCGAGTGCCTCGATCCGCACGAGACGCTGAGCCCGGGTCAGAGCGACGGCATCGACAGGCTCTACGCGACCTATCCCGAGCTGAACGACGACGCCTTCGTCGCGGCCAATCTCGCGCGCTGGCGGAACTGAGGTGGAAGATCTTTTCGAAACCTACGACGCGCTCGCTGTCGGCCGGCTTGTGCGGACCGGCAGGGTGGGCGTGCGCGAGCTTGTGGACGCCACGCTGGCGCGGCTGCGCACGCTGAACAAATCGCTGAATGCGATCACCGATTTCTACGAGGGCGACCTGCTTGAACGGTCGATCGCCGGGGCCGGCGACGGGCCGTTCCAGGGCGTGCCGTTCCTGGTGAAGCAGCTTATGGCCGACTGCGCCGGCACGCCGACCACCGTCGGCTCGCGCTTCTTCGCGCACGAGCCGGTGGCCGCCGCCGACAGCGCCGCGGTCTCCCGGATGCGCCGGTCGGGCCTGGTCATCGTCGGCCGCACCAACACCAGCGAGTTCGGGCTCGCGCCCACCACCGAGCCCGCCTTCGGCGGCCCCACGCTCAATCCGTGGCGCGAGGGACTGTCGTCCGGCGGCTCGTCCGGCGGTTCGGCCGCCGTCGTGGCGGCGCGCGGCCTGCCGATGGCGCATGCCACCGACGGCGGCGGCTCGATCCGAATCCCTGCAGCGCTGTGCGGCCTGTTCGGGTTCAAGCCCTCGCGGGGCCGGGTGAGCCTGGCGCCGATCGGCGAGACACTGGCCGGTGCCGGGGCCCAGCACTGCGTGTCGATCTCGGTCCGCGACAGCGCGGCGCTGCTCGATGCCCTGGCCGGCAGCGAGCCCGGCGATCCCTACACCGCGCCGCCCGCCGGCTCGTTCCTGGCGGCGAGGTTGCGTCCGCCGGGCAGGCTGCGGGTGGCCTTCCTGCGCCAGCCGGTCGGCGGCCAGCCGCTCGATCCCGTGCTCGTCGGCGCCGTCGAACAGACGGCGGCGCTGCTGGAGGAGCTCGGCCATTCGGTGGAGGAGGCGGCGCCAGACTACGATGCCACCGCAGCAGGCCAGGCGCTGGGCACGGTCATGGCCGCCAACACCTTCACCAACATCCAGCTCCGCGCCAACGGTCGCGTGCCGGGCAATGGCGACCTCGAGCCGGTGACGCTGGCCGCCGCCGAGCAGGGACGCGCCGTCACCGCCCACGACTACATCCGCGCGGTCCAGACCTTCCACCGCACGGGACGGCAGCTCGGCACCTTTTTCGAGCGCTTCGACGTGCTGCTGTCACCGACGCTGGGCTGCGTGTCACTGCCGCTCGGCACGGTGCGCATGAGCGATCCGGCCGAGCAGTTCCAGCAGGCTATGGCGTCGCTGGTCGCCTTCACCTCGGTGTGCAACGTGGCGGGCGTGCCGGCCATGTCGGTGCCGCTCGCCTGGACCGACGACGGCCTGCCGATCGGCCTCCAGTTCGTCGCCCGCTTTGGCGCCGAGGAGACGCTGTTCTCGCTGGCGGGTCAGCTCGAGCAGGCGCGACCCTGGCGCGACCGCCGGCCATCGGGAGGAAGAGGGGCATGAGCACCATCTCGAAGACCATCATCGTCGGCTTCGTCGCCGGCGCGCTGTCCGTCCTGGTTTTCCACCAGGCCGGCTTCTGGTTCACCAACGAACTCGGCCTGACGCGCGCCGCCCTCTACAGCCTGCGGCCCGTGCCGCCCCTCGGCGTGCCGGCCATCGTGTCGTCGGCCTTCTGGGGCGGGCTGTGGGGCATCCTGGGCGCCTTCCTGCTGCGCAACATGAAGGGCGGCGCCGCCATCCTGGGCTGGATCCTGTTCGCCGCCGTGATCGTCACCCTGGTGAACTGGTTCGTCGTGCTGCCGATCAAGGGCCTGCCCATGGGCGGCGGTTTCCGCCTGCCGGGCGTCGTCGTGGTGCCGCTGGTCTATGCCCTGTGGGGACTGGGCATGGGCGTGATCGCCGCCCTGATGCGGCGCGCCTACGGCTGGCGGTAGCTCCCTCGATGCGCTGGGCAGGGGCGGCCGCCATCGGCTTCGTCGCCGGCACGCTTTCCATGGTGGTCGTGACGCAGGCGATGCTGTGGCTGTTCGTCCGCTACGGGCTCGACCCGCAGACATCGCTTCCGGCGGCAGGAGCGGGGCCGCCGGTCCAGCACGTCGTCGTGCCGTTCGATGTCGCCGCTTCCCTGTGGGGCGGCCTGTGCGGTGCGGTCGCCGCGCTGCTGGTCGACTGGCTGTTCGGCCGCCGGGCCGGCCTCGCGGCGCCGATGCTGTTCGTGGCGGTGCTGCTGATCGTCCAGCGGTTGCGCGGCGAGGCGCTGCCGTTCTGGAGCGTCGAGCTGGCGCTGGGCTTCGCCGTCGCCTGGGCGATCGTCACCTGGCTGTTCGTCATGGCGGGTCGCGCCGCGGTCGCGCGTCTGCAAGGGAGGAAGAAATGAAGATCGTCGACGCCCAGGTGCACATCTGGGGCGCCAACACGCCCGAGCGGCCATGGCCGGCGCGCGCCGAGCCGCATCGTGCGCCGCTCGGCAAGGACGAGCTGCTGGCCGAGATGGACAGGGCCGGCATCGCCGGTGCGGTCCTGGTGCCGCCCTCGTGGGAGGGAGACCGCAATGACCTCGCGCTCGCGGCTGCAGCCGCCCATCCCGAGCGCTTCTGCGTCATGGGCCGCTTCGATCCCGAGGCGACCGGCGCGCGCGGGCAGATCGCCGGCTGGAAGGACCGGACGGGCATGCTCGGCATGCGCTTCACCTTTCACACCGGGATCCTGCGCCAGCCGCTGCTCGACGGACGCTTCGACTGGGTGTGGGGCGAGATGGAGAAGGCCGGCATCCCGGCCATGGTCCTGTTCCATCACGAGTACATGCACCTCGCCGACCGCATCGCCGAGCGCTACCCCGGTTTGCGCCTCGTGCTCGACCATCTTGGCCTGAAGAGCGGCAAGGAGGTGAGCGAGGCCGACAACTTCGCGACCCTCGACAACGTGCTCGCCCTCGCGAAGCGTCCCAACGTTGCGGCCAAGGTCTCGGCGATGCCCTGCTATGCGGCGGACAAGTCATGGCCCTACCGTTCCGTGCATCCCTACATTCGCCGCGTTTTCGACTCATTCGGCCCCGATCGGACGTTCTGGGGAACGGACTGGTCACGTTTGCCTTGTACCTACCGACAGGGAATCACCATGTTCACGGAAGAGATGCCGTGGCTGAAAGGCGCCGATCTCGAGAGCGTCATGGGTCGCGGCCTCTGCCAATGGATCGGATGGAGGATCTGATGTTCGGTACCAAGCGCACCTTGCCCTTCTGGACCGCCCGTACGCCGCGCGTCGATGTCGAGCGGGCCCTCGCCTCGGGACGCAAGGATCGTCCCGCCGAGCGCCGCCCGACGGACGTGCGCTCGGCCCGCGCCGCCCGCGCGCTCGCCGACGCCCGCGCCCGCCGCCGCGTCGCGGCCGAGGCGGAGCAGAAGAGCCGCTTCTCGGAGGGGTGACGGGACTACCGTATCCCCGACGTCGCGAAGGCTGACACGAGCTGGCGCTGGGCCAGCAGGTAGAGAACGAGGACGGGGAGGGCGGCCAGGAAGGCGGTGGCCATCAACGGTCCCCATTCGCCGCCCTGCTCGCCCGTCGTGGCGAACAGCTTCAGCCCGATCGCCAGGGTCTTGTGCTCGGTCGCGTCCAGGATCAGGTGCGGCCAGAGGTAGAGGTTCCAGGCGCTGAGCCAGGACAGCACACCCATCGCCGCCACGGCGCCCCAGACATTGGGCAGGGCGATGGTGAGGAGTTGCCGCCACGGGCCGGCGCCATCGATGCGGGCCGCCTCGAACAGTTCGCGCGGCAGCGCCTTGAAGGCCTGCCGCAGGAAGAAGACGACGAAGCCGCAATGGCCGATCGTGGGCACGATGACGCCGCCCAGCGTGTCGTAGAAGCCGAGGCCCGCGACCGCCACGTAGGTCGGCAGCAGGGTGATGACGTAGGGCACCGTCAGCGTCCCGACCAGCAGGGCAAAGGCCGCCTCGCGGCCGCGAAAGCGCATCACCGCGAAGGCGAAGGCCGCCGGCAGGGCGAGGATGAGCTTGCCGGCCGCGATTGCGCCGGCAACCACGACCGAGTTCACGAACCAGGTCCCCACCGGATGCAGCCGGAAGGCGGCGGCGAAGTTGCCCAGGGTCGGGTTGTCGGGCCACAGCGACAGGGTGGAGCGGAACACGTCCTGCGGCGGCGCCAGCGCCGTGCGCAGCATCCAGAGCAGCGGGAACAGCGTCGCCGCGCAGGCCAGCAGGAAGACGAGGTGCAGCGCGAGCTGGCGGTTGAGCCGCAGGCGCGTCGGAGCGCGGACCTCCAGGTCCGCTCGGGAAGCTCGATGCGGACCTGGAGGTCCGCGCTCCAGAAGAGTGTCAGTCGTAGTGGACATGCCGCTCGCCGAACCGGAACTGCGCCCAGGTGATGCCGGCCACGATGGCGGCGATCACCACCGCCACGGCGGCGGCCTCGCCGAACTGGAAGTGCCGGAAGCCGCGCTCGTAGAGGAAGTAGAGGAGGTTGCTCGAGGTACGGTAGGGGCCGCCCTCGGTCAGCACGTCGACCGCGCCCACGATCTCGTCCAGCACGACGATGAAGGTGGTGACCGCGGCGAAGAACAGGGCCGGCGAGATCAGCGGCAGCTCGATGTCGAACGCCTGTCGCCACGGGCCGGCGCCGTCGATGCGCGCCGCCTCCGTGACGTCGTTGGGCACGTTGGCGAGTGCTGCGAGGAAGATCAGCAGGTTGAGCCCGAAGCTCTTCCAGAAGGCGACGGCGACCACGCTCCACAGAGCGAGGTCGGGGTCGCTCAGCCAGCGCTGCGGCGCCACGCCCAGCGTTCCCGCCAGCGTGTTGAGGTAGCCGACCGTCGGATTGAACAGCCACAGCCACACGACCGCGGCGACGGGAAACGACAGGACCGACGGCGCGAACAGGACGGTGCGGTAGAGGCGGGCGAGGAAACCGCCGCGCACCCGCACCAGCGCGAAGGCCAGCGCCAGCGGCACGCCGACCTGCAGGGGCACCAGCGCGGCGAGATAGAGGCCGGTGTTGCCGAGGGCGAGGTGGAAGTCGGGATTGGCCAGCGTGCCGCGATAGTGGTTGAGGCCGCGCCAGGTCGCCTCCTGGCGCAGCAGGCTCCAGTCGAAGAACGACAGGACCAGCGTCGCGCCCATCGGCAGCCAGACGAAGACCGTGGCGGCGGCAACCGCGGGCCCGGCGAACAGCCAGGGCGACGCCGCGATGCGCCGCCACGCTGGCATCATGCGACGATCAGCTTGGAGACCGCCTCGCGGTCGCTGCGCAGGCCCTCGGCGACCGGCACCGCGCCGTTCACGATCCTGGTGATCCAGTCGATGTGCACGGTCAGCGCCTCGAGCCCGCGGCTGCCCGGCCAGATCGTCTCGCTGGTGAGGCCGCCTTCGAGCTGCGCATGCGCCGCCTCGTTGCCCGGCTTCACCGGGATGTCGTTGGTGGTGACGTTGAGGTAGCCCGTCGCCAGCCAGATCTCGAAGCCTTCCTTGCTGGAGACGAACTCCATGAACTTGTAGGCGCCGTCCTGCTGCTCTTTGTTCTTCGAATAGACGGCCAGGAAGTTGCCGCCGGAGTTCATGCGCCGCGGATGGCCGGCGAGGCCCGGCATCTGGGCGAGGCGCAGGTCGAAGGAAACGGCCTGGCGCACGCCGGACTGCCGGCCCGAGGAGGAGGCCATGACGCCGATCGCGCCGGCCTGGAAGGCGGCCAGCATCTCGGGGATGGTCATGACGCGCCAGAAGCCGTCGCGGCGCGGCTGCACGAAGGCCTCGATGCCCTTCACCGCCGCGGCGCTGTCCATGACCGGCTTGCCGTCGGCGTCGATGACGTCGCCGCCGGCATTCTGGATGAAGGCCTGGGGCAGCCACTCGTTGACCTCGTAGCAGAGGCCCTGCTTGCCGGTCTTCTCCTGGAGCTGGCGCACCATGGGATAGAGTTCCTCGACCGTCTTCGGCTCGGCCTTCGGATCGAGGCCGGCCTGGGTCCAGAGCGCCTGGTTGATGTAGAGCACCGGCGTGCTCATCGACCAGGGCAGGCCGATCGGCACGCCGCCGATCGAGGCCAGCGGCCGCACGGCGGGGCGGAACTTCGCCAGCAGCGCATCGGTGCGCTCTTGTCCGAAGATCTGGCGGAAATCCTGGGCGCCCAGCGTCTTCTTGGCGAAGTCGCCCAGCTTCCAGCCGGTCGTCATCAGCGCCGGGCCGCGGCCGGCGGCGATCGACGACATCGCCTTCTGGGTGATCGATTCGTAGGTCGTGCCGTCCTGGCGGCTGACCACGGTGACCCCGGTGCCCTTGTCGTTGAACGCCTTGATCACCTTCTGCACCGGATGCTCGGCGCCGGAGAACAGGTGGACGAAGTCGATCTTCACGTCACTGGCGAGCGCGGCGCGCGGCAGGATCGCGGGCGCCGCCAGCGCGGCGGCGCCCAGGGTGAAGGAACGGCGGTTGACGGCACGGGACATCGCGACCTCCGGCGAACGGGGAAAAGCCGGAAGCCCATCTGGTCCCGTCACATGTCACGCCGATGACCGGCGGATGAGGGTTCGGTTGCCAGGATGTGTATGAGGTTGTCGGGTCGACCGCGCTATCGGCCACGATGTTCGACGCCATGGAGCCTCCGCTCAACTTCAGCGGGCAAACCCGAAAGTTTAGTTGCGCACAAGGTGATACAACCTCTAGATTGAACGAAGGGAACCTTGGGGGAGGGGGAGATGCGCGCCATCGCGCTGATTTTCATTGCTTTTTTCGTAGGTGCCTGCGCCGGTCGAGCACCGGCTCCCGTTGCCGTTGTGCAACCACAGGACCGCTATTTGGACTGTGCCGCGATCAATGCGGAAGTGAAGTCCAACACGGAGAAGTTGTCCGAGCTCGGCAAGGAGGAGGGCAACAAGGTCGCCCAGAACGTCGCTGCCGGCGTCGCCGGCCTGGTGATCTGGCCGCTTTGGTTCGCGATGGACTTCCAGAATGCGGCCGGCAAGGAAGTCACGGCGCTTCAGTCGCGGCAGCAGTACCTGGCGACCCTGGCCGAGCAGCGCTGCGGCGCCGTCGTGCCGGTCCCGGTCCAGACAGTCACGCCCACGCCGACGGCTCCGGCCCAGCCGGCCACGCCGACGGCCGGCGGAGCCGCTCCGGCCGCCGTGGTTCCCGTGTCGGCGACGTCGGACCTGATCGATTGCGTCGACACCGACGGGTCCGTGAGCAAGGTCGCCGGCTCGTCGTGCCCGCCGGGCTGGAAGCCCGCTCAGTAGATCGAGAGGCAGAAGCCCGACGGGGCGCCGCACGCCGTCGGCATCCCGCCGCCCGCTTCGCGGGCACCTCCCCGCGCCGACGCGCAGGGAGGGAAGCAAGATCGCCCGCCCTCACGCTCTGCGGAGGGGGCGGGGGCCGCGGGCTCGCGTGTCAAATCCCTGGGCGAGCACGGCTTGATTGAAGATGGCTAGTGGCGACCGTACGCTTCCAGGATTGGAGGATACGGCTGCAATGGCGAGCAGTGTCGATCTCGGTGACGACCCTGCATAAGG
The DNA here is from genome assembly GCF_965229815.1 of Reyranella sp. Lineage (GTDB taxonomy): Bacteria > Pseudomonadota > Alphaproteobacteria > Reyranellales > Reyranellaceae > Reyranella. The sequence continues at coordinate 640,153 of NZ_CBDDJN010000006.1, forward strand.
CCGGCACGCGGCGCGCGCTGCTGCGCGGCGGTCTGGCCGCGGGCGCCATGCTGCCCGTGGCGGGCTGCACCTCGGCATCGGCGCCGACCTACCAGGAGGCGATGCCCGGCGGCGACGTCACGATCTACGCAATTGCCGCCGGCTGGCACACCGAGATCGCCCTTCCGGTCGACGCCATCCCCGATCCCCTGCGGCGCGTCACGCCCGACTTCCCGGGGGCCCGCTACCTCGCGTTCGGCTGGGGCGAGCGCAACTACTACATGATGCGCGCGCCCACGCTCGGCGATGCCATGAGCGCGCTGTTTCCCGGACCGGCGGTGCTGCTGGTGAGCCCGCTCGACCGGCCGCCGCGGGATACGCGGCCCCATGCGCAGGTGTTCGAGCTCGGCCTTTCGACCGCCGGAGTCGCCCGGCTGTCGGACTATCTGTGGATGGCGTTCGAAAAGTCGGGCGACGACACGACACGGCGCCTCGCGGCGGGACCCGCGCCCGGGAGCATCTTCTTCGCTGCGACCGGGACATACAGTTCGAGCTACACCTGCAACACCTGGACCGCCGAAGGTCTGCGCGTGGCCGGCGTGCCGGTGAGTCCGACGGGCGTCGTCTTCGCCGACCAGCTGACCGACCAGCTCAGGTCGCTGCCCGCCCGTTGATGGCAATGGTCACTTCCTCCCCAGCGAAGCCCGGGAGGTGCCCGCGGGGCCGGACGGGTCATGGGCTGCAGGTGGCAGGCGTCAGACCGCCCGCGTCACCGTCTCCGAGCCGCCGCCCCAGACCGGCAGGTAGGTCATCTTGACCCCGGCGCCGCCGGTCAGGATGGGATGGATGGCGTCGGGGGCGCGGGCGATGCCGCCGACGGCCTGACCCTGGTCGAACAGGTAGCGCTGCACGCGGGCGAGATCCCAGCCGTCGTGGCGGACGATCTTCTCGGCCATCTCGAGCGGCAGCAGGAAGACCTGCTCGCCGCGCTCGTTCTTGCGATGGACGCTCGACATCACGATGGCCGCCCGCATGCCCTCGGCGATCGGCGCCAGGATGGCCTCCGGTGTCGCACCCTCGCCGTCGTCGGGCAGGACCTCGGCGGTTCCCGACAGGCCGAGCACGGTGACGGCGCTCGCCGCCGGGCCGAGGCCGCGGCGGGCGGCGAGGGTGGGGAAGGGACCATCGTCGCGCTCGGCGAAGCAGAACGTGTACTTGCCGGGCTGGCCCATGGTCGCCATGTCGCCCACCTCGGCGCGCGCGCCGCCGATGTTGCGCAGGCAGAGGGCCAGCGCCCGGCCGATGCAGGCATTGGCCCGGTTGCCCGGCCCCAGGCAGTTGGTGCCGGCGTTGAGGCCGAGCCGGCGGGCGACCGGGCCGTGGACGCAGAGCGCCACGCAGGCCGTGCCGGTGGTGGTGGCGATTCCCAGCAGGTTGAACTCGGCCTCGAGCGTGGCCACGGCCGCGGCGAGCACGACCGGCAGCTCGGCCGGGAGACATCCGGCGATGACGCACTGGTAGGCCACGGTCTCTGGCGTGAGGTCGCCGAACAGCGGGGGCATCATCCCGTGCGATTGCGTGCGGTCGGCGAGGCCCGCGACCATGGCTTCGAGCCGGCGCCGGGTCGGGGGCACCAGCGGCAGGCCATCCGACAGCTCGGCGTCGGCCAGGATCTGCTGGGCGTTCTCCCAGCCCGTCGCCTCCTCGACGACCGGCCAGCCGCACCAGTCCGTCATGGGCCGGCGCTCAGCCGGCGATCCGCACGCACGACACCGAGGTGCCGCCGAACGACGGGATGAAGGCCGAATGCTTGCCCGGGCCGCCGGCGACGGTGATGTGGATGTCGTCGGGCGAGCGGCCGATGGTGAACCAGTCGCCGTCCGGCTTGTGGCCGGTGCTGATGTAGGTGTCCTGGTTCTCCTGCGAGATGCGCGAGGCATGGACGCGGGCGCGCCGGAACAGTTCCTGGCGGATCGAATCGATCGTGTAGCCGTCGCGCTTCAGGGTCGCGGCGTGCTCGGGCCCGATCACCACCATCATCGGTCCCTTGCCGTAGATCGTGTTGGCGCCCGGCGTCGACATCGAGCCCGCGAAGGTCGTCAGCAGCCCGTCGCCGGTGGTGCTGCCATGGTCGTTGAGATTGTGCGGGCCCTCGCCCGACATCACCGTCACCACGCTGTCGTTGGGCGCGAAGCCGCGCTGCACGTGGTAGGGCGTCCAGGGATTCTCTTCCTCGTTCTCGCCGAAGCAGAACGTGTACTTGGCCGGGTTGCCCTGGGTGGAGCGGTCCATCTCGCCCGGCTTGGCGCCGGCGATGTTGAGCAGCATCAGCCCCAGCGCGCGGCCGATCGTGGCGTTGGGCCGCCAGCCCTGGCCGAAGCAGTTGGAGCCGCAGTTGATGCCGAGCTTGTGGCGGATCGGCCCGCTCACCATCACCATCGGCGCGCAGGAATGCGTGGTCGCCAGCGTGCCGTGGAGATTGTACTCGGGGTCGAGCACGCCGCGCATCGCCGCCGCGACGACCGGGAAGTACTCGGCCTTGCAGCCGGCCATGACGGCGTTGGCCGCAAGGCTCTGCAGCGTCGGCACGACCTGGCGCGGCGGGACCGGCGGGATCGGCCGGTTGTCGCCGCGCACCGTGTCGACGAAGGTCGCCACCTTCTCCTCGGTGGGGACGTAGAGCGGCATGCCGTCGCTCCAGCCCTGCTCGGCGGCGAAGTCGTTGAAGGCCTCGACGTCCATGTCGCCGACGTCGATCACTTCCTGCTCGGCGATGTCCTTCATCACTTCTTACCCGTGGCTTCGGCCAGTCCCCTGGTTGCCGCTTCGATGCGCTCGCGCAGTTCGTCGGCATTCAGCCCGCCGATGGGATGCTTCACGACGATCAGCCGCGGTTCGACCTTGCGGGCCTTGGCCTGGGCCAGGACCAGCGGCTTGAACGTCTCGGTGGCGATCACGTAGGCCGTGATGCCGCGCTTCTCGAGTTCGATGCTGTCGTGGAAACTCCACGAAGAACAGCTCCCTCAATCGGCTATGGCGAGCAGCGCTCCCCGGTAGTTCGCCGCCACCTTCTCGAGCACGTCGGCGGGGGCGGGCTGGCTGGCGCTGTTCTTCGACAGGAAGTCGATATTGTCGATGGCGCGGGTGGCGCCCAGCTTCTCGCGGATGCCGGCCAGCAGCTCGCGCGCGTTCGGCTTGGAGTTCGAGACCAGCGCGATCGCGTCGGTCATCCAGTTCACCGGCTTCAGCGCCAGCTTCTCCTGGGTGGTGGCCGAGAGGCCAAACGAGGGATTGACGATTCGCATGGAGTTATCTCCTTCTGAATTTCGAACCCGCTGTCATCCCGAGCGCAGCGAGGGACCTTTCCCGAAGGCTCAAAGGCCCCTCGCTGCGCTCGGGGTGACACCTTTCAGCGCCTTCACGACGGCTTCACCCGCGCGCTGGCCGTCAGCGATGGCGTCGGCCAGATGGGATCGGGCGCCGGCGCGAACGTCGCCCGCGGCGAATGCCGCCGGCGCCGAGGCGCGGCCCCCATCGTCGACCACGATATGCCCGGTGGCGTCGCGTGCAAGCGAATCCGGCAGGAATTCCGCAGCGGGAGACTGGCCCTCGTAGACGAACACCGCGCGGGCCGGAATGCTCTTTCGCATGCCGCCACTCTCGACCACGACCGACTGCAACCCGTCGCTGCCTTCCAGTCCGACAATGCGGCCGGCGATCAGGCCGATGCCGTCGGGCACGCGCGCGGGCGCTTCCGCCACCATCGTGACCTCGCCGACGAACCCCTTGAGTTCGACGGCCTCGTGGGGCGCCCATCCGGCGGCGCCCGCCACCACCACGGGCTCGCCGGCATAGAGCGGTCCGTCGCACGAGGCGCAATGCGAGAGGCCGCGCCCCTCGAATGCTTCCTCCTCGGGCAGGCCGAGTTTGCCCTTGGCGAGGCCGGTCGCCACCACGATGGCGCGGGCGGTGTGATGCTCGCCCTCGGCGGTGTCGACCCTCCACGGCTCGCCGCCCGCCACCGTCACGACCTCGCCGAAGCCCAGCTCGACGCCCGCGTCGGTCGCGGCCTCGGCGAGCTCGGCCGAGACGGTCGGCCCGTCGGCGCCGCCGGGATAGTCGTGCAGCGCCGTCAGGTTGATCAGCGCGCCGCCCGGCGCGAGCTTGTCGAGGCAGAGGGTCCTGAGGCCGGCCTTGGCGGCTTCCGTGGCGGCGGAAAGCCCGGCCGGACCGGCGCCGATGACGATGACGTCGTAGGAGGGGGTGGTCATGGGCGCACTAACCGACGTTTGGCGCCAAAGTTCAAGCCGGCCGAACAGGTCTGTTTCGCTCCTCCCCGTGTATGACCGGATGACCGGCGCGCGAGAAGGTCAGGCATGATCCGCGGGCGGCACGGTGATGCGCAACGGCGTCGCCGGCAACGTCGGACAGCCGGGAGAGAATGTGGCGAACGTCGAGGCGAGCCGGCGCTGCGACGATGACTTGGGCCATCAGCGGCGCGGGGGCGCCAACGTCCGGTCGATGTCCTGCTCTGCTCCTCGAGAGAGCAAACGTCGCCGCACGCGACAGCCGCTCGCGCTTCTCTCGAGGGGGCGATTGCGGATTGTGCATCGGAAACGACCATGGCCCCCTCCGTGGTCCGGTAGAGGGAGCTCAGCATCGGAAACGCTCAGCCCGGTTGCACTGCCATGCATTGCTGCGGTGCGCGGGCGGTCGGCTCAGGACGGTGCTTCACCTCCGCGCGCGCCGAGCGCCATGGCGACGTAGGCCCAGCCGGCGAACACGAGCGAGATACCGGCAAGGGTCGCGGGCGTGAACGAATGGCCGTAGGGCAGCTTCATCACCAGGAGGATGCTGACGATCAGGGCGACGCTGCCCGACGTGACGAGCCAGTACATCTGGCCTGCTGCCGGACCTTCCAGGCCAAGACGATCTGCGTCGCCCCGTGGACCGCGAACAGGATTGCGATCAGGATCGTGATGGTGACGATGCCGGCAAAGGGATCGAGATGGATCAGGGCGCCGCCGGCGACGGCCAGCGCGCCCAGCATCAGATGCCAGATGAAGCCCGTCCAATACAGTATCTTGGCGGCCTGCATGGTATGGAGCCCGCCGCTCACGACGAGCACGCTGCCCAGCACATTGTTGGCTGGGATGGCGGACAGTGCCGGCACCGCGATCGCCACCGCCCCGGCAACGACCAGCACGGCACCCAGCAGGACGAGCCACAGCCAGTTGAGGTGAAAGACCTCGGCGACGTGCCGGCGCGCTTCCGGGCCGGTGTCTTCGATGCTCATGTCCGGCCTGTCGCTCGACTCGTCGCGACAGCCTCAAAGCCGGGCTATCATGGTGCAGCGGTGCGGCAGGTCCAATGACGACAGGCAAGCAGCAGAACGAACCTGGCGGATCGGTCCGCCGAAGCGTGCTCGGCGTGCCGCTTGCGCTGGCGCTGACCGTGCTCGCGGTCGTCTGCGCGCTGGCCTTCTCGTGGTATTTCGCGGCGAGCCTGCTGCTGCTGTTCGCCGGCGTCCTCTTTGGCGTGCTGCTCGACGCCTGCACGCGCGGCCTCGCCCGCACCGTTCCGCTGCCGCGGCCCTGGCGCTTCGGCTTGGTCGTGCTCGTCTTCGGCTGCCTCGCGGCCCTGGCGATCGCCTGGGGCGTCGATCGCGCACCGGCCCAGGTTCGCAACCTCGTGCGGGTGATGGATACCCAGCTCGGCGTGCTCGAGAGCCACCTGGCGGCCTTCGACATCGACCTGTTCGGGCCGGGCGGCCGGCAGGACCTGTCGCACCTGATCGCCGATCCCGGGCGCCTGTTTGGCCATGTCCACCACGCCGTGAGCGGCGCTTATGCGGCGCTGATCAACGTCATTGTCATTCTGTGCCTCGGCCTGTTCTTCGCCGGCAATCCCGCCGGCTACCGCGAGGGGCTGCTGAAGCTCGTGCCGCCCGGCGCGCGCCCGCGCTTCCGCAGCGTGCTCGACGAGATGTGCCGGGTGCTGCGCGGCTGGCTGCTCGGGCAGCTCGTGCGCAGCGCGGTGGTGGCGGTGATGCTCGCCGTCGCCCTGCATCTGCTCGGCGTGCCGGGCGCCGGCCTGCTCGGGCTGCAGGCGGGGATCGCCAACTTCATCCCCTATCTCGGTCCGCTGATCGCCGCCTTCCCGGTGGCGCTGGTGGCGATGCCGCTCGGGCTGCCGCTGCTGGCCTGGGTCATGATCGTCTACTTCACGATCCAGACCATCGAGGGTTTCGTGATCGCCCCGCTGATCCACAAGGGGGCGGTCGACGTGGCGCCGGCGTGGACGCTGTTCGCCATCGTCGTCTTCGGCGCAATGTTCGGCGCCATCGGCATGGCGCTCGCCGCGCCGCTGGTCGCCGTCGGCCGCATCGCCGTGCTGCGGTTCTACGTCGAGGACGGGCTGCAGGATCGGGCGTAGCCGATCGCGGGGACTGTATATCGAGCGCCTCGACCATGGCGCGGTACTGCCGCCGCCGCGCGTGCTGGAGCGAGGTGATGCCGTTGCGGTCGCCGATGGTCTTGTCGGCGCCCGCCGCCACCAGCGCCCGGGCGGTGGCGACGTGGCGTTCGCCGCCGTCGCCCAGCACCACCGCCCCGATCAGCGCCGTCCAGCCCAGGTTGTTGACGTGGTCGAGCGGCGCACCGGCCTTGATGAGCGCCTTCGCCACCCCTTCGTGTCCCAGGTGCGCCGCGGCGATCAGGGCGGTGCCGTCGTAGCGGCTGGTGACCGCCCGCGGATTGCCGCCGAGCTCGATAGCTAGCTCGACCAGGCGGACATCGTCTTTGACCGCTGCGATGGTGTTGATGTCGTAGCGGTCGTTCTCAAGCGCATTGATGTCGCCGCCATGAAAACGGCGTGCGACCGGCGGCGTCGCGCGCGTTGGGATCGGCGTTGGCCGCGACCAGGCTGCGGATGTCGTCGGCGCACCCTCACGCCGCCTTGTGAAGTCCGGTGTAGGCCGCGAGGCCCGTCGGGCCCGGCGGCACCTGGGCGTGGGCGCCCACGCCTGCCGCGAGCAGCACGAGGCCCGCGATGAACAGGCGAACAGGCATCCTCTACCGTGCCGGTCCTATTCCCTGCTCGATGCGCCCGAGCAGGTAGGGGAAGAACGGGTTCGACGACGCGCGCAGCAGGGCGTCGAGATTCAGGATCAGCACGCCGCGCTCGCCGCGCGGGGCGATGGCGCCGAGATGGACGCCGAAGAACTCGTCCGCCTTGTCGGGCTGCATGCCGTAGAGCGAATCGCCCATCGGGAAGGGCAGGGCGACATGGCTCAGCGAGAAGAGGCCGGGCGGAAAGGCCATCGCCAGCGGCCGCGTCTCCGTCGTCGTGGCGCCGGCCTCGGTCACCTGCTCGACGACCTCGTAGCCGTCGGCCGCGGCGTTGGTGATGACGACGGTGCGGAAGCGCCGCGGCGGATCGGGAAGGATGCGCGTCAGAACCGCTTCGGCCGCGTTGCGCAACAGCGGACCGACGACGGCGGCGCGGTTGAGGTCGAACAGCACGAGCTCGCTGCCGTTGGCCGGTAGGTGCGCATAGAGCGCCGACAGGATCGCGGGCGTGCTGACCGTGAAGTCGACGACCGACTGGAAGGTGAGCACCGGCGGCAGGCGGTCGAGCCCGCCGGCGCGGCCCAGGCGGGCGATGCGCTCCTGCAGGGCCACGGTGAGGCGATGCGTCTGGCGCGCGCCGTTGACCGGGAACGAGTTGTACTTGAACGGGTTGAACTCCGGCACGATGCCGAGCCACGCCGCCTTGGCGAAGGCCGGCAGCAGGGCGGGCAGGGCGGCGAAGCCGACGAAGCGCGCGAAGCTCGTGATGCCAATCATGGGCGAGATCAGGATTAGCTGGTCGGGCCGCGCCAGCTTCTGGTCCTCGAGGGCGTCGAGGGCATACTTCAGCGCCAGCGCGCCGCCGTTCGAGAAGCCCACGATGTGCAGTGGCGTCGCGGGTCCCGCGCGCCGCCGCGCCTCGCGCACGGCCAGGCGCGTCGCGGCGTCCCAGTCCTCCCACTCGACGTCGGTCAGCCCCGCGGGCACCGTGCCGTGCGCCGGCATGCGGATCGCCACGACGACGTAGCCCAGCTCGCGGTAGCGCCGGCCGACGTGGCGCAGGCTGTAGGGCGAATCGGTCAGGCCGTGCAGCAGCACGACGGCGCCGGCCGGCGTGCCCTCCGGCTCGAGCATGTAGGAGCGGTTGAAATCCTGCTTGAAGCTGCCGGGAAAGATCGGGCTGCCGGCATAGTAGCGGTTGCCGAGCGCGTGCGACGAAGCCTCGACCTTGTCGACGACCTCGCGGCGCACGTCCTTGAACAGCGCCTCCTCGGCCTCGAGGTAGTCGGCCCAGTCGGCCTTGTCGATCTCGGCCGCGCGCATCTCCTTGGGCACATGGGTGTGCCAGGGTTCGAGCGGCGGCCCGCGCTGCGTATCCCAGGCGCGCACGGCCAGCAGGGTGGCCGCGATCACGACCAGCACCAGCAGGAGACGTCGCAGGATCCGGAGGAGGCGGCGGCTCACAGGCTGTTCTTGTAGATCTTGCCGTCTTTCATGATGACGACGAAGTTCTTCCCCGGCTGCTCGATCAGCCGGATGTCGGCGATCGGATCGCCGTCGACCAGCAGGAGATCGGCCAGCGCCCCTTCCTCGACCACGCCGAGCTTGCCGGGGTAGGGATTGCGCAGGCCGGACAGCGCCAGCAGCTCGGCGTTGGTGCCGGTCGCCATGACCAGGACCTCGGCCGGCGTGTACCAGCGCACCAGCTTGGTCAGCAGCGCCCCCTGGCGCGTCGCCAGCTGCCCTGAGAACAGGACGTCGGTGCCCCACGCCGTGCGGATTTTGTGCCGCTTGGCCAGCTCGTAGGTCCGGTCGGTTCCGGCGAACACCTGGCGCGCCTTCATGCGCTCGAACGAGCCCGGCGGAAAGGCCTCCGCCAGCTCGTCGGGCAGCGCCTGCATGCTGAGCCAGATGCCTTTCTCGGCCATCAGCTCGGCGGTCTGCTGGTCCATCAGGTGGCCGTGCTCGATGACCTTCACGCCGGCGTCGATGGCCCGCCGGATCGCCGCCGGCGTGTAGGCGTGCACCGTGACGTAGGTGCCCCAGTTCCCGGCGGCTTCGACGGCGGCGCGCAGCTCGGGCTCGGTGAAGGTGGAGACGTCGAGCGGGCTGTGCGGCGAGGCAACGCCGCCGCCCGCCGTCAGCTTGATTTGCGAGGCGCCCAGCATGAGCTGCTCGCGCACCCGCACGCGGACCTCGTCCGGGCTGTCGGCGATCATGGCGGCGCCGAGCTGCTCCTGGCGCGACTGCGGCGCGCCGACGGTGCGCGGCAGCTCGAACGGCTGCCGGAAGTCGCCATGGCCGCTGGTGATGCTGATGATCGCCCCGGACGGGAAGATGCGCGGGCCCGCGACGGTGCCGTCGTCGATCGCGCGCTTCAGTCCGAACACCGGCCCGCCCACGTCGCGCACGGTCGTGAAGCCGCGCATCAAGGTGTTGGTCGCCTCGGCGCCCGCCAGCAGGTTGAGATAGCCGACGTCGCCGGTCATCATGGTCGCCACGGAGGGCCGCACCATCATGGCGTGCCAGTGATTGTCGATGAGCCCGGGCATCAGCGTGCGGCCGGCGCCCGCGATCCGGCGGGTGCCTCCGCTGGTGCCAGTGCCGGCATCTACTGGAATCGGATCCTTGGAGATCTTTTCGATGTTGTTGCCGCGGACGAGGACGTTCGTGGCCGCGCTCAACGCGCCCGACTTGCCGTCGAAGAGGCGGACGTTCTCGAACAGCGTGACCGGCGGCTCATTGGACGGGGCCTGGGCGAACGCCGAGCCGAGGAGACCGAGGACGGCCGCCAGGACGGTCAACGCGCGAACAACCATCGCAGTCTCCATGATCGGGCAGAGGGAAGAGTGTCGGGAAAGTCGGCGATGGGCAACTCCGCGCAAGCACGCGCCGGTGCTGCATGACGACGGCGAATGCTCCAAAGAAAACCGACGATCTGGTCACTGCGGAGCCGTCATGAGAGCGGCAAGCGAAACGATCGGTGTCGAGTTCGGAGCCGGGCTTGGTGATCTGCAGGGCTATCCTGTCGACACGCGTCGCTTGATGACGCGGCCTGTCTGCCTAGGATGCGACCCCTCAGCGTCCGCTGCGTGTGGCTGTCGCCAGTCAGATAAGCGCTAGCAAGCAGGCGGTTTGCACGGCCCGGCCTGCATAACGCGCCAACATATCATTTGCGTCGGTACATACCCACAGTGAAGATATTCTAAAGGGGCATCTTCAAATGGCCGATAGCAAGAGTCGGGGCAGCAGCCGGGCTTGTCGTTTGAATTCGTCGGCGACGAAGTTCTTCGGACCTCGCCAACGCAGGACGCACACGAAATGCGGGAAATTCGCAATCCCCTATCGCGAGTTGCATCCAGCCTGCCGCGGTGTCCCTGCGGGCTCGCCGCGCCGACATGGTCCGCGACTTGCACGCCGGTCCTCGGGCGTCCACCGGCCGTTTCACGCCGCCATGGTGGATAGTTCGCTTGCGCTGGCGCGCGGAAGCGTCGTAGGTCGAAGGAGCAGGGAAAAACAAATGCAATGGCGTACTTTTCGCAACAACTCATAAACGCCATCACGCTGGGGGCCATCTACGGGCTGATCGCCATCGGCTACACGATGGTCTACGGCATCATCGGCATGATCAACTTCGCCCACGGCGAAGTGTTCATGATCGGGGCCTTCATCTCCCTGATCGGCTTCATGATCTGCAGCCTGCTCGGCATCTCCTCGGCGCCGGTGGCGATCGTGCTGGTGCTGCTGATCGCCATGGCCTTCTCCGCGGTCTACGGCTGGGCCGTGGAACGGGCCGCCTACCGGCCATTGCGCGGCTCGTTCCGGCTGGCGCCGCTGATCTCGGCGATCGGCGTGTCGATCGCCCTCCAGAACTACGTCCAGCTCGTGCAGGGCGCGCGGCCAAAGCCCGGCGGCCAGATCGTGTCGGGCGGCTTCACCCTGTTCAGCTCGGACGGATTCGACGTGGTGGTGAGCTGGCTGCAGATCATCATCGTGATCGTGACGGTCGTGCTGATGGCCGGCTTCACCTGGCTGATCGCCGCGACGCCGCTGGGACGCCGACAGCGCGCCTGCGAGCAGGACATGAAGATGGCGTCGCTGCTCGGCGTCGACGTCGACCGCACCATCTCGCTGACCTTCGTGCTGGGCGCGGCGCTGGCCGCCGTCGCCGGCATGCTGTTCCTGATGTACTACGGCGTCATCGACTTCTTCATCGGCTTCCTGGTCGGCATCAAGGCCTTCACCGCCGCCGTGCTGGGCGGCATCGGCTCGCTGCCGGGCGCCATGCTGGGCGGGCTGCTGATCGGCCTGATCGAGGTCTTCTGGGCCGCCTACTTCTCGAGCGAGTACAAGGACGTCGCCGCCTTCGCCATCCTGGTGCTGGTGCTGATCTTCCGGCCGACCGGCCTGCTCGGCAAGCCCGAGATCGAGAAGGTCTGAGGCGATGGCGCAGGCCCTGCCGAGGATGCTGAAGGACGCGGCGCTCACGGCCTTCGTCGCCGCCGCCCTCGGCATCTTCATCGTCGGCTTCCGCACCGTCGATGTGGGCTCGCGCACCGGGCTCGCCTTCGACTACGAGTTCGTCGACCTCGCCGTCGCGCTGGCGATCATCTTCCTCGGCCGGCTCGGCCTGTCGCTGGCCGCGGCGGGCCAGCGCTGGCCGGCGCTGGCGCTGGGCGCGCTGATGGTGGCGGCCGGCGTCTCGCCGCTGCGGCTGCCGTCCGGCTTCCTGCACTGGTTCGTGGCGCTGGGCGGCGTGCTGCTGCTGGTGCGCGCCGCTTGGCCGTGGGCCGATGCGGCGGTCTCCGCCGCCGGGCACACGAGCGGCGGCAAGCTGGTACGCGATCTCGGCGGCCGCTGGCTGGGCTGGGTGCTGCTGGTCGTGGCGATCGGCCTGCCGTTCTCGCCGCTCGCCGACCAGAAGACGATGGACCTCGGCGTGCTGATCCTGACCTACGTCATGCTGGGCTGGGGCCTCAACATCGTGGTCGGCCTGGCGGGCCTGCTCGACCTCGGCTACGTCGCCTTCTACGCCGTCGGCGCCTATGCCTATGCGCTGCTCAGCACGGAGCAGGGGCTGGGCTTCTGGGCCGTGTTGCCGCTCGCGGGCATGATGTCGGCGACCTTCGGCATCCTGCTCGGCTTCCCGGTGCTGCGCCTGCGCGGCGACTATCTCGCCATCGTCACCCTGGGCTTCGGCGAGATCATCCGGCTGGTGATCCTGAACTGGTTCGACCTCACCAACGGGCCGGCCGGCATCGGCTCGATCCCCGGACCGACCCTGTTCGGCGCGGTGTTCTCCGAGACCGCGCCCGAGGGCAAGCAGACCGTGTCGCAGATGCTCGGCATCCCGTTCGACAGCAACCATCGCCTGATCTTCCTCTACTACGTCATCCTGTTGCTGGCGCTGATCACCAACCTCTTCACCCAGCGCATGCGCCGCCTCCCGGTCGGCCGCGCCTGGGAGGCGCTGCGCGAGGACGAGACGGCGTGCAAGGCGCTCGGCATCAACCCGACCAACACCAAGCTCACCGCCTTCGCGGTCGGCGCCATGTTCGCCGGCTTCGCCGGCTCCTTCTTCGCCGCCAAGCAGCGCTTCATCAGCCCCGAGAGCTTCACCTTCATCGAATCGGCCATCATCCTCGCCATCGTCGTGCTGGGCGGCATGGGCAGCCAGATCGGCGTCGTGCTGGCGGCAGTGCTGCTGATCGGCCTGCCGGAATGGTTCCGCGAGCTCGGCAACTACCGCATGCTGGCGTTCGGGCTGGCCATGGTGCTGATCATGGTGTTCCGGCCGCGCGGCCTGATCGGCCATCGCGAGCCGTCGATCCGGCTGCATCCGGCGCCTTCCGGCGGCAGCGGATGAACACGGCCGCTCCCCTGATCGAGGTCGAACATCTCACCATGCGCTTCGGCGGCCTGGTGGCGGTCGACGACGTCTCCTTCCACGCCCAGCCGCGCCAGATCACCGCCATCATCGGACCCAACGGCGCCGGCAAGACGACGGTCTTCAACTGCATCACCGGCTTCTACAAGCCAACCGTGGGGCGCCTGCTGCTGCGCGGCGATCGCGAGTTTCTGCTGGAGCGCATGCTCGGCCACGAGGTCGGACAGCGCGCCCGCGTCGCGCGGACTTTCCAGAACATCCGCCTGTTCCCGGCGATGACGGTGCTGGAGAACCTGCTGGTGGCGCAGCACAACAAGCTGATGCTGGCCTCCGGCTACAGCATCTTCGGCCTGCTCGGGCTCCGGCGTTACGCCGTTGCCGAGAAGGAGGCGGTGGCGCTGGCCCGCCTGTGGCTGGAGCGGATCGGGCTGGTGGAAGCGGCCGACCGGCCGGCGGGAGAGCTGCCCTATGGCGCCCAGCGTCGGCTCGAGATCGCCCGGGCCATGTGCACGGGCCCGCGGCTGCTCTGCCTCGACGAGCCGGCGGCGGGGCTGAACCCGCGCGAATCGGCCGAGCTCAACCAGCTCCTGGTGTCGATCCGCGACCGGGACGGGATCGGCGTGCTGCTGATCGAGCACGACATGAACGTCGTGATGCGGATCTCCGACCATGTCGTGGTGCTCGACTACGGCCGCAAGATCGCCGAGGGCGCGCCCGACGTGGTGCGCAACGACCCGGCCGTGATCCGCGCCTATCTCGGCGCGGACGACTCTTCGGATTCCTCTCCCCCGGCAGGGGGAGAGGGCAGGTGAGGGGCTCCGGCGTGCGTCACCCCCTCTCCCCGCCTCTCCCCCTGGCGGGGGAGAGGAGCAAGAACTCGAACGCCTCTCCCCCGCTAGGGGGCAGGGCTATCGCATTTGATCGATTTCTCCGTCATCCCGAGCGGAGCCGCCTGAAGGGCGGCGCAGTCGAGGGACCTTTCTTGTTGGTGCTCCGACAAAACAGGTCCCTCCACTCCGCCTCGCTACGCTCGGCTCCGGTCGGGATGACGGGATTTGCAGTCACATGCGACAGCCCTGCCCTGGCGGGGGAGAGGAGCAAGAACTCGAGCGCCTCTCCCCCGCCAGGAGGAGAGGTGGGGAGAGGGGGAATCGACCCCTGTCTCGTTCGTTCGGGGAACCAAATGTCTTCCGCTTGGATCGAGCGCCATGGCTGAGCCGCTGCTGTCCGTGCAGGGCGTCGAGACCTTCTACGGCGCCATCCAGGCGCTGCACGGCGTCGACCTCACCGTGGGCCGCGGCGAGATCGTGACGCTGATCGGGGCCAACGGTGCCGGCAAGTCGACCCTGCTGATGACGATCTGCGGCAGCCCGCGCGCCCGCGCCGGCCGCATCCTGTTCGACGGCGCCGACATCACGCAGATGCCGACCCACGAGATCGTGCGGCTGGGCGTCGCCCAGGTGCCGGAGGGGCGGCGAATCTTCCCCCGCATGAGCGTGTACGAGAACCTGCAGATGGGCGCCACGCTTGGCGACCCGGCGCACTTCCAGCACGACCTCGAGCGCGTGTTCGCGATGTTCCCGCGGCTGGCCGAGCGGCGCGAGCAGCGCGGCGGCACGCTGTCGGGCGGCGAGCAGCAGATGCTGGCGATCGGCCGCGCGCTCATGAGCCGGCCGCGCCTGCTGCTGCTCGACGAGCCGTCGCTCGGCCTGGCGCCGCTGATCGTGCGCCAGATCTTCGAGGTGATCGGCCGCATCGCGCGCGAGGAAGGGGTGACGATCTTCCTGGTCGAGCAGAATGCCTTCCACGCGCTGCGGCTGGCCGATCGCGGCTTCGTCCTGGTCAACGGCCATGTGCGGCTGAGCGGCAGCGGCCGCGAGCTGCTGGCCAACGAGGAGGTGCGGGCGGCCTATCTCGAGGGCGGCCACGGATGAGCCCGCTCGACACCGTCATGACCGAGTGGTTCGGCGACACGCTGGCGATGGTGCTGGTGTTCAACCTGGTGCTGGTGGCGCCGGCCTCGTTCGCCGCCGGCCACGCCGTCGCCCTGACGTGGCGGTCTTGGGGGCAGGCGGTGTTCTACACCGCGCTCCTCTCCGCCGCGCTGCGCTTCCTCGACTATGCGCTGGCTCAGGGCGAGCTGTGGTCGATCGGCGGCTTCCTGCTGGGCTGGGTGGTGCAGCTCGCGGTCGCGGCCTTCGCCTTTCGTCTAACCCGCGCCCGCCAGATGGTGCGCCAGTATCCGTGGTTGTACCGCCGCAAGGGCTTGCTGGGCTGGGAGGAGCGGCCCTAATCTGATGCCAGCTCCACGCCCGTGGAGGTCCCGAGTCAACCAGGGGGTCCTAGCATGAAGAAGACTTTTGCCGCGCTGGCCGCGGCGGCCATGACGTTCTCGGCGACGGCCGCCTTCGCCCAGATCAAGATCGGCGTGGTCGGTCCGATCACCGGCCAGTACGCCGCCTTCGGCGAGCAGATGGTCAAGGGCGCGACCATGGCGGTCGACGAGATCAACGCCGCCGGCGGCGTCAACGGCCAGAAGCTCGAGCTGATCACCGGCGATGATGCCTGCGATCCCAAGCAGGCGACGGCCGTGGCCAACAAGATGGTCTCCGACAAGGTCGTGTTCGTGGCCGGCCATTTCTGCTCGGGCTCGTCGATCCCGGCGTCCGACATCTACAAGGAAGGCAAGATCCTGCAGATCACGCCAGCCTCGACCAATCCCAAGCTGACGGACGACGCCGTCAAGAAGGGCAACACGACGATCTTCCGCACCTGCGGCCGCGACGACGTGCAGGGCGCCACGGTCGGCGCCTACATCCTGAAGAACAACAAGGGCGCCAAGGTCGCGATCCTTCACGACAAGTCGGCCTACGGCAAGGGCGTCGCCGACGAGACCAAGAAGGCGCTCAACAAGGGCGGCCTCAAGGAGACGATGTACGAGGCCTACAACGACACCGACAAGGACTTCACGGCGCTCATCAACAAGATGAAGCAGGCCAAGATCGACATCATCGTGCTCGGCGGCTACCACACCGCCGGCGCGCTGATGATCAAGCAGGCGCGCGAGCAGGGCCTGATGGCCAAGCTGATGGGCTTCGACGCGCTCGAGACGGCGGAGTTCGCCCAGCTCGGCGGCGCCGCCACCGACGGCGTGCTGATGTCGTTCCCGCCCAAGGCCGAGGACGATCCGAAGAACGCCGCCCTGGTGAAGAAGTTCCGCGACGCCAAGTTCAACCCGGAGGGCTACACGCTGTTCACCTACGCGGCGGTGAAGGTGTGGGCCGAGGCGGCGAACAAGGCCAAGTCGACCGACCCGGCCGCCATCGCCAAGGTGCTGCGTGGCGGCAAGTTCGACTCGACGGTCGGCGTGCTGGAGTTCGACGAGAAGGGCGACATCAAGAACCCGGTCTACGACATCTACGTCTGGAAGGACGGCAAGTCCTCGCCGATCAAGAAGTAGACGCTGTATCGAGACGGAAAGGGCCCGGCATCGCCGGGCCCTTTTTCTATGGCTATGCCGCAACCGGAGCGCGGCGGCGAAGCCTGCCCGGCGGCTGGCCGTAGACCTCGGCGAACACGGCATTGAAGCGGCGCAGGCTGGCGAAGCCGGCGCGCGCGGCGATCTCGGTCATCGGCAGCCGCGTCTGATCGAGCAGCCGCTTGGCCCTCTGGACGCGAAAGGTCCGCGCGACCTGCAGCGGGCTCGCGCCGACCTGGCGCTCGAACAGCCGGCCAAGGTGGCGCGACCCGATGCCGAGGCGCGCCGCGAGGTCCTCGACGCGGGCGCCGTCGAGCGCCCCGTCGCGGATCAGCCGCATCGCCCGATGTACGGTCGTGCGCGACCCCTGCCAGGCCGGCGAGAAGGGGGCGGCCTCGGGCCGGCAGCGCAGGCAGGGGCGGAAGCCTGCCGCCTCGGCGGCCGCCGCCGTCGGATAGAACGTGACGTTGCGGCCGAGCGCGGGACGCACCGGGCAGACGGGCCGGCAATAGATCCGGGTCGTGCGCACGCCGGAGAAGAAGCGGCCGTCGTAGCGGCGGTCACGCCGCACGCGGGCGCGCTCGCATTCGGCCGCTTCGGGCATGGCGATGGAGTCCGATTCCGGCGAGCCGGCCTTTGGGGCCCGTGTTACGCGGCGCGGCATGAAGAAGACACTGCATCACGGCCACGCGGGCCGCAAATGTCTGTAGCGAAACAGAGAGCCGCCCGCCTCGCGTCGTCGGGCGCCACCGGCGAACGCGACGGCCCGGCGGGATGGCGGGTCGCCTGGGCGGCCTTCATCGTCGCGGTGTTCGGCTGGGGCGTCGGCTTCTACGGACCGGGCGTCTACCTCGCCGCGCTGCACGACCGCCACGGCTGGTCGATCTCGACGGTCTCGGCGGCGATCACCGCCCACTACCTCACGAGCGCGGCGCTGATCGCCGGCCTGCCGAATGCCTACCGGCGGTTCAGCGTGGCCCGCGTGACCATCGCCGGCGCGGTGTTCGCGGCGGCGGGCGCCGTCGCCTGGACCTCGGCGCGCGAAGTCTGGCAGCTCGTGCCGGCGCTGCTGCTGAGCGGCCTCGGCTGGTCGGCGATGAGCGGCGCCGCACTCAACGCCATGGTGTCACCGTGGTTCGACCGCGACCGGCCCCGGGCGATGAGCACAGCCTTCAACGGGGCGAGCGTCGGCGGCCTGCTCTTCACGCCGCTGTGGGCAGGGCTGATCGCCGCGGCCGGCCTGCCGGTCGCCGGCATCGTCGTGGCCGTCACCACGGTGCTCGTCGTCTGCCCGCTGGCCTGGTGCCTGCTGCGGCGGCAACCCGGTGCGGAGGCGGGAGCGGGCGCCGCTGCGGCACCGACGTCGCGCCGCACGCTCCTGCGGCAGCCGCGCTTCGTCACCCTGTCGGCCGCCTTCGCCCTGGGCCTGTTCGCGCAGATCGGCCTGTTCGCGCATCTGATCTCGCGGCTCGCGCCGGAGTTCGGCGAGGCCACGGCGGCGCTCGCCATCAGCCTTGCCACGCTCTGCGCGGTGATCGGCCGGACGCTGATGGCGCGCGCGCTGGGCGGCTACGACCGCCGCGTGGCCGCCGCGGCCAACTTCGCGATGCAGGCCGTGGGCTCGCTGCTCCTGGCCTTGGGCGCTGGCGCGCCGGTCCTGGCCCTCGGCTGCGTCCTGTTCGGCCTCGGCGTCGGCAACCTGACCTCTCTGCCGCCGCTGATCGCCCAGCGGGAGTTCCGGCCAGCCGACGTGGGGATGGTGGTGGCGCTTCTGACCGCCATCAACCAGGCGGTATTCGCCTTCGCCCCGGCGGTCTTCGGCGGTCTGCGGGATCTTGCCGGTGGCTACATCGCGGCCTTCCTGCTCGCAGCCATCGTGCAGATCCTCGCCGCGGCCATCGTCGCCGGCGGGTCGCGCCACGACCTCCCGATTTCGTGAGCCGATTCAATGTCTTGTGCCGGCATTCCCACGATTTTGCGCAACGGTGACACCGCGCCCCCGGATATGGTATCCGGGGGCTCAACACTTAGAGGGGATCGATCGTCGAGATGCCGGGGGGCGCCATCGCGGTCGCGTCGGATCATGCCGGCTTCGACCTGAAAGAGATTCTCAAGCGCGACCTGGTGGAGGCCGGTCTCGACGTGCTCGATCTTGGCACGGATTCGACCCGGTCTGTCGACTATCCGGACTACGGCCACGCCATGGCGCGGGCCGTCGCCTCGGGCCAGGCCGTGCGCGGCGTGCTGGTCTGCGGCTCGGGGATCGGCATCTCCATCGCCGCCAACCGCCATCCGGAGGTGCGGGCGGCCCTGGTGCACGACGTCACCTCGGCGCGGCTCGCCCGGCTGCACAACGACGCCAACGTGGTGGCCTTCGGCCAGCGCACGATCGGAACCGAGACGGCGCGCGAGGCGCTGAAGGTCTTCCTCGACACCGAATGGGAGGGCGGCCGCCACGCCGCCCGGGTCGCCAAGCTTTCGAAGGATTGCACACGATGAGTCAAGCCGCTGCCACGGTCGCCGAGACGCCGTTGCCGATGTTCACGCAGGGCCTCGCCGAGGCCGATCCGGCGATCGACGCCGTGCTGAAGGGCGAACTGCACCGCCAGCGCGAGCAGATCGAGCTGATCGCCTCGGAGAACATCGTGTCGCGCGCCGTGCTCGAGGCGGCGGGCTCGGTGCTGACCAACAAGTATGCCGAGGGCTATCCCGGCCGCCGCTACTACGGCGGCTGCGAGGAGGTCGACAAGGCCGAGCAGCACGCGATCGACCGCGCCTGCAAGCTGTTCGGCTGCTCGTTCGCCAACGTCCAGCCGCACTCCGGCGCCCAGGCCAACCAGGCCGTGTTCATGGCGCTGCTGCAGCCGGGCGACACGTTCATGGGCATGGCGCTCGACCAGGGCGGCCATCTCACCCACGGCTCGCCGGCCAATCAGTCGGGCAAGTGGTTCAAGGTCGTGTCCTACGGGCTGAAGCCGGACTCCCACCTGATCGACTACGAGCAGATGGAGACGCTGGCGCGCGAACGGAAGCCCAAGCTGATCGTCGCCGGCGCCTCGGCCTATTCGCGCCACATCGACTGGGCGCGCTTTCGCAAGGTGGCCGACGAGATCGGCGCTTTCTTCATGGTCGACATGGCCCATTATGCCGGGCTGGTCGCGGCCGGCGTCTATCCCAGCCCGCTGCCGCACGCCCACGTCACCACGACGACGACGCACAAGACGCTGCGCGGCCCGCGCGGCGGCATGATCCTCGCGACCGATCCCGAGATCGGCAAGAAGATCAACTCGGCGGTGTTCCCCGGCCTGCAGGGCGGGCCGTTGATGCACGTCATCGCCGCCAAGGCGGTGGCCCTCGGCGAGGCGCTGCAGCCGTCGTTCAAGGCCTATGCCCAGAACGTCGTCGACAATGCCCGGGCGCTCGCCGCGGCGCTGACCGAGCGCGGCCTCAAGATCGTCTCCGGCGGCACCGACAGCCACGTCATGCTGGTCGACCTGCGGCCCAAGAAGGCGACCGGCATCTCGGCCGAGAAGGTGCTCGACCGGGCGGGGATCACCGTCAACAAGAACAGCATCCCCGGCGATCCCGAGAAGTTCACCGTCACCTCCGGCGTGCGCCTTGGCTCGCCGGCGGGCACGACGCGCGGCTTCGGCGTCGCGGAGTTCCGCCAGATCGGCCACCTGATCGCCGACGTGCTCGACGGCATCGCCAAGAACGGCCCGGACGGCGACGCCCAGGTCGAGGCGCAGGTCCGCGCCAAGGTGCACGCTCTTTGCGCGCGCTTTCCCATCTACCGCGACTGACACAAGCGCAAGCGATCACAGGGGGAGAAGATGCGCTGTCCATTCTGCGGCCACGAGGACACACAGGTTAAGGACTCGCGACCGACCGACGACAATTCGGCGATCCGCCGGCGGCGCTACTGCCCGTCCTGCGGCTCGCGCTTCACGACCTTCGAGCGCGTCCAGCTGCGCGAGCTGACCGTGGTCAAGAAGAACGGCCAGCGCGTCGCCTTCGACCGCGACAAGCTCGCGCGCTCGATCACCGTGGCCTGCCGCAAGCGGCCGGTCGATCCCGAGCGTATCGAGCGCGTGGTGAACGGCATCGTGCGTCGCCTCGAGAGCTCGGGCGAGAGCGAGATTCCCTCGACGCAGATCGGCGAGCTGGTGATGGACGCGCTGCGCGCCCTCGACCCCGTGGCCTACGTGCGCTTCGCCTCGGTCTACCGCAACTTCCGCGAGGCCCGCGATTTCGAGGAGTTCATCTCCGACCTCGCCGAGACCGCCAGCCTCAAGGACTGACGGCATGATGCGCGCGGCGCTCGCGCTGGCGCGCCGGTCGCTCGGGCGCACCTGGCCGAACCCGGCCGTGGGCTGCGTCATCGCGAAGGACGGGTCGATCATCGCCCGCGGCCGCACGCAGGATGGCGGCCGCCCGCACGCCGAGGTCGATGCCCTGGCGCGGGCCGGGGCGGCGGCGCGGGGCGCCACCGTCTACGTCACCCTCGAGCCCTGCTCGCACTTCGGCAGGTCGCCGCCCTGCGCCGACGCCCTGGTGCGCGCCGGCGTGGCCCGCGTCGTGTCGGCGATGGAGGATCCCAACCCGGCGGTGAACGGCCAGGGCCACGAGCGCCTGCGCGCGGCGGGAATTGCGGTTGAGGTCGGCGAGGGGGCGGCCGAGGCCGCCGAGATCAATGCCGGGTTCCTGTTGCGCATCCGTGACGGGCGGCCGCTGGTCCATCTCAAGCTGGCGGCCTCGCTCGACGGCCGCATCGCGACGGCGGCGGGCGAGAGCCGGTGGATCACCGCGGCGGCGTCGCGGGCCGACGGCCAGCGCCTGCGCGCGACTCACGATGCGATCCTGGTCGGCATCGGGACGGCGGCCGCCGACGATCCCGAGCTGACCTGCCGGCTGCCCGGCCTCGCGGCCTATTCGCCGGTGCGTGTCGTGGTCGATTCGCGGGCCCGCCTGTCGCCGGCCTCCCGGCTCGCCGCGACGGCGCGGCAGGTGCCGGTGTGGCTCCTGTGCACCGATGCCGCGCCGGCGCCGGCGCGTCGGGCCTTGCAAGAATGCGGTGTCGAGGTCATGACGGTCGCGGCGGCCGCCGACGGGCGGGTCGACGCGGCGGCGGCGGCGCAGGCGCTGGGCGGGCGCGGGCTGACACGGGTCCTCGTCGAGGGCGGCGGCGCGGTCGCGGCGGCCTTCCTGAGGGCCGGCCTGGTCGACCGCATCACCAGCTACCGCGCCGGCCTGGTGCTGGGGGCAGACGGCCGCTCTGCGGTCGGGCCGCTGGCGCTGGAGCGGCTGGATTTCGCGCCCCGGTTCCGCCTGGTTTCGGCCCGCGCCTTGCTGGGCGACACGGTGGAAAGCTGGGCGAGAGGGGAATAATTAAGGTCGAATGTTCACGGGCATCGTCACCGACGTCGGCGAGATCCTCTCGGTCAGGCCGGGCAGCCAGTCCGGCGACCGCCGCTTCGTGGTGCGCACGCGCCACGACATGGCGCCGATCGCCATCGGCGCCTCGATCGCCTGCGCCGGCTGCTGCCTGACGGTGGTGGAGAAGGGCGGCGACTGGTTCGCCGTCGAGGTCTCGGCCGAGAGCCTCGACAAGACCCATCTCGGTACGTGGGCCGAGGGCAGCCGGCTCAATCTCGAACTGTCGCTCAAGGTCGGCGACGAGCTGGGCGGGCACCTCGTCTACGGCCATGTCGACGGCGTCGGCTCGATCGTCTCCATGACCCCCGAGGGCGGCAGCGTCCGCTTCGTCTTCGAGGCGCCGACCGAGCTGGCGCGCTTCGTCGCCGCCAAGGGATCGGTGGCGGTCGACGGCATCTCCCTCACCGTCAACGAGGTCGACGGCAACCGCTTCGGGGTGAACATCATCTCGCACACGCAGGCGGTCACCACCCTGGGCCAGGCCAGTCCGGGCCAGAGGGTCAACCTTGAGGTCGATATGCTCGCGCGTTACGTTGCGCGACTGCTGGAGCACGGAAGACCATGAGCGCGCTCGAAAAGGACGCCTGGCGGATCACCTTCGCCGAGGTCAAGGCCGCGGCGGAGGACATCATCGAGGAGGCCCGCAAGGGCCGCATGTTCATCCTGGTCGACGACGAGGACCGGGAGAACGAGGGCGACCTCGTGGTGCCCGCCCAATGGGCGACCGCCGATGCCATCAACTTCATGGCCAAGCACGCGCGCGGCCTGATCTGCCTCGCGCTGACCCGCGAGCGCGTCGAGCAGCTCGGCCTGCCGCTGATGGCCAAGAACAACGGCACCCGCCACCAGACCGCCTTCACCGTCTCCATCGAGGCGCGCGAGGGCGTCACCACGGGCATCTCGGCCGCCGACCGCGCCCGCACCGTCGCGGTGGCGATCGACCCGTCCTGCGGCCCCTCGGACATCGTCACGCCGGGCCACGTCTTCCCGCTGGTGGCGCGCGACGGCGGCGTGCTGGAGCGCACCGGCCACACCGAGGCGGCGGTCGACCTCGCCCGGCTGGCCGGGCTCACGCCGGCCGGCGTCGTCTGCGAGATCATGAACGACGACGGCACGATGGCCCGTCGCAACGACCTGATCACCTTCGCCCAGCGCCACGGGCTCAAGATCGGCACCATCTCCGACCTCATCGCCTACCGGCGGCGCTACGATTCGATCGTCAAGCGGCTCAGCGACACGACCTTCGCGAGCATCTACGGCGGCGACTTCCGCTGCGTCGTCTACGTCAACAAGGTGACCATGTCGCAGCACATCGCCCTGGTGAAGGGCGACCCGGCGGCGGGCGGCCCGGTCATGGTGCGCATGCACGCGGTCAACATCTTCACCGATGCGCTCGGCCAGCGCGACCACGGCCGCGGCGGGGAGATCGAGGCCTCGATGGAGGAGATCGCCAAGGAGGGGCGGGGCGTGATCGTGCTGATCCGCGAGCCGCTCACGGTGATGCTGTCCGAGCAGCGCCGCCGCGCCGGCGAGCCCATCGAGCCGGCCGGCGGCGAGCTGCGCGACTACGGCGTCGGCGCCCAGATCCTGATCGATCTCGGCGTCCGGGAGATGGTGCTCCTGACCAACAGCAAGAAGAGCGTCGTCGGGCTCGAAGGGTTCGGCCTCAAGATCGCCGGCCAGAAGCCGGTGCCCGGCCGGCCGTCCCGCAAGTCCTGAATGCGCTGACCATGTCGACACGCACGGAAAATCCGACCGCCCGGCCGGCGGTCGACGGCGTCGGGGGCGCGCGCCTCCTGATCGTCGAATCGCGCTATTACGCCGAGATCGCCGACGCGCTGATCGACGGCGCGGGCCGCGAGATCGAGAAGAACGGCGCGACCTTCGAGCGTGTCGTGGTGCCGGGCGCCTTCGAGATCCCGGGCGCGATCGCCCTGGCGGAGGGCCGCTACGACGGTTTCGTGGCGCTTGGCTGCGTCATCCGCGGCGAGACCACCCACTACGACTATGTCTGCGGCGAGAGCGCCCGCGGGCTGATGGATCTCTCCATCCAGAGGAAGCTCGCCATCGGCTACGGCATCGTCACCGTCGAGACGATGGAGCAGGCCAAGGCCCGCGCCTTCGTGGCCCGCGGCGACAAGGGCGGCGACGCCGCCCATGCCTGCCTCGCCATGGTGGCGCTCGGCCGCCGCTGGCGGAACACGTGAGCGCCGCCCCGACGGCCGGTGGCCCGCCGCCGCCCAGCCGGCGCCAGGCGGCGCGGCTTGCGGCTGTGCAGGCGCTCTACCAGTGGCAGGAGGGCGAGCACGGCACGGCCGAGATCATCGACCAGTTCCTGCAGGTGCGCACCGGCGAGCCGGGCGAGGGCGGGATGCGGCGCGACGCCGACCGGCCGCTGTTCAAGGACGTGGTCGAGGGAACCGTGTCCCACCGCGAGGCGCTCGAGCAGACCGTGACGGAAGCGCTGGCCCAGGGCTGGACCTGGACGCGGATCGACCGGCTGGTGCGGGCGATCCTGCTGGCCGGGACCTACGAGCTGATGCACCGGCGCGACGTGCCGCCGCGCGTGGCCATCAACGAGTATGTCGCCATCGCCCATGCCTTCTACGACCAGGGCGAGCCGAGCTTCGTCAACTCGGTGCTCGATCGCGTGGCGCGTCAGGCGCGGTCCGCCGAGCTCGCGAGCTAGGCGATGGCGCGCCGCCGGCGCATGGGCGAGTTCCAGCTCATCGCCCGCTACTTCGCGCCGTTGGCGCAAGGCTTCGCCGGCGCCGGCGGGCTGCTGAGCGACAATGCCTTCCTGCCGGCCGACCCGCGCCGCGACATCGCGGTCAAGACCGATACGGTGGTGGCCGGCGTTCATTTCCTGGACGACGAGAAGCCCGGGCTGGTGGCCGCCAAGGCGCTGCGCGTCTGCCTGTCCGACCTCGCCGCCGGCGGCGCGACGCCCTTCACCTACCAGCTCTCGCTGGCGCTGCCGCGCACCTGGACGGAGCGCTGGGTCGCGGGCTTCGCGCGTGGCCTGGCGGCGGACCAGCGGCGCTACGGCATCGTGCTGTGCGGCGGCGACACGGTGGTCACGCCCGGACCGCTCACCATCACCATCACCGCCTTCGGTCGGGTCGCAAGCGGCTGCGGCCTGACGCGCGCCGGCGCGCGCGCCGGCGATCGCCTGTGGGTCAGCGGCACGATCGGCGACGGCGCGCTCGGTTTGCTCGCCGCTCGCGGGCAGCTCTCGGCGCCGTCGCTGGAGCGGCGCTATCGCCGTCCCGAGCCGCGCTGCACGCTGGGACCGCGGCTGGTCGGCATCGCGACCGCCGTGGCCGACGTCTCGGACGGTCTGCTCGCCGACGCCGGCCACATCGCCCAGGCGTCGCGCCTCGCCATCAAGATCGAGCGCGAGCGCGTGCCGCTCTCGGCAGCCGCGCGCCGGGCGCTCGCGGCCGAGCCCGGCCTGTGGGCGCCGGTGCTGGGCGGCGGCGACGACTACGAGCTCGTGATGGCCGTGCCGCCGCGCCGCGAACGGGCGCTGCTGGCGGCGGCCCGCGCCGCCGGCGTGCCGGTGACGCCGATCGGCACTTGCGCGGCGGGCGAGGGCGTGACGCTCCTGGTCGACGGCCGCCCGGTCCGATCCCCGGTCGCGGGCTACGTCCACTTCTAGGTCGCTGCCAGCCTCCTGAATTCGCAGGGCAGGACCGCCCTGCGCACGTGCCTTATTCCTTGGGTGGCGCCCGGCCCGCGACTAGAGTGCCGGCCCAATGGATGGATCGATCAAGGTGGAGGGAGCGCAGGCGGTATCGGGCGGCGGCATGCCGCGCCGGTCGCTGCGCAATATCGGCCTGCTGGCCGTCTGCCAGGCGCTGACCCAGAGTTGCAACACGCTGATGTTCGCCTCCTCGGCGCTGGCGGTGCTGACCATCGTGTCGCCCGAGCTGCGCATGTGGGCCAACCTGCCGGTCACCATGCAGCATCTCGGCGTCATGCTGTCGGTGTTCCCGGCCTCGCTGCTGATGATGCGGCGCGGTCGCAAGTTCGGGTTCCGCACCGGCTCGCTGATGGGAATGATCGGCGCGTCCTGCGCGGCGATCGGCCTCGGGATGGCGAGCTTTCCGGTGATGTGCCTCGGCGGCCTGTTCCTGGGCTATGCCGTCGCCAACATGCAGCTCTACCGCTTCGCGGCCGTCGAGCTGGCGCCCGGCGCCTTCCGGGCCCAGGCCATCTCCTATGTCACGGCCGGCGGCATCGTGGCCGGCATCGTCGGTCCGGCCCTGGCCCGCTTCACGCCGCACCTCTGGGTGCCGATCTTCCAGGCGAGCTTCTGCGCCGTCGTGCTGATCCATGCCGTCGTCTTCGTCGTGCTCGGCTTCATCGAGTTCCCGCCGGTCAAGTCCGAGGACACGACCGGCCCGCAGCGGCCGCTGCTCGAGATCGTCACCCAGCCCGCCTACATGGTGGCCTGCGCCGGCGCCATGATCGCCTTCGGCGTCATGTCCTTCGTGATGGCGGCGTCGCCTCTGGCCATCGTGCAGTGTGGACTGGCCGCGACCGAAGCGCCCGTCACCATCTTCGTGCACGTCATGGGCATGTTCGTGCCGGCCTTCTTCACCGGCCACCTGATCGCCCGCCATGGGGTGTTCAACGTCATGTTCGCCGGCGGCGCGATCCTGGTGCTGGGCGTCATCGTCGCCCTGCTGGGCGTCAGCGAATGGCATTTCCGCATCGCGCTCGGGCTGAACGGGCTCGGCTGGAACTTCCTGTTCGTCGGCGCCACGACGCTCCTCACCACGACCTATCGCGCGCCGGAGCGCGGCAAGGCGCAGGCCTTCAACGACTTCATGGTGTTCGGCACGACCGCGGCGGCCAGCCTGCTGGCCAGCATCGTGCTCGAACTGCAGGGCTGGGCGGTGCTGAACTACCTGGCGCTCGCCCTGGTGGTGGTGGCCCTTGCCATCATCGGCCTGTTCCGCCTGCGCCAACCCCACCGCGCCTGAAGCCAAGCCCTTGACGCATCGTCTCTTTTGGCCCGTGCGGGTTGCGCGGATTGTGGCGTTCTGCCATTTTCCGGCCGCCTTGCGCCGGGGGAGACCTGAAGCTTCGGCATGCGCCAGGCGGGAAATGCCGTCTAAACAATAGGTTAGCCAAAAATGTCTACCGTTCTCTGGGCCGTCGTAGCCTGCGGCATCATCGCCGTCCTGTACGGCATCGTGACCGCGTCGCGGGTCATGGCCGCCGACTCCGGCACCGCCCGCATGCAGGAGATCGCGCAGGCCGTGCAGGAGGGCGCCGCCGCTTACCTTCGCCGTCAGTACACGACCATCGCCATCGTCGGCGTGGTCGTGCTGGTCCTGCTCTTCCTCTTCCTCGGCAAGTACGCTGCCGGCGGCTTCCTGATCGGCGCCGTCCTGTCGGGCGCCACGGGCTTCATCGGCATGAACGTCTCGGTGCGCGCCAACGTGCGCACCGCGGTCGCCGCGCAGAAGAGCCTGGGGCAGGGCCTCGACCTCGCCTTCAAGTCGGGCGCGGTCACCGGCATGCTGGTGGCGGGCCTCGCGCTCCTGGGCGTGGTCGGCTACTTCATGCTGTTGCGCAACATGGGCGTCGCCTCGGGAAGCCGGGAAATGATCGACGCGCTGGTGGCGCTCGGCTTCGGCGCCTCGCTGATCTCGATCTTCGCCCGTCTCGGCGGCGGCATCTTCACCAAGGGCGCCGACGTGGGCGGCGACATGGTGGGCAAGGTCGAAGCCGGTATCCCGGAGGACGACCCCCGCAACCCGGCCACCATCGCCGACAACGTGGGCGACAATGTCGGCGACTGCGCCGGCATGGCGGCCGACCTGTTCGAGACCTACGCGGTGACCACCGTCGCCACGATGGTCCTGGCCTCGATCTTCTTCGCCGGCAACGCCGAGCTCGTCGACAAGCTGATGGTCTATCCCCTGGCCATCGGCGGCGCCTGCATCATCACCTCGATCATCGGCACCTACTTCGTCCGCCTCGGCTCCGACGGCGGCATCATGTGGGCCATGTACAAGGGCGTGATCGCGGCCGCCGTGCTGTCGATCCCGGCGATCTGGTTCGTCACCGACTGGGTGATCGGCACCGGCACCATGCTCACGGTCGGCGACCGCACGTTCAGCGGCATGACGCTCTTCCTGTGCTCGCTGGTCGGGTTGGCCATCACCGGCTTGATCGTGTGGATCACCGAGTACTACACCGGCACCGACTACCGGCCGGTCAAGGCGGTGGCCCAGGCCTCGGTCACTGGCCACGGCACCAATGTCATCGCCGGCCTCGCCATGTCGATGGAGGCGACGGCCCTGCCGGCGCTCCTGATCTGCGCCGGCATCGTGGTCTGCTACGTGCTGGCGGGCCTGTTCGGCATCGCCATCGCCACGACCGCCATGCTGGCGCTGGCCGGCATGGTGGTGGCGCTCGACGCGTACGGCCCGGTCACCGACAATGCCGGCGGCATCGCCGAGATGGCGGGACTGCCGAAGGAAGTGCGCAAGAACACCGACGCGCTCGACGCGGTCGGCAACACTACCAAGGCGGTGACCAAGGGCTATGCCATCGCATCGGCCGGCCTCGGCGCGCTGGTGCTGTTCGCGGCCTACACCTCGGACCTCGACTACTTCATCGCCCAGGGCAAGCTCGGCATCACGGCCGTCAGCTTCTCGCTGCAGAACCCCTATGTCGTGGTCGGCCTGCTGATCGGCGGCGGCCTGCCGTACCTGTTCGGCGGCATGTCGATGCTGGCCGTCGGCCGCGCCGCCCAGGCGGTGGTCGAGGAAGTGCGCCGGCAGTTCCGCGAGAAGCCCGGCATCATGGCCGGCACCGATCGTCCGGACTATGGTCGGGCGGTCGACATGCTGACCCGGGCGGCGATCAAGGAGATGATGATCCCGTCGCTGCTCCCGGTTCTGTCGCCCATCGTGCTGTACTTCGTGATCGCGGCGATCGCAGGCAAGGCCGATGCCTTTGCCGCCGTCGGCGCCATGCTGCTCGGCGTGATCGTGACCGGCATCTTCGTCGCCATCTCGATGACGGCGGGCGGCGGTGCCTGGGACAATGCCAAGAAGTACATCGAGGAGGGCCATTTCGGCGGCAAGGGCTCGGAGGCGCACAAGGCCGCCGTGACCGGCGACACCGTGGGCGATCCGTACAAGGACACGGCCGGCCCGGCCGTGAACCCGATGATCAAGATCACCAACATCGTGGCCCTGCTGCTGCTGGCCGTGCTCGCGCACTGACCGGACGCCACGGCACCAAATAAAGAAGCCCCGGTCGCAGGACCGGGGCTTTTTCTTTGCGGCCGTGCCGCGGCGGCGATGGGCGGCGGGCGGTCAGCCGCCGCCGGTCGGCGCGCCCGGATTGCTCTGCTGGCGCGGGCCGCTGAACTTGCCGACGTTGCCCAGGATCTGCTCGAGGATGGTGAGCTCCTTGCCCGAGGTCGGCGTGATGCGCGAGACCATGGTGATGTTCCGCGCATCCTTGAGGTCGTAGTACTTGATGGTGGCGACGCGGCCGGTGTCGTTGAACGTGATCTGGATCACGCTCTGCTCGGCGATCCAGGGCCGGGAGGGGCCCCAGGTCTCCTGCCGCTCGCTGATGTAGTACCAGACGTTGGGATTGAAGGTAGCGACCGCCGAGGGCGACCCGACCAGGCGCACAACGTCGTCGCGGCTCTGGGTGCCGACCTCGAGCTTGTCGACGGCTCCGGGAGCCGGCGCGAAGCCGCGCAGGTCGCCGTAGGGTTCGCAGGCGGTCAGCGCGAGGCCGGCGACAGCGATGGCGAACGGGACGGTGCGACGCATGGACGGCTTCTTGGGTTCGTTGGAAAGAGGGGCCACAACATGTCGCGATGGTCTCGCCGGGTCAACCGCGGGAGCAGCAGGAGATCAGGACTTGTTCAGGCGCAGGAATCCCGAGGAGACGTTCGCGGCCGCGGTCTACGCGCGCACGGCCGGCGAGGCGCGGCGGCCCGAGCTGTTCGAGGCCTGCGGCATTCCCGACACGCTCGACGGGCGGTTCGACGCGCTCGCCCTGCATGCCGCCCTGATGATCGACCGGCTGCGCCGCGAGCCGGACGGTGAGGTGCTGGCCCAGGCCTTCTTCGATGCCATGTTCCGGCATCTCGACCTGACGCTGCGCGAGATCGGCGTCCAGGACCTCGGCGTGGGACGCCGCATCAAGATCATGGCGGAAGGCCTGCACGGGCGATCGCTGGCCTACCGCGACGCCCTGGCCGGCAGCGGCGACCTGACGCTCGCGGACGTTCTGCGCCGCAACGCCTATGGCGGGAGAACCGCGGAGGACGGCCACGTCGCTTGCCTGGAGGCCTATGTCCGCCAATATGAGACGATCCTGGCGGCCACGTCCCGTCGGGATCTTGCCAGGTAGATCAGAAAAATGCCGCAACTATCAAATAACAAAGAGAAATCTGAAATCGAGCGTCTGGTCGATCTCGATCGGATGGGCCCCGCGGGCGCTGCGCTGGAGATCGCCCCGACCGAGAGCGAGCGGGCGGCGCTGGCGAAGCGGTTCGGTTTCCTCGGTCTGCCGGCCTTTTCGGCGCGGGTCACGGTCGACAGCCGCCCGGGCGCGCGGATCGTCGTCGAAGGGCGGCTGCGTGGGCGCATCGTGCAGGCCTGCGTGCTGACCCTCGACCCGGTGACCCAGGATCTCGACGACGCCTTCCGGGTCGTGTTCCAGCGCGATCTCGAGGACGAGCACGATCCCGAAAGCGGCGAGGCGGTGCTGAGCGCCCAGGTGGATGCGCCCGAGCCGCTCGACGGGAACGTGCTCGATGTCGGCGAAATCGTCGCCGAGCAGCTCTCCCTGGCCGCCGATCCCTATCCGCGGCGGCCGGGCGTCAACCTCGAGGACGTTCTGCCGCGGCCGCGCGGCGGGGGCCGGGAAAGGCCCGGCGACCGCCCGCGGCATCCGTTTGCCGGCCTGGCGGCGCTCCGAGACAAGCCGCGCCGGGACCGCTAAATTGTTGCGGCGGTGAGACGTATTGGCTAGAGAGAGCGCCCTGCCGCGCCTCTAGAGCGCGGCCGCAGCTTTTTTAGGGGCAGGCGCGATGCCGCCCCTCCGTGGAGATCGTCATGGCCGTTCCCAAGAAGAAGGTTTCGAAGTCCCGCCGCAACATGCGCCGGGCGCACCACGCCATTCCGTCGATGGCCTACACTGAGTGCAAGAACTGTGGCGAGCTCAAGCGGCCCCACGCGGTCTGCTCGCACTGCGGCTACTATCGCGAGGACATGCCGGTCCTGGCCGACGCCGCGTCGGCCGAGAAGTAGCGTCCACACGCGGCCGGCGATGGGCTGGCACAGGACGGAAGGATCGCCGTGACAAGCGTCGGGAAGATGATTCTGGCGCTCGACGGCATGGGCGGCGACAACGCGCCCGACGTCGTCGTTGAGGGTGCCGACATCGCCCGCGAGCGCTACCCGGGCACGTCCTTCCTGTTGTTCGGCGATCCCGCCCGGCTGAAGCCCCTGGTCGACAAGCGCAAGGGCCTGGCCAGCGCGCTCGAGATCGTGCCGGCCGAGGATGCCGTGCTTGCCGAGGACAAGCCGAGCTTCGCGCTGCGGCGCCGGCGCAAGTCCAGCATGTGGCTCGCTGTCGAGGCGGCGGCGCAGGGCAGGGCAGATACCGTCGTCTCCGCGGGCAACACCGGCGCGCTGCTCGCCATCTCGATGTTCGCGATGCGCATGCTCGATGGTGCTCATCGCCCGGCGCTCGCCTCGTTCCTGCCGACGGCGCGCGGCGAGACCGTGATGCTGGACCTCGGCGCCAACCTCGAATGCGATGCGGACAATCTCGCCGAGTTCGCCGTCATGGGCAGCGTGTTCGCGCAGGTGCTGCTGGGCCTCGACCGGCCGCGCGTCGGCCTCCTGAATGTCGGTTCCGAGGAGCTGAAGGGACACGAGGAGCTGCGCCTTGCCGCCGCCCTGCTGCGCCGCGAGGGTTCGCCGATCGCCTTCGAGGGCTTCGTCGAGGGCAACGGCATCACATCCGGCACCTTCGACGTCGTGGTGACCGACGGCTTCACCGGGAACGTCGCGCTGAAGTCGATCGAGGGCACGGCCAAGCTCTACACACAGTTCGTGCGCGATGCGTTCCGGACCTCGACTTTCGCCAAGATCGGCTACCTGTTCGCTTCGGGCGCCTGGGTGAAGCTGCGCAAGCGGGTCGATCCAAGACGCTACAATGGCGGCGTGTTCCTCGGTCTTGACGGTGTCTGCGTGAAGAGCCACGGCGGCACGGATGCGCTGGGCTTCGCCTACGCGATCGGCGTGGCGGTCGACCTCGTCCGCTACGAATACAAGAACAAGCTCGTCGAGGGGCTGGGCCGGCTGCGGCAGCTCTCCTCGACGGCCGAGGCGCCGGCGCTGCAGGCGACCGGAGGGGCCGAGTGATACGTTCCGTGGTTCAGGGGTGCGGCGCCTATCTGCCGGACAGGGTCGTTACCAACGAGGAGCTCGCGAAGAAGGTCGACACGTCGGACGAGTGGATCCGTCAGCGCACGGGCATCCGCCAGCGCTACATCGCCGCCGAGGGCGAGTTCACCTCGCATCTCGCGATCAAGGCCTCGGAGCGCGCGCTCGAGCATGCCGGCCTCAAGGCTGCCGACGTCGACCTGATCGTGCTGGCCACCGCGACGCCCGACGAGACCTTCCCCGCGACGGCCACCCGCGTCCAGGCCTCGCTCGGCATGACGCGCGGCGCCGCCTTCGACGTCCAGGCCGTGTGCGCGGGCTTCGTCTACGGCGTATCGGTCGCCGACAGCATGCTGCGCACCGGCCTCGCCTCGACCGCCCTGGTGATCGGCGCCGAGACCTTCTCCCGGATCCTGGACTGGAACGACCGCGGCACCTGCGTGCTGTTCGGCGACGGTGCCGGGGCGATCGTGCTGCGGGCCGAGGAGGGCAAGGGCACCGCGGAGGATCGCGGCATCCTCGGCAATGCGCTGCATTCGGACGGCCGCCAGCACGACATCCTCTACGTCGACGGCGGCCCGTCCTCGACCCGGACGACCGGCTTCCTGCGCATGGAAGGCAAGGAAGTCTTCAAACATGCCGTCGTCAACATGGCGGCAG
This sequence comes from Reyranella sp., assembly GCF_965229815.1. Classification (GTDB taxonomy): domain Bacteria; phylum Pseudomonadota; class Alphaproteobacteria; order Reyranellales; family Reyranellaceae; genus Reyranella. Next base: position 673,108 of record NZ_CBDDJN010000006.1, read on the forward strand.
TGGTGGGCGAGGTCCTGGAGAAGGTCGGCCTGACGCCCGCCGACATCGACTGGCTCGTGCCGCACCAGGCCAACAAGCGGATCATCGACGGCACCGGACGCAAGCTCGGCCTGCCGCCGGAGCGGGTGGTGGTCACCGTCGACCAGCACGCCAACACGTCGGCGGCCTCGATCCCGCTGGCCCTCGACACGGCCGTCAAGGACGGCCGGATCAGCAGGGGCGACCTGCTGCTTCTCGAGGGAATCGGCGGCGGACTGGCCTGGGGCGCCTCGCTGGTCCGCTGGTAGACCGGCGGCCCCTGCGCGCCGCAACGGAACAGGAACAGGTCCTGATTCAAGGCCACGCTCTATCCCACTGATATTGACCGCTTTCCCACCTTAGAGTAAGGATTAACTGGGGGAAGGAAGGGTACCGGATGGAAGGCCGGACTATCACGCGCGCTGATCTGAGCGAGTCGGTGTTCCAGGAAGTGGGCCTGTCTCGCAACGAATCCAGCGATCTGGTCGAGACGATCCTCTCGGAGGTCGTCGAGGCTTTGGCGCGTGGTGAATCGGTGAAGATCTCCTCGTTCGGGAGCTTCACCGTCCGCGACAAGGGACAGCGGGTCGGCCGCAATCCGAAGACGGGCCAGGAAGTACCGATCCTGCCGCGTCGCGTACTCGTCTTTCGCGCGTCGAACGTTCTCAAGACACTGATCAACGGGGCACCCGAAGAGGATCAGGGGTAGTCGGCAATGAGGGGGACAAGTCATGGCCGCATCGGTTCAGGCGTCGGACAGGCGCGTTGAGAAGTCCGCACAGGCCTTTCGCACGATCAGCGAGGTCGCGACCGAGCTCGACGTGCCGCAGCACGTCCTGCGCTTCTGGGAAAGCAAGTTCAGCCAGGTAAGGCCGCTGAAGCGCGGCGGCGGCCGGCGCTACTATCGCCCCGAGGACGTCGATCTGTTGCGCCGCATCCGGACGCTCCTCTACGAGGACGGCTACACGATCAAGGGCGTGCAGCGCCTCCTGAAGGAGGGGCGCGGTCGTCTGCCCCAGCAGCAGCGCCTCGACATCGCCGCGGAGAGCGCGCTCGAGAGCCTGCGCATCGTGTCGGCGCGGGCGGAGGCCATGGCCGCGCAGGGCGCCCGGCAGCCGCTGCCGCGCACCGGCCCGCAGCCCTCCACGACGACGCCCCGGGCGGCGATGCTGGACCTCCACAAGCGCCGCGAGATCGAATCGGTGCTCGAGGACCTGGAACAGGCGCTGACCCAGCTTCGGAGCACGCTGAAGGCCGGAAATTAGGCGGCGTCAAGATTCGGGCTTCGCGCGTTCGCACAAGAGCTTGGCGGCTGACGAGCAGACAGCCACCAGATCGGGTGTGAATTTCAGCAAGATACAATAACTACCTGATTTATCTTTGTTTTTTGTTCGGCAAAGGTATCCTCTGCATTGAGGGACCGTTAACCGGCATCGTCAGAGGGGGACGCCGCCGTGTTTGCCAGTAGCAAGATTGCGCGTCGGCGAGGCAAAGCCGCCGCGCCCATTCCAAGCAACGACAATGAGTTGGAGGTCATCCTTCCAACTTTGCAGGAGCTGCTTTACCTGCGGCGGGGCGTTTCCCAGGCCGGCGGCAAGCTGCCCCTGTTCGATCTCGACGGCCAGGCGGTGGCGCCGGCGATCGTGCGTCACTGCCTGAAGCGCGGATGGGCAGAGCCATGGTTCGCCAATCCGCTGAAGCCCGACTGGCTGGTGTGCAAGCTCACTGACGAGGGTCGGCGGCTGGCGACGTCGTCGTAGACCCGTCCGCGCCGGCGGCGATCCGCCAGGCCAGGCCGGCCGCCATCACCAGCAGCGCTGCCGCCAGCAGGAAGGCCGCTCCCGGCAGCCAGCCGATCAGGTGGGCGAAGGTCATGGTGAACAGCGGCGGCCCGAGCAGGGCGGCAATGCTGCGCGCCGCGCTGTTGGCCCCCTGCAACTGCCCCTGCTCGGACTCGCCGACCCGCCGGGTCATGAGATCCTGGATGGCGGGTCCGACGACGCCCCACAGCGCCATGATCGGCACGCCGAGGAGGAACCAGGCACCGGTCGGGGCCAGGCCATAGATCGTCATGCCGAGGGCGCCGCACAGGAGGCCTGCGAGAAGCGCCCACCGCGTCCCGAGCCGGGCCACAGCCGGCCCGATCACCAGGCCCTGGACGACGGCGCTGCAGAGGCCGACCAGCGCAAGGGCTAGTCCTACCGCGGTCTCGTCCCAGCCGTAGCGATAGCCGGCGTAGAGGACGGCCACCGCCGGCAGGACCTGGTGGGCAAGGTTGACGATGAAATCGACCGCCGCCAGCCCGATCAGCTGGCGATGGGACAGCAGCAATCGCAGCGCGCCCACGGGATTGGCGCGCGACCAGGCGAAGGCCATGCGCCGCTCCGGCGGCAGCGATTCCGGCAGGACGAACCAGCCGAAGGCGGCGTTGAGAAGGCTGGCGGCTGCGGATACCCAGAAGGGCAGGCGCGGCTCGACGCCGCCCAGCAGCCCGCCGATCGCCGGCCCGAGGACGAAACCCAGGCCGAAGGCCATGCCGATCAGGCCGAACGACCGGGCGCGTTCCTCCGGTCGGGTGACGTCGGCGATGTAGGCCAGGGCGGTGCCGATCGTGGCCGCGGTGATGCCGGAGATGATCCGCCCGACGAACAGCAGCGCCAGGGAGGGCGCCAGGGCCATGAAGATGTAGTCGAGGCCCATGCCCAGGCACGAGACCAGGATCACCGGGCGGCGCCCGAAGCGGTCGGACAGCATGCCGAGGAACGGCGAGCAGATGAACTGCATCAACGCCCAGACCGCGGCGAAGGCCCCGAAGACATTGGCCGCTTCGGCGGTGTCGCCGCCCATGAACGCGAGCACGATGGACGGCAGGACCGGGATCATGATCCCGAGCGCCAGCACGTCGAGCGACACGGTGCAGAAGATGAAGGCCAGCGCGCGGCGGGAGGTCATGGCGACGGCGCGGCCTTCCAAGGAAAGCGAATGGTCGGGGCGACAGGATTTGAACCTGCGACCCCCAGTCCCCCAGACTGATGCGCTACCAGGCTGCGCTACGCCCCGACCGGTGCCGCGGTCGCCCGCGGCAGAGGGGCTTTAGCGCGAATGGCAGCGATGCCGCAAGCCGGGCTTGCGCCGTCCCGGGGCGGGGACGATACAGGCGCCATGACGATTCTCCCCGGCGATCCGGCCGACACGGCGATGGGCCGGCGTGTCCTGGTCTTCTCCTCGATCGGACATGCCCTGATGCACATGATGACCGCCTTCTATGCGGTGATCGTGCTTACCCTCGCGGTGGCCTGGAAGCTGCCGGCCGAGCGCCTGCTGGAGCTCTATGCGCCGGCGGCGGTCCTGCTGGGCGTCATGTCCCTGCCGGCGGGCTGGGCATCCGACCGGTTCGGCGCGCCGCGCATGATGGTGGTGATGTTCGCGGGCCTCGGCCTGTCGTCGATCGCCTGCGGCCTGGTGCCGGAGGGCGACACGGTCGCGCTCATGCTGGCGCTGTGCGGCATCGGCACGTTCGGCGCCTTCTACCATTCGGTGGGGATCGGCTGGATCATCCGCACGGCGCGCGAGCAGGGCCACGCCATGGGCGTGAACGGGCTGTGGGGCAGCGCCGGCCTCGCGCTGTACGGCATCGTGCCGGGCGTGCTGATCACGCTCGCGTCCTGGCGTGCAGCCTTCATCGTCCCGGGACTCGTCTGCCTCGTGGTGGGCGCGGTGCTTGCCTGGGAGATCCGGCGCGGCCGGGTCGGTGACCGGCCGATGCCGGCGACCCCCGGGCTGCGCGCCGGACGGCGCGAGTTCTGGCGGGTCTTCTCGGTGCTGTCCGTGACCATGGCGTTCGAGGGCGTCATCTGGGCCGCCGTCATGTTCGGCGCCGCCCTGGTGTTCGAGACGCGGCTGGCCGGCGACATCGCCAGCGTGCGGGCGCAGGTGGCCTCGTGGGGCTTCGCGACCGAGGCGGTGCTGTGGGTCGGCCTCGCCACCTCGATGATCTACGTCGTGTCGGGCGTCGCCCAGTACGTCATGGGGCGCACCATCATCGACCGCTATCCGCTGAAGTCGACCTACGTGACGGCATCGGCGCTGCAGGTGTTCGCCATGCTGGCCCTGGCGATGGGCAACGGCTACCTGGCGCTGGCCGGCGCGATCGGCTCGGCGGTTCTGAGCGCGGCCTCGGGGCCGATCGAGAACATCCTGATCGCCCGCTACACGCCCTCGCGCTTCCACGGGCTGGGCTTCGGCGCCAAGTTCGTGGTCGCGCTGGGCGCGAGCCCGATCGCCATCATGCTCATCGCCTGGGTGCGCGAGACGACCGGCAGCCTGGAGCCGCTGTTCCTCGGCCTGACGGGGCTGGCCGCCGCCATCACCCTGGTCGCGCTGCTGCTGCCCGGCGGCGAGCGCTCGCTCCGGGTCGAGGCGCCCGTCCAGCCGGCGCCGGCCGAGTAGTCTCTACTTGTTGCCGCGCGCCGCCTTGTAGGCCGGACGCGACAGGCAGCGGTCGAGCCAGGCCGCGACGTTGGGGAAGGGCGCGAAGTCGTACTTGATCGGCTTGGCCCAGCTGCAGATCGAGGCGAGGTTGAGGTCGGCCACCGTGAAGGCCGGGCCGAGCAGGTACTCGCGTCCCGCCAGCGCCTCGTTCAGCACGCCGAACGGCTTGGGAAGCGCCTTCTGCGCCTCGGCGACGGCGTCGGGCTTGCGCTTGTCGGGGGCCGTCATGAACATGTCGATCAGGATCGTGAGCAGCGACTTCTCGACTTCCGTCATGCCCCAGAAGCTCCACTGGTTGACCAGCGCCTGGTCCTCCAGCCCCGACGGGTAGAAGCCGTCCTTGCCGTACTTGGCCGCGAGGTAGATGTTGATCGCCATCGATTCGAAGAGCTTGAAGTCGCCGTCGACCAGCGCCGGCACCTTGCCGTTCGGATTGACCTTGAGGTAGTCGGCGCTCTTGATGTCCTTCATCTCCACGGGAACGTGCTCGAAGGGAATGCCGAGCTCGTGCACGATCCACAACGCGCGCGAGGCGCGGGAGGCGGTCGGCCCATAGATCTTGACGGTCACGTTGGTCTCCCCAGTCTCGAAAGCGTCGCGACGATAGAGCAGGGCGCCGTCACGGTCTAACTATTCTCCCAGCCCGTGCTCGTGGCCGACATAGCCATGACGGTGGCCGAAGCGTTCGGTCATCACGGCGGCGAGATCCTTGGCTGGATCGGCGACCCAGCCGCCGGAGCGGACGGCGTAGCGTTTCGCAGCGCGCGTCGCGCGCGGCTCCTCGCCGCGCTGCAGGGCGCGGGCGGCGCCCATCACCAGCTTGCGGAACTCGACGATGCCGATGTCGGTGGGACCGAGATGCTCGCGGGTACGGTCCTGGACCGGGCCCTGGCTGTCCTGGATGGCGGCATCCTGCTCGGACACGCCCTGGATGCCGGTGAAGGTCTCGCGCTTCTGGATCTGGCGGTCGAGCAGGTAGTCGTTGCGCAGGTTCCGCAGCGGCATGTAGTCGGAGTCGACCTCGGCATGAACGCCGAAGCCGCCCGCGAACTGCGTGCGCTCGGCGTTGGTGAAGGGCCGGTCGGGACGCCAGCTGTAGGTGTAGATCCAGCAGTCGGTGTCGCTGACGGGCACCCAGCATTGCCCGTAGTAGACCTCGCCGGGCATCGCCGCGGGGGCGAAGGCGTGGTTGGGCATGAGGAACTGGGCGATGCGCCAGTAGAGATCGGTCGTGTCGGTCCTGCGGGCGCCGCCGATCACCAGGCCGGTCTCGTGGCCCAGCACGCTGAACTTCGGACGCGGATCGTTGCGCACCCAGCGGATGCGGTCGTCGGGCCTCGACTGGTCGCCCAGCGCCGCCGAGCGGCTGTAGAGGGCGAGCGCCTCCTTCTCGTCCCGGGTGAGGACGGCGTGCAGGAACGAGAAGTGCGCCGTGTCGATGCCGCCTTCCAGGCTCTGCACCCAGTTGCAGTCCTGCCACTTCTTCGTGACATAGCGGCTGGCGGCGGGCACCAGGCCGAACTCGAGCTGCGGCAGCTCCGGCATGTGCTCGCGCGGCCCCATGTAGGCCCAGACGATGTCGCCCCATTCGCGCGTCGGATAGGCGAGCAGCTTGATCGTGTCCTTGTACGAGGACTCCGGCGGCGAGGTTGGCAGGTCGATGCAGTTGCCGTCGACGTCGAACTTCCAGCCATGGAAGGCGCAGCGCAGGCCGCATTCCTCGTTGCGCCCGTAGTAGAGGTTGGCGCCGCGATGCGGGCAGTGCGGCTCGACGATGCCGACGCGGCCATCGCTGGCGCGGAAGGCGAGAAGATCCTCCCCCAGCAGCCGGATCTTCTTGGGCGGGCCGTCGCGCTCGGGCAGTTCGGCGCCGAGCAGCGCCGGCATCCAGAAGCGGCGCATCAGGGCGCCCATCGGCGTCCCGGGTCCGCTTTGCGTCAGGAAGTCGTTGTCCTCCCGGCTGAGCATCAGTCGCCCAGCCCGTAGTGGTTGCCGACATAGCCGTGGCGATGGCCGAAGCGCTCGGTCATCACCGTGGCAAGGTCCTTCGCCGGATCGGCGACCCAGCCGCCCGAGCGCACGGCGTAGCGACCGGCGGCAGCGGCCGCCTTCGGCGCCTCGCCGCGCTGCAGGCCTCGCGCCGCGCCCATCAGCAGCTTGCGGAACTCGACGATGCCGATGTCGGTGGGACCGAGATGCTCCTTCGTGCGGTCCTGGACCGGGCCCTGGCTGTCCTGGATGGCGGCGTCCTGCTCGGACACGCCCTGGATGCCCGTGAAGGTGTCGTGCTTCTGCGCCGCTCGGTCGATCAGGTAGTCGTTGCGACGGTTGCGCAGCGGCATGTACGTGTCGTCGACCTCGGCGTGGACATTGAAGCCGCCGTCGAACTTGGTGCGTTCGGAATTGGTGAAGGGCCGGTCGGGATGCCAGCTGTAGGTGTAGATCCAGCAGTTGGTGTCGTCGACCGGGACCCAGCTCTGGCCATAGTAGATCTCGCCCGGGAACGCGGTCGGCGTATAGGCGTGGTTGGGCATGAGGAACTGGGAGATTCGCCAGTAGAGGTCGGCCGTGTCGGTCTTGCGGGCGCCGCCGATCACCAGCCCGGTCTCGTGGCCCAGGACGCTGAACTTGGGCCGCGGGTCGTTCTGCACCCAGCGGATGCGATCGTCGGGCTTGGTCTGGTCGGCGATGGCCGCCTTGGCCATGGCGGCACGCGCGGCTTCATGGTCCTTGGTCAGCACCATGTGCAGGAAGGAGAAATGCGAGGTGTCGATCGCGCCCTCGAGGCTCTGCACCCAGTTGCAGTCCTGCCACTTCTTGGTGACGTAGCGGCTGGTGGCGGGCACCAGGCCGAATTCGAGCTGCGGCAGCTCGGGCATGTGCTCGCGCGGCCCCATGTAGGCCCAGACGATGTCGCCCCATTCGCGCGTCGGGTAGGCGAGCAGCTTGATCGTATCCTTGTAGGAGGATTCCGGCGGCGAGGTCGGCAGGTCGACGCAGTTGCCGTCGACGTCGAACTTCCAGCCGTGGAAGGCGCAGCGCAGGCCGCATTCCTCGTTGCGCCCGTAGTAGAGGTTGGCACCGCGATGCGGGCAGTGCGGCTCGACGATGCCGACGCGGCCGTCGCTGGCACGGAAGGCGAGGAGATCCTCCCCCAGCAGCCTGATCTTCTTCGGCGGGCCGTCGCGCTCGGGCAGTTCGGCGCTGAGCAGCGCCGGCATCCAGAAGCGGCGCATCAGGGCGCCCATCGGCGTCCCGGGTCCGCTTTGCGTCAGGAAGTCATTGTCGGCCTTGCTCAGCATGGTGCCCTTGTTCCTCGCCTATGATTTCGTTGCTTTCTCCAGAGCTTGCGCCAGATCGGCGATGATGTCGTCCACGGTTTCGATTCCGATCGACAGGCGGAGCACGTCCGGGCCGGCGCCGGCGGCGACGCGCTGCTCGTCGGCGAGCTGGCGATGCGTCGTCGAGGCGGGGTGGATGATGAGGCTCTTGGCATCGCCGATGTTGGCGAGATGCGAGAACAGGTCGACGGCATCGACGACCTTCACGCCGACCTCGTAGCCGCCCCTGACCCCGAAGGTGAAGACCGAGCCAGCGCCGCGCGGCAGATACCGCTTCGCGAGCTGGTGGTACCGGTTGCCCGGCAGGCCGGCATAGTTCACCCAGGCGACGGCCGGATGGCGCTCGAGGAACTCGGCGACCTTCTGCGCATTGGCGCAGTGGCGCTCCATGCGCAGGCCGAGCGTTTCCATGCCGAGCATCGTGATCCAGGCGTTGAAGGGCGCCTGGGTCGGGCCGAGGTCGCGCAGTCCCACGGCGTGGCCGTGGAACGTGTAGGCCATGTCGCCGAACGTCTCGAAGAAATTGAGGCCGTGGTAGGCGGGCTCCGGGCCGGCCAGGCTGGGGAAGCGGCCGTCGCGCGACCAGTCGAAGCGGCCGGAATCCACCACCGCCCCGCCCATCGCGGTGCCCGTGCCGCTCAGGAACTTGGTGGTCGAGTGCACGACCAGCGTGGCGCCGAAGTCGATCGGCTTGCACAGGTAGGGCGTGGCCATCGTGTTGTCGACCAGCAGCGGCACGCCCGCCGACTCGGCGATGCGGGCGATCGCCTCGATGTCGCTGACGACACCGCCGGGATTGGCCAGGCTCTCGATGAAGAAGGCCTTGGTGTTCGCGGTGACCGCCCGGGCGAAGTTCTCCGGCTCGTCGGCGTCGACGATCTTCGCCGTCCAGCCGAACTTCGGGTAGGTGTTCCGCATCTGCTGGAGCGAGCCGCCGTAGAGCCGCGAGGAGGCGACGATCTCGGCGCCGGGCGACATCAGGGGAAACAGCGCCAGCACCTGTGCGGCGTGGCCGGAGGCGGTGACGGTGCAGCCGCGGCCGCCCTCGAGCGTCGCGAGGCGTGTCTCGAGCGCGGCGTTGGTCGGGTTGGTGAGCCGCGAGTAGATGAAGCCCACGGTCTGCAGGTTGAACAGGGCGGCGGCGTGGTCGGCGTCGTCGAAGGCGTAGGCGGTGGTCTGGTAGATCGGCAGCGCGCGCGCCCCGGTCGCGGGATCCGGTGCGGCACCGGCGTGGATGGACAGGGTCTCGAAACCATACGTCTTGTCGCTCACCGGAACGCTCCGTCGGTGGTCGGGGAGGGCGAGCCTCATTCCGACCACAGCGCGTGCGTGCCGTCAAACCAGCGAGGCGATGAAGGTCACGGCCTGTCTCGTCGACTGCGCCCGCCACGCGCCGGTCCGATAGAGTCCGACCAGCCCGTGGACGAGCCCCCAGAGACGGAAGACGCGGGTTTCGGCGTGCGAGTGGCCGACCACGGAAGCGGCGGCGGCCACGACGCGGCGCAGCGCCGGGCCGATCGGATGGTCGGTGCCGTACCAGCGCCGCAAGGGCAGGGAGAACATGAGGTCGTAGAGATGCGGCTCTCCCAGCGCGAAGCCGCCATAGGCGCGGGCCAGGGCACGCTCGTCGCGCGGCGCGACGCGCTCGATCCGCGCGGCGAGGCGCGTGAACCCCTCGGCGGCGACCTCGATCTTCAGCGCCTCGAGGGACGGGAAGTGGCGATAGAGGGCGCGGTGGTTGACGCCGATCCGCTCGGCGACGGCGCGCAGGCCGAGGGCTTGCGAGCCTTCCTCGGTCAGCAGGGCGAGGGCCGCGTCCCGGGCGGCGCGGCGCGTATCGCCGTGATGGAACGTGCTTCGGGGCCGGCGGGCGGCCACGGTCAGGTGCGCTTGCGCGAGACGTGCCAGTCCACGGTCATCTCGCCGACCTCTATACCGTCCTCGCCTTTCAGCTGGACGACGATCGGGAAGCGCACGATGCCTTCGGTCCGGATGGCGTCGAGCAGGGCGTCCGGCTCGGCCTCGACCCTCGCGTCGGCCGTCACCTCGCCCTTGGCGAGGCGGAAGTAGCGGATCGACGCTTCTGCCGCGACGGGCCGGACGTCGAGCAGCACCGGGGCAAAGGTGCCCGCCATGGCGGCGCCGGACGCGGTCTCGCCGAGCGCGAACAGGGCGGCGGCGTGCTGGCTCCCGACATGGTTCAGCCCCTCCGGGCGGAAGGGCAGGCGCGCCGAGGCGCGGCCCTTGTCGATGCGGTCGATCTCGACGCCGGCGTGGCGGGCGAAGGGAACGCCTTGCCCGAGCTGCTGGCGGATCATGTCGTAGATCATGGCGACCTCCAATGTCTCCAGTGGAGACATATAGGCCGGTCCGTCGCTTCCGTCGAGTCCCCCGTTGTGGACGATCAGGGCGAGAAGACGATGCAGGCCGGGCTGCCGACCCGCACGCGGATGCGGGTGGGCGCGAGCCGGCCGTCGGACGCCACCCGGTAGCCGACGATCGACCGGCTGTCCTGGTTGGCGACGTAGAGGAAGCGCTCGTCGGGATCGACGGTGAAGAAGCGCGGCGTGCGGCCGTGCGTCGGCACCCACTGGCGCGGCGCCAGCAGGCCGCTGCGCGGGTCGATGCCGAACACGCCGATACTGTCGTGGCCGCGGTTCGAGACGTAGAGGTTGCGGCCGGCCCGATCGACCGCGATCTCGGCGCCGGTGCTGTAGGCGGTGAAGGTCGCGGGCGTCGACGGGATGGTCTGCAGCGGCACGAGCGCGCCGCTGCGCGGGTTCTGGCGGTAGGTCGTGATCGTGGAATCGAGCTCGTTGATCACCCAGGCGAGCGGCTTGCGCGGATGGAAATCGATATGGCGGGGCGCGGCGCCGGGCCGGGCTGCGACGCGGGCCGCCTCGACGAGGATGCGCCGGCGGGGATCGAGGCGGTAGGCCACGACGGCGTCGGAGCCCTTGCAGGGCACGTAGAAGAACCGGCCCTGGCGGTCGAGCGGGATGTGGTGCACGCACATCGTCTTCTGCTGGAAGCGATGGGGCCCGAGCGTGCCCGTGACGGTGGTGAGCGTCCGGTAGGGCTTCAGGCTTCCGTCGGCGGCGAGGGGAAAGACGGCCAGCGTATCGGTGCCGTAGTTGCACACGGCGAGGAAGCGGCCGGTCGCGTCGAAGGCGAGGTGGACGGGGTTGTAGCCGCCGGTGGGCTGACGGTTCACCGGGGCGAGACGGCCGGTCGCGGGATCGATCGTGAAGGAGTTGATCTCGCTGCGATCGCCGTGCACCGAGTAGAGCCGCGTGCCGTCCGCGTTGATGGCGAGGAAGGACGGATTCTCCAGGCCGCCGACCCGCTGGACATGCGCGAAGGCGCCGGTGCGACGGTCGACGCGATAGACGTTGATGCCGTTGCCCTGGCCGTTGCGCTCGGGCGTGGTGTAGCTGCCGACATAGGCGAAGCGGGTGCTGCTCATCGCGCGATTGTGGCCGCGGGCGGTGGTGCCGACAATCGCACCGTCCGCAGGGCGGTCTCCGCGCGCGGCTCAGCCGGTGACGACGACGCCCAGTCCGGGATTGCGGTCGCGGAGCTCGATGGTGAGCCCGTGCAGGCCGGCGATCGCCTTCACCATGGCGAGGCCGAGGCCACTGCCGGCCGTCGAGCGGCTGCGGTCCAGCCGGTAGAAGCGGTCGAACACCTTGGCGCGCTCGGCCTCGGGGATGCCCGGCCCGTTGTCGGCGACCTCGATCGCGATTCCCGTGCCGGCCTTTCCGACGGCGAGGGTCACGGTCGACCCGGCCGGCGTGTGGTGCAGCGCGTTCTCGACCAGGTTGGAGAGCATCTGGGCCAGGAGCTGGCGATCGCCGGTCAGGCGCACCCCGTCCTCGATGCGGATGTCGAGCGTGTGGCCGGAATCCTCGGCGGCCGGCTGATAGGCCTCGCCGACGCTGCGCGCCAGCTCCGACAGATCGACCTCGGTGAAGGCCCGCCGCTGGGCGCCGGCCTCGACCTGGGCGATGCGCAGCAGCGCCGAGAAGGTCTCCAGCAGCTCGTCGGCCTCGGCGATGGCGGCGTCCGTCGCGGCGTCGTACGCCTCGGTGGTCGTCGCGCGCTCGCGTGCGTCCTCGAGGTGCTGGCGCAGCCGGCCGAGCGGGGTGCGCAGGTCGTGGGCGATGTCGCTGGAGACCTGCCGCAGCCCGTCCATGAGCTGCTGGATGCGGCCCAGCATGGCGTTGAGGCTGGCGATCAGCTGGTCGATCTCGTCGTGCGTGCCATGCGCCGGGATGCGGGCGGAGAGGTCGCCTTCCATGATGGCGCGCGAGGTCCGCGTGATCGTGTCGATGCGGCGCAGGAACGAGCTGCTGAGGAAGGCGCCGCCGGCGATCGCCAGCAGCAGCGTGAGGCCGCTCGCCCAGGCGAAGGCCCGCACGATCGCATGCTGCATGTCGGTGAGCCGGGCCGCGTCCTGGGCCACCAGCAGGAACGAGCCGTCGGGGAGGGTGAGGCCGAAGCCGGTCAGCTTGGCGCGCTCGCCGTCGGCCTCGGGCACCGCGGCATCGGGCTGGGGAACGAAGTCGACCACGCCGTCGACCGGCGGCATGCCGGGCAGGTTGCCGACCACGACGCGGCGGTTGGGCGCCTGCAGCAGGTAGAAGATCGGGCCGCGGGTGCGGAAGTTGATGCGCCGGGCGATCTGGTCGGCGAGGCCGCCCAGCCCGCTGCGACGGTGGACCTCGGCGAGCTGGTAGGCCTCGGAGCGCAGGACCGCCGCCATGTCGGTCTGCATGGCCGCCGTCGCCGTCCAGTAGACGGCTCCGAACAGGGCGCCGGCCGAGGCCATGAACAGCACGGCGTAGAACAGGGTCAGGCGGAAGCTCGCCGACCGCAGCAGGCGGGCGAGGCGGCTAGTCGGGCGCGCGGATGACATAGCCTGCCCCCCGCACGGTGTGGAGGAGCGGACGGCCGAATCCCTTGTCGATCTTCGAGCGCAGCCGGCTGATGTGGGTCTCGACGATGTTGGTCTTGGGATCGAAGTGGAAGTCCCAGACCTTCTCGAGCAGCATCGTGCGCGTCACCACCTCGCCGGCATGGCGCAGCAGGTACTCCAGGATCTTGAACTCCTGGGCCAGCAGCTCGATGCGCTTGCCCGCCCGCGTGACGGTGCGGGCCAGCAGGTCCATCTCGAGATCGCCGGCGGTGAGCGAGGTGGCGGCGACGATCGGCGGGCGGCGGGCGAGGGCGCCGACGCGGGCCAGCAGCTCGGCGAAGGCGAAGGGCTTGACGAGATAGTCGTCGCCCCCGGCGTCGAAGCCGGCGACCCGGTCGTCGATGCCGCCCATGGTGGTGAGGAAGAGGGCGGGCGTGCGCACGTTCGAGGTGCGGGCTGCCTTGACCAGCGACAGGCCGTCCATCTTCGGCAGCATGCGGTCGACGATCATGACGTCGTACTTCTCGCCGGTCGCCAGGTAGAGGCCGTCCCGGCCGTTGTCGGCGTGGTCGACGACGTGACCGTGCTCGCGCAGCCCCTTGGCGATGTAGTCGGCGGTCTGCTTGTCGTCTTCGACGAGGAGGATCTTCACGGCTTACCTGTCAGGGAACGCCCCTGGCGAGGGCGTTTGGCCGGTTTCTCGGCCGAAAACAACGGTCCCCAACTATACAAACATTCAATACTGGAGCCATCCGGTCGCCATGGGGGGCCCCCCATATTCGTCGCGTGGAAAAGCCCCACCCCCAGAAGGAGGTTGCTCTCATGACGAAGACGAAGACCCGCATTCTCACCGCCCTGGCGCTGACGACGGCCCTGACGGCCCCGGTGCTGGTCGCGCCCATGCTGACGGCGCCGGCGGCCATCGCTGCCGCCCCGACCGGCTCGATGGTCGTTCAGGACTTCTCCGATCTCGCCGCCAAGGTCAGCCCGGCCGTCGTGAATGTCGCGGTGACGATGAAGGGCGGCGCCGACGACGACGACAAGCAGATGTCGGGCCGCACGGACAAGCAGCAGCAGCAGATGGAAGAGTTCATGCAGCGCTTCGCCGAGCGGTTCGGGCAGAAGGGCATGCCGCAGATCAAGCCGCAGCATCCGTCGCCGAAGGCGCAGGGTGTCGGCACCGGCTTCATCGTCGATCCGAAGGGCTGGATCGTCACCAACTACCATGTCGCCGGCAAGGCCGACGAGATCACCGTGACGCTGACGGACGGCCGCAAGCTGCCGGCCAAGATGGTGGGCGGCGACGAGAAGACCGACCTCGCCCTGCTCAAGGTCGAGAGCGACAAGCCGCTGCCCTACGTCTCGTTCGGCGACGCCACCAAGGTGCGCGTCGGCCAGGCGGTGATGGCGGTCGGCAACCCGTTCGGCCTCGGCGGCACCGTGACGACCGGCATCGTGTCGGCGCGCGGCCGTGACATCCACTCCGGCCCGTTCGACGACTACATCCAGACCGACGCCGCCATCAACCGCGGCAACTCGGGCGGCCCGCTGTTCGACATGGACGGCAACGTCATCGGCATCAACACGGCGATCTTCTCGCCGAGCGGCGGCAACATCGGGCTGGGCTTCGCCATCCCGTCGAGCCTGGCCGAGCCGGTGATCGCCCAGCTCAAGGAGCACGGTCGGGTCGAGCGTGGCCTGCTGGGTGTGCAGATCCAGCCGATGACCGAGCAGCTGGCCCAGAGCATGTCTCTGAAGAGCGACAAGGGTGCCCTGGTGGCCCAGGTCACGCCGGACAGCGCGGCCAAGGCGGCCGGCATCGAGGCGGGTGACGTGATCCGGAGCGTGGACGGTAAGGACGTCGACACGATCAAGGACCTGACCCGCATGATCTCGGGCACCAAGCCCGGCACCTCGGTCAAGATCGGCCTGTGGCGCGACGGCAAGGACATGACGGTCACCGCCAAGGTCGGCAACGACCAGAAGGACGGCGGCTTCATCAAGGCGAGCGCCGACAAGGCCGACGTCAAGAAGGAGCCCCTGTCCTACGGCGTGTCCCTGGCGCCGATCTCCAACGAGGTCCGCCAGGAGCTGAAGCTGGACGACTCGGTCAAGGGCGCGCTGATCGCCGGTGTCGAGCCGGGCAGCCCGGCCGATGAAATGGGCCTCAAGCAGGGCGACGTCCTGCAGCAGGTCGGCCGAGAGGCCGTCGACAGCCCGAAGGCGGCGGTCGAGCAGCTCAAGGAAGCCAAGAAGACCGGCAAGCCGGTCCTGATGAAAGTGTATCGAGAGGGGATGACCAGGTTCGTCGCTATCTCTCCCCGGGCGGCGTAGCTGATCCTCTCGACGAGCCGGCGGTGGCCCTACCACCGCCGGCTTTGTTTTACCTGACGGACGCTTTTCCACGGCGAGCCCATGTCAGGAGGGGGGCGCGCCCGATCGTGAGAGCAACCTCGACGGGCGTGTTCACGGAGGGAGGGAGGTCCGCGGTTCGCGTGTATGTGGAACCGCGGGCCTCTTCTTGTTTGGGCCTCTGTCGTCAGAGCGCCGGCATGACCTCTGCGGAAAACAGGTCGACCGAGCGGGCCGACTCCTCGAGCGACAGGTCGCCGAACGCCATCCGGCAGAGGCAGTAGTTGATCCCGGCCACGTCGTTGTCCCGCTTCAGCCGGTCGCGCACCGTCGCAGGCGACCCGGCCACGATGTAGCCCTGGGACAGGGCCTCTTCGAACTCGGCGGGGATGAGCTGGCGCGGCAGGCCCACCCCATGGGCCCGCCACAGGTGGATCAGCGCGTCGTACCACAGCACGAAGGCGCGGCGGGCCATAGAGCGGGCCTCCCGGTCGGTGTCGGCGACCACGATGTGGCGGCTCAGCCCGAGCATCGGCAGGTCGCTCTCGTCGCGACCCAGCGCCCGCCAGGCGGCGCGATAGCGGGCGGTGAACTGGCCGACGCCGTCGGCCCGCATCCCGACCACCGCGTTGCAGGCCTGCTGCGCCAGCCGGTCGGCGCTCTCCAGCGAATTGGCGCCGTACCAGAGCGGCGGATGCGGCCGCTGGGCCGGCTGCATCTCCATCGGCACGTCCTTGAAGGAGAAGTAGCGGCCCTCGTGGGTCAGGCGCTTCTCCGTCAGGCCCTTCAGGACGACCTCCAGCGCCTCGGCGAAGCGTTCCGGTCCCGTCGCGGGATCGACGCCGTAGTAGCCCACCTCGTAGGGGGAGATGCCGCGGCCGACGCCGAGCTCGAGGCGGCCCCCGCTCATCTGGTCGAGCATGCAGATCTCGTCGATCAGGCGCAGCGGGTGATAGAGGTTCACGGTGTAGACCAGCGGCCCGAATCGCAGCGTCTTCGTGCGCTGGGCGACGGCGGCGAGGAAGACGCTGGGCGAGGGCGCCATGCCGAGCGGCGTCGCGTGGTGCTCGGCCAGGTGATAGGCGTGGAAGCCCGCCCGTTCGTAGCGCTCGATGAGGCACAGCCGTTCCTCGAACTGCCGTCCGAGATCGGCCCCGGCCCGGTCCATGTGGTCGAAGACCCCGAACTTCATGCGTTTCTCCCCTTTTGGGGAGGATGCTACAGCCGGAGAGGCCGCCTGCACACCGCGCGGGGAGGCGTCAGAGCCGTCGCTTGCGGCTGGAGATCACGCCGCTGGCGATGCCATGCCATTCGATGGTGCCGGCCAGCCGCGAGTGCTCGATCTTGGGGCAGCGATTCATCACCACCCGCAACCCGGCCTTCTCGGCCCGCTCCGCGGCCGCGTCGTTGCGCACCGCGATCTGCATCCACACGACCTTGGCGCCGTGCGCGATCGCCTCGTCGGTGATCGGCCCGGCCGCCTCGGAATTGCGGAAGATGTCGACCATGTCGACCTTCTGCGGCAGCTCGGCGATCGAGCCGTAGACCTTCTGGCCGAGGATTTCCTGGCCGGCGGCGGCGGGGTTGACCGGGATCACCGTGTAGCCGCGGTCGAGCAGGTACTTCATGGCGAAATAACTGGGACGATTCCAGTTGGCCGAAGCGCCGACCATGGCGATGGTCTTGCACTCGCGCAGGATGCCGCGCAGGTAGGCATCGTCGTAGCGATCGTGAATCACGGCAGGCATGGGGGGATTATACATGGCGCGGCCGCTGCTGTTCGAACCGATTTCCATCCGGGACGTCACGCTGAAGAACCGCGTGGTCGTGGCGCCCATGCACCAGTATGCGGCGGAGAAGGGCTTCGCGACGGACTGGCACCTGATGAATGCCGGCCGCTTCGCCGCCGGCGGCGCCGGGCTGGTGATCATGGAATCGACCAAGGTCGAGCGGCGCGGCTGCGGCACGGTCGGCGATCTCGGCATCTGGGACGACGCGTTCGTCCCAGGTCTCAGGCGGTGCGTCGACTTCATCCGCCAGCACAATGCGGTGCCGGGGATCCAGCTCGGCCATTCGGGCCGCAAGGCGCGGCGCTTCCGGCCGTGGGAGGGCGGGGCGCCGCTCACGCCCGACGGAATCGACGACTGGGACCAGTGGGAGCTCGTTTCGTCGAGCGCCCGCAATTCACCGGACACCGACCCGACGCCGCGCGCGCTCACCCGCGAGGAGATCCCGCAGGTGATCGAGCGCTGGGGCCAGGCGGCGCGCCGCGCCCATGAGGCGGGCTTCGACGTGCTCGATATCCACGCCGCGCACGGCTACCTGATCCACCAGTTCCTCTCGCCGTTCTCAAACCTGCGCAACGACGAGTATGGCGGCAGCGAGCTGAACCGCATGCGCTTCTGCATCGAGGTCGTCGAATGCGTCCGCACCTACTGGCCGGCCGGCAAGCCTCTGTTCGTGCGCTTCTCGGTCGAGGACGATGCCGGCTGGGGGCCCGACCAGAGCGTCGCGCTGGCGAAGATCCTGAAGCCCAAGGGCGTCGACGTGATCGACTGCAGCTCGGGCGGCATGCGCGGCTCGCCGGTGGTGAGCGCCGGCCCCGTGACCTACGGCTACCAGGTCCCCTATGCCGAGCGGCTGAGGAAGGACGCCGACATACTGAGCATGGCGGTCGGCCTGATCGTCCATGCCGACCAGGCCGAGAAGATCCTGCAGGAGGGCCGCGCCGACCTGATCGCGCTGGCGCGCGAGCTGCTCTACAACCCGAACTGGCCGATGGATGCCGCGCAGAAGCTGGGCGTCGACCCGCAGTTCGCCTCGGTGCCGCCGCCCCAGGCCTACTGGCTGGCCAAGCGGGCCCAGTCGGTGAAGACCGTCGTGCCGTCCACCTACATGAAGGGCATGACGGCCGGATGACACGGGCGGGAGCGGGGCGCGTCGGGTCCTGCCGATGGCTCCCGTCGCCCGAACCGTCTAGAATCGCCGCAGGGCGCACGCCGAAGTCCGGTGCGTCCGGAGTTCCGCTGCGATGCCGCCGATCGACTACCAGAGCCTGACCAACGCCAGTTTCGGCGACTTCATGAGCTATCGCAGCGGCGCCGTCATGCCGAGCGGCGGCGCCCTCGCCACGGACGCGAAGTTCAATGTCGCGCTGATCTTCGAACGGGCATCGGATCCGACGGCGCTGCTGGCCTCGAACTGGGGGTCGCGGCAGCTGCAGCTCCAGGCGTTGAACGACTCTGGCACGCTGTGGACGACCTACGGCGCCGACCGGGCGAGCTACGACGCGGCCCTGTCCTATCTCGGACCGGGCGCCGGCAATCTCGGCCTGGTGACCCTGGACGGCACCAACAGCGGCTACGTGTCGTCGGCCGAGTCGCGCACGATCTGGGTGCAGCTCGACGAGCATGCCTTCGAGACATTGTTCGGCACGGCGCTGCGCACCGACGGTTCGACCCTGTACTGGGAGGGCAACCTCGCCCTGCCGACGACGCTCACCGACCTCGGCGTCAACGCCCTGTGGTTCGACACCAAGGATACTCAGTTCAGCCCGGTGCTCCCGCCGCACGGCAAGGGCGTCACGGCCGACCTGCCGCAGGGATGGCAGAGCCCGGGCAACGCCGCGAGCGAGGGCCATGCCGTCGCCACCCTGTTCCCCAACCAGATCGCCTTCGAACACTACAACTTTCCGCTGTCCGGCGAGCTGTGGGGCACCGTGCCCACGGGCGCGATCGGCCTCGTCGAGCCGGGGGTGGGCACCGCCCTGCCGAGCGGCGCCACGGCGGATTTCGCGACGCTGGTCGACGCCTATCGGGCGCTGCTGGGCATCACCACCCCGGTGACGGTGGTCGACGTCGCCGGCGGCGGGCAGACCTATCCCACGGCCGAGGGCTTCACGTCGGCCGGCGAACGCTCGCTGGACGTCGGCGTGGTGACCGGCATCAATCCCCTGAGCCCGTTGGTCCTCTATGCCGGCTCCGGGCACGAGGCCAACGCGAACGGCCAGTCCTTCACCGCCTACCAGTCGGCGATCTGGGATCTGGTCAACAACCCCCGGGTCATCACCTCGTCCTTCGCCTTCCCGGCGTCGACGGCGCCCAACTCGCCGTTCTACATCGCCATGCAGGAGCTGTTCATCGACGCGGCCCTGCGCAACATCACGGTCTTCTCCGACGATGGCGACCTGGGCTCCGGCGACCGCTACGGCAACGGGCTGACGAACGTCACGCGCGAAAGCCCGTTCACCGTCATGGTCGGCGGCACCTCGCTCAGCACGGTCGATGCCGCCCTGGGCGATCCCACGATCGCCGACATCGTCCAGCTGGCCCTGGCCGGCGACCAGGCGACGCTCTGGCAGCTCGTCGCGGGCGGTCTGACCGTGCTGCCGAGTCCCTCGGTGGGCTTCGCCGACCTGATCGAGACGGTGTGGAACCAGTACTATCTCGACGGCAACGCCTTCGCGACGCCGGGCTCGGCCAGGAACGGCGCCGCTCCGACGGGGTATTTCGCCAACCACGCCAGCGCCGGCGGCGTCGACTTCAACACGCCGGTGCCGTGGTACCAGGCGGCCTTCGGCCTTTCGCCCACCACGGCCGACCCCGACCATCTCGTGGGACGCGGCATTCCCGACGTATCGGCCAATGCCGGCGGCAACATGCTCTATCGGCTGCCGGCGAGCGATCTGGTCGGCCTCGAGAACATGGACGGTACCAGCGCGGCGACGCCGCTCTGGGCGTCGCTCGCGGTGCGGATCAACGCCATCTTCGCGGACCAGGGCCTGCCCAACCTGGGCTATGCCAGCGACCTCCTCTACACCGCCGCGGCGATCGCGCCGGCCTCGTTCAACGACATCACGATCGGCAACAACATCTCGTCCTTCGTCCTGGGCGGCGATTTCCACAGCGACGGCCACGCCATCAGGCCCACCGGCTTCGGCTACCACGCGGTGCCGGGCTACGACCTCACGACGGGCCTGGGCTCGCCCAACGGCACGCTGCTGGCGCGCGCCCTGTCGACGATCGCCCATTCGCAGATGTACTTCAGCACCAGCCCCGCCATGCTCGACGAGGACGGCGCGGGCGGCTGGCTGAGCAGCGGCGACCAGAGCCTGATGTTCCAGATGATGTCGGGCTCGCCGCTCGGCATCACGCTCGATCTCGGCGCGAAGAGCCTGGGTTTCGCCAACAGCGCCTCGGGGACCTACGCCTGGACGGCGCGCATGGCGCAGCAGGCGCTGCAGCCCGATTTCGACCCGCGTCTCGTCACGATGTTCGACAAGCAGGCCCAGGGCTTCGTCGGCCATTCCGTCGTCGAACAGGGTGAGGGCGTGGCGGTGACGGTGGGCGGGATCTCGGCCGACGCCATCCAGGCGACGCTCTCCAGCACATTCGGCTTCGCCGACTTCGTCACAGCCCAGGGCGTGGTGCGCGTCGCCCGTCCGGTGGCGGTCGCCGAGACGGCGGGCGGCGCCGACGACACGACGGCGATCGTGCGCGTGCGCCAGAACGGCGAGGACAGCCTGTCGCTCACATTCTACCGGGTCGACGACCATACCGGCACGATCGACGGCGTGCGGCCCGACCACGCAGCCTATGCGGGCGTGGCCGCCGGACGGGCGTACCAGCTCGGCAGCGGCGGGACCTCGCTCGGCGGGCCGGGCTACGGCAACTTCGAGCAGGCGGGCCTGCTCGACGTCGATGCCGGCGACCTGATCGCCATGAAGCTGGTCAACAACACGACGGGCGCCACTTACTGGGCCTTCGCCTCCGCCAACGAGACGGCGGGCGGCCAGCATGTCGGCCACCTCTGGAACTACGGCCTGAACGTGTGGGGCTGGGAGGACACCTACGGCGGCGGCGACCGCGACTACAACGACCTGATCGTCCAGCTCGACTTCACCAGCAGCGCGGGCCACGGCTGGCTGGTGTCGTAGCGCCCGTCAACCGGACCGGCCGCGCGCCACTTGCTTCTCGGCATGCCTGCGCAGCGCGTGGGCGCCCCACATCAGCGCCACCGTAAGCACGATCGTGAGCGTCGAGACGGCGGCGATCGTGGGATCGATCTGGAAGCGCAGGTCGTCCCACATGCGCCGCGGCAGCGTGACGGCGCCGGAGCCCGAGATGAACAGGGCGACGATCAGCTCGTCGAACGAAGTGATGAAGGCGAACAGCGCGCCGACCAGCACGCCCGGGCGGATCAGCGGCAACGCCACCTGGAAGAAGGTCGCGCGCGGCGTGGCGCCGAGGCTGAGCGCCGCCTGCTCGAGGCGCGGGTCGATGCCGCTCAGGCTGGCCGTGACGCTGGTGACCACGAAGGGCACGGCGAGGCAGGTATGGGCGATGATCAGCCCGATCGGCGTGCCCACCAGCCCGTAATGGGCGAAGGCGTAGTAGATGCCGATCGCCACGACGATGCCGGGCACGATCAGCGGCGACAGGACGAGGCCCGCCACCAGCACGCGCAGCGTGCGTGGCAGGCGCGTGATGCCGAGCGCCGCCACGGTGCCGAGCAGCGTCGCCAGCACCACCGTCGCCGCGGCGACCCAGAGGCTCAGCCAGGTCGGGCGCAGCCAGTCGGCGCTGCTGAAATAGGCCTCGTACCAGCGCAGCCCGAAGGCCGGCGGCGGGAAGGTGAGGTAGGTCGCCGAGGAGAAGGAGACGACCACCACGACCAGGATCGGAAAGGCCAGGAACAGCAGGATCAGCCCGACGATGCCGGCCGGCAGCAGGCGGGCCGCCATCGCGCGGACGGCCAGGGCGCGAGCGGTCGTCATCGCGCGCTCATGCGGAAGGCGTTGCCGACGCCGGGCAGCCGGTAGAAGGCGCCGATGATGGCGAGCGCGGTGGCCAGCAGCACCGCCGACAGGGTCGCGGCGTAGGCCCATTCGAGGTTGTCGACCTGCTGGGCGATCAGCATCGAGATGGTGATCTCGCGCGGGCCGCCGACCATCGCCGGCGTGATGTAGAAGCCGAGCGCCAGCACGAACACCAGCAGCACGCCGGCCGCGACGCCCGGCATGGAGAGCGGCAGCGTCACCTGCAGGAAGGTGCGCCAGGGCGGCGAGCCGAGGCCCGAGGCCGCGCGCAGCAGCGACGGATCGATCTGCCGCAGCGCGTTGGCGATCGGCAGGATCATGTAGGGCAGCAGGATGTGGCTCATCGCGATCTGGGTCGCGAGCGGCGTGTTCAGGATGCGCAGCGGCCGGTCGAGCAGCCCGGCCGCCAGCAGCGCCTCGTTGATCAGCCCGTGCCGGCCGAGCAGCACCATCCAGGCGTAGCTGCGCACCAGCACGCTGGTCCAGAAGGGCAGCAGGATCAGCACCAGGATGAGCGGCGCCCAGCGCGGCGCGCGCACCAGGGCCAGCGCCACCGGGTATCCCAGGAGCAGCGAGGCGAGGGTGACGATCAGCGAGGTGTAGAAGGTGTTGGAGAAGGTCTTGAGGAAGACCGCATCGCCGGCGAGCGCGGCGTAGTGCGCCAGGCTCCAGACGGGATCGGACACGCTGCGCATCAGCATCGCCGCCACCGGCAGGACGTAGAAGGCCAGCATGAAGAGCACGAGCGGCGCCGCCAGCAGCATGGCAATCACGGCTGGGCGCGCGCGGCTCCAGTCGCGCGTCTTCGCCGAGGCGAGAGATGATCGCGGCACCGGAGTGACGCGCCCCCAGCGGACGGCCTCAGACAAGGATCGTATCCGCCACGGACCAGGCGATCTCGGCCTGCTCGCCGACCGCGCGTCGGCGGATCGCCGCGCTCGACGGCTCCTTCAGCACCACCGAGGTTCCGTCGGCCACGCGCAGCATGTAGCGGCAGCGCTCGCCCGCGAACACGGCCTCGGTCACGGTGACGCTCATCCGGTTGAGCGGGGCCGCGCCGTTGGCGGGACCGTTGGTGTCGGCGAAGCGCAGGCGTTCGGGCCGGGTCGTCAGCGTCACGGTGGCGCCGCTCGCCGGACGGCCGGGACAAAGCGCGCGGATCAGCACGCCCTCGCACTCGGCCACCACGACGTCGTCCTCCACGCCGCGCACGACGGCCGGCAGGAAGTTCGACTCGCCGATGAAGCCCGCGACGAAGCGGCTGCTCGGCCGGTCGTAGAGGTCTTCGGGCGCGCCGACCTGGGCGACCTTGCCGTCGTTCATGACGGCGATGCGGTCGGACATGGTGAGCGCCTCCTCCTGGTCGTGCGTCACGTAGATGAACGTGATGCCGAGGTCGGCGTGCAGGCGGCGCATCTCGAGCTGCAGGTTCTCCCGCAGCTGCTTGTCGAGGGCGCCCAGCGGCTCGTCCATCAGCAGCAGGCGCGGCTGGAAGACGATGGCGCGGGCGAGCGCCACGCGCTGCTGCTGGCCGCCCGAGAGCTGGCGCGGATAGCGGGCGCCGTAGCCGGGAAGCTGGACCAGCTCGAGCGCCTGGCCGACCAGCCGGACGCGCTCGGCCTTCGGGACCCCGCGCTGCTTCAGGGGAAAGCCGATATTCTCCTCGACCGTGAGATGGGGAAAGAGGGCGTAGTTCTGGAACACCATGCCGATGTTGCGGCGGTAGGGCGGCATGGCGACCACGGACGTGCCGTCGATGGCGATGTCGCCGGCGCTCGGCGTCTCGAAGCCGGCGATCATCATCAGCGTGGTCGTCTTGCCCGAGCCGCTGGGGCCCAGCAGGGTCAGGAACTCGCCCGACCGGATGTCGAGCGAGACCCCGTCGACCGCGTTGGTTCGGTCGTACTTCTTCTCCAGGCCGGTCAGCGCGACGGAGGCGCCGCGCACCGCGCCGCCGGCCGCTCCGGTCACGGCTGTCAGCTCAGCAGCCATTTGTTGAAGCGCGTGACCACGGTGTCCTTGTTGTCGATCCACCAGTCGTAATTGTAGTTCACGAGCTGCGACTTGATGGCGGGCGCGCTGGGCAGGACCTTGAGACGCTCGGCCGGGATGTACTCGTTCGACTTGCTGTTGACCGAGCCGTAGGGGATGCCGAGCGAGACGCGCGCCTGCGGGATCGCCATCGTCGAGTAGGCGGCGAACTTCATCGCGTTGACCTTGTTCTTGGCGCCCTTGGGGATGCCCCAGGCATCGCGCTTCAGCAGGCCCTGGCTCCACGAGATCTCGCCCGGGACGCCGGCCGCCTGCAGCGCCGCCATGCGGCCGTTCCAGACCGTCGTCATCGTGACCTCGCGGTCGGTCAGCAGCTGGATCGGCACCGCGCCGGTGTCCCACCACTTGATGACGTCCTTCTTGATCTTGTCGTAGCTCGCGAAGCCCTTGTCGATGTCGAGCGGGTAGAGCTTGTCGGGCGGCACGCCGGCCGCCATCAGGGCGAACTCGAGCTCGGGCCAGCCGCCGGCGCTGGTGCCGACCATGGCGCGCTCGCCCGGGAACTTCTTGGTGTCCCAGAAGTCGGCCCAGCCCTTGGGGGCCGCGCCCTTGAAGGCGTCGGTCCGGTAGGCCAGCACCTGCGCCCAGACCAGCATCTCGAGCCCGTATTCGAAGCGATAGGCTTCGTCGACGCCGGAATCGACCAGGCTGTAGTCGATCTTCTCGAAATAGTCGCCCTGCTTCTGCAGGTTCATGATCGAGCCGCGGCTGAGCTGGGCCATGTCCCATTCGACGTTGCCGGTCTCGACCATGGCCTTGATCTTGGTCGGGTTGGAGCCGGGGAAGGCGCGCACCTTGATGCCCGAGATCTTCTCGAAGGGCTCGAAGTAGGCCTTCATCTGCGTCTCTTGCATCGTGCCGCCGAAGGTCGCGATGCGCACCTCGCCCGTGCCCTTGAGCGCATCGGGGATGGTCGTCTGCTCGGGCCACGCCGCCTGCGCCGCCGCCGGCCGGATGAACGGAGCCGCCAGCCCGGCACCGAGAAGGCCGAGGGTCGCGCGGCGACTGAAGCCCGACGATGAACGATCTTTAGCCATGATGCCTGCCTGCCTTCCTTCCTGTTATTGATCAGTACGCCAGGAGATTGTCGCGGAAGTGCTTGTGCTCGTATGCCGTGCGCATCAGGCCGCGATCCTGGAGCGCCGGCACCAGCCCGTCCTCGATCTCCGCCAGGGTGCGGCGGTTGACGTTGGGCATGGAGAGCAGGAAGCCGTCGCCGCCGACCTCGTCCATCACCTCGCCCATCCGGGCGGCGATGTGGTCGGGCGTGCCCACCAGCTCGACCGACAGGTCGACGGCGTTGTAGCTCGCCATGGTCTCGCGGATCGACCGGCCGTTGGCCATCTTGCGGAACTGCTCGAGGTTCTGCTGGTGGCCGTTGGTCGTGACGTGGTCGGGCAGGGGCTTGTCGAGGTCGAACTTGCCGAAGTCGATATTGGTGACCTTGCCGAAGTGCGCCAGCCGCTCGTCGATCTTCTCGAAGGCGATCGCCTCGCGCTTCTTCTTGCGCGCCTGAGCCTCCTCCATGGTCTCGCCGATGATCGGGTTGACCAGGTAGAGGACCTTGCACTCCGACGGCTTGCGGCCCTGGGCGACCATGTGCTTGTGCACGTCGTCGCGATAGGCCTTCATCGCCTCGACGCCCTTGGCGTGCACGACGATCGTGTCGGCATGGGCGGCGGCGAACTTGCGGCCGCGCGGCGAGCCGCCGGCCTGGGCGATCACCGGCTGGCCCTGCGGCGCGGGTCCGGAGTTGAGCGGGCCGCGGGTGCTGAAGTACTTGCCCTGGTAGTTCACCGCGTGGACCTTGGTCGGATCGACCAGCACGCCGGACTTGCGGTCGGCGATCAGGGCGCCGGGCTCCCACGAGCCCCACAGGCCGCGGCAGACCTCCATGTACTCGTCGGCCATGTCGTAGCGCAGGTCGTGGTCGGGCATGCCCTGCATGCCGAAGTTCATGGCCGCGAAGTCCGAGCTGCCGGTGACGGCGTTCCAGCCGATGCGTCCGCCGGAGACCTGGTCCAGCGTCGCCACCAGGCGGGCCAGCAGATAGGGGTGGTAGGCATAGGTCCCGAAGGTCGGGACGATGCCGATCTTCGAGGTCACCTGGGTCATCAGCGCCGCCACCACGGACGGGTCCTGGCGCGGCACGGCGATGGCGTTCTTGAGGTAGATGTCGGTCGAGCCGCCGAAGCTCTCGCCGACATAGGATGAATCTTCGAGCAGGATGTAGTCGAAGCAGGCGCGCTCGAGCGTGCGCGCCATGTTGAGGAACAGCTCGGGCTCCATCCAGGTCGTCCCGATATGGCCGGTCCACGGCTCGCCCCAGGCCTGCGCGCTCGAGCCCTGGAGGAACCAAGCGAGATGAAACGGTTTGCCGGCCACGGTCGGGCTCTCCCCTGGGTTCGCGTTGCTGCAGGGGAGGTACGCAAATAGTGTGCCGAGGGCCGGAATTTCGCCGGCTCGCGCTGGCGCGGGAGTTGCTTTAGAATCCCGTCATCTTTCCGCGCCCCGGTTACGGAGAATTGCGATGAATGCGCCGCCGCAAGTCGATCGTCCCAACATGACAGATGCCGAGTGGCAGGCCCGCTGCGACCTCGCCGCCCTGTACCGCATCACCGACCTGTACGGATGGACCGACACGATCGACACGCACATGTCGGTGCGAATCCCGGGCGAGCCCAACTGCTTCCTGATCAACAACTACGGCGATCTGTTCGAGGAGATCACCGCGTCCAGCCTCGTGAAGATGGACATCGACGGCAACGTCTACAGCGAGGGCGGCAAGTTCAACGCCGCCGGCTTCACCATCCACAGCGGCGTCTACAAGGCGCGGCCCGACGCCAACTGCGTCATGCACACCCATACCCGCGCCGGCACCGGGATCTCCGTGTTGAAGGAAGGCATCCGGCCGATCAGCCAGGATGCGCTCTCGGTCTATGACGACCTCGTCTACCACGAGTACGGCATGCCGACCTCGCAGGAGGAATGCGATGCGCTGGGCGTGACCTGCCAGAAGGGCAACTCGGTGGTGCTGCGCAACCACGGCCTGCTGACCGTCGGCGCCAACATCCCGGGCGCGCTTCGCCGGCTCTACATGCTGGAGCGCGCCTGCGAGGTCGAGGTCATCGCCCGCGGCCTCGACGAGCCGCCGGCGCCGATCGATCCCGAGGTCGTCCGCCAGTATGGCGAGCGTGCCAAGCAGCAGCGCGCCAGCCCGGGCTACGGCCTGACCTACTGGAACGCCGCCCTGCGCCAGATCGAGGGCAAGGGCATCGACTGGCGGCAGTAGTAGCCGCCATTGGAGCGGCCGGAGGGCTGAGCGGCGGCGCCTTCAGCCGGGGCGGCCGCGATAACGCAGCGCCAGCCAGAAGGCCGCCTGGCCGATCACGCCGGCGCCCACGAGGATGATGGCGGCGGTCAGGGCCGGGTCCTGGCCGGTCCCGACCAGCGCGGTGCAGATCGCGCCCACGCCCATCTGCGAGAAGCCGTAGAGGCCCGACGCCGAGCCGATGACCTCGGGGTTGACGCTGATCGCCTGGGTGAGCGCGGCCGGCGAGGCGATGCCCGCACCCATGCCGAAGACGAACATCGGGGCGATCGCCAGCAGCACCGTCAGGTGGCCGGACAGGACGGCGGCCAGGAAGGCGAACGAGGCCGCGACGCTCACGAGGTTGGCCCAGACCGCGAGCCGGTCGATCGGCACAAGCGGGATCAGGCGCGTCGCCGCGACGCTGCCCAGCCACACGCCCGCCAGCACGATCGCCGGATAGATGCCGACCTCGTAGGCCGGTCGGTGGAGCTGGTGGGCGAAGATGAAGGGCGAGGCGCCGATGAAGGCGTACATCGAGGTGGTGGCGCAGCCGCCGCCAATGGCGTAACCGACGAAGGCCGGCGAGACGAGCAGCCTTCCGTAGTTGCGGGCGAGGCTCGAGCGGCGGCCGGCGGGAGCGGGATCGCGGCTCTCGGGCAGCAGCCGCCAGCTGAACAGCAGATTGACCACGCCGAGCAGGGCGAGCGCGAGGAAGATCGAGCGCCATCCGAGGCTGGCGGCCAGCGCGCCGCCGATCAGCGGCGCGGCGCCCGGGCCCAGCGCCACCATGAGGTTCATCAGGGCGAGGCGGCGTGCGGCTTCCTGCGGCTGCGCCGTGTCGCGCACGATGGCGCGGCCGATCACGAGCCCGGCACAGCCGCCCAGCGCCTGGAGCAGGCGGGCGACGATCAGGCTTTGCACGTCGGGCACCAGGGCGGCCGCCAGCCCGGCCGAGGCGTAGAGCACCAGGCCCGCCATCAGGACCGGCCGGCGGCCGAACCTGTCGGACAGCGGGCCGTAGGCGAGCTGGCCGACGGCGAGGCCGAGGATGTAGACGCTGAGCGTCACCTGCATGGACGCCATGCTGGCGCCGAGGTCGCGCGCCGCCTCGGGCAGGGCGGGCACGAAGATGTGCATGGCCAGCGTGCCGCTGAAGGTGATCAGCGTCAGCAGCCAGAGCGGAGCGGTCACGCCGGGTCCTCACCGGTGATGGCGTCGAGGGCGCGGCAGACCTTCTGCAAGACCCGGACCGTCGTCTCGACCTCGCGGTCGGAGAGGCCGGCCAGCGCCTCGCGGCGGATGCGCCGCGCCACGGTCTCGACCTTGTCGGCGATGGCGCGGCCGCGCGGCGTCAGGGTGATGATCTTGGCCCGCCGGTCGGCGCCTTCCCTGCGCTGGATGAGGCCGGCCTTCTCGAGATTGTCGAGCAGGCGGACGACCGACGATCCGTCGAGTGACAGGGAGGCTGCAAGATCCTTCTGGCGCGGCGGCTCGGGCGCGCGGGCGATGTGGATCAGCGGCAGCCAGGTCGCCTCGGTGAGGTCGAAGGGCCTGAGCCTGAGGTCGGCTGCGCGCCGCCACTGGCGAGCGCCGCGCGAGAGAAGGGCGCCGAAGGAATCGCGGCTCGCGGGATCGCGCGGGGGCATGCTGAGATAGTCATTGCTGTACCAATAAATGACAAGTCATCTAATTGGATGCCGCCATGCGCCCGCGGCATGTCGGTGGTGATCTCCTACCGGCCCGTCCAGTCGGGCTTGGGCTTCTTGCCGGTGAAGGCCTCGATGCCGGCCTGTGCCGCCTCGCGCTGCAGGGCGCCCGACATGTAGCCGGTGGCGTAGGCGTAGGCCTGCTCGAGAGATCTGTCGTCCTGAGCGAAGCGAAGGACCTCATCGCCGCTCGCAACCGGCATGAGATCCTTCGCTGCGCTCAGGATGACAATCGGCGGGCCTGGAGGTACCTGTGGTGCGAGGAGAGGCCTACCGACCCTTCCAGTCCGGCTTCGGTCTCTTGCCGGTGAAGGCCTCGATGCCGGCCTGCGCGTCCTCGCGCTGCAGGGCGCCGGCCATGAAGTCGGTGGCGTAGGCGTAGGCCTGCTCGAGCCCCATCGCCATGTGGGCATGGAACATTGCCTTGCCCGAGGCGATCTGCTGCGGCGGCTGGTCGGCGATGTGACGGGCGAAGGCCATGGTCTCGGCGTCGAGCCGGTCCGGCGGGGCGAGGCGGCTCACGAGCCCGTCGCGCAGCGCCGCCGCGGCATCGATCGGCTGGCCGGTGAACAGCATGTCGAGCGCGCGCTTGGACCCGACGTTGCGGCCGACCGCGACCGAGGGCGTGCCGCAGAACAGGCCGTTGTTGATGCCCGACGTCGCGAAGGTGGCCTCGGTCGAGGCGACGGCGAGGTCGCAGGCGGCGACGAGCTGGCAGCCGGCCGCCGTGGCGATCGCATGGACCTTGGCGATCACCGGCTGCGGCAACCGCTTGATCGACATCATCATCGCCGAGCAGCGCGTCAGCAGGTCGTGGTGGACGGCATAGTCCCGGGTCGCGGCGACCTCGCGCAGGTCGTGGCCGGTCGAGAAGGCGCGCCCGGTCGCCTCGATGATCACGCAGCGGATGGTGCGGTCCGCCGCCAGCCGGTCGAATTCCGCCTGCAGCGCGTCGATGAGCTCGCCCGACAGCGCATTCATCGCCTTCGGGCGGTTGAGCGTGAGGATGGCGACGCGGCCGTCGTCGCGCCGCAGCAGGACCGGTTCGTTGGGGGCGATGGTCATGGGCCCATTGTAGGGGAACCGGGGAGGGGCGTCATGGGTTCGCGGCGACCGCTTGCGGTTCCACCGCCCGGGAAAACGCATTAGTTTCGCCCGATCGAGGTGGGAATGATTGCAAAGACGTTGGCGAAGCTCGAGGGCGTCGCGCCGGGCACCTACCTGGGCCCGGAGTCGGACTGCTACGACGAGGACGAGATCGCGACGCTCGCCGCTGCGCTGCGACGATTGCTGTACAGCCCGTCGGAGTTGCGGCGGCGTCTCCAGGCGCATGGCGTCAACGTCGTTCCGGCCAACTTCTATTCCGAAGTCCCGCTGATCGACGATCTCCAGCGCTTCCCGCCGCCGACCTACGACCGCGTCTTCGAGGCCGATGTCCTGGCCGCCTGGCTGCGCGACCTGACGCCTCTCACCGCCGACTTCGACGCGCCGCTCCAGGCCGGCGAGAACGAGCCCGTCTATCGCTGGAAGTGCCAGTTCTCGTACAGCGACGCGCCGGCCTACCACGCCTTCGTCCGCAAGGTGCGGCCGCGCACCATCGTCGAGGTCGGCTCGGGCTACTCGACCCTGATCGCGCGGGCGGCGGGCGACGGGCGGATCGTCTGCGTCGAACCCCTGCCGCGACCCTTCCTGCGCGAGCTCGCGGGCGTCGAGGTGGTGCAGGAGCCGGTCCAGAAGATCGAGCCCGACTATTTCAACGACACGCTGTCCGACGGCGACATTCTCTTCATCGATTCCACGCATACGGTGAAGCACGGATCGGACTGCCTGCACCTCTACCTGAAGGTGCTGCCCGAGATCCGGCGCGACATCTATGTGCATGCGCACGACATCCACCTGCCCGGGACGATGCCGCTCTACTATGCGCGCGACCTGCAAATCTACTGGACGGAGCAGTATCTCCTCTACGCCTACCTGCTGGAGAACCCCCGCACCGAGGTGCTGTTCAGCAGCAGCTACAGCCATCAGCGCGATCGCGACGCGCTGACGGCCTTCATGCACGGGCGGCACCCGCCGGGCGGCGGCAGCCTCTGGTTCCGGCAGCGCCCCCGCTAGAAATGTCCCGATCGCACGACAAGGGGGGAGAGGCGCGATGCCGGTGATGACGCCGGACGAGCTGCACCGCTTCCTGGCGGAGGAGTTCCCCCAGGCGCCGTCCGGGCTGCGGATCGAGGCGCTGGAGGATGCGCGGATCCGCCTGCGCCTCCCGACCGGCCATCGCAACCTGCGGCCGGGCGGGACGGTGTCGGGCCCGACCCTGATGACCCTGGTCGATTGCGGCTTCTATCTCCTGCTGCTGGGGCGGCTCGGACCCGTGGCACTGGCCGTGACCACCAACCTCAACATCAACTTCATGCGCAAGCCGGCGCCCGCCGACCTGCTGGGGGAGGGACGGCTGCTCAAGCTCGGGAGGAGCCTGGCGGTCGGCGACTTCACGATCTGGAGCGACGGGACGCCCGATCCGGTGGCCCACGCCACCGTGACCTACTCGATTCCGCCGCGCTAGAGCTGTGGTAAAATAATACCACAACGTCAACCAACTGATTCAATGGGATAATTTCCGGAGAGTTGACAAGTCCGGCGCGTCTGCCCATAAGCGCCGCCTCACGGAAGAAAGACCCATGAAGACCTTCAATCTCAAGACTGCCGACGTGCAGAAGAAGTGGGTGCTGATCGACGCCGACGGGCTGGTGCTCGGCCGGCTCGCCTCGATCATCGCCATGCGTCTGCGCGGCAAGCACAAGCCGACCTTCACCCCCCACATCGACTGCGGCGACAACATCGTCGTGATCAACGCCGAGAAGGTGCGCCTGACCGGCCGCAAGGCCGAGCGGGAGTACTTCTACTGGCACACCGGCCATCCCGGCGGCATCAAGGGCGAGACCCTGGGCAAGCGCCTGGAAGGCCGTTTCCCCGAGCGCGTCATCGTCAAGGCCGTCGAGCGCATGATCACGCGCGGCCCGCTCGGCCGCCAGCAGATGAAGAACCTGCGCGTCTTCAAGGGCCCGAACCACGAGCACGAGGCGCAGCAGCCCGAGAAGCTGGACGTGGCCGCACTGAACCGCAAGAACTCGAGGATCGGCTGACATGGCTACCGAACTTTCGTCGTTTGCCGAGCTGAAGAAGGCGCCGGTCGCCGGCATCCAGGCTCCTGCCGCGATCCGCGAGAAGGAAGTCGACGCCCAGGGCCGCGCCTATGCCACCGGCCGCCGCAAGAACGCCGTCGCCCGCGTCTGGGTGAAGCCCGGCACCGGCAAGATCACCATCAACGGCCGCGACCAGAAGATCTACTTCGCGCGCCCGACCCAGCAGATGGTCATCCAGCAGCCGTTCGAGGTCTCGCAGCGCCGCGACCAGTTCGACGTGATCGCCACCGTCTCGGGCGGCGGACTGTCGGGCCAGGCCGGCGCGGTGCGCCACGGCATCGCCCAGGCGCTGGCCAAGTTCGAGCCGGGCCTGCGCGGCGCCATGAAGGGCAACGGCTTCCTGACCCGCGACCCGCGCGTGGTCGAGCGCAAGAAGTACGGCCGCGCCGGTGCGCGTCGCCGCTTCCAGTTCTCGAAGCGCTGAGCCCCAAGCTCCATTATCCTCGAAGGGCGCCGCAAGGCGCCCTTCGTCTTTCGGGCCTCGAAGGGCGCCGCAGCGCGCCCTTCGTCTTTCCGGGGAGTTGCATGCCATGTCCGGTCTGATCGTCCCGCACAAGGGCTTCGTCCCCAGGGTCGCGCGCTCGGCCTTCATCGCCCCCAACGCCACGCTGGTGGGCGACGTCGAGATCGGCGAGAACGCCAGCATCTGGTTCGGCGTCATCCTGCGCGGCGACGGTCCGGGCATCCGCGTCGGCGAGAACTCCAACCTGCAGGACGGCACGGTGGTGCACGTCGCGGCGCGCGGCCTGATGACCGTGGTCGGCCGCAACGTCACGGTCGGCCACATGGTGCTGCTGCATGCCTGCGAGATCCAGGACGGCGCCTTCGTCGGCATGCACTCGACGGTGCTCGACGGTGCGGTGGTCGAGACCGAGGCCATGGTCGCGGCCGGCGCCGTGGTGACGCCGCGCAAGGTCGTGCGCCGCGGCGAGCTGTGGGCCGGCAATCCGGCGAAGAAGCTGCGCGACCTGACCGAGAAGGACTACGAAGGCTTCCGCCGCATCGCTGCCGGCTACGTGACCCTGGCGCGCTCCTACGACACGCCGCAGCAGAAGGCGGCGGAGTAGGCGCCCGTCGCGTCCATGGCATGGACGTTGCTCGCCGCGGAGCGTGATCCGCCGCAGCGAGTGAGGCCGCCATGCTTTCCGCCCCTCGACCGGCCGCCGGCAGCGCGGCCGAGGTCGTCGCCCGCACCGAGGCGCTGATCCCCGCCTTGCGCGCTCGCGCGGCCGCCGCTGACGAGCAGCGCCAGATGCCGCCCGAGAGCGTGGCCGAGCTCAAGGCGGCGGGGACGGCGCGGCTCTACCAGCCCAGACGCTTCGGCGGCTGCGAGGCCGACATGCGGAGCGGCGTACTGGCGCTGTCGGCCGTCGGCCGCGGCTGCGGATCCACGGCCTGGAGCCTGGTCCAGCACCTCACGCACAATTTCATGCTGTCGCAGTGGCCCGACCAGGGACAGCACGACATCTGGGACGCCGATCCGGCCTGCTTCATCAGCGGCATCTTCATCCCCGGCTGCGGCCGCGCGCAGAGCGTCGAGGGCGGCTACCGGCTGTCGGGACGCTGGCCGCTGGTGAGCGGCGTCAACACGGCGGACTGGTGCCTGTTCGCCGCCCTGGTCGACGGCGGCGGCGTGGAGACGCACCGCTACTTCGCGCTGCCGCGCGCCGGGATCGAGATCGTCGACACCTGGCATGCCGTCGGCCTGAAGGGCTCGGCCAGCAACGACGTCGTGGTCGCCGACGCCTTCGTGCCCGGCCATCGCACCCTGTCGATCGCCGAGCTCAAGGGCGGGCCGACGCCGGGCAACGCCGTCAACCGCGGCCCGCTCTACCGCACGCCGAGCTACAGCATCTTCGGCGTCTACATCAGTGCCGCGGTGCTGGGCATCGCCGAAGCCGGGCTGGAGCTCTACCTCGAGGGCGCCCGCCGTCGTCTCGCGCTCACCTCCGGGCAGAAGGTCGGCGGCTATCCGACCCAGCAGGTCAAGGTTGCGGAAGCCTCGGCGGCGATTGCGGCGGCACGCCAGCTCCTGTTCGGAGTCTGCGACGAGGCCTCGGCGATCGCCGCGGGCGACGGGCTGCCCGACGACGAGCAGCGCGCGCGCTTCCGCTCGCACGCCGCCTTCGCCGGCCGGCTCGCGGCCCGCGCCGTCGAGCAGCTCTGGGACGCCGGCGCCAGCAGCAGCATCTACGCCAGCAACCCGATGTCGCGAATCTTCCGCGACATGAGCGTCGCGGGTCGCCACTTCACGCAGAACTGGGACGTCAACGGCTCGACGCACGGCCGCGTGCTGATGGGCTTCGATCTGGGCGACCCGACGCTCTAGGGGGAGGCGGCGACTTCTCGTCGGACGCGGCGGCCGTGCCCACCGCGAGGTCGGCGACGAGACGCTGCAGCAGGCGGATCAGCGCCTCGCGATCGCGCGCGCTCCACCTGGCGAGGCGCGGGGCCATCATGCGCTCGCGAGCCGAATCGAGCGCCGCCGTCATCGCCTTGCCCTTGGCCGTGATGGCCACCTCGCGGACCCGCTGGTCGCTGCGGCCCGGGCGGCGCGCGACCAGGCCCGAGCGCGCGAGGACGGCGACCTGCCGGCTGACCGTCGAATGGTCGCGCCCGACCGTCTCGGCCAGCTCGACGATCCCGAGCGGGCCGCGGCGCTCGATGCGCACGAGCAGCGGGAAGAGGGCTCGGTCGAGCGTGATCCCGGCCTCCTGGATCAGCGTGCGGTCGGGCTGCGGGCGGCTCAGGAACGCCATCAGGTCGAGCAGGGCTTCGTGCAGGCGGCGCAGGTCGGACTTCATCGGTGCATTATGCACATTTCGCCTTGACGCCGTCGAGCGTGGCACCAATATGTGCGTTATGCACATAAAAAGCCCTTCGCCGGCACCGAGCGCGCCGGTGGTGCTGATCAGCGGGGCGGGCGCCGCCGGTCTCACCCTGGCGATCGACCTGGCCCGCCGGGGCGTCGCGTTCCGGCTGATCGACAAGGCCGCGGAGCCTTTCCCGGGCTCGCGCGGCAAGGGCATCCAGCCGCGCAGCCAGGAAGTCTTCGAGGACCTGGGGGTGCTCGACCGCATGGTCGCCGTCGGCGGCCGCTATCCGATGCTGCGGACCTATGCCGGCGACAGGGTCGAGGACGTGGCGATGATGGAGGAGCGCCCGGTGACGCCGGCCGAGCCCTATGTCACGCCGCTGATGCTGCCCCAGGCGAGGACGGAGGCGGTGCTGCGCGAGCGGCTGGCCGAGCTCGGCCACCACGCCGAGTTCGCCTGCGAGCTGCTGGGCTTCGAGCAGGACGGAGAGGGCGTGACGGCCCGGCTTTCCGCCGGCGGCCGCGAGGAGACGCTGCGCGTCGCGTATCTCGTCGGCGCCGACGGTGGCCGCAGCTTCGCGCGGCATGCGCTCGACATCGGCTTTCCCGGCGAGACCTTGCCGGTTCGCGCGCTGGTCGCCGACCTCGACCTCGAGGGCCTGTCGCGCGACCGCTGGCATCGCTGGAACATCACCCGGGGCGACCAGCTCTCGCTCTGTCCGCTCGGCGGCACGGACCTCTTCCAGCTCCAGGCCGGCCTCGTGCAGCCGGGCGAGCCGGATCTTTCGGCCCCGGCCATCGAGCGCCTGATCGCCGAGCGGACGGGACGGACCGACCTCACGGTGCACGCCGTCCGCTGGGCGTCGGGCTACGGCATGAACGTGCGGCTGGCCGACCGCTACCGGGTCGGGCGCGTGTTCCTGGCCGGCGATGCCGCCCATGTCCATCCGCCGACCGGCGGGCAGGGCCTCAACACTTCCGTGCAGGACGCCTACAATCTCGGCTGGAAGCTCGCGGCGGTGCTGGCCGGCGCGCCCGAGTCTCTGCTCGCCACCTACGAGGCCGAGCGGCGGCCCGTCGCCGCCCATGTGCTGGGCCTCGCCAGGTCGCTGCTGCAGGCCGCCCGCGAGCGCGGCGAGATGCGGCGCGGCCGCGAGACGCACGAGCTCGACATCGGCTATTTCGACTCGAGCCTGGCGCTCGACGCGCGCGGACGGTCCGGCACGCTGGCCGCCGGCGGTCGCGCGCCGGACGCGCCGTGCCGCGGCGCCGCCGGCCAGCCCCTGCGCCTGTTCAACCTGCTGCTCGGACCGCAATGGACGCTGCTGGGCTACGAGGTCGAGCGGGCCTCGCTCGGCCCGGCGCGCGCCGGCCTGGCCATCCACACGGTGGGCGTGCGCGGCGACATCGTCGATGCCGATGGCCACATCCGCACCGCCTACGACCTGACACCGGGCGATCGCGTGCTCATCCGGCCGGACGGCTACGTCGGCGCCTTCGTCGATGGCGACGGCCAGACGGCGCTGGAGGACTACCTCGCCAAAGTCGGTCTGACGGGTGGCTGATCGGGGAGCCGCCGGTGTCGGGCGATGATCACAGCCTGAGAGTGGGCTGACCATCAGCATCACGGCAATTGTCGCCGGTTTGCCTGGCCGACGCTGCGCAGTGCGCAGTTGCTGGTCACGGCACGAGTGACGGCAGTGACGGCAAGTAGGCGCGGCAGACAAGGGCTGGTAGGGCGCAGGGGCAGGCGGCCATCTGTGGGGTCTTCTGGAGCCCAGAAAGTCGCAACAAAGTTGCGTCGTTCGAATAGAACGCCGGTCACCGACTGGAAAAATATGTTACTTGAGTTATCATCGCGGTTGCCCGTCAGCATGAACGGTCGACGGCCGCGTGTGCGAGCACCGCAAGCGCGGCGGCCCCCGACTCTTTCGAAGCCCAGCAGCGAAACTTGCGAAACTATCCGAATAGCTTCGCCGCCCCGGCGAAGACCCGGGAAACAACTCGGCGGCCGACGGCCATTTGTAGGCGCGCGGCGGCGGTGGCATGCCACATGTCGTGGCAGCCGCCGAATCGCCGGGTCGTACGGTGCGCAAAAACGTCGAGGATCGGCCGCCGCCTCGGCTCAGTCGAGCGTCCGGACCTTGACGTAGCTGCCCGGCGCATCCTCGATCGCCGGCAGGGCGCCCTGGCCGGGGATGCGGGCCGGCACCTTCGGACCCGACTTGGCCGACAGCCACTTGTCCCAGTCGTTCCACCACGAGCCGGGGAACTCCTGGGCGCCCGCCCGCCATTCATCCAGCGTCGGCGGGTTCTTGTCGGTCTCGTTCAGCCAGTGCTGGTACTTCTTGTTGCGCGGCGGGTTGACCACGCCGGCGATGTGACCAGACCCCGCCAGCATGAAGCGGACCGGTCCGCTGAACAGCTGGGTCGCCTTGTAGACGGAGCGCGCCGGCGCGATGTGGTCCTCCTTGCCGGCCTGCAGGTAGACCGGGATGGAGATCTTGCGCAGGTCGATCGGCACGTTGTCGACGATCAGGCCGCCCGGCTGCATCAGCAGGTTCTTCTGGTACATGTTGCGCAGGTAGTAGCTGTGCATCGCCCCGGGCATGCGCGTGGCGTCGGCATTCCAGAACAGCAGGTCGAAGGGGAAGGGGTCCTTGCCCATCAGGTAGTTGTTCACGACGAACGACCAGATGAGGTCGTTGGCGCGCAGCATGTTGAAGGTCGTGGCCATCTCGCTGCCCTCGAGATAGCCCTTCTTGCTCATCATCTCCTCGACGCTGGCGAGCTGGTCCTCGTCGATGAAGACGCCGAGCTCGCCGGGCTCGCTGAAGTCGACCTGGGCCGTGAAGAAGGTGCAGGCGGCGATCCGGTCGTCGCCGCGCGCCGCCATGTAGGCCAGCGTCGCCGCCATCAGCGTGCCGCCGATGCAGTAGCCGATCGCCGAGACCTTGCGCTCGCCGGTCGCCTGCTCGATCGCGCCCAGCGCCGCCAGCGGGCCGAGCTTCATGTAGTCCTCGAAGGTGAGCTTGGCGAGCTGCTCGTCGGGATTGACCCACGAGATCACGAACACCGTGTAGCCGTGCTCGGTCGCCCACTTGATGAACGAGTTCTCGGGCTTGAGGTCCAGGATGTAGAACTTGTTGATCCAGGGCGGCACGATCAGCAGCGGCATGGCGTAGACCTCGTCGGTCGCCGGCGCGTACTGCAGGAGCTGCATGACCTCGTTCTGGTAGACGACCTTGCCCGGCGACGTCGCGACGTTCTCGCCGACCTTGAAGGCGTTCATGTCGGTCTGGCGGATGGCCAGCCGTCCCTTGCCGCGCTCGAGGTCGGTCAGCAGGTTCTGCAGGCCCTTCAGCAGGTTCTCGCCCTTGGATTCGACTGTCGCCTTGACGACCTGCGGGTTGGTCATGGCGAAGTTGGAGGGCGACATCGCGTCGATGAACTGCCGCGTGTAGAAGTCGACCTTGCGCGCCGTCTTGTCGTCGACGCCCTCGACCTCCTTGACCGTGTGCTGCAGCCAGCGCGCCGTCAGCAGATAGGACTGCTTGAGGTAGTCGAACACCACCTCGTCCTTCCAGGCCGGGTCGTTGAACCGCTTGTCTCCCTTGGCCGGCTCGGCGACCGGTTCCACCGTCTGGCCCATCATGCGCTGGGCGGTAACCTGCCAGAGCTTCATGTACTCCTGCCAGAGCTCCATCTGGGCCTGGAGGAGGCGGTTCGGGTCGGCCAGCATCTTGGCCGTGAAGTCCATGAAGGTACGGGTGAGGTTGAGCGGATCGACCGGCTGCGGTCCGTCCTGCCTGTAGCGCTCGGCGAATTCCTGGAGCAGCTTCTGGCTGCGCTCGGCGATGTCCTTGAAGGCCGTCTGGAGACGCTCCGATTCGGCCGCCGACAGGCCGGAGGGGCTGGCTGGCGTGGACGGGTCCGACATCGGTTTCCCCTTCTGATTCATTGCCTTTGGGGCGTTTCTTGCGGTACCTTGCGCGGCCCGGTACCATCCCTAGTATTGAGCGTCCCGGACGGCCGATTCAATCTTCCTTCTAGGTAGGCTGCGACAACAGACGGGTCAATTTTGCTCTCGACCTCCGCTATGAGGGGGCCGCACAGCAGGAAAGGAAATCGGGTGAGGGGAATGCCGAGATCGCAGGAGAGCAGGAGCACGGGCCCGTGGCTGCGTGCGCTCGGCCTGTCGGCGTTCGCGCTCCTGGCGGGCTGTGGATGGTTCAGCAGCGATCCGATCCATACCCAGAAGGCACGTCCGGGGGCCGACCGCGAGGTGCAGGCGACGGGCGCGCTGCCGGCGCCCGCGTCGACGCGGGGCTATGACCAGGGAATCGTCGCCGGCGACGAGACGCGGGGCGGTGCCCAGATCGGCTCGGTCGTCCCGGCCAGCGGCGGGCAGAAGGCCCAGATCGAGGCCGCCGAGAAGGAAGCGGCCGAGCGCGACGCCAAGGCCCGCGAGGAACGCGAGAAGCGCGACGCCGCCGAGAAGGAGGCCAAGGCCAACGAGCCGCAGGAGCCGGCCAAGCCGCCGCCGACCCCCGGCCTGCCGGGCATGCCGGCCGCCGCGGTCCGCGGCGGCGAATCGGCCGACACGCCCCACCAGGCCGGTGGCCTGAAGGCGCCGGGCGCTGCGCCCGCCGAGCCCGGTCCGACCGGTCCCGTGCCGGCGCCTGCCGCCAGCCCGCCGGGCCAGCCGGCCGCGACCACCGCGCCGCCGCCGGCCCCCGTCGATTCGCAGCAGCTCCCGCCGCCGACCGCACCAGCCTCGGAGACACAGACGCCGCCTCGCACCTGAGGGGGCCAAGGATAACGACAATGGACGACTCCGAATTCCACCGACTGAAGCGCCTGCCGCCTTACGTGTTCGCGGAGGTGAACGCCATGAAGGCCCGCGCGCGCGGTGCCGGCCAGGACGTCATCGACCTCGGCATGGGCAATCCCGACCTGCCGACGGCGCCGCACATCGTGGCCAAGCTCGCCGAGGCGGCGGCCAACCCGCGCGCCCACGGCTACTCGGCCTCGCGCGGCATTCCCGGGCTGCGCAAGGCGCAGGCGGCGTACTATGCGCGGCGCTTCGGCGTCGAGCTCGATCCCGAGAGCGAGATCATCGTCACGCTGGGGTCGAAGGAGGGGCTGGCCAACCTCGCCCAGGCGATCACCTCGCCGGGCGACATCGTGCTGGTGCCCAACCCCAGCTATCCGATCCATCCCTACGGCTTCATCATCGCCGGCGGCTCGGTGCGCCACATCCCGGTCCCGGGCAGCACCTCGATCGAGGAGTTCATGCCGGCGCTCGAGCGGGCGGTGCGGCACACCGTGCCCAAGCCGATCGCGCTGGTGCTCAACTACCCGTCCAACCCGACGGCCCAGGTCGTCGACCTCGACTTCTACGGCACGGTCGTCGACTTCTGCCGCCGCCACGACATCTGGATCCTGTCGGATCTCGCCTATTCCGAGATCTACTTCGACGGCGTGCCGCCGCCGTCGGTGCTGCAGGTCCCGGGCGCCCGCGACATCGCCGTCGAGTTCACCTCGATGAGCAAGACCTACTCGATGGCGGGCTGGCGCATCGGCTTCGCCGCCGGCAACAAGACGCTGATCCAGGCGCTGACGCGCATAAAGTCCTACCTCGACTACGGCGCCTTCACGCCCATCCAGGTGGCGGCCACGGCGGCGCTGAACGGTCCGCAGGACTGCATCGTCGAGGCGCGCAACACCTACAAGGAACGGCGCGACGTGTTGATCGAGGGTCTGTCGGCGGCCGGATGGAACCTGCCGGCGCCGTCGGCCAGCATGTTCGCCTGGGCGCCCATTCCCAGGGAGTTCGCCGAGCTGGGCTCGCTCGCCTTCTCGAAGCTTCTGCTCACCCAGGCCCATGTCGCGGTGTCGCCGGGCATCGGCTTCGGCGAGCATGGCGACGCCCATGTGCGCATCGCCCTGGTCGAGAACAGGCATCGGATCCGGCAGGCCATCCGCAACATCCGGCAGGTTATGGCCGATCCCGGTCGTGCCATCGACCTCTACCTGCGCGGCGTGGGCGACAACATCACGCCTCTGAAGGCGCGCGCCTGAAATCCATCCTGTCATAGCTGGCGGTCATGACTTCCCCTCTCAGAATCGGCATCGCCGGCCTCGGCACCGTGGGCTCCGGCGTGGTGAAGCTGCTGGCCGAGCACGGCCGGCTGCTCTCGGTGCGCGGCGGGCGGCCGATGAAGGTCGTCGCCGTGAGCGCGCGCCGGAAGGCGCGAAAGCGCGACATCGACCTCGCGGCGATGCGATGGGAGAGCGATCCCATGGCGCTGGCCGAGGCCCCGGACATCGACGTCGTCGTCGAGCTCATCGGCGGCTCGGGCGGCATCGCGCGGCGCCTGGTCCAGAAGGCGCTGCGCTCGGGCAAGCACGTCGTCACCGCGAACAAGGCGCTGCTCGCCATGCACGGCGCCGAGCTGGCGGCGCTGGCCGAGCGGCACGGGCGCATCCTGGCCTTCGAGGCGGCGGTCGCCGGCGGCATCCCGATCATCAAGGCGCTGCGCGAGGGGCTGGTCGGCAACCGGGTTCGCCGCCTCTACGGCATCCTGAACGGCACCTGCAACTACATCCTCACGACCATGCGCGAGACCGGCCGCGACTTCGACGTCGTGCTGGCCGAGGCGCAGGCGGCGGGCTACGCCGAGGCCGATCCCAGCTTCGACGTCGACGGCATCGACGCCGCGCACAAGCTCGCGGTGCTGACCGGCGCGGCGTTCGGCGCCCGGGTCGACTTCCCCGGCGTCTATGTCGAGGGCATCCGCCGGGTCACGGCCCAGGACATCCAGTTCGCCGAGGAGCTCGGCTTCCGCATCAAGCTGCTCGGCCTGGCGCGCGAGACGCGCTACGGCATCGAGCAGCGCGTGCATCCCTGCATGGTGCCGCTCAGCGCGCCGATCGCCCACATCGAAGGCGTGTTCAACGCCGTGGTCGTCGAGGGCGACTTCGTCGGCACCACGATGTTCCAGGGCCGCGGCGCGGGGCAGGGGCCGACAGCCTCGGCCGTGGTGGCCGACCTGGTCGACGTGGCGCGCGGCCGCGACATGCCGGCCTTCGTGATCCCGGCGGCGAAGCTGGCGGCCAAGAAGGCCGCGCCGATGGAGCGTCACAGTGGCGCCTACTACATGAGGCTGATGGTGCAGGATCGGCCGGGCGTGATCGCCGCGGTCTCCGGAGCGCTCGCGAAGGAGCGCATTTCGCTCGAGGCGATGCTGCAGCGCGGCCGCTCGCAGTCGGGCGAGGTGCCGGTGGTCCTGACCACGCACGAGACCGAGGAGGCCGCGATGCAGCGTGCGGTGGCACGGATCGCCAAGCTCGGCGCGGTCGCGGAAGAACCCTGCCTGATCAGGATCGAGACTTTCTAGCCAGATGGATCGCGCCCCACGGGCGCTACGGAGGAAACGATGGCTGACGACGTGAAGCTGGATCGCAATCTGGCGCTCGAGGTGGTGCGCGTCACGGAGGCGGCGGCGCTCGCCGCGTCGAAGCTCATGGGGCGCGGCGACGAGAAGAAGGCCGACCAGGCCGCCGTCGACGCCATGCGCACCTCGCTGAACTCTCTGGCGATCGACGGCACCGTGGTGATCGGCGAGGGCGAGCGCGACGAGGCGCCGATGCTCTACATCGGCGAGAAGGTCGGGCTCGCCCAGTCCGGCGCGCCCAAGATCGACATCGCGCTCGACCCGCTCGAGGGCACCACCATCACCGCCAAGGGACTTCCCAATGCGCTGGCGGTGATCGCGATGGCCGAGCATGGCGGCTTCCTCAACGCGCCGGACGTCTACATGGACAAGATCGCGGTCGGCGGCGGCCTGCCCGACGGCATCGTCGACCTCGACAAGAGCCCGGCCGACAACCTGAAGGACGTTGCCCGGGCCAAGAAGGTCGAGGTCGCCGACCTGGTCGTCTGCATCCTCGACCGGCCGCGCCATGCCGAGCTGATCGCCAAGGTCCGCGAGGCCGGCGCACGAATCATGCTGATCGGCGACGGCGACGTGTCCGGCGTGATCGCCACCTCGACCGGCGATTCCGGCATCGACATCTACATGGGCTCGGGCGGCGCGCCGGAGGGCGTGCTGGCGGCGGCCGCCCTGCGGGCGATCGGCGGCCAGATCCAGGGACGCCTGCTGTTCCGCAACGACGACGAGAAGGCGCGGGCCCGCAAGTGGGGCATCACCGACCTCAACCGCAAGTACTCGATGATGGACATGGCCCGGGGCGACGTCATGTTCGCCGCGACCGGCGTCACGTCCGGCTCGATGCTGAAGGGCGTTCGCCGCTTCGGCAACGGCGCGGAGACCCATTCGATCGTGATGCGCTCCAAGACCGGCACGGTCCGCTGGGTATCGGCGCATCACAATTTTTCGATCAAGACTGGCCTGCCGAGCTGGGCATGAGCATCATGGCGGGATGCGGGCTGCGTTAGTTGCCCTTGTCCTCCCCAGCCTCGCCGCGGCGACGGGCGTCGCGGCCGAGGATGGCTGCGGCCGCTTCGCCTGGCCGGTCGGCCGCGAGCGGGAGCTGTTCGCCGAAGGCTTCTTCGCGGACGTCGAGAGCCAGTCGGCCCTGCCCAAGGACGGCGTCTTCTCGATGGTGCTGGAGCCGGTCGAGCGCGTGATCTACATGGTCCCGCCGGATCGCGCCCGCGACACCGGCTATGGCGGCCTGGTCACCTTCGAATGGATCTCGTCGGGACGCTGGCAGGTGACGCTGTCGGACGACGCCTGGGTCGACGCCGTCCAGAACGGCAGGCGCCTTCAACCGATCGCCTCGACGCGGCGCGACGACTGCCCGGGCGTGCGCCTCAGCCTGCAGTTCGAGATCCAGAGCCTGCCGCTCACGCTGCAGTTCGGTGGCGTCACGGTGGATCGGCTGAACGTCTCCGTGCTGCGCCCGCGATGATGGTCCCGTCCCATCGCGGGTAGCGTCGCTGCGGCATCGCCGGGTACACTGCGGCTGAACCGGGCCTCAGCTGAAGCAATGGAAGGGTGAGCACGTGTCGACGCCGAACGGGATCGACCAACGGGTCTTCGACCTCTACGACGAATACTGCCACGGCCGCATCGACCGGCGGGCGTTCCTCGGTCAGGCCGCGGTCGTGACGGCGGGCGGCCTCGCCATGGCCCAGGCGCTGCTGCCGCGCTATGCCGAGGCGCAGACCATCGCCTTCACCGATCCGCGCATCAAGGCGCGCTACGTCACCTATCCGTCGCCCGGCGGCAACGGCGGCACGATGCGCGGCTACCTCGTGCAGCCGGCCGGTTCGGGCCCGTTCCCGGCGGTCCTGGTGATCCACGAGAATCGCGGTCTCAATCCCTACATCGAGGATGTCGCGCGCCGGCTCGCCGTCGAGGGCGTCCTGGCGCTGGCGCCGGACGGGCTGTTTCCGGCCGGCGGCTATCCGGGCAACGACGATGACGGCCGCGCGCTGCAGGCCTCGCTCGACCCGGCCAGGCTGCGTACCGACATGCTGAACAGCGCCCGCCATCTCAAGGCCCATGCGCTGTCGACCGGCAAGCTCGGCGTGACCGGCTTCTGCT
Organism: Reyranella sp.; assembly: GCF_965229815.1. Lineage (GTDB taxonomy): Bacteria > Pseudomonadota > Alphaproteobacteria > Reyranellales > Reyranellaceae > Reyranella. The sequence continues at coordinate 717,715 of NZ_CBDDJN010000006.1, forward strand.
GGGGCGGCGGCACGAGCAACTATCTGGCGGTCACGATGGGCGGCGACCTGCTGGCCGCCGTGCCCTATTACGGCGCGGCGCCGGAGGCGGCTTCGGTGCCGGGCATCCGGGCGGGACTGCTCATGCACTATGCCGAGAGGGACGAGCGCATCAACGCCATGTGGCCGGCCTTCGAGTCGGCGCTGAAGCAGGGCGGCGTGCCGTACGAGATGCACCTCTATCCCGGCACGCAGCACGGCTTCCACAACAACTCCACGCCGCGCTACGCGGAGCAGGCGGCGACCCTGTCCTGGCAACGCACGGTCGCGCATTTCAAGAAGCATCTGGCATGAACGGCCGCGGAGCGTCGTCGAGGTGAGCACGGAGCAGGGACCGCGGAAGCGGTCGATGTCCAACGGTCGGTTCTACTGGGTGGCGGGCGGCTGCGGCGCGGCCACCGGCGTGATCGGCGCCGCCTTCCACCTCGCGGTCGACGAGCTGCTGCACTGGCCGGACTGGCTGGCCGAGCGGCTGGGCACCGGACCTGTCGCGATCGCCGCCGCCGCGGCCGTGGCCGCGATCGGCATCACGCTGGCCTTCATCCTCACGCGCCGCTTCGCGCCGGAGGCCTCGGGCAGCGGCGTGCCGGAGGTCGAGGGGGCGCTGGAGGGCGTGCGCCACGTGCGCTGGCGCCGCGTCCTGCCGATCAAGTTCGTGGGCGGCGTGCTGGCGCTCTCCTCGGGCCTCGTGGCCGGCCGCGAGGGGCCGACCATCCACATGGGCGCCTCGATCGGCGCGGCGCTGGCCGAATGGCTGGGGCTCGACGAGGACGACCTGCATACGCTGCTGGCGGCGGGCGCGGCGGCCGGCCTGTCGGCGGCCTTCAACGCACCGCTGGCCGCCGTCCTGTTCGTGATCGAGGAGACTCGCAAGCAGTTCCGCTACACGTTCCGCTCCTATGTCGGCGTGATCGTCGCCTCGGCGGGAAGCGCCTTCGGCATGGAGCTGGTCGGCGGCACCGCGCCGCCGCTGCGCATCGTCACCGATTCCGTGCCGCTTCTCATGCTGCCGTGCTTCATGATCCTGGGCGTCGTGCTGGGCGTGCTGGGCTACGTCTTCAACGTGGTCCTGGTCGCCGCCGTCGAGTGGCGCGACCATGCCTTCCGGCGTGCGCCCTTCGTCTACGCGCTGCTCGTCGGCGCCGTGGTGGGGGCGCTCGCCCTCGTCCTGCCCATGGCGGTCGGCGGCGGCGAGACGCTGATTCCCCAGATGACGACGGCCAACCTGTCGATCCAGGCGCTGTTGCTGATCGCCGTGGTGCGCTTCATCGGCACGATGGCGAGCTATCCGGTGGGCGTCCCGGCCGGAATCTTCTCGCCGATGCTGACCTACGCCACGACCATCGGCCTGATCGGCGCGCTGCTCATGGAGATGGCGCTGCAAAGCGCCAACCTGCCGGTGCCGCCGCTGCTCGGGCCGGCGTTCGCGGTCGTCGCCATGGGCGGACTCTTCTCGGCGACCATCCGGGCGCCGCTGGTCGGCGTGGTGCTCGCCGTCGAGCTGACGGGCGGCTACGAGCTGATCCTGCCGCTCATCGTTGCGTCGGTAACCGCCCACGTCGTGGCCGAGGCGCTGGGCGGCCGGCCGATCTACGAGGTCCTGCTCGAGCGCACCTTGCGCCTGGCCGGGAGGCTGCCGCTGGTGCAGCCGGCGGCACCGTCGTCGCCGGTGGGATCCGACGAGCCGCGGCGGAGCGGGCCGGGCTGAGTCCCGAGCCGCTCTACTCGAGCAGTTCCGGGACCACCCAGAGAGCCGGCTCGCCGCGGGCGACCCGCTGCACGTTGTCGAAGCCGTTGCGAAGGCGCGTGATGTTGCTTTCGTAGGTCGGGCCGGCGAGATGGGCGGTCAGCACGACATTGTCGAGCTTGAGCAGCGGATTGTCCGGCGGCGTCGGCTCCTCGTCGAAGACGTCGAGCCCGGCGCCGAACAGCTTGCCGGCCGACAGCGCCGCGGTCATCGCCTTCTCGTCGATGACCGGGCCGCGCGAGGTGTTCACGATGATGGCCGAAGGCTTCATCACCGCCAGCTCGTCGGCGCCGATCATGCCCTGGGTCGAGGCGTTGAGCGGCACGTGCAGCGACAGGATGTCGGAGTGGCGCAGGATCTCCGGCAGCAGCCGGAAGCGCACGCCGAGCGCGTCCTCTTCCTCCTCCTTGAGCCGGACGATGTCGTAGTAGTGCACGACCATGCCGAAGGCGCGGGCGAGGCGGGCGACCTTCTTGCCGATCGTGCCAAGCCCGATGATGCCCAGCACCTTGTTGCGCACCTCGTGGACGGTCGGCGGCGCGTTGCCGTGCCAGCGGCCGGCCCTGACGTTGGCGTGCTGGGTGATCAGGCGGCGCGAGACGGACAGCATCAGGAGCAGCGCATGCTCGGACACGGCGACCGAGTTGGCGCCGCCGTTGTTGCACAGCGGGATGCCGCTCTTGCGCGCGGCGGCGAGGTCGGCGCGGTCGTAGCCCGCGCTCAGCATCTGGATCAGCTTGAGATGGGGCGCGTCCTTGAAGAGCTGCGGCGTCACGTACTGCTGGATGAAGCCGACGAAGTAGTGGGTGCCGGGCAGCGCCGCCTTCATCTCGGGGGAATTGTGCAGGGCCTTGACGATCTCGAAGCCCTTGGGGGCGAGATCGTCGACCATCGAGATGGTGTCCTTGGGTCCGACGACGAGTACGCGTTCAACCATTAGAGTGCCTCCGCAGCAACACGATGACCTTCGAGGAGAGCGGGCAGGCGGCCCGGCTCCGTGCGGCCCCAGCCGCACTCGGCCGACAGGCCGAATTCCGAGATGTGGCGGCGCGCGACCTCGATGCGCCGGCGGTCGCCCGAAGCATCGTCGTGGTGCAGCAGCCCGAGATAAAGCCTGGTGCCCGGCGGACGTCGGAAGTCCTTCAGCGGCGAATAGAAGGCATCGTCCGTGCGGGCCCGCGGCACCGGGATGTGCAGGAAGTCGATCGGCCGCTTCGTCGCCGCCACGATGCCGTTCATCATCTCCACCAGGATCGCCGCGTCCCTGGGCTGCACCAGGTGCTCGTCGCGCGGCGAGCCGTAGCACAGGTGATAGCCCATCTCGACATCCGGCGGCACGGCGTCGCCCAGCCGACCCAGCATGTCGAAGATCTGCCGCTTGTAGTGGGCCGGGCGGTCCTTGAAGTAGCCCTCGAAGGCCAGCACCTCCTGGCAGACATCCCACTGGATCACGAGATCCGAGGCCGGAATGGCCGCCACGATGTTGGCCAGCGCCGCCTTGAGCGCGCGCTCGTAGACGCCGAAGTAGGTCTCCCGCGCCGGCAGGCTGACATAGAGGTAGCCGCTGGCCTGCGGCGTCGGCAGGGAGACCTGGAACTTCATCGATGCCGGGATGGCGCCCGCCGAACGCAACCGCTTGAAGACCTGCCAGGAGGCCAACGCCGCCTTGTCGTAGCCTGTCTCGAACGTCACCGATGCCGGGTCGATGCCGGGCTTGAAGCGGACCTGCTCGATCTCGCGAACGACCTTCCCGTCCCACTGCACGAACTTGTAGGGCAGCACGGTCGGATCGATCTCCATCGCCGGATGGTCGAGCAGCATCTGCCGCTGGAAGTAGACCCAGCGCGAGCGCTCGCCCGTCTCGCCGTCTGGCATGCCGCGCAGGAAGGGGCCAAGCGACTGGCCCAGCCGGCGGAACACCTGCTCGCTGTCGTCGAGCGGGATGCTGCCGATCAGGTGCAGACGGTCGCGCGGCTCCATCAGGCCACCTTCTCGAGCTTCTGCAGCGAGCGCAGGAATTTCGGGACCGGCACGCCGGGATGGGTGCTGGGCCAGTTGGTGTAGCTGACCTCCCCGACATAGATGTCGCCGCGGCTGTCGACCGCGAGCCCGTGCGGCGACAGGAACTTGCCGGGCTCCTCGCCGGGGCCCTGCTCGCCGCCCAGCCGCGCGATCACGCCGCCCTTCTTGTCGACGACGGTGAGGCGGGGACCGAGGTTGGTGTGCTTGCTGTTGACCGGCATGCCGGGGCCGAGCTCGCCGATGATGAAGCGGGGGTTCTTGCCGCCGCCGGCGCAGCAGTACAGAGCGCAAGGCCGGTGCATGTTGTTCCACTGCATCTCGTACTTGCCGTTGCCGTCGAACACCTGCACGCGATGGTTCTCGCGGTCGGCGACATAGACCCAGCCGTCCTCGTCCGTGGCGATGTTGTGCGGGATGTTGAACTGGCCCGGATCGGTGCCGGTGGTGCCCCAGCACATGAGGTGCCGGCCGTCGGGCGCGTACTTGTGGACGCAGGAATTGCCGTAGCCGTCGGACACGTAGATCTCGCCCTTGGGCGAGAGCGCGGTATGCGTGCAGCGGTTGAACGGCCGGCCGCTCAGGAACGGCGCAGGCTGGTCGGGCACGCCGATGGTGAGCAGGACCTTCCCCTCGGTCGTGATCTTGCGCACCGTATGGTCGCCGTCGTCGGTGCAGTAGAGCGTATCGTCGGTGTCGATATGGATGCCATGCGCGCGGCTGAACAGGCCCTCGCCCCATGAGCGCACGAAGGTGCCGTCGCGCTCGAACACCATCATCGGGTGCTGGCCGCGGTTGAAGACGTAGACGCGGTCCTTGCTGTCCACCGCCACGGCGGCGACGTCGCGGAACTCCCAGCCGTCCGGAAGCCGTGCCCAGTTCTCGACCACGCGATAGCGATGTTCGCCGCTGCCCAGGATCACAGACATGTCCGAACTCCCGAATTGTCAGATGACATCGCTACTGCTGCGCCGTCATCGCCGCCGAGATCTTCTCCGCCGACATGAGCGTCGGGAAGTTCGTGTTGGCGCACGGCACGACGGGGAAGATCGAGGCGTCGACGACGCGCAGTCCCTGCACGCCCTTGACGCGGCCCTGGGTGTCGACCACCGACATGGGATCGTCCGGCCGCCCCATGCGGCAGGTACAGGAGGCATGCCAGACGCCGATCGCGGCCTTGCGAACAAAGGCCTCCAGCGCCTCGTCGTCGTTCATGACCTGATCGAAGGTGAAGCCTTCGACGACGTACTTCTCTACGAGGTAGCGACGCAGCGCCGCCGGACCGTCGAGGAACTGAGCGAAGATGCTGGTCAGGATCTTGTTCCTGTTGTTGACCACGCCAATCGCCCGCACCTTGTCGCTGTAGGCGGCGGGGAAGGGCGTGTCGGTGACCGCCTTCACGGCGTCGGTGAGCTGGACCGCCGCCATGAGCTTGAAGCCGCTCATCAGCCGGTCGAGATCGCGCTTGTCGGACAGGAGGTTGAACTCGACGATCGGCTCGCGGTTGAAGTCGCGCGAGGCGAGCTTGACCTGGCCGGTCTCCGAATAGGTCTTGTTGATGAAGGTGAGGAGGGAGGCGATCTGCTCGCCGACCGCATGCCAGGCCGACTTGCTGATCACCGCCACGAACATGTCGCCCCTGGGGATGCCGGGCAGGTTGGAGGAATAGCGCAGGCCCATGTGGATGTGCCGCCTTGTGTGGCCGTTCATGCGGCCGCCGCGGCGGATGAAAGAGGAGAGCGCGATGGAGGGATGGTCCATCAGGCGCTGGCCGACGCCGGGAAGCGCGGCGACGACGGGAATGCCGAGCTCGCTGAGCTGGCCGACCGGGCCGATGCCGGCGCGCATCAGGTGGGCCGGCGAGTGGATGGCGCCCGACGACAGGATCACCTCGCGGGCGCGGAACTCCTGCTCCTTGCCGTCGATCATGGCGGTGACCCCGACGCAGCGCGTGCCCTCGAAGAGGAGAGACTTCACCTGCGTGTTGGTCGAGATCGTCAGGTTCGAACGCTTGCGCGTCTCGGCATCGAGATAGCCCATCGCCGCCGAGACGCGGCGTTCCTCGGCGTTGGAATGGGTGACCGGAAAGTAGCCCTCGACGAACTCGCCGTTCTGGTCGGGCAGGAACTTGAATCCCTTGGCCTCGAACCCCTTGGCGACCGCCTTGGCGTGCCCGGTCCAGTGCTCGGGCGGGATGCGCCGCACGGGGATGCGGCCTTCCTTGCCGTGCCAGGGCCCGTCGAAGTCGAGGTCGCGCTCGACCTTCTTGAAGAAGGGCAGGACCTCGTCCCAGTTCCAGCCCTCGGCGCCGCGCGCGGCCCATTCGTCGTAGTCGGTCGGCGCGCCGCGATTGGCCATCTGGCCGTTGATCGACGAGCCGCCGCCGAGAACGCGCGCCTGCTCGTACTTGCGCAGCGGCGGCCGGTTCTCCTGCGGATTGTTGTGCGACACGACCTGGGTATGGACCTTGAGATCGGTCCAGTGGAAGCGCGGGTCGAAATAGGCCGTGCCCGAATAGCTGTCGGCGATCTCGGGCGGTTCCTGGCCGGGCGGCGTGTCCTGGCCGGCCTCGCACAGCAATACCCTGTTGGCGCTGCGGGCCGACAGCCGGTGCGCCATGACCGATCCCGCCGATCCGCCGCCCACGATGATGTAGTCGTACATCGTGCGTTTCCTCCGGTTCGTTGGGAGCGACGCTAACCCGTTGGCGAAAGAGGGGAAACGGGATTGTTTCGCCGGGCAGAGGCACGCGACCGCTGCCTGTGGCGTCCGGGCTTGCCGAGTGCGGGCCGGGCTGCAATCGTCTGGGTTGCGCAGCATGGGAGGTTTCGTATGCCGGACGTCAGTGCCGCAGATCCCGACATCGCCACGCCTGAGCTCATGAAGGCGATCTCGGCGTCCTTCAACAGCCGCGACGTCGATCGCATCGTTGCCCACTTCACCGACGACGCCACCTTCTGGCTGGCGCGCGGCCCCGAGCCCGTGGGGCGTACGCTCGCCGGCAAGGCGGCCATCCGGAAGGCCCTGGCCGACCGCTTCAAGGTGATCCCCGACATGCGCTGGGAGCACAAGGAGTACGTCTTCGCCGGGAACCGCGCGATCTCGGTGTGGACGGTGAAGGGCAAGGGCGCGGACGGCGAGTCTCTGAACTACCAGGGCTGCGACATCTACACGTTCCGCGGCGGGAAGATTTGCGCCAAGGACACCTACTGGAAGCAGGTCGAGCACAAGGACCGGCTGTGATGGGCCTCGACCTCGTCATCCGCGGCGGCACCGTCGTCGACGGTTCGGGCCAGCCGCGCGTCACCGCCGATGTCGGTGTGCGCGACGGGCGCATCGTCGAGATCGGCCGCATCTCGTCGCCCGCGGCGCGCACGCTGGACGCCGACGGGCTGGTCGTCGCGCCGGGCTTCATCGACGGTCACACCCACATGGATGCCCAGGTGGCCTGGGATCCGCTGGGCAGCTGCTCGTGCTGGCACGGCGTCACCTCGGTGGTGATGAGCAATTGCGGCTTCGCGCTGGCGCCCTGCAAGCCCGAGGACCGCGACTGGTATGCGCGCTGCCTGTCGGCGGTCGAGGACATCCCGACCGAGGCGATGGCTGCCGGCATCGACTGGAGCTGGGAGACGTTCCCTGACTACCTGGCGACCGTCGAGCGCCTGCCCAAGGCGATCAACTACGGCATGTACATCGGCCATTCGGCGCTCCGCATGTACGTGATGGGCCGGCGCGCGCTCACGGAGGTCGCCACCGAAGACGATCGCGCGCGCATGGCGTCGCTGGTGAAGGAGGCGCTGAAGGCCGGCGCGCTCGGCTTCTCGAGCTCGCGGGCCTCGACGCACGTGACGCCCGACGACACGCCGGTCGCCAGCCGCATCGCCGACTGGCAGGAGATCGACGAAATCCTGGCGGCGATGGCGGAGCTCGATGCCGGCATCTTCCAGGTCGGGCCCGACATCGCGAGCGGCGCCCGCCATCGCGCCTTCCTCGATCGGCTGCGCCGGCTGGCGCTCGACCACCGCCGGCCGATCATGTTCGGCGTGCTGGCGACGCGGCAGGGCGACGACCCGACCGGCTGGCGCTACCAGACGCAGTACATCGACGACACGGTTGCCGCGGGCGGGCGCATGTTCGGGCAGGGCACGACGCGGTCGATCAACGCCATCTTCTCGCTGAAATCCTACCTGCCGTTCGACGTGCTGCCGGCCTGGAAGCCGATCCGCGCCCTGCCGATCGCCGAGCAAGTGAAGAAGCTGCGCGAGCCGGCGGTGCGCCGCGCGCTGGTCGAGGCCGAGGCCAGGATGAAGCCGCGCGACAACGTCTTCCAGGGGGGCGGTGCGGCGACCACCGATCCGCGCAAGCCGGACTACGCCAACCTCTTCGCGCTGAAGGGCGTCGACTGGGACGATCCCACGGTCGAGCAACTCGCCCGGGCGCGCGGCCAGCATCCAGTGGAGGTCATGATCGACCTGTCGCTGGCGGACGCCGACCAGGTCTATGTCCAGCCGCTGGTCAACGAGACGCCCGACGACGTGCTGGGCATCCTCAAGCACGAGCGCACGCTGGCGACCTTCTCCGACTCCGGCGCCCATGTCTGCCAGGAGATGGGCTCGTCGCTGCAGACGCACCTGCTGAGCTACTGGGTGCGCAAGCGCGGCGCCTTCACGCTGGAGGAGGCGGTCAGGAAGCTGACGCACGACAATGCCGTGGCCTGGGAGCTCGACGACCGCGGGCTGGTGCGCGAGGGCTATCGTGCCGATCTCGTGCTGTTCGACGAGAAGGCGATCCGGCCCTGCCTGCCGACGGTCGAGAAGGACCTGCCCGGCGGTGCCCGGCGCCTGGTCCAGAAGGCCGAGGGCATCAAGGCGACGCTGGTCAACGGTGCCGTCGCTTTCGAGGACGGCGAGGCGACCGGCGCCTATGCCGGCACGGTGCTGAAGGGACGGCTCGCGTCGTGAGGCGCCTGTTGCTCGCTGCCGCCCTGGCCGGCATCGCCGGCGCCGCGGCGGCGCAGACCAGGCCGGCGACCACTCCGTCGCCGGGCAGCGCCAGCGTGCGCACCCAGCTCAACGCGCTGCACTACGGCAACGTCCGCGACCTCCGCCGCGGCCCCGACGGCCAATGGACCGGCCGCGCCACCCGGAACGGGATCGAGAAACAAGTGACCATCGGTCCCAAGGGGCAGGTCGTCGCGCGGTAGTTCTCCCATGGTGATCGGCATCAGATCCTTCGGTTGCGCTCAGGATGACAGAGGGGCGTTGATTGATGGCTTCCGGAAGGTTGCTGTCGTCCTGAGCGAAGCGAAGGACCTCATCGCCGTCTGCCATGGGTGACCGCCGATACTTCGTCTACATCATGACCAGCCAGTCGCTGAGCACGATGTACATCGGCGTGACCAACGACGTCGGCCGGCGGGTCCAAGAGCACCGGAACGGCATCGGGAGCGAGTTCGCCAGCAAGTATCGGGTGACGAGGCTCGTGTACGTCGAGGAATTCGAAGACCCGAACGAGGCCATCGCCCGCGAGAAGCAGCTCAAGGGCTGGAAGCGCATCCGCAAGAACGAGCTCGTCCGCGCGGCCAATCCCTCATGGGAAGACCTGATGCCGCCATCGTCGTGAGCATTGGCGACAGGGGGCAGGGTTGCCGCCGTCGATGAGGTCCTTCGCTTCGCTCAGGACGACACAAGGTCGAGGGGGCACCGGCCAGGCCATCCGGAACGGGACCGACCGGCAGGGGACTGTCGGTCCCAAAGGACAGGACGTTGCGCGCTGGCTCTCATGTCGTCCTGAGCGAAGCGAAGGACCTCATCGCCTTCCGCCATGGGTGATCGGCGGCACTACCGGGTGACGACGCTCGTCCATGTCGAGGAATTCGACGATCCGACCGAGGCCATCGCATTGACGCCGGCGATGAGGTCCTTCGCTTCGCTCAGGACGACAAGAGGGTCCCGTCAACGATCGGGCCGGGCATCTCAGGGGCGACGAACTGTTCCCGCCAGCCCGGCCACCTCTGTCATCCTGAGCGCCAGCGAAGGATCTCATGCCGGTTGTTACCGGCGATGAGGTCCTTGGGAATACTCGGACAGCCGGATCAACCCAGTTCCTTGCGCACGATGGCGGCACCCTCGGCGAGGGCCTTGAGCTTGCCGAAGGCGGTGTCGCGCGGGAGGTACTTCATGCCGCAGTCGGGGGCGGGCAGGAGCTTGTCCGGCGACAGGTACTTCAGGCCGGCGCGGATGCGGTCGGCGATCTTCTGCGGCGTCTCGACCTCGGGGTCGGCGAGGTCGATGACGCCCAGCATGACCTTCTTGGGCGCGAGGTCCTTCAGGACGCCGAGATCGAGCTTGGGCTGGGCCGATTCGATCGAGATCTGCTGGGCGAGCGAATCCGCGAGCTGTGGCAGGAAGGCGTAGCCGGTCGGCTTGCCGCCGGTGACCACCGCGGCGTAGCCGAAGCAGAGATGGACCACGGTCGGCACGGTGATGCCCTGCAGGGCGCGGTTGATCACCTTGACGGCGTAGCGCTTGGCTTCCTCGGGGTTGTTGCGCAGCCACGGCTCGTCGAGCTGGATGACGTCGGCGCCGGCCTTGACCAGCTCCTGCGCCTCCTCGTTCACCGCCGCGGCGTAGTCCATGCACATCGCCTCGGCGTCCTTGTAGAACTCGTCCTTGACCTGCTGGCCCATGGTGAAGGGGCCGGGCAGGGTGATCTTGGCCAGCCGCTCGGTGTTGCTGCGCAGGAACTGCATGTCGCGCAGCTCGACCGGCTTGCTGCGGCGGATCTTGCCGACTACGCGCGGCACGGCGGTCTTCTGGCCGGTGCTGTTCACGATCTCGGCCGGATTCTCGTCGTCGATGCCTTCCAGCGCCGTGGCGAAGCGGTTCGAGTAGCTCTCGCGGCGCATCTCGCCGTCGGTGATGATGTCGATGCCGGCTCGCTCCATGTCGCGGATGGCAAGCACGGTGGCGTCGTCCTGGGCTTGCTCAAGGTAGGGCTCGGACACCCGCCAGATCTCGCGGATGCGGGTGCGCGGCACGATCTTGCTCAGCATCTTGCGGTCGATCAGCCAGTCGGGCTGCGGATAGGAGCCGACGACGGTGGTCTGCAGCAGGGTCGAGGTCATGGGTACGCTCCTTGGCGGGAAAAGGGGATCAGACCGGGGCAGGCGCCGGCATGCCGGCGGCATCGCCGGCCGGCCGGCCGCGGCCCGCGGTCTGCCAGGCCAGCGTCCGGCGCTCGACGGCGCGGGCGCCGAGGTCGAACAGGATGGACAGGACCAGGATCATCAGGATCGCGGCGAAGACGCGCGGGCTGTCGAGGATGGTGCGGTAGCGCGTCACCAGGTAGCCGATGCCGGCCGAGGAGGTCAGCATTTCCGACACGACGACGCCGATGATCGTGAGCGCGCCGCCCAGCCGGAGGCCGGTCAGCACGGTCGGGATCGAGGCGGGAATGATGACCCGCGTGATCTGCTGCGGCACGGTCGCGCCCATGCTGCGGGCGGCCAGCAGGTACTGCGGGTCGATGGTGCGGATGCCGGCGGCGGTCGAGAGCATCACCGGGAAGAAGCCGTAGAGGCCGGCGAAGGCGATCTTGGATTCCGACCCGATGCCGAACCAGGCGGTGAAGATCGGGTAGAGGATGACGATCGGCACGGCGTAGAGGCTGGAGAAGACCGGCAGCAGCAGACCGCGCAGCGCCGCCAGGCCGCCGACCAGGGCGCCGGTCAGGATGCCGGCGCCGCAGGCGATCAGCATGGAGATCGCCACCTCGTAGAGCGTGACCAGCAGCGCATGGAAGTACTCGCCGCGGCCGGTCCACAGCACCGTCAGAGTCTTGGAGAGCGAGGGCAGGAAGAGCTCGGGGATGAGTCCGGTCTGCGGCACCAGCTCCCAGAGGACGAGCAGGAGGACCAGGATCCCCCAACGGACGGTGACGGGCTTGGGCAGGCGCATCGCCGGCTAGACCTTGCGGATCTGCTGCCAGATGCGCTCGCGCAGCTGGCCGAAGGTGTCGGTCGCCATCATCTCGTAGGTGCGCGGACGGGGCAGGGTGACCGGGATTCGATCGATGATGCGGCCCGGCCGCGCCGACATCACCAGCACCTCGTCGGCGAGATAGACGGCCTCGGTGAGGCTGTGGGTGATGAAGACCACCGTCTTGCGCGTCTGCGACCAGATGCGCAGCAGCTCGTGACCCATGGTCATGCGCGTCTGCTCGTCCAGCGCGGCGAAGGGCTCGTCCATCAGCAGGACCGGCGGGTCCTGCACCAGGCCGCGGGCGATCGACACGCGCTGCTTCATGCCGCCCGACAGTTCGTGCGGATAGCGGGCGCCGAACCCCTCGAGGCCCACCAGGCGAAGCATGTCCTCGGCACGCCGGCGCCGCTCCTCGCGGTCGATGCCGCGCAGGGTCAGGGGGAACTCGGTATTGTCCTGTGCCGTCAGCCAGGGGAACAGACTCGCCTCCTGGAAGACGACGCCGACGCGGCCGGGATCGGGGTCGGTGATCGGCCGGCCGTCGCACAGGATCGTGCCCGAGCTCTGGTGGCGCAGGCCGGCCAGCATCATCAGCAGCGAGGTCTTGCCGCAGCCGCTGGGCCCCACGATGACGACGAACTTGCCGGGCTCGACGCTCAGCGAGATCTCCTCCAGCGCGGGAACGCCGCCCTCGGCGCCGGAATAGACGTGACTGAGGTTGTTGACCTGGATTGCCGTCATGGGATCGCCGTCATGTACGCCACTTCGATACGCGGACCTCGACATGGCGCACCGCCTCGTTGAAGGCAATGGCCACGGCGGCCAGGAGGATGACGCCGGCGAACAGTTCCGGCATCTGGTAGTTCTCGCCCCAGTTGGCGATGAGATGGCCGATGCCCGTGCGCGAGGCGTACATCTCGGCGATCATCACGCCGGTGAAGTTGAAGATCATCGAGATGCGCAGCGCCTCCAGCAGCACCGGCATCATGCTGGGCACGTAGATGCGGCGCAGGATCTGCGCTCGCGTGGCGCCATAGGAGCGGGCGACCAGCACGTGCTCGGCCTTGACCGATTCGACGGCCGCCGTCGCGCTCATGATGACGATGAAGACCGTCGAGAAGGCTGCGTAGGCGACCTTCTGCGGAAAGCCGATGCCGAAGACCAGGATGAACATCGGCAGGAAGATCGATTTCGGCACGCTGAAGACGTAGAACAGCATCGGCTTGAAGATCTGGCCGAAATACTCGTTCTCGGCGGCCAGCACCCCCAGCGCCGCGCCGAGCGGCAGGGCGATCACGAACGCCACCACGACCTCGAGGGCGGTGACGCCGATCGCCTCGTGGACCAGCGGCCGGCCGAGCTGCTTCACCAGCATGGCGAGCACGTCGCCGAGCGGCGGCAGCAGCAGCGGGTCTACGACGCCCCAGCGCGGAAGGAAGGCCCAGGCGGCCAGCACTGCTCCGAGCAGTGCCAGCCGTAGGGCGACGATCTGGACCTGGCTCACGCCGGGGTCGGCACCGGCTTGAAGGTGTCGACGTACATCTGGTCGACGGGGGCGAGGTCCTTCATGCCGATCATCTGTGCCATCTCCAGGGCGCGGACCATCCATTCCTTCTCGAAGTGGCCGTCCTTGGACAGTTTCTTGATGTTGCCGTCGAGCTCGGCGGCCGCGATCGGGTCGGGAATCTCGTCGATCTCCGCGATGATCTTGACCGCCTGCTCGCGATTCTTGTCGGCCTGCAGGAAGGCGACGCCGCCGTAGATGGCGTTCAGGGCCTTCTGCAGCGCCTGGGGCCGCTCCTTGATGATCTTGTCGGTGGCGATCCAGCTGGCCGTGGAATGCGGCGGCACCTCGGCGCCGTAGTCGATCAGCGGCCGCGCCTGCTTCGCCTGCATGACCTTGTAGGTGAGGGGCGAATAGAGGACCGTGGCGTCGATGTTGCCCGACAGGAGGTTGGGCACCAGCCCGCCGCCGCCCAGGGGCACGCGGGTGAACTCGACCTTGCGCGCGTTGACCGTCCACAGCGCCAGGATGTCGGAGCCCGATCCGGCCGAGGTGATTCCCACCTTCTTCCCGGCCAGCTCCTCGACCTTCTGCACCTTGGAATCGGGTTTAACGACCAGGTACCAGCCGTAGTAGCCGTTCGAGCCGTTGGCGACGCACTTGACGTTCACGCCCTTCTTGATGCCGGCGGCGACGCTCGACGACGAATTGAGGATGAGGTCGGCGGCGCCCGCGGCGATCGCCTCGAAGCCCTCGGCGCCGCCGCGATAGATCGTCAGCTCGGCATCGACGCCGGCCTTCTCGAACAGCTTCTGGCGGATCGCCGTCTCGCAGACGATGGTGGGCCAGTAGGTCTTGGTCGGCACGCCGATGCGCACCTTCTCGCGGCCCTGGGCAATGGCGAAACGCGGCAGGCTCGCCGCCGCCGCCGCGCCGGCAAGCACGGCGCGCCTCGAAGTCTTGATCATGTTGCTTCCTCCCGAAAGTGGCGGCGACTTTACAGCGCGACTGCGCGCCGATGCCAGCACTCTCGGCAGGACGACCGTGCATTAATGAGAGGATGCCGTCCGCGTGGGGCCGCTGGCCGCTGCGTACCGCATGGCGCGACGAAACTGCGTGCCGTCATCCCTTCTCGGGGTCGATCGGCGTCACCACGCCTTCGCAGGCCTCGATCACCTCGCCGGCATCGAGGCACAGATCCTCGCGGTTGCGCATCGCCATGATCTGGACCCCGGTGCGCAGCTTCTCGTGGCTGCCGACCGGCACCGCGAGCCCGGGCAGGCCGAGCAGCGGCGCGAGCAGCGCCGAGCGCATCGATTCCAGGATCGCCTTCTGCCCGTCGACCGTGACATCGCCGCGCTGCTTGGGCGGCAGGTCGCACAGCGTCGGCAGGATGACGAGCGGCCACTGGTGCATGAAGGTCATCCAGCGCAGCAGCAGGGCCTCGCGCTCGGTGAGCGCGGCAACATAGGTCGCGAGGTCGACCGGCTTGTGCAGCTCGAGCCAAGCCTTCATCGCCGCGATGCCGTCGGGATCGCCCATCTTCTGCATCTGCGGCCACAGGCCGCCGAACACGTCGGTGACGCAGATCATGTGCCAGAGCTCGACGCCGCGCTCGAGGTCGGGCGGCAGGATCTCCTCGACGACATAGCCCGCCGCCTGCAGGTGCTTGCCGGCCAGCCGCACGGCGGCCGCCTGCGCGGGATGGGTCTTGCCGCCCGGCATCTCCGGCACGATCGCGACCTTGATCGGACGGGCCGGCGGCGGTCCCTGCATCGGCACGTCGTTCCAGCGCCAGTCGCGGCGGTCGCCGCGCGCCATCACCTGCAGCGCGAGGCGGGCGTCGCGAACCGAGCGGGTGTGCGGCCCCTGGGTGGCCATCAGCACGGCGCCGATCGGCCGGCCCGTCGGTGCGCTGGGATTGAGCGACGGAATGCGCGCGAAGCCGGTACGCAGGCCGACGACACCGTTGCAGTAGGCCGGGATGCGCACCGAGCCGCCGATGTCGTTGCCGTGGGCGATGGCGCCGATGCCGGTCGCCGTCGCGGCACCGGCACCGCCGCTCGAGCCGCCGGGCGTCACGCTGCGGTCGCGCGGATTGTAGGTGCAGCCGTGCAGGGCGTTGTCGCTGAAGATGCGCATCGAGAAGGCGGGTGCGTTGGTGCGTCCGACGATGATGGCGCCGGCGTGCTTCAGGTTGGCGACGACGGGGCTGTCTTCCTTCGCGATGAAGTCCTTGAGCGGGACGACGCCGTTGTCGGTCGGCAGGCCGGCCTGGTCGACGTTGACCTTTGTCGTGACCGGAACGCCATGCAGCGGCGGCAGAGCATGGCCGCGGGAACGGGCGGCGTCGGCTGTCTCGGCGGCGGCGCGGGCCTCCTCGTCGAGCACGCGGACGACGGCGTTGATCGTCGGGTTGACCGCCTTCAGGCGGGCGAGGACCGAATCGACGGCCTCTGTCGCCGAGGCCTGGCCGGTTCGGATGAGGCGGGCGAGGTCGGTCGCGTCGTACTGCCAGAGTTCCATGATTCGTGTCCCCGCGGAGAGAAAGCGCCAGAAGATCATGGCGCCGGCCGCGAGGGCAACGCCCATGTCCTGCGGCCTTGCCGCGCGTCACGTGCGCCGAGCGTGGCCTCGTTCGGGCAGAATCGCGTCGAGAAGCTGGTCGACGAAGCTGCGGGTGATCGGCGCATGGCCCATCAGCAGGCGGTAGAACAGCGCGCCGAAGACGAGGTCGAGCGCGAGGTCGACGCCGGCGCGCGGGGCGACCAGGCCCTCGGCGATGCAGCGCTCGACCAGCAGACGGGCGGCATCGCGATTGCGCGCGATGAACTCGTTGCGGAAGGCCTTGGCGAGCTCGGTCTCCGACTGCGCGGCGGCGACCATGGCCGCGACGCTGCGGCCGGCGGGAGCGGCGAAGGCGTCGGCGACGGCATGGAGCTGGGCGCGGAGCGCGACCAGCGGCGAACGGGCGTTGCGGCCCGCGGTGGACTCACTCGAGGCTTCGAGAAAGGCGGCCATCGCGACCGCGGGCGCGTTGGGCCAGTAGCGGTAGATGGTCGGGCGGCTGACGCCCGCCCGTGCGGCGATCGCCTCGATGGTGACGGCGGTCAGCCCGCCCTTCTCGAGGAGCGCGCGCGCGGCGGCCAGGATGGCGGCGCGATGGCGCGGGTCGCGGGGACGGCCGCGCGTTGCGGTGGGGACTTGACTGGACATGTATTAACGTTACGATACGTAAAGTAAATATAACATGGGTGACGTCATGAGCGCAAAGACCGAGCAGACGCTGCGAGCCCACATGACCGTGCACGACGCGGGCGAAGCCCTCGCGTTCTACGCCAGGGCCTTCGGGGCGACCGAGCTGTTCCGCCTTTCCGAGCCGTCGGGCAAGGTGGGCCACGCCGAAATCCGGATCGGCGACAGCGTGTTGATGCTGAACGACGAGTATCCCGATTTCGGTGCCCGGAGCCCGGCGGCGACGGGAGGCTCGCCGGTGGCCTTCCACATCCGCGTCGACGATGCCGATCGGGCGGTGGCGCGGGCGGTCGAGGCGGGCGCCACGCTGATGCGCGCGGTGGAGGACCAGTTCTACGGCGACCGCTCCGGCATGGTCGCCTGCCCGTTCGGCTACCGCTGGTTCCTGGCGGCCACCAAGGAGGTGGTCAGCCCCGCCGAGATGCAGAAGCGCTGGAGCAGGATGCTGGAAGGCGGGAAGGTGGAGTAGGGCCGGCGAGGCACGCCACTGAAGTTGTCATCCCGAAGCGTGGCGATTGACCTTTCCCGCGGCTTCAAGGGTCCCTCGCTTCGCCCGGGATGACACCGAGCTCTTATCCGCCGGCATTCTCCGCGATCCAGTCGGCGTAGTCGGGATCGACATGCTCGAAGGCGTAGGCATGGATCGCCGGCAGGTCGTAGGGATGCAGCTCGCGGATCGTGCTCTCGACCAGGGCGTATCGCTCGTCGGTGGTCTTGAACAGGAGCCGCAGCTCCGGCTCCTGCTGGATCGCGCCCTTCCACTGGTAGAAGCTCTCGATCTCGGAGATCTGGGCGCAGGCGGCGAGCTTGCGCTCGACGAGGGTCCGCGCCAGCCGGTGCGCGTCCTCGCGATTGGCGACGGTAGTGACGACGGCAATGGGCTTCATGACTTTGCCTCCGCGGTGCGTTCGGTCGGCACGACGACGATCTGCTTCAACGCGGCGCCGGCGATCACGGTCAGCGTGGTCTCGATCCCGATGCGGGCGCCTCCCAGCAGGCGCACCAAGTCGTCGGCGCCGGTTACCGGCTCGCAATCCAGGGCCAGGACGATGTTGCCGGTCTGCAGGCCGGCCTTCGCCGCCGGACCCTCGGCCTCCAGGTTGGCGATCGCCACGCCGTAGGCCTGGCGCAGGCCCAGCGCCACGGCGAGGCGGCGCGGCAACGGCACGGTCTGGCCGGCGACGCCGATGAAGGCCCGCCGCACGCGGCCGTGGCGCACGATCTCGCTCACGACGTGGCTCGCGGTGTTGCTGGCGACCGCGAAGCAGATGCCCTGGGCACCGGCGATCACCGCCGTGTTGATGCCGATCACCTCGCCGCGCGAGGACACGAGCGGCCCGCCGGAATTGCCGGGATTGAGCGCGGCATCGGTCTGCACGACGTCGTCGATCAGCCGGCCGCTGTAGGAGCGCAGTGAGCGGCCGAGCGCCGACACGACGCCGGCCGTCACCGTCGATTCGAAGCCCAGCGGGTTGCCGATGGCGACCACGAGCTGGCCGCGCCGCAATTCCTTCGAGTTGCCGAGCCGCGCCGTCGGCAGCGACACGTCGTCGACGACGCGCAGCAGCGCGAGATCGGTGTGGGGATCGTCGCCCAGCACGCGCGCCTTGACGGTGCGGGTGTCGGCGAGCGCCAGCCTCACCGAGGACGCGCCCTGCACGACGTGGCTGTTGGTGAGCACCAGCCCATCGGGCGAGATCACGACGCCCGAGCCGGTGCCGCCGCGGTGGCGCTTCTCGCGGTCGGGCGGCGTCTCGACCCGCACGACGGCGGGACCGACGCGGTCGACGACGTCGACCACGGCTTCGGAATAGGCGTCGATCAGCGGCCGGTCATCGGGGGCGGTTTCCGCGGAGGAACCTGCTTCCCCCGATGGGATCGCCTCGTCGAGGACGAGGGAGGGATGGAGGTCGAACATGCCGGTATATGGGGTGCGGTCCGTAAAACGTCATGTCGTCCTGAGCGCAGCGAAGGACCTCATCGCCGTGGGCAACAGGGATGAGATCCTTCGCTGCGCTCAGGATGACGGCTCCGCCGTCAGAACAGCGAAAAATATTCCCGCTGCTCCCAGTCGCTGACCTCGGCCTCGAAGCGGTCGATCTCGGCCTGCTTGAGGCGCCGGTAGTAGTCGATGAAGAAGTCGCCGAAGCCCGCGCGCAGCGCCGTGTCCCCGTCGAGGGCCGCCAGGGCCTCGGCCAGCGACTTCGGCAGCGCCTCCGCCGTGCTGTCGTAGGGCGTGTCGGCCGAGGGGCCGGGATCGAGCTTGCGGTCGAGACCGTCCAATCCGCTCACGATCTGGCTCGCCATGTAGAGATAGGGGTTCGCGGCCGGCTCGCCGACGCGGTTCTCCAGATGCGTCGCCGGGTCGCCCGGGCCGCCCAGCACGCGCACCATGACGCCGCGATTGTCCTGGCCCCAGACCGCGTGGTCGGGCGCCAGCGAAAAGGGGCGGTAGCGCTTGTAGCCGTTGAGCGTCGGGGTCGAGAAGGCGGCCGCGCCGCGGGCATGCGCCAGCAGCCCCGCCATGTAGTGCCGGCCGACGGCGGAGAGCGGCTCGCGCCCGTCCATGAAGGCGTTGGCGTGGGTCTTCCGGTCCGTCAGCGACTGGTGCAGGTGCCAGCCGCTCGACATGACGTTGGCCAGGCGCGGCCGGCACATGAAGGTGAGGTGGAAGCCGTTGCGCTGGGCGATCTGCTTGGCAGCGCTGCGGAACAGCACCATGGCGTCGGCCGGCTCGAGGCCCGTGCCGGCGCGGAAGGTGAACTCGACCTGGCTCGGCCCGAACTCGACCTCGATCGAGCGCAGCGGCAGGCCGAGATCGACCAGGTTGGTGCGCAGGATCTCGAGGATCGGGTCCATCTCGTCGTAGCGCTGCTCGGTCAGGTACTGGTAGCCCTGGTTCAGCAGCGACACGTCGGGCGGCTCGCCGGGCTGGCCGGGAGCGCCGGCGTCGCGCACGCCGAGCCGGCTCTGCTCCAGCTTGAAGAGATGGAACTCGACCTCTAGGCCGGCCACGAAGTCGTAGCCGCGGTCGGCCAGGGTCGAGAGGGCGCGACGGTAGACGTGGCGCGTGTCGAAGGGCACCGGTCGGCCGTCGGCGAAGACGATGTCGCACAGCATCCAGCCCGAGTGCGGCGCCCAGGGCAGGGCGCGGAAGGTCGCGGGATCGGGCAGCATCAATACATCGGCCGCGCCCTCCAACTCCTTCATCGCGAAGCCGGCGCCCGGCTGCCAGACGGGAAACACGGTCTTGTGCGACGTGTCCTTGAGCAGCATCGTGGCCGAGAAGCCGACGCCGTTCTTCAGCGCCGCGTCGATCTCGCCGGCGGCGTAGGTCTTGCCGCGCAGCACCCCGTGCTGGTCGGCGAAGGCCAGCCGCACCACCGACATCTCGCCGGCCTGGATGCGCCGCTCGGCCTCGCGCGTGGCGGCCTTGCGGTCGTCCGTCCAGAGGCCGGCCCGTTCGACCAGCGTCATTTGTTGCCGCGCTCGTACCAAACAACTGTCATGCGGAGGAAGGTGGCCACGCGATCGCCTTATGCGACCAACGGCGATCGGGTGGCGGCTGCCCAGCTCGAATCGCTGCGGCGGCGGGCGTCGAATTCCTTCCAGTAGTCCTGCCAGCCCTGGGTCGGCCCCATGCCGTCGACGGTCACGGGACCGCGGACGGACGCCGCGCCCGCGGGGTCGAGCCACATCGGCGGCTTCTCGCCGCGCGCAACCTGGCCGATCGCCGAGAGCAGCAGGCGGCGATAGGCGACGATCGCCTTGTCGCTGTAGCCGAGATGCTCGCGCGTGCGGTCCTGGATGCGGCCCTGGCTCTCGACCGCCCACTGGTCGTGGACGTTGATGTCGAAGCCCATGCCGGTGAAGGTCCGCGTCTTCTGCTCGGCGATGTCGTAGCCGTAGTTGTTCTGCCGGCCGATGCGCGGCCGGTAGTCGGGCAGGTCGTAGAGTTGCAGCCGCTGCTCGCGCATCTGCCGGTGGTCGACCGGCTTCCCGAAGCTGGTGAAGATCGCGTACCAGTAGCAGGACTGGTCGTCGATCGGCACGTGCCACTGGGTGATCGTCATCTCGGTGCTCATCGGGATGACGAAGGCGTAGGGGAAGACGAGGTTGGTGACGCGGACGTGGGTGTGCTTCTCGCTGATCCGTCGCAGGGTGAACAGGCGCAGCCCGTAGTCGGTGCCCTCGAAGTCGATGGTCGGGCGGGCGTACTCGCGCATCATGCGCGTCATCGGGATGTTGGAATCGGCCGAGTTGGCGCGGAACTGCTTGCCGTAGGCGTCGCCGCTCGGATCTTCGTCCTCGTAGAAGCGGTGCAGGTAGGAGGCGTGGGCGGGGTCGATACCGACCTCGAGCGCCTGCAGCCAGTTGCAGTCGATCAGCCCCTTGAAGGCAAAGGCGTGGGTCGAGGGCGCCAGGAAGCAGTCGAAGTCGGGGAAGGCGGGCGCTTCTCCCTCGCCGAGGTAGGCAAAGATGATCCCGTTCTTGACCACGACAGGATAGCTCTTCTGGCGCACGCGCTGGCAGAGGACGCTGCCCTCCGGCTCGGCCGGCGTCTCCAGGCACTTGCCGTCGACGTCGAACAGCCAGCCGTGGAACAGGCAGCGCAGGCCGCCGTCCTCGAGCCGGCCGTAGGCAAGGTCGGCGCCGCGGTGGGGGCAGTCGCGGTCGAGCAGCCCGTGGCGGCCGCGCTCGTCGCGGAACAGCACGAAATCCTGGCCCAGCACCCGCACGGCCTTGGCCGGACGCTCCTCGGGAAGCTCGTCGGCCAGGGCGACCGGATGCCAGTAATGTCGCATCAGGTCGCCGCATTTCGTGCCGGGACCGACGCGCGTGATCAGCTCGTTCTGCTCGGGGCTCATCATGGGGCAAAGAGTGACGGAATCCGGAGGGAGGCGCTATAGAGAACGCATGAGTCTGACCAACGGCATGCCGGGACCGACGTCCCGCCACTACTATTCCCAGCGTCTGCGTTTGCACTATGTCGACTGGGGCAACCCCGACGCACCCCCCTTACTGCTCGTGCACGGCGGCCGCGATCACTGCCGCAACTGGGACTGGGTCGCGCAGTCCCTGCGGAAGGACTGGCACGTGATCTGCCCCGACCTGCGCGGTCACGGCGACAGCCAGTGGTCGCCCGACGGCAACTACGCCATGTCGTCCTACATCTACGACCTCGCGCAGCTCGTCCACCAGCAGGGGCTGGCGCCGGTGACCATCGTGGCGCATTCGCTGGGCGGCAATATCTGCCTGCGCTACGCCGGCATCTATCCCGAGAAGGTGCGCAAGCTGGTGGCCATCGAGGGGCTCGGCCCGTCGCCCAAGGTGATCGCCGAGCGCGGCACCCGGTCGATGGCGGAGCGCATGCGCGAGTGGGTCGACGAGCAGCGCAAGCTCTCGGGCCGGCTGCCGCGGCGCTACCCCACCATCGAGGATGCCTTCAAGCGCATGCAGGAAGAGAACTCCCACCTGTCCGCCGCCCAGGCCCGGCATCTCACCCAGCAGGGCGTGAACCAGAACGAGGACGGCACCTACAGCTGGAAGTTCGACAACTATGTCCGCGCCTGGCCGCCCTATGACATGAGCTACGGCGACATCGAGCAGTTGTGGACGCAGATCACCTGCCCGACGCTGCTGGTCTACGGCAAGGAGAGCTGGGCCTCCAACCCGGAGAAGGACGGCCGCATCGCCCACTTCAAGACGGCGCGCGTCGTCGAGTTCGACCGCGCCGGCCACTGGGTGCATCATGACCGGCTTGAGGATTTCCTGACGACGGTGAAGGAGTTCATCGCATGAAGGCAGCGATCTTCCGCGCCGGCGACATCGTCGTCGACGAGATTGCCGATCCCAGGCCGGCGGCCGGCCAGGTGCTGGTGAAGACACTCGCCTGCGGCATCTGCGGGTCGGACCTGCATGCCGCCAAGCACGCCCACAACATGGTCGAGATGTCGCGCCGCGTCGCGGGCCGCGTGCCGATGGACCTGTCGCGCGACGTCGTGTTCGGGCACGAGTTCTGCTGCGAGGTGCTGGACTACGGGCCGGACACCGAGCGCTGCCTCACGCCCGGCAGCCGGGCGGTCTCCATGCCGGTCATGCCGCTGGGCGAGGCCCGCCAGACGGTGGGCTATTCCAACGACTATCCCGGCGGCTATGCCGAGCGCATGGTGCTGGCCGCGCCGCTGCTGCTGGCGGTGCCCAATGGGCTGCCGGCCGAGCATGCGGCCCTCACCGAGCCGCTCGCGGTCGGCATCCATGCCGTGGAGAAAGCGACGCTGTCGGTGGAAGACGCGCCGCTGGTCGTCGGCTGCGGCCCGGTCGGCCTTTCGGCGATCGTCGGCCTGCGCCTGAAGAGCGTACGGCCGATCGTAGCGGCCGACTTTTCGCCCAAGCGGCGCGAGCTCGCCACCCGCATGGGCGCCGACATCGTCGTCGATCCCGCCGTCGAGAACCCCTATGCAAAGCTGCCGGCCGGGCGCCGGGCGGTCGTCTTCGAATGCGTCGGCGTGCCCGGCCTGCTGCAGCAGATCTTCGAGGCGGCGCCGCGCGACACGCGCATCGTCGTCGCGGGCGTCTGCATGGAGCCCGACCGCATCGAGCCCTTCTTCGGAATCGTGAAGGAACTCGCGCTGCAGTTCGTGCTCGGCTACACGCCGGAGGAGTTCGCCTGGTGCCTCCGCCTGCTGGCGGAAGGCCAGGTCGACGCCCAGGCGCTGATCACCGGGAAGGTCGGCCTGGCGGGCGTGAAGGACGCCTTCAGCGAGCTCGCCAATCCCGAGCGTCACACCAAGATTCTGGTGGAACCGTGGCGGTGACGACACGCGCCGGCTGTTGACCGCCGGGCGGCCGGTTGATAGCGCTGGCCCCGCTCAGGGAGGAGCCAGCCCATGAAGTTCTTCAATTCAGTCGGACCGAATCCGCGCATGGTCAGGATGTTCATGGCCGAGAAGGGCTTCGACGTCCCGAAGGTCGAGGTCGACCTGCGCGGCGGCGAGAACCGGCGCGAGCCCTATGTCAGCCAGGTCAACCCGTCCGGCCAGTGCCCGGCCCTGGAGCTCGACGACGGCACCGTCCTCGCGGAGATCACGGCGATCTGCGAGTATGTCGACGAGAAGAAGAAGGACACGCCGTCGCTGATCGGCGAGACGCCCGAGGAGCGGGCGAAGACCCGCATGTGGGTTCGCCGCATCGACCTCAACATCGTCGAGCCGGCGGCCAACGGCTTCCGCTTCTCGGAAGGCCTCAAGATGTTCCAGAATCGTATCCACTGCATTCCCGAGGCGGCCGAGGGGCTGAAGGCGACGGCGCGCGAGAAGCTGCAATGGCTCGACGGGCTGATGGGATCGAAGCCGTTCGTCGCTGGCGACAAGCTCACCATGGCCGACATCATGCTGTTCGCCTTCCTCGACTTCATGGGGAACGTCGGCCAGCCGCTCGATCCGGCCTGCAAGAACCTCACCGCCTGGTTTGCCCGGATGAAGGCACGGCCGAGCGCGGCCGCCTGATCCGGAGACCCCTACGATGCGCCGTCTGATCGCCCTGCTTGGTTTTCTGCTCGCGGCCGTCGTGCCGGTCCCCGGCTTCGCCCAGCCCGAACAGCCGCCGCGCGGCCTGTTCCTCACCACCGACTATCCCTCGCAGACCGTGCGCGCGGGCGAGGTGACGACCATCCGGCTCAAGCTGACCAATGCCGGACTGCCGCCAGAGCCGGTCGCCCTGTCGCTGGCCGATGTGCCGGCGGGCTGGAAGGTCGACATCCTGGGCGCCGGGCAGCCTGTCGCCGCGGCGATGCCGGGGGTCAACCAGGATGTCAGCCTGCAGCTTCGCGTCGATGTGCCCAAGGACGCGAAGCCGGCCGCTCACACGATGACGATCAATGCCAGGGGACCGGTCGCCCAGGCGATCTCGCTGCCGCTCACGCTCACCGTCGGCACCGAGGCGCCGGCCAAGCTCAGCATCAAGTCGCGCCTGCCGTCGCTGCGCGGCACGCCGCGCTCGACCTTCGACTACACGGTGACGATCGGCAACGACAGCGGCAAGGACCTGACGGTCGCGCTGTCGGCGCAGGGGCCGGCCAACTTCCAGACCACCTTCACCGAGGGCTATGGCAGCAACGAGATCAGCTCGATCCCGATCGAGGCCGGCCAGACCAAGGACATCAAGGTCAAGGTGACGCCGCCGCGCGACGTCAAGGCCGGCGACTATCCTGTGCTGGTCAAGGTCGCCTCCGAGGGCGCCACGGCGGAGATGCGCGTCACGCTGCAGATCAGCGGCCAGGGCCGGCTCGCTCTGTCGACGCGGGACGGACGCCTGTCGGGCGAAGCCGAGGTCGGCAAGACGGCGACCTACACGCTGGTCCTGTCGAACGACGGCACCGCCCCAATCGACGAGGTCGAGATGGCGGGCACCGCGCCCACCGGCTGGAAGGTCGAGTTCAGCCCCAAGACCCTGCCCAGCCTGGCCCCCGGCGAGAAGAAGGACGTCCAGGTGGCGGTGACGCCGGGCGAGAAGGCGATCGCCGGCGACTATGTCGCCTCGTTCCGCGCCAACGGCCGCGGCGAATCGGCCTCGGCCGATTTTCGCATCACCGTCACGACCTCGACCCTGTGGGGCGCGGTCGGCATCGCCATCATCGCCATCGCACTGCTGGTCATGCTGGGCGCGGTCGCGCGCTTCGGCCGGCGCTAGGCGCGGCGATGGCCAGTCCGGAGTCAGCCGACGACACCGTCATCGCGGCGCGCGGGCTGCTGAAGCTCTACGGCAGCCAGCGCGCCGTCGACGGCATCGACCTCGACGTGCGGCGCGGCGAGATCTTCGGCTTGCTGGGCCCCAACGGCGCCGGCAAGACGACGACCATCCTGATGATGCTGGGACTGACCGAGATCAGCGGCGGCTCGATCCGTGTCCTGGGATTCGATCCGGTGCGCGAGCCGCTCGAGGTCAAGCGCCGGGTCGGCTACCTGCCGGATTCGGTCGGCTTCTACGATCATCTGACGGCGCGCGAGAACCTGTCCTACACCGCCCGCCTGCTGCAGATCCCGCGCGCCGAATCGGGCCGGCGCATCATGGAGGCGCTGGAGAGCGTGCGGTTGGCTGACGTCGTCGACCGGCGGGTGGCGACCTTCTCGCGCGGCATGCGCCAGCGCCTGGGCATCGCCGAGATCGTCATGAAGCGGGCGGAGGTCGCGATCCTCGACGAGCCGACCTCCGGCCTCGATCCGCACGCGACGTTCGAGCTGCTGGAGATGATCCGCGGCCTCAAGCGTGCGGGCATTGCGGTGCTGCTGTCCTCGCACCTGCTCGACCGGGTCCAGAGCGTCTGCGACCGGGTGGCGCTGTTCAGCAAGGGCAAGGTCGCGCTGGTCGGCACGGTGGTGCAGCTCGCCAATCAGGTGCTGGGGGCGGGGCACCCGATCCTGGTCGAGGCGGCGGGCATCGACGTCGCGAGCGTGCTGCGCGGCCTGGACGGCGTCCAGAGCGTGCGGCCGGAAGGCGCGGCGTGGCGGGTCGTGGCCGATCGCGACGTGCGGGCGGCGGCGGCGCGAGCGATCGTGTCCGCAGGCGGCGCGCTCACCCGGCTCGACGACCTGCAGCCCAGCCTCGAGGAGGTCTACACGCGCTACTTCGAGGAGGCGCGCCATGCCGCGTAGCGGCGCGCGTCGCACCGGATCGCCGTTCACCGGGCTCGGGCCGGTGTTCATGAAGGAACTGTCCGATCACCTCGGCAGCACCCGGATGCTGGTGCTGACCCTGTTCGTGATCGTGTTCGGCGCCCTGCCGGTCGGCTTCGCGCTGCAGGACCTGCGCACCGTCATCTCCTCGGATCCCTACCTGTTCCTGCGCATCTTCACCGTCGCGCCGGAGCGGGTCGGCCTGTCGTTCATCCTGGCGCTCAGCTTCGTGATCCCGCTGATGGCGATCGGGCTGGGCTTCGATTCGGTCAACAGCGAGTTCAACCGGCGCACCCTGTCGCGCGTGCTGTCGCAGCCGCTCTATCGCGACGCCCTGCTGCTCGGGAAGTTCCTCGGCGGCCTCGCCACGCTCGCCATGGCGCTGGTGGCGCTGTGGCTGATCGTGGTGGGCGCGGGGCTGCTGCTGCTCGGCCTCCCGCCGCGCGGCGTCGAGGTGGCGCGCGGGATCGGCTTCCTGGTCGTGGCGATCGCCTATGGCGGCGTGTGGCTGGCGGTGGCCATGCTGTTCTCGGTGATCTTCCGCTCGACCGCGACCTCGGCGCTGTGCGCGCTCGGCCTGTGGCTGTTCTTCTTCATCCTGTGGCCGATGATCGCCTCGGCCATCACCGTCGGGTTCGCGCCGGCCCAGATGACCTCGGTCGACGAGTACGTCGCCCTGCAGGAGCTGGGGCTCGCCCTTCAGCGCCTGTCGCCGGGCACGCTGTTCAGCGAGGCCGTGGTCGGGCTGCTCAATCCCGAGACGCGGACGCTGGGCTTCGTGCTGCCGATGCAGATGCGCGGCGCCATCCCCGAATCGCCGCTGCCGCTCGACCAGAGCCTGGTGCTGATCTGGCCGCAGGTCACGGGCCTGATCGCCAGCATGATCGGGGTGTTCGCGATCGCCTACGTGATCTTCCAGCGAGAGGAAGTCAGAGCCTGAAGGACTGGACGCGCGCCGCCGCCCTCAACAATGCCCGCTGGTGCGATGCCGTCTGCCGCGTGCAGGCCCGGCCGGGCACGTTCCTGCCGCACGCCTGGGTCAATGCCGAGACCGTGCCGCGCTTCTACCCGAACCTCGTCACACTGGACCCGGGCGAGGCCGCCCTCGGCGAGCAGCTCGGAACGGTCGAGATCCTCGGCCAGTCCAACCTGCCGGGCCGCTGGGCGGTGAAGGACAGCTTCAACGCGCTCGACCTGTCGCGCCGCGGCTTCGAGCTGCTGTTCGAGGGCTCGTGGATCCGGGCCGGCATGCCGGCCGGCGAGGCCGCGAGCGACATCGAGTGGCGGCGCGAGACGACAGGGAAGGGGCTGCCGTTCGACGATCCGGCCTTCGCCATGTTCACCGGCCGTCGCGGCTTCGGGGTCGTCGCGGGCGGCATGCTCTATTCCAGCGACGGCGTCGTCGGCCTGTCCAACGTCGTCGCCGAGGCGGCCGACGCCGTCGCGGTCTGGCGGTCCCTGATCCTGCAGGCGGCCCGGACGTTCCCACGCCTGCCGCTGGTCGGCTACGAGGCCGGCGGCGATCTGGCGGCGGCGCTGGATGCCGGCTTCGAGATTGGCGATCCGCTGCGGGTCTGGGTCAGGTCGGAGGACTGAAGCCGCAGGCGCGCAATGCCGCCAGCATATGATCGGGCGGCGGCGCCTCGACCACGATCGGCGGCTTGGCCTTCGACAGCGGCAGGACGATGCGGCGTGAATGCAGATGGAGCTGGGCGCCGGGCTCGGCCTGGCCGTAGAGCCGGTCGGCGATCACCGGGCAGCCGGCGGCCGCGCAGTGCACCCGGATCTGGTGCGTGCGGCCAGTCTCGGGCCTGAGCTCGAGCCAGCTCATGTCCGGGCCGCGACCCAGCACCTTGTAGCAGGTGACCGCCTCCTGGCCCTTGTCCGAGACCATGACGGACCAGCCGGCGCGGCTGTTCACCTTCAGGAGCTTCTGGTCGAATGTTCCTTCATCGGCCGGCGGCGCGCCGCGCACCACGGCCCAGTAGGTCTTCTCCGTGTCGCGGCCCGAGAACAGCCGGCCGAGCTTGCTCAGCGCCTTGGGATGGCGGCCCAGCACCAGCACGCCCGACGTGTCGGCATCGAGCCGATGGGCCAGTGCCGGCGGCCGCGGCAGGCCGAAGCGCAGCGCGTCGAAACACTCCTCCAGGTTGGGCGCGCCGCTGGGGCCGGCGTGGACCGCGAGGCCGGCCGGCTTGTCGATCACCAGGATCAGCCCGTCGCGATGGAGGACTCGCGCCTGGATCTCTTCGGCCGTCAGGGGCGGGGGCCGCCTGGAGCGCGCCACTCCCGTGGCGCGTCTTGTGATGCTCTTCTGGACCGCGCGCATCCTGCGCGCTCAGGAATCATGAGCGAGCCGGAGGCTCGCGGTCCGGAAGGCCATGACGCGCCACAGGAGTGGCGCGCCCCCGGCTACAGGTCCGGCCATCGGTCGAGCCAGGATTCGCTCGCCTCGTAGAGCGCGGCGGCGCGCAGCACCGAGGCTTCATCGCGGAAGCGGCCGACGATCTGCAGGCCGATCGGCAGGCCTTCGCGGTCGTAGCCGCAGCACAGGCTGAGTGCGGGGTGGCCGGTGATGTTGAACGGCATCGTGTAGGGGAACCAGTTGGCCCTGAGCTCGCCCGCCTCGACGCCGTCGATGTCGATGGGATCGAACAGGTCCTGGTCGATCGGCAGGGCGGTGCGCGACAGGGTCGGGGTCACGAGATAGTCGGCCGTCTCGAACCAGTCCTGCATCTTCCGGAAGAGGTTGGTGCGCTGGAACATGGCCTTCTGGTAGTCGGCCCCCGACCAGTCGGCGGCCATCTTCACCTGGCGCACCAGCGAGGACGACAGCCGGTTGTCGGGGCGCCGCACCAGCTCGTCGAAGCGAGCCCGCCAGGTCGTGTGGTTGATGACCTTCCAGATCGGCTCCATGTCGGGCAGCGCGCCGTCGAGCTCGACCAGCTCGGCGCCCAGCGCCCGCAGGCGGCCGAGGGCGGCCTCGAAGGCGGCGCGGACGTCGCGGGCAACGAGCGTGTTGCCGAGCGTGGCGCTGTACAGGATGCGCCTGCCGGCGAGGTCGCCCTCCGGGTGGGCGGCGGCAAGATAGTCCTGCGGCTGGACGCCGATCGACCACGGGTCCGAGGGATGGGGACCGGCCATCGCCTGCAGCATCAGCGCCGTGTCCATGACCGTGCGCGTCATGGGCGTCACGTAGGTGTAGTTGCCGAAGGCGTCGGCCACCTGGCTGTGCGGGATGACGCCGTTGCTCTGCTTCAGGCCGACCATGCCGTTGGCGGCGGCGGGGATGCGGGTCGAGCCGCCGCCGTCGGTGGCAATGCCGATCGGGCCGATCCCGGCCGCCACCGCGACCGCCGCGCCGCCGCTCGAGCCGCCGGACGTGCGCGCGGCGCTCCAGGCGTTTCGGGTGCGGCCGAACAGCGGCGCGTCGGTCAGCGACTTGTGGCCGAACTCCGGCGTCGTGGTCTTGCCGAACAAGATGCCGCCTGCTGCCTTCACGCGCGCCGCAGAGACGGCGTCCTCCCGGGGTACATTGTCCTCGTGGTGCAGCGAGCCGAAGGTCGTGCGCACGCCCTTCGTGTTCACGAGGTCCTTGGCGGCGAAGGGGATGCCGTGCAGCAGGCCGAGCGGCTGGCCCTTCATGACGGCATCCTCGGCGGCGCGCGCGGCGGCGCGGGCCTGCTCGGGCACGAGCGTGACGAAGCAGTTCAGCACGGGCTGCAGCGCGTCGGCGCGCGCGAGCACCGCGTCGGTGAGTTCGACGGGAGACACCTTCTTCGCGGCGATCTGCTCACGCAGCACCGACGCGGGCAGGCGGGTCAAGTCGCTCATGCCAGCAGGCCGCGGCGGGCGAGATTGCGCATCAGGGCCGACACGCCGAACGTCCAGGGCGCGATCTTGTCGCAATAATTGACCCGGTTGGTGAGCGTGCCGAGCTTGGGCGAGCGGATGGAGACGACGTCGCCCACCATGTGGGTGAAGCCGTGGCCGCCCGGCGTGCGCTGCTCGGTGGGCGCGAACAGGGTGCCGGTCATCAGCACCATGCCGTCGGGATACTGGTGGGTGTCGCCCATGGCGTGGCGCACCAGGTCGGTCGGGTCGCGGCTGATCTTCGACAGGTCGCTGGCACCGCGCAGGCGGAACTGGTCGGGGCCCGTGACCTCGAGTTCGACCTTCGCCTGGCGCACATCGTCCAGGGAGAAGGTCCGGTCGAACAGCCGCACGAAGGGACCGAGCGCGCACGAGGCGTTGTTGTCCTTGGCGATGCCCAGGAGGAGGGCGCTGCGGCCCTCCATGTCGCGCAGGTTGACGTCGTTGCCGAGGGTGGCGCCGACGATCGCGCCGGCGGCGTTCACCACCAGCGTCACCTCGGGCTCGGGATTGTTCCAGTCGGAGTCGGCGCGGATGCCGATCTCGGCTCCGTAGCCGACCGCCGCCATCGGCGGCGCCTTGGTGAAGATCTCGGCGTAGGGGCCGATGCCGACCTCGAGATAGGGCGACCAGGCACCGCGGGCCATCAGGGTCTTCTTGAGCGAATCGGCCTCGGGCGAGCCCGGCCGGATCGTCGTCACGTCGGCGCCGATGATGGAATTCAGCTCCTTGCGAACCTGCTCGGCGCGGCCCGGGTCGCCCTTGCACTGTTCCTCGATCAGGCGCTCGAGCAGGCTGACGGCGAAGGTGACGCCGGCCGCTTTCACCGCCTGCAGGTCGATCGGGGCGAGGAGAGCGGGCACCAGCTCCTCCAGCGCGCCGATCCGCTCGCCCGGCGTCCGGGCCAGGCCGACAGGATCGGCCGCGTTGCACAGGTCCGCGACCGTCGGCACGGCCCGGGTGATGTCGAACACGCCCCCGGCGCGGACCGCCACCACGCAGGGGCCGTCGGGACCCTGGACGCGGCCGATCAGGGTGCCCGTCGTCCCGTCCTCGGGAAGGATTTCCGCTGTCGAAGGTGCCACGGCCAAGCTCCTACTGGACGTTCCCGGCGCTTCGTTGCAGAAAAGGCGCGCCATCCCGGGAGAAGTAATCATGGCCGCTCAGCGGATCAAAGGCGTTCTTTCGCCGGTCGTCACCCCCTTCAAGCGCGACCTGTCGCCGGATGTCGGCCGCTTCATCGCCCACTGCAAGTGGCTGCTGAGCCAGGATTGCGGCCTGGCGGTGTTCGGCACGAATTCCGAGGCCAATTCCATGGCGGCCGACGAGCGCATGGGCCTGCTGGAAGCGGCCGTCTCGGCCGGCGTTCCGACCGACCGCATGATGCCCGGCACGGGCGCCTGCTCGATCACCGAGGCGGCAAAGGTCAGCGCGCATGCGACCAAGCTCGGCGTCGGTGGCGTGCTGATGCTGCCGCCCTTCTACTACAAGGGCGTTCCGGAGGAGGGGCTGTTCCGTTTCTTCTCGGAAGTGGTGCAGCGGGTCGGCGACGACCGCCTGCGCGTCTATCTCTATCACATCCCGCCGGTCTCGGCCGTGCCCATCACGCACAAGCTGGTCGAGCGGCTGATGAAGGCCTATCCGAAGCAGATCGCCGGCATGAAAGACAGCGCCGACGACTGGCCCCACACGAAGAGCATGATCGACGCCTTCGGCAAGGATGGGTTCGACGTTTTCTCGGGCAACGAGAAGCCGCTGATCGAGAACATCAAGGCGGGCGGCGCGGGCTGCATCAGCGCCACGGCCAACATCAACCCGGGCAAGATCGCCGAGACCTACAAGAAGCACGCGACGCCGGAGGGCGAGAAGCTGCAGGCCTGGATCAACGAGGTCCGCGGCGTCATGCAGGGCTACGTCATGATCCCGGCGCTGAAGTACTGCATCGCCCACTATGGCGACGATGCCGCCTGGACGCCGGTCCGACCGCCGCTGGTCGAGACCGACGAGAAGGCCGGCAAGGACATGATCGCCAAGCTCGACAAGCTCGGCTTCACCATGCCCGGCCTCAAGCAGGCGATGGCGGTGGCGGCGGAGTAGCCGCCGCCCCATTCATGGTCGCTACTGCCGGGTGATGTCGGCGCCGCAGGCTGCCAGCTTCTCGGCCATGCCGTCGTAGCCGCGATCGAGATGGTCGAGGCCGTCGAGCACGGTCTCGCCTGACGCGCCCAGCCCGGCCAGGACGAGGGCGGCGGCGGCCCGCACGTCTGTGCACGTCACCGACGCGCCGTTGAGGCGGCGGACGCCGCGGATGCGCGCGGTGCGCCCGTGAATCGCGATGTCGGCGCCCATCTTGCGCAGCTCGTCGACGTGGCGGAAGCGCTGCTCGAAGATGGTCTCGTCGACCGCGCTGACACCGGTGGCGAGCGTGAGCAGGGCCATGGTCGGCGCCTGCATGTCGGTGGCGAAGCCGGGATAGGGACCGGTGACGAAGTCGACCCCGGTCAGGCCGGACTTCGAGCGGCGGGCGATCGCGCCGTCGCCGGTATCGTAGAGGTCGACGCCGGCCGCCTCGAACGTCGTGGCGGCGACTCCCAGAAGGTCCATCCGGCCGTTGGGCAGGACCAGCATGCCGTCGGTGAAGGCGGCAGCACAGGCCATGGTGGCGAACTCGATGCGGTCGGGCAGCACGCCGTGTACTGCGCCCTTGAGCGCGGAGCCGCCCCGCACGGTGAGCCGGTGCGTGCCGATGCCCTTGATGGCGGCTCCCATCGCGCGCAGGCATTGCGCCAGGTCGGCGATCTCGGGCTCGCGGGCGGCGTTGCGGATGGTCGTCGTGCCGTCGGCGCCGACCGCTGCCAGCAGCAGGTTCTCGGTGGCGCCGACCGACGGCTGCGGCAGCAGGATGTCGGCGCCGCGCAGGCCGCCGGGTGCCGTCGCATGGATGACGCCGCCCTCGATCTCGACGGTCGCGCCCATGGCGCGCAGGCCGGCGACGTGGAAGTCGATGCCGCGCAGGCCGATCGCGTCACCGCCCGGCATCGGGAGCACGGCTTCGCCGCTGCGGGCGAGCAAGGCCCCCAGCAGAAGGACCGAGGCGCGCATGCGCGTCACCAGGCCGGGGTCGATCTGCCGCGCCTCGACCCGGTCGGCGCAGATCGTGACCGAAAGCCCGTCGCTGCCGGTCGACCAGTGCATCTCGCAGCCCAGGCGCTGCAGCAGCGCGGCCAGCACGGCGACATCGAGCGTTGCCGGCACATTGCGCAGGGTCACGAGGTGCGGCGTGAGCAGCGCCGACACCATGAGCGGCAGGACGGCGTTCTTGGCGCCGCTGATCGGATAGGTGCCGTTGAGCGGACGGCCGCCGCGGATCGCGAGGCGGTGTCCGCTGTCAGGCCGCCACCAGGGAGCGGCCGACGCGAGAGGAACGTTCATGGCCGACCGGTATAGGGGCGCCGCGTTGACAGTGCCACCATGCCGGCGCTATATGATCGTCATGCTCACGAACCTGCTCCAGAAGGGTTGGTACTTTACGCTGCTGACATAGGCGGCGCGAAGGGTTGTGACCTGACGAAGCCGCCGCTTCCCGGCGGCTTCTGTGTTTCTGGAATAGGGCCTCCGGGCCGCGGCGGGACCGCAAACGGAGGACGAGATGTCGATTACCGAAGCCGAAGAGTCCGAAGCGCCGCCGCCGTCCATACGCGTGCGCCTGGCAGGTCCGCGCGACTGCGAGGCCCTGGCCGCCCTGCTCGACGATGCCAACCATGCTCGCGACCAGGTGATGACCTGGCTGGAGACTCCCGGCACGACGCTGCTGGTGGCTCAGAGCGAGATCGGGGTGCTGGGCGTGGCCGTGCTGCTCACCCGCATCATGCCCAAGCCGGGCGGCGGGATGCACAAGGTGATCGAGGTCGACAATCTCGTCGTCCATCGCGATCGCCGCGGCCAGCGCATCGGGCGGCGCCTGCTCGCGGCTGCCGTCGAATGGTCCCGCCAGCGGCGCGCCGCCCAGGTCGAGGTGCTGGTGGGCGACGCCAACCGGGACGCCCGCCGCTTCTACGAGAGCTTCGGATTCGCGACGTCGGTCGACCGGCTGGTGCTGGCGGCGTGACGGGCCCGGCGCCCGTCCTCGTGCGAACGGCGCGTCCGGGCGAACACGCCGCCCGGAGCGAGCCGTTCGCCGCGCTGGACGCGTTCCATCGGAGGACGCGGCCCGATGCCTTCCGGATCGATGGGTTCGGCTTCGTGTCCTCGGTCGACCGTCTGGTGCTGCGGGCCTAGTCCTGCCAAGCTCGCGTGAAGGCCGGCCGCTGACGGCGCCGGACCGACCGAGCATCGGGGGGAAAGTCATGCCGACGAACAGCAAGCATCCGGAGACCGTCGTGCTGCATTCGGGCTACCGCAGCGATCCGGCGACGAACGCCGTGGCGGTGCCGATCTACCAGACCACGAGCTACCAGTTCCGCGACACGCAGCACGCGGCCAACCTGTTCGGCCTGGCCGAGCTCGGCAACATCTACACGCGCATCATGAACCCGACCAACGACGTTCTGGAGCAGCGGGTCGCCGCGCTCGAGGGTGGCGTGGCGGCGCTGGCGCTGGGCTCGGGACAGGCGGCCTCGCTGTTCGCCGTCCAGAACATCTGCCATGCCGGCGACAATTTCGTCGCCTCGACCGATCTCTACGGCGGCACCTGGAACCTGTTCGCCAACACCATGAAGACGATGGGGATCGAATGCCGCTTCGTCGATCCGGCCGATCCCGAGAACTTCCGCCGCGCCACCGATGCCCGGACGCGCTGCTACTACGCCGAGACGCTGCCCAATCCCAAGCTCACGGTCTTTCCGATCGGCGAGGTGGCGCGCATCGGCCAGGAGCTCGGCGTGCCGCTGATCATGGACAATACGGCGGCGCCGGTGATCTGCCGGCCGCTCGACCATGGCGCGGCGATCGTCATGCATTCGACGACCAAGTATATCGGCGGCCACGGCACCTCGATCGGCGGCATCCTGGTCGACGGCGGCACCTTCGATTGGGAGAAGCACAAGGACCGCTTCCCGATGCTGAACACGCCCGACCCCAGCTACCACGGGGCGGTGTGGACGCAGGCGGTGAAGCCGCTGGGACCGATCGCCTACATCCTGAAGGCGCGGGTGACGCTGCTGCGCGACGTCGGCGCGCCGATGAGCCCGTTCAACGCCTTCATGTTCATCCAGGGCCTGGAGACCCTGCCATTGCGCATGCGGGTGCATTGCGACAATGCCGACAAGGTGGCGCAGCACCTGTCCAAGCACGCCAAGATCGCCAAGGTGATCCATCCGTCGTTGATGAAAGGTGAGGCGAAGAAGCGGGCCGAGACCTACCTGTCACGAGGCATGGGCGCCCTGCTTGGTTTCGAGCTGAAGGGCGGCGCCGACGCCGGGCGGAAGTTCATCGACAGCCTGAAGATGTTCTATCACGTCGCCAATATCGGCGACGCGCGCAGCCTCGCCATCCATCCCGCCTCGACCACCCACAGCCAGCTTACTCCAGAGGAGCAGGCGCAGACCGGCGTGACGCCGGGCTACGTCCGCCTCTCGATCGGCATCGAGCATATCGAGGATATCCTGGCTGACCTCGACCAGGCGCTGGCGGCGGCGTGAGGCAAGGCGATGGGGGCCGGCTAAGCCGGCTCCTTCTCGCGGTCTTCCCACATCTTCCGAAAGGCCGGACGCGCCTGGCAGGCGTCGAGCCAGGCCTTCACCCTTGGATTGGCGTCGAACAGCTCCCGGGCCGGCGTGGCGTAGCGCACGACCTCGGCGACGTTGATGTCGGCCACGGTGAAGCGGCCGCCGACCAGCCAGCCACCGGACACGGCGTCGTTCAGCACGGCGAAGGGCGCGCGCAGGGCATCGACAGCCTCGCGGGGCGCTCCCTGCTGGAGGACCGCCAGCGCATGGCCTTCCACCTCGGTGGCGGCCCACAGGGACCACATGATCATCTGGCCTTCCTCGGCGATGTCCTTCGGCGCCAGCGGTCCGCCGTGCTTGCGCGCGAGGTAGAGGTTGATGGCGAGCGATTCGTGCAGCACCAGACCGTCATCGTCGATCGAGGGAACGTGCCCGTTGGGATTGACCTTGAGGAAGGACGGCGAGCGCGTGTGGGTGACGCCGGCCGGGATGGGCTCCTTCAGGCGGTAGAGCTGCATGACCGGTTCGAGCCGGAAGGGCAGGCCGAGCTCGTGCGCCAGCCAGATGTTGCGCGAGGCGCGGGAGCGGTGAACGCCGTAGATCGTGAGCATGGGACCTCGTCCTGTCGATGGGAACGCCAACGGAAACGGGTCATAATCCCTCCCGGACCAGCGGGAAAGGACGCGCCATGACGGCAGACCACAGGCTCAAGCCGGTGCCGAACGCGGACCATCTCTACGAGGTCGAGCGGAGGGACCGCCACGCCGAGCGCCCCGGCTTCCGCATCAGCGAGCTGCAGCTCTCGCCGACGCAGACTGTGCCCTGGCACTACCACACGAGCGTCAGCGACACGTTCTATGTGCTGGCGGGCGAGATGCGGCTCTTCCTGCAGAAGCCCAAGCAGGAGGTGCGCCTGAATCCGGGCGAGAGCTTCGTCGCCGCGCCCGGCCGACCGCATCTGGTGACCAACGCCGGGCAGACCTCGCTTACCTTCCTTGTCCTGCAGGGGATCGGCACCTACGACTACGTGCCGATGGTGTAGACGACGAAGCTCAGGTGATCGCCGGCTTGTCCGTGCCGACGAACTGGACGCGCAGTTCGCGCTTCAGGACCTTGCCGGTGGCGTTGCGCGGCAGCACGTCGACGAAGACGACTTCCTGGGGAACCTTGAACTTGGCGAGCTGGCCGAGGCAGTGGCGGATGACGTCGCCTTCCTCCAGCGCCGCATCCGTCTTGCGCACGATGACGGCGAGGCCGACTTCGCCCCAGCGCTGGTTGGGCACGCCGATGATGGCGGCGTCGGCGACCTGCGGGATCTGGAACAGGACATTCTCGACCTCGGCCGGATACACGTTCTCGCCGCCCGAGATGTACATGTCCTTCCAGCGGTCGACGATGTAGACGAAGCCTTCCGCGTCCTGGCGCGCGGCGTCGCCGGTATGCAGCCAGCCGTCGGTGAAGGACCGCGCCGTGGCCTCGGGCTTGTTCCAGTAGCCGGGCGTGATGTTGGGCCCCTTGATCAGCAGCTCGCCGATGCCGCCGGGCGGCACGTCCTCGCCCGCATCGTCGACGATGCGGATGGCCGTGTGCATCAGCGCCTTGCCGGCCGAGCCGACCTTGCGGATCGCGTCGGCGGCGTCGAGCATGGTGCCGGCCGGGCTGGTCTCGGTCATGCCCCAGCCCTGGACCAGCGGCACGCCGCGGGCGCTCCAGGTCTCGAGGATGGCCAGCGCGCAGGGCGCGCCGCCGACGCCGGCGATGCGGAGCCGCGACAGGTCGGCGCCCTGGAACTTCGGATGCTGCATCATGAACTGGTAGGGCGCCGGCACCGCGAAGAAGTGGGTGATGCCGAGCGCGGGGTCGGAGATGCAGTCGAGCGCGGCGCCGGGGTCGAAGGTCCGCATGATCAGGATCGTGCCGCCGGCGTGGAGCACGGGATTGGCGTAGCAGTTCAGCCCCCCGGTATGGAACAGCGGCAGGACCACGAGCTGCACGGTCTGCGGTGTGATGAGGGCCGGGATGCCGAGGTTCACGCAGTTCCAGAAGTTCATGCCATGCGTGATGATGGCGCCCTTCGGATGGCCGGTGGTGCCGGACGTGTACATCACCATGGCGATGTCGTCGTGGGTAAGCGCCTGTGGTGCGGGCGCCGGCGGTGCGGCCGCGAGGGCCCGTTCGTATTCGCTGCCGGGATCGCCGGAGTCGATCTCCAGCCTGGGGTAGGACAGCTGCTGCGCCGCATCGGCGAAGCCGCGGTCGTGGACCAGCAGGGACGGCGTCGAATCGTCCAGGATGTAGCGGAGCTCCGGGACGGCGAGCCGCCAGTTGAGCGGCAGCAGGATGGCCCCCAGCCGTCCGCAGGCGAACTCCAGCTCGAAGTACTCCGGTCCGTTCTGTGCCAGCAGCGCGACGCGGTCGCCGCGGCCGATCCCGCGCGCCGTGAGCGCCGCGGCCAGGCGGTCGGCGCGGGCGTGCAGGGCGGCGTAGCTGAGGCGCCGGCCGGTCTGCAGGTCGTGGATGGCGAGATGGTCCGGGCGACGCCCGGCGTGATGGGCGATCCAGTCGAAATAGGGGATGACGGGCATGTCAGTTCACGGCCTTGGGCGCGTCCTTCCAGTAGGGAGCGCGCAGCTCGCGCTTCAGCACCTTGCCGGCGCCCGACAGGGGTAGGGGCGTGTCGCGGAACTCGACGCTGCGCGGGCACTTGTAGCCGGCGATGTGGTGGCGGCAATGCGCGGTCACGGCGTCGGCCGTGAGCGTGGCGCCGGACTTGGCGACGATGACGGCGTGCACCCGCTCGCCCCAGCGCTCGTCCGGGACGCCGATCACGGCCACCTCGGCCACTTCCGGCATCAGCGAGATCGCGTTCTCGACCTCGGCCGAGTAGACGTTCTCGCCGCCCGAGATGATCATGTCCTTCAGCCGGTCGACGATGAAGACGAAGCCTTCCTCGTCCATGTAGGCACCGTCGCCGGAATAGTACCAGCCGTCCTCGAGCACGGCCGCCGTCTCCTCGGGTTTGTTCCAGTAGCCCTTCATGATGTTGGGACCGCGCACGGCCAGTTCGCCGGTCGTGCCGCGCGGCACCTCGCGGCGGTCGGCGTCGACGATCCTCACCTGGCAGGCAAGGGCGGCCTGGCCGCACGACTTCAGCCGGCCGGCGAACGGCCCGTCGAGGGTCGTGTAGCGCGGGTCGAGCAGGGTGACGATCGGGGCTGCCTCGGTCATGCCGTAGCCATGCATCAGCTGGACGTGCGGCATCACCTCCATGGCGCGCCGCAGCACGCCCTCGGGCATCGGCGAGGCGCCGTACAGGATGAAGCCGAGCGAGCCGATGTCGAACTCGCCGAACCTGGGATGGTTGACCAACATGTTGATCATGGTCGGCACGAACTGGGCGTGCGTCACTTTCTCGGTCTCGATCGTCTGCAGCACCTCGAGCGGCTCGAAGCGCGGCACGAAGGCGTGGCGGCCGCCGGCCAGGGTGACGCCGAACGTCGAGGCGCCGTCGGCCAGGTGGAACATGGCGCCGGAATGGAGATAGGCGGTGTCGGCGGTGAATCCCATGCCGGCCACGGCGTTGAGCGCGTTCACCACCAGGTTGGCGTGGGTCAGCATGACGCCCTTGGACCGGCCGGTGGTGCCGCCGGTATAGAACAGCCCGGCCAGGTCCTCGCGGCCGGCGCCGGCGTCGGCGACGGGTTCGGCGGTCGCGAGATCCTCGTAACGGAGCATGCCTTCGGGACCGGCCGTGTCGTCGAGCCAGACGATCTCGCGCAGCGCGCCGACATCCGTCTCAATCGCCGAGAGATGGTGCGCCATGGCGGTGTCGACGAAGAGGACGACAGCGCCGGAATCGGCCAGGACGTAGGCGATCTCGGGGGCGGCCAGGCGCGTGTTGATCGGCACCATGGCGGCGCCGGCCCACGGGATGGCGTACATCAGCTCGAGGTAGCGGTCGCTGTTGAGCGCGAGGATCGCGACCCGGTCGCCGGTCCGCACGCCCAGCGCGGAAAGCGCGCCGGCCACCCGGCTCACCCGGCCCTGCGTCTGGCGCCAGGTGAAGCGCCGCCCGGCGAAGTGGGTCGAGATCGCGTTCGGCCTGATCTGGACGGCGCGGCGAAGTCCCTGGGTCAGAGAGAACATGGCCGGATGCTAGTAGGGAATCCCGGCTGAGAAAACGGCCTGCGTTCGCGCCGCGAATGCCTTCGTGCTAAGAAGCGGCATGAACGACATGACCCCGCCCGCCCAGGCCGGAGAGCCGCTTGAGTTCAATCCGCTCGACCCGGCATTCATCGCCGATCCGTATCCTCTCTACCGGCGGCTGCGCGAGACCTCCCCGGCCTTCCGGACACCGCAGGGCCTGTGGCTGATCACCCGTTACGAGGACGTGGCCTTCGCGCTGCGCGACCGTCGCTTCGGCAAGGATTTCGCCGGCAACATCGAGCGCCGCTACGGCGACACGAGCCGGATGAGCGAGCCGGCCATCGCCAGCCTGTCGCACACGATGCTGGTGCTCGACCCGCCCGACCATACGCGCCTGCGCGGGCTCGTGACCAAGGCCTTCACCGCCCGGCGCGTGGCCGACATGCGGCCGCGCATCAAGGCGCTGGTCGACGAGCAGCTCGACCGGGTGATCGACAAGGGCGAGATGGACGTCATGCGCGACCTCGCGCACCGCCTGCCGGTGATCGTGATCTGCGACATGCTGGGCATCCCCGAGGACCAGCGCGCGCCGTTCCTGGCCGCCAGCAACGTCAACGGGCGCATCCTCGAGCCCGTGCCCATGACGCGCGAGGAGATGGACCTCGCCAACCAGAACACGCTGATGGCCAGCGTCTACTTCCGGCATCTCTGCGAACTGCGCCGCCGCGAGCCGCGCGACGATCTCACGACCGAGCTTGTGCGGGCGGAGGAGGCGGGCGACAAGCTCAGCGCCGAGGAGCTCGAGGCCAACATGGCGCTGCTGTTCGGCGCCGGGCACGAGACGACGACCAACCTTATCGGCAACGGCCTGCTGGCGCTGCATCGCCATCCCGACCAGTGGGAGAAGATCAAGGCGGATCCCTCGCTGATCCCCAACGCCGTCGAGGAGCTGCTGCGCTACGATTCGTCGGTCCAGCTCACCGGCCGCGTCACCAGTACCGAAGTCGAGGTGGGCGGCATCACGCTGCCGGCAAAGTCGAGTGTGGTGGCTCTGCTAGGCGCCGCCAACCGCGATCCTGCGCAGTATCCCGATCCCGACAGGCTCGATATCGGCCGAGAGCACATCCGCCCGCTGTCGTTCGGCGGCGGCATTCATCATTGCCTGGGCGCACAGCTGGCGCGCCTCGAGGCCGAGCTGGTGTTCACTGCCCTGGTCGAGCGGCTGCCGACCCTCTCGTTGCCGGAAAAGGACGCGCCGGCCTGGCGTCGCAGCTTCACCCTGCGCGGACTGAGCCGGCTGCCGGCTGTCTGGCACTAGACGTCGGGGAGCGGAAGAGGCGCATGCCGGGACGCTGGCGGGGCGAGGGCGCCCAACACCAGGGTGCTCGCCCGTATCAGGAGGACTGCTGGGCGCTGCGGCCGCTGGCCGACGGGTCGCTGCTGGCCGTGGTCGCCGACGGGATGGGCGGCCATGCTGGCGGCGCGGTCGCCAGCAAGGTCGCGGTCGAGGCCTTCGTCAATGCCGTCGAGCAGGGGGGCGGGCTGGCCGACGGGCTGGCCGAGGCCAATGCCGCTGTCGGAAAGGCCCAGGCGGGCCGTGCCGATCTCGCCGGCATGGGCGCCACGCTGGTCGGTGTGCAGGTGCGCGGCGACGAGGTGCGCTGGATCAGCGTCGGCGATTCGCCGTTCTTCCTGGTGTCGCCGGCGGGGCTCGAGCGCCTCAACGCCGATCACTCCATGGCGCCCCAGATTGACGCGCTGGTGAAGCGCGGCATGCTGACGGCGGAGGAGGCCGAGCACCATCCCGGCCGTCACACGCTGCGCGAGGCCGTCATGGGCCAGCCGCTCAGCCTGATCGACAGGGGCAGCCGGCGCGTCGACGGCGGCGCGACGCTGCTGGTCTGCAGCGACGGTGTGCAGTCGCTCGGCGACGCCGCCATCGCGACGGGCGGGCGACAGTCGGCCGAGGCTCTGGTCGCCGCCGTCCTCGGCGCGGCCAAGGCGCACCAGGACAATGTGACGGTGGTGAAGCTGGAGCGTACTTCGTGAGCGGCCCCGTGGTGATCGAGGTGACGCGCGGCCCGATCGTCGAGAGCCGCCACGAGGGCATCGCGGCCATCGTCAAGCCGGACGGCAGCGTCGTGGCGTCCTGGGGCGACATCGACCAGCCGATCCTGCCGCGGTCGGCCAACAAGCCGATCCAGGCGATGGCCTTCGTCGAGAGCGGTGCCGTCGGGCGCTTCGGCCTGGGTGACGAGCACATCGCGCTGGCCTGCGCCTCGCACAGCGGCGAGAAGCGCCATGTCGAGACGGTCCAGGACTGGCTTGGCCGGATCGGGCTGAGCGAGGCGGATCTCGAATGCGGCGTCCACCCGCCGCGCCTGCAGGGCACGATCGAGGAGCTCGCGCGCGCCGGCCGCCAGCCGACGCCCGCCTTCAACAACTGCTCGGGCAAGCATTCGGGCTTCCTGACCACGGCGGTGCAGTACGGCGAGCCGACCAGCGGCTACATCGGCTACGACCATCCGGTGCAGCAGCGCCTGCGCGCGGTGATGACCGATCTCTGCGGCAGCAACGCGGACGAGTTCCCGTGGGGAACCGACGGCTGCGGCATCCCCACGCTGGCCACGCCGCTGCGAAGCCTGGCGCGCGCCATGGCGAGCATGGCCGATCCCTCGCTCCTGTCGGACCGGCACGCCGAGGCGGCCGGCCGCATCCGCACCGCGATGAACGCCGAGCCGTTCATGGTGGCGGGCAGCGGCCGCTTCTGCACGCGCCTCAACGCGGCATTGCCCGGCGTCGCCCAGGTCAAGACCGGGGCGGAAGGCGTTTTCTGCGGCATGCTGCCGACCCTGGGGCTGGGCGTGGCGCTCAAGATGTGGGACGGCGCGGCGCGGGCCTCCGAGGTCGCCATGGCGGCGCTGCTCGACCATCTCGGTGTCCTGCCTGCCGACCAGCGCGAGGCGATCGTGCACCCGCCGGTCAGGAACGTCGTCGGCCTGCTGGTCGGCGAGATGCGGCCGGCCCGGAGCTGGCTCGGCTGAGACGGCGCGTGTCCGTCACGCTCGACATAATGGAGATCGGCTCGCGCGGCGACGGCATCGCCGAGGCCGAAGGGCAGCGCTGGTTCGTGCCCTTCGTGCTGCCCGGCGAGACGGTCGAAGCCGAGCCGCGGGAAAAGCGCGGCGAGGGGATCGCGGCCGACCTGGTGGAGATCCTGTCGCCGTCGCGCCATCGGGAGCCGGCGCCCTGCGGTCATTTCGGCACCTGTGGCGGCTGCGCGCTGCAGCACTGGCGGCACGATGCCTATACGGCATGGAAGGTCGAGCAGGTCGGTCGCGCGCTGGCCCAGCACGGGGTCGCGCCGCCGCGCTTCGAGCCGGCGCTCGCCGGCGCGCCGGGCGAGCGGCGCCGGGCAGACTTCGTCGTGCGGCGCCAGGGACGGCGCATGATCGCCGGCTTCCACGAGCGTCGCAGCCGCGGGCTGGTCGATGTCGGGACCTGCGTCGTGGTGCGACCGGAGATCACGCGGCTGCTGGAGCCGCTGCGGGCCGGGCTCGCCGCCGTGCTGCCGGACGGCGGCGCGGCCGACGCCATCGTGAACGAGACCGACAGCGGCCTCGACCTGCTGCTGCGGCCGCACAAGCGCCTCGACCTGTCGCTCGGGCGCCGCGAGGCGCTGGTCGCGCTGGCCGAACGCGCCGACCTGGCGCGCGTGAGCTGGGGCGACCGCGCGACGGCGGAGCCGGTTGTCATGCGGCGCACGCCGATCCTCGTGTTCGGCGACGTGCGCATCGAGCCGCCGCCGGGCGTCTTCCTGCAGGCGACGCGTCGGGCCGAGGCGACGATGCGGGCGGCGGTGACAGCCTGGACCGGCGCGGCGGCGAGCGTCGCCGACCTGTTCGCCGGCATCGGCGCGCTGTCCCTGGGACATGCCGGCCGGCTGGCGCTGTTCGAGAGCGATCGGCCGGCGGTCGCCGCGGCCGATGCGGCGGCCCGGCGGCTCGGCGGCAAGGTGCGCGTCGAGCGGCGCGACCTCTTCCGCAATCCGCTGACGGCGCGCGAGCTCGCGGCGTTCGACGCCGCGCTGCTCGATCCCGCGCGCGCCGGCGCGGCGGCGCAGGCGGCCGAGCTCGCCCAGGCGAGCGTGCCGCGCATCGTCTACGCCTCGTGCGATCCCGGCAGCTTCGCGCGTGACGCGCGCACCCTGCAGGATGGCGGATACCGGCTGGAGAAACTGATGCCGCTCGACCAGTTCCTGTGGTCGCCGCACGTCGAGCTGATTGCGCTGTTCGTCCGCCCGCCGCTAAGGTCGCGCCACGACTGAAAGGGCAGGAGACACGACGATGATGTTCGACCTCAGCGGCAAGGTGGCGGTGGTCACGGGCGGCAGCCGCGGCATCGGCCGCTCGATCTGCGAGCAGATGGCCGCGCACGGCGCCAAGGTCGTCGTCTCCAGCCGCAAGCTGCCGGCCTGCGAGGAGGTGGTGAAGGCGATCAAGGAGAAGGGCGGCGAGGCCACCGCCGTCGCGGCCTCGATCTCCGACAAGGCGCAGCTCGAGAACCTGGTCGCCAGTGCGCGCAAGGCCTACGGCCGGATCGACATCATGGTCTGCAACGCGGCGTCCAATCCCTACTTCGGCCCGCTCAGCGGGCTGAAGGAGGAGGTGTTCGCCAAGATCATGCAGAACAACGTCATGTCCAACCTCTGGCTGATGAACATGGTCGGGCCGGAGATGGCGGAGCGGAAGGACGGCGTGTTCATCATCATCTCGTCGATCGGCGCGCTGGTCGGCTCGGCCCATATCGCCGCCTACAACATGAGCAAGGCCGCCGACCTGTCGCTGGTGAAGTCGCTCGCCATGGAATGGGGCAAGCACAATATCCGCGTCAACGCCATCGCGCCGGGCCTGATCCAGACCGACTTCGCCAAGGCGCTGTGGGACAATCCCGAGATCCGCCGCGCCAACGAGAGCAAGGCGGCGCTGAAGCGCATCGGTCAGCCCGACGATATCGGCGGCGTGGCGGTGTTCTTGGCCTCGAAGGCCGGCAACTTCGT
The DNA here is from genome assembly GCF_965229815.1 of Reyranella sp. Taxonomy (GTDB): domain Bacteria; phylum Pseudomonadota; class Alphaproteobacteria; order Reyranellales; family Reyranellaceae; genus Reyranella. The sequence goes on from NZ_CBDDJN010000006.1 coordinate 762,678, forward strand.
CTGCGGCCAGTGCATCATCGCCGACGGCGGCGTGATCGGGTCGGGAGCGGAATGACGGCCCGTGGCCGTCATCCCGAGCATTTGGCGAGGGATCCGATTACGTGAAGGATCATCGCCTCACGGCAGCGGCGATGAGATCCTTCGCTTCGCTCAGGACGACTGAAAGTCCAATTCGCACCATACCGGCACATGGTCCGAGGGGTCGGGCCGGCCGCGCTCGGGCTTGTCGATGGTGACGCCGGCCAGCCGGTCGGCGGCCTGCGGCGACAGCAGCAGGTGGTCGATGCGCAGGCCCCAGTCCTTGGCCCAGGCGCCGGCCTGATAGTCCCAGAACGTGTAGCAGGGCGTGTCGGGATACCAGGCGCGCACCGCGTCGGTCAGGCCGAGGTTCAGCAGCATGCGCAGCGCGGCGCGCGACTGCGGCTGGCACAGCGCATCGTTGGCGAAGCCCTTGGGATCGTAGACGTCGCGATCGGTCGGGCAGACATTGTAGTCGCCGCCGAGGACGAACATCTCCTCGCGCGCGAGCAGCTGCCGGGCGCGCTGGAGGAGCCGGTCCATCCAGGCGATCTTGTAGGCGAACTTATCGGTGTGGATCGGATTGCCGTTGGGCAGGTAGATGCCGCCCACCGTCAGCGGCCCCTTCGGGGTCGCGATGCGGCCCTCGATGTAGCGCGCCTGCTCGTCGCCTCCGCCGTCGGGCAGGGCGCGGGCGGTGATCTCGACCGGATGGAGCGAGAGGAGGGCGACGCCGTTGAAGCCCTTCTGTCCGACGATCTCGACCTTGTAGCCGGCGGCCTCGACCTCCAGCCGCGGGAACTGCGCCTCCTGGGCCTTGATCTCCTGCAGCACCACGACGTCGGGCCGGGCGGTCTCCAGCCATGCCAGGAGGTTTCCCGTCCGCTTGCGGACGGAATTGACGTTCCAGGTCGCGATCTTCATCGCCGCCGGATCAGAGGCTGAACGAGTTGCCGCAGCCGCAGGACGAAGTGGCGTTGGGGTTCTTCACCTGGAAGGACGAGCCGACCATTTCCTCGACATAGTCGAGCTCGCTGCCCTTCAGCAGCTCGAGCGACGTGCTGTCGACCAGGACCGAGGCGCCGTCGCGCTCGATCACGAGGTCATCGTCGTTCCGCCCCTCCTCGAAGGAGAAGTTGTACTGGAAGCCTGAGCAGCCGCCGCCCAGCACCGCCACCCGCATCATGACGGGCCGGGCTTCCTTGGAAGCCAGGAAGGCGATCCGCTTGGCAGCATTCGGGGTCACGGAGAACGAGGTGTCGATCATGCCTACAAGATGTGGTGGCCGGAGCCTTTCGTCAATGCCGCGGCGCGGCAATAAAACCCCAATCCATCAAGGGGTTACGCCGCCGTTTCCGGTGCCAGGGCGACGTCGTGCTGGCGCGCCCGGACGCGCTCGCGATGGAGGATGTAGAGGCCCGAGGCGATGACCAGCGGCAGGCCGAACCAGACCGTCCAGGACGGCGTCTCGCGGAACCACAGGAAGCCGTAGAGCATGGCCAGCACGATCGAGGCATAGTCGAACGGCGCCAGCACGGCCGCCGGCGCGAGCCGCCAGGCCCGGGTCATCAGGATCTGGGCGAAGCCGCCCAGCAGGCCGAGCAGGATCAGCCACAGCCAATCGAGCGGTGTCGGCCAGATCCAGACCGGGATGGCGCCGGCCAGCGACACCGCGCTGGCGGACAGCGAAAACCAGAAGAGCATGACGAGGTCGGAGTCGTGGCGGCTCAGCAGGCGCACCATCACGGTCGACAGCGAGTAGCAGAAGGTCGCCCCGAGCACGATCAGGGACATGGCGTGGAACTCGATCCCCCAGGGGTCGAGCATGACGAGCACCCCGGCGAAGCCCACGCCGACCGCGCTCCACCGTCGCCAGCCGACCGGCTCGCCCAGCAGCGGCACCGACAGCGCCACCATGAACAGCGGCGCGGCATAGGAGATGGCGTAGGCGTCGACCAGCGGCATGCGCGGGAACACGTAGAAGAAGCCCAGCATGCTGCCGAAGCCGACGCAGATGCGCAGCGCCTGCAGCCACGGTCGGTTGGGGCGCAGCGAGCGCAGACCGCCGGAGCGCCAGATGATGAAGGCGAGCGGGGCCATGGCAATGGCGCTGCGGGCCAGCATGAGCTGGAACGCGTCGTAGACGCCGCCGAGTGCCTTCACCATGGCGTCCATGGTGCAGAACAGCAGCAGCGAGCCCAGCTTGAAGTAGATGCCGTGCAGGACGGCGGATTTGGGTTCGGGCGACAAGCGGCGCAATTTGGCTTGCCCGCCATCCTTCCGTAAAGTGACTCGGCAGGAGGGCAGGGGCGTCTGATGCGCATGCGTTGGCTGTTGGGCCGCAACAATGTGCGGTTGCCCTGGATCGTCTCGCTCCTCGTGCTGTTCGGTGCGCTGGCGCTGCGGGCCGGCGATCCGGAGGGCCTGTCGAGGCTGCGCGACTTCGCCTTCGACACCTACCAGCGGCTGAAGCCGCGAACCTACAATCCGCAGACTCCGGTGCGCATCGTGGACATCGACGAAGCGGCGCTGGCCGAGCACGGCCAGTGGCCGTGGCCGCGCACGATCGTGGCCAAGCTGGTCGACCGCCTGACCGAGAAGGGCGCGGCGGTCATCGCCTTCGACGTGCTGTTCTCCGAGCCCGACCGCTCCTCGATCAGCCGCATGGTGCGCAGCCTCGTCTCCTACACCGACCCCGAGACCGTGCAGCGGCTGGCGGCGGCCATCCAGGACAACGACCAGGTCCTGGCCGATGCGATGGCGCAGTCGACCGTGGTCCTGGGGTTCGGCTTCGACCTTAACGCCAGGCTGGAGCCGCCACGGCGCTACCATGGCGTGGCCTTCGCCGGCGACGATCCCAGCCAGTTCCTGCCGGTGCAGCAGGGCGCGGTGAAGGCGATCCCGATCCTCGAGGCCGCGGCGAAGGGCAACGGCAGCGTCAACACGGACCTGGGCGGGGCGGTGATCCGGCGGGTGCCCATGCTCTATCGGCTGGCCGGCCAGGAAGGGCTCTTTCCGGCGCTCGCCATCGAGGCCCTGCGGGTCGGCCAGGACGCCAGCACCTACGTGGTGAAGTCGTCCGGTGCCAGCAGCGAGCTGTCGTTCGGCGTCAAGAGCGGCATCGTCGCCATCCGGACAGGCGACCTCGAGGTGCCGACCGACGCGCATGGCCGGCTGGCCCTCTACGACACCGGGCACCGTGCCGAGCGCTACGTGTCGGCTCGGGACGTGCTCGACGGAAAGGCACCGCCCGACCGGCTGGAGGGCAACGTGGTGTTCGTCGGCACCAGCGCGATCGGCCTCAAGGACCTGCGCGCCACACCGATCGATTCGGCCGTGGCCGGGGTCGAGGTGCATGCCCAGCTCGCCGAGCAGATGCTGGAGCAGAAGTTCCTCTCGCGGCCGGACTTCGCCGACGGCGCCGAGCTTCTGTATCTGGCCGCGATCGGCGCGCTGTTCGTCTTCCTGCTGCCGCGCCTGGCGGCCGGCCGCATGGCGATCACCGCCGCGGTCTTCATCGCCATCGGCCTGGTCGTGCCGTGGATCGCCTTCTCCCGCTACGACCTGCTGTTCGACCCGATCTATCCGCCGGTCACGCTGGCGGCGATCTACGTCAGCGGCACGGCGCTCGCGTTCATGCGCACCGAGCGCGAACGGTCGGCGATCCGCGGCGCCTTCGGCCTTTACCTGTCGCCGGACGTGGTCGAGCAGCTGGCGCGCCACCCGGAGCTTCTGCAGCTCGGCGGCGAGATGCGCGAGATCACCGTCATGTTCACCGACGTGCGCGGCTTCACCCGGATCTCCGAGCAGTTCGATCCGCACGGCCTGACGCGCTTCATGAACCGCTTCCTGACGCCGATGACCGACCTGGTGCTCGGCCACCGCGGCACGATCGACAAGTACATGGGCGATGCCATCATGGCGTTCTGGAACGCGCCGCTCGCGGTGGACGGTCATGCCGCGCGGGCTTGCGACACCGCGCTCGCCATGCAGGAGCGGCTGCGCATCCTCAACGAGGAATGGCGCGTCGAGGCCGAGGCGGAGGGGCGCCACCACTTGCCGGTCAACATCGGCATCGGCCTCAACACCGGCATGGCCTCCGTCGGCAATTTCGGCTCGACCCAGCGTTTCACCTATTCCTGTCTGGGCGACGACGTGAACCTGGCGTCGCGGCTGGAGGGCCAGTGCAAGGCCTACGGCGTGGGCATCATCATCGGCGACAAGACCCGGATGGCGGTGCCGGGCTACGCGGTGCTGGAGCTCGACCTCATCACGGTCAAGGGCAAGTCCGAACCCGAGCGCATGCACGTGCTGATGGGCGGCATTGAACTGGCGCAGACGCCAGCCTATCACGAGCTGGTGCGCCGGCAGGCGGCGTTCCTCGCGCAATACCGCAGCGGCGGATTCGCCGAGGCTCTGGAGCTGATCGCGGCGTGCCAGGAGGCGGCCGAGTCTGTCGGCTGGCGCCAGGGCTACTACGAGATGATGCGGGCGCGCGTCGACAGCCTGATCGACGATTCGCCGACCGACTGGACGGGAGTGTATGTCGCCAGGGAAAAGTGAGGCGGAGCGTATCGCCGCCATCGAAGCGCTGGTCTGTCGCGATGTCGGACGCCGGACGACGGAGCTGATCGCGGCCAGCCGGGGCGGGCTCCAGGCCGCCGCCGAGGCGCTCGCCGGGGCGACCAGCGTCGGCCTGATCACCGGGTTCTTCGTGCCGCGCGACGGCGTCGAGGCGCCCGAGACCGACGGGCCGGTCGGCACCGTGCTGCTGGCCGCTTCCCTGGCGGACTGCGGCCTGCCGGTGCGCATCGCCGTCGACTCGCCGTGCGCCGGCGCGGTGCGGGCCGCCATCGCCGCCGTCGGCCGTCCGATCGCCGTCGACGAGGTGGGGGTGGCCGACGCGGCGGGGCTGCGCGCCCTGACCGAGGCCTGGCGTCGCGACGGGGTCAGCCATGCCGTCGCGATCGAGCGATGCGGCCGCAGCGCCGACGGCCGGCCGCGCAACATGCGCGGCGTCGACGTCTCGCCCTGGACGGCGCCGCTGGACGATCTCTTTCTCGGCGGGCCGTGGACCCGGCTGGCGGTCGGGGACGGCGGCAACGAGATCGGCATGGGCAAGCTGCCGGCCGGGCTGATCGCCACCACCGTGCCCAACGGCGAGTCGATCGCCTGCGTGACGGCGTGCGACCATCTCGTGGTCGCGGGCGTCTCGAACTGGGGCGCCTACGGGCTGATGGCGACGCTGGCCGTCGTGCGCTCCGACTGGGCAGCGGCGATCGCGCCGTTCCTCACGGCCGAGCGCGACCTCGCCGTCACGCGGGCGACGGTCGAGCAGGCCGGCGCCGTCGACGGCGTCACGGCGCGGCGCGAGCCCACGGTCGACGGCTTCGGCGCCGATGTCCACGGACCGCTGGTCGACGCGCTGGGCCGCCTGGCGCAAGGACCGGCTGTTCAAGGCGCGTCGAAAGTGCTCTAGGGTCGCCCGCCATGGACAATCCCTACGCCCCCACGCACCCCGAAATCCGCGATGCGGTCCGCCAACTCTGCCTCAAGTTCGATGGCGCCTACTGGCGCAAGCTCGATCGCGACCGCGGGTATCCGACGGAATTCGTGCGGGCGCTGACCGAAGCCGGCTGGCTCGCCATCCTGATCCCGGAGGAATATGGCGGCTCGGGACTCGGCATCTCGGCTGCCGCGGCAGTGCTCGAGGAGGTGCAGCGCGCCGGCTGCAATGGCGCCGCCTGCCACGCCCAGATGTACATCATGGGCACGCTGCTGCGGCACGGGTCCAAGGAACAGAAGGAACGCTACCTGCCGAAGATCGCCACGGGCGAGCTGCGCCTGCAGGCTTTCGGCGTCACCGAGCCGACCAGCGGCACCGATACGCTGGCGTTGCGCACGACGGCGGTGAAGAAGGACAACAGCACCTACCTGGTCAACGGCCAGAAGGTGTGGACCAGCCGCGCCGAGCATTCCGATCTGATGCTCCTGCTGGCCCGAACGACGCCGCGCGAGCAGACCAAGAAGCGCACCGAGGGCCTGTCGGTGTTCCTGGTCGACATGCGCGAGACGCTGTCCAAGGGGCTCACCATCAAGCCGATCCGCACGATGATGAACCACAACAGCACCGAGGTGTTCTTCGACAACATGGAAGTGCCGGCGGAGAACCTGATCGGCGAGGAAGGCCAGGGCTTCCGCTACATCCTGAGCGGCATGAACGCCGAGCGGGTGCTGATCGCCGCCGAGACCATCGGCGACTCCCGGTGGTTCATCGAGAAGGCGACCGAGTACGCCAAGGGCCGAAACCTGTTCGGCCGGCCGATCGGCCAGAATCAGGGCGTGCAGTTCCCGATCGCGCGCGCCTATGCCCAGACCGAGGCGGCCGACCTGATGGTGCGCAAGGCGGCCACGCTCTACGAGGCGGGCCTGCCCTGCGGCGCCGAGGCGAACATGGCCAAGATGCTGGGCTCGGAGGCCGCCTGGGCAGCCGCCGACATGTGCGTGCAGACGCATGGCGGCTTCGGCTTCGCCGAGGAGTACGACATCGAGCGCAAGTTCCGCGAGACGCGCCTCTACATGGTGGCGCCGATCTCGACCAACATGATCCTGAACTTCATCTCCGAGCACGTGCTGGACCTGCCGCGCTCGTATTAGTCGTCGCTCCGGTTCGCTCCTGCCGTTTCGTCGTCCCGACCAAGGCCCGAAGGGCCGCGTGGAGGGACCTCGATGCTACGCCAAGCCCCTGGTCGTGGAGAGAGGATCCCTCCACTTCGCGCTCCGCGCTCCGGTCGGGATGACGAGAAGGGCGCGCCCAGTCACGCGCCCGCCCAGGTAGCTAAACGGCAGAGGCGCCGCTCAGGGCTCGCGCGATCATCTTCTGGAACTGGATCACCAGCTGCTCGCTCCGGGTAAGGAAGCGGCCACGGGCCGGCAGGCCGCCGGCGAGACCCTGCTGGACGGAGTCGGTGAGATCGTCGTCCTCCTGGGCCACCTGCCGGTTGAAGCCGACCAGCGCCTCGGCGAACTGCGGATCGACGCCGGGGGCGAAATACTGCTCGGAGAAGCCGCGCGTCGCGCCGGTGCCGTCGGGCAGCCAGACGTCGACCGACAGGTTGGGGAAACCCGGATTGATGTTGATGGTGAGGTTCGGCCACAGGAAGTGGTACTGCGATTCGGCCACGGCGCCGCGCACGTCGTAGAGCTCGATCTTGCTCCTGCCCTCGAGGGCAGCGGGTCGCACGCGGCCGGCCTGGCTGGAGAACCAGCCGTGCGACGCCAGCGTGTAGACGTCGGGACGCACGTCGATCGCCGCGCTGAAGCCGGGATGGGCGACGGCGCAGTGATAGCATTCGAGATAGTTCTCGAGCATCGCCTTCCAGTTGGCGCGCGCCGCCCAGTCGCCGCGGCTGTGCAGCTCGATCGTCGCGAGATCGACGCCGCTGCGCGCGATGATGTCGAGCACAGGGCCGTAGCAGGTCTCGGCCGCGGGCGCGTCCGGATCGAGATTGACGAACACGAACGGCCCGACCGCCTCGGCGCGGACCGGCAGCAGGGGGAAGTCCTCCAGCCGGAAGCCGGGCTCCTCCGCCGATCGCGGCGCGCGGCGCAGGCCGCCGGCGAGATCGTAGGTCCAGGCGTGATAGCTGCACTGGAGGAGGGCCGCCTTGCCGCGGCCTTTCATGACGAGGTGGCGGCGGTGTCGGCAGACGTTCACGAAGCCGGCCAGCCCCTCGTCGTTGCGCACCACCAGCACGGGCACGTTGCCGGCGTGGCCGGTGACGTAGTCGCCGACTTCGGCGAGTTCGCGCAGCGGCCCGACATAGTTCCAGCTCCGGCGGAAGACCTGCAGCATCTCCTGCTCGAGGATCGCGGGATCGGTGTACCAGTGCGCGGGCAGGGACTCGCCCCTGTCGAGGGCGGCCAGCAGGTCGGACGCCGGTTCGATCGCGGTGGTCATGTGGGGGCTCCTAGTCGAACAGGAGATGGCGCAGGTTCACGATCAGCGCGACGACGGCGGCATGGCCGAGCAGCAGCAGGAAGAGAGTCCAGGCGGCCGTGAGGAGGGTGAAGAACCAGCCCAGCATCGCCATGAGGCCGTCGTCCTCGATCAGGGCGAGGCTGAAGAACAGGATCGCCCAGGCCGGCAGGAGATTGTCGAAGGGAATCGGCACGGCGAGGATGGCGATGTTCGTCGCCAGGGCGAGGCGTACCAGATGCCGCGGCAGGCCGCTCACCCAGCCTTCGAAGCGGGCGTGGACGTTGCGCTCGAGCCACTGGATGTGGCGGCGGGCGCGGCCGAGGAAGGCCTGCAGCCGCCCGCGCGACAGGCCGCGCTGGCCGATGAAGGCGGGCAGGGAGGGGGCCGGCCGGCCGGCCAGCGACTGCACGAACAGGAAGAGCATCGGCACGCCGGTGATGGTCGACAGCCAGGGGATGCCGGTGGGGACGCAGTTGGGCAGGTTGATTGCCGCGATCGCGAAGGCGTAGGAGCGGCCCTGCAGCCCGCCGAGGAAGTCGTCGAGGGTCAGGATCGATCCGGTGTCGCCGGAGAAGAGTTGGTCGAGCGTGGCGAGGAGGCCGAAATTGTCCTTCATCCCGCGCGGGCCAGGAGCCGGCGGGCCAGCACGAGATGCGGACGGTCGAGCATCTTGCCGTCGAGGGTCAGCACGCCGGCGCCGGGATTGCTCTCGAAGGTGGCGACCACCCGCTGCGCCCAGTCGACCTCCTGCGCCGAGGGCGTGAACACCTCGTGGATCGTGGCGACCTGGTCGGGATGGATGGCGATCTTGCCGCCGTAGCCCATGCGGCGCGCGTCCGTCGCCTCGGCGCGCAGGCCCGCGACGTTGCGGATGTCGGGATAGACCGTGTCGTAGGCGGTGACGCCGGCTGCCACCGAAGCCATCAGGTTGACGGTGCGGGCGAGGCGGAACGTGTCGTCGTAGTCGCCCGGTGCCGCGCCCTTGGCCAGCGCGCCGAGATCGGCCATCAGGTCCTCGCCGCCCCACGAGTGGCCGACCAGGCGGGCATGCCGGGCCGGCGCGGCGGCAAGCGCCAGCACCGCCGCGGCGCTCTCGGTGGCGATCGTGAGGATCCGGGTCGTGCCGGCCGCGACGCCTTCGCGGGCCTCCAGCGCGTCGAGATAGTGCGCGAGCAGGTCGAGATCGGCCTGGCCGACGCATTTGGGAAACACGATGCCGTCGGGCCGGCCCTGCATCACGACGGCCAGGTCGCCCAAGGTCAGGCCCGTGTCCAGCGCATTCACCCGGACGTAGAGGCGGGGGCCCGACCGGCTCGCCGACTTGAGGTAGTCGAGCACCATGCCGCGCGCCGCTTCCTTGCGATCGGCCGCGACTGAATCCTCGAGGTCGAGGATCAGCCCGTCCGGACCGGAAGCAGGGCCCTTGGCGAGCTTGCGCTCCGAATCGCCGGGCACGAACAGAAAGGAACGCATCAGGTCTCCTGGGTCGAACTGTCACCCCGTGCGGAGCGAGGGGTCTCTGGGGCGATACGAAAGGTCCCTCGCTGCGCTCGGGATGACAACCTCGCTATCAGCCATTGGGCCGCTTCCGCATCAGGGCCTGGCGGGTGCACTCGGCCACCGTCTCGCCGCGCTGGTTGATGGCCATGTGGTTGAACTCGACAATCCCGGCATCGGGCCGCGACCGGCTCTCGCGCACGCTGGCCACGGTCGTGCGCACCCGGAGCGTATCGCCGTGGAACACCGGCTTGGGAAAGCGGACGTCGGTCATGCCGAGATTGGCGATCGTGGTGCCGAGGGTCGTGTCGTTGACCGTGATGCCGATCATGAGGCCGAGCGTGAACAGGCTGTTGACGATGCGTTGCCCGAACTCGGTCCTGGACGCGAACTCCTCGTCGAGATGCAGCGGCTGCACGTTCATCGTGAGCGAGCTGTAGAGCACGTTGTCCATCTCGGTGACGGTGCGGGTCCAGGCGTGCTCGAACACCTGGCCCGGCTTGAATTCCTCGAAGTACAGGCCTGCCATTTTCCTCCCCGCGAACAGGCCCTTCTAGCACGGATGGACGCTGCACGGTCCGCCATCGTATCAATGGGCCCGCAGGAACGAACGCAAAAGACGGAGCTGAGCCGATGCGGGCGATGATGAGCGAGACCCCGGGCGGACCGGAAAGCCTGAAGCTCATGGACGTGCCCTCCGCGGCGCTGGGCAAGGGCCAGGTGCGTGTCGCGGTCAAGGCGGCCGGCGTCAACTTCCCCGACACGCTGATCATCGCGGACAAGTACCAGTTCAAGCCGCCGCGCCCCTTCGCGCCGGGCCACGAGGTCGCGGGTGACGTCATCGAGGTGGGCGAGGGCGTGAGCGCGTACAAGCCGGGCGATCGCGTCATCGCCGCGGTCGGCCATGGCGGCTATGCCACCGAGGTGGTCGCCGACCAGGGGCAGCTCCTGCCCATGCCCGCCAACATGAGCTACGAGGACGGCGCGGCGTTCACGATGACCTACGGGACCTCGTACTACGCGCTGAAGCAGCGCAGCAGCTATCGCGTGGGCGAGACGCTGCTGGTGACGGGCGCCTCGGGCGGTGTCGGACTGACCGCGGTGGAACTGGGCGCGCTGATGGGCCTCAAGGTGATCGCCGCGGTCGGATCCGACGAGAAGATGGAGATCTGCCGGAAGTACGGCGCCACCATGTTCGTCAACTACGCCAAGGAGAAGATGCGGGACAAGGTGAAGGAGCTGACCGAGGGCAAGGGCGCGGACATCATCTACGACGCGGTCGGCGGCGATGCCTTCGACGAGGCGATCCGCTGCATCGCCTGGTACGGGCGCCTGCTGGTCGTCGGCTTCGCGGCCGGGCGCATCCCGTCGCTGCCGGCCAATCTCGCCCTGCTGAAGAGCTGCGACGTGCGCGGCGTGTTCTACGGCGCCTGGCGCGGCCGCGAGCCGGTAGAGGCGCGCAAGAACTTCGACGAGCTGCTGAAGTGGTACGGCGAGGGCAAGCTGAAGCCGCACATCTCCATGCGCTTCCCGCTGGAGAAGGCGCCGGAGGCCATGAACGCCCTGCTGTCCCGCAAGGCCACCGGCAAGGTCGTCCTCACCGTCGCCTGAGCCGGGCCGCGATGCTCCGGCCAGCGCTGCTTCCGGGGTCAGGATGGAGTGAAGGAACATGGGACGGCTGACAGGCAAGATCGCGATCGTCACGGGGGCGGGCTCGGGCATCGGGGCGGCCTCCGCCCGACTGTTCGCCGAGGAAGGCGCATCGGTGCTGGCGGTGGACCGGCCGGAATCCGCGGTCGCCGAAACGGCGTCTGCAAGCGCCGCCATCGCGGCGCTGGGTTGCGACATCACCGGCAAGGACGCCCCGAAGACCATCGTCTCGGAGGCCCTGTCGCGCTTCGGCGGGCTCGACATCCTGTTCAACAACGCGGGTGTGAGCGGCCGGGCGTTCGTCGAGGAGATGACCGACGAGGAATGGGATCGGGTCAACGGCGTCAACGTCCGCGCCATGTTCCGCCTGTGCCGGGAAGCCATTCCGGCCCTGAAGGAGCGCGCGCGCGAGAAGGGACGGGCCCGCATCGTCAACACCGCCTCGGTGATGGCCTTCGACACCGACTACGGCCTCGCCGCCTACTGCGCGTCCAAGGCGGGCGTCGGCGGGCTCACCCGCACGCTGGCGCTCGAGCTCGGCAAGTTCAACATCACGGCCAACTATGTCTGCCCCGGAGCGATCTACACCGGCATGACGCGGACCAACTTCGACAATCCGGAGATCCGGGCGGTCTGGGAGAAGAAGGCGGCGCTGCGCCGCCTCGGCCAGCCGATCGACATCGCCCGCGGCGCCCTGCTGCTGGCCTCCGACGAGGCCGACTTCATCACCGGCCACGAGCTCGTGGTCGATGGCGGCCTGACGCTGCGGACCTGAGGGGATGTCGATGCCGCATATCCATTCCTTCGCCGCGAGCTACGGCGAGGCACGCGACAAGTTCCTGGCCGCCGCGCGTATCGCCGGGGCCGCGACCTTCCGCTACGACAATCCCCACAAGGGGCCGGCCGGCGAGGCGCTGTCGACCGACGTGGCGCGCCTCGGTCCCGACGACGCCTCGCGCGTGCTGGTCGCCATCTCGGGCACCCACGGCGCGGAGGGCTACTGCGGCTCGGGCTTCCAGGTCGACTGGCTGGCGGGGACGGGCGCGGCCGGGCTGCCGGCCGACACGGCCGTCCTGTTCGTGCACGCGATCAACCCCTACGGCTTCTCCTGGACGCGCCGGGTGACGGAGGAGGGCAACGACCTCAACCGCAACTACGTCGACCACGACAAGCCCTATCCGGCGAACGACGGCTATCTCGAGATCGCCGATCTTCTGATCCCGCGCGACCTTTCCCCGGCGACCCTGGAAGCCGCCAACGCGAAGCTCGCCGACTATCGCAAGAAGGTGGGCGACGTCGCCTTCTTCCAGGCCGTGTCCGCCGGGCAGTACACCCATCCCGACGGCATGTTCTTCGGCGGGGGCGGACCGGCCTGGGCCAACCGCACGCTGCACACCATCGCCGAGCGCTTCCTGCGCGGGCGTCCCGACGTCGCCGTCATCGACTTTCATACCGGCCTCGGCCCCTACGGCTACGGCGAGCCGATCACCCACTACGACATTGATTCGCCCGGTTCCCGGCGGGTCAGGGCCTTCTGGGGCGAGTCGGTGACCGAGTCCAAGCGCGGCCAGACCGCCTCTCAGGCCCGTGATGGGCTGGGCCACTACGGTCTCAACCGCCTTCTGAAGGAGCCCGAGACCCGGCTGACCATGTGCACCCTCGAGTTCGGCACATTCGACCGCGACAGCGGGCAGAAGGCTTTCCGCGCCGACCACTGGCTGCACAAGTACGGCGATCCGCTGGGCCAGGAGGCCGGCCCGATCCGGGCGGCCATGCGGCGGCAGTTCTACCCGGAGACCGACGACTGGAAGGAGGCCGTCCTGTTCCGGGGGCATCAGCTGGTCCGCCAGGCCCTGGCCGGGCTCGCCCGGGGACCTCTCTAGGGGCCATTTGGGGACAACCGCCCGCGAAAAGCCATACGTCCTGCAATCGATCCTGCTAAAAGCCTGCCCATGCGTGTCCTGACGGCGCTGATCGCCTTCCTGGTGATCGGCGCGCTGAACTTTCTGTGGTGGTGGTGGCCCAACAGGCCGGTCGAGATCGCCGGCTGGACGCAGGCGCCGCTGCAGAGCGTGTCCTTTGCGCCCTATCGGCCGGGGCAGAGCCCGCTCACGCGCACCTTTCCGACGCCCAGCCAGATCGAGGACGACCTGCGGCGGCTGCAGGGCAAGGTCCGCGCCGTGCGGACCTATTCGTCGGGCGAGAACCTCGAGACCGTGCCGCAGCGCGCCGGCAAGTACGGGCTGAAGGTCTGGCACGGCGCCTGGCTGAACGACAACGACAAGGAGAACCTCGAGCAGATCAACCTGCTGATCGACCATGCCAACAAGTACAAGGACACGGTCGAGCGGGTGATCGTCGGCAACGAGGTGCTGCTGCGCAAGGACCTGACCGCGAGCCAGCTCCGCAGCTACATCCGCCAGGTCAAGCAGCGCGTGTCGCAGCCCGTGACCTATGCCGACGTCTGGGAGTTCTGGCTGCGCAATCCCTCGCTGGCCGACGAGGTCGATCTCATCACCATCCACATCCTGCCCTACTGGGAGGACGAGCCGATCGGCCTGGAGCGCCGCGAGCCCGACGGGAAGCCCAGCATCGAGAAGCACATCGTCGACATCTACAAGAAGGTGCAGGCGCGCTTCCCCGGCAAGCCGATCGTCATCGGCGAGACCGGCTGGCCGAGCGACGGCCGCATGCGCTCCGATGCGCGCCCCGGACGGGTCGAGCAGGTGCGCTTCTTCTCGATCTTCCGCGGCATCGCCGAGCGCGAGAAGTTCGACTACAACATCGTCGAGGCCTTCGACCAGTACTGGAAGGCGCGCCAGGAGGGCACGGTGGGCGCCGCCTGGGGCCTGCTCGACGCCGACCGACACGACAAGTTCGCGCTCGGCAAGCCGGTCTCCGCCGAGCCGCAATGGCCGATCCTGTTCACGCTGTCGACGCTGGCGGCGGGCCTCATGCTCGGTGGGTTCTTCGGGCTTCGACGCCAGGCCCGCGGCAAGGCCCTGGTCGTCTTCGCCCTGTTCGCCCAGCTCGTCGCCACCTGCTACGTGCAGGCGACATGGATCGACCTGTCGCGCATGTTCTACTTCGAGCGCATGGTCGGCGTCGTCTTCTGGGCCCTGCTGCTTGCGCTGTTCAGCTACGCCCTGCTGCGCGGGGTCGCCGACAGCCTGACGGGCCGCATGGCCGATCCGTCGCTCTACGGCGCGCGCGTGCGCGAAGCGTGGCGCGCGTGGCGGGCGCTGCCGCGGCTGCGCATCTTCCAGCGCGCGGACCTCATGGCGCAGATGCTCTATCTGGTGCTGACCGGTCTCTGCATCTTCTATCTGATCGTCATCAGCATCGACTGGTACGACGGCGTCATCCGCATCGGCGACTTCTTCCGCCAGATCGCCATCGACGGCCGCTACCGCGACTTCCCGATCTGGAGCTTCGTCATCCCGAGCCTCGTCCTGATGGCGTGGAAGCTGCTCACGATCGCCCGCCGCGAGCAGGTGTCGAGGCCCGGCAGGCTGGCCAAGGCCCTGTCGTTCGGCCGGCTGCTGGGCTACGACGGCAGCCGCGGCTACGTCCGCATGGACCGCTCCTACAGCCGCATCCGGCCGGTCCTGCCGGAAATCGTGCTGGCGAGCCTGCTGATCTTCTGGGCCATCGTGATGGTCGTCACCGAAGGGGCCATCAAGCTGCACGACGGCGGCTCCGGCGGCCTGGTCGCCGTGGACGGCGGCCGCTGGGTGATCGGGACGCTGTTCTGGAACACCCAGGCCGACTGGTTCGCCGCCCTGGCGATCGTCATGGCGATCCCCTACCTGGCGACGATCTACGTGTCTTTGCGCGAACCTCTGGCAGAACCGCCGCCGGACTCCTATACCAGCAAGTGGTAGGCGTCGGCCGGGGAGTTACCGCATGGAAATCAAGGGTGAATACAGGATCTCGGCGCCGCGCGAGAAGGTCTTCGCCGCGCTGAACGATGCATCCATTCTGCAAGCCTGCATTCCGGGCTGCGAATCGCTGGAGAAGCTGTCCGACACCGAGATGACGGCCAAGGTCCGCCTGCGCATCGGGCCGGTGAGTGCCAGCTTCTCGGGCAAGGTGACGCTGTCGGACATCGACCCGCCGAACGGCTACCGGATCACCGGCGAAGGGCAGGGTGGCGTCGCGGGCTTCGCCAAGGGCGGGGCGGTCGTCACGCTCAAGGAAGACGGCAGCGACACGATCCTCGACTACAATGTCGACGCGCAGGTCGGCGGCAAGATCGCCCAGGTCGGCGCGCGCCTGATCACAGGCACCGCCCGCAAGCTGGCCGACGAGTTCTTCGGCAAGTTCGCCAACACGATCAACAACCCGTCGCCGGCGGCAGTCGCCGGCGTGCCGAGCAACCTCGGGCCGCCGCCGGTGCCGCCCTCTGCTGCGGCGCAGCGAGGTTTTCGTCACTGGACCGTGATCGGGATCGGCGCCGCCGTCCTGATCATCGTCTACCTTGCGAGTCGTTAGCAGCCGAGCTGTTCCGCCGAGTCGGTCGTCACCTGCAATTCGCTTGACCGGCCCACGAACGGCTTGCCAGAGTTGTTCAATGCCCTTGGGGCGCGCTTTTTGATGCCCGCGCAAACCAACAAATGTGAGGGAGAAGACTAGATGACCATTCCCGTCGCCATGACCGTCAATGGCAAGCCCGTCTCGGGGAAGGTCGAGGCGCGCACGCTCCTGGTCCAGTTCCTGCGCGAGCATCTCGGCATGACCGGCACGCATGTCGGCTGCGACACCAGCCAGTGCGGCGCCTGCGTCGTGCACGTCGACGGCAAGTCGGTGAAATCCTGCACCATGCTCGCCGTCCAGGCGGAAGGCGCCAAGGTGATCACCATCGAGGGCCTCGCCGAGAGCGCCGAGAAGCTGCATCCGATGCAGGAAGCCTTCCGCGAGAACCACGCCCTGCAGTGCGGCTTCTGCACGCCGGGCATGGTGATGAGCGCGATCGACATGGTGAAGCGCCACGACTACAAGCTCGACGAAGCGACCGTGCGGCGCGAGCTCGAGGGCAACCTCTGCCGCTGCACCGGCTACCACAACATCGTTAAGGCCATCCTGGCGGCTGCGCCCGCCATGAAGTCTGCGGGGGTGTAGCCATGACCGCGCAAACCGGAATCGGCGCCCGGGTCAAGAGGACGGAAGACAAGCGCTTCCTGACCGGCACGGGCCGTTACGTCGACGACCTGGCGCTGGCGCGCGCCACCCACGCCCACTTCGTCCGCTCGCCGCATGCGCATGCCAGGATCAAGGGCATCGACATCTCGGCCGCCAAGGCGATGCCCGGCGTGGTCGACATCTTCACCGGCAAGGACGTCGCCGACGCCAAGGTCGGCGGCCTGATCTGCGGCTGGGTGGTCAAGGACAAGCACGGCCAGCCGCACAAGGCGCCGCCCCATCCCGTGATGGCCGCCGACACGGTGCGCTATGTCGGCGATACGGTGGCGATGGTCGTGGCCAACAGCGCCGACGAGGCCAAGGATGCCGCCGAGGCGATCAAGGTCGACTACGAGGTGCTGCCGGCCAACGTCGATCTCGCGAAGGCGCTGGACGGCGGCATGCCGCAGATCCACGCCGAGGCGCCGGGCAACCTGATCTACGACTGGGAGATCGGCGTGAAGGCCGACGTCGACGCCGCCTTCGCCAAGGCCGCGCACGTCACGAAGCTCGACATCGTGAACAACCGGCTGATCCCGAACGCCATGGAGCCGCGCGCGGCGGCGGCGGAGTACGACAAGGGCACCGGGAACTACACGCTCTGGTCGACGTCGCAGAACCCGCACGTTCTCCGGCTCATCCTGTCGGCATTCGTGCTCGGCATTCCCGAGCACAAGCTCAGGGTCATCGCCCCCGATGTCGGCGGCGGCTTCGGCAGCAAGATCTTCTGCTACAACGAAGAGACGATGGTCTGCTGGGCGGCGAGCCGCGTCGGCCGGCCCATCAAGTGGACCGCCGAGCGCACCGAGTCGTTCCAGACCGACGCCCACGGCCGCGACCACGTCACCCATGCCGAGCTGGCGCTCGACAAGGACGGCAAGTTCCTGGCCCTCAAGGTCGAGACCATCGCCAACATGGGCGCCTACCTGTCGACGTTCTCGACCGCGGTGCCGACCTACCTCTACGCCACGCTGCTGGCGGGGCAGTACACGACGCCGCTGATCTACGCCAACGTCAAGGCGGCGCTGACCAACACCGCGCCGGTCGACGCCTATCGCGGCGCCGGGCGGCCGGAGGCGACCTTCGTGGTCGAGACCATCGTCAGCAAGGCGGCGATGGAGCTGAAGATGGATCCCGCCGAGCTGCGGCGGAAGAACTTCATTCCGTCGACGGCCTTCCCGTACCAGACGCCGGTGGCGCTGCAGTACGATTCGGGCAACTACCCACCGATCATCGACGAGGCGATCAAGATCGCCGACTACAAGGGCTTCGAGGCGCGGCGCGCCGAGGCCAAGTCGCGCGGCAAGCTGCGCGGCATCGGCTTCTCCTCCTACATCGAGGCCTGCGGGCTGGCGCCGTCGCAGGTGATCGGCCAGCTGGGCGGCGGCGTCGGCCAGTGGGAGTCGGCGCAGATCAAGTTCAACCCGACCGGCAACGTCCAGGTCCTGACCGGGGCGCACAGCCACGGCCAGAGCCACGAGACGACCTTCGCCCAGATCGTGTCGGACAAGCTCGGGGTGCCGATCGAGCAGATCGAGGTCGTCCATGGCGACACGGCGACGACGCCCTTCGGCATGGGCAGCTACGGCAGCCGCTCGCTGGCGGTCGGCGGCTCGGCCATCATGAAGGCGGCCGACAAGATCATCGCCAAGGGCAAGAAGATCGCCGCCCATTTGATGGAGGCCTCGGCGGCCGACGTCGTCTTCGAGGACGGCGTGTTCAAGGTGGCCGGCACCGACAAGAACGTGCCGCTCGCCCAGGCCGTGTTCGCGGCCTACGTGCCGCACAACTATCCGCTGACCGAGCTCGAACCCGGCATGGACGAGAACGCCTTCTACGATCCGGCGAACTTCGTCTATCCGGCGGGCACGCAGATCTGCGAGGTCGAGATCGATCCCGACACCGGCGTCGTCGAGGTCATCAGCCACACGGCGGTGGACGACTTCGGCAACATCATCAATCCGATGATCGTCGAGGGGCAGGTCCATGGCGGCATCGTCCAGGGCGTGGGCCAGGCGCTGCTCGAGAACGCCGTCTACGACAAGGAAACGGGCCAGCTGCTCAGCGGCTCGTACATGGACTACACAATGCCGCGCGCCAGCGACGTCCCGTCGTTCAAGCTCGGCTACAAGGTCACGCCCTGCCCGCACAATCCGCTGGGCGTGAAGGGATGCGGCGAGGCCGGCGCGATCGCCGCACCGGCCGCCGTGATGAATGCCGTCCACGACGCGCTGGCGCCGCTCGGCGTCGGCCACGTGCCGATGCCGGCCACGCCGCTCGCGGTGTGGCAGGCGATCCACGGCGCGGGCCGCCCGGCGGCCGAGTAAGGGGAGGAATAGAGATGTACGATTTCGCCTATCACCGTCCGAAGTCGCTGGCCGACGCGGCCAACCTGCTGAAGGGCAAGGAAGAGGCGCGGGTCATGTCGGGCGGCATGACCCTGATCCCGACCCTGAAGCAGCGCCTGGCGCGGCCGAGCGATGTCGTCGACCTGGGCGGCATCAAGGACCTCGCCGGCATCAAGGTCGAGGGCAGCAACGTGGTGATCGGCGGCATGACCCGCCATGCCGACGTCGCGACCTCCAAGGACGTCAAGTCGGTCATCCCGGCGCTCGCCGAGCTCGCCGGGCACATCGGTGACCCGCAGGTTCGCAACCGCGGCACCATCGGCGGTTCGGTCGCCAACTCCGATCCGGCCGCCGACTATCCGGCTGCCGTGGTGGCGCTCGGCGCCACGATCACGACCAACACCGGCAAGCACGCGGCCGACGGCTTCTTCAAGGGCCTGTTCGAGACGGCGCTGGCCGACGGCGAGATCATCACGTCGGTGAGCTTCCCCAAGCCCGAGAAGGCCGCCTACATGAAGTTCCCCAACCCGGCGTCGCGCTACGCGATGGTCGGCGTCTTCGTGGCCAAGACGGCCGGCGGCGTGCGCGTCGCCGTGACGGGCGCAGGGCCGAGCGTCTTCCGCGTCAAGGCTATGGAGGACGCGCTGGCGAAGAACTTCACGTCGGATGCGATCAAGGACATCAAGGTCCCGGCCGACGACCTGAACAGCGACATCCACGGCAGCGCCGAGTACCGCGCCCACCTGGTGACCGTGATGGCCCGCCGCGCGGTCGACGCGGCGAACAAGTAGCCGGCCACGGCCCGAAGGACTAACGTCGGGGCGCCCGCGAGGGCGCCCCTTTCGTTTTGGTGCGAGTGTGTCATGAAGGCTCTGGTCACCGGCTTCGACCCGTTCGGGGGCGACAAGGTCAATCCCTCGTCGCTGGCCGTCGGGCGCCTGCGCAAGCGGCTGGGCGGGCTCGCGGTCCATACCGCCGAGCTGCCGACCTCCTATGCCCGCTCGGCCGGCGTGCTGCGGGCCGCCATCGACAGGGTGAAGCCCGAGCTCGTCCTGTGCGTGGGGCAGGCGGGGGGACGGAGCGAGCTCTGCCTCGAGCGGGTAGCGATCAACGTCCAGGACGCCCGTATCCGAGACAATGACGGCAAGCAGCCGATCGACAGGCCGGTGGTCAAGGACGGGCCGGCGGCCTATTTCGCGACGCTGCCGATCAAGGCCTGCGTCGCGGGGCTGCGTGAAGCCGGGCTGCCGGCCGCGGTCTCGAACACGGCCGGCACCTTCGTCTGCAACCACATCCTCTATGCGCTGATGGATATCGCCCAGGACCATCCGGCGCCGTTCCGCGGCGGGTTCCTGCACATCCCCTTCGTGCCCGAGCAGGTGGCGCGGGCCGGCGCCGCGCCGTCGATGGCGATCGACGACGTGGTGCGCGGCATCGAGATCATCCTCGAGGTGAGCGCCGCCCGCACGAGCGACCTGCGCACGGCCGAAGGCGCCATCTCGTAGACTCGGGATCATGTTCTTCCGGAGCGCGGACCTCCAGGTCCGCTCATGATCATGATGCGGACCTGGAGGTCCGCGCTCCACTGAGGCGCAGCAGGATGCTGCGGCCCATCGCTACTCCGCCGCGAGGGCCAGCGGCGGGGGCGCCGGCACGGCGACCGGCACGGGCTCCGCGGCCGGCCGCTTGACCCGGAACCAGGCGGCGTAGAGCGCCGGCAGGAAAAGCAGGGTCAGGGCGGTCGCCACAAGCAGGCCGCCCATCAGGGCGACGGCCATCGGACCCCAGAAGACGCTGCGCGACAGCGGGATCATGGCGAAGATCGCCGTTCCCGCCGTGAGCAGGATGGGACGGGCTCGGCGCACGGTGGCGTCGACCACGGCGTCCCAGGCGGCATGGCCGGCGGCGATGTCCTGGTCGATCTGGTCCACCAGGATGACCGAGTTGCGCATGATCATGCCGGCCAGCGCGATCACGCCCAGCAACGAGACGAAGCCGAACGGCTGGTTGAACAGCAGGAGGAAGAGCGAGACGCCGATCAGGCCGAGCGGGGCGGTCAGCACGACCAGCGCCAGCTTGGAGAAGCTCTGGAGCTGCAACATCAGGAACAGCATCATCAGGAAGGCCATGACCGGCATCATCTTGAAGATGGAGCCCTGGCTCTTGGCGCTCTCCTCCTTGTCGCCGCCGACCTCGATCCGATAGCCGGCCGGAAGGTTGTCGCGCACCGGCTTCAGCGCCGTGTCGATTCGGGCGGCGACGTCGGGACCCTGCACGCCGTCGACCACGCCGGCACGGACCGTCATCAGGAGGTCCTTGTTGCGCCGCCACAGGATCGGCTCCTCGAGCTCGAAACGCAGCGTCGCGAGCTGGGCGAGGGAGACCACGCCGCCGTTGGCGGTCCGCAGGTTGATCGCCTCCAGCCCCTCGACGCTCAGCCGCTCGTCGGGCACGGCGCGGGCCACCACGTCGATCGTCTCGGTGCCCTCGCGGTACTGGGTCACGGTCACGCCGGACAGCAGGGTCTGCAGCGTGTTGCCCAGCAGCTGCGAATCGACGCCGAGCGCGCGCGCCTTGTTCTGGTCGACCTCGAGGCGCACGGTCTTGGCCAGCTCGTTCCAGTCGAAGTTGATGTCGCGGGTCGCGGGATCGGCCTTGAAGACCTGGCGGACCTGTTCGGCCACGGCGCGGACCTGCTGCGGGTCCTCGCCCAGCACGCGGAACATGACGGGGTAGCTCACCGGCGGGCCGTTCTGCAGGCGCTGGACACGGGCGCGCACCGCCTCGAAGTCGGTGGCGAACAGCCGGTCGAGCGCCGCCACGACGCGCTCGCGGGCCTCGAGGTCGCGCGTCATGACGATGACCTGGCCGAAGTTGGCGTTGGCCAGCTCGGGCACGGTCGGCAGGTAGAAGCGCGGGCTGCCGGCGCCGACATACGAGGTGTAGAAGGCGACGTCGGGATCGCGGGCCAGCCAGGATTCGAGGTGCTTCACCTCCTTGTTGGTCGCCGCCCACGAGGCGCCCTGGGCCAGCCGCAGGTCGACGATCAGCTCCGGCCGGTTGGCTGTCGGGAAGAACTGCTTCTGCACGAAGGTGAAGGCGCCCATCGCGCCGACGAAGGCGAGCGCCGTGATGGCGATCGTGGTCTTGCGCCAGGTCACGCACCAGACGACCAGCCGACGGAAGGCGCGATAGAGGCGGCCGCTGTACGGGTCGTGGTGCTGGACCTTGGGGGTCGGCAGCAGGTGGTAACCCATCCACGGCGTGAACAGCACGGCCACGAACCACGAGATGATCAGCGACAGGCCGACCACCCAGAAGATCGAGTTGGTGTACTCGCCGGCGCTTGAGCGGGCGAAGCCGACCGGCACGAAGCCGACGGCGGTGACCAGCGTGCCGGTCAGCATCGGGAAGGCGGTCGAGGTATAGGCGTAGGTGGCCGCTTCCATCCGGCTCGCGCCCTGTTCCAGCTTCACCATCATCATCTCGACGGCGATGATCGCGTCGTCGACCAGCAGGCCGAGGGCGATGATCAGGGCGCCGAGCGAGATGCGCTGGAAGTCGATGCCCAGCAGCAGCATGCCGACGAAGGTGATGGCGAGCACGAGCGGCACCGACATTGCCACGATCACGCCGGTGCGCACGCCCAGGCTGATGAAGGAGACGACCAGGACGATGGCCAGCGCTTCGACCAGGGCGGAGATGAATTCCTCGAACGACTTGGCCACGACTTCGGGCTGGTTGGCGACGCGGTGCACGGTGATGCCGACCGGCAGGTCCTTCTCGACCTCGGCCATGGCGGCATCGAGGGCCTTGCCCAGGGTCTCGACGTTGCCGCCGGGCGCCATGACGACGCCGAGGCCGATCACGGGCTTGCCGTTG
Organism: Reyranella sp.; assembly: GCF_965229815.1. GTDB lineage: Bacteria > Pseudomonadota > Alphaproteobacteria > Reyranellales > Reyranellaceae > Reyranella. The sequence continues at coordinate 785,235 of NZ_CBDDJN010000006.1, forward strand.
AAGCGCATCGCGAGCCGCCGCGGGTCCTGGTAGCCGCGCTTGATCTCGGCGACATCGGACAGAGCGAGGTTGCGGCCGTTGGCGCTGAACGGAAGGCTCGCCAGGTCCTCGGCGGAGGCGGGCGCGCCGTCGACGCGCACCGCGACGCGCTCGCCCTTGGTCTCGACCGTGCCGGCGGCGACGATCGCGTTCTGGCGGCGGATGACGTCGAGGATCTGGTCGACCGGGATGCCGAGCATCGCCAGCCGCGCGTGGCTGAACTCGATGTAGATCTTCTCGTCCTGGAGGCCGAGCAGGTCGGCCTTGGTGACGTCGGGCACGCGCAGCAGGCGCTGGCGGACGTCCTTCACAATCTCCTTCACGTCGGCCGGCGAGAATCCGTCGGCCTCAAAGGCCCAGATCATGCTGTAGGTGTCGCCGTACTCGTCGTTGAAGAACGGGCCCACCACGCCCTGGGGCAGGGATCCCTTGATGTCGCCGACCTTCTTGCGCACCTGGTACCAGAGGTCCTGCACCTTGCCCGGCGGAGTGTCGTCGCGCAGCGAGACGTAGATCACGGTCTCGCCCGGCTTGGTGTAGCTCGTGACGTTGTAGAAGTAGGGCAGCTCCTGCAGCTTGGTCTCGATCTTGTCGGTGACCTGCTGCTCGACCTCGCGCGAGGTGGCGCCGGGCCACGAGGCCGACACGACCATCTGCTTGATGGTGAAGGGCGGGTCCTCGGCACGGCCCAGGCTGAAGAAGGCGTAGGCGCCCGCAGCGACCAGCGCGATCATGAAGAAGACCGTGAGCGTGCTGTGCCGCAGCGCCAGTGCCGACAGGTTGGTGCGCGTGGTCATGGCTTCATCCCCCGCGGGAAAGCGTCAGCGTGCGGCCTGCAGTTGCTGCCGGACCGGCTTCACGGTCTGGCCCGGCTCGAGCTTGTGGACGCCGGCCGTGGCGATGAGCTCGCCGTTCTTGACGCCCGCTTCGATCGCGGCGGTGTCGTTGCGCCACCGGGCGATCGTCACCGGGCGCAGCGAAACCCTGCCGCTGTCGCCATCGACGACCCACACGGCAGGCTGCGTGCCGTTCTGGAAGATCGCCGACAGCGGCACCTCGGCAACGGTCTTCGCATCGGGCCGCTCGAGAGCGAGCGTGGCCGTCATGCCGAGGCCGATGAACTCCGGCGGCTGCATGACGCTGAAGCGCGCGGGATAGGTGCGGGTCACCGGATCGGCGCTGGGCGAGAGCTCGCGCAGCCTGGCGGCATGGGCATGGCCGGGATCGGACCACAGCTCGAAGCTCGCCTGCCGGGCCTCGCGAACGGCCTTCAGCCGGTGCTCCGGCACGCCGACCAGAATCTCGAGCTCATCAGTGCGCGCGACCCGGGCCACGCCCTGTCCCTGCGCCATGACCTGGCCGATCTCGGCCAGCACCGCGGTGACCACGCCAGCTGCGTCGGCACGCAGCTCCGTGTAGGCAAGGTTGTTCTCCGCCGAGGCGAGCTGGCTCTTCGCCTGCTCGACCCGGGCCTGCGCCGTGGCGGCCAGCGACTGGCGCTGGTCGAGCGTCTGGGGAACGAAGGCTGCGCTGCCGCGCAGGTTGAGATAACGGTCGTAGTCGGCCTTGGCGCGCACATGGTCGGCCTCGGCCGAGGTGAGCGCCGCCCGGGCATTGTCGACGGCCAGGCGATAGTCGGCGGGATCGAGCTCGGCGATCAGGTCGCCCGGCTTCACCGTGGTCCCGACGTCGACCGAGCGGGCGACGATCTTGCCGGCGACGCGGAAACCCAGCGTGCTCTCGATGCGGGGGACGACGGTGCCCGCGAGGACGAGGTCGCGGGTCTGGCGGAGATAGGCGATTTCGACGACGCGGGCCGGGCGGACCACAGGCTCGCTCGCCCCGGCGCGTGCCGCCTCGGGTTTCAGATGCGTGACGGTGGCAAAGGCCGCGGCGGCCGTCGCACCGGCGACCAGCACGAGGGCGACAATCTTGAAGGGAACCTTGCCCAAGCGCTCAGCGTACGGGACACGCATGGCTTACCGTCCTTCCAGGGCATACAATGTCCAGGTGTCTGAACGACGTTAACTGAACGTTGATAACTTATCGTCGTTCAGTTAAGAGTCAAGGGGAAGGAGACAGTTTTTGGCCGGGTTCTCGTCAGTTCCTGCCAGCAGCCGCAAGCGTCGGGGCGAGGGCCATACGCGCCGGGAGGAGATCCTCCAGGCCGCGAAGGAGCTGTTCCTGGACGAAGGCTACGATTCGACGACGATCCGCAAGATCGCCGACCGGGTCGGCATCTCGGCCCCCGCCCTGTACCTCTACTTCAGGGACAAGGAAGCGCTGATGCTGGCGCTCTGCGACCAGGCGTTCGGTCACCTGCTGGCCGCGATCGACGAGATCGAAAAATCGGTTCCCCACCCCCTGGACCGCGTCTATCGCTTCGGCGAGGCCTATGCCCGCTTCGGCCTGTCCCATCCGGACGAGTACCGTCTCGTCTTCCTGGGCGCCAACATGCCCGAGTCGCTGCGCAAGATCGGGCACAAGGCGCCGACCGACGATCCGACCCAGCCGGGCGTCGGCGGAGCGCTGGTCTTCAAGCGCCTCGTGGCCTTCCTCGGGGAGGCGCAGGGCGCCGGTGTCCGGCTGCTCTATCCGCCCGAGACCTGCGCCGAACTGTGCTGGATGGGCATGCACGGGCTGGTCTCGGCCTTGATCATGAAGCCCGAGTTCCCCTGGTCGGACCGCGACGTCCTGATCAAGGGCATGCTCGACATCCATCTCAAGGGAATCGTCGAGGCTCCCGGCCGGTCCTAGCTTGCCCCGGCTAGCCCGCCGGCCAGGCCCGCGGGAACAGCTCGCAGGTCATGGGCGCGCCGGGCGGAAGGTCCGGCTGGTAGGGAAACTGGAACGTCCCCGGCCGCGGGTCGTAGCGCGCGTCGTCGCCGGTGTAGCGCAGCGACAGGCCGCGCCGCCGGGCGCCCGGCGTGTCGTTGCCCGGCGCGCCGTGGACGATCATCGCGTGGAAGACGAGGCAGTCGCCCGGCGCCATCGCCCACCAGCGGAGATCGTAGCGGCCGCGATCGGCGTCGATGTCAGGGATCGCCGCCAGCTCGCTCGACGTGAACTTGATCTCGTGCCCCCTGCGGAACGGCGTGGGCCGGTAGCTCACGCCCCAGCGGTGAGAGCCGGCCACGAACTCGACGGCACCGTTGCTGCGGTCGATCGCATCGAGCGCGATCCACACCGAGGTCACCTGCCAGCCCTTCACCGGCCAGTAGGGCTGGTCCTGGTGCCATGGCGTGGGATGGGCGGTGCCGGGCTCCTTGACGAAGAGCTGGTCGTAGAAGAAGTCGGACGCGGCCGAGCCCATCAGCCGCGCCGCGATCGCCGCCGCCGGCGAGGCGAGGGCGGCCGCGCGGAATTCGGGGTCGTGCCGCCACATGAACATGTCGCCGAAGAACCGGCCGCCGCTGCTGCCCTCGGCGAAGTTGGTGGCATGCGGGCCCGGCGTGGCGAGATCGCGCTCGACCGCGTCACGCAAGCGCCCGACCCAGGACGGGTCGAACGCCTGCCGCAGGCAGACGACACCGTCGCGCTCGTAGGCGGCGACGTCGGCGTCGGAGATCAAGCGTTCTGCAGGACGTGGACGGCGCGGTCGGCCAGCAGGTCCTTGTTCTTGGCCGCATAGGCCTTCATGTGCTCGGACGCGCCATGGGCCTTGAGATGGTCCATGCTCTCCCACTTCTCGACGACGACGAAGGTGTCGGGGCCGAACTTGGCGAAGGGCCCGCCGTCGATGTCGACCGTGGCGCCGTACTCGATGCAGCCCTTCTCGGCGTGCACGGCCGGCACGTTCGCCTTGAAGTTCTTCAGCACCTCGTCGCGCTTGCCGGGCTTGGCCGTGATGATGGCGATGACGTGGATCATGATGTTTCCTCCTGGATCGGGTTAGGCGGCGCGGCCGTGGCGGAGCAAGCGACCGGGCAGCCGGTCGTTGGCCGCGACCGCGTCCTTGCCGTCGCGACGGACCAGCGTGCCGTTTACGATGACGGCGTCGATGCCGCTCGCTTCGGACACGAGGCGATCGGCCCCGGCCGGCAGGTCGAAGACCCGCTTCAACGGGCCGGGCGCCACGGTTGCCGGGTCGAACACGACGATGTCGGCTGGCCGGCCCTCGGCCAGCAGGCCGCGGTCGGTGATGCCGAACATCTCGGCCGGCCGCTGGGTGAGTTGGTGGACGGCCTGCTCGAGGGTGAGCGTCTTCTTCTCCCGCACCCAGTGGCCGAGCAGGTGGGTCGAGTAGCAGGCGTCGCAGAGCTGGCTGGCATGGGCGCCGGCGTCCGACAGGGCGATGATCGTGTTGGGATCTGTGATGAGCTCGGCGACTTCCTGCTCGTCGAAGTTCATCACGGCCATGCGGAAGCGCGCCTGCAGGTCATTGGCCAGCGCAAGGTCGAGGGCGAGGTCGACCGGGTCCTTGCCGAGGCGGGCCGCGGCGGCGGCGAGCGGCTGCTCCTCCAGCTCGCGGGCTGACGGCGCCCAGGCGATGACGACCCGGTCCCACCAGTTGCGGAAGAGGGGCGTCACCTCGCTGCGCAGCTTCTCGCGCCAGGCGGGATCGGCATAGGCGCGGCGCCGCGTGCCGGGCTCCTTGGCGTCGGCGACGGCGAGCTCGTTCATGAACTTCATGACGTCGAAGATGAACGGCTCGGCAAAGGTGAATTCGAAGTTGAGCGGCCGGCAGCTCACCTGCGGGATGACGATGGCGCCCGAGCGGCGCTGCTCGGCGGCGAGGTCGAGCTGCTTGCGATGGCCGCCCGGCCCATAGAGGTGGGAGAGCAGGGCGGTCCAGGTGACCGGCACGCCGTACTTGCGGCTGACCTCGGCCATGTGGCGGGTCGAGAAGTCGCGGCCGATCGTGATCTGCATCAGGCCGCGCTTCAGCTCGCCCATGACGGAGACCAGCGCGTCCATCTCCTCGACGGTGGCCTGGCGGCTCGGCACAGGCTTGCCGGCATAGCCGTTGTGGCTGACCGACACCGAGGTGCCGAAGCCGATCGCGCCGGCGTCCATCGCCTCGCGCACCAGCTTCTTCATGGTGCCAACCTCGTCTTGCGTCGCGGCCCGCTCGGTCGATTCCTCGCCCATGACGTAGAGGCGCAGCGGCGTATGGCCGAACAGGGCGGCGACGTTGATGGCCGAGCCCTGCCTTTCGAGCGCGTCGAGATACTGCGGGAAGGTCTCGAACGGCCAGGCCGTGCCGAGGCCCGCTTCCAGGGCCTCGAGGCTCATGCCCTCGACCTTCTCCAGCGTCTGCATGATCAGCTTGCGATGGGCGGCCCGCGTGGGGGCGACGCCGAAGCCGCAATTGCCGATCACCGTCGTGGTGACGCCGTGCCACGGCGAGATGCTCAACATCCGGTCCCAGAGGATCTGGGCGTCGTAATGGGTATGGACGTCGACGAAGCCCGGCGACACGGCCTTGCCCGTGGCGTCGATGGTCGACGTGGCCGGGCCCTCCGCCTTGCCGAGGGCGACGATCCTGCCGTCCTTGACGCCGACATCGCCCACGAAACCCGGCTTCCCGGATCCGTCGACGATCGTTCCTCCCGTGATCTTGAGATCGTAGCTCATGGTTTGCTCCTGAACTTGCGTCCAGTATACGTCCAACGGCGCCGCAGGAGGAAACGCATGGCCAAGCATAAGATCGCGCTCATTCCGGGGGACGGAATCGGCAAGGAAGTCCTGCCGGAGGGTGTTCGCGTGCTGGAAGCAGCCGCGCGCCGGTTCAACTTCGAGCTCGAGTTCACCGACTTCGACTGGTCGTGCGATCGCCTGCTGCAGAGCGGCAAGATGATGCCGGACGACGGCATGGAGCAGCTCAAGGCCTTCGAGAGCATCTTCCTGGGCGCCGTCGGCTGGCCGGGCGTGCCCGACCACGTGTCGCTGTGGGGCCTGCTGATCCCGATCCGTCGTGACTTCGACGAGTACGTGAACCTGCGGCCCGTCCGCCTGTTCGAGGGCGTGCCGTCGCCGCTCGCCAACCGCAAGCCGGGCGAGATCGACTTCTGGGTGGTGCGCGAGAACACCGAGGGCGAGTACAGCCAGCTCGGCGGCCGCATGTTCCAGGGCACCGAGAACGAGATGGCGGTGCAGGAGGCGGTGTTCACTCGCAAGGGCGTCGACCGGGTGCTGAAGTTTGCCTTCGAGTTCGCCAGCAAGACGAAGAAGAAGCACGTCACCTCGGCCACCAAGTCCAACGGCATCATCCACACGATGCCGTTCTGGGACGAGCGCTTCGCCGAGATGAAGAAGAACTATCCCGGCATCAAGGCGGACCAGTACCATATCGACATCCTGACCGCGCACTTCGTCCGCAATCCCGACTGGTTCGACGTCGTGGTCGGCTCCAACCTGTTCGGCGACATCCTGTCGGACCTCGGCCCGGCCCTGACCGGCTCGATCGGCGTCGCGCCCTCGGGCAACATCAACCCGGAGCGCAAGTATCCGTCGATGTTCGAGCCGGTCCACGGCTCGGCTCCCGACATCGCCGGCAAGGGGATCGCCAACCCGATCGGCCAGATCTGGTCGGGCGCCATGATGGTCCGCCATCTGGGCTACCCGGAGGCTGCCGAGGCCATCGAGCGGGCCATCGCGGCCTCGCTGGTGGAGGGGGGACCCCGGACCCGCGACCTCGGCGGCAACGGCGACACGAAGACGGTCGGCTCGGCCATTGCGGAGCTCGTAAAGACCGTGTAGCTCCCCGCCCCGGTTGAATTGTTTCAAAGGGGTTTCACATGAAAAGACGCGCACTTCTCGGTGCGGTCACAGCCTCGGGCCTGGCGGCTCTTCCGTTCGCCGCCCGGGCCCAGGCATATCCTTCCAAGCCGATCACGGTCATCGTGCCCTTCGCGGCCGGTGGCCCGACCGACGCGCTGGCCCGCATCCTGTGCCAGCGCATGGGCGAGGCGCTCGGCCAGCAGATGATCGTCGAGAATGTCGGCGGCGCCGGCGGTACGATCGGCGTCAACAAGGCGGCCAAGGCGGCACCGGACGGGTACACGCTGGCGTTCACCCACATGGGCACGCTGGCCGTCAACATCGCGCTCTACAAGTCGCTGCCCTACGACAGCCAGAAGGACTTCGAGCCGGTCGGCATGGGCGGCACGAACCCGATGGTCCTGGTGGTCAAGAAGGACCTGCCGGCCAAGACCTTCGCCGAGTTCGTGGACTACGTGAAAGCCAACCAGAAGAAGGCGCAGTACGGGATGGCCGGCATCGGCGCGGCCTCGCACCTGGGCGGCCTGATGCTGAACAGCATGATGAAGGTCGACGTGCTGGAGATTCCCTACAAGGGCACGGGACCGGCGCTGAACGACCTCGTTTCCGGCCAGTTCGACTACATGGTCGATCAGGCGGTGAACGTCCTGCCGCAGATCAAGAGCGGCAATGTCCGCGCGCTGGGCGTCTCGACGCTGAAGCGCCTGCCGCAGCTTCCCGACGTTCCGACGATCGACGAGGCGGGTCTGAAGGGCTACGAGGTCACGATCTGGAACGGCTTCTTCGCGCCCAAGGGCACGCCGAAGGACGCCATTGCCAAGGTCAACCAGGCCCTGGTCACGGCGCTGTCCGACGAGAAGGTGAAAGTTCGCCTCACCGAGCTCGCGGTCGATCTGCCGAGCGCCCAGGAAGCCTCGCCGGAGGCCCTGCGCGCCCAGCTCAAGGCCTCCATCGACAAGTGGGTGCCGGCCGTGAAGGCCGCCGGCGTGAAGCCGGAGTAGCTCCGTCCTCGAACATGGAGCCGGTGCGGCATGCTGCCGTCCGGCGAAGGCAGGGCCGCCCGTTGGGCGGCCCTGTTCGTTTCAGAGGGAGGCGTGACCTAGACTAATCCTGCTGGGTGGACGGGGCGCCGCCCGGGGCCTGGCCCCGCATGCCGTCCTGCATTCGGCCGGGCGCCTGTCCCTGGCGCTGCTCGTGGGCCTGGCCGGGCCGCGGATCCTGACGTCGGGTCTGGCTGTTCTGGCCGTCCCCGCGGGGCGCCTGGGCCTGGTCGTGGTGGCGATGACGGGACCGGCCCGAGCCGTCGGCCTGGCCGCGATCGCCGCGCATCATTCCGTCGCCGTTCCGGTCGGTACGGTGCGGAGCTTTCGGCGGGCCGCGGCGTCCGTCGGTATCGCCGGGAGACTGGGCCCTGGGAGACGACGGCGCGTCGCTGTCGATGCCGCGGCTCTTGTCGGCAGGAGTGGCGTCGCGAGACTGCGCGATGGCTGGTGCGGCGGAGAGGGCGACGGCGGCAAGCGGCAGGAGGAGGAAACCCTTTACACGAAGCATGCACACCCATGGGGGCTGGATCGGCCAGTCACGTGCTGGCGTTGCCGAGCTTACGGCCGCGCCACGGCGGCCATCCCTTGGCGCATGTGCGACGTTTAGGCGGGCAGGCCGAGTTCGCCGAAGCTCACGGTGGCGGAGCGACAGACCGCGCCGCTCTCCTCGCGCAGCGCCACCGTGACGCTGCGTCCCGTCCAGTCGATGTCGATCGCGCCGAAATTGGGTGCCGCATAGAGCTCGCCCAGCCGGTTGGGGCCGGGCTCGCGCGCCGCGGCAAACGACTTGTTCAGGCCGCTGGACGTCACCTCGTAGAGCGGAGGCATGCCGGGCGGCGCCTCGCGGTAGAGCGCGCCGATATGGCGGTCGCCGCTCAGCAGCAGCACGCCCCTGGCGCCGCTGTCGCGAATCGTGGCGATCAGCTTCTCGCGCTCCAGCGGGAAGTTGCCCCAGCGCTCCCAGCCATGGCCCTCGGCCAGGACCTGGATGCTCGACACCAGCAGGCGCAGCTCGGCCGGCTGGCGCAGCGCCTCGGCCAGCCAGGTCCATTGCGTCGCGCCCAGCATCGTCTTGGCCGGATCGGGATCGGGCAGGTAGCGCTCCTTGCCGGGAGCGTTGCGCCGGTCGGTCGGCCGCAGCGGCGAGCGGAACCAGCGCGTGTCGAGAATGATGATCTGGACGCGCTGGCCGGCCGGACCGCGAAGCCAGGACTCGTACAGCCCCTCGCGTCGCCGCCGCATGTCGTCGGCCGGCACCTTCCAGAAATCGAGGAACAGGTCCTTGGCGAGCGCCTTGTGGGGAAAGTCGGCGCCGCCGTCGTTGGCGCCGTAGTCGTGATCGTCCCAGATTGCCAGATGCTCGACGCCGGCGCGCAGGCGCGCATAGCCCGCCACCTCGTCGGCCCGGGCGTAGGCACGCCTCAGGTTGGCGGCGTCGGGCGCCCGGAAGTCGCCGTAGACATTGTCGCCGGCAAAGATGAAAAGCTCTGGCCGATAGGCGAGGATGGCGTCCCAGATCGGCTGCGGCTGGTCCTGGTCGGCGCACGAGCCGAAGGCGATGCGCGACAGGCCGCGCGGGCCCTGGGCGACGAGCGGGGCCGGCGCCAGGGCGGCGGCGGTCATGATCTGGGCAAGGGTACGGCGACGGAACATGGCGGTCACTCAAAAGCCAGTATTGCAGCCTTATTTGGCAGGATCGTGAAGCAGCATCTCAAGCGCATCCTGCAGCTCCTCCTCATTCCGGTCGCTGCGGCGATCGTCTTCATCGAGGACACGCTGCTCCACTACCTGGGCCTCGCCATGGCGAGGCTCGCGGTCTGGCCGCCGGTGGCGCGGCTGGAGCGCTGGCTGCGGGGCCTGCCGCCGTGGGCGGCACTGGTCGCGTTCGTAACGCCCTCGCTGCTCGTGGTGCCCATCAAGCTCTCGGCCGTGTGGTTCGCGCTGCATCATCACTTCGCGCTTTCGGCCGCCAGCATCATCCTGGGCAAGATGCTGGCGACGGCTCTGGTCGCGCGCCTCTACCAGGTTCTGCGGCCGACCCTCGTCACCATTCCCTGGTACCTGCGCGCCGAGACTCGGCTGTTCGCCTGGCGGGACCGGCTCTATGCGTTCATGCGCGCCCTGCCGGCCTGGCAGCAAGCGACGACGATGGTGCGCCGCTTCCGTGCGTGGATGCGGGACATGGTGTTCGGCACGTCGGCGCGATAGGCTCGGCCATGCCCGAGATCGTTCCCTGCAAAGGTCCCCTCGGCGCCCGCATCGAGGGGCTCGAGCGCTGCCGGGCAGGGGAGCCCGAGATGGCGGCGCTGCTCAACAGGGCACTGGCCGAGCACCTCCTGGTCGTCGTTCCCGGCGAGCGCATGGCGCCCGCGGATACCCTGGCCTTCGCCCGTGCCTTCGGTACGCCGCGCACGCAGCTTCTGCGCTACAAGCGCAACGGCGACGTGCCCGAGGTCTCGATCATGGTGTCGACCCTGATGGCCGACGGATCCACCGACAAGACGGCGATCCGCGCCGAGGACTGGCACACCGACGATTCATATTTCGCGGTGCCTGCCAAGGCGACCCTACTGCACGGCATCGAGATCCCGAGCCGCGGCGGCTCGACCTGGTTCTGCAACATGCACTCGGCCTACGACGCGCTGCCGGAGGCGATGCGCCGGCGGATCGACGGGATGCGGGCCATTCACGGCTACGATACGCCGCGCGCGCGCAACCGGCCGTCGGCGCGCACGGCCCAGGAGATCGCCGAGACGCCGGACGTCGAGCATCCGCTGGTCCGGACCCATCCCGAGACCGGCCGCAAGGCGCTCTACCTCAACCCCAACCGGCTGGACCGCATCGTCGGCCTGGAGCGGGCCGAGAGCGACGCGCTGCTCGATGCGCTCACCGACGAGGCGCGCAGGCCCGAGCACCATTTCGGGCATGTCTGGCAGGCGGGCGACATCGTGATCTGGGACAACCGCGCCACGATGCACCGGGTCGTGATCGACTACCCGGAAGGCGAGCCGCGCGTCATGCAGCGTGTCCTGATCGAGGGCGAGAAGCCGGTCTGACAGCGGCCCCCAGAGCGTGAAAGGTCCCTAGCGCAGCGAGGGACCCTTCCACTTCAGCGGACGGCGCCGGCAGCGCGCATGGCGGCGATCTCGGCCGCCGAATAGCCGGCCTCGCCGAGGACCGCGTCGGTGTGCTCGCCGAGCGTCGGGGCATGGCTCGTCGTCTCGCGGCCGCCGCCCGAGAAGGTGTTGGCCGGGCGGCTGCGGCGGATGCGGCCTTCGCTCGGATGCTCCTCGGCGCGGAAGAAGTCGACGTCGGCGAGATGCGGGTCGGTCAGCAGGTCGTCGATCGAGTTGTAGCGGGCCGCCGGCACGTCCAGCCGGTCGAAGATCTCGAGCCACTCGTCCGTCGTCTTCTGCGCCAGCCCGTCCTTGCGGACCTCGAAATAGGCGGCGGCATTGGCGGTGCGGACCGCGGGGCTGTCGAAGCGCGGGTCGGTCTTGAGCTCGGGCCGGCCGATCGCGTCGAAGAAGGCGAAGGCCTGGAGATTGGTGTTCGGCCCGACGGTGATGTAGCCGTCGCGGGTCGGCAGGGGCCGGTAGTCCGGGCTGAGCAGGCGATTGTCGCCGCTCGGACCGACCGGGGGATCGAAGGTCATGGCGCCGAGATGCTCGCTCGAGACGAACGAGGCCATGTTCTCCAGCATCGGCACGTCGATCGCCTCGCCCTTGCCGGTCTTCTCGCGCCGGAAGAGGGCAAAGCCGATCGCCTGCGCGGCGATCAGGCCCGTCGTATGGTCGCTCATCACCATGGGCACGAAGCGCGGCTCGCCGGTGGCGCGGGCGAGCGTGCCCGCGACGCCCGAGAGGCTCTGCACGATGGGATCGTAGGCGGGGCGGTTGTAGTACCGGCCGCCGCGGCCGAAGGCGAGGATGGAGCAGTGGATGAGGCGCGGGTTGCGCGGGGCCAGGCTCGCATGGTCTAGGCCGGCGCGGGCCAGCGCCTCGGGCCGGACGTTGCTCACGAACACGTCGGCCCGCTCGATCAGGCGGTGCATCGCCGCCAGGGCATCGGGCTTCTTGAGGTCCAGCACGATCGAGCGCTTGTTGCGGTTGAAGTTGATGAACTTGCCCGACATGCCGGGATGGCGGCTGCCCTGCGCCATGGTGCGCAGAAGGTCGCCGCCCGGCGCTTCGACCTTGATCACGTCGGCGCCGTAGTCGGCGAGGGTGCGGGTGCAGATCGGACCGACGACGACGGTCGTTAGGTCGACGACCCGCACGCCGTCGAGCGGACCGCCGCTCACGCCGCGAACTCCAGGTCCATCTCGCCGCACAGCACGCCATTGCGGTCGGCCGCCCAGATCTTCAGGCGGCCGTCCTTCTGGCCCTCGCCGCGGACCTCGATGCGCTCGCCGACCCACAGCGGATGGACGAGGCGCGCGGTGAAGCCGGCCAGGCGGCCGCTGGCGTGCTTCAGCGCCGCGTCGACCATCAGGTGCATCGACAGGCCGCCGTTGGAGACCAGCGCCGGATAGCCTTCCTCGCTGCGCGTGTAGTCGCCGTCGTAGTGGATGCGATGGGCGTTCCAGGTCATCGCCGAGTAGCGGAAGTTGAGCGCGTTGGTCAGCTCGGTGGTCTCGCTCCAGGCATGGTCGGTGCGCGCCTGCGTCGGCACCGTCGCCGTCGTCTTCTGGCCGGGCGGGACGGCGGGCCGGTAAATGGCGTCGAACTCGTCGACGGCGATCGTCTTGCCGGCCTGCTCGATCGTGTGGCGCATGGTGAGCACGAAGATGTCGCCCGAGCGCCCGGTCTTGGGGACGATGTCGGCCACCTCCGCCTTCTTCACGGCCGGTTCGCCGGCCCGCAGGCTGCCCATGACCTTGACGCGCCGGCCGGCGCCCATGCGGCGCGGCATCGGGATCGGCGGCAGCACGACGCCCTTCTTGGCGTGGCCGTCGGGACCGATCTCGCTCTGGCGCACGGTCTCGGCGAAGAACAGGCCGAACCAGTGCGGGGGCAGCGCGCTTCCGGTCGTGAAGGCGGCGGGATCCATGTCGAAGGTGCCGGCCGCGCGGCGCACCGCCATCAGCCCGACATCGTCCTCGACCGTGCGGACGCGACCGATCCACGGCCGCAGGTCCTTCATTGCCTCGTCCATCCAACCCGTCATTGCGCTTCTTCTCCCGTGCTCGGCGGAGCGGAGAGTTGCATGCGCATCCGAAAAGAAGAAGGGCCCGCTTTCGCAGGCCCTTCCATGGATCGAAATGTCGGCGCGATCAGATCGAGTAGTACATCTTGTACTCGACCGGCGCGGGCTGGTGCTCCCAGTTGTAGACCTCTTCCCACTTGAGCTCCATGTAGGCGTCGATCTGGTCGTCGGTGAACACGCCGCCCTTGGTGAGGAAGCTGCGGTCGCCGTCGAGGGCGTTCAGCGCCTCGCGCAGCGAGCCGGCCACGGTCGGGACCTTGGTCAGCTCTTCCGGTGGTAGGTCGTACAGGTTCTTGTCCATCGGGTCGCCCGGATGGATCTTGTTCTGGATGCCGTCGATGCCGGCCATCAGCATCGCCGCGAAGGCGAGGTAGGGATTGGCCGACGGGTCGGGGAAGCGGACCTCGACGCGCTTGCCCTTGGGCGAGGACGCGTAGGGGATACGGCACGAGGCCGAGCGGTTGCGCGAGGAGTAGGCGAGCAGCACCGGCGCCTCGAAGCCCGGAATGACACGCTTGTAGGAGTTGGTGCTGGCGTTGCAGAAGGCGTTCAGCGCCTTGGCGTGCTTGATGATGCCGCCGATGTAGTACAGCGCCGTCTCCGACAGGTCGGCATAGCCCGAGCCCGCGAACAGCGGCTTGTTGTCCTTCCAGATCGACTGGTGGGTGTGCATGCCCGAGCCGTTGTCGCCATAGAGCGGCTTCGGCATGAAGGTCAGCGACTTGCCGTAGCTGTGGGCCACGTTGTGCAGCGTGTACTTGTACTTCTGCACGTTGTCGGCGGTCTTGACGAGCGTGTCGAAGCGGAAGCCGAGCTCGTTCTGTGCCGGCGCCACCTCGTGGTGGTGGATTTCCATCACCAGGCCCATGTCGGTGCAGACCGACATCATCTCGGCGCGCAGGTCGTTCATCGAATCGACCGGCGGGACGGGGAAGTAGCCGCCCTTGACGCCCGGCCGGTGGGCCATGTTGCCGCCCTCGAACTCGACGCCGCTGTTCCACGGCGATTCGCTCGAGGTGATCTTGTAGAAGCTGCCGCCCATCTGGACGTCGAAGCGCACGTCATCGAACACGAAGAACTCGAGCTCGGGACCGAACACCGCCGTGTCGCCCACGCCCGAAGACTTCAGGAAGGCCTCGGCGCGCTTGGCCGTGGAACGCGGGCAACGGGCATAGAGCTGCCCGGTCGAGGGCTCGACGACGTCGCAGTTGACGATCAGGGTCGTCTGGGCGGCGAAGGGATCGAGCACGGCGGTCGAGGGATCGGGCATCAGGATCATGTCCGACTCGTTGATCGCCTTCCAGCCGGCGATCGACGAGCCGTCGAACATCACGCCGTCCGAGAACGTGCCCTCATCGGTGGCCGACCCCATCCGGGCTGTATGCTGCCACTTGCCGCGCGGATCGGTGAAGCGGAAATCGACGAACTTGACGTCCTTTTCCTTCATCAGCGCGATGACTTGTTTGGCATCCATATGTCGTGTGTCCCTTTCTGTGGTCACGTCGGCCTCTACCCCCAGAGGCGTGGTCTCATACGGCGGCGTCTCCGCGCTCGCCAGTACGAATTCGGATGGCATCGTCGATTCCCGACACGAAGATCTTGCCGTCGCCGATGCGCCCTGTGTGCGCCGATGCGCGGATCGCCTCGACCGCCTTCTCGACCATCTCGTCCTCGATCACGAGTTCGATCTTAACCTTGGGCAGGAAATCCACGACGTACTCGGCGCCGCGATAGAGCTCCGTATGGCCCTTCTGGCGTCCGAACCCCTTGGCCTCGAGCACCGTGATGCCCTTGAGGCCGATCTGGTTCAGCGCATCCTTCACCTCGTCGAGCTTGAAGGGCTTGATGATCGCTTCGATCTTCTTCATTGGCTTGGCAGACCCCGCAGACAGACGCCGGTGCTGCCGAATGGGGCAGCCCGCTAGCACTGGAACAGCAGACTTCGTGCCAAAGTTTTCTACAGCGCCTGACGGCTAATTCGGACGTCGACTGACTGCACATTGGGCGAGATGAGCAAATACAGGGCAAATATCTGCCCATTTTTTGGACGCGAGAGATGAACGGGATGAAGCCGGCGAATACCCTGATGTCGGGCCTTGGAACGACGGTCTTCGAAGTGATGTCGGCGTTGGCGCGCGAGCACCAGTCGGTCAACCTGGGGCAGGGCTTTCCCGATGATAGGGGGCCACAGGCGGTGCGGCAGGCAGCCGCCGACTTCCTGATGACCGGCCACAACCAGTATCCCCCCATGATGGGCCTGCCTGAGCTGCGCCAGGCCGTGGCCGAGCATGCACGACGCTTCCAGGGGCTCGACATCGACTGGCAGGCCGAGGTGCTGGTGACTTCCGGCGCCACGGAGGCGCTGGCCGACTGCCTGTTCGGGCTGATCGAGCCCGGCGACGAGGTGGTACTGATCGAGCCGCTGTACGATTCCTACCTGCCGATCGTGCGCCGGGCTGGCGGCATCCCGCGCCTGGTCCGGCTCGAGCCGCCGACCTGGCGTCTGCCGCGCGAGGAGCTTGCGGCCGCCTTCGGTCCGCGCACCAAGCTCATCCTGTTCAACACGCCGATGAACCCCTGCTCGAAAGTGTTCGACGAGGAGGAGCTCGCCTTCATCGCCGGCCTCTGCCGGGAGCACGATGTCTTCGCCGTCTGCGACGAGGTCTATGAGCACATCATCTTCGACGATCGCCGGCACCTCTCGATCATGGCGCTGCCCGGGATGCGCGAGCGAAGCATCCGCATCGGCTCGGCCGGCAAGAGCTTCAGTCTGACCGGATGGAAGGTGGGCTACGTCACGGCCGCGCCCGACCTCATGAAGCCGATCGCCCGGACCCATCAGTTCATGACGTTCACCACGCCGCCCAACCTCCAGTGGGGGGCCGCGACCGGGCTCCGCCTCGACGACGGCTACTTCTCTACTCTTGCCACGGACATGCAGCGCAAACGCGACCGACTCGCAGGCGCGCTGTCGACCATCGGCTTCGATGTCCTGCCCACGCACGGCACCTATTTCGTCACCACCGATTTCCGGCCACTGGGATTCAATGGAACGGACGAGGAGTTTTGCCATCACATGACGGTGAAGGCGGGCGTGACGGCCGTTCCGGTCAGCGCGTTCTATGACGATGCCGGCAAGGCGCCGCGCAATTTCGTGCGATTTTGCTTCTGCAAGAACGATGAGACGCTCGACGAGGCTATCAACCGTCTAAGGGATAAACTAAAATAGAATCAATTAGTTATAAAATTTCTCTGAACAATTGATCGAGATGTACTCAATAAATTCGCAGCGGGGATCGCAGTATTTGCATGGACGTAACTGCACCACTGTTGCTAATATGAAATTGCATTGACAGGGCTCGAGCCCGTAGGGTTTCGACGCCACTTGGGATTGGGGATCAATTTTTGGCTACCGGGACGTCCGCGCATCCGCCGAGGATCGACGGCCGCCGCTTGCGCAGCGAGCGGACAAAGCAGCTGATCATCGAGGCCTATCTGGCCCTCCTGCGCGAAAATCCCGGGATCCAGATGCCGACGGCGGCCCGGATCGCGGAGCGGGCGGGCTATTCCGTGCGCTCGATCTTCGAGCGCTTCCCCGACCTCAACAAGCTTCGCGCCGCGGCGGCGGACTACCAGCTCGCGCATGCCGCCGCGCTGGCGCCGCCGCGCAACGTCGATGGCGATCGGTCACTTCGCATCAGGTCGCAGGTGGAGACGCGGGCAGGGACCTGCGAGCGCGGCATCGCCCTGTGGCGCGTCCTCATGATGAGCGTCGACCAGGACGAGGAGCTCAAGCCGCGCGTGCGCGTGGCACGAGAACGCACCATCGAGCGCATGGAGATCATGTACCGGCCGGAGCTCTCGACGATGTCCCCGCGCGAGCGCAGGCACCTGCTGATCGCCCTCGAAGCCATCACAGACATCGAGAGCTGGGCACGCATGCGCGAGCTTCACGGGCTCACCATCGAGGAGGCCTCCGCCGTCTGGGTGCGGGCCATCGATCGCCTGCTGCCTCCGACACCATCCGCGACCCCATAGCCATGGAAATGCCGCCCCCAGCTTCTCCCGTCCATGGCGACGGACGGCGTCGACGCAGCGAGCGTACGCGCCAGACGATCATCGAGGCCTTTCTCTCGCTGCTGCGCGAGCGGGCCGACATTCCCACGGCCGCCCAGATCGCGTCGCGGGCCGGCATATCGACCCGATCCGTGTTCGAGCGGTTCGACGACCTGCAGACGCTCGCCATCGCCGCCGTCGACCATGCGTTCGCGCAGGGCGAGTCCCTGGCGATCGCCCGCAACGTCGACGGCCAGCGTCACGAGCGCATCCGCACGCATGTCGAGACGCGGGCGCAGACCTGCGAGCGCTGGCTGCCGCTGTGGCGTGTGGCGGTGGCCAACCAGGCACGCCTGGACGAGCTCCAGATCCGGCTGCGCTTCATGCGTCAGGTCGTGATCCGGCGCATCGAGCTCATGTACGCCCCCGAGCTGACGAGCGTCGGCGAAATGCATCGACAGGACCTTCTGATCGGCATCGATGCCCTGATCGACTTCGAGAGCTGGGGGCGGCTGCGGGAGTTCTACGGTTTCTCGGTCGAGGACGGCGTCGGCCTGTGGATCCGCACCATCGATCGCATGCTGCCGCCGACGCCTGTCGCCTCGGCGGTGCAGCCATGAACGGCAACGACTCATCGGTCCAGCGGCCGCGCACGGTACCGTCGGTGCGCATCGACGGCCGCCGGCTGCGCAGCGAGCGGACGAAGCAGCTCATCATCGAGGCCTACCTGGCGCTGGCCTACGAGAAGTCGCCGCAAGTGCCGACGGCGGCCGAGATCGCCCAGCGCGCCGGCTATTCCGTGCGCTCCGTCTTCGAGCGCTTCCCCGATATCCACGCGCTGCAGGTGGCGGCGGCCGACTATGCCCTGGTGCAGGTCGCGGCGCTCGCACCGGCGCGGGACCATGACGGGGACCGCCAGACGAGGATCAAGACCCAGATCGGCACGCGCGCGCGCACCTGCGAGCGCTGGCTGCCCCTGTGGCGCTCGCTGATCGTGAACCAGGGGGATTCCCCGGAGCTGAAGCAGCGGATCCTGCTGTCGCGCGAGCGTGCCGTGGCGCGTCTCGAGCTGATGTATGCGCCCGAGCTCGCGACCCTCTCGGCGCAGGAACGCCGCGACGTGCTGATCGTCCTCGAGGCGCTGACCGACGTCGACAGCTGGGCGCGCATGCGGGAGTTCTTCGGCCTGTCCTTCGAGGAGGCATGCGAGGCGTGGGAGCGGGCGACCGACCGGCTGCTGCCGCCGACGAGAGGCGAGGGCGCTTGAGCGTCCTGGAGGAACCGGCGGACGTCCGCATGGACGGCCGCCGACTGCGCAGCGCCCGGACCAAGCAGCGCATCGTCGAGGCCTACATCGCGCTCCTCCGGGAGAATCCGAGGATCCCCACGGCCGCGCAGGTGGCCGAGAAGGCCGGTTATTCCGTGAGGTCGGTCTTCGAACGATTTCCCGATCTCCATTCGTTGCGGCTGGCGGCGACGGATCATGCGTTCGCGCAAGGCGTGGCACAGTCTGCCGCCCTGGATTTCGAGGGCGATCGGGAGACCCGGATTCGCAACCACGTCCGGGGGCGCTCCGCGATCTGCGAGCACTGGCTGCCTCTCTGGCGGGCGGTGATCGTGAACCAGCGCGATTCCGCACCGCTCCAGTCTCGGGTCATGCTGATGCGGCAGGCGATCCTGAAGCGCATCGAGCTGTCCTATGTCGCCGAACTGTCGACCCTCGATGCCGTCGATCGCCGGGCGACGCTGATCGCCATCGACGCGCTGATCGACTTCGAGAGCTGGTCGCGCATGCGGTCGTTCTCGGGCCTGTCCGTCGAGGAGGCCCAGGAGGTCTGGATCGCCGCCATCGACCGGCTCCTCCCGCCCACCCCGATTTCTTGACGCTGCCGCGCCGCGAGCGTAGGAAAGCGCCGCTTCGCGGGAGCGACCACGGTGGCGGCCGTAGCTCAGTTGGTTAGAGCGCCAGATTGTGATTCTGGATGTCGCCGGTTCAAGTCCGGTCGGCCGCCCCAGTCGGTCGCCCGTCGTGGCTCCTGAGCCGCCGCCGCGCGACCTCGCTTCGCGCGACGACCTCGTTCTCCTGACCTGTGCCGAGATGGCCAAGGCCGACGCCGCCGCGATCGCGGGCGGCGTGCCGGGCACGACCCTCATGGAGGCGGCGGGCCGCGCCGTCGCCGAGACCGTCATGGCGCACCACGCGCCGCGGCGCGCGGCCGTGCTGTGCGGGCCGGGCAACAACGGCGGCGACGGGTTCGTCGCCGCCCGCTACCTCCAGGCCGCCGGCTGGTCGGTGCGCCTCGGCCTGCTCGGGGAGCCGTCGGCGCTGAAGGGCGATGCCGCCTGGGCGGCGCGGGGCTGGAAAGGGAAGGTCGAGCCGCTGTCCCCGGCGCTGCTGGAGGGACACCCGCTGGTGGTCGATGCGCTGTTCGGCGCCGGGCTCACGCGGCCGATCGACGGGCCGGCGGGAGAGGTGATCGACCGCGTCAATGCGCAGGGCCTGACGGTGATCGCCGTCGACGTGCCGAGCGGCCTGCACGGCGACACCGGCGAGATACTGGGGCGCGCGCCGCTCGCCGCCCAGACCGTGACCTTTTTTCGCGGCAAGCCGGGCCACCATTCGCTCGAGGGGCTCCGCCATTGCGGCCGGCTGACGGTCGCCGACATCGGCATTCCGCCCCGCGTGCTGGACACCATCCGGCCGCTTCTGTGGCTGAACGCCCCGGCCCTCTGGCGCGGCGGGCTCGGCCATCGCGATCCGGCCGACCACAAGTACGTCCGCGGACATGCCACGATCCTGGGCGGGGCGGTGGCTACCGGCGCCGCGCGCCTGGCGGCGCTGGCCGCCCGGCGGACCGGCGCGGGCCTCGTCACAATCGCGACGCCGCGATCGGTCCTGCCGGTCTACCAGGCGGCCGAGCCGGGCAATCTGGTGGTCGACTGCGACGATGCCGCCGCCTTCGGCGGGATGATGGCCGATTCCCGTCGCAACGCGATGCTGATCGGGCCGGGATCGGGCCTCGTCGAGCGCACCGAGGGGGCCGCGCGGGCCGCCCTGGCCACGGGCCGGGCGGTCGTGCTCGATGCCGATGCCATCACCCTGCTGGCCCGGGCGCCGGCGTCGCTGTTCGAGGCGATTCACGGGCCGGTCCTGCTGACGCCCCACGAGGGCGAGTTCCGCCGGCTCTTCCCCGACCTGGCCGAGATGCCCGGCAAGGTCGAGCGCACGCGCGCCGCCGCGCGGCGCAGCGGCGCCACCGTGCTGCTGAAGGGCGCCGACACGGTGATCGCCGCGCCCGACGGGCGCGCCGTGATCAACGTCCATGCCTCGCCGGCCCTGGCGACGGCCGGCGCCGGCGACGTGCTGGCCGGCATCGCCACCGGCCTGCTGGCCCGGCATCTCACGCCGATCGCGGCCGCGGCCGCGGCCGCGTGGCTGCACGGCGAATGCGCGCTGGGCTTCGGCAAGCCCGGACTGGTGGCCGAGGATCTTATCGGGCGTTTGCCCGAGGCGCTGGCGGCCGCGATGGCCGCGAATTGACCGTCCCGCGCGCGCGGGCTAGGAAGCCCGCGATTCGGCCCTGCGGCATGGCCCGAAAGCCCTCGCTGGTTGCGGGCGGGAGTCTCGGGCGGGCGTGGTGGAATTGGTAGACACGCGAGATTTAGGTTCTCGTGCCGCAAGGCGTGGGGGTTCAAGTCCCTCCGCCCGCACCAGACGGAAATGGAAGTGAAGCGATGCAAGTGACGGAACTGTCGGCCGAAGGGCTGAAGCGGCAATTCAAGATCGTGGTCCCGGCCGGCGAGCTCAGTGCCAAGGTCGATGCGCGGCTGGCCGAGTTGGCGCAGACGGCGCAGATGCCCGGCTTCCGCCCCGGCAAGGTGCCGGTCGGCCTGCTGAAGAAGCAGTACGGCCAGGCGCTGTTCGGCGAGGCGCTCGAGCAGGCGGTCAATACCAGCACCAGCAAGGCGATCGAGGATCGCGGCCTGCGGATCGCCATGCAGCCGCGCGTCGACCTGAAGCAGCTCGAGGAAGGCAAGGACGTCGAGTTCGAGGTCGCCGTCGAGGTGATGCCGGAGATCGGCAAGCTCGACTTCTCGGAGCTCAAGCTCGAGCGGCTGAAGGCCACCGTTCCGGACAAGGATGTCGACGAGGCGATCGATCGCATCGCCAAGGCGAATCGCGAGCAGCAGCCCGTCGATCCGCCGCGTCCGGCGCGCAAGGACGACGCGATCCGCCTGGATTTCGTGGGCTCGGTCGACGGCACGGAGTTCCCCGGCGGCGCGGCGCAGGACTACACGCTCGAGCTCGGCTCGGGTGCGTTCATTCCCGGCTTCGAGGATCAGCTGATCGGGGCCGAGGTCGGCCAGACGATCGACGTGAAGGTGACGTTCCCGGCCGATTACGGCAACGCCGAGCTCGCCGGCAAGGACGCCGTCTTCAAGTGCACGATCAAGGAGATTCGTGAGCTTGTTGACCAGCCGATCGACGATTCGCTGGCGAAGAAGAGCAATTTCGAGACCCTCGAGGCCATGCGCAAGGCCGTGGCCGACAGGATCGGGCAGGATTA
Organism: Reyranella sp.; assembly: GCF_965229815.1. Classification (GTDB taxonomy): domain Bacteria; phylum Pseudomonadota; class Alphaproteobacteria; order Reyranellales; family Reyranellaceae; genus Reyranella. The sequence goes on from NZ_CBDDJN010000006.1 coordinate 806,872, forward strand.
CGCCCAGGTCTCGCGCTCGATGATCAAGCGCCAGCTGCTCGACAAGCTCGCCGACGAGCACAAGTTCGCGGTGCCGGAGGGCCTGGTCGACGGCGAGTTCGAGGCGATCTGGCAGCGCATCGAGGAGGCCAAGAAGGCCGGCGAGAAGGTCGAGGACGACGAAGAGAAGATGCGCAAGGAGTATCGCGAGATCGCCGAGCGCCGCGTGCGGCTCGGGCTGCTTCTCGCCGAGGTCGGGCGCTCCAACTCGATCGACGTCACGCCCGAGGAGCTGAACCAGGCCGTCATGCGCGAGGCGATGCGCTATCCCGGCCAGGAGCGCCAGGTGCTGGAGTTCTACGGAAAGAACGCCGAGTTGAAGGAGCGCCTGCGCGCGCCGATCTTCGAGGAGAAGACCGTCGACTTCATCCTCGAGCTGGCCAGGGTCGAGGAGAAGGCGGTTACCCCGGAGGAACTCCTCAAGGCGGCACGCGAGGCCGAGGAGACCGAAGAGTCCAAGGACCAGGAACCGGCGGCGAACTGATCCGGCGGGCGGGCTTGAACCGTACCGCCGGTATTGCCACTTTTACAGGACTGTCACCGAGGGGGCCTGCGATGAGTCGCGACCGCGATCCGCTGGAAGTCTACAACAACTACTACGTGCCGATGGTGGTCGAGCAATCGGCGCGCGGCGAGCGCGGCTACGACATCTGGTCGAGGCTGCTGAAGGAGCGCATCATCTTCCTGAACGGGCCGATCGAGGACAATGTCGCCGGTCTGGTCTGTGCTCAGCTCCTCTATCTAGAGGCCGAGAATCCGACCAAGGACATCTCGTTCTACATCAACTCGCCGGGCGGCGTGGTCACCTCGGGCATGGCGATCTACGACACCATGCAATACGTGCGCCCGCAGATCTCGACCCTGGTCTTCGGCCAGGCGGCGTCGGCCGGATCGCTGCTGCTGATGGCCGGGCAGAAGGGCAAGCGGTTCTCGCTCCCCAACGCCCGGATCATGATCCACCAGCCCTCCGGCGGGGCGCAGGGCCAGGCGACCGACATCGAGATCCATGCCCGCGAGATCCTGTCCACCCGGGCGCGCCTCAACCAGATGTACGTCACCCATACCGGCCGCACGATCGAGGAGATCGAGCGGGCGATGGAGCGGGACAAGTTCTTCTCCCCGCCGGAGGCCAAGGAGTTCGGCCTGATCGACGACGTGCTCGAGAAGCGACCGACCCCGACCGTCCAGGCAGCTGCCTCCTGAGGTGCAGTTGCATTCCATTGTCTTCGGACCGGCCTGCGACACACAACATTTTGAGGTTGTCGCGGTCCCGGAGGCACGTTTAACATAGTCTTGCGTGCGAGCCCGCCCTCGCGGGCCGCCCAAGCGGAGGTGCGTTAACGACATGCCAGCCGCCAAGTCCGGGGGCGACTCCCGCAACACCCTGTACTGTAGCTTCTGCGGTAAGAGCCAGCACGAGGTCAGGAAGCTGATCGCCGGCCCGACGGTGTTCATCTGCGATGAATGCGTCGAACTCTGCATGGACATCATCCGGGAGGAGAGCAAGACCACCCTGGTCAAGTCCAAGGACGGCGTGCCGTCCCCCAAGGAGATCCGGCAGATCCTCGACGACTATGTGATCGGCCAGGACCAGGCCAAGCGCATCCTGGCCGTCGCCGTGCACAATCACTACAAGCGCCTCGGACATGGCGGCAAGGCCAACGACGTCGAGATCGCCAAGTCGAACATCATGCTGATCGGGCCCACCGGTTGCGGCAAGACCCTGCTGGCCCAGACGCTGGCGCGCATGCTGGACGTGCCCTTCACCATGGCCGATGCCACGACCCTCACCGAGGCGGGCTATGTCGGCGAGGACGTCGAGAACATCATCCTGAAGCTGCTGCAGTCGGCCGACTACAACGTCGAACGGGCGCAGCGCGGGATCGTCTACATCGACGAGGTCGACAAGATCAGCCGAAAGTCCGACAACCCCTCGATCACGCGCGACGTGTCGGGTGAGGGCGTGCAGCAGGCCCTGCTCAAGATCATGGAAGGCACGGTCGCGTCCGTGCCGCCGCAGGGCGGGCGCAAGCATCCGCAGCAGGAATTCCTGCAGGTCGACACGACCAACATCCTGTTCATCTGCGGCGGTGCCTTCTCGGGCCTCGACAAGATCATCTCCATGCGCCGCCAGGGCACGTCGATCGGCTTCGGTGCCGAGGTGCGGGGACCCGAGGACCGTCGCACGGGCGAGGTCCTGCGCGACCTCGAGCCCGAGGACCTGCTCAAGTACGGGCTGATTCCGGAGTTCGTCGGCCGCCTGCCGGTGGTCGCGACGCTCGACGATCTCGACGAGAACGCGCTGATCGAGATCCTGACGCGGCCCAAGAATGCGCTGATCAAGCAGTACCAGCGTCTCTTCGACATGGAGAACGTGAAGCTGAAGTTCTCGGACGACGCCCTGCGGGCGGTCGCCCAGAAGGCCATCCTGCGCAAGACGGGCGCGCGCGGCCTGCGCTCGATCATGGAAACCGTGCTTCTCGACACGATGTACGACCTGCCGTCGCTCGACGGGGTCGAGGAGGTGGTCATCAACCGCGAGGTCATCGAGGGTCGCGCCCAGCCGCTCTACGTGCACGGTGAGCGCAAAGAGGGTGTCGCGGCAGCTCCGGCCTGAGTTTTGCTGCGTCGACGGCACGCCGCCGCCGGCGGTACCGCCTGGGTCTTGAACAACCCCCTGTTCAGGACAATTTCTGTTAGCGAGTGCGCGCGCCGTCAGGCCGGAGACCGCCCGTCAGGGGGCTCCGTCCAGGTGCGGGCAGCTCTAACAGCGTAGATTGCGAGGCATCATGAACGCCCCCACCCAAGAAGCCACCAGTTATCCCGTCCTGCCGCTGCGCGACATCGTCGTGTTCCCGGGCATGATCGTCCCGCTCTTCGTCGGCCGTGAGAAGAGCGTGAAGGCCCTCGAAGAGGTCATGAAGGACGACAAGCAGATCCTGCTGATCGCCCAGAAGAACGCCAGCCAGGACGATCCCGGCCCCGAGGACATCTACACGATCGGCACGCTCGGCACGGTGCTGCAGCTCCTGAAGCTGCCCGACGACACGGTCAAGGTCCTGGTCGAGGGCGGCCGCCGCGTGAAGATCGTGGGCTACAGCGAGCGCGCGGACTTCTTCGAGGCCAATGCCGTCGACATGGCGGAGACGCCGGCCGATCCGGCGGAGCTGCAGGCCGCGGCCCGCACCGTGGTCTCGGAGTTCGAGAACTACGTCAAGCTGAACAAGAAGGTCCCGCCCGAGGTCGTCGTCTCGATCAACAAGATCGAGGAGCCGGCGAAGCTCGCCGACACGATCTCCGCTCATCTCGCGCTCAAGGTCGCCGAGAAGCAGCAGCTGCTCGAGCTCGACTCGGTGAGCAAGCGGCTCGAGCGCATCCTCGGCCTGATGGAGGGCGAGATCGGCGTCCTGCAGGTCGAGAAGAAGATCCGCAATCGCGTCAAGCGCCAGATGGAGAAGACGCAGCGCGAGTACTATCTGAACGAGCAGATGAAGGCGATCCAGAAGGAGCTTGGCGAGACCGAGGACGGTCGCGACGAGGTCTCCGAGCTGGAGAAGCGCATCAAGAAGACCCGGCTCAGCAAGGAGGCGCGGGAGAAGGCCAACGCCGAGCTGAAGAAGCTCAGGACGATGAGCCCGATGTCGGCCGAGGCGACGGTGGTGCGCAACTACCTCGACTGGCTGCTGTCGATCCCGTGGCGCAAGCCGACCAAGATCATCAAGGACCTGAAGTACGCCGAGGACGTGCTGAACGCCGACCATTACGGCCTGGAGAAGGTGAAGGAGCGCATCCTCGAGTACCTCGCGGTGCAGCAGCGGGTCGACAAGATGAAGGGCCCGATCCTGTGCCTCGTCGGTCCTCCGGGTGTCGGCAAGACCTCGCTCGGCAAGTCGATCGCCAAGGCGACCGGCCGCAACTTCGTGCGCATGTCGCTGGGCGGCGTGCGGGACGAGGCCGAGATCCGCGGTCATCGCCGGACCTATATCGGCTCGCTGCCGGGCAAGGTAATCCAGAGCATGAAGAAGGCGAAGTCGTCGAACCCGCTGTTCCTGCTCGACGAGATCGACAAGCTCGGCGCGGATTTCCGCGGCGACCCGTCATCGGCGCTGCTCGAGGTGCTCGATCCCGAGCAGAACGCGAGCTTCAACGACCATTACCTCGAGGTCGACTACGACCTGTCCAACGTGATGTTCATCACCACGGCCAACTCGCTGCGCATGGCGCAACCGCTGATGGACCGCATGGAGATCATCCGGCTGGCGGGCTACACCGAGGACGAGAAGGTCGCGATCGCGCGCACGCATCTCATCCCCAAGCAGGTCGAGGCCAACGGTCTCAAGGAAGGCGAGATCGATATCCACGACGATGCCGTCCGCGACCTCGTGCGCTACTACACGCGCGAAGCGGGCGTCCGTAACCTCGAGCGCGAGATCGCCAACCTGGCGCGCAAGGCCACCAAGGAAATCCTCATGAAGGGGACGTCCAAGGTGAAGATTCGCGCCAAGAACCTCGACAAGTATGCCGGGGTCCGCCGCTTCCGCTTTGGAGAGGCCGAGCTCGAGGACCTGGTGGGCATCACGACCGGCCTGGCCTGGACCGAGGTCGGCGGCGAGCTGCTGCAGGTCGAGGCCGTGCTGGTCCCCGGCCGCGGTCGCATGACCGTGACCGGCAAGCTGGGCGATGTGATGCAGGAGTCGGTGCAGGCAGCGAATGCCTACGTCCGCTCGCGCGCCAACTCGTTCGGCATCAAGCCGCAGATGTTCGAGAAGCGCGACATCCACGTGCACGTGCCGGAAGGTGCCACGCCCAAGGACGGTCCGTCGGCGGGCGTCGCCATGATCACCTCGATCGTCTCGGCCCTGACCGGCGTGGCCGTGCGGAAGGAAGTGGCCATGACGGGCGAGATCAGCCTGCGCGGCCGCGTCCTGCCCATCGGCGGGCTCAAGGAGAAGCTGCTCGCGGCGCTGCGCGGCGGGCTCAAGACCGTGCTCATTCCCAAGGAGAACGAGCGCGATCTGCCGGAGATTCCGGACAACGTGAAGAAGGGGCTGGAGATCGTCCCGGTCTCGACGGTCGACGAGGTGCTGGCCCGCGCGCTGGTCAAGCCGCTGGTCGCCATCGAATGGCCGAACGATCTCGAGGCCGTGGCGGCCAAGGCGGAGGGCGCCGAGGTTCGCGCCCACTGAGCCGCCGGACCGGAACCCGGTCCTTCGAAGAGACAGAAACCCCGGATCGCAGGATCCGGGGTTTTCTGCTTTCTGGGCCTACCTATGCGGCCTCGCGCCTGCAGTGCCTACAAAATGTGGTATTGGGCGTTGACGCGCTTTTCCGGCCAACCCTAAACTCGCGCGCCGGATCATTGGGGGGCCACCTGTGAACAAGCACGATCTGATCGCCGCCGTTGCCGCTTCCACCAACCTCTCCAAGACGGATGCGGCCGGAGCGATCGATGCCGTGCTCACCGTGATCACCAAATCCCTGAAAAAGAAGGAAAAGGTCCTCTTGGTCGGCTTCGGGACCTTCCAGGTCTCCCGCCGCAAGGCGGGCGAGGGGCGAAACCCGCAGACCGGCGAGAAGATCAAGATTCCGGCGTCGAACGTGCCGCGATTCAAGGCGAGCAAGCAGCTCAAGGACGCGATCAACTAGCGCTTCCGACGGCTGCCTGTGATACCACCCCGTCCGGGCGATTAGCTCAGCGGTAGAGCATTCCCTTTACACGGGACAGGTCGGCGGTTCGATCCCGTCATCGCCCACCAGCTTCACGCGGCGCAGATGCGACCGCGTCGACCTTCGCCGCCGCCAAGGGTCTTTCTCGGGGCGGGGATAGATTTGTTTCGCCAGTCGCCGGCAACGCGCGGAAAGCATCGATATTTCCGGCACTTACGCACGCCTTCGCTAGTGCGGTATGCTTGACACTATATAGGGTGTCCTATATTTCTCGCGCGCCGTTGGGGACTATGCGGGCGTAGTTCAGTTGGTTAGAACGCCGGCCTGTCACGCCGGAGGTCGCGGGTTCGAGTCCCGTCGCTCGCGCCAGCCCCCAACGCTGGCTGCCCGAACGGAGCGAAGGGGTGGGACGATGGAAGATCTACTCAGGGAATACCTGCCGATCCTGATCTTCCTCGGACTTGCCCTCGTCATCGTTTGTGCCATGGTCGGCGGGTCGTACCTGATCGCCCGACAGAACCCGAACTCCGAGAAGCTGTCTCCGTTCGAGTGCGGCTTCGCTCCGTTCGACGATGCGCGCGGCAAGTTCGACGTCCGCTTCTACCTGGTCGCCATCCTCTTCATCATCTTCGACCTCGAGGTGGCGTTCCTGTTTCCGTGGGCGGTGGCCCTGGGCGACATCGGCCTGTTCGGCTTCTGGTCGATGATCCTGTTCCTCGGCGTGCTGACCGTGGGCTTCATCTACGAATGGCGCAAGGGAGCGTTGGAATGGGAGTGACGACCCCGGCCAGGACGAATCCGGCCGCCGAGGCGGCCCTGTCCCGGGCCCTGAACGACGAGCTGGCGGACAAGGGGTTTGTGGTCGCCCAGCTCGACAAGCTCATCACCTGGGCGCGCACCGGCTCGATGTGGGGCCTGACCTTCGGTCTTGCCTGCTGCGGCGTCGAGATGATCCACTGCTGGATGAGCCGCTACGATCTCGATCGCTTCGGCTTCGCGCCGATGCCGAGCCCGCGCTCGGCCGACGTCATGATCGTTGCCGGCACGCTGACCAACAAGATGGCGCCGGCGCTGCGCAAGGTCTACGACCAGATGGCCGAGCCGCGCTACGTCATCTCGATGGGATCGTGCGCCAACGGCGGCGGCTACTACCACTACAGCTACTCCGTCGTCCGCGGCTGCGACCGTGTCGTGCCGGTGGACGTGTACGTGCCGGGCTGCCCGCCGACCGCGGAGGCGCTGCTCTACGGCGTGCTCCAGCTCCAGAAGAAGGTCCGCCGGACGGGCTCGCTGGTGCGCTAGATGAGCGAGACGCTGCAGGACCTTGGAAAGCACATCGCCGATTCCACGGCCGGTGCAGTGACGGCGACGACCGTGCGGCTGGGCGAGCTCATGCTCGAGACGACGCCTGGCGGCCTGACCGCGCTGCTGACCTTCCTCCGCGACGATCCGCGCTGCCTGTTCAAGCAGCTCATCGACGTCTGCGGTGTCGACTGGCCGGAGCGCGAGAAGCGCTTCGACGTCGTCTACAACCTGCTCAGCCTGAAGAACAACCAGCGCGTCCGCGTGAAGGTCGCGACCGACGAATCGACTCCCGTCCCGTCGGCCTCGCCGATCTTCAGCTCGGCCGGCTGGTTCGAGCGCGAGACCTACGACCTGTATGGCGTCTGGTTCGCCGACCATCCCGATTTGCGCCGCATCCTCACCGACTACGGGTTCGAGGGCCATCCGATGCGCAAGGACTTCCCGCTCACCGGCTTCGTCGAGGTGCGCTGGGACGACCTGCAGAAGCGCGTCGTCTACGAGCCGGTGAAGCTCACGCAGGAGTTCCGCCGCTTCGACTTCCTCAGCCCCTGGGAAGGCGCCCACCAGGTGCTGCCGGGCGACGAGAAGGCCGGCGACGGCAAGGCGCAGGAGAAGGGCGGGGCGAGCTGACGATGTCCGACGTCGAGATCAAGACGCTCACCATGAATTTCGGGCCGCAGCACCCGGCGGCCCACGGCGTGCTGCGCCTGGTCGTCGAGATGGACGGCGAGATCGTCGAGCGCTGCGATCCGCATATCGGCCTGCTGCACCGCGGCACCGAGAAGCTGATCGAGTACAAGAGCTACCTGCAGGCGGTGCCGTACTTCGACCGGCTCGACTATGTGTCGCCGATGAACCAGGAGCACGCCTTCGCCCTGGCGGTCGAGAAGCTGATGGGCATCGCCGTGCCCGAGCGCGGCCAGTACATCCGCGTCCTGTTCTCCGAGGTCACGCGCATTCTCAACCATCTGCTGAACGTCACGACCTTCGCGATGGACACGGGCGCGCTGACGCCACCGCTGTGGGGCTTCGAGCAGCGCGAGCTGCTGATGGAGTTCTACGAAGGCGTGAGCGGTGCGCGCATGCATGCGGCCTACTTCCGGCCGGGCGGCGTCCACCAGGACATGCCGGACGGTATGCTCGATGCGATGGACGGCTGGATCAAGCAGTTCTACCCGTTCCTCAAGGACATCGAGAACCTGCTGAACGAGAACCGCATCTTCCGCATGCGCACCGTCGACATCGGCGTCGTCGATTCCCAGCAGGCGCTCGACTGGGGCTTCAGCGGGCCGATGATTCGCGCCTCGGGCATCCCCTGGGACCTGCGCAAGGCGCAGCCCTACGACGTCTACGAGCGGATCGACTTCGACATCCCGGTCGGCAAGAGCGGCGACTGCTTCGCCCGCTACCTGGTGCGGCTCGAGGAGATGTACCAGAGCGCCCGCATCATGGAGCAGTGCATCGCGGCGCTGCGCACGGTGACGGGACCGGTGCGCATCGACGACCGCAAGATCTCGCCGCCGCGCCGCGGCGAGATGAAGGGCTCGATGGAGGCCCTGATTCACCATTTCAAGCTCTACACCGAGGGCTACAAGGTCCCGGCCGGCGAGACCTACACCGCCGTCGAGGCGCCCAAGGGCGAGTTCGGCGTCTATCTCGTGTCGGACGGGACCAACCGTCCGTATCGCTGCAAGATCCGCGCGCCGGGCTTCCCGCATCTCGCCGCGCTCGACATGATGACCAAGGGGCACCAGCTCGCCGACATGTCGGCGAACATCGGCTCCCTCGACATCGTGTTCGGCGAGATCGATCGCTAGGAGTCGCGGACATGTCGATGATCACCGCCGATCCCAAGGACGTGCCGCACGTCGAGCATTTCGAGTTCACGCCGGAATACCTCGCCAAGGCCCAGGAGCTGATCGCGAACTATCCGCCCGGCCGGCAGGCGAGCGCCGTGATCGGCGTCCTCGACCTCGCACAGCGCCAGCAGGGCTGGCTGCCCCGCGTGGCGATGGATGCGGTGGCGAAGCTCCTCGGCATGGCGCCGATCCGCGTCTACGAGATCGCGACCTTCTACACGATGTTCCAGCTGCGACCGAAGGGCCGCTACCTCCTGCAGGTCTGCACGACGACGCCCTGCTGGCTGCGCGGCTCTGACGCGATCATGAAGGCCTGCCAGGCCGCGGCCGACGGCGAGACGTTCAGTGTCCAGGAGGTCGAGTGTCTCGGCGCCTGCGTGAATGCGCCGGTGGTGCAGATCAACGACGACTTCTACGAGGATCTCGACGAGGTCTCGCTCAAGAAGGTGCTCGACACCTTCAAGGGCGGCGGGACTCCCAAGCCGGGACCGCAGATCGACCGGCAGACGTCAGCGCCCGAAGGCGGGCCGACCACGCTCAGGAGCGAGTAGACGATGCTTGCCGACAAGGACCGCATCTTCACCAATCTCTACGGCATCCACGACTGGCGTCTCCCGGCGGCCCGCGCACGCGGGGCCTGGGACAACACCAAGGCGATCCTCGACCGGGGCGTCGACGCCATCATCGACGAGATGAAGAAGTCGGGCCTGCGCGGCCGCGGCGGCGCAGGCTTCCCCACCGGCCTCAAATGGTCCTTCATGCCCAAGGAGGTGAAGGACCGGCCGCACTACCTCGTGGTCAATGCCGACGAGTCGGAGCCCGGCACCTGCAAGGATCGCGACATCATGCGCCACGATCCGCACCTGCTGATCGAGGGGTGCCTGGTCGCGGGCTTCGCGATGCGCGCCAACGCGGGCTACATCTACGTCCGCGGCGAGTTCTACAACGAGGCGCAGACGCTGAAGGCCGCCATCAAGGAGGCCTACGAGGCGGGGCTGCTGGGCAAGAACGCCTGCGGCTCGGGCTGGGATTTCGACCTCTACGTCCATCGCGGCGCCGGTGCCTACATCTGCGGCGAGGAGACGGCGCTGCTGGAGAGCCTCGAGGGCAAGAAGGGCATGCCGCGCCTTAAGCCGCCGTTCCCGGCGGGCTCCGGCCTCTACGGCTGCCCCTCGACGGTGAACAACGTCGAATCGATCGCCGTGGCACCCACCATCCTGCGCCGCGGCGCGGCATGGTTCGCGGGCATCGGCCGGCCCAACAATACCGGCACCAAGCTCTTCTGCATCTCCGGGCACGTGAACAGACCCTGCAACGTCGAGGAGGAGATGGGCATCCCGCTGCGCGAGCTGATCGAGCGCCATTGCGGCGGCGTGCGCGGCGGCTGGGACAATCTGCTGGCGGTGATCCCCGGCGGCGCCTCGGTGCCGCTGCTGCCCAAGTCGATCTGCGACACGGTGCTGATGGACTTCGATTCGCTGCGCGACCAGAAGTCGGGCCTCGGCACGGCGGCGGTAATCGTCATGGACAAGTCGACCGACGTCGTGAAGGCGATCGCCCGGCTCAGCCAGTTCTACAAGCACGAAAGCTGCGGCCAGTGCACGCCCTGCCGCGAGGGCACGGGCTGGATGTGGCGGGTCATGGAGCGCATGGTGACCGGCAACGCGCGCCTCGAGGAGATCGACGCGCTGGAAGACGTCACCAAGCAGGTCGAAGGCCACACGATCTGCGCCCTGGGCGACGCGGCCGCCTGGCCGATCCAGGGACTGATCCGGCATTTCCGCCCCGAGATGGAGCGCCGCATCCGCGCGCGCACCGAAAAGCTGGCGGCCGAGTAGGGCAGGGAGCGGCGCATGCCCAAGGTCAAGATCAACGACGTCGAGATGGAAGTGCCGGCCGGCATCACGGTGCTGCAGGCCTGCGAGCTGGCGGGCATCGAGATCCCGCGCTTCTGCTACCACGAGCGTCTGTCCATCGCCGGCAACTGCCGCATGTGCCTGGTCGAGGTGAAGCCCGGTCCGCCCAAGCCCCAGGCGAGCTGCGCGCTGCCCGTGGCCGACAAGCAGGAGATCTTCACCAACACGCCGGTCGTGCAGAAGGCGCGCAAGGGCGTGATGGAGTTCCTGCTGATCAACCATCCGCTCGATTGCCCGATCTGCGACCAGGGCGGCGAGTGCGACCTGCAGGACCAGGCGATGGCCTACGGCTTCGACCGCAGCCGCTATCACGAGAACAAGCGCGCGGTGCCCGACAAGGAGCTGGGCCCGCTGGTCAAGACCTCGATGAACCGCTGCATCCACTGCACGCGCTGCATCCGCTTCGCGACCGAGGTCGCCGGCGTCGAGGAGCTGGGTGCGACGGGCCGCGGCGAGGCCATGGAAGTCACGACCTATGTTGAGCATGCGCTGTCGACCGAGCTTTCGGGCAACCTGGTCGACCTGTGTCCCGTCGGCGCACTGACCTCCAAGCCCTACGCCTACGAGGCGCGCTCCTGGGAGCTGCAGAAGACCGAGTCGGTCGACGTGCTGGATGCGCTCGGCTCGAACATCCGCCTCGACGCCCGCGGCGCGCAGGTCATGCGCGTGCTGCCGCGGCTGAACGACGACGTCAACGAGGAGTGGATCTCGGACAAGAGCCGCCATGCCGTCGACGGGCTGCGCTACCAGCGTCTCGACCGGCCCTACGTGCGGCGCGGCGGCAAGCTCGTCGAGGCGACCTGGGAGGAGGCCTTCGCGGCCATCGTCGCCAAGCTGGGCAGCCTCGAGGGCGGCAAGGTCGCCGCGATCGCCGGGGATCTCTGCGACGCGGAGTCGATGGTGGCCCTCAGGGACCTGATGGCGAGCCTGGGCTCGCCCAACATCGACTGCCGGCAGGACGGCGCCCGTCTGGAGGGCGGTCCGCGCGGCAGCTACATCTTCAATCCCGGCATCCGCGGCATCGACCAGGCCGATGCGATCCTGCTGCTCGGCACCAATCCGCGCTGGGAGGCACCGGTGCTCAATGCCCGGATCCGCAAGCGCTATCTCCACGGCAACTGCGCCATCGCCAGCATCGGCCCGGCGGTCGACCTCACCTATCCGGTCGAGCGGCTGGGCGCCGGACCGGCGACGCTGCGCGAGCTCGTCGACGGCCGCCTGGGCTTCATGGAGAAGCTCAAGGCCGCCAAGAACCCGCTGGTCATCGTCGGCATGGGCGCGCTGGCGCGGCCCGACGGAGCGGCGGTGCTGGCAATGGCCCGTGAACTGGTGTCGAGCCTGGGCGCGGTGCGGGATGACTGGAACGGCTTCGCCGTGCTGCACACGTCCGCGGCGCGGGTCGGCGGCCTCGATCTCGGCCTGGTGCCCGGTGCGGAGGGCCGCGACGTCGAAGGCATCCTCGCGGGCTGCGAGAAGGGTGAGATCGCCGCCGTCTACCTGCTGGGGGCCGATGAGATCGACACGAAGCGCCTGGGCAAGGCCTTCGTGGTCTACCAGGGCCATCACGGCGACGCCGGCGCCCATCGCGCCGACGTGATCCTGCCCGGGGCGGCCTATACCGAGAAGCCCGGCACCTACGTGAACACGGAGGGCCGCGTGCAGCTCGCCCAGCGGTCGGTCTACCCGCCGGGCGATGCGCGCGAAGACTGGACGATCCTGCGCGCCCTGTCGGAGCGGCTCGGCAAGACGCTGCCCTATGACACGCTGGCCCAGGTCCGCTCGCGGCTGGTGGCGGTGAACCGCAGCTTCGCCGCTCTCGACCAGCAGGCGCCGGGCGCCTGGGGCGAGTTCGGCCAGCCGGGTCCCGCCGGCGACGCGCCGTTCGTCGCGCCGATCGACAATTTCTACATGACCTGCCCGATCAGCCGCGCCTCACGGACCATGGCCGAGTGCACGGCCTCGCGCGCCCATCGCATGGCGGCGGAGTAGGGAATGATTGCCGATCTGACGACCTTCTTCACGACGCACTGGCTGGGCCAGGCCATCGTGATCCTGGCCCAGTGCCTGGCCGTGACAGTGCCCCTGCTGGTGTCGGTCGCCTACATGACCTACGCCGATCGCAAGATCTGGGCGTCGATCCAGCTCCGGCGCGGTCCAAACGTCGTGGGGCCGTTCGGTCTGTGGCAGCCCTTCGCCGACGGCCTGAAGCTGCTGCTCAAGGAGACGATCGTCCCATCGAGCGCCAACGGCGTGCTGTTCATCATCGCACCCATGATCGCCTTCATGACGGCGCTGATCGCCTGGGCCGTTGTGCCGTTCGACGACGGCTGGGTGATTGCCGACATCAACGTCGGCATTCTGTACCTCTTCGCGATCTCGTCGCTCGGGGTCTACGGCGTCATCATCGCTGGCTGGGCCTCCAACTCGAAGTACGCCTTTCTCGGCGCCTTGCGCTCGGCGGCGCAGATGGTCTCCTACGAGGTCTCGATCGGCTTCGTGCTGATCACCGTGCTTCTCTGCGTCGGCTCGCTCAATCTAAGCCACGTCGTCCTGGCGCAGTCCGGCTGGTTCTGGAACTGGTTCTGGCTGCCGCTGCTGCCGATGTTCGTGATCTTCTTCATCTCGGCCCTGGCGGAGACCAACCGCACTCCCTTCGACCTGCCGATGTCGGAGGCGGAGCTCGTCCAGGGCTTCCAGACCGAATATTCGTCGATGCCCTTCGCCCTGTTCTTCCTGGGCGAGTACGCCAACATGATCCTGCTCTCGGCTCTGGGCGCGGTGCTGTTCCTCGGCGGCTGGATGTCGCCGGTGCCGTACGCCCCCTTCACCTGGGTGCCGGGCGTGATCTGGTTCGCGCTCAAGATCGCCTTCCTTCTCTTCGTCTTCTCGTGGACCAAGGGAACGCTGCCCCGTTACCGCTACGACCAGCTCATGCGGCTGGGCTGGAAGGTCTTCCTGCCCGTGTCGCTCGGCTGGGTCGTCCTCACAGCCGCCGTACTGCAGTTCGGCGGCTGGGTCCCGAAGCCCTAGGGAGTCGCACCATGGCCTCTCTCGACCGCGCCGCGCGCTCGTTCCTGCTGTCCGAACTGGTGGCGGGCTTCGCGCTCACCTTGAAGTACATGTTCAAGCCCAAGGTGACGGTGAACTACCCCTATGAAAAGGGACCGCTCGGCCCGCGCTTCCGCGGCGAGCACGCGCTGCGCCGCTATCCCAATGGCGAGGAGCGCTGCATCGCCTGCAAGCTTTGCGAGGCGGTCTGCCCGGCCCAGGCCATCACCATCGAGGCCGAACCGCGCGACGACGGCAGCCGGCGCACGACTCGCTACGACATCGACATGACCAAGTGCATCTACTGCGGCTTCTGCCAGGAGGCGTGCCCGGTCGATGCGATCGTCGAAGGCCCGAACTTCGAGTTCTCGACCGAGACCCGCGAGGAGCTGATGTACAACAAGGACAAGCTGCTCGCGAACGGCGACCGCTGGGAGCCGGTGATCGCGGCCAACCTCCGGTCCGACGCGCCCTATCGGTGAGCCGGGACGGGTAGGGGGAGATCATGATCGTTCAGGCTCTGGCCTTCTATGTGTTCGCGTTCATCGTCATGGCGTCCGGCGCCATGGTCGTCGTCTCGCGCAACCCGGTCTATTCGGTGCTGTTCCTGATCCTGGCCTTCTTCAATGCCGCGGCGCTGTTCGTGCTGATCGGGGCCGAGTTCATCGCCATGATCCTGGTGATCGTCTATGTCGGGGCCGTGGCCGTGCTGTTCCTGTTCGTGGTGATGATGCTCGACATCAACATCACGCAATTGCGCGAGGGCTTCCTGAAGTATCTGCCTGTGGGCGCGCTGATCGGCGTCGTCCTGCTGGCCGAGATCCTGCTCGCGCTCGGCGTGCTGGGGAGCCATGAGAGCCCGGTCGCCGTCCTCAGCCAGGCGGGGCCGCAGGTCCTGCCGATCGACAATACCCGCGCCATCGGCCGCGTGCTCTATACCCAGTACTTCTACCTGTTCCAGGTCGCCGGCCTCGTGTTGCTGGTCGCCATGATCGGGGCGATCGTCCTGACGTTGCGCACGCGTCCCGGCGTGCGTCGCCAGCGCGTCAGCGAGCAGCTCTACCGGCCCAAGGAAGAGGCCGTCACCGTGGTCAAGGTGCCGACCCGGGGAGGCGTGTGATGACCATCGGGCTCGGCCACTACCTGACGGTCGCCGCCGTCCTGTTCACTCTCGGCATCCTCGGGATCTTCCTGAACCGCAAGAACGTCATCGTCATCCTGATGTGCGTCGAGCTGATGCTCCTGGCCGTGAACATCAACCTGGTCGCTTTCTCGGTTTTCCAGGGCAACGTGGTCGGGCAAATCTTCGCCATGCTGGTCCTCACGGTCGCCGCGGCCGAGGCGGCGATCGGGCTGGCCATCCTGGTGGTCTATTTCCGCAACCGCGGAACGATCGAAGTCGAAGACATCAACGCGATGAAGGGCTAGGGCGCATCATGGATCTCGCCATCAAGCTCATTGTCCTTCTGCCGCTGCTGGCGGCCGCGATCGCGGGACTGTTCTGTCGCGTCATCGGCGACCGGCCGGCGCAGGTCGTGACCTGCGCGGCACTGCTGATTGCCGCCGCCCTGTCGATCTTCGTCTTCGTCACGATCGGCTTCGGGCCGGAGAATGCCAAGCTGGTCACCGTCAAGCTGTTCCCCTGGATCGCCTCCGGAACGCTCGACGTCTCGTGGTTGCTGCGGGTCGACACGCTGACCGCCGTGATGCTGATCGTCGTGACCGGCGTGTCGTCGATGGTCCACGTCTATTCGGTCGGATACATGGCCGACGACAAGAGCATCCCGCGCTTCATGTCGTATCTCAGCCTGTTCACCTTCTTCATGCTGATGCTGGTGACCTCGGACAACCTGGTCCAGCTCTTCTTCGGCTGGGAGGGCGTGGGCCTCGCCTCGTACCTGCTGATCGGCTTCTACTACGACAAGCCCTCGGCCAACGACGCGGCCATGAAGGCGTTCATCGTCAACCGCGTCGGCGACTTCGGCTTCGCGCTGGGCATCTTCGCGGTCTGGATGCTGTCGGGCTCGGTCGGCTTCGCCGACATCTTCGCCAAGGGCCCCGAGATGGCGAAGATGACCATCCATTTCCTCGGCATGGAGCTGCCGGCGCTGGAGACGGCCTGCCTGCTGCTCTTCGTCGGCGCGATGGGCAAGTCGGCCCAGATCGGCCTCCACACCTGGCTCCCGGACGCCATGGAAGGCCCGACGCCTGTCTCCGCGCTGATCCATGCGGCTACCATGGTCACGGCCGGCGTCTTCATGGTCTGCCGCCTGTCGCCGTTGTTCGAGCTGGCGCCCGTTGCCTCGACCGTCGTGACCCTGGTCGGCGGCTTCACCGCCTTCTTCGCGGCCACGATCGGCATCACCCAGTTCGACATCAAGCGGGTCATCGCCTATTCGACCTGCAGCCAGCTCGGCTACATGTTCTTCGCCGCGGGCGTCGGCGGCTATTCGGCCGCCATGTTCCACCTCATGACGCACGCCTTCTTCAAGGCCCTGCTGTTCCTCTGCTCGGGCTCGGTGATCACCTGCCTGCACCACGAACAGGACATGCGGGCGATGGGCGGCGTGAAGGCGAAGGCGCCACAGACCTTCTGGCTGATGTGGGTCGGCACGCTTGCCCTGTCCGGCATTGGCGTGCCGTTCATCCTGGGCGACGGCCTGGGCTTCGCCGGCTTCTACTCCAAGGACTTCCTGCTCGAATCGGCCTACGGGGTGCACAGCGTGGCGGGCCTTATCGCCTTCTGGCTGGGCACCATCGCGGCCTTCCTGACGGCGCTCTACTCGACCCGCCTGATGTTCATGACCTTCTACGGCAAGTATCGCGGCGACCATCACACCTGGGACCATGCGCATGAATCCCCGGCCGTGATGCTGATCCCGCTGTACGTGCTGGGTGCCGGCGCCGCCCTGTCGGGCTACATCGCCTACGACTGGTTCGTCGGCCACGACTGGCAGCATTTCTGGGGCACGACGTCGATCGCCGTGGCATTGAATGGCGAGGTTCTGCACCACGCCCACGAGGTGCCGGTCTGGGTCAAGCTGGCGCCCCTCGTGTTCGCGCTGACCGGCATCGGGCTCAGCTACTGGTGCTACATCGCGCGGCCCGAACTGCCGGCCGCGATCGTGCGCCGCTTCCCGGGGATCCACGCCTTCCTGTTCAACAAGTGGTACTTCGACGAGCTGTACGACGCGATCTTCGTCAAGCCGTCGGTCGCGCTCGGCCGGATGCTGTGGAAGAAGGGCGACGGCGCGGTCATCGACGGGCTCGGGCCCGACAACGTGGCGGCGCGGGCGCAGGACATGGCGGGCGTGCTCAGCCGCCTGCAGAGCGGCTACCTGTATCACTATGCCTTCGTGATGCTGGTCGGCGTGGCGGCTCTCGTCACCTACTTCATGTACCCCGTGCTGATGGGAAGATAGGGCGATGTCGAGCTGGCCGATCCTTTCGCTCGTCACCTTCCTGCCGTTGGTGGGGGCACTCTGCTGCCTCGTCGTCAACGGTCCCAAGGAGGCGGTAGAGCGCAACTGCCGCAGCCTGGCGCTGATCACGTCGCTGCTGACCTTTCTGATCTCCCTGCTGCTGTGGGCCAACTTCGACGGCACCAAGGCGGGCTTCCAGTTCGAGGAGAAGGCGGAGTGGGTGCCTGCGCTGGGCATCGGCTACCACATGGGCATCGACGGCATCTCGCTGTTCTTCGTGCTGCTGGCGACGCTGCTGACCCCGATCTGCATCCTGTCGAGCTGGCAGGCCGTGCACATGCGGGTGAAGGAGTACATGGTCGCCTTCCTCGTGCTCGAGACCTTCATGGTCGGCATGTTCTGCGCCCTGGACCTCGCCCTGTTCTACGTCTTCTTCGAGGGCGTGCTGATCCCGATGTTCCTGATCATCGGCGTCTGGGGCGGCCCGCGGCGCGTCTACGCCGCTTTCAAGTTCTTCCTCTACACGCTGCTCGGCTCGGTGCTGATGCTGCTGGCGATCATCGCCATCTACTGGCAGATCGGCACCACGGACCTGCCGACCGCGATGGAGCGGCTGCAGCTGCCCTTCGCCTGGCAGTGCTACCTGTGGCTGGCCTTCTTCGCCTCGTTCGCGGTCAAGGTGCCGATGTGGCCCGTCCATACCTGGCTGCCGGATGCCCACGTCGAGGCGCCGACCGCGGGCTCCGTCATCCTGGCCGGCGTGCTCCTGAAGATGGGCGGCTACGGCTTCCTGCGGCTGTCGATCCCGCTGCTCCCCGAGGCGACACAGTACTTCGCGCCGCTGGTCTTCGGCCTGTCCTGCGTCGCGGTCATCTACACCTCGCTGGTGGCGCTGGTGCAGGAGGACATGAAGAAGCTGATCGCCTACTCGTCGATCGCCCATATGGGCCTGGTCACGATCGGCGCCTTCGTCCTCAACATGCAGGGCGTTCAGGGCTCGATCTTCCAGATGCTGAGCCACGGCATCGTTTCGGCCGCGCTCTTCCTCTGCGTCGGCGTCGTCTACGACCGCATGCACACGCGCGAGATCGCGGCCTATGGCGGCCTCGTCCACCGCATGCCGAAGTACGCCTTCACCTTCCTGTTCTTCACCCTGGCCAGCGTCGGGCTGCCTGGACTGTCCGGCTTCGTCGGCGAGTTCCTGGTCCTGCTCGGCGCCTTCAAGGTGAACACCTGGGTGGCGACGCTGGCCGCGACCGGCCTGATCCTGGGCGCGGCCTACGCGCTCTGGCTCTACCGCAAGATCATCTTCGGTCCGCTCACAAAGGACTCGCTCAAGGCCATCCTCGACATGAACCGGCGCGAGATCGCCGTGTTCCTGCCGCTGGTGCTGCTGACCCTGTGGATGGGCATCTATCCCAACTCCTTCCTCGATCCGATGGCGGCCTCCGTCGACAAGCTCGTCGGCGACTACCAGGCCGCGATCAAGCTCGCCCGCACCGCGGCGCTGTCGCCGTAGTCGGCCGGGGGTAACGAACATGCTTGTCGGTCTCGAATCCTGGACGCTGGCCCGGCCCGAGCTCTTCCTCGCGGCGGTGACGGCGCTCCTCCTGATCTACGGTGTCGTGCGCGGCGAGGGCTCGGCGCCCTTCGTGTCGGTGGCGACCTCGGCGGCGCTGCTGGTCACGGCGGTGCTGCTCTTCGTGCCGTACCGCGAGGGAACGGCCTTCGCCTCGCTGTTCATCGTCGACCGCCTGACCGTGACCATGAAGGCGCTGGTGCTTGTGGGCTCGGCCATCGCCATCCCGATGTCGCGCGCCTACTTCGAGCGAGTGCAGTCCTGGCGGTTCGAGTATCCGCTGCTGGTGGCGCTGGCCACCCTCGGCATGATGCTGATGATCTCGGCCAACGACCTCATGGCGCTCTATGTCGGTCTCGAGCTGCAGTCGCTGGCGCTCTACGTCGTGGCGGCCTTCCAGCGCGACAGCGTGCGGTCGACCGAGGCGGGCGTGAAGTACTTCGTCCTGGGCTCGGTGGCCTCGGGCATGCTGCTGTTCGGCTCCTCGCTGATCTACGGCTTCTGCGGCGGGACGGCGTTCGTCGAGATCTCCAGGGCGCTGCTCGACGGCCGCAGCGGGGATATCGGGACGATCGTCGGCCTGGTGTTCGTGGTCGCGGGCCTCGCCTTCAAGGTGTCGGCCGTGCCGTTCCACATGTGGACGCCGGACGTCTACGAGGGCGCGCCCACGCCGGTGACGGCCCTGTTCGCGGTGGCGCCCAAGATCGCCGCCATGTCGCTGATGGTCTCGGTCCTGATGGGTCCGTTCAAGCCGCTGTTCGAGCAGTGGCAGCAGATCGTCGTGGCGGCCTCGATCCTGTCGATGGCACTGGGCGCCTTCGCCGCCATCCGCCAGCAGAACATCAAGCGACTGATGGCCTATTCGTCGATCGGCAACGTCGGCTATGTCCTGCTCGGGCTGGCGAGCGGCAGCGCCAAGGGCATCGAGTCCGTGGTGTTCTACCTCGCCATCTACCTCGTCATGACCCTCGGCGTCTTCGCGGTCATCCTGCTGATGAAGCGCCGCGACGTCATGGTCGAGAATATCGGCGACCTGGCGGGCCTTGCGCGCAGCCAGCCGGTGATGGCGCTGTCGCTCCTGCTGTTCATGTTCTCCCTGGCCGGCATCCCGCCGCTCGCCGGATTCTGGGGCAAGCTCTACATCTTCATCGCCGCGGTAGAGGCCAAGCTCTACGTCCCGGCCGTGCTGGGCGTCCTCGCCTCCGTCGTGGCCTCCTACTATTACCTGCGCATCGTCAAGGTGATGTACTTCGACGAGCCGGCGGAGGCCCTCGACCGGCCGGCCTTCGGGGTCAACCGGGTCGTCGCCGTCGCGGCGGCGATTCTCGTCGCCGTGTTCTCGCTGGCGCCTCAGCCGCTCAGCCTGATCGCGGCCGCCGCCGCAAAAGGCCTCTTCCCGTGACGTCGGCACCCGTCCTGCCGGACGGGTGGCGTCTGGTCGCGCTCGACAGGGTCGGCAGCACCAACGACGAGGCCGCCCGGCTGGCCGAGCAGGGCGCAACCGAGGGCACCATCGTCTGGGCCCGCGAGCAGACGGGGGGCCGCGGCCGCCGTGGCCGCGCCTGGGCCTCGCCGCCCGGCAATCTCTACACCTCGACCGTGCTCAGGCCGGCTTGTCCGGCGATGCGCGCCGCCGAGCTGGGCTTCGTCGCCGCGCTCGCCGTGGCCGACATGGTGCGGGACGGGCGCTCGGTCCGGGTCAAATGGCCGAACGACGTCATGGTCGACGGCGGCAAGGTCGCTGGCATCCTGCTGGAGAGCGCCATCGGCCAGGGCGGCACCGTCGAGCATGTCGTGGCCGGCATCGGCGTCAACGTCGGCTTTGCCCCCGACCTGCCCGAGATGCGCTACCCCGGTGCGACGCTGGGCGGCACCGTCGAGGCCGCGCTGGAAGGGCTCGCGGCGGCCCTGGCGACACGCCTCGCCGAATGGCGCCGGGACGGGTTCGCCGCGGTGCGCGCCGCCTGGCTGCGCTGCGCCGGCCCGCTCGGGACCGAGGTCGACGTGCGGCTGGGCGACGAACTGGTGCGCGGCCGCTTCGGCGGCGTCGACGGCGAGGGCGCGCTCCTGCTGGAGACGGACGCCGGGCCTCGCCGGATCGTGTCGGGCGAATTGATGGGCCGAGCGGCCTGAGGAGGACGCCATGCTGCTTGCCGTCGACGTCGGCAACACCAATTCCAAGTTCGCGGTCTTCGACGGCGACCGGCTGGTCTCGCAGTTCCGGCTGCGCACCGAGGCCAAGCGCACGGCCGACGAGTATGCGGCCTGGCTGACCCAGCTCATGCACCTGCAGGGCTTCGACCCGGGCTCGATCAAGGGCGCGATCCTGGCCAGCGTCGTGCCGGCGGTTAACCCGCATCTGCGGCGGCTGTGCGAGACCTACTTCAAGACCCGGCTGCTGATCGTGGGCGAGCCTGACGTCGAGCTCGGCATCAAGGTGCTGATCGACCGGCCGCAGGATGCAGGCGCCGATCGCCTGGTCGGCGTCATCGCCGGCTACCAGCGGCACGGCGGGCCGCTGATCACCATCGACTTCGGCAGCGCCACCACCTTCGACATGGCCGACAAGGACGGCAACTTCATCGGCGGCGTCCTGGCGCCGGGCGTCGAGCTGACGATCGAATCGTTCTACCTGATGACCGCGCGCCTGCCGCGCATCCGCGTCGAGAAGCCCGCGCACGTGATCGGCAAGTCGACCGTGCCCGCCATGCAGTCCGGCATCTTCTGGGGCTATGTCGGCCTGATCGAGAGCCTGATCAAGCGCATCCGCGCCGAGTACGGCCAGCCCATGAAGGTCGTCGCCACCGGCGGCCTGGCCGAAGTGTTCAAGGACGAGATCGGCCTGTTCGACGCGATCGAGCCGGACCTGATGTCGGTCGGCCTCCTCGAGATCTGGCGGCGCAACCGGCGATGACCGTCCCCGGCAGCGACGAGCTCCTCTTCCTCGCCCTCGGCGGGGCAGGGGAGATCGGCATGAACCTCAACCTCTACGGCCATGCCGGCAAGTGGCTGATGGTCGATCTCGGCATCGGCTTCACCGACGGTTCCGAGCCTGGCATCGAGGTCGTGATGCCCGATCCCGCCTTTATCGTGGAGCGACGGGCCGACCTGGTGGGCATCGTGCTGACGCATGCCCACGAGGACCATCTCGGCGCCGTCGCCGACCTGTGGCCGCGGCTGAAGGCGCCGGTCTACGCCACGCCGTTCGCCGCCTCCGTCCTGCGGCGGAAGCTCTCCGAAGCCGGCCTGCGCGACACCGTGCCGGTCCGCGAGATCCCGCTCGGCGGCAAGTTCAGCCTGGCGCCGTTCGAGCTCGAGCTGGTCACCATGACCCATTCGATCCTCGAGCCCAACGCGCTCGCCGTGCGCACGCCGCTCGGTACCGTGTTCCACACCGGCGACTGGAAGATCGATCCGGAGCCGCTGCTGGGCGACCTCACCGACGAGGCGATGCTGCGCCGGATCGGCGAGGAGGGGGCGCTCGCCATGGTGTGCGACAGCACCAACGTCTTCGTGGAGGGGGAGGCGGGCTCCGAGGCGACGGTGCGGGCGAACCTGGCCGCCGAAGTCGCCAAGGCGCGCCAGCGCGTCGCCGTCACCTGCTTCGCCTCCAATCTGGCGCGGGTCGAGAGCGCGGCGCTGGCCGCCGTCGCCGCCGGCCGGCATCCGGTCCTGTCGGGCCGAGCGCTGCAGCGCATGGTCGAAGCGGCACAGGAATGCGGCTACCTGCTGGACTTTCCGGAGTGCGTGCCCGAGCAGCAGGCGGGCTACCTGCCGCGCGACAAGGTCCTCTACATCTGCACCGGCAGCCAGGGCGAACCGCGGGCGGCGATGGCCAAGCTGGCCTTCGGCGAGCATCGCGACCTGACCCTCGAGGCAGGGGACACCGCCATCTTCTCCTCGCGCATCATCCCCGGCAACGAGCGCTCGGTGGGGCGCCTGCACAACGCGCTGATGGCGCGCGGCGTGGAGATCGTCGACGACAGCGAGGCCGACATCCACGTGTCGGGCCACCCGGCGCGGCAGGAACTGATCCGCATGTACCAGTGGGTGCGGCCGAAGATCGCCGTGCCGGTCCATGGCGAGGTCCGGCACATGATCGAGCACGCCGCGCTCGCCCGGACCTGCCAGGTGCCCGAGACGGTCGTGGCGCCCAACGGCTCGCTGGTGCGCCTGGCGCCCGGGCCCGCGGAGGTCATCGACCATGTGCCGGCCGGGCGGCTGGCCCGCGACGGCGACGGACTCGTGGCCCTCGACAGCGCCTCGCTGCGCGACCGGCGCAAATTGCTTTGGAACGGCGCCGCGGCGGCGACGCTGGTCATCGATCGCAAGGGTCGGCCGATGGCCACGCCCAGGGTGTCCCTGCGCGGCATCGAGGACGAGGATGGCGCCCTGTCCGCCGCGATCGTCGAGGGGCTGGGCGAGATGCTGGCCGATCTCAGCGGCAGCGAGCGGGGCGACGACGGGCGCATCGAGGAGGCGGCGCGCCAGGCCGTGCGGCGCGTCGTGCGGGCGCACCTCGGCAAGAAGCCGTTGACGGACGTGCACATCGTCCGCATCTAAGGTCGCAGGGGCTTGGAGAGATCGATGATCGGACGCCTGAACCATATCGCCATCGCCGTGCCGGACCTCGAGAAGGCGTCGGACCTCTACCGCAGCGTGATGGGCGCCAAGGTGAGCGAGCCCAAGGCGCAGCCCGCGCATGGCGTCACGGTCGTGTTCGTCGAACTGCCCAACACCAAGATCGAGCTGCTGCATCCGCTCGGCGAGAAGTCGCCGATCGCCAACTTCCTGTCGCGCAACGCCGACGGCGGCATTCATCACGTCTGCTACGAGGTCGAGGACATCTACGCCGCGCGCGACCGCCTGAAGGCCCAGGGCGCCCGCGTGCTGGGCGACGGCGAGCCCAAGATCGGCGCGCACGACAAGCCCGTGCTGTTCCTGCATCCCAAGGACTTCACCGGCACGCTGATCGAGCTCGAGCAGGTCTGACGGGCCGCGCCATGGGCTGGGCGACCGGCGTCACGGTCTATTTCGTGATCTGGTGGACGGTTCTCTTCACCGTCCTGCCGCTCGGCGTGAAGCGTGCCGAGAATCCCGGCAAGGGCGAGGAGCGGGGGGCGCCCGAGCGTCCGGACCTGGTGCGCAAGGCGATCATCACGTCGCTCGTTGCCGGCGCGCTGTGGCTCGCCTTCTACGCCATCCACCAAGCCGACATCTTCAGCTTCCGCCGCATGGTCGAGTAGCCGCGCCGGCCTTGGTCCGGAACATGCATTGTCGTCGGCCAATGCAACCGCCCGGAAAGGACAATGCGTGGGGTCAGCCGGCCCGGTCGATCAGGGTTTCGAGGAGCCGTTTGAGCTGCGCGGTGGCCTTGTCGCCGTAGCTGTGGGCGATGTGTGCCTCCTGGCCGAGCGCCAGGGGGGCGAGACGCTGGGCAAGGGCCTTGCCGCGTTCGGAGCAGAAGATCAGCACCTTGCGCCGATCGGCCGGATCGGAGATGCGGTAGACGAGCGAATCGGCGACCATGCGGTCGATGGTCTTGGTCAGGGTCGGGTGGTTGAGCAGGGCATGCTCCGCCAGCTCGCCCATCGACCGGCCGTTGCCGTCGGACAGGAGTTTGAGGATGCGCCACTGCTCGACCGGAACGCCTTCCGTACGCAGGCGGGCGTCGAGCTGGCGATTGATCTCCCGGTTGGCCTGGGCCAGCAGATAGGCGAGGTGGCCGGTGATCGGCGAGTCGTCGGAGGTCGGGTCGGACACTTGGGAAGGTCCCGGGTCGGCAAAAGGGCGCCTATTTGAGCGTGAATCTTTGAAAGTTCAATGAATTCCTCGATCGCCGGTCGGATCATGGAGGAGGGTCGGAATGCACATGGCCGCATTGCCTTTCTCGACGCTGGGATCGGGACCCGTCGCGGCGCCCGGCTGGCCGGGCCTCGCGGGCCGGGTGCGCCCCTCCCCGCGCGACCGGCGTCGCCTGCGGGTCGCCCATTTCACGACCCTTACCGGGACGGCCGGCATCTGGGGGCCGTCATCGATCAACAGTGCGGCGCTGGCAGCGAGCGAGATCAATGCCGGCGGGGGCGTTCTCGGCCGCGAGCTCGAACTCGTCACCTACGACGCCGGCGTGCCGGCTGACGAACTCGCGCGGCAGGCCGAGGCGCTGGTCGCCGACGACACGGCCGACATCGTGCTCGGCTGCCACATGAGCGCCATCCGGGTCGCCTTGCGGCGGACCTTTGCCGGTCTCGTGCCCTACATCTACACGCCGATCTACGAGGGCGGCGAGCGCACGCCGGGCGTGCTGGCGATCGGCGAGACGCCGCCGGACCAGGCCCGCCCGGCCATCGCCTGGCTGGCCGAGCGCAAGCGCGCGTCGCGCTGGTACCTGATCGGCAGCGACTATGTCTGGCCGTGGCAGTCGCATCGGGCGGTGAAGCGCTACATCGCGGCCGCCGGCGGTCAGGTAGTGGGCGAGGACTTCGTCGCGCTGGGCGAGGAAGACCACGATCCCTATCTGGCGAGGATCCGCGCCGCGCGGCCCGACGTGGTGTTCATCTCGCTGATCGGCCTGGACGGGATCACGTTCAACCGCGCGTTCGGCGAGCGCGGCCTGGGCAGTCAGATGCTGCGTCTCGCCAACTGCGTCGACGAGACGGTGCTGCTGGGGATCGGCGCGGAGAACACGCTGAACCTCTTCGCCGCCTCGGGCTACTTCACGGGCGTGGAGTCACGCGCCAACGACGCTTTCCTGTGCGCCTACGAGAGTGCGTTCGGGAGGTTCGCACCCGTGCCCGGCGCGACGGCGCAGTCGAACTACGAAGGTCTCTACTTCCTCGAGGCGCTGGCCCGGCGTGCCGGCGCGGTCGATCCCGCCGACCTGATGCGCGCCGCCGACGGGCTGACCTACCGCGCGGGGCGGGGACCGGTCGGTCTGCGGCGCCGACGCGCCGAGATGCCGATCTATCTCGGCGAGGCCGACGGCTTCGACTTCCGGTTGCGCCAGTCCTTCTGACCGCCGGTGCCGCACATTATTGGTTGAAACGGAAAAGATTTCTGTTTTAACTAAGATCATGTGACGGCAATCGACGCCCGCGGGCGCGGTCAGGGGTCCATGGGCATCGAAGTTAAGCTCGCGTTCGACCTGCTCGCCTTCATCTCCGTGATGGTGCTGATCGTGCTGGGGCTCGGGATCATCGCCAGCATGATGGGCATCTTCAATTTCGCCCATGGCGAGTTCGTCCTGCTCGGCGCCTATACCGTCTACCTGTTCGAGAGCAGCGGCCTGTCGGCCTGGGCGGGCATCCTGGCCGCACCCCTGGTGCTGGCGCTGATCGGGCTGGTGCTCGAGAGGCTGGTGATCCGCCGCTTCTACGCCGCGCCCATCATCGCCATGTTGGGCACCTACGCCATCGGCCTGGTCATCCGCGAGATCGTGCGCGGCCTGCTGGGCGGCCACTACAAGTCGATCTCCGAGCCGCTGCCCGGCGTCATCACCCTGTTCGGCATCGACTTCTCGGCGTGGCGCACCGTGATCGTGCTGACCACCGCCTGCATCGTCGCCGGCACCTGGCTGTTCCTGGCGCGCACGTCGATCGGCCTGCAGGTCCGCGGCTCGCTCGAGAACCCCAACCTGGCGCGGGCCTGCGGCATCTCGACGACCCGGCTCTACGCCTTCACCTTCGCCTTCGGCGCCGCGCTGGCGGGTCTCGCCGGCGCGCTGATCGTGCCGCTCTACCAGCTCTCCGCCGACATCGGCACGCGCTTCCTGGTCCAGGCCTTCCTGTCGGTGATGCTGGGCGGCGTCGGCACCTTCGAGGGCCCGGTGCTGGGCGCCGCCGCCGTCGGCGGCATGGCCGCCGGCCTGCCGTGGCTCGTCATTCCGGTGCTGGCCGATCCGCTCGTGTTCGTGATCGCGCTGATCATCGTGAAGCTCCGTCCACAGGGATTCATCACGCAGGGGAGGCTGTGACATGACAGACGACCATTCCGACCGCACGAACCCGCGGCTCGGGCGCCGCCGCCTGATGGGCGCGAGCGCGCTCGCCGCGGCAGGCTGGGTGGCGGGCGGCGGCGGCTGGATGCTGGCCCCCCGCCAGGCGCGCGCCGCCGATCCGATCAAGATGGGCATCGCCACCGACATCACCGGCGCGATCGCGCCGTCGGGCAACGCCAACTGGCAGGTCGCCCAGTTCACCGTCGAGCAGATCAACAAGGCGGGCGGCGTCGCCGGCAAGCAGATCGAGCTCTACCTCGAGGACACGGCCTCCGACCCCAAGGTCGCCGTCGGCAACGTCCGCAAGCTGATCCAGGAGCGCAAGGTCAACGTGGTCCTGGGCGGCATCACCTCGGCGATGCGCCAGGCGATCAAGGACCCGATCGTCAATCGCGGCCGCACGCTCTACATCTACCCGCAGCTCTACGAAGGGCAGGAGTGCACCAAGAACCTCTACTGCACCGGACCGACGCCGGCGCAGCAGTGCGACAAGCTCATCCCCTACCTGATCAAGACGGTCGGCAAGAAGCGCTTCGCCATGCCCTCGGCCAACTACGTCTGGCCGCAGCTCCTGAACAAGTATGCGCGCAAGGTGATCGAGGCCAATGGCGGCGAGGTCGTGTTCGAGGAGTACTACCCGCTCGATCAGGCCGAGTACTCGGCGACCATCGGCAAGATCCGCGACGGCAAGGTCGACTGCGTCTTCAATACGGTGATCCCGCCGGGCCTGCAGCCCTTCGTCAAGCAGCTCTACGAATCGGGCTTCCAGAAGAACGGCGGCGTGCTGAGCTGCGTCTACTACGACGAGAACCTGCTGAACTACCACCCGGCGCAGGAGATGGAGGGGCTGTACAGCTGCCTCGACTATTTCCAGTCGATCGACGATCCGTTCAGCAAGAAGCTCCAGGAGGAGTATTCCAAGCGGTTCCCGGACACCAAGTACCTGTTCACCGCCGGCTCGGCGGCGACCGGCATGTACCGCGGCATCAAGTTCTACGAAGCGGCGGTGAAGGCGACCAACGGCGACCTGTCGCGCGATGCGGTGTCGAAGGCGATGGATACGGCCAAGATCGCGCAGGGCCCGGGCGGCGGCGCCGAGATGGTGCCGGGCAAGATGCACTGCAAGATGAACATGTACATCGCCCAGTGCAAGGTCGACGCCGGCAAGACCCGCTACGACGTGATCGAGAGCGACAAGATGGTCGATCCGAAGGAATGCTGAGCGAGGCCGGGTCCGGTCTGGCGGCGGCGCCGGCGGCCGTCGCCGGCGGGGAGATGCGGCGCCGACCGGCGTGGAGCCGGCGCCTCCTGCCGGTGATCGAGGGGCTGGCGCTCGTCGTGGCGCTGGCCGTTCCGTTCGTGCTGGGCGAGCGGACCGATCTCGTGACGCTGGCAACCAACGTCCTGATCCTGTCGCTGCTCGCCATCAGCTTCGACCTGTGCTGGGGCCTGTCGGGCATCATGAGCTTCGGCCAGGCGCTGTTCTTCGGCGTCGCCGGCTACGCCATCGCCCTGGTCGGCCGCGATCTCGAGTTCAGCCAGCTCTGGGCGACGCTGCCGCTCGCCATGCTGGTGGGCTTCGTCCTGTCCGGCCTGTTCGCGGCCTTCCTGCTGCTCGGGCGCAAGCCGCCATCCAGCATCTTCGTCGCGCTGGGCACGCTCACCGGCTCTTATGCCGCTGAGCGGCTGGTGTCGGGCTGGCAGTATGTCGGGGCCGGCAACGGCCTGTCCTCCGTGAAGCTGCTGCAGTTCGGCAGCTACGAGTTCCTGGAGGGGATCGAGTTCTACTTCCTGGCGCTCGGTCTACTGGTCCTGGTCTATGCCGGCGCCCGCTTCCTCAAGGGCTCGCAGCTCGGCCTCGTGCTGGCCGGCATGCGCCAGAACGAGGAGAGGCTGGCCTTCTTCGGCTACCGGGTGCAGCTCTTCAAGGCGCTGGTCTTCTCGCTGGCCGGCATGGTGGCGGGGCTGGGCGGAGCGCTCTACAGCTACCACCAGGGCTTCATCGGCCCCGGCAACATGGGGCCCGGCCTGTCGACGACGGCGGTGATCTACTGCCTGTTCGGCGGCTCGGGGACGCTGATCGGCCCGATCCTGGGCACCGCGACGGTCGAGGTCCTGTCCTACGTCCTGTCCGACATCGACGCCATCAAGCGTGTCTGGCCGGTGATCCTGGGGCTGGTCCTGCTGGTGGTCGTCATGTTCCAGCCCAAGGGCATCCTCGGCCTGCTCGTGTCGGACCGCGAGCGCATCGGCTCCTACGGGCGGCGGCGCGAGCGCCGGGGCGGACGCTGACATGGCGCTGCTGGAGATCCGGGGCGTCAGCAAGACGTTCCGCTCGCTCCGCGCGCTCGACGGCGTCGACGTCGACGTGCAGGCGGGCACCTTCCACGGCCTCATCGGCCCCAACGGCTCGGGCAAGAGCACGCTCCTGAAGGCGATCGCCGGCGCCCATTTCGCCGACGCCGGCACCATCGTGTTCGACGGCCACGACATCACGCGGGCGACGCCCTACGAGCGCGCGCGCCTGGGGCTCAGCCTCAAGTTCCAGATCACCGCCGTGCTGCCCGAGCTCTCGGTCTACGACAATGTCCTGCTGGCCACCCAGTCGGGCGGCAGCCTGCCGCGGCTGCTGCTCTCGTCCTCGCGCCGCGTGCTGGACGGGGAGGTGGGGGCGCTGCTCGAGCGCTTCCGCCTGATCGACCGGGCCGACGACCTGGCCGGCGAGCTGAGCCATGGCGAGCAGCAGTGGCTGGAGATCGCCATGGCGCTGGCGCTGAAGCCCAAGCTGCTCCTGCTCGACGAGCCGACCGGCGGCATGAGCCCGGAGGAGCGCCACGCCACGGGCAAGCTCCTCGAGCCAATCAAGGCGACATGCGCCCTGATCATCGTCGAGCACGACCTGCATTTCATTCGCGACATCTGCGACCGGCTGACCGTGCTCGACCAGGGCAGGGTGCTGGACCAGGGCGACGTCGAGACGATCCAGCGCTCGCCCAAGGTCCAGCAGGTGTTCACGACCCGTGTCTGACGACCTGCTCCTCCAGGTGGACGGCCTCGACGGCGGCTACGGCCGAAGCCAGGCGCTGTTCGGCGTTTCGCTGCGCGTCCCGCGGCGCGGCGCCATCGCCGTGCTGGGCCGCAACGGCGCCGGCAAGTCGACCCTGCTCAAGACCCTGTTCGGCGAGCTGCCGCCGATGGCCGGTGCCATCAGGCTCGACGGCGCCGGCATCGAGGGCGAGCCGGCCGAGCGCCGGGTGCGCCGCGGCATCGGCTACGTGCCCCAGGAGCACGCGATCTTCGCCAAGCTGACGGTGCGCGAGAACCTGCTTCTGGGCTGCGTCCGCCAGCCCGACCGGTCCGGCCTGGACTATGTGCTCGACTTCTTTCCCAAGCTGGCCCAGCGGCTGCCCCAGACGGCCGGCACGCTGTCGGGCGGCGAACGCAAGATGCTGGCGATCGGCCGGGCCGTGCTGGGCCGGCCGCGCCTCCTGATGCTCGACGAGCCGACCGAGGGCGTGTGGGTGGGCGTGATCGAGGAGATTGCCGAGCGCCTGAAGCAGCTGTCGCGCGAGATGGCGGTGATCCTGGTCGAACAGCACATCGAGCTCGCGCTCGAGGTCGCCGGCTACGCCTACGTCATGGACCGCGGCCACGTCGCGCTCGAGGGCGCGGCGGCGCCGGTCAAGGCCGATCCCAAACTGATGCACCATCTCGCGCCCTAACGACCGAAGTTCACCAGAGGAGGAAACCATGGCCGTCCAAGTCCCGACCGAAGAGCAGCTGCGCCAGGCCGCGGCCGATGTCGGACTGTCGCTCAGCGACGCCGACGTCAGATCCTATATCGAGCTGATGCGGCCGAGCGTCGCCGCCTACAACGTCGTCGACGCCATGCCCGACAACCTGCCGCGCGTGAAGTACCCGCGCACGCCGGGCTACCGGCCGACGGGCGAGGAGAACAAGCGCAATGCCTGGTACGTGAAGACCACGGTCGAGGGCGCGAGCCGCGGCAAGCTCAAGGGCCGGACCGTGGTGCTCAAGGACAACATCATGCTGGCCGGCGTGCCGATGATGAACGGCGCCGCCACGCTCGAAGGCTATGTGCCGGACATCGACGCCACCGTGGTCCAGCGCATCCTCGACGCCGGCGGCACGATCGTCGGCAAGGCGCATTGCGAGAATTTCTGCCTGTCCGGCGGCAGCCACACCAACGCCGCCGGCGCCGTGCACAATCCCTACAAGATGGGCTACTCCGCCGGCGGCTCCTCGTCCGGCAGCGCCGTGCTCGTGGCGCTGGGCGAGGTCGACATGGCGCTGGGCGGCGACCAGGGCGGATCGATCCGCATGCCTTCCTCGTTCTGCGGCACCTACGGGATGAAGCCGACGCACGGGCTGGTGCCCTACACCGGCATCATGCCGATCGAGATCTATGTCGACCATACCGGCCCGATCACCGCCAACGTCAGCGACAATGCGCTGCTGCTCGAGGTGCTGGCCGGCGCCGACGGCTACGATTCCCGCCAGATCTCCATCAAGACGCATCCCTATACCAAGGCCCTGAAGGACGACATCAAGGACCTCCGGATCGGCGTCGTGACCGAGGGCTTCGAGCAAGCCAATGCCGAGGACGACGTCAACGCCAAGGTGAGGGCGGCGGCCAAGGCGTTCGAAGCGCTGGGCGCCACGGTGGGCGAAGTATCGATCCCCATGCATCTCATGGGGCCGGCCCTGTGGATGCCGATCGGTACCGAGGGGCTCACGCAGACCATGATGTGGGGCGACGGCTACGGCGTCAGCCGCCCCGACCTCTACGTCACCAGCCTCATGGACTTCCATCGCAACTGGCGGCAGCGCGCCAACGAGATGTCGGAGACCACGAAGCTGTTCACCATGTTCGGCACCTACATCCGCCGCCACTACGGCAGCCGCTACTATGGCAAGGCGATGAACCAGACCCGGCTGCTGACCGCCGCCTACGATGCGGCGCTCGAGCAGTACGACCTGCTGATGATGCCGACCACGCCGATCAAGGCGACCGAGCTGCCGCCGGCCGACGCCTCGCGGGAACTCTACGTCGAACGCGCGCTCAACATGATTTCCAACACCGCGCCCTTCGACATCACCCACCATCCCGCGATGGCCGTGCCCTGCGGCATGTCGGACGGGCTGCCGGTCTCGCTCATGCTGATCGGCAAGCACTTCGACGAGCCGACCATCTACCGCGCGGCGTTCGCCTTCGAGCAGTCGGGCGACTGGAAAAAGATGTAACGGAAACAGGGCCGTTGGCCGACTCGTTCCACTGAGCGGCCATCCGCACGGCGTGTGCAGCCCAACAAACAGGCACAAAAAGAAGCGGCGAGCCATCGGCTCGCCGCTTCTCTACCCCCCCGAAACTCGTCACAGGCGGCTTTCGCCGTTCTCCTCCCTAAACTCGGGCCGAGCCCAAGACGTAGGCTGTTTACCCGTAAGTGCGTGCGTTGCCAAGACCTTTTCTTTCGATCCGTCGATCCATGCAGAACGAATGTTAGGCGCCGCGATCGTTCGTAGACGTACTAATTTCCGCCGTAACCGAATGATCATCCAATGACCATGTATTTGACCACGAAGAGGACAGCGAGAATCCCCACGGCCGGATGGATATCGCGGAAGCGGCCCGTCACGAGCTTGAGCGCGGTGTAGGAGATGAAGCCGAAGGCGATGCCTTCGGCGATCGAGAAGGTGAACGGCATGGCGAGCGCGGTGATCACTGCCGGCATCGACTCGGTGACGTCGTCCCATTCGATCTCGGTCAGTCCGCGCGCCATCAGGCAGGCGACGTAGAGCAGCGCCGGCGCGGTGGCATAGGCCGGGATCGATCCCGCCAGCGGCGCAACGAACAGGGCGAGGAGGAACAGGATTCCGACGGCGGCGGCGGTGAGGCCGGTGCGTCCGCCGGCGTTGATGCCCGACGCGCTCTCGATGTAGCTGGTCGTGGTCGAGGTGCCGACGGCCGCGCCGATCATCGCCGCGCCGCTGTCGGCCATCAGGGCGCGCTTGAGGCGCGGCACGGTCCCGTCCGCCCGCATGAAGCCGCCGCGATGGGCGAGCGCGATCAGCGTGCCCGTATTGTCGAACAGGTCCACGAAGAGGAAGGCGAAGACCACGGTGACCAGGCCGACGCCGAGGGCGCCGCCGAGGTCCATCTGCAGCAGCACGGGCGCGATCGAGGGCGGCATGTCGAAGATGCCGCCGAACTTCTGGTGGCCGGTGGCGATGGCGATCACCGTGACGGCCAGGATGCCGATGATGACCCCGCCCATGACGCGTCGATACTCGAGGGCCACGATGAGGAAGAAGCCCAGCGCCGCCATGACGACCGGGAAGCTGCTGAGCTTGCCATGCGACACCAGCGTGGCGGGATGGCCGACGACGATGCCGGCGTTCTTGAGCGCGATCAGCGCCAGGAAGAGGCCGATGCCGGCGGCGATGGCCATCTTGAGGGAGGTGGGGATGGCATTGACGATCCATTCCCGGATCGGCAGCACGCTGATGATGAAGAACAGGATGCCGGAGATGAACACGCAGCCCAGCGCGACCTGCCAGCTGTAGCCCATGCCGCCGACGACCCCGAAGGTGAAGTAGGCGTTGAGGCCCATCCCCGGCGCCAGGGCGATCGGGTAGTTGGCCAGGAACGCCATCAGGAAGCAGCCGATGGCGGCGGCGACGCAGGTCGCGGCGAACACCGCGCCGAACGGCATCTTGGCCTCGGCCAAGATCGCCGGGTTGACGAAGATGATGTAGGCCATGGTGAGGAAGGTCGTGAGACCCGCCACCAGCTCGGTCCGGACCGTCGTCCGGTTCTCGCTGAGCTTGAAAAGCCGCTCGAGCATGCTCGCTCTCCCCCTGTTGTCGCGGGCAGTGTGCGGGCATCCCCCTGTGCAAAGCCACCGGAGGGTCCGGCTCCGCCGGCCGGCGCGGCGGGGGCGGTTTGCCTTTGGAGGCCCCGTTCCATACAGTCCGCGGCCACTTCCGGGAGCCAGCAGGGACCGAACCAGAATGCGGATGAGCCAGTACTTTCTGCCGACGATGAAGGAGAATCCGGCAGAGGCCCAGATCGTCTCGCACCGGCTGATGCTGCGCGCCGGCCTCGTACGCCAGACCGCCGCCGGCATCTATGCCTGGCTGCCGCTGGGCTTCCGGGTACTGAAGAACATCGAACGGATCGTGCGCGAGGAGCAGGACGCGTCGGGCGCCCAGGAGGTGCTGATGCCGACCATCCAGTCGGCCGACCTGTGGCGGGAGAGCGGACGCTACGACGCCTACGGTCCCGAGATGCTCCGCTTCAAGGACCGCCACGACCGCGAGATGCTCTACGGGCCGACCAACGAGGAAGTGATCACCTTACTCTTCCGCGACGGCGTGAAGAGCTATCGCGACCTGCCGCGGAACCTCTATCACATCCAGTGGAAGTTCCGTGACGAGGTGCGGCCCCGGTTCGGCGTGATGCGCGGCCGCGAGTTCCTGATGAAGGACAACTATTCCTTCGACATCGACAAGAAGGGCGCCACCCACTCCTACAACAAGATGTTCGTGACCTACCTGCGGACCTTCGCGCGCATGGGGCTGAAGGCGATCCCGATGCGCGCCGACACCGGCCCGATCGGCGGAGACCTCAGCCACGAGTTCATCGTGCTGGCCGACACCGGCGAGAGCGCCGTGTTCTGCCACAAGGGACTGGTCGACAAGGACATCCTCAGCCGCACCATCGACTACGACAGCGACCTGCAGCCGATCGTCAACGAATGGACGTCGCTCTACGCTGCCACCGACGAGATGCACGACAAGGCCGCCTTCGAGAAGATTCCCGAGGCCGAGCGCGTGGCGGCGCGCGGGATCGAGGTCGGGCATATCTTCTACTTCGGCACCCGCTATTCGGAGCCGCTGAAGGCGGCGGTGGCCGGTCCGGGCGGCGAGCAGATCACGGTCGAGATGGGCTCCTACGGCATCGGCGTGTCGCGCCTGGTGGGCGGCATCATCGAGGCCAGCCACGACGACGCCGGGATCGTCTGGCCGGAATCGGTCGCGCCCTTCAAGGTGGCGATCGTCGACCTCAAGCCCGACGACGGTGCGGTGTCGGGCGCCTGCCGCAAGCTCTACGACGGGCTGGCGGCCAGGGGCATCCAGGTGCTGCACGACGACCGCGACCTCCGTCCGGGGGCCAAGTTCGCCGACATGGACCTGATCGGCATCCCCTGGCAGGTGATCGTCGGGCCCAAGGGCGTCGCCGCCGGCAAGGCCGAGGTGAAGAACCGCCGGACCGGCGAGCGCGAGGAAGTGCCGTTCGACCAGGTCGCGCAGCGCTTCGCCTGAGACCGGAAAGACGAATGCCCGACGCGCCCGCGATGTCGTCCGGCGTCAGACGGTCCTAGGCCATGGCCTTCGCCGCCGTCGAACGCCTCATCGCCTTCCGCTACCTGCGGGCCCGGCGGGAGGAAGGGTTCATCTCGGTCATCGCCGGCTTCTCGCTGATCGGGATCACCCTCGGCGTCGGCACGCTGATCGTGGTCATGGCGGTGATGAACGGCTTTCGCTTCGAGCTGTTGCGCCAGATGTCGAGCATCAGCGGCCAGCTCGGCGTGCAGGGAACGCGTGGCGGCCTCGATGCCACGCCCGACCTGCTCGGCCGGATGAAGGCGGTGCCCGGCGTGGTGAGCGTGTCTCCCACGGCGGAAGGCCAGGTGATGGCGGTGGCGGGCGACAAGGTGCGGGGCGTCGTGCTGCGCGGCGTGCGGCCGGACGACCTGCGGGCGCGCACGCCGCTTTCCGCCGCGATCGACGGACCGGAGGCGGTGCGCGACCGCTATCGCGCCCTCTGCCGCAGCGAGGACGGGAAGGAAATCGACTGGGGCACGCTGAAGGGGTTCGGCGACAGCTTCTCCGTGGTGATCGGCCGTCGCCTGGCCGACCTGCTGGGGCTGAAAGTGGGCGATGCGCTGCAGCTCGTGTCGCCGGTCGAGATCGCGACGCCGTTCGGCGTCATGCCGCGATCGGCCCAGGCCCGCGTCTCGGCGATCTTCTGCGCGGGCATGTACGACTACGATTCGAACTTCGTCTACGCGCCGATCGCCGACGTCCAGCGGCTGCTCGACTACCGCGGCATGGCCACCGGGATCGAGGTCTTCCTGGCCGACGATGCGCCGCCGGGCCCGACGAGGCAGGCGGTTGCCGGGGTGGTCGGCCCGCAAGGCTGGGTGTTCGACTGGCGCCAGGCGAACTACGGTTTCTTCCAGGCCATCCAGGGCCAGACCAACGTCATGTTCATCGTGCTGACGATGATCGTGCTGGTCGCCGCCTTCAACATCGTGTCGAGCCTGGTGATGCTGGTCCGGACCAAGACGGCCGACATCGCCATCCTGCGCACCATGGGCGCGACGCGGGGCGCCATCATGCGCATCTTCCTGCTCGACGGGTTGGCGATCGGCGGCGTCGGAACGCTGCTCGGCGTGGTCCTGGGCCTGGCGTTCGCGCGCAACATCGAGGCGATCCGCCAGTGGCTGCAGCACACCTTCGACATCGTGCTGTTCGACGAGACGCTCTATCTGCTGGCGGAGCTGCCGTCGCGCATCGAATGGGGCGAGATCGCCGTCATCGCCGGCCTGGCACTGGCCTTCGCGCTGCTCGCTTCCCTCTATCCGGCGGCGCGGGCGGCCCGGCTCGATCCGGTCGAGGGGCTGCACCGTGAGTAGCGCGGTGCGGACCGTCGAGCGCTGGCTCGCCTGGCGCTATCTCGCGACACGCCAGCGCGAGGGCTTCGTGTCCTTCATCGCCGTCTTCTCGCTGATCGGCGTGGCGCTGGGGGTGGCCACCCTGATCGTCGTGCTGTCGGTGATGGGCGGTTTCCGCCAGCAGCTGCTCGGGCGCATCATCGGGCTGAACGGCCACGTCGTCGTCACGGCGCGCGACGGCATGCTGCAGGCCACGCCGGACCTGCTGGCGAAGCTCCAGGCCTTTCCGGGTGTGCGGTCCGTCCATCTCACCCTCGAGCGGCAGGCGCTGGTCAGGGCGGGCGGCAACGTGACCCGGGGGGCGATCCTGCGCGGCGTGCGGCCGGACGACCTGCGGGGGCGGGAGATGATCGCCCGCAACATGGTGGGCGGCGACCTCGCGGCCTTCGGCGCGACGCCCGGCATCGTGCTGGGCGACCGGCTGCGCCAGTCGCTGAACGTGCGCGACGGCGACAAGGTCACCCTGGTCACGCACCGGCTGAACGACAATGGAACGATCGCGCCGCGCTACAGCGACTACGAGGTCCTGGGCAGCTTCATGACCCGGCGCTACGAGTTCGACAACGGGCTGGTCTTCGTGCCGCTGGCGGCTTTGCAGGACGAGCTCGAATACGGCCACGAGACGGTGAGCTCGATCGACCTCGATGTCGCCGATCCTCAAGCGGCGCCGCGCATCGCCGAAGAGCTTCGCCGCACGCTGGGGCGCGACGACCTCAGGGTGGCCGACTGGCGCGGCCTCAACGCCCGTTTCGTCGGCGCCCTGCAGGTCGAGCGGGTGATGATGTTCATCATCCTCACCCTGATCGTCGTGGTGGCCGCCATGAACGTCGTGGCGAGCTTCACCATGCTGGTGCGCGTGAAGCGCGGCAGCATCGCCATCCTGCGCACCATGGGCGCGACGCCGGGAACCATCGTGCGCGCCTTCTTCATGGCGGCGGCAGCGGTCGGCGTGGTCGGCACCGCGGTCGGCACCGGCCTCGGTCTCCTGGTCTGCGCCAACATGAAGGGCATCGCCCATCTGTTCGCCGTGATCCTGGATGCGGGCGGCACGGGCGCGGGCTGGAGCGAGATCGAGTTCATCACCTCCGCGCCGGTCAGGGTGCAGGTGGGCGAGGTGGCGGCCATCGTCGGCATCGCCATCCTGCTGTCGCTGGCGGCCGCCGCCTATCCCGCCTGGCGCAGCACGCGCGTCGAACCCGTCGAAGGGCTTCGCTATGAATGAGACGAGATTTCCCCTGGCCCTGCGCGACATAAGGCGCACCTTCGTGCAGGGCGACCGGCGGCTGGACGTGCTGCGCGGCATCACGCTCGAGCTGCGGCCCGGAGAGATCGTCGCCCTGGTCGGCCAGTCGGGCAGCGGCAAGTCCACGCTGCTGCACATCGCCGGCCTGCTCGAACGGGCCGACGGCGGCGAGGTCATGGTCGACGGAAAGCCGGCCGGCACGGCGAGCGATCGCGAGCGCACAGTCATGCGGCGCCAGTTCCTGGGCTTCGTCTACCAGTACCACCATCTCCTGCCGGAGTTCTCGGCGATCGAGAACGTGATGCTGCCGCAAATGCTCCAGGGCCGGTCGCGCGGCGATGCCCGCCGGCGGGCGGCCGAGCTCCTGGCCATGGTCCAGCTGCAGGACCGCGCCGAGCACCGGCCGGGCCGGCTGTCGGGCGGCGAACAGCAGCGCGTCGCGATCGCCCGGGCGGTCGCCAATGCGCCGCGCATGCTCCTGGCCGACGAGCCCACCGGAAACCTCGATTCGACGACCTCCGAAGCCGTCTTCCGCCAGCTCCTGGGACTGGTGCGTGACACCGGGATGGCGGCGCTGGTCGCCACCCACAATCCCGAGCTGGCGGCGCGCATGGACCGCACCGTCACGCTGAAGGACGGGGTGCTGACAGGGTAAGGGGATCCGGGGCGCCCCGGCGCCGCGATCCGCCTCGCTTTCCACAAGATCGCGGCGGCATAGTCGGTCCGTGGCGCTCGCAGATTTCATCCATCTCAAGGTCCGGTCGGCCTATTCGCTCACCGAGGGCGCGAACAAGGTCGACAAGGTCGTGGCGCTGGCCAAGGCCAACGACATGCCGGCCGTCGGCGTTACGGACCGCAATAACCTGTTCGGCGCGCTGGAATTCTCGCAGTACGCGTCCAAGGCCGGCATCCAGCCGCTCGTCGGCTGCGATCTCGGCATCCGCCGCGAGGACGGCACCGGGCCCGCGCCGACCGGCAAGATCGTGCCGGCCGACTGGCTGACCCTGCTGGTCCAGGACGAGCAGGGCTACCTCAACCTGATGCGGCTGGTCAGCCGCGTCCATCTCGACTTCAAGACCGGATCGCAGTCGGCCCTGCCAATGTCGGAGCTCGAAGGGCTCACTGACGGGCTGATCGCCCTGGTGGGCTGTCCCGCGAGCGGGCTCGGCCGGCTGCTGGCGGCCGGGCAGGGGCCCGCCGCCGCCCACCTGCTGGAGCGGTTCGAGCGCCTGTTCGACGGCCGCCTCTACATCGAGCTGCAGCGTCATGGCGAGGAGACCGAGCGGCGCATCGAGCCGGCGCTGCTCGATCTCGCCTACGAGCGCGGCCTGCCGCTGGCGGCCACCAACGACGTCCACTTCCCGAAGGAGTCGATGTACGAGGCGCACGACGTGCTTCTGTGCATCGAGCAGGGCGCCCATATCGAGGACCCCAACCGCCGCCGCCTCACGCCCGAGCACTACTTCAAGTCGGCGGCCGAGATGCGCCAGGTCTTCGCCGACCTGCCGGAGGCCTGCGACAACACCCTGACGATCGCCCGGCGCTGCGCCTACATGCCGGCGCCACGCAAGCCCATCCTGCCGCGCTACACCAAGCTCGCCGGCCGCGCCGAGACCGAGGCGCTGCAGGAGATGGCCGAGACCGGGCTGGCGGCGCTGCGCGACGGCGGCCGCCTGTCGCCCGACATCCCGTTCGACACCTATCGGGAACGACTCGCCTACGAGCTCGACATGATCGGCCGGATGGGCTTCCCGGGCTACTTCCTGATCGTCGCCGACTTCATCCAGTGGGCCAAGGACCACGGCGTCCCGGTCGGTCCCGGCCGCGGCTCCGGCGCGGGCTCGCTGGTCGCCTGGTCGCTCAAGATCACCGATCTCGATCCGCTGCGCTGGGGGCTGCTGTTCGAGCGCTTCCTCAATCCCGAGCGCGTGTCGATGCCGGACTTCGATATCGACTTCTGCCAGGACAAGCGCGACCAGGTCATCCGCTACGTGCGCGACGAGTACGGCCACGACCGCGTCGCCGCCATCATCACCTTCGGCAAGCTGCAGGCGCGGGCGGTGCTGCGCGACGTCGGGCGCGTGCTCGGCATGCCGTATGGCCAGGTCGACCGGATCTGCAAGCTGGTACCCAACAATCCGGCCAAGCCGGTGACGCTCGCCCAGGCCCTGGAGAGCGAGCAGCTCCTGAAGGAACAGTACGCGGCCGACGAGGAGATCAAGCGGCTGATCGACCTCGCCCTGCAGCTCGAGGGCCTCTATCGCAACGCCTCGACGCACGCGGCGGGCGTGGTGATCGGCGACCGGCCGCTCGACCAGCTCGTGCCGCTGTTTCGCGACAGCGACGACCAGGAATCGCTGCCGGCGACCCAGTTCAACATGAAGTGGGTCGAGCCGGCGGGGCTGGTGAAGTTCGACTTCCTCGGCCTCAAGACGCTGACCGTGATCGAGAAGGCTTGCGACCTGATCGGCCGCGACAGGATCGACATCGCCAAGTTGCCGCTCGACGACCGCCGGACCTTCGAGTTGCTTGCCCGCGGCGACAGCCTCGGTGTCTTCCAGATCGAGGGCAGCGGCATGCGCGACGTGTTGCGCAAGCTCCGGCCCGACCGCTTCGAGGACATCATCGCCCTGGTGGCGCTCTATCGCCCCGGCCCGATGGAGAACATCCCGAGCTACATCAAGCGCAAGCAGGGCGAGGAGAAGCCAGACTACCTGCATCCGATGCTGGAGGGGATCCTGAAGGAAACCTACGGCATCATGATCTACCAGGAGCAGGTCATGCAGATCGCGCAGGTCCTGTCGGGCTACACGCTCGGCGGCGCCGACCTGCTGCGCCGTGCCATGGGCAAGAAGATCCAGGCCGAGATGGACGCCCAGCGGGCCCTGTTCATCGAGGGCGCGAAGAAGAACGGAGTCGAGGAAGGGCGCGCCTCGTCGATCTTCGACCAGGTCGACAAGTTCGCCGGCTACGGCTTCAACAAGAGTCACGCCGCCGCCTATGCGCTCGTCTGCTACCAGACGGGCTACCTCAAGGCCAACCATCCGGTCGAGTTCTTCGCAGCGTCGATGACGCTCGACATGGGCAACGCCGACAAGATCGGCAATTTCCGCCGCGAGCTCGAGCGCCTGCAGATCCCGCTGCTGCCGCCCGACGTCAACCGCTCGATGGCCGAGTTCGCGGTCGAGCGAACGGCCGACGGCAAGCTCGGCGTGCGCTACGCGCTGGCCGCCATCAAGGGGGTCGGCCGCGAGGCGATGTCGCGCCTCGCCGAGGAGCGCGAGGCCAACGGCCCGTTCAAGGACATGTTCGACGTCGCCGAGCGCCTCGACCAGCGGGTGATCAACAAGCGGCTGCTCGAGAGCCTGGTGAAGGCCGGCGCCTTCGATTCGCTCAACAAGAATCGCGCCCAGACCTTCGGTGCCGTGGAGGCGCTGACGCGCCATTCCCAGGCGACGCACGAGGCTCGCGGCAGCAACCAGAACAGCCTGTTCGGCGACGACACGGCGCAGCGCCGGCCGCCGCTGCCGAAGGTGCCGGACTGGTCGCCCATGGAGCGCCTGCAGAACGAGTTCTCGGCGATCGGCTTCTACCTGTCCTCCCATCCGCTGGCGTCCTACGAGCGCAGTCTCGAGCGCCTGCGGGTGACCCGGGCCGCCGACCTCGTGGCCCTGCTGGGCCGCGGCACGCCGGGCCGCATCAAGCTCGCGGGGACGGTGATCGACCGCCAGGAGCGGACGTCGGCCAAGGGCAACCGCTTTGCCTTCGTCCAGTGCTCGGACCAGTCCGGCGCCTTCGAGCTCACGGTCTTCAGCGAGCTGCTGGGCAGCAAGCGCAACATCCTGGAGCCCGGCGAGGCGATCCTGGTCTCCGCCGATGGCCGGCTCGACGGCGAGCAGGTCAAGCTGACCGCCCAGACGGTCGAGAAGCTCGAGGACGCCGTGGCCAACGCGGCTGCCGGCCTGCGCATCGAGCTGTCCGACCTCGCCGCCATCGAGCCGCTGCGCAAGGCGCTCGACGGCAAGCGCGGCCGTGGCCGCGTCACGCTGGTCGTGCCGATGCCCGACGATACCGAGGCGGAGGTGAGCCTGCCCGGCACCTACGGGATTGCGACCGGCCTGCGCGACACGATCGGCGGACTGCCGGGTGTGGCGCAGGTGGAGGAGATTTGAGCCAGGCCGGGCTGTTCGACCCGAACAGCCGGCCCGCGGCCAGGCGGGCGGCGCCCGGCTCGGTCGCTCCCGCCTGGGATTCCCCGCTGCTCGAGGCGCCTGTGCTACCGGCCGATGTCCGGCTCGGCACCTCGTCCTGGTTCTTTCCCGGCTGGCGAGGCCTCGTCTACGACGGGGTCCACGCGCAGGTGGCGCTCAGCCGCAAGGGCCTGGCCGCCTATGCCCAGATCCCGCTGCTCAGGACCGTCAGTCTCGACCGCACCTTCTATGCTCCGCTGAGCGCGGTCCAGTACCGGCAGTATGCCAAGCAGGTGCCCGCTCATTTCTCCTTCGTCGTGAAGGCACCGGCCCTGGTCTGCGACGCGGTGATGCGGGACGAGGAGGGGCGGGGCCGGGTGGCCAACCCGCACTTTCTCGACGCCGCGGTGGCCACGCGCGAGTTCATCGTCCCGTGCCTGGAAGGGCTGGGGCCCAAGGCGGGCCCGCTGGTGTTCCAGGTGTCGCCCTTGCCGCGGGGGCTGGTCGAGGAGGCGGCGCTGCTGGTGAGCCGGCTGGAGGCCTTCTTCGAGGCCCTGCCGCGCGAGTTGGGCGCCCACCGCCCGCTTTTTGCCCTGGAGCTGCGAAATGCCGAGCTGCTGACGCCGCGTCTCATGAAGATGCTGGGGCGCACCGGAATCCGCTACTGCGTGGGCCTCCACGACCGGATGCCCGAGGTCGAGCGCCAGGAAGCCGCCCTGCAGGTGCTGGACGGCGATGCGCCGGGGCCTCTGGTGGCGCGCTGGAACCTGCACCGGGGCTTCCTCTACCAGGCGGCTCGACGGCGCTACGAGCCGTTCGACCGGCTGGTGGACGAGGATCCGGAAACCCGCCGGGTGCTGGCCCGCATGGCCGCGGCATCGGTCAGGGCCGGCCAGAAGGTCTGGATCACGGCCAACAACAAGGCCGAGGGCAGTGCCCCCTTG
The DNA here is from genome assembly GCF_965229815.1 of Reyranella sp. Lineage (GTDB taxonomy): Bacteria > Pseudomonadota > Alphaproteobacteria > Reyranellales > Reyranellaceae > Reyranella. The sequence continues at coordinate 849,841 of NZ_CBDDJN010000006.1, forward strand.
TCGGTGCTGGAACTGGCCCGCGAGATCGCCAAGGCCCTCGGCTAAGCGGTTGATTCCATTGGGCTTGCAATCCCGCCTCTGACCCTCTAGAACCACGCCCACTTCGCACGCGGGTTTGCGGCTTTCGGGGAGACATCCCGACGGTCGCTCCGGTGTTCCGGGGACGCTTCGCGTTCCGGGGACGACGCCCGCGGAGGCTCAACCGGAAAAGGAGAGACGGCATGACCATGCCGACGTTCACGATGCGTCAATTGCTCGAGGCTGGTGTCCATTTCGGCCACCATACCCGGCGCTGGAACCCCAAGATGAAGCCGTACCTGTTCGGGGTGCGCAACGGGGTCCACATCATCGACCTCACCAAGACCGTGCCGCTCCTGGAGCAGGCCCTGCTCGAGGTCCGTCGGGTCGTTTCCAATGGCGGCCGCGTGCTGTTCGTCGGCACCAAGGCGGCGGCCGCGGAGCGGATCGCCGATGCCGCCAAGCGCTGCGGCCAGTACTACGTGAACCACCGCTGGCTCGGCGGCATGATCACCAACTGGCAGACGATCTCGGCCTCGATCAAGCGCCTGCGCGAGCTCGACGACCGGCTGAAGGGCGACGTGGTCGGCCTGACCAAGAAGGAGCAGCTCGACCTCACCCGCGAGCGCGACAAGCTCGAGCGGTCGCTGGGCGGCATCAAGGAGATGGGCGGCACGCCGGACATGCTGTTCATCATCGACACCAACAAGGAGTCGATCGCCGTCCAGGAGGCGCGCAAGCGCGGCATCCCCATCGTGGCGGTGCTCGACAGCAACTCCGATCCCGACGGCGTCGACTATCCGATCCCCGGCAATGACGACGCGATCCGCGCCGTCTCGCTCTACTGCGAGCTCCTGTCGGGCGCCGTGCTCGACGGCATCCGCGCCGAGATCGCCGCCTCGGGCGGCGACGTCGGCGAGCTCGACGAGCCGCCGGCCGACGAGCTTCCCGTCGAGGCCCCGGAGGCGGGGGCCGAGGCCTCGCCGGCCGAGTAGCCGGCCCCAAGGCAGACGAGATCAGCGGGGCCGGTCGCAAGACCGGCCCCAACTGCGCCGCCCCCGGCGCAACGAGAAACGGAGTACGACATGGCTGAGATCACGGCCTCCCTGGTGAAGGAACTGCGCGAGAAGACCGGCGCAGGCATGATGGACTGCAAGAAGGCGCTCGGCGAGACGCAGGGCGATCTCGAGAAGGCGGTCGACTGGCTGCGCACCAAGGGCCTGTCGGCGGCCGCCAAGAAGGCCGGCCGCGTCGCGGCCGAGGGCCTGGTCGCGGTCGTCACCGGCGGCACCAGCGGCGCGGTCATCGAGGTGAACGCCGAGACCGATTTCGTCGGCCGCAACGAGATGTTCCAGAAGTTCGTCATCGAGGCGGGCAAGCTCGCGCTGGTCAACGGCGGCGATCTCGCCAAGGTCGCCGCGGCGCCCTATCCGGGCACCGGCCGCGACGTCCAGGGGGAGCTCACCCACCTGATCGCGACCATCGGCGAGAACATGTCGCTGCGCCGCGCCGGCCTCCTGTCGGTGTCGGATGGCGTCGTGGCGAGCTACATGCACAACAAGGTCGCGCCGGATCTCGGCAAGATCGGCGTACTGGTGGCCCTCGAATCGACGGGCGACAAGGCCAAGCTCGAGGCGCTGGCCAGGCAGCTCGCGATGCACGTCGCCTCGACGAACCCGCAGTCGCTCACGGTCGCCGATCTCGACCAGGCCGCGGTCGAGCGCGAGCGCGGCGTGCTGGCCGAGAAGGCCGGGCAGAGCGGCAAGAGCGCCGACATCGTCGCCAAGATGGTCGAGGGCGGCCTGCGCAAGTTCCACCAGGAAGTGGTGCTGCTCGAGCAGGCGTTCATCATGGACGGCAAGACCAAGGTCGCGAAGGTTGTCGACGACGCCGCCAAGCAGGTCGGCGCGCCGGTCCGCCTGGCGGGTTTCCTGCGCTTCGCGCTGGGCGAGGGCATCGAGAAGAAGGCCGAGGATTTTGCGGCCGAGGTGGCTGCCCAGCTCAAGAAGTAGTATGAAAACGCGCTATGGCGCGCGGGCTCGCCGGCCCGCGCCGCCCAATAACGCCATCGTCAGAGGCAACTGATGCCGTCGGGTCCCCGCTACCGCCGTGTCCTGCTCAAGCTCTCGGGCGAGGGCCTGATGGGGAATCGGGAGTACGGGCTCGATCCCGCCATGGTCACCATGGTGGCGCAGGAAGTGAAGGCCGTGCACGAGATGGGCGTGCAGGTCTGCCTCGTGATCGGTGGCGGCAACATCTTCCGGGGGGTCTCGGCCGCGGCCTCGGGCATGGACCGGGCGAGCGGCGACTACATGGGCATGCTGGCGACCGTCATCAATTCCTTGGCGATGCAGAGCGCGCTGGAGCGCCAGGGCCTGCAGACGCGCGTCCAGTCGGCGATCCCGATGACGACGGTCTGCGAGCCCTACATCCGCCGCCGCGCCGCAAGGCACATGGAGAAGGGGCGGGTCGTGATCTTCGCGGCCGGCACGGGCAATCCCTTCTTCACCACCGACACGGCGGCCGCTCTGCGGGCCGCCGAGATGAGCGTCGACGCGATGCTGAAGGGCACCCAGGTCGACGGCGTCTATTCGTCGGATCCCAAGAAGGACAAGGACGCCCGCCGCTACGACACGCTGACCTACATGGACGTGCTGTCACGCGACCTGCAGGTCATGGACGCGTCCGCCATCTCGCTGGCGCGCGAGAACCGCATCCCCATCATCGTGTTCGACATCCACAAGCCCGGCGCTTTTGCCGCGACGATGCGCGGGGAGGGGACCTTCACCATCATCAAGGACGAGGGCTGAAGATGACCGCCGATCTCAAGGAACTCGAGAAGCGCATGCACGGCGCCATCGACGCGCTGCGCAAGGAACTGGGCGGCCTGCGCACGGGCCGCGCCTCGGTCAACCTGCTCGACCCGGTGATGGTCGAGGCCTATGGCCAGCGCATGCCGCTGAACCAGGTGGGGACCGTGAGCGCGCCTGAGCCGCGCCTGCTGACGGTCAACGTCTGGGACAAGGGCCTGGTCGTCTCGACAGCGAAGGCGATTCGCGAGGCGGGGCTCGGCCTCAATCCGGCGCCGGACGGACAGACGATCCGCGTGCCGATCCCCGAGCTCACGACGGAACGCCGCAACGAGCTCGCCAAGCTCGCGCACAAGTACGCCGAGCACGGCCGCGTGGCGGTGCGCAACGTTCGCCGCGACGGGATGGAGTTCCTGAAGAAGGCCGAGAAGGATCACAAGATCTCCCAGGACGAGCATCGACAGAAGTCCGACGAGGTGCAGAAGCTCACCGACCGCTACGTGAAGCAGGTCGACGACGTCCTCGCCCAGAAGGAAAAAGAGATAAAGACGGTCTGATGCCCACTGCGCCCCTGCCTGCGTCTCCGGACCCGACAGCCGGCCCCAGCCACGTCGCCATCATCATGGACGGCAATGGGCGGTGGGCGAAGGCGCGCGGGCTGCCGCGCGTCGCCGGGCACCGCAGGGGTGCGGATGCGGTCCGGCGCGTGGTGCGCGGGGCGGGCGAGCTCAAAATTCCCATGCTGACCCTGTTCGCCTTCTCGACCGAGAACTGGACGCGGCCGGCCGACGAGGTCAGCGACCTGATGGGCCTGCTGCGTCACTACCTGCGCAGCGAGATCGAGGAGCTCCACCGCAACGGCGCCCGGCTGCGCGTCATCGGCAACCGCGGCGGGCTGGCGGACGACATCGTGCGCGACATCGCCGACGCGGAGCAGCGGACCCACGCAAACGCCCGGCTCGACGTCAACATCTGCATCAACTACGGCGCGCGCGACGAGATCCTGCAGGCGACGCGGGTCCTGGCCCGCAAGGTGGCGGCGGGAGACCTGCCGGCCGAAGCTATCGACGAGCAGCGCTTCGAGCGCGAGCTGCTGACCGCGGGCATGCCCGATCCCGACCTGGTCATCCGCACGAGCGGAGAGCAGCGGATCAGCAATTTCCTCCTCTGGCAGTGTGCGTATGCCGAGCTGGTGTTCGTCGACACGCTCTGGCCGGACTTCGGCAAGGAACACCTGGAGCAGGCGATCGCCGAGTTCAGGCGGCGAGAGCGGCGGTATGGCGGCGTCGGCTGACGGCCCGGCCGTGCGGGGCGGGCGCCACCGGGCGCTGGCGCTCCGGATCGCCTCGGCGGTCGTCCTGGGACCGCTGGTGCTGGCCGCCATCTGGGTCGGCTTCCCGTGGATCGACCTCGTCGCGGCCGTCGCGGCCCCGATCGTGATCTCCGAGTGGCTGCGCCTGACCAGGGGGCGGCCGATCGCCCGCATCCTGGCGATCGCCTACTCGCTGGCGGCGATCCTGGCGCTGCTCTGGTTGCGCCACCAGCCGACGGACGGGCGAGAGACCGTCATCTGGATCATCGCCTGCATCTGGGCGACCGACATCGGGGCCTTCGTCGTCGGCCGCCTCGCCGGCGGCGCCCGCCTCGCGCCGAGCATCAGCCCGGGCAAGACCTGGTCGGGTCTGATCGGCGGCATGGCGTGGGCCGCCGTCGCCAGCGCGGCCGCCGGCTACGTCTTCGGCCGGGGCGACACGATCATGCTGGCGGTCGTCGGGGCCGGGCTGGCCGTGGTCGGCCAGATCGGCGACCTGATCGAATCGGCCGCCAAGCGCGGCGCCGGGGTCAAGGACAGCGGCACGCTCATTCCCGGCCATGGCGGACTGCTCGATCGCATCGACGGGCTGATCGCCGTCCTGGTGGCCGTCGCCTTCATGCGCCTCGCGGTCGACGCGGGCTGGCCCTGGTCATGACCGCCTGGACACCGCCGTCGGCCGAGCGCCCGCGCGGCGTGACGATCCTGGGATCGACCGGATCGGTCGGGCAGAGCACCGTCGACCTCATCGAGCGCAATCCGGAAAGCTACCGTGTCGAGGCGCTGGTCGCCGGCGGCCGCTCGGTCGACGCGCTGGCCGACCAGGCCCGCCGGCTGAAGGCGCGCCTCGCCGTCGTGGCCGACCCCGGCCGCTATCGCGCCCTGCAGGAAGCCCTGGCCGGCACCGACATCGAGGCCGCCGCCGGGCCGGACGCGGTCTGCGAGGCCGCGGCGCGACCGGCGGAATGGGTCATGGCGGCGGTCGTCGGCTTCGCCGGGCTGGCCTCGACGCTCGCGGCGGCCCGGCGGGGGGCCATGGTGGCGCTCGCCAACAAGGAGGCGCTGGTCTGCGCCGGCCCGCTCCTGACGGGGGCGGTGCAGTCGTCCGGCGGCATGCTGTTGCCGGTCGACTCCGAGCACAACGCGATCTTCCAGGTGCTCGAACCCGCGCAGCGCCACGCCATCGACCGGCTGATCCTCACCGCCTCCGGCGGGCCGTTCCGCAGCTGGTCCCTGGCCGAGATGGCGGAAGCTACGCGCGAGCAGGCGCTCGCCCATCCCAACTGGGACATGGGGGCCAAGATCTCGATCGACTCGGCGACCATGATGAACAAGGGACTGGAACTGATCGAGGCCCACCTCCTGTTCGGCCTGCCCGCCGAGCAGGTCGAGATCGTCGTCCACCCGCAGTCCGTCATCCATTCCATGGTGGCGTACCGGGACGGCTCGGTGCTGGCCCAGCTCGGCACGCCGGACATGCGCGTGCCCATCAGTCATGCGCTCGGCTGGCCGTCGCGCATCGACGGGCCGGCGGCCCGCCTCGACTTCCATTCCCTGACGGCGCTCACCTTCGAACGACCCGATTCCGGCCGCTTTCCCTCCCTACGTCTGGCGCGCGAGGCGCTGACAACAGGCGGCGTCGCGCCCATCGTGCTGAATGCCGCGAACGAGGCGGCGGTCTCGGCCTTCCTGGAGCGACGGATCGGGTTTCTCGATATCGCCAGGGTGGTCGAGGACGTCATGTCGCGCTGGTCGGACCTGTCGGCGGCGGTGACCTCGCTGGACGAGGTCCATGCGGCCGACCAGGAGGCCCGCGCGAAGGCCGAGCAGAGCTGCGAGGGACGACGGCCGAACCGTTGAGGCAAGGCGTTTACTGTGGTGAACTGAAACATGCAGCTCTTCACGACCTATCTGCCGTACTTCGTGCTGGTTCTGACGCTGCTGGTGTTCGTGCACGAGTACGGCCACTACTGGGTCGGCCGGCGCTTCGGCATCCAGGCCGAGGTCTTCTCGATCGGGTTCGGGCCGGAACTGGTCGGCTGGACGGACCGCAACGGCACGCGGTGGAAGATCTCGGCGGTCCCCCTCGGCGGCTACGTGAAGTTCCTGGGCGACAGCGACGCCACCAGCGCCACGCCGAGCGACAGGCCGCTCAGCGACGAGCAGCAGCGCCGCGCCTTCTTCAGCCAGCCGCTCTATGCCCGGGCCGCGGTGGTCCTCGGCGGCCCGCTCGCCAACCTCCTGTTCGCCTTCATCCTCCTTACGGGCGTGTTCTTCTTCGCCGGCGAACCCTACACCCCGTCGACGATCGCGGTGCAGGCGAAGGGGCCGGCCGCCCAGGCGGGACTGCGCACCGGCGACGAGATCGTTCAGCTCGGCGACAAGGGCGTGAAGCGCTACGAGGACATCCAGGAGTTCCAGTACCTGTACTGGGGCGAGCCGGTCCCCGTCCTCTATCGGCGCGGCGACAAGGTGCTGCGGGGCGAGATCGTGCCGCGCTTCTGCGAACGGACCGACCGCTACGGCAATACGCTGCGCCACGGCGACCTCGGCGTCGACCAGCTCATCCGCCCCGTGGTGGGGGGCTTCTCGGCCGGCAGCCCGGCCCAGGCCGCGGGCCTGCAGGCGGGCGACCTGCTGCTCAAGATCGACGGCCAGCCGGTCGACTACTTTTCCCATATCCCGGAGCTCATCGGGGAGCGCGCGGGCCAGCCGCTCACCGTGACCTATGATCGCAACGGGACAATCGGCGAGACCGTGGTCACGCCGATTGCCGACAAGGCGGTGGACTGCGCCGGCAAGGAGTACACGGTCGGGCGCCTGCGGGTCCGTCCGGCGAGCGTCACGGAACTGCGCAGCCACGGGCTGATCGGCGCCATGGGCGCCGGTGTCCGTGCGGTGTGGGGCATGACGTCGATGTTCTATACGTCGCTCGGGCAGATCCTGACAGCGGCAAGACCGGTCGATGAGCTGGGTGGGCCCATCCGGATCGCCAAGGCGGCGGGTGAGGCTTCGTACGCCGGCTGGCAGGGGATCCTCAATCTTGTCATCGCCTTGTCGGTGGTGCTCGGCATCTTCAACCTGCTCCCGGTGCCGATGCTCGATGGCGGCCACCTCGCGATGTATGCCTACGAGGCGGTGCGCGGCCGTCCGCTCAGCCTGCGTGCACAGGAGCTCGGCCTCAAGGTCGGCTTTACGCTGGTGATCGGCCTGGCGCTCGTCGCCACCTTCAACGACATCAAGCACCTCCTTCGTCTTCTCACCTGAATGGCACACAGGAGGGGGGACAAAAGGGTGGCTAAGCGCGTATCTCCGGTCTATGAAATTGCGTCCTGAAACTGGCCGGCAGGGCTCAAAAAAGGTGCCGGGGGTGAGATTGATCTTTCGTTGGGCTGTCCTCGCCGTTGTTGCGATTCTGGCCTTTGGGGCGACGGCGCAGGCCCAGCAGCGGGCGCCTGCCGCGGGTGGCGGCGGAGCGATCACTGCCATTCAGATCGAGGGCAACGTCCGGGCGGAGCCCGAGACGATCCGCTCCTACCTGCAGTTGAAGCCGGGTCAGCCGTTCGACGCGGCGGCCGCTGACCGTTCGCTCAAGGCGCTGTTCGCCACCGGCCTGTTCTCCGATGTCGTGATGCAGATGCAGGGCTCGACCTTGGTCGTGAAGGTCACGGAGAACCCCATCATCAACCGGGTCGCCTTCGAGGGTAACCGCAAGATCGAGGACGACAAGCTGCGCGACGAGATCCAGTCGCAGCCGCGTCAGGTCTTCACGCGGGCCCGCGTTCAGTCCGACGTCGAGCGCATCCTCACGATCTACCGCCGCAGCGGCCGCTACAACGCGTCGGTCGAGCCGAAGGTGATCAAGCTCGAGCAGGGCCGCGTCGATCTCGTGTTCGAGATCAACGAAGGCGACGTGACCGGCGTGCAGCGCATCAGCTTCGTCGGCAACGAGCATTTCAGCGACGGCACGCTGCGCGGCAAGATCCGCACCAGCGAGAGCGCCTGGTACCGCTTCCTGTCGTCCGACGACCGCTACGATCCGGATCGCCTCAACCTCGACCGCGAGCTGCTGCGCAAGTTCTACCTGTCGGAGGGCTACGCCGATTTCCGCGTCGTCTCGGCCGTGGCAGAGCTCGCCCCCAACCGCGAAGGCTTCTTCATCACCTTCACGATCAGCGAGGGCGAGCGCTACAAGTTCGGCAAGGTCGAAGTCTCGACCCGCTTCCAGGGCCTCGATGTCGACGTCCTGCAGAGCTATCTGACGATGGCCTCGGGCGACTGGTACGATGCCAACGAGGTCGAGAAGAGCGTCTCGGCGCTTCAGGATCTCGTGGGTTCGCTGGGCTACGCCTTCGTCGAGGTCCGCCCGAACATCCGGCGCAACAAGGACAACCTCACCGTCGACGTCATCTTCGACATCCAGGAAGGTCCCCGCGTCTACGTCGAGCGCATCAACATCTCCGGCAACACCCGGACACTCGACAAGGTGATCCGGCGCGAGTTCCGGCTGGCCGAGGGCGACGCCTTCTCGACGGCCAAGGTCCGCCGCAGCCAGGAGCGCCTGCGCAACCTCGGCTTCTTCGAGAAGGTCGACATATCGGCGGCCCCCGGCTCGGCGCCGGACAAGACCAACCTCGAGGTCCAGGTCGTCGAGCAGAGCACCGGCGACATCTCGTTCGGCGCCGGCTACTCGACGACGTCGGGCGTGCTGGGCGACATCTCGATCAAGGAGCGCAACCTGCTGGGCAAGGGGCAGGAACTGCGCCTCGGCCTGTCGATCGGCACCTTGAGCACCCTGATCGACTTCAGCTTCACCGAGCCGTACTTCCTGGACCGCCCGATGGCGGCCGGCTTCGACATCTTCCGGACCTCGAACGACCGCCAGTCGGTGGCCTCGTACAGCGATCGCAGCATCGGCTTCGCGCTGCGCGCCGGCTGGGCCTATACCGAGCACACCCGGCAGAACGTCCGCTATACGCTGCGCCAGACGGACATCTACAACGTCCAGCCCTGGGCTTCCTACGTCGTGCAGCTCAACGCCGGCACCTCGGTCGTCTCGGAGGTCTCCGAGACCATCGCCTGGGACACGCGCGACACGCGCATCAACACCACCAAGGGCCTGCTGCTGCGCAACACGATGGCGGTGGCCGGCCTGATCGGAACGGAGTGGTACTACCGGACCACCGCCGACGCCGTGTACTACCAGAGCATCTTCGAGGACGTCGTGGCGTCGATCGGCGGCTCGGCCGGCCTGGTGCTGCCGTACAACAACTCCTCGCTCCGCCTGAACAACCTGTTCTTCATCGGCGGCGACACGCTGCGCGGCTTCCAGGTCGGCGGCATCGGACCGCGCGATTCGGTCAGCGCCGACGCGCTGGGCGGCACCTACTTCTATACCGGGACCACTGAGCTGAGCTTCCCGCTGGGCCTGCCCAAGGAAATCGGCATCTTCGGCAAGGCCTTCGTCGATGTCGGGTCGCTGTGGGGCCTGGGCGGTCCGGCGGCGTACAGCAACACGGTGCTGACCAGCAACCTGATGCGCATTTCGACCGGCGTCGGCATTCAATGGATTTCGCCCTTCGGCCCGATCCGGATAGACTATGCCGTACCCGTGCAGAAGGAATCCTGGGACAAGACGGAGGCTATCCGCTTCAGCTTCGGCACGCGCTTCTGATTGGGGATGGGCGCTGAGATGAACATGCAGACCGACAAGACCAGCGTGGCGGCGGGGCCCGCGACGGCAGTGGACATCCGGCGGATCCTGCAGATGATCCCGCACCGCTATCCGATGCTGATGGTCGATCGGGTGACCGAGATGAAGCTCGACCAGAGCGCGGTCGGCATCAAGAACGTCAGCATCAACGAACCCTTCTTCCAGGGGCATTTCCCGTCCGAGCCGGTGATGCCGGGCGTGCTCATCGTCGAGGCGATGGCGCAGACGGCAGCCGTGCTGGTCGTGTCGACCTTCGGGGCCGAATCGGAAGGCAAGCTGGTCTACTTCATGTCGATGGACGGGGTCCGGTTCCGTCGGCCCGTCGTGCCGGGCGACCGGCTCGAGCTCCACGTCGAGAAGGTGCAGAGCCGGGCCAACGTCTGGAAGTTCTCCGGCAAGGCGATCGTCGAAGGCAAGGTGGCCGCCGAGGCGACGTTTGCCGCCATGATCCGCGACAGATAGGGAGGGGGCCCATGCCCGACGCCGCAGCCAACTACCGCATGCTGCACACGATGATCCGCGTGCATGATCTCGACAGGTCGCTGGCCTTCTACACCGGGGCCATGGGCATGAAGCTGCTGCGCAAGCGCGACGTGCCGGAGGGCAAGTACACGCTCGCCTTCGTCGGCTACGGCGACGAGAAGGACAACAGCGTGATCGAGCTGACCCACAATTGGGGCCACGAGCCCTATGAGCTGGGGACCGGCTTCGGCCACCTGGCCGTGGGCGTGCCCGACGTCGCGGGCCTGTGCGAGCAGGTCGTGAAGTCGGGCGGCAAGGTCACGCGCGCGCCCGGGCCGGTGAAGTTCGGCACCACGGTCATCGCCTTCGTCGAGGACCCCGACGGCTACAAGATCGAGCTGATCGAGCGGAAGTAGGACGGCGAGGGCCGCGGCGTCACCGCGGCCCGAACTTGCCAGGGCACGGCTGCCGGATGGCGGCCGTCCGGTCGGGCGCACGAGCGCCCAGGGGCGTCAGAACGCCCAGAAAAACAGAGATAGGACGATAGCCGCGCCCGCCGCCACCACGAAGGCCGCCCGGGCGCTGGGCCCGAAGCGGTAGTCGTTGTCGTTGGCCGGCCGGCCGAGCCGCACGATGCGCGGCGCCGGACGTGGCGGCTGCTCGACGGTCCAGGTCGTTGCCCGGCGCGAGCCCTGCGTTGTTCCAGCCATGACGTTCGCCTCCTCCCGGATAGCGTTCAGGACCGCCTGTGCAGCGGCACGTAGGGCCGCTCCGTCTGACCATTGTAGAGCTGCCGAGGCCGGCCGATCTTCTGGTCGGGATCCTCGATCATCTCGTTCCACTGCGAAATCCAGCCGACGGTCCGGGCCACCGCGAAGAGAACGGTGAACATGGACGTCGGGATGCCGATCGCACGGAAAATGATGCCCGAGTAGAAATCGACGTTCGGGTAGAGCTTCTTGGACACGAAGTAGTCGTCCTTGAGGGCGATCTGCTCCATCTCCATGGCCAGCTCCAGCAGCGGGTCGTGGTCGATGCCCAGCGAGGTCAGCACCTCGTGGCAGGTCTGGCGCATCACCTTGGCGCGCGGGTCGTAGTTCTTGTAGACGCGGTGGCCGAAGCCCATCAGGCGGGTGTGGTCCTGCTTGTCCTTCACGCGGCTCAGGAAACCCGGGATGTTCTGCTTGCCGCCGATCTCGTTCAGCATGTTGATGACGGCCTCGTTGGCGCCGCCGTGGCTCGGGCCCCACAGCGAGGCGATGCCGGCGGCGATGCAGGCGAACGGGTTGGCGCCGGACGAGCCGGCGAGGCGAACCGTCGAGGTCGAGGCGTTCTGCTCGTGGTCGGCGTGCAGCATCAGGATGCGATCGACCGCCTTCTCGAGCACCGGGTTGATCTCGTACTCCTCGGCCGGTACCGAGAACATCATGCGCAGGAAGTTCGCGGCGTAGCTGAGATCGTTGCGCGGATACACGAACGGCTGGCCGACCGAGTACTTGTAGGCCATGGCCGCGATGGTCGGCATCTTGGCGATCAGTCGGTACGACGACACCATGCGGTGGTGCGGGTCGTTGATGTCGAGCGAGTCGTGATAGAAGGCCGACAGGGCGCCGACCACGCCGCAGCACACCGCCATCGGATGGGCGTCGCGGCGGAAGCCGCGATAGAACTGGCTGATCTGCTCGTGCACCATCGTGTGCAGGGTGATGTCGCGAGTGAACTTCTCCTTCTGCGACTTGGTCGGCAGGTCGCCCTTCATGAGCAGGTAGCAGACCTCCATGAAGTCGCTCTGCTCGGCCAGCTCCGCGATGTTGTAGCCGCGGTAGAGAAGGATGCCCTCGTCACCGTCGATGTAGGTGATCTTCGACCCGCACGAACCCGTCGAGGTGAAGCCCGGATCGTAGGTGAACATCCCGGATTCGCCGTAGAGCTTTCGGATGTCGACCAGCCGCGGTCCGACCGTGCCGTGGATGATGGGGAACTCGAAGCTCTTGCCGGTCTCATTGTCGGTCAGCGTGGCGGTCGACTTGGCCATAGGACACTCTTTCAGCTCGATTTCACGGGTCGGAGGCACCCTAACAAGCCGCCTGTAGGGGCGCAATTGTGCCGGCCGGCCGCTATTTCGCGGGGCGTGGTCGGGCACCGGCCGGTCGCCCCAGCGTGACGAGCGCCAGGCCGATCAGGGCCATTCCCGCGAACTGCCGGACCTCCAGGCGCTCGCCGAGGACGAGCGCGCCAAGCAGGATCGCCGTCACGGGAATCAGGAAGGTCACCAGCAGCAGCCGCATCGCGCCGGCGGCGGCGAGGATGCGGAAATAGAGGACATAGGCCAGCGCCGTGGACAGCAGGGCGAGGCCGGCGACGGCGCCCGCGACGGGCAGGGGCGGCACCGGCAGGGTCCAGGGTCGCTCGGCGACCAGCATGATCGGCAGAATCAACACGGTGCTCGCCACGAGCTGGCCCGCCGCCGCTTCCAGCGGCACCACGCCCAGGGCCTGGAAGCGGCGGCCCCAGACCCCGGCCAGGGCATAGGAGAGGGCGGCGCCCAGGCAGGCGACCTGACCCGCCAGCCCGGCCCCGCCGAGCAGCACGGCCGGACCGACCAGGACGGCGACGCCGGCGAGGCCGACCAGCAGCGCCACGAGCTTGCCGGCGTCGATCGTCTCGTCGTCGGTGGCGGCATGCGCGACCAGCAGGGTGAACAGCGGCGTCGTCGCGTTCAGGATCGCCGCCAGGCCGGACGGTATCTCGAGCTGCGCCCAGAAGATCAGGCTGAAGGGCACGACGTTGTTGAGCAGGCCCATGACGAGGAACGACGGCCAGGGCAGCGTGCTCCGCCACAACGGCCGGCCGGCGGCCGCGCCGACCGCCGCGAGCGCGAGTGCGGCGAGCGCCACGCGGCAGAAGACGACGGTGAGCGGCCCCAGCGCGCCCGTCGCCACCTTGGCGAAGAAGAAGGAGCCGCCCCACAGCACGGAGAGCGACAGGAGCCAGATCCAGACACGGGCCGACATCGCCGGATCGTGGCCGGCTCGACGGGAACCCTCTATCCGGCGGCGGCGAGCAATCGCGTCCGGGTCTCGGCCGGGCCGAGGATCGCCAGCACCTCGAAGATGCCGGGCGACGCGGTCGAGCCGGTGAGGGCGACGCGCAGTGGCTGCGCGACCTGGCCGAGCTTCACGCCGGCCGTCTCCGCGAAGCGGCGAACGGCCTCCTCGAGCGGCTTCTCGCTCCAGTCGGATCCGACGGCCTCCAGTGACTCCGCCAGCCGGCCCAGAAGGGCCTTGCTCTCGGGCGTGATCAGCGCGCGCGCCTTGTCGTCGGCGATCGGCGGAGCGCCGCCGCGGGCGTAGAAGACGAGGTTGTCGGCCAGCTCGACCAGCGTGCGCGAGCGCGGCTTCAGGCCGTCGAGGCCGCGCTCGATGCGCGCCATGCCGGCGGCATCGACCGGGCCGCCCAGCGCCTTCTCGAGGCGCGGCAGCACCAGCGGCAGCAGCTCGGCGGCGGGCGCCTCGCGCAGGTAGTGGGCGTTGAGGTTGGTGAGCTTCACCGTGTCGAAGCGCGACGGCGAGCGCCCGACGCCCGGCAGGTCGAACCATTCGATCGCCTGCTCGGTCGAGATGATCTCGTCGTCGCCGTGGCCCCAGCCCAGCCGCAGCAGGTAGTTGCGCAGCGCCGCCGGCAGGAAGCCCATGTCGCGATAGGCGTCGACCCCGAGCGCGCCGTGCCGCTTGCTGAGCTTGGCGCCGTCGGCGCCGTGGATCAGCGGGATGTGGGCATAGACCGGCTCGGGCCAGCCCATCGCCTTGATGATCTGGAGCTGGCGGAAGGCGTTGTTGAGATGGTCGTCGCCGCGGATGACATGGGTCACGCCCATGTCGAAGTCGTCGACCACGACGGCGAGCATGTAGGTCGGCGTGCCGTCGGCGCGCAGCAGGATCATGTCGTCGAGCTGGGCGTTCTCGACCTTCACCTCGCCCTGGACGGCGTCCTGGATGATCGTCTGGCCGTTCTGCGGCGCCTTGAGGCGGATCACCGGCGCGACGTCGGCCGGAGCGTCCTTCGGATCGCGGTCGCGCCAGCGGCCGTCGTAGCGCATCGGCACGCCGGCGCGCTTCTGGCTGTCGCGCATCTCCTGCAGCTCCTGCGGAGAGGCGTAGCAGTGATAGGCCTTGCCCTCGGCCAGCATCTGGCGGGCGACCTCGGCGTGGCGCGCGGCGCGCGGGAACTGGAAGATGGCGTCACCGTCCCAGTCGAGGCCGAGCCACGACAGACCGTCGAGGATCGCCTCGACGGCGGCGGGCGTGGAGCGCGCGCGGTCGGTGTCCTCGATGCGCAGCAGGTACTTGCCGCCGTGATGGCGGGCGTAGAGCCAGTTGAAGAGCGCGGTCCGGGCGCCGCCGATATGCAGGAAGCCGGTGGGCGAGGGAGCGAAGCGTGTGACGATCGTCATTGCCGGAAGGTCTTCGTTTCGGGGGCGTGGCTTTTGCCGCAATTCGGCCGAAAAAGCGCGCCGTAGGTAGGCGAGCGTTCCGACACTGTCAAACGAGGGAGAGGGCGTGGCGGGGGCACGGGCCTGGATCCTGGCGCTGTTCGACGCCGAGCGCGGCCGCTGGATGCTGTGGCTGCCGGTCGCGATGGGCCTGGGCATCGCCGTCTACTTCGAGCTGCCGGCCGAGCCCGCCGCGTGGATGGGCCCCGGCGCGGCGCTGGCTGCCGTCGTCCTCGCCATCCTCGCGCCGCCCGGCAGCCTCGCCCGCGCGCTGGCCATCGGCCTCGTGGCGGCGTCGGTCGGCTTCGGCCTGGTGGCCTGGCGGACTGCGCATCTCGCCGCGCCGACGCTCAGCCGGCCGCTGTTCAGCATCAACGTCGAGGGCCGCATTGCCGACATCCAGCGCCTGCCGGAGGGACGACGCGTCGTGCTCGAGGCGGTGCGGCTCAAGGGGCGCGGCGCGCCGCCGCCGGAGATGACGCCGCTGCGCCTGCGCGTGTCGCTGACGCGCGGCGCGCCGCCGCTGCAAGTCGGCGACCGGCTGCTGGTGCTGGCGAACCTGACGCCGCCGGGCGGGCCGGCCGCGCCCGGCGCCTTCGATTTCCAGCGCCTGGCCTGGTACCAGCAGCTCGGCGCCGTGGGCTATGCGCTGGCTCCGGCGGCGGTGATCGAGCCGGGCCGGCCCGCGGGCTTCGTGCGGGCGCTCGATGCGCTGCGGGCGGAGGTCACCGACCGCATCCTCACGGCCCTGCCAGGCCCGG
This sequence comes from Reyranella sp., assembly GCF_965229815.1. GTDB lineage: Bacteria > Pseudomonadota > Alphaproteobacteria > Reyranellales > Reyranellaceae > Reyranella. The sequence continues at coordinate 865,409 of NZ_CBDDJN010000006.1, forward strand.
AAGGCGGCGTGGTGGCGGCGCTGCTCACGGGCGAGCAGAGCGCGGTCGACAAGGACATCGTCCAGGCCATGCGCGATTCCGGTCTCGCGCATATCCTGTCGATCTCGGGCCTGCACATCGTGTTCGTGGTCGGGCTGGTGATGGGCCTCGTGCGCTACGGCATCGCCCTCGTCCCGCCGCTGGCGCTGCGCGTCGACGCCAAAAAGGTGGCGGCCGTGCTGGCGCTGGCCGCCGCTCTCTTCTACACCGCGCTCGCCGGTGCGCCGGTGCCGGCCCAGCGCGCCTGCGCCATGGCGGGCTTCGCGCTGCTCGCGGTGCTGCTCGACCGCACGGCGCTGTCGCTGCGCCTCGTCGCCTGGTCGGCGGTCATCGTGCTGGCGGCGGCGCCCGAATCGCTGACCGGCGCCTCGTTCCAGATGTCGTTCGCGGCGGTGGTCGCGCTGATCGCCGCCTGGGAGGCCGCGTCCGGCTGGCGGCGGCGCCTGCACGAGCGCGCCGAGCACGTCCGCCATCGCTGGCTGTGGCGGCTCGGCGCCGGGCTGGCCGCCAGCCTGGCCACGACGCTGGTCGCCTCGATCGCGACCGGCGCCTTCGCCGCCTACCATTTCAACCGCCTGTCGCTGCTCGGCGTCGTCGCCAACCTGCTGGGCGTGCCGCTGACCGGCTTCTGGATCATGCCGTGGGGCCTGCTCGCGATGCTGCTGATGCCGTTCGGGCTCGAGCGGCTGGCGCTGGTGCCCATGGGCTGGGGCGTCGAGGGCCTCGATGCCATCGCCAAGACGGTGGGCGGCTGGCCGCAGGCCGCGACGCTCGTGCCCTCGCTGCCCGGCGCCAGCCTGTGGCTCATCACGATCGGCGGCCTCTGGCTCTGCCTGTGGCGGCGACGCTGGCGGCTGGCCGGGCTGCCGCTGGTCGCGGCCGGCCTGCTGCTGCCGCCGGCGGCGGCGCCCGATCTGCTGATGAGCGACGACGGTCGCGTCCTCGGCCTGCGCGACGAGCGCGGCATCGTCCACGTCGCGTCGAACCGGACCGACAGGTTCGTCACCGAGACCTGGGCCCGCCGCAGCGGCCAGGAGGGCGCCCGGCGCTGGACCGTGAACGCCGATCAGGAGGCGGCGGGGCTGGGCTGCCACACCGGGCTCTGTCGCTGGACGAAGGGACCCTGGCGGGTGGCCCTGGTGAGCGACGAGCGCCGCCTCGAAGCGGCCTGCGCCTCGGCCGACATCGTGCTCGCCACCGTCGATGCCCATGCCCGCTGCCGTGGGCCGAGGCTGGTCATCGACCGGCGCGATGCGTGGCGGCAGGGCGCTCAGGCGCTGTGGCTGGACGACGAGGGCCTGCGCCGCGAGACGTCGAATGCGCGCCGCGGCGACCGGCCCTGGGTGCCAGGCAGCCCCAGCCGTCAGGCGACGGCGATCAAGCCGCCCGGGACCTGACGGTCGGCTGGAGCGGATGGATCAGTGATAGCGGCGGTAGAGGCCGGCCAGCTTGCCCTGGATCTTGACCCGGTCGGGTCCGAAGATGCGGGTCTCGTAATGCGCGTTGGCGGGCTCGAGCGCCACCGAGGCGCCCTTGCGGCGCAGGCGCTTCAGGGTGGCTTCGGTATCGTCGATCAGCGCCACCACGATCTCGCCGTTGTCGGCCGTGTCGGAGCTCTTGATGATGGCGATGTCGCCGTCGTGAATGCCGGCCTCGACCATCGAATCGCCCTGCACCTCGAGGCAGTAGTGCGCCCCGGCGCTGAGCAGCATGACCGGCACGTCCACCGTCGTGGAGTTGTCGCGCAGCGCCTCGATCGGCGTGCCGGCGGCGATGCGGCCGTAGAGCGGCAGGCTGAGTGCCTGCGCCTCGTTGGCGACCTGGATGGCGCCGGCCAGCGGCACCTTCTCGCCGCGGACGACCTGGGGCACGAAGGTCTCGCGGTTCTCGGCCAGGCCGGGACGGGGCAGGAGGGGGGTGACGTTGGCGGCCGGCAGGGCGGCCGCATCGGGCAGCTTCAGGACCTGCAGGGCGCGCGCGCGATGGGGCAGCCGGCGCAGAAAGCCACGCTCCTCCAGCCCGGTGATCAGGCGGTGGATGCCGGACTTGGATTTCAGCCGCAGCGCTTCCTTCATCTCGTCAAAGGAGGGCGACACGCCGTCGTCGTTGAGGCGCTTGTTGATGAACAGCAGTAGCTCGTTTTGCTTGCGGGTTAGCACCGTCTTCTCCCCAGGCTGCCTACAAGATCTCGGAACAAATCCTGAAACTGGCTACATGTTCTAGTTTAGTTCCTCCTCGAAGTCAAACTTATCCCGAGGATCGCGAGGATGGATCGAACGGACGGGGCGTCGGCCCGGGCTCAGTAGCCGCCGGGCAGGCTCGCGAGATCGATCACGGCGACGGTGTCGCCTGCCTTGCGCGCCGGGTCGTGCGCCGGCCGCACCATCAGCGCCGAGGCCTCGGCCAGCACCGACAGCATGGAACTGTCCTGCACCGGATGCGGTGTCACCGAGAGCATGCCGTCGGCGGCGCGGGCGAGCGAGGAGCGGACATAGTCCTCGCGTGTGTCGTTCGCCTTCACGTCGACCGCGAGGCGGGCCGGCACCGTTTCGACCGGGTCGCCGGCCTGGCCGAGCAGGCGTTCCATGGCCGGGCGCAGGAACAGCAGCGCACAGACCATGGTCGAGACCGGGTTGCCCGGCAGGCCGAGCACGCGCGCCCGGTCGCGGGCGGCGAACATCAGGGGCTTCCCCGGGCGCATGGCGATGCGCCAGAAGTCGAGCGCGAAGCCGCGGGCCTTCAGCGCATCCTGGACGAGGTCGTGGTCGCCCACCGACGCGCCGCCCAGGGTGACGAGCACGTCGTGCTGAGCGCCGGCGGCGATGCTCGCCTCGATCGCTTGGGCGTCGTCGCGCACGATGTCGAACAGGGTGGGATCGCCGCCCCACGCCCGCACCAGCGCGGCGACGGCGATGCCGGAGGAGGAGACGATCTGGTTGCGGCCCACCGGCTCGCCCGGCAGGACGAGCTCGTTGCCGGTCGACAGGATCGCGACCCTCGGTCGCCGCCGTACCGAGAGCCAGGGCAGGTTCATCGCCGCGGCCAGCGCCACGTCGCGCGCCGTGAGTCGCCGGCCGGCGGCCAGCGGCGTGTCGCCGGCGGCGAAGTCGAGGCCCGCCTTGCGGATGTGCCGGCCCCGGGTCGGCGCCTCGAGGATGGTGATCGCGGACCCGTCGGCCTTCGTGTCCTCCTGGATCACGATGGAATCGGCGCCCATGGGCAGCGGTCCGCCGGTGAAGATGCGCACCGTCTCGCCGGGCTTCAGCGCTTGGTCGTAGGAGCCACCGGCCGGCGCCGCGCCGACGAGGGTGAGCGTGGCGGGCGCGGCCGGCACGTCCTCGGCGCGCACGGCGTAGCCGTCCATGGCCGACAGGTCGGCCGGCGGCTGCGTGAGGCGCGCCGCCGGCGCGTGGGCCAGCACGCGGCCGGCCGCCTCGGACACCGGAACGGTCTCGGAGGGCAGCGCCTCGAAGGCGGCGATCACGCGCGCATGGGCGTCGCGGACGGAGAGAAGCGGAGCACTCATGGCCGGGGGCGCGCGACTCCGATCGCGCGTCGTCGTTGAAGCGAGCAATGATCGCGCCACGGGAGTGGCGCGCCCCCAGCCGATGACCTACGCATTGAACGTCCCCGACTTGCCGCCCGACTTGTGGACCAGCCGGACGTCGCCGATCGTCATGCCGCGATCGACCGCCTTGCACATGTCATAGACGGTGAGGGCAGCGACCGAGGCGGCGGTCAGCGCCTCCATCTCGACGCCGGTACGGCCCTTGAGCTTGCAGGTCGCCTCGATGTCGACGGCGTTGCCTTCCGTGTCGAGGGAGAGCCGCACGTCGACCGAGCTCAGCGCGAGCGGATGGCAGAGCGGGATGAGATCGGGCGTCTTCTTGGCTCCCATGATCCCGGCGAGCTGGGCCACCGCCAGCACGTCGCCCTTCTTCGCCTTGCCGCCGGCGATCAGCGCCACGGTCTCGGGCCGCATGGTGACGCGGGCGCGGGCCACGGCGACGCGCTCGGTGACGTCCTTGTCGCCGACATCGACCATGCGGGCATTGCCGCCGTCGTCGAAGTGGGTGAGCTTGCCGCCGCTCATGCCGCCTGCCGCACCAGGATGTCGCGCACGGCGCGCTCGACGTCGGCCTGCCGCATGAAGCTCTCGCCGATCAGGAACGCCGAGGCGCCGACCTTCGCCATGCGCGCGAGGTCGGCCGGCGAGCCGAGCCCGCTCTCCGCCACAAGCACCCGGTCCTTCGGCACGCGCGGCGCCAGCGTCTCTGTGGTGGCGAGGTCGACGGCGAGGGTCTTGAGGTTGCGGTTGTTCACGCCGATCAGGTCGCCTTCGATCGCCAGCGCGCGGTCGAGCTCGGCCTCATCGTGGACCTCGACCAGCACGTCCATGCCCCAGCGATGGGCGAGACCGGCCAGCTCGGCCGCCAGTGCGTCGTCGAGGCAGGCCATGATCAGGAGCACGCAGTCGGCGCCCAGCGCCCGCGATTCGGCGATCTGGTAGGGATCGACCATGAAGTCCTTGCGCAGGACCGGCAGGCTGCAGGCGGCGCGCGCCTGGACCAGGAACTCGTCGCGCCCCTGGAAGTAGGGCTCGTCGGTCAGCACCGACAGGCAGGAGGCGCCGCCGCGCGCATAGGCGCGGGCGAGGGACGGTGGGTCGAAGTCGGGCCGGATCAGCCCCTTGCTGGGCGATGCCTTCTTGATCTCGGCGATCAGCCCGTAGCGGCCGGCGGCGATCGCGGCCCCGAGCGCGCGGGCGAAGCCGCGCGGCGCGTCGGCGGCCTTCGCCGCCGCCTCGACCTCCGAGAGCGGACGCCGCGCCTTGGCGGCGGCGACGTGGCGGCGCGTGTCGGCGGTGATGCGGGCGAGCGTGTCGCTCATGCGCAGATCCTCTGCAGCGTCGCCAAGGCGGCGGCGGCCTTGCCCGAATCGATCGACTGGACGGCGAGCGCCGCGCCTTCGCCGAGGTCGGCGGCGCGTCCGGCGACCATCAGGGCGGCGGCGCTGTTCAGGACGACGATGTCGCGGAAGGCGTTCTTCTCGCCGGCCAGCACGCGATGGATGGCCCGCGCGTTGTGGTTGGCATCGCCGCCCTTCAGCGACGCCATCTCGGCCCGCGCCACGCCGGCCTGCTCGGGCGCGATCTCGAGCTCGCGCACCGTGCCGCCATCGAGGAAGGCGGCCCGGGACGTGGTCGTGGTCGTGAGCTCGTCCATGCCGTCCTCGCCGTGCACGACAAGGACGCGCTCCAGCCCGATCTGGCCCAGCGCCTCGGCCACCGGCTTCAGCCAGCGGCGGTCGAAGACGCCGACCAGTTGACGGCGGACCATGGCCGGGTTCGACATCGGGCCGAGGAGGTTGAAGATCGTGCGGGTGGGGGCGAGCTCGACGCGCGGGCCGGCGACGTTGCGCATGGCACCGTGATGGCGCGGGGCCATCAGGAAGCAGACCCCGGCCTCGGCCAGCGCCTTTTCCAGCGTCTCGATCGGCAGCTCGAGGCCGACGCCCAGAGCCGAAAGCACGTCGGCCGCGCCCGACCTGGAGGTGAAGGCGCGGTTGCCGTGCTTGGCCACCGGGACGCCGGCGCCGGCGACCACGAAGGCCGAGCAGGAGGAGACATTGTAGGTGCCGTGGTGATCGCCGCCCGTGCCGACGATGTCGATGGCGCCGTCGGGCGCCTTGACCACCTGCATCTTGGCGCGCAGCGCGCGGGCGCCGCCTGCCAGCTCGTCGGCGGTCTCGCCGCGCACCCGCAGGCCCATCAGGAAGGCGCCCATCTGGGCCGGCGTGGCGTTGCCCGAGGTCATGATGTCGAACGCCCGCTCGGCTTCGCCGACGGAAAGCCTTTCGCCATTGCCGACCTTGGCCAGAAGGCCGCGGAATTCGTCGATATCGCCGCTCACCGGATCCCCATTTGCCGCTTGCCGGTTGGGCCGGCGGGCGCGTAGCTATATCACATGGCTCAGGAACTCATCCTCAAGGTTACCGGCATGGACTGCGACGGCTGCGTGAAGGCCGTGACACGTGCCGCGACCGGCGCGGGCACCGCGCCGCTGTCCGTCGATCTCAAGAGCGGCGAGATGCGCCTGCCGGCCGATGCTGACGTGGCGGCCATCACCAAGGCCGTGCAGCGGGCCGGCTTCGGCATCGCCGGCAGCTGATTTTATAACTGTAGTATAGGCTCTTTCTCCGTCCGGGGCCAGCGCTCGGGCGGGGAGTTTTTTCGCACCGGCGGCGGTCGTGGGAGCGCGCGACGCCCTGCAGCCGCTTGTCGGATAATATGACGGAAAATCAACGACTTGGAGAGGATGTCGACGCAATCTTGCAAAAGTAATAAGCATGCTTATATTAGGCTAGCTTAAGGAATTTGCATGGACCGACCCGAACGCAATCTCGGCTTCCTGCTGCACGAAGTGGCGCGCCTGATGCGCAAGCGCTTCGAGCAGAACGTGAAGCATCTCGGCGTGACCCGCTCGCAGTGCCAGGTGCTGGCCCATCTGTCGCGCAACGACGGCATCCAGCAGGGGATGCTGGCCGACCTGCTGGAGGTCGAGCCGATCACGCTGACCCGCATCCTCGACCGGCTGGAGGAGGCGGGCCTGGTCGAGCGCCACCCGCATCCGACGGATCGTCGGGTGCGCCTTCTGCGTTTGACCGAGGCGGCCTACCCGCTGCTCGACGAGATCTTCGCCATCGGTGCCCTGACGCAGGGGGAATCGATGGAGGGCCTGCCCGACGAGGAGCGCGAGCGGCTGTTCGCCACCCTCTCGGCGATGAAGGTGAACTTGCTCGACCGCTGCGCGACGCCGGCGGTCGAAAGGAGACGGAGTCATGGCTAATCGCGATTTCTTCCGGCGGCTCGGGCTGGCCGACGAGGTCGCCGCTCCCACGGGCGAGAAGAAGCGGCGGTTCAATCGCCGCCGCCTGCTGCTCGTGGCGGGGCCCCTGGTCGTCGTGGCGGCGGCCCTGTTCGCGTACCTGTCGGGCGGCCGCTACGTGTCGACCGACAACGCCTACGTGCAGGCCGGCAAGGTGACGGTGGCGACCGACGTCTCGGGCATCGTGGCCAGCGTCGCGGTCAAGGACAACCAGACGGTCGAGAAGGGGCAGGTCCTGTTCACGCTCGATACCGAGCCGTTCCGGATCGCCCTGGCGGGGGCCGAGGCCAACCTCGGCACGGTGAAGAACCAGCTCGCGACGCTGAAGGCGACCTATCGCCAGAAGGAGGCGCAGGTCGCCCAGGCGAACACCGATGCCGCCTTCTACGAGACGGCCTTCAAGCGCCAGCAGGACCTGCTGAAGCGCGGCGTCGCCTCGCAGGCGGCCTACGATCAGGCGAAGCGCGATCTGGACGCGGCACGCGAGCGCGTGTTGGTGACGCAGCACGACGCGGAAGCGACGCTGGCCCAGCTCGGCGGCGACGCCAATGCGCCGATCGAGCAGGACGCCGCCTATCTCGGCGCCCAGGCCCAGGTCGACAAGGCCAAGCGCGACCTGTCGCACACGACCGTGACGGCGTCGGTGCCGGGCGTCGTCACCAATGTCGATGCGCTGCAGGTCGGCGAGTACCTGCCGGCGGCGCAGCCGGCCTTCAGCCTCGTCGCTTCGTCCGATGTCTGGATCGAGGCCAATCCGAAGGAGTCCGACCTGAACCATCTCAAGGTCGGCGAGCCGGCCGTCGTCAGGGTCGATGCCTATCCCGGCCGGGAGTGGCAGGGAACCGTGACGAGCCTGTCGCCGGCCACGGGCACGGAGTTCTCGGTCCTGCCGGCGCAGAACGCGACGGGCAACTGGGTGAAGGTCGTCCAGCGCGTCCCGGTACGGCTGGCCGTGCAGATGCCGGCCGACGCGCCGCCGCTGCGCACCGGCATGAGCGCCAATGTCGAGATCGACACCGGCCATCGCCGCTCGCTGGGCGGCCTGGTGACCGAGGCTCGCCAGTTCGTCGGCCTCTAGGGCCGGCCGTCCTCTCCTCGGGAGAGGGCGCTGGCGAAGCGTAACGAGTAGTCCCCCGCGTTAACCATGACCCCCACTTCCTCGCGACCCCGTCCCGTGGCGCTGCTCACGGTCTGCATCATGCTCGCCACGATCATGCAGGCGCTGGACACGACCATCGCCAACGTGGCGCTGCCCTACATGCAGGGCTCGCTGTCGGCCACGACCGACCAGATCAACTGGGTGCTGACCTCCTACATCGTGGCGGCGGCCATCGCGACGCCGGTCACCGGCTTCCTCGAGGCGCGCTTCGGTCGCAAGCGGCTCTTCCTGTCGGCGGTCGCGGGCTTCACCGCCGCCTCGGTCCTGTGCGGCATCGCCGTCAGCCTGCCGGAGATGGTGCTGTTCCGCCTGATCCAGGGCCTGTTCGGCGCCTCGCTGGTGCCGCTGTCGCAGGCTGTGCTGCTCGATTCCTATCCCAAGGAGCGGCACGGCTCGGCCATGGCGATGTGGGGCATGGGCGTGATGGTGGGGCCGATCCTGGGCCCCACGCTGGGCGGCTGGCTGACCGAGGTCTACAACTGGCGCTGGGTGTTCTACATCAACGTGCCGATCGGCCTCGTCACGTTCCTCGGCCTGTCCGCCTATCTCGAGGAATCGAAGACCACGCGCGCCAGCTTCGACTGGTTCGGCTTCGCCATGCTGTCGATCGCCATCGGCTCGTTCCAGATGATGCTCGACCGCGGCGAGCAGATCGACTGGTTCTCGGCGACCGAGATCTGGATCGAAGCCATCCTGGCGGCGCTCGCCTTCTATCTCTTCCTGGTCCAGACCTTCACGGCCCGCCAGCCCTTCATCGACCCGGCGATCTTCAAGGACCGCAACTTCGTGGTCGGGCTCGCCTTCATCTTCGTCGTCGGAATCATCCTGCTGGCGTCGCTGGCTCTGATCACCCCCTACCTGCAGAACCTGATGGGTTATCCGGTGGTCACGGCGGGCCTGGTGCTGGCGCCGCGCGGCATGGGCACGATGGTGGCCATGATGATCGTCGGCCGCCTGATCAACCGGGTCGATCCGCGCCTCCTGCTGGGCGGCGGGCTGCTGCTGACGGCCGCCGTCCTTTGGGAGATGACGGGTTTCACGCCCGATGTCTCGGAATGGACGCTGATCCGCACCGGCGTCCTGCAGGGGATGGGGCTCGGCTTCATGTTCGTGCCGCTCAGCACCATCACCTTCGCCACGCTGCCGGGGCATTTCCGCACCCAGGGAACGGCGCTCTACAGCCTGATCCGCAACATCGGCTCGAGCATCGGCATCTCGCTGGTGATCTTCCTGCTGACGCGCAACACCCAGCTGGTCCACGCCGAACTGGCGGGCCACGTGACGCCGTTCAACGACGCGTTGGCCGCCCTGGCGCCCGGGCGCATCTGGGACATGGCAACGACGGCGGGACTGGCCGCGATCAACGCCGAGGTCACCAAGCAGGCGGCCATCGTGGCCTATGCCAACGACTTCAAGCTGATGATGCTGGTGTCGCTGCTGGCGCTGCCCCTGATCTTCCTGCTGCGCAAGGCCAAGGCGAAGGCCGGCGAGGCCGCGATCCTCGAATAGCGGATCTCCTCCCCATCGCGACGGCGACGGGGAGGAGGGACCGGGTCAGCGCCGCTGACCGAGGAACATCATCAGGAACTGGAACAGGTTCACGAAGTCGAGGTAGAGGCTCAGCGCGCCGAAGATGGCCACCTTCTGGGCCGTGTCGGTGCCCCAGGCCTCGGCATACTGCTCCTTGATCTTCTGGGTGTCGTAGGCGATCAGGCCCGAGAAGATCAGCACCCCGGCGACCGAGATGATGAAGGTCATCGTGCCCGACGGGAAGAACAGGTTCACCAGGCTGGCCAGGATGATGCCGACCAGGCCCATGAACAGGAACTTGCCGAAGGCCGACAGATCGCGCTTGGTCGTGTAGCCGTAGAGGCTGAGCGCGCCGAAGGCAGCGGCGGTCACGAAGAAGGTGCGCGCCACCGAGGCGCCGGTGTAGCGGAACAGCACCAGCGACAGGCTGACGCCCATCAGACCCGTCACCGCCCAGTACAGCGCCTGTATGCCGCCCACGCTCATCTGCGCGGCGCGGAAGCCCATCAGCAGCAGCAGGCCGAGCGGGGCGAAGATCGCGATCCAGCCCAGGCCGTTCAGGCCGACGACATAGCCGCCCTGCAGCTGGAAGAACAGCGCGGCCAGTTCCTGGTACTGGAACAGCGCGAAGGCGACGATGCCCGACAGGGCAAGTCCGGACGCCATGTAGTTGTAGACGCGCACCATGTGGTTGCGCAGGCCGACATCGAACGCTGCCTGGTCGGCAACGCTGCCGGCGCGGTCGAATCCGCCGAAGTTTGGGTTGGCCATTAGAGCTCCGATCCTCCTGGAAGCTGTCGGCCCCGATCATCGCGGTCCCGAGGCCCGTTGTAAACGAGCAGGCCCGGGGAACTTGACCGTGGCCTGCGGGGAAGGGACACCCCGTCGCAGCGGCGCGACACGGCAACGAATCCCCTTCTGTCGCGTTTCTACGCCCGCCGGTAGCCTGGGAGAGCGTTGGCGATGCGACTGTATACCTGCCAAAGCTGTCAGCAGGTCGTCCACTTCGAGAACACGGTGTGCGGGACTTGCGGCCATCGGCTGGGCTTTCTGCCGCAGCGTGCGACCGTCTCGGCCGTCGAACCCGATGCCGAGGTCTGGCGGGCGCTGGCTGCCAAGGAGCCTGACGCCCGCTTCCTGTTCTGCGCCAATGCCGCGCAGGACGCCTGCAACTGGCTGGTCGAGTCCGGCACGGACCGGACGCTCTGTCTCTGCTGCCGCCACAACAGGACCATTCCAGACCTGTCGGATCCGGCCAATCTCGTCGCCTGGCAGCGCATCGAGATGGCCAAGCACCGGCTTTTCTATTCGCTGCTGCGCCTCGGCCTGCCGCTGGTCACCATGGCGGAGGATCCCGAGCGGGGCCTAGCCTTCGACGTGCTGGCCGACCCGCCGGACGCGTCGGGGCCGCGCGTCCTGACCGGACACGACAACGGCCTCATCACGCTGGCGCTGGCCGAGGCCGACGATGCCTATCGGGAGAAGAGCCGGGTGGCGATGCACGAGCCCTACCGCACGCTGCTGGGCCACTTCCGGCACGAAATCGGCCACTACTACTGGGACCGGCTGGTTCGCGACGGCGGCCGCCTCGAGGCCTGCCGGGCCCTGTTCGGCGACGATTCCCAGGACTACGCTCAGGCGCTGCAGTCCCACTATGCCAACGGGGCGCCGCCCGAGTGGCAGGCGCGTTTCGTCAGCGCCTATGCCACGTCCCATCCGTGGGAGGACTTCGCCGAGACATGGGCCCACTACCTGCACATCGTCGACACGCTGGAGACGGCGCGGGCCTTCGGCCTGTCGACGCAGCCGGTCAGGCATGCCGACACGCTGAGCGCGACCGTGGATTTCGATCCGTATCGGGCAACGAACATCGCCCAGCTGATCGATGCCTGGATTCCGCTGACGCTGGCCATGAACAGCCTCAACCGCGCGATGGGGCAGCCAGACCTCTATCCCTTCGTGCTGTCGCCGCCCGCGATCGAGAAGCTGGGCTTCGTGCACGATCTCGTCCATCCGTCCTGAGCGGGCCCGGCCGTGAAGTTCCCTGACCTGTCGTCGACCTCGCCGGCCGAGGTGAGGCCGGTCCGGGTAGCCGCCGTCGCGCTGATCGTCGCCATCGTGATCGCCGCGCTGCATTTCGGGCAGGATGTGCTCGTGCCCGCGGCGGTGGCGATCTTCCTGTCCTTCGTCCTGGGTCCGGCCGTCACCTGGCTGCGCCGCTTCCTGCCACTGCCGCTCACCGTCGTCACGGTCGTTGTGAGCGCGGTCATCGTCGTCGGCGCGCTCACGGTCCTGTTCACGTCCCAACTCGCCGACGTGGCGGGCAGCCTCACCGCCTACCAGACCAACCTGCAGCAGAAGATCAAGGACGTCCGCAGCCTGACCGAGGGAGGGGGCACTTTCAGCCGCCTCGTTGCCATGATCGCCTCGCTGGCCAAGGAACTGACGCCGGTCGCTGGCACGTCGGAGCCGCTGCGCGTGGAAACCGGCACCTCGAACTTCGCCGCCTTGGCGGCCTTCGTGGCGCCCCTGGTGCATCCGCTGCTGACCATCGGCATCGTCGTCGTTCTCGTGGTCTTCATCCTCCTCGATCGCGACCACATCAGCGACCAGTTCGTGCGGCTGTTCGGCGCCAGCGACGTCCATGCGACCTCGGAGGCGCTGAACGACGCCGGCAACAGGGTGGCGCGCCTTCTGTCACTGCAGCTCATGACCAATGCCGGCTTCGCCGTGCTGGTCGGTAGCGGCCTGTTCGTGCTCGGCCTGCCCAATGCCCCCCTGTGGGGCCTCATGGCGGGCGGGCTGCGCTTCATCCCCTACGTGGGCGCGATTCTGGGGGCCGTGCTGCCGACGCTGATCGCCTTCGCCGTGATGCCGGGCTGGATCATGCCCCTGGTCGTTCTGGGCTGGATCATCGCCGTCGACATCGCCGTCGGCCAGATCGTCGAGCCGCTGCTGTTCGGCGAGCATACCGGCGTGACGCCGCTTGCCCTCATCATGTCGGCGATCTTCTGGGGCACGATCTGGGGGCCCATCGGCCTCCTTCTGTCGACGCCCATCACTATCTGCCTGCTGGTGCTGGGCAGGCACGTGCCCCCCTTGGGATTCCTGGAGGTCCTGCTGGGCGACCAGCCGGCGCTCGCGCCCTTCCAGCAGATCTACCGCCGCCTGATCCGCAAGGCGGTGGCCGACGCCTCGACGGTGGCGCTGGCCGAGATCGAGGCAAAGGGCCTCGAGCCGGGGCTCGACGATTCGCTGGGGCGCATGATCGTGCTGGCCGAAGCGGACCGCGCCCGGGACAGGCTCGATGGCGGCCAGGTCGAAGCGATCGTCGAAGGCACGGACGAGGTGCTCGACTTTCTCGCCGGCGAACTCGACGCGGAGGCGGCTCCTTCGCAGCCGGCTGTGCCGGCCTCGCCGGAAGATGTCTTCTTCCGCTGCGTCGGGGGCCGCGGGCAGATCGACGATGCCGCTGCAGCGCTTGTCGGGTTCGCGCTGCGGCGCGCCGGGCTGCCGGCCATCCGGCGGCGGCGCGGCGACATCGTCTCCGCCGCGGCCGAGGGGAAGGGCCTGGCCCTCGACCTGGTCTGCTACGCCTCGCATCCGTCGGATACCGTGCGACGCTACACGGCGCGAAAGCTTCTGCTGGCCGCGACCGGCGGCGCCGCGCGACACCTCGTCCTCGACTACGACGTGGCGCCGACAACCCTCGCGTCCGTCCCCGGCGCGGCGGGCCCGGCCGATCTCTTCGTCGGGGACATCGGCACGCTCCGCCGCCTCGCGGCCCAGCACGCCGCAAACTTCGGACGCCAGCGGCAGTCGGTGGGCTGACGGTGCCTCGCGGCAACCGGGGACGATCGCGGGCGGTCGTCGCGCGCTTCGGCCGGCCGAGGGTGCGGCCGGCCGCGCCCTTCCTTCACTCGATCTTCACGCCGACGGTCTTGATGAGGTTGGACCATTTCGGAATCTCGGTCCGGACGACGGCGTCGAGTTGCTGCGGCGTCGAGGCGACGATCTCGACCCCCTGAGCCTGCTGGCGTTGCCTGACCGTTGGCTGATCGAGGATCCGACGCACCTCCTCGCTGACCTTCGAGATGATGTCCGGCGGCGTGCCTGCCGGTGCGAACATTGCCAGCCATGACGCGGTTTCATAGCCGGGAAGGCCCGATCCAGAGATGGTCGGAAGGTCGGGCAGGACCGGCGAGGCCTTCGGACCGGTCCAGGCGATCGGCTTGATCGTTCCCGCCTTGATGTTCGGAAGCGACGTCGAGATCGCGTCGAACATGAGCTGGACGTTGCCGGCCATCAGGTCCTGCATGGCCGGCGCCGTCCCCTTGTAGGGGATGTGCGTCAGGTGGGTGCCGGCCATGTGGTTGAACAGTTCGCCGCTCAGGTGATTGACGCCGCCGGCGCCCGAGGAGCCGAAGTTCAGCTTGCCGGGGTGGGCCTTGTCGTAGGCGATCAGTTCCTTGACCGTCTTCGCCGGCACGGCGGGGTTGGCGACGAGGATCACCGGAATGTTCACGAGAAGCGCCACGCCCGCCAGATCCTTCAGCGGATCGTAACCGAGATGCGGGTAGAGCGACGGCACGATCGAGTAGTGGCTGCTGGTGACCAGAAACGTGTAGCCGTCCGGTGGGGCCTTCGCGACGGAAGCCGTTCCCAGGGTGCTGCCGGCGCCCGGCTTGTTCTCGACCAGGAACTGCTGCCCGAATTTGGCGGTCAGCCCCTGCGCAAGCTCGCGCGCGACGATGTCGGTCGAACCGCCGGCGGGGAAGGGCACGACGATCTTCACCGGCCGGTCGGGCCAGGGGGCCTCGGCCCGGGCTGACGACAGGCCGAGCAGCGGCGCCAGGCATGCCATCAAGAGTCCGATCAGCGCTCTCATTCCTTCCTCCCTCGTGTGCTTCAGGATTGCGACGTGATAAGCCCGAGGACCTCGTCGGGGCGCGCTGGCCGCCGACCGTGTTCCAGGGCGATGGCCGCTGTCGCGGCAACCAACTCGTCGTTTCTCGGCGGGGCCGGGCCGCAATAGTCCTCGATGCCGACGCGCACATGGCCGCCGCGGGCGATCGCGAGACCGGCAAGCAGATCGTTAACGTCACCGTCGCGCATCGAGACCATCCAGGGGACTTGCTCGCTGTCGAACAGGTCGAGCCATGCCTCCAGGCCGCGCAGTCCGGGCTTCATGCCGAACAGCAGGGAGTCCGAGCCGAACTCGAGCTTCAGCATCGATGCCCTGGGCAGCGTACCGGCGCGCCGGTGCGCTTCGACGAGCCTGACAAAGCCGGGTTCGAAGGCCGAGAGCGTGCAGGGCAGGCCGTGTCGGGCGCAAAACCGGAACGCCCAGTCGGTGTCCGCGAACGTCGTCTGGTAGACATGGGCGTTGGCCGGCGGTCGACCGCTGCGGGCGATGCGACCGAGGTTCATGGTCCCGGGATCGACCGGGACCATGCCGGCCAGTCCCAGTTCGGCGAGCTCGTGGACATGGGCCAGTCGGTCTTCCATCGTCGTCCCCGGTCCACCGCCCGGAAGCGTCGGATAGATCAGCAGGCCGGGATGACGGTCCAGCGACCGGGCGAAGACGTCGCGGTACATCCGGCTGTCGTGATGCCCGCCGGACCCGACGATCGGCTGACCCGCATGCATGTGGATTATCGAGGCACCCGCCTCGACGCACGCGATGACGCAATCGACGATCTCGTCGGGTGCGAGAGGCACGTGAGGATTTTCGGCCCGTGTCCGCGCGCCGTTGATCGCCGCCTCGATGATCACGGGGACGACGGCAGGGGGCCGCAACGTCGCCGGTTCCGCTTGCCGGGGCACGGGATGCTCGACCCGGCTAGGCGGCGGGAGAACGACGGAGGTCGTCCGCCAGGGCGATGATGCGCTGCGCGCTGCGCACGATCGGCAGGTCGACCAGCCGGCCGTCGATGCGAATCGCGGCGACGTTGCTGGCCATGGCGGTCTCGAATGCGTCGACGATCCTGCGCGCCTGGGCAACCTCTTCCGCAGACGGTGAGAAGGCCGCATTGGCCTGGCTGACCTGCCTGGGATGAATGCATAGCTTGCCGAAGAAGCCCATCCGGCGGCTGCGCTGCAGGGCGGCGTCCATGCCCGACGGGTCGGCGAGATTCAGGAAGACCGTGTCGATCGGGGATTCGCGTCCCGCGGCCCGTGACGCATGGACGAGACGGCCCCGGATGTAGGCAAGCTCGTGCTCCTCGTCCGAAACCTGGAGGTGCGTGTCCTGGCAGTAGTCGGCGACGCCGAACGTCGCCTGTCTCACTCGCGACGACGCTGCCAGCAGCTCGCGCGCACCCTCGACGCCGCGGGCCGATTCGACAAGCGGCAGGATCTCGATGGGAGGCCGCGTCCGTCCATGCTTGTGCTCCAGGCGCGCCAGGATCCAGTCGAGCGCGAGGATCTGGCGCGGGTCCTCGGCCTGCGGCAACACGACGCCGCGCAGGTTCGGACCCGCGCCGTCGCTGCCGGCGATCCCCACGAGGTCATCGAGGACGTGCGGGCCGTCGATGTCGTTGATGCGTACGAAAATGTCCGGCCGTTGCGGACGGGACAGGACATCGACCGCGGCGACGCGAGCGGACGCCTTCTCCGCCTCTGCGATGGAGGTCTCGAGGTCGAGCATCACCGCGTCCGCGCCGCTTGCCAGCGCGCTTTGGACATGGCGATCAATCGTCGTTGTGCAGATGAGCAGCGACCGGATCGGGCGCATCGTCGTTCCTCCATGTCCCGGCATCGCACTGCGCCATCGTTCTGGCGGATGAACTGCGGTTCGATGCAGCCGCCCTTTTGACAAGCCGTCGCGGCGGACTTAACTCTAATGAACCAACATTAGAACAATTAGGAACAAAGTCCAAGCGTGGACCCCGAGAGAAGGCCGCGATGCGGTTGGGGCGACGACCGATCGAGAGAGGCCGGATGGAAAAGCTGATCATCGAGGCGCGGGTCAACGAGTACGCCACCCGGACCAGGAACAGGAACGTCCCGTGGCTGTCCGCCGAGATTGCCGCGGACGCAATCGAATGCCGCCAGGCCGGCGCCAGCATCGTGCACTTCCACGGGCGGGACGCCACGGGCGCGCCGGACAACCGGTTCGAGACATGCCGTGACACCATCCTCGCGATCCGCGCTTCGTCGGACATCCTGATCCATCCGAGCCTCGGCTACGTGACGGTCGCCTCGTCCTTCGAGGAGAGGTTCGGCACCGTGCGGCGGCTATCCCTCGAGGGCGCCACACGACCGGAGATCGCGCCGATGGACATGGGTTCGGTCAATGTCGATCTCTGCGACCGGGCGAGCCGCTTCCTGCGGCTCCCAGGCAGCACTTACGTCAATCCGACGGGGATGCTGGTCGACCTCGCGAAGAATTTCCGGGCGGCGGGTATCAAGCCGTCGCTGGTAGCCTGGAACGTCTCGTTTCTCCGCTTGATCGAGGCTTTCAGGGACGGGGCGCTCCTCGAGGGCCGGCTGCTCGTTAGCCTCGTGCTCACGGACAGGATAATGATCGCCGGGCATCCCGGTACGGAGCAGGGCCTGGATGCCTACCTGATGTTCCTGCCGCGGGATGGTTCGGTGCTATGGGCGGTGACGTATATCGGGGGTCGGCTCGATGCGCTCCTCGACAAGATCATCCTGGCCGGCGGGCACGTCCAGATAGGCCTCGGCGACTACCCCTACGTCGAGGACGGCTGTCCGAGGAATGCACAGCTCGTCGAGTGGGTGGCAGAGCGGGCGCGGGCGCTGGGCCGCGACATTGCCAGCCCGGACGAGGTGCGCGCGATGCTGGGGTTGCGCCCTCGTCAGCCGGCGGCAGCCTGACAGCGGTCGGGACGTGACATGGCACGGAAGTCCAACGGAAGCACGACGGCGGGGCGGTCCGGGCGACGGGCGGCGTCAGGTCGGACCGGCTACACCGACGGCGTGTCGGCTGTTGCCGGTGCCGGGCCGTCGGAGATTGCCCCGATCCGCGCGGAAGCCGGCGGCTTCGAGTTCCTGCCGCGCTATGCCCGCGTCGCCCAGTCGCTCATCGAGGACATCGCCGCCGGCAAGCACCCGGTCGGAACACTGATCGATACCGAGGCGGAACTGTGCGACCGGTTCGGCATCTCGAGGAATACGGCACGATCCGCGCTGGCGGTGCTGAACGACATGGGACTGGTCAGCCGCCATGCCGGAATCGGCACGGTGGTGCGCAGCCTGCATGCCAGTCCCCGCTATGTTCAGGAAGCCGAATCGGTCTCGGCGCTGTTCCCGAATCTGGAGAACAGCGAGCAGCAGACGCTGTCGGAGACGATGGTCAAGGCGGACGGCAGCCTCGCCCGGCTCCTGGACTGCCGCCGCGGCGAGTCGTGGAAGCGGGTGGAATCGCTGCGCTCGATCCGCAAGCATCGGATCGCCGTTGCCTATTCGAACCTCTACCTGCCGCAGGATCTGGCGCCGCTCAGCCGGCATCTCGACCGGCTGCGGGCACCGGCCTACACGATCATCAACCAGCATTCGGCCTTTCGGATCGCAAGGCTGGTCCAGGAGACGAGCGCCTGTCCCGTCCCCGCGGCGGCGGCGCGGCGCCTGGGCGTTGCCGACGACTCGCCGGGCCTGCAGGTGATTCGCCGCTACGTTGCCGAGGACGCCCGCACGCTCCTGGTGTCCGAGACGATCTACCCAGCCGGCCGCTACAGCTTCTCTTTCGCGATCAGTCTGCCGCGCTCCTGAGCTGGCGGTCCGGCGCAGGATGCGAAGCGCCGAACACCACGCCGTCGTAGCCGGTCTGCGCCACCTTGTTGATGGTGGCGACGAACTTCGGGGTGCCGCCGTTGTAGACGAAGTAGCGGATGCGGCCGGCCTCGTGACCCGGGACGTTCGAGTTGTAGCCGGTGAACCACGACTTGGCCTTGCGCATCAGCATCATGCCGTACATCTCGGTGACGTGCCGGGTCCAGCGTTCCTCGGCCGCGTCGGTCGCCTCGACGCGGTCGTGGCCATGGGCGCGCATGTATTCCAGCAGGCCGGTGCACCAGTCGACGCCGATCTCGATGGCGCGCGGGTAGTTGGTCGAGGCCGAGCCGCTCTGGGGGCCGGAGGGCAGCAGCAGGTTGGGAAAGCCGGCCACCAGCATGCCGAGGAAGGTCGACGGACCGTCCTTCCACTTGTCGCCCAGCTTCTCGCCGCCGACACCCTGGATCTCGATGTGATCGTAGGCGCCGGTGATGGCGTCGAAGCCCGTGGCATAGACGATGACGTCGAAGTCGTAATCGCGGGCGCTGGTGCGCAGGCCGCTCTCGGTGACGCAGACGAGCGGGGTCTCGGCGATGTCGACCAGGTGGACGTTGTCGCGGTTGTAGGCCTCGTAGTAGCGCGTCTCGAGCGGCACGCGCTGCACGCCGAAGCCGTGGTCGCGCGGGATCAGCTTCTCGGCCACCGCGGGATCCTTGACGCGGCCGCGGATGCGGCCGGCGATGTATTCGGAGAACTCGGCGTTGGCCGCCTCGTCGGTGAAGATCTCGCGGAAGTTGGCCAGCCAGATGCCGAAGCCCGGCTCGTCGTACAGACGGTCCCAGAGCTCGATCCGCTCCTCGCGCGAGACTTCCCAGAAGCCGCGACGGTCGGGCTCATGCTCGAAGGCGCCCGGCGTGCGGGCGCAGGCCGCGAAGATCTCGTCGTAGCGCTTGCGGATGGCCGCCATCTCGCCGTCGGAGATCGGGCTGTTGTTGAGCGGCGCCGACCAGTTCGGACGCCGCTGGAAGACGGTGAGATCGCCCACCTTGTCGGCGATCTCGGCAATCACCTGGATGGCGGTTGCGCCGGTGCCGATCACGGCCACCTTCTTGCCGGCGAGGTCGACGCCCTCGTGCGGCCAGTAGAAGGTATGGAAGGAGGGGCCCTTGAAGCGGTCCATGCCCTCCAGCCGCGGCAGGGTGGGGACCGACAGGAGCCCGGTCGCCAGGATGACCCAGCGGGCGGTGAGCGTGCGGCCGTCCGACAGAGAGAGCCGCCAGAGGTTGGCGGCCTCGTCGTAGCGGGCCGCCTCGACGCGGACGTCGAACTGCATGTGGCGGCGCAGGTCGAACTTGTCGGCGACGAAGTTCAGGTACTTGAGGTTCTCGGGCTGGCTGGAGAAGCGCTCCTTCCAGTGCCATTCGTCCAGCACCTCGCGCGAGAAGGAGTAGCCATAGGTGTAGCTCTCCGAGTCGAAGCGGCAGCCGGGATAGCGGTTGTTGTACCAGGTGCCGCCGAGATCGGGTGCGGCCTCGAGCACGGTCGCGCGGATGCCGAGGTCGACCAGCTTCTTGATCTGGTAGATCCCGCACACGCCAGCGCCGATCACGATGGCTTCATAGTCGATCATGGGCCGCTCCCTGGCTTCTTGTCCCGACAGGCTAGCGCTCTCGGCGAGACAATGCAGCAGGGCCGGGCCGCCCTTTTCGGTTGCCGAAAGCGGGTCGCCGGAGCGGGTGGCCGGCCTTAGCCGCGCCGGGCCTTCTCGATCGCGGCGACGTCGATCTTCTTCATGTCCATCATGGCCTCGAAGGCGCGCCTGGCCTCGTCGCCGCCGACCGCCAGGGCCTCCGTCAGCACGCGCGGCGTGATCTGCCAGGAGATGCCCCATCTGTCCTTGCACCAGCCGCAGGCGCTTTCCTGGCCGCCATTGCCGACGATGGCGTCCCAGTAGCGATCGGTCTCCGCCTGGTCGTCGGTGGCGATCTGGAAGGAGAAGGCCTCGTTGTGCGTGAACGCAGGACCGCCGTTGAGGCCGAGGCAGGGAATGCCGGCGACGGTGAACTCGACCGTCAGCACGTCGCCCTTCTTGCCGGACGGATAGTCGCTGGGCGCGCGGTGAACGGCGTTGACGGCGCTGTCGGGGAAGACCGTGGCATAGAACCGGGCCGCCGCCTCGGCATCCTTGTCGTACCAGAGGCAGATCGTGTTCTTCGCCATGACGCTTCCTTTCCGCGTTGTTTGAGACAAGCATGATCCCACGGCCCGATCTGCCGCGGGCGATGTCCTCACGTGGGGATGTCCGCCCGGCGCTGCAAGCGGACATCGTCGGGGACGGAAGAGCCGGGACCGACGCGACTCCGCCCGATCGAGTCTCAGTCGGCGGTGACCGTCTGCCCGCCCGTCGGCACGGTGCAGTCGCCGAACGAGATCGGCACCGACTGGCCCCAGTCGGTCGAATCGGCCTGGACCTGGAAGTGCAGGTGGGGGCCGGAGGTGCGGCCCGTATTGTCCGACGTCGCGATCGCCTGGCCGCGTTTCACCGTGTCTCCGACCTTGACGCTGACGCCGTTGGTCTTGAGGTGGAAGTACCAGCTCGTGAATCCGCCGGCATGGCGAAGCCGCACGGCATTGCCCCAGTTCTGCAGGCTGCCGTTGGGGAACGGCGTGTTCGACGGCGTCGTGGCCTTCGTCGGATCGTAGCTCGTCGTCTGGCTCTCCTGCAGCCACTCGACCGTGCCGGCCCGGGCCGCCCGCACCTGCGTGTCGCTCGGCAGGCCGAAGTCGAAGGCATAGGCCTGGCTGCCATTGTGCGAGCCCGAGGCGTTGTTGTTGCCCTGGCTGACCTTGTGCGAATCGCCGCTCTTCCACGGATAGCGGTAGGCGCCGCTCGCATGGTCCTGCCGCTCGATGAACTGCAGACGCAGGCCGCGCCCGAAGTAGGCTGTATCCTCGGTCTTGAAGTCGACGGAGCAGCGGCGATGGCTGAACCACTGCGTCCCCGATCCCGGTCGCCACACCGCGGCGTAGCGGTCGCCGTCGACGGCCAGGGCGGTGAGGCGCAGACCCTGTCCGAAGTAGATCTGGTCCTGCGATTCCAGGTCGGCGCCGGTCATGCCCGATCGCCACCACTGGGTGCCGGTGCCGGGACGCCACACGGCCGCGAACCTGCCGCCCTCGATCTCGAGCACGGCGATGCGCAGCCCCTGGTCGAAGTAGGTCTTGTCCTGAGCCTTGAACTCGTCCGCCGTCATGCCCGACCGCCACCATTGGGCGCCCGTGCCGGGACGCCAGACCGCAGCGAACTTGCCGCCGTCGATCTCGAGCGCCGCGAGCCGCAGGCCTTGGTCGAAGTAGGTCTTGTCCTGGGCCTTGAGCTGGTCGACGGTCATGCCGGAGCGCCACCACTGCGCGCCCGACCCCGGCCGCCAAACCACGGTGAAGCGGCCGCCCTTGAGCGACATGGACTGGATCCGCAGGCCCTGGTCGAAGTAGGTCTTGTCCTGCGCCTTGAACTCGTCGGCCGTCATGCCCGACCGCCACCACTGGGCGCCGCTGCCGGGACGCCAGACGGCGGCGTAGCCGGTTTCCGCCCGGACCTCGATCGAGGGGAGCGCAAGGACGGACAGGGCGATGACGGCGCCCAGGATCGCATGTGCACGCATCGTTGTTCCTCGCTTCGTGCCGCGCATCGGGGCACGGACGGATGATGATCCTCGCCGACATCTGGTAGCGTGGGCAAAGTCACACTCTGTGCATGGTCACAGCCGGAACACGCCAAGCTGGCCCGCGAGGGCCCGTTCGCGACGCTACGGAACTGCAACCCGGTCCTGCGGCACCGCCGATTGCCAGCGCGTTTGTCGAGCCGATACGATCGGTTCATCAATCGGAGCCGAAGCATGCCCACGCCCAGCCTTGTCGTTCGCCACGGCACCATCGTCGATGGCTCGGGTGGCGAGCCCTACGAGGCCGATCTCGCGGTCACCGACGGCCGCATCACGGCCATCGGCCGCAACCTCCCGAAGGGCGCCGAGGAGATCGATGCGCGCGGCCGGCTGGTCACGCCGGGCTTCGTCGACGTCCATACCCATTACGACGCGCAGGTGACGTGGAGCGAACGCCTGTCGCCATCGTCGTGGAATGGCGCCACGACCGTGCTGCTGGGCAATTGCGGCGTCGGCTTCGCTCCCTGCCATGCCGAGCAGCGCGATTTGCTGGTCAACCTGATGGAGGGCGTCGAGGACATTCCCGAGGTGGTGATGACCGCGGGCCTGCCGTGGAACTGGCACAGCTTTCCCGACTATCTCGATTCCCTCGCCGCCCGGCGGTACGACGCCGACGTGGCGACCCAGGTCCCGCATGCCGCGCTGCGCGTCTACGTGATGGGCGAGCGCGGAGCCAACCGCGAGCCGGCCACCGCCGACGATCGGCGGCGCATGGCCGAGCTCACCGCCGAGGGGCTGCGGGCCGGCGCGCTGGGCTTCGCCACCTCGCGCACGCTCAACCATCGCGCCGCCGACGGGCGCAGCATCCCGACCCTGCGGGCCGAGGAAGCCGAGCTGACCGAGATCGCCCACGCGCTGCGCGCGGCCGGCACGGGCTGGCTGCAGGTCGTGTCGGACTTCGAGGATCAGGCGGCGGAGATCGGCCTGTTTCGCCGGCTGGCGCGCGAGTCGACGCGGCCGCTCACCCTGACGCTGACCCAGTCGGATGCCCGGCCCGAGGCCTGGCGCACGCTGATGGCCGAGATCGACGAGGCCAACGCCGAGGGGCTGCGCATCACTGCCCAGGTGCGCTCGCGGCCGACCAGCGTGCTGCTGGGTTTCGAGCTGTCGCAGAACCCGTTCATGGGCCGGCCGGCCTACAAGGCGATCGCCCACCTGCCGATGGCCGAGCGCCTCGTTTATCTGCGCGATCCCGCTTTCCGGAAAAAGCTGATGGTCGAGGTTGCCGAGGGAAGAGGCCATGCCCGGCGTGTCGAGCGCTGGGAGCGCATGTTCCCGCTGGGCGATCCGCCCGACTACGAGCCCGCGCCGGAGAGCAGCGTGGCGGCCCGTGCGGCCCGCGAGGGGCGGCGGCCGGAAGAGGTCGCCTATGATGCCTTGATGGTGCGCGACGGCCGCGGGTTGCTCTACCTGCCAGTCACCAACTTCGCGGCGGGCAACCTCGATGCGGTGCGCGACATGATCGCCTCGCCCAACAGCCTGATCGGCCTCGGCGACGGTGGCGCCCATGTCGGCATCATGTGCGACGCCACCGCGACCAGCTACACGCTCACCCACTGGACGCGCGACCGCCGCCGCGGCGCACTGTTCCCGGTCAGCTGGGCGATCAAGCGGCTCGCCGCCGACAATGCGCAGGCCGTGGGCCTCAACGACCGCGGCCTGCTCGGCGTCGGCAAGAAGGCCGACATCAACGTCCTCGATTACGATCGTCTGCGGCTGCGGTCACCCGAGGTCGTCTACGACCTGCCAGCCGGCGGCAAGCGCCTGGTGCAGCGGACGGACGGTTTCGACGCGACGATCGTCTCGGGAGCCGTCGTCTACCGCGACGGCCAGGCGACCGGGGCACTCCCCGGACGTCTGATCCGGGGGTCGCGCCGGGCCTGAAGCATGATGTGATCGGCCGAGAACGGCCAATCTCATCCGCTGCGGCGCCCGGACGGTCGCAAGGGCCGAATCCGCCGTTGCGCGGCGACCCCGTTTCCCGGAGACTCGTGCGATGACGGCGGCCCCCTTGGCGGCCGATCGGCCGGTTCCCCTGGACGAGATCATCGTCACACGGGAGCTGGCGGGTCGCCCGCCTTCGAACACCGACCAGGCACGCCTCAAGCAGGCCCTGCTGGACCTCGGGAGTTGCATGGCCGAAGGGCCGGGCGAGGTCCTCCCACGGTTCGTGGACTTCGCCATGGAAATGGCCGGTGGCGTCGCCGCCGGCATCAGCGTCCTCGAGCCGGCTGACGGCACGGCGGCGGTCTTCCGCTGGCACTTCCTGCGGGGATCGCTGGCCGCTTTCGAAGGCGCCACGACGCCGCGCAACGACAGCCCGTGCGGCGTCACGCTGGATGCCGGGGCGGCCGTGCTCGCCCGTCATGCCGAGCGCTACTATGCATGGATCGCCGACGCCGAGATCGTCGTGCCGGAGGTGCTGCTGGTTCCATTGCGGCGCGGTGCCGATGGCATCGGTACCTTGTGGATCGTCTCGGACCGCGTCGGACACTTCAACGCCGGCCATGTCACGGCGGTGAGCGAACTGTCGGGATTCGTCAGCGCGGCCCTGCAGATGTTCAAGACGGAGCAGCAACTCAAGGCGTCGCTGGCCGTACAGGCCGGCCTGGCCCAGGAAATGAGTCACCGCGTCAAGAACGTCTTCAGCATCGTCGACGGCATGATCCAGCTCAGCGCCCGCAACGCCCGCTCTCCCGCCGATCTGGCGGAGGTCCTGTCCGGCCGGGTTCGTGCGCTGGCGCGGGCGCACGGTCTGGTGCGGCGGAGCTTCACCGAGGGCGGCGGCAAGGATCAGCCGGCGGGCCTCGAGGCGCTGCTGCGGGCCATCCTGCTGCCCCACGATCGGGCGGCAGGCAGCCGTGCCGGCGCTGCAGCGTCGCCGTTCACCCTGTCGGGGCCAGGCATCGGGCTGGGCGATCACGCGATCAACAACATGGCCCTGATCTTCCACGAGCTCGTCACGAACGCTGCCAAGTACGGTGCGCTCACCACTGCCGGGGGAACCGTCGAGATCGCATGGTCTTTCGCGGGCGACGACATCTTGGTGCGATGGACCGAGCGCGGCGGCCCGTCCGTCGAAGGGCCGCCGACGTCGACGGGATTCGGCACCCAGCTCGTGGCCCGCACGGTCGAAACTTCCTTCCTCGGGACATTGAGTTACGAGTGGAATCCGTCGGGCCTGGGGTTGACGCTGCGCCTGCCGCGCAAGGCCTTGACCGACTGATCGGAAAACCCGTCGGGACCGCCCGCATTTCGCGACCGGGCGCGGGTCCGGCGGACCCGGTTTCCCCGGCCGGCGAACCGCTCTAGGGTCCGGGCCGACATTCAACCGCAAAGGCCAGACCCCCATGAAAGCGGCATTCATCGAGAATTTCGGCGGACCCGAGGTCCTGACCTACGGCGACCTGCCGGATCCGACGGCGGGCGAAGGGCAGGTCGTGGTCGACGTCGTCGCCGCAAGCGTCAACGGCGCCGATCCCAAGGTGGCGGCGGGCGAGTACAAGCAGGCGAACTTTCCGCTGGTCCTGGGACGCGACTTCTCGGGCAGGGTCAGCGCCGTCGGCGCCGGCGTGACCGACCTCAAGGTCGGCGACGAGGTGTTCGGCGTGCTGGAGACCGGCCGCGACGGGACCTACTGCGAGAAGGTCGCCGTCGGTGCGGCGGTGGTCGGGAAGAAGCCGGCGGGCCTCAGCCACGTCGATGCCGTGGCGGTGGCACTCACCGGGCTCACGGCGATCTGCTCGGTCGAGGATACGCTGAAGCTCAAGGCCGGCGAGACGATCCTGATCCAGGGCGGCGCCGGAGGCGTCGCGAGCTTCGCCATCCAGCTGGCCAAGAAGATCGGCGCGCGGGTCATCAGCACGGCGAGCACCGGCAACGTCGACTATGTGAAGAGCCTGGGTGCCGACGAGGTCATCGACTACACGAAGACCGACTTCACCCAGGCGGTGAAGGGCGTCGATGCGGTCTTCGAGACCGTGGGGGGAGATGTCGCCACGCACTCCTTCGCCGTCCTGAAGCCCGGCGGCCGTGCCGCCTTCATCGCCTCGGGACCGCAGGCGCCCAAGCCCGAACGCAGCGATGTCGCGGCGCTCCGCCCGGCGGTGCCGCGCACCCGCGCGCACATGGAACGCATCGCAGCGCTCGTCACGTCGGGCGCGGTGAAGCCGCAGCATGTGACGACCTTTGCGCTGAAGGATGCGCAGAAGGCGCTCAAGGTCAGCGCCGACCGCCATTTCAAGGGCAAGCTGGTGTTGATGGTCGGCTGATCCGGACGACGTCGACAGAAGAAAGGTCCCTCGACTGCGCCGCCCTCCGGGCGGCTTCGCTCGGGATGACAAATAGGGGAGAGAGGAAACAATGAAAGTCGGGTTCATCGGTGTGGGCAACATGGGCGGGCCCATGTGCCGCAACATCGTCAAGCGCAGCAATCACGCGGTCTCGGTGTTCGACCTCAACGCGGCTGCCGTGAAGGCCTGCACCGATGTCGGAGCCTCGGCCGCCGGGTCGATCGCCGAGGTGACGAAGGGTGCCGACCTGGTGCTGACCTCGCTGCCGATGCCACGGGATGTCGAGAAGGTCGCGCTGGGCGAGGGCGGTGTTCTCGCCAGCCTGAAGCCTGGACAGACCTACATCGACCTCAGCACCAACGCGCCGTCGATGGTGAAGAAGATCGGCGCGGCGATGGCGGCCAAGGGCATCGCCATGCTCGATGCGCCGGTCAGCGGCGGCACGACCGGCGCGGAGGCCGCGACCATCGCCATCATGGTCGGCGGCGACAAGAAGGTGTTCGACGATGCGCTGCCGGTGCTGCAGTCGTTCAGTGCGAACGTGATCCACATGGGCGAGCTCGGCAGTGGCACCGTGGCCAAGCTGGTCAACAACATGCTTTCGTTCTGCAACCTCGCCGCGCTGGTCGAAGGCATGATGCTGGGCACCAGCGCCGGCCTCGATCCGGACAAGCTGCTGCAGGTGATCTCGAGCTCGAGCGGCAACTCGAACGCCATCCGGAACTTCACGCTGCGCGCCCTGCCGGGCAAGTACTCGCCGCCGTCGTTCGCGCTCGACCTTGCCTACAAGGACCTGCACCTGGCGCTGGAACTGGGCGACGAGCTCGGCGTGCCGCTGCAGCAGGGCGCCTCGACGCACAACCTGCAACGCCTGGCCAAGGGCATGGGCTTCGGCGGCGACGACAGCACCTCGGTGCTGCGCGTCTACGAGACCATGCTGGGCCGCAAGGTGAAGGGCTGAACCGGCCTCGCCACTACAGGCTGTGACGCTCCAGCCAGGCCGGATCGGGGTCCGCGCCCAGCCCGGGCCCGGTGGGGACAGCGAGGCTGGGCTGCCATCGCGTGAAGGCCTCGTCGGCGTAGAGCGCCATCGACGGCTCGGCCTCGATGACGGCGAACCAGGCCTCCTGCTTCATCGCGGCAAGCAGATGCAGCGTGGCGAGCGCCGCCGGGCCGATGAAGGGCGTGTGCGGCGCGATGGATACGCCGAGCGGCTCGAGCATCGCGATGGCGCGGCGCGTCTCCGACACGCCGCCGATCATGCAGACGTCGGGCTGCAGGACGCCGATCGGCGGCCGGGCGTAGACGGCGAGTTGCTCGGCCGAGCCGAGGTCGGCGCCCTGGCCGACCACGATGCCGGGCAGTTCGGGTGCGCCGAGCATGGCTTCCGGCGGCCACACCGGGTCTTCCAGCCACAGGAGGTCGAGCGCCCGCCAGCGGGCGATGTCCCGGCCTATGTCGGCCAGGCTGTGGACGCTGTTGCAATCGGCGACGAAGGGCAGGCCAGGACCGACCTGCCGGCGGGCCGCCTCGATGACGGCAAGGTCGAACTCGTGGACCTTGACGGCGGCCACGCCGGCGCCGAGCGCCTTCGCGATGCGCGGGGCGACCCTGGTCGCATCGTTGTAGCGGTCGAGGCTTGCCATCACGGGCACGCGGCCGCGCCGCGCGCCACCCAGCAGGTCGGAAAGCGACCTCCCGGCCGCCTTGCCGGCGATGTCCCACAGGGCGATGTCCACCGCCGCCAGCGCATTCAGGTTCGTGCCGGCACGGCCGAACGAGGCCATGCGGATGCGGGCCTCGCGGTTCAGGCTCTCGCGCTCCTCGACCGAACGGCCGACGTGGAGAGGCGCGATGGCATCGGCGATCGCCGCGACCAGGCTGCGCTGCGAGGCGGGGCGCAGGCACAGGCATTCGCCGTAACCGACCAGGCCGGACCGCGTCGTCACGCGGCACAGGACGAGATGGAGCGCGCCGTCGCCCGTCGATTTCGGGAGCCGCAGGGCGATGGGGTCGATGCGTTCGATGATCATGGACGGCGAGTAGACGCCGGCGCCGGGTCCTTGGCCAGCATCTTGCAGGCGCCTATCGTCCCTGCCGAACAGGAAAGGAATGCCCGTGAGTCCCCCAGCCATCGACCAGGCCGAACTCGATGCCATCCTGAAACGGGCCGGGGTCGAGCTGACCCAGGAGCAGGTGAAGGGCCTGCTGCCGGGCGCGGCGATCTTCCAGACCCTGATCGCACGGGTGAACGCGCCGCTGCCGCGCGAAGCGGAGCCGGCGCTGACGTTCGACGTGCTGCAGGGCCGGGAGAAGGGCTGATGTCCGCCATCCCGACCATCGCCGAAGCCGGCCGACTCATCGCCGCGAAAAAGCTGTCGCCGGTCGAACTCGCCAAGGCGCAGCTCGACCGCATCCGCCGCCTCGACCCGCAGCTCGACGCCTTCCTGATGGTGACGGAGGAGCGGGCGCTCGCCGACGCGAAAGCTGCCGAGGCGCGGCAGGCGTCCGGCGCGCTCCGCGGGCCGCTCGACGGCATCCCGATCGCCCACAAGGACATCTACAACACGGCGGGCATCCGCACGACGGCCCATTCGAAGCTGCTCGAGACCAACGTGCCCGCGAAGGACGCGCGCACGGTCGCCAAGTGGGCCGAGGCCGGCACCGTGATGCTGGGCAAGCTGTCGACGCACGAGTTCGCCTTCGGCGGTCCGTCCTTCGACCTGCCCTGGCCGCCGGCGCGCAATCCCTGGAACCGCGAGCATTTCACGGCGGGCTCGTCCTCGGGCACCGGCGCGGCGGTCGCGGCCGGCATGATCCTGGGCGGCACCGGCTCGGACACCGGCGGCTCGATTCGCGGCCCGGCGGCGTTCTGCGGCATCGCCGGCATCAAGCCGACCTACGGCCTGTGCAGCCGCGTCGGCATCCTGCCGCTCGCCTGGTCGCTCGACCATGCCGGACCGATGGCCTGGACGGCCGAGGATTGCGCGTTGCTGTTGCAGGCCATGGCCGGCCACGATCCCGAGGACCCGGCCAGCGTCGACCGGCCGGTGCCCGACTTCACCGCCGAGCTCGGCAAGGGCGTCAAGGGACTGCGCATCGGCGTCGTGCGCCATTTCTTCGAGACCGACAATCCGGCCTCGGACACGACGCGGGCCGGCATCGACGCAGCCGTCGATTTCTTCCGCAAGGAAGGAGCGGAGGTCCGTGAGGTCACCCTGTCGCCGATGCTCGACTACTTCGCCGTGGGCTGGCTGATCATGGTCACCGAGGCTTTCGCGGTGCACGGTCCGTGGCTGCGCGAGCGCTTCAACGACTACAGCGAGATGCTGCGCGACCGGGTCATCCTGTCGGCGATGGTGACGGGCCCGGACATCATCCAGGCGACGCGCCGCCGCCGGGTACTCTGCCACGAGATGGCCGACGCCATGGCCGATCTCGACATCCTGGTGAGCGCCGCCGCGCCGGCCGAGGCGCCGCGCATCGACAACGTGCCGAAATGGTCGGGTATCGAGAAGCCGTCCTTCACCATGCCGTTCAACGTCACGGGCTTTCCGGCCATCACGGTCTGCACCGGCTTCGGGGCCGGCGGACTGCCGGTCGCCATGCAGCTCGCCGGCAAGCCGTTCAGCGAGCAGACGGTGTTCCGCGCGGCCCACGCCTACGAGACGGCGATGCCGTGGCGGGCGAAGCGGCCGGCGATGGCGAGCTGACAGAAGCGAGCCGTTTCGGCTTCAGCGGCCTGCCGGTCAGCAACGCGAGCAGGGCCTTGGCCGCCGGGCTGAGATAGGCGTTGCGGCGATGGATGGCGGTGATCGGGTTCACCGCGCGCAGCGCCGGCACGTCGAGCGCGACCAGCAGGCCCTGGCGCAGTTCGTCGCGCACGCTGCTCTCGGGCACGAGCGCGAGGCCGAAGCCCGCCTGGGCGAGCCGCTTCTGGGCCGTCAGGCTGTCGATCAGGGTGACGTCGGCATCGTCCAGGCCGGCGCGCAGGAGCAGGCGGGCGAGCAGGTGGCCGGACGAATCCCGCTCGTTGCGCACCGGCGGGAAGCCGATCCAGCGCTCGCCGGATAGCGTGCCGACCTTCCGCACGCGCCGTCCGGCCGACGGATGGCCCGCGGCGGCCACCACCAGCATCGCCTCCGCGCCCGCCGCATGGATGGCGAGATCCGCCCTGTCGGGAAAGAAGTAGCGCAGGCCCAGCGTGACCTCGCCGCGCCGCACCAGGTCGGTGACCTCTGCGCTCGAGGCGGTGCGCAACTCGAGCCGCACGCCGGGCGCCCGCTCGCGGAAGCGGCGCAGCGTGTCGACGATGTGCGTGTCGGCGAGGGTGCCGACCAGGGCGAGCGAGAGACTGCCCGACAGGCCGGACTGCAGGTCGCGGACGGCCTCCTGGCCATCCTTCAGTGCGGCGAGGGCGGCCTCGGCGTGCGGCCGGAAGGCAGCACCCGCCTCGGTAAGCCGGGCCCGGCCGCGCAGCCGGTCGAACAGGGGGACCCCCAGCTCCTGTTCCAGCAGGCCGAGGCGGCGGCTGATCGCCGGCTGGGAGCGGTGCAGGCGCGCGGCGGCGCGGGTGAAGCCGCCGAGCTCGGCGATCGCGACGAAGGTCCGCAGCCCGTCGATGTCCATCGATCCGTTTTCCTGATGATGATGCGAAATACTATGCATTCGACAGAGGCCTGTCGCGCGGCGATCTTCGCGGCAGATCGAGGAGAGAGAGCACATGCGCACCCAGGCCGAGAAGACCGCATCGTTCAGGAAACTGCACGAGCGTCCGGGATGCTTCCTCATTCCCAACCCGTGGGACGCGGGCACGGCACGGATCCTGGCGGGGCTGGGCTACGAGGCGCTGGCGACCACCAGCCTCGGGGTCGCGAACAACCTGGGACACGCGGGCGTGACGCGCGAGCAGGTGATCGCCAACGCGCGCGAGATCGTGGAGGCGACCGACCTGCCGGTGAATGCCGACCTGGAGAACGGCTTCGCCCACGAGCCGGCGGCGGCAGCCGAGACGATCCGGATGGCGGCCGAGGCGGGCCTGGCGGGCGGCTCGATCGAGGACTATTCGAACGATCCCAAGGCTCCGATCTACGACTTCGGCCTGTCGGTCGAGCGCGTGCGCGCCGCAGTCGCCGTGGCCCGCAGCCTGCCGGTGCCGTTCGTGCTGACGGCGCGGGCGGAGAACCTCATCCGCGGCCGCAACGACATGGCCGACACGATCCGCCGCCTCCGGGCCTATTCCGCGGCGGGAGCCGAGGTGCTCTATGCGCCGGGACTGCGCACCGCGGCCGAGATCCGCGCGGTGGTCGAGGCGATCGACCGGCCGCTGAACGTGGTGACGGGCTGGCTCGAGCCCGCGCTCACCGTCGCCGACGTCGCGGCGGCCGGCGCCAAGCGCATCAGCGTCGGCGGCGCGCTGAACCGGTTGGCGCTGGCGGCGTTCGTCGAGGGCGCCCGGGCGATGAAGGAAGAGGGGTCGCTGGCCTGGATGCAGCGCATCGCCGACATGGGGGCGGTGCGCAAGCTGTTCGCCGCCGGTCAGGCCGGCGAGCCGTAGCCGCCGCCGCCCGAGGTCTCCATGACGACGCGGTCGCCGGCCCGCAAGGCGAGGTTCTCCTTGCCGGAGAGCTCGCGGCCGCCGCCGGCCGCGCGATGCAGCGTGACGCGGAACGGCGCGCCGTCGGCGCCGCCCTGCAGGCCGTAAGGGGCGACGATCCGGCGCTCGAACATGGTGGTGAGGCTGAGGCCGTCGGCCAGCACCGTGTAGGTGCGCACCATGCCGTCGCCGCCGCGATGCCGCCCGGCGCCGCCCGAGCCGGTGCGCAGGCGCTGCTCCTCGACCCGGATCATGTACTCGGCCTCGACGATCTCGGCCGGCGTGTTCATCGTGTTGGTGAGGTGAACGCGCACCACCGGCACGCCGTCGCGCTCGGCCCGCGCGCCTTCGCCGCCGCCATGGGTCTCGTAGAAGGTGCCGATGGCGCCGTCGCGCCGCCGTCCGCCGAAGATCAGCAGCCCCGCCGTGGTCGAGCCGCCGGCCGTCAGCCGCTCGGGCACCGCCGGCTCCAGCGCCCGCATGATCGCGTCGACGGCGCGCTGCGAGGTCTCGTGGTTGCCGCCGACCACCGGCTTGTCGATGGCGGGTTCGAGGATGGAACCGGGCCGCGTCAGGATCTCGAGCGGCCGGTAGCAGCCGCCGTTGGGCTGGATCTCCGGACCGGCCACCGCCTTGATGGCGTAGTAGACGG
Source organism: Reyranella sp. (assembly GCF_965229815.1). Lineage (GTDB taxonomy): Bacteria > Pseudomonadota > Alphaproteobacteria > Reyranellales > Reyranellaceae > Reyranella. Next base: position 898,028 of record NZ_CBDDJN010000006.1, read on the forward strand.
CGGCCATGGCGACGAACGGCGTGGTGTTGAGCGGCCCCGCCACGGCATCGTCGGTGGCGCCGAAGTCGAAGCGCGCCCGGTCGCCCGCGATCTCGATGCGCACGCGGATGGCGGCCGGCTGGCCGTCCGGCCCATCGTCGTCGAGGAAGTCCTCGCCCTCGTAGACGCCGTCGGGCAGGCCCGCGATCGCCTCGCGCATCTGCGCCTCGGAAAGATCGTCCAGCCGGTCGAGGGCGGCGCGGATCGTGGCGGCGCCGTGCTCCCCGCCCAGCCGCTGCAGGCGCGCGTCGGCCGTCCGGGTCGCGGCCATCTGGGCCAGGATGTCGCCCTCGCGCTCGGCGGGTCCGCGCAGGTTGGCCAGCAGGAAGTCGAGCTTCTCGCGGTCCGGGCCCTCGGCCGTGAACAGCCGGACCGGCGGGATGCGCACGCCCTCCTGCCAGGTCTCGGTGGCGGCGGCGAAGTAGCTGCCGGCCCAGGCGCCGCCGATGTCGCCCCAGTGGGCCAGGCTGACGGCGAAGGCGAACAGCCGCCCCTCGAGGAAGATCGGCCGGATGGCCTTCACGTCGGGCAGGTGGTTGCCGCCGACCTCGGGCAGGTTGAGGAACCAGACGTCGCCCGGGAGCAGTCGCTCGGGCGGCACGCGCTCCAGGAACTTCTTCACCGTGAAGCTCATGACACCGAGATGGATCGGGATGTCGCGGCCCTGGGCGATCAGGTCGCCCTTGTGGTCGGTCAGGGCCGAGGAGAGGTCGCCCGCCTCGCGCAGGAGCGGCGAGCGGGCCGAGCGCATGACGACGAAGGACATCTCCTCGGCCGCTGCGGTCAGCGCGTGGCGGATCACCTCCACGGTGAAGGGATCGACAGTGTTCCTCATGGCATGGCCTCGCCGATCCAGAGATGCCCCATCGCGTCGGCGCGCAGCGTCCAGCCCGGCGGCACGACGATGGTCGACCAGGCATCCTCGACGATCGCCGGGCCGGCGATGACGGTCTCGGCGGGCAGGGAATCGCGATCGTAGCGCGGCGTCGGCACGGCGCCGCCCTTGTCGAACCAGCACGGGGCGACGGACATCGGAGTCGGTGCGCCGGCTGTCGCCGCCATCGGGCCGAAGCGCGGGGTGCGGCCGACCCGGGCGCTGAGGCGCAGGCTCTGCAGTTCCCAGTGCTCGTCGGTCTCGTAGCCGTAGATGTCGCGGTGGCGCCGGCGGAAGTCGCGGCCCAGCACGGCGATATCCAGCGGATCGTCGAACGGGACCTCGACGGCGGTGCTCTGGCCGACATAGCGGACCAGCGCGGTGCGCTCGACGGCAATGCGGTCGGCCGCATGGCCCTGGCGATGCAGCGGCTCGGCCAGCGCCGCCGCCATGCCGTCGTGCAGGGCGCGGAAGCGCTCGCCGTCCCACTGCGGGCTCAGCATGCGGACCGACTGCTGCTGCGTGTAGCTCATGTCGGCGACGATGCAGCCCAGCGCCGAGAAGGCCGAGGAGAAGCGGGGGACCACGATCTCGCGGATGCCGAACTCGCGCGCGAGCCCGGCCGCATGCATCGGCCCGGCGCCGCCGAAGGCGAGCAGGGTGCATTGCCTTCCATCGACGCCGCGCTCGACGGTGACGCGGGCCAGGGCGCGGACCATGGTGGCGTTGGCGACGCGCTGCACGCCGAGCGCCAGCTCGACAATGCCGACGCCCAGCCGCTCGGCCAGCGGGGCGAGCGCCGCCTCGGCCGCGGCGACATCGAGGGTGATGGCCCCGCCCAGCCGTCGGGTCGGATCGAGGTAGCCCAGCACCGCATTGGCGTCGGTCACGGTGGGCCGCGTGCCGCCGCGGCCGTAGGCGGCCGGACCGGGCTCGGCGCCGGCGCTCTCCGGCCCGATCGACAGGCCGCCGGTCCCCAGCGTCACCAGCGAGCCGCCGCCGGCGCCGATCGATTCGACGGCGACCATGGGCTGGCGCACCGGCCGGCCGGCGAGCTTGGAATCGGTCGAGATCTCGGCGGCGCCGCGGGTCACCAGACAGACGTCGGTCGTGGTGCCGCCCATGTCGAAGGTCAGCACGCTGTCGAGGCCGAGCGCGCCCGCGACGTGGGCGGCAGCACAGACGCCGGCGGCGGGGCCTGACAGCGCCATGGCGAGCGGCCGGCGGGCGGCGGCGTCCGGCGAGGCCATGCCGCCGGCCGAGTGCATGACGTGGAGGCGGGCACCCTTCACGTCGCGCTGCAGCCGGTCGAGGTAGCGGGCGGCGATCGGCATCACGGAGGCGTTGAGGACCGTGGTCGCGGTGCGCTCGAACTCGCGGGTCTCGGGATTGACCTCGTGCGACAGCGACACGAAGGGCAGGGCCTGCTTCAGGGCCTCGCCAACCGCGCGCTCGTGCGCGGGATTGGCATAGGCGTGCAGCAGCGACACGGCGGCGCTCTGCACGCCGGTGTCCTGGACGCGGCGGACCGCCTCGGCGATGGCGGCGGGCTCGAGCGGCGCGAGGACGGCGCCGTCATGGTCGACGCGCTCGGCCAGCCCGACCCGGCGCTCGGGCGGGACCTGGGCGGCGCGACGCGGCGGCACCTCGAGGCGGTAGAGCTGCTGGCGGCCGGCGCGGCCGATGTCGAGCACGTCCTCGAAACCCTGCGTGGCCACGAGGGCGACGGGCTCGACGCGATCCTCGACGATCGCATTGGTGACCAAGGTCGTGCCGTGCACCAGGTCGTCGACCTGCTCGGGCGAGAGCCCGGCCGCGGCGAGGGCGCCCAGGATGCTGGCGACGGGATCGTTGCGCCGGGTCGGGACCTTGATCGAGCGGACCTCGCCGCTCGCCGGGTGCAGCGCCACGAGATCGGTAAAGGTGCCGCCGATGTCGATGCCGACCTGCCAGCCGGCCGTCGGCGCGCCGTCCTGCGGCATGGATTCAGGCTCCCAGATAGGCTTCCCGCACCCTTGGATGGCGGGCGAGCTCGCGCGCCGGACCGTCCAGCACGATGTGGCCATTCTCGATCACGTAGGCGCGTTTGGCCACATCGAGGGCGAGCACGGTGTTCTGCTCGACCAGGAGCACGGTGACGTCGCGGGCATTGATGTCGGCGATGCGCTCGTAGACCTCGGCCGACAGGCGCGGCGCCAGGCCGAGCGAGGGTTCGTCGAGCAGCAGCATCTTTGGACGCGCCATCAGCGCGCGGCCGATCGCCAGCATCTGCTGCTCGCCGCCCGACAGCGACCAGCCGAGCTGCGTGGCGCGCTCGCGCAGCCGCGGGAACAGCGCGAAGACGCGGTCGAGGTCGCCGTCGGCGCTCATGCCGCGGCGGCGCCACACCGTGGTCGCGACGTCGAGGTTCTCGCGCACCGTGAGGCCCGGAAAGATACGGCGGCCCTCGGGCACGTGGGCGATGCCGCGGCGCACCCGGCTCTCGGCCGAGCTGGTGCCGAGCGGCTCGCCCTCGAAGCGGATCTCGCCGGCGCGCGGCCGCAGCAGGCCGGAGATGGTGCGCAGCAGCGTCGTCTTGCCGGCGCCGTTGGCGCCCAGCAGCGCCACCACCTCGCCCTGGGCGACCTCGATCGAGAGCCCGTGCAGGGCGTCGATGGCGCCGTAGCTGACCGACAGGCCCTCAATCTTCAGCATGACGGTATCCATGGCCGAGATAGGCCTCGAGCACCTGCGGATCGGCGCGGACCTCGGCCGGGCTGCCCTCGGCGATCTTCTCGCCGAAGCTGATGACGGCGATGCGGTCGGCGACGCGCATGACCAGGCCCATATTGTGCTCGACCAGCAGGAGGGTGAGGCCCTGGACGCGCAGGGTTTCCAGGATGCCGCGCAGGCGCTCGACCTCGCCCGAGTTCAGGCCGGCGGCCGGCTCGTCGAGCAGCAGCAGCTTGGGCTCCGAGACGAGGGCGCGGGCGATCTCGACCATGCGCTGGCGGCCGTAGGGCAGCGCGCCGACCAGCCGGTCGGCATCGTCGGCGAGGCCGAGCGTCGCCAGGAGCTCGCGCGCGTGGCTGCGGATCGCCGCCTGCCGGGCGGTGGCGGTGCCGGCGATCGCCGACCAGATCGACTGCGGCAGCAGGTGATGGGCGCCGACCAGCACGTTCTCGATGACGGTCAGGCGCTGGAACAGGCGGCCGTTCTGGAAGGTTCGGACCATGCCGGCCGAGGCCACGACATGCGCCGGCACGTCGCTGATGTCGCGATCCTCGAAGCGGACGCGACCGCCCGAGCTCCTGAGGATGCCGGTCAGCACGTTGATCAGCGTGGTCTTGCCGGCGCCGTTGGGACCGATGACGGAGAAGATCACGCCCGGCGGAATCGTGAACGACACCTCGCGCACGGCGTGGACGCCGCCGAAGCTCTTCGACAGGCCGTCGACGGCCAGCAGGGGTGCCGTCATTGCGGCCTCACCGCCCGGACAGGCCGAGCCGGCGGCCGACCAGCGCGGCCAGGCTGAGCAGGCCCTTGGGCAGGAAGATCAGGATCAGCAGCATCAGGGCGCCGAACACGATCAGGTAGGCGGTGCCGAGGTCGCGCATCAGCTCGGGCATGTAGGTGACGATGACGGCGCCCACGATGCTGCCCAGGATCGAGCCCTCGCCACCGATGATCAGCATCGACAGGTAGACGATCGAATGGCCGAGGGCGAAGTCGTCGGGCGCCACGAAGTTCGTCATGTGGGCGAACAGAGCGCCTGCCAGCCCGGCATAGACGGCGGAGAGCGCGAAGGCCTGGACCTTGATGCGGGTGACGCCGACCGAGGACGACCCGGTCGCCAGCTCGTCGTCGCGCACGGCGATCATGGCCAGGCCGATATGGGAGTTGCGGATGCGCCAGGCGCACCAGGTCGTCGCGGCCAGCGCCAGCCAGACGACGTAGAAGTAGCGATGGTCGGTGGCCAGCGGGAAGCCGGGCAGGGCGAGCGGCGGGATGCCGGAGATGCCGTCGGTGCCGCCCATCACCGACTTCCAGTTGGTGGCGACGATGACGAAGGACACGTTGAAGCCCAGCGTCGCCAGCGCGAGATAGTGGCCCTTGAGCCGCAGCATGGGCAGGCCGATCACCACGCCGATCGCGCCGGCGGCGACGACGGCGATCGGAATCGACAGGAACGGGGTCAGTCCGACCTTGGTCGAGAGGATCGCCGTGACATAGGCGCCGCAGCCGACGAAGCCGGCCTGGGCGAGCGTGATCAGTCCGGCATAGCCGAACGCGAAGTTCAGGCCGATCACGGCGATGGCCGAGATCAGGGCGAGGTTCAGGATGCGGATGCCGTAGCCCGAGACGAAGACCGGCAGCAGGAGCGCGAGCAGGAAGGCCGCGACCGCGGCCAGCAGGACGGTACGCTGGCCGGTCATGCGCGCTCGCCGATCCGTTCGCCGAAGATGCCCTGCGGTCGCACCAGCAGGAACAGGATCATCACCAGGAAGACCAGCCCGTCCTTGTAGGCCGAGGAGATGTAGGCGGCGCCCAGCATCTCGGCGAGGCCGACCAGCACGCCACCCAGGATGGCGCCGGGGACGCTCGAGAAGCCGCCGATGATGATGGCGGCGAAAGCCTTGAGCGCGATCGGATCGCCCATGTTGACGTCGGCGAACCACATCGGCCCGACCAGGATGCCGGCGGCGCCGGTGAGCAGTCCGGCGATGATCCAGGTCAGCACGAACATGCGGTCGACGCCGATGCCCATCAGGCGGGCGGCGTCGCGGTCCTGGGCCACCGCCCGCATGCGCGCGCCGATGGCGGTGCGGTAGATGAAGAGATAGAGCAGGCCGATCATCAGGAACGAGACGGCGATGACGAACAGCGCATGCGCCGACAGCGCCGCGCCGAACACGTCGACGACCTGGCGGCCGAACGGCGAGCGCGGCCGGAACGGCACGGAGCCCCAGGTGATGAGGGCGGCATTCTGGATCACGATGCCGATCATCACCGTGCCGATGATGACCGTGACCACGGGCCGGTCCTGCAGGGGCCGGAAGACGACGGCGTAGAAGGCGACGCCGAAGAAGGCCATGCCGGCCAGCGCCAGCGCATAGGCGGGCGCCAGCGGCAGGCCGAGCTGCAGGCTGGTGGTGACGGCCAGGAAGCAGCCGATCGCCACCATCTGGCCGGTCGCGAAGTTCACCACCCCGGTCGCCTCGTTCACCATGATGAAGGCGAGGCCGACCAAGGCGTAGACGGCGCCGACGGCGACGCCGCTCACCAGGAGCTGGACGAGCTGCTGCAACCGCTCAGCTCCCGTGACTGTTCGTGTCGAGGACCGGCAAGGACCTCACGCCTCGATGGTGCGGATGAACACCGGGTCGCGCGTGCCGGGCTTGATCGAGAACACCGCCAGCGAATGGACCATGTTGCCGTCCTCGTCGGTGGTGAAGGTGTTGGTGACGCCCTTGTAGCCCTTGATCGCCTTGATGCCGTCTCGGACCTTGGCGCGGTCGGTGCCGACCTTGTCCATGACCTGCTTCATGATCCAGGCGGCGTCGTAGTAGCAGGATCCGAACGGATCCGGCTCGAGCTTGAAGCGGTCCTTGAAGCTCTTGATGTAGGTCGCGACCTCGGGGCCGCGGTCGGACGACAGGTAGGCGTCCATGACGCCGTTCACCTTGGCGAGCTCGTCCGGGGCGATCAGGTTGCGTGCCGCCGGAACCATGACACCCGAGGAGATGACGACCGGGATGTCTATGCCCATCTCCTTCAGGAGCTTCAGGATCAGCGCGCCGTCCTTGCCGTAGCTGATGCAGATCAGGCAGTCGGCGCCGGCGTTCTTGAGCTTCTGGAGCTGCGCCGACATGTCGTTGTCGGTGAAGGCATAGGCCTCCATGCCGACGACCTCGGCGCCGCTGTCCTTGACGATCTTCTCGGCCGCCACCGCGCCCGGCTGGCCGAAATCGTTCTGGACGTAGATGATCCCGATCTTCTTCTTGCCCAGTCCCTGCGTGGCGTGCTTGGCGAGCGCCAGGGCCTGGATGCCGTCGGCCGGGCGGATGCGGAACAGCCACGGGTTCTTCTTCTTGTGCATGGCGTCGCCGCCGCCGGCATAGAAGCCGGGGATCTGCGCCTTGGTGACCTCGGGCTCGGTCGCGAGGTTCTGGGTCGTGTAGCTCGACAGGAAGACGAGCGGCGGATTGATGTCGCGCACGACCTTCAGGTAGGCGTTGACCGCGACGCTGTTGGAATCCTTCACGTCCTCGAAGACGATCTTGAGCTTCTTGCCGGCGACGCCGCCCTTGGCGTTGATCTCGTCCTGCGCCATCTGCAGCGAGTAGTGGTACTGCTGGCCCGAGACGTTGAACGGGCCGGTGATCGGCACCATGGCGCCGACCGCGACCTCGCCCGACTGCGCCGACAGACGCTGGGACCAGATGGTGATGCCGGCGGTGGCGGCGGCCCCCGCCATGACCGTGCGACGGCCGAACAGACGCTTGCTTGTCATCGATGACTCCCTTTTTCTTCCCACGTTTCCCCGGATGGCGATCAGTCGGCGGCGCTGGCGAACGGATACCAGCGCTCGGCCTCGGCGGCGGTGATGTAGCCACGCTCGATGTCGCGGCGGACGAGGGCGGCGTCGCGCTGGCGCGGATCGCCGTAGCCGCCGCCGCCGGGCGTGCGGACCTGGACCCAGTCGCCGGGCACCAGCTCGTAGCCTTCGCCCTTGGACAGGTGCTCGGGAACGGCGGTGCGGCCGGACTGCCCGACGATCAGCTCGTTGACGGCGCCGGGCTGGCCGCCCATCAGGCCGGGCGGCCCCTCGCGGCCGTGATCCATCAGGAAGGACGCCGTTGCCGTGCCGCGCAGCAGGCGGACGCGATAGCTGACGCCGTAGCCGCCGCGATGCCGGCCGGCGCCGCTGGAATCCTGGCGCAGCGCGTATTCCTCGAAGACCAGCGGATAGTGCTGCTCGAGGATCTCGACCGGCTGGGTCTTGGAGATGCCGACGGTCGAGCAGCCGTTGGTCAGCCCGTCGGTCTCCCACCAGCCGCCGTAACCGCCGCCGGAGAAGAAGTACATGATGTACTCGCGCTTCTCCTCGGGATCGTAGCCGCCCATGCTGAAGTTGCCGCTGGTGCCGGCCGGGCTCGCGAACATGCGGTCGGGGATGGCCTCGCCCATGGCGCCGAATACCGCCTCCATCACGCGCTGGGCGACCTCGGAGGCGCAGCCGGCGACCGGCCGCGGATACTCGCCGACCAGGAAGGTCCCCTCCGGCCGCGCGATGTGCAGCGGCGCGAAGCAGCCGGAGTTGATCGGCACGTCCGGGAAGATGTGCTTGATCGCCACGTAGACGGCCGACTGGGTGGCGCCCCAGACGCCGTTCAGCGGCCCCTTGCAGGGCGGGCTGGAGCGCGAGAAGTCGAAGTCGATGTCGCCGCCGCGCACCGTCATGTCGAGGGCGATCTCCAGCGGCTCGTTCACGATGCCGTCGCTGTCGATGAAGCTCGAGAAGCTGTAGGTGCCGTCGGGCACGCTCTCGATGTAGGCGCGCATCTGCTGCTCGGAGCGCGCCTTGAGCTCGCCGATCGCCGCCTCGACCGTGTCGGCGCCATAGCGGTCGAGCAGGGCGGTCAGCCGCCGCTCGCCCACCGTCAGCGCGCCGATCTGGGCCTTGATGTCGCCGATGCGCTCGCCGGGCACTCGGATGTTGGTCAGGATCATGTCGACGATGTCGGGGACCATCTCGCCCCGCCGGCAGATCTTCACCGGCGGGATGCGCAGCCCTTCCTGCTGGATCTCGGTCGCCTTGGTGGCGAAGCCGCCGGGGACCATGCCGCCGGTGTCGGGCCAGTGGCCGGTGTTCGACAGGTAGCACCACAGCCGGTCGCGATAGTAGAAGGGCTTCACCATCTTGACGTCCATCAGATGGGTGCCGCCGAGATAGGGGTCGTTGACGATGACGACGTCGCCCGGCTCGAGGTCGCGGCGGCGGGCGATCACCGCCTGGGTGGTGAACTGCATGACGCCGACGAAGATCGGCAGGCCCATCTCGCCCTGGGCGATCACCTCGCCCGTGTCGCGGTGATAGAGCCCGTTGGAGCGGTCGAAGGCCTCGGAGATGACGGGCGAGAACGAGGTCTTCTCGTGGACGAGGTCCATCTCGCTCGCGATCTGGCGCAAGCCGTTCTGGATGACCGCGAGCGTGACGGGGTCGAGGGCCATGATGCTTCCTCTCAGGCCGGCGCCTGGCCGACGGCGATGACGAGGTTGCCGACGGAGTCGACGACCGCGGTGGCGCCGGGATCGATCAGGATGGTGGTGTCGAGCTGGGCCACGATGGCCGGCCCCTCGATGGTGGCGCCGACCGGCAGCCGCTCGCGGGCATAGACCGGCGTGTCGAGCCAGCGTCCGGCGAAATGGACGGCGCGGCCGCCCTGGCGCGCGGCTTCCAGGCTGCCGCCCTCGGGGGCGAAGATCGTGAAATCGAGGTCGGTGCGGCGCCCGAAGGTCGCGGTGCGCAGGTTGGCGAGGACCGGCGTCATCTCGGTCAGCTCGATGTCGAAGCGTTCGCGGTAGCGGGCCTCGAGACTGGCCTTGACAGCGGCGGGGTCGAACGGGCGCTCGACCGTGACGCGCATGACGTGGCTCTGGCCGCGATAGAGCAGGTCGGCCTCGAAGAGCGTCTCGATGGCGGTGACGGGCACGCCCTCGGCGCCGACCAAGGCGCGTCCCTCGGCGTCGTATTCGGCATAGAGGCGATCGACGGCGGCCGCGTCGACCGCCATCAGCGGCTGGTTCAGCGTGTGCACGAAGTCGTGGCGCAGGTCGGCCAGAATGCAGCCCAGCGCCGAGGTGAGGCCGGGAAAGCGCGGCACCAGCACGGTGGGGACGCCGAGCTCGCGGGCCAGCGCCACCGCGTGCAGCGGTCCTGCGCCGCCGAACGGGAACAGGGCGAAGTCGCGCGGATCGTAGCCCTTCTCGATCGACACGAGGCGGATGGCGCTGGCCAGATGGTCGCTGGCCACGGTGATGATCGCGGCCGCCGCCTGGACGGCATCGAGGCCGAGCGGCTGGCCGATCTTCTCGACGATCGCCGCCTTCACCGTCTCCAGCGGCACGCCGCCCGCGACGCCGGGCAGGGCGGCGGGATCGAGCTTGCCCAGCACCAGGTTGGCGTCGGTGACGGTAGGCTGGGTGCCGCCGCGGCCGTAGCAGATGGGCCCGGGATTCGCGCCGGCGCTGTCCGGTCCGACCTGCAGGATGCCGGCCTTGGTGATGCGCGCGATCGAGCCGCCGCCGGCGCCGATCGTGTGGATGTCGATCATCGGCACGCGGATCGGCACGCTGTAGGCGATGTCCTTCTCGGCCGACAGCGCGGGCTCGCCGGCGCGGATCAGCGTCACGTCGAAGCTGGTGCCGCCCATGTCGCAGCCGATCAGGTTGGGATGGCCGGACTGGCGGCCGATGCGCGCGGCCGCGAGCGCGCCCGCCGCGGGGCCCGACATGACCGTCTGGACGGCATAGTCGCTCGCCGCCTTGCCGCTCATCGTCCCGCCGTTGCCCTGCATGATCAGCAGCTCGGAGGGAAACTGCGCGAGCTTCAGCTCCTTCTGCAGGCGGCCGAGATAGCGCGACATGATGGGCTGGATGTAACCGTTGACCGCGGCCGTCGTGCCGCGCTCGAACTCGCGAACCTCGCGCAGGATGTCGGAGCCGACCGAGATGAAGGGCGTCGGCCAGATCTCGCGCGCGATCTCCGCGGCGCGACGCTCGTGCGCCGGATTGACGTAGCTGTGGAGGAAGCTGATCACCAGGGCCTCGGCGCCGGCGGCGAGCAGCGCGCGCACCGCGCGCCGCACGGCCTCCTCGTCGAGCGGCACCAGCACGTTGCCGCGCGCATCGAGCCGCTCCGCCACCTCGAGGCGCAGCTGGCGCGGGATGATCGCCTCGAAGCTGCCGATCATGCCGTAGCCGTAAGGCCGCGTGCGGCGTCCGAGCTCGAGCACGTCGCGGAAGCCCGCCGTGGTGATCAGGCCGCAGGCGACGCCCTTGCGTTCGAGGATGGCGTTGGTGCCGACCGTGGTGCCGTGGACCAGGGAGGTGAGGGCATCGGCAGCGAGTCCGCTCTGCCGGATGCCGGTCATCATGCCGCGCGACTGGTCATCCGGCGTGGACGGGACTTTTGTGACGCGGAACTGGCGCTCGGCGCTGTCGACGAACAAAAGGTCGGTGAATGTCCCGCCGACATCGACGCCGGCCTGCCATTGTCCCATCGCGGGGCGCCCTTCGATGCTCGTTGCACTGGCGAATGCCGGCAGACAAGCAAACGGCGCGCCAAGCCCGGCCGGGCTTGGTGTTCAGGGAGCGGGGTAGCCGACCGTCTGGGCGAAGGTGACGAACTGCTCGGGCGGCAGGCGCAGGCCGCGCGCCAGCGCCTCGGCGTCGAGCGTGCCGCGGAAGACCGTGCCGAGCCCCTCGGAGGCGCAGAACAGGTAGACGTTCTGGCCGATGAAGCCAGCGTCGACGGAGGCGTAGAGACGCCGCTCCTCGCGCGGGATCTCCTCGAGACGCTCGCCATGCGCGACATAGACGAGATGGAGGGGGGCCGCCGCGACGAAATCCTGGGCGCCCGTCAGAGCGCGGATGTCGTCTTCGGCATGGCGAATCAATCTGTGCACATGCGGTTCGTAGAGCCACACGCCGTCAGCCATGACCAGATAGATGTCCATGACGAGGAGATGGCGCCAGTACGGAGCCGTGCGCTCCCCAGTCGCCCGATTGACGCCGAAAGCCGCCCAGAGGAGGTCGGACAGGAGCGTGACGGGCAGCGGACGCTCGGCGAAGCGGCGCGTCGAGTGACGTCGCTTCAACGCGGACAGGAGCGACAGGCCGCCCTCCTTGCGCGGCGAGGGCAGGGGATGGATGTCCTTTCGAAGCCCGCGATCACCGGCACCGGCGGACGGCGCAGTCCTTGCGTCGTGTCGTGTCATGCCGTCCTCCATGGTGTTTTTTTGGTGGCCCAAGAATGTGTCGCCAGCATGTCGAGGGCAGGCCGGCTTTCCCCCTTATGTCCCTGACAAATTGTCCAAGCCGGATCGGGCTGCTAGCGGCCGTGTGTACCTGTATAGGTGACACAGCATCGCCAGGGCGGTGCTTCGGATCGGAACAACGACAAAGCGGGAAGCGCTGAATGGTTGCACTGCCTCTTCCGGATCTTCCGGATGAAATCGCGATCCTCCGGGACCTCGCCCTCGATCTGCGCTGGACATGGAGCCACGAGGCGGATGCGCTCTGGGAACGCGTGGACGCCCGCCTGTGGCATCGCACGCGCAATCCGTGGAGCGTGCTGCAGAGCGCATCGTCCAAGCGGCTGCAGCGGCTGGCCGCAGACACCGTGTTCCGCCGCCAGCTCGCCGACTTCGCGAAGGCGCATCGCGCCTATCTCGATCGGCCGGGCTGGTTCACGACGGCGCACGACCGCAAGGACCTGAAGGGCGTCGCCTATCTCAGCATGGAGTTCGGCCTGGGCGCCGCGCTGCCGCTCTACGCCGGTGGTCTCGGCGTGCTGGCGGGCGACTTCCTCAAGACGGCGAGCGACCTCGACGTGCCGACGATCGGCATCGGCCTGCTCTACCAGGAAGGCTACTTCCGGCAGATGGTCGACGGCTCGGGGATGCAGCAGGAGCTCTATCCCCACAACGAGCCTGCAGCGCTGCCGGTGGAGCCCTTCCTGCTCGAGGAGGGGGGCTGGTTCAAGGTCAAGCTCAAGCTCCCCGGCCGCATCGTCCATATCCGCGTCTGGCGGGCGACGGTGGGCCGCGCGCGCCTCTATCTCCTCGACAGCAACGACCCGCTGAACAGCCCGGCCGACCGCGGCATCACCTCGAAGCTGTATGGCGGCGGCAGCGAGGCGCGGCTGATGCAGGAGATCGTGCTGGGGGTCGGCGGCTGGCGTGTGGTCGAGGCGCTGCAGCCCGAGACGGAGATCTGCCACATCAACGAGGGCCACGCGGCCTTCGCGATCATCGAACGGGCGCGCTGCTTCGCGGTGAAGGCGAAATTGTCCTTCTGGGAGGCGTTCTGGGCGACGCGGGCGGGCAACGTCTTCACCACGCATACGCCCGTCGCGGCGGGCTTCGACTCGTTCCCTCCCAGTCTGCTGGCGAAGTACCTGCCGCTGCTGCGCCGCTACCTGCCGATCGGCGAGGGCCGGGCCGACGGAAGCGGGCTCACCATGCACGACATCCTGGCGCTCGGCCGCGCCGATCCGAACGACGCCGAGGAGCCGTTCAACATGGCGTTCCTCGCGGCGCGGGGTTCGGCGCAATGCCTCGGTGTCAGCCGGCTGCACGGCGAGTTCAGCCGGCGGATCTTCCAGCCGCTGTTCCCGCGCTGGCCCGCCTGCGAGGTGCCGATCGGGCACGTCACCAATGGCGTGCACATCCCGACCTGGGACTCGATCGAGGCCGATCGGATCTGGACGGAATCGTGCGGCAAGGAGCGCTGGCGCGGCCTGTCCGACCTGCTCGGCGAGCAGATCGCCTGCGTGTCGGACGAGGACCTGTGGTCGATGCGCGGCGACGCGCGGCGGCAGGTCGTCGAGGCGGTGCGCCGGCATGTCGTCCTGCAGCTCCGCGAGCGCGGCGCCGACCCGGAGGTCGTGCGCGACGCCGACAGCGTGCTCGATCCCAATGTCCTCACCGTCGGCTTTGCGCGGCGCTTCACCGCCTACAAGAGGCCGAACCTCCTGCTCACCGACCTGGCGCGTCTCGACCGCCTGCTGACCGACGAGCGCCGGCCGATCCAGCTCGTGCTCGCCGGCAAGGCGCATCCGGCGGACCATACCGGCAAGGCGATGATCCAGGCGTGGGTCGAGCTGGCGCGCCAGTCGCGCTACCGCCGTCGCGTCGTGTTCCTCGAGGACTATGACATCGCCCTGGCCCAGGAACTGGTCCAGGGGGTCGACCTCTGGATCAACAATCCGCGGCGCCCGTGGGAGGCGTGCGGGACCAGCGGCATGAAGGTCCTGGTGAACGGCGGCCTCAACTGCTCGATCCTCGACGGTTGGTGGGACGAGGCCTACCAGCCCGACGTCGGCTGGGCGATCGGCGACGCGCGGGGCGGCGAGGCGGAAGAGGTCGACAGCCGCGATGCCGCGAGCCTCTACACCGTGCTCGAAGACAAGATCGTGCCGGAATTCTACGAGCGCGACCCGCACGGCCTGCCGCGCGCCTGGGTGGCCCGCATGCGCCGAAGCATGGCGACGCTCACCCCGCAATTCGCCAGCACGCGCATGCTGCGGGAGTATGTCGAGAAGGCCTACCTCCCGATGGTCAAGGTGCAGCGGCGGCGCTGGGCCGACGGCTGCGCCGAGGCCAAGGCACTGCACGTCTGGTCCAGGGAACTGCGGCGCTGGTGGCCGGGACTGCACGTCGGCGAGCCGCGGGTGGTGGGTGCCGATGGGCGATGGCGCGTTTCGGTGCCGGTGGTGGGCGGGGACCTGCCGCTCGATTCCGTGCGCGTCGAGCTGTTCGCGGACGAGCGGGAGGGCCAGCCGGCCGAGGTGGTCGTGCTACACCAGGAACAGGCGATCCCTGGCAGCGCCAATGGTCACATCTATGCCGGCGAGGTCGAGGCCAAGCGCGCGGCAGCGGCCTACACCGTCCGCGTCGTGCCGTTCCATCCCGACGCGATCGTGCCGACCGAACTGCCGCTTATTGCCTGGCAGCGATAGGCAACCGCCGCGCCTCGGCGTCGCGCAGGCGCACGGCGGTGAGACGCTGGGGTCGCGGCCGGATCATCGGCCGGGCCACGACGCGGCGCTCGCAGTCGTCGAAGCGCTGCTGCCAGGCACGGTGCTCGGCTTCGAGCTCCCGTTCGGCCTGGAGCCAGTGCTCGTGCGACTTGCCCTCCGGGCAACCGCTTCGTTGCCAGATCAGATAGCTTCGCAGGCGAATGGCATCTTCCGGGATCATGCGACGTCCCCTCCTGAGACGGCCGCGCGCGCGGCCCGCCGGACCATTGCCGCCCCAGCACTACCGGCCGCCGCGAGGGCGGGCCGGCGAGGCTCCTCCAGGGGAGGCTCGCACCGTCCGAGCAGTTCACGATACAACTTCGCGTACTTGGCGGCACTCTCAAACCAGCTGAAATTTTGCGCCATCGCCTGGTCCTGGACCGACCGCCAGACGTCGGGACGGCGATAGAGATCGAGCGCCTGGCCGACCGCGCCGGTCAGGGAGACGGTCGTGGCATCCTCGAAGACGAAGCCCGTGGCGGTCCGGGCCGACAGGGTCGAGGGGGAGACGCCGACCACCGTGTCGGCGAGGCCGCCGGTGTTGCGCACGACCGGAAGGGCTCCGTAGCGCAGCGCATACATCTGCGTCAGGCCGCAGGGCTCGTAGCGGGCGGGAACCATCAGGATGTCGGCGCCGCCGTGCAGGCGATGGGCCAGGCGCTCGTCATAGGTCGTGCGGACGGCCACCCGGCCGGGATGCCGATCGGCCAGGCGCTGGAAGGCGATCTCCAGGGTCGGGTCGCCCTCGCCGACCAGGGCGAACTGGGCGCCGGCGCCGACCATGCCGTCGACGCTGTCGAGGAGGACGTCGGCCATCTTCTGATGGGCCAGCCGGCTCACGAAGCCGATCAGGGGCCGGTCGGCCTGTCCGTCGAGGGAGAGCTCGCCCTGCAGCCCGGCCTTGCACACCTGCTTTCCGGACAGGTCCTTGCGGTCGTAGGCGCCCGGCAGGCAGCGGTCGGTGGCGGGATCCCAGCGCTCCGTGTCGATGCCATTCAGGATGCCGACGAAGTTTGTTCCGCGAGAGCGCAGCACGCCTTCCATGCCGCAGCCGAACTCCGGCGTCAGCACTTCGCGGGCATAGTTCGGGCTGACCGTCGTCACCCTGTCACTGAACAGGATGCCGGCCTTGAGGAACGACATCTGGCCGTAGAATTCGATACCACCCGGGTGAAAGTACTCTCCCGGGATGCCGAGGGGCCCCATGGCTTCCGGCGGAAAGTTGCCCTGGAAGGCGAGGTTGTGGATGGTCAGCACGGTCGCCGGGCGGTGGCCGCCCCGCATGGCGAGGAACAGCGGCACGAGGCCGGCGTGCCAGTCGTTGGCGTGGACGATGTCGGGAACCCAAGTCACCAGGTTCCCGCAGGCGAGTGCCGTCGCGACCTGGGCAAGGAAGCCGAAGCGCCGGGCATTGTCGGGCCAGTCACGGCCATCGGCGTCCTGGTAGAGCCCGCCGGGGCGCTCGAAGAGGGACGGTGCGGCGGCCAGCCAGACCGGGACGTCTGTTCCGGGCATCCGGCCGCTGATCAGGAAGCCGTCCTCGATCCCGCCCAGGCCGGAAAAGCGCGCCGCGATGCGGGGAGAGTCGAGCCGCTCGATGGCATCGGGATAGCCGGGCATGAGGATGCGGACGTCGATGCCCTGTCGCGCCATGGCGAGCGGCAGGGCGCTGGACACGTCGGCCAGGCCACCGGTCTTGGCGAGAGGAAAGGCCTCCGAAGTTACAAACAGGACGCGCATGCTTCGCTTCGTGCCCTCTGGGCCGACCCAGAATGCCCAATTTTCAAGTCAGCCCGATGACGTAATCCTTACCGGCTGCCGCCAGTCATTGATCTCCGTCAACGCGCCGCCCCGAGGGGCTGGTTCCCGCCTAGCAATCATCATGCTAGAGCAAATTGCCCGTTGGGAGGAGGCACATGCGTTCGATACTTGTCACCGTGGACGACACGCCGTCGTCGCTCGCCGCTCGGCGCCTGGCGGCGGCCTTGGCCCTGCGCACGGGCGCACAGTTGCACGGCGTGACCGGTTTCGAGATGGCCGATCTCGATCGCGGCGAGCTGGCGCCCCTGGGCGGCGCCGAATATGCCTACAATCGGCTGCAGCAGCGCGAGCGGCAGGCACGCGACCGTCGGGCGCGGGTGGCCGCGCTGCCCCAGGCCTTCGAGAGCTCGATGGCCGCCCAGGGCCTCGAGGCGCCGTGCTCGGTCATGGAAAGCGACGTCCGGAGCGAGCTCCTCCAGCGCATCGAGACCTGCGACCTGGTGATCACCGGCCGGGACGCCGAATTCCACCTCGAGCCGGCCGAGCATGGCGTGACGCCGCTCGTCGAGCACGTGATCCAGCACGGCAGCCGGCCTGTCCTCGTGACGGGTCCCGCGGTTCCCGACGGCGGACCGGTCCTGGTGGCCTACGACGGCAGCCTGCCGGCTGCGAAGTCGCTTCAGATGGCCGTTCTGGTCGGCATGCTGGAGGGGACGGCGGTGCACGTCCTGTCCATGGGCCAGCAGCATTCGGAGGCCCGTGCCGTGGCAGGGCGGGCGGCCGCGTTCCTGCAGGCGCACGGGATCGAACCCCAGATCGACACCAGCGAATCGCACGACGATCCGGCGGCCCAGATCACCCGCCGCGCCGGAGAGATCGGCGCCCGCCTGCTGGTGATGGGGGCCTTCGGTCATCGTCGCCTGCGCGACGTCCTGTTCGGCTCCTGCACCCGGCACCTGTTCGACGCGGTACCGCTGCCTCTCTTCATCTATCACTGAGGCCGGCGCGGGGCCTCGGCCGGTCCCTCAGAACTTGCGCACGCGCGGCGGATCGAGGGTCCTGTCGACGATATTGCGCATGAGGGTGACGAGGGCGGCGCTGGATACCGCCGGGACGCCGTCGCACCAGGGGATCCGCTCGCCGCCCCCGCCGTCGACCAGCCCCAGGCCGACTCCGACATGATGCAGGGCGATTTCCTCGTCCGGCGCATGACACAGGCCGGTATCGCGCTTCAGCAGGGCGAGCGCGGCGACCACGCCATAGGCGCCGATGTTCGATGTCGTGCCCACGGCCAGCACGTCGGTCGGCACGACGGAGAATACGCCGCCGCCGCAGGGCGTGGTCGTCGCCATCGTGTGCTCGGGCAGGCGCTTCTCGAGCGCCGCGTGGACCTTGCCGAAGCCGATCTCGTTGCCGCCGTCGCCGATCCCCAGCGTCGGCTTGCCGAGCGCCGCGGCCGTCCGGAAGATCGTGTCGACGTTGGCGCGGTGGGCGGAGCGGCTGACGCCCGTGACGCCGTAGATCTGGCCGTTCCGGTTGCCGCCCAGGCGCTCGATCGCCACGAACACGTCGTGCTTCGCGGCGATCTTCTCCTGCTGGCTGGTGTCGCCGAGGGCGAGAGGCTCGACCGCGGCGTCGATACCCGCACGTTCCACCAGCATGGCGATCGGCGGCAGGGGATCGGGATCGGTGTAGATCGTGACCTTGTGGCCAAGACGCGTGAGCGCCGCGGCCAGCACGACCGCGCCGAACGGGCCGTCGTTCTCGCCCACCGGCATGTGATCGGGCACGGCCGCACCGGTGACGATGGCCATGTCGGACGGCGGGCGGTCGAGCAGGCGGGCGGCGGCCAGCACCAGGGGTTCCGGCGAGACCGCGCGCGCGATTTCCCAGAGCACCCACTTCTTGCCGCGCGGCATGCCGGTGCGCCGCATCTCGATGTTGATCAGCTTGTCGATATTGTCCGCGGCGATCTCCAACTCACGCTCCCTTGGCGAGGCGGATGCACTTGGCCCAGTGGCCCGGTTCCAGCGGGTACTGCACGGGGTCGACGGCGGCGCATTCGTCGATCGCCACCGGGCAACGCGTGCGGAAGCGGCAGCCCGACGGCGGGTGAGCCGGGTCGGGAAGGTCGCCGGTGAGGATGACGCGCTGCCGCTTCGCCTCCAGCTCGGGATCCGGGACCGGCACGGCCGACATCAGCGCCCGGCTGTAGGGATGGGCGGGCGCCTCGTAGATCCCACGCTTGCCGGCGAACTCGACGATGCGGCCGAGATACATGACGGCGATGTCGTCGCTGACATGCCGCACGACGCTTAGGTCGTGAGAGATGAAGATGTAGGCGAGGCCGAGCCGCTGCTGCAGGTCCTGCAGGAGGTTCACGATCTGGGCCTGGATCGAAACGTCGAGCGCCGACACGGGCTCGTCGCACACGATCAGCTCCGGTTCGACCGCGAGCGCCCGGCAGATCGCGACGCGCTGCGCCTGCCCGCCGCTCAGCTCGTGCGGGTAACGCTCGACGAGGTGGCCGGCCAGGCCGACCATGTCCAGCAGCTGGCGGATTCGCGGTGCGCGGGCGCCGCCGGGATGCAGGCCATGGATGTCGAGCGCCTCGCCGACCAGGGCGCCGATCGGCATGCGCGGGTTCAGCGAGGCGTGGGCATCCTGGAAGATGATCTGCAGCTTGCGGCGCATCCGGCGCAGCGCCGACCGCTCTAGGCCGCAGAGGTCGGTGCCGTTGAACACGACGCGGCCGGCGGTCGGCCGCACGAGCTGCAGCAGGGCGTAGCCGGTCGTCGACTTGCCGCAGCCCGATTCGCCGACCAGGCCAAGCGTGCGGCCGCGTTCGACGCGGAAGCTGACGCCGTCGACAGCCTTGACCGCGCCAGGCGAGCCCGGCCGGCCGTAGACGACTTCCAGGTCCTCGACCTCGAGCAGGGCGCTCATGGCGACAGGTCCGCGAGGCAGGCCGCCCAATGCTCGGCCCCGAAGTTGCGCCGCTCCGGCGGCCGCTGGCGGCATTCCGAGACGGCGACGCGGCAACGCGGCAGGAAGGGGCAGAGGGGGATCGGGTCGATCAGGTTGGGCGGCAGTCCCTCGATCGGCGTCAGGCGCGGCCCGCCCGTGCCGTCGAGGCGGGGCGTCGAGCCCATGAGGCCGAGCGTGTAGCCGTGGGCGGGGCGATGGAACAGCTCGCGCACCGGAGCGGTCTCGACGATCCGGCCGGCGTACATGACGTTCACGCGATCGCAGAGGCCGGCGACGACGCCGAGATCGTGGCTGATCCAGATGACGGAGGTGCCGCTGTCGTGCTGAAGGCGCTTCACCAGGTCGATGATCTGGGCCTGGATCGTCACGTCGAGAGCGGTGGTGGCCTCGTCGGCGATCAACAGGCGGGGGTTGCACGAGAGCGCAATGGCGATCATGACGCGCTGGCGCATGCCGCCGGAGAACTGGTGCGGGTAGGCGGCGAGGCGCCGCTCGGCCATCGGGATGCCGACCATCTCGAGGAGCTCGATCGCGCGGCGGCGCGCCGCGGTGCCGTCCAGCTTCCGATGGCGGCGCAGGACTTCGGTCATCTGCCGTCCCACCGTGAGCACCGGGTTCAGCGAGCGCATCGGGTCCTGGAAGATCATGGCCATGCGGGCGCCGCGGATCTCGCGCGCCTGGGCCTCGCTCAGTCGAAGCAGGTCGGTCCCTTCGAGCGTGATGGCGTCGGCAGTGACGCGACCCGGCGGTTCGGGCACCAAGCGCATGATGGAGAGCGCGGTCACGCTCTTGCCGCTGCCGCTTTCGCCAACGAGGCCCAGCACCTCGCCTTCTTCGAGATCGAAGGAGACGCCGTCGACGGCGCGCACGACGCCGCGATCGGTGGCGAACCGGGTCTGCAGGTTGCGGACGCTCAGCAGCGCCATCAGCCCTCTCCCTCGGCGAGGCGCCGGCGGGTGCGCCAGGCCCGCGGATCGAGCGCGTCGCGCAATCCGTCGCCCATGAAATTGATGCTGAGCACGCAGAGAACGATGATTCCCGTGGGCGCCATGAACATCCAGGGTGCGTCACCCAGGAATCGCCGGGCCTCGCTCATGTCGCGGCCCCAGCTGGGCTGCGGCGGCTGGGTGCCGAACCCGAGGAAGGAGAGCGATGCCTCGGACACGACGGCGGCCGAGAACACGACGGTGAGCTGCACGACGATGGGCGAGACGACGTTGCGCAGGATGTGCGCGAGCACGATGCGGGTCGTCGGCGCGCCGAGCGCGCGGGCGGCGGTGACGTAGACATCCTCGCGCACCGCCAGCGTCGAGCCGCGCACGATGCGGGCGAGCACGGGCGCCTGGACGAGGCCGAGCGCCAGCATGACGTTCTGGATCTCGGGTCCCAGCAGGCCGACCAGCGCCACGGCCAGGAGCAGCGGCGGAAAGGTCAGGAAGGCGTCGACCATGCGCATCAGGAGGTTGTCGACGCGGCCGCCCAGGTAGCCGGAGGTCAGGCCCAGCGGGACACCGAGCGAGAACGCGAAGGCCACGACCAGGATCCCGACGCTGAGCGACGTGCGCGCGCCCCAGATCAGGCGTGAGAAGATGTCGCGACCGAAATGGTCGGTGCCAAGCCAGTGCTCGAGCGACGGCGGCTTCAGCTTGGCGCTCAGCTTGATCTGCACGGGGTCGAAGGGCGAGACCCAGGGCGCCAGGATGGCCGCGAGCGCGATCAGCACCAGGAAAGCGAAGCCCGCCATGGCGGCGCGGTGGCGCGGGAACTGGCGAGCGGCCAGGGCGAAGGCGCTCGATATGCGGGGCGCGGCAGAGGGGGTGACCGTCGACATCTCAGAAGCGGATGCGCGGGTCGAGCAGGGCGTAGAGGGCGTCCGCCAGGATGTTCGCGAACAGGAAGAAGGCGGCGATGACCAGGGTGAAGCCCTGGATCACGGGAAAGTCGCGGTTGACCACGGCGTTCAGCACGGCGGAGCCCATGCCCGGAACGGCGAAGATGTACTCGATCGTCACCTGGATGCCGATCATGTAGCCGAACTGAATCGCGGCCATGGTCACGAACGGGATCATCGCGTTCTTGAGCGCGTGGACGACGATGATGGTCGGCGGCATCAGCCCCTTGGCGCGTGCCGTGCGCATGTAGTCCTGCGACAGCACGTCGATCATGCTCGACCGCAGCAGGCGGGTAAGGATCGCCGTCTGCAGGGTGCCGAGCGCGACCGCCGGGATGATGAACGGACGGATGTAGGTCCAGAGGCCGCCGGAGACCTGCTCGGCCGTACCGATTCCGGTGATCGGCAGCCAGTCGAGCTTGATCGAGAAGACATAGATCAGGATCAGCGCCAGCCCGAAGTTGGGAATGGCGAAGCCGGCGACCGTGTAGCCGGTACAGAGATAGTCGATCCAGGTATTGCGTCTCAGCGCCGCCAGCACGCCCAGGGGAATCGATACCAAGAGGGCGAAAGCCATCGCCGCGGCGGCAAGCTGCAGGCTGACCGGCAGCCGTTCGGCCAGGAGGCTCGTCACGGGATCGTTGAGCCGGATCGAGCGGCCGAGATCGCCCGTGACGACCTTGCTGATCCACAGCAAATACTGCTCGGGCAACGAGCGGTCGAGGTTGAACTCCTCGCGCATCGCCTCGGCGGCTTCCTTGGAGGTCTGCATGCCGAGCATGATCTGGACCGGATCGCCGGGCGTCGCCCGCGTGATCAGGAACGTCATCAGCGAGACCACGATCAGGACCAGCGGAACCTGGATCAGGCGTCGCCCGAGATAGCGCCACATCGATCAGCCCTTCGGGGAGATTGTCGGAGGGGCCGCAGCCTGCGAGCGGGTCCAGCCTGCCGCGGCCCCTCCGACGACTCGCGCACCGTCGCCGGCGCGCGAGAAGGATGTCTTCAGCTCCATTCGATCGTGTCGAGCTTTTCCATGTACTCCTGGGGCGTCGGATCGAAGCCCTTCAGGGACTTGTTGAATACCTGGATGTTCGTGGTGTTGCAGTGATAGATCAGCGGGCACTCGTCGAGCGTCATGTCGACGATCTTGTGGTACATGCCCTCGCGCTTGGCGGCGTCGCGCTCGCTGCGGGCGCCGTCGAGCAGCGTGTCCATCAGCGGATTGTTGTAGCCGGACGCATTGCCCTTGCTGTGCAGGAACCACCAGGAGGTGGCGTCGGGGTCCGGGGCCACCAGGGTGATGTCCTCGAGGACCTGGTCGTAGCGCCGGTTCAGCCACAGATTGTTGTAGCCGCCCATGTCCATGTTCTTGATCTTGTAGGTGATGCCGATCTGGCTGACCATCGCGGCCACCAGCTCGAGCTCCTTGCGGAGCCAGTCCTTGTCCGAGGTGATGACCTCGACCTCGTAGCCCTTGGCGCCGGCCTGGGCCATCAGCTCCTTGGCCTTCTTCAGGTCGCCGTTCTTGGGATACTTGAGCAGCGGCTTGCGGAAGGCGAGGTAGCCTGCGGGGATCTGGTTGTCGGTGGCGATCGCCTCGCCATAGTAGATCTCGTTCACGATCGCCTCGCGGTCGATCGCGTAGGAGATGGCCTGGCGCACCAGCTTGTTCTCGAACGGCGTGCCGGTCTTCTTGAGGTTGAACTGCTGATAGTCCCATTCCCAGCCCGGCGTCGACTTGACGACGAAGTTGCTGTTCTTGCGCACCCCGGCCACTTCCTTCGGGTCGGGATGGGTGACGAAGTCGAGCTCGTTCTTCATCAACGCCTGCAGGCGGGTCGTCGAATCCGGGATGGCGCGATAGACGATCTTGTCCATCTTCGGGAAACCGGTGCGCCAGTAGTCGGGATTGCGCACCAGCACGATCTCGGCGCCGCGCTTGCTCTCGATCTGGAAGGCGCCGTTGCCCACCGGCGTGGCGGAGTAGGCCTGGTTGCCCATCTCCTTGTGCGCCTTGGCCGAGATCATGGTGCCGCCATAGCCCATGGTGACGCCGGGGAAGGCGCCGAAGGGCTGCTTGGTCTTGACCTCGACGACGTACTTGCCGTCGGCCTTGACCGTATCGACCGGGAAGAGGGCGGTGCCGACCTGGAAGCTCTTCGATTCCAGGTGGTAGTTCCAGGTGTAGACCACGTCCTCGGCGGTGAACTCGCCGAAGCCCTTCTGCCACTTCACGCCCTCGCGAAGCTTGATGCGCCAGGTCAGCGGATCGGGGTTGGCCCATTCCAGCGCCAGCATCGGCTCGATGGTGCGCTTGCCGAAGTCGATCCGCACCAGGCCGTCAAAGATGTTGTAGAGGACCAAGCCGCCCTGGATGTCGAAGCGGATCACCGGGCTCAGATTGCCGAACTCGCCGCCCCAGACGCCGACCCGAAGGTCGCGCTTGCCCTGGGCGATCGCCGGCGCGCGGCCGGTGCCGAGAAGAAGGCCAGCGCCGACCGCTCCCGTCGTGAATCCCCGACGTGTGATTCCCATTCCGTTTGTCATCGTCGACCCCTTCCTCATCACCGCCTCCTGCTTCGTACTCGTCAGAAGCCCCTGTCGTATTCCTTCAGGCCGTTCTCAACGATCTGGTGCAGGATGGTGATCAAACTTGCCTGCACCCTGTCCGATGTGCCGTCCACGTAGGGGATGAGCCGGGAATAGGCCCCGTCCATCGCTCCTCCCGCGACGCTGCCCAGCACGATCCGCAGCTCCGTCGCCTCGTCATGCAGCACCTCTCGATTGCCGAGATGGCCCGCCAGCGCCGCTGCGATGCCGTACGCTCCCCAATTCGAAACCGCGGCGAACACCAGGACGTCGCATTCAGTAACCGTGCCAACGCCGCCGTGGCACGGGCAGCCGCAGTCCTTTCCGAAGGGCTGGATCTCGCGCACCGCTTCCTTGATGACGCCGCAGCCGATCTCGTTGCCGCCGTCGCCGACGCCGATCGTCGGGATGCCGTTGGCGCGGGCGAAGTCGGCGAGATGGTAGGCGCTCGCGATCTTGTCCGGCGTACGCGGTGTTCCCATGATCGAGTGGTAGATGCCTTTGACGTTGGGCCCGACCTTCTCGATGAAGATCATGGCCGCCGGCTTGTATTTGCGGGCGAGCGCGGCCGCGGCCTTCTTGCCGGCGGCGTCGCCCAGCGGAAAATCGATCGCCAGCGCCACCGACCGGCGCTGCTTGAACAGCTTCTCGTCGACGACGGCGATGCCGGCGGCCTCGGTGGCCTTGACCGTCGCCGGCATGTTGCGCGCCTCGCTGATCAGGATGGGCTTGGCGCCCAGCCCGATCTCGATGGCGCGGGCGATGGCGGCCGCACCCGGCGGGCCGTCGGTCTCGCCGGCCGGCAGGCCGGGCGGCGTACCGGCGCCCGTGACGACGAACACGTTGTCGCCGGGCTTCACCGAATCGATCAGGAGCTTGGCCGCCAGCCAGGTGAGCGGCTTCTTCTGCTTCTTGCGCGCCGCCTCGTAGAGCGGATAGGTGACGCCGCGCGGCAGGCCGGCGCGGAAGCGCATCTCGATGTTGATCGCGCGATCGATGGAATCGCCGACGATTTCGTCTATTGCCACTGTCTTCTCCTAGAAGGCTCGCTTGAAGCCGCTCAGCAGCCCGTTGCGCACGATGATGCCAAGCATGGTGACGACGGCGCAGGACATCTCGGCCGGCATGCCGTCGACTTGAAGGATGTGGCGGCCGGTGCTTCCGTCGGCGCCGTGGGCATCGACGCAGGCCTCGATCATGCGGCGCTCGGTCTCCGCCGAATGCATGATTTCCGGCTTCCCGGTGAGCACGGCGAGGGCAGCCTCGACCGCGTAGGCCCCCCAGTTGGAGGTATTGGCGGGGACCAGCACGTCGGTCTTGACCCGGGTGCACAGGCGCTCGCCGTTCGGCTTGTACTTCGCCACGGCGTCGGGGATCAGGCCGAAACCGATCTCGTTGCCGTTGTCGCCGATGCCGAGCGAGGGGATGCCCCGGCGCGCCGCCTCGTCGAACAGGCATTCGGCACGGGCGCGGTCTCCCGCCGTCGGCGTCCCGGTGGAGGTATGGGCGATGCCCCTGGAATTCGGGCCGATCTTCTCGATGCTGATCACCAGTGCCGGCTTGTAGGTGTCGAGATAATGGGCAGCCTGCTGCTCGGCGGTCTCGTCGTAGGCGAGCGGCAGGACGGCCGTGGTGTATCCCGTGTCGAGGGCGTGGCGCGGCTCGCGGATGCCCAATCCGACGGCCAGCGTCGTCGCGGCCAGATTGTCGACGAACGGCGCCTCGGTGAAGAGGAGGGGCACCGCGCCGGTCGCGGCATGGATGGCAAGCGCCAGCGCCGCCACGCCCGGCGGACCGTCGGTCTCGCCGGCGGGCAAAAAGCGCGGATCGCCGGCACCCGTGGTGATGAACACCGTCTTGCCCGGACCGAGATGCTCGAGGATCTGGCGCGCGGCCAGCATGGAGAGCGGGCCGCCGCCCTGGGCGGCGCACGCCGCCTCGTGGAGGTTGACGATGACGTTGCGCGAGGTCGGCGAGATACGGGCCTCGACGGTGACCAGCCGATCGATGTGGCGGCCGATCAGGGCATATTGCTCGGGCGTGGCCGAGCTGTGGCGGGCGACGTGCTGGGCAAGATCCATGGCAGGCCCACCGCTCAGTGCGTCAGTCCGGCATCGGGCGGCTCGAGATTCTTGCGCACGATGTTGGACAGGAACTGCATGCAGGCCATCGAGGTCTCGCCGTCGAGCCCGTCGACCAGGAACTCGGTGGTGCAGTACATGGCCTCGAGCCCGCCGGCATCGAGGCAGGCCTGGACGATGCGCTTCTCCATCGCCGGCGAGTGGATGAGCTGGGGCTTCTTGAGCAGGTAGGCGAGGCAGGCCTCGATGCCGTAGCAGCCCCAGTTGGACATCATGGCCGGTATGACGATGTCGGTCTTCACGACGGTGGCCAGTGCCTTGCCCTTGGGCATGGTCTTGACCACAGCGTCATAGATGGTGCCGAAGCCCAGCTCGTTGCCGTGATCGCCGATGCCGACCGAGAAGATCTTGCGGCGGTTGGCCTCGGTCACGACATCGCCGATGTCGATGCAGCCTTCGAACTTCGACTCCGGGCCGGTGAGCGGCAGGCCGGTGGCGGTGTGCACGTTGCCGTCGGCGCCGGCGCCGAGGCGCTCGGCGCTGACCACCGCCTTCGGCTTGTATTCCTCGTAAATCTGCTGGATCCAGGCCTTGATCTTCGACTGGTCGGTCGGAGCGTTCACGATCGCCGCGCCGAGATGGCGGTCGCGCGCCTGGACGAACGGCTTGACCATCAGGCCGGCCGCTTCGCTCGACGCCACGATCGGGTCGGCGTGGCAAGCCTCGTTGACATAGACCGGAATGGCGCCGAGCCCGCGATAGAGGATGCGGGCCAGCGAGGCCGCGCCCGGCGGGCCGTCGCTCTCGCCCTTGGGCATCGTCGGCTCGTAGCCGGCGCCGGTCATGATGAACACGACATCGCCTTTGCCGAGCGCCTTCATCAGGCCCTCGGCCGCTGCCATGGTCACCGGCCTGTCGCCTGCGGCCTTGCGCGCCGCCTCGTACATCGGTAGCAGCACGCCATGCGGCATGCCGTGGTTCTTCGCCTCGATGGTGATCAACCGATCCACCGCCTCGCCGACCATGTCGAGCATCGTCACTGTCCCCGGATTGTCCTGCTGGTGCGTAATTGGGCGCGCTGCCCAGTGATCGCACAAGATCAATTTTTGCTTCGACACGATGCCGATTCGGCATCACTATCGAAAGCAGAGGCCGAACAGATGACCAACGCCAACATCCGATACTTCGCCACCGTGGCTCGCCACGGCTCGATCCGCGAGGCCGCCGAGGAACTCAACGTCGCCCAGTCCGCGCTCAGCCGCCAGATCCAGAAGCTCGAGGAGGATCTCGGCGTTCCGCTGTTCCAGCGTCATGCCCGCGGCGTCGAGCTGACCTCGGCGGGAGAGATCTTCCTGCGCCATGCGCGTTCCAGCCTTCGCCAGGAGGAGCGCGTCCGCTCCGAACTCGACGCGCTGAAGGGACTCCGGCGCGGGACGG
The DNA here is from genome assembly GCF_965229815.1 of Reyranella sp. Taxonomy (GTDB): domain Bacteria; phylum Pseudomonadota; class Alphaproteobacteria; order Reyranellales; family Reyranellaceae; genus Reyranella. The sequence continues at coordinate 925,477 of NZ_CBDDJN010000006.1, forward strand.
TGAACCTGCAGGCGATCGAATCGCTGGTTCCGGGCGTGCTGCCGCAGGTGATCGTCGGCTTCAGCCGGCGCCATCCCGGCATCACCTTCAACGTGACCGTCGACCGCTCCGACCGCATCATGGCGGCGGTGCGCGAGGGGCGGACCGACATCGGCCTCGTCTTCTATCCGACCGGCGAAAGCGAGGTCACCAGCGTCTTCAAGATGCGCGAGCCGCTGGTCGCGTTGATGTCGCCGCGTCATCCGCTGGCCAGGAAAGCCAAGGTCTCGCTGGCCGAAAGCATCGGCTACCCGATCGCGCTGCCGCTGAAGAACTCGGGCAGCCGCATGCTGATCGACATCGCCTGCAAGGCGGCAGGAATCTACATGGACCCGGTGCTGGAGACCAACTCGATCCAGCTGCGCGTGCAGTTCGTCCACGTGAACAACGGCATCACCTTCCATTCGAAGCTGTCGGCGGCCGACAGCCTCACGACGGGCAAGGTCGTGGCCGTGCCGATCCGCGACCGAATCGTCAATACGGCGACGATCGACGTCATCACGCATGCGTCGCGCCAGCTGCCGCTGGTGGCCGACGAGTTCGTGCGTTTCCTGCAGGGTGCGTTGCAGGATTTGCGCGAGCCCCTCAGCAGCGCAGCATAGGTCGTGGCGTATTTCATGCATCGCGTCGCCCCGACCTCGTAGGGAGAAGACGTCCATGACATTCACGCTGGTGGCGCGCTGTCCCAAGAGCGGGCAGCTGGGAATCGGGATCGCGACTTATTCGATCTGCGTCGGTCTCTACTGCAACGGCCTGCGCCCGAATGTCGGCGCCACGATGAGCCAGGCCTTCGTCAATCAGGGCAACAACACGCTGGCCCTGCGCCTTCTCGAACAGGGCTTCTCGCCGGCGCGCGTGCTGGCGGAGCTCGGCGCCAACGACCCGGATCACGAGTATCGCCAGATCGCGGTCATCGACCGCGACGGAAATGCCGTGGCGTACACGGGTCCCAAGACGCGCGGCTGGGCGGGCCACAAGGTCGGCGATGGCTATGTCTCCATGGGCAACGTGCTGGCCGGTCCGGAGGTCGTCGAGGCGATCGCCGACGCGTACGAGAAGCACGCCGACGAATCCTTCGAGCGCCGGCTCCTGCGGGCGATCGAGGCCGGCCGGGATTCGGGCGGGCAGGCGGGCAACGACGGCCATCTGACCGAGCGCTCGGCGGGCCTGTTCGTGTACGGCGCCTACGATCATGCCGAGCTCGACCTGCGCGTCGACCTGCACGACAAGGCGGTAGACGAGTTGCGGCGTGCCTTCGAGGAGTACGAGCTTTATCGCGGCTACTACCGCGATCGAGGCAGGAACCCGCGCGACGCCGTCCCGCAGGACGTGTTCGTCGCCGGCCTCGAGCCCCGGAAGGAGGCGGCGCAATGACCTACTCGATCATCGGACGCTGCCCCAGGACCGGCCGACTCGGCCTCGGCATCACGACCTTCTCCCTGGCCGTCGGCGGCCGCTGCGAGGGCGTCGCGGCGAACATCGGCGTCTGCAAGACGCAGGCCTTCCCCAACCGGACGAACGACCCGCTCGGCATCAAGCTGATGGCGCAGGGCTACGTCCCGTCCCGCGTGATGGAGATGTTCGCGGCCAACGATACCGAGCACGACTATCGCCAGATCGCCATCATGGACCGCGATGGGCGCGTCGCCGCCCATACCGGGTCGGGCACGCGGGGCTGGTCGGGCCACGAGATCGGCGCGGACTGCGTGGCGTTCGGCAACGGGCTGGTCGGGCCGCAGGTGCTGACCGGCCTGATCGCGGGCTTCACCGCGCGGCCCGACGAGGCTCTGGAGTACCGGCTGATGCGTGCGCTCGAAGGCGGCCGCGACGCGGGCGGGCAGGGCAACGCCACGACCCACAAGCCCGAACGGTCGGCGGCGATCAAGGTCGTCGACCGCCTCGACTATCCCGAGGTCGACGTCCGCGTCGACGTCCATCCCACCGCCGTCGAGGAGCTGCGCCGCGTCCTCGAGGAGTTCAAGCTCTACGAGGACTTCTACCGAGAGCGCGGACGGAACCCGGGCAAGGCGATTCCGCAGGATGTCTTCGTCGCCAATCTCAAGGCGCGGCGCGCGTAGGAGAGTAGTCGCATGACATACACAGTGCTGGGCCGCTGCCATCGCACGGGGCGCCTCGGGATCGGGATTGCCACCTTTTCGATCACCGTCGGCCGCTACTGCTGGGGCGTGAAGTCGATGACCGGCGTGACCGTGAGCCAGGCCTTCGCCAACGAGCGCAACAATGCGCTGGCGCTGCGCCTGCTGACGCAGGGCTTCACGGCGCGATCGGTGGTGCAGCAGCTTCTCGACAACGATCCCTATGGCGACTACCGGCAGATCGGGGTCATCGACCGAAGCGGGCTTGCCGTCGCCCATACCGGCCCGCACTGCCGCGGCTGGGCCGGCCACGTCGTGGGCGAGAACTACATCGCCTTCGGCAACGGCCTCGTCGGTCCAGAGGTCGCAGACGCAATCGCCAAGGGCTTCCTGGCCGAGCCCGATGCCGACCTGGAACATCGCCTGCTGATGGGCATCGAGGCGGGACGCGACGCCGGCGGGCAGGGGACCCGCGAACGGCCGAAGACGGAGCGTTCCGCGGCCTTGCGCGTCTACTCGACCGACCCCTTCGCCGACATCGACCTGCGCGTCGACCTGCACGACAAGGCGATCGACGAACTGCGGCGCGTCTGGACCGAATTCAAGCAGTACGAATCCTACTATCGCCACCGCGAGCGCAATCCGCAGGGGGCCATGGGCCAGGAAGAATTCATGAAGACCCTGCGGGCTGCGGAGGCCTAGATGACCTTTTCAATCGTCGCGCGCTGCCCGCAGACGGGCCGCCTCGGGCTCGGCATCGCCACCTTCTCGATCGGGTCCGGCGGGCGCTGCGAGGGCGTCCTGGCCGGAGTAGGCATCTGCAAGACGCAGGCCTTCACCAACCGCGGCAACGATCCGCTCGCCATCGAGCTGATGGCCCAGGGTCTGGGGCCCGCGCAGGTCATGCGGATGCTGGAAGCCAACGATCCCGATCATGCCTATCGCCAGATCGGCATCATCGACCGCGACGGCAATCCCGTCGGCCATACCGGTTCGGGCTGCCGGCCCTGGGCAGGGCACAAGGTCGGCAAGGGCTACGTCGCGTTCGGCAACGTGCTGGCGGGGCCGCACGTGCTCGAGGCGATCTGCGCCGGCTTCGAGAAGGAGCCGGACGGCCTGCTCGAGTTCCGCATCCTGGCGGCGCTTGAGGGCGGCCGCGATTCGGGCGGCCAGGTCGGCGCCAACGGCCACCTGACGGAGCGATCGGCGGCGATCCGCGTCGTTTCCGATCCCGACTATCCGGACATCGACGTCCGCGTGGACCTGCACGACGACGCGATCGGCGAGCTGCGCCGCGTGCTGGTCGAGTTCAAGCGCTACGAGGTGTTCTACCGCGACCGCGGCCGCGATCCGTCGACCGCCATCACCCAGGACGAGTTCGTCCGCAGGCTGGAGGCGAGCGCATGAAGAAGCCGTTCCACCTCGCCTGGTTCCTGTCGCAGGGCTACGGCCCCAAGAGCTGGCGCAGCGACTGGCCGGGCAGCGACCTCAATCGCTGGATGATGCCCGACATCTTCGTCGACCTCGCGAAGGGCCTGGAGCGCGGCTGCTTCGACTACATCATCATCGAGGATTCCTCGAACGTGCCCTACACCTACAAGGGCAGCCACGACACCTACCTGCAGTACGGGGCGAGCGCGCCCAAGCTCGATCCGGCGGTGCTGGTCCCGTACCTCGCCATGGCGACGAAGCACCTCGGCATCGTGCCGACGCTGTCGGTATCGGAGTACCCGCCGTACCTGCTGGCGCGCCTGGTCAACTCGCTCGACCACGTCACGGAAGGCCGCATCGGCTGGAACTGCGTGACCGGCAGCAACGACGGCGCGGCGCAGAACTACGGCCACGAGAAGCACCGCCCGCACGACGAGCGCTACGACGTGGCCGACGAGTTCGCCGACGTCGTGACCCGCCTGTGGGAGGCGTGGGAGCCCGACGCCGTGGTGCTCGACCGCGAGAAGCCGATGTTCGCCGACGGCTCGAAGGTCCATGCGATCCACCACGAGGGCAAGTACTTCAAGGTGCGCGGGCCGATCAACGCGCCGCGCTCGCCGCAGGGCCGGGTGCCGATCTGCCAGGCCGGCGGCTCGCCGCGCGGCCAGCGCTTCGCCTCGCGCTGGGCCGACACGATCATCACCAACGCGCCGACGGTGGAGCACATGAAGGCCTACCGCGAGGAGGTGCGGCAGGGCGCGGTGGCGGCCGGGCGCAATCCGGACGACATCAAGGTCCTGTTCCTTGCCCAGCCGCTGATCGACGTCAGCATGGAGGCGGCACGCGAGCGCCGGCGGCTGGAAGAGGTCGATGGCATGAAACACATCGATTCGACCCTCTCCAGCATGTCGCGCATCACCGGCATCGACTTCTCGAAGTTCGACCTCGACGAGCCGCTGCCGCCGACGCTCACGACCAACGGTCACCAGTCGACACTGGCCAAGTGGATCGGCAAGACGCCCCGCGCGCTCGCGCGGACCGCGACCGCCAAGCAGGGCATCGACTTCACCGGCACGCCGGACCACGTCGCCGGGGTGATGCAGGAGATCATGGAGGAGGTCGGCGGCGACGGCTTCCTGATGTTCAATCCATACTTCGACCGCCGCTACGTCATGGAAGTGTGCGACGGGCTGGTGCCCGAGCTGCAGCGCCGTGGCCTCACGCGGAAGGCCTACGCCCACAAGCACCTGCGCGACAACCTGATGGAGTTCTGACGGCCGGGGATCGCGAGGCGACGGGGTCGAGGCTCCCCGCTGCGGGAGCGCTACGCCCGCTGATCGGCCAGGTGACAGGCGACCTCGCGGCCGTCGACTGTCTGCAGCACCGGGAGCTCGACGCGGCAGCGGTCGGTGGCCATCGGGCAGCGCGGGTGGAAGGCGCAGCCGGAGGGCGGGGCAAGCGGGCTCGGAATCTCGCCCTGCACGGCGGCGCGCTGCCGCGGGCGTCCCGGCCTGGGCACTGGAACGGCGGCGAGCAGGGCCTCGGTATAGGGATGGAGAGGGCGGCGGTAGATCGTCTCCTTGTCGCCGATCTCGACGATGCGGCCGAGATACATCACCGCCACGCGGTCAGCGATGTGCCGCACGATGCGCAGGTCGTGGGAGACGAAGACGTAGCTGAGGCCGCGCTCGTTCTGGAGGTCGCGCAGGAGGTTCACCACCTGTCCCTGCACCGAGACGTCGAGCGCCGACACCGGCTCGTCGCAGACGATCAGCGCCGGATCGAGCGCCAGCGCACGGGCGATGCCGATGCGCTGGCGCTGGCCGCCGGAGAACTGGTGCGCGTAGCGCGACCCGTGCTCGGGCAAGAGGCCCACCATCGCGAGCAGCGCCGGCGCCCGCTCGCGGCACTCGCGGCGCGAGCGGCCGGCGAGGCGCAGCGGCTCTGTGACGATCTCGTCGACGCGCATGCGCGGGTTCAGAGAGCCATACGGATCCTGGAAGATCATCTGGAAGCGGCGGCGCAGGGCCTGCAATGCCGCGCCCTCGGCGGCGGCGATGTCGCTGCCGTCGAAGAGGACCGTGCCCGAGGTCGGATCGAGGAGGCGGATCAGCAGGCGGCCGAGCGTGGACTTGCCGCAGCCGCTCTCGCCGACCAGGCCCAGCACCTCGCCGCGGGCGACGGAGAGATCGACGTTCTCGACCGCATGGACGGTGCCGACCTGGGCGATGCCCAGTGGGCCACCGAGGACGGGGAAATGCTTGGTGAGCCCGCGGGCGGCGATCAGCTCGGTCATGCCACGGCATCCAGCGGGCGGATGCAGGCCGCGACATGGTCGGGGCCGCGCGGCGCGAGCGGCGGATCGGCCGCGCGGCAGGCGTCGACCGCGTGGGTGCAGCGCGGCTGGAAGCGGCAGCCCGACGGCAGGTCGGTCGGCGCCGGAACCGTGCCCTCGATGACGGCCAGGCGATCGCTCGCTTCCTCGTCGGGGACGCAGCGCAGCAGGGCGGCGGAATAGGGATGGGCGGCGGCGGCAAACAGCGTGGCCGTCTCGGCGCGCTCGACGACGCGGCCGGCATACATGACGACGACGCGGTGGGCATGCTCGGCGACGATGCCGAGGTCGTGGGTGATGAACAGGATGCCCATGCCGAACTCGGCCTGGAGGTCCGACAGCAGGTCCATGATCTGGGCCTGGATGGTGACGTCGAGCGCCGTCGTGGGTTCGTCGGCGATCAGAAGGGCGGGCTCGCAGGCCAGCGCCGCGGCGATCATCACGCGCTGGCGCATGCCGCCCGACAGGCGATGCGGGTAGTCGTCGTAGCGACGGGCGGCGGACGGGATGCCGACGCGATCGAGGAGCGCGATCGCGCGGGCGCGGGCGTCGCGCTTCGACAGGCCGCGGTGCAGGCGAAGGGGCTCGGCGACATGGGCCCCCACCGACAGGAGCGGGTTCAGGGACGACATCGGCTCCTGGAAGATCATGGCGATCCGGTCGCCGCGGATCGTCGCCATCGCCCGTTCGTCGAGGGCGGCGAGGTCACGGCCCTCGAAGCGGATGACGCCGCGGGTCAGGCGGCCGGGCTCCTGGAGAAGGCGCATGACGGCGAGGGCGGTGACGCTCTTCCCGCTGCCGCTTTCGCCGACGAGGGCCACAGTCTCATGGGGCTCGACGGCGAAGCTCACGCCGTCGACGACGGTCGTGGACCTTCCGGACGGTCCAAAGGCGACGGCGAGATCTGAAATATCGAGGAGGGCCAAGGACGATCCAATTCACATTTTCAAATGTTCGATTAATCGTACATTCGGACATTGATCATTGTCACCTGTCTCGCTAGGCTTGCCGGGCAGGACAATTGAGGAACAAGCAATGTTGGGGCCACTGGGCGAGGAATTCTCGACGTTCGCGATCTCGGCGCGCTGCCCCGAGACCGGGAAGTACGGCGTCGCCATATCGACCCGCCCGATCGGTGTGGGCTCGCGCTGCCCGTTCGTGAAGCCGGGACTCGGCGTCGTCGTCACCATGGCCGTCACCGATCCCCGGCTCGGTCCGCTCGGCCTGCGGCTGCTCGACCTCGGCTACTCGGCGAGCCGGGTCCTCGACGAGATCGCCGTCAGCGATCCCCATATCGAGTACCGCCAGATCTCGGTCATCGACCGCGACGGCAATGCCGTGGCCCGCACCGGCAAGGAAAACCACGACTGGTCGGGCCACTTCTGCGAGCCGAACATGGTCGCGATGGGCAACGGCCTCATCTCCGAGCGCACCGCGTCGGAGATGGCCGAGACGTTCCGGAAGATGAAGGGCGACGATCTCGAGGCGCGGCTGATGTCGGCGCTCGAGGCCGGTCGCGATGCCGGCGGCCAGCATGGCGGCCAGCATTCGGCGGCGCTCGTCGTCTACCGCAACCAGGAATATCCGCTGGTCGACCTGCGCGTCGACGAGCATGTCGAGCCGATCGGCGAGCTGCGCCGCGTCTTCGACCTCTACCGGCCGCAGATCGAGTACTACGAGACGCGCCCCTGGCAGCCGGCGGCGCTCGGCGTCGTCGAGGACTGGGTCGAGGAGCGGGCGCGCGCGAAGAAGGAGAAGCGGGCGTGACCTTCACCGTCGTCGCCCGCTGCCCCAGGACCAAGATGCTGGGCGTCGCGATGGCGACTCACGCGCCGGCCGTCGGCAACCGCTGCCCGGTGGTGATCCCGCGCATGGGCGCGGCCTCGGTGCAGGCGATCGCCGATCCGCGCCTGTGGCAGCTCTGCACCCGCCTGATCGGCATCGGCTATCACGCGCCCAAGATCGTGGCCGAGCTCGAGAGCAGCGATCCCAACGCCGGCCTGCGCCAGATCGGCGTGGTCGATGCCTGGGGTCACGCCGCTGCGATGACGGGATCCGAGAACGGCGCCTATGCCGGCCACATCGTGGGCGAGGGCTGGCTGGTCATGGGCAACGGCATCGTCGGCCCGCAGGTCACCGAGGCGATGGCCGCCTCGATGCGCGCCACCGGTGCCGAGCTGATCGAGGAACGCCTGGTGCGCGCCGTCGAGGCGGGCGGGCGCGCCGGCGGCCAGGCGGACGGTCACTTCTCGTCGTCGCTTCTCGTCTATGGCGACGAGCCGTTCGCCTACATCGACCTGCGCGTCGACGTGCACGAGGAACCGATCGGCGAGCTCCGGCGGATCTTCGAATGGTTCAGGCCACTGCTGCCGTACTACAGCGAGCGACCCTACAACCCGCGCCTGCCGCGGGACGATCGCTGGCGTGAGCAGCAGGGTCCGTCAGCGGGGAAGAACTAGCCATCGTTCTGGAGGTGTGAGCATGCGTCGGTTTCTGGCTTCATTCGTCGTCGCGGCGCTCGCCGTCGGCGCAGGTGCGCCGGGCGCGCACGCCAAGGACTCGCTGGTCGTCGGCGCGTCGCTGTTCACCGATTCGATCGCGCCGACCGGCGGCGCCTACATCACGCTCAGCCTCTGCTACCAGACCTGGGATCCCCTGATCGCCCGCGACAGCGACGACAAGCTGATCCCGGCGCTGGCCGAGAAGTGGGAGGCGATCAGCCCGACCCAGTGGCGCTTCCATCTGCGCAAGGGCGTGAAGTTCCACGACGGCACGCCGTTCACCGCCGCGGACGCCAAGTTCACGATCGACTATGTCATCGATCCCAAGACCGTCTACGCCCGCAAGACGCGCATCGCCGGCGTCGTGGGCACCGAGGTCGTGGACGATTACACGATCGACATCAAGACCGCCAAGCCGGCGCCATTGCTGCTGCGCGGCCTGGCCGACATTCCCATCGAGTCCAAGGCCCATACCGAGAAGGTCGGTTTCGCCGAGGCTCACAAGAAGCCGATGGGCACCGGTCCCTTCAAGTTCGTCGAATGGGTCGCGGGCGATCACTACGACCTGATCGCCAACGAGGCCTACTGGGACGGCGCGCCGGCCGTGAAGAAGCTCCGGATCCGCGCCATCCCCGAAGGGGCGACGCGCGTCGCCTCGCTGGTGGCCGGCGAGACCGACATCATCGAGGAGATCCCGGTCGACCTCCTGCCGTCGGTCGAGAAGCGCAAGAACCTCAAGGTCGACGCGGTCGAGTCCTCGGTCAGCCTCGTGCAGACGTTCGACACCCGCAAGCCGCCGTTCAACGACGTGCGCGTGCGCATCGCGCTCGACTATGCGATCGACAAGCAGACGCTGTTGAAGCAGATGCTGGGCGGCTACGGTTCGGTGCTCGACGGGCAGCTCGTGACCAAGTCGACCTTCGGCTACAACCCCAACATCAAGTCGCGCCCCTACGATCCGGCCAAGGCCAAGGCGCTGCTGGCCGAGGCGGGCTATCCGAAGGACTTCCAGAACAAGATCAACACGCTGTCGGGCCGCTACCTGTCGGACGTCGACATCGCCAATGCCGTCGCCGGCATGATGACCGAGGCCGGGGTCAAGACCAGCGTCAACGTCGTCGAGGGCGGCGTGTGGTCCCAGCTCGACCGCAGCCGCGACCAGGGCCCGATGTACCAGGTCGGCTGGTTCAGCGTCGGCGACGCCGACTTCAACACCGTCTGGTACACCGAGGTCGGCAAGCGCAACTACTGGAGCAACGCCGAGTTCGACAAGCTGTGGGCCGAAGCCCGCTCGACCCTCGACGAGGCGGCGCGTCTCAAGGCCTACAACCGCATGATGGAGATCATGCACGAGGAGATGCCGTCCATCTTCCTGTTCGGCCTGCCGCGCATCTCGGGCCGCTCGGACAAGGTGTCGGGCTGGAAGCCCTCGCGCGACTCCCTGCTGCGCCTCAGCAAGGTCAGCGTGAAGTAGGGCACCGGCATGCGGGCCAAGGCACATCACCGTCCCGGGGAGCGGCCCGCTGGGCCGCGGTCCCGGGATGAGCGCCCCGTGGCCTGACCATGCGCTACCTCCTGCGGCGGCTCCTGCTGGTGCCGGTGCCGCTGATCTTCGTCATCGCCTTCGTCTTCGTCGTCCTGCGCCTCACCGGCGACCCGGTGGCGATCTATCTCGGTCTCGACGCTACCCCGGAGCAGGAGGCGGTGCTTCGCGCCGAGCTGCATCTCGACAAGCCGCTGGCGGTGCAGTTCGGCTACTTCCTCCTCGACCTGGCGCAGGGCGATTTCGGCACCTCGATCCAGTTCAAGCAGCCGGCCATGGACATCGTCGGCGAGCGGCTGGGCGCGACGCTGCAGCTGCTGGCGCTCGGCCTCCTGCTGGCGATCGTGCTGGGGATCCTCGGTGGCATCGCCTGCGCGGTATGGAAGGACCGCATCCCCGACTTCGTCATCTCGGTCCTGGCGGTGCTCGGCCAGTCGATGCCGAGCTTCTGGCTCGGCATCCTGCTGATCCAGCTCTTCGCCCTCGACCTGCAATGGCTGCCGACATCGGGGCAGGGCGGCCTCGAGCATCTCGTGCTGCCGACGATCACCCTGGCCACCTTCCTGGTGCCGAACTTCATCCTGGTGACGCGCGTGAGCGTGCTCGAGACCATGCGCGAGCAGTTCGTGGTCACGGCGAGGGCACGCGGCGCCGGCCCGGCCCGCGCGCTGTGGCGGCACGTCCTGCCCAATGCGATCAACCCCGTGGTCAGCCTGGTCGGGCTGCAGCTCGGGCGCCTGATGGGCGGCGCGGTGGTCACCGAATCGGTCTTCGCCTGGCCCGGGGTCGGGCGTCTCATGGTGAGCGCCATCTTCCAGCGGGACGTACCGATCGTGATCGCGGCGGTGTTCGTCGTGGCGGTCACCATCGTCCTCGCCAACCTTGCGGTGGACCTCGTGCAGGCCGCCATCGACCCGCGCATCCGGCTGCGGTGAACCCATGAAGTGGTTCGGCCCGCGCCTGAAGATCCAGATCGGCGTCACGCTGGTCGTCGGCATATGCCTGGTGGCGATCTTCGCCCACCAGCTCGCGCCCTACGACCCCTATGCCCAGAACCTGATGCTGCGCCTGCGTCCGCCCGTCTGGGAGATGCGCGGCACCTGGGCCCATCCGCTGGGCACCGACAATTTCGGCCGCGACCTGCTGTCCCGGCTGATCTACGGGTCGCGGCTGTCGATCGTGGTCGGGCTGATGGCGATGGTGGTGGCGCTGTCGGTCGGCACGACGCTGGGCCTGGTCGCGGGCTATCTCGGCGGCCGCACCGAGCAGGTCATCATGCGCTTCGCCGACGGCTACCAGGCGATCCCGGAGATCCTGCTGGCGATCGTGGTCGTCGCGGTGTTCGGCGGCGGCGTCACCGTCCTGATCCTGGTCCTGGGCTTCGCCGGCTGGGAGAGTTACACCCGGGTCGCCTTCAACCTCACGCGCAGCCTGCGCGAGCGACCCTTCGTCGAGGCCGCCGTCGCCTCGGGGGCGGGTGGCCGCTACGTGATGTGGCGGCACATCCTGCCGCAGATGTCGCCGGTCCTGACGGTGATCGCCACCCTGCAGGTCGGCCAGCTCATCCTGCAGGAGACGGCGCTCAGCTTCCTCGGCCTCGGCCTGCCGCCGCCCACGGCCACCTGGGGCAACATCCTGGCGGAGGGACGCGACCGTCTGCTGGTGGCGCCCTGGATCGCCAACCTCGCGGGTGCGGCGATCGTGCTGCTGGTGCTGGGCGTCAATCTGCTGGGCAACGGGCTGCGCGAGACGCTAGACCCGCGACGCACGGAAAGAAAATAGGGAGAGAGCCATGCGTCGCGACCCGATCCCCGCCTACTACCGCATCTACCAGGTGCTGAGCGAGCGCATCGCCACGGGCCTCTATCGCCTGGGCTCGCAGCTGCCGACCGACAGCGAGATCATGGCCGAGTTCGGCGTCGGCCGGCACACCGCGCGCTCCGCGGTCGAGGAGCTCGTGGCGCGCCAGCTCGTCCGGCGCTTCCCGGGGCGCGGCACCTTCGTGCTGGAGAGCAATCCGTCCCGGCCCGACTGGAGCGCCCGCGCGCTCGAGGACCTGCAGATCCACGACCCCGAGGCGCGCTTCGATCTGCACGGCATCGAGAGCCTGGCGCACGACGCCGATCCTCGCGTCGCGGCGCTGCTCCAGTTGCCCCCGGGCGAGGGCATGATGCGCATATCGTGGAGCCGCGTGCGGCCCGAAGGACCGATCGGCTTCTGCGCCGCCCACCTGCCGCAGCACCTGGCGGACCGCCTGCCGGCGGACATGGCGCAGCAGATGCACTCCGCCCGCGTGATCCCGCTGATCGAGAAGCATTGCGGCATCCAGGCCTTCCGCGTCCAGCAGACCTCGTCGGCGGTGGCCGCCGACCGTCATCTCGCGCGCCGCCTCGACGTCGCCGAAGGGACGGCGCTGCTGCTCCTGCAGCGCGCCTACTTCGATATCGAGGGCACGGCCGTCTACTACTCCGATCTCTGGGTGAGGCCGGACCGCTATGTCCACAAGATCGAGCTTTTCCGCCAGCGGCAGGCCGTGGAACTGGCCCGTCCAGTTCCCGGCCAAGCCGGGGCGATGCCCGTGAGCCGCGTTGAGAGGTCCTCGTCATGAAGAAGATGTTCCACCTGGCCTGGTTCCTGTCCCAGGGCTACGGACCCAAGGCCTGGCGCAGCGACTTTCCCGGCAGCGACCTCAATCGCTGGATGATGCCCGACATCTTCGTCGACCTGGCGAAGGGCATGGACCGGGCCTGCTTCGACTACATGATCATCGAGGATTCCTCGAACGTGCCCTACACCTACCAGGGCTCGCACAACGCCTATCTCCAGTATGCGGCGAGCGCGCCCAAGCTCGATCCGGCGGTGCTGGTGCCGTACCTCGCCATGGCGACGAAGAATCTCGGCATCGTGCCGACCCTCTCCGTGTCGGAGTATCCGCCGTACCTGCTGGCGCGCCTGGTCAACTCGCTCGACCACACGACCGAGGGGCGGGTCGGCTGGAACTGCGTGACCGGCAGCAACGACGGCGCGGCGCAGAACTACGGCCACGACAAGCACCGGCCGCACGACGAACGCTACGACGTGGCCGACGAGTTCGCCGACGTCGTGACCCGGCTGTGGGAAGCGTGGGAGCCCGACGCCGTGGTGCTCGACCGCGAGAAGCCGATGTTCGCCGACGGCTCGAAAGTCCATGCGATCCACCACGAGGGCAAGTACTTCAAGGTGCGCGGGCCGATCAACGCGCCGCGCTCACCGCAGGGCCGGGTGCCGATCTGCCAGGCCGGCGGCTCGCCGCGCGGCCAGCGCTTCGCTTCGCGCTGGGCCGACACGATCATCACCGAGGGCGGCGGCAGCATCGAGAGCATGAAGGCCTACCGCGAGCTGGTGCGCAAGCAGGCCGCCGAGTTCGGCCGCAATCCGGACGACATCAAGGTCCTGTTCCTCGCCCATCCGATCATCGACGTCAGCATGGAGGCCGCCCGCGAGCGCTCGAAGATGGAGCAGCGCGAGGCCGAGCAGCATCTCGACCTGCATCTCTCCGGCATGTCGCGCCTGACCGGCATCGACTTCTCGAAGTTCGATCTCGACGAGCCCCTGCCGTCCCACCTCACGACCAACGGCCACCAGTCCTCGCTGGCCAAGTGGATCGGCAAGACGCCGCGCTCGATCCTGCAGAGCTACACGCGCAAGGGCGGCATCGACTTCACCGGCACCGCAGACCATGTCGCCGGCATGATGCAGGAGATCATGGAGGAGGTGGGCGGCGACGGCTTCCTGATCTTCAACAGCTATTTCGACCGGCGCTACGTCATCGAGGTCTGCGACGGGCTGGTGCCCGAGCTGCAGCGCCGGGGCGTCACGCGCAAGGCCTACGCCCACAAGCACCTGCGCGACAATCTCCTGGAATTCTAGCCGCCGTCGGTCGGCGGAACGGCAGGACAGGGGCAAGGGGCCGCTGGCGCGGCCCTTGCTTCCCGGGGCCCATGACCCTGCCGCTGATCGACGTCCACACCCATATGTACCTGCCGCGCTACATGGCCCTGCTGCGGCAGCGCACGAAGGTCCCGCGCGTCGTCTCGCGCGCCGGCGGCGACCGGCTGGTCATCCTGCCGGACGAGGAGGCCGATACCTCGACGTCCGCCGGCCGCCCCATTGGCGGCGAGTTCCATGAGGTCTCCCGCAAGCTCGCCTTCATGGACCAGCACGGCATCGCCGTATCGGTGGTGAGCCCGGCCAACCCCTGGATCGATTTCGTGGAACCCGAGGAGGCGCCGGCCCTGGCCGCCCAGCTCAACGACGACCTCGAGGCGATCTGCGCCGGATCCGCCGGCCGCCTCCTGGGCTTCGGCGTCCTGCCGCTGCAGCGGCCCGAGACCTGCGCCGCCGAACTCCGCCGCATCGCGGGGCATCCCCACATGCGCGGCGTCATCGTCGGCTCGGCCGGCCGCGGCAAGGGCCTGGACGATCCCGATTTCGAGCCGATCTGGAAGGCGGCGGCGGATGCCGGCCTGTTCGTGTTCATCCATCCGCACTATGGCGTCGGCCACGGCCTGTTTCCCGACACCGGCCACGCCATGATGCTGGCGCTGGGCTTCACCTTCGAGACCTCGATCGCGGTCGCGCTGCTGATCCTGCGCGGGACGCTGCAGCGCCATCCGGCGCTCAAGCTGCTGATCGCCCATGCCGGCGGCACGCTGCCCTATCTGGCCGGCCGCCTCGATTCCTGCGTCAAGAACGACATCTCCAAGGATTTCGGCCTGGCCCAGCCGCCCAGCCATTACCTCCGGCAGTGCTGGTTCGATTCGATCTCCTATCATCCGCCGGCGCTCGCGGCGCTGGAGGCCTTCGCGGATCCGTCGCGGATCATGTTCGGCACGGATCATCCGTTCTTCCGGCCGCATGTCGGCGACGCGGTGCTCGACCGGACGACCTGGCCGGTGCCTGAGGAGAACCTGCAGGCCCTGGCCTCGCTGTCGCCGGCGCGCCAGAAGGCGATTGCCTACGAGAACGGCCTGGCGGCCTTCGGAATAGCATTGCCGTAATGCAGCGAAGGTGAAGGCCCGGCCCTTGCCGGAGCCGGTCCCGGTGCGGCACCGTCGACTCCTGGCCGGGCCGGAGATGGACACATGACTCAGGCGAGGAGACTGCTGGCGGCGTTGCTGGGTCTGGCGCTGGCCTGGGGCGGCAGCGCGGCCCGGGCGGCCGATCCCGTCGACCTGCTGCTGGTGCTGGCGGCCGACGTGTCGCGCAGCGTGACCGAACCCAAGTTCCGGCTTCAG
The DNA here is from genome assembly GCF_965229815.1 of Reyranella sp. GTDB lineage: Bacteria > Pseudomonadota > Alphaproteobacteria > Reyranellales > Reyranellaceae > Reyranella. Next base: position 940,698 of record NZ_CBDDJN010000006.1, read on the forward strand.
CGCGAGGGCGCGGCCGCCGCGATCTCCCATCCGGATGTGCTGCGCGCCATCACCTCGGGGCAGCATCGGCGCATCGCCGTGTGCTTCGTCGAATGGGCGACGGTCGGCCAGCAGAACGTGGTGATCGACTGGACCGTGATCGGTGACGATGCGTCGGCGCACGCCTTCGCGGGCCGTCTGGTCGAGGCGCCGCGCTCCTTCATGGGCTCCACGTCGATCAGCAGTGCCATCGATTTCGCCGTGGGGCAGATCGATCGCGCGCCCTTCTCCTCGGAACGGCGGGTGATCGACGTGTCCGGCGACGGCACCAACGTCTCGGGGCGCCCGGCGGGCGACGCGCGCGACGAGGCCACTGCCAAGGGCATCGTGATCAACGGTCTCGTCATCCTGACGCCGCTCGAGGAATCGCTGCGGCCCGACCACACCAACCCGCCGGGCGGCCTCGAGAAGTACTTCCAGGACAACGTCATCGGCGGCTCCGGCGCCTTCACGGTCGTGGCCGAGGATCATCGCGCCTTCGGCCGTGCGCTGACCAAGAAGCTGATCGCCGAGATCGCCGGCCTGCCGCCGCACCAGCTCGCGTCCGCACCGGAGTAGGCGCGGCGGATCCGGGCCGCGCCGGACCGGACAGGACAAAACGACCTTGTCTTTCCGGCATGCCCGTTGCATTGCATCTGTCATGACGCCGCCCTGACCTGACGTCCTGATCCGCCGTCCTCGCTCCGCACCGGAGCGTGCGCGGACGTCCTGGTCTTCTCCCGTCCATCACCAACCGTCGCCGCCCGGAACGCTCGTGCCGTGGCGCGGCATGGAGAGATTGTTGCTGTCACTTTCCTGGTCGCGTCTGCGCAGCGAATGGCTCGGGAACATCAAGGGCGACGTGCTGGCCGGGCTGGTCGTGGCCCTGGCGCTGATCCCCGAAGCCATCGCCTTCTCGATCATCGCGGGCGTCGATCCCAAGGTCGGCCTCTACGCCTCGTTCTCGATCGCGGTGATCACCGCCATCGTGGGCGGCCGTCCAGGCATGATATCGGCCGCGACGGCGGCCACGGCCGTGCTGATGGTCACGCTCGTCAAGGAGCACGGCCTGCAGTACCTGCTGGCGGCGACCGTGCTGGCCGGCGTCCTGCAGGTGGGGGCGGGCCTGCTGCGCCTGGGCTACGTCATGCGCTTCGTCTCGAAATCGGTGATGACCGGTTTCGTCAACGCGCTCGCCATCCTGATCTTCCTGGCGCAGCTGCCGGAGCTGATCGGCGTGACCTGGGTCACCTATGCGATGGTCGCGGCCGGTCTCGCGATCATCTACGGCTTCCCCCGGCTGACCCGGGCCGTGCCGTCGCCGCTCGTCTGCATCGTCGTGCTGACGGTGGTCTCGATCCTGCTGAAGCTCGACGTCCGGACGGTCGGGGACATGGGCGAACTGCCCTCGACCCTGCCGGTGTTCCTGCTGCCCGACGTTCCGCTCACCCTCGAGACGTTCCTGATCGTGCTGCCCTATTCGGCAGGCATCGCCGCCGTCGGCCTGCTCGAATCGCTGATGACCGCACAGGTCGTCGACGACCTGACCGACACGGGCAGCGACAAGAACCGCGAATGCGTCGGGCAGGGCGTGGCCAACATGGCCACGGCCTTCATCGGCGGCATGGCCGGATGCGCCATGATCGGCCAGTCGGTGATCAACGTGAAGGCGGGCGGTCGCGGGCGCCTCTCGACCTTCTGCGCCGGCATGTTCCTGCTGTTCCTGATCGTGGTGCTGGGCCCCTGGGTGAAGCAGATGCCGATGCCGGCGCTGGTGGCGGTGATGATCATGGTCTCGATCGGTACCTTCAGCTGGGTGTCGATCCGCAACCTCCGCACCCATCCGCGCTCCTCGAGCGTCGTGATGCTGGCCACCGTGGCCGGCGTCGTGCTGACCCACAATCTCGCCGTCGGCGTCGTCCTCGGCGTGCTGCTCTCGGGCATCTTCTTCGCCTGGAAGATCGCCCAGCTCTTCCGCGTCACCTCGGTGGCCTCCGATGATGGTCGCGCACGGACCTACAAGGTCGAGGGCCAGCTCTTCTTCGCCTCGGCCGACGACTTCACGGCCGCCTTCGACTTCAAGGAAGCCCTGGAGAAGGTGACGATCGATCTTGCCGCCGCCCATATCTGGGACATCTCGAGCGTTGCCGCGCTCGACAGGGTCGTGCTGAAGTTTCGTCGTGAGGGGGCCGAGGTCGAGCTGATCGGCCTCAATCGGGCCAGCGAGACCATCGTGGACCGCCTGGCCATCCACGACGAACCCGGCGCGCTCGACAAGCTCGGCAGCCATTGAACGGGAGGGCGTGGACATGACGACGATCGTCGCCTGCATCGACGGCTCGCTCTATTCCCACAGCGTCGCCGACCATGCGGCCTGGGCGGCCGGACGTCTCGGCGGCCGCGTCGAGCTGCTGCAGGTGCTGGGGCGGCGCGAGGTCCCGGCCGCCGATCTCAGCGGAAACATTACCGCAGACATGCAGGAATCGCTGCTGGCCGAACTGGCCGCCGTGGACGCCCAGCGGGCGAAGCTCCTGCAGAAGCGGGCGCGGATCGTGCTCGACGAGGTCAGGACCCGGGTGGCGGCGGCGGGTGTCGCCGAGGTCGGCATCAGCTTGCGCAACGGCGATCTGCTCGAGGAACTGGCGGCGCGCGAGGCCGCCGAGCTGATCGTCATCGGCAAGCGCGGAGAGGCGGCGGACTTCGCCCGCCTGCATCTCGGCTCCAACATCGAGCGGGTCGTCCGCAGCTCCCATCGGCCCATCCTGGCGGCGTCGCGCGCCTTCCGGCCGATCGCCCGGGTCCTGATCGCCTTCGATGGCGGACCGAGCGCGCTGAAGGCGGTCGACCATGTGTCTCGCTCGCCGCTCTTCGCGGGACTCGCCGTCTCCCTGGTGACGGCGGGACGGGACGGGCCGGAGGTGCGCCGACGGCTCGACGCGGCCGCTGCGCAGTTGCGGGGCGGCGGGCTGGCGGTCGACCCGACCGTCGAGCCGGGACCGTCGGAGAAGGCGATCGCGGCAGCCATCGAGCGGAGCGGCGCCGACCTTCTGGTGATGGGCGCCTACGGGCATTCGCGCGTGCGCAGCCTGATCATCGGCTCGACCACGACGGAGATGATCCGCGCCTGCAGGATCCCGGTGATGCTCTTCCGCTGAGGAGCGTGGGTGGCTACCGGCTGTCGTAGAGCCGTATCACCACCGCCTCGAGGGCCAGGAAGAAGGCGAACAGCACGATGCCGACGCCGCACAGGAGCAGGATGGCGGCGAGGAGGAGCGCTGTCTCGAAATTGTTGGCCGAGAACAGGATGATGTAGCCCAGCCCGGTCTGGGCCGTGATGAACTCGCCCAGCACGACTCCGATCACCGCGAAGGTCACGCCGATCCGCAGGCCGGCGAAGATGTGGGGCAGGGCGAAGGGCAGCTTGACAGTGAGGAACATGCGCGGCCGCGCCATCATCAGGCTGCGGCACAGGCGCTCGTAGCTGGGCGGCGCCGCCTGCAGGCCGGTGATCGTGGCGACCAGCACCGGGAAGAAGGCGATGAAGACGGAGAAGGTCACGTTGGCGACGAAGCCCGTTCCGAACCACAGCAGGAAGACCGGCGCCAGCGCCACCTTGGGGATGAGCTGGAAGAAGATGATCGTCGGATAGACCATGCGCATCAGCGTCGCCGAGTAGGAGACGGCGAGACCGAGCGCGATGCCGAGAAGGGCGGCGGCCGCGATCCCCGCCACGGCGCCCCAGAAGGTCGGCTGCGCCTGCTCGAGCAGCACGTCGAGCGAGCGGGTCAGGGTCGCGTAGACCAGGCTCGGCGCCGGCAGGAGGCGGGTGCTGACGACGCCGCTGCGGCTGACGAGCTCCCAGCCGCCGATCAGCAGCAGGAAGGCGACCGCCGGCGGCGCGAGCGTGCGGGCGGCCGACCGGGCGAGGCCGGCGAGGTCGTAGCCTCGCGTCCTGGCGAGGGGAAGGCCGATGTCGGTCATTCGCCCTGCCACCGCCGGATGGCCAGCTCGCCGGCGTGGACTGCGCCATAGCAGACGAGGCCGATCAGGCAGAGCACGGCGATGGCCGCCAGGATGAGGTCCGTGCGCAGCAGCGCCGCCGCCTTGAGGATCAGGAAGCCCAGCCCCTCGGACGAGGAGATGAACTCGGCGACGATGACGCCGATGACCGCCAGCGTGACGGCGATCTTGAGGCCGGCGAACAGGTAGGACATCGACGCCGGCAGGCGGATCAGCCAGAAGGTGCGCCACGGGCTGGCCGTGAGGCCGCGACCCAGCCGGACGAACGAACGGTCGGTGGCCTCGAGCCCCGCCATCATGGCGATGAAGATCGGGAAGAAGCCGATGAAGGCGGCGATGGTGATGCGCGACGGCCAGCCGATGCCGACCCAGACGATGAACAGCGGCGTCCAGGCGATCTTCGGCACGAGCTGGATGACGACGACCAGCGGATAGATCGCGTCGCGCAGCAGGCGGCTGAAGGAGAGCAGGGAGGCCAGCCCGACGCCGAGAACCGTCGCGACGGCGAAGCCCGCCAGCGTGTCGCGCACCGTAGGCACCGTCTGCCGCCAGATCTGGTCGAAGTCGCCGACCAGAGCGGCGCCGATGTCCGACGGCGCCGGCAGGATCACCTTGGGATAGTCGAACACCATCACCACGACCTGCCACAGCAGCAGCAGGCCGGCCCCGAACGCGGCGGGCAGCATGAAGGCGCGGAACTGGTCCAGGGTCGCCGTCAGCGAGGGGGCCGGGCGGGCCATGGTCAGTGGGGGACGTGCTGGATCTTGCCGCGCAGGTGGCCGCAGATCTCGTTGAAGGCGACCGTCTCGCCGATTTCCAGGCCACGCGGACGGGCGAAGGGGATACGCACGTCCTCGATGATACGGCCCGGGCGGCTGCTCATCACCAGGACGCGGTCGGCGAGATAGACCGCCTCGCGGATGGAATGGGTGACGAACAGCGCCGTCCGATGATGCTCCTCCCACATCTTCATCAGTACGAGGTTCATCTCGTCGCGCGTGATCGCGTCGAGGGCGCTGAACGGCTCGTCCATCAGCAGCAGGTCGGGCTCGTAGACCAGCGCCCGGCAGATGGCGACGCGCTGGCGCATGCCGCCGCTGAGCTGGCGGGGTTTGTGATGATGGAAGCCCTTGAGCCCCACCCGGTCGAGCAGCCCGGCGGCGCGGGCGACGGTCGCGGCATCCTTGGGGCCGGTGCCCCGATCGGCCGCCTGGAAGGGGAACAGCACGTTGTCGAGGGCGCTCTTCCAGGGAAGAAGGGTCGGGTCCTGGAACATGATCCCGGTCTCGGCGCGCGGGGCGGCGAGCGGATGCCCGGCCACGGCGATGGTGCCGCGGCTCGGCGTGTCGAGGCCCGCGACCATCATCAGGAGCGTGCTCTTGCCGCAACCCGACGGGCCGAGAAGTGCCACGAACTCGCCCGCCTTGACCGTGAAGGTCGTCGGGGCCACCGCCTCGACCTGTTGCCGGGTCCCCTCGTTGTAGACCTTGGAGATCCGGTCGACGACCACGTAGTCGGGACCGGCCGCCGCGACGGCGGCCGGCTGCTCGATGCGGAGCGCGGTCGCGCTGGTCATCCCAGCGCGTACTTCGACGAGGCCGCCTTGGCCTTTGCCCACTCGGCGTCGGTGAGCTTGAGCTTGCCGACGAACTCGTTGGTGAACAGGGCGTTGGGGTCGGGCTTCTTGTCGCCCGGCGCCGAGGCGTTCTCGAGGATGAGCTCGGTCATCTTGGCGTAGACCGCCGGCTCGGCGAAGCCGACGCCCTTCTCCATCGGCGTCTTGGAGCAGTAGTTGGCCGCCCACACGCCCATGCCGATCTCGAGCTGTTCCTTGGCGGTCGATGCGAGCTTGAGCTCGGGCACTTCCTTGAACAGGATCTCGATCGTCTCGGACGGATTCAGCAGGGCGAACTTGACGCCCTCCGACAGGCCCATCGTCATCGCCTCGCACAGCGCCTTCTCCTTGGCGAAGAACTCCGGCGTCGTGGTGAGCGAGTGGGCGTAGAAGGGCAGGCCGTACTTGCTGTACAGGAACACCCGCGGATTGACGCCCGCGGCCATCAGCTTCGGCAGCGCGCTGGCAATGAAGCAGGTGATCGCGTCGCACTGCTTGTCGATCAGGGCAACCTCGCGAACCTTGTTGTCGAGGGCCACCGACTGGATGTCCTTCATCGTCAGGCCGACGTTCTTCAGGAACGCCGGCAGGAACGGGTATTCGCCCGAGGTGAGGGTCGACCCGACCTTCTTGCCCTTGAGGTCGGCCGGCGCCTTGATCGGCCCTTCCGGCCGGACGGCCACGCCCATGGTCGTGTCGTAGTTGAAGCAGCCGAGCGACAGGAGCGGCAGGCCCTTGACCGCCTGCTGGATCGAGTTGGGCGCCGCCGGGATGCCGAACTCGTACTTGCCCTGGGCGATCGCCTGGGTCGCCGCCGCCGAGCCCGTGCCCTTCTCGATGACCACGTCGATGCCCGACTTGGCCCAGAACTGCTTGGCCGCGTAGGACCAGATGTTGGCGCCCTCGGGCAGCCAGCCGAGCGTGTACTTAACCGTCACCTTCTTCTGCGCGAAGACCTTCTTCGGCAGGAAGGCCGCTCCCGCGGCCACGGCGGCCGCGCCGGCGGCAGCCCCGACGAGCTGGCGGCGGGAAAGTCCGTTGGCCCCGATCGCGACCGCCTTGGATGGTTTGCGCATATGACCTCCACACCTGAAATCCCCGGAGAACGAGGCAACATGCATGCCAATGGCACGGGCCTTGCTGCCCCCCAGGGGCGGCAAGGGGAGAGAACCATGGACACGATCGTCTCGAAGCGCGGCGCCACGGGGCGGGTTCGTCCGCCTGCCGTCGAGGCGCTGCTGGCCGAGATCGCCGGGCTGGACGAGGCGGCGGTCCAGCAACGCATGATGCCGGCGGGCTGCTATACAGAGCCGGAATTCTTCGCCTTCGAGAAGACCGAGGTCTTCGCCCGCACCTGGATCTGCGTCGGCCGGGTCGAGCAGGTCGCGGACACGGGGGACTGCCTCGCGACCGAGGTCGCCGGCGAGCCGGTCCTGGTCGTGCGCGGCGAGGACGGTGCGATCCGCGCCCTGTCCGCCATCTGCCAGCACCGCGGCGAGATCATTCCCTGCCCGGAGAAGGGAAAGGCGCTCCGCTGCCCGCTGCATTTCTGGACCTACGACTTCGAGGGCCGGCTGGCCGGCGCGCCTCGCATGGGGGGCGCCGACGCCGTGCAGGCGCTGCGCCGGACGGTTCGCCTGCCGCAGCTGCGGGTCGAGCTGTGGCATGGCTTCATCTTCGTGAACCTTGATCCTCAGGCACGGCCGCTCGGCCCCAGCCTCGCCAAGCTCGAGCCGCTCTGGGCCGGCTACGAGGCGACCGGCCTCAAGGCCCTGCCGCCCGCGATGAGCGACACGCCGCTCCCCTGGAACTGGAAGGTCCAGGTCGAGAACTTCACCGACGCCTATCATCCCGAGTACGTGCACATCGGCACCCACGACTTCGCACCCAGCGTGATGGATGGCGACGGCGTGCGCTTCACCGAGATGAAGCCGGGCGACAATGCCATCGTGCGCAGCGTTCCGATGCGCACGCCCGACGGCGGCATGATGAAGGAGGGCTGGGGGCCGGACGCCGCCTTCCCGGCGATCGCCACCCTGCCGCCCGAGCAGCGGCGACGCATCACCTTCGCCATGCTGCCGCCCAGCCTGACCATGATGTTCGCGCCCGGCACCGTCGCCTACACGCTGATCCGCCCGACTGCCGTCACCGCGACCTTCGCCGGTTCGGACCGCGTGACCTACGGCGGCTGGCTGCTGCCGCAGAGCACGCTCGACCTGCCGGACTTCCTCGACCGGTGTAAGGCGGTGAGCGAGGGCGGGTCGAAGATCTGGGCGCAGGACGTCCCGGTGAACCGCGGCATGCAGGCGGCCAAGAGCTCGCGCTTCCTGCCAGAGGGGATCTACGGGCCGCTCGAGACGACGTTGCAGCAGTTCAACGTCTGGCTGCTCGAGGCCTATCGCCGGGCCATCGGCTGAACTGACGATCCCCGCTGTTGGCGGTTACTGAAAACAGTAAAATTCGGCAGCGTGTTGCCGAAATCAGTACGGACTGAACAAAATTTGCTTCTTGTAAGAATGCTGGCGCACTCCTACCAATCGAGTGGGGGTTCGCGCGGGCCGGGCCGGGATGGGGCGCCGGACTAGTCGGGACACTGAATGCCGGCATCGCGCCGTCACCTCCGCCACCGCCGTGTGCGACCGATGTCGAATGAGGTGACGCGATGTTGAAGAGGATTCCGTTGCTGGCGCTGACTGCCGCTGCGCTGGCCATAGGCTGGGCTCAGGCGGCCGTGGCCGAGCCGATCACGCTCCGCTTTGCGATGATCACCGCCGAATCTTTCCCCTACATGGATGGCGCGAAGAAGTTCAAGGAACTGGTCGAAGCGCGCTCCAAGGGCGACATCAAGGTCCTGCTGTTTCCCGGCGGACAGCTCGGCAACGAGCGCGAGATCAACGAGGCGATCCTGGAAGGCTCGATCCAGATCGGCGTCGGTGCCGGCGCGATGGCCAACCTGGCGCCGATCTACAACATCGTCCAGGTTCCGTTCCTGATCCAGGGGCAGAGCCACATGGCGGCGATCGCCGACGGTCCGGTCGGCGTCAAGCTGGCCGACCGCATCGAGCAGCAGGCCGGCTTCAAGGTGCTTGCGTGGTTCAGCACCGGCGACAGCCCGATCGAGACGGTGAAGAAGCCGGTCAAGACGCCTGCCGACCTCGCCGGGGTGAAGATCCGCGTCATCGAGACGCCGGTTCTGGTCGACGCCATGCGGGCGCTCGGGGCCAACCCGACTCCGATGCCCTACACCGAGGTCTATACCGGCCTGAAGCAGGGCGTCATCGAGGGCGCACATCTCGACGTGCTGTCGGTCGACACGCTGAAGATCGCCGAGGTCGCCAAGAACATGACCGACTGGGAGCAGATCACCTTTGTCTCCGAGCCGCGTCCGGTGATCATGAGCAAGAAGTACTTCGCGTCCCTGTCGCCGGCCAACCAGAAGATTGTCCAGGATGCCATGAAGGAGGCCGCCGTCTACGAGCGTCAGGTCTTCAAGGACAAGATGACCTCGATCCGCAAGAAGCTCGTCGAGCAGGGTGTCACGATCACCCAGGTCGACGCGCCGGCGTTCGTCGAGAAGCTGAAGCCGGTCTGGGCGAAGTACGCCGCCCAGCTCAAGGCCGAAGACCTGCTGGCCGAGATCGTCGCGCTGCGCAAATAGGCGCAGTCTCGTGAGGCGGCCGGCCATGAGCAGAGCGCTCGACCTCCTGTTCGAGAGGCTGGCCGTCTTCGTGGCCGGCGCCGCGCTGGCCCTTGCGCTGGGCGTGATGGCAGCCCAGGTCGTGTGCCGCTACCTCCTCGACGACAGCCTCGTCTGGTCCGAGGAGGTGGCGCGCTACGCCCTGGTGTGGAGCTCGATGGTCGGCGCCGCCGTCGCCTACCGGCAGGGCGGGCACGTCGCCATCACCAACCTGGTCGAGCGCCTGCCGGCCCGGCTGCGCCTCGCCGTTTCGCGGGTCGTCCACCTGCTGATCCTGGGCTTCGGCGGCCTGGTGGCCTGGACGGGATGGGCGCTCTCAGCCCGCAACTTTGCCCGCCATCAGCTTTCGGCGGCCCTGCAGATCGACATCGCCTGGGTGAACCTGGCAATCCCCGTGGGCGGGGCACTGATCGCCGTGGCGGCGATCGAGGCGATCGTCACGGCCGCCAAGCCGAGCGCCGGGGTCAGCACGCTGTGACGGGGCTGGTCGCCTGGTTCGTGGGCCTGCTAGTCATCGGCGTTCCGATCGCCTTCGTGCTCGGAATCGCCACGTCGATCTACCTCGTGACCAGCGGAATCGCACCGCTGTCGGCGGTGCCGCAACGGCTGTTCGCGGGCCTCGACCAGTTCGTCCTGATGAGCATCCCGTTCTTCATCATGTCGGGCGCCCTGATGAACGAGGCACAGCTGACCAGCCGGCTGGTCCAGTTCGCCAATCACCTTGTCGGGCGCTGGCGGGGTGGCCTCGCCCAGGTCAACGTGCTCAGCAGCCTGTTCTTCGGGGGCATCACCGGGGCCGCGACTGCCGACGTGGCGGCACTGGGCCCGATCCTCATTCCGGCGATGGAGAAGCAGGGCTACCGGCGCGATTTCGCGACCGCGGTGACCGTGGCATCGTCGCTGTGCGGCCCGTTGATCCCGCCAAGCATTCCGATGCTGGTCTACGGGATTTCCTCCGGCAGCTCGATCGGCGCCCTGTTCCTGGCCGGCGCCTCGCCTGGCGTGGCCGTCGGCATGGCGCTACTCCTGCTGAACCGCTACCTGCTGCGCAACATGCCCGTGACGGAGGCGGAGAGCGGCGGCCCGGTCGGCTGGATGGTGCGGGCGTCGGGCTTTCTCGCCAGCTTCCGCATCGCGCTTCTGGCGTTGCTTATGCCCGTCATCATCGTGGGCGGGGTGATCGGCGGGATCGTGACGCCGACCGAATCGTCGGTGGTCGCCGTCGTCTACGCCATGGTGGTGGGGCTGGCGATGCGGACGCTCAGCCCGCGGACCATGTGGCGCCTGATCGCCGCGGCAGCGATCACCTCGGCGACGATCATGCTGATCGTTGCGGCGGCGAACCTGCTCGGCTGGGTGCTCGCGTTCGAGAGGGTGCCGCAGGCCGTGGCCGACGGGTTCCTGGCCCTGACCGACAATCGCTGGGCGTTCCTCGGCCTTGTCATCGTCCTGCTGCTGATCGTCGGCCTGTTCCTCGAGACTTCCGGGGCGATCATCATCCTGACGCCGGTGCTGCTGCCGGCGGCCCAGGCCTACGGCTTCGATCCAGTCCATTTCGGCGTGGTGCTCGTGTTCGGCCTTGTGATCGGCCTGCTGACGCCACCCGTCGGCCTGTGCCTGTTCATCGGCTGCAGCGTCGGCAACGTCACGATCGAGCAGCTCAGCAGGGCGTTGCTGCCCTTCATCGCGGTGATCTTCTCGGTCTATCTCGTATTCGCGTTCGTGCCGGCTGCCTCGCTGTGGCTGCCGCGACTGTTGATGTAGGGGCGGGGCATGGGGGAGGCGCGGGTTGACGATGGGGAGTTTCAGTGTTCCACTGAAAACACTGAAAAATTGAACGACATCGTTCGTTATCCCGGAGATCAGGCAACGTGTACACGATAGCGGTCGACATCGGCGGCACCTTCACGGACGTGATCGCCATCGACAATCGCAATGGCCATACGGTCATGGGGAAGGCGTTGACCACGCCGGCCGACCTGCAGCAGGGCGTCATGGACGGCCTCGCCAATGCAGCCGACAACTTGTCTACCAGTGTCCGCGACCTTCTGCAGCGGACCGATCGAATGGTCCATGCGACGACCCAGTCGAGCAATGCGGTCTTCGCCTTTACCGGCGCCTGCACCGCCGTCCTGACGACGCGCGGATTCGGCGACACTCTGACGATCATGAGGGCGGCGGGCCGCGTTGCCGGGCTCAGCGTGTTCGAGCGCCACCACTACCGGGCCACGTCAAAGCCTCGGCTGCTGGTCGACGAGCGCGACATCGTGGAAATCAGCGAGCGCGTCGACGCGGACGGCGACGTCGTGACGCCGCTCGACGAGCTGCAGGTCGCCCGCACTGCCCGCTCCCTGGTGGAGCAGGGCTACGAGGCGGTCGCCGTTGCCTATCTATTCTCGCATCAGAATCCGGCACACGAAAGACGCACTGCCGAGATCATCCGTCGCGAGGCGCCGCACCTTTACGTGTCGGTGTCCGCGGACATCGCGCCCGTGATGGGCGAGTACGAGCGCAGCGCCACGGCGCTGTTCAACGCCTATGTCGGCCCGGTCATCGACAGCTATCTGGCCCGGCTCGAGCGCACCCTGGCCGAGGCAGGCCTCCGGCAGAAGCTCCTGATCGTCCAGGCCAATGGCGGGCTGGCGACCGTGGCCCAGACGGTTCCGATCTACACGATCGAGTCAGGTCCGGCCGCCGGCGTCGTCGGCGCCGCCCACATGGCCGCGCGGCTCGGTCATCCGAAGGTCATCGCGACCGACGTCGGGGGTACGACCTTCAAGGTCGCGGTGATCGAAGGCGGCGCCTGGAGCTACAATACCCAGACCGTCCTCAACCAGTACCAGCTCCGCCTGCCGATGATCGACGTCGCCTCGATCGGAGCGGGCGGCGGCTCGATCGCCTGGGTGGACGGCGGTCGGCTGCGCATAGGGCCGAAAAGCGCCTCGTCCTATCCAGGACCCGCCTGCTACGGGCTCGGCGGCAGCGAGCCGACCGTGACGGACGCGGACGTGGCCCTGGGGTACATCGATCCCGACAATTTCCTCGGCGGCCGCATGAAGCTCTACCGCGATCGCGCGCTCGAAGCGATCCGGGAGAAGGTGGCGGACCCGCTGTTCGGCGGCGACGTGCTGGCGGCGGCGGCCGGCATCCGGCGCGTGGTCGACAGCCAGATGGCCGACCTGATCCGCAAGTGCACGCTGGAGCGCGGCCACGATCCGCGCGACTTCGTCATGATGGCCTATGGCGGGGCGGGCCCCGTCCATGCCGCGTCGTACGGCGCCGAGGCGGGCGCGGCCAAGGTCCTGGTCCCGTACTTCGCGACCGTCCATTCCGCCTACGGCGCGGCCTTGTCGGACATCCGCTTCAGCCTGCAATTCTCCGAGCCGATCGTGTTGCCCAACGATCCTACGAGGATCGAAGCGATCTTTGCCGGGATGGAGAGGCAAGGGGCCGAGGCCCTGGCGCGGGCCGACGTTCCCGAGGGCCGGCGGCGCTACGATCGCTGGGTCGAGGCGCGCTATCGCCGCCAGGTCCATCAGCTGCGGATCCCGGCGCCGGCGGTCGTGGATGCCGCCGCCGTCGGCCAGCTCGCAGCCGCTTTCGAGAAGGAATACGAGCGCCTGTTCGGCCCGGGATCGGGACTGACCGACGCCGGCATCGAGCTGATCAACTATGGCGTCGACGCGGTGGGCGTCGTCGACAAGGCACCGTGGAAGGAGGAGGCGCCGGGCGGCACGGCCGCACCGTCGTCGATGCGCGACGTCTGGTGCCCTCGGCGCAAGGCCATGGTTCGGACGCCGATCTACGACGGACCGTCGCTGCCGCCCGGCACGCATCTGGAGGGGCCGGCAGTGATCGAGCATCCGGGCACGACCATCGTCGTGCTGGCAGGGCAATCGGCCGACATCGACGCGTTCCGCCATACCCACATCCTCATCGGCAGCGACGTCAAGGGAGGCCGCGGTGGCCATAAGTAGCACGCGCATCGACCCGGTGACCTTCGAGGTCCTCAATCACCGCCTGCTGAGCATCACCGAGGAGATGGGCATCCAGTACATGCGGTGCTCGGGCTCCAACGTTCTGATCACCGGAAACGACGCGGCGACCGCGATCATGCAGCCGGACGGCGCGCTGGTGTCGGTCGGCCCCTACATCGTGACCCAGGGCAACGTCCTGCCGCTGATCGTCGACAGCACCAAGCGCCTGAGCGGCGACGTCGGAATCAACGACGGCGACATCTTCATCTGCAACGATCCCTACCTGGGGGCGATCCACCACCCAGATTTCGCGACGGTGGCGCCCATCTACTGGCAGGACGAGCTGATCGGCTGGATCGGCGCCTCGGGCCACCAGCTCGACACCGGCGGCATGGATCCGGGCGGCTTCTCGATCAAGGTCGTCGACGTCCACCAGGAGGGGTTGCGCATGCCTCCGGTGAAGCTGGTCGACCGCGGCACGATGCGCGAGGACGTGCTGCGCTGGATCCTGAACCAGGTGCGTGACCCGCTGGTCGGGCTGGACGTCAAGGGGCAGGTGGCGGCGCTCAACACCGGCCGCCGCCGCATCCTCGAGCTGGTCGAGAGCTGGGGCGTGGAGACGGTGAAGGCCGTGATGGCTCAGTCGATCGACCATGCGCGCGAGAAGCTCAGGAGCCGGCTGCGCGAACTGCCCGACGGCGTCTGGCGCGACGTGCAGTACATCGACCATGACGGCCACGAGACCAAGATCTACCAGATCGTCTGCACGATGACGAAGCAGGGAGAGGCGCTGACCTTCGACTTCAGCGGCACCAGCCCCAACGCCCGCGGGCTCATCAACTCGACCTATTCGGGTCTGCAGGCGGCCGTCCTCTCGGCGGTCTACATCAACCTGTGCTGGGACATTCCCTGGAATCGCGGCGTGCGGGACTGCCTGGAGTTGATCACCACGCCCGGCACCGTCAACAACTGCGCCTATCCCGCCCCTTGCGCCATGGCGACGATCTCGGCGGTGATCGTCACCATCGACGCCTCGTGGCGATGCCTGTCGCAGATGCTTATGGCCGACGAGCGCTACCGCGAGCAGTCCATGGCGGTATGGTCGGGAACCTCGATGGCGCCGATCTTCGCCGGCACCAGCCAGCACGGCTTCCCGTTTGCCGCCACCGAGATGAGCCACTTCGGCGGCGGCGGCGGGGCGCGTACCTACGACGACGGCGTCGACACGGCGGGCATCGTGTTCAACACGACGCCCAACATGCCGAACATCGAGGACCAGGAATCCGAATATCCCGTTCTCTACCTCTTCCGGCGTCACCTGAAGGATTCCGGCGGACCCGGCCAGTTCCGCGGCGGCCGCTCGGCCGAACTCGCCTACACCGTCCACAAGGCGCCGGACGGACGGCTCGACGGGCTGTTCGCCGGCACCGGCGCGGAGATGCCCAATGCGATCGGCATTGGCGGGGGTATGCCCGGCGCCGCCATCCGCATCGCCCGCGTGCTGAACACCGACATCGCGCACCGGATGAAGGCCGGAGAGCCGCTGCCCGGCGCGCTCGAGGACATCCAGGGCACCATCGAGATCCTGCCGCCCAAGCACACCAGGTCGTCCATGGACCTTGGCGACGTCTGGTATCACAGCTGGCAGGCCGGCGGCGGCTACGGCGACCCGCTGCGGCGCGAGGCGGCCAGGGTTGCGCTCGACGTCGCCCGCAAGGCCGTGTCGCCGCGGGCGGCCAACGACATCTACGGCGTCGTCTTCGACGGTCAGGGTGCGGTGGACGAAACCGCCACCCAGGTCCGGCGAGGGGCACTGCGCGCCGCCCGGCTAGAATGCGCCGTCGTGCCGGAACCGACGGATGCCAGCATCTCCTTCGCGGGCCGAGGCCGACGCACGGTCGCCGGGACGCTTGTCATCGACTTCGACCGCGAGGCCGTGACCTGTGGCGAATGCGGCCATGTCCATTGCCGGCCGCAGGACAATCTCCTCGCCCATCTCCGGGAGGTGCGCGCGCCGCTCGACGCCGCCGGGCCGGTGCGCGGCGAGGACTACGACAGCGGCCGCTTCCACCTGCGCCAGCTCTGCTGCAGTCACTGCGGCAGCCTGGTCGACGTCCAGGTCGCCCTCCAGGGGGCACCGCGACCCTATTTCCGCATCGACAACTGGCCCGTGGCGGCGGCCGCCGAATAGCAGGACCGACATGCTCGTACGCTTCTCAGACAATGCCTCCTCGCCGCTGCGCACCGGGCTGCGGCTCGGCGACCGTGTCCTCGACCTCAGCAGCCGCTTCCCGAGCATCGCGTCCTTCGTTGCCGCGCATCCCGACGGCTGGGACGCGGCCGCGATCGAAGCGAAGGGCTTGCCCGCGCACGAACTGGCCGACGTGCATCTCGGCCCGCCTGTCGACGACGGCGCGTCGGTGTATCTGGTCGGAGCCAATTACAAGAAGCACGCGGAGGAGGCCGGCCTGGACGTGCCGGCCGCGCCCGTGATCTTCATGAAGCCCACCACGTCGCTGGTGGGTCCGACGGATCCGATCTGCCTGCCGCCGATCTCCTCGGAAATGGACTACGAGGGCGAACTGGCTGTCATGATCGGACGTCCGGCCCGGCGGGTCAGCGCCGCGCAGGCCCCCGCTCACGTCGCGGGTCTCACGGTCGTCAACGACGTCACCGCGCGCGACCTGCAATGGATGATGCTCGGCAAGAACCGCATCGTCGACTGGCTGTCGAGCAAGGGCCTCGACCGGTCGACCCCGGTGGGACCGGGGATCGCCAGCCGCACGGTGGCGGCGGATCCCCACCGGCTGCACCTCACGACGGACCTCAACGGCCAGCGCATGCAGGACGGCGAGACCTCGCTGATGGTGTTCTCCATCTGGGAGCTGATCGCCTTCCTGTCGGCGCGGGTCACGCTGCGGCCGGGTGACATCCTGTCGACCGGCACCCCGGTCGGCGTCGGCGGCTTCCGCAAGATCTTCCTCAAGCCGGGGGACCGGGTGAGGGTCGAGGTGTCCCACGTCGGCGTCCTCGACAACCCCGTGGTGCAGGACTGAGGCGATGTCGGAACTCGACGGCAAGATCGTCCTCGTCACCGGCGGAACGCGCGGGATCGGCTTCGAACTGGTCCGATCGTTCGCGGCCGAAGGGTCGAGCGTCGCCTTCTCGGGCGCGACCGCCGACTCTGTCGCCCAGGCAGCGGTTCGTCTGAAGGAAGTCGGAGCGCCCTTCGACGCCTGTCGCGGCTTCGTGGCGGATTTCGCGGACGCCGATACGCCGTCCCGGTTGATCGCGGAGGTCGCCAAGGCGTTCGGCGGGATCGACGTCCTCGTCTGCAACGCCGGGGTCAGCGGCCCGTCCGACCCCTGGATCGTGCAGGCGGAGGAGTGGGATCGCATCCTCGCCGTCAACCTGCGCGCCGCCTTCTTCTGCGCCCGGGACGCCGCCGAGGAGATGGGGGCGAAGGGCGGCGGGAGCATCGTGAATATCGCCTCCGTCGCCGGGCAGATTGGCGGCGCCGCGACAGGGCCGGCCTATGTCGCCGCCAAGGCCGGCATGATCGGCCTGACCCGTTCGCTCTCCCGGCACTTCGCGAAGCTCCATGTGCGCGTGAACTGCGTCGCGCCGGCCGACATCGACACCGACATGACCGCCGGATGGCCGGACGACCTGCGGCAGCGCCTCGTCGCGATGACGCCGCTCGGCCGCTTCGGACAGGTCGACGAGGTTTCGGGCGCGGTTCTGTTCCTGGCTGGAGGCGGGGCCTCGTTCGTCACCGGCCAGACCATCAACGTCAACGGTGGGATCTACATGGGATGAGGCCCTGAGCGGCAGCGGTCCGGGCCGCCCCGCGAAGGCACGCACTTGCCGTCAGCAACCCAAGCCAAGAGGAAGGGTGTAGTCATGTCGTTCACTCGTCGTCGGTTCTCCCTGGTCGCAGGGTCCGCCCTGGCACTCGCTGCCAAGCCTTCGTTTGCCGCCGAACCGGTCAAGGTCGGCGCGCTCTACCCGCTGTCTGGACAGGTCGCCAAGTCCGGAGAGGATACGTTGAACGGCATCCGCCTGGCGGTGGACATCGTCAACAAGAAGTATCCGGCGCTGAAGATGCCGCTGGCGGCCGACGAAGGGTTGCCCAGCCTTGGGGGCGCCCCGATCGAGCTGATCGCCGCGGATCATCAGGGATCGCCGGAGACCGGCGCGGCTGAGGCTGAGCGGCTCATCGTGCAGAGCAAGGTGGTGGCGCTGGTCGGTGCCTTCCACAGTTCGGTCGCGGCCACGTCGAGCCAGGTAGCCGAACGCATGGGCGTTCCCTACATCTCGGGCGAATCCGAGGCGACGCCGCTCACCGAGCGCGGCTACAAGTGGTTCTTCCGCACGACGCCGAGTTCGAAGACGCAGGCCAAGGACTTCTTCACCTTCCTGCGCGACATCAACAAGACGCACAACAACTCGGTCAAGACGATTGCCGTCGTGCACGAGAACACGTTGTGGGGCCAGGAGTTCGCCAAGTCGGTCGATGGCTACTTCAAGGAGTACCCCGAGTTCACGAAGTCGCTGTTCATCGGCTACCAGCAGGGAACTGCCGACGTGACCAGCGAGGTCCAGAAGCTTATCGCGGCGAAGCCGGACGTCGTCTTCCATGCGTCGTACGACGCCGAGGCCATCCTGTTCGCCCGAACCTACAAGCAGTACGGGTTCAACCCACAGGGCGTCATGGCGATCGGGGCCTCTTTCGGATCCAACGCCTTTCGCGACGCGCTGGGACCCGACGCAAACTACTTCTTCGTGCGCGAGCATTGGTCGCGCGACCTAGCGGCGCGAAATCCGCTGGTCGGCGAGGTCGCCAAGATGTACCGGGAACGATTCGGCAAGGACATGGACGGCACGCCGGCGCGCGCCTTCACGGCCATGATGGTGCTGGCCGACGCGATCAATCGCGCCAAGTCGCGCGAGCCGGAGAAGATCCGCGAGGCGCTCGCCGCGACCGACATCAAGGGCGACGCTCTGATCATGCCCTGGGAAGGCGTGAAGTTCGACAAGACGGGACAGAATGTCCTCACTCGCGGCATCTTCGTCCAGACCCTCGAGGGAACGCCCAGGATGGTCTGGCCGGCGGACTTTGCCACCGCCAAGCTGGTGTGGCCGCGTCCGGCCTGGCGCTGAGCGCGGGCGGGCGGGGCGAGAGGCGGAGGCAGCCGTGTCGGAGCAACTGATCCTGCAGCTCATCGTGAGCGGGCTCGGCACGGGCTTCATCTTCGCCCTGATCGCCATCGGGCTGACGCTGATCTACGGCGTGATGGACGTCGTGAACTTCGCCCATGGCGAGTTCATCATGCTCGGCATGTACGCCACCTATCTGGCGTACGTGACCTGGGGCGTCGATCCTCTGCTCAGCCTGCCCTTCGTCGCCGCCCTGATGTTCTGCTTCGGCCTTGTCGTCTACTACCTGCTCATCCGCAGGGTGCTGACCGGCAGCATGCAGTCGCAGATCTTCGCCACGTTCGGACTGATGGTGTTTCTGCAGGCCGGCGCGCAGTTCGTCATGGGCGCCGACTACTTCGCGGTCCGCAACAGCTGGCTGTCGGGCGTCGCGCGGATCGGCGGGATCGTCCTGCCGGTGCCGCAGCTCGCAGCCGTCGTCGGCTCGTCGCTGGCAACCGGGCTTCTCTACCTTCTGGTCTTTCGCACCTCGGTGGGCCGCCAGCTTCGGGCAGCGGCACAGGATCCTCAGGCGGCCTCGACGCTCGGCATCAACGTGTCGCTGATGTATGCCCTGGCCTGGGGGATCGGCGCGGCCTGCGTGGGCGTCGCGGCGTCGCTCCTGTCGAATTTCTACTACATCTTCCCGCGCGTCGGAGCCGTGTTCGTGCTGCTGGCCTATGTCGCCGTGGCGCTGGGTGGCTTCGGGTCGATCCACGGCGCCCTCATCGCCGGCGTGGTGATCGGGCTCCTTCAGGTGCTGATCGGCTTCTTCGTCAGTTCCGAGCTGAAGTACGTGCCGGTGTACCTGCTCTATATCGCCGTCGTCCTGGTGCGGCCACGCGGGCTGTTCGGGCGGAGTTGACGGATGAACCGCTCTCTCCTCGTCGCCCTGCTGCTGGTTCTGGCAGGCCTGGCCGCGCTCCTGCTGCTGCCGCTCGCGATCGCCCACCGGCCGTTCGAGCTCCGGATGGCGACGCTCATCTTTCTGTTCGCCACCATGGGGCAGGCGTGGAACGTGCTCGGCGGCTACGGCGGTCAGATCTCGATCGGCCACGGCCTCTACTTCGGGCTGGGCGCCTATACCTCTGCCGTCCTGTCGGTGAAGTTCGGGGTCAATCCGTGGCTCGGACTGCCGCTCGCCGTTGCCGTGCCCACGGTCTGCGCCGTCGTGGTCGGGGTTCCGTGCTTCCGGCTGCGCGGCCACTATTTCGTCATAGCGACCCTCGTGGTGGCCGAATCGGTCTTCCAGCTGTTCACGGTTTGGGAGTGGGTCGGTGGCGCGACCGGCATCGAGATCCCGGTGAAGCCGGAGGGCTGGCTGAACATGCAGTTCCACCGGGACAAGACGCCCTACTATTACCTCGCCCTCGGGCTGCTCGTGCTGGTGACGGCCGGTGTGTGGTGGCTGAGCCGCTCGCGTCTCGGCTTCCTGCTGCGCGCGGTGCGGGACGACGAAGCCGCCGTGAAGAGCCTCGGCTTCTCGCCTGGAACCTACAAGTCGATCGCCATGGCGATCAGCGCGGCCATCATGGGAGCGGCCGGCCTGGTGCACGTCCAGTATGTGCTGTTCATCGACCCGTTCAGCGTGCTGGGCCTGCACATCTCTGTGCTGGTCGCCCTGTTCGCGATTCTCGGCGGCTCGGGCACGCTGTTCGGCCCGCTCCTGGGCGCGGCGGTGCTGGTCCCGCTCTCCGAATACTCGCGCATCACCTTCTCGGGCAGCGGTCGCAACGTCGATCTGCTGATCTACGGTTTCCTGATCATGGTGATTGCCGCCTATCAGCCCGACGGACTCGTCGGGTGGATCCGCCGGCTCGCCGGCTCCGCGCGCCGATCGCGCGCTCCCACACAAGGATGACAGGCATGAAGTTCGAAATCGGCTTCCAGCGCGGCGGCGCCCTCACCATGACCACCCTGGCAGAAGCGCCAAAGACGGCGGCCGCGCTCCGGTCGGAGGTCCCAGTCGCCACGTCGGTGCTGCAGGCCCGCTGGTCGGGCCGCGAATTCGCCTTGCCGGTGGCCTTCAAGGACAAGCCGCCGCGCGAGAACCAGAGCATCCGGGCCAACATCGGCGACGTCATCTACTTCCAGGAGTGGAGCGACGGCTACGACCGTACCGGCTTCGAGAACATCGGCATCTTCTACGGCCCCGAGATCGTGCGCGAATGGCGCGGCGACGCGCCGGTCAACGTGTTCGGACGGATCGACCCGGCGCAATATGACCTGCTGCGGCAGATTGGCGATCGGGTGTGGCGCCAGGGAAGCGAGAGCGTCACGGTCCGGCTGATCGAGGACTGAGGATGGCGGGGGACCTGTCCGTCCGCGCCGTGTCGCGGGCGTTCGGCGGCCTGCAGGCGGTCAGGTCCGTCTCGTTCGACGTCGCACCCGGCGAGATCCTGGGGATCATCGGCCCCAACGGTGCCGGCAAGTCGACGCTGTTCAACATGATCGCCGGCGAGGTGAAGCCCGATTCCGGCTCGGTCTCCTTCGAGGGGCAGGTCATCACCGGCCGGGCCGTCGAGGCGATCGCGCGCCGCGGCCTGGTCAAGACGTTCCAGACCTCGCGTCCGTTCGGCAGCCTGACGTTCCTCGAAAACGTCATGGTGGCGGCGCTGTCTCACGCGCCCAGCATGGCGGCGGCGCGCGCGGCGGCGCGGGAGCAGCTCGAACGGGTGGGGCTGGGGCACCGGGCGGACGTCCCCTCGGCCTGGGCGAGCACAGGCCAGCGCAAGCGTCTCGACATTGCGCGGGCGCTGGCCACGCGCCCGCGCCTGCTGCTGCTCGACGAGCCGTTCGGCGGCGTCGACCTGCCGTCCGTCGACTCGCTGATCGCGCTGCTGCAGGCCTTGCGCAGCACGGGCATCACGCTGGTCGTGATCGAGCACAATCTCGACGCCGTCCAACGCCTGGTCGACCGGCTGATCGCCCTGCATCTCGGCGAGATCGTCACCATGGGAACGCCTGCGCAGGTGACAAGCGACGAGCGCGTGATCCGGGCCTATCTCGGGGCGAGCGAGGCGACGCATGCTTGAGGTGAGGGGCCTCGACGCCGGCTACGGCAGCCACCAGGTCCTGTGGAACGTCTCCATGCAAGTCGGTGACGGCGAGGTCGTGGCGCTGCTCGGGCCGAACGGCTCCGGCAAGAGCACCCTCATGAACGCGATCTCCCGCCTGGTCGACCGCTTGGCGGGAACAATCGTATTCGACGGTGTGGCCCTGCATGCACTGCCACCCCACCGGCTGCCGCGGACCGGCCTGTCGCACGTGCTGGAGCGCCACCGGCTGTTCCCCCAGATGACCGTGCTGGAGAACCTGCAGCTCGGCGCCGGCCCCGGCGCCCCGCGCGACAAGGTGGCCCGCGGCCTCGACAAGGCCTACGCGCTGTTTCCCCGGTTGCGCGAGCGGACGCGCCAGGTCGCCGGTTCGATGTCGGGCGGCGAGCAACAGATGTGCTCCATCGCCCGCGGCCTGATGAGCGAGCCGCGCCTGCTGCTGGTCGATGAGCCCTTCATCGGCCTCTCGCCGCACATGCGCGAGGAGGTCGCCGCCGCGATCCGGCGCATCAACGGCGAAGGCGTGGCGATCCTGATCATCGAGCAGAACGTGGCGGTGTCGCTGGCCATGAGCCATCGCGCCTATATCCTGCGCGAGGGGCGGGTGGTACTGGAGGGACCTTCTTCTGCCCTTGCGGCGGGCGATGCCGTGCAGCAGGCCTTCCTGGGCCGCCTGCCGGCCTCGGGAGGCGACAGAGAAGCAGGCGATCGGGTCGGGTGAGAGAAGGACGCGTGGCAGAGCCAGTCAGCAGGAAGAAGTCGGCGGGCCGGAAGCCCCTGGAACCGGCCGAAGTCGGGGCAGGAAGCCTCGGGATGATCATCCGCAAGGCGCGGCTGGGCAAAAGCATGGTCCTCCAGGAGCTCGCGACCCGGTCGGACCTGTCGATCAGCTTCCTGAGCCAGGTCGAGCGAAACCTGCTGACGCCGTCGATCAGCGCCCTGAAGCGCATCGCCGATGTCCTCGACATCCCTGCCGGATCGCTGATGTTCGGGGCCGAGAGCCGCAAGGGCGGAATCGGGATCGGGCTCGTCCGGCGCGGCAACCGCAAGCGGGTGGTCTTTCCCGATTCGCAGATCGCCTACGAGATGCTGACGCCGGACCTGCGCCGGCGCATGTCGGTGCTCTGGCTGAAGGCGCCGCCCCATGGCGAGAGCGGGCCTGTCTTCTCGCACGATGGCGAGGACGCGGTGATCGTGCTCAAGGGCCGTCTCAAGATCGAGATCGGCGGGGTCTGGTACGAGCTTGCCAGCGGCGACAGCCTGTACTTCAGCAGCGAGCTGCCGCATCGCTGGCGCAACGAGTCGGCCAAGCCGGCCGAGGTCATCTGGATATCGACGCCGCCATCGTTCTGACCGCGGGCCGGCCCGCGGCCTGCCTCAGCGATGGACGGGCAGCGTGGCCTCGAGATGGCGCAGGAAGCCCTGCGCGGCTGCAGGCAGGGTGCGGTTCTTCAGGACACAGACATCGATCGTGGCCTGCTGCAGGTCGCGGTCGGTCATCGGTACCGCGACGACCTGGCCGGCCTCCAGCTCGCGCTTGACGCTGAGCTGGGGCAGGAACGTGATGCCGCAGCCGGAACGGGCGAACCCTCGCAGCGCCTCGATGGAGTTGGTCTCGAGGGTCGGTCGCATCGTGAGCTGCGCGGTGCGGCAGCGCGTGTCGAGAAGGGCGCGGATGCCGAAATGCCTGCGCGGGATGGCGATCGGGTAGGCCAGCGTGTCGACCAGAGCCAGCTTGCGCTGGCGGGCCAGCGGGAAATCGGCCGCCATGATCGCGAACAGCGGGTCGCGCAGCCGGAGCGTGCGGTGCACGTCGGGATCCGGACTGGAGGTAAAGGCGACACCGATGTCGACGTCGCCGTTGCGCACCGCCTCGATCACCGATTCCGTCCCGGTAATGTCGAGGCTGATGCTCACCCCGCCGAATCGCTTGCGGAAGGTCGCCACCGCGTGGGTGAGGCCATTGGCGACGACGCCTTCCACCGAGCAGACCCGGACGTGGCCGCGCCGCAACCCCTTGAGGTCGTCGATCTCGGAGTAGATCCGCTCCTGGTCGAGCAGCGCTTCACGGGCGTAGCGGGCGTAGAGCTCGCCCGCCGAGGTCGGGACGACGCCGCGGGCATGCCGCTCGAACAGGGGCACGCCGAGCTCGATCTCGAGATTGCGCATCTGCCGGCTGATCGCCGACGGCGCGACGTGAAGGCGGTCGGCCGCTTCGCGAATCGAGCCGGTGCGCACGACCTCGTTGAAGTAGCGCAGGGAAACAAGCGACATGGCTGTACCGTTTGTGTACTGATTTCTCGAACGCTATGTTTCAAATTACATTCTTGCAACAACACATGGGGCGCGGCATGTGTGCCCGGTCGACGCGGCACGGGCGGCTCGCGCCCCCGCGTTCGGCCAGATTGATGGCGGGAGAGGTCCGATCGCGATGGCCCAGGTGCTGCAGTTGGAAGACGGCGGATACGACTTCATCAAGGGCGTGTTCCAGTACTCCGGCGGTGTGGCGGCCCGGCCGGGCCTCGAGATCGAGCGCGCGCGTTTCGCGCGGCCGCTGCCGCTCGCCGAGGGATTCGCCGCGGTCGAGGCGCACCTGAAGTCCGTCGGCCGACCCGTCTCCGCCTTCTGTGCCTGCGAGCTGCGCTCGCCGGCACCTTTCACAGAGGACGGCTTCGCGGCCTTCAATCGCGTCTATGCCGGCACGCTCGATCGGTGGGGTGTCCTGCGCGAGGGCGTCAACCCCGTGGCGCGGACCAATGTCTGCCCGGAGCTGGACAAGCCTCCGGTCCCGAGCTTCTACGCGTTCTCCTACACTGTCCCAGCCGCCGCCGGCACGCCGCGCACCTTCGTCGCCTCCGGCAGTGGCGAGGCGCCGGAAGCCAAGGGGACCTACCGGGACAACGCCATCAGGCTGGGTGACACCAGCAGAGACGGGCTGCGCGAGAAGGCCCGCTGGGTGCTGGGGGAGATGGAGCGGCGCATGGCGGCATTGGGCTTTGCCTGGGCGGACGCCACAGGGGCGCATCTCTACACGGTCCACGATGTCCATCCGTTCCTGGCGGAAGAGCTGGCGGCGCGCGGCGCGATGAAGGCCGGGCTGAGCTGGCATTTTGCGCGCCCTCCCGTGGAGGTCCTCGACTACGAGATGGACGTGCGCGGGGTGCTGCGCGAGCGCGTGCTGCCAGTCGGCTGAGGCGCCTGACATGACCAAGCGCGTGATCCATACCGACCGGCTGATGCGGCCGATCGCCCATTTCTCGCACGCCGTCCGGATCGGCAACCTCATCCATGTCGGCGCGACGGCCGGGACGGATGCCCAGCGCCGCCTTGCCGGCGACGCGGCGGGCCTGGTCGATGTGGCGGCGCAGACCCGCCGGATGTTCGACAATGTCGGGGTCGTCCTCGAACTGCTCGGCGCCCGGATCGAGGACACGGTCCGCATCAAGACCTACATCACCGACCTGCGGGACGAGGGCCGCTATCGCGAAATCTACGCGGAGCGGATGGGCGGGTTCGCGCCCAACCATGTCGTGGTGGGGTCGCACGGCTTTCCCTTGCCGCAGGCGGCGATCGAACTCGACCTCGTCGCCATGGTCGACACGCCGATCGCGCGGCTTCCGTCCGGCGACGCGATCGCCGGCGAGCGCTTCTACGGCGCCGCCAGCGCGCCCTTCGACGACGACGCGGCAGCCGCCGCTGCGGCCGCCCTGTCCGACCTCAAGGCGCGGGCCGCATCGTCCGGCTTCGCGCCGACGGACATCATTTATATCCACGCCAGCCTGGCCGATGTCCGCGACACCGCGGCATTCGTACAGGCGTTCGAGGCGGCCTTTCCCGACGAGCCTCCCGCCTGCGCCGTGGTCGTGGCGCCCTTGCCGGGACGCTCGGGAATCCAGATCGAGGCGGTCGCCGCCCGCGGCGGCGGTCAGCGCCTCGCGGCCCCAGGCGGCGTGGGAACGACCGCGCTCGGCGCCCCGGCGGTGCTGGCCGGCGACGACCTCTATATCGGAGGACAGCTTGGGACCGGGGCGCAACAGGGCGTCACGGCCGGCACCGAGTCGCAGACGAGGGCGGCGTGGGATCGGGTCCGCGCACTCCTCGATGCCGCGGGCTTCGAGCGCGACACCATCCTGCGCACCAACAATGTGCTGGTCGACTGGCGCGACTATGCCGCCTTCAATGCCGGCTACGGCGCGAATGTCAGCGAGCCCTATCCGCCGAGAGCTACGGTGCTGGGCGGACTGGCGCGGCGCGATGCCCGCGTGCAGGTCGAGGCCATCGCCCACCGGCAGGGCGGTACCGCCACCATCGTGCAGGTACCAGGATAGGGCGCGGGCCCGCGGCCCGCAGGGCAAGCCGGTCTAGGCGGCCTTCTTGCCCTGCTGGGCGGGATGGTCGCCGGCGATTCTGAGGAAGTTCTCCAGGATCTTGTGGCCGTGCTCCGAGGCGATGCTCTCGGGGTGGAACTGCACGCCGTGGATCGGCAGCGTGCGGTGGCGCAGACCCATGATGATGTCGCCGGTCTCGGCCGTCACCTCGAGCTCCTTCGGGAAGCCGGCGCGATCGACGATCAGCGAGTGGTAGCGCGTCGCCTGGAACGGCGAGGGGACATCCTCGAACACGCTCTGGCCCTTGTGCCCGACGCCCGACAGCTTGCCATGCATGGGAGTCGGCGCCCGCACGACCTTGCCGCCGAACACCTGGCCGATCGCCTGGTGGCCGAGGCAGACGCCGAACAGCGGCACCTGGGCCTTGGCCGAGGCCGCGATGAGATCCATGCAGATGCCTGCCTCGTTGGGCGTGCACGGGCCGGGCGACAGCACGATGCCCGCCGGCTTGCGGGCCAGCGCCTCGTCGACGGTGATCTGGTCGTTGCGATGGACCTCGCAGCGCGCGCCGAGATCGCCCAGGAAGTGGACGAGGTTGTAGGTGAAGCTGTCGTAGTTATCGATGAGCAGGAGCATGCCGCGATCTTAGCGGGCCCCCGGGCTTTGGGGTAGTATTACGGAAATAAGTCAGAAAGCCCCTCTTGGTCGTTCAGCCCCTGATCATCGGCCTGCTGCTCCTCGCGGGCCTGATGCACGCGTCGTGGAACGCGATCCTGAAGTCGGATTCGTCGGACCGCCTCGCCACCTTCGGCGTCATCATGACCACGGGGACGGTGATGGGGCTCTGCGCCGTGCCGTTCCTGCCGCCGATCGAGCCTCAGGCCTGGACGTTCCTCGCCGCATCGGTGGCGATCCACGTCCTCTACTACGTGTTCCTCCTGAAGGCCTATTCGTACGGCGACCTCAGCCACACCTATCCGATCGCGCGCGGGCTCGGGCCGCTCCTGGTGGCGCTGGTGTCCGGCCGCTTCATCGGCGAGCACCTGCGCGGCCAGGACATCGTCGGCGTGCTCCTGCTGAGCGGCGGCCTGGTCGCCCTTGCCCTGCCGCTCAAGGCCGTGGTTCCGCGGCAAGGCGGCCGGTACGGTCTTGCCACGCTGTTTGCCGTGCTGACCGGCGTCACCATCGCGGGCTACATCATCGCCGACGGGCTGGGCGTGCGCGCCGCCGGCCCCGACTTCGCCCATCGCCTGTCGTACATCGCCTGGCTGTGCGTGGTCGAAGGGCCGTGGCTGCTCGTGGTCGCCGTCGCGCTGCGGCCGCAGCGTGTGTGGAGCCACCTGCGCCGCACCTGGTGGCGCGGCGTGATCGGCGGCGTGATCGCCAACGTCGGCTACGGCATCGCCATCTACGCGCTGGTGCTGGGGCCGATGGCCCATGTCGCGGCCCTGCGCGAGACCTCGGTTCTGTTCGGCGTCCTGATCGGGACCCTGCTGCTCGGCGAGCCGTTCGGCCGCCGCCGCCTGATCGCCGCCGTCGTGATCGTCACCGGACTGATGCTGATGAACGGACCGACGCTGGGCTGAGGCGGCACGAGGACAACGGGCAGGGGCAATCGGTCGGCTTGTCCACCTGCCGTTTCGCTGCCATGGCTGGCCCTTCGACGAAAGACCGGAGCGATGTCGACCCGCAACCTTGACAGGATGATGACACCCCGATCGGTCGCCGTGATCGGGGCCAGCGACCGGCCGGGCTCGCTCGGCGAGGCGGTGACCCGCAACATCCTGGCCGGCGGCTTCAAGGGCGACGTCCATCTCGTCAACGTGCGCGGAGGACGAATCGGCGACCGCCCGGTGCGGACGAGCATCGCCGAGCTCGACGAGGCGCCCGACCTCGCCGTCGTCATGACGCCTCCGGCCAGCGTTCCCGGCCTCGTGCACGAGATTGGTGCGCGTGGCACCAGGGTCGCCGTGATCATCACGGCAGGCCCCGGCAACGGCGACGGCGGAGAGGCCAATGCGGCCTGGCGGTCGCGCATCCTGGCGGCGGCCCAGCCGCATCTGCTGCGCGTGGTCGGCCCGAACTGCATCGGCTACGCGGTGCCGCGGCTCGGCCTCAATGCGAGCTTCGGACCCTCTAGCCTGCGTCCCGGCCGCATCGCCGCGGTCGCGCAGTCCGGCGCAGTGCTGGCGGGGCTCGCCGACTGGGGGAGCGCGCAGAACATCGGCTTTTCGCACCTGATTTCCATGGGCGACATGGCCGATGTCGATTTCGGCGACGTGCTCGACATGCTGGCCCGCGACAACGCCACCCGCGCCATCCTGATGTACGTCGAAGGCGTCACGCAGGCCCGGAAGTTCATGTCGGCGGCGCGCGGCGCGGCGCGCGTCAAGCCGGTGATCGTGCTGAAGGCCGGCCGCCATGCCGCGGCGGCCCGGGCGGCGGCCTCGCACACCGGCGCCATGGCGGGCTCGGCCGCGGTCTACGACGCGGCCTTCGCGCGCGCCGGCCTGGTGCGCGTCACGGGGCTCGGCGAGCTGTTCGACGCCGCCGAGACGCTGGGCCACGGCGTCGCTCCCCGCAACGAGCACCTGGCGATCCTCACCAACGGCGGCGGCATCGGCATCATCTCGACCGACCTGCTGCTCGACGAGGGCGGCGAGCTGGCCACCCTCCATGAGGACACGCTGGCCCGGCTCAACGGCGTGATGCCGCGCGCCTGGTCGCACGGCAACCCCGTCGATATCGTGGGCGATGCCGACGGCCCCCGCTATGCCGCCGCCCTCGACGCCCTGGCCGAGGATCGCGGCGTCGGCGCGGTGCTTGCCATGAACGTGCCGACGTCGCTCACCTCGTCGGCCGATGCGGCCCGCGCCATCGTCACGGCAGCGGGTGCCAAGCGCGTGCCGGTGATCGGCTGCTGGATCGGCGGGCCGGAGGCACAGGCCGGGCGGCAGGTGCTGCACGAGGCCGGCATCCCGGCCTACGACACGCCGCTGCGCGCGGTCCGCGGCTTCATGCACATCGTCGAGTACCGGCGCGGCCAGCGCGCGCTGCAGCGCACGCCACCGTCCGTGCCGCAGACGCGATCCGACACGGTGCTGGTCCGCGAGATTGCGGCGGCGGCCCTGGCCGAGAACCGCAGCATCCTGACCGAACCCGAGGCCAAGCGCGTGCTGGCGGCCTACGGCATTCCGGTCGTGCCGACCGAGGTCGTGCGCGACGCGGGTGAAGCCGTAGCGGCCGCGGCGCGCATCGGCTTTCCGGTGGTGGTCAAGATCCTGTCGCGCGACATCACGCACAAGAGCGACGTCGGCGGCGTCGCGCTCGACCTCGCCTCCCCGCAGGCGGTCCAGGACGCCGTGCGCGACATGGGAGCCAAGGCGCTGGCGCTCGCGGGCACGGTCCGCATCGACGGGTTCGTGGTCCAGCCCATGATCCGGCGGCAGGATGCCGTCGAGCTGATCCTGGGAGCGGCTGAGGATCCGGTGTTCGGCCCCATCCTGATGGTCGGCCAGGGCGGCGTGGCCGCCGAGGTCGTCGACGACCGGGCGCTGGCGCTGCCGCCGCTCGATCCGGTGCTGGCGGAAGATGCGCTCAGCCGCACGCGGGTCGACCGGCTGCTGCGCGGCTATCGCGGCCGTCCGCCGGCCGCGCGCGGTGCGGTGGGCGAGGTCATGATCCGGCTGAGCCAGCTCATCGCCGACGTCGACGAGGTCGCCGAGCTCGACGTCAATCCGCTGCTGGTCGACGCCAGCGGCGTGATCGCCCTCGATGCGCGCATCGTCGTGCGTCGGCCGGCCGGGCAGGAGAGGGCGGCGCGCTTCGCGATCCGCCCCTATCCGGTCGAGCTGGAGAGCAGCACGGTCGACCGCGACGGCCGCACGCTCGCCATCCGCCCGATCCGGCCCGACGACGAACCGCTGATCCACGCCTTCACGCGACGGCTCACGCAGGAGGACATGCGCCTGCGATTCTTCGGGCCACTGCGCGAGCTCACGCACGAGATGGCGGCGCGCCTCACGCAGATCGACTACGACCGCGAGATGGCCTTCCTTCTGCTCGACGGGGAGGAGCTGCTCGGGGTCGGCCGGCTGGCCGCGGACCCGGGCTTCGAGCAGGCGGAGTTCGCGCTGGCGGTCGCCTCGGCCGAGCAGGGCCACGGCTACGGCACGCTGCTGCTGGAGCATGTCCTGCAGTACGCGCGGACGCGCGGCATCCGCCGTGTCGTCGGCCACATCCTGCGCGAGAACCACAGGATGCTCGATCTCACCAAGCGGCTGGGCTTCGTCCGTGAAGGCGGCCGCGCCGGCGAACCGGACATCCGGGTCGCGAAGATCACGGCCGAGTCCTGAATTTCGTTTGTCCGCCGACCGAAACTCAGGCAAAAGAAAGGCGACGGTCCAATAGGTTAGGGCTTGTTGCTCATATGCCGTCGAGGAAGAACAGAAGCAGGAAGTCGAACAGAAGGAGTCCGAAGGGCGCTCCTCGCTGGCGTCTGTGCCTGCCGGCCTGGCTCGATGCCGTGCTGGCGCGCATCCAGGCGCGGCGCGGCTACGCCATCGTCGCCGCTCTCGTCGTCATGTTCTTCGGCAGCCTGGTGGGCGGCTACTGGGTGGCGCAGCGCATCGACACGCGCCACGGCGACACGCTGGCGCGCGAGACTCTCGAGGAGATGAAGCGCCGCGGCGCGACTGCGGCCGCGACGGCGCCGGCCGCTCCGCCGCCGGCGCGATACGCTCGCATCGAGGATCTGCCCGGCCTGCCGAAATACACCGAGGTCGAGCCCGGAGGTCCGCGGCCCACGATCGAGGAGAAGCCGCGCGTTCGTCCGCAGCCGCAGCTCGCTGCCGCCTCGGCGACGGCCGAGACCTGGCGTCGCAACGCGGTGCCGTTCCGCGATCTAGGCACACGGCCGCTGATCGCCGTGGTGATCGACGATGTCGGCATCGACCGGCCCCGGTCGCGGCGCGCCTGGGAGCTGCCGGGGCCGCTCACCATGTCCTTCCTGCCTTACGCGAAGGACCTGCGCGAGCAGGCGCGTGCGGCGCGCGCCCAGGGGCACGAGTTGATGCTCCACCTGCCGATGGAGCCGAACGGCCGCAACGATCCCGGCCCCGGGGCGCTCCTGGTGTCGATGACCGACGCGGAAATCCGCCAGCGCGCCGCGGCCGCGCTCGAAAGCTTCGAGGGCTTCGCCGGCGTCAACAACCACATGGGCAGCCGCTTCACCGCCTTCAAACCGGGCATGGAGACCGTGCTGCGCCAGATCAAGGCGCGTGGGCTGATGTTCCTCGATTCCCGTACCACGGCGCAGTCGGTGGGCGACCAGACCGCCCACGAGATGGGCGTGCCCTCGATCGTGCGTCACGTCTTCCTCGACGACGACGAGGCCCTGCCGGCCGTGCGCCGCAAGCTTGCCGAGGCCGAGGTGCTGGCGCGCCGCCAGGGCTTCGTGGTCGTGATCGGCCATCCCCACGAGGCGACGCTGCAGGCGCTGGGCGAATGGCTGCCGACGGTGAAGGACAAGGGGATGGCTCTGGCGCCGGCCACTGCCGTCTTGCGCAAGCGCAACGGGTGGGATTGATATCGTCCCCTGACAGTGGGGAGGATGCATCGTGCGTTACGCCAGGAAGGCGATGATCGTGGCACCGCAGCCGGAGCCGGCGGAGGCCGGCGCCGACGTGCTGCGCGAGGGCGGCAATGCCGTCGATGCAGGCATCGCCTGCGCGCTGGTCCAGGGCGTGGTCGACCCGCTGATGTGCGGCATCGCCGGTTTCGGCTCCTGCGGCATCTACATGCCGGGCAAGAAGTTCCACGGCTACATCGACGCCCACGCGCCGGCGCCGCTCGCGGCGCGGCCGGACATGTGGGCCAACCTGATCGAGAGCGAGGCCCGGGACGGCTACGGCTTCGTGCTGCGCGGCCGTGTCAACGACATCGGCTACCAGTCGATCTGCGCGCCGGCCAATCTGCGCATGTACCACGAGGCGCATCGCGAGCACGGGCGGCTGCCCTGGTCGCGCATCGTCGAGCCCGCGATCGCCTGGGCCGAGGGCGGCTGGACGGTGCGGCCGCACGTCCATTTCTGGTGGTCGGCCGAGGGCGATTTCGGCCGGGCGCCCAACCACGAGCGCACCGGCTTCACCGACGCGGCGCGCGACCTCTACTGCCGCGCGGACGGCACGCCCAAGCGGGTCGGCGATCGCGTCGTGAACCGCGACTACGCCCAGACGCTGCGAACCATCGCGCAGGGCGGTGCCGACGTCTTCTATACGGGCGAGATCGGACGGGCGATCGCCGAGGACATGCGCCGGAACGACGCGCTGCTGTCGAGCGACGACCTCGAAGCGTGGCGGCCGGTGCGCAATCCGCCGCTGTGGGGCGACTATCGCGGCTATGGCGTCTCGACCAACCAGCCGCCGGGCGGCGGCGTCATGCTGCTCGAGATGCTGAACATCCTGGAG
Organism: Reyranella sp.; assembly: GCF_965229815.1. Lineage (GTDB taxonomy): Bacteria > Pseudomonadota > Alphaproteobacteria > Reyranellales > Reyranellaceae > Reyranella. The sequence continues at coordinate 973,075 of NZ_CBDDJN010000006.1, forward strand.
AACTTCGATCTCGCCGGGATGGAGCACAACTCGGCGGAATATCTGCGCATCGTCAGCGAGGCGATGAAGCGGGCGACCATCGACAAGGATGCCCATGTCGGCGATCCGAAGTTCGTCGACGTCCCGGTCGAGCGGCTGATCTCCAAGTCCTACGCCAAGACGATGGCCGGCGAGATCATGCGCGGCGTGAAGGCCGAGGTTCCGCGCTTCAATTCGGGCGGCGTGTCGAAGGACACGACCCACATCTCGGTGCTCGATGCCGACGGCAACTGCTTCACCATGACCCATTCGCTCGGCATGCCGTCGGGCGTGGTCACGCCAGGCCTTGGCTTCATGTACAATGGCTGCATGGGCGTGTTCGACCCGCGGCCGGGCCGAGCCGGCTCGATCGCCCCGGGCAAGGCGCGCTTCAGCTCGGTCGTGCCCTCGATCATCTTCAAGGGCGACAGGCCGCACATGATCATCGGCGCGCCGGGCGCCACCCAGATCGCGATGGGGGTCCTGCACGTGGTCCTGAACGCACTCGACTTCGACATGACCATGGTCGAGGCAGTGAGCGCGCCGCGCTTCTCGGCGACGTCGGACACGATCGACATCTCCAACCGCATCCAGTTCCGCGTCGAGCGCGAGCTGCAGGCGCTGGGCTATCCGGTGGCGCGCAGCCCCTACACGTTCGGCTTCGCCGCCGTGCATGGGATCCGCATCCACGAGGACGGGCTCGATGGCGGTGCCGATCCCGGCCACGATGGTGTGGTAATTGCCGTGTAGCGGTTAGACGCGATGTTGCACGATGCCCGCGCCTTAGCGAATTTGGTCCTCGACTACGCGGACTCAAGAGGAATCTCAGTCACACCATTGAAATTGCAGAAGTTGCTCTACTTCATGCACGGGCATTCTTGGCGCCTTCGAGGCGTCGGCCTTGTTTTCAATTCCTTTGAAGCATGGGATCACGGCCCCGTCGTTAAGGTTGTCTACGATGAGTTTAAGGCACTTGGCGATGCTGAAATTGAATGCCGCGCCCAGTGGTTCAACTTCTCCGGCGGAGGTCGAGAGTTAGCACGTGTCAAGCTCGCGGCCGACGAAATGCGCTGCCTTTCCGAGACAGTTGAAATGTACGGCCGGGTTGATGCGTACACACTCTCCAGACTAAGCCACGAGCCTTGCAGCCCATGGGATCTCGTCCGAAGGACTCCTAACAAGTTTCCTAAGAGGATAATTCCAGATCACATGATAGCTCGATGTTTTGTCGAGGGTTTTCCAGGAGTTCGCCGCCAATAATGTTCTAGATATCCACAGCAAGTCGTGATTTGTTCTGATTGGGGAAGAAGGATGGGAAGGAAGTCATAAGGGGCCGCCTGCAGAGGTGGTTTGGGTCATGAAGACTTGCAATTTTTGGACTGGCTTATCGATTGCCCATGATGATGTAGATGTTACGCGGGCACGGGCGCGCACATTCCTCAGCGCCCATGGCGGCCGCTTCAACTACCTGTGGCTTTTTCAGAATCAGCGAGTGGGCATCGAAACCGATGTCAGCTTGAAGGTGATTCGCGCCGCCGCGTTTAGACAACGCAAGGCCGAGGGCCGAGAGCCGAACTGGAACCGAATTCAAGCCTTGCGGCGACTATACGAATCTCGCAAGTCGAAGTGCAGTGAGCCGTACATTCCAAACGTGCAGATCGCTGGGGGCTTTATCCAGTTTCAGCCACTTGTTGTTCGTCACGATCTCGATAGCGATTTCTACTATCTTGTAATGACGCAGGCCCGTCGGACAAGCGTCGACTTAAAGAGCGTACTTCCGATGGCGATCTATTGTGCTCGGACACTTCTATTGACGGACGCGCGCGAGCAACTACTTCCGAAGACTGATGAAGAGTTGATAAAGATAGAAGTGCCAGATCTTGGAAGCGACAACCCAAAGGACCTTCGATTTCTACGTGATGCGCACATCTATTCTGAGGACGACGTTTTGCTGATGGACTCGGCTCTTGCGCGACAGCGGCTGAGGAACTTCGAAGAGGTCTGGCCACAAGAAGTCGAGCGCCATTTGGAACAGGAGGCTGAACACCGCCGCAAGCAACGTAGGCGCAATGATCCATGGCCACCTGGTAGTTTGTTTGATCCGAATAGGTAGATGCGCCGCCGTGCATGGGATCCGCATCCACGAGGACGGGCTCGATGGCGGTGCCGATCCCGGCCACGATGGTGTGGTAATTGCCACATAATCCCTGACCCCTCCGGCTCTAGCTTCCCCCGCGTCTGGCAACGGGAGGCGGTCATGCCGGTCGGAGACGCGGGGGAAGTTGCATCGGTCACGGGGGAGAGCCCGCGCAAGCGCTGGCGTACCCTGCAGAACCGCATCGAGCGGGCGCGCGGCCTGCGCCGCGCCGGCAACAACGTCGAGCAGGCGATCTGGGAGCTCCTGTGCACCCAGCCGCTGGTTGGCGTGCGGTTCCAGCGTCAGGTCCCCATCGGACCCTACCTCGCGCCCTTTGCCTGCATGGCCCGCAAGCTCGTCATCGAGATCGACAGCATCGACGGCGATCGCCCGCGGCACCTGCTGATGGAGCAGCTCGGCTGGCGGGTCGTCCGGCTGGCCTCCGACGACGTCCTCCACGATCCGCGGCGGGCCTGGGCTGCCGTCGACGAGCTGCTGCACGGGCGCTGACCGAAACCGTCCCGGAGGCTGGCCAATACCGTCGCGGATGGGCTAACGTCGACTCAACGACAACAAAGACAGTCCATCAGGGAGGAAAACATGCGTCGTTTGATGGCGGCAGCCGTGGCTGCCGCGACCGTATTTGCGTACGCGGGCGCCAACGCCCAGGCCGTCGATCAGAAGAAATTCAACGTCGTCGGAACGTGGAACTTTCTCACCAACTGGAAGGAACTCGAGGTTCCGTTCTGGGAGAAGGAGCTGCCGGCCGCCTCGGGCGACAAGCTCTCGGGCAACATCAAGTCGATCACCGAGCTCAATCTGAAGGGCACCGAGGTCCTGCGCCTGCTGAAGAGCGGCGTCTTCGACTTCGCGGCGGCCCTTCCGATCTACGTCGACGACGGCGCGGCGATCGTGGAGGCGTCCGACATCGCGGGCGTCGCCCGTACCTTCAAGATGAGCCGCGAGATCATCGACGCCTGGATGCCCGAGATGCAGAAGGTGATGCGCGAGCGTCACGGCGCCATGATCCTCGGCACCTTCACCTGGCCCGAGCAGAACTTCTACTGCAAGGGCGACATCAAGAGCGTCGAGGACCTCAAGGGCAAGAAGGTCCGCGTGCAGGGCGCATCGCAGGCCGACCTCGTCAAGGGCTTCGGCGGCTCGGCGGTCACCATCCCGTTCGGCGAGGTGGTGCCGGCCCTGGAGAAGGGCGTCGTCGACTGCGGCATCACCGGAACCATGCCGGCCTACAAGGCCAAGTGGCACGAGGTCACCGACACGCTGTTCCGTCTCCCGGTGGGCTTCACGGCCTCGATCTGGGTCGTGAACCTGAAGGCCTGGGAGAAGCTCTCGCCGGCGACCCAGGACCTCGTGAAGAAGGAAATGGCCAAGCTCACCGAAAAGTCGTGGAAGGCCGTCGCGGCGGAGAGCGACGAGGGCGCTGCCTGCACCACCGGCACCGGCAAGTGCACGGCCGGACCGCCGGGCAAGCTCAAGCTGGTCACGCCGTCGGAGTCCGACACCAAGGCCCGCGACAAGGTCCTGAACGAGGTCGTGCTGCCGGCCTGGGCGGAGCGCTGCGGCGCCGACTGCGCCAAGAAGTGGACCGACACGATCGGTTCGAAGTACGGCCTCGCGGCCAAGGCCAAGTAGCGGCGATCGGAGGAGGCCCGTCGCGCCGCGACGGGCCGACCCGCCCATGGACAGCGTCTGGAACCTGACGACGCGCGTGTCGCGCGTCTTCGCCTGCCTGGGCGGCATCCTGCTGCTCGTGGCCGCCGTCACGGTCTCGATCGAGGTCGTCTCGCGCAAGCTCTTCACCGTCGTCTACTCGGGGTCCGACGAGATGGCGGCCTATCTGTTCGCGGTCGGCACGACCTGGTCGCTGGCCTGGGTACTGGTGACGCGCGGGCACGTTCGGATCGATGCGCTCTATCGCTACCTGCCGCTTCGCCTGCGCGGCTGGCTCGACGTCCTGGCGCTCCTCATGCTGGGCATCCTGGCCGCCGCCATGCTCGATCGCGGCTTCGACCTGACCCATGCCAACTTCATCGAGTGGAACCGCTCGAACACGCCGTTGCGCACGCCGCTGTCGCTGCCGCAGATGCCCTGGCTGTTCGGCCTCGGCCTGTTCGCCTTCTCGATCCTGGTCGCGCTGGTGCGGACCGTGCTCGCGCTGCTGCGCGGCGACTACCGGGTCGCCAGCGCCACCGCGGGCGTGACGTCGCAGGACGAGGAGATCGAGGCCGAGCTCGCGAGTCTCGGCATTGCGCGGTCCGACGGCCGCGCCGACCGCGAGCGGGGGATCTAGTCGATGCTGGTCAACGCACTCGTCCTGCTGGTCGTCATGCTCGCCATCAGCGTTCCGATCGCCGCCACCATGGGCGTGCTCGGGCTGGCGCTGAACCAGTTCTATTCGGTGATGCCGCTCTACCTCGCCATGGGCGAGATCCTGTGGAACTCGAGCGCCGAGTACATCCTGATCGCCATTCCGCTCTTCATCATGCTGGGCGAGATCCTGCTGCGCTCCGGCATCGCCGAGCGGGTCTACAACGCCATCGCCCAGTGGCTGTCGTGGCTTCCGGGCGGGTTGATGCACGCCAACATCGGCACCTGCGCGATGTTCGCGGCGACGTCGGGCTCGAGCGTGGCGACGGCCGCGACGGTGGGGGTGGTGGCCCTGCCGCAGATCAGCAAGCGCGGCTACGACGAGCGCCTGTTCCTTGGCACCCTGGCCGCCGGCGGCACGCTCGGCATCCTGATCCCGCCGTCGATCAACTTCATCCTGTACGGGCTGCTGACCAACACATCGGTTCCCCGGCTCTACCTTGCCGGCATGGTGCCGGGCGTGCTGCTGGCAGGCCTGTTCATGGCCTATGTCCTGGTCTCCTGCCTGGTCCGGCGGGAGCGGGGCGGCACGCCGATCGAGACGTCCTGGCGCCGCCGGCTCGAGACCCTGCGCGACCTCGTGGCGCCCCTGATGATCTTCCTGGTGGTCGTCGGCTCGATCTACGCCGGCTGGGCCACCCCGACGGAGGCGGCGTCGCTCGGCGTGCTGGCGGCGCTGGCGCTGGCCGGCGTCCAGGGCGCGCTCTCCCTGTCGATGATGCGGGCGGTCCTCGAGGGCACCATGCGGACCACGGCGATGATCATGCTGATCATCATCGCCGCGCAGTTCCTGAACTTCGTGCTGGCCTCGATCGGGTTCACCGACGGCATGGGGCGGCTGATCGAGGGGCTGGGGCTCGGCAAGTACGGGACGATGCTGCTGATCATCGTCTTCTATCTGGTGCTGGGCTGCTTCATGGAGACGATCTCCATGATGATCCTGACGACGCCCTTCATCTTCCCGATCGTCACCGGCCTGGGCTGGGACCCCATCTGGTGGGGGATCGTGCTGACCGTCCTGATCGAGGCGGCGCTCATCACGCCGCCGGTCGGGCTGAACCTCTACGTCGTGCAGGGACTGCGCGAACGGGGGACGATAGGGGACGTGATCCGCGGCGCCTGGCCCTTCGTCGCGGCGATGATGCTCCTGCTCTTCGCCGTCATGCTCTGGCCTGACATCGTGCTGGCCCTGCCGCGGCTGGTGATGGGCTGAGCCTCCGAAGGTCCGGTCCGCCGCTCAGACCGGCAGGACCCGCTTCTGGTGGGCGCGTCCGATCCGGGCAACCTCCGGGTCGTGACCGGCGATCACCCGGACCCCCTCGTCGAGGCGCTCCGTGATCGTGTCGGGCGTTGCGCCTTCCAGGAAGGCGATCTTGTTCCATTTGCAGGCCGCCAGGACGCGGGCGCGGGCCCGCTCCATCTCGGGCGGATAGGGGCGGCGCTGGAGCGAGGTGTAACCGAGGGACAGGCCGAGATCGCCCGGTCCCAGTTCGGCGAACCCCAATCCAGGCACTGCCAGGATTTCCTCGCAATGCTCGACGCCCGGCGGACTCTCGATCTTGACACCGAGCAGAAGCTCGCCCTCCGGATTGAGTGGCCAGGGCTCGCAGCGGGCGAAATAGGCCTGTTGATCGATGCCCCAGACGGGTGTGGCGGTCGGCTCCGAGCCGCGGCCCCGACTGCCGATGCCGATTGCCTCGACGCCCTGCTTGTGATGCGGGAAGCGGCAGGCGCGGACGAACTCGCGGACGGCGTCGGCCGATTCCGCTTGGCAGAGGAGGATGCCGTGGACTCCGCGGCCGAGAATCTGCCGGAACTGCCAGGCGTTGTAGGCGACCGACGGTCCGTCGATGCCGTTGACGGGCGCCTCGACGATGACGGTCGGGGTGCGATGGCCCGATGAGGTGGGCCCGCCATCCACCAGGCCGCGCATGTAATCGGCCAGGCCGGTCATGTCGAAGGCGCCGTGTTCCATGCCGACATTGATGTAGTCGGCCCACGTCCGGGCATCGTTCCGGCCCTGCTCGTAGGTGAGCACGTGCCCGGTATGCGGGCCGTCGTAGTAGATGGCCTGGTCGGCCTCCAGAAGCTCGATCGCGCGATTGATGCGAGTGACCATCCCGGAGTCTCCTTCTGTCCGATCAACCTTAGCCGGGAAGGGGGCTTGCTGGCGATGCCGACCATGCAGGGAGGACACATCTCGTGCCCGGCCGGCGACCCCTGACAGGAACGGCCGTCGTCGCTAGGTTGCGCCCGAACTTCGGAAACCGAGAGGCCGACCCATGCTCAAGTTCTACTACAATCTCGCGCCGAACCCGATGAAGGTGGCGCTCTGCCTGGAGGAGATGGGGCTCAAGTACGAGCTCGTGCCGGTCGACACCCGCAAGGGCGAGCAGCATCAGCCCGAGTATCTCGCCGTCAATCCCAACGCCAAGGTGCCGGCGATCGTCGACGACGGCGTCACCGTCTTCGACAGCAACGCCATCCTGCTCTACCTCGCCGAGAAGACGGGCAAGTTCCTGCCGGGCACCTCACTCGCCGCGCGCGGCGAGATGCTGTCCTGGATGATGTTCGTCGCCTCCGGCATCGGCCCCTATTCGGGCCAGTCGGTGCACTTCCGCAATTTCGCGCCCGAGCCCAAGGACTATGCCGTCAACCGCTACACGTTCGAGGCCGACCGTCACTGGAGCATCCTGGACGCGCGGCTGGGCAAGGGCCGCTACATGTGCGGCGAGACCTACACGGTCGTTGACATGGCGGTGTGGGGCTGGTCCCGGCTGATCCCGTTCGTCCTCGGGCAGGAGGCGCCGAGCCGCTTCCCCAACGTCCAGCGCCACCTCGCCGAGATCAGCGCCCGCCCGGCCGCGGTGAAGGCGCTGGCGCTCAAGGACAAGCACGCCTTCAAGGCCGACATGGACGATGCCGCGCGCGTCGCGATGTTCCCCCATCTCGCCAAGAAGGTGGCCTGAGGGCCGCGGCCCGGCCCGGCCTGGCAGTGGCGCCGCGCCTCAGCGCGCGGCGCCGCAGTAGCAGGACGCGAACGCCGGCCCCGACAGGTGTCCCATCGCGCAGGCGTAGGCGGGCAGCACCGCGCCGGCGAGCTCGCCGCGTCCCACGGTGTAGAGCTTGCGGTACGTGTCCTGTTGCCCGCGATCGCCGGCCAGGGACTTCCAGAGCGTCGCGACACTGGCCGCCGAGTAGGTCGGCAGGCGGTACGCCGACGTGAACGTGTACTCCAGCCGCCAGTCGCTCGTGGCGGCGGCCGTCCCGGGCGTGGCGAACGACTAGGTCGAGAAGTCGATCGGCGCACCGGAGCGTCGGTCGTAGGAGAAGACCTGGAAGGCCCGGTTCTGGCCGAAGATGGGGCTGAGCGCCGGCGAGAGCTTGTCGAGAGCGACAGCGGCGCCGTGCTCGCCGGTCATCACGCGATAGTCGTCGAAATGCGTATGGCCCGAGAAGCTCGCCTGAACCACGTCGCCATACGTCCGGATCAAGTCCGGAAAGGCCGTGGCATAGGGTTCGCGCAGGAAGGGCACGACTTTTTCGCCGCACGTCGCGGCCCGCTTGACGACTGTCGAGAAGGCATCGATCCCCCAGGGGATGTGATGCACCATCCAGATGCGACGCCCGGCGGCGCGCTGGCGGGCGAGCAGGTCGCGCAGCCAGTCCAGCATGGCCGTCCCGGCCGCGTCGCGTCCGCCCGACCCGCAGGCGTCCTCGTAGTGCGTCGACCAGAGCACGTCGTTCAGCACGACGATCAGGAGACCAGGCACGGTCGGATGGCCGACCGCGTAGTATCCGCCGGCCGACCAGGTCGCGTCGAAATCGGGTGCAACGCGCGCGGCGCCGGCGAGGCGGCGCACGAGGTCCTTCGTCGCGGCGAGATAGCCACCATGCGGGTCCAGCCGGTAGTCACCGCAGCCGGCATCGACATTGCCGAGCGCCACGATCGCCGGCTTTCCCGCCAGGGTGCCGGCAAGCGACTCGGCGACGAACAGGGCGGTCCTGGCCGCCATGCGGTGGGCGGCCGGCGACATTGGCGCGACGCCCAGCGACGTCGCCGCCTTCGCGTTGAACTCGTGGGCGATCAGGTCGCCGGGGGTCAGGGCGAAATCCGCGGATGCCATGGCCCGGGCAAAGGCGCCGAGGGCGGAGGCGAAGAGGGGAAAGTTGGTGTCCTCGCCGGTGCGGGACGTGGGCCCGTCCTGGCCGGGCGCAAGCGTCGACCGCCAGGCGGACGGTTCGGTCTCGGCCAGGGTCGCGGCGAGGCGAGGGTCGGCGAAGGGATTGAAATGGATGTCGCTCAGGACGGCGAAGCGTCCGCTCTCCTCGGCGCGGGCCGTCGCGGGCGTCGCGGACGGGCCGAGCCCGGCGAAGATCGCCGCCCAGAGGATCGTCGAAGCGAGGAATGAGCGCGCCCGTCGCCGCATGCTGTCCGTTTCTGCCGTTGCCTTGCGCGGCGGATACTACCCGGAGGCCAGGGACGTGCACCCCGCCTTGTGCTTTGCGCCGGTGAACCCGGCGCGGTACTTTCGCGCCCCTGAGAGGAGTCCCCGATGGACCTGACGTTCGGCAAGGAAGAACTGGCCTTCCAGCAGGAAGTACGCGACTGGCTGAAGGAGAACCTGACGCCCGAGATCAAGGGTGAGCTCAAGGTCGCCCGCAACGCCTACCTGCCGAAGGAGCGCCTGATCGACTGGCAGAAGCGCCTGGCCAGCAAGGGCTGGCTGTGCACGGGCTGGCCCAAGGAGTTCGGCGGACCGGGCTTCACGACGACGCAGAAGTACATCTTCGAGATGGAAATGGCGCGGGCCGGTGCTCCCGGGACCTCGCCGTTCGGCCCCAAGATGTGCGCTCCGGTGATCATGAAGTACGGCTCGGCCGAGCAGAAGGCGCGCCACCTGCCGCCGATGCTGAATTCCGACCTGATCTGGTGCCAGGGCTATTCCGAGCCGGGCTCGGGGTCGGATCTCGCCTCCCTGCGCACCAAGGCCGTGCGCGAAGGCGACTTCTACGTCGTGAACGGCCAGAAGACCTGGACCACGCTGGCGCAGACCGCCGACTGGATCTTCTGCCTGGTGCGGACCTCGAACGAGGGCAAGCCGCAGGAGGGCATCTCCTTCCTGCTGATCGACATGAAGACGTCCGGCATCTCGGTCGAGCCGATCATCACCGCGGACGGCAACCGCGCCGGCACCCAGGAGGTGAACTCCGTCTTCTTCACCGACGTCAAGGTGCCGGTCGAGAACCGCGTCGGCGAGGAGAACAAGGGCTGGACCTATGCCAAGTACCTGCTCGAGTTCGAGCGCGGCGGCAACCCCTACAGCCCGCGCCTGCGCGCGGCCTTCGAGCGGCTGAAGTCGCTCTCGCAGGCGATGCCCGAGGGTGAGGACTCGATCATGGCCGACGTGGCCTGGCGCGAGAAGCTTGCCCGAATGGACATCGAGATCTCCGGCCTCGAGATGTTCGAGCAGGAGTTCTACTCGCGGCTGGCCTCCGGCCAGAATCCCGGCCCGCTGTCGTCGATGATCAAGCTGCGCGGCACCGAGGTCATGCAGCAGGTGCAGGAATCCGCCGTCGAGGCGGCGGGCTACTATTCCCAGCCTTTCCCCGAGCAGCGCGCCTGGAACGCCAATGTCGAGCCGATCGGCCCGGAAGGCGTCGACGTGCTGGCCCCGCGCTACTTCAACGGCCGCAAGATGACGATCTACGGCGGCTCGTCGGAAGTGCAGCGCGGCATCATGTCGAAGGTGATGCTGGGGCTTTAGTTTTTGTCGTCCTGAGCGTAGCGAAGGACCTCATCGCGGCTTGCAACCGGCATGAGATCCTTCGCTGCGCTCAGGATGACAATGGAGCGAAAAAATGGACCTCGCCTTCAACGCCGACGAACTCGCCTTTCAGAAGGAAGTACGCGACTGGATCGCCGCCAACATGCCGCCCGAGGTGGCGGAGGAGAGCCGGCGCAGCCGGTCCAGCCACGTGTCCAAGGAGCGCCTGCTGCAGTGGCAGAAGAAGCTGGCCGGACGCGGGTGGCTCTGCCCGAATTGGCCCAAGGAATACGGCGGGCCGGGCTGGACCTCGACCCAGAAGTTCATCTTCGAGATGGAGATGGCGCGGGCGGATTCGCCCTACCTGTCGTCCTTCAGCATCAAGATGGTGGCGCCGGTCCTGATGAAGTACGGCAGCGAAGCGCAGAAGAAGCGCTTCCTGCCGAAGATCGCCGCCGCCGAGGAACTGTGGTGCCAGGGCTATTCCGAGCCGGGCTCGGGATCGGATCTCGCCAGCCTTCGGACCAAGGCGGAGCGGCAGGGCGACCACTACCTCGTCAACGGCCAGAAGATCTGGACCACCAACGCCCATTTCGCCGACTGGATCTTCTGCCTCGTGCGGACCTCGAACGAGGGCAAGCGGCAGGAGGGCATCTCCTTCCTGCTGATCGACATGAAGACGCCCGGCATCCGCATCGACCCGATCTACCTGGTCGACGGCACCCGCACGCCGATGCGCCATGAGGTGAACCAGGTCTTCTTCACCGACGTCAAGGTGCCGGTCGAGAACCTGGTCGGCGAGGAGAACAAGGGCTGGACCTACGCCAAGTACCTCCTCGAGTTCGAGCGCGGCGGCCAGGCCTTCGGACCGCGCCTGCGCAAGGCGTTCCGTCACCTGCAGACCCTGTCGAAGACGCAGGCGAGCGCGGGCGAGCCGCTGTCGGCCGATCCGCAGTGGCGCGAGAAGATGGCGGCGGTGGAGATGGAGATCGACGCCGTCGAGATGAACGAGCTGATGTTCTATTCGAGCCTCAAGACCGGCGACGCGCCGGGCAACATGGGCTCGGTCGTGAAGATGCGCGGCACCGAAGTCGGCCAGAAGGTGACGGAACTCGCGGTCGAGGCGGTCGGCTGGTACGGCGTACCCTTCACCGAACTGCGCAACTTCGACAGCAACGTCGTCCCGGTGGGCGGCGAGTATGTCGACGACGTGGCGCCGCGCTACTTCAACAACCGCAAGACCACGATCTACGGCGGCTCGTCCGAGGTCCAGCGCAACGTGCTGGCCAAGGCGATGCTCGGGCTGTAGCTGGCGGCCCATTTTGTAACCGGGAGTTGTACGACTCGGACGTTTTCTTCCTGTAGTTTCAGTCTGCCGACAATCCGTGTCGGCAGCCGAGACGTGGAGGATTCGTCATGAAGCCCTTGCTTCTTCCGGCCATCATCCTGCTCGCCGTGGCGGCCGCGCCGGCCGGCCGGGCCGAGACCTGCCGCCAGTGGGGCTCGCTGGTCACCTGCGACAACGGGGTCACCAGCCAGACCTTCGGCGACACGACCTACTACAGCAACGGCGTGGTGAGGCGGGACTTCGGCGCCCTGTCGCACTATTCCAATGGGCTGCACAGCCAGACGTTCGGCAACATCACACACTTCAGCAACGGCGTGACCGTTCACCGGCTGGGCAACATGGAGTATTTCAGCGACGGCCGGGTCTGCGAGAGCTATCTCAATATCCGGACCTGCCGTTGACGGTTGCGTCGTCCGCCGGACCGACCCGCAACGGCGCGCATTCGAGGGAGAAGCCGCGTGGAGTATCGTCGTCTCGGCCGCAGCGGCCTGAAGGTCTCGGAGATCTGCCTCGGGACCATGACCTTCGGCAACGGTGCCGACGAGGGTGAATCGGCCCGCATGGTCCACGCCGCGCTCGACGCCGGCGTGAATTTCTTCGACACCGCCAATTCCTATGTCGGCGGCGTGTCGGAGACCATGCTGGGCAAGGCGCTGAAGGGAAGGCGGGGCGATGCCGTCATTGCCTCGAAGGTGTTCAACCCGATGGGCGGCCGGCCCAATGATTCCGGCATGTCGCGGCTGCACATCAAGCAGCAGGTCGAGGACAGCCTGCGGCGCCTGCAGACCGACTACATCGATGTCTACTACATCCATCATGTCGACGTGCAGACGCCGCTCGAGGAGATGCTGCGGGCGTTCGACGATCTCGTCCGCCAGGGCAAGATCCTCTACACGGCCTGCTCCAACTACGAGGTCTGGCGCCTGATGGAGGCGCTCTGGATCTCCGACAGCAACGGCTGGGCACGCTTCGACGCCTACCAGCCGCAGTACAGCCTGGTGGTGCGTGACATCGACGAGGAGCTGGTCCCCGCCTGCGAGGCCAAGGGCGTCGGGCTCGTCGCCTGGTCGCCGCTGGCCGGCGGCTACCTCGCCGGCAAGTACAGGCCCGGCAACCTGAAGGCCGAAGGCACGAGGTCGGCCGAGGGCTGGGGTTTCAACACGCGCTTCTTTGCGGCCAACCACGCGGAGATCCTGCAGACGCTGATCGACACGGCCCAGGAGATCGACCGCACGCCGGCCCAGACTGCCCTGCGCTGGGTGATGGACCAGCCCTACATGACGAGTGCCATCGTCGGCGCCCGCAACACGCAGCAGCTCGCCGAGACGCTCGCGGCCGGCGGCTGGCGCCTGCCGCCGTCGGCTCTCAAGGCGCTGAACAAGGTCTCCGCGCAGCCCCTGCGGTATCCGCGGGCGTTCGAGGAGACGATGGTCCAGCGGCGGAACAGTGCCGTGACGCCGCCGAAGGCGCGGTAGGGCAGGGCAACGCCACCCGCACCGGCACGTTCTTCCCGCAATGTCGTCCGCGCCCCCTGCCAGTACCCTGCGGGAGCGGTTCAGCGCTCTGCGCACGCTGCGACCCTTCATTGCCATGGTATGGCGGGCCAGTCCCGGGCTCACGGCGACGTCGCTGGCCTTGCGCCTGGTTCGTGCGCTCGTGCCCGTGGCCGCGCTCTACATCGGCAAGCTGATCATCGACGACGTGGTGCGGCTGGTGCAGATGCAAGGCCGGCCGACCGGCCTCGACGGCTGGCTCGCCAGCGGCGAGTTGCAGGGCCTCGGCCTGCTGCTGCTGGCCGAGTTCGGGCTGGCGGTGCTGTCGGACGTGCTGATCCGCGTCGTCTCCCTGGTGGACGGACTCCTGTCCGAGACGGTGACCAACGCCTCCAGCGTCAGCCTGATGAAGCACGCCGCCACGCTAGACCTCGAGGATTTCGAGGATGCCGGCTTCCAGGACCAGCTCGAGCGGGCGCGTCGACAGACCAGCGGGCGGCTCACCCTGATGGCCCAGCTCCTGGCCCAGGCGCAGGCCCTGGTGACGGTGGCGAGCTTCGCAGCCGGGCTGCTGGTCTATGCGCCCGGCTTGATCCTCTTGCTGCTGGTGGCCCTCCTGCCGGTCTTCCTGGGCGAGCAGCATTTCAACGCCCGGACGTACACGCTGGATTTCGGCCGCACGCCGGAGCGGCGCGAGCTCGACTATGTGCGCCAGACCGCGGCCAGCGCGGAGACGGCCAAGGAGGTCAAGATCTTCGGCCTCAACCGCTGGCTGATCGACCACTACAGCCGACTGGCGGCCGGCTTCTATGCCGAGAACCGCCGGCTGGCCCTGCGCCGGGCAGGGTGGGGAAGCCTGTTCGCGGCGGTTGGCACGGTCGGCTACTATCTTGCTTATGCCTGGATCGTCTGGCGCACGCTCGACGGCGCCTTCTCGATCGGCGATCTCACGTTCCTCGCCGGCTCGTTCGCCCGCCTGCGCGGCCTCCTGGAGCAACTCCTGACGACTTTCTCGACGACAGCGGCGCAGGCGCTGTACCTCAACGATCTGTTTTCCTTCTTCGACATGCAGGCCGAGATCGTCTCGCCGGCCGACGCCCGGCCGTTTCCGCACCCGATCCGGCAGGGATTCGTGTTCGAGAATGTCGGCTTCTCCTATCCCGGCGCCGAGCGCTGGGCGGTGCGCCATCTCAGCTTCAACCTGCGGGTGGGCGAAGTGGTCGCCCTGGTGGGCGAGAACGGCGCCGGGAAGACGACCCTGGTCAAGCTGCTCACGCGCCTCTACGACCCCGACGAGGGCCGCATCCTTCTCGACGGGCACGATCTGCGCGAATACGACCTCGATGCCCTGCGCGGCAGCATGGGCGTGATCTTCCAGGATTTCGTCCGCTACAACTTCACGGCGCGCGACAATATCGCCGTCGGCCGCATCGACGCCCGCGAGGACCAGGCGCGCATCGAGCGCGCGGCGCGCTCGAGCCAGGCCGATGACGTGGTCGCGGGCCTTCCTGCGGGCTACGAGCAGCGGATCGGCAAGCGCTTCAAGAACGGCGTCGAGCTGTCGGGCGGCGAATGGCAGAAGATCGCCATCGCCCGCGCCTACATGCGCGAGGCCGAGGTGCTGATCCTCGACGAGCCGACCGCGGCCCTCGACGCGCGCGCGGAGTTCGAGGTCTTCCGGCGGTTCAAGGAGCTCAGCCACGGCCGGACGGCCGTGCTGATCTCGCATCGCTTCTCCAGCGTGCGCATGGCCGATCGCATCCTCGTGCTCGCCGACGGCCGTATCCAGGATATCGGCACGCACGAGGAGCTCGTCGCAAGACCGGGTCTCTACTCGGAGCTCTTCGAGCTGCAGGCCGCAGGCTATCGCTGAGTCGCAGAGGCGGGCTTGCCGTCCCGCACAATGCCCGATATCACGAATCGTCACCGCGTCCTCTCGACCTTTCCGCTCGCTCCGTGAGAAGGCCCGGGATTCGTGGCTGGCATGAGATGAGACGCGTTGTCCCGATTAGCGGACGGCGTGACCATCGCACTCGAGCGTGGAGCAGGCCGTCGCTTTCCACGATTTGGACACACGGTGCAAAAAGTGAACTCTGGCATGCATCTAAATGCCAGTTTGAACGTTGTTTGATGGGGATGGTGCAAGCGTTAAGCGGGACTTTTTTCAGCGAGATGGTACGCGGCGGCAACTGGAGCCGAATCGCGTGGACGCTGATGTTGCTTCTGGCCGTCGTTTTGCCGGGAAGGGCCGAGGCTCGCACCGGAAGCATCACGTTGTCGGTTTCCGGCGACGAAGCGATGCAGGAAGAGATCAAGACTCTCCTGGAGAAATTCGAGAAGGACCAGCCCTTGATCGGGGACGCGCTCGGCATCCTGCAGGGAGCACAGGCGGCGCTGGGCCAGGTCAACACGGCGCTCAGGTCCCGCGGCTTCTACGATGCGAAGATCGCTGCCACGGTCGGCGGACGACCGATCGACAGCGCCGGAGCTCTCGACGCAATCGACGCCCAGCCGGAAAGCTCCAACGTGTCGTTCACTTTCGACATCGCGACCGGCCCGCGCTACCGCATCGGCAGCCTGACGGTCAGTCCGACCGGCTCGCAGGCGTCCCTTCCGGGGATCGACCGCAGCGAGCTGGGGATCGGCCCCGGCGACCCAGCGGACGCGGCCGCCATCCTGGCGGCGCAGCAGAAGCTCCTCGAGGAACTGCGCAAGCAAGGCTATGCGCTGGCCAGCGTGACGCGCCAGGTGGTCGTCAATCACGCCACCCAGCAGGCAAGCGTCGCCTTCGAGGCCGAGACGGGCCCGCCGGCAAAGATGGGAAGGGTCACGTTCACCGGCACCAAGGAGGTCGACACCGACTGGCTGCAGCGCCGGGTGCCGTTCAGCGAGGGCGAAACCTACTCGCCCGACAAGATCGGCGCGCTGCGCGGCAAGCTCACCTCCCTTGGCGTCTTCAACTCGGTGTCCATCAAGCCGGCCAAGGAGCTCAACGCCCAGGGCGAGTTGCCGCTCGAAGTGGCCGTCACGGATCGGCCGCCACGCACGATCGGCTTCGGCGTCTCCTACGAAACGAAGCTCGGCTTCGCCATCAATGGCTACTGGTCGCACCGCAACCTGTTCGGCCAGGCCGAGAGCCTGAAGCTGTCGGCCGAGCTCAATCATATCGGCGAGGGGCAGGCGATCCTCGACACCGGCTTCGCCTTCCGCATCGCCTTCCGCAAGCCGGACTGGTGGCTGTCCGGCCAGGATGCAAGGTTCGATTCGGCGACCCTGCGCGAGGTGCTCGACGCCTATACGCGCAACGCCATCACGGCGCGGGCCGGGCTCGATCGGGTCTTTTCGCCGAAGTGGAAGGCGAGCGGCTCGCTGGCCGCCGAGTTCTCGAACATCACCCGCAACGGCATCACGATGGACTACCAGCTCGTGGGATTGCCGATTTCCGTGCTGTATGACGGCGCCAACGACGAGCTCAACCCGACGCGGGGCTATCGGGTGGATGTCGACGTCACGCCGTGGGTTTATTCACGCGACTTCTTCACCGTGATGCGGCTGACCGGTCGCGGCTACTTCGACCTCGGCGAGCCCGGGCGCAGCGTGCTCGCGACCCGGGCGTCGATCGGCACCGAGCCGGCGGTGAGCATCGGCGGCATTCCGCCCGACAAGCTCTTCTATGCCGGCGGCGGCGGGTCGGTGCGCGGCTTCGCCTATCAGACTGCCGGTCCGCTCGACAATTTCAACAACCCGCTGGGCGGGGCCAGCGTGTTCGAGGCGAGCGTCGAGTTCCGGCAGCGATTCGGCGAATCGTTCGGGGCCGTCGCGTTCGTCGACACCGGCAGCGCCTATCCCTGGTTCTTCCCCGACTTCTCGATGTACGCGCCACGCGTCGGCGCCGGCGTGGGCGTGCGCTACTACACCGACTTCGGTCCCGTTCGCCTGGACGTCGGCTTCCCGATCAACAAACGGCCGAGCGACGCGCCGTTCGGCGTCTATGTCAGCTTGGGGCAGGCCTTCTGATGCGGGCACTGCGCATGATCGGCTGGACGCTCGCCGCATTCGCCGGCGTGCTCCTGCTGCTGTTCGGGGCCCTGCAGACGCCGCCGGTCCAGGCGTTCGTCGCCAGGACGGCGGCCGGGCTCGCGTCGGGCCCCGACGCGAAGCTCGAGATCGCCGGGCTGCGAGGCTTTTTTCCGACCGACCTGCATGTCGACCGGATCGCCTATGCCGATTCGGCGGGCCCGTGGCTCACGATCGACGATCTCCGCCTGCGCTGGTCCTTCCTGTCGCTGCTGGGGGGCCGGCTGCGCATCGACGAGCTGTCGGCGGCCAAGATCGACGTCTCCCGGCTGCCGCAACCCGCGAAGGAAGCGGACACATCCGGAGGCGGCGGGCTGTCTAGTCTGCCGGTCGGTATCGACCTGCGTTCATTCTCGGTCGAGGACCTCCACCTCGGGGCTGCCCTGGCGCAGGTCGATTCCCACTGGAAACTTTCCGGCAGCGCTCTGCTCCCCGCCGACCTGGCCGAGGTGCGACTGGCGCTCGAAGGTGAGCGCATCGATGGACCAAAGGGACGGTTGACGGCCGACATCCTGTTCGATGCCAACAAGCGCACCGTCGACGGCGAGATCGCGCTGAACGAAGGCAGGGGCGGCGTGATGGCGGCCCTGCTGCAGCGGCCCGACATCGACGACCTGTCGGCGAAGCTCGCCGTCCGGGGCGACGCCCAGACCGGGTCGGGAGAGCTGACGGTCGCCGCCGGCGATGCCGCGCAGGCGACCGGCAAGGCGGAGTGGAAACCGGGCCAGGATGGCGTCACCGCCGTCACCGTGAACCTGGATTCCGCGGCTCCGGGATTGCCGAAGGGGCCCTACATGGATGTGGCGCGCGGCCCGGCCGCGCTGCGCGTCGAGGCCACGGTCGGCCAGTCCCTCGCCACCATCAGCAAGTTCACCTTCACGACCGCCGCGCTGGCGATCGACGCCACGGCCCGGTACGACCGGACGGCCGACAAGCTCGAGGCCGAGGCCACGGTGACTTCGGAGAAACCCGGCCCGTTGGGCCCGCTGGTGGCCGGGGCGAGCTGGCGCGACCTCCACCTGAAAGCCAAGGCCGATCTCACCGGCCTCACCAGCCGGCCCGAGGGCACGGTCGAGCTGACCGGCGGCGGCGAGGACATTTCGCTCACGGCCATCGACCAGCGCCTGCCGCCGGTAGGGGCCGCGACGCTGGTGGCGACGCTTGGCGTGAGCGACGGCCGGATTACCGTGAAGTCGCTCGACCTCGACTCGCCGGTGGCGGCGGTGAAGGGCGGCGGCTCCTACGTCGTGGCGAGCGGCGGCGGCGACGGCAAGTTCACGGTCACCGTCCCCGAGCTCGCGCCGTTTGCCGCCCTCGTAGGACAGCCGCTGGGCGGCACGGCCGTCATCGATCTCGACGCCAAGGCCGATTCCACGGGCTACGCGCTCGGCTGGCAAGGCAAGGTCACCAACATCAGCGCCGCGGGCCTGCCGGCCGATCTCGACAAGAGCGAGATCGCCCTCTCCGGCGAGGCGAAGCTGGCGCGCGACCAGGCCTGGTCGCTGGACAATGTCCGCGTGGTGAGCAAGGGGGGCACGCTCGACATCGCGGGCCGCGGACGAGGCGCGACAGGCGACCTCGAGCTGGCGCTCGACCTGCCCAAGCTGGCGGTGCTGCGTCCCGAGCTGTCGGGCAGCGCCACCATCAAGGGCGACATCAAGCTGCGCACCGAAGGCACCGACGTGGCGGTGACGGCCGATCTCGCCGACATCGAGAGCGGCCAGCTGTCGGCCCGGCAACTGTCCCTGTCGGGCAAGGCCTCCGTCGATCCCGCCGGCGGCCTGAAGGGCGAGCTCGATGCCAAGGGAGATCTCGTCGGCCAGCCGGTCACGCTGGGGGGGAACGTCGAGCGCAAGGCGGCGGGCGGCGTCGTGGTGCCGAGCTTCCAGGGACGCTGGGCGAGCGCCGTCATCGACGTCAGCAATCTCGCGATCACCGAGGCACGGACGACCGGCTATGCGCGGGTGCGGATCCCGAACCTGCAGGACCTTTCGGCCCTCGCGGGAACGCCGCTTGCCGGGTCGTTCGAAGCCGAGGTCACCGCCGACCCGCAGGCCCCGGAGGGCCGCATCGCGCTCAAGGCCACGGGTGCGGACCTGCGCGCCAGCGGTGCATCGGTCGGCACCCTCGAACTCAAGGGCACGGTGGACGACCCGCTGGGCACCGCGGCGACCGACTTGACGCTCACGGCGAGCCGCATCGCCGGCGCCGCCGACATCAATCGCCTCTCCGTGACGGCGACCGGCGACCGGCAGGAGGTCGCCGTGACCGTGCAGGCATCGGGCGCGCAGACCTCGGCCGATGCCAAGGCCACGGTCGCCGTGGCGGGACAGGACATCTCGGTCGGGCTGACGCAGTTCAACGGTCGCTACTCGGGCATCCCGATCGCCCTCGCGGCGCCGACCCAAGTCGGGATCGCTGGCTCGCGGATCACGATCCAGCCGACCAGCTTCCGGCTGGGCGGCGGCCGCCTGACCGTGCGCGGCGTGGTCGGGCCGGTGGCAAGCGATCTGCAGGTGGAGGTGGCGGGGCTGCCCCTGTCGCTGATCGACACGGTGGCGCCGGGCACCAATCTCGAGGGGGTGGCGCGCGCCAATGCCCATGTGACCGGAGCGATGGCGGCGCCGAACGTGCAGGCGACCTACGGGGTCACGGGCCTGCGCCTGCGCCGGCCCGACGCGGCCCTGCTGCCGTCGCTCTCGGTCCAGGGCTCTGCATCGATGGCCGGCCAGCGCGCGTCCATCGACGCTCGACTGTCGGCCGGCGGTGCGACCAACCTCAGCCTGAAGGGGCAGGCGACCCTGCCGCAGGGCGGGGGCGCGCCGACTGGCTCGGCCACCATCGCCGGCTCCGTCGATATCGCGCCATTCTCGCCCTTGCTGGGCAACGACATCCGGAACGTGACGGGCACGCTGCGCCCGAACCTTACCGTGACCTTCTCGGGCGACAGGATCGACGGCAACGGCACCATCACTCTCACCGGTGCGGCCATCGCGATGCCCCAGTCGGGCCTGCGAATGAGCAACGGCGAGGGCCGCCTGACACTGAACGGCGATACGCTGCGCATCGAGCGGCTGGTGTTCCAGACCGGGCGTGGCACCGTGACGGCCGGTGGCACGATCCGGCTCGATCCGCAGCAGGGACCGGTCCTGGACCTCACCGTCGGCAGTCGCAACGCGCTGCTGGTCAGCCGCCCCGACCTTGCCGCCACCGTGTCGAGCGACCTGAAGATCACCGGCTCGACCGGTGCAGGAATCGACGTCGCCGGTCCCATCACCATCGACCGGGCCGAGATCACCGTCGGCGCGCAGCAGAGCGCCGCCTATCCCACGCTGGACGTCAAGGAGATCAACAAGCCGGGTGCGAAGCAGACCGTGGCCGCCGCAGCCGCGCCGCCGCAGCCGCGCGGACGCAAGCCGCCGCCCCCGCCGTCAGCCACGCCGATCCGGCTCAACTTCACGATCCTGGCGCCGCGCGCGATCTTCGTTCGCGGCCGCGGGCTCAATGCCGAGATGAGCGGCGACCTCAAGGTCACCGGGACGCCGGCGGCGCCCGGCGTCATCGGCAGCCTCACCATGCGGCGCGGCACGTTCAGCCTCGTCGGGCGGCAACTGAGCTTCACCAAGGGCATCGTCACCCTCGATTCGATCGACACGATCGATCCGCTGCTCGACTTCGTGGCGACGACCACCGTGCAGTCGACCACCATCAACGTCGAGATCGGCGGGACCGCCCGGGCGCCGACGATCACCGTGTCGTCCGTGCCGGAGCTGCCGCCCAGCGAGGCCATGGCCCTGCTGCTGTTCGGCAAGCCGACCAGCCGCCTCAGCGCCTTCGAGCTGGCGGAAGCAGCACAGGCTCTGGCCGAGCTCACCGGGCGCTCGGGCGACGCCGGCGTGCTCAGCCGCCTGCGCTCGGGGCTCGGCCTCGACCGCCTGTCGATCGGATCGGGCACCGACAGTTCCGGCAACAGCTCGGTCAATCTCGAGGCCGGACGCTACGTGGCGCCCGGCGTCTATGTCGGCACCCAGCAGGGCGCCACCGGCAACTCGAGCCGCGGCGTGGTGCAGATCGAGGTCCTGGACCACGTGAAGATCGAGGGTGACGTGGGCGCCGACGCCAACGGCCGCGTCGGCGTCAAGATGGAGTGGGACTACTGAAGTCGCGCCCGCCGGCCCCGACCGCCAGCGCGGGCTACTCGAAATAGTGAGGCACGAAGCGGCTGTTGTTGTGGGTGATGCGCCGCTCGTCCTCGCGCATGCCGATGCCGGCCGGCACGCCCTCGATGACCCAGGAACCGACCAGCGCGTGATTGCCGTCGAAGGCGGGCAGCGCGTGATAGGCCTGCCAGACGAAGCCTTCGGCGCCGTAGCTGCCTCCGGCCGTGTCGAAGAGTCCGGGTGCCACGATCGTCACATTGTGTCCCTCGCGGCCGAACACCGGCTTCTTCACGAAGGCGCCGCCGAGATCGGGATGCTCGCGGTCGAAGGTCGGCAGCAGGTTTGGATGCCCCGGGAAGCCTTCCCACAGGAGCGGGAGCAGCATCTTGTTGCTCAGGATCATCTTCCAGGCCGGCTCCAGGAAAGCGGTCGTGTCGGTGGGCACGTGGGTGCCGAACGCCTCGCGGACCATCCATTCCCAGGGATAGAGCTTGCAGAGGACCTGGATCGGCATCTCATCGGGATCGGTGAAGCGCCGGCCGTTCCAGCCGATCTGCGAGACCGCGAGCGGCTTGCCGGCGAGACCGGCCTGCAGGGCGGTGTCGCGCAGATACTCCGACGTGGCGAACTCCTCGGGCTGCTCCTCGAAGCGGGCGAAATGCACCAGCCCTTCCGGCGGCAGCCGCTTCAGGATCCCGCGCCAGGCGTCGATCAGCTTCTCGTGGATCGAGTTGAACTGGTCGGCCCCTGGCTTCACGTCCTTCAGCCAGTACCATTGCACGACGGCGGCCTCGTAGAGCGCGGTCGGCGTGTCGGCGTTGTACTCGAGCAGCTTGGGCGGCCCCTTGCCGTCGAAGGCGAGGTCGAAGCGGCCATACACGGTCGGGTCCGAGCGCCGCCAGACGCGCTCGATATAGTCGCCCCAGGCCGGCGGGATCTGCATGCGCTGCCAAAGCCGGTTCGAGACCACATGCTCGACGGCCTTGAGGCACATGCCGTGCAGCTCCTCGGTGGCTGCCTCGAGCTGGTCGATCTCGTCGACCGAGAAGGCGTAGCAGGCCTGCTCCGTCCAGTAGGCGCGCCCGTCCATGACGTAGTAGTCGAAGCCCAGCTCCTCGAGCTTCCGCTGCCAGCCCGGACGGGGCGTCACCGCCTCGCGACGCATCGCTAGCTCGACCCGCCGGAGCCGGCGCTCCCGGTCGAGCCGAAGCCGCCGCGCTGGCTCTGCGCCGGCGCGGCCTGACCGGGCGCGGGCTTAGTCGTGGCCTGGCCCGGGGCCGTTGCTGGCGTCGGCGTCGAGACCGCGGCGCCGCGGAAGAAGGGGTTGGGCAGGAACCACAGGTAGGGCAGGGCGCCCAGGCCCGCACCGATGCCGGGGGCGCAGGAATAGAGCAGGGCGGCACCCGCAACGCCCATCAGGACGAGCTTGATGCCGCGCGACATGCGCGGGCGGCTGGGATCGGGCGACGACATGGCTGAAAGATCGGCAGGCCGGCAGGCTTTATCAAGCGCGATGCACGTCTAGCCGTGCATCGTCAGCCCGCCGGACACGCTGATCGTCTGGCCGGTGATGAAGGCCGCGTCGTCGCTGGCGAGGAAGCACACGGCGCCGGGAATGTCCTCGGGCTGCCCCACCCGCTTCATCGGAATGGCCCCGATCAGGGCGGCGCGGACCTTCTGCCCGCGTTCGTCGTCGCCGGCGACGGCGGCCAGGAGCGGCGTGTCCGTCGGACCGGGACACACGGCGTTGAGCGTGATGCCCTTGCGCGCCATCTCGCGGGCCACCGTCTTGGTGAAGGCGATGATGCCGCCCTTGCAGGCCGAGTAGACCGCCTCCTGCGAGGAACCGACCCGTCCGGCATCGGAAGCGATATTGACGACCCGGCCGTGGCCGCGGCTCGCCATCCCCTTCAGCACGACATGGGTCATGTTGAGCGGGCCGCGCAGGTTGATGGCGATGAGCTGGTCCCAGAGGTCCGGCGTCGTGTCGACGAAGTTGACGAAACGGTCCCAGCCGGCGTTGTTCACCAGGATGTCGGTCGGGCCGATCTCGGCCTCGAACCCTGCGATGTCCTTCGCCACCGCACCGTAGTCGGCGATGTCGACACCGGAGACGAAGGCCCTGCCGCCGCCCTTGCGGATGTCGGCCGCGACCGCCTCGGCCGCCGCGAGGTTCCTGTCGAAGATGCCGACGGCACAGCCGTAGCCGGCGAAGCGCCGGCAGATGGCGCCGCCGATCGCGCCGCCACCGCCGGTGACGATGACGCACTTCCTGTCGAGTCCGCGCATGGTCGGCTCCTAGAGCGGCGAGTAGGGATCGAATTTCGGCTTGCGCTTCTCGAGGTGGGAAGCCAAGCCTTCCTTCACCTCGGGCCCCATGAAGCCCAGCATCTCGAGCGCCGTCGAGGCGTCGAACGACGGTCCCATCATGCGCAGCCAGTTGTTCAGCGCGTACTTGGTGAAGCGGATCGAGGTCTGCGCGCCTTCAGCCAGCTTGGTCGCGACCTCCAGCCCCTTGGCTTCGAGCTGGTCGTCCTCGACGCACAGGGAGACGAGGCCGATGCGCTCGGCTTCCTCGCCGTCGACGGCCTCGCAGAGGAGCAGGTAGTACTTGGCCTTGGCCATGCCGCAGAGCAGCGGCCAGACGATGACCGCGTGGTCGCCGGCGGCGACGCCGAGCCGCGTGTGGCCGTCGATGATGCGGGCCTTCTTGGAGGCGATCGACACGTCGGCCAGGATGCCGGCGACCAGGCCCGCGCCGACCGCGGGGCCGCGCATGGTGCTGACGATCGGCTTGGAGCAGTTGATGACGTTGTAGACGATGTCGCGCGCCTCCTTCCAGGTCCGGAGCAGCGCGTTGAAGTCCTTCATGTTGTTCTCGATGAGGTCGAAGTCGCCGCCCGCCGAGAACACCTTGCCGCCGGCGCCCTGGATGATCACGCAGTTGACGGTGTCGTCGCCGTCGATGTCGCGCCACACGTTGACCAGCTCGGTGTGCATCAGCGAGTCGGTCGCGTTGTACTTCTCGGGCCGGTTCATCGTCACCCGCAGCACCTTGGGATGCGGGCGATCGAACAGCAGGCGCTGGTAGCGATTTTGCCAGTCGGACATCGACGTCTCCTCCGTTGCGGAGGAGCCTACCGGCTGGGCGTGCGCCGCTCCAGTGGCGCGCTCAGCGCCGCGTGTTGCCGGCGCTCCACTGGCCGGCATTGGCGAAGCGCACCGCTTCTTCCGCCGCCTTCACCAGGGCGCGCGCCTTGAGCACGCTCTCCTGGTACTCGGCCTCGAGGTCGGAATCGGCCACGACGCCGACGCCCGCCTGGACGTAGAGCGTCTCGTCCTTCACCAGCCCCGTGCGCAGCATGATGCAGGTGTCCATCGAGCCGTTGGCGGCGAAGTAGCCGGCGCAGCCGGCATAGATGCCGCGGCGCACCGGCTCGACCTCGTCGATGATCTCCATGGCGCGCACCTTGGGCGCGCCCGACAGCGTGCCGGCGGGAAAGCCCGCCTTCAGCGCGTCGATCGCGTCGAGCCCGTCTTCGAGCGTGCCCTCGACGTGGCTCGAGATGTGCTGAAGGTGGCTGTACTTCTCGATCGTGAACTGCTCGACGACGCGCACCGAGCCGATCCTGGAGACGCGGCCGACGTCGTTGCGGGCCAGGTCGACCAGCATCAGATGCTCGGCATGCTCCTTGGGATCGGCCAGCAGCTTGTCGGCGAGCTGCTTGTCCTCCTCGGGCGTGGCGCCGCGGCGGATCGTGCCCGCGAGCGGGCGGATGGTGACGATATTGTCGCGCAGCCGGACCAGGATCTCGGGGCTCGACCCCACGATCGAGAAGTCGCCATAGTCGAAGAAGATCAGGAAGGGCGAGGGGTTGATGCGGCGCAGCGCCCGGTAGAGCGACAGCGGCGGCAGCGTGAACGGCATCGAGAACCGCTGCGACGGCACGATCTGGAAGGCGTCACCGGCGAGGATGTACTCCTTGCAGGTCGCCACCATCTTCTTGAAGTCTTCCTTCGACATGTTGGCTTCGGGCTCGGGCAGCTCGTCGAGCTCGTCGGCACTGTCGCGACGGAAGGGAAGGGCGCGCTCGAAATCGGACGCGGCATCGGCCAGGCGTTCGCCGGCGGCCTCGTAGGCGGCGCGGGCGCTCGTACCGGCCACCGGCCAGGCCGGGGTCACCAGGGTCACGTTGTCCTCGAGACGGTCGAAGATGCAGATGATGGTCGGCCGCACCATGATCGCGTCGGGCAGCCCGATCGGATCGGGGTTCGTGTCGGGCAGCCGCTCCATGTCGCGGACCATGTCGTAGCCCAGGAAGCCGAACAGGCCGGACGCCATCGGCGGCAGGCCGGGCGGCAGCTCCATCTGGCACTCGCGGACGAGCTGGCGCAGCGTCTCGAGCGGACGGCCGTCGAGCGGCTCGAAGGCCTGTCCGTCGCTGCGGGCGCGGCGGTTGATCTCGGCCTGGCCCTTGCGGCAGCGCCAGATCACGTCGGGCTTGAAGCCGATGATCGAGTAGCGGCCGCGGACCGAGCCACCTTCCACCGATTCGAGCAGGAAGGAATTGGCGCGGCCGTCGGCCAGCTTGAGATAGGCCGACACCGGGGTCTCGAGATCGGCCACCAGCTTGGTCGAGACGACCTGGGGCCTGCCGGCATCGTAGGTCCTGGCGAACGCGTCGAACTCGGGGGAGATCATCGGACTATTGCTGTCCCTGCGGGCGGAAGGCGGCGGTGAAGACCGGCTCGTCGACCGACACGCCGTACTTGCTGCGCAGGGCGGCGACCAGCTCGAGGATGAGGTCGTTGGCGACCATCGTGTCGAGCTGCTTGCCGAAGCGGTCCAGCGCCTCCTTGTTCTTCTCGAGGTCGACCGGCTCGACCTGCTTCACGCGCACGATCACGCTTCCCTCGGCGGTGCGGACGGACTGCGCCTGGTCGGGCTTGAGGCGGAACAGTTCCTGCACGACGGGCTGGGTGAGGTAGTTGCCCTGGTCGTTCTCGTAGCGCGACACGGCCTTGGTCGTCCGGATGTCGACGCCGAGTTCCTTGGACAGCGCCTCGAAGCCCGTGCCGGCATTGGCCTTCTCGACGGCCTCCTTGACCTTGGCATCGGCGAGCTTGCGGCGCTCCTCCTGCTGCCAGGCCTCGATGACCTTGGCTTCTACCTCGTTCAGGGTCGGGGTGCGGGCCGGCGTGATGCGGTCCGTGCGGACCACGAAATACTCGCCGCGCGGGGTCTCGATCAGGTCGCTCTCCGAACTCTCCCGGGTCGAGAACGCCGCCTGCACCAGCTCGTGGGCGGCCGGGCCGATCACGACCTGCTTGCCCTGGGCATCCTGGCCGCGGGCGTCGACATTCTCGTAGGTGCGGACCTTGAGCCCGAGATCCTCGGCCGCGGCCTTCATCGACTGGGTCTTCGACAGCACGCGCTCGAAGTCCGTGACCTGCTTGATCAGCAGGTCCGGCGCCTGCTGCATCTTGAGATCCTTCTCGAGCTTGTCCTTGACCTCGTCGAACGGCACCACCTTGCCGGCCTGGATGTCGTTGACGCGCACCACGTGCCAGCCGAGCGGCGACTGGATGGGCGCATCGGCGACGCCCTTCGGCAGGGCGAAGACGCCGTCGGCCAGCGGGCCCGGCGGGAGGTCCTTCTGGGTGACGGGGCCGAGCTTGATCACCCCGTCGGTGGTGCCGAGCACTTCCTTGGCGGCGTCCTCCAGCGACTTGCCGCCCTTCACGGCGGCGATGATCGCCTTTGCCTTGTCCTCGCTGTCGGCCATCGCCTGGTCGACGTCGCGCTTCTCGGGCGTGCCGTACTCGGCGGACCGCGCCGCGTACTCCTGCTTCAGCATGTCGGAGGACACCGAGACCTGCGGCAGGATCTCGTCGGTCGTCAGCAGCACGTAGGAGAAGGCGCGGAACTCCGGAATCTCGAACTTCGCCTTGTTGGCGTCGAAGTAGGCGGTGAGTTGCTCCTGGCTGGGCTTGGGCACGTCGACGATCAGGGAGTCCGGGACGTAGATCGTCTCGGCCACGCGCTTCTCGCCCTCCATCTTGTAGATGTCGTCGCGCAGCGACACCGGCGCCAACCCTTGCTGGCGGATCACGCCGAACAGCTGGCTGGCGGCGATCTCGCGGCGAATGTCGGCGACGTACTGCTGCTCGGTGATGCGGGCCTGCTGCAGGCGGTTGCGGTAGAGCATCGGATCGAACGAGCCGGCGGTGTTCTGGAAGGCCGGATTGCGGGCGATCGCGGCGCGCACCGCCTCGTCGCTGACGACCAGGCCGAGCTCGTTGATGGCATGGTCGAGCACGGCGCGCTGGATCACCTCCTCGAGGGCGCGCACGTGCAGGCCGAAGCGCAGCGCCTGCTCGGGCTCGGGACGCTGGCCGGTCTGGCGCTGGATGCCCTCGAGCTGACGATTGAACTGGTCGCGTACCTCGTTGATGGAGACCGATGAGCCGCCGACCCAGCCGTAGACGGGGACACGGTAACCGCCGACATGAGCGACTTCCGTGCCGCTGCCGCCCATCCTCAGCATGTCGCCGACGCCCCACAGCGCGAAGCTGACGATCAGCATGCCAAAGAGGATGAAAAGGACGATGTAGCGGGCGTATTTGCGGAATTGATTCACGGAAACCGGCAGCGAGGTTTGTCAGGCGCGCATGCCTACCACCCGGTCCCCGGGCAGGCAACCAAGCGGCCTTTGACCGTGCGGCCGGCAGCCGCTACAGCGGCTCGGCAGCAAATAGGGAAATTCGATGGCGCGAACGAGGCGGCCGCTGATTGCGGGCAACTGGAAGATGAACGGCCTGCAGGCCGACGGCATCGCGCTGGCCAAGGCGGTGGCCGAGGGCGTGCGGCAGGCGGCCTGGGCGGATCGCGAGGTTCTCGTCTGTCCGCCGTCGACGCTCGTGCTCGCGGTCGCCGCTGCGGTGCGCGGCAGCGGCCTCTTGGTCGGCGGTCAAAACTGCCATGCCAAGGCGAGCGGCGCCCATACCGGCGACGTCTCCGCCGAGATGCTGCGCGACGCCGGCGCGAGCCACGTCATTGTCGGCCATTCCGAGCGCCGCGCCGACTGCGGCGAGACCGACGCCATCGTCCGCGCGAAGGCCGAGGCCGCGTGGCGGGCCGGGCTGACGCCGATCGTCTGCATCGGCGAGACGCTCGATGAGCGCGAGGCGGGGCGGACGCTGGCGGTGCTCGAAGGCCAGCTCACGGGCAGCGTCCCGGGCGGGGCAACGGCCGACCGGCTGGTCGTGGCCTACGAGCCCGTCTGGGCCATCGGCACCGGCAAGACGCCGACTACGCCCGAGGTTGCCGTAGCCCATGCGCATATTCGCAAGGTGCTGGGCGGCATCATGGAAGGCGCCACTTCGGTCCGCCTGCTTTACGGCGGCTCCATGAAGGGCAGCAACGCGGCGGAGCTGCTGGCCGCCGGCGACGTCGATGGCGGCCTGGTGGGCGGCGCCAGCCTCAAGGCCGACGAATTTTTGGCTATCGCCAAGGCGGCCTAAAGGGGTTAGAAGCGCCCGCTTGGCGGACCGAGCCGCCATTCCTATCGAAGCGCTGGACAAGATGGACGCGGTAAGAGGCTTTCTGCACGACTGGCGGCTGGTGCTGCTGATCATCCACGTGGGCGTCACCGCCGCGATGATCGTCGTCATCCTGCTCCAGCGCAGCGAAGGCGGCGGCCTCGGCATGGGCCGCACCGATGCGCTGTTTTCCGTCCGCGGGCAGGCCAACGTCCTGTCCCGCATGACGGCGATCTTCGCCACCGCCTTCTTCGTTCTCAGCCTCATCATGGCCTGGAGCCTGACCGACACGTCGCGCAGCGGCCGCTCCTTCATGGACCAGGTGCCGGCGACTCCCGCCGCGCCGGGGGCACCCGCCGCCGGCGGCGCGGCGCCCGCAACTCCCGCCGCTCCGGCCAGTCCGTCGACGCCCACCGCACCGACCCGCTAGGACGGGCACCGTGCGCCTCCGCCTTCTCCGCCGAAGCTTCTCCGGCGGAGCGATATCCCCATGGCCGCACGCCACAAGCCTTTGTATATTGTAGGCCCATGACGCGCTTTATCTTCATAACGGGCGGCGTGGTTTCCTCGCTAGGCAAGGGTCTTTCGTCGGCGGCGCTGGGGGCGTTGCTGCAGGCACGCGGCTACCGCGTCCGGCTGCGCAAGCTCGACCCCTACCTCAACGTCGACCCGGGGACGATGAGCCCCTACCAGCACGGCGAGGTGTTCGTGACCGACGACGGGGCCGAGACCGACCTCGACCTCGGCCACTACGAACGCTTCACCGGCGTCGATGCCCGGCAGAGCGACAACGTCACGACCGGCCGCATCTACTCGACGGTGATCGCCAAGGAGCGGCGCGGCGAATATCTCGGCGCCACCGTCCAGGTGATCCCGCACATCACCGACGCGATCCGCGAGTTCGTCGTCGCCGACACGGGCGAGGAGGATTTCGTGCTGGTCGAGATCGGCGGCACGGTCGGCGACATCGAGGGGCTGCCGTTCCTCGAGGCCATCCGCCAGCTCGGCAATGAGCTCGGCCGCGAGCGCACCATGTTCGTGCATCTCACCCTGCTGCCCTGGGTGCCGACGGCGGGCGAGCTCAAGACCAAGCCGACCCAGCATTCGGTCAAGGAACTCCTGAGCGTCGGGATCCAGCCGGACCTGCTGGTCTGCCGGTCAGGCGACAAGGAGATTCCGGCCAACGAGCGCCGCAAGATCGCGCTGTTCTGCAACGTCAAGCCGGAGAGGGTGGTCGAGGCCCGCGACGTCGACACGATCTATAACGTGCCGATCGCCTACCACGAGCAGGGCTTCGACGCCGAGGTCTGCCGCTATTTCGGCCTGGAGCCGGACGAGGAGCCCAACCTCGAGCGCTGGCGCGGCGTCGTGCGGTCGGTGCGCGAGCCCGAGGGCAAGGTCACGATCGCCGTGGTCGGCAAGTACACGGTGCTGCTCGACGCCTACAAGTCGCTGTCCGAGGCGCTGACCCACGGCGGCTTTGGCAGCAACGTGAAGGTCGGCCTGGAGTGGATGGACTCCGAGATCTTCGAGCGCGACGACGCCGTCAGCCATCTCGAGAACGTCCACGGCATCCTGGTGCCGGGCGGCTTCGGCGAGCGCGGCACCGAGGGCAAGATCCACGCCGTCAAGTTCGCCCGCGAGCGCAAGGTGCCGTTCTTCGGCATCTGCTTCGGCATGCAGATGGCGGTGATCGAGGCCGCCCGCAACCTGCTGGGCATCGAGGACGCCTCGTCGAGCGAGTTCGGCCCCTGCGAGCACGCCGTGGTCGGCCTGATGACGGAGTGGATCAAGGGCAACCAGCTCGAACGGCGCGCGGCCGACGGCGACCTGGGCGGCACCATGCGCCTCGGCGCCTATCCGGCCCATCTGCGGCCGGGCACCAAGGTCCACGAGATCTACGGCCAGGACGTGATCAGTGAGCGCCATCGCCATCGCTACGAGGTCAACGTCAACTACAAGGACCGGCTGGAGCAGGTGGGACTGCGGTTCTCGGGCATGTCGCCCGACGGCATCCTGCCGGAGATCGTCGAGATCCCCGACCATCCCTGGTTCGTCGGGGTGCAGTACCATCCCGAGCTGAAGTCCCGGCCGTTCGCGCCCCATCCGCTGTTCACCTCGTTCATCGGTGCGGCCAAGGCCCAGAGCACGCTGTTCTAGCGCGCTGTCCTGGCGTGCCGGTCGGGGAGGTGGCCGGGAGCGGGGATGCCGCGCCGGCCGGGGTCGTATTTCCGTCATGTTTATCGACTGGAATCGCGTCCGCATGAAACGCTTCCTGGCCCTTCTTCTCATCGCCGCCTCGGCCGCGCTGCCGGCCTCGGCCGTGCTCGCGCCGGACGCCGGCGCACAGTCGGCGGCGGCGCAGTCGCCCTACGGCAAGGCGCAGCGGCGCGACGCCGTCTTCCTGCGCTTCCCCGAGATGGCGCGGCGCTACTGGGAGAATCCCGAGACCAACACCGCCAGCCACAAGGTCGTGGCGATCCCGCTCCCGGCCCAGTGCGCCTTCGTCTACGCCGATTCCTATTCGAAGGGTCACATGAGCGAGAGCGAGGTCCAGCAGCTCGCCGTCTCGAGCTGCAACCGCAAGCTCTCGGAGCTCGGTCCGCTCGGCGAGAATTACAGCACCGACTGCCGCTGCCAGGCCGTGATCAGCAACGAGACCTATCTCGTTCCCCGCAACGTCATGCCGGCGGAGTCCTACGGTCCCGTCTCGATCTTCTATCGCGACTCCACCGGCAACGTCGCCCGCCTGAACGGCGTCGCGAAGTACGGTGCGCTGATCGGGCACGATCGGTCGGTCCGGTTCTCGGTCGACAATCCGCGCGGCGAGCATGTCTGCGACGGCACCTTCACCAACGCCGGACCCTCTGCGGGCCGCTTCTCGCTGTCCTGCTTCGCCGGCAAGTTCGCCGGCAACGGCGAGTACCAGAGCAAGGTCGGTGCCCCCAACGACCACATCATCGCCCGCGGGCAGACCTCGCAGGGGCTGCCCGTCGTGATGGTCATCGGCCTGCCGGCCCAGCTCGCTTCCGGCACCTACGGTGCGATCTGACGTGCGCAACCGCTTCGCCCTGGCCGCCCTCCTGTCGCTGCTGCCGGCCGTCGCCGGCGCGCAAAGCGCGGGGGAGGTGGAGCGCTGCTTCCAGAATCCCGCAGCCTGCCACCAGGGCAACGCCGCGCCATCCGCGGCGAGCGCGCCGCGGGCACCGGCCGCTGCCGCCCCCCGGCCGGCCGCGCCCGACTATGGCAGCGTGCTGCAGAGTCCGGAGGCGGAGCGCAAGCGCATCCAGCAATCGCTGCGCACCCTCGACAAGTACAGCGGCCCGATGGACGGCAATCTCGAATCCGGCGCCACGGTGAAGGCGATCCAGGACTGGCAGAAGGGTCACGGGGCCAATCCGGTCGGGAAGCTGACCCCCGCCGAGGCGCAGCAGCTCCACGCCGAGGCGGCCAAGGTGCCGATCAAGCGCATCGAACCGCCGGCGCAGACGGCGGCGGTGACGCCGACGCCCTTGTCGTCCCCCAAGCCCGACGCGAACGCCGAGGCGCTGAAGGCCCTCCAGGCGCGCCTCGCCGAGCGGCGCAAGGCGGCCGAGCCCAAGGCCGAAGCCGCCAGCCAGGCGCTCGTGCGAGACCTCAAGGCCTACATCGCCGCCGACGGCAAGGGTGCGGCCGGCGAGCAGTTCGCCGGCTTCGCCAAATGGTACGCCGACGCCAAGGCGAGCGGCCGGACGGTGGGCGATATCTTGCCGGCGGTCGACGACTACGGCGACGTCAAGGCCGGCGCGGCCGTCGCCACCGAAGTGACCATCGCGACGGCGAAGGACAAGGACAGCCAGCCGGAGTGCATGGTATTCGCCTGGGTCGAGGGCAAGCCGCGCAAGAACGCCCGGACCTTCTCCTGCGACGATGTCGCCGGCGTCGAGAAGTGGAAGACCGAGCAGTCGATGAAGAGCGCCTGGCGCTAGAGCGGCAGACCCGCCGGCCATCCCTCACTTGCTCCTCTCCGGACGGGTCGCTAGACAAGCCGCGCCATAGAGGAGCTTTCGCCGATGAGTGTCATTGCCGACGTCCGCGCCCGTGAAATCCTCGACAGCCGGGGCAATCCCACGGTCGAGGTCGAGGTCGAGCTCGACAGCGGCGCCATGGGCCGGGCGGCCGTCCCGTCGGGCGCCTCGACCGGCGCCCACGAGGCGGTCGAGTTGCGCGACGGCGACAAGAAGCGCTACGGGGGCAAGGGCGTGCTGAAGGCGGTCCAGGCCGTCAATGCCGAGATCATGGACCTGCTGGCCGGCCTCGACGCTCGCGAGCAGATCAAGATCGACCGGGCCCTGATCGACCTCGACGGCACGGCGAACAAGGGCCGCATCGGCGCCAACGCCATTCTCGGCGTGTCGCTCGCCGTGGCCAAGGCGGCGGCCATGGACGCCGGACTGCCGCTCTACCGCTATGTCGGCGGCAGCCAGGCGTCGGTGCTGCCCGTGCCGATGATGAACATCATCAACGGCGGCGTGCACGCCGACAATCCGATCGACATCCAGGAATTCATGATCATGCCGGTGAAGGCGGATCGCTTCGCCGAGGCCCTGCGCATGGGCGCCGAGGTCTTCCAGGCGCTGAAGGCCCAGCTCCACGACGCCGGCCACAACACCAACGTCGGCGACGAGGGCGGCTTCGCCCCCAACCTCGCTTCGGCCGACGAGGCGCTCGGCTTCATCATGAAGTCGATCGAGCAGGCGGGCTACAAGCCCGGCGAGGACGTCATGCTGGCGCTCGATCCGGCGTCCACGGAGTTCTTCAAGAAGGGCAAGTACGAGCTCGAGGGCGAGAAGAAGTCGCTCGATGCCGCGGGCATGGTCGACTACTACGCCGACCTCGTGAAGCGCTACCCGATCGTGTCGATCGAGGACGGCATGGCCGAGGACGACATGGCCGGCTGGAAGGCGATCACCGACAAGCTCGGCAAGAAGGTCCAGCTCGTGGGCGACGATCTCTTCGTCACCAACCCCGAGCGCCTGGCGCAGGGCATCAAGGACGGGCTGGCCAATGCGATCCTGGTCAAGGTGAACCAGATCGGCACGCTCAGCGAGACCATGGAGGCCGTGTCGATGGCCCGCCACGCATCGTACGGCGCGGTGATGTCCCATCGCTCGGGCGAGACCGAGGATTCGACCATCGCCGACCTCGCGGTCGCCACCAACTGCGGCCAGATCAAGACCGGCTCGCTGTCGCGGTCGGACCGCCTGGCCAAGTACAACCAGCTCCTGCGCATCGAGGAACAGCTCGGCACCCAGGCGCGCTACGCCGGCACCTCGATCCTGCGCGGGCGCTAACGCGCCGGCCGGTCGGGATCGCCGGCGGGAAGGTCAGTGCCGCCAATGGGCCGCGAGGAGCAGCTGGAGGGCGACCTCCAAGGCACACTGATCGTGCCGTCGTCCCGCACGGGACTGGGCGTCGTGGTCCTTCACGGATCGGGCGGTCGTCCCGACGTCGAGCGCGCGCATCTCTTCGCCCGCCACGGTGCGGTCGCCCTGGCGCCGCGCTGGTTCGGCGGCGAAGGGCAGGTGCCGGGAATCTGCGAGGTACCGCTCGAAGACTTCGTCGCTGTCGTGGACTACATGAAGGGAAGGGGCTGCGAGCGGATCGCGCTCGCCGGCACGTCCAAGGGTGCCGAAGCGGCCCTGCTTGTTGCGGCCCAGGATCCGCGGGTCGATGCCGTGATCGCCGTCAGTCCCTCATCGGTCGTATGGGCTAACACAGGACCAGGACGGGACGGCGAGGCGTGGCCGCAACGCTCGTCCTGGACGTTGGGCGGAACGGCACTGCCATTTGTTGCCTACGATCCCTATTGGCGGCCGCAGAAGCGCGACGGCCTGGTGGCCTATCGCAGCTTCCACGAGGACAGCCTCCGCCGGTTTGCCCGCGAGGCCTTAGCCGCGACCATCCCGGTCGATCGGATCGAGGGCGAGGTGCTGCTCGTCGCGGGCGGCGACGACGCGCTTTGGCCTTCGGATATGTTCGCCCGCGCCATCTCGGCCCGCCGGTCGGAGGCATCGAAGGCGACCACCCTCCTGATCGATCCCGACGCCGGACATCGCGTGCTGCTGCCCGGCGAGACCAAGGCACGCTCCAGCCTGCATGCGCACGGCGGCAACGACGAAGCCGACAGGCGACTCGGAGCGGCCGCCTGGGCCGCCATCGTGGCGGCGCTCCGCCTCGACTAAGGACGGCGTGACGGCCCACCGGGGAACACAACCTCGTAGTGGACGGCGACGTCGTCGGCGCCGGACAGCACGGCGCGGGCCTCGGGCTCGACCACAGAACGGGCAATGTCGGGGCCGGTGAAGGACTCGATCGCCGCGACCGACTCCCAGAGCGTCAGGGCGATGAATTCGGTCCGACCGTCGACGTCGCGGGACAGCAGCCAGGCGCCGCGATGGCCGTCGAGCGCCTTCAGCGAGGGCGCCACCGATTCGCTGAAATGGCGGCGGTAGCCGTCGGCCTTGGGCGTTTCGGCGCAGCCGCGCCAGAGTCGGGCAATCATCGCGTCGTCGTACTGGCCTGCCGGGGCCCGGTATTGGTAGAAATTGACCATGGCGCGGACAGATCCCCGGAACGCCACGCAGTACTGGTGGGACCGCCATCTCGCCGGTCTCAGCCTGCTGCACGCCGACTTCACGACGCACGAGTATCCACCGCACGTTCATGAGGCGCTGGTGGTGGCGGTGACCGAGCAGGGCGGCTCGGTGGTCAGGAGCCGTGGCCAGGTGGAGGAGTGCACGCCCTCGACCCTGTTCGTCTTCAATCCGGGCGAGCCGCATGCCGGGTCGATGGGCTGGAGCGAACGCTGGCGCTACCGCTCGATGTACCTCACGCAGGCGGCGCTCGACCGGCTGGCCGACGGGCTCGGCATCGAGAAAGTGCCGTACTTCACGCGCAACGTCTTCGCCGACGCCGACCTCATCGCGGCCTTCCTCGCGATGCACCAGGCGATCGAGGAGGGGCGCGACGTCTTCCGCGAACGCGAGCTCCTGGTCGGCAGCTTCGGACGGCTCTTCTCGCGGCACGGCAGCGGTGGCCGCGATCGCATCGCGCCGGCGCCCGTCGACCGCCGGGTCTTCGAGCGTGTCCGCGATCGCATGCAGGCGGAGTACGCGTCGGAGCTGCGCCTCGAGGAGCTGGCGTCGGATGCCGGGCTCACGACCTTCCAGCTGATCGGCCTGTTCAAGCGTACGGCCGGCCTGACGCCGCACGCCTACCTGACTCAGGTCCGGCTCAACATGGCGTGCCGACACCTGCGACGCGCACCGGCCCTGGCCGAGGTCGCCACCGCGGTCGGCTTCTACGACCAAAGCGCCCTCAACAAGCACTTCAAGCGCTGCTACGGCATCACGCCGCGCCAGTTCGCCCGGGCGGCGGCGGCAGCCTGAGGCGCGGCTCGGGCAATTTCCGCCAATACCGCCGGCGGGCCCGGGCCTAGGAAGCGGCATGCATCTCTTCTGCCATGACAATCCCGAGACGGTCTCGCTGGAGACCGAGGTCGCGGATGCACGCCCGGGCAAGGTCGCGCTGGCCCGGTCGCCCTTCTATCCCGGCGGCGGCGGACAGCTTGCCGACCGCGGCACGATCGCCTGGCAGGGCGGCGAGGCGAGGGTGGTCGGCTTCGAATACACCGCCGGCCGCCTCTGGCATCTGCTCGACAGCCCGGCCGAGCTCGCCGGCGCGGTCGAGGCCAGGGTCGATCCGGCCTTCCGGCTGATGATGCGCCAGCTTCACACCGACACGCATGTGCTGAACGCGCTCGTCTTCCAGGCCTTCGACGGTGCGCTGGTGACCGGCGTCCAGATGGCCGAGGACGGGACCGCGCGCATGGACTTCGATGTGCCCGGCGCCGACAGCGACCGGCTGCGCGCGCTGGAGGGGCCGATCAACGACCTGATCCGCCAGGACTTCCCCGTCCGGTTCGACTACGTGCCGATGCGCGAGGCCCAGGCGGAGCACGGCCTGATCCGCAGCCGCTCGGTGGCGCCGCCGCCGACCGACGACGGCAAGGTCCGGATCGTCGAGATCGTCGGCCTCGATCGGCAGGCCTGCGGCGGGACGCACCTCGCCGGCACGGGCGGCTCGCCCCCCGTGCGCATCCTGAAGATCGACAACAAGGGACGGCACAACAGGCGCGTCCGGATCGGGCTCGCGACGCCATCGTCCTGACGCGGACGCCGGTGGACACGCCGGGCGCCCGAAAATCCTTGACGAAGCGACACCACATGTTGCCATATGGTTTCAGGAAACTGGCATATGTTGTTGCGTCCTCGGCAGATTCTGGCGCCGATCATCTTCGCTACGGTGTTCGGCTATTTCGGCTATCACCTCGTGAACGGTGATCGCGGTCTGCTGGCCATGGCCCATCTCCAGCGGGAAGTCCTGATCGCCGAGCAGAACCTCGCCGAAGCGGAAACCTCCAAGAAGATCTGGGAACGCCGCGTCGCGGCGTTGCGCAACCAGAGCCTCGATCCCGACATGCTCGACGAGCGCGCGCGCGTGCTGCTCAACTTCGCGCGCAAGGACGACGTCATCATCTTCACGCCGACGCGCTGACGCCGTTCGCCTTGCGGCCGGCGGAAACAAACTGTCCGCCTTGCAGGGCCGTCCGAAAACAATCTCTCAATTGCTGCGTCGCACGCTCGGTAGCGGCTGATTTTTCCTGATGGATCAACCACATCGCCTCGGGCGATGCTATAAGGCGGCGCGGGCTAGAGGAGAGGAATCCATGGCAAAACCGGCGACCAAGCCGAAAGTCGAGTCGCAGCCCGACAAGCCCAGGTCATCCGGCAAGTCGCCCAAGGCGGGCGACAACAGCGTCTCGGCCGACCGGCTGAAAGCGTTCTACCGCGACATGCTCCTGATCCGTCGCTTCGAGGAGCGCGCCGGTCAGCTCTACGGAATGGGTCTCATCGGCGGCTTCTGCCATCTCTATATCGGACAGGAAGCCGTGGTGGTCGGCATGCAGTCGACGATCGGCGGCGAGGATTCGATCATCACCTCGTACCGCGACCACGGCCACATGCTGGCGGCGGGCATGGAGCCGAAGGGCGTGATGGCCGAGCTGACCGGCCGGGCCAGCGGCTACTCCAAGGGCAAAGGCGGCTCGATGCACATGTTCAGCCGCGAGAAGAAGTTCTACGGCGGCCACGGCATCGTCGGCGCCCAGGTGCCGATCGGCACCGGGCTGGCCTTCGCGCATAAATACAACGGCAACAAGAGCGTCTCGCTCACCTATTTCGGCGACGGCAGCGCCAACCAGGGCCAGGTCTACGAGGCCATGAACATGGCCGCGCTGTGGAAGCTCCCGGTCGTCTACATCATCGAGAACAATCGCTACGGCATGGGAACCTCGGTGGAGCGCGCCTCCGCCGTCACCGATCTCTATCGCCATGGCGAGGCGTTCGGCATTCCCGGCGAGCGGGTCGACGGCATGGACGTGCTGGCGGTCAAGGCGGCCGGAGAGAAGGCGGTCGAGCATGCCCGCAGCGGCGCCGGCCCGTACATCCTCGAGATGCAGACCTACCGCTATCGCGGCCACTCGATGAGCGACCCGGCCAAGTACCGGACCAAGGAAGAGGTCGACAAGTACCGGACGGAGCGCGACCCGATCGACCATGTCCGCAAGCTGCTGCTCGACGGCAAGATGGCCGACGAAGCCGCGCTGAAGGCGGTCGACGGCGAGATCCGCAAGATCGTGAACGATGCCGCCGAGTTCGCTCAGCACAGTCCGGAGCCCGACCCGTCCGAACTGTGGGCCGACGTGCTGGTCGGAGCCTGAGCCCATGTCCATTTCCGTTCTGATGCCCGCCCTCTCGCCGACGATGACGGAGGGCAAGCTCGCCAAGTGGCACGTCGAGGTGGGCGACAAGGTCGAGGCCGGGCAGGTGATCTGCGAGATCGAGACCGACAAGGCGACCATGGAAGTCGAGGCCGTCGACGAAGGAACCGTGGCGAAGCTCCTCGTCGAGGAAGGGACGGAGGGCGTCGCCGTCAACACGCCGATCTGTCTGCTGGCGGCCGAGGGCGAGAGCGTCGACGACGCCGCCAAGGCGCAGCCGTCCGCTCCGCCGCCCGAGGCGAAAGCCGAGGCCCCCAAGGCAGAGCCGAAGGCCAGGGCGGAAGCGGAGCCGCAGGCTGCCGCGGCACCGGCACCACCGGCCCGGCCGGCGCCGGCCGCCGAGCCGGAGTGGAGCGGCAAGACCGCCCACATGACGGTGCGCGAAGCGCTGCGCGACGCCATGGCGGAGGAGATGCGCAAGGACAGCAACGTCTTCCTGATGGGCGAGGAGGTGGCGCAGTACCAGGGCGCCTACAAGGTCAGCCAGGGCCTGCTCGAAGAATTCGGCGCCAGGCGGGTGATCGACACGCCGATCACCGAGCACGGCTTCGCCGGGCTGGGCGTCGGCGCGGCCTTTGGCGGCCTGAAGCCCATCGTCGAGTTCATGACCTTCAACTTCGCCATGCAGGCGATCGACCAGATCATCAACTCGGCGGCCAAGACCCATTACATGTCCGGCGGGCAGATGACTTGCCCGATCGTGTTCCGCGGGCCCAATGGGGCGGCGGCCCGCGTCGGCGCCCAGCATTCGCAGTGCTACGCGAGCTGGTATGCGCACGTGCCCGGCCTGCGGGTCCTGGCGCCGTGGAGCGCGGCCGACGCCAAGGGCCTGCTGAAGGCCGCGATCCGCGATCCCAACCCGGTGATCTTCCTCGAGAACGAGATCCTCTACGGCCAGGCCTTCGACGTGCCGGAAGATCCGGACTTCGTCCTGCCGATCGGCAAGGCCAAGGTCGAGCGGCCGGGCAAGGACGTCACCATCACCGCCTTCTCGATCATGGTCGGCAAGGCGCTGGCGGCGGCCGAGGAACTGGCCAAGCAGGGCATCGATGCCGAGGTCATCAACCTGCGCAGCCTGCGCCCGTTCGATACCGAAACCATCGTCGCTTCGGTCAAGAAGACGAACCGGCTGGTCTCGGTCGAGGAGGGGTGGCCGTTCGCCGGCATCGGCTCGGAGCTGGCGGCGCAGATGATGGACCAGGCCTTCGACTGGCTCGATGCGCCGGTCAAGCGCGTCCACGGGCTCGACGTCCCGCTGCCCTACGCGGCGAACCTCGAGAAGATGGCGTTGCCGCAGCCTGACAACATCGTCGCGGCCGCCCGCGAAGTCTGCAATCGCTGACGTGGGATCCGCGCCATGTCGATCAACATCCTGATGCCCGCCCTGTCGCCCACCATGACGGAGGGCAAGCTCGCCAAGTGGCATGTCAAGGAAGGCGATTCCGTCACCGCCGGCCAGGTCGTGTGCGAGATCGAAACCGACAAGGCCACGATGGAAGTCGAGGCCGTCGACGAAGGAAAGGTCGGCAAGATCGTCGTTCCCGAAGGCACCGAAGGCGTGAAGGTCAACGCCGTCATCGCCATCCTGCTGGAGGAAGGCGAGAAGGACGTGCCGAAGGACGCCGCTGCCGCGCCGCCACCGCCTGCTCCTGACGCGAAGCCGGCCGAAAAGGCGGCCGCACCACCGGCACCCAAGCCGGCCGCCCCCGAGGCCAAGCCGGCTGCTGCCGAGGCGAAGGCGCCGGCCCCTGCGGCCCCGGCGAAGTCTCCCGAGGGCGGACGCATCTTCGCCTCGCCTTTGGCCAGGCGCATCGCCGCGGAGAAGGGCATCGACCTCGCGGCCGTGAAGGGCAGCGGACCACACGGGCGGATCGTCAAGGCGGATGTCGATGCGGCCAAGCCGGGAGCCGCGAGGCCGCCAGCCGCAGCGCCCGCCGCGGCACCGGGCCCCAGGGCCGTGCCGCCGTCCGGGGGCCAGCCGGTGTTCGTGGCGCCGGACGACACGCGCGTGCCGCACACGTCGGTCCGCAAGGTCATCGCGCGGCGGATGCTCGAGTCCAAGCAGACCGTGCCGCACTTCTACCTGACGGTGGACCTCGAGATCGACGCGCTGCTGGCGGCGCGCCAGGCGATCAATGCCGTGGCCGAGAAGAAGGGCACCAAGGTCTCGGTCAACGACATGGTGATCAAGGCCTGCGCCAAGGCGCTGCGCGACCATCCCGAGTGCAACGCCTCGTGGACCGAGGACGAGATGGTTCAGTACGGCGCCGTCGACATCTCCGTCGCCGTAGCCACCGACCGCGGCCTCATCACGCCGATCGTGCGCAACGCCGACATGAAGGGGATGGCGCAGATCGCGTCCGAGATGAAGGACCTCGCCGCGCGCGCCAAGACCGGCAAGCTGAAGCTCGAGGAGTTCCAGGGCGGCGGCTTCACGATTTCGAACCTCGGCATGTTCGGCATCCAGAACTTCGCCGCCATCATCAACCCGCCGCAGGCGATGATCCTGGCGGTCGGAGCGGGCGAGGAGCGCGCCGTGGCCCGCAAGGGCGCAATCGTGGTGCGCACCATGATGAGCTGCACGCTCGCGGTCGACCACCGTGTCGTCGACGGCGCGATGGGCGCGCAGTTCCTGCAGACGCTGCGGTCGTACATCGAGCAGCCGGCGGCGATGCTTGTCTAGCTCGAGAACTCGAATGGCCGGTACGCGCACACTGTCATCCCGAGCGCAGCGCGGGACCTTTCCTGCAGCCTCGAAGGCCCCTCGGG
The DNA here is from genome assembly GCF_965229815.1 of Reyranella sp. GTDB lineage: Bacteria > Pseudomonadota > Alphaproteobacteria > Reyranellales > Reyranellaceae > Reyranella. The sequence goes on from NZ_CBDDJN010000006.1 coordinate 1,014,658, forward strand.
GCGGCAGCTAGGGAGTTCACGATGGCCGAGACGAACTTCGACATCATCATCGTCGGCGGCGGGCCGGGCGGCTACGTCGCCGCCATCCGTGCCGCCCAGCTCGGCTTGAAGACCGCCGTGGTCGAGCGCGAGCACATGGGCGGCATCTGCCTCAATTGGGGGTGCATCCCGACCAAGGCACTGCTGCGCACCTCGGAAGTCTACGGCCTGATCAAGCACGCCGAGTCCTTCGGCCTGTCGGTCAAGGATGTCGCCTACGACGCCAAGAAGGTCGTCGAGCGTTCGCGCAAGGTCGCGAACCAGCTCAGCAACGGCGTCAAGGGCCTGATGCGCAAGAACAAGGTCACGGTGTTCGACGGCACCGCGAAGCTGGCGGGCGTCGAGGGCGGGCAGCGCAAGCTTGCCGTCGCGATGAACGACAAGAGCAACGTGACGCTCACGGCCAGGAACGTGATCCTGGCGACCGGCGCGCGCGCCCGCCAGCTTCCGGGCCTCGAGTCCGACGGCAAGCTGGTCTGGACCTACAAGGAAGCGATGGTCCCGCCGGAGTTCCCCAAGTCGCTGCTGGTGATCGGCTCGGGGGCGATCGGCATCGAGTTCGCGAGCTTCTACCGCACCATGGGAGCGGAGGTGACGGTTTGCGAGGTCGTCGACCGCATCCTGCCGGTCGAGGACGCAGAGGTCTCGGCCTTCGCCAAGCGCGCCTTCGAGAAGCAGGGGATGAAGATCCTGACCGGCGCCACGGTCGGCAACCTCAAGAAGGGCAAGGACAGCGTCACCGCCACGATCACGGTCGGCGGCAAGAGCCAGGAGATCACCGTCGACCGCGTGATCAGCGCCGTCGGCATCGTCGGCAATGTCGAGAACATCGGCCTCGAAGGCACCAAGGTGAAGGTCGAGAAGACGCACATCGTGATCGACCAGTGGGGCTTCACGGGCGAGCCCGGCGTCTATGCGATCGGCGACGTGGCCGGGCCGCCGTGGCTCGCCCACAAGGCGATGCACGAGGGCGTGCTGGTGGTCGAGAAGATTGCCGGCGTGAAGGGCGTCCATCCGATGAAGACGGAGAACATCCCCGGCTGCACCTATTGCCAGCCGCAGGTCGCCAGCATCGGCCTGACCGAGGCCGCCGCCCGGGCCGGCGGCCGCGAGGTCAAGGTCGGCAAGTTCCCCTTCATCGGCAACGGCAAGGCGATCGCGCTGGGCGAGCCCGAGGGCTTCGTGAAGACCATATTCGACGCCAAGACCGGCGAGTTGCTAGGCGCCCACATGATCGGCGCCGAGGTCACGGAGCTGATCCAGGGCTATTCCGTCGCCAAGACTCTGGAGACGACCGAGGCCGAGCTGATGGCCACCGTCTTCCCGCATCCGACCCTGTCGGAGATGATGCACGAATCGGTACTGGCGGCCTACGGACGGACGCTCCATATCTAGGCGGCCATGGACGGAGGCATCGACAAGGTCCCGCTGAGCCGGGCCGAGCGTCACCCCGAGAAGGCGCACCGGCCCGACAATCCCATCCCGCGCAAGCCGGAATGGATTCGCGTGCGCGCGCCCAACTCGCCGGAATATGCCGAGACGCGGCGCCTGATGCGCGAGCACGGGCTGGCGACGGTGTGCGAGGAGGCGGCCTGTCCCAATATCGGCGAATGCTGGAAGCAGAAGCACGCCACATTCATGATCATGGGCGGGACCTGCACGCGGGCCTGCGCCTTCTGCAACGTCGCGACCGGCAAGCCGGGGGCGCTCAATCCGCACGAGCCGGGCAACATCGCCGAAGCCGTCGGCAAGCTCGGCCTCGGCCATGTCGTCGTGACCTCGGTCGATCGTGACGATCTCGAGGATGGCGGGGCAGGGCACTTCGCGGCGGTCATCACCGCGCTCCACGGCCAGGCGCCCGGCACCACGGTCGAGGTTCTGACCCCCGACTTCATGCGCAAGGACGGCGCCGTCGAGACCGTCGTCGCCGCGCGGCCCGACGTGTTCAACCACAATCTCGAGACGGTGCCGCGGCTCTACCCGACCATCCGTCCCGGCGCGCGCTATTTCACGTCGCTGCGCCTGCTTGCCCGGGTGAAGGAGATCGATCCGGCGATGTTCACCAAGTCCGGCCTGATGGTCGGCCTCGGCGAGACGCGCGAGGAGATCCTGCAGGTGATGGACGACCTGCGGGCCGCCGACGTCGATTTCCTGACGGTCGGCCAGTACCTGCAGCCGACTCCCAAGCACGCGCCGCTCGACCGGTTCTGGACCCCGGCGGAGTTCGCCGAGCTCGCCGCCCTGGCGCGCGGCAAGGGCTTCCTGATGGTGTCGGCCTCGCCGCTGACCCGCTCGAGCTACCACGCCGGCGACGACTTCGCCCGACTGCGCGCTGCGCGCGCCGCCCGCGCGCGTTGAGCGTCACGCGGCACAGCGAGCGCCGGGTCGTGCCCTACGTACCCCGGCAGCTCTTCGACCTCGTGGCCGACGTGCCGCGCTATCCGGAGTTCCTGCCCTGGTGCCAGGCCGGGCGCGTGCGCCGCAACGAGGGCCCCGACGTCCAGATCGCCGAGCTGGCGATCGGCTTCGGCCCGTTCCGCGAGCGTTTCACTTCGCGCATCGTGCTGACCCCCGACGCACCCGACGGGCCGCGCATCGAGACCACGGGCACCGAGGGGCCGTTTCGCCGCCTGGTCAGCCGCTGGGTGTTCCATCCCCACCCCGAGGGCTGCCTCATCGAGTTCGAGCTCGAGTTCGACTTCCGCTCCCGCCTGCTGCAGCAGACGGTCCGGCTGCTGTTCGCCGAGGCGGTAAAGCGCATGGTCGGCGCCTTCGAGGCGCGGGCGCGCCAGCTCTACGGCCAGCCTACCGTTCGGCCAGCGACGCCAGCATCGTCAACGCGGTGATCACCGCGATGCGGCGGATGCCGTCGCGGTCGCCGGGAAACACGTGGCGCTCGGCCACGATGTCGAAACCCTTGCGCGCCGCGGCGAAGTGCACGAGGCCGACCGGCTTTTCGGCGCTGCCGCCACCCGGACCCGCGACGCCGGTCACCGACACGGCGAGGTCGACGCCCGCCTTCGCCAGCGCTCCGGCCGCCATGGCGCGCGCCACCGGCTCGCTCACCGCGCCGTGGCCCATCAGTGCGTCCCACGGCACGCCCAGCATCTCGCGCTTGGCCTCGTTGGCGTAGGTCACGTAGGCGCGCTCGACCACGTCCGAGGATCCCGCGATGGCGGTCAGGGTCGCGGCGACCAGTCCGCCGGTGCACGATTCGGCGGTGGTGAGCTTGAGACCGGCGCGGCGGCAGGCCTGCAGCACGCGCTCGGCGGCATCGCGCATCTCGTGGTCGAACATCGGAACTCTCCCGTCCTGTCCCTCGGCCCTTGCCGGCCTACGCTCTCGGCATCTCGACTGTCGCCACCGCCTGGGCGGCGATGCCTTCGCGGCGCCCCGTGAAGCCCAGCCCCTCGGTGGTCGTCGCCTTGACGCTGACGCGGCTGGCGGCGACGCCGGCGATGCGGGCGATGCTGTCGACCATGGCCTCGCGATGGGGCCCGATACGCGGCGCCTCGCAGATCAGCGTCAGGTCGAGGTGGACGATGCGGCCGCCGGCGCCCGTGACGAGATCGACGGCATGCCGCAGGAAGCGGTCGGAAGAGACGCCCCGCCAGCGCTCGTCGGACGGCGGGAAGTGCCGGCCGATGTCGCCCGCGCCGATCGCGCCCAGCACGGCATCCGTGAGGGCGTGGAGCGCCACGTCGGCGTCGGAATGGCCGGCCAGCGTTCGGGCATGCGGGATGGCCACGCCGCCCAGCATCACGCTCTCGCCTGGCCCGAAGCCGTGGACGTCGAAGCCGAGGCCGGTGCGCGTTTCCATCGTCGAGGGGACGGCGAGGTCGTGAGCCATGGTGATCTTGCGGTTATCCTCGCGGCCTTCGACCATGACAAGGCGCAGGCCGGCGCGCTCGCCGACGGCGGCATCGTCGGTCAGCGACGTCGCCTCGTCCGTCCCCAGGGAAGCCGCGGCGCGGTGAGCCGCCAGGATGCGGTCGAAGCGGAAGATCTGCGGGGTCTGCGCCCGCCACAGGCCGGTCCGCGGCACCGTCCCGGCGATCGTGCCGCTGCCGGGATCGACCCGCTTCAGCGTGTCCGCCAGCAGCACGCCGAGGATGGCGCCGTCGATGCCGGGCCGGCCCGCCGCCTCGAAGCAGGCCTCGATCTCCGACACCTGCACGAACGGCCGCGCGGCATCGTGGACGGCGACCAGGTCCGGCCCATCTCCGGCCAGGGCCTCGAGGCCGTTGAGCACCGATTGCTGCCGGGTCGCACCGCCCACGACGGGCGGGGGGAGGGCGAGAGGCCCGAGCGCCGCCTCATAATGCGCTCGATCGGCCGCGGAGATGACGACCTGGATTTTCACGACCCCCGGGACGGCCCGGAACACGTCGACGGTGCGTCGCAGGACGGATGTGCCCGTCAAAGCTGCATATTGCTTGGGCACGGGGCCGCCGAAGCGGCTGCCACGGCCGGCGGCGACGATCAGGACGGTTCGAGAAGGCACCGGGAGGCTAGTTACATCAGCTTTCTTCGGCATGCACGGCCCGGAGCGCGATAGCGCGCTTGCGCCGCTCACCCAGAGAGGCTATTGCTCGCCCAATTATTGTGCACTGCACAAGATGCCCATAAACTCATCACAAGAAATGGCTCACCCTCCACGCCTCAAACCGCTCGCCATCGGCTCCGTCCGGATTGACGATCCCGTCATCCTGGCCCCGATGTCCGGCGTCACAGACATGCCCTTCCGCCAGATGGTGAAGCGGGACGGGGCGGGTCTCGTCGTGTCCGAGATGATCGCCTCGGCGGCCATGGTGCGCGAGAACCGCAAGACGCTGCTGATGGCGCAGAACTCGCCGGAAGAGTTCCCGATGTCGGTGCAGCTGGCCGGCTGCGAGCCGGCGGTGATGGCCGACGCCGCGCGCCTGAACGAGGATCGCGGCGCCGCGATCATCGACATCAACTTCGGCTGCCCGGTCAAGAAGGTCGTGAACGGCCATGCCGGATCCTCGCTCATGCGCGACGAGGTCCATGCCGCCAAGATCCTCGAGGCCACCGTGCGGGCGGTCAGCCTGCCGGTGACGCTCAAGATGCGCACGGGCTGGGACTCGACCAACCGCAATGCACCGACCCTGGCGCGCATCGCCGAGGAATGCGGCATCCGCATGCTGACCGTCCATGGCCGCACGCGCTGCCAGTTCTACGAAGGTCATGCCGACTGGGCGTTCGTGGCCGAGGTCAAGGCATCGACGTCGCTGCCGGTGATCGTCAACGGCGATATCGTGAGCCTGGACGACGTCGACACGGCGCTGGCGCAATCCTGCGCCGACGGCGTAATGATCGGGCGCGGCGCCTACGGCCGCCCCTGGTTCCTCAACCAGGCGATCCGCTATCTGCGCACCGGCGAGCGCCTGCCGGATCCGTCGCTGGTCGAGCAGTACCGGATCGTCCGTACGCACTTCGACGCGATGCTGTCGCACTACGGCCGGGAAACCGGCGTGCGCATGGCCCGAAAGCATCTGGGCTGGTACTCGAAGGGTTTGCCGGCTTCGGCCGAATTCAGGGCCGCGGTCAACCGCGAGACCGACGCCGACAAGGTCCGCGCGATGCTGGCGGACTTCTTCATGCCCGCGCTCGAAAGGCAGGCCGCCTAGCATGGCTCTCCAGCCTTTGAAACGGTCGCCTTCCCTCGGCGAGCAGTTCCCCACGGCGATTCTCGATTCGCTGTCGGAGGCGATCGTCGTGGTCGATGCCGGCGGTCACATCCACTATGCCAACCTCTCGGCCGAGCAGTTCTTCGGCGTCGGCCGCACGCGCCTCGTCGGTCATCCGCTGGACGAGTTCGTGCCGGAGGACGCGCCTCTCTTCTCGCTGCTCGAGCAGGTTCTGGCGACGGGCGGCGCGGTCGCCGAGAACGGCGTGACCCTGGCCTCGCCGCGCATCGGCAACCGCTTCTGCGCGCTCCGCCTGTCGCCTGTCGTCGACGGGGAAGGGCTGGTGGCCGTGTCGCTCGCCGAGCAGACGATCGCCCGCAACATCGACCGTCAGATGTCGCACCGCAGCGCCGCCCGCTCGGTGAGTGCGCTCGCGGCGATGCTGGCCCACGAGGTCAAGAACCCGCTGTCGGGCATCCGCGGCGCCGCCCAGCTTCTCGAACAGTCGGTGGAGGATTCCGAGCGCGAGCTGACGGGGCTGATCTGCGAGGAAACGGACCGCATCGTCGCCCTGGTCGACCGCATGGAAGCCTTCGCCGACGGCCGGCCGATCGACCGCAGCCCGACCAACATCCATCAGGTGCTGAACCACGTCCTGCGCATCTCGCAGAACGGCTTCGGCAAGAGCGTCCGCTTCGTCGAGACCTACGACCCGTCGCTGCCCGACGTGCTGGGCGACCGCGACCAGCTCATCCAGGTCTTCCTCAACCTGGTCAAGAATGCCTGCGAGGCGCCGGGCGACGGCGACCGCGAGATCGAATTGTCCACAGCCTATCGACACGGGCTGCGCCTCGCGGTGCCGGGGCAGCAGGCCAAGGTGAACCTGCCGCTCGTCGTGTCGGTGCGGGACAATGGCGGCGGGATTGCCGAGGAGCTGCGCAGTCACCTGTTTGACGCGTTCGTGACCAACAAGCCCACCGGAACCGGCCTGGGTCTTGCTTTGGTCGCCAAGATCATCAACGACCACGGTGGGGCGATCGAGTTCGAGAGCGAGCCCGGCCGCACGGTTTTCAGGGTCATGCTGCCGCTGCAATTCTCCTTGTCCGCTCCATGAGCTCGACCACCATTCTCGTCGCCGACGACGACCGCGCCATCCGGACCGTGCTCCACCAGGCGCTCGGCCGGCAGGGCCACAATGTCCGCAGCACCGGCACCGCCTCGACGCTCTGGCAATGGGTCCAGGAAGGCGAGGGCCAGCTCGTCATCACCGACGTCGTGATGCCCGACGAGAACGGGCTCGACCTCGTGCCGCGCATCCGCAAGCTGCGTCCCGATCTCCGCATCATCGTGATGAGCGCGCAGTCGACGCTGCTGACCGCGGTGCGGGCGACCGAGCGCGGGGCCTTCGAGTACCTGCCCAAGCCCTTCGACCTCAACGAGCTGATCTCGGTGGTCAACCGCGCGCTGTCGGCGCCGGCGCCCACGTCGGCTCGCGCCGTCCATCCGCCGGAGGAGGGCGAGCGCCTGCCCCTGATCGGCCGCTCGCCGGCGATGCAGGAGATCTACCGGGCGCTGGCGCGCCTGATGTCGACCGACCTCACGGTGATGATCACGGGCGAGTCCGGCGCCGGCAAGGAGCTGGTCGCGCGCGCCCTGCACGACTACGGCAAGCGCCGCAAGGGACCGTTCGTGGCGCTGAACATGGCCGCGATCCCGCGCGAGCTGATCGAGAGCGAGCTGTTCGGCCACGAGCGCGGCGCCTTCACGGGCGCGGTGCAGCGCTCGGCCGGCAAGTTCGAGCAGGCCTCCGGCGGCACGCTGTTCCTCGACGAGATCGGCGACATGCCGCCCGAGGCGCAGACCCGCCTGCTGCGCGTGCTGCAGGAGGGCGAGTACATGACGGTCGGCGGCCGCACGCCGATCAAGGCGAACGTCCGCATCGTCGCCGCGACCCATCGCGAGCTGCGCCGCCTGATCCAGCAGGGGCTGTTCCGCGAGGACCTTTTCTACCGCCTCAACGTCGTGCCGATCCGCCTGCCGCCGCTGCGCGAGCGGCTCGACGACATTCCGGAGCTGGCCAACCACTATCTGCGCCAGGCGACCGCCGACGGCCTCCCGGCCAAGGTCCTGTCGCCGGAGGCGATGGCCCGCCTGAAGCAGCACCGCTGGCCCGGCAACGTGCGCGAGCTCGTCAACCTGGTCCGCCGCCTCTCGGCCCTCTACTCGGAGGAAGTGATCGGCGTCGAGATCATCGAGGCCGAGCTCGCCGACGCCATCTCGGCCGTCGAATCCGACTCATCCGCCGGAGCGGGGGCCGCCGCCGACCTGTCGCTGGGAGACGCGGTCGACAGGCACCTTCAGGCTCTTTTCGCCGCCCATGGCGACCGGCTGCCGCCGGACGGCATGTACGATCGTGTCATTTCCGAGGTCGAGCGGCCGCTCCTGTCCCTGGCCCTGGGGGCGACCCGCGGGAATCAGTTGCGCGCGGCCCGTCTCCTGGGGCTGAATCGCAATACGTTGCGCAAGAAGATAAAGGACCTCGACGTCCCCGTGGTTCGCACGCCGCAGGTCCGCCGAGGCGGGTGACAAGTTGACGGCTGCGCTGGGCGTTTCACGCTTGGGCGATGTGGTGAGCGCGGTCCTTCGCGGATTGAGCGGTCGCGCCGCCGCCGTTTCGCTCGCGCTCCTGGCCATCGCCGCCGGAGCGGCGACCTATGCCTGGCTGGCGGGCCTCGCGCCCGCCTCGTTCAACACGCGCGGCTGGATCACCGGCCTGCTGGTCGCCGACCTGCTGGTCGCGGTGGCCCTCGTGGCGCTGCTGGCGGTGCGCCTGACCCAGCTCTGGCTCGACCGCCGCCGCGGCGCCGCCGGCTCGCGCCTGCACATGCGGCTGGTGCTGATCTGCAGCGCCTTCACCATCACCCCGACGCTGATCGTCGCAATCATCCTGTCGCTGCTGGTGATCAATCTCACCGATTTCGTGGTCAAGCCCGCCAAGGCCTCTTTCGAGGCGGCGCGGGCGATCGGCGAACCGGTCCGCCGCGCGCGCGAGGAGGAGATCCTGCGCGACATCGCCGCGATCGCCTCGCCGGTGCAGGCGCTCGGCATCGACGGTCTGCACGACAGGAAGGCGGTGACGGACCTGCTCGACCGGCTGATCGACGGCCGCCCGATCATCGAGGCGACCATCCTGGATGCCGACAAGGGCGTGCTGGCCCGGGCACGCGCGCCCGGCGCGCCCGAGACCAAGGAACTGATCCCGCCGGCCCAGGCGCTGTGGCGCGCGGTGAACCAGGCCGGCCCGGTCGAGGTCGAGGCGCCGAACGGCGCCTACTTCGTGATGCAGCTGTTCGTCGGCGAGCCGCTGTTCCTGGTGACCGGCCATGCCGTCGACCTGCGGGTCGTCGACTACATCAAGAGCATCGAGTTCGCCGGCTCGTTCTATTCGCAGATCGAGCAGGCGATGCAGCGCAGCCAGCTCCTGATCTTCGCGATCTGCGGCGCCATCGCGCTCCTGATGCTGCTGGCCGCGGTCTGGCTGGCGATCCTGGTCGCCTCGCGGCTGACCGAGCCGATCGGCGGGCTGATGTCGGCGGCCGAGCGGATGCGCGGCGGCGACCTGTCGGCCCGCGTGGAGGAGGGGCCGCCCAACGACGAGCTCGGCCAGCTCGCCCGTTCCTTCAACCGCATGGCCAGCCAGATCGAGCAGCAGCGCGGCGAGCTGGTCGCCGCCAACCGCGAGCTCGACACGCGCCGCCGCCTCACCGACGCGGTGCTGGCCGGCGTGTCGGCCGGCGTGCTGAGCGTCGACACCGCCGGCACGATCATCCGCACGAACCGGTCGGCGCTGGAGCTTCTGGCGCTGCCGGAGGACGGCGTCGTGGGCCGCTCGCTGATCGGCGTCATGCCCGACCTCGGACCGCTGGTCGAGCAGGCCGCGGACCGGCCGGGCCGCGTCACCCAGGGCCAGGTCGAGATCCTGCAGCGCGGCGAGCGTCGCATCCTGCTGGTGCGCATCAGCGCCGCGTCCGATGCCGGCGCCGTCGTGACCTTCGACGACGTGACCGACCTGATGTCGGCGCAGCGCATGGCGGCCTGGGGCGACGTGGCGCGCCGCATTGCGCACGAGATCAAGAATCCGCTGACGCCGATCCAGCTCTCGGCCGAGCGGCTGAAGCGACGCTATCTCAAGCAGATCAAGGATGACCCCGAGACCTTCTCGATCTGCACCGACACCATCGTCCGCCAGGTCGGCGACATCGGCCGCATGGTCGACGAGTTCTCGTCGTTCGCGCGCATGCCGCGGCCGACCGTGAAGCCCGAGGATGCCAAGGAACTCTGCCAGCAGGCGCTCTTCCTGCAACGCAACGGCAATCCCGACATCCGCTTCGTCTCGACCCTGCCGGATTCTGCCGTTCCGCTGAACTGCGACCGCCGCCAGGTGTCCCAGGTCCTGACCAACATCCTCAAGAACGCGGCCGAGGCCATCGAGGGGCGGGAAGCCGCTCCCGGCGCGACCCTGCCGCCGGGCGAGATCTCGCTGGCGCTCCTTGACGACGGCGCGACCGTCCGCATTGTCGTCGAGGACAACGGCAAGGGGCTGCCGAAGGACGGACGCGAGCGGCTGACCGAGCCCTACATGACGACGCGCAGCAAGGGCACCGGCCTCGGCCTCGCCATCGTCAAGAAGATCATGGAAGACCACGGCGGCACGCTCGTGCTCGACGACCGGGAGGGTGGCGGTGCGCGCATCAGTCTGGTATTCCGGCGGGACGCGAAGGAGATCGCATCGGTGCGCTCGCTCGCTACGGCGGCGCAATAGTCCGCGCCGGGCACGGCGGCGGACAGTCTGAGAGTCATGGGCCACGATATTCTCATCGTCGACGACGAACGCGACATCTGCACGCTGATCGCCGGCATCCTGGAAGACGAGGGCCACACGGCCCGCCGTGCGCACAACAGCACGGAGGCCATCGAGGCCGTGCGCCAGCGTCGCCCGGCGCTGGTGATCCTCGACGTCTGGCTGCAGGGCAGCGAGCTCGACGGCCTGCAGCTGCTCGAAGTCATTCGCCGCGAGGAACCGCCGGTTCCCGTCGTGATGATCAGCGGCCACGGCACGATCGACACGGCCGTGTCGGCCATCAAGACCGGTGCCTACGACTTCGTCGAGAAGCCGTTCAAGGCCGACCGCCTGCTGCTGGTTGTCGACCGCGCGATCGAGGCCGACCGGCTGCGGCGCGAGAACGCGACGCTGCGCCGGCGCGCCGGCGGCGAGGTGACCTTCGTCGGCTCCTCGGCGGCCGCCGCCAACGTCCGCAGCCAGATCGAGAAGGTCGCGCCGACGGGCAGCCGCGTGCTGATCGCCGGCCCCTCCGGCGCCGGCAAGGAGACCGTGGCGCGGCTGATCCACCAGGGGTCGAAGCGGGCCGACGGTCCCTTCGTCGTGGTCAACTGCTCGGCCACGCCGGCCGAGCGCCTCGAGATCGAGCTGTTCGGGACCGACAGCGAGGCCACCGACGCCCTGCGCGTGTCGGGTGCCTTCGAGATGGCGCATGGCGGGACGCTGCTCCTCAAGGAGGTCGCCGACCTGCCGCTGGCGCTGCAGAGCCGGCTGGCGCGGGTCCTCCAGGAGCAGGCCTTCATGCGCGACGGCGGCAGCCGCCGGGTCGAGGTCGACGTGCGCGTGCTCGCCGCGACCGGCCGCGCCCTGCAGGACGAGATCGCGAGCGGTCGGTTCCGCGAGGAACTGTTCCATCGGCTGAACGTCGTCGCGCTGCGCGTTCCGCCGCTCAGCGAGCGGCGAGAGGATATCCCCGAGGTCGCGAGCGACCTCATGCGGCGCGTGGCCGACGCCACCGGCCTGCCGCCCCGCCAGGTGGGCGAGGACACGCTGGCGGCGCTCCAGGGACACGACTGGCCGGGCAACATCCGCCAGCTCCGCAACGTGGTCGAGCGGCTGCTGATCCTGGCGCCGTCCGGCGGCGCGCCGATCCGGGCCGACGCCCTGCCGAGCGACGTCAGCGAGGACGCTCCCTCGGTGCTGCGCTGGGAGAAGGGCGGCGAGATCATGCAGCTGCCGCTGCGCGAGGCCCGCGAAGTGTTCGAGCGCGAGTACCTGCTGGCGCAGGTGACGCGGTTCGGCGGCAACATCTCGCGCACAGCCACCTTCGTGGGAATGGAAAGGTCGGCGCTTCACCGCAAGCTGAAGTCGCTCGGCCTCCACGGCGGTGCGGTCGACGAGCGCGGCGGCAGCGAGGTCGCCGGCTGAGGATTCGGAGAGTCACATGTCGCGTTATGCTTACGTCAACGGCCGATACGTCGATCATCGCGAGGCCAGCGTCCATATCGAGGACCGCGGCTACCAGCTTGCCGACGGCGTCTACGAGGTGGTGGGCGTGCGCGACGGCCGGCTGATCGACGAGAAGCTCCATCTCGACCGGCTCGACCGCTCGCTGCGCGAGCTGCGCATCGGCTGGCCGGTGGCGCGGCCGACGCTGGAATTCATCATCCGCGAGCTGATGCGGCGCAACCGCCTGCGCGACGGTCTGGTCTACATGCAGGTGACCCGCGGCGTCGCCCGACGCGACCACGCCTTCCCGACCCAGCCGGTGAAGCCCGCCCTGGTGCTCACGACCAAGAACACCAGGCGCATCGAGGCCGACGCCGGGGCCGGGATCGCCGTGAAGAGCGCGCCCGACATCCGCTGGGAGCGCTGCGACATCAAGACGGTCGCCCTGCTGCCCAACGTGCTGGCCAAGCAGGCGGCGCGCGAGAGCGGCGCCTACGAGGCCTGGCTGATCGACGGCCAGGGCAACGTCACCGAAGGCGCCTCGACCAACGCCTGGATCGTGACCAGGGACGGCGAGCTGGTCACCCGGGCCACCGACAACGGCATCCTGGCAGGCATCACGCGCCAGACGCTGAAGTCGATGGCCAGCGACCTCCAGCTCAAGCTCGTGGAACGGCCGTTCAGCCTCGAGGAGGCCAAGCAGGCGAGGGAGGCCTTCATCACCAGCGCCACCTCCTTCGTGACGCCTGTCGTGAAGATCGACGGCGCACCGGTGGCCGACGGCAAGGTCGGTCCCACCGCCCGGCGCCTGCGCGAGGAGTATGTGCGGTTCGCCGCGGAAGGCGAGGCGGTGACGTGACACGGCCCGGGGGGCTCCGGCCGCCACGGGCCGTCCTGTTCGACTGGGACAACACGCTGGTCGATACATGGCCCACCATCGTCGAATGCTATCGCGACACATTCTCGGCACTGGGGCAGACGCCCTGGACCGCCGACGAGGTGCGCGCCCGCGCCCACGGGTCGCTGCGCGACGCCTTCCCGGGGCTGTTCGGCGGCCGCGCGGGGGAGGCCGAGCAGATCTTCTACGACACGTTCCATCGCATCCACCTCGAGCGTCTGACCCCGCTGTCGGGCGCCACGGACCTCTTGGCGCGCTGCCGGGACCTCGGGTGCTACGTCGCCGTGGTGAGTAACAAGGTTGGGGACAACCTCCGCACCGAGATCGCCCACCTGGGCTGGGAGCGGTGGATATCGCGAGCCGTGGGCGCCCGGGACTGCCTGCGCGACAAGCCGGCACCCGATCCGATCTTCAAGGCGCTCGACGGCACGGGAATTGCCCCGGACGAGACTGTGTGGATGGTCGGGGACACCCCAGCCGATCTCAAATGTGCTCACGCCGCGGGCTGTCTGCCCGTCCTCGTGGGAGATCCGGATCGACTGGCGGGCATGCTCGCGGACCATCCGCCGCGGCTAAAAGCACGTAACTGTAATGAGTTGGTGGCATTGCTTTGAACTGATCGTCCCCTATATTCGATGACAACTCGGTAGCGGGTAGAGACCCGCCCCCTTCATGGCGGTCCTCCCGACCGTCCGATGCCCAGCAAGAGGCCAAGAACATGAGCGAAAAGGCACAGAATGTTCAGGACGTCTTCCTGAACCACCTGCGCAAGAACAAGACGCCCGTCACGATCTTCCTGGTCAACGGTGTCAAGCTGCAGGGTATCGTCACCTGGTTCGACAATTTCTCGGTGCTGCTGCGCCGCGACGGGCATTCGCAGCTTGTCTACAAGCACGCGATCTCGACCATCATGCCGGTCACGCCGGTGCAGCTGTTCGACGGCGACAAGGCCGAAGCAGCGGGCTGATTTGAGCGAAGATCTTCAGCAGAACGCAGAAGACAGAGGCAAGCGAAAGCCGTGGGAGACCGAGCGGCCGCGCACCGTCGCGGCCGTGCTGTCGCCCTATGCGCCCGGGGCGCGCCGCGAGGAGCGTGACCGCGACGCCAAGCTCGAGGAAGCCGTCGGGCTGGCGCATGCCATCGATCTCGACATCCGCCTGGCCGACAGCGTGCCGCTGCGCCACGTCACGCCCGCCACCCTGCTGGGCAAGGGCGTCGTCGAGCGGGTGAAGGAAGCCGTCAAGGAGCACGGCGTCGGCCTCGTGATCGTCGACGACCGTCTGACCCCGGTCCAGCAGCGCAACCTCGAGAAGGCCTGGGAAGCCAAGGTCATCGACCGGACCGGCCTCATCCTGGAAATCTTCGGCGCCCGCGCCCGCACCCACGAAGGCCGACTGCAGGTCGAGCTCGCGGCGCTGGACTACCAGCGCGGCCGCCTGGTGCGGTCGTGGACCCATCTCGAGCGCCAGCGCGGCGGCTTCGGCTTCCTCGGCGGCCCCGGCGAATCGCAGATCGAGATCGACCGGCGGCTGATCGGAGAGCGCATGGTGCGCATCCGGCGCGACCTCGACGCCGTCCGCCGCACCCGCGCCGTCAACCGGGCCGGCCGGCGCAAGGCCCGGCTGCCGACGGTGGCGCTGGTCGGCTACACCAACGCCGGCAAGTCGACCCTTTTCAATCGCCTGAGCGGCGCCGAGGTCACGGCCAAGGACCTGCTGTTCGCCACGCTCGACCCGACCATGCGGTCGATCCGGCTGCCGAACGGCAAGGGCTGCGTGATTTCCGACACGGTCGGTTTCGTGTCCGACCTGCCGACACATCTGGTCGCGGCCTTCCGCGCCACCCTTGAGGAAGTGCTCGAGGCCGACCTCGTCGTGCATGTCCGCGACATCTCCCATCCCGATTCCGAGCAGCAGCGGGCCGATGTCGAGGCTGTCCTGCACGATCTCGGCATCGCCGACGAGGAGGGGGCCGGCCCACCCGTCATCGAGGCATTGAACAAGATCGACGCCCTGCCGGCAGAAGCGCGGCTCCGCCTGCAGACGCGCTCGCTGACCGGAGCCGAGCGGGCACGCCAGTATCCGGTATCGGCCGTGACGGGCGAGGGGATCGACGACCTGCTCGGGGCGATCGGAGACATGCTGAGCCGGGCCGGCGAGGCGCGCGAGGTGTCGGTGCCGCTGAGTGACGGCGCCACGATCGCCTGGCTCTATCGCCATGGCGAGGTCAGGAGCCGCCACGACGAGGGCGAGATGGCCCGCCTGACGGTAGCCCTGGACGCTGCCGCCTCGGCCCAGCTCGAGCGTCGGCTCATGCGCTGAGGGTTGGGGCCCCGCGTTGACACCGGCCGGCCCTGCTACCTATAAGCGGCCCGGCCCGAGACGAAGGAAAGATCATGAAATTCAAGCCCTTGTACGATCGCCTGCTGCTGAAGCCGCTGGCTGCCGAGACCAAGACGAAGTCCGGCATCATCATTCCCGACACCGCCCAGGAGAAGCCGATGCAGGGTCAGGTCGTCGCCGTCGGCAAGGGCAAGCGCCTCGAGGACGGCCGCCTGCAGCCGCTCGACGTGAAGGTCGGCGACAAGGTCCTCTACGGCAAGTGGTCCGGCACCGAGGTTAAGCTGGGTGGCGTCGACCATGTGATCCTGAAGGAAGAGGATCTCTTCGGCATCGTCGGATAGGTCGATGCTGGGCCCGGCCGATTCGGAACGGGTCGCCGAGCTGATGCGCGAGACAGCGGCAGCGGAATTGCTGCCGCGCTTCCGCACACTTTCCAAGGAAGACATCCGCGAGAAGCGTCCCGGTGACGTCGTCACGGTTGCCGACGTGGCCGCCGAGCAGCGGCTGGCGAGCGGCCTGGCGAAGATCCTGCCTGGCGTGGCGGTCGTGGGCGAGGAGGCTGTCGACAGGGATCCCGGCCTGGTCGGCCTGATCGCGCGTCCGGGTGAGGCCTGCTGGGTCGTCGACCCGCTGGACGGCACCAACAACTTCGCGGCCGGCCGGGACCGGTTCGCCATGATCGTTTGCCTGGTGCGCGACACCGAGGCCGTGGCGGGCTGGATTCTCGACGTGCCGCGCGGCCATATGGCCGCGGCGCTCAAGGGGCAGGGCGTCACCCTCGACGGACGTACCGTGCGCCGCGAGCGCCCCGATCGGCCGCCGATCGGGTTCGTCGGCTTCAAGGTGCGCAACGAGTTCGAGCGGCAGCTGCCGGACGCGAGCCGCCGCCAGCTCGGGCGCCTGTCGACCCTGAGCTGCGCCGGCGCCGAGTATCTCGAGATCCTGTCCGGCCGAGCCGACTTCAACCTGTACCGCATGACCAAGCCCTGGGATCATGCGGCGGGCGCGCTGATGGTGGCCGAGGCCGGAGGCGCGGCCGAGCGCTTCGACGGCACGGCCTATCGGCCGGACCAGCCGCTGAATGGCGGCCTGATCGCGGCCGCGCACCCCGGTACGCTGTTCGAGGTGAGGGCGCTCATGGAGGCGATCCGCCTGCCCTTGCTGGCCGGCCTGCCCAAAGGTTGACGGGGCCGGCCTCCGGACCGTCAGACGCGCGTCTTGGCCTCCTGCCAAAAGGCTTCCATCTCCTCGAGGGTGGCCTCGGCCGGGGTCCGCCCGGTCTCGGCCAGGCGGCGCTCGATATGGCGGAAGCGCCGCTCGAACTTGGCGTTGGTGGCGCGCAGCGCGGCCTCAGGGTCGATCCTGGTGTGGCGGGCGAGGTTGGCGATGGCGAACAGCACGTCGCCCAGCTCGTCGGTGAGGCGGGCTTCGTCGATCGTCTCGGCCTCCAGCTCGCGGCGCAACTCGCCCAGCTCCTCCTCGATCTTGTCGATGACCGGTCCCGTCGCCTTCCAGTCGAATCCGACCCTGGCCGCCCGCTTCTGCAGCTTCTCGGCCCGCAACAGGGCGGGCAGGGCCCTGGCGACGCCGTCCAGGGTCCCGACCGGTGCCGCCGGGGCGCCCTTCGCGGCTCGCTCCGCCGCCTTGCGGGCCTCCCAGGCCGCGGTCTGCTCATGCGCCGTGGCGACCTCGGCGTCGCCGAAGACGTGCGGATGGCGGTCGACCATCTTGTCGCCGATCGCCGCCGCGACATCGTCGAAGGTGAAGGCGCCGGCCTCGTGGGCCATCTGGGCGTGGTAGACGACCTGCAGCAGCAGGTCGCCCAGTTCTTCCTTGAGCGCCGGCAGGTCGTCGCGCTCGATGGCGTCGGCGACCTCGTAGGCTTCCTCGATCGTGTAGGGTGCGATGGTGCGGAACGTCTGCTCGATGTCCCACGGGCAGCCGTGACGGCGGTCGCGCAGCCAGGCCATGATGGCCAGGAGGCGTGACAGAGGCTCGGCCGGCAGGGCGGCTGCCGTGGGGCGTTCGGTCGACATCGGTCCCCTTCGCTTGGTCCGGATTATCGTATAATATATATTATGACAAATATGGATTAGTTAATAATTGAATGGCATTACCAGGTAATACTCATGCTTTGGTTGAGAAGCGCCAACAAGCGAAGGCCGCGCGCGGCATCGCTCGTCGGCACGCCCAGCGTGATCAGCACACCCTCCTTGGCGTTCGACGGGTTCTGCCGCACGAGGTCGAAGACCACCCGTCGCTCCTGGTCGCCCTGCACCGGCGGCACATTCTCGTAGACGATCAGGAAGGTGCCGTCCGGCAGCTTCCGGGCCTGGGCCTTGACGCTCGGACGCCGTGCCTGGATGGAGCCGCTCTTGGTCGCCGCATAGTGCTCGGCATCCTTCACCCCCTCGAAGGCGAAGTCGACGCGCCACACGATCAGCCGGTAGCGCTTGTCGCTGCTGTAGGCGACACCGCGCTCCCAGTCCTCGGTGGCCTGCCAGCCCAGCGGGATGTTGATGTCGATCCGGATCGAGCCGAACTGGATGCGGGCGAAGCCCTGGTTGGCATCGATCCCCAGGACCTTCGAGGACACCTGGTTCGGCCCGCCGGCGGCCATCGGGTCGCCGCGGTAGAAGCTGGCGCCGTTGTCGCTCACGGCGAAGTCCCGGAAGGTCATGCCGCCGGTGTCCAGCGGCTGCGCCTGGGCCACCGTCGACGCTCCGGCGACGGCCAGCGCCGCGGCAAGTGCCGCCGCCAGCACCGAAACCTGCCGGGACCGCTTTTGTTTCACGTTACGCGACAGGCGAGGAAGGACGTTCAAGTATTTGAGAATAATCGACTATTCTCCTTCGACTTCGATGACGAGCCCGTCCCGGCAGGGCTGAACGTTGCCCGGCGTGACCCGATCGACCTCAGCATAGTCCATATCGACGTGGAGATTGGTCAGGAAGGCCCGCCGGGGCCGCACCTGCGCGATCCATTCGAGCGCCTGCTCGAGATGCGCATGCGTGGGATGCGGCCGGTAGCGCATGGCATCGACGATCAGCACCTCGACGCCCGCCAGCGTCGCCAGCGCCTCGTCCGACAGGTTCACCACGTCGTTGGCGTAGCCGACCGCGCCGAACCGGAAGCCCAGCGAGGTGGCGATGCCGTGATCCTGCACGAAGGGCGTCACCGGCACGCCGGCCGCCTCGAACGGCCCGGTGATCTCGTTGTACCGGTAGATCGGATTGTAGAAGCCGTCGTCGGCCTCGAAGCAGTAGCGGAAGCGCGGCAGCAGGATGCCGTAGGTCCGCCGGTCGGCCCAGGCCTCGATCACGCCCTGCCGCAGCATGTAGGGCCGCAGGTCGTCGATGCCGTGGACCTGGTCCGCATGCTCGTGCGTCCACAGGACGGCGTCGACGCGCTCGACCTCGGCATCCAGGAGCTGGTCCCGCAGGTCGGGCGAGGTGTCGACCAGCAGGGTCTTGCCGCGGTCCTGCACCAGGATCGAGCACCGGCGCCGCCGGTTGCGCGGGTCGGCCGGATTGGCGGCCCCCCACTGGCCCCTTCCCCCGACCCTCGGTACGCCACCCGACGTGCCGCAGCCCAGGATGGTCACCCGCACCGGGCGCGCTCCGCCTTGGCGAACAGCCGGAAGAAGTTGTCGGTCGTCGCGGCCTCGAGCTCGGCCACGCTCACGCCCTTGAGCTCGGCGACCTTGGCCGCGGTATGGGCGACATAGGCCGGCTCGTTGGTCTTGCCGCGCTTCGGAACGGGCGCGAGGTAGGGCGCGTCGGTCTCGACAAGCAGCCGGTCCAGCGGGATGTCGCGTACCGTGGCGCGCAGGCTGTCGGCGGCCTTGAAGGTGACGATGCCGGAGATCGAGATGTACATGCCGAGCGCCAGCGCCCGGCGCGCGACCTCCGGCCCCGAGCTGAAGCAATGGATCAGCCCGGTGAAGGCGCCCCGCGCGAACTCCTCCTCGAGGATGTCGCCGGTCTCGGAATCGGCATCGCGGGTATGGACGATCAGCGGCAGGCCGGTCTCTCGGGCGGCGGCGATGTGGGCCCGGAAGCTCTCGGCCTGCTCGGCGCGCGGACTGTGCTCGTAGTAGAAGTCGAGCCCGGTCTCGCCGATCCCCACGACCTCGGGATGGCGCGTCGCCTCGACCAGCCGGTCGGGCGTCTGCTGCCCCTCCTCCTTGGCCTCGTGCGGATGGACACCGACCGAGCACCAGACGTTGGCGTGGCGCTCGGCGATCGCCCGCACCCTCTGGAACTGGTCGAGCCGCGTGCCGATCGTCAGCATGCCGGCGACGCCCGCCGTGCGGGCGCGTGCCAGCACGCCGCCTTCGTCGGCCGCCAGCTCGGGGAAGTCGAGATGGCAGTGGCTGTCGATCAGCATCAGCGCCCCGCTCCCCGCTTCGCGTCCTGGCCCGGTTCGACGTAGCGCGGGAACACGCCCTGCGGCGGCGGCAGTGCGGTGCCGGGCACCAGCGCCTTGTCGAAGCCCGCGAAGGCCCGGTCCGCGGCATCGACGGCGAGCTGGTCGAGGATCCGCCCCGCCGATTCCGGCATGAAGGGCTGGACCAGCAGGGTCACCCGCCGGATCGTCTCGGCCAGCACCCAGAGGACGGTATCGCGCCGCGCCGGGTCGGTCTTGGCGAGCGCCCACGGTGCCTGCGCATCGACATAGCGGTTGGCGTCGGCGATCACTTCCCAGATCGCGGTCAGCGCCCGATGGAAGGCCTGCTCGTTCAACTCGGCCCGCACCGCCGCCAGCAGGCCGCCGGCGCGGTCGAGCAGGGCCGTGTCGGCCTCGACGGTCGCCCCCTTGGCCGGCACCTGGCCGCCGCAGTTCTTGGCCACGATCGACAGGACGCGCTGGCAGAGGTTTCCGTAGGCATTGGCGAGGTCGCCGTTCAGGCGCCCGACCAGCGCGCGCCGCTGCAGGTCGCCGTCGTTCCCGAACGGCACCTCGCGGAGCAGGAAGTAGCGCACCGGGTCGAGCCCGTAGGTGTGCACCAGCTCGACCGGGTCGATCACGTTGCCCAGCGACTTCGAGATCTTCTGGCCCTCGTTGGTCCACCAGCCGTGCGCGAACACGCGCTCGGGGGGCGCCACGCCGGCCGACATCAGGAACGCCGGCCAGAAGACGCAATGAAAGCGGATGATGTCCTTGCCCACCATGTGCAGGTTCGCCGGCCAGTACTTCCACAGCGGATCGGACGTGTCGGGAAAGCCGCACTCGGTGATGTAGTTGGTGAGCGCGTCCAGCCAGACGTACATGATGTGCCTGTCGTCTCCCGGCACCGGGATGCCCCAGGAGAAGCTGGTGCGCGACACCGACAGGTCCTGCAGCCCGCCCCTGACGAAACTGATGACCTCGTTGCGGCGGCTGTCCGGCGCGATGAAGCGCGGGTTCTGCTCGTAGAAGGCCAGCAGCCGCTCGGTCCAGGCCGACAGCTTGAAGAAATAGGACGGCTCCTCGACCCATTCGACCTCGGCGCCGCTCGCCGTGGCGCGGCGCTTGCCGTCGGTGCCGAGCTCGGTCTCGCCCTCGACGAAGTAGGCCTCGTCGCGCACCGAGTACCAGCCCGCGTAGCTGCCGAGATAGATGTCGCCCGACGCCACGAGCTTCTCCCACAGCGCCTGGCAGGCCGCGTAGTGGCGCGGCTCGGTCGTGCGGATGAAGTTGTCCGGGCTGTAGTTCATGGTCTTGACGAGGTCGCGGAACGACTGGCTCACCTTGTCGGTGAAGGCCTGCGGGTCCAGGCCCGCCGCCGCCGCCGCCTTCTCGACCTTCTGCCCGTGCTCGTCGGTGCCGGTCAGGAAGTGCACGTCGCGAC
Source organism: Reyranella sp. (assembly GCF_965229815.1). Classification (GTDB taxonomy): domain Bacteria; phylum Pseudomonadota; class Alphaproteobacteria; order Reyranellales; family Reyranellaceae; genus Reyranella. The sequence continues at coordinate 1,035,710 of NZ_CBDDJN010000006.1, forward strand.
CGTCGAGGCGCATGAAGCGGGCCAGCACGTCGCAGGCGAGCGTCGTGTAGGCGTGCCCGATATGGGGCACGTCGTTCACGTAGTAGATCGGCGTGGTGACGTAGTAGGTGCTGCGGCCCGACATGACGACTTGAACTCCGGACTGTCGCCCTTCCCGAGCGCCAGGGCCGGCGCTTCAGCGCATCGCCGATTGGAGAGCCAGGAAGCTTCCGAGCACCGTCTGCTTGCGGTCGAGATTGACCGCATCGGCACGGGACAACAGGTGGGCGACCTTTTCCCACGCCTCAATCCAGCGATCAAGGCTGGCCGCCGCCAGCAGCCTTGCCTGCAGCCCGCGCTCGGCAGGCACGACGGCGACGCCCTCCCCGCCCACGGCGGCCTGCCGCGCCAGGCTCTTCAGCCAGCCGTCGAACAGGAAGTTGAGCGAACGCCAGGCGGCGTTCGCCTCCTCTCCACGGCGCGCGAAGCGCTCGGCGAAGCCGTGCAGGCGCGGCATGTCGAGGTCGGGCAGCGTGGCCAGCACCGCCACCATCTCGCCATAGAGTTCGAGGCTGCCGGCGCCGGACAGTTCGAGGGCGCGCCCGATGCTCCCTTCGGCGAGGCGGGCCAGCGCCGTGCGCTCGTCCGCCGAGGTTCCCGGCGCGTGACGGTCCAGCAGGTCGCCGACGACGGCGTCCGACAGGGGCTGGAGGGAGAGCCGCCGGCAGCGCGACCGGATCGTCGGCAGCAGGCGGCCCGGCGTGTGCGTGACGATCAGCAGGACGGCGTTTGGCGGCGGCTCCTCGAGAATCTTGAGCACCGCATTGGCGCTGTTGCGGTTCATCTCGTCGGCCGAGTCGACGATGGCCACGCGCCACTGCCCCATCGCCGGCGTCATGTGCATGAAGCCGCCGAGCTGGCGCACGTCGTCGACGGCGATCTCGGCGCGCAGCCGGCCCGTGTCGTTCAGCGTGCGGCGGAGATGGAAGAGGTCCGGATGCGAGCGTGCCTCGATCAGCGATCGTCCGGGAGCGTCGGCGGCGACGTCGAGACTGTCCGACGGACCGCCGAACAGGGCATCCTGCTGCTGTCCGCACAGCAGGAAACGGGCGAAGCGCCAGGCCAGCGTGGCCTTGCCGATGCCGCGCGGCCCGGCGATCAGCCAGGCGTGGTGGAGGCGCGCGCTTCGATGGGCCGCGAGCAGGGTCTGCTCGGCAGCCTCGTGGCCGAGCAGACGCTCGGCCCGCCAGGGCGGCGGCCAGTCATGCGGCCATTCAAGCTTCTCGCGCTCGCCGGCATCGGTGGCGACCTTGCCCCTTGCCATCGGCTCAGCCTCCCAGGCGCTGCGTCACGGCGGCGCCGATCGCCGCTGCGATGGAATCGACGTCGCCTGTAGCATCGATCACGACGCAGCGCCCGGGTTCGCGAGCGGCAATGTCGAGAAAGCCGCCACGGACGCGCTCGTGAAAATCCCGCTGCAGTCCCTCGTAGCGGTTCTCGCTGCCGTGCCGGGCTGCCGCCCGCGCCAGCCCGACCTCGACCGGGAGATCGAGCACCAGGGTGAGATCGGGCCGGAAGTCGCCGACCGCCAGGTCGTACAGCTGCTGCAGCAGGTGCCGATCGATCCCGTGGCCGTAGCCCTGGTAGGCCGTCGTCGAATCGGCGAAGCGGTCGCAGACGACCCAGGCGCCGCGCGCCAGGGCGGGCCAGACGGTGGCCCGCAGATGGTCCCGCCGCGCCGCGAAGTGCAGCAGGGCTTCAGTCGTTCCGTCCCAGCGCTCGGCCGGACCTTCGACCAGAAGCTTGCGGACCATCTCGGCCCCCGGCGCGCCGCCGGGCTCGCGGGTCGCCACGACCTCGCGGCCCCGCTCCCCGAGCCATCGTCGGAGGCGCTGGATCTGGGTGGACTTTCCGGCGCCTTCGCCGCCCTCCAGGGTGATGAACCGCCCCGGGGCGTCTGGCCTCACGAAAGCCAGCCGAACAGGTAGTGCTGGATCATGCCGGTGACACGGCCGAACACGCCCCGGCGCGCGACATCGGTGCCGGCCAGGAGCTGGTACTCGACGACCCGGTTGTCGGGCAGGGTCAGCGCCGCCGTGCCGAGCGGCGTGCCCTTGGCGATCGGTGCGTTGATCGGCCCGTCGAAGCGCGCCACGACCCGCGGCGTGACGGCCTGGCCGGTCGGCGCGGTGATCTGCACGGGCCGCGCCACGACCAGGGGAACCGTGTCCTGGCTGCCCAGCCACACGGGGGCCTCGGCGACCGTGTCGCCGGCCCGGAAGACCGTGGTGTTGGCGGTCTCGCGGAAGCCCCATTCGACCAGTCGCGACGTTTCCTGCGCCCGTTCGGCCATCGAGCTCAGGCCGTTAACGACCAGGATCAGGCGCCGGCCATCCCGCACTGCCGAGGTCGTCTGCCCGTAGCCGCCCTCCTCCGTGTGGCCGGTCTTGAGCCCGTCGGTGCCCGGCGTCAGCTTGAGCAGCCGGTTGCGGTTGTCCTGCTTGATGTTGTTGTAGGTCCAGCTCGTCTCGGCATAGTAGCGGTAGAGGTCGGGGAACTCCTCGATGGTCCGCCAGGCCAGCAAGGCGAGGTCGCGCGCGGTCGTCCACTGGCCCTCGGCCGGCCAGCCCGAGGAGTTCTTGAACACCGACCCGGTCATGCCGAGCTCGCGGGCCTTTGCCGTCATGCGTGCGGCGAAGCTGTCCTCGTTGCCCGACAGGCCCTCGGCCACCACGACGCAGGCGTCATTGCCCGACAGGACGATCATGCCCTTGATCAGATCCTCGACCGAGACCTCGCTGCCGAGCTCGACGAACATGCGCGAGCCGCCCATGTTGCGGGCGCGCTCGCTGACCAGGAACTTCGTGTCGAGCTTGATGCGTCCCGCCTTCAGCTCCTCGAACACGATGTAGAGCGTCATCATCTTCGCCATCGACGAGGGATGCATCGGCTTGTCGGCATCCTTGAACAGCAGCACCGTCGAGGTCTGGGGATCGACCATGAAGGCGTACTTCGCCAGTGTGCCGATGCCGATCTGAGAAGGCGGCAGAGCCTCCGGCTTGACTGGCGCGGCGGCGGCGTTGTTCTTCGGCGGCGTGGCGCGCGGCTTGGTGGGCTTCTGCTGTCCCTGACGCTTGGACGACGGATCCTGCTGGGACGAGGCGGCGATCGGCGCGCCGATCAGGCACACCGCGGCGAGCAGCGCCACGAGGTGGCGCAATCGATCATTCAGAGACAACACGAGCATCCCCATAGCCAGAACGCTTCAGCCGGTCGGCCACGATACCGGCCGCATCCGGGGTGGTATAGGGCCCCAGCCGGACGCGGTACACCTCGCGGCCGCCGGCTGAAGCCTGGGATACCTCCGACGCGCCATAGCTGCGCACCAGCTCGCGCTGGCGCTCGGCATTGTCGGCACTGGAGAAGGAACCCGTCTGCACATAAAAGCCGCCGCTGCGCAGCGACGACACGATGGGCGCGCCGGCGCCAGCGGGGGCGCTGGCGGCGGCCAGCGTCGCCACGGTCGGACGGCCGTCGGAGGAAGGAACCTGCAGCGGCGGCGCCTGGAGCGTCGGCGGCTGTTGCGTCGTCGACCATGCAGCCTGCACGACCGGTGCAGGCTGCGGGGACGAGGCAACGGGCGGCGGTGGCGGTGGAGGCGCCGCGGCCTGGACCACGGGAGCCGCCGACCGGTTGCCGGACGCGGCGCGCGCCATCGCGCTGTACTGCTCGCTCGGTCCCCCGCCCGACATCGCGACGTCGCGCACGGCCATGCTCTCGGGGCCCAGCACCTCGACCCGCACGTGGGCCGTGCCGCGGCGCACGACGTCGAGTTCCTCGGCGGCGGTGCGCGACAGGTCGATGATCCGGTTGCGCGCGAACGGGCCGCGGTCGTTGATGCGCACGACGGTCGTGCGCCCGTTGTCGAGGTTGGTCACGCGCACGATCGCCGGCATCTGCAATGTCCGGTGGGCGGCCGTGCGGTCGCTCTGGTCGTAGCGCTCGCCATTCGCCGTCGACTTGCCGTGGAAGCCCGGCCCGTACCAAGAAGCCACGCCGGTCTCGACGAGGGTGAAGGATTCCTGCGGCGTGTAGGAAACGCCGTCGATCTTGTAGGGAGAGCCGACCTTGTAGCTGCCGCGCTGGGCGGCGCTGGCGCTGCTGCTCCGGCTGCCCGACGTCGAGCCGCAGGCCGCGACGCTGGCGGCCAGCAGCAGGGCCCCGCCCAGTCGCACGAGGGCCCCCGACCTGCGAGAGATGTCTACCGATAGCACCATCTGGGCGCCATCATACATCATCTTGCGGAGGCGAGGCAGCCACGGCGCCCCGGCCGGTCATGCAGCGATCTTGTCGGACAGGAGCCCCACGGCCAGCGCAAAGAAGTCCGACTGGTTCCAGCGCAGGATCGCGCGGAAATTTTCCGTCGTCAGATAGGTCGGGCCGTTCGCCCCCGCCGGGCGAACGATGCGCTGCCCCTTGGACGCCGGCGTTCCGGCCGGCACTTCCTGGCCCCAGCTCAGCCCGGGCCGCCAGCCGACCCTGCGAAGGTAGTTGGCGATCGAGGCGAAGACGTCGGCCTTGTTGGTCCAGATGTCCTTGCGGCCGTCGCCGTCGCCGTCGGCCGCGTAGGCGATGAAGCTGGTCGGGATGAACTGGCACTGGCCCATGGCGCCCGCCCACGATCCCTTCATGGCGTCGAAGCTGATATGGCCCTGGGCCAGGATCTTCAGGGCAGCCATCAGCTGCTGGCGAAAGAACTGGGCGCGGAAATTGTTGTAGACCAGCGTCGCCAGCGCATCGATGACCTCGAAGTCGCCGAGCCGCGTGCCGTAGTTGCTCTCGATGCCCCACAAGGCGACCAGGGTCGAAGGGGGGATGCCGGCCGGCGCGGCAAAGCGCTCGACCAGCTGGCGGTTCTCGGCCAGGCGCGCGCGGCCGTTCTTCACCCGCTCGTCGGATACGACGATCTGGAGGTAGCGCTCGAACGTCATCTTGAACTCGGGCTGGTTGCGCGCGAGCTCCATGACGCGGGGAATCTCCTGGACCTTGGACAGCGCCATGTCGACGGTGCCCTGGTCCACGCCCGATTTCAGCGCCTCGGCGCGCAGGCCGCGCAGAAAGGCATCGAACCTGGGATCGCCGCTCTGGGCGTGCGTCGGGCGCACGGCCAGGGACAGGGAACCGAGAGCGGCGGCTGAGCAGAGAAGGCGGCGACGGATCATGGCGCGGACACTACTGAGGAGCCGGATGAAGAAAAATACCTAAGTCTCTAGCGAGATGCCAATTTTTTATGTCCGGAACGATCGGTGTACCGGATGGGGCGCGCAAGGGGTAAAAGCGCGGGCACGGATGGGTGGCCGAGCGGTTTAAGGCACCGGTCTTGAAAACCGGCGTGGGTTCACGCTCACCGTGGGTTCGAATCCCACCCCATCCGCCAGCCGCGCCTGTTTGCTATCGATGTACCGCAGGAAGAGTTCGCCTCCTCCGTTGAGTGGGCCTCGTTCGCGCGAACTCATGAGGCGCTCCTTCCAGTCGACATGATCCGGCCGGCCGATGATTCGACGGCGAGGATCTCGTCGGCAAACCACGGACATGCTGCGCCCGACATGAAAGAACTTGCGCTCGCCCGGGCCGCGCCCGCGCGTTACGTTCTTGCCGTGGGAGTTCTTCTTCGGAGTAGACGCAATCGACGACGACCGCCGCCTGGATTCGAACTCATCGATGCTTCCCGGCCGCTCGCGACCACACTCCTGAAGAAATGACGTCCAACAGCCTTTTCCATTTCGGCCACCGGGCAGTGATGGGCACCCTTCGGCGCCTCCCCCTCCCGGCCGCGCGCTTCGGGTTTCGCGCCTATCACAAGGCAATGCGCAGCCTCGCGCCCGACCATGTCGCGCGGACGTACTTCGGGGCGCTCATGCATTGCGATCCTCGTGACCTGATCCAGCGCATGATCCTCTACTTCGGCGTCTGGGAGCCCAACGTCTCGCGGACGATCGAGCAGAACCTGGCGGCGGGCGATGTATTCGTCGATGTCGGCGCCAACGTCGGCTACGACACGCTGCTCGCCGCCACCCGCGTCGGTCCGACCGGACGGGTCGTGGCGATCGAAGCATCGCCCCGGACCTTCGCGCTGCTGCAGTCCAATCTCGCGCTGAACACGTTCGCCGACAACGTCCGTGCGGTGCATGCGGCGGTTTCCGACACGGCCGGCACGCTCGATCTCTACGAAGTCGACGCCGGCAATATCGGCGCGGCCACCACGCTCGCCACGCGCGGCGGGAAGCGCTCGGCGACGGTCGACGCGCTTCCTCTCGAGCGGATCCTGAGCGACGACGAACGCCGCCGCCTCCGCCTGATCAAGATGGACGTCGAAGGGGCCGAACCGCCCATCCTGCGCCACATTCTGGACCGCTTGCACGACTATCCGGAGACCATGGACATCATCGTCGAGGCAAGTCCAAACGACGACGCGATCGCCTGGCAAGCGATCTTCGAGCGTCTGCGCGGCAACGGCTTCTCCGCCTGGGCGATCGAGAATGAATATGGCCTGGACTGGTACCTGAAATGGCGGCATGCCCCGCCGCTGCGACGTCTCGATGAAATGCCTTCACGTCAGCAGGATCTTCTCTTCACGCGCCGCCAGCAGTTGGACCGGGACGGGACCTGAGGCGCGCCGTAGCGCGCCCAGACCCATCGCCGACCAGACTTTCCCGAGACACCATGCCTTCCCCCGATCGCATCCCGAATCGAGATTCGCCGCAGCGCGCCGCAGAATCGCTCCTGATCCTCGACATATCGAGACTGGTCTACGCGACCTGGACCCGGACGCCGACCGGCATTCCCCGCGTCGAGCTCGCCTATGCCCGGCACTTCATCGCCAAGGAGCCCGACAGGCTGCGCTTCGTCGTGCTCGACGCCATCGGCCGCCTGCGGATCGTGAAGACGGAGGCCGCCATCGGCTTCGTCAGGGCGATCTCGGCGTACTGGAACGAGGGGGTCTCCTCGACAGGCGCCTATGCCCGGCTGATCCTGCGGGCGCTCCGGCTCTATACCGGCCTCCTGCTCCGCCCCGGCAACGACATGAACCGATTGGTGGCCGGGCTCGGTTCCCGCGTGATCTACGTCATCCCGTCCCAGCTGCAGCTCGAGCGTTCTGCCCAGGTGGAACGGCTGAAGCAGGCCGGCGACGTGAAGATCGTCTACTTCGTGCACGACATCCTGCCGGCGCTGATGCCCGACTACTTCGAGGATGGCGCGCCCGAACGAACCCGCCGCCGCCTGACGAATGCGGCGCGTCTGGTCGATGCCATCGTCGCGAACTCGCAGGCGACCGCGGACGCCTTCCGCGACAGGTTCGGTCAGTCGCTTCCCCCGAGCTTCGTCACCGTGGCGCCGCTCGGCGTCAACCGGCCGGCGCGACCTTCCGGCACCGCCAAGCCGCCGGCCCCCTACTTCGTGATGCTCGGCACGATAGAGCCGCGCAAGAACCACCTCTTGATCCTTCAATGCTGGCGCAACCTGCTCGGCCTTGCGCCGGACCGCATGCCGACGCTCGTCGTGATCGGAAGCCGCGGCTGGAAGAACCGGGAGGTCTTCGACATCCTTGACAGGCCGGCGGAACTGCAGGGCTTCGTTCGCGAGCACGGTAAGGTCGCCGACACCGACGTGACGGAGCTCCTCATGGGCGCGCGAGCCCTGCTCATGCCGTCGCTCGCGGAAGGGTTCGGCCTGCCGCTGTCGGAAGCGCTGGCGGTCGGGACACCCGTGATCTGCAGCGATATTTCGGTCTTTCGCGAGGTCGGTGCCGGCGTGCCCGACTACCTGGACCCGGCCGACGAGCCGGCCTGGCGGGCGGCGATCCTGGATTATTCCGAACCAGACTCCTTGCGGCGGCGGCGCCAGCTCCGCAGGCTGGCCGCCTGGTCACCGCCGACCTGGCGCGATCACTTCAAGCGGGTCGAGGCGACGCTCGGGGCCCTGGAGAACTAGTTTAGGCGGGTCCACTCGCCGGCGCGGCCGCTCAGATCTCGTTGGCCTTGTGGAGTGCCGGCGCACGCGCCTGGTGCGCGGGCCGCACCGCGAAGCCCGGAGGCAGGACGGTCCTGGCGTCCGGAACGGCGGGGCGCTGGGCCACGGTACCGCCCGCCATCTGATGGTAGTCGACGCTGTAGGCGAGGATCGCGGTCGCGAGAAGGCCGATCCCGAACGTCGTGGCGATCGCCAGGAATTCCCTCATGTCCGCTGTCTCTCACGTCGATCCCGGTTGTCCGCCTGCCGCGGTTCCCCGGGAGAGAAGCGGGTCATGGTGTCATCGGGAAGGCGACTTCGTGCCGATCTCCGTGAATCCCGTGCCGAAGAAGGCGGTCGGAGCCCCCGTCAGCGGAACGGCGCGGCATACTGCATGCCGCCCTGCGTCGCGAGCTCGTTCATCGAGCGCGGGATCTTGAGAGCGGAGGTGCGTCCGACGTTGCGCTCGTAGACCTCGCCGTAGTTCCCGACCTGCTTGATGATGTTGTAGGCCCATTTGTCGTCGAGGCCGAGAGCCTTGCCCAGCCCCGGGGTCACGCCCAGCAGGCGCTTCACCGCGGGGCGGTTGCTGCCCAGCATCTGGTCGACGTTGCCGGACGTGATGCCGAGCTCCTCGGCCTCGAGCATCGCGTAGAACGCCCAGCGGACGATCTCCGAGAAGGCATGATCGTCGGCGCGGACGATCAGGCTGAGGGGCTCCCGCGAAGCCGATTCCGGCAGGACCAGGAAGTCGTGCGGGTTCGAGGCATAGGCGGCCCGGGCCGCGTAGACGGCTGAACGATCGGCCGTGAAGACGTCGCATTTGCCGGCGAAGAAAGCTGCCCGCAGCTCCTCGACCTTGTCGAACAGGACCGGCCGGTAGCTCATGCGGTTCTCGCGGAAGTACTCGTCGACGTTCTCGGCCGTGGTCGTGCCCGCCTGGATGCAGACCGTGGTGCCGTCGAGCTCGCGGGCGCTCCGCTTGCCGAGCCTGCGCGGAACCATGAAGGCCTGGCCGTCGACATAGTAGATCGCCACGAAGTCGAGGTTGAGGCCGGCGCTGCGCGACAGGGTCAGGGTGCTGCCCGACACCAGGATGTCGACGCCGCCGCCCTGCAGGGTCGGGAAGCGCTTGGCGACGTCGAGCGGCAGAATCTTGACCTTCTTCGCGTCGCCGAACAGGGCCGCCGCCACGGCGCGGCAGATGTCGACCTCGAGGCCGAAATACTGCCCTTTCTCGTCGCGCCGCGCGAAGCCCTGCGTGTCTCCGCGGGTCCCGCAACTCAGCTCTCCCCTCTTCTTCAGGGCGTCGAGCGGGGCGCCGGCGTGCGCGGCGTTGCCCACGGCCATGCTCGAGAGAACGAGCGAGATCAACCAAGTTCGATAGCGCATTGCCCACACCCTTCGCGGTTCACACCGTCGCGGCGGCGCGTTCCGTTCTCCCCCGGACAGCATGCCGGGTTGCCCGGCCGGTCCGCAACCATTCTCCTGCTGCACGGCCTACCTGACCCCATAGTGGGCGAATTCCTCGGCGACGTTGGGCAGCAGCGCCTTCGCCCGGGCGATGTCGGCATCGCCGGCGACCTTGTCGCCGAGCTTGATGCGTGCCCATCCGCGTCCGTAGTAGGCGCGAGGCCGCCGAGGGTCGATGGCCAGCGCCGCATCGTACTGGGCGACGGCCTTGGCGTACTGTCCCTGCTTGAGATCGATCAGGCCACGATTGATGTAGGGAAAGGCATCCTTGGGATTGAGCGCCTGCGCGGAGTCGCAGTCGGCGCGGGCCCCCGCCATGTCGTTGGCGAGCACGGCGCGCGCGATGCAGCGGTTGTTGAGCGCGGGATAGAGCTTGCTGTCGAGGTCGAGCGCCGTCGAGTAATCCTCGATCGCCTTGCCGTAGTCGCCCTTGCTGAAGTAGGCGATGCCGCGGCTGAGATAGTAGTTGGGATCCCTCGGACGAAGCTTGATCGCCTGGTCGAGATCCTCGATCGCGCTCTCGTAGTCGCCGAGCCCGAGGTAGATGTTGGAACGGGCGGCATAGATGCGCGGGTTGACCGCGTCGGTGACCTGCGCCGCCCGATAGTCGGCCAGGGCCCGCTCGATGTTGCCGCGGAAGCCCTCGATCTGGGCTCGATAGAAAAGGGCCGTCGGATCGTCAGGGGCGAGCTTCAGCGCCTCTCGGATGTCGGCGAAGGCCTGCCCGAAGTCCTTCTTGAGGCCGAAGGCGAATCCCCGCTGGATCAGCGCGTTGACGTTGTCGGGGGAAAGCTTGAGGGCCGCGTCGAAATCCTCGATTGCGTCGTCGACCTTGCCGGTGAAGATCTCGGCCATGCCGCGGTTGATGTAGGCCAAGGGCTCCTTGGGATCGAGCCTGATCGACTGGGAGTAGTCGTCGATGGCGCGCTTGTAGTCCTCGACGCGATGGAAGGCCGTGCCGCGCTCGAAATAGACCTGCGGTTGTTCGGGCGACAGCTTGACCGCTTCGTCGAAGTCCTTCAGCGCGTCGGCGACCCTGTCGAGCTTGAGGTAGGCGGCGCCGCGGCCGAGATAGGGCCGCGACTCTTTCGGCGTGATCTGCAGCGCCCGTCCGAAGTCCTCCAGCGCGGCCTCGTAGTCCTGCTTGTCGATCAGCGCCATGCCCCGCTGGTAGAAGGCGTGCGCGACCTGGTCGGCGAGTTGGGCGAGCTTGGGATCGCGATCCTTGGTCGCGAGCTGCAGGATGTCGGCGGTCTGCAGACCGAGGTCGATGGCCTGCTTGAAGTCCTGGATCGCGCGGTCGGGATTGTTCTTCTGGCGATAGACGACGCCCCGGTTCACCAGGGCGTTGATCTCCTTGGGATTGAGCTTGAGCGCCGCGTCGAAGTCGTCGATCGCCGCGTCGAAGTTGCCCTTCTTCGTGTAGTAGACGATGCCGCGATTGACGAGCGGCGCCGGGTCCTTTGGCGTGAGCTTGTGCGCCTCGCTGTAGTCCTCGAGCGCCTTGTTGGCGTCACCCGTGCGGTGATAGGCGATGCCGCGCTGCATGTGGGTGAAGGCCTGGCCCGGGTTGAGCCGCGCTGCCTCGGTGAAGTCGGCGATCGCCTCCTTGAGCTCGTCCTTGAAGAGATAGGAGGATCCTCGGCCGACGAAGGCGCCGGCGTCCTGCGGGTTGAGCCGGATCGTCTCGCTGAAATCGGCGATCGCCTTGTCGTATTCCTGCTTGTCGTAGTAGGCCAGCCCGCGCTGGAAGTGGGCGAAGGCCGCCTCCAGGGCCAGCCGATCGTTGGCCACCTGCTTGTCGCTCGACAACTGGCTGGTCACCGCGTCGGGCAGCAGCTTCGTGCTCACCGGCTCGATCTTCGGCGGCAGAAGCTTGATGGCCGAGGTGAAGTCGGCGATCGCCTTGTCGAGCTCGCCGCGCTTTCGGTAGACGATGCCGCGGTTGGTGTAGGCGCTGATCTCGCGGGGATTGATCTTGAGCGCCGCCGTGAAGTCGGCGATGGCGCCCTGCGTATTGTCCTTGCGGGTGTACAGCACGACGCCACGGCTGATCAGCGGATAGGTCGCGTTCGGCGCGAGGCGGATGGCGTCGCTGAAGTCCAGGATCGCCCGGTCGGCCTCGCCGATGGTCTGATAGATGACGCCGCGCTGGATGTAGTAATTGGGATTGAGCGGCGCGGACAGGATGAGGTCGTTCAGGACGCGCAGGGCGCTGCGGTAGTCGGCCTTGGCCCGCGCCTCGCTGCCCTGCCCCGTCTCGGAGAGGCCGCGAGTGAGATAGGCGAGCGCCAGGTCGCCCCCGGCGAGCTTGCCTTCCTTGATGGCTTCGGTGCAGGCCGCGACCTTTCCGGCGGCGCTCGCGCCGGTCAGCCCCTTGCAGACGTCGAACGCACTATGAGCCTCGCCCGGTTTAGCGCCCGGCGCCGGCTTCGCCTGTGCCCAGGCCGGCGAGGCAAGGCCGAGAGCCCCCGCCACGACGGCCGCGCAGGCCGCGAACCGTGCGGCCCCGCACATCCAACCCCACATCGACTGCCCTCGCTTTGCGCGGCGCCGGCCCCCAATAGCCGACAGGCGCCGGCGGCAAGGTGACAAACTCTCGCGACTTTTCAAGGGCCAGGACGACGCTATCGCTGCAAGGAGGCAACGCGGCTACCGCCGATTATCATGTCGCCGGGCGTCCGTGTAGACTGGCTGGCATGCAAAGCCTCACCACCGCTCAAGCCGTCGTTTCGATGCTGGAATTGAACGGCATCGACACCCTCTTCTGCTTGCCCGGCGTGCAGAACGATCCGTTCTTCGATGCCCTGTATGACCGGACCAACGCGATCCGGCCCATCCATGCCCGCCACGAGCAGGCCTGCGCGTACATGGCCCTGGGCTATGCCATGGCGACGGGCGGGCCCTCGGCCTATGTGGTCGTGCCGGGGCCGGGCTTCCTGAACACGACCGCCGCGCTGTCGACGGCCTACGCCGTGAACGCGCCGGTCCTGGCGCTCACCGGGCAGATCCAGCAGTCGATGATCGGCCGCAACGTCGGCCTGCTGCACGAGCTGCCCGACCAGCTCGCCATCATGCGCGGCCTCACCAAGTGGGCCGACCGCATCCCCTCGCCCGCCGCCGCGCCCGGCCTCGTCAACGAAGCGTTCCGTCGGCTGCTTTCGGGCCGGCGCCGCCCGGTCGCTCTCGAATGCGCCATGGACACCTGGGCACGGAAGGCGCCGGTCGAGCTGCTCCCGGCGCCGGCGCAGGCCGACCCCTGCCCGGTCGACGAGGATGCCGTCGAACGCGCGGCCAAGCTGCTGGGGGGCGCCCGCCATCCGATGATCGTGGTCGGCGGCGGCGCCCAGGAGGCCGGCGAGTCCATCGCCCGCATCGCCGAGATGCTCGACGCCCCGGTGATGACGGGCCGCATGGGACAGGGCGTGATCGACGGCCGCCACCGCCTGTCGGTCACCATGCCGGCCGGCTATCGCTTCTGGGGAGAGGCCGACGTCGTGCTGGCCGTCGGCACGCGCCTGCAGCCCCAGCAGCAGAACTGGGGCCTCGACGACGCGCTCAAGATCATCCGCGTCGACATGGACAGCGAGGAGCTCGACCGCCATCGCCGGCCCGAGGTCGGGATCGTGGGGGACGCCGCCGCGACCATGAAGGCGCTGGCCGACCGGCTCGGCCGGCACGTCGGCAAGCATGACGGCCGCGCCGAGCACGTCGCCGGGATCAAGGCCGCCGCTGTCAAGATGGTGCGCGAGAAGCTGGCGCCCCAGGTCGCCTACCTCGAGGCCATCCGCGCGGCGCTGCCGGAGGACGGCATCCTCGTCGACGAGCTCACCCAGATGGGCTACGCGGCCCGCCTCGCCTGGCCGACCTACCGGCCGCGCACCTTCCTGTCGCCCGGCTACCAGGGAACGCTGGGCTGGGGCTACGCCACGTCGCTCGGCGTCAAGGTCGCCCGGCCCGACACGCCGGTCGTGTCGATCAGCGGCGACGGCGGCTTCCTGTTCACTGCCATGGAGATGGCGACGGCGGCGCAGCACGGCATCGGCGTCGTGGCGGTCGTGTTCAGCGACGGCGCCTACGGCAACGTGCGGCGCATCCAGCAGCAGGCGTTCAACAACCGCACCATCGCCAGCGACCTGCGCAACCCCGACTTCGTCAAGCTGGGCGAGAGCTTCGGCATCCACGCCGAGCGCGTCTCCTCGCCTGAGGCGCTCGGCGCCGCCATTGCGCGCGGGATCGCCAAGGGATCTCCGGTCCTCATCGACTGCCCGGTCGGCGAACTCCCCGATCCCTGGTCGATCGTCCAGGTGCCGCGGAACCGGCCGGCGAAGGCGTAGCGACGGTCGCCGGCGCCCCCTGCTCAGGCGCCGTAGGTCTTGAGGACGTCGGGATCGGGATCGCGTCCGAGACCCGGTCCGGTGGGCACGGCGAAGCCACCGTCCACGGGATCGATCAGGCCGCCGTACAGGCTCGCCTCGAGATCCATGTGGTAGCGCTCGACCATGCCGTCCGGCCCGCCGTGCGCGGCCAGAAGATGCAGCGTGGCGAGGAAGCCCGGCCCGAAGTACGGCGAATGCGGCATCAGCGTCACGCCGGCCGCATCGGCCAGGCTCGCCACCTTCAGGAACTCGGTGACGCCGCCCACCTTGGTGACGCTGGGCTGGGCATAGTCGACGGCACCGGCTGCGAACATGTCGCGGAACTGGAAGGAGGTGCAGTTGTTTTCGCCGGCCGCCATGGGCACGCCGGTGCCCGCGCGAAGGCGGGCGATTGCGGCGAAATCCTCGGGCGGGAAGATCGGCTCCTCGAGCCAGTGGAGATCGTAGGGGCGCAGCCTGAGCGTCATGTGCCGCGCCTGCTCCGGCGTCCACGGGCAGTTGGTGTCGACCATGATGGCCACGTCGTCGCCGGCCGCCAGCCGCGCCGCCTTGACCTCCGCCTCCTCGGTCTCGTGCAGCTTGATGTGGCGGTAGCCCTGCTGCACGGCGATCTTGGTGCGGGCGGCGACCTTCTCGGGATCGCGGTACTTCAGCAGGCTGGCGTAGGCCGGGAGCTTCTCCCGCCCGGCGCCGCCCAGCAGGCGATGCAGCGGCAGGCCTGCCGCCTTGCCGGCGATGTCCCACAGCGCGATGTCGAGCCCCGACAGGGCGAAGATCGTGATGCCATAGCGGCCGAACAGATGCAGCTTCTGCTGCAGATCGTAGCTCAGGCGCGCGATGTCCCTTGCGTCCTGGCCGATCGCCAGGGGCGCCACCATGTTGAGCACGGCCGCTCGCACCGCGTCGGTGCAGGCATAGCAGAAGGCCTCGCCCCACCCGACGAGGCCGGTGTCGGTCTCGACCCGGACCAGCAGGATGTTGTTGGTCGTCCAGGTCCGCAGGCCCTCACCCCGGTGATCGCCTCCGAACGTGTACGGGATCTTCACCGAGCGGCAGTCGATGCGTGCGATCTTCATTCGATCCTCCCCTTGCGCCTGATGTCGGCGAGCAGCCGTTCGGCATGGACCCGGTCCGCGAGGCGCTTGGAGGCGAAGCGCGGATCGCCGGCGGGCGCGGCCGCCAGCAGGTGCCGCGCCAGCCCGGGCGGCAGCGGCGGCGGCTCGGTATGGTCCTCGGGCATCTCGACCTCCGCCTGCGCGAAGTAGGTCTGCCCGTCTCCTCCCTTGAAGAAGTCGACGTCCCAGTGGAAGACGCCGTCGGGCCAGGAGTAGCGCACCTTGACCAGCGTCTCGCGGCACTGGGACCAGAGGCGCGCGAAGTCGCTTCCGTCGATCTCGGTCTCGATCTCCAGGACCTGGCCGTCGATCGGGCGCTTGTAGGTGAAGAGATGATGCAGCGCGCCACCGCTCTCGACGGACCGGATGCGCATTCCCGACACGTCGAGATGGGCCTGGCGCAGCAGGCTCCTGGTCACGTCCGGTCGCGCGGCGAGGGTCGCCTCGAGCGCGGCTTCATCTTTCAGGACAAATTTTCGTTCGTTCTCGATCGGCATGGTAGGTTCGCTGCATGGCCGCACAGACCCTCGATGACCTGCCGACGCCCGCGCTCATTCTCGACCGGGCGATCCTGCGCCGCAACCTCAAGCGCATGAGCGATCGGCTGCGCGACGCCGGAGTCGCGCTCCGTCCCCACCTCAAGACCGCGAAGTCGGTCGAGATCGGCCGCATGGCGGTCGACGGCCATGACGGGCGGATCACCGTGTCGACCTTGGCCGAGGCGCGCTACTTCGCCGACGGCGGCTTCACCGACATCCTGTACGGCGTCGGAATCGTCCCCTCGAAGCTGCCGGCGGTCGCCGACCTGCGGCGTCGCGGCGTGAACCTGCGCGTCGTCACCGACAGTGCGGCCGTCGCCCGGGCAATCGCTGATGCCGCCACGGACGGCGACACCTTTTCGGTCTTCATCGAGATCGACAGCGGTGCGGGCCGCGCCGGCCTGCCCTGGCCGGAGCTGCCCGGCCTGCTCGAGATCGCGCGCATCCTGCAGGCCGCGCCGGGCGTGGAACTCGCCGGCGTCATGACCCATGCCGGCCATTCCTACCACGAGAGCACGCCGGAGGGCGTCGCGGCCGTGGCCGAGCGCGAGCGCCAGGCGATCGTCGGCGCGGCGGAAGCGCTTCGTGCCGCCGGGCTCCCCTGCCCCATCGTGTCGGCGGGGTCGACGCCCACCGCGGTCCATTCCCGCGACTTCACGGGCATCACCGAGATGCGCCCGGGCGTCTATGTATTCAACGACCTCGACCAGGAATGCATCGGTGCCTGCGGGCCGCAGGACATCGCCCTGTCGGTCCTGGCCTCGGTCATCGGCCACTATCCGCATCGCAACCAGATGCTCGTGGACGCGGGCGCCCTGGCGCTGTCCAAGGACATCAGCGCCCAGGAATTCAGGCCGCAGGTCGGCTTCGGCACCATCGTCGACGCGCCGGTGAAGGACATGGCGGTCGTGGCCTGCTCGCAGGAGCACGGCTTCGTGGGCGCCCCCGATCCCCTCCCGTTCGGCAACCTCCCGATCGGATCGCGCGTGCGCGTGCTCCCCAACCATGCCTGCATCACCGCGGCCGCCTACGACCGCTACTATGTGGTGGACAGCGAGGTCGACGGCGGCCGGTCGGTGGTCGACGTCTACGACCGCATCAACGGCTGGTAGGCCTCAGACGGCATAGCGCAGCATCACGGTCGTCTGCCCGTCGCGTCGCGTCAGGCGCTTTCGCTCGGCGGCGAGGCTCTGCAGGAAACTCTCCAGGCCCGCCAGTTCGACGCTCTCCTCGTCCCTGACCCGAAGAGTCCGTCCCGGCTCCGATCCATCCGCCGGTGCGGGATCGGCGCTGGGCGTCACTGTCCCACCCCGGACCGTGACGTCCGCGCGGAAGTCGATCCCGTCGGTTGTCAGCCGCAGCTCGCCGCCCATGCCGTAGCGGCCATCGGGCGAAAGGCGGCCGACCAGGGCCCGGATCTCGCCTTCGGCCGCCTCGGTTGTCCTCCGTGGAAGGTCCCAGGCCGCCGCCGTGTCGCGCAGGAACGAAGCCGTCCGCGCGACGGCATCGTCGCCCGGGCTCCAGGCGATTGCGGCGCGCTGGCGCGTGCCGATGCGGAACAGCAGGACCAGGGCGGCCGCCGAAACCAGCGCGATGGTGAGCGGATTGCCGATGATGTTCCGGATGATCGGCGACATGTCCTTGAAGAAGTGCGGATGGACGCTCTTGCTCATCGCCAGCAAGGTCGGAATGCCGATGATGAACGACGCGCGCGGCCCGCCCGCCCGCGACAGCATGATCCGCATGCCGCCCGAGATCAGGGAGCAGGCCGTGTAGACCAGCAGCGCGCCGGTGACTTCCTGCGGCACCATCAGGAAGAACACGGAGAGCTTGGGCACCACGCCCATGACCAGCAGCATCGCGGCCGACGTGTAGGCGACCGCGCGGCTGGCGACGCCGGTATTGCCCTGCATGGCGACGAGGCTCGAGGAGATGGTCATGCCCTGCGCGCCGATGACCCCCGCGACCACGTTCGCCATGCCCTCGCCGATCACGCCCTTGCGCAGGTTGGCCATGTCCGGCCGTTCCCAGTCGGGATCGTTGAGACGCTGGGCCGTCGTGATGTTGCCGATCACGCGCACCGTCGCGGCGACCCCGGCGGCGACGAAGGCCGGAAGCACGCGCATGTCGAGGTCGAACACCGGCAGGGTGAACTGGGGAAGCGCGAACCAGGGCGCCCGGTAGACGACGGCCGCGTCGCCCTGGGAGACGACGCCGAGCGCGATCGCGGCCAGCATGCCGACGACCAGGCCGGTCAGGGTGCAGAGCAGCTTCAGCATGCCCTTTCCCCAGATCGTGAGCGCCACCATCACGCCCAGCGTCAGGGTCGTCACGACGAGATGAAGCCGGAAGACCGCCTGATGCTCGTGCGGGATGTCCATGACCTGGGCGATCCCGACGATTCCGACCTGCATGCCGACGACGAACACGCTGAGGCCGGTGACGACCGGGGTGATCACGATCCTGAGACGGCCGAGGACCGTTGCCAGCAGGATCTCGGTGAGCCCCCCGACGATGGTCATGCTGAAGACGAGCGGCATGCCGCCGATCCCGGCCGCCAGCACGGCAGGGGCGAGATAGGTGGAGGAGTAGACGGTCGGCGCCAGGTAGCCGCAGCCGACGGGCCCGCGCGGCAGCGCCTGGAGGACGACGCCCGCGGCCAGCGCCACGCAGGCCACGCCCATCAGGCCGACGACCTGGTCCTCGGGCAGCTTCGCCGCGCGCAGCACGACGGCGACGAACACCAGATACGTCGCCGTCTGCACCGTGTACTGCAGCCCCAGCGGCAGCAGCAGGCGCAGCGGCGGCCAGTCCGCCACGCCGTACTGCATCGCTGCAGGACGCAAGGTGGCGGCCCGTCCGCTCAAAGCGAGTTCACCGTGTGCCCGCCGTCGACGGTCAGCACGCTGCCGGTCATGAAGCTGCCGGCGTCGGAGGCCAGCAGGAGCAGTGCGCCGTCGAGATTCTCGGGCTTGCCGATGCGGCGCTGCGGGATCCGGTCGATCAGCCGCTGTCCCGCCGGCGTCTTCCAGAAGTCGCTGTTCATCTCGGTCTCGATGTAGCCGGGACAGATCGCGTTGACGCGGATGTCGTGGCGCGCCCATTCCATGCCGAGCGCGCGGGTGAGATGGATCAGGCCGGCCTTCGAGGCGTTGTACGGCGCGACCTGGCCGATCGTGCGCAGGCCCAGGATCGACGCGATGTTGACGATGTTGCCCGGCCGCCTGGCGGCCATCCACCGCTTGGCCGCGGTCTGGGCCACCAGCCAGGCGCCGCGCAGGTTGGTGCTGACCACGGCGTCCCAGTCCTCGACCGGCATGTCGAGCGCGGGCTTCACGATGGAGATTCCCGCGTTGTTCACGACGATGTCGACCGGACCGAGGGCCTTCTCGACCGCGTCGAAGGCCGCGGCGATCGACTCCGGCGACTGCACGTCGAGCTCGACCGCGGCAACGCGCGCTCCCGCCGCCTCGAGCTCCGCCTTCAGCGCCGCCAGCCGGTCGGCTCGGCGCGCGGCGATCGCCACGGCGGCGCCTTCCTCCGCCAGCGTGCGCGCGAAGTGCACGCCGAGGCCCGACGAGGCGCCGGTGACCAGCACCACCTTGCCCGTCAGGTCGAATCGCTTGGACATCCCCGCCACTCCCTAGTGTTATGCCGCCGCCGGTCAATCGACCTTATAGGCGGGCTTCGAAGTCGGGGGAAACGTCCTGCAGTCTTCACGAACACCATGGACTCTCGTCGGCCTGCTGGTCGCATCCGGCATCGTCGCGGCTTTCCATGTCGGCAAGGTGCCGCCGTCCATCCCGTCGATCCGCGGCGATCTCGGCGGCAGCCTGGGCCAGGCCGGCTGGCTGCTGTCGCTGGTGAACCTGACGGCGGCTCTCGGCGGCATGGTCATCGCGCTCACCGTCGACCGCATGGGGCATCGCCGCCTCGTCGTGCTGGGGACGTCGCTGGGCTTCGTCGCCAGCCTGTTCGGCGCCATCGCGGGCAGCATCGATGTGCTCCTGGCGTGGCGCTTCGTCGAAGGTCTGGGCTTCGTCGTCGTCACCGTTTCGGCGCCGACCCTGCTCCTGAGAATCACCCGGCCGTCCGACCGGCATCGCGCCATGACGATGTGGACGTGCTACATGCCGGCCGGCGCCGGCGCCATGATGCTGATCGCCGCCGTGGTCCTGCCCGAGGCCTCGTGGCGCGCGGTCTGGCTGGTCGCTTCGGGCGCTTCGCTGGCCATGCTGCTGGCGCTCGTGCGGCTCGCCGTCCCGCGGCGCGAGCTCGATGCCGAGCGCGTGCGGCGCCGTCCGATCCTGCACGAGATCGCCGAAGTCGCGACCGCGCCCGGTCCGCTCGCCATCGCCGTTTGCTTCGGCGCCTATGCCTGCTGCTGGTTCGCGATCGTCGGCTTCCTGCCGACCCTCCAGGTCGAGCGGCTGGGCTTCACGGCCTCGACCGCGGCCGTCGTGACCGCCGTCGTCACGGTGGTCAACGTCGCGGGCAACCTCGGCGCCGGCTGGCTCTTGCAGCGCGGCCTGCCGCGGGTCGTCGTCATCACGGGCGCCGCCATCCCCATGGCCTTCTGCGCCGTCGGCATCTTCGTCGACGGGGTTCCCGACCTGCTGCGCCTGCTGCTCGCCGGCATCTACTCCGCCGTGATCGGGGTCGTGCCGGGCGCCCTGTTCACGGCGCTGCCGGTCCACGCGCCGCGTCCCGAGCTGGTCGGCGCCTCGACCGGCCTGCTGATGCAGGGCTCCAACATCGGCGGACTGATCGGCCCTCCCCTCACCGGCGCGCTGGTCGCGGCCGGGGGATGGCCCGCCGCCGCCTGGCTGGTGGCCGTCGCACTGGGGCTGGTGGCCGTGGCCGGCGTCTTCCTGCACTGGCGCGAAAGGCGTAAGCTCGCCGCATGATTTACGTCGACATCGTCTCCGACACGATCTGCCCCTGGTGCTACATCGGCAAGCGCCGCTTCGAGCGGGCGCTGGAGCAGAGCGGGCGCACCGACGTGGCGGTCGCCTGGCGGCCGTTCCAGCTCAACCCGGACATGCCGGCCGAGGGCATGACGCGGGACGATTATGTCCGCGCCAAGTTCGGCGGCGGCGACCGGCCGCGCCAGATCTACCAGGCGATCGCCGACAGCGGCCGCGAGGCCGGAATCGAGTTCCAGTTCTCGCGCATCCGCCGCACCCCCAACACCGTCCTGTCGCACCGCCTGGTCCACTGGAGCGCCAAGTGCCAGCTCCAGGACGAGGTCGTCGCCGAGCTCTTCAGGGCCTATTTCGAGGAAGGAAGGGACATCGGCGATCTCGACACGCTGGTCGCCTGCGCGGTCCGGGCCGGGATCGAGGAGCAGCGCGCCCGCCGCTATCTGCTGGGCGACGAGGGCCGTCAGGAAGTCGTCGCCTCCGACGTCTATGCAAGGCGGCTCGGCATCAACGGCGTTCCCTGCTTCATCGTGAACCGCAAGTACGCCGTCTCGGGCGCCCAGCCTCCCTCCGCCTTCGTCGAGGTCTTCAACCTCGCCGAGCGGGACGCCGCCACCAGCGCCGCCCAATCGACCGCCTAGGACGGCGGGCCGCCAGGCCCGTCGTCCGTCATCCTGGGCGAAGCGAGGGATCTCGTGCCCGCGGCAGCCGGCGATGAGGTCCTTCGCTTCGCTCAGGACGACATGATGGTCGTCATATGATATGATAATAGACATATCATGCCCCAGAACCCCGCCCGCACCGCCCGCACCCGCGCCGAGATCCTCGATCATGCCGGCCGCCTGTTCAGGCTGCGCGGCTATGCCGGCACCAACATCGACGACGTGATGCTGGCCGCCGGGCTGACGCGCGGCGCCTTCTACGCCCACTTCCGCTCCAAGGAGGAGCTGTTCACCGAGACCCTGATCGCCGGCACCGGCCTCAGGGCCCGGCTGCGCGGCGGCAAGCCGTCCGCCGTGCTGAAGGACTATCTCGACAAGGCCGAGCTCGTCGCGAGCGCGCCGACATGCGTGCTCGCCACCCTGCCCTCCGACATCGCCCGCGCGCCGCTGGCGGCCAGGCTGGCCTACGCCAACCTGCTCCAGGCGACGATCGGCGAGATCGCCGGCGCGAGGAAGCGCAGGCTCGATGGCGATGCGACGGTGGCGGTGATCCTGGCGGTGGGCGCCGTCGCCCTCGCCCGCGCCTCGGGCGACACGCGGCTCAGCGACTGGCTGCTGCGCTGCGCCCGTCGCGCCATCCATCCGCTCCTCAAGCCGCGAGCTTCGCCAAGGCCGAAACGATCGACGTCACGCCCGAAAGCCGCTGCCGGTCGTCGTTCCAGACGCGCTGCACCATCACGCGGTGGTCGGGCCGCAGCTTCGTCAAAGGCGCGTTCTTCTGCAGCCAGGCGATGAGCCGGTCGGGCTTGGCGAACTTGTTGTCGTGCAGCGACAGCACGACCGCCTTCTCGCCGGCATCGATGCGGTCCACGCCGGCAGCCCGGCAGAGCAGCTTCAGCGCCACCGTGTTCAGCAGGAACTCGGCCTCGGGCGGCATCTTGCCGAACCGGTCGACCATCTCGGCCGCGAAGGCCTCGATCTCGGCCGGGTTGGCCAGCGCCCCGATGCGCCGGTAGAGCCCCATGCGCACCGAGAGGTCCGGCACGTACTCCTCCGGGAGCAGCACCGGGATGCCGAGATTGAGCTGGGGCGACCAGTCGGCCTGGGCGGCCTCGCGGGCGCGGCCTCGGGCGGCGTCGACCGCCTCCTCCAGGAGCTGCTGGTAGAGCTCGATGCCGACCTCGCGGATATGGCCCGACTGCTCCTCGCCCAGCAGGTTGCCGGCGCCGCGGATGTCGAGGTCGTGGCTGGCAAGCTGGAAGCCGGCGCCCAGCGTATCGAGCGTCTGCATCACCTCGAGCCGCTTGGCCGCCGTCTCGTTGAGCGCCCGCCCCGGCGGCACGGTCAGGTAGGCATAGGCCCGGGTCTTGCCGCGACCGATCCGGCCGCGAAGCTGGTAGAGCTGTGCCAGGCCGAACATGTCGGCGCGGTGGATGACCATCGTATTGGCATTGCGGATGTCGAGGCCGCTTTCGACGATGTTGGTCGCCAGCAGCACGTCGAACTTGCCGTCGACGAAGTCCTGCATCGTGTTCTCGATCGCGGTCGGCGCCATCCGGCCATGCGCCATGGCCATGCGGATCTCGGGCACCAGCTCGCGCAGCGTGGCGGCGACCTCGGCCAGGTCCTCGATGCGCGGGCAGACGTAGAAGCTCTGGCCGCCGCGATACTGCTCGCGCAGCAGGGCCTCGCGAATGGTGACCGCGTCGAACGGCGTGACGAAGGTGCGGACCGCCAGCCGGTCGACCGGCGGCGTGGCGATCAGGCTCATGTCGCGCACGCCGGTCAGCGCGAGCTGCAGGGTGCGCGGGATCGGCGTGGCGCTGAGGGTCAGCACGTGGACGTCGGCGCGCAGCTCCTTCAGGCGCTCCTTGTGGGCGACGCCGAAATGCTGCTCCTCGTCGACGATCAGCAGGCCGAGATCCTTGAATTCCACGCCCTTGCCGAGCAGCGCGTGCGTGCCGACGACGATGTCGAGCGTGCCCTCCTTCATCGCCTCCTTGGTGGCCTTGGCCTCCTTGGCGACGACCAGGCGGGAGAGCCGGCCGATGCGCACCGGAAAACCCGCGAAGCGCTCGACGAAGGTGCGGTGATGCTGCCGCGCCAGCAGCGTCGTCGGGCCGATGACCGCCACCTGCTTGCCCGACAGGGCGGCGACGAAAGCCGCGCGCAGCGCCACCTCGGTCTTGCCGAAGCCCACGTCGCCGCAGATCAGCCGGTCCATCGGCTTGCCCGACGACAGGTCGTCGATCACGTCCGAGATCGCCTGCAGCTGGTCCTCGGTCTCGGCGTAGGGAAAGCGGGCGCAGAACTCCTCGTAGGCGCCCTCGGGCGGGCTCATCGTGTCGCCGCGCTGCACGGCCCGCTCGGCGGCGATCTTGATCAGACGGTCGGCCATGTCGGCGATGCGCTGCTTGAGCCGGGCCTTGCGCGACTGCCAGGCGACGCCGCCCAGCCGGTCGAGCGTCGCCCCCTCCTCGCCGGCGCCGTAGCGGCTCAGCACGTCGATGTTCTCGACCGGGACGAACAGCTTGTCGCCGCCGTCGTAGGTCAGCCGCAGGCAGTCGTGCCGAGCGAAATGGATCTCGAGCGTGACCAACCCCTCGTAGCGCCCGACCCCGTGCTCGCGGTGGACGACGAGGTCGCCCTCGCTGAGTGCCGAGGCCTCTGCGATGAAGCGCTCCGCCGGCCGGCGCTTGCGGGCCGGACGGGACAAGCGGTCGCCGAGGATGTCCTCCTCGCCGATCACCTCCAGCCCGTCGAGGACGAAGCCGTGCTCCACCGGCCACACGGCGATGCCGAGCGCACCCGCCGGCAGGCCCTGGACGGTGGCGAAGTCCGACACCGGCACGGGGGTCGTGGCGCCGTGCTCCTGCAGGAGATGCTGCAGGCGGCTGGCCGACCCCTCGGTGTAGCCGGCGACCAGCACGCGCCGGCCGGCGGCATTGGCCTGCTTCACGTGCTCGGCCACGACGTCGAACAGGTTGACGCCCTGGGCGGTGCGCGCCCGGGCGAAGCCCTCGTGCCGCCGCCCGCCGAGGTCGATCGTCCCGGCCGTGTCGGCCGGCGCGTCGAAGCTGGTGAACTGGACCGTGCTGCGGCCTTCGAGCAGCCGCTCCCATTCCGAGGGCTTGAGGTAGAGCCGCTCGGGCGGCACCGGCTTGTAGTCGGCCGCGCCGCTCATGCCGCCCTTGGCGCCGGTCTTCAGCCGCGCGTCGTAGTAGTCGGTGATCAACTCGTGCCGCGCCGCGAAGGCCTCGCCGATCTGATGGTCGGCCGTGACGACGGCGTCGGCGCAGTAGTCGAGCAGCGTCTCGAGCCGGTCGTGGAACAGCGGCAGCCAATGCTCCATGCCGACGTGCCGGTGGCCGGCCGATACCGCCTCGTAGAGCGCGTCGTCGGTCGCATTGCCGAAGAGCTCGCGATAGCCGCCGCGGAAACGGGCGATGCTGTCCTTGGTCAGCACGACCTCGCTCACCGGCAGGAGCACGACCTCGTCGCGGGTTCCGGTCGAGCGCTGGCTCATCGGATCGAAGGAGCGGATTTCCTCCAGCACGTCGCCGAACAGGTCGAGCCGGACCGGCTCGGGCGTGCCGGGCGGAAAGAGGTCGACCAGTCCGCCGCGGATGGCGAACTCGCCGGGCTCCATGACCGTCTCCGAGCGGCCGTATCCGTTCTCGCCGAGGAACCGGCTGAGCCAGGCGGGGTCGACCGTCTGGCCTTTCTTCACGACGACGGCGGCCTCGGCATAGAGACCGCGCGGCGGCACGCGCTGGAGCGCAGCTCCCACCGAGGCGAGAATGATGCGCGCCGGTGAGCCCGGCTTCCTCGGTGCCGCCAGGCGCACCAGGGTCTCCAGGCGCTCCGCCACGATGTCGGGATGGGGCGACAGCCGATCGTAGGGCAGGCAATCCCAGGCCGGGAAGACCAGCACCTCGCGCTCCGGCGCGAAGAAGCGCAGCCCGTCCTGCAGCCGTTCAAGCCGCTGTCCGTCGCGCGCGACATGCAGAATGTCCTGCCCGCCGGTGGTCCTCGCGAGCTCGGCCAGCGCCAGCGCATCGGCGCCTTCGGGCAGGCCCGCGACCGTCCATCGTCCGGGCTTGCGCGCGATCGGCGCCAGGGTTTCCGTCAACGCCGCCACTAGAACCTCACACGGAACGCCTGGAGCAGGCGCAGCACCGGCGTGTCCTCCTCGGCCGGCGGAGCGGCCTGGCCGGTGATCCAGTCGAAGAGCTCGTTGTCGCCGCGGGCCAGCAGGCGCTCGTACTGGTCGAGCTGGGCGGCGTCGAAATCGGCGATATGGGCGCGCGCGAACTGACCCAGCAGGATGTCGTTCTCCTTGTTGCCACGGTAGACGCTGCGATAGAGCAAACGCTTTCGCCGCGTCTCGAGATCGGTCTCGCGCGTCATGTTTTCCCCAGAAAGCGGCGTAGCATATAGGGGGCGGCGATGGTGAAGTCACGCCGCCCCAGAGCTTGACTCCCATGCGTCCGCAGAGCCTCACGCCCCTCTTCGCCCAGATCACCTCGCTGCCCGGAATCGGGCCGCGGCTGGGCAAGCTCGTCGAGAAGATCGCGGGAGCGCTGGTGCTCGACCTGCTGTGGCACCTGCCCTTCGCCGTCATCGACCGCCGCAACGCGCCCGAGATCGCCGCCGCCCGCGCCGGCGACATCGCGACGCTCACCGTCACGGTCGACGAGCACCTGGTGCCGCGCAGTCCTCGCCAGCCCTATCGCGTCTGGTGCAGCGACGAGACCGGCCGCCTGTGCCTGACCTTCTTCAACGGCCGCGAGGACTATCTGCGCAAGCTCCTGCCGGTCGGCGAGGTCCGGGTGGTGAGCGGCAAGGTCGAAGTCTACCAGGGCGAGGTGCAGATGACGCACCCCGACCACGTCGTCCCTGCGGAGGAGCGCGAGCGCATCCTGCGCGTCGAGCCGGTCTATGGCCTGACCGCCGGCCTGACCCAGCGGCCGATCCAGAAGGCCGTCGCTGCCGCGGTCGAGCGGGCGCCCGAGCTGCCGGAATGGCAGGACGAGGCCTTCCGGCGGAAGAACGGCTGGGACGGCTGGCGCGCCGCCCTCGCGCACGCCCATGCGCCGGCCGAGGAAGGCGACCTCTCGCCGCTGCATCCGGCGCGTGCCCGCCTGGCTTTCGACGAACTGCTGGCCAGCCAGCTCGCCATCGCGCTGGTGCGCCACCACAACCGGACGGTGGCGGGACGGGCCACGACGGGCGACGGCCACCTGCGCGCGCGCGTGCTGAAGAGCCTGCCCTTCGCCCTCACGGCCAGCCAGCAGGCCGCCATCGCCGAGATCGAGGCCGACCTCGCCCAGCCGGAACGCATGATCCGCCTGCTGCAGGGCGATGTCGGCAGCGGCAAGACGCTGGTGGCGCTGCTCGCCATGCTGGTCGGTGTCGAGGGGCGCGCACAGGCGGCGCTGATGGCCCCCACCGAGCTGCTGGCACGCCAGCACCATGCGACGATCGCGCCGCTGGCCGCGGCGGCCGGCGTGCGCCTCGCGCTGCTCACGGGCCGCGACGGCCAGAAGCAGAAGAAGGAGACGCTGCGGGGCCTGGCCGACGGATCGATCCAGCTCGTGGTCGGCACCCATGCCCTCGTCCAGGAGGATGTCGAGTTCGCCGACCTCGCGCTCGCCGTGGTCGACGAGCAGCACCGGTTCGGCGTCCATCAGCGCATGGCATTGTCGTCGAAGGGTCATGCCGTCGACCTGCTGGTGATGACCGCGACGCCGATCCCCCGCACCCTGATGCTGGCCGCCTACGGCGACCTCGACGTCTCGAAGCTCACCGAGAAGCCGGCCGGCCGCCAGCCGATCGACACCCGCACCATCCCGCTGGAGCGGATCGGCGAGGTGGCCGACGGGGTCGGCCGGCAGATCGCGGCCGGTGCGCGCGTCTACTGGGTCTGTCCGCTGATCGAGGAATCCGAGGACGTCGATCTCGCCAATGCCGAGGAACGGTTCCGTCAGCTCGGCGCCCGCTTTCCCGGCAAGGTGGGACTGCTGCACGGCCGTCTCAAGGGCGCCGAGCGCGAAGCCACGATGGCGGCGTTCGCCGACGGACGGCTCTCGGTCCTGGTGGCGACGACGGTGATCGAGGTCGGCGTCGACGTGCCGGCCGCGACCGTGATGGTCATCGAGCATGCCGAGCGCTTCGGCCTGGCGCAGCTCCACCAGCTTCGCGGCCGCGTCGGGCGCGGCTCCGCCCGCTCGACCTGCCTGCTGCTCTACGCCCAGCCGCTCGGCGAGACCGCCAAGGCCCGGCTCGCCATCATGCGCGAGACCGAGGACGGGTTCCGGATCGCCGAGGAGGATCTGCGCCTGCGCGGCGCCGGCGAGCTGCTCGGCACCCGTCAGAGCGGCCTGCCGGACATGCGCCTCGCCGACTTTGCCGTGCACGGCGAACTGCTCGCGGCGGCGCGCGACGATGCCCGCCTGATCGTCGAGCGCGATCCCGACCTGCAGACAGGACGCGGCGCGGCCCTGCGCGTCCTGCTCTACCTGTTCCGCCGCGACGACGCCGTCAGGACCCTGCGCGCCGGTTGAGGGATGGCGTTGCGCCACGTCACCGCGCGTCTCTCTCGGGTCGTGCACCGCGTCCCCGTCCATGTCACCGGCCGCGTCCCGCGCCTCCCACCAGTTCCCGCCCGGCGGTCGGTCGACGACCGGCGGCCGAGGATTCTTGCACCAGTCCTGGCGTCGACGGTTGGATAGCCAGAAGATGCAGGCCCGGATGTCGGGCGGATGATGCACCGTCCGGGTGAGGATCCTCTCTTCTCCGCGCCACAGGACGGTACGCTGGACCGAACTGTCGTAGCCGACCGCGCGTTGGTAGAGGGCATGCGCCACACGGGAATCGGCGACTGCCCGGCCCTCCCGCACGGCAGCCGCGAACTCGGGAATGCGGGCGATCCAGTTGTCGACGGTGCGCGGCGCCACATCGAAGAAGCCGGCGAGCTCCGCGTTGGTCGCTCCGAGCAGGCAGTAGTTGGAGGCAAGCTCGCAGAATTCCGGGCGATAGCTCGTCGGGCGGCCAACAACGCTCATGGGAAAATTATAAGACGAGTTATCGTTCCGTCAAGTACTACCGTTATTTTCGAGTTATTGCGTACCACGCGAAGACCGGCAATCGGCTGGAACCGGACCAGGCTTCCGAACGCCCGTCAGCGCACGGTGGGCCTGACGCCAGTGACAATGAGGTTCCATCTGCGCTCAACGGGCGTCCGTCACGACGAAGCGATCCAATGACGGCTTGAGTTTCGCTCAAGCCGTCCCGTGGAACCCCAGAGGTCCAAACCAACGGGTGCTCAGCCGGACGATCGCGGGTCGGGATCGGAAGTCATGCGGTTCACCCCAGCTGGCTGACATAGATCCGCAGCGCCTGGCGCGCCGCCTCGACCGCCTTCTCCGCCGCGGCGCGGCGCTGCGCGATCGCCTCGAGCTCCGTCTCCTGCTTGTCCAGGGTCGCGAGGTAGCGCCGCTGAAGGTCGCTGTTGGCCGGGACACGGGCGAGATTGTCGCGCAGCCGGGCCTGCTCCTGCACGATCTGCTGACGCTCGGCATCGGCCTGCGTCACGCGCCGCTGGGCCTCCGCCACCGCGCCCTGCAGCTCGACGATGCGCGCCAGGGCGGCGCGCGTCCTGTCGTCGAACTCGCGCGCGCGGGCATAGACGCCGATCTGGTCGGCCTGTGCTTCGACCAGCCGCAGCTCCTGCTGCAGGGTCTGCTCCTGCACGACCTCGAACGTCTGCGTCGCGTCGCCGCCCGGAAGGCGGAACGGGATGCGGTAGTTGCCCTCGCTCAGCTCGACGTCCTTGCCCTCGGGCTTGACCAGCGTCCAGCCCGGCAGGCGCCGCTGCATGACCACGAGCAGCCGCGCCTCCTTGGCCGGGCCGCGGACACGGTAGGTGACGGTCTGGCGCACGATGCGCGAGAGCTGAAGGGCGCCGTTCACGATCTTGCCGCTGGCGATGCGATCGGTCTGGCCGACCTCGCGCTCGATCGTGATCTTCTCGTCGAGCGCATAGGCGAGCAGCCGGGTCTCGCCCACCGGCATGGCCGACAGGCGCGCGTCGCCGACATAGGCGACGTATCCTGCCTTGTCGCGCTCGTAGAGGGTGATCAGGCCCGGCGGCAGGCCGCTCTCGCCGTCGTTGGTGAGCCGCACGGCCGCCAGCGGATTGCGCGCCGCGGTTTCCGGTTGATAGAGCGCCAGCCGGGCGGCCGGCATCTCGCGATCGATGACCGGCAGCGACAGGGTGCGGCCGTTGGCGACGCTCACCGTCTTGGGAAAGCGGAAGACGACCTGGGTCGCCGCGTCGGTGGCCTCGAAGGCGTCGGCCGCGCCGGCGCCGGCCGGCGGCGGGGCCGACATCGCCTTGGCGTTGGCCCTTTCCTGCGCCCGCGGCGGCATGGCAGCCGGCGCCGGAGGAGGCGGTGGCGGCGCAGCCCTGAAGCGATCCTCGGCCTGAACGCCGCCGCGATCGACGCCCGGCATCAGCCGGCCGGCAACCTCGACGGGGATCTCCGGCCGCTTGACGTAGTAGGCCTCGTAGAGCGCCTGGCGGAAGGCGACGGGGCGGCCCGACACAAGCGTCAGGTCGACGTCCTTCCAGTCCTGGCCGCTCAGGTTCTCGACCGTGGCCCAGCCCTGCATCGCCGCCCGCGGCGCCGTCGCATCGGCCGGAAGGGTCAGGCGATACGAGGCCTTCCAGACCGGCACCTCGACGATGTAGGCGACCCGGACCGTGCGCCGGCCCTGGCCGCGCGCCGAGAGCTCGAGCGTCCGCGAGTCCTTGGCGCGATTGGTCTGGATGGCCATCAGCGCCTCGCCGACCTGGGCGCGCAGCGCCGGATCGGCGAACTGCAGGTTCTCGGCGTCCTCGAGGATGAACTGCTGCAGGCCGCGGTCCGTCAGCAGCGTGACGCGCGTCCGCTCGATCGCCGTCTTGCCGTCGTCGCGGGTCGCCGTCTCCTTCTGCACCGACACGATGCGGCCGGTGATGGCGCGCGATCCGCCGACCGTGACCTCGGCGCCCTTCAGTGTGGCCAACAGGTCGGCGGGCGAGCCGAGCGAGGCCTGGTCGAAGGGCAGGTCCTTGAAGGTCTGGGCCAGCGGCTCGCGGCCCGGCAGGCTGAGGCCCCCGACGCCTCCCTTGTCGTCGTAGACCACCAGGCTCTTCAGCACGTCGTCGACCTGGTCCAGCGATACGGTAAGCTTCAGGGTCGCGTCGCCGTCGACGGTGGCCTCGTACTCGAAATAGCCGAGCCCGCCCGACGACAGCATGACCCGCTTGAGCGCAAGATCCTGCGCGGCGGCGGCGAACGGCAAGGCGAGGACGCCCAGCAGGGCGACGGCTGACAGGATGTGATGCATGAGCTCTCCCGGGCGATGCGGCGCGCAAGGTGGGCCGGGACTGTGACGCGACCGCGGCGATGGAACGACCAAAGTGGGTTCGGGGATCCCGTCCCCGCCCCGCGGATCCAGCTACTTCAGCGCGTCCTTCAGCGCCTCGATCGGCAGCAGCACGCATTCGTGCCGGGACCTGTGGTTCCGGACCGGCGCGAAGGCCGCGAAGGGCTCGCCCGCCTCGCCCTCCGTTCGTCCGAGCGCGCGCTCGGCGTCCTGCTGGATCGCGGCGATGCCCGCCGCGTCGCGGCCGACGGCCACGGAGGCCAGGGCCGAGGCCGAGGCCTGGCAGAGAAGGCAGCCCCGCACCTGATGGCCGATCTCGGCGATCTTCCCCTTCTCGCCCAGGCGGACGTCGACGACCACCCGGTCGCCGCACAACGGGTTGTCGCGCCGGGCCGATTTCGTCGGCTCGGCGAGCTTGCCCGCGCCCGTCTTGGCCTTGGCGAGGGCGACGATGCGGTCCTGATAGAGCTGGTCGTTCATCGCAGGGTTCTGGCCGCGTGCTGAACGCCGGTCAGCAGCGCATCGATGTCGGCATTGTCGTTGTAGGGCGCGATCGAGACGCGGGTCGTGCCGTCGAGGTCGAAGCGGTCCATCAGAGGCTGGGCGCAATGATGTCCGGCCCGGACGGCAACCCCGAAGGAATCGAGCGTCTGGGCGACGTCGTGGGGATGGACGCCATCCAGCATGAAAGACACGACGGGATAGCGGTTCTGCAGGCTCGCCGGCCCGAAGAGCTGCGCGCCGTCGATCTTCTGCAGGCCGCCCATCAGGCGTTCGACCAGGGCCATCTCGTGGGCATGCGCACCCGTCCAGTCGAGGCCGCGCATCCACTTGCAGGCGGCGCCGAGCCCGATCGCCGGTCCGATCGGCGGCGTCCCGGCCTCGAAGCGCCGCGGCGGCGGCGCCCAGGTCGTCTCGGCCTTGGTGACCCGGCCGATCATCGAGCCGCCGCCATGAAACGGCGGCATCGCCTCCAGCAGCGCCGGCTTCGCCCACAGCGCGCCGATGCCGTTCGGCCCGTAGGCCTTGTGGCCGGCGAAGACGTAGAAATCGATGTCCAGCGCCGGAATGTCGAGCGGCCCGTGCGGCGCACGCTGGGCACCGTCCAGCATCACCTTGGCGCCGACCGTGCGGGCCAGGGTGACGACGGCGCGGACATCGACCAGCGAGCCGGTGACGTTGGAGACGTGGGCGAGCGAGACCAGCTTGGTGCGCGGGGTAAGCAGGCGCGGCAGGGCGTCGAGGTCGATGCGCCCATCGACGGTGACCGGCGCGAAGTCGAGTTCGATGCCCGCGCGCTGGCGCAGCATCTGCCACGGCACGATGTTGGAATGATGTTCCAGCTCCGAGACCAGGATGCGGTCGCCGGGCTTCAGCAGCGAGCCGTAGGAATAGGCCACGAGGTTGATCGCGGCCGTGCAGCCGCCGGTGAACACGACCTCCATCTCGGGCACGCCGAGGAAGCAAGCGACTTCGGCACGGGCGGTCTCGTAGGCCTCGGTGGCGCGCTCGGCCAGGCGGTGGACGCCACGCAGCACGTTGGCGCGTTGCGTCGTCTCGTAGGTCCGCACCGCATCCAGCACCGCTTCCGGCGTCTGCGCCGAGGCGCCGTTGTCGAGATAGTGGACCGGCTGGCCGTCGATGATCTCGGACAGGATCGGGAACTGTCGCCGGACGGCGACGACGTCGAAACTCATTTGCCGGGGCTCATGGGCTTGCTCCGCGCCCGCCAGGCGGCCAGCGCCTCGGGCGTATCGATGTCTGTGACCGCCGCCTCGCCCGCCATCTCGACCTCGCAGACGAGGTCGGCGTGCTCGCCGATCAGGTGCCTCGCCCCGGTGTCGCCCGACAGACGGGCGATCTCGGGGAAGAAGCGTCGCGCCCACAGGACGGGATTGCCGCGCTTGCCGGCGACGGTCGGCACGCAGATCGAGCGGCCCTCGACCGGGCTGAATGCCGCCATCAGGCGGTCGAGCAGCGCCGCCCCCACGCCCGGCATGTCGCCGAGCTGGACGATGGCTGCATCGATGTCCTTGCCGAGCGCAGCGATGCCGGCGCGCACCGACGTGCTGAGCCCGTCGGCGAAATCCGGATTGGCGACGAACCGGAGCCTCGCCCCGGCCGGTACCGCCTGCTCGACCGCGCCCCGTACCGCGTCGGCCATGTGGCCCAGCACGACGACGACCTCGACCGCCTGCGAGGCGAGCGCCGCCTGCACGGCATGGACCACCAGCGGCTGGCCGTCGGCCTCGGCCAGGAGCTTGTTGGGTCCGCCCATGCGGGTCGAGCGCCCCGCCGCGAGCACCAGCACGGCGACGCGCGGCGCCGCCTGAGGGCCCGCTTCTTCGCCCTCGCTGTCGTCGCGCGGCTGCGGCCGGCTCGCGATTTCGGCCAGCAGTCCGCCCGCCCCCATGCGCACGATCTCGGCCCGCCCGACCGGGATGCCGGCCGCCAGGCGCTCCAGCACCATGTCGAAGCCGTTGTACTTGGGGGACTTGGCGCAGCCCGGCAGGCCGAGAACCGGCCGTCCGTCGAGCTCGGCGGTCAGCAGCAGGTTGCCAGGATCGACCGGCATGCCGAAATGGATCAGCTTTCCGCCCGCCGCCTCGATGCCCGCAGGCACGACGTCGTGGCGGTCGACGATGGCCGACGCACCGGCGACGAGGAAGATGTCGCAGCCCTCGTCCTTCAGCTCCGCGAGCGCGCCGGCGATCGCCCGCGCTTCGTGCGCGACGCGTCGCTCGCCGACCAGCGCGCTGCCGAGCGAGGTCAAGCGCTTGGTGGTCGTCCCGACCGCCTTGTCGAGCACCTTGTCGCGCGTGCCCGGCAGTCGCGTCTGCACCAGGCCGGCGCGCATCGCCTTGAACGGCGCCACCGCGACCAGCGGCCGGTTGGCCGAGGTCGCGACCTCGAGGGCGCGCGCCACCGCGCTGCGCGGCGCGGCATAGGGGATGATCTTGACGGTGGCCACCATCTGCCGCGGCTCGACCCGCGCGAACGGCGGCAGCGTCGCAACGGTGACCGATTCGTCGAGCTCGTTCAGGGCGTCGATGCGCTCGTGATCGACGACGGCAAGGCCCGCCTCGCGGGCGAAATGATTGCAGCGGCCGGTGAAGGGCGCCGTGATCTCGATTCCCTCGCCGGCCAGCGCCTTGGCCACGGTCGCCGCCGCCTCGTCCTCGTGGATGTCGTCGGCATCGAGGCGGGCGGCCACGACGCTCGAGGCGCCCGCCGCCTTGAGCCGCGCCACGTCCTCCTCCGACAGGCGCCGGCCCTTGGCGAAGTTCACGCCGCTGGCGCGCCAGCTGTGCGCCAGGATGGCGCCGGCCGCCTCGTCGATCGGCGTGTCGCCGAATCTCACGCCGCCGCCACCTTGGGCGCCGCCAGCGCCTCCGTGCGGCGGGCCCGCACCTCGACGATCTGGCCAAGGATCGACACCGCGATCTCGGCCGGCGACCTGGCGCCGATGTTGAGACCGACCGGCCCGTGGATGCGCGCGAACTGCTCGTCGGTGATGCCGGCCTCCGCCAGCCGCTCCTTGCGCTTGGCGTGGGTGCGCTTGCTGCCGAGCGCCCCGACGTAGAAGGCCTCGGACCGCAGCGCCGATTCGAGCGCGGGATCGTCGAGCTTGGGATCGTGGGTCAGGGTGACCACCGCCGTGGACACGTCGAGCCCCATTTCCTGGAAGGCCTCGTCGGCCCATTCCTGGATGACCTTGACGCCGGGAAAGCGGTTGGCGGTCGCCCAGGCGCCGCGCGGATCGACCACGGTGACGTCGAAGTCGAGCATGGCCGCCATCGGCGCCAGCGTCTGCGCGATGTGCACCGCGCCCACGATCACCAGCCGCGCCGGCGGGACGTAGACGTTGAGGAAGATGCGCTGGCCGTCGACCTCGACGGTCTCGCTGCGGCCGACGGTCATGGCGCGGCGCGCCGCGGCGACCAGCGCGGCGTCGCCCGCCAGCGTGCCCTCGGCTGAATCGGCATAGACCAGCGCCTCGGCGGCGTCGCTCAGCCGCGTCGCCAGCACGACGGCGCGGCGCTTGCCGCGCGCTTCCTTGAGGGCGGCGATGGTCCCGGCCTTCATCTCAGTTCACCTTCTCGACGAAGACCTGGACCTTGCCGCCGCAGGCGAGGCCCACGTCCCAGGCCTGCTCGTCGGTGACGCCGAAGTCGAGCAGCCGCGGCTGGCCGTCGGCGATCGAGGCCAACGCCTCCTTCACCACGGCGCCCTCGATGCAGCCACCGGACACCGAGCCGACCATGGCGCCGCTGTCGTCGACCCCGAGCTGGCTGCCCACCGGACGGGGCGAGGAGCCCCAGGTGGTGATGACCGTGGCGATGGCGACCCCCTTGCCGGACGCCTTCCACTTGTCGACCTGTTCCAGAACGTCGAGCGCGTCGCTCATGGTCCACTCCCGATTGCGTGCGGTTGATCCTTGCGCAAGTCCGCCTGCCAGCCCGACAGCCGCCGGTCGCCCCCGGGTTGCGTTCCGCCGAGGGCCGCGATCAGCCCGGCCAGGCTCTCCAGATTATGCACCGGCCGGAACTCGTCGACATGGGGCAACATTGCCTTGTTCCCCTGCGATTTGGGCTCATAGGCGCCGTAGCGCAAGAGCGGGTTGAGCCAGATCAGCCGGGAACAGGACTTGTGAAGCCGCTCCATCTCCTCGGCGAGGCCCGCCGCGCCCTCGCGGTCGAGCCCGTCGGTGATCAGCAGCACGACCGCGCCCTGGCCCAGCACCCGCCGCGACCACCTGTTGTTGAACTCGTGCAGCGTCTGGCCGATCCGCGTGCCGCCCGACCAGTCCTCGACCTGGGCCGAGGCCTTCTCGAGGGCGACATCGACGTCGCGGCTGCGCAGCGCCCGGCTGACATTGTGCAGCCGCGTGCCGAAGGTGAAGCAGTACACGCGGTCGCGGTCGTTGGTGATCGCATGCATGAAATGCAGGAACATGCGCGTGTAGCGGGCCATCGAGCCCGAGATGTCGCACAGGATCACCAGCGGCGGCGGCCGACGCCGCGGCTCGCGCCTGCGCAGGTCGATCAGCCCTTCCGGCCGCAGCGCGCGCCGCAGCGAGGCGCGGAAGTCGATGCGCGCCCCGCTGCGCGAGGGCTGGAAGCGCCGGGTCCGCCGTTCCGGCACCGGCAGCCGCAGCCGCGCGATGGCCCGCAGCGCCTCGTCGATCTCGGCCTGCGACATCTGCTCGAAGTCGCGATGCTGCAGGACCTCGCGGTCGGAGACGGTGAAGGTCGCCTCGACCTCGAGCTCCGGCGGCTCTTTCTCGTCCGGCGGGGCCTCGCCGCGGCCCGGTTGCAGCGCCTCCTGCAGGCGCCGGCTCAACTCCTTGCGCGGCTCGGCCTCGGGCACGCCGATCTGCGGCAGCAGCATCTCCATCATCTTCTCGAGGAGACGCGGATTGCGCCAGTAGACGTGGAACGCCTGGTCGAAGATCTCGCGCTGGTCGCGGCGGTTAACGAACACCGAGTGCAAGGTCCAGTAGAAGTCCTCGCGACGCCTGAGCCCCGCCGTTTCCACCGCCTCGATGGCGCGCAGCACCTGGCCCGGCCCGACGCGCAGTCCCGCCGTCCGCAGCGTCCGCGCGAAGTGGACGATGTTGGTCGCAATCTTGCCACCCGGTCCACCGGGCGTCGGTGCCGCATCAGGGAGCGCGTCCATGGCCTTGCCCCCTGATTGGACCGCCCCCCTCATGTTCCTCTCCCCCGCTAGGGGGAGAGGTTAGGAGAGGGGGCGACGTACCTTCGCTGATCTCCGCTTGAATGGCAGCCCAGATGCCCTCCGGACTTTCCACGACGTCACGTGCACCGAACCGAACGACGCGCCATCCCTGACCTTCCATGAACGCCGTCCGTCGAAGATCGGATTCTACCCTGTCCGCGTGATGGTCGCCGTCGATCTCGATGACCAGCCGCCGCGATACGCAGGCGAAATCGGCGAAATATGGACCGATCGGATGCTGGCGACGGAACTTGGCCCCTTCCATTCGGTGCCCACGGATCTGCTCCCAGCACAAGCGCTCGGCGCGGCTGGGCTCATGCCTGAGTTCGCGGGCCTTGTCGGACCTCCTACTCATGCCCCCTCTCCCACCCTCTCCCCTAGCGGGGGAGAGGAGCCTGAAGAATGAGCAATGGGCCAGGAACACGATCCCCTACCCCAGCGGATGGGAGGCGATGTCGGCGTTGACCTTGCGCAGGATCTCGGCGGCCTCGGAGCCCTGAAGGCGCTGGATGTCGTCCTGGTACTTGAGCAGGACGCCCAGCGTGTCGTTGATGGTGCGCGGGTCGAGGTCGAGGACGTTCAGCTCCGACAGCGCCGTCGACCAGTCGATCGACTCGGCGACGCCGGGCGCCTTGAACAGGTCGAGCTTGCGCAGTTCCTGGACGAAGCCCACGACCTGGCGCGACAGGCGCTCGCCGGCGCCCGGGGCCTTGACCTTCAGGATCTCGAGCTCGCGCTGCAGGTCGGGATAGTCGACCCAGTGGTAGAAGCAGCGCCGCTTCAGCGCGTCGTGGATCTCCCGCGTGCGGTTGGAAGTGATGATGACGATCGGCGTCTCGTGCGCCTTGATCGTGCCGAGCTCGGGGATCGTGACCTGGAAGTCCGACAGCACCTCGAGGAGATAGGCCTCGAACGGCTCGTCGGTGCGGTCGAGCTCGTCGATCAGCAGCACGGGCGCGCCGCCGGCATGCGGGCTGAGCGCGTCCAGGAGCGGCCGGCGGATCAGGAACCGCTCGTCGAAGATGTCGGCCGCCAGCGCGCCGCGATCGTGGACGCCCTGCGCCTCGGCCAGCCGGATCTCGATCATCTGGCGCGAGTAGTTCCATTCGTAGACGGCCGAGGCGACGTCGAGCCCCTCGTAGCACTGCAGGCGGATCAGCGGCCGGCCAAGCGTCGCGGCCAGCACCTTGGCGATCTCGGTCTTGCCGACGCCCGCCTCGCCCTCGCAGAACAGCGGCCGGCCGAGCTTGAGCGCCAGGTAGAGAACGGTGGCGAGGCTGCGATCGGCGACGTAGTCGCCACGCTTCAGGAGATCGAGCGTGGCATCAATGGAGGCAGGTGGCGCTGAGGTCATGGGTCAGTGTAGCGAATGGGGCGGCGGCTCGATATGGTAGGAATCACGAGATAATTCAAGGATTTGGGAGGCAGCCATGCAGGCGGACTTGTTCAGGGGGCGGACCGCCATCGTGACCGGCGGCGCGCGCGGCATCGGGCTCGCCTGCGCCGCCCGGATCACGGCCGGCGGCGGCCGCGTCGCGCTCTGGGACCGCGACGTCGCCCGCGCCCGGGAGTCGGCCGCCGGTCTCGCGGGCGCGATCGCCGTCGAGGTCGACGTCACAAGCGAGGACTCGATTGCGGCGGCGCTCGCCGCCACCGAAAGCGGACTGGCGCCGCCCGACATCCTGGTCGCCAGCGCCGGCATCACCGGCCCCAACACCACTGTCGTGGACTATCCGGTCGACGCCTGGAAGCAGGTGATCGACATCAACCTGACCGGCGTCTTCCTGTGCAACCGCGCCGTCGCCGGCGGCATGGCCGCGCGCGGCTACGGCCGCATCGTCAACATCGCCTCGGTGGCCGGCAAGGAAGGCAACCCCAACGCCTCGGCCTACTCCGCCTCCAAGGCGGGCGTGATCGGCCTCACCAAGTCGCTCGGCAAGGAACTCGCGACCGCCGGCGTGCTGGTCAACTGCGTGGCGCCGGCCGTGGTCAAGACGGAGCTGTTCAGCCAGATGACCGAGCAGCACATCCAGTACATGCTGTCCAAGATTCCGATGAACCGCTTCGGCGAGGTCGGCGAGGTGGCGGAGCTCGTCGCCTGGCTCGCCTCCGATCTCTGCACCTTCTCAACCGGCGCCGCCTTCGACCTGTCCGGCGGCCGCGCGACCTACTGAAAGCCGACCGATGACCGCCCTTCACGACCTCACCCTCGTCGAGCTTTCGTCCGGCCTCGCGGCCCGGCGCTTCTCCTCGCGCGAGATCGTCGATGCCCTCCTGGCGCGCATCGCCAAGGCCGACGCCAAGCTGCATGCCTTCACCGAGGTCTATGCCGACGAGGCGCGGGCGCTGGCCGACGGCGCCGACCGGGCGCGGGCCGCGGGCTTCCCGCTCCCGCCCCTGCACGGACTGCCGATCGGCTACAAGGACCTGTGCGACATCGCCGGCCGCGTCGGCACCGGCGGCTCGAAGATGTTCGAGAAGCGCGTCGGCACCGAGACCTCCAACACCGTCGAGCGTCTCACCGCGGCGGGAATGGTGCCGGTCGGCAAGCTGCACATGGTGGAGTTCGCCTTCGGCGGCTGGGGCACCAACCCCCTGATGGGCGCACCCTGGAATCCCTGGGACCTCGACGTCCAGCGCGTGCCGGGCGGCTCGTCGAGCGGCACCGGCGTGGCGGTGGCCGCCCGTCTCCTCCCCGCCGGCATCGGCAGCGACACCGGCGGTTCCGTCCGCATTCCCTCGGCCCTGAACGGGCTGGTCGGCCTCAAGGTCACCTTCGGCCGCATCGGCCTTTCGGGCACGATGCTGCTGAGCTGGACGCTCGATTCGATCGGCCCGCTGGCGCGCTGCGTCGAGGATTGCGCCCTGATCCTCAATGCCCTGGCCGCCCCCGATCCGCGCGATCCTACGACGCTCGGCCAGCCCTTGGAGGATTTCACGCTGGCCACCCGGCCGGGCTCGATCGAGGGGCTGCGCGTCGCCATGCCGGACACGGACGAGCTTCCCGACTTCATGGACGACGATGTCGTGAAGGCCTGGCAGTCGGCCGCCCGCACCTTCGAGAGCCTCGGCGCCGCCGTCGAGGCGGTGCGGCTGCCGGACTGGTACTTCGACCTGTCGCAGCCGGCCGGAACGATCATCGCGTCGGAGGCCTATTCGCTGCATCGCGCCTATATCGAGAACGCGGCCAAGGCGATCGGCCCGGGCGTCCGTCAGCGCGCGCAGGCGGCCCGCAGCCTCGCGCCGGGCGCCTATGCCGAGGAGATCCGCATCATGGCCGACCGCCGGCGGGCCTTCGAGGCCTGGTTCCGGCCCTACGACGCCATCCTGCTGCCCACGATGGCGATCCCGGCGATCCCGCTGTCGGAAGTCGACGAGACCTCGCCGATCCCGGGCTACCTGACCCGGCCGGCCAACTATCTCGGCCTGTGCAGCCTCGCCATGCCGGCCGGCTTCTCGGCGGGACTGCCGATGGGTGTCCAGATCGTCGGCAAGCCTTTCGCCGAACGCGACGTCCTCCGCCTTGGCAAGGCCTTCCAGGACGCGACGGACTTCCATCGGCGGGCCCCCGATCTCTCGGCGCTGGGGCTCTGAGATGCGCGGCGGCGAGATCGTCTTCACCGGCATGGACCGCGTCGTGTTCGGCCGGCCGGCGGCCCAGTCGGTCGCCGGTGCGGCCGAGCGGCTCGGCGCACGGCGGGTGTTCATCCTGGCCGGGCGCACGCTCAACCGCGAGACCGATGCGGTCCGCGGGATCGTCGCGGCCCTGGGCCCGCGCTTTGCCGGCCTGCACGACGACATGCCGGCGCACAGTCCGCGCGATGCCGTCGTCGACTGCGCCAACAAGGCGCGCGACGCCGGCTGCGACCTGCTGGTCACGGTCGGCGGCGGCTCGACGACCGACGGCGGCAAGGCGGTCACGATCTGCCTCGAGCACGACATCCGCGAGCCGGACGGTCTCGAGCCCTTCCGTACGGTGGTCGACGACACGACGGGCAAGCGCCACTTCCCGCAGTATCGCGCGCCGCAGGTCCGCCAGATCTGCGTGCCGACGACGCTCAGCGGCGGCGAGTTCAACGCCCGCGCCGGCGTGACCGAGCCGAGGCTGCGGCTGAAGCAGGCCTACATCCATCCCGGCCTGATCCCGCTCGAGGTCGTCTTCGACCCGGCGATCTGCGTGCACACGCCGGAATGGCTGTGGCTGTCGACGGGCATCCGGGCCGTCGACCATGCCGTCGAGACCTACTGCTCGATCGACGGAAACGCCTACACGGATTCTACGGCGCTGCAGGCCCTGCGCCTGCTGGGTCGCGGCCTGCCGGCGGTCCGGCGGGATCCCGCCGACCTCGCGGCCCGGCTCGACTGCCAGATCGGCGCGTGGCTTTCGATGACCGGGATCGTCACCGGCACGCGCATGGGGGCAAGCCACGCGATCGGCCATGTGCTGGGCGGCAGCGCGGGCGTGCCGCACGGCTACACGTCGTGCGTCATGCTGCCCGCGGTGCTGGCCTTCAACGCCGAGGTCAACGGCGATCGCCAGGCCGAGATCAGCGCCGCCCTGGGCGCCGCCGGGGAGCCCGCCTCCGCGGTGCTCGACCGCTTCATCGGCGGCCTCGGCC
Organism: Reyranella sp.; assembly: GCF_965229815.1. GTDB lineage: Bacteria > Pseudomonadota > Alphaproteobacteria > Reyranellales > Reyranellaceae > Reyranella. The sequence goes on from NZ_CBDDJN010000006.1 coordinate 1,076,582, forward strand.
TGCCGCGGCGGCTGCGCGACGTCGGCGTCGACCGCGACGACCTGCAGCGCATCGCCACCAACTGCATGCTCGACGACTGGACGTTCTCGAACCCGCGCCCGATCAACGGGGCGCAGGAGATCGTGCCGATCCTCGAATCCGTCTACTGAGCGCGGAGCCGCCTCAGCGCTGCGGCATGCCCTGGGGCACGACGGTCTGGACGATCGACGAATCGAGCGCCTCGTAGTCGTGATAGCCGATCGTCCGGTAGAGCTCGGCGCGCGTCTGCATCTCGCCGATCATCGTGTGCGTCCCGCCCTCGCGCCTCAACGTCGCGTACAGACGCTCCTGCGCCTTGTTGGCCACGCGGAAGGCCGAGACCGGCCAGATCACCATCCGGTAGCCCATGGCCTCGAACTCGGAGGCGGTGAAGAACGGCGTGCGGCCGAACTCGGTCATGTTGGCCAGCAGCTTGACGCCCGGCATGGCCCTGGCGAAGGCCCGGAACATGTCGGCGTTGACCAGCGCCTCGGGGAAGATCGCGTCGGCCCCGGCCTCGATGTAGCGCCGGGCGCGCGCCACCGCCGCGTCGATCCCCTCGCTCGCCGCGGCGTCGGTGCGGGCGATGACGACGAGGTCCCGGCGTGCCTTGGCCGCGGCCGCGACCTTTGCCGCCATGTCCTCGGGCGCGGCCAGCTTCTTGTCGTTCAGGTGGCCGCACTTCTTGGGCAGGATCTGGTCCTCGATGTGGACGGCGCCGGCTCCCGCCTCCTCGAACGCCCGGACCATGTGCATGACGTTCAGCGCCTCGCCGTAGCCCGTGTCGCCGTCGACCAGCAGCGGCAGGCCGCTCGCCCGCGCCACCTGGCGGATGAAGAAGCAGACCTCGTCGACGGTGATGACGCCGAGGTCCGGCAGGCCCATCGAGGCCGACATTGCCGCACCGGACAAATACAGCGCCTCGAACCCCGCCTCGCGCGCCTGCAGGGCGGCGAGCCCGTTGTGGGCGCCCGGCAGCGGCAGGATGCCCGGTCGTTCCAGCAGAGTGCGCAGGCGCCGGCCGGCGGACTCGGCGGGCAGATCGGCGGCAACGAGATACGGCATGCGACTTCTCCCCTTACGGATGGCGCCGCGCGCGGGCGGCCTGCACCGTCACCACCAGGCCTGCGCCGACGATCAGCGCCGTTCCGAGCCACGTGTAGAGGTCGGGCACCTCGGCGAACAGCAGGTAGCCCACGATGACCGAGCCGATCATCTGGGTGTAGTTGAGCGGCGCGATCAGGTTGGCCGAGGCGAAGGTCAGGGCCTTGGCGACGCAGTAGTGGCCGAGCCCGCCCAGGGCGCCAAGTGACAGAAGAAGACCCAGGTCGCCCCAGTTCTCCGGTCCCTTCCAGACGAACGGCATGAACGCCGACAGCAGGATGGCCCCCAGCAGCACGCTGTAGAAGATCGACGTGGCGGGATGGTCGGCGCCCGCCAGCCGGCGAATGATGATCTGGTAGAGCGCGTAGCAGAGCGCGCTGCCCAGCAGCAGCACCGAGGCCCACTGGAAGACCGAGCTGCCCGGCCGGATCACGACCAGGACGCCGCCGAAGCCGATGACCACGGCGATGATCCTGAGCGGCGTGATCCGCTCGCCCAGCATCGGCCAGGCGAGAAACACGACCGCGAGCGGCGCCACGAAGCTCACGGCGATCGCCTCGGCGACGCCGACGTACTTGACCGCCGAGAAGAAGAACAGGGTCGAGAGCAGCATGGCGACCGAGCTCGCGAACTGCAGCCCGATGCGCCGCGTGCGGAAGAGGTCCAGTCCCAGCCGCGGCGTGAAGACGATGGCCACGAGCACGAGGTGCACGACGATGCGGAACCACACGATCTGCGTCGGCGGGTAGGTCGCGGCGAGCAGCTTCACGAACCCGTTCATGATCGGGAACAGCGCGCAGGCGCCGCACATGTAGAGGACGCCGATCAGCGGCCGCGACACCCGGGACGGCGTCTGGGTGGTGTTCATGATCCCGGTCGGTCAGCGCAGGAACCGCTCGAGCGATCCCAGCAGGAGCGTGCCCGCCGTGGCGATGACGATCAGCGACGCGGCGATGGTGACGAAGCGGCCGATCTCCTGCGAACGGCCCTCGGCGATGATCAGCCGATGCGCCACCATGGACGCCAGGCCGATCGCCGCCAGGGTGATCGCCATGCCGAAGGCGATGGCCAGCACGCCGACGACGCCCGCCCAGACCACGCCGAGCGCGACCGACAGAAGGATGACGACCAGGGCGCCGGCGCAGGGCGCGATCCCGGCCGCCGTCAGGAGCAGCCAGCCGAGCAGCGTCCGCTCGCTCCCGGGCTGGCCATGGTCGTGATCGTGGTGCCCATGATCGTGCCCATGGTCGTGCCCGTGATGGTGATCTGCATGATCGTCGCCGTGGTGATGCTCGTGCAGGCGTCCGGTGATTCCCGCCCACAGCCGCCAGATGCCGATCAGCAGGATGAGCGTGTAGGAGACGATCTCGACGTTGCGCACCTCGCGCACCGCGCCGAGCAGGCCGGCGACGGAGAACAGCTTCAGGGCGCCCGCCAGCAGCAGCGCCGCCAGCGTATGCGTGAAGGCGATCCAGCCGCCGGCGAAAATTCCTTCGATCCAGGCACGCGGCCGCGAACTGTCGAGGAAGTAGGCCACCACCACCGCCTTGCCGTGCCCCGGCCCCAGCGTGTGCACCACCCCGTAGCCGAAGCAGACGGTGGCGAGCGTCCACATGGCGAGCGATCCCGAGCCGTCCCTGATGTCGCGGAGCGACGTCGTGAGCGATTGCTGGATGCGCCGCTGGTAGTCGGCCGAGAAGCGCGCCAGCTCGGCGACGCCGTCGCTGAAGACCAGCGCGCCGACCAGGGCGCCCAGCAGCAGCAGCCCGACCCAGAAGAAGGGCGAGCGCAGCACGGCACTCCTCACGGCAGGCGGCATGTCACTTTGTCGGCAAAGACCGGATAGCCGCGCACGAATTCCGCCTTGTAGGTCGGATGCTTGGACAGGGTGCAGCCCTCCGGCACCGATTTCCTGTCGACCTCGATGCGCACGAAATCCTCGGCGTCGTAGGTGGTGACCGACAGGAACTTGGTGGGCTGCGGCAGATCGAAGCGCATGACATAGACGAGGTTGCGGGGGCCGGTCTTGCGCGGTGCCTGCGGCTGGTCGGCCCGCTTGTTGGCCGGCATCGGCATGCCGCCCTTGTCGCCGGCCGAACGGTCCCAGTCCGGCAGCGTGAAGCTGGCCGGATCGTCGATGCGCGCGTCGAAGGCGGCAAGCTTTGGCGGGCGGACGTCCTTTGCCCCGAGGTTGATCCAGGTCAGAAACCCGTCCTTGGCGAGTTCCGGCATCGCATCGTCGCCCAGAAGCTTGATCTCCCGCGGCGAGAAGCGGCCGTCCTTGTCCTCGTCGATCAGGGGAATCTCGACCTCGCTGGCGAAGGGGTCGAACCGCCATTCGATCTCGAGCTGGGTGTACCTGCCGTCCTTGGCGACGACCCGCACGACCTGCTGGATCCAGATATGCGGATGCGCGTCGGCAAAAGCCGGCGCCAGCAGCGCGGCCAGGGCGGCAAACGGCGCGGTCCAGCGTCTCATGGCGCGTCCTTCGGCACCGGCCGCGGCCGGCCATCGTCGTCGATCGCCACGAAGACGAAGGTGCCATGGGTCACGCGCCGGTCGGTATTCTCGAGGCGGCGCTGCACCACCGTCTCCAGCTCGACGGTGATCGAGGTCCGGCCGATCTTCGTCACCTCGCCGTAGATCGACACCATGTCCCCCACCTTGATGGGCTCGACGAAGGTCATCGCCGTGATGGCGACGGTGGCCACCCGGCCATGGGCGGCGCGGGCCGCCAGGGCGCCGCCCGCGACGTCCATCTGCGACAGGACCCAGCCGCCGAAAATGTCGCCGTTTCCGTTCATGTCGGACGGGTGCGGCACCGTCCTGACGATCGGGTCGCGGCGGCTCTCGGCCATCGAATTCTCACCGTATATGGTTGCTTTCGCGGCGGTTTCCTACCATACCCGTGTCGTACCGGCCATCCGGCGATCCCCTCGCGCGGCCGCGACATGACAGAAGCAACCATGGCCAAGAACGGCGATCTGTTCGAACGATCGGGCGGCGGAAAGCGCGCCGCCTCCCGCGACAATTCCTACACCGCCCGCGACATCGAGGTGCTGGAAGGGCTGGAGCCCGTCCGCAAGCGCCCCGGCATGTACATCGGCGGCACCGACGAGCGGGCGATGCACCACCTGGTCGCCGAGGTGCTCGACAACGCGATGGACGAGGCGGTCGCCGGCCATGCCGACACGATCCACCTCGAACTGCGCGAGGGCAACCGCGTGGTCGTCCGCGACAATGGCCGCGGCATCCCGACCGATCCGCATCCCAAGTTCAAGAACAAGTCGGCCCTCGAGGTGATCCTCACGACGCTGCACTCGGGCGGCAAGTTCGACAACAAGGTCTATGCCACGTCGGGCGGCCTGCACGGCGTCGGCGTCTCGGTCGTGAACGCGCTGTCGGACGACCTGACCGTCGAGGTGGCCCGCGACCGCCAGTCCTGGACGCAGTCCTTCTCGCGCGGCAAGGCGACCGGCAAGCTCAAGTCCGCCGGCCCCGCCCCCAACCGGCGCGGCACCACGGTGAGCTTCCACCCCGACGCCGAGATCTTCGGCAAGCAGTCCTTCGTCGCCGAGCGCCTCTACCGCATGGCGCGCTCGAAGGCCTACCTGTTCCGCGGCGTCGAGATCCGCTGGAAGTGCGACAAGGCGATGCTCGCCAAGGGCAGCACGATCCCGGAAGAGGACTCGTTCCATTTCCCCGGCGGCCTCAAGGACTACGTCACGTCCGAGATCGGCGAGCGCGCCACCATCGTGCCGCAGCCCTTCGCAGGCGAGGCGAAGAGCGAGAGCAACGGCTCGGCCGGCGGCAAGGTCGAATGGGCCGTGTGGTGGCCGTCCGACGAGGAAGGCTTCGTCCGCTCCTACTGCAACACCGTGCCGACGGCCGAGGGCGGCACGCACGAATCGGGCTTCCGCAGCGCGCTGGTGCGCGGCCTCAAGCGCTATGCCGAGCTGACCGGCAACCGCAAGGGCTCGATCGTTACCGCCGACGACGTGATCGACGGAACGGCGGCGCTGGTCTCGGTCTTCATCGAGCAGCCGCAGTTCCAGGGCCAGACCAAGGAAAAGCTGGTCAGCGTCGAGGCGACCAAGCTGGTCGAGACGATCGTCGGCGACAATTTCGAGCACTGGCTGACCGGCGACAAGGACGCCGCCAACGTCCTGCTCGACCATGTCGTGGCCAAGGCCGAGGAGCGCGTGCGCCGGCGGCAGGACCGCGAGCAGCAGCGCAAGACAGCGACCCGCAAGCTGCGGCTGCCGGGCAAGCTGGCCGACTGCAGCAACACGGCGGCCGAGGGCACGGAGATCTTCCTGGTCGAGGGCGATTCGGCCGGCGGCTCGGCCAAGGCGGCGCGCAACCGCGAGACCCAGGCCATCCTGCCGCTGCGCGGCAAGATCCTGAACGTCGCCAGCGCCAGCGCCGAGAAGCTGCGCGACAACCAGGAGGTCCAGGACCTCATCCAGGCGCTGGGCTGCGGCACCGGCGCCCATTATGCGGACGAGCGGCTGCGCTACGAGCGGGTCATCATCATGACCGACGCCGACGTCGACGGCGCCCACATCGCTTCGCTGCTGATGACGTTCTTCTATCGCGAGATGCCGAAGCTGATCGAGAACGGCCATCTCTTCCTGGCGCAGCCCCCGCTGTTCCGCATCAGCAAGGGCGGCCGCACCGAGTATGCCCGCGACGAGCAGCACAGGGACGAGCTGATCCGCGACGTGTTCGGCGGCGGCAAGGTCGAGATCACGCGGTTCAAGGGACTGGGCGAGATGCAGTCCGTGCACCTGCGCGAGACGACGATGGACGTGACCAAGCGCGTTCTGCTCAAGGTCGACCTGCCGACGGCGGCCGATGTCGAGGCGCGCACCGACGCCATGCACACGCGCACGCTGGTCGAGAACCTGATGGGCCGCAAGCCGGAGAAGCGCTACGCCTTCATCCAGGAAAATGCCCGTTTCGCCCGCGACCTCGACGTCTAGGCCGTCCGGGCACGGGACCGCCACCCGCGACACTATTGCGTGAAACGAGGCGCCGCCTGCGCCGATCGTGTAGAATGCGCCGCGAGGAGAACGTCCTGATGCGTCTCAAGAGCAAGATCGCCGCCCTCCTGGCCGGCCTGGCGGCGCTCCCTGCCGCCGCGGTGGCTGCCGTGATCGGCGGCACCTACTACGCGCCGCAGTACGACTACCGCGAATTCTTCTCGATAGCGGACGGTCGCTACTTCCAGGTGATCCTGGCCGGCAATCCCTTCCCCGGCGTCGATCCCGGCGCCGTCGCACAGGCACTGCTGCCGGCGATGCAGGCCGCCAAGCCGCAGCCGGCGATGACCTTCACCTACGCCGATCCGCCGGAGAAGCCCCGCCCCTACTATCGCCTGTACCTGATCTTCGATCCGGCGCTCGACTACGGGTCCAACCAGGTGTGCGCCGGTGCTCCGCCGCGTTTCCGCCAGGGCAAGCCCGGTGTCTTCTATGCCTTCGCCGTCTACTGCCGCAACGACCAGGTCCTGTCGGAGACGACGGCGTGGACGTCCGCCAGCGGCCCGAACGATCCGCGGATCGGCGAGCTGTTCCGCGAGCTGTTCCAGGTGATCTGGAGCGACTCGCCGGCGCTCCGTCCACAGCTCGGCGGCAGCGACCGGCTGTAGGCCCCCGTGGGCGCCCGGCTTGGGCGCCCGGCTGGGGCGCCCGGCTTGGCCGCCCTTTCCGCTCCCCTTCGGCCCACCAACTGAGGACCCGATATGCAGTCGCTCAAGGACCGCCACATCGTCGTCACCGGCGGCACCGGCGCACTCGGCAGCGCGGTGGTCAATGCCTTCACGCAGGCCGGCGCCACCTGCCACGTGCCCGCGATCGAGACCACGCCGCCGACCGGCCGCTTCACCGACTCCTCAAAGGTGAGCGTCGTTCCCGCCATCGACCTGTCCGACGAGGCCTCGGTCGAGGGCTTCTACGGCAAGCTGCCGCCGCTCCACGCCGTCGTGAACATCGCCGGCGGCTTCGCCTGGGCGCCGATCGCCGACAGCCCGCTCAAGGTGCTGCAGCAGCAGATATCGATGAACCTCGTGTCCTGCGCGCTGAGCTGCCGCGCGGCCGTGGCCAATTTCCGCAAGGGCGGGACCGGCGGCCATATCGTCAACATCGCCGCCCGCCCCGCCCTCAATCCCCGGCAGGGAGCGAACATGACGGCCTACACCGCCTCCAAGGCGGCGGTGGCCGCCTTCACCGTCGCGCTGGCCGAGGAGCTCAAGAACGACCGCATCTCGGCCATCGCGCTGGCACCCTCGACCATCGACACGCCGGTCAACCGCAAGGACATGCCGGACGCCAAGTACGACACCTGGGTGAAGCCGGCGGCGATCGCCGAGCTGATCGTGGCGCATTGCAGCCTGTCCGACACGATCAACTCCGGCGTCCTCATGCCGGTCTACGGCCGGGCCTAGCCCCGGAGCGCTCCACAGGCCATCTCTGCTAACCAGACGGCAATGGCCGCCTGGTACGCCTTCGCCGATCTCTTCCTGTCCCGCCTCGATGCCGAGGCGGCCCACGGTCTCGCGCTCGGCGCCCTGAAGTCCGGGCTCCTGCCGGCCGACCGCCGGCCGGATCCCCCATCGCTCGCCGTCCAGGTCTGGGGCCGCACGCTGCCCAACCCGGTCGGCCTCGCCGCCGGCTTCGACAAGAATGCCGAGGTGCCCGACGCCATGCTCGCCGTCGGCTTCGGCTCGGTGGAGATCGGCAGCGTCACGCCGCGACCGCAGGAGGGAAACCCCAGGCCGCGCCTGTTCCGGCTGCCCGAGGATCGCGGCGTCATCAACCGCATGGGCTTTCCGGGCCAGGGGCTGGAGGCCGTGCGTGCCCGCCTGGCCGCGCGCGCGCGCCGCGGCTTCGTCGGCGTCAATGTCGGGGCCAACAAGGACACGACCGACCGTGCCGCCGACTATGTGGCGGGCTGCGCGGCGCTCGCGTCCTATGCCGACTATCTCGTCTGCAACGTCTCCTCGCCCAACACGCCCGGCCTGCGCAACCTGCAGGGCCGCGCGCAGCTCGGCGATCTCCTCAAGCGCGTGCAGGACGCCATCGCCCGCCATCCCGTGCCGCTCGTGGTGAAGATCGCCCCCGATGCGACCGACGACGACCTCGACGACATCGTCGCCGTCTGCCGCGAGCTCGCCATGGACGGCATCATCGTCGGCAACACCACGCTCTCGCGCCCCGACACGCTGCGGTCGGCGCGGCGCGGCGAGGCCGGCGGCCTGTCCGGGGCCCCGCTCGCGGCGCTGTCGACCGAGGTGCTGCGCCGCACGGCGATGCGCGTCGAGCGCCAGTTCCCGCTGGTCGGCTGCGGCGGCATCGGCTCGGGCGCCGATGCCTATGCCAAGATCCGGGCCGGCGCGACGCTGGTGCAGCTCTACTCGATGATGGTCTACGAGGGACCTCCTCTCGTCCGCCGCATCAAGGAAGAACTCGCCGCCCTGCTGGCCCGCGACGGCTTTGGCTCGGTCCGCGAGGCCGTCGGCGCCGATCTTTAGATTTTTCGCGCCCAGAAGGCGTCGATGCCCAGCGCATCGCGCCAGTCCGCCGTGGCCTCTGCCTTCGCGGGCTCGAGCGGGATGCCGGTGCCGTCGGCCACCCGCGTGATGGCGTCGAAGCCCGCGACCACCGCCGCCGCATCGACCATCGCCGCCTCACCGATCGTTTCCGTCACGGCCTGCCGCGCCTCGCCGAGCGTCTCGCTGGCCCCGATCGCGGCATCGGCAAAGGCAAGGAGCTGGGTCTCGCCGGCAACGCCGCTGCCGCCCTCACCCTCGACGATGCCGCCGAGCCTGTAGTCCTTCCCGCTGTGCCGGCCGCTCCCCCGGAGCAGCTGCAGATGGCTGGTGGTTCAATAGACGCACTGGTTGAGAACGGCGACGCGCGCCGCCAGCATCTCGATCTGCGCATGGTCGACGGCCCGGTACTCGCGCCCGAAATCGCGCATGGCGTCCTGCGGCAGGTACATCGTCTCGAAAAGGTCCCAGAACTGCATCATCGCCTCGGGCACGAGGCTGAGCGAACGATGGACGTTGCCGCCGCCGCGGCCGGCTGCCGCGTAGAGCGGCGGATCGTCGGGCCCGACATCCTCCGGCGCCAGCATCGGCATCCAGCCCAGGCCCGGCCGGGCGCCGGCGGGACGGCGGCGGGACGGCTCGCCGGGCTGCGCGTCGGGCAGGAGGCGGAGGGCTGCGCCGCGGGCGCGGTCGAACGTGTCCACGGCCGTCACGATGGCCACCACGGACAGGAGCTCGACATAGGCCTCTTCCGGCAGGCCCTGCGCGATCGTTCGCCGGTACCAGGCCTCGGACAACCGGCCGGGATCGCTGACGATGCGATGGACCGCCTCGATGGCGGCCGCCGGCAGGGTCGTCGCGGCGGCATGGTCTCCCGGCACGGCCTGCGGCGAGAGGGCTTCCTTGCGCCGGCGGCAGAGGCCGCAGCCGCGGGCCGCCCGCGTTTCCTGCGCGATCGATCGCCGGTCGGCACCGCTCCACCACACGCCGGGCCGGCCCAGCCCGGACCAGCCAGCCGCAAGCGCCTCGGTCAGCTCTCGTCGCATGGTGAAAATCTAGGCCGCAGACGTGAGCCCGTCGAGGCCATACACTGCGCGCCAGGGGAGAGAAACCGCGTGCCGCTCTGGATACCGATCACCGTCTTCGCCGCGCTGTGCCAGAACATCCGGACGACGATGCAGCAGAAGATCCGGGGCGTGCTGAGCGTCGACGGAGCCAACTTCGTCCGCTACCTCTACGGCGCGCCGCTGGCCCTGGCGGCGCTGGCCTTCCTGGTCTTCGGCACGGGGCGGCAGGTGCCCACCCTGTCGCTCGCCTTCATCGGCCTGGTCACGATCGCCGGCGTGGCGCAGATCGTCGCCACCTCGCTGATGATCCACTCCTTCGCGCTGCGCAACTATGCGGTCGGCACCGTCTATTCGAAGACCGAGACGGTGTTCGTGGCCCTGTTCGCGACCTTCATCGCCCACGAGCCGCTCCACCTGCTGGCCTGGATGGGCATCCTCGTCTGCCTCGGCGGCGTGGCGATCCTGAGCGTGCGCGGCTCCTTCGCCAACGTCCGGACCGTCCTCGCCGACCTGATGCACAAGGGCGCGCTCTACGGGATCCTGGCGGGCGCGACCTTCGCGATCGCGGCCGGCACCATTCGCGAGGCCTCCAAGCTCCTGCCCGACGGCGACTTCATGGTCCGCGGCATCACCGTGCTCGCCTGCATGAACACGATCCAGGTCGTGCTGATGGCGGCCTATCTCAGCCGCCGCGACCGGCCGCAGCTCGGCAAGGTCTGGGTCAACTGGCGCTCGTCGATCTGGGTCGGCATCTTCAGCGTGCTGGGATCCGCCGGCTGGGCGCTCGCCATGACGCTCGAGAACGCCGCCCTCGTCCGCGCCGTCGGCCAGATCGAGCTGGTGTTCACCTTCATCGCCTCGCACGTCGTGCTGAAGGAGCGGCCGTCCGCCGGCGAATGGCTGGGCAGCCTCCTGGTGATCGCGGGCGTCGTCCTCATCCTCATCGGCCGGTGACAGAATGACCGAAGCAGCAGCCCCCCGCCCCCTCGAGGGAATCCGCGTCCTCGACTTCTCGACCACCATCGCCGGCCCGCATTGCGCGCGCCTGCTGGCCGACATGGGGGCCGACGTCATCAAGATCGAATCGCCGGACGGCGACCTGATGCGCAGCCGGCCGGTGCAGCGCCAGGGCGCCGGGACCATGTTCGGCCAGCTCAACGCCGGCAAGCGCTCGATCGTGCTCGACCTCAAGAAGCCCGAGGCGATCGCCGCCGTGAAGGCGCTGGTGAAGTCGGTCGACATCCTGGTCGAGAACTACCGGCCCGGCGTGATGAAGCGCCTGGGGCTCGACTATGAGGAACTGGCGAAGATCAACCCGCGCCTGGTCTATGGCGCGATCTCGGGCTACGGCCAGACCGGCCCCGGCGCCAGCCGTCCGGCCTATGCGCCGGTGATCCATGCCTCGACCGGTTACGACATGGCGCATCTCGGCTACCAGCAGGGCCGCCAGCGGCCCGACAATTGCGGCATCTTCGTCGCCGACTATGCCAGCGGCGCCTATGCGATGGGCGCGATCCTGGCGGCGCTCCACCAGCGCCACGTCACCGGCCGCGGCCAGATGGTCGACGTGTCGATGTTCGAATCGCTGGTCGGCATGCTGCTGGGCGAGGTCAATCGCGCCCAGTTCGACTTCCAGATGCCGTCGCGGCCGATGTACGGACCGGTCGAGGCCAAGGACGGCTACGTCATGCTGGCGACCGCCAGCGAGAAGACCTTCCAGGACATGGCGACGGCCGCCGGGCGACGCGACTGGCTGACCGACCCTCGCTTCGAGAAGTATGCCGACCGGCGCATGAACTGGGACCAGTTCGTCGACGAGTTCGAGGCGTGGTCGCGCACGCTCACGGTCAAGGAATGCGTGGCGGCGCTCGAGAAGCACGGCGTGCCCTGCTCTCCCTACCTCACCGTGACCGAGGCCCTGCAAGACCCGCAGGTCGCGCATCGCGGATCGCTCTGCACCATCGAGGACAAGGCCGGCGCCTTCCAGTCCCCCGCCCCGCCCTTCCGCTTCTCCGGCTCCGCGCTGCAGAGCGGGCCGAAGGTCGCCGACCTCGGCGAGCATACCAGGAGCGTGCTGGCGGAGGCCGGGCTCAGCGACGCGGAGATCTCGTCGTTGACCGACTGAAGGTCTCTCCACCGAGTGTGGGAATTGCCACATCTTGGTCCAGGCAAGGCGCGCAACGTAGGCTAGGCTCACTCAAGAGTGCGTCGAACTCCGGGGGGAGGTAAAATGCCGACGCGTGGCATCGACGACGATGGCAACCTCGATGAAGGCACCCTGAGGCGCTTCGTGTTCCAGACCTATGGACGAGCGCGACGCACACAGGACAGTCCGATCATGCCCGACGTCTGGCTCCGCTATATCAGGGTCGCCGAGGCAATCGCCAACTTCAACATCGCGCATGCCGACGATCCGGCCAGCCAGGAACCTCTGCCGGACGACACGGTCGACCTCCTTCTCACGATGTCCTCGGGCGAACGGCCAGGCCGCATCGTCAAGAAACTCCAAGACGATCTCGGATCGACCAAAGGCGTCCCCATCAAGGACTACCAGTTCGTTCAGCGACGGCCGGCCCGCATCGCGCTCAGCGATAGGCGCATCGTCGCCCTCGCCAACTTCAACACTCTCGTTTGCTACATCGTACCATTGTCCGGTTGGTGGACGGAGCTGATCAAGGATGACAGCCAGTTCAACAAGACCTTCGATGACCTGACCGAGCACGCCGAGAAACCACGCGGAAGGTATGCGGAGCTTGGGCGCTACGTCGCGCTTGTGGGTTTCATCGACTACCTCATGCGGGCGAGTTCGAAGGAGACCATCCGGGAGCTCGGCGCACTGGCCGATCGATTGGGCGCCGTAAACGGTGGACCAGCCCAGCAGCCCATCCCCATCCTGCGTCAAATCTACCAGCACGCCCGGCGTCTGTTGTGGCATGCGGTGCCAACGCCAACCGAGAGGGAGGAGATCGCGAAGGGAATTTCGCTGATCAGCCTGAACCGTCCGGCGCAGCAGACATTGTTCGAATCGCGCGCCACCGTCAAAGCGGACGCGGCCCATCGGGTCTTCGAGATCAACACGAGTGGCATTGCGTTCGCCGTCATCGACGGCGGCATCGACGCCACCCATCCAGCGTTCCTCGACCGCTCAAAGAAGGAAGTTACCGAGCTTGGCCCCACCCCGTCGCCGGCAAACTGCCTCAAGTACTCTCGGGTTACGGAGACTTACGATTTCACGCGGCTGCGTGAAATCATCGACTATGCGATCAGCGAGGTCGAACCCAAGGAGGAAGAGGACCCGAACGAAGCCAAGGCGCATCTGCTTCCGGTGCCCGAGGGCAAGGAAGGCTATTCGATCGCCGCGCTGAGCCGCCGCTATCCGCGCGCATTCCGGCATCTGGCGGTCCGCAACAAGTTCGCCCGCGACCTCGACTGGGAGATCGTCCGCCCTCTGATTCGGGTGTCGCACGCCGACGACCGCCACTACCTGCCGCCCGAGACCGACCATGGTACGCATGTCGCGGGCATCCTGGCTGCGAGCTGGCCCAAGCAGAAGGACAAGGGCGTCGAGCAGGACCTGTTCGGCATGTGTCCCCACCTGACGCTGTACGATCTGCGAGTTTTCGATGCCGACGGTCATGGCGACGAGTTCGCCATCCTGTGCGCGCTCGAGTTCGTCGGTTGGCTCAATCGTGACCGCGCCGTCCCCGTCGTCCACGGCGTCAATCTCTCCCTGGCGCTCGCACACGACGTCGACAGCTTCGCCTGTGGCCAGACGCCGATCTGCGAGGCCTGCAATCATCTCGTGGGCAATGGCACCGTTGTGGTCGCCGCGGCGGGCAATACCGGCTTCGAGAACGGCGCCTCGGTCGAGAAGCAGAGCATGGGCACCGGCTATCGTCAGATCAGCGTCACCGATCCCGGGAATGCCGACTATGTCATCACCGTCGGTTCGACCCACCAGCGCGATCCCCATGTCTACGGCGTGAGCTACTTCTCCGCACGCGGCCCGACCGGCGATGGCCGGCGCAAGCCCGATATCCTCGCGCCTGGCGAGAAGATCACCTCGACTATTCCGGGCCCGGATCTCCAACGCATGGATGGCACGTCGATGGCGGCGCCGCACGTCGCTGGCGCCGCAGCGATGCTCATGGCCCGTTATCCAGAGCTGATCGGCCGGCCCACCCGCATCAAGGACATCCTGATGTCGACCGCGACCGACCTGAAGCGCGAGGCGCACTTCCAGGGTGCCGGGCTGGTCGACGTCTTGCGCGCCCTTCAATCCGTGTAGGCGAAAGGGGAACAACATGGTCGTCCTGGAAGCCCTGAACGCACTCGCCGGTGACTGCCTGCTGCTGCGTTATCCCGGACCGGACGGCAAGGAACGGCTTTGGATCGTCGACGGCGGGCCGCGCCGAGATGCGGGCAAGGGCATCAACGTCTGGAGCGACGTGCTGCTGCCGCGGTTGAAGGAGATCAATCCCAACCCGCGCCTACCGGTGGCCCTCGGCATGGTGAGCCACATCGACGACGACCACATAAACGGTATCCAGAAGCTGACGGACAAGCTGCGCGGCGCGACGGCGGTCAACCCGGCTGACGTTGAGTTTGCCCGCTTCTGGTTCAATTCGTTCGATAAGCTGGTCGGTCCGCCGCCTGCGGGCGCGGCCGTCGACGCGAGCCCCGCGTCGCTGCAGTCGCTCGTCGCCCCGAAGAACCTGCCCGGCGTCGACGACGAGCACGCCACTATGGTCATGCAGAGCGTCGCTCAGGGAAACGCACTGGCATCCGACCTGCGCGCCCTTCATTTGGAGGGCAACAAGCCCGTCAATGGCTTCGTCTCGGCGAAACCGGGACAGAAGAAGTACAAGATCGAAGGCGCCGATGTCACCGTGCTGGGGCCCGTGCAGAGGCGCCTCGACAAGCTGCGCGAGGAATGGGCGAAAGCCCTGAAGAAGACGACCAAGGAGGCGCGGCAGGCCGCCCTCCAGGAGCTGTTCGTGCCCAAGTCGAAGGAAGACAAGTCGGTTCCCAACCTGTCATCCATCGTCGTGCTGGTCGAGACGGACGGGCGCAGGTTGCTGCTCACCGGCGACGCCCATGGCGACGATATCGTCGAGGCGTGGAAGGAACTCGGCCTCGGCAACCAACCGGCCAAGCTCGATCTCGTGAAGATGCCGCATCACGGCAGCATCCGGAACTGCACCAAGCCGTTCGTCGAGTTCTTCGTGGCCGACCACTACGTGTTCTCGGCGGACGGCAAGCACGACAATCCCGATGCGCCGACCGTTGAGGCTGTCGTGAAGTTCCACGGCGCACGACCCATGACCGTGCATTTCACCAACGACGACGTGGCTTGGTCGAAAGCCTACGAACTGGAGAAAGGCGGCGAGAAGGTCCGCAACTTGAAGGAACTGATAGCCGAACTGCACGCGGCCTATCCGGGACCATGGCACGACAATTTTCGGAAGGCCGCCGACAAGTCGGTCGTCGTGACGTTGCCGTGATGGCAAGGAACATCGTCCTGTGTTGCGACGGAACGGCCAACGAGTTCGCGCGCGACCGCACCAACGTCGTGAAGCTCTTCCATGCCCTGGTGCACGATCCTGACGAGCAGGCGACCTTCTACCATCCGGGAGTCGGCACCATGGAAGCCGTTGGTGCCGTGACCACCACCGGACGCAAGGTCACCAAGCTGCTCGGCCTGGCGATCGGCTACGGGCTGGAGACCGACATCCGCGACGCCTATGTCTTCCTGATGAACCATTTCCGGGAGGGCGACCGGGTCTTCCTGTTCGGTTTCAGCCGCGGCGCCTACACGGTGCGGTGCGTCTCTTCCCTGCTCCACATGTATGGCCTGATCCGGGCCGGCAACGAGCCGCTCGTGCCGTACGCGATCCGCATGATGATGGCGATCACCAGCCTGCGCGAGCGCAAGCGCGCGAAGGGCGAGATCGACGCCTACTTCGACCTCGCCCGCGAGTTCAAGGATCATTTCGGCGGCCCGCGGTGCCGGCCGCACTTCGTCGGGGTCTGGGACACGGTGAGCTCGGTCGGCTGGATCGAGAACCCGCTGCGTCTCCCCTACACGGCCGACAATCCCGATATCGCCATCGGCCGGCACGCCGTCGCCCTCGACGAGCGCCGCGCCTTCTTCCGGACCAACCTGTGGCGGCCATCGCCCGACGGCGGCCCCAGCGACCTGAAGCAGGTCTGGTTTCCCGGCGTCCATTGCGATGTGGGCGGCGGCTATCCCGAGGCCGAGAGCGGCCTGTCCAAAGGCGCCCTGAAATGGATGCTCGACGAGGCCAGGGCCGCCGACCTGAGGGTCGATGCGGGACGCGAGGCACTGGTGCTCGGACAGGCCGGCGGCGGCTACGTCGCGCCCGATGCCAAGGCCAGGATGCACGATTCGCTGACCCCGCCATGGTGGCCCGTCGAGTTCCTTCCCAAGCGCCACTACAACAACAAGCTGAAGAAGGAGGAGCGCCGCATGAACCTCTTTCGCTACCGCACGATTCCACCCGGTGCCACGATCCATCCATCGGCCTACGAGCGCAGCGCGGAATACACCGAAGGCCTGAAGCGCCGGATGCAGGACGCGGGTGACGGCGCCGGGAGATGATGCCAAGACTTGCGCATGATCGATCCCCGCACCCCCATCCTGGTCGGCTGTGGCCAGATCACCGACACGACGAGCGAGCCCTCGAGCGCACGATCCAACGTCGCCTTCTGCGCCGAGGCGGCGCGGCTCGCCCTGGCGGATAGCGGGGCCGCGATCGGCGCCGACGCGCTCGGCCGCACGATCGATGCCATCGCCGTCCTGGAATTCTTTCCCGACGTCAGCCCGCGCTTCGCCTCGCCGTTCGGCCGCTCCACCAACCCGCCGCGCAGCGTCGCCAACCGGCTGAATGCCGCGCCGCGCCAGCAGATCTACACGCACCAGGGCGGCAACACGCCCCAGTACATGGTGAACCGCTTCGCCGAGGAGATCGCGCGCGGCGAGACCGGGCTGGCGCTGATCTGCGGCGCCGAGCTGCTGCGCTCGACCCAGAACGCGCGCAAGGCCGGGCTCGCGATCGACCACAACGAGGACCCGGGCGGCGAGCCGGTGCGCGTCGGCGACAAGCGCTTCGGCTTCTCCGACGAGGAGGCCCGGCACGACCTCAAGGCGGCCATCCACTTCTACCCGCTGCTCGAGAACGCGATCCGCGGCGGGCGGGGACGCGACGTTTCGAGCCACATGGCGGCGATGGGCCGGCTGTTCGCCCGCCTCGCGGCCGTGGCCAAGGCCAATCCCCTGGCGACGCGGCGCGAGGGCTACAGCGCCGAACGGCTGGCCACGATCTCCGACGACAACCGGTGGATCTGCTTTCCCTATCCCCGGCTGATGAACGCCAACGCGATGATCGACCAGGCCGCCGCGGTCCTCATGACATCGGTCGAGAAGGCGCGGGAATGGGGCATCCCGCAGGACCGCTGGGTCTTCCTCCATGGCTGCGCCGACGGGGTCGACACCTGGATCGTCTCCGAGCGCGAGCGCCTCGACGCCTCGCCGGCCATCCGCGGCTGCGCCCGCGCGGCCCTCGACATGGCCGGCAAGACGGCGGCCGACGTGGCGGCCTTCGATCTCTACAGCTGCTTCCCCTCGGCGGTGGAGGTGGCGATGCAGGAGATCGGCATCGCCGAGGACGATCCGCGGCCGATCAGCGTCACCGGCGGCCTCCCCTTCTTCGGTGGCCCGGGCAACAACTACGTGACCCATTCCATTGCCGAGATGATGAACGTGGTGCGCCGCGCGCCGGGCTCGTTCGGCATGGTGACGGCCAACGGCAACTACCTGACCAAGCATTCCGCCGGCCTCTACTCGACCCAGCCCACCCGGGGCCCGTGGCGGCGGCAGGATCCGAAGACGCTGCAGGCCGAGCTTGACGCCGGGCCGAAGCGGCACGTCGATACACGCCCCGCCGGAACGGGCACGATCGAGACCTACTGCGTGACCTACGGCCGGGAAGCGCCCGAGAAGGCCTACATCATCGGACGCCTCGACGGATCGGGCGACCGCTTCGTCGCCATGGGCGACGACGATCCCGCCCTGATGGCCGACATGCTGACGAACGAGCAGCTCGGACGTAGGGTGATGGTCCGGGAGGCCGGCGGTCGAAACGTCTTCCGGCCAGTCTAGTGCCGAGAAAAACTGTCATCTGATACGGCTTCTCAGTCATCCCGAGCGCAGCGAGGGACCTGTACTTCGGCCCAAAGGCCCCTCCCTTCGGCTTCGCTCAGGGCAAGCGCTTCGCTCGGGGTGACAGTGGTGCTTCAACTTCTCAGCGAAACCAAAAATTTGAAACCGAGGAAACCATGCCCAACGCTCTGAATGCCGCGCAGACGGCCGAGTTCAACGACAAGGGCTTCACCTATGCGCGCGGCCTGTTCGCGCCGGACGAGATCGAGCTGCTGACCCGCGCCATGGAGGAGGATCCGGCGGTTCGCGGCAGCATCCTCGACCGGCGCGACGGCGAAGGCCGCTCGACGCGCATCGCGCTGTGGAACCGCGCCGGCGACAGCGTCTACGGGCTGGCGGCGCGCTGCCGGCGGATGATCGACACGTCGGCGGCGCTGCTGGGCGGACCGGTCTACCACTACCAGTCCAAGCTCACCGCCAAGGAGCCGGAGGTCGGCGGCGCCTGGGAATGGCACCAGGACTACGGCTACTGGTACTACAATGGCTGCCTGCGTCCCGACCTCCTGTCGGTGATGATCGCGTTGGACAGGACCACGAAGGAAAACGGCTGCCTGCAGATCGCGGCCGGCTCTCACCGGCTCGGCCGCATCGACCACACGCCGCTGTCGCCGACCCAGAACGAGGTCGATCCCCAGCGCATGCCGCACATCCTCGACAAGTGCCCGATCGAGCATTGCGAGCTCGATCCCGGCGACGCGCTGATCTTCCACTGCAACGCCATCCACCGCTCCGACGCCAACCGCTCGGACAAGCGGCGCTGGACGCTGCTGATCTGCTACAACCGCGTCGACAACGACACCTTCACCCGGACGGACGACCGCTATTTCGTGCCGCTCGAGCCGGTCGACGACGACGCGCTGCGCCGTGCCGGGCTCCGCTTCGCCCGCGGCGACGACCAGGAGCACTTCGCCAGCCGGCCCTACGTGCCGGACCTCAGGAAGGCGTCTTAGTCGCCGCGGGCGCGCGACTCCGATCGCGCGTCATCGTCGAACCTTAGGGAAGCGCGCCACGGAAGTGGCGCGCCCCCAGCTAATCCGCCAGCCGCTCCAGCGCCATGGTGAGGCGCGCGCGGGTCGCCTCGGCCTGCTGGCGCCGCTCGCGCTGCTCCTCGACGACCTCCTCGGGAGCGCGCGCCACGAAGGTCGCGTTGCCGAGCTTGGCGTCGATCTTGCCCACCTCGTCGCCCAGCTTCTTGATTTCCTTCTGCAGGCGCGCGCTCTCGGCCTTGAGGTCGATGACGTCGCCCACCGGGAGGGCGTAGGTCGCCTCGCCCAGCACGATCTGCAGCGATGCCTTGGGCGCCGAGGCCGCCGGTGCGACGCCCTCGATGCGCGCCAGGCGCTCGATGGCGGCGCGATGCGTGTCGATGCGCTGGCGCGTCGTCTCGTTGCCGCCGACCACCAGGAGCCTGAGCTTGGCACCGGCCGGCACGTTCAGCTCGGCGCGGGCCGAGCGGATGTCGGAGATGAGCTTGATCAGCCAGCCGATCTCGCCGTCGGCCGCCGCGTCGCTCGCCGGCGCGACCGGCCAGGACTGGCCGATCAGGGCGCCGTGGGCGGCGCGATGGCCGAGCTTGTCCCACAGCTCCTCGGTGATGAAGGGCATCACCGGATGCAGGAGCTTGGCGGTTTCGGCGATCACGAAGGCCGTAACGGCCCGCGTCTCGTCCTTGGCCGGCCCGTCGTCGCCCTGCAGGATCGGCTTGGAGAGCTCGACGTACCAGTCGCAGACGATGCCCCAGATGAACTCGTAGAGGAGGCTGGCGGCCTCGTTCAGCCGGAAGCCGGCCAGGGCCGCGTCGACGGCGGCATTGGCGCGAGCTAGCTCGCCCAGCACCCACTTGTTGACCGTGAGCGTCGCCGTCGCCGGATCGAATCCCGACGGCAGCGCGGCGCCGTTCATCTCGGCGAAGCGCGTCGCGTTCCAGAACTTGGTGGCGAAGTTGCGCGATCCCTCGACCCGCGCCGGCGCGAGCCGCAGCCGGCCGGCATTGTTGGCCGCCAGCGACGCCATGGTGAAGCGCAGCGCGTCGGCGCCGTACTTGTCGATCAGCTCGAGCGGGTCCATGGCGTTGCCCTTGGACTTGGACATCTTCTGTCCCTTCTCGTCCGTCACCAGCCCGTGCAGGTAGACCGTCCGGAAGGGCACCTCCTCCATGAACTGCATGCCCATCATCATCATGCGGGCCACCCAGAAGAACAGGATGTCCCAGCCCGTCACCAGCACGTTGGTCGGGTAGTACTTCGCGAGCTCGGCCGTGCGGTCGGGCCAGCCCAGGGTCGAGAAGGGCCACAGCGCCGAGCTGAACCAGGTGTCGAGCACGTCGGGATCGCGCTCCAGCGCCACGTCCCGGCCGTAGTGCGCCGCAGCCTCGGCCCGGGCCTCGGCCTCCGACATCGCCACGAAGACCTTCCTGTCGGGTCCGTACCAGGCCGGGATCTGGTGGCCCCACCAGAGCTGGCGCGAGATGCACCAGGGCTCGATGTTCTCCATCCAGCGGAAGAATTCCTCGCGGCCGCGTTCGGGTACGAAGGCCACGCGCCCGTCGCGCGCCGCCGCGATCGGCTTCTCGGCGAGCTTCTTCGCGTCGGCATACCACTGCTCGGTCAGGAACGGCTCGACCGGCACGCCGCCGCGGTCGCCGTAGGGCACCGCGTGGGTGTGCGGCTCGATCTTCTCGAGCAGCCCCGCCGCCTCCATCTCCGCGACGATGCGCTTGCGCGCCTCGAAGCGATCGAGGCCGCGATAGGCCTCGGGCGCCTTGTCGTTCAGGCGCGCGAACTTGTCGAAGATGCTGATCGCCTCGAGCTTGTGGCGCCGGCCGACCTCGAAATCGTTGAAGTCGTGCGCCGGCGTGATCTTCACGGCGCCGGAGCCCTTCTCGGGATCGGAATACTCGTCGGCCACGATCGGGATCCGACGGCCGACCAGCGGCAGGATGGCGTGCCTGCCGATCAGGTGCTTCCACTTGGGGTCGTCGGGATGGACCGCGACGCCGGTGTCGCCCAGCATGGTCTCCGGCCGGGTCGTGGCGACCACGATGTGCTCGTCGCTGCCCTCGATCGGATACTTGAAGTACCAGAGATGTCCCTTCACCTCGCGCGATTCGACCTCGAGGTCGGAGATCGCGGTCAGCATCTTGGGATCCCAGTTGACCAGCCGGTTGTCCTTGTAGATCAGGCCGGCCTTGTAGAGGTCGACGAACACCTTGAGGACGGCGGCCGACAGGCCCTCGTCCATCGTGAAGCGTTCGCGGCTCCAGTCGCACGAGGCGCCGAGACGCCGGAGCTGGCTGGTGATGGTGCCGCCGGAATAGGCCTTCCATTCCCAGACCTTGGCGAGGAACGCCTCGCGGTCCAGCAGCGTCTTGTTGCCGTCGCCGCGATCGGCGCCTTCGACGGCGAGCCCGATCCCCTCCTGCTCGAGGTTGCGCACCACGACCATCTGGGTGGCGATGCCGGCATGGTCCGTTCCCGGCTGCCAAAGCACGTCGTCGCCCTTCATCCGCCGCCAGCGGATCAGCACGTCCTGCAGCGTGTTGTCGAGTGCATGGCCCATGTGCAGGCTGCCCGTGACGTTGGGCGGCGGGATGACGATGCAGTACGGCGGCTTGGACGACTCGGGATGGGCGCGGAATGCCCCTTCCTTTTCCCATTCCGGGTAGAGGCGGGCTTCGATTTCCTTGGGATCGTAGGTCTTGTCGAGCATTTGGGAGCCTTATAACGAAAAAACGCCACGGGTGCGCCGTGGCGTCGATCTTCCGGGGCGCTGGGGGCTAGCGGCGGGTCAGCCGCGCGATCTCGCGTTCGACATGCCGCTCGACGATCTGCGGCAAGTTGCGGTCGAGCCATTCCTTCAGCATCGGCCGGAGCATCTCCTTCACCAGATCCTCGACGGTCTTTCCGCTGCCGCCGATCGCCGGACCGGGCTCCGAAGCGTCTGGGGTCGGCATGGTCTCCTCCACGGCGAGGCTGAGCTTGGCGAAAGCCGACGCCGTGCTGGCCGCTGCGATCCCGTCGAGCAGCGACGGACCGCCGGCCATGCGCCCGGACGTGGCGGGCGCCGGTTCATCGACCGGCGGCTGGGCCATCTCGGCCGCCTCCGCGGGATCGATCCGGCGCAGCGGAATTGGCGGTGGCGGCGGGGCCTCGACCCGCGGTTCCTCGATGATGTCGGTCAAGAGAAGCACGTCGTCCCTGGGCTTGCCGCTCAGCGACGGCTCGACCGGCGGAGTGGCGATCGGGCGCCCGCTCTGGCTGCCTGTCGGCGAGCCCCCCGGGACGCTGGCGTCCGACAGACCGGCAGACGGACGGCCGCCGGACTGAACCCGCGCCTCGTCGTCGGAGATGATCTTGCGGATCGACGCCAGGATATCGTCCATCGACGGATCGCTGCTCTTCGAATCGGCCATGGCTTCCGCGCTTACTTGGTGCCGAAGCTGCCACTGGTGGTGGTGGTGGGAGCCGGCTGCGGGATCGGTCCCTGTTCGCCTGCGGTGCCCCAGCCGATCCAGCGGGACCCGACCTCGTTGTAGTACCGCTCCTCGTCGTAGTACTCGACCGGCAGCGCCAGGGTCCGGGCCGTCAGGCGGCCGATACCCGCCAGCACGCCGTAGTAGGACACCTGCACGTCATGCCGGGCCTGGACCAGGTTGACCTGGGCGTTGAGCAGTTCCTGCTCGGCGTTCAGGACGTCGAGGGTGGTGCGCGATCCGACCAGTGCTTCCTGACGGACGCCGTTCAGGGCGACCTCGTTGGCGCGGACCTGCGATTCGAACGAGGTCACGCGGGACCGCGAGGAATCGAGCTGTCGCCAGGCGCGGATGACGTTCTCGGCCGCGGTGCGACGCGCACTGTCGAGTTCGTTGCGGCGCTGGCCGACCAGTTCCTTGGCCTGGCGGACGCGCGACCATTCGCTGCCGTTCTGGTAGATCGGCACTGTCGCCTGCAGGCGGACGCCGTAGGTGTAGTACTTGTCGCTCGGCACCTGCAGGTCGAACTGCTGCTGCACCACGCCCACGAGGTTGACCTGGGGCAGCAGGTCGCCGATGGCGCTGTTCACGCTGTAGTTGGCGGCCGAGATCCGGTACTGGGCCGAAACGGCGCGCGGACCCATGTCCATGGCGAGCGAGATCGCCTCCTCCTCGCTCACCGGAAGGCCGCCGATCAGCGGCATCTCGCCGAGACGGCCCGGCTTCTGGCCGATCGTGCGCTCGTAGGCCGCCTCGGCGATGCGGACCTGCGTCTCGGCCTGAACGAGATCGGCGCGGGCGCCCTCGAGGCGGGCTTCGGCCTGCGACACGTCGGTGATGGTCAGCTCGCCGACGCGGAAGCGTTCGCGCGTCGCGTCCAGCTGCTGGATCAGGACGCGCACGTTGTTGCGGCGGGCGTCGGCGATCGAGATGTTCTGGATCAGGTCGGCGTACGACGTGACCGCCGCCAGCAGCACGTTCTGCTCGGTGTCGGCCAGCGACGCGCGCTGGGCCTGGATGTTGGCCTGGGCCGTCTTGGTGTCGGCGATGGTCTTGCCGCCGCGGAACAGCGGCTGCGTCACGCTCAGCGTCGTGAAGCGGCCGTTCAGGAAGTAGAAGGTCGGGGTCGTCCGCTGCGAGTAGGAGTCCTGCTCGACCTTGTTGTACTCGAGCGACAGCGTCACCCGCGGCCGCCAGTTGGAGACGGCCTGGGCGAGCGATTCGTCGGTCTGGCGCAGCAGGGCCCGCGACGCCAGCAGGTCGGGGTTGCTGTTGTACGTCGTCGACAAGGCCTCGATCAGGCTCTGCGCCTCGGCCGGCCGCGACGCCGCCGCCCCGACGACCAGGGCGCACAGCGAGGCCAGGCGCGCTAGCCTGAATGGGGGCCGGAGACGCATCGAATTACCCTCAGTTTGCGATCCGCAGCCTAGCACTTGTGGCGGCGCCATTGATAGTCCCGCAACTGACCGGCCTGGTCTCAGAAAGTGAAACGCTGCGGCGGCGCGAAGCCCGGCAGCAGCGGCGTGCCCGCGTCGAACATTGGTCGTCCCGACACGGCGCCATTCTCCTTCATGAAGAGCTGCGCCGTGCCGAGCGCACCCGGCGCGCCGGCGACGACCGTCGCCAGGCGCCCGCCCTCGGCGAGCTGATCCTCGATCGCCTGGGGCACCTGCCGGACTGCCCCTTCGATCAGGATGATGTCGTAGGGTCCCGACGCCGGCGCGCCCTGCTCGGGCGGTCCCGAAACCTGCGCGATGCCGGCGGTTCCGAGCTCCCTGGCGAGTCGCTCCGCCGTCGCGGCAAGGGTCGCGTCGCTCTCGACGGCCACCACGGACTTCACCAGCCGCGCCAGAACCGCCGCGCCGTAGCCCGTTCCGGAGGCGACGACCAGCGCCCTGTCCTCGGGGCCCGGCTGCAGGGACTGGATCAGCCTTGCCAGCACCATGGGCTCCATCAGGACGCGACCGTTGCCCAGCGGCACGTCGTCGTCGGCATAGGCGACCGACCGCAGCCCGTCGGGCAGGAAGCGTTCGCGCGGCAGGTCGGCCACCGCCGCCAGCAGTGTGGCATTCGTGACCCGGTTGGGTCTCAGCTGGCCGTCGATCATGTTGCGACGAGCGAGCGCGAAATCCGTCATCCCCGACCTCTATATCTGGGGGAGTTATATAGGCGGTGACACGCAATAGCGTCAAAGGGCGCACCGTCGCGGCCGCTTGACCCTCGTTGCGCGTCATGCGTATAGACCCGCGCTCCCCGTGCGGCCTGGTGGCAGAGTGGTGATGCAGCGGACTGCAAATCCGCGTATGCCGGTTCGATTCCGGCCCAGGCCTCCAACGCGCGGGACGCGTGGGCCTTGCATGCCGGGAAGGCCTCTGCCAAAACATCGCGCCCTCGCCCCGGCCCGCCGCGCCGGCGAGGGGTCTTGATCCGGAGTAGCTCAGCGGTAGAGCACGCGGCTGTTAACCGCTAGGTCGGGGGTTCGAATCCCTCCTCCGGAGCCAAATCTGGGCCGCCTCTCGCCGAGGCGGCCCTTTTTGCTGGTGGAGTTTCGATGACGACGCGTGCCCTGCCCAACGAAACCGTCCAGCTCGTCGACCATGTCGTGGCGTACCAGGGCCATTTCCGCATCAGCCGCTATCAGTTCCGCCATGGCCTCTACGAGGGCGGCCAGAGCCACGTCATCCGGCGGGAAGTCTTCGAGCGCGGCCAGGCCGCTGCCGTGCTGCCCTACGATCCGCGCCGCGACGAGGTCGTGCTGATCCGACAGTTCCGCGCCGGTTCCTATGTCGCCGGCCGCCATCCCTGGACCTGGGAGATCGTGGCCGGGATCATCGAGGACGGCGAATCGCCCGAGGAGCTGGTGCGCCGCGAGGCGGTCGAGGAGGCCTCGCTCGAGCTGCGCGAGGTAATTCCCATCCACGACGTCATCCTGAGCCCCGGCGCCTGCTCCGAGGGCTGCACCATCTTTCTCGGCCATGTCGACACGGCGAATGCCGGGGGCGTCTTCGGCCTCGAATCCGAAGGCGAGGACATCCTGGTCAAGGTCGTCTCCTTCGCCGAGGTCCGCACGATGCTCGAGCACGGCGAGATCGACAACGCCATTGCCGTGATCGGCCTGCAGTGGCTCGCACTGCATCGCGACGAGGTACGCGCACGCTGGCGCTGAACGGCGTCAGCGAGGTTGCGTCGGCGGCTGCTCCCTGTCTACCGTCCGGCCAGGGAAGCGCAGGGCCAACGAAGCGAGCACGACATGGACGTCCGATCGGGTTTCATCGATAGCATCGGCAATACGCCGCTGATCAAGCTGCGCGCCGCGTCCGAAGCCACGGGCTGCAACATCTACGGCAAGGCGGAATTCCTCAACCCCGGCGGCTCGGTCAAGGACCGGGCGGCGCTCGCCATCATCGAGGATGCCGAGAAGCAGGGCCGCCTGCGGCCCGGCGGGGTGATCGTCGAAGGCACCGCCGGCAACACGGGCATCGGCATCGCCCTGGTGGCCAACGCGCGCGGTTACCGCTCGGTGATCGTGATGCCCGAGACCCAGAGCCAGGAGAAGAAGGACATGCTGCGCCTGTGCGGCGCGGACCTCAGGCTGGTTCCGGCGGTCCCCTACGCCAACCCGGCCAACTATGTGCGCTATTCGGGCACGCTCGCGGAGGAGATCGCGGCCAAGGAGCCCAACGGCGCGATCTGGGCCAACCAGTTCGACAACACCGCGAACCGCGACGGCCATTACCGGACCACGGGCCCCGAGATCTGGGATCAGACCGAGGGCAAGGTCGACGGGTTCACCTGCTCCGTCGGCAGCGGCGGCACGCTGGGCGGCGTCGCCCGCGCCCTGAAGGAGCGCAATCCCGACGTCAAGATCGCGCTCAGCGATCCGATGGGCTCGGCGCTCTTCAACTGGCACGCGAAGGGAGAGCTGAAGGCCGAGGGAACCTCGATCACCGAAGGCATCGGCCAGGGCCGCGTCACCGCCAACCTCGAAGGCACGCCGATCGACATGGCCTTCCAGATCGCCGACGAGGAGGCGCTGCCCGTCCTGTTCGACCTCGTCCAGCACGAGGGACTGGTGCTGGGCGGGTCGACGGCGATCAACGTCGTCGGCGCCATGCGGCTGGCCCGCGCGCTGGGGCCGGGCAAGACGGTGGTCACCATCCTCTGTGACGGCGGCCAGCGCTACCAGTCGAAGCTGTTCAATCCCGCCTTCCTGCGCGAGAAGCACCTGCCCCTGCCGCCCTGGATGGCGTGAGCCCCGCGCATGAGTAGAGTCGTCGTCTGCGGCAGCCTCAACATGGACATCGTCGTGCAGAGCGAGCGGCGGCCCTCGAGCGGCGAGACCCTGCTCGGGGCCGAGGTGACCTTCCTGCCCGGCGGCAAGGGCCTCAACCAGGCCGTCGCGGCGGCGCGGCTCGGCGTGCCCACTGCCATGATCGGCGCGGTCGGCAACGATGCGTTCGGCAACCGGCTGCGCGGCTTCCTGGCCGACAACGACGTCGACAGTTCCGGCGTCCGCGAGGTCGAGGGCCCTGCCACCGGCGTCGCCGTGATCCAGGTCGCCGAGGGGGACAACGCCATCACCGTGGCCTCGGGCGCCAACATGCATTTCACGCGCGACATGGTTCGCCATGCGCCGCGGCCCGACGAGGTCTGGGTCGCGCAGTTCGAGGTGCCGATCCCGGAGAGCGAGGCCATCCTCGAGCAGGCACGGGCCGCCGGCGCGCGCACCGTGCTCAATCTCGCGCCCTACGCGACCCATTCCGACAGCCTTCTGCAGCAGGTCGACGTCGCGGTGCTGAACGAGGTCGAGCTGTCGCAGGCCTCCGGGATGAAGATCCGTTCCCGCAGCTCGCAGCGGACGATCGCCGCGGCCTGCGAGACCCTGCGCGCCAGGGGCGCCCGTGCCGTCGTGGCGACGCTCGGGGCCCGCGGCGCGGTGGTCGTCACCTCCAACGGCACGACGGCGATCCCGGCCGCGCCGGCCCAGGTGATCGACACGACCGGCGCCGGCGACTGCTTCGTGGGGGCGCTCGCCGCGCGCATGGCGAAAGGCGCCACGCCCCTGGAAGCGGCGCGCTATGCCGTCGTCGCCGCGACCTGCTCGGTCGAACGGCTGGGTGCGTCGCCGGCGATGCCGACCGCCGAGGACGTTGCGGGCCGGCTGCCGAAGGCCTAAATCCAGCCGATGGTCGAGGAACTCTTCCGGCAGGACGCCTATCTCAAGGACGCCGACGCCGTCGTGACGGCCGTCGAGGATCGCGGCGTGCGGCTGGACCGCACCATCTTCTATCCCACCGGGGGTGGGCAGCCGGGCGACAGCGGCACGATGCGCTGGGACGGCGGCGAAGCGCGGATCGTCGATTCGCTCAAGGCCGACGGCGGCGACGTGCTGCATGTGCTGGCGCCCGATGCGCCGCGGCCGGACGTCGGCACGCCGGTGCGGGTCGAGCTCGACTGGGAGCGCCGCTATCGCCACATGCGCATGCACACGGCGCTGCACGTCATGTCGGCCGTGATCAAGGGCAACGTCACCGGCGGCCAGGTCAATGCCGACAAGAGCCGGCTCGACTTCAACCTGGACGGCGACGTGCCCACCAAGGAATGGGTGACCGAGGAGATCAACCGGCTTCTCGCGGTCGACCGGCCGGTGGTGCCGCATTGGGTGACCGACGAGGAGCTCGAGGCCCGGCCCGAGCTCGTCAAGACGATGAGCGTACGGCCGCCGACGGGCGCCGGCCGCGTCCGGCTCCTGTCCATCGACGGCGTCGACCTGCAGGCCTGCGGCGGCACGCACGTGGCGCGGACCGGCGAGATCGGCCGCGTCGAATGCACCAAGATCGAGAACAAGGGCAAGATGAACCGGCGGTTCATCATCGCCCTGCCCTAGGGGGAACCGCATGGACTACGCCCGACCTGACGCCCTCGTCAGCACCGACTGGCTCGCCGCCCGCCTCGACGCGCCGGACGTGCGCATCGTCGACGGCTCGTTCTACCTGCCGGCGGCCAAGCGCGATCCCAAGGCCGAGTTCGCCAGCCAGCACATTCCCGGCGCGGTGTTCTTCGACATCGACGAGATCGCCGACACGTCGAGCCCGCTGCCCCACATGCTGCCCGCGCCCGAGAAGTTCTCGGCGCGCGTGCGCAAGCTCGGGCTGGGCGACGGCAGCAAGATCGTCGTCTACGACACGACGCCGATGATGGGCGCCACGCGCGTCTGGTGGATGTTCCGCGCCATGGGCCACAAAGACGTGGCGGTGCTGGACGGCGGCCTGCCGAAGTGGATGCGCGAGGGCCACCCGGTGACCGACGACCCGACGCCGCCGCGCGACCGCCATTTCACCGCCCGCCTCGACAATACGCTGGTCCGCTCGCTCGACGACGTGCGCGGGCTGATCGACAGCAAGCGCGAGCAGATCATCGACGCCCGCGCCGCCAATCGCTTCCGCGGCGAGGCGCCGGAGCCGCGGCAGGGGCTGCGCTCCGGCCACATGCCGGGGGCGTTCAACCTGCCCTACAACGACCTGATCGGCGCCGACGGCACGATGCTGCCGGCCGACAAGCTCGCCGAGCGCATCTCCGCCTCGGGCATCGATACGGCCAAGAAGGTGACGGCGAGCTGCGGCTCGGGCGTCAGCGCCTGCGTCGTGGCGCTCGGCCTCTACCTGACCGGCGCGCCGGAAGCGGCGATCTACGACGGGTCCTGGACCGAATGGGGCGGCCGTGCCGACACGCCCATCGTCACTGGTCCCTGAGCTCTTCGCCCACCAGCCGGCGCCGCGCGCGGACGGGCGGCTGCCCGTCACGATCACGCATCTGGAGATGCGGCCGGCCGACTGGACGCGACGCGGAAAGCCGCCGGAGATCGAGGTCGCCCTCGAGCCGATCGAGCGGCCGACGGCTTCCTTCTACCGCGATCTCTACGACCGGGTCGGCCGGCCCTGGCTGTGGTACGAGCGCCGGCTGCTGGGCGACGGCGCGCTCGAAGCCCTGCTCCACGCGCCCGGCCACGAGCTCCACGTCGCCCGCCACGGCGACGAGCTGGTCGGCTACTTCGAGCTGGGCGACGACGAGCTCGTCTTCTTCGGCCTGACCCTCCCCTATATCGGCCGCCGCATCGGGCCATGGCTGCTCGATCGCGCCGTCGAGCGGGCCTTCGAGCGCGGGACCGCCTGCCTCCACCTCAACACCAACACGCTCGACCATCCACGGGCGCTCGACACCTATCGCAAGGCGGGATTCCGTCCGGTGCGCCGCGAGGCCCGCGAGCTCCGCGACCCCCGCATCCTGTGGCCGGAGGTCTATCGCTGGCCGCCTCGTTGAGGCCTGTGCCATAGTGCGGTTCATGACCGCCAAGAAGACCTACACCCGTCCCGACACGATTCTCGCCGTCGCCGGGCGCGATCCCGACAACAATTTCGGCATCGTCAATCCGCCCGTCTACCACGCCTCGACGATCCTCTCCCCGACCATGGAGAAGTTCGAGAACCGGGTGCCCTTCGAGGGGTTCGGTTACGGGCGCAACGGCACGCCGACCCAGAAGGCGCTGGAGGACGCCATCGCCGCCATCGAGGGCGCCCACCGCTCGATCGCCGTGCAGTCGGGCCTGGCCGCCGTCACCGGCGCCATCGTCGGCTTCCTCAAGACCGGCGACCACATGCTGGTGACCGACAATGCCTACGGCCCGGCCCGACGCTTCGCCAACACGACGCTCAAGGGCTTCGGCGTCGAGACGACCTTCTTCGATCCGATGATCGGCAAGGACATCGAGAAGCTGATCAAGCCCAACACCAAGGTTGTCTATCTCGAAGCGCCGGGCTCGCAGACCTTCGAGGTGCAGGACGTCGAGGCCATCGCCGCGGTCGCCAAGAAGCACGGCGCGGCCGTGCTGATCGACAATACCTGGGCGACGCCGCTCTACTTCAAGCCGTTCGACCATGGCTGCGACCTGTCGATCCACGCCGGCACCAAGTACATCGTCGGCCATTCCGACGCGATGATGGGCATCATCTCCTGCGCCACGCGGCCGATGTTCGAGGTCGCCAAGACGGCCTGCCAGAACTTCGGCTTCCACGCCGCGCCGGACGATTCCTACCTGGCGCTGCGCGGCCTGCGCACCATGGCGGTGCGGCTGCGGCACCACGAGAAGAGCGGGCTCGAGATCGCCCACTGGCTGAAGGGCCGGCCGGAGGTCGACAAGGTCCTGCACCCCGCCCTGCCCGACTGTCCCGGCCACGAGAACTGGAAGAAGCTGTTCAAGGGCTCGTCCGGCCTGTTCTCCTTCACGCTGCGCGACGGCTACAGCCGCAACGCGCTGGCCGCCATGCTCGACGGGATGGACATCTTCGGCATGGGCGCGAGCTGGGGCGGCTACGAGAGCCTGATGATCCCGGCCCATCCCGACAACTACCGCACCGCCGTGCCGTGGCCCAAGGACAAGCAGATCCTGCGAGTCCATATCGGGCTCGAGGCCGTCGAGGACCTCAAGACCGACCTGGCCGAGGGCTTCGACCGGCTGAACCGCGCGCACAACGCCTGAGCCCGTGCGGATCGTCGGGATCCGCGAGCGACTGCTGGAGAGCCTCTGATCGTCAGGCGGTCAGCCGGTCCCACCAGTCGCGGGTGCGGTACCAGGCGCCGACCATCGGCAGGAACCAGGGATTGCCGCTGTAGAACGGCACGGTCGGGAAGTCCTGGCCGTCGAAGGCGTTGATGGGCGCGTTCGAGCCGCCGGCGATCTTCCGCGCCGTCTGGTGGCCGAGATACGACATCATCGCGACGCCCGAGCCGTTGCAGGCCATCAGGTAGTGCATGCCCTGCTCCATGCCCATGTGCGGCAGGAAGTCGAACGCGAAGGCGACGTTGCCGGTCCAGGCGTGCGTGATCTTCGTTCCCTCGAGCTGCGGCCAGCGCTCCAGCATGTAGCCGTGCAGCACCGGCGCGCTGACCTCCGGCGTCACCTGGGTGAAGCGCGCCCGACCGCCGAAGATCACCCGCCTGTCGTCGGGCGAGCGCCGGTAGTAGCAGAGCACGCGCTTGGTATCGCTGACGACGCGGCCCTTGGGGATCAGGCTGCGGACCAGGTCCTCGGGCAGCTCCTCGGTGGCGATGATATGGCTGGCCACGGGCACGAGCCGCCGCTTCAGGGTCGGCGTCACGTCGCCGGTATAGCCGTTGGTCGCGATCACCACCTCGCGCGCCTCGATCGGGCCCTTGCTGGTGAGCACGGTGAAGCCGCCGCCCGCCTCCCTGCCCTTGCGCTCGATCTTCTCGGCGTCGCACCGGGCGCACAGCTTCGCGCCCGCCCGATGCGCCGCCTGCAGCAGGCCGCCATAGTAGAGGGCGGGATGGAGCTGGCCGGTGCGCTCCACCACCATGCCGCCGTAGTAGTAGTCGGAGGCGATCTCCTCGCGTTGCTGCTCGCGCGGCACCATGTAGGTGCCCAGCGCCGCGCGGTCGTTGTAGGTGCCGACCTTGGCCGCCTGCTCGGCATAGTGCCGGGGCGTGAAGGCGCCGCTGAAGCGGCCGGCCATGCGCCAGTGGCATTCGATGCCCTCGCGCCGGATCACCGTCTCGACCTGGGCCAGCGAATCGGCGGCGTCGCTCAGCATGCGCGACATCACCTTTCTCCACTCCTCGGGATCGGTCTTCACCCCCTTGCCGGAGAAGCCCTTGCCAAGCGTCGTGCCGCCGCTGACGCCGCCGCCGTTGCGCGTGCTGGCGCCGTCGCCGAAGGCGCCGCGCTCCAGCACCGTCACCTCGACGCCCGAGCGCGCCAGCTCGAGCGCCGTCGACAGGCCGGCATAGCCGGCGCCGACCACCAGCACGTCGGTCTTGCGCGGCGGGTCCTGCGACAGCTCGGTGTTGGGATGCCACCATTCCCACCACCAGGGCATCGACTTGAAGTCCTTGTGGAACACCGAATCCGCCATCGCCGACTCCTAACGCGCGCTGTCGAGGCCCGGGCTTCAGAGTTGCGGATGCCGCGCTCAGCTTCGCCGGCAGTCGCCGCAGGTGCCGGTCACTTCCAGGGTCATCTCGCGCGCGGTGAAGCCGCGGCGGCCGGCACTGGCGGCGATGCTCTCGGCCAGACCGTCGCTGTGCAGTTCCTCGGCATTGCCGCACTCGCCGCAGATCAGGAAGAAGCCGCGATGCGTCTGCCCCGGGTGGCTGCAACCGACGAAGGCGTTCATGCGCTCGATGCGATGGATGAGCCCGTTCTCGATCAGGAAATCGAGGGCCCGGTAGACGGTGGGCGGCGCCGAACCGAGATCCTCGTTGCGCAGCGCTTCGAGCAGGGCATAGGCACCGACCGGCTTGTGGCTCGACCAGACAAGCTCGAGGACCCGCCGGCGCAGCGGCGTGAATCGCAGATTCTTCTCGGCACAGAGCTTCTCGGCCGCCGCGACGGCATCCTCGATGCAGTGCTCGTGATCGTGTTCGTGCGCCGGGGTTTTGGCGGTCTTCTTCACGCGGGTCCCGATTTGCCAAGCTGGCGGAGGACGATTATAGGCCCCCTTCCTTTCGCAGGCCAAGGCTCGCCCATGTCCATTCCCTCCTCCGGCCTTTCGCCCGCAACCTACCTCGACGCCGCCATCGAACAGGCGTTAGGCGCCATCAAGTTCGACTCCCAGGGCCTCGTCCCGGCGATCGCCCAGCAGCACGATTCGGGCGAAGTCCTGATGATGGCCTGGATGGACCGCGATGCCGTCGCCGAAACCATGCGCACGGGGCGTGTGTGCTACTGGTCGCGCTCGCGCCAGGCGCCCTGGCGCAAGGGCGACACGTCCGGCCACATCCAGACGCTGGTCGACCTGCGCGTCGACTGCGACGGCGACACGCTGCTCGTGCTGGTCGACCAGACGGGCGCGGCCTGCCACACCGGCCGCCACAACTGCTTCTTCCGCGCCATCCGCGGCGGCACCCTCGAGACGATCGCGCCGGTGATGGTCGATATGGACACGACCGGGAAGGATCGAGCTTGACCCACAGCGTCCTCGCGCGGCGTGCGTTCCTTGGCGCCGCCCTCACCCTGCCGCTCGGCGCCTGCACCACGTCCGGCCTGTTCGGATCGACGCCCAAGCCGCGCTACACCCTCTCGCCGCAGGGCGACCGGATGGTGTGGTGGCTGCAGACCGCCGGCGTCGACAACATGATGGCGCCCGAGGCCCTCGCGCTGATGGGCATCACCAACGAGGGGCGCGACATTCCGGTGCGCCAGCTGGCGCGCGAGGACGAGACCGGCCGCTACGTCGTGAGCCTGGTCAACATCCGCAAGGTCCACGAGCTGGTGTTCCATCGCCGCCAGGGCGACGTGCTGATCCTCCATCTCAGCGACACCAAGTTCGAGCGCATGGCCAGCGTCCGCTACCCGCGCACCGGCAAGCCGACCCTGATCACCGACCGGGCCTTCGCCGAGAGCGATTTCCGGCAGCAGGTCGCTTTTTGGTTCAGGGCGATGCCGCCGAGATAGTATTGTGACAGGGAGATGACAGTCGCCGTCGCTCCCGCCCCCTCTCCCCGTCGCACCCTGACGGTCTGCGGCGGGATCCATGCGCTGCACGACGGCTTCACCGATCTCCTGAACGTCCTCTACCCGCTGCTGCAGGCCCAGTTCGGCCTGACCTATGCCGCCATCGGCGCGCTGAAGAGCGTCTATTCCGGCGCCATGGCGGTCGGCCAGATCCCCTCGGGCAAGCTCGCGGTCCGCTTCGGCGGCGTCGGCGTGCTGGCGCTCGGCACGACGCTGGTGGCCGTCGGTTACGGGCTGGCCGGCCTCGGCGGCTCGCTCTACGCCGTGGTCGTCGGCCTGCTGCTGGCGGGCCTGGGCGGCAGCACGCAGCACCCGATCGGGTCCAGCCTGGTTTCCGCCGCCCATTCGGGCCTGCGCTCCCGCACCGCGCTCGGCACCTACAATTTCAGCGGCGACGTCGGCAAGGTGGCGCTGCCTGCCCTGTTCGCCGTCCTGGCGGCGTCGCTCGGCTGGCGACAGGCACTGATCGTGGTGGCCGCGCTCGCCGTGGCCGGCGCCGGCGTGATCCTGGCCACGCTGAAGCCGGTGCCGCTGCACGACAAGGGGAACCAGGCCCGCGCGGCCGCTGCCGGCCAGGACCGGCCATGGGCCTACTGGCTGCTGTTCGCCATCCACATCGCCGACGACCTGGTGCGCACGGGCTTCCTGATCTTCCTGCCCTTCCTGCTGCGCGACAAAGGGGCCGACGTGCCCACGATCGGCCTCGGCCTCTCGCTGACCTTCGCCGGCGGCGCCGCCGGCAAGCTGGTCATGGGCTGGGTCGGGGAGAAGCTCGGCGTCGTGCCGTCGGTGATCCTGACCGAGACGGCGACCACGCTGCTGATCCTGGCGCTGCTGCCGCTGTCTCTGCCGGTCGCGCTGGCCGTGCTGCCGGCGGTCGGCCTGATGCTGAACGGCACCTCGTCGGTGCTCTACGGCACGATCCCCGAGTTCGTCAGCCCCGAGAAGCGCACGCACGCCTTCGCGGTGTTCTACACCGGCGGCTCGGTGGCGGGCGCGACCGGTCCGCTCCTGTCGGGACTGCTGGGCGACGCCGTGGGCCTGCCGATCGCGCTGTCGGCCGTCGCCTGCATCGCGCTCACGACCGTGCCGATGGTGTGGGCGCTCCGGCCGGCGTTCCGCTCGACCTGACGATCGAAAAGGCTGTCATCCCGAGCGTAGCGAGGGACCCTCAGGGAACGGGAAAGGTCCCTCGCTACGCTCGGGATGACATCTCGGCTCGGGATGACATCTCGCGCGTTGCGGCGCTCAGCCGTTCCAGACCGGTCCCATGGGGTTGAGCCTGATGCCCTTGCGCAGGTGCTTGTAGGGCATCTCTTCCGGATCGGTGATATGGGCGCCGGGCGAGCGCACGACCAGGATCGTCTCGGCGATGGGCTGGAAGTCGGCGCGGAAATGCACCGTCGACTTCAGGCCGAGGATCGGCACATCGGACGGCTCGACGCCGACATGGCGGAACATCTCCTGGTCGGCGGCCTGGATGCGCTTGCTCGCCAGCACGACCGAAACGCCGCTGGCCTCGTCGGTCACCAGCGCCATCGGCCCGATCTGGAACCGCGCGCCGCCGTAGAAGGGACCGGTGCCCATGAAGCGACCGTCGGCCACCTTCACGACGCGCCAGTCGGCGACGACCGGCTGCTCGCCGGCATAGCCGACCACGGCGCCGATACCGCGCCGCATGACGTTGCCCTCGCCCGTCGCGGCCGCCTCCTTCGCCGCCGCCTCGTCGATGATCAGGCCGATCACGGCGCCGCGTGCCTCGTGGCGCATCAGCGCCGCCAGCAGCCCCACCGTGTCGGACGTGCCGCCGGCGCCGGGATTGTCCTGGACGTCGGCCAGCACGATCGGCTTGCGCGCATCCTTCGCCAGCGACAGCGCCCGCAGCACCGCCGCATCGGGATCGAGGAGCTCGCCGGCGAACGCCTTCTCCTGCGCCTTCACCGCCTGGGCGAGCTTGTCGGCCGCCGCTTCCACCGCTTCCCTGTCGTGGCCGTAGACGACCAGGGCGGGGCCGCACTGGGCGATGTCGGCCGGCGGGAAGCCCGGCGTATGGGTGACGCTGACGATCCCCTGATTGTGGCTCTTCTCGCCAGCCTCGAGCTCGCCCACCAGGTCGAAGATGCTCTTCGCCGGCTCGATGAAGGTGCACTGCCAGACCAGCGGGATCAGGAAGTCGAGCTGGCGGTAGGCCCGGAAGACCGGCCGCTTCTCCGCGAGCAGGCGATCCAGCAGCTCGGCGGCGCGCCGGCCGGTCACCGCCATGTCGATATGCGGGTAGGTCCGGTAGCCGACCAGCGCGGTGGACAGCGCCGCCATCTCCGGCGTGAGGTTGGCGTGATAGTCGAGACTGGCGACGATCGGCAGCGCGTCGCCGACGATGCCGCGGATGCGCCGCAGCAGCTCGCCTTCGCCGTCGTCGGTGTTCTCGGCCACCATGGCGCCGTGCAGGTCGAGATAGATCGCGTCGAGCGGTCCCAGACGCCGCAGGTCGCCCTCGAACAGCGACCACATCTTCTCGAACGCATCCTCGGTCACGTAGGAAGCGGGCGGCGCCGACGCCCAGGCGAGCGGCACCAGCTCGTGCCCGAGCTCGGCCAGCCGGCCGACCGCGCCCGCGATCGGGATGTTGAAGCCCTCCACGCCGGCGACCAGTTCCGGGCCGTGGAGGAGCGGCGGCCAGGCGTCGGCCCGCAGGAAATCGTCCCAGGTCGCCTGCTGCGGCGCGAACGTGTTGGTTTCGTGCTGGAAGCCGCCGACTGCGATACGCGCCATGACCCCGAGTCCCCCGTCCCTACTTCTTCGCCGCGTCCTCGATCGCCTTCACCAGCACCGGCCAGTATTCCTTGCCGTGCCCCAGCTCGACCGCCCGCTCCATCAGCTCGTGCACGACGTCGGCACCCAGCGCCGGCACGCCGACCTCCTCGGCCATCTGGATGGCATAGGACAGGTCCTTCATCGCGTACTCGGTCGAGAAGGCGCGCTCCGGGAAGACTCCGGGCAGCATCGCCTTCATGCCGTGATTGCGCAGCGCGAAGGAATCGGCCGAGCCCTTGGTGAGGGTCTCGAACAGGATCTTTCCGTCGACGCCGTGGGCGCGCGCGATGCTGAGAGCTTCGGCCAGCGCCACGCCGGTCTGGAACAGGATCATGTTGTTCAGGATCTTCACGGCCTGGCCACTGCCGGCGTCGCCGCAATGCGTGACCTCGCTCGCCATGTGGCGCAGCAGCGGCTCGATGCGATCGAAACAGTCGCGGGTGCCGCCGACCATGATCGACAGCGTGCCGTCGATCGCCGCCTGGCGGGTCCGCGCCACCGGCGCGTCGGCGAAGGCCGAGGCCATGCCCTCGAATTCCGCGTAGAGGCGTCGTGCCAGGCTGACCGGCGCCGTGCTGAGGTCGATCACCGTCCAGCCAAGCCGAGCCTTCGACACCAGGCCGCCCTCGCCGAGGCACACCGCCTCGACCTCGCGGCCGCCCGGCAGCGACAGCATGATGGTGCGGCACTCGTCGGCGATCTCGTCGATCGAGGCCGTGCGCACGCCGTCGGCGGCGAGCCGCTTCAGGGGCGCCTCGTCCCGGTCGGCCGCCAGAACCTCGAGCCCGCACTTGCGTGCGAGATTGCGGCACATCGGCTCTCCCATGGTGCCGACGCCGATGAATCCGATCTTGTCCGTCATGTCAGTCCACGATGAAGAGTTTGGCGCCGCCCTCGGTGCGCGAACGATGGGCCAGCGTGCCGTCGGCCACCTGGTAGCTTTGTCCCGGCTTCAGGACGACCGTGCGACCGTCGGCCAGCTCGGTGTGCAACTCGCCGTCCAGCACCAGCAGCACATGGCCCTTCTGGCACCAGTGGTCGGCGAGATAGCCCGGCGTGTACTCGACCATGCGCACGCGGATATTGTTGAAGGTGCGGGTGCGCCAATAGGCCTTGCCGGTTTCGCCGGGGTGCTCCGTGCGCTCCACGTCGCCCCAGTCGGTCGTTCCGAACGGAATGTCGAACATCAGCATGGCTGGGCTTTTAGCACAGATCGCGCCTGCCGGTAGGCCGCGCGGCGGAGGTCGTGCGCCAGCGCCGGGTCGGAGACGCTGCGGGCCGCGACCATGCCGCCGACGCAGAGCGCGACCACCGACAGCGCACGCTCGCGCGCCTGCGGACCGGCGAGATCGTCGCGCAGCAGATCGAGCAGCTTCTCGAGGACGTCCTGGTAGGCGTCGCGCACGGCCCTGCCCTGGCGCGCGACGTCGGAAGGAAGCGCGATCAGCGGGCAGCAGGTCTCCCGGTCGTCGAAATGGTCGCGCGAGAAGTAGGCGTCGACGAGGCGCGCGGCGCGCCCCTTTCCGGCGGGCCCCTTTCCGGTGGGCCGCCGAGACCCGCGCCAGGGCTTCGGTGCTTCAGCGCACAGGAAGCGGCGCACGGCCGCGGCGTAGAGCTCGTCCTTGTCGCGGAAGTGGCGGTAGAAGCCGCCATGGGTCAGCCCGGCATCGTCCATCACCTCGGCGATCGACACGTCGGCGAAGCCGCGGCTGTTGAACAGGCGCCGTGCGCTGTCGAGGATGCGCTCGCGTGTCCGCTGCTTGTGTTGGGGCGTATAGGGCATCGATCCTCCATCGGCTGCACCCCTCCATGGGCGCATCCAAAAGATGATGTTGAACATCTTTTGCCGCGGCCGACCCTCCGTCAAACCGTTCCGGAGGACCTCATGCTCGACTTCCTGGGCACCTTCGCCACCATCGCCCTGATCGTCTTCGTCGTCGGCGCGCTGCTCGTCTTCCTCGACCTGCCGCGTCCGGCACGGCTCTGGCTGGCCGGCGCGCTCGGCCTCTGGGTCGGGGTTGCGGCTGCCGGCAGCCCTGCCGGCTGGGCCGCGACTGCCCGGCCGTTTCCCCTCATTGGCCTGTTCGTGGTCGCGCCCCTGCTCGCCGCAGCAGCGGCGGCCAGGTTCGCTCCCGCGCGGCGGGCGATGCTCGGCCTGCCGCTAACCCTGCTGGTCGGCCTCAATGTCGGCCGCGCCTTCGCCGTTCTCTTCCTGCTACTCGAGGCCGAGGGCCGGCTCTCGGGCCCTTTCCCGCAGTCTGCGGCCTGGGGCGACATCATCACGGGGCTGGTCGCCATCCCGCTGCTGGGATGGGCCCGCGACCCG
The DNA here is from genome assembly GCF_965229815.1 of Reyranella sp. Taxonomy (GTDB): domain Bacteria; phylum Pseudomonadota; class Alphaproteobacteria; order Reyranellales; family Reyranellaceae; genus Reyranella. The sequence goes on from NZ_CBDDJN010000006.1 coordinate 1,115,706, forward strand.
GCCCGTCATGCCACCGCCCTGCACCTGTGGAACGCCTTCGGGATGCTCGACCTCGTGGCGGCGATCGGCCTCGGCGTGATGTCGGCGGATGGCTCTCGCCTGCAGGTCTTTCCCGGCCCCGGCTCGGAGGCGATGCAGCACCTGCCCTGGTCCTTCGTGCCGACCGTGCTGGTGCCGCTCTGGATGATCCTGCACGCCATCGTCTTCGCGAAGCTGCGGCAGGCCGTGCCGACCCTCAGCCCCAGCCCGCGAGGGCACGGCTGAGGCTCTCGGGACCGCGATAGAGCATGGCGCGCCAGCCGCAGGCGCGCGCGGCATCGACGTTGGCGGCGGTGTCGTCGACGAACAGGATCGACTGCGCGGCCGCCACGCCCATGCGGGCCTGGGCATTCGTGAAGAACACGCGGTCGGGCTTGCAGACGCCGAGTGCCGCCGAATAGATGATCTCGTCGAAGTGCGGTCCGAGACCGGCCTGGTCGCGCAGGTACTCGATCCGGTGATGCTCCTGGTTGGAGGCGGTGAAGCAGCGGCCGCCCGTCCGCCGGCGCCAGGCATCGGCCTGGGCCAGCACATCGCGGTCGATGACCGCGTCCTTCTCGAACCAGTAGGCGACCAGCTCCTCCACCCGGTCGGCCATGCCCTTGGTCTCCAGCCAGGCGTGCAGGGCGACGTAGAGATCGAGCCGGCCGCGCAGCACCTCCGTGAAGTCGCGGCGGAAGAAGTCGCGCGCCATCTCCTCGTGGCCGAAGCCCCAGTCGGCCTCCAGGGTGGCGTACCAGGGAGCTGGCGATCCCGGCTGGGCCAGCGACACCACGCCGTCGATGTCGAGGACGAGCACAGGGGCGTGCGCGAGAGTGGCATTCATGGCCCGCCATGCTACAGCACGCGGCCCGTGGCTAGGACCTCCCGTTGCAGCTTGTCGTTCCCACCCTGGCGCATCTCGACGCCTACGCCGATGCCCTGAGCCGGGGCTGGTCGCCCGACAATGTCCGTCTCGAAGCAGCGGCGCGCGAGGAGCTGGCGCTGATCGCGGCCGATCCCGCCGCCTTCGTCGCCCGCCTCGACGACCGTGAGGCCAGGGGCGGTCCCATCACCCTGCCGGACGGGTTCCAGGTGCCGCGACTGCCGGGCTTCCGACGATGGATATGGGACGGCGCATTCTGCGGCTCGATCAACTTCCGCTGGCAGCCCGGCACGGAAGCGCTGCCGCCGCACTGTCTCGGCCATATCGGCTACGCGGTCGTGCCCTGGAAGCGCGGCCGGGGCTACGCGACCCAGGCGCTGGCGCTGCTCCTGCCGGACGCACGGCGGGAAGGGCTCGCCTATGTCGAGCTCACGACCGATCCCGACAATCTGCCGTCGCAGAAGGTCATCACCGCCAATGGCGGGCATCTGGTGGCGCGCTTCCGCAAGGACCCGGCCTACGGCGACCAGGAAGGGCTGCTGTTCCGGATTCCGCTGGCCTGAGCAGACCTCAGCGGTTGCCGGCCAGCACCACCGTCTCTACCAGGGCCGACAGCACGGCGAGGCCGCGCGCCTTCAGGGCCCGAGAGGAATCCTTCTCGCCGAGCTGGCCCTCCAGCACGAGAGTGATGAACCCATGCACGGAGGCCCAGGCGAAGTCGACCATGCGCTCCTTCACCTCACCGCTGGCCTGGGGGATCACCGCCTCGACCGCCTCGCGCTGCAGGTGATAGGCCGAGCGTGACGCCTCGGCGAGCGCCGGAGTCTCGAAGCGGTTCGCCTCGCGGCTGAACATGAGCTGGAACAGGACCGGGTTGGCGGCGGCGAAGGCCATGTAGCCGATGCCCTGTCCCACCAGCCGGGCGGCGGGCTTGTCGGCCGAACGGCGGGATTCGGCCGTCATCGCCGCCGCGAGTTCCTGGTAGCCGCGCGTGGCGATCTCGGCCAGCAGGTCGTCGATGGAGGCGAAGTGATGGGCCGGGGCGGCATGCGACACGTCGGCTCGCCGCGCGCATTCACGCAGCGTGAAGCCGCGAACGCCCCGTTCCTCCAACAGCTTGCGGCCGGCAACGACCAGTGCTTCCCGCAGTTCGCCATGATGATATGGCTTCGTCGTCCTTGCCTTGGCCATGGGCCATCCGCTCACGCGACCCTTGGGGTGTCAAGCGATCAGCCCATGACTTGACGACAGAAAGATTGGCGGGGTCGCTATATTGTCATTGACAAGATATTTCGATTTGTCCGCTGCAGAACCGGGCTGACACGACAACCGCCGCATGGCTTGATCGGTCCTCGCCCCGCGTCAGGAGATTGCCATGTCGTTCGAAGCCTGGGCCGCCTTCACGGCGGCGTCCGCCCTGCTCCTTCTCATTCCGGGCCCGACGGTTCTCCTCGTCGTGTCCTACGCCCTGGGCCAGGGCTGGCGCACCGCTCTGCCCATGGCGGTGGGCGTCGCCCTCGGCGACTTCACGGCCATGACCCTGTCGATGCTGGGCCTCGGCGCGCTGCTTGCGACCTCCGCCACCCTCTTCACGGTGCTCAAATGGGTGGGCGCCCTCTATCTCGTCTATCTCGGCGTGAAGCTGTGGCGCGCCGGCGGTGCGCTCCAGGCCACGCCGCGACAGGACGCGACCTCGGCGGCCCGGATGCTCGGCCATGCCTGGCTGGTCACGGCGCTCAACCCCAAGAGCATCACGTTCTTCGTGGCCTTCCTGCCGGCCTTCCTCGATCCGGCGGCCGACTTCCTCACCCAGATGGCGGTCTTCGAGGCGACGTTCCTGGTCCTCGCCTTCGCCAATGCCTTCGGCTACGCCCTGATCGCCTCCCGCGCGCGAGCCTTCGTCGCCAACCCTCGCTCGATCGCCATTGTGAACCGGACCGGCGGCGGCCTTCTCGTCGGGGCCGGCGTGGCGACGGTGGCCTTCGCCGGCTCGAAGAGCTGAGGGACGTGCCGGATCAGCGCTCCGGCTCGCTCACGAACGCGACCTTCGACAGGCCCGCCTTGGAGGCGTCCGCCAGCGTCTCGGCGACATAGCGGTACGGCACGTTCTGGTCGGCCCGCAGGTAGACCTCGGGCTGGGGCCGTTTCGCCCCTTCCGCGGCGAAGCGCTCGACGGCTTCCTCGCGGGTGATGCGCTCGCCCTTCCAGAAGAGCGCGCCGGTCGCATCGATGGCGAACTCGACCTTCTCCGGCTTCTGGATGTCGGCCGTCGAGGTCGCCTTGGGCAGGTCGAGCTTGACGACATTGGTGAGGAGCGGCGCGGTCACGATGAAAATGACCAGCAACACCAGCGCGACGTCGATCAACGGCACCATGTTGATCTCGGCCATGGGCTGCGACGACGACTTGCGATCAAAGCTTCCGAAAGCCATGGGAGCGTTCTCCTCTCGTCAGGTCACGGCGGCCAGCGGGACGCCGCCCGGGCGACCGCGGCCGCCCGCCTGCAGGGCTCGGCCCATCGACAGGAAGGTCAGCAGTTCGAAGGCGAAGGCATCGAGCTTGGCGGTCAGCACGCGGTTGGAGCGGGTCAGCCAATTGTAGCCCATGACCGCCGGCAGGGCGACGGCGAGGCCGATGCCGGTCATGATCAGCGCCTCGCCGACCGGACCGGCGACCTTGTCGAGCATGCCGGAGCCCGACAGGCCGATCGCCACCAGCGCGTGGTAGACGCCCCAGACGGTGCCGAACAGGCCGACGAACGGCGCGGTGGCGCCGATCGTGGCCAGCATGGTGAGGCCGTTCTCGAGCGACGTGGTCTCCTCGTCGAGCACCTTCTTGATCGTGCGCGTGAGGAACTCCTGCTCGCTGCCGGCCTCCTCGAGCTTGGCGGCGCCGAACCGGGCGTGGTGAGCCTGAGCGTGCAGGGAATGCGCCGTCAGATGCCCGAACGGCTCGTGCACGCCGTGGACGCCGAGCTCGTTCTGCACCGCCTCGAGCGAGGTCGCGCTCCAGAAGAAGGCAAGGAACTTCTGGCTGCGCCTCTGGCGGATGACCTGGGCGATGCCCTTCGAGATGATCAGGTACCAGGAGATCGCCGACATGATCGCGAGCACCGCCAGCAGCACCTTGGCGACGATGTCGGATTGCGCGATGAAATGCCCGAACCCCAGGGACGATGCGTCGCCCATGATGAAATCTCCTAACGCAGCACGAAGTTGATGGGCACCAGGACCCAGACGGCCTGCTTCAGGCCGGCCTCGGCATAGGGTCTGAAGTGCGCGGCGCGCACGGCGCTCACCGCCGATTCGTCCAGCGCCGGGTGGCCGGACGATTTATGAAGCGAGACCTGCGCCGGGCGTCCCGTGACGTCGACCAGCACGCGCACGATCACCGTCCCCTGCTCGCCCGCCTTGCGCGAGCGCGAGGGATAGACCGGATTGGGAGCCGACAGGTACCCGAGCTGCGATGCCGACACGGTGCGGGGCGTGGCGGGCGCCGAAGGCGCCGGCGTCGCGGCCTGCTGCTGGGTCTCGACCGGACCGACCGGCACCGGTGGCCGCTTCTGCACGGGCCTGGGTGCCGGGGGCTTGGGCTTCGGCTGGGGCTTCGGCGGCTCAGGTGGCTTCTCGACCTTGATCTCCGGCGGCGGCAGGTCGGGCGGCGGCGGGATGTCGAGCTTGGCGATCGGAAACTCGGGCGGCGGCAGGTCGGGCGGTGGCGGATCGACGATCGCCGCCAGATCCGGCGGCTTGATCTCCACCGGCGGCGGCGGCTCGGCATTTTCGATCTCCGGCGCGGCGGGCGGCTCGGCCGCGACCATCCGCACCTCCATGGGCGCGATGTCGCCCACGATCAGCTTCACCGGCTCGACCTGGGTCAGCGCCCAGCCACCGCCGACATGGAAGAAGATCACCGCCGCCAGGAGCGCCCGCTTGACCGTCGGAGTCAGCGGCTCGCGGTAGGCGGCGACGCCGGTCGACGGCAGTCTCGGCAGGAAGGAAAACGCGTCAGGCATCGGCCGCTCACCACTGTACCGGCCACAGCGCCAGGGCGACCGTTGCGGCGACCGAGACGCCGAAGATTGCGATCCCGAGGCCGCGCCGGCGATGGGTTTCCCACCACAGAATGGTGCCGCTGATCGAGAGAAAAATCATCGCACCCGCCAGCGTGTCGACCAGCAGGATCCAGGGCACCGGCATGGTCGTGCCCTTGTGCAGGTTGGTAAGCGTGGCAATGAACCCATTCTGCATCGTACGGATGCTGGCGGCGTCGTTGCCGACCCAGTATTCAGCCTGGACCACCCTATTGGGACCGCCCAGCACGATTGTCCAGCGCTCCGGCTGCATGAGGGGCTTGCCGTCGGCGCCGCGCGCCCCCCAGGGCACCGGCCGGGCCCGCTCGATCCGGGTATTCGTCGCCGGCCGGTCGAGATTCAGCGCCTGCTGCAGCCATTCGGCCATGGCCGAAGGAGTCTTGGGCCGCGGATCCGGCACGGCCAGGCGCTCGACGCCCTGTCGTTGCCCCGGCAGGTCGATCTTGAGAATGCTGCGATGGTTCAGCCAGATGCCGCTCACCCCGGCCATCAGGCCGAGCAAGGCGCCCCACAGGCCGAACCAGCCGTGGGTGCGGCGGACCCAGCGGACGAACGCCAGGCGGTGATTGATCCGGGTCGCGGCGCGGGCTGTGGCGGCGGCTCCAGCCATCAGGTCTCGCTCCAGATGCGGACCATGTTGTGGTAGCAGCCGATCAGCGATCGTCGCGCGATTTCGTCGGCATTGGTCTGGTTCAATCGCTGGATGGCGTCGTCCATCTGGTGCAGCACCGCCCGTTGCGTCTCGTCTCGGATCAGGCTCTGGACCCAGAAGAAGCAGGCCGTCCGCACGCCGCGCGTGATCGGCGTGACCTGGTGAAGGCTGGTCGCCGGATAGACCACCATGTCGCCGGCATTCAGCTTGACGGTGTGGCGGCCGTACGTGTCCTCGATCTCGAGTTCACCCCCGTCGTACTCCGACGGGTTGGTGAGGAAGAGCGTCGCCGACACGTCCGTGCGCAGCTTGCTGCCGGTGTGCGGGTTGATGCGCACGCTGCCGTCGACGTGGGGTCCGAATTTCATGCCCTCGCCGTAGCGGTTGAACATCGGCGGATAGATCGTGTTCGGCAGCACGGCGCTGATGAACAGCGGATTCGTCTCCAGCGCACCGACGACGATGCGCTGGCACTCGACGGCGACCTCGGATCGTTCGTCGATCTGGTGGTTGAACTTGACCGGCGCGCCCTGGTAGCCCGCCGTCACGCGCCCGTCGACCCACGCATTGGCGCGATCGAGGCGGGCGCGGACGCTCACGAGCTGCCCGGCGTCCAGGACCTGGGGGATGCAGACCAACATTGGCGGGCGGCGGCCTCCGTCACATGCGATAGGTCAGCGTGATCATCCCCGTCGTGCCCGAACCCGGCACGGCGCGACCGCCGTCCGAGGCCATGAGCGCGTCGTAGTACATCGTGTTGAACACGTTGAAGACGTTGGCGCGGATCTCGTAGGTCGGCTGCTTGTAGGCCGCCGTCAGATCGAACCGCGTGTAGGCGGGCACCTGGACGGTGTTCTGGTTGTTGGCGTAGCGCTGGCCGACATAGAACAGGCCGCCGCCCACCTCGTACGTGTCCTTGATCGTGTAGGTCGTCCAGAGGTTCGCCGAATCCCGCGGCACGTTCAGCGGCACGTTGCCGGTCGTGTTGCCGATGCCGTTCATGTAGGTCAGGCCCTGGATGATGCGGCCGTTCAGGTAGGCGTAGCCGCCGTAGATCTGCCATTCCGGGGTGATCCGGCCGACGGCGCCGATGCGGGCGCCCTGCACGCGCACCGTGCCGGTCGGCGTATAGGTGCCGTCCGGATTGGCGGTGCGCTGGTTGTACTTGGTGATCTGGAAAAGCGCGCCGTTCAGCGACAGGTTGCCGTTCAGCAGGTCGTACTTCGCGCCAACCTCGAACCCTTCGTTGGATTCCGGCGGGAGCTGCTGGTCGCCCGTCGTCGAGGTGAGCTGCTCGAGCGACGGATTGAACGAGGTACTGTAGGAGAAGTAGTACGACTGCTCCTTCGTCGGCTCGAAGATGACGCCGGCGCGCACGCTCGTGAACGTGTCGGTCTGCGAGTAATACGGCACGGTCCTGTTGCCTGGCGTGTTCACCGAGTTGACCGAGTTGCCGATCTGCGCCTTGTAGATGTCCCAGCGCACGCCGCCCACGAACTTCAGCCACGGCATGGCCGTGATCGTGTCGTTGGCATAGAAGCCGGCGCCCCAGGCCTGCGAGGAGGCGTAGTTCCCCGGGACGGACGGGACGTTGCCCGGCGTGCCGCCGCCGACGGTGAAGCCGGCGGGCGTGCATCCGATCGAGCCGGCCGGAAGGGCGAAGCCGTTGCAGGTTCCGGTGCGGGACGCCGCCTTGTTGGTATAGGCCTCGTAGTTCAGGTCGATGCCGCCCAGCAGCACGTGGCCGATCGGGCCGGTCGCGAACTTGGCCAGCATCTCGGTCTGGTTCTCGAGCGTGTAGTCGTTGATGTTGCGGTCGCGGCTGATCTGCCGGATGTAGAGACTGCTGAGCGGCGCCGCCGTATAGGGCGTGTTGCCAGGCCCCGCCGAGGCCTGCACGAAGGCCCCCGCCGGCGACAAGGTGCCGACGAAAGCGCCCGAGGTTTCCCGCACCTGCGTGTTCACCCAGACGAACTCGGTCTGGTTGCGGAAGCTCAGACTGTCGTTGACCTTGTGGTCGATCGTGCTGTTCAGCGCCACCGAATCCTGCTCGGTATAGTCGTCGCTGAAGCCGTAAGCGGTGTTGCGCGGCACGTTGATCGGATAGCCGTTGATGGGCGGCACGCCGTAGTTCACCTGGTCCTTGCGATGCTGCAGGATCGCCGACAGGGTGATCTGGGTCGGCGTACCGATGCCGAGCTTGACCGACGGTGCCATGCCGAAGTCGAACACGTTCGTCATGTCGATGGTCGACGCCTTGCCGGTCTGGAACATGGCGTTGACGCGCGCCGCGTTCGTCTCCTCGAAGGGCACGTTGACGTCGGCCGTGGTGCGTACCAGCCCGTTGGTCGTCGCCTGGACGCTGAGCTCGGTGGCCTGCTTCAGGCCGGGCTTCTTCACCACCTGGTTGATGACGCCGCCGGTCGAGCCGCGCCCGAACAGCATCGACGACGGGCCCATCAGCACCTCGACGGCCTCGAGGGCGAAGACGTCGCGATAGTACTGGCCGCGGTCGCGCATGCCGTCGAGGTAGATGTCGGTGCGCGCCGAGAAGCCGTTGAGATTGATGTTGTTGCCGATCGTGCCGCCCTCGGCCGAGCCGATCGTGACGCCGGGCACGTTGCGGACGGCGTTCTCCAGCGTGGTGACGCCCTGGCTCTGCATCAGGGCCTTGTCGATCACGACCACCGTCTGGGGGACGTCCATCAGGTTCTCGGCGCCCAGCCGCATCAGCGAGCCGCGCGTCACCTGGAAGTCCTCGCTGGGGCGGGACCCCGTCACGGTCACGGGCTGCATCGTCGCGGGGGCGCCGCTGGCCGGCGCAGGATTGGTGCCGGGCGGCGGCGCCGGCTCCGGGGGAGTCGTCGCATTCTGGGGGGGCGGCTGCTGGGCGCCCGCGCCGGACGCGACGACCAGACCAATCAGCGCGGTTGAGACCGGAACCCGACGCTTCATCACTCACTCTCCCCCATGGACGCGACGAGCCGCATTCGAGCGAATGCGAGTCGTTATCATGGCCTTTTAGGGAATTGCGACTTACTTGCAAACGGAAATCGCCGATCCGTTTCGCAATATGTCGAATTTATGTTCTGCAGGGGGCGTGCGCGGGGCACGTAGATGGCGCGCCCGGCTGGATTCGAACCAGCGACCTACCGCTTAGAAGGCGGTTGCTCTATCCGACTGAGCTACGGGCGCCCGCATCCCTGTGTACCACAGCCACCTCGCCCCGCCGACGCCCGACGACATCGACTGAGGCCATCCGGCAGGCTATGAGGGCCGCATGACCGACCAAGCCTTGCTCGCCCAGATCGGGCAGACCGTCTGGGGCTCGACCTGGCGGGCGCCGATGTCCGCCGCGCTGAAGTCCCGCGCCGCCGCCCTCGCCGACTGGACCAGCGGCCGCACCCACGTTCCCGCCGAGGTCTGGAAGGACCTGAGGGAGATCACCCGGCTGCACTACCTGAAGCTGGCAGACCTCGATCCCCGCATCGTCCAGGCCTTCGACGAGGCAACGGCGCGCGAAGCCAAGCGCTGAGGCCCGCGTGACGGCCGCCGTACGGCCGTCAGTGCGTCCAGCGACCGATACGGTTGAAGGCAAAATTGTCGGCGTAGGCCTTGGGCCGGATGTGCCGGGCATGCGGCTGCTCGACCGTGTACTGCCAGCCGTTGCGCTCGGCATGGGCCTTGGCCTCGTCGAGCGTGTCGAAACGCAGCCGAATCTGCTGCATCGTATCGCGCGAACTCGTCCAGCCCATCAGCGGGTCGAGTTCCTTCGGCGAGGGTTCCGCCTCCAGGGTCCATTCCCTGGTGTTGCCCTGTCCCGATTGCATGGCCGTCTTGGCCGGCTTGTAGATCCGAACCTTCATATGCTCCGCTGTCTCCCCGGGCGACGGAACGAGGGCTGGTCGGGGCGGCCGGATTCGAACCGACGACCTTCTGCGCCCAAGGCAGACGCGCTACCAGACTGCGCTACGCCCCGCCCCAAGGACCGTGAATCGCGCGTTTCTACCAGCGTGCCGGCCGCCTCGAAAGCGGAAATTCCCGGTGCTACAGTGAGTTCATGTTCGACCAGACGCCCGAACAGGGCCGCCCCGGCCGCGCGCCGTCCATAAATGTCCTCGGCGGCTCCCTCGTCCCCTGCTCGCTCGATCCCAAGACCGGCTTCTACCGCGACGGCTGCTGCAACACCGGCGGCGAGGATCTGGGCCTGCATACCGTCTGTGCGGTGATGACCACGGCCTTCCTCGCCTTCTCGAAGGCGCAGGGCAACGATCTCAGCACGCCGATGCCGCAGTACGGGTTCGCCGGCCTGAAGCCGGGCGACCGCTGGTGCCTCTGCGCCGCCCGCTGGAAAGAGGCGCTCGACGCCGGCGCCGCGCCGCAGGTCGTGCTCGAGGCGACCCATGCCGTGACCCTGCAGGTCGTGTCGCTCGACGACCTCAAGAAGCACGCCGTCACGATCCAATGATCCTGACGGGCCAATGATCCTGACGGGCCAATGATCCCGACGGGCCAATGATCCCGGGGCCAGGGCTCCGCGAGGCATCCGTCCCATCCGTCTTCCGAGGTGATCCATGAAGAGCTGGCCCCGCATCGACGGCGCCCTCGCCGACCATGTCGACGCCATCTGGCTGCGCGACAGTCCCCTGAAGCGACGCCTGCGCGAGGAGACGGCGGCGATGCCGAGGGCCGGCATGCAGATCTCGGCCCACCAGGGCCAGCAGCTCGCCCTTCTTGTCCGCCTCGTGGGTGCGCGTCGCGCCGTCGAGGTCGGCACCTTCACCGGCTACTCGTCGCTCTGCCTCGCGGAGGCCCTGCCGGCGGACGGCAGGCTGTGGTGCTGCGACGTGAGCGACGAATGGACATCCGTCGCGCGGCGCTACTGGCAGGAGGCGGGCCTCGCCGACCGCATCGAGCTCACCCTCGGACCGGCGCTCGGCACGCTCGACGCCCTGCTGGGCCGGGGTCTCGAAGGGCAGCTCGATCTTGCCTTCATCGACGCCGACAAGGAGAACTACGACGGCTACTACGAGCGCTGCCTGCGCCTCGTCCGCCCCGGCGGGCTGATCCTGGTCGACAACGTGCTGTGGGGCGGATCGGCCGCCGACCCGGCCGACAACGACGCCGACACGGTGGCGATCCGTGCCCTCAACGCCAAGCTCCACGCCGACCGGCGCATCGACCTCGCCCTGCTGGCCGTCGGCGACGGCATGACCTGCGCCCGCAAGCGCTGAGTGCGGCTCGGGAAGCGACGCTCAGGCGTTGCCGAAGATCGGATGCCGGATCTTGTCGCCGGGCTTGATGCCGAGCAGCCGCGCGCTGCCGCCGTTGATCTCGAGGACCGCCCGCACCGGGTACTGGCTCGGGATCGCCTCGGTGGAGAGCGGCACGGCGTTGGCGTGGACGTGCTTGACCGTGCCGTCGGCGGCGATGAAGACCATGTCGAGCGGGATCAGCGTGTTCTTCATCCAGAACGACACGGGCTCCTCGCGGTGGAAATCGAACAGCATGCCCTGATAGGGGCCGAGCTTCTCCCGGAACATCAGCCCCCGTGCGCGCTGCGCCTCGTCCAGCGCCAGCTCGACATCGAACTTGATGTGCCGTCCGCCGCTGTCGACGACCAGCGAGGAGCGCTGGAACTCGATCGGCGGCGCGGGCTGCGCCAGGGCGCCGCGGGCGGCCGCCAGAGCGAGAGGCGTCGCGAGGAAAAGGCGGCGTCCAAGCCGTCGACGGGAGCCGGTCATGGGCATGCCATATGGCTGCCCGCGCATTTCGTCAAACTCAAGACGCTTGCGTGACAGTCTCTGCCTTTTCATAGTGATTGCGATCATCGGGGGGAGCCGACGGACGGCTGAGAGGTTCGCAAGAACGACCCCGGCAACCTGATCCGGTTAATGCCGGCGTAGGGACTGGTGACGGTTGTTGTCGAGTGCTCCTCCCCTGTTCGTCCGCGATGCCTGCATCGCCTATGGCGACCGCGTGGTCGCCCGCGACCTCACGCTCGATTTTCCCGCTGGCGAAACGACCTGCCTGCTCGGGCGCAGCGGTGTCGGCAAGACCTCCCTGCTGCTTTGGCTGGCCGGGCTGCTGCCCGGCACCCGGCGGCTGGCCCCGGTCGCCTACATGGCGCAGTCGGACCTTCTGCTGCCCTGGCTGTCGGTCCTCGAGAACGTCCTGCTGGGCTTCCGCCTGCGCGGTGACCGCGCCCGGCGGCAAGCCGCCGAGCCTCGCGCGCGTGCCCTCCTGCGGGACGTCGGGCTCGGCGATCGCCTGCACGATCGGCCCGGCGACCTGTCGGGCGGCATGCGCCAGCGCGCCGCCCTCGCCCGCACCCTGTGCGAGGACCGGTCGGTCGTCCTGATGGACGAGCCCTTCGCCCATCTCGACGCCGTCACCCGCCTAGACCTGCAGGATCTCGCCGCGCGCATGCTGGCCGGCCGGACCGCGGTGCTCGTCACCCACGATCCGCTGGAGGCGCTACGCGTCGGCCACGAGATCCGCGTGCTGAGCGGCCAGCCCTTCGTCGCCGGCCCGCCGCTTCGCCCGCCGGGCCCGGTGCCGCGCGACGTGACGGAGGCAGCCGTGGGCGCGCTGCATGCCCGGCTGGTCGGCGAACTGCGCGGGCTCCCGGCGTGAGGCCCTTCATCACCGCGATCGGGCTGCTCCTCGCCTGGGAGATTCTCGCGCGGGCGAGCGGCGTGCCGCCCTACATCCTGCCGCCGCCGTCGCGCGTGCTGCTGGTTCTCGTCGAGCGCTGGGACCTGCTGGCCGAGCAGGCCGCGTGGACGGCGGCGGAGATGGCGCTCGGTCTCGTGCTGGGGCTCGTGCTCGGCTCTCTGCTCGCCATCGCCTTTGTCGCTTCGGCGGTGTGGCGACGCTGGGCGCTGCCCCTCGTGATCGTATCGCAGGCCATTCCCGTGATCGCCATCGCGCCGCTGCTGGTCCTGTGGCTGGGCTACGGCATGGCGTCGAAGGTCGCGATGGCCGCCCTCGTCATCTTCTTCCCCGTCGTGAGCACCCTCTACGACGGGCTGCGCCGCACCGATCGCGGCTGGCTCGATCTCGGCCGCACCATGGACGCCTCCCCGGCCGCCCTGCTGCTGCAGATCCGGCTCCCGGCGGCCCTTCCCGCCTTCGCCTCGGGCGCCCGGATCGCCGCCGCCATCGCGCCCATCGGCGCGGTGATCGGCGAGTGGGTCGGCGCCAGCGCCGGTCTCGGCTACCTGATGACGCTATCCCTGGCGCGTGGCCAGACGACGCTCGCCTTCGCTGCCCTCGTCGTCCTCTGCCTGCTCGGCCTCGCGCTCTACCACGCGACGGACCGCCTGGCCCGCGCCCTGGTTCCCTGGCAACCGCAAGGAGAATGACCCATGCAACTCGTCGTCCGCCTGATCGCCGCCCTCGCGTTCGTGGCCGTCGCCTTGCCCGCCGCCGCGCAGGACAGGGTCCGTCTGCTGCTCGACTGGTTCGTCAATCCCGATCACGCCGCGCTGGTGATCGCCAAGCAGCAAGGCCTGTTCGCCAAGCACGGGCTCGACGTCGAGCTGATCGCGCCGGCCGATCCCAATGCGCCGCCCAAGCTGGTCGCCGCCGGCCAGGCGGAGTACGCGGTGACCTACCAGCCGACGCTGCAGCTGCTCGCGGCCGAGGGCCTGCCGCTGGTGCGCGTCGGGGTCCTGGTCGCGCAGCCGCTCAACTCCGTGGCCGCCCTCGAGGATGGGCCGATCAAGACCATCGCCGACTTCAAGGGCCGCAAGATCGGCTATTCGATCGCGGGCTTCGAGGAGGCGCTGCTCGGCGCCATCCTGGAGAAGGCCGGCCTCACGCTGAAGGACGTGACCCTGGTCAACGTGAACTTCGCCCTGACGACGGCGCTCATGAGCAGGCAGGTCGACGGCGTCATCGGCGCCTTCCGCAATTTCGAGCTGAACGAGCTCACCCTCGCCAAGGCCAAGGGACGTCTGTGGCCCGTCGAGGAGAATGGCGTGCCGACCTACGACGAGCTGATCCTGGTGACCAAGCGCGAGACGGTCGACGTGCCCCGCACCAAGAAGCTGCTGGCGGCCATCGCCGAGGCCACGACCTGGCTGCGCGCGCATCCCGACGAGGCGTGGACGATCTTCGCCAGGTCCGGCAAGGACCTCGACAACGAGCTCAACAAGATGGCATGGCGGGACACGCTGCCCCTCCTCGCCAACGATCCGGCCGCACTCGATCGGCATCGCTACGAGGTCTTCGGCGACTTCCTGGTCAAGCGCGGACTCATCGGCCGCGCGCCGGCGCTCGACACCTACCTGCGGCAGATCGAGTAGCAGGCGACGACGCCGGGCGGATCACCCCGCCCGGATGTCGACCACCTGGAGCCCCTTCTGCCCCTCGGCAATGCGGACCATGACCTTCTGGCCAGGAGCCAGCGAGTCCATCCCGTGCCTGCGAAGTACAGCGGCGTGGACGAAGATGTCGCCCTCCGTCGCTTCGCGCGTGACGAAGCCGTAGCCACGCTCGTTGTTGTACCACTTCACCAGGACGGCGATGTAATCGCCCATGGCGATGCCTTCCGGTGGCGGAGGTGCCTTGGGCACGACCGCGACCGCCGTCGACGAATCGACGGTCAACACCTTCATGACCTGCCAGCCTTTAGGCCCCCTGACGCCGGCGCAAACAACCGTTGCACCGGGCTTGAGATCCTCATGCCCAGCTTGGCGAAGTGTCGTCACATGCAGGAATGCGTCGCTGTTGTCACTGTCGAGGGAAAGGAATCCATAGCCCTTGACAGCGTTGAACCACTTTACCTTACCACGCAGCTCAACTGTACCGACGTCCCCGCCCGTCTCTCCCTGTTGGGTCGTCATTCAACGATCCCGTGTTGTTATCTCAAAATCCTAGCACCCTCTTCGAATGGTGCAACAGTCCTTGTGAGTGGAGCTGGGGGCACGATAGACGGCTCTCTAAATGCAATCCAAGGAGGCATCGATGTTCCAGGCCGATCTGTTCAAGGGGAAACGCTTCTTGGTCACGGGCGGCGGCACCGGGCTGGGACGCGTCATGATGGAGAAGTTCGTCGCGCTGGGCGCCGACTGCGCCATCTGCGGCCGGCGAGGCAGCGTTCTCGAGGAGACGGCCCGTGAAGTCATGGCCAGGTATCCCGGCCGCCGTGTCGACGCTCACACCGTCGACATCCGTGTGGCGGCAGCCGTCGAGGAGATGATCGATCGCATCTGGGAGACCGGCCCGCTCGACGGCCTGGTCAACAATGCCGCCGGCAACTTCATCGCCCAGACCAAGGACCTCAGCCCGCGCGCCTTCGACGCCATCGCCAACATCGTGCTGCACGGCACGTTCTACGTCACGAACGCCTGCGGCAAGCGCTGGATCGAGGAGAAGCGCCCGGCGAGCGTGCTCAGCATCCTGACGACATGGGTATGGACCGGCAGCCCGTTCGTGGTGCCTTCGGCGATGTCCAAGGCGGGCGTCGCCGTGATGACCCAGAGCCTCGCCGTCGAGTGGGCGCGCCACGGCATCCGCCTCAATGCGATCGCCCCCGGTCCCTTTCCCACGGAAGGCGCGTGGGCCCGGCTCAATCCCATGAAGGAAGGCGACGACAGCCGCTACAACACGCGCAACCCGATGGGCCGCGTCGGCCGCCCAAGCGAGCTCGCCAACATGGCGGCGTTCCTCATGAGCGACGAGGTCGCTTACATCAACGGCGAGGTCATCGCCATCGACGGCGCCATGGGCATCATGGGCAACGGCACCTTCTCGCACATGCTCTCCAACACGGAGGACGACTGGCGTCGCATCCGCGATCAGATCCAGGCGACCAATGCCGCCGACAAGGCGAAGCGCAGCTAGAGCGGCTTGCGATAAATCGGGACCGCATGTGCGGTCCCGATTTATCAGAAACGCATCAAGTCGGGGCAGTCCCCGCCTTCGGCATCGAGCGTTCGGCCGATTCCGACCGAACGCTCGATGCTTCAGACCGGACGGGCCGATGATGCACGCCCCGGGAGCCATCCGGTCCCGTCCTCCCGAATGGCGAGTGTGCGCTGCGGCATCGCGGTCGGGCGTGCCCCGCGCCCCCGGCTTGTCCAACCGAAACCCTCGTGCCGTACGCGAATCTGTTGCACGAAAGCCACATCGACATGGGATTGATGCCGCACGCCCTCCAACGCTGCCTGCCCCGGCCTCAATTGAGCCAAAGTGTGATGGTCATTACGACCATTCCTTTTCGTCAGCCCGGGTCCAGAGATTCCGTCGTGCTTGCAGGCACCAAGGCAGCCCCCCACACACTTCGGTCCGCACCACGCCGGCGCTTCCTGTCGTTCGGCATCGCGGTGGCAGGGGCGGCCCTTCTCCCGGCTGCCGCGCACGCCCAGACGATCGATGTCCGACACTGGAACGGCGTGGCTGCCCTGACGCGACAACCCGAGCAGGTCGTTGCCGGCACCATGGCCGAGTGGCGCAGCCTGTGGGGCCGGGTCGGCGCACCGGCACCCGACCTCTTCGAACCCGGTCGCATGAACGCCGTCGGCATCTTCCTCGGCCGGCGCTCCAGCGAGGGCTACTCGGTCAACGTCCTCTCGGCCAGCCGCCGGCGCGATCGCATCGTCGTCGTGTTCGAGGAGCGCATGCCGCCCGAGATCATGATGGCGCAGCGCGCGAGCCCGCCGCCTCCCCGGCCGGTCGCAAGCTCCCCCGGCGGCGGCTTCGGCGGCCCGGCCGCGGGCTTTGCGGCGCCGGGCGCGACCGCGAATCTCGCGCCCACCGCGCCGACGCGACCGATCGGCCACCCGACGTCGCCGTGGGCGATCATCCTGATCAACCGGGCAGACCTTCCCGTCACCGTCGAGCAGCGGCTGTTCCGCTGACGAGCGGCGGCGTCCGCGCTCAGTGCGAGTGGCGCGGCACGCCCTTGGTCTCCGAGATGCGCTGGTAGTTCACCGCGAAGTCGAGGCAGGCGCCGCTCGACAGCTGGCCGATGAACTTCCGCTGCAGCTCCTGCCACGGCGTCTGGCTCTCCTTCACGTTCGGCTTCCACGCCGCCTTGCGCCGCGCCAGCTCGGCTTCCGGGATCTGGATGTCGGCACGCCGCCTCGCGATGTCGATGCGGACCCTGTCGCCGGTCTGCAGCAGCGCCAGCCCGCCGCCGACGGCGGCCTCGGGCGAGGCGTTCAGGATCGAGGGACTGGCCGACGTGCCGCTCTGGCGGCCGTCGCCGATGCAGGGCAGCAGCAGCACGCCGCCCTTCACCAGCCGGTCGGGCGGCAGCATGTTCACGACCTCCGCCGCGCCGGGGTAGCCGACCGGCCCGGTGTTGCGGATGAACAGGATGCTGTTCTCATCGATCGGCAAGGCCGGGTCGTTGATGCGGTGGTGATAGTCCTCCGGCCCGTCGAACACGATCGCCGTGCCCTCGAAGGCGTCGGGGTCGCCCTTGCGCTCCAGGTACTTGGCGCGGAACTCCGGCGAGATCACCGACGTCTTCATGATCGCCGAGTCGAACAGGTTGCCGCTCAGGACGGCGAAGCCCGCCTGCTCCAGCATCGGCCTGTCGTAGCTCTTGATGACCTCGCCGTCGGGTGCGGTGGCGCCCGCGAGGTTCTCAGCCATCGTCCTGCCGGTCACGGTGAGCGCGTTGCCGCGCAGCTTGCCATGCCGCGCCAGCTCCGCCATCACCGTCGGCACGCCGCCTGCGCGATAGAACGCCTCGCCGAGATACTTGCCGGCCGGCATGCAGTTGACCAGCAGGGGGATGTCGTAGCCGATCCGGTCCCAGTCGGCGTTCTCGAGCTCGACGCCGGCATGGCGGGCGATAGCGTTGACGTGCGGCGGACAGTTGGTCGAGGCGCCGAGCGCGCTCGCCGCCAGGATCGCGTTCTCGAAGGCCTCGCGCGTCAGGATCTTCGACGGGCGCAGGTCCTCCCACACCATGTCGACGATGCGACGGCCGGTTTCGTAGGCCATCTGCCCGCGCTGCTTGTAGGGACCCGGAATGGCGGCGCAGCCGGTGAGCGACATGCCGAGCGCCTCGGCCATGCTGTTCATCGAGAGCGCCGTGCCCATCGTGTTGCAGTGACCGACGCTCGGCGCGCTCGATGCCACCATCTCGATGAACTGCTCCATGTCGATGCGGCCGGCAGCCAGCTCCTGGCGGGCATACCAGACGATCGTGCCCGAGCCGGACAGGCCGCCCGCGAAATGGCCGTCGAGCATGGGTCCGCCCGAGAGCACGATGGCCGGGATGTCGACCGTGGCGGCGCCCATGATCATGGCCGGCGTGGTCTTGTCGCACCCGGTGGTCAGCACCACGCCGTCGAAGAAGTAGCCGTACAGGCTCTCGACCAGGCTGAGATAGGCGAGGTTGCGGTCGAGCGCGGCGGTCGGCCGCTTGCCCGATTCCTGGATGGGATGGACGGGAAACTCGATCGGGATGCCGCCGGCGTCGCGGATGCCGTCGCGGATGCGCCAGGCAAGGTCGAGATGGTGTCGGTTGCACGGCGAGAGGTCCGAACCGGTCTGGGCGATGCCGATGATCGGCTTGCCGCTGCGCAGCTCGGCCAGCGTCAGGCCGAAGTTCATGTAGCGCTCGAGATAGAGCGCGGTCATCGTCGGATCGGTCTTGGAATCGAACCACTCCCGGCTGCGCAGCCGGCGCTCCCCGTCCTTGCCGTTGGCGCCCTTCTTGTCGGCCATCCTCGGATCCTCCGCATTTTCGGCCGCAGGCTAGCGCCGCGGAGCCCTCCATCGCCACCTCTTCTTGCAGGCCGCCGACATGGCGGTTGAGCATGCCGAGGGACCATGGGAAACCTCGAAGCGCATGCCCACCGCCCCCGACCTCGTCTCCATCGGCGAGCCGCTGATCGAGTTCAACCGCCCCAGGGAAGGCGACGGCCGGACCTGGCTGCAGGGGTTCGGCGGCGATTCCCAGAATGTCGCCATCGCCGCCGCCCGCCAGGGCGCCTCGGCCGGCTACGTCACCAGCCTCGGCGAGGACTGGATGGGCGATGCCTTCCTCGACCTCTGGCGGTCGGAGGGAGTCGATGCCTCGCGGGTGCGCCGCCATCCCACCGCACCGACCGGCGTGAGCTTCGTCACCCACGGGCCAGCCGGCCACAAGTTCGACTATCTGCGCAAGAACTCCGCGGCCTCGCTCATGACGCCGGAAGACCTGCCGGCCGACTACGTGGCGGCCGCGCGCTACCTCCATCTCTCGGCCATCGGCCAGGCGATCAGCAGCAGCGCCCGGGAGACCTGCGCGGCGGCCGTTGCCGCGGCGCGCAGCGCCGGCGTGAAGGTCTCCTACGACACCAACCTGCGGCTCCGCCTGTGGGAGCTCGACACCGCCCGGGCCTGCATCGACGCCACCGTCGCGCTGTGCGACATCCTCCTGCCGAGCCTCGACGATTCGCGGCAGCTCACGGGGCTCGATCGGCCCGACGCCATCGCCGACCGCTATCTCAGCCTGGGCGCGCCACTGGTCGTGCTGAAGATGGCGGCCGACGGATGCCTGCTCGCGAGCCCGGACCGGCGCTTCCGACTGCCCGGCCACGCTGTGCAGGCGGTCGATGCCACGGGCGCCGGCGACACGTTCGACGGAGCCTTCCTCGCCCGCCTCATCGCCGGCGACGATCTCGAGACGGCGGCGCGCTACGCCAACGTGGCGGCTGCCCTGTCGACCCAGGGCTACGGCGCGGTGACGCCTATTCCGCGGGCGGACGCAGTGCGGGCGGCATTGGCGAGCGGCTGAGGCCGGGCACCAGCGCTCGCAGGAAGCGGCCGAACACGGTCACCTGCTGGGCGATCCAGCCGCGGCCATTGTCGGCGTCGACAACGGCATCGTCGACCCCGGTGGGACGATACTTGCGGTCGAAGATCGCGGTGCCGAACAGGATGTCCCAGACCGGCAGGACCGGCGCGAAATTGTGGTCGTGGATGTGGCGCTCTTCGGGGCTGGCGAGCGCGTGATGCAGCCGATGGAAGCGCGGGCCGACGATCAGCCGCCCGCCCAGCCATCCGAAGCCCATGTCGACATTGGCATGGCTCCAGCTCTCGATCAGGCGGCCGATCATCAGGATCGTGACGTACTCGCCCGGCTGCACGCCGACCAGCTGGGAGAACAGCACCAGGGCCAGGGTGACAAGCAGGTCGTCGATGACGTGATTGCGATCGTCCGACCACACCGTCATTCGGCGCTGGCTGTGGTGCAGGCTGTGCAGCGCCCACCACCAGGAAAAGGCGTGCTGGGCGCGATGGACCCAGTAGGAGGCCAGGTCGTAGAGCGCAAAGTAGACGAGGAACGACGCCAGCACATTGTTCTCGAGCCACGGCACGAGTTGCTCGATCCGCGGCGGGATCAGGCCCCAGGCGCGCATCGCGTGCTCGATCTGGTTGGTGAGCGGCAGCGTCAGGACGAAGATGGCGAGCGGGATGATGCCGAGCTTGTTCAGCAGCGTGTAGACGCGGTCGACCACGATCAGCCGGTCGTCCCCCTCCCGCTCCAGCGGCCAGCGCCGCTCGAAGAACCGCATGCCCAGCGCGATGATCGCCACCTGGACGACGCCCAGCATGACGAACTCGACGGCGCCGTAGCCCGCCTCGTACCAGGACATCAGCCCGAGGCCGAACAGGACCGGACTGACGAAGGTTTCGAAGATCCAGCTCTGGGCGCCGACCCAGAGATCGATGAGTTCGCGCATCGCGCGCGGCTTACCGCGTCTCGCCGGCCGTCGAGACGGCGCGCACCCGTACCGGCCCGGGACCCGCCGCGGTCGGGACCGGCGCTCCCGGCTTCAGCATGAAGACGCCGTGCGGCGACTTGCCGACCGGGACAGAGGCCACGACCTTCATCTGCTCGAGGTCGACGATCGCCACCCGGCGCAGGAAGCGCTGGGTGACCCACAGTTCGCGTCCGTCGTGAGAGATGTCCATGCAGTCCGGCCCGCCCGGCACTCGGATGGAGGCGACCACCTGCATCTCCGCCGTGTCGATCAGGGAGACCGTGCCCTCGACGCGGTTGCTCAGGAACCAGTGGCGGCCGTCGCCCTTCGGCCAGAAATTGTGAGCGCCCTTCCCGGTCTTCAGCCGACCGGTCACGCTGCCATCCGCCGGATTCATCACCACGAAGCCGTCCTCGCCCGTCAGGGCGACCAGGAGGCGCTTGTCGTCGGGCAGCATGACCACGCCAGCCGGGGCCTCGCCCACCACGACGTTCCACTTCAGCGTCTGGGTCGCGAGGTCGAACGCGGCGACCCGGCCGCTCTGCTGCAGCGTCACATAGACGGTGCTCGAAGCGGCGTCGAAGGCCATGTGGCTCGGCATGCCGTCGATGAAGATGCGGCCGGCCAGCCGGAAGCCGTCGGCATGGAAGATGTCGACATGGTCGAGCCGGTAGGCGGTGGTGACGAACCACTTGCCGTCCGGGCTGAAGCCCAGATGGTAGGGGTCGATGATGTCGCGGACGATCCGGCGCCGCTCGCCGCTGTGCATGTCGAGGAAGACGAGCTCGTTCGTCGCCGTCGAGCCGACCACGATCTCCTTGCCGTTGGGCGACGGCACCACGTGATGCGGCTCGCGGCCGATGGGCAGCCGCTGCAGCTCGACCCGGCCGGTTCGGCTCAGGATGCTGTAGGAGGCTTCCTCGGAGTTCAGGACGAGCACCGAATCGGCGCGCGCCGAGCCTCCGGCAGCCAGGACCAGGACAGTCGCCGCGATCGCCAGATGCTTCATGAGAACGGTGGATCTCCTCGGCATGGTTGAAGCACCTTTCCGCGCCCGGCGCTAGCGCACATTGAGGCGGGAGGCTGCGGCAGCGAGCCGCTCGATGGCCGCCCAGTCGCCGGAGACAACCGCCTCGCGGGGAGCCACCCAGGAGCCACCGACGCAGGCGACGTTGGGCAGCGACAGGTACGCCTGCGCGGTCCCGGCAGAGATCCCGCCGGTCGGGCAGAAGCGAAGACCGGGAAGCGGCGCCGCAACCGACTTCAGCCAGCCGATGCCCCCGGAGGGCTCGGCGGGAAAGAACTTCAGGAGCCGGAACCCCTGCTCCGCCAGGACCATCGCCTCCGACACCGTCTGGACGCCGGGAAGCAACGACAGACCGGCCGATCGGGTTGCCTCGATCAACGTCGGGGTGCAGCCGGGGCTGACGCCGAACCGGGCGCCGGCGCGCCGGGCCGCCACCGCCTGCCCGGCATCGAGCACCGTGCCGGCTCCGACGATGGCCCCGGGCACCCCGGCGTCGATCGCCGCCACGACGTCGAGGGCGGCCGGGGTGCGCAGCGTCACCTCGAGCACCGGCAGGCCTCCGGCAACCAGCGCCCGGGCGAGCGGCACGGCATCGGCGACGCGCTCCACCGTGAGGACCGGGATGACCGGTGCCCGCGCCGCGATGGCGGCGATGTCCATGTCAGACGCTCCAGCCGCCGTCGATGACGTT
Source organism: Reyranella sp. (assembly GCF_965229815.1). Lineage (GTDB taxonomy): Bacteria > Pseudomonadota > Alphaproteobacteria > Reyranellales > Reyranellaceae > Reyranella. The sequence goes on from NZ_CBDDJN010000006.1 coordinate 1,137,790, forward strand.
GACCGTGCCGGTGGTGAAGGCCGATTCGTCGCTGGCCAGGTAGACCGCCAGCGCCGCGATCTCGTCGGCCGAGCCGAACCGGCCGGTGGGCTGGCGCTGCAGGAAGAACTGCCTTGCGTCCGCGCCGCCGCCCAGCGAGGCGATGCGCTCGTCGAGGGAGGGCGTCTGGACCGTTCCGGGACAGATGGCATTGCAGCGGATGCCCTGCCCGACATAGTCGACCGCGACCGACTTGGTCAGCCCGATGACCGCCGCCTTGGTCGTGCCGTAGACGAAGCGCAGCGCCGCGCCCTTCACCGACGAGGCGGCCGACGACATGTTGATGATCGACCCGGCCTTGCGCGCCACCATGCCCGGCAGGAAGGCCTGGATGGTCCAGAACATGCTGCGGACGTTGAGGTCGAAGGCGAACCGCCACTGCTCGTCCGTGGCATCGAGCACCGAGCCGTGATGCACGAAGCCTGCACAGTTGAACAGGACGTCGGCCGCCCCGACCTCGTCCGCCAGCGCCGCGATCGCGCCCTTGTCGAGGACGTCGAGGCGCCGCGTCGTGATGCCTGGCGTGTCCGCCAGCGCGGCGAGCTTGCCGGCATCGACATCGGTCGCCCAGACGCGCCCGCCCTCGCGGGCAAAGGCACGCGCGGCGGCGGCACCGATCCCCTGCCCGGCGGCCGTGACGATACAGACCTTATCCCGCAGGCGCATGGGCGAGCCTCCGACGGCGCATGAGTTGCAGGGCAAGGACCGGTACCGCGAGCACGAGGCTGGCCACGAGCGGCACCAGGCCTGCACCCATCGCCGGCAGGGCCGCGACCGCCAGCCAGATGCGCTCCCACACCGTCATGGGGGCGACGAGGTAGGCCGACAGGGCGGCGCCGAGGAAGGTGATGCTGACCAGGCAGCCGGCCAGGGTGACGATCAGCTCGTGCCAGCTGAACCCCGGCACGACCAGCAGCAGCGACGGCGAGAACACGAAGATGAAGGGCACCAGCGCCTTGGCCAGCGCCAGCCTGAACGCGGTATTGCCGGACTGGAAAGGGTCGGCTCCCGCCATGCTTGCCGCCGCATAGGCGGCGACGGCGACCGGTGGCGTCACGTCGGCCAGCACGCCGTAGTAGAAGACGAAGAAGTGCGCCACGATCGGCACCACGCCCAGCAGGCCGAGCGCCGGCGCGGCGATGGTGACCATGATGATGTAGGTCGCGGTGGTGGGCACGCCGCAGCCCATCAGGATGCAGACGAGAGCGGTCATCGCCAGGGTGAAGAACTTGATCAGCGTCAGCTTGTCGAACGGCAGCCAGGCCTCGACAAGCCCCGTCGCGTCGTTGGCCACGCCGACGATGATGGTGGCGAACTTGAGCGCCGTTCCCGTGAGCGTCACGACGCCGATGATGATGCCGATCGCCGCCGCGGCGGCGCCCACGGCCAGCGCGTACTTGGCGCCGACGGTGAAGGCGTCGAGCAGGTCGCGCCAGTGCAGGGCCGGTGCCGGATTGAGGCGCCAGATGGCGACGCAGAGGGCGACGAAGAGGCCGAAGGTGATCTCGTTGAACCAGTCGGAGAGGTCGCCGGGCAGCAGCTTGCGGCCGAAGCTCAGCAGCAATGCCCAGGCCACGACCAGGACGATCTCGACCACCGGCAGCCGGCGCTTGGTCGAGCGCATCAGGCCGACGATGATGGCGAGGTAGATTCCCCAGAACGCCGCCATGTACGGCGTCGAGCCGTCGAAGATCTTCCAGATGAGCCCGGCGAGCGGGATCAGCGTCACCCAGTCCTCGCGCAGCACCGCGCGCCAGTCGGGCATCTCCTCGGGCTGCAGCCCGCGCAAACCGACGCGCTTGGCCTCGAAGTGGACCTGGATGAAGACGCCGAAGAAATGAAGGAACGCCGGCAGCACCGCAGCGGCGATGATGGTCTGGTACGGCAGCTCCAGGAACTCGACCATCAGGAAGGCCGCCGCCCCCATGACGGGCGGCGTGATCTGCCCGCCGGTGCTCGAGGTCGCCTCGACGCCGGCCGCAAAGGTCGGCCGGTAGCCCAGCCGCTTCATCATCGGAATGGTGAGCGAGCCCACGGTCACGGCATTGGCGACCGACGAGCCCGAGATCATGCCGAACAGCGCCGAGCCGAAGATCGCCACCTTGGCCGGGCCGCCGGCGAAGCGGCCGGCGACCGCCATGGCCATCGCCAGGAACAGGCGGCCGAGCCCGATGCGCATGGCGACCACGCCGAACAGCACGAAGTGGAAGACGTAGGTCGCCACCACGCCGATCGGCACGCCGTAGATGCCCTGGCTGGTGAGATAGAGGTGGTCGGCAAGTTGCGACCAGGTCGTCCCCGGATGGACCAGCAGCCCCGGCATCCAGGGACCGGCGAAGGCATAGGCCAGGAACCCCACGCAGATGATCACCAGCGCCCAGCCCATGGTCCGGCGGGTCGCCTCGATCACCACGAGCGTCAGGATGGTCCCCATGGCGACGTCGATCGGATCGGGATTGCCGGTCTTGAAGGCGATGTCGTGGAAGATCGCCGGCAGGTAGAGCGACGACACGACGGCGGCGCCGAACAGTGCCCAGTCGTAGAGCGGCACGCCGCCCGGGTGCCACCACCCCGACGCCACCGTCGAAGCCGGCTTCCGGTTCGCGGAGAAGACCAGGAAGATAAGCCCCAGGACGAGCGCCATGTGGACGCCGCGATGGGTCTGCTCGCGCAGCAGGCCGAAACCCGCGGTGTAGAAGTGGAAGACCGACAGCGACAGCAGCAGTCCGGCGACGATCCACGTGCCGCTGATGCCGAGCGGCCGAAACCGCATCTCCGCGTCGAACTCGCGTTCGAGTTCGGCGGCCTTTTCATGGTCGACTTGCAGGCTCAACTTGTCTTCCGATTCTCTTCGACGGTCCTCCCGGGCGATGGCCGGGAGTGGCCCGGGGGGCCGCGGCGGTCGCGGCCCCTCCTGTCGGCGCGGCAGCCCGAGCCCTCCCCGCCGCAACGCGCGACAGGGAAGATCGGCGGCCTACTTGAGGACGCCCTTTTCCTTGTAGAACTTCTCGGCGCCCGGATGCAGCGGGATGCCGAGCCCCTTGGTGGCGGTCTCGAGCTTGATCGCCTTGCCCTTGGCGTGGCCGGAATCGAGGAGCTTGCGCGTGTTCGGGTTCCAGAGCGCCGCGGTGATGTTGTAGATCAGCTCCTCCGACTGCTTGGCCGACGTCGCCCAGATCGCGTTGACGCTGACCGTCTTGACGCCGGGGACGTTCTTGTAGGCGCCATCCGGGATCTCGTCGGCCGCGAAGAAGCTGAACTCCTTGATCAGCTTCTCGGCCTCGGGCCCGTCGATCGGCACGAGGTCGATGCCGGTCGTAGCGGCCAGCTCGGCGATGGCGCCCTGCGGCCAGCCCGAGACGCTGAAGAAGGCGTCCAGCGCCCCGTCCTTCAGCTTGTCGGCCGACTGCTGCGGCTTCAGGTACTCGGCCTTGATGTCCTTCTCGGTCATGCCGTAGGCGGCCAGGATCAGGCGGGCATCGACCAGCGTGCCCGAGCCGGGCTCGTCGAGCGACATGCGCTTGCCCTTGAGGTCCTTGATCGACTTGATGCCGGACCCCTTGCGGACCACGAGATGGAAGCTCTCGGGGTAGAGGTTCGCGATGGCGCGCAGCGCCTCGACCTTGGGCCGGCCCTCGTAGATGCCGTTGCCGTTGAAGGCCCAGTAGGCGACATCGGACTGGGTGAAGCCCGACTGCATGCTGCCGCTGTTGATGGCGTTGACGTTGGCGACCGAGCCGTTGGAGGCGACCGCCGTGGCCACCAGGCCCGGCACGCCGCACGACCCGCCCTCGGCGCAGGCGCGCGAGCCCGGCGGGTTGGAGATCGCGTTGGCGATCAGCCCGCCGATCGGGAAATAGGTCCCGGCGGTGCCGCCGGTGCCGATGCGAAAGAACGTGATGTCCTGGGCCGCCGCCGGCAGCCCGCCCAGCGCCGTGCCGACCGTCGCGCCGATGGCCGCTCCGAAGCCGCCCAGCAATGCGCTCCTGCGCTTGATTCCCATTGCCAACCCTCCTTGACCGAGTGCGGATTTAACTTCTTCCTGCAGGCGGCCGCAACGACAAGCCCTCAATTGACGCCGACCGCGCGACTCATCGTCGGCCCGATCTCGCCATGGATCACGAGGTCGGCATCACCGTCCTGGTCGGTCGCGTCGCGGTTCACGATCACCAGCCTGGCGCCCCGGCGCTTGGCGATGCGCGGGAAGCCGGCGGCCGGATAGACGACCAGGGAGCTGCCCAGCACGATGAACAGGTCGCAGCCCATCGTCTCGTCCTGGGCCCGCGCCATCGGGATCTCGGGCATCGCCTGGCCGAAGGAGATCGTGGCCGTCTTCACGATGCCGTCGCACTTCTCGCAAAGCGGCAGCCGGCCCGCCCCCAGGAAGGCCTCGCGGATCGGCGCCAGCTCGTGCCGGTGACCGCAGTCCAGGCAGGTCGCGTAGGTCGTGTTGCCGTGCAGCTCGATCACCTTGGAATCCGGCACGCCCGAGCGCTGGTGAAGCCCGTCGATGTTCTGGGTGATGATGGCGCTCATGCGCCCCTGCTCGACCAGCCTGGCCAGCGCCCGGTGGCCGGCGTTCGGCTCGGCCTTCAGCATGGTCTCGTCGGTCGCGAACTTGCGCCGCCAGGCCTCCCGCCGCATCTCCTCCGAGGACATGAAGTCGTCGAAATAGATCGGCTGGTACTTGGTCCAGATCCCGCCCGGAGAGCGGAAGTCCGGAATGCCCGATTCGGTCGAGATGCCCGCACCCGTGAAGGCGACGATGCGCCTGGCCGAGCCGATCGCCTCCCGCAGCCGTTCGATGTCGTCCATGAGCCCCTCTCGCCGCGACACGACGCGGCCACTGCCGTCACCTTAGCGTGTCGCCGAGGGCTTCTCGAACGACGATTGCCGGCGATCGCATAAAGGGCCTGGGACGTCACGGCCGCCAACGATGTTACTGTAGTTATACACCCGATGCGGCTCGCCGGCTATTCCCACTTTTTGCGCACCGCAGCGGCGGTCCGCGCGCGCGACGACCCCACCCTTTGCGGGCAGCCGTTCAGCGACACCACCAGTCATGGGGGCTGTGCCTGCACTGCCGGCAGTGCCGCCGTCGTCTCAGGACAGCCAGCGCTTGCGCCGCTTGTAGTGCTTGGTGTCGCGGTAGGACTTGCGCGCGCCGCCCTCGTTCAGGCCGAGGTAGAATTCCTTGATGTCGGCATTGTCGCGCAGGCGGCCGGCCGGACCCTCGAGGACGATGCGGCCGTTCTCCATGACGTAGCCGTGGTCGGCCACGGAAAGCGCCATGGTGGCGTTCTGCTCGACCAGCAGGACCGACAGCCGCTCCTGCCGCACCAGGCGGCCGACGATGCCGAAGATCTCCTCGACCAGCATCGGCGCCAGGCCGAGCGAGGGCTCGTCGAGCAGCACGACGCGCGGCTGGCTCATGAGCGCCCGTCCGATCGCCAGCATCTGCTGCTCGCCGCCGGACAGGTAGCCGGAGATCTGGTGACGCCGCTCGCGCAGGCGGGGAAAGTAGGAATAGACGAGGTCGATGCCCTTCTTCACCGACGCCGACGTCTGGACGTGCCCGCCGGCGATCAGGTTCTCCTCGGTGGTGAGGTTCTCGAACACGCGGCGTCCCTCGAAGACCTGCACGAGGCCAAGCCGCGTGACGTCGTGCGCCCGCATGCCGTCGATGCGGGCGCCGCCGAGCTGGATGGCGCCCTTGGTCACCTCGCCCCGCTCGGAGCGCAGCACGCCCGAGATCGCCTTGAGGGTCGTCGTCTTGCCGGCGCCGTTGGCGCCCAGCAGGGTCGTGATGGCGCCCTCGCCAACCTCGATCGAGACGCCTTTCAGCACCAGGATCACGCGGTCGTAGACGACCTCGATGTTGTTGATCGACAGCATCGCACCTCCGCTGGAGGAGCCGGGCGGCGATCCCTCGCCGCCCGCTCCCGGTCGCTCAGGACTTGGCGGCGTCGGCCGCCAGGTGCTTCAGGATCACCGGGCGGAAGCCCTGGAACCAGTCCTTGGTCTTCACCATCTTGCCGCCCTTGACGGTCCAGATCTGCACCCAGCCGCCGCCCTCGTGGTCGGCCGGCGTGATCTCCATCGGCGGCACCAGGCCGCCCAGCGTGAAGCCCTTGACCGATTCCATGCCCTTCTTGACCTCCTCCGAGGTCGGCATGGCACCGCCCTTGGCCTTCACCGCGTTGCGGAAGGCTTCGGCATGCAGGGCCGCGATGAGCACGCCGCGATTGTAGAGCACGGTCGACTCCATCTCCTTGGGCAGCGGCTTGCCCTCGGCCTTGTACATGGCCTGGATGTCCTTGATCACCGGGAAGTCCTTGCCGACGCCGGCGAACTGGATGGTGTTGTAGCCCTCGGCGACGCCCATGCCGCCGGCGGCGATGATGTCGGCCTCGGAACTGGCCCACACGAAGCCGACCACCTTGCTGAGCGGGAAGCCCTTGCCCTTCAGCTCCTTGATCAGCACCGACGGCGCGCGACCGAACAGGTGGGCGATGATGAAGTCCGGCTTGAACCGGGCAGTGATGTCGAGCACCTGCGCGCCCATCTCGAGGCCGGGCGCCGGCACCGCGAAGGACCGCATCTCGAAGCCCTCGGCCTTGGCGAGGTCCTCGAGGATCGGCAGCGGCTCCTTGCCTGCCGGGTTGTCGTAGAAGATGTAGGCGATCTTCTTGCCCTTGAGGTTGCCGCCCAGCTTCTCCTTGGCGAACTGGACCGCCGCGCCAGCCTGCGACCAGTAGCTGGCCGCGATCGGGAAGGTATAGGGATAGCGCTTGCCGTCGGCCGCAGATGCCGTGCCGAAGCCCGGCGAGGTGCCGAGCATCTTGTCTTCCTCGAGCTTCTTGTTCAGCGCCGCGGTCTGCGGCGTGCCGTAGAGGCCCTCGAGCACGGCGCCTTCCTTCTTGAAGCGCTCGTGCGCCTCGATGGCCGGCGGCACCTTGTACTCGTTGTCGATCTCGAGGACCTTGACCTTGTAGCCTTCGATCCCGCCCTTGCTGTTCAGCAGGGCGATATAGTCGTGATACCCGGGACACAGGACCGTCCCGACCGTCGCGGTCGGGCCGGTGCGATCGCACTGGAGGCCGAACACGACCTCCTTCTGGGCGAAGGCCTGGCCCGCGCCGAACGCCAGGGTCGCGGTCGTTGCCGCCACACCCAGCAGACTCCTAACGAACCTCGTCATGGGTTCCTCCCTTTTGCAGCGATGCCCCTCTAGTAGGAGAAGGGCCACACCCGGAAATAGCTCCGGATATTCCTCCACAGGCGGTTGAGCCCCTCGGGCTCGACGATGAGAAAGAAGATGATGAGGGCGCCGAACACGCCGAGCTTCAGCCCGGAGATGACGTTGGCCATCTCCGACTGGGTGAAGAACAGTGCGCCCACGCTCTCCATGAAGATGCGGATGACGATCGGCAGCAGGGTGACGAAGATGGCGCCGAAGATGGTTCCCAGCACCGAGCCCAGGCCGCCGATGATGATCATCGCGAGATAGTCGATCGAGACGATGAGCTGGAACTGCTCGTAGTTGGCGATGCCGAAATAGTAGGTGTAGAGCACGCCGCAGACGCCGGCATAGAAGGACGAGACGGCGAAGGCCAGCAGCTTGTAGCGGAAGATGTTGATGCCGATGATCTCGGCGGCGATGTCCTGGTCGCGTACCGCCACGAAGGCGCGGCCGACGCGGCTGCGCACCAGGTTCAGCGTCGCCACGATCGCCAGCACGGCGAAGAAGAGCAGGAAGAAGTAGAGCCGGCCCTGGGTGTCGAAGCTGAAGCCGAACAGGCTCGGCCGGTCGACCTCGATCGAGGCCTGGGCGCCGCCCGAGATCGCCGGCACGCGGTTGATCGTCCACTCGATGATGAGCTGGCCGGCCAGGGTGGCGATGGCGAGGTAGAGGCCCTTGATCCGCAGGCTGGGAATGCCGACGACGACGCCGATCAGCGCCGCCATCAGGCCGCCGGCCGGCAGGGTCAGCCAGAACGGCAGGTCGAGCTTCACCGCGAGGTTGGCGGCCGTGTAGGCGCCGACCGACATGAAGGCGCCGTGCCCGATCGAGATCTGGCCGGTGTAGCCCACCAGCACGTTCAGCCCGAGGGCGCCGACGATGGCGATGAAGATCAGGTTCAGGATCGACAGGTAGTATTCGTGGACGAGGAGCGGGATCACCGCCACGAACAGCACCGCGAGGCCGATCATCGTCCAGCGCGCGACCGGCAGCGGATAGAGCGCCATGTCGGCGGCGTAGGTGGTCTTGAAGACCCCGGATTCGCGATGGAACATCTAGCACCCGATCCGTTCTTCGCTCCTCTCCCCCGCTCGGGGGAGAGGATGGGAGAGGGGAAAGCGCCGTGCGCCGCCCCCTCTCCTCACCTCTCCCCCTTGCGGGGGAGAGGAACATGAGTCGACCCGCATCGTCACACCCGCTCGATCTTGCGCTTGCCGAAGATGCCGTAGGGCCTGACCATCAGGACCAGGATCATCAGGACGTAGGGGGCGAAATCCTTGGTGCCGCCGCCGACATAGGGGTCGAGATAGCCGGCGGCCATGCTCTCGACGATGCCGACGATCAGCCCGCCGACCAGCGCGCCGCCGATCGAATCGAGGCCGCCCAGGATGACGACCGGGAAGACCTTCAGGCCGACCAGGGCGAGCTGCACGTCGACTCCCAGCATGGCGCCCCACACCACGCCGCCCAGCGCCGAGACGATGCCCGCCATCGCCCAGGCGATGGCGAAGTAGCGCTCGACGTTGATGCCCATCGCCTGCGCCACCTGCTGGTTGTCGGCGACGGCGCGCATGGCCACGCCCATCCGGCTCTTCTTGAAGAACCAGCTGAAGGCCACGAAAAGCAGCACCGCCACGAGGGCCCCCAGCGCCTGGATGGGCGGCAGGGCCGCCGGCCCGATCACGATCGGTTCGTCACCGATCGGCAGCGGCAGCGCGCGCGTCTCGCTCCCGAACAAGAGGGGGCCGAGCCCGCGCAGCATGGCCGCGAGCCCGATGGTCGCCATGATGACCGCAACGACCGGCCTTCCGAGCAGCGGCCGCAGGACCACCTTCTCGAGACCGAAGCCGAAGCCGATCATCACGAGCAGGACGACGACGATCGCGGCCACCAGCGGGGCTTCGGCGCCCAGCACGGTGACGACGATCAGGCCGGCCAGCATGACGAACTCGCCCTGGGCGAAGTTGATCGCGTCGGTCGCCTTGTAGACGAGCACGAAACCCAGCGCGATCAGCGCATACATCAGGCCGATCGACGCACCACTCAGAAGCAGGGCGAAAGCGAACTCGAGATCCTCGGACATCACCGCTCCTTGAAGGACAAGCAACGCGGGACGCGGACGCGACTCTGCTCAGGACATGCTAGGCAGCCTTCAGGGCGGGCTCCTTCGATGTGCAGCCATGGATGGCGATGGTCGAATCCAGCGTCGACTTGCGGCCATCCTCGAAGGTGATCTCGACCGTGACGTCGGCCGATGCGGCGCCACCATAGAAGGCCTCGATGACGCTGGCATACTTCTCGGCAACGAAGCGGCGGCGCACCTTGCGCGTACGGGTCATCTCCGCATCGTCGGCTTCGAGTTCCTTGTTCAGCAGCAGGTAGCGCTTGACCTGCTGCACGTCGGGCAGGCCGGCATTGGCCTTGGCGATCTCCTCGCCAATCAGGTCGGCGACCTCGGGCTTGCGGCTGAGATCCATGAAGCTCGTATAGGCGAGCCCGCGCCGCTCGGCCCAGGTCCCGACGGTCTGCATGTCGATGGCGATCATGGCGGCGACGAACGACCGGCGGTCGCCGAAGGCCACGGCCTCGCGGATGAAGGGGCTGAACTTCAGCTTGTTCTCGATGAACTGCGGCGCGAAGGCGCTGCCGTCCGCCAGCTTCCCGACGTCCTTGGCGCGGTCGATGATGACGAGGTGCCCCTGCTTGTCGAAGAAGCCGGCATCGCCCGTGCGCAGCCAGCCTTCGGCGGTGACCGTCTCGCGGGTCGCCTCCTCCTGCTTGAAGTAGCCGCGGAAGACGTTCGGTCCCTTCAGCAGCACCTCGCCGCGCTCGTCGATGCGGACCTCGATGCGCGGGATCGGCCGGCCGACCGTGTTCGGGTTGGCTTCAGCATCGGCCTGGCAGGCGATCAGCGCCGAGGCTTCGGTCGCGCCGTAGACCTGCTTGAGGTTGATGCCGAAGGACCGGAAGAAGCGGTAGGTGTCCGGCCCCAGCGGCGCGCCGCCCGTATAGCACCAGCGGGCGCGGCGAAGGCCGAGCTGGTCGCGCACCGGCCCGTAGACCAGGAACTCGCCCACGGCCAGTCCGAGCCGTTCGCCCGGCGACAGCGGCTTGCCGTCCGTGCGCTTGAGCTCGCAGCGCTCGGCCAGCGCACGGAAATAGCCGAACACGCGCCGCTTCAGCGGCGAGGCGTCGTTGCTCCTGACCTGCACCACGGTGAGCATGTTCTCCCAGATCCGCGGCGGCGCCAGGATGGCGTCCGGCCCCAGCTCGCGCAGGTCGCGCTGCACAGTCTCGGGATTCTCGGGGCAGTTGGCCGTGAGCCGGGCGACCAGCGCCATGCCCAGCGTGAACGCCGCGTCGCCGACCCAGGCCATCGGCAGGTAGGACAACCAGTTGTCCCCGGTCTTGACGTCGTTCACCTCGAGGAAGGCCTCGGCGGTCGCGATCATGTTGCGATGGCTCAGCATCACGCCCTTGGGCCTGCCGGTGGTCCCCGACGTGTAGGCGATCATGGCGATGTCGTCGGCCTGGCCGCGCGCCATCTCGGCGGCGTGGACGTCGGGGTTGGCCTCCGCAAACCGCCGCCCCTCCTCCCGCACGCTGTCGAACGAGCGCAGCATGGGATCGTCGTAGGAGGACAGGCCGCGCGCATCGTCGTAGACGATCCAGCGCAGGCTGGGCAGCCGGTCCTTCAGCGACAGTGCCTTGTCGACCTGCTCCTGGTCCTCGGCGACGATGACCGACGTCTCCGCATGGTTCAGCACGTAGACCAGTTCCTCGGCGATCGAATCCTGGTAGACCGGCACCGACACGCCACCCAGGAGCTGGGCCGCGAGCTGGGCGAAATAGAGCTGCGGGCGGTTGTCCCCGATCACCGAGAGCTTGTCGCCGCGGCCGAAGCCCAGCGTCGCGAGACCGAGCGCAAAGTCGCGCACGCTGTCGCGATAGTCGCGCCAGGAATAGGTCTGCCAGACGCCGCGCGTCTTCTCGCGCATGCCCGGCCCGCGCGGGTCCTGCGCCGCGTTCCGCTCGAGGAGCTGCGGCAGGGTCGCCGTGTCAGGCTGGTCCGCGAGACTCATGTCCGTCCCCCACCCTTGCTGGTGCCGAGATAGGCCTCGATCACGGCCGGATCGCGCTGGACCTCCTCCGGCGTGCCGGCCGCGATCCTTCGCCCGCGATCGAGCACGACCACGCTGTCGGAGATATCCATCACCACGCCCATGTCGTGCTCGATCAGGACCACGGTGACGCCGCGCTCCTGGTTCACGTCCAGGATGTAGCGGGCCATGTCCTCCTTCTCGTCCTGGTTCATCCCGCCCATCGGCTCGTCGAGCAGGAGCACCTTCGGATCGAGGGCCAGTGCCCGGCCGAGCTCGACCCGCTTGCGCAAGCCATAGGCCAGGGCCGCCGTCGGCTGCTTGCGCAGGTCCTGGAGCTTCAGGAACTCGATGATCTCCTCGCAGGCCTCGCGATGGGCGATGTCCTCCTTCTGCGCCAGGCCCCAGTAGACGACGCTGGCCAGCACGCCCGCCTTCATGCGCACGTGGCGGCCCAGCATCAGGTTGTCGAGGACGGTGAGGCCGCTGAACAGCGCGATGTTCTGGAACGTGCGGGCGATCCCGAGCTGGGCGATGTCGCTCGGCTTGCGCTGGGTGATGTCCTGCCCCTCGAGCGCGATGCGTCCCGTGTCCGGCCGGTAGAAGCCCGAGATCATGTTCAGGAGCGAGGTCTTGCCGGCGCCGTTGGGCCCGATGATGGACACGATGGCGCCGCGCGGCACGTCCAGCGACACGTCCTGCACCGCGACGACGCCGCCGAAGCGCTTGGACAGTCCCTGCACGACAAGCTGGTGTTCGGCCATGGGCGCGTCGACGCGCCGGGCGGAATCGCCCTTCATGAACCCTCCCTAAACTCAGCCTCACTTTGCTTATAATTGGGAGGCATCATGCAAGGTCCGCTGGGCGAACGCAACCGATCTGGCCTACACTCCGCCCGTACCAGCCGGGGAGTAACCATGCCGCGCCACGTCGTCTGCCTGACCTTCGACCACGACCACATGTCCGGCTTCATCGCCCGCGGCCTCACGACCCCCACGGCGATCTCGCGCGGCGAGTACGACATGGTCGTGATCCCGCGCCTGGTCGCGCTGCTGGACCGCTACGGCATCAAGGGAACGTTCTTCACGCCGGGGCATACGATCGACAGCTCGCCCCAGGCGGTGATGCCGTACATCGAGGCCGGCCACGAGCTCGCCCATCACGGCTGGACCCATCGCCTCCCGGTGACGATGTCGCGCGAGGAGGAGGAAGAGGAGATCGTCCGCGGCAACGAGTCGATCAAGCGCATCAGCGGCAAGGCCGCCCGCGGCTACCGCTCGCCCGCCTGGGACCTGTCTCCGAACTCGATCGAGCTGCTGCTGAAGCACGGCATCCAGTACGACAGCTCGCTGATGGGCCACGACTACGACTGCTACTGGGCCCGCCAGGGCGACACGGTCGAGCTGATGAAGCCCTTCGTGCGCGGCCGCGAGACCACGCTGCTCGAGATGCCGATCTCCTGGTCGCTCGACGACTTCCCGCACTTCGAATACATGCGCCTGCCCAACGGCTCGGTCATGCCCGGTCTCATGAACGCCAACGGCGTGCTCGAGAACTTCGTCGACGACTACACCTACATGACGCGGGTGCAGCCCGACTTCGGCATCCTGACCTACACCTTCCACCCGCACGTGATCGGCCGCGGCCACCGCATGATGATGCTGGAGCGCCTGATCCAGAAGCTCATGGAAGGCGGTGCGGTGTTCATGACCATGGAAGCCGCCATGGGCGAATGGCTGGCGCGCCGGCAATCGGATCGCAAGCAAGCGGCGGAGTGATCGTAGCGCCGGTATCGCCCTAGCTAGCGCTCGGCGTTCACCAGCCGATAGACACCGCGCTCGAAAGCGTCGCAGACGGCCAACGCCTTGGCGTCGGCAAACGGCAGGTACTGCATCATGATGACGCCCGCGATGCCGCGCGCGTCATCGATCCAGAAGTACGTGTTGTTGATGCCGCCCCAGCTCAGGCTGCCCGGCGAGCGCTTGCCGGGAACCTGATCGACGGTGATGAGGAAGCCCAGCCCCCACTTGTCGCGACCGTCCGCAATGAAGGTGAAATCGGCGCTGCGCGGCAAGGCGGACCTGTGCGCAGGCACCGCGAGGTCGCCGATGTGGTTCTGCCCCATCAGGGTCACGGTCCCGGCCTCGAGCACGCGCACGCCGTCCAGGGCGCCGCCGTTCAGCAGCATGCGCACGAAGCGCCCGTAGTCGCCGACCGTAGAGGCGAGCCCGCCGCCACCGATCGGCGCCGCAATGGCAAGGGGAGGTTGCGGCGTCTGCCGCTCGATCGCACCGTCCATGCGGTCGCCGGCCCGCTGTTGCTGGGCGACGAGCCGCGGCCCCTTCGCCTCCGGCACGCTGTAGGACGTGTCGTCCATCCCGAGCGGGGCAAAGATGCTCTGGCGGAAATAATCCTCGAGCTTCTGGCCGGACACGACCTCGACCAGCCGGCCGACGACATCGGTGCTGGTGCTGTAGTACCAGCGCTCGCCCGGATCGAACAGCAGCGGTCCGCCGAACGGATAGGTCTCGCCGGCGCGCGGCTTGAAATCGCGCCAGACCGCGCTGGTGAAGGGATAGGCCAATCCCGACGTGTGGGTCAGGAAATGTCTGACCGTCGCCGGTCGCGATGCAGGGCGGAGGCGGTAGGCGCCGGTCGCAGCATCGAACGATTCGAAGACCTGCAGCCCCGCGAGCTCCGGCAGGTACTTTTCGGCCGGGTCGTCGAGGCCGATCCGCCCCCGCTCCACGAGCTGCATCAACGCCACGGACGTGATCGGCTTCGTCATCGAGGCGATCCGAAACAGCGCGTCGATTGCCAGCGGACGCCCGGTCTCGACGTCCGCTACGCCGAACGCACCCTGGTAAAGCACGCGTTCGCGATCGGTGACCAGCGCGACAACGCCCGGCACGTCCTTGCGCGCTATCGCGCCCTGCAAGCTGGCATCCAGCGCCGCGGCTTCCGCCGAATCTCTTGTCTTCATGGCATCATTCACCACAGCATCCACTCGCATCCTCAGTTTGCAGGGACCTCGCGCGCTACCGCTCCGGGCCTCGCGCCGTCCGCACCGCCCGGCAGATCGTCACCATCTTGCCGATCGCATGGTCGAGGAAGGAGGCGACCGCCGTCTCGATCTCGCGGGCGGCCGTCGGGCGGTCGGCGGCGATGGCCCGGGCGAGCACGCGGGAGCGTTCCCAGGCGCCTTCGCGGTTGGCCACGATCGCCCGTCCGAGCGTGCCGTCCTCGTGAAGCGGCGCCAGCACAGGCTCGAGCCTCGCCAGGAAGTCCGGCGCGTGCGCCAGATGGCGGTACATGCTGGCCAGGATCAGGGGCCGGCTGGTGTCGCCGAAACGGTTGAGCCGCAGCACGCGCTGCCAGGTCTCGGGCGCCACGTCGGCCTCCGAGGCCAGCCTGGGCAGTTCGACGTCGGGCGCCGGCAGCCGTTCGCCCTCCTCCGGCCGCCCGTCCAGCGCGGCCTCGTCGCGCAGCCAGGCCGCCAGCGCCCCCAGCGCGAAGAGGTTGATCGTGTTGGAATGGTCGTAGCTCGCCAGCACGGCTTCGACGCTGGCCGGCTCGTCGCCCGCCAGGGACGCCACCTTCGGCACGATCATGGCGCCGCGGAAGCGGAGCGCCGCCCGGTCGGCCATGCCGCGCAGGTAGAGCGGCTTCACCGCGGCCCAGGCCCAGGGCAGCGCGCCGTCGAACGTGGCCAGATGGCGCCAGACCAGGTTGACGACGCGGACGCCCACGGTGGCGCGGATGTCGGCGAACAGCGCCGCGGTCTCGCCCGTCGCTGCCGCCTCGGTGATGGCCGGGAACGGATCGCTCACGGCTGGCTCATGGGCCGGTCACTCGGCACCCTGCTTGGACTCCTGGCCCAGGACGGTGAAGAAGGAGGCGGATTTCGGCTGCCTCGGCAGCTCGACCAGCCCCTCGGTCAGCCGGGCGAACCGCGCTTCCTCGCCCCGCACGATGCGGCCCTCGTTGAGGCTCGGCATCGGGTTGCGGGCGATCGGCACGGCGTCGGCCGCCGTGTAGACGCAGATGTAGAGGCCGCGCGCCTTGTCGGCGCTGTTGGCGGCCGAGCCGTGCAGCAGCCTGGTGTGCATCAGGCAGACGCTGCCCGCCTTGCCGAGGCAGGGCACCGACTGCGCCAGCGCCGCCTTCTCCTCCGCCGGCGCGACGCCGCCGGTGAAGCGCTCGCCGTCGAACAGCGAGAGCATCGGCCCCTTGTGCGAGCCCGGCACGACGGTCAGGCAGCCGTTGGTCTCGTCGATGTCGTCGAGGAACAGGAGCGCCGTCACGACGTCGGAATTGGTGTGCGGCGTGTAGGCGAAGTCCTGGTGGTAGGCCACCTCGGTGCGGGCGCCCGAAAGCTTGAGGTTGATCTTGCAGTGGTGGAACTTGACGTCCGGCCCGATCAGGTCGGCGACCATGTCGACGGTCCGCGCGTCGAGCATGACCTCGCGATAGGCCTCGGAAATGTCCGACGGATTGTTGATGCGCCGCAGCGCCGGCCGGGCGGCGCTGTGCTCGCTGCCCATGTCGAAGCGCGGCCGGCCGTCGACGGTCGGCGGGCCGAACGGCGTACTGTGCGCCCGGCTCTCCTCGACCCATTTGTCGATCTCGGCCCTGAGCGCGGCGAGCTGGGCCGGGGTCACGGCATCCTCGACCATGAGAAAGCCGTCGCGCCAGAAGGCGTCGATCTGCTCGGGGCTGAGAACGGGCATGGTCGATCTCCCTCATCGGACCGCGGGCCTCCAGGCCCGCGTTCATGAGCGGGCCTGGAGGCCCGCGGTCCCCTGACTACCGTCCCTTGAACTGCGGCCGGCGCTTTTCCATGAAGGCGCGGCGGCCCTCGACATAGTCCTCGGAGGCGAAGCATTCCTGCACCAGCGCCGAGGTGCGGGCGAAATCCGGCTTGCCGTCGAGCCGCGTCAGCTCCTCGATCGTGCGCTTGGCGGCATGCATGGTGAGCGGCGCGTTCTCGCCGATCAGCTTGCAGTAGTTGTCGACATAGGCGTCGAGCTCGGCATCGGGCACGACCCGGTTGAGCAGGCCCATGCCCAGCGCCTCCTCCGGGCTGAAATGCCGGGCGGTGAAGAAGATCTCCTTGGCATAGGCCGGCCCGACGAGGTTCATCAGGTTGTGCAGCCCGGCCGCGCGATAGCCCAGGCCGAGGCGCGCCGCGGGCACGCCGAACTTCGACTTGTCGGAGGCGATGCGGATGTCGCAGGTCAGCGACACGGCCAGCCCGCCGCCGATGCAATAGCCGCGGATGCGGGCGATCGTCGGCTTCGCGCACCTGGTCAGGCGGGCGTTGGCGATCTCGCCGATCTTGTCGTAGTAGGCGACCTGCTCGGGCGTCGAGCGCGCCTTCTCGAATTCCGAGATGTCGGCGCCCGACACGAAGGCCTTGTCGCCGGCGCCGGTCACGACGACGACGCGGATGGCAGGGTCCTTCTCGAAATCGTCGAGGATGACCGGGATCGCCTCCCACATGTCGGTCGAGGTGGCATTGTGCTTGGCCGGCTTGTTGAAGATGAGCTTTCCGACCGAGCCGTGCTTCTCGGCGATCATGTTCGGCGTGGGACTGGTCATGTTACTCTCCTGCCGGGGGCGCGCCACTCCAGTGGCGCGCTCATTCGTTGAGGCAGCAAAGACGCGCCACTGGAGTGGCGCGCCCCCAGCGCTAGATGACGCCGCGCTGCTTGAAGCTCGCGATCGCGGCGGCGTCGAAGCCCGCCTCCTTCAGCACCTCCTCGGTGTGCTCGCCCTGCTCGGGCGTGGCGGTGCGCATCTCGAAGGGCGTGCGGCTCATGTTGATCGCCTGGCCGATCAGCTCGATCGGGCCGAGCTTGGGCGAGGTCACCGGATGCGCCATCTTCAGGTGCCTGACCTGCGGATCGGCGAACATCTCGTCCATCTTGTAGATCGGCCCGGCCGGCACGCCGGCCTTGTTGAGCTTCTCGACCAGCTCGGCGCTGCCGTAGGCGCCGACCCGCTTCTCGATCTCGGCGTTCAGCAGGTCGCGGTTGGCGCGCCGCGCCTTGTCGGTCGAGAACTTCTCGTCCGTCATCAGCTCGGGCGCGGCGATGCACTCGCAGAAGCGCTTGTAGATGTGACCGCCCGAGGCCGCGATGTTGATGTAGCCGTCCTTCGTCTTGAAGACGCCGGTCGGGATCGAGGTCGGATGGTTGTTGCCGGCCTGGCCCGGCACGTCCTTGGCGATGGTCCAGCGCGCGGCCTGGAAGTCGCACATCGAGATCATGGCCTGCAGCAGAGAGCTCGACACCCACTGGCCCTGGCCCGAGGTCTCGCGCTCGAGCAGCGCGATCAGGATGCCGATGGCGCAGTGCAGGCCGGCGCCGACGTCGGCGACGGCGATGCCGGCGCGCACCGGCCCCTGCCCCTCCATGCCGGTCACCCACATCAGGCCGCCCATGCCCTGGGCGATCTGGTCGAAGCCGGCCCGCTCGGCATAGGGCCCGTCCTGGCCGAAGCCGGAGATCGAGCCCAGCACGATGCGCGGGTTCACCTTCTTCAGGCTCTCGTAGTCGATGCCCAGCCGGAACTTCACGTCGGCGCGGTAGTTCTCGACCACCACGTCGGCCTTCTCGACCAGCTTCATGAAGACGGCCTTGCCGTCCGGCTCCTTGAGGTTGAGCGTGATCGACCGCTTGTTGCGGTGGAGGTTCTGGAAATCGGGCCCGTGGCGCGGCCCGCCCATGTCCATGTCGCCGGCGCCCGGCGGCATCTCGACCTTGATGCAGTCGGCGCCCCAGTCGGCGAGGTAGCGGACGGCCGTCGGGCCGGCGCGCACCCGGGTCAGGTCGAGGACGGTGAAGCGGGAAAGCGGTCCGGCGGTCATGGCTACTCTCTGGAAAAGGCGACTATTCTACCCGTACCATGGCGGCCGGATCGATCTCCAGCCAGACACGGTTGCCGACATCGAAGACGACGGTGGGGGCGGTCGACACGCGCAGCGCCTTGTCGCCGCCCAGCGGCCGGACCTGATAGTCCCAGTATTCGCCGAGATAGGAGCGGTCGGTCACCTCGGCCTCGACCGCCAGCGCGCCGCCATTGGGCCGGGTGGCGCCAAGGCCGATCGCCTGCGGCCGCAGGGAATAGAGAAGCCCGCCCGAGCCGCCCGCCCCCTCGAGCCGGGCCGCGGCGGCCGTGAAGCCGTCGAACCGGACGTCGCTGCCCTGCCGAGCGCCCTCGAGGAAGTTGGTGCGGCCGATGAAGCCCGCCACGAAGCGGCTCTTCGGCCTTGCATAGAGCTTGTGCGGCGCATCGACCTGCTCGATGCGGCCCTTGTTCATGACCACGATGCGGTCGGAGGTCACCATGGCCTCGGACTGGTCGTGGGTGACATAGACGGTGGTGATCTTGAACTCGTCGTGCAGGCGGCGGATCTCGAACCGCATCTCCTCGCGCAGGTTGGCGTCGAGGTTGGAAAGCGGCTCGTCGAGCAGCAGGACCTCGGGCTCGACCACGATGGCCCGCGCCAGCGCCACGCGCTGCTGCTGCCCGCCCGACAGCTCGGCGGGGTAGCGGCCCTTGAGGCCGCGCATCTGCACGATGTCGAGGATGGCGTCGACCTTGCGGTCGATCTCGGCGCGCGGCAGGCGGCGGACCTGCAGGCCGAAGCCGACATTCTCGCCGACCGTCATGTTCGGCCAGATGGCGTAGCTCTGGAAGATCATCGACATGCGCCGCTTCTCCGGCGGCACCACGCCCGACGGCGACGAGATCGTCTCGCCGTCCATCTCGATCGTGCCGGCCGACGGCGGCGCGAAGCCGGCGATCATGCGCAGCGTCGTGGTCTTGCCGCAGCCCGACGGGCCGAGCAGCGACACGAACTCGCCGGGCACCATCTCCAGCGAGAAGTCGGCGACCGCCTCGACCGCGCCGTAGCGGCGCGCGACGTTCCTCAGGACGAGCTTGCTCATGTCGCGTTACGCCTCAGCATGAAGTCACGGCCCAGCGCCTTCATCCCGATCCACAGCAGCGGCAGGGTCAGGACCTGGAGGATGAGGGCCAGCGCGGCGAGGTACTCGAAATTCCCCTCCTCGCTCATGTCGAAGATCATGACCGACGCCACCTTGGTGTTGGGACCGTACAGGAAGATCGCCGCCGACAGCTCGCGCGTCGCCGGGATGAAGATCAGCAGCCAGGCGCCGAGCAGGCTGCGCTTCAGGAGCGGCGCCACCACGCGCCGCAGCGCCGTCAGCCGGCTGCCGCCGAGAACGCGCACCGCCTCCTCCATCTCGGGATTGAGGCTGCGCAGGGCGGCGCTGGCGTTGACGTAGCCGATCGGCAGGAAGCGCGTGGTGAAGGCGAGGATCAGGATCAGGGCGGTGCCGTAAAGGGCGAGCGGCGGCGGGGCATAGGCGGCATAGAAGCCGATCGCCAGGACGATGCCCGGAATCACGAACGGCGCCATGCACAGGAAGCCCAGCACGCCGCCGAACGGCACCAGCCGGCGGGTGACGATGTAGGCGACGCCGAGCGTCAGGATCACCACGGCGGTGGCGCTGGCGGCGCCGTAGAGGAAGCTGTTCACCACCGACTGCGCGGCCGTCGCATGCTCGAACAGCACGAAGTGGAAGTTGCGCCAGGTGATGTTGTCGAGCGAGAAGCCGCGTCCCCACGCCTTGGCGAACGCCGCCTGGAGCAGGAACAGGTAGGGCAGGAAGACCGACAGGGCGGCCACGAACATGGCGTAGCCGAACATCGCCCAGCGCCAGCCGCCGAGGTTGATCGGCCGCCGCTCGCCGCCCTTGCCGGTGAGGGCGACGAAGCCCTTGCGCCGGGTCATCAGCCGCTGGAGCAGGATCAGGATGACCGTGACGCCGAGCAGCGGCATGGCGTAGGCAGCCGCCACCTCGACTCTCACCGGGTTGCCGAAGAACTGGAAGAGCTGTGTGGTCACCACGTTGAAGCGGGCCGGGATGGCGATCATGGCCGGCGAGCCGAACAGGGCGATGGCTTCCAGGAAGGAGATGATCAGGCCGCCCAGGATGGCCGGCAGGGCGAGCGGCAGGGTGACGCGCCGCATGGTGCGCCAGGCGCCGGCGCCCAGGATGTTGGCCGCATCCTCCATCTCCGACGACACCAGCTCGAGCGCCGCGGTGGTGAAGATGAAGATGTAGGGGAAGGAATAGAGCGCGATGACCAGCGCCAGGCCGGGGAAGCTGTAGATGTCGAACGGCCCCGCCTCGGCGCCGGTCACCAGCTTGAAGAACCGGTTCAGCCAGCCGGCATTGGGGCCGGCCAGCAGGATCCAGGCGACCGCGCCCGTATAGGGCGGCGTGATGAAGGTCGCGAGCACCAGGATGCGGGTGAGCCCGCGGCCCGGCATGTCGGTGCGGGCGACCGCCCAGGCCAGCGGGATGGCGAACAGGCCCGCCAGCACGGCGGCGGCGGCGCCGAGCTTCAGCGAGTTGACCAGCGCCGCGACGTAGCGCGACCGGCCGTAGGCCGCCGCGTAGTTCCCGAGCGTGAACTCGCCCGTGCGCTCGGCCGTGAAGCTGGTGACGACGAGGTAGACGAACGGGCTCACCACCAGGAACAGCAGGATCGCGATGATGGCGATCCAGATCAGCCAGGTGGAATCGAAGGCGAAGGCCCGGCGCGGCGCGCCGGGCGTGGCGAGCGCGGGTGCGGCGACGGTCATCGTGCGATCGCTGTCATCCCGAGGCCACGGGCCGAGGGACCTTTCCGTATCGGCAAAGGTCCCTCGCTACGCTCGGGATGACACTGTCCCCGCACCATCGATCGACCTCAGTTCCCGAACGTGTCGCGCCATTGCTCGATCACTTCGGGGATGCCCTTGTCGATCTCGGCGGTGGTCGGACGGATCGTCTTGACCTCGCTGATCGGCTTGGCGCCGGCCGGCGACGGGACTTCGGGGCGCAGCGGGATGGCGAAGTGCTTGGCGTTGATCTTCGCCGCCTCGACCGAATACAGGTACTCCATGAAGAGCTTGGCGGCGTTGGGATGCTTGGTGCCCTTCATGATCGCCGACGGGGCGATGATGAGCACGGAGCCGTCGGTCGGATAGGAGACCGCGAGCGGGTTGCCGCGGGCCGCGCTGAACAGGGTCGACCCCTCGGCGCCGGCGGCGACCTGCCGCTCCCCGGCGTTGAGCGCCGTCACCGTGTCGTTGATCGAGCGGCCGATCTGCGGCTTGTTCTTTTCCAGCTTCTCGAAGTAGTCCCAGCCATAGAGCTTCTTCATCATCAGGACCCAGGTCCCGACATAGCCCGAGAAACCGGGATGACCGGTCGAGACCTTGCCCTTCCATTTGATGTCGAGCAGGTCCTGCCACTTCTTGGGCGCGTCCTCGGGCTTCACCTTGGACGAATTGTAGGTGATCACGACCAGGCCGGCCGAGGTGGTGTGGTAGTAGCCGCCGGGATCGAAGTTCCGGAAGGCCGGAACGATCTTCGACTCGCTCTCCGGCGTGAACTTCTCGAACTTGCCCTCGGCGGCGAGCCGCACATAGTGGCCGACGTCGGTCGACGAGAAGACGTCGCAGATCGCCTGGTTGTTCTTGATGTCCTGCAGCAGGCGCTGATAGGCGACCTGCGCCGTCGTGCGCACGACGTTGACCTTGACGCCGTACATCTCCGTGAAGCCGCGGCCCAGTTCCTCGGCGCCCTCGGACGTATAGTGGGCGACGTACCAGGTGAGCTCGCCCTCCTTCTTGGCGCCCTCCTCCAGGGCTTTCATGTCGGCGTGAGCCGCCGGAGCCAGGGCCAGTACCGCCAGGACGGCAAGGCTCGCCAACCGCTTCATCAGTTCCTCCCTTACATGGACACGCTTGTCGTTGGCGGCGATACGATCACACGAACAACCGCGCTACAAGCGCAGACCACGTGAACCCGCGCATGACGAAAGACAAATCCGCCAGTTGGGCCGCCTACTACGACAAGCTGCGCGATCGGCCGCCGCGGCGCACCCTGCTGGCGGCGCTCGATGCGTTCGGCGAGACACCCCCCGATGCGCTCGCGCTCGACCTCGGCTGCGGCGACGGCCGGGACGTGATCGAGATGCTGCGCCGCGGCTGGCGAGTCGTGGCCGTCGATTCGGAACCGGCGGCACTCGCGCGGCTGCAGGAGCGGCCGCTGCCGCCGGATGCGGCGCTGACGCCGGTCCTCGCCCGCCTCGAGGAGGTGCCGCTGCCGCTCGGCGTCCGGCTCGTGAATTCGAGCTTCGCCATGCCGCTTTGCGAACCCGATGCCTTCCGCGCCCTGTGGGACAGGATCCGGGAAGGGCTGCCGGCCGGCGGCCGCTTCAGCGGCCAGTGGTACGGACCGAAGGACAGCTGGTTCGGCCGGCCGGGCATGACCTTCCTCGGCCGCGACGAGGCACTCGCCCTGCTCGACGGGATGCACCTCGAGATGTTCGAGGAAGAGGAAGACGACGGCGTCACGCCGCGCGGCACCGCCAAGCACTGGCACATCTTCCATATCGTTGCGCGGAAGTGATCGCGCCGTCGCGTCGCGGGAAACGTGCCCTCGCGGCCCTTGTGCAGTAGACAATGCCGCGCCGGGCGTCCGACACTCCGCCCACCCAATCGCAGGAGGCAACATGGCCACCGTTCCCGTCACCGCCGAGATCGCCCGCCGCGCCGCCGCGCTGGCCTGGAACGATCTGCCCGAGGATCTCGTCGAACGCACCAAGCAGTGCCTGCTCGACTGGTTCGCCGTCACCGTGCCGGGCGCGCAGGAGGAGCTCACCGACATCCTCGTCCGCGAGGCGCTGGAGGACGGCGCCAAGGGCCCGGCCTCGCTGGTCGGCCGCTCCGAGCGGGTGCTGCCGTCGGCCGCGACCCTGATCAACGGCGCGGCCAGCCACGCGCTCGACTACGACGACGTGAACTTCTCGATGGGCGGCCATCCGACCGTCACCGTCGTGCCCGCCCTGCTGGCGCTGGGCGAGCAGACGAAGGCCTCCGGCCGCCTGTTCGTCGAGAGCTTCGTGGCGGGCTACGAGACGTCGGGACGGGTCGGCCGCCTGGTCTCGCCCAGCCACTACCAGAAGGGCTTCCACGTCACCGGTACCGTCGGCTCCTTCGCGGCGACCGCCGCGGCGGGCCGCATGCTCGGCCTCACCGACGAGCAGCTGGCGGTCGCCTTCGGCATCGCCGCGACCCAGGCGGCCGGCCTGAAGTCCAACTTCGGCACGATGTGCAAGCCGCTCCATGCCGGCACCGCGTCTGAGCACGGGCTGCGCGCCGCCCGGCTGGCGGCCAGGGGCTTCACCGCGCGCCGCGATTCGCTGGAATGCGACCAGGGCTTCGCCTCCTCGCAGAGCGACCATCTCAACGCCGAAGCGGCGCTGGGCGAGCCGCCGCAGGGCTGGCACCTGCGCAACAACCTCTTCAAGTACCACGCCGCCTGCTACCTGACGCATGCGCCGATCGAATGCGCCAAGGAGATCCGGCTGAAGAGCAACTTCCCGCCGGAGCGCGTGCAGAAGATCCTGCTGCGCATCGATGCCGGCGCCGACAAGGTCTGCAACATCCCCGATCCGACGACCGGGCTCGAGGCCAAGTTCTCGCTGCGCCAGACGGTGGCGATGGCGCTCACGGGCGTCGACACGGCCGCCCTCGATTCCTACAACGACGCCAGCACGCAGGAGCCGCGCATGCGGACGCTGCGCGACAAGATGTCGATCGAGTTCAAGCCCAACTGGGCGCATTCGCTCGCCGAGATGGCGATCCAGCTCGACGACGGCACCACGATCGAGGCCAGCCACGATTCCGGCATCCCGTGGGCCGACGTGGCCAAGCAGCGGCGGGCGATCGAGACCAAGTTCGAGAGCCTGGTCGCGCCGGTGCTCGGCGCCGCCGGCACGCGGCGGCTGCACGATGCCATCGAGCGCATCGACTCGCTGGACGATGTCGGCGAGCTCGCGAGGGCCGCGACCAAGGGTTAGCCTGACGGAGCGCGGACCTCCAGGTCCGCTTCATGATTCATGGGCGGACCTGGAGGTCCGCGCTCCCCCGATTCGAGGAGTACGAATGACAGAAGATTTCAGGACACGGGCCCGGCTGGTCCCGAAAGGAAACCGCTACGAGGACTTCGAGCCCGGCCGCGTGTTCAGGCACCACTGGGGCCGCACCGTCACCGAATCGGAAAGCACGCTCTTCTCGACCCTGACGCTGCACTTCAACCCGCACTACTTCAACGCCGAGTACGCCCGCGCGCACGGCCATCCCGGCATCGTGATCAACCCGCTGCTGGTCTTCACCACCGTCTTCGGCCTCACGGTCGAGGACCTCAGCGAGGGCGGCGGGCCCTTCCTCGGCGTCAACGAGCTCAGCTACCAGCAGCCGGTCTATCCCGGCGATTCGCTGCGCGCGGAATCGGAGGTGCTGGACCGGCGCACGTCGGAGTCCCACAAGGGCTTCGGGATCGTCACCTGGCACACCAGGGGCTTCAACCAGCGCGAGGAGCTCGTCATCGACTTCAAGCGCACCAACCTCGTCCGTCTCAGGAACGCGTAAGCCATGCCGTACATCACCGAAGAGCGCCGCATGATCCAGGAGCAGGCGCGCGAGTTCACCCTCAACGAGGTCCTGCCCGTCGCCAACAAGCTCGATCCCGAGAAGGGCGACATCCCGATGGACCTGCGGGACAAGATGGCCGAGCTCGGCTACTTCGGCATCCTGATCCCCGAGAAGTACGGCGGCCTGGGCCTCGGCTGCTTCGAGTACTGCCTCGTGACCGAGGAACTGTCGCGCGGCTGGATGAGCGTCGCTTCCCTGATCGCCCGCGGCAACCTGCTGATCGGCGCGCAGGAGATGAGCGAGGAGCAGCGCGCCCGCTACCTGCCGCGCATGGCCAGCGGCTCGTTCCTCGGCGCCTTTTCCATGTCCGAGCCCAATGCCGGCTCCGACGTCGCCAACATCTCCTGCCGGGCGAAGAAGGACGGCTCGGGCTACACGATCAGCGGCAACAAGTACTGGTGCACCTTCGCCGACGGCGCCGACTTCTTGATCATCATCGCCCGCACGTCGGATGCCCCGCCGGGCAAGCGGCACCTCGGCCTGTCGATGTTCTTCGTCGAGAAGAAGCGCGGCACGCTGCCCAAGGGCATCAGCGGCGCGCCGATCCCCAAGATCGGCTACTTCGGCTGGAAGACCTACGAGCTGGCGTTCGACAATTTCCGCGTCGACGCCGCCGACATGATCGGGGAGGAAGGCAAGGCCTTCTACTACGCCACCTCGGGCCTCGAGACGGCGCGCGCCCACACCGCGGCCCGCGCCATCGGGCTGGCGCAGGGCGCGCTGGACGATTCGATCCAGTACGCCAACGACCGCCGGCAGTTCGACCGGCCGATCGCCGACTTCCAGGCGATCCGCTTCAAGATCGCCGAGATGGCGACCCAGATCGAGGCGGCCCGCCAGCTCAACTACTTCGTCTGCGAGCAGATCGACACCGGCCAGCGCTGCGACAAGGAGGCCTCGATGGTCAAGCTGTTCGCCTCCGAGATGGCCGAGCGGGTGTGCAGCGAGGGGCTGCAGATCCACGGCGGCGCCGGCTACACGACGCTGCACGCGGTGGAGCGCCACTGGCGCGACGCGCGGCTGACCAAGATCTTCGAGGGCACCTCGGAGATCCAGAAGCGCATCATCTCCGACCGCCTGCTCGGCCGCGGGAGGAACTGATGAAGGTTTCCGCCCTCACCGGCCGCACCAACTACTTCGAGGACTTCAAGGTCGGCGACGTGATGAAGCACGCGCGCGGCAAGACCGTGGAGCCCATGGAGCAGGTCTGGATCACCAACGTGACCATGAACACCGCCGAGGCGCACTTCAACGAGCACCTCACCCAGTCGACACCCTACGGCCGGCGGCTGGGCTTCGGCGGCGTCACCATCTCGATGTGCATCGGCCTCGCCGCCGAGGACACGGCCGAGAATGCGCTCAGCGAGCTCGGCATGGACAAGATCCGGCTCAAGGGCCCGCTGCATCACGGCGACACGCTCTACTGCTACAGCGAGGTGCTGGAGACGCGCGACGGCGGGCAGCCCGACGCCGGCATCGTGCGCTTCAAGCACTACGGCGTGAACCAGGACGACAAGCACATCTTCGAGGGCGAGCGCACCGTGCTGATCAAGCGGCGCAGCCACTGGGGGGAGAAGTGACCTCCTGCTCTCGTTCCTCTCCCCTAGCGGGGAAGAGGAGGAAGAGAAGCGTAGATGAGTGACGTCCTCGGCGCCCTCGAGGGCGTGCGCATCGTCGATCTCACCCAGATGCTGGCCGGGCCGTTCTGCACCATGCTGCTGGCCGACCAGGGGGCCGAGGTCATCAAGGTCGAGCCGCTGGACGGCGACCATACGCGCATCGTCGGCCCCTACCATGCCGAGGACCGGCTGAAGGCGTTCGGCGGCTACTTCGCCTCGGTCAACCGCAACAAGAAGTCGATCGCCATCGACCTCAAGCGGCCCGAGGGCCGCGCGCTGGTGCTGCGGCTCTGCGCCGACGCCGACGCCGTGGTCGAGAACTATCGCGGCGGCGTCATGGACCGGCTGGGCCTCGGCTACGAGATGCTGCACGAGCGCTTCCCGCGGCTGGTCTACGCCACGATCCGCGGTTTCGGCGACTGGCGCACCGGCCGCAGCCCCTACACCGACTGGCCGGCCTACGACGTCGTGGCCCAGGCCTTCGGCGGCGTCATGGCCATCACCGGACCGGACGCCACGACGCCGATGAAGGTCGGCCCCGGCATCGGCGACCTGATGCCGGCCACGATGTGCGCCGTCGGCATCGTCAGCGCCATCCTGCGCGCCCACAAGACCGGCAAGGGCCAGTTCGTCGACGTCGGCATGGTCGACGCCATCCTGTCGATGTGCGAGCGCATCGTGCACCAGCACGCCTATACAGGCGGCGTGCCGGTGCCGGAGGGCAACCACCACCCCCTGCTCTGCCCCTTCGGCATGTTCCCGGCCAAGGACGGCCACGTCACCATCGCCGCCCACGCCGATGCCCACTTCCCGATCCTCTGCCGGCTGATCGGCCGGCCCGACATGGCGACCGACCCGCGCCTGTCCAACGTGCAGGACCGGCGGGCCCACCAGGACGAGATCATCGCCGCGGTGTCCGACTTCACCAGCCGGCGCACCAAGCAGGAGCTGCTGGCCCATCTCGGCGGTCAGGTGCCGTTCGCACCGGTCAACGACGTGCGCGACGTCTTCGCCAATCCTCACTTCGCCGCCCGCGACATGGTCGTGTCGGTGCCCCATCCGGGCCTCGACGGCGAGATGAAGGTGGCCGGCGTCGCCATCAAGATGAGCGACACGCCCGGCCGCGTGCGCCATCGCGCCCCCTTGCTGGGCGAGCACACCGACCATTATCTGACTGGCCTCGGCCTCGGCGGCGCGGAAATTGCGCGCCTCAGGGCCGAAAAGATCGTTGCCTGAGGGAGAATTCGACATGACCGACCGTCCGCGCCGCGCTCGCCGCGTCCAGCTTTCCACGCCGGGATCGAGCGAGAAGATGATGCAGAAGGCCTCGGAGTCGAAGGCCGACCACGTCTTCCTCGACCTCGAGGATGCCGTCGCCCCCAGCCAGAAGCGCGAGGCCCGCAAGAAGATCGTCGAGGCGCTGAAGACGCTGAACTGGAAGGGCAAGACGCGCTGCGTGCGCATCAACGACCTCACCACGGAGTATGCCTTCGAGGACATCATCGAGGTGGTCGAGGGCGCCGGCGAGCACCTCGACACGATCATGATGACCAAGGTGCTGACGCCGGCCGACATCCTGTTCGCCGACAAGCTGCTGCACCAGCTCGAGAAGAAGCTGAAGCTCAAGAACCGCATCGGCCTCGAGGCCCTGATCGAGGAGGTCGAGGGCATGCAGAACGTCGACGCCATCGCCAAGAGCACGCCGCGGCTGGAATGCCTGGTGTTCGGCATGGGCGACTTCTCCGCCTCGATGGGCGTCACCAACAAGAACGTCGGCGAGACCGACGGCTATCCCGGCGACGTCTGGCACTATGCCCGCTTCCGCCTGGTCATGGCCTGCCGCGCCGCCGGCATCGACCCGGTGGACGGGCCCTTCGCCGACTTCAAGAACCCCGAGGCCTATCGCGAGGAATGCCGCCGCTCGATGATCCTGGGCTGCGTCGGCAAGTGGGCCATCCATCCCTCGCAGATCGAGCACGCGCTCGAGATCTACTCGCCCAAGCCCGACGACATCGCCCGCGCCCGCAAGCTCGAAAAGGCCTATGCCGAGGCCGAGGCCAAGGGCATGGGCGCCATAAACGTCGACGGCATCATGGTCGACGTTGCCTCAATTCGAATCCTGCGCAACACTATCCTCAACAAGGCGGACCTCTACGGCATGTAGCCACCGTCGATCGCAATCGGGGACTCGCCGTCCCCTCCTGGGAGGAAACAAGGATGCAAAGAAGGACCCTGCTGGGCGGCGTCGCCGCCTCCGTGCTCGCGGCACCCGCGCTGGTGCGCGCCGCCGACCCGCTGAAGATGCGCCTGTCGCTTGACACGTCGGCGACGCATACGCGCACCCTGCAGATGACCCAGTTCGCGAAGGAGCTCGAGAAGGTCGCCAGCGGCAAGATCGTCGTCGAGGTCTTCCACTCGGCCCAGCTCTTCCGCGACCGCGACGTCGGAAAGGCGCTGCGCCAGGGCGGCGCCGAGATGGGCGTTCCCGGCCCCTGGAACCTGACGGGCATCGAGGCCAATCTCGACATCACCCAGACGCCCGCGTTCTACGGCCGCTCGGCCGCCGAGGTCTACAAGGTGATCGACGGCGACGTCGGCAAGACGCTGAACGCGATGCTGGGCAAGAAACTCGGCATCCACGTCCTCGGCAAGTGGCTCGACCTCGGCGCCTCGCACACCTTCTCGACGGCCAAGCCGCTCAACGGGCCGGACGACCTCAAGGGCCTCAAGATCCGCACGTCCGGCGGCGCCGGCCAGATGGTGCGCGTGAAGTTCTTCGACGCCGTGCCGAACTACACGGCGTGGCCCGACGTCCCGCTGGCGCTGAGCCAGGGCACCTTCGACGCCCTGTTCACGACCAACGAGAGCGTCAAGTCGGCCAAGCTCTGGGAATCCGGCGTGAAGTACGGCCTGCAGGACCAGCAGTTCTTCGCCCAGTACATCCCCATGGTGAGCGAGTCCTTCTGGAAGAAATTGGGCCCGGACCTGCAGAAGATCGTGACCGACATGTGGGCCTCCAAGATCGACGGCTGGCGCAAGGACATGGCCGAGAGCCAGGCCGAGGCGGTCAACATCATGCGCAAGGCCGGCATCACCATCGTGGTGCCCGAGCCGGCCGTGCTCGAAGCCACGCGCAAGAAGCTGATGACGACGGACGATGCCGTCATCAAGGAGCTCAAGCTCGATCCCGCGCTGGTCGCCAAGGCCAACGCGGCGCTCGGCGTCGGCACCGGCAAGAGCTGACGGGTCCATCCGGGGCGCCCGCAACCGGGCGCCCCTTCCGATTCCGAGGGGACCTCGTGACGTTCGGGACACGCATCCTCGAGGTTTGGGACACGCTCGAGCGCTGGCTGATCGGCCTGCTCGGCGCTGTCGGCCTCGTCGTCTACCTCACCCAGATCGTCGGCCGCTACATCACGACGGAGATCGACTTCTCCGCCGGCGAGGAGCTGACGATCTACATCATCATCTGGGCGGCCCTGCTGACCGGCAGCCTGCTCGTGCGCGAGGACGGCCATGTCCGCGCCGACCTGCTGCTGCGCATGATGCGGCCGGAGCGCCAGCGCTGGTTCGAGATCGCGAACTGCGGCATCGCCGTCGGCTTCTGCCTGGCGCTGGCCTGGTACGGCTACCTCGTCGCCGCCGATTCCTACGACCTCGGCGAGCGCAGCAACACCGCGCTCGGCTTCCCGCTGTGGGTCTACTATTCGGCCCTGCCCTTCTCGGCCGCGCTGATGGCGATCCGCTACGCCAGGCGGCTGTGGCAGTTCTGCTTCGCCTTCGATCCGTCCACCATGGAAGTCCATTCGGGCCGCGAATAGCCATGACCAAACTGTTCGCCGCCATCTTCTTCATCCTGCTCGGCATGGGCCTGCCGATCTGGCTGGTGCTGGGCGTCTCGGCCGGCACCATGTTCGCGATCGACGGCCGGCCGCTGGTCGGCATCGCCCAGAAGATGCTGGACGAGCTCAACTCGACCACGCTGCTGGCGGTGCCGTTCTTCGTCATGGCCGCGTCCTTCATGCAGCGCGGCGGCATCGCCAAGGCGCTGGTCGACGTGGCCGCCGCCTGGGTCGGCAACGTGCGCGGCGGCCTGGGCGTGGTCTGCGTCGCGGCCTGCGCCATGTTCGCCGCAATCTGCGGCTCCAGCGTCGCGACGGCGCTCGCCATGGGCACGATCCTGATCCCGGCCATGATCGAGCGGAAGTACGACCGGCCGTTCGCGCTCGGCGTGACCGCCGCCTCCGGCACGCTCGGCATCCTGATCCCGCCCAGCCTGCCGCTGATCCTCTACGCCATCATCGCCGACGAATCGGTGCCGCGCCTGTTCCTGGCCGGCGTCGTGCCCGGCGTGATGCAGGCCTCGCTCTTCGTCGCCTACGTCCTGTGGTACGGCCGCCGCAAGAACCTGGCGCGCGAGCCGCGCCGCTCGCCCGAGGAGTTCCGCCGCGTCAACATCGACGCCATCCCGGCCCTGTCGATGCCGGTCATCATCGCCGTCGGCATCTACGGCGGCTGGGTGACGACGACCGAGACGGCGGCGCTGGCGGCCTTCGTCGCGCTGCTGATCAGCCTGTTCTACTACAAGGGCTTCAAGCCGTCGGAAACGCTGGCCGTGATCGGCGAATCGATCAAGAACGCCGGCACCATCATGATCATCATCGCGACGGCGCTGGCCTTCGGCCACTGGATCACCGAATCGGGCATCCCGGCGGCGTTGGTGCAGTTCATCCGCGACAATGGCTTCACGACCTGGCAGTTCCTGCTCACGATCAATGTCATGCTGATCATCCTCGGCATGTTCCTCGAGGTCGCCTCGATCCTGCTGATCGCCATGCCGATCCTGATCCCGGTCCTGAAGCCGCTCGACGTCGATCCGGTCCATTTCGCGATCCTGGTGACGGTCAACATGGAGCTGGCGCTGATCACCGCGCCGGTCGGGCTGAACCTCTACGTGCTCGCCACCGTGTCGAAGACGCCGCTCTCGACGGTCATCCGGGGCGTCAACCCGTTCCTGCTCCTGATGCTCGCGCTGCTGGCGGTCGTCACCTACGTCCCCGAGGTCAGCCTGTGGCTGCCGCGCCTTGTCTACGGCTGAGGCGGCACCCGGCCTGAGAACGGCGCTGGTCCCGATCGGGGCCATGCTCGGCACCCAGATCACGATCTCGCTGGCCGTCCTGTCGCTCAGCGTGCTGATGCCGGCGGTGGCTCGCGATCTCGCGATCAGCCCCAAGCTGGTCGGCGCCTTCACCGCCATCACCTATGCTGTCGCCTCGGCAGTCGCGCTCACCAGCGCCGGCGTCATCGCCCGGCTGGGCGCCGTGCGCGCCTGCCAGCTCGCCATGCTGGCCGCCGCCGCCGGCCTGGCGCTGAACGCCGGGGCCGCCCTGTGGGCCACGATCGGCGCCGTGATCCTGATCGGCTTCGCCCAGGGGCCGATCAACCCCGCCTCGGCCCATATCCTCAGCCAGCGCGTGCCGCGCGCCTGGTTCAGCATGGTCTTCTCGGTCAAGCAGACCGGCGTGCCGCTGGGCTTCGCCGCCGCCGGGATCGTGCTCCCCCTGCTGCTGGGCTGGATCGGCTGGCGCGGCGCCTCGCTGGCGGGCGCCGTGTTCCTGCTGGCCGGCACGGTGGCGCTCGGCCTGCTGCGGTCGCGGCTCGACGCCGCCATGGCGCCGCCCGGCCCGTCGCCGGGCATCTGGCGATCGGTGCGCTTCGTGCTCGGCCACCGCGAGCTGCGGGTGCTGGGCTGGTCGGCCCTGGTCTATGTCATCGCCCAGCACAGCTTCACGTTCTTCCTGGTGACGTACCTCTACGAGCACTGCCACCTCACCATCGCCCAGGCCGGGTTCCTGCTGTTCCTGTCGCAGATGGGCGGCACCGCCCAGCGCCTGGTGCTGGGCGCGATCGGCGATCGCATGCCGCGGCTGCCGCTGCTGGGCTGGACCGGCATCGGCATCGCCGCCGGCGCCGCCGCCACGGCGGCCATCGCGCCGACCACACCGTACTGGCTGGTCGGCCTCATCGTGTTCGCCTACGGCACGGTGGTGATCAGCTGGAACGGCGTGTCGATCGCCGAGTTCGCCCATCTCGCCCCGCCCGGCCAGGTGGCGGCCGTCGCCGCCGTGCAGACGGCGCTCGCCTTTTCCGGCGCCGTGGTCGGGCCACCGACGTTCGGCCTGATCGCCTCGCTGGCCGGCTACCCCGCGGCGTTCCTCGTCGTCGCCGTCCTGGTGACGGCCGCCGCGATCTGGCAGATCGTCACGGCCCGGAACAACCGGCCGGAGCCGATGGCGGCCGGCTGACCGGCCCGGCGGACACGCGGGCGGCGAGGATGACGCCGCACAGCACGGTCAGGCGGCGACCGGCTCGACGACCGCCGCCGTGCCGTAGGCCACGATCTCGCTCATCATCTCGCCGATCTCGGAGGAGTCGAAGCGCATCATCAGGACCGCGTTGGCACCCATTGCCGTGGCATTGGCCACCATGCGGTCGGTGGCGTGCCGGCGCGCCTCCTCGAGCAACTGCGTATACTCATGGATCTCGCCGCCCACGATCGAGCGCAGGCTGGCAACGATGTTCCCGCCGATGCCGCGGCTGCGCACGACCACGCCGAAGACCTGGCCGAGGGTGGTTACGGTCCGGTGCCCTGCGATGCTCTCGGTCGTCACGATGATCATGCGCTCTCCTCTCACGGCGATGTCCGGCCTTCAGCCTACGCGCGCGCCCTGGCGGATGGTAGAATCCGCCCGCGCCGTCGGCATTGCGATTCGCCGGCCGATGCCAATATCGGTCGTTGCCCCGGAAGCCCTCCAGGAGGACGCCATGATCAAGGGTCTGCACCACAACGCCTACCGCTGTCGCGACTCGGAGGAGACGCGGAAGTTCTACGAGGACTTCCTCGGCCTGCCGCTGGTCAACGCCTTCAGGATCGAGACCACCCAGACCGGCCGCAAGACCGGCGCCGGCGTGCTGCACTCCTTCTTCCAGCTCGACGACGGCTCCTGCCTCGCCTTCTTCGAGGCGCCGGACATGCCCTTCGAGTTCAAGGACCAGCATGACTTCGACCTGCACATCGCCCTGGAGGTCGAGCCCGAGGTGCTGGAGCGGATGTTCGCCAAGGGCAAGGCGGAGGGCCGCGAGGTGCGCGGCGTGTCGGACCACAAGTTCATCCGATCGATCTACTTCCGCGATCCCAACGGCTACGTGATCGAGCTGGCCGCCAAGGTGCCCGGCACCGAACGCGACATGGACCCGACGCAGAACCGCGCGCGCGAGATCCTGAACGGCTGGCAGGCCGGCAAGAAGCGCCAGCCCGCCGCCGCCTGACCGCGCGCCGCGTCAGCCCAGACGCCGGCGGTAGAGCGCGATCAGCCGTTCCCAGTGCCGCTCGGCGGCCGCCTTGTCGTAGCACCAGCGCTGCGGGAAAGCGAAGCCGTGATGGACGCCGGGATGGATCTCGAGCTCGCCCGGATTGCCCGACTTGTCGAACAGCGCCTTCAGCTCCTGCACCATGTCGGGCGGCGCCAGGTCGTCGTGCTCGGCGCAGGAGATGTAGAGCTCGCCGCGCGCCTTCGCGAGGGTGAGATGGGGGCTCTCGACCGCGTCGCTCACCAGCCAGGTGCCGTAGAACGACGCCGCGGCGGCGATGCGGTCGGGATAGCGGGCCGCCGCCGCGAGCGCATAGGGACCGCTCATGCAGTAGCCATGGACGCCGACCGGCCCGGTCTTCGACTCCGGCTGGGCATCGGCATAGGCGATCAGTGCCGCCACGTCGTCCATGACCGGCGGGATCGTCATTTTCGTGCGAACCTCGCGCATGCGGGCATGCTCGGCACTGCCGTGCTTCAGCACGTCCGGCCCGTACTTGGTGTCCCGGCCGGCGCGATAGTAGAGATTGGGCAGCAGCACGTAGTAGCCGACGGTCGCCAGCCGCCGGGCCATGTCGTGGAGCTCCTCGCGGATTCCCGGCGCATCCATCAGAAAAAGGACCGGCGGACAGGGCCCGCCGCGTTCCGGATGGCAAACGAATGTTTCGATGGCGCCGTCCCTGGTCGCCACATCCACGGTCTTTTCGATCATCCCCGCCCGCTCCCCTTCTTGTTCCCGAGGCCGGCACCTTGCTAGGCTCGCCCCAACAACAAGTCCATGGGAGTGAAACGATGAAGCGTATGTTCTGCGTCGCGGCTCTGGCGGCCGCGGCGTCCGTGTCGCCTGCCGCCGCTCAACAGGCGACCGACGACACCGTCAAGATCGGCGTGCTCACCGACATGTCGAGCCTGTATTCCGACATCAACGGCCCGGGAGCCGTCATCGCCGTCCAGATGGCCATCGAGGATTTCGGCGGCACGGCGCTCGGCAAGAAGGTCGAGATGGTCCAGGCCGATGTCCAGAACAAGGCCGACGTCGCCGCCACCATCGCCGGCCGCTGGTACGACACCGAGAAGGTCGACGTGATCCTGGGCTCGGGCGCCTCCTCCTCCTCGATCGCGACCTCGCGCGTGGCCAACGACAAGAAGCGGATCTACATCGCGCCCGACCCGGCCTCGTCGGACATCACCGGCAAGCTCTGCAACCCCTATACGGTGCATTGGGTCTACGACACGTTCGCCCTCGCCAAGGGCACGGGCTCGGCGGTCGTCAAGGCCGGCGGCGACAGCTGGTTCTTCCTGACGGCGGACTACGCCTTCGGCTATGCGCTGCAGCGCGACGTGGCCAACATCGTGACCAAGTCCGGGGGCAAGGTGCTGGGCGAGGTCCGCCATCCGCTCAACACCAACGACTTCTCCTCCTTCCTGCTGCAGGCGCAGGCGTCCAAGGCCAAGGTCATCGGCCTGGCCAATGCCGGCGGCGACACGATCAACTCGATCAAGCAGGCCGCCGAGTTCGGCATCGTCAAGGGCGGCCAGAAGCTCGCCGGCCTGCTGGTGTTCGTCTCCGACGTGCACTCGCTCGGCCTCGAGCGCGCCCAGGGCCTCAACCTCACCGAGGCGTTCTACTGGGACCTGAACGACAAGACCCGCGCCTTCGCCAAGCGCTTCGCCGCGCGTCACAACGGCAAGATGCCGACCAGCGTGCAGGCCGGCTTCTACTCCGGGGCGCTGCAGTACCTGAACGCCGTCAAGGCGGCGGGAACCGACAATGCCGACGCGGTGATGGCGAAGCTGAAGGAGATCAAGTGGGACGACCCGGTCTTCGGCCAGAGCTACATCCGCGCCGACGGCCGCAAGATGCACGACATGTACCTGTTCGAGGTCAAGAAGCCCTCCGAGTCCAAGGGACCGTGGGACTACTACAAGCTGATCTCCAAGATGTCGGCCGAGGAGGCATTCCGCCCCCTCGACCAGGGCGAGTGCCCGATGGTCAAGAAGAACTGAGTCCAGGAGACAGACATGGCCGACCAGTCGCACGTCTTCGTCGGGGTCGCGGGCTACTTCGGCAAGCCCGACCACAAGGGAAAGGTGGGCGTGTTCCGCCGGCCCGCCGCGGGCGGCGACTGGCAGCACGTGCTGGGCACCGTCCAGGCCTACACCGTGTTCGTCCATCCGACGGAGCCGGAGACGGTGTTCGCCGGCACCAACGACGGCGTGTGGCGCAGCACCGACCGGGGCGCCACCTTCCGGCGCACCGGCTTCCCCGATGCCGGCAAGGAAGTCTGGTGCTTCCTGGTCGACAGCCGCGACCCCCGGCGCATCTTCGCCGGGGCCTCGCCGATCGACGTCTATCGGAGCGACGACGGCGGCGCCAACTGGCGCAAGCTGCCGACGCCCAAGGTCGGCGAGCACTGCAAGGGGCCCTTCGCCTCGCGCGTCATGCGCTTCGCCCAGAACCCCAACAAGCCCGACGAGATCTACGCCGCGCTGGAGATCAACGGCGTGATGCGCAGCACCGACGGCGGCGAGAGCTGGGAGGATTGCAGCGCCGGGCTGATCAAGCTCGCCGAGTTGCCGCACCTCAGGAGCAAGATCGTGAGCGACACGACCGCCGAGGGCATGCTCGACGGCCACGCGGTGACGATCAACGCCGCCGATCCCGATGCCGCCATCGTGGCCCTGCGCATGGGCCTGTTCCGCACCGTCGACGGCGGGCGGAGCTGGCAGGACATGGAAGTCGGGCGCTTCTCGCCCACGACCTACGGCCGCGACGTCAAGGCCTCGCCGACCGAGCCCAACACGCTCTACGCCGCGCTCTCCGTCGCCGCCGCCAGTCACGACGGCGGCCTCTACAGGAGCGCCGACGGCGGCAGGAGCTGGCAGCGCTTCGACAAGGTCCAGGTGCACGGCACGATCATGTCGATCGGCCTGCACCAGACCGATCCCGACCAGGTCTATATCGGCGCACGCTACGACGGCGAGGTCTTCGGCACGCAGGATGCCGGCAAGACCTGGCAGGCGATGCCGCTGCCCGGCGAGGTCCAGCACATCTACTCGGTGGCTTGCGGCTGACCGCCCAGTCGCCGTAAAGGTCCCTCGGGCTTCGCCCTCGGGATGACATCATCCATTGTCATCCCGAGCGAAGCGAGGGACCTTTGTCATGCGCAAGCTCACGTCTACCCGTCGAACCGTCCTGAAGTCGGGCGCCGCGCTCGCGGGCGCCACGCTGGCCGGCGGCGGTGCCGCGCTGGCCCAGGCGCCCGCCATCACCGGCGGCAGCGAATCGCGGTTCCCCTCAGCCGATGCGCCGGGCTCGACCGACGGCGGCTACAACATCCTGTTCATCCTGACCGACCAGGAGCAGTACATGGGCTACGAATGGCCCATGCCCCTGCCCGGCCGCGAGCGGCTGCGCCGGACCGGCACCTTCTTCGAGAACCATCACATCGCCGCCGACATGTGCTCGGCATCGCGGGCGGTCATCTACACGGGGCTTCACCAGCCGCACAACGGCATCTTCGACAATGCCGGCGTCCCCTACATGAAGAGCCTGAACGCCAAGCTCCCGACCGTCGGCAAGGTGCTGCGCAAGATCGGCTACTACCCGGCCTACAAGGGCAAGTTCCATCTCAACACCGCGATGGCGATGGAGAACCATCCCAACGACATCAAGGCGCTGTTCGAATCGGTGATGGATCGCGACTACGGCTTCTTCGACTACACCGGGTCTGGCGACTTCATCGACGGCGCGCGCGGCGGCTACGAGTACGACGAGCTGACGTCGGCCCAGGCGATGCAGTGGCTGAAGGCGAAGGGCCGGTCGATGGCCGACCGGCGCCAGCCTTGGTACCTCGCCGTCAACTTCGTGAACCCGCACGACATCATGTGGTTCAACACCGACGACAAGGGCCATCCGGTGCAGGCCAAGGACGCCCTCCTCGCGATCGACTATGCGCCGGACGACACGATCTACAGGAAGGAGTGGAACGAGGTCCCGCTGCAGTCGACGCTGCACCAGTCGCTCGACGCGCCGGGCCGTCCCCAGGCGCACCGCCTGTATCACGCCGCCAACGGCTACCTCACCGGCCTGATCCCCGACAGCGACGCGCGGATGCGCAAGCACCAGAACTACTATTTCAATGCCATCCGCGACGTCGACCGCCAGATCGTCGGGCTGCTCGACCAGCTCGACCGGCTCGGCCTGACCGAGAACACCATCATCGTCTTCACCGCCGACCACGGCGAGCTGCTGGGCTCCCACGGCGGCCTCGTGTCCAAGGGCACCACCGCCTACCGCCAGCAGAACCACGTCCCCCTGCTGGTCGTGCACCCCGGCATCCCCGGCGGGCGGCGCTGCCGCGAGCTCACCTCGCATCTCGACCTGCTGCCGACCATCGTCGGCATGACCGGCAAGTCGACGACGCCGGTCGCCGACGTCATGACGCGCATGAAGGGCCGCGACCTCACCCCTCTGCTGCGCCAGCCCGACAATCCGCAGTTCAGCGACGCCCGCGGCGGCGTGCTGTTCTGCTACAGCCAGCTCATGGTGCACGATCCCGGCTTCACGAAGTTCTTCTACGAGACGGTGCACAACAAGTCGGTGCCGCAACGCGACAAGCTCAGCACGATCGAGTCGTTTCCCATCGACTGGGCGCTGCGGGTGGCGATCCGCTCGATCACCGACGGGCGCTATCGCTTCACGCGCTACTTCCCGTTCCGTGGCTACAACACGCCCCGGACGCTGGACGAGCTCAAGGCCAAGAACGACCTCGAGCTCTACGACCTCAAGGACGATCCCGACGAGGTCGTGAACCTCGCCTACGACTTCGACCGCAACCGCGAGCTGATCGCGACCATGAACACCAAGATGAATGCCCTCATCGCCGCCGAGATCGGCGTCGACGACGGCAGCTTCCTGCCGTTCAAGGACTTCGTCGACTGGGGCAAGGCCGGTCCGGCCAGCATCAACATCTGATCAAGGCATCGCGAGATGGGCTGGAAGCAGCCGATCTCGTCCCGCTCTACCGCAGCGCGGTCGCCTCGTCGGCACGGGTGCTGCCGCCGAACAGGCGGCTGATCAGCGCGTCGACCTTGCTCTCGCGCCCCGTGTCGATGCGTACCGTCGCGGTCATGCCGGCGCGCAGCGGCGGCTCGCCGGCATGGGGGAACAGGCGCAGCTTGACCGGCAGCCGCTGCACGACCTTGACCCAGTTGCCCGAGGCGTTCTGCGGCGGCAGGACGGCGAACTCCGCGCCGGTGGCCGGGCTCACGCTCTCCACCACCGCCTCCCAGGTCGCATCCGGGTAGGTGTCGGCCACGACCGTCGCCTTCTGGCCGACCCGCACGTGGGTGAGCTCCGTCTCCTTGAAGTTGGCCTCGACCCAGGGCCGGCTCACGACCACCACGGCGAACAGCGGCGTCGCCGCCTTCACCTGCTCGCCCTGCTGCACGCGCATGTTCACGACCACGCCGTCGACCGGCGACCGGATGGAGGTGCGCGCGAGGTCGAGCGCGGCCCGCTCGCGCGCCGCCGTCTTGTCGCGCACCAGGTGATGCTCCTCGGCCGGCAGCTTGGGATCGCCGTTGAGCGCCGTCAGCACGCGTCGCAGCTTCTCGCGCACCGTGGCGACATGGTCGGCGGCGGCGCGCGCCTCGTTCTGCGCCTCCTCGCGCTTGGCGACCGACGCGATGCCCTTGGAGGCGAGTTCCTCCTGGCGCTGGAACTGGCGCTGGAAGTAGTCGGCGCGCGCCTCCGCGTCGGCCAGCTCGCTCACCGTCTCGCGCCAGACGCCGCGCAGCGTCTCGACCTGGCTGCGCGCGGCGTCGAGCTCGGCCTCGGCGCTGTCGAGCGCGAGCTTGAAGGGGCGCGATTCGATGGTCATCAGCGTCTCGCCCGCCCGCACCTCCTGATGGTCGCGCACCAGGACGCGACGCACCTGGCCCGACACTTCCGGGGCGATCTGAACGATGTGCGCCTTCACGTAGGCGTTCTCGGTGCTGACGTAGCGGCCGCCCGAGAACCACCAGAAGGCGCCGCCGAGGGCGGCCAGCGCCGGCAGGACGACGAGCAGCACGAGCCGAAGCCCGGCCTGGCCGCGACGGCTCACGGCGCGCTCCCCGCCAGCGACTGCAGCCGGCCCTTGACCCTGGCCGTCAGGGACGTGAACTGGACCCGCTCGGTGGCCGACAGGGGCGACAGCGCGTCGTCGACCGTGGCTTCGGCGATCGCCCACATCGCGGCGTGCACCTTGCGCGCCTCCGCGGTGAGATGGAGGCGATTGATGCGCCGGTCGCCGCCGTCGGGACGGCGCTCGACCCAGCCGTTCTTCTCCATGCGGTCGATCATGCGACCGGCGCTGGCGCGGTCAATCTCGAGCATGTCGGCGAGTTCGGTCTGGCTGGCGCCGGGCCGGCGATAGAGCCGCGTCAGGACCAGCCACTGGGCGCGGGTCAGCCCGATGTCGCGCACGCGCCGGTCGAACACCGTCCGGATCAGTCGCGCGACGTCGGAGAGCATGTAGCCGATGTAGCCGTCGTCTTCCGGCCCGGAGAGGCGCTGGTCCATGATTGTTGCATAGGCTACATTAGCCTCGGCTATGACTTCAAGCGCCGCCACCGCCGACGTCGCGCCTCCCGATGCCGCCGAAGCCTTCTCGGTCGGCCGGCGCGTGCTGATCCTGATCATGGTGGTGCTGGGATCGACCCTCTACGCCACGACCCTGCTGATCGCCTCCACCCTGCTGCCCCAGATGCAGGGCACGATGTCGGCCACCCAGGACGAGATCGCCTGGACCATGACGTTCAACATCCTGGCCACGGCGGTCATGACTCCGATGACGGGCTGGCTGGCGGGGCGCTTCGGCCGGCGCCAGACGATGACCTGGTCGGTCCTGCTGTTCACGGCGACCACCTTCATGTGCGGCGCCGCGACCTCGCTCGAGACGCTGATCCTGTGGCGCGTGCTGCAGGGCGCGCTCGGCGCGCCGGTGATCCCGCTCTCCCAGACGATCCTGCTCGACGCCTTTCCCAAGCGCCAGCAGGGCCTGGTGACGTCGATCTTCGGCATGGCCGTCGTCATCGGTCCGGTGATCGGGCCGACCCTGGGCGGCCTCCTGTCGGAACTCTACACGTGGCGCTGGGCCTTCTACATGATCGTGCCGGTGGGCGTGATCTCCTTCATCGGCCTGCGCTTCACCCTGCCCCACGACCGCCCGACCGGACGGGTCGCGCTCGACTGGACGGGCTTCCTGTCCCTCGCCGTCGCCATCGCCGGGGTCCAGCTCGTCCTGTCGCGCGGGCAGCGGCTCGACTGGTTCGACTCGGGCGAGATCGTCGTCGAGGCGGCGATCGCCGCCATCGCCTTCTGGATCTTCCTCGCCCACAGCCTGACGACGCCGCGGCCGTTCCTCAACCTCCGGCTTCTCAGGGATCGCAACTACGCACTCGGCCTCATCCTGGTGCTGATCTACGGCATGCTGAACTTCACGCCCATGGTCCTGCTGCCGCCGTTGCTGCAGCAGCATGCCGGCTTCCCGGATTCGCTGATCGGAGAGATCATCGCCGCCCGCGGCGTCGGCGCCA
The DNA here is from genome assembly GCF_965229815.1 of Reyranella sp. Lineage (GTDB taxonomy): Bacteria > Pseudomonadota > Alphaproteobacteria > Reyranellales > Reyranellaceae > Reyranella. The sequence continues at coordinate 1,179,330 of NZ_CBDDJN010000006.1, forward strand.
CGATCGGCTTCTTTCTCGCGATCTTCGTCGGCAGGATGGATCCGCGCATCGGCATCGGCGGCGGCTTTGTGCTGCAGGCCGTGTCGGGCATATGGCTGATGTCGCTCGACCTGAACGTCGGCACGGCCACGCTGATGGCCAACAGCCTGGTCCAGGGCATCGCCATCGGCGTCATCTGGGTGCCGCTGACGCTCGCCACCTTCGCCACCACCAGCTCGGCCAACCTCGCCGAGGGGACGGCCGTCTACCACCTGCTGCGCAACATAGGCTCGAGCTTCTTCATCTCGATCTGCGTCGCCGAGGTCGTGCGCGCGACCAGCGCCAACTACAGCCGGCTGGTCGAGCTGGTGAACCCCTTCAACCGGTCGCTGCTGATGCCCTGGGTGACGGGCGCCTGGGACCCGGAGACGGTGACGGGGCTTGCCAAGCTGTCCAAGGAGATCGCGCGCCAGTCGGCGATGCTGGGCTACATCAACGCCTTCGGGCTCTACACGCTCGCCTCGGCGCTGGCAGTGCCGCTGGCCCTCCTGGTCGGCAGCCGCTCGCGGGCGCGCTGACTGGCGTCAGGGCTGCGCCGGCAGCTCCTTGAGCGCCTTCTCGGCGACCGGGGTCATCTCCTTGCAGAAGGCCACCTTGTCCTTCTCGACCTCGTCCTCCATCTTCGCATAGGCCTTGTCGAGCTTGCGGTCGGCGATATCGAGCTTCTTCTCGGCCCATTCGATCCAGTAGTCGAGCCGGTTCTCCTGCTCCTTGGTCAGGTCGAGGTCGCAGGCGTCGATGGCGATGGAGACGATGTACAGGCCGAGCAGCATCTCCTCGGCTTCCTTCCGGGTCTGCGCCGAGGCAGGCGACAGCAAGGCCGGCAGCATCCCGAGGCCAACGACAGACGGCAACCAGCGACGCATGAATGTCTCCCCGGCGGCCCCCCGCCGCGGCTGCCACTGTATCACGGGGCGACGTGAGCCCGCCGGCCATTCTTGGTGGGAACTACCGCCGGCGCCATGGCTGCCGACGGGAAGCTGGTACGACCTGCATGTGGTTGTTGACGTCCGTCACGCCCTCGACGCGGCTTGCAGCCGTTGTGCAGGCGTGGTGCGCCGTCTCGTCCACCACCTCGCCCCAGAGGTGGACGACGCCGCCCCGCAGGACCACGTCGAAGCTTCCGCCGAGCGGCACCCCGACCCTGCGAACCGCAATCGTCACCGCTTCGCGGAGGCTGTCGTCATCGACAGACTGTTTCGCCGGCGGCGGCGGCGGCGTCCTGCCCGCCTGGGGCCGCGACATCAGCGCCATGACGAGATCCGCGCGACTGACCAGGCCCACCAGCGCCGAGTCGCGGACGATCGGGATGCTCCGGGTCTTGTGCTTCACGATGAGGTCGGCAATGACGTGAAGCTCGGTGTCCTCGGCCGCCGTGACGACGTCCCGCGTCATGAGGCTCGACACGGCCTGCGCCAGGATCCTGGCATAGTCCTCGGCCAAGGCGCCCTCGTCCTCGAGCTGCGCCCGGAACGTCGACAGTGCGCTGCTGTCGCTCCCCACGACGTGACGGATGAGATCGAATTCCGTCAGCACGCCGACCAGTCCGCCTTGCGCATCGGTGACAGAGATCGTTCCTGCGCCGCTGTTGACCATCATCTTCAAGGCATCGAGAAGCGAGGCCTCCGGTCGGATGGCCGCCGGCTGACGATCCATCACCTCTCTGGCCTTCATCTGCCCCTCCCCTGGTTCTGCCCGCGCCGGCGACATCTACCGCGCCGTGGCGCGCCGATCATGGCGTAATTTTGCCGGCCTGGGGCTTTTCGCAGTCGGGGGACCCAAAACGAAGCAGCCCCGGCCAGAGGCCGGGGCTGCGGAAGCCGGGTGCGGAGTACCGGTCAGGCTGCCGGGGCGTCCAGCGGTTCGCCCTGCACCAGCTTGTGGCCAGTGAAGCTGCGCGTCTGCGGCGGCGGGAGTCGACGCTCGAACTGCGCCATGAGCTCTTCCTTCCGCGCCATCAAGCGCTCGCCGAGGTCGTCGACGTCGAGGCCGGCATCGCGCGCCTGCGCGAACAGGCCCTCGCTGCGACGCTCCTCCTCCTTGACGTGGTGCTTGATCATCTCGGACAGGACCTTGACCTTGGCGTCGTAGAATTCCCCGTCAGCCTTGCTGTCCATGAGCTCGGCGATCAGCACCTTGGCGCCGTCATGCTCGACATAGCCCTCGTCGAGCAGGTCCTCGTCCTCGATCTTGCCCTTGCAGGCCGGATAGAAGATTTCCTCCTCGATGGTCGAATGGACCGACAGCTCGGTGCAGATCTGTTTGACCAGCGCCGCCTTGCGGTCGCTGCGCGCCTTCTCGAACTTCTCGAACAGCTCCTCGACCTTGCGGTGATCGGCCTTGAGGAGAGCGATGGCGTCGGGCTTCTCTTGCGAAGACATGGGGGCCTCTTTCGATCATGGATGGAATGCGGCCGATCAACGGTGCGGAGCGCCAGGCGTTCCGCACCGCCGATCGACTTTCATTCACCAGAAGCGTCGCGAACCGAACAGAACGATCAGCGTGTTCTCGTCGCGATGACGCGCTCCCAGAGCCGCACCGGCACAGGCGGCGGCACAGCCGATCGCCAGCGTCGCGGCAGCCAGGAACGCCGCGATCAGCGTCGCCTTGCGCGCCTGGTCGGCGGCATCGCGCACCTTCTGCTCGGCCGTCTTGAGCTGGGCGTAGGCTTCGTCGACACGCTTCTCCGCCTCGGCCTGAGGCAGGCCGGTCTGCTGCGAGATCAGCTGCGCGAGATAGGTGCGGTCCTTGGCATCGACGGAGTCGTTGCGGGCCGCGAGATTGGCCGCAAGGGTCCGCGCCATCGGCGCCGCCACGTCGGCGCGCGTGACGCGGCCGGCGCCGTCGGGAGCGGCCGCCGCCCCGGGTGCGGGCGCGAGCAGTCGATCGACGGCGTAGTCGGTCGACGAGAGCTGGTTGACGGCCGCCTGACCGAGCGCGGGGTTGGACGCGGCCCCCGCCGTGCCGGCGGCGGCGATGGCCGTCGCCGACTTGGCCGCTGCGTTGACGATGCCGGTCACGCCGGACACGGCCAGGGCCGCGCCGACGACGATACCGATCGCCCAGACGGCGAAGCCGTGACTGCCATCCCGGAAATGCTGCTCGACGCTGTTGCCCTCGACCCACGGACTACGCGTCCGGCCGGCGAGGTAGCCGCCGGCGCCGAACGACGCGACGTGGACAATGGCGATGTAGACGGCGGTGAGGATCAGGACGGCCTTCGCCGAAAGCCCGGCATACGGGTGAGGCGAAACGACGGTCAGGCCGAGGGCGGCGCCAAAGGTGAGCAGCACGACCGAGATCGCGACGGCGGCAAGCGCCCCCAGGATCACCGGCCCCCATTCGAGATAGCGGAAGGCGATCCGGGGCGCCGAGGCTGCCACCGGTGCGATGTCGGTATTTGTGACCACGGCCATGTCAGCCTCCCTCTAGCGCAGGCCAACGAGGGACAGGATGAACATGACGACGACCACGAGGCCGACCAGGTAAATGATGGCGTTCATGACGGTATCTCCTTGTGCGCCGCCGTCGGGGGTGACGCGGCCGCACCCGCCTAACGGACCGCCATTCGCCAAGGTTGCACGATGCGGGCGGGCTCGCCGGCGCTGCCCCGACGATCGTCAGGCCCGCTTCTTCCGCGAAGCGCGGTTGCCGCCACCCGTCGCCGCCTCGCGCAGCGCATCGCGCATCGCCTCGTCGATGACGAACCGGCGTTCCCCGGCGCCGTCACGCGCCGGTTGCGCGTTGACCCAGGCGGCGAGCTGGCCGGCGTCTTCCGCCTTCTCGAAGAGGCAATGGATCTCCGTGGTCTCGGCCGTGCGGACCAGGCCCGTGGCGTAGGTGCCGCGGACGTTCAGCGATTCGATCAGCCGGCGGATGTGGCGCCGAAGCGCCGACAGCTCGGCACCCGACACCTCGTCCGGGAGCAGCCCCGCCACCAGATGACCGCCGGGATGGGCATCCGTGAAGGTCACGAGGTCGAGATGCTGCGCGGCGGGATCCATAAACTGCTCTCCGGGCAAATACACACCCCTTCAACGGGTCGCCCCCTCGTGCCGTTCCGCCCCGATTACCGGACCGGTTCCATGTCACGGCAGTTCGGCGAGGCGCATGCCGGGCGCCGGGCCGTCTTTACGGCGTCCAGATTCCCGCGGGTGCCGCCAGCCTGACCTGTCCGGCGGCCCGCTCACGCGAGCAACAGCAGCCAGCCGGCCGACAGCAGCATGTTCAGGATCGACACCGGCACGCCCGCCCGCGAGAACTCGGCGAGCGAGATCGGCGCGCCGCGTCGGCCCGCCTCCTCGACGACGATGATGCCGGCCAGGCTGCCGAACACCACGATGTTGCTGGCCTGACCCGTGCCCAGCGCCAGCGCCGCGCCGATCAGTTCGGGGTCGCCGCCCTGCACATAGGGAAGGATCAGCAGCACCGCCGGATTGTTGCCGACGATGTCGCTCAGCACGCCCATCGACAGAAACAGGGACAGCGGATGCTGCAGGTCGAGACCCCACGCCCGAATCTCGGCGATGGCGTGCTGCGGCAGGCCGGTGGCGGCCAGCGCGGCGTTCACCACGAACAGGCCGCCCAGCAGGATGAACAGGTTGCCGTCGACATGCTTCATGACGTCGGCCGAGGCGATGCGGCGGTTGAGCAGCAGCAGGGCGCCGGCGCCCAGCGCCACCAGGTCGCGCGGCCAGCCGGTCAGGCAGAAGGCAGCGACGACCGCGACCGTGACGGCCGCCGCCTTGGCCGTCTCCATGAGATCGAGCGGCACGGCCGGCGGCGGCTCGTCGGGGGTCTCGCCGGCCGGCAGCGACCAGCGATTGCGATAGAGCAGGACGAGCACGGCCCACACCGGAACGAGCGAGAGCAGCGACGGCAGCGCCGCCGCGCGCAGGAAACCCACGAACGACAGGTCGAGCGCCTGGGCGATGATCATGTTCTGCGGGCTGCCGATGATCGTGCCCGAGGAGCCCGCGTTGGCGGCGAAGGCGAAGCCCAGCAGGAACGGCGTCGGGTTCAGGCTGCGCGCGAGGCAGAGCTGGACGAGCAGCGGCACCATCGCCACGACGACGACGTCGTTGGTGAGCACGGCGGACAGCAGGCCCGAGACCGCGACAAGGACGGCGAGCAGTCCGGCCGGGCCGACCGGGAGCGCGGCCGCCCGCGCCGCCGCCCAGGCATAGAAGCCCGAGACTGCGAAGGCGCCCGACACGATCATCAGGCCGAACAGCAGGGCCATGGTGGGAAAGCTGACCGCCGCCCACGCCGCGTCCGGCGTGATCTCCCCGAACACCAGCATGGCGATGGCGCCGAGCAGCGCCGCGCCCGTGCGGTCGACGCGAAATCCCGGCAGGCGTCCGACCGCCATGGCGAGGTAGGTCGCGAGGAAGATGACGACGGTGAGGGTCACCGTTCTCCCCGTCCGGCCACGCCGCAGTCGGCGCGACAGGCTTGCAAGAGCGTCGTCATGGGTTCGTTACAGTGAGACGGTTCACGAGACTGCAGACACGATGAAGGACCCTACCACGCCCAACAGGGTCGATCACGGCACCTCGCCGGGGAGCGTGACGCGGCCGACGGAACCCGGAGCGCGCCGCGCCGATCGGTGCCAACGCACACATTCCTGGCGGGCCTTTTGCCTGTAGGTTGCGGGCGATGGAGGTCGGCAGAGTGGTTCTTTCGCGCATCGATCCCGGGAAGTACGCCGTCGGCGCATCGGCCGCGATGCTCGCGGTCATCATCGGCGTCCTGGCCAACGGTCTCACGGCCTTCGTCGTGCCGATGGAGCAGGCCGAAGGCTGGACGCGCGCCAGCATCACCGGGATCAATTCGGCGGGGCTTGTCGGCCTGGCGGTCGGATCCGTGGTCATGCCGCTGCTGGCCAGAAACTGGACCATGCGCTCCATCGCCATGGTCTCGGCCGTGACGACGGGCTTCTGCCTCATCCTGTCCTCGCAGGCGACCGCGCCCTGGCTCCTGTATGCGCTGTTCTTCGTGGCAGGCGCGCTGGGCAGCGGGACCGTCTTCGCCCCGATCTTCGTCTATGTCGGATCCTGGTTCCCGCGGGCGGCCGGACTGGCCATCGGCATCACCGCGGCCGGCCAGGCTCTGGGCCAGGGCGGCGTGCCCTTCGTTGCCGCGTGGCTGATCGAAGCCGGTGGCTGGCGTCAGGCGATGCTCGTCCTGGGCCTGTTCGCGTGCCTGCTGGTCCCCCTCGGCGCCTTCCTGCGGCAACCACCCGCGGCGTCAGCCGCGGCCTCCATGCCCGAGCCGCCGATCGCCGGCGAGGTCGCGGTGCCCCTCCTCGCGCTGGCCGTGTTCCTGTGCTGCACCTGCATGGCGGTGCCCCTGATGCACGCCATGCCGCTGATGATCGGCTGCGGCATCGCGCCGATCGATGCCGGATCGGTCATGCTGGTGATGCTGGTGGCCGCGATCGCCGGCCGCATCGCCTATGGAAAGCTCTGCGACCTGATCGATGCCAAGCTGTCCTGGCTGCTGGCGTCGGCGCTCCAGACGGTGGGCGTGCTCGCCTTCCTGCACTTCGAGAGCCTCGGCGGCTTTCTGGTCTTCGGCATCGTCTATGGCTTCGCCTACGCCGGCGTGATGACCTCGCTCCTCGTTGCCACGCGGGTGCTGACGCCGGTCGAGAACAAGGCGCTGTGGATGGGCGTGGTCATCTCCGTGGCCTGGCTCGGCCATGCGTTCGGCGGGTTCCAGGCGGCCCTGAGCTTCGACATTGCCGACGCCTACGGGCCAGGCTTCGTCATCGGCGCTCTCGCGGGCGTCGGCAACCTTCTCACCGTCGGCCTGCTGCTATGGCTGGCCCGTCCGCCCGCACGGCCGCCGGCCCTCGCCTAAAGCACGATGAGATTGGCTGGAAACAGCCAATCTCATCGTGCCCTCCGGCAACCTACGACAGTCGTGCGCGCGGATGAGATGAGGTGGAATCGCACGCGATTCCACCTCATCTCATCCCGCTGTAGAGGCGCGGGCGGGCAACGACCAGCCGCTCAGGCTGCGGCTCAATTCACCTCACAGTCCCGTGTTGCGAAGGCTCGTCGCCTTGTGGAGGGGAGTCGCCGGTGGGATGATTGAGACCAGGCCAGCAAATGGTTGAGCCGAAGGCGGCTGCAACCCGGGGACATCGATGATTGTAAGGTTTCTGCTGTTGGCGCTGCTCCTGGGGACGGCCGTTGGCTGCGGCCCGCCGGAGCCTTGCCCCTGGGACTGCACCCGCCAACGGGCGCCCTGAGATCGGGCCATAGCGGGCGAACGACGTCGACGCTCCGGCCCGCATGATGGGGTGACAATCGGCTGCGCGCCGGCCGGCGTTGCCGGGCCCAGGGTCGCCATTCGCCGGATGTTGCCCCGTGAGCGCCGCCCGACCGCCCGCTATGGTCGCAGCGATGAGCCTTCTGCTCGCTCTTCTCGCCGGCGCCGCGGGCTGCGGCCTCGGCTTCCTGGCTGGCGCAGCCGCCGCCTCCGTGCTCGCTCCGCTGCTCGGCATCACGGGCTTCGAAGGAGCGTCGGGCTATTTCGCCGTGTTCATCGGCGGGCCGATCGGCGCCATTCTCGGCTTCGTTGCCGGCGCCGTGCTTGTCCTGCGCCGCCGGAGCCCCACGGGCCGCGGTGCGATAGCCGGACGACTGGCCCTCGTCGCGGCCGGTTTCGTGGGGCTGGCCGCCGCAGGGCTCGGCGCGATGTGGTTCATGCGTCCGGTCATCGAAACCAATGGGCCGGCCCCGCAACTGGCCTTCGAGATCCGGCTGCCGCCCGGCACCGACCCGCCCGGGGCCAAGGGCTATGCGATCGAGCTGCAGACCAGCCGGAATCGCATGCCCGGCCGCCTCGAACCGCCCCGCCGGCAGGACGGCCGCGCCGTGATCGTGGGCAACGTCGAGATTTACTACCGCACCTGGCAGCGCACGCTCGTCCTCACCACGCCCGACAGGACCGATGTGCTGTTCGAGATCAGGCTTGGGCTGAGCCCCGCCTCCAGCGCAGCCTTCGGCGCCTGGCAGCCAGCGAGCTATGTCGCCGAGCCCGGCAAGGACACGGCAAGACCCGCCCGCCCCTCCGACGGCTACGAAATCCGCTACCGCACCGTTCGGACCGGCGAGGAGTGAGGGCGCAACCGGCGAGAGGACCGCCGGTCCTGCAAGAGCCAACGACTGCACGCGGGTTAGCCAAAGAAGATTTCCTCTCCCTCTCCGGGACTGGAGACTGGCGCCATTCCGCAAAGAGGTCGGGCCCGGTTGGGTTGAAATCATGCTACTGCCAGCGCGCTCCAGGGATCAGCAGGACGATGAAGGCGAATGCCCCGCCTGCGCGTCGCGACAAGGTCGGGTCAGGAGCGGCGGGCGTGATGAACCGGTCATCCTCTGCGAGCAGTGCGGCACGACATTCTACAAGAGACCGATCAAGCAGAAGCACGACTACGGGACCTACTACCCCTATCTGGACGGCTATGACGACCGCGAGTACCTCGCGCAGCTCGACCTCAGGCGATCGCGCTTCCTGTCCCAGCTTCGGGAGATCGAAGGCCTGAATCCACCCGGACGGCGGCTCGTCGACTTCGGTGCGGGGCCCGGATATTTCTGTGCCATTGCCCGAGAGGCGGGATGGGATGCCGCGGGGATCGACAGCTCCCATGTGGCCGCCGACGCCGGCAGCACGGCGTTCCAGGTGCCCTTCGTTTCCCTGGAAGACCTCGAAGATGGCAGCTGTTCGGTCATCACCGCCTTCCACGTCATCGAACACCTGGACGATCCAGCGGCGATCCTCAGGAAGCTGCACGGCAAGCTCAAGCCCGGCGGCATTCTCGTCGTCCACGTCCCGAACCGCGAGAGCTTGAGCTCGCTGATCGGCTTCTGGTGCAAGCGGATGCTCGGGCGCCCGGTGACCCGGTCGGGCTGCCTGTACTATCCCGAGCATCTCACGGGGTTCACGGAGTCCGGCCTGATCGCCTGCGCGTCACGCGCGCGATTCGCGGCCGTGCGCATGCGCGAGTGTTCCCTGTTCAGCCGACACTACGATTCATGGCTGATTCCGACATACCTGTCGGGGCTGAAGCGGCGCCCCCTGATGGGAGCGTGGCGCCTGTCCAGACTGATGCTGAGCGGCCTTATCGATCTGATCGGGGAGCCCATCGGCCGTGGCGACTGGCTGGTCGCACATTTTCGGTCGCAGTAGCCCCTTCCAAGTGTAATCGCTTCGTTCACGGTTAATCGACTCTCTCCAAGAGTCTACTTTCTTGAAGAACCCTGATCGTCCGCGAGATCGTGGTGCCCCTCTCGCGCTGGCTGTGATCGCGTGGCTGGCTCGCCCGCGCGCCGGCCGACCCTCGCTTGGTGTTACCGAGGCCTGCGCGCGACCTCGGCAATCGACCGCGCTCACCCCCATGCCCGTCAGCCGCATTCAAGGTCGACATCTTTGCCCTGACAGGGCAGCATTCTCGCGCTGACAAGGCAAGAAAATGCCAAAGTGATCCGGCGCCACCAATGTCGATCTTCATCAGAAACGAAGTCCGTGGCGGAGTGGCACGACCCTCCGGCAACGCAAGGATGTTTCAGCTCACCGAAGCTTTCCGGTTCGACCATGCCAAGCACGGAAAGATGGTCGAGGACATCGCGACGATTGGGAATCTCGAGGTCGCGCGCGTTCGTTCCACCGGTCACTTCATTTCCCTACGCGAGGCTGAAAAGCTTACCGTACTGCTGCCCATATCCGGTCAGCTCGAGGTCGAAACATCGAAAAGGTCATGGGTCGCCGAACCACAAGCGGGTCTTCTTTTTGCGCCCAATCGCCGCGCGACCCGGGCTCGATCCGCCCACGGTGCCCATTTCGAGGCAAACGTGCTGCTGCTGCCGGAATTCGTGGTCCGCGAAGAAGTCCGCCGGGCGGGAATGCGCGTTGTCCGGCCGGACATTGAATGTCACTTCGAATCGACGCAGCCCTCTCAAGGCTTCCCCAGCCTTCAACGTTACCTCGGCTACCTGATTCAGGAATTGTCGCGTCCGGGAAGCCTGCTGGCCCAACCAAGAGTCCAGCACATCGCAAGCGGGCTCGCACTCGAGCAGTTGATCGCGGTGCTGAAGGATTGCGGCGCCCTATCGGATGGCAATAGCTCGCCGTTTTCGTCCCTCCGGCAAGTCAAAGCGGCAGAGAGCTATATTCGCGAGCACTACGCGACAATTGGATCGATGAACGAGGTCGCCCAGGCTGTGGGCGTCGGCCTCCGCAGCCTACAAGTTTCGTTCCAAAGCGCGATAGGCATGACTCCGAGGGAAAGGCTCATGCAAGTCCGTTTAGACCATGCCCGGCAGGCTCTGCTGCGGTCCGAAGCTGGCATCACAGTCGCCAGCGTGGCCATGCAAGTGGGCTTCACGCACCTGGGTCGCTTCTCGACGCTCTACCGGAGGGTCTTCGACGAAAGTCCGTCCACCAGCCTGAAGCGCTCGCTAACCCGGTGATCAGCCACTTCGCATTCGCAAGGCGGATAGATCGCTTGCTGTGTTGGAAGTAAAGGGGGCTGCGGGCGACGCGCCAAAATCAAGCGGTTGAAAGTAGTGGATGACCTAGTGGGCGGGCAGAGGCGACGATCCAGGGCTGTACGCCACGAGTTGCTTGCCAGTGCGGCATTCACGGCGGCGGCCGCGCTCTCCTGGCCCGTCATGGCGCAAGATGCGACCTGGAATGCCACGGCTACCGTGGCAGGCCCCGTGGCCGGAACGTTCGACTTCAACGCCGCCGCCAACTGGACACCAGGGGCAGTGCCGACCGGAACCGCTTCCTTTGGCGCAACTACCACGCCGAACCTGTCCTTCTCGACCAGCACGACTCTCGGCGGTTTGACGTTGAATGCCGGCGCATCGGACTACACGTTCACCCATACAAACTCCGTTCCATCCGCTTCGGTTCGCATCGACGGAGCCGGCATCGTGGTCAACGGCGGCAGCGTCACGATAATCAACGATGTTGGCTCCGGGGCGCACGTCTTCACCTTCGCCGGCTCAAGCACGGCTGGAAACGCGAGCATAACAAACAATCGCTTATTCAACTTTACCAACTCGGCAACGGCGGGGAACGCCACGATCACGAACAACGGTACTATGGCTTTTGCGAGCGCTGCCACAGCGGGCAATGCGAATATCATAAACAACCAGTTCCTCAATTTCACGGGATCAGCGTCGGCAGGCAGCGCATTCATAGCAAACAGGTCGGGCGGGACAGTCCGTTTCTCCGTCTCGTCCACGGTCGACAATGCCACCATTGTCAATGATGGCGGATCGACCATCTTCGTCGACACTTCATCAGGGGGAACGGCACGACTTATCGCCAACGGCGCGGGCTCGGTGGATTTCTCAGGCCTGACTGCGACCGGCACGACGGCCGGCTCATTCGAGGGTTCGGGTAGCTTCCTGCTCGGAGCTAAGTCGATCACGGTCGGCGGCAACAACCTTTCAACCACGGTGAGCGGCGTCATTCAGGACGGTGGCATCGGCGGCGGCACCGGGGGCTCGCTGACCAAGATTGGGTCGGGCGCGCTCACGCTGACGGGCGCCAACACCTACTCGGGCGGCACGACGATCAATTCGGGACTGATCAACTTTTCAGCGTTGAACAATTTCGGCAGCGGCCCGGTGACGTTGAACGGCGGCGGGCTGCAATGGGCGCCCGGCAACACAACAGACATATCCTCGCAGCTTGCCCCCCTTGGCGCGGGAGGCGGCATATTTGATACCAACGGCAACAACGTCGTCCTGGCCAGTGTGCTTAGTGGCGCCGGCGGCCTTACAAAGCAGGGCAGCGGCGTGCTATCGCTTAACGGCGCCAACACCTACACCGGCCCGACGACCGTCAATGCCGGAACGCTGGCGGTGAATGGGAGCCTCGCGAGCACGGTGACCGTCAACGGCGGCGGTACGTTGGGCGGCACTGGCACGATCGGCGGCGTGGCAATGAGCGGCGGCGTGATCAACCCGGGAAACTCGATCGGCTCGCTGACTGTCGGCGGCAACTTTGTGCAGAACGGCGGCACCTACCAGGTCGAGGCCAATGCTCAGGGCCAGAGCGATCGCATCAACGTCGGCGGCACGGCGAGCATCGGCGGCGGGGCAACCGTCCAAGTGCTGGCGCAGCCCGGCAGCTACAATCCCAGCCGTAGCGGCACGACCTACACCATCCTGCGGGCGAACGGCGGCGTCAGCGGCACCTACTCGGGTGTAACCAGCAACTTCGCCTTCCTGACACCCGGCCTCAGCTACGACGCCAACGACGTATTCCTGACTTTGGTACTGAACAGCTTCTTCATCGGCGGCGCCACCTCCAACCAGCGCGCCGTCGGAACTGCCCTCGACCAAAGCATCGGCGCGGCCAGCGGCGACTATCTCGACGTGCTCCACAGCGTCGCCAGTCTCAGCACTAGCCAGGGGCCATTGGCGCTGGACGCCATCAGTGGCCAGCAATATGCCGGGTTCGCAAATGCCATGGTGCAGGGCGCGCAGCTCTTCATGAGCAACTTCGCCAACCGCGCCCGCGCCCCCGCCGGCGGCGGCAGCACCAGGGTGGCCTTGGCCGAGGCCTGCGACATCGCCTGCGACGTCACCACACCCGCCTTGTGGAGCGCCTGGGGCGGCGCCGTCGGCGGGACCGGCACCATCGCTGGAAGCAACAATGCCGGAACGTTCACCTACAGCGTCGGCGGCTTCGCCGGCGGCCTCGACCGCAAGTTCACTGAGAACTTCCTTGCCGGCGTCACCGTCGGCTACCAGACTGGTGGTCAGTGGACCGGCGGCTTAGCCGGCCGCAGCGTCACCGACACTGTTCTGGCCGGCCTCTACGGCAGCTTCACCCAAGGCCCCGTCTACGTGGATGCGCTGGCGGCCTATGCCTACAACTCCAATCAGATGTGGCGCAGCATCGGCATCCCAGGCCTGCAGCCACGGACCGCCTATGGCAAGACAGGAGCCAACCAGTTCCTGGGCCAGATCGAAGGCGGCTATCGCTTCGAGCTTGGCGGCGCAGCGAGCTACTACGTAACGCCGTTCGCCCTGCTGCAGGGATCGACGGCCAGTCAGAATGCCTTCACCGAGACCGGTGCCCAGTCGCTCAACCTGAGCGTGGCGCAGCAAACGTCGGGTTCACTGCGCACCATATTCGGCGCACAGCTGGGCGCCGATCTCGACGTTGGGCTGCGCAGCAGGATTGCCTCGCAACTGCGCTTGGGCTGGAGCCATGACTATGCCGATACCGGCCGCCCGGTGACGGCTTCCTTCGCGGGGGCGCCTGCCACGCCCTTCACGGTGCTCGGCGCATCGCCCACGCGCGATGCTGCCGTGATCGGCTTCTCCGCCAGCACCGACATCGCCGAGGCTCTGGGAGTCTATGTCCGCTATGAGGGCACGATCGGCGGTCAGGACTCGAGCCACGCCCTGATCGCCGGTCTGCGCATGACGTGGTGAAACCCCTGCCGCCGTGATCCTGTGGGCGACCATCGACGCCCCCTGCGCCTTCTGCAACTCTCTTGGCGTCCCCAACGGGATTCGAACCCGTGTTACCAACGTGAAAGGCTGGTGTCCTAGGCCTCTAGACGATGGGGACGAGGCGGCGGAGAGCGGGTGCTAGTAGCGGCTCGCGCCCGGCAAATCAAGCCAGCACGGAGCCGGCGGCGGCCGCGGCATCGTCGATCTGCAGCCGGACCCCTTCCCGCCCGCCGTAACGGTCGATTCGCAGGGCGCCCGCGACATGCAGGATGGGCCGCGCCGGGTCCATCAGGGCGGACCCGAGAGGCGTCTGGCCGGCCCGGAAGGCGATGGCCTCGACGCGGCCGCGGTCGGCGCCGACCAGCGTGCAGCGGATGTGCCCCTCGCCCACCGGCTGGGCGTGCGCCACGCGGACCGAGGTGAGCGCGAAGCGCGGCAGGGCGTTGCCCGCCCCGAACGGCCCGGCCTGCTCGATCATGCCGATCAGGTCCAGGGTCGCCGCGCCGGGCGACAGGGCCGCGTCGATGCCGAGCTCGCGGACCGGCGGCGCCTGCCCAAGCTGGGGAGCGATGCGCGCGTCGAGGAAGCGGGCGAGCTCCGGCAGCGCCGTGCGGGTCACTGTCAGCCCGGCCGCCATGGCATGGCCGCCGCCGTTGACCAGCAGCCCGGCCTGGCGGGCCGCGATCACCGCGGCGCCGAGGTCGACGCCCTTCACCGAGCGTCCCGATCCCTTGCCCACCTCGCCGTCGAGGCCGATCACGAAGGCCGGCCGGCCGTAGCGCTCGACCAACCGGCTGGCGACGATGCCGATGACGCCGACATGCCAGCCCTCGCTCTCGACCACGAGGGCCGAGGGCAGCCCCTCGCGGTCGGGACCGTAGAGGCCCTCGATGCGGGCGATTGCCTGGTCGAGCACCGACCGCTCAATGGCGCGGCGCTCGGCGTTGAACTCGTCCAGCCGCAGCGCCAGGGCGCCGACCTCCTCGAAATCGTCGCTGGCCAACAGCCGCGCGCCGAGATCGGCCTGCCCGACCCGCCCGCCGGCATTGACGCGCGGTCCCATCATGAAGCCGAGATGATAGGCGCCGGGCGGCTCGCGCAGGCGCGCGATGTCGGCCAGCGCCGCAAGGCCGACGTTGCGCCGCTCGGCCATGACCTTGAGGCCCTGGCGCACCAGGGCGCGGTTGACGCCGGTGAGCGGCACGACATCGCAGACCGTGCCCAGCGCCACCAGGTCGAGCCACTGGCGCAGGTCGGGCTCGGGCCGCGCCTCGCCGTACCATCCCGCCGCGCGCAGGGCGCGGTTGACGCCGACGGCCAGCAGGAAGGCGACGCCCACGGCGGCCATCTGCTTGTGCGGGCTGTCGTCGTCGAGCCGGTTGGGATCGACCACCGCGATCGCCTCGGGCAGCGCCGCCTCGGCCATGTGATGGTCGATGACGATCATGTCGAGGCCGGCCCGGCGCGCCTCGGCCAGCGGCTCGAAGGCGGTGACGCCGCAGTCGACCGTCACCACGACCGACGCGCCCTCGGCCTTCAGCCTGAGCAGCGCGGCGGCGTTGGGCCCGTAGCCTTCCTTGCGGCGGTCGGGGATGTAGGTCGTGATGGTCGCGCCGACGGCGCGGAAGAAGCGCATCAGCAGCGCCGCGGAGGTGGCGCCGTCGACATCGTAGTCGCCGAACACGACGATCCTCTCGCCCCCGCGCACGGCCGTCACCAGACGCTCGACGGCCGCGTCCATGTCGCGGAGATGCGACGGATCGGGCAGGAACCTGCGCAGCGTCGGCTCGAGGAAGTCGGGCACGTTCTCGAGCGCGACCTCGCGGGCGGCCAGCAGGCGGCAGACCGCGTCGGGCAGTCCGTGGCGCTGGGCCATGGCCAGCGCCGTGCGCTCGTCGCCGAGCCGGGCCGCCCAGCGGCGCCCGGTCAGGGACCGTTCGATGCCGAGGAAGGCGGCGCGCGGCGCGCGGGAATCGACAGACATGGCGGCACCATAGCCTGCCCGCCTGTGGACACCATGATCCGTGTCAGGCGGGCGCTGTATCAGGCGGCCTTGCCCAGCCCGACGCGGCCGCGGAAGGCGTCGTCGCGCATCGAGGCGTCCTGCCCCGCCAGGTCGTCGCCGGCCGGGGTGCAGAGATAGACCAGGCCGCGCACGGCATCCGCCACGGGCGACAGCTCGCCGCGCGGGATGCGGCTGATGACGTTCATGCCGGAAGCGCGAATCTTCACCTGCATGTCGGTGTCGATGGTGCCGGGCGAGAAGCCGAAGGCGCGGATGCCCCTGCCTTCCGTCTCGAGCGCGATGGCGCGGGTGAACATGAAGAGCCCCGCCTTGCCCGAGCAGTAGGCGCTCCAGCCCTCGAGCGGCCGGTAGGCGGCGCCGGAGGAGACGTTGACGATCCGGCCGCCGCCGGCCGAGAGCATGCCCGGCAGCACCGCGCGCACCGCATTGTAGGCGCCGATGAGGTTGATCGAGATGTTCTGCGCCCAGGCCGCCGGATCGGACGTCGCGATCTCGGCGATCGGATCGATGACGCCGGCATTGTTCACCAGGATGTCGAGACCGCCCAGGCGCTTGCGCGTGTCGGCCGCCAGCGCCTCGACCGCGGCATAGTCCGCCACGTCGCAGGCCGCGGATTCGGCGCGACCGCCCTGCGAGACGATCTCGCACGCCACGCTGCCCGCCAGCGCGCCGTCGCGCGCCACCAGCATGACCGATGCGCCGGCCTTCGCCAGCGCCCGCGCCACGCCCTCGCCCAGGCCGCGGCTGGCGCCGGTCACGAGGGCCACCTTTCCCTTCAATTCGCTGGACACGCGACTTCCTCCCCCCGATGACTGAGCGGTCAGCAATAACATCGGCGTTCGGCCGGAGGAAACCGCCATCATGCTTACCGACCGCTACGGGTTGCCCCTGACCACCACCTCCACCGCGGCGCGCGACGCCTATGTCGCGGGCGTCGACTGCGTGCTATCGGCTGCATACGGCGATGCCGCGCACCTGGCGCGCGCGATCGAGGCCGATCCCGACTTCGCGCTGGCCCATGTCGCCCTCGCCCGGGCGCGCTTCCTGGTGGCCGACGTGGCGACGGCGCGCAAGGAAGCCGCGCGGGCGCGCGAGCTGGCCGCCGGCACGACCGAGCGCGAGCAGGCCCATATCGATGCGCTCTGCCTCGCCATCGAGGGCAAGCCCGTCGATTCGCTGGCCGCGACGCGCGCCCATCTCGCCAGGCATCCGCGCGATGCCATGGTGGCGGCGCCGGCGACCGGCGTGTTCGGCCTGATCGGATTCTCAGGCCGCCAGGAGCGCGAGCCCGAGCAGGTGGCGTTCCTCGACGCCCTCGAACCGCATCTGCGCGACGACTGGTGGTTCCAGGCCGTCCATGCCTTCGCCCTCGAGGAGATGGGCCGCCTCGACGAGGCGCTCGACCTGATCGAGCGCAGCATGGCGCAGAACCCGGCCAATGCGCACGGCGCCCACATCAAGGCGCATGTCCTCTACGAGCGCGGCGAGGATCGAAAGGCGCTCGACTATCTCGACGCGTGGCTGCCGACTTACGCCCGCGAAGGGCTGATGCACTGCCACATCTCGTGGCACGTCGCCCTGTCCGCCCTCGTCCTCGGCGAGACCGACCGGGCCTGGCAGGTCTACCGGGAGCAGGTCCATCCTGGCGGGGCCTGGGGTCCGGCGCTGAACGTCGCGACCGACGCGCCGGCCTTCCTGTGGCGCGCCGAGCTCGCCGGCCTGCCGCGCCGCCCCGACCTGTGGCGCGAGGTCCGCGACTACGCGAGGACCTCGTTCCCCAAGTCGGGCATCGCCTTCGTCGACGTCCATCGGGCGCTGGCGCATGTCGCGGCCGGCGACAGCGAGGGGATCGCCGCCATCGTGAGCGACCTCCGGGAACGCGCCGCCGCCGGCCGCTCGCCGGCGGGCGACGTCGTCCCGCGGCTCGCCGCCGGCCTCGACGCCTACGGCCGCGGCGACTGGGCCGCCGCCATCGCCTCGCTCGAGCCGGCCCTGGCCGAGACGGTGCGCATCGGCGGCAGCCGCGCGCAGCGCGACCTCGTCGAGAACACGCTGCTCGCCGCCTACCTCAAGGCCGGACGGACCGACGATGCGCGGCGCCTCGTGGACGCGCATCTCGACCGCCGCCCGTCGGTGCCGGTGAGCGGCCTGTCCTGAGCGAACCGGAGCGGGCCGCGACCTATGCGCGGTTGACGCCGCGCCGGCAGGCAGGGCATTTTTCACCATCAGCGTAACGAGCCGCGGAAAACGCGGCCGGCCCGCGTGGCCGACGAGCGGCGATCCAGTCGTCGTCGGCACGCAAGCGGCATTCAGTCGATGGTTCCGTGGGCCGTGGCCTCGCAAGGGCGCCGCGGTCGCGATCCCTTCCTGTCCCCCTCCGAGAAAGGATCCAGACGATGACTTTCCTCCGTCGCCCCCTGCACCTCGTGTCGGCCCTTCTGCTGATGATCTCCCCGTCGGTGGCAGCGCAGCAGATGGTCAGCGTGGCCGGCAAGGAGGTGAACCTGCGATCGGGCCCCGGCACGAAACATTCCGCCGAATGGATCCTGAGCCAGGGCTATCCGCTGCGCGTCGTCAGCCGGCGCGGCGACTGGCTCCAGGTCAGCGACTTCGAGAACGATCGCGGCTGGATCTTCCGCAGGCTGACCAGCAGCACGCCCTACCACATCGTCAAGGTGAAGATCGCCAACCTGCGCAGCTCGCCCACCACGCGCAGCCGCATCCTGGCCAAGCTGAGCTACGGCGACATCGTCAAGACGCTCGGCCGCCAGAGCGGCTGGGTGAAGGTCCAGCGCGAGGGCCGGCGCGGCTGGGTGTCGCGCAACCTGCTCTGGGGCTGGTAGCGGCCGCGATCAGCCGCGCGGCCGAGTCGTCGGGCCGTCCCCGATCAGCGGCGCGGTCGCCGGCGCGCGATGCGAACGTAGACGATCACGGCGAGCACCGCGGCGAGTGCGGCCAGCCACAGGATCTCGGTCGACCCGTCGCCATTGTCCGGCGACAGGCCGAACAGCTTTTCGATGAAGTCCACGCGTCCTCCCTTTCCTCTCTTGCGTCATCCTATCCTGTCGCCACACGGCCCACACCAGCTTTGGCGCAGGCCGCATCGAGCTCGGCGATGTCGCCGGCGACCAGCGCCTCGAACCGTGCGACCTCGCGGTCCACCCGGTCCATGACCTCGCGCGACACCGCCCGCGTCTGGCTGGTCGGCGCGGCGTCCGCGGTGGTCGTCATGGAGATCATGTCGAACAGCGTGTCGTTGAGGCCGGCCGGATTGCGCAGCACGTCGCGCACCGACTTGCGCTGCGGATCGACCATGATGCCCTCGATCGCCGCCAACTTGCGGTCGATGGCGGCGGCGCGGCGGCGCAGCGCCTGGCCGGCCTTGCCGGTGCCCCCGGCGATGGCGGCCAGCCCCCGCCGGGCCCGGCGCAGCCGGTTGAGCGCCTCCTTCAGCCGCGACAGCGAGGCCACCAGCTCCTTGTGCAGGGCGAACTGCGCGGCGTAGTCGGCCTCGCTCGCCGGCAGGCGCGGATCCTTGACCACCTCGAACCGCGCCGAGTGGACCCGGCCGCCCGCGGCGAGCTCGACCCCGTAGCTGCCCGGCACCACGGTCGGACCCGGCGGGTTCTCCGGATCGGGCACCAGCGGCTTGGGGCGCGGCGGCGCCAGCGCGTAGTCGATCCGGGTCGGCCCCGGATACTTCATGTCCCAGACGAAGCGGTTCAGCCCCGCCCTGGTGCCCGGCCGCCGCGCCGGCGCCAGCGCCTTGTCGTCGCTGGCGAAGGACGCGATCTTCCGGCCGGAGGCCTCGCGGAACGTCAGCACGACCGGCTCCTCGGGCTCCTTCGCCAGCCAGTAGTGCACGATCGCGCCGTTGGGCGGGTTCTCGCCGACGTCGAGATGCTCGCGCGTCCGCGTACCGTCCGGCCGGTCGACCATCACCGTGCTGCCGTCGATGCCGAAGGCCGGCCCGTAGGCGATGCCGGTGCGCACGTTGGCGCCGGCGCTCCAGTGCAGCTTGGTCCGCACCGTGCGCCGCGGCGCGAACAGCCGAGTCGTTCGCCGCCCGTCGGCCAGGCCGCGCAGCGCCGTCACGTCGTCGAGGATCCAGAACGAGCGCCCGTGGGTGGCGGCCACCAGGTCGCAGTCCTTGAGCTTGAGGTCGTAGACCGGCACCACCGGCAGCCCGCCGCCCATGCGCGTCCAGGTCGCCCCGTCGTCGAGGCTGAAATGGATGCCCGTCTCCGTGCCGACATAGAGCAGGCCGGGCGCCCCCGGATCGGCGCGGACGACGCGCGTGATCTCGTCGGCCGGCAGGTTGCCGTTGATCGCCTTCCAGCTCCGGCCGCCGTTGCTGCTGCGAAAGAGGTACGGGCGGTAGTCGCCCAGCTTGTAGCGCGTCGCGGCGAGATAGATCGTGTCCGGGTCGTGCGCCGAGACCTCGACGCAGCCGACATAGGCCAGTTCGGGCATCGCCTTCGGGGTGACGTTCTTCCAGCTCTCCCCGCCGTCGCGGGTCACGTGCACGAGCCCGTCGTCGGTCGAGGCCCAGATCTCGTCCCGCCGATTCGGCGATTCGACGACGCAGGCGCAGGTCGCATGGACCTCCGCGCCGGCGCTCTCGCGGGTGATCGGGCCGCCGGAATGGCCCTGCCGCGTCCGGTCGTTGAGGCTGAGATCGGGCGAGATGCGCTGCCAGCTCATGCCTTCGTCGCGGGTTCGGAACACGCAGTTGCCGCCGGCATAGAGCGTGCCGGGATCGTGGGGCGAGAAGACGATCGGGAAGGTCCAGGCAAAGCGGTACTTGAGGTCCTTGGGCGCGATGCCGGTCGATTCCTCGGGCCACACGTTGACGAGCTGGATCTGGCGCGTGCGATGGTCGTAGCGCTGCAGCGCGCCGGCGCCGCCCGGGCTCGAGCCGATCGCGCCGACATAGACGATGTTGTGGTCGCGCGGGTCGACGGCGATGAAGCCCGATTCGCCGGTGCCCGGATAGGAGCAGTCGGCCAGGGTGATGACGCCCCACTCCGAGGCGCTCGGCACCGAGATCGAGGTATTGTCCTGCTGGGTGCCGTAGACCCGGTAGGGATACTGGTCGTCGATGTCGATGCGGTAGAACTGCGCCGTCTTCTGATTGTAGATCGTCGACCACGACTCGCCGCCGTTGAACGACACGTTGGCGCCGCCGTCGTTGCCCTCGATCATGCGCGTTGAATCGCGCGGGTCGATCCACAGGTCGTGATTGTCGCCGTGCCGCGTCGTGACCTCGGCGAAGCTCGCCCCGCCGTCGGTCGACTTCCACATCTGCAGGTTGGTCACGTACACGGTGTCGGCGTGGCCGGTGTCGGCGAAGACGTGCGTGTAGTACCAGGGCCGATGCATGAGATCGCGGTTGGCCGAGACCTGGGTCCAGCGCGCCCCGTGGTCGTCGGAGCGGTAGAGGCCGGTCTTGTCGCCCTCGGCCTCGATCAGCGCCCAGACGCGGCCGCTGCGCACCGGCGACACCGCGACGCCGATCTTGCCCAGCATCCCTTCCGGCAGCCCGGCATGGCGGGAGATCTCCTGCCAGGTATCGCCGCCATCGTCGCTGCGGAACAGGCCGCTGCCCGGGCCGCCGCTCGAGATGTTCCAGAAGTTCCGCCGCGCCTCCCACATCGAGGCGTAGAGGATGCGCGGGTTCGCGAGATCCATGCTGAGGTCGATCGCGCCCGCGACGTCGCTGCGGTAGAGGATGCGCTCCCAGGTCCGGCCGCCGTCGCGCGAGCGGTAGACGCCGCGTTCCTCGTTGGGACCGAACACGTCGCCCAGGGCGGCGACGTAGACGAGGTCGGGATCGCGCGGATGGATGCAGATGCGGCCGACGAACTTGCTGCCGCGCAGCCCGACATTCGTCCATGTCCGGCCGGCGTCGGTCGAGCGGTAGACGCCGTCGCCCCAGGACACGTCGAGGCGGATCGCGGTCTCGCCCGTCCCGGCATAGATCACGTTGGGATCGGAGGGCGCGACGGCGATCGAGCCCACGGCGGCGCTGCCCATGAAGCCGTCGGAGACGCAGCGCCAGAACACGCCGCCATCGACCGTCTTCCAGATCCCGCCGGCGCAGGCACCGAAATAGAAGACCATGCGGTTGACGGGATCGCCGGCGACGGCGACGACGCGGCCGCCGCGCGGCGGGCCGATGCAACGCCATTTGAGTGCGTCAAAGCTCGCCGCGTCTGGCGAAGTGTCCCTCGATGTCATGGCGGCGGCTTTGTCTCTCGTCCGGTTTCGTCCGACCGTAGCAGGCGGGCACGGACATGCAATCGGCTTTGACACCCCGCCGCGGCCCGGCATCCTGTCGGGCGGAGGAGCTTCACCCGAGATGACAACCCCGCAGGACACGCTGCCGACCGCGACCCGGGTCGCCGACCCGGGCATCCGCGCCCTCTACGCCCAGGAGAATCGCTGGCAGGCCTGGCTCGATGTCGAGGCGGCGCTGGCCCATGCCCAGACCGAGCTGGGGATCGTCCCGCCCGACGCCGCCACAGCGATCGCGGCCAAGTCGCGCCTCGACCTGCTCGACCGCGGCCGCATCGACGAGGGCTTCGCCCGCACCGGCCACACGCTGGTGCCGCTGGTGTGGGAACTGGCCCGCGTCGTCGGCGAGCCGCACGGCGGCTGGGTCCACTGGGGCGCCACGACCCAGAACATCACGCAGACCGGCGACCTCCTGGTGCTGCGCCAGGCGCACGGCATCATCCTGCGCCAGATCGGCGAGCTCCTCGCCGCCATGGCCGACCTCGCCGAGCGCACCGCCGGCATGACGATGGCCGGCCGCACGCACGGCCAGCACGCCGTGCCCGCGACCTTCGGCTACAAGGTCGCCGTCTGGATCGACGAGCTGCTGCGCCATGTCGAGCGGCTGCAGCAGGCGGCCCCTCGCCTGTTCGTCGCCATGCTGGGCGGCGGCGCCGGCACCTTCGCCTCGCTCGGCCGCCAGGGCCCACCGGTCCAGGCCGGCATCGCGCGCCGGCTGGGCTTCGGCTCCATGGAAGTGCCCTCGCGCGCGCTGGGCGACCATCTCGCCGAGAATGTCTGCCTGCTCGGCCTGCTGGCCGCGACCGGCGGCAAGATCGGGCGCGAAATATACACGCTGATGAAGACCGAGTTCGGCGAGGTCGAGGAGCCGGTGCCGCCGGGCACCGTCGGCAGCTCGACCATGCCGCAGAAGCGCAATCCCAAGCTCTGCCAGGACGTCATCGCCGCCGCCGCCGAGATCCGCAGCCAGGTGCCGCTGGCGCTGGAGGCGATGACCACGGAGCACGAGGCCGACCGCACGACCTCCCTCATGATGGACACCGCGGAAGCCCGCGCCTGCATCGCCACCGGCGACATGCTGGCCCGGCTGGGCGAGATCGTGCGCGGGCTGAAGGTCGATCCTGAGCGCATGCGCGCCAACCTCGACCTCGGCGGCGGGCTGATCATGGCGGAGGCCGTGATGCTCGACCTCGGCGCCGCCATCGGCCGGCAGCACGCGCACGACGTCGTCTACGACGCCGCGCAGGCGGCCTTCGTCGAGGGCAGGCCCTTCTCCGACCTGCTGGCGGCCGACGCGCGCCTGACGCGGCACATGGACCGCGCGGCGATCGACCGGCTGCTCGACCCGACAGCCTATACCGGCCTGTGCGCCGACATGGCCCGCGACAGCGCGGTCCGTGCCCGCACCGCGGCGGCCGGGCTCGTCGCGTCGCCGTCGGCGATGCGCCCGTGACCGACGGCTATTTCGGTCGCGCAGCTTCTCCTCGCACCCTCCACTTCCCTCGCCCGGATCGTGCGCGTTCAAGCCACTTTACGATCACGTGATTTGCCCGGAGCCGCCCCGCGGCGTCTGGTGGACGCCGACAAAGAGGTCCCCACCATGCGTCAGCTCCGTCGTCTGGTCCTCGCCGTGCTGGCCCTGCTCGCCCTGCCCGTCGCGGGCTTCGCCGCGGTGATCGGCGGCGCCTACCACGCGCCGCAGTACGACTATCGCGAATTCTTCGCGGCGACCGACGGCAAGTATTTCCAGGTCGTCCTGGACGGCAATCCCTTCCCGGGCATGGATCCGGCGACCGTCGCCCGCGACCTGCTGCCCCTGATGCAGGCGGCCAAGCCGCGGCCCGCGTTGCGGTTCGTCTACGACAAGCCGTCGCCGCCGCCCAGCCCCGACTACCGCCTCGTGCTGGTGTTCGACCCGGCGCTGAACCTCAACGCCGATCCGGTGTGCGCCGGGCAGCCGGCGCGCTTTCGGCCCGGCACGCCCGGCCGCTTCTACGTCTATGCGATCTACTGCCGGAACGACCGCGCGCTATCCCAGACCACGGCCTGGACCGACGCGACCGGCCCCACCGACC
Source organism: Reyranella sp. (assembly GCF_965229815.1). Classification (GTDB taxonomy): domain Bacteria; phylum Pseudomonadota; class Alphaproteobacteria; order Reyranellales; family Reyranellaceae; genus Reyranella. The sequence goes on from NZ_CBDDJN010000006.1 coordinate 1,203,257, forward strand.
CGCGCATCGAGCGGCTGTTCCGCGAGCTCTTCCCGGTGATCTTCAGCGAGCAGCAGAACCGCTATGCCTTCAACGATCCGATGCTGCGCTGACGGAAGGTCAAGGCCTCCCGCGCCCCGCGGCGGAGGCCGATCGCAGCGCCGCCGAGCGGCGCTGGATGGACGTGCCCGAACTCAAGCTCTGAAATCGTCATTGCTGGGAGCGCGCCACTCCAGTGGCGCCTCTTCGCGGTGCGGCAAACTTCGCATGAGCGCCACTGGTGTGGCGCGCCCCCAGCAGAGGACTAATGAAACGTCCGACCTGAATCGATGACGATGGTCTGGCCGGTCATGGTGTTGGTCCGGCACATGGTCACGACCTGGTCGGCGCAGTCGTCCTTGTCGGCGGCCTTGCCCAGCAGCGAGGCCTTGCGGCCGGTCTCGACCTGCTCGGGGCGCAGGTTCGCCGTGGCGCGCGTCCCCTCCAGCAGGCCGGGCGCGACGCAGTTCACCAGCACCTCGGGTGCGAGCGCCACGGCCATGCACTTGGTGAGATGGATCAGCCCGGCCTTGGAGACCGCATAGGCGATCGACGAGCCGGTCGGGCCCAGTCCCGCCACCGAGGAGATGTTGATGATGCGCCCTTCCCCCTGCTTCTTCATCACCGGCGCCACCGCCTTGGTGGCGAGCATCGGTCCGGTGAGGTTGATGTCGATGATCTTGGTCCATTCCTCGTAGGTGAGATCGTCGAGGTCCCTGAACGGGATCGCCTTGTTGTAGGCGGCGTCGTTCACCAGGATGTCGAGTCGCCCGAAGCGCTTCACCACGTCGTCCACCATCGCCTGCACCTGCTCGCGCTGCGTCACGTCGCAGGCGAAGGCCGCCGCACCGACCTGGTGCTTTTCCAGGTCGCGCGCCACGCCCTCGGCCTGCTCCCGGCTGCGCGCGTAGACGACGGCGACGTGGCAGCCCTGCGCCGCCAGGGCGTGGCAGATGCGCTGCCCCAGCCCGCCATTGCCGCCGGTGACCACGGCGACCTTCCCCTTCAGCTCCATGCGTTTCCTCCCTGCCTTCCGGACGACACCCTAGAGCCTGCTTACCGCCGGTGGAACGAGGTCGTAGACTGGGCGCCAAGGAGCCGCCCGCGACGGCGGCCGTGGAGGGAACATGAGCCGCGCCTACAACGCGATCGATGCCGACGGCCACATCCTGGAGCCGTTCACCCTGTGGAACGACTACCTCGATCCCCGCTACCGCGAGCGCGCGCCCCGTCTGGTTCGGGACGACAATGGCCGCGAGAAGCTGCTGCTCGAGGAGAAGCTGCTGGGCAGCCGCGCCGGCTTCGGGGGCATCGGCGGAGTCGGCGCCCGCCAGGGCATCGTCGCGGCCGATTCCATGGACTACAAGGACGGGCGCAAGGGCGGCTTCGACCCGCATGCGCGCATTCCCGACATGGACCTCGACGGCATCGACGCCGCCTTCCTCTATCCCAGCCTCGGCCTGTTCATCGGGTCGATCGAGGACCCGGCCTTCGCCGCCGCCATGTGCCGGGCCTACAATCGCTGGCTGGCCGACTACTGCAGGCCCTATCCCGACCGCCTGTTCGGCATCGCCATGCTGCCCCTGCAGTCGATCGACGCCGCCATCGAGGAGATGCGCTTCGCGCGCCGGGAGCTCGGCTTTCGCGGCGGCTTCCTGCGGCCCAATCCCTACAACGGCCGCAAGCTCCACGATCCCGACTATGCGCCGTTCTGGACGGCGGCCGAGGAGCTCGACTTCTGCATCGGCATCCACGAGGGCGGCAACAGCGGCATGCCGACGGTCGGCATCGACCGCTTCGACGGACGGGGTGCGCAGCACATCATCTCGCACACGATGGAAATGATGCTCGCGGCCATGAGCTTCATCTGGGGCGGCATCTGCGAGCGCCATCCCAGGCTGCGCGTCGGCTTTCTCGAATCGGGCGGCGGCTGGATCGCGCCCTGGCTCGACCGCATGGACCGTCATTTCGACGACAAGGGCTTCAACGATTCGGGCCTCACGATGCGGCCGAGTGACATCTTCCGCCGCAACTGCTGGATCTCGTTCGAGCCGGTCGAGGGATCGATCGGGGCGCTGGCCGACTATATCGGGCCGCACAGGATCCTGTGGGCGACCGACTATCCCCATCGCGACGGCTTCTTCCCCGGCGCGCCGCAGATGCTGAAGGAACGGATGAAGGGCCTGTCGCCCCAGTCGCAGCGCGCCGTCATGGCCGGCGGGGCGATGGGGTTCTACGGGCTGCATTGAATCGTCGTCCTGAGCGAAGCGAAGGATCTCATGCCGGTTGCAAGCGGCGATGGGGTCCTTCGCTGCGCTCAGGACGACAGAGTGGCGGCTAAGGCTTGATCCCCATCAGCTTCGCCGCCGTGCCGCCGAGGATGGCGACGCGCTCGTCGTCGCTCAGGCCCGGCGTCGACAGCACCAGGTCGACCTCGGTGCTGGTCCAGGGGAACGGATAGTCGGTGCCGACCATGATCTGGCCGGGGCCAGTCTCGGCGATCAGATGGCGCAGCGCCTCGGGGGTGAACACGATCGTGTCGAAGAAGAGCTGGCCGTCCTTGAGATAGGCCGTCGGCTTCTTCTTCGGCAGCGGCCCGACCCGATTGGGAAACGTGCGGATCACCGCGTCCGAGCGGTTGGCATAGGATGGCAGGAAGCCGCCGCCATGGGCGGCGCAGATCCTGAGGCCGGGGAAGCGGTCGAGCGTGCCCTCGAAGATCAGGTGCGACAGCGCGATCGCCGTTTCCAGCGGGTTGCCGATCGTGTTGGTCAGCAGGCCGCTGCCGCCGAGCCGGCCGCTGGGCTCGAGCTCGCGCGTGCCTTGCGGGTGCATGAAGACCAGCACGCCGAGTTCCTCGCACTTCGCCCAGAAGGGATGGAACTTGGGATCGGCAAGCTCGAGGCCGGCGACGCTGCCGCCGACGCCGACGCCGCGGAAGCCGAGCTTCTTCACCGCATGCTCGACCTGTTCGGCCGCCAGCTCGGGATGCTGCAGCGCAGCGGTGGCGAAGGCGACGAAGCGGTCGGGATTGGCGGCGCAGAACTCGACCAGCGTCTCGTTCTGGATCCGGATCAGCTCGGCGGCCGCATCGCGCTCCGCCCGGTACCAGTAGGGATTGATGCTGAGCGCCTCGACGTCGATCCCCTGCGCGTCCATCGCCGCGATGCGCACGCTGGTATCGTCCATCAGCAGGCCGGGCGCCTCCAGCGGATGCTTGATGACGGCCATCGCCTGGGGCACGCAGCAATGGGCGTGGATGTCGATGGTCTTGACCCGCTTGCCGTTGACCACGACCTCGCGCCGGCGCGGATGGGCATGGTCGTGCCCCGTCGGTGAGCCCGTCGGAAGTGAGGCCGCGGCCGCTGCCTGCAGGTCACAGCCCGTGAAGACGATCGGCGGCGGCATCGCCGGGGCGCTGGCGGGCAGATTTTCGGCTGTCGACATGGGTCCCTCCGCGGCCGGCCAGCGGCCCCGGCGAACCTACACCGCCTTGATCGCCGAGTCGCCTCGGCTACGATACGGCCGTCCGTTCGGGAGTTCCGTCCATGTCATCCCACGATCATAATCATGACCACGAGCACGGCTCGGAAATGTCGGAGCAGCAGCTCCGCGTCCGCGCCCTCGAAACCATCCTGACCGAAAAAGGCTATGTCGATCCGGCCGGCCTCGATGCCATCGTAGAGACCTACGAGACCAAGGTCGGTCCGCGCAACGGTGCGATGGTCGTGGCCAGAGCCTGGAGCGATCCCGCCTTCAAGCAGGCCCTGCTCAAGGACGCCACGGCCGCCGTCAGCACGCTCGGCCATGTCAGCCGCGTCGGCGACCATCTGGTCGCGGTCGAGAATACGCCGCAGCGCCACAACATGATCGTCTGCACGCTGTGCTCCTGCTACCCTTGGGAGATGCTCGGCCTTCCGCCGGTCTGGTACAAGTCGGCGCCCTACCGCTCGCGCGCCGTCAAGGACCCGCGCGGCGTGCTCGCCGACTTCGGCGTAACGCTGGCGAAGGACACGGAGGTCCGCGTCTGGGACTCGACGGCGGAGACCCGCTTCCTGGTGCTGCCCATGCGCCCGCCCGGGACCGAGGGCTGGAGCGAGGAGCAGCTCGCCGACCTCGTGACTCGCGATTCGATGATCGGCACCGGACTTGCGCGCGACCCGTCGGAGGTCACGCAATGAACGGCGTGCATGACATGGGCGGCATGGACGGCTTCGGCAAGGTCGAGGTCGAGAAGGACGAGCCGCCCTTCCACGAGACCTGGGAGGGCCGCGTCCTCGCGATGCAGCGCTCGATGGGCTACGCGGGCGCCTGGCACATCGACGACGGGCGCTTCGCCCAAGAGACTCTGCCGCCGCGTACCTATCTCGGCGCGTCCTACTACTGGCGCTGGGCGCTCGGGATGGAGAAGAACCTGCTCGAGCGCGGCCTGGTTACCCAGGAGGAGCTCGATGCCGGCCATTCCCTGAAGCCCGGCCGGAAGCTCTCGCGCACGCTGACCGAGGAGGTCGTGAAGGCCGGGCTGACGCGCAACACGTACTTCCGCCAGCAGCAGGCGCCCGCCCGCTTCAAGCGGGGCGACCGGGTGCGCACCCGGAACATCAACCCGCTCGGCCACACCCGCCTGCCGCGCTACGCCCGCGACAAGGAGGGCACGGTCGAGCTGATCCACGGCTGCCACGCCTATCCGGACTCGGTCGCCTCCAACAAGGGCGACGATCCGCAGTGGCTCTACACCGTGGTGTTCGACGGGCGCGAGATCTGGGGACCGAACTGCGATCCCACGCTCACCGTGTCGATCGACGCCTTCGAGCCCTATCTCGACCCGGCATGACCGACCGCGCCCCGATTCCCGTCCCCGGCATCCCCTGCGATGCCGAGGGTCCGGTGTTCCGCGAGCCCTGGGAGGCCCAGGCCTTCGCCATGACCCTGGCACTGCACCAGCGCGGCATCTTCACCTGGCCCGAATGGGCCGAGGCGCTCGGCACCGAGATCAAGCGCGCCCAGGCCGCCGGCGATCCCGACACCGGCCAGACCTACTACCGGCACTGGCTGGCCGCGCTGGAGCGGCTGGTCGCCGACAAGGGTGTCGCCGACACCGCCACCCAGGCGCGCTACCAGCATGCCTGGGAACATGCCGTCCACCGCACGCCGCACGGCGCGCCCATCGAGCTGCAGCCCCAGGATTTCGACTGACCATGCCCGCGTCCTACGACACTCATCGGCGACAGCTCGAGCTCATCCTGCGCGCCTGGGGCATGGCCGAACCGACCGCCGCCAGCACCGCCGAGATCATGAGCTGGGCCGACCTGCACGGCATCGACACGCACGGCATCTCGATGGTGCCGGTCTATGACGAGCGCCGTCGCGGCGGGAAGATCGACATGCGCGCCGAGCCGGACGTGCAGCGCCAGACCCCGGTCTCGGCGCTGATCGACGGCCGCGGCGGCCTGGGACACGCCAATGCCCGCCGCGCCATGGAACTCGCCATCGAGAAGGCGAAGACCTCCGGCATCGGCGTCGCCGCCGTGCGCAACTCGGCGCATTTCGGCGCCTGCGGCTTCTATGCGCTGATGGCGGTCGAGGCCGGGCTGATCGGCATGGTCACGACGTCGGCGAGCGGCATCCAGGTCTCGCCGACCCACGGCGCCCATGCCCGCCTCGGCACCGATCCGATCGCCTTCGGCGCGCCGGGCAAGCCGGGCGAGCCGTTCCTGCTCGACATGGCGACGACAACCGTCGCCGCCGGCAAGATCCGCAACAAGGCCAACGAGAACCTGCCCACCCCGCCGGGCTGGCTGGTGACCGCCGAGGGCAAGCCCAGCACCGACCCGCGCGAGGTCTCCAAGGGCGGCTTCATGACGCCGCTCGGCGGCACGCCCGAGGGCAGCAGCCACAAGGGCTACGGCCTGGCGGCGATGGTGAACATCCTGTCCTCGGCGCTGTCCGGCGCCACGATGATCACCGACCCGCAGCACACGAAGAAGCCGGGCACGATGGACATCGGCCATTTCCTGCTCGCGATGGACCCCGGCCTGTTCCGCGACGCCGCCGACTTCCGGGCCGACGTCGCCGCCTTCTGCGACACGCTGCGCGCCAGCCGGCCAGCCGATCCGGCGCGCCCCGTGATGGTCGCCGGCGATCCCGAGCGGCGCACCGCCGCCCAGAGGCTCGAGACCGGCATCCCGGTCGGGCCCAACCTCCTGGCCAAGGTGCGCGAAGTCGCCGTCGCTTCCGGCGCCCCGTGGATCATGGACGGCTGAGCCGTCGGATCATGGACGGCTGAGCCGGCGCAGCCGGCCTACAGGTACTTTGCCGGCCGGATAATGGCACGCCACATGTGCGCGACCGGGCTGTTGTCGAAGCCGAGCCCCTCCTCGGGCTGGCGGAAGTTGCGGCCGATGATGTCGGTGAACTCGTCGAGCTCGACATGCAGGTTGGGATCGAACGAGTAGATGTCGTGCAGCGTGATCTGGCGGCCCGACATGTACCATCTGTGGTTCCGCATCCGCTTGTAGTCCTCGTCGATATACGGGTCGGGACGATAGTCCTCGCCGAACAGCGTGACGTAGGATTGCGGGTATTCGTAGCCGACCGAGTCGTCGGCGTAGAAGCGCAGCACCTGGTGGGCGCGGATCGCCCACGTCACCTCCTCGTCGACATAGGGCTCGACGAGCTGGGCGCCCCAGTAGCCGTGGTCGCCACGGATGAAGCCGACGACGGCGATGTCGTGCAGCAGGCAGGCCAGCACCATCTTCTCCGGCAGGCCGGCGGTGACGGCATGGCGGGCGCTCTGCAGCAGGTGCATCGACGGGCCGAAGCGCAGGCGGAAGAAGTCGATCAGGGTCGGCTTCTCGGGCATGGCCGGCAGGCGCGGATCGTCGCCCATCAGCACATGGGCGCCCGGCCTTGCCTTCATGATGGCGCCGACATTGGGAAAGGGACCGGTGTCGCCCTCGGCCAGCATGTGCAGGCGGGACTTGGCAACGATGAGGTCGAGCTCCCTTGCCTGCTCGGCCTCGAGGGCGTCGGCGCGCTGCGACAGGCTCATGGCAACGGTCATGGCACGTCTCCTCGTTGTTGGTTGCGAGGAGCCTAGCACGCCGGCGCCGCCCGGGCATCCCGGCTGGGACCAGATCGCCTCTTTGGAGCGCGGACCTCCAGGTCCGCTCACGATCATGGTGCGGACCTGGAGGTCCGCGCTCCGACGTGCAGAGTGGCGCGCTCCCGGGTCAGAGCTCGACCGTCCCCGGATCGCGCTCGCGCCGCGGCACGGTGCGCAGCACCGAGAGGCCGGCGGCCACGACGGCAAAGACGATCAGCATCAGGAGCACGTGGCCGCTGCCGGCGACGAGCTGCGCCGGCGACGCATCGACCGTGCTGACACCCTCGCCCGCCGCGCGCAGCGAGAGGGCGAGCACGGCCGAGCTGCTGGCGATGCCGGCGCTTATGCCGAGAAAGCGGACGACGTTCACGATGCTGCCGGCCTCGCCGGTCTGCTCCTCCGGCGCCGTCGCCATGATGGCGCTGCTGTTGGGCGACACGAACAGCCCCTGCCCGATGCCGAACAGGCCGAGCCCCAGCATCACTTCCGGCAGGTGCAAGACCGTGCCGTCGAGGAAGAGGTAGAGCACGGCCAGTCCCGCGGCGCAGAGCGCCATGCCGGCGGTCGTGGCCGTGCGGGCGCCGAAGCGGTCGTAGAGGACGCCGCCGAGCGGCGCCAGCAGGCCCAGCATGACGGGGACGATCGAGAGCCGCAGGCCCGCCGCCAGCGCCGAATCGCCGTACACACGGACCAGCGTGAACGGGATGAGGAAGAACACGCCGAACAGAGTCGCATAGGACAGGAAGTTCGTGACGTTGCCGACCACGAAGGCGCCGCGCGTGAGCAGCTCGAAGTCGATCAGCGGCGTGGTCGCCCGGCGCTCGACCCGGACGAACACGATCAACAGGACGACCGCTGCCGCGCCACAGGCCAGGAAGGCCGGCGACGTCGGTCCCCAGGCATGGGCCTGGTTCAGCATGGTGACCAGCGCCGTGAGCGCTGGCGCGATCAACAGCGCGCCCTTCCAGTCGAAGCGCCCGCCGGCGGCGAGATGGTGCGTCTGGGGCAGCACGAACCAGCCCATCAGGGCGCCGGCCAGGCCCACCGGCACGTTGACCCAGAACGCCCAGTGCCAGTCGAGCGTATCGAGGATCACGCCGCCGATCGCCGGTCCCGCGCCGAGCCCGATCGCCTGCGCCGCCGACTGGAGCCCCAGCGCCCGTCCCCGCTGCTCGGGCCCGGCGGCCAGGACGACGATGGCGATGCTGTTGGCCGTCAAGAGAGCCGCGCCGACGCCCTGCAGCACGCGGAAGGCGATGAGCTCGGGCAGACTGGTCGCCAGGCCGCACAGCGCCGAGCCGATGACGAAGACGACGAAGGCGGACGTGTAGAGGAGCTTGCGGCCGATCATGTCGGCCAGCCGTCCGAACACCGGCATGAAGGCCGCCATGGTCAGAATGTAGGCGACCGCGACCCAGCTCACGACGTTCAGGGAAACGCCGAAGTCCGCCTCGAGCCGCGGCAGCAGCATCTGGGTCATGCTGGCGTCGACCTGGCCCATGAAGGCACCGATGCAGACCGTGCCGACGACGAGCCAGCGATAGGACGGCAGGCGCGCGACCGCGGGCAGCGGCGGCGGCTCGTGGCCGGACAGCACGGCCGCTCTGAGGGCGGCGAAAGACGCTGGTCCCGGCCCGGCCGGATCGCCGTCAGCCGGCGGCATCTGCCAGCACCATGTCCGCCGCCTTCTCGCCGATCATGATCGACGGCGCGTTGGTGTTGCCCGAGGTCAGGGTCGGCATGATCGAGGCGTCGGCGACGCGCAGCCCCTGCACCCCGTGGACGCGCAGCCGGGCGTCGACCACGGCGAGAGGATCCGATCCCATCTTGCAGGTGCCGACCGGATGATAGGTCGTCTCGGCGACCGCCCGGACCCAGTCGAGAATCTCGGAGTCGGTCGTGCGGTTGGGACCGGGCGCGGCCTCGGCCACCTGCAGCGGCGCCATGGCCTTCGCGGTCATGATGGCCCGCGCGATCCGCACGGCCCGCACCGTCAGTTCGCCGTCGACCGGTGCCGACAGGAAGTTGAAGTTGATCGACGGCGGGATGCGCGGATCGGCCGACACGACATGGATGTGGCCCCGGCTCTCGGGCCGCATCGGATGGGCGTAGCAGGTGACGCCCGACTGGCGGGCAATGCGCGGGCCGCGCGGGCCGGGCTCGGTGAACATCGGCACCCAGCCCAACAGCAGGTCGGGCGCGGCCAGCCCCTCGCGCGAGCGTACGAAGGCTCGCATCGGCGCCCCGACCATGGCCAGGAGACCGTCGCGGCGCACGGCATAGCGCAACGCCTGCCGCGCCAGGCCCAGCCCGCGGGCCGTGTCATTGTAGGTGATCCCGCGCGCGCCGACCGTCCAGCGGGTGCGCGGCGCATAATGGTCGCGCAGGTTCTCGCCGACGCCCGGCAGCGCATGACGCACCGCGATGCCGAGCCCGCGCAGCCGGTCGGGCTGGCCGATGCCCGAGAGTTCGAGGAGCTGCGGCGAGTTGATCGAGCCGCCGCTCACCACGATGTCGCGCGCGGCCCGCGCCTCGCGGTCGCCGCCCGGCACGCTGTAGCGCACGCCGGTACAGCGTGTGCCATCGAACACCAGTCCGGTGGCGAGCGCGCCGGTCTCGATGCGCAGGTTGGGCCGCCGGCGCGCCGGCTCGAGATAGCACTGGGCCGTGCTCATGCGCCGGCCGCCGGCGATCGTCGCCTGGCTCATGGCGATGCCGTCCTGGTGCGCGCCGTTGTAGTCGGGGTTGTAGGCAATGCCGACCTCGGCGGCGGCGGCGATCACCGCCTGGAAGAAGGCTTCGCGCGGCTGGGGATTGGTGACCCGAAGCGGCCCCTCGCGCCCGCGATAGGTGTCGTCCCCTTCCCCGGCGTAGCTTTCCATGCGCTTGAAGAAGGGCAGCACGTCGCCGTAGCTCCAGCCCTGGTTGCCGAGCTGCGCCCAGGTGTCGAAGTCCTGCGCCTGGCCGCGCACGAAGGCGAGGCCGTTGATGGCGCTCGAGCCGCCGAGCAGCCGGCCCCGCGGCACCGGGATGCGCCGGCCGCTGGTGGCCGCTTCGGGCTCCGAACTGTACAGCCAGTTGGCGGCCGGATTGGTCAGCAGGCGAGCGTAGCCGACCGGCAGGCGCGACCACGGATTGCTCGCCGGGCCCGCCTCCAGCAGCAGGACGCGGTGACGTGGATCGACCGACAGCCGGCTCGCCACCACGGCGCCCGCCGAGCCGGCACCGACCACGATGAAGTCGTAGGTGTTCATGGGGCGCTAGGTCCGCCTGTAGCGTGGTGACTTGAGATCAATCACCATCTTGCTGGAGGCGCGCCACTCCGTGCCGCTCATGGGATCTCGATACGAAGACGCGCCACGGAATGGCGCGCCCCCAGCAATGAGTCGATCCAATGTCATCACGCGCTACGCCGCCACGGCGACGCTCTTGAGTCGCGCGGCCCGCATCGGCCGCAGCACGAAGATCGCCAGGATGGCCGCAACGACGTTCATGCCCACAGCGACGGCGAACACCGTCTGCCAGCTTCCCGTCGCCATCACGACGGGTTCGACCAGGGGCACCAGGATGGCGGCCAACCCCTTGGCCGTATGCAGCATGCCGGCATTCGTCGTGGCGAAGGCCGAGCCGAAATAGTCGGTGCAGGCCGACGGAAAGAGGCTCGCCACCTCGCCCCAGGCGAAGAACACCGTGCTGGCCAGCAGCACGAACAGAACGGGGTGGTCGCCCCAGCGCGCAAAGGCGAAGATGCTGGCCGCCCCGAGTGAGAAAGCCAGGAACATCGCGTTCTCGCGACCGATATAGTCGGACAGCCACCCGCACAGGGGTCGCGCCACGCCGTTGGCGATGCGGTCGAGGGTGAGCGCGAAGGTGAGCGCCGGCAGCGTCACGCCCAGCAGCGTGACGTCGACGTCGGCGATCCTGAAGTCGATGGCGATGGTGGCGAGATGCGCGGTGAAGGTGAGGCCCGCCGCCGTCACCAGCAGCGACATCACGAACAGAAGCCAGAACAGTGGTGACTGCAGCACCTCGCGCGGCGCGAAGTCGCGGACGGACTGGGGAACGTGCGGTGCCGGCAGCACGAGGCCTTTCGCCGGCTTAACCAGCAGCAAAGAGGCCAACACGACCACGATGCCCTGCCCCAACCCGAACCACAGGAAGGCGGCCTCGAAACCGTGGACCTCGATCGTGGCGTGCAGCGGTATCACGGTCAGGCCCGATCCGAAGCCGTAGCCCGCGACCGTCAAGCCTGCCGCCAGCCCTCGGCGGTCGGGAAACCATTTCAGGGCGTTGCCGAGGCAGGTGCCGTAGACGCAGCCGGCGCCGATCCCGCCCAGCGCTGCGCCGAGATAGAGCAGCGCCAGCGAATCGGCGACCGAGTTCAGGCTCCAGGCCACCGCGACCAGCACGCCGCCCAGCAGGGCGACCGGCCGCGGGCCGAACCGGTCGACGAACCAGCCCTCGAAGGGCACGAGCCAGGTCTCGGTCAGGATGAAGATGGTGAAGGCGACCTGGATGGCGGCTCGGCCCCAGGCGTACTTTTCGTCGATGGGGTGCACGAAGAGCGTCCAGCCGTGCTGGAGGCTGGAGATCATCACCATGCAGACGATGCCGGCCGCCAGCTGCAGCCAGCGATTGTTCAGCAGCCCGGTCGACCGGCGACCGGAATCGGAAAGGACCATGCGACCGTCATTCTAGCGCTAGTTTTGCGCTTGGACATCGATTCCCGCGGCGGCCCGTTTCACAGGCCGGACACGGAACCGCAACATGCCCCCGCCAGCCTTGCCGCGCGGCGGCGACTGTCGGAAGGTCGCTGAAACGATTTCGGAGGAATGCGATCCATGACGGCTTCCCAGCTCGACAACCTCGTCGGCCTGCTGCGCGCCCGCCCGACGCCCGACGACCGCGATGTCGCGGCCGCGCGGGCCCGCTTCGAGAAGATGGCGGACTTCCTGGGCGGCGCGCCCGACGCGATCTGCGAGGCGGTGGATGCCGGCGGCGTGCCGGCCGAATGGGTGATGGCGCCGGGCGGCGATCCCCGCCGCGCGGTGCTCTACCTGCACGGCGGCGGCTATGCCATCGGCTCGATCAACACCCATCGCCGGCTGGCCTACGACCTCTCGGCCGCCTCGGGCGCCCGCGTGCTGGTGATCGACTACCGGCTGGCGCCCGAGCATCCCTTCCCCGCCGCCGTCGACGACGCCGCCGCGGCCTGGAGCTGGCTGCTGGAACAGGGCCTTGCCCCGAACCGGCTGGCGGTCGCGGGCGATTCGGCGGGCGGCGGCCTCACCATCGCCACCCTGGTCAACCTGCGCGACCGCAAGCTCGGCCTGCCGGCCTGCGCCGCGGCGATCTCGCCCTGGGTCGATCTCGAAGGCGTGGGCAACAGCATCACCGCGCGCGCGGCGCAGGATCCGATGGTGCAGAAGCCGGGCCTCTCGTGGATGGCGGAGATGTACCTCGCGGGCAAGGACGCGAAGGCGCCGCTCGCCGCGCCGCTGCACGCCGACCTTGCCGGCCTGCCGCCGGTGCTGGTCCAGGTCGGTACCGCCGAGACCCTGCTCGACGACGCGACCCGGATCGCCGAGAAGCTCCACGCCGCCGGCGTCGATGTCCGGCTGTCGGTCTGGCCGAACATGGTGCACGTCTTCCCGCTGTTCGCCCCGGTCCTGTCGGAGGGTCGGGACGGCTGCATCGAGATCGGCACCTTCATTCGCGCCAGGACGGCCTGACGCGTCCAGCGGCACGGCCCGGCGCGTCTACCGACAGCCCCAGTGAGGACCGCGATGTTCAAACGTGTCCTGATCGCCAACCGCGGCGAGATCGCCATTCGCATCGCCCGGGCGGCCTCGTCGCTCGGCATCGACTCCGCCGCGGTGTTCACGGCCGCCGATTCGGCATCCTTGCACACCAAGCTCGCCGGGACGGCGCATGAGATCGGTGCAGGCGGCGATGCGGTGCGCGGCTACCTCGACATCGACGCCGTCATCGCCGCGGCCAAGGCGAGCGGCGCGGACTGCGTCCATCCCGGCTATGGCTTTCTGTCGGAGAATGCCCGTTTCGCCGAGCGCTGCGCCGCCGAGGGCCTCACCTTCGTCGGCCCCTCGCCCGCCAGCCTGAAGCTTTTCGGCGACAAGGTCGCCGCGCGCGCGTTCGCGCAGGAGCAGGGCATTCCGGTCGTGCCCGGTGCGCCCAAGCTCGCCTCGGCGGCGGAGGCACGGTCCGTCGCCCAGTCCATCGGCTACCCGGTGATGCTCAAGGCCGCGGCCGGCGGCGGCGGGCGCGGCATGCGTCTCGTGTCCCGCCCGGAGGAAATGGACGAGGCCTTCGCCCGCTGCCAGGGCGAGGCCGAAGCCGCGTTCGGGGACAGCGCGCTGTTCCTCGAGAAGATCGTCCCCCGGCCGCGCCACATCGAGGTCCAGGTGCTGGGCGACGGCCACGGCAACGTCGTGCATCTCTTCGAGCGCGATTGCTCCGTCCAGTTGCGCAACCAGAAGGTCGTCGAGGTGGCGCCGGCGCCGAACCTCGACCCGGCCCTGCGCCGGCGCATCCTCGACGACGCCGTGACCCTCGCCCGCGCCGCGGGCTACGCCAATGCCGGCACCGTCGAGTTCCTGGTCGCGCCCGAGACCGGCGAGCACTTCTTCATCGAGTGCAATCCGCGCATCCAGGTCGAGCACACCATCACCGAGCAGGTCATGGGCCTGGATCTGGTCGAGACGCAGTTCCGCATCGCCGCCGGTGGCACCCTGGAGGCGCTGGGCCTCGCCGACCAGACGGCGGTCGGCACGCCGCGCGGCTTCGCCATCCAGGCCCGCGTGGTAGCGCAGGGCGCCGGCACGCTCACGGCCTACCGCGAACCCACGGGGCCCGGCGTCCGCGTCGACGCCTGCGGCTATGTCGGGCTGGCCCCGCCGCCGCAGTTCGATCCGCTGCTGGCCAAGCTGATCTGCCAGTCGAGCTCGTCGGGCAGCTTCACCTCGGCCGTCGAGCGCACCGAGCGCGCCCTCGACGAGTTCCAGATCGTGGGCGTCCCGACCAACCGCGACCAGCTGCGCGCCATCCTGGCCCACGCCGAGTTCCGCGCCGGCAATGCGCGCACCACGCTGCTGGCCGACGCGCTGGAAGCGCCGCGGAGCAAGTCGGGCACCCTGTCGTTCCTCGACCAGCAGGCCGCCGCGCTGGGGCGCGGCGCTGCCAAGGCAGCGCCACCGCGCCCGCTGCCGGTGCCGCCCGGCCATGAGGCAGTCGAGAGCCCCCACGCCGGCTCCCTGGTCGACATCAAGGTGCGGGAGGGCGGCCAGATCCGGGCGGGCGATCCCCTGTTCGTCGTCAGTGCGATGAAGATGGAGACATCCGTCACGGCCCCCTGTGCCGGCGTCGTCGCGGCGCTGGCGCCGCTTTCCGTCGGCGACGCGGTCGACGGCAGCCAGATCCTCGCAATCATCCGGCCGCTGGCCGGCGCTGCACGACCCGTCCAGGCCTTGAGCCCCGACGAGAGCTGGCAGCCGATGCTGGACAAGGTCGCCGCCCTGCAGGCGATCGCGCACCAGCGGCTGGCGCCCGGCTCGGCCGATCCCGGCGTGGTGCGCCAGCGCAACCGGCGCAAGCTCACCTGCCGCGAGCGCATCGACGCCCTGCTCGACCCCGGCAGCTTCCGCGAGGTCGGCAGCCTGGCGGGCTTCGCGAGCTTCGACGAAGATGGCAACGTCGCGGAGTTCACGCCGGCCAGCCATGTCGGCGGCCAGGGCCGCATCGACGGCCGCGCCTGCATCGTCTGCGCCGACGATTTCACCTCGCGCGGCGGCCACGCCGACGGCGCGATCGGCCAGAAGTCGCGCTATCTCGACAAGCTCGCGATCGAGCTGCGCGCGCCGTCGATCCGCCTGCTCGACGGCTCATCCGGCGGCGGCAGTGTGGCCACCATGGTGCCCAAGCAGGACGGCTCCGCGTCGGTCAAGGAGAGCACCGGCGCGATCAAGGCCGGGCGGCCGCGGGTGGTGGGCGGCGGCGGCTCGTTCCTGCCGGGCCATCTCGGCAGCACCTTCTACACCGAGCAGCTCGCCACCGTGCCGGTGGTCAACCTGCTGCTGGGCAGCGTGGTCGGCATCGGCGCCGCCAAGGCCGTGCTGGGCCACTTCTCGGTGATGGTGCGCGACATCTCGCAGCTCTTCGTCGCCGGGCCACCGGTGGTCAGCCACGCCATGGGCTACGACGTCACCAAGGAGGATCTCGGCGGCTGGCACATTCACTGCCGCAACGGGTCGGTCGACAACCTCGCCGAAAGCGAGGAGGACGCGATGGCGCAGACGCGGCGCTTCCTGTCCTACCTGCCGCCCAGCGTCCACGAGGCGCCGCCGGTCACGCGGTGCGCCGACCCGGCCGACCGCCGCGAGGAGGAGCTCCTGACCCTGGTGCCGCGCAAGCGCACGGCAACTTTCGACATCCGCCGCGCCATCCGCCTGATCGCCGACAGGGACTCGTTCTTCGAGATCGGTCCGCTGTGGGGGACCGACCAGGTCGCCGGTTTCATCCGCATGAACGGCTTCCCGATGGGCGTCATCGCCTCGGACAGCCGGCACGTGAACGGCGGCGCCCTGACCGCCGACGGCTGCGACAAGCTCAGGCGCCACATCGATCTCTGCGACCTCTTCCACCTGCCGCTGCTGAACCTGGTCGACAATCCGGGCTTCGCCGTCGGGATCGAGCACGAGATCGCCGGGACCATCCGCAAGGGCGGCGAATGGATGGTGGCCTTCGCCCAGGTCACGATGCCGATCTACACCGTGCTGATGCGGCGCAGCTTCGGCGTCGCGGGCAACAACTATGCGACGCCGCGCTCGGCGGTGTCGACGCGCATCGCCTGGCCGTCGGCCGACGTCGGCGGCATCCCGCCCGAGGGCGGCATCGAGGCGGCCTACAAGCGCCAGCTCGCCGAGTCGGCCGATCCCGCCGCGCTCCGGGCCGAGATCAATGCCCGCATCGAAAGCGTGCGCGGCCCGATCGAACCGCTCAACCGCTTCGAGGTCGAGGAGATGGCCGACCCGCGCGACACGCGCCGGCTGGTCTGCGAGTGGATCCCCGACGCCTGGCGCATCGTCAGCCAGCCATCACGCCTGGTGCCGCGGCCGCTGCAGTTCAGGCCGTAGTCTTGCCCGACCGCGGGCCTCCACTTCTGTCGTCCTGAGCGCAGCGAAGGACCTCATCGCCGCCTGCAACCGGCATGAGATCCTTCGCTACGCTCAGGATGACAGGAAGCGGCAAGCCGGCGCACGGCTGGCCGACGAGGATCACCGAGCCTCAAGGCTCGCCCCCATCTGTCGTCCTGAGCGCAGCGCCTGCCCTGAGCGTGGCCGAAGGGAAGGACCTCATCGCCGCTTGCAACCGGCATGAGATCCTTCGCTGCGCTCAGGATGACGGCGCGGTGACCGCCGCGCCGTCACTCCTGCGGGTAGCGCCACGGCTTGGCGGGCTGCTTGGCGTCCTCGTCGATCGTCCAGTGCGGGATGGCGAGCCCCGGCGCCACGTCGGCGAAGACCATGCGCACGCGCATGCCGATGCCGACGCGCTTCACCATGTCGGGCGGCGCCAGCGTGCCGTCCGCGGTCGTGAGGTTGCCCGCGACCCGCAGCGCCTCCTGCTCGCTCGGCTTGCCCTTCTGGATATCGAGGTCGACGAGCAGAATGAGATAGGGCGTGTGCGCCTTGAAGGCCGGCTGGATGGCGTGATGGACCTCAGTATAGGAATGCACCGCGCCCTTGCCCTCGACCGGCACCCATTGCGAGCGCGGGCTCATGCACCACGGGCAGGCCGTGGTCGGCGGATAGCGCAGCAGGCTGCAGGCCTCGCACTTCTGCAGGTGGAAGTCGTGCGCCGCGCAGTGCCTGAAGAAGGCGAGGTTCTCGACGTCGAGATCGTTGATCTCGAGCGGCATGCCGAGATAGGTGCCCTGGATTCCCATCGTCCCCTCCCCGCTCAGCCGCGCCGCATGACCATGGCCGAGCCCGTGCCGGGATTGGCCCAGCCCAGGTTGGCGGTCAGCTCCACGTTCTTGACCTGGCGGCAGCCGCCCTCGCGATAGTCGTAGGTGTGCCG
Source organism: Reyranella sp. (assembly GCF_965229815.1). Lineage (GTDB taxonomy): Bacteria > Pseudomonadota > Alphaproteobacteria > Reyranellales > Reyranellaceae > Reyranella. The sequence goes on from NZ_CBDDJN010000006.1 coordinate 1,220,475, forward strand.
GCGCTTGCCGTCCGGCCCGACCGGGCAGGAATCGTCGGCGTCGTGCCGGAGCTGGCGCACGTTCTCGATCACCATGTTGAGCCCGTGCGTGTAGCCCTCGCAGAGATGGCCGCCGCTGGTGTTGTTGGGCCGCCGGCCGCCCAGCCGGATCGTGCCGTCGCTGACATACGCGCCGCCCTCGCCCTTCTTGCAGAAGCCGTAATCCTCGAGCTGCAGCATGGTGGTGAAGGTGAAGGCGTCGTAGGAGCCCGTGACGTCGATGTCCTCGGGACCGACCCCGGCATTGGGCCACAGGATGTCGCGCGCATAGTGGCCGGCCACGGTCGAGATCGGCCCATGCTGGTAGTGCATGTCGGTGCGCGGCTTGCTGCAGCGGCCGACGACCCCGCGGATCAGCGCCGGCGGATGGCGGCAGTCGCGCGCCCGATCCGCGCGGGTGACGATCAGCGCCGTGCCGTTGTCGGTCTCGACGCAACAGTCGAGCAGGTGCAACGGCTTGCAGATGAAGCGGCTGTTCAGCACGTCGTCGACCGTGTAGCGCTGCTTGTAGAAGGCCTTGGGATTGTTCGAGGCGTGCTCGCTGTGGATCGCCTTGACCGCCGCCACCTGCTCGGGCCGCGTGCCGTAATCGTGCATGTGGCGCATGAAGGTCGGCGCGAACATCTGGCCGGCGCTCTGCCAGCCGTAGGCCCGCATGTGCAGCGCGTCGCCCGACACCGGCGCCGCGGCGCGCGCGCCGGTGCCGCCGATGCGTACCTGGGAGAAGCCGTTCATGGCGCGGAAGATCACGACGGCCTTGCACATGCCGGCTTCCATCAGGCCCATCGCCATGCCGACCAGCGCCTCGGTCGAGGACCCGCCGCCGAACACGTCCATGTAGAAGTTGAGCCTGAGCCCGAGATCGCCGGCGATGAAGGTCGAGAAGGTCGAATCGCCGGACTGGTAGCTCAGCATGCCGTCGATGTCGGCGGCCTTCAGCCCGGCATCCTCGATGGCGTTGCGCACGGCCCAGGTCCCGAGCGCGCGGGTCGTGATCCCCGAGCCGCGGGTGTAGGTCGTCTCGCCCACGCCCACGATGGCGTACTTGTCGCGCAGGTACTTCGGACTCGTAGTGTCGGTCTCGGCCGGCATCGGCATGGCGTCCTCCCTTTGCTTGACCGTTGGAGGATACAATACGACGGTGCGCGACAAACGGCGCCGCCTGCTGTCCGCAGTGCGGCTCAACCGGAGGACCGTCAGGTGAGCCCAAATCCGTTGCGCTGGGAATCGCAGGCGCCGATCCGCTATCCCGATCCCGACATCGTCGTTCTCGATCCCCGCTTCCGCCACCTCGTCGTGCCGATGGCCGCGATCGAGCGCATCGCCACCGGCTTTCGCTTCACCGAGGGGCCGGCCTGGTATGGCGACGGGCGCTACCTGCTGTTCTCCGACATTCCCAACGACGCGCTGCTGCGCTGGGACGAGATCACCGGCGCCACGGCCACGCTGCGCCAGCCGGCGGGCTATCCCGACGGGAACACGCGCGACCGCCAGGGCCGCCTGGTCACCTGCGAGCTCGGCAGCCGCACGCTGACGCGCACCGAGCATGACGGCACGGTGACGGTGCTGGCCGCCTCGTTCGAGGGCACGCGGCTCACCGGGCCCAACGATGTGATCGTGAAGTCCGACAGCACGATCTGGTTCAGCGACAACGGCGCGGGCATCCGCGGCAACTATCTCGGCGACAAGGCGCCGAAGGAGATGCCCTATCGCGTCTACCGGCTCGATCCCGCGACGGGCTCGCTCACTGTCGCGATCGACGACATGGAGCGTCCCAACGGGCTCTGCTTCTCGCCGGACGAAAAGCGCCTCTACGTGGTCGATACGCCCGACGGCACGCGCGTCACCCGCGTCTACGACATGGTCGACGGCGTGCCGAAGAACGGCCGGCTGTTCTTCGACCAGACGCCGGGCTTCGCCGACGGTATCCGCTGCGACACCGAGGGCAATGTCTGGGCCGGTTTCTCCGGCGGCGAGGGCGAGGATGGCGTCGCGGTCTTCGCACCCGACGGCACGCTGATCGGCCGCATCCTGCTGCCCGAGCGCTGCGCCAACCTGTGCTTCGGCGGCCGCAAGCGCAACCGCCTGTTCATGACCGCGAGCCAGTCGGTCTATGCGCTCTACGTCGAGGCGATCGGCGTCGCGGGCGGTTAGGCCTTCCTCCCCAGCGAAGCTGGGGAGGCGTCGCCGTCATACGGCGACGGAGGGGTCATGAGCATCATCACTGGCGCTCATGCCCCCTCCGCCCCTTCGGGCACCTCCCCAACGCGGAGTCCGCGTTGGGGAGGAAGGCGGCCGTCAGTGTTTCCTCGTTTCAAATTCGTGGAACTCGCTCATGAAGGGCGCGGCCACGGCGGCGTTCAGCTTGCAGTCGAGGAACACCGGGCCGTCGGGCTTCGCCAGCAGCGGAGCGGCCTTCTTCAGGTCGTCCAGCGTGCGGATGGTCAGAGCCTGGAAGCCGAAGGCCTCGGCGATCGGCGCATAGTCGACGTCGGGGAATACCGACTTGGCCACCGGCAGGTCGCGCATCTTGAGGAAGTGCAGCTCCGCCCCGTAGGCACAGTCGTTCATCAGGACGATGACCAGCGGCAGGTCCTCGCGCACCACGGTCTCGAGTTCGCCCATGGTCATCAGGAAGCCGCCGTCGCCGATCACCAGCACCGTGGTCTCGTCGGGCCTCGCCCGGGCGACGCCCAGCGCGGTGCCGAAGCCCAGCCCGATCGAGGCGAAGTCGCTGGTGAGCTTGAAGCGGCCGGGATCGGGCACCGAGAGATAGGGCACGATGCCGAGGAAGTTGCCGGCGTCGTAGACCAGATTGCGGCGGGCCGGTAGCAAGGTCTCCAGCGCCACGCCGAGCGCCCGCGGATCGAGCGTGCGGGCCGTGTTGGCCGGCTCGAAGTCGCGGGCGATGTCGAAGCCCGCGAGGAAGCCCAGCGTCTCCTCCGAGCGGAACGGCCGGTCGGCGTTCGAGCCCGGCGGCAGCGCCTCGAGCAGCGCCTGGGCCGCCAGCTTCGCGTCGCCGACGACCGAAACGTCGGCCGGATGCCAGCGCCCGATATGGCCGGCATCGGTGTCGACCTGGATCAGCGGCACCTTGGGCAGCGAATGGCCGAAGCTCATGGTGAGCAGGTTGAGCCCGGCGCCGAACACCACGACCGCATCGGCCTGGTCGACCATGCGCCGCGCCGCCGAATGGGAGAAGGAGCCGACGATGCCGAGATTGGCGGGATGGCCGCGGAACATGTCCTTGCCGCGCGCCGAGGTGGCGAGCAGCGCGCCGATGCGGTCGCCGAGCCGGACGATCTCTTCCTTCGCGCCGGCACGATGGGCACCGAGCCCGGCCAGGATCAGCGGCTTGCGGCTCTGGCGCAGCAGCGCCGCCGCCGCCTCGATGGCCTGCGGCCGCGGCGCCGCCGGCGGGCGGTCAGCCGGCAGCGCCGGAGGCGGCGCCGAGGCGCCCTCCTCCATCGCCGCGAGCTGGACGTTGACCGGCAGCAGCAGCGCCGCCGCGCCGCCCTGCATCGCGGCCCGCGCGGCATCGGCCAGTGCGCCACGTGCGGTCCGCGGGCTCGACGCCACGAAGGTGCGCAGGCCGGCCGAGCTCAGCACGCCGGTGGCATTGAAGCCCTTGTAGTCGGGGCCGATCCCGTTCGGCGCGCCCGACGGCGTCGAGGCCTCGCCGAAGATGATCAGCACGCGCGAGCCGGTGCGGCTGGCATAGGTCGCGGCGTGCAGCCCGTTGGCGGTCGCCGGCCCACGCCCGATCACCGCCACGCCCAGCCCGTCGGTCGCATAGGCGTAGCCCTCGGCCATGGCGATGGCGGCGTTCTCGTGCCGCGCGCCGTAGAAGCGGATGCCGGAACTGTCGATGGCGGTGGCGAACACCGCCGTGTCGTCGCTCATCAAGCCGAAGACCTCGCGCACGCCCAGCGCCTTGAGGTCGTCGACCAGCGCCTCGTAGGTCGCGGTCATGGTCGGTCTCCTGTCATGTGAGTGGCGGACACGGTGCCGCTGTCATCCCGAGCGAAGTGACAGTCTTGCCGGGGCCGCCTACGGCAGGGCCGCGAACGGCTGGCCCCACTTGTCCTGGTAGACGAACTCCTTCATCGCGCCGCGGCCGACGGGACCGAACTTGCCCATCGGATAGCCGATCGGGAGGATGGCGTAGGAATGGACGCCCTCGGGCAGGCCGAGCGCCGCATCGGCCTCCTTCTCGAAGATCATGTGGCGCGTGGTCAGCGTCGTGCCGAGCCCCAGCGCGCGGCAGGCCAGGATCATGTTCTGCACCGCCGGATAGATCGACGAGCCGGACATGCGGTTGGGAGCCGCGCCGTCCTCCAGGCAGGCGACGATCCAGACCGGCGCCTCGTGGTAGTGGTCGGTGAGGTACTCCACGGCAGCGTGCTGGCGGCGGTACTTCTCCGCGTCGCTGCCCGGCGGGGGCGCGCTCGAGCTGTAGCGCGGACCGATGACCTCGTCGTAGGCCTTCTTGTAGATGACCTGGACGGCCTTCTTGATCTTGGGATCCTTGACCACAAGGAAGCGCCATTTCTGGTTGTTGCCGCCGTTCGGCGCGTAGAGGCCCGCGCGCAGCACCTTCGCGATCAGCTCGTCGGGCACGGGATCCGGCTTGAGACGCCGCATCGCACGGCACGATTCCATGATCTCGAACAGCTCGGGCATGTCTCTTCTCTCCTTGGAGCGCGGACCTCCAGGTCCGCTCATGACTCTTGAAGGGCGGACCTGGAGGTCCGCGCTCCGATGATCAGCCGCGCAGCACCTGGCCGGCCTTGGCCTCGGTCAGCGTGCCCTGGTCCCAGGTCACGGCGCCGTTGACGATCGTGTACTCGACGCCCCTCGAGGGCATGACGATGCGCTTGGCGCCGCCCGGCAGGTCGTAGCGGCGCTCGCCGTGGTTCTTCGAGCCGATGCTGGCGGGATCGAAGATCGCGACGTCGGCCGGCGCTCCCTTGGCCAGGCGGCCGCGGTCGGCGAGGCCGAACAGGTCGGCCGGGTCGGAGGTGAGCTTGCGCACTCCTTCCTCCAGGGTGATCGCCTCCTTCTCGCGAACCCAGGTCCCCAGGAGGTAGGTCGGGTAGCCGGCGTCACACAGCATGTCGACATGGGCGCCGCCGTCGCCCAGCGCCATCAGGATGGATTTGTTGTTCAGGAGCTCGCGCATGCGGTCCTCGCGCGTGTTCCACGACGCCATGGTGAGCTCGCACTCGAGATCGTCGGCCAGCACCAGGTCGAGGAAGGCGTCGACGCCGTCCTTGCCCTGCTCCTGCGCGATCTGGGCCACCGACTTGCCCTCCCACTGCTTGAGCGCCGGATTGCGCACGTTGTAGACGCCGATGCGGCCCCAGTTGCTGAAGCCGGTCGGGTTCTTCAGGTCCTCGCGGAACTGGTTGCGGAAGGCGGGATCGGCATAGACGCGCTTGTTCGCCTCCTTCGACATGTCGGCGAACACCCGCTTCCAGGCCGGAAAGGCGGCGAAGGCGAACGGGTTCTTCATGTCGACCTCGCGGGTCAGCGGCAACGGCGAGGTCTGCGGCCGCGCGCCCTTGGCGATCATCGGCGCGGCGCGGCGCAGCGTGTCGCGCACCGCCTCGGGAATGTCGTCGCGGTCGAACAGGGCGATGAAGGTCACCGGCCGGCCGCTCTCCTCCAGCAGGAAGTCGAGCAGCTCGCACTGGTCCTGCTCCAGCACGCCGACCTGGCGGGTGAGCGCGATCTCGATCGCGCCCTTGCCGCGCCGCTTGAGCTGGTTGGCGTAGGCCTTCATCTCCTCGCGGCTGGCGTTGCGGCAGGCCAGCGGTTTGCCCTCGAAGCCCATGTGCTGGTTGAGCGTCGTCGAGGAGAAGCCGAGCGCGCCGGCATCGACCGCCTCGCCGATCAGGGAGGCGATCTTCGCGGTCTCCTCCGGCGTCGCGGCGCGCTCCATCGAGGCCTCGCCCATCACGTAGTGGCGGAACGGGGTGAGCGGCGCGATGAAGGCGAGGTTGAGCGAAGGCTTGCGCGCCGCCGCGGCGTCCATGAACTGCGGGAAGGTCTCCCAGTCCCAGGTGATGCCCTTGTTCAGCACGTCGAACGGGATGCCCTCGACGTTCACCAGGTCGCGCATGGCGATCTCGCGCGTCTCGGGCTTGCAGGGCGCGATGCCGACGCCGCAATTGCCCATCACCACGCTGGTGACACCGTGCCACGACGAGGGCGTGACCGCGCCGTCCCAGCAGATCTGGGCGTCGTAGTGGGTATGGGGATCGACGAAGCCGGGGGCCACCACCAGCCCGTCGGCGTCGATCGTGCGCTTCGCGGACTCGCTGACCTTGCCGATCTCGGCCACCTTGCCGCCGGCGATCGCGACATCGGCCTGATAGCGCGGGGCGCCCGTGCCATCGACCACGATGCCGTTCCTGATGACGAGATCGTAGCTCATCGTTTCCTCCGGTTGGTTGACGGGAATCCTACACCGGGCGCGGCGGCCCGCACGCATGCGAAATGCAGGCCCGAGGCTCCCGTTTGCGGGGCCCTTCCGCCGGCGCGGCGCGGCTGGCGGGCGGCCGCCATCTTGCCTAGAGTGGCCCGACGCTTTCGGGGGATCGATGACACAATCATTGCGGGTGACGTTGGGCAGCTTCGGCGGCCTGGCGTTCTGGGCCGCGAGCCCGGCGCTCGCCCAGGCCACCGCGGCGCCGGCCGGCGGCACCTTCCTGCACACGATCACCGAGCGGCTCGAGCACACGCTGCGGCACGGCCCCGCCCTCGCCGAGCACCTGGCGCTCCTCCCCGGCCTGCTGGGCGGCCGCGCCCTTCTCCTCCTGGCGGTGCTGGTCGCCGCCGGCCTGCTGGCCGAGGCGGTCTTCCGCGCGGTGCTGCAACGCCTGGTCCTGCGGCGCGGCGGCACCGACGGGGCGGAGTCCTTCCGCACCGTCGCGGTCGCGGCGCTGATCGATCTCGGGGCGCTGGTGGCGCTGTGGCTGGCCGGCCGCGCCGTGCTGGCCGAGCTCGGCGATCCGCAGTCCATGGCGGGCCAGCTCGGCCGCCAGGTCCTGATGGGCCTGGTTCACTGGCGGGCCTTCGGCCTGCTGTTCCGAATCTGGCTGCGGCCCGCCGTGCCGGGCGCCCGCTTCGCGCCGGTCGACGACGCCATGGCGCGGCGGCTGCTGCTCGGCCTCAACCTCATGATCCTGCTGCCGCTCACCGCCGACAGGCTCGAGCAGGCGCTGCTGACGACGGGCGCCGGCGCCCATGCCACGGCCGTCGCCATCCTCTTCTGGGGCACCGCCGTCTCGCTCGCGCTGCTCGCCATCGTCTGGACCCGCCGCCACGACATGGCGGCCTGGCTCGCCGCCATGGTCTCCGAAGGCGCGCTGGCGCGGAAGCTCAAGCTCGACGCGGCGCGCAACTGGTGGATCCTCGCCCTCGCCTTCTATGCCGCGACCGGGCTGGCCGAGCTCTGGGGCGAGCTGGCGGGGAGCGACACGGCCGCCGACGGCATGGACACGATCGAAACGGCGCTGATCGCGCTGCTCCTGTTCGAGACGGCGATGTACCGCTTCACGCGCCACATCCGGACCGAGCTGCCGATGGCCGGCGACGTCGTCTCCGACTGCCTGCGGCTGGCCGTCCGCCTCTACATCGTGATCGTGATCGCGGGCGCCCTGATGGTGCGGGTGCTGGGCGCCGAGACGCCCGAGGCCTGGGCCGTGCACGACCGCGGCGCCAAGATGGCGGCGCTGACCGCGGTCGTCATCTACGCCTTCTGGCGCTTCCTGCGCTTCCGCATGGATTCCTACATCGCCGCCAACCCGCTGCCCTCGGCCGACGTGAGCGGCACGGCCGAGGACGAGGTCCGCGTCGCCGCCTCGCGTCTGCGCACCCTGATGCCGCTGCTGCGCGTCGTGTCCGGCGTCACCATCGCCATCTTCGGCACGCTGCTCGTCCTGTCCGAGCTCGGCGTCAACATCACGCCGCTGATCGCCGGCGCCTCGGTGCTGGGCCTCGCCGTGTCCTTCGGCAGCCAGTCGCTGGTGCGCGACGTCGTGTCGGGCGTGTTCTTCCTGGCCGAGGATTCCTTCCGCATCGGCGAGTATGTCGACTGCAGCAAGGTGAAGGGCGTCGTCGAGGGCTTCAGCGTGCGCTGCCTGAAGCTGCGCCACCAGAACGGCCAGCTTCACATCGTGCCGTTCGGCCAGGTCGGCCATATCACCAACTTCAGCCGCGACTGGACCGTCATCAAGTTCAACCTCGCCTTCGCCCCCGGCACCGACGTCGAGCTGCTGCGCAGGACGGTGAAGAAGATCGGCCTCGACCTGATGGAGGATCCGACCCTCAAGCCCATCCTGATCCAGCCGCTCAAGATGCAGGGCGTCGTCGACATCAAGGACAGCCAGCTCATCGTCCGCTTCAAGTTCATGGCCAAGCCCAAGAACCCGAGCCAGGTCCAGCGCCTGGCGATCCGGCGCATGTACGACGCCTTCCCGGCGCTCGGCATCCGCTTCGCCCAGCCGGTCTTCCCCTTCGCCATGCCGGGCGCCGCGATGCCCGGCGCGCCAGTTCCGGCGCCGCCCGCCGTTCCGGCGCCGCCGCCCGCGGCCGAGGTCAAGGCCGCGGAGTGAGCCCGGCCCTCAACCGTCGGTGGTCCGCATCCGATTGACCGGCGCCGCCTCCGGGCCGATCATCGATCGAGGGAGGACACGATGGCCCTGACCTACATCCTCTGCCTCGTCGGCGCCGCCGTGATCATCGGGTTGGGCAAGCCCCTGATGGACCGCCTGCTGCGGAGGATCTGGCCGCTGTCGCCGCGCCAGCAAGAGGCCGAACACTTCCTCGAACAGGCCCGTCGCCGCGTCGACCGCCTGCGCTGACGGAACCGCGAAGGTCCAAAGCGGGTTGGACTTTCCGGCGTTGACAGCGGCGGCACATGGTGGCTCGATTCGCGGAGGCCACTGGACACGGAGGTCTTGCATGCTTCCACCGGGTCAACGGGCCGCGATGATTGCCGAGGCAGGCGTTCGGGCATCGGCATAGCGGCACCTCGCGAACGGCACGCCGGGAGCGGCCCCCACGGGTCGCATCAGTCGGGCGAGACCCACCTTCGGCCGCTCCCGACGCGCAGTCTTCTGTCCCCCGATCGTCGCCCTGCGCCGCGGTTTCTCCCCATCCCCGTTTGACAGTGCGCGTGAACGCCCGCTAGCTTTCCGGCAGGCAGAAGAAACGTGTTGCCCGTCCTCCCGACCGCCGGTTGGCGCTTCGGGACGGCGAGGACGATGCGGCTTCGGCCGACGGGAGGAAAAGATGGCAAACCAGATGTCGGGCGCCCGGCGCCTCGCGTGCGTTCTGCTTTCCGCGTCCCTCGCCGCCCTCGCCTCTGCCGCCCAGGCGCAGAAGGCCGAGGTCGTGTTCAGCGCCGGCCCGACCGGCGGCAGCTGGACACCGCTTGCGGCATCGATCTCTCAGGTCGTCCACAGCCGCGATCCGGACCTCACCGTGCAGGTCGAGCCGGGCGCCGCCCTGGTCAACATGGAGAAGCTGCGCACCGACAAGGCCGACATCGGCTGGTCGATGACGACGGTCGTCGCCGACGCCCGCGGCGGTGTCGGCCAGTTCGCCGGCAAGCCGACGGACAAGGCGCTGTTCGTCGCCAACTTCTACCCCAACGTCTGGCAGCTCGTGGTGCCGGCGGGCAGCGACATCAAGAGCGTCAAGGACCTCAAGGGCAAGCCGGTGGCGCTGCCGGCGCGCGGCAACACCAGCCTGGCCGCCGGCTGGGAGTACGTGCTCAAGATCAACGGCATGACGCTGGCCGATCTCGGCCCCAAGAGCTACGGCCCGGTCGCCTCCAACGCCGAGGCGGTGAAGAACCGCCAGGCCATGGCCGCCGGCTGGTTCACCGTCGTCCCCGGCTCGTTCGTCCTCGACCTCGGCTCGACCATGCCGCTGCGCATGCTGGGCATCACCGAGGCCGAGTTCGACGCGCTGAAGAAGATCAACGCCGGCTTCGCCCGCTACACGGTGAAGCCCGGCGTCTACAAGGACCAGGGCATCGAGGCCGCGGTCAACACCTTCCAGTCGCCGACCATCCTCATGGCCTCCTCGCGCGTGCCGCCCGAGGTGATCTATCGCCTGACCAAGGCGATCGTCGAGGGACGCGGCGAGTTCGCCAACGTCGTCAAGGTGATGAAGGACGTCACGCCGGCCGACATGGCGACCAACTTCGACATCCCCTACCACCCGGGCGCCGAGAAGTACTTTCGCGAAGCGGGGCTGCTGAAGAAGTAGCGGGAGGCGGGCGATGCGCAAGCTCGCCGGCTATGCCGGTCTGGTGGTGGGCATCGTGGCGGTCGCGATGTCCGCCTACCACATCTACGTGCGGCTGACGATCTACGCGCCCGACCAGCAGGCCCTGCTGTTCATCACGCTGGGCTTCAGCCTGGTCCTGTCGTTCCTCGTCTGGCCGGCCCGCGGCGAGCGCACGAAGGAGCGCATCCCGTGGTCCGACCTCGGCCTGGCGCTGCTGTCGCTCGCCTGCGTCGGCTACATGCTGGTGCGCTACGACTACATCGTGAACCGCTTCCCGACCGCCGATTCGCTGTCGACGCTCGACATGGCGGTCGGCATCACCGGCATGCTGCTGGTGCTGGAGGCGACGCGCCGCACCATCGGCGCCTCGCTGCCCATCGTGGCCCTGGTCTTCCTCGTCTACGCCCTGGCCGGGCAGGGCATGCCGGGCTTCCTGCACCATCGCGGCCTCACCGCCGAGGTCACGGTCGACCAGAGCTGGTTCACCACCGAGGGCGTGTTCGGCGTGCCCCTGTCCGTCGCCGCGACCTACGTCATCCTGTTCATCATCTTCGGCACCTTCCTCGAGCGCTCGGGCGCCGGCCAGTTCTTCATGAACTTCGCCAACGCCATCGCCGGCGGCGCGCGCGGCGGCCCCGGCAAGGTCGCCGTGGTCTCGTCCAGCATGTTCGGCACGATCTCCGGCTCGGCCGTCGCCAACGTCATGGTCGACGGCTGGCTCACCATCCCGATGATGAAGAAGACCGGCTTCAAGCCCGAGGCCGCGGCGGCGATCGAGGCGGTGGCCTCGACCGGCGGCCAGATCATGCCGCCGATCATGGGCGCGGCGGCCTTCGTCATGGCCGAGTTCCTGGGCGCCAGCTACACCGATGTCATGATCGCCGCGGCGATCCCGGCGCTGTTCTACTACGGCGCCCTGTTCGCGGCGATCCACTTCAACGCCGTGCGCTCGGGCCTGAAGGGGCTGCCGCGCGAGGAGCTGCCGATCCTGCGCGAGATCATGGTCCGGCAGGCCCATCTCTTCCTGCCGGTGATCGTGCTGCTCGGCCTGCTGCTGCTGGGCTTCACGCCGACCTACGGCGCCATCATCGCCACCGCCGCCCTGATCGTCATCTCCTGGATCCGGCCCTCCACCGGCCTCAGGCCGCTCGCCTGCATCGAGGCGCTGCGCGACGGCGCCCTCAACACCGTGCCCGTGGCCATGGCCTGCGCCAGCGCCGGCATCGTGATCGGCATCGTGCTGCAGACCGGGCTGGCGCTGCGCTTCACCGCCTTCCTGATCGACTTCACCTACGGCCAGCTCCTGATCGCGCTGCTGATCACCATGGTGGCCGGCGTGATCCTCGGCATGGGCATGCCGACGACGCCCGCGTACATCATGCAGGCGGCGCTCCTGGTGCCGGCCCTCATGAAGCTCGGCGTCGAGCCGATGGCCGCCCACATGTTCGCCTTCTACTTCTCCTGCCTGTCGGCCGTGACGCCGCCGGTCGCGCTCGCCGTCTATGCCGCCGCCTCGATCGGCGGCGCGAGCCTTTGGGGATCGGGCGTGCAGGCCGTGAAGTTCGCCGCCGCCGGGTTCATCGTGCCCTTCTTCTTCGTCTTCAACCCGGCGCTGCTCTTCTCCGGCTCGTGGGACGAGATCCTGCGCGCCATCGTCACCGGCACGATCGGCGTCATCGCCCTCGCCGCCGCGATGGAGGGCTTCCTGCTGCGGGCCGCCGGCTGGGTGGAACGCGCCCTGCTGCTGGCCGCCGCCTTCCTGCTGATCGATCCCGATGCGCTGACCGACGCGATCGGCCTCGTCCTGCTCGCGGTCGCGGTGGCGAGCCAGAAGCTGCGCGCCGTCGAGAGTCCCCGTCCGGCGGAGTGAGACCATGGACCGCGCCCAGCTCGCCGTGCTGACCCTGATCGCCGCGATCGTGCTCGGCGGCACGATCGCCTACGGCGTGATGCGGATCTACGCCTGAGGGAAGGTGCGCGCCCCGGCCAGCGCCAGCCGGATCGTCCCGCGCCGGCGGTCGACGGCCGCCCCGTGGCGCGCCGCGAGGTCGAGCAGCAGGCGGTTGTGGGCGAGGATCTCGGCCCCCGACGCATCGCGGCCGAACTCGGGATTGAGCTTGAGGTCGATCGTGCCGGGATAGCGGAGCTGGTTCGCGACGAGATCGTTCAGGAAGAAGCGCCACTCCTCCAGCGACCAGTAGACGCGCCGCCCGCCCTCGTCCGGCCTGTCGTTGAACGTGACGTCGTGGGCGACGACGAGATCGAAGCGCGCCGCCGGCGCCGGCAGCTTTCTTCCCGGCTCGACGCGGAACACCGTGCGCTCCACCCCGAGACAGTCGGCGATGCCCTGGTAGACGGGATTGTCGATGTCGAGCGCCACGACCTCGTGGCCGAGGAAGCGGCAGACGAAGGGGAAATGCCCGCCGCCGGTCCCGATGTCGAGGATGCGGCGGCGCGGTCCCTCGTGCAGGCCGAGCGCCCGCGCCACCATCAGCTTCTGCAGCGTGTAGAAGGCGACGTCGAGATACTTGTAGCCCGCCACCGCCGAGGCCTGCCCGCTCGCCGCTTCATGCTCCCGGCGCAGCCGCTCGAGGCGGTCCGCATCGACCGTCGCGATCAGAGCCCGCAGCGTCTCCACGATCTCGCGACGCCGGGGACGCCAGCGCAGCGTCCGCTCGACGGTCGCGAGGCGCTCGGAGAGCGGGCTTGTCGGGTCGGCCTGCGTCATTTCACGGTTCCACGGCCGGTCATTGCAGCAGCGAAAGAATGTCTCGACAAGCGAGAGGGACGCCTGCACAAACCGTGCAACGGAAAGGGGGCTTGAGCATGATTGGACACACCAGCGTTCAGGAATTCTTTCCGACGCCCGTCTGGACGATCGACCTCAAGCCGCCGGCCGCCCAGCAGCTGAACGGGCAGCTTCTCGACGATCTCGAGCGCCTGACCTCGCCGCGTCCCCACGATCTCGAGGTCGGCGGCTTCTGGCAGACCCAGACCGACATGCACGTCCGCCCCGAGTTCGCCGAGCTCACCAAGTTCCTGCGCAGCGCCATCAAGGCGGCGCTCGACTTCCTGCAGGTCGAGTATCGCGACTACGAGATCACGGCCTGCTGGGCGAATTTCGGCCCGCCCGGCAGCGGCCACAGCCGCCACACCCATCCCAACAACTATTTCAGCGGCGTCTACTACGTGCGCACGCCGCCCGGCGCCGACACGATCGACTTCTTCGACCCCCGGCCCGGCGCCGCCACCATGATGCCGCGCACGCGCCAGCTCACCCGCTTCAACGGCAACCGCATGACGGTGAAGGTCCATCCCGGACGGCTGATCATCTTCCCCTCCTGGCTGCTGCATGGCGTGCCGGTCAACCCGACCAACCAGGAGCGCGTCAGCATCGCCTTCAACGTCATGTTCAGCGAATTCACCGAATCGATGGCCGTGCCCATGCGGCCGGGCAACCTGCCCTTCCGGACGCCCTGACCCCGGCCGCCGGCGGCCCGCCGAACCGGTGCCGAGCCGGCGCCCGGTGACACCCAACGATCACGTGCAGCCGGCCCGCCGCTGCGCTAGGCTCGCCCCGGTCGTGGCCGCCCCGACGGGGGCCGCGCCCTGCCCTTCGCGTACCGCCTCTCCCCCTGGTCTGACTGGATGGAGGACGACGATGAAGCACTTCCTCGAAATCGCAGGTTCGTTCGCGGTCGGCGCGGCCGTGATCCTCGGCATCGGGCTCGCGATCGCCGCCGGCTCCTCGGGACTGGAGCTCATCGCCCTGAGGTGAGGCCGGCCGGGTGAGGTCGGCATCGCCGCCCCGGGCCTGAGCCCCACGGCATGCGAGACCGTCCCCTGGCCTCGACAGCACTATTTCCGCGGCTCTTCCTTGAGCTCGATCATGATCACGTGGGTCGGCGTGTCGCCGACGTTCGCGCCGATATGCGTCTGTTCCTCCGACCACATCGCGTCGCCGGCCTTGAACTCGCGGGCCAGGACCTTGCCATCGGGCAGCGTGATCGTGCGCTTGAAGGGCCCGAGCGCGTACAGCACGAAGGCAGGATGATGGTGCCGGTGGGTCTTCTGACCCGGCAGGTCCCGGTACTCCAGCACGCGGACGCGATCGTTCTCCAGGATCACCCTGTACTTGTCGCCGTCGGTCTCGACCGGATTCTGCGCATGGGCGGCCGCCGAAGCCAGGCACGCCGCAAGGAAGGCTATCGACCTCATTGTTCCTCCACTCGGTCCTCCCATCCTGCGCGGGCGCCGACGCCGTTCCAGTCCGCAAGATTGCAAAAGGGAGCCGCAGAAGTGCATAGTCGGTGCACGCAGAACGACCGGTAGACGGTGTTTGACTGGAACGACCTGAAGTACCTGCTCGCCGTCGCCCGCCATGGCAGCACGCTGGCGGCCGCCCGCGCCCTCGATGTCAACCAGTCGACCGTGCAGCGGCATGTCGCCGAGCTGGAGGCGCAGCTGTCCCTCCGCTTCTTCGAGCGGCTGCCGGCCGGCTATAAGCTCACCGAGACCGGCCAGGCCGTGCTCGGTGCCGCAGAGAATGTGGCGGCCGCCATCGCCGACCTCGAGCGGGCGTTCCACGACGTCTCGCGCCCCAGCATTCTTCGCCTGACCTGCCCCGAGCCCATCGCGATCAGGCTGGCGCGATCGGGCCTGCTGGAGCGCTTTCACGGAGCCAACCCCGGCATCCGCCTCGAATTCGTCCTCGCCGATCGCTATGTCGATCTGTCGAAGGGCGAGGCCGACGTCGCCCTGCGCTCCGGCGACACCGTGGCGGATCTCGTCGGCCGCAAGGTCGCGGATTCCATCTGGGCCGTCTATGCCAGCCGCGCCTATGTCGAGCAGCATGGCGCGCCGGCGTCGGTCGAGGAGCTGCCGCACCATCCGCTGATCGGCTTCGACAAGTCCGTGATCGGGCACCGGCTCTCGATCTGGCTGGACCGCGTTGCCCCCGGCGCCCGCTACGCCGCCTTGGGCAGCAGCGTGCTCGGGCTCGTGTCGGCCGCGAAGGCCGGAGTCGGCGTCGCGGCGCTTCCCGTCGCGCTGGGCGGTTCCGAGCCCGACCTGGTCCGCCTCTTCGGTCCCGTCCGCGATCTGACCCGCGCCTGGCGGCTGCTGGCGCACCGCGATGCCAGGCGCCAGCCCCGGGTGAAAGCCTTCTTCGATTTCGTCGCGTCCGAGCGGGCCGCCCTGAAGCCGATCCTCACGGGGTGACGGGCACACCGGACCGGAGACAATTGTATCAATTGCATGCGCGGGCCCGGAGCGACGTCCCGCCCGCCGCCGGCGCTGCTATGCTGGCCGCCCGACACGAGGGCGCCCCCGGCCATGCGCAGAGACGACCGACAGCTTGCCGAGATGGAGAAGACGCTCACGCAGTTGCGTGACGACCTCAACGCGCTGTCGACCCGCGTGAACGCCGACCCGCGCAACATCAGCCTGGTCATCCGGCGGGTGAACCTGATGGGCCGCATCATGGCGACGCAGAAGAGCGCGGAGCAGTTGCGGGAGCGGACGAAATCCAGACCGGCATAAGCATTACCATGATTCTCTCCCTGCTGCGCGTCATTGCCGTCGGCAGTCTCGCCGTCAGCGCAGAAGCGGAGAAGGCTGGGCAACGGCACGTCTGCTGAATCTAGACTAGACAGCTTCTGCAACGTCACCCCGCGCAGAGTGGACGCGCGTCATCCACGATAGCTTCGATAACGCCATCGATGTTCCGGGCGCCAGGTCACGCCAACGTCGCAATTGGCTGGAGACAAGTCTGACCCTGACCATGTCCTTAGAGCGAGCGTGACCTATTCGTGACTTAACCTACGTTGTATCTATGTATGTATTGCAACCTTACCGATTGGCCCATACTTAGAAAGCTTAAGAAGATTTGGCGACAAAGAATCGTATCCGTGTCGTTGCTGCAATCTTAACGATACTCGCGTCAGGACTTTCTAGTTCGCATTCTGCAACTGATAGGCGCGAAGGTCATCGACCATGGCCGTTGTGTCACGTTCCGGATGGCCGAGGTCGCGGTGACCTGCCGGATGTTCGCCGAAGTCCTGCCGTTGATCGCTCGGGTTCGAGCACCGCCCGCGCCGGCATAAGGGTTGAGTTCACAGTCCAGAAGCGTCCCCGAGGAAGGGTGCGATTCCTATTGGCGGCTAGGGGGAATTTCGATGACTACCCAGACAGCCAAGCTCGTCTATGTCATACAGAACGGACCGCTCAAGAATACCATACAGTCAGTCGATATTCAGGTTGAACTGCCGTCGAGCGACGGTGTGGAACGTGGATTGGACGGCTTGATTGAGGGCGCCGGGGTTCTCGGCAATGCAATTGCGCTCGGGCTCTACATCAAGAGTGTGCGTGGATCGCGGGAAGCTTTCGCCGAGGTCGGCCACCGCCTGGCTGCTCTGGAAATGCCCGATGTGGTTGGTCCTATTGGAGATGTGGGCGAGCAAGAGGTTGCCCCAGTAGAGGTCCAGTTCGATGAATTAGCAGTAGACCTCGGCGGTGCCGAGGCCGCAGTTGAAGCGGGCGCTATTGATGCCGCTGCGGCGGCCAGCTTGGTCCCGGCGATCGGCTGGGCGGTTTCTGCCGGATTGTTCACCGTGATCGCTATCGCCAATTTGGCTGCCTACATCCACCGGAACACCGCCAAGGGGCACCTTGCCTCAGTGGTCTTCATTAACGCGGTGCCGAACACGAACCTCAAGATTACATCGGCGTCCTGGGACGACAGCCTGGAAATTCAGGGAGGCGAGAGCGCAGAGGCCATAATGACGGAGCATGCGCACTCCACCATGGAAGAGGCTGGCGCGCTTGCCTACACGTGGCGAGCCTCTGGGTTGGGACAGGCCGGTGGCAAGTTAGGGATCGAGATGACGTACGACATGAGTTCGGACTCATTCGCCGGCGACCTCGAGTGGTGGATCCACCCGGGCGCCAACCCAGACCACGAATGCACTCTCAAGCCAACGCCAACAACCCAGGGTGGTAACTTGATCTCAGTCCAGTGTTACAAGCAGCCGGTAGTCCACGGGGATCAAAATCACTATGTGTTGCTCTACACTATATTTCCGACTCCGGAAGGCGCACGAAGAGTGGCGCGGACCATCGATCCGAGCAGGCCGCTGGTCTGGGACTCGATGTGGTCTACAACCACAGGCTATTACTCCATCGGTCTATACGGAGACGGGCCAGGCTATGCTGAAGGGCAGGGTGCATTTCGAACTGGGGACGTCGCCAGCATTCTCCGCGACCTGACCTTGGGGTATGCGTTTGGCACAGGGAACCCCGAGGTCCAGATTCGGCTCTGTAGCGACGACGGTGGAAAGCCCGGTGCGGCGATTGAGTCCTGGACGACCGTAGCCTCGGCGGCGGCCCCACTTGTCGTGGTCTCGCGCGCGCATCCGAGACTGGAGCCGAATTCACTCTACTGGGTCACGGCCGATCCGGACCGCCAATCGACTCACTGGTGGGAAGGTTGCGATTGGGTGGAGCGACCAAAAGGGGCGGAAAACCGCGGCACCGTGCGCCTGCGTGTCTGTAGCGACCCGGTGTGACGTTACCTCCGGCGCTCAGTCCAGGTTGAAGTTGAGTCTGGCCCTTTTGAGGGAACCAGACGATGAAGCGCAAGAGGTTCAGCGAAGACCAAATTATCGGCGTGCTGAAGGAGCACGACTCCGGGGTGAAAAGCGGCGATCTGTGTCGCAAGCGCGGGGTCAGCAAGGCGACGTTCTACAACTTGAGGAGCAAATGCGGCGGCCCGGATGTAACGGAATCCAAGCGCGTACGGCGCTCGACGGGGAGAATACCTAGCTGAAGCGGCTGCTGGCGGACACTATGCTGGACAACGCGGCGCTGAAGGACCTGCTGACAAGAAATGGTGGCGCCCGCGGCCGAGCGGGACACCGTGGCTCATCTGCGGGGTAAGCACCGGAGAGAATGGCGGAGAGGAAGGGATTCGAACCCTCGATAGGGATTATCTCCCTATAACGGTTTAGCAAACCGCCGCCTTCGACCGCTCGGCCACCTCTCCGCAGCCCGTTAAGACCCCGGCGATCGATATCCACGACGGATGCGGGGCGGTTCTAGCGGCGGGGCCGCCCCAAGTCAAACGGCGGTTGGATTTCCTCAAGGATTTCAGGCCCTTGGCCTCCAACCCTCAACCGTGCGACGGTGCCGGGATGCGTACTTCCCCCTCCTCCCTCGACATGCTGCAGCGCCTGGTGGCCTTCGACACCACCTCGCGCAATTCCAACCTCGAGTTGATCCACTATATCCGCGACTACCTGGCCGACCTCGGCGTCGCCAGCACCCTGGTGCCGAACGACGAGGGCACCAAGGCCAACCTGTTCGCCACGATCGGCCCCGAGCGCGAGGGCGGCATCGTGCTGTCGGGCCACACCGACGTGGTGCCGGTCGACGGCCAGCCCTGGGAGACCGATCCCTGGACCCTGACCGAGAAGCCCGACGGCAACCTCTACGGCCGCGGCACCTGCGACATGAAGGGGTTCGTCGCCGCCTGCCTCGCCCATGTGCCGGCCTTCCAGCGCGCCAAGCTCACGGTGCCGATGCACCTCGCCTTCTCCTACGACGAGGAGATCGGCTGCCTCGGCGCCCATTCGCTGGCCGAGCGGCTGGTCGGCGCCGTGCCGCGGCCGCAGGCGGTGATCGTGGGCGAGCCCACCATGATGGGCGTGGTCAACGCCCAGAACGCCGGCGGCGGCATCATCGCCACCTTCACCGGCGTCGAGGCCCATTCGTCGATGACCCATCTCGGCGTCAGCGCCGTGCATTTCGCCGGCACCTTCATCCACTGGCTGAACGAGCTGCAGGTCGAGCTGGCCCAGCGCAAGCGCACCGACATCGACACGGTGCCCGGGCACACGACCATCAACGTCGGCATCGTGACCGGCGGCACGGCGGCCAACATCCTGGCCCGCGAATGCACGCTGAACTGGGGCTACCGCACCCTGCCCGGCGACGATCCCTGGGAGGTCCAGCGCCGCGCCGAGGCCTATATCGCCGAGCTGCTG
This sequence comes from Reyranella sp., assembly GCF_965229815.1. Taxonomy (GTDB): domain Bacteria; phylum Pseudomonadota; class Alphaproteobacteria; order Reyranellales; family Reyranellaceae; genus Reyranella. The sequence goes on from NZ_CBDDJN010000006.1 coordinate 1,239,860, forward strand.
CTGCCGAAGATGAAGGCCCGGCATCCCGACGCCTCCATCACGCTGAAGCGCCGCTCCTTCGTGCCCGGCCTGCTGCCGCAGGAGAACGAGGAGGCGGCCAAGCTCGCGCTGCAATGGACCGGCGGCAACCGCACCTATGCGGTGCCCTACGGCACAGAGGCCGGGATCTTCCGCGGCCACGGCATCCCGACGGTGATCTGCGGCCCGGGCGACATCTCCCAGGCCCACCAGCCCAACGAGTTCGTCGCCAGGTCCCAGATGGACGCCTGCGACGCCTTCCTGGGCAGGATGATCGGCTGGGCGGAGCGGCAGTAGCGGGCGGGCCCGGTCCGCCACACGGCCCCACTTGCAGACGGAGCGACCATGCTCGTCGTCGAACTCGCGATCGTGGCGATCCTGATCGTCCTCAACGGCTTCCTGGCCATGTCGGAGCTCGCCCTGGTCTCCGCCAAGCGGCCCCTGCTCGAAAGGATGGAGCGCTCGGGATCGCGCGGCGCGGCGGTCGCGCTCGACCTGACACGCGAGCCCGGCCGCATGCTGTCGGCGGTCCAGATCGGCATCACCCTGGTCGGGATCGTCGCCGGCGCCTTCAGCGGCGCCACCATCGCCGGCCGCCTGGATACCTGGCTGGAAAGCCACGGCATGCCCACGCGCGTCGCCGAGCCGGCGGCCTTCGCCGCGGTGATCGTCACGATCACCTACCTGTCGGTGGTGCTGGGCGAGCTGGTGCCCAAGCAGTTCGGCCTGCGTAACGCGGAGCGCGTGGCGGTGATCGTGGCCCGGCCGATGAAGATCCTGGCGACCATCGCCGCCCCCGTTGTCGACCTGCTCGACGGGTCGTCGCGCCTGGGCCTGCGGCTGCTCGGCCAGTCGCGGCACCAGGACGCTCCGGTGACCGACGAGGAGATCCACTCGCTGATCGCCGAGGCCCAGCGGACCGGCGTCGTCGAGCCCGAGGAGCATTCCATGATCACCCGCGTCATGCGGCTCGGCGACCGCTCCGTCCGCGCCGTCATGACGCCGCGGCAGGACGTCGAGACGATCGACCGGCACGCTCCCGAGACGGAAGTGCGCGACGCCCTGCGCACCGCCGGGCACGGCCGGCTCCTGGTCGTCGACGGCACCATCGACAATGTCGAGGGCGTGCTGCCGGTGCGGCCGGCGCTGAACGCCCTGCTCGACGGCAAGATCGCCGGCCTGTGGTCGCTCGTCGAGGAGGTGCCGGTCGTCAGCGACCGGCTGCCGGCGATCGACGTCGTCGAGCGCCTCCGCCGGTCGCCCCTGTCCATGGTGGTGGTGATGGACGAGCATGGCAGCCTGGAGGGCGTCGTCACCGAAGGCGACATCCTGAAGACCATCGTCGCCGACATCGAGGAGGATGACGGCCCGCGCATCGTCCAGCGCGACGACGGATCGCTGCTGATCGACGGCGCCCTGCCGATCGACGAGCTGGGCGAGCGTCTGGCCATGGCGCTGCCGCCCGCCTACGGCTACCACACGGTCGCGGGTTTCGTGCTCCAGCGCATGCAACGCCTGCCCGGCATCGGCGAGGCCTTCCAGTACGGCGCCTGGCGCTTCGAGATCGTCGACGTGGACGGGCGACGGATCGACAAGATTCTGGCGACGCCGCAACCGCCACTGCACCGCAGCGTCTAGAGCGGCTTGCCGTCAGCCCTCGGTGCGGCGGCCCGTCTCGAACAGGAACCACACGCGCTTCTCGCTCTCGTCGACCCAGTTCTCGATCAGGCTGGCGGTGGCGATGTCGCCCGCCTCGTCGCAGACCTCGTGGAGGATGCGCATGTGCTTCACGAGCTGCTGGTTGTCCTCGCGCAGCTCGGCCAGCATGTCGAGCGGCGTCACGTAGTCGGCGTCGTTGTCGAGCACGCGCTGCAGCTTCTTGATCTGGCCCACCGACTTGATGGTCGAGCAGCCGAGCTTGCGCACGCGCTCGGCGATCACGTCGGTCATGGCGTCGATCTCGGTCGCCTGCTCGTCGAGCATCAGGTGGTAGTCGCGGAAATGCGGTCCCGAGACGTGCCAGTGGAAGTTCTTGGTCTTGAAGTACAGCGCGACGACGTCGGCCAGCAGGATGTTGAGCCCGCCCGCCACCTCCCTGGCGGCGTTCGCGCCGAGATCGGTCGGCGTGGCGAGGTTGGCGGTGCGGCGGGATTTGGCGTCCTTGGCCATGGTCGTGAACTCCTGGTGGCTGAATGCGAGGCCAATCTAGCCCGCCCCGCGGGGCGCTGAACAGTTGCCTGTAGGTATGATCGGCTGACCGAAAGTATGGTCCGGCCGGGATGCAGGCCCCTTTGTCATCCCGAGCGTAGCGAGGGACCTTTCCTGCAACCCAAAGGCCCCTCGCTGCGCTCGGGGTGACAGTCTCATCGCCTGATGAAGTGCCCCGGTGTCATCCCGAGCGCAGCGAGGGACCTTTCCCGAGGCTTCAAGGCCCCTCGCTTCGCTCGGGGTGACAGTAATGTCTTGCCGGAAGCAGTCGTCGCTCGATGCAGCCCTCGCTGTCATCCCGAGCGCAGCGAGGGACCTTTCCCGAGGCTTCAAAGGCCCCTCGCTTCGCTCGGGGTGACAGCGGGTGCGTCGTCCGCAGCCCCTACGCCCCGGCGCAGACCGCCTTCTCGACGCGGAACACCGCTTCCTGGCCGAAGCGCTGGCGGTAGGCGGCAGCGATCTCGTCGAGCCGGGCGCGCTGGCCGGCCGCGTCGAACACGACGAGGACCAGCAGCTTCGAGCGCTCGCGCACGATCGGGCCGCCGGCCTGCGGCCGGTGCTGGCCCTGGACGTCGAGCACGCTCAGCCCGTCGGGGAAGCGCGGCGTCACCACCTCGGCCAGGAAGGCGGCCCACTCGCTCTCCGTCACCTCGCGCCCGTCGGCCCGGTCGCGGCCGAAGTAGAGATCGTAGGCGATAGCCGGACGAAGCGGCGGCGTGCAGGCCGGCGGCGCCGGCTGGGCGCAGCCGGCCAGAAGCAGAGCCGCCGCGCCGGCCGCGATCCCGCGTGCCCTCAATTGAGGTACGGGACGGACATGCCCTTGGTCACGGCCGGACGCGCGTTCACGATGTCGTACCAGCGCTTGACGTTGGGGAAGTCGGCGAGGTTCACCGTGTGCCACTCGTGGCGCGCCGCCCACGGGAAGATCGCCATGTCGGCGATCGTGTACTCCTCGCCGGCGGCGAAGGCATTGCCCGCGAGCTGCTTGTCGAGCACGCCGTAGAGGCGCTTGGCCTCGTCGACGTAGCGCTTGATGCCGTACTCGATCTTGGTCGGCGCGGCGCGCAGGAAGTGATGGGCCTGACCGAACATCGGGCCGACGCCGCCCATCTGCCACATCAGCCATTCCAGCGTCTTGTACTTCTTCGCCGGGTCCTTGGGCAGGAACTGGCCGGTCTTCTCGGCCAGGTAGATCAGGATCGCGCCCGATTCGAACAGGCTGATCGGCTTGCCGCCCGGCCCGTCGGGATCGAGGATCGCCGGGATGCGGTTGTTCGGGCTGATCTTCAGGAATTCCGGCTTGAACTGCTCACCCTTCGAGATGTCGACCTTGTGCACGCTGTAGGGCAGCCCGCATTCCTCCAGCATGATGGACACCTTGCGCCCGTTGGGCGTGCCCCAGGTATGCAGTTCGATCATTCGTTCTTCTCCCCTTTTCACAAGTCGCGGCGGCGTCATGCCCAGTCGTCGGAACCGCCGCCGTCGCCGCTGTCGTAGTCGGCGCTGTCGTAACCCGACGCATCGTCGCGGAAGTCCGCCGGCAGCGGATTGTCGTCTGCCATGGCCTGCTGTTGATAGTCCCCTCCCGAGGCATCGCTGCCCTGGCCGTCGCCCTGCGAATCGGGCAGCAGCGGCGCCGGCTGCGCCGAGGCCTGCTGCCACGGGCCCGCGCCGCCGCCCATCAGGCCGCGGATGCCCTCGAACAGCAGCGCGCCGCCCGCGACGCCCGCGGCCGTCGCCATGGCGCTGCGCAGGAAGCCGCCGCCGGCCGGCCCGCCGGATACCGCCGCCTGCAAGGGCGAGCGCGTCGTCGGGAAGGGTTGCGGCGCCGCTGCCGGCGCGGGCGCGGCAGCCGAGGGCGCCGAGCCCCACGGGCCGATCTTCGGCGCGCTGGAGAGGAAGCCGCCGCCCGGCGCGGGGGCCGCCGCCTTCGCCTCGAGCTCGGCGATGCGCTCCTGCGCGGCCTTCAGCGCCTGTTCCTGGACCAGCACGGTCTGCACCAGCAGGTAGGCGGTCGACGGCTGGCGCGCGGCGAGGTCGCGGATCAGCGCGTCCGCCTCGGGATCGCGCGGCTGGGCGTCGAATGGCTGGAGACGGCCGAACAGGCCGGTGATGAGCTCGCGTTCCTGCGCTTGCATGACTGTCCCTCCTGCCCTCCGCGGGAGGGCTGGGGGAACGTGGTTGTCCCGCCCGCGAGCGTCAAGCCCGCCCGGGCGATCACCGCATTCTTCATGCAGTCGTCATCGATGGGGCGGACGTTGCGCACGACGCCAGTCGATCCTCTCCTCCCCAGCGACGCTGGGGAGGTGGCCCGCAGGGCCGGAGGGGTCATGGGCGACGTCGCCTCCGCTTCCGACCCCTCCGCCTGCTGCGCAGGCACCTCCCCACGCGGAGCGTGGGGAGGAAGGAAATGCACGACGCGAGTCGATCTTCTACCGCACCACCGATGCCGTCTGCCCGAACAGGATCTTGCGCTGCTCGTCGGTGCTGATGCCCGGCGTCTTGCGCAGCTCGGCGCCGACCGCTTTGCCCTTCACCACCGCGGGTCGCTGGCCCACCGTCTCCTCGAACCAGGTCTTGAGATTCGGGAAATCCTCCAGCTTCTGGCCGAAGTTCTTGAAGCCGACGACCCAGGGCCAGATTGCCATGTCGGCGATGGAATAGTCGCCCGCGACGTACTTGCGGTCGGCGAGCCGCTTGTTCAGCACGCCGAACAGGCGGTTGACCTCGTTGCTGTAGCGCGCCTGGCCGTAGGTGAGCTGCTCGACCGGGTTAAACTGCGGCGCGTACATGTTGAAGTGATTGGCCTGCCCCGCCATCGGCCCCAGCCCGCCCATCTGCCAGTTCAGCCACTGCAGGACCTCGTACTTCCCGCGCAGGTCCTTGGGCAGGAACTTGCCGGCCTTCTCGGCCAGGTACTGAAGGATGGCCCCCGATTCGAACACCGAGACCGGCGCGCCGCCGCCCGGCGGCTCGTGGTCGACGATGGCGGGCATGCGGTTGTTGGGGCTGATCTTCAGGAACTCGGGCTTGAACTGGGCGCCCGTGCCGATGTCCACCGGGACCAGCGTGTAGGGCAGCCCGCACTCCTCGAGCATGATGGTGATCTTGAAGCCGTTGGGCGTCGGCCAGTAGTGGAGGTCGATCATGGGCGTCTCCTCGAACGAAGGGGGCGGGAGATTAGGCCATTCCGCGCCGCCCGGGCGCGCGGAAGCCTCATGGGCCTATGAGGAAATGACCGTTTCCGGTAAGCAGGGCCACCTACCCGGAGGACACGCACGATGGCCATCTCGCTTTTCGATCTCAGCGTCGCGAACTACCTGCAGACCCTGGGAGCCGTGGAAGGCTTTCTCGCCAAGGGGCTCGCCCATTTCCAGGAGGCCAAGGCCGATCCCGATGCCGTCCTCGGCGAGCGGCTTCATGCCGACATGCTGCCGTTCAAGTTCCAGGTCTGGGCGACGGCCCACCACTCGCTGGGCGCGATCAATGGCGTCAAGGAAGGCGTGTTCGGGCCGCCGGCGCCGATCCCCGCGACCATCGACTATGCCGGCCTGCAGAAGACGGTGACCGAGGCGCGCGAGGCGCTGCAGAAGGTGAAGCCCGAGGAGGTCGACGCGGTGCAGGGCAAGGACATGACCTTCCAGCTCCCGACCATGAAGATCCCGTTCACGGCCGAGAACTTCCTCCTGTCCTTCTCGCTGCCGAACTTCTACTTCCACGCCACCACGGCCTACGACATCCTGCGCAACAAGGGCGTGCCGCTGGGCAAGCGCGACTTCATGGGCCGGCTCCGGCTGAAGAAGTAGCGACATGGCCGGGCATATCGGCATCGTCGCCTGCTCGGCCGAGGGCGCCGCCCTCTGCTACCGCACGATCTGCGTCGAGGGCGCGGCGCTGCTGGGCCCGCATGCCCATCCCGAAGTATCGATGCACACCCACTCGCTCGCCGACTACATGGCGGCGATCTACCGCGGCGACTGGGCGGCGGTGGGCGAGATCATGCTCGACTCGGCGGGCAAGCTCGCCCGCATCGGCGCCGATTTCGTGATCTGCCCGGACAACACGATCCACCAGGCGCTGCCGCACGTGCAGGCGCGGTCGCCGCTGCCCTGGCTGCACATCGCCGAGGTCGCGGCCGGCCACGCCGCCGAACGCGGGTTCCACCGCATCGGCCTCACCGGCACGAAGTGGCTGGTCGAGAGCGACGTCTATCCCGACAAGCTCGCCGCCCGCGGCCTCGCCTTCGAGCGGCCGACGGCGGCCGAGCGCGAGGAATGCAACCGCATCATCATGGACGAGCTGGTGCAGAGCCGCTTCGAGCCGCCGTCCGTCGCCTACTTCCAGCAGGTGATCGGCGGGCTGAAGGAGCGCGGCTGCGACGCCGTCGTGCTGGGTTGCACCGAGATCCCGCTGATCATCGGCGATGGCAACTCGCCCCTGCCGACCCTCGATTCCACCCGCCTCCTCGCCCGCGCCGCGCTCCGTCGCGCCGTCGGCGACGAGGCGCTGGCCGCGTAGCGCTTCTCGACAAGAAGATGAGCGAGCCGGAGGCTCGCGGTCCAGAAGATCATGAGTCAGTCTCTTCCGGACCGCGAGCCTCCGGCTCGCTCAGGATGATGCTTGCTGGTGCAATCCCGCCGACACGGCGTCGTCGACCTTCTCCAGCCAGACGAACTCCAGGCGCTTGCGGACTTCCTCGGGGATGTCGTCGAAGTCGCGGCGGTTGCGGGCCGGCAGCATGACGCGCTTGATGCCGGCGGCGTCGGCGGCCACGACCTTCTCCTTGATGCCGCCCACCGGCAGGACCAGGCCGCGCAGGCTGATCTCGCCGGTCATGGCCGTGTCGCTGCGGATGACGCGGCCGGTGAACAGCGAAGTCAGCGCCATGAACATGGCCACGCCCGCGCTCGGCCCGTCCTTGGGCGTGGCGCCGGCCGGCACGTGGACGTGGATGTCGCTCTTGTCGAACAGCGCGGCCTCGATGCCGAGCGTCGCCGCCATGCTCTTCACCAGGCTGAGCGCGGCCTGCACGCTCTCGCGCATCACCTCACCCAGCTGCCCGGTCAGCACCAGCTTGCCGTTGCCCGGTGTGCGCGTGGCCTCGATGAACAGGATGTCGCCGCCGACCGGCGTCCAGGCGAGGCCGGTCGCCACGCCCGGCACGCTGGAGCGCATGGCGACTTCGTTCTCGAAGCGCACCGGCCCCAGGATCGTCTCGATCTCGTCGGCGCCCACGGTCCTCTGGCCGCTCCGGCCTTCGGCGAACTCCACGGCGACGTGGCGCAGCACGCGGCCGATCTCGCGCTCGAGGTTGCGGACGCCGGCCTCGCGCGTATAGCTCTCGATGATGCGGCGGAGCGCGGCATCCTCGATCGTCACCTGCTCGGCCGTGAGCCCGTTGGCCTCGAGCTGGCGGCGCACCAGGTAGCGCCGGGCGATCTCCAGCTTCTCGCCGGCCGTGTAGCCGGAGAGCGAGATGATCTCCATGCGGTCGCGCAGCGGCCCCTGGATCGTCTCCAGCATGTTGGCCGTGGTGATGAACACGACGCGGCTGAGGTCGAACGGCACGTCGAGATAGTTGTCGCGGAAGGTCCCGTTCTGCTCGGGATCGAGGACCTCGAGCAGCGCCGCCGACGGGTCGCCGTGGATGCCCGAGCCCATCTTGTCGATCTCGTCCAGCATCATGACGCAGTCGCGCGCGCCGACCTTGCGGATCGCCTGGATGATGTTGCCCGGCATGGCGCCGATATAGGTCCGGCGATGGCCGCGGATCTCGGCCTCGTCGTGGACGCCGCCCAGGCTGACGCGGGTGAACTTGCGGCCCATGGCGCGGGCGATCGACTGGCCGAGCGAGGTCTTGCCGACGCCCGGCGGGCCGACCAGGCAGAGGATCGGCGCCTTGCCCTCCGGCGCCAGCTTGCGCACGGCCAGGAACTCGACGATCCGCTTCTTGATCTTCTCCAGGCCGAAATGGTCGGCATCGAGCACGCGGCGCGCCTCGGCGATGTCGATGTCCTTGGGCTCCGGCGGCGCCCAGGGCAGCTCGATCAGCGTGTCGAGGTAGGTGCGGATCATGCTGTACTCGCCCGCCGCCTCCGGCGTGCGCTGCAGCCGCCGCAGCTCCTTGCGGGCCACCTGCTCGACCTCGGGCGGCATCTTCGCCTCGCCGATCGCCTTCTCGAGATCGGCCAGCTCCTGCTTGTTGGAGCCCTCGTCGCCCAGTTCCTTCTGGATCGCCGCCATCTGCTCGCGCAGCAGCGCCTCGCGCTGCCGGCCCTCGAGCGACGCCTTGGTCTTGCTGCCGATCTCGGCCGACAGGCGCAGCACCTCCAGCCGGTGGGCCAGCAGGCCGGACACCTTGTCCAGCCGCGGCACCAGCTCGATCGTCTCCAGCGCCCCCTGCTTCTCGGCCGGGGCGGCGTCGAGATAGGTCATCGCGAGGTCGGCCAGCAGGCCCGGCGAGGTCGTCGCCTCGACGGTCTGGCGCAGTTCCGGCGGCACGCGCGGCAGCAGCTCCAGCACCTCGCCGACCTGCTGCCGCAGCACCAGGAAGCGCGCCTCGACCTCGGACCCGCTCGGCTCCGGCTCGGCCACGTGCAGGCCGCGCGCCAGCAGGAAGGGATGGCCCTCGACGAAGTCGGTGATGCGGTAGCGCTGCACGCCCTGGCAGATCAGGTGGTGGCCGCCCTCGGGGCTGGTCATGTAGCGCACGATGTTGGCGACCGTGCCGACCCGGTAGAGGTCCTCGGGCCCGACCTCGTCCTTCTCCGGGTCGCGCTGCAGGACGAGCAGGATCTGGCGCTGCTCGCGCACCGCCTGCTGGGCCGCGGCGATGCTCGACGGCCGGCCGACGGTGATCGGGAAGACGATCTCCGGGTACAGCACGGTGTTGCGCACCGGCACGACGATCATCGCGTCGGGCGGCAGCGTGACGGAGGGCTGGCCACCGTTCCCGGGCGCGGGGGTGCCGGGGGCGGGCGTGCCGGTGTTGACGTCCGGCGGGCTCATGTCTGGTTCCTCTGACGGTTGGCCTTGGCGAGGCGGATCACCAGGCAGCCGTTGGTGACGCCGGTGCGCGGCGTCTCGTAGACGCCGGGCGGCAGCGGGACGCGCCGCTCGAAGCGGCCCTGCGGCAGCTCGAGGCGATGGATCACGGCGGTGCGCAGCTCCTGCGGCAGCACGCGCTCGCCCGCCATCAGGAGGGCGCCGTCGCGGATCGCGAGCTCGACCTTCTCCGGATCGACGCCGGGCAGCGCGACCAGGATCAGGACGGCGTCCGGCGTCTCCAGCACGTCGGTGGGCGGCTCCCAGTTGGCGCCGCGACGCGAGGCGTGCGGCGGCTGGAAGACTTCACGGTGGAGGCGTTCGGCGCGCGCCAGCATCTGCAGCGCTTCCGACCACATCCAGTTGCGGGGATCCTGGTTGGCCATTTCCACCCATATAGGAAGGGTTTCAAGAAACGCATCCCCTGCCCGGCCGGTTTCCGGCCGCGCGCGGTGACGGCGTCAGTTCCCGATGAGCGCCTGGTAGACGAGATCGCGCATCAGGTAGCGGTAGCGCAGCCGGGCGGCCGGCGACTGCATCATGAACACGACGTACATCCGCTCGGCCGGATCGTGCCAGAAATACGTGCCGTAGGCGCCGCCCCAGTAGTAGTCGTGCGGCGAGCCGGGCAGCGGATTGCGGCCCTGCACGGTGCGAATGGCAAAGCCCAGGCCGAAGCCCTGCCCCATGCGGGCGCTGGGCTCCAGCGCCTCGAAGCGTGCCATGTCGGCGCCCATCTTCACGTCGGGCGGCAGCGCGTCGGCCGTCATCAGGTCGATGGTCTTGCGCGAGATCAGCCGCACGCCGTCGAGCTGGCCGCCGTTGGCGAACATCTGCAGGAAGCGGGCATAGTCGGCGGCCGTCGAGACCATGCCGCCGCCGCCCGACCGCCAGGTGAACTTCTCGGTGACGTCGGGGATCGCCGGCACCTCGTTCTTCGGCCCTTCCTTCATCGGATGGGCGCCGCGCGCCTTCTTGTCGGTTGCGGCCTCGAAGCCGGTGTCGCCCATCTTCAGCGGCTTGGTGATGCGCTCTTCGACGAACTTGTCGAGCGGCATTCCCGACGCGACTTCGACGACGCGGCCCAGCACGTCGGTCGACATCGAATATTCCCAGGTCGTGCCCGGCTGGTAGAGCAGCGCCAGCTTGGCCAGCCGGTCGGCCATCTCGGCGTTGGTGCGGCCGCGGTCGGCGACCTTCATGTCGAGATAGGACTGCTTCACCTGGTTGGTGCCGGCGCGGCCGTAGGTGAGGCCGGACGTGTGGCGCATCAGGTCCTGGACCGTCATCGGCCGGACCTGCGGCTCCAGCACGATCTCGACGGTGCCGTCGTCCTTCTTTTTCTCGACCGCGACCTTGGTGTCGGCAAAGGCCGGGATGTAGCGCGACACCGGGTCGGCCAGCGTGAGCTTGCCCTCCTCGACCAGGATCATGGCCGCGACGCTCACGATCGGCTTGGTCATCGAGGCGATCCGGAAGATCGTGTCGTTGGTCATCGGCACCTTGGCGTCCTTGTCGCGCCAGCCGACCGATTCGAACAGGGCCAGCTTGCCGTTGCGGGCGATCAGCACCACCGCCCCCGGCAGCTCGTTGTTCTTGACCCCTTCTTCGAGACGGTCGGTCAGCCGCTTGAGGCGGGTCGAGACGAAGCCCACCTCCTCCGGCGACTGGGCCCGGGGAATGCCCTGGGCCATCGCCGCGGATGCGGTCGACGCGACGAGAGCCGCCATGGCGGCCAGACGAACCAGCGAGATCATGTTTCCTCCCGAACCGCCTGCATCAAAGCAAATGCCCGGCGCAGTGGCGAGCCTGTCGGCGAAGACCCCCGTTGCGCCACGCACATGCCGCACGACGCATGAGCGAGCCCGGAGGCTCGCGGTCCAGGAGACTCATGACTCTTCCGGACCGCGAGCCTCCGGCTCGCTCTTGTCTTCGTGCCCCCTCACGCGACGACCCGTTCGACCCGCCACACCGACCCTCCCCCACTGGAGATTTGTCTCTTCGCTGGGAGCGCGCCACTCCATCCAGTGGCGCTCATTGTCGGCGTTGCAAGAGCGCATGAGCGGCGCTGGAGTGCCGCGCCCCCAGCCATGACCTTCTTGCTGCCGGGGGCGCGCCACTCCAGTGGCGCGTCTATGGGAGCGCCCGCCCCCCGGCAAGACCATCACGCGACGACGCGTTCGACCAGCCACACGGCGCCCATCACGGCGACGACGGCGGACAGGGCCTGCGGCAGGCGGGCCAGCCGGCCGGGACGCGAGGCCCAGGCGAGAGGCGGCAGGACGACGGCGACGAAGGCGAGCTGTCCCAGCTCGACGCCGATGTTGAAGCCCAGCAGCGCCTGCACCATCGCCGCGCGCGACAGGTCGAGGTCGGTCAGCGCCGAGGCAAAGCCCAGCCCGTGGACCAGGCCGAACAGCGCGGCGACCAGCCAGCGGCGGCCGACAGTCTGCGGCGCGAAGAGGTTCTCCAGCGCCACCCAGACGATCGAGGCGGCGATCAGCGGCTCGACGATGGCCGACGGCACCTCGACCAGCCCCAGCGCCGCCAGGCTGAGCGTGACGCTGTGCGCCAGGGTGAAGGCGGTGACGATCTTCACCGTCTGCCAGACCGAGCGCACCACCGCGAGCAGCGCCAGCAGGAACAGCAGATGGTCGATGCCGCCCACGATGTGCTCGACGCCCAGGGCGACGAAGCCCGGGAAGCCGGAGGGCGCAGCGTCGGCCCCCGCGAGATCCACCGTGGCCCGCCGGCGATCCTCGACGAAGACGAATTCGTGCGACGGCCGGCCCGCGACGCGCAGGCTGAGGACGGTCTGGAAATGCGCACCCAGCACTTCCGGCCAGTCGTCGACGATCACCAGCGGACCGCTGGCCTTCGGGCACGACAGGGCCATGTCGAGCACCACCTTGCCGTCGCCGGTCCCCGCGCCGCGCACCGCTATGGGCCCCGGCGCGCAGGCCTCGCCGCCGATCGAGAAGCGGGCATAGGCGCGCAGGAAGCCCGCCACCGTCCCGGTGGCCTGCCGATCGCCGCCGGCGGCCCGCCACAGGATCTCGCCGCCCAGCGGATCGACCTCGGACGTCACCACGGTCAGCCGGTAGGCCAGCCGGCCGCCCTCGACGTCGAGCGTGGCCAGACCGGTGCTGGAGACGTGGGACCAGGCGGCTCCGACCGGAACGAGGCCGGCGAGCAACAGGAACCCCAGGCCCCAGGCGATCATCCGGCTCACCCGACATCTCCTGCCGCAAACAAGGACACGCGCCCGGCCCGGCGCGGGCGGGGCATGGGGGTCATGATAGCAGGGTGCCCGCGACGCCGGCGCGTAAGCATTTTTTCTCGAATCATCCTACACATTGCTTTCATCGCCCTTCCCCGCCCCCTAGAATCCCCGACCGTTCCTGGGGCTCGTCCATGCATCGCTTTCCGCTCATGTTGTTCCCGCTGCTGCTTGCGCTTTCCGCGCCCATCGCTACGGCGCAACAGCCGCTCACCGTGGTTTCCGCCGTGTCGGCCGATCCCGGTCACCTCAATCCCGCCATCACGACCGGCTCGCCGACGCACGCCGTGGCGGATTCCCTGTTCAACGGGCTGCTCGCGCTCGACGAGAAGGGCGATCCGCGGCCCGACCTCGCGGTTCGATGGTCCCTGTCGGAAGACGGGCAGAGGGCGCGCTTCGAGCTCAGCAAGGACGCGAAGTGGCATGACGGCCGGCCGGTCACCGCCGACGACGTCAAGTTCACGTTCGAAGAAGTCCTCGTCCGGCATCACGCCCGCACGCGCGCCAGCCTCGGCCCGGTCCTCGAAGGGATCGACGTGATCGACCCGGCGACCGTCGAATTTCGCCTCAAGCGGCCCTACCCGGCCCTGCTGCAGCAGCTCGACGTGACCGAGGCGCCGATCCTGCCGCGCCACGTCTATGGCACCGGCGAGATCGAGCGGAATGCCGCGAACCTCCGGCCGGTGGGCTCCGGTCCGTTCCGCTTCGAGAGCTACGCCAAGGACGATCGCGTCGTCCTCGCGCGCAACACGGCCTACTTCAAGCCCGGCCTGCCGCACATCGATCGCCTCGTCTTCCGCGTGATCCCCGACACCGCCACCCAGGCGCAGGCCCTGGCGGCGGGCGAGGTCGACTTCGTGGGCCGCGTCGCGCCATCGGAGATCGCCCGCCTGCAGCGCTCGGGAAAGGCCACGCTCACGGACGTGAAGTTCGGGCCGGGCGGCGGCAACTGCATCATGACACTGGGCTTCAACCTCGACCGGCCGGCCCTGCAAGTCCGCGAGGTCCGCGAAGCCTTCGCCGCGGCGATCGACCGGCGCCCGTTCGTCGAGCGCATCCTGCTCGACCATGGCCGCGTCGCCGATGCGCCGATCTCGAGCGGCATTGCCTGGGCGCATGCCGCCGGTCTGTTCCCGGCATCGCTCTACGACCCCGGCCGCGCCAAGGCGCTGCTCGACGGTGCCGGCCTCCGGCCCGACGCCGAGGGCGTGCGACTGACGGTCGAGCTGGTGCAGTTCGCGACCTTCGGCCGCTACGCCGACCTGCTGCGCGACCAGCTGGGCGCCGTCGGCATCCGCGTGCGGCCCCGTCTGCTCGATCCGGCGGCGATGGTCGATGCCGTGTTCAAGCAGCGCAACTTCGACCTCACCCTCGTCTCCTACTGCAACGGCGCCGACCCCGAGATCGGCGTGCGGCGCATGTACGTGTCGAGCAACATCGGCAACATCCCGTTCTCGAACGCCGCTGCCTATCGCGACAAGGAGGTCGACGCGCTGTTCGCCGCGGCCGGCGGCACGGCCGATCGCGAGCGCCGCGCCGAGGCCTATCGCGCCATACAGCGCATCGTCGTGCGCGACCTGCCCTACCTCTGGCTGGTCGAGACCGACTTCACGGCGGCGTGGGCATCCGGTCTCGCCGGCTTTGCCCCGTGGAGCGGGCAATTCGCCGAGCGGGCGAAGCGACCCTAGGAGCGGCATGACCCGCTACGTTCTGCGGCGCCTCCTGCAGGTGCCGCTCGGGCTGCTGATCGTGGGATCCCTGGCCTTCGTGCTGATCCACCTGGCGCCGGGCGGGCCCGTGACGGCCTTGAGCGGCGAGTACGCGACCGCCGAGTTGCGCCAGGAGATCGAGGCCCGCTACGGTCTCGACCGGCCGCTGGACGAGCGCTACCTCGTCTGGCTCCGGGCGGCGTCCAGCGGCGACCTGGGGCGCTCGTATCTCTACAAGGCGCCGGTGACGACGATCATCGTGGAGCGCCTGCCCGCGACCCTGGCCCTGGTTCTGCCGGCCGCCCTCCTGTCGGTGCTGCTGGGCGCCGCGATAGGCCTCTGGTCGACGCCGCCTCCCGGACATCGACGGCGCTTCCTCGGTCCTCTCCTGGTGCTGCTCGGGCACCTGCTGCCGACCTTCTGGGTGGCGCAGGGCCTGGTGCTGCTTTTCGCGCTCACCCTGGGATGGCTGCCGGTGCAGGGGCTCGATGATCCGAGAGCATCGACGCCCGCGCTCGTCGACCGGGTGCGCCACCTCGTCCTTCCCGTGACCGCGCTCACCCTCCATCAGCTCGCCATGACGGCCCTGATCCTGCGAGCGGCCCTCGGGCGCGAGGTCGGTCGCCCCTACATGACGACGGCCCAGGCCAAGGGGCTCGACTTCGCGCAGGCCCGGCGCCGGCACGCGCTGGTCAATGCTCTGCAACCGGTGCTCGCCGTGCTGGGCGGGCGCATCGGTTCCATGTTCGTCGGCGCCGTCGCCATCGAGACGGTCTTCGCCCTTCCGGGCCTGGGCCGCCTGATCGTGTCGGCCGCCGTGAATCGAGATCATCCGCTGGTACTCGGCATCGCCCTGTCGGTATGTGCCGTCGCCATGCTCGGCAACCTGGTGACCGACCTCGTCATGAACCGGATCGACCCGCGCATGGCGATCCACCGGGCCGACCCCCATGCGGCCTGACGACCAGGCCCTCGCTGGCGGGCGGCGTACCCGGCGGCTGGGGCTCGGCCTGCTGGCGCCGCCGCTGCTGCTCGCGCTGGCGGCCCCGTTGCTTGGCAAGGGTTCCGTCGGCCCCATGCTGGCGCCGCCGAGCCTCGGACATCCGATGGGCACCGACGATCTCGGACAGGACATGCTCTTCCTGCTGGCCCAGGGAGCCGAGGTGTCGTTCGTCATCGGCGGGCTGGCGACGGCCATCGCGCTCGCGATCGGGACGGTTCTCGGCCTCTCTGCCGCCTTCGCGGGCCGCCTGGCGGACGACATCGTGATGCGCGCCGCCGAGCTCACTGTCACGGTGCCCCCGCTCCTGCTCGCCATCGTCATGGCGGGGCTCGTGGGCAGCGGAACGCTCCTGACGGCGGCGGCACTCGGGTTCGGCGCCTGGCCCATCGTGGGAAGGGTGGCGCGTGCCGCCGCCCTCGGCCTGCGCGGCCAACCCCATCTCCTCGCCGCACGCGCGCTCGGTCTCTCGCGACGGCAAATCGCCGTGGACCATGTGCTGCCCGCGATCCTCCCGGTCGTCCTCGCCCTCTCGGGCGTGCTCTTCAGCGGCGCCGTCCTGGCCGAGGCTACGCTGTCCTTCGTCGGCCTCGCCGACACCAGCGTCCCGGGCTGGGGCCATCTCATGGCGCACGCCGGTCCCTACCTGCGCGATGCCTGGTGGCTGTGGCTTTTCCCCGGCCTGTTGCTGGTCATGGTGACCGGCGGTGTCGCCCTGCTGGCCGACCTCCGATGACCGTCGGGAAGCGCACGAGCGGCGTCGAGCCGCCGTGGCTCCTTGGCGCGGCCGGTCATGTCGATGCCGGGGAAGCGAGAGGAGCCCGGCCGGTTGCAACCGGGCTCCCCGGATTCAGGTCACGGCGAGCGGCGTGCCGTTCGACCCCGTGGCGCCCTTGATCGGAGCGGGCCCGAAGATATAGGCGAACTGATACTTGCGGTCCGCGATCAGCCCCGTGAAATCGAGGTTCTCGTGGTTGTAGATCCCGTTCTTGCAGATCAGTTCGCCGTGCACCGCGAAGGCGAGGTCCTTGTTCGGGTTGGGAACGACCTCGGTCGCCCACTGGTCGCCGCCCGTCACGGCAATCCCCTTGTCGATGCACCATTTCGCGACTTCGAGGCCGATGCCGGGCTCGCCACTGTTGAACTTGTCGTTGTTCTTCATCCAGAGCTTGCCCCAGCCGGTGTTGAAGAACACCGCATCGCCTTCCTTGATGTCGGCCTCCTGCATGTTCTGCTTCTGGAGGGCCGAGCGCAGGTCGGCGACGGTGATCTCCTGGCCCGCCTCCATCGGGGCGCCCTTGACCGCCTCGACGTCGAACAGGTGGCCGCGGGTGAAGAACGGCTTGCAGTGCTCCATGCCGAGCTTCTTCATGCCGTAGGCGCTGGCCATCTCGAGCTCGGTGATGCCGTTGTAGTACCGCATCTCGTTCATGTCGCCGTCCTTGCCCATCTGGATGCCGATGTGCGCGAGGCCGTCGAACTGGGTGCCGGTCTGGCCGATTTCGGTGGCCAGGTACTCGTCGTGATAGATGAGCTTGTTGGCGCCGAAGGGGCCGCCGGTCGGCGTGCCGGGAATGCGCAGGGTGAAGGCGCGCTCGCCGAACTTCGGCATGGCCGTCTCGTAGACCCTGCCCAGCCGGTAGACCTTGCCGTCCTTGATCAGCTTCACTGCGTCGAGGACCTTGGCCGGGGTCATGTAGTTCGACGCGCCGGCCTGGTCGTCCTTGCCCCACTTGGGATGGGGCCACCAGGGCTTGTCCGACAGGGCCGGCGCCTGCGCGACCTGCTGCGCGTGGGCAACGCCCGCCGCCAGCGCTCCCGCCGCTACGGCGCCGCCGACCAGGCCGGCCGTGAGGAAAGTGCGACGCTCCTCATCGACCTGCGATGACTTGAGCTCCTGCTTCTCGTCAAGGTAACGCGAGTCCATGGACGCTCCCTCCTTGCTTGTTTGTTGTTGACCCGGCCAGCCTCCTGTCGTCCCCTCGGGTCGTCAAGGTCGCCAGCAACGTTACGTTGTACCGGTCACAACTCTGACATCGACATTGCAATGAACCTGTTCGATCAGGACAAGTCCTCTGCGCGCATACCTGTGAGCTTGATCACGGGCTTCCTCGGCAGCGGCAAGACCACGCTTCTCAACCGGGTGCTGGGCGACCCGCGCATGGCGCGCAGCCTGGTGCTGGTCAACGAGTTCGGCGAGGTCGGACTGGATCACCTGTTCGTCGAATCCGTCAGCGGCGACATGATCCTGCTTCAGTCGGGATGCGTCTGCTGCACCATCCAGGGCGACCTCGACAGGACGCTGCGCGCCATCGCGCGACGACGGCAGAAGGACCAGACCCCGCCCTTCGACCGCGTACTGCTCGAGACGACGGGCCTCGCCGACCCGGCGCCCATCCTTCAGCTGCTGCTGAACCACCCGATGATCAGCCACGACTATCGCCTGGACGGCGTGGTGGCCACGGTCGATGCGCTGAACGGCGCCCGCCAGCTCGACGAGCACGAGGAAGCGGTGAAGCAGGCCGCCGTGGCCGATCGCCTGCTGGTGAGCAAGACCGACCTCGCCGACATCGATACCAGCGCCCGCCTGCAGGCACGGCTGGGCCGCCTCAATCCCGGGGCGCTGCTCTACGAGATCGTGCAGGGCGACATCGACCCGGCCCTCCTTTTCGATTCAGGACCGTTCGATCCGGCCGGCAAGAGCGAGCGGGTGCGGGACTGGCTGAACGCCGAAGCGCATGATCACCATCGTGGCCATGGCCATCACGAGGGCGGCGGGCACGGCGATCGCCCTACCGACCGCTCGCGACACGACGCCCATATCGGTTCGTTCTGCCTCACCTTCGACGAGCCGCTCGACTGGGATGGGTTCAATCGGTGGCTGATGGCGGTGCGGGCGTCGTGGGGCGACCGGCTGCTGCGCGTGAAGGGCATCCTGAACGTCGCCGGCGAGAGCCAGCCGCTGGTCATCCACGGCGTCCACCGCACCTTCCATCCGCCGACCCTGCTGGCGCGCTGGCCCGACGACGACCGCCGCTCCCGCCTCGTCTTCATCACCCGCGACCTCGACCGCGACTCGGTCGAGGCGAGCTGGCGCGAGATGCAGGGCTGACGGGACGAGCCATCCTGCCGAGGTCGTCGCCGCGCCGACGGATGCTTCTGGCATCCCATGAGCGGGCCTTGAGCGCGGGGCGCCGGTCCCTGTATGACCGGGCATGAAGATCTCCGCCCGCGACATCGACCATCTCACCCTGACCCCGAGCGATCCGGAAGCCGTCGCCGGCCGACTGGCCCAGCTCGGCTTCACGCTGACGCCGGAGGGCGTCGAGCCGCGCTGCGTCTGCTTCCAGCCCGATCGCGACGACATCCCCACCTATGTCGAGCTGCTGGGGGACGAACCGGCGCCGCCCGCCCTCGCCGTCAACGTGGCCGAGCTCGACGGCGAGCCGACCAGCCATGCGTGGGAAACCGACGAGGGCTTCACGATCGAGGCCAGCGTCGTGACCGGCGCCCTGGAAGGTCCCGTGCCCTGGCGGCCCGTGAAGCACGAGACGGCCGAGGCCTTCATGGAGCCGGAATGGATCGTCCATCCCAACGGCGCGCTGGGCCTGACGGCGGTCCATGTCGTGGCCGCCGAGCCGAAGGAGACGGCCGACGCGCTGAAGGCCGCCTGGGGTGCGACCGTCGAGGAGATCTTCGACGGCTGCCTGCTGGTCCGCACCGGCGCGGTCGAGCTGCTGGTCTGGTCGACGCTGGCCTGGCAGCTCGAATACAAGGCGATCGAGGTGATGGCGCCCGATGAGCTGCCGGCGATCGTCGGCATCACCGTCGCCGTCGAGCGCGCCCGGCCGCTGCAGGCCCTGCTGCGCGCCAACAACGTGCCGTTCGGCCTTGCCGAGGGCGACCGCGTGCTGGTCGCCGCCGAACAGGGTGCCGGGGTGATGATCGAGTTCCTGCCGCAGACGTGACGGTGACGGCAGTGCCGTCACCCGAATCGGCGGAATTCTCGGGTCTCTACGGTGCGAAAAAACTCGGTCGTGCGGACAAGGCGGTGTGCCCACGGTTGTCCGGATGAATGACTTGAGTTATAGTGGCGGTGCCCGCCCGCGCGGACCGCTCTATCGACCGTTGATCAGCTCTCGGCGCCGGAAAACGGCGAGCGGCCGAACTGCAGGGGCATCAGCGACGGGCTGTCGCCGCCGCCCTCGCGCCAGCGGCCGGGCGTGAGCCCCGTCACGCGCTTGAAGGCGCGGTTGAAGGCGGCTTCCGATTCGTAGCCGCTGTCGATGGCGATGCGGGCGATCGCATCGCGCCCGTTGCGCAGCCGGTCGGCGGCGAGCTGGATGCGCCAGCTCGTCAGGTAATCGATCGGCGGCTTCCCCAGCACGGCGTTGAAGCGCTCGCCCAGGACCGTGCGTGACGCTCCCGCCTCGCGCGCCAGGTCGTCGGTCGTCCAGCGTCGCGCCGGATCGGCCTGCAGGAGCTGCAGAGCCCGCCCGACCAGCGGATCGTTGAGCGCCGCCAGCAGGCCCCGGCTGCCCTCGGGCAGTCTCCCGGCGTAGCGGCGCAGCAACTCGATGAACAGGAGCTCCATCATGCGGCCGAGGATCACCTCGGCGCCGGGCGTCAGCGTGTCGACCTTGGCGACCAGCGAATCGATGGTGGCGGCGATGCCCGACCCCACCGCCTCGTCGTCGGCGCGGTCGACCAGCATCTCGGGCAACGAGTGGAACATCGGCGCGAACATCATCTCCGCCGATTCGATGAAGCCGCAGACGAAGCGCGTCTCGGTGCCGCCGCCGCCGTGGGTGAACGACCACACGCCCTCGCGGCTGTCCCGGTTGACGATGCTCGAGGCCGGGACCAGCTCGGCCTCGCCACGCCACAGCTTGTGCTCGGCGGCGAAGGGCAGCAGGACCAGGTCGCCGGCCTGCAGCTCGCGGCGGACCCCGCCCGCGATCTCGATCGTGCAGCCGCCCGTCGCGACATAGTGGAAGATGCTGACGTGGCGCAGGTGCGCCATCGGGATCGAGGAATCGTAGCGCTGGGGAGACAGGATCCCGAAGGGCTCGGTGAAGCTCGCCTTGAGGAAGATGGCCCCGGTCAGCCGCACCGCCCGCAGCATGTCGGCCAGCACGTCGCCCGGAGGCGGCCTATCGGCAAAGGACGGCGGTGTTCCGGTCATTGTCCATCCGTGTCTATCGAACGATACAGCCTCCCGCCAACTTGTGAAGGAGGACCTCGATGTCCGTTCAGCCCCTGCCCCGGTCCGCCGCCCCCGATTGGTCGGCCGATCTTGTGAAATTGGCCCCGCAGATCGCCCGGGAAGGCCGCGCCTGCGATGCCGAGAACCGCTATGTCGGCGCCAACATCGCGCTGCTGCGCGACCACGGCTTCCTCGGCCTCGCCGTCCCGGCGGAGCTGGGCGGCGGCGGCCTCAGCCGCATCGAGCTGGCCGCGATGCTGCGCGAGCTCGCCCGCCATTGCGGCGCCACCGCGCTGGTCCTGGCCATGCACACCCACACGGTCGCGGCGGCGGCCTGGCGCTGGCGGCACCAGAAGGCGCCGACCGACGGCTTGCTGAAGCGGGTGGCCGGCGAGCGCCTTCAGCTCCTGTCCTCCGGCGGCTCGGACTGGCTCCCGGGCTCCGGCACGGCCGAGAAGGCCGAGGGCGGCTACCGCGTCAGCGCCACCAAGGTCTTCGCCAGCGGCGCGCCCTCCGCCGATCTCTTCATGACCGGGGCCGTCGAGCAGACCGCCGAGGGGCCGACGGCGCTTCAGTTCGGCATCCCGATGACGGCACCCGGCCTCTCGATCGTCGAGACCTGGGACACGCTCGGCATGCGCGGCACGGCCTCGCACAGCGTCAGGCTCGAGAACGTGTTCGTGCCCGAGGCCGCCATCGCCGCGCGCCGGCCGGCCGGCGTCTGGCATCCCTCGTTCCATCTCATCTCGATGATCGCCTTCCCGCTGATCTACGCCGTCTACACCGGCGTCGCCGAGGCGGCGCGCGACATCGCGGTGGCCGCCGCCGCCAGGCGGCCCGACCCGGACACGATCGAGGCCGTCGGCCGGCTCGACACCGAGCTCATGGCGGCGCGGATGGCGCACGACACGATGGTGGAGCAGATGGAGCTGGCGCAGCCCGGCCCCGACACGACGAACCGGGTGTTCCAGTATCGCGCGCTGGTGGCGCGGAGCGCGCTCGGCACCGTCGAGCTCGCGATGGTGGCGGCCGGCGGTGGCGGCTACTTCGGCAGCCTCGGCCTCGAGAAGCTGTTCCGCGACATCCAGGGCGCCCGCTTCCATCCCCTGCAGGCCGGACCGCAGCAGCGCCTGGCCGGCCGGCTGGCGCTCGGCCTGCCGATCGACGGCTGACCCCGACCCGGCGCCGGCGCCGGCTAGAAGGCCGGCACCGGTGCCTGGGGCACGTCCTTCCAGAAGTCGGGGTCGTGGCCGAAGACGAGCCGCGCCCCGCCCTTCTCCAGCCTCTCCAGACGGTCGAGCGAAGCGAGCATCGCCTCGCGGTCGTACACGAACCGCGGCAGGCGCCGCTCGCGCAGCGTGCGGCAGAAGTAGCAGGCGTCGCCGGTCAGCACGATCTCGCCGCTTTCGGTGCGCACCTTGAGCGATTGGTGTCCCGGCGTGTGTCCGTAGGTCGGCAGGCAGACGACGCTGCCGTCGCCGAACAGGTCGTGCTCGCCGTCGAGCTGCTTCACCGGATGGCCGTGGTCGAAGTCGGCGCGGAAGAAGCCGACCTTGGCCGCGGTCTCGGGATCCTGCGCGGCCTGCCATTCGCGCCGCTGCACGACCATCGTGGCGTTGGGCACCAGCTCGTTGCCGCCGGCATGATCGAAGTGCAGGTGCGAGTTCACGATGTAGTCGACCCTGCCGGGATCGCGGTCGATCGCTTCGAGCCTCGACTTCACGTCGTCGGATGGGCCGTAGTTCTCGAAGCCGAAGATGCGCGCGACGCGCTCGCCCATGCGGCCGGCGGCATCGGTGCGGCATTGCGGATGCATGCCGGTGTCGTACAGCACGCGTCCCTTCGCATGCTCGATGAGGAACGACGGGATCGGCAGGGTCACCGACCCGTCCTCGCCCTCGATCATGTCCTTCAGGCGTCCGACCAGCCGGCCGCAGGTCATCGCGTAGAGCTTCGCAGCCATCGCTTCCTCGCTTCCACCGTCCGAGCCTAGCACATATGATTCCCGCCATGCGTCTTGCGATCGGCCTCGTCCTTCTCGCCGCGCTCGCGGTTCCGGCCGCGGCGCAAACCGCCACCGGCGCGCTGTCGATCGAGCCGGCGGCACCTGCGCCGCGCGTCACGCTCGACGTCGCCCTGCCGCCGCCGCCGGCCCATCGCCTGTCGGGCTTCGGCCCGCCCGGCCGCCTCGCCGCCGGACCCGACGGCTCGCTCTATGTGCTCACCTCGAGCTTCCAGCCCTCGCCCTACGGCATCCTGCCGGCGCGCAGCGCGCGCATCGAGGTCCTGGCCTACGGGCCCGACGGCAGGCAGAAGTACCGCACGACGCTGCCGGTCCAGGCGGGCGTCGGCCCCAACGGCTTCAACGCCGAATCGCTCGGCATCGTCGCCTATCCGTCCGGTCGCGCCGCGGTGTTTCTGTCGAGCTCGAACCAGGGAACGGCGCTGCCGCAGAACGAGCGCGCGGTGACCTCGATCTTTCGCCTGGACGGCGGCGGCGCGGTCGAGAGCGTCACGACGGTATCGCCGCCGACCGAGGTGGCCGGCGGCTACTTCCTCACCAAGTTCTACCTGCCGACTGCCGACGAGGGTCTGCTGGTGGCGGGCGGCTTCGGGCCCAACCCGTTCAACTGGTGGATCGGCAAGTACGACGCGAAGGGCCGCCTCGACTGGCAAGCCGGACCGGGTCCCGCTTACCCCGAGGACGTCTACGGCCTCGCGCTGCTGCCCGACGGCAGCGTGTCGGCCATCATCCAGGAAGTGACGCAGGTCATGAGTCAGAGCCGCTGGTACGTCGCCCGCTTCGGCCCCGGCGGCGCACCGCTCGGCCGCGCCTCCTTCCCGACCCTCGGCACGTCCTTCGCGCGCCTGCCCGGCTACTGGGTATCGGCCGTCAGCGCATTCCAGACCGCGGGCAATCCGG
The DNA here is from genome assembly GCF_965229815.1 of Reyranella sp. GTDB lineage: Bacteria > Pseudomonadota > Alphaproteobacteria > Reyranellales > Reyranellaceae > Reyranella. The sequence continues at coordinate 1,263,248 of NZ_CBDDJN010000006.1, forward strand.
CGCTGGTGCGCCTCGGAGACCAGGGCCGGGAACTCGGCCGCGTGCCGTGGCCCTACGACCAGACGCGGCGCATGATCGCCGACGGTCGCGGCATCACGGCGATCGCCTGCGCGGCCGCCGGGCCGCTCTGCTTCGTCGTCCACGCCAGTACCGAGGGCAAGCAGCTGTGGCGCAGCCCGGCCGTCAGCGCGAGCGACATCGTGCGCACCGCCGACGGCCAGGTCGCGGCGGTCGTGTGGTCGGGCGACGGACTTTCTGCCCGCCTGGTGCGCTATGCCGCGCCCTGAGCGGGTTCACCGCAACCCGGTCGCTGGTCCGGCCGTTGACTTGCGACGTACCTGATCGAACCGGCGCCGCCAGGCACGCCCCTCTCTCCTTCGCAACGAGACCGCAGAGACGCTCGACATGAAAGCGCCCATCGAAAGCTACGGACTGATCGGCGATTGCCAGACGGCGGCGCTGGTCGGACGCGACGGTTCCATCGACTGGCTGTGCTGGCCGCGTTTCGATTCCGAAGCCTGCTTCGCCGCCCTGCTCGGTCAACCGTCGAACGGCCGCTGGCTGATCGCTCCCTCCGAGGAACCGGCCGAGGTCTCCCGCTGCTACCGCGAGGATACGCTGGTGCTCGAGACGACGTTCACCACGGCGAGCGGCCGCGTCACCCTGATCGACTTCATGCAGTCGCGCGGCAGCACGTCGGATCTCGTCCGGCTGGTGCGTTGTGACGAGGGCGAGGTGGCGATGTGCATGGAGCTGGTGCTGCGCTTCGGCTACGGCGCCACGGTGCCGTGGGTGACCCGCCTCGAGGACGGCACGCTGCGCGCCATCGCCGGTCCTGACATGGTCGTGCTGCGCACGCCTGCGAACCTGTGGGGCGAGAACCTGCAGACCTTCGCCATGTTCAAGGTCGAGGCCGGCCACTGCGTTCCCTTCGTGATGAGCTACGGGCCCTCGCACCTGCCCCTGCCGCCGCCGGTCGACGGCGAGGACGCGCTCGAGGAATGCGTCAGGTTCTGGTGCGACTGGACCGGCGAGACGAAGACCGAGGGCGCGCATTCCGAGGCGATCCGGCGCTCGCTGATCACGCTGAAGGCGCTGACCTACGCCCCGAGCGGCGGCATCGTCGCGGCGCCGACGACGTCCCTGCCCGAACGGGTCGGCGGCGAGCGCAACTGGGACTACCGGTTCTGCTGGATCCGCGATTCCACCCTCACCCTGCTGGCGCTGATGAATGCCGGCGTCTACGACGAGGCGTCGGCGTGGCGCGACTGGCTGCAGCGCGCCGTCGCCGGCGATCCCGCCGACATGCAGATCATGTACGGACTGATGGGCGAGCGCCGCCTCGTCGAATGGGAGGCGGGCTGGCTGCCCGGCTATCTCGATTCCAGGCCGGTGCGCATCGGCAACGCCGCCTACCGGCAGTTCCAGCTCGACGTCTATGGCGAGCTGATGGACACGTTCGAGCAGGCCCGCAAGGGCTCCCTGGCGACCACGGAAAGCGGCTGGGACCTGCAGCTCGAACTGCTGAAGCACGTGGCCAACATCTGGCAGAATCCCGATTCAGGCCTGTGGGAATCGCGCGGCCCGCTGCGCCACTATACCTATTCCAAGGTCATGGCCTGGGTGGCGTTCGACCGCGCCATCAAGGCGGTCGAACGGCACGGCCTGCCGGGACCGATCGAGGACTGGCGCGCGCTGCGCGAGCGGATCCGCGACCAGGTCTGGGAGCACGGCTTCGACCCGGCGCGCAACACGTTCGTCTCGGCCTACGGCGAGACGACGCTCGATGCCAGCCTGCTGCTTCTGTCCGAGGTCGGCTTCGTCGAGGCCACCGACCCGCGCTTCGTCGGCACCGTCGAGGCGATCGAGAAGGACCTGATGGTCGACGGTTTCGTCCGCCGCTACGACACCGTGCAATCCGACGACGGGTTGAGCCACGGCGAGGGCGCCTTCCTCGCCTGCAGCTTCTGGCTGGCCGACGCCTACCAGTCGATCGGGCGCCACGACGATGCGGTACGCCTGTTCGATCACCTGCTGGCCATCCGCAACGACCTCGGACTGCTGGCCGAGGAATACGATCACGAGAACGGCCGCCAGCTCGGCAACTTCCCCCAGGCCTTCTCGCATGTCGGCCTGATCAACACCGCCTTCAACCTGACCCGCGCCACGCATCCGACGGAACAGCGAGCCCGCGTCAACGGGTCAGAAGTCCATGCGCCGGGCAAGCCAAGGGCGCCGCGCCGGCCGGGTCACGGCGCCGAGGAACGCGCCCACCCGGACGCCGCGAACGTCAGGAGTCCAGGGCCTTCCGCAGGAGCTCGTTGACGACCTTGGGATTGGCCTTGCCGCCGGTCGACTTCATGACTTGGCCGACGAACCAGCCGAACAGGGTCGGCTTGGCCCTGTAGGCCGCGACCTGGCCGGGATTGGCGTCGATCACCGCCTTGATGGCGGCCTCGATCGGGCCGGTGTCGGTGACCTGCTTCAGCCCCCGCTCCTCGACCAGCACGGCCGGATCCTTGCCCGTCTCCTCCATGGCGAGGAACAGGTCCTTGGCGATGCGGCCCGAGATCGTGCCGTCGGCGATGAGGTCGAGCAGCTTGCCGAGATTGGCGGCCGTCACCGGCGATTCGGTGATGGCCACGCCCCGGCGCTTCAGCATGCCGAAGAGATCACCGGTCACCCAGTTGGCGGCCTGCTTGGCGTCGCGCCCCTTGGCGACGGTCTCGAAGTATTCGGCCGTCTCCTTCTCGCCGATCAGCACGCCGGCGTCGTAGAGCGACAGGCCGAACTCCTTGATGTAGCGGTTCTTCCGTGCATCGGGCAGCTCGGGCAGCGTGCCGCGGATCCCGTCGACATACTCCTGGGTGATCACGAGCGGCAGCAGGTCCGGATCGGGGAAGTAGCGGTAGTCGTGCGCATCCTCCTTGGAGCGCATGGAGCGCGTGTCGCCGCGGCCCGCGTCGAACCGGCGGGTCTCCTGCTCGACCTTGCCGCCGCCTTCGATGATCTCGACCTGGCGCCGCGCCTCGTACTCGATCGCCTGCTTGACGAACCGGATCGAGTTCACGTTCTTGATCTCGCAGCGCGTGCCCAGCGCCTCGCCCGGCCGGCGGACCGAGACGTTGACGTCGCAACGCATCGAGCCTTCGTCCATGTTGCCGTCGCAGGTGCCGAGATAGCGCACGATCGAGCGCAGCTTGGCGAGATAGGCCGCCGCCTCGTCGGCCGAGCGCATGTCGGGCTTGCTGACGATCTCCATCAGCGCCACGCCCGACCGGTTGAGGTCGACATAGGTCTGGCTGGGATGCTGGTCGTGCAGGCTCTTGCCCGCGTCCTGCTCGAGATGCACGCGCTCGATGCCGACCTTGCGCGACTCGCCGTCGGGCAGGTCGATCTCGATCGTGCCCTCGCCCACGATCGGGTCCTTGTACTGCGAGATCTGGTAGCCCGCCGGCAGGTCGGGAAAGAAGTAGTTCTTGCGGTCGAACACCGAGCGCAGGTTGATCCTGGCATTGAGGCCGAGCCCGGTGCGGACCGCCTGCTCGACGCAATGCGCGTTGATGACCGGCAGCATGCCGGGCATGCCAGCGTCGACCAGGGAGACCTGGGTGTTGGGATCGGCGCCGAACGCGGTCGGGGCGCCCGAGAAGAGCTTGGCGTCGGAGATCACCTGGGCATGGACTTCCAGCCCCAGCACGATCTCCCATTCGCCGGTTTCACCTTTGATGAGCGACATGGCCGCTAGATAACCGGTCGGCGCCGCATTGGCAAAATGCCGGGCCCAGCGGAATGGCGAAAATGGCCGAACTAAGGGCTTGCGCGCCGCCGGGCCGGCCTTAGGCTCCGCCGCCGTCAAACAGTCACTGGGAGGTAAAATGCGTCATTTGCGTCGCCGCGCGGTCCTGGCCGGCAGCGCGGTCGCGGCTCTGGCCGCGCCGTCCATCGTCTCGGCCCAATCCGCGGGCGACTGGCCCAAGGGGCCCGTCAAGATCATCGTTCCCTTTCCGCCCGGCGGGTCCACCGACCCCGTGGCGCGCATCATCCAGGCCAAGATGATCGAGACCACGGGCTGGAACATCATCATCGACAACAAGCCCGGGGGAACCGGCGCGGTCGGCTCGGCGATCGCGGCCAAGTCGCCGCCCGACGGCCAGACCTGGATGCTGACCTTCGACAGCCACATCCTGAACCCGGCCTTCGCGGCCAACCTGCCGTACAAGGATTCCGACCTCTTCAACGTCATGCAGATCGGCCGCACGCCGCAGGTGATCGCGGCTCATCCCGACCGGCCCTACAAGACCTTCGCCGACGCCGTGGCCGACGCCAAGAAGCGACCGGGCAAGGTCAGCATGGGCGTGCTCGGCGCCAGCCAGGCGCTGGTGCTGATGACGCTGATCAAGAAGGAGAACGACGTCGACATCAACCTGATCCCCTACAAGGGCGGCGGGCCGCTGAACCAGGATCTGCTGGGCGGCATCACCGATATCGGCATCGGCAGCCTGACCTCGCTCAGCCCGCACATCCGCGTCAACAAGATGCGGCCGCTCGCGGTGACGGGCGAGAAGCGGACTCCGGCCCTGCCGGACACGCCGACGCTGGCCGAGCAGGGCATCAAGGCCTTCCCGTCCTATTCGTGGTGGGGCGTCTACGCGCCGACCGGCACGCCGCGGCCGATCGTCGACCGGATGCACGCCGAGATCTCGAAGGCCGTGCATTCGCCCGACGTCACCAAGAAGTTCATCGAGCAGTTCAACATGGAGATCCTGACGACCTCGCCCGAAGACTTCGCGGCCTACCAGAAGGCCGAGCAGGAGCGCTGGTTCAAGGTCATCAAGGACAACGACATCAAGGGCGACTGACGCCGCTCCTTGCCGGCAATCCAAAGGGGCCGCGCGCCTGCCCGGTGCGCGGCCCTTTCTCTGCCCAAGACGATCAGGCCGCCTGCGGGCCCCGCACCAGCCGGCCCGGCAGGGCGCCGGTCGCCTCGCCGTCGCGGTAGGTCACGGCACCGGACACGATCGTGGCGCGATAGCCGCGCGCCCGCTGCAGCAGGCGCTTGCCGCCCGCCGGCAGGTCCCAGGCCATCACCGGCGCCTCGACCCGGAGCCTGTCGAAGTCGATGACGTTGAGATCGGCCTTGCAGCCCGGCGCCACGATGCCGCGGTCGTGCAGGCCGACGGCACGGGCATTGTCGGACGTATGGCGCTTGACCAGCCAGGACAGGTCGAGCCGGCCGGCAGCGCGGTCGCGTCCCCAGTGCGCCAGCAGATAGGTCGGATAGGAACCGTCCGAGATCAGGCCGACATGGGCCCCGCCATCGCCCAGGCCGATCAGCGTATGCGGGCTCTGCATCATCTCGCTGCAGCAATCGAGGTTGTAGGCGGCGAAGTTGGCGAACGGCGAGAAGATGAAGTTCTTCCCCTCGTTCTCGATCAGGTAGTCGTAGATGACCTCGCGCGGATCGCGCCCCTCGCGGCGGGCGCGGGCGCCCAGCGAGCTCTCCTGCGCCGGCTCGTAGTCGGGAGGGTCGCCCAGCGGGAACATGCGATCGTAGTCGGTGAGACGCGCCGCCATGTCGGACCGCAACGGCTCGTGCGCTTCCTTCAGGATCTGCGCCCGGAACGCGGAATCCCGCATGATCGCCAGCCGCTCGGCCACGCTCCTGTGCTGGATCTCCTTGTACGAGCGGCACATCGAGAACGGGGTCCGGCTCGCCTGCAGGCCCTGCAGCACGCCGATCGGCCGCGGCGCCACCTGCGCCTTGGCGGCGTGCCCCTTGACCGCGAGCTTCTCGACCAGGCCGAGCAGGCGGCGCCAGCCCTCGGGCCGGGAATGGGCCTGCGCCAGCGACACCGAGAACGGCCGGCCCGATGCCGTGAGCAGGCGATCGAGCATCTCGAACTCGCTCTCGGGATTGGGCGTGTTGAAATCGGAAATGAACTCGATGACGCCCCGGCCGGCGTCCTTCATGCCGAGCGCGATGCCCAGGAGCTCGGCCTCGGACGCGCGCAGCGAGGGCGTGGGATCGCCCTTCACGGTGCGATGGTTCAGCGTGCGCGAGGTCGAGAAGCCGAGCGCCCCCGCGCGCATCGCTTCGGCAGCCAGCGTGCGCATCTGCGCGATCTCTTCCGGCGTCGCCTCTTCCAGCCTGGCGGCGCGCTCGCCCATCACGAACACGCGCAACGCGCCATGCGGGAGCTGGGCGCCGATGTCCATGTCGCGCGGCCGCGCGTCCAGCGCGTCGAGATACTGGCCGAACGATTCCCAGGACCAGTCCAGCCCCTCGTCCAGGGCGGCGCCCGGAATGTCCTCGACGCCTTCCATCAGCTCGATCAGGCGCTGGCGATCCTCGACCTTCACCGGCGCGAATCCGACGCCGCAATTGCCCATCACCGCGGTCGTGACGCCATGCCAGCTCGAGGGCTGCAGGCGCGAGTCCCAGGTCGCCTGTCCGTCATAGTGGGTGTGGATGTCGACGAAGCCCGGCGTGACCAGCAGCCCCTTCGCGTCGATCTCCTCGGCCGCGCCGCCGGAGACCTTCCCGACAGCGGCGATCCTGCCGTCCTTCACGGCAATATCGGCTTCGTGGAGAGAGGCACCGGTACCATCGGCTACCGTGCCGCCTCGAACGACCAGATCGAAGTCCTTCGCCATGTTCGCTCCTCCCGTATGGGCGGGAGACTAGCGGATCGTCAGCGGCGGGAGAACGCCAGCCAGATGGGCTGCACTCGCCAGCCGAACCAATGGCCAACCGCGTCCATCAGCGAGGTGAGGCCGAACTCCGCCGCTCCGGTCGAAGCAGAGCCTTTGCCGTTGGCAAAGCCCCTCGCTTCGCTCGGGGTGACAGCCATGCGCGCCGGCTAGTAACCCGCGGCACGCCCGCTGAACGCCGCCGCCTTCTCCAGCGCCGCCGCTGCCTTCAGCATCGTCTCCTCGTCGAAGGCGCGGCCGATCAGCTGCAGGCCGAGCGGCAGCCCGTCCCGGTCGACGCCGGCCGGCACCGAGATGCCGGGCAGGCCTGCCATCGAGGCCGGGATGGTGAACATGTCGTTGAGGTACATGGTCACCGGATCGTCCATCTTCTCGCCGGCCGCGAAGGCCGCCGTCGGCGCGGTCGGCGTCAGCAGCACGTCGCATTTCTCGAACGCCTGCCTGAAGTCGCGGGCGATCAGGGCGCGGATCTGCTGGGCCTTCCTGTAATAAGCGTCGTAGTAGCCGGCCGACAGCACGTAGGTGCCGATCATGATGCGCCGGCGCACTTCCTTGCCGAAGCCGGCGCCGCGCGTGTTCTGGTACATCTCGATCAGGTCCTTGCCCGGAACCCTGAGCCCGAAGCGCACGCCGTCGTAGCGCGCCAGGTTGGACGAGCATTCGGCGGGGGCCACGATGTAGTAGGCCGGCAGGGCATACTTGGTGTGCGGCAGCGACACCTCGACCGGCGTCGCGCCGGCCGCCTTCAGCATCTCCACGCCCTTGTCCCACAGGGCCACGATCTCGGGCATGGTCCCGTCGACGCGATACTCCTTCGGGATGCCGACCCTGAGTCCCTTGATGTCGGGATTGCGGGCGGCCGCGGCGAAGTCGGGCACGGCCAGCGGCGCCGAGGTCGAATCCTTCGGATCGTGGCCGGCCATCGCCTGCAGCAGCAGCGCGCTGTCCTCGACCGTGCGGGCGAACGGGCCCGGCTGATCGAGCGAGCTCGCGAAGGCCACCACGCCCCAGCGCGAGCAGCGGCCGTAGGTCGGCTTCAGGCCGACGACGCCGCAGAACGCCGCCGGCTGGCGGATCGAGCCGCCGGTGTCGGTGCCGGTGCTGCCCGGCACCATGTAGGCGGCGACCGCCGCCGCAGAGCCGCCCGAGGAGCCGCCGGGAACCAGCTTGCGGTTGTCGCCCCTGCGCTTCCACGGGTTCTCGACGCCGCCGAAGTAGCTCGTCATGTTCGACGAGCCCATGGCGAACTCGTCGAGGTTGGTCTTGCCGACCATGACCGCGCCGGCCTTCCAGAGGTTGGCGGTCACCGTGCTCTCGTACGGCGGCACGAAGCCCTCGAGGATGTGCGAGGCCGCCGTCGTCTGCACGCCCTCGGTGCAGAACAGGTCCTTGATGGCGAGCGGGATGCCGTCCAGCAGACCTGCCTCGCCCCGGGCGCGCCGCGCGTCGGAGGCTTTCGCCATGTCGCGCGCGCGATCCGGCGTCTCGGTGATGAAGGCGTTGAGGGCGCGATGCTCCTCGAGCTTGCCGAGATGCGCCTCCGCGACCTCGGCGGCGCTCGCTTCCTTCTTGTCCATCGTCGCCTTGAGGCCGGCGAGCGTCAGGTCCGTCAGCGCAGCCATGGCCTACTCCACCACCTTGGGCACGGTGAAGAACCCGCCGGCATCGTGGTCGGACGGGTCGACGTAGACCGCGCCGCCCGGCGCGTTGGCCAGCACCTTCGCCGCGATCCCGCCGTCGGTGACCTTGTCCTCGCGCATCGGCAGCGTGACGTCGGACACCGACGAGAGCGGCTCGACGTCGTTGGTATCGACTTCGCTCAGTTGCTCGATCCAGGCGAGAATCCCCGACAGCTCGCCGGCCAGCGGCGCAAGCTCCTCCTCCGGGACTTTCAGACGGGCGAGGCGCGCGATCCGCGCCACGGTGTCCTTGTCGAGCGACATTCCTCTGCTCCGAACGCTTGAATGGCGCGGTTGGTAGCCGTTTTGCGCCCCCCTGTCATCCCGAGCGCCGCCCGCCCGACCGAAGCCGTCGAAACCCGCCGGCGGCGGCCGGACCACGCCCGTCAGGAGGCCGCGGCCTTGCCCTCGTTCTCGGCATTGCGCCGGGCGGCGACCGCCTCGATCTCGGCCCGCACGGCGGGGCGATCGTTGAGCAGCGCGCGGAAGTCGTTGCGCGACAGCTTCAGCAGGTGGCAGTAGCCGTTGGAGATCACGTCGGCGCTGCGCGGCCGGTCGCTCACCAGGCCCATCTCGCCGACGAAGTCCCCTTCCTTCAGGCCGACCTCGAAGGCCGGACCGCGTACCGTGACTTCGCCGGCGGCGATGAAGTACATGGAATCCGACGGGCCGCCGCGGCGGATGAACTTCTCGCCCGGAACCGCGACCACCGCCCTCAGCCGCTTGCCGACGCCGATGACGGCCTCGCGGTCGAGCGACACGAAGATCGGCACCTGCTCGATCATCTTGGCCAATTCGAGCCCGAGGTCGAGCGGCGGCCGCTTGCTGATGGCGCTGCGCCGATGGGCCAGCCGCCGGCGCAGATCGTCGAAGACCTCGCGGCTGATGATCCCCTCGCGAAGCCGTCGCGTGTATTCCATCGATTCGAAGCGGATGGACGCGCGCTCGTACTGGCGGGCCCGGATCGATTCGGCATAGCCGGGATACTGCAGCGACAGCGCCCGCAGCGCGCTGTCGACGACGTCTTCCCGCTTCTCGATCACCTCCGCGAGGACGGCTTCGGCATCGGCGCCCAGCAGATCGGCGATCGAGCGCTGGTTGAAGGCCGCGAGCTCGGTCAGCACGCTCTGGATCACCATCAGGATCTCGAAGCGGTCCGCCAGCCGCTGAGTCAGCGGGCCCTCGATCCCGAGACGCCGGTGAAGCCAGAGGGCGACGCGCAGGAGCGGATTGGGCCGCGAGATGTCGCGCAGCCATTCTCCGTATCCGGTCATGCCCTTGTCGCGCACGCGGTCGATCAGACGGTCGGCATCGGCCATCAGCACGGCCACCATGCGGCGCGACAGGATCTGTTGCTCGAACTGCTCGAGGTAGAGTTCGCGCTCACGCGTCCCCAGGGTCATCATGCCGACCCTCACCCGCTCCTCGAGACTGAGCGCCAGCTCCGCCGGCGGCGCCTCGATGTCGGCGGATCCCGCCGAGGCCGGATCGACCGTCAGCTCGTCGTTGGCCACGGTGCGCCGGCGCATGACCTCCTGCAGATGGGTCTGCACGTTGGCCCGCGACAGCGCCAGCACGCGGTCGCGCAGCGCGAGCTCCAGGCGCGACAGCTTGTCGAGGCCCAGCAGGTGCATCACCAGGCCCAGTGTCGTGGCGTTGACGAACAGGGTGAACAGGACGAACAGCGTCGCCGCCAGGGCGATGAAGTCGCGGGTGGAATCCGGCAGCCTTTCGTTGCCCGACGCCACCATGGCCAGCACGATCGTGACCGCGCCGCGGAGGCCGCCCCAGACGAGGATGACCTTGTATCGCTGGTCGACCGGCTGGACGAGCTTGCCCTTTTCCAGGAGCGGCAGCATGCCGAACACGACCAGGGCGCGCGCCGAGAAGGCGCCCACGGCCACGGCCACCACCGCGAACGCATAGAGCCAGGTGATCTTCAGCAGCACGTTGGCCGCCAGCATCGAGGCCAGCACGAAGATCAGGCAGTTGGCCCAGAACTCGAGCTGCGCCCACAGGCGACGCAGCGAGGTCCATTGATGGGGATGGAGATGGGTCGGCCCGTAGGCGGCGACGGTGAGCGCCGCCATCACCACCGAGACGACGCCGGAGACGTGGATGTAGCGGTCGGCCAGCACGAACGAGAGATAGGTGAGCGCGACCGTCACGGAAGCGATAGCCGCGTCGGATTCACCCAGCCTCGGCAGCATGAACATGGCGGCCCGGGCGAGGATGAAGCCCAGCAGCAGGCCGCCCAGGAACTCGCGCAGGAACTCCTGCACGGCATGGCCCGCCGATTCGGCGCCCTCCCCGCCCGGCATCGTGCGGCTGACGAGCATGCCCATGAACAGGCCGAAGGCGGCGATGGCGACCGCGTCGTTGAGGAGCGATTCGCCTTCCGCCAGGATCGACAGGCGCTTCGGTGCCCCGACGTCGCGGAAGATGCCGATGACGGCAGCCGGATCCGTGGTCGACACGATGGCGCCCAGCAGCAGGCAGACGACGAGGTCGACTCCGGTCGCCACGTGCACCACGCCGCCCACGAAGGCGATGCAGACGACGACCGCGACGATCGCCATCAGCAGGACGGCCGAGATCTCGTCCATCAGGCGCCGAACCTCGATGGTGAGGCCGGCGGTGAAGAGCAGCGGCGGCAGGAAAAGCGGCAGGAACATGTCGGCGCCGACCTCGAGATTGTCGAGGCCGACGAAGGCGTCGCCGAGCGCGCCGAACTGAACGCCGCTCGTCACCACCCACGAGCCGACGAAGCCCAGCGTCATGCCGGCGATGGCCAGCAACACCGTATGTGGCAGGCGGAAGCGCTCGGCCACCGGGACCAGCAGGCTGACCACCAGCAGCACCATGGCGATGGCCAGCAAGGCATAGAATGTTTCGGTCACCTGGCGGGTCTGCTCCGACTGGGATGCGCGTGCGGGGCCGTGTCGACCGATTGGCCCCCTCGCCTTATAACCTCGACCATGGCCCGGTTGGCAGTCTTCATTCACGGCATGTGGGCCACCCCTGACGTGTGGCACAACTGGCGCCCGTTCCTCGAAGAGCGCGGCTGGCGCACCCTGGCGCCGGCCTTGCGTCACCACGATGCGCCCACCCTCGACCCGCCGCCGGCTCTGGGGACGACGAGCCTGCTCGACTATGCGTCGGATCTCGAGGCCGAGCTGCGATCCCTGCCGGAGAAGCCGGTCGTCATCGGCCATTCGATGGGCGGGCTGCTCGCCCTGATGCTCTGTGCCCGCGGCCTCGCCACGGCCGGCGTCCTCCTGACACCGGCACCGCCCGCCGGCGTGCTGGCCTTGCGCCCGTCGAACGTGCTGGCGTTCGCTCGCATCGAGACGCGATGGGGCTGGTGGCGCAAGCCGCACCGCGCAACCCTGCGCGAGGCCCTGTCGCACACGTTCAACACGACCGACCCGCGCGAAGGCAGCGAGTGCCATGCCGGCTTCGTCCACGATTCGGGACGGGCCCTGCTTGAGCTCGGCCTCCCCTGGCTCGCGCGCCCGCGGGCGGCCGACATCGATCCCCGCCTGGTCACGGTGCCGCTGCTGTTCGTGGCCGCCGAGCAGGACCGGCTCGTGCCGCCCGACGTAGTGCAGCGCACGGCGCGGCGCTTCGGTCACGCGTCGGACTTCCTGCGCTACCCCGGCGGGCACTGGGTCCTCGGCCAGCCGGGCTGGGAGCGGATCGCCGGCGACACGGTCGCCTGGCTCGAGGGAAAGGCGACCTGAGATGCCGGTGCTCGACTTTCCGGGCTTCAGCGACGCAGTGCCGGCCGGCCGGCTGATGGCGCTCGACGTCGGCAGCAAGACCATCGGCATCGCGACCTCCGATGCGCTGCGCATGCTGGCGACGCCGGTCACCACCCTGCGCCGCAGCAAGCTCGCCGCCGATCTCGGCACCCTCGCCGAGCTTGCGGCGCGGCACCAGATCGCGGCGCTGGTGATCGGCCTCCCGCTCAACATGGACGGCAGCGAGGGACCGCGCTGCCAGTCGGTGCGTCAGTTCGCGGCCAACATCGAGCGCCACGCGCCGCCGTCGCTGTCGCGCCTGCCTGTCCTGTTCCAGGACGAAAGGCTCAGCACCGCCGCGGTGACGCGAGGCATGATCGAGGATTACGACATGAGCCGGGCCAAGCGGGCGGAACGGGTCGATGCCGCGGCGGCCGCGTGGATCCTCGAATCGGCGATCGCCCGCCTGCGCGAGGCTTCCTAGAGGGCCACGAGGAGCTTGAGAACTATCGGAGCACGGACCTCCAGGTCCGCATCACGACTCTTGAGCGGACCTGGAGGTCCGCGCTCCAAATCCGCGCTCGCGGCAAGACGGTGATTGATCAGGGGCAGAGTGGCGCCGGTGACGGTCTCGGCGGCGGGTCGGCCGACAGCGAGCGCAGGAAGGCGACGAGATCGTCGCGCTGGCCCGTCGACAGGTGGAGCGGCCGCACCAGCGGCAGGGCATCGCTGTGCAGGCGGTCGGGGCTTACTTCGGAATAGTGCTCGACGACGTCCGCCAGCCCGGCGAAGCGGCCATTGTGCATGAACGGACCCTCGCCGGCCTGGCGCAGCGCCGGCACCCGGAACTCGCCGAAGTTGCTGTGCTGGCGGCGGACGTGTCGCGTCCGCCGCGCGCTCGCGCCCGAGGCATCGTCGTTGTGCGGCCCCAGCAGGTTGAACCGGCTGTCCGCCAGCCGCGCGAGCCCGTCGAAGCGGCCCGCATCGACTTCCCCCGGCCCGGTGAAGAAGGGAACGCCGACGTCGCCGAACTCGCCGTTGGTGAAGCGCGGCCCGAAGTGGCAGGTGGCACAGCCGGCGCCCAGGAAGATCTTCAGACCTCGCCCGGCCGCGGCGGGATAGCGCGCCGCCCCTTCGGCGTCGCCAGCCAGCAAGGCGTCGCGGAACGAATCGAACGGCGTGCGCGGGCTGACCAGCGTCGCGATGAAGGCGGCCATCGCCTTGGCCGCGTCCACGAGGACCTTCTCGTCGTCGCCGCCCGGCGATTGGCCGAAGGCCCGCTGGTAGCCGCAGGCTAGCGCGGCGTCGGCACGCACCGTCGCGGCGACGCGCGCCGCGTCGACCGCCATCTCGCGCGGGTCAAGCAGCGGCCGGATCGACTGGGCCCACAGCGAATCGCCCGCTCCGTCCCAGCCGAACCAGTGCCCGAAACCCACGTTCCACAGCGACTGGGTCCGACGGTCGAGTTCGCCGATACCGACGGCGCGGACCCGGCCGTCGCTCCAGTTCCGCTCCGGCCGGTGGCAGGTGGCGCAGCTCATATCCCCGCCGGCCGAGAGCCTGGCGTCGTTGAACAGATGCTCGCCGAGGGCGATGGCGGCCGGATTGCCGGAGACGCGGTTGGAAGGATCGCGCGCCGGCGCCGGCGGCCACGGGCCGTGGCGCCCGATCGCGGCGATCTCCTCCGTCGACCAGGCCGGCGCCGGCTGGGGATGGGCGGGAGCTGCGACCGCCAGCAGCATCGCCGCCAGCGCCAGCCCCCTCACTTGACGATGACCTCGTGCGACAGCCGCTCGCTCTCCTCGCCGGCCCGGACATCGAAGGAGATCTCCCAGCGTCCCGGCATGTGGAAGATCATCCCGTCGACCCGGAAGCGGCCCTCGCCGAGCGACACGATGGTCGGGCGGTAGTTCATTCCGTGCTTGTGTTCCGGCATCACGGCGTCGACCGCGACCAGCTCGGCGGGGTTGTCGCGCTTGGTGCAGACATTGAACAGCAGCGAGAAAGGCTCGCCGACCTCGATGTGCAGCGGCTCCGGACGGAAGGCGACCATGTAGTGGTCGGAGAACACCACCAGCCCCGTGCCATGTCCGAGGTCGAGCGGACAGTCGGCGCGCGCCGGCAGGGCGGCAATCACGAAAGCGGCGACGAGGGCAAGCTTCATTGCCGGCCGCCGAACAGCCGCTCGCCGTTCTCGTGGGCGATCTTGCGCGCCACGTCGGGCGGCAGGTCGGCCAGCCAGCGCCGCGACCACCGCGCGTTCTCGATCACGTAGTGCCAGCGCTCGGGCGTGAAGGTGTCGGTGCCGAGCACGAACCGGTCGGGAAATTCGAGGAACGCCTCGCGCCATCCGGGCGCCACCTTGCCGTCGCTGGCATGGGCGGTGAGGAAGGCGAGATCGCACCACAGGGTCGGGTATTTCCGAAGCATCTCGCGGATCTTCTCCGGCCGTTCGAAGCCGGAATGCGCCCACAGCACGCGGGCGGCGGGATCCTGCTCGAAGTGCCGGACGACGGCGTCCGCGTCGGAGTGCGAATGGAGGTAGAGGCCGTGCTTGCGTGCGAGGGCCACGACCTGGCGCACGTTCGGCAGGTCGGCGTCGGCGCCGTAGACGTGGAACTCGCCGATCGCGACGTACTTGCGGCGCGCCAGCATGCCCTCGAGGAAAGGAATCACCGACGTGTCCCGCACCCACGTCGAGAGCTCGCCGCGCGAGCGATAGGGCCGCAGCTCGGGCACGATGACCCCGGGCGCCGCGTCGAGGAGCATCTGCGTGCCTTCGTTGTTGGAGCTGGAGACCATGGCCCGCCGGATTCCAGCCTTTTCCAGTATCTGCACGACCTGTGCCGGCGGCACGACCTGCCAGGCATCGTGGCTGTAGTGCAGATGGGCATCGAAGATCGGCAGTTCCTGATCGGCCGCGGCGGGCGCGGCGGCGGACAGGAGGACGAGAAGGAGAGAAAAGGTACGCATCGGCGCTCCGTCACCGGCGGACCCGCGCGGTCCAGCCGTAGTTGAAGCTAATCGAGATGCGCTCCCCGGAGAAGCGCGCCGGCGGCACCTCGTGCCGCAACCAGCTTTCGAACAGGACGAGGTCGCCGGGACGGGCCGGCAGGCTCACGAAGGGACGAAAGGCCTCGGGGGCGTCGGCGCGGCGCGGCGGGGCCGCCATGTGCAGCGCCAGCCGCGGATCCTCGAACTTCAGCGCGCCCGCGCCCTTCGGCACCTCGACATAGTAGGTGCCGCTGATGAACGAGATCGGGTGCAGGTGGAACGAATGCATGACCCCGGCCGGCATGACGTTGGCCCAGCAGTCGGTCATGCCGAGCGTGCGGCCGCGCAGGTCGTAGTGAAGGGCGCGGGCGAAGCTCCTGACCTGCGGGTCGATCAGGCGGCGGAGCCGCGCGAACAGCGACGACACGAGATGCATCCGGTCGAGCGAGCCGTAGGACGTGTAGCCGCCGGGATAGTTGTCGGCCGACCAGCGCCGGCCGGTGGCGTCGGAGGCAGCCAGCGACCGGCATTCGTCGGCCAGGTCCTGGTTCAATCGGGATTGACCCCGGGTTTCGAGCGGCTGCTTCAAGACCAGGGTCGGGAAAAGGGCGCGGATCGTCATGCGCGATTATCCGCAAAGCCGGCGGACCATGCTATGGTTCACGATGCTCAGCGATCAGCAGATCGAGGCCTATCGGCGCGACGGCTACCTGGTCATCCCGCGCCTCATCCAGGGCGAACAGCTCGCCGAGCTGCGCGCCCTCACCGACCGCATCGTCGGCGAGGCGCGCGGCGTCGCCGCCAACGACGAGCTCTACGATCTCGAGCCCAGCCACAGCGCCGCGCTGCCGCGCGTGCGCCGGCTCAAGCCCGCGATCTTCAGGCGCTACGCCTTCTTCCATGCCCTGGCGCGCGACCCCGCGATCACGACGCTCCTGTCGTCGCTGCTGGGACCGGCCATCCGCCTGCACGGCGGCAAGCTCAACATGAAGTCGGCCGGCTACGGCTCGCCGGTCGAATGGCACCAGGACTGGGCCTTCTATCCCCACACCAACGACGACGTGCTGGCGACCGGCATCTACCTGGACGACTGCGACGTCGACAACGGGCCGCTCATGGTCGTCCCCGGCAGCCATCGCGGCCCGACCTGGGATCATCATGCCGACGGCCGCTTCTGCGGCGCCCTGGATCCGGCGGCCTGCCCGCTCGACCTCGCGACGGCCGTGCCACTCACCGGACCCGCCGGGTCGATGACCATCCATCACGTGAGGCTGGTGCACGGCTCGGCGCTCAACCGTTCGAATCGGCAGCGCCGCCTGCTGCTGCACGAATACGCCGCGGCAGACGCCTGGCCGCTGATGGGCGTGGCCGACTTCGGCGAGTTCAACGACCGCATGGTGCTCGGCGAGCCGACGATCGAGCCTCGCGTGGTGCCGGCGCCGGTGCGCATGCCCCTGCCCGCCGCCGACCACCAGGGGTCGATCTACGAGAACCAGCGCGGCGCCGGGCGGCGCTTCTTCGAGACCTACGCCGAGGCGCGGCACTGAGCGGGCGGCGGCGACAGGACGATCCCGTCCCCCGCCGCCTCTTCCTCGCGGGCGGCGCCGCCCTCCTGCTGCCATCGACGGCGCGTGCCCGGTCCGGGCTGGATGATGCCTGGCCCGGCCGCTACGAGGGCGCGGCGCGGTTCTACGGATCGATACCGCTGGAGGACATCTTCCCGCCGCCCAAGATCCCCCATGCCGATCTCGACAGCCGCGCGCCGTTCGGCGTCCGGTTCGACATCGGCGCCACCGACCGGCGCGTCGCGGTCCGCCTGTGGATCGACAAGGGACCCCTGCAGACGGCCGAGGGCGGCGAGACGCTGCGCTTCGGACCGCTGGCCGACGGCGTCGCGAGACTGGAAGGCGACGACGAACCGTACGGGCCCCGCCAGGCGACACTCACGGTCGGGCGCGACGTCCTGGGCACCGAGGCGCTGTTCGCCCATGCCGACGGCAGCTTCTGGCGCCGCCACTTCACCGTGCGGTTCACGCCGGCGGGCGGCGACGTGATCCTCTGGGTCTTCGACGCCAGCGGCACCCGCGCCCGGAGCTGGCGCGGCAGTTCGGTGAAGCGACCCGCCTGAGCCCGGAGTCGACGCTCCGCGCAGCGCGCTACTGCGGCCGGGGACCGACGTAGTTCGACTGCGGCCGGATGATGCGGCCGCCCTTCTCCTGCTCGAAGATGTGGGCGCACCAGCCTGCCGTGCGGCCGACGGCGAACAGCGCGGTGAAGGCGCTGCGCGGGATCTCCAGCGCCTCGAGCAGCAAGGCGGTGTAGTACTCGACATTGGTGTCGAGGCGGCGACCCGGCTTGTGACGCCGCAGGGCCGCGATGGCGCCCTGCTCGACCGCAGAAGCATAGGACAGGCGCCCGGCCGTCGCCGGCAGGGTCGCGACCGCGGCCTTCAGCACGTCGGCGCGCGGATCGCGCACCTTGTAGATGCGATGGCCGAAGCCCATCAGCGTCGTGCCCTTGGCGAAGGCATCGTCGAACCACGCCTCGGCTCGCCCCGCGTCGCCGATCTCGTCCAGCATGTCGAGCACCGGTCCCGGGGCGCCGCCGTGCAGCGGTCCCTTGAGCGCGCAGAGCGCAGCCAGCACCGAGGAGATCAGGCCGGCCCGGGTCGAGGCGACCACGCGGGCGGTGAAGGTCGACGCGTTGAAGCCGTGATCCGCCACGGTCGCGAGGTAGGTGTCCAGCGCCGTCTCGAACACGGCGTCGGCCCGGCGGCCGCGCACCATGCGCAGGAAATCCTGCGCCGTCGTCAGCGACGGGTCGGGCGCGACCGCGGCGGCGCCCTTCTCGGCGTTGAGCAGGGCTGCCAGGAACACCGGCATGGCGCCGCAGGCCAGATGGTGGTGCGGCAGGGTCTCGCTGTCGGGCAGCAGGCCGATTCCCACCCGCAGGGCCTCGACCGGCGTCAGGCCGCGGCTGGCCGCCAGCAGCTTCGGGACATCGGCGAAGGCCCGCTGGCGGGCGGCCGCGAGCCCGGAGCGGACGGCGGCGGCGTCGCCCCCGCCTTCACCGAAGCCCTCCCACAGGAGGGCCGCCACGCCCTCGAAGCCGCGGGTCGCCGCCAGTTCCTCGATCGCATGGCCGCGCACGATCAGGCGGCCGGCCTCGCCGTCGACCTCGCTCATCGCCGTATCCGCCACGACGACTCCGTCGAGCCCGCTGTTCACCCGTGTCAGCAACATTCGTCCCTCCTCGCTTCTCTGCGGAGGGTTGGGCGTCACCGAATATATTGTCAATCTTGATTACATTGATCAATATACAGGATGGCCAACGAACTGCTGAACTCCCGCGAGGCCGCCCGCCGCCTCGGCGTGTCGGCCGCCACCCTCTACGCCTATGTCAGCCGCGGCCTGCTGCGGTCGGAAGCCGTCGAGGGCCGCCGCGAGCGCCGCTACCGAGCCGATGACGTGGCCCGCCTGAAGCGCCGGCGCGACATCGGCCGCAAGGCCGAATCGATCGCCAACCATGCGCTCGACTTCGGCACTCCCGTGCTCGAATCGGCCCTGACGCTGATCGAGGACGGCCGCCTGTTCTATCGCGGCCGGGACGCCAGCGACCTCGCCCGTACGGTCTCGCTCGAGGATGCGGCGCGCCTCCTGTGGGATTGCGACGACCGTCCCTTCGCCGAAAGCAACCTGCCGCCCCTGTCGGTCGCGCTGCGCCGTGCCTGGCTCGCGGCCGCCACCCTGGCACCCGTCGACCGCTGCCTCGTCCTGCTGCCGGCCGCGGCCGCCCTCGACCATCCGAGCTGGGTGGAGGACCGGTCGGCGATGCTCGAGACCGGCGTGCGCGTCCTGCGCCTGCTCGCCGCCGCAGTGACGGCCCGGCCGCTCTCCGCGCGGCCGGTGCACGAGCAGCTGGCCGCCGCCTGGCGGGTGAAGCCCGCCCACGCGCCGCTGCTACGCGCGGCCCTGGTCCTGTCGGCCGACCACGAGTTCAACGCCTCGGCCTTCGCGGCCCGCGTCGTCGCCTCGACCGGCGCCAACCTCTACGGCGCCACGATGGCCGGGTTGGCCGCCCTGAACGGGCCGCGCCACGGCGGTCTCACGCGGCGCGTCGCCGGCCTGTTCGACGATCTGAGGGAGACACGGGATCTCGACGCCGATCTGGCCCAGCGCGTGCGCGACCGCGTCTTCATCCCGG
Source organism: Reyranella sp. (assembly GCF_965229815.1). Lineage (GTDB taxonomy): Bacteria > Pseudomonadota > Alphaproteobacteria > Reyranellales > Reyranellaceae > Reyranella. The sequence goes on from NZ_CBDDJN010000006.1 coordinate 1,282,581, forward strand.
GCTTCGGCCATCAGCTCTATCCCGACGGCGACGTGCGGGCCGCCACCCTGCTCGCGCTGCTGCGCGAGACCGTGCCGGACTCGCCCGAGCTCGCCTTCGCCGAACGGCTCGCCGCCGCCGTCGAGCGCCTGATCGACCGCAAGCCGAACATCGACTTCACCACGGTGGTCGTGCAGCGGGTGCTCGGCCTTCCGCGCGATTCCGCCCTCGCGCTGTTCCTGCTCGGCCGCACCGTCGGCTGGATCGCCCATGCGCTGGAGCAATCGGCGCATGGCGCATTGATCCGGCCGCGCGCGCGCTATACAGGTCCCCGGCCTGGAGGGTGAAATGAGGCAAGGACGCTGTCTCTGCGGCGATGTCCGCTTCGTCGCCGAAGGCTCCGCGAAGTGGACGGCCTACTGCCATTGCGGGAGCTGCCGCCGGCACACCGGCGCACCCGTCGCTGCCTACGCCGGATTCGAAACGTCGAAGGTCCGGTTCACGGGGGCGCCGCTCGCCTTCTACGAGTCCTCGCCAGGCGTCCGTCGCGGCTTCTGCGCGCGTTGCGGCTCGACCCTGACCTACGAGGGCGACCGCTGGCCGGGCGAGATTCATCTCCATGTCGGCGCGTTCGACGATCCGGCCGACCTGGCGCCGACCGGCCAGGCCTTCGGCGAGGAGCGGATCTCGTGGCTCGATCTGCCGGCAGGCCAGGGAAGCGGGCCATGAAGCACGCCCTGATCGTCATCGACATGCAGCAGGGCTCGTTCGGCCCGGACAGCCCGCGGCACGACGCGGCGGGCCTGGTAGCCCGCCTCAACGACCTCGCCTCGGCGGTGCGCGACAGCGGCGGCGCCGTCGTCTTCATCCAGCACGACGGCCCGCCCGGCGACGCTCACGAACCCGGCCGCCCGGGCTGGCGCCTGCTGCCAGACCTCGATGTCCGGCGTGACGATGCCGTCATCCACAAGAGATCCTGCGATTCCTTTCTCGATACCGGGCTTGCCGCCCATCTGCACAAGGCCGGCATCGACGGCGTGATCGTTACCGGCTGTGCGACCGACTACTGCGTCGACACGACGGTGCGGAGCGCCCTGGCGCGCGGCCTGTCCACGACGGTCCCGTCGGACGGCCATACGACCGCCGACCGGCCCCACCTGCCGGCCGTCAAGATCATCGAGCACCACAACGCGATCTGGGCGGATTTCCTGGCGCCGCGCGGCCCGGCGCACGTTCTTCCCACCGACTCTGTTATCCACCAGATCGCCGCCTTGCGACCGCCGCACCGGCGTGCTTAACGTCGCGCTTTAGTGACAAGAAAACGCGTGGGCGTGCCGAGGTTGCCCCATCTGCTCGGCATCGAGGGACTTACGCCCGACGTTATTTCGGGCCTCCTCGACCTTTCCGAAACCTACATCGACCAGAACCGATCCATCGACAAAAGGCGAGACGTCCTGGCCGGCCGCAGCGTCATCAACCTGTTCTTCGAGAACTCGACCCGCACGCGCACCAGCTTCGAGGTCGCGGCCAAGCGGCTGGGCGCCGACGTGATCAACATGGACGTCGCCACCTCCTCCGTGCGCAAGGGCGAGACGCTGCTCGACACCGCCATGACGCTGAACGCCATGCGGCCGGATGCCATCGTGGTGCGGCACAGCGAATCCGGCGCCGTCAATCTCCTGTCGCAGAAGATCAACTGCGCCGTCATCAACGGCGGCGACGGGCAGCACGAGCACCCGACCCAGGCCCTGCTCGACGCCCTGACCATCCGCCGGCGCCGCGGCAGCCTGGAAGGCCTGCTGGTGGCGATCTGCGGCGACATCATGCACAGCCGGGTCGCGCGCTCGAACATCCACCTGCTGCAGATCATGGGCGCCCGCGTGCGGGTCGTCGGCCCACCGACCCTGATGCCGACCGACATCGACCGGATGGGCGTCGAGGTCCATTACAGCATGAAGACAGGGCTCAAGGACGTCGACATCGTCATGATGCTGCGCCTGCAGACCGAGCGCATGCAGGGATCGTTCGTGCCGTCGATCAGCGAGTATTTCCACTTCTTCGGGCTCGACCACGAGAAGCTGAAGTTCGCCAAGCCCGACGCCCTGATCATGCATCCCGGCCCGATGAACCGCGGCGTCGAGATCGATTCGGAAGTCGCCGACGACCTCGACCGCTCGGTCATCCACGAGCAGGTCGAGATGGGCGTCGCCGTGCGCATGGCCTGCCTCGACGCCCTGATCGGCGGCCGCCGCAACGCGCTGTCGGGAGCCGCGGCATGACCGGCGCGGCGATCCAGGCGACGGCGTCACCGGAGGCATATCCGTGGCCATGAGCGGCAGCATCGACCGGCTGGCACCGCCCCACAGCGGTTCCACCGCCTTCATCAATGCCCATATCGTCGATCCGACGGCCGACGCCGACTATCGCGGCGCCGTCCTGATCAGCGACGGCAAGATCGCCGACTTCGGGCCCAACCTGTTCGCCTCGGGCGCGCCCTACGGCATCCAGTCGGTCGACTGCCACGGCCTGTGCCTGGCGCCGGGCCTGGTCGACACGCGCGTGCATACCGGCGAGCCGGGCGAGGAGCACAAGGAGACGCTGGAGAGCGCCGGCGCTGCCGCCGCGGTGGGCGGCATCACCTCGCTGGTGCTGCTGCCGGACACCGAGCCGCCCTTCGACGATGCCTCGCTGATCGAGTTCGTCGCCCGCCGTGCCCGCCAGATCAAGCTCACGAACATGTACGCCTATGGCGCGCTGACGGTCGGCCTCGAAGGCAAGGAACTGGCGGAGATCGGCCTGCTGGCCGAGTCCGGTGCGCTCGCCTTCACCGACGCCGACCATGCGGTAGGCAATGCCCAGGTGCTGCGGCGGGCGCTCTACTATGCCAAGGCATTCGACGCGCTGATCGTGCACCTGCCGCAGGAACCGACCCTCTCGGGCGGGCACATGACGAGCGGCGAGACGGCGACACGTCTCGGCCTGGCCGGCGTGCCGCCGCTGGCCGAGGTCATGATGGTCGAGCGCGACATCCGCCTCGCCGAGATGACCGGCGGGCGCCTGCACCTGACCAAGATCTCGACCGCCGAGTCCGTGGCCGCCGTCGCCGCCGCCAAGGCGCGCGGCCTGCGCATCACCTGCGACACGGCCGCGCCCTACTTCGCGCTGAACGAGCTCGCGGTCGGCGATTACCGCACCTTCGGCAAGCTGGTGCCGCCGCTGCGCGCCGAGAGGGACCGGCTGGCCGTCGTCGCCGGCCTCAGGGACGGCACGATCGACGCCATCGTCTCCGACCACCGGCCGCAGGACCAGGACAGCAAGCGCGTGCCCTTCGCGCAGGCCGAGCCGGGCGGCATCGGGCTCGAGACCCTGCTGCCGATCTCCCTCGAGCTGGTGCACAATCGCGAGCTCACCCTGCCGCAGCTCTTCCAGCGCCTGGCCAGCACGCCGGCCCGCCTGTTCGGCCTTCCCGGCGGCCGGCTGGCCAAGGGCGCCCCCGCCGACCTGGTCGTCTTCGATCCCGACCTTGCCTGGCGGGTCGAGCGCACCGAGCTGTGGAGCAAGACCAAGAACACGCCGTTCGACGAGCGGCCGGTGCAGGGCCGGGTGATGGCCACCATCGTCGCCGGCCGCACCATCTATCGCGACCACGCCTTCGCGGCCACGGCCAACGCCGCCTGACGGCGCCGAAAAGCCGCCTTCAAACCGCCGTTTCCTCTGCTATGGTCGCCGGACCCCTCACATCAGGCCATGGCACGATGCTTCGACAGACCCTTCTTCTCGGCATCGCCGGCGTCGCGTTCGCCGGCACCAGCGCAGCGCAGCAGCGCGGGCGCGACGACCTGCTCGACGCCCTGACCCGCCACATCCAGATCTGCAGCGAGATCGCCGACACGCAGCAGCGCCTGTCCTGCTTCGACCGCCTGCAGACCCAGGTGGGCGGCGTGACGCCGCCGGCCGCGGCGGCGGCCCCCGCGGCGGCCGCTCCCGCCCCGGCGATCACGCCCACCCCGCTCCAGTCGACCCACCAGTCCCAGCCGACCCCGCTCATGCCGTCGTCGGGCGGCTCGGCGATCAGTTCCGAGCCGCTGAACCCGCAGCCGCTCGGCGTGCCGGGCGGCGGAGTCGCCACGCTGGGCGCAGGCGCGCCGGCGTCGCAGCCGCAGGACCCCAACGCCGCCTTCGATCCCCGCACCTCGAGCTATCGGCCGGGCGAATCCCTCGGCCCCAAGCCGCAGCCGCAGCTGCGGCGCACCGGGCCGCGCCCCATCCCCTATTCGTCGTCGCCGCGGCCGCTCGTGACGCTCGCCGCCAACAACCTCACCTATGGTGCCTCGCGCTACTGGCAGGTGACCGTGACGCTCACGTCGAACACCGGCAACCCGATCAGCACCCAGGCCGAGTGCACCTTCATGAACGCCGGCCGGGCGGTCACGACCGACTATCTCGGGCCGATCATGATCCAGCCGGGCGAGCAGATCTCGACCGAGCTCATCGGCCCGCCGACCACCTCTTACGTCGACGCGAGCAACTGCAAGCTCATGAGCCCGTGACGCCTTCATGATCTCGACCCTCGTCCTGCTGCTGGGTCCCTTCCTGCTGGGCTATCTGCTGGGCTCTATCCCGTTCGGCCTGCTGCTGACGCGCGCCGCGGGCCTCGGCGACATCCGCAAGGTCGGCTCCGGCAACATCGGCGCCACCAACGTGCTGCGCACCGGCCGCAAGAGCCTGGCCGCCGCGACGTTGCTGCTCGATGCGCTGAAGGGTGTGGCGGCGGTGCTCATCGCCGCCCAGATGGGCCAGCTCGCCGCCGTCGGCGCCGCCGCGGGCGCCGTGATCGGCCACATGTTCCCGGTCTGGCTGTCCTTCCGCGGCGGCAAGGGCGTGGCCACCACGCTCGGGATCATGTGGGGCCTGTCGTGGCCGGTCGGCGCCATCGCCTGCGCGACCTGGCTCGCGATCGCCGCGGCCTTCCGCTACTCCTCGCTCGCCGCCCTGGTCAGCGTCGCCGTCGCTGCCGTCTCGGCGTGGTTCCTGACCGATTCCCGCGCCGCCTTCCTTCTCACCCTGCTCGTGCCGCTCGTCTGGCTGCGCCATCACGAGAACATCGCGCGTCTCCTGCAGGGCGACGAGCCGCGGATCGGCCAGCGCGGCAAGGCCTCCGCGTCGGGCGCCTGAGGTCGTCGGGGCGCAGTCCGGAGCACCTGCCACGCCCTCTGCTCCGGGGACCTATGCATCGAGTTCCCTGTTGTCGCACCGGCCTTTCGGGCAGTCTCCCGCGGCCATGAAGAAGCCCGCCCGCGCGCGCCTGAGCCCCGATACGCCGCCACCCGCCCGTCGGCGGTCAGGCCGCTGACAGTACGCCGCGACAGCTGCCCGCCCGGATGACCGCTTCCAGCGCCGCGCCGACGAAGGGCCAGGCTGCCCTTCCGTGGGCCCTGATCGCAGCGGCATGCCTCGGTTCGTTCGCCGCCAGCTCGAGTGGCACGACGCGGGCCCCCTTCCTGCTGTCGATGTCGGACGACCTCGGCATCAGCATGCCGCTCGTCGCCAATCTCGTGACCCTGACGGCCACGGCCTGGGGCACCGTCTCGGCGCTGGCCGGATACCTGTCCGACCGCGTCGGTCGCCGCCCCGTGCTGGTCGGGGCGCTGTTCGCCCTCGCCCTCACCCTCGCCGCGCAGGCCGCGGCCGGCTCCTTCGGCTGGGTCGCCCTGTGGGCGGCGATGGGCGGCGGCTGCGCCGGCGCCTTCACCGGCGTGGTGTTCGCCGAGGTCTCCGGCCGGGTGCCCGACAGCCAGCGCGGCCGCGCGCTGGGCTGGGTGATGAGCGGCCAGTCGCTGACTCTGCTGGTCGGCATGCCGATGGCGGCGGCGGTCGGCGCCTTCGTGGGCTGGCGCGGCTGGCTACTCTGCGTCGGCGGCTTCGCGCTTCTGGCCAGCCTCTGCCTGTTCGCCACCGTCGGGCGCGGCACGGCGGGCCATATGCGCGCCGCAGCGCGGCCGCCGCTCCGGCGGGCCCTGTCGCGCCGGGTGCTGGGACTTCTCGGCACCGGCGTGGCCGAACGGATCTGCTACGGGCTCGCCGCCGTCTACTTCGCCACCTTCCTCGAATCGACCTATCACCTGTCGCTGATCGAGATCGCGCTCCCGCTGGCGGTGTTCGCCATCGGCAACGTCGCCGGCACGATCCTGGGCGGGCAGCTCGCGGACCGGCTGCGCGACCGGCTGCTGACCTTCGCGGTCGCCATGGCGCTGTCAGGCGTCGCCGCGCTGGCCCTCTTCCTCTGGCATCCGCGCCTCGAAGTCTCCGTCGCGCTGGGCTTCGTCTACGTGCTGCTTAACGCGCTCGGGCGACCGTCCTACATGGCGTCCCTTGCCGCGGTGCCGGACGACGTGCGCGGCACGGTGCTCGGCCTGAACGGCACCTCGGCCAGCGTCGGCTGGATCGGCGCCGCCGCGCTGGGCGCGACCATGATCGGATGGGTGGGCTTCGAGGGGTTCGGCCCCCTCGCCGCCCTGCTGGCGCTGGCCGCCGCGGCGGGAGCGCTGTGGAACCGCCGCCGCGCGTCCTGATCGGGAGATCGCGGCGATTTACAATCACCGGTAGATTTACCGATCGCGTATACAAGGGTATTGTCGACGCATGTTCGACGGCCCTCCCGCTTCCGAGCTCGATCCCGGTGAACGGCGGGCGCGGCTCCGGCTGGCGCGAAGCCCGCGCATAGGGCCGGTCACGTTTCGCGAGGCCGTCGACCATTTCGGCTCGGCCCGAGCCGCCTGCACCCGGCTGCCGACCGTCGGCGAGAAGACGATCGCCCGTGAGGAAGCCGCCCTCCACGGCGCCGGCGGACGGTTCCTGGTCGTGGGCGATCGGCTCTACCCGGCTTCCCTGGCGGCGCTGCCGGATGCACCTCCCGTCCTGTCGGCGATCGGCAACATGGCGCTGCTCGCCACCCCCGTCGTCGCCATCGTCGGCGCCCGCGAAGCGTCGCTCGCCGCCTGCCGGTTGGCGGGCGAGCTCGCCGCCGCGCTGGGCGCCTCGGGGTTGACCATCGCCTCGGGGCTCGCCCGCGGCATCGACGCCGCCGCCCACCGGTCGGCCCTGGAGACGGGAACGATCGCGGTGCTGGCCGGCGGCATCGACCAGGTCTATCCGCCCCGGAACGCCGACCTGCACGAGGCCATCCGCCGCCGCGGCCTGCTCCTGGCCGAAGCCCCCTGGGGCACCCGCCCCATCGCGCGCGCCTTTCCCCGGCGCAACCGCATCGTGAGCGGCCTGTCGCTGGGCGTCGTGGTCCTCGAGGCCGCCGCCGCCTCGGGGTCCCTGATCACGGCCCATCGCGCCGCCGAGCAGGGCCGCGACGTCTTCGTAGTCCCCGGCTCCCCGCTCGACCCGCGCTACGCCGGATCCAATGCCCTTATCCGCGACGGGGCCATTCTGGTGCGCGACGGCAACGATATTCTGAGCGTGCTCCAGCGGCCACGGACAGCCAGCCACCCTGTTGAAAAACCACGAAAAAATAACCCTACGCCGGAGGCGGCCGATGTCCTCTCCGCCCTCGGCCCCGTCCCCACTGCGGTTGACGAACTGGTACGCCGATGCCAAGTGTCCGCGGCCACCGTAGCGGAGATCCTCCTGGCGCTGGAGCTTGAGGGCCGCTTGGAAAGGCACCGGGGTAACCGTGTATCTCTGATCTAGATCAGTGATTTAGCTCCGGATCCTAAAGTCAAACTGGAGCATTATCCGGCGATGGACGTACTGGTCGTCGAGTCCCCGGCCAAGGCAAAGACCATTGGGAAGTATCTCGGCCCCGGCTACACCGTGCTGGCCTCCTATGGTCATGTCCGCGACCTGCCGGCCAAGGACGGATCGGTGCGCCCCGACGAGGACTTCGCCATGGACTGGGAGGTCGATTCCCAGTCGCAGAAGCGCCTCGACGCCATCGCCCAGGCGATCAGCAAGGGCGGCCGGCTCTTCCTCGCGACCGACCCGGATCGCGAGGGCGAGGCCATCTCCTGGCATGTCCGCGACGTACTCAAGCGCAAGAGGGCGCTGGACGGCGTCGACGTGAAGCGGGTCACCTTCAACGCCATCACCAAGCAGTCGGTGCTCGACGCGGTCGCCCATCCGCGCGACCTCGACCAGGACCTGATCGACGCCTACATGGCGCGCCGTGCCCTCGACTATCTCGTCGGGTTCACGCTGTCGCCCGTGCTGTGGCGCAAGCTGCCGGGCAGCCGTTCGGCCGGCCGCGTGCAGTCCGTGGCGCTGCGCCTGATCTGCGAGCGCGAGGCCGAGATCGAGGTCTTCAAGAGCCAGGAATACTGGACGGTCGACGTGCTGTTCGGCACGGCCAAGAAGCAGACGCTGAAGGCCCGCCTGACCCATCTCGACGGCCGCAAGCTCGACAAGTTCGATCTGCCGACGCGCGAGCGGGCCGAGCAGGCGAAGCAGCAGATCGAGCGGCGCGCCTACTCCGTGGCCTCGGTCGACCGGCGCCAGGTCCGGCGCAACCCGCCGCCGCCCTTCATCACCTCGACCCTGCAGCAGGAGGCCTCGCGCAAGCTCGGCCTCGGCGCCGCCACCGCCATGCGCATCGCCCAGAAGCTGTACGAGGGCGTCGACATCGGCGGCGAGACGGTCGGCCTCATCACCTACATGCGCACCGACGGCGTGCAGCTCGCCCCCGAGGCGATCGGCCAGACGCGGCGGCTCATCGAGAGCCGCTACGGCCAGAGCTACCTGCCCGCCAGCCCGCGCGTCTACACCTCCAAGGCCAAGAACGCCCAGGAGGCGCACGAGGCCATCCGCCCCACCGACCTCTTCCGCACGCCGCAGGACGTGGCCGCCTACCTCGACAGGGACCAGCTCGGCCTCTACGAGCTGATCTGGAAGCGCACCGTCGCCAGCCAGATGGAAAGCGCCGTGCTCGACCAGGTGACGGTGGACATCGCGAGCGGCGACAAGACCGTGCAACTGCGCGCCACCGGCTCGGTCGTGAAGTTCAACGGCTTCCTCACCCTGTACGAGGAAGGCAAGGACGAGACCTCCGAGGACGACGACGGCAACGCCCTCCTCCCCGACGTCGCGCCCGACGAGGCGCTGGAGCGGCGCGAGGTCCTGCCCGAGCAGCACTTCACCGAGCCGCCGCCGCGCTATTCCGAAGCGAGCCTGGTCAAGAAGCTCGAGGAACTCGGCATCGGCCGGCCCTCGACCTATGCCAGCATCATCGAGGTCCTGCAGCGGCGGAACTACGTCCGCCTCGATCGCAAGCGCTTCGTGCCGGAGGATCGCGGCCGCATCGTCACCGCCTTCCTGCAGACCTATTTCCCGCGCTACGTCGAATACAACTTCACCGCCCATCTCGAGGATGAGCTCGACGAGATTTCGGACGGCAAGATCGACTGGCGCCAGGTGCTGCGCGAATTCTGGCGGCAGTTCTCCGCGGCGGTCGGCGAAACCAAGGATTTGCGTGTCAGCGAGGTGCTGGACAAGCTCGACGCCGAGTTGGGTCCGCACTTCTTCCCGGCCAACGACAATGGCAAGAGCCCGCGCGACTGCCCGTCCTGCAGCAACGGCCGGCTCGGGCTCAAGCTCGGCAAGTTCGGCGCCTTCATCGGCTGCTCGAACTATCCGGAGTGCCGCTTCACGCGCAAGCTCGGGATCGTCGACGCCGAGGCCGACGCCTCCTCCGGCGCCAACCTCGACAAGCCGCGTGTGCTGGGCACCGATCCCGCCACGGGCAAGGAAGTGACCCTGCGCAACGGCCCCTACGGCCTCTACGTCCAGCTCGGCGAGCCCGAGGGCAAGGAGAAGCCCAAGCGGCAGTCGCTGCTGCGCGGCATGACGCCCGACGACGTGACCCTCGAGAAGGCGCTGGCGCTTCTGTCGCTTCCGCGCGAACTCGGCCCCCATCCCGAGGATGGCGAGCCCGTGCTGGCCGGCACCGGCCGGTTCGGGCCGTACGTCCGCCACGGCAGCAAGTACAAGACGATCCCCGCCGACGAGAGCGTTCTCGACATCGGCATGAACCGAGCCGTGGCGCTGCTGGCCGAGGCCAAGAGCGCCGGCCGCGGCCGGGCCGCCAAGCCGGTCCGCACGATCGGCAACCATCCGTCCGACGAGGCGCCGGTCGAACTCTACGAGGGCCGCTACGGTCCCTACGTGAAGCACGGCGGCGTCAACGCCACCGTCCCGCGCGACCTCAAGGTCGAGGAGCTCACCCTCGACCAGGCCGTCGCCCTTCTCGCCGAGCGCGCCGCCAAGGGCGGCGGCAAGAAGCCTGCACGGACGAAGAAGGCGGCGAAGGCCAAGAGTGATGCCAACGGCGCGGCTGGAGCCGCGTCGGCCAACGATACGAAAGCGAAACCAAAAACTGCCAAAAAGAAATCAGCGCCCAAGCCCAACGCACGGCGCAAGTCGAAGTCCGACACCCCGCCCCGCACCGGAACAGATGGCTAAGGGGCGGGTTCCCACCCGCGACGAACTGCTGACCTTCATCCGCGAGAGCGCTACGCCCGTCGGCAAGCGCGAGATCGCCCGCGCCTGGAACCTCAAGGGCGACCAGCGCATCGAGCTCAAGGCGCTGCTGCGCGAGCTGCGCGACTCGGGCGAGATCGAGGCCGACCGCGCCAAGACCTTCCGCGATCCCGCCGCGCTCAGCGACGTCGCGGTGCTGGAGATCGTGCGCGTCGACGGCGACGGCCACCTGATCGCGGTACCGCGCAAGCACGACGAGGAGAAGGACGGGCCGCCGCCGCGCATCGAGATCGCGCCGCAGGCCGTCCGCGGCGGTCCCGCGCCGGCCGTCGGCGACCGGGTCCTGGCCAACCTCAAGCGCCGCGGCAAGGACGCCTACGAGGCGCGCATCATCCGCCGCCTGGGCAGCGGACCGCGCCGCATCCTCGGCCTCTACGAGCAGCCGGCGGGCGGCGACGGGATGGGGCTGGTGAGCCCGACCGACCGCAAGGTCCGGCAGAGCTTCGAGGTCCGCCCGGCCGACCGCAACGGCGCCGAGCCCGGCGACATCGTCTGGGTCGAGGCGACCGGCGGCGCGCTGTCGCGCCGCGCCCGCGTCGTCGAGCGCATCGGCCCGATGAGCGACCCGCGCACCGTGAGCCTGATCGCCATCGCCGCCAACGACATCCCCGTCGAGTTCCCGCCGGCGGCGCTGGAGGAGGCCGAGCGCGCCCGCGCCGCGCCGCTCGGCCACCGGCTCGACCTGCGCGACACGCCGCTGGTCACGATCGACGGCGAGGATGCGCGCGACTTCGACGACGCGGTCTATGCCGAGCCCGATCCCGAGCATCCCGGCGGCTGGCGCCTGCTGGTCGCGATCGCCGATGTCGCCTGGTACGTGCGCCACGACAAGCCGCTCGACCGCGCCGCCTACCGGCGCGGCACCTCGGTCTACTTCCCCGACCGCGTCGTGCCCATGCTGCCCGAGGCACTCTCCAACCACTGGTGCTCGCTGGTGCCCGGCGAGGACCGGCCGGTGCTGGTCGCCGAAATGTGGATCGACGGCGCCGGGCACCTGAAGCGCCACCGCTTCCATCGCGCCATGATCCGCTCGGCGGCGCGGCTCACGTACAACCGCGTGCAGCGCGCCCAGGACGGCGCGCCGGACGCCGAGATCGCGCCCCTGATGGAGCGCGTCGTGCGGCCGCTCTACGGCGCCTTCCGTGTCCTGCTGGCGGCACGCGACAAGCGCGGCGCCCTCGACCTCGACCTGCCCGAGCGCCAGGTCAGGCTGGGCGAGGACGGCCGCATCGCCGAGATCGGCGTGCGCGAGCGGCTCGACAGCCATCGCCTGATCGAGGAGTTCATGGTGCTGGCCAACGTGGCGGCGGCGCAGGCGCTGGAGCAGCGCCACAGCCCTTGCCTCTATCGCGTCCACGACCAGCCGGACGCCGCCAAGATCGAGGGCCTGCGCGAGTTCCTGGGAACGCTCGGCGTCTCCCTCCCGGCCGGGCCGCGGCTGCGGCCCGCCGATCTCAACCGCGTCCTTCACCAGGTCGAAGGCAAGCCCGTCGCGCGGCTGGTCAACGAGACGATGCTGCGCAGCCAGAGCCAGGCGGTCTACAGCCCCGACAATCTCGGACATTTCGGGCTCGCCCTGGCGCGCTACGCGCATTTCACCTCGCCGATCCGGCGCTTTCCCGACCTGATCGTCCACCGCGCCCTGATCGCCGCCTTCGGCCTCGGCGAAGGCGGGCTGGCCGACGCCGACAAGGGCCGCTTCACGGAGTTCGGCGAGCACCTGTCGATGTGCGAGCGGCGCGCCGTTGCCGCCGAGCGCGGCGCGATGGACCGCTACGTCGCCGCCTTCATGTCCAGCCATGTCGGCGCCACCTTCCCCGGCCGCGTCACCAGCGTCACCCGCTTCGGCCTGTTCGCCGAGCTCGACGCCACCGGCGCCGACGGCCTGATCCCCGTGCGCTCGCTCGGGCAGGAATTCTTCCGGCACGACGAGGGCCGCCAGGTCCTGGTCGGCGAACGCACCGGCGAGACATTCGGGCTGGGCGACCGCCTGCGCTTGAAGCTGGTCGAGGCCGACATCGCCACCGGCGGGCTGCTGTTCGAGATCGTCGAGGTGATCGAGCGCGTCGAGCGGCATGCCTTGCCCCGTGCGACGCGCGGCATCCGACGCGAGCCGCGGCGTCCGGTCGCGCACCACCGGTCGGCTCGGGACAAAGGGTCGCGACGACGCCGCTAGGCCGAGGCCTCATCCTGTCCGGATGGGCGAACAACCTGTCTTGGTCGATACCTGGACGGCCATGCTGCGCGGCTGGCGCGGCCGGTGTCCGCGTTGCGGCGAAGGGAGCCTCTTCGGCGGGTTCCTCAAGATGCGCAGCCACTGCCCGGCCTGCGAGCTCGCACTCGAGCCCTACCGGGCGGACGACGCCCCGGCCTATTTCACTATTTTCGCGGTCGGTCACATCGTGGTCCCGCTGGTCCTGGTGGTCGAGCGCCTGGCCAAACAGCCGCCGCTCTGGATCCATGCCCTGCTGTGGCTGCCGCTGTCGGTGCTGCTCGCCCTCTATCTCCTTCCGCACGTGAAGGGCACGGTGATCGCGCTGCTGTGGGCGCTGCGCGTCGCCGCGCCCAAGCCGTCGACGGGCGGCCTCGATCCGTCGCCCTAAGGCGTGGCCGCCGGAGGCCGGCCTGTGTTATTGTGGAAAGTGCTGGGAATGGAGTGGTGTTGATCCCTTTTTTCCAAACGGTCCTTTCGCGCGCGGCGGCGTCCCTTCTTTCCGCCGCCCTGGTCGTTTCCTGCGCGACCTCCACCGAATCGCCTCAGGCCAGCGGCAGCAACCCCGCCACGGCCGCCGACGTGGGTGTCGAACGCGTCATCCTGCAGGCCTACCGCGCCATCGGCGACCGCCATCTCTTCCAGCCGAATTTCCGCACGCTGTCCGCTGAAACCTATCGCGGCTTCGCCATTAGCGACCCTTCCCTGGCGCTCGAGACGACCGAGGGCGCCTACACGATCAAGCGCGACGGCCAGACCGTGCTCAGCCGGCCGACGCCGGCGGATTCGGCCGACGGCAAGGCCTGGGGCGCCCTTCTGGCCGAGCTGATGGCGGGCTCGCTCGAGGCCTCGCCGGCCCTGCAGCAGACCGACCGCCAGCTGCTGATCCGCGAGGCCATGCGGGCCACGACCCGGCAGCTCGATCGCAACACCCGCTACGCCGACCCCGACGAGGCCCGCGACAACCGGTTCCAGCGCGACGGCGGCGGCGGCATCGGCATCACGGTCGAGCGCACCGAGGACAAGAAGATCATGATCCGCGCGGTCCAGGACGGATCGCCGGCGGACAAGGCCGGGGCAAAGGACGGCGACGAGATCCTGGCCATCGACGGCGAATCGATGATCGGCAAGACGCTGGGCGACGTCGTCGCCCATCTGCGCGGCGCGGTCGGAACGCCGGTCGTGGTCACCGTCGGCCGCGTCTCGCCGCCCGCGCAGCTTGCGCTGCCGATGAAGCGCGGCCGCATCATCCCGACGACGGTCACCTACGAACGCCGCGGCGACGTGGCGCTGATCCACCTCACCGGCTTCAACAGCGCCACCACCGACAATCTGAAGGCGGCGATGGAGCGGGCGAACGCCGAGATCGGCAAGGGGCTCGCGGGCGTCATCATCGACATGCGGTCGAACCGCGGCGGCCTGCTCGACCAGGCCCAGACCGTGTCGGAACTGTTCATCGGCAACGGCACCATCTTCTCGACCAACGGGCGCCATCCCGACAGCCGGCGCACCTACAAGAGCTCGAACGGCAGCAGCAGCACCGGCCTGCCCATCGTGGTCCTGATGAACGGCGGCTCGGCCTCCGCCGCCGAGATTGTCGCCGCCGCGCTGCAGGACCGCGGCCGGGCGGTGGTCGTCGGCTCCACCAGCTACGGCAAGGGCACCGTGCAGACCGTCGTTCGGCTGGCCAACGAGGGCGAGCTGATCCTCACCTGGTCCCGCCTGCAGGCGCCGTCCGGCTACACGTGGAACGAGCTCGGCGTGCTGCCCAACATCTGCACGTCGAAGGTCGGCGACATCGGCCATCTCGGGCCGACGGCGGTCGATTCCAGCCAGGCCACGCTGATGCGCTGGCATGCGCTGCGCAACCCGACGCACGAGGAAGTCGCGAACCTGCGGAAGATCTGCCCGCCCGGGGATTCCAGCCCCGAGCAGGATGTCGAGATCGCCACGCGGCTCCTGCGCGACCACGGGCTCTACGCCCATGCCGTCCAGGCCGCCACCCAGCAGGCCGCCCGCCCCTGACGCTTCCGGGGCGTCCCCAGCCCGCTTGACACGGCGGCTGTGCCGACTACTTTGCCGGCCTTCCAGAAATTCGCCCTGCGGGGCTTAGGGACAAATCATGGCCAAGCCGACCTCGATCCTGATCAAGATGGTGTCCAGCGCCGACACCGGCTTCTTCTACGTGAAGAAGAAGAACCCGCGCACCAAGACCGAGAAGCTCGAGCTCAAGAAGTACGATCCGGTCGCGCGCAAGCATGTCGTCTTCAAGGAATCGAAGATGAAGTGACCTCCCGCAAGGGACGTCATCCCGGGCGAAGCGCACGGGATCCGATCGAACCAGCCGCCCGTCCGGGCGGCTTTTTCGTGGGCAAGGACGCTCGGGATGACAGTCAATGTCGGAGCAACTAGGGTGCGCCCTCCCAAGAACGGAGGGAATTGACCATGAGCGCACAGCTTTCGCGCGACGACTGGAAAGGCCGCGTCGGCGGCCTGAGCTACCGCAACCAGGCTTTCATCGGCGGCAAGTTCACACCCTCCATCACCGGCAAGACCTTCGACTGCGTGAACCCGGCGACCGGCCAGGTCCTGACCAAGGTCGCAGCCTGCGAGCAGGCCGACGTCGACGCCGCCGTGAAGGCCGCGCGCGCCGCGTTCGAGAAGGGCACGTGGGCCAACATGCCGCCGGCCAACCGCAAGCGCATCATGCTGAAGCTCGCCGAGCTCATGATGAAGAACCGCGAGGAGCTGGCGCTGCTCGAGACGCTCGACATGGGCAAGCCCATCGCCTTCTCGACCACGGTCGACATCCCGGGTTCGGCCAACACCGTGCAGTGGTTCGGCGAGGCGATCGACAAGATCTACGACGAGGTCGCGCCGACGCCCGGCAACGTCGTCGCCATGATCACCCGCGAGGCGGCGGGCGTCGTGGCCTGCGTCGTGCCCTGGAACTTCCCGCTGCTGATGGCCTGCTGGAAGATCTCGCCGGCACTGGCGGCCGGCAACTCGGTGATCCTGAAGCCGGCCGAGCAGTCGCCGCTGACGGCGATCCGGCTGGCCGAGCTCGCGGCCGAGGCCGGCATCCCCGAAGGCGTGTTCAGCGTCCTGCCGGGCTTCGGCGAGACCGCCGGCCAGGCGCTCGGCCGCCACATGGATGTCGACGTGCTGGCCTTCACCGGCTCGACCGAGGTCGGCAAGTACTTCCTGAGGTACTCCGGCGAATCGAACATGAAGCAGGTCTGGCTCGAGTGCGGCGGCAAGTCGCCGAACATCGTGCTGGGCGACGCGCCCAACCTCGACATCGCCGCCCGCCGCACCGCCTTCGGCATCTGGTTCAACCAGGGCGAGGTCTGCACCGCCGGCAGCCGCCTGATCGTCGAGGACAAGATCAAGGACCAGTTCCTCGAGAAGGTCATGGCGATCGGCCAGAAGATGCAGCCGGGCGATCCGCTGGACCCCAAGACCCAGATGGGCGCCATGGTCGACGAGACCCAAACCAGGCGCGTCATGGGCTACATCGAGGCCGGGCAGAAGGAAGGCGCCACGCTCAAGATGGGCGGCAAGCAGGTCCATATCGACAATGCCGGCAGCTTCATCGAGCCGACCATCTTCGATTCGGTCGACAACAAGATGAAGATCGCCCAGGAGGAGATTTTCGGGCCGGTCCTGTCGGTGATCCCGGTCAAGGATCCCGAGCAGGCGCTCAGCGTCGCCAACGACACGATCTACGGCCTCGCCTCGGCGATCTTCACGTCCGACATCAACAAGGCGTTCAAGTTCGCCAAGGGGCTGCGCGCCGGCTCGGTCTGGGTGAACACCTACGACGGCGGCGACATCACGACGCCGTTCGGCGGCTACAAGCAGTCGGGCATCGGCCGCGACAAGTCGCTTCACGCCTTCGACAAGTTCACCCAGGTCAAGACGACCTGGATCCAGCTGGGCTGATCGCCCGCACCATCGTGCGCGCTACGAGGCAGGGCGGTGAGCCGCCCTGCCCCGACCCGCCGCCCTCGTGGCCGGCAAGGCAACCCACGGGCGCCGGCATCGTTGAAGAGCCTCCCGGCGCCACCCGTACAGGAGCGTCATTTCCGCCGCCTACCCTCCGCAGGAGGCGGCAAAGCACGGGAAGGTGCGATGAAGATCCGCGTCGGATACGAGCTCGTCTACGACTTCCCCCAGCCCACGCCCATGATCCTCGTGCTGGGGACTCATCCGTCGCGGGCGGCGGACGTGATCGTGCCGGACGATCCCACCACCGATCCTGCCGTGACGATCTCGCCCTATCGCGACGTCTACGGCAACCGCTGCAGCCGCCTGGTGGCGCCGGCGGGACGCATGCGCCTGTCGGGCGACGGGCTGGTGCGCGATTCGGGCCGGCTCGACGAGGTCGTCCCGTCGGCGCGCCAGCTTCCGGTCGAGGAGCTGCCGTCGGAGACGATCGTCTACCTGCTGGGCAGCCGCTACTGCGAGACCGACAGCCTTTCCGAGACCGCCTGGAAACTCTTCGGCTCGACGCCACCGGGATGGGCCCGCGTCCAGGCGATCTGCGACCATGTCCACGCCCATCTCACCTTCGGCTACGAGCACGCGCGTCCGACCAAGACGGCGCGCGAGGCCTTCGAGGAAGGCAACGGCGTCTGCCGCGACTATGCCCACCTGGCCATCGCCTTCTGCCGCTGCCTCAACATCCCGGCGCGGTACTGCACCGGATACCTCGGCGATATCGGCATCCCGCCGCCCGGGACGCCCATGGACTTCGCCGGCTGGTTCGAGGCCTATCTCGACGGCCGCTGGTACACGTTCGACCCGCGCAACCACGTGCCGCGCATCGGCCGCATCCTGATCGGCCGGGGCCGCGACGCCTCCGACGTGCCGATCACCCACACGTTCGGCCCCAACACGCTCGTCAGCTTCAAGGTCTGGACCGACGAGGCGTAGGCCCGGCCGCCCGGAGAGAGTGGTTGCCTGTCGCTCGGCCTTCTTCCTAGACTCCGGCCCCATGGTCCGTTCGCGAGCCCCGGTGCCCGAGGGCATCCAGCGCAGCATCGCCCACGGCCGCTTTGCCGAGGCGGCGGCCGGGCTGCGCGTCCTGGCGGGCCGGGAGCCCTCGATCCCCGTGCTGGTGGCCCTGGCGGACATGACGTTCCAGCTGGGAGAGCTCCAGGAGGCCAAGGAAACCGCGCTGAAGGCCGTCGAGGCCGATCCGCGCGAACACCCGGCGCGGGTGCTGCTCGCCCGTGTCCGGGCCGCACTGGAGGAAACGGAAGAAGCCCTGGCCGATTTCAGGGCCGCCCTCGAGCTGGCGAGGCCGCGGATGGCGCCTCCCGGCAACGGCCCCATCGCAGTACCGGCGCATCAGGCGCTGCATAACCTCGAACAGCTCATCTACCTCGAGCAGGTCGACCGTCTCCCGCCCGGCACCCTGCTGCCCGTCCCTCCCGGCGTCCGCGAGGTGGCGCAGCGCAAGCTCGGCGAGATGCTCACTGCCTCGACCGACGAGATCCCGACCATTCCCATGGGCGGCCAGTACGGGCGGACGGTGGCCGACCCGCCGCTGCGCCTGCACGACGAGCCGCTGCCCGCCCGCTGCCTCAACCCGCGCAACGACTGGAACGAGGTGCTCGCGGCCTTCGGCGGCGGCGGCAAGGGGATCATCTGCGTCGACGACCTGCTCACGCCCGAGGCGCTCGCCCAGCTCCAGCGCTTCTGCCTGCGCTCGACCGTGTGGCGGCGGCCCTACCCGCCCGGCTATATCGGCGCCAACCCCGAATCCGGCTTCTTCAGCCCGCTGCTGCTGCGCATCGCCGCCGAGCTGCGACAGGCGGTTCCCGACCTGCTGGGCGGCCATCACCTGAACTACTGGTGGTCGTTCGTGTGCCAACACCTCAAGCCCGGCACCGACATCCACGCCGACCAGTCCGACATCAGCCTCAACTTCTGGATCACGCCGGATTCCGCCAATCTCGACCCCGCCGGCGGCGGGCTCGACGTGTGGGATGTCGCGGCGCCCGACGACTGGACCTTCGACGACTACAACAGCGGCGGCCGCGACATCCGCGCCTTCCTCGAGCAACGCGGCGCCCATCAGAGCTCGATTGCCTACGGCGAAAACCGGGCGCTGCTGTTCCGGGGCTCGATCTTCCACCAGACCGCCAGCGTCCGGTTCGCTTCGGGCTTCGAGAATCGCCGGCGCAACGTGACCATGCTGTTCCGGCGCACCAACGGCTAACCAGCCGGGACGCGCCTCACGTCTTCGCGTTCAGCACGGCGTCGGTCGTGGTCACCGTCGCATACTCTCCGTCGAGCAGCGCCAGGGTGAGCTGGTGCACGTCCTCCGCGGGCCACAGGCGGCCGGTCAGGTCGCGCTTGTCGCACGACCAGCAGGCATCGCCCGGCAGCAGGACGGTGAAGCCGAGATTGGCCGCGTTGCGCACCGATGCCTCGACGGAGTTGGCGAGCAGCACGCCGCAGATCACCAGCCGCGGCCGTCCCATCGCCTCGAGCCGCATCGTCAGGTCGGTGCCGATGAAGGCGCTGTGCACCCGCTTCGCGACAACGGTCTCGCCCGGTCGCGGCGCGGTGGGCTCCAGGAAGTCGTTGCCTTCATGGCCGGGACGGAAGGGCGAGCCGGGGCGCGTGCCGTCGTGCTTCACGTGCACGATCGGCGCGCCGCCCATCCGCCACGCCGCCAGCAGCCGCCCGATATTCTCCTCTGCGCCAGGATTGTTGCGCGGGCCCCATTGAGGATGCCGCATCGCCTTCTGCTGGTCGATCAGGACGAGGACGTCGTCGGCCATCGCCGCCTCATCCACCGGCCAGCGGTGCGCCGTCGAAACCGTCGACGCCGAGGCCGAGGAACCGCGCGATGGTCGGCGCGATGTCGGTCAGGCTGGTAGCCCGCGGCGCATGGCCCGCCAGGCGCCCGCCGTCGTTCACCATGAGGAAGGGCTGCGTCTCGTCGGGCCCCCAGCCGCCGTGCTGGCCACTGCCGATCGGCACCGGCTTGCCGCCCTCTGCCGCCACCCAGCGGCGCCCCGGCACGCCGTAGGGATTGGCCTCGGCCCGACGGGCCATGTTGACCGCCGCCACCACGCCGTCGCGCGCGGCAAAGCCCCGCGTCGCCAGCGCATCGCCGACCACGACCTCGGCGGCCCACGGCTCGCGGCGCATGGCGTCGAGCACGCCAAGCAGCGCGTCGCGCCCGGCCGGCGTCGCATAGAGAACGGCCGCGGTCCCCTGGCCCGCCACCGCCACGTCGCCCTCAGCGACCTCTGCCGCCAGGCCGTGTTCGGCCAGCCAGTCCTCGATCGTCACGGCCTCGCCGATCGTCTCCTGCCCGTGATCCGAGCCGACCAGCAGAAGGATCTCCTCGCCCACCGCGCGCAGGCGCTCGACCCGGCGAACCACCTCCGCGACGCAGCGCTCGGCGCCAGCGAGCGCCTCGGCATGCGCCGGCGAGCCCAGCGGCACGCCGTGCAGCGTGTGGTCGGGATCGCACAGCCAGAGAAAGGCGACGGCGGGTTTGCCATCGTCCAGCACCTCATCGCAGAACCGCTGCGTCATCGCCCAGTCGCCCGCCGCGTCATGCGTCACCGCCAGCGCCTCCGGCGCGGCGATCGGCCGGCCGCCGGGCGCGAACGAGCCGCTGCGATGGTAGACGTGGCCGAAATTTTCCGGGTCGAGGAAGTACGCCGCGCCCGGCGAGACGTTGGAGAAGGCGACGAAGCCGCCCGCCTCCGCGACCCGCTCGGCGAGCGCCGGCACCCGGAGCGTGCCGCCGGTGGCGCGGCGCATGTGCGCGCGGAAGTCGGGCGCGCCGACATCGCGCACGACGATGCGCCCCTGCTCGACCAGGCCCATGCGATTGCCATGCAGGCCGTGGCGGGCCGGCAGGCAGCCGGTCGCCACCGAAGCCGCCGACACCCGCGTGACCGACGGGAAGACCGCGGCATGGTCGTCACACCACAGGCTCGTGCGCCGCAGCGATTCGAGCACCGGCGTGGTGTCCGGCCTCACCCAGTTCCGTCCCAGCCCGTCGCAGCAGACGAAGACCGCGCGGCGTGACCCAGCCATGCATCAAACTCCTTGCGCTTGCGGGAGGATGGTAGTCGACTTCCGCCAACAACTCAGGAGGAAACGATGCAACTCGGATATTTCACGATGCCGTCGCATCCGCCGGAAAGGCCCCTGAAGGACGGCCACGAATGG
Organism: Reyranella sp.; assembly: GCF_965229815.1. Lineage (GTDB taxonomy): Bacteria > Pseudomonadota > Alphaproteobacteria > Reyranellales > Reyranellaceae > Reyranella. The sequence continues at coordinate 1,303,519 of NZ_CBDDJN010000006.1, forward strand.
GACCTTCAGGTCATCCGCTGGCTCGACGAGCTGGGTTTCGCCGAGTGCTGGATCGGCGAGCATCACACCGCCCCCTGGGAACCGCATCCCTCGCCCGACCTGCTGGTCGCGCAGGCGCTGATGCAAACCAAGAACATCCGGCTGGGGCCGGGCGGCTTCCTCCTGCCCTATCACCATCCTGCCGAGCTCGCGAACCGCGTGGCCATGCTCGACCACATCTCGGGCGGCCGTCTCAATTTCGGCATCGCTGCCTCCGGCCTGCCGAGCGACTGGGCGATGTTCAACGTCGACGGCATGTCGGGCGTCAATCGCGACATGACGCGCGAGGCGCTGGACATCATCCTGAAGCTCTGGAGCTCGACCGAGCCCTTCGACTACAAGGGCAAGTTCTGGCACGTCACCAAGCCCGACACGATGTTCGGGTTCCTGAAGCCGCACATCAAGCCGCTGCAGGCGCCGCATCCGCCGATCGGCGTCGCCGGACTGTCCAAGGGATCCGACACGCTGAAGCTCGCCGGCGAGAAAGGCTACCTGCCGATGAGCCTCAACCTCAATCCGGCTTATGTCGGCAGCCACTGGGAAGCCGTCGAGATCGGGGCGGCCAAGGCAGGGCGCACGCCCGACCGCGGCCAATGGCGGATGGTGCGCGAGGTGTTCGTGGCCGACACCGATGCCGAGGCCATGAAGCTCTCGGTCGGCTCCTCCATGGGCCGCATGATGCGCGAGTACTTCCTGCCGCTGCTCGGCCAGTTCGGCTTCCTGGAGTATCTCAAGGTCGATCCGAACGCCGCCGATTCCGACGTCACGCCGGAATACTGTGCCAAGCACAACTGGATCGTCGGCTCGCCCGCGACGGTGGTCGAAAAGATCGAGAAGATCTACGACGAGGTCGGCGGCTTCGGCCAGCTGCTGGTGTTCGGCTTCGACTATGTCGACAACCCGCAGGCCTGGCGGCGCTCGCTCGAACTCCTGTCGAAGGAAGTGCTGCCGAAGGTGCAGCACCTCAAGCCGTCCAAGAAGACCAAGCTCGCTGCCGAGTAGCGAGAGCCTACAGGCGGCTCAGCCGACCGGCTGGGCCGCCTTGCCTGCGGCGGACGCTACAGTCTGCTGCAGATGCGCGACCAGCGCGTCATCCAGATTCAGGCGCGCAGCGAGCATCGCGAGGTAGCCCCGCTCGGCGGCGTTGTCGACGTCGATCGAAAGCAGCGATGCCGTGTAGATCTCGGCGGCCTCCTCCGGCGTCGCCGCCGCAGCAGCAACGGCATCGACGTCCAGCTTCGCACGCAGCTCGTCCATCACGAAGGCCTTGTCCTCCGAAGACAGGGGCAGCTTGTCCATCTCCGCGAAGATGCGCGCCTGCTCGTCGGCATCGACGTGACCGTCGGCCTTGGCAGCGGCTATCATGGCGCGAAGCAGGTTGCGCGCCAGCGACTGCTGGCCACTCTCGGTGGACGGATTGAACGGCGTGCCGCTGGGCGGCGGCAGCATCGGAAAGTTCTGCTGTTGTGGCATTTGCGCGGAGGTCTGCACGGGCGCCTTGCCCGACTGCCAGTCTCGATAGGCTTTGTAGGCCAGCGCGCCGACCGCGGCCATGCCCCCCATTTTCAGCGCCTCGCCACCGATCTTGCGACCAGTCTTGCTGCCCATGAGAATCGCCACCAAGCCGCCGGCCAGCGCACCTCCGCCTGCCCCCTTCAGAAAATCGGCGGGACCACCCTGGCCACCCTGGTTGGCTGTGCCTCCACCCTGACCGCCCATGAACTGATCCAGCAAACGCTTCGCGTCGAACATTCGGCCTCACCCTGATGTTTGCGACGATCCAGTTGGAGTGAGATTGTGGCAAAAGCGGGCTTGTCACGATGGTCGATTCGAGAGCATGGCCGCCGCGGCAAAGCCCATCGCGGCGACCAGCATGATGGCGGCCAGCCCCCAAAGGACCGGCGTGTAGCCGCCGAAGGCTGCCCAGGCGAGCGAGGCGACCACCGGACCGGCGGCGCGCATGACGTTCGTCGGCATGGTGAGTGCGCCCGACACGACGCCGTAGCCCTCCGGGCCGATGAATTCCGGCACCGCCATGCCGCGCAGGATGGTCACCAGCCCATTGGCGACCCCGTAGATGATGGCGAACAGGATCAGGCCATAGACCTCGTGGATGCCCATCGCCAGCATCGCCATGGAGATGGGAAAGGCGAAGTAGATGCCGGCACCGAGTTGGATGGTCGTGATGTGCCTCTGCCCGACCATCAGGAGGACCCGCCCGACCACCTGCATCGGACCGATCAGGGCGATGATGGCCATGATGACGCCGGTCGGGACGTGGCGGTCGTCGAGCAGCGGGATGAGGTGGAAGCTCATGGCCGAGAAGGCGAGACCGTAGCCCGCGAAGGCCACGACGAGGCCCCAGAAGGCCGGCACCCGGACGGCCGTCGCGAGCGGGTGGCGGCGCGGGCCGCTGTCCCGGGCCGGCTTGACCTCTGCGATCGGCACCGCCTCCTCGCGCGGACCGGGCACGAACGGCCAGTGCAGCAGCAGCCCGACACCGAGGTTGATGGCGGCCAGCACCATCAGCGCCGGACGCCAGCCGATATGCTCGATCAGGAACTGCGTGAAAGGGATGCCGAAGGTGCTGGCCAGGCCGCCGACGAAGGTCATGAGCAGGATGGCCTGCTTGTAGCGCGGACCGTAGACGCGGGTGATGACGGCGAAGGCCGGCTCGTAGAGCAGTACCGCCTGGCAGGCGCCGAGGCCGATCCAGATGGCGTAGAAGGCCGGCAGGCTGTCGGCCCGGGACCAGCCGAGCAGCAGGGCGGCGGCCGCCACGGAGCCGCCGGTCATCAGCTTGCGGCCATGGCCGCGGTCGATCCAGGCTCCCACGGGGATGGAGCAGAGACCCGCCACCAGCAGCCCGGCCGACAGGGCGCCGAACATGCCGCTGCGCGACCATCCGAGTTCCTCGGTCATCGGCACCACGAACAGCGGGAACGTGTAGTAGACCAGACCCCAGGAAATGAGCTGGCCCAGCGACAGCATCCACAGGATGGTCGATGGGCGCTTTCGCCATCTCGGCGCGACGCCGTCCCACGGCATAATACTCTGCCCTCGCCGCTCGATGTTGCCGGGCAGGGAAGGTAGCGCTGCAGGAGTTCGGAGGGTAGCCGCATGAGCGCCGTCAAGCGCGTCAATCTTGCCCTGCAGGGCGGCGGCGCCCATGGCGCCTTCACCTGGGGCGTGCTCGATGCCCTGATCGAGGACGGGCGGCTGGCCTTCGAGGCCGTGAGCGGCACCAGCGCCGGCGCCATCAATGCCGCCGTGATGCTGCAGGGCTGGGCCAGGAACGGCGGGCCGGGGGCCCGGGCCGCGCTGCGTGCCTTCTGGAATGAGCTCGGCACCCATTCGGTCGCCAGCCCGATCCAGCGCACGCCGCTCGACCGGCTGCAGGGCAACTGGAACCTCGACGATTCGCCCGGCGCGCTGTGGGCGGACCTCATCCAGCGCACCCTGTCTCCCTGGCAGCGCAACCCGCTGAGGTACGATCCGCTGCGCGCGCTGCTGGTGCGTCATTTCGACGAGAAGGCCGTGCGCGCCTGCCACGAGATCAAGGCCTTCATCGCCGCGACCAACGTCCAGTCGGGGAAGGTGCGCATCTTCACGCGCGAGGAACTCTCGATCGACGCCCTGCTCGCCTCGGCCTGCCTGCCCAACGTACACGACGCCGTCGTGATCGACGGCGTGCCCTACTGGGACGGCGGCTACCGCGGCAACCCGCCGATCTGGCCTTTCTTCTACGAGAGCGAGAGCCGCGACGTCGTGCTGGTCGAGGTCGATCCGCCGTCGCGCGAGGGCGTCCCGACCTCCAATGCCGAGGTGGCGGACCGCCTGAACGAGATCACCTTCGGCGGCGCCCTGATGGCCGAGATGCGCGCCATCGCCTTCGTCCATGCGCTGATCGACCAGGGCGGGCTGACCGAGCCCTTCGCCCGGCGCTACAGGCGAATCCTCGTCCATTCCATCGCCGATCCCGGCGCCCTCGCGGCGATGGGGGCGGTCAGCAAGTTCAACATCGAGCCCGCCTTCCTCGATCACCTGTTCGGGCTGGGTCGCCGCGCCGCGACCGCCTGGCTGGAGACGACGTTCGACAAGGTCGGCGTCGAGAGCAGCATCGACATCGCCGCGCGCTTTCTGTGAAGTGCGGCCATGCGGATCGGAATCGACCTCGGCGGCACGAAGATCGAAGGCCTCGTCCTCGGAGACGACGGCACGGAACGGGCGCGCCTGCGCGTGGCCACGCCGACCGCCGCCTACGAGGACACGATCGCGGCCATCGTCGAGCTGGTGGAGCGCCTCGAGCGCCTCGCCGGAGCGCACTGCCCGGTCGGCATCGCCCATCCCGGTGCGGTCTCGCCGGCCACCGGCCTCGTCAAGAACGCCAACTCGACCCGCCTGAACGGGCGGCCGCTGAAACAGGACCTCGAGCGCGGCCTCGCCCGCGAGGTGCGGCTCGCCAACGACGCGAACTGCTTCGCCGTGTCCGAGGCGACCGACGGCTCGGCGGCGGGTTGCGGGATCGTCTTCGGGGTCATCCTGGGGACCGGCGTCGGCGGCGGGGTGGTGGTCGACGGAAAGCCGCTGGAGGGCGCTCAGGCGGTCGCCGGCGAATGGGGCCACAATCCCCTGCCCTCGCCGCGCGACGACGAGCGACCCGGCCCCGACTGCTATTGCGGCCGCCGCGGCTGCATCGAGACCTGGCTGAGCGGGCCGCGCCTGCAGCAGCAGTTCGCCGACCGCACCGGCCGCACGCTGCGCGCCACGGAGATCGCCGACGCGGCGCTCGCCGGCGATCCGGCGGCAGCGGCGCAGATGGAGGTCTACGCCGACCGCCTGGCGCGGGCCCTCGCCGGCGTGGTCAACATCCTCGATCCCCACGCCATCGTGCTGGGGGGCGGCCTGTCGCGCATCGACGCGCTGTACCGGCGCGTCCCCGAACTGTGGCGCCGCTACGTCTTCTCCGAGCCGGACCACCTCGCCACCCGGCTGCTGCCGCCGCGGCACGGCGATTCGAGCGGCGTGCGCGGCGCGGCCTGGCTGTGGCCGGCCTGACGGCGATCAGCGGAACGGCGGCTCGTCGAAGCTGCGCAGCTTGCGCGAATGGAGCGTCTGCAGCTCGCCGCGCAGCAGGTCGAGCGTCCTGAGGCCGATGTTGAGGTGCTCGCCCACGGCGCGCTGGTAGAAGCGGGTCGCCGCGCCGGGCAGCTTGATCTCGCCGTGCAGCGGCTTGTCGGAGATGCAGAGCAGCACGCCGTAGGGCACGCGCAGCCTGTAGCCCTGGGTGGCGAGCGTCGCGCTCTCCATGTCGACCGCGATGGCGCGGGCGTGGTTGATGCGCTGGCGCTCGTGCGACCAGCGCAGCTCCCAGTTCCGGTCGTCGTAGCTCACGACCGTGCCGGTGCGCAGGCGCCGCTTCAGCGCCTCTCCCTTCTCGCCGGTCACCTGCTCGGCCGCCTGCTGCAGGGCGACCTGGACCTCGGCCAGCGCCGGCACCGGCACTTCCGGCGGCAACAGCTCGTCGAGGATGCGGTCGCGCCGCAGGTAGGCATGCGCCAGCACGTAGTCGCCGATCGTCTGGGACTGCCGCAGGCCGCCGCAATGGCCGATCATCAGCCAGCAATGGGGCCGCAGCACCGCCAGGTGATCGGTCGCCGTCTTGGTATTCGACGGGCCCACGCCGATGTTGATGATCGTGATGCCGCCGCTGCCGTCGCCGCGCACGAGGTTGTAGGCCGGCATCTGGAAGCGATGCCAGGGGGCCGCCTGCGCAGCGACCGTCGCCGCCTCGAGCCCCTCCCCGCGCCGCACGACGGCGCCACCGGGAAGGACCAGCTCGGTGAAATCCGACTGGGGCTGCGCGAGCTGCCCGGCCGCCCAGGTCACGAAGTGGTCGACGTAGCGCTGGTAATTGGTCGCCAGGATCCACGGCTGGATGGTGCGCCAGTCGGTCCCGGTATAGTGGGTCAGTCGCCGCAGCGAATAGTCGACACGCAGGGCGTCGAACAGGGCGAGCGGCCGCGTCCCGCCCTCGCGGGCGATCCAGGTGCCATCGGCGATCTCGTCGCCGACTTCCGCCAGCATGGGCGTCGGGAAATGGCGCGCCAGTTCCGTCACCGGAAGGTCGCCGTGGATGAACTCGTCGCCGGCCTCGGTGACGAAGGGATAGGGAATCTCCTGCTTGCCGACGTTCACCTCGAGCGTGGCGCCGAACTCCTCCCGCAGCGGTCGCAGCTGCTCCAGCAGGTACTGCCGGAAGAAGCCGGGCTGGGTCACCGTCGTGGCGTAGCGGCCGGGCGCCTGGAACTTGGCCCAGGCCCGGCGGGTGAAGTGGACGGCGCCGGTCGGCTGCCAGTCGACGCAGAGCTCGGGATAGCGGAACCGGGCGCGTTCCGCCGCGGTCGGCACGACCCCGTCGCTCGCATAGCGCGCCAGCGCCGCCCGCAGCGCGCCGCTGGCCGCGCCGTGCAACTCCTCGAGGCGGTCGACGGCCTGCTCGGGCGTGAGGCCCGACACCATGGGCTACTTGCACTCGGGTTTGGCGAGGGGCTCCAGGCGGGTGATGCGGTACTCGATGCCGCCGTCGCTCTCCTCATGGGTGCCGTAGAGCTCGATGCCGTTGTCGAGCGTCACGCTGCTCATCTCGAACGCGGGCTCGCCCTGTCCCTTGGCCTCGGCATCGAAGAAGCCGGCCCGGTAGTAGATTCGCCGACGGCCGTCGGCGAGCTCCTCGCCGCCCTCGGGGATCTTGAGATCGGCGAGCCGGCGCGGGACCCGGCCGATCACGACATTGACGGTTTGCGGCGGCTTGACCTTCTCGCCGAAGAAGAACCGGGCGTCGAAGCCCGAATCGCCGGCGTCGGCGCGCCGGATCGTCTCGCGCGCGATGGCCAGGGGAAACAGCGTTCCCGCCGGCAGCGCCACGCTCTGCCCCTCGGGCTCGGCGAACCGCGCCTCGCCCTTGCCGTCGTCGCCGATCACGGCCTCGCCCTTCACCACGCTGCTCTGGCGGCCGCTGCTGGTGCGATGCTCGAAGGACAGCTTGCGGCCGTTGCGGCTCTCGGTCATCTGCGACTGCTGCTCGGTCGCGACCGCCGCGCGCGGGCCGTCGACTTCGAGCCGCAGCCGCTGGTGAACCAGGTAGCTGCCGTCGCAGGTCAACTGCAATTCGTAGGCGTAGGTGCCGATTGTGCCGACGCCCGGCTTGCCCTGCTCGAGGGCCGTCACCGTGTAGGCCGCGCGGTGCGGCACCAGCTCCTGCGCCGCGGCCGCCAGCGGGATGGCGGACAGGGCGAGGGCGGGTATCAGCAGGCGGGCAGTCAGCATCGCGGCCTCGGCAGGGCTTGGAGTTGGACCAGGCGAGCTTCGACCGCGAAGTCGCCGTAGTCGAGCAGCATCGAGCGGGCGATGCCGTTGGCCAGGAGGTCCAGGGCCATCTCGTACTCGGGATTCGCCGTCCCCTGGTCGCCGGCCGCGAAGAAGGCAAGCCGCACGCTCCAGCTCTGCTGACCCCGTAGCAGGGCCACGTCGCCGCGCACCGGCGGCAGCGGCCCGCGCGGCGGCTTGCCGATCACGGCATTGACCTGGAAGGCGCCGTCGAGACGCGCGCCGTCGAAGACGCCGTAGGAGACCGACTTGTCGCCGGCCCGGGCATGCTGGATCAGCAGCATGAGATGGGTCGTCGGGAACAGGGTCCCGGCCGGAAGCTCGAAGCTCCGCGCCTCCGGAAGGGTGAAGGAGGCGCGCCCCTTGGCACCGGCCGCCTGCAGGTCGGCATGGCCGCGCAGTTCTTCCTCGACCTCGTCGTCCTGGATGTTGCGGACGCTGAAGCGCAGACCGAGACCATCCTTGGTCTCGTAGCTCGTGAAGCTCGAATCGGTGTCGAACTCGTCGCCTTCGTTGCGCAGGAACTTGAGCTTGATCCGCTGCTTGACCTCCCAGGCATCGCAGGAGTCGACCATCTCCAGGACCATGCGCCCGCTCACGTCGACGATTCCGCTATTGGGCCGCGTGACCGAGAGCTTCATGTCATAGGTCGCCCGATGCGGCACCAGCACGATATCCGGCTGCGACTGGGCGTCGGCTCCCCTTATCCACAGGCCGAGCAGCAGCAGCGTGCAGACAGCGGCGACGGGAGCCGCGATCTGGACGGGAGGACGGCGAAAACTACGGTTGGTCAACGGACACTGGCAGGGGGCTAGGCCTTGTAGCCGGGCAGGCAAGCGTAATATCCATGCCGGCCGATTGCCAGAATGATCGCCTGCGGCAGGGCTGCACAGGGAGGATACCGCATATGACCACCGGCAAACCGCGCGTCCTGGCGACCCGGCATTTTCCGGCCGACGTGGAAGCCCGTCTCGCGGCGAACTTCGACGCCCTCCTCAATCCCGACGACCGGATCTACGACGGACCGGCGCTAGTCAAGGCGGCGGCAGGCTTCGACGGGATCATGTGCGCCGCCGGCGACGCGCTCACCGCCGCGACGATCGCCGCCCTGCCCTCCTCGGTCCGCATCATCGCGACCTTCTCGGTCGGCTACGAGCATGTCGACGTCGCGGCGGCGGCGCGGCGTGGCATCGCCGTCAGCAACACGCCCGACGTTCTGACCGATGCCACGGCCGACATCACCCTGCTCTGCCTGCTCGGCGCCGCCCGCCGCGCCTACGAGGGCATGACCATGCTGCAGAACCATGGCTGGACCGGCTGGACGCCGACGCAGCTGATGGGCGTGCACGTGACGGGCAAGCGGCTGGGCATCCTGGGCATGGGCCGGATCGGCCAGGCGGTCGCCGACCGCGCCCGCGCCTTTCGCATGCAGATCCACTACTCCAACCGCACGCGCCTGCCCGCGGCCCTGGAAAAGGGCGCGGTCTTCCATCCCGACGCCGACGCGATGCTGCCCCATTGCGACTTCCTGTCGATCAACGCGCCCATGACGCCGGCCACGCGCAAGTGGGTCAACGCCGAGCGGATCGCCCGGCTCCCCCAGGGGGCCGTGGTGGTGAACACGGCGCGCGGCGGCGTGGTCGACGACGAGGCGCTGATCGCGGCCCTGAAGAGCGGCCGGCTGGCGGCGGCCGGGCTCGACGTCTTCGACGGCGAGCCGCGGATCCATGCCGGTTACTACGGGCTCCCCAACGCCTTCCTGCTGCCGCACATGGGATCGGCCACGGTCGAGACCCGGAACGCGATGGGCTTCAGGGCGCTCGACAATCTCGAGGCCTTCCTGCTCAGGAGCGAGAGCCCGCCCGACCTCGTGAAGACTTCCTGACCGACCGCTTCCCGGGCTTTACCGGCTTGGCAGCGGCGGTGGGTGCGGGCGGCGCGGCGGCAGCAGGCGGCGGGGCCGCGGCGGCGGGCTCCGTTGCCGCGGCCGCGTGCTGAACGGCACGGTCGCCGTCGGCCAGCGGCGCTCCGGTCTCCGGCACGGGAGGCGTCCCCTCCGACTGGTAGGCGGCGACATCCCAACTGGTCGCCGGGGCGTCGGCAGGCGCGCGCAGCGGCGGCCCGTAGCTCACCCCGTCCTCCGCCACCATCCGCTGCGGCTCGGCATAGTCCACCTTGTAGGGATCGTCGGTGCCGTCGCGCGGCCGGCAGACGGAGCGGTTGCGCACGACTCGCCACAGGGCGCAATCCTGCTTGGAGACCATCGATGCCAGGTGGTCGGCGGCGGTCTTGTCGCTGCTCGCCAAGAGCGCGCCGTCGGCCGCGTAACTCGCCCCGGTCACGGCCAGCGGCGCACCGCAGGCGCCCGTGAGCAGAGGAACGCCCACCACCAACAGCCTGATCGCAAGAAAGGGCGCGAACAAATTCATGTATTAAATGCAATGAATACAATAAGTACTTGATCTTACGTCATTAGCCAACGAGGTCAAGGTCGCGCGGGCGCGGCCCGATGCGCGGCCATGGAACAACCGGACCGTTGCCTTTAGGCTCGGGCGGCCCCCTGCCCGGTGTTGACCCGTCCCGCATGAAGCTGCCGATCGTCCTAGAACGACCCTTTCGCCACGAACGGGGACATTGCTGGCGGGTCAGGCTCGACGACGCCATCTCGTGGGCGACCGACACGGCCGAGCGGCCAAGGGTATGTCCGCTCGCCCTCTTCGAGGACGCCACCCCGTTGGGTCCGCCGCATGCCCTGCACGCTGCGGTCGCAACGTCGGGAACCGGCCGCTTCTCGGTCTGGCAGGACGGCTGGCTCTACTTCTCGGCATCGGACAACAGCGACCCCAATGCGAACGGTCGAACCTATCGCCTCGACCTCTCGGACGCCGCGGCGGCCAGGGCACCCGGCAGCGAGGCCGGCCTGCCGGCGGCGGTGGCGGCAGCGACACGATCGGTCGCCGCCCTGCCCGCGCAGTTCACGCCCGGACAGGCCTTCTCCGCGGTCCGGGCGGGGCTGGATGCCCTCTATCCGAGTCACATCCTCGATTTCGCGGCCCTCTCGGCCCCCCTCGCCGACGCCGATCTCGTGGCCACCCGCTATGCGGGCTACCTCGACGAGATCTCGCGCTCGGACATGGTCTTCCTGTCGATCATGTGCGCCGGCCGGACCTGGATCCGCTTCTTCCTGCAGACCTACCTCGAGCGGGCCACCGGGGAGGCACTCTCCCTCGTGCCCCGATCGATCCCCCGCACGTCCGTGTCGCCTTCGCTCTGCTTCACGCACGACTTCTTCGATCTCTTCGAGACGCTTCCGGCCGAACCGGCCATCGTCTTCGAGCCGCTCATCCGCCAGCGCCCGCTGATCCTGCTGACCCGCGACCTGCGGGATCTCAGCGTGTCCTGGTACCATTACCTGCGCATCTCCCAGCCCGAAGCGTTCGCGCGGCTGGTGCCGGACGGATCGCTCTCGGCCTTCGTCGATTCCCCCATCCTCGGGATCGAGCGCCTGGCGGCAGTGCACGAGCGCCAGCTGAACCTGTTCCGCAGCCATGCCGGTCCCAAGCTCCACCTCTCCTACGAGCGCCTCCATGCCGCGCCGCGCGCCGACTTCGCGCGCCTGCTCGCCTTCGTCCTGCCGGGCGGGATCGAGGGCGACCCGTTCGAGGGCGCGCTGGCGGCCTCGACGTTCGACGCGATGCAGGCTCTCGAGATCGAGATCAGCAAGGCGGGAGAGGCCCGACGGTACATGCGGCTGGGCGTCGACAACTGGTCGGGCGACAAGAACGACCTCAAGGTCCGATCGGGCAAGGTGGGCCGTTTCCGCGACCTGCTCCCGTCCCTCGACGATCCCGCCATCCTCGCCGCGCGCTATCCTGTCAGCAGGCGGGTCCTGGACGCCGGCGGACTTCTCGGCTCGTCGCGCACAATGCCGTAGACGCCGGTTCTTCGATGGCGTGACGGCAGGTGCGGTCCGCTACGCCTTGATGACGTGCTCGGCCGCGATGCCGTTGCGGGCACAGGCATTGCGCGTGTCGATGACCAGCCGCGACCAGGCCACGAGTTGGCGGTAGTCGATCGCATCGTGATCGGTGCAGATGATGACGGCGTCGAAGGCAGACAGTGACCCTTCCGAAAACTCGACCGACTGCCGGCCGGCGAGCTCCCGGTGCTCACGGGTGAGTGGAATCTCGGACACGATGGGGTCGTAGTAAGACACGTCGCTGCCCCGCTTCTCGAGCAGCTCGATGATCTTGAAGGCCGGACTCTCGCGGGTGTCGTCGACGTTCTTCTTGTAGGCGACGCCGACAACGAGGATGCGCGCCCCACGCGACGCCTTGCCTTGCCGCTGGTTCAGCGCCTCGATCGTCCGGTCGACGACGCGCTGCGGCATCGCGGTGTTGATCTCCCCGGCCAGCTCGACGAAGCGCGTGACGACGTCGAACTCGCGCGCCTTCCAGGTGAGATAGAACGGATCGATCGGGATGCAGTGACCGCCAAGGCCGGGGCCGGGGTAGAAGGGCATGTAGCCGAACGGCTTCGACTTGGCGGCCTCGATGACCTCCCAGACGTCGATGTCCATCGCCTCGAAGACGACCTTGAGCTCGTTGACCAGGGCGATGTTGACCGAGCGGAAGATGTTCTCCGTGAGCTTCACCGCCTCCGCCGCCTCGAGCGACGACACCGGGACCGTACGGCTGACGACCTCGTCGTAGAGCGCGGTGGCGAGCTGGAGCGCCTCCGGGCCATCGCCGCCCACGACCTTGGGAATCGCCGCCGTCGAGAACTGGGCGTTGCCGGGATCCTCGCGTTCCGGCGAGTAGGCGAGGAAGAAGTCGCGGCCGGAGCGCAGGCCACCCCGCTCGAGGATCGGGCGCATGACGTCGCGTGTGGTGCCCGGGTAGGTCGTCGATTCGAGGACCACCAGTTGGCCGGGCCTGAGATGGGGGGCGATCGCCTCGGTCGTCTCGACCACGTAGGTCAGGTCGGGCTCGCGATGGCGGGTCAGCGGCGTCGGCACGCAGACGATGATCGCGTCGGCTTCGGGCAGCCGGGCATAGTCGGCGGTGGCAGACAGGCGGCCCGCCGACCGCATCTCGGCGATCTCGTCGCTGCCGACATGTCCGATATAGGAGACCGCTGCATTGATCTGGTCGACCTTGGTCTCGTCGATGTCGAAGCCGACGACCGAGAAGCCCTTGCGCGCAATCGTGCAGGCGAGCGGCAGACCGACATAGCCGAGACCGATGATCGCGATGGTCGCCCGATGGCCGCGAAGGCGTTCGACGATCGACGAGACCGGTTCGGCCAGCCGGCCGTCATCCCCGTCCCGTGCGGCCATCCGCGCTCCGTCGTGCATTCCCGCCACTCTTCCACCCCGCGCCAGAATGCGACGCAGCCCCATATGAGGCCGCTTGTAGGAGGCCGCAAATTGGGTGTCAAACTGCGCGGAGGCGATCCCGGTGACGACCAAATGACAAGGGCGGCCTTTCGGCCGCCCTTGCGAATGCCCTACTTTGGAGGACCTAGTTGATGACGATCTCGACGCGGCGGTTCTGCGGCTCGCGGACACCGTCGCCGGTCGGGACCAGCAGGCCCTTCTCGCCCATGCCGATGACCGAGATCGCCTGCGCCGGCACGCCGTTGCGCACCAGGGCGTCCTTGACCGCGTTGGCGCGGCGCAGCGACAGCGCCATGTTGTAGGCCTCCGGGCCCGACGTGTCGGTGTGGCCCGTCGCCGTGATCCGCGCGCTGCCCTTGGTCTTGTAGGCGTCAGCCGCCTGCTTGATCGTCTGCAGCGCCTGCTGCGAAAGGTTCGACCGATCCCAGTCGAAGAACACCATGAAGGTCGTCGCCTGGACCGCCGGCGGCGGCGGCGGCGGAGCGGCCGGCGCGGCCGCGAACTTGATCAGCACGCCGGCACCGACACCGATATTCTGGTTCGGGCCGCTGACATTGCCGACACCCGGGACATTCACCGAGACCGCCGTCGTTCCGAGATAACGGCCCTCGAGCTGGATTCGGAACATCGGATTGATGTTGTATCCGACGCCGACGGCCGCCGAGTACGCGAACACCGTGGCACCCAGGGGGGTATTGCTGTCGACGAAGCCGACGCCTGCACCAGCACCCACATAGGGGGTGATCACGGACTTGGGCATGAAGTCGTAGTAGAGCGCCGCCAGGGTCGTGAGCTGGCCGACCTTGTTGGTGAGGGCCGTACCCGGAATGTTGACGTTCGTGGGCAGCCACGAATAGCCGACCTCGATCTGCGGACGGAAGCCAATGAAGTCGTAGCCGATCGCACCACCCAGTGTGAAACCCGTGCCGGAGGTGAGGCCGCCGCCTGAACTGTTCAGGCCGCCCAGGTTCCAGTTCGCTCCGGCGCCGAAGCCCATGTAGACGCCTTCCTGAGAACCGAAGTTCGGCGCGCCGTCTGCAGATTGAGCCATCGCAGAAAGCGGCATCCCCAAGGACATCGCCGCGAGTACCAAAGCGCCAGCCTTTTTCACCAGTCTATCCCCCCGGCTATGGTCAAGAGGGCCACATTATACACGCGAGCCGGCCGGACCGACCCCAACAGAATGCGGTGTCAATGAGATTTACGCCACCATGTTGCCACACGGCAACACTGCTTCAGACCACTTTTGTCCCTAGAATGCCTGCCTAGTGCGCATTTCCACCATGTGCCCGGCCCTTGCGATCTCGGTCCAACACTCTCCTCTTCGAGACCCAATGAAAATAAGAAGCACCCTCGCGGATTTCGGACCTTGGTCGACGGGAACGGTCGCGACTGCCCACAATCTCATAGCAGCGCGCGTGAAATTGGCTTGGCATCGCGTTCAGCCACCGTCATAGAAAAAAGAACGGCTGTTCCATCCAGCGTGCGTTCGACCACTTTTGCCGAGGCGAGTCGTCTTGTTTGATTGTTCGGAGGGGGTGCCTCTCACGAGGCAAACCGGGTTGGGGACCACGTCATCGCCATGACAGAAGCTTTCCGCCAGCAAGGGACGGCTGGGACTGCCCCATGAAGGCAAGGGGTGAGGTTGCCGTCGTCGGCTACGCCTGCCGCGTCCCGGGCGCGCCGCACAGCGACGCGCTCTGGCGCCTGCTGCGGACCAACCAATGCGCGGTCTCGCAAGTAACGCCCGAGCGTTTCCCGACCCAGCCCTACTTCCATCCCGGCGCCGACCAGCCCGGCCGCGCCTACACCTTCGCCGCCGGCCTGATCGAGGACGTGTGGGGGTTCGACGCCCTGGCCTTCGGCATGAGCCCGCGCGAGGCCGAGCAGGTCGACCCCCAGCACCGCCATCTCCTGGAAGTGTCGTACGACGCCCTGGCCCATGCCGGCATCCCTCCCTCGAGCCTCGCGGGCGGCGAGACCGGCGTCTTCATCGGAGCCTCCTCGGCCGACTACGCGGTGCGGTTCTTCGTCGATCCGTCGGTCGCCGACGTCCACATGATGACGGGCAACTCGCTCAGCATCATGGCCAACCGGATCTCCTACTCCCTCGATCTCCGCGGTCCGAGCATCGCGATCGACACGGCGTGCTCCTCCTCCATGGTGGCGCTCCACCTCGCCGCCGAGGCCATCCGCAACGGGACGATCGAGACGGCCATCGTGGGCGGAGTCAACCTGCTGCTGTCGCCGTTCCCCTATGTCGGCTTCTCGCGCGCCTCGATGCTGTCTCCCACCGGCCAATGCCGGCCGTTCGACGCGGGCGCCGATGGCTATGTCCGCGCAGAGGGCACCATCGTGGTCGTCCTGCGGTCGATGCAGGCCGCCCACCGCCACCGCGACCGCATCCATGGCGTGGTCGTCGCCTCCGGCATGAACCAGGACGGCCGCACGACGGGCTTGGCGCTGCCTTCCGCCCAATCGCAGCGCCGCCTCGTCGAGCGGGTCTATGACGATTTCAGCGTCGATCCCGCCGATCTTCTGTTCGTCGAGGCGCATGGCACCGGGACGCCGGTGGGCGACCCGATCGAGGCCGACGCGCTCGGCAAGGGACTGGGCCAGCGCCGCGCCCAGCCCCTGCCGATCGGCTCGGTGAAGTCCAACATCGGGCATCTCGAGCCGGTGTCGGGTCTCGCCGGGCTCCTCAAGTCGATCATGGCGCTGCGTCACGGCCTGGTGCCCGCGACGCTCCACCAGCAGTCGCCCAATCCGAACATCCCTTTCGACGAGCTCAACCTCAAGGTCGTGGACCGCAACTGGCGTCCCCCTGCCCGTCGAGGCGACGTCCTGGCGGGCATCAACTCCTTCGGTTTCGGCGGGACCAACGCGCACACGATCGTGCGCAGCGACGACGCGACGGAATCGCTGATCTACCTGAGGGGCGACATCGCTGCCCCGCCCCTGCTCCTGACCGCCCACAGCGCGGATGCGCTGCCGCCCCTCGCCGACGCCAGCGACCGGCAGTGGCCCGACAGCAGCCGGGAGGCGCCGGGGTTCATCGCGGCCCATGCCTATCAGCGGGACATGCTGCCCCATCGCGCCCTCGTGCGCGGCGGGACGGCCGACGAGATCCGCTACCACCTGCAGCGCTTCGCCGCCGGCCAGGCCGATCCCGCCGTCCTCACGGGCCAGGCACTCGGCCACGAGCTGCCCGTGACGTATCTGTTCTCCGGCAACGGCTCGCAATGGGCCGGCATGGGACGCCAGGCGTGGAACGCCAACGATTCCTTCCGCGCCGCCCTGCGCGAAGTCGACCAGCACTTCGCGAAGATCACGAAATGGTCGATCGTCGACGAGCTGTTCGCCGAGGACCTGCCCGAGAAGCTGCGCCGGGCCTCGTTCTCGCAACCGCTGCTGCTGGCCCTTCAGGTCGCCACCGTTCGGGCGCTCGAGGCGGGTGGCATCATCCCCGACGCCACGCTCGGACACAGCGTGGGCGAGATTTCCGCGGCCTGGGCTGCCGGCGCGCTCAGCCTCGAGCAGGCCATCGACATCGTGATCGCGCGCAGCCGCCATCAGGAGGCGACGCACGGCTCGGGCGGCATGGCGGCGCTCATGCTGAGCGAACGCGAGGCCCGCCGCTTCCTCGCGGCCGTCGACGCGCCGAGCGTCGACGTCGCCGCCGTCAACAGCTGGCGAAGCGTCACGATCTCCGGGCCCGGCGATGAGATCGACCGCGTCCTCGCCACGGCCGACCGCATGCGCGTCAGCGCACGACGCCTCGACATCGACTATCCCTTCCACAGCAGCCTGATCGACGCCGTGCGCGCCCCTCTTCTGCGCGAGCTCCACGGGCTGGCGCCGCTGGAGCTCCGGCGGACCATGGTGTCCTCGGTGACGGGCGGCCCCGTGACCCACGAGATGCTCGGAGCCGAGCACTGGTGGCACAATGTCCGCGACCCCGTGCGGTTCGACGCGGCCCTCTCCCACCTGATCGCCGAGGGACAGAGGATCTTCGTGGAGATCGGGCCCAAGCCCATTCTCGCGAGCTACGTGCGCGACATCCTTCGCGGTTCCGGCACGCGTGGAACGACCGTCGAGACGATGGGCGAGGCCGATGGCGACGCGGGGGATCCGATCGAGCAGGCCATCGCCCGGGTCCTGCTGGCCGGCGGCGCCGTCGACCTGCAGCGTTTCTTCGGTCCGCCACCGGCGACCGCCGTGGAACTGCCGCTCTATCCCTGGCAGCACACGCCCTACCTCGTCCACCAGACGCTCGAGGCGACGACCGCCCTGTCGTCGCCCGACCATTCCCTGCTCGGCCGCCGCGCGCGATTGGACTGTCTCGAATGGTTCTCGGTCGTCGATTCCGCCCTGTTCCCCTGGCTGCAGGACCACAAGTTCGCCGGGATCGCCGTGTTTCCCGCCACGGCCTATGTCGAGATCATGATGGCCGCGGCCCGCTCGGTGCACCCGGACGGCGCGCTTGAGATCCGCGACTTCGACATCCTGCGACCGCTGGCCTTCGACGGCCGGACGTCGTTCGAGACCCTGCTGCGGCTGTCGCCGGAGACCGGCATCGCCGAGCTGCTGGCGCGGCCCCGCGGGAGCGTGCCCGACTGGACTCTGCACGCGCGCGGCATCGTCGACCGCTCGCCCATTGCCAGCGCACGGCCCTTCGAGCCGGAGGTGACGGCGTCGACCGTCACGGTGCCGCGGCCGAAAGTGTACGAGAGCGCACGCGGACTGGGCTTCGACTACGGCCCGGCGTTCCAGCGGGTGCGCTATGTCGCTTTCCCGCATCCGAAGCGCGCGGTCGCGACGCTCGATCCGCCGACGGCGGGAACGGCCGACGGTCGCCACGTGATCGACCTGACGGCGCTCGATTCGGGCTTCCATGCGCTCTTCGCCTCCGAGGAAGCCGGCGTGGCCGACATGCCGATGAAGGCCTATCTGCCGGTTCGGTTCGACAGCGTCCGGGTGTTCGCGCCCGGGGCGGTGGCGACCGTGGCGTTCGCCCGGACCCTTCGCCAGTCGCCGACCTCCCTCCTGGTCGACATCGATCTCATCGATGCGAACGGCGACATCGTCGTCAGTGCCGAGAACGTGCGCCTGGTCGAGGCGCCTGCCGAGGCTGCACTGGGTCCCCAGTCACTTGCCTTCCGAACGACGGCCTGGCAGCTCGACCGCGCCGGGGAGGCGACGCCGCTTCGCGACGTTCCGGCCCCCGCGCCCGCAGCCAACGAAGAGTCGCCGGCCCTCAGCGAGGCGCTGCTCCTCCTGGAAGCCGGATGCCTGCGCTCGGTGTGGCAGTCCTTCTCCACGATGCAGGACGATCCCCCGACCACCGCGCCCGGCGACTCCGGTTCTGCCGAATGGCCGGCGTTCCTGCGATCTGCGCTTCGCTCGCACCTCGAATCGCGGGGCCTGGTGGTCGAGCGCGACGGCACGCGCCGCCTCGCCGAGGACTGCGAGCTGCCGGACATCGCATCGATCGTGGCCTCGCTCGCGCTGCGCCATCCCGAGATGCCGCTCGAGGCCGCCAGCCTGTCGCGGATCGACGAGATCGTCGGTCGTCTGCTGGCCGGAGACGACCAGGCGCCCGCCGAGCTCGCCACCGTCCATGCGCGCCATCTCGACACCGCCTCGCGCCAGTCCATCGTGCTGCGAAAGGCCGCTCTCGGCGACGTCGAGAGCATGATCGCGGCCGCCGGCGAGACCCGCCTGCTTCGCGTCCTGATGGTCGGCGCCGACCATGCGGAAGCCGCCGCGGACCTCGTCCGCCGCTTCCCCAATGTCGAGCTCATCCTCGCCGAGCTGGATGGCGACCGCCTGCAGCAGGCGCGCCTTGTCCTCGGCGACGACGTATCGCGTGTGCGCTGCATCCCGTGGACCGACGTGGAGACCATGCCGGGCTCGGTGATCGATCTCGCGTTCGCCGTCGACGGGCTGAGCGAGATGACCGCCGCCGGCGGCAGCCTGGCGCAGGTCGCCCGGGTGCTGCGTCCGGGCGCCGTTCTGCTGGCGGCAGAACCCGGTCCCAGCGTCTTCTGGGACATCCTGCGCGGGACCCGTCCTGGATGGTGGGCACGATCGGCAAGCGCGGACGATCCGGTGGGACCGCTCCTGACCGACCGCGAATGGAGCAATGAGTTCCAGACGGCCGGGTTCCTGGACGTGTCGACGATCCCGGTGCTGGGCGATTCCCGGATCGGCCTCATCGTCCGGGGCGTCGCCCCCCGCCACGCGGCCCAGTGGCCGAGCCCGCAAGAGCTGCGCTTCGCCTGGCATGGCGACGAGCCGGTGGCCGCCGCTCCCGGCCGCCTGCGCCAGCGCGTCGAGGCGATCGTAGAGGCGCCGACCGAAGCGGCCGTGACCGACGTCGCGTGGCTTGTCGACGCCTCCGAGGGAGACCTCGTTGCGGCCAACGGCCTGGCCCGGCACCTCGACGGCCTGGCCGGCCTCTGCCGGCGGCTGGCTGCCGACCCTTGCCGGATCTGGGTCGTCATCGACCTCGGTCTCGACGCGAGTGGCGCCGATCCCCTCGCCTCCCCGGTCTGGTGCGCCGTCGCGGCGGCGATGCGCGTGGCGCAGAACGAGTATGCCGGCCTCGAGATCCGCTGCCTCGGCGTCGCGGGGGCCGACGCTGCCGTGGCGCGCGCGGCGGAGGAGCTTCTGGCGCCCGACGAGGAGCGCGAGATCTTCATCGGCGGCGAGCGCCGCCTGGTGATCCGGGTGGAGCGCGGTGCCGGCGGAGCGAGGTCGGGCCAGCGTGCGACGAAGCAGACCTCGGTCGTCCTGACCAGCCGCAGCAGCACCACTCATGGCGGGCTGGCCTGGGCCGCCGCGCCGCGCCGCAAGCCCGGGCCGGACGAGGTGGAGATCGAGGTCGAGGCGACGGGCCTCAACTTCCGCGACGTGATGTGGAGCCTTCGCCTGCTGCCCGAGGAAGCGCTCGAGGACGGTTATGCGGGCGCGTCGCTCGGCATGGAGTGCGCCGGTATCGTCACCCGCGTCGGCAGCGAGGTTGCGGGCCTCGCGGCCGGCGACCGGGTCGTCGCCTTCGCGCCCCACGCCTTCGCCACGCGCGCCATCGCGCCGGCCTTCGCCGTCAGCCCCTTGCCGTCCGAGCTGAGCTTCGAAGCGGCCTGCTCGATACCGGTAGCCTTCCTGACGGCCTATTATTCGCTGGCCCATCTCGCCCAGCTTCGCGCCGGCGAGACCGTGCTGATCCATGGAGGCGCCGGCGCGGTGGGCCTGGCCGCCATCCAGATCGCCCACCAGCGCGGGGCCACCGTCTTCGCCACCGCCGGCAGCCCCGAGAAGCGGGCGTTCCTGCGCAACCTCGGCGTCGACTTCGTCTGCAATTCGCGCACCCTGTCGTTCGCCGACGAGATCGCCGAGCGCACCGCGGGCAAGGGCGTCGATGTCGTGCTGAACTCGCTCGCCGGGCCGGCCATGATCCGCTCGATGGACTGCCTGCGCCCCTTCGGCCGCTTCATCGAGCTCGGCAAGCGGGATTTCTACGCCAACACCCATGTCGGCCTGCGGCCGCTGCGCCGGAACCTTTCCTATTTCGGCGTCGACGTCGACCAGCTGCTCGGCGAGCACCGGGACGTGGCGTGCCGCCTGTTCGCGGAAGTGATCGAGCTGATGGCGAGCGGCGACCTCGCGCCCCTGCCCTACCGCTCGTTCGAGGCCGCCCACGTCACGGATGCCTTCCGGCTGATGCAGCGCGCGGGACATATCGGGAAGATCGTCGTGAAGTCGGGCGGCGCCGCCGCCGCCAAGCCGCAGGCCGGCGCCTTCCCGGTCGATCCGCAGGGCGTCCACATCGTCATCGGTGGCACGAGCGGATTTGGCCTGGCGACAGCCGCCTGGCTGGTCGGCCGGGGAGCACGCCACATCGTGCTGGCCAGCCGGTCTGCTACCCTCTCCGAGGCCGACGGTGCCAGGCTCGACCTGCTTCGCCGACAGGGCGCGGAGATCGCCATCGAGGCCGTCGACGTCACCATGGCCGGCGCGCTGCCGCCATTCCTGCACCGCGCCGCCGCCGGCCGGGCCATCAAGGGCATCGTTCACGCCGCCATGGTGCTGGACGACCGGCTGATCGAAGGCATGGACGCCGAAGCGATCGACTTCGTGCTGCGCCCCAAGGTGCAAGGGGCCCTCCACCTCGAAGCCGCCGTCCGGGGCCTCGATCTCGACTACCTGCTGCTCTACTCGTCCGCGACGACGCTGTTCGGCAATCCGGGCCAGTTCAACTACGTGGCTGCCAACGGATTCCTCGAAGGCCTGGCGCGGAGCCTGCAGCGTCGCGGCGTGCCGGCGCTGGCCGTGGCCTGGGGCGGGATCGAGGACGCCGGCTACCTCTCGCGCAACATCGCCACGGACGCCAACCTGAAGAAGCGCTTCGCGGCCAACCTGATCGCGGCGAAGACCGCCCTCGACGGCCTCGACTGGCTGTACGACGAAAAGGGCCGGCAGACCCTCGCCTGCTGCGCCATCGCGCGAATCGACTGGGCGACGGCGAAGCGCGAGCTCGCCGCCACCCGCAGCCCCATCTTCGGCGCCATCGCCGCGGGGACCAGCGCGCGCCAGTCGATGGACAGCGCGGCCGTCGTACAGCGCCTTCGCGCGCTGCCGCCGGACGAGGCGATCGACACGCTCGCAACCATGGTGGTCGAGGAGATCGCCCGGGTCCTGCGCCTGCCGCCCAAGGAAGTCGACCGCCATCGTCCCTTGGTGGAGATCGGCATGGATTCGCTGATGATGCTGGAGCTCCGGACCACGGTCGAGGAGTCGCTCGGGATCGAGCTGCCGATGATGTCCCTGTCCAGCGGCATCGCTCCGCTCGACGTCGCGCGCCGGATCGCGCCCCTGATCAGGGGCGAGGAAGCGCCGTCCGTCCCCGGCCCGCTCCTGACGCTGATGGCCAGCCATGCGGCCGCCGAGGCCGAGGCCACCGACCTCGCCGACCGGCAGGCCGCCGTCGCCACGGTGCTCGAGAAGGTCCGAGAGCTGGACCGGCCGCGATGAGCGCCTACAGCCGCAACGACGCCAAGGAGACGGCCGACAAGGTCCGCCATCTCCTGCGCGACGCAAATGCGGCCCAGCCCACGGCGCGGGCGGCGGGACCGGATGGGCCGAAGCGGCCCGGCACGGGTTTCGACACGCTGCCCGAATACGAGATCCTCAAGCTCAAGAAGGCCGTCGGCGACATCGCCGGCATCCCGACCCCGTTCTTCCGCCTCCACGAGGGACGCGCCGGCAGCACGACCATCATCGACGGCCGCACGGTCGTGAACTTCTCCTCCTACGACTATCTGGGGCTGAACGAGCACGAGGCCGTGGCGAACGCCGCCAAGGCCGCGATCGACGGTTTGGGAACGTCGGTGTCGGCAAGCCGCCTCTCCGGCGGCGAACGTCAGCTCCATCGCGACCTCGACGCGGCCCTGGCGCGCCTCCACGGCACCGAGGATGCGCTGGCCTTCGTCAGCGGCCATGCCACCAACGTGTCGGTCATCGGCACCCTGCTCGGCCCCGAGGATCTGATCGTCGGCGACGCGGTCGTCCACAACAGCATCCTCGAGGGCGCGCGCCTGTCCGGCGCCCGCCGCATCCTCACGCCGCACGGCGATCTCGAGGCGCTGGAGCGGACCCTCCGTCTCAACCGGGCGCGCCACCGGAGGGTGCTGCTGGTCGTCGAAGGCCTCTACGGCATGGACGGGGACGTCCCCGATCTCGCCGCCCTGGTCCGCCTCAAGCGCCGGTACGACGCCTGGCTCATGGTCGACGAGGCGCACTCGATCGGCGTGCTGGGCGCGACCGGACGGGGCATCGCCGAGGAGCAGGGCGTGGACCCCGCCGACGTCGACATATGGATGGGCACGCTCAGCAAGGCGCTGGCCGCCATGGGCGGCTACATCGCCGGCTGCCGCCCGCTGATCGAGATCCTCAAGGACAAGGCGCCCGGCTTCGTCTTCAGCGTCGGTTTGGCGCCCCCTGTGGCCGCGGCCGCCCTCGCCGCCCTCACGCTGATGCGCGAAGAGCCGTGGCGGGTCGCCAAACTGCGCGAGAACGGCCGCGCCTTCCTGCAGGGAGCCAGGGCGCGCGGGCTCGACACCGGCCCCAGCATCGGCGCGGCGGTCGTGCCGATCATGATCGGCAACTCGCCACACGCGGTGATCCTGTCGCAGCGGCTGCTGGCGCGCGGCTTCAACATCGTCCCCGCCTTCTTCCCGGGAGTGGCCGAGAACCAGGCGCGCCTGCGCTTCTTCCTCACCAGCCAGCACACGGCCGCGCAGATCGACAGCGCGCTCGACGCGGTTGCCGACGAACTGGAGAAGGTCCGAAACGGCCCACCGCTCGTCTCCCTGGTGACCAAGCGCTAGCATGACGCCGTCCGACGACCGGCTCGCGGACTACAGGACCATCGTCATCACGGGTGCCTCGAGCGGGATCGGCGCGGCGCTCGCCCGCCGTCTCGGCGGCCCGGGCCGAACGATCGCGCTGATCGCCCGCGACGCCGCCCGCCTTGAGGCGGTCAGAGCGGCGGGCGATGCCGCAGGCGCCGCCTGCACCGCGGCCGCCATCGACGTCCGCGATCGCACCCGCCTCGCCGACTTCCTGGACGGTTTCGACCGCGCGCACGGGATCGACCTGCTGATCGTCAACGCCGGCATCCTCGACGGCCGCCATGCCGAGCAGGCCACCGAGGACGGCGATACGGCCCGTCGGGTCATCGACATCAACCTGACAGCGGCGATCGACACCGTCCATGCGGTGCTGCCGGCCATGCAGCGGCGCCGGCGCGGCGCCATCGTGCTGGTGTCGTCCCTCGCTGGCTTCGTCCCTCTGGCCGACGCGCCTGCCTATTCCGCGGCCAAGGCGGGCATGGTCTCCTATGCCCTGGCGCTGCGCGACGGCGTCGAAGGTGACGGCGTGCGGGTCGTCGTCGCCTGCCCCGGCTTCGTCGCCACGCCGATGGCGGCACTGCACCTCGGGCCCCGGCCGGGAGAGATTTCGGCCGACGAGGCGGCGATGCGGATCCTCGATGGCCTCCGCCGCAACCGGGCCGTGATCGGGTTTCCGACCGCCGCCTTCTGGTGGTCGCGGATCAACCTCCTCGTTCCCGAGTTCCTCCGCCGCCGCGGCGCCGCCCGTACCCGTTTCCACGTGGCGTCCGACCCGACGGCCGCCCCCTCCGCCCATGACGCCGGACGATAGGCCAGAGGCCGCCCGCGAGAATGGCGGCTGGCTGGCCGGCCCCGAACGCCGGGCCCTGCTCTGGCTCGCCCCCCGCGTGCCGTCGTGGCTCACCCCGAACGGGCTGACCGCCATCGGCTTCGCCGCGGCGGTCCTGGCCTTCGTCGGCTACGTCCTGGCGGTCGACCACCCCGCCGCGCTCTGGCTCGTCAACCTCGCCCTGGTCGCGAACTGGTTCGGCGATTCGCTCGACGGACATGTCGCGCGGCTGCGCGGCATCGAGCGGCCGCGCTTCGGCTTCTTCCTCGACCAGTCGGTCGACGTGCTGTCGCAGCTCGTGTTCGCGCTTGGCCTGGCGGTCTCCGGCTACATCCGCCCCGAGATCGTCATGCTGGGACTGGCGACCTACCTCATGATGACGGCCCAGTCGCTGCTGCGGGCGCAGGTGAGCGGCGTCTTCCACCTCGCCACCCAGGGCATGGGCCTCACCGAGGTCCGCTGCCTGTTCCTCGTCGGCAACGGCCTGTTCTTCTCCGTGCCGCCGCAGCCGTTCTCGGTGGGCGGCATCACCCTCGCCTATCCCGACCTGTTCGGGATGCTCTGGATCCTCACCAACGCGGGACTGTTCATCTGGACGATGATCGCCGAGCTTCGGCAGCTGGCCCGGCAGGAGCCGCCGACCCGAAACCGTCCGCCGAGCGACGACTGAGGCGGGGCCGCCGTCGTTCGTCTCAAGGGTTGCGTGCCTCGACGACCAGGCTGTCGCCCCCGCGCTCGTGGAGGTCGAGCTTGCCGGGACGGCGAATGAGCGTCTGCCCCTCGGCCATCGCCTGCACGTCGACGAAGCCCGCCGCCTCGATCAGCGAGATCAGCGAGTCGCGGTCGTACATCCAGCGATGACCACGACCGCCGGACAGGAGCAGGCGCAGCCGGCCCGCGCCGCGCGGCCGATCGAGGTCGAACTGGAGATGGCGCAGGAAGGCATCGGCATCGCCCGACCGCAGATAGTTGAAGGCGGCGTCGCGAAGGTCGGGAAGCACCACGCGGAGAACGCCGCCGGGTATGAGGACTCGCCGGCACTCGGCGAGGAACGAGCGGGCCTCGCGGCGATCGAGGTGCTCGAGCATGTGCGAGGCGTAGATCGCCTCCACCGAGCCGGCGGCCTGCGGGATGCGGCGCGCCGCGTTGGCGGAGCGGATGCGGTGGTGGCGACAGAAGTCGACGAACTCGAGGCCGTAGGGGTCGATCAGGCCGAACCACGCCAGCAGGCGGGCGAGGACGGGTACACGCGCCAGACGGACGGCGAGAGAGTTGTCGTAGTTGATCCAGTCCGGCGTCGGCGATCGACCGCAGCCGATATTGAGCCGGAGGGTCACGCGCGAGGCGCCCCGCCTCGTGTCGTCAACCCGGAGTTCCCCTATCTCTTGGCGAGCTTGAGCGGCGTCCTCGCCGCGGTGTTCGCCGGGGCCTCCGGCCCCGCCCCGTAGTAGCCGCGGTAGCGCGAGTAGTAGTCGCCATGGTCGCCATAGCCGTAGCGCGCGTGCTTGGCGAGATTGACGCGGTTGATGACGACGCCGACATGGTTGGTGACGCCAAGCAGCGCCCCCAGCGCCGACTTCACCACCTCGCGCGGCGTCTTGGCCCACTGGACGATGAAGACCGTGTAGTCGGCGAGGCGCGAGATGATGCGGGCGTCGGACACGGCCATGACCGGCGGTCCGTCGAGAATGACCAGGTCGTAGCGCTCGGAGAAGGTCGCCAGTGCGGCCTTCATCGCGTGAGACTCGAGGATCTCGGGCGCGTTCGGCGTGTTGGGCCGCGCCAGGATGTAGTCCACGCCCGACAGGTCGTGCCGGCTGGTGCACTCCTCCAGGGTCTTGAGGCCCATCAGGTAGTCGTCGATGGTGCCGCCGCGATCCTTGAGGCCGAGCGCCGCCGACATGCGCGCCTGCCGCAAGTCGAGGTCGACGATCAGCACGCGCCGCGAGGCGTTCATCTTGGTCAGCAGGCCGCCCAGCGACGCGACGAACGTCGTCTTGCCTTCGCTCGGCGTCGACGACGTCACGGCGATGACGCGCGGCGGCCGGTCGAGGCTGCCGAGGCTGATGGCGGTGAAGACGGCACGAATCGCCTCGGCGGCCGGCGACGTCGTGTTGTCCAGCACATGGCCAACCACGTTCGAGCGGTTCGCGGGCGCGCCCTTGACCTCGGGAACCATGCCCAGCACGCCGACGCCCGTCGCCTCCTCGACCTGGGCGGCCGAGCGGAAGACGCGGTCGAGCTTCTCGGCGGCCACGGCGCCCGCCATCCCGAGCAGGCAGCCGATGACGAAGGCCGCCATCAGGCCGGTCTTGTAGTTCGGCGACGACGGCGCGCCCGACGGCCAGGCATAGGCGAGGATGCGCGCGTCGGCGCGCTGGATGTCCTGCTGCTCGCGCAGCTCCTTGAAGCGGGTCAGGAAGCTCTCATAGAGGGTGCGGTTGGACTGCGCCTCGCGCTCGAGCTGCTTCTGCTCGGCCTCGTACTGGCTTGCTGTGCCGGACACGACCGCCGCCTTGTCGACCAGTTCCTTGAGCTCGTCCTCCTCGGCCTTGGCCGCATCGAGCTCGGCGCGCACCGCGAGCGTGATCCGCTGCGTCTCGCTGATGAAGCGGGCGCGCACGGCCGCCAGCTCGTTGCGCGCCTGGATGATCTTGGGGTGCTTGTCGCCCAGCGTCGCCGACAGCTCGGCGAGCTTGCGGGTCAGGTCGACGTCCTGGATGCGCAGGGCCGCCAGGGTCGTGTTGCCCGCAACTTCGGCGATGTTGGCGATTTCGCCGGGGTTGAGGCTCGCCCGGCTCAGCGCCACCAGGCGCGCTTCGCGCTCGATGCGCTTGGTGCGGGCGGCGACGTACTTGCTGTTGAGGTCCTGCAGCGTCTGCGACGACATCGTGCCTTCGGGGCTGCCAGCCAGGCCCTTGTCGCGCCGATAGGCGGCGACCGCCTCCTCGGCGACCTGCAGGTTGCGGCGCAGCTCGGCCAGGCGCTGCTCCAGCCATTCGGTGGCGCGGCGGTTGGCCTCGTTCTTCGAATCGATCTGGTCGGCCAGGTAGGCCTCGGCAACCGCGTTGGCGATGCGCGCGGACATGGCGCCGTCGGGGCTCTCGACGGTGACCAGGATCACGAAAGTCCGGCCCAGCAGGGTCACGTTGAGATGCCCCGAGACATAGCCGATCGCGGCGCGGCGGCGGGGATCGCTCTCCTCGGCGGCGCGGCTGGTGCGGCTGGGCTGCGCCGCCGGCTGCTGCGGCGGCGCCAGCAGCGTCGAAATGCCGGTCGCCCACAGTTCGCGCAGCGGCGCGAAAGCACTGTCGATGAAGCCGGGCGGCTTGGTGCCGTTGAATTCCGGGTTGTTGGCCAGGCCGAGCTTGTCGACGACGCGGCCGATCA
Source organism: Reyranella sp. (assembly GCF_965229815.1). Classification (GTDB taxonomy): domain Bacteria; phylum Pseudomonadota; class Alphaproteobacteria; order Reyranellales; family Reyranellaceae; genus Reyranella. Next base: position 1,330,979 of record NZ_CBDDJN010000006.1, read on the forward strand.
GGAACTCCGACTGGATGACCTCGAGCTCGCTCTGGATGGCCCCCATGTTGAACGGATCGACGCCCGACAGCGCCGCCTCGGTGCTGACCGGCTTGTAGGTTCGCGTGTCGAGCATGACGCGCGCCGAGGCTTTGTACATCGGCGTGGCCTGGGCAATGATCAGCGCCATGAGGGCGACCGCCACGAGGCCACAGCTCACGATCAGCGCCTTGCGCCGGTTGAGCAGGCGCAGCCACTCCCACAGCTCGTTGGGAGCTTCCATTGGCCGCACAGGCGCCAGCGCTACCGGCTCGGACGCCGGTACGATCCTGTTTATTGCCGAGTCATCCATGATGTGCTCGGCCCTCGGTAACGATCCCATCCCACTCTAACTCCGCGACTGCTTCCTCGCGACTGCACCCACATGAAATAGCGGGCCGGACCAGACGGCCGGCCTTTACGCCGTTGGACAACGTGAGCGGTCCCACACCGCTCTCCCCAAGTACGACAACGCTACGAGTTCGATACGCTCTGCACTCCTCCAGGGATTTCAGAACCAGCGCTCCGGCACGCGGATGATGTCGCCCGGCCCTACCGGGGTATCCTCCGTCACCGTTTCTTCCATGCCCAACGTCTGATTGAAGCGCTGGACTGTTATACGCGTTTTCGAGGCCCTGCGGGTAAATCCCCCGGCAATGGCCACCGCCTGTGCAACATTTATACCCGATACATACGGGAAGGACCCCGGCCGTGTCACTTCACCCAGAATGTAAAAAGGACGCCTGGCCACCAGATCGACGCTCAGCCGCGGCGAGCGGAGGAGCCCGTCGGCGCGATAGCGGTTGCGCAGCATGTCCTCGATCTCGGTAGGCGTCATGCCCACGACCTGAACGCGGGCGGCCATGCGGGGCGAAATCATGCCGGCCGAATCGATCTCGTATTCGCCGGAAAGCTCGGTATCCGACAGAACGACCACGCGGATCCGGTCTCCAGGAGCCACCCGATACTCCGCCATCCGGATGCTCTGGGTGATCTGGGACGGCTGCTGCAGTGTCTGGACCGACATCGGCGGGCTCGGATCGCAGGCAGCCAGCACGGCCACGGCGGCAAGCACCAGCAGCCGCAGGAACGCCGGGAAAGTGCGCGCGGCGGCCATCATCGCCTCGCCACCAGACGGATGGTGAACAGGTTCCGCGTGTACTGCGGTCCACCGGCCGCCACGTCCGTCGTCGAGCCCTGGGTGTACTCGTAGACGGGACCGATCGAGTACTCCGGGCGGAATTCGTAGAGTAGTCCGATCGAGCCCTTGAAGAAGAAGTCCGTGCGCGGATTGACGTCGGCGACGCCGAAGGCCGGCGTGTAGTCGGCGGTGTTGTAGGAGATGCCCCCGACAGCCTTCCACGGTCCGTGGATGTCGTAGGTGAAATCGACGCCGACCGTCGTGGAAATATAGTTCTGGTAGTTGGTCAGCGCCGATTCATTGATGCTGCGGAGGATCGCCGGCCGGATCGTGAGCGGCGCATAGCCGTTCCAGCTGCCGGTGAGACCGAAGGTCGTGGCCGTGGTGCTCGTGGCATCGGCCAGATAGGTCAGGCTCTGCCGGCCGATGAATCCCTCGAGCCCGGTCTTGGGCGTGAACTTGATGGTGGTGCCGACCTGCACATCCCAACCGGCGGAATCGCGCTCCTGCCCCGCGCTGTTGTCCGGGCTGACGTAGATCCTCTGGGTCAGGCCCGGGCTGATCCAGAACGACACGTCGTCGATCACCTCGTAGCCCACTCGCGCTCGCTCCTCGTACTCGGTCCGGTTGCGGCTGGTGCCGGGCAGGCCGAGCGAGGTGATGGTGCTGTAGTCGTAGTAGCGGTACCGCGTGGCCGCGGCGCTGATCTGATAGAAGAACCGATTGAACTTCTGGTAGAGGGTGAGCTGCACCGGAATCGTGTCGACGACCGTCGGCGCCTGGGCGAACGACACGTCCGGCGTACCAAGCGCTTCGGTCGTCCGCCGGAAACCGGCCAGACCCGACAGGTAGAAGTCGTATTGGATGTCCAGCCGCCCCTCGGCAAGGATGCCGTAGTTCTGGAAATTCTGTGTCGGCGCCGCCGGATAGAATCCGAAGGTTCCGTTCGCCAGCACGCGCAGCATGTGGTTCGACCAGTCCGACTTCAGCTCCAGGCTGGGGCGGATCGAGGTGTACAGCGACGCGCTGGTGGGCGGCGGCGTGGCGAAGACGTTGCTGTCGTAGCCGACGTCCAGCTCGAGGGCCGGGTAGAGGTTGAAGGCGCCGACCGTGATGCCGAGCTCGTCGCGGGTGGGGGCCAGGGACGAGATCGGCGACGTCGAGTTGATCGGGATGTCGACGGTCGGCGTCTGCTCGTCGAGAGTCTGCTTGGCGGGCGACGGAGTCTCGACCTGCGCCTGCGCCACGGTGACCGCGCAGGACAGCAGCACCCAGCCCAGGACCGGTGACCAGATGAGATGCGCGCGACTGGCACGAATGGTCATCGGACTACTGGGCCATCCCGGCAAGGCTCCAAGAACCGGCTGGGAAAACTCCCACCTCAAGGCCCGACCCTGACTACGACCGGCTGACGAAGTTGATGGGTGCCGAGGGATTTGTCGGAACCGGAGCCGGAGCGGGCGGGTTGAACGACCCAGTGGTGGGCGTGCTCGTCGGAGCGAAAGTCGGCGTGCTCACCGGTGCAGGGGACGGCGTTGGAGACGACGGCGGGTTGACGATCGTCGAAACAAGCGTGCTCAGGATGGAACTATCCGTATTGCCGGAGACGAGCGATCCGATGAGCTGGTTCATCGAGCCGACATTGCCGCTTTGCAAGGTCTGCACCTGAGCAGGCGTCAACGCCAGGCCTCCCGGCGTCGGTAGATTCTGCGCCGGCGGCAAGGCCAAGCCGGCCTGGTTGGCCGCCAGCGCACCGAGCCCGTCGGGAACACTCACGGGCCCCGTGCTCTGCAGCGGCAGAGCCGACGTCAAAGGTCCGGAAGCCTGGAGCGGCGCGCCCGCCTGCAACGGTCCGGCAGCCTGCAGCGGGCCGGCGCTCTGAAGCGGTCCGGCCGTCTGCAAAGGTCCGGCACCCTGAAGCGGCCCGGCCGTCTGAAGCGGGCCCGCGCCCTGCAGCGGACCGGCACCCTGGAGGGGGCCCGCGGTCTGGAGCGGGCCGGCGCCCTGGACCGGACCGTTGCCCTGAAGCGGGCCAGCGCCCTGCAACGGGCCGGAATTCTGGCCGGGTCCCGCGGCCTGCGTCGGTCCGGCGCCCTGGTCGGGGCCACCGCCCGGCCCTGCCGGCGGCGGCGTGACACCCTGGAGCGGCCCGGCGCTCTGCAGTGGGCCGACGCCCTGCAGGGGCGAGCCGCCCTGCACCGGGCCACCGCCCTGAAGCGGGCCCACACCCTGCAGCGGCCCCCCGCCCGGCTGCGATCCGCCAGGCTGGGCCTGGGCCAGCTGCTGACCGGCCTGAGCATTGCCTGGAGCCGCGTTCTGTGCCTGCGCCTGCGATACGGCGGCGACCAGCAATGCCGCGGCGGCCATAGACTGCGCCCGAAGTGCAACTTTAGTCATGAAACCCGACCTTGCTCCCTCGGCTGGTGCCGAAGCAGCCCCAATCTGGTGAAGTGAACCCGCTTGGCTCGCCCCGCTTCCGCCGGAGTCGATCCCACCCAAGACCCCAAGCAAGATATCGGATTGCCATCGGCCCGCCAAGGTCTAGCCCAGCTGGGTGCGCGAAAGACAATATCCCTCCCTTGCTTCGCTGCAGACTTACCCATGTTAACTGCATCGTCAACGCAGGAAATGGGGTTAAATTGTAACGTTTGTGCGGCAGATGGTTACGGCTCACGCCGTTGAGCGGATCACCTCGACCAGCGAGGCACGATTCTCGGCCAAATGCCTACGGGTCGCGCTTGGCCGCCGCCACCCCCGAATCCTCACGCCGATCCGCGAGTTCTTCCAGCGCGGCGGCAAAGCCCGCGACATCTCCGCACGGTACACGCCAATACACGCCTCCGGCCTCGCGGGAGATCAGGTCGACATCCGACTCGGCGCTCCCGACGAAGACGATGGGTCGCCCAGATTCCACACAGGCGTAGATCTTGGAGGGCATCACGTAGCCCACGAACGCATCCTTGAGCGTGACGAGATGGGCATCGGGGGATCGCAACAGGCCGGCCAGCTTCTCGAGCGGAACGGGCCGCGACGCATGGAAGGGGATTCCCTCCTCCGTGAGCCGGCGGGCCAGCTCGACCGCCCCCTGGCCGGTCGCGCTCAGCCACAGGCGCACGCGCCCCGAGCCGGCGCGATGATGCCGGGCATAGCCTTCCGCGACGGTGTCGAGCTCGTGCGCGACCCCGAAGTTTCCCGAGTAGAGCAGCACGCAATGGCCCTGGAGCTCGATGGGGAGCGGCTCTGGCGCCGGGTCGCCGGCGAAGGTGACGGGAGACCCGTCGCGCACCAGCGTGATGCGGTCGTCCGGAATTCCAGTCTCGGCAAGCCGCCGCCGCTGGTCGACGCCGAGCACCTCGAAGCCGTCGACGCGCCGTCGCCAGAAGTTGGTCAGCGCGAGCAGCATCGACAGCCCGCCGGATGGACGGTCGCGCGCCGCGATCAGGCACTCCGGATGGAAATCCGTGATGCGGTAGACCAGATGCGCCCGCCAGAGGAAGCGCAGCGGCGCCAGGAAGTGGATCAGGAACGGCGGCGAGCCCGTGAAGAGCACGCCGTTCGCCGCGCGGAGGCTGGCGTAGGCGGCGGCGACCAGCCGCAGGTTGGTCCGCAGGGTCCAGGCCAGCCGACCGGCCAGCGAGTCGCGTGGCACCGGGGGCGCCAGCAGGCGGATCTCCGTCAGCGTGCCCTTCCCCCGCACCTGCCGCATCGTCGAGGCGGCGGTCGACGACAGGCCGACCAGGGTCACGTCGTGGCCCTGCTCCGCCAGGGCGCGGGCCCGCAACTCCATGTATTGGCCGACCGCGCCGAAATCGGGCGGCAGCCAGTCGGCGATGATGACCAGGCGGCGCTCCCTCGCCGGGTCGAACGGGCTCTCGCTCAGCAGTTCCATCACGGCCGGCCGTCTCTCCCTGCCGTTGTCGCGCGGACCCGATCATAGAGTTCGCCCATGCGCCGGGCGACGCCGACCCAGCTGTAGTGCTCGATCACATGCGCCTGGCCGGCGCGCCCCATCAGCCGCGCCTTGTCGGGATCGGCCAGCAGCGCGTTCAGGCAGGCCGCGATCGATGGCGCCGCCGGATCGACGACGCATCCCGCCCCCACCTCGCGCACGATCTCCGCCATGCCGACAGTCGGCGTGGCCAGGACGGGCAGTCCGCGGCGCATGGCCTCGAAAGCCGCCAGCCCGAAATTCTCCGACAGCGAGGTCATCGCAAAGAGCCTCGACGCGGCAAACAGCGCCTCCTTGTCGGCGCCGTCGACATGGCGCGCCAGGATGGTGACGCGCTCGGCGACGCCGAGGTCGCGCGCCTGCTGCTCCAGGGCGGCGGCCTGGCCGCCGGCGTCGCCGCCCGCCACGATCACGCGCGCGTCGGGCGCCGCCGGCAGCGCCGCGATCAGCCGATCGAGGCCCTTCTCCCAGCTGATGCGGCCGAGCGCGAGGACCGGGGGCGGTCCGGCGATGGCGCGCGCGACGTCGGCCGACAGCGGCTCGCCGGTGAGGGCCGGCGGGTCGTCGACGCCGTGCGGGATGGTGACGACCGGCGGCAAGGCCCAACCGAAGCTCGCGAGATGGCTCGCCTCGACAGCCGACGTCGTGTGGATGGCGGCCGCGCGCTCGATGTTGCGGCGCTCGATCAGCGACAGCCAGGCCGACTTCACGAGCCGGCTCTTCGCCCGGATGAGCTCGGGGACGAGCATGCCGCGAGGAGAGACGACATAGGGCACGCCGCGGGCGCGGGCCGCGCGGGCGGCCGCCCAGATGGGCCACAGGAAGACCGCATGCAGGTGCACGACATCGAACGTGGAGACAGAGCGGTCGAGCGAGCGGCCCATCGGCGGCGACCAGTAGAGACGGCGCAGGACGCGGCTCGGGAAATAGGTGACCTTGACCCCCTCGACGTCGACCGGCTGGAGCAGCGGCACGTTGCTGTCCGATGGTCCGTCGACGCTGGTGGTGAAGACGGTGACGTCGTGACCGGCCCCCTGCAGTGCCCGGCACAGCGCATGGACGGAGCGGATCGGCCCGCCATAGCGAAGCGCGGGCAAGTACGTCGGCACGACGTGGAGAAGTCGCAATGGGTCGGCCCTGGATACGCCGCAGAGATTCGGCGTTCCCTCATACTAGGGCTGAACGGCGGGGAACAGGGCAAGAATGGCGCCCGAGCCGGCGATCGCCTGCAATAACATTTGTGCCATGCGGCCCTCATTGCCCCGCGTTTCCGGTTCCCTCACAATGGCGGCTACCCTCAAGCCCGGACTCCGTGATCACCGCGCACGCGGCACACGGCGTTCCCAAACGCGAGCCAGGATGTCAGACGTCGTCGTCAAAGCGATCGATCTCAGCAAGAAGTTCGTCATCGGCCACAAGACTCCGCGTGGCGACGCGTTGGCCGTCGAGGTCATCGCCCGCCGGGCCCGCAACCTCTTGAGGAAGAGCACCGACCTCGCCAAGGGAAGAGCGATTCTGGAAGCCGACGAGCTCGAAGAATTCTGGGCGCTTCGCGACGTGTCCTTCGAGGTCCGCAAGGGCGAGGTCGTCAGCATCATCGGGCACAATGGCGCCGGCAAGACGACGCTGCTCAAGATCCTGGCGAGGATCACCGAACCGTCGGCCGGACGGGTTCTGCTGCGTGGCCGGGTCGCCAGCCTCCTGGAGATCGGCACCGGCTTTCATCCCGAATTGTCGGGGCGGGAGAACATCTTCCTGAACGGCGCAATCCTCGGCATGAAACGCCATGAGGTGAGCGCCCGCTTCGACGATATCGTGGAATTCGCCGGCATCTCGAAGTTCCTCGACACGCCGGTCAAGCGCTACTCCGTCGGCATGTATGCGCGCCTCGCCTTCGCGGTGGCGGCCCATCTCGAAACCGAGATCCTGTTCGTCGACGAGGTCCTGGCGGTCGGCGACGCCGAGTTCCAGCAACGCTGCCTCGATCGGATGTCGAAGGTCGCGAGCGAGGGACGGACCGTGCTGTTCGTCAGCCACAATCTCGCGGCGGCGGCGGCGCTCACCCGGCGCGGCATCGTCCTCAACCAGGGGCAGGTCATCTTCGACGGCCCGATCGAGACCGCGCTGGCGAAGTACACGGCCTCGCTGACCAAGGGCAAGGGAACGCGCAACTGGGGCCGTGGCGACCATTCGACGATCCACTCGGCGACGCTCGTCGACGAGAACGGCCTGCCGGTCGATCAGTACGTGCCGGGCACGCCGTTCCGGGTCTGCGTCGATGTCGAGACCTCGACGATGCCGGGCCTGTCGCTCGAACTCAAGCTGCGCGACCAGAACAACATCCCGGTCGCCTTCTACAGCTCGAACATCTTCTCACAGGTGGCCCTGCCGACCACTCCCGGGCGCTACCTGATGTACGTCACGCTGCAGCCGCTGTTCCTCGCGTCCGGCGACTACAGCTTCGACGTCCTCACGAACTCGTTCACGATCGTCGTCGACCACGGAGTGCCCAACGCCATCTTCTTTTCCGTGCCCGCCTCGAACCCGAGCGGCATGGCCTACGACTTCAAGCAGAGCCTGGGCAACGGCACGATCGCCCTGCAGCTGGCCGCCCCCCTGCAGATCGAGGGGCCGCGGCCGGTCTAGGTCCGCTCTACGCGCGGGCCCCCGCCTGGGCGCCGGCCGCGGGGATGGTCGACAGGACCTCGCGGTAGAGAACGTCCATTTCCCGGGCGACGTCGTCGACGGTCCGCTTGGCGCGCGAGCCGTCCGCGAGCCTGGCCAGCTTCCGGCGATCCGACGCGGCCTCGACGATGGCGGCGGTCCATGCCGCAATGTCGTGCGAGGCCATCAGCCAGCCGTCGACGCCCGGACGGACGCGCTCGGCGATGCCGCCGATATCGGCTCCCATGATCGGCAATCCCAGCGCCTGGGCCTCGTGGACCACGATCGGACCCGTCTCCATCGATCGCGACGGCACGGCAAGAACGTGCAGGCTGCGCAGGAAGTCCGGCACCAGGTGGTGGTCGAGATGGCCGACCAGCTCGATCCGGGCATCGGCACCCGCCTGCCGCGCAAGGCGCCGGGCATAGCGCTCGTCGGTGCCGCTCCCGGCGATGCGCAGACGGACAGGCACGTCCTTGGGAACGCCGGCCATCGCACTGACCAGGACGTCGGGGCCCTTGTATTCCTCCAGCCGGCCGATGAAGCCGATGGTCACGCTCCCGTCGCGCCGGACATCGACGCGCGGCGCCCCCGTGAACACGTCGCTCGCGACCTGCCTCGACAGCACGATCTTGCCGCGATCGATGCCGTTGCGCGCGAGCGCGTCGCTCACCCAGTCGCTGGGCGCCACGATCCTCGCGGACAGGTCGTCCATGCGGTGAAGCTCGTCGGCCATCTGCACGACACGCTGCCTCAGGGACAAAGTCGACGCGACCTTGGGCCAGCGCGACAGCAGGCGATTGCGGCGCATGTCCCAATTCGGGAACTGCCCGATGGCCCAAGCGGCGGGCCCGGGCAATCCGCGGGCAAGCGCGTAGCACTCCGCGCAACGCCGGTCGTCGATCAGGCCGTCACAAGGCGTCCTTCCGTTCAGCATCATGGTGCCGCGCAGGCAGAGAACGGACGGGACATGGACCGTCACGACGCAGGGGATTCCGAGAGCCGCCGCCTGCTCCAGATGCGCGAGGCCCGCCCCCGTCGTCCAGGAATGGAGGTGGAACAGGTCGGGCCGGGCCTCGAGCACGAGGTGCTGGAACCGCGTGAGCGGCCGCGCCCCCGGGCTTCTCGACGGCACGAGCTCGTCGGTAAAGCTCAGCGGATAGCGCACGACGGGAACGCCCTGCCAAACGTAGGCGGCGGCCACGGGCGCCGATGCACAGACCGAGCTCGCAACACCGTACTTCCTGAGGCCCTCGGCCAGGTCCCGAACGTAGACTTCCGTTCCCCCTGTCGTGGCTGGAAAATAGAAACCTGCGCAGTGGAGAACCCTCAGTTCCTCGCCCGCGGCGCGCGCGGGCAATCCGACCGAATTCATCCGAGTCGCGGCCGAATCGACAGCAGGCGTTCGGTGGCGACCACGCCGATCGACCTGTAGGCCGCATCGACGCTGGACCGGACCGGCGGCCGGAATTCCGGGTGGATCCGCCGGATCCAGGCCACGACATCCCGCGCCTCGACGGGACTGGTCCTCGCCAGCGTGCGGACGTGCGGCCAGATCGTCCGCAAGGCTGCCTGCTTGCGCCGCTCCGTGAGATCACCCCTACTCTCGAGCATCGACAGTATCTTGCGGAAGAGCGAGATGAACGTCCAATTGGCAATATCGCGTGTCAGTCCCCCGGTCCGCTGAAGGCGCTCCTGCCCGTGGTGCCGATGGACGAAGCCGGGCTTGCGGTAGACGGCGAGGCTCGGTTCGCGCAGCGCCACTTCCAGGATGAACAGCCGGTCGTCCTTGAGGGCGAATTCCTGGCGGTGGGGAATGTCGCGGATGAACGCGCGGCGGAACAGAAAGGCCGAATAATGCGAGGCCCAGCACTCTCCGAGCTGCTGGGCGATGAAGTCGTCGCAGTCGACCCAGTCGTGGCCGACCGTTTCGCCGGTCGACTGCTCGTAGTCGCAATAGCCCGCCACCACGACGTCCGCCCCCGTCCGGCGCGCGAGGTCGAGCTGCTCGACATTGGCGTCGGGCGTCAGCCAGTCGTCAGAATCGAGGAACCTGACATACTCGCCCTGGGCGATCGCCATCGCCCTCTGGACCGCCCAGTCCTTTCCCCAGTTCTCGGTACGCACCGCAACGATTCCACGCTGTTGCCCGAGCCACTCCCAGGTCCCATCGGTGCTGCCGTCGTCGATCACGACGATCTCGACGGCGCAACCGTCCGTACGGCACGAATCGATGGTCTGAGGCAGCGACCACAGACGATTATAGGTCGGGATGATGACGGAAATGTCGGTCATGCGTTGCGAGCATGCTCCGGGACCTGGGCCCTGTGGTCGAGCCACCGCATGACGGGTGGAACGATGTACTTCACCATCAGCGCCCACACGATGAAGTACATGACCAGGGCGCCCAGCAGCTTGGGAATCGATATCTCCATGCCCGTACTGGCCGTCATGTAGGCCAGGCCCATGACGATTCCCTCGCGCAGCAGCCAGGGAAGGTTGCTCTGCATGAAGTACTTGGCGATGATCGCGAAGATGAAGCCGAGAACGGCAATGCCCGCCAGCATGCCGGGAAAGCCGAGATCGACGAAATTCTCGGCCATGTAGCCCACGCTGATCGACGTGCCGGTCCGGACCTGCTCCATGGGATCGGCGCGCGTGAGACGCATGAAGACTTCCGAATCGGACAGGGGCGGCTTGTCGGGGAACAGGAAGCGCGGCTGCAGCACGTGGGAGAGCGCATCCCGCCACTGGCGCATCTGGGTCGGCTCCGGACTCACCTCGGAGACGCCGATGACCTGGGCGAAGATGTCGATGTAGGCGAACCGAAGCAGGAGCATGTAGGCGGTATCGCCCCACTTCATGTCGCCGATGTTCAGCGCCTTGTCGCCGAGATAGGACATTCGCTCGCCCAGCGGGACCCTGATCGCCTGGGTCATCTCGTCGGAACCGGTCACATAGTCGCGATACTCGGCCTTCACGGAGGTCCAGAACAGGGCGAGCGTCAGCAGAACGGTAATCCAGACCACGCCGGCGATACTGGCCGTTACCGTCCAGCGAATCCGCGCCGCGAGGGCGGCGATGGCGATGAACACGAAGACGGCGCGGAAATCGGACAGGAAGCCGGTGAAGCCGACCAGGATCTCGAAGAAGACGGCCACGAGCAGGATCTTGACGCCCTTGCCGGTGGTGAACGTGTAACCGCACAAGAGGAAGAGCGCGACCGCCTTCACCTGGCTGGCGGCAACCAATGGCTGGTCGAGCCCCGGCACGAACCGGCCCATGAACGTGCACGCCGCCGAGGCCACGATGCTGCCGAGGTAGAGGTACAGGAGGTCCATCTGCCGCCAGCGCTCGTGGGCCTCCCACTGGCTCAGCGTCGGCAAGCGAATGCTTTGCAGCACCAGCCGGAAGACGACGGCGAAGGTGAGCAGCGAGAACAGCGAATACCAATAGGCGCGCATGACGTTGGGCGCGTACAGGCCGAGGCTCATCGACTCGCCGTCGACGAAGGACTGGAGGGCACGGGCGAAGACCTGCGCCCACTGCCACAGCAGGAAGAACACGATCCCCTTGGGCATCGTGAGCCGGTTGACGAGCGACAGAAGGATGACCGGCGCGCAGGCGCCGGCACCGTAGGAGACGGGGTCCGGCGTCAGCGGCGCGACAAGCAGGTTGATGCCGCCGAAGAACAGCATCCATTTCCGCAGCAGCCCGATGTCGAGATGCGTCTCCGGACGCCCCGTCATTGCCACGGAAGCCGTCATGGTGAGGTCACCGACACGCACATGCCTACCGACAGGTCCTTCCTTCGTCTTCCGTCCCGCTTCGGATCATCGACGGTCTACTTGTCACATGCCGCAGCCACGCTCGGCGCCAGGAGGGATGCGAACTTCGCCGACCCGGCCGGCGAGAAATGGCCCTCGTCGATGAAGTCCGACGGCTTGAACTCCCCGACCGGAATATCGACGTAGACATCGCCCAGCAAGCCTGCCTCGCGCTTCAGCTGCCCGTTGAGCCGCCGGATCAGGGGCCAGGTCGCTTCATCCGGGATGAAGGGACTCCATTCTTCGAGGGCAGCGGCCAGGTGGTCCACGTTCATCACCTGGCCGACCCAGAGAGTCTTGATGCCGCGCTGCCGGTTGATCGCCGAGATGGAATCGACGTTCCGGAGGAAGAGCGCCTCGAGACGGGGATCGGGCTGGCTGCTTCTCCTGCCCGACAGCGGTGCCGACCGTACGGTGTCGAAGGCGACCTGGACGAACCGCGACAGCAGCTTCAGCAAGGGAGAGATCGAAAGGGACGGCACATCCAGCCTGCGCCCCATGAAGGCATCGATCTGGTTGCTCATGTGGTTCGTGAATCCGCCGTCGAGCAACTCGTCGTGGGAAAGGGACAGGTCGTTCCAGCCGACATAGTACACGGCACAATGGGGCATGACCCCGAATGTGTCCGGGTAGAATGCCGTCTGGATCAGGTGTTCGGCGGTCGTGTATCCCGCCACGCCGTGGTTCACCACGGCATACCGGTTCGGTCCCAGGGCCTGCTCCAGACGATCGCCCCAGCTCTCCCCATCGGGCACCGAGAAATCCAGGGTCGTCGAGCCGCCGAACAGGGCGACGACCCGCTTCTTCTCGAGCTCCGCCTTGGTCCACTCGCGTCCCCTCTGGTGCTGCGAGTTGATGAAGACGGAGAACTTCTTCCTCTCGTCCTCCGGCGTCGGTTCGGGACGGACCTGCAGCAGGGGATGCCAGCCGTAGATCGGCCGCTCGTAGTTGTTGGGAAACAGCGTCGGCGACGGCGTGAGGCCGATCCGGTAGAGCAGCGCCGAACCGAACCCGAGGCCGATCTCGACCGCGGCCAGCGACAGCAGCACGGTCGCGCCCACGGTCCAGCGGGCCAGCACCAGCGCCGCTACGATGAGGCCGATCAGGTAGACGAAGTACCAGCTCCGCGGCGTCCCCCAGGACAGTCCGCGGGGGGCGCCCATCTCGAAGCCGGTCCGGGCGATCAGGGCCGCAGCGACGCCCAGAACGACGACCGCCAGCACGATCGCCGTCACGAGCACGAGCATGCGCTCGAAGCGGAACGGCCGAACGCACCCGAAATGCTCGAGAACCCAACGTTTCACCACACCTCCCTCAGGTGGACTTCTGTCCGGCCCGTGTCGCGGGTCCGAGGGTGGATGCCGCGACGACGATGCCCTCCGCCGCCTTGGCGGGCGAGTACAGGGTCATCTTGGCGGCAAGGTGGCGGCGCCGGCGGTCGGGGTCGATCGACAGCACCCGCTCGATGGCCGAGGCGAGGGCCGCGACGTCCCCGAGCGGAAAGGTCGCTCCGGTCGCACCCTCGTCGATCAGGTCCGGCCCGCAGCCCACGGCATCCGAAACGACGGCCGGCGTCCCGCACGCCATGGCTTCGTTCACGACGAGGCCCCATGTCTCGCGCCCGTCGGACGGCAGGACCAGCATGTCGGCGCCGGCATAGACCGCGGGAAGCCCGCTCTGGTTGACGAAGCCCAGGAAGCTCGCCGGCACCCGGGCCTCGGCCGCCATCTCGCGCAGCGCCGGCTCGAGCTCGCCCGACCCGGCAAACGCGACCTCGAGCGACGGCATCTGCAGCCGGGCGACGGCCTGCACGAGGTCGGCCGGTCGCTTTCGGGGCAGGAGCTTGCCGGCGAACAGGATGCGGCGGCGGGCCGGCCTTCCCTCTTCCCCGGCGCGCGCCGCGGCGGCGCCGGCCGCGAACGCGTCGTTGTCGACGCAGTGGGGCGAGAAGTACATGCGCCCGTCCGGCACCCCGTAGTGGCGCAGATACTGGCGGTGCCTCTCGCCCACATAGAGGTAGCCGTCGAAGCGGCGCAGCATGTGCGGGAAGAGCACCGACTTCGCCAGGCGCAGCGCGATCCGGCGCTCGGTGCGAAGCTGCGAGTCCCCGCGGACGAACACGGGCACGCCCAGCCTGCGGCAGGCGCGTTGCGCCTGCCAGTAGCTCCTGAGCGCCCAGCCCGGCACGACGAAGGCGTCGAAGCGTCCGGCGGCGATCTCCTCGGCGATCCCCGGCGTGTCGCAGCCGGCGTATTCGTCCGTGGACGGGTGGCGGGCGACGTTTGTCAGGAACCGGCTGTCGTAGCCCGACAGGATGTCGACATCCCAGTCGAACGCCACGTCGAATCCCGCGCGTGCCTGCTGCTCGGCCGTCTGCCGGTGCGCAAAGAAGACCGTGAGCTCGCAGCGCGTCGCGAGCTCACGGAAGATCGGCGCGTAGTACTGGATGGGATGACTGACCAGGAAGCCGATTCGAACCATCTCACGCGGTCCCCGCGGCAGCCCGCGCCATCGCGCGGTCGAGCGCCTCGGCGAGAGCGCGCGCCGAGCCGCGGGCCGTCAGTTCCTCGAAGCCGAGGGAACCGGCCTGAGCGCCGACGCGGCGACCGCCTTCGATGAACCGGCGCAGCGCGGCCGCGACGTCCTCCGCCGCCGGCAACGATGCCTCCGTCACGGTCAGGACGTCGCCCGCCCCGCTCGAGCGAATCATGTCCACTGCCGTGCTGTCACGATGCAGCATGGCGAAGACCGGTCGACCGGACAGCATCGCCTGGAAGACCTTCGAGGGCGTGTAGTGAGGCTCGGTCGACCCCAGCACCAGCACGGCATCGCTCCTGGTCAGGTGGGTCAGGGTGTCGACATAGCCGATCCGCTGCGGATGCTCGTCCACCATGTCCTCGACGCCGAGGTCGCGCGCCCGCGGCAGCACCCGGTGGCCCGCGGGATCGTCGGGCGCACGGCCCGTGCCGACGAAGTGCACCCTGAGGCGGGCCGCGAGCGCGGGCGCGGCGGCCTTGAGCGCCCGCAGTCCGGCAAGGAAGGCTTCGAGGACCGACACGCCCGCCGGCAGCAGGGCGCCGGCATAGATCATGTGGAAGCGATCGTCGGACGCAGGGAACAGGAAAGGCGCGCGGTCGAGGCTGCGCACCAGTTCGTAGTCTTCGGGCGCGCTTCCCATCGGCATGAAGGCGATCTCGGCGGTCCTCGCGACCTCGGGATTGCGCTCCAGCATGCCGGCGACATAGCCCGGCGCCATGCCCGTGATCAGCGCGGCACCGGTCACCGACCACGGTTCCAGCAGCGTCGCCAGACGATAGGAGGCCCAGGCGCGGCTGAACGGCACGTCGACGCCGGGCCAGCGGTTCACCCAGGGGTCCTGGTAGTCGATGCCGAACGGAATCCCGTAGCGCCGGTGGATCAGGCGTCCGACCGGTGCCAGGAAGTTGGAGGGAATGCTCACCAGGACGAAGTCGATCTCGTGCCCGGCCGCCAGCGTCGCAAGGACCCGGTAGCAGCCCCGGAAGGCGCGCACGCCGATGTCGCCGACCAGGCGCACCGGTCGCGTCGGCAGGGTCGGCGCATGGATGACCCGCAGCCCCGGCGCGACCAGGCCCTCGAGGTCGGGATCGGGACGTTCCTCGTAACGCGCCGGATCCCCCGTCACGACGATCGGCTCCCAGCCGAATTCCGGCAGGTAGCGCGACCACAGCCTGACCCGATGCGCCCCGACGAGGTTGCTCGGGGGAAAGTGGCCGCTCACCAGGGCGATCTTCCTCATCGCCTTCCGGCGAGCGCGCGGCGCGCCTGCTCGTAGAGATCGTAGTAGCGGGACACGACCACGGCCGGCGCGTACTCCTGCTCCGCCCGGCGGCGGCAGCTCGCGCGGTCGATCGTGCCCAGCCTGGCGACGGCGTCGCAGCCTTCCTCGATCGAGGTGATGAGGAAGCCGTCGACTCCCTGGCGCACGATCTCCGGCAGCGAGCCGCGGGGACAGGAGATGATCGGCGTGCCGCAGGCCAGCGCCTCGGCGAAGACGATGCCGAACGGCTCGTCCCATTGGATCGGCACGACCATGGCACGGGCCTCGCCCAGCACCTTGTTCTTCTGCACGTCGTCGACCGGCCCGACATACTCGATGCCGTCGCGCCCGATCCACGGCTCGATCAGCTCGCGCCAGTACCGCCCCTCCTCGCCCGTCTCGGCATGGTTCCCGGCGATCACCAGGCGATGGCCGGTGCGCCGCGCGATCTCGATCGCCCAGTGCGCCCCCTTGATGCTCTCGACCCGGCTGAGAAAGCAGAGCGGCGCGTCGGGCGCGACCGAGGGGCTGAACCGCAGCGAGTCGACCTCGAAGAAATTCGGGATGCCGCGCCAGTCGCCGCCGGCGCGCCGGCCGCAGGCGGCGATGTAGTCGCTGCAACCCGTGAAGCGCAGGACCTCCGGCGCGGCGAGCCTCACGGCCGTGCGTACCGTGCGCAACGTCGGATCGCGCTGGAACGTCATGACGATCGGGACCGAGCCCCGCAGCAGCGGCGTCAGATAGGCGAGGCGGGAGAAGCTGTGGATGACCTGCGGCTTGAACGCGCGCACGGCCCGCCACAGCGCCGCGGCATTGCGCAGCGTGTCGGATCGCGAGAGCGAGCTGGCGCCGGGCCAGGCGTAGAAGGAATCGGCCGGGCACTCCGAGCCCGGCTTGGCGACCAGCCCGACCTGGTGGCCGCGCTCCCGCAGGTTGCGAACCAGACCATCGACGATGCGTTCGATGCCCCCGTAGAGCCGCGGCGGCACCTCGATCTCGGGGTCGGCGGTGAGCAGGATCCGCATCAGCGTCGCGCCTCCATGTAGAGCGAGTAGGTCCGGTGCTGCTCGCGGTCGATCGGCCCGCCGGGGAAGTCCCCTTCGCGCCACCCGACGCGGCGGACGTCGCCGAAGCCCGCCTTCTCGAGCGTGAGGCGCAGGTACTCGGCGTCGAAGCCACCATAGTGCTCGCCGTCCTGGACGAACACGTGGTTGAGGGCCTCCGCCTTTGTCTTGAACAGCGATTCCGACAGGACTCCATCGCGGCCGCCCGCGCCGGCCCAGCCGTCGGCCAGATAGTCCTCGACGTACAGGCGGATGTCCGGGACGACGACGCGAAGGACGCCGCCCGGCTCCAGGCACCGACGGCACTCGGCGAGCAGGCGCGGCCGCTCCACGGTCGGTTCGAGGTGCTCGAGGTAGTGCTCGATGTGGATGCCCCGTGCCGAGCGGTCGGCCAGCGGGAGCCGTCGCCGGCAGTCGACCCGCAGGGTGACGCCGGGCGACGCGAAGAGGTCGAGGTTCACCCAGCCGTCCTGGCCGAACGGACCGCAGCCGATGTTGACGAGGAGGCCGGTGCGGTGCCGCAGGTCCCGCTGACGCGATCGTCGGCCCGGCAGGATCGCGTTGGCGACGCGCACCCAGCAGGCATTCGCCTCCGTGCGCAGGGTGCGGAACACCCAGGGATTGACCGGCAGTCGCGGGATCAGCCATCCGCCGAACTGCTGCTTCAGGGTGCTCATGCCGCGGCTCTCGCGTCGTCGAAGGCCTGCCCGACCGCGCGCAGCAGCGCGCCCTTCTCGACTTCCCAGTTGTAGCGCTCCCGCCCGAGGCGCCAGGCCGCCGCGGACGCCGCCTCGCGCGCTTCCGGCGCCGCCAGCTCCTCGAGGACCCGGGCCATCGTCGCCGGATCGTCGAGCGGCGCAAGTCGGGCCGCCTCTCCCAGCGCCGGCGCCAGCGCGCACTGCGCCGGCGTGGTGCTGAGCAGCACCGGCACCCCGGCCAGGAGGTAGGTGAAGATCTTGTTGGTCAGGCAGAGCCGGCGGTTCTCGCTGACGTCTGTCTCCAGCGACAGGCCGAGATCGTAGGACGCCGACAGCGTCACCATCTCGGCCGGCGGCGCCACCGGCAGCAGGGTGACGCGGCCCTCCACCCCCAGCTCGCGGGCAAGCTCGAGCAGCCGGTCGCCATGGCCCCAGCGGTTGCTGCCGCGAACGTCCAGCGTCACGGGGACCCGAGCCTGCGCCATGGCCCGGACGAACGACTGCAGGCCGCGATCGAGCCCGATCGTCTGCGAGAACCAGTAGGCGCGCAGCGGGCCGCCGCCGGCAGACGGCCGTCGTTCGGCCGCTGCCATGTTGAGCGGAAAGACGTTGAGCACGGTGGTCGCCGTCACCCCGTAGCGCGACGCATAGGCATCGGCGATCAGCGGCGCCGCCGCCGTCACATGCCGGCACGAAGGCAGCAGCACCTTCTCGATCGCCCGCACCATGGTCATCGCCTGCTGCGTCCCCTCGCCGGCATGGTAGTCCTCGGCGTCGAACCCGAGCATGGCGCCCCGCCGGCGCGCCGCGCCGGCGGCCGCGACCAGGCCGGCCATGTAATGGCCGATGTAGAGGTCCGCCGGCACGCCGACGGCCGCCCGACGGAGACCGACGACCGGCCCGCCATAGGCCTGCGCCGCGAGGGCGACAGGCACGCCGGCGCCCGCTGCCGCCAGCAGCGCCGCGAACCGGCCGGCCACGAACCGCGTCGGCCCGTCGAGCGGCGGCCGCGCCACCCGCACCACCGACCAGGGCACGCGTGCAGCGATATCGTCGTCGAAGGAACGCAGAGCGTCGGTGTAGTCGCACACCACGGCGGTGACCGTGTAGCCGGCCTCGTGCAGCGCATCCGCCTCCTTCAGGAGGCGCGGGTTGGACGCGAGATTGCCGGGACTGACGATGCAGATCGAGCGGGGCATCGGAAATGGGTCAGATGATGTCCGCGAACGACCGCTCGGTGCGGCGGAAGGTGTGGATGGCGAACACCAGCATGCCGACGATGACGACCAGGCTGATGAGGAAGCCCGGCCAGTAGATCGGGCTGTCGCCGCCGAGGATGCACCAGCGGAAGCCGTCGATGACCCCGACCATGGGATTGATGCTGTAGAGAAGCTGCCATTCCGGCGGCACGATCTGGCTGGAGAAGCCGACCGGCGACACGTACAGGCCGATCTGGGTGACGAACGGGATGATGAAGCGGAAGTCGCGGTATTTCACGATGATGCCGGCCGCCCACACCGCCGGACCGATGCCGGCCAGCAGCGCCATCAGCACGAACAGCGGCAGAAACACGATCTGCCAGCCCGGATAGGCGCCGTACCACAGGATCAGCCCGGCGAGGATCACCAGGCTGACGAAGAAGTCGATCAGCGCGACGACGACCGTCGACAGCGGCACGATCATCCGCGGGAAGTAGACCTTGCTGATGAGGTTGCCGTTGCTGACGACGCTCGACGACGCCTCGTTCAGGATCGACGCGAACAGCGTCCATGGCAGCAGGGCGGAGAACACCATGACGGCATAGGGCGCCGTCCCCTCGGTCGGCAGCTTGGCGAGCTTGCCGAACACCACCGTGAACACGACCATGGTCATGAACGGCCGCACGAAGGCCCAGACCAGGCCGATCACGGTCTGCTTGTAGCGCACCGCGACGTCGCGCCAGGCGAGGATGAAGAACAGCTCGCGGTAGCGCCAGATATCGAGCCAGTACTGGCGATCGGCGCGTCCGGCCTCCAGAACGAGGTAGTGGGAGGAATCCCGGTCCGTGGTACTCATGGCATGTCCCTCATGCGACGCGGCCGGGCGACGAGGCCGGCGAGCAGCCGGCCGGCGGTCGCCGCAAAGTGCGGCCGTCTATACGGTTCGATGGCGGCCGGGTCGACCCGTCCCCTGTCGAGCATGGCCAGCACCGCCTCGACGAGGGCCTGACGGTCCCGGGGGTCGACCAGCAGCCCGACCCGCTCGTCCGGCACCGCATCGCGGCTGCCGCCACCCGCGCCGCCGACGACGCGCAGGCCGCAGGCCGCCGCCTCGAGGTAGACGACCCCGAATCCCTCTTCGGCGCTCGGCATGACATAGAGGTCGGCCAGCCGGTACAGGTCGGGCAGCTCGGCGTCGCTGACGTAGCCGAGGAAGCGGACGGCGTCCGCCTCGCCGGCAAGCTCCGCCGCGCGACGCTCCAGCCGGGCGCGGTCGTCGCCCTCGCCCGCCACCAGGTACACCAGGCCCGGATGACGGGCTCTCAGTGCCGGCAGGGCCGAGAAGACCAGCTCATGGCCCTTGTAGCGCTCGCTTGCCGCCAGGCGGCCGACGGTGAGGAGCAGCGGTCCCGTGCCCACCTTCAGCCGGTCCCGCAGGGCCGCCGGGGGCGGCCCCGGCGAGAAGCGATCGTCGACCGTGTTGGGCAGCACCCGGACGCGCTCGGGCGCCAGATCGACCCATTCGAGGAGACGCTGCCGCGTGGCGCGGCTCACCGTGGTCACCATGTCGGCGCTCTCGATGGCACGGCGGATAGAGTCGCGCCGATCGCTCCAGATGTCGATGCCATGCGCCTGCAGCCAGCATCGCGCGCCCGTCAGGCGCCCGACCAGGATCGCGAGGGGCGCCATGAACACATGGCCGCAGAAGACGATGTCGACCGGGCGGCTGCGCCAGGCCTCCGACAGTGCCGCCAGGGCGAACCGCAGCCGGCCGAGGATCGCCGGCCGCTGGGCCACGCCTGCCGGCAGGGCCTCGCGCGTCGCATCGCCGATGCGCGGCAGGACCAGGATCTGCGCCCCGGTCCCCGCCAGAGCGCCGAGCAGGTCGCGATTGTAGCGGGCGATGCCGCCACGCGCGCCGTAGCCGTCGGTGACGAGAGCGAGAATGCGCACGGTCATGGACGTCTCAGGCCGTCACCGGACCCATCCAGCCGTGCTGCCAGACCCGATGGGCCCATCGCCGCGAGGCGGCGGAGAAGTCGGTGGTTGCCGGCAGTGGGCCGCCGGCCACCGAGTCCAGCCAGCGCCCGACCGGCGTCACGAAGCCGGTCTTGCGCCTGTTGCGGACGGCCGGCGGCAGCGCCGGGCTCGGCACTCCCCCCACCGAGGCCTTGGCATCGATGCGCGCCAGCACCTCGCCCGGCGGCAAGGCCGCCAGGAAGAAGGGATCGACATAGGGCACGCGGATCTCCAGCGAGTGCGCCATGCCTGCCCAGTCGGCGTCGCGCAGCAACTGGTTGCGCATGTACAGGGTCGACTCGAGGGCCGCCACCCGGTCGAAATCGCCGAGCGCCCGGCCCGCCCGCAACTCGGAGGCGATGTGACTGAGCGGCGCGAGACGCCGCAACCCTTCGCGCAGCATCTCCGGGTCGAGCAGCGTCTCGAGCTCCCACGGCATGTAGATGCTCCGCCGCAGCAGATAGGCGCCGGCCCAGCTGCCGCCATACTCGAGCACGCCCGGCGTCTTGGGGTGCATGGCCACGCCGGCCCCACGGGCCGCCGAGAGCGTCCAGCGCGCCGCCTCGCCCAGGCCCGGAATCCACGACAGCGGCCGCAGCCAGTGGACGCTGCGCGGCACATCGGTGAAGGACGGATAGCCGCCGAAGCACTCGTCGGCACCGAGCCCGCTCAGCGCCACCTTGATGCCCGCCTCGTGCGCCGCCTTGGCGACGAACCAGGTGTTGATTCCGTCGATGGTCGGCAGGTCCATGGCATCGAGGATGGCGGGCAGGTCGCGCTCGAACTCGGCGCGGTCGACGGTGCGGACGACATGACGGGCGCCATACTGACGGGCGACCTCGGCGGCCAGCGGCGCCTCGTCGACGGGAAGGTCCTTGAACTCCGCGAAGGACAGGGTGACGGCCGTCACCGGTCCCGCGCCCAGCTCGGCCATGGTGCCGAGCAGCGCTCCCGAATCGAGCCCCGCGGACAGGAAGACCGCTACCGGCACGTCGGCCACGAGATGGTGGCGGACGGAGTCGCGGAGGGCATCGGCCAGCCGCCGTCTCGCCGCGTCCTCCCCGCCCCGCCCCTCGGCGTCGGCGGCGCGGTCCGCCAGCGCGCCGGCAACGTCGTAGTAGCTCTGCGGCGTCCCCGGTCCCGCGGCATCGACCGTCAGCGTCGTGCCGGCCGGCAGCGCCCGGATGCCGCGCCATACTGTGAAGGGCTCGGGCACGCTGCCGAACAGATGGAATCCCACGATGCCGGCCGGATCGGGCTCGCGATCGATCGCGCCTCCGGCCAGAAGCGCCTTCGCCTGGGACGCGAAACGCAGCGTCCATCCGTCGTCCGCCCAGTAGAGCGGCTTGATGCCGAGCGGATCGCGGGCGAGGAACAGCGACCTCTTCTCGGCATCCCAGATCGCGAAGGCGAACATCCCGCGCAGCCGTCCGACCATGTCGGCGCCGGCGTCCGCGTAGAGTTCGAGCAGAACCTCCGTGTCCGACTGGGTGCGGAACCGCCGCCCGCTTGCCTCGAGCTCGGCGCGCAGTTCGCGGTAGTTGTAGATCTCGCCGTTGAAGGTGATGGTGAAGCGGCCGCAGCCGCTGTGCATGGGCTGCGCGCCATTGGCGCTGAGATCGATGATCGCCAGCCGGCGGTGGGCGAAGCCGATGCGCCTGTCGGCGTCGAACCAGAATCCATCGCCGTCAGGCCCACGCGGGGCCATGCGCTCGTTGATCCTGGCCAGCTCGCCGGCGTCGACGGGGGGCGCGACGCCGAGATAGGCGTGGATACCGGCTATGCCGCACACGGGACCGCTCCGTCGAATCGGGTCACCGCGCGCCCGTGCCGCGGAAGACCACGGCAAAGGTCCGCAGGACGATCATCAGGTCGAGCCACAGCGAGCAATGCTTCAGGTAGTAGAGATCGTATTCCAGCTTCGAGCGCATCTCGTCGTGATCATGCGCGTAGCCCTGGTTGATCTGCGCCCACCCCGTCACGCCGGGCCGCACGATGCTGCGCAGCGCGAAGTACTCGATCTCTCGCACATATCCGCGCTCCAGCGATTCCGCCTCCGGCCGCGGCCCGACCCAGCTCATGTCGCCGCGCAGGACATTGACGAGCTGCGGCAGCTCGTCGAGGCGGCAGCGGCGCAGGAAATGGCCGACCCGGGTGATCCGCGGATCGACCGTGGTGGTGAAGCTCGGGCCGCCGGCGCCGTGGAACATGGTGCGGAATTTGACCATGCGGAACGGCTGTCCGCGCCGGCCGATGCGCGTCTGCATGAAGAAGACAGGTCCCGGACTGTCGAAGCGCACGACGGCCGCCACGCCCAGCAGCAGCGGCAGGAGAAGCGGCAGCAGCAGGATCGTGAACAGGAGCTCGATGCCGCGCCGGACGAGCAGGTACTGGCGGGACGGCAGCAGGGCGCCGAACTCGTTCGGCGTCAGGCCGCCCAGCGGCGTGCGACCGGTCAGGGTCTCGACGATGTAGCGGCGGTCCAGCACCGGGACACCGGCGATCGCCGCATCGGCGAGGGCCGACAGCCGTCCGGGCCCGAGCTCGGCGGAAAGATCCGCCACGATGGCGTCGACCCGCAGGCCGCGGGCGCGAACGTCGTCGAAATCGAGCCAGCGGCAGGTCGCCAGCTCGGGCATCTCGTGGATCGTGCTGCGCGGCATCACGGCATAGGTACGGACGAGAAATCGGGCCCGCAGATGGGTCACGCTCGCCATCCAGAACAGCGTGAGAATGCCCGATCCGATGAACTGGACACGGGAATAGTCGGCGCGCACCAGCAGGAGCAGCGCCGCGATCAGCCCGTAGGTCAGGATCGCCACCGGCGCGACGTAACCCATGTTGCCGCGCAGGGAACCGCGCGGAAAGGCGTCCAGCCTGCGCCCGCAATACCAGACCACCGAGTAGGCCACGGCGGTGGCGATGATCGTGAACTCCGTGCCGGCCATCTCGTGCTCGAACGGCCGGCCCGTCGCGTAAAGCGGAATCGGGAGAATGACGCAGAAGAGGAAGCCGACCGCGGCCTCGATCCAGATCTCGAGAAAGCGCTGGGGTGCCGATCGCAGACCGCGTCCCCGCGACGGCGACGAGTCCGCTGCTGCGGCGACAGAGCCGCGCGCCATCGATCTGTCCACGTCCAGCATGGTTCCTCGCCGGCCCCCCAAGGGCAGGGCGAACCTTCCCGCCTCTCGAAAAGAGGCGGAACAGCCCGCGTTATTGAGGCATGTCTCCGAGCCCACCACCAGCCCGGACATTCCTTGCACCCTCGATGTGTATAGTTGAACTAGGCCCAGGGTGCAAAGTCGGCTCCTTCGCTCTGCCTGCGACCGAATGCCTGAGTCCAACCCATCCCGAGCACGGCACTCACCACGAAGGCGATCGCCGGCATCTGCAGGCTGAAGTCGATCATCGAATGGAGGATCGGCACGGCCGACACGCAGAAGGCCGCCCCGGGCAGGTAGCGCCGGGTGCGGCGCCGGAACAATGCCCCGTACAGGCTCACCCCCCAGGGGATGAGGACGATGGCGAACCCGACGCCCGCGGCGACGACGCCCACCTCCACCACGGTCTCCAGAGGGGTGGAGTGAGCGAGGTCGTTGGGAAGCGGGATGCTGATCGGCTGCAGGATGGCATAGATGTCGGCGTAGCTCCCGAGGCCCCATCCCAGCCATGGCGACAGGCCGACCGCCTCCAGGGAAGTCATCCAGATCACCACGCGATTGTACGAGTCCGAGGCACCGATCGCCTTCTGGAGAATCGTGCCCCCGGCGATCAGAATGACGACCACGACGATCACGGCGACGACGACGAACAGGCGGACGAGATCGGGCCTCGCCCGCCAGCGCCCCCGCATCATCAGGAAGGCGAGCATGCCGGCGCTCGCCACGGTCGCGGCAAAGCCCGCGCGGGATGCCGAGAACAGCAGGCCCCCCAGGAAGAACAGGCTGATGGCCAGCATCGAGACGCGAAAGCCCGTCAACGAGGCCAGAAGCCCGTCCTGCTCCTCCTCGTCGAAGCCGTAGGGCATCTCCGCGCGGCGCCGACGGCCTGCGAACGTCAGCGCCATCGCCGCCACGATGCCCATGCCGCAATAGCTCCCGAAGGAATTGCTGCTGGCGAAGGTGCCCGACATGGCGCACCAGTCGTAGGGTGCGTTGTAGTCGCCGGCCTTCTTCAGATAGCTGCCGACATAGCAGGAGTGGGTCGTCACCTGAGCGACGAAGGCGTAGAGCACGACCAGCGCCACGCCGGCGACGAAGATGAGGAGAAGCAGGCGGGCGCGGGCGCGATCCCGGCACAGCGACCGGGCGATCAGGAAGATGGCGCCGCAGGTCAGGATCTTGAGCAGCGCGTTGCGGGCAGCGTCGATCGCGAGGTCCGGCACCGGGGCGTGCGCCTTGCCGAGGATGCGCGTGGCCGCTTCGTAGAGCCAGGCGCTCCCCGACAGGGGCGCCAATGTCGACATCTGGAACAGGCCGAACAGCACGAACGCGGCGAAGCAGGCGATCAGCGCGATCAACGGCCGCCGTTCGGCGGCGTGGACCTCGAAACCGCCGCGCGAGCCTGCGCCCGCGGCAACCGCCACGGCCATCAGGCCGACGATCACGGCGATCGGCGCCCACGCCCAGTCGCGATTGCCGCCCATCGGGACCGCAGCCAGGGCAACCAGCGCGAAGAACAGCACGGCGACCGTCCAGTCGACGGCGTGCCGCAGCAGCGACAGGGCCCGGCCGGATCGCGGCCGCGCTTCGTCGGCGTCGGAGACTAGTCTTTCTTCCGACGCTCGAGCCATTTGGTCAGCTCCTCCTGGGCGTTCGGCTCGTCACGCACGAAGTAGCGCACGAAGAGCTCGTCGATGGGCGAGCGGATCGCCTCGGCGAACCACCGGCGGTCGGCGCTGGCGCGCCACGTCATCGCCACGTAGGTGGCGATCCGGGCGCGTTGCTCGGGCGTGAAGAATTTCCAGTTGTCGAGGATCAACTGCATCCGCGCCGGCCACAGCGATTCCATCGACGGCGCGGTGTCGAGCGACATCATGATCGGGGGGATCACGCGCTCCGACGTCCCCCCGAGGGCCTGGTACACCGCCGCCAGCCTCGCCCAGGCGACGCCCCGCGCGGGGGCATTGGCAAGGCCGAATTCGAGATCGGAAAGGGCGACCTTGAGCCATTGCGTTCGCTGTTCGGGCGTGAGCGGCAGGTCGAGCCTGAGGGCAGCGCCCACCAGGAACTCCGACCGTCCGATCCGCCGTCCGGCCACGGGATCGGCGGCGACGGCGCGATCGAGCGCCCGCGCGGCCGCATCCACCGCCGCAACGTCCAGCGGCCGATTGGTCCGCAGGGCGTAGACCACGGTATCGGCCTTCTGGGCCTGCCAGGCTCCCTGGGCGACCGGCCACGCCACATACGCGAGGACGGCACCACCCAGACCGAGCAGTCCGCGCAGCATCCAGCTTGTCGCAGTCAAACGCCTTGTCCCTTCCCGAGCGCCATCGCACGGCGATGGCTGCTGCCCCCTAGCTTATCGCATTCTACCTGTGATCAATGCCGAAGGCGCGCCCTTCTGCGTCGTCGGCCCTTCAGGCGGCGTTGGCCGCCGGCGGGGACGGTCCATCGGCCGCCTGAACAGGCGCCGCGGCGGGGGGAGTGGCAGCCTCGAGGCGCGGTCCCTCGATGTCCGGTCCGACCAGGGTACGCACCTGCACGTCGACCAGGGCGGTGACGACGACATCGGCCGGTCCCGTGAACGTCCCCTTGATCGGCATGGCCTGCTCGGGATTGCGGGCCACCGCCACGCGGATCAGCCTGTCGGACCCGATGATGCCGTTGGTCGGATCGAACTCGACCCAACCTGCGCCCGGCAGATAGACCTCCATCCACGCGTGGGGATGGGCGGGGGTCGCCGCGCCGCCGGCCGCCTCATCGCGGCCGGATCGTAGAGGTAGCCCGTGATGAACCGGGCGGCGAGTCCGAGGGAGCGGGCACCTTCCATCATCAGCAGGGCGTAGTCGCGACAGGTCCCGCCGCCACTCTCCAGAG
Organism: Reyranella sp.; assembly: GCF_965229815.1. Taxonomy (GTDB): domain Bacteria; phylum Pseudomonadota; class Alphaproteobacteria; order Reyranellales; family Reyranellaceae; genus Reyranella. Next base: position 1,357,395 of record NZ_CBDDJN010000006.1, read on the forward strand.
TCACCGCCGGCTCCTGGGTGCCGACCTCGAACCGAATGGCGTAGTTCAGCTGTTCGCGAATGCCCGTGCACATGCGCGTGAGGGTGGCGAAGGTGTCCGCGCCGCCCTCCCCCTCGAGGAACTGCCGGGTCCAGCCGCTCACCGCCGCCTTGGGATCCGGATAGTGGCGCTCGACGTAGCGCGCGAGGTCCGGCGCCTCCTCGGCCAGGTAGCTGAACGGCAGGGTGCGGGCATACTCCTCGATCGGCGGCAGGTCCGGCGGCAGCCCGAAATGCTCCAGCCGTATGGTGCTGACCAGCTCCAGCGCGTCGGTCGTCCCCTCGAACTGCGCGATCGCGATCGAATTGCCGAACGGATCGTGGATCCATCGCACGGAGCCTGCGGGATCGATGAGCAGGCCGGTGTGGAGCAGGCGCAGGTCGTGGCTGTCGCGCGGCCGGAACATCAGCCGGTGCTCGCCGAGCGTCACCGGCGCCGAGTACTCGTAGCGCGTACGATGAACGATCTCGAGAGTGCGCATGGGCGGGACAATGCACCATCGCGTCGATGGTTGCAGCAACGCCCCGACGGTCAGTCCTGCGCGTCCCCCGGACGCGCGTGCAGCGCGAGGCCACGGCGGCCGGCCGGTGTGATGGCATAGACACCGCGTTCGACGCGCTCGAACCAGCCGTACACGTCGCTGCGCAGGATGCTTGCCGCCCGCGGCGAATCCGCGCCGGTGCGCACGGCGGCGAGCTTCGTCGGCCCGTTGCTGGCGAGCAGCGCCGCGCAGCGCAGAGCCTCCTGCCGATAGGCGGTCATCAGCGGCGCCCGCATCGCCATGCCGCCGAGGTTCGGATCGCCGACTCGGCGCCGGTGCTCGCCCAGCAGGCGCCCCGCCTTCCGCTTGTTGAGGCGCGGCCGGTAGGGCAGCGGATCGAGCGCGACATCGGCCCGCCCCTTCGTCACCACCAGCAGGCCCAGCCCGAGGCGCCGGCAGAGCTTGCGGATGTTCTTCATCTGCCGGGGCCACTGGCCGACCGCGAGATAGACCCGGTCGCTGAGCGCAAGGCGATCGATTCCCTGAAGCACCAGCGCCAGCCCGAAGGACTGCTTGAGCTCGACGATCACCGGCGGCTCCTCGCCGCGCACGCCGACCACGTCGCAGCCGCGCACCTCGCCCTTGACGACGTATCCCTGTTCCTCGAACAGCGCCTTGACCGGCCCGTAGAGGTCGCTCTCCAACGGCATGACGCCGCACCGTATCATGCTATGAAGCACGCGACGGGGGATAAGCATGACAAGGCCGATGGATCATGAAGCACAGGCGACCGCAGCGACGGTTCGCCCGAGCCGCGCACGCGATCGCAACGGTCGATGACGGCCCCGTTTGGCGTCGACTGGACGGCGCTCCTCATCACCGGCGGCGCCACGGCCATCGTGGCGGTCACCCTGCGTCTCTACCTGGAACGGCGGCGCCGGCGCCCCGTGGAGCATGTCCATGCCGCGTTGATGAGGCGGGCCGCTTCGGTCGCCGACCGCAGTCCCTTCCTGCGCAACGTGTGCCGCGAGTTCGAGGCCAACGGCCATATCTCGGAGCGCCAGGCCGAGGCCGTGCGCAAGGCGATGGCTCGCCTGGAAGCCCGCGAGACGCCGAGGGGACGCAATGCCGTGGCCGACTGAGCCGCCCGCCGCTGCCCGACGAGCCGGCCGACCGATTGCGATGCGGAAGCTCCTGGCCTGGATGCCCGCGCTCCTCCTCTGCGTATCGTCCATCGACGCCGCCGCCCAGCAGTTCGGCGGCGCCCGTCGCGTCGAAGAACCGATGGCCTATCCCTACTCCGCGGTCGGCAAGTGGATTTCCGGCGGCGGCGGCGGCCGCGGACTCTGCACTGCCTTCCTGGTGAACGGCTGCACGCTGGTTACTGCATCGCGCTGCGCCCAGGGCGGATCGGGGCGCTACACGTTCGAGGCCAGCGACGGCCAGCGCTTCCGCGTGCGCAACATCGTGTACGAACCCGGGCGCTACGCCGCCGCCGCCGGCGAGGCGGGCGACGCGGCGAAGAAGAGGACGAACAAGAGCAAGAAGACGACGCACGGGGTGCCGGGCCTGGACGTCGCCTTCGGCCAGATCGCGCCCAAGCCCGGCAAGCCGCTGCCAGGGGACCAATATGGGCGCTTCGGCTTCGATCCACAGGATCGGGTCACCGAGGTCGCCGGCTTCACGCCTCACTGCAGCTTCGGCTTCAGCCTCAACGAGGAGGGCAAAGGCGGCCGCGGAACGCTGGATCCCGACGTCTACGTATGGGGTCCGCTGCGACGCAACGCACCGGGGAAGGCCTCGTCGGACGAATTGTTCCTGCACATGGCGAACGGCGTCTACGGCGCATCCGGCAGCCCGATCTATCGCTGCGAACCCCGCTTCGAGGACGGCAAGCTGGTCGACGTGCAGGTTTCGGCGCCGGCCCGCCTGATCGGGGTCTTCGTGCGGCTGACGAACGACAGGGACAACCTGAAGTTTCCCGACCGTCTGCGCGTCGATCCCGACGACATGGCGCTGGGGATCGGCGGACAGGAATTCTATCCCCAGCTCGCGGACTACGTTCGCGAGCATCCCTGCGAAGACTTGCAGTAGGACTCGCCCGGTCGAGAGCATGGCCCGCCAATCGACGTCCCTCTCTGCCTCGCAGGCCCGCAGGATCGCACTCGCCGCGCAGGGCTTCGACGTCGGCCGCCCCGCCCGGCCGCCGAATGCCGGCCCTCTCAAGCGTACGGTCGATCGGCTCGGCCTGCTGCAGATCGACTCGGTGAACGTGCTGGCGCGGGCTCACTACCTGCCGCTGTTCTCCCGCCTCGGCGCCTACGATGCCGGCTTGCTCGATCGACTCGCCTGGGGTCCGCGCCGCCAACGGAGCCTCTTCGAGTTCTGGGCGCACGAGGCTTCCCTGCTGCCGCTGTCGGCGCAACCCCTTCTGCGCTGGCGCATGCAACGGGCGCGCGACGCCGTCGCGGAGATCAAGGGCAAGCTGCACACGTTCCGCCGCGAGAAGCCGCAGTATGTCGACCGCGTGCTGCGCGAGATCGCCGACCGTGGGCCGCTCGCCGCCTCGGATCTCTCCGACGGCGGCGAGAAGCGCGGCGCCTGGTGGGGCTGGAACGACGGCAAGCTGGCGGTGGAATGGCTGTTCTTCGCCGGGCTGGTCACCACGGCGACGCGGCGCGGCGCCTTCGAGCGGGTCTACGACCTGACCGAGCGGGTGCTGCCGGCCGACATCCTGTCCCTGCCCACGCCGCCGGCCGACGAGGCGCAGCGCGAGCTGCTGCGCCGGTCGGCCCAGGCGCTGGGCGTCGCCACCGAATTCGACCTGCGCGACTACTTCCGCCTGCCGGTCGTCGACACCAAGGCCCGCCTGGCCGAGCTGGTCGAGGCGGGCGACCTGCTGCCCGTGACGGTCGAAGGATGGGACCGGCCGGCGTTCCTCGCCCCGGACGCGCGCCTGCCGCGCCGCATCGAGGCGCGGGCGCTCCTCGCGCCCTTCGACCCGCTGATCTGGGAGCGCGACCGTACCCATCGGATCTTCGACTTCTTCTATCGCATCGAGATCTACACGCCGCTGGCCAAGCGCAAGCACGGCTACTATGTGCTGCCCTTCCTGCTGGGCGACCGGCTCGTCGCCCGCGTCGACCTGAAGGCCGACCGGGCCAACGGCAAGCTGCTGGTCCATGCCGCGCATCTCGAGCCCGGGCAGTCGGCGGGCACCGTGGCCGGTCCGCTGCGCGACGAGCTGCGCCTGATGGCCGACTGGCTGGCGCTGGAGGGCGTTGCCTGGCCGCGTGCCGGAGCGCTGGCGAAGGCGATGGCGGGAATGCGATAAGGCCGGAGGTCATCCGAGAGCGAGCACACATGAACGACCTGGTGTTGAAGGGTGGAAGGATCGTCGATCCGGCGCAGGGACTCGACACGGTGGCGGACATCGCCTTCGCGGACGGCAAGGTGGCGGCGATCGGCCAGGGACTGTCGGGACAGGATGTCCGCGACGTCGCCGGGAAGATCGTCACACCCGGCCTCATCGACCTCCACACCCATGTCTACTGGGGCGGCACGTCGCTCGGCGTCGAGGCCGAGCTGCTGGCCCGCAGCGGCGGCGTCACGACCTTCGTCGACGCCGGCAGCGCCGGGCCGGGCAACTTCCACGGCTTCCGCCGGCACGTGATCGAGCCCTCGCCGGTGCGCATCCTGCCATACCTCAACGTGGCGTTCCCCGGCATCTTCGCCTTCTCCAAGACCGTGATGGTCGGCGAGAACGCCGACATGCGGCTGATCGACCCGCGCGAGGCGGTCCGCGTGGCGCGCGAGCACAAGGATCTCGTGCTCGGCATCAAGGTGCGGGTCGGCCGCTCGGCCAGCGGCGATTCCGGCATCCAGCCCCTCGACATCGCCCTCGACGTCGCCGAGGACCTCGGCCTGCCGCTGATGGCCCATCTCGATGCGCCGCCGCCGTCGCGGCGCGAGGTCGTCGACCGGCTGCGGCCGGGCGACATCCTGACCCACTGCTTCCGCCCCTTCCCCAACGCGCCGATTCGTCCCGATGGCAAGGTGCGCGAGGAGATCCTGGCCGCCCGCGCGCGCGGCGTGATCTTCGACATCGGCCATGGCGGCGGATCCTTCGGCTTCGGCACGACGCGGGGCATGCTGGCCGCCGGGTTCCTGCCCGACGTCATCTCCTCGGATGTCCATGTGATCTCGATCGAGGGTCCGGCCTTCGACCTGCTCACCACCATGTCCAAGTTCCTCTGCCTCGGCGTCGACCTGCCGACGGTGATCAAGCTCGCCACGGTGAATGCCGCCGCCGCGATCAAGCGGCCCGATCTCGGCACGCTGAAGGTCGGGAGCATCGGCGAGGCGACCGTGGTCTCCGAAACGACGGGCTCGTTCGACTACGCCGATTCGATCGGCGAGCAGTTGATCGGCACGAAGCGGCTGGTCTCGGCCGGCGTGGTGCTGGCCGGCCGCTGGTGGCATCCGGCGTGACGGACCGCCGCCCCGACCCGGCTTCGCCGGCGTGCAGCGCCCACCTCGCCGACGACGCCTACATGGGCTTCGCCGGCCCGGCGGAGGTCAGGGCTTTCCTGACCGAGATCGACGCGGACGAGCGCGCCGGCCGGCCGATTGCCGGGAAAATCGAAAAAATGCTGCCGCGGATCCGCGACGACGGCCTGCATCGCGCCCTTGCGGAGCGCCTCGACGCCCGGAAACGTGCCGAATCAGACGCTTAGCGTAGCGAGAAAAATCCTCGGCAGTCGCGGCAACCAATCACTTTCCGGGTCGTTGATCACACATAGGTCGGGTACCGGTATCGCCCTGCCCCCGCTCCGCGGTACCAACTCTCCCCACCCGGCCTTCAGCCCCCCTTCGGGACCTCCCGGAGGGGGGCAGCCTGTTTCAGGGCCTGTCGTCAGGGGCTTCCAGGTACACGACCGCAAACAACCGTTCGGCGTCGCTCCAGAAACGCCCGATCCTGAAATCCGCGCTGGCCGCCAGCGCGCGGATTCCCGCCTCGTCGTACTTGTAGGAGTACTCGGTGTGGATCCTCTCGCCCTCGGCGAGTGTGAAGGTGCGGCCCGCCACCGTGACGGCCTGGGTCCGCAGGCTGCGCACGTAGATCTCGATCCGGCCTTCCACCGGATTGTAGAAGGCTTCATGGGCGAAGCCCGAGAGATCGAAATTGGCATCGAGCTCCCGGTTCATGCGGCGCAGCAGGTTCAGGGTGAACTCGGCGGTCACCCCGGCAGCGTCGTTGTAGGCATCGTGGAGCCGGCGCGGATCCTTCCTGAGGTCGACGCCGAGGACCAGGGCGCCACGCGTTCCGAGCAGGCGCCGCACGCGCTTCAGGAAGGCCGTCGCCTCCCCGGGAGTGAGGTTGCCGATGGTCGATCCGGGAAAGAAGCCGATGCGGCGGCGGGCCGCGCTCACCTCGTCCGGCAGTCGTTCGAGCGCCATGTAGTCGGCGCAGACCGGCTCGACGTTGAGGCCGGGATAATCGCGCCGCAGGCGCGCCGCCGTCTGATCGAGATGCTGGCGCGAAATGTCGATCGGCACGTAGGCGACCAGCCGGTCCATCGCCTCGAGCAGCAGGCGCGACTTCACGCTCGACCCGCTTCCGAATTCCACGAGCGCGCAGCCCGGGCCGGAGAGCGTCGCCACCTCGCCGGCGCAGGCGCGGAGGATGCCCGTCTCCGTGCGCGTCGGATAATATTCCGGCAGGTCGCAGATGGCGTCGAACAGGGCCGAGCCGCGTGCATCGTAGAGGAACTTGGCCGGAATGGCGCGTGGCCGCGCCGACAGGCCGGCGAGCACCGCGTCCCTGAAGTCGGTTCGATCGTCCTGGGTGTCGCGGTCGAGAAGAAGAGCCGAGCCGTTCATCGAAGATCCTCTGCGAGACGGATGCCGCCGAACAGCCAACGCGCGTCGGGCGGAAAGAAATTCCGGTAGGTCGGCCGCACATGGCCCGCGGGCGTCGCGCGGCAGCCGCCGCGCAGCACCATCTGGTTGGCCATGAACTTGCCGTTGTATTCGCCGATCGCGCCCGCAGGCTCGCGGAACCCGGGATAGGCCACGTAAGGACTGGCGGTCCATTCCCAGACCACGCCGGTCTGCTCGAGCGCCGGCGCAGCGACCTCCCACTCCGCTTCGCGCGGCAGCCGCTTGCCGGCCCACTTCGCGAAGGCCGCGGCCTCGAACCCGCTGACGTGACAGACCGGCGCATCGACATCGACGGGCTGCAGCCCCGAGAGCGTGAAGACGCGCCAGGCCTCTGCGTCCCTCTCCCAGTAGAGCGGCGCCTGCCAGCCGCGCTGCTGGACGCAATCCCAGCCGGCCGACAGCCAGAACTCGGGGCGGCGGTAACCGCCGTCCTCGATGAACGCCAGGTACTCGCCGCACGTCGTCGGACGCGAGGCCAGCGCAAACGGGTCGAGCCACACCTTGTGCCGCGGCCCCTCGTTGTCGAAGGCGAAGCCCGGTCGGTCGTGACCGACCTCGTGCAGTCCGCCCTCGAAGCCCAGCCAGCGCAGGGGCGCGGCCTTGCTCGCGACCGGACCTGCCGGCCGGTACGCGGGCTTGAGTGGGTTGAGCGACAGGAGATGCTTGGCGTCCATCAACAGCAGTTCCTGATGCTGCTGCTCATGATGGAGACCCAGCTCGACGATCGGCTCGACCGCGTTGTTGCCGCTGTCGAGGAGTTCGGCCGTCGCGGCGGTGACATGATGCCGATAGGCCTGGACCTCGGCCACACCAGGACGCGTGATCATCCCGCGCTGCGGGCGCGGGTGCCGTGGTCCCACCGCTTCGTAGTAAGAGTTGAACAGGTACTCGTACGCCGGATCGAACGGCCGGTAGCCCCTTGCATGCGGCTTCAGGACGAAGGTCTCGAAGAACCAGGTCGTATGAGCGAGATGCCACTTCGTCGGGCTTGCGTCCGGCATCGGCTGCACCGTCTGGTCCTCGGCGGAGAGCGGCGCGGCAAGCTCTTCGGTATGGGCTCGTATGTCCTGGAATTGCGAAGTGCGGGAGCCGTTGGTCGGCGCGCCCTGCATTATCGGATCGGTCACGGTACCTCCGCACCGTCTGGAACGGCGGCAACGATAGCCGGTTGCAATGCCCCCGTCTCACCCTCACCTTGCATAGCGTCTTCTTCACCCCGCGAGGGTTGCAAGTGCCGATTTGCGAGATCGATCCGTGGCGTACTCAATATTTCGCGAGCATTCCCTGCCCCGATACCGTCTTCATCCCGACTGAGGACAGCGACGCCTGGAACTGGAATCCGCGCCATCGATGGGTCTACGACAAGCTTTCCGTGGCCCTGAGCCAGGGACTCGAGGCGGCACCTCACGGCGTCGAGCCGTCCGACTATCCGCGATTCTCCAAGCCGATCTACAACCTCAAGGGCATGGGCGTCGGCAGCCGTCTCATCGCCACGCGAGACGACTACATCGACGCCTACAGGCCGGGCCACTTCTGGATGACCTTGCTCGAGGGAGAGCATGTCAGCAGCGATGTGGCGCTGGTCGACGGTGAGCCCCTCTGGTGGCGGCACGCGCGCGGCCATGCCAGCGGTGAAGGCACGTTCGACTACTGGGAGATCCAGGCCGCTTCCGCACCGGCGATCGAAGAGACGTGCGGCGCGTGGTGCCGCGAGCACCTCGCGGGCTACACGGGTCTCATCAACCTGGAGACGATTGGCGGCAGGATCATCGAAGTTCATCTGCGGTTCGCCGATCAATGGCCGGACCTCTATGGCAGGGGATGGGTCGAAGCGGTCGTACGCCTCTACGCTGACGGAATCTGGCAGTATGATGATCCGGCGCGGCGTCCCGGCTACAGCGTGGTGCTCTTTGCGCCGCACGGCTGGCGATACCGCCATCCGACGGCCGACCTCCGGCAAGAGATTGTCTCCACGCCCGGTGTTTCAAGTCTTCAGATCACCTTCCACGAAGAAGTTCCGCCCGGACGACACGCGATGCCTCCGGGCGGTTTTCGTGTAGCGATCGTCAACTGCTGGGACCGCGCCGCGGGCAACGCGGCCCGGGACAGACTGCGCCGCCATTTCGAGGCGACGCGCGCGCCCACTTGACGGTCCTTAAAGATTGCGCCGCATGAACCCGGCGAACAGGCTGACCAGGAACAACACCAGCGCCACGACGAAGAGGATCTGTGCCATGCCGGCTGCGCTCGATGCGATGCCGCCGAAGCCGAACAGCGCCGCGATCAGGGCAACGACTAGGAACATCAGGGCCCAGTACAACATCATCATGCTCCGTTGATTGCGTGTCTTGAGCGTTCGCTCATCGATACGAACAACGGCTGTCAGATCAGGCGGTTGCAGACCGGCAACCCCGTGGGACGGGGCGGCGTTGTCTCTGTCCAAACGCGACACTGGAGCTTGCCATGGAACGCGAACTGTCCCCGACCGAGGCGCGAAGCGGCGCCGTAAGCGGACGCATCCTGACGATCCTCGTGACTTCGTTCGTGGGCGCGGCCATCGCACTGGGCCTTGCCTGGCTGTTCTTCTTTCCCGGCTGACGCCGCGACACGAAGCGAGCGCCGTCAGCCGTCCGCATACTCCGGGTGGCGACGCACGTAGGCCGCCACGAAGCTGCACGCCGGCACAATCCTGAAGCCGCGGCGTCTTGCGTCGGCCAGCGCTTCAGCAACGAGACGCCCACCAATGCCCTTTCCTTCGTCGGCCGGCGGGACTTCCGTATGGGTGAAGATCATGCGGTCACCGTCTAGCTGATAGACAGCGAGGGCAAGACCATGGTCGGTCGGCAGCTCATAGCGACCGGCGCGTTCGTTGTGATGGACGGTCATGGGATCCTCCTTCGCTTGCACCGCCGCTCCATCAACCCTGAGTGCGGAATGCGTATTCGTTGCTGACGCAACGCGGAAAACGCTCCTGTTGTGGCGTCAGCCCGTAGGCCCGGCATTTGGCGAGCGCCTCCTGCCAGAGACGGGACGGGCTCATCGCCGCCCCACACTGTCCGGGCTGCCCACCAGGCTGATCGGCGCAGGGAACGTCTGCCGTCGGGCCCGCCGACGCACAACCAACGAGGCCGGCAATCGCCGCGGCGAGAGCCAACAAGCGGAAAGACATTCCTTCTTCCTCGACCGAAGGGGACGACGCTGCTGTCCCAACGCCGCTTCCCATCGGCCGTTGCCTCGCTGCTAGCGGTCGACCTCCCAGAACATCGGGTAGGACGACTGGATCAGACCCTTGAGGTCGGTGCGGTAGCCCGCCGGAATGGTGAACTGGCCCCACATCACCGAAGGCACCAGTTCGTAGGAGATCGCCTGGATCTCGGCCGCGATCTTGCGCCGCTCCTCGAGGGTGGCAGCCCGCGTGAAGGCCTTCATCAGGTCGGGGACACGGTTGTCGCAGGACCAGCCCGGGAAGTCGTTGCACGTCGCCGCGACATAGAAGTGGGTGAGCGGCGAGTACATGTCGGTGCCGTTGGAGTAGACCGGGAACATCGACCAGCCTTCCTTCTTGGCACGCCGCGCCAGGACGGTCGGCCAATCCCTCGGCTGCTCCTCGACCGTGAAACCGACGTCGCGCATGTTCTGGACCAGCACACGCGACGCGGTCTGGCTGATCGATCCGGCGACCTCGAGAATGATGACGGGCTCGCCCTTGTACCCGGCGGCCTTGAGCTCCTCCTTCGCCGCGGCGAGGTCGAACTTGGCCCCGGCCGAGCCGGCATCCGTCGAGAGCGGCGTGCCGCACATCCAGAACGACGGGCAGGACTTGGCACGGTAACGCTCGGGCACGCCGATGGCCGTCAGGGTCGCGTCCTGGTCGACCAGCTTCCACATCACCTTGCGCACCGCCGGATTGTCGAAGGGCGGGAAGGCATGGTTCAGGCGGAAGTTGCCCTGGAACTGGTGCTTGCCGCCCAGACCGATCATCTTCACCGCCCGGTCCTTCTCGAGCAGCGGGAGCATGTCGAACGGCAGGTACTGCATGTAGTCGATCTCGCCCGCCATCAGGGCGTTGGCGCCCGTCGACTGGTCGGGCATCACGCGCAGCGTGAGCTGATCGATCTTGACCGTCTTGCCGCCGGCCAGGAAGTCCGGGGGCTCGCGCCGCGGCACGTAGTCGGGATTGCGCTCCAGCACCATCGCATTGCCCGGGCGCCACTGGTCCTTGAGGAAACGGAAAGGACCGGATCCGACCGGGTCGCCGATCCGCTGGCTGGCCGGCGTCGCGGCCAGACGCTCCGGCATCATCACCGGCAGAGGCGCATTGGGCTTGCCGAGCACTTCGAGCAGCAGCGGGAAAGGCTGCTTCAGCACCAGCTTGAAGGTCTTGGCGTCGGTCGCCTCCAGCGAGGCGGTGTCGGCCATCATCATCTTGCCGAGCGGATCGCGCTGAGCCCATCGCTGCAGCGAGGCGACGCAATCCTTGGCGGTCACCGGCGCGCCGTCGTGCCATTTCAGCCCGTCGCGCAGCACGAATGTCCAGGTCAGCTTGTCCGGGCTCGTGTCGAAGCTGTCGACCATCTGGGGCTTGATGTCGCCGGCCTCGTTCATGGCGAACAGCATGTCGAAGACATGGAGACCGAACGTCCGGGTGATCGTGGCGGTGATGACGTGCGGATCGAGGATCGTCACCTCGGATTCGAGCACGACGGTCATCGTCTTGGCCGCGCGGGCCTCCCGCGGACGGATCAGCGAGGCCGTCGCCAGCGCCAGCCCTCCCCCCAGCACGGCCCGGCGCCCGGCAAACCCTCGACTACGCATACGCATACTCCTTCCCCTCATGGCTGAGAGGAGCGTAGCGCCCTGCCGGAAAAAGAAAAGCGGGCCGGAGACTACCGGCCCGCTTATCAGCACTGTCCTGGATCGCGACGCCTCAGGGCGTCAGCACCCGGCAGAGGACGCGATCGACGAACGTGTCGGTGCGCGGACCGTAGACCGGCAGGCCCAGCCGCTGGCCCGGGCCGGCGGTCGGGACGATCACCCGCGTCTCCTGGACCGAGTTCCCGTTGTTCGTGAACGTGCAGCCGACCTGTGAATCGGCCGGGGCGCCGCTGTTGTTGGTGATGTAGAGCGCGGCGATCCAGCGGTCGCCCGGGATGGCCTGCAGCGTCGGCGTCTCGGCGACGACGATGGGCACGGTCGGGCCGGCCGTGATGGGGACGCTTCCCATGATCGTCGCGGCCGGACGCTGGATCACGATCGGCGGCGCCGATGCCACCTGCGACTTCGGATCGAACGCCTTGTCCGCCGGGCTGGTCGGCTCGTTCGCCGGCCGGAGCTGGTTGTCCTTGCCGACATTCTCCGGCGTCCAGACCTTGCCGGTCTTGGCGTCGCGGAACTGCGTCGGGCCGGTCTGCGCGAGCGCCGCAGACCCCACGGCCACTGCCGCGGCCGTGGCCAGCAGCACGGAGAGACTCAGGTTCTTCATCGTCATCTCGGCCTCCCTCACATGTCCCGCAGACGCTTGTTTTCCCAGGTGCTCACCTGGGCCTCGGCCTCTTCCTGCGAAATGCCGTAGCGGGCCTGGATCTTGCCCACGAGTTGGTCGCGGCGACCCTCGATCTCGAGCAGGTCGTCGTCGGTCAGCTTGCCCCACTGCTCCTTGACCGTTCCCTTGGTCTGGCTCCAGCCTCCCTGGATCTTCTGCCAGAGCGAGTTGGCGTCGGCCTCCACGGTCGTGGTGGTGCTGGTGGACTGTGCATGCACAACCGCCGGCAGGGCGGCCGAGACGGCGGCACAGGCGGCGAGGACGGCGATCGAGCGAATCATGGCTTCTCCCTGAGGGACTGGAGTCGCGAGCATCGGGCTCGCGAACATGTGCGCAATCGAACGCCTTGCCGGCAGCGAAGGTTGCGCCGCAGCGCGATCCGCCGGGCCCGGACCCCGTTCAGACCCAGAGGGATTTGAGGAAGAACGCCAGGGGCACGACGATGAGAAGCGCCACGTAGAGATCCGCCAGCTCGCCCTCGAAGGGCCGGGCCGGCTGCTCCGACGAGGACTGCGACGGCTTGAGCGGATGCACGGTTCGCATGGCCAACTCCATCTTGATGCTGCGGAGATGCCACAGGAACGCCATCAAGCCGTCGGCGGTTGCACTCCCCGCGAAATCACGACGCCAGCGCCGTGCGGCTCGCGTGCTCAAGAGCCTGCTGCAGGTCGATCGAGGAGTAGGGCTTGGAGATGAACTGCAGGCCGTCCACCTGGCCCCCTCCCTGCCCGGACGGCCGGCCATAGCCGCTGGCCACGACCACGGGAAGGCCGGGGAAACGGCGCGTCACCTCGGCGGCCAGCTCCTCCCCGCTCATCCCGGGCAGGCCGAGATCGGTCACCAGGAGGTCGAACGCGCCGCCGCTGCCCAAGAGCTCCAGAGCCTGTTCGCCGCTGCCGACCCCGGCCACCATGCAGCCGAGCTGCTCGAGCATGTCCGTGGTCGACATGCGCAGGACGACCTCGTCCTCGACCAGGAGGACGCGGCGCGGCTGTGACGGCGCGCTCCCTGCCCTCGCTGCTGCCTCGGTGCCGGTCCGCGATGCCGTCGCGACGCCCGACCTGTCCGGCCGGTGGGCGGCGAGCACGCTGCGGACCTTCTCGCGCAGCTCGTCGCCCCGGTAGGGCTTGGCGATCAGGGGATAATCCGGCCGGTCTCCGGCCGGGATGAGGTCGCGCGTGAACCCCGAGGTCAGCAGCACGGCAATGCCCGGGCGGAGCTGCTGGGCCATGGCGGCGAGCTCGATCGCGCTGATGGCGCCCGGCATGACGATGTCGGTGAACAGGAGGTCGAAATCGAGGTCCTTCTCGAGCACCGTCGACGCGACGTCCGGGTTCTCCGCCGCCACCACCCGGTAGCCCCAGCCCGTGAGCATGTCGACGACGGCGTGGCGCACCTCGTCATTGTCCTCGACGACAAGGATGCGTTCCCGGCCGGCCGCGGCATCGGCGGCGTGCACCGGCGGCTCCACCAGGGGATCGAGCGTGCGCGGCAGGTAGAGCTTGACGCTCGTGCCCTGCCCGATGGCGCTGTCGATGCGGATGTGGCCGTTCGACTGACGGACGAAGCCATAGACCATGCTCAGCCCCAGCCCCGTCCCCTTTCCGTCGCGCTTGGTGGTGAAGAAGGGATCGAAGGCCTGGGCGGCGACCTCGGGCGGCATCCCGGTGCCGGTGTCGTCGACGGCGACCAGCACGTAGGGACCCGGAGTGACGTCGGGATGCAGGGCCGCGTAGCGCCGGTCCAGCGTTGCGTTCGAGACCTCGACGGTCACCGTGCCGCCATCCGGCATCGCGTCGCGCGCATTGATGGCGAGGTTCAGGATCGCGTTCTCGAGCTGCCCGGGGTCGATCTTGGCGTTCCACGGCTGGTCGGCGACCTGCAGCCTCATCGCAATGCGCTCGCCAAGCGAATGACGCAGCAGATCGGCCAGGTCGCGGACCAGGCGGGCGACATCGGTCGGCTGGGGCGCGAGCGGCTGGCGGCGCGCGAAGGCCAGCAACTGTCGCGTCAGCCGCGCGCCCCGGTCGGCCGCCGCCGCGGCCGACGAGAGGCGCTCCAGCACCTTGGCATCGCCGCCGACCGCGCCCCGCACGAGGTCGAGGTTGGCCTGGATGACCTGCAGGATGTTGTTGAAGTCGTGGGCCATGCCGCCGGTGAGCTGTCCGGTCGCCTCCATCTTCTGGCCCTGGCGCAGCGCCGTCTCGTTGCGCAGCTTCTCGGTGATGTCGACGCAGCGGAAGACGAAGCCGCCGCCCGACATCGCGCCGCGGGACACCTCGTATTCCCGGCCGTCGTGGGAGGCGCGCGCCGTCAGCGACCGGTCGGCGGGCTCGGTCGCCAGCCGCAGGGGCTGCAGCAGGGCGCGCATCGCCGGCAGCCGGTCCGACAGCAGGATGTCTCGCGTCAGGAGCGTCTGCTTGGCCGGATCCCAGCCGGCCAGGCGCACGAAGGCCTCGTTCCAGGCCACGACGATACCGTCCGGATCGATGACGAAGATCGGATCGCGCAGGCTTTCCAGGGTCGCCTGCAGCAGCTGCGACCGGGCGGCGAGATCGCGCCGCGCCTTCTCCAGATGCCCGGCACTGCGCACGACGAGGTACATGCCGACGACGACGCAGAGGAAGGCGCCGGCCAGCAGGACGAGGCCGGCGGCGTCGGACTGCTCCTGCTCCGAGCGCAGCATGGCGAGGCGGCGGGCCAGCAGCAGGCGCTGGCCCTCGATGAACGAATCGGCGATCTGGCGGATCTGGTCCGTGGTGGCGCGACTGCTGCCCGCCCGGTCGAGCGCCAGCGCGGCGTCCCGGCCGTCGCGCTGCAGCGACCTCACGGTGAGGTTGATCTGGTCGAGCTTCTCGGCCGCCGCCGCCCGGAACTCGCGGATCTGGCGCGTCGAATCCGGATCCTCCGCAGCCGCCGCCTCGAGCTGACGAAGCCCCGTCTCGATGCGGACCCGGGCCCGCTCGTAGGGCTCGAGGTCCTGACCATCGCCGCTCAGCAGGTAGGCGCGCTGCGCGATCTCGCTGTCCTGCAGCGCGATCACCGTCTGGCGCATCAGCGACAGCATCTCGTAGCTGCCGACCACCAGGCGCTGCTGCCGGGACGCCGACGTCGAATGGGTGATCGCCAGGAGCGCCGCCGCCCCGATCAGGACCGCGATCGCCAGCCCGACGATGACGCCGGTCGAACGCGCGGTCCTCGTCGCCACCCTAAGCATCGGCCTCGGGGTCCTGCGGCATCGGGAAGGTCACCGCGACGCGGACGCCGCCGCCCTCGCGGGCCGTGATCACGGCCTCGCCGCCGAGCTGCATCGAGAGCCCGCGGATCAGGGTCAGGCTGAATCCGCCCTGGGAATCCGGCCGGATCGACCCGCCGGCGCCCGCGCAGTTGTCTTCGATGGTGAGCTCGACCATGCCGTCGCGATCGGCCGCCTCGATGCGGATCTCCGGTGCCGTCGTGCCGTTGCTGCGGTTGAGCGCGCTGCTGACCGCCTCGGTGACGATCAGGCCGATCGGGATGGCGACGTCGGGCCCGACCGCCATGATCGGCGCCCTGATTTGGTATCGCGGTTGCGGCCGGTCGGCCGCCCGCCGGCCCACGGTGATCTGGCGCACCAGGTCGCTGATGAACTGCTGGAAGTCGACCAGCGCCCAGCTCGACCGTTCGTAGAGGTGGCGGTGCAGGATCGACAGGGTCAGCACGCGGTTCTGGGCGTCGCCGAAGAAGCGGCGGATGCGCGGCGACCGGATCTCGCCGGCTTGCAGGTTGAGCAGGCTCGAGATCATCTGGAGGTTGTTCTTAACCCGGTGATGGATCTCGCGCAGCATGTGGTCGCGCTGCTCGAGGCCCGCCCTGAGCTCGGCCTCGCGGCTGGCGATCGCCTGCGCCATCGCCTTCACGGCCTCGCCGACGGCCACCATCTCGGGGCCCCAGGCGGTCATCGGATCGAGCTTGAGCTCCTCGCCTCGCGCCACGCGATCGGCGAATTCGCGGATGTAGTTCAAGGGACGCGTGCACCAGCGATCGGCCCCCACCGCCACTGCCGCCAGCGCGGCCGCCAGCGCGAGCGCGGCCAGCAGCAGGGACGCCCAGTCGGCCAGGAACGAGCTCCACTGCTCGGCGACGGGCATCCCCGCCACGACGAAAAGCGCCGTGTCGGGCAGCGCGCGCAGGCGGAAATCGTAGGGCTGTCCGTCCTGCCCGTACTCGCGGAACAGGGTCTGCCCGCCGACGATCGCAGCGGCGAGCCGGGCCGCCACGGGCAGCGTGCGCGTCGCCTCGGGGCTCCCTCCGACGGCCGTTCCCTCCCGGTCGACCAGGGCCATGGCGATCTTTCCGGCCGGTCCGGGTGCCGAGAGGTCCGACAGGCTCTGCAGCGTGATGCCGACCGCGCACATGCCGGCGAAGCCGCCGGCGGCGCGGATGGGAAGGGCCGCCGGAATCACCGTGCTCGGAACGACGCGGCTCGCGGTCTGCGGGCCGACGACGAAGGTCCGGCGTTCGCGGACGAGCTTGAAGAACGGACGGTCCGCCACGTTCATGCCGATCGTGCCGGGGACGTTCGAACAGCGCACGACGCCGCCCGCGTCCGTGACGGCAAGGGACGCATAGTCGTTCGGGAAGGCGCGCAGAACCTCGCCGAGATAGGCGCCGCACCGTTCGGCCTGCTCGGGCAGCGCCGTCACGGCGGCGCCGGCCCTCACGGTGTCGTTGGCACAGACCGCCTCGAGCAGGCGATGCGCCGACGCCACCGTCTCGCGTTGCCGCGCCGCCCCCAGATCGGTGGCGACGGCCAGGTCCTCGGCCCGGTTCGCCTCTCCCCGCCATTGGGTGTCCAGCGCGTTCCACAAGGACAGGGCGAACACGGGCACAAGGGCGAGGACGACGGCGGCGAGCAGCCTGGTGCGCAACGACCAACGGGCCAGCATCGCCGTCCCGAGGTCAGATGGCGACGGTGTCGAGCGCCTGGGCGATCGCCGCGCGAAGGAGGTCCGGATCGAACGGCTTGGAGATCACGAAGGCCGGCTCGACCTGCTTGCCCGTCAGCAGGCGCTCCGGGTAGCCGGTGACGAAGATCACCGGCACGGTCATGGAGCGCATGATCTGATTGACGGCCGAAATGCCGCTGTCGCTGCCGCGAAGCTGGATGTCGGCCAGGACCAGATGGGGCGAATGCTGCTTGGCGAGTTCGACCGCGGTCTTCTCCGTCGCGGCGATGCCGATCACCTGATGGCCGGCGCTGCGCACGATATCGGCGACATCGAGCGCGATCACCGCTTCGTCCTCGATGACGAGGATGCGAACCGACGCCACCCGCTGCAACTCGCGGCGGGCCTCCTCGAGGCTCCGTTCCGCGGTCTCGACATCGATCCCGAGGATGTGGGCCGCATCCCCGACCGTGAACCCTTCGAGCACGGTCAGCAGCAGCACCTGCCGCTGCAGGGGCGCCATGTCGGTCAGCGACTCCTTCAGACGGCCGCTGACGCTGTTCTCGCTGCCGGGGTCGTCGAGCGCCCCGAACGGCTGCTGCAGGCGATGGAACAGAGCGAACACGCCGAGCTTCGTATCCTGCGCCCCGGCAACGAGCTCGGGCTGCTGCAGGACGACTTCGGCGCAAAGGCGCACCCATTCGTCGCCGCGCTTCTGCGAGCCCGTCACCGCACGCGCATAGCGCCGCAGGAACGGCAGCGCCTTGGTGATCGCTTCTGAAACCTTGTTGGTGGCTTGGCCGTCGGCCACGGTATCTCTCCCTCACAGACGATCGGCGGCCGGCCCGACTGACGATCCGGCCGACCGCCGTACTTATACGATACGCCTGACCCTAGATAGGGCCAACTCTACGCCACACAACGGTGGACGGCCCGCGGCCTAGCGCTCCGGCGCCGTCACGGCGCCGATCGTGGCACCGGCCGCGCCGCCGACGACCGCGCCGGTCAGCGGCGAGCCTACCGTCGAGCCCACCACGGCGCCCGAGGCAGCGCCGATCGCACCGCCCGTCAGGGCGCGATCGCCGGGCCGATCGCCGCAGGCCCCGACCATCAGGCCGAGCACGCCGACAGCGACTGCCAGCTTCGTCGTCTTGCCGCTCATTTTTTCTTCTCCACGTTTTCGCCGATCCGAGGGGTACGAAAAGACAAAGGCGCGGGCCGGCTTCTAGTGAAGCCAGCCCAGCGCCCACATCAGCAGGAGGACCGGAATCGGAACCCCCAAGAACCACAGTACCGCCGCGCGTCCCATCTATCGTCTCCTTGGCATCTCCTGGGAGACAGAAACGCTGGTCCGCGCGGCAGGTTCCCGTGGTGGCTACATGCCCTTCATCCAGGTATCGACCTGGCGCTCGGCCTCGTCCTTGGCGATGCCGTAGCGCTCCTGGATGCGACCGACGAGCTGGTCCTGCTTGCCGGCGATCACCGTCATGTCGTCCTCGGTGAGCTTGCCCCACTTCTCCTTCACCTTGCCCGTCATCTGCTTCCAGTTGCCTTCGACGCGATCCCAGTTCATGGCTCACTCCTTCAAAATCGTTGCGATGGTCCATGCAGCGCAGCGTGTGCAGTGCAGTCACGGGGCAACGTCCTCGTTTCCGCCCGGTTGCCTCGGAGCGGCGCAGGCTGACCTGCGGATTTTTCCTTTGCGGCGGTCCGGGCCGTTCCCCACATTGAATCGACCAGGGAGGCAACGGCATTTGGACGGAACGGCAGCTCCGCGCACGACGATCCGGGACGACATCGCGGCGCTGCTCCCCGATCTCAGGGCATTCTCCCGCTTCCTGTGCCGCGAGCGCGAGAGCGCGGACGACCTCGTCCAGAACACGATCCTCGCCGCTCTCGACAAACAGGAGCAGTTCACGCCGGGCACCAACCTCAAGGGCTGGCTGTTCACGATCATGCGCAACCGATTCTATTCCGACCTGCGTACGCAGCGCCGCCGGCCGGTGACGGTGGACGAGGAATCGGCGCCGAACATCGCGGCCGTCGACAATCCGGAAGCCGCCCTCGCGCTCCGCGAATTGTCGTCGGCTCTCTTCGAGCTCAGTCCTCATGCGCGAGAGGCGCTCGTGCTGGTCGGCGCCGGCGGCTTTTCCTACGAAGAGGCGGCCGCACTGTGCGGCTGCGGCGTCGGCACAATGAAGGCGCGCGTTTCAAGAGCGCGGCGGCAACTCGCGGGACTGCTGGAATAGTCGTTCATTATCAATGAGTTATTCGGAAGACAAAAAGCGCTGTAACCTTTTTGCGGGCGCAGCATTGGTCAGGGTGTGATGGGCAATTTGGAGAACGACTTTATGGCCACCGACACCCGCAACGACACCGGCGACTTCCACGAGCAGCTCAAGGCGATCCTGCCGCGGCTGCGGATCTACGCTTTGTCGCTGACGCGCGATCGCGACGCCGCCGACGATCTGGTGCACGACACCGTGATCAAGGCGCTCACCGGCCGTCACAGCTTCCAGCCGGGCACCAACCTCGCCGCCTGGTTGTTCCGCATCCAGCGCAACGAGTTCATTTCCGGCCTGCGGCGCCAGCGCCCGACGGTGCCGGTCGACACGGCCATTGCCGAGTCGCTGTCCCATCCCGCCCATCAGGAAAGCGGCCTGGTGATGCGCGAGTTCGTCAGCGCCTTCGCCAAGCTGTCCCCGACCCAGCGCGAGGCGCTGCTGCTGGCGGTGCTCGAGGGCCAGCCCTACGAGGTGATTGCGGCGCATACCGGCGTTTCGGTTGGCACCGTGAAGAGCCGCATCTCGCGCGCGCGGGATACGCTGGAGCGCCTCCTGCTGGAGGGCGACGCCCAGCCGCGTGCGTCGGGCGCAGAGCGTCCGCGCGCCCACGACGATGCGCAGACCCCGCGACTCTCGCGGGACGGCGTCCTGTAATTTAGGCTCCCGAACCCGCGGGCAGGTTGTAGTATGACGATGTTCAGTTCTTTGGGGAGAAGCCGATGGCAGACACGGGATCCCGAGGAATGTCTGTCATTCCCCGCGGAGAACGTCATGCCTTCTGACGAAAAGGGAAAGAACCCGCCGCGTAAGGCTGGCTCCCAGGAAGCACGCCAGAAGGGCAAGGCACCGGCGGATCGTCCTTTCGACATGTGGCTGCAGAAGCAGCTTCATGCGATGTACGACGAGATCGCCGGCGAACCCCTGCCCAACGACCTGCTGGACATCATCGACCGGGACGCCGCTCGCAGCGATGACGACGCTGCATCGAAGGCCAAACCCGACGACAAGAAATCCTGATTCCCCACGACCTCGGCGCGCCGTTCTGCACGGCGCGCCGAATTTCTTTCCCGATACTTCTGGCCCGATGCCACGGCCCCGATCCAGGGCACCGGCACGAAAATGGCGGCGGTCTTGCGACCGCCGCCACCTCGTTCGTCATCCCTCGGTCAGCCCGGCCGACAGACAACGAACTATCCCTGTATCGGCGCCGCCCCGGCGGCGCCTCGTGTTGCGGTCAGACAACGGCGGGTTCCGTGCTAGGTTCCCCGCCCTGGTTTTAGGCCAGCAAAGGGGGAGGCGCTGAAATGGATCTGTTCAACCTGTCGGGCCGGGTCGCGATCGTGACGGGTGGCAATGGCGGCATCGGGCTCGGCATGGCGCTGGGCATGGCGAAAGCCGGCGCCACGATCGTTGTCGCGGGCCGCGATGCCGCGAAGAGCGCGGCGGCGGTGAAGGAGATCGAGGCAGCGGGCGCGAAGGCGAGCGCGATCCCGGTCGACGTGCTCAAGGAAGAGTCCTGCCGGGAGCTGATCGCCGCCACGGTGAAGGCCCACGGTCGCCTCGACATCCTGGTCAACAACGCCGGCATGAGCATCCGCAAGCAGCCGGAGGAGTTGACGCTCCAGGAATGGCACACCGTGCTGGACAGCAATCTGACCAGCGCCTTCGTGTGCAGCCACGCCGCCTATGCCGAGCTGAAGAAGGCCGGCGGCGGCAAGATCATCAACATCGGCTCGATGATGTCGATCTTCGGAGCCCCCTTCGCGACCGCCTATGCCGCGAGCAAGGGCGGCATGGTCCAGATGACCAAGGCGATGGCGACGGCCTGGGCGAAGGACAATATCCAGGTCAACGCCGTGCTGCCGGGGTGGATCGACACCGCCCTCACCCGCCGGGCGCGCGAGCAGATCACGCATCTGCACGAATCGGTCCTGCGCCGCACCCCGGCCGGCCGCTGGGGCGAGCCCGGCGACTTCGCGGGCATCGCCGTCTTCCTCGCCGCGCCCGCTTCCGACTTCGTGACCGGCGCCGCCATCACCGTCGACGGCGGCTATTCGGTTCTCGGCTGAGTCCGGTCAGGGCGACTTCACCGCGCAGCGTGCGTTGTCGACGAACAGATCGGTCGTGGGGCCATAGATGACCATGCCGACCCGCACCCCCGGGCCGACCGCCGGCACCAGGGCGTGGGTGTCTTCCACAAGCTTGCCGCCGTTGGTGAACCGGCAATCGATCACCGGGACCACCGTGTTGCCGCTGTTGTTGTCGAGGTAGAGCACGACCTGCCATCGCTTGCCGGGAACGGCGCTGAGCGAGGCATCCCCCAGGTTGACGATGGGAACGGTCGGCCCGGCCGTGATGGGTACGCTGGACAGCGGCACGATGCCCGGCCGCTGCGTCACCACGCCCTTCACCATCACGGCCTGTCCTCGGGGATCGAAGGCGAGATCGGCCGGCGTCGGCGGGCCGCTCTTCATGCCGACATCGAGCGGCGTCCAGATCTGGCCGGTCTTGGGATCGCGGAACTGGGGCACGGCCGCGCTCGCCGGCGCCGCGCTCGACTGACCCGCATTCGGTCGAATGTCGACGCCGCTGCGCGGCACCTGGCCGAAGCCGTCCGCTGAGATCGCCATCATGGCAAGGCCGGCCAGCAAGACACTCGAGAGACCCGTTCGAGACAACTGCATGGAACTCCTCCGTACGGGCAGTCTACTCATCGGCAATCCCCTGAGAAGCGAGGTTCGACCGCCCGTGGCGGCCCGCGGTCAGGAGCCGGCGAGCATCGCCACGACCCAGAGGCTGGCGCCGGCGATGGCGGGCCCGTACGCCACCCGGCGCCCCCGTCGCGCCGGCGCGGCGTCGCCTCCGCCCCCAAGGGCCGCAATCCGGGCGGGCGTGAGCAGGGCTGCCAGCCCGAGCAGGCCGCCGGCCAGGGCCGTGACCGCCAGGAAATCCATCATCAGGGGAAGGCCCGCGAAGAGGCTCGACGCCGCCAGGAGCTTCGCGTCTCCGCCGCCCACGACCCCGCCGGCGAAGGCCAGCACCGCGAGAAGGCTCACGGCGCTCGAGGCCATCAGGGCCAGCATCAGGGCGTGCGGCTGCACGGCACCCGCCGTCCACGCGCCGGCGGCCCAGCCCGCGAAGACCGCCAGGATCGCGGCGGGAATCGCATTGGGGATCGTCAGGGTACGCCAGTCCCACCAGCCAGCGAGGACCACCAGCCCCGCGAACGCCATGAGGCAGAAGGTTTGGACGAGGGACCCAGCGCCGATGACCCAAGGCAGAGACATTGCTGACGCGTCCCACAGATATTTGAGAGATTAGTTTAGGATATCACGCCAAATGGCTGGATAAAAAGAAAAAGGCGGCCTGTTGCCAGGCCGCCTGAGTTTCCCGTCGAGCGAGTTCAGTTTATTGCGTTGGTTACACTGCTCAACACGTTGGAGACTTTTCCACTGACAGAACGCATCGACGCGATCGCTGCGACGGCAATCAAGGAAACGATGAGCGTGAATTCGATGGCCGTCGCGCCTTCCGTGTTCTTCATCAGGCGCCGAAACAGGGACAACATAGGCTTCTCACGCTCCCCAAAAACATCGCGATCCAGTAGCCGCAAACTACCAAGGCCGGATTCTCCCGTCAACTAAAACATTAAATAATTGGCATAACTATCTGAATTTATTGATTCACTACTTGAGGTGCCGGGCATCGATCAGGCGAGCCACGGCGGTGACGAAGCAGAAGAGCGCAAAGGTGCCGGCCAGCCAGGAAAAGGCCGACGGGAACAGGCAGAACAGCACGAAGGCGAGGATGGTCTCGCTGCCCTCGACGAGCCCTGCGGCATGGAAGAACGACTTGCGGCCGCGGCGGCCGTCGTCGGGTTCGGCCCGCAGGCTCGCCAGGACGGCCCGGCCGAGAAAGGACGACGCGGTGCACACGAAGGAGGCCAGCAGGATCGCCGCCCAGAGGGCGTTCCCGGGGACCGCGAGGGCGAACCCCACCGGGACGGCGGCATAGAAGGCCATGTCGCAGAGGATATCGAGATAGCCGCCGAAGGCGGTCGGCTGGCGGTGCCGGGCGATGGCGCCATCCAGTCCGTCGATCAGGCGGTTGAGAAGGATCGCCGCCAGGGCCGCGCCGTAGAGCTGGCCCGCCAGGAATGGCACGGCCAGCAGCCCTACGGCGAGCCCCGCTAGGCTCGCCGCATTGGCGGTCATCCCGGCCCGGGCGAGCCAGGCGCCCGCGCGGTCGAGCGGTGGATCGATCAGCGGCCGCAGGACGGGATCGAGCATCCCTCGCGCGGGTCCTGTCAGTCCTGCCCGGACGCTCCCCGGTCGACGGGGCGAAGGTTCACGATCTCTCCGCCGTCGCGGCTCTGCCGGGCCTGGCGGCGGTAGCTCACCCAGCTGTAGGGAATGAGGGACATGTAGGCGAGACCGAGCAGGGAAAGCCCGATCCAGGGGGAGCTCGCGATGACGCCCATGGCCAGGGCCGCGCCGAGCAGCGCGGGCAGCACGAGGTGGCGCGGCACCCTTCCCTTCTTGAACGAGAAGGTCGGCAGGCGGCTCACCATCAGCCCGCCCACGACCACCAGCGCGACGCCGGACACCAGGGCGTGCCGCGGCCACGAGGCCTCGATCTCGAAGCTCACCATGAGGGGGATCAGGGCCAGCAGGGCGCCGGCCGGCGCCGGCACGCCCGTGAAATAGGATCCCGTCCAGGCCGGCGGCGGCGTGTCCGCGACCAGCGCCGTGTTGAAGCGCGCCAGGCGCAGCGCCGAGCACATCGGGAACATCAGCGTGACGATCCAGCCGAGCGAGCCCGCGCCGTTGAGCGACGAGAGATAGAGGACGAGCGCGGGGGCCACGCCGAAGCAGAGGAAGTCCGACAGCGAGTCGAGCTCGGCGCCGAAGCGGCTGGTCACGCCCAGCCGGCGGGCGACGCGACCGTCGAGCGCGTCGAGCACGGCGGCCACGAAGATCGCGATCACGGCCAGCTTGAACTGGCCCTGCAGGGCGAAGCGGATCGCCGTCAGCCCGGAGCACAGGGCCGCCAGGGTCAGCACGTTGGGGATCAGGCGGTTGATCGAAAAGCCGCGCAAGGGGCCGCGGCGGGCGTGCAGGTCGCTGTCCAAGGCCAAACTCCCGGTCACGATTCCCGCCCCCTGCAGAAGCGGGGCGAGAGGTCCTTACAACGTCAAAGGTCGATGGCCCGCCGCGGTTCCCCGACGGCCGGGTCGAGTTCGGCGATCACGGTCTCGCCGCCGATCATGCGCTGGCCCGGCGCCACCAGCAACCGCGCGCCCGCCGGCAGGTAGAGGTCGGTGCGGCTGCCGAAGCGGATGTGGCCGAAGCGCTCGCCGGCCTGTACGGCCTGGCCGGGCTTCACGCGACAGACGATGCGTCGCGCCACCCATCCCGCGATCTGCACGAACGCCACCGACCGCCCGTCCGCCCGCTTCAGGGAGATCGCCATGCGCTCGTTGTCGTCGCTCGCCTTGTCGGCGGCGGCGTTGAGGAAGCGCGGCCGGACGATAGGCCACGACGTCGATCGTGCCCGTGCACGGCGTTCGATTGATATGGACGTCGAACACGCTCAGGAAGATCGAGACCCGGGTCAGCGCGGCGTCGCCGAGGCCGAGCTCGGCGGGCGGCACCGCGTCGACCACCATCTGGACCAGCCCGTCGGCCGGCGCCAGCAGAACGCCGTCGTCCTGCGGCACGCCGCGCGGCGGGTCGCGAAAGAAGTAGATCGACCAGAGCGTGAGGACCATCATCGGCCAGAACAGCCATGCCACGCCGGTCAGCGCCGCCAGGAAGGTGACGGCGGCGAAGGCGGCGATGAACCGCCAGCCGTCGTCGAGGATCGGCACGAAGAAATTGGCCAGCATGACGCTTTCTCTGGACGGACTCAGTTGACCTTGTCGGGCAGGCTGAAGACCTGACCGGGGTAGATCAGATCGGGGTCCCGGATCTGGTCCTGGTTGGCGCCGAATATGACGGTGTGATGGTAGCCCGCCCCGTAATGCGCGTGCGCGATGTTCCACAGATTGTCGCCCCGCACCACGACCAGCCGGCGCCCGTTCTTGGCGCCGGGCGGCACGGTCACCCGGTCGAACGGCAGCTCGAGCCGCGCCACCGGTTTGCCGTCGCTGGCCAGCCGGTCGAGGCGCAGCGTGTGCTTGCCGGGCGGGACGGCGTCGGGCGGCTTCAGTCGCCAGTGGCCATCCGAGCCGGCGGCGCCTTCGGCGGCAAGCTTGTCGTCGACATAGGCGCGCACGACCGTACCCGGGGACGAGCGGCCGCTGACCGTGATCTGGCCGCGTTCGTCGTAGTCGAGCGTCGACATCACGAGGTCGCCCGACTTCGGCACGCCCGCCTTGCTCGGCGCCTGGACCAGCGTCGACCCGCCGGCAGGAGGCGAGATCATCACCAGCGTCTCCTCGCGGGGACGCTCAGCCCCGGCGCTGGCTCCAGCGGACACGGCCGGCCTGGCGGGCGGCTCGGGCACCACCGCGACGACGACCTGGTCGGAAGTCACCGGCGCCCGCCCCTCGATATGCTCGACGACGCGCAGCTCGTGCTGCCCGGGCGGCAACGGCGGGTCCTGGGCGATCAGGACCCATTCCCCGCGGGAGTCGGCCTGGCCCTGGGCGATCTCTTTGCCGCCGTTCAGCAGGACGATCTTGGCGCCCGCCGTGGCGCGGCCGGCAATCACCGCCCGGCCGTCGGGACCGATCCGGGCGACGTCGAAGGTGGGCGGCACCGTCGGGCGCTGGGGCTTGGCGGTGTTGTCGGGCGCCGGGCGCTTGCTGTCGGCTGCCGCCGGCACGGACGACGAGGCTCCCGGCAGGATGCCGACGGCGGACGCACCGGAGGGCTTCGAGGCCGCGGCCGCGGCGGGCGGCGCCGCCGGCGCGGGGGTCGCGGATGCCGCCGGCGCAGCGGCCGCGGCTGCCGGTGCCGCTTCCGGGGCTGCCGCCGGCGTGATGACACGGTCCAGCGCCGCCTGCTCGCTCCGCT
Organism: Reyranella sp.; assembly: GCF_965229815.1. Classification (GTDB taxonomy): domain Bacteria; phylum Pseudomonadota; class Alphaproteobacteria; order Reyranellales; family Reyranellaceae; genus Reyranella. Next base: position 1,383,632 of record NZ_CBDDJN010000006.1, read on the forward strand.
GACGCTGCCAGGCCACGCCAAGGCCCAGCGCGATCACGATGGCGCCTGCGACCACCAGCCAGATTACAGAACGTGACATCGACCTCCCGGCGGTGCGACCACCGGTCCCCATTGGCGTCGCGACCTTCCTCTGCGAAATGATACCATGTCATTCCGGTCCGGAAAGCTGCCGGATCGCCTGTAAATTGAAGCAATTGTCCGCGAGATCCGTGCCCCCGACCGTCCCCTCCTCCCTTTGCGTCTTCTGCGGCTCCCGATTCGGGACCGACCCCGCCACCCGCGACGTCGCCCAGCGCCTCGGCACGATGCTCGCCGAGAAGGGCATCACGCTCGTCTACGGCGGTGGCGGCGTGGGGCTGATGGGGGTCGTTGCCAACGCGGCTCTTGCCGCCGCGGGCCGGGTCGTCGGCGTGATCCCGAGCTTCCTGCTGCGCCGCGAATCCGGCCATCCCGATCTCACGGAGACCGTCGTGGTCGAGACCATGCACGAGCGCAAGCTCACCATGTTCGAACGGTCCGAGGGCATCGTCGTCCTTCCCGGCGGGATCGGCACGCTGGAGGAACTGTTCGAGGTCCTGTCGTGGCGCACGCTCGGCCTGCACGAGAAGCCGATCGTGATCATCGACCAGGGCGGCTACTGGCAGCCCCTCGCGGCGCTGCTGCGCGGCGTCGTGGACGGTGGTTTCGCGGAACGGACCCACCTCGACCACGTCGCCTTCGTGACCGACCTCGATCAGGTCCTGCCCGCGATCGCGGCGATGCCGCGCTCGGCCGGTCTCGAGAACCGGCTGGACCGCGTCTGACGCCGCTTCGGAAGTTGCGCGACACGATCCCGTTCGCCGTCGCCTCGAAACCGCGATGAATCGCAGCGCAAAGTCCTGCGCTCTCGCGGCCGAATGTCCGGGCGACGTCGCCGTGCCGGAGATTGCCTTTGCCTCGCGGCGGTGCAACAAGACAGGCCCGAATCAGCATTAGATCGGCTCAGCCGAGACGAAAAGCGGCGCACGGAGGTGCAGGTATGTCAGATCTCGAGATCGTTTGGACGAAGGTGGATGAAGCGCCCGGGCTCGCAACGTTTTCCCTGCTGCCGATCGTCGAGGCCTTCGTCGGGACCGCCGGCGTGAAGATGAAGCTGAAGGACATCTCGCTGACGGGCCGCATCATCGCCAACTTCCCCGAGAAGCTGAAGCCCGAGCAGAGGATCAACGACGAGCTGGCCGAGCTCGGCAAGCTGGCGATGCGGCCCGAGGCCAACATCATCAAGCTTCCCAACATCTCCGCCTCGATCCCGCAGCTCAAGGCCGCGATCAAGGAGCTGCAGGGCAAGGGCTACGACATTCCGAACTATCCCGACACGGACGCCACGCCGGCCGACAAGGAAATCCGCGCCCGCTACGGCAAGGTGCTGGGAAGCGCCGTCAATCCGGTGCTGCGCGAGGGCAATTCCGACCGCCGCGCCGCCAGCGCCGTGAAGCAGTTCGCCCGCAAGCATCCGCACAAGATGGGCGCCTGGAGCAAGGACTCGAAGACGCGCGTCGCATACATGTCGGGCGGCGACTTCTATGGGTCGGAGGTCGCGACGACTGTTCCGGCCGCGACCAGCGCCCGTATCGAGCTGGTCGCCGACGACGGCGCGACCACCGTGCTGAAGCCGAAGGTGCCGCTCAAGGCCGGCGAAGTCATCGATTGCTCGGTGATGAACGTCAAGGCGTTGCGCGCCTTCTATGCCGCCCAGATCGAGGCCGCGAAGAAGGACGGCGTCCTGTTCTCGCTGCACGTCAAGACGACCATGATGAAGATCTCCGATCCCATCCTGTTCGGCCATTGCGTGTCCGTCTTCTTCGCCGACGTGTTCGAGAAGCACGGCGCGACGCTGAAGCGCCTCGGTGTCGATCCCGACACCGGCGTGGCCGACATGATGGCCCGGATCGAGACGCTGCCCGAGGCCGAGAAGGCCGCCATCAAGGCCGACATCCAGGCCGAGTACGCGAAGCGGCCGGGCCTCGCCATGGTCAACTCGGACAAGGGGATCACCAATCTCCACGTGCCGAGCGACGTGATCATCGATGCCTCGATGCCGGCGATGATCCGCGAATCGGGCAAGATGTGGGGCCCCGACGGCAAGCTGCACGACGTGATCGCCGCGATCCCCGATCGCTGCTACTCGACGCTGTACCAGGCCGTCATCGACGACTGCAAGGCGCACGGCGCGTTCGATCCGAAGACGATGGGATCGGTGCCGAACGTCGGCCTGATGGCGCAGCAGGCCGAGGAGTACGGCTCGCACGACAAGACGTTCGAGGTCGCCAGCGCCGGCACGGTGCGCGTGGTCGCCGAGGACGGCACGGTGCTGATGTCGCAGAAGGTCGAGGCCGGCGACGTCTTCCGCATGTGCCAGGTCAAGGACGAGCCGATCCGCGACTGGGTCAAGCTCGGCGTGCGCCGCGCCCGCCTGACAAGTACGCCGGCGGTGTTCTGGCTCGACGCCAAGCGGGCGCACGATGCCCAGCTCATCGCCAAGGTCGAGAAGTACCTCAAGGAAGAGGACACCAAGGGCCTCGACATCCGCATCCTGGCGCCGGTCGAGGCGATGAAGGTCTCGCTCGATCGCATTCGCAAGGGACTCGACACGATCTCCGTCACCGGCAACGTGCTGCGCGACTACCTGACCGACCTCTTCCCGATCATGGAGCTGGGCACCTCGGCCAAGATGCTGTCGATCGTGCCGCTGCTGGCGGGCGGCGGCCTGTTCGAGACCGGCGCCGGCGGCTCGGCGCCCAAGCACGTCGAGCAGTTCCAGAAAGAGGGCTACCTGCGTTGGGATTCGCTCGGCGAGTTCCTGGCGCTGGGCGCGTCGCTGGAGCACCTGGCCCAGCAGACCGGCAACGAGGACGTGAAGGTCCTGGCCGAGACGCTGGACGAGGCCAACGGCAAGATTCTCGAGAACAACCGGTCGCCCGCCCGCAAGGTCGGCGAGATCGACAATCGCGGCAGCCATTTCTACCTCGCCCTGTACTGGGCCCAGGCGCTGGCCCGGCGCGACAACAGCACGGCGCTCTCGGCCCGCTTCAAGCCCCTGGCCGAGAAGCTGGCGGCCGAGGAGGCCAAGATCGATGCCGAGCTGATCGCCGCGCAGGGCAAGCCGGTCGACACCGGCGGCTATTATCAGCCCGACCAGAGCAAGACCTCGGCGGCGATGCGGCCGAGCGCGACGCTGAACAAGGCCCTCGCCACGCTCTGAGGCCTGATCTGCGCCGACCTCGCTCTTTCATATTCCTCCCCCCGCCAGGGGGAGAGGTTAGGAGAGGGGGAATCGACGTGCGCTGCCCCCTCACCCAGCCTCTCCCCCTGGCGGGGGAGAGGAGCATGAGAAGGGAATGACCGAACAGATGGTCGGCGGCGCCGATGGTTGCCGCACCGGCTGGGTCGTCTGCCGGCGCGGCGCCCGGGGCACGCTGGACCTGCGAGTCGTGAAGACCCTCGCGGAAGCCTGCGAGGGTCTTTCGATTCTGGCCGTCGACATGCCGATCGGTTTCGTCGACCGCCCTCGCCCCCCGCGCCAGTGCGAAGTCGAGGCCCGCCGGCTTCTGCCCGGCAAGGCCAGCTCGGTGTTCCCGACGCCGTGCCGACCGGCGCTCGCCTGCACCACGCACGCCGAGGCCAACGCGCTCAGCAAGAGCCTGGGCGTCGGTATCACCCGCCAGACCTTCAACCTCTTCCCCAAGATGCGCGAGGTCGACGAGCTCCTGTGCGCGCGCCCCCGCCTGAAGCGCATCGTCCGCGAGGCTCATCCCGAGCTCGCCTTCGCGCGCATGAACGGCGGCAGGCCGGTGCTCAGCCGCAAGCGCCGGCCGGACGGCTACGCCGACCGGGCCCGCCTGCTCGAAGCGCACGGCTTCCCCTGCCCCGTCGACCGCCTGCCGGGCGCGGCCCGCGACGACATCCTCGACGCCATCGCCGTCTGCCGCACCGCGCTCCTGATCACGAAGGACCAGGCCACCTGCCTCGGCCCCGCGAAGGAGCGCGACAGCCGCGGCCTGCCGATGAACATCTGGTTTTGACTCTTGCCGGACCTCGGGCCTCCAGGCCCGCTCATCGCTGTCGTCCTGAGCGAAGCGAAGGACCTCATCGCCGCCTGCAACCGGCATGAGATCCTTCGCTACGCTCAGATTCTATGGGGCGACGAGAGGTCGAGAGGTAGGCTTGGAGCGTGACCCACCGAACCTACAGAGGAGCCAATGAAGTCCCCATACATCTTCGACACCCTCGCCGCTGGGGTGGAGCATCGCACAGTGTTCGTGGCGTTTGAACTGGGCAAGGCGAAGTGGAAGCTGGGCATCGTGGTCCCGGGCCTCGGCAAGCTGAGCCAGTACACGGTGGCCGGGGGTGATGTGGCTGCGGTGTCGGAGTTGATCGGCAAGGCCCGTGCCAGAGCCGCCAAGAAGCTCGGCGAGGCCGCGCGGGTCGTGAGCTGCTACGAGGCCGGCTACGATGGCTTTTGGCTGCATCGCTGGCTCGAGGCGCAGGGGATCGAGAGCCGGGTCCTCGATGCGGCGAGCGTGGAGGTCGACCGCCGGGCGCGGCGCGCCAAGACCGACCGGCTGGACCTGGAGAAACTGATGCGTGCCCTGCTGCGGCTGGAGGGTGGCGATCGCCTCGCCTGCAGGGCGGTGCACGTTCCGACGGCGGCGCAGGAAGATGAGCGGCGGCCGTCACGCGAGCGACAGCGGCTGGTCAAGGAGCGAACCAGCCACGTCAATCGGCTGAAGGGCCTGCTGCACGGCCAGGGCGTTCGCCAGACCTGGGGCCGGGCCAAGGACTTCGCGGCGTGGCTGGCGACGCTGTGCACCGGCGACGGTCGGCCCCTGCCGGATCATCTGGTGGCTGAACTGAGGCGCGAACATAGCCGGCTGCTGCTGGTGGAGGAACAACTCGACGAGATCGAGGCGCAAGCCCGGGCGGTGCGCAAGGTCGCTCCCGTCAGCAGCATGGCGGCCAGGGTCAACCAGCTCCTCGAACTCAGGAGCCTGGGCCCCGTCGGCAGCCAGATCCTGGTCGGCGAGGCCTTCTTCCGCGACTTCCAGAACCGCCGCCAGGTCGGCAGCTACTTCGGGCTGACCGGCACGCCCTACAACAGTGGCGACAGTCGTCATGAGCAGGGCATCAGCAAGGCCGGCAATGCGCGCGCCCGCACCATCGCGGTGCAGCTCGCCTGGCTGTGGCTGCGCAATCAGCCCGCCAGCGCGCTCAGCCGCTGGTTCCGTGAACGCGTCGGCCAGCAGAAGGGGGCCGGCAAGCGCATCGCCATCGTCGCCCTGGCACGCAAGCTGATGGTCGCGCTGTGGCGCTTCCTCCACCATGGCGTGGTGCCCGACGGCGCCCAGCTGCGCGCCGTCTAGCAGAGGAGCAGAGGGTGCCTTGAAGAGGGACGGATGATGACCGTTGTCATCCAAGGACCGTACGGCGCCGCCGTCTCAGAGGGGTCTCATCGTCTCTTGGGCAAAGCCTCACGCGTGCATGAGGAACCAGGGTACCGGCTCAACTGTCGCCGGACCGTATGTAAGGTGATGCCGTCCAGCGACGAGCGCCCCAGCAATGCCCAACGTCCCAACGCAAGCACCCAAGACGTCATCCTGTCACCGGCAAAAAAACCAGACGGCAGAACCGTGACTACCTCTTGACTTCTCAAGCCCCATGTAAGGATGACATGCGGCGGAGCTGGACGCCCGCCCCTACTCCGGCTTGATCCCCGCCGCCTGCAGCACCGGCCCCCAGACGCCCGCCTGCACGGCCGTCCAGTCGGCCAGCGCTTGGGGCGTGCCGCCCATGGCGACGAAGCCGCGCTTGCGCAGCTCTTCCTTCATCTCCGGCGTCGACACGCTGGCGTTCAGCGCCTCGTTGAGCTTGGCGACGACCGGCGCCGGCGTGCCGGGCGGCGCGATCAGCGTGTAGACGATGGTGCCGTCGACTTCCCCGAACCCCTGCTCCTTGAAGGTCCGGATGTCGGGCGCCGACGGCGCACGCTCGGGCGCGGCCATGCCGTAGGCCTTGAGCTTGCCGCTCTGCAGGTGCGGCAGGACGCTGGTCAGGCTCGACATGCCGAGCTTGACGTGCCCGCCCAGCAGGTCGGTGACCAGCGGGCCGGTGCCGCGGAACGGCACGTGGGTGAGCTTGATCTTGTTCAGGATCGCGTAGCGCTCGGTCGACAGGTGCATGGGCGTGCTGACGCCGGCCGTGCCGAACTGGACCTCGCCGGGCGCCTTGCGCGCGGCCTCGGTGATGGCGGCGAGATCGGCCCACGGCGCATCGGCGCTGCCCACGAACACCGATTCCTGCTTGGCGACGAAGCCCACCGGAACGAAGGCGGCGGGATCGAAGCCGAGGCGCGCCACGAGGTACGGGAACAGCATCTGGTTGTTGCTGCTCACCAGGACAGTGCCGCCGTCGGACGGCTGCTTGGACACGTATTCGTGTGCCAGCGCGCCCCCCGCGCCGCCCTTGTTTTCGACGATGACGGTCTGGCCCAGCGCCTTCTGCAACGGATCCTGGATCGCCCTCGCGAGCGCATCGGTGCCGCCGCCCGGCGGAAAGGGCACGACGACCTTGACCGGCTGGCCGGGCGCCTGCGCTCGCGCGCCGCCCGCGCCCGCCATCACGAATGCCAACGAGCCGACGAACGTCCGGCGATACACGGTCACTGCGCTTCCTCCTGGTTTTGAGGAAGCCTAAGACAGCAATGGCCGGCAGGAAACCGATGGTTGTCCCGACGGGCGGAACGAGCTTTCGCGCGAAGCCGCGCTCAGGTCATCCCGAGCGCGTGCTTGTAGGTATCGAGGAGCGTCTCCTCCTCGGCGCGGTCGGCGGCATCCTGGCGGCGCAGCGAGACGATCTTGCGCATGATCTTCACGTCGTAGCCCACGCCCTTGGCCTCGCTGTAGACGTCGCGGATGTCGCCGCCGATCGCCTTGCGCTCCTCCTCGAGCTTCTCGATGCGCTCGACGAAGCTCTTCAGCCGATCCGCCGAGATCGGCCCGGCCTTGGTCTTCTTCGAAATGGCGCTGCCGTCGGGCATGTCCATACTCCTTGGTCCCCTGGGGCGGACCATAGGGTTTCGCCCCATGTCGGCTCAATGACGGCGAGCCGCTGAAACATGGGGATATCGGGAATGGTCTTTCCGCCCGCCCCGTGCAGGGGCGTGCCGGCAGTCAGTGCTTGTGCTGCGCCTTGTCGAACGCCTTCTTCTGGTCGGCCGAGGCGTCCTTCTGGTGCTTGGCCTTCCACTCTTCGTACGGCATGCCGTAGACGACCTCGCGCGCCTTGGGATCGGCGATCTCGATGCCACGGGCGCCGGCCTCCTCGCGGTACCAGCGGGACAGGCAGTTGCGGCAGAATCCGGCCAAATTCATCAGGTCGATGTTCTGCACGTCGGTGCGCTCCTGGAGATGCGCGACCAGGCGCCGGAAGGCGGCGGCTTCGAGCTCGGTGCGGGTCTTGTCGTCCATGAGGATCTCCTACAGCCGTGTCCGGGGATATAGGCTGAGGCCGCAGTATAAACCAGCCGGCAGGGGCGCATTGGGGCTGCGCAGCCGCCCCTCCTTGAGGTGCTGCGGCAGCAGGTGGCTGTGCGGGCCGGCCGGCGAACGGCCGCCCGGCGGCGGGATCGGCTGGTGGACCTCGAGCGATGCCAGCGCCGAGCGGAAGATGCGGGTCGGGCTCGCCCGGCCGATCGCCGGGCCGGCCGGGTTGCCGGGCTCGAACAGCGGACGCCCGAGACCCGCATCGATGGCCTCGCGCGTCGCCTGGTCGCCCGGCGCCAGCCGGACCAGCATGTCGACATGCGGCGCCCCGATGCCGAGGTCGAAGGTGCCCTCGCCGACGGCCGCGATCGCCGTTCGCCCCGCCCCCTCGCGCGGCGAGCAGAAGGCGATCTCGCGCAGGCGGCCGTCGTCGCCGGTGAACGCGAGCGCCGTCGCCCCGGAAAGATCGCCGATGTGCAACGCGCCCCGTCGCGTGCTGACCGAGAGAGCGTCGAGGTCGAGGACGAGGTCCGGCTCGTCCGGGTCGTACTGGAACTCGCCGATCGCGCCCCAGGTCCCGACGCTCCAGCCATGGGCCGCCTCGGCCAGATGGCGGCGCGCGACCGCACGGGGATCCTCGGCAAGCGGCTGGCAATTCATGAAGGATGCCTCCAGGCGATGGGCTGAACGATGCCGTCGACGGTAACGGAACGGAAGCTTACGCCATAGGCGGCGTCGATGACCTCGGGTCGCAGCGCCTCCCGCGGCGGGCCCTCGGCAACGACGCGACCGGCGACCAGCACGACGATGCGCTCGGCGTAGCGGGCGGCCAGGCCGAGATCGTGCAGGCTCACGACCACGCAGGCGCCACGCCGCGCCTCACCGCGCAGGATCTCCATCGCATCCAGCGCATAGGATGGATCGAGGCTGGCCACCGGCTCGTCGGCCAGCAGCACGTCGGCCTCGGTCGCGCGCGCGCGCCCCAGCATCAGCCGCGCCCGCTCGCCCTGAGACAGCGTATCGATCGCCCGTTCGGCGAAAGCCGCGCCATCGACGCGTTCGAGCGCCCGGGCGATGGCATCGGCGTCGCCGGCGCTGAGCGGCCGCCCGAGATCGGCGCCATGCGGCAGGCGGCCCAGCGCCACCAGGTCTCGCCCGAGCAACGGCCAGTACACGGCGGCGCTCTGCGGCAGGTAGGCGATGCGCCGAGCGCGCGCTCCCACCGTCAGCTCGGCGAGCGGCCGGCCCGCCAGTTCGACCGTGCCCTCGCGCGGCTCCTCGAGTCCCGCGAGATGGCGCAGCAGCGTCGTCTTGCCGGCACCGTTGGGACCGACGATGGCGACGATCTCGCCGGCGGCGAACGACAGGCCGACGCCGTCGAGCACCGCCCGCCCGTCGCGGCGGCAGACCAGTCCGCGCGTGGCGAGCAGGCTCATGTCGCGAGCCAGGCCGAGCGCGCGCGCCGCACGACGCGCACCAGGAACGGGGCGCCGACCAGCGAGGTGAAGACGCCGAGCTGAAGCTCGAAGGCCGTGGGCAGCAACCGGACCAGGATGTCGGCCGCCAGGACCAGCACCGCCCCCGCCAGCATCGAGGGCACGAGGGTGGCGCCGGGGCGGAACCCCACCCGCGAGCGCACGAGATGCGGCGCCACCAGGCCGACGAAGCCGATGACGCCGGCGACCGAGGTCGCCGCCCCGACCATCAGGCCGACGCCCAGCGTCAGGCGCAGGCCAAGCCGGCCCGGATCGGCGCCGAGGCTGCGCGCCGCCTCCTCGCCCAGCGACAGCGCGTCGAGCCAGCGGCCGGCCCCGAGCACGATCGCCGCGCCGGCGATGATGAAGGGCGCCGAGAGGGCGAGGCTGCGCAGGTCGCGGTCGGCGATCGAGCCCGCGAGCCACAGCGAGATCTCCTGGTAGGCGAAGGGGTTGGGCGAGGCCGCCAGCACCAGCGCGATCAGGGCGGCGGCGACGGCATTGATGGCCACGCCCATCAGCAGCAGCGACACCGTCCCGGTGCCGGCGCGCACCGCGGCCATCAGCAGCGCCACCGCGACGGCGGCCCCGGCGATGCCGGCCAGCGGCAGGGCGAGGCCGATCACCGCGGCGAGGCCGCTGTAGAAGGCGCAGACGGCGGCGAAGCTCGCGCAGGCCGACACGCCGATCACGCCGGGCTCGGCCAGCGGATTGCGCAGCCAGCCCTGCAGCACCGCGCCGCTCAGCCCGAGGGCGCCGCCGATCAGCAGCCCCAGCGTGGCCCGCGGTACACGCAGCTCCAGGAAGATCGCCCAGCCGACCTCCGGACCCAGCCGCCACGGCCACAGCGCCGGCCCGACGGAAAGCGAAACCAGGTAGAGCACGAGGACCAGGACGAGCAGCCGCCGGATCATCGCCGGGCCTCGGCCAGCCGCCGCAGGACCTCGATGTTCTCCGGCCCAGCGCAGATCGAATACTTCAAGGGGATGGAGACCAGCTTCGCCTTGCCCGCGAGGCTCGCCAGCGCCTGATGGTCGACGAACTCGGTGGCCCGGGCCGGGCTGCGGTTCGCGCCCCCGTCCAGCACCAGAAGGTCGGGTCGGCCCGCGAGCACCGCCTCGATCGGCAGGCGCCCGTAGGCCCGGATGCCGAGCTCGGCGGCGAGATTGCGATAGCCGGCGAGCCGCAGGAGCTCGTCATAGAGGCTGCCCCGCCCGGCCGTGCCGCGATTTGCCTGCAGGACGGCCGCCAGCGGATCGGGCGGCTCTGGAGGCACGAGGGCGCGCTGCCGCTCCTGCATTCCCTGCACCAGCGCCTCGCCCTCGGCCTCGCGTCCGAGGGCACGCGCGATCGCGCGGATCAGCGACTGCGACTCTTCGAGCGACGCCGCCCACGGCACCTCGAGAATGGGCACACCGGCCATCCGCACCAGGCGCTTCACCGCGGCATGTGCATCGCGGTCGAAGATGACGAGATCGGGCTGCCGGTCGAGGATCGATTCGACCCGGGCGCGCACCGCCGGCACGTCGCGCGCCTGCTCCGCCAGCACGGAGATCCGCGGATCGTGCGCCAGGTAGCTGACGCCGACGAGCTGGCCGGGGGCCGCCAGCCGCAGCGCCATCTGGTCGAGGCACAGGTTCACCGTGATCACGCGCCGCGGCGCCTGCGCCCCGGCCGGCGCGGCGATCACGAGGCCGAGAACCGCCAGCAGGACGCGCAGCGTCATCCGCATGGGACCGGACGCCAGTTCGAGAGCTGCCGCGACCGGCGCTCCCAGTCCACCAGGACGAGCGCCGCTTCCGCCGACGCGTGGGCAAAGGTGAGGCTGCCGCCGGCGGCGGCGACCGAGCGCGCGCCGGTGAAGTCCAGCGCATCGACGCCGGTGCGATTGCACACCAGCACCGGACGGCCGGTCCGCAGCGAGGCCCGTTCCCATTCGCCGCTGGGACCGTGCTCGCCGGGCGCCCAGGCCGCCGACGAAACCAGCAGGTCGACACCCTGCTCGGCGGTCTCCCCGACCAGCCGTTCCGAGTACATGTCGGCGCAGACGAACAGGCCCAGCCTTCCGATGTCGCCGGCCGCGACGACGGTCGCCCGGTCGCCGGCCGTCGACCACGATTCCGATCCGGCCTTCAGCGCCAGCACCTTGCGGTGATGGCCCCGCCGGGCACCGTCCGGGCCGAACAGGATCATGCTGTTGAACAGGTGATCCCCCGCTTCGGGCGTGCCCAGCAGCAGGAAGAGGTTCGCCTGCCGGGCGAGGTCGCCGGCCCATTCCAGCAACGCCGCCTGCCCTTCGGCGATCCAGGCGGTGCCGATGCGGTCGCGGAAGCCGTAGCCGCTCACGGCGAGCTCCGGAGTGACGGCCAGCCGGGCGCCGAGGCTCGCCGCCCGGCGCACGGCATCGCCGATCAGGCGCTTGTTGTGCCCGATCTCGCCCGGCCGCGGCGCCAGGTGAAGGAGCGCCAGGGTGGCCGGCGCCTCGGCTCTTGCGTGGCTCACGGGAGCCGAGACTATCGCACCCGCCGACGCCTTCATCAGCTTTCGTCGGCCGGGACCGGTCAAAACTTGGCCTTCACGCCGAAGAAGGCCTGGAAGTACGGGGCCTGGAAGCCCTCGGGCTCCTCGTAGACCTGGTTCAGCACGTTCTCGGCGCGGGCGAAGAGCTGGACGCTCTTGATCACGTCGTACTGCGCCGTGAAGCGCAGCAGCGTGTAGGGCGAGGGCTGCATGATCGCCCCGGTCACGGCGTTGAAATCGTAGCGGCTGCTGACCTGCAGGACGCCGACGCCGAACAGGGTGCTCTCCCACGGCCGCACCTCGGCGCGGACGTTGAAGACATCCTGCGGCCGGCGCACCAGCGGTACGTTGGCATCGACGTTGCGCGCGATCGTGTAGGTGTAGTCGAACCAGAGGTCGAGCCACTTCACCGGGCTCAGCTGCACGAAGGCCTCGAAGCCCTCGCTCTGGGCGTTGGCGACGTTCTGCAGCGTGGTGAAGGGCGGCGGGCACTGGATCAGGTTCGAGTAGGTGTTGAAGAAGTAGGTGATGCCGGCCTTGACCTTGCGGTCGAACAGCCCCTGCTCGACGCCGACCTCGTAGCCGCGGCTGTACTCGGGCTGGATGTTGCGGTTGCCGCCGCAGAACGCGCCCGGTCCGTAGAGCTCGAACAGCGAGGGTGCCTTGAAAGCGGTACCGTACGACGCCTTGAGCTTGGTGTCGGTCGGCGCCCAGAGGTAGGACGCGCCGGCTCGCCATGTGCCTACGCTGCCGAACGTGTCGTTGAAATCGACGCGCCCGCCGAGGTTGAGGTTGAATCCCTCGAAGGGATTGAGCCGGAGCTGGCCGTAGAGGCCGGTCTGCACCATCGTGCCCCAGGCCTGCGTCGCCGGGGTGAACGGCCCGACCGAATTGGTGTAGGCCCACTGCCGGTCGTAGTCGAGACCGGCGATGACCTCGACCTGGTCGATGATCGAGATCAGGTTCTTGAAGTCGCCTTGCAGGCGGCGGCCGTTGAACCACGAATCGGTCGTGAACGGGAACGGCACCTGGGGGCTGGCATAGTCGAGATCGTGCCGCGTGATGGTGCTGTAGTTGATGCCGAGCACCGGCTTCCAGCGGCCGTCGAAGTAGTTCCCGTCGATCTCGGCGCGGGTGAAGAACTGCTGCGAGTAGCCGTTGGCGTTGGGATCCTCCTGCCCGACCTGGTCGTAGTTGATCCGGGCGTCGATGTAGCGGCCGTACCAGTTGAGCTGCGTGTTGTCGTTGATCTCGAAGCCAAGCCGCGCCGCCAGCGTGATGTTGCGGTAGGGATCGATGTCGACGAAGCCGCCGTTCGGCGTGAAACGGGCGGGCACCGGCGTGTCGTTGGGCGTGAACATGCCGCCGAACGTGAAGTTGTAGTTGAAGCGTCCCTCGCTGCCGCGGACGTAGGCGCCGCTGTTGCTCCACAGGCGCGTGCCGAGCTCCGTGAAGGCAGCGCCGTTCATCGGCCCCTTGCCGGCCTTGGTGACCAGGTTGATGACGCCGCCGATCGCCTGGGAGCCGTACATCGTGCTCATCGGGCCGCGCACGATCTCGATCCGGTCGAGGTTCTCGGTGAGCAGGTTGGCGAAGTCCGGCGCGCCGTTGGGCGTCGACGGATCGTTGACCGTGATGCCATCGACCAGCACCAGGACGTGGTTGGAGTTGGAGCCGCGCACGAACACCGAGGTCTGGGTGCCGGGGCCGCCCGACTGCTGCACCGAGACGCCGGGCACCGTCTTCAGCACCTCGCCAGCCGTGCGCAGCTGCCGCCGCTCCATCTCCTCCCGCGGCACCACCGTGTAGCTCGACGTGATCTTGTTCGGGTCGGTCGGGAAGCGGTCGGCGGTCACGACCGTGGCCGGCATCATGCCGTCCGGCTCGGTCTGGGCGAGGGCCGGCAAGGGCAAAAGAAGAAACAGGACAAGCAGAAGGCGACGGAATGGCGTCATCGGACGATCCCCCAAAGCAGAACACGCACAAGGCGCGTCACCGCTCGGTTGACCGTCCCGTCGGAACATCCCGTCCGCGGAAGAGCGACGCTATCGCCGGCAGGTCTTCTGGCTCGCGGGTCGTCGCTCCTGCCCGCCTTCCCGGCCTCCCGCGCTCGTGCTGGAGGTCCAGTGGCCTGTTGGGCAGTCGCTCGCCGCTCACAGCTGCGGGTACAGCCGCCGATTAGGCCCTCGCCTCTTCCGAGGTTGCAGGCTGCACGGCGTTCCCTTTTCGCCTCCGGTAAGGAGGACCGACGATGGCGGCATCAATAGCGATCTGGCGGCCGCCGTCAAGATTCCGCCGCAATGAAATCGAGCTGTAGGCAACTATTCGCGAAAATGCATACTGAAGCGTGCTCATGAACGCCGACCGCGGCCCGCGCCGTTCCCTGATCCTCGTCTACGGCGTGCTGCTGGCGGCGAACCTTGCCGCCTGGGCCTGGGCGTTCCTGTTGTTCCACGACCAGCCGCTGCTCCTCGGGACGGCGCTGCTGGCCTACGGGTTCGGCCTGCGTCACGCGGTCGATGCCGACCACATCGCCGCCATCGACAACGTCACGCGCAAGCTGATGCAGGAAGGCCAGCGCCCGGTCGCGGTCGGCTTCTTCTTCGCGCTCGGCCATTCGACGGTCGTGGTGCTGGCCGTCGCCGGCGTCGCGGCGACCGCGACGCTGCTCGCCGACCGGTTCGGCGCCTTCAAGGCGGTCGGGGGCATGATCGGCACGCTGGTCTCCGCCTTCTTCCTGTTCGCGATCGCGGCCGCCAATATCGTCATCCTGCGCGGCATCTGGCGGACCTTCCGCCATGTGCGCGCCGGCGGCGACTACGTGGCGGAAGACCTCGACCTGCTCCTCAACGAGCGCGGCCTGGTCGCCAGGTTCTTCCGGCCGCTGTTCCGGCTGATCCGCCGGAGCTGGCACATGTACCCGCTGGGCTTCCTGTTCGGCCTGGGCTTCGACACCGCGACGGAAGTGGCCCTGCTGGGCATCTCGGCCAGCCAGGCCGCGCAGGGCCTGTCGATCTGGTCGATCCTGGTGTTCCCTGCCCTGTTCGCCGCCGGCATGGCGCTGGTCGACACGACGGACGGCGTGCTGATGCTCGGTGCCTACCGCTGGGCCTTCGTCAAGCCGATGCGCAAGCTCTACTACAACCTGACCATCACCCTGGTGTCGGTCGTGGTGGCCGTGGTGATCGGCGGCATCGAGGTGCTGGGCCTGGTCGCCGACCGCCTCGCGCTCTCGGGCGGGTTCTGGGAGGTCGTCGAGCAGCTCAACGACAATTTCAACGAGCTGGGTTTCATCATCATCGGGGTCTTCATCGTCGCCTGGATCGGCTCGGTCCTCGTCTATCGCTACTCGGGACTCGACGGAGTCGAGGTCACGCGCGCCGGCGACTGAGGCCGCCGCGCCGCAATCAGCGGCCTGCTGCGGCCGATCGCGGCTCCTCTCCTGCAGCTGCGGCCCGCCCGGACGCGACGGATATCTTGCGCGCCGCCTGCGCCTGCATTCCTGGAGCTGCGCTCCGCACGCCCTCGCTCCCTGTCTCCACGGATGCAGCTTGACCGCCCCGGTGCGCCACTCTACGAGGACGCATCGACGGTCCTCCTTAACGGAGGCGAACAGGGAATGCCGTGACGCTCCCTTCAGGAGCCAATCGGCAGCTGTACCCGCAGCTGTAAGCGGCGAGCGAATGCCCATACGTCACTGGATTTCGGTCCGGGAAGACGGGCAGGAGCAAAGACCCGCAAGCCAGAAGACCTGCCGGCGATAGCGTCGCTCTTCCGATGGACGGGATGTTCCAGCGGGACGGTCAACCGAGCGGTGACGCGCTTGTGCGTGAACTGCTTGGGAGATCGTCCGATGACGTCGATCCGTGGAATCCTGCCTGTGTCCTTCTCGGATGCCGATGCATCCGGCAGCGAAGCCGGTTCGCGGCTGCGCTACGCCTGCACGCTCACTGCCAATGCCGCGCGCGGAGCCGCCGCGCCGACGCCGACCGCCAATGCCGCCCTGCCCTTCCGCCGCGGCGGCTTCGCGAGCCTCGCCGCGGCGCTCGACTACGCCGCCGGGGGTGAGACGGGGCTCAACTTCTTCGATGCAAGAGGACGGCTGACCGGACGCCTCGCCTATGCCGATCTGCGCGGGCAGGCGCTCCGCTTCGCCCGTCGCCTGCTCGGCGCCGGTGTCCGACGCGGCGAACGGCTGGTGATCGTAGCCGACACCTGGCCGGGCTTCTGCGTCGCCTTCTTCGGCGCCCAGTACGCAGGCGTGCTGCCGGTGCCGGTCTCGGTGCCGGTCGGGGTCGGCGCCAAGCAGACCTACCTTGCGCAGCTGCGTCGGCAGATCATCGCGGCCGGCGCCGTCGGCATCCTCGCCCCGGACGAGCTGGCCGCATTCGCCGCCTCCGCCGCGGACGGAACGTCGGCGCGGCTGGCCGGCGGCATGGCGGCCTTCGAGGCCCTGCCGGAAGCGCCGATCGACGGATCTCCGCTCGGCGCCGGCGAGGGCTGCTACGTGCAGTACTCCTCGGGGAGCACGCGCCTGCCGATGGGGATCGACATTCGCCAGGACCAGCTCATGGCGAACATCGACGGCTCGCTCGCGAGCCAGGAACTGAACGAGCGCGATGCCGGGGTCAGCTGGTTGCCGCTCTATCACGACATGGGCCTCATCGGTTTCGTGCTGGCGCCGATGTGCGGTCAGCGCAGCGTCGACCTGATGCCGCCCCGCGAGTTCGCACGCCGTCCCTTGCAATGGCTGTCGCTGATCTCCCGTCGACGGGCCACCATCACCTACAGCCCCGGGTTCGGCTACGAGCTCGCGGCGCGGCGGGCCCAGAGCGGAATGCCGACGGACATCGACCTGTCGTGCCTCCAGTTGGCCGGGATCGGCGCCGACATGATCCGGCCCGCGGTGCTGCACCGCTTCGCCGAGACGTTCAAAGCGTGCGGCTTCGACCCGCGCGCCTTCATGGCGAGCTATGGTCTCGCCGAAGTATGCGTCGGCCTGAGCTTCGGCAAGCGCTTCGCGGGCTTCAGGACGGACAACCGGGCCAATCGGGAGTTCGTGCTGTGCGGCCGCGCCCTGCCCGGCCACGATGTCGAGATCCGCGACAGTGCCGGCCGGCCGCTCGATGGGCCCGCCATCGGCCGCCTGTTCGTCCGCGGCCGCAGCGTGATGCCGGGCTACGTCGGACAGGCCGAGGAAAGCGCACGCGTGCTCGGCGGCGGCTGGCTCGACACGGGGGACCTCGGCTACTGGCGAGACGGCGAACTGGTCATCACCGGCCGGGCCAAGGACCTGATCATCGTCAACGGCCGTAACATCTGGCCGCAGGACATCGAATGGGCGGTCGAGGCGCTGCCGGGACAGCGGCGCGGGGACGCCTGCGCCTTCTCGATCGAGAGTCCGGAGGGCGAGGAAGTCGTCGTGATGGTCCAGGGCGTAGCCGGCGACGAGGCTGAGCGCGACCGGCAACTCGGCAGCATCCGCCAGGCCGTCAAGGAGTCGGCCGGCGTCGACTGCCGCATCGAGCTGATCCCGCGCTCCATAGGCTTGCCGCTCACCTCGTCCGGCAAGCTGAGCCGCAGCCGTGCCAGGGCGATGCTGCTGGCCGGCGACTACGCGGTCCCTTCGCCGTCCACCTGAACCCGCGGTCGCCGCATCAGTCCAAGGCCCCGCTGTCGCGCGGGATGTTGCGGGGAGGCCTGCCGGTCGGTACATTGGCGTTGCGAATGGTTCGCAACAAGCCGCAGCCGCCGATGACCTAGCCGACCGCCACGGATCACGGAATCGCGCCGGGCAAGGATCAGGACGGAAGGCATCTTGGCGGAGGACAAGTCGAACCTCGACCTCTTCATGGCGCACCGCGGCGCGCTCGTGGACTATGCCAGCGCCATCATTGGCAGCCGGGCTCGCGCCGAGGACGTCGTGCAGGAAGCGTGGCTGCGCTTCAGCAACGCGACCTCGACCCGCTTCCTCGAGCATCCGCTGGGCTACCTCTACCGCATCGTTCGCAACATCGCCCTCGACGGACGGCGCAAGATGGCGCGCGAAAGCCGTTACCTTGTCACCGCCCAGGACAGCACGGTCGACCAGCAACCTGCCGGCGAGCCCTCGCCCGAGGCGCGATCCCTCCAGCGCGAACAGCTCGCCCGCCGCGCAGCCGTCGAACCGCCGCGCGGCGATGGTGGCTGGCCGCCGCCACGGCGGCCGTGGCCGCCAGCGTGGCGCTCGTGGCCCTGCCCGGACTGATGCTTCGTCTCGGCGCCGACTACGCGACGTCGACAGGCGAATGGCGCGAGGTGCGGCTGGCCGACGGCAGCCTGATAGACCTCGCACCCGGCGGCGCCATCGACGTCGCGCTGACGAGCGACCGCCGCGACATCCGGCTGCTGGTCGGACAGGCCTTCTTCGAGGTGGCTGCCGACCCCGCGCGGCCGTTCGAAGTGAAAGGGCATGGCGTCACCGCCACGGTGCTGGGGACCGGCTTCTCGATGCGGCTGGGCGGCGATGCGGCGGACATCGCGGTCCGTCACGGCCTCGTGCGGGTCGACCACGAATCCGTGACACCTCCCGAATCTCGACGGCTCGAGTCCGGCGACTGGTTGCACGTTCCGTGGACAGGACCGATGACCGGAGGACGCCGGCCCGTCGACGAGATCGGGGCGTGGCGGGTGGGCCAGCTCGTCGCGCATAACCAGCCGATCGCCGACATCGTCGAGGAACTGCGACCCTGCTTCGACGGCCTGATCGTGATCGCGAACGCCAGCGCCGGTCGCCGCCGTGTTAGTGGAGTCTACAATCTCCGCGAGCCGGTCGAGGCCCTGCGCGCCGTCGGCCGCGCCCATGCCGACATCACGGTAACGCGGCTCTTGCCCTGGCTCGTCGTCATCTCCGGCGGCTGAGCCGCTCGGGAAGAAAGAGTCGGCCCGCTCGCATTTTCTTTTGAAAGGACGGAAGCGACCGTCGTTCTCCCCACGACAAGCCGAGAGACTATGATTCCGAACTGAAGGCGCTTGGGGACAAGGCGAAAGACCTCAAAACTCGCAAGGTGCAGCAGCTTGGCGAACTGGTGATCGCCACCGGCGCCGATGCGCTCAACGCCAACGAACTGGCGGGCGCGCTGGTCGTGCTGGCGGAAACCACCGATGCCGGAAAGCGGGATGCGTGGGCGAAGCGTGGGGTCGCGTGGTTTCAGAGTAAATCACGGCGGTCTGCGCGCGTTGAAGACCGCAACAACGGCAGCAATCCGACGCAATCGGGCGGCGCGCAACCGGCAATCAGGCAGCACGGGCGCGGCATGATATGCGGACGTGGCAGGCCGAACGCCGGCAGCGCACGAAACATCTGATCGAACTCGGCGGCCTCGTCGTCAAGTCCGGCGTCGTTGACCTGACCGGCGATGACCGCGCCACTTTTTTCGGCGCGCTCATATGGATCGCCGAAAATCTCAAGAACGACGAACGGGCGCGACAACTGTGGGCCGGAAAGGGGAAGCAGGCGTTCAAAAATGACGGAGCATCAGCGTCGCAAAGGGCTCATGATTAGTGCATGGCTGCTACAGAGCGTTTGTCTGGCACGCTGATTTGCCTAGCGCTCGCCACGCCTGCATGAGCAATTGCCACGCTGCCCCTACAACTTCCTTGACTCACAGGCATGTTTGAGGAGCGCGAAAGTGTCGCGTGCGCCGGTCAGGTCGAAAGTCCCCGCCGTACCCGCCACTTCGACGACGAGAAGGGGCGCTGAGGTTTCGGCATTGCCATCGATGAGACTGATCGCACGCGCGGCATCAGTGAGGGCCATGCCGATGGTGACACGATTGGTATTGGCCGTGTAACCTCCGGTGAGCCTTCCGGTCACTCGTACACGGTCAATGGTAAGCGAGCTTTTGGTTTCTATTCGAAAGACCATCGGGATCAGCACGTCGAAACGAAGCTCCTGCAAACGGGCATTCGGATTGTCGATCGAGATGTAGATCGACGGACCGCTGCCGCGGCACTCGGCGGACATCCTGAAACCGCGACTGATCGGCCCGACGTATTGCGCCCTGGGTATCAGCGCCGATCCACCTGCGGTCGGCGCCTCCCAAAACGTCCAAGCGGACGCAAGAGCGCCACCGAACGCTTCCACTCGTGACCGAGGTTTGGACAATGGTGGAGGATCAGCCCGCGCCGGACTGCCGAGAAGTCCGACACTCCACACCAGCGCAACGACATGAATGAGGTTCGGCCGGGTGACAATTCTGAGCAGCGTATGCCGAGCGGCAGACGCACTGACGATCACCGGTACGGTCTCCGAGATCTCGCGCGGTTGCGCACCAGTTCCAGATTTGCCCGCCGATGCGCGACTGCCACGCGCCGAGCCTGGCGATGACGACATTGTGCTCATTTTTGTAAACCCTTGCTGCGCAACGCGTCGCGGACCTCCATAATGACCCTGCCCGCCCAGTTGAGGCCAGCGCCGTCGGGGCCCGTGCCCCAGAAGGGCTCGCCTGGCGAGTCCTCGATCAATTCCGCATCATTGGTCGTCAATAGCAGAAGCGCCAGGTCTGCGGTCTGCGTAAATTTGGCGTGGTCCGCTCGACGCATGATGTCGAGCTTCACCTCATGCCAGTCGGCGCGCGGGTGCTCGCCATTCTTGCGAAACCATGAGTTTTGCGAGATGCGGCGCGGTGCAGACGGGGGTGCGTCGAGACGCTTAGCGAGGCCGGGATGGATGGCCTCCCGGATCGCGGCTTTGTATTCCGGGTTGGCTGACTTCTGTGACTGATAATAGTGCTCCACGGTCGGCCAGCTTTCGCCATTCATGACGATCGGACTGGCGTGGAAATGCGAGAGGAAGCGGAACCCTTTCCGATCGCGACCGAAGTAGAGTATCCGGTTGTCCGATGGAACGATCATGCTCATTTCGTGTCCTTACCGACTGCTATGTTCGCGATCGCAGAACAAGCCGCCGCAGCGATCAGGCCAAAGAGCGAGAATATTATGATCGCTATAATTGTTAGCTTGTAATTGAGAAATACCAAGCCGACCACGAAGCACGGCCACATCAGCGCGACCTTCATTTCGTGCCCCTCGGAGCGGGCCAAATCAACAGCGTCGGTCTTTGACGCGACCGCACAGGCCTATCGTGCGGTAAGCCTTGACTGTGCTATTTAATGATTGTGAGTCCGCCGCCTGTAATCATGCTGTATCCGCCTTCATTGAAGACGACGTTGTAAGTCACGTCATTGCAGACGACTATCCAGATGTTCTCGGAAACGGTGCTCACGGAAGGCGATGGTGTCGTACAGGTTGCGCCGCGAGACATAATGTAGGTTGTCAGCGCCACCCTCAATTCTTTTTCCCTTAGACTCTTGAAATATTGCTGCGGCTTTTCTGGCGGCAACGCATTCAGCGCCGTGTAAAAGAGACGGGTGGGTTTAGCCCCGACCAGTTGCTGCTCAAGGGAAGATAGTTGCTCGCGTTTGATGATCCCCGCAAGCTGTCGCGGACCTCCCACCGCGTCAAGCATTCTGCGCAATAACTCGTCATTGATCGTGCCCGTAGGGGGGCGACCAATTTCAGATTGAAAAGCGCCTATGGCAGTTCGTGTGGCCTCGCTGAGGGAGCCATCCGCGGCCTCCTTGAAAAATTTAAGTGACTGCAAGGCGATCTGTGCAATCCAGACTTGATCGAAACGGAGATTGGCGGCGTTATCCGATGCGCGGCCGTTGGATGAGAACGTGACGTTTGTCCAGCACAGAGAGTTGACCGCCGATATGCAGCCGATCAAGGCAGCCATTCTTGCCGACCGTTCATCGCCGAGACACGCGGCGCCAAATCCCCGTGCCGGCCGTTCGGCAAACGCTGTGGCGCCCGGACCGACGCATCCAACGACAATCTGACATGCGGTTCCGCCCTGCTTTTGACAATGCTGCTGCGCGCAACGATCCGCCCGTCCTGGTGCATATCCGGCGCACCAGCCGTAAACGTTTTCCGGGGCCGAGTGAGATATGGCGGATTCGGCCAACGCCGGGGCGGAGACGGCAAGCGCAAATCCGATTTGCGCTGCTAGCAGCGAAAATTGCCTCCACATATTACTTCTCCCCCGTTAATGTTGGATCAGTATACGGCGGCCTGACGAATATTGAACTGGTGGGATAGAGCTTGTCCGTTGGTGCTCCGGGTAACCGGTTGGTCAGCCCTTTCGCGCCTTGGGTCTCCTGATTGAGGCGTCCGACTCTTAGGATCGATGACCCAGACCACGGCTAGCCAAGGGTCAGGTGAGCGATTGTGATCTTATCTTAGGAGAGCCCCTACGGAAGCGGCGCGGGTTCCACGCTTAGGAACACGCCTAATCGTCCCTCGCGCACCATGAGTTCGTCAGCGGCCGATCAGCATCCTAGGGAGATTGCCTGATCAGAGTATCATATCTCCACGATCAACAAATGTCGGTCTCGGTCAAAACCCGCCCTCGTCCAGGGCATCGCTTCGCCAGGTATCACCGGCACGATGTCCGCCGATCAGGCGCTGTCGCGGATACTGGCCGGCACCGGCCTCTCCTACCGCATCCTTGGCGGCAATACCGTCACGCTGGAGAAGCTCGCGCGGTCCGGGGCCCTGGCTCCCGGTGTCGTGCAACTCGGCACGCTGCAGGTCGAGGGACAGAACGCCGACAATCCGCCGGAAACGGCGCTGGGACCGGTCCGCGTACTGGTAGTTGAACAGCACCGTGACGCTCGTGTCCGCGTCCGGCTTCAACGTGCCGATCGGCGGCGTGACGCCGTCCACGATCACGGGCCAGACGCTCACCCAGGCCGGCCTCTACGCCCAGGACCAGATCAAGTTCGACAGGTTCTTCCTGCTGCTGGGCTTGCGCAACGACTGGACCACGACTGTCACCGACAACCGCATGACTTTCACCTCGACCACGCAATCCGACAGCCACGTCTCCTGGCGGGCCGGACTGGTCTACGAGTTCGAGAACGGCATCGCGCCCTATGTCAGCTACTCGACGTCGTTCCAGCCGGCTATCGGCGTCGACCGGCTGGGCAATCCCTTCAAGCCGATCACCGCCGAGCAGTACGAGGCAGGCATCAAGTTCCAGCCGCCCGGCCACAAGAGCTTCGTCATGGGGTCGGTCTATCAGCTCACCCAGCAGAACGTCCTAACGACGGATCCGCTGAACGTGCTGTTCCAGACCCAGACCGGCGAGATCAAGTCGCAGGGCGTCGAGTTCAGTGCCACCATCGTGCCGACCGAGGGGCTGAACCTCGTGGAGGCCTTCTCGTACAACAATCCCAAGATCACCGAGGGGACGGCCAGCGAGATCAACCACATGCCGGCCTTCGTGCCCAACGTGATGGCCTCGCTGTGGGGCGACTACACGCTGCAGAGCGGACCTCTGAAGGGCCTGCAGTTCGGCGGCGGCGTGCGCTATGCCGGCTTCACCTACGCCACCTCGGCCAACACCTTGCAGATCCCCGGCTACAGCCTGCAGGACGCCATGATCGGTTACGACCTGGGCGCCATCTCACCGCGGCTGGAGGGCGTGATGGCCGCCGTGAACGCCACCAACATCCTCAACACGCAGTACGTCTCCGAATGCAGCAACGCGACCAACTGCCTGTACGGCCAGGGCGCCCTGGTGCTCGCGACACTGCGCAAGAAATTCTGAGGGGGATTCCGTCCCTCGGAGTGCCTGCAATGCCTGCACGGATTTGCGGCGCCCCGCGGTGCGCAAAAAACAAATAATGTTGCGCGCTTGATAAATAACCCAAGTTATTATACGCTGCCGTCGTCAGGCCAATGAAGCGGTCACCGCTGCCCTGATCGGTGCGGCCAGCCTGCTCCCCCAGGCCCGCGCGTCCGCCGGCGTGGCAATGAGGTCCTGCCGCACCTCGAGGGAGCAGTAGGGCAGCTTCCGGGGCCGCGGATGGGCGTTGAGCGTGTACTCGTAGGAATCCCGCGCCGAGTAGGGTTCGTTGTCGCCGACCACCAGCGTCGGGTCGCGGCGGAGTTCGGCCAGCAGCGGCAGCGGCAGGCGCGGATCGTCGTTCCACAGCACGCCGACATGCCACGGCCGGTCGACACCGTTCATGCGCGGCGTGAAGCTGTGCACCACGAGCAACGCCACGCGGCGTCCGCCCGCGGTCATGCGGTCGAGCTGGCGCGCGACCTCGCGATGGTACGGCCAGAAGCAGGCATCGGCGCGCGCCTTCGCCTCTTCCGGATCGAGGTTGCGGTTGGCCGGTACGGGCGTGCCGTCGCTGACCTCGGGAATCGACCCCTCGCCGCCCGGCCAGCGGTTGCAGTCTATGACAAGCCGCGAATAGCCCGAGGCGACCAGCGGGGCGTCGAGCGCCCCGGACAGCGCCTGCGCCGCCTCGAGGCCGCCGATGTCCCAGCCGATGTGCCGCGACAGCTCGGCGTCGCTGATGCCGAGCCCGGCCAGCGCCTGCGGCACCGCCTTGCTGGCATGGTCGCAGAGCAGCAGAAGCGGCGCCTGGCCCTGCTCGTTGAAGACGGAAAACGGCGGCGGATCGTCCGGCCCGAGCAGTGGTTGCATCGCGTCCCTATAGTGCGAAGATCGCGGCAATGAAAGATGCCCAAGCCCGCGCCCTGCTGCGCGACCTGTTCGACGCGGCTCTCGCCGCCGCCCGCCCCGCCACCTGCCTCGCGCCCCATATCGACGCGCTCGCGCCGCCGAAGGGAAAGACCATCGTGGTCGGCGCCGGCAAGGCGAGCGCGGCGATGGCCCGGGCGCTCGAGGACCGTTGGGCGCATCCGCTGGAGGGGCTCGTGGTGACGCGCTACGGCTACGGCGAGACCTGCCGCCGGATCGAGATCGTCGAGGCCGCGCATCCGGTACCGGACGAGAAGGGCCGCGCCGCGGCCGGTCGCATCCTCGACAAGGTCCGGGGACACGGGCCGGACGATCTCGTCCTCTGCCTGATCTCCGGCGGCGCCTCGGCCCTGCTGGCGCTGCCGGCGCCCGGCTTGACGCTCGCCGACAAGCAGGCGGTCAACCGCGACCTGCTGCGCTCGGGCGCCAACATCGGCGAGATGAACACGGTGCGAAAGCACCTCTCCGCCATCAAGGGCGGCCGCCTGGCGGTCGCCGCCCAGCCGGCGCGCGTGCTGAGCTGGCTGATCTCCGACGTGCCGAACGACGATCCCGGCGTCATCGGCTCGGGCCCCACCGTGCCCGACCGCACGACCTTCGCCGACGCCCTGGCGGTCCTGCGCAAGTACCGCATCGATCCGCCCGCGGCCGTACAGGCGCATCTCGACAAGGGCGCCGCGGGCGGCCTCGAGGAGACGCCGAAGCCCGGCGATCCGCGGCTCGCCCGCGTCGAGACGGTGATGGTCGCGACGCCGCAGCGCTCGCTCGATGCGGCCGCGGCGGTCGCGACGGAACGCGGCCTCGATGTCGTGATGCTGGGCGACAGGCTCGAAGGCGAAGCCCGCGACCTCGGCGCGACGCATGCCCGGCAGGCGCTCGGCCTGGCGCGACAGGCCGGACGGCCGACGGTGATCCTGTCGGGCGGCGAGACGACGGTCACCGTGCGCGGCAAGGGCCGTGGCGGCCGCAACGTCGAATACCTGCTCGGCGAGGCGATTGCGGCTGATGGCGCCGCCGGGATCTGGGGACTCGCGGCCGACACGGATGGCGTCGATGGCGCCGAGGACATCGCCGGCGGACTCTTCGCGCCCGATTCGCTGACCCGCGCCCGTGCGCTGGGCCGCGATCCACGCGCCATGCTGGACGACAATGACGGGCATTCGTTCTTCGGGATGCTGGGCGACAGTCTCATCACCGGGCCGACGAAGACCAACGTCAACGATTTTAGGGCAACTCTGATCGCGCCATGACCAATCGCACTCGTTCTCGGTGTCATCCTCTTGTGGACCGCGAGCCTCCGGCTCGCTTCGGATTCACGAGCGAGCCGGAGGCTCGCGGTCCGGAAGACCATGAGTGCCGCGGCGCGGCGCTTCCCCGGCCATGACCGTCTATCCCGGCTCCTGCCACTGCGGCGCCATCCAGCTTGCCTTCACCTCGGCCAAGGCGCCCGACGCGCTGCGCGTCGGGCGCTGCGCGTGCAGCTTCTGCCGTCGACACGGCGCGCGGACCTGCGGCGATCCCGACGGCTCGGTCGAATTTCGCGCCGCTCCCGGGAGCCTGTCGCGCTACCGCTTCGGTCTCGGAATCACCGATTATCTCCTGTGCGCGCGTTGCGGCACCTACCTCGGCGCCATGATGGAGGACGGAGACAGGTCGATCGGCATCGTCAATGTCAATGCGCTGGACATCCGGGACACGTTCGATCCCGCCCCGCCGCTGCACGTCTACGACGGCGAGGACGAGGCGCGCCGGCGCAGCCGGCGGCGAAAGTTCTGGATGACCGCGACAGTGCTGGCTTAGGGTCACATCATGGCCATTCTCGGAGTCATCGCCGACGATTTCACCGGCGCCACCGACATCGCCGGCATGCTGGTCAAGGGCGGCATGCGTACGATCCAGACGATCGGCGTCCCGTCGAAGGGGGCGATCCCCGACGATGTCGACGCCGTCGTCGTGGCGCTGAAGACTCGCTCGATCGCGGCCCGTGACGCGATCGCCCAGTCGCTCGCCGCTCTCGACGTCCTGAAGAGAGCGGGCTGCCGGCGCTTCTTCTTCAAGTACTGCTCGACCTTCGATTCCACCGATGCCGGGAACATCGGTCCGGTAGGCGATGCGCTGATCGAGGCGCTCCAGGTGAAGCAGGCGATCTACTGCCCGGCCTTCCCCGAGAACGGCCGCACGATCTTCTTCGGCCATCTGTTCGTCGGCGACGTCCTGCTGTCGGACTCGCCCATGCGGCACCATCCGCTGAACCCGATGACGGACGCGAGCCTGGTGCGCGTGCTGGCCCGCCAGACTCCGCACAAGGTCGGTCTGGTGCCGCTGAAGCAGGTCCAGTCGGGCTCGGCGACGTTCCGGGCTGCGCTCGACAGGCTGGCAGCCGACGGTACTCGCCATGTCGTGGTCGATGCTGTTGCCGACACCGATCTCGGGATCATCGGCGAGGCAGTGGGCGACGATCTGCTCGTGACCGGCGGCTCGGGCGTGGCGCTGGGGCTGCCCGCGGCGTATCGCCGGCGCGGCCTGCTGGCGCACAAGGCCAACGCCGACGCCTTGCCCGCGATCGCCGGCGCCAGCGCCGTCCTGGCCGGCTCCTGCTCGGCGGCGACGCTCGGGCAGATCGCCGCCTTCAAGGGACCGCATCTCCACCTCGACACCGACGCCATCTGCCGCGGCGATGCGGTCGGCGAGGCGGCGCTCGCCTGGGCGCGGGACAAGCTCGGCGACGGGCCGATCCTGCTGTCGGCCAGCGAATCGCCGGATGCGGTGAAGGCCCTGCAGGCCAGGTACGGCGTCGAGAAATCGAGCCACGCCATCGAGAAGACCATGGCAGGCCTGGCCAGGGGACTGGTCGCCGGCGGCGTGGGCCGCCTGGTCGTGGCAGGCGGCGAAACCTCCGGCGCGGTCGTGAGCGCGCTCGACGTGACCGCCCTGCGCATCGGACCCGAGATCGATCCCGGCGTGCCGTGGACGGCGTCTGTCGGCGACCGGCCGATCCTGCTGGCGCTGAAGTCGGGCAATTTCGGCGCGCCCGACTTCTTCACCAAGGCATTCGACCAGCTATGAGCGCCAAGGAAACCAGGACACGCGAGGCGATCTGCGCGCTGGGCGCCAAGCTCGCCGCGCGCGGGCTCTGCCCCGGCACCTCGGGCAACATCAGCGCCCGCATCGACGACGGCTGGCTGATGACGCCGACCAACTCCTCGCTGGGCGAGCTCGAGCCCGGGCAGCTCTCGAAGCTCGACCTCGACGGCAAGCATGTCGGCGGCGACCCGCCCACCAAGGAGGCGCTGCTGCACCGTTCGGTCTACGACGTGCGGCCGAAGGACGGCGCGATCGTGCACCTGCACTGCACCCACGCCGTCGCCATCTCGTGCCTCGACCCCTCCTGCCATCACAACGCCGAGACGACGCTGCCGCCCATCACGCCCTACTTCGTGATGCGCGTCGGCAAGCTGCCGCTCGTCCCCTACTTCAAGCCGGGCGACCCCAGGCTGGCCGATGCGATCCGCGACTATGCCAAAGGCCATCGCGCCGTCCTGCTGGCGAACCATGGTCCGGTGGTCGCCGGCACGTCCCTCTCGGCCGCCTCGGCCTCGATCGAGGAGCTGGAAGAGACCGCCAAGCTCCACCTGCTGCTGCAGGGCTTCAAGGTCCGCCTGCTGAGCGACACGCAGGTCCGCGACGTCGAGGAAGCGTTCCCGTCGTGAATTCCCCGCTGTCACCCCGAGCGAAGCGAGGGACCTTTCGCTTGCCTCCAAAGGCCCCTCGCTTCGCGCGGGGTGACAGCTTCACCTGGACATAGAACCATGCCCAAGCTCGCCGCCAACCTCTCCTGGATCTACCAGGAGGTTCCCTTCCTGCAGCGTTTCGGCGCCGCCGCCGCGCACGGCTTCGAGGCCGTCGAGATCCTTTTCCCCTACGAGGCCCCGGCAGCCGACATCGCTGCCGAGCTGAAGAAGCACAAGCTGACGCAGGCCCTGTTCAACCTGCCCGCGGGCGACGCCAGCAAGGGCGAACGGGGCTTCGCCGCCCTGCCCGGCCGCGAGGCCGACTTCGCCGCCGCGCTCGACAAGGCGCTCGACTATGCCAGGGTCCTGGAGTGCCGCACGCTGCACGTCATGTCGGGCATGATCGCCCCAGGCGCCGACGTGACGGCCATGCACAGGACGTTCGTCTCCAACCTGAAGATGGCCTGCGACCGGACCGCCAAGAGCGGCCTCACCCTGGTGCTGGAACCGATCAACCATCGCGACATTCCCGGCTACTTCACCAACACCACGACCCAGGTGAAGCAGATCATGGACGAGGTCGGCGCACCGCATCTCAAGCTGCAGCTCGACCTCTATCACTGCCAGGTCACCGAGGGCGACCTCACGCGGCGCACCGAGGCGCTGTTCCCGATCACCGCCCACGTGCAGATCGCCGGCAATCCCGACCGCAACGAGCCCGACATCGGCGAGGCCAATCACCTCTATGTCCTCGATGTGCTCGACCGGCTGGGCTACCAGGGCCATGTCGGCCTGGAATACAAGCCCAGGACCACCACGGCGGCCGGCCTCGGCTGGGCGGCCAAGTACGGCATCAGGGCCTGATCCCATGGCGGACAAGAACACACCGGTCATCGCCTTCGTCGGCCTGGGCTCGATGGGCCTCGGCATGGCGAAGAACCTCCTGAAGCATGGCCACAAGGTGATCGGCGTCGATCCGAGCACCGCCGCGCGCGACGCCTTCGCCGCCGCCGGCGGCAGCGTGGCGGCGACCCCGGCCGAGGCCGCCGCGACGGCCGACGTCGTCATCGTGGCCGTCGTCAATGCCCAGCAGGTGGAGACCGTGCTCTACGGCGAGGGCGGCGCCGTCGCTTCCCTGCGCAAGGACGGCCTGGTGATGCAATGCGCCACCGTGCCCGCAGCCTTCGCCAAGTCGCTGGGCACGCGCCTCGCGGCCTCCGGCCACGCTCTGCTCGATGCGCCGATGTCGGGCGGCCGCGCGCGGGCGGAATCCGGCGAGCTCACCTTCATGGCTTCGGGCGCGCCAGCCGCCTTCGCCGCCGCCGAATCGATCCTGTCGGCGACGTCGGCCAAGGTCTTCCGGCTGGGCGACGCGGCGGGCATCGGCTCGCTGGTCAAGACGGTGAACCAGCTCCTGGCGGGCGTGCACATCGCCACGGCCGCCGAGGCGATGGCGCTGGCCGCCAAGGCCGGCGCCGACACGCGCGAGGTCTACGAGGTGATCTCGGCCAGCGCCGGCAACTCGTGGATGTTCGGCAACCGCGTGCCCCACATGCTCGACGACGACTACACGCCGCTGTCGGCGGTCGAGATCTTCGTCAAGGATCTCGGCCTCGTTCTCGACACCGGCCACGAGCATCGCCTGCCGCTGCCGCTCGCCGCGGCGGCGCACCAGCTCTTCCTCGCCGCCGCCGGCGCCGGCTGGGGACGGCTGGACGACGCCGCCGTCGTGAAGGTCTACGAGCAGGCGGGCGGCTTCAAAGTGTCATCGGCGCGGAAGTAGACTTCCGGGATGCATCGCGACCGCTTCACCAAGATCGTCGCCACGCTGGGTCCCGCCTCGTCCGGCGCCGACCGCCTGCGCATCCTGTTCGAGGCCGGCGCCGACGTCTTCCGCCTGAACTTCAGCCACGGCACCCACGAGGACCATCGCCACCGCGTCGACCAGCTGCGCGCGCTGGAGAAGGAATACAAGCATCCAATCGCCATCCTGATGGACCTGCAGGGTCCCAAGCTGCGGCTCGGCACCTTCGCCGACGGGTCGCTCGACGTCAGGAAGGGCCAGACCCTGCGCTTCGACCTCGACAAGGCGCCGGGCACCGCCAAGCGCATCCCCCTGCCCCATCCCGAGATCTTCAAGGCGGCGAGGGCCGGCGGCCGGCTGCTGGTCGACGACGGCAAGGTCAGGCTGCGCATCGTGGCGCACGATGCGCGGACGATCGACACCGAGGTGGAGATCGGCGGCAGGATCAGCGACCGCAAGGGCGTCAACCTGCCCGACCTCGTCTTGCCCCTGTCGCCGATGACACCCAAGGACCACAAGGACCTGGCCTTCGGCCTGTCGCTCGGCGTCGACTGGGTGGCGCTCTCCTTCGTGCAGCACGCCCACGACATCGCCGAGCTGAAGAAGATCGTGGCCGGCCGCGCCGCCGTCATGGCCAAGCTCGAGAAGCCGGCGGCGATCGACCATCTCGACGAGATCATCGAGCAGAGCGACGGCATCATGGTGGCGCGCGGCGACCTCGGCGTGGAGATGCCGCCGGAAGTCGTGCCGCCGCTGCAGAAGCGCATCCTCGCCGCCTGCCGCGTGCTCGGCCGGCCAGCCATCGTCGCCACCCAGATGCTGGAATCGATGGTCAACTCGCCGACGCCCACCCGCGCCGAGGCCTCCGACGTCGCCACCGCCGTGTACGACGGCGCCGACGCGGTCATGCTGTCGGCCGAATCGGCATCCGGCGCCTATCCGGTCGAGGCGGTCACGATCATGGATCGCATCCTGAAGAGCGTGGAGGCCGATCCGCTCTACCGCCGGCTGATGGATGCGAGCCGCCGCGAACCCGAGGCGACGACCGCCGACGCCATCAGCGCGGCCGCGCGGCAATGCGCCCACACGCTGTCGGCCGCGGCCATCGTCACCTACACCAACACCGGCTCGACGACGCTTCGCGCCGCGCGCGAGCGCCCCGACGTCCACATCCTCTGCCTGACGCCCAACCTCGCGACGGCGCGGCGCCTCACGCTCGCCTGGGGCGTGCACGCGGTGCTGAGCGTCGACGCCCACAACTTCGCCGACATGGTGGCGCGGGCCGTCCGGGTGGCGCGCAAGGAAGGCCTGGCCGCCGAGGGCCAGCGGCTGGTGATCACGGCCGGCGTGCCCTTCGGCACGCCCGGCGCCACCAACATCCTTAGAATCGCCTACGTCTGACCGCCAAAAAGATCGGGGATGGCGTCAAAGGTTGCCGCGTAATTTCATCGGAACCCAATTGACGCAGAGGCGACAGTGAACGCCACCGACAACAAGCCGCGCAGCGCCGTCCGGCCCTACCGCCGCCCGATGCTCACCTGGATCGACTTCCTGGTGATCGCCGCCATCATCCTGACGGCCGCGGCCATCGTCAGCTCGACCGTGGGACGGGCGCGCGCCGCCGAATCCGTGAGCACCCGTGCCGCGATCACGTACGATCCGCCGACCTATTCGACGGAAGTGGGCCAGATCAGCGACGACCCGGGCCTCATCAAGGCCAAAATACGGCTGGCCGTCGGCGCGCCCTGGTCCTGAGCGCGCGTCACTCCCGCGGCCGGCGGTCGACCACCCGCCGCGCCTTGCCCAGCGACCGTTCGATGCCGCCGGGCGCGGCGATCTCGACCTCGGCCGACAGTCCGCACATGCCCTTGAGCCGGCGCAGCAGTTCGTCGGCCGTCCGTCCCGCCGCATCGCCGTCCAGCACGGTCCTCGCCTCCACCCGCACGAGGATCTCGTCGAGCGCGCCGGTCCGGCTCAGCTCGATGACATAGTGCCCGGTCAGCACCGGGTCGCGCAGGATCTGTTCCTCGACCTGACTCGGGAAGAGGTTCACGCCGCGCACGATCAGCATGTCGTCGCTGCGGCCCGTGATCTTGGCCATGCGCCGCATCGACGTGACCGAGCCCGGCAGCAGCCGCGTCAGGTCGCGGGTCCGGTAGCGGATCACCGGCATCGCTTCCTTGGTGAGCGAGGTGAACACCAGTTCGCCCGGCTCGCCTTCCGCCACCGGCGCACCGGTCTCGGGATCGACGATCTCCGGATAGAAATGGTCCTCCCAGATCGTCGGGCCGTCCTTGGCCTCGACGAACTCGCAGGCCACGCCCGGCCCCATGACCTCGCTCAGCCCGTAGATGTCGACCGCGTCGATGCCGGTCCGCCGCTCGATCTCGGCGCGCATGCCCTCGGTCCAGGGCTCGGCCCCGAAGATGCCGACGCGCATCGCGGTGTCGCGCGGATCGATGCCCTGTCGCTCGAACTCGTCGGCGACGGCCAGCATGTAGGAAGGCGTCATGAGCACCACCCTGGCGCCGAACTCCGCGATCAGCTGGACCTGCCGCTCGCCGAAGCCGCCCGACATCGGCACCACCGTGCAGCCCAGTCGCTCGGCGCCGTAGTGCGCGCCCAAGCCGCCGGTGAACAGGCCGTAGCCGTAGGCATTGTGGATGATGTCGCCCGGACGCGCGCCGCCGGCGTGCAGCGAGCGCGCCATCAGGTCGGCCCAAAGGTCGATGTCGCGCGCCGAATAGCCCACCACCGTCGGCCGCCCGGTCGTTCCGCTCGAGGCATGGACGCGCACGCAGCGCTCGCGCGGGACCGCCAGCATGCCGAACGGATAGGCGTCGCGCAGGTCGGCCTTGACGGTGAAGGGAAAGCGATGCAGGTCCTCCAGGCGCACGAGATCGTCGGGTTGGACCGATGCGGCCCGGCACTTGGCCCGGTAGGGCGCCTGGTTCTCGTAGGCGTGGCGCAGCACCGCGCGCAACCGCTCGAGCTGCAAGGCGCGAAGCGCATCGAGCGACAGCCCGGTCTCGGGAAACAACGGCTCCGTCATGGTCACCTGAATCCGAATCGGCGATAGGCATAGCCCAGGCCGACCAGCGCGGCGCCCAGGCCCAGGAGGGAGAATACCCGCAACAGGCCCTGCAGGCCCGCCATGTCCACCAGGAACACCTTGGCCACCACGACGCAGACCAGCGCCATGCCGGCGTGCCGCAGCGCCACGGTCTGGCGCAGGAAGCCCAGCGCCAGCAGGACCACGCCGAACAGCAGCCAGATCGCCGAATAGGCGTAGAGCTCGACACCGCTGGCGGCGAAGCCCGGCCGCTCGAAGCCGGGATCGAACAGGTGGCGGACCTCGAACGAGACGTAGGCGAAGGCGAGGATCGAGGCCACGCCCTCGGTCACCGCCGCCGCCGACCAGCCCGTTTCGACATCGATCCAGCGTCGCGCCAGGCCCGCCATCGCGGCCGGCACCGCATAGGCCAGCAGCAGCCCGTTGAGGACAGGCCACCGCCCCACGCCGGCCTCGTCGAACACCGGGTTCAGCAGCATGACCTGGCCGATCACCGCGAGGACCGCCGCCAGCGCGCCGCTGCCGCGCCAGGCCCAGAGGGCCACCGGATCGCGATGGCGGCGTGCCCACCAGAGTGCTGCCAGCGCAAAGGCGCCCCAGGCCAGCACGTACGCCGCGCGCTCCATGAAGCCGGTCTGCGGCGCGGTCATGTCGACGGGCTGGAAGAGGCTGCGCGTTTCCAGGGTGATCAGCGCGAAGCCCAGCAGCGCCACCGACGCCTCGGTCGCGGCCGTCAGCCAGCGGTCGCCGGTTCGGCGCACGACGCGCAGGCCGACCGCCAGCGAGGCGATCGCGAGCCCGTAGCCCCACAGGATCCAGTTGATCACCGGCGTCACGCCCAGCGGATAGGACAGCAGCTCGGGATTGAACACGAAGCGCACGACCACGACGGCCAGCAGCGGCCAGCACAGCCGGTACAGCGCCCGCAGGCCGAGCCGGTCGGCGATCAGGGCGATGGCGGCGAACTCGACGGCGTAGGCGACCGTGATCCATTCGCGGCGCAGTTCCAGCGCGATGGCGGCGGCGACGAAGAAGACGACGCCGGCCGCCAGCACGCCCACCGCCTCGGCCGCGCCCGGCATGGACTCGCGCCAGCGCATCAGCCGTTCCACGCCGACGAGGAACGGCAGTGCCAGCGCGATGCTGATCAAGCCCCACGGCGTGCCCGGCGCCCCGTCGCGCAGCATCCACCAGATCAGCAGGAAATGGCCCAGTGCCGCGCCGACGCTGAGGGCTGCCCACGCGCCGGGTCGCGCGGCATTCCACATCAGGGCAAACGCGGCGACGGCGTAGAAGCCGCCGAGCAGGCCGGCCGTCCAGCCGAACGAATCGGCCGGTCCCCACAGCGCGAGGGCTGCGAGCGACAGCAGCGGCGCCAGCCCCGCGACGTTCTGGAAACGCGGCGTCCATCGCCCGAGGACGAACAGTCCGGCACCATGGGCGGCGAGCGCCAGCCAGCCGGCAGCCTGCCGCCCCTCGTCCTGCAGGATGAGGGCGACGATCAGCAGGCCGGTGACCCCGAGGGCCGTCCAGACCAATGCCGCGACCTCGAGCGGCGGCCGGTCGCCCTCGCCCAGCCGGCGCCACGTCGCCCACACGAACAGGCCGGCCAGTCCCACCAGGAAGGCGCCCACCCAGGCGAGACCGCCGGCGAGCGACGACATCCAGAGCAGCGTCCAGGCGGCAGATCCGGCCAGTACGCCCCAGCCCAGCGGCCACCAGCCGCGCAGGCGGATCACGGCCAGGGTTCCGGCGGCGATCGCCAGCAGATATCCGAACAGGACGGGCGTGTTGGGCGTCGTCGCCCCGACGATCGCGGGGCTCACGAAGCCGCCGACGAAGGCCAGCACGGCCACGAAGAAACCGTGGCGCAACGACAGGCCGATGGCGAATGCCGTCAGGGCCGCGGCGCCGCCGCCGGCCGCCACCTTGGAGATCATGTCGTAGAGCGAGCTTGCGGCGAACAGCGCGCCGTAGAGCGCCGCGACGCCCGCCGCCGCGAGCGCCTGCGCGACGCGCCGGTCGCCCCGCGCCACCCGCTCTGCGACGCCGATCAGGGCGAACCCGAACAGCGTCGCCAGGATCACCCGCACTTCGGGCGACAGGTAGCCTTCCTCGATCGAGTAGCGCACGAGGAAGACGGCGGCGAGCGCCAGGGTCACCGCGCCCACCCAGACGGAGGCGCGGGCGCCCAGCCTCTGTTCCCAGCCGACCGCCACCGGCTCGACAAGCGGCGGCGGCGCGAAGGGGGGCAGGTCCATGGGCGGAGACTCGGCAGGCAACGCCCCGCCGACCGAAGTCTCTTCAGCCGATTGCCCGTCGGCTGGCGGCACGGCGATCGCCGCGACCTCGGCGGCCGGCGCCGCGAGCGCCGGCGGCGCGGCCGCCTCCGGCGCCGCGAAGGGCGGCGGCAGCGACGCTTCGGCCAGCCGCCGCTTCACCATCGCCAGATCGGCGGCCATCCGCTCGTTCTCGCGGCGAAGGCGCGCGGTACGCGCCAGCGCGACGATGGCGAGCAGCGGCGTGCCGAGCGCCCAGGCGATGGCGACCAGGATCAGGAAGAGGTCTTCCATCGGCCGGGACCGAGGGGCGCGCGGCCTGGCCGGTGCCGCCCCTACTCGGCGGCGACCCGCGTGGCCGTCGACACGAACTCGGCGCGGCGATCCTTGGCCACGGTGCCGCGCTTGACCACCAGCCGATGGTTCTCCTTGCGGGCGGCGCGCTTGATGTCGGCCAGGACGTCGCCGTCGCACAGGACGAAGTCGGCGCTGTTGCCTTCCTTGATGCGGCCCTGGTCGGCGAGCCGCATCAGGTCGGCGGCGCTCGCCGTCGAGAAGAACAGCGAATCGCGGGCCGAGACGCCGATCTCGCACATGTATTCGAGCTCGCGCGCATTCTCGCCGTGGCGGTTGTGCGGCGTGCCGGCGTCGGTGCCCATCGCGATGCGGCCGCCGGCCTTGTAGTACATCTTGATCGAGGCGATGTGGCGGTCGAACACCCGGCGCGCCTTCTCGATCACATAGTCGGGGATCGAGCGGTCGCCGTCGTCGTAGCCCTTGAGGATGTTCTTCACCGCGGCGAGCGTCGGCACCAGCCATACGCCGCGCTCCTTCATCTCGGTCACGCACTCCTCGGTCATGAAGATGCCGTGCTCGATGGAATCGATGCCGCCGCGCACGGCGTTCAGGATGCCGAGCGCGCCCTGGGCGTGGCTGGCGCAGCACTTGTGGAAGCGGTGCGCCTCGGTGATCCCGGCCTTCATCTCGTCGGCCGAGTAGTGCGCGTCCTCGGGATTGACGCCCGGCGTCATCACGCCCCCGGTCGCCATGATCTTGATCAGGTCCGAGCCGGCATGGACCTGCTCGCGCACCGCCTTCACCACCTCGTCGAGTCCGTCGGCGACGCGGCCTGTGCGGTTGCCGTGGCCGCCGGTCATGCAGATCATGCGGCCCGCGCAGCGCATCGTCGGACCGAGGAAGCGGCCGGCATTGAAGGCGTCGCGCAGCGCGAACTCGATATAGTCCTTGCCGCCGCAGTCGCGCACCGCGGTGATGCCGCCCTCGAGGGTAGCGCGCATGAACTCCATGCCGCGGACCGTGATCTGGGCCGGGGTCATGCGATCCTGCACCGCGCCCGGATTGCCCTCGGCGCCGCTCAGCGAATGGACATGGCAGTCGATCAGGCCCGGGATCAGCGTACCGCCCGAGGTGTCCACCTTTTCACCGGCGAAGCCCGCGAACTCGGCGGCAGGTGCGACGCGCTTGACCCTGCCCTCTTCTTCCAGGACTGCCTGCCCATCGTGAACCTTCTCGCCATCGAACAGACGACCGCCGACATACAACGTGGCCATGACCAACCCTTGGTGTTTCGAAAATCTGGCGGACTCTGCCCGCCCGCCCCCGCGGCCGCAAGGCATACGGCATCCTGAGCGCGTTCCGGGGCCGCGACCCGACGCGCGGCCCGCGGCAGCCGGGTCAGCGACCGGCCGTGCGCTGCTCGCAGCCCAGCGGATCGGCCGGAGTGTCCCCGCCCAGCGCCTTGAGACGCGCGATCTCGTCCTCGATTCCGGCGATGTGCGGATTGTACTTGCGCGCCAGCTCGAAGGCCGCGACCGCCCGCGAATACTCGCCGAGCTCGGCCCGGATCATGCCGAGGCCGGAATAGGCACCGAAATGGCGCGGCTCCCGCTTCACCGTCTCGCAGATGTCCGACAGCGAGGCCTTGAAGTTGCCGAGCAGCCAATAGGCTGTCGCCCGCTTGTTCCAGGCCTCCGACAGGTCCGGCGCGATCTCGATCAGCCGCGTGAAGGTCTCGACCGAGCCCTTGAAGTCGCGCTGCTGCATCTCCTCGATGCCCTGCAGCATCATCTGCCGCTGCGCGCCCTCGGGGACCATGACCCACTGCTCCCAGATGGCGGCCTCCAGCGACTGGATGGCCACCGGATCGGTCGCGCTCTGAAGCTTGGCAAACAAGGTGTCGAGCATGGTGTCGCTCCCGCCGCTCTGCGCCCCCGCGCCTGCCCCGAGCATCAGCCCGACGAGGGCCAGGAGGCAAGCGCGGAGAAGGTTCATCTCAATGCCCGCCCAGCGCGCGCGGCTGCGGCCCGCCGGTCGCCCAGTCCAGCAGTTCGACCGTGTGCACTACAGGAATGCCCGTCCCCGCGGCGATGTTGCCGACGCAGCCGAAGTTTCCCGCCGCGACGATGTCGGGCCGCACGCTCTCGATGTTCGCCACCTTGCGGTCGCGCAGGCGCCGCGAGAGCTCGGGCTGCAGGACCTGATAGGTTCCGGCCCAACCGCAGCAGAGATGCCCTTCCGGCACGTCCTTCACGGCGAAGCCGGCGTCGCGCAGGAGCGTCTTGGGCGGTTCGACGA
This sequence comes from Reyranella sp., assembly GCF_965229815.1. Classification (GTDB taxonomy): domain Bacteria; phylum Pseudomonadota; class Alphaproteobacteria; order Reyranellales; family Reyranellaceae; genus Reyranella. The sequence continues at coordinate 1,421,227 of NZ_CBDDJN010000006.1, forward strand.
TCTTCTGGCCGTGCTGCATGGAACACGCCGCATGATAGGCGACGGTGAGCGGGCGCGGCGTCACGTTCGCGAGACCGACCTCCAGCATGACCTCGCTGACGTCGCGGGCCAGGCGCGCCACCTGCTCCGCCTTCTCCCGCCACTGCGGGTCGTCGGCGAACATGGCGCCATAGTCCTTTACGGTCGTGCCGCAGCCCGAGGCGTTGATGACGATGGCGTCGAGGCCCGCGCCGTCGATCTCGTGAATCCAGGCCGCGATGTTGCGCCGGGCCAGGCCCAGCGCCTCCTCGTTACGGCCGACATGCAACACCGAGGAGCCGCAGCAGCCCGAGCCCGCGACGTTCACGACCTCGATGTCATGGCGGGTGAGCAGCCGCACCGTCGCCTCGTTCACTTCCGGCGCCAGAACCTGCTGGCCGCAGCCGGGCATCAGCGCCACCCGCTTGCGGCGCAGTCCCACCGCCGGGAAGGTCTGCGGACGATCGACCGGCGAGGGCCCGGCCAGGCGATCCGGCACGGCCTCGAGCATGGCGCGGACCCGCCGCAGGAAGGTCGCGCCGCCGGGATCGGCGCTGGCCGCCGGCAGCAGCGGCGCCAGCGGCCGCGCCAGCCGCCCCAGCACCATGGCCCAGCGGAACGGCGTCGGCCGCGGCATCAGCCAGGCCAGCAGGCGGCGCAGCAACCGGTCCGGCCACGGCCGCACGTAACGTTCCTCGATATGATGCCGCCCGTGATCGACCAGGTGCATGTAGTGCACGCCCGACGGACAGGTCGTCATGCAGCTCAGACAGGACAGGCAGCGGTCGACGTGGCGCACTTCCGACTCGGTCGGCGCGCGGTCGCCCTCCAGCATGGCCTTCATGAAGTAGATGCGGCCGCGCGGGCTGTCGCGCTCGTCGCCCAGCAGCACGAAGGTCGGGCAGGTCGCCGTGCAGAAGCCGCAATGCACGCACTTGCGCAGGATGTGCTCGCTGCGCGCCGTCTCGGGATCGCTGAGCTGGGCCAGGGTGAAGTTGGTCTGCATGGTCAGCCCATCCGGCCGGGATTGAACAGGCCCCGGGGATCGAAGCTTTCCTTCACGCGGCCGGCGAGTGCGGCCAGGGCCGGGGGCTGCGGCTGGAAGACCGGCACGGCGGCGCGAACGGCCGCGTCGGCGCGGATCAGCGTCGCGTGGCCGCCGGCCGGGCCGATGGCGCCGCGGACGATCGCGTGGTCGCCGTCAACGCTTGGCGGTAGTGCCAGCCACACCAGGCCGCCCGACCAGTCGTAGAACGCCTTCGCAGCCGAACGCTGTGCCCGGATGCGCCCGACGATGGCGGGACCTTCGGTCGGCGGGCAGGAGATCTTCCAGACGATGTCGGCGGGCGCCGGCACGAGCGGCGCCGCGTCGCGCACCTCGCGCCAGAAGGCGCGACTCTCCAGCGTGCCGAGTTCCTCGAGCGCGGCACCCGTCCCGGCGAGCAGCCCGCGCAGCCCCTGGAGCCGGGCCTCGACCGACGGCGCCACGCCTTCGAGGCGCAGCGCGGTGCGGTCCCCGACATGCGCCGCGCCCGACACGTCGTGCGGGCTGCCCATGGCGGCGCACATCGCCGTCACCGCGGCTTCGTCGGAGAGCCCATGCAGCAGCAGCGTCCGGGTCTGGTCCGGCGCGGGAAGGACCTTGACCGAGACCTCATCGAGCACGGCCAGCGTGCCCCACGAGCCGGCCAGCAGCTTGGACAGGTCGTAGCCGGTCACGTTCTTCATGACCTTGCCGCCCGACTTGAACGCCTCGGCGCGGCCGTTGACGCCGCTGAAGCCCAGCAGATGGTCGCGCGCGGCGCCGGCCGAGAGGCGGCGCGGCCCCGCGAAGTTGCCCATGACGGCGCCGACCAGCGTGCCCTGCCCCGCCTCGCGGCCCAGCAGCGGCCCGAGATCGGGCGGCTCGAAGGCCAGCATCTGGTTGCGCTGGGCGAGCAGCGCCTCGACCTCGCTGAGCGGCGTGCCGGCGCGCAGCGTCACCACCAGCTCCTCGGGCGCATAGTCGACGATGCCGGAGAGGTCCGACAGGTCGAGCACCTGGTCGCACTCCATCGGCCTGCCCAGCGCGAGCTTGCTGCCTTCGCCGCGCACGTCCAGCGTCGCGCCCTCGGCCAGTGCCCATTCCACCGCCTGCCGCAGCTCCGCGGACGAGCGCGGCTTGATCGTGCCGGCCATGTCCTAGAACCGCGGGATGTCGGGAAACGGAATCTTGTTCTGGGTCACGACCAGCCGCCCGAGCTCGGCGCAGCGCCTCAGCTTCGGAAAGACCTTGCCGGGATTGAGCAGGTGGTCGGGATCGAAGGCGCACTTCACCCGCATCTGCTGGTCGAGGTCGATCTCGGTGAATTGCTCGCCCATCAGGTCGCGCTTCTCGATGCCGACCCCGTGCTCGCCAGTGAGGACGCCGCCCACCCGCACGCAGAGCCTGAGGATGTCTGCGCCGAATTCCTCGGCGCGGCTCAACTCGCCCGGATCGTTGGCGTCGAACAGGATCAGCGGATGCAGGTTGCCGTCGCCGGCATGGAAGACGTTGACCACGCGCAGCCCGTGGGCCTTCGACAGTGCGCGCATCTCGGCCAGCACCTCGACCAGCCGGCCGCGCGGCACCGAGCCGTCGAGGCACATGTAGTCGGGCGAGATCTGGCCGACCGCCGGGAAGGCGGCCTTGCGGCCGGCCCAGAAGAGCACGCGTTCCTGCTCGTCGCGGCTCACGCGGCAGGTCGTGGCACCGCGCTCGCGGGCGATCGCCTCGACGCGTCCGACCAGATGGTCGACCTCGACCGCCGGCCCGTCCAGCTCGACGATCAGCAGGCCCTCGGCATCGAGCGGATAGCCGGCGCCGACATAGGCCTCGGCGCACTGGACGGCATCCTTGTCCATCATCTCCATGCCGCCCGGGATGATGCCGGCGGCGATGACGGCGGCGACGCAGTCGGCGGCGCCGGCCTCGGTCGGGAAACCCAGCAGCACCGCCCGCGCCGTCGAGGGCTTGCGCAACAGGCGCACCGTCACCTCGGTGACGACACCCAGCAGCCCCTCGGAGCCGGTCATCAGCCCCATCAGGTCGTAGCCACCGGCGTCGAGATGCTTGCCGCCCAGGCGCACCACCTCGCCGGTCATCAGCACCATCTCGATGCCCAGCAGATTGTTGGTGGTCAGCCCGTACTTAAGGCAGTGCACGCCACCCGAGTTCTCCGCGACGTTGCCGCCGATCGAGCAGGCGATCTGCGAGCTTGGGTCGGGCGCATAGTAGAAGCCTTCGTGCTCGACCGCCTTGCTGATGCCGAGGTTGGTGACGCCGGGCTGCACGCGGGCGCAGCGGTTGGCGTAGTCGATCTCTAGCACGCGGTTGAACTTGCCGAGGCCCAGAAGGATGGCGTCGCCCACCGGCATGGAGCCGCCCGACAGCGAGGTGCCGGCGCCGCGCGGCACGACCTTGACCTGGTTGTCCTGGCAGTAGCGGAGGATGGCCGAGACCTGCGCCACCGTCTCGGGCAGCACCACGACCAGCGGCATCTGACGGTAGGCCGAGAGCGCATCGCATTCGTAGGGGCGCATGCCGCCCTCGTCGTCGATCACGCCCTCGCCTGGCACGATGGCGCGCAGGGCCGCGACGATCTCCGACCGGCGGGCCAGGATGGCGGGATCGAGCGGCGGCATCTCCATGCGCCGATCCTAGAGCACATTAGGGTCGGCTGGAATCGGCCCAACCGGATGCGCCCGTTGAAACGGGCATCTCCGATTCGCCAAATGAAAAAGCGGCGGAAGCCGGAGGCCTCCGCCGCTCTCGAACGGCAAAAGACGCGCGGGCGCTATCCCTGGCGAGCCTTGAAGCGCGGGTTGGTCTTGTTGATCACGTAGACGCGGCCCTTGCGGCGGACGATGCGGCTGTCCTTGTGGCGCGCCTTCACGGACTTGAGGGAATGACGGATCTTCATGGTTCTTCTCGACAAAAAGCCCCGGCCGAGCCGGGGGAATTCCGAAAGCGGCCGGAAAATAGGGACTGGGAACCCTCCCGTCAACCCTCGGAAGGGCGGATTCGGGGCCAAATCCGCCAATGATCCTAAGCACTTGGCAGCCTTGCCTGGCTGCGGGCCGGCCGTCACCGGCGAAACCGCCCTGCCGCGGCCCCGTCAGGCGGCCTGCTTCTTCATCTCCGCCGCCAGGTCGGCGAGCTGGTCGAGGCCCGAGCCGAGGCCTTCCGCCATGCCGGCGCCGACATGGGTCGCCCTCTGGGCGATCGAGGCGAACAGCGTCCGGATGGTGAGCAGCGTCCGGCCATTCTTCTCGTCGAACGTGACCGTCATGACCATCTTTTCCGCGCCGGGCAGCTCGAACCCGTTGCTAAAGACGATCCGCCGATCGGGCACGATCTCGAGATAGGCGCCGCCGAACGGCGTCTGCTGCTGGCCGCCCGGGCCGGTCATGGCGGCGCGCCACTGACCGCCGACGCGGAAGTCCATCTCGCACATCGTCACCGGATAGCCGACCGGACCGAACCACCGCTTGAGATGCTCGGGCCGGCTCCACGCCTCGAACAGCAGCCGGGCCGGCGCGTCGAAGCTGCGCGTGACGATCAGTTCCCGATCGGCTTCGGGCTCACTTGCTGCGGCGCCTGCCATGGCGTCCCTCCCTGCGCTTGAGTTCCTTCACGTAGTCGTCGAGCCGGTCGAGGCTCTCGGCCCAGAACCGGCGATAGTCGCCCAGCCACTCGGCGGCGCCTTCGAGCGGCGCCGCGTTCAGCCGCACCGGGCGGAACTGCGCCTCGCGGCCGCGCGACACCAGCCCCGCACGCTCCAGCACCTTGAGATGCTTGGAGATGGTGGGCTGGCTGAGCGACGACGGCTCGACGAGCTCGTTCACCGTCGCCTCGCCCGCCGCCAGCCGCGCCAGGATCGCGCGACGCGTGGGATCGGCGAGGGCGGCGAAGACGCGGTCGAGTTGTCCGTCCATATATTTCCCAATAGCTATATTCTCACATAGCTATCTACAGGATGCCGTATCGTCAAGCGGCTTTGACAGCTCCGTTGGCGGCATGACTATTGCGTCGACCGGCGCCAGTTGAGGGAGAGCCACGTTGGCGGAAGCATACGATCCGATCGAGCTGGAGCTGTTCAAGAACGCGATCTTCTCGATCGCCGACGAGATGGCGCTGACCGTGTTCCGCACGACCTACTCGGGCGTGCTCAAGGACAACATGGACTACTCGACGGGGTTCGCCGACGCCGACGGCAAGCTCGCGGCCCAGGGCCTCACCCTGCCCGGCCATCTCGGGTCGGTGCCGACTGCCCTCGATTCGATCATGCGCCACTTCAAGGACGACATGGCGCCGGGCGACGTCTTCATCATGAACGACCCGTTCGACGGCGGCATGCACCTGCCGGACATCTTCGTGTTCAAGCCACTGTTCCACGAGGGACGGCGTCTCGCCTTCGCCTGCACCGTCTGCCACCACATCGACGTCGGCGGCCGCGTCGCCGGCTCCAACGCTTCAGACTCCACGGAGATCTACGCCGAGGGGCTGCGCATCGCGCCGATGAAGCTCTACGAGGCGGGCAAACTCAACAAGACGATCATGACGTTCCTGGAGAAGAACGTCCGCCTGCCGGTCCAGCTGTTCGGCGACCTGCGCGCCCAGCTCGCCGCCTGCCACATCGGCGAGACCCAGTTCGCCGAGATCGTCGCGCGCTACGGGCCGGACAGGACGCGGGCCTACCTCAAGGAGGTCATCGACTACGCCGAGCGGCTCACTCGGGCGGCGCTCGAGAAGCTCCCCGACGGCGAGTGGAGCTTCGAGGACTGGATCGACGACGACGGCGTCGACTACGGCAAGCCGATCCGCCTGTTCGTCACCATCCGCAAGAAGGGCGGCCACATGGTGGTCGACTGGACGGGCACCAACCCGCAGGTCAAGGGCGCGCTGAACAACACGCTGTCCTTCACCAAGGCGGCCTCCTACACCGGCGTGCGCTCTGTCCTGCCGCCGGGCATTCCCAACAACGAAGGCGTCTTCCGCGCCATCGAGGTCGTCTGCCCGCCCGGCACGGTCGGCAACGGCGTGCTGCCGGCGGCCTGCGCGGCCCGCGGCCTCACCGGCTTCCGCATGGTCGACTGCATGTTCGGCGCGCTCGCCATGATGCTGCCGGACAAGGTCAAGGCGGCGGGCGACGGCGGCAATACCGGCATCTCGATCGGCGGCTACGATGCCGGGCGCAATCCCTTCGTCTATGTCGACTTCACCTGCGGCGCCTGGGGCGCGCGGCCGTGGGCCGACGGGCTCGACGGCAATTCGCACATGTTCGCCAACATGGCCTCGCACTCGATCGAGGTGACCGAGGCCGAGCAGCCGATGCAGCTCCTGGCCTACGAGTTCGTGGCCGACCGCGCCGGCGCCGGCAAGTATCGCGGCGGCGTTCCGTTCCGGCGCGACTACCGCTTCCTCGAGGACGAGGGGATGCTGCAGGTCCGCTCGGACCGTCGCGACCATCGGCCGTTCGGCCTCTACGGCGGCGGGCCCGGCGCCCCGTCGGAGAACTGGCTCAATCCCGACGGCGAGAACCGCCTGCTGCCGTCCAAGCTCACCATGACCATCCACAAGGGCGACGTGTTCCGCCATGTGCTGGCCGGTGCCGGCGGCTGGGGCGATCCGCTGGAGCGAGACCCGGCGGCGGTGCTGCGCGACGTGCGCAACGAACTGCTCTCCCCGGCCAAGGCGCTGGCCGACTACGGCGTCGTTGTCGACACCTCGACGTGGACGGTCGATGCCGAGGCCACGGCGCGGCGGCGCGGCGAGATGAGGAGCGCCCGCGGCTGGAAAGAGGTGCCCAAGGTCCAGTGGCAGGATCCCGAGCCTCTGCGGCGCGCCGCGGAGTAACCCCATGACCGTCTCCTTTCGCGCCGGTGTCGATATCGGCGGCACCTTCACGGATATCGTGCTGCTCGGCTCCGACGGCACCATCCACACCAAGAAGATCTCGTCGAGCGTCGGCAACTACGCCCAGGCGATCGTCGACGGGCTGGGCGAGGTGTTCACCGAGACCGGCCTGTCGGGCGCGGCGATCGACGAGATCCGCCACGGCACGACCGTCGCCTCCAACGCCATCCTCGAGCACAAGGGCGCCCGCGTCGGGCTGATCACCACCAAGGGCTTCCGCGACGTGCTGGAGATCCGCACGCTGCGCATGCCCAAGCTCTACGACATCGGCTGGACCAAGCCGCCGCCGCTGGTCGAGCGCTACCTGCGCCAGGTGGTCGACGAGCGCGTCGATCACCGGGGCCACATCGAGCGCGGCCTCGACCGCGCCGACGCCGAGCGCGCCGTCGATGCGCTGCTGGCGGAGAAGGTCGAGGCCATCGCCATCTGCCTGCTGAACTCCTTCACCAACCCGGCGCACGAGGCGCTGCTGAAGGAGGTGGTGGCCGCCAAGGCTCCTCAACTGCCGCTCAGCGTCTCGGTCGAGGTCCTGCCCGAGATCAAGGAGTACGAGCGCACCTCGACGACGGTGATCAACGCCTACGTCATGCCGATCGTCGCGACCTACCTCCGGGCCCTGCGCAAGGGGCTGGACGATGGCGGCATCGCGGCCCAGCTCCTGCTGATGCAGTCCAATGGCGGCCTCACGACCGACGCCGCCGCGGCCGAGAGGCCGATGAACATCATCGAATCAGGCCCTGCGGGCGGCGTGGTCGGCGCCCAGGCGCTCGCCCGCGCCAAGGGACTCGACAAGATCATCACCTTCGACATGGGCGGCACGACCGCCAAGGCCTCGATGGTCGAGCACGGCGAGGTCGCGCGCGCCCAGGAGTATGCGGTCGGCGCCGGCATCATGATCGGCTCGCGCCTGCTCACCGGCGCCGGCTACACGCTGAAGGTGCCGGCGATCGATCTCGCCGAGGTCGGCGCCGGCGGCGGCTCGCACGTCTGGATCGACGCCGGCGGGGCGCTGCAGGCCGGTCCCGAGAGCGCCGGCGCCTTCCCCGGCCCGGTCTGCTACGACAAGGGCGGCGAGGAGCCGACCATCACCGACGCCAACGTGCTGCTGGGCTATATCAACCCCGACCACCTGGTCGGCGGCGCCCTCAAGCTGAACGCCGCCAAGGCCCGCGCCGTCTTCGAGGACAAGGTGGCGAAGCCGCTCGGCATGTCGGTCGAGAGGGCGGCCTACGGCGCCCACCTGATCGTCGCCTCCAACATGATCCGCGCCATCAAGGCGGTCTCGACCGAGCGCGGCCGCGACCCGCGCGACTTCTCCCTCTTCGCCTTCGGCGGCAACGGCCCCCTGTTCGCGGCCGGCATGGCCGCCTCGCTCGGCATCGGCCGCGTGGTCGTGCCGCCCTCGGCCGGCCTCTTCTCCTCGTTCGGCCTGCTCTACGCCGACGTCGAGCACCACTATGCCCGGACCTTCCGGCGCCTGCTGCGCCAGGCCGACCTCGGCGAGATCGACGCCGCCTGGGCGGCGCTCGCGGGCCAGGCGACGGCGCAGCTTGCAGCCGAGGGCTTCACCGGCGCGAGCGCCCGCCTGCGCCGCTCGGCGGCGCTGCACTACAAGGGCCAGAGCTACGAGCTGGTCGTTCCGGTCCCCGACGGGCCGATCGACGCCGCGATGGTGAAGCATCTCGAGACGGCCTTCGCCGACGAGCACGAGCGCACCTACGGCCACCGCGCCGGCCCCGACGAGCCGGTCGAGCTGGTCTCGATCCAGCTCGTCGGATCGGGCCTGCGCGACGGCGGCGCGGTGCCGGCCCAGGCCAGGCCGAGCCGGCAGGCGCCGCCGGCGCAGCCCGCCCGCCGGGCCTGGTTCGGCGACGCCCACGGCTGGATGGAGACCCCGGTGGTCGGCCGGGCCGACCTCGACGGCGGCCGCGACGGGCCGCTGATCGTCGAGGAGTACGATTCGACCTGCGTCGTGCCGCCGGGTTGCCGCGCCGAACGCGACGCCGCCGGCAACATCGTGATCACGATCGCCTGAAGCAGCGGGACGGGCCCGGCCTTCCCGGCCGACCCGTCTCCCCAAGCTAAGGGTTGGCCGCGAGGCCGGGCAGCCAGAGCGCCACGTCGGGCCACACGACCAGCACGACGATCATAAGCATCATGGTGATGACGAAGGGCGCGGCGCCGATGATGACGTCGTCGATGCGGCCGCGCTTGCGCAGTCCCTGCACGACATAGAGGTTGATGCCGACCGGCGGGGTGATCATCGCCAGCTCCATCAGGATGATGACGATGATGCCGAACCACACCTGGTCGTAGCCCGCCTTGAACAGGATCGGCGCGATGATCGGCACGGTGGCGACCATCATCGACAGCGTCTCCATGAACATGCCGAGCACGAAGTAGAAGCCGACGACGACCAGCAGCAGCTCCAGCTTCGAGAGGCCGAGGCTGGTGATGAAGCGGTTGACCTGGCCGGTGAGGCCGATCGAGGTGATCACAAAGTTCAGGAAGTAGGCGGCGAGCAGGATCGCCATGATCATCGCGGTCGTGCGCATCGTGCCCTCGAAGGCGACGAGCAGCATGCGCACGGTAAGCCGACGATGCCAGGCGGCGATCGCGACGGCGGCGATGACGCCCAGCGCCGCCGATTCGGTCGCGGTCGCCCAGCCGGCGTAGATCGATCCCAGCACGGCGAGGAAGACGATCAGCGGCGGCAGCAGGTCGGGCAGCGCGGCGAAGCGCTGGGACCAGCTCGTGATCGTGGGCGTGCCGCCCATACCGGGCCGCAGCAGGCAGATCGCGATGACCGTCAGGCTGAAAAGACTGGCCAGGATCACGCCTGGCAGGAACCCCGCGAGATACAGCTTGGGGATCGAGGTGTCGGTCAGCACCCCGTAGACGATCATGTTGATCGAGGGCGGGATCAGGATGCCGAGCGTGCCGCCGGCGGCGATCGTGCCGAGGAAAAGCCGCTCCGAATAGCCCCGCTTCTCGACCTCGCCGAGCGCCACCGTGCCGATCGTCGCCGCCGTGGCGACGCTCGATCCCGAGGTTGCCGCGAACATGGCGCAGGCCGCGATGTTGGAATGCATCAGCCCGCCCGGCAGCCAGGGCACCCAGAGAACCAGCGCGTTGTACATGCGCTCGGCCATGCCCGAGCGCAGCAGGATCTCGCCCAGCAGCACGAAGAACGGGATGGCGACCAGCAGAAAGTTGTTGGACGTACCCCAGGCGATCTCGCCCATCGCCAGCGACAGGGGCAGCTTCGAGTAGATCGCCGACAGGGTGAGCCCCAGCACGCCGAGCGCCGCGGCGACCGGTATCGCCAGCGCGAGCAGCCCGATCAGGACCAGCAGCGTGATCAGCAGCATGTCAGGCGCCACCCTCGCGCGTCCGCCGCTCCTGCAGGTCGCGGATCTCCTCCTGGACCTCCTCCTCGGCCGAACGCGTGCTGATCAGGCGCGCCGTGCCGCGCAGGTCGCCGGCCGCGAGCCGGCGCAGCGCGTCCACCAGCAGCAGCACGCCGATCGCCACGAAGGCGACGAGGCCGGCCATCCAGACGAGCTGGGGGACGACCGTCGGGGTCTCGAGCGCCGACTGGCTGCGCGAGCCCGAGGTCCAGGACTGCTCGACGACGCCCCAGCCATGCCAGGCGGTCAGGGCGAAGAAGCCGACCAGCAGGACCAGGGCGACGAGGTCGAGGACCAGCCGCAGCCTCTGGGGAAACAGGACGTAGAGCGAATCGATGCGGATATGGGCGCGGTCGAGCAGTGCGGCGCCCAGGCCCCACACCGTGCCGATGGCCAGCGCGTAGCCCGCGAGCTCGTCGGCTCCGCCGATCGAGCGCGTCAGGAACTTGCGCAACAGCACGTCGATGCCGATCAGAATGGCGGCGAGCAGGACGAGCGCGCCGCCGAACCACAGGCCCCACTGGGCGAAGCGGCGCACCCCGCTCATCGAGCGCTCGTTGCGCGACCGGCTGGGATCAGGGCGTCGGCGCCGTCAGCCCCAGCGTCTTGCCCACGGTCGCGTTCCACTCCTTGGTGCACTCCGCGCCGCAGCGCTTGGCCCAGCCGGCCAGGACGGCGCCCTCGACCAGCTTCTTGTGGACCGCGGCCTCCTCCGGCTTGACCGGCACCAGAGTCATCTTGGCGAGCTTGCCCATGGTGCAGGGCTGCTTGCCCGTGTTGCAGTTGTCGGCCTCACCCACCGTGGTCTTGATGGTGGCCCACATCTTGTCTTCGTAAGCCTTGAACTGCTCGGTCAGGAAGGCCTGCGTCTTGGGATCGAGCCGCTTCCAGGTGTTGAGGTTCACCGCCACCACGTTGATGCTCCAGCCCAGCGACATCGGATACTGGGACTTGGTGACCTCGGGCCAACCGGCGGTGTTGCCCGACAGGCTGCCGGTGACGGCGCAGTCGACCACGCCGTTGTTCAGCGCCGGCACGACCTCGGCGAAGGCCATGCTGACCGCCGTCGCCCCGAGGCCGCCCAGGAAGTCGCGCATCGTGTTGTTGAAGACGCGGATCTTCTTGCCCTTGAAGCTGTCGAGCCCGGTGACGACGTCGCGGCACCAGAAGACCTGGGGCGTGTTGCCGCCGAAGGCGAGCAGCTTGGCGTTCCAGTTCTTCTGCATCTGGCGGTCGATCACGTCGCGGTAGGCGTTGCACGCCGCCCGCGCCTTGTCGGGATCGAGCGTGAGCCCGGCAAGGTCGCAGCCCTCGAAGCGGGGATCGTCGCCGGCCATCTTCGAGATGTCCATGCCGGCGAAATCCATCACGCCGAGCTTCAGCAGGCGCAGCATGGTCTTGTCGTCGATGCCCATCTGGTCGAGCGGCGTGACGTCGACGCTGATGGCGCCCTTCGAGGCTTCCGGAATGGTCTTGCGCCAGAACGGCAGCTCGTCGTGGATCGACACCGGGGTCGGGCTGTTGAGCCCGATGACCTTGAACTGGTTCTTGGGCAGTTCCTGGGCGGCAGCCGCCGACACCGCGGCAACGGCGAGCGCCAGACCCGATACAACGCGCTTCAGCATGAGCAACCCCTTCTCCGACTCCCCGTCCATCCGGTGGAAGCAGCAAAATGCATGCCACGCATTTCTGTGGTGGACGTCAGTCCCGCCGAAGGACGATCTCGCGTCAACGGTGGATCCGAAATGCCCCGCTTCGCCCGGGCGTGGCAGCGCAGCCCTATTCCTCGGGCTCTGTCGTGAACTCGAGCGGATGGCCGTTCTGGCGGCCGGCGTTGGTGCCCTCGCTTGCCTTGCTCTCCGCGATGTCGCGCGTGTAGGCCGCGACCACGCAGGCGCCGCGCTGATGGGCCGTCATCATGATCCGATGGGCCTGATCCTCGCTCATGTGGAAGACCATCATCAGCACGGCCGTGACGAACTCGCGCGGCGTGTAGTCGTCGTTGATGAGGATGACCTTGTAGAGCCGCGGCTGCTCGATCCTGGGCTTGGCGATGGTATCGGGCTTGACGTCGATATCGCTCATCGGCCGCCTCCTGCGCTCCGGTCCGCCGACAGATTGAGCCGGTCGGCGGAGGCATTGCAACTGTCCGGTCAGGCCGACGCTCCGGCGGCGGATCGCGCCGCCGCCTTCAGGTCCTTCACCAGGCCGAGGAAGGCTTCGCGCCGCGCCGCCTCGTCGGGCATGCGCAGGATGGCCGAGGGGTGGGCCGTCACCATGCCGCGCCGGCCGTCCTCGAACTCGATCACGCGGCCGCGCAGGCGGGAGATCACCACGCTTCGGCCGCAGAGCGCCACCGCTGCCGTGACGCCGAGCGCCAGGATCAGGCGCGGCTCCACCAGCGCGATCTCCCTTTGCAGCCAGACCCGGCAGACCTCGACCTCGCCCCGGTTCGGACGCCGGTGCAGCCGCTTCTTGCCGCGCGGCTCGTTCTTGAAGTGCTTCACCGCGTTGGTGATGTAGGCCGTCTCGCGCGGGATGCCCGCCGCGGCGAGCGCGCGGTCGAGCGCCGCGCCGGCGGGGCCGACGAAGGGCCGGCCGGCCCGGTCCTCCTGGTCGCCCGGCTGCTCTCCGACCAGCATCAGGGCCGCATCGGGCGGCCCTTCGCCGAACACGGTCTGCGTCGCATGGCGGTAGAGCGGACAGCGCGTGCACCCCGCCGCCTCGCGCGCCACCGCCTTCAGCCGGTTGGCGGCGGACGGCATGTCAGCCCTCCTCCAGCAGTCGCCTCAGCGCCTGCGCGTCGTGCGGCGCCTTGAGCTTGTCGGTGTTGTCGAAATAGACGAACACGTCGCGCGGCACGGGCTTGGCCGGCACGCCGGCAAAGGCCCCGTCGCGCATCGGCCGGCCGTCGCGCCAGGCGCGGATGCGTCGCGCCCAGCGCGCCAGTTCGTCCTCGCCGTAGCCGCTGCGGTAGAGCTCACGCGAACCGTGCAGCCGCACGTAGACGAAATCGGCCGTGAGGTCCATCAGCAGCGGCCAGTCGACGGTGTCGGCGCAGACCAGTGCGATGTCGTACCGCCGCAGCAGGGCGATAAACGCCGGATCGCGGAAGCTCTCGTGGCGCACCTCGATCGCGTGCCGGAGACGCTGGCGCGGCGCCGGTGTCCTGAGCCAGGCGCGCGCCTTGAGCCGCCGGTCGTGTCGGCGGCCGAGCGCGGCGGCGTCGCCCGCGGTGCGCGGCAGCAGCGCGAAAAAGGCCTCGAGCCGTTCGGCATCGAAGCGGAAGGTCGGCGGAAGTTGCCAGAGGACCGGCCCGAGCTTACCCCCGAGCCGCAGCAGGCCGGAGGCGATGAAGTTGGCCAGCGGCGGTCGCGGCTCCTTGAGGCGTTTCATGTGCGTCAGGAAGCGTGGCCCCTTCACGGCGAACACGAAGCCGGACGGCGTCTCGTCGGCCCAGCGGGCAAAGGAGGCCGGCCGCTGCATGCTGTAGAAGGTGCCGTTGATCTCGACCGTGTCGAACACCGAGGCCATATGCGCGAGCTCGCGGTCGTGCGCCAGGCCTTTGGGGTAGAAGCGCCCCCGCCAGGACCGGTAGGTCCAGCCCGAAAGGCCGATCCGGACCGAGCCGGACCGTATCCTGCGCGATGCCGCCATGACGTTGCGAACGCCGCGCCGTGTCGCCGGTTGCCCTCGCGGCCCGCGTCGCCCCGGTCCACCCGCGCCTTACGACAGCGGCTCCTTCAGGAAGCGGTCGACCAGCCGGTCGGCGCGGCTGCGGTCGGTGAACACGAGGTGCCGGGCGAGGTTGCGCGGCGAGGAAGCCAGATAGAAGCGCTCGTACTGCTCGTTGCGGCTGCCGAGGGCGCTGCCGGCGAAATCCCAGGCCAGGCGGAAGATGCGGATGCGTTCCTCGGCCGGCATGCCCTTGGCACCGGGCAGGTACTGGTCGATCAGGCGACGCAGGTCCTTGTCGGCGAGCTGCGCCGCCGTCGGCGCGGCGAAGACGTTGTGCGACCCGATCAGCCGCAGGATCTCGTTCACCCGCGGGAACCACAGCGGCAGCGTGGCGCGCAGCGCATGCAATGGCCCGACCGACGGAGTCCACAGGCCGCCCGGCCATTCGACCGCCTCGGCCTCGGCCGCGATCACCGCCGAGCGCGTGAACTCCGAATAGCTCCAGATCTCGCCGATCATCCGGTTGGTCTCGGGGTCCGCCGCATTGATGGCCGCCGCCATGCGCAGCGCCAGTCCCCAGGCGAAGTCGAGCTTCACCGAGGCGCGGATCATCGTCTGCTGCTGGATGTTGGGCGGCCAGCTCGTGGTCATCACCTTGTTGTAGGCGGCGAGATTGCAGTCGATGAACAGGCGGTCCCGCGGCACCTCGACGTCGTCGAAGATGACGAACGCATCCTGCTCGTCGAACCGGCTCGACAGCGGATGGTCGAAACGGTTGCCCGGTGCCGCGGCGCTGTCGCGGCACAGGAACTTGAGCCCCGGCGTGCCCATCGGGATGCAGAAGGACAGCGCATAGGCATCGGCGCCCGCCGGCAGCGGCGACGCCGGATAGACGGCGATCTCGTCGGCGAACGGCGCCAGGGTCGCCAGCACCCGCGCGCCGCGCACCACGATCCCGTGCTCGGTGTCGCCGACCTTGCGCAGGGCATAGGGATTTCCCGCCTGCGGCGCGTCGCCCGTGGCCTTGTCGACGGTCGGCTGGACGATCGTATGGGTGAGTGAGATGTCGTTGCGGCGGAGGAACTTCTGGTACTCGACCAGCCGCGCGGCGCCGGCCTCGTTGCCGTTCCAGCCCCATTCGTCCGGCCGGCCGGCAAAGCCGGCATAGGTCACGTTCATGTAGTCGGGCGTGCGCCCCATCAGGCCGACCGAATACTCGGCGACCTTGCGCAGGGCGCGGCCGCGCCGCGCCAGATCCTCGCGCGAGCGCGGGATCATGTGGCTGACGGCGACGGGCTCGCCGGTCTCCCCGTCCGGCATCAGCAGGATGTCCGGATGGCGATGCTGCAGGTCGAAGACCTCGGCCAGCGCGTGGGCCGCCCCGCTGAGCTTCGGATGGTCGACGACGTCGGTGATACGCTCGCCGTCGACCCAGATGTCGCGCGGGCCCCGGAGGCCCTTCAGGAACTGCTCACCCGTGCGTGCCGGCATCGTTTCCCCCTGTTCGGGGAAACTGTCACCCCACCGGCATGGTCTCGGCAAGCGGCGGCAGCTTGACGACCTTGGCATACCAGGCGTCGAGCTTCGGGTGACCGGGCCGCCATGGCTCGTTGGCGTAGCGGAAGTCGAGATAGCCCAGCGCGCAGGCAATGGTGATCTCGCCGATCGTCTTGAGGTCGCCCAGCGAATCGGCGTCCTTCTCGAGGGCTGCCAGCGCCCGCGCCACCTTGGCCTGCTGCGTCTCGATGTAGGTCTTGCGTCCCTCGTCCTGCGGCAGGGCGATCTCGCGGCGGCGCGGCTGGGTGGCATCGAGGATGCCGTCGCCCAGCGCCTGCTGGGTGATCGCCTTCCAGCGCGCCGGGCCGGCGGCAGGGAAAAGCTTCGGCGCACTGCCCACGCTGTCGAGATACTCGCAGATCACCGGGCTGTCATAGATCACCATGCCGTCGTCGGTGGTGAGCGTCGGCACCTTGGACAGCGGATTGACCGCGGCGAGCGCGGCGTCGGTCGTCGGCACCTTCCAGCGCTCGATCTGCTTGTCGATGCCGCGGGCGATGGCGCAGGCATTGACCTTGCGGACGTAGGGGCTGGCGGGCGAATAGGCGAGCTTCATGGGGGATCCTCTCTTGAGATTCATGGAAGCGGCGCGCACGTTATCCCGCCTCCCGGGAGCGACGCCATGACTTTCCAGACCGAGACGCGCGACGACATCGGGATCCGGGACAATCGCTGCACCATGCACAAGGCCACCGCCGACTATCCCGAGGGCGAGCGCCGGCTGATGCACCGCGTGGTCGTCGCCGGTACGCAGCCGCTCTAGCCGGACGGGCGCGTCTCCGCGGCGCTTCCATACGGAGTGGCGTCCGTCACGTAGCCCGCCGCGACATCGGCCGCGAGGGCCGCCCTGTCGCGCTGGCGCGGATCGCCATGGCCGCCGCCGCCGGGCGTGCCCAGCGAGACCGTGTCGCCTTTGGCGAGAACGTACTGCTTCTTGGGATCGGTCTTCTCGCCGTTGATGCGCAGCTCGCCGGGCGCCCCGTCGCCGCCGCCCTCGATGCCGAAGGCCGGGAACAGCGTTCGCTCGGCGAGGAACGACACCGCGATGGCCGAATCGCTGCGGCTTTCGATCAGGATCTCCTGGCCAAGGCCGCCGCGATGGCGTCCGGCGCCACCGGAATCCGGCCGCAGCCGCTTGTGATGGAAGCGCAGCGGCGCGATGTGCTCGCTGATCTCGATGGCGGTCGAGGAGACGTTGGACGGCCAGCTGAGGCAGGTCACGCCGTCGCCGCGCGTGTTGGCGCCCATGCCGCCATTGTAGAAGAACATGTTGGCGTAGGGCCTGCCCCCTTCCCGCACGCCCGACTGGTTCATGCCCCACATCGGCGAGCCGCAGGCGGCCATCACCCGCTCCGGCACGATCTGGCCGAGGCAGCCGAACACGAGCATCGGCACGTAGTGGCCGATCAGCATGCGCGAGCCGCCCGAGGCCGGGAACTGCGGGTTGACGATGCAGCCCTCGGGCGCCCTGAGCGCGATCGGCCGCCAGGCGCCTTCGTTGTTGGGCAGGTTGGGGCTGGTGCAGACCTTCACCCCGTACATCGCCATGGCGTTTGTGTAGCAGAGGGCGCAGTTGATCGCCCGGTCGACCTGGCGGTCGGTGCCGGCAAAGTCCATCTCGATCTCGTCGCCCTTGACCGTCAGCGCCAGCCTGAGCGTGATCGGTGTCTCCATCAGCCCGTCGGTCTTGAGCTCGCTGCGGTAGGTGCCGTCCGGCAGCGCGCGGATCGCCGACCGCATCGCCGCCTCGCAGCGGCCCTGGATCTCGCGCGCGAGGTCGGTGAGGTCGTCCAGCCCGTAGCCGTCCATCAGGCCGCGCAGCCGGTCCTCCATCAGGTCGAGCGCCACGACCTGGGCCCACAGGTCGCCCATCGTCTGGTCGGGCGTGCGCACGTTCTTGCGGATGATGGTGACCAGCGTCTCGTCGGTCCGGCCGGCGGCGATCATCTTCATCGGCGGGATCTGCAGTCCCTCCTCGAAGACCTCGCGCGGCTCGGGGCTGCGGATCTTGCCGCCGATGTCGGGCGCGTGCGCCGTCGTGGCGCTGAAGGCGACCAGCCTTCCGTCGCGGAAGATCGGCTTGGCCAGGGTGACGTCGGGCAGATGGCCGGTGCCGAGCCAGATGTCGTTGGTGATCAGCACGTCGCCCGGCTCGAGCCGGTCGGGCGGGAAGAAGCGCAGGAAGTGCTTCACCGTCTCGGGCAGCGTGCCGATGAAGCTCGGGATGCTCTCCGACGCCTGGACCAGCGACTGGCCCTCGGCATCGGTGATGACGCAGGAGAAGTCGTAGCTCTCGCGCACAAGAGTCGAGAAGCTGGTGCGCACCATGGCGGCCGCCGCCTCGTCGACCATCGAGATCAGCCGCCGCCACAGGAGCTCGAGCTCGATGGGGTCGAAGGTGCGGCTCATGGTCTTTCTGGCCTTTCTGTCATCCTGAGCGAAGCGAAGGATCTCATGGCGATTCGACCGCAGTGCCGATTGAGACGGCGATGAGGTCCTTCGCTTCGCTCAGGACGACACCTGGACCGGTGTCGACGAACGCCATCACGAGACCTCCGCCAGGATCGAGCCGTCGGGCAACAGGCGGGCCACCGCCCCCGGGCCGACGATGAAGGTGCTCTCGTCCTCCTCGAACACCGCCGGCCCCTCGATGTCGACGCCGGCCTGCAGCGCATAGCGGTCCCAGACGCGGGTCGGCAGCGTCTCGCCGGCATCGGGGAAGAAGACCGGGCGCGTGCCCTTGAGCGCATCGGCCGAGGGATGGCGCGGCAGTTCCAGCGCGCCGCCGCTGCCCGGCATGGGCGCGGCAGCCGAGAGCCGCAGCGCCACGAACTGGATGGCGGCTCCCGGCGGGGTGCGCGCGAACAGCGCCTTGTAGGCCGTCTCGAAGGCGGCCCTCACGCCGGCCTCGTCGAGCGGCTCGGGCAGGCTGACCGTGACCTCGCTGCCCTGGCCGATGTAGCGCATGTCGGCAAGGCGGCGCACCGTGCGGCCGGCGAGATCGGCGCCGGTCAGGCCCAGCACCTCGAGCGACTCCTTCTCCAGGCCCGCGAAGACGCGGCCGGCGGCGGCGAAGTCGGCGCCCGCCAGCGGCACGTTGAAGCTCGCGACGCGGTCGACGCGGGCCGGCGCCATCAGCATGCCGATGGTGCTGCCCGCGCCGGCGCCGGGCGGGCAGATCACGCGCTTGACGCCGAGCTTGCGGGCGACGTGCCAGGCATGCACGGGCCCTGCCCCGCCGGTCGCCAGCAGGGCGTACTCGGCCGGGATGCGGCCGCGCTCGGCGATCGCCACGCGGGCGGCGCCGGCCATGTTCTCGTTCACCACGTCGTGCACGCCGAACGCGGCGCGGCCGGGCGCGACGTCGAGCGCCCCGGCGAGGCGGCCGAAGGCGGCGTCGGTCGCGCCGCGATCGATCTTCATCGCGCCGCCCAGGAAGAAGTCGGCGTTGAGGTAGCCCAGCGTCAGGTCGGCATCGGTGACGGTGGCCTCGCTGCCGCCACGGCCGTAGCAGGCCGGCCCGGGCTGGGCGCCGCTGCTCTCGGGTCCGACGTTCAGCGTGCCGAGCTCGGACTTCCTCGCGATCGATCCGCCGCCGGCGCCGATCTCGATCAGCTCGACGGTCGCGATCTGGATCGGCAGGCCGGAGCCGCGCAGGAAGCGCTTCTCGCGCGCCGCCTCGAAACCGTAGGCGACCAGCGGCTCGCCGTCGTCGACCAGCGCCAGCTTGGCCGTGGTGCCGCCCATGTCGAAGGCCAGCACGCGCTCAAGCCCCGCCTTGCGGCCGAACCAGGCACCGGCCAGCGCGCCGGCCGCGGGGCCGCTTTCCAGCAGCTGCACCGGCGCGCGCTTGGCCTCGCTGACATGCGTCAGGCCGCCGTTCGACAGCATGAGGAAGAGCCCGCCCGGGATGCCCTCGGCGCGCAGGGCCGTCTCCAGCCGCTCGAGATAGACCTCGGCCAGCGGCCGCACATAGGCGTTGGCCACCGTCGTGCTCGCCCGCAGGTACTCGCGGATCTCCGGCGCGATGTCGGAGGAGAGCGAGACCGACAGGTCCTGGAAGCGCTCGGCGATGGCGGCGCCGACCGCGCGCTCGTGCGCCGGATTGGCGTAGGCGTGCAGGAAGCAGACGGCCAGGCTCTCGACGCCCTCGGCCACGAGGTCGGCGACCTCGGCCAGCGCGGCGTCGACGTCGAGCGCGATCTCGACCGTGCCGTCGGGCGCCAGCCGCTCCCTCGCCTCGCGCCGCCACGGCCGCGCCACCAGCGGCTTCGGCATCTCGATGAAGAGATCGTAGAGCTCGTACTTGCGCTCGCGGCCGATCTCCAGCACATCGCGGAAGCCCGCCGTCGTCAGCAGGCCGGTGCGGGCGCCCTTGCGCTCGATCAGGGCATTGGTGAAGAGGGTCGTGGCATGCACGACGCGCCCGACCTGCGCGGCGCTGGCGCCGGCCTTCTCGAGCACCCGCCGCGTGCCCTCGAGCGCGCCGCGCGCCGGATCGTCCGGCGTGGTGCTTTCCTTCCAGATGACGGCCCGGCCGTCGCGCGGGTCGTGGATGACGACGTCGGTGAAGGTCCCCCCGATGTCGATGCCGAGGGACAGGGGTGCGGTGCTCATTCCGCCTTGATATTGCCCTGCTTCACCACCTTCGCCCAGCGCGCGCGGTCCTTGGCGATGTAGGCTGCGAAATCGTCGGGCCCCTGGCCCAGCGCGATCAGCCCCTGCTTGTCGAGCGCCTCCCGGTTGGCCGGATCGCCGACGGCGTCGAGGAACAGCTTGGCGAGCGACGCCTTGACGTCGGTCGGCAGGCCGGACGGACCGACCAGGCCGAACCAGTTGTTGATGTCGAGCGCCGGGATGTCCCTGGTCAGCAGCGGCAGCTCGGGCGCCAGCGCCGAGGGCTTCGAGGCGGCCAGCGCCAGCACGCGGACCTTGCCGCCGCGCGCCATGCTGATCAGCTCCGAGACGTTTCCGAAGAAGATGTCGACATTGCCCGCCGCCACGTCGGCGATGGCCGGCGCGCCACCGCGATAGGGAACGTGGATCATCTTGAGCCCGCCGGCTTCCGCAGCAAGGAACTCGGCGCCGAGCTGGTTGGTCGAGCCGAGGCCGGTCGAGGCGTAGCTCACCTTGCCGGGATTGGCCTTGGCGTAGGCGACCAGCTCGGGAATCGTCTTGAACGGCGCATCCATGCGCACGATCAGCGCCATCGGCACGCCGACCAGGTTGCAGATCGGCACCAGCTCCTTGTCGAGGCCGGGCGGGACCTGCGAGCCCGGCACGACCGGGCCGACCGCGAGCTGGCCCATGATGCCGATGCCGACCGTGTAGCCGTCGGGCGCCGCCTGGGCGACTGCCTTGAGCGCGATGAAGCCGCCGGCGCCGGTCTTGTTGTCGACGATGACCGTGTAGCCGTGCTGGCGCTGGATGCTTTCGGCGGCGATGCGCGCCGTGATGTCGGCCGTTCCGCCTGGCGCATAGCCGACCAGGATCTTGATGGGCTGCCTGGGCACCCATTGGGCGCGTGCGGGCGCGGCCGCCAGGATGAACGGAGCAGCGAGCAGGCTTCGACGCAGCATGTGAGGTCCCCCGGAATGTCGGCGACCCTCCAGCAAGCGTCGTGCCGGGTCAAGGAAGCGAAAGCCGCGCTGCGATGCGCGCGCGCCGCCCGGCCGATTCCAGCGGGCCGCATTGTGATCTACTCTTCCGGCCGCATGCCCCTCGTTCATCCCGCGCCCGATGTCTGGACGCTGCTCGCCGACCTGGCCGAAGAGACTCCCGCGGCGCCCGCGTTCATCCACGGCGATCGCACGCTGAGCTTCGCCGAGCTGCTCGACGGCGCGGCGCGTGCCGCGCAGGGCCTGGCCGATCTCGGCGTCGGGCCGGGCGACCGGGTCGCGCTGTGGCTGCCCAACCTGCCGGCCTATCCCCTGCTCTACTTCGCCTGCGCGCGGCTCGGCGGCATCGCCGTGGCGGTGAACACGCGCTATCGCGCGGTGGAGGTGGCCGACATCGTCGGCCGTTCCGGCGCCAAGGTGCTGGCCTGCGCGCCGGGCTTCCGCGGCATCGACTTCCTGTCGATCCTGGCCGACATCGACCCGCCGGCGCTCGAGCGCCTCGCCGCCATCGTCACGGTCGGCGAGACGCCGGCGCGCGTGCCGCCCGCCCTCGAGCAGCGCCGCCGCGTCAGCTTCGAACGCCTGCTGTCGCGGCCGCGGCTCGGCGTCAATCACGCGTCGGCCCGCGCGCCCTGCAACATCTTCACGACCTCGGGCACGACCAGCGCGCCCAAGTTCGTGCTGCATCGCCAGGGCGCGATCGCCAGCCATGCCCAGCAGGTCGCCCGCACCTTCGGCTTCACCGCGCCCGGGACGCTGTCGCTCGCGGTGCTGCCCCTGTGCGGCGTCTTCGGCTTCAACCAGACGCTGGCGACGCTCGCCGCCGGCCGGCCGAGCGTGCTGGTCGAATCCTACGACATCGACACGATCGCCGGACTGATCGTGCGGCACCGGCCGACGACGATGTTCGGCAGCGACGACATGTATGCCCGCCTGTTCGAGACGATGCCCGGCCGCTGGCCGTTCCGCTCGGTCAAGTGGGCGGGCTACGCCGCCTTCAACGCCTCGCTCGAGGACCTGCCGGAACGCGCCCAGCCGCGCGGCCTGCGCCTGGTCGGCCTCTACGGCATGAGCGAGGTCCAGGCGCTCTACGCCCGCCAGCCGCTCAACGCGCCGGTCAAGCGGCGCAAGCAGGGCGGCGGTGTGCCCACCTCGCCGCTCGCCCATGTGCGGGTGCGCGATCCCGAGACCGGCGTCCTGCTCGGTCCCGGCCAGCCGGGCGCGCTGGAATGCGCCGGCCCCTCGCTGATGGTGGGTTACTGGGGCAACGAGGCGGCGACCGCCGCGGCGATGACCGAGGACGGCTACGTGCGCACCGGCGACCTCGCCGAGATCGACGGCCGCGGCGGCTTCACCTTCCTCAGCCGCATGGGCGACGTGCTGCGGCTGTCGGGCTTCCTGGTCAACCCGCTGGAGATCGAGATGCACATCCAGAAGGTGCCGGGCATCGTCGCCTGCCAGGCCGTCGCCGTGCCGCGCCCCGACGGCGTGCGGGCCGTCGCCTTCGTCACCCTCGACGCCGGCGCTGCGCTCGACGAGGCGGCGACCATCGATCATTGCCGCCGCGGCCTCGCCGGCTACAAGGTGCCGGTGCGCGTCTTCCCGATCGACGACTTCCCCCGCACCCCTTCGCCCAACGGCCTCAAGATCCAGCGCAACCGCCTGCGCGAGATGGCGGAGGCCCGCCTCCGGGCGGCTTCGCCGGCGTCCTGAGCCAACCGCCTGCCGGGACGGGATCGGTTTCGCCTGTACTCTCAGGAAATGCTCGTAACCCATTGATTTGTCAGCCGTCCCGGACGCTTGGGCCGGCCGTTCCCTGTCGCTTGAAACGCGACAGAGATGACAAGATCGGATGGACGATGAAGAGAGCAACCGAAGCGAAGAAGTGTAGCGCCGAGCGCGGTCCGATTCAATAACTCTAGTTTTGACGGACGGGCTGCTCCTGAGCGAGCCGGAGGCTCGCGGTCCCGGAGAGCATGACAGACGTCCTCGAAACTGGCTCATGGTCTTCTGGACCGCGAGCCTCCGGCTCGCTCATGGTCAGAAGAGCTGCCGGTTCGCGATCGCCGCTCGGTGGCCAGGACCTCGAGCTTACCCCTGGCGATGTCGCGGTGGACGCGGCCGACCAGGCGCGCGAAGCGGCCGATGCGCTCGGCGACCCGTTCGGGATGCTCGACGACCCTGGTGGCGAGGCGGACGACGCCCGGCAGGATCAGGCGCTCGTCGGTGAGCTTCGTATCCTCCCACTTCGTCCCCTCGTGCTCGTGGCGCGCGTTGCCGGCCTCGAAGGACAGGCGTCGGCGAAATTGGCCTGGTCGATCAGCCACTTGTAGGCCTTGACCACGGACGGCCGGGCACCCTCGTGCAGCGGCAGCAGCCAGTAGGCGATCGAAGCCGGCCGCGTTTCGGGCACCGCGACCACGAGCCGTCCGGCCTCGACATGCTCGCGCGTCAGGATGCTGCTCTCGAGGATGATGCCCACGCCGTTCACGGCTGCCTCGATCGCCACGTAGGACGGGTCTATCTGCAGCAAGTGCATCTTCGAGGCGTCGAGGGCGATGCCGCGGCGGCCGAGCCAGGCTTCCCACGAGACGGCGTTCTCGCGGCTCTGGATCAGCGGGTGCGCCAGCAGCTGCCGCGCGGTCAGCGACCGGACGCCCTGCAGCCGCGACGGGGCGCAATAAGGCTGGGTCCTTTCCTCGAGCAGCGGCCGTGCCCGCCCGCGCCATCGCGCGGCGTCGCCGTAGCCGATGGTGATGTCGAAGTCCTCGGCATTGCCGTCGGCCGTGCGGACCGCGAAGACACGCAGGTCGACTCCCGGATGGGCCTTGATGAAGGCCGGCAGCCGCGGCATCAGCCAGTGGGTCGCGAGCGACGGCGGCGTCATGATGCGCACGACGCCGGCCGAGGCGCGGCTCCAGCCGGGGGCCGCGATGTCGGCCGTGGCCCGGCGCATGCGCTCGAACAGGCCCTGCAGGATCTCCGCATACCGGGCCGCATCGGGCGTCAGCCGCACGCCCCGGCTCACGCGCTTGAAAAGCTCGACACCCAGTTCTTCCTCGAGCGCCCGGATGGCGTGGCTGACGGCAGAGGGCGACAGGTTCAGCTCGCTGGCCGCGGCCTTCAGGCTGCCGAGCCGGGCCACGGTCGCGAACACGGCAATTCCCCGCAACGGCAGCCGCGACTGTCTCATGGCTGCAAGATGCATATTTTTCACTCGGGCGACAATTCTTTGCGGTCGACCTGGCACCCGTCCTGCAAGAGGCTCAGCGTCGGCGCCCGTCTCCGGGACGCCTGGAAAGAGGTGCGGATTGGTCGATGCCAGCACGGACGGCGCCTTCAAGGGACGCGTCGCGCGAAGCCTTCTCCACTTCGGCTGCGAGTTCGCCGACTTCGTGCCGGTGCGGGCGAGCGGCTGCTGGCTCGAGGACGCCGGCGGCAACAGGATGCTCGACTTCACCTCGGGCCAGATGAGCTCGATCCTCGGCCATTCCCATCCCGAGATCCACGCCACCATCCGCGAGGCCTCGGGCACGCTCGATCATCTCTTCTCGGCGATGGTCTCCGAGCCCGTCGTGGCGCTCGCCGAGAAGCTGTCGGCGCAGCAGCCGGAACTGTCGAAGACGATGTTCCTGTCCACCGGCGGCGAAGCGAACGAGGCGGCGATCAAGCTCGCCAAGACCGTCACCGGCAAGTGGGAGATCGTCACCTTCACCAAGTCCTATCACGGGGTCACCGCCGGCTCGGCCGCCGCGACGTTCAAGGTGGGCCGCACGGGCGTGGGGCCGATGGCGCCCGGTTACCACGCCATCCCGGCGCCGAACGCCTACAAGCCCCGCTTTCCAGGCGTCGACTGGCGGCGCGAGCTCGACGACGCCTTCGAGCAGGTCGATGCGCAATGCACGGGCAACCTCGCGGCCTTCATCGGCGAGCCGATCCTGAGCAGCGGCGGCGTGATCGATTTGCCGCCCGGCTATCTCGCGGCGCTCAAGGCGCATTGCCAGCGGCGCGGCATGCTGCTGATCCTCGACGAGGCGCAGACCGGGCTCGGCCGAACCGGCACCATGTTCGCCTTCCAGCGTGACGGCGTGGTGCCCGACATCCTGACGCTGTCCAAGACGCTGGGCGCCGGCATGGCGCTGTCGGCCGTCATGACCACCGACGCGATCGCGACCCTGGCCGACGAGCGGAAGTACTTCTTCTACACGACCCATGTGAACGATCCGCTGCCGGCGGCCGTCGGGTTGAAGGTCCTGGAGATCGTGCTGCGCGACGGGCTGATCGACCGCGCCCGTACCGCCGGCGAGCGGCTGGGCGAGGGCCTGATGCGGCTGAAGCAGCGCCATTCGTGCATCGGCGACGTGCGCGGCCGCGGCTTGCTGCGCGGCGTGGAATTCACCGACGCGGGCCCGCGCGACGCGACCAGCCTCTCGAACGCGGTCACGGAAGCGGCGATGGCGTTCGGCCTGGCGGCCAACATCGTCCGCTCGGGCACGTCCGGCGGCACCATGCGCATCGCGCCGCCGCTCATCGTCAAGGACGAGGAGATCGACGAGGGGCTGGCGCTGCTCGACAAGGCGATCGCGTCCGTGGCCTGACCCCGACCGGGAGATGCAGATGGCCACGCGTCGCCGCCAGGGCTGATTTCATGGGACGGTTTTCCATCGCGGTCGATATCGGCGGGACGTTCACGGACTTCGTCCTGCTGGACGAAGGACGGAACAAGGTCGTCACGACGAAGGTGCTGAGCACGCCGCACGAGCCCGATGCCGCCATCTTCGACGGCCTCGGCCAGCTTCAGCAGACCGCCGGATTCGACCTGGCCGGCTGCGACATGTTCCTGCACGCGACGACCCTCATCACCAACGCCGTCATCGAGCGCAAGGGACACGACTTCATCCTGCTCCACACAGAGGGCTTCGGGACGACGTTGGAGACGGCGCGCGAGCATCGCTACAACCTGACGAACCTCCGGCTGCTCTTTCCGCGCCCGATCTCGAAGCGCGCACTCAAGCTCGCCGTGCAGGAGCGGGTTTCGTCGGCCGGCGCGATCGTAGCCGCGCCGGACCGGTCCCGGGTGCTCGCGGGCGTCCGCCGGCTCGTCGATGAAACGGGCGTCCGGAACTTCGCGATCTGCTTCCTCCACTCGTTCCGCAATGCCGCCAACGAACAGGCCGTCGCGCAATGGATCGGCGAGGAGATCGGCGACGCGACCCTGTCGGTCTCCAGCGCCATCGCGCCCCAGCAGAGCGAATACGAGCGATGGATGACCTGCGCGGTCAATGCCTACACCAAGCCCCTGCTGGTCGACTATGTCCGGCGCCTCGAGGGCACGGCGCGGGCGAAGGGCTTCGCCGGCCGGCTGTTCCTCATGACCTCCTCGGGCCTGCCCGTCGCCGTCGAGCATTCCGTCGGCACGCCCGTCCGGCTGATCGAATCGGGGCCGGCGGCGGGCGTCCTGGCCGCGAAGGAGATCGCCGACCGCAACCGCCCGTCGCTCGGCGACGACCCGACCGGCACCGGGATGATCCTCGCCTACGACATGGGCGGCACCACGTCCAAGGGCGCCTATCTGGTCGACGGCAAGGTCGACGTCCGGTCCGGCCTCGAAGTGGCGCGCGAGGGAGCGTTCGAGGCGGGCAGCGGGCTTCCACTCCGGATTCCGGCCATCGACCTGATCGAGATCGGCGCCGGCGGCGGCAGCATCGCCGAGATCGACGACCGGGGCGTCATCGGTGTCGGGCCGCGCAGCGCCGGTGCGGATCCCGGCCCAGCCTGCTACGGGCGCGGCGGCATCCGGCCGACCGTCACCGACGCGAACCTGGTCCTGGGCTTCCTCGGCGAGCACAATTTCCACAACAGCGGCATCTCCGTCAGGACGGCCGGCGCGACGGCGGCGATCCGCGCGACGCTCGCCGAGCCGCTCGCGATCTCCCCCCATCGCGCCGCCCTCGGCATCCACCGCACGATCAACGAGAATGTCGCGAGGGCCTTCCGCGTGCATGCGGCGGAGCTCGGCATCGACCATCGACGCGCCACGCTCGTCTGCACGGGCGGCGCGGCCCCCATCCACGCCCTCCCGATCGCCCGCCTGCTGGGGATCGAGCGCGTGATCTTCCCCTTCGCCGCCGGCGTGGCCTCGGCCATGGGGCTGTTCGCCGGCCACGAAGGCACCGTACTGCAGCGCTCGAAGCTCGTGCGCGTCGCCGACATCGTCGAGGGACTGGTCGCCCGCGAAGTGGCCGACCTGATCGACTCGGACGCCTATGCGCGGCGCCTCGCCGGCGACGGGGCGGTGACGGTCGTCAAGGCCGGCATGAGATACCAGGGACAGGATTCGGAAGTCACGGTCGAGATCGGACGGGACGGGCGATATCCGGACCGCGACGGCATCCGGTCGACGTTCCTGGAGACCTATCGCGGCATCTTCGGACTCGACTTCCCCTCCTACGAGATCGAGATCAGCAGCTGGTCCGTCGAGATCACCCGGCCGGCGCCGCTCAAGGGCATGCGCGCCTTCGCCTACGACGCCCTCAGGGCGACGGGACTCGCGCAGAAGGGACATCGCGATTGCTATCTCGGACAGGATCGACGCGAGGCGCCGACGCGGGTCCCGGTCTTCGATCGATATGCCCTGGCTCCCGGCTGGCGGGCGGAAGGCGCGGCGCTGATCGAGGAGAACGACACGACGATCTACATCCCGCCCGGCGCGCACGTCGACGTCGCGCCCAGCCTGGACCTGATCGCACGGTGGAGGAGATAGCATGTCGACCGCGGCGATCGATCCGGTGGATGCCGGCATCATCTGGTCCCGGCTCGTCTCGACGGCCGACGAGATGGTCTCGGCCCTCGTCCGCACCGCCTTCTCGACCATGATCCGGCAGAGCGGCGACTACTCGTGCATGATCTTCGACTCGCGCGGCAAGCTGCTGGCGCAGGGCGCGGCCAGCGTCCCGTCCTTCACCGGGACGGGGTCCCATACGCTCGGCCACATCCTCGACCGGATCGAACCGTCGCAGATGCGTGACGGCGACATCATCGTGACCAACGATCCGTGGATGGGCACGGGCCACGTCTTCGACATCAACGTCGTGAAGCCGGTCTTCCACCGGGGCGCGATCATCGGATACTGCCTGACCGTGTCGCATCTGGCCGATGTCGGCGGCGTCGGCATGAGCTCGGTCGCCCGGGACGTCTACGAGGAAGGGTTCTCGCTGCCGCCGGTGAAGCTCATCGACGCCGGCGAGCGGAACGAGTTCCTGTTCGAGTTCCTGCGCGCCAACGTCCGGATGCCAGACCTGGTGTTCGGCGACATCTATTCGAACATCGCCTCCTGCAACGTCGGCGCGGCCGGCCTGGTCGAGATCCTGGGCGAGTACGAACTGACGGACTTCGTCGGGGTCGCCGACGCGATCTTCGCCCTCACCCGGCGCGCGATCGAGGCGAAGCTCGACCGGATCCCCAAGGGGCGCCATGCCGCGACGCTGCCGGTGGAGGGCGGAGAGAATTTCCCCGACCTGAACCTGCGCGTGAGCGTGACGGTGAGCGAAAAGGGCTTCGCCTTCGACTTCGCGGGCACCGACGGCGTCGTCGCCGCCGGCGTCAACGTGCCGATCTGCTACACCCGCGCCTTCTGCTACTTCTGCGCCAAGGTCCTGCTGGCGCCGAACATTCCCAACAACCAGGCGCTGTTCGAGTTCGTCACCATCGCCGCGCCGGACAACTGCATCCTCAACGCCCTGCGGCCCCATCCGACCGGCGCGCGCCACGTGTTCGGCCATTTCGTGGCGCCGCTGATCTTCAAGGCCCTGGCCGAGGCGCTGCCGGACGACGTCCAGGCCGAGTCGGGCATGGTGTTCCAAGTCAATCTGCGCGGGCAGAACCGCCAGGGCCGGCGCTATTCGTTCATCTACTTCTCGCCGGGTGGCTACGGCGCGCTGGCCGGGTACGACGGTCGGGCCGCGCTGCCGGCGCCGTCGAACATGATCGGCGGATCGCTCGAAGTGTGGGAGGAACAGACCGGCTGCACCTTCCTGCGCAAGGAGATGCTTCCGGACTCCGGCGGTCCCGGGGAGTTCCAGGGCGGCAACGGCCAGGTCTTCGGGCTGCGCAACGACACCGGCCTGCCGCTGGAAGCGTCGTTCATGGCGTCGCGGACGCGGCTGGCGGCGAGCGGCTTCGCGGGGGCCTCCGACGGCGCGCCCCGGCGCATTTCCGTCGACGGCGTGCCGATCGATCCCAAGGCACGCGTGG
Organism: Reyranella sp.; assembly: GCF_965229815.1. Lineage (GTDB taxonomy): Bacteria > Pseudomonadota > Alphaproteobacteria > Reyranellales > Reyranellaceae > Reyranella. The sequence goes on from NZ_CBDDJN010000006.1 coordinate 1,450,698, forward strand.
TCGTGCCGCCCGGCGGCGTGGTCGACGTGCAGGATGCCGGCGGCGGCGGCTTCGGCGATCCCCGGCAGCGACCGGCCGAGAGCGTCGCCCGCGATCTCGACCAGGGCCTGATCACCCCCGCCTTCGCCGAGAAGCACTACCCGGTGCAGTTCGCAGCGCTGACCCGCGATCGATCGTGACCGCTGACGCCGGCGGTTGCTCGCCCGAGCGAGCCGCAAAGAGCATGAGTGCGTCATGGTCTTCAGGACCGCGAGCCTCCGGCTCGCTCATCCCCGAAGCCGAGCCGAGCTCCATCGCCAGCCGGCGGGCTCAGGAACCAGCCCGGCCTTCACCGGATTGTTCTCGACATAGTCGATCGTCCGCGCGAGATGCCCTTCGTCCCGGATGAACCTGTCGAAGTAGTCGCGATGCCAGAAGGGCCCGTCGCGACCTAGGAGCCGATTACCTCCATTTGCGGTGAAGGACTTCCAGCTCCGCACGATCGATCCCAGGCTGTGGCCGGGCGCTGGCTCGACCACCACGTGCACGTGATTGGGCATGATGCACCACGCGAGCAGCCGATAGCGCTCGCCGTCGAAGTGCAGGATCGCGTCCTCCACTGTGCTGGCGATCGCAGGCTGCGCGAGCCAGCAGGCTCCTCGTCCGCTATCGAGTGCGCGATCGATCTCCACCAGGCTGTCGGGGAGCAGAGCCAGGGCCGCAGCGACAGCCTTCGGCAGGCTGTCGGCCAGTCGGAACGTCACGAATTGGGTGGTTTCCGCCGAGTCGAAATGCGGCAGGTAGCCCCGCGAATGCCAGCCCTTGTGGCTCATGCTGTCACCCGCTTGGGATTTCGATCAACGGCCTGAGCGAGCCGGAGGCTCGCTCATGGTCAGAAGAGCTGCCGGCTCGCGATCGCCGCCCCCTGGGCCAGGGTCTCGAGCTTGGCCCAGGCGATGTCGCGATGGACGCGGCCGCCCAGGCCGCAGTCGGTCGAGGCGATGACGCGCTCGCGGCCGACCAGGCGCGCGAAGCGGCCGATGCGCTCGGCGACCAGCTCGGGATGCTCGACGACGTTGGTGGCGTGGCTGACCACTCCGGGCAGGATCAGCTTGTCGTCGGGCAGCCTGGTGTCCTGCCACACCGACCATTCGTGCTCGTGGCGCACGTTGCCCGCCTCGAAGGAATAGGCGCCGGCGTTGATCGCGAGCATGGGCGCCACGATCTCCCGCATGGGAATGTCGGTCGTGTGCGGACCGTGCCAACTGCCCCAGCAGAGATGGAAGCGGATGCGGTCCTGCGGCAGGCCCTTCAGCGCATGATTCAACGCCTCGATCTTGGGCATCGTGAACCTGCGGTATTCCTCGGCCGTCGGCTCCGGGTTGATCTGATCGAAGTTCTCGGCGATGGCCGGATCGTCGATCTGCAGCACCAGGCCCGCGTCGACGATCGCCTTGTACTCCTCGCGCATGGCGTCGGCGCAGGCGAAGACGAACTCGTCGTCGCTCTTGTAGTGCTCGTTGCCAATGCGGGCGCAGCTCGCCGGACCTATGGAGGTCATGAACCCTTCGCTGACGCCGCTGGCCGCAAGCGCCGCCTTGAAGTTGGCGATGTCGGCCGCAATCGCCGCGTGGCCGGTGTAGCTGATCGGCCCGACGCAGAACGGCCAGTCGTGGGCGCGCGGCCCTGTCGACACGCCCGAGTCGGGGTCACCGTAGGCGGTGGCGAAACGCTGGCGGTCGCGCCGGTCGGCAAAGCTCGACAGCACGGTGTTGCCCGGCGTCGAGCGCCGGGCCGGCATGTCGTAGAGGCCGAGCCCCTTCACCTGGAGGTTGGCCAGCCGCGAGAACGAGTAGCTCCACCAGGCACGGTAGTTGATCTTGTGGCCCATCGACTTGCCGTACTCGCCATCGCCCGGCACCGCGATGCCGGCCTCGACCTGCCGGCGCACGACGTCGGCCACCGCGCCCGTGAGCTTCCTCTGGAAGGTCGCCTCGTCGGCCTTCCCCGCTTCGCGCTCGGCGTTGGCGGCGATGAGGTCGTCCGAGCGCGGCAGGCTGCCGGCGTGGCTGGTCAGGATGCGATCGCTGCTCTTCCTCATGGTCAGCGCCCCTTGAATTTGGCGGGTTTGCGTTTCTCGGCGAAGGCGCGCGCGGCCTCGCCGAAATCCTCGCTGAGATAGAGCTTCTCCGGCGCGCCCATGAACATGACCTCGCGGCTGAGGCGATCCATGTAGTAGCGCCGCATGCGCACCGTCGAGCGGACGCTGAGCGGCGGGTTCTTCAGCACCTCGGCGGCGAGCTCGCGCGCGCCTTCCAGGTACCGGCCCTTGGGCGCCACGCGGTTGATCAGATTGGCCCGAAAGGCCTCCTCGGCGGTGAAGAAGCGGCCCGTGAGCGCGGCCTCCATGGTGAAGGCGCCGCCGCCGCGATAGTGCATCAGCGCCCAGTACTTGCCGGCCCCCAGGCCGCGCGAGGTCTCGGTGATCTGGAAGCGCGTGCCCTCCTCCGCGACGATCAGGTCGCACTCGAGCACGATGCCGACCGACAGGCCGAGCACGTAGCCATGCGGCGCGGCGATCACCGGCTTCCAGTTGACCGCCTTGGTCAGCAGGTCGGCGGAGTGCGTGCCGCGCCCCTGCGGACCGCCGAGCTTGAGGAACTCCTCGCGGCTGCGCAGCTGGCGCTGGTGAACGTCGGCGCCGCTCGAGAAGGCGCGGCCGGCGCCGCACAGGATGGCGATCTCGGCCTCGCCGTCGGTGTCGAAGCGGTGCAGCGCGTCGCCCAGCGCCCCCACCAGCTCGTCGCTGAATGCGTTCAGCTTCTCGGGACGATTGAGCGTCAAGGTGACGACCTGCCCGTCCCGCTCGTAATCCACGAGCGCCATCGTTTCCCCCTTTGCAGTCGATTGTGTTGCCCCATGGTGCCATGCTCCCGGCCGAAATGGCAGCAGACCACGACGGAGGGATCGCACCATGGCGCGGCGCAAGAGCATCAATTATCCGGGCTTCAAGCACGAGAACCCGATCCCCAACGCCAGCCGCATCGGCAACATCCTGATGTCGAGCATCATCAGCGGCCGCGATCCGCAGAGCGGCCAGATGCCGCCGGAGCTCGCCGATCAGGTGACCAACGTCTTCAAGCAGATCCGGCTGTGCGTGGAGGCGGCGGGCGGCAGCGTCGAGGACATCATCAAGGTCAACTTCTGGATGAAGGACCCGGCGACCGGCCGCAAGGCGCTGAACGGCGAATGGTCGGCCATGTTCCCCGATCCGGAGTCGCGCCCGGCGCGCCACACGCTGGCGCTACCCGCCACGGCCGCCAACCACGTGACCTGCGACTTCACAGCGGTCATTGGCGGGTGAAATCTTGAGCAACCGGGCAGAAGGGTAACACCGCAGAGGGGGAATCGACGTGCGCTACCCCCTCTCCCAACCTCTCCCCCCTAGCGGGCAGGGCTATCGCATTTGATCAATTTCTCCGTCATCCCGAGCGGAGCCGCCCGAAGGGCGGCGAAGCCGAGGGACCTTTTTTCGGGCCGCTTCCGCAAAAACAGGTCCCTCCACTCCGCCTCGCTACGCTCGGCTTCGGTCGGGATGACGGGGTTTTGCAGTCATATGCGATAGCCCTGCCCTAGCGGGGGAGAGGAGCATGAAGGAGAATCGCAGCGAGGGATCCTTCGGGCGGCAGGAAAGGTCCCTCGGCCTGCGGCCTTGGGATGACATCTTCTTCGGCCGGGCGAGTCCTGCCTGTCGCCACGCGCACCCTGTCATCCCGAGCGTAGCGAGGGACCTTTGGGCTGCAGGAAAACTCTTCAAGGTTGCCGGACTACCGGCCCGGGATCCTGAGGCCGGCGACCGCCGAGCCGAAGAAGGACTGCGGCATCGAGGAGCGGCGGATGCCCATGTCGCGCTCGAGCTTCAGCACGCAGTCGCGGGTCGTGCCGGCGAGCTGCTGCCAGGTCGTGGCGCCGTCGAACTGCTGCAGCAGGCACTGGTCGAAATAGGTGTACTGGTCGCCGGCGCCGCAGCCGAAGCTCACCCGGTCGGCCGCCGCCGCACTCAGCACGATGCGGTTGGGCTGGCGCATCGCCGGGCTCAGGAAGACGCCGCTGTGGCAGGCCGACACGACGACCACGGTCGGCCGCGTGCCGCAGCCGGCATCCAGCGCGGCGTCGAGCGACGACGGCGCCACCGTGCCGCGCGCCTGGCGCAGCACGAAGCCGCTCTCGTCGCCGTGGCTGGTGATGAAGGCGAGGCAGGCCTCGCCGCCCGGCGTGCGCAGCGCCCCGGAGACGTTGGCGGCGGTCGCCACCGGCTTGCCCGGGTTGGCTGCGGGATCGGAGGTGAAGACGCGGATGTCGCGCACGCCGCGCCGCGCCAGCTTGGCGCGCAGCGCGTCGACGCCGTTGTCGAAGGCCTGGGTATTGTTGTCGCCCGCGATCAGCACGACCCGCCAGCCGGCCGCCGGCACCGACGGGCCGGCCATCGCCGGGCCGGAGGCCCGCACGACGGGCGGCGGGGCCTCGACCGACTCGGCCGTGCAGGCGCCGACCAGCAGGGACAGGAGAAGCGCCTTGAGGCGGACCGTCATTCGTGCACCCGTCGCGGCGGACCGACCTCAGGAGGGCGACTTCGCTCCGACGGCCCGCAATGCCATGTCGGCGTAGAGCTTCGCCATCTGCTCCTCGCCGAGTTCGCCGCCGGGACCGTACCACATCGACACGTGCGTGCACTGATCGAGCAAGGCCATGGCCATCGCCTTGAGATCGTACCGGCCCTCGACCTGCGGCGGCTCGAACACGCCGCTTTCCACGCCGCGCGCCAGGATCGCCACGACGATGTCACGGATCGCGCGCCGGCTGCGCCTGATGTCGGCGACCCGGTCCGCGCCCAGCCAGCCGATCTCGCGGTTGGCGACCAGAGCCTCGACCCGCAGGCGGCAGTGGCGCATGACGTAGACGCGGACGAAGGCGGCGAGCTGGGCGCGGGCATCGTCGCCGGCCGCCGCCACGGCCTGCTGGCACTGACGCTCGAGCTCGACCTGGGTGGACGAGATGATGTCGTGCAGCAGCTCGTCCTTGGACTTGAAATGGTTGTAGAGCGCCCCCTGCGTCAGGCCGCAGGCCCGCATGATGTCGCGTACCGTCACGACCGGATAGCCGCGCTCGGCAAACTGCGCGAAGGCCGCTGCCCGGATCGCCTCGACCGGCGGGCGCGACTCGCGCTCGGCCAGCGTGTCGGACGCCGACGTCCCGACCGGCTTGCGCTTGCTCATGGCCCGCCTCCCCCCATCCCGTCGACGATCTGCCAGGCCAGGTCGGCCGCCGGCCGGACCAGCTTGCCCGAGTCGGCCGCCCGCACGTTGGAGGCCGTGCCGTCGAGGGACCGGGCATAGACGCCCTGGCGGATGCACGACACGCGAAAGAGATTATACGCCATGTAGAATTCCCAGGGCTTCGGGTCGGGAACGGGCCGGCCCGACAAACGGCAGTAGTAGGCCACCATCTCGGCCTCCGATGGCAGGCCCAGCGCCGCGAGATCGTGTCCGTGAAGGCCGCCCCAGTCCTTGGGCGTGCGCCAGAGCATGCAGAGATAGGACAGCTCCGCGAGGGGGTCGCCCAGGGTGGAGATTTCCCAGTCGATGATGCCCAGCACGCGCGGCTCGGTGGCGTGGAAGATCATGTTGTCGAGGCGATAGTCGCCGTGGACCAGGACGGTCTCGTCGGCCGTGGGCAGATGCGCCGGCAGCCAGTCGAGCAGCCGGTCCATCGAAGCGATCGTCTCGGTCTCCGACGCCTTGTACTGCTTGCCCCAGCGCGAGATCTGGCGGGCGACGTAGCTGCCGGGCCGGCCGAAGTCGGCGAGCCCCAGGGCGGCATAGTCGACGGCATGAAGCCGCGCCAGGGTCTCGAACTTGGCCTGGTAGATCGCCAGCCGTCCCTCCAGCGGCACTTCCGGCAGCAGCGGGTCCCAAAGGACCCGGCCGTCGCAGTACTCCATGATGTAGAAAGGCGTCCCGACCACGCTCTCGTCCTCGGACAGGACATAGGCCCGCGGGGTCGGCACGTCGGTCCGGTTGAGGGCCGAGATGACCCGGAACTCGCGGTCGACGGCGTGGGCGGACGGCAGCAGCTTGCCGGGCGGCTTGCGGCGCAGGACGTAGCGGCGGCCGGCGCCGTCGGTCAGGCGATAGGTCGGGTTGGACTGGCCGCCCTTGAACTGCTCGACCGTGACCGGGGCGACGAAGCCCTCGACATGGTCGGCCATGAATCCGGCCAGCGACCGCTCGTCGAAACGATGCTTCTCCTGCACCGCCATGGTGCCGATATATTCTGCCCCGCGTCTCGCCACCCGATGCCCCTGAACGGTCGTTCACATTGGCCCCGAGTTTGCTCGCCGCCTCCCGCGCATGCAATATGGACCTACGGACAATCCCGTGCTCGACCTGTTTTCGGCTTACTCTCCCCTGATCTGGCTGGCGTTGCTGGCGACCGGCTCCCTGATCGGCCTGCTTGCCGGTCTCCTTGGTGTCGGTGGAGGCGTCGTCGCGGTCCCCGTCCTGATCGAGATCTTCGAGGCCATGGAGGTCGACAGGCCGACGGCGCTGATCCTGGCCGTCGGCACCGCCCAGGCCAATATCGTCGTCGCATCGATCTCCGCTGCCACGGCCCATTGGCGGGCCGGCACGATCGACGCTGCGCTGGTCCGGACCTGGCTGCCCGCCCTCCTCGCCGGCACGGTGGCGGGGCTCTGGCTGGGCTCCCACGCCTCGGCGGCCGTGCTCACCGGGACGTTCGCGGCCGTGGCGCTGGCGCTGGCCGTCCAGCTCGGCGCCAGCGACCGGCTGGTGCTGGGCCCAACCCCGCCGCGCGGGCCCCTGGGCCAGGTGCCGCCCACGATCGTGGGCGTGCTGGCCTCCGCCGTCGGTGTCGGCGGCGGGACTCTCAGCACCCCCGTCCTGACCCTCTTCTCCTTCCCGCTCAAGCGGGCGATCGGGGCCGGCGCCCTGTTCAATCTCGTGATCGCCGTCCCGGCGACGGTGTTCTTCCTGATCCACGACATCGGCCGGCCGGGCCGGACCTCGGACGCCATCGGGGACGTCGCCCTGATCTGCGTGGCGGCCCTGTCCCTGCCGGCACTCTTTGTCGCTCCTATCGCGGTGCGATGGGCGATGCGTGCTCCGGTCTTGATGCTGCGCCGTCTCTTTGCTTTCTGCCTCGTCGTCGTGGCCGTCCGGCTGCTGCTGCGGGCCTGAACGGGCGTCCGGACCAAGACAAGGGCGGCAGGTTTGTGTAGCGTATGCGCGGCTTAGGGGAGCAAGCCCAACAAGGTCGCGTAAAAGGTGTGTGTAGGGGGAGGCGTCGTTGATTCGATTCCTGAGCAAGGATCTTTTGTCGGGACTGATGTTCATCGGTTTCGGCGTGATCGCGCTGTACTTCGGCCAGAAGCTGGCGCTGGGGACGCCGGTCCGCATGGGGCCCGGCTTCGTGCCCCACATGCTGGCCTACATCCTCCTCAGCCTGGGCAGCGTCATCGCGCTCGGCACGCTGTTCAGGACCGCCGACAAGAAGGAGAAGGAGCGCTACTGGATTCCGGTGGCGGCCCTCTCCCTCGTTGTCCTGGTCTTCTCCCTGATCCCCTGGGGCTCGGCCTTCATCGCCAACAACGTGCTGGGACCCGAGAGCCAGCAGACCTTCAAGACCATGTCGGTCCCCTTCATGGTCGCCTCCATCCTGGTGGCCGACGTCGTGATCCTGATGCTGCTGGTCTCGCTGTTCGGCCGGCCGGGTGCGGAGGCCGAGGATCTCGTCGAGATGCCGAAGTGGAAGCCGATCACCATGGTGACGATCGGCATCATCTGCTTCGCCCTGCTGTTCGAGCGGGCGGGCCTCATTCCGGCGCTGGTTGCGCTGATCCTGATCGCCTCGCTGGGCGGCGAGGAGTTCAAGCTCACCGAGGTCATCGGCAACATGATCGTGCTGTCCGTCCTGTGCACGCTGGTCTTCAAGGTCGGCCTGCAGATGAACATCACGATCGTGCACGGGATCTGGTGACATGGACCTGCTGCACAATCTGACGCTGGGTCTCGAGGTCGCGCTTTCCTTCCAGAACCTGGCCTACGCCCTGCTGGGCTGCATCCTCGGCACGCTGATCGGCGTCCTGCCCGGCATCGGGCCGGTGGCGACCATCGCCATGCTGCTGCCGATCACCTTCCACCTGCCGCCGACCGCCTCGCTGATCATGCTGGCCGGCATCTACTACGGCGCGTCCTACGGCGGCTCGACGACGTCGATCCTGGTCAACCTGCCGGGCGAGGCCGCCTCGGTGGTGACCTGTCTCGACGGCTACCAGATGGCGCGCAACGGCCGCGCCGGCGCCGCGCTGTCGATCTCGGCCGTGGGCTCGTTCTTCGCCGGCACCGTCGGCACGATGCTCATCGTCCTGTTCGCCGAGCCGCTGACGCAGATGGCGCAGAAGTTCGGCCCGGCCGACTACTGCTCGCTGATGGCGCTGGGCCTGGTGGCCGCCGTCGTGCTGGCCAGCGGCTCAGTGGTCAAGGCGATCGCCATGATCTTCCTCGGCCTGCTGTTCGGCCTGGTCGGCACCGACGTCAACACCGGCGCCCAGCGCTTCACCTTCGATCTGCCCGAGCTCAGCGACGGCATCGACTTCGCCCCGATCGCCATGGGCCTGTTCGGCATCGCCGAGATCGTGGTCAACCTCGAACGGCATCTCGAGCGCACCGGCGGGACGATCAAGGTCGGTTCGCTGTGGCCGACGCGGGAGGAGATCCGCCGGGCCATTCCCGCCGTGCTGCGCGGCACGGCGCTGGGCTCGGCGCTCGGCGTGCTGCCGGGTGGCGGCCCCACGCTCGGCGCCTTCTCGTCCTACACGCTCGAGAAGAAGATCTCGAAGACGCCGGAGCGCTTCGGCAAGGGCGCGGTGGAAGGCGTGGCGGCGCCGGAATCGGCCAACAACGCCGCCGCCCAGACCTCCTTCATCCCGATGCTCACCCTCGGCATCCCGTCCAACGCCGTGATGGCGTTGATGGTCGGCGCCATGATCATCCAGGGCATCCAGCCCGGCCCCGAGGTGATGACCAAGAAGCCGGACCTGTTCTGGGGGATGATCGCCTCGATGTGGATCGGCAACCTGATGCTGGTCGTCATCAACCTGCCGATGATCGGCATGTGGGTGAAGCTGCTGACGGTGCCCTACCGCTTCCTCGCCCCGGCCATCCTGCTGTTCTGCTGCATCGGCGCCTACAGCCTGCAGAACAGCACCTTCCACGTCATGCAGGTCGCCGCCTTCGGCGTGCTGGGCTACGTCTTCGTGCGCCTGGGCTGCGAGGGCGCGCCGTTCCTGCTGGGGCTGGTGCTCGGTCCGCAGATGGAGGAGTATTTCCGGCGCGCCATGCTGCTGTCGCGCGGCGACCCGTCGGTGTTCATCGAGCGGCCGATCAGCCTGGGGCTGCTCATCACCACCGTGCTCCTGCTGATCCTGATGGCCCTGCCCGGCATCAAGAAGGCCCGCCAGGAGGCCTTCCAGGAAGAAGGCTGACGACCGAAGGAGTCGAGCGATGTCCGACCTGCCCAAGCGCGTGGAGATTTCCGAGGAAGGCCCTCGCGAGGGCTTCCAGTCGGAGAAGAAGATGATCCCGGTGTCCGACAAGGTGCGTCTCATCGAGGCGCTGGCGGACGCCGGGCTCAGGCACATCGCCTGCGTCTCCTACGTCAATCCGCGGCGCGTGCCGACCATGGCCGACGCCGCGGAGGTGGCGGCGGCCATCCGACAGAAGCCCGGCGTCGAGTACAGCGCGCTCTGGCTCAACCGGCAGGGTCTCGAGCGGGCGCTCGACGGTCCCCTGCACGTCGACGGCGGCGTCCGCGTCACCGCCTCCGACACCTTCTCGCGCAAGAACCTCGGCAAACCGGTCGCCGACGCCCTGGTCGAGCAGCGGGGCTCCCTGCAGCTCCTCAAGGAGCGCGGCGTCCCGGTCGAATGGGGCATCATCCTCGGCGCCTTCGGCTGCAACTTCGAGGGCGAGCTGCCGACCGGGCTGATCCTGCAGCGGGTGCAGTCGGCCCTCGACGAGGCCGAGCTGGCCGGCTTCCGGCTGAAGGGCATCAAGCTGACCGACGCCATGGGCTGGGCCACGCCGCGCTCGGTCGAGCGCCTGATCGACGCCATCCGCTCGAAGTGGCCCGAGCTCGAGATCGGCCTGCACCTGCACGACACGCGCGGCACCGGCCAGGCCGCCGCCTATGCCGGCCTGAGGCTGGGCGTCACGAAGTTCGACGCCTCGATCGCCGGGCTCGGCGGCTGTCCGTTCGCGGCCACCGACGGCGCCGCCGGCAACATCTGCACCGAGGACTTCGCCTTCATGTGCGAGGAGATGGGCGTCGACACCGGCCTCGACGTCGACCGGCTGATCGAGGTCGCCCGGCTGGCCGAGGAGGTCGTGGGCCGCCCCCTGCCCGGCCACGTGATGCGCGGCGGCACGCTCGCCGCCGCCAAGCAGAGGGCCACCGCATGAACGCCGAGACCCTGCCGGCCGGCTCGATCCCCGATTCGACCTATGTCGACGTGGCCTCCGTGCCCTGGAAGGCGACGCGCTTTCCCGGCGTCGAGGCCAAGATCCTGATGGAGAATCCGGCGACCGGCATGTCGACGGTGCTGATGCGCTGGGCGCCCGGCGCCCGCCTTCCGCATCACGAACACGTCGCCATCGAGCAGACCTACGTCCTCGAAGGGTCCTTCGCCGACCATGCCGGCGTCTGCAGCGCCGGCAACTATGTCTGGCGCCGCCCCGGCAGCCGCCACGACGCCTGGACCGACGAGGGCTGCCTGATGCTGGCCTTCTTCATCAAGCCCAACACCTTCTTCGACTGAGACGGTGGGCGCGCGCCCGCGCGCCGCGCCGCCCTTCTTGTCGCCGCCGCCGCTGCCGCGCTATTGCTGGGCCGGCGCCGCGTCGCGGCTCCCGACAACAAGCGAGGAAACGGATCGATGGCTGGCGTCCTGGAGGGCATTCGCGTACTCGACTTCGGCCGGTACATCGCCGGCCCGTTCTGCGGCACCATGCTGGGCGACCTCGGCGCCGAGGTCATCCGCATCGAGAAGCTCGAAGGCAGCGAGGACCGCTGGGTGACGCCGGTCGCCGAGGGCGGCGAAGGCGCGATGTTCCTCCAGATGGGCCGCAACAAGCTCGGCCTCACGCTGAACCCGATGAAGCCGGCCGGCCGCGAGATCGTGAAGAAGCTGGTCGCGGTCTCCGACGTGGTGATCGCCAACCTGCCCTACGAAGACCTGAAGCGCATGGGCATCGACTACGAGACGATCTCGGCGATCAACCCGCGCATCATCCTGGCGACCAACTCGACCTTCGGCTCGGAGGGCCCCTACGCCACGCGCGTCGGCTTCGACACGATCGGCCAGGCGATGTCGGGCGCCATGCACCTGTCCGGCGACGGCGCGGTCCCGACCCGCATGAACGCCCCCTATGTCGACTTCAGCTCGGCGCTGCTCAGCACCGTGGGCGTGCTCGCCGCCCTGATGGACCGCGCCCGCAGCGGCAAGGGCCAGAAGGTCGAGACGGCGCTGCTGCGCACCGCGATCAACATCACCAACGGCCACCTGATCGAGCAGGCCCTGCTCGGCCTCGACCGCACCGCCACGCTGAACCGCGGCTTCACCGCCGGTCCGTCGGACACGTTCAAGTGCAAGGACGGCTGGATCTACGCCATGACCATCGGCCAGCCGCTGTTCGTGCGCTGGTGCCGCCTGATGGGCAACGAGGACCTGGCCGCCGACCCGCGCTTCAAGGACGACCTGGCGCGCGGCGACAATGGCGAGGCGCTGTCGGCGATCATGCAGAAATGGTGCGCCGACCGCTCGGTCGCCGATGCGCTGGCCGAGCTCGAGGCCAACCGCATCCCGGCCGGGGCCGTCTATACGCCGCAGCAGACGCTCGACGACCGCCACGTCAACGAGGCGGGCTTCTTCCACCAGATGGACTATCCCGGCATGGCGAAGCCAGCGCCCGTGCTGCAGGAGCCGGTGATGCTGTCGCGCACCCCGCTCAGCATCCGCCGCCGCGCGCCGCAGCTCGGCGAGCACACCCACCAGATCCTGCAGGAGCTGGGCTACGACGACGCCGCGATCGGGAAGCTGCGCGCCGACCGGGTCGTATGAGCGCGGGCGCATGAACGCGGCAGACCGCTTCGCCGCCCTGCCCGGCCTGCTCGCGGCCGACGCCGATCTCCGCCGCCGCGGCCGCTGGGTCGAGACCGACTGCCGCGTCGACATCGGCGACGAGCCGTTCTGGCTGTCGTTCGGTGGCGGCGCACTCAAGGGCTTCGAGCGAGGCCCGCGCCTGATGCGCTCGGCCATCTTCACCTATCGGGCGACCGACGAGGCCTGGACGCGGTTCTGGGAGCCGGTGCCCGAACCGGGCTGGCACGACCTGCTCGCGCTCACCAAGCGCGGCGCCGCCTCGCTCGACGGCGATCTCAGGCCGCTGCTGCAGAACCTGCAGTTTTTCAAGGACTTGCTCGCCTTGCCGAGAAATGCGCTTTAATAGTAACCACTTAATTAGCCTTAACCACACGGCGAATAGCACCCCGCAAGCACCGCGCCCTACGCGCTGGCAACCAAGGCGCGGCCTACCCCTCCACGTATGGGATTTTCGAGTTCGAGGTCGGCGCCGAGAGGTCGAAGCCGCTTACCTCAAAATCGGCGTTTGCCGGCGAAACTCCAAGTTGTGTTAGCCTGCAAGTTCAGTCGCAAGGAATCGTCAGCCCGTGCCAATCCCGGACTATCAGACCCTCATGCTGCCCGTGCTTCAGTCGGCGGCAGGCGGCGAAGTCAAAATCAGTGACGTCGTTCACAAAATGGCCGCCCGCTTCGACCTCACTCCCGAGGAAGCAATCCAACTGCTGCCCAGCGGCAAGCAAACATTCATCTCGAATCGCACCCATTGGGCGAAGTCCTATCTGACTCATGCTGGCTTGCTGAGGGGGACCAAGCGGGGGTTCTTCGAGATCACTGACGAGGGCAAGAAGGTCCTCGCCAACCCTCCCCCCAAGATCAATAACCAGTTCCTTTTGCAGTTTCCCGAATTCCAGAAGTTCCACTCGGCCGTGAGGACCATGAGCCCTGTCGCTCCCAAGACAGAGCCGGTCCCTGTGCCACCGGAAGCCGAACAAACTCCCGACGAGCTTCTTCGCACCACTGTCACCCATCTCGCGGACGAGCTTCGTGCCGACCTTCTTAATCGGCTACTGACATCCGATCCCTCCTTCTTCGAGCACGCGGTCGTTGAGCTCCTGCTAGCAATGGGATACGGCGGCGCACGCGAGGATGCTGGCAAGATCATCGGCAAACCAGGCGATGGCGGCCTTGACGGTGTGATTGACGAGGACGCGCTGGGGCTCGACCGAGTTTATGTTCAAGCTAAGCGTTACAAGCCGGAGAACAAAATCGGTTCTACCGACGTCCAAGCCTTCTTCGGCGCGATTGCCGCAGCAAAAGCAACGAAAGGCGTGTTCGTCACGACCTCCAGCTTTACACCTGCGGCCCTGAAGTTCGCCGAGAGCGTAGCTGTGAAGCTAGTGCTGATTGACGGCGACCAACTGACTCGACTCATGTTTCGCTACAATGTCGGCGTCCGAATCCACGAGACGATCCACGTCAAGAAGCTGGACGAAGACTTCTTTGACGAAGATTGAGACGAAGTCTCAGAGATTTGTCATGTGTCACCTGTCGGTGCCTCTCCCCCAGCCCCAACAGCTTCCGGGTAAATAAGACCGTCAATGGCAGGTCGCGCCACCTCAACTACGCCTGCACGCAGGGTACCCCCCGGCGCATAGGTTAGCGGAAAAACCAAAATCTCTTCCGCTCCATCACCATCAAGATCCGCGCGAAACAACTCGCTCACGATGACGGCGAGGCCATACTTGCTACGAACGTCAAAATGCCAATCCGAAAGTGACACCACTTCGCAAGCTCCACGTTCGACCAAATCGCGAATGCTCGTGCCCAGAGTGAATAGGACCTTCGCCTCCGCGTCTTGGATATCGATGGATATGCTCCGAACCCACTCACCGGACCAACGATCCAAGTCCTTACAAGTAACCCTTGGATAGCGAATCAACGATGCCGGCGCATACCGAGCGTGTTCAAGCGCACGCAGCATATCGCAATTTTGGCTCGCCATGCTGTAGCAGTTGATATCGAATTGCGTCTTCGGCCAATACTTCTCTTTCACCGCTTCTAAGAAAGCGTTGCAATCTCTGCACTTCACCTCATGACCGTCATGCGTTTGCAGGACCACCTCAGTGATGTGTCCGCCGCCCAGCGCAAAAGGCTTCTTCATGAGCTCAGCTGCAAGCTCCGCATTCAGTAAGGTCGAATCTTGCGCGCCCTGAACCTGAGGTGATAGTCGAACACGGGTTACCCCATCCGCTTGCTGCCGCTGAATATCAATGATGTCGTCCACAGTGAGATCGTTTTGCTCTGCCTGCGCTTTAAGTCTCAGAAATGCCGAGAGGACCTTGTCCTCTCCGGTACTCGCCCGAATGTAGTGCTCCACCGCCGAACGATACTGCTCTGCAACGCCAAGGAAGTGCAGCAGGTGGCTCTTGGTCCTTACATTTGCCCTCTTTCGGTTATTCTGAAATCGCGTTGTGGGTAGCAAGTTCCCCAGTCCATCCAAGTCGAAGTCAGTTGGAATGACCCCGTCGGCCTTCAACTCGTCCAACTCCTTGGCATCGACGGAGAACGGAATGATGTGATCAATCTCTAGGTCGCTTAGTGGCACTTGGACGCCCGTGTATGCACATCGTCGGTTATGTGCCTGCCAGATAGCAGCTCTCTCGGTTGGAGAGAGATTTCGGCGCGCCAACTGCTTCCCCATCTGCAATGTCCTCAAAAAGGGAAGAAAGCCTATCCTTGTTCGCGCGCGTTATTGAATGAAAATCCATTGCCGCAGGCAGTCGACCACTACCGGCTTATCGTCAGGGCAGTGGCGACCCGCCTTGATCCCAGCCTGCGCCTCGGCCTCAAATATCTCAAGTGAACCGCCGATGCCGCGCAGCACTAGGGAAGTTTTGGGGTCCAGCTTGCGCACTCGGCCCAGGAGCCCCCTTCACGCTCACGTCAGGCTTGTGGGTGGTCTGGGGGGCGCTACACAAAGGCCACTTACAGCAAATCAAGGATCTGCCGGCGCCGCCTCGCCGGGAGCCCGCGCCATGATCCGGCGATGCGCTGGATCGTCGGCGGCAAGGCGGTTCAGGGCAGCGCGGCATCGCCCGCCCGGATAGGACGCTTCGAGACGCGCTGGCTGACGTCGGCAAGGATCCCTTTCGGGGCAATACGTTCGTCGTCATGGGTTCGGATGGCCGGCGGTCCTGCCCCCCCAGGCCCGCCCTTGTGGCAGGCCGCCAAGCACTGCACTCTTGCCCTGCAAAGCCGATCATCCGATGGAGGTCGGCCAAGTGCGATTGCGTATCCCGGCACGCAGTTGCCGTAGTGAGAAGGGCATGGCCTACCTGTTCGAACGAGCGCCTCACGCGACGCCGTCCGGCAAGGCGGCGGCATCGGAGCCGTCGGCAACTGCCGCCGCGACACCGGCGCGTCGGCCGAAACGACTGCGGCCCTTCTGGGCGTTGACGGGCTTTCTCCTGGTGGTGTCCCTCGCGTCGGCCATGGCCTACTACGCCTACGAGGGCAATCGCCGGCTCGAGTTTCTCCTCTCCGGCAAACTGGGCGATTCCGAGCGCCGTCTGGCGTCGCAGGTTCGGGGCTACTTCAACCCGGCACAGCAGTTCCTCGAGATCGCCTCGGTCGCCGCTTACGGGCGCAGCGTCACGGACGGCGGCTGGGAGATCGCCCGGCTGGCGGAGCTTGTCCTGCCCCGCACGCCCCAGGTCGTGGCCTTCACCTACGTCGATCCCGCAGGGGACTACGTCCGCATCGTGCGCAACGAGCGCGGCACCATGGACACGATCTGGGGCAATCGCAGCAAGGGCCAGATCGAGACCACGCGACGCGACGCGGAGGGGCTGCAGTCGACCACGAGCCGGCCGGTGGACGCCTACGACCCGCGAACCCAGTCCTGGTATCGGGAGGCCGAACGAACAGGCCAGCAGGTGTGGACGGATGCCTACATTCTGCCGCCCTGGGGCAAGGCGCGCGCTGCCACTCCCGGCGTGACGCTGGCGATTCCCCAGTTCGTGAAAGGCGACAGCAGGCCGCGCAGCGTCATGGCGCTCGATGTCGAGTTGGCTTCCGTCTCGAGCATCCTCAGGGACAACGAATATGTCGGCCCCGGCGGCAAGGCCCTCATCATCGACGGCGCCGGCCGCATCGTCGCCTATCCCGACCCGGGATGGTTCCCGACCGGGCCGGATGCGCGGGCGCCTCTGATCGACCAGGTGGGCGATCCGATCCTGGCCTACATCTACGATCAGTGGCGCGTTGCGCCGTTCGACAGGAAGATCATCGATGTCGGCGGCGGCGAGCACGTGGTCGTCGCCGCCCAGCGCATGCGCCGGCTGACCGACAACGAGTGGCGGGTCCTGAGCTACACGCCGACCACCGAATCGGCGGGCCTCTCCAGCCAGGACATCCTCTACGGCTCGATCGCCGCCTTGTTCCTCGTCGCCGGCATCTCGGGATCGCTGGCCTGGCGCAGCGTGCGTGCGGACCGGCGCTCGGCCGCCGCGCTGGCCCGCCAGCAGACGGCGGAACTGCAGGTGCTGAGCGCAGCCGACCTGGTGCGCGAGGCCTCGTCGCAGGACTCCACGGACCGCGCGCTGCAGTCCGCCACGGAGGGCGCGGCGCGGGCCTGCGACGCCAAACGGGTCGCCGTCTGGCGCCTGTCGGCGGACGGACGGACCCTGCGCTGCGAGGACTGCTTCGACCGCGCGGTCGAAGGGCACACGTCGGGCCTGGAGTTGCGCCATGACGAGCTGTTCGAGCTCTTCAGCGCGCTGGCGACGGGTGCGCCGATCGATGCGCAGGGCGCGGAGCGTGAGCCGAGAACGGCGGGGCTGTTCGCGAGCTACCTGTCGCCGCTCGACATCGGGCGAGTCTATATCCAGCCGCTGCAGTCGAACGGCCATCTCGTCGGCATGCTGACGGTGGAGGATCCGCCGACCGGCGATTCGGCCCGTGGGCTCGCTGCCTACTGCGAAATGCTGGCGATTCTGCTGGCGATGCGTTTCACCGGTGTGGCACCGGCAGCCGCGCCGTCGCCCGCGGTGCGCACCGAGGCGATCCGTCCCGCCATGCCGGACGCCGTCGCGCCCGACGGCCTGGCGCGTCGCCGGACGCGCGTCGAGCGCACCCTGTTTCGGCAGAGCGGGCTGCTGGAGTCGCTGGGCGACCGCGTTGTCGACGCGGCAGCGGTCGGGGTCGTCAGGCTGCCGGAGTGGACGACGATGGTGCAGCGGTCGGGCAGCGCGGAGGCGCCGACGGTGATGGACACGATCATGCGGGATCTGCATCGCATCATCGAGTCGAGCGGGCTCGACTATGCCGCGCGGCTGGACGATCAGATGGTCGTGGCTGCCCTGGCGGACGGCCCCGACGGTGCGGGCGAGGGTGCCCTGCGCGTTGCGCAGGTGATGGTCGAGCTTCGCGACCGATTCGTCGAGCTCGAGGAGGAGCTGGGCGCGAGCCTCGATTTCGGCCTGGCGGTCGATGTCGGCATGGCGATGTGCTCGAGCGACGGCGGCGACCCGCCGGGTCGTCATCTCTGGGGCGGATCGGTCGGTGTCGCGCGCGTGCTCGCCGGCACGACGGCGCGGCGAGGCATCGCGGTCTCGGAGCCGGTCTACGAGCTGCTGGCCGACGCCTTCCTGTTCCGGCCGCGCGGCAGCTACTTCCTTCCGGAGACCGGCAGCATGCGCACGTTCGTGCTGGTCGGGCAGCTATGACCTCCACCGGTGCGAGTCGGGAAGGCCGGCGCCCCTGGGTGCTGCGCGGCTTGGGGAGGATCGGCGCGGCGACCTCGGAGAACGTTCGCAGCCTGCTGCTCTTCATGGCCTTCGCGGCGACCGTCGTCGCCGCGGCCTTCCGGCGGGGCAGCTGGAGCGCCCCGGTATGGAACGAGTTCCAGCGCGTGCTGCGCCATGTCGCCCTGGGCTCGCTGCCGACGACGATCGCCACCGGCCTCCTCGTTGGCTTCACCCTGGTGTCGCAGGCCGTGTACTGGCTTGCACAGACCGGTACGACCAGCGCAGTCGGACCGGTGATTGCGGCCGTGCTGGTGCGCGAGCTGGTGCCGATCCTGGTCGGTCTCATCGTGTTCGGCCGCAACGGCACGGCTACCCTGATCGAGCTCGGGGAGGCGCGGATCAACGGCTGGCTGCGCCTCTACGAAGTCCAGGGGCTCGATGCGATGGAGCTTCTGATCATGCCGCGGGCGCTGGCGTTCGCCGTCGGGGCGTTCTGCCTTGCAACCGTGCTCGTGGTCACTACTCTCCTCACCGGCTATCTGGTGGCGCATACGTTGGGGCTGGTCGCATACTCCATTTTCGATTTCGTCGACCTCGTGTCGCGGTCGCTCGCCGGGCGTGACTTCATCTTGCCGCCGCTCAAGTGCCTGGCCATCGGATTCTTCGTCGGCGTGACCTGCTGCGCCACCGGCCTCACCCGCTACGGCGAGAGCGACGAGCTGCAGCGTCTGGTGCCGCGCGGTTTCGTGCGGTCCGCCCTCGCCATCCTCGCCGTCAACAGCCTGCTCGACCTCGCATGACTTCTCTTCCGGCCGGATCGGTCCTTTCGCTGCGGAGCGTGGCGCTCGCTGGTCGCGACGGCACGCGGGCCGGCACTGCCTTCAGCCTGGACCTCGGACGTGGCGACGTGGCGATCGTGCAGGTCGAGGATGCCTTCGATGCGGTGTCACTGGTCGGCCTTTGCCTCGGCCTCTCCGATCCCGCGAACGGCCATGCGCGCTTCCTCGGAGTCGACTGGACGACGCGGACGCCGGTCGAGCGCCTGCGGCGGCGACGCCGGATCGGCGCCGTCCTGCAGGCGGAAACCTGGCCGACGCACCTCAGCGTGGACGAATCTGTGCTCCTGGCAAGAACCTTCCGGTCGGGACAACCGCGAGCGGAGGTGCTGGCCGAGGCGACCGGCCTCGCGCGGATGTTCGGGTTGCCCGGCCTTCCCGTCGGCCCGCGGGAGACGATCCGCCGCGCGACCCTGCTGCGCGCCGCCTGCGTGCGCGGCTTTCTGGGAGAGCCCGACATGGTGGTGATCCAGGAGCAGGCGGTCGAGGAAGTGTCCGACCTGGCGTTGCCCATGGCGCAGGCCATCGCCGCCGCGGCGGGCCGCGGTGCCGCCGTGTTGTGGATCATCGCGAACCTCGCCGCCCGGGCCGCGCGGCTCGTCCAGACCGATCGGGTGCTCCGCCTCGACGGCCGCGGCCTGATGCCGGCGCGGATCCGGCCGTGAAGCGCTCGATCCTCGGCATCCTGCAGTTCGACGAGAAGGTCGGACTTGTCGTGGTGCTGTGCGTCGCGGCCTTCGTCGCGGCGCTGATCCATGTCGGCTTGCTCAAGGAGTGGTTCCAGCCTTCGACGACCCTGCGCATCATGCTGCCGGAAGAGGGCGTGTCGGGCCTCGCGCCCGGTGCCGAGGTCCTCGTGCTCGGCACCCGCGCCGGCGAGGTGCGCCGCATCGTCATCGATCCCGACGAGGGCATGCACGCCGTGGCGCGCGTCGACGACCGCATGAAGTACTTCATCCGGCAGGACTCGACGGTTTCCATCCGACGCCAGTTCGCGGTGGCCGGCGCGGCATACATCGAGATCTCGCGGGGCAGCGGCCCACCGCTCGACTGGAACCGCGCGATCCTGTCGGCGCGCAGCGAGAAGGCGCCCACCGACACGCTCGACGGTATCCTCATGGAGGTGCGGGGCAAGGTGATGCCGCTGCTCGATGACGTGCAGAGGGCCACCGCTGCCTTCACCGAGGTGGCGCGGCGCGCCGCCGACCCGACCGGGCCGCTGGAGCGGACGCTGTCGTCCACCGCCGTCATCGCCGAACGCCTCGAGAAGGGCGAAGGGACCGTCGGCCAGCTTCTGGCCAGCGACAAGCTGGTGGCCGAGCTGCAGCTCACCGTGGAGAACACTCGCTCGCTGATCGCACAGCTGGAACGCACCGCCAAGGACCCGCAGATCGGCCAGGTGCTGCGCAAGACCGACTCGGTGCTGACGTCGTTGCAGACCACCATGCGCAGCCTTGCCTCGAGCACGCCGAAGATCGCCGACAACGTCGTGGCGACGACCGACGCGTTGCCGGCGACGCTGCTGCAGGCGCAGATCGCCGCCCACGAGCTGGAGCTGCTGCTCGGCCAACTGCGCCGCAGCTGGCTGCTCGGCGGCTCCGGCACCCCGCCTGCTGCCCCGAGCCGGCGGCTTCCCCCGGTGGAGGTAAGGCCGTGACCGTGCTGCGGCTCATGGGCGTCGTCGTCGTGGCCTCGGCGATGGCCGCCTGCGGCGGTGGGAGCGAGGAAAAGGGTCCGCCAGTCGACCAGACGCTCGAGCAGGCGAGCCGCGCAGGCGCGCAGGCGATGTCGATGGGACTGTCGGCGCTGGCCGTGCGCGAGTACAAGGCCGCGCTGGCGCGCGCCTACGAGCGCGATGACGCGGGCGCCATCGCCGATTCCGGCTTCAACCTGGCGCTCGCCCTGATGCGGGCCAACGATCCGCGGGCAGCCATGGCGACCATCAACGAGGTGCGTGCCGAGCTCGACCGACGCGGCGTGGCAACGCCCGCGGCACTTTTCCTCGCGGAGGCGGCCGCCGCCTACCGCAACGGCGCTCCCGATGCGGCCCTGGCGGCTCTGCGGCCTGTCCTGGACGACGCTGGCGGCGACCCCGACACGCTCGCCCGTGCCTGGTTCATTCGCGGGTTGATCGCCGCCGATCGCGGCGACGGCGCAACCTTGTCGCGCGCCATCGGGGCGCTGACGACACGCAAGCCGTCCGCCGAAGGCGCCAGTGACTTCGCCGCCGATCTCGCGGAACTGCAAGGCCGTTCGGCGCTGCTGCAGGGACGTGACGTCGATGCCCTGGCGCTGTTCGAGCGCGCCGCCGCCGACCGGCAGCTGGCGCTCGACTATCGCGGCATGGCCCGGGCGCTGGCATGGGCGGGTGACGCCGCGGGGCGCGCCGGCCAGACCGCCCGGGCGGCCGGTCTCTACCTGCGCGCCGGCCGCAGCGCCCTTCTGCAGGGAGACCCGGCGACCGCGCGTCCGCTTCTGGAACGGGCCGACTCGCTGGCCCGGCAGACCGGCCAGGGCGATGTCGTCGACGAGGTCCAGCGTCTGCGCAAGGCCGCCCCGGCAAACACCCGGTCGTGATCGCGCGCCCGGCGGCCAACTTACGGAAGATGGATTGGTTCGAAAATGACCACGAACGCTGATTTCATGGTGCATACGCCAGGCCTCGCAATGCCTCGCCGACCCAGCCTACAGAAATGCAAGGACCGGCCAGCCCTGCCGCGCCGGGCGCCGCGGGAGTCCTGAGCATGGCACCTGCACTCGATCCCGTGGTGGGCCGCTACCTGCGGCTCGACATCGAGGGTGTCGCCCACCGGCTCTATTTCGAGGAAGCCGGTCCGCCGGACGGCATCCCGCTGGTCTGCCTGCACACTGCCGGCGCCGACGGCCGGCAGTACCGCCACCTGCTGGCCGATCCCGAGATCACGGCGCGCTTCCGCGTGCTCGCCTTCGACATGCCCTGGCACGGCAAGTCGACGCCGCCCGACGGATGGGAGAAGACCGAGTACCGGCTGACGACCGGGTCCTACACCGCCGCCATCCGCGCTTTCTGCCGCGCGATGGAACTCGACCGGCCGGCGCTGATGGGCTGCTCGATCGGCGGGCGCATCGTGCTCAACCTCGCGATCGCGCACGCGGCGGAGTTCCGCGCCCTGATCGCGCTCGAGGCCGCCGACTTCCAGCAGCCCTGGTACGATACCGCCTGGCTGCACCGGCCCGACGTGCACGGCGGCGAGGTCTGCGCCGCGCTGGTCTCCGGCCTGATCGCGCCGCAGAGCCCGCCGGCCAGCCGTCACGAGACGCTGTGGATGTACATGCAGGGCGGCCCCGGCATCTTCAAGGGCGACCTCTACTTCTATCGCGTCGACGGCGACCTGCGCGAAAAGGTGAAGGCGATCGATACGTCGGTGTGCCCGCTCTACCTGCTGACCGGCGAATACGACTTCTCCTGCACGCCCGAGGACACGAGGCGCACGTCGGCACAGATTCCCGGCGTCGAGATGACGATCATGAAGGAAGTCGGCCACTTCCCGATGATCGAGAACCCGGCGAAGTTCCGCGAGTACATCCTGCCGGTGCTGGCGAAGATCGCCTGACTCTTGCCGACCCCGAGCCTCCGGGCCCGCTCTTTTCTGTCGTCCTGAGCGAAGCGAAGGACCTCATCGCCGTTCGCCACGGGCATGAGATCCTTCGCTACGCTCAGGATGACATGAAGCGGGCCTGGAGGCCCGCGGTCCGGCGAGAGCCTACAGGACCTGGAAGACCTCGTAGACCGGGCCGGCGGGCTCGCGGCGGCCGGTGGCGACGGAGACGATGCGGTTGAGGAAGCGGTACTTCTCCGATGCCGTCTCGAACCATGGCGTGGTGCGGAAATAGTACTGGCCGGGATCGACCTTCTCGCCCTTGTTGAGCTGCTCGATCACCCAGGCCGGGCCGTGGCGCATGCCGCGGTAGCTCATGTAGACGAGATGGTCGTCGTCGGTCTTGAGCGTGATGCGCACGTCGAGCTGCAGGATGCCGTCGTTGCGCAGCAGCAGCCAGTCGCCGCCCGGCGAGGGCAGGACGGTGCCGCGCAGCTCCTCGCCCTCGAAGTGCCCGCCGGTCACGGTGGCGATGCGGCGGCCGCCGTAGGGCGTCTTGCCGATGTCGGTGGCCTTCGGATCGACCTCGAGGGTCAGGGTGAAGAGATGGGACGTCCGCAGGGTTGGTTCGCTCATGGTGCCTCAGATCCTGGCCGTGCGACCGGCCCAATAGGGTTCGCGCAGCTCGCGTTTCATGATCTTGCCGATGGTGCTGCGCGGGAGCGAGTCACGGATTTCCACCGCCGCCAGGCGCTGCGTCTTGCCGAGCCGCCCATTGGCCCAGTCGCGCAGCTCCTCGGCCGTCGTCGCCGCGCCGGGCCGCAGCACGCAGAGCCCGAGCGGCGTCTCGCCCCACTCATCGCTCGGGATGCCGATCACGGCCGCGTCGATCACGTCGGGGTGCTCGAGCAGCAGCACCTCGAGGTCGGCGGCATAGACGTTGAAGCCGCCGGAGATGATCATGTCCTTCTTGCGGTCCAGGAGCACGACGAAGCCGTCCTCGTCGATGCGCCCCATGTCGCCCGAGCGGAAGAACAGCCTTCCCTCGGCATCGTGCCAGAACAGCTCGCGCGTCTTGCCGTCCTGCCCATGGTAGCCCTTCATCATGATCTGGGCGCGGCCGGCCAGCTCGCCGACCTCGCCCTGGGGCAGCACCCGGCCGGCCTCGTCGAGCACGACGATCTCGCTGCCGAGGCCGGGCTTGCCGACCGTATGCAGCTTGTCGGGATGGAGGTTGGCCTCGAGGGTGCAGCTCGCGCCACCCTCGGTCAGCCCGTAGATCTCGATCAGCCGCCCCGGCCAGCGCGCCAGGCAGTCGGCCTTGATGTGGGCGCGCAGCGGCGCGCTGGTCGACAGCTTGGCCTTGAAGGCGCCGAGGTCGTACCGCGCGAAGTCCGGATGGGCGAGGATGCGCTGGTACTGCACCGGCACCAGCATCGCGTGGGTGACGCGCTCGCGCTCGGCGATCTCGAGGAAGCGCACCACGTCGAACCTCGGCATCAGGATGGTGGTACCTCCCCCGCCCAGCGTCGCCAGCACCGAAACCAGCGTCGTGTTGGAATAGAGCGGCGTCGAGGCGAGCGACACCGTATCCGGCCCGTAGTCGAAGGCGGCGAAGCGCACGGCCAGCAGGTCGCGCATGGCATGGCTGTGCAGGATGCCCTTGGGCAGGCCAGTCGTGCCCGAACTGTAGATGATGTTGAAGTCGTCGAGGCGATCCAGGGGCCGCTCGAAGGGCGCGTCGTCGGCCAGCGCCAGCCAGCCCTCGAAGGCGCGCCAGCCCGGCCGCTCGAAATCGTAGGCGATGCGGCCGCCGGGGATCAGCTTCGACAGCCGGTCCTCCCAGGGCTCGACCAGGCCGCGATACCGGTCCGACAGGAACAGCACCCTGGCGTCGCAGTCGTCGAGCATCTTCTCCAGCGCGTCGGCGGCGGCCATGGTCGACAGCGGCACGACGCAGGCGCCGGCGCGCAGCGCGCCCATGAAGGTCTCAAGATACTCGCCCGAGTTGGCCGCCAGGATCGCGATCTTGTCGCCGCGTCCCAGGCCCATTGCCGCCAGCGCCCGCGCGACCCGGCCGACCCGGCGGTCGAATTCCCGCCAGGTGCGACTCGTGTCGCCGCAGACGACGGCGCGCCGTTCCGGGAAGTCGCGCGCATGCCGGGCGATGCGCCCGGGAATGGAAACGAAATCGGGGAAGTCTTCGGCAGAAGGCTGCGGCACCAGGACGGCGTCGGGACCCATCGCCAACCCTACTTCCTGGGTTCGACCTTCTCGACGGGACCGCCGGCCTTCTTCCAGGCGCCGAAGCCGCCCTCGAAATGCGCCACCGGGGTGAGGCCCATGTCCTGCGCCGTCCGCGTCGCCAGCGCCGAGCGCCAGGCGCCGGCGCAGAAGAAGACGAACTTGTTGCCGGTCTGGAAATAGTCCTTGGCGTAGGGGCTCTCGGGATCGATCCACATCTCGAGCATGCCGCGCGTGACGTTGATCGCTCCCGGGATCGTGCCGTCGCGCCACAGCTCGCGCGGATCGCGGATGTCGATGAAGGTGACGCCCGCCTGGCCGTGCATCTTCATCGCCTCGGCGAGCGGCAGGGTCTCGATCCTGGCGTTGGCCTCGTCGACCATCTGCTTGACGGTCTTGGTGATCTTGAGCGGCATCGACCTTCCTCCCGATCGCTACTTGTACTTCAGGGACTTGTACTTCAGAGGCTGGCCGGCGCGGAAGTCAGCCCTTGGGGACGGCCTGTTCCAGCTCCGCCAGCCAGACGTCGGGACTGCCGTCCGACGGGGCGCGCCAGTCGCCGCGCGGCGACAGCGATCCGCCCGACGAGATCTTCGGCCCGTTGGGCAGCGCCGAACGCTTGAACTGGTTGGTGAAGAAGCGGCGCAGGAAGAGCTGCAGCCAGTGACGGATCTCGGCGAGATCGAAGGCGCGCCGCGTGCCGTCCGGCAGGTTGGCCGGCCAGGCCCCCCGGTCAGCGTCGTGCCAGGCGTTCCAGGCCAGGAAGGCGATCTTCGAGGGCCGGTAGCCGAGCCGCGTCAGGTAGAAGAGATTGAAGTCCTGCAGCGCGTACGGGCCCACCGACTGCTCGGTCGACTGGATGGCACCGCCGGCGCCAGCCGGGATCAGCTCGGGCGAGATCTCGGTGTCGAGGATGTCGTGCAGGACGGCGGCGGTCTCGGCGCTGACGTCGCCCGAGGCGGCGACGAAGCGGATCAGGTGCTGGATCAGCGTCTTCGAGACCGAGCCGTTGGGATTGTAGTGCGACATGTGATCGCCGACGCCGTAGGTGCACCAGCCCAGCCCCAGCTCGGACAGGTCGCCGGTGCCCACCACCAGCCCGCGATGCTGGTTGGCCAACCGGAACAGGTAGTCGGTGCGCAGGCCCGCCTGCACGTTCTCGAAGGTGACGTCGTAGACCTTCTCGCCCTTGCCGAACGGATGGCCGATGTCGCCCAGCATCTGGCGCGCCGCCGGCTTGATGTCGATCTCCGCCGCCGTCACACCCAGCGCCTTCATCAGCCGCCAGGCGTTGCGGTAGGTCTTGTCGGACGTGCCGAAGCCCGGAAGCGTGTAGGCGAGCACGTTGCTGCGCGGCAGCCCGAGCTGGTCCATGGCGCGGCAGACCACGATCAGCGCCTGGGTCGAATCGAGGCCGCCGGACACGCCGATGATCGCCCGCTCGGTGCGGCTCGACTGCAGGCGCTGCACCAGGCCCTGGATCTGGATGTTGTAGGCCTCGTAGCAATTGTCGCGCAGCCTGGCCGGATCGGACGGCACGTAGGGAAAGCGCTCGATGGCCCGGTCGAGCGCGACGCTCTGCGCCGGCGCGTCGAGCACGAAGTCGAGCTTGCGGAAGCGGCGCACGCGCTCGCCCTCCAGCATCGCGCAGTCGGCGAAGCCGTTGTTGCGCAGCCGCTCCTGGCGGATGCGGCCGAGGTCGATATCGGCGCGCACCGTCGTCGAGTCGGGGTCGAAGCGCTGCGTCTCGGCGAGCTGGTCACCGCATTCGAAGATCGCCGCGTGGCCGTCCCAGGCGAGGTCGGTGGTCGATTCGCCCGGCCCTGCCGCCGAATAGGCGTAGGCCGCGATGCCGCGCGCCGACTGGCTTCCGCACAGGAGACGCCGCGCCTCGGCCTTGCCGATGGTGATGTTGCTGGCCGACAGGTTGACCAGCACCTCGGCCCCGGCGAGCGCAGCATGGCTCGACGGCGGCACCGGCACCCAGATGTCCTCGCAGATCTCGACGTGGAAGGTGAGCGGCACCGAGCCCGTGGAGCGGAACAGAATGTCGGTGCCGAACGGCACCTCCTGCCCGGCCAGCCGGATGCGCGGCTCGATGACATTGGCGCCCGACACGAAGTGCCGCTTCTCGTAGAACTCGCGATAGTTCGGCAGGTAGGTCTTCGGGACCACGCCCAGGATGGCGCCGCGATGGACGACGATCGCCGTGTTGTAAAGCCGGCCGGCGACGCGCAGCGGCGCGCCGACGATCAGGATCGGGAACAGCGCGGCCGAGGCGGCCACGACCGCTGCCACCGACTCCTCGACCTCGTCGAGCAGCGCGTCCTGCAGCAGCAGGTCCTCGATGGCGTAGGAGGACAGGCCGAGCTCGGGAAAGACCATGATCGCCGTGCCCGCCGCATCGCCCTCGCGGGCCAGACGCAGCGTCTCGGCGAGATTGAAGGCGGCATCGGCGACCCGGGTGCGAGGCACGCAACAGGCGATCCGCACGAATTCGTGGGAATAGAGGGAGAAGAAATCGGACAAGGGATTGTGGTGGGCGATGGTGGGCGCGACAGGGATTGAACCTGTGACCCCTGCCATGTCAAGACAGTGCTCTACCGCTGAGCTACGCGCCCCCGATTTCTCAGGGCATCGCCGGAAAGAGCGGTCGTCTACATCGCAGCCTGGCGGTTGGCAAGTGCGCCGGTGCAATCGAGGGCGCCGAGGCGTGACGCGCCGGCCGTGCCGCGCTATGACGCAGGGCATGGAGTCCTTGCCGGCCGCGTTCGATCACGAAGCCCTGGATTATCGTCCCCCGCTGCGCCAGACCGTGCCGGTGGTGGTCGCCTCACCCCACAGCGGCGCGGTCTACCCGGCGACATTCCTGGCCCAGGCGGCGGTTCCCCTGTCGGCCCTGCGGCGCGCCGAGGATGCCTTCGTCGACGAGCTCTTCGCTGCGGCCCCCTCTCTCGGCATGCCCCTGCTCGCGGCCCGCTTTCCGCGCTCCTACGTCGACGTCAACCGCGAGCCCTACGAGCTCGATCCGGGCATGTTCGAGGGGCCCTTGCCGCGCCCCCTGAACCACCGCACGACGCGCGTCGCGGCCGGGCTGGGCATGATCCCGCGCGTCGCCGCCAGCGGCGAGGCGATCTACCGCGGCCGCGTCTCGTCCGACGAAATCGAGCGCCGCCTCGAGACCTGCTGGCGCCCCTATCACGGCGCGCTGTCCTCCCTGGTCCTCGCGACCCAGCGCCAGTTCGGCGGCGTCCTGCTGATCGACGCCCATTCCATGCCCTCCTCGGCCTCGGGCAGCGGGCATCGCGACCGAGACCAGCGGGTCGACATCGTGCTGGGCGACAATCACGGCGAGGCCTGCGCGCCGGCGCTGGTCGACGCGGCCGCCCGGTGGCTGTCCGGCCAGGGGCTCAAGGTCCTGCGCAACCAGCCCTATGCCGGCGGCTTCACGACCCAGCGCTACGGCCGCCCGGCGCTCGGCCATCACGCTTTGCAGATCGAAATAAACCGGGCGCTCTACATGGACGAGAACCGCCACCGGAAGCTGGCGGGTGCGACAGCCCTGGCGCGGCTGATGGCCGGCCTGCTCGAGGAGATGGCGGCCCAGGCCCTCTCCCTGCCCGTCGGCCACTCGCTGGCCGCCGAATAGGCCTCTCTGCCGAGCCCCTCTGGCCGGGTCAAAAAAAAGGGGCCGTGACTAGCACGGCCCGAGTTTAGGGAGGAAACGCCCAAGACGGGCATACGGCAAACAAAGAGGTCGCTGACGCGACGTTTGCCGCAGGCAGAGAATGGTGCACCTGCGAACGAAATACAAGAGGGAAAAAAGCGCCTGATTTCACAGCCTTAGGGAGTTTCGTGGATCGGACTAAGTGTTGCCTTTTTGCAACGCACAAGAATCCCGAGAGGCAGGTTTGCAGTGCGTGCAAGGCTATATCCGGGTACGCAACGGGCGATTCGTTAGATTACTCAATGGTTTGCTGATCGGTGGAGGTAGCGTTGGCGAAGAAGAAGTTCGTTGTGGCCATGATGATGCACGAGACCAATACGTTCTCGCCGCTTCCCACCCCGATCGAGTCGTTCGCCCGCTGGGGTGCGCTAAACGGTCCCAGCGCCATCAAGGACGCCGAGGGGACCAACACGTCCCTGGGCGGCTTCATCGAGGTCGCGCGGCAGGCCGGCGCCGAGTTCACCGTGCCGATGGCCGCCTCGGCCCATCCGTCGGGCCTGGTGACCGAGGCCGCCTACGAGCAGATGACCGGCGCCATCGTGGACGCGGTGGCCAAGGGCTGTGACGCCGTCCTGCTCGCTCTGCATGGCGCCATGGTTGCCGAGCATTTCGACGACGGCGAGGGCGAGCTGCTCAACCGGCTGCGCAAGATCGCCCCCGACGTGCCGATCGCCGTGGCGCTCGATTTCCACACCCAGATGACGGACGCCATGGTCAAGGGCGCCTCGATCATGACGGGGTACCGGACCTACCCCCACATCGACATGGCCGACACGGCCCGCCGCGCCGGCCGCACGCTGATGCGCATGCTGGCCGGCGAGGTCGAGCCCCGGATGGTCTGGGGCAACCGTCCGATCATGAGCAGTTCGCTGGTCCACACGCCGTCGCGCGAGCCGATGAAGACCCTGATGGGCATGGCCAACCGGGCCGAGGACAGCGGCGAGGTGCTGAACGCCTCTGTGTTCGGCGGCTTCCCGCAGGCCGACATCCCTCACCTCGCCCTCTCCTCGGTGATCGTCTGCGACAAGCGCACCGCCGAGGGCGAGATCCTGCTCAACCGCATCCTCGACACCGCCTGGGAGAAGCGCGAGGGCTTCCTGTTCCATCCCGAGCCGCTGTCGGTCCAGGTCGGACGCGCGAAGTCGCTGGACGGCGGGCCGATCGTGATGGCCGATCACGGCGACAACACCGCCTCCGGCGGCACGCAGGACGTCATGAGCGTGATCGAGGAGGCGATGAAGCAGGGTCTCGAGGACGCCTGCGCCGGACCGATCTGCGATCCGGCCTGCGTCGAGCAGATGATCAAGGCCGGTGTCGGCGCCGAGGTGACGCTCGATCTCGGCGGCAAGATCGACATGCCGGCCATGGGCCTGAAGGGCAAGCCGCTCAAGGTCACCGGCACGGTCAAGGCGATCACCGACGGCGAGTTCGTCGTGACCGGGCCGATGGCCACCGGCACCACCGTGCGCATGGGCCGCACCGCGGTGCTCGACACCGGCAAGATGCAGATCGTCGTCTCCCAGAAGCGCGCGGAGCCCTACGATCTCGGCGTCTTCACCCATTGCGGCATCGATCCGCGGCGCAAGAAGTACGTTCTCATCAAGTCGCGCCAGCACTTCCGTGCCGGCTTCGAGCCGATCGCCAAGCATATCGTCATGTGCGACGGTGACGGCTGCACCGCGTCCGACCTGAAGCTGTTCAAGTACGAGAAGGTCAAGCGGCCGCTCTATCCGTTCGACCTCGACATGCGGCTCGGCCGCAACGAAGCCTGAGGAACCCGCTGACATGGCCAATTACGACATCGTCATCCGCAACGGCCAGGTGGCCGACGGAACCGGCAAGAAGCTGTACGCCGCCGACGTGGGCCT
The DNA here is from genome assembly GCF_965229815.1 of Reyranella sp. Classification (GTDB taxonomy): domain Bacteria; phylum Pseudomonadota; class Alphaproteobacteria; order Reyranellales; family Reyranellaceae; genus Reyranella. The sequence goes on from NZ_CBDDJN010000006.1 coordinate 1,480,894, forward strand.
GAAGGGCGACCGCATCGCGGCGATCGAGGCGCCGGGCGCGCTGAAAGGCGACAACGAGATCGACGCCACGGGCAAGGTCGTGGCGCCGGGCTTCATCGACGTCCACACCCACGACGACACGGCACTGATCGACAACCCGACCATGGCGATGAAGGCGAGCCAGGGCGTCACCACTGTCGTGTGCGGCAACTGCGGCGCCTCGGCCGCGCCGTTCGTGCGTGACGATATCGGCCACTTCCTCAGCCTGATCGTGAAGAAGCAGGAAAACGTCTCGAAGAGCTTCGCCGAGTTCGCCGGCAAGGTCGAGGCGGCGCGGCCGGCGATCAACGGCGCCTTCCTGATCGGCCATTCGACGCTGCGCATGAATGCGCTCGGCAACGACCTCGCCCGCCAGGCGACGGCGCCTGAGATCAAGGTCATGCACGACCTGCTCGACCAGAGCCTCGAGCAGGGCGCCATCGGCATGTCGAGCGGCCTCTTCTACCCGCCGGCGATGGCCGCCTCGACCGACGAGGTGGCGGAGGTCGCGATGCCGCTCGGCAAGTGGGGCGGCGTCTACACCGCCCACATGCGCGACGAGGGCGACCATATCCTGAAGTCGATGGACGAGACGTTCGAGATCGGCCGCCGCGCCGGCGCGCCGGTCATCGTTTCTCACCACAAATGCTCGGGCCGCACCAACTTCGGCCGCATGAAGGAGACGCTGCCGAAGTTCACCGAGGCGATGAAGCAGCAGGACATCGCCTTCGACGTCTATCCCTACGTCGCCGGCTCAACCATCCTGCGCAAGGAGATGCTCGACCGCGCCGACAAGGTGCTGATCACCTGGTCGGACACGGTGAAGGGCGTGAGCGGCCGCGACCTCAAGGAGATCGCCGCCGAGATGGGCTGCTCGATCCACGACGCGGCCGACCGGCTGCAGCCCGCCGGCGCCATCTACTTCATGATGGACGAGAAGGACGTGCAGAGCGCGATGGCGCATCCGGGCGCCATGATCGGCTCCGACGGCATCCCCTTCGACACCCATCCGCATCCGCGCCTGTGGGGCACCTTCCCGCGCGTGCTCGGTCACTATTCGCGCGACCTCAAGCTCTTCCCGCTCGAGGACGCGGTGCGCCGCATGACGTCCTACTCGGCGCAGCGCTTCAAGCTCGCCAAGCGCGGCGAGCTCAAGCCCGGCTACTATGCCGACATCTGCGTATTCGATCCGGCGACCGTGATCGACACCGCCACCTTCGAGAAGCCGATCTCGCCGGCCCGCGGCATCGACACGGTGCTGTGCAACGGGGCGATCGTCTGGCGCGACGGCAAGCCGGGCGACGGCCGAGCCGGCCGCGTGCTGCGGCGGCAGGAGTTGCAGGCGGAGAAGTAGGCGAAGCCCTGAGCGAAGCGAAGGGCCTGAAGAGATCCCTCGCTACGCTCGGATGGCGGCTTCGCCGTCAGTCCGCGCCCTCGTCGCGGCGGGTGCGCTCGAGACGCTCGTGGCGCTCCTGCGCCTCGACCGACAAGGTGGCGATCGGGCGGGCCTCGAGGCGCTTCAGGGAGATCGGCTCGCCGGTCTCCTCGCAATAGCCGTAGGTCCCCTCCTCGATCGACTTCAGCGCCTGGTCGATCTTGGAGATCAGCTTGCGGAAACGGTCGCGGGTACGCAGCTCGAGCGAGCGGTCGGTTTCCGCGGTCGCCCGATCGGCGAGATCGGGCTGCGCCAGGCTTTCCTCCTGCATGTTCTGCAGCGTCTGGTTGGACTCGTCGATCAGCTCACCCTTCCACTTCAGCAGCTTCTGGCGGAAATATTCCTGCTGCATCGGATTCATGAACGGCTCGCGTTCCGTCGGCCGGTAATTCTGCGGCAACGTGATCGACATCGTCGGCAACTCCACTCGCAGGCACCACACCAGACCGCCAAGGGGGATGGCGGCCTTCAAAGGCGCGCGGAGTATAGGGATGGCGGGTCCCGCCGCAATATTCTTCGCCGTCGGTGCAGCCGACTTGTCGTGCACTGCAACATCAGCGGATCCGGAAAATCTCTACAGATTCCGTGCGATTATGGCCCCGGCGCGGCAGTGGCTACCGCAGTGCAGCAAAGGCGCCCAGGGAGATCAGGCGGGCAAAGCTCGTCATCAGGTCGAAAGCTTGGGTCGACGCAGCCACCGCCACGGCCGCCTCCTCGAGCGTTCCCCCGTCCGCGAGGACAGCGACGAACGCGCCCTCGCCCGGCTCCAGGACGACGAAGGCCGAATCGTCGGGCCGCCGCAGCACCAGCAGGTCGGTCCCGCCGGACGCGGCCTCGACCGGGTCGGCGGGCGCCCCGGGCTGCGAGGCTGCCCAGATCCGGTCGAGGGGATAGGACGAGCGCAGGAGCGAGGTGCCCGGCGCCAGCGCGGGCCTCAGCGCGGGCAGTTCCTCGGCCGGACGTGACGCCAGGTCCGCCGCCGCGAGCCGGCCGTCCGCCGGGGCGTGGAAGGCGACGTTGAGCGCCCAGTCCAGCCGCGCCACGTCGGCCAGGTAGGCGAGGTCGCGCGCCGCCGGGTAGCCGGCGACGAAATCGGGAAAGCCCTCCCCGTATTCCGCCAACACCGGCTGGGACGGCGGCGACTGGGCGACGAAGGCGTGGGCCATCGACCGGAAGAAGCCGGCGCCTACCACGGCTTCGACCGTGGGAAAGGTCGCGGCCAGCGCCGCGCCCAGGCTCTCGAGGATGTGGTGGCGATAGACGCGCAGCCGCGCCGCTGCCGGGATGGTGTCTCCCGTGACCTCGGCGAGCACGCCGGATGGATCGCCGGTCATGACCCCGGCGACGAAGCGGGCCTGCAGGTCACGCAGCGCGGTCGACATGCTGCGCTCCGGCGCCGAGCGCCCGACGGGCGCGATCGGCCTCTCCGACCAGGACGGACAGGGCCGGCACGTCGGTATCCCATTCGACCAGGGTGGGACGCGGCCCGAAGCGCTCCACGGTACGGGCGAACAGCGCCCAGACCCCGTCGCTCACCCGCGAGCCGTGATCGTCGATCAGGATCGCCTGCCCGTCGGCATCGTTCACCGCATGTCCGGCCAGATGATACTGCGTCACGGCGTCCGCCGGCAGCGTGTCCAGCCAGGCGAGCGGATCGAGACGAAGGTTGTGGGCCGTCACGACGATGTTGTTGACGTCGACCAGCAGGCCGCAGCCGCTGCGGGCGGAAAGCTCGGCCAGGAACTCGCCTTCGCTCAGCGTCGAGCCGGCGAAGCCCAGGTAACAGGACGGATTCTCCACCGCGACCTGGCGGCCGAGCGCATCCTGCAGCCGCTGCACGTTGCGCACGACGACTGCCAGCGCTTCCTCGGTGTAGGGCAGCGGCAGCAGGTCGTTGAAATAGCGGCCATCGAAGGTGCTCCAGGCCAGATGCTCCGAGACCCAGGCCGGCTCCAGCCGACGCACCAGTTCCGCGACGCGGGCCAGATGCGCGGCATCGAGGCCGTCGGGCGAGCCCAGCGACAGGCCGACGGCATGGATCGACAGCGGATGGTCGGCGCGCAGGCGCTCGACGGCCGCCCGCGCCGGCGACGCCGCGAGGTAGTTCTCCGCATGGATCTCGAGGAAGTCCACCGCCGGACGGTCGCGCGCGATCTCCGCCAGGTGCGGCGCGCGCAGACCGATGCCGGCGAGGCTCCCGGTCACGTCAGCCCGCCTTGAGGCTGCCGCCCACGATCTTGTCGCAGGTCCCCTTGGGGACCGCGATCCAGGCGTCGGCCTGGCCGTCCTTCTTGGACGTGCCGGCACAGGACGAGTTCGCCGTCTGGCAGTCGTTCTTGCCGGCCTTGGCGACGCCGAAGCATTTCTCGCTGCCCTGCGCCTGGGCTGCCGCCGGCAGGGCCAGGGCAGCGGCGAGGGCCGTGGCGATGGCAATGCGGGTGGTATTCATCAGCAACCTCCTGGGTGACGATGCGGACCTTATAGGTCAGATTGACCTCTCCGCCTCCTCAAACGGCGGCTATCGTATCCATACGCCGGAGTCACGAAAACGTGTTGCGCAAGCCGGGTAATGCGCTGCTCTCACCAGGCGACTTCGTGCGTCATCCGGAGCGGCCCGACTGGGGCCTCGGCCAGATCCAGTCGATGATCGGCCATCGCATCACCGTCAATTTCGAGAATGCGGGCAAGCTCGTCATCGACGGGAGCGTGGTCGAGCTGGCTCCCGCCGGGGACCTGCCGGCGCCATCGTCAGGCGGCGCGCCGCCGCGCTGAGGTCGGCCGGCGTGTTGACGTTGAGGAAGGGAGAGGCGCCGCCCGGCCAGGCGAGCTCGTGCAGCGTGTAGCGCCGGGCGAACTCCTCGACGCGCCGCAGCCCCTCCTCCAGCAGCGCCCGCCGCAGGTCGGCCGCCAGCCCGACCGACCAGACGGCGAGCGTATGCTCGCGCCGCCCGCGATGGGCGACCATCAGCACGTCGGGCTCCGGCACGTGCATCAGCCCGCACAGCCTCACGCTGAGATCGAGCGGCAGGAACGGCACGTCGGCCGGCGCCGTGAGAATCCAGCCGGCATGCGGATGCTGGCGGCGCGCCCATTCCATGCCGGCGAGGATCCCCGCCAGCGGACCGAGCCGCCGCCCCTCGCGCGCGGCCGCCGCCTGGATGTCGGGCGGATCGGAGACGACCGCCACGCCCATCGCCTCCACCTCCGGCATCGGGTCGTTGGCCACGACCACGAGGTCCATCACCTGCGGCCGCAGCCGCTCGACGACGTGGCAGACCATCGGCCGGCCGCCCAGTTGCCGCAGCGGCTTCAGAGGCCCCGGCCCCATGCGGCGTCCCTCGCCGCCGGCCAGCACGACGCCGACCAGTGCGCCGGCCCGCACCGGCCCGAAATGTTGCTCCGCTTTGGTCGCCATGGTGGCACTATGCGACCCGCGCATCGCCAAGCAAGGGGAGGAAACGCATGGCCTTCAGCATCGCCCGGGCCGCCAACTGGCTCCATCAGGTCCACCGCGCGCGCGCCGTCGTCGGCTGGTGGCCCGAGCAGTTCGCGACCGACGACGAGCGCGCCGCCTACAAGGTGCAGGACGCGCTGCTGAAGAAGCTGGTGCCGCGCCAGGGCCCGCTGGTCGGCTACAAGATCGCGCTCACCTCGCCGCAGATCTGGGAGCAGACCGGCCTCAAGGGGCCGGCCTACGGACCGATCCGCAAGCGGCGCGTGTTCGAGCACAAGGCCGTCGTGCGCGCCGACCAGTGGTCGCGGCTGGGTGTCGAGCTCGAGATCATCCTGACGCTCAACGCCGACGTGCCGCGCCCCCGCGGCAAGGCCTACGACAAGGACTCGATCGCGCCGTTCGTCGGCGAGGCGCGTGCCGGCTTCGAGCTCATCGACGACCGCGGCGCCGACTACAGCCGGCTCACCGTGCCCTGGCTGGTCATGGACGTCGGCTGGAACGGCGGCTCGTTGCTGGCGAAGCCCGGCCGCGACTGGAAGAAGCTCGATCTCGGCAATCTCGAGGGTTCGATCGCCTTCGACGGCAAGGTCGTGCGCACCGGCCATTCCGGCGACGTGCTCGGCCACTGCTACAACTCGCTGGCATGGCTCGCCAACAAGCTCGGCGAGCACGGCAAGTCGCTGAAGAAGGGCATGATCGTGTCGACAGGCAGCATGGTCGCCTGCCAGTTCGTGCCGCCGGGCAGCACCGCGGTCGGCCGCATCGAAGGGCTGGGCGAGGTCACGCTGAAATACGCCTTGCCGAAATAGCTGCCGCGACGGCCGTTGCGGAGCGCCTTCGCAAGGCCTTGCCGGCGGCACCATTTCGCCTCCGTCACGCGGCAACTGGGCCGCCAACCTGTCGTTGGCCTTTCATGGTCCCCCCAATATCCCAGGAGGTCACCGTGGAAACACCCAAGGAGCGCGTGGCGGAGAGCAATCGGAAGGCCGCGGCCGAGCGCCGGCCCGGCGATCCAAGGCCGGTCGAGCCGCGCGACAGCCGTCCCCTGATCGCCATCATCTGTGCCGGTCTGGCGATCGCCTTCGTCCTGCTCGGCGTGATGTACGTCAACAGTACGGGAGAGACGCCACAGCCGCCGATCGCCGAGCAGCGCTGACGGATCGCGCGGTCACACCAATGTCATCGGGCAATACAACCCGAGGCCTGCCGCTTTGTCCTTGCAGCGCCCGGGCCGGGGCATCACAGTTATTGCATGCCCTTGCAGTGGACGGTCTCCCATCGCCTCCGGCTCGTCGTTGCCGTAGCCAAGGGTGACGTTCGCCCGCGCGACCTGATCGACTTCCTCGCACGCCTCGACGACGAACGGGCGCGTCCCTACGGCAAGATCTTCGGCGTCACCGATCTCGTCACGGTCTTCAGCGAGGACGATATCCACAACCTCGCCGCCCTCGTGCGCCGCCGTGAAAGCGAAAGCCTTGTCGGGCCGCTGGCGATCGTCGCCACGGAGGACCGCTGCCATCGCCAGGCCGAGCTGTTCGCCGAAATCGGCCGCCTCGTGCGGCCCATCGCGGTCTTTCGCGAATGGCACCTGGCGCGCCGCTGGGTCGAGAGCGAGCAGGCCCGCCAGGCCGACCAGGACAGCCGCGCCGTCGCCTGACACGCTACCGCCGCGCGGCCTCCCGCTCCCATGCCAGCGTGAGGTCGGGACGAAGCTGGCGCCACGACAGGCGACGCACGGCGTCGCGGCCCACCACCAGCGCGTCATAGTCGTCGGGAAAAAGCTGCGCGATCGCCGGATCGAGCGCGTTCAGTCCGCCGGCATAGGCGCCGAAGGCCGGCAGGATCAGCCGCTGCCCGTCGGTCAGGAAGCAGCGACGGCGCAGGCCACGGCCGCGCACGGTCAGGGCCGCCACCGGATGGAAATGGCCGGAGACCTCGCCGGCGGCCGGGCCGAAGCGCGCCTCGTGGCGGAACACCAGCGGCCCCTCGACCTTCTCCTCCGCCACCTCGCCCCAGCCCACCGGCGGCGGTGCGGGATCGTGATTGCCGGCGATCCACACGAACCGCGTGCGCCGGGTCAGTCCCTCGATCGTCCGCCGCTCGACCTCCTGCAGGCGCGCGATGGCACTGCGATCGTGGAACGAATCGCCGAGGCAGATCACGGTGGCCGGCTCGAGCCCGTCGATCAGCGCGGTGAGCATGGCCAGCGTCTGGCGCGTATCGTGCCGCGGCAAGAGCTTGCGCGCGTTGACGGCGTAGGACGAGCCCTTCTCCAGGTGGAGGTCGGCGACGGCCAGGATCCGACGCGCCGGCCAGAAGAGCGCGCCTGCAGGCAGTGCCTGCAGGGTCTCGCCGGCACAGGCGAAGGCGAAGGGCATCATGGATGCGCATCCCCATGCGCGCGGGTCGGCCCGCATTCCGGCAACGGCGCGCGGCGCCGAAATATGGCCACGATGTCACGCAAACTCATGGCGCGCACGATTGACCCGCTCGCGGGCCCTGCGCAAGGTGGTGCAATGCGTCGTTCGGTGGGTATCGTTCTTGCAGGCCTCCTGCTCGCGCCGGCCATGGCCCTGGCGCAGGTCCAGCCGCATCGCGCCGAGTACGCGCTGCGCCTGGGCGTCGGGTCCGGCGCACCGCGGATCGGCACGGCGGTGAACGACCTCAAGCTCGATTGCGCCGGCTGGCATCTCACCCGCGACATCAAGACGGAGATCGCCCTCACCGCTTCCTGGAAGATGCGGCTGGCCTCGACCCTGGACGGCGAGGAGACGCGCAGCGGCAACCGGTTCCGCTTCAGCACGCGGCAGAGCCAGAACGGCAGCGAGCGCGAAGCCCGGGGCCGGGTCGAGCGTCGCGACGGAGAGGTGCGTGCGGAGATCGTCCGCGGCGACGGCCCGGCCGACCAGCTGGTCCTGCCGGCCCCCACCATGATGCCGGTCGCCGCCGTCGAGCATCTGGTCGGAAGACTTCAGGCCAAGGCGCTGTCGTTTCCCGCCCTGATGTTCGACGCCGAGGTGCTGGGCGATGCCTTCCTCGTCGAGGTGACCGAGCAGGAGGGCGGCCCGCCGCGCGCGTCGAAGCCGGGCGCCAAGGGGATTTCGGGATTGCCCTCGAAGTCCTGGCCTGTGTTCATGAGCTTCACGCGCGGCCGCTCCCAGCAGCAGGAGCCGCTGTTCACCGTGAGCGCGCTGGTCTTCGAGAACGGCGTGCTCGACCGGCTGACCGTCGAGACCGGACTGGTGACCGTGACGGCCGACCTGCAATCGCTCGAGATGCGTCCTTTCCCGAGCTGCCCCCGGTCGTAGCCTCCTCTCGACCGGCGGCGAATCCGGGCCATCCGGAGCGAGTTCTCCGCCGTATCTCATGTCATGCCCTGCGCCATCGCCTGGTTCCGCCGTGATCTCCGGCTTGCCGACAATCCCGCCCTCGCCACCGCCCTCGCCTCGGGCCAGCCGGTGCTGCCCGTCTATGTCCTGGACGACGAGACCGAAGGTGTGCGGCCGGCGGGAGCGGCGTCGCGATGGTGGCTTCACCACAGCCTGGAGGCACTGGACGCCGACCTGCGCCGTTTCGGCTCGCGCCTGATCCTGCGCCGCGGTCCGGCGGAAGAGACGATCCTGGCGCTGGCGGCCGCGTGCAATGCCGCGTCGGTCGACTGGAACCGCGCCTACGACGAGGGCAGCCGCAATCGCGATGCGGGCCTGAAGCGCACGCTGGCCGAGCGCGGCATCGCGGCCCGCAGCCACAATGGCAGCCTTCTCTTCGAGCCCTGGGAGGTCGCGACCAAGGCCGGTCAGCCCTTCAAGGTGTTCACCGCCTTCTGGCGCGCCTGCCGCGCCCTCGACGCGCCCTCCCGGCCGCTGCCGCGACCCGACCGCGTGGCTGGCCCCGGCGTCTGGCCGGACAGCGACCGGCTCGACGAGTGGATGCTCCTGCCGCGCAAGCCGGACTGGGCCGGCGGACTGCGCGCGGACTGGACTCCGGGCGAGGCCGCGGCCCTGGCGAGGCTCGGCGACTTCGTCGATGACGACCTGCGCCACTATCCTGCTGCGCGTGATCGGCCCGCGTTGGACGGCACGTCGCGCCTGTCGCCGCATCTCGCCTTCGGCGAGCTGTCGCCCCGCCAGGCGTGGCATGCCGTGACGACGCGCAGCGGCTCGGCCGCTGCGGAGAAGTTCCTCGCGGAGCTGGGATGGCGCGAGTTCTCCTACAACCTCATGTTCCATTTCGGTCCGCTCGACCGTCGCAACTTCCGACCGGAGTTCGACGACTTCCCGTGGCAGGCCACCGACGAGGCGATCGAGGCCTGGCGGCGCGGCCGCACCGGTTATCCGATCGTCGACGCCGGGATGCGCCAGCTCTGGACCACGGGCTGGATGCACAACCGCGTGCGCATGATCGTGGCGTCCTTCCTCACCAAGGATCTGCTGGCCGACTGGCGCATCGGCGAGCGCTGGTTCTGGGATACGCTGGTCGATGCCGACCCCGCCAACAATGCCGCGAGCTGGCAGTGGGTCGCCGGCAGCGGCGCCGATGCCCAGCCCTACTACCGCATCTTCAATCCCGTGCTGCAGGGCGAGAGATTCGATCCCGACGGCGACTATGTGCGCCGCTGGCTGCCCGAGCTCGCCCATCTCCCGGCCAAGACCATCCATCAGCCATGGACCGCCGATTCGCCTCCGGACCCAGGCCTCTATCCGTCTCGCCTGGTCGACCATGCCGCCGCGCGCGGTCGCGCGCTGCAGGCTTTCAAGGAGCTGAAGCGCGCCGCCTGAAGCCCGAGTCATCCGCACTGCCGGCCGTGACGTATCACCTCGCAATGTTTGCCTGGGGTGTTCGATGAAGATCGCCGTCGTTGGCGCGGGCGTGGCCGGACTCGGCGCTGCCTGGCTGCTCAGCCGTCGCCACGAGGTCGTGATCTACGAGCGCGAGGGCCGTTTCGGCGGCCATGCCTGCACCGTCGACGCGCCGGCCGCTACCGGTCGCCAGCCGGTGGACATGGGTTTCATCGTCTACAACGAGCGAAACTATCCCAACCTGGTCAGCCTGTTCGATCATCTCGGCGTGCCGACCGATCCGTCGGACATGTCGTTCGCCGTCAGCCTGGATCAGGGGCGCTTCGAGTATGGCAGCTCGTTCGCGGGCTTCCTCGGACAGCGGCGCAACCTGTTCCGGCCGGCGTTCCTGCGCATGACCCGCGACATCCTGCGCTTCAACCGGCTGGCCCCGCGCCTGCTGGAGGAATGCCAGGATCTCGATTTCACGATCGGCGACTTCGTGTCGGGCGCGCGCTTCAGTCCGGCCTTTCGCGATCACTACCTCGTTCCGATGGCCGCCTGCATCTGGTCCACGCCGCTCGGCCGCATGCTCGACTATCCGGCGCAGACCTTCGTGCGCTTCTTCCACAATCACGGGCTGTTGACCGTCGGCGCACAGCTCCCGTGGCGCACGGTGAGCGGCGGCAGCCGCAGCTACGTCGAGCGGCTGGTGGCGCCGCTGCGCCGGGCGGCCCGCCTGGCCACGCCGGCCACCGCCATCCGCCGCGACGGCGCCGGAGTCGAGGTCCGCGATGCCGCCGGCCATCGCGACCGCTTCGACAAGGTCGTGCTCGCCTGCCACGCCGACCAGGCCCTGTCGCTGCTCGCCGACGCCGACGAGCGCGAGCGCGAGCTGCTGGGCCGCTTCGCCTATTCCTCGAACGAGGTATGGCTCCACGCCGACGAGACGTTGATGCCGCGGCGGCGCAAGGTATGGTCGAGCTGGAACTACGTTGCGGACCGGTCGGACCGCGAAAGCCCGGTGAGCGTGACCTACTGGATGAACCGCCTGCAGAAGCTCCCCGATGCCTCACCGCTCTTCGTGTCGGTCAATCCGGCGCGCACGCCGCGGGCGGCGCTGCAACGCTTCACCTTCGAGCACCCGACCTACGACGCCGCCGCCATACGGGCGCAGCGCGGGCTGCATGCCATCCAGGGCGTGCGCGATACCTATTTCTGCGGCAGCTACTGCGGCTACGGCTTCCACGAGGACGCGCTGTCGGCGGGCCTCGACGTCGCCGAGCAGCTCGGCGTCCGGCGGCCGTGGCTGACGCCGGCCGAGCACCGCCGCATCGGCGATCCGCCGCGCGTCGTGGCGGACCGGCCGATCGACCCGCTGCCGCTGCCCGCCGCCGCCCGCGTCGCGACGCCATGACCGGCGGGGGCCACGGCATCGTCGCCGCGACGGTCGTCCATCACCGGCACCGCCCGAGACCCAACGCCTTCCGCTACCGCGTCGCCTATCTCTGTCTCGACCTCGCTTCGCTGGAGAGCGCGCGCGGACGCTGGCTCGGCATCGACCGGCGAGGCATCGTCTCGTTCCGGCGCGCCGATCACGGCGCGCGCGACGGATCCGACCTCTCGGCCTGGCTGCGGCGGATCCTCGTGGAGCACGGGCTGGGCGAGGCCTGCGACGGCGACGTCACGCTCATGACCCTGCCGCGCCTGCTGGGCTACGTCTTCAACCCGGTGAGCTTCTGGTTCTGTCGCGATCGCGCCGGCCGCCTGCGTGCGGTGCTGTGCGAGGTCAACAACACGTTCGGCGAGCACCACTGCTATCTCGTCCACCACGAGGACCGGCGCCCGATCGAGCCCGACGCCTGGCTGTACGGCCGCAAGGCGTTCCACGTGTCGCCGTTCCTGCCGGTCGAGGGCGGCTACCGGTTCCGCTTCCGGCTGGAGGCCGAACGCGCCCATGTCGACGTGAACTACCATGACGCGGACGGCCTGATGCTGGCCACCTCGGTCGGCGGTCGCCGCGAGCCCCTCACCGATGCCGGCATCCTGCGCCGCTTCGTCGGCAATCCCATGATGACCCTCGGCGTCGTGGCGCGGATCCATTGGCAGGCCTTGCATCTTTGGCGCAAGCGGGCGAGCCTGCACGCGAAACCTCCGCCGCCCAGGCAACTCGTGACCCGCTGACTACCGCCGGATGCCCATCGCCGCCCGCTTCCTCTTCAAGGCCCTCGAACGCCTGTCCGTCGGACGGCTGACGCTGCAATTGCCCGACGGCCAGGTCCGCGTCCTCGGCGGCGATCACGACGGGCCCGACGCGAGGCTCGAGGTCCGCCGCTGGCGCTTCTTCCGGCGCGTCCTGGCCGACGGGGACATCGGATTCGCGGAAGCCTACATGGACGGCGACTGCGATTCGCCCGACCTCGCCCGGCTGATCGCGCTGCTGGCCGAGAACGAGGGCGCCCTCGGTCGCGTCGCCCAGGCCAACCCCATGCACAACCTGTTGCTCAGGCTGGCCCACTGGCGGCGGCGCAACTCGCGCGCCGGAGCGAAGCGCAACATCCACGCCCACTACGATCTCGGCAACGAGTTCTATGCGCTCTGGCTCGACGGCTCGATGACCTATTCCTCGGCCCTGTACGAGGCCGGCACCGGGCAGGCGCTCGAGGCCGCCCAGGCAGCGAAGTACGAGCGGATCCTCGCCCGGCTGGACGCCCGCCAGGGCGACACGATCCTGGAGATCGGGTGCGGCTGGGGCGGCTTCGCCGAGGCGGCGGCCCGCCGCGGGCTGCGGGTGACGGCCATCACCATCTCGCGCGAGCAGCTCGACTATGCGCGGCAGCGGCTCGGCCGCGCCGGCCTCGGCGACCGGGTGGACCTGCAGTTCCGGGACTACCGCGACATCGAGGGCCGGTTCGATCACATCGTGTCGATCGAGATGGTCGAGGCGGTGGGCGAGCGCTACTGGCCGGACTATTTCGCCACCCTGAAGCGCCACCTGGTGCCGCACGGTTCGGCGCTGGTCCAGGCGATCGTGATCGCCGACGAGATGTTCGAGCGGTACCGCCGCCACCCCGACTTCATTCAGACACATGTCTTCCCGGGCGGCATGCTCCTGTCGCCCGACAGCGTGCGCGAGCAGGCGAGGCAAGCCGGCCTGAAGATCGCGGAACTGTACAGTTTCGGCCTGGATTATGCCCGCACCCTGGAGACCTGGCTGGGCCGGTTCGACCGGGCCGCCGACCAGGTGACCCGGCTGGGCTTCGACGAGCGATTCCGCCGCATGTGGCGATATTACCTCGCTTACTGCGCCGCCGGCTTCGCCACGCGGCGCACGGACGTATTGCAGGCGCACTTCCGGCCTATATAAGTAGCGGCAGCAAGGCGCCCGAAGCGGTGCCGGACAGGAAGGCATTTCGCGTGCATCGGGCAGGGATCGGAACCGGCGCAGCCGCTTCCATAAGACTGAGCTTCGACCGCCTGGTCGCCTACTCAACCAACCAACTTCCGCTCAACATGGCGGCCTTGCCGGTGGTGCTGAACGTCAGCCACTTCTACGGCGAGGTCCTCAAGATGCCGCTCGGCGTCATGGGGCTGATCTTCATCGCCGCCCGGACGATCGATGCGATCCAGGACCCGGTGATCGGCCTGGTGAGCGACAGCTTCACCCATCGCGGCCGGCGCGGCCGCCTGGTCTTCGTCGCGCTGATGCTGCCCCTGCTGATCGGCGGCTTCTACATGCTGTTCCATCCGCCGGCGGCGATCCTGACCCAGCATACGATGCTGGCGGTCTGGCTGTTCGCGGCACTGTTCGTCGTCCATCTCGGCTATGCCGGCGTGTCGATCAGCTACCATGCCCACGGCGCCGAACTGACCGACGACTACAACGAGCGAACCCGCGTCACCGTGGGCCGCGAGATATTCGGCCTGCTCGGCATGACGCTGGCCGTCGTGTTGCCCACCGTGCTCACCGGCAGGTTCGGCGAGAACCAGGGCTATGCCTACATGGGCGCGCTCTTCATCCCGATCGCCATACTGTTCGCCATGCCCACCCTCCTGTGGTCGCCGCCCTCGGTGCATCCGCCGGTCCGGCGCGAGAACCCCGAGATCCATGTCCGCTACTTCCGCGACTGGCTGGTCGGCCTGGCGCCGCGCCTCGCGCGACCGACCCGCACCATGGAGGACAACACCGCGTTCCGCGCGCTGGTCCCCTTCTTCGCCCCCCTCAAGAACCGCCTGTTCCGCCGCCTCCTCCTGGTCTTCGTCGTCAACGGCGCGGCGCTGGGCGTCGCAGTCTCGGTGATGCTCTTCTACGTCGAGCACGTGCTGAAGGGGAACAAGCTGCAGGCCGGCATCATCCTGCTGGTCTATTTCGGGGCGGCGGCGCTGAGCGTGCCCATGTGGCTCATGCTCTCGCGCCGCTACAGCAAGACGGTCGCCTGGTTCATCGCCATGATCCTGACCGTCGGCGCCATGTCGGTGGCGGTGTTCTTCGGTGCCGGCGACTTCGCCCTGTTCGTCCCGGTCGCGATACTCACCGGGATGGGCATCGGCGCCGACTACGGACTGCCGCCATCGGTACTGGCCGACATCATCAACTCGGAGGAAGGCAAGGACACGCGCGGCGACACCGGCGCCTATTTCGGACTGTGGGCCCTGGCCACCAAGCTCGCGACCGCCGTCGGCGCCGCCGGCTCCCTGCCGGTCGCGGCGCTGCTGGGCTTCAATCCCAGTCGCGGCGAGTACGGGAACTTCGCCCTGGTCGTCGTCTACGTGATTGTGCCGGTCGCCATCAAGGTGGTGGCCGCCGTGCTGCTCTGGCACATCCGCGTCGAGGCCGAACGCGGCTCCGTGCGGGACGAGATGCTGCGCCGGCGGTGAGCCGGCAGCCTCAGGCGTCCCCGAACAGCGCGAGCCGGCGGGGGCTGCGCACGCCGAAGTCCTCCGACAATCCCCAGCAGCCGCGGGCCAGCGTCGCGAAGACGTCCCGGAAATCCACCGTATGGCGGAGGTCGCCGTCTTCGAGATCGGCCAGCGACGCCGCGGCGCCGTGCAGGCCGCCCTTCACGCCACCGCCCATGACCAGCATCGGCGCCGCCGTGCCGTGATCCGTGCCGGCGCTGGCATTCTGGGCCGCCCGCCGGCCGAACTCCGAGTAGGTCGCCACCACGACCTCGTCCCAGCAGCCCGCCGCGATCAGGTTCCGCCGCAGGAGGGCGAGGTTCGCCGCCAGCACCGACAGCAGCCGTTCATGGGTCGGCGCCTGGTTGGCATGGGTGTCGAAGCCGCCCAGCGCGCCCTTGAGGGCGACGACGGGAACGCGCGCGGCCAGCAACCGGGTGGCGAGGTCGAACTGGCGCCCGAGCCGCAGGTCCTCGGGGTAGGCCTCGGCCGGTGCGGGCGCCGACCGCAAGCGCTCGCTCAGGTCCTGGGCGGCGGCATTGATCTCCTGCCGCACGGCCAGGAGATGGCGCAGCGCCGGATTGCCGTCATCGCTCCGGCCCCCGGCAGCCTTGAGCGCCCGTGCCTGGTGCAGGAAGTTCTCGGCATCGCGCATCACGATGGTGCGCAGCGCCGGCCCGGTGCTGGGCAGGGCATTGCTGTCGAGGACGATGCTGTCGACGCCCGGGCCCGACGGACGGCTCGCGCCCTTGAAGGCCTGCGCGATCCAGCCCTCGCCGAGGGTCTGGCTGGCCGACGAGGCGGTGTCCCAGATCTCGATGGAGCGGAAATGCGAGCGGTTGGGAGCGGGATATCCGACGCCCTGCACGATCGCGAGGTCGCCGGCCTTCCACGACTCCATCAGCGGCTCGAGCTTGCCGTTGAGACCCGTCGCCTCGTCGAGCTGGATCGTCTGCTCGCGCGCCACGGCTATCCCCGGGCGCAGCTCGCGATAGCGGGGATCGGCATAGGGCACGATCGTGTTCAGGCCGTCATTGCCGCCCTTCAGCTCGACCAGGAGAAGGATCCGGCCCATCCCTCCTCACTTCAGTTGGTACGCGGTGTCGAGCAGTGCCGCTGCCGCCGTCGCGCCGGCGGACCGCGGCGTCTCGGCCATATCGATGGGCGCGCAGGGTAGCAGCGTCTGCAGCAGGGTCGGCGGATCGGTGCCGGCCAGGGTCGGCCCCAGCCGTGCCGCGTTGCCCGCCTGGCGCAG
This sequence comes from Reyranella sp., assembly GCF_965229815.1. Classification (GTDB taxonomy): domain Bacteria; phylum Pseudomonadota; class Alphaproteobacteria; order Reyranellales; family Reyranellaceae; genus Reyranella. Next base: position 1,496,733 of record NZ_CBDDJN010000006.1, read on the forward strand.
GCTCCTTCCCTCGATCGGCCGATCGGCCATCGACATCGCGTTCCCGCCCGCCGTACCCGCCATCGACGGCCGGCGCTCCTCGGGACCGTCGGCCGATGCCACGGTCGTCGCCTCGATGATGCGGCGCAGGAATTGCTGGCGCAGCAGCAGGGTGTAGGTCGTGACCCAGCTTTCGCCGCCGGCCCAGCCCCGCACGTTGGGCGGGTCGAAGGGCATCTGGCCGAGGCCCTGCATCATGCGCACGAGCGGAGTCTTCTCCGGCACCGGCAGCCCGAGCAGCCGCACCGTGCCGACGATGAGGTCGACCGGCGACTTGATCAGGCCGGCCCGGTTGGCGGGATCGTGGAACGCGGGCGTCAGCAGCAGCGCGCGCAGCAGCGGCCGGATCTCGTAGTCTCGGCGGAAATCCGACGCGAGCTGCTTCACGGCGGCCGGATCGGGCGTCAGCGAGACGAATTCCCGCCAGAGCTTCTCGACCACCGTCTCGGCGGTGCGCGGGTGGCGCAGCAGGATCGCGATGACGTCGTCCCCGCCGAACCGGCCGGTCTGCCCGAGCACCGTCTTCAGCCCGTCGTCGTGCGCGCCGTCGCGGGTCTTGAACAGGCCGGTCTCGCGATCGACCGTCCAGCCCGTGAAGGCGCGCGCAGCCTCCTTGATGTCGGCCTCCCCGTACTGCCCTTCCCCCAGCGTGAACAGTTCGAGCAGCTCGCGGGCGAAGTTCTCGTTGGGCTGCCGGGCCACGCTGCGCATGCCGTCGAGGTAGATCAGCATGGCGGGGTCGCGCGCCACCTCGCGCAGGAGCGTCGCGAAGTTGCCGAGCGCCTCGCGGCGGAACAGGGCGTTCTGGCGGAAAAGCGCCGGCGCGTAGCGGACCTTCAGGAACGAAGAGGTGAAGTGGCCATGCCAGAACAGCACCATTCGCTCCACCAGCGGCCGGTCGGTGACCAGCATCTCCTCGACCCACCAGTTGCGCAGCTCGCGCCCCTGCTCCTCGACCGGTCGCGTGACGAGCAGGACCTTGCCGTCGACGCCCACCTTGCGTTGAGCCTCGGCGCGCTCGGCGTCGGCCGCCTGTTGGCGACGGCGCAACGACGCCGGTCCCTCGCCCAGCCAGGAGGGTGGCGAGGTGATCGCCTCGCGACGCTCAGCCGACTCCGACAGGAGGTGATCGACGGCGGCCACCGGGTCCTGCATGGCGATGGAGTCGATATCGGCGGGCGTCCCGCCGAAGCCCGTGCGGGACAGGAGATGGCGGGCGGCGGCAAAGCCCATCGGCCGGGCGGCGAACGGGCGCCGCGGCGACCACAGGACCGTCGACACAGCGGCCGCGCCGCCGCCCACGAAGCCACGCCTGCCGACCGGTCCCGCCATGGACGATCCTATTCCGGTGGCCGCGGTGGCGGCCGCCCCGGTCGGGCGGGCCCTCGCCACGGAGGTCCGCTCAGCCGGTCGGCCAGAACGTCGTGCAGGCGCGCGGCCTGGTCGGGCCTCAGACGGGCCTCGACCTGCGCCAAGGCCTGCAACGTGTCCTTTTGCTGGTCGGCGCGAAGCTGGGAGAGGCGATCGATCAGGGGATCGATGCGGACGGGATCGAGCGGGACCTTGCGGTGCTCCGCGACGATCTCCTCGCGGACCTTCTGGATTTCACGTAGCCGCTCGCGACGCGAGACGGTGTAATGGTCGAACACGGCGCGCAGCGCATCGCGCTGACCGGCATCGAGGTCGACCTCCTTGGCCAGCATGTCCAGGGGACTGGGACGAGGACCCGGCGGCGGCGGCGGTCGGCGTTCCTCGAACGGCAGCGGCGCGATCCAGCCGCGAAACACGAAGCCGGCGACGAAGAACGCGTTCAGCAGCACGGACAGTGCCAGCAGCACCGAGACCCAACGCCAGGACATGTCTAGTAGCCGTCCAGGCTCATGAACTCGGTGAACTCGCTGGTCGTGTCGGTCGAGGTCTGGGCCGCCGTCGAGGCATAGCGCTCCTTGGCGAGCGACGTGCCGAGGCCGCCGCCCAGCATGAAGCCGCTGATGGCCACCACCACGGCGGCGGTGAACGCCGCGGCGCGCTGCAACGCGAACCGACGGTCTGTCGAGAACAGCCAGCCGAACAGGCCGCCCCGTCCGCCGACGCGCTCGGCGGCGAAGCCGACCAGCGCCCTTGCCCTCACCTCGAGGCGCGCCGGAGCCGCCGGCAGCGGCTTGCCCAGCACATCGGCGAGATCCAGCGCCGCCCGGCGCAGCTCGGGATCGGCTGCCACGGCCGCCTCGACCCGCGCCGCCTCGGTGCCGGACAGGCGCCCGTCGAGCCAGGCCGCGAAATCGAGATCCGGGACCGCTGAGGGCGCGACCGCGGGTGCGGTGACGAGGCTGCGCCACAGCTCCCTGTCGCTACGGTTGGGCCAATCCGTGCTCATTGGTGATCTCCTGGTGAACAATACGCCAGAAACGCGCGCGGCATCCCTCTTTATTGAGCATCTTCCTTGAAATGGGCCCGCAGGCGCAGCAACGCCTTGTGGTGGGTGCTGCGAACGGTCTGGGCGTCGATCTTCAGAAACTGTGCGACCTCGGCCACGTCCTTCTCCTCGTCATAGAGGCACTTCAGCACCAGGGTCTGGCGCTCGGTCAGCAGGCCCTGGGGAATCCTGAGCTTTTCCACATGCCGGTCCTCGACACCCAGATGCCCCTCGGGCACGTCGTCCAGCGGCTGGGTCGCTTGCCGCCGACGCCGGGCATGGTCGATGGCCGCCGAGCGGGCGACCACGGCCAGCCAGGTCGACAGGCCGGCCCGGGCGGGGTCGTAGGTCTTGAGCAGCCTGAACTCGCTGGCGCACAGCCGGACGAACACGTCCTGGGCGGCATCCATCACGTCGTCCTCGCTCAGCCGATAGGAAGACAGGGCCCGACGCACGACGGCATTGATCAGGGGAGCCGCCGCCGTGACGAAGTTGTCCCAGGTCCTCTTGTCCCCCGACGACAACTTCCGCAGGTCGGTCTGGTTCAGGTCCGTCACGCCCCGCGATCTTTCTCCGCCTGTTCGCCCCGCAGTGTATCGGGGTTTGTGGCGAAATCAGGCCCAGCTATTGTGGTGCCCGACCATAAGGAGAGTCGATGAGCGAGTCGCTGACACGTCAATGGCATGTCACCAAACGAGCCGTTAAGGGCAAAGGTGTCGTGGTGGCCCAGAACTCCCGGGCCGCGGAGGTCGGGGCGGAAATCCTGCGCCAGGGCGGCAACGCCATCGACGCCGCCGTCGCCACGGGCATGGCCATCGGTGCCCTGGAGCCCTGGATGAGCGGCATCGGCGGCGTCGGCTTCATGACCCTCTGGAGCGCCAAGGACCGCCGCTGCTGGACCATCGACTACGGCCCGATCTCGGCCGCCAAGCTCGATCCCGCGGTCTACAAGATCGTCGGCCCGGGCCCGGCCAATCCCTTCGCCTGGCCCGACATCCTCGAGCAGCGCAACGAGGTGGGCTACCATTCGATCGCCGTCCCGGGCATGGTCGCCGGCCTGGGCAAGGCCCTGGAGCGGTTCGGCACCCTGCCTTGGCAGACCGTCATGGCGCCGGGCACGGCGATCGCCAAGCGGGGCATGGAGCTCGACTGGTACATGCAGGTCATGCTGGCCCAGGGCGCCCGCGACCTCTCCCGGTTCCCGGCGTCACGCGCCGCCTACCTGTGCGACGACGGCCGCGTGCCGATGATCGACTGGCAGGCCAACGTGCGCCACATCAAGCTCGGCAATCTCGGCGAGACCTACCAGCGCCTGAGCGACGGCGGGCCCCGCGCCTTCTACGAGGGCAGCCTGGCGCGCGACATCGCGGCCGACCTCCAGGCCGGCGGCTCGGCCATCTCGGTGGACGACCTTGCCGCCTACGAGGCGCGCGTCGTCGACCCTCTGTCCTTCGAGCATCACGGTACGACCATCAACGTCGCCGGCGGCCTGACGGCCGGTCCGACGCTGAAGCGCACCATCGAGCTGACCGGTGCCGCCACCCGGGGCTCGGGTGCGCCCGGCGCCGACTTCTTCGTCGCCATCGCCGAAGGCATGCACCGCGCCTACCAGGAGCGGCTCACCAGCCTGGGCGACAAGCCCACCAACACCTGCACGACGCATTTCTGCGCCGCCGATTCCGAAGGCAACATGGTCGCGCTGACGCAGACCCTGATGTCGCTTTTCGGCTCCTGCGTGATGCTGCCCAAGACCGGCATCACGATGAACAATGGCATGCTGTGGTTCGATCCCGAGCCCGACCGTCCGAACTCGATCGCCGCCGGCAAGCGGCCTCTGTGCAACATCTGCCCGGTGGTCGTGACCAAGGACGACCAGCCGTGGTTCTGCATCGGCGCGTCGGGCGGCCGGCGCATCGTCCCGGCGGTCACGCAGCTATCGCTGATGCTGATCGATCGCGGCATGGACGTGGAAGCCGCCTTCCACCAGCCGCGCGTCGATGTCTCCGGCGTCGGTCCGATCCGCGTCAACCGCGACCTGCCGGACGAGGTAAAGAAGGCGATCGCCGGCCGCCTGCCGATCGTGGAGGTCGGCAACCATGTCTCGCCGCTGGGCTTCGCCAATCCGTCGTGCATCGTGCGGGACCCGGCCAGCGGAAATCTGACCGGCATGAACGAGGTGATGTCGCCATGGGCCGGCGGCGCAGCGCAGTAGCCGCCCTCCTCGCCCTCCTCGCCGCAGCGCCTGCCGCGGCGCAGGACGTGCGCCTGCCGGTGCTGGTGCCTCTCACCGGCTTCGTGGCGCTGGAGGGGACGAGCCAGCGCAACGGCGCCCTGCTGGCGGCGAGCCGCCTGCACGACGTCGCGTTCAAGCCCGACGTGCTCGACACGCAGTCGACACCGGAAGCCGCCGTGACGGCCTGGGAGCGGGCCATGGGCGGCCCGCTGCCGCCGGCGGTCATCGGGCCGATCCTCGGCACGCAGATGCTGGCGCTGCTGCCGCTGGCGCAGGAGCGCGGTGTGCCCCTGCTGACGATCTCCGGCACCGCGCGCCTGTCCGAGCTCGGCAACCCGTGGTTCTTCCGGTTCTTTCCCAGCGACGCCACGGTGAAGGTGGCGCATGCGCGCTACGTCGTGGAGAAGCTCGGCGCCAGGCGGCCGGCCGTGATCTACCAGAGCACGGCCTATGGCCAGTCGGGACGTGCGCAGCTCGCCAAGACTCTGGCCGAACTCAAGGCACCTCCAGTCCTGGAAGAAAGCGTGGCGCCGACGGTGAACGACTTGTCGCCCGCCCTGCTGCGCGCCAAGGAGGCCGGCGCCGATGTCATCGTGCTGCACCTGCATGCGCCCTCGACCGTGCTGGCGGTCCGCCAGGCCCGCCAGCTCCTGCCCGACATCCCGATCGTCGCGGGCTCGGCGATGCATCAGCCGGCAACCGCCGCCCTGCTCGAGCCCGGCGAACTCAAGGGCGTGTGCGCCGAAACCGCCGCATCGCCGAACTCGGCGACCGACGGCCCCATGCACGACTTTCTCGTCGCCTACCGGGCGGCCTATGGCGGTGACCCGGATGCCTTTGCCGCCGCCCAGTACGACGCCGTCGGCATGCTGGCCGAGGTCGTGGCGTCCCTGCGAAAGGCCGGCCAGACGGTCACGCCCAAGGCCGTCCGCGAGGGCCTGGCGACGGGCACATATCACGGGCTGGTCACAACCTACCGGTCGGATGGAAAGGGCAACATGGCGCACGAAGCCGTGATCGTCTGCTATGACGGACAGAACCGGACGCCCAAAGCGGCGGCGCGCTATACCATCTCTCCCGCCGGCTAGAACGGCGCGAAAATCGCCGGAATCGCCCGTAATTCCGCCCTGTTCCGGCGTTGCGCGCGGCCGGCGCGCCGGGGCGGAGATGCGACCGGTAAAAGCCACTCCGCGCGAGCCACATCACGCCTTCGTTGCATGATCTCCGGAGATGCTGGTGAGGCACGCAGCCAGTTGCACCGCGGGCCGGCGCCCGCAACCCGTGCGCGATCGAGGACGTTTTCTCCCCGTCAAATCTGCAGTCCGTCCTAAGGATCGATGGGATGAAGTCACATCTTCGATCGCACCGCCTCGTGACGCTGGCGGCAGCGCTCGCCACGCTTTTGGGCGCAGCGGCACAAGCGCGCGACATCCGCTCGTCCGATGTCTTCCCGTCCGGCTATCCTACCGTCCAGGGCGTCGTCGAGATGGACAGGCTGATGCGGTTGCGAAGTCACGGCAGGCTGCGCATCACCACCATCGGCCAGAACGACCAGGATACCGAAAGCTACACGGTTGCCCAACTCATCAGCGGTGCGCAGGAGATGGCGAGGGTCAACCTCTCGGTGCTGTCCCGCATCGCCCCGCCGACTGCCGCTCCCTCGCTGCCCTATCTCTTCGAGAACGAGGAAGAGGCACGACGCGTCCTCGACGGGCCGATCGGCGATGAGATTCTGGCCTCGCTGCAAGCCGAGGGGCTTGTCGGCCTGTGCTTCTACGACGGTGGCCCGCGCGATTTCGTCAGTGACATGCGCGCGATCCGCCGACCGCAGGATCTGAAGGGGCTCCGAATCCGCGTGCAACAGTCCGACCTGTGGTCCGAGCTGCTGCGCAATCTCGGCGCCACGCCGGTCACGATCCCGTCCAGCCGCGTGCGTCTCAGCCTCGAAACGAAAGTCGTGGACGGCACCGAGAGCAGCTGGCCGGCCTACGTATCGACCCGCCAGTACAATGTTGCCCGCTATTTCAGCCGGACGCGCCATTCGATGGCGCCGGGCGTGATCCTCTTTTCGAAGAGGATCTGGGACACTCTCACAACCGAGGAGCAATCCATCATCCGGCGCGCCGCGCGAGACTCGGTACCGGTCATGCGCCGACTGTGGGACGAAGAGCAGACCGCGAGTCGCGCAGCGGTCGAGGCCGGCGGTGCCACGATCGTGGCGAATGTCGACCGCGAGGCTTTCGCCCAGGCATTCGTGTCCCTCTATCCCCGCGTCATCGCGAACGAGCAGCTTAGAAAGCTCGTGCGTCGCATTCGCGACAATGATTGATTCTGCTGCATTTTGTTGGCGTACGAACGACCATGTGCTTCAATGCAGTGTGGGTGTGACAAGTGAAGAACCAAAGGGGCCGGGCAGGCGTCGACGTCTGCCAGCCGGCAGCATGGTTCCGGTAGATGGCAGGCGACAGCGCAGCGTCCGGACACGGATTGCGATGATCGAGGCGTTCCTCGATCTTCTGCGCCAGAACCAGACCGTTCCTACGTCACGCGAGGTAGCTGCCCGTGTCGGGTGCTCCAAGCGTCTCGTGTTCGAAAGGTTTGCCGACTTCCGGGAGCTCGCGGTCGCGAGTTTCGACCATGTGCTGGCGCTGGGCCTGTCTACGCCGGTCGGAGACATGCCGAGCCGGGACCGGCGCGTGCGAATCGACTTTCAGGTGCGTGTCCGGGCAACGAACTGCGAGCGATGGCTGCCGCTGTGGCGCGTCCTGCTGCGAACGCCGGCGAGCCGGGTCGAAGATCTCGCGACCCGGATGAATTTGGTGCGCCAGATGACTCGGGCTCGCATCGAGTTGATGTATGCGACGGAGCTGGACTCACTTCCCGTGGAAAGCCGCGAGATCACGGTCATCACCCTCGAGGCGCTGATGGACTATGAGGCCTGGGGCCGGCTGCGGGAGCACTACGGACGTTCCTTCGAGGATGCCTGCGCGATCTGGAAGTCGGCGGTCGACCGGATCCTGCCGCCGTCCGCCGAGGTCTCGGCAGTGACGGAGAACGAAGCCGTCGAGACCGAGGCGGAGGCTGCCATCAGTGAGGAGGCGGAGTCCGACGAGCCCGCGGACGAACGCCTGTCCGTCGTCCCCAACGAGCCCGACGACAGCTCACTGCATTGCTGAGTGCCTGCGGACCCGGGCCGGCGGCAACGCGAGGCCGGGCGTCTCGACCCGCATCCGGAAGATGCTGCCGCAATTCTCGCCGGGTCCGCCGCGCGAGCCGGTGACGATATAGAGGTCGCGCAGATCCCCGCCCCCGAAGCACAGGCTGGTCACCATCGGCAGCGGGATCGCGATGTCGCCGCGGTGGCTTCCGTCCGCCTCGAACACGGCGACCCGGCCGCCGTGGGCGTCGGCCACCCACACGGATCCGTCGCTCGCCACCTTCAGCCCGTCCGGCACGCCGGCCGCTCCGAGATCGGCGAACCGGCGCCACTGTCCCACCGTGCCGTCGGCCGATACGTCGTACACCCGCACGAGCGGGGCCCGGGCATCGCTGTGATAGAGGCGCCGCCCGTCCGGCGAGAAGCCGAGTCCGTTCGTCAGGAGGACGCCGTCGGCCACCGTCCGCGCGCCGCCGTCGACATCGATCACATGAAGTTTCCCCGGTTTCGGCGTCTCGCCGCCGAAGACCCGGAAGGACGCGACCCGACATAGATCCGTCCGGTTCGGTCGGTCGTGAGGTCGTTGAACCCGGTCGCGCCGGGGACCTGGTCGAGCGACAGGAGCTGCCTTGCAGGGCCGCCCTCCCCAGGCAGCCAGGCAATATCGCGACCACCGACCACCAGCCCTCCGTCGGCGTGAAGGGCCATGCCGCCGATACCCCGCCGCTTCGGCACCGCAAGGCTGATCCCGCCCGCCGCATCGAGCAGATGCACACCGCCGTTCAGCACGTCGCTGAAGTAGAGTCCGCGCGCGGCATCCCATACCGGACCTTCGATCAGGCCATAACCCGTCGCCACGCGTTGCATGCGTCCTCCCTCGATCGCCACCGTTGACCGAGCATGAAGATCGCCACCTTCAACATCAACAACGTCAACCGTCGGCTACCGAACCTGCTCGACTGGCTGGACCGCGCCCGTCCCGACGCCGTCTGCCTGCAGGAGCTGAAGGCCGCCGACGCGGACTTCCCCGCCGCGGCGCTCGCGGCGGCGGGATATGGAGCGGTCTGGCGCGGGCAGAAGACCTGGAACGGCGTGGCCATCCTCGCTCGCGGCGCGACGCCAGTGCTCATTCGCAACGCCCTCCCCGGCGACGCGACCGACATGCAGAGTCGCTACATCGAGGCCGCGGTCTCGGGCACCGTCGTCGGATCGATCTACCTGCCCAACGGCAATCCCCGCCCCGGCCCGAAGTTCGCCTACAAGCTCGACTGGTTCGCTCGCCTGCAGGCGCACGCCCGTACTCTGCTCGACAGCGGAGCGCCGGTCGTGCTGGCCGGCGACTTCAATGCCGTGCCCACCGACCTCCACATCGACATCTATTCCATGCGGTCGTGGAAGGACGATGCGCTCGTGCAGCCCGAGACGCGCGCCGCCTATGCCGAGCTGCTCGCCCAGGGCTGGACGGATTCTCTGCGGATGCTGTTTCCCGAAGCGCCGATCTACACCTTCTGGGACTACAAGCGGCGGCGCTGGGAGCGCGACGCCGGGCTGCGCATCGACCATCTCCTGCTCTCGCCGTCCGTGCGCGACCGGCTGAAGGAGGGCGGCGTCGACCGCGAGGAACGCGGACGGGAGGGCGCGAGCGACCACGCCCCCGCCTGGATCAGCTTGAAGCGCGCACGCCGGTCGCGCCTCTTCGGCTGACGCGCCGCACGATGGCGGGGAGGCGACGGCGGCGCGCGAGGCCCGCCGTCCGCCGCCCCGTCACCACCGAGGCGTCAGGCCGGCTTCAGCACGGAAACCCGCCGCGGAAAGCGATGCTGCCGGAGGTTCTCGACCAGGCCTTCGCCCAGCGCCCCGCCCTCTGCGATCGCCAGCCCCTCGGCGTCGGTCGGCACGCCTGCGGCCTTCAGGAGGACTTCGGCGTCGCGCGCCACGGCGATGGGCTTGCCGTGCCGATAGGCCTCGTGAAGGAACCGCTGCGCCAGGGTCATCTTCGCGAGAGCCTCGCCGATGCCGGTCGGCACGAGGACCGCGTCGTAGACCACCGAGGGCGCGTTGGGCGCCGCGCGGTTGACCTTCATCGGCCCCTCCGAGGCCGCGACCGTCCCGGCCCGCGGACCGATCGTCTCCGGCACCAGCTCGGCCGCCTTGAGCGCCTCGAGCAACCCTTCGACCTCGGCGGTGTCGATCCCGTCGCCGACCAGGACCGCCACTTTGCGGCCTTTGATGGTCGGCGGCGCCTTGTCCATGCTGAGCGCCGGCGACTTCAGCCGGGCGGCGTTCTTGCGCAGCGGGCCGGACGGCGTGGGCGCCGAGGGGGTCGGCGCCTCCGGCGTGCCCGCAGGCTTCACGGCGAGGCCGGTCGCCTCCGAGACCATCTTCGCCAGGTCCGCGTGGATGTTGACCAGGATCTCGTTCATCACGCGGTTGCGCACGCCCTCGTCGACCACCTGGTTGAGCTCGAAGGAGAAGGCGCCGGCGATGTGGTCCTTCTCCCAGTCGCTCATGCTGTTCCAGAACTGAGTCGCCTGGCTGAAATGGTCGGCGAAGCTCGGGCTGCGCTCGCGCACCTTGTTGCCCGTCTCGCGCACCGCGACCGAACGGAACGCCGCCGCGGCGGCCGGCGAGTGCATCGGGCAGCCGCCGCCCAGGCTGTTGGGGAAGTAGGCGACCCGGCCCTTGTTGATCGTGACCCGGCCGAATCCGTCGCGCTGGTTGTTGTCGACCGGCCGCAGCGAGCGGTTGATCGGCAGCTCGTGGAAGTTCGGGCCGACGCGGCGAAGCTGGGTGTCGATGTACGAAAACAGCCGGCCCTGCAGCAGCGGATCGCTTGTGAAGTCGATGCCGGGGATGATGTGGCCGGTATGGAAGGCCACCTGCTCGGTCTCGGCAAAGTAGTTGTCGGGATTGCGGTTGAGCGTCATCTTGCCGACGATCTTCACCGGCACCTGCTCCTCCGGGATGATCTTGGTCGGATCGAGCAGATCGAAGCCGAACTTCTTCTCGTCGGCCTCCTCGACGACCTGAAGGCCGAGCTCCCATTCCGGATAGTCGCCGGCCTCGATCGCCTCGAACAGGTCTCGTCGATGAAAGTCGGGATCCTTGCCGGAGATGAGCTGCGCCTCCTCCCAGACCGTCGAGCAAATGCCCTTCAGTGGCTTCCAGTGGAACTTGACGAAGCGCGACACGCCTTCGGCATTGACCAGCCGGAACGTGTGGACGCCGAAGCCTTCCATGGTGGCGAGGCTGCGCGGCAGCGCGCGGTCGCTCATGACCCACATCAGCATATGGGCGCTCTCGGGCGTCAGCGAGGCGAAGTCCCAGAACGTGTCGTGCGCCGACGCGGCCTGCGGGATCTCGTTGTTCGGCTCAGGCTTCACCGCATGGATGAGATCGGGGAACTTCACGGCGTCCTGGATGAAGAACACCGGCATGTTGTTTCCGACGAGGTCCCAGATACCGTCCTGGGTGTAGAACTTGACCGCGAATCCACGCACGTCGCGCGGCGTGTCGCTCGAGCCACGCGAGCCCGCGACGGTGGAAAAGCGCACGAACACCGGCGTCTTCACGGCGGGGTCCTGGAGCGGCGCCGCCATCGTGAGGTTCGCCTGGCTCTCATAGACCTGGAACACGCCGTGGGCCGCGACGCCGCGGGCGTGCACGACGCGCTCGGGAATGCGCTCGTGGTCGAAATGCGTGATCTTCTCCCGCATCAGGATGTCCTCGAGCAGGCTGGGCCCGCGGACATTGGCCTTGAGCGAGTTCTGGTCGTCGCTGACGCCGACGCCCTGGTTGGTCGTCATCTCGGCGCCGGGCGCCATCGTGTCCTGGCGCAGGTCGAAGGTCTTGTCGGTCTCCTGGGTCGGTGCGGGCCCGGCGTCCATGGGCGTGACCTGGCCGGACGTGCGCGGCGGCGCGGGCGGCAGCGTTTCGCCCGCGGGCGCCGCGAGGCTGTCGGGGCGGGCGCTACGGCCGGCCGGCTTGCCGGGCATGGGCTTGCTGGACGCGGGCTTGCTGGAGGGCTTGCTGGTCTTGGCGCGCGGTGACGGCATGAATATCCCCTTCGTGTGACGTGTCGACCGATTGCCGGTCGAAGTCCGAGGACGAACGCCGTCGGTGCTTTAGAGTTCCTCTAAAGAAGGAAATTCGACGACCGATCGCCCGTCGAGGTCCTGCGCGGGCGCTTCGACGCCGAAAACGCTGCGCCCTCCGTACCCGGGCGACGCTCGCCGCTCCTCGGCGATCAGCGTTTCAACGTCGGGACCGCGGGCATGCCGGTCGAGGCGTCGCGCCTCGACGTCCAGCCGCTTGATCGCTCCCAGCACCTCGTCGCGTCCCAGCTTGGCCTGCCCGACGGCGGCCTTCAGCACGCGGATAGTCTCGTCATAGACGCGGATCGGCACCGGGAAGGGATGCCGGTCCTTGCCGCCGTGAGCGAACGAGAAGCGCGCCGGATCGGCGAAGCGATAGGGCGCCCCATGCACCACCTCGGACACCATCGCCAGCGCCCGCACCGTGCGGGCGCCGACGCCGGGCACGAGCAGCAGCTCGGCGAAATCCGCGGGGCCACGATCGGCCGCAGCCGCGAGGTTGCCGTGGAGGCGCCGCAGGTTCACATCGGCCGGCCGGACATCGTGATGCGCCGGGAGCTCGAGGTGCGGCAGCGCGAGCTGGTCGGCGGGCGCCGGAGCACGCGCCCTGCCCTCGCCCAGCTTCCCGAGTTCGCTGGCGATGCGGTCCGGACCCAGGTCCCGCAGCAGGTCGAGCTGGCTCTGGCGCGAGGCGGCCGCCCGCGCGTCGGTCAGGTTGACGATCGTGCCCTCCCCCTGTCCCTCGATCGCCGCGTGCGGCCGGTCGACAAAGCTCGTGAGGCCTTCCGACAGCCAGTGGTAGCGGCGCGCCTGCCGGTTGGCGTCGTTCATGCCCTGCTGGACGACCGTCCACTTGCCGTCGTCGGCGACGATGAAGCCGTGCAGGTAGAGACCGTAGCCGTCTTGGACGGCGGCGCTGTCGACCTTGGCGACCAGGCGGCTGGCGGTCGCGAGCGCCGGGCCGTCGAGTCCCACCCTCTCGCCCACCGCGACCAGCTCGGCGGGCGTCAGCCGGGAGTGCCGGCCGCGGCCGCCGCAGACATGGAGGCCGAGCTCGCCCTCAAGAGGCTTCAGGCCGCGCTTCAGCGCGCCCAGCACGCTGGTGGTGATGCCCGACGAATGCCAGTCCATGCCCATCACGGCGCCGAACGACTGGAACCAGAAGGGATGGGCGAGCCGGCGCAGCAGCTCGTCGCGGCCGTAGTGATGGACGATGGCCTGGCTGATGACGGCACCCAGCCGCGTCATGCGGTCGGCGAGCCATCCGGGCACCCGGCCGCCATGCAGCGGGAGGTCGGCGCTACCCGTCCGTTGGACCATGGCGGAGCATCGCGATGTCGCCGATCACCGGCAAGTGGTCGGACAGGGCACGCGCCTCGGGATCCGTGTGGCTGCGCACCAGCGCCTCGCGCGGCCACGTATAGAGCCGGTCGAGATGGAAGAGCGGCCAGCGCGCCGGGAACGTGCTCTGCCGCGAGTAGCCCGGCAGGGCCCGCTGCAGGCAGCGGCGCACCGAGCCGGCCCAGAACCAGTCGTTGAAATCGCCCAGCGCGACCGTGGTGGTCCGGAGCGTCCCCAGCATCTTCAGCAGCGCGGTCGACTGGCTGCGGCGTTCGCGCAGGCTCAGCCCGAGATGGGTGGCGATCACCCGCAGCGGCCCGCTCGGCGTCAGCACGTCGGTGCAGATGGCGCGCCGCGGCTCGCGGTTGCCGAACGACAGGTCGTGGATCTGAGTATCGTGCAGCGGCCAGCGGCTGATCAGGGCCTGGCCGTACTCCCCGTCTGCCGTCGTCACCGTCTTGGCGCCGATGCCGTGGCCGCCCAGCGCATGCTGCAACACCTCGAAGGGATTGCCGACATCCGCCGCGCGCGCCCGCCGTGAATCGACCTCCTGGAGGGCGACGATGTCGGGCCGGTGGCGTCGCACCAGCGAGACCACGCGGGCGAGGTCGAAGCGCGGGTTGCGGCCGACCGCGCCGTGGATGTTCCAGGTCATCACGCGCACGAGACCCTGGGCCGGCCGGTCATCGGCTTCCGTCAAGAGGCGCGGCCCCGTCGCTGCGAGAGGAGGAACTGCGCGCCGAATGCCAGGGCGAGATAGGCGACGATGCAGAGAACGAGGACCGAGATCTCGCCCAGGCTCGGATCGGTAACCGCCCGCACGATGCGGTCGCCGACGAACGACAGCAGGGCCAGTCCGGGAGCGAGCCCGATCAGCGATCCCGCAACGAAGTCCACCAGCGAGATGCCGGCGGCGCCGGCCGCGAGGTTGACCAGCGTGAAGGGGGCGACGGGCACGATGCGCAGCGTGATCACGGTCAGCAGGCCGCGCGATCGCACCCCTTCGATCGCCCGCTTCCACCGCTGGCCGAGCAGGCGCGCCAGCGCGTCGCGGCCGATGAGGGAGCCGACCAGGAACATCAGCACCGCGCTGGCCAGGGCGCCGACCGCCGAGTAGGCCATGCCGAGCCACGGGCCGAAGGTGGCCGCGGTCGCCAACACGAGGATGTTGAGCGGGAACACCATGGCGCCGGCCAGCACGAACACGAGCACGACCATCGCCACCGCCCAGGGCTCGTCGCGGCCGGCCGCCAGGAACTGGCCGATGCGCGCCGGATCGGCGACCTCGGAAAGCGACGTGAACTTCCAGGCGAGCGCGAGGCCGATGATGAAGAGCGCGGCCGCTGCGGCGGCCATGAGCGCCCGTCCCGGAACGAAACGGCCGACGAGATGGCGCAGCAGCCGCGGGATGCGCAGCGGACGCGCCGGATCGGCCACCTTCTCGACCAGCCGCGAGACGGTGTCCTCGTCCGGCTCGCCGTCGTCGATCGGCCGCAGGCGGTGGCCGCGATCGCCGAGCTCCAGCGCCGCGCGGACCAGGGACCCGTGGACGGAAAGCGCTTCGGCCACCTGCTCGGCGCCGACGCCGCAATGCTCGCCGAGCAAGCGGTTGCGCATGCCGACGATGGCCGAACGGTCACGGTCGGTGCGCGCCTCGATGGCCAGGTCGCATTCGGTGTCGGCCCCCATCGAACGGTTATTGAGGTTGGCCGAGCCGACCCGCAGGAACCAGTCGTCGACCACCATGACCTTCGAATGAATCATGGTGTCGGTCTTCTTCCCCTCCTGCTCCACCGCCGGATAGAGCAGGCGGACGCGGTCGCCGCCGGCGCCGTGGACCCGGCGCCAGAATCGGATGCGGCCGTTGCGCATGGTGCGCCGCTCGACCCAGGAATCGTGGCTGCGCGGCGCCACCATGACCAGTTCGAGCTGTGGCCGCTCGCGCAGGCGCTGTGCCAGGCGGTCGGCGACCAGGGGGGCGCTCAGGAACTGGTTCTCGATATAGATGGTGCGTTCGGCCCGGGCGATCGACTCGACGAACAGGGTCTCGACCTCGCGCACGGCCTCGTCCCCGTTATAGCGGGGCTGGGTGCGGGCGATGCCGATCTCGACGTCCTCGAACTGCGGATGCACCGCATCCGGCCACGGATCGCCGCAGGGTTCGATGGCCGGCCGGTCGCCGTTGGCCCGGCACCAGCGTTCGCGCGCCAGCTCCGCCAGCGCCCGCGCGGCATCGCCGTCGACCATCATCTGCACGTCGTGGAACGGCCGGTACGGCTCGCCCGCCGGATCGACGCGGTGCGGGTTGATGGCGTCGTGCGCGCTCGTGTCCCAGCGCCGGATGGTGAGGTCGAGGCCACCCGACATCGCCACGGCATCGTCGACGACGATGATCTTCTGGTGCTGGGAACTGCCCAGCGGCACCGTGTTGTCGAGGCAGAGGGTGATGCGCTCCGGCGTCTGCCAACCCAGCGACAGGCGCGGAAGCAGCTCGCGTTCGCCGGCATAGAGCAGCGAATAGTCCCAGAGCAGGAGATGTACCTCGAGCTCGGGGCGGCGCTCGACCAGGGCGGAAAGGAAATCGGCAACCCCTGCCGGCAGGCCGTCGTCAGGCTCGCCCGCAGCCCCCACGAGCCGCGTCCGGCTGTCGATGTCCCAGCCGACGATCAGGATGCGGCGCTGCGCCTTGAGGAACGCTGCTCGCGCCGCGGCGTAGAAGTTGGCGCCATCGACCAGGACCGCCGCCCGGCTAGCCCGCTCTTTCCGCCAAACGGTCTGGTCCGGTCTCAGGATCGTCATGGCGCATCAACGCACGAGCGGCCATTTGGTTGTGCGCCGCCGGCAGGGCCCGCCGCGCCCACGGGCAAATTCACGGCTCCCTTCGCCGGGAAGGACGCTATAGTGCCCTCCGGGCGGAGCCCGCAGAAACGGCGAGGGAGGCAGTGATGGCGTACAAGATCCTGATGTTGGGGGCGTCCTACGGCTCCCTCCTCGCGTCGAAGATCCTGTTTGGCGGCCATTCGGTCCATCTCATCTGTCTGCCCGCCGAGGCCGACCTGATCAACAGCGAAGGTTTCCGCGTCCGCCTCCCGGTCCGCGGCCGCAAGGATCCGGTCGAGATCGATTCGCGCAAGCTGCCGGGCAAGGTGACGGCCGGCGGCACCGCCGGGGTCGATCCCGGCGACTACGATCTGGTCGGGCTGGCCATGCAGGAGCCGCAGTACCGCTCGCCGGGCGTCCGCGAGCTCCTGGACGCGGTCGGCAAGTCGCGGGTGCCCTGCATGTCGATCATGAACATGCCGCCGCTCGCCTACCTGCGCCGCATCCCGGGCCTCGACTGCGACAAGCTGAAGCCCGCCTATACCGACGCCTCGGTGTGGGACAGCTTCGATCCCGAGCGCATCACCCTGAACAGCCCCGACCCCCAGGCCATCCGCCCGCCCGAGGAGAAGGTGAACGTCCTGCAGGTGACCCTGCCGACCAACTTCAAGGTCGCGCGCTTCAAGGACGCCAAGGCGACTGCCATCCTTACCCAGCTCGAGAAGGACATCGACGCCATCCGCTTCGACACGCCGGAGGGCAAGATCGAACTGCCGGTCAAGCTGCGCGGCTACGACTCGGTGTTCGTCCCGCTCGCCAAGTGGGCGATGCTGCTGGCCGGCAACTACCGCTGCGTCACCGAGGACGGCATGCGGACTGCGCAGGAAGCGGTGCACAGCGACATCGAGACGTCGCGCTCGGTCTACAATTTCGTGATCGACCTCTGCGTCAAGCTGGGCGCCGACCCGAAGGACCTGGTACCGTTCGAGAAGTACGCCGCCGCCGCCCAGAGCCTGGTCCGTCCGGCCTCGGCGGCCCGCGCGCTCAGCAACGGCGTGCCCTACATCGAGCGCGCCGACAAGCTGGTGCAGCTCATCGCCCGCGAGAAGGGCATGAGTCATCCCGAGATCGACCGCGGCGTCGCCCTGGTCGATCGCCGCCTCGAGGCCAACCGCAAGAAGGCCGCAGCAGCCTAGAGACTCACGGATTGAGCGCCGGCAGAACGGCGGCGGCCGGCGGCGCCTGAGCGCGACCGCGCCAGGCCGCCAGCCCGTCGGCAAAGGCGCGCGAGGCCGCCGGCGACCAAGGGCGACCGGCGAAGACTGCAAGCTCGACCTGCTCGGCGAAAGGCGCCAGGTCGGCCGGCTGCGCGACCCGCTGGCGCCAGGTCGTGAAGGCCCCGTAGATCGCGTGCGCGTCGCCGCCGCGGCACGCGTGCCGCAGCTCACGATAAGCGCTCCCTTCCGAGGCCTGCCATCGCGTGCGGCGGGCCACGATCGCAGCGCGGATCCGCGGCCCCGACCAGCCGGCGAGGGCCAGCAGGCCGGCCGCGGTGGTCGCGACATAGATCCAGAGGGCGAGGCGCGCGTCGCGCGACGCCGGCGTCGCGACGGCCGCGACGGCGACGGTCACGCCCTGCCCCTCGGCCTGACGCAGGCGCTTGCCCGCGAGATCCCACCAGGGCTGGACCACCGCCTCGATCGGGAAGGAGCCGCCGCGCTCGAAGACGTAGGTCGCCCGGTCGGTGCGCTGCCCCGTAAGGTCGCCGCGGTTGAAGCGGTCGTCGATCTGCGGCGGGTCGACATAGACCCGCACGCCGGCCGGCGCGGCGAAGGACAGGTCGAGCATCGCCATTCCGGGAATGTCGGCGGCCTGCCGGGTGATCGTGCGCACCAGCGCATCGCCGGCCTTGAACGTCCCGGTCGGCGCAGGTTGCCAGCGTTCCGTCAGCGTGAGGCTGGACGTGGCGACGACCGGCTTCGACGGGTCGACACCGGGCGGAACGGTGACGTCGAGGGTGACGGGACTCCCCTCCACGCGGCCGGTCTCGCCGCCGGCACGGTCGAACAGCGTGACCTGCGGCGCCGGGATCTCCAAACGGCCGCCGCGTCGCGGGAACAGGGCGAACTCGAAGCGCTGCCCGATCCGGTCCTCCTCGTCGACCCGCTCGTGCAGCGTCGTGGCCTGGGTCTCGTAGCGCAGGACCTGGGCGCCCGGCATGTCGGGCAGCGCGACCCGCGGCGGCCGGGGCATGCCGCCGGCATAGAGCACATCGACCAGAAGCCTGACGTGCTGGCCGATGACCACGTCATGGTCGGGCTTGAGCGTCGTGCGCACGATCACCTGCGCGGCGGCCGGCCAGGCGACCGACACGAGCGCAAGCGCGAGCAGCAACGGTCTCACGGCGTCTTCTCCTCGAGCTGGTAGGCGAACCGCGCCCTCAGGAAGTCGGCCGGCCGTGTCTGCACGCGCTTCAGCCAGAGCGCGCGCACGGCCTTGTCGCTCATCGGCGCGCCCTCGACCCGCGTCTCCTGCCCGTCCTGCCGCTTGGCGTCGCGGTCGAAGATGATCTGGTCGGCGCCCAGGCGCTGGTCGCCGGCATCGCCGCCGGCCTGGCGCACCCGCTCGGCGCGCAGGCGGGCGAGGGTCCGGTTGGCCTCCGCATCGGCCCAGCCCGGCCGCAGCGCGAGCGCGCGGTCGAAGCGCGCCACCGCCTCGTCGTACTTGCCGAGCATGATGAGCGCCGTGCCCTGGTCGTAGGCGGCTTCGGCCGTGTCGAGGCCGCCGAAGGCCTGCGCCGCTCCCTTGAAGTCGCCGGCGCGGAAGCGGGCGACGCCCTGCCACATCGGATCGGCGAAGGCGGCCGCGGCCTCGGCGTAGCGCCCCTCTTCCATCAGGTGTCTGCCGCGCTGGTCGGGTGTCGACCAGAGATTGCCCCAGCCCACGATCCCGCCGGCGGCCGCCAGCGCCACGGCGGAAAGGGCCGCGATCGCGCCCAGGCCGGTGAAGAGCGGCCTCATGCCGGCAGGACCCAGCCGCGCCGGAACCACAGCAGGGCCATCAGGGCGATCAGCGGCGTCAGCCAGTAGCCCGCTTCCTGCCACCGCTCGGCCGAGCCCGGCACCGGCGCGCCCGGCGCCTGGGCCAGCCGCCGCGCGATCGTCGCCACGTCCTCGCCATCGACCGTCGTCGACACGAGCCGCGCGCCGAGGGCCGAGACGGAGGCCGCCAGGTTGGTGTCGGCAGCCACGGCCTGCGGCGGTGCCGTGGCGAGAAAGGTCACCGGCACGCCATCCGCCGCCCCGCGCAGGCGCTCGGCCTCGCCCGGCGCCACCGTATCGGCGACCACGACGATGGAGCCGCCCTGCCCGCCGTCCTCGAGGGTGCGAGCGGCAAGCTTCACCGCGTCGGCAAGGTCGTCGCCCTCGCGCGGCATGATGGCGGGCGAAAGAGCACCCGCCATGCCGGTGACGACCGAGGGGTCGGCAGTCGGCGGCAGGACGAGATGCGCCGAACCGCTGTAGGCGATCAGCCCCGACGACAGGCCGTCGCGCGCCTTGAGCACATCGGCGATCTTCTGGCGGGCCCGATCGAGGCGCGTCGGCGCCAGGTCGGTCGTCGTCATCGACGGCGTCACGCGCAGAACGAACATCGCCGGCGGCACCTGCTCGCCGAACGGCGACGGCAGGCGCCGCCATGTCGGCCCTGCGACGGCCACGACGACGACGAGCGAGGCCAGCAGAAGCACGTCGTGCGGTGCGATCCGCCGTTCGCCACGGCCTACGACCAGGAACTTCAGCAGGTCGGGATCGATCACAGACCGCCAGCGCCGCGTCGTGTCGCCGGCGTTGCGGACGAACCACCAGAGCGCCGCCGCGGGCAGCAGCAGCAGCAGGCCCCACGGCCGCAGCAGATGGAAGTTGGCGGCGAACTCGCTCATGCCGGCACCTTGCGCGCCGCTCTTGGCCAGCGGATCAAGGGTAACGCCTGGCCCAGCATCGTCACCACGGCCAGCGCCAGGAGGGGCAGCCAATAGAGCTCGCGGCGCGGCTGGAAGCTCACCGTGTCGACCTTGTGCCCCTCGACCGCATCGAGCCGGCGGTAGATGTCGGCAAGCTGTTCGCGGTCGAGCGCCCGGTAGAAGCCGCCGCCGGTGATGCGGGCGACGTCTTTCAGCGCCGCCTCGTCGAGCTTGTCCTCGCCGGCCGCCGCGGGATCGCCGACCGCCACCGTGTGGACGGTGATGCGCTGGTCGTGCGCCACGCCGGCGGCCTCCGCCGGCGGCACCTGGCTTCCGGTATCGTTGCCGTCGGTCAGGGCAATCATGGTGCGCGCCGGCGCGGCGGAATGGGCGAACAGGGTGACTCCGAGACCGATCGCGTCGCCCAGCGCCGTGCGTGGCCCGGCCATGCCGACCTGCATCTCCTGCAGGAGCTTTCGCGTCAGGTCGAGGTCGGTCGTGAACGGCACCAGGGTGAAGGCGGCATTGCCGAACACGACGACGCCGACACGGTCGCCCTTGCGGCGGCTGAGGAAGTCGTCGAGCACCTGCTTCACCGCCGCCAGCCGGGTCACCTTCTTGCCCGCCACGTCGGTGAAGTCCTCCGTGTCCATCGAGCCCGAGAGATCGACCAGCAGCAGCAGGTCGCGCGCCGGCTTGTCGTGATGCACGGGCGGCTCGACCCATTGGGGCCGCACCAGCGCGGCCACCGCCAGCAGCCAGGCGAGCACCAGCACCGCCGTGCGTCCCGCGCCGCGCCGCCCGACGACGACCCCGGCGCGCGGCTGCTGGCCCGTGAGCGACGCCAGACGGGCGAAGAACGGCACCCGCACGCCGGCACGACGCTCAGCGCGCGCGGGCGCCAGCCACCAGACGAGCAGCGGCAGCGGCAACAGGAGACCGAGCCAGGGATAGGCGATGCTCAGCATCGGTGGTCCCGCAGCCAGGCCCGGGCCGCCAATCGCGCCCCGTCCTGCTCGCTCGCCGTCGCCGAACCGCCGAAGGCAAGGGTCTCGATCGCCCGGCCCGGTCCCGAGGAGAACGCCGTCGTTCGACCGCTGCGGTCGAGGAAGGCGAGCCATGCCTCGCCGCTCAGGGGCGCCACTTCGGCGCGCGGCCAGGCCACCAGCGCGGCGCGCTTCAGCACCGCCGAGATGTCCGAGGCCGCGGCGTCCGCCAGCATACGCAGCGCCTCGCGGCGATAGGCATTGCGCCAGTAGCGTTGCACCCCCGCCAAGACCACCAGGAGGACCAGGGCCAGGAGAGCGGCCGCGAGTACCCACCAGCCGGGCGCCGGCGGCCACAGGGATACGTCCGGCGGCAGGGCGAGGTCGCGCAGGTTGGCGAGGTCGGCGGGGTCGTTCATGCCGCCCGCCGGCGGTGGGACAGCCGGTGGCCCAGCAGCTCGCGCATCTGGTCGGCGACGTCGCGATGGGTCGTGATCGGCAGGACCGGGATGGCGTGGTGCAGGGAGAAGCGCTCGACACGCGCCCGTTCCGCGGCGGCCTCACCGGCAAAGCGCCGGCGCAGCTCGCGCGCCGACAGGTCGATCTCGACCTGCCGGTCTCCCTCTGCCAGGACGGTGCGACCGATGTCCGGCAGCTCGGCTTCCAGCGGATCCTGCACCAGGATGGCCAGCGCATCGTTGTGCGCGGTGATCTCGGTCATGGACCGCACGGTCTTCCCATCGGCGCCGGCCATGTCGGAGATCAGGCACACCAGCCAGTCGTGATTGGCGAGCCGCGCCGCGTGCCGCAGCGCGGCGTTCAGCAGCGTCGCGTCTGGCGGTGGCCCTTCCGCCGACAGCAGGCGGTTCTGGCGCACGACCTCGGCCAGGATACGGCGCACGCCCGCCTCGCGCGCCCGCGGCCGGATCTCGACGAAGCCATGCTCGGAGAAGACGATGGCGCCCACGCGGTCGCCGAGCGAGGTCACGCGGAAGGCCGCCAGGGCCGCGGCTTCCGCCGCGGCGACCGACTTCATCGCGTGGCGGCTGCCGAAGAACATCGACTGCCGCTGGTCGACCAGCAGGAGCACGCTGCGGTCGCGTTCCTCGGAGTAGACCCGGACATGCGGCTCGCCCCGGCGGGCCGTCGCCGCCCAGTCGATGGTGCGCGTGTCGTCACCCTCGAAGTAGTGGCGCAGCTCCTCGAAATCGAGGCCTCGGCCGCGCAGCCGCGAGGCATGGCGTCCCGTCAGCAGCGAGTGCACCGGCTGGCGCGGCAGGAAGCTGAAGCCGCGCGCACGATGGCGCAGGCGCGTCAGTTCATCCAGGGCGACGGTGGCGCGCGCCCCTGCCATCTTCAGCCGGTGACGTCCCCCGCGCGCCGGCTCATCGTGGCGCCAGGGATTCGAGCTGTTTCAGCCGCCTCAGCGCCGCCTGCTGCTGCAGCAGGCTGTAGTTGATTCCCGCCGCATTGAGCGAATTGCCGAGCTGGTAGGGATACTGGTCGAAGTCGGCGAAGAAGTCCTTGATCTTCGACTGGATCGGCACCAGCAGCCAGATCTGGCGGGCGAAGAAGTCCATGGCGTTGCCGCCCTCCTTCAGCCCCCGCTCGTAGGGATCCATGCGCAGGTTGGTGATCATCGCCCAGGACGGCACCTCGCGCAGCGCCGTGGCGATGTTGCCCTCGGACGACACAGCGAAGCTGACCTTCCAGTCGTTCCAGCGGATGGCATTGAGATTGCCGCCCTGGTCGAAGTAGTAGATCGCATCGCGCGGCCCGGTCTTCTCCTCGCCCTTGAAGAAGGGCAGGAAGTTGTAGCCGTCGAGATGGACCTTGAAGGTCTTGGATCCTGCCTGGAAGCCGGTCTTCATCTTCTCCTTGATGTCGGGCAGGCCGGCGGCCGCGCAGAGCGTCGGGAACCAGTCGAGCAGCGAGATCGGCGCATTGACCTGCGTGCCGGGTTTGATCACGCCCGGCCAGCGCACCATCATCGGGATGCGGAAGCCGCCTTCCCAGGTCGTGCCCTTCTCGCCGTGGAACATGGTCATGGCGCCGTCGGGCCACAGCGCGATCTCGGCGCCGTTGTCGGTCGTGTAGAGCACGATCGTGTCGTCGGCGATCTTGAGGTCGTCCAGCAGCTTCAGGAGCTGGCCGACATGCCCGTCATGCTCGACCATGCCGTCGGCGTGGATGCCCATGCCGGTCTTGCCCAGCGATTCCTTCTTGAGATGGGTGAAGACGTGCATGCGGGTGGAGTTGAACCAGCAGAAGAATGGCTTGCTGGCCTTGCTCTGGCGGTCGATGAAGTCCTTGGCGGCCGCCAGGAACTCCTCGTCCACCGTCTCCATGCGCTTGGTGTCGAGCGGGCCCGTGTCCTCGATCTTGCCGTCGGCCGAGGACTTGATGACGCCGCGCGGGCCGTACTTCTTCCGGAACTCGGGATCCTTGGGATAGAAGTAGCCCTCGGGCTCCTCCTCGGCATTGAGGTGGTAGAGGTTGCCGAAGAACTCGTCGAACCCGTGCGCGGTCGGCAGGTGCTTGTCCTGGTCGCCGAGATGGTTCTTGCCGAACTGGCCGGTCGCATAGCCCTGCGTCTTCAGCACGTCGGCGATGGTCGGCATCCAGTCCTCGATGCCGTGCGGATCGCCCGGCATGCCGATCGTCAGCAGGCCGGTGCGGAACGGCTCCTCGCCGATGATGAAGGAGGCGCGGCCGGCCGTGCAGCTCTGCTGGCCGTAGGAATCGGTGAAGATCGCGCCTTCGGCGGCGATGCGGTCGATGTTGGGCGTGCGATAGCCCATGAGCCCCATCGTGTAGGCGCTGATCTGCGGAATGCCGATATCGTCGCCGAAGATCACCAGGATGTTGGGCTTCTTGCCCGTCGAGGGCGTGGCCTGCTGCGCCTGGGCCTGCTGCACCGCGCCACCGGCGGCCAGCGTGCCGACTGTGGCGAGGGCAGTGCCCGCGAGCAGCATGCGGCGCCGGCCCGTGCCCTTCCCTTCGTCGATCTTGCGTTCTTCGCTCATGATTCACCTCGTCCATCCAAGCGACCAGAGATGCGGCATCTCACGATGCCTCGAAGCTACGCGCACAAGCCGACACGGCACCCCGATACCCACGAGGATGCAGACAGGCTAGCAACGGCGAGGCCGCGACACCAATCCTTTGCACGGAGCGAACATGCGCGGCGCATCGTTTTCGATGCAGTCTCTGCATCGTGCTCACCCCGCCACGGCGACTTGCCGGACGATCTCGTCGATGACCTGATCCTTGCCGATGCCATCGGCCGCCGCCTCGTAGCTCAGCGTCACGCGATGGCGCAGGCAGTCGTGAGCGACGTCCTGGACGTCGGCCGGGAGGACGTGGTCGCGCCCCCGGAGCCACGCCAGCACTCGCGAGCAGCGGTCGAGCGCGAGCGAGCCGCGCGGACTGGCGCCGATGGTGATCCAGTCCTTGAGCCTGTCGCCGAAATCGGCCGGCCGCCGCGTCGCGGCGACGAGCGCCACGATGTAGTCCTCCACGGCGGTGACGCTCTTCACCGCGTCGATCTCGGCGCGCGCGGCGAAGATCGCCGCCTGCGGCACGGGTGGCGGTGGCGCCGCCTTCGCCCCCTGCGCCGCCTCGCCGCGCACGAGCTGGAGCACCTTCACCTCGTCGGCGTCGCTCGGATAGTCGATACGCACGTGCATCAGGAAGCGGTCCATCTGCGCCTCGGGCAGCGGGTAGGTGCCCTCCTGCTCGATCGGATTCTGGGTCGCAAGCACCATGAAGAGGTCGGGCAGCGCGTAGCGCTTGCCGGACACCGTGACCTGCCGCTCCTCCATGGCCTCGAGCAGCGCCGACTGGACCTTGGCCGGCGCGCGATTGATTTCGTCGGCCAGCACCAGATTCCCGAAGATCGGACCCTGGCGGAACTGGAAGGTGCCCGCCCCCGCGCCCTGGCTGAGATAGATCTCGCCGCCGGTGACGTCGGACGGCAGCAGGTCGGGCGTGAACTGAATGCGACTGAATTGCGATTCGAGCGCCCGCGACAGACTCTTGATCGCGCGTGTCTTGGCGAGGCCGGGCAGGCCTTCGACCAGCACGTTGCCGTTGGCAAGCAGCGCGACGACGAGACGCTCGACCACCCGCTCCTGGCCGATCACCGACTGGTTCACGCGCCGCTGGATGTCCTCGATCTGCTCACGGGCTGACATGGCATGCTCGACGTCCGTAGGCCGGCCCGGACGGTGACAATGCACCGTCGGCCATCACTCAAGTGGTGGCATGGCTCCCGCCCTCGGTGCAAGACCCGTCTCGCAACGCCACGCTCAGCCTCGAGGACCACAGCACACTCTCCAAGTTTTCAAACCGCATGGCTCTCGGCACGATTGCATATCTCCCGTGGAGTTGGGAGACGGATGGTGCGTGCTTTGGGGATTCGCCGTAACCTCGACACGTCCTGGTAAACGGACTTGGATGGTATCGCATTCTTGAATGTGAGCACGGCGAGCGATGTCGGCCGTCGTCCAATCCCGCATCCGTCGATGCGCGGAAGTTATTGGACTGAAAGCGGGTTCGGCTCGACCTTGAAATCCATCCAGCGGCCGAACTCCGGGCCCTGCGTAAGCGCGTGCGCGTCACTCCACCTTGCGAGGAGACTCTCTATGAGCACAGAAACTCCCAGCGGCCCTTCGCCGACGCCCTCTCCGCGCGACGTTGGGCGGCGCAATATCCTTCTCGGCGGCACCACGCTGGCCGGCGGCGCGGCCTTTGGCCTGGCGCCCACTCAGCTTGCCCAGGCGCAAACCCCACCAACGTCCCAACCTTCGGGAGGCGGCAAGCAGCCCAATGTTCTCGTGATCTGGGGCGACGATATCGGCATCTGGAACATCAGCCACAACAGCCGGGGCATGATGGGTTACGAAACGCCCAACATCGACCGGATCGCCCGCGAAGGACTGGCCTTCACCGACTACTACGGCCAGCAGTCCTGCACCGCCGGCCGCGCCGCCTTTCTCGGCGGCAACGTCCCGGTGCGGACCGGCATGACCAAGGTCGGCCTGCCCGGCGCCAAGGAGGGCTGGCAGAAGACCGACGTGACGATCGCCACCGTCATGAAGAGCCGCGGCTATGCGACCGGCCAGTTCGGCAAGAACCACCAGGGCGACCGCGACGAGCACCTGCCGACGCAGCACGGCTTCGACGAGTTCGTCGGCAACCTCTATCACCTCAACGCCGAGGAGGAGCCGGAGAATCGCGACTACCCGAAGGATCCCGAGTTCCGCAAGAAGTTCGGCCCGCGCGGCGTGATCAAGGCCACGGCCGACGGCAAGATTGAGGACACGGGCCCGCTGACCAAGAAGCGCATGGAGACGATCGACGAGGAGACGCTGGCCGCTGCCGTCGACTTCATCGACCGCCAGAACAAGGCGGGCAAGCCGTTCTTCTGCTGGTGGAACGCCACACGCATGCACTTCCGCACCCACGTGAAGAAGGAGCACCAGGGCATCTCGGGTCCGGACGGCGACGAGTATCACGACGGCATGGTCGAGCATGACGGCATGGTCGGCCAGCTGCTGAAGAAGCTCGACGATCTCGGCATCGCCAACGACACGATCGTCTTCTACTCGACCGACAACGGACCCCACTACAACACCTGGCCCGATGCCGGCACGACGCCGTTCCGCAGCGAGAAGAACTCGAACTGGGAGGGCGCCTATCGCGTGCCGGCCTTCGTGCGCTGGCCGGGGCAGTTCCCCGCGGGCAAGACCCTGAACGGGATCGTCAGCCACGAGGACTGGCTGCCGACGCTAGCCGCCGCGGCCGGGGATCCCGATATCAAGGACAAGCTGCTGAAGGGCGTCCAGCTCAACGGACGCACCTACAAGAACTACATCGACGGCCACAACATGCTCGACTACTTCCGCGGCCAGGCGAAGGAATCGCCGCGCAAGGAGTTCATGTACGTGAACGACGACGGCCAGGTCGTGGCCATCCGCTACGATGCGTGGAAGGTCGTTTTCCTCGAGAATCGCGGCCAGGCCTTCGAGGTGTGGCGCGAGCCTTTCGTCGAGCTCCGCGTCCCGCTCCTGTTCAACCTGCGGCGCGACCCGTTCGAGCGGGCGCAGCACAATGCCACCGTCTACAACGACTGGTTCCTGTCGCGGGCGTTCATCATCGTGCCCCTGCAGGCGTTCGCCACCAAGTTCCTCCTGTCGATGAAGGATTATCCGCCCAGCCAGACACCGGGATCCTTCAATCTGGAGAAGGTGCAGAAGCAGCTCCAGTCCGCGAGCGGCGGATAGGCTCGCCGAGGTCGCAGCCCTGGCGGGGGCCAGGGCTGCGACCACAGGCGGTCACCGCGGTCCGTCGCACCGGCATGGGCGCGGCTCGAAAGCCGCGCTAGTGTGGTGGCGTAACAGGGGGGAGTTGCTTGGTACCGGAGCTCATCCAGGCCGCGCTGCTGCTTGCCGGCGCGATGGTCGCCAGCGAGATCGGCTTTCAGCTGGGGCGCCTTTCGGGGCCGCGCGACGAGGCCTTCAGCAAGCAGCTGAGCGTCATCAGCGGCGCCACCTTCGCCCTGGTCGCCTTCCTCATCGGCTTCGGCTTTTCGGGCGCGGCGACCCGTTATGTCGACCGTCTCGACCTGGTGGTCAAGGAAGCGAACGCCCTCGGCACGGCCTACCTGCGGGCCGACGTGCTCCCGCAGCCGGCGCGTGGCGAGTTGCAGTCAGCGCTGAGGGACTATGCCCGCGGCCGGGTGGCGCTCCTGAAGACGGAAACGCGAGAGGAGGCCCAGCCCCTGCTGCAGGCGGTCGGCCCCGAGCAGCAGCGGATGTGGGAGATCGCTCTGCGGGGATCGGGCGGCAACGCGCAGATCATGCGCCTCGTCCTGCCGCCGCTCAACGAGGTCATCGACCTTCACACCACCCATCTGGCGTCGGCGCGGCGCCACATCCCGACCGCGATCATGGTGGCCCTGCTGATCAGCGCCGCCCTTTCTCTTGCCCTCGCCTCCTTCGCCAACGGCCAAGCCGGCCGGCGCTTCCCGGTCCTGAACTTCGTCTACGGCTTCGCCCTGGCGACCGCCCTGTGGATGACCATCGACCTCGACCATCCGCGCCGGGGCCTGATCCAGGAGACCATCCAGCCGCTGATCGAGACCCTGCAATCGATGAAGTCCTGACCCTCCCAGTCGGGAGGCGGCAAACCCCTCCCGCGGATTTGCATGGTTGATCCGGCCAACGGCGCACTACTATTGCGACCGGTCGAACCGGAGGCAACCACTTGGAGTTTCTCACGCATCTGCCGTCGCTGACGGCATTTGCCTTCACGCTGATGCTGACGCTGCTGCTGCCCCGGTTCATGGAGCGCCTGCGTCTTCCCGGACCGGTGGGGTATATCCTGGCCGGGATCATCCTCGGTCCCCATGCGCTCGGCGTCCTCAACCCGGACGGCAAGGTCGTCACCTTCTTCGCCGATCTCGGCAAGCTGCTCCTGATGTTCTTCGCCGGCTTCGAGGTTGACATCGCCCAGTTCAACCGGGCCCGCCGCAAGGCCGCGACCTTCGGCCTGCTCACCTTCGCCTTTCCCTTCGCGCTGGCCGTCGCGGTCGCGGCCTCGTTGGGCTATCCGCCCAACGCCTGCGCCGTGATCGGCGCCATCCTGGCCTCGCACACGCTTCTCGGCCTGGCCGTGGTGAAGAAGTTCGACCTGATGGGGCGCGAGGCCGTGGTCGTCACCATCGGCGCCACGGTGCTGACCGACATGGTGGCGATCCTCGTGCTCGCCATCTGCCTGCCGATCCACCTGCACGGCTTCCAGCCGAAGGCCGTGCTCGCGGTGCTGGGATGGCTGGTGCTCTACGTACCCGGCATCCTGTTCGGACTGAGCTGGCTCGCCCGGCACGCGCTCACCCGCCTGGGCACGACCAAGGCGGCGCGGACGCTGATCATGCTGACGGCGATCGCCATCGCCGCGCAGGTCGCCGAATGGATCGGCATGGAGGGCATCATCGGCGCCTTCCTCGCCGGCGTCGCGCTGAAGCGGGCCTTGGGCGAGGACACGGGCGACGATTCGCTCGAGGTGATGAGCCATGCGCTGTTCATCCCGATCTTCTTCATCGCCGCAGGGTTCCTGGTCGACTTCACGCTGTTCTTCACCACCCTGCGCGACCAGCCCGCGCTGGTCATCGGCGTCCTGGTCGCGCTGTTCGCCGGCAAGTGGCTGGCGGCCCAGGCGGGCGGCCGGCTGTTCGGCTACGGTCCGGCCGACCGCGGGCTGATGTTCGGGCTCACCGTGCCGCAGGTCGCGGCCACCTTGGCCGTGGCGCTGGTGGCCTACGGCACGCGCGACCCGGCGGGCCGCCGGCTGATCGACGAGCCGATGCTGAACGCCACCGTCGTGCTGGTGATCGTGTCGTCGATCCTCGGCCTCGTCATCACCGAGCGGATGGCGCGGAAGTCGCGGCCCTCCGCGCCCGAGCCGACAGCGGCCGCCGTCGCAGACTGACGCGGCTCAGCGCCCGCAGGCGCCGCGCCAGTAGGCCACGGCATCACAGACCTTGCCCCCCGGCAGGGCGCATTTCCCCTGCTCGTCGGGCAGGTTGCCGTTCGCCGCGACCGTGTAGCGTCCGCCGGTGATGGCGCAGTAGCGGCCGGCCGGGGTGACATAGCCGGTCACGCGCAGTCCGCCCTTCGGGCATTCGCCGCGGAACAGCGCCCATTCCTCGCACTGGTAGTTGTCCTCGAACAGGCAGACGCCGAACTGGCCGCCGTCGGGCCGCCGCTCGATGGCGAGCCGGCCGCCTTGCGCGACGCAATTCTCGGAGGCCGGATTGGCAAGGCGCGGCGCCGGTGTCGACCGCCCCGGTGCCTGGGCACCGGCAGAACCACCGGCCGCCACCGCGATGACCGCGCAGGTGATGAGCAGGACGGAGGGGCGCATGCGCTTCATCCTAGAGCGACAGAAGCGGCGATGGAATCCCCGACCACCCCGGGGCGCGCTTGCGGTTCGCGCCGGCGCGGCAGCAGAGTGGCGGCATGCTTCGACGACGCGTCCTGATGGCATCGATTGCCGCGAGTTCGCTCGCCGGCGTCGCGCCGGCGCAGGACCGATCGGGACTGCAGGATCGCCTCACCCGCCTGGCACGGCGCCATCGGATCCCGGGCGCGAGTGCCGCCGTGCTGCTCGACAGCGAGATCGTCGGCCGCATGGCCGTCGGCGCCGATCCGGACACGCTGTTCCAGGCCGCCTCGATCAGCAAGACGGCGAACGCGGTCGTCGTGCTGCGACTGGCCGAGCAGGGCCGGCTCAGCCTCGACGCGCCCGTCAACGCGATGCTGCGCAGCTGGTCGCTGCCCGGCGCCGGCGCCGGGGCGGTAACGCCCCGCCTGCTGCTCAGCCATCGCGCCGGAACCACGGTCGCGGGCTTTCCCGGCTACGTCCCGGACGGGCGCCGACCGGACCTGCGGCAGATCCTCGACGGCCTGCCGCCGGCCAACACGCCGCCGGTCCGCGTCGCCTGGCCGCCCGGCCAGGCCTTCCGCTATTCCGGCGGCGGCACGATGGTGCTGCAGCGCCTGGTCATGGATGTCTCGGAACGCGACTACGACGACCTCGTTCGCGACCTCGTGCTGTCGCCGGCCGGGATGACGCGCAGCGGCTTCTTCCAGCCGCCGTCGCCCGCCGTCACCGACAGGGCGACCGCCCACGATGGCGACGGGCGGCCCCTGCCCGGCGGCTTCCACGTCTACCCCGAGCACGCAGCCGCGGGACTCTGGAGCACGCCGTCGGAACTCGCTCGTCTGGCCCTGATGATCGCCGCAAGCTGGCGCGCCGGCGGAGTCCTGTCTCGGTCCATGGCCCGCGCCATGGCGACCCCCGTCGGCGGCGGTCCGACCGGCCTCGGGCTGTTCGTCCGCGCGCGCGGCGGCGACAGGCCGCCGTGGCTCTATCACTACGGCGTCAATGCCGGGTTCCGGTCGATCCTCGTGTTCGCCGCCGACGGCAGCTTCGGCCTAGCCCTGATGACCAACGGCGAGGGCGGTCGGCAGCTCATCCCGGCCTTCCTCGCGGATGCCTTCGCGGCCCACGGACAGGATCCTTTCCGCCCCGCCGAGTGAAGCCGCGCGCGGGCGGCGCGCCGCTCCCCGGCAAGGGAGATGTGCACCGATCCTGTTTGCACATCGAATGCCGACGCCGGCAAACTGACTTCCTCTCTCCCGGCCGCCGTCGGGCGGGCGGATCGGCCGGGCGCTCTCCCGGCCGCGGGACGAGGATGGCGTCAACGATACCGATCGCATCGCCCGACGAGGCGCTGAAGAGGCTCCTGCCGTGGCTGGTCGGCGTCGCATTCTTCATGCAGGCGCTCGACATGACGATCCTGAACACGGCGGTGCCGGCCATCGCCCACGCCATGGACGTCCGGCCGCTCAGCGTGAAGTCGGTGCTGGCGAGCTACATGCTGAGCCTCGCCGTGTTCATTCCCGTCAGCGGCTGGCTGGCGGACCGATTCGGGACGCGACGCGTCTTCGCCGGCGCGATCGCCCTCTTCACCCTCGGCTCGGTCCTGTGCGGCCTGTCGGACAGCCTCGACATGCTGATCGCCTGGCGAGTCCTGCAGGGTGCGGGGGGCGCCATGATGATCCCCGTCGGCCGCCTGACCCTGGTGCGGACCTACGACAAGAGCGACCTCGTGCGGGTGCTGAGCTTCGTGGCCCTGCCGGCCCTGGTCGGGCCGTTGATCGGGCCGGTGCTGGGCGGCCTGATCGTCTCCTATCTGGACTGGCGCTACGTCTTCTACGTCAACGTCCCGGTCGGCCTGCTCGGCCTCGCCTTCGTCGCCCGCCGGCTGCCCGACTACCGCGAGGCGTCGGTGCCGCCGCTCGACGCCGTCGGCCTGGTCCTGTTCGGCGGCGGCGTCGCCCTGCTCTCCTACGTGCTGGAGATCTTCGGCGAGCATGAGCTGTCGGCCGTGGAGATCCTGGCGCTGTTCGTCGTTTCGCTGCTGCTTCTCGCGCTCTATGGCGTGCGCACGACGCGTGTCGCCCACCCGATCCTCGACCTTTCGCTGTTCCGCGTGCGCACCTTCCGCGCCGCGGTGGTCGGCGGCTTCGTCGCGCGGCTCGGCATGGGCGGCGCGCCGTTCCTCTTCCCCCTGCTCTACCAGATCGGCTTCGGCCTGACGCCGGTCCAGTCCGGACTGCTGATCCTGCCCCAGGCCATCGCCTCGATCGGCCTGAAGCGCTTCGTGCCGGCGATCCTCGAGTGGCTGGGCTTTCGCGCCGTCCTGGTCGGCAACACCGTGCTGCTCGGCCTGATGATGGCATCCTTCGCCACCGTGGGCGTCGCGACGCCGATCTGGCTGATCGTCCTGCAGGCCCTCGCCCTCGGCTTCTTCATGTCGCTCCAGTACAGCGCGATGAACAGCCTCGTCTTCGCCGATGTCGCCACCACCCGGACAAGTGCTGCCAGCACCATCGCTGCCGCCGGCCAACAGCTCTCGGCGAGCTTCGGCGTGGCCGTGGCCGCGCTCACGGCCGCGTTCTTCGTCCCGCCCCAGCTTCACTCGCATCCGGCGGCGATCGTCGACGGCGTCCATCACGGCTTCCTGGCGCTCGCCGCCCTGACCATCCTGTCGGCCGCGACCTTCATGGAGCTGCGCGCCGACGACGGCCAGGACGTGAGCCGCCATCCTGTCGACCCCCACCCCGTGCACGAGCATTGAGCGGGTGGCCGACCTGTCAGGCCGTCGGGTTGAGCCGCCAGATCGAGATGTTGAGGACGGTGGCGAAGGCGACCCAGGCGAGATAGGGCAGCATCAGCAGCGCGGCAAGCCGGTCGACGGGGCGGAAGGCGAGCGCCGTCACGATGACTCCGACGTCGAGCACCACGATCGTGGCCAGGGCGGCGCCGATCTTCTGCAGGCCGAAGAACACGACGCTCCAGCCGAGGTTCAGGACGAGCTGCATGGCGAACAGGGTCAGCGGACCGCGCGTCATCTCGCGGTCGCCGCTGCGCCAGACCCGCCAGGCCGCGACGCCCATCAGGACGTAGAGCACCGTCCAGACCGGCCCGAACACGGCATTGGGCGGGTTGAAATCCGGCTTGGCGAGGTCGGCATACCAGGTCCGGACGCTGGTTTCCGTGACGGCGCCGCCCAGCGCGCCGATGCCGAGGCAGAGCAGCACGAACAGGGCGAGGGCGATGAGGTCGACGGTGCGGCTTTGGGCGGTCATGGCGCTCAGGACAGGAGGCTCGCGCCGACATTGATGGTCAGCGCCAGGATGGCGGTGTTGAACACGAAGGCCACGATGCCGTGCAACATGGTGAGATGGCGCATGGCGCGCGAGACGGTGCCGACGTCGCCGGTCTGGGCGGCACAGCCGATGACGAAGGAATAGTACAGGAAGTCGCGATAGTCCGGCGGCCGCCCGCCCGGGAAGTTGAGCCCGCCGGGCCCGTCCTCGTCGGGCCGGTAGTAGACATTGGCATAGTGCAGGGTGAACACGAGATGGGTGAAGGTCCAGGACAGCGCGACCGTGAGGCCGGTCAGGACGATGCCGCCGACCAGCGACTGGCCGTGCGCCCCGAGGCCCGGCAGCTCGGCGGCGATGCACACGAAGCTGGCCGCGGCCGATGCCACCACCAGGGCCAGGATGATCCAGTCGCCCTCGTCGTACAGGGCGGCCCGGTCGTGGCAATGCTCGACCGTGGAATGGGCGATCATCCACAGGGTGGCCGAGATGTAGAGGAGCGCCGTCAGGTCCCAGGCCAGGATCAGACGGGTCGTCTGTCGCAGGTCGGGCGGCAGGACCAGGAGGAGGACGAGCCCCGCCAGGACCGACAGGAGAAGGCGCTTGCGGCCGACGGCGAAGCGGACGATCCGCCAGTCGCGATAGGACGTCGTCGTCATGCGCTCCAGTTCTCCCCCCGGGGCCGGCACTCTGCCACCCGGTGGCCCCCCGCCACCAGTACCGGCATGCAACGGCTGGGTCGCGCGAGTCTCCCTTGCCGGTCCTGTGGATGAACGCTAAACACACGGCCGTCATCTAGTCGCGAGCCGCATGGGGGAAAAGGCAGCATGGCGACGAAGAAGAAGGCCAAAACGCCTGCCGCCGGGACTTCAAGAAAGCCGGCCAAGCAACTGAACGGCAACGGTTCTTCCGGGAGGGCAAGTCCGCTTGCCGAGGCCCGGGACACGGCCCGGCTGCTGCTCGAGATCGAGGCCATCCACTGCCGGCCCGACAACCCGTACATCTTCACCTCCGGGCGGGCGAGCCCGGTCTACATCGACTGCAGAAAGCTGATCTCCTACCCGGAAGCCCGGACCAAGATCATGGCCCACGCGCTGAAGGCCATCGACCGGGACATCGGCTGGAGCAAGATCGACGTCGTGGCTGGCGGCGAGACGGCCGGCATCCCCTTCGCCGCCTTCCTGGCGGCGCTGGCCAAGAAGCCGATGATCTACGTGCGCAAGCAGCCCAAGGGTTTCGGGCGCATGGCCCAGATCGAGGGCGACCTGAAACCGGGCAAGCGCGTGCTGCTGGTCGAGGATCTGGCGACCGACGGCGGCAGCAAGCTGGTCTTCATCGAGGCCCTGAAAAAGGCCGAGGCCAAGGTCACCGACTGCTTCGTCATCTTCCACTACGGCATCTTCCCGCAGAGCATCGAGATGCTGGCCGCCGGCGGCGTCAAGCTTCACGCCCTGGCGACCTGGTGGGATGCCCTCGAGGCGGCGGAGCGCCACAAGTACTTCGACGAGCGCGGCCTCACCGAGACGCGCGCCTTCCTCGAGGCGCCGGAGAAATGGTCGGCCAGCCATGGCGGCCGGCCGCCGGCACCGCGATCGCTGATGGGGCGCTGAAGCGCGGCGCCGGGCGCGCCACTCCCGTGGCGGCGGCACCTCTTTGGAGCGCGGACCTCCAGGTCCGCATCATGATCATGAGCGGACCTGGAGGTCCGCGCTCCGAATGACGCGCCAGCAGGCACGTGAGGTTGCCTCACGGGTCGACGGATGCGACGGTGCGGCGGAGATGATCCGCCGCTTTTTTCTTGTCGCCCTCGCCCTCGTCGGGTTCGCCGGCCCCGCCCTCGCCAAGGACGAGCTCGTCGTCGGCATGACCCAGACGCCGGGCACCTGGAACCCGCTGATCAGCTCGATGCTGGCCAAGTCGCTGATCAGCAACATGACCTCGCGGCCGATCACAGCCTACGACCCCCGGTCGCGGCTGGTCTGCCTGGTCTGCACCGAGCTGCCGACCATCGAGAACGGCAAGGCGCGCGTCATCGACCTTCCGGACGGAAAAAAGGGCATGGAGGTCGACGTCGAGCTGCGCGACATGCGCTGGGGCGACGGCGTGCCGGTGACCGCGAAGGATGTCGCCTTCACCCTGGAGGTCGGCCGGCATCCGCTCTCCGGCGTCGCATCGGCGGAGGCCTACAAGCGCATCCTGAAGTTCGACGCGCGCGACGACCGGCATTTCACCATGACGATCGACCGCGTCACCTTCGACTACAACAGCATCGGGCTTAACATCCTGCCGGCCCACATCGAGAAGCCGATCTTCGACGCCGATCCGGCCGAGTACCGCAACAAGACCGCCTACGATACCGATTCGACCAATCCGGGCCTCGCCTTCGGCCCCTTCCGCATCGTCGAGATCGTGCCCGGCAGCCGCATCACCCTCGAGCAGAATGCGAGCTGGACGGGCGAGAAGCCGCACTTCAAGCGCATCACCGTCAAGATCATCGAGAACACCGCCGCGCTCGAGGCCAACCTCCTGTCCGGCAATGTCGACTACGTGCTCGGCGAGCTCGGCCTGTCGCTCGACCAGGTGCTGGCCTTCGAGAAGCGGCACAAGGACAAGTACGACTTCATCTACAAGCCGGCCCTGATCTACGAGCACATCGACGTCATGCTCGACAACAAGCTGCTGCAGGACCGGCGCGTGCGGCAGGCGATGCTGATGGCGATCGACCGCAAGGCGATCTCCGACAAGCTCTTCGAGGGCAAGCAGCCGGTGGCCAACGGGCCGATCAGCCCGCTCGATCCGATGTACAGCACCGAAGCCCGTCACTATGCCTACGATCCGGCGACGGCGCGCAAGCTCCTCGACGCGGCCGGGTTCGCCACCATCCGCAACGGCGTGCGGCAGGATGCCGGCGGCGAGCGCCTGTCGGTCGAGATCACGACCACCGCCGGCAACCGCGTCCGCGAGCTGGTGGCGCAGGTGATCCAGAGCCAGATGCGCCAGGTCGGTATCGACGTGCGCATCAAGGCCGAGCCACCGCGCGTCTTCTCGGCCGGCCTGAACCGCCGCCAGTTCAGCGGGCTCGCCATGTACGCCTGGGTGCAGCAGCCGCAGGGCGTGCCGCGCTCGCTCCTCTTCTCGACCGAGATCCCGACCGCCGAGAACGCCTGGAGCGGCCAGAACTATCCCGGCTATCGCAACAAGGCGATGGACGAGGCGCTCGATGCCGCCGAGCGCGAGCTCGACGAGACCAAGCGCAAGGCGATCTTCGCCACCATCCAGAGCATCCACGCCGAGGACCTGCCGGTGCTGCCGCTGTTCTTCCGCGTCGATCCCTTCGTCATCCCCAAGCCGCTGAAGGGCGTGGTGCCGACCGGCCATCTCAACAGCTCCACCCTGTGGGTCGAGCAGTGGCGCTGGGAGAACTAGGTTGATGCCGGGGACGCGTCACTCCCGTGGCGCGATCATCCGTCGGTGCAGGCGAAGACGCGCGACGGAAGTCGCGCGCGCCCAGCCGTGAGCCGCTACCTCGCCAGCCGCGCCGTGCAGACGGTGGCCACGCTCGCGCTGATGAGCCTCGTGGTCTACCTGCTGATCGGCCTGATGCCGGGCGATCCGATCGACCTGATGATCGCCGGCGACCCGCACATGACCAGCGAGGACGCGGCCCGCCTGCGCGCTGTCTACGATCTCGACAAGCCCCTGCTCGACCGCTACCTCACCTGGGCCAGCCGGGCGCTGCAGGGCAATTTCGGCTACTCGCGCTCGTACAACCTGCCGGTGCTGACGGTCCTCTGGCCGCGCCTGCTCAACACCTTCGTGCTGGCCGGCCTTGCGTTCGTGCTGGCGATCGCGATCGCCTTGCCGCTCGGCATCGCCGCCGCCGAGCGGCCGCGCAGCACCGCCGACTACCTGATCAACCTGCTCTGCTTCGCGGGAATCTCCACCCCGCCCTTCTGGCTCGCCCTGCTGCTGATCACGCTGTTCGCCGTCAGCCTGGGCTGGCTGCCGGCCGGCGGCATGGCCGACGTGCGCGCCGGGACGCCGTGGTGGACGGCGCTCGGCGAGCGGCTGCGCCACCTGGCCATGCCGATGGCGACCCTGACCCTGGTGCAGCTCGGCGCCTACACGCGCTTCGTGCGCGGCGCGATGATCGAGGTGCTGCGCCAGGACTATGTGCGCACGGCGCGGGCCAAGGGCGTGCCCGAGCGCGGCGTGCTGTGGCGCCACGCCTTCGCCAACGCGCTGGCCCCGGTGCTGACCATCCTCGCCTTGTCGTTCGGCGGCCTGTTCTCGGGCGCGCTGATCACCGAGACCATGTTCGCCTGGCCGGGCATGGGCAAGGCGATCTACCAGGCCATCCTCGAGAACGACTACAACCTCGCCCTGGTCGGGCTTCTGATCGCCACGCTCGCCACCCTGCTCGGCAACCTGCTGGCCGACCTCGCCTATGCCTGGGTCGACCCGCGCGTGTCGCTGGCCGAGAAGCCATGACCGTGGGGACGGCGATCGCGACGACCAGCCCGCGCCGACTGTTCTGGTCGCGCCTGGCGCGCCATCGCCTGGCGCTGTTGTCTCTGGCCTTTCTCGCGGTGCTGCTGGCGCTGTCGCTGGCTGCCCCGCTGATCGCCGACCTGCGCGGCGTCGACCCGGCGCAGACCGACCTCTTCAGCCGCTTCGAGCCGCCGTCGGCCACCCATTGGCTCGGCACCGACGAGCTCGGCCGCGATCTCTTCCAGCGCCTGCTCGACGGCGGCCGCGTGTCGCTGCTGGTCGGCCTGTCGGGCGCGCTGCTGTCGGCGGTGATCGGCGCCCTGATCGGCGTCGTGGCCGGCTATCTCGGCGGCCGGCTCGACAGCCTGCTGATGCGGCTGACCGACGGCGTCATCGCGCTCCCGCTCCTGCCGCTCCTGATCGTCCTGGCCGCCGTCGACCCGTCCAAGCTCGGCGTGCCGGCCGAGATCGCGCAGTCCGAGACCTTCTCGCTCTACCGCATCGTCGTCATCGTCGGCCTGACCGGCTGGACGACGGTGGCCCGGCTGGTGCGCGCGGAGACACTGTCGCTCAAGGCCCGCGATTTCACCCGCGCCGCCCAGGCGCTGGGCGCGCGCCCCGGGCGCATCATGTTCCGCCACATCCTGCCCAACACGGCGGGCTCGCTGGTCGTGGCCACGACACTGTCGATCGGCAGCCTGATCCTGCTCGAGTCCACCCTCTCCTTCCTCGGCCTCGGCACCCAGCCGCCGGCGGCGAGCTGGGGCAACATGCTGACCGGCGCGCAGGAGCTGCTGCAGCAGGCGCCGGTGCTGGCGCTGCTGCCGGGACTGCTGATCTTCCTCACCGTGATGGCCTTCAACTTCCTGGGCGACGGGCTGCAGGACGCGCTCGACCCGCGCAGCGAGCGCCGCCAGTAGCGCGACCGGCAGCGCCGCTCAGTCGGCGGCGGCCTCCTCGGGGATCCAGCTCCGCTTCTCGCCGTCGTAGAGCGGGCCGGGATTGCCGCGCACCGTGGTGCGCCACATCATGCGCTGCTCGTTGGCCGCGTCGTACCAGGTCGCGGTGTGGATCAGGCAGCGATTGTCCCACACCAGCAGGTCGCCCTCGGTCCAGTCGTGGACGTAGACGAACTCGGGCCGCGTGAAGTGCGCCATCAGCTCGTCGAGCAGGCGCGCGCCGGCGCCGTTGGGGCCCGGCTCCATGCCCACGAACGGACCCTCGAACCAGTCCATCTGGCTGCGCTCGCAGACATAGAGCGCCTTGCGGCCGGTCACCGGATGGACGCGCACGACGGGCTGCGGCTGCGAGCGCTCGTGCCGGGCAAAGGACCCGGGCGTGCGGCCCGCCTCGGCGGCCTCGCGGTCGCGGCCCGTGCCGGGCTGGGCATGCAGGCCCTGCAGCGTCTCGACCCGCGCCTTCAGCGGTGTCGGCAGCGCCTCGTAGGCGAGGACGCCCGAGGCGAACAGGGTCTGGCCGGTGCCGCGCGACACCGGGTTGGCGGCATAGAAGAGCGAGATGTCGGGCGGCGGCCGGCGATAGCTCTGGTCGGTGTGCCAGCCGTGGCGATGGGGATACTGGACCGGGAAGCCGCCGTCGGCGGTGAGCGGCGGCTCGGGCCGGTCGGGCGGCGGCCGCGCGCCCGGCACCATGTTGGTCACCATCAGGATCTCGGGCACGGTCGGATGGGCCATGTTCAGCCGCGTCAGCAGCGTGCGGTAGTTCTCGACCTCGCTGCCCAGCCGGGTGCTCAGGCGCACCAGCAGGCCGGGATCCTCGGCGATCTCGAAAAGGCCCGGCACCAGCAGCAGGCCGCCCGCCTCGGCCAGCGCCTCGGGCAGGCCGTCGGGCAGCTTCGCGGTCAGAGGCGATGAAAGGCGCACGGTCGCGCCGAACGCGGCGCCGGGAAGGGGCGAGGTGATGGAGGAGATGTCGGTCATGGCCTGTGCCCGGGCCATACAATATCCATGCCGCCCGCCGCCGCGGCGATCACCCCTGCAGCAACGGCGTACCCCTGGCGACCACGTTCACGTCGTAGGGCTCCTCGTGCAGCGTCTCCGGATCCCACATGCTGCGCTTCGCGGTCAGAAACGGCCCGTCATAGACGTGGATCGCGGCGCTGATCTTGCCCAGCGGGTTGATCACCGAATGCACGATGTCGGCGCCCAGCAGCGTCACGTCGCCGGTGCCCAGCGCCTCGCCGCCTGCCGGCTCGATCGGGAAGCGGGCGCCGTCCGGCATGCGGCGCCAGAACGTGTTGTCCTCGCGGCCGCCGTACATGCCGATCACCGCGCGCATGCGATGGTCGTGCGGCAGCGTCACCTGCATCGGTGACCAGGCGAGGCTGATCACCGTGAGGTCCGGCGCCTTGTGCAGGACCTTCACGCCCGGCCGGTCCGGCGCGCCCAGCGCGGCCACGACGGAGGACGGGTCGGAGACGGCGCGAGCCACGACCTCCTTCATCGCCTGGCGGGAACGCTCGCCCAGGGTCGTGCGCAGGTCGGCGACGAACTGGTCCAGGCTGAACATGCGGGCTCTCCTCGGCGGCGGCAGGCTTGCATGCTGCCCGGTTTGCGGCGGCGAGGCCACCGCGGCATCGTTCCGCGGCCTTCACGGCGGCCCGCTCCGCCGGGCCTGACGCTCGCGCAGGAAGTCGGCGAGCTCGATCATCCCTCGCTTCCTGAAGCCTTCCTCGGCCGTCAGGCCGCCGGCGGCGTCGCGGATCTCCGGATCGGCGCCGCGATCGAGCAGGAAGGCGGCCATCTCCATCGCATCGTCCTCGTTCGGCGGCAGCGCGAAGAGCGGCGTGTATCCCATGCGGTGACGGGCGTTGACGAGGCCGGGATCGCCGTCGAACAGGTGGGCCAGCCTGGCCTGGAAGCCGAGATAAGTCAGGTTGTGCACGTCACGGCTGAGGGGAGCCAGAAAGGCCGCGATCTCGCGCCGGTCGAAATGGGCGGCGTAGCCCATCGCCCCGTCGCCGACGCTCGTCGTGGGCCGGTCGATGTCGGCCCCGCGGGCGACCAGCAGCTCGACCACCGCCAGCGACCCGCCGGCAACGGCGGCCTGAATCCCGCGCTGACCGATCTCGTCGGCGACATCGACGTCCACGCCCAGCTCCAGCAGCAGCGACACGACGTCGGCCCGGCCGCCACGGGCGGCCGCGAGCATCGGCTTGGGATCGCGCAGACAGTCGGGCTGGTCAGCCGCGATCGCGCGCGCCGCCGGCCGGTCGAGGCTCATGCACGCGGCCTGGAAGGCGGACAGGCCCTCCAGGGTTGTCCGTTCCGCACCCGCTCCTTCGAGCAGCGTCGCCATCACGACATGGCCGTGGATCAGGGCCTCCTCGCGCTGGGGCCGCTTCGAATAAGCGTGAAGGCTGTTGGGATCCGCCCCATGGGCCAGGAGCCATTCGGCCCGTCGGAGGTGATTGTTGGCCGTGGCATTGCCGAGCAGGTAGTCGAGCACGTTGCCCGCGACGAGGACGCCCGTCTCGGCCCGCCATGCGTCGAGCCGGCCCTGCCGTTCCGATCGGGTCCAGAGAAACTCCAGCCAGCCGGTATCGTCCTCGGTGATGGACGTGTTGTAGAGCGCCTGGGGGTCGAACGGGTCGGCCCCCCGCTCGATCAGCAGCGCCGCCAGCTCCCTCGCCTGCGGATGCGGCGGCTGGATGCCTTCGCCCTCGCCGATCGGCCCGGTCAGAGCGGTGAAGGCCGGCTCGCCCCAGGGACCGATCCAGCGGGCGTTGGGATCGGCGCCGTGGTCGAGGAGGAGCCGCGCGATCTCGACGCTCCGCGTCTCGCTGCCCGGCAGCCTCGAGTAAGCCAGGTAGAGCAGCGGCTCACGGTCGAGCGGTCCACCTTTGCGGTTGGCGGCGGCAGGATCGGCGGCGAGTCGCCGCGCGACCTCCGCCACATTGCCCGTGGCCGCCGCGGCATGGAGACTGTCCCGCCCGATTTCCGGCCAGCGAGTCAGGAGGCGCGCGCCGCCGGCGTGATCGCCCGCCCAGTCGGCCGACCGCAGCACGAGCTCGACGCGCTCGGCGTGGGAACGCCGGGCATCCTTCAGGGCCTGGGACACCACCGCCCAGCCGGGCAGACCATATTCGCGGGCCAGCGCCAGCTGAACGTCACGAAGGCCCGGCTCCGCCGGCGCCTCCGGCGTCACGGCAAGCAGCCGACGGCGCGCCATCGCATCGCCGGCCTGCAGCGCCTTGAGCCAGCGCTTGGCTTCCTTCTTGAGGGAATCGGGAGTCGAGCGGACGGTGAGCTTGCGGCTCATGGGCATCTTCCTTCCGTATCGCCTGGCGTCCGCTGAAACAGGCCGGAAGAAGAGGCGTGAAACGACTAGATCATTTCAGCATGGGTGGGAGCCAGCTCCCTTGCCGCGGACCGGTGGCGCCCCACGGCGCTCTGCGCGGATCATCCGTTGCCGGACTTGTCGTTGTCAACGAACCACGGTCCGCTTGCGCCGCCGTGGGCCCGTCCACAGCACGCCGGGAAAGCCCTTCAATGGTTTCAAGGGCTCGCCGCGATAGGCCCATTCGGGCTGGTCCTCGATGTTCACGTGGTAGAGCGGCTCGCGCCCGGTCCCGGCATCAAGCAGCGCGCGCGGCACGTTCACCATCTGCGGCGAGCGCTTGCGGGCATAGAAGACCGGGGTGCCGCAGCCGCCGCAGAAGGCGCGGACGTCGCCGGTCGCCGGGTCCTCGAAGCGCACCAGGCTGCGCGCGCCCCGGGCGAGGCGGAAGCGGCTGCGCCAGCAGCCGACATAGGTCGCGTAAGCTGCGCCGTGCGCCCGCCGGCTGACGCGCGAATGGTCGTGCCATGCCCAGCGTGCCGGCACGCCGATCTCGACCGCGACCTTGCCGCACAGGCACTGGCCGGTCGCCATGCCGGGCCCTCGCCTGCCCTCCGCTCCGGCGGTTGCCCGGACCATCTCGCCTCCCACTCAACCTTTCTCCGCGTGTTTGCGCTCGACCTTCCGACGCCGCAAGATGGCCGGCCACCGACCAGAGTCTCAGGAGCGCTGCGTGCCGTCCACGATATCCCAACCGGTCGCCGCGCCGCTGACGCGCGCCGCCATCTTCCTGGTCGTGACGATGAAGGACGGGCCGGACGCCGAAGCCGCCGTGAAGGGAGTCTGTGCCGACCTGTCGGCCCTGCTGCGCGCCGTCGGCTTCCGCGACCTCGACGGCCGGCTGAGCTGCGTCATGGGCATCGGCTCGGACGCCTGGGACCGGCTGTTCGGTGCGCCGCGCCCGAGGGACCTGCATCCGTTCCGCGAGATCAAAGGCCAGCACCACGCCGTGGCGACGCCCGGCGACCTCCTCTTCCACATCCGGTCCATGCGCATGGACCTCTGCTTCGAGCTCGCGACGCAGATCATGGCGCGGCTGGGCGACGCCGTCTCGGTCGCCGACGAGGTCCACGGCTTCAAGTACTTCGACGACCGCGACCTTCTGGGCTTCGTCGACGGCACGGAGAACCCGGTCGACCAGGAGGCGCTCGACGCGACGCTGATCGGCGAGGAGGATGCTACCTTCTCGGGCGGCAGCTACGTCATCGTCCAGAAGTACCTGCACGACCTCAAGGGCTGGAACGCCGTGCCGGTCGAGCAGCAGGAAGGCTTCGTCGGCAGGACCAAGCTCGGCGACATCGAGCTCGACGACGCCGTGAAGCCCACCTTCGCCCATGCGGCACTGACAACCATCGTGGAGAACGGCGAGGAGCAGAAGATCGTGCGCGCCAACATGCCGTTCGGCGAGGTCGGCAAGGGCGAGTACGGCACCTATTTCATCGGCTACGCCCGCTCGCCGCGCCGCACCGAGCAGATGCTGGAGAACATGTTCGTGGGCAAGCCGCCCGGCAACTACGACCGGCTGCTCGACTTCAGCCGCCCCGTGACCGGCACGCTGTTCTTCGTGCCGACCGCGACGTTTCTCGACGAGGTCGTGGCGGCGCCGGCGGACCCGGCGCCGGAGCCCGCGTCGGACGTTCCGCCCCCTACGGCCGCCGAATCGCCGGCCGACCGTGCGATCACAGGCTCGGATGGATCCCTCGGCGTCGGTTCGCTGAAGAAGAGCTGACCATAACCTGTTCGGTCAGGAACGGGTGAACGCGCCGGACCGTTCTCGTCCGCATCATTTCCTCGCCCAATCCGCAGGCCGCCGCCGCGCGCCGGCCCGGGCCTGCGATCAAAGACGAATGCGTGCGCCCCGTCAGCCGGCGGCTTCCGCCTCGTCGACCGCTTCGGCCGGGACCGCGCCCAACGTTACGGCGATCGCCTGCACCGCGCCGCCTGCCGCGAGGCGCAGCCGCGCGCGGCCGGCCACCGGGCGAAAGGCAGCGCCGTCGACCCCTACCGCCACGACGCCCCGGCTGACGCCCCCGGGGTTCGCGACCGTAATCTCGTAGAGGGCGCCGCGATAGCGGAGCGTGAGCGCGAAGCCCGGCCAGGACCGCGGCACGCAGGGATCGATCACCAGCCAGTCGCCTTCGACGACCAGGCCCAGGATCGATTCCACGCCAGCCCGATAAAGCCAGCCGGCTGAGCCCGTGTACCAGGTCCATCCGCCGCGCCCGACATGAGGCGGCATCGAGTAGACGTCGGCCGCCGCCACGTAGGGCTCGACCTTGTAGCGCAGCACGCCGGCGCGCGTGGCCGTGTGGTTGACCGGATTGATCAGCGTGAACAGCTCCGCGGCCTTGTCGCCCTCGCCGAGCGCGGCGAACGCCATGATCGACCAGGCGGCCGCATGGGTGTACTGGCCGCCATTCTCGCGGATGCCCGGCGGGTAGCTCTTGATATAGCCCGGATCGCGCGAGGTCCGGTCGAACGGCGGTTCGAACAGCAGCGCGAGACGGTCGCCGCGATGCACGAGGCGGTCGTCAACCGCCGCCATCGCCCGGGCGGCGCGGTCCGGCCCGGCCGCACCCGAAAGAGTCGCCCACGACTGCGCGATGGCGTCGATGCGGCATTCGTCGCTGCCGGCCGAGCCCAGCGGCGTGCCGTCGTCATAGAAGCCGCGGCGATACCATTCGCCGTCCCAGCCGTCGCGCTCGAGCGCTACGCGCAGGGCCTCGGCATGTGCCGTCCAGGCGGCCGCGCGCCGGTGCTCACCGCGCGCCT
The DNA here is from genome assembly GCF_965229815.1 of Reyranella sp. Classification (GTDB taxonomy): domain Bacteria; phylum Pseudomonadota; class Alphaproteobacteria; order Reyranellales; family Reyranellaceae; genus Reyranella. The sequence continues at coordinate 1,541,641 of NZ_CBDDJN010000006.1, forward strand.
CGGCCAGTGGCACGAAGGCCCTGAGCGCGGCATGCAGGAACCAGCCCAGCCACACGCTCTCGCCCTTCCCGCCCTCGCCGACCCGGTTCATGCCGTCGTTCCAGTCGCCCGTGCCGATCAGGGGCAGACCATGCGCCCCGATTGCCAGGCTGGCATCGAGGCCGAGCGCGCAATGCTCGAACAGGCTCGCCTTGGCGTCCGCACGGTCGGGCTGGAAATAGAGGTCGTGGTCGGCCGGCTTCAGCGAAGGCCCGGCGAGGAAGGGCACCTCGGCATCGAGGATGGCGGCGTCGCCCGTGGTCCTGACATGGTGCGCGGCAACGGTCGCCAGCCATGCCTTGTCGTCCGAGATCCGGGTCCGCACGCCTTGGCCCGCGATCGGGAACCACCAATGCTGGACGTCGCCCTCCACGAACTGGCGGCCGGCCGCCCGCAGGATGTGCTCTCGCGCCAGTTCCGGCTTCACCACCGCCAGCGACATCGCGTCCTGCAGCTGGTCGCGGAAGCCGTAGGCGCCGCCGGCCTGGTAGAAGGCCGACCGCGCCCAGGTGCGGCAGGCCAGCGACTGGTAGAGGAGCCAGCCGTTCAGCAACAGGTCGAGCGCGGGATCCGGCGTCCTGACCTGCACGGTATCGAGGACGCCGTTCCAGAAGTCGACGACGGTGCGGTGTGTAGCGCCAGGATCGGCGGTCCGGTAGCGCGCGATCAAGGCGCGCGCGTCGGCCACGTCTGCGCCCTGGCCGAGAAGGAAAACGAACTCGGTCGTCCCCCCGCGTGGCAGATCCACCGACGCCTGAAGCGCGGCGCACGGATCGAGGCCGGCGCCGGAACGCTGCGCCAGGACTGCCGACCCCGCCAGCGCCGCCGGCCAGTCGAGGCTGCCGTTGCGGCCGACGAATTCTGTGCGGTCGGCGGTCCATGCGACCTGCCGGCCGCCGAGGTCGGCGAAGGCAACCCTCGTTCCGTGATGCTGATTCCAGGGATTCCGTGCCAGGAGGGCGCCTGTCTCGCCGTCCCGTTCGGTGATGACCGTGGACGCCGCCGCGCCGCGCGACAGGCCGAGCACCCATTCGACATAGGCGGTGAGCTCGAGGCGGCGCGGGCTTCCCGACAGGTTCCGAAGGACCAGGCGCGAAATCTTGACCGGATCGTCGGGGGCCACGAACTGCAGCAGCTCGAGCACGATTCCGTTGGCGATGACCTCGAAGCGGCTGTAGCCGCGGCCATGGCGGGCGATGTAGGTCGCCCCTTCCTGTCGCGCCGGCCGCGCGGTCGGCCCCCACAGGGCGCCGCTGTCGAGGTCTCGGACGTAGAAGGCCTCGCCCGCCTGGTCGGAGACGGGATCGTTCGACCAGGGCGTGAGCTGGTTGTCGCGGCTGTTCTGCGACCAGGTATAACCGCCGCCATCGGCCGCGACCTGGAACCCGAACGAGGGATTGGAAACGACGTTTATCCACGGCGCCGGCGTCGTCTGGCCGGGCCCCAGCACGGTGACATACTCCCGCCCGTCCGGCGAGAAGCCTCCGAGGCCGTTGAAGAACTTCAGCGCACCGGTCGCGGCGGGGGTCGACGTGGAAGGCACGAGGGCCGGCAGATTGCGGCGCGGCGGCGGCTGGCCGCGCGCCGCCGGCGCCAGTTCGAGCTGGTCGGCGAGGCTGCCTCGCCCGCCTAGAAGCACGACGCGGGCGAATGCGATCAGAAGCGCCCGCGTCTCCGGCGAGATCAGGTCGGTACGCAGGGCGAAGACGCCGCCATCCTGCGGTTCGGCTCCGCCAGGACGGCGCGCGCGGCTGCCCCGCACCAGAGCCTCCACCGTCACCTGCAGATCCTGTACATACGAGGCGCTCCGTTCGTTCAGCACGACGAGGTCCACCGCCAGACCCTTCATCCGCCAGTATTCGTGGGCGCGCAGCATCTCGCGGACGATGCCGATCTCCTCGATCTGGTCGATCCGGACCAGCACGATCGGCAGGTCGCCGGAGATGCCCTGGGCCCACAGGACCGGCGGCGGGGCGAGGCCCCGGCGGATCGCTTCCGGCGGTGCCCGCAAGGCGGGATTGGCGTAGAGGACGTGGCCAGCCAGCCGCTGGTAGCGGCCGGCCTCCGTGGCGCTCACGTCGAGGTGGCGCAATTCGACCTGGGCCTGGGTCCAGGCCAGCGTGGTGGCGCGGACGAAGGCGTTGGCGTCGCGGTGCTTGTCGATGAGGTCGAGGAGAGCCGCCCGCGACGCCGCCACCATCGTCCAGTAGGCGATGCGCACGGAGCCGCCGGCCGGCACGTGCAGCCGCCGGCGCAGGGCGAAGATCGGGTCGAGGACCGTCCCGACGGTCCCCGAAAGAGGCCGACCGTCGACAATGGCTACCGCCTCCCCGACCTCGTTGCCGCGCCCGAGAAAGCGCGCGCGGTCCGTCTCGAACTCCTGTGTGCCCTCTGCCTGGCCCTCGACGACGGCCAGATGAGCGGCCCACAGTTCGGGCTCGTCGGCGGCGCGGCGCCGTCGCGTGGCGAGGATGGCTCCAGCTTCGGCAAGATGCTCGGTATGCACGAAGAGCTTGGAGAAAGCCGGATGGGCGGCGTCGGCGGCGCGCGTCGCCAGCACGATCTCGGCATAGGAGGTGACTTCGATGACCCGGCCCGCCGCTCCTGAATTCGTGATCGTGAGCCGCCGCACCTCGGCATCCTCCTCAGGCGACACGACGATATCGAGGCGCGTGTCCAGGCTTCCGTCACGGCGCATGAACTCGACGCGGTCCTCCGCAAACATCACGTCGTGGCGATCCGGGCGTACGCCGCAGGGCCGGAAGGTCGGCGACCACACCGCGCCGCTCTCGACGTCGCGCAAGAAGAGGTAGCTGCCCCAGTCGTCCCGGGTCACGTCCTCGCGCCACCGCGTCACGGCGTAGCGGCCCCACAGGCTGAAGCCCGACCCCGCCGCCGTCAGCATCACCGAGTATCGCCCGTTCGACAGGAGATGGACCGAAGGACTGGCGGCATGGGGATTGTGCAGGCGGCGGACCGCGGCCACTTCACGCTCGGCCACGCCGCCGCCCGCGCCGTCCTCGGCGCGGCGCTGGGTAGCCGCAACCGTGCGCGGCGCGCGCTCTTGCAGCAGCAGCTCGGTCGCCTGCACCTTCGGGTCAGCGTGAAACCGGGAACGAATGATACCGCCCAGCAAGGCATTGGCGATGGCGACGATGGTCATCCCCTGATGATGCGCCATGCTGGCCCGCACGATCACCGCGCCCTCGCCTTTCGGGACTCGGCCCGGCGTGAAGTCCACCGCCTCGTAGAAGCCGAAGCGCGAACGCGCGCCGAGAGCCGCCAGCCGCTCGAAGTTGGCCACCGCTTCGTGCGGCTCGACCATGGCGGCGAGCGCCGTGGCATAGGGGGCGACGACGGCGTTCTCGCCCAGACCGCGCTTGAAGCCGAGCCCCGGCACGCCGAAGTTCGAGTACTGGTAGGTCAGCTCCTTGTCGCGCATGTTGTAGGCGGATTCAGAGATTCCCCAGGGCAGTCCGAGGCCCGCCGCGTACCGAATCTGTCGCCGGACGACCAGCCGGTTCGTCCTTTCGAGCAGGCTGCCGAAAGGCGCCCGCATGACCAGCGACGGCATCAGGTACTCGAACATCGAGCCCGACCACGAGACCAGCGCCGCACCTCGGCCCACCGGTACGGTCTCACGGCCGAGGCGGAACCAGTGGCGGGCGGGAATGGCACCGGCCGCGATGGCCATGAAGCTCGCCAGCCTCGCCTCCGAGGCGAGTAGGTCGTAGCAGTTGGGGTCGAGCCGATCCTCGGCCACGAGATAGCCGATCGACAGGAGGCGGCGCGATCGGTCGAAGAGGAACGCGAACTCCATGGCCTCCGCCAGGCAGTGCGCGGTTCGCTCGGCGGCCCGGAGGCGACGATCCAGCTCCGCGATCGCTTCGGCTTCGGCGCCGAGATCGCGGCCATGACTGGCGATCGCCCGGACCGCCGCGTCGATCCAGTAGACAACCTCCGCGGAGGCGGGATCGGCGCGCTCGCTCGCGAGCGTGCGGGCCAGGTCGAGCGCGGTGGCGGCCTCCGTCTCGATCGTGCCGGATCTGAGGTCGAGCCGAGACACGTCCGCCCTCAGCGCGGTGATCGCCAGGGCGAGCTCCGTCGGGGAGACGACGTGCGAGCGCCGGTCGTCCGGCAGCGCCTGCAGCTCCGCCGAGGCAAGATCGAGGCAGTCGGCGACGCCCCGAGCCACGTCAGGGGACTGCGCCGCCGGGCCACGCCAGGCCGCACAGGTCCCCGCCAGGGCGACGAGGTGTCCCGCGAGATTGCCGCTGTCGACGGTGGAGACGTAAAGCGGCTCGAGCGGCCGCAGGTCCGACGTGTCGTACCAGTTGAGGAAATGACCGCGGCACTTGTCCATTCGCTGCAGCGTCGCGAGGGTCGCCTCGATGCGCTCAACCGCCTCGAACCTGCCCAGCCAGCCGAATTCGCGGGCTGCCGCCGTCGACAGCAGCAGGAGCCCGAGATTGGTGGGCGAAGTTCGCCGGGCGAGCACCGGCTCGGGATCCTCCTGGAAATTGTCCGGCGGAAGCCAGTGGTCGTCGTCGGTGACGAACGTCTCGAAGAACCGCCAGGTCCGACGCGCCAGGAGCCGCAGCGCCGCGATATCAGCCGGGACCATCCGCAGGCTGGCGGCGTCGCGGGGCGCACGGCTTACCCAGAACGCGACCATCGGCGCGGCGAGCCACGCCAGCACGAACGGTGCGGCGATCGGCAGGGCGCCCGAACCCGCGCCGACAACGAAGGAGACCGAGAGCACCGCCACGACGAGGCTGCCGGCCATGGCCGAATGGACGGAGAGCCATCCCACCCGCCTGCCCTGCGTAACCTGCGCCGCCGTGATCCATTCGAGCAGGCGGCGATGGCTGAACCCGAGCCGGAACAGCGTCCGGCCGATGGCGTCCGTCATCAACCAGGCGTGATGGGCGAGGAAGACCACGAGAAGGAACGTCTGGGCCGCCGCGGCTGCAAGGTCTGACCCGAGCGCGGCGAAGTGGCTGCGCGGCGTGATGGTCGTTCGCCCCGGCATCAGGCTCGCGACGACGGGCAGCAGCGTCGGCTGGGCGACGACCGCCAGCACGAACAGCGTCCAGAGGAATGCCGCCGGAAGCGGCAACGTCCATCCCGCGAGCAAGGCGAGCAGAAGCGCCGGCGCCGAGAGCGTGCGGCGGAGATTGTCGAACATCTTCCAGAAGCCGATCGCGGTGAGGTAGCCCGCCTTGCGACGACCCGTGGTTCCCCTCACCAGCCCGAGCATCCAGGGCAGAAGCTGCCAGTCGCCGCGCGCCCAGCGATGCTGGCGCGCCGCGGCAACGTCGTAGCGCGACGGGAACTCCTCGACGACTTCGATGTCCGATGCGAGACCGGCTCGCGCGAAGACGCCCTCGAAGAGATCGTGGCTCAGCATCGTGCTGTCGGGTACCCGGCCCTGCAGCGCCGCTTCGAAGGCGTCGATGTCGTAGATGCCCTTGCCCGAATAGGAGCCTTCGCCGAACAGGTCCTGGTAGACATCCGAGACGGCCGATGCGTAGGGATCGATGCCGCTGTGACTGGAGAAGATGCGCTGGAACAGCGAGCCTTCCGTGCCCACCGGCAGGGACGGCGTGACGCGCGGTTGCAGGATTCCGTAGCCCTCGACCACCCGCCCGATCGCCGGGTCGAAGCGCGGCCGGTTGAGCGGATGGGCCATCTTGCCGACCAGCCGCACGATTGCGTCGCGCGGCAGCCGGGTGTCGGAATCGAGGGTGACGACGTAGCGGACGTCGGGCGGAAGTGGTCGCGCCGCCGCCTCGACGAAGGTGGTTTCGGCGGCCCCCCGCAGCAGGTGGTTGAGCTCGTGCAGTTTGCCGCGCTTGCGCTCCCAGCCAATCCATTGCTCTTGCGCCACGTTCCAGCCGCGGCGGCGATGCAGCAGGAAGAAGCGGTCGATATCCTTCTCGCCCGGATGGCGCCGGTTGAGACGATCGACTCCGGCGCGGGCGACCGCCAGCAGCGACGCGTCCTCGGGCATCGTCTCGGCGCGCGAATCCGTCCAGTCGGACAAAAGCGCGAAGTGGATCGCACCGCCGGGATTCGAAAGATGATGGACCTCGAGGCGCTGGATCTGCTCCTCGATCGCCGCCGCCGTCGTCAGCAGGGTCGGGATGACGACCATGGTTCGCCGGTCGGCCGGCACGCCGTCGCGCAGGGCAAGGCCGGGCAGGCGCGTGGCGCCGAAGCCGCCGGTGATCAGGCGATTGACCAGCAGCAGGGCGGCGTCGAGCGCCGGCAGCAGCCCGACGGCGGCCATGCCGGCGAGCGACCAGCCTGTGATGCCGAGGAGCCACAGGCCGATCAACGGCGGCAGCAATCCCAGCGCCGCGGTCAAGGCCACGCAGCCGACATAGCCCGCGATGCCGGCGCGCACGAAGCGACGATGAAGGGTCAGTCCGCGCGGCCGGAAGCCGATCGCGCGCTCGAAGGCGCGCCGGCCGCCGCCGATCAGGTGGTACCCTGGCTCGCTCGCCCGGCCGTCCTCCTCCTGCCCGGCGCCGGCCGCGGCGGCCACGGCCCGCCGGGCGATCTCGGGCTCCGGGATCGTGCTGCCGCGCGCCAGCTGCTCGATGGCGTTGCGATAGAGGTTGCGGGTGGCGAAATCCATGTCGGCAAAGACGCCATGGCGGCGCAGCACGCCGTCGACCGGGCTCACCGCTTCAAACAGCGCGGCCCAGTCGACATCCGAAATCAGGCGCATGCTGGTGATGACGTTGCGGACGGTGACGTTGAGGGCGCCTTGGAGCTGATGCTCCTGGCGAACCAGCGCTTCGGACGTGGCTCCCCGGGCCGCCAGGCGGCGCTCCAGCCATCCCACCGCGGGTGTCGAGTCCGGATCGTGCTCGCGCAGCCTCTGGATGAGCTGGACGACGAAGCCATTGGACAGCGGGGATCCCTCATAGGGCGCCAGAGCGGTGGAATCGGGCGCCTGCCCCTTCACTCCGAGCAGGCGGTCGGCCAGGAGGTTGGCCTGCTCACGGCCCGACCATTGGCTCACGATTAGCCTGGCCGAGCGCCGCAGGTTCTCCAGCAGCACGATCCGCAATGTGATGGCGACGGCCCACAGCTCGCCAATGCTCAGCGGCTGGACCGTCTGGTAGGCGCGCACGAAGCGCGTGAGCGTGTCCGGATCGAAGCGGCTGTCGGTATGGGCGACGAAGGCCCAGGCGATCCCGAACACCCGGGGGTAGCCCGCGAGCGGCCCGTCGCTGAGCTTCGGCAACTCGCGATAGTAGCCTTCGGGCAGGTCGGTGCGGACCTCCCGAACCTGCTGCTCGACGAGATGGAAGTTGTCGAGCAGCCATTCGGCGGCGGGGGCGAGCGGGCGGCCGCTGCCCGCGGTCGCGGCAATCGCGTGATAGGCCTCCAGCAATACCCGTTCGTTGGCGCGCAGACGCGCGACCAGCGATCGGCCGGTCGTCCGGCCGGGATCTACGGGCTGGTGGGCGGCCAGGCTGCGGGCATGCTCCTCCAACCGCTCGGCGCTGAAGAGCTCGCTCCGGATCGGGCTCTGCTCGTCTCCCCGGTCATCGCGTCGGCCGCGCGACCAGAGGCCCCTAGCGAGTGAAGCGAGCGTGTCCGCCATTTCCGGCGCTAGCGTCCGGACGCTTCGGACGCCGTTGCCGCACGCGCCGCACGATCGCAATCGGCGGCGCATCCTGGGTCGATTGTCATGATTCCCCTTTCCGGGGTCCTCCGCCGCCCGGGCGACGAGCCCACACGGCGAATGCGCCGCAGATGCGGCCAGAGACACCCGACATGGGGATCGAAGGGGAGAAATGAAAGGCGAGGTGGCCGCTTCCCGCGGGAAATTGCCGGCAAGCGGTGAGGCTACCGGTCCGTCGGGTTAGGCCGATCCGCCTACTTGACCACCTCGGACGTGGCGACCCGGATGCGGCCGGCGCGCCGTGCCTTGTCGAGCGCCTCGTAGTCCTGGCCGGTCTGGCGGTCGTAGGCCACGGCGAACCGCGCAATCGCCTCGTCGAGTTCCTCGCTCTTGCCGCAGTAGCCGGCGATCAGGGCGGCATCGCCCGACTTGGCGTGGGCGAGCGCCAGCGCCCAGCCGCACAGCGCCCAGTACTCGGCCAGCGACGACAGGGTCTCGCGCTCGCCCTCGAGGAACTTCACGCCGCCCTTGAGATCGGCGAGCTGGCGCACGTAGAAGTCAACCGCTCGCACCGTCCCGCCGGTCGTATTGCCCCATCCCAGGAAGATGTCCGGCGAGCCCTGGATCAGGCGCTGGCCAACGACGACCCGCCGGCCCTGGTTGTCGTAGGGCAGCGAATCCGCGACGTGCGGCGCCAGCACCGACGGCGGGGCCTCCTTGACCTGCAGGAACAGCGGATCGTCGCCGTCGAGGCCCATCATCAGCACGATCCAACATTCCGTGCCGACGCTGCCCACGCCGACCACCTTGCGGGCCACGTCGACGATGCGGTAGCGCGACAGGAGCTGGCGCCGGTCGTAGGCCAGCGAATCGATATAGGATCTCAGCACCGTGTTGATCGCGACGCCGATCGGCACCTTCTCCTCGGTGTGGGTCTCGCGCACGATGAGCGGCAGCTCCTCGATGATGCGGTGCTCTCCCTGCGTTTCCTCGGTCAGCCGGTCGAGCATGCGCATGTGGCCCTTCTCCCTGGCCTTGTCCATGACGCGCTCGGCGCGGCGGCGCACCTTGGGCGACATCGCCGCCAGCACCGCCTTCTCGTCGATGCGCTCGTACCAGACGCTCAGGTAGCCGGCCTCGGCATAGCGGCGGATATGCTTGCGGTACGCCGCCGTGATCGTGCGCGCCGCATCCAGAGCAGCATCCCGGTCGCCGCCCACGAAGCGGGCGGCCACGGCGGCACTCGCGGCCAGCCGCTTCAGGTCCCATTCCCAGGGTCCGGCATGCGTCTCGTCGAAGTCGTTGATGGCGAAGACCAGATTGCGCTCGGCCGACCCGAACAGGCCGAAGTTGGCGACATGCATGTCGCCGCACGCCTGGACGCGGATGCCGGTCGCTGCCGTGGGCGCGAGATCGGCAGCCATCACGGCGGCCGAGCCGCGCAGGAAGGCGAAGGGCGACGCCAGCATGCGCGCGAAGCGCACCGGCACCAGCTTGGCGACACGCGTCCGATTCTGCGCTTCGAGGATGTCGACCGGATCGGCCCTGTCGGCCGCCGGCCGATAGCGCGCGTGATCGGCGCGCGGCACGCGCTGCCGCAACGCCTTGCCGGCCTCGAGCCGTTCCTTCAGCGACGGGCGCTGGCCGATGAAGTCCAGCAGCGTGGCGATGTCGCGGCCGGCGGCCTCGGCCTCGACAACGCGGGGATCGACGATCTCGTCCAACTTTGCCTCCTCGTGCCGATCCTTACAGCACGTAATTCAGCCAGCTCTTCTGGCGCAGCAGGATGCGGCGGATGGCGGCGAACGGCCGCCAGTGGTCGCTGTAGAGGGCGACCTGGGCCACCGAGCCCGGCGGCAGGCTGCGGTCGGCCGGCATGTCCTTGAGCTCCAGTGAGACCGTGAGACGTCCCTCGGATCGGCTGCGGTCCTCGGGATTGATCAATGCCCCGGTGCTTTGCAGCTGGCCCGTCGAGATGGCGTCGTTGATCGCCTTGACCCGGCCCGCAAGGACTCGTCCCGGAAGGGCGTCGAAGGCTGCCTCGATCTCGCCGTCGACCCGGATACGCGCCGTCGCGGTCTGGGGAAAGGAGGCCGCGAACACGACGTCGTGACTGTGGATGAAGACCATGGTCGGCGTCGCCGGCGACACCGTCATGCCGGGCCGCAGCAGCATCTGGGTGACATAGCCGTCGGTCGGCACCGTCACTGTTGTCTGCCCGAGATTGTACTCGGCGGCCAGAAGCTCGGCCTGCAGCCGGGCGACGGCCGTGTTGACGCCGTCGATCTCCGCCGACGACGCGAGCCGCGCCCGTTCCGCCGCCGCGCGCGCGCCGGCCAGCGCCCGCTGCGAGGCTTCGAGGTTGCGCACGGCTGTGTCGACGGTCGCCTGGGCGACGACGTTGCGGTTCAGGAGCTCGACCTGCCGGTCGTGCGTCTGCTGCGCCAGCTCGGCCTGGGCCTGGGCGCGCTCGGCGGCGGCCGATGCCTGGTCGCGGGTCGCCCTGAGCTGGGCCACGTTCTGCTCGGCCTCGGCCAGGGCCGCCCGCTTCTGGTCGACGATGTACCGATAGGGCCGCGGGTCGATGCGGAACAGGACGTCGCCCCTCTTCAGCGGCTGGTTGGGCTCGGCGACGACCTCGACGACCTGATCGATGACCGTGGGCGCGATCGACGTCGTGTAGAAGAAGATCCGGCCGTCGGTGGTGAAGGGATGGTTGTAGTTCATACCGGCCAGCAGCCCGCTGACGACGACGGCCTCGCCGATCACCGCGGTCGTCACCGTCCACTGGTTGACGGGAGCGCGCAGCAGCCTGAAGGCCACCACGCAGAGGGCCGAATACCCAAGCAGGAGCAGCAGGGCCATGGGGCGAAGCCTACCGCCGGGCTCCCTGTTCGAGGGCGGCGACCCTGCGGTCGAGCGCTTCGAGGGCCGACAGGTCTTCGCCTCCCTCTTCGCCGGCGAAGCCCCAGCCGCGATCGGGCCGATAGGCCATGGCCCAGATCCACAAGAAGGGCCAGAGGACACCGAGCGTGAAGAGGCTGACCCACGTTGCTGCGCCGATCGCGTCGGCGTGCGGATGATGGCGGGCGCGGGCAATCTGGTGCGGGATGCCATAGACGGCGACGACGCCGTAGACGACCAGACAAACAACCACAATCAAAATGGCCAATGCCACATAGTCGAGCACCATGACGGCGCCTCCTCACTCCGGCGGGCGCGATATGGCATCAGCTTCCTGCCGGAACAAGGGAACCCTATCACAATGGCCGCAGGTCGACGAGTGTTCCGCCTCCCGCCCGGGAACGGAATTCCGGGAAAGGCGTTAATTCCAACGGCTCAAACCCGAGCCTGCGCAACGGGGGATGCGTGACGAAGGACATTCCGGCCGCCGCGCCCGCGGCATTCCTGGCGGGCCAAGGCGAAATGCCCCGGTTGATAGCGGCCCACGACTGGTCGGATACCCTGGGTCCGGTCGAGAACTGGCCGGCAAGCCTCCGGACAACCCTCGGTCTGATGCTGCATTCGCCGGTCCCCATGGTCCTGCTATGGGGGCCGCCCGGCATCATGCTCTACAACGACGCCTACGCCGCGTTCGCCGGCAACCGGCACCCCGGCATCCTGGGCGTGCCCGTGCTGGACGCCTGGCCGGAAGCCGCCGAGCTGAACCGCAGGGTGATGGCGGTCGGCATGTCCGGCGGCCGGCTCGAATACAAGGACCACGAGCTGGTCCTCGACCGGCGCGGCACCCCCGAACCTGGCTGGATGGACCTCTTCTACTCGCCCGTGATCGCCGAGGACGGCCGGCCGGGCGGGGTGATCGCCGTGGTCATCGAGACGACCGAACGCGTGCTGGCACGCCGCGATGCGGCCGCCCAGGGCCAGCGCCTGGCCCAGATGTTCCGCGACGCGCCGTCGTTCATGGCCCGGCTCGACGGCCCCGATCACGTGTTCGCGTTCACCAATATCGCCTACCAGCAGCTGATCGCGCACCGCGACGTCATCGGCAAGCCGATCCGCGAGGCGTTGCCCGAGCTCGCGGGCCAGGGCTTCTTCGAACTGCTCGATCGCGTATTTCTCACTGGCGAGGGCTTCGTCGGCCGCGCGTCGCCGGTCACCCTGCAGAGGAAGCGCGGCGCGGCGCCCGAACAGCGCCTGCTCGATTTCATCTATCAGCCAGTACGCGACGGAGTGGGCGCCGTCGTCGGCATCTTCGTCGAGGGCACCGACGTCACCGAGCGCGAGCGCGCCTCCGCGGCGGTGCGCGAGAATGCCCGACGGCTGGCCTTCCTCGACCGGCTGGGCACCGCGACGGCCAACAGCCACGACGCGGACGAGATCCTGGCGATCACGACCCGGCTCACCGGCGAGCATCTCGACGTCTCCATCTGCGCCTACGCCGACATGGACGCCGACCAGGACGGCTTCACGATCCGCGGCGACTGGTGCGCGCCGGGTTCGACCAGCATCGTCGGCCATCACAGGCTGGTCGGCTTAGGGGCAACGGCAGTGGGCGAGCTGCGCGCCGGCCGGCCGCTGGTCCTCGCCGACAGCCGGCGCGAGCTGCCGCCCGAGGCCGCGGCCACTTTCGAGGCGCTCGGCATCGCCGCCACGATCTGCATGCCGCTGGTCAAGGAGGGCCGGCTGACCGCCCTGATGGCCGTCCATCACAAGGAGCCGCATGCCTGGACGATGGACGAACGCGCCACGATGCGGGAGGTCACCGAGCGGTCGTGGGCCCACATCGAGCGCGTTCGCGACGAGGCCGCCCGCCACGAAAGCGCCGAGCGCCTTCGCCTGGCCACCGCCGCCGCCCAGATCGGAACCTTCGACTACGACCTGGTCGACGGCATGCTGCGCTGGGACGATCGCTGCCGTGCGCTGTTTGGCCTGCCACCGGATGCGCCCGTCGACTACGATGTCTTTCTCGCGGGTCTGCATCCCGAGGATCGGGAGAGCACCGACAGGGCCGTGCAGCGCGCGCTCGACCCGGCCATCCGCGCGCCCTACGAGATCGAGTACCGCACGCTCGGCCTGCAGGACGGCATCGAGCGCTGGATCGCCGCGGCAGGTCATGTCTTCTTCGCCGGCGCCGCGGCCGTGCGCTTCGTCGGCACCGTGTTCGACATCTCGGCGCAGAAGCGCTCGGAGGAGCGGCTGCGCGCCAGCGAGGCCCTCTTCCGCACCATGGCCCAGGCCATGCCGAACCACGTCTGGACCGCTCCGCCCGACGGCAAGCTCGACTGGTTCAACGACCAGGTCTACGCCTACAGCGGCGCCGCCGCCGGCTCGCTCGAAGATCGGGGCTGGACCGCGATGGTTCATCCCGACGACCTGCCCGAGACGACGGCCCGCTGGGAGCGTGCGCTGGCGACCGGGGAGACCTACCAGACGCAGTTCCGGCTGCGCCGGCACGACGGCGCCTGGCGCTGGCACATCGCTCGCGCCGTCGCCATGAAGGGTCCTGACGGCACGGTGACGCGCTGGATCGGCACCAACACCGACATCCAGGACCAGCAGGAGGTGTCGGCGGCGCTGGTCGACATCAACGCCGTCCTGGAGCAGCGCGTCGAGGAGCGCACGGTGCAGCTCCAGGTCGCCGAGGAGGCGCTGCGCCAGGCGCAGAAGATGGAGGCGGTCGGTCAGCTCACCGGCGGGCTGGCGCACGACTTCAACAACATCCTCCAGGGCATTACCGGCGCGCTCGAACGCGTGCAGCATCGCATCGCCATGGGACGGCCGGAGGAAGCCGACCGCTTCCTCAAGGCCGCGCTCGACTCGGCCAACCGCGCCGCCGCCCTGACCCACCGGCTGCTGGCCTTCTCGCGGCGCCAGACGCTCGATCCCCGGCCGCTCGACGCCAACCGGCTGATCGCGGGCATGGAGGAGCTGGTGCAGCGCACCATGGGGCCGGACATCGCCGTCGAGGTGGTGGGCGCGGCCGGCCTGTGGACAGTGCGGGCCGACGGCTCGCAGCTCGAGAGCGCCCTGCTCAACCTCTGCATCAACGCCCGCGACGCCATGCCCGACGGCGGCAAGCTCACCATCGAGACCGCCAATAAATGGCTCGACGACCGCACGGCCCGCGAGCGCGACCTGCCGCCGGGCCAGTACGTGTCGCTCTGTGTCACCGACACCGGCACGGGCATGACGCCGGACGTGATCGAGCGCGCCTTCGACCCGTTCTTCACCACCAAGCCGCTGGGGCGCGGTACCGGCCTCGGCCTGTCCATGATCTACGGCTTCGTGCGCCAGTCGGGCGGCCAGGTGCGCGTCTATTCCGAGGTCGGCAAGGGCACCACCATGTGCCTCTACTTCCCGCGCTGGATGGGCGACGCGGAATCCGACATCGCCGATGGCGAGGAGCCGGTCGAACGCGGGTTCGGCGAGACGGTGCTCGTGGTCGACGACGACCCCACGGTGCGCATGCTGATCGCCGAGGTCCTGGCGGAGAACCACTACCGCCTGCTCGAGGCCGGCGACGGTCCTGCCGCGCTGCGCATTCTCGAAAGCCGCCAGCGCATCGACCTGATGGTGACCGATGTCGGCCTGCCGGGCGGCCTCAACGGCCGCCAGCTCGCCGACGCCGCCCGCGTGCTGCGTCCCGATCTCAAGGTGCTCTTCATCACCGGCTACGCCGAGAACGCCGCCATCGCGAGCGGCCATCTCGACCCGGGCATGGCGATCCTCGCCAAGCCCTTCCCGATGGCGTCGCTGGCCAACAAGGTGCGGGAGATTCTCGAGGAGCGCTGAGCCGCGGCGCCGGCGCGCGTGTCAGCCGCGCGGATTGCGATAGACCACGCACGCGCCGCCGGCGGCACGCAGCCTGGCGCACAACGCGGCCGCAGCCTGGCGGCTCTGCTCGGAGACGCGCACGACGAAGCGCCGGCGCGCGTAGAGGACCAGCGGCAGGCGCTCGCCCAGCACGGCGTCGTAGCGGCGCCGCAGCCTCTCGTAGGTCGCCAGCACATGTCCCTCCGACCAGTGGCCGGCAAGCTGCACGCCCCATGGACCCCAGGCCGGATTCTCGGTGAGGGGCGGGCGGCGACGCGAACGCTCGATCATCGCCTTGGCGATGGCGACGCACTGCGTGCCGGAGGGCTCGGCGGCGCCGGACGCGGCGGCCGCGAGTTGCGGCGGCGTGGGCGAGGCCCAGGCCTCGGCGCTGTGCCCGGTGACGATGAAGACGTAGGCCTGGGTCTCCGCCGGCAGGCGGCGGCGACCGGCCAGCCAGGCCTCGACCTGCCCCGGCCCGGCATTGTAGGCGGCGGCGGCGAGGCCAAGGCTGCCGCGGAAGGTCGTGCGCAGCTCGCCCAGGTAGCTGGCCGATTCCTGCAAGGCCTGCAGCGGCTCGAAGGCGTTGACCAGCCCGCGCAGCTTGGCGGTCTGCGGCATGAACTGGGCGATGCCCTGGGCGCCGGCGGGGCTCACCGCCTCCGGATCGAAGCGGCTCTCCTGCCAGATCAGGCGCGTGAAGAATTCCTCGGGCAGGCCATTGTCCGCCGCGGCCTGGCCGAGCGTGCGGCAGATCTTCTCGACCGAGGGACTGGACTCCTCCTCCGGCGCTTCCGCGGCCGGTTCGGTCGTCGCGGCCTCTTCCGGCGCCTCGGCGTTGGGCTTCTGCACGGCCACAGCCGCGTCGGGCCCATCGGCCTCGACGGCAGGACGGACCGGCGGAACCGGCGGCTCGGCGTGCGCCACCGCCACGAACGCCAGCACCACGGCCGCCAGCCACGTTCCTCTCGCCGGGAGCCACTGACGCACGGCTCGCCTACGCAGCCTGCCGGCCGCCGGCCGGCTGCAGGTAGCCCACGATCAGCCGCGTCACCTCGTCGACGAAGCGATTGCGATCGCGCTCCCGCGCCTCGGGCTGGCGGATCACGAATTCATGGGTCAGCGCCTCGACGGTCGTGACGCAGATGGAGGTCGCGGTGTCGAGGTCGGCGACCGCGATCTCGCCCCGGCGCTCCGTCAGGTAAGCGCGAACCAGTAGAAAGGTCTCGTGCTGCAGCGCCTCGATGTTGGCGAGCTGGCCCATGCGCGGGACCTGCTCGGCGAAAACGCGGTGCAGGGGCGAGTCGACCAGATGGGCGTCCAGCGTCGCCCGCGTCAGCTCGCGCATCGCCGTTCCGAGGTCGCGCGAGGCGACTTCCGCCAGCGCGGCGCGCACGAGCTCCAGCATCTCGCGATTGTGGCGGGCGACCAGAGCCGCGACCAGCGCCTCCTTGTTGGGGAAATACTGGTAGAGCGAGCCGACGCTGACGCCGGCCCTGGCGGCGATGCGGTTGGTGCTGGCGCGATCGTAGCCGTCGCGCACCAGAACGCGAGCGGTCGCGTCGAGCAGGGTCTCCACCGTGGCGCGCGAACGCTGCTGGGAGGCCGATTTGCGCGGGATCGTCGGGATCTTGCGGGCCATGCTAGGATCGTCCGCCAATGCGAGTAGACAATGTGAGTCATAGCTCGCAAATTCATCGTCGGCAACGCCGCTGTCCCATCCCATCGGAAAAGGCCCCGCGATGTTCACCACCCTTGCCTATCGCACCCTGATGCACCAGAAGCGCTGGGCGACGAATGGCCTCAACGCCGTTCTCGCCGACGCCGAGGACGGTCTGCCCGACGACGATCGCGTCGTCGTCCGGCGCCTGCTCGATCATGTGCAGACAGTCGACGATATCTTCAGCCATACGCTGGAAGGCCAACCGCACGGGCACCGCGCGCCGCGTTCGAGCGAGCTTCCCTCCCTCGAGACACTGGCGCGGCAGGCGCGCACCACCGCCGACTGGTACGTCGCCTACGCCGACACGCTCGATCCCGACAGGGTCGACGAGACGATCGCCTTCACCTTCACTAGTGGCGAGCCGGCGCGGATGACGCGCGGCGAGATCCTGCTGCACGTGGCAACCCATGCGGCGGGCCATCGCGGCCAGGTGGCGTTGCTGCTGCAGAAGAACGGCATGCAGCCGTGGCCCGACCGTCTCACCGATTTCCTCGCCGCCGCGCCGGCACGGTCGCCGCAGGAAGCACCCGGCGCGCAGGGCACGCCATGACCGTTCCCCTTTCGCTCGCGCGCTTCCCGCTTCATCTCGGCCTCGGCGCAAGCGCCCTGCCCCAGCCGGAATTCACCGGGATGGAATGGTACGAGGCGTATGGGCAGCGCACGGCCGCCGACGGTGCCGAAGGCCGGCTCGTATCGCTCTACACCTTCACCGAAAGTTGGACGAGCTGGGAGCGCCATCCCGCCGGCGCCGAGGCGGTGATCTGCACCGCCGGCGAGATCACCCTGATCCAGGAAATGCCCGATGGCCTGCAACGCGTCACCCTGCGGCCCGGCGAGTACGCGATCAACCCGGCCGGCGTCTGGCACACGGCTGATGTCACGGGCTCGGCTTCGGCCCTGTTCATCACGGCCGGCCAAGGGACCGAGAACCGGGCGCGATGAGCCGGAGTCAGCGCCGGCGGGGCTCGCTCGCCTCGCCGTAGGCCGGCCACGGCGCGGAGTCGCCGCTCTGCCCCTCGTCGTGGCGGAGGGCGGATCGGTCGGGCTCGGCCGGCGAGGAGATCGAGCTCAGCGTTTCGCCCGCGCCGCGCACCCGGTCTGCCGCGAGGTCGCCCAGGGCGACGATGCCGACCAGGTTCCTGTCCGAGTCGACCACGGGCAGCCGGCGGATCTGGCGCCGCGCCATCTCCCCCTCGACCTCGTCGACGGCATCGTCCTCGAGACACCAGCGCACGTCCTCGCTCATGACTGCCCGCACCAGCGTGGTGTCCGGACGCATCCCGTCGGCCGTCGCCCGCACCGTGATGTCGCGATCCGTCACCATGCCGACCAGCCGCCGCCCGTCGCAGACCGGCAGCGAGCCGACGTTGAGGTCGTCCATGAGCCGCGCCGCCTGTCTCACCGTTGCGTCGGGCCGCACGGTGACGACGTCCCGCGTCATGATCTCTCCTGCTCGCATCACCCTCTCCCTGCTGCGGTCGAATTCCGATCCGGGAGACAATGCGTCGCGACCGCTCCCGGTTGCCGAAATGCCCGTCGCCCGTCTTGACCTGCATCAAGGCAGGCACCATCTGCGGCTCTAGGGTGGTTGCCCGACGCTCAGCCCCCATGACCCCCTTCAGAACGCCCCGCCTCCGCCGCTTCCTGCCCCGCCTGCTGCTGGCAGCCGCGCTGGCCGTCGGCCTCGCCGGGACGGCGCTCAGCGCCGACCCTCCCGGATGGACCGTCGAGCCGGACGTCGATCCGCCGAGCTATGCTACGGTCCAGCCCCTCGCCACGGCCCTGAACATCGACAGCGTCGTGCTGGCCTGCGAGGCGATGGCCGGCGTCCGGGTCCTGCAGTTGCAGCTGTACCTGACCGACGACGGACCGCTGCGGCCGATCGACCCGATGCGACGACTCGAGGACGATCCCCGGGCCGTTCTCGTGATCGACGGCGCGACGTTTCCCGCATCCCTTCTGTTCAGCGAGGACCATGTCGTCGTGGCCGATTCCCGGGAGGGTTTCGTCCCCAGACTGTCGGAGGCGCTGCTCGACGCCCTGCAGGCCGGCTCCCGGATGACGCTCCGCGTTCCCCTGCTCGACGGGCGGACCGGCACTCGCCGGGCCTCAGATGGCGACACCGTCGTCGACCTGCAGGCCGGAGGCGGGCACGATGCGGTGGCGGCACTCCGCCGTTGCACCCGACCGGGCAGCGATCGGCGAGAGCCGACGCCGGTTGCCAGCCTCTGAGGCGCGGCGGCGCACGCGATCCGCGAGGCGCCGCGTGCGGATCGGCTGTCCGGCCTGTCCCTGCGGCAGCAGAGGCGCCCAGTGATCCGATGGTGCAACCCACGGGACATTCCAGGACACGAGGGCTTCCGCGATGTTCTTCCGGGCTCTGGCGACGGACTACGACGGCACCATCGCCCATCATGGCGCGGTGGACGAGGAGACGTGCCAGGCGCTCCAGCGCCTGAGGCAATCGGGCCGACGCCTCGTCCTCGTCACCGGGCGCGAGCTCGCCGACCTCAAGCACGTGTCGCCGCAGCTCGGCCTGTTCGACCGGGTCGTCGCCGAGAACGGTGCGGTGCTCTACCGGCCGGACCGTGACGAGACGACCTTGCTCGCGCCGGCGCCGCCGCCGGCCTTCGTCGCCCGGCTGCTCGCCCGCAAGGTGGAACCGCTCTCGATCGGACACTGCATCGTGGCTACTTGGGAACCCCATCAGGCCGCGGTGCTCGAGACCATCCACGAGCTGGGGCTCGAGCTCAAGATCGTCTTCAACAAGGGCGCCGTGATGGTGCTTCCTCCCGACGTCACCAAGGCGAGGGGACTCGAGGCGGCCCTTGCCGACCTGAACATCTCTCCGCGCAACGTCATCGGGGTCGGAGATGCCGAGAACGACCATGCCCTCTTCCAGGCCTGCGGATGCGCCGCCGCCGTCGCCAACGCGCTGCCGCCGGTCAAGGAGGCGGCGGACATCAGGCTTCGCGGCGAACACGGCAGCGGCGTTGCCGAGCTCATCTCGCGGATCGTCGATGACGACGAGCGCCTGATGCCCGTGGCGAAGCTCGGCCTGCCCTTCGGGACCGACACCCACGGCAACGACGTTCCGTTGATGCCCGACCGGAACGTCCTGGTGATCGGCCGTTCGGGTTGCGGCAAGTCGAGGTTCGCCAGGATGCTGACCGAGAAGATGGTGGAACGGCGGTTCTCCTTCTGCGTCATCGATCCGGAAGGCGACTATCATGGCCTCGAACATTCGGTTTCGATCGCAGAACCGGCCGCCCAGCCGCACTGGGAGGAAGCGGCGGCCCTGCTGCGGCAGGCCGCTGCTAACGTCGTCGTCAACACCGTGGCGCTCGACGCGGCCGGCCGCCGGCGGCTGGTCGGTGACCTCCTGAAGCCGATCTCCGACCTGCATGCGAAAAGCGGGCGGCCTCACTGGGTCGTCTTCGACGAGGCCCACCAGACCTTCCCCGCCGGCCACGACACTCCGCTGGAGCTGCCGCAGGCCTTTCCCGCGTCGCTCTTCCTCACCGTCTCGCCCGAGAACCTCTGCGACGACATCCTGGGACGGATCGACGCCGTGATCGCCTTCGACGGCGCCGCGGTCGACCGACTGGGTCGCCTCGGCAAGGTCCCCGGTTTCCGGCCCACGCCGCCCGTCCGGCCCCTGGGGAGCAACGAGGTATTCGCGTGGTTCCGCGACGACGATTCGGGCCTGCGGACGGTCAGGATCGAAGGTCCCCGGCAGGTTCACCGACGCCACACCGGAAAGTACGCCGTAGGCGACGTCGGCGAGGAGCACAGCTTCCATTTCCGCTCCCCGGCCAACCTGGCCATGGGGCGCGCCCGCAATGCCTGCGAGTTCGTTCATCTCGCCCGACAGCTCGACGATGCGACCTGGGAGCACCATCTGCGGCGCAGCGACTACTCCGCGTGGTTTCGCGACGTCATCCGCGACGAGGAACTGGCCCAGGAGACGCGCAAGGTCGAGGACGACCGGAGCCTGTCTCCAGACGACAGCCGCAGCCGGATCGCCGACCTGGTCCTCTCCCGCTACGCGGCCCCGGAGTCCTGAAGCCGCGCCCCGGGCATCCCGGCGACGGCGGCGTCACAGCGGCAGCGAGCCCAGCGTCTCGGCCAGGGCACGCTGACGCTCGACCGGCGGGACCGTGGTGAGATCCTTGGCCACCTCGCAGGCCACCGCCTCGCTGACGCGGGGCGACAGCAACGAGCGCAACTCGCCCAACGTGCGAGGCGGAGCGACAAGGACCAGACGCTCGAACGCACCGTCGGCGCGATCGGAGTCGAGGACGTCGGCAAGACGCCGCACGAAGGCGTGCTTCTGCATCTTTTGAACATCATGCGGCGGCTCGAAAGCGTGGCGCGCCGCGCTCCCGGCGGACCTGAAGCCCCGGCCCGGCTTGTCCGTGACAATGTCGCGCGCCGGACGACGGGCCTCGGCCGCCGTCATGTCGCCCCGTTCCGCTGCGACAAGCCGGCTGCCTTCCCCGAACTCCAGGAAGGACGCCCGCGAACTGTCGGCGACGACGACGAGAGTACGCGGCCGTCGCTGGCCGGGAACCGGCCCCTCCTTCGGCAACGTCAAATTTCACCTCCCATCAAGAGCACCCCGACCAGCAAGGCGACGACGATTGCCGCCCCGCCGAGCGACGGCCACGGATAACGGGCGAAAAAGCGGCCACGACGCCGGGGCACAGCGATCCGCGGCGCCTGAAGGGGCGGAACCTCGCGTGTCCCCGCGGAGTCCGGCCGGTGAATGTCGGCCATGCCAAAATCCTCCCCGGCAACAGGTGTCTTCGATCCAATGCCGCGTACAGGCCAAGGGTTGCCGCTCAAGCCCTTCCGCCGGCCGTGGCATCCAGCCGGATCAATGCCAGACCGCTTTCCGGATCATGCCGCTTGCGCAGATGGGCCGGCGATTCCTCGAGCACCAGTTCCAGCGTCGGCCGCACGGTCGCTTCGAGCAGGTGGCCGGCCAGCGCGCTCGAATCGCGGCGTCCCAGCACGACATGGATGTGCACGGCGGGCTTGCCATCCGGCCCGAGGGCGACGTCGCCGACCAGCGAGGCGACCTCGACCTGCTCGGCGACGTGATGGCGCTGGTAGTCCTTCCGGTCCCAGTCGAAATAGCCCAGCGTCACCTCGCTAAAGGCGCCGATGGCCGTAAAGCGGGCCGCGGACAGGTCGTGCTCCTGCGCGAACTGCTTCAGCAGCGACAGGACCTCGTCGCCAGTCTCGAAGATCAGGGCGTAGGTCCTTTCGCCCTCGACCTGGTGCAACAATCTCGATTGCACGTTGCCTCCTGGGTATCAGTAGACAATGCGTGAGGGGCGGCATCGTTGCATCGCCGCCTCGTTCCCCTTTACGGGACAGCGAGGCCGGGCGGCGGTCGGCGGGCGCGCGAGGCCTGCTCGTAGGCGTAGGCGAACCGCAGCAGCGCCGGCTCGCTCCACGCGCGGCCCGTGAAGGTGAGACCGATCGGGAAATCCGGCGTCTCCCGTCCGTCGACGCCCGACATGAAACCGGCCGGGACCTGGACGCTGGGATAGCCCGCCTTGGCGGCGATCGATGCGCCCATCGCCCCGGGGAACACGACCGCGTCGAGCCGGTGGCGCTCCATGTAGGCATCGAGCCCCAGCGCCTTCGCAGCCCTGAGGTCCATGGCGCGCGCCGACCGGTACTCGGCCTCGCGGAGATCGCCGCGCGTCGCCTGGGCGGCGAGGAACAGGTCCTGGCCGAAACGCAGAGCGCGGCGGGCATGCGCCTCGTTGAAGGCGATGATGTCGGCCATCGCGCGGATGCGGGTGCCGGTCGCCCAGTCGCGCAGGTAGAGGTCGAGGTCGCGCCGGATCTCGTAGACGAACACGATGGGCGGCGTGGCCAGCGCGCCGCGGTTGCGACTGAGCGGATTGCGGTTCAGCACCGGCATGGTCGTGCCGGGCCCGCCGATCCAGCCGGCGGTCGGCAGGCTGGCCCGCACCAGCCGGGCACCGCAGTCCTGCAGCGCTTCCAGCGCGCGCTTCATGGTGCGCTGCGCGCGCGGCGGAAGCTTGCCGAAATAGACGTCGTTCAGCGGATCGTCGGGATCGCTCGGCACGCCGATCCGCGCGCCCTTCAGCCCCTGCCGGTCGAGACCGGCGGTGTAGTCCTTTGGCCGCTTCAGGCTCCGCGTCACCGGATCGAGCCGATCGCGTGCCGCCAGCACGTTCAGCAGCAGCGCCGAATCGCGCACCGTCCGTGTCAGCGGCCCCGCCGTGTCCTGGCTGTGGGCGATCGGCAGGATGCCGGCGCGGCTGATCAGGCCGACCGTGGGCTTCACCGTGACCAGGCCGTTCTGCGTCGCGGGGCTCAGCAGCGAGCCCGAGGTCTCGGTCCCGATCGCTGCGGCGCACAGACCGGCCGCAACGGCGACGGCGGAGCCCGAGCTCGACCCGCCGGGCGACACGAGCGGCGCGTCGCGATGGTCGCGCAGCGCCGGCGCCCAAGGGTTGCGGACCTGGCCGCCGAGCGAGCTGTACCCCGCCGGCATGTCGACCGCGAGGAAGTTGGCGAACTCCGTCAGGTTTGCCTTGCCGAGGATCACCGCCCCCGCCGCGCGCAGCCGCTTGACCAGCGACGCATCGTCCCGCGCGCCGGCGTCGGCCAGCGCCAGCGAGCCCGCCGTCGTGCGCTGCCGGTCGCCGGTCGCGATATTGTCCTTGAGCAGGATGGGAACGCCGGCCAGCGGCTGGCGCGGCGAGGGCCGCGTCCCGTCGAGCGCGGCGGCGATGGCGCCCGCATCGGGATTGATCGCGCGCACGGAATTCAGCTGCGGTCCCTTGCCGCCGCGGGCGACAGCACGGTCCAGCGTGGCGATGCGGGCGCGGTAGGCGCGGACCAGGCTGCTGGCCGTGACCCGGCCCTCGGACAGCGCCTGCACCACGTCGGCCAGCGAGGCGTCGGCAACGGCAAATCGCTCATCGGCACGGCCGGGAGGCCCATCCACCGATCGCCGCCGCCTTCTCCCCGTCGCCATGCCTGCCCCCTTCGCCGCTGCCCGCACCTTTTCGCATAGTTGGGGGACTCCGCGCCACGACGGTGCGGGCGATGCGAGGTGCCGCGCCAAGCTTCGTCAGAACTCCGTCGTCAGCGCAAGCCGGAAGGTGCGCGGCGCACCCAGCATGAGTGAGGTCGCTCCTCCGCCGCCGGCCCAATAGTTCGAATCGAGGACATTGTCGACGTTGAAGCGCACGACGATGGGACGGTCCGTCGGCTTGAAGTTGTCGACGGTGTAGCGAACGCCGACGTCGAAGCGGGTCCACTCGGGCAGCTGGCGCCGCGGCCAGGTCGTGTCGATGTACTGCGGTCCGGTATAGATGGCCCTTCCCAGCAGCGTGAGTCCGGGAACGCCGGCGACGTCGACCTCGCCGCCGAGGTTGAACTGGGCACCCGGCGAGAACGGCGCGATCCAGCCATCGGTCAGGCCGCCCTGCGTCTTGGTCAGCACGGCGCTCAACAGCATGACACCGCCCAGGACGCGAAAGCCTTCCGTGACCTCGCCGAAGAAGTTGAACTCGAGTCCCTGGTTGCGCTGCTCGCCGCCCAGGAACTGGGTGTTGGTGGCGACGTTCGTGAGGATGCTGGGCTGGCTGATCTGGAACAGGCTCATGGTGGTGGTCAGCCTGCCCCAGTCGATCTTCACGCCCGCCTCGTACTGGGTCGACTTGTAGGGCGGGAAGATCTCGCCGGCATTGGCGAAGGTGCTGGGCACGACGATGCCCTGCTGCAGCCCCTGGATGAAGTTCGCATAGAACGAGACATTGTCCCACCACGGCTTCACGACCAGGGCGACGGACGGCGTGAGCGCGCTCTGATTGTAGATGCTGGTCTGTGCGCCCGTCGTCGCGTTGAAGTTCTCCGCCTGGATCTGCTGCAGGCGGCCACCCAGGGTGAGCTGGACGCGCTTGTCCGCGGCCGACAGCGTGTCCGCGACCGCGAAGCTGGTCTGAAAGAGCGCCGCGACCTTGTTCGAGGCGGGCTGCACGAGGTTCGGCCGGGCGATGACGTTGGGTCCATAGATGTTGGTGGCGAAAGGCGTGCCGTTCACGGTGCCCAGACCGTTGATCCGCGAGAAGGTCATCGCGCTGAACGCGAACTGATGGTTGATCGGGCCGGTATCGGCCACGCCCCGCAGGCCGCCCTCGCCCGTGAAGAACGTCTGGTAGACGCTCTGATTGTAGGGGGTCGAGGTGGTGTTTCCGGTCTGGTTCAGGAAGGTGAGGCGCGCGCCGCCCGACAGCGCGGCCTGCCGGAAGTCGTGGGCACCGAACGACGCATAGGCCGTCACATTGTCCATGATATCGACTTCGCCGCGAACGACCCCGAACAGGTCCTTGCGCTCGCTGTAGTTCCACGGCTCGCCGAAATTGCCGTCGTTCTTCGGCGCCCAGGGCAACGGCACGCCGACGCCGACGCCGAGGTAGGGCAGAGCGCCGCTGACGTACTGATACTGGTAGCCGAGGTCTGCCGAGAGCCGCACACTGTCGCCGCGGAAGTCGAGGCCCGCGATCGCCAGCGCGCGCTGATCGGCCGTCCACTGCACGGGCGTCTGGCCGGCGCGGAAGACGCCGTTGAAGCGAACACCGAACTGCTTCTCGTCGCCGAAGCGGCGCGCTACATCGGCATGCGCCCCGAACTGGGAGTTGGACGTGTAGCCGGCCGTGAGCTGAGTCAACGGCTGGTCCGGGGCCCGCTTGGGAACGACATTGACCGTGCCGCCGATCGCCGTCAGCGGCGGCATGCCGTTCAGCATCGCACTCGGCCCCTTGAGAACCTCGATACGCTCGGCGAGTTCGGCCATGATCGAGAAGGTCGGCAGCATGCCGTAGAGGCCGCCATAGGCGAAGTTGGCAGCGGCCACTGGGAAGCCGCGGATGTAGACCGTATCGTCGGCGGCGCTGGCGTCCGGATACGCGATGCGCACCGACGGATCGTCGATCAGCGCGTCCCTCACCGTCTCTGCCTGCTGGTCCTGCGCCTTCTTGGCGGTGTAGCTCGTCTGGTTGAACGGCGTGTCCATCACGCCACGATTGCCCAGCAGGCCGAGCTGACCGCCGGTCGCCACCTGGCCACCGGCGTAGGGCGGCGGGATGTTGTCGATCATCGCCTGGGAGGGAACCGGGTTGCCCTGGACCTGCAGGGGATCGAGCTGGATGGCGCCGCTCGCTCCGGCACCCGCGCGCTCCAGCGTCACCACCGACCCGTTGATGCGGTAGGTCAGGCCCGTGCCCGCAAGCAGCGCCGCCAGCGCCTGCTCCCAGCGCATGCTGCCCTTGACCGGCGCGCTGCGCCGGTTCTGGGTCAGGGCCGCATCGACCGAGGCGGACAGGCCCGCCTGACGACCGAACTGGACCAGCGCCTCGGCAAGCGGCTGGCCGGGAATGTCGAACTCCCGCACGGAAGACTGCGCCTGGCCCGGCGTCGGCGATTGCGCCCGAGCACCGGACGCGAGACCGGCAATGCCGAGGACGGCCAGCGAGGCGAGGGACGCCACGAAAACGCTCTTCAACTCACCGATCGACAACTCTGCCTTCGCCATCGCGCCCTACTCTCCCCGGAGGCCCGATACGAACGCTTCTCAATCGCCTCCACCCAACAAACGCACGACCCGGCAAGACTTCCAACGAGGCGTGCGACTTTTCACAGGGGAACTAGGGGCCAGCCGATACGACGACGAGCAGCCAGGGCGAGAGCTGGTGCACGCTGGCGCCATGCGACGCCGCCACGCCACGCAACGTGCTCGCCGGATCCTTGAGGTCGTATATGCCGCTCACGCGCCGCGACGCGAAAGCGCCGCTTTGCACGACGATCAGGCCGGCATGGTAGCGACGCAGTTCGGCGACGATCTCGCCCGCCGGACGATCCATCGCGACAAGCTCGCCACGGCGCCACGGCGCCACGTCATCGGGCTTCATGGCGCCGTGCTCGATGGGATAGCCGGGCCGGATCCGGGCGATGGCGCCGGCCTCGAGGAACGCCGGCCCCGACTGCAGCGCTCTTCCGCCCTCGACTCGGACGCGGCCTTCCTGGACGGCCACCAGCGTTTCCGCATCGTCGAGCCGTACCTCGAAGGCAGTGCCGAGCACCGTTATCGACGC
Source organism: Reyranella sp. (assembly GCF_965229815.1). Classification (GTDB taxonomy): domain Bacteria; phylum Pseudomonadota; class Alphaproteobacteria; order Reyranellales; family Reyranellaceae; genus Reyranella. The sequence continues at coordinate 1,567,967 of NZ_CBDDJN010000006.1, forward strand.
GTCGCCGGCCTCGACCCGGAAGGGCCGCGACCTGTCGGGCACGACCTCGAAGAACGCCTCGCCCTTGAGCAGGCGCACCTCCCGGGTCTCGGGCCCGACGGAAAGCTCGACGGCGCTCTCCGGTCCAAGTTGAACGCGTGAGCCGTCTGCCAGCACCAGGCTTCGCACCTCGGCGGTCTCGGTGACGACATCGGCCTCGAGCCGCAGGAGCCATCCGGGCAACAGCGCCGTGACAATCAGTGCCATCCAGGCGGCTGCGGCGAGACCGGCGGCGATGCGCCAGCGCCGGGCGGCCCGTGCCGCCGGGGCACGCGCCCGCGACGGCCCAGGCGCTGCCGCGGCGGGAAACGGCCGCCCCGCGCTCCGCTGCGGGGTACGGGGCTGCCAGTGTTCCGCATGCCGTGGTGCATGCCGACCGATCAACTCGTAGGCAAGCCGGGCGCGGTCCCAGCTTTGGGCGTTCAGCGGGCTCGCTGCACGCCAGGCCTCGAATGCGGCGCGCAGCTCGGCGTCGCCCCCGCCCTCCGACAGACGCATCAGCCAGTCCGTCGCCTCTCCTTCGGCGCGATCGAGGTCTGTCGGGGACACGGCCATTCCAGTTCCTTGCTCCGCGCCGGTCAGGTCCGGACGCGACGCTGGGTATCGGCGGCTAGAGGGAACGCATGCAGTGGCGCACGCCTTCCGCAACCAGCACCTGTGCCATGGATACAGAGATTCCCAAGTGCTCGGCAATTTCCTTGAGCGTGCAGCCGCCGAAACGGTGCATCTCGAGAGCGATGCGCGTCCGCTCCGGCAGAGCCTCGAGCGCGTCGAACACGCGCCGCAGTGTCTGGCGATCGATGAGCTCCTGCTCGGGCGACGGCCTGCCTTCCGGGACCGCCTCGGCGATCCGCTCGGCGCCATCCTGGAAATAGCGCTTCTCGAGAAGTGACCGGCGCCGCCGGTCGAGCGCCAGGTTGCGGACGATGCGATAGAGGTAGCCCACCGGCTCGTCGAGCAAACGCTCCGGTGTCGCGCCCTTGAAGCGCAGGAACGCTTCCTGGACGACATCCTCCGCCCGACCCGGATCGCGCACGATGCCGTTGGCGTACTCGACCAGCTTGACGCGATGGTCGAGGTAGAGCCGCAAGGTTCGTTCGTTCCCCACGCCGTGACTTTGGCCCCTGTCGCGGCGCGACCGTCGTGCGGGAAGGTCGCGACGCCAATTGCGAATGCTTCGCAATAGCTATTATCCGAGTCGCGGATGCCGTGCAATGCTCCTCGTCGGTCCTGCCCGATGGCGTGGGGATGCCTGTCGTGACTGGTGCCGAAGGCTCAGATGGGTACGGCAGTGCGCGGTAGCGCCTAGAGGCGCGGCGCCGGAGGCACGCCGCCGCCGCCCACCTTCGCGGCCACCGCGGCGGCGAGGCCGCACACGGTGCTCGCGAAGGCGCAGAAGCCGGCGACGGGCTGTCCCTGGGCGAAGGCCGACCGGATCTGGCGGTCGATGTCGGACTCCTCGTGATCCGGCCGTGCCGGCGCCAGCGCGGAAGCGACGGCTAGAAGCAGCGTCTCGACCGGCACCTGGCGCCCGCCCGTCCAGGGATGCTCGTGACGCAGCCAGATGTCGAGGTCGACGGCAAGCTGATGGTGCTCGTCGCGCGCCGCCGCGACATCGAACGCCGCCGCGATGAGACCCGCCGGCGACTGCTGCGGCGCGGGCGACACCGGCGCGTGGACCAGCAGCGGGGCGTCGGCCACGGCGGCACAGCTCTGCAGCAGCGGCGCGTCGCCGGCAACGAGGCGCACGAGCGCCTCGGCGAGGCCCGCGAGGTGATGATGCCGGCCCTCCCGCGCCAGCGCCGTGAGGTCGGCCGCGACCTGCACCTGGCGGCCGAGCGCCACCAACCAGCCGGTCGTCGCCGACGCCTCGCCGCCGATCTGCTGCAGCAGCACCTCAGCCCGGCGGCGCCGTGCCAGGCGAGCCTGCTCGTTGCCGACATGATCGAGCGGCGCCTCCGTCTCCTCGACCATCTCGGGCGCCACGATCCCTTCGGGACTGAACTCCCGGCTGGAGCCGATGATCTGGCCGCCGGCGGCGACCACGACATCGTCGCCGCGCCACGCCACGTTCAGGCGCAGCAGGCCCGGCGCGCGCAGCCGCAGGTGCACGGTGCGCACGACCTGCGTGGCATGGCCCGCGCGCGCCAACTCGACCCGCAGCCGGCCCGACGGCTTGGCGCGGACGGTCAGCGCCCGGCGGCCGTCGCGCTGGCGGACCAGGGTCTGGGTGACGCCGGGCGGCCAAGACGGGACCTGCACCTCGACGAAGAGATTGCCTTCCGCGAGGTCGTCGGCGACGGCATGGGGCGGTCGGGTGGCCTGGGCGAAGTCGGTCATCACAACCTCCGGCTGAGGTTCCGCCGCACGATGGCGGCACCCCGGCGGCGCCACCTTGCGATGCATCAAACATCGGCCGGGTCCACCGGCCGTTTGAGGCAGGTCAATCGCCCGGTCGCCGGCCCCTGTAGCGTCGGTCCGAACTTCCCAGCCGTAGCCGCACCGGAGCCTCCGCATAGCCACGAGACGACGCGCGACCGCCGACGCATCTCCGGGCGCCTGTCTGCTGGCCGACATCGGCGGTACCCGGGCGCGCTTCGCGGTGCTGCGGCCATCGGGGCTCGGCCCCGTCGATTCCTTCGCCACGCGCGACCACGCGAGCGCGGTCGACGGCTTTCGTCACTTCCTCGACCGCCACGCCGACGACCGGATCGAAGGCGTCGTCGCCGCCGCCGCCGGCCCGGTGCGCGACGGGCGCTGCACGCTCACCAACGCCGCGTGGACACTCGACGGCGCGGAACTAGCGCGCGACCTGGGCCTGCGTTTCGTGCGCATCGTCAACGATCTCGAGGCGCTCGCCTGGGCGGTGCCCCGCCTTGCTGCGTCGGACGTTGCGGCGGTGGGCGGCGGAGAGCCGGTGAACAGCGCGCCGGTCGCCCTGATCGCGCCCGGCACCGGCCTCGGCATGGCCTGCTTCCTGCCCGGCGTCGGGCCGCAGGCGCTGGCGAGCGAAGGCGGCCACGCCACCCTCCCCGCCACGACCGAGGACGAAGCGGAGGTCATTGGTATCCTGCGCCGCCGCATCGGCCATGTCTCGGCCGAGCGCGTCCTGTCGGGACCGGGCCTGGTCCGCCTGCACGAGGCGCTGGGCGGCAGGCAGGCGCCGTGGGAAGCGCCGCCCTCGCCGGAGGAGATCGTGCGCGCGGGCGTCGCGGAAGGATCGGCGGCGGCGCGCCGGACGCTCGACCTGTTCTGCGCCTTCCTGGGCAGCGTGGCGGGCAATGCGGCGCTCACCTTCGGCGCCCGCGGCGGCGTGCTGATCGGCGGCGGCATCGTCCCGCGCATCGTCGAGCGGGTGCGCGCCTCGTCGTTTCGCGAGCGCTTCGAGGGCAAGGGCCGCCTTCGCCCCTATCTGGCGCAGGTGCCGACCCGAATCATCGTGCGCCCCGAGCCGACGTTCCTGGGGCTCGAGGCGCTGGCCCGCTCGGCGTTCAGCTGAAGTCTGACATCTCGTAGAGCGGCCGGATCTCGATCTCGCTCGGACCCGGCATCGGGTTGGGGCAGCGCTTCACCCAGGCCACCGCCTCGTCCATGTCCTTGACCTCCCACAGCCAGAAGCCCGCGACCAGTTCGCGCGGATGGACGAAGGGCCCGTCGATCACCGTGCGTCCCGCGCCGTCGAACGCCACGCGCTTGCCTTCCGAGGAGGGCTTCAGCCCATCGGCGTCGCGCAGGATACCGGCCTTCGTCAGCTCCTCGTTGTAGCGGCCCATCGCCTCCATCATCGCCTGCGTCTCGGGCGTCGCCACGAAGCCCTTCTCGCTGTCCTCGGTCGCCTTCACCAGCACCATCACCCGCATCTGCCGTCTCCTTTTTGCCAACCGGACCCTGCCGGCATTTCATCGGAACGACGAACGGGAAGGCCGGATGCCGACGGCATGTGCCGAGAACCAGTACGACATGAACTCTTCGGCTTACCCATTCACGTGCATTGCAGGATCGTCCAGGCGCGCTCGAACCGCCGTTGGGCGAGGTCCTCCTCGCGACACCAGAAGTAGAGCTTGCCGCAGTCGCCCCACAGCCAGTCGAGCGCCTCGTCGGAGTCGAGCTGCAGGAGCAGGCGCCAGTCCTTTGCGCGCTCCCGGAGCGTCGCCATCCTCGGATCCCCGTACGCTTCCGACTGCCCCGGATTGAGGCCGTGCCGGACCATCTCGCATTCGATCTCCATCGGACCCTGGACCTCGCAGGGCCAGCCTCCGAATGCATGGCCCTCGAACAATATTTCCTGATGGTCCTCCTCGCTCAGCTTCCCAAGCTCGTCGTGGAAGGCGGAGACGCCGTATCCCGAATCGCCCTTCATCTCCTGCTTGAGCCAACTCCACTCCGGCAATCCCTGCGAGGGCTGAAGCTGGAGGGGACGGACGGGCGACCATCGCCCAACGCCCTGGACGGGGCGCCGCGTGGCCGTTCCGGCCCTAACGAACAGGACCTGCGTCCCCGGCGCGTCGAACGGTTCGCTGCCCCAGGGCTGCACCTCCGCGTCGTAGAAGAACAGGAGCAGCCCGGCCGACGGCAGCGGCAGGTCGCATCCCGCCGCCGCCACGTCGGCCAAGTTGATCTGGGCCAGGAAGGAGAGCGACTGCGTCTCCCAGGCCTCCGGTGGCCGATAATCGTCCTCCTCCCGCGTATAGGCGTAGGGACCGCGGGTCGGCCAGGCGACGCCGTCGGGCAGGTCCGGCAGGCCGCCCAGCTTGCTGGTGCCCGGCGGAGTCGTGTCCTCGTCCAGCGACGAGGGGATCAGCCGGATGTTGGACCGGGCGAACCTGGACCAGGCATCGGCCAGTTCGGGATCGATGCCCCGCTTCTCCAGGAAGCGGCGCCAGACCGCCGGATCTCCATACCGCATGTCGCCTCCATCCTTGCTGCGAGGAAGACGTCACGATCGCCGAAGCCGTTACACGGACCACGGCGAATGCCCACGCACGGCGTGCGCTTGACCTGTGTCAAGGCAGCGCCTGTTCCGGACCGTCACGGTCGGCGCAAGGGAGAAGATGCATGCCCGCGCGCATCGCGACGCTCACGGTCAATCCGGCGGTCGACATGGCGACCGTGGCCCCGTCCGTGCGGCCGGGCCACAAGATCCGGACCTTCGACGAGCGCTACGACGCCGGTGGCGGCGGCATCAACGTCGCCCGCGTCGTCGGCGAGCTGGGCGGCCAGGCGCTGGCGCTGTTCGCCTCGGGCGGCGTGACGGGCCGCTTCGTCGAGGAGTTCCTGACGGCGGCCAGGGTGCCCTGGCAGACCGTCGGCATCGCCGGAGCCTGCCGCATCAGCGTCACCGTGTACGACCAGTCGACCGGCCAGGAGTATCGCTTCGTCCCGCGCGGCCCCGAGGTCGCGCCGTCGGAATGGGCGACGATGCTGGAGAGGCTGCGCCAGGTCGAGGCCGACTGGGTGGTCGCCAGCGGCAGCCTGGCGCCCGGCATGCCGACCGATTTCTACGCGCAGGCCGCACGCATCGTCGCCGCCCGCGGCGCCCGCTTCGTCCTCGACACGTCCGGCCCGGCGCTGACCGCCGCGCTGGGCGCCGGCATCTTCCTGCTGAAGCCCAGCCTGTCCGAGCTCGAGGCCATCGTCGGCCGGCCGGTCGACGACCTGCCGAGCCAGCTCGCGCAGGCCAAGCGGCTGGTCGAGGACGGCGCCGCCCGCATGGTGGCGCTGACCCTCGGAGATGCCGGCGCGATCCTGGCGACGGCCGACAGCGTCATCCACTCGCCGGCGATCGCGGTGAGGCAGAAGACCGGGGTCGGCGCCGGCGACAGCTTCCTGGCCGGGCTTGTGTTCGGGCTCTCGGAACGGCAACCGCTCGACGAGGCGTTGCAGCTCGGCCTCGTCTGCGGCGCCGCGGCCGTCCAGGGCGTGGGCACGGCGGCCGTCCGCCGCGCCGACGTCGACGCCCTCCTTGCCCGGCTGCGCAGCGACGCCTAGCCCTGCGTGGCAATGATCGCTGCGACAGGATCCTGCGCATGACTTGCCGCGCTTCCCCGACCACCCGACTGTCCTCGGAAGTGCGCGGCCATTGACTGATCGCGCTTCGGCGAACACCGGAGTGAACGGCGGCGTTTGCGCGAATCGATGTTCATGGCGATGTTCAGAATCGTATCGGGATGGCGCGCCGTCGCGTCGCGCAACATTGCCCGACCGTAAAATCGTCCAGCCATGTTGCGTGGCGGTCCCGAGGCTTGCGTCTGCCGGGGCGCGCAAGCCTGCGGCGGCCGCGACATCAGCCGAATCCGCGAGTCGGCCGATCGGCATGTGGACCGACTGCCTCCGGCCCCCCGGGCGGTCGCCCCGTCCCGCCCATGGGACTTCCCCGAATGCTTGGAGGAAGCCGACCGAGCAGAGGTTGCCAACCAGAGGCGCTTTTTTGACGAAATGCAGCAACCGCACCCATACCGAGGCGTTTCGGTAGGCACCCGCGGGGTTTGTCGCATTCTTGGGGTTCCCGTGGAGTTCCGTTTCGCCGCGCACGACCCCATGCATTCGCCAGACTTCTCCACAGCCGAAACCGCGTCGAACCGGGAAGCCCGATGCACGAGCACATGGACGCCATTCTCGCCGGCCTTGGGCACCTGAGCACCGCGATGGGCGCGCACATCCTGCTGATGAACCTGCTTGCACCCGCGGCTGCCCTTTGGATGACGCGCGCATCGCTTCCCTTCCCGGCCGGAGTCTCCGACCCGTTGGCGCCGACGATCGTGCAACTACTGCTCCTGTGGGGATGGCACACGCCTCCTGTCTTGACGGCCGCAATGGAATCGCCGGCCTTGCATCTCACGATGCAGCTTTCGCTGATGGCAAGCGCGGTGTGGTTCTGGCGGACAATCGTGGGTGCGGCGGCATCCTGCCCCTGGCGTGCCATCGCCGCCCTTCTGATCACGAGCAAGCTCTTCTGCCTGCTGGGCGTTCTCCTGACGTTTGCGACACGCGCAATCTACCCGGCGATGACGCACCACACCGGGGCAGCATTCGATCCGCTGGCCGATCAGCAGCTCGCCGGGCTCATGATGCTGATCGCCTGCCCCCTCAGTTATCTCGTGGCCGCCGTGGTCGTCGCGACGCGCTGGCTGACTCGCTCCGAGCTGGCTACACAGCAGGACGAGGGCGCCAGGATTGCCTAGGCTCTTCGGCCTCTCGGTGCGGCAGATCCTGGTCGGCGGCATCGCCGCCACGGCGCTGTTTCTCGTGGGCGCGACCATCTTCGTCCTGTCGGGCCTCTACAACGTATCGGCGTCGCGCGAGCATCTCGACGTCACGACCTGGCTGCTCGAGGTCGTGCGGCGGCAATCGATCCGCACGCACAGTCTCGCTGTCGGCACGCCTCCGCCCGTTTCGGAGGGCGCGTTGCGGCTCGGCGCCGTGCATTACGAGCTGGGCTGCGCGGGCTGCCATGGCGCGCCGGGCCGCCCGCCGAGCAAGATCCAGGACGCGATGATTCCGTCGCCTCCGTCGTTTGCCGAGGCCGCATCGGCATGGACTCCCCGGCAGCTCTACTGGATCGTCCTGAACGGCCAGAAGTACACGGGCATGCCTTCCTGGCTCGCGCCGAGCAGGCGCGACGAGGTCTGGCCGATGGTCGCCTTCCTGACCCGTATGCCCGATCTCGATGCGGCGGCCTATCGACGGATGGCCGGCCCGGCCGAGGGGCGACCGGCCGCTCGGCCGGCGCTGGGGGCTCAAACGGTCGGGCTGCAGGTCTGCGCCCGCTGTCACGGTGCGCCGGGAGAGGACCCGCCGATCGCCATCGTCCCGCAGCTCAGCGGCCAGAACCAGGCCTACCTCCTCCGCTCGCTGCAGGACTACGCCGAAGACCGGCGGCCGAGCGGCTACATGCAGCTCATTGCAGGCATGCTCGACGAACTGGAGATGCGCGAGCTCGCGGCGGCCTATGCCGGCGCCCCGGCACCGAGGCGTCCGGCACCGGCACCGGCCACCGACGCCGGCATTCTTCGGCGCGGCGAGATCATGGCGCGACGCGGGCTTCCCGAGAAACGGGTGCCGGCCTGCCTGGCCTGCCACCTCCAGGCGCACAACCCCGCCTTCCCGAAGATACTCGGCCTGACGGCGGACTACATCGAGCAGCAGTTGCGCCTCTTCCGCGACGGCACGCGCGACACGCCGACCTACGGGTCGATCATGCGGGCGGTGGCACAGCGCCTGAGCGACGACGACATGGCCGCGGTCGGCGCCTACCTCTCCGCAATGCCGGGACGGACGCCATGAGGCGGCTCGGCCCGATGTCCTGCCTGCCCGCGCTCCTGCTGGGTTGCTCGGGCGAGCAGGCCGCCCTGGCACCGCGCGGGGCGGAGGCGGGCGAGATCGGAAGGCTCTTCTGGACAACGACGACGTTCACGGGTGTCGTCCTGGTCGGCGTCTGCGCGGCGACGCTGCTGGCGATCGCGGGGGGAGATCGGGTGCGGAACCTCCTGTCCGCCCGTCGCTTCGTGATCGGCGCCGGCCTGGTGTTTCCGATCGTGTCGCTGCTGATGCTGCTGGCCTACGGGCTGTCGGCCATGACCTCCCGGATATCGCCCCGGACGTCCGACGCGGTCGTGCGAGCGACCGTCGTCGGCGAGCAATGGTGGTGGAGGGTCGTCTATCACCTGGCCGACGGGACCCGGCTGGAAACCGCCAACGAGCTCGTGATCCCGGTCGGGGAGCAGGTCGCGCTGACCCTCGAATCGGCCGACGTCATTCACAGTTTCTGGGTGCCCAGTCTCGCCGGCAAGGTGGACATGATTCCCGGCCGCTCGAACCGGCTCGTGCTGCAGGCCACGCAGCCCGGCGTGAGCCGCGGCCAGTGCGCGGAATACTGCGGCGGCGCGCACGCGCTCATGGCCTTCCACGTCACCGCACGGGACCGGGTCGGGTTCGACGCCTGGCTCGAGGCACAGGCCGAGCCGGCCGCCGTCACCGAGGGCGAAGGCGCCGCGCTCTTCGTCCGCTCGGGATGCGGCGCCTGCCACACCATTCGGGGCCTTGAATCGGCCGTCGGCACGGTCGGCCCCGATCTCACGCACGTCGGCAGCCGGCCGACACTCGCGGCGGCGGCGCTGCGCAACGATCCCGAAGCCTTCGCGAGCTGGATCCGGGACAGCCGCCACGTCAAGCCGGGCAGCCGCATGCCGCCCTACCGCATGCTGACGGACCGCGAACTCGGCGTGCTCGCAGGTTACCTGGATGGACTTCGGTGAGGGCGGGATGATCGACTTCAACAGCCTGGGTCTGGCCGCCAACCTTGCCATCTTCGCCGCTGCGGCAGCCGTCGTCTGGGTGGCCGGCGTCCACATCACCCGCTACGCCAACGTGATCAGCGTGAGGACCGGCATCGGCCAGGCCCTGGTTGGCATGCTGCTGCTGGGCGGCGTGACGTCGCTGCCCGAGGTCGCGGTGGCGGTTTCGGCGGCCGCGCACGGTCAAGCCACGCTCGCCGTCAACAGCGTGCTGGGCGGCGTGGCCATGCAGGTGGCGATTCTTGCCATTGCCGACGTGGCGATCGGGAAGAGAGCGCTGACGGCGGTGGTCCCGAATCCCGTGGTCTTCCTGCAAGGCGCCTTGAAGGTCTTCCTTCTGTCGGTCGTGGCCAGCGCCATCGTGGTGGGCGATGTGGCGTTTCTCGGCATCGGCCTGTGGATGTGGCTGCTGCTCGCCCTCTTCCTTTTCGCGATGTGGACCCTGAGCAGCACCAGCACGAGAAGGCCCTGGCGTGTCGTAGACGACGAGGATCTCGAAGGGCAGGAGAAGCGTCGGGCGAAGCAAGAAGCGGAGCGCCAGGCGTCGCGCGGCCTCGGTTCGACCATCGTCCGCGCCGTCATCGCGTCGGCCGCCATCATCGTCGCGGGCTACGTCCTTTCCCGCACCGGCGACGCCATCGCGACGCAGACCGGCCTGGGCGAGAGTTTCATCGGGGCCGTCCTGGTGGCCATCGCCACCTCGCTGCCGGAGGTCAGCACCGTGCTGACAGCGGTCCGCTCGGGTCTCTACACCATGGCGGTCTCGGACATCTTCGGCACCAATCTCTTCGACGTGGCGCTGCTGTTCGTGATCGATGCGGTGGCCGGCGGCGAGCCGGTGCTCAACAGCGCCGGCCGCTTCTCGACCTTCGCCGCCGTCATCGGCATTACGACCACGATGATGTTCGTGGCGGGAGTCGCGGAGCGTCGCGACCGGGCCGTGCTGCGCATGGGCATCGATTCCATCGGCGTCCTGGTGACCTATCTCGCCGGGCTCGTTGTCCTCTACTTCCTCAGGTGAGTGCGATGCCCGACCCCGCGCTCCCCATCAGCAAGACGCCCCGTCCGCCCGGCGAGGAAGAGGAACTGCTGCGCATCTGGGCGACGCCGACAGGATGGCGCCTCCCCAGCGCCGTCAACAACACCGTCATCGGCCTGATCTACCTGGGGGCGGCGCTGCTGTTCTTCGTGCTCGCCGGCATCCTGGCGCTGCTGATGCGGCTGCAGCTGGCGCAACCGGACGGGCAGTTCATCGGCCAGGAACTCTACAACCAGATGTTCACCGTCCACGGCACGACGATGATGTTCCTCTTCGCCGTGCCGGCCATGGAGGCGCTGGGCGTCATGCTGCTGCCCCAGATGCTGGCAGCCCGCGACCTGCCCTTCCCGCGACTCAGTGCCTTCGCCATCTGGGCGTACATCATCGGCGGCCTGGTCTTCTTCTCGACGATCCTCTACGACCTCGCGCCGGCCGGCGGCTGGTTCATGTATCCGCCGCTCACGCTGACCGAGTACCAGCCCGGCGACAATGCCGACTTCTGGCTGCTCGGGATCGGTTTCATCGAGATCTCGGCAATAGCCGGCGCGATCGAGATCGTGATCGGCGTGCTGCGCACGCGACCGCCCGGCATGACCCTCTCGAAGATGCCGATCTTCGCCTGGTCGATGCTGGTCTTCGCGGCGATGATCGTGTTCGCCTTTCCGGCCGTCATTCTCGCCACCATGCTGCTCGAAATCGAACGCGCGTTCGGCTGGCCGTTCTTCACCGCCGCGCGCGGTGGCGATCCGCTGCTATGGCAGCACCTCTTCTGGTTCTTCGGCCATCCGGAGGTCTACATCATCTTCCTGCCCGCGGCAGGGCTCGTCTCCATGATGGTGCCGACCTTCGCGCGCACGCCGCTGGTCGGCTACCGGCTGATCGTCGTTGCCCTGATCGCCACGGGCTTCTTCAGCTTCGGGCTCTGGGTGCATCACATGTTCACCACGGGCATACCGGGACTGAGCCTGGCGTTCTTTTCCGCCGCGAGCATGGCGGTGGCGATCCCGTCGGGCATCCAGGTCTTCAGCTGGATCGCCACCATGGCGGCGGGCCGGACGCGCTGGCGGATCACGACGCCGTCGCTCTTCATCCTGGGCTTCCTGTTCATCTTCGTCGTGGGCGGCCTGACAGGCGTGATGGTGGCGATGGTGCCCATCGACTTCCAGGTGCACGACACGTACTTCGTCGTCGCCCATCTCCATTACGTGCTGGTGGGCGGCATGGTCTTCCCGCTCTTCGCGACGTTCTACTACTGGGCCCCCATGCTCAGCCGCAAGCCGTTGTCCGAGCGCCTCGGCCGATGGTCGTTCGGCCTCATGTTCGTGGGCTTCAACGTCGCCTTCTTCCCGATGCACATCACCGGCCTGGCGGGCATGCCGAGGCGCGTATGGACCTATCCGTCCGGGCTGGGATGGGACGATCTCAACCTGCTGTCGACCGTCGGCTCCTTCGTTCTCGCCGCCGGCGTGCTGGTCTTCCTCGTCGATCTCGCCTGCAACTTCCGCCTTTCCGATCGGGGGGCGGGCAACACCTGGGATGCGGGAACGCTCGAATGGTTGCCGGGCGACGTCTATTCGACGCGCAGCATTCCCCACGTCACCGGCCGCGATCCGCTGTGGGATCGGCCGGAGCTCGCGGCCGAGGTGGCGGCCGGCGCCCACTATCTGCCCGACGCGCCGACAGGCGGCCGCGAGACCCTGGTTACCAGTGCGGTGGAGGCGGAACCGCAATACGTGCTGCAGATGCCCGGCGCCGGCTGGCCCCAGGTCCTGACCGCGGTGTTCACCGCCGCCTGCTTCCTGCTGCTCACGATCAAGGTCGTGCTCCCGGCGGTCGCCGCGGCCGTTCTGGCGATCGTCTTCGCCATAGTGTGGCTGTGGCCCCTCGATCCCGGGCCGGCCAAGGGACGCGTGGACGTCGGCGCCGGGCTCCGGCTGCCGACCTACATGACGGGCCCCCAGTCGCACGGCTGGTGGGCAATGGTCGTCCTGATGCTGGTCGCCGGCTCGCTCTACCTGTCCTATTTCTTCTCCTATCTCTATGTCTGGACCGTGTCCCCCGAGGTCTGGCCGGCCGGAGGGTCACCGGCGCTTCCGGGGCCGGGCCGGCCCCTGCTGTCCGCCGCCCTGTGCATCATGGCCGTGGTCGCCTTCCGGGCCGGAGACCGCTGGTTGCCCGCACCGGGGACGCGCGCAGGCCTGCCGTCGCTGCTGAGCATCGCAATCGGCTGCGCCTCCCTCGTGGCCGCCGTGACGGTGGAGATCGAGGGCCATTGGCAGGCGGGGCTGAGGCCGCAGGACACCGCCTACGGTGCGATGGTCTATCTCGCCGGCCTGCTGGCCGCGCAGGTCGCCGTCGTCGTCGTGCTCATGGGCCTGTTCACCGCAGCCCGACTGGTCGTGGGCCGCACCGATCGCGAATGCCGCAACAGCTTCGACTACACGGCGCTGCTCGGCTACTACGCCGCCGGGCAAACCTTGCTCGGGCTCGCGCTGGTGCACGGCTTCCCGAGGCTCGTCGCCTGATGCGCGCCACCCTTGCCCTGCTGTTCGGGCCGCTGGTCTGGCTGATCCACCTGGCGGTTCTCTACGGCACGCACTCCTCCGTCTGCGCGGCCGCTGGACGCACCAACGGGCCGCTCACGCCGCTCATTCCGGTCTTCGCCCTGGCGACGGCAATCGCCCTCCTGCTCGCCTCGCTGCCGCTGGCCATTCCGGCGCGCTTCGAGACGTTCTTCTTCGGGAGCAGGTCGGAGCAGGAGCGGCGGTTCCTGATGTCGGTGATGCGCTGGCTGGCTGGCCTCTCGATCGTCGCCGTGATCGCCAACGGCATTGCCGTGATGATCGTGCCGCCCTGCTGACCCTGGCAGCTCGAGACCCTTTCTCGGCCGACGGCACGTCGTAGCGGAAGAGCCCCGGGAGCTCAGCTCGCGCGACGCCTGGCGTTGCGCTTGCGTGTGGCCGCTGCCTTCTTCGCCGAGGCCGAGCGGCTGGCGGCCGAACGCCGCGCCGAGGCAGTGCCACCCTTTCGGCCTCCCTTGTGCGCGGCCGGATGCCCGGTCTGGGTACCTCGCCCTGATCCGCCCTTCTTCTTGCCGCCACCATCGTCCTTGTTGACGGTCGCCCAGGCCCGGCGCTTGGCTTCCTTCTCGGAAACGCCGCGCTTCTCGTAGCCTTCGGCGATGTGATCGGCCTTGCGTTCCTGCTTGTCGGTGTACTTCGACTTGTCGCCGCGTGGCATCGACTCCTCCCTCCAGTGCCGTGATTCGCGGTCAACGACACGCGTGGCGACCGGTTGCGCTCCCTGCTTTTCACGGGCCGCGTGTAGCGCGCACCGGGTGCCAGCGTTGGTTTCTCGACTGTCGCCTGCTGGTCTCTTCAGCGACGCCGCGGCGATTCCCTCCTCTTCACCGGAGCCTCGCGATGGACGATCCGACGAGCAAATATCCGCGCCCACCGTTCGCTCGCCAGTCGCAGCCCTGGCCGGGGCTCGGCGGCAATATGGAACCGCGGCCCGATCACGGCGAGACCAGCTATCGCGGCTCGGGTCGCCTGACCGGCCGCAAGGCGCTGATCACCGGCGGCGATTCCGGGATGGGCCGTGCCGCGGCCATTGCCTTCGCGCGTGAAGGCGCGGACGTGGCCATCAACTACTTTCCGACCGAGGAGCCGGATGCCGCCGAGGTCATCGACCTAATCCGCGCCGAGAAGCGCGTCGCCGTCGCGGTGCCTGGCGACCTGCGTGACGAGGGCTTCTGCCGGAGTCTGGTGGAGCGCGCCGCGAGCGGGCTGGGCGGCCTCGACATCGTCGTCAACAACGCCGCGCGCCAGCAGACCCGGGAGTCGATCCTCGACATCTCCCTGGAAGAGTTCGACGCGACGATGAAGACCAACATCTATGCGCCGTTCTGGATTCTCCGGGCCGCCCTGCCGCTCCTCCAGCCCGGCGCCGCGATCATCGCCACCACCTCCGAGCAGGCCTACGACCCCTCGCCGCAGCTCTACGACTACGCGCAGACGAAGGCGGCGACCATGAACTACGTGAAGTCGCTCGCCAAGCAGCTGGCGTCGCGCGGCATCCGGGTCAATGGAGTCGCGCCCGGGCCCATCTGGACCCCGCTGCAGGTGAGCGGCGGCGCCACGATGGAAAAGCTCGAAACGTTCGGCGGGCACACGCCGTTCGGACGCCCCGGGCAACCTGTCGAGCTGGCGTCGATCTACGTTCAGCTTGCCGCAGCAGACGCCAGCTATGCGACCGGCCAGATCTATGGCGCATCCGGAGGCGCGGGGCAGCCCTGACCGGCTCGTGACCGGGGCCCTGCACGAGCTTAACGATGAAGTCCTGTCGTGGCCGGTGCGGCCACTTGGCGTCCCGCGACGATCCAGATCGCTTCACCTGACGACCGGCCTCCGCGGCATCGCGGGGCCGGCGAGATCGCCGCCGCCGCGCTGCCCTCGCCCTTTCCTCAGCCGTGATCACTTGTTGAACCCGCAGGGCGACCCGGATTCCTGACATATCTCGCGCCGAGCGAGCGACGGCGTACCGTCGCCCGCCCGCTCAGTCACGCCGACGGTGAGCCGCCCTGGTGCGGGGAACCTCAACGAGCCCCGTCGACGGGCTGGCTCTGGACCAGCTTATGACCGGTGAAGCTGCGGGTCTGGGGCGGCGGGAGAGCCTTCTCGAATTCGGCCAGAAGCTCCTGCTTGCGCGCCACCAGGCGCTCCCCCAGCGCGTCGACGTCGAGGCCGGCGTCGCGCGCCTGCGCGAACAGCCCCTCTGCGCGCTTCTCCTCCTCCTCGACGTGATGCTTGATCATCTCCGACAGGACGGTGACCTTGGCATCGTAGAACGCGTCGTCGGGGCTGCCCTGCGCGATCTCGGCGATCAGCACCTTCGCGCCGTCGTGCTCGACGTACGATTCCTCCAGCAGGTCCTCGTCCTCGATCTTGCCCTTGCAGGAGGGATAGAAGATCTCCTCCTCGATCGTGGCATGGACTGACAGCTCGGTGCAGATCTCGTGCGCCAAGTCGCGCTTGCGATCCGCGCTTCTGGCCTTCTCGAACTTCTCGAACAGGTCTTCGACCTTGCGGTGATCGGCCTTCAACAGGGCGACCGCATCCATCTTCGCAGGCATGATTGATTCCTCTGGGTGGGTTTCGATGGCGCTCAAACGGCGCGCCCAATCCGGCGTTCCCGACACCAGCGCAGGCACCTCTCGCGGGAACATCGAGCGCGGTCGCACCCCTGCCAGGCGCACGGACCCCGGCAGCGTGCTGGCAGCCGAGCGGCGGCTCGACCGTTACGCCGTCCATGGGACAGCCGACCCGCCCCTTCCCCCTCGGCCCGGGAACCCGCCATCTCTGCATCGACCTGCAGCGCTTGTTCGCGGAGGAGACGCCGTGGCAGGTGCCCTGGCTGAAGACGGTGCTGCCGGCCATCGAGGAGATTGCCGGCCGGCACGCGCGGCAGACCATCTTCACGCGCTTCGTGCCGCCATCCACGCCGGCCGAGGCTCTCGGCGCGTGGCGCGACTTCTACGGCGCCTGGCCCAACATGACCCGCGAAAGGCTGGAACCGGCGCTGCTGGACCTCGTGCCCTCGCTGGCGCGGCTGGTCCCTCCCGCCCGACTGCTCGACAAGCCCGCCAACTCGGCGTTCAGCCGGACGGGCCTCGCCGCTGCGCTGCGGCGACGCGGGGTCGACACGCTGATCGTGACGGGCGGGGAAACCGATGTCTGCGTCCTGGCCACGGTCATGGCAGCGATCGACCTAGGCTTCCGGATCGTGCTCCCGACCGACGCGTTGTGCAGCACGCGCGACGGCACCCACGACGCCCTGCTGAAGCTCTACCGCGAGCGCTTCGGCCACCAGGTCGAAGCGACGACGTCTTCCCTGGTGCTGGAGAGATGGCGATGAAACATGGCATGTCCCTTTGGCGCGCCTACGCCTATGCCTGGATCACGATCGGTCTGTTCCTGTTCGCCCTCGTGGGCCACTGGTTGTTCGGCTGGTTCGCCTATGTCGACGAGCAGACGTCCCACGGTCAGGCCATCCGCATCGGCGCCTATCTCGTCCTGATGATGCGGGACACTCTCGAGAACTGGCAGTCCGAATTCCTGCAATTGCTGTGGCAGGTCGGTGGTCTCGCGTTCTTTCTCTACCTGGGTTCCCCCCAGTCTCGGGAGGGAGACGAGCGAAAGGAAGCGAAGCTCGACGCCATCCTGCGACAGCTGGGGCCAGAGGGCGAACGGACGATTGCCGAGCTCGACCGCAAGTTTCCCCGGGTTTGAAGCCCGTCTGGCTGCCAGCCCCGGGGCGCAACCATCCAGCGTTTCGCGCATTCGTTCCGAGCAATGCAGCCGCCGACGTCGGGACGAGGATCGCTGCACAGAAGCGCACCGATCAGGAGATCACCATGAGCGATCGGACGCGATACGACGGAGAACGCCGCGACGACTGGCCCGTCCGCCCCCCACTCCCCATCGACTTGCCTCCGATCGCCCTCTTGCTCGGCCTTTGCGCCATTGTGCTCTTCGGTCTTATCGAGGCGGTCGCCGGCGCATTCTGAGTGGACAGGATCGCTTGTGACCTATCCGTGGCAGTCCCCCCGAACGGCATCCTTGCATTCCCCGGGTGGACTAGGGGATTGATCGGGATCGGTGCGGCACTTCTGATCGGCATCGACCTGGCCAACTTGGCCGGATTCGCCGGACTGGAACTCATTGCATTGCGATGACCGGCGACGATTCGTCATGTGATCGCATTCGCGGCGCAAAATCGTTCGTTCAAGAAGCGAGGCCTGCAACGAGATTGATTGGACCTGCGTTGCCAAGCCGCTGCTCTTCCGACCGCGGCCCCTTATCGTGCGTCTAGTGGAAGGAACGAGACTGAGAACCCAAGCGCAAATCCCTGCTACGATTTGGCATGCCTCAACGTCCTCCCCTGCCGGAAACCATTACCGCCTCGCAGTGGCGACAGATCGTTAACGGGGCGACGGACACGGCCATCATCAGCACCGATCCCGAAGGACGGGTAACAAGCTGGAACGCCGGGGCGCAGCTAATCCTTGGCTGGACCGAGGCCGAGATGCTCGGTCGGACTCTGGAGATTCTTTTCCCCGGGGAGGACGGCCCCGGGCGCATTGCCCGGGAGATGGCCGATGCCGTCGCCACCGGCCGCGGAGGCGGCGACGAAGGATGGCGCCGTCGAAAGGATGGAACTCTCTTCTGGGCAACGGGCGAGGTCGCCCCGATCCGCGAGGATGGCTCGGCGATCGTCGGCTTCATCAAGATCGTTCGGGATCGCACCCAGCGGCGACAGGCCGAGGAAGCGCTCCGAACACATCGCCACCGGCTGGAGATCCTGAACAAGGCGGGCTCCGCCCTGGCGATCGAGCACGACCTCGAGCGGCTTGTCCAGATCGTCACGGATGCCGGCGTGGAGCTCATCGGCGCACAGTTCGGGGCCTTCTTCTACAATGTGCTGAGTGATGCCGGCGAGAGCTACATGCTCTACACCCTCTCGGGCGCACCTCGCGAGGCCTTCGCGGGTTTCCCGATGCCGCGCAACACGGCGGTGTTCGCGCCGACATTCGGCGGCGAGGGTATCGTGCGGTCCGACGACATTACGCAGGATCCCCGCTATGGCCAGAATGCTCCGCGCCAGGGAATGCCCGAGGGGCATTTGCCCGTGCGCAGCTATCTGGCGGTTCCGGTCATCAGCCGGTCGGGCGGGGTGATCGGCGGCCTGTTTTTTGGCCATGCCGAGCCCGCGATCTTCAACGAGCAGTCGGAGGGGTTTCTGCTCGGGCTCGCCGCCGAAGCCGCGGTCGCCATAGACAATGCGCGCCTGCGCCAGGCCAATGAGGCGGAAATCCGCGATCGACGCCGTGCCGAGGAAGCGCTGCGGCAGCTCAATGCCACTCTCGAGGCAGAGGTCCGCCAACGCACCGAACAGCTGCGAACGCACGAGGAGGCGCTCCGCCAGGCGCAAAAGATGGAAGCGATCGGGCAGCTTACCGGTGGTGTGGCCCACGACTTCAACAACCTGCTGCAGATCATCATGGGCAGCCTGGAAACCCTGCTGCGCGAACTGCCGCCCGAGTCGAGCCGGCTCGCACGGGCCGCCGCGAATGCGATGACCGGCGCGCGCCGGGCCGCGTCGCTGACGCAGCGCCTGCTGGCGTTCGCTCGCCGCCAGCCCCTGGCCCCCAAACCGCTCACCGTCAACCTCCTGGTCAACGGCATGTCGGAGATGATCCAGCGCACGCTGGGCGAGACGATCGCGGTCGAAGTTGTTGTGGCGGCCGGAGGCTGGACGGTTGAGGTCGACCCCACCGAACTGGAAGGCGCGATCCTCAATCTCTGTGTCAACGCGCGCGATGCCATGCCCGAGGGCGGCCGCCTCACGATCGAGACCGCAAATGTCGAGGTCGACCGCGCCTATGCCGCCTCTCACCCGGACGTCGCGCCGGGACAGTACGTGACGATCTCGGTGTCGGATACCGGAGTGGGCATGACCTCCGAGACGATCGGCAAGGCCTTCGAGCCTTTCTTCACGACGAAGCCGGTGGGCCAGGGTACCGGACTCGGCCTCAGCCAGGTCTATGGCTTCGTCCGCCAGTCCGGAGGCCACGTCACGCTCTATTCCGAGCCGGACCAGGGAACGACGGTCCGGCTCTATCTGCCTCGCTTCCATGGACGGACAGAGGAAGCGTCGGCTGCAGCAGAGCCGCCGATGCCGGCGGGATCGCCGGAAGAGACGATCCTGGTGGTCGAGGACGATGCGGACGTCCGCGCCCAATCCGTCCAGACCTTGCGGGATCTCGGATATCGTGTGATCGAGGCCGGCGATGGGCCGACGGCGCTCAGGACCCTCGAAACGGCGGACCGGCTCGATCTCTTGTTCACCGATGTTGTTTTGCCGAACAGTATGACCGGCGCCGAGCTCGCGGCGCGAGCGGGCGCGTTGCGCCCTGCGCTGAAGGTCCTGTTCACGACCGGCTACGCCCGCAATGCCATCGTCCATCATGGACGGCTGGACCGGGGCGTGGAATTGCTGGTCAAACCGTTCAGCGCCACCGCGCTGGCCGCCCGGGTGCGCGATCTCCTGGATTCTTGAGAGACCTGAGAAACTGCGCTCGCGACTCGTCGCCAGCCGATCGCCCCCGACTTCTGCTCGCGAAGCCTCGCAAGGCGAAGCCATCGTTCGATACTCCCGGAGGGGCGGTGCGACTGGCCCGCCCGACCAATCATCGGTCCGTCATCGGAACCGATCGACCTCCGGCATGTCGAAGGTCAGTCGAAAGATTGCCCCGTTGCCTTCCCGTGGTCGATGCTCGACGTCCCCTCCCATCGCGCGCATGAGCGTCGCGGCGATGAAGAGGCCAAGGCCGCTCCCCTCCTCCTCCGCTGCGGCGGCAGTCGTGCCGCGATGAAATTTCTGGAAGAGGGTCGCGCGTTCCTCGGGGGCGATGCCGGGACCGGAATCGGCGACCTCGCACCGCCAGAACCCATCCTCGTGCAGGAGGTGGACGCCCACCAGGCCGCGGTCGGGCGAGAACCTGACGGCATTGAAGAGCAGGTTGTCCAGCACCTGTCCCATGGCCACCGGATCGATCCGCACGATCGCAGGCGTACCGGGCAGCCGAATATCCAGGACGATCGAGCGGGTCTCGGCGCGCGGTCGAACCCGGTCCACCGCCTTCTGCACGACGTCTCGCAGATCGCACGGGGCCAGCAGCAGCGCCTGCTCGGCCCGTTCCTCCGCCTCGTGCGCGCGCAACAGCCGGGTGACCAGCCCCACCAGGTCGACACACGCATCCATGACGCGATCGAGGATCTGGCCGCGCTTGCCCGGGTCCGGCGCCTGGCGCGCGAGACGCAACAGGTCGCGCATGCCGAGCAGCGGGCCGCGCAGGTCGTGCGCCGTGATCGCCATCAGATCGTTCAGCTGTTCATTGCGGCGCCGAAGGAAGCGGTTGGCGACGGCAAGCGCCTGGCGTTGCCCGTATGCTTCGCGTTGCGCGCCAAAGAGGAGAAACGCCACGAGGCCGGCCACGACGGCGCCGGTGGTGTTCTGGATCAGGACAGGCAGGAGTTGGCCGTCACCATCGGATTGTCCGAAGAGAAGCACGCAATAGACGAGGTGATTGGCGAGGAGCAATGGCAGGAACCACACAGGGGGCAACAGGAAGATGGTCGCCGCCATGATGGTCCCGAGAATGTAGGATGGGTTCTGTCCGAACGAGCGCGCGACCAGGAAATAGTAGCCATCCATGTAGCCGAGCGCGAGGACGACGGCCGTCCAGACGTACGCAGGTCGCCAGAACGATTCGGGCGGAAGCCGCCGAACCGGACCATTGAGCGCAAGGAAAAGCGACGCGCTCGCGACATCGACCAGCAGGGTGGTGCGCAGCCATGCCATCTCCGGATCGCGCCAGAAGGCGGCAAGGGGCCACAGCGCCAGCGCCATCGCCGCCACGAGAAGCCACGGGATGCGGCGCAGATTGATCTCGATCGCTTCACGAGCGAAGGATGGCAACGCCACGACTAGAGAATTCCCGTACGGACGAACTCGATGGCACGACGCTCGAGCTGCGAGGCGTTCTCCGCGCCGAGCTTGACCTTCAGGCGCTCGCGATAGGTTCCGACCGTCTTCATGCTGAGGGAAAGCTGTGCGGCAATCTCCGCCGAGCCGAGACCGCTGCCGAGCAGCCGCAGCACCTGCATCTCGCGGTCGGACAGATCGGCCAACGGCCCGCCCGCCGAAGCCCGGCCGGACGTCGCCTGCTGGAACATCGCACGTTGGACCGGATCGCTGGCATAGCGCTCGCCGAGCATCAGGACCGCCAGCGCCTCGGGGACTTTCTCGATGCCCGCATCCTTCATCAGGTAGCCGGCGGCACCGGCGCGGAAGGCTCGGGGTGCATAGACCATTTCCGGCTGCGCCGAGAACACGAGGATCCGGAGCCCGGGAGTCCCGGCGCCGAGTTCCTGGAGCCATCCAATCCCGTCGCGCCCGCCCAACACGAGGTCGACTATCGCGAGATCGGGCCGGCATGCCTCGACCTGACGCTTCCCCTCCAGGGCGGTCGCCGCCTCGCCGCACACCGCAAAGCGCGGGTCGGAGTCGAGGACCTGCGCCAGTCCGAAGCGGACGATGGCGTGATCGTCGATGATGAGGACGCGGGCCGGTTGCGACATGACGTGTCGGTGGAGAACCTACACGAAAAATAGGTTGCGCGCGCCGACGCCAGGGAAGCGTCGAACGCGCCACAGTGCGCGCCATGGAACATCGATCGGTTCGCCTCCACGCGATCGCCCTGCTAGTCACCTGGCTCGCCGGTACCGTGGTGGTGCTGATCGCCAGCGCGGCAGCGCCCATCGCCGTCGCCGATCTCGACCTGCTTCGTGCCAATGCCGGCTGGTATGCCGCGGGCTACGGGCTCTTCTTCCTCGCCGACGGCGCCATCGCGCTGCTCGGGGTCTCGGTCGTGACCGCCACGGAACCCGACGGCCGCTTCCGCGGACCGGCGATCATCGTGCTGTTCGCGCTTTCCGGCACCCTGGGCGTACTCGCCGACGTGCGGATGGTCGCCGCCGCCCAGCTGCTCGCGGTGGGGTCACCGGTGCTCGCGCCCGCCAACGCCGCCGGCTTCCTGAGCGAGCTCAATGCCACCTGCAACTGGCTGTCCACCGCCAGTTTCCTGCCCGCAGCGCTGGCCACGTGGCTGGCGGCGCGGACCGCCCATGCCGGGCCGGGCTGGGTCGTGTTCACCCGCTTCTCGGCGCTTTATCAACTGGCGACAGGCATCCTTTCCGCCGCAGCCTTCTTCACTTCCGAAGCGGCATTGACCGACTTGGCGCTCGCCGCCGCGGTGGTCGGCCTGCCCGTGTTCGCCGCCGTGTGGCTCATCTGGATGCTGCGCGACATGCATATCCGCGTCCACAAGGAGAACATCGCATGAAGATCATCATCGCCGGTGCCGGCATAGGCGGCATGGCGTTGGCGGCACTGCTGCGTCAGCGCGGCGTCACCGCCGAGATCTATGAACGCGCACCGAACTTCGATCACAGCGGGTACATGCTGGGTCTCTATCCGATCGGCGCCCGCGTCCTTCACGGGCTCGGCCTGATGGACGACTTCCTCGCCACCAGCGAAAGGATGGACATCTACACGGTCCGCAACGGCCACGGCCAGGAGATCCATACCTACGAACTCGGCCGGATGCTCGACAGCTTCGGATATTCGGGTGGCATCATGCGCGGCGAGCTGCTGGCTCTGCTGCGCAGGCGGTGCGAGGACGTGCCGCTGCATTTCGGAACGAGCGTGACGGGCTTCGAAGAGGCGGGCGACACGGTCGAGGTCAAGCTTTCCGATGGGTCGACCAACAGCTGCGATCTGCTCGTGGGCGCCGACGGGATCCATTCCGCGATCCGCCGCCAGCTCGCCGGCGCGCTGCCCGATCACGAGACCGGTTGGGGATGCTGGGTCTGGGTGGTGCGCAACACCCGGCGACCTCCCACTGCCGTGGTCGAGCATTGGGGAGCCGGCCGTTTCCTCGGCCTCTATCCCGTCAAGGGCGGGCTGGGCGTGGTCGCCGCCGCGCCGACCCGCGTCATGGGGCCGAGCGTCGTGGGAGAAGACGGCCGAAAGGTGAAGACACATTTCGCCGCTCTGGGCGACGGCGTCGCCGACGTGCTGGCGGCCCTGCCCGATGACCTCGGGTCGACCTTCTGGTGGCAGCTCTCCGACGTCCGCAGCGAAAGCTGGCACCGAGGCCGCGTGGCCCTGCTTGGCGACGCCGCCTGCGCCTTCCTGCCGACGGCCGGAGTCGGGGCGTCGATCGCCCTCGAATCGGCGGCCGTGCTGAACGACGAACTCTCGCGCACGGATGCGCGCTTCCTTCCCAGCGCCCTCGCCCGCTACGAAATGCGGCGCAAGCCACGAGCCGAAGCCTTCCAGGACGATTCGCGCAAGCTCGCGTCGATGATGATGATCGAGTCGGTGGAATTGTCCTGGGGGCGCGACCAGCTCATGCGATTCTACACCCTCGACATGCTGGCCAAGACGATCGCGCAGTCGCTGGCCAAGCCGATCTGAGCGCCATGCGAGTCCTGCTGCTCGGCGCGAGCGGCGGCGTTGGCCGCCGCCTTCTCGAGCAGGGCACGAAACGCGGCCACGTCATCCGGGCCCAGACGCGCGTGCTGTCGCGCCTCGCGGACGCGCCGGCTGGCGTCGAGGTGGTGGCCGCCGATCCGACCGATGCGGCAGCGCTTCGTGCGCTCGTCGCCGGGCAGCAGGCGGTGGTGATGGCTCTCGGGGCGACACCGGGCCGACGCACGACCCTGTTCTCCGACGTCACGGCGAAGCTGATCCTGGCGATGCGCGCTGAGGGAACGACGCGACTGGTGGCGATCACGGGAGTCGGCGCCGGCGAGACGCGCGGTCATGGAGGCCTTCTCTACGACAACGTCATCTATCCGCTGTTCACCCGGCCTCTCTATGCCGACAAGAATCGCCAGGAAGAGCTCGTCCGCCGGTCTGCCCTGGACTGGGTGCTTGTCCGACCGGCACCGTTCAAGTCCACGTCGGGCATGACGCCCCTGCAGGCCATAACGGAAATCAGGCCCACGACGCGACTGACCCGCATAAAGCGCGAGGAAGTCGCCACGTTCGTTCTCGATGAGCTCACGAACGATCGGTACCTGCACAAGGCTGTTTTCATCGGACACGCAAGCTGATGCCCCCTCGAACGAAGGCGCCCTGAGCTTCACAGGAACCGGTTGCGCGCACTATCCGGCCATGCTTAGTTGGTATACCTACCTAGAGGGCGGATGACGGGCACTACCGATATTCGGGCGACAATTCTGGCGGCGGCACTCGCCATCGTCCGAAAGCAGGGCCTCGGGGCGCTGACGCAACCGCGCGTCGCCAAGGCGAGCGGCGTTTCCCAGAGCCACCTGACCTACTACTTCCCGACCCGCGCCGACCTCGTCCGCGCCGTGCTCGAAGCGGCGGTCGCAGGCCAGATCGCCAATCTCGGCAGCGCCATGGCATCCCGCGACTCGCAGGAAGCGCGCCTCGCCGGCCTCGCCGCCGCGCTGTCCAACGCCGAGAACACCCGCATCCTCGTCTCGATCGTACTGGCCGCCGACGCGGACCCCGCCTATCGCGAACTCTACAACCGCCTCGTGACGGCGATGCGCCAGCGGGCCGAGCTGATGCTCCGGACCGGCGGTCTCGAGCCGACAGCCGAGCAGGTGATGCTCCTGCACGCCCTGGGCACCGGCCTCGCCGTCATGGGCGCCGCGCTCGGCCCCCAGACGGGACGAGCGGTGAGCACGACGGTGCTCCGCGAGCTGTTCCGGCTGCTCGCCCGCGACGCCGGGCAGCGGACGCCCCCTGACGAAACCACCTGAAACGACTTCCAGGTACTCTCCCATGCCTTCCTGGCTCGACAACCTCATCTCCATCAAGCCGCCGGCGCTGGTCCACGAGCAGCTCGCGGGCTGGACGCCGACGCGGGCCGAGCGCGAAGGCCTGGGCTGCCGGCTGCTGGCGGACCAGCGCATCCCCGTGGATGACGCCACGACCCTCTCCGTGGACGTCTACGTGCCGAGGGTCGCCGGCCGCTATCCGGCCATCGTCCAGTTCGCCGCCTACTCGCGCGAGCTCCACACGGCAGGCGTGCCCACCGGCAGCAACGAGATCGGCTCGCCGCCGGTCTTCACCAGCCGCGGCTATGCGCAGGTGGTGGCGATGCGCCGCGGCATGGGCCGCTCGGGCGGCAAGGAGGCCGTCTTCCTCTCGCCCGAGGATGTCGACGACCATGAGCGGGTGATCGCCTGGGCCGCGGCGCAGCCCTGGTGCGACGGCCGGGTGGTGCTGTTCGGCACGTCCTACTACGGCATGACGCAGCCGCTCGTGGCGGTGCGCCGGCCCCCTGCCCTCAAGGCGTTCTTCTGCAACGAGATCTGCACGGACTACTTCCGCCACCTCCTCCATTTCGGAGGCGTCTGCAATCTCTACTTCTTCAATCTCTGGATGGGCGCCAACTTTACGCAAGCCATGTACGACCTGCGGGTGCCGCCGGTGGTCCGGGCGCTGATCAGCCATGTCGCCAATTCGCCGCTGAAGCGGCTCTGGCAGCCGATGATGATGAAGCGGGTCGACGCGATCTATCGCGCCTTCATGGCGAAGACGCCGACCCGGTTCGTGCGGCAGGTCTATGCAAACTGGATGTTCGACGCGAAATCGCGGGCGACCTCGTGGCTGCAGTCCGGCCCGTCCGAGGCGCTGGCCAGGATCGAGATCCCGTTCGTCGTCGTGCAGAACCTGGGCTACTTCAACCTCCACCAGTTCGGGACCTACGATCTCTTCGACAAGGCCGGCACGCCCGCGGATCGCAAGTGGATGATCCTGGCACCGCCCGTCTACGAACTGCCGGTCTATGCCTGGCAGCTGGAGGCGCTGGCCTTCTTCGACCATGTGCTGCACGGAACGGACAATGGCTATGCCGCGCAGCCGCCGGTGCGTTACTGGCTGGAAGGCGAGGACCGCTACGCCGGCGCCGTCGACTTTCCCCCGCCGGACGCCGCCGAGCGCAGGCTCTACCTGGCCTCCGGCGGCGCCGACGCCGACACGCACCGGCTCTCCGACGTTCCCGGCGAGGGCGCGAACCGCTGGGCGGCGGTTCCGCTCGGCCTGCCCGTGCTCGGCGGGCTGGACGAGGTGGCCAACCAGAAGCTCACCTTCGAGTTCACGGCCGAGCAGCCGATGACGCTGGCCGGACCGCTGTCGCTGAACCTGTCGTTCAGCTCGAACGAGATCGATTCCAATCTCGTCGCGCGTGTCGGCCGAATCGACCGGGACGGCACCTACCATCTGCTGTCCCTCGGCGCCATGAGCCCCGCACGGCGCCAGCGCGATCCCGCCCGGGACACGCGATGCGAGATCGTCCACGACACGTCCGTGCGCCTGCCGCTGGTGCCCGACGAGCCGGTGGACCTCGCCTTCAGCCTGACGCCGGGGCCCACCCGGCTCGAGCGCGGCGATCGGCTGCGGCTCGACGTCGCCAGCCGTCTCGATCTGCTGCGCAGCGACGTGAGCCGGGGCTATGTCCATTTCGACATGCCCGGTCCGCCCTACTTCGCGCGCAACACCCTCCACTACGGCGCCGGCACGTATCTCAGCGTGCGTATCGTCGAGGAGCCGGATACGTCCATCACCCGCGGGAACTGACAGCGGTTCCTGGCGCCGGCGCCCGTCGACCGCTGCCGTCGGGCGGCGCAGGATGGTCGTCACCCCAGGGAAAGGAGCGATCGGCGCGCCGATACCATCAGGGCCGTCACGCCATGGAGTAGCTCAGGCGATCCTGGACGCCAGCGTTCTCATCCGACGGCGAGCCGTGGCGCGGGCTTCCGCGGCCATGAGACGGCCGAAGCCCGGAAAGCTCGTATCTGACGGGCCGACGCAGCGGTTGCTGCTGAAACCGTCAGGCGTAGGCGATCCAGCCGCGCCAGGTCAGGCCTGCATAGAACAGGGAGATGTCCGAGAAGCCGGCCTGATGCAGCACGGTTTCGTCCTGCTCCGGGTCGAGCACCGGCAGATGGGCATCGACCGCAGCGCGCATCTTCTCCACCTGGTCGGGATCGGCACCCGATGCGCGGGCGAAGGCCGCGTAGCGTGCCATCCACAGGCTGCGGGCACCGTTTCCCTGCGGAAAGCTGGAATGCGCCACGATGAAGGGCGCCCCGGGCTTCAGCCGGCGGTGGACCTCGCGGACCGTGCGTGTCCGCTCGCCGGCCTCCAGAAAGTGGAGCGTCAGAAAGCACGTGGCGGCGTCGAACGGACCGTCGGGAGCGTCGTCGATATAACCTTCGCAAAAGGCGACGCGCGCCGCGTCGGCGCCGAGCACGCGCCGCGCCTCGTCCAGCATGGCGGCTGCCGGATCGACTCCGACGAAGCTCCAGCCCGGCTGTGCATCGGCCAGGGCCCGCAACTCGAGGCCGCCGCCCGCCCCGAGCGCCAGCACGCGCGCGTCGCTACCCGCACGCTCGGCGAGCAGGATCGCCGCCATGCGATGGAGGTCGGCCATGCCTGGCACGAAGCGCCGCGGGCCGTCGCCGTACTGCCGAGCCTTCTCGGGATCGTTGAAGGAAGCCAGCAGCGACTGCATCGCCTCGTCAACCCCATGCGCCGCCCCCGCCACGCGGTTCGCCTTCGCGCGGTCTGTCGTCGCGCGATGGCCCCATTTCCGAGAGCGGCGCCGGTCCGGTTGCGCGCCGGAAGGAGACTTCCTCATTGGGGTCTGTCGCATCCCGTTCACGATGCCGCGGCCGTGTAGGACGGATCGTCCGTGAACATCTTCAGCGTATCGCGCAACGCTCCCTCGTCGATGTCCCGCGTGATGAAGACGATGCGCGAGCGACGATCGTTCGATGGCCATTTTTTCAATTGCACCGGCGGATGGAAGACGTGCTGGACGCCATGGATCACCAGCGGCCCGTCGAACTCCGCGACGTTGAGGATGCCCTTGACGCGAAGCAGGTCTTCCCCCTTGAGCGCCAGCAGCACGCTGAGCCAGCTCTCGAGGGCCGCTGTCGGGATGGGATCGTCGACCGTCAGGCAGACCGCCTTGATGTGCTCGTCGTGGCGGTTCACGTCGTGACGGTGCGCATGCCCGTGATGATGGTGGTGGTCATGGTCATGGTGGTCGTCACCAGCCAGTCCGTAGGCTTCCGCCTTCAGCCAGCGCTGGACGTCGAGGCTCTTGGTGGTGGGATTGAACAGGCCCGCATCGAGGATCTCGCTCGGATGCACCTCGCCATGGGAGGCGATCACCAGGGGCGCCGCGGGATTGATGGTGCGCAGTCGGTCGACCACGGCCTTTGCCTCGGCAGCCTCGACGAGGTCCGACTTGGTGAGCAGCAGCCGATCGGCGACCGCAACCTGCTTCACCGATTCGACCTGGCGGTCCAGCGTGGCCTGGGCCGTCGCGGCGTCGACCGTGGCAATCACCCCATCGAGCCGGTAGGACGTCACCAGCGCCTCATCCGACATCAACGTATGCAGAATGGGCGCCGGGTCGGCCAGGCCGGTCGTCTCGATAATGACCCGCTCGAAGGGCGCGATGCTGCCGCCAATGCGCCGTGCCATCAGGCTGCGCAGCGTGTCGATCAGGTCGCCGCGGATGGTGCAGCAGAGGCAACCGCTCTGCAGCAGCACCATGTCCTCGCTGGAGCTCTCGACCAGCTCATGGTCGAGGCCGATCTCGCCGAACTCGTTGATGACGACGACCGTCCTCGCCAGTTCCGGCCGCCGGACGAGATTGTTCAGCACGGTCGTCTTTCCGCTTCCCAGGAAGCCCGTGAGGAGTGAGACCGGCACGAGGTCGCCGCGCCCACGCGGCCGCATGGCTGGCCCGGAAGTCATCGAGCTGCCTCCCCGCTCTCGGCGCATCGGCCGCACGTCCCGCTGCATTCGATGACGGGACTGCCCAGGCGAAAGCCGAGGGCGGCCGCGTCCCCGGCGATCAGCCGCATGAGCTCCGGATCCTCGACCTGGACCGTGCTCTCGCAGTGATTGCAGAGCAGCACGACCGAAGGCTCTGATTGCCCGGGTCGCTCACGAAGGACATAGACGGCCCGGGAACCGAGACGGGCGACGAGACCGGCGTCGATCAGGAACTCCAGGGCGCGGTAGACCGTGGGAGGATCGATCCGGCGGTCCAATCGACGGCCAAGCAGCGGCATCAGCCGATAGGCGCTGATCGGACCGTTGTCCGCGACCTCCTCGAGAGTCGCCAGGCGCAGGTCGGTAAGGCGCATCCCCCGTGCCCGGCAGATCTCCCGGGCGACCTCGCCGAGGGCTGCCGGTCTGGTCCGTTTCTCCTGGACCGGAGGGTCGTTCTGCTGCATGTCGGGCCACCTTGTTATTTATTATGTTATAACATATACTTTCTAGATGCAACCGGACCACGCAGTGCCCCCAACCGAACGACTCCGATTTGCCCGGCGAACTTCCGTCGAGCAGGTCGAAGAAGGCACGTTGCTGGCACCGAAATTCGACCGCGACGGATTGATTCCGGTCGTCACCACCGATGCCGACACCGGCGAGGTGCTCATGGTCGCTACGATGGATGCCGAGGCCTTGCTGCGGACGGTCGACACGCGGGAGGCCCACTACTGGAGCCGCAGTCGCCAGGCCCGGTGGCGCAAGGGCGCGTCCAGCGGGCTCGTCCAGGACGTCGTCGAGATTCGGATCGACGACGATCAGGACGCGGTGTGGCTGCGCGTCCGCGTTCGCGGGTCGGGTGCGAGCTGCCATGTCGGATACCGGTCCTGCTTCTACCGGTCCGTGAAGCCGGGAGGTGCCCTGCCCGGCGGCCCCGTCGAGCTGCGTTTCGAGGAGACCGAGAAGGTCGTGGATCCGAAGGAACTCTACGGCGACGCTCCGACTCCGACCCGCCTCTAGCCAGCTGTTCCCGCCGCAGGAGACCGACCCATGGGCGACGCCGTCATGCGTCTGCGAGAGGCATTGGAGCCCGAGCTGGCGCGCCTGATCGACGCCGCGAAGGCCGTGGACCCCGTGACTGATCCCGTTACCGTCGGCTCCCTGTTGCTGCTGTACGGCGTCGAGATCTCCCTGACGGTCGGCGACATCGCGCCGGAAAGGATGGCGGACTATCTCAGAGCCGTCGCGGACGCCGTCGACGATCGTACCGGCGCGCTGCCGACATTGGGACGCCTCCATATCGAAGATGACGACGAGCCGACCTTCTGACGGCGGCCCGCACATTGCCTGCCGGCCCGGTGTCTCACGCGGCCCAACCCATCTGGCGCGCCGCCGCCCCAAGGATGAGGATCGCGCCGGTTGCAATCACGACGACCGACGCGCCCATCGACACGAACCGGCCGAGGTCCCGGGCCTGGCTTTCGACGATGATCAGCCGGTGTGCCAGCATGGAGGCGAAGCCCAGCCCGGCGAGCGCCACGGTCATGCCGGCCGCGATCGCGAGCACGCCCACGACCCCGGCCCATGGAACGTCGAGCGCCAGGGCCAGCAGGATCAGGATCAGGGCGCCGGCACACGGCGCGACCCCGGCGGCGCTGAGCAGCACCAGCCCCGAGGTGCGGTGGAAGAATCCCCTGGGCCGGCCGGCGCGACGCTCATGGTGGCCGGCATGATGATGCCCGTGCTCATGGCCGCACTGATGATCGTGCGCGTGATGCCCGCAATCGTGCGCCCGCCCCGCCATCGCAACGCGCAGGCGCCAGCCGCCGACCGCGACGATCAGCGCGTAGGAGACCAGCTCGAGCAGGCGGTTGTGGGCGAGCGCGCTGAACAGGCCGGCGGTACTCGCGAGCTTGAGCATGATCGCCAGCACCAGCGCCGAGAAGGTATGGGTGATGGCAATCCAGGCACCGGCAAGCACACCGTCCAACCAGGCCCTGGGCTCGTTGCCATCGAGGAAATAGGCGACGATCACCGCCTTGCCGTGCCCCCGGTCCCAACGTGTGCACGACGCCGTAGCTGAAGCATAGGGACATCAGGAACCAGTAGGCTGCTGCCGAGCCACCCTCGACATCCCGCATGGACGTGGTGAACAGAATCTGGATCTGGCGCTGGTAGGCCGCCGATGCCCGCGCCAGATGAGCCAGGCCGTCCGAGAAGAACAGCGCCGCCCCCAGCGCCGCGAGCAAGGAGAGGCCCAGCCAGAAAAGCGGTGAATGCACGCCGGGAAGCGACTTGACCTTCATGAAATCTCCTACAGCGCAGCGGCGAACAGCGAGGCATAGGCGGCTGCATCGGCCGGCCGCGGGTTGGTGCGGGTCGACAGATCGGCCACCGCGTGCGGCACGAGATCGGCGATCATGCCCTCGCCGATCCCCATCTCGGCGAGTCCACCCGGCAAGCCGAGCGAGCGGTTGCGGGCGCTGACGGCGTCGGAGAGGTCGGTCGCCTTCGGCAAGCCCATGGCCTCGGCCAGCCTTTCGTACTTCTCGGGAGACGTACCCTCGTTGAAGCGCAGGATCGTCGGCAGGATGACGGCATTCAGCGTGCCGTGATGCAGCTTCAACTCCGGCAGGCGGCCGGCGGCATGACTCATTGCATGGACGGCGCCCAGGCCCTTGACGAAGGCCATGGCGCCCTCGGTGGAGGCCATCATCATGTGCCAGCGCGCCTCGCGGTCGGCGCCGTCCCGCACGGCCGCTTCGATGTGCCGCCACGCCCGTCGCAGCCCGTCGTAACCGATGCCCTCGGCCGGCGGGTTGACCACCGGCGAGAGGATGGCCTCGATGCAGTTGCGTCACCGCGTCCATGCCCGTGGCGGCGGTCAGGGCCGGCGGCAGGCCGAGCGTCAGCTCGGGGTCGCAGATCGCCACCCGTGGAATCATCTTCGGGCTGGCGAAGGTGAGCTTGCGGCCATCGGCCATCACGATGACGAAGCCCACCGAGACCTCGCTGCCGGTCCCGGCAGTGGTGGGAATGGCGACGATGGGCGCGACATCGGAAATATGCCGTACCCCGCCGGCGAGCGGGTCGTAGCGGTCGAGCGGCCCGCCGCTGCCGGTCAGCAGGGCCACCGCCTTGCCGAGATCCATCGCCGAGCCGCCGCCCAGCCCGATCACGCCGTCGCATCCCGCCGACCGGTAGAGGTCGACGGCGGCAAGGACCGCAGCTTCCGTTGGATTGGGCGGCGTCGCGTCGAACACGGCCAGGTCCCTGCCCTCCTTCAACGAGCCGAGCACCTGATCCAGCAGGCCGGCGGCGCGCACGCCCCTGTCGGTGGCAACCAGCGGCCGCCGCACGCCCAGCCGGTCCAGCTCCTTCGGAAGCAGGCGCACAGCGCCGAAATCGAAGTGAGTCGTCGTCAGGTAGGAAAGAACAGCCATGACGGGCGCCAGGCCTCAGTTGGCGGTCGCGGGAATGGTCGACTTGTCGATCAGGGTCGCCAGGCCCCGGAGATAGGCCGACATGCGGCCGGGTTCGGCTCCCCGGGCCGCACATTCGATGAGTTCCTGGACGAGCGCGTCGGCGATGGCATTGACGGGAATCCAGCGATCGCGCGCCGCCGAGAGGGCGTCCCCCAGCAGCTGGCGCACGACGGCGACGTCGTCGGAGTGAACCTGGGCGATGGTTTCGTCGGAGGTCATGAGGGGCTCTCCATGGCAGGGACGAGGATCGGCGGCTCAGTCGTGACCGGACAGTTTCCAAACCGGGAACGGATCCTGGAAGCGGGCCCACATCGGCGGGTCCAGCGCCATTTCAGCGTCGGTCAGCAGGCAGGCATCGAGGCGCTCGGTCAGCGTCTGCCTGTCCATGCCCTTCGTGCCGATGAACACGATCTCCTGGCGACGGTCGCCGTACGGGCTCTTGAAGGCGTTCCGTATGGTTGCACGCCACGTCGCGTCCTGCGGCCATTCGCTTCGGTCGACGGCCGCCCACCAGGCACCGGCAGCCTCGTGGCGCAGCATGCCGCCGGCCTGGCTGATCGAGCCGGCGATGGCCATGCGGGAGGCCAGCCAGAAGAAGCCCTTGGAGCGGATGACGCCGTCCCAGCGGCCGTTCAGCAGAGCATGGAGCCGGGCGGGATGGAATGGCCGGCGCGCCTTGTAGACGAAGCTCCAGAAGCCGTAGGTCTCGGTCTCGGGCGTGTGGATGCCGCGCATCTCCTGCATCCAGCCCGAGGCCTGGCTCGCCTTCTCGTAGGAGAACAGGCCGGTGTCGAGCACCGCGTCGAGGGACACGCGGCCGAACTCGCTGGTGACGATGCGCGCCTTGGCATTGAGCCGACGCAGCATCGACATCAGGAAACGGAGATCGTCGGCGGAGACGAGGTCGGCCTTGTTGACGACGATCACGTCGGCGAACTCGACCTGCTCGACCAGGAGGTCGACGACGGTGCGCGCGTCCTCCTCCCCAGCGGTCTGGCCGCGATCGCGCAGGAAATCGGCGGTGCTGTAGTCCTCGAGGAAGGAGCGGGCATCGACGACGGTGACCATCGTGTCGAGGCGAGCGACCTTTGCGAGGCTCTTGCCGGTCTCGTCCTCGAACTCGAACGTGGCGGCCACCGGCATGGGCTCGGAGATGCCGGTCGACTCGATCAGCAGGTAGTCGAAGCGACCTTCGCCCGCCAGCCGCTCCACCTCCTTCAGCAGGTCCTCGCGGAGCGTGCAGCAGATGCAGCCGTTCGACATCTCGACGAGCTTCTCCTCGCTGCGGCTGAGCTCCGCCCCGCCCTGGCGGACCAGGGCGGCGTCGATATTGATCTCGCTCATGTCGTTCACGATCACGGCGACCTTGCGGCCCTCGCGGTTGTTCAGGACATGGTTGAGCAGGGTCGTCTTGCCGGCGCCCAGGTAGCCCGACAGCACCGTGACCGGCAGTCTATCCATCATCGTCGACCTCGTTCAGGCAAAGGAAAAGTCTGGTCTGGCCGCTTCTGGCCACGGGTGGCGAGCGGTGGACGATCGCCTTGCCGCCGGCACGCTTGACGCCCTTGAAGAGCCCCGCCGAGAAGCGCGGCAACTCGTTCAGCGGCCCGCGATAGCGGCGCTGCGACCGCAGCGCCCGCTCGGCATAATCCGACGGGAGCCACTGCGTTCCCGGGCCACGGAAGGTGGCATTGAGCCGATAACCGACATTGTCGCGATGGAAGCGCCAGCACGAATCGTGCTCGACCGCCTCGAGCCGCAGGTCGACATCGGGATGTCGGGTGACCGAAGCAAAGGCGCGCGCGAATCGAGCGACCTCGGCGACGAAGTCGCGCCGCTCGGGACCGTCCTCGATCTCCACGAGATCGCAGAGGGTCGACACCCGTGCTGGCACACAGGCCGCCGGGCCGACGAAACGACCCTCCGGAAGGCGATCGACCGGCAGCGCGTCGAGCCAGCGGGCCAGCGCCTTTGTCGACGGTCGGTGCCAGATGGCCAGAGTCACGTCTTCAGCGGTGATTCTGCCGAGGGCACGTTGCTCCGCTCCCTCCACGACCCGCGGCACCGACTGTGAGCGTTCGAGTTGGATCATAGTAATGTTATAATATAACAATTCGTGAAAGCAACCGGTTCCGATGAGAAGATCACCGGGCATCAGTCGCTAGCGCTCCTGAGAAACCGGACGGGGTGGACGAATCGACCGCCCAGGAACACGTACGACATCTGCCCCTCGGTCTGAGCCTCCGAGAGGATTCCCACAGGACAAGTCTGTGCGGCGATATCGCGGTCGCAAGCTCCGGCCAGCTCACCTCGAGCGTGACCGCCGTGACCAAGTTGACGCCGCTCCCGCTCTCGCCGACGCGGGGCTCGGCGACCGCCTGACGCCAGCCCGCCGCCGACAATGTCCGCCGGTCGTTTCGAAATCGCAGCGCACGACGCATTGAGCTGGAGCTGGAATCCCCGCAACTGCACGTTCACCGAGCTAGGTCTTCTCGATATTCCATCGCGCCAGCGCGACCCGGTATGCTACCGCCGTGCCGGCCTGCTCGAGCGAGCCGAGCCAGGCGCGATAGCGCCAAGGGCTCCCTACGCTCGCGGTGCCATTGCAGGGTTGCACCTGCCCACGCGAGGTCCAAACATCCGGCACGCGCAGCCAGCTTGGTGCGTGTTGCCGTGCGGTCAGCAGTGTCCCCTGCTCTTCGCAGTCTTGCTGCCGCTGCCTACTCGGCGGCGGCCAACGAGCCTTGTGCGGATTCCCGCAATTCGCCGAGCGCCTGGCGCACGATCTGCACCCCGCCGGTCAGTCCGAGAAGACCGATGATGGCCGCGACGATCAGGTCCGGCCAGCCTGTGCCCGTCCCGAACACGCCCGCCGCGGCCGCGAGAACGGCCAGATTGCCGATTGCATCGTTCCTCGAGCAGATCCAGACCGACCGCATGTTGGCGTCGCCGCCGCGATAGCGGAAAAGCATCAGTGCAATGCTGGCGTTCGCGACAAGCGCGGCAACACCGACAATGCCCATCACGTCGGCCTCCGGCAGCGTGCCGGCCCAGGCGTGCCAGATGACGCTGCCCAGAACCCAAAGCGCGAGCGCCAGCAGCGTGGCGCCCTTGACCAGAGCCGCGCGCGCCCGCCACACGAGGGCCATTCCGGCCACGCCCAGGCTGACGGCGTAGTTGGCGGCATCGCCCAGGAAGTCGAGAGCGTCGGCCTGCAGCGAGGTGGAGCCGGCGGCAGCACCGGCGGCGATCTCGATAAAGAAGAATCCGGCGTTCACGGCCAGCGCGATCCAGAGCGTGCGGCGCCAGCCTGGACTGTCGAGCCGTTGAGTGTCGGTACACGTGTCATTTGAACAGCAAGCCATGGCCTCACCTTGACGATTGGCAACGGCCGGCAGATATGCACCCTGTAGTCACTACAGGGTCAAGTTCATGCCAACGGGAAGAATGGCGATCGGCGAGCTCGCCCGCCTGACCGGCACCAAGGTCGAGACGATCCGCTACTATGAGCGTATCGGCGTCCTGCAGGTGCCGGAGCGGACTGGCGCCAACTATCGCGCCTACGCCCGGCCCGACGTCGAGCGACTGAGCTTCGTGCGACGGGCGCGCGAACTCGGCTTCACCCTCGATCAGGTGCGGGCGCTGCTTCGCCTGTCGGATGATCGCGAGCAGTCCTGTGCCGAAGTCGATCGGCTGGCGGGTGCGCAGCTGGCCGAAGTCGATCGCCGCATCGCCGACCTGATGGCGCTGCGCCGCGAGCTGAGCGACCTTCTCGGACAGTGCCGTCACGGCACGATTGCAGACTGCCGCATCATCGAGGTCCTGGGATCGGCCTTCCAGCGTCAGCCCGGCTCATGAGGCCGGCGCGGCACCTTCGTCTCGATGCCGCGCCGGCCGCTGCCCTGTCCTAGCGGGCCCCAACCATCGTGATGGCCCCATGGTCGTCGCAGTGCGTGCCGTGGGGATGATGGAGATGGCCGTTCACCAGGTAGTCGACATGGTCCCCGTGTGGCACCGCCTCATGGCCGCAGCCCGGCCCGTGCCGGTGCTCGCGGTCGTGGCCGCCGCAATCGTGGTCGGGGGTGCAGCGGTCGGGGTTGCCGGCCCCGATCTCGATCGCGTGCTCGTCGACATGCCCTTCATGCGGGTGATGGAGGTGGCCGTCGTGCAGGTAGTCGACATGATCGTCATGCTTGATGGCGACATGGCCGCAGTTGGGACCGTGGGTGTGGGGATGATCCTGATGGATCCGATGGTCGTGATTGGTCATGACGCTTCTCCTTCTTTCTGGAACTCAGTGCTCGGTCGCATGAGCGAGCGCATTTCTGACGAGGGTCAGAACGTGATCGTCGGCAATGCTGTAGATGATGCTCCTCCCCTCGCGCCGGCGCGCCACGAGGCGGGCCGCGTGCAGGACCTGCAACCGTGCCGAAACGGTCGTCATCCCTTCGTCGAGCCGCTCGGCGAGTTCGGTCACGCTTTGCTCCTTCTCCGCCAGGAGGAGGAGAAGCTTCAGCCGTGGCACGTCCGCCAGCGCGCTGAACATGGTGCTCACCGCTTCAAGCTGGACAGGAGTGCGATGCCTAGCCATTCCGTCATTCCTATATTCCATTGTTATTTGGAATATTGGACTGTCGATGTCAAGCGGTGCCTTTTTCCGTTTGGCCCCGCTCGCGGGTGGAAATCCTCCCGGTTGAAATGTGATGTTATAACATCCTATTCTTGGAGCCTTGCATACGGGGAGAGTGATGAAGCAGCTTCTGATCGGCGCGATGGCCCTGTTCGCCGCGCAGTCGACCCAGGCCGAGGTCGTGGCCCAGGGCGTCCTCTCGATAGTCGCCGCCGAGAATTTCTATGGGGAAATCGCCCAGACGATCGGCGGCACCCAGGTCGCGGTCACCAGCATCCTCTCGAACCCCAACCAGGACCCGCACCTTTTCGAGGCGAGCCCGTCCACGGCGCGCGCCGTCGCCCACGCCCACATCGTGATCGTGAACGGCGCCGCCTACGACCCCTGGATGGACAGGCTTCTCGAGGCCTCGCCCAATCCGAAGCGCGAGGTCCTGAACGTCGCCTCGGTGACCGGCCACAAGAGAGGCGACAATCCCCACCTCTGGTACGACCCCGCGACCATGCCGGCCGTGGCGCGCGTTCTGACCGCCCGGCTCACCCTGTGCGATCCGCCGAATGCCAATGCCTACCGCGAGCGGCACAACGCGTTCATCCGCTCGCTCGTGCCCCTGACCGAAAAGGTCACGGCGCTGAAATCGCGCTTCGCCGGCACGCCTGTCACGGCGACCGAGCCCGTCTTCGGCTACATGGCCAGCGCCCTGGGGCTGGAGATGCGCAACGACGGCTTCCAGCTGGCGATCATGAACGGAACCGAGCCCAGTCCCCGCCAGGTCGCCGCCTTCGAGAGTTCGCTGCGGGACCGCACGGTCAAGGTCCTGATCTACAATTCGCAGGTGTCCGACGACACGACCTCGCGCCTGAAGCGGATTGCCGACGAGGCCGGCGTGCCCGTGGTCGGCGTCACCGAGACGATGCCGGCCGGCAAGACCTACGTGCAGTGGATGGTCGACCAGCTTGAGGCGCTGCAGGCGGCGCTGTCGCAGGGCGACCGGTGAGCGCCATCCGCTTCAGGACCGTCACCCTGGGCCACGGTCGCCGCCACACGCTCGAGAAGGCCTCCTTCGACATTGCGACCGGCAGCTTCATCGGCCTCCTGGGCGCCAACGGCGCCGGGAAGACCACGCTCCTGCGGGCGCTGCTGGGCCTCCTCCCGCCGCTCGACGGTTCGATCGAGGTGCTGGGATCCCGGCCTGCGCGCGG
Source organism: Reyranella sp. (assembly GCF_965229815.1). GTDB lineage: Bacteria > Pseudomonadota > Alphaproteobacteria > Reyranellales > Reyranellaceae > Reyranella. The sequence continues at coordinate 1,606,114 of NZ_CBDDJN010000006.1, forward strand.
CGATCGCCGCATCGGATACGTGCCCCAGATGCACCGGACCTTCAGCGAGATCCATCTTGCAGGCAGGGACCTGCTGATCGGGTCCGTGGCGGGCCTGCGCCTGGGCTGGCCGTTCAGCACGGCGGAGGATGAGCGCGAGGTTGCCCGGGTGCTCGATCTCGTCGATGGACGCGACCTGGCGGACAGGCCGATCTCCTCCCTTTCCGGCGGCGAGCGCCAACGACTCCTGATGGCGCAGGCGCTGCTCGGCCGGCCCTCGATGCTGCTGCTCGACGAGCCCCTGGTCAGCCTCGATCCCAACCACCATATGGGCGTCGTGGAGCTGGTGAGCCGCGTCCGCGAGGAACTCGGCATGACGGTCTTGTTCAGCTCCCACGAGCTCACGCCGCTCCTGGGAAGCATCGACGGCGTGCTCTATCTCGGGCGCCGGTCGGTCGCGCTCGGTACCGTCGACGACGTCATCACGCCCGAGTGTCTTTCGCGGCTCTACGACGCCCCCATCGATGTCGTGCGCGCGGGCGGGCGCATCTTCGTCGTCGCCGCCGGAGAGGTCGGCCGGACCGGACGGGCGCATGCTGCAGTATGATTTCATGCAGAACGCCTTCGCGGCGACGTTCATCGTCGCCTGCGTCGCCGGCACCATCGGCTATTTCATGGTCCTGCGCGGCCAGACCTTCGCCGGCCATGCGATGTCCCACGTGGGCTTCGCCGGCGCGACGGGCGCGGTCCTGGTCGGCCTGTCCCCCCTGCTGGGGCTGACGCTCTTCACGATGGCGGCAGGCCTGGGTATCGGCCTTCTCGGCGAGCGGGCGCAGGGGCGCGACGTGGCGATCGGCATCGTGCTCTCGCTGTCGCTCGGGCTCGGCCTGCTCTTCCTGCACTTCTACACGGCCTTCGCCGGCCAGGCGACGACGCTCCTGTTCGGCAACATCCTGGGCGTTGGACGCCCGACCTTGTGGTTCATGCTGGCCATCGGGCTGGTCGCGCTGCTCGTTCTGGGCGCCATCGCCCGCCCCCTGATCTTCTGCAGCCTCCAGCCCGAGCTCGCCGAGGCGAAGGGCATGTCCCCCCGCGCCATCGGCACGGTGTTCATGGTGCTGGTGAGTCTCGCGGTGGCGGAGAGCGTGCAGGTCGTGGGCATCCTGCTGGTCTTCACCCTGATGGTCGCGCCCGCCGCCACGGCGATGCATCTCAGCAGCAGGATCACGACGGCCGTCGCCCTGTCCGTGCTGCTGGCCCTGGGCGAGGCCTGGCTCGGTCTCGTGCTCGCCTACCAGACCGACTGGCCCGCCAGCTTCTGGATCACATTCCTTGGCGCTTCCGCTTACCTGGTGGCGTGGGGCCTGTCGCGCCCCCTATCCTTCTACAAGTCGAAGGTGACCGCAAACTGAGGGGGCATCGCCGCCGTCCCCTGTCGGGAAACTCTAAGGAGGAGACAGCCATGACGCCCCTTCCTCGACGCAACATGATCACCATCGCGACGGCCGCGCTCGTCACCACCACGGCGGCACCGCGGATCGCACGGGCGGCGCGCCCCTTCACGCAGCCACCCCTGCCCTTCGCCGACGGCGCCCTCGCGCCCACCATCTCGCCGCAGACCGTGCAGATCCACTACGGCAGGCACCATGCCGCCTACTACGCCAACCTCAACCGGATGACCGAGAACACGCCCTATGCGGCGATGTCGCTCGAGGAGATCGTCGTCCGCAGCGCGGCCGTCCCTCGCGACAGGGGGCTGTTCAACCAGGCCGGCCAGTGCTGGAACCACGACTTCTACTGGAAGGTGCTGAAGCCCGGCGGCGCCCGGCGGCCGACCGGCAAGCTCGCCGCCGCCATCGATCGCGACTTCGGCGGGTTCGACCCGTTCCGCCAGGCGTTCGCCGCCCGGGCGAACGCGGTGTTCGGCAGTGGCTGGGCCTGGCTCATCGAGGATGCCGGCAAGCTCGCCCTCATGGAGACGTCGAACGCCGACACGCCGCTCGCGCATGGCAAGCGTCCCCTGGCGACGATCGACGTGTGGGAGCACGCCTACTATCTGGACTATCAGAACCGCCGCGCCGATCACGTCAACGCCCTGCTCGACAGGCTGATGAACTGGGACGTCGTGCGCGACCGGATGTCCGCCTGATCGCGGCCGCCGCTCAGACGAACCGCAGCCCCTTCAGCAGGTGGACGAACATGCACGGCGTCTCTTCCACGCGGCCGCCGGCGAACTTGCCGCAGCCGACGGGGATGTAGTCGTCGCAAAGATACTTGTCGGTGAACGAGATGTTCGAAAGGCCCGGGATGACGCCGTAGCTGCGCGGACAGAGCATCTCCCCGCCGAGCGTCGACTGCATGATCTGCCCGGCCATCAGCACCGCGGCCCAGGCCTCGCGCACGCGGTCGGGAAGATTGAAGGCCGTTCGGCCGCCGGTCGAGATGATGGGAGGCGCCACGGCCTCGAACAGCTGCAGCAGGCCCGAGGCCGAGCGATACGCCTTGTGATCCGTCTGGAGCCGCAGCCGCAGCAGGGGCACGGCAAAGTGCTGGGCGCAGTAGGATTCCCAGATCCGGATGGAGCTCAGCAGCGACCGGTCGTCCCTCACCGTGTCCCAGTCGCCGCCCTTCTCGTACTCCGCGAGAAGCGTTGCGTAGACCCGGGTGATCATCCGGCTGGCGGGAACGGTGCCGGCGACGAGGTCGTCGACCGACGTCCCTTCCAGCACCTCCAGGACTCCCTTGCCGACTCGGGTCGCCTCGATGGTCGTGTCGGTGTCGGAGATGTGCGCGATCTTGAGGTAGGCCCGGCCGAGCGCCTCGTCGGCGATGCCGAGGACCGCCGCTCGGTCGAAGGTTTGCGGCCCGCGGGCGCGGACGAACTTCGTGATGAGCCGGTCGAGCACCATGTACGGAAGCACGGCGCGGCCACGATCCTCTTCCTCACCCCGCCGGACCTCGATCGCGTACACGTCCTGCGTCAGGCGATCCGCCACCACCTTCGGCACGTTGTGCTCGACGAAGCTCCGCGTGACCGCGTGGGCGCTGGCCTCGAACAGCGCCTCGACTCCCAGCGGATGCATGATGGTCTTCGGCACGGGCTTGCCGTCGCTGCCGAACTGGGCGACGCGGATCGGCGCGACATCGACGGGATGGCCGCTGTTCGTGACGGCCTCGTCCAGGAGGGAATCGGCATGGCCGTCCACCTCCAGACCGTTGAACGCGGCCAGCAGCAGTTCCGCGCCGGTGCGGAAGGACCGCGACTGGCGCACGAAGCGGCGGATCTCGACCGGGCTCGCCTTGTCGGCCGCCCAGGCCGACACCGGCCAGCGCCATTTGCCGTCCTGCGCCGCGATGAACGTGACGGCCTGGTCGAAGCTCTTCAGCGCCTCCATGAAGTTGGCGAAGAGGGAGATGCCGGCAAAGGTGCCGAACTGGTCGTAGAAGTGCCGGGCTTCGTGCAGGAAGCTCGCGCCCTGGTAGGCGAGGTGGAGCATCGCCGCCCTTTCGCCCGCGGTGGCCGGTTCCTTGACCGGCTGCTCGCCCGGCCCGACGCCCCTCATGACGAGGTCGAGGGCCTCCCGGGTCATCGAATGCTCGACGATCGCATAGGGGTAGTGGAAGGAGCCGAACTGGACGCCTTCTCGCGATCTCAGGACAGTGGGCATCACAACCTCACCTTCCAGCGATTGAGGGGATGGTCGAGGTCCTCGGCCTGGTCGCCCCAGCTCTCGACGTCGACGACCTTCCGGGTTCGCAGGAGGCCGAGCGCCGTCCGGGCGGCCTTCTCGTCCAGCCCGGTTGCCGCCAGGATGTCCTGCCAGGTCGGCGCCCTGGCTCCTTCGGCGACCTTGGCGGCGCCGACCCGGCCCACCGCGTCCAGCACGCGGATGGCGGCGGCGTCCTCGGGCTCGCGAAGGATGACGAGCTTCTGCCAGAGCGTTCTGACCGCCCCGGCGGCGGCAACGCCGGTGCCGAGCGCCAGCGGGCCGCCGAAGACCGCCACCAGGATGCCCAGCAGCGGGAGCGCGCTGTCCGAGAAGCCGTCCTTGAAGCTGAACGTGACGACCTTCCGGCGCTCGCCCGGCCCGCCGCCCCGGAACAGGACGCTCTTGAACGAGGATGGCACGTCGATGGAAGCCTCGGCGGTCTCGACCAGCAATGGATCCTGCGCCTCGACCAGCGCCTCGGCGAGCGCGCGGCGAAGGTTGTCGGTCCCGTCGGGACCGAGATGCCGGCTGAGCTCGACCTTTTCGGTGCCGAGCGGCGCGAAGAAGAATCCCAGAAGCTCGTTTTCGTAGACAACCATGCCGGTCGCTCCAAGCTGCCGCCGTCAGCCGGGGGAACGTTACTGCGAGAAGAGCGCACGGCCTGTGACAAAACCCACGTCGGTCGATCGGTCACGAAGCGGACACAGTGCCGTTGCTGCCGCTCTCGTCGTCTCGCGGGCGAACCGCTCTTGTCGATCCGCTAGGAAGCGCGGGGAATTGGCCCCAGCAGCGACACCAGGCGGCGGCGGAGCCTGCTCGGCGGCTCGCCGGCCAGGTCCTTGGCGACCTCGTGCCCTATGCGGTCCTGCACGCGCTTCGACAGAAGGCTGCGGAGCTCGCCCAGGCTGCGGCGCGGCGCAACGAGGATCAGGTCGTCGAACGCACGCCGGCCGCAGGCCTCGTCGAGCGCATCGGCCAGCACTTCCATGAAGCGATGCTTCTCGAGCTTGTGAGGGTCGTGCGGCGGTTCCAGCGCGTGCCTGGCCCCGCTGCGCGACGAGCTGAAGCTGCGGCCGGGCCGGTCGCTCACGAGATCGCGCGGGCGCTGCCGGCTCCGGGGCGACACGAGATCGGCCGGTCCGGCCGGCACGAGCTTGCTGGTTCCGGTGTCGAGGGCGAGGAAGCGCGCACGCGCGCCATCGGCCACGACGATCCAGATCCTTGCGGGCTTCTTCGCCATGATTGCCACCTCACCTGAAGATCCGCGGTCACGGCCGGGGCGGCAGCGGAATCCGCTTGTCCGTCAGAAGTTGCTCGAGCGTTCGGATGCCCCGGTCGTAGGCCCCCTTCTCGCAATCCAGCCGGGCGCCGACGATGATCATGTTCGCGCCGCCGGATCCCTCGCCGCGGCGCGTCAGGAAATAGTCCGCCGTGCCGGCCAGCGTCGCGCACCACCGGGCCTTCTCGGCATCGGCGCTTCCCGCCGCCGCAAGGGCAGGCTCGCCCAGCAGCAGCAGGAGCCAGATCGATCGTCTCCAGGCCATCGCACGCTCGCAATTTGGCGGCCGAGTATCGACGAAGCGGCCGACCCGTGACTTGATCAGCGTCAAACCCGCCGGGGCGGCCGTCGATAGGGTGTCCCGACGAAGCGGAGGAACGGCCGGTGGGCGTCTCGTTGCACATCCATGGCGCCGCGGGGACCGTGACCGGTTCCTGCTTTCGGCTCACGACGCCGAACGGCGATCTTCTCGTCGACTGCGGCCTGTTCCAGGGGCCGAAGTCGGTACGCGCCCTGAACTACCGCAGCTTTCCCTTCGACGCGCCGGCGATCGGGGCCGTCCTGCTGACCCACGCCCATATCGATCACACGGGTCTCTTCCCCAAGCTCGCGCTGGCCGGGTTTCGCGGCAAGGCCTGGACGACGGAACCGAGCCGCGCTCTCCTGGAGTGGCTCCTGCCCGATGCGGGCGCCATCCAGGAAGTCGAGGTCGAGCGGCTCAACCGGCGGAACAGCCGACGCGGCGAGCCGCATGTCGCGCCGATCTATGCGCGGGTCGATGCCGAGGCCTCGCTCGCGCTTCTCCACGTCGCAAGGTACGACAAGTGGTTCGAGCCGTTGAAGGGCGTGCGCGCACGTCTCCGGAACGCCGGCCACATCCTGGGAAGCGCGTTCATCGAGATGGAGATCGACGCCGGGCCCCGGCCCGTGCTGCTGGTCTTCTCGGGAGACCTCGGCCCCCGGGAGAAAGCTCTCCAGCTCGACCCGTCGACACCGAACGACTGCGACATCCTTCTCCTGGAATCGACCTACGGCAATCGCCCTCGCAGGCATCTCACCGCGGCCGAGCGCCGGGCGCTGCTCGGACGCGAACTGACGGCGGGCCTGACCGCCGGCGGCAACATCATCATCCCGGTGTTCGCCGTGGAACGGACGCAGGAAATCCTCGACGACATTGCGGCCCTCAAGCGCGAAGGCCTGGTCGCGGCCGCCCCGGTCTTTCTCGATTCGCCCCTCGCGGGCCGCATCACCGAGGTCTTTCGCCGCCATCAGGCGAGTCTCGAGCCGGCCGCGGACGGCACGGTCTTCGACGCCACCGGCTTCCGCCTGACCGAGACCGTCGAGCAGAGCAAGGCGATCGGCCGGATCCACGGCGGCGCCATCATCCTCGCCGGATCGGGCATGTGCGATGCCGGCCGGGTGAAGCATCATCTCATGAACCATCTATGGCGGCCGGATTCGACCGTGCTCTTCGTCGGCTACCAGGCGCCGGGCACCCTGGGCGCGTTCATCCGGGACGGCACGCCGCGGGTTCGGATCCACGGGGAGGAAGTCAACGTCAAGGCGCGCATCCGATCGATCGATGCCTATTCCGGCCACGCCGACCGGGACGAGCTGATCGCGTGGGCGCAGGGCCTTCTTCCCACGCTGGGCTCCGCTGTGCTGGTGCACGGCGAGCCCGACGCCGCCCTCGAGCTCGCCGACGGCCTGGCCGCCGCGGGACTGGACCGCGAGCGGATCAGCGTGCCGACGCTCGACCAGTCGTTCGACCTGTCATTTCGCGACGGGCGCTGGCAGGCGGAGCCGTCGCAGGCCGTCGCGCCGCCGCGCCTCACCCGGTCGCAGGCGACGGCGCCTCGCGACTGGCACAACGACTATGCCGCCGCCCTGCTCGACCTGCGCGAGGCCCTTCGCGGCGAGAACGACGACCGCAAACGGCAGGCGCTGCTGGACGAGGTGCGCCGCCTGATCGCCAGCCGCAGCGCCGGCCGCCGCGCTGTCCCGCCGGGGGGCAGCGCCGCGCAGTCGCTTGACCTGGGTCAAGGCAGTCCGGCACCTGGCCCGTGAACCTGCCGCCATCACGATCCGTCCGAGAACAAGGACCTCAGTACCGGAGGAGACTGTCATGCGCGCACGGGACATCATGAGCGAGGAAGTCGTCTGCATCGACGTCAAGGAATCGGTGTTCGATGCCGCGGAACTGCTGCTGGGCGCCCATGTCAGCGCCGCGCCGGTCACGAACAGCAAGGGCGAGATCGTCGGCATCGTCAGCGAGGCCGACCTGATCCGGCGCAAGGAGATCGGCACGACTGCCAGCAAGTCCTGGCTGGCACGCCTGCTCGGCAGCGACGAAGGCGCCGCCCGCGAGTTCGTCGCCTCGCAATCGCGACGGGTTGCCGACGTCATGACGAAGGACGTGGTGACGGCTCCCGAGGACGCCCCGCTGCGCGACCTGGTCGACCTGATGGAACGCCACGGGATCAAGCGCATCCCGATCGTGCGCGACGGCGCCGTCGTCGGCATGGTGAGCCGCGCCGACCTGCTGCGCGCCCTGCTGTCACGCGAGCCCGAGCACCTGGTGCTGCAGCCGACCGACAAGGCGCTCCGCCGCCACGTCATCGAGGCGCTGGAGCACCGGCCCTGGACGTCGCGGTGGCCGGTCAACGTCAGCGCCAACGGCGGCGTCGTCCATCTCTGGGGCTTCGTCGAGGGCGATGAGGTGCGCGAGGCCTATCGCGTGGCGGCCGAGAACGTTCCGGGCGTGAGGAAGGTCAAGAGCCACCTGCGCCGGATGCCGGCCGCGGTCGGCATGGGCATCTGACGGTCCTCGCCACGGCGGCTCAGCGTGGGGCGGCGGCGAAAGCGGCCATGAGGTCGTCGCTGTTCAGCGTCACGCCGTAGAGCAGGCGCACGAGATAGTGGATGGCGTCGCTCACATTGGACGGCGAGCCGGTGGCGCAGGCGTCGGTGACCATGAGGCAGCCGTAGCCGAGGAAGCTCGCGTCGCAGAGCGTGGAGAAGACGCAGCGGTCGGTGTTGGTGCCCGAGAACAGCAGCGTGTCGATGCCGCGGTTGCGCAGCACCGTGTCGAGCTCGTTGTCGTGGAAGCCCGACAGCCTGTGCTTGTGCACGACGAGGTCGGACGGATCGGGCCTGAGCGCATCCACGAGCTGCGAGCCCCACTCGCCCGTCACCAGGATCCGCCCGTGTCCCGACGCCGACGGATCGGCATAGACCGGCCGCGTGCCGCCGGCCGACATCTTGTTGAGGATCGGCGCCGAGAGCTCGGCGCGGTCCGGCCGCACGCCCCAGTTCAGCCAGACGACCTGCACCCCGGCGCGGCGCGCCGCGGCGGTGAGCTCGATCAGCCGGGGAATGATCGCGGCCAGCGGCGCGGGATCGAATCCCAGCCGCGGAAACCAGCCGTCCGGGTGCAGGAAATCGTTCTGCATGTCGACGACGAAGAGCGCGGTGCGCGACAGGTCGATCTCGGCGCGCTGCGGCTCGGCATCGAAGGTGACCAGGCGGGGCGGCGCGAGCGGCCGCGCGAAGCTGAGGACGGGAGCGTCCGGCGAAGACATGGGCGGTGATCCTGCTGCGGCGGCACGGGAACGGGAAGCCGAAGCTTAGGGCGCGGCGCGACACGATCCATTGTTTTTTCCGCGGGCTGCGGCCTGAATGGGCGCTTCCCATCCCTGGTGGCTCGCCGGGGAAGCGTCGAGACAGGATCCGCCATGGCCCAGCCCGAGACGATGAACGACACGCCGGTCGCGCTGGTCGTCCAGCACCGCGTCGCCGAATCAGGCTATGCCGACTACACGCGCTGGCTGGCCGGCCTGAAGGAGCGGCTGCGGCGCCAGCCGGGTTTCGTCGCCGAGGAGGTGATCCCGCCGGTCCCGCCGGCGCAGCCCGAGTGGATCCTGGTCGCCCGCTTCGCCAACGCCCGGGCCGCCCACGACTGGCTGGACAGTCCCGACCGCGCCGCCGCCCTGGCCGAGATCCGCCGGAAGCATCTCGTCGCCGACGAGGAGGTGCACGTGATGACGGACCGCAGCCCGGCCCGGCAGGGCGGCGCCTCGGCCTTCCTCGCCTACACGGTGCCGACCGGCAAGGAAGCCGCGTTCCAGGCGTGGCAGGAGGCGATCCATGCCGAGGAGATCCGGCAGCCGGGCTACCTGCGCCGCAAGATCGAGCCGCCGGCGCCGGGCGGCAACGAATGGATCATCGTCCTCACCTTCGACACCGACGCCAACCTCTCGGCCTGGCTGAGCTCCGCCGAACGGCAGGCGATGCTGAACAAGGGCCGGCCGCTCGCGCTGGCGCCGCGCCTTTCGCGCACCAGCTACGGCTTCGACTTCTGGTTCCGCGGCGACGAGGCCTCGCGGCCTGCCGCAGGAACCATCCTGAAGAACAATCTCCTCGTCCTGCTGGTCCTCAACCCCATCGTGTTCCTGTGGGGCCTGGGGCCCGGCTCGGCGCTGGCGGCGCACGGCGTGCCGCCGTGGCTCGGCCTGTTCATCGGCGACCTCGTCAGCACGCAGCTCCTCGGCTGGTGGTTCGCGCCCGCCGCCTTCCGGGTCTTCGGCTGGTGGCTCGCCCCCGCCGCCGGCTGGCGGACGACGCTGGCCGGCGGGGCGCTGCTCGCCGCGCTCTTCGCGCTCTCCATGGCGGTCCACGCCGCGCTGCTCCGGCTGATCGGGTAGCGCGGGCGGGTCCTTGCCAGTTCGACGATGAATAGAGCGATCGGGGCCGGCACGGCGGCAACGACGCCGCGTCGACAACTCGATAATAACTTAAGTTCTCGCCGGTTTCCAGCGCGCGCCGCTGGCGGCGGAAATTTTCTTGCGACTTTCTGGGCTCCGGGGGACGCCATATCTGGCAGCGATCCGGCGCCGCTGCCCATCTAATGGTTGTCTGACGGCAGTGCCGTCAAACCGCCGCCGCTACTGCTGCGCGGTCGGGCGGACGACGATGCTGCCGATCTCGACCTCGGCCGGCTGCTCGATCGCGAAGGCGATGGCGCGCGCGATCGACTCGGGCGCAATGGCGATCTCCTCCCGGAGGCCGACGCCAACACGTCGCCGGCCTGCCGCATGCCGTCGATCCAGCGCTGCGACTCCTTGGCCGCCGTCTTGCGCTCGCGCCGGCTCGACCGCTGTCCCCCGCCCGGCCGATTCCACACCTGCATCGACACCAAGCCCAGGAGGGCCTCGCTGCCGACCTCCACCGCCAGCACCGGATGCAGCAGCAGCCCACCCAGAGCGCCGCCCTTGCCCACCGGACCATAGCCCGCCGAACGAGCGCGCCGGCCGCCCAGAACCAGCTCGCTGGTGTCCTGGATCGCTACGACCTCGCGGCCCGATACCCGACCCGCCGTCTGCTCTCCGGCATGCCGCGACATCGCCGCCGCCGTCACAGAGCGGTTGCGCAGGAACCGCGTGAACTGCATCTCCCGCGCTCGCGTCCCGCCAAGGCGCCGAATGCACGACCCGGGACGCGCCACCAGCGCGGCATGCAAGCAGGCCCCCCTTTTTCCAGACGCCGGTCCCCGAACCCGCCAAGCCCGTATTCGATACCTGACATCCGTCTCTCCGTCCCGCTCTCCCAGACAGAGAATCAACCTTCTGGCCCACCCGCAACCGGGATGTGTGAATACGACAGCACGCCATGCGTGGGGAGGTGTCCGCGTGAGCGGACTCATGACCCCTCCGTCGGCGCAGACGCCGACACCTCCCCAACGTCGTTGGGGAGGAAGCTGCCGACCGACACTATTGTCGGCCGCGTCCATCTCCGCGACCATCCCGGTCGCGAGGCGCAGGTTCCCGGAGGCGAGACGGACACGACATGATCGAATGGATCGGCATCGGCGCGGCCGTGCTGTGCGGCCTGATGACCGCGGCCACGGCGCTCGCGCTCATCGACACGGACAAGTGGTGGATCCGCGTCCTCGACTTTCCGCGGCTGCAGTTCGCCGCGGTGCTGCTCGGCGCTCTCGTCGTCACCGCCGCGACCCGGCCGGGCGGAGCCGTGGCGCTCGCCGTCCTCGCGGCCGGCGGCGTCGCGCTGGCGTGGCAGGTGCGGGTGATCCTGCCCTACACGCCGCTGTGGAAGCGCCAGATGCGCGCCGCGCCGGGCGCTCCCGACGCGGAGCGCGTCCGGCTGCTGATCGCCAACGTGCTGCAGGACAATCGCGACTCGGCGCGCCTGCTGCGCCGCATCGAGGAGACCGATCCCGACCTCATCCTGCTGACCGAGATCGACGGGCGCTGGACGCGCGAGCTCGCGCGGCTGGCCGAGACGCATCCCCACACGATCCTCGAGCCGCGCCCCAACACCTACGGCATCGGCCTCTGGTCCCGCCTGCGGCTGGCCGGCGGCGAGGTCCGCCACCTGCTCTACGACGACATCCCCTCGATCCGCACGCAGGTCGCCCTGGACTCCGGCGCCACCTTCACCCTGTGGGCCGTCCATCCCTCGCCGCCGCGCCCCGGCGACGACACCGCCGAGCGCGACGCCGAGCTGCTCGTGGTGGCCAAGGAAGCGGCGGCGACGCCCGGGCCGGCCATCGTCACCGGCGACCTCAACGACGTCGCCTGGTCGGAGACGACCAGCCTGTTCCAGCGCATCAGCGGCCTGCTCGACCCGCGCGTCGGGCGCGGCTTCTACGCCACCTTCAACGCCAACTGGCCGCTGCTGCGCTGGCCGCTCGACCACCTCTTCGCGTCGCGCGACTGGACCCTGGGCGAGTTCCGCCGGCTGGGGCCCATCGGCTCCGATCACTTCCCCATCCTGGTCGAGCTGCACCACCATCGCGAGGCGGCGGCGGGCCAGGAGAGACAGCACGAGAAGCCCGGCGATGCGGAGAAGGCGGAAGAGCACATCGCCGACGGGCGGGAGGCGGCTTCCGGCGCGTGAGGGTGTAGCGCGCCAGAGAGTCGGTGCTCCCCCATGGCATCTCCTCCCCACGCAACGCGTGGGGAGGTGTCCGCGCAGCGGACGGAGGGGTCATGGGCAGCACCGACGCCGTGACTCATGACCCCTCCGTCGGCGCAGACGCCGACACCTCCCCAACGTCGTTGGGGAGGAAGCTCTTCAGCCCAGCTCCTGCGCGAGCCCGATGAGGATCCCCTCGGGCCCGCGGATGTAGCAGAGGCGATACATGTCCCGGTACCGCACCACCTCGCCCACGAGCTGCGCGCCGTGCGGGCGCAGGCGGTCCAGCGTCTCGCCGAGATCGTCGACGGCGAACATGACGCGCAGGTAGCCGAGCGCATTGACCGGGGCGTTGCGGTGGTCCGCGACCACGGCCGGCGCCAGGAAGCGCGACAGTTCGAGCCGGGAATGGCCGTCGGGCGTGCGCATCATGGCGATCTCGACGCGCTGGTCGCCGAGGCCGGTGACCCGCCCGGCCCATTCGCCCTCGACCATGGCCTTCCCTTCGAGATCGAGCCCGAGTTCACGAAAGAACGCGATCGCCGCGTCGAGGTCCTCGACGACGATCCCGACATTGTCCATCCGCTTGAGCGCCATGGCGTCCGATCCGCAGGCTGTTGTCCGATGCCCTCAAGCCCTAGCATGCCAACCCAACGACCGCGCAGCGGCATACGGGAGAAACGCCATGGAGATTTCCGGCAAGACCGCCATCGTCACCGGGGCCGCCTCCGGCATCGGCTTCGGGATCGCGACGGCGCTGGCCGAGGCCGGCGCCAACGTGGTGATGGCCGACATCGAGAAGGAGGCGGTCGAGCAGGCCGCGCACCGCCTGTCTGGCACCAACAAGTCCGGCACCAACAAGCAGGTCCACCCGGTGCGCATCGACGTCACCCAGGAACAGTCGGTGATCGCCGCGCTCGCCGAGGCCGAGCGCCGCTTCGGCAGGCTCCACATCGCCTGCAACAACGCCGGCGTGCCGATGCACGGCACGAAGCTGGTCGACGTGCCGGTGGCCGACTGGGCCTTCGTCCTCGGCGTCAACGTCTGGGGCGTCATCCACGGCATCCGCCACTTCGTGCCGGCGATCCTGAAGCACGGCGAGGACGGGCACGTCGTCAACACCGCCTCGGTCGCCGCGACGCAGAACCGCCGCGGCACCGACCAGGGCCCCTACTCGATGAGCAAGTACGCCGTGCTGTCGCTCACCGAGGCGCTGGAGCACGAGCTCGACGGCACCCGGGTCGGCGTGACCGCGCTCTGCCCCGGCCCGATCGCCACCAACCTGGCCCAGGGCGCCCGCCACCGCCCCGACCATCTCGGCGGCCCCGAGACGCGCCCGACCGCCGAGGCGGTCATGGCCGAGCGCCTGGCCCGGACCGGCATCGACCCGATGCGGGTCGGCGAGCGCGTGATCGAGGCGATCCGCAACAAGACCTTCTATGCGTTCGTGAGCGCGGTGCCGGTCGACACGATAAAGGCGCGGCACCGGCGGATCGAGGAGGCGATGGAGAGCCGGTGGGTGACCGCGTATTAGGGGCTACGGACCGGTGCAATGGAACCTCATACTCTAGAGATGCCGTAACTTCCTGGCATCGAACAATGCCGAGCCACCATCTCCTATCCACATTGGCAACCTCGGTGGCGCGGATTCGGCGATCAGGCTACTGCCCATGAACATCGGTCCTATGCCTGGTCAGCGGGGCGCGAACATCATTCCAAATAAGTCATGCCAAGCGGCCCGCGCTAGATCGCTTGTTCAAGACGTGGTCAGCAACCCCGTCACGCCAAAACTGGCGGTCAGCATGCCAAGCAGGCAGTAGTTGGCTGCGATGCACTATCTGAGATGACGCCGCTGAGGGAAGGCTTGGCATTGCGCCGCCGTCGCCCGCCAGGGTTACTGGGCGACGCCCTGGATATAATCACAGGACCCTTTACTTACCGACTCTCGGACCATCTCCGTCGGCTATACTGGCGATCATGGCCAAATCCGTCCCGCCTGAAATGTTGAGAGAGCTGCGCCATCAGCTTGCGTTAGCAATATCCGATGCAAAGGCGTATGAGATACCGGCGCTTTGCCGGCAGCTCAACCTTGCCGATGGAAGCCAACAGGAAGCATTTGCGAGTAAGTATAGGTACGCCCAGAGACGGCTTACCGAAGTTAGTGGCGCTGAGGTGATCGCGAGTGCTCGCGCCTATCTTGTCGAAGACGACCATTTCGCTATTTCCGAACAAGTGGCCAAGATCGACGAAATAGGCGGGCCGCCTATTTCGACCCTCACTCGTCGTCGGCTTATTGCTCTATTCGAAAGTGGCCCCCTCGCGACAGAAGTCGACGACATCGAATTGCTTCGATCCGTTTGGCCAATCTCCAAGATGCCTGCACCAAGCCAAGGCCCCGGATACACCCTAGAGGACGACATCCTCCGACATACCGTTCGAAACGAGGATTGGAGCCAACGACAGTTGCTAGAAACTATTGGACTCCTGACATGCTCGCGTATGTTGCTGTTTAAATTCCTCGCCGCAGTTACAGCGCCAGACGTTCAAACGGCATCGGCTCAAACGAAACTCGCGGCAGCCATTGACCGCTATCTACGCTCCGACGGATACACGCTCACAGTTGTCGGCAAGATATCCGGGAGTCCGAGCTACGCAGTGCAACTCCTTCCTAGCGGCTCTCCGGCAGACGAGGCCATCTCTATAAAACTCGCTGCATTTGATCCAACCCAAGTGCATGCTCGATGGGCGGCCGCATTGGAGCGCCGGACGACAGAGCCCGAAGGCGCAATAACATTGGCGCGCACGCTTCTGGAAGATGTTTGCAAATGGATACTTCATCACGCTGACGAGTCCTGGCAGGAAGGCGACGACCTTCCCACACTGTATCGAAAGCTGGCCAAGGTGCTTAAACTTGCGCCTGACGAACATACGGAGCAAGTTTTCAAACAGATCCTAGGAAGCTGCCAATCCGTCGTAGAGGCTCTCGGCTCCCTGCGAAACAAGTTGAGTGATGCCCACAGCAGCGGACCCAAGCGTGCTCGCCCTCATCCACGTCACGCTGAACTCGCCGTCAATCTTTCTGGAGCAATGTCTACCTTTCTCGTTTCAACTTGGGAAGCGAGGCAAAAAGAACGATCATGTACTCTCAAAGAATAATGACGCAACCCATAACGACTTGCGTCCGACGCCTCTCCAAATGGCTAGCGCCGCTGACGTACTTCTAAGTCTGACCTTAACCTACTGATAATTCGACGATAGCTCACAACATCAATCTTAGAGTTGTTCCCCACATAATTTGACCTGCACTGTCGCTGCGCATCACTTTCTCTCTCAGAGTCGCCGATTAAAAGTATTGCGCCTTCCGGTTGCACTAGCTCCGAGACATGAACATTGCTCCGGACGGCATCGATATAATTCTGAAAGTGGTCTAAGTAGGCATTGCATTGCGCGATCGCCTTGTTGCCTTCCGCGCTATAGCCATCTCCAGCTCGATTGGCGAACTGGACGTCAAAACGTTTGAGCTCCACGACGTGCCAGTAGTAGCCAAGAGATGACCGCGTTGCGATCAGAAAGTCAGGCACGAGCCCGCGTGTTCCGTCCGCGCCTCTAGGCTTGATCATCGCTTTGGGAAATACCCAAATGCCCTGATGGCCAGATCCTTTGACGGCGTACTGAATCAGGTACGGATTCGCCGTTAGGACCTTTTGAATAGCTTCCTCGCTACCTGCCCTAAGCGCAACTAGCAGCATATCCAAAAGCGAAGATTTTACGTCTGGAGGCCAGCCAAACTTAGCGCTCGGAAATTGTTGAACAAGCTCCCGTCTGGTCGCGGCCAAATCCTCAGAAGTAACTCGCCTAAAGGTGATCACTTCTCACTCCCGCTCAATCGCCCCCGGCGGCTTTGGCGGAATGTTAACCGTCACCCGGTTGATCCCCCCGCACCTCGTGATGACGTGGTTGGCAACGCGGCCAAGGGCAAGGCCGCACGGATCGTAGTCCACCATCATGCTGTCTGTCGACGTCACGCCTCATGGTGAGGCGTCAGATCATGGCGCAGGGCGACACGGCAACGAGATGGTTAGTCGGCTCGTTGAGCACCAGGAAGTTGGGCGAGTCGAACAGCATCAGGGCCAACCAGGCGGGCCTTCTCGAAATTCGAGGAACACGTCCGGCGCGTCTGGTCCGTCATTGCAAAGCCAATCTCGGGGGCCGAGGAGCCGCGCCGTTCCCAGTCAAAGCGGAGCCCCGAGCCTCTCGGCATGCCACCTCAGGTGATCCTCGATGAAGCTCTGGATGAACCAGTAGGAATGGTCGTAGCCCTCGTGCCGGCGCAGGATCACCTCCTGCCCGGCGTCGCGGGCGGCCGCTTCGAGTGCGTCGGGGCGGAGCTGGCTGTCGAGGAACTGGTCCTGCAGGCCCTGGTCGACCAGGATGGGTCCGGGAAACGGCGCCTTGCGCATCAGCAGGGTGGCGTCCCAGTCGGCCCAGCGCGCGCGATCGGGGCCGAGGTAGCCGCCGAAGGCCTTGATGCCCCACGGCACCGAAACCGGGTTGGCGATCGGCGCGAAGGCCGAGACCGAGCGCCAGGCGCCCGGCGTCTTCAGCGCGACCACGAGCGCGCCGTGGCCGCCCATCGAGTGGCCGAAGATGCCCCGGCGCTGCCCGTCGGCGGGGAACCGGGCCTCGACCAGCGCCGGCAGCTCCGCGGTCACCCAGGAGAACATGCGGTAGTGGCGGCGCCACGGCTCGGCCTCGGCGTCGAGATAGAAGCCGGCGCCGCTGCCGAAGTCCCAGCTGTCGTCCTCCCCCGGCAGGCCGAGGCCGCGCGGGCTGGTGTCGGGCGCCACCAGGATGAGCCCGAGCTCGGCGGCGAGGCGCAGGGCCCCCGCCTTGATCATGAACGTCTCTTCCGTGCAGGTGAGCCCCGCCAGGAAGTAGAGCACCGGCCGGCGGCGGCCCGCGACGGCGGCGGGCGGCAGGTAGACGGCGAAATTCATCTCGGCGCCGATCTCGCGCGACGCATGGGAATAGAAGCCGATGGTCCCGCCGAAGCAGGCCTGCTCGCTGCGAACTTTCAGCACGCTTTGTCTCACACACGGTTGCGATGGGCCGGGCATCGTAGAGAGAAGGCTGGCCGAGCGCCATGATCCGGGACACTCCAGGCTTCAAGAATGGAAGTCCGCGCCGTATATGCCTGCAAGCGTATTCACGAGGCTGTCCATGCTCCAGTTCGCCAAGGTGTTCCGCTCCGGCAACTCGCAGGCCGTCCAGCTGCCCAAGGCGTTCCGCTTCGACGTCGAGGAGGTCGAGGTCTCGCGCGAGGGCAATGCGGTGATCCTGCGGCCCCGCCGCAGCGGCTCGACGCGCTGGGCCTCGCTGCGCGCCGCCGTGGAGCGCGGGTTCAGCGCGGACCTCATGGCGGACGGCCGCGAGCAGCCGGACGCCCAGAACCGGCCCGGCCTCGACGAGGCTTTCGGCCGTTGACCTGGCTGCTCGACACCAACGCCGTCATCGCCCTGGTGACGCGCCGGTCCGAGCCCTTGCTCCGTCGCGTCGGGGCGGCGGCGCCGGGAACGCTGGCCGTTTCCGCCATCGTCGCGCACGAGCTCTATTTCGGCGCCTATCGCAGCCAGAAGGTCGAGAGTTCAACCTCGAGACTCTGCGCCTGCTCCTGGCCGATCTCGTCGTGCTGGATCTCGACCGGGAGGATGCCCGGGCCGCCGGCGAGATCCGGGCCGCGCTGGCCCGGCAGGGCACGCCGATCGGCCCCTACGATGTGCTGATCGCCGGTCAGGCAAAGGCGCGCGCCCTGACGCTCGTCACCGGCAACCTGGCCGAGTTCCAGCGCGTCGAGGGGCTGCGAATCGAGGATTGGACGCGGCCCTGAAGCACGATGACTTGAGATCCATCGTCATCTTGGCGGGGGCGCGCCACGCCGAAGTGTGAAGCTACCGGAGCACGCCCGAGCAACGACAATCGGGTTCCTCTCGCCCGTTAGACCAGGGGGAGAGGCCAGGTGAGGGGGTAGAAGGCTGCCTGCAGCCCCCTCACCCACCCTCTCCCCCTAACGGGGGAGAGGAGCATGAGGAAGAATGCGTTCTTTCACATTCTCTCCGCGGCGCGTCGTGGGAGCGCGGACCTCCAGGTCCGCCTCATGATCCTGAGCGGACCTGGAGGTCCGCGCTCCCATGGCTTTCCAACCTCTGCGCGGCACTCATGGGCTGTCGTCGCCAAGACGCGTCCATTGACGCGCGCCCAGTCCTGAATCGATCCGATGTCATCCCGCTGTAGGCGGACCGAAGAGCGCCGGCTCCTTCTAGGCCCCCGGATGCAGCCCCGGCGCCTCGCGGCCCGTCCGCGCCACGTACTCCGTGTAGCCGCCGCCGTACTGGTGCACGCCCTCGGGCGTCAGCTCGAGCACGCGGTTGGACAGCGCGGCCAGGAAATGGCGGTCGTGGCTGACGAACAGCATCGTGCCCTCGAAGTCCGCGAGGGCGGCGACCAGCATCTCCTTGGTCGCCATGTCGAGATGGTTGGTCGGCTCGTCGAGCACCAGGAAGTTGGGCGGGTCGAACAGCATCAGGGCCATGACCAGGCGGGCCTTCTCGCCGCCCGAGAGCACGCGGCAGGGCTTCTCGACGTCGTCGCCGGAGAAGCCGAAGCAGCCGGCCAGCGTCTTCAGCGCGCCCGTGCCGGCCTGCGGGAAGGCCGCGTCGAGGGATTCGAAGACCGTGTCGTCGCCGTCCAGCAGGTCCATGGAATGCTGGGCGAAGTAGCCCATGCGCACGCTGGCGCCCAGGCTCACCGTGCCCCGGTCGGGCTCGGTGGCGCCGGCCACCAGCTTCAGGAGCGTCGACTTGCCGGCGCCGTTGGCGCCCAGCACCGCCCAGCGCTCCTGGCGGCGCAGGCGCAGGTCGAGCCCGGCATAGACCGGCTGGGGACCGTAGGCCTTGTGGACGTCGCGGAAGCTCGCCACGTCGTCGCCCGAGCGCGGCGGGGTGCGGAACTCGAAGCGCACGGACTGGCGGCGGCGCGGCGGCTCGACCTTCTCGATCTTGTCGAGCTTCTTCACGCGGCTCTGGACCTGGGCGGCGTGCGAGGCGCGCGCCTTGAAGCGCTCGATGAACTTCATCTCCTTGGCCAGCATCGCCTGCTGGCGCTCGAACTGCGCCTGGCGCTGGCGCTCGCCCAGCGCCCGCTGCTGCTCGTAGAAGTCGTAGCCGCCGGAATAGGTGGTGAGCGCGCCGCCGTCGATCTCGACGATCCTGCCGACGATGCGGCTCATGAACTCGCGGTCGTGCGAGGTCATCAGCAGCGCGCCGTCGTACTGCTTCAGGAAGTCCTCCAGCCAGATCAGGCTCTCGAGGTCGAGATGGTTGCTGGGCTCGTCGAGCAGCATGGCGTCGGGCCGCATCAGCAGGATGCGGGCGAGCGCCACGCGCATCTTCCAGCCGCCGGAGAGCAGGCCGACGTCGCCGTCCATGCGCTCCGGGCTGAAGCTCAGCCCCGCCAGCACCTCGCGCGCGCGGGCCTCCAGCGCGTAGCCGTCGAGCTCCTCGAAGCGGGCCTGGACCTCGCCGTAGCGCTCGACCAGGGCGTCCATCCTGTCGGCCTGTTCCGGGTCGGCCATGGCGGTCTCGAGCCCGGCGATCTCGGCGGCGAGCGCGCTCACCGGCCCGACGCCGTCCATCACCGCCGCGACCGCGCTCCTGCCCGACATCTCGCCGACGTCCTGGCTGAAGTAGCCGATGGTCGTGCCGGGATCGACCACGACCTGGCCGTCGTCGGGCGCCTCCTCGCCGGCGATCATGCGGAAGAGCGTCGACTTGCCGGCGCCGTTGGGCCCGACCAGCCCCACCTTCTCGCCCTTCTGCAGGACCATCGAGGCGTCGATGAACAGGATCTGGTGGCCGTGCTGCTTGCCGATATTGTCGAGGCGGATCATGGGCGCCGGTATCGGCGGGCGCGCGCCGTGGTGCAAGCCGCGCGACGCCGCAGGACGGCGGCGGCGGAAAGCCCGCTCAGTACGCCTGCTGCAGCATCAGCCAGTCCTTCGCCTTCTGCCGGCTGCGGAAGAGCTTCATGCGCCGCTCCGCCGCGGCCAGGGCGCCCAGCAGCGGCGTGAAGCGGTTGGCCTGGTCCTGGGTCACGAGCATCGCCAGCGGCCCGATCGGGCCCTTGTCGTGGAAGGAGCGGATCTGCCAGACGAGCTCCAGCACCTCGTCCGGGGCCATGGACGACGTCGCTTCCCGGCTGTCGAACAGCTTGCGAAAGCCGAGCTGGGCGGAGATCGCGTCCAGGAAGTCTGCAGCCTCGCGGAAAGAAATGTCGCCCTCGGCGTCCGCGGACAACATCCGGGATTCGAGATCGACGACATAGCGGATGGGCATGACGCGGGCATTTTAGCAGATTCGCGCCGCGGGCCTTGGCCATATTGCGCAAACTCCTGCAACAATCGTTTGCACGCCGGGGGAAGATATCGGCGCGCAAGGTTTGCCGGCCGTCGATCGGCGAGAGCCCGCGTCACCGAATGGACATCGGGCCCCCGGATTGAAGGCCGGCGCGGGCCGGCGCTATATCGGCGGAGTTAACCCATCCTCGATCGAGTGAAATGCAGCATTCCAGGAACGAGCTCATGGCGACCGCCCGGATCATCGCCCGCGTGATGGCCGACCTCCGGCCGCCGGCCGAGGCACAGATCCCGGACTCCCCGTCCGCCAAGCAGACCGCCGCGGCCGCGACTCCGCTCCCCCGCAACGCGGCGGGATGGGTGGTTCACTGAACCGGGACGGCTGACGGGTTCACCTTCGGTCGAGGCGACCGGCTCCCGGCCTTCACCGAATTGACATCCATTCCTTGGATTGAAGCTCCCCAGGCCGCGGCGCTATATCTACGATCCTGACGTCATCCATTTGAGTGATATGGCCCATTCAAAGGAAGTCCTCCTGGCGACTGCCCGGGTCATGGCGCGGGTGATGGCCGACCTTCGGCAGGCCGAAGGAAAGACCCCGGACTCCCCCCTTCCCGCCACGCCACCCGTCACGGCGCCTCTCCCGCGCAACTGGGCGGGATGGCTGGCTCCCTGACGCGACACCGGCGGCCCGAGCCGGGCCCGCTGGCTTCCAGCCGGCTCATGATCCCGAGCGAGCCGGAGGCTCGCGGTCCGGATGACGGCAGACCACCCCGTCGAGCGCAACAAGGGTCGAGTGCGGCTGGCCAGAATGATCCTCAGTCGGCAAACGCCGCGGTCATCGCGCCGGAAAGATCTCCGCTTCCTCTTCCTCCGTGTAGGCCGTGCCCACGATCAGCTCGCCCGCGTCGAGCCTGTAGGGGACGACGACCTTGATCGCATAGTCGTCCCGGTGCTCCAGCGACACGGTGATCGCATCGGTCCTTTCCCCGGTCACGGGGAACGTCACCCATGCGTCGCAAGCGACCGCGGTCGCCTTGTACTCGCCCGCCCGGGCCGATGCGCCGAAGGCTCCCTTGAGCAGGGCGATCATTTCGGTCGGTCTCATGGGATCGCCCTCGTGGTAGACGCCGATCTGGACGACCTGCCCGTCGGGCCGCATCCCCGCGCCGAAGGGGCTGAATCTGCCCAGCTCGGTCAGGAGTTGCCGCGCCAGCGGCAGCACCGAATCCAGGAGGGCCCCACAGTCGGCGATCGCATCGCTCATCGGTCGTCCCGGTCTCCCGGAGAAAGCACCGTGCCGACGGGTGTCTCCCCTCCGACGCCCCCCACTCCCACTCGATTGTTCCGAGCCATGGCAACCATCTGAATTTGAAGAAAATATTCTTCCGCTCAACTACTACCGGCCCAGGATCCGTCAGAAAATTCGCTGCTGATATCGTTACGGAACTTCAGCCAGCCTCCGCGAGCCATCTATCGACTACTATCGGCTCTCGGCGGGCTTTCTATCCTGACGTTCGAAGCGCGAGCGCGTTCAAAAGGTACCGTCAGGCATCTATCCAACGATAGCTGCGCAAGCAGAGGAAACCGAGTCTGCATCAAGTTTCCTCCACTCACAGGAGGATGGAAAATTCCCTCGGAGGTTCTGCCTCGCGAAGCACGTCACTTGACGTTTCCCCTTTCATGCATCAAATGAAGTTGCATGAGACGAGACGGCCGACTTTCCGGAGTGCTCCACGTGCTCCTGCACATGGCCGAGCGACCCGAGCCACAGACATCGGAGACGCTGGCGCGAGCCATGGGGACCAACCCGGTCGTGATCCGCCGTGTGTTGGCGGGCCTGCGCGACCGGGGTCTGGTCCGGTCCGAGAAGGGCCATGGCGGCGGCTGGACGATCGCGTGCGATCTCGCGGCAGTCAGCCTCCGCGACGTCTACGTGGCACTGGGGGAACCGGAGATTCTCGCGATCGGTAGCCGCACCGATGCGCCTGGCTGCCTCGTCGAACAAGCGGTGAATGCTGCCCTCGGTAAGGCCTTCGCTGATGCAGAGGCGCTGCTGCTGCAGCGCTTCGGCGAGGTAACATTGGCGCAGCTCAGCGCAGATTTCCACCGGCGCATGGCAGCGCGCAGAATAACCGGTACTGAGGATGCTCATGCGGCATGATGCGATCATCGTTGGCGGCGGCTTCGCCGGCCTCGCGGCCGCAACCTATCTCGTGCGAGGCCGCCGAAATGTTGTGGTGCTGGACACGGGGAAGCCACGCAACCGCTTCGCCGCTGCATCGCACGGCTTCCTTGGCCAAGACGGTAGCGACCCGCAGGCGATCATGGCCACTGCGCGCGAGCAGCTGCTACGCTACCCGACGGTCGAGTTGGTCGAGAAGGAGGTGGTCCATGCGCAGGTGGACGGTGACGGTTTTTCTGTCGACCTGGCGACGGGCGGCACACTCGTTGCCAGCAAGCTGATCCTCGCGTTCGGCCTTACCGACGAACTGCCCGACATCCCCGGCCTGCGCCAGCGCTGGGGCAAGACCGTGCTGCACTGTCCCTATTGCCACGGGATCGAGTTCAGCGATCAGCCGCTAGGCGTGCTCTATCGCGTGCCCATGTCAGTGCACCAAGCAAGCCTCATCGCCGAGTGGGGACCGACCACGCTGTTTCTCAACGGTGCTTCGCTGGGAGACGACGAAATGGCCATCCTCGCCGCACGGAAGGTGCAGGTGGAGTCAGTCGCCATCGCGGGACTGAGCGGTGACGGCACGGAACTGGCCGCAATCGAACTGCAGGATGGGCGCACGCGCGAAATCGCGGCGCTCTATACCGCCCCCGACTCCCGCTTCTCCAGCCCGTTGGCGGAACAGCTGGGGCTAGTACTGGACGAAACACCCATGGGCGCGATCATTCGGACCGACGGCGAGAAGATGACATCGGTGCCCGGTGTCTACGCGGCCGGCGATATCGCGCGCATGCCGCACGCTGTGGCTTGGGCGGTGGCGGACGGTGTGACGGCGGGCGTGTCGGCACATCGTGCCCTCGTCTTCGGCTGAGCGATGGACACCGTCCGGCCCTTCACCAATCGGGCGGCGATCGCGAGCTATGCCGAGGATACGCCGCGCAAGGTACCGGGCTATGCCGACCTGCACCGCATGGCGATGATCCTGCTGGCGGAACAGGCTCGGCCGGAGGCGCAGATACTAGTCTATGGCGCCGGTGGCGGGCTAGAAATCAAGGCGTTCAGCGAGTTGCAGACGGGTTGGCGCTTCGTCGGTATCGATCCGTCGGCCGAGATGCTCGATCTCGCCCGAACCATCCTGCCCCACCAATCACGAATTGTCCTGCAACAGGGTTATATCGACGACGCGCCGCCCGGTCCCTTCGACGGCGCCACCTGCCTGCTGACCCTGCACTTTCTCGAGCGCGCCGAGCGGCTGAAAGCCCTGCGCGCTTTGCGAAGTCGCATGCGCCCCGGCGCCCGGCTCGTTGTCGCGCACCACAGCTATTCCTCCGAAGGCGGAGCCCGGCCCTGGCTTGCGCTGTCGATCGCCTTTGCCGATCGGCCCGCCCACAATCTCCCGCGCGCTCATGCGGCGACAGAAATGATGCGCCTGCCGATCCTCTCGCCGGACGAGGACGAGGCGCTGCTCTGCGATGCAGGCTTTTCCGAAGTGTCGCTCTTCTACGCTGCGTTCAGCTTTCGCGGCTGGGTGGCGATCGCATAGGGTTGTCGGCGCCCGCCGGAACGCATCGCCGAGGCCGAGCGCCGCTTCGGCAAGCTCCACATCGCCTGCAACAACGCCGGCGTGCCGATGCACGGCACCAAGCTGGTCGACGTGCCGGTGGCCGACTGGGCCTTCGTGATCGGCGTCAACTTGAGTGAAGGTGGCGACCTCGAGACCGCGACTCTCCGACTGCCATCTGCGCGGTCAACGTTGGAACCAAATTTCCTTCACGATTTGGAGACTGCGCTTGATGCTATGGGCCGCGTACCTTGGACGACACTGAATGCGCTCAAAGGCGATGCAGACGTGCTCAAGAGTATCGACAAGGTACAGCAGATGCTGGCGTCGCTGCGCAAAAATCTGGTGGGATAATTTGGGAGTAATTGCGTGTCTTACTGCCTCGCGAGACCACGCCGCGACGCCAATAGTACGGGGAAATTCAACGCTTCTCTGTCAGTTCATAGTAGCGTTTCAAGAAGTCCCGCTTGGCAATTGGCGGGGGGAGAAATCGAACCTGGATAGGCGCAGGCACCACACCAGCGGCAGCGGCCCAGGAATTCGTCCCGGGAGGCATAATCTGTTCCTGTTCTGCGGCCAGCACTTGAAGATCGGCGCCTTTAATCGCAGACACGCTCGTTTCGTCGATGCCCAAGCGATGAAAAATTGCGGCGCCCACGTCACGCTCAATCACCTTGTATTCAGGCAGCAGCTGTTTAAGCGGACGGGTTATGTCACCCAAGAAGGCTTCCGCCGCGTCATGAAAGAGAGCCTCCATAGCGAACTCAGGCACCATGTCACTAACAAGGAGGCTATGCTCTGCAACGGAGTAAAAGTTCCGACACTGCCCTGCATAACGGCAAACGTGTGCCAACCCATGCGCGATGTCTTCAATCGTGAATTCACTATTCCATGGGTCCAACAAATCGAAACCAGCGCCGCTATGGAGAGTCATAATTGGGCCGTTTCCGTACGCGACTGCAACTACATGCTTCCGTCCCGAAATTCTGCTTCTCCTCAGCCTCTGATCTGGCGGTGCAGTCATGGCACTCCCTTCCTAGAGAGTGGTCGAGGGTTTCGTGACCACATTCTTCTGCCTCCATTCAATCTAGAACATACGCACCCACCGGAGTCGATGTGGAAAGCGTCGCCGAAGGTCAGGCAGCTTGTCACTATGGCGCACTCGCGCGTATGATGATGTAATAATTCAACCTAGGAAGCGCAATGCGGGCATTGTTCGTACTTTCGGGTCCCATCGGTGTGGGTAAATCTGAGTTCGCGCGAGCACTGGCGACAATGCTCCCGATCCACCGCGTATCCACTCGCCAGTACCTAGTTGACCATACGGGCGTTCCGAGCGAGCGCGGCCCACTGCAAGAAGCGGGAGCACGCCTCGATCGAGAAACCGGCGGTCGATGGGTGGCTGACGCAGCGAGGCAAGCGGCGGCGGCTTGTCCTGCCGATGCCCTTCTCCTTCTCGATTCAGCGAGGATCCCGGGACAGGTCGAGGCACTACGGGCCACTTTTGCCGACAAAGTGTTTCACGTCCATCTGGTCGCCGCCGAAGATGTACTTCGTGCAAGGTACGCCG
The DNA here is from genome assembly GCF_965229815.1 of Reyranella sp. Classification (GTDB taxonomy): domain Bacteria; phylum Pseudomonadota; class Alphaproteobacteria; order Reyranellales; family Reyranellaceae; genus Reyranella. The sequence goes on from NZ_CBDDJN010000006.1 coordinate 1,631,732, forward strand.
CGAGGCGACACGACGTAGTCGAATATGCGACGTATGATCAAGCCCGTGCTGATCCCACGGAGGCAGCAGTCGGCGCCTTGGGGCCAATGGCCGACATAACGCTGCAAACGGACACAGCGGCCTCGGATGAATTGGCGCGTGTAGCACTTGCACTCGCGGATATCCGCCCGATTGGAGGGTGTGAGCGACTCGTAGATGTCTTCGTGGGAGGCCAGTACGGAAGCGAAGGCAAAGGAAACATATGTTCATTCCTTGCGCATCGTTACAACGTCTTGGTGCGAGTGGGAGGACCTAACGCCGGACACTTTGCGCCTGCCCCGTTATATAAGTACGTGCAACTCCCCTCCGGAACGGGCGCAAATCCGGAGGCGAAAATCCTGATCGCCGCCGGCTCAACTATATGGCTGCCACAACTAATGACGGAAATACGCGACCACGGCTTACGGCCGGACAGATTGGTAATAGACCCGCAGGCCATGATAATCGACGAGGAAGACAGGCGCATCGAGGGCGCGACTGTTGCCTCTATCGGGTCTACCCGGCAAGGCGTCGGATCTGCATCTGCAAGAAAAATCATGGGTCGTGGTAACACACCGGCTTTTGGTCCCCCCGTCGTTCTCGCGAAAAACGTGAACGAACTCGGCGAATTCGTGCGCGATACAAAGGAAGAGCTTGAGCGGGCGTTAGAACAACGCAGCAAAGTGATGCTCGAAGGAACTCAAGGAACCTCACTAAGTATTCATCACGGTTTCTACCCGCATGTCACGTCGAGAGAGACAACGGCCTCAGGTTGCCTCGCCGACGCAGGCATAGCTCCACATCGAGTGCGCAAGATTGTTATGGTCACCAGGACATATCCCATTCGCGTCGGAGGACCCTCCGGTCCAATGGGAACGGAAATTGACCTACCTACGATCGCACAGCGTTCGGGTATCGCGCTTGAGACGATGCGTACCGTAGAGAAAGGCACAATTTCGGGAACTCAGCGGCGCATCGCCGAGTTTGATTGGATGCAGCTTAGGCGATCATCGCTGTTAAACCGGCCAACAGACATCGCCCTAACCTTTGCTGACTATCATGGAATTGCGAACAGAGGCGCGAAGACATTCGCCGGTCTGTTGCCTGAAACACGAGAGTTCATCGACCGCATAGAGCGTGTCTCTGATGCGCGTGTCTCGCTCGTGTCGAAGGAGTTTGCAGCCGACGGGGTCATAGACCGGGACGGATGGCAGTGAAGGTGGAGGACCTGATATCGAAGTACCCACGCCTCTGGCATATGGCCGAATTTGGAAGTTGGCCGGCGATTGAGGCGAGAGGCCTTAGGAGTACGCGCGCCCTACTGGATGATTATGATATTCATGGAACGCGACGAAAGCAGTTGCTGTCCGAACGGCGTCCTGCATGTGTCATGCTCGAGAAGAAGGGGCTTCCAACGGCAGTCTTGAGAGACCAAATCCCTATGACGGACAAGAAGCTGGAGAACTGTCTGCAAGGTGGTCTCACGCCGTCCGATTGGTATGAGTTGCTAAATTCGCATAGCTTCTTTTGGCTGTCCCGCAACAGAATCTGGACCCTTCTGCAGGCGAGAGCGTACCGCGATCTTCGGCAAACAGTCCTTACTGTCGACACAGAAAGCCTGGTCCTCGCCTATCAGAAGAATATCTGGCTAAGCCCGATTAACAGTGGCGCAACCCTGTTCAGCCCGCAGCCCCGAGGCCCCGCGACATTTCAAAAGATAGAAGACTTTCCCTTTGAACAGCGAAGAAAAACGCGCTCGCTCCACGCCAATGTCGTCGAACTTCTTGTCCAACATTCTGTCCCCGATATTCGCGACTATGTACTGGCGGTTCACACGGTAAAGGGAGATGAAATTTTAGAAGAGATATGGCGGAGTCCACGGGCGACCGCGGCGGACCATCCTTGAATAGGGCGCAGCGACGGTCATGCTGTGACCTCTTCGCTTCTTGCAAGCCGGGCAGGTTTCGCTGCTTTCCTAGTTAGATCTGCCATGTGGCTTGTAAAGCCAATATCTCCGACAAGAACGATCCCAGCTCCATCGGGCAAAGACTCGAGAGTATACCGGAGCGCTTCCAAGCCTAGCGCGACATCAAAATTAATCCAGCTGGATGGGTCTCCGGGCACCAATATGTCCTTGCTGGTAGCTGTACCTCCGCAATGAAGCTGCACTATCCAAGCTCGCTCACCATCGTGGACCCATTCGAAGCGAACCTCGCCCAGGTATTGGGTCAGCCGAGAATAGATGGCACTCACATCTCGCGTTACCGACGTTGGAAGTATCTCAGGGCCGTCAAGCCCGAGCATGAATCGATCTCCCTCACCGTGACGCCCTTCGATGAGGAGTTCGCTCGATGCCGTGACGATGGCTGCTCCAGAAAATGCGGCTGGAACCGCGGACTGACAGAGGACAGACCTAATCGAAGTTCCTTTCGGATCTTCCGCTGCCAACAGCGCGAACGGATCGGCCCAACCCTTGACCGTAGTATATAGCCCAGGAAGAGGCTCCGCCGGGCACGTACGCGTCCACACTTCAAGAGAGCCGGTATCCGACCCAAATTGAAACGGCCTTACGCGTCGAGATATGACCAAGGTGCGAGGAACAGGTACACCTAGATACGTGGCAACGAGCAGGCCAAAGGCTTTGTCTCCGATGTGCCGACTAAACCGATTAGGCCAGGTGAATGCAGGCTTCGGCTCACCGGAAACACCTGCTTCCTTTTCCCACAAGAGCGTATGCGTTTGCCGCCAACCCCTTGGTTTTGGATGAACGCTGAACTCCAAACGTCCACCCGGCATGGATGACAATTCTGGCGCAAATCCATAGACGTTGCTCAGCATGTCAATGCCAAGGGCATAGGGCAGTGACGCTACCCCAGGCTTCTCAACGCATCGAGGAGTGTCGTCCGGCGCAAATTCGACTACATTGCCCTGCACCACGCCAGACACACCTCCATCGGCGACATCAATTGTTTCATTCACAATTAGGCAAAGGCCCGCCTTCGCAAGCCTCGCCATATTCATGAGCACCTCGTCTACAGAACCGATGCCGTAGACAAATTCCTGGCTACGTGGGCTGTTTGGGGCAAAGCTTCGAACGTTAACCGTTCCATCAGGGCTTGAGCTCAATAGAGCAGCGACCGCTGCCGCAGGATCGGAGAATTTATAGTTCGGAGGATGACCAGCGACTCTGCAGTAGGTTTGAAGGAGCACATTACTTTCAGTCGGACGAAAGCTTGCGAACTGAGCAACGTTGCCGCTCTCAGCCAATACGTCCAAGACCTCATCCTTGTAGAAAGGCATCGCTTCAATAAACCCTGTTTGGCATGCCTGCTGCGGAGCCTCGAAGAGCGATGCAGAGGCATCTGCTGCGCACCAAGTATGGCCGCTGGACCGAGTGGAGGCACGCAAATGTGCGCGGTTCTATCCACACGTTACGCGGGTTCCACAAGCGACCCAGCAAGGTTGTTCTACTATTCCCACTCGATCGTGCCCGGTGGCTTGGACGTAATGTCGTAGGTCACCCGGTTGATCCCGCGCACTTCATTGATGATGCGGTTGGCGACGCGGCCGAGGAAGGCGTGGTCGAACGGGTAGTAGTCGGCGGTCATGCCGTCGGTCGAGGTGACGGCCCTGAGCGCACACGCCTGGTCGTAGGTGCGGCCGTCGCCCATCACACCCACCGTGCGCACCGGCAGCAGCACGGCGAAGGCCTGCCAGATCTCGTCGTACAGGCCGGCCTTGCGGATCTCGTCGAGATAGACCGCATCGACCTGGCGCAGCAGGTCGAGCTTGTCCTTGGTGATCGTGCCGGGGATGCGGATCGCGAGGCCCGGGCCCGGGAACGGATGGCGGTTCACCAGGCTCGGCGGCAGGCCGAGTTCGCGGCCGAGCGCGCGCACCTCGTCCTTGAACAGCTCGCGCAGGGGCTCGACCAGCTTCAGGTGCATGCGCTCGGGCAGGCCGCCGACATTGTGATGGCTCTTGATCGTGACCGAGGGGCCGCCGGTGAAGGAGACCGATTCGATCACGTCGGGATAGAGCGTGCCCTGGGCCAGGAACTCGGCGCCGCCGACCTTCGAGGCGTGCTCCTGGAAGACGTCGATGAACAGCGCGCCGATCGTCTTGCGCTTCTGCTCGGGGTCGGTGACGCCGTCGAGCGCCTTGAGGAACAGGTCCGACGCGTCGGCGTGGATCAGCGGGATGTTGTAATGGTCGCGGAACAGGGTCACGACCTCGTCGGCCTCGTTCAGGCGCAGCAGCCCGTGGTCGACGAACACGCACTGGAGCTGGTCGCCGATCGCCTCGTGCAGCAGCACGGCCACGACCGATGAATCGACGCCGCCGGAGAGGCCGCAGATCACCTTGCCCTGGCCGACCTTGGCGCGGACCTCGGCGATGGCGCGGTCCTTGAAGGCGTGCATCGTCCAGTCGCCCTTGAAGCCCGCGATGCCCAGCGCGAAGTTGCGCAGCAGCTTGGCGCCGTCGGGCGTGTGCATCACCTCGGGGTGGAACTGCACGCCGTAGAAATGGCGCTTCTCGTCGGCGATGGCGGCGAAGGGGGCGTTCTCCGAGGTGGCGATGATCTCGAAGCCGGGCGGCAGCTTGGTGACGCGGTCGCCGTGGCTCATCCAGACCTGCTTGCGGTCGCCCGGCTGCCAGACGCCGTCGAACAGGGCGGAGGGCTTGCGGACCTCGAGCTCGGCGCGGCCGAACTCGCGATGGTGGCCGGCCTCGACCTGGCCGCCGAGCTGCTGGGCCATGGTCTGCTCGCCGTAGCAGATGCCGAGCACCGGGACCTTCGCCTGGAAGATGGCCGGATCGGCCGCCGGCGCCTGGCCCTCGATCACCGAGGCGGGGCCGCCGGAGAGCACGATGGCCCGGGGATCGAACTCGGCGAGCTTCTTCTGGTCGACGGTCTGGAAGGGGTGGATCTCGCAGTAGACCCCGGCTTCGCGCAGGCGCCGGGCAATCAGCTGGGTAACCTGGGAACCGAAATCGACGATCAGCAAACGGTCGGCCATGGGGGGATATACGGGAAGCACCCGGCGGGGTTCAATCGGGGAATCTTTGGGGGTGGCCCCCTCACCTAACCTCTCCCCCCTGAGGGGGAGAGGAACATGAAGGGGAGAGGAACATTCTTCCCCTCTTCCTCCTCTCCCCCGCGAGGGGGAGAGGTTGGGTGAGGGGGCGACCGGGAGCGTCAGCCCCAGCGGGGCTGCTCGCCGAGGTCGATGCCGAGCGCGGTCTTGGCGACGATCTCGTGGACCAGCATCGAGTTTGCCGGGTGGAAGCGGCCGCAGCGGGCGTCGCGGAAGAGCCGCTCGAGCTCGTTGGCGCGGAACATGCCGGCGCCGCCCGAGACCTCCATGGCGCCGTCGACGACCTTCCAGCAAGCCTCGACCGCGTGGTGCTTGGCCGACACGATCTTCGACGGCCAGGCGGCGCCATGGTCGACGCCCTCGACCCAGTCGCGGGCGACCTGGTCGAGATGGGCGGCCACCGGATCGAAGGCCAGCACCATGTCGGCGACCGCGTGCTGGACCTCGGGATGGTAGGCCATGCCGCGGCTGACCGCGAGCGCGGTCTTGCCCTTCACCGCCGCGGTGGCGAGGTCCAGCGCGCGCTGGGCGACGCCGCAGTAGATGTTGCCGAAGCCCAGCAGCGCCCACGCGAAGACCGCCAGGACGAAGGGATCGGCGGTGCCGGCGGGCAAGGTGCGGGCGATGTACTTGTCGGGCACGAAGGCGCCGTCGAGCTTGACGTCGTCGCTGCGCGTGGCGCGCATGCCCATCGTGTCCCAGGTCTCGACGATCGTGTACCCCATGCTGTCGCGCGGCAGGAAGCCGTGCACGATCTGCGGCCCGTTGGGCGCGTCGGCCCACAGCCCGTGCAGCCCGTAGCGCGTCCATACCGGCGCCAGGCTGCCGAACATCTTGTGGCCGGTGAAGCGGAAGCCGCCGTCGACCTTCTCGGCCTTCGCCGTCGAGAGCAGCACCGGCAGGTCGTTGCCGCGCTCGGCATGGCCGGCGGCGAAGATCTCGCCCTTCATGGCCTCGCGCAGGATCCATTCCAGCGACCTGTCGCCGGCCCGCCAGAGGTCGGCGGCGACGCCGATCCAGTAGAGGTGCATGTTGATGCCGAGCGCGGTGGCCGGCGCGTGGTAGGCGAGCCGCCGCTGCTCGCGTCCGACCTCGGCCAGGGTGAAGCCCTGCCCGCCCATCTCCTTCGGAACGTTGATGGTGAGATAGCCGGAGCGGCGCAGATCCTCGAAGTCCTCGGTGAAGAACCGGTTGTCGCGGTCGTAGGTGCCGACTCGGCCGGCGAAGCCCATGAGCGTGGTGGCGGAAAGCGTTCCGTTGGTGACGATGCTGTCCATGCGATGCCTCCTGTGGCTGCGGGACAGAGGGGGTCCGGTTGAAGAAGTCCCTGCCTTCGCCCCTCCGCCCACATCGGGGATGTTCGCCGCGCAAAGGGGCCAATCAAGGGCCGCGCCGCATCAGCGGGAAAACAGTTGCCGGAATGCTACAGGGCTGTCGCACTCTTCCGTTGCGGACCCAGCGCGTGAGTGAGCCCCTCACCTAACCTCTCCCCCTATCGCGGGAGAGGAACATGAAAAATGGAGATGGCCGACTCATGCTCCTCTCCCCCTTGGGGGAGAGGCTGGGTGAGGGGTTGACGCCCTCTTGCTCAGTCGGTCGCGAGTTTTCGGCGCACGAGGGGAGCGTCGAGGTCGCGCCAGGCGTAGGCGACCTCCTCGACGTCGCGGCCGGCGAGCGTGTCGGTGCGGTCGCCGACTCGCTGGCCGCCCATGCCCTCGTAGAAGAAGCGCGTGGGATTGTCGGCCAGCATCCAGAGCACGGCGGTGTCGCAGCCGTCGGCGCGGAGCTGGCGGAACAGCGCGTCGAGCAGGCGGCGGCCGAGGCCCTGGTTCTGGAAGTCGGGCTCGACGTAGAGCGTGTAGACCTCGCCCACCCGCACCTCGGTGCCGTCGAGCCGCTCGGGCGGATCGCGCACGGGACCGCAGGAGCCGAAGCCGACCACGCCCATCTCGGGATCGTCGGCGACGAAGATGCCGCGCGCCTCGCGCGGATCGGCGAGCAGGCGCTGCCACCAGGCCGACTGGCGAACGTCCGACATCTCCGTCAGCATCGAATCGGGCAACAGCCCGGCGTAGGTCGCCTGCCAGGTCTCGACATGGACGCGGCCGATCGCCGAGGCGTCGCCGGCACGGGCGCGGCGGATCACCGTCACGGCGCACGCTCCGGCGGGTCCACGGGCTCCGGGGCATCAGCGGCGGGCTCGTCGGATGGGGGCTCATCGGATGCGGGCTCGTCGGATGCGGACGCTTCGGATGCGGGCGCTTCGAATGCGGGCGCCTCGCTCTCCGTCCCGCCTTCCGGCTCCCAGTCGGTCCCCTCGCCGGCCAGCGCGGCGAAGTCGGTATCGACCACGACTTCCGGCTCGCCTTCCAGCGGCGGCGCCTCCCGCTGCAGCACGGCGGCGAAGAAGCCGTCGGTGCCGTGCGCCAGCGGCGACAGGCGCAGGTACGGGCCGGCCTCAAGCGCCGGCGGCGGCGGCTCGTCGCGCGCGTCGCGCCAGACCTCGGCCACCGGCACGGCGGCAAAGCCGGGATGGCGCTCCAGGAAGGACGCGATCTGGCGCTCGTTCTCGGCCGGCAGGACCGAGCAGGTGGCGTAGACCAGCCGGCCGCCCGGCTTCACCAGCCGCGCCGCGGCGTCGAGGATGGCGGCCTGCTTGGGCACCAGCTCCTCGAGGTCCTGCGGGGCGAGCGTCCAGCGGCCGTCGGGATTGCGCCGCCAGGTGCCGGTGCCGGTGCAGGGCGCGTCGACCAGCACGCGGTCGAAGGCGCCGCCCTGGCGCTTCAGCCATTTGCGGTTGTCCGGCGTGAGCGCCCGGCGCTCGACATTGTGGGCGCCGGCGCGGCGCAGCCGCAGCGCCGAGCGCTCCAGCCGGCTCTCCAGCACGTCCATGGCGACGACGCGGCCCCTGTTGTTCATGCCGGCGGCGATCGCCAGGGTCTTGCCGCCGGCGCCGGCGCAATAGTCGGCGACCTGCATGCCCGGCCGGGCGTCGACCAGCAGGGCGACGAGCTGCGAGCCCTCGTCCTGGATCTCGACCAGCCCGTTCTTGAAGGCGTCGCCGGCCACCACCGACAGGCGGCGGCGCAGGCGCAGCCCGTCGGGGGCGAGCTTCATCGCCTCGGTGTCGACGCCCTCGTCGGCCAGCGCGCGGCGCGCCTCGGCCGGCGTCGCCTTCAGCCGGTTGACGCGCAGGTCGACCGGCGGCGGCGTGTCGAGGGCGGCGATCTCGCGGCCCCAGGCCTCGCCGTAGGCCTCCCTGAGATGGGGCGCGACCCATTCCTGGACGTTGAGCCGCACCCAGTCGGGCTGGTCCGGATGGGGCAGCGAATGGCCCTCGAGCTGGCGCAGCGCGCGCGCCTCTTCCTCGTCGAGCAGGGCGGGCCGATAGCGGCCGCCGTCGTAGAGCGCGTCGATGTCGGCGAGCCTCAGCCCCTCGGTGAGCATCAGCTCGGCCGCGACCACCAGCCGGCCCGACAGTTCGGGCGCCCGCGCGCGTTCCAGCCACCAGCGCAGCTGGCCCCAGCGGCGCAGGAGGCCCCAGGCGCGGTCGGACACGGCGCGGCGGTCGCCGCCGCCGATGAAGCGACGCTGGCGGAAGTAGGCGTTGGTGACGAGGTCGGCCGGCCGCTCGGCCTGGCTGACGATCTCGTCGATAAGTTCTATGGTGGCGGCAACCCGCGCGCCCGGCGTCACGTCGATCCCTCTCTCTCGTCCCTGCCGCTACGATGAAACCGCCCGCCGCGCAACGTCCCTCTCCCTCACGGTCGCGGCATGAAGGCCTGAAGCGGGCCGGTCTGATCATAGGCGCCGTCCTTGTCGGCTTGATGGCGCTGGAGATCGGGCTGCGCGCCAGCACCTGGGGCTATCTCTTCGTCTGGCCGAACTTCGTGCTCGAAGCGCGCAGGGTCCTGGCCGAGCAGGATCGCGGCCGCTACGTCCACGACGACCGGCTGGGCTATGTGCCGCGGCCGGGCCATGCCGAGCCCGGCCTGACCATCGAGGCGGACGGGCGGCGGCGGACCGGCGATGCGGCAGGCGGTCCGCCGATCCTGGCGGTAGGCGATTCCTTCACCTTCGGCGCCGAGGTCGAGGACGGCCAGACCTGGCCGGCGCTGCTGCAGCAGATCACCGGGCGGCGGGTGCTGAACGGCGGCGTGAGCGGCTACGGCTTCGACCAGATCGTGCTGCGCGCCGAAGCGCTCGCGGCGAAGGACCGGCCGGCGGCGATCGTCGCCGCCTTCATCGCCGACGACATCAGGCGGACCGAGATGCGCCGCCTGTGGAGCGCCGACAAGCCGTATTTCGTGCTGGAGGACGGCAGGCTCGCGCTGCGCGGCGTGCCGGTGCCGCCGCGCGCCGATCCGCGCACGACGCTCTCCTTCTGGCAGGCGACGCTGGGCTATTCCTACCTGTTCGACTTCGTCCTGCGCCGGCTCGACCTGCTGCACGACTGGTTCGGCGACCATGTCCGCGTCCAGGCGCCGGGCAGCGGCGAGGCCCTGTCGTGCCTGCTGGCCGGCCGGCTGGCGGCGCTGCAGAAGAGCGCCGGCGTGCCGGTCCTGGTGGTGGCGGAGTACGATCCGGTCGTGTGGGACGATCCCGCCTTCGCCGCCGAGCAGCGCCGCATGACCGGCGGCCTGCTGGCCTGCGCGGCGAAGGACGGGCTCGCGACGCTCGACACGTTCGACGCTCTCGCCGCCACCGGCCGGCCGCGCGGCCTCTACGTCACCTGGCACATGAGCGAGGCCGGCAACCGGCTGGTCGCCGGGCTGATCGCGGCGAAGCTCGACGCAATGCTGGCGGAGAAGCCGCGATGAAGAGGTCGTGGTGAGCGCCCCGTCATGAGCGGGCGTCCGCCCCTCGCCCGCTGGCTGGCGCGGCGCGGCGAGGCGCTGCTCGACTGGGCGGGCCGGCTCGGCGCCGACGCCGCCGACGGCAACGAGACGGGGCTGCAGAAGCGGCTGGCGGTCGCGCTCTGCGTCGGCACCCTGCCCTTCACCGCGGCCTGGAGCGCGCTCTACTTCGCGGCCGGCGTGCCGCTGGCGGCGGCGATCCCGGGCGGCTACACGCTGTTCACCCTGGCCAACACCGCGCTGTTCGCGGCCACCCACAATCTCGCTTTCTACCGCTTCACCCAGCTGTTCACGATCCTGATCCTGCCCTTCGGCGTGATGCTGGCGCTGGGCGGCTTCGCGCCGTCGAGCGTGGTCGTGCTGTGGGCGGCGCTCTGCCCGCTGGTCGCCCTGCTGGTCGAGGAGCTGCGCAAGACCCTGATGTGGATCGTGGGCTACCTCGTGCTGCTGGTGGCGAGCGCGCTGGTCGAGCCCTACCTGCCGCAGCGCGACCTGCCGCCGGCCTTCGTCGCCTGGTTCTTCGTGCTGAACGTCGGCACCGTGGTGCTGGTCGTGTTCGGCCTGCTCTACTACTTCGTCGGCCGACGCAACTTCTTCCAGGAACGCTCGGAGATGCTGCTGCTGAACATCCTGCCGCGCGAGATCTCGGAGACGCTGAAGGCGGGCCCGCGCACCATCGCCGAGCAGTACGACGAGGCCAGCATCCTGTTCGCCGACGTCGAGGCCTTCACGCCGATGGCCGCCGGCATGAGCCCGCTGCACCTGGTCGAGCTGCTGAACGAGGTCTTCCAGTGCTTCGACGCGCTGGTCGAGCGCCACGACCTCGAGAAGATCAAGACGATCGGCGACTGCTACATGGTGGCCGCGGGCGTGCCGCGCCGCCGCGCCGACCATGCCGAGGTACTGGTCCAGCTCGCCCTCGACATGCAGGCCGCGGTGGCCAGCCAGGAGTTCGGCGGCCGCAAGCTCGCCTTCCGCATCGGCATCAATTCCGGCCCCGTGGTCGCGGGCGTCATCGGCAAGCGCAAGTTCATCTACGACCTGTGGGGCGAGGCGGTGAACATGGCGAGCCGCATGGAAAGCCACGGCCTGAGCGGCGCCATCCAGATCACCGACCGCACCTGGCGCCTCGTCCGCGACCGCTTCGACTGCACGGAAGGCGGCACCATCGACGTCAAGGGCGCCGGCCCCACCAAGGTCTGGCACGTGGTGGGGCGACGGGGGTGAGCCTTCGCCCGGAGCGCGCAGCTCCAGTGGCGCATCATCCTTCGGTGGGCCGCATCTCATGACGCGTCACAGACGCCCCTCCAGCAGTGAGTCTTCGCTGGGGGCGCGCCACTCCAGTGGCGCGTCATGGGTTTCCGGGTCCGCGAGGAAGACGCGCCACGGAGTGGCGCGCCCCCAGCGGGCGTCATGTCTTGAAGCGTGCGCTGCCCCAAGGCCAAAGGCGAGGCTCGGTGACCAGGCCCACCTTGACTGGATTGAGATCGATGTAGCTTTCGGTCGCCGCGAAGTGGGCCTCGTTGCGGATGAAGCGGTCCCAGTACTCGGTCTGCCAAAAGGCACCCGTCCGGCGCAGCAGCCGGTTCCCCTCGCGGGCGGTGAAGCGCTTCCAGGAGCCGACGATCGGCCCCAGCGGATGACCGGGCGAGACGCTCGGCATCGCATGCACATGGTTCGGCATGATGGTCCAGGCATGCAACCGGTAGCGCTCCCCTTCGAAGATCAGCAGCGCCTGCTCCGCGAGAGTCGCCACGCGGTCGTCCCGAAGCCAGCAGGCGCCCCATCCGCGATCGAGGAGAGCGTGCCGCATGCTTTCAGGTCGAGCGGCCTGCCGTAGGCGCAGAACCGCCTCCCGCGGCAGGCTGTCGGCCAGCCGGAACGTCACGAACTGGACGACGTCCTGGGAGTCGAAGTGCGGGAGGTATCCGCGCGAATGCCAGCCCTTGTGGCTCACGTCGTGCGCTCGTGGTTGCCGGGATGACGCGCCACGGAGTGGCGCGCCCCCAGCAAGACGAGGCGACGAGCGAGCTTGTTACATCCCGCCGCGGTAGTTGGGGGCTTCCATCATGATCTCGACGTCGTGGACGTGGCTCTCGCGCAGGCCGGAACCGGTGATGCGCAGGAACTGGCAGTTCTGCTGCATCTCCTTCACCGTCGCGTTGCCGGTGTAGCCCATGGCGGCGCGCAGGCCGCCGACCAGCTGGTGGATGATGTTGCCGACAGGGCCCTTGTAGGGGACGCGGCCCTCGATGCCCTCGGGCACCAGCTTGAGCGCGCTCTGGACCTCCTGCTGGAAGTAGCGGTCGGCCGAGCCGCGGGCCATGGCGCCGATCGAGCCCATGCCGCGGTACGACTTGTAGGAGCGGCCCTGGTAGAGGATGACCTCGCCCGGCGCCTCGTCGGTGCCGGCCAGCAGCGAGCCGATCATCGCGCAGTCGGCGCCGGCGGCGATCGCCTTGGCGAGGTCGCCGGAATACTTGATGCCGCCGTCGCCGATCGCCGGCACGCCGGCGGCGCGGCAGGCCTCGGCCGCCTCGAGGATGGCGGTGAGCTGCGGCACGCCGACGCCCGCCACCATGCGGGTGGTGCAGATCGAGCCCGGGCCGATGCCGATCTTGACGGCGTCCGCACCGGCATCGATCAGCGCCTGGGCGCCCTCGCGCGTGGCGACGTTGCCGGCCATCACCTGGGTGTAGTTGCTGAGCTTCTTCACGCGCGTGACGGCGTCCAGGACGCCGCGAGAGTGCCCGTGCGCGGTGTCGACGACGATCACGTCGACCTCTGCGTCGATCAGCTGCTGGGCGCGGCGCAGCCCGTCCTCGCCGACGCCGGTGGCGGCGGCGGCGCGCAGCCGGCCCTTCTCGTCCTTGGCCGCGCCGGGGAACTTGTTGGCCTTCTCGATGTCCTTGACGGTGATCAGGCCGATGCAGCGATAGTTGCCGTCGACCACCAGCAGCTTCTCGATCCGGTACTGGTGGAGCAGCCGCTTGGCCTCGTCCTGGCTGGCGCCCTCGCGCACCGTCACCAGCCGGTCCTTGGTCATCAGCGCCCGCACCGGCTGGGCGGTGTCGGTGGCGAAGCGGACGTCGCGGTTGGTGAGGATGCCGACCAGCTTGCCGCTCGCCTCGACCACCGGGATACCCGAGATGCCGTGCCGGGTCATGAGGGCGAGCGCGTCGGCCAGCGTCTGGTCGGGATGGATGGTGACCGGGTTCACCACCATGCCGGATTCGAACTTCTTGACCTTGCGCACCTCGTTGGCCTGGGCCTCGGCGTCGAGGTTCTTGTGGATGACGCCGATGCCGCCGGCCTGGGCCATGGCGATCGCCATCGGCGCCTCGGTGACGGTGTCCATGGCGGCCGACATCAGCGGGATGCCGAGCTCGATGGTGCGCGTGAGCTTCGTGCGGGTGTCGGTCTGGCCGGGCAGGACCGCCGACGCAGCCGGTTTCAGGAGAACGTCATCGAAGGTGAACGCGTCCTGAAACTTCATGCCAACCTCCGGGCCGGAGAAACAAAAACGGCGGCCCGTCCCTCCGAAAGAAGGCGGCCGCCGGGTTGGCGGCGCTTTGTACACGATGTGCGGACGGGCGCAAGCGCAACGTGTGGAGGAAACACAGTCATGCGTGCGGCGCCGGTCAACGGCAGGAAACTGACAATCCAGGCCATGGCCGTGACGCTATCGGAGCGCGGATCTCCCGGTCCGCATCATGAGCCTGAGCGGACCTGGAGGTCCGCGCTCCCCTGAAGGGACGCTCCCGGCTACCCCCGGAAGCCGGTCGCGACGACGTACATCTCGGCCGAATCGGCGCGGCTGGCCTCGGGCTTCACGTGCTTCACCTTGGCGAAGTCGCGCTTCAGCCGCTCGAGCAGCGTGCGCTCCGTGCCGCCACGCAGCACCTTGGCGACGAAGGCGCCGCCGGGCTTCAGCACCTGGCGCGCGAAGTCGTGGGCGGCTTCGGCCAGCCCCATGATGCGCAGGTGGTCGACCTGGGTCTCGCCCGTGGCGGCGGCGGCCATGTCGCTCAGCACGACGTCGGCCGGGCCGCCCAGCAGCTCCTCGAGCAGCCCCGGCGCGTCGTCGTCGTAGAAATCCTTGGCCAGCACCGTGGCGTGCGGCACCGGCTCGACCGGCGTGAGGTCGATGCCGACCACCGTGCCGCCGGTCTGGTGCGGCCGCACGCGCTCGACGGCGACCTGGGTCCAGCCGCCGGGCGCCGCGCCGAGGTCGACGATGCGGCCGCCCGGCTTCAGGAAGCGGAACTGGTCGTCGAGCTGCAGCAGCTTGAAGGCGGCGCGCGAGCGGTAGCCGCGCTTCTTCGCCTCGGCGACGTAGGGATCGTTGAGCTGGCGCTGCAGCCAGCGCTGCGACGAGGTGGTGCGGCCGCGCGCGGTCTTCACGCGCACCGTCGCCCGCCGTCCGGTCGGCTTGCTGGGCGGCCGGCCGGAGGAGCCGCCCGACTTACGCGTCACGGCAGCGGAAGGGATCGGCGTCGCGGTCGGCCTGCCGCATCAGGTCCATCAGGACGCCCTCGCGCAGGCCGCGGTCGGCGACCCGCACCACGGGCGCCGGCCATTGCCGGCAGACGGCCTCGAGGATGGCGCCGCCGGCCAGCGCCAGGTCGGCGCGATCGTTGCCGATGCAGGGGATGCCGGTGAGCTCGACGACCGACTTCTCGGCGAGCTCGTCGCAGATGCTGAGGATCGTGTCGCGGCCGATCCGCGAGCCGTCGACCAGGGTGCGGTTGTAGCGCTTCAGGCCGAGATGGTGGGCGCTCACCGTCGTCACCGTGCCCGAGGCGCCGATCAGCTGGACCTCGCCGCGGGCGATGGCGTCGGCGATGCCGTGGCGGGCGCAGAACGGCCGCAGGTCGGCCCGGATGCGCTCGACCATGTCGTCGTAGCAGGCGCGCGACACCCGCTCCTCGCGCGGCGTGCCGCGGACGCAGGACTCGGTCAGGGTGACGACACCCCACGGCACCGAGGTCATGTCGAGCAGCTCGGTGGCGACGCCGCCCAGCCGGCCGGCATGGCCGCGCACCCGGATCCAGCTCACTTCGGTCGAGCCGCCGCCGATATCGACCAGCAGGGCGTGGGGGATCGCGGCGTCGAGCAGGTTCTCGCAGCTCGCGAGCGCCAGCCGCGCCTCCTCGGCCGGCGGGATCACCTCGAAGTCGAGGCCGGTGCGGGTCTTCACCGTCGCCAGGAAGTCGCCGCCGTTGCACGCGCGACGGCACGCCTCGGTGGCGATGTGACGGGCCCGGCTGACCCGGTGGCGCTCGATCTTGGACGCGCAGACGCCCAGCGCCTGCAACGTGCGATCGATCGCGTCACCGCACAGCGTCCCGTTCAGCGCGACCCCCTCGCCCAGCCGGACCGGCCGGGAGTAGGAATCGATCACCTCGTAGCCCTCGATCGACGCCTTGGCCACCAGCAGGCGGCAGTTGTTGGTGCCGAGATCGATGGCGGCGAAGGTGTGCGCGAACCGGCCGCTGTGCCAGCCTCCCTTGTTCCCCGCGTGAGGGGTGGATTCCCCGGCCATCTGGAACTCTTTCCTTGGGACAATGGTAACCCACCCTGCGGGCCGGGGCGAGCCCACTGAGCCCGACCCTTGCAAACCCGGCCCGGCATCGTTAAATCCGACGCGCCGGCCCGGTCCGGCGATTCCAGCGGCAGCCACTGCCCACGCACGCGGCGGTCCTTGGGGGATAGTTTAATGGTAGAACAACCGGCTCTGACCCGGTTAGTCTAGGTTCGAATCCTGGTCCCCCAGCCAACCTTCCCACAGATCTTAGAGAAACGACCCCCGCGCGGGCCTCAGCCGCCCGTGCTGTTGGGATCGCGCCAGGCCCTTTCGAAGGGCAGGCGCCAGGCATGCGGCGCGATGAGCTGGTGGATCGATTTCGGCCCCCAGGAGCCCGGCTGGTAGAGCCGCACCGGCGGCGGCGCCTCGAGCAGCGGGGTCGAGAGTTCCCACAGCCGCTCGATGCCCTCGGCGGTCGTGAACAGCGTGTGGTCTCCGCGCATGGCGTCGAGGATCAGCCGCTCGTAGGCCTCCAGCACGTCGCCCAGCCAGTCCGTGTCGTGCATGGAGAACTGCATGCTGAGCTTGTCGAGGCGCATGCCCGGTCCGGGACGCTTGCCGTAGAACGACAAGGACATCTTCGAGGTGTCGGCGAGGTCGAAGGTGAGATGGTCCGGCCCCTGCGCGCCGACGCCCGAGCCCGCCGGGAACATGCTCTTGGGCGGCTCGCGGAAGGCCAGCGAGATGATGCGCTGCCCCTCGGCCAGCCGCTTGCCGGTGCGCAGGAAGAACGGCACGCCGGCCCAGCGCCAGTTGTCGATGGCGCACCTGAGCGCGATGAAGGTCTCGGTATCGGATTCGGGATCGACCCCCTCTTCCGACCGGTAGCCGGCATACTGGCCGCGCACGACATTCCTCGGATCGATCGGCGACATGCTGCGGAAGACCTTGTTCTTCTCCTCGCCGATCGGCTGGGGCTCGAGCGAGGTCGGGGATTCCATCGCCACGAAGGCCAGGATCTGGAACAGGTGGGTCACGACCATGTCGCGGAAGGCACCGGTCGCCTCGTAGAAGGCCGAGCGCATGGCGAGCCCCAGCGTCTCGGGGACGTCGATCTGGACATGGTCGATGAAGTTGCGGTTCCAGATCGGCTCGAACAGGCCGTTGGCGAAGCGGAAGGCCAGGATGTTCTGCGCCGCCTCCTTGCCGAGGAAATGGTCGATGCGGAAGATCTGGTCCTCGGTGAAGACCTCGTGCAGCCGCCGGTTCAGCGCCACGGCGCTGGCGAGATCGGTGCCGAACGGCTTCTCCATGACGATGCGGCTGCGCGGCACGAGCCCGGCCTCCGCGAGCAGGCGCACGGCCGACAGGGCGGCGGCCGGCGGCACGCTGAGATAGTGCAGCCGCCGCGCCTCGTCGCCCAGCGCGGCTTCGGCCTTCTCGACCGCTTCCCGCAGCGCGGCGGGGCCGGCCGACATGGGAACGTAGTCCAGCAGCTCGGCGAACGAGGCGCCGTCAGCGCCGTCGGTGGAGCGACTCGCGAACTCGTCGAGCGCCGCGCGCGCCAGCTTGCGGAAGCCCTCGGCATCCATCTCGTCGAGGGACACGCCGATGATGCGCGTGCCCGGGATGAAGCCCGAGCGGCAGAGGTGGAACAGGCCGGGCAGCAGCTTCCGGCGCGACAGATCGCCGGTGGCGCCCACCAGGACGACGACCTGGGGATTGCGCGGACCCACTCTCGAAGCATTCTTCGCCAGCATGGTGCCTCACGGGAGTTCCGGGACGGGACGGTCGGCGCAGCGCGCGACACGCCCGGCAGACCATCGAACCACCCCTGACACGGAATCGGCGTCAAGACCATGGCAGCGCCGGGACACCGCCATGACTGCCGGCGCCGCGATTCAACACAGGCCGGCGGTGTGGTTCAGCCCTGCCGGCCGAATGTGACGTCGCTTCCGCCCGCGAGGAACGAGTCGCCGTCCACCTTGCCGAAAAGCTCGATCAGGGAGCCGACGATGCCGGTCCATCCGGTCTGGTGGCTGGCGCCGATGCCGGCGCCGTTGTCGCCGTGGAAGTACTCGTAGAACAGCAGATTGTCGCGCCAGTGCGGGTCGGTCTGGAACTTCTCCGATCCCCCGAACACCGGGCGGCGCCCGTCGGCGTCGCGCAGGAAGATCGAGGCCAGCCGGTTGGCGATGTCGCGGGCCACCTCGAACAGGTTCATCTCGCGGCCCGAGCCGGTCGGGCACTCGATGCGGAAATTGTCGCCGTAGTAGAGGTAGTAGTGCAGCAGGGCGCGGATGATCAGCACGTTGACCGGTACCCAGACAGGCCCGCGCCAATTCGAGTTGCCGCCGAACATGCCCGAATCCGATTCCGCCGGCAGGTAGGCGACCCGGAACTCCTGGCCGCCGGCCGAGAAGACGTAGGGATGGTCGGCATGATGGCGCGAGAGCGCGCGGATGCCGTGGGGGCTCAGGAACTCGTCCTCGTCCAGCACCCGCGAGAGGATGCGCCGCAAGCGGCGCTCGTCGGCCAGGCCGAGCAGCCCGCGCCCGCCGACCCCGTGATGGCCGGGGCCCGTCGCATGGATCGTCTCGCGCAAGTCCGGCATGCGGTCGAGCCAGTGCAGGATGCCGGAGATCAGGCGCGGCAGGCGCTCGCGCTGCGACGGCTCGATCACGGTCGTGGCGCAAATCGGCAGCAGGCCGACCATCGAGCGCACCTTGAGCCGGGTCGCGCTGCCGTCGGGGAGGCGCAGCACGTCGTAGTAGAAGCCGTCCTCCTCGTCCCACATGCCGGCCGGGCCGAGCGTGTTGATGGCGCGGCCGATCAGCAGGAACTCGACGGCGTAGTTCGCCGCCAGCTCCTCGTAGGTGGAATCGTGCGCGGCGAGTTCCGACGCGATCTCGATCATGTTCTGGCAGAACAGCGCCATCCAGGCCGTGCCGTCGGCCTGCTCGAGATGGCCGCCGGTCGGCAGCGCGGCGCTGCGGTCGAACACGCCGATATTGTCGAGCCCGAGGAAGCCGCCCTCGAACAGGCTGCGGCCGAACCGGTCCTTGCGGTTGATCCACCAGCCGAAGTTCGCCGCCAGCCGGCCGAACAGGCGCTTCAGGAACTCGCGGTCGCCCTCCCCGCGCAGCGCCTGCTCCGTGCGATAGAGGAAGATCGCCGCCCAGGCATGGACCGGCGGATTGACGTCGCCGAAGTTCCATTCGTAGGCCGGGATCTGCCCGGTCGGATGGACGTAGGTCTGGCGCAGCAGGAGATCGAGCTGGTCCTTGGCGAAGTCGATGTCGACCGAGCCGAGCGCGACGGTGTGGAAGGCGAGGTCCCAGGCCGCGAACCAGGGATACTCCCACTTGTCCGGCATCGAGATGACATGGTCGCCCAGCAGGTGGAACCATTCGCGATTGCGGTCCGGCGCCGCGCCGCCCTCCTCGCTCCGCTCCTTCAGCCAGAGGTTCGTGTCGTAGAAATAGTACTGCTTGCTCCACAGCATGCCGGCCATCGCCTGGCGCAGCACGAGGGCGGCATCCTCGCCAACGTGCGACGGCGTGACGGCCCGGTAGAAGGCGTCGGCCTCGCTGCGGCGGCGTTCGAAGAGCTGGGTGAAGGTCCTGCCGAACGGCTCGTCCTGGCTCTCCCCGGCCGCCGCCGCGCGGAGGCGCAGCCGGATCACCGCGGTCTCGCCGGCGCCGACATCGATCCGGTAGTGCGCCGCCGCCTTGGTCCCGGTGCCGGCCGGATTGACGGCGTCCCCCCGGCCGTCGACGACACAGACGTGGAAGGCGTCCTTGACCCAGGGCGAGGCGTTGGGCGTGCCGAAGAGCCGCTCGTTGTTGCTCTCGTTCTCGGTGAAAAGAAGCGCGGGCTCACCCTCGCAATGAAGGATGAAGCGGCCGAGCTCCGCCTCGCTGGCCTCGACGGCGACGGCCGGCCCCTCCAACCGCCGCAGGACCGGCTTCTCGCGGTCGGGCCACCAGCTCCAACTGTTGCGGAACAGCAGGGTCGGCAGGACGTGCAGCGACGCGGGCTCGGCGGCGCGGTTGCTGACGCTGATCCGGACCAGGATGTCGTCCGGCGCGGCCTTGGCGTACTCGACCGTCACGTCGAAGTAGCGGTCGCCGTCGAACACGCCGGTGTCGAGGAGCTCGTATTCCGGGTCGTGGCGTCCGCGCTGGCGGTTGGTGTCCACGAGATCGGCGTAGGGAAAGGCGTCCTGCGGGTACTTGTAGAGGTACTTCAGGTACGAATGGGTCGGCGTGGAATCGAGGTAGAAGTAGTACTCCTTCACGTCCTCGCCGTGATTGCCCTCGCTGTTGGTCAGGCCGAACAACCGTTCCTTCAGGATCGGGTCGCGTCCGTTCCACAGCGCGACCGAGAAGCACAGGCGCTGATGGTCGTCGCTGAGACCGGCGATCCCGTCCTCGCCCCAGTGATAGGCCCGCGAGCGGGCCTGGTCGTGGCTGAAATAGTCCCAGGCGTTGCCGTCGGCGCTGTAGTCCTCGCGGACGGTCCCCCACTGGCGCTCGCTGAGATAGGGCCCCCAGCGCTTCCAGGCCGCCCTTCCTTCCCGCGCCTCGCGCAGCCGGGTCTCCTCGACCGTCAGCCGTTTCGTCGGACCCCGCTTGCGAGGCGGCATGCACCCTCTCCCCAGGCAAACCTGCGCCGGGCGAAGACTAGTACGGAACGCCGAGGGGCTTGAAGGGCGTCGGCGTCGCGGCCGCCGCCCGGTCAGTCCTTCTTCGGCGGCGGCAGGCGCAGGCCGATATGCAGCTCGCGCAGCTTCTCCGGCGGCAGTTCGGTCGGGGCCTCCATCATGAGGTCGACGGCCTGCTGGTTCATCGGGAAGGTGATGACCTCGCGGATGTTGGGCTCGTCGGCCAGCAGCATGACGATGCGGTCGACGCCGGGCGCCGCGCCGCCGTGCGGCGGGGCACCGTAGCGGAAGGCATTCAGCATGCCGCCGAAGCGCTGCTCGACCACTTCCCTGCTGTAGCCGGCGATCCCGAAGGCCTTGAACATGATGTCCGGCTTGTGGTTGCGGATCCCGCCCGAGCAGAGCTCGATGCCGTTGCAGACGATGTCGTACTGCCAGGCCTTGACGGTCAGCGGATCCTGCGTCTCCAGCGCCTCCAGCCCGCCCTGCGGCATGGAGAAGGGGTTGTGGCTGAAGTCGATCTTCTTGGCCGTCTCGTCGTACTCGAACATCGGGAAGTCGACGATCCAGCAGAACTCGAACGTGTTCTCGGCGATCAGGCCCATCTCCTGCCCGACCTTGGTGCGGGCAAGGCCGGCGAACTTCCAGGCGGCCTCCGGCTTGTCGGCGACGAAGAACACGGCGTCGCCGTCGCGCGCGCCGGTCAGCTCCTTCAGCTTCTCGAGCCGCTCGCCGGCCACGAACTTGGCGATCGGCCCCTTGCCCGCCCCGCCCTCGAGCACGATGTAGCCCAGGCCGGGCTTGCCCTCGCCCTGGGCCCAGGAGTTGAGCTTGTCGAAGAAGCTGCGCGGCTGGGCGGCCGCGCCCGGCGCCCGCAGCGCCCGCACGACGCCGCCCGAGGCGACGATGCCGGCGAAGACCTTGAAGTCGGAGCCTGCGAAGACCGCACCGGCGTCGACGATCCTGAGCGGGTTGCGCAGGTCGGGCTTGTCGGTGCCGTAGGTCAGCAGCGCCTCGGCATAGGGGATGCGCGGGAACGGGAACGACGTCACCTTGCGCGGCGTGTCGCGGCCGAAGCCGGCGAACTCGTCGAACACGCCGTGCAGGACGGGCTCGATGGCCGCGAACACGTCGTCCTGGGTGACGAAGCTCATCTCGAAGTCGAGCTGGTAGAACTCGCCCGGCGCGCGGTCGGCACGGGCATCCTCGTCGCGGAAGCAGGGCGCGATCTGGAAGTAGCGGTCGAAGCCCGACACCATCAGCAGCTGCTTGAACATCTGCGGCGCCTGCGGCAGCGCATAGAACTTGCCGGGATGCAGGCGGCTCGGCACGACGTAGGAGCGCGCGCCCTCGGGGCTGTCGGCCGTCAGGATCGGCGTCTGGAACTCCATGAAGCCCTGCTCGATCATGCGCCGGCGCAGGGACGCGATGACCTGGCTGCGCAGCATGATGTTGCGGTGGAGCTTGTCCTTCCGCAGGTCGAGGAAGCGGTACTTCAGCCGCAGCTCCTCCGGCGTCGTGTCGTTCTCGATGTGCACCGGGATCGGCAGGGTCTCGGCCATCGACTGGACGACCATCTCGGCGGCGTCGAGCTCGACGGCGCCCGTGGCCAGCCGGGGGTTCACGGTCGCGGCCTCGCGCGCCACCACCTTGCCGGTCACCGTGATCACGCTCTCGTTGCGCACCGATTCGGCGATCTTGAAGACGGGGCTCGCGACGTCGACCACCACCTGGGTCACGCCATAGTGGTCGCGCAGGTCGATGAACAGCAGGTTGCCGTGGTCGCGCTTGCGCTGCACCCAGCCCGACAGGCGGGCCTGCTGGCCGACATGCTCGGGCCGCAACTGGCCGCACGTATGGGTTCGGTAGACGGAGGACATCGCGCTTTTTCCGGGTTTTACGGGGCGGCAAAAGGCACGGAACACGCTGCCAAGTCAAGCAATTGGCCGTTTCCGTCCCCATTCCCGGCCGCTGCCTTTGCCCCTCCCCGCCATGCCCGCTATAGATCGGTCAAATGAAGCTCATCACCACCACCGAGGAATTGGCGGCTTTCTGCGCGCCGCTGGCCGATACCGAGTTCATCACCGTCGACACCGAGTTCATGCGTGAGCGGACCTACTGGCCGAAGCTCTGCCTGGCGCAGGTGGCGGGGCCGGAGGACGCGGCCGCGATCGACGCCCTGGCCGAGGGAATCGACCTCGGCCCGCTCGACGCCCTGATGGCAAACCCCAAGGTCCTCAAGGTCTTCCATGCCGCCCGGCAGGACCTCGAGATCTTCTACCTGCGGAACAACACGGTGCCGCAGCCGCTGTTCGACACCCAGGTCGCCGCCATGGTGTGCGGCCACGGCGAGGCGGCGTCCTACGAATCGCTCGCCACCCGGCTGGCGAAGGCCAAGATCGACAAGTCGAGCCGCTTCACCGACTGGAGCCGCCGGCCGCTCAGCGAGCGCCAGATCGCCTATGCGCTGTCCGACGTCACCCACCTGCGGGTCGTCTACGAGAAGCTGAAGCGCCAGCTCGACAAGACCGGCCGCTTCTCCTGGATCGCCGAGGAAATGGCCGTCCTGAACGATCCCGGCACCTATCGCGCCGATCCCGAGCAGGCCTGGCGGCGGCTGAAGCCGCGCGGCGCCTCGCCGCGGCTGCTGGCCACCCTGCGCGAGGTCGCCGCCTGGCGGGAGCGCACCGCCCAGCGCATCGACATCCCGCGCCAGCGCCTGCTGCGCGACGAGCAGCTTCTCGAGATCGCCAGCCACGCGCCGCGCGACGCCGAGGAGCTGGCGCGCACGCGCGGGCTCGGCCGCGGATTCGCCGACGGCTGGCAGGGGCGCGAGCTGATCGAGGCGCTCGAGCGGGCCCGCGCCCTGCCCGATTCCGACCTGCCGACCCGCGACAAGGCGCCCGAGCAGTTGCGCGCGCCCGGCCCCGTCGTCGACCTGCTGCGCACCCTGCTCCGGCTCAAGGCCGAGCAGGCCGGCGTGGCCGGCCGGCTGGTGGCGAGCGCCGACGAGCTCGACCGGCTGGCCGCCGGCAAGCGCGACCTGCCGTCCCTGAAGGGATGGCGCCGCGAGGTGTTCGGGGCCGACGCGGTCGACCTGATCGAGGGCCGCCTGGCGCTGGCGCTGGCCGGCGAGCATCCCAAGCTGATCCCGCTCGCGCCCGCCGCCTGAGGCGGCCGGACGATCCGGCATCAGCCGCGCGAGATCACCGGCTTCAGGCCGAACGCCTCGGCGGCACTCTCCAGGCGCCGCGCGGTGACGTCGCCCAGGCTGGCGCTGGCATCGGCCGGCACCGTCAGGCGCAGCTCGCGGTCGGTGCGGCCGAGCGCGATACGCGGCAGCAGGCCCGGCGCCCCGCCGCTCAGATTGTAGGCCAGCCGCAGGCAGGCGCCGAGGCGGCGGGCGAAGCTGCGGCCGCGGCTGTCCGACAGATGCAGCGCCGTATCGAGCATCGCCGCCTTGGGATCGCTCTTGTAGCGATAGGCCAGGGCCATCGCGAGCACCGCCCGTTCGCGATGGCTCATGCCCGGCGCCGGCAGATGGAGGACGCGGACATAGGCCTGCTCGGCGCGGTAGTCGGGATGGTCGTTCCACGAAATGTCGCTGAGATGGCAGGCGGCGGTGCGCAGCACGCGATCCGTGGGGGTCTCGTCGCCGAACACCGGGCTCAGCCAGTCGAAGATCTCGGCCGGCGCGAGGTCGAAGCGACGCCACCCCTCGCCCTGCTCCTCGGCGAAGGCGATCAGCGGATGGCGGGCCCGTTCGGCCTCGCTCAGGCTCGAATAGTAGAAGCCCTCGCGCAGGCCGAAGGCCGAGAAGACCACGGACCTCGGCTTGATCGTCGCCAGCAGGCGATCGAGCGCGAGGCAGGCGAGCGGCAGCGTGTCGGTGCGGCGGCGCGACACGCCCGGCATCTTCTCCAGCGACTTGGCGCTCTGCACGGCGATCAGGCGGGCCACCGCCCGCGCCTCCTCGGCCGCGATCTCGTAGTGATGGATGATGTGCAGCGGATAGCCCGCCTGCTCCATGTGGAGCCGCGCGAAGGAGCGCCACGCGCCGCCGACGGCATAGAAGGTGGAGCCGGCATGCTCGCGCAGCCACGGCACGCCGTCGACGGCCTCGACCACCATGCGCTTGGGATCGCCGCGGCCCGACGACATCAGGCGCAGCGGTCCGACCGGCAGCGTCGTCGAGTTGCCCAGCGCGCCGTCGCCCAGCGCCACCAGCTCGAGGCTGCCGCCACCCAGGTCGCCCATGACGCCCGAGGCCTCCGGAATGCCGCAGATCACGCCGTAGCCCGAGAACCGCGCCTCGTCCTTGCCGCTCACCGTGTGGGCGTGGATGCCGGGCCGCCGGGCGAGCTCGCGCATGAAGTCCTCGCCGTCCGCGGCGTCGCGCACCGCGGCGGTGGCCAGCAGGTCGAGCGACGTCACCTTCATGTTGTGGGCGAGCGTCGTGAAACGGTCGATGTTGGCCAGCGCCAGGCGCACGCCCTCGGGATTGAGCCGCCCGGTGGCGTCGAGGCCGCGGGCGAGGCCGCACAGGACCTTCTCGTTGAACACCGGCAGCGGCGCGCGGCTGGCGCGCTCGTAGACGACGAGACGGATCGAGTTGGAGCCGACGTCGATGATGCCGACCCGGCCCCGGGTCGCGCGGAGGTCCACGGTTGTCTCGCCGTCCATGCGCGTCCCCTCTATCCGAAAGCGCACGGAATTGCAGCGCCGAATCGACCGCGACGCGACGCCGCTGCCGTCAGGAGCTCAGGACCAGCCGGGGGACCGCGCCGCTCAGCTTCAGCGCGCTGCCGCGGCCCGACAGGGAAGGATTCGTCATGAAATACTGGTGGGCGATGAACGGCTCCTTGCTCACCGCGCGGCGGCTGTACGAACCGTCGGACGCCATGATCCAGCTCTGGCCGTCGTCCTTGAGGTTGGCGACCATGATCTGGTCCAGCACCTGCTCGTGCACGGTCGGGTTCTCGACCGGGCAGAACAGCTCGACCCGGCGGTCGAGGTTGCGCGGCATCCAGTCGGCCGAGGACAGGAACACCTTGGCCTCCGGCGAGGGCAGCGGCTTGCCATTGCCGAAGCAGATGATGCGGGCATGCTCGAGGAAGCGGCCGATCATGCTCTTGACCCGGATGTGCTCGCTGAGGCCGGGCATGCCGGGGCGCAGGCAGCAGATGCCGCGGACGACGAGATCGATCTGGACGCCGGCGTTGGACGCGGCATAGAGCCGGTCGATCAGCTCGGGGTCGACCAGCGAATTCAGCTTCGCCCAGATGGCGGCCGGCCGCCCGGCGCGGGCGCCGGCGATCTCCGCATCGATCAGCTCGTAGAGCCTGGGCCGCAGCGTCACCGGCGCGAAGGCGATCTTCTCCATCTTCTCGGGCCGCGCGTAGCCGGTCATGTAGTTGAACAGGCGCGCGGCATCGCGGCCCATCGCCGGGTCACAGGTGAAGAAGGACAGGTCGGTGTAGATGCGGGCGGTGATCGGGTGATAGTTGCCGGTGCCGAAATGAACGTAGGTGCGGATCGACTGGGCCTCGCGGCGCACCACCATCGAGACCTTGGCGTGGGTCTTGAGGTCGATGAAGCCGTAGACGACCTGCACACCGGCGCGCTCGAGGTCGCGCGCCCAGCGGATGTTGGCCTCCTCGTCGAAGCGCGCCTTGAGCTCGACCAGCGCCGTCACGGTCTTGCCGGCCTCGGACGCCGCGATCAGCTCCTTGACGATCGGCGAATCGGCCGAGGTCCGGTACAGGGTCTGCTTGATCGCCACCACCGCGGGATCGCGCGCCGCCTGGCGCAGGAACTGCACCACGACGTCGAAGCTCTCGTAGGGATGGTGGACGACGATGTCCTTGGCGCGGATCGCCGCGAAGCAATCGCCGCCGAAGTCGCGGATGCGCTCGGGGAAGCGCACGGCATAGGGCACGAACTTGAGGTCCGGCCGGTCGTCGACGATCACCGCCTTGACGTCGCCGATGTTGAGCATGCGGTCGAGGTGGAAGACGTGGACCGTTTGGGTCTGGGCCGGGACCTCGAGCTGGTCGAACAGGAAGTCGCGCAGCTCGGCCGGCATGGCGCTGTTGACCGAGATCGAGATCAGGTCGCCGCGGCGACGACGCTTGAGCGCGCTCTCGTAGAGCAGCACCAGGTCCTCGGCCTCCTCGTTGATCTCGACGTCGCTGTCGCGGATGACGCGGAAGAAGGCGCGCTCGATCACCTCGTAGCCGGGAAACAGGCGCGGCAGGTAAATGTCGACCAGATCCTCCAGCGACAGGAAGCGCACGCTCGCGCCCGGCAGCCGCACGAAGCGGTCGACCTGCGGCGGCAGCGGCAGCAGCGCCATCAGCGGCCGCCGGTCGTCCTTGCGCTGCAGCTTGAGGATGGCCGAGAAACCCCCGTTGGGGATGAACGGAAAGGGATGCGCCGGATCGATGGCGAGCGGCGTCAGGATGGGGAAGACCTGCTCGATGAAGTACTGGTCGAGCCAAGCCCGCTCCGTCTCGCTGAGCTCGGACGGATCGAGGACGGTGATGCCGGCCTCGCGCAGCTCGTCCTGCAGGGCCGCCCACACTTCCTGCTGGCGGTCCATCAGCGTCGACGCCCGCTGGCGGATGGCGGAGAGCTGTTCCGCCGGCGTCATCCCGTCGTCGCTGAGCAGGGTGCCGCGGGTCGGCAGCATGTCGACCAGTCCGGCGACCCGGACCATGTAGAACTCGTCCAGATTGTCGGCCGAGATCGACAGGAAGCGCACGCGCTCGAGCAGCGGATGGCGCTTGTTGCTCGCCTCCTCCAGCACCCGCATGTTGAAGGCCAGCCACGACAGTTCGCGATTGATGAAGCGCCGCGGGCTGTCGGGTGCTATCGCAAGGTCGGTAGCCTGAGTGGCGGTGGGACTGGAAGCGTCCATCGCATGCCCCTGCAGGGCACCTCCCGATTGGTTCACGCGTACCGTACCGCCACCGCATGACCATGTCATGGCAATTCAATAAGTGTCTGTCATACAACGATTTTCCAGAGTCCGGCCGGTGAAGACGATCCTCCTCCTCCGACACGCAAAATCCGCCTGGAGCGACCCTCGCCTGGAGGATCACGAGCGGCCGCTCAACCGGCGCGGCGAGCGCGCCGCCGACGACATGGCCGACCACGTGGCCCGACGCGGGCCGCGACCCGACCTGATCCTGTGCTCGACATCGATGCGGACCCGCCAGACCCTGGCGCCGATCGTCAAGAAGATATCGACGCCGGCGCCACCGATCGTCCTGGAGAAGAACCTCTATCTCGCGCCGGCGGAAACGCTGCTCACCCATCTGAGGGCGGCGCCGGACACCGCTTCCACGGTCATGCTCATCGCCCACAATGACGGGATCTGGCAGCTTGCCGAGGCCCTGGCCGGGCGCGGTCCGGCCGAGGCCCTGGCGCGCCTGAAGGAAAAGTACCCGACCGGCGCCCTGGCGACCCTGCGGGTCGCCGACCGGCCGTGGCGGGAGCTCGCCCTGGGCTCGGCCGAGCTCGTCGCCTTCGTCCGCCCGCGCGACCTCAGGGTGGGCTGAGGGTTGCCTGATGCGGGCTCGGTGTCATCCCGAGCGCCGCGAGGGACCTTTGGTTCGGCTTCAAAGGCCCCCTCCCTTCGGCTCCGCTCAGGGCAGGCGCTCCGGCTCGGGATGACAGTGACGAACAGCCTATCGCCGGTCCTAGTAGGTCCCGGGGTACTGGCCGCCGTCCATCAGCAGGTTCTGACCGGTAATGTAGCCGGCGTGCACGCTGCACAGGAAGGCGCAGGCGGCGCCGAACTCCTCGGCCGTGCCGAAGCGTCCGGCCGGGTTCGCCTTGGCGCCCGCCGCGTATTCGTCGTCGTAGCTCTTGCCGCTCTTGGCGGCGCGCGCCTTGTAGGTGCCGCGCAGGCGGTCGGTGGCGAAGGGTCCGGGCAGCAGCCCGTTGATCGTAACGCCGTGGCGAATGGTGACGCGGGCCACGCCGGCGACGAAGCCGGTGAGGCCGCTGCGCGCGCCGTTGCTGAGGCCGAGGATGTCGATCGGCGCCTTCACGGAGCTCGAGGTGATGTTGACGATGCGGCCGAAGCCCCGCTTCATCATGCCGTCGACCGATGCCTTGATGAACTCGATCGGCGTCAGCATGTTGGCGTCGATCGCCTTGATCCAGTCGTCGCGGTTCCAGTCGCGGAAGTCGCCGGGCGGCGGGCCGCCGGCATTGTTGACGATGATGTCGGGCTCGGGACAGGCGGCCAGCACCTCCTTGCGGCCCGCGTCCGTCGTGACGTCGACGGCGATCGGCGTCACCTTCACGCCGGTCTTCTTGCGAATCTCCTCGGCCGTGGCGTCGAGCTCGCTCCTGGTGCGGGCGTTGATCACGAGGTCGACGCCTTCCTGTGCCAGCGCCATGGCGCAGCCCTTGCCCAGTCCCTTGCTCGCCGCGCAGACGATCGCCTTGCGGCCCTTGATGCCCATATCCATTGCGTTTCTCCTAGTTCACCCGTGTCCAGTATTGCGTCTCGCCGAATATCGGGTTGCCCACGAACCCGCGCAGACGCAGCCTGCCGTCGGTTTCGAGGCTGACATTGGCGCTGTACACCTTGCCGTTCTCGCCGTTGTAGATCTTGCCGTCCTCGAAGGACCTGCCGTCCGTCGACGGCTTGAAGCCCCACATGATCGGCATGCCGATGACCTTGCGGGTGCGCTGCGCCGGGTCGGGATTGCGGTAGTCGGTGGCCGCGTCGGGTGCCACGGGCGCGCCGTTCGGCCCCTTGGGATTGACCAGCCCGACGACGGTGCCGCAGAGGGCGCCGGTGGCAGCCTGCGCACAGGGGGCCAGCCGCACATGCGCGAGGCCCGACTGGGTGAGCCAGACGCCCATGACGGAGGCCTGCTGGGCCGACGCGCCGGGGATGGCTGTCGCCAGTGCGACGGCGACGAGCGCCTTCTTCATTCGAATCCTCCCTGTGCGCCTTCAGGAGCGGGCCGACAGCTCCGCCAGAACGTCGGCCGCCAGGCGGCGGTCGATCTCGCGCCGCTCGACGAGCGCGCGACGGTCCAGCGCCGCCACCACCAGGCGGGCCGCGTCGGCCGACCGCTCCATGTGCGACACGAGATAGTGCACGACGCCGGCGCCGGCATGCAATTGCCGATCGGCCAGCTGCTTCAGGATGAGCGAGCCCAGCAGCTCGTCGTCCGGCGCCGCGACGCCAACTGCCGGGGCCGCCCGCAGTCGCGACGCGAGATCGGGCAAGGAGATCGTCCACTGGGCGGGCAGCGCCGGCGCCGTCAGCAGCAGGCTGCCCCGCCGTTCCCGCGCCAGATTGTAGAGATGGAACAGGGCGCGCTCGGGCGCCCGATGGGCCTCCTCGACAACCAGCGCCGGCGAGCCCGCCAGCAGTTCCGCAAGGTCGGCGACGCTCCGCCCCTCGAGGCCCGGCCCGTCCGTCCAGCCTGCGGCGGCCCGCGCCGCCCAGATGTGCGCCAAGTGGGTCTTGCCGCTTCCCGGCGGACCGCCGAGCGCCAGGGCAGGCGCGGGCCAGTCCGGCCAGCGGTCGATCCAGGCCAGCGCTTCGCGGTTGCCCGGCGTCACGACGAAGTCGGCCCGCTCGTAGGTCGGCGGCGGCAGGGCCAGATCGAAGGTGAGCTGGCTCGGCACGCTCACACCGGCTCGTCGCCGCGATAGAGGTCGCTGTCGCGGTAGCGGCCGAGCAGGTAGCGGACCACGACGCCCAGCACCGCCGCAATCGGCACCGCGACGAGGACGCCGACGAAGCCGAACAGGCTGCCGCCGGCCAGCAGCGCGAACATGATCCACACGGGATGGAGCCCCACCCGGTCGCCGACCAGCTTGGGCGACAGGACGTTGCCCTCCAGCATCTGGCCCAGGATGAAGACGACAGCCACCTTGACCACGCCCATCCACTCGGGCGGGAACTGCACCAGCGCCATGCCGAGCGCCATCACCGCGCCGACGAAGGTGCCGACGAAGGGGATGAAGGAGATGGCGCCGGCGATCAGGCCGATCACCAGGCCGAACTGCAGCCCCACGACCGACAGGCCGATGGCGTACATCGCACCCAGCGAGATGCAGACCAGTGCCTGGCCGCGCACGTAACCGGCGATGGCGTCGTTCGATTCGCGGGCGAGGTGCCGGATCGTGTCGGCATGGTCGCGGGGCAGCGCATCGTCGATGGCGGCGAGCAGCCTCTCCCAGTCGCGCAGCAGGTAGAACGTGACCACCGGCGTCAGGAACAGCAGCCCGAGCAGGTTGACCAGGGCGATGCCGCGCTGCGCCACCTGCCCTGCCACGGCGCCGAGGAAGGTCAGCACCTGTCCCGCCCGCTGCGCCACCTCGGACTGGAGCTCCTGCAGGCTGAGCGGCGGCAGGTCGAACCGCTCGCGCAGCGGGTCGATCAGCGGCAGGACATGGCTGGCCAGCTTCACCGTGTAGTCGGGCAGGTTGAGGATCAGGGACTGGAACTGGCCGAACAGCGGCGGCAGGATGGCCATCGCCACGCCGATGGCGATCAGCACGGCGACGATCGTCACCCCCGTCGTCGCCCAGGTGCGCGACAGGCCGAGCCGCTGCAGGCGGGTCACGATGGGATCCAGGAAATACGCGACGACGATGCCGACGACGAACGGCAGGAGGATGTCGTTCAGCAGCCACAGCAGCACCAGGAAGAGGGCGGCGATCGCCACCCAGAAGCGCCACCGGGCAGGTTGACCCGTCGCGCTCATCCGGAGCTCCCGGGAGCGGCGTTCACCGCGCCTGCAGCCGCCACTTGTCCCCTTCCCTGTCCAGCGACAGTCCGGCCTGCGCCAGCACGCGCTGGAGATCCTCGGTCGTGCCGAAATAGTCGAGCCGCAGCTCGGCCCGGTCCGCTTCGAGGTTGCGCACAGCGACGTTGCGCAGCGCCGGCAGGCCGCCCAGCCGCTGACGGATCTGCACCCAGTCGGCCAGGGTGCGGATCGGCACGGTGACGTCGATCGAATCCTGCGCATCGCGACGCACGACGGCGACCTCGCGCCACTGCTCGTCGAGCCGGGCATGCATCTGGCGGGCCGCGTCGGGCAGCTTGGCGGCGTCGGCCACCGTGGCGGCGGGGATCTCGCTGCGCGCGCCCGTCTGGGTGTCGTAGCGCAGCCCCTTCACCGTCAGGGGACCGCCCTCGCGCGGACCGTCGACCACCGCCACGACGATGGTCGGGGCGTTGTAGCGCGCGTTGAGGCGCGCCAGCGCCGACACGTCGCCGATATAGAGCTGCTCCGCCGTCACCGCGCCCTGGTCGGCCCGGTCGCCCCGCACCACCGTCACGGGCACGGCGCTGCCGGTCGTGTCCAGCCCGCGCCAGGCCTCGCGCCAGGGATTGCGCTCGTCGAGAGGCTCGACGCCGGACTGGTCCTTCCACAGCGGCACGACCAGCGCCGCCCGCGGCACCGTCTCGGACACCCGGGCGCCCGACCCGCCCAGCCACGCCTTCACCTGGTCGGGCTGGAAGACGACGTTGAGGGTCGCGCTGTAGCGGCCCGGGGCCGGCCGCTCGCGGACGAACTCGATGCCGCGCACCATGCCTTCGAGGTTGGCGTCGGACGGAATCGACACCCGGGCACGGTCCTGCGGCGCCACCAGGCGGTCGACCAGCATCTGGGCCGCCTTGCGACGGCCCTCCGCCAGACCGATCTGGCGCGCCTGCAGGGGGTCGCTGCCCGTGACGTCGACGTCGACGCCGGTGACGGTGTAGTTGCTGTTCTCCTGGGCCGAGACGCCCCCGGCGAAGGACAGCGACGCCGCCACGAAGGCGGCGGCCAGGAAGAACCAGCGGGTGGAAAACCTGCGCGCAGGCGGCATTGCGGGGGTCCGGTTTTTGGCTATGTTCGCGCCACCTATCTACCACGAACGAGCCCGGCTTGAAGCCCGACGACGCCCCGACCCATGAGTGACCAACAGGGCCACAATCGCCCGCCGCTGACCTACAAGGACGCCGGCGTCGACATCGATGCAGGAGACGATCTCGTCGAGCACATCAAGCCGCTGGCGCGCGCCACGAACCGGCCGGGCGTGATGGGCGGCCTGGGCGGCTTCGGCGGCCTGTTCGACCTCAAGGCGGCGGGCTTCAGCGATCCGATCCTGGTATCGGGCACCGACGGCGTCGGCACCAAGCTCAAGGTCGCGATCGAGGCGGCCATCCCCGACACGGTCGGCATCGACCTGGTGGCGATGTGCGTGAACGACATCGTGGTGCAGGGCGCCGAGCCCCTCTTCTTCCTCGACTACTATGCGAGTGGCCGCCTCGTCGTCGACACCGGACGCCGGCTGGTCGCGGGCATCGCCGAAGGCTGCCGCCGCGCCGGCTGCGCGCTGGTCGGCGGCGAGACCGCGGAGATGCCGGGCATGTATGCCGACGGCGACTACGATCTCGCCGGCTTCGCCGTCGGGGCCGCCGAGCGCGATGCGCTTCTGCCGCGCGCCGACATCGCACCGGGCGACGTCGTGCTGGGCCTCGCCTCCAGCGGCGCCCATTCCAACGGCTACTCGCTGGTGCGCCGCATCGTCGAGCGCAGCGGCCTCGCCTACGACGCCGCCTCGCCGTTCGGCACGGGGACGCTCGGCCAGGCGCTGCTCGAACCGACGCGCCTCTACGTCAAGCCGCTGCTGGCGGCGATCCGCGCCACCGGCGCCATCAAGGGGCTGGCGCAC
The DNA here is from genome assembly GCF_965229815.1 of Reyranella sp. Classification (GTDB taxonomy): domain Bacteria; phylum Pseudomonadota; class Alphaproteobacteria; order Reyranellales; family Reyranellaceae; genus Reyranella. The sequence goes on from NZ_CBDDJN010000006.1 coordinate 1,664,603, forward strand.
ATCACCGGTGGCGGCCTGCCCGGCAACGTGCCGCGCTGCCTGCCGGACGGGCTGCGCGCCCGCCTCGATGCGCGCCAGTGGACCGCGCCGGCGATCTTCTCCTGGCTTCGTTCCGTCGGCCAGGTGCCGACCGACGACATGCTGCGTACCTTCAACTGCGGCCTGGGCATGATCGTGGTCGTGGCCGCCGCCGACGCGGCACGCGTGGCACAGGCCCTGACCGATGCCGGCGAGAGCGTCCGCGAGGTCGGCACCATCGAACGCGGCCCCGACGGCGAGGCCGGCTGCGTGGTCGATCACGCCGACAGCCTATGGCGAAGCTGAAGGTCGGCATCCTGATCTCGGGGCGCGGCAGCAACATGGCCGCGCTGATCGAGGCGGCATCGGCCCCCGACTATCCCGCCGAGGTGGCCTGCGTGGTGAGCAACGTCGCCGACGCCGCCGGCCTCGCCGCGGCGCGCGCCGCCGGCATTCCGGCCACCGCCCTCCCGCACAAGGGCTACCCCGACCGCGAAAGCTTCGACCGCGCGGTGTCGGCCGAGCTGGAGAAGCACGGCGTCGGGCTGGTTGCGCTGGCGGGCTTCCTGCGCATCCAGAGCCCGTGGTTCGTGGCGCGCTGGCAGGACCGGCAGCTCAACATTCACCCCTCGCTGCTGCCATCCTTTCCCGGCCTGCGCGTCCAGCAGCAGGCGCTCGATGCCGGCGTGAAAGTGAGCGGCTGCACGGTCCACTTCGTCACGGCCGATCTCGACGGCGGCCCGATCATCGCCCAGGCCGCCGTGCCGGTGCTGGCCGGCGACACCGCGGACACGCTCGCAGTCCGGATCCTCCGGCAGGAGCATCGCCTCTATCCGCTGGTCGTGCGCTGGTTCGCCGAAGGCCGCCTGTCGGTGAGGGACGGCCGCGCCGGGGTCGCGGGCGTGGCGCCGGGCGCCACCCTGCTCTTCTCGCCCGAGCCCTAGTTCGCTATAAGCGAGCCAGCATTCACGAGGAACAGACATGGCCGACACGCAGGACGACTACCCCGCGCACCTCCACACCTACCAGGCGTTCAACAAGCTCTGCCTGTTCGGGATCCTGTTCGTCATCCTGGTGCTGGCCTGCATGGGCCTGGGCCTGGTCGGCAACGTGCCGGTGCTGGCGCTGCTGCTGGGCATCGGCGGCACGATCGCCCTCCTGGTCGGCGCCGCCGTCCTCGACTGACGCCGGTCGCCCCGACCGGACACAGCAAAGAAAAAGCGGCCCGCGGGCCGCTTTTTTGTGCCTCGACAGGATCCGTTCAGCCGACGATCTCGGAGCCCGCGAAGAAGTAGGCGATCTCGATCGCGGCATTCTCGGCCGAGTCCGAGCCGTGCACCGAGTTGGCCTCGATCGACTCGGCGAAGTCCTTGCGGATGGTGCCGGCGGCGGCGTTGGCCGGGTTGGTGGCACCCATGATCTCGCGGTTCTTCGCGATGGCGTTCTCGCCCTCGAGGACCTGCACGACGACGGGGCCGGAGGTCATGAAGGTGCAGAGATCGTTGAAGAACGGCCGCGCCTTGTGCACGCCGTAGAACTGCTCGGCCTGCTGGCGGCTCATCCAGATGCGCTTCTGGGCGACGACGCGCAGGCCGTTCTCCTCGAACCGGGCATTGATCTTGCCGGTCAGGTTCCGGCGCGTCGCGTCCGGCTTGATGATCGAGAAAGTGCGTTCGACGGCCATAAATCCCTCTTGGGCAGCGTACTTTGTGCGTGTGGGGGCGCCTTATAGACGCGGGGTCCGGCACCGGCAAGCCGGTTGGAGGGCGCACCCTCCGCGTGCTAAAGGCCGCGACCCCCATGCTGCACGTCAACGACCTTTCCTTCCGCCACGGCGAGCGCGTCCTGTTCGATCGCGCCTCGGCGGCCATATCCGACGGCTGGAAGGTCGGTCTGGTCGGCCGCAATGGCGCGGGCAAGTCGACCCTGCTTCGCCTGATCCAGGGCCAGATCGAGGCCGACGGCGGCAACATCAACATGACCGGCCGCATGCGGGTGGGGGCGGTGCCGCAGGACCCGCCGGGCGGCGATATTCCCGTCATCGACGCCGTGCTGGCGGCCGATGTCGAGCGCACCTCGCTGCTGGCAGAGGCCGAGACCTGCCACGACGGGCTGCGGCTGGCGGAAATCCACGCAAGGCTGGACGAGATCGGCTCGGCGTCGGCGCCGGCGCGGGCCGCCTCGATCCTGCATGGGCTCGGCTTCGACAACGAGGCACAGGCACGGCCCTGCGGCGAGTTCTCCGGCGGCTGGCGCATGCGCGTGGCGCTGGCCGGCACGCTGTTCAGCGACCCCGACCTGCTGATCCTCGACGAGCCGTCGAACCATCTCGACATCGAGGCCATGCTGTGGCTCACCGAGCACCTGCGGCGCTTCCGCCACACGCTGCTGATGGTCAGCCACGACCGCGACCTTCTGAACGACGTGTGCGACCACATCGTCCACATCGACCAGCAGAAGCTCGTGACCTACAGCGGCAATTTCGACCGCTTCGAGCGCACCCGCGCCGAACGGCTGGAGCACGATGCCGCGCAGCAGGCCAAGATCGCCGCCCAGCGCAAGCACATGCAGGCCTTCGTCGATCGTTTCAAGGCCAAGGCCAGCAAGGCGCGCCAGGCGCAGTCGCGCATGAAGATGATCGAGAAGCTGGGACCGGTCGCCTCGGTGCCGATCGACGAGAAGATCGCCTTCAGCTTCCCGCCGCCCGACCAGCTCGCCTCGCCGATCGAGACGCTGGACGAGGTCACGGTCGGCTACGGCGACGGCCCGCCGATCCTGCGCAAGATCGACCTGCGCCTCGACATGGACGACCGCATCGCCCTGCTCGGCCAGAACGGCAACGGCAAGTCGACCTTCATCCGCCTCCTGTCCGACCGGCTGCAGCCGCGTGAGGGCCGGGTGCGCAAGCCCTCCAAGCTGCGGGTCGGCTACTTCTCGCAGGACCAGGAAGAGAGCCTCGACTACGAAGGCACGCCGTTCCAGCACATGGCCAACGCGCTCGGGCCGGGCGCCGGGGAAACCAAGGTGCGTGCCCAGCTCGGCCGCTTCGGCTTCAGCCGCGACCGCGCCGACCTCAAGGTCGGCCTGATGTCGGGCGGCGAGAAGACGCGGCTGTTGCTGGCGCTCGCCACCCGCAGCGCCCCTCACCTGCTGCTGCTCGACGAGCCGACGAACCATCTCGACATGGACGCGCGCGCCTCGCTGGTCGATGCGATCAACGACTTCGACGGCGCCGTCGTGCTGGTGAGCCACGACACGCATCTGGTGAAGATGGTCGCCGACCAGCTCTGGGTGGTGGCCGGCGGCAAGGTCACGCCGTTCGACGGCGACATCGACGACTACCAGAGCGCGCTCCTGCGCGAGCGCTCCGGCGGCAAGGGCGGCAAGACGGGGAAACGCGAGCGCGAGGCCGCGGCCCCCGTGGAGGCCACGCCCGAGCCGGCCCCGAAGAAGGAGCAGCGCAAGCAGTCGGCGGATTCACGGGCCCGGCGGGCCCCGCTCAAGAAGACGCTCGACACGCTGGAGAAGAGCATCGCCAGGCTCAACAAGCAGCGCAGCGACATCGAGGCCCGGCTAGGCGCCCCGGAGACCTACAGCGACCCGTCGGTCAATGTCGCCGACCTGCAGCGCGAGAAGGTGCGGCTGGAGCGCGAGATCGCCCATGCCGAGCACGAGTGGCTGGTGACGCAGGAAGCCTACGAAGCGGCCTGAGCCTACTCCGCCGCGGCGGGCGCGACGGTCGGCACCGTGTTCTGGCGAATCGCCATGACCAGGCCGGCATTGATCACGTAGAGCGTCACGGCGATCCAGAAGATCGCGCTCGGCACGCCGTGGGTCATGAGATAGCCGAACACCGGCGGCGCGAGGAACGAGCCGACGTCGAGGCCGGAATAGACGAAGCCGAAGACCTTGCCCGACGCGCCCGGCGGGGTCGCGCTGCGCACGATCATGTCACGCGACGGGCCGGTCACCCCACCGGCGGCACCGGCCAGGGCCAGGAGCGGCAGCAGCAGGCCGGCCGGCACGGTCTGGGTGGCGATCGGCAGGGTGAGCGCGCCGGCGACCAGCAGCCCCCAGGTGGCGACGCGGTCGTGGCGGCGCACCCGGTCGGCGAAGAAGCCCCCGACCAGGACGCCGGCCGCCGAGCCGACGATGAAGACGATGAGGCAGAGCGCGGCGAAGTTCTCGCTGACGCCGAACATGGTGGTCCAGGCCGGCACGGCGAACTGCTGGATGCCGACCGTGTTGGCGGCGATCAGCGCGAAGTAGACCAGGCAGAGCAGGATGGCCGGCTGCAGGAAGATCGCCCTCAGCGAAACGCCGGCCTGCGCCGCGGCCGCCCGGACCTTGACCCGGTGGTCGACCAGGGTGGTTCGGTGGGACGCGACCAGGACGGCCAGGATCAGGCCGGGCAGCGCGCCGATCACCGCCGCCCCCACCCAGCCGAACATGCTGTCGAGGAAGTACATGACGGGGGCCGCCGCCCAGCCGAGCGAGCCGCCCACGCCATGGATGCTGTAGGCTCGTCCCAGACGGCCCTGGTCGACCGAGGCGTTCAGGAGCGCGAAGTCCGCCGGATGGAAGACCGAATTGCCGATGCCGGCGAAGACCGCGATGGCCGCGAAGCCGACGAAGGAGTGCGCCAGGGAGACGAGCGCCAGGGCGATCGCCACCGTGGCGAGGCCGAACGACAGGATGGGGCGTGCGCCGAAGCGGTCGACGGCAAACCCCGCCATGGTCTGGCAGATGCCGGACACGCCGTAGAAGATGCCGCCCAGCAGGCCGATATCCTCGAACTCCAGCCCCGCCTCCTGGCGCACGATCAGGAGCATCGTGACGAAGGCGAGCTGGTAGTAGTGGCTGGCGCCGTGGGCGGCGCCGATCAGGCTGATGACGCGGACGTCGCGGGACGCGGGAACGGCGGCAACGGACATGGCGGCGGATCATAGTCCATACCGGGGGGCCGCGTCGGCGGAATTCCGCGCAGGAGCCATGCGCCCGGAATGTTGCGCTGCACTGCGATGCCGCAGCGTATCGCGGCACGACGGGCCGCGAGCGGTTCCCTCCGACCGAGAGCCGCTCTAGTCTCCCCGCCCTCTGAAGGGAGATCTGCAATGAAGCGCTGGAAGCACCGCCCCGAGGGCTCGACCTGGGGCGACTGGGGCGACGACGATCAGCTCGGCCGGCTCAACCTCATCACGCCGAAGAAGGTCCTGGAGGGCATCGCCGAGGTCAAGGAGGGCCTCTCCTTCTGCCTCTCCCTGCCCCTCGACCTGCCCGGCGGCAACGTGCTGAACGCGCGCCGCCTCCCGCCCGTCCTGTCGCCGACCGGCGACGAGAACGGCTGGCGCTTCAACTTCCACACCAGCTCGATCAACCCGCTGTTCGTCGACGTGGCGAGCGACGACCGCGTGATCCTGACGCTGCAGTACTCGACCCAGTGGGACACGCTGGCCCATGTCGGCGGCTTCTTCGACGCCGACGGCGACGGCGTGCCCGAGCCGCTCTACTACAACGGCTTCAAGGCCGGCACCGACGTGGTCGGCCCGCAGCCCGATGCCGGCCGCGACGGTTGCGGTCATCTCAGCTACGCCCACAAGCTCGGCGTCGAGAACATGGCGGCCAAGGCGATCCAGGGCCGCGCGGTGCTGGTCGACCTCGAGAAGCATTTCGGCCGCGACCACCACCATGTGAGCTACGACGACTTCCGCAAGGTGCTGGAGGCCGACAAGGTGGTGGTCGAGCCGGGCGACATGCTGCTGCTCTACACCGGTTTCACCGACGAGATCGTCAAGATGAACAAGAAGGTCGATCCCGCCCGCGCCCATGCAATGTGCAGCGTGCTCGACGGCCGCGACCAGCGCCTGCTGCAGTGGATCACCGACAGCCAGATCTCGGCGCTGATCGCCGACAATTACGGCGTCGAGGCGGTGCCGGCCCTGCCCGGCCCCGACAGCGCCGAGCACCCCTCGCTGCCGCTGCACAATCACTGCCTGTTCAAGCTCGGCCTGAACCTGGGCGAGATCTGGTGGCTGAAGGACCTGGCGCTGTGGCTGCGCGACCGCAAGCGCTCCCGCTTCCTCCTGACGGCGCCGCCGCTGCGCCTGCCCGGCGCGGTCGGATCGCCTGCAACGCCGGTGGCGACCGTGTAGTCTGGCCGGCATGGCCCTGCCGTTCGCGGCGCTCATCGCCGAAAGACTCGGGACGGACCCGTTCAGGCTGCTCGACATCGGCTGTTCGGGCGGGATCGATCCCGTCTGGCGCTCGTTCGAGCCGCACCTGCAGGCGATCGGGATCGACGCCAGCGTGACCGAGTGCCGGCGGCTCGCCGAGCAGGAGCGCAACCCGGCGGTCGCCTACGTGGCGGCCTTCGCGGCGCGGACCGCCGACAAGCCGGTCGACATCTCGGCCGGTCCGGCGGCGCCGCTGATCATGCGCATGCGCGACCGGCTGAGCTTCATGCGCACGCGCGAGATCCGCGAGGCGCGGCTCCAGTCGGCCTCGACCGAGGAGCAGCTGCGGCACAATGCCTGGGAGATGACCGGCCTCGCCGACCCGGCCCGGCCCGTCGTCGCCCCCGACCTGCTGGCCGAGCGCGGCTGGACCGACCTCGACTATCTGAAGCTCGACGTCGACGGCGCGGACTGGGAGATCCTGCAGTCCTTCGCCGGCCGCTTCGAGCCGCTCGGCGTCGTCGCCGTCCAGCTCGAGGTCAACTTCATCGGCACCGAGGGACCCGACGACCACACGTTCCACAACACCGACAGGTTCATGCGGGCGCAGGGCTTCGATCTCTTCCGGCTCGACGTGCGCAGCTTCTCGACCCGCGCCCTGCCCGCCCGCTACATCTGGCCGACACCGGCCGAGACCGTGTCGGGCCGTCCCTTTCAGGGCGAGGCCTACTACGCGCGCGACGTGCTGGCCCCGCACCGGGCGGCCGAGGCCGCCCGGTTCGACGCCGTCAAGCTGGCCAAGCTCGCCGCGGTCCTCGCCGCCTGGGACGTGCCGGACGCCGCCGCCGAGCTGCTGCTGGCGCGGCGGGCCGCGCTGGCGCCGCTGGTCGACATCGACCGCGGCCTCGACCTGCTGGCCGCCCAGACGCAGAAGCAGCGCCGCCGCCCGCTCGGCTACCGCGACTACATGGCCTCGTTCGAAGCCGACCTGCCCGGCTTCTATCGCCCCGAGGGCCCGATCCCGATGTCGGAGCGGCTGAAGTCGGCCTGGCGCGGCTGGTGGTACCCGCGCGAGAAACGGCAGTAGGGTCGCGACATGCGTTTGCTGGGAGCGCGCCGCTCCAGTGGCGCTCTTCCTCATGGCTTCGAAACCCCATGAGCGGCACAGAGTGCCGCGCTCCCAGCCGTGAGCCTTCGCGAGAGGCGCTCGTGATGTCTCATCGGAGCGCGGACCTCCAGGTCCGCTCATCTCATGAAAGCGGACCTGGAGGTCCGCGCTCCGTCAGGAGTGGCACCGGCGGTCGGATCAGGCCTTCTTCTCCCAGCCGCCGGCCGGGGTCTGCTGCCAGTAGACGACCGTGTGGCCGGCCGCCTTGTAGGCCTTCCAGCGCTCGCGCGAATCGGCAACCGCCGCCTCGTCGCGGCCGTCGAACAGCTCGAAGCAGCGGCGATAGTCGGCGACCCGCTCGGAGCGGGCGCGGTCGGCAACGAACAGGAAGCCGGCGCCGTTGGGATTCTCGTCGAGATGGGTCAGCCAGACCGGCTGGCGATCGGCCTCGCCGTCGCGCGCCGCGCCGTGCGGCAGGAACCCGTCGGGATCGTAGGTCCAGAGATGGGTGTTGAGCGCATCGACGCGCTCGGGCGAACCCAGCATCACGACGGCGCGCTCGCCCGCCTGCAGGGTCTTCGCCAGCAGGCGGGGCAAGGCATCCTCGAGCGACGAGCGGGTGAGGTGATAGAAATTGACCTCTGTCGCCATCCGCCCGTCCCCGCCTCCGTCAGCGCTCGTAGGTCTCGGCGATCCAGGAATCGAGCAGCCGGACGCCGTAGGCCGTGGCGCCCTTGGGCGTCGTGCTGTCGCCCTTGTTCGACCAGGCCACGCCGGCGATGTCGAGATGCGCCCACGCCACGCCGTCCTGCACGAAGCGCTGCAGGAACTGCGCCGCGGTGATCGAGCCGCCGTCGCGGCCGCCGCCGACGTTCTTCATGTCGGCGATGTCGGAGTCGATCAGCTTGTCGTACTTCGGGCCGAGCGGCATGCGCCACAGCTTCTCGCCGATCGCCGCGCCGGCGGCGCGGAGCTGGTTGGAAAGCGGCGTGTTGTTGGAGAACATGCCGGCACGCTCGTGGCCGAGCGCGACGATGATGGCGCCGGTCAGCGTCGACAGCTCGACCATGGCCTGCGGCTTGAACCGCTCCTGGGCGTACCACATGGCGTCGCACAGGATCAGCCGCCCCTCGGCATCGGTGTTGATGACCTCGATGGTCTGGCCCGACATGCTCTTCACCACGTCGCCGGGCCGCTGGGCGTTGCCGTCGGGCATGTTCTCGACGAGGGCGCAGATTCCCACGACGTTGACCCGCGCCTTGCGGGCGGCGAGCAGGCGCATGGCGCCCGTGACGGCGCCGGCACCGCCCATGTCCCACTTCATGTCTTCCATGCCGCCGGCGGGCTTCAGCGAGATGCCGCCGGTGTCGAAGCACACGCCCTTGCCGATCAGGGCGATCGGCTTCTGGGTCTTCGGCCCCTTCATCCAGCGCATGACCAGGAGCTGCGAATCGCGAACGCTGCCCTGCCCGACGCCCAGCAGCGCATGCATGCCCAGCTTCTTCATCTGGGCCTCACCCATGATCTCGACCTGGAGGCCGAGCTTGGCGAGCGCGCGCGCGCGCCGCGCGAACTCCGCGGGATAGAGGACGTTTGCCGGCTCGCTCACGAGGTCGCGTGCGAAGAACACGGAATCGACGATCGGCTCCAGGCGGCCCCAGGCGCGCTTTGCCTCGGCGGGCTCGGAGACGTAGACGGTCATCTTCTCGAGCGACAGCTTCTGCTCGGGCTTGTCCTTGGTCTTGTAGCGGTCGAAGCGGTAGTTGCGCAGCCGAGCGCCCAGCGCGATGCGGGCGGCGATCTCGGCCGGCGACAGCCGGCAGCCCTTCACGGAATCGACCACGACGCTCGCGGCCTTCTGGCCGCTGGCGTTGGCCTCCGCCGAGAGCAGGCCACCCATCGATTCGGCGGCCCGGGCATCGAGGTCGTTGGGCTTTCCGACGCCCAGCAGGGTGACGCGCGCCAGCCGCGAAGACGGCGCCAGCAAGGTCAGCGACTGGCCCTTGGCGCCGGTGAAGCGGCCGGACGCCATGGCTCGGCCGAGCGCCCCGCCGAGCGCCTTGTCCACCGACTGTGCGCCCGCAAGAAGCTGCTTGTCGGCCGCGACCATTGCCGCAACGTTGCCAGAAAAGGCCTTCGGAATGGCCAGAAATTCCACTTTCATTCGATTCCCCGATGATAACGCGCCGGTGAGGAGGATATTTCCCCGCTGCGACGCGGCGGCGCAAGCCGCATCTCGCCATGGCAAAACCCGCAAGATTCGGGTGGCGTCCGATGGCGGCCGACAGTATCAGTACCGGCCCCCGAATGGACAAGGAAATGACTGCAGCAACCCTTCCCCGCGTGTCGGTCGTCGGCCTCGGCAAGCTCGGCGCCCCGCTGGCCGCCGTCCTGGCCAGCCGCGGCTTCACGGTCATCGGCCTCGACGTCAGCAAGGTCCTGGTGGACTCCCTCAACGCCGGCAAGATGCCGATCGTCGAGCCGCAGCTGAACGAGCTGATCGCCGCCAACAAGGAGCGGCTCTCGGCCACGATGGACCCCAACGAAGCCATCCAGAAGAGCGACGCGACCTTCGTGATCGTGCCGACCCCGTCGGACAGCACCGGCTTCTTCTCGAACCGCTTCGTGCTGCAGGCGATGGAATCGCTGGGCAAGGCGCTGCGCGGCAAGAAGGGCTACCACATGGTCAACATCACCAGCACGGTGATGCCCGGCAGCACCGGCGGCGAGATCAAGGACGCGCTCGAGGCGGCCTCGGGCCGCAAGGTCGGCGCGGATCTCGGCCTCTGCTACAATCCGGAGTTCATCGCGCTCGGCAGCGTGGTGCGCGACATGCTCTACCCGGATTCGATCCTGATCGGCGAGAGCGACACCAAGGCCGGCGACATGCTGCAGACCATCTACCTGCAGATGTGCGAGAAGAAGCCGCCGGTGCAGCGCATGAACTTCGTCAGTGCCGAGCTGACCAAGATCTCGGTGAATACCTACGTCACGACCAAGATCTCCTACGCCAACATGCTGGCCGACATCTGCGATCGCCTGCCCGGCGCCGACGTCGACGTCGTGACCAAGGCGCTGGGCGCCGACACCCGCATCGGCTCGAAGTACCTCAAGGGCGCGATGGGCTATGGCGGCCCCTGCTTCCCGCGCGACAACGTCGCCTTCGCAGCCCTTGCCCGCAAGATCGGCGCCCGCGCCGACGTCGCCGAGGCCACCGACCGCATCAACAACCACCAGATCGAGCGGCTGACCGCGCTGGTCGGCAAGTTCGCCAAGGCGGGCACGCGCATCGCCCTGCTCGGCCTCTCCTACAAGCCGCAGACGCCGGTCGTCGAGGAAAGCCACAGCGTCAAGCTGGCGGCTAAGCTCGCCGACGCGGGCTACATCGTCTCGGTGCACGATCCGCTGGCCCAGGACGCCGCCCTGGCGGTGCTGGGCGACAAGGTCGTCGGCGCCTCGTCGTTGGAAGGCGCGGTCCGCGGCTGCGACCTGCTGATCGTCGCCACCGGCTGGCCCGAGTACAAGGCGATCGACCCGGCCTGGTGCAAGCGCGACGGCCAGCGCCTGACCATCCTCGACCTCTGGCGCACCCTGCCGGCCGAGAAGTTCGAGGCGGTGGCGGACGTCCTCTACCTCGGGTCGGGGCGCTAGCCCCGCGCGCCATGGCCGATCCGGACGGGAAGCGGCCATGGCGGGTCCTGAACACCGCCTATCCGGTCGCCGACCGCTGGCTGCGCCTGCGCACCGACCTCGTCCAGACGGCGGGCGGAAGGCGCCTGTCGCTACCGCCGGTGATCGAGCATCCGGACTGGGTCGACGTGGTGGCCCTCACCCCCGACGACACGGTCGTGCTGGTCAGCCAGTACCGCCATGCGGTGGGCGAGGTCCGCATCGAGTTCCCGGCCGGTACCGTGGAAGCCGGCGAACCGCCCCTCTCGGCCATCCGGCGGGAATTGCTGGAGGAAACCGGCTACGCCAGCGACGACTGGCACCTGCTGGGCTCGGCGCCGGTCTGTCCCGCCGTCCAGGACAACCGGATCTTCTCCTACCTCGCCCTGGGCGCCCGGCGCGTCGCCGACCAGACCCTCGACGCGGGCGAGGCGATCCGCGCCTTCGAGATGCCCCTCGATCAGTTCCTGGCGGGCGTGGAGGCCGGCGGCATCGAGCTGCCTGCCCTCCAGCTTGCCGGCCTGTGGTGGCTGCGGGCCCGCCTCGGAGGGCGTAGCGGACGCGGACCTTCCCCTTGAGCGCCTCGTCGCCCGTCGCTGCGACAAGGAGAGCCTGCGCCGAGAGGCCGACACTCGGGTTCACGCCGCGCTGCCGACTCTTTGTCGCCTTGCCGTGTCTGAAGCTCCGGTGGCACCATGAATCCGTCACGAACGTCCGGGTCAGTCGTCGATGAAGACTTCATACGAAGAGAGCGGATTTCAGTTGTTCCGGGGCGCGTGGCCTCGCGAGGAGATCGGCGCCCTGGGCGACATGGCCTACGACCTGCTGACGCCGTATCGCGGCAAGATCCTGAGGCAGAACGGCCAGCTCGAGTTCAACCAGTTCCTCCCCCAGGACGGCTATCAGCACTGGGGGACCGATCACGGCAGCTACACCGTGCTGATCTCGAATCCGATCCTGAACGGCCACATCTCGCTTCCCGAAGGACTCGAGCCTCTTTCACAGGGCTTGCGCAGGCTCATCACGTCGCCCGCGCTGTTCGAGCGGTTGCACGGGCTGGATGGCGCCAAGCACTACACCGTGCATCAGACGATCCTGTTCATCGCCTCCCAGACGACCGGCATGCATCTCGACAGCTGGTCGGTCGACACCGCTCCCCACGGCTTCTCGCACACCGTCTGGATCCCGCTGCAGGACATGACGCAGGAATCGGGCGTGCCATGCGTCGTCCCCTGGCCACGCGACAAGGTCGTCACCGAGGCGGAGCTCGGCCTCTCGTCGGACCTTTCCTTTGGCGAGCGGTACGATCGCTACCAGACGGCATTGGCGAAGAGGATCGCCGACAGTTCGCCCATCATCGTCACCTCCTTCATGCGCCAGGGCGACTTCATGGCCTGGTCGTCCCTGACGCCGCATTGCACCCTTCCGTCGCGGCCGCGCTATGCGCGACGCGTCTCCCTGCAGCTCCTGCTCCGGCCATCCCACATGCGATGGGGCAACTTCGCGACGCAGCCCGCGGAGCTGACGCCGGACCGGGCCGAGAAGGTGTCCGATCGCTTCTCGTTCATCGTCTGAAAGTGGACGAATGCTGCCGCCGTCTGCTAATAGGCCCGCGGCGCGTTCCCGAACGCACAGTCGATGGCACGCCACCTGCGTAGAGGTTGACGATGGGCATCGGCCCTGACCTGTTCCGTCGATACCTGGATTGGCATCGTGAAGGCTGGTTGAGCAAGGGCGACGGGGTCCTCGATCTCGGCGCCCAGGAGCTCGTGTGCGGCTCTGCGCCGGACTACATCAACCGCTTCGTGACCGAACTCGGAGGCCAGCCGTTTGCCGAGGACCATCTGCGGCGCATCGCCGATGGCGGCTACGCGGGCGAGGTTCTCATGCGGGCCGGCCTTCGCTACGCCTCGATCGACTACAAGGAGTTTCCGTTCACGATCCGGCTCGACCTCAATCGCGACGGCCTGCCGCCCGAGCACCACGGGCGGTACCGCCTGGTCACCAACCACGGCACGAGCGAGCACATCCTCAACCAGTGGAACGTCTTCCAGACGATGCACGACGCCGCCGTCGAAGGCGCGCTGCTGTTTCACTGCGTGCCCTTCTGCGGCATGTTCGAGCATGGCATCGTCAACTACAATGCAAAGTTCTGGTGGGCCCTGTCGGAAGCCAATGCCTACCGGATCGTGAAGATGTGGACGTGGAGCGACGGCGAGCCGACGCCGGTCCCGGAAAGCTTCGTGAGCCAGATCGACGATATCGCTTCCCTGCGGGCTTCGAGCGCGACGATCTCGGTGCTTTTCCAGAAGACGAGAAACCAGCCCTTCGCGGGCCTGATCGATCCCGCCTTCCGCTGAGCTCTCGCCTATAGTCCGAAGGCCGAGCGAATCCGCTGCAGCACGGAGGGCGATGCGTGCACGGCGGCGGGTTGCGGCGCAGCCACCGGCGTCGCGGGCGCCGGCTCGGCCGCCGGACCTGCCGCGGGTTCCGCGGCCACCGCGGCGCGGCGCTGGAGCGCGATGTCGCAATACAGTCCCTGATCGAGCGCGAACCCGACGACCTGCCAGCCGCCGTTCACGACCATGTCGTTGACGACCGGAACGATGCCGTAGTTGGCATGATTGTGGTCGATCAGCATGTAGTCGTTGAACACCAGATAGCCGGAGTCCTTGATCATCTGCGCGCCGAGCTCGGCGTCGGCCTTGACGAAATCATAGTTGTGATTGCCGTCGATATAGACCAGGTCGAAGGAATGGTCGGTGTGGCCGCGCAAGGTCTCGCCGCTCGCCCCTTCGACGACGGTGACGACGTCGCCATGGACCGCCATCTCGCGTTCGTAGAACTGGCGATGGGTCAGGCCGTCGAAGAGCTGATGGCCCGTCATCCCGTTCCAGTCCTGCTCGAGATGCCCGGTGAAGATATCGAAGGCCAGGAACTGGCGCGGCTGCAGGAGCTCGACAAGGATCTTCGAGAACGCGGCCCGCCAGACGCCGATCTCGGCAACCTTGCCGCCCTTAGGCACGGGCAGCCCGGCAATCTGGTCGTAGCGATTGGCGAAGAGCCGCGCGCCGCTGACATGTTCGGCCCGGATCGCCGGGTATGCGGGCCACCGGCTATCCATTGCGCTCTCCAAAGGCCATTCTCGAAGTCTCCCCCATCGTCCACGCGCGTCCCGGCAACAAACCCGCCTCAGAGGGCGTGGCGGCCGCGGAACTTCAGGACCTTGCCCTTGAGCGACTCGTCCTCGCGCGGCAGCCCGGCGAGGACCTGGCTGCAGAACGGGTTGATGTTGGCGCCCACGTAGTTCGTGAAGGCACTCCAGAACTTGTTGTAGATCACGTTGACGCCGATGATGCGGCGCGCCACGCGCCGGCCGGCCGGCCGGGTCTCCGCTTCCGTCGAGGCGGCCCGCTTGAACAGCCGCTCGACGACCTTGAGGCGCTTGCGGTCCACCGGGCTCATCGGACGGCCGGTGCGCACAGGCTCGGTCGCGGTCTGGGTGGCCAGGCCGAACTCGAATATGAACAGCTCGGCGACGCGCAGCTGGTCCGCGAAGGCGCCGCGCTGGACGCCCTCAAGCCCCTCCGGCATGCCCTCGCACTCGTCGGGCAGCAGGATCGGTCCGGTGAAGCCCATGGCCTTCCAGGCCCTGGCGAAGCCGGTCACGAAGTCGGGCCGCGCCGCCACCATCATCACGGCGGTGCTGCGCGGGAAGGTCAGGACCTGGTCGCAGACGAAGGGCAGCGTGTGCGGCAGGTCGTAGGTCAGGTCCTCGAACAGCTGCCATTCCAGGCTGGTCTCGACGAACGGCGCGGTGGCCGGCTCGATCGCCGTCGCAAGGCCGGTCGTGAAGCGCTCGTAGGCGGTGTCACGGTCGAGCCGGACCTCCTCGATCTCGACGTCGGGCAGGCCCCAGGACTCCGCCTGCTTGGGCACGTAGGGCGACGCCACGTTCCAGATGTAGCGGTCCTGGTCGTTCATCCGGGTCGCCCGGCCCTTGTTGTTGGCCGCGGCGACGCGCGTGTGGTCGCAATGGTAGCCGAAGACCTTGTCGATCAGCGTATCGACGCGCCCGCGATAGAGCGCCAGCCGCGCCGCCAGGTTGGAATCGCAGTGCCAGCCGAGGATCATCTCCTCGTCGAAGCCGTGGATGGCGAACATGTCGTCGCGCAGCGCCGCCTGGAAGTCGCCCAGCGCGTCGTACTTCATGGGCATGTAGTTGTGCACGACCTGGTTCAGGTGGAAGCGCACCGCCCACTCGCGCAGCTTCGCGAGGTTGCCGACGGGATCGCGGCGGTCGAACGCCGCTTCCCACAGCATCTCCGGGATCTCGAACCGCGGCACCTGGTAGAAGCCGTCGCCCAGGCCGCCCAGGATGTCGCTGAGCGATTCGTTCTCCTGGCGCGGGACCAGCAGCATGTCGGTGTTGGTGTAGAGGATCCACCGGTTGCGCGGGTTCGAGCGCCGCAGCGCCACGTTGCGCGACTGCGCCTCGAGCGCGACCAGGTGGGTCTTGAGGCGCAGCTGGGCATGCTGGTCCGGCCGCAGGCGCAGGATGCGCATGACCTTCTTGGCCTTGTCGGTCAGCGTGTCGTGGATCGCCTCGGGAAAGGTCGGGTGATCGTCCGGCGTGTTGTAGTCGACGAACAGGATCTCGTCGTCCGGGTCAGACATCACCTCGGCCAGCGCGTTGAAGCTGATGGCGGCGCGCTTGTGGAGGTTGTAGCCGTGGCTGTCGTTGCGGCCGTAGAGGATGACGGAAAACATGGGTCCTCGCGTTGGCCCGGGCTAGGAGCCGAGCCGTGCCAGTTCGTTGCTCGCGGCGGCGAATTCGATCATGGCCGGTGGCGCCCCGTCGACGACCTCCCGCCAGTGGCGGCGGGCGGCTGCCGGATTGGCGCCCGCGGCGAGCACGCCGAGCTGGAAAGCGGCCTCGGCGCGCCGTCCGGCCGTCGTCGCCTGGCACATGACCGTGTCCTCGGTGGCCCGGCCGGCATGGTGAGCCAGCAGCACGCCCGGCCAGCGTTCCGGACCGTCGGTCGCGGGCTCGGCGGTCACGCCGGCCAGACGGGCGGCCGACAGCCTATAGAGCGGCCAGTACGGGTTGCCGGGTTCCTTGGCTGCCGCCAGCCCGAACTCGTGGAAGGCCGCACCGTAGTTGGCCTGGCGCATCGCCACGCAGCCGCGGGCCGCCGACGCGGTCGGCGACAGGAGCTCGAGCTGGCGCCGCCAGTCCTCGTTGGCCTCGGCCACCCGGCCGAGCGCCATACGCGCGATGCCGCGGCTGTTCAGGGTTTCGACGTCCTTCGGATGCGCGGTGAGGACACCGTCGAAGATGGCGATCGCCTCCTCGAAGCGACCGAGCGCCAGCAGCGCCTCGGCCTTCAGCGCCAGCGCCTCGCCGAGGTCGGCCTTGACCTTGAGCGCGCGCTCGTAGCTGTCGAGCGCCTCGGCGGCACGGCCGCGGACCAGCAGGGCATTGCCGTGGGCCAGCTGCGGCAGCACCTTGCTGCGGACATTGCTGCGCACGAGCTCGTAGGCCTCGATCTCGAAGGCGAAGTAGCCGCGCCGGCGGAAAAGATAGCGGCGGTCGGCGGCGCCCGGCGGCAGGTCGGCCAGCAGGCGTCGGGCCCGCTGGTACTCGACGCGCGCCTCCTCGGTGCGGCCCTGGGCGTCGAGCAGCTCAGCGCGCGCCATGATCGCATCGGCGAAATCGGGCAGCACGGCCAGCGCCCGGTCGAAGGCCTCGAGGGCGGCCTGGGACTGGCCGCCGCGCATCTTCACCAGGCCGTCGCGAAAGTGGCCCCGGGCGACCTGCTCATCGTCGCCGGCAACGTCCGTCACCGTCAGGGGGGCGGGCCGCCGCCACAGCCGGGCCATCGGGGCGATCGCCGCCCGCAATATGCCGCTGTCAGCCACGGGAGGAGGCTCCCGGGGCGAGCCGGCCGGCGCGTCGCGCCTGGCGGCAAGGGGCGTCGGCTCTGGGAGGGGTCTTGCAGGCGGTCAAGATGGCACTTTCACCGTTCTGGTGCTTGGGGGGCGGGCAACCGGAGTCCGGGCAGGCGTCCCGCTAGCCCAACCGGTCTGGAGCGTCAAGCTTCGCCCGGCACTCGCACCGGGCGGCACAAGATGGCAGAATCGCGACGGAATTTCCCGGGGCCGCACCGGTGGAAAACCGGTGCCGGCCTCCCGGGGGCGCTACCTCACCCGGTCGCGCTGTGCTATGCGACTGCCGCAAACCGTCCCCCTCCCGCCAACCCGAACACGCCATGCCCCGCTGCGGCGAGAATTGCCCCTTCCCCGTCAATGACTGACCTCGATCATCAACGGCGTCTTCCCGATTCGCGCATCATGCATATCGTGGACGGGAAGTACGTGGACCCGCGCGACTACAATGCGGTGCAGCGCGTCGCCCGCTTCATGATCCGGCCGTTCGTCGACGGCTGGCACCATCGCGACCTGATCGCGGCCATCCTGCGCCGCGAGCTGCGCGAGCGCTTCAGCGGCTCGATGGCCGGCTGGGTATGGGCGGTGACCGCCCCACTCATCTCGCTGGTGACCTATACGCTGGTGTTCGGCGGGTCGGGCCAGCTGCCCAACGGCAAGACGGCGGCTTCGTCGATCGACTACGCGATGTTCATCTTCGGCGGCCTGGTCGCCTTCAACTTCTTCACGGAGATGGCGTATCGCGCCCCGTCGCTGCTCCACGAGTACGCTCACTACATCAAGCAGACGATGTTTCCCGCCGAGATGCTGCCCATCATCTCGACGTTGCGGGCCATGACCTACGCGACGATCGGCCTGGCGGTCATGCTGCTCTGCCAGATCGTCTTCCAGGGGTCGCTGCACGTGACGGTGCTGCTGCTGCCGCTGTGGTTCATTCCCTTCCTGCTCTTCCTGATGGGCATAACCTGGCTGCTGTCGGCGATGGGCGCCTTCACCCGCGACACCGCGTACCTGATGATGACGATCGCCCCTGTGCTGATGTTCGCGACGCCGGTCTTCTTCTCGCACGAGACGCTCAGCCCCAACATCAAGCTGCTGATGTACGCCAACATCCTCACCGGCTTCATCGAGATCATTCGCGACCTCGTCGTCTTCGGCAAACTGCCCGACGGCCTGGTCGTCGCCTGGACGATGTTCGTCTCCCTGTTCATGTTCTGGTTCGGCTACTGGTTCTTCCGCCGCCAGCAGGACGCGATCGCCGATGTCATCTGACCCCGTTTCGGCCGCCGCCACGGCCTCCGCCGGCGTGACGCCCTCGCCGATGTCGTCGGACACGGAGGTCGTGATCCGGGCCCGGCACCTGGCCAAGGCCTACAAGCTCTACGACAGCCCGAAGGACTGGGTGAAGCAGCAGCTCGTCGGGAGTGAGCGCAACCCCTACTACAAGTCCTTCTGGGCCCTGAAGGACATCAGCTTCGAGGTCCAGCGCGGCAAGAGCCTCGGCATCATCGGCCGCAATGGCTGCGGCAAGTCGACCCTGCTGCAGATCGTCTGCGGCATGACGCGCCCGACCAAGGGCGAAATCTGGGTGAAGGGACGCGTGGCGCCGGTCCTGGCGCTCGGCGCCACCTTCGACCTCGAGGCGACGGGCCGCGAGAACGTGCTGATCGGCGGCGCGGTGCTCGGCCTGAAGCGCCACGAGATCCTCACCAAGTTCGACTCGATCACCGATTTCGCCGGCATCGGCGCCTTCATGGACCAGCCGCTCAAGCTCTACTCGATCGGCATGCGCATGCGCCTGGCCTTCGCGATCTGCGCCCATATCGACGCCGAGATCCTGATCGTCGACGAGGCGCTGGCCGTCGGCGACCTCGCCTTCCAGAAGAAGTGCGTCGACTGGATCGACAATTTCCGCCGCACCGGCACCCTGCTCTTCGTCAGCCACTCCACGGCCGACCTGTCGCGCCTGTGCGAGAGCGCCCTGTGGATCGACAATGGCCGCGTCCGCGAGGCCGGCAACGTCAACGACGTGAGCCGCGCCTACCGGCGCGCCACGATGCTCGAGAAGGACAACATGGCCCGCTTCTCGGCGGCCTGAAAGGCCGCCGGCGCGCCGCTCAGGCCCCGAGTTCGGCCATCACCGCGCGGGCCTTGCCGATCTGCTCTCGTCGCGCCTGCTCCCAGGTCCCGAGCGCCGCGTTGCTTTCCTGGCGGTGGCGCCAGCGCTCCGGCAGGAGCTCGCCCAGGATGATGGCGCACCAGCGCAGGCCGTAGAGCGGCAGCAGCGCGGCAAGGCGTTCGGCCTCGGCATGGCGGCGGAAGTGTCCGAGCAGCGCCTCCCGGTAGGCGGCCTTCTGGCCGGCCGACAGCCGCATCCCCGGATGCATCACGAAGTTCGCGATGCTTGTCAGCGGATCGTCCCAGCCGAAATACTCGAAGTCGAGGAACCGAAGGCGGCCGTCGGGGCCGCGCAGCGCATTGTGGATGCCCATGTCGGACGGGATGAGCGTGCGGAACTCCGGGGGGAGATCGACCGAGAAATCGAGGCCGAGCCGCCGGTAGGTCGCGTCCGCCGCCTCCCGGTAGCGGCCGAGCGCCGGCACCAGCACTCCGTCGAAGAAGGCGGCGAATTCCGGGACCTCGTGCTTCACCGCCTCGAGGCGGGCGTAGCGCCGCTCGATCTGGGCCACGATACGGGGGCCCGACAGGCAGGCCTCGGAAGCTTCCCCTATCTCCGACCGGGCCCGCGCGTCGATGACGGCATCGAGCGCGATCTGGAAGCCCGCGAAGTCGGCGACGTCGCGGTCGCTCGCCTCGGCGACCGCCTCGCCCTCGAGCCAGGTCAGGAGCGCGAAACGCTGCTCGGGCGCCACCGCCGCGACCCGCGGCGTGCGGTCGATGTTCTGGCGCTCCATGAAGCGCAGCGCGTTGACCTCGGCCTCGAGACGGTTGCGGTTGTCGGCCGCCGGATACTTCTTCAGCGCGAAACCGCCTGAGCGGCACTGGACGCGGAAGATGCGGCTGTTCCCGCCGCGCCGGATCTCGGACATGCCGGTGACGGGCTCGCCGCACAGGGCGCGCGCCACGTCCCGGATCTCGTCAGGAAGGACGGTGGAGGGCGTCACGAATCTCGTTCCACGATGGATATTGCTCGAAGGGACAGTGCGGATCGCGGCCGAACAGGATCTTGCGGCAGCCCGCCGGCATGGCGTCGTGCCCAAGCACCTCGGCCAGGTCGTCGATGAAGACGTCGCAACCCAGCGCGCCGATGCGGCGGACCTTGTCGTCCCGCGTCGCCTCGAAATGCACCGAACCCCGGTCGAGACCGAGGCCGGCGGGGGCGAAGAAGCCGTTGTCCTCCATCCAGCGCAGCGCGGCGACGCGGAGGTCGGTGTTCTGCGGATCGTGATGGGCCTTCTCGGTCTTGTGGCTCACGATGACGATCCCGTCGCCCCGCCGCCGGCAGGAAGCGAGGAAGTCGGTCACGCCGTCGAACAGACTCGCCGCGTCGATGCGCCTTCCATAGACCAGCCCCTGCAGGCGCTCCCAGAGATAGCCGTCCGCGCGATCGGCCAGCAGGGCGCGCTTCACCTCGACCTTGTTGCCCTGGAAGGCGGCGGGGAGCAGCCCCTCCTCCCGGCCGACGCGCGAGAACGCGTGGTCGTAGCAGATCAGCGTGTTGTCGAGATCGAGGCCGACCTTCATCGCGGAAAGCCCTCGAAGAGCGCATCGAGGATGTCGCGGGCCCGCTTGGCCGGCAGGCCGAGCGAACGGCCGATCTTGTCGCAGCCGATCGTCACGTAGCGGTGGCGGAAGATCGACGGCACCTGCGCCTCGGTGACGTCCTGCCCCTCGACGAGGTCGAGCGGCAGATGCCGCTTCTCGGCCATCAGGCGGGCCGCATCGAAGTAGCCGATCGCGTCGCTCGATCCGGTGTGCCAGATGCCGCGATGGCGTGCCTCGGCAAGGCGCCACGCCGCCTCGGCGACGTCGGCGACCATGACCGGCGACAGCGCCATGTTCGTGGCGGCCTGGGCCTTCCTGCCCTGGGAGAGCGCCTCGAACCAGCCCTTGAAGACGCCGACCGGACGGTCGGCCAGGACCTTGGTGGGGCGAAGGATGGCGGCCGGCAGGTCCTCGCGGGCGATCGCCTCCTCGACGGCGAGCTTCTGCCGGCCATACTCGTTCTTGGGGGCCCTCGGCGCGTCCTCGGCCGGCGCCGGCGTCTCGCCGTCGAACACCTGGCTGCTCGACAGGAACACCATGTGGACGCCGCGGTCGGCCAGCCGCCGCGCCAGCGCCAGCGTGTTCTCGACGTTGATGCGGCGCGAGCCGTCGGGATCCTGCTGGCAGGCCTGCATGCTGGTGACGGCAGCGCAAAGGAAGGCCATCCGGTAGTCGGCGCGCCCGAGCGGCGCGAAGTCGGGATCGCTCAGGTCGAACGGGAGGCCCGCGCCAGGCCGGCGCGACGTGGCGTCGACCGCCATCCCCATCTTGCGGCAATGCTCCTGCAGGGCGGAGCCGACGAGACTGTCGCCTCCGACGACGAGGGCACGGCCGCTGTCAGCTTGCGCCATCTACTGGAGATTTACCTTCTGCATCGTCTTGATGTTGAAGTAGCGCGGATCCTCGAGCGAGTCGGGCAGCTTGCCGTCCTTGAACGCCTTGATGAGGTCGACGACGGCGTCCTCGATCGAATGGGCGGCCTCGAAGCCGAGCTCGTCTTTGATCTTCTTCGACGACACGTGATAGGAGCGCATGTCGTTGGTGTTCTGCACCTTGAGCTTGACGTGCGGCCCGACGTTGCGCTGGACCATCTCGGCGAGCTGCATGACCGAATGGTTCTCGTATCCCGCGTTGTAGACCTTGCCGTTGACCTTCTCGTCCGGCGCCTGCAGCAGCAGCATGTAGGCGTCGGCCATGTCCTCGATATGGATGTTGGGGCGGAGCTGCGCGCCGCCGAACACCGAGACCTCGCCCTTGTGGACGCCGAGGTTGGTCAGGATGTTGACCACGACGTCGAGCCGCTGGCGGGGCGAGTAGCCGCACACGGTGGCCGGACGGATGGTGACGGTGGTGAAGCCGGGCGCCTTCTCCTGCTCGAGCAGCACCTCGCACTCGGCCTTGAACTTCGAGTAGTCGGTCAGCGGCTCGAGCGACAGGTCCTCGGTGACCTCGACGCCGTCCTTGATGCCGTAGACCGACGAGGACGAGGCGTAGACGAAGCGCTTGACACCGGCGGCCTTCGAGGCGCGCACCAGCGGCACGAAGGCATCGAGGTTGATCGAGCGGCCGAGGTCGGGGTTGAGCTCGAACGACGGGTCGTTCGAGATGCAGGCGAGGTGGATGGCGGCGTCGCAGCCCTCCAGCGCCCGCTTCACCACCTCGGGATCGCGGATGTCGCCCTTGACCTCGCGCAGGTTGGGACCCCGGCTCGGCTTCAGCACGTCCTCGCCGTACATGAAGAGGTCGAGCACGGTCACCTTGTAACCGGCCTCGATCATCTTCGGCACCAGGATGGAACCGACATAGCCTGCGCCGCCCGTGACGAGGACACGATCGAGGGCGGGGTTCTTCTTGTAACGACTCATGGATGTGCCAGCTTCCTGTTCAGCTCAAGCGTTCGCGACGGCGCGGCCGTCCTTCGCCCATTCCATGCTGTAGTCGAGGATCGCATGGCAGAGGGCGAGGTGGCCGATCTCGACATAGCCGTAGGCTCCGGAATCGAGAAAGACGTTCATGTCTCCGGTCCTGCGCAGGGGATTGTCGGGCTTGAAGCCGCTCAGCGTGAGAACGGTGCAGCCGAGCCTGCGGGCCGCCGTGACGGCGCCCAGGATGTTGGGCGAGCGGCCGGACGAGCTGATCGCCACCAGCATGTCGCCCTGGCGTCCGTGGAACTCGATCTGCTTGGCGAAGACGTGCTCGTAGCCGTAGTCGTTGGCGAGGCAGGTCAGCATGCTGCCGTCGTTCATGGCCCAGGCGCGCAGGCCGCCATTCTTGCTGTAGTCGGTCGCCATGTGGCTGGCGATGCCGGCGCTGCCACCGTTGCCGGCGAAGATGATCTTGCCGCCGGCCTCGGTGACCCGGCGGGCCGCGCCGACCGCCCACTCGACCGCGAAGTCCAGGGCGACCTCCTTGCCGTTTGCGTCCGTCGCGATGGCGCTGCGCATCACCGACGACAGGACCTCGACATAGTCACCGATCAGCCCTGCAGCCGAAGCCTTGTGCTGCCTCACGAGTCACTCCCCGACAGGATTCGCAACGCGACTGAAAATACCCGGCCACAAAACGCCTTTTCCCCTGTCATTTCAAGAGCGTCGACAGGTACTTCAGGATCTCGGGCTTGGTGATCTGGTGTCGCTGGCCGACGATCCGGACCTTCATCGCGCCCACTGCATTGCCTATGAACGCCGCCAGGAAGGGATCGCTGCCACTGGCCAGCAGCGGGGCCGCCACGGCGAAGAAGGCGTCGCCCGCGCCGATCGTGTCGATCGCCTCGCCGGTCAGGGCCGGGATCCGCTTCACCCCGGCCTGCGGCGTGTAGACGATGCTGCCGAGCTTGCCGTGGGTGATGACGAACGTGTGGCAGTCGATGCGCTTCTCGAGCTTCTCGCGCACCACGGTCTCGATGGGCGCGTAGCGCTCGACCGCGGCCAGCCGGGCCTCCGGCTCGTCGATGCAGATGAAGTCCGCCCGCGGATACTTGGTGATCAGGTTGAAGCCGCGGTTGGCGCTGTTGGTCTGGGCGTTGACCGCCAGAAACTTGGCCTTGCGGCAGACGATGTCGACCAGCGCCGAATCGATCATGCCGTGGCCGAAGTCGTTCACGATCACCGCGTCGTAATTGGCGATGTTCTTCTCGACCCAGCCGTTGAGCGCCGCCTGGTCGGGCGGCGTCAGGTCCTCGTCGGTGATGTAGGCGACCTCGATCAGCTTCTTCACGTAGGCCGGATCGACCAGCCGGCTCTTCACCGTGGTCTGCCCGCCCGCGCGGTAGAAGGGCACGAGATTGATGTTGGGATGCAGGCTGGAGCGGATGAAGTCCTCGCGGCTGTCCTCCTTCCCCAGCAGGGTGACGAGGTCGACGCTCTCGCACATCTGCCCGACCAGGTTGGCGGTCGCGATCGCCCCGCCGGCGAAGATCTCGCGGCTGCGATACTTGGTGGCGATGATGTTTTCCTTGGCCGGCTTGCCCAGCGGCTCGACGTAGATGTACTCGTCGAGGATCGTGTCGCCGATCACCAGGCAGCGCCGGCCGCCGACGCCCATGACCTGCTTCGTGACGTCCTCGACCGAGATGCGGGTGCGCAGCTCCTTGAGGTAGGCCGCCGCCTCCTCGGGATAGAGCTGGAGCACGCGGTTGGAGAGGTTTGACGAGCTGAAGGTGATGTCCTCGGTATAGAGGATCTTGCCGCCGTGCTGCTCGACGGCCATCCGCTCGGTCTTGATGCGGCCGGTGACGTCGGCCTCCTCGTCGGCATACTCCGAGCCCTTCAGGTAGAGGCTGGGCTTCACCGTCTCGATGACATGCTCGGCGCCCGGGTTCGGCGAGATGCCGACATAGTCGACGCATTCCAGCGCCGCCACCATCTCGGCGCGCAGCTTCTCCGGGAAGACCGGCCGGTCCGGTCCCTTGTTGACGTGCCGGTCCGTCGTCAGCGTGACGAACAGCAGGTCGCCGTGGTTCTTGCCGATGTCGAGGTGCCTCTTGTGGCCGACATGGAGGATGTCGAACACACCGTGGGCGAGAACGACCTTCTTGCCTTTGGCCTTGGCTTCCGACGCGATCTGGCCGAGTTGCTCGAGCGTCTTGACCTTGTCCATCATGTACCGCGAAACCCCCAGACGCCTAAGATCGGCCGAGATAGGCGAACCAGTCCTTGGTCGCCTCGGCAATAGACTCGGGCGTCCAGACCGGAGCGTCCCGCCAGTAGTCGATCACCTTGAGCATGTTCTGGACGCCCTGCTCGATAGGCACGCGCGATGTCCAGCCCAGTTCCTGCTTGATGCGAGTCGTGTCGGCGAAGGTGCAGTCGGGCTCGCCCGGACGCTTCGGGATGTGGACCGTGGCCGGGGCCTCGAGAAGCTTCGCCAGGTAGTTCACCGACACGGGCTTGTCGCTGCCGACGTTGAGGCACAAGCCTACCTTGGCCGAGTCGGCGGCGCAAACCAGGGCATCAACGGCGTCCGACACGTAGGTGAAGTCGCGGGTCTGCTCGCCGTCGCCCACGATGGTCAGCGGCTTGCCGGCCAGCAGCTGGGCCAGAAACACGCCGAACACGGCGCCGTAGGTGCCGCTGGTGCGGGCGCGCGGCCCGTAGATGTTGAAGAAGCGAAGCGAGATCGCCGGCAGGCCGTAGACCTGGGCCCAGTGCATGACCTCGCACTCGCCCAGCCACTTGGTCAGGGCATAGGGGTACTGCGGACGGATCTCGGAGGATTCCGGGGTCGGATAGGTGTCCGGGATGCCGTAGCAGGACGACGAGGCGACGTAGACGAAGCGCTTGATCCCCGCGGCGCGGGCCGCCTGGAGGGTCACGAACGTTCCCACCACGTTGGCCCGGAAGTAGCCTTCCGGGTTGACGATCGACGGCACGATGTCGGCCAGGGCGGCGAGATGGAAGACCCGCTCGACCCCCTCCATCGCCTTCTTCATGGCCGCCGGATCGGCGACGTCGGCGACCTGGACCTCGAGGCGCGGATTGCCCTTCTGCTGCTCGAGGTTGCGCGGTTTGCCGACTTCCATGTTGTCGACCACACGGACCGATCGCCCGGAGGCGAGCAGCCGGTCGGTCAGGTGGGAGCCGATGAAGCCGGCTCCGCCAGTCACCAGATCAAGCATCAGTGGGGCATCCAATCGTGGAATTGTCTGGGGTGGTCGCCGTCGGTCGCCGGTTCATTCGAAGAAGATGAAGCCCCAGTCGCCCTGGTAGCCGCATTGCCGGTAGATCCATTCCCAGTTCTCGACGTCGTGGAACGATTCGCAGGTGAGCTGCCAGTACAGCAGGTTCATGCGCTCGCGCTCGTTGCGGAACGATTCGACCATGATGTATTTGCCGCGCCCCTTGCCGACCCGCTCGATCTCCTTCACCCCGTCGAACAGGGTCTTGATCGGCAGGTTGTGCAGGGTCCCCAGCGAGACGACGTAGTCGAACGAGTTGTCGGCGTAGGGCAGCGAGACCGCGTTGCCGACCTTGAGGAAGGGCTTCACCTCTTCCTTGGCATTGGCGATGGCGTACTCCGAGACGTCGATGCCCTCGACGTGGATGCCCGGCACGGCGCGCGTGAACTCGTGCAGCAGGAAGCCCTTGCCGCAGCCGACGTCGAGCACGCGGTCGCCCGCCTTCAGCCCGTAGTGCTTGGCCATCGCTTCGGCGATCGGCAGCCAGCGACCGTCGTAGCGGTAGCCGCCATAGCCGTACTGGCGCTCGCCGTCCCAGTAGTCCTGGCCGTACTTCTTGGCGACCTCGGCGCAGGACGCCTTGTCATGCTGCACGACGCGCCCGACATAGTCACGCTTGGTCCGGTTGTGCAGGGCACCGATGAAATCTACATGAGCCATCGTTCGATCTCTTGATACTCCAGGGCCCTGCAGATGTCCGAGGTCTGCAGCACGTTCTCCCAGCGCTCGGCGTCCGCCTCGTCCCGCAGGACGAAGCCCTCGACGGCGGCATGCAGGACGCAGCCGGCGTCCAGCAGCCGGGCATACACGCGCTGCCGCGCCGACGCCTCCTGCGGCAGCATGAACATCGAATAGAGGATGACACCGTCGACCGAGGCGAGGTCGTCGAGCACCTGCTCCAGGATCAGGTAGCAGCCGGGCATCGCGTACTCGGTGGCGCTCAGCAGATAGTGGAGCTTGCGCCGCGCCGCATAGTCGCGAATCACCAGGTTCTGGATGTGCTGCGGCGCCCTGTGACCCTCGACGGCCCGACTGAACACGTAGCCGCGATACCCCTTGTCGTTGCCGGGCATCAGGCCACCGACGGCAGCCTGTAGCCCGCCCCGATCCGGGTCGCGGGGCGGACCAGGATCGGCTCGAAGAACTCGCCGAGCTTCTTGTCGTGGTAGGGCGAGAAGATGCTCTTGAAGCGGCAGTTGCTCGACCAGCGGGTCTCGGGCTCGCGGTTGACGACGTTGCCGTGCATGACGTTCTGGGTGAACAGCAGCACGTTGCCGTAGGGAATGTCGAGCCAGGTCAGGTCCGGCTCGATGGTCCGGTAGAGCGCCTCCGCCGACTTGAGCTTCAGCTCGCCCATGCGCGCCTGGTACTCGGAGTCCTTGTCGCGCGGCAGGATGTACATGGTCTTGGTGCCGAAGACGTTGACGTACGGCACCCAGAGCACGACCTCGTAGGGCGAATCGCCGGCCCAGACGTCGGCATGGACCGGGAGCAGCGAGCTGTCGTCGTTGGGCAGCTGGATGCTGAGATTGATCCGCAGCTGCATCGCGAGCTCGTTGCCCACCAGGACCTCGAGGGCGCGCCGCGCGGTGTTGAAATACGCGAGCCGCGTCCACGGCTCCTCGTTCATCTCGCGGATGACGGCGAGCCTCAGGTCGTTGAGGCGCTGCACGTCGACCTTCTCGTGGATCCGATCGAGGAAGGCGCCCTTGTCCTCGGCCGGCGGCAGCTTGAGATACGAGGCCGTGATGTCGGCGATGAGGTCGCGGATGCGGTCGAGATCGCCCCGCGATTCGGCCGGCTGGATGACATAGCCCTCGCGCACGAAGGACTCCGCCATCCCGAGCTCGTCGTCCCGCCAGAAGGTCGGCAGGTTGCTCACGCCGCGCTCCTGGCGCGTGCCGCTCGGACGGTCTCGGCGATGCTCCTGGCGTCGAAGCCGAAATGCTCCATCAGCTTCTGCTGGCTGCCATAGTGCTCGGCGAAGCGGTCGGGTATGCCCAGCCGCTTCACCGGCGGCATCGGGACGGAGAGATTGTCGGCCAGCGCCTCGAGGACGGCGCTGCCGAGGCCGCCAACGACGCTGTGCTCCTCGACGGTGACGATCAGCCCGGTGCGGCCGGCCGCGCCGACGATGGCCTCGACGTCGAGCGGCTTCACGGTATGGACGTGCAGCAGGCGGCAGCGGACGCCCTCGGCGGCCAGCGCCTCGGCGGCCTTCAGCGCCTGGGTGGTCGCCACGCCGGTGCCGATCAGGAGCACGTCGGAATCGCCGGTCTGGCCGTCGATCATGTCGATCGCCTTGCCGATCGCGAAGCCGCGCTCGGGCTTGCTGATGACCGGATCGCCGCCCTTGCCCAGGCGGATGTAGATCGGATGCGGCCAGTCGAGCGTCGCCTCCATGAGTCGGGACATCTCCTCGGCGTCGCAGACCGCGGTCACGGTCATCCGCGGCAGGGCGCGCATGATGGCGATATCCTCGATCGCCTCGTGCGTCGGGCCGAGCGGCGCGTAGACGTAACCGCCGCCGTTGCCGATCAGGCGCACCGGCAGGTCGTGCAGGCAGAGGTCGATGGCGACCTGCTCGTAGCAGCGGCGCGTGATGAACGTCGCGATCGTGTTGACGTAGGGGATGTACCCGTCCATCGCCATGCCGGCCGCCATGCCGATGACGTTCGCCTCGGCGATGCCCTCCATGTAGTAGCGGGAGGGAAATTCCTTCTTCATACCGCCGAGCAGGCCGGGCGAGAGATCAGAACCGATGAAGACGACGCGCTCGTCGCGCTTGGCGAGCGTATGGACCATGTCGAGGCTGCGCTTGCGCATGGTTCAGCCCGCCAGTGCCGAGCGGATCGCCGCCCGGTCGCTCTCTGATAGGTCCGACTTGTGATGCCAGGAGGCATTGTTCTCGGCGACCGGAATGCCCTTGCCCTTGACCGTATGGCAGATGACCGCCCGCGGCCGGTCACCGGCCCAGGCTGCGGCCTCGCGGAACACCCGGCCGAGCTCGACCACGTCGTGACCGTTGCACTCGAACACCTTGAACCCGAAGCTCGTCCACTTGTCGGCCAGGGGTTCCATGTTCTGGATCTCGAACACGCTGCCGGCGGACTGGATCTTGTTGTAGTCGATGATCGCCGTCAGGTTGGACAGGCGATGCTTGTCGGCACAGGCCGCCGCCTCCCAGACCGATCCCTCGTTGATCTCGCCGTCGCCCATCAGGACATAGACCTTGCTGTCGCGCCCCGACATGCGGGCCGCCAGCGCCATGCCGATTCCGATCGACAGGCCGTGGCCGAGTGCCCCCGTGCAGGCCTCGACGCCCGGCACCACCGTCTCGGGATGGCCGCCCAGGAACGAGCCGAAGTGGCAAAACCGGTCGAGCTCGCCGATGTCGAAGAAGCCGCGGTCGGCCAGGACGGCGTAGAGCGCCAGGCAGCCATGGCCCTTGCTGAGGATGAACCGGTCGCGGTCGCGCCAGTCCGGACGGGCCGGGTCGTGGCGGAGGAAGTCGTCGTAGAGGACGCGAATGATCTCGACCAGCGACAGGGCGGGCCCGACGTGCCCGCGGCCACCGTTCTCGATGGCGCGAAAGATGAGGGTTCGCAGGAAGCGGCTGCGGTCGTCCAGGGGCGCTTGCTGGACCGAATCGAGGTCCGTCGCATAATTGAGCGCTGTCTGATGCTTCATGCCAACAGTCATCTTTCGGGTCAGGTCCGTGCGCACGTCTCTAGCACGGCTCGCGACGAGGGGGGAACGAGGTTTGGCAGACGCCATACAGAAACCACACGGGGCTGTCCATGCCCGCTCCGATGCCCGCCGAATCAGCGCATGCGCAGTCCGCCGGCGCCCGTCACCCCGGCCACGGTGGCCCGGCAAATGCATCGTCGCGAATGCTTCTAAGCAACCCTGCCCTGCGGGATCCGGGCCCGCCACCGCAGCATCGCGGCGGCCGCCGCCCAGCAACCGCCGAAGGTCGCCAGGATGAACACCAGCAGGAGCGAATCGGAGATCGTGTGGGCCGAACCATAGGCCCACATGTTGGGAAGAAAGGACACGACGAACGCCCCCAGGACGGTCATGAAGGGTGCCCTGAACTCGCGCGCACCGATCGCCGGAAAGGCCACGACGAGCAGCCCGGCCAGCAGGGTCGCGCCCAGCAGTGCGACCAGCCAGGCCTCGACCGGCACCCGTTCCACGACGTTCGTGAACACCGCCCAGATCTGGATGGGTTTCCAGTAGAGGTAGAGGGCGATCGTCTCCTTGGGATGTCCCGCGACCAGCCCGAAGAACACCCGCCGCATGATGTTGTCGTGGAGCCTCATCTTGAAGGTCTTGGTCCACGGCGAAAGGTAGTCCTGCTCGAGGTGGATGAACTTCCGCTCCTTGAGGTAGGCCAACGCCGCCTTGTAGCCCAGCGAATCGGCGTGGGCGGCGGCCCCGTCGACCACGCCGGTCAGGGGCCAGAAGTCCGGCGACGTGTTGAGGCCGAGGAACGCCGAATGCCAGGCGCCGTGATAGGGCAGGACATCGTCGGTGAAATAGACGGGATGAAGCTTGGAACTGGTGTAGAGCCAGTTGGCGGCAATGCCCGCCAGGACCAGCACGAAAGGCCACTTTACGGCGAGCCTGGCGAGCGACGGGAGGCTGCGCTCGTCCGCGCTCCGGCGCCAGGTCGACCAGGCGAGCAGGAGCGTCAAGCCGGCCAGGAAGAGGACGGCCCATAGCGCAGTCCCGCGCATCTTCATGGCAAGGACCAGGATGGCCACCTGCAGCGCGGCAAGGGCGAGCGCCACGAGATTGAGCCGGCACCTGTAGATCAGCAGCAGGGCCAGATGCAGCGTCGGCACGAGGGCGAGCGTGGAACCATGCCGCATCCCCCAGAAGGTCGGCATGTCCACCGAGAAGACGCGGCTCTGCAACTCGATGATGAACGCCGAGACGCTGCAGACCATCAGCACCTGCGCCAGCGGCCGTCCCCAGAACTGCAGCGAGAAGGCCAGGGTGCTGAGCGTCAGCGCGGCGAAGAACAGGAAGTAGAGCGATTCGATCCTGAAGCCGAACGTGGCGAAGGCGACCTTCATGAAGTCCACGATCCCCACGTCGTCGTAGACCATGGTCCTGAGGCCCCCGTCGAAGACGAAGACCGGGGCAAGCGAACCGAGCCTCGTGGCGTTCTCGATCCCTTCGTTGATGAGCGCGCCGTTGCGGAGGTTCGGCTGGATCCGCGGGTCGTTCGCCCCGCTGGCACCGCGGCTGATCGGCTCCTCCAGCGCTTCCAGGACCTTGTAGTGAGTGAGGTAGCCGTCCAGGCCGTAGACCAGCTCGGATATGGCGACCGCGATGGCGTTCTCCTCCGACTGCGGCCCGAAGCTCAGGGCCTTGTCCATCCCGCGCTGCAGGCCGATCCAGCAGGTCAGGCCGATCGCCAGGAGGGCCAGGCCGGTCGTGACGTACGGAAACAACCTGGCCGGGAGGGCGTTGAAGGACCGGACGTGAGAACCGGGTTCACCGATAGCCGAGTCCATTGTCAGGTATCCCTCCTCAACGCGCTGACAGTGTGCTACTTCAACCCGACGAAGAACACCACCGGCGGGCTCATGGGCCTTCATGGCAGGGCACGGCAGAGCCAACGATATAGCAACCTGGAATTGCGTGCCTCGCATACCTTCAATCCGTCCGCCCTGCCCCGGCGTCTCCGGCCGGATCGCGACGAGCCTACCGCCGTTCTCGCCCCAACCAGGCCCGAGCTTGGCCCGGCGGCCTTGGTGGCGCCGCGACCAGCGGCTTTCGAATGCGACGATTCGTACGTAGGGTTTCGCCCATGAGCTTCACGCAGACATTCCTCCGCCAGGTCGGCGAGATCGCCGCCAGCATCGACGTCGCCGCCGTCGACGGTATCGTGGACGGGATCGCCGACGTGCGCGGCCGCGGGGGACGCCTCTTCATCCTCGGGGTCGGAGGAAGCGCGGCCAACGCATCGCACGCCGTGAACGATTTCCGGAAGCTTTGCGACGTCGAGGCCTATGCGCCGACGGACAACGTCTCCGAGCTCACCGCGCGCACGAACGACGACGGGTGGTCGAGCGTGTTTGCCGCCTGGCTGAAGACCAGCCGTGCCAACGACAAGGATGCGATCCTCGTCCTGTCGGTCGGCGGCGGCGATCGCGAGCGCAATGTCAGCCCGAATCTCGTCGAGGCGCTGGACGAGGCGCTCCGGCGAGGCCTCGCCGTGTTCGGGATCGTCGGGCGCGACGGCGGCTACACCGCCAGGGTCGCGCATGCCGTCGTCAAGATCCCCGTGGTCGATGCCGGCCTGGTGACGCCCCACAGCGAGGCCTTCCAGGCCGTCGTCTGGCACTGCCTGGTGTCGCATCCGAAACTGATGGTCAACCGCACAAAATGGTAGAGCAGCCGGCCGAGCCCACGATCCTGGGCGCCCCCCGGAATGGTTCATCGGACGCGGCAGACGCGAACCCGCCCGACATCTCCCTCGTCGTCCCCGTCTTCCGCGAGGAAAAGAGCATCCGGATCTTCCTGGCGCGCGTGGAGCCCATTCTCGCGTCCATCGGCAGCTACGAGATCCTGTTCTGCTACGACCCCTCGCCCGACCGGACGAAGGAGGTGATCCTCGAGGAGATCCTGCGCAATCCCAGGATCCGGCTGCTCAGCTTCAGCCGCCGCTTCGGCCAGCCGGCGGCCGTCATGGCGGGCCTGCATCATTGCGTCGGGCGCAGCTGCGTCGTGCTCGACGTCGACCTGCAGGACCCGCCCGAGCTCATCCCCCAGCTCCACGAGAAGCTGCGGCAGGGCTATGACGTCGTTCTCGCCAAGCGGCGACGGCGGAGCAAGGAACCGGCGGTCCGGCGCCTCATGTCCTTCGTCGGATACCGGGTGATCAACGCCCTCTCGGATGTCGAGATCCCGAAGGACACCGGCGAGTTCCGGATCATGAACCGCCGGGTGATCGACGAACTCTGCCGGCTCAAGGAGGGACACGGCTTCCTGCGCGGCCTCGTGGCGTTCGTCGGCTTCAACCAGACCTTCGTCGAGTTCGATCGCAGCGAGCGCGCCGTGGGGGACAGCAACTACCCGCGATACTTCGGCTCGATCCGCATCGGCCTCAACGGCATCATCGGCTTCTCGACGGCCCTGCTCACGGGCACGCTCTTCGCCGGGCTCGCCATCGCGGGCGGGGCCCTGCTCATCGGTCTCTACGTCGCCGTCGAGAAGCTGGTCTTCGCCAAGGACTATCCGCTCGGCCTGCCGACGATCACCCTCCTGATCGCCCTGCTGGGGGGCGTTCAGCTCGTGGCGATCGGCATCCTCGGCGAGTATATCGGCCGCGTGTACGACGAGGTCAAAGGCCGGCCGTCCTACATCGTCGACCGCTTCTTCAATCCGCCCGCTCCGCCGCCGCCCGCGCAGGTCGCCCACGGTGACAAACCGTCGGCCACCGAGCCGGAGATCCGGTCGTGATCCTGACGCGCACGCCCCTCAGGATATCGATCGCCGGCGGCGGCACCGACCTGCCCTCCTACTACCGCCGCTTCGGCGGCTCGCTGATCTCGGCGGCGATCACCAAGTACATCTATGTCGGCGTCAACCAGACGTTCAGCCCGGGCTACCAGGTCAAGTACTCGAGGTTCGAGCACGTCGACACGATCGACGAGATCCAGCATCCGATCGTCCGCGAGGCGCTGCGCCGGCACGGCACGCCGCCATCGATCGAGATCATCAGCCTGGCCGACATCCCTGCAGGGACCGGCCTCGGCTCGTCCGGCACTTTCGCGGTGGGCCTGCTGCGGGCCCTCCACGCGGCCAAGCGCGGCTACGTCACGGCCGAGGCCCTGGCGGAGGAGGCGTGCCACATCGAGATCGACGTGCTGCGACATCCGATCGGCAAGCAGGACCAGTACATCGCCTCGTACGGCGGCGTCACCTGCTTCGAGTTCAACCCGGACGACAGCGTGACGGCGTCGCCGCTCGCGATCTCCAACCAGACGTTCACCGATCTCGAGGAGAACCTGCTCCTGTTCTTCACGGGCTACTCGCGCGCCGCGACCGACATCCTGTCCGACCAGGACAAGCGCACGACCGGCAACGACGCCGCGATGATCGAGAACCTGCACTACGTCAAGCAGCTCGGGGCGGAGATCAAGGTCGCCCTGGAGCAGGGCGACACCCACGAGTTCGGCCGGCTGATGCACGATCACTGGGAGATGAAGCGCAAGCGCTCGGCGAACATGTCCAATGGCGACATTGACCGATGGTACGAGGTGGGCCGCGACGCCGGTGCCATCGGAGGCAAGATGGTGGGCGCCGGCGGCGGCGGCTTCCTCCTGTTCTACGCCACCGACCGCACCCGCCTCCGGGCCGCCATGGCCCGGGAGAACCTGATGGAAGTGCCGTTCCGCTTCGACCATGACGGCTCCACCACCATCATGAGGGACTAGGCCGGACGATGCAGAGTGTGATCCTGGCCGGCGGCCTCGGCACGCGGCTGCAGGCCATCACCAAGGAGATCCCCAAGGCTCTCGTGCCGGTCCGGGGCCGGCCCTTCGCCGCCTACCAGCTCGACTGGCTCGCACGGCAGGGCGTCACCGAGGTCGTCTACTGCATCGGCTACAAGGGCAGCCAGATCGTCGACTTCGTCGGCGACGGAAGCGCCTGGGGCCTGCGGGTCAGCTACGCCGACGAGGGCCGCGAGCTCCTCGGCACCGGCGGCGCCCTTCGGCATGCCCTGGCAACGACCGGACTTCGCCCCTCCTTCTTCGTCCTCTACGGCGATTCGTTCCTTCCCATCGCCTACCCGCCGGTCCTCGAGCGGTTCGCGCGCAGCGGCAAACCGGCCCTGATGACGGTCATGCGCAACGACAATCGCTGGGACCGCAGCAACGTCGTCTACGATCCTCCGCTGGTGGCGCTCTACGACAAGCACTGCGACGAGCGTGTCCGCGCCACGATGACGCACATCGACTACGGCCTGCTGGTTCTGTCGAGCAACCTCGTCGAGACGGAGATCCCGAAAGCGGCCGTGGTCGACCTCGCCGACGTCCTGGGCAGGCTCAGCCGCCGGGGTGCGCTCGCGGGATACGAGGTCGCCCAGCGCTTCTACGAGGTGGGATCGCCGACCGGCCTCGCCGACTTCACCCGCTATGCCGAACAGGAAGGGCTGTGACCGCGGCGGCGCCGGAGCAGGCCCGAACCGAGACCGCGCGGGATGGCGCCGCGCCGCAGGCCACCGCGTCGGTCCGCTGGCGCCTCGCCCTCAAGGTCGCGCTTTCCGCGCTCATCCTGGGGCTGCTGCTCCACACCATGGACCTCGGGAGGCTGTCCGTCCTGCTGGCGGGGGTCGATCCCTGGCTGGCCTGCCTCGCCATCGTGGTCCTCATGACCGTCCCCGCGATCAGCATCCCGCGCTGGCGGGCCATTCTCTCCAGCCTCGGAGAGGAGCTCCCCACGCCGACCGTCGCCCGCGCCCTCTATGTCGGCGCGTTCTTCAACCAGGTCCTTCCGTCGTCGGTCGGCGGCGATGCCTGGCGGATCTGGTTCTGCACGCGGGCCGGCGTGCCGCTCGGCGTCGCCGCCAACAGCGTGCTGATCGAGCGGCTCGTCGGGCTGGTGGCCGTGGTCCTCTGCTTCTGCCTGACCATTCCGGTCCTGCTGGGCCGCGTCGGCGACCATCCGGCGCGCTGGCTGCTCTGGCTGATGCTCGCCGGCTGCGTCGGTGTCCTGCTCGGCCTCGCCGTCCTCGCCGCGATCGCCGGCCGGCTCGACCGGAGTCCGCTGCTGAGGCCCCTCGCCTCGCTGGGCCGCGCCCTTTCGACCGTCGCCCGGTCCTCGCATGTCGGCCTGCTTCTGTGGACGGGCCTCCTTGGCCAGGCCGCGGCGATCCTCGCCTTCTACCTGGTCAGCCGCGGCGCCGGCGCCCCGCTCACCCTCGTCGACTGCGCCGTCACCCTGGCGCCGGGCCTGCTGATCGCGCTGGTCCCGGTGTCGCTCGGCGGCTGGGGCGTGCGGGAAGGCGCTTTCGTCCTGCTGCTCGGCTTCTACGGCATGAGGCCCGAGCAGAGCCTCGTCGTCTCCGTACTCTTCGGCCTCGCCCTCCTGGCGGCGTCCATGCCCGGCCTGGTCCTGTGGCTCCGCCTGCCCGCCGCCGCGTCGCGCCGGACGGATCCGTCGCCGGACCGGCGATGAACCGGAACCCGCCATCGTTTGTCGCCGTCGAGCGGTCCATGTTAGTCAAAAGCGCGCAGGACGGATGTCGTTGGCCGCGCCCCGATCGTCGGGTCCAGGAGTAGCGGACTTCATGTGGCTTTCGAACCTGATGTCTTCGGTCACCCGCGCGGTCGCCATCGAATCCCTCGGCCTGCTGGCCCGTATTCCCGGCATGGCCGCCGCCCTCCCCGAGGGCAGGCTGCGCCGGCTGCTCGCGACGGCCGCCATTCCCGATCTCAAGTACGAGGGCATCTATAGCCAGTCGGCCTACGCGCCGTGGCTCGCCGACGTCGACTTCCGCACGGCGCTGAACGCCATCCGGCGCAACACGCTGGTCGACGAGTACCGGTGCTGGGAACTGTGGAGCCTGGTCGGCCAGCTCCGCGACCACGAAGGAGACATTCTCGAGGTCGGGGTCTGGCGCGGGGGGACCGGCTGCCTGATGGCCCGGCGCAGCCAGCTCGACGGCAACGGGGGCAAGGTGCATCTCTGCGACACGTTCGAGGGCGTCGTGAAGGCCGGCAGCCGGGATTCCAGCTATGTCGGCGGCGAGCACGCCGACACCAGCCTGGAGGAGGTCCAGTCGCTGGCCCGCCGGATGGAGCTTCCCAACGTGCTCGTGCACAAGGGCATGTTTCCCGACGACACGGCGCACGAGATCGGCAGTAACCGGCTGCGGCTCTGCCACATCGACGTCGACGTCTACGAATCGGCGAGCCAGACCTTTGCCTGGGCCTGGCCGCGACTGGTCGTCGGCGGCGTCATCGTGCTCGACGACTACGGATTCTACTCCTGTTCGGGAGTTACCCGCTTCGTGAATCAAATGATTGGACAAAGCGACAGGGTTGTAATCTACAACATCAGCGGACACGCGATCGTCGTGAAGCTGGCCGACTGAGGATTCCATCGTGACCCCCTTGCCCTCGTCCACATTGCGCAAGCTCGAGATCGGCTGCGGGCAGCGCCCGACCCCGAACTACATCCACAACGACGTGAACGCCTTCGAGGGCGTGGACATCGTCGGCGACCCCTGGGAGATCGACTTTCCGGACGGCTCGCTCGACGAGGTGCTGGCGCTGGGCGTCGTCGAGCACCTGACCTATCAGCAGGTGGCCGAAACGTTCCGCAACGTCCATCGCATGCTCGAGCCCGGCGGCTCCTTCTACTTCGACGTCCCCGACGTCCCGGTCTGGTGCGGCTACGTCGTCGACCATTTCGCCGGCCGCGAGATCCCGTTCACCATCGACCATGTCTTCGCGACGCTCTACGGCTGGCAGCGCTGGCCGGGCGACGAGCACAAGTCGGGATGGTGGCAGACCCGCCTCGACGAGGAACTCCGCGCGGCCGGCTTCAACGACCTTAAGTACGGCGTCAATCTCCTGCTCGACAAGGGACACTCGCGGAACCGCTTCATGCGGCCCCACGACGCCCACATCTACTGCTGCGCCACCAAGCTCGTCGGCGCGGCCGCCTAGCCCTCGGGACGGCCCCGCTGTACGCCTACAACAACCGCTTCTTCGAAACGGCCGACCGGACCGCCGCGATCTCGGCGGACCATGTCATTCGCCACCTGGCCGAGCTGGTTCCCATCGAGAGCGTCCTCGATCTCGGCTGCGGCCGGGGTGTCTGGCTGTCGGTCTGGCTGGAGCACGGCGCCCGCCTGGTCCAGGGCGTCGACGGCCCCTATGTCGACCAGGACAGGCTGCACATCGCGAAGGATCGGTTCCTGGCCCGCGACCTCTCGCTCCCCCTCGACGTCGGCCGTCAGTTCGACCTCGTGGAGAGCCTGGAGGTCGCCGAGCACATTCCCGAACAGGCGGCCGACACGTTCATCGACAGCCTGACGCGCCATGGCCGGCTCATCCTGTTCTCCGCGGCGACGCCGGGACAGGGCGGCGAACACCACGTCAACGAGCAGCCGCCGCGGTACTGGCAGGCCAAGTTCGCCGCGCGCGGCTTCCAGCTCTTCGATTTCCTGCGGCCCAGGCTCCGGGCCAACAAGGCCGTGTATCTCTGGTACCGGCACAACGTGTTCGTCTACGCCCACGAGTCCATCGTGGACTCCCTGCCCAAGGCATTGACCCAGACACGCGTGCCGCCGGGACAGGCTCCGGCCGAAACCCTTCCCTACTGGGCGCGCCTGCGCAAGGCGGCCGTCCGTTGCTTGCCCCGACCGATGGTCGACCGGCTGGCGCGATCGACACACATGATGCGCAACGGCCTCAGCGCTCTTCGCGCCGACCGGCCGTCGTAACGCCCCCTAGAGGCGATAGCCCGCGGCCGCCGCGTCGCCGTGGAACATCTTGACAGTGTCCAGCGAATATTCGTCGAGGTTCCGCCCGAGCAACGGCAGCTTGCCGAGGATGTCGGCGGTCACCGTGATGATGTGGCAGCCGATCTCGCTCGCCTGCACCAGGTTCAGCAGTTCCCGCGGGCTCGCCCAGATGAGCTCGATGGTCGGCGATGGCCGGACGATCTCCAGCGCCTGCCGCATCAGGGGGACGGGATCGATGCCGGTGTCGGCGATGCGCCCGGCGAAGATCGAGATGTTGCTGGGCGCCCCGCCATGCAGGCTTTTCGCCAGCGTCTCGACCTGGGCCAGCGTCATGACCGCGGTCACGTTGACCCGGACGCCCGACTGCGAGAGCCGCCGCGCCAGGTCGGCGGCCGATACGCCCCGCGTGTTGGTCACCGGCACCTTGACGTAGACGTTGCTGCCCCAGCCCGCGAGCGTGCGCGCCTGGCGCTCCATCTCGTCCAGTTCGTCCGAGAAGATCTCGAAGGAGATCGGGCGGTCCCCGACGAGGTCGAGCGCGGAGCGGGCGAAGGCGGCGTAGTCCGACACGCCGGCTTTGCGCATGAGCGTCGGGTTGGTCGTGAAGCCGCGAATGGCCGGGTTGGCGCAAAGCGCCTCGAGGGTCGGCAGGTCCGCGCCATCGGCGAAAATCTTGGTCCGCAGCATCGTCCTCGCCCCCGTCATTTCTCCGGCCGGCCCTGGCTGACGATCCAGGGTACGGCCTCAAGCAAGCTCGCCACCGTGAGATTCGCCGGCGGCTGCGGCCGTTGTCCATAGCCCCCATCGACGAACACCGTCGCGCAGCCTGCCGCTCGCCCGGCCTCGATGTCCTTGTCGCGGTCGCCGACCATGATGCTGCTTGCCAGCTCGATATCGTGCGCGCCGGCGGCCGCGAGCAGCATGCCAGGCCTGGGTTTGCGGCAGTCACAGCCATGATGGTCGTCGTGCAGGCACATGAGGAGATCGTCGAGCGCCAGCCGGTCACGAAGCTCCCGATTGAACCGTTCGACCATCTCCAGCGACTGGCGGCCGCGCGCCACATCGGGCTGGTTGGTCACGACGATCAGCTTGAACCCCTCCCGGCGCAGTGTGGTGCACGCTTCCTCGACGCCCGGCAGGATCGCGAACTGCTCGAAGGTCTGGGGTGGCCGGGGGACACCGTCGACGACGGAGACGCGATTGAGCACGCCGTCCCGGTCCAGGAAGACGGCACGGGCCGCCATGCTACAATTTGCCCGCACGAAAGTCGTCGACCATGCTCGACATGGCGGCGCGAAGCGCTTCGCGGGAATTGCGGCTGCATCGCCAGCCGGTCCGGCGGATCCGCTCCGTCGCCAGGCGGATGACCGGCACGTCGCCCTTCCAGCCACGATCGCCGCCGGCATAGGACAGCGTCACGCTGCCCGGAGCGAGCCCGACGCATTCCATCGCCAGCTCGGCGATTTCCGTGACGGTGATGTAGTCGCCGGTCGCGACGTTGAACACGTCGTAGGCAGGGTCTGGTTCGGCGTGCGCCGCCAGCACCGCGTCGATGACGTCGCCGACATGGATGTAGCTCTTGCTCTGCCGGCCGTCGCCCAGGATCGCGAGCCTCGTCGGATCGTCGAGCAGCCGTCTCACGAAATCGAATCCCACGCCGTGGGTCTGATGGGGCCCGACCACGTTGCCGAAGCGGAAGGCCCTGCCCCGCAGCCCGAACATGAAGCAGTAGGCGCTGATCAGCGCCTCGCCGGCGAGCTTGCTCGCGCCGTAGGTGGAGATCGGAGCGCCCACCGCATGCTGCTCGCTCGCCTCGGTCTCGCCCATGTCGCCGTAGACGCCGCTGCCCGACGCATAGAGGATCTTGCCCGTCCCCGTCCGGCGCATCGCCTCGACGACCTGGTGGGTGAGGCAGGTGCCCTCGTAAAAGTCGACGTCCGGCTCGGTCGCCGCCTTGGCGATGTCCGGGTTCGAGGCGAGGTGAATGACCGTCTGGTGACCCTTCATCGCCTCGGTCAGGGCGGCCAGGTCCTTCACGTCCGCCTTGACGATCGAGAAGCGGGGATCGCCGACATGCCGCTCGACGTGCCAATGGCGTCCCGACGAGAAATTGTCGTAGACGGTCACGCCTTCGGCCTTGCCGTCGTCGAGCAGGCGGTCGACGAAATGGCTTCCGATGAAGCCTGCGCCTCCCACGACGAAGTATCGCTGCAATTTCACTGGACGGACCGTCGGCGCTCTCCCCGCGAGAGCGCTCCACTTCTAGAGATTCCGCCGGCTGGCGTCCAGCGCGCGCCCCGCCGGGGCCGGCACCGGCGGTTGCAACGGGAACGATCGCGCGACCGGACCCGCGCCTTCATGCCAGCGCCCTTCATATGCCGTTTCGCCGCAGTGCACCCTGAATGAGCGCGACCTCTTCGGCATAGGCGGTCGACGGCGCATACGGGACCCGTGCGCAGGGGAAGAACTGCCGGTGCGGGAAGAAGCGCCGGTGGACGGCATAGTCGTACCGGTGGGCCTCGATGAACGACTTGATGGAGAAGCCGCCCTCCAGATAGGCGTTGCGGGTCGGCGGCGCTCCGAAATGGGCCAGCGTCGCCTCGCGCCCGTCCTCGATGATCTTCAGACGGCCGTCGCCCTGCAGGAGGCGGGGCAGCGTGGCGTAGTCGACATTCTCGTGATGGAGATGGAACGGCCGCGCCAGCATGCGGGCGGAGACCGAAAGCGGATGCATGTAGACCGAATGGATCGCCATGCCGTCGGCGAACGGCCAGACCAGCTCGCGGGGATGGGCGCAGAACTGGATGTTGTCCGGGTTCATGACCATCGACCGGAAGTAGCGGTCCGGCCGCTCGGCGGCGCCCTCGATCAGCGCCTCGCCCGAGACCTCCAGCACGTCGGGCCGACGGCCGGGCTTCGCGTCCAGCCACGCCTTCATCGAGGCTTCGTCGCATTCGAGGGCCCCGATCGAGGCGCCGTCCCAGTCGGTCAGGTACGCACTGAAGTTGGCCAGCGTCTCGGACGAGTACACGCAGTCGATCGGCAGCAGATAGAGATCCGCCGCGAGGGCCTTGGCGAGGAAGATGTTCTGATGGTCGAGGAGGCCGTAGAAGAAATAGAAGTTGTACCCGTCTTCCTCGCGCCGCCGCAGGAACTCCGCCGGAAAGCAGGTGAAGACCGGCTCCGCGACCTCCTTGAGGCGCGCGAATGCCGGATGGGTGATCATGCGGTCGCGATCGGCCTCCGTCGTCACGATCGACACGACCGCGCTGCCCTTCTTAGCCAGCGCCGGAATGTTCCCCGGCGCGAGCAGCGACGGCAGGCAGTAGTTCATGAACTTGTCGACGAAGCTTTCGCCCCAGACGATCGTTCCGACGACGGAGACGTGCCGTCTGCGGAAAGTCACCAGCATTCTCTTGGCGTGCGCCTCGTTGACGGTCCTGAGGCTGCTGGTCAGGGACAGGAAGTCGTCGATGAAGGCCGTGCCGGCCCCACCCGACCGCGCGAGGGCCACCGCGTCCTCGAAGGAATCGAAGTTGAGCGCCGCGCGGATCAGGTCCCGGCGCTGCGCATCGTCGAGCGCGACATCGGCCGACCGGGCCATGGCCAGGATGCGACGGCCCTCGGCGATCACGGACGCCATGTCGTCGATGCCGTAGTCCGACATCTCCAGCTGGTGCAGGGTGCTCAATGCCGTGAGCGCCTGCCCGGCCTTCGGTGCCGAGGCCATCTTTGCGAGCGGCTCGAAGATCGACGCCATCCGGGTCGCCAGCTCCGGCCGAACCTGCCACGGCGCGGGCTGGGCGCGCACGACCGGCAGCGACACCGGCTGGCGGAAATAGTCGGCCTGACGGGGACGCAGCGAATCGAGCATCCCCTCGGTGAAATCGGCGAAGTCGATGTCGGCTTCGCTCTTCACGTCCTTGTGGTTGCCGAGATCGACGATGGCCAGTCCATCGTCCCGGCCCGCGAAGTGCGGCTGCGACGCGGCCGGCAACATCCGGTCGACG
Source organism: Reyranella sp. (assembly GCF_965229815.1). Lineage (GTDB taxonomy): Bacteria > Pseudomonadota > Alphaproteobacteria > Reyranellales > Reyranellaceae > Reyranella. Next base: position 1,706,928 of record NZ_CBDDJN010000006.1, read on the forward strand.
TCGGTCGACGGCTTCATGAAGAAACGGTCCGGCATCCGCTCGAGCGCGCGATACGACAGGAAGGCGATCTCGTGCTGCGTGCTGTGAAGCTCGACGCCGTTCTCCTGCTCCAAGGCCAGCTGAAAATGCGCCATCGGTCCGCCGAAGTAGCCATTGTCGCGGATCACCTTCAGCCCGTCGACCGGCTCCCGGCCGTGCAGGCCGATGCCCATCAGCTCTGCCGGCGGGACGACGAGCGACTTGTTACGCCAGAACGGCGCCAGATGCTCGCGCACCTGCTGTTTCATTGCATAGACCGACGCGAGCAACACTGCGTCGACCCCGCGCCGCCGCAGCCGGGAAAGCCCGTCGAAGTAGCCGGTTCCATACAGCCCGTTGGGATTGATGCCGTGGAAGTCAGCCCTCTGGCGCCTCGCCTCGAGCAGCAGCAGGCATTGCAGCGCGCCCAGCAGCCATTCGGTCTCGGGTCCCGGCACGCCCTCGGCGCGCCGCGCCAGATCCTCCGGGATCGGCCGGTAGACGATGTCGCAGGGAAGCGCGTAGCCGTCGAAGCGCGCCTGCAGCCCGGCCAGGTCGTGTTCCCGATGGAAGACGTGAAGGGCCACGGCGCGCTTGCGGCACAGCGCCTTCAGGTCGTCGCCATTGAGCGACGACACGCCGAACTCGAAGAAGTTCTCGGTCGACGGACCGTCGAACAGGACGACGCCGAGGAGGGCCGGAAGCCGTCGGCCAAGCCAGTCATACTCGCGCGCTCCGCCGGCGATGCTGGCGACGTAGCGCATGAAGGGGGACTTGCGTCGCTCGGCGGCGGCTCGATCGGCGGCCTCCAGGGCGTCGACGAGGTAGCGTACCAGTTCGAGCAGGAAATGGCCGCGCACGTCGCCTTCGAGGAAGCCTTCCTCGGCAAGGACGCCGTAGATGCGCAGGAAGCTCCGGAGGTCGCCCGTCTCGTGCAGGAGCTGACGGATGCAGAAATCCTTCAGCTGCGGCATGACCTGGACGGGATCGGAAGTCTCGTCGTAGCCCACGGCATGCCGCCACCACTCCGACGCGCCGCCCTTCATGGAGGCCTGCACGGCAACAAGGTAGAGGTCGAAGATTTTCTGGCGCCGCCTTTCCTGCGGCAGCCATTCGACGTCGCGCATCAAGATGCCGTCCGTCGGACGGCCGTTGTCCAATCCGCCTGCGCCGTCTTCTCGCTGAGTGCGACGGGTTCGATCCTGAGCTCGCTGCCGGTCACGACGAAGCGATGGAACGGACCGGCGAATGCCGACGGCCCTTCGCTCAGGGGGAACCGGACGATCGGTCCGAACCGGCGCCCGTGCCAGCAGCACGACAGGCTGCTCGCCTTGAATTCCTTCTGGTCGAGGCAGGCGCCCTCGTGCGGGCACATGCGCGGGAAGATCTCGATCACATCGTCGCGCCGCACGACCTGCAAGCCGTAATTGTCGCTGCGGCCGAACAGGATCGGCACGCCGGGGGACAGCGATGCGAGCGGGATCGAGGCCGGCTCCGGCACCGCGACCTGCTCGGTCGGGACGACGTGGCGGGCGGTGAGGTCGAGCGTGTCCTGGAACGGGTAGCTCGTCATGGGCAGGCGCATGCCCCAGCGCCGAAGCTCACCGCGGCGGTCCCGCATCGGAACGTCGCCCTCCATGAGGACGTGGTAGTTCCGCGTCAGCAGCCACTTCAGGACCGGGAAGACGATCGGCAAGAGCAGTCTCGGCGCCCCGATGCCGTAGGTCGTCGTCACCCTGACGCGATGATCGGCGAGCGGATCGGCCACGACCTCGCTGGTCAGCAGCACGTTGAGGAAGGAATCGTGGAAGAACAGCCGGTTCTCGGCGAGCTGCAGCGCGAGATGGGTGAGCGGGAAATTCAGGCCGAACAGCCTCTGCATCACCACGCAGCTCTGCACGTCGTCGCTGATGTGGGAATAGAAGATGTCGAACGTGTTGTGCACGACCTTCAGGTGCGCCAGGTCCTTGTAGTTGAACACCACGTCGATCACGTCGCCGCCGGTCTCCAGCACCAGGTTGAAATAGCGGAACCGGTAGTTGGTCCGCGCGAACGAGGCGGCGAACTTCGCCTGGCTTTCGACTGTCCAAGAAGGCTTCACGTCACGATCCCTTCCGGGCGATCAGCAGCAGGTTCGACGGCCAGCCGACGAGCGACACCGTCTCGATGCGGAAGCTGCCGATGCCCGCAGCACGGGCGGCAGCGCCGAACGACGATGCCGACATCAGGTTGAGGTTCGCCTCGTCGGCGAAGAAATCCCGCCCGAGGCCGCGCAGGATGCCGCGGAACGTCGACGGCGGCAGCCAGTGGATCAGGGGCAGCACCGTATGGACCTCGATCGGGAACCAGCGGTTGGGCGTCGTCACGAAGATGCCGCGCCGGGCGACACGCCACAGTTCCTTGAGGAACGCGACCTGCTGCTGCTGGCTGCCGACATGCTCGATGACGGCGCTGGAATGCACGTAGTCGTAGCTGCCATCGTCGAACGGCAGGTCGCGGGCGTCGGCCTGGACGAAGCGGACGCCGGGATAGGCTTCCTCGAGGAAGGAGGCATCCTCCAGCCCGGCCGCGACGATGCGATCCTTGTGGGGATACCACGCCTCGAAATAGTTGGAATGGTCGTGCAGCCGGTCGCTGGTGACCCCGACATCGAGCATCTGGTCGTCGCGCGAGGGCGCGAGGGCGCTGACGAACCGCTCGAACATCGCCCGGCGTTGACGCTTCGCGACCCGGGTCGGCAGAGAACCGGGACTCGCATCGCCCCAGATCGCCGTATCCGCGCTGTCTCCCCTTTCAGTCATCCCTGTCCCGCCTTCCGGCACCCTCGAGTCTCACTTCGGCCGCTCGATGTCGTGCCCCCAGCGCTTGCCCTTCACGACCTCGTCGTGGATGCGCCGTCCGACATGGCTGAAGGCTGGCCCCTCGCCGCTGCAGTCCGGCGTGTTCGGGCTGTCCTTGAGAGCCTTGCGATATTTGTCCACCCACTCCTGCGAGAGCGGCGCGATGCCGGGTCCCTTCCAGGTCAGCAGGGCATCCGTGCCGTCGCTCCACTTGACGCCAAGATAGTCCCGGATCGTGTCCGGGGAAAAGAGCGGCGTGCAGATCATCGGATCGCGGATGTCGCGCCGCGTGGCGATGAAGAAGTAGTGGAGCCCTTCTTCCTGCAGCACCTTGCGCGCGACCTCCGGTGATCCGTACAGGATCTCGGTACGGCGGGGCGACAGCCGCGACGAGATGTGCGATTCGGCCCGGCAGCCCGGCAGCATGCAGTAGGTGTGGACGTTGAAGGTCCACAGCCGCCGGCCCGGCCCGATGCTCTTCCAGGCTTCGTGCATGCCGGGATAGATCGCCGTCGAATCGGGCAGCGCCGGCCAGCCCGACTGGTCGCGATAGGCGTCGAATATGCTGTAGCGGCCGTCGGCGAAGCGGATGGCCGTGGCCATCACCACCGTCAGCGTCTTCTTCTGGCTCTCGTAGGCCTGCACGAGGGTCACCGCGGCAAGCGCCACCGGGACGACGGCGCCCAGCACGATGCGCCCCACCCCCCGCCAGTCGGCCCCGGCCAGGGCGAATTGCCAGGCGATCGCCGCCAGCGCGATCGTGAGCGGCAGCATGAACGAGCTCGCCCGGACGTAGGACACCGGCTCCGACGCGCCGACCGTGATCGTGACCGCGCCGATCGATGCCACGAAGGCGAGCACCAGCGCCCCGGCGACGCGGTTCGAGGCGTCCGCGGCGGTCGCGTCCGCCGTCGCGCGCCGCCGCAGCACCGCCCGCCCGACCAGCCAGGCCGCGAGGCCTGCCAGGCCGCCCCAGGCAAAGGTCGCCAGGATGTCTAGGCGCGAGGCGTTGCGCACGAAGTCGAGCATGTCGAAGCCGCGGAAGGACACGCCGCGCGCCACCGCGTCGGTCCGCCGGTAGGCGGCGTTGACGATGTCGTACAGGATTCCCGCCTTGTCGAGTGCGTGGAAGTCGATGATCGGCCACCAGATCTCGAGCCCGATATCCGACGGGATGGAAGTGGTCACGTAGTTCAGCACGAGGACCGACGCCAGTCCGCAGCCGGCGGCGACGGCAAGGCCGAAGAAGCTCCTTGCGCTGGCCCGGTCGAGGAAGAAGAACACCACGGTCGCCACGACCGCGAACAGCCCGACGATCGCCGCGGAGATGACCAGCAGGTAGGGCGCGATGACCGCGCACGCGGCCGCCGCCGCCCACCAGGCGCGCCGCTCCAACCCCGTGGCGCGGACCATGCCGACGCTCATCCAGAGGATGCCCAGGAGCAACGGAGCGTTGAGCTCGTGCGGCTTCTGGAAATGCCCCCAGCCTCCGTTGGCCGCATAGAAGCCGGTTCCGAGCGTATGCACGTCGAGGGCGAGGTAGAGCGCCACGGCCACCCACGGCCAGACGGTTCGCGAACAGAACCGGTCGACCAGCGAGAACAGGGCGAGCGCTCCCGCGCAGGCGAAGCAGAAGGCGACGAGGGAGGGCGCCAGCGCGTCGCTGAGCAGCATGCCCAGGAACGTCACGCCGAGGCCCTTCGAGTAGTAGTATTGATACCAGAAGTCGTTGAGCCAGATGTCGTGGCGTTCGACCACCAGCGTGTAGAACTGCGAGTAGTGCTGGTAGTAGTCGTGGCCCCCCTGCGGATAGAGCCCCTTCACCAGCAGCAGCGCCGCGCCGCAGACGAACACCAGGACGACCATCGCCGCCGCGAGGATCGCCTCGGCCGTCGAGCTCTCGCGCAGGAAGCGGCCGATCGACGTCCGTGCCTCGCCGCACGCCGCCACGAAGTCGCGGCACGACAGGGCCATGACCGGCAGCGCGGCCGCGACCGCGATCCAGCGCCAGTACAGTCCGAGATAGCCCGCCGCGAGCATGACCACGGTGACGACCGCGGCACCGGCAAAGAACCCCAGGGCCAGGCGCTCGTGGAGCGGGATGCCGGCCACGGTTGCGCGGCCCGCGGCCGCGCCCAGGAAGACCTGGCCGACATAGGCCAGCAGCCAGAAGAAGTACCCTGCGAACACCACGCGCAGGGCGTTGTAGAGCGCGCTGTAGCCGGTCTCGAAGAAATGCGCGTCGTAGAAGTCGACCAGCCCGAAGAAGGCGAGGACGGCCGCGAAGCCGCCGACGAACGCCAGCTGGCCGATCAGCGACGGGCGCGCGCGCGAGCCTTCCGCCGACGGTTCGCTCTCAACGTTCATGATCGCCGGGCCGGGTCGCGGGATCGGCCGGCCCTAGCCGACGCGCTGCGAGTTCGAGACGACACCGCGCGCCGAGACCTCCGCCGTCCACGGCTCCGACGATCCCGCGAGGCCTCCGTCGATGCGGCCGTAGACCCGGTTCGACATCCGGCGCAGCCAGATCTCGCTCAGCGTGTGCGTGACCGACAGCAGGTTCCGCAGGGTCAACGCGTTCGACGAGCCGGCGCGCCGCTCCTGCGCCGACAGGGCGACTTCCTTGTAGGTCGCCCCCTGCCCCAGCAGCAGGCAGAGGATGTAGGCCTGGAAGCCGAAGCCGCGCGTGTCCGGGTGGTAGCGCATGACGTTGAAGCGCCGGTGGATCGGCAGGCCGTTGTAGTAGTGCAGCCTGTTGCCGCTCAGCAGGTTGACGATCGTGGTGTAGGCCGTCGACACGATGTGCCGGAACATCGGCTTGTCCTGCACGTGCTCGTAGTACGGAATGATGATGTCGGCCTGCCCCAGCGGCTTCAGGACGGCACGCAGCGTCGACACCATCTCCGAATTGTCGCCGCAGATCGCGCGGTGGTAGCGGCCTTTGCCGATGAAGGTCGAATCGATGTAATTCTGCGCCCAACCCTTGTTGCGGCTGTTCTGCCGGAAGACGATGTCCATCTCGGGATGCCGTTCGATGTAGTCGCGGACCAGCTCCGGCGACCGGTCGCGCGAGCCGTCATCGATGATCACGACATCGTAGCTGAGGCCCGTCTCCTCCATCGCGGTCTTCACGGTGTCGAGCGTGGCCACGATGAACTCTTCTTCGTTGTAGCACGAGACGAAGAAGGTGATGTCGTACCTGTCCGCCGATGTTGCCCGCGGCGATGTCGGTGGCGTCGTGGAAGCGCGCGGCGGCGGGACTGATGGTGAACCTGTCGCTCATCGAGACCTCTCCACTGGCGAACGGCTTTGCCTCACGACGGGCTTTCCTGCGGCCGACGATCCGGTTCCTGCGATGCCTCGGCGACGCCGAATCGCGCGATGATCGTGCACACGTCCTGGGCGACGTCCGTGTACATTGTCCAACCGTTCAGGCGGCACGGCAACATCTGCGGCTGGTCGAAAAGCCCCTTCTGTACGGGATAGGTGTAGTCGTGGCAGCGCAGGAAGTCATCGACGGTGAACGGTCCACCGATCGTCTCGTAGCGTCGTCCCGCGGCGGTGAAGTTGTTCACGTAGGCCTGTCGCGGGTCCATGACCTTGATCGTCGCCGGGCTCGAGAACATGCGCGGAATCATGCCGTAGTCGACGTTGGCGAAGTGCTTTCGATTGTACTTCGCGAGGCCCGAGGCACTGGTGAACAGCGGATGGATGAACACGGAGTGGATCTCGACCCCCGCCCTCGACCGGCCAGAACAGCTCGCGCGGATGCTTGCCGAAATCGACATTCTCGCTCGCCAGCACCTGCGAGCGGAAATAGTGGTGGGCGTGCTCGACGGCCAGCGTCGCCAGATCCTCGGTCGAGATGAGGATCGCCCCCTCGTCGCCGAACCGGCTGTCGAGCGCCGGCAGGAACGTCTCGGTCTCCGCCACGATGTTGCCGCCGCCGCAGCATTCGTAGCCGAGGCGCCGGTAGTTCGCCATGTTGTTCAGCGATCCGTCTGCGACGATGGCGTCGACGGGAATCATGAACAGGTGAGAGCGCGCGCCCTGCGCGAAGTAGATCGAGCAGTGATCGAGCATCCCGTAGAGGATGTAGAAATGCTGGACCAGGTGACCCTGCCTGAGGATGCCGATCAGCTCGGGCGGAATCAGGGTGAACTCGACGTCGGCGTAGCGGGCCAGCTCGTGGAACACCGGATGCTCGCGCATGCGGCGCTCGCCGTCGGCGTCAGTCACGATGCTCATCACCAGCCGGCCCTGGGTCCTGAGCGCCGGCACGTTGCCCGGCGAGAGCATCGAGCGGAGATTGTACTTCAGAAAGTTGCCGACATACTCCGCTCCCCAGACGATGCATCCCATGGTGAAGATGTCCTCGTCGGGATGCCGGGCGCGATAGGCCTCGCCGCGTCGGCGGTTTTCCTCGTACTGGCGCTCGCAGAACTCGGAGAAGGTCTTGACCTCGGGTCGAAGCGGCAGGTCGAACCGCCGCACGAGATGCAGCAGCTCGGAAAACAGGCCAAGCCGCAGCATGCTGACCCAGAGCCAGTCGAGCGCCTGGTGCTCGGCCTCCGTTCCCTCGTAGACCACCGCGTCGCGCAGGATGAGCCTGCGAAGCTCCTTGACGCGCCTTTCGACCTCGAGCGTGCACCCGTCGTTCACCTCGATCTTGATCAGGGCGTCGGTGTCGCTCGCGAGGCTGCCGAGGCTCGGCGGTGGGGTTGGCGCGGCCGCTTCGATCGGCTCGCCGCGATCCTGATTCAGTCCCAGAAGCGAGCGGATCTGCCGGATCAGCTTCTCAACGAGCGCAAGCACACTCCACCGCCCCTGTCGGCCTTCGTTCGCGGAATTTGCGGCATTGTCCGACAGCCAACCACATCCCTGAGAGTCTCGATGCCTGGGTCCGCCCAGGGCGTCCGGCACCGCCAGCCACCCCGTGCTCCCGCCGCCCGTCCTCGTTCGAGGCGCGCGAACCGGTAGCTTCGCCAAGCATGGGCAGACGGTTGCACTACCATCGCGCCGGGCAGGGGGCAAGCCGGCCGCCCCGGCACCGCTCCCTCGACGCCGCGAATCAGCGGCCGGTGCGCCAAGAAGCCGCTGTTTCCCGCGTGGCGCGTATTGTTTGATGGCGACCGTGGCGCTTTCAGTGGAATCGGCTATCATTCGATGGCCGCGCCTCGGCCGGCCAATCTGCATGCTTTTCGAGGCAATGAACCGCAACCTGCGATGTTGAGCGACGAGGGCAATGCCGCGATGGCGGGCGACGGGGCAACCCGGACGACGCAGCGGCGCAGGGGAGCCGGTCTCGTCACGATCGCCAAGGTGGCGGTGACGCTCCTGATCCTCGGATACATCGGCTCGACCGTCGACCTGTCCGCCGCGGTGAGGCGCGTCGCCACCCAGAACCTGCCGCTGGTGGCCCTGGCGGGATTCATCCTGGTGGTGCAGGTCGGGCTCGGCGGCACGCGCTGGTTCATCATCCTTCGCTCCCTCGGCGCCCGCCCCCCGCTGTTGGAGACCCTGAAGCTCTTCTACGTCTCCATCTTCTTCAATGCGTGGGTGCCCGGCGGCATCGGCGGCGACGTCATGCGCGCCTGGCTGTCCTACCGGAGCCAGATCGGCGCACAGACGGCCGTCACCTCCGTCATCCTCGACCGCGTGGCCGCGCTCGTCGCCGTCGCCGTGCTCGTGCTGCTGACAGCGCCTCCCTTCCTCGCCCGCGCCGGCGTCTCGATGACCATGCTGGCGCCGATCCTGATCTCGATGATCGGCCTGGTCGGCATCGTCGTGGCCGCACAATTCGAGCGGTTGCCCACGCGATGGCTGCGGTTCCGCCCCCTGCGGCTGCTGGCCGACCTGGGCGGCTCCGTCCGCTCGGTGTTTCTGCGACCGGCTGCCTCGTTTCCGCTGGTCGCCGTCGCGGTCCTCAGCCAGACTGCACTCGGGGTCGCCACCTACGCGATGGCCGTCAGTCTCAACATGAACATCTCGTTCCTCGAATGCGTCGTCCTGATGCAGCCCGTCGCGCTCGTGGGCAACCTGCCGATCACCGTCGGCGGCTGGGGGGTTCGCGAAACGGCGATGATCACCCTTCTCGGCCTGGTCGGCGTGCCCGCCAGTGCCAGCCTCGTGCTGTCGGTGCAGCTCGGCCTGCTGCTGCTCGTCGTCGCCCTGCCCGGCGGCCTGCTGTGGCTGGCGATGAAGCCGGCGGCGTCCCGTCCGGCCGCGACATCGCCGCCGTGAGCCACGCGTTCGTCATGCCGGGCCGGCCTGCCGCTTTTCAAAGGTGAACTGCTTCCATGCTGGTGACCAACTTCCACGTCAAATACGTGCTCTACAAGATCGTGTGCGCGTTCTACCAGCTGGCGGATGTCGGCCGCGTGCATCCTGCCCGGGAACGCACGCTGCGCGCTCTCGACCGCACGGTCGACTATGTCGAGCGTGCCATGCCCGACGCGCTGGGCTTCGAGAACCAGCGCGAGCTGACCGCCTTCGCCCTCTCGGAGACCAAGGTCGAGGGTCACTATCTGGAGTTCGGCGTCTTCACCGGCGGCACGATGCGCTTCATCGCCAAGCGCATCGGCGGCCGCAAGATCCACGGCTTCGACAGCTTCGAGGGCCTGCCCGAGGGCTGGGGCGGCTTCAACCTCGGCCGCAAGGCCTTCGATGTCGGCGGCCGCCTGCCGCGCGTTCCGTCGAACGTCGAGCTCCATCGCGGCTGGTTCGACGCGACGCTGCCGGCCTGGGTCGCGGCCAACCCGGGGCCCGTGGCCTTCATCCACGTCGACTGCGACCTCTACAGCTCGACCAAGACGATCTTCGACCTGCTGGGCGACCGGATGGTTCCCGGCACCACCATCCTGTTCGACGAGTACTTCAACTACCCGAACTGGGAGAAGCACGAGTTCAAGGCGTTCCAGGAGCTCGTGGCGGAGCGGCGCATGAAGTACACGTACCTCGCCTATGCGCGCCAGCAGGTCCTTGTCCGCATCGATTCGATCGGCGGCGCGGACGGCTGAGCCGCGTCGCGCGCCGGCCGCCCGCGAGGCCGCTTCCGATCAGCGGTGCAGGATGAACTTGCGCCCGACGATCGAGTACGGTCCCCAGTCGGTGTAGCGGACCTTGTACTTCGCCGTGTAGTCGGCCCACGCCTTCTGCTCGCCGAAGTCCGGCGACCCGCGATTGCAGTACCAGTCGTCGAAGAAGACCGCACAACCGTCCGAATAGGTCTGCTTGCCCAGCAGGTACTCCAGCACGCTCGCCGTGCTCTCGTAGAGATCGCAATCGACGCTCACCAGGGCGAAGCGCAGGTCGCCCGACAGCTTCGGCAGGGTCTCGTTGTACCAGCCGGGCACGACCCTGACTCGGTCGCCGCCCATGATCGCCGCGCATTCTCCGTGCAGCTCCTCGGCCGTCAGGCCGCGCGCCACGCCGGGCCCCCAGACGTTGGTGGCGACGTGGGGCGAGGCCGCGTCGACGGCGTTGCTGGTCTTGGGAAATCCCTCGAAACTGTCGAACAGGTAGAGCAGGCGCTGGTCGATGCCGTGCATGCGCTCGGACAGCGCGTAGCGGTGGTCGCCGTCGACCATGGCGTGGGCGATCGTCTTCGCCGTCGAGCCCGACATGGTGCCGAACTCGGCGACATGGCCGGGAACGGCGCTGATGTAGGCATATTCCACCCCCAGCGTGAGGGCCTCGAAGGCCAGGCGTTGGCCCAGCCCCGTCTCCGGCCGCACGACGCTGCGGACAGGCTCATCGGGCGATGCGGTCGGATCGGTCGAAGTCATTGCGCTCGTCGTTCAGGTGGGTGGATGGGAACACGCCGCAACCTAGTGCAGGCCCGCCGCCGGGGCCAGCTTCCCGGGCGGCTCAGATCGGCCGGTTCGAGGCGACGAAGCGGAAGTCGATCGGCAGGTCGCGCCAGCGGTCCATGATCTTCTCGGCGACCGCGACCGACATCGGGATGAAGACCAGCGCGCCGGGCGGCACCTGTGCCGGCGACAGGATCGGCAATCCCGTCAGCGTATGCCCGACACGATGGGGATCCTCGTCGACGAAGAAATCGACGGCGCCGGCGAGCTCGAGCTTCATCCAGCAGGCCGCGATCGACGAGCCCATGATGCCGAACGGCCGCTTCTCGGCGGCGGCCGCGCGGCCGGCCGACCTGACCTCCTCGAGCAGCCGGAAATAGAACAGGCACCGCTCCTTCGCGGCGCTCGCATCCGCGGCGGCGGCGGCGCGCGCGGTGCCCTGCGGCGCCAGGACGGCCACCAGCTCCTTGGGCAGCAGGCGGGAGGACAGGAGCTCGGCGTTGAGCCCCGCCCGGTCGACGACATAGGACAGGCTCTGCTCGTCGAAGTGCGTGCAGTGGTCGGCGATGACGAGATCGATCGAGTTCTGCCGCAGGTCGGGCGACGCCACGAGGATGCGCCCGTTCGGGCCGAGGCGTCCGGAGATGTCCTGCAGGAACGCCGCCGGATCGCGCACATGCTCCAGCACGTGCGACACCGAGACGACGTCGAACGTCCCCTCGTAGCCGGGTGCGGGACCGCTGTAGAAGGCTTCCACGCCGGGCAGGGCCAGAACGGTGTCGCGCCAGGTGTCGACCAGCTCGTAGCCGGAAAGCGTCCAGTCGGGCCGCAGGGCGTGGAAGCTCTTGAGCAGGTTGCCGTTGGAGCAGCCCATGTCGAGCAGCCGGCCCTGCCGCGGCAGGTCGACGAGATCGAGGAAGTTGCGCAGCAGGATCATCGACCGCGGGCCGCTGCCCTTCGCGGTGTCGAAGATCATCGGCTCCGCGCCGTGGCTCTGGTGGTTGATGTCGTAGCTGGCATAGATGCCGTCGGCCATCGCCTGCCACTCGGCCGTCACCGCCTTCTGCACGGTGGAGCAGTTCAGGCACAGCAGGTACTCGGCCGTGCCGACCACCGGCTGGACGTCGGACGACACCAGCCGGAAGGGCATTCCGTCCTGGGGGAGCCTGTCGACGTTCGACGAACCGCAGACGTGGCAGCGGGTCACGGCAAGCCTTTCCCCGCCCTGCCCGTCACTGCCTGACAAAGGCCAGGACCTCGTTCGCCACCGTCTCGACGTCGGCCTCGGTCATGTACTGGTTGACCGGCAGGGTGAGGATCCGGTCGGCCTGCCGCTCGGTCATCGGGAAGTCGCCCATCTCGTGGCCGAGCGACTTTGCGGCCGGCTGCAGGTGGATCGGCACCGGATAGTGGATCGCCGTCTTGATCCCGATGCTCCTGAGATGCGCCTGCAGCTCGTCGCGCCGGTCGACCTGGATGACGAACGTGTGGAAGGTGTTGAACTCCTCGTTGCGGCACGACGGCACGTAGACGCGCTCGTCGCGCAGGAGCTTCTGGTAGAGCGCGGCGTTGGCGCGGCGCTTGGTGATGACGTCCGGCAGCTTGTCGAGGCGATAGCCCAGCACCGCCGCCTGCAGCGTATCCATGCGCGAGACCAGGCCCCATTCGTCGATGGTCTGCCGGTCGGCCATGCCGTGGGCCCGCAGGCGGCGCATGCGATCGGCCGCCGCGCTGTCGTTGGTCGTGACGAAGCCGCCGTCGCCCAGCGCATTGAGGTTCTTCAGCGGATGGGCCGAGAAGCAGCCGAAATGGCCGATCGATCCGGCCAGCCGGCCCTTGTACATCGAGCCGATCGCCTGGGCGGCGTCCTCGATCACGACGAGGCCGTGGCGCTCCGCGAGATCCATGATCTCGTCCATCTGGCAGACCCGGCCCGTCAGGTGGACCGGCATGATCGCCCTGGTGCGCGGGGTGATCGCGCGCGCGACCTTCTCCGGGTCGATGTTCTGGTCGGCCAGAACGTCGGCGAAGACCGGCTTGGCGCCGACCTGCACGATCGTCGCCGTCGAGGCCACGAAGGAGTTGGGTGGCGTGATGACCTCGTCGCCCTCGCCGATCCCCGCCACCTTCATGGCGAGGAACAGCGCGTCGGTTCCCGAGTTGAGCGCCACCGCCTCGCTGGTGCCGCAGTACTCGGCCAGCCGCTTCTCGAGCAACGCCAGGTCGTCGTGCGTGCCCACGAACGAGCCCTTGAGCACCACCTGCTCGAGGATGCGCTTCAGGTCGTCGAGCTGCTCGCGGCCCTGGGCCGGAAGATTGACGTAGGGAATGTCGTGCTTCGCCATCTCAGGCCTCATAGAACTCTTTGACCGTCTGCACGGTGTAGGCGAGCTGCTGCTCGGTCAGGTGCTCGTGCGCAGGGAAGGATATCATTGTGGCGGCGTGGCGGTCCGTCACCGGGAAATCGCCCTTCTTGTAGCCGTATTGGCGCAGCCCCTCCTGCTGATAGAGCGGCACCGGATAGTGGACCTTCACCTCGACGCCGGCCTTCTTGCAGTGCGCCACCAGCTCGTCGCGGCGCTCGGCGAACACGATGTAGAGGTGGAACACCAGCTTCCGGTTGTTGAAGCGCTGCGGCAGCCTGATGCCGGGGATCTTGCTCAGCTCACTGTCGAGGTAGGCCGCGTTCTTGATGCGGGTGTCGGTGATGAAGTGGACCTGCGGGATCAGCCAGTTGCCGACCACCGCCTGGATCGAATCCAGCCGCGAGTTGCAGCCCATGCGCACCACGCTGTCGCGCCCGGCGAGGCCGTGGTTGCGGAGCTGGCGCAGCTCGGTGGCGAAGGCGTCGTCGTCGGTGACGATCATGCCGCCGTCGGACCAGACGTTGAGGTTCTTGAGCGGGTGCAGCGAGAAGGCGCCCGAGCGGCCGTACGTGCCGGAATTCCTGCCGTCGATGTTGCCGAGGATGCACTGGCAGGAATCCTCGACGACCGGGAGGTCGTGCTGCTTCGCGATCTCCATCAGCGCCGGCATGTCGGTCATCTGGCCGGCGAGATGGACCGGCACGATGGCCTTGGTCTTCCTGGTGATCCTGCTCTCGACCTGGCTCACGTCCATGCAGAAATTGTCGGTGCAGTCGACGAAGACGGGCTTGGCGAAAAGCTCGCCGATCGCGCCGACCGTGGCGATGAAGGTGTTGGCCGTGGTGATGACCTCGTCACCCGGGCCGACGCCCAGCGCCTTCAATCCGAGCTTGATGGCATCCGTGCCGGAGTTGACGCCGATGGCATGGCGCGTGCCGATCATGGCGGCGAACTTGCCCTCGAACTCGGCGACGGGCTTGCCGAGCGTGAAGTCGCCGGTCGGGACGAACTTGCGGAACAGGTCGAGGATCTCCTCGATATTGTCGGCACTGAACTGCTTGGGCAGGTAGGACCACTGAACCTTGTAGCCGTTGGGCTGGGGTGGCAGGTCGATACGCGACATCGTCAATTCTTCCTTCACTGGGGGCCCATGATGCTGCGGCGCGCCTCGGCCACGCTCTGCAGCGTGTCACGGGGCGAGAACAGGCTGACGAAGACCGGCTCGCCGGCCGCCGCCGCCTCGACCTTGCCGCGGACCTTGAACTCGTTCTCGGAGCCGACCCCGAGCAGGCAGAGCAGCTTGTCGTCGACCGAATCGGCGACCCGCGCCAGCGCCCGCACCGCCCGGTCGGTTCCCGGCATCAGCCGGTCCTGGATGTCGTCGCGGTCGTCGACCACGAGATCGATCATCCCGGCGATGCCGCTCGCGGACGCCACCAGGCACGATCGCGGCGCCGCCCCGTACATCATCACCTTGTACCCCCTCGCCCGGGCCAGCGACACGAGCTCCCGGATCGCGTCGCCCTGCCGGCGCAGACGGTCGGCGAAGCCGCGCAGCAGCTCGAGCGTCGCCGCCGGGTCGGGCGGCGCCTCGGCGCGCGCCGGCCGCTCGACCATCTCGGCGACGAAGGCGAAGGACCCGCCGCCGAACACGTACTGCCGGCGGTCCAGGATGGCGAACCCGAAGCGCTGCAGCAGGTACTCGGCCAGCGCCTGCGTGTAGTAGCCGACATGCTCTTCCCAGAGGATCGCCGGGCTGCCCAGGCGGAGGCCCTGCTCGACCTCGGGCAGCTCGAGCACCAGGAGGCCGCCGGGCCGCAGCAGCGCCCGCACGGCCCCGAAGAACTCCTCGAGATCGCTGACATGCTCGACGACGTGGCGCATGTAGGCGGCGTCGAACGGCCCGCACTCCGCGACGATCCGGCCGGCCGCGTCGCGGTCCAGGAAGGACGCATAGACCTTCTGGCCCTGGGCGCGGGCGAGCTCGGCGGCGACCCGATTCGGCTCGACGCCGACCACCGGCCCGTAGCCGGCGCGTCCCAGCGCGGCCATGAGCGCACCGTCGTTGCAGCCGATGTCGATCACCTTGCCGGGATCGCGGCGGGCGATGGCGGTCGTGATCAGGTCGTCGAGATGGCGGGGCTTCTGGAAGCCGGTCGTGTAGGTGTCGGCCTGCTCGTAGATCAGGTGGGCCGGGATCGGATCGACGATCTGCAGCAGGCCGCAGTCCTGGCAGGCCTCGAACACGACCGCGAAGCGCGGATCGGGATCATCGGCCCGCTTGCGCAGGTAATGGGAGATCGGAAGATCGTCCAGCTGGAGGAGTGGAAAAAACCGGGTTCCGCCACACAGACAACAACGCCTCTCCTTGCTCATCGCCTGACCTTATGATCGTCCCGCGGGCGGCCTGGAAGAGGCACATGCCGCGCCGGTCGTGCCTGCCCCGGCTGGCTCGCACGCATCGTTCCCGTTCTCCGCACCCGGCCTATTTGCCACTCCGCCGGGCCTCGCACAACCAGCGACTGGACAGCGACCAGGAGCTGCGGCGAGGCCGGCCGGCCTCCATCGCCGACGCTCCCTCGACGATGTCGCCGATCAGGGCCGCGGCTTCCGTCTCGGCCTGCCGCCAGGCCTCGGGCGGTGCGTCCCCGAACCGGATCGGCGAGCGGAAGAGCCAGCCGCGCAGCCGCCCCCAGTAGCCCCACAGCCACAGGGAGGCCATCGGGACGGACAGCGACGAGGCCGCGCCGGGCGGCTCCAGGATGGGGTCGTCGTCGATGCTGAAGCAGGCGATGCTGGCATCGGTGACGAGATGGATTCGAGAGGCCTGCAGCGACGTTCGGTCGAGGAAGCGGCTGTCGACGGGGTCGATCGTCAGGCGCAACGGATGGTCGAAGGAAGCGGGCCGGAGGCAGAACGGATGGTAGTGGTTGCCGTGCACCAGCAGCCCCTGCTCCCCGACCCGCCAGGCGACGCGCAGCGGCGGATCGAGCCGGCGCTCCGCATCGGCGAAGTTGCCCGCCGGGATGTGCTCGACGTAGAGGCGCTCGCAGCTCTCCGACGTCAGGCACAGCGTGCCGTCGGGCTGGCGGAACCGCTCCTCCAGGAGCGGCCGGACGGACGTGCCCGGCATCTGGACGGCATGGACGAGCACGGCGTCGGCGGTCGCCATCAGTCCCGCCATGCGCGGCAGGGCACCGTCGCTCAGGACGGCGTCGGCGATCAGGCAGCTCACCAGGGCGTCGGTCCGCCGCCCGGCGGCGAGCGCGGCGTAGTGGGCGCAGGACATCAGCGCGAACTTGCAGTTGCGCGCGTAGTAGAAGGCGAGCGATTCCTGCGAATAGAAGACCGGCTGCTGCCCGTAGCAGGCCTCCATCAGCGCCGGATAGTCGACGAGCTCGCGGCCGTAATGCACGACATCCACGGTCGCGTGTTGCAGCAGACGGTCGAACAGCGGATCGGCGTGCAGCGACTTCTCGACCTCCTCCGTCGTGAACAGGACGACGTGCACGTCGTGACCGGCCGCCATCGCCGGCAGATTGCCGGGCGACAGCAGCGTCGCGCAGAGATAGCGGAGGAAGTACGAGCCGTGCGCCTCGCCCCAGACCGGGAGAGCCAGCACGAACGGCCGTCGCGCGCTTCGCCGGCCCTCGATCGCGGCGGCGATCCGGTCGACCCAGCCGTCGTAGCCGTCGAGGAGGCGCACGATGAAGCGGGCGAAGGCATCGTCCGGATCGACCTCGAGGACGCTGTCGAAGAATGCCCGGACGTCGTCGGGCCGACCGTGCCGCAGCAGCGTGATGGCCGCGTGGTGGCGGACCAGCGCATGGCGCGGGTCGTCGGCATGGGCCTCGCGCAGGACGGTCAGCGCGTCGTCGTGCCGGTTCGCCTTGTCGTACATGGTCGCGAGCTGGATCGCGACCGCCGGATCGCGGCCCAGTCCCCAGGCCCGCTCGACCTTGTCGATCGCCTCCTGGACGCGCAGGGGCTCGGCCGCCCACAGGGCGCTGCCGTCGCGCAGCAGCCGTCCCGCGACGAGCGCCGACGCCCGGCGCGACAGCCAGTCGATCGGCCGGCTCCCGGGAAACAGATCGGCCAGTCGGGACCTCTCCGCCGCGCTCATCTAGATTTGACCATTCTGTGCGGAAGGTGCCACTATGCCTTGAGTTGGCAGGCTCGGCCAAGGGTGCGACGGATCGACATGAGACGTCCGATGAGACCCTCGATCAGACTGGCGGCATTTACGGTCGCGGGGCAAATCCCGTATATCCCTGACGGTCGTCTAGTCATTTGAGCAGTTCATCGTGAACGCGGCACGGCCCTACGTCTCTTTCGTTTCGTACTTTCGCAACGACAATTATACCAGCGATTTCGACTTGCGCGTCAGGCGGGCGACGGCATTTCTCGCCCGTCAGCTCCAGAAGGCGTCGATCCCGGCCGAGATCATCCTGGTCGAGTGGAATCCGCCCGCCGGCCGTCCGCTGATCGTCGACTCGCTGGGCCCCCTGCCCCAGGGCGATTGCGTCCAGGTCCGCGCGATCGTCGTGCCGGGCGCACACCACGCGCCGTTCGCCGGTGCCGACGAGTGGGGCATGAATCCCGCCGCCGCCGCCAATGTCGGGCTGCGGCGCGCGCGCGGCGCGTTCGTGTCGCCGAAGGCCGCCGATTCCTACCTGTCGAACGAGCTCGTATCGGTCCTCGCGCGGCGCGACCTGAGCGAAGACGCCATGTACCGCTGCGACCGGCTCGACGTGGTCCTGTCGAGCGACGACCTCGACCGGCTCGACGATGCGGCGCTGCTCGCACGGCTGCAGAGCGTCGAGAGCCATCGCCACGAGCGCCTCGCCCGGCTGCCGCAATGGCACGTTCGCGATCTCCACACCAACGCCTGCGGCGACTTCCTGCTGATGAGCCGCGGCATGTGGCACACGCTGCGCGGCTTCCCGCTCGACGGGACCATCCTCTCGCTCGACTGCGATTCGCTGATCATGCACGCCGCGGCCGCGCTCGGCATCCAGGAGGTCTGCCTGCCGCCCGCCTGCTGCGTCTACAAGGGCATCCACGCCCATCTCTTCTCCAACCGCATCACGCAGGTCTTCACGCCCTGGCAGGCCAAGCTGGACGCAATGCTCATGCGCGCGCGCTGGTGGCGGATGCTCACCGTGACCCGCGGCGCCTTCAACTACCCCAAGCGCAAGGTGCGCGGCGTCGAGAGCGTCGTGGCGCCGTCGATCGAATGCAACTTCGTCAAGCGCGCCGAGGCCTGGGCGCAGGGCGTCGTTCCGGAGCTCCATCAGCCGGAGAACTGGGGCCTGGGCGACCAGCCCCTCGACGAGCGCATCGTCTGCCGCGCCGCCTGGGATGCGCCGAGCGGCGTCGCCGCGCAATGAGCGTCGAGCAGGCCGTCTTCCTCGTCGGTGGCCTCGGCACCCGGCTGCAGGCGCTCACGGCGTCCGCGGCCAAGCCCGCGCTCGACGTCGGCGGCCGGCCCTTCCTGGACTATCTTCTCGACGAGGCGAGCCGCCATGGGCTGCGGCGCGCCCTGCTGCTGTGCGGCTACCGCGCCGACGAGATGATCCGCGCCTATCACGGCCGCGTCGTGCGCGGCATGCGGATCGAGGCCGTCGCGGAGGCCGAGCCGGCCGGGACGGCCGGCGCCCTCGCCCTCGCGGCCGACCTTCTCGACGAGGAGTTCTTCCTCGTGAACGGCGATTCGCTGTTCGACTTCAACTGGCTGGCCCTCGCGGCGCCCGACGGCCCGCGGCGCGGCCTGGCGCGCATGGCCCTGGCGGCCGGCGTCGCGGGCAGCCGCTACGGCCGCGTCGGCCTCGACGGCGGCGCCGTGCGCAGCTTCCTGCCCTCGGGCCCCTCCGATCATCCCATCAACGCCGGCGTCTATCTGATGCGGCGGGGCATCCTGACCCGGATCGACCGCATGCCCTGCTCCCTGGAGCGCGACGTGCTGCCGGCGCTGGCCGCCGAGGGGCTGATCGAGGGCTGCGTCGTCGAGGCGCCCTTCATCGACATCGGCGTGCCCGAGGATTTCGCGCGGGCGCAGCGCCTCGTGCCGCGGCTCCTGCGCCGGCCCGCGGCCTTCCTCGACCGGGACGGCGTGCTGAACGAGGATACGGGCTACGTCCACCGCAGCGACCATTTCCGCTGGGTCAACGGCGCCCCGGAGGCAGTGCGCTGGCTGAACGATGCCGGGTACTTCGTGTTCATCGTGACCAACCAGTCCGGCATCGCCCGCGGCTACTACACCGAGGACCATGTCACCGACCTGCATGCCTGGATGAACCGCGAACTGGGGAAGCACGGCGCCCACTTCGATGCCGCCGAGTACTGCCCCTACCATCCCGAGGGAACGGTCGAGCGCTATCGGCTGGTGTCGGACCTGCGCAAGCCCGGCCCCGGCATGCTGAGGAAGCTGCTGGCGGAATGGCCGATCGACGCGTCGCGCTCGTTCATGGTCGGCGACCGCACCACCGACGTGGAGGCGGCGGCGGCGGTCGGCATTTCCGGCCACCTGTTCAGCGGCGGCAACCTGCTCGACTTCGTCAGGCCGCTGACGGCCCGGCGACGAAGAACTTCCGACGACGATTGATCTCGAGGACGGCGGCGACCGCCTCGGCCGGGAGCGGGCCGAGCGCGCTCGCCGCGGCATTGGTGTCGGCCTCGGCCGGCGTCAGGATGCCGGGGATCGTGCTCGAGAGCTCGCGGAAGGCGAGGCAGAAGCGCAGCGCCGCCTGAACGGCCGCCGCCCCGGGCGCGGCGCCCACCGCGGCCAGCAGGTCGCGCGCCCCGTCGATCCATTGCGCGAGCTGGACCTCGGGCCAGGCGAGACGGTGATCGCCGGGCGGGAAGCGCGTCTCGCGCGTGATCGTGCCCGACAGGAAGCCGAAGCAGAGCGGCGTGCGGCCGATGAATCCCGTGCCGCGGCGCGCGACCTCCCCGAACAGGCCATCGAGGGCGCGGACGTCCATCATGTTGAAGTTGGCCTGGAGGACGGGCACGTCCATCGCCTGCAGCGCCGCCAGCGCCTCGGCCGGTCCCTTGGCCGACAGGCCCCAGGTCCGGATCTTGCCGGCGCTGCAAAGCCTCGCCAGGACGTCCTGCAGGTCGTCGGCCTGCAGCGCCTCCAGCGGCGCGTTGTGCAGGAACAGGACGTCGACCCGGTCGCTGCCGAGGCGGCGCAGGCTGCGCTCGACCGAGGCGACGACCGCGGCGCCGGAGAAGTCGGGCGGCCGGTCCCACGACTCGTAGCCGGCCTTGGTCGCCACGACGACCCGGTCCCGGACGCCGCGGAACGCCTCGCCGATCAGGGCCTCGCTGTGCCCGTCGCCGTAGGCCGCCGACGTGTCGAAGAAGGTGATGCCGCGCTCGTGGGCCCGCGCCAGCGCCGCGAGCGACGTGGCGTCGTCGGTATCGCCGTAGGACGTGCGGTCGGCGGTGCGGCCGCCGATGCCCCAGCCGCCGAAGCCGATCTCCGACACGGCGAGACCGGTCCGGCCGAGGGGACGCTCCTGCATGCGCTCAGTAGTGGCCCGCGAGCTCGGGCGTGATGGCGGCGGCGCGCGGCGCGTAGAGATAGGCGC
This sequence comes from Reyranella sp., assembly GCF_965229815.1. Taxonomy (GTDB): domain Bacteria; phylum Pseudomonadota; class Alphaproteobacteria; order Reyranellales; family Reyranellaceae; genus Reyranella. Next base: position 1,727,558 of record NZ_CBDDJN010000006.1, read on the forward strand.
CCTTCTTGTTGCCCCACCACACGATTTCCCGGCACCACTTCTGGAAGTCGTCGTAGGGCCGGCTGGTGCGGTCGACCTCGACCTCCATGGCCGCTTCCGCGAGCACCGCCGGCTCGCCGCCGCGCACCCGGTGCCAGTAGTCGATCAGGTTGTGGCGCAGGCGCAGGCTGACATTGCCCTTCACGAAGGGCTGGTGGACCAGCGCGTGGTTGAGGCGGATCGCCTCGTCGAGAATGTCCATCGGCAGGTCGGCGGCGCGCGCGCGCACGGTCTCGGCGAGCAGGCGTCCCGCCTCGGCGTAGAAGGAGTCGAACTCCCCCTTGGCCGTCAGCTCGACGAAGATGAACTCGTCGGCCGGCCAGTAGATGCCGAGATACTCGCGGGAGTACACGTACTCGGCCCCGCCCTGCTGGATCGAGTGGGCTTCCTTGTGGAAGAACTCGTTGATGCCGGCGATCAGCGGGTAGCGGGCGGGATCGGCGGCCATGAAGGCCTCGATCATCTCGCGGTAGGAGATGCCCGAGATGCCGTGCGCCAGGATCAGCGGGATCTGGAACAGCTTGTCGAAATGCAGCAGCGCGGTCATCCAGCAGAAGACGCGGGTGCGCCGCCAGTCGGCGGCCGGCATCGCGGCCGTCGCCACGACGAGGTCCTGGACCTCCGGCACGTCGTCGTCGAGCTCTATGCGCTCGCCGTGGATGTTGATGATCTTCGATTCGACCGTGACCATGCCGAACCGCGCCTGGTAGGCGGGGTCGCCCATCTCGGCGTTGGGCAGGATCGACAGGTTGTTGAACTGGATGCGGTTGTGCTGGCCGTTCTCGATCAGCTGGTCGACGCCCTTCACGAACGACTCGTAGGTCTCGCCGGGCAGGCCGAGGATCAGGTCGGAATAGGTCTCGACCTTGTCGCGCGTGAACCGCCGCTGCAGCTCCATGTAGGTGCCGAGCGAGATGTTGTCGCGCTTGATGGCCTCGAGCGTCTTCATGTCGACGCTCTGCATGCTGAGGGCCACGCCCTTGTTCAGACCGGCGTCGGACAGGATCTTCTGGGTCTCGTAGGCCCGTTCGGTCGCGTTCTTGGTGTTCTGCACCGACAGCGCCACCGGAAAGCCGGTGTCGCGCTTCACGTTGGCCACGTAGTTGGCGATGTCGACGTCGCGCTTCTGGATGCCGAAGTTGGCGTCGCAGCAGAAGATGTACTCGACCTTGTTGGCGGCGAACCAGTCGACCTCGCGGTAGAGCCGCTCCTCGCCGAACTTGGTGACCTTGGCCGCCGTCGCCGAGCCCCAGTCGCAGAAGGTGCAGCGGAAGGGGCAGCCGCGGTTGGTCTCCCACAGGCCGATCCAGCTCTCCTGGGGATTGGCCGCCATGATGGAGGCGAACGCGCCCTCCAGGAACGGCGAGGGGATCTCGTCGAGGTCGCGCACCCGGTCGATGTTGGGATTGCGCACGAAGCTGCCGTCCGGCCGGACCATGCTGACGCCGGGCAGCGCCGCCCAGCCGTCCCGGTCGGGGAAGGCCTCGAGCAGTTTCAGGAACGTCCGTTCGCCCTCGTTGTGGACGGCGAGGTCGATCTGCGGATGGGCCCGCAGGAAAGCCTCGGGCTGGTCCGGCACGTGCGGCCCGCCGAAGACGATGGCGATGTCAGGCCGCGCCGCCTTCAGGCGGCGGGCGATCTCGAGCGAGATCCGGCCGTTCCAGACGTAGGTGCTGAAGCCCACGAGATCCGCGCCCTTGAGCGCCTCGACGGCGTCGGCGATGCGGACCCGCTTGTAGAGCGGCGGCAGGAAGTCGTAGCGGCCGGCGTCGGGGGCCATCTTCTGCACATAGGTCTGCAGCAGGGCGACCGAGTACGGCAGGTAGTTCTGGCCCGAGAAGGAGTTGTTGATCTGGACCAGCCCGACTCGGACCCGCTGGCGTCCTGCTGGGGTCTCTCCGGCGGATGGCATCGGATCGGCGCGACTGGACATTGCCATAGACCTAAGCCCCCCGCCCCGATTGTGCAATGCCATAACCGTTGGCAATCCCTTGAGTTAGAAGGCCTTATCGTGGTTTCTCGCAGTCGGCGGACGGCGACGGGCGGAGCATGGATTTCACAGGAAAGAATGTACTAATCGCGGGCGGGGCCGGTTTCATCGGCACCAACCTCGCCCTCGCGCTGGCGGGCCGCGGGGCGCGCCTGCGCCTGACCGTTCACGACAAGCCCCTTCAGGCCGCCATCCCGGGGGCCGAGGTGATTTCCGCCGACCTGCGCCGACCGGAGGATTGTGCCCGGGCCGTGCAGGGAATGGACCTCGTTTTCCTGTGCGCGGCCCACACGTCGGGCGCCGCCGTCATCCGGGCGACCCCCCTGGTCCATGTCACGCCCAACGTGCTCATCAACACGCTCATGCTGGAAGCCGCGCACCGCGCCGGCGTCGGCCGCTTCTGCTTCGTGTCGAGCGGCGCGGCCTACCCGCCGACCGGCGACCGGCCGGTCGCCGAGGACGAGATGTTCGACGGCGACCCGCACGAGGTCTACTTCGCGGCCGGCTGGATGAAGCGCTACGCCGAGATTTTGTGCCGGACCTACGCCGAGAAGATCGCCCGTCCCCTGCCCTGCGTCGTGGTGCGGCCGTCCAACGTCTATGGCCCCTACGACAAGTTCGATTTCGCGGTCAGCCACGTGACGGCGGCGCTGGTCCGCCGCGTGGTCGAACGCCAGTCGCCGCTCGAGGTCTGGGGCACCGGCGAGGACATCCGCGACCTGATTTACGTCGACGACTTCATCGAGGGCCTGCTGGCGGCCGTCGCGGCGGAGCAGCCCTACCTCGCCGTCAACATCTGCGCCGGCCAGGGACATTCGGTGAAGCAGATCCTGCAGACGATCCTGAAGGTCGACGGCTACGACCGCGCCGACGTTCGCTACGACCCGTCGCGGCCCAGCACCATTCCCGTGCGTCTCATGGACAACAGCCTCGCACGCGAGCAACTCGGCTTCGAGGCAAGGACGCCGCTGGAGGAAGGCCTGCGCCGAACGCTCGCCTGGTATCGGAACAAGCGACTTCGGATTCCTCTCCCCCGCTAGGGTCCCGCTAGGGGGAGAGGAACTCGAGAATGATCGTGGCCAGCGGTGATGCTGGCACCCTCTAGAACGGACCGCGGAAGCGCTTGTAGCCCTCGGTCATCGAGCGCTCGACCGGGAGGTCGATGCCGTGGCCGGCGCCGCGGACCTGGGTGAGGATCGCGTCCACCGTCTCGTGCTGGCTCGGATAGTAGATGTCCTCGAGGCTCTTCGCGGTCGGGCACGGCGCCGGCGCCATCCCGAGCAGCGAAGGTGGCTGGCGCAGCAGGCCGGGGTCGCGGACGACGAGCTGGCGGCAGACCTCGGCCGCGACGCCGTACTCCAGCCACGACGTGTCGGCGACGACCAGGCGGCCGGTCTTCTTGACGCTGGCGGCGACGAGATCCCAGTGGGGATGGCTGATCGAGTTGAGGTCGATGACCTCGACCGACACGCCAGCCTTGTCCTCGACATACTGCGCCGCCCGCAGGGCCTCGAGCACCATCACCGAGGTCGCGACCACGGTGACGTCAGCGCCTTCGCGCGCGACGTAGCTGGTGAGCGGCACCGGCCGGGTCGCCTCGCCGACGGTGAAGTCGAGATTGTAGAGCAACCGGTGCTCGATGCTGATCACCGGCCCGGGATGGCGGGCGATGATCGCCGGGTACATGTCGAGGATCGCCTGGCTGGTCGACGGCATGACCACGGTCAGGCCGGGATAGTGGGCGAAGGTCGCCTGCGGGCTCTGCGAATGCTGCGCGCCCTGTCCCCAGCTGCGGCCGACGACGATGCGGATCAGCATCGGGCAGCTCATCAGCCCGCCGAACATGTAGCGGTACTTGGCGGCGAGGTTGAGGATCTGGTTCATCGCCAGGAAGGCGAAATCGGCGCGGATATGCGTGGTGATCGGATAGTCGCCGGCCAGCGACGCGCCGATCGCGATGCCGGTCATGCCCTCTTCCATCAGCGGCACGTCGAAGACGCGCGCCGCGCCGTACTTCTCGGCAAGGCCCGTGGTCGAGCCGAAGATGCCTTTGAAGTCGTCGACGCCCTGACCCATGATGAAGGCGCCGGGATGATCGGCCAGCGCCGCATCCATCGTCTCGAGCAGCGCGCCGGCATAGGAGAGCACGCGGCCGGCGGTTGCGCCGTGCTTGCGAAGGACCGCGCCCATCAGATCACGTCCGCCAGCAGTTCGACCCGCCCGGGCGCGGCGCTCGCCTCGGCGAAAGCCACGGCGGCGTCGATCTCGGCCTCCAGTTCCGCCGTGAGCGAGGCCGCGAGCGCGGCATCGACGATCAGCGGGTCGCGGCGCTTCCAGGCATCGACCGCGTCGCTGGTGCGGTAGTTGAAATGGAAGTCCTCGCCGACGCCGACATGCTCCTTGTAGCGCGACGTGGCGATCTCGAGCACGAACGGCGCGCCGGCCCGCACCGTCGCGGCGGCCTCGAGCGTGGCGCGGCGGACCGCCAGCATGTCCCAGCCCTCCTCGACGCGGCGGCCCGCGATGCCGAAGGTCGCCGCATGCTCGACGAGCTTGTACGACTGGCGGATCGGCCGGTGGCTGTGCACGGCGAGGCCGTTGTCCTCGCACACGAACAGCACCGGTACCTTCATGATCGCGGCGAAGTTCAGGCTCTCGTGATAGACGCCTTCCTCGGTCGCGCCGTCGCCGAACACGGCGACCGCGATCCGCGGGATACCGCGACGCTTGAAGCTCAGCGCCGCGCCGACCGCATGCGGGATGGTGCTGGCGACGACCGCCGACGAGCCCATCAGGCCGACCTCGGGCGCCGCGAGATGCATGGATCCCGCCTTGCCGCCCGAGATGCCGCCCTTGCGTCCGTAGAGCTCGGCGAACATGGCGTCGAGCGGCCCACCCTTGGCGATATAGAAGCCATGGCTGCGGTAGGTCGCGAACACGAGGTCGTCGGGCAGCAGCCCGTCACAGACGCCGACCGCGACGGCCTCCTGGCCGATCGACAGGTGGACGGGGCTCTGGATCTTGTCCGAGGGGTAGAGGGCAATGATGCGTTCCTCGACCAGCCTGATCAGCAGCGCCGTCCGGAACAGCCGGCGATAGATCGCTTCATCCTTCACAGACAGACGCTCCCCGGGCTTGGTCTGGGCAGCCGACAGCTAACGGAGGCCGCGCGATCTGGCAATTGCTCAAAAGGCGCGGCTCTGGCCGCCGTCGACGGTGATGTTGGCGCCGTTCACCAGGCTCGCTTCGGTGGAACACAGGAAGGCCACGACGGCGGCCACCTCCTCGGGGGTTCCGAGGCGGCCCAGCGGGTACAACTCGTCGACCACGCGCTGGAAGCGCTCGGGATCCCGCTTCTTTTCCTCCTCGAAGCCCGTGCCCGGAATATAGATGCCGCCCGGAGCCACCGAATTGAAGGTGATGCCCTCGCGCACCAGGTAGGTCATCGACGACAGCGACTTCATCAGCCCGGTCTCGGCCGCCTTGGCCATCGTGAACCACGGCCGGCCGGCGCCTTCCTTGCCACCGTAGATCGAGGTGATGGCGACCACCCGGCCCCATTTGGCCCTGCGCATGTGGGGCAGGCAGCGACGGGTGAAGCGCACGGCCGCCATGGCGTTCTTCTCGTAGACCTCGCTCCACACGTTGAGATCGGTGTCCTCGACGATCTCCTTGCCCCAGCGTCCGCCGCCGCCGACGTTGTTCACCAGGATCTGGACGCCGCCCCATTCGCGATCGACGACGTCCATCACCCGATCGGCCGCATGCTCGTCGAGCATGTCCGCCGCGACGGCCAGCAGCTTCACGCCATGGGTCTTGAGCTCCGCAATCGCCGCATCCAGCCGCGCTTGAGAGCGCGAGCAGATCGCGACATGGCAGCCTTCCTGAGCGAGGCGCTTGGCGCAGGCCAGCCCAATGCCGTGACTGCCGCCCGTCACAAGGGCGAACTTTCCGGAGAGGCCCAGCTCCATCTAGGACGCCCCGCGTCGAGGATCATGCTCTTCCGGACCGCGAGCCTCCGGCTCGCCCCGGCGCCCGAGCGGGCCGGAGGCTCGCGGTCCGAACGAGGATGAGCGGCGCATGACCTAGAAGGGTCCCTTGAAGCGGCGCTCGTGGCTGAAGAAGTCCTCCTTCTCCAGATTCGCCGGCTCGAGGCCCAGCATGTCCTCGACCGCGCGCACGATGGTCCGGGCATTGGGATAGAACTCGTTCTCGAGCTCGCGCACCGTCGGCGCCGGCGTGTGGGCGAAGCCGATGCGCTTCACCGGCGCCTTCAGGCTGCCGAAGCACTTCTCGTGGATGCGCGCCGACAGCTCGGCGCTGAAGCCGCTGTCGACCCAGTCGCAGTCGGCCACGATGCAGCGGCCGGTGCGCCGGACCGACTCCACGATCAACCCTTCGTCGAGCGGCGCCAGGGTGCGCGGATCCACGAGCTCTAGCGACACGCCGCGCTTGGCGAGGATGTCGGCGGCGAGCCGGGCCTCGACGTTCATCCACGACAGGCCGACCACCGTGACGTCCTTGCCCGGCCTCAGGATGCGCCCCACGCCCAGCGGCACCTCGTAGGGTTCCTCCGGCACCTCCTCCTCGGCCCAGTACAGCCAGCGATGCTCGAAGCAGATCACCGGATTGTCGTCGCGGATCGCCGCCGTCAGCATCCCCTTCATGTCGGAAGGCGTCGTCGGCGCGATCACCTTCAGGCCCGGGATGTGGGTGAAGTTGGAGAACAGGCTCTTGGAATGCTGCGCGCCCTGGCCCCAGCCGCGGCCGATCACGGCGCGCACCACCAGCGGCACCTTGAGACGGCCGCCCGTCGAGTAGGTGTAGTTCGACACCATGTTGATCAGCTGGTTGGTCGCCAGGATCATGAAGTCGACGCGGATATGCACATGGATGGGCCGCAGCCCGCGGATCGCCGCGCCCAGCCCGAAACCGGTCATCGCGTCCTCGGAGATCGGCGTGTCGAAGCAGCGCTCGGCGCCGAACTTCTCCACCAGGCCCCTGGTCGTGCCGAAGATCGACGACCAGGTGGGCACGCCGATGCCGTAGACGAACACGCGCTCGTCGCGTTCCATTTCCTGCGCCATCGCCTCGCGGATGGCGCCGGCGTAGTCAAGCTTTCTCATGGAACACACCTGCGTGCAGCCGCTCGGGCGTGGGGATCGGCGCCTGCGACGCGCGCTTCACGCTGGCTTCGATGGCCCGGTCGATCTCGTCCTCGATCGCCGCGATCGCAGCCTCGCCGAGCTGGTGCTCGGCCAGGCGCGCCCGCTGCAGCTTGAGTGCATCGCGGCTGATCCAGTCGCGCTCCGTCGCGGCCTGGTCGCGGTAGCCCCAGTTCCAGTCGGTGCCGATGCCGACATGCTCGAGGTATCGGCAGCACTTGATGTCGAGGAAGGCCGGGCGGCGATCGCGATGCGCCTTCTCGGCCGCGGCGCGCGCGAGCGCGTAGACGCTCTCGACGTCGGCGCTGTCGTCCTCGTAGGCATCGCACCCGAACGGGCGCACGGCCTCCGCCAGCGTCGTGGCGGCCGCGTGATGGGCGCCCCGCGGCGTGTCGACGGCATAGCCATTGTCCTCGCAGACGAAGAGGACGGGCAGGCGGTAGAGGGCGGCGGCGTTGATGCTTTCCCAGAACACGCCGGCATCGGTCGCGCCGTCGCCGAAGAACACCACCGCCGTGCGACCGGTTTTCAGGCGCAGGTTGGCGAAGGCCGCGCCGACCGCAACGGGGATCTGGGTGGCAACGACACCGCTCGACAGCAGGTGCCCCTTCTCCGGGGCCGAGAGGTGCATCGATCCGCCCTTGCCCTCCCCGGTGCCCGAAGTGCGGCCGTAGAGCTCGGAGAAGAACAGGTCGGTGTCGTGCGTCTGCGCCAGGAACGCGGCATGGCTGCGATAGGACGCGAACACGTCGGCCTTGCCCTCGAGCGCCGCGCAAACGCCGACGGGCACGAATTCCTGCCCCATGGACATGTGCATCGGCGTCCGCATGAGGTTCTCGGGATAGTGCTTGACGATGTACTCTTCGGACCGTCGAGCCAGGAAGAGGCTCCTGAACAACTGTACCGCTGTGGCTTTGGGAAGGGGCTCGCGGGCAGAACTCATCGTGATTGTCGTTGTTTTCGGGTCGCCCGGACCATAGAGACGTCCGACTTTCAAGGCAATGTCGGGCGCGGCCCGGCGGGCCCGGGGTGGCCTTTTGCCATGGCCTCGACTAAGTAGACCGCGACACCGAGGCAGGACTGACGGGGAAGATGGCCGGCCGGCGCGCGCTTATCACTGGCATCACGGGAATGGTGGGCTCCCACCTCGCCGAGTTCCTGCTGGACAGGACGGACTGGGACGTCGTCGGCATGTGCCGCTGGCGCAGCCCCCTCGACAACCTGGTCAACGTCGCGCACCGCATCAATTCCGGCGACCGCGTCTCCCTGCTCTACGGCGACCTGCGCGACACGCTGTCGATCCAGAAGGTGGTGGCCGACGCCCGGCCCGACTACGTCTTCCACCTCGCCGCCCAGAGCTTCCCGCGCACCAGCTTCGACTCGCCGATCGACACCATGGACACCAACGTCCAGGGAACCGTGCGCGTCCTCGACGCGCTGAAGCAGCATGCGCCGAAGGCGGTCATCCACGTCTGCGCCTCTTCCGAGGTGTTCGGGCGGGTGCCGAAGGAGAAGCTGCCGATCGACGAGGAGTGCACGTTCCACCCGGCCTCGCCCTACGCCATCTCCAAGGTCGGCACCGACCTGGTCGGCCGCTTCTATGCCGAAGCCTACGGCATGACGGTGATGACCACCCGCATGTTCACCCATACCGGCCCGCGGCGCGGCGACGTCTTCGCGGAATCGACCTTCGCCAAGCAGATCGCCATGATCGAGCACAATCGCATCCCGCCGATCGTCAAGGTCGGCAACCTGCAATCGCTGCGCACCGTGGCCGACGTGCGCGACGCGGTGCGCGCCTACTACATGCTCGTCACCGTCGATCCGACGCCGGGCGCCTACTACAATATCGGCGGCACCCACTCGTGCACGGTGAAGGACATACTCGACACGCTGATCTCCTTCTCGCCGGCGCGGGACGCGATCAAGGTCGAGGTCGATCCCGACCGCCTGCGCCCGATCGATGCCGACCTCCAGGTGCCGAACACGTCGAAGTTCCACGCCCATACCGGCTGGACACCCGAGATTCCCTACGAAAAGACCCTGCGCGACCTGCTCGACTACTGGCGTGGCCGCGTGTCGACCGAAGGCAACCGTTTCCTGACGCGCTGAGGCGTCGGAGAGGCAAACCGGACGGGCTCCCAGAAAGGCTGATGACCCCAAGATGCTGATGGCAATCTCCCGTACGCCGTACCGGGTGTCATTCTTCGGCGGCGGCACGGACTACCCGGCCTGGTTTCGCCGCCACGGCGGCGCGGTCCTTTCGATGGCCATCAACAAGTACTGCTACATCGGGACCGGCTTCCTGCCACCCTTCTTCGGCATCAAGCATCGCATCATCTGGTCCCACATCGAGGCGGTGAACGCGGCGGCCGAGATCCAGCACCCGGCGGTGCGGGCCGGGCTCGCGACGCTGGGCTACGACGACGACGAGGGCATCGAGCTCTTCCACCAGGGCGACCTGCCGGCGCGATCGGGCATCGGCTCGAGCTCGGCGTTCGCCGTCGGCCTGGTCAACGTGCTGACCGCCATGCGCGGCCGGACGCTCGACGCGCACGAACTCGCCGTGAGCGCGATGGACCTCGAGCAGAACAAGCTCAAGGAGGCGGTCGGCTGCCAGGACCAGATCGCCAGCGCCTATGGCGGCATGAACATCATCAAGTTCGAGCGCGACGATTCCTTCTCCGTGACCCCGCTCGGGCTGAGCGAGGCCCGCCGCGACGACTTCGAGAAGTGGCTGATGCTCTTCTACACCGGCTCGAGCCGCCTTTCCTCGGACTACGCGAAGAAGCTGATCAACAACCTCGAAGCCAACGCCCGCCACATGAAGCGCATGCGCGAGATGGTCGAGGCCGGCGCCGAGATGCTGCATGGCGGCCGGATCGAGGAGTTCGGCCGGCTGCTGCACGAGAGCTGGAAGCTGAAGCGCGGCCTCGCCAACGGCACGAGCACCACGACGATCGACCGCATCTACGACGACGCCCAGCGCGCAGGCGCGATCGGGGGCAAGCTGCTCGGCGCCGGCGGCACCGGCTTCATGGTGTTCGTGGTGCCGCCGGATCGCCAGCCGGCGGTCGCCAAGGCGCTGTCGGACCTGATCACCGTGCCGGTGTCGGCCGACTTCACCGGATCCACCATCATCTACAGGAAGGAAGAGCTGCTCGGGATGGGCCGCTCCGCCACTTGACAGGGGGCAGGGATGGAAGTCTTCACGACCAAGCTCGAATCGGTTCTTCTGATCAAGCCGCCGACGGTGTTCGAGGATTTCCGCGGTCATTATGTCGAGACCTACAATCGCAAGGCCTACTTCACGGCCGGCATCCCCATCGAGTTCATCCAGGACGACATCTCGGTCTCGCATCGCCACGTGCTGCGCGGCATCCATGGCGACACCAAGACCTGGAAGCTGATTTCCTGCCTGTACGGCAGCTTCTACATGGTGGTGATCAACAACGATCCGACCTCGTCGCAGTACCGCCAGTGGGAGGCGTTCACGCTGTCCGACACCAACCGGCTGCAGGTCCTGGTCCCGCCCAACTTCGGCAACGGCCACCTCGTGATGAGCGAGCGCGCGATCTTCCACTACAAGCAGAACACCGAGTACGACCGGGCCGGTCAGTTCACGCTGCTGTGGAACGACCCGGCGCTGAACATCTGGTGGCCGGTCAGCGACCCGATCGTCTCGGAGCGCGATCAGGGACGGACGCCCGACCCGCGCCGCGCGGGCTGACCGGCAGCCGTCGCCGGTTCAGGCGGTCGGGATCGGCCCGTCTTCCAGCTTGATCGGATGCCCGACCGTCGGAGGGCGAGAGGCGCCCGCTGCAGCCAGCTCGTCGACGGCGCCCACCAGGTGGTAGAGCGTGCTCGCCGGCATGAACTGGCTCAGTGTCCGGCCGTCCTCGTCCCGCCTGTCGATCCAGCCGCCGGCCGGCTGCCGCGTCAGGAACCGCTGCCGCAGGACGGCGGCCAAGGCCGCGGCACGCTCCGCCGCCTCGATGCGGCCGTGGCGGGCCTCGACGACGTGGGCGCGGATCGCCTCGGTGAGCGGCCAGATGCGGCGCAGGCGCCCGGGCCTCGATCCGTCGGCCAGCACCTGGTCGACGACGAGGCCGCCGGAGTCGACGCCGAAGCGGACGGCATGGTCGTACAGCGCGTCGACAAGAGCCTGCACCGGCCGGCCGGTCGCCCCCTCGTAGCGGCGCAGCAACCAGATCCATTCGTGATGATGGCCCGGCTCGACGAGCCGGCCTTCGATGCCATCCGCCGGGTCGAGGCCGGCCGTGAAGTATTCGACCACGACACCCTCTCTGGGGCGGAAGAAGCGCGAGGCGAAGAGCTCGAACAGCTCGTCGACCCAGCGACCGTGCCGTGCCTCCCCCGAGACCTCGAAGAGGGCGAGCGCACCTTCGAACAGGTGCATGTGCGGGTTCTGCCGCCGCGGGCCCGGCGTCTCCGGGAGCTGCTCGACGAATCCGCCGCCCTCGCGCGCCCTCATGCGCGTCTCGATGAAGGCGAGCGTCTCGTCGGCCAGAGCGATCGCCTCGGTCCGGCCGGTCGCCGCGACATGGGAGGCGATGGCCAGCAGGACGAAGGCATGGGCATAGAGGTCGCGGCGCGGGTCCCTCACCGCCCCGCTGGCGTCGATCGAGAACGCCCATCCGCCCTCGCCGTCGCGGGCGTGAAAATCGCGGACCATGGCGGCGAAGCCGCGCTCGGCCACGGGGCCGGCGTCGGCGTACCAGCCGCGCCGGGCCGCCAGCGCGAAGGCATGGACCTGCCGGGCCTGCGACATCAGCCGAAGGGGCGCCTCCGCCAGGGGCTCGCCCTGCAAGGTCAGTCGCTCCGCGAACCGCCCCGTTGCCTCGTCGAACCCCGCCGTCGCCCACAGCGGCAGGGCGGCGTCGGCCAGCCAGTCGACCAGCGCCGTTGACGCTCCATCGAGGCCAGGCCCGGTCCAGGACGTGCGTGAAGGTGCCCTAGAGGGCGGCGACGATGTCGGCAACGCGCTCGCTCGGGATGGCCACGACATTGGCGGACAGCGGATCGCCGTCGCACCGCGCCTCTAGGCGTCCCGTCCTCGGGGAGAACACGAAGATCTCGTAGCCGAATTCGTGGCGCAGCGTGCCGATCAGCGAATCCGCGCAATTGCCCTGCGCCCGCAGCGCCTTGTCGTTGACCTCCAGGAGCATCAGCGGCCGCATCGTTCCCAGCACGGTGGGCGCGCCGGCGATGACCCGGGCCTCGGCGCCCTCGACATCGATCTTGACGAAATCGACGCGCGGCAGCGACAGCCGCGCCGCCACCGCATCGAGCGGCTCGATCGACACGCGCTCGAGACTGGCGCGGACGACGTCGTCGTGAGCGAAGCTGCCCAGCGTGTTGTGGCCGGCATGGACCCCGTGCGCGAGATGCAGGTCGGCCAGTCCGGATGCCGCGCCGATCGCCGCCGGCACGACGGTGACATTGTCGAGGCCGTTGCGGCCGAGATTGCGCTGCAGATGGGCCCGCTCGCGCGAGCTCGGCTCGGCGGCGATCACGCGCCCCGTCGGTCCTACCCGCCTCGCGGCGAAGATCGTGTAGTAGCCGTCGTTGGCGCCGACATCGATGAAGACCATGCCGGGCTTCAGGACCCGGTCGAGGAAGGCGAACTCGTTGGGCTCGAAGGAGCCGCACACGTAGAGGCAGAGGCTGTTGTCGTTGCCGAGCGTCAGGTCCACCGTCGTGCCGCCGTGCCAGCGCACCGTGATCGGCACCGCCAGCTCCTTCTCGCGGGCGGCTTCCCACAGGGCGCCGCGCCGGCAGGCCAGCCAGCGGCGCTGCTCGTAATATTCCTCGGCGAACATCCAGCCCGGCCGCGGCCGCAGCCGCGGCACACCGGGCGCCAGGAACGCGGCATAGCTCGACCCGATGGAGGGAGCATTGACGATCAGCCACCGGCCGAGATTGTCCAGATGATAGCCCACGCCGGAGCAGATTCGGTCCCAGGCGCTGGGGGCATTGATCGATCGGCGAGCAGTCGTCATTCGTCGGATCGTTGCCCCTGTCTTGTCCCTGTCCCAAGCCGTGCGTGTTCGGCTAAACCACTGGCTGGCAAGCGTCAAGCGCGCCCGTATCTTGCCATAGTCCACCGCTAAGGCACTCCACTTCCGTTGCGGCATGAAGGTCGCGGCATATAATGACCAACCCTCTACCAACTGCCGGTGCAATGTCCGCGCTGATTACCCGACTGACGGTGGCACTCCTCGTCGTGCTGCTTCCCTCCCTCGCTTCCGCGCAGGGCCTGCGTGTGCTGGCGCGTGTCAACGACGATGCCATCACCGACTTCGACCTCTCGCAGCGCGTCCTGTTCGCCATTCGCACGACGGGCCTGCAGGACAGTCCCGACCTGCGCCAGCGCATGGCGCCGCAGGTCCTGCGCCAGATGATCGACGAGCGCCTGCAGCTCCAGGATGCCAAGCGGCTGGGGCTCAAGGCGTCCGATGCGGAGCTACAGCAGCGGCTGAACGACATCGAGCGCGCCGCCGGCATGGCGCGCGGCCAGTTCCGGCAATATCTCCAGAGCATCGGCGTCCCGCCCGAGATCGCCCTTCAGCAGATCGAGGCCCAGATCGCCTGGACCAAGATCGTGCGACGCAAGGTCCGTCCCCAGGTCGACGTCTCGGAGGCCGAGATCGACGACACGCTGAACCGCGTGCGGACCAACGTCGGCAAGACCGAGTATCGCGTGGCCGAGATCTTCGTGCCCATCGACCGGGCCGACCTGGCCGACGAGGCCAAGCGCAACATCGACCGCCTGGGCGACCAGGTGCGCCGCGGGGCGCCGTTCGGCGCCGTTGCCCAGCAATTTTCCCAGGGCGCGACGGCCCAGGCCGGCGGCGAGCTGGGCTGGGTCCTTCCCGGCACGCTCGATCCGCAGCTCGATGCGGCGCTCGGCCGGCTGCAGCCGCGGCAGGCGTCGGAGCCGATCCGCACCACCGCCGGCTGGCACATCCTCTACCTGATCGACAAGCGGCAGTTCGCGGCCGCGCGGCCCGACGACGTGCGTCTCAATCTCACCCAGATGACCCTGCCGCTGCCGGTCAACGCCACGCCCGACGAGGTCGCGAGGGCCACGGCCGATGCGCAGAAGGCGGTCGCCGGCGTCCGCAGCTGCAGCGACCTTCACGCCCGCTCGCACGAGCTCAAGGGTGCCACGTCGGGCGATCTGTCGGGCATCAGGGTCGGCGATCTCCAGGCGAACCCGCAGATGTACGAGCAGATCCCCAGGCTCAGCGTCGGGGGGACGGCCGGTCCGTTCCGCGTCGCCGAGGGCCTGCAGGTCGTGGCGCTGTGCAGCAAGGTGGGCAGCGACGGCCTCCCGACCCGGGATGCCATCTCGCAGCAGCTTCTGATCCAGAAGCTCGATGCGGCCGGCCGCCGCTACATGCGCGACCTGCGCCGCCAGGCGACCATCGACATCAAGCAGCCCCAGCAATGAGCCCCGCCGCGCCGCTCGCCGTCACCATGGGCGAGCCGGCCGGGATCGGCGGGGAACTGACCCTCAAGGCCTGGGCGCGGCGCCGCTCCGGTGACCGCCCCTTCTTCGCCCTGGACGATGCCGCACGGCTCGCGGACCTCGCCCTCAAGCTCGGGCTCGACGTATCCGTCCGCGAAGTCGATCGTCCCGCAGACGCCGTCAAGATGTTCGCGTCGGCCCTGCCCGTGCTGCCGGTCCGGCTGCGCGCGCCGGTGCAGCCCGGAAAGCCCGACCCCGCCAATGCGCCGGCCACGCTCGAGGCGATCGAACGGGCCGTGGAGCTCGCGACGGCCGGCCAGATCGCCGGCATGGTCACCAACCCCATCCAGAAGAAAACCCTGCAGGACGCGGGCTTCCGCCACCCCGGGCACACCGAGTACCTGGCCGAGCTGGCGGGTGGCGTCGACGTCGCCATGATGCTCGCCTGCCCCGAGCTGCGGGTCGTGCCGGTTACGATCCACCTGTCGCTGGCCGAGGCTGTGCGCGACCTTGACGCTGACAAGATAGTCCGTGCGGGACGCCTCACCGCGGCCGGTCTCAGGACGCTTTTCGGAATCGATCGTCCCCGCCTCGCCGTGGCCGCGCTCAACCCGCATGCCGGCGAGCAGGGCGCCATGGGCGACGAGGAACGGCGCGTGATCGCGCCGGCCATCGAGACGCTTCGGCGGGAGGGAATCGAGGTCAGCGGACCGGCGCCGGCCGATACGCTGTTCCACGCCGCGGCGCGGACCGCCTACGACGCCGCGATCTGCATGTATCACGACCAGGCGCTGATCCCGATCAAGACCGTGGACTTCGCCGGCGGCGTCAACGTCACCCTGGGACTGCCCTTCGTGCGCACCTCGCCCGACCATGGGACCGCGCTCGACATCGTCGGCACGGGTCGGGCCGATCCGACGAGCCTGATCGCGGGGCTGCGCATGGCCGACGACATGGCCCGCCGGCGCGGCACCTGACCGGCGCGCCGGCATGGACCCGCTCCTGCACCTGCCGCCGCTGCGGGAGGTCATTGCCGACCACGGGCTCGACGCCCGCAAGCGCCTTGGCCAGCACTTCCTGCTCGACATCAACCTGACCCGCCGCATCGCCCGCGCCGCGGCGCCACTGGCCGGCGGCACGGTGATCGAGGTCGGGCCGGGCCCCGGCGGGCTCACGCGCGCCCTCCTGCTGGAGGGAGCGGACCGGGTCGTCGCCGTCGAACTCGACCCGCGGGCGATCGCCGCGCTGGCGCCGCTGCAGGAGGCCGCCGGCGGACGGCTCACCCTGGTCGAGGCCGACGCGCTTTCGGTCGACCTGGCAGCGCTCGGCCCGCCGCCGCGCCGCATCGTGGCCAACCTGCCCTACAACGTCTCGACGGCCCTTCTGGTCCGCTGGCTCCATCGGGCCGACGACATCGCCGACATGGTGCTGATGTTCCAGAAGGAGGTGGCCGAGCGTCTGGTCGCGGTCCCCCGCACCAAGGACTACGGACGGCTGTCGGTGCTGACCCAGCATGTCTGCTCGGTCAGCCGGCTGTTCGACATTGCGCCCTCGGCCTTCGTGCCGCCGCCCAAGGTTGTCTCGACGGTCGTGCGGCTGACGCCCCGGCTCCGGGACCAGCGAGCCCCGGACCTCGCGCCCCTGGAGAGGCTGACCGCCGCGGCCTTCGGCCAGCGCCGGAAGATGCTGCGCAGCTCGCTCGCCGGGGCATTTGCCGATCCGACCGCCGTCCTGGGCGGGCTCGGCCTGGCCGCGACCGCCCGGGCCGAGGAGCTTTCCGTCGCCGACTTCACCCGGCTGGCCGAGATTGACAAGTGAGCACTCACTCACTATAGTCGGGGCATGATCCGCTCCCTGGCCTTCAATCTCTATTTCTACACCCTCACGGTCCTGACGATCCTGGCCGGCCTTCCCCTGCTGGCGATCCCGGGGCCAGCGCCGCTGCGCGGCCTGCTCCATCGCTGGGCGCGCGCCGTCGTCTGTGGCATGCGCGTCATCGGCGGCATGAGCATCGAGATCCGCGGCCGCGCCAACCTGCCGGCGCGCGGACCGGTGCTGCTGGCCAACAAGCATCACAGCGAGGCCGACGGCATGGTGCTGGCCGCCCTGATCCCCGGCATCGCCTTCGTCGCCATGCAGGAGCTGTTCCGCGTGCCGGTGCTGGGCAGCCTCCTGCACCGCCTGCAGATGATCCGGGTCGACACGTGCGGCGGCGGCCGCGAGCGCGAGAAGCTCGCCCAGTTCGCCCGCCGCGCCTACGACAGCGGCCGGCATATCGCCATCTATCCCGAAGGCCATCTCATGGCGCCGGGCGAGCGCGAGCGCTACCGCTCGGGCATCTTCTATCTCTATCGCGACCTCGACCTCGCGGTCGTGCCGGTCGCGACGTCTCTCGGCCTGCTGTGGAACCGCCGCGACTGGCGCAAGCGGGCCGGCCGCTGCGCGATCGAGTTCCTGCCGCCGATCGCGACTGGCCTCGACAAGGACACCTTCATGCGCCGGCTCGAGGACACGATCGAGGCCGCCAGCGACCGGCTGATCGCCGAGTTCTCCGGCCGGCCCTGCGTGCCCTCGCAGCTCGTCCTGCGCTCGCAAGGCCAGACCGGCATCGGACAGCCGGTCAGCGCCCCTCGCGCAGCCCTTTGACGAACACCGAGAGGCCGACCTGGCGCTCGCGCTTCAGACGCTCGGCCGTCAGGATCGCCTTCAGGCTGGTCAGGCTGGTGCCGATGTCGCTGTTCACCACGACGTAGTCGTACTCCGCCCAATGACTCATCTCGTCGGCCGCCTTCATCATACGCAGCGCGACGGTATCCTTGGAATCCTGGGCCCGCGTCAGGAGCCGCTTCTCGAGGTCGCGGGTCGACGGCGGCAGGATGAAGACCGTGACCAGGTCGGCCCGGCCCTTGTCGCGCAGCTGCTGGGTGCCCTGCCAGTCGATGTCGAACAGGACGTCCATGCCGGCGCCCAGGATCTCGTCGACCGGCCCCCGCGGCGTTCCGTAGTAGTTGCCGAACACCTCGGCATACTCGAGGAACTCCCGGCGCTCGATCATGCCGCGGAAGGTCGGCGGATCGACGAACCGGTAGTCGACGCCGTCGCGCTCGCCCGGCCGCTTCTGGCGCGTCGTGCACGACACGCTCAGCCGGATCTGGTTGTCGTTGTCCAGGAGCTGCCGCGACAGCGTGGTCTTGCCCGCCCCCGACGGCGAGGACAGGACCAGCATCAGCCCGCGCCGCTGGATCGCCGAGGTGCCGTTGTCATTCGACATTCTGGACCTGCTCCCGCAGGCGCTCGATGGCGCCCTTCAGATCGATGCCGATGCGCGTCAGCTCGATGTCGGCGGACTTCGAGCACAGCGTATTGGCCTCCCGGTTGAACTCCTGGCAGAGGAAGTCGAACTTGCGACCGACCGGATTCTGCGGCTGCGCCGTCGCCAGCAGCGTGCGCGCCTGGGCGATATGCGCGGCGAGGCGGTCGAGCTCCTCCCGCACGTCGGCCTTGCCGACCAGCAGCGCGACCTCCTGGGCGAAGCGTTCCTCTGACAGCGCCGGCGCGCGCTCGAGCAGTTCCCCCAGCTGGCTCTCGAAGCGCGCCCGGATGATGCCGGTCTGCGCGGCCGCCCGTTCGGCCGCGCGCCCGCACAGTTCCTCGATCTCCGCGACATGCCGGTCGATCACGACGGCGAGCGCCTCGCCTTCCGCCGCGCGCGCCGCGGCCAGCGCCTTCAGCACCTCGTCCAGCGTGCCCGAGATCGCGCGGTCCAGCGCCGACAGCGCATCCTCGCTCTCCGCGCCGACCTCCTCCTCCTCGATCACGCCGCGGACCCGCAGCAGCCCGTCGGCCGACGGCGCGGCGGCGCCCGTGGTCCGGCGGACCTCGTCGACCATCCCTGCCAGCTCGGCCAGCAGGGCCCGGTTGATGCGCAGCGGATTGCCGCGCTGCTCGCTCGCGATCGTGAGGGTGAGGGAAACGTTGCCGCGCTTCAGGCGGCCGCCGACCGCGGTGCGCGCCGGATTCTCCAGACGGTCGAAGCCCGCGGGCACGCGGCAGCGAATCTCGAGGTTCCGACCGTTGACGCTACGCGCTTCCCAGACCCAGCGCCGCCGTTCATCCGCTCCCTGCGCCCGGGCGTATCCCGTCATGCTCGCGATCAAAAAAGACTCCCCGATACCCGCCACTGGCTGCGCCGCGGCGCGGCACTCTAGTATCCGGTCCCGTCGCATACAACGCGCCCGCCCGAAGGTTATCCCATGAAGCGTTTCACCAGCATCGTCATCACCGGCGCCTCGAGCGGAATCGGCGAGGCCCTGGCCGTCGACTATGCCGGCCCCGGCATCGCGCTTGCCCTGACCGGCCGCGATCGCGAGCGCCTCGACGGCGTCGCCGCCGCCTGCCGCGCCAGGGGCGCCACTGTCGTCGCGGAGACGGTCGACGTCGTCGACCGCGCCGCCTTTGCCGACTGGCTGGTCGCCTTCGACGACGCCCATCCGGTGGATCTCGTGATCGCCAACGCCGGCGTGTCGATCGACAAGGACAATTCGTCGCTCGGCGACTTCTCGATCATCCGCAAGACCTTCGACATCAACGTCGGCGGCGTGCTGAACACGGTCGAGCCGCTGCTGCCGCGGCTGCAGGCGCGCCGGCGCGGCCAGATCGGCATCGTTTCCTCCCTCGCCGGCTTCATCGGCCTGCCCTACTCGGCGTCCTACAACGCCTCCAAGGCCGCCGTGCGGGTGTGGGGGGAGAGCATCCGCTACGTGCTGCGCAAGGACGGGATCGGCGTCAGCGTCATCTGCCCGGGCTTCGTGGTCAGCCGCATCACCGCCAGCGCGCCCTTTCCCATGCCGTTCATGATGAGCGGCGCGAAGGCGTCGGCGATCATCCGCGCCGGGCTTGCGCGCGACCGCCCGCGCATCGCCTTCCCCTTTCCCACCAAGGCGGCGGTCTGGCTCGGCCAAGTGCTGCCCGGACGGTTGACCGCGCGCCTGCTCGGCGCCGCCTGAGCGAGCCCGTCGCGATCAGGCCGGAGGCAGCGTCACGTACGGCGAAGCGGCCACCGTCCAGCGGGCCGGCGGCTCCTGCCGGAAGATCTGCCGCAGATGGACCTCGTCGGGCCCATCGGCGATGCGCAGCAGACGGGCCATCGCGAAGGCGCGGTGGATGGGCACGTCGTCGCTGCCGCCCATTGCGCCGAAGATCTGAATCGCCCGGTCGGCGACGCGCTGGGCCATCTCCGGCACGGCGACCTTGGCCATCGACACGTCGCGCCACGCCGCCTGGTGGCCCTCGGCGTCGAGCCGCTCGGCCGTGCGCAGCACCAGGAGCCGCGCCTGCTCGACGTCGATGCGCGAGCGGGCGATCGCCTGCTGGGTGGCGTCGTAGTCGATCACGGCGCGGCCGAAGGCGCGGCGCTCGGCGGCGCGCGCCATCATCAGCTCGATCAGCACCTCGCAGGTGCCGATGGCCCGCATGCAGTGGTGCAGGCGTGCCGGACCGAGCCGCACCTGCGCGGCGGCGAAGCCCTCGCCTTCGGCCCCCAGCAGATTCTCCGCCGGCACGCGCACGTCCTCGAAGGCGAGCTCGGCGATCGGCGCGATGCTGTCCTCCCAGCCGAGGAAGCGCAGCTCGCGCACGACGCGCAGGCCCGGGGACGGCATCGGAACGATGACGCAGGAATGCCGCCCGGTGCGCGCCGCCTCCGGGCGCGACACGCCCATGACGATGACGAAGGCGCAGTCGGGATGGGCGGCGCCGGTGATGTACCATTTGCGCCCGTTCACCACCCACGACCCGCCGTCGCGGCGCAGGGTCGTGGCGATGTTGGTGGCGTCGGACGAGGCCACGTCCGGCTCGGTCATGCCGAAGGCCGACCGCATCCGCCCGTCCAGCAGCGGCTGCAGCCAGCGCTCGTTCTGGGCTGGCGTGGCCGCGTGCTGCAGCATGATCATGTTGGGCACGTCCGGCGCCTGGCAGTTGAACACCTCGGGCGCCCACGGCAGGCGGCCGGTGATCTCGGCGATCGGCGCGAAGGCGCGGTTGCTCATCCGGTCCGGCAGGCCGAGGTTCCACAGGCCGGCCGCCCGCGCCCGGTCGCGCAGGCCGGCGAGGAACGGCACAGGCCCGCGCCGGTGGGCCACATGCTCCGACCAGGCGCGATGGCGCGGCAGGATCTCGCGATCGAAGAACGCCGCGACCTCGGCGGCCAGGGTGTCGGTCATCGATCCATCGTCACTTCATCTGGCGGGTCAGGAGTGCGGCCGCCCCGCCCTGCTGCTGACCGTATTTCAGGAGCGCCGACCGGCCGCCGGCGGCATAGGCCGCGACCGCGCCCAGCAGGCGCTTCAGCTGCTCGGGGCTCGACCGGTCGAACACGCAGTGCGCGCCGCCGGTCAGCTTGGCAATCTGCGGAAAGAGGCGCGAGGCCACGCGGTCGTTGCCCTCCTGGAAGACGAATACGGGAAGGCCGATCAGGCCGAGCTTCCCGGCCTCGTGGCCGATCTCGTCGACATCCTCCTCGCAGCAGTCGCCGACGAAGACGACGGCATCGACGCGGCTCTCGCGCCGCTGCTCGGCGGCGTAGCGCAGCAGCCGCGCGATCTGGGTCCGCCCGGCGAGGCAGCGCACGGCGCCCATCAGGCGGGCGAGCTCGCGGCCGTCGCTCGTCCAGCGGCTCACCTTGAACTCGTCGAAGCCGCGGTAGAAGGCGAGCCGAACCTCGAGCCCGCCGATCTCGCCGGCCGCCAGGAACATCTCGCCCTGCTGGGACGAGGCGAGGTCCCAGGTCGGCTCGCGGCTCGCCGTCGCATCCATCGCGAACAGCAGCCGCCCGCGGCTCGCGTCGCCGGATTTCGGCGGCAGGCGTGCAACTTCGCGCGTGAAGGCATCCACCGCCGAGGGGGCGCCGGCGTCTCCGGTACTGGGTAGGTCGGGTTTCCTGGCCACGTCTGTCCGCTCAGCCTCGAACGCCATGCAAGGAAAGAAGCACTACCTTGTCAATCGGTTGTGACGCGAGGGCGCACGCCCGGTGCCGGTGACGCCGCGGACGGGACAGGCTATGAGAGGCGCCCATCCTCCGGCCGCCGGGCCGCTTCGACCGGGTCTTCCGACGACAACGATCAATGAAAGTCGCGTTCAACATCTGCCTGATCCTCGCTGCGTCGTTCATCTGCCTGCTTGGCTTCGAGGCGCTGACCCGCCTGGTTCTCGACGACGGCATGCTCTACGAGCTCGAAATGTGGAAGTACGCGCGCGAGGTCAAGGTGCGCGACCTGCAGCCCGACCTCGGCCATCGCCACCGGCCCAAGGCCGACGCCCAGCTCATGGGCGTCGACGTCCGCACCGATTCGCACGGTCTGCGCGGCGCCGAGATCCCGGCGACCACGCAAGAGGGCGTGGCGCGCATCGCCTTCGTCGGCGATTCGACGACCATGGGCTGGGGCGTCGCCGAAAAGGACACGTTCGCCCGCCAGGTGCTCGACCTGCTGGCCAAGGCCGGCCGCAAGGTCGACGGCTTCAACCTCGGCGTCGGCAACTACAACACGCTGCAGGAACTGACGCTCTTCAGGGAGGTCGGCGCGGGGCTCAAGCCGGACGTGGTCGTGCTGTCGTACTTCATCAACGACGCCGAGCCGATGCCCAACTACGCCGAGAACGGCTGGCTCACGGAGCATTCCGCCGCCTGGGTGGTGCTGACCTACCGCGTCGATTCCGTCTTCCGCCAGTTCGGCGACGTGCCCGACTGGCGGCACTACTACCGCAACCTTTACGAACCCAAGGCGCCGGGCTGGCTGGTGACCCAGAAGGCGCTGGCCGACTTCGCCGTCGAGGCGAAGAAGATCGACGCCAAACTGCTGGTGTTCAACATCCCCGAGCTGCGCGAGCTCAAGCCCTATCCCTTCGCCGACATCACCGACAAGGTGCGCAAGGTCGTCGAGGCCCAGGGCGTGCCCTTCTACGACCTGCTGCCGGGCATGGAGAACCTCGATCCCCGGACGCTCTGGGTCACGGTGCCCGACCCGCATCCCAACGCCAATGCCATGACCGCGATCTCGAAAGACATGGTAGCGCGACTCCTGCCCGTGCTCGACGAGCTCTGCCGCACCAAGGGCAAGGGCTGCTGACCGGCCGTGGCCGCGGGAACAGCGAGAAGGCGCTGGTTCTGGGCGGTCTACGCGGTCCTGCTGGCCGGCCTCACGCTTGCCTGCATGGAGGCGGCCGCCTCGTTCCTGGTGCCGTCCTGGCCGGCGCGCGACATCCGGCCGATCGCCGTTACCTCCACGCCGACCATCACCTACAATGACTGGGCGCTGCGCGACCGCCCGCGCACCTTCCCGTGGCCGCCGGGCGTTCGCTTCCGCTCGGTGCTCGTCGGCGACAGCTTCCTCGAGGGTGCCTTCGTGCGGGCGCCGCTGTCGGCCTTCGTCGAGCAGCGCTGGACCGACGCCGGCCACACCGGCATGGAGGCAATCAACTTCGGCGTCTCGGCCACCGGACCGCCGCAGTACTATTACCGCATCCGCGACGTCGCGCTGAGGCTCGAGCCTGACGTCATCCTGCTGGCCGTCTATGCCGGCAACGATTTCCTGGCCGAGCCCTACGGACGCTGGATCCCGCCAGCGATCGCCGAGCTTCCCCTGCCCTCGCTGCTCGGCGCCGTGGCGCCGCGCAGCACCTGGTTCGTCGTCAACCGGCTCGGCCTCTCCGAGTTCGGCGGCGCCAACAAGCCGATCGAGGGCGAATTCGAGCAGCTGAACGCCTGGCTCGAGCTGCCGCCGGCCGAGCGCCTCGACAGGCTCGCCGGCCACATGCACCGCCACTACTTCCCGAAGCTGCCGGAGGCGACGATCCGCGAGATCCTGTCGCGTGGCGGCGAGCGCTTCTGGGCGGCCTTCGACAAGCGGCGGAAGGATCCCGAGTTCCTCGCCGGCTGGCTGCTGTCCGGCATGATCGACTGGGAGACCGGCACCTGGACGATGCCGCGCGATGCCGCCGAAGCCGACCGGCTGGACGGCAGGCGCATGGTCGACGAGACGCTGAGCTGGCTGGTGGCCGCCCACCGGCTGGCCGCGGCCAACGGCGTCAGGCTGATCGTCGCCCTGATCCCGGTCGGGACCGTCGATCCGGACTATGTCGACTTCTGGCGGCCATGGCCCAAGTACTTCAGCACCTCGCTCAGCGCCGATGCCCGCCATCGCGCGCTGGCGGCGGCGCTCGGCCGCTCGTCCGTGCCGTTCATCGACCTGCGCGACGTCCTCGCGGGCCGGCGGGGCACCTACAGGATCGCCGACGGCCACTGGACCGAGCGCGGCACCGAGATCGTCGCCGACCGCGTCGCCCGCGAGCTCCTGAAGCTGGCGCCGAACTAGGTCGAGGGAACGGCGACGATGTTGGCCGACGGGCTGCCGTCCGGCGCCATCGGCACGACCTCGCCCGTGCTGTCCGAGAAGACCTCGATGCGGTAGCCGAGCTCCCGCAGCGTGGCGAGCAGGGCATCGGTGCTCGCCCCCTGCCCCTTCAGCGCGCCGTCGTTGGCCTCGATCAGCAGGATCGGCCGGTGCGCCGCGAGCAGGGCGCGGCCGCCCGACAGGACCTTCACCTCGGCGCCCTCGACGTCGATCTTGATCACGTCCACCTTGCCCAGGGCCAGTCGCGCGGCGAGGGCATCGAGCGTCTCGACCGCGACCTCCTCGACCGCCACGGCATCGACATCGTCGTAGGTGAAGGCGCCCAGCGTGTTGTGACCGCCATGCAGCCTGGCGGCGATCTGCAGGCGCGCCGATCCCGGCCGGTCGGCCAGCGCATGCGGCACGACGGTGACGTTGCCGATGCCGTTGCGGCGGAGATTGGCCTCGAGGCTGGCGCGCTCGCGCGAGCTCGGCTCGACGGACACGACGCGTCCCTGGCGGCCGACCCTGCGCGATGCGAACAGGGTGAAGAGTCCCTCGTTGGCGCCGATGTCGACGAAGGTCATGCCCGGCCGCACCACGCGGTCGAGGAAGGCGAACTCGTTGGGCTCGAACGAGCCCGCGACGAACAGGCACAGGCTCTGGTCGTTGCCCAGCGTCACCTCGACGCGCGTGCCGCCGTACCAGGCGACGGTGAGCGGGAAGACGAGCTGCCGCTCCAGCGCGAACTCCCACAGCGCACCGCGGCGCAGCGCCATCCACCGGCGCTCGACGAAATACTCGCAAGCGAAGGTCCAGCCGGGGAAGAGGCGCGGCCGCCCGCGCCGGCCGGCCAGGACCCAGGCATAGACCCGGGCAGCCGCTGGCGCGCGCACGAGAAGCCGTCGCCCCATGTCGTCCAGATGCTTGCCGATCTTCCAGCAGCGGTCCGCCCACCATTTGCTGAGACCGGTCGTCGAAGCGGCGCTGTTCATTGAAGGATGCAGAGTTGTTTGGAGGCCTCGACCAGGGTCGCGGGGACCCTAGCAGAGAGACGAATGCATTGCCTCGCGCGATTTAGTCCGTATCTTGCGACGTGACTCGCAAGCCGTCGCGCGGGTCGGGGAGGCCCTTGGGCACCGCACGTCTCATCGCTGCCGTCTCGCTCGTCGGGCTGTCGCTGCCGGCCGTCGCCCAGGACGCGACCGGCTCCGATGTCGTGCGGCTGAACGGCGCGACCTGGCGGCTGCACGGCATAGAGCTTCCCGCGCCCGGCCAGACCTGCGCCGACGGCTGGAAGGCGGGCGAGGCCGCACACAAGGCGCTGGACGAGATGGCCGCCAGCCGCAAGCTCGACTGCCGCAACACGGGCAAGGACCAGTACAGCCGGCCCGTCGCGACCTGCACCCTGGACGGCGAGGATCTGGGCACGCTGCTCGTGCGCCGGGGACTCGCCTGGGCGTCGCTGCGCCGCACCTGGCGCTACGTCCTCGACGACTGGATCGCCTGGTTCAACGGCGCCGGCGTCTACGGACACAAGTGCGAGTCTCCCGCCGACTGGCGCGCCCACCACAAGAGCGGCGGCTGAACTAGCGCCTCGACGCGGCACGTTTCGATGCTTTGACGCCATGGCGGCGCCCGCCTAAGGTTCGCGCCGCGCCACGCGCCAACAAACGAAGCATGACCGGAAACGCCCCGACCGTCGCAACGCTGTTCCTGCGGGTCTTCCTGCCGTTCGCGTTCGCCTATTTCCTTTCCTACATCTTCCGCGGCGTGAACGCCGTCATCTTTCCGTACCTCGAACGCGACGTCGGCCTGTCGGCGGGCGATCTCGGCCTGCTCACCTCGGCCTTCTTCCTGTTCTTCGCCGGCTGCCAGCCCGTGCTGGGCGTCATGCTCGACCGCTACGGGCCGCGCCGCGTGCAGACCTTCCTGCTGGTCATGGCCGCGGCCGGCTCGGCGCTGTTCGGGCTCAGCCTCTCGCTCGGCGAGCTGGTGGTCGCCCGCGCGCTGATCGGCCTGGGCTTCGCCGGCGGGCTGATGGCGGCAATCAAGGCGATCACGCTCTGGTATCCGCCCGAGCGCTGGGGCCTGATCACCGGCTTCCACATGATGGCGGGCGGGCTGGGCTCGATGGCCGCGACCCTGCCGGTGCAGTGGTCGCTCTCGGTGATGAGCTGGCAGGGACTGTTCTTCTGGCTGGCCGGCGTCTGCCTGCTCACCGCCGCGATCCTGTTCACCGTCGTGCCCGACCGCGCGGCATCGTCGTCCGGCGGCACGCTCGGCGAGCAGTTCCGCATCACCGGCACGGTGCTGACCAACGGCTTCTATTGGCGCATCCAGCCGCTGCTCTCGATCCAGCAGCTCGCCTTCATCGGCTGCATCACGCTGTGGATCGGCCCGTGGCTGCGCGACATGGGCGGCATCGCCGACAAGGAGGCGCGGGCCGACATCCAGCTCTGGACCACCGCCGTGATGACGCTGGGCTTCGCGCTGAGCGGCGTCGTCTTCGGCGCCTTCCAGCGCATCGGGCTGAGCGGCTTCGCCACGGCCGGGATCACCAGCCTGCTGTTCGCCCTGGTGTGCGGCTGGCTCGCCTTCCTGCCCGGCTTCCATCCGGCGCTCGCCTGGATCCTGTTCGGCTTCCTGGGAGCGCTTCCCATCCAGTACATGCCGCTGATGGTGCAGTCCTTCCCGGCCCACTATGCCGGGCGCGTCAGCACGTCGAGCAACCTCGTCGTCTTCAGCGTGATCTTCGCCGGACAGTGGGCGATCGGAAAGATCGTCGACCTGTGGCCGCGCACCGCCACCGGCTATGCGCCCGACGGCTACACCTGGGCATTCGGCGCCCTGTTCATCCTGCAGCTTGCTGGTCTGGCGTGGCTGGTTCTGTGGCGGGCTCAGCCGATGGCGCGTCCGCATCTCGTCGCGGCAGATTGAGCGCCGCCACGAGGTCGCGCACCTCCTGCCGGGCCGCGACGTGGCTGAGCGTCAGCGACGGGCTGCCGTCGGCGCGCCGGCCGCTGCCGCGCTTGAGGTCGAGCAGGGTGAGGCCGTTCAGGAACAGCTCCTTGTAGATGACGCGCTCGCTCAGTCCCGCGGCGACGCGGAAGCCGATGCGGCGCGACAGCGAGTCGAGCACCGAGGCCATGTCGCGCTTGTTGCGCGCGGCCAGCGACGACAGGCGATTGCGCATCACCACCCAGTCGACCGGCCGGCCGCCCTGCACGGCGCGGATCTGGCGCTGCTTCCAGACCTGCTCGGCATAGATCGACGGGCGCACGACCTTGAGCGTGTCGGGATCGACGCGCGCCAGCAGGTCGAGGTCGATGAAGCTGTCGTTCAGCGGCGTCAGCAGCGTGTCGGCCCAGGTATGGGCGAGCCGCGACAGGTAGGTGTCGCTGCCCGGCGTGTCGATGACGACGAAGTCGACCGTGTCGATCACCCGTTCGAGCGCCGCCTCCAGCCGGGTGCGCTCGTCCGCCTGGGCCTCGGCGCGCTCGGGCAGGGTCGAGAGCGGCACCGCGGCATGGATCGGCATCGGCAGGTCGATGCCCTTGCGCGCGGCGAAGGCGGTGCGGTTCTCGATGTAGCGGCCGAGCGTGCCCTGGCGGGCGTCGAGGTCGAGCGTGGCGACGCGCGCGCCCTCGCCCAGCAGCGCCACCGCGATGTGCAGCGCCGTCGTCGACTTGCCCGAACCGCCCTTCTCGTTGCCGATCACGAGGACGTGGGCGCGCTCCGGCGCCGGCGTGCTCTGCGCCTGGGCGATGCTGGGATTGGGGGCGGGTCGGAAGTCTTCGTTCATTGCTGCAAAATGAAGATGGAGCGAGGTCACGCCGGCTTGCGGATCCAGACGGCGGTGTCGTGGAACACCGCGCCGCCGTTGGGCCAGCCGGGATCGGCGGAGGTGAGCGCGTTGATGCCCATGCCGGTCTCGAAATTGCGGTTGGGCCAGATGCCCTCGACCACCACGACGCCCCTCTGCTGCCCGGCCCGGGGCCGGCAGTGCACGATGGTGGCGCCGCGGTCGTTGCCGATCTCCAGCCGGTCGCCCTCGGCGAAGCCCAGCGCCGCGCAGTCCTCGGGATTCATCATCACCGTGGGCCTGCCCTCGCGCTTCTGGCTGCTCGCCGTCTCGGTGAAGGTCGAGTTGAGGAAGGTGCGCGCGGGTGCGGCGACCATGCGGAAGGGCCGCTCCGGCGTCGGCCCGTCGATCACGTCGAAATGGTCGGGCAGCACCGGCATCTCCTTGCCGCGCGGGCCCCAGGCCGCCCAGTCGGGCTTGAAGCGGAACTTCTTGTCCGGCCAGACGAAGCCGTCGAGGAAATGCGAGGTCTCGAAGCCGAGATGGAAGTCCTGGCCGCCCTTCCGCCAGTTGGTCTCGGCATCCCACATGCCGGATTCCTTCAGCGATTCGTCCATGATCTCCCACGGGGTCATGTCGAAGCCGCGATGCGTGGCCCCCAGCCTTTTGGCCAGCTCGGCGATCACAAAGTGGTTCTCGCGGCATTCGCCCGGCGGCTCGATCACCGCCTTGGTCACCTGGAAAAAGGTGTGGCCGCTCGCCGTGTAGAAGTCGTCGTGCTCGAGGAACATGGTGGCCGGCAGCACGATGTCGGCGAAGGACGCCGTCTCGGTCAGGAACTGCTCGTGCACGCAGGTGAACAGGTCCTCGCGCGCGAAGCCCTTGTGGACCAGCTCGAGCTCGGGACAGACCATCGCCGGATTGGTGTTCTGGATCAGCATCGCCGTGACCGGCGGCCCGTCCTTCAGCGCCTCCCGGTCGCCGGTCAGGATGGGGCCGAGCCGCGACTGGTCGAGCTCGCGGATCGAGGTATCGACCATGTCGAGCCCCTCGATCAGGGTCTTCTTGATGGGATACATGCCGCTGTGGCCGTAGAGCGCGCCGCCGCCCTTGTGCTGCCAGGCGCCGGTCACCGCCGGCAGGCAGGTCACGGCATGCATGTTGGCCGCCCCGTTGCGCGTGCGGCTGAACCCGTGGTGGCAGCGGATGAACGCGGCCTTGGCCTGGCCGTACAGCCGCGCGAAGGCAACGATCTCCTCGACGGAAAGGCCGGTGATCTCCGAGGCCCATTCGGGCGTGCGCGTGGCGACGTGCGCAGCCAGTTCATCGGGGGCATCGGTATAGCGCCGCAGGTAGTCCCAGTCGGCGAAGCCCTCCTTGAACAGGACGTGCATCACCCCGACCGCCAGCGCCCCGTCGGTGCCGGGCCGCACCGCGAGGTGCATGTCGGCCTGCTCCGCCGTGCCGGTGCGGTAGGGATCGACGACGACCAGCTTCGCCCCGCGCTTCTTCGCGCGCATGGCGTGGGTCATCACGTTGACCTGGGTGTTGACCGGATTGCCGCCCCAGATCACGACGAGGTCGGAATGCTCGTCGATCTCGCGCACGTCGGCGCCGCGCTTGGCGCCGACCCCGGCGATCCAGCCGGTGTCGCTCAGCGTCACGCAGATGGTCGAGAACCAGCGCGAGTACTTCATGGCGTGGCGCAGCCGGTTGATGCCGTCGCGCTGCACCAGGCCCATCGTGCCGGCATAGTAGTAGGGCCACACCGTCTCGGCGCCGTGCTGCCGCGCCTTGGCGATGAACTGCTCGGCGACGATGTCGAGCGCGTCGGCCCAGGAGATCTCGGCGAACTGGCGCGAGCCCTTGGGCCCGACCCGGCGCAGCGGCTTCATCAGCCGGTCCGGATGGTGGATGCGCTCGGCGTAGCGCGCGACCTTCTCGCAGATCACCCCGGCCGTGTAGTCGTTGCGCATCGAGCCGCGCACCCGGCCGATGCGCTTGGCATCGAGACGTTCGACGTCGAGCGCGCAGGTGCTGGTGCAGTCGTGCGGGCATACCGACGGCACGGTGGTGACGCCGGCCTCGCCGCTGCGGGACCGCGCGCGCGCGGCGGTCGACCCGGGCGCGGAGGCATGATCGTCGGGGGACATTCTGGACGCTCCGAGAAAACTGCCGCAGCATACCGTGGCCCCCCGCATGCGAACACCCCACCCCCGTCGCGCAACTGTTGAGGATTTCGCCAGCCTGGCGGCGCTTTCGGCCGACCTGGTCCCGCACGAATCCGACGATCGCGCGGTGTTCGTGATCGACGGGCCGCAGGGGCCGGTCGCGGCCATCGACCTGGTGCGCCATCCCGACCATCTCCAGGTCGCGCATCTGGTCGGTGGCCGACACGAGACGGCCCGCCTGCTGGCCCACGCCGCCGCCGCGGCGCGCGCCATGGGCCTCGCCGAGCTGCGCGGCCCGGTGTTCCCCGGCGGCCGGCGCCGGATACGCAACGGCCCGCTGCAGCGGCTCGCCGACCATGTCGAGGCCGAGGGCGTGCCCTTCGCCCGCGACGGCACCGCGCCGCTCACCCAGACCGTGTACTTCCGCGGCACCTGGGCGGCGTTGGCGCTGCTGGTCGGGCTGGGCAGCGTCTCGGCGGCCGTGTTCAGCGGCCTCGCCGTCAGCTTCGCTCATGTCGCCGTTCCGGCCCTGCTGGCAGCGGCTTCGGTCGCCTTCGCGCTGTGGCAGCTCGGGCTGATCGTCGTGGCCGCGCAGCGCCGCGCCAGCCGCGCCGTCTTCGCCGCCACGGCCGCGCTGGCCGCCGCCGCGATCGTGGCCGTCGGCGCCGTGGTGCGCGACCGCACCGTGCCGCCGCTCGCCGAGCTCTGGAACATCTATACCGGCGATTCCGCGCTCAACGACCTCACGGTCACGGTCGGCCCGGCGGGGCACACGCTCTACGTCGAGGGTTCCTATGGCGTGGGCAGCGAGGCGGCGGTGGAACAGGCGCTCGACCGCCATCCCGGCATCCGCACCGTCGTGCTGGCGGGGCCCGGCGGCCGCGCCTCGGTCGGCGTCGATCTCTTCACCCTGTTCCGCGAGCGGCGGCTGGCGACGCGGGTCGAGGGCGGCTGCGCCTCGGCCTGCACCATCGCCTTCCTGGGCGGCGTCGAGCGCAGCGTCTCGCCCACCGGGCGGCTCGGCTTCCACCGCGCTAGCTTCCCCGGCATGAGCGAGGAGGCGATGTACGGCTCCAACCGCGACCTGCGCCGGTTCCTGATCCTGGGCGCCGGCGTCACCCCGGCCTTCGCCGACCGCGTGTTCGACACGCCGCCCGACACGCTGTGGGTGCCGACGCCGCAGGAACTGCTGGCGGGACGGGTCGTCACCCGCGTAAACCGCTGACATGATCCCCCGCGGCGTCCCCTACGACGAGGCCATGCGCCGGTTCCGCTGGCCCAAGCCGGAACGCTTCAACATCGGCCGCGCCGTCTGCGAGCGCCATCCGCGCCAGGCGCTGGCGCTGATCGTCGAGGCGGCCGACGGCAGCGTGCGGCCCTGGACCTTCGGCGAGCTGCTGGCGGCGAGCTCGCGGCTCGCCAACGCGCTCGGCGCGCGCGGCATCGGCCGCGGCGACCGCGTCGGCGTCTTCCTGAGCCAGGGCGCCGAGCTCACCCTCTGCCATCTCGCCGGCTACCGCATGGGCGCCGTCGTGCTGCCGCTGTTCACGCTGTTCGGCGAGGAGGCGCTGGAGTACCGGCTGGCCAATGCCGAGGCCTCGGCGGTGATCACCGACATGAGCCAGCTGCCCAAGCTGCTGGCGGTGCGCGATCGCCTGCCGCATCTCCGGACCATCGTCGTCATCGGCGCCGGCGCGCACGGCAGCGCCTTCCTCGACTGGGACCGCCTGCTGGCCGCCGCCTCCGACGATTTCCGCACCGTCGACACGGCGGCCGAGGATCCGGCGCTGCTGATCTACACGTCGGGCACGACCGGCCAGCCCAAGGGCGCGCTGCACGCGCATCGCATGCTGCTGGGCTCGATCCCGCCGGTCGAGCAGTGGCTCGGCCACTGGCCGCAGGGCAACGAGGTCATGTGGACGCCGGCCGAATGGGCCTGGATCGCCGGCCTCTACGACGCGCTGTTCCCGGCCTGGTACTACGGCACGCCGGTGGTCGCCCACCGCTTCGCCAAGTTCGATCCCGAGCGCGCCTTCGCGCTGCTCGAGCGGCACGGCGTCGGCGTCGCCTTCATCCCGCCGACGGCGCTCAAGATGATGCGCCAGGTGCACCGCGCGCGCGACCGCTGGCGCTACGACCTGCGCGCGATCTCGACCGGCGGCGAGGCCATGGGCGAGGAGCTGCTCGACTGGGGACGCGAGACCTTCGGCACCACGATCTCCGAAGGCTACGGCCAGACCGAGATGAACCTGATGCTGCTGAACTCGCCGGGCTGGTTCGACGTCCGGCCCGGCTCGTGCGGCCGGCCCTGTCCCGGCCGCAAGGTCTCGATCGTCGACGAGGCGGGCAACCCCGTGCCGGCCGGCACCGAGGGCCAGATCGCCGGCTGGCGGCACGATCCCATCGTCATGCTGGAATACTGGCACAACCCCGAGGCGACGCAGAGGAAGTTCGCCGGCGACTGGCTGCTGACCGGCGACCTCGGCCGCATGGACGAGGACGGCTACGTCTTCTTCAAGAGCCGCGACGACGACGTCATCACCTCGGGCGGCTACCGCATCGGCCCGGGCGAGATCGAGGAATGCCTGATGCGTCATCCCGCCGTCGCCATGGTCGGCGTGGTCGGCATCCCCGACCCGGTGCGCACCGAGATCGTGAAGGCCTTCGTCCAGCTCCGCCCCGAGATCGTCGGCACCGACTCGCTCAAGGCCGACCTCGCGACCTTCGTGAAGACCCGCCTCGCCGCCCATGAATATCCGCGCGAGGTCGAGTTCCTGCGCGAGCTGCCGCTCACCACGACGGGGAAGATCCTGCGGCGGGAGCTGCGCCGGATGGATGCCGAGCGGAAGGCGGGTCCGCGCCCCGCATGAGCATGAGCCGGCGACTTCATGTCCGACGATAGAAGAGCACCCGCCCGGCGGGGATGAGCTGAAGAAGGACATCGTAGTCGCCGACGTTCGAGGTGAGCACGACCAGGCCGAGCTTCTGCGCCTGCAGGAACAGGACGCAGTCCTGCAGGGCCCTCAGCCTGCCGTCCCCTCGATATCCCTGGACGCGACAGAGGATGCCCGAGAGCAGCGCGCCCCTTCCGAGGACCTCTACGTCCGGCGCAAAGACCCGATGAGGCGGCATTGCCTTGATCTGCCTACCGATCTCGACGACGACGCCGGCGGTCCGTCTGTCCGACGGATCGAGCACGCCGACCGTGTGCATCAGCTCCTGGATCGCGACCGTCGAATGATTGACCGGGCGCCGCGCGATCAGGTCATCCAGGACCGGGGGCGACCGATCCTGCATCTGGTCGATGTAGACACACGTATCGAGCAACAGGCCTTGACCGCCGGTCGACGCGGCATCGACGAAGGGCAGCGCGTCATCGTCCCGTCGCGCGAGAGTCCTTCGCGGATGGAAGCGCGCCCACCGCCGCGCCGCCTCGAAGTCGAACTCCGCCACGTCAGAAGCCGAGCTTCAGCTCCGGGTCGACCTTGCCGCGCGACGTCCTGAAGGCCTGCGCAAAGTTGTCCTCCAGCGCCACCGTCGCCAGGGCAAACTCGATCAGGTCGGTATCGGCCTCGATCCCCGTTTGCCGCTTGGCCTGCCGGACCAGGACCGGACTCACCCGGCCGCCGATACGGCCTCCCTTGCCGTGCAGGAGCCCGGCTTTCCGGGCGGCCTGCATGACCGCCTCGACGCGCGCCTCGCTTCCGCCGAGCTGGCCCGTCCCGCCCTCTCGGGTCAGCCTCGCGACGCGCCGTGCCGGCTTCGGGCCCGATGTCGCGGACTTGCCTGTCGTCTTTCCCATGGCAACACCGTTGTTGGACAAAGTGCCCATTTGTTCAACATAGCGCGCGAAAGGCGCCAATTCCAGAGGCCCACCGCCCCGCGTCCTGCTCCTCGCTCCTTCGCTGTCTCACCCAAGGGGGCAGTTCAGGTTGAATTAAGATAGTTACGCAAGTTTCGCTGATGGTTCTGGCCCCTCGACCAGCGCCGGATTGACCTCCCAGTGGGTGGTCGGCCGGCCGGGCCCGCCGCGGCGGGCGACATCGGGCTGGACGTAGCCCAACATCTGCAGGCGCCGCAGCGCGCTCTCGGTCTCTTCGGCCGTAGCGCTGAGGCTGAGCGCGCGGCGGCGGATGTCCTCGCGCGACACGGTGGCCGGCCGATGGTCGAGCAGCCATCGCGCCACGCGCCGCACGCGCCTCGTGTGGTCCGAGAGCTCGGCGCTGTCGAACACCGCGGCGGCATGCGGGCGGAAATAGTCGCGCCACAGGGCGGCAGCCGCCTCGACCTGCTCGGCGCCGATCGCCCCGGGCCGCGGCGTCCTGCCGTCGACGGTCGCCATCAACTCCAGCACGCCCGCGAGCCGCACGATCAGCGACCGGCTGCGGCCGAGCCACGCCGCCTCCAGCCCCTCGGCCGCCCGGCGATCCTCGTGCAGGCCGGCCAGGACCGTGTCGAGCGCGGCCCGCCCGCGGGCGTCGACGTCGAGCACGCAGGGATCGTCGGCCCCGCGCCCCAGCCGCGACAGCGCCCGCAGCCGCTGCAGGACCATCTCGTCCGTCGAGCGCTCGACGACGGCCAGCGCGCGGTAGGGCTGCGGCCCCGGCCAGGCGAACAGGAAGCGCGCCGCGACGCCGCCGTCGCCGGCCTCGAGCGCAGCCCTGAGCCGCTCCGGCCGGACCGTCTCCAGGAGGCTGAGCGCGAAGCGGTCAAGCGACCGCGCCGGACGGCGCAACGCGCCCAGGGTGAGCGGGTCCGCCGCCCAGCCGGCGAGCCAGCCGGCCATTCGACCGGCCCCGCCCTCGCCAGCCTCGCCGATCCAGTCGGCCGCGCCGTCGCGCCACAGCAGGATGCCGCGCGGGTTGCCGGCCACGATGTCCGCCAGCGCCGCCAGGAGACCCGGCCGGGCGGCCGGATCCTCGCCGCCGGTCGCCACGATCTGGGACGGCACGAAGGGGCTGTCCTCCCCGCTCTCCCGGCAACGCGCAGCGTGCGCTGCCCGCCGCTCCTCGTCGCCCAGCCGTCGTTCCTGCTCGATCGCCTCGAGCAGCCGGCGCATGGGCGCCAGCGCCGCCGACTTGCCCGACGAAGGCTCGCCGACCGCCGCCAGCCAGAGGACCAGCGGCTCGTCCCAGGCCGGCGTCACGCGGACCCGCACGCCCGCGCCGCACACGGAAGCGACGCCCGCCAGCACCGACTGCAGCACATAGTCGGCGGGCGCGCCGGTCGCCTGCTCGGTCTCGGCGATCCACTCGCGCCAGGGCGACGGAATCAGGGCCAGCGGGACCGAGGGCACGGGCCCCCGCCGGTCGTCGACGAGGCTGAGGTCGGGGTCGCGCCAGGCCGGCTCTTCGGCTCCGTCGTGATAGGTGTGGAAGGACATGGATCTCCTTTTCCCGAAAGGAACGAAAATAGAACATCTCAATAACTTAGTCAATAACTGGAGTGACATTCGTTGCTTCGAGCGCCGTCGAACGTGAACCTCCCAATGGCAGGAGGGTGAAATGGGAGCGCGGACCTCCCGGTCCGCTCATGATCATGAGGCGGACCGGGAGGTCCGCGCTGCAATGACGCTCCATGGAGTGGCGCGCCCCCAGCGAGGAGTCGCTGCAAGGCCGATGCTTGGGAATCTCGACGAACTCCCTGCAATGTCCGCGGGGGAGAACAGACGGCACCATCATTCACTTGGCCCCCGTGGGCGGCCCACATGGCTGGCGCTGTCAGCGGCGGCGGCTGCTTTGGCAACCGCCGGCACCGCCATCGCCCAGCAGGTCGGCGGCGGCATGATCCTGCCCGACGGCCAGGTCGTGAGCGAACCCGTCTACCGCCGCAACGGGACCACCGTGCCGTCGAACACGACCCGGTGGGCGCTTCGTCGCGCCGGCCAACACGATCCGCGGACTGACCGAGGCGCAGGTGCGCGACGTGCTCGCCCTGCCCTGCCTGCCCAACTCCCCGACCCTCGTTCAGGTGGCGGCCGGCACCTTCGCGGCCCGCGCGAGGTCGAGTTCCTGCCCGAGCGCCGGTCGGATGACGATGGCTACCAGGAAAATCTCAGGCCGATATTGAGGGCATGGTTGTCGGTACCCGATCCGATGTCGCCGTCGTAACGGAAGTAGATCTGGGTTGCCGTGGCGACACTGGTGCTGGCCTGGAAGCCGATCGCCGCCGCGTCGCGCTGCGGCGTCGCGCCATAGACAGTGAAGGCGCTGGCCGGCGCGCCGGCGAACGCCGCCGTGACCGGCCGGGCGGTGTCGGCGTACTCGTGCAGCCAGCCCAGGCGAAGCGCCATGTCGAGGGTCCGCGTGTCGCCCAGGCCGATCGACCCGTTGAGCTGGACTCCCAGGGTCGAGCGTACCGAGTTCGTCGTCTGCTGCTGCACGTCGAGGCTGAGGCTGTTGGCGCCCCATTCGCTGAACGCCGCCTGGTTGACGCTCATCACCTGCAGCCGGGCGAATGGCGTGATGGATGCGGCGGCCGGCGCATACACCGGCACCTGGTAGCCGATCTCGGCCTGGCCCAGGAACTGGTTGGCGCCGGTGCTGCCGTTGGCGGTGCGTGGCTGAAGGCCGGGAATCGAGATCTGCCGCTGCAGCTTGTTGTTGGCGTAGGCGTAGCCCGCCAGCAGGTCGGCATAGAAGCCCGCCATGGTGAACGAACCGTAGGCCGCCACGCTCACCGCATTGGTCCAGCCCTTGCCCTGGAAGCTGTCGGCCCATTGCGTGCCGGTAGCGTAGCCCGCGGCGATGCCCAGGAGCAGGTTCGGCATCACGCGATAGTCGATGCCGGCCGCCGCACCGCCGAGATTGTAGGTGAAGGTCTGGCTGTTGCCGTCGCCCTGCACCGAGCCGAAACCGCCGAGGCCGCTCGCCCAGACGCTGAACGGGCTGGCGCCATCGCAGGCCTCGACGTCGCAGGCCTGGGCCAGCGCCAGGCGCTGGCCGCTGCCCTGCCCGCCGCGCGCCATCGCCATCTGCTGGCCGAGTGCGTTCATGAACAAAGTGTTGCCGGCAAGATTGGCCGTGCCGAAGTCGGCATAGGGCTGCCCGCTGATCTGGTTCAGCATGTAGGGGCCCTGTTGCGTATTGAGGCCCGCCAGGGCGCCGATCACGGTGGCGAAGTCGCCGGTGGCGGAGGCGTAGGATTGGTCGAGGGCGCCCCCGACGGCGCGCTGGTTCCCGGTACTGCCGCCGAAGCCCGAGAAGGCATTGCCCTGCAGGGCCAGGGTCAGGAAGACGTTGTTCGCGTCGTACGACAGCGACGGCGTCAGGAACGCGAAGTTGCTGGTGACGCCGGCGTAGCTGCCGCTGACCCCGCCGCGGGCGCTCACGATCGTGTAGGTGGTGCTGTTGCCGTAGCTGCCCGGCGCCGCCACGAGCTGCACCGTCGTGCCGCCGATGGTTGCCGTGCCGGTGACGTTGATGCGGTCGCTCTGGCCCTGCGGGTTGGCCTCGACGACGTAGGTGCCGCCGCTCTGCGCGAGGTTGCCGCCGACGTTCAGCGTGCCGATGGAGTTGCCGGGCGCGATGGTGGCGCCGTTGGACACCAGCCCGCCGATCATGCCGTTGCCGCCGATCGTGCTGCCGCTGTCCAGCGTCACGGTGCTGGCGAGCGAGCCGTTCACCACCAGGCTGCTGCCCGTCACCGTGGTCGGGCCGGTGTAGAGGTTGTTGCCGGTGATCGAGAGGAGGCCGCCGCCCTGCAGACGGACGCCGCCCGTGCCCGTCATGGCGCCGGCAT
Organism: Reyranella sp.; assembly: GCF_965229815.1. Classification (GTDB taxonomy): domain Bacteria; phylum Pseudomonadota; class Alphaproteobacteria; order Reyranellales; family Reyranellaceae; genus Reyranella. The sequence continues at coordinate 1,765,349 of NZ_CBDDJN010000006.1, forward strand.
AGGTTCCGCTGCCGGTCTGTTCGAACACGACCGACCCGTTGTTGACGATGTCGCCCTGCAGGCTCGCGCTGTTGCCCTGCAGGACGCCGCCGCCGATCGTCGTGCCGCCGGTGTAGCTGTTGACGCCGGTGAAGCTGATCGCTCCGCTGCCACCGATCACCAGCGCACCGCTGCCCGACATGTTGCCGGCGTAGGTGCCGTTACCCGCCTGGTTGAACGACACCGTGGCATTGTTGACGATGTCGCCCTGCAGCGACGTGGTCGTGCCCTGCAGGATGCCGCCCGTCACCGTCGTGCCGCCCGCGTAGCTGTTGCTGCCCGAGAGGATCAGCGTTCCGGCGCCGCTCTTGGTCAGGCTGCCGCTGCCCGACATGGCGCCGCCGTAGGTGCCGCTGGTCGCCTGGCTGAAGATGACGCCGGCGTTGTTTGTGATGTTGCCCTGGAGGCTGGCGGCGTTGCCCTGCAGCGTGCCGCCCGACACCGTCGTGCCGCCCGCATAGGTGTTGAACCCGCTGAGGATCAGCGTGCCGGTTCCGATCTTGGTCAGGCTGCCCGCACCGCCGATCGCACCGCCGAGTGTCAGGCTGTTGGCCTGGGTGTCGACCGTGCCGGCGCCATTCACCGTCATGGCGTTGCCGACCGTCAGGCCGTTGGCGGCCGCCTGCAGGGTCGTGCCGGCCGCGAAGGTGAGCCCGCCGGTGCCGAGCGCGCTGCCGTTGCCGATCCCCAGCGTGCCGGCATTCAGGGTGGTGCCGCCGGCATAGGTGTTGACGCCGCTCAGCGTCAGCGTGCCGCTGCCGGCCTTGACCAGACCGCCGTTGCCGCCGGCGGCGTCGATGATGCCGGCGAAGACGGTCGAGGCCGCCGAACCCGCCGTGAGGCTGTTGTTGCCCAGCCGTACCGCGCTGCCCGCGACGCCGCTCAGGGCCTGGATCGTCTTGGCGCCGGCGCCGGCCGATATGTCGAACACGGTCGACGCGCCAGCGAGGTTGATGCCGCTGGAGGCGGCGATGCTGCCGCCGCCCGACAGGGCCAGGGTGCCGGCATTGACGGTCGTGGCACCGGTATAGGTGTTGGTCCCGGTGAGGATGAGCGTGCCATCACCGGTCTTGGCCAGCGTTCCGGTGTTGCTGATGGTGCCGCCGACGGTAAGTGTGGTGCCGGTCACCGTCTCGAAGGTACCGGCGCCGTTCAGCACCACGTTGCGCGCCGTGCCGAAGCTCGCCGTCGTCCGCAGCGTACCGCCGTTGAAGCCGATGTTCCCGGCCGCATCGCCGAGATTGGCGTTGGCCGAAACCGAGAGCGTGCCGCCGTTGACGGCGGTGCCGCCCTGGTAGGTGTTGGCGCCCGTCAGGGTGAGCGTGCCGGCGCCGGTCTTCCTCAGGCGGCCGGCGCCGCCGATCGCCCCGCTCATCGTGGCATTGAAGCCGTTGGTGTCGAGGTTGCCGCCGCCGGCATCGAGCGTGACCGTACGGGCCGTGTCGAAGGACGCATCCCAGCGCAGCCCGCCGCCGCTGCCGCCGCCGGTGCCGAAGGTCAGGGTGTTGGCGGCGTTGCCCAGCGCGCCGTCCGACGCGACGGCGAACGCGCCGCCGTTGATCTGCCAGGCCATGGCGGCCGCGGTCGTTCCGGTCAGGACCCAGGTGTTGCTGGTCCCCTTGCGAAAGACGTTGAAGCCCTGGTACTGCGCGGCGGCGCCGACGCTCGACATGTCGAAGCTGATCGTCCCGCTGCCGCCGAAATTGAGGATGTTCGTGACGCCGGTGGCGACGACGTTGCCGACGATCACCGAGCTTTCCGTGATCTGCAGGCTGTTCTGCGTGCCGCCGGAGAAGGTGATGGCGTTGGCGCGCGTCACGCCGTCGCCGGACAGGCCGCCCGCGATCGTGCCGAAGTTCGCGACCGCAATGTCGGTGCCGAAGATCGCGACCCCGCCGGCGCCGGCCGTGCCGTCGCCGACCGTGCCGATGCCGCCCGCGCCGCCGGCGCCGCCGGTGATGGTCCCGGAATTGATGAAGAGGGACACGACCGCGCCGGTGAACTGGACCGCACGGCCCCCGTCCCCGCCATTGCCGCCGCGACCGTCCGCGGCATTGCCGCCGGCGCCGCCGGCACCGCCCAGGATCGACGCGCCTTCCGCGTTGCCCTGGATTCCGGTGCCCGAGCTGATCGCGCCGTAGCCGCCCGCACCGCCGCCGCCCGCACCGCCGATCGCATTGCCGCCCCGGCCACCGCTGCCGCCCGTGAGCGTGCCGGTCTCATTCTGCAGCGAGCCGGTGGTGAGGGCCTGGAAGCCACCGCCGCCACCACCGCCGCCGCCAATGCCTGCGACGCCGTCGCCACCGTTGAGGCTTCCCGACGTTCCGCCGGTGCCGCCGGACGCGCCCGCGGCGCCGACGCCGCCGGCGCCGCCGCTGGTGTCGCCGCCGCCGCCGCCGCTGTCTCCGGTGCCGGCGCCGCCCACTGCACCGAAGCCGGCCCCACCCGCGCCGCCGGTACCGCTGCTGCCATCGCCGCCGTCGCCGCCGCGCGCCCAAGCGGGCGAGAATGGTGAAACGACCGTAAGCGCGGTCGAGGACATCAGGACCAACGACACCCAGGCGGCCGCCGGCAACAATCCGGCCGCGCGCCAGGGGGCGCAACCGGGACGCGAAAGGACGCTATACATTCAACTCGATGGACCCCAAAGACCGCGGCATCTTGGGGGTGACGCCAGCACGGTTCAACAAAAGTCGCCTGCAGCGAAGCTGCGAAGAGTGGCTTCAAGAGCCACGATGACGAAATCATCATCTCGGGCGGCTCCGCCCCGAGATCGTCGGCACCGATTCGCTCAAGGCCGAACTCGCGACCGTCGTGAAGACCCGCCTCGCCGCCCACGAACATCCGCGCGAGGTCGAGTTCCCGCGCGAGCTGCCGCTCGCCACGACGGGGAAGATCCTGCGGCGGGCCGGAGCGCGGACTCCCGGTCCGCTCATGATCATGAGGCGGACCGGGAGGTCCGCGCTCCAATGACGCGCCAAGGAGTGGCGCGCCCCCAGCAATGAGTTTTTGCCGGGTGCGCGGCACTCCGTGCCGCTCTTCTTGCTCGGCTCCACACCGCATGAGCGTCACTGGAGTGACGCGCTCCCGGCGAGGAGTCGTTGCAAGGCCGATACTTGGGAATCTCGACGAACTCCCTACAATGTCCGCGGGGGAGAGCATGACGGCACCATCATTCACTTGGCTCCCGCGGCGGCCGACGTTGCTGGCGCTGGCAGCCGCCGCGGCCGGCTCGGTTGCCACCACCGACACCGCCCTCGCCCAGCAGGTCGTGGGCGGCATGATCCTGCCCGACGGCCAGGTCGTGACCGGACCCGTCTACCGGCGCAACGGAACGACCGTGCCGTCGATCACGACCGGCGCCGGCGCCAACCTCTATATCGGCAGCGTGCCGCCGACCGCGTCGTTCGTCGCCGGTGCGCCGGCCGCGGTCGTGCGCACGTCGGTGCCGACGCTCTACGTGCGCGTCTACACGGCCGGCGTCACCAACCCGGTCGGCGGCTTCATCGCGCCGTCCAACACGATCCGCGGGCTGACCGAGGCGCAGGTGCGCGACGTGCTGGCCCTGCCCTACCTGCCCAACTCGCTGACCCTCGTGCAGGTGCCGGCCGGCACCTGCATCCTGTTCGGCCAGGCTGCGCCCATCACCGGCACGTTCGCGGCCAATCCGCCGTCCATCCCGACGCCGGGACCGTGGGGCAATGGCGGCGTGCTGCAGGGCAGCCTGATCGGCAGGTCGAGCAGCGCCAACTGCCAGAACCCCGCCTTCCTGCCGGCGGCGCGCTACATGAACCGGCAGTCGATCAACGGCTATGCGCTCGCCTACCGGCCCAACGCCGGCGTCGGCAACACCTACGCGGTCGCGGCCGCCCTCGATGTCGGCGCCTTCCCGGCCCAGTTCTCCGACATGGACACGATCTACAACAGCCTCGACGTGCTGAACTACGGCGCGCCGGATTCCCTGCAGGCGGCGCTGAAGCAGCTCGACGGCGAGTCCTATGCCGACTTCGGCTACCTGCAGATGATGGCCGGGCGGGTCTTCCTCGACGTGATGCACCAGCAGATGCGCGCCGCCCGCACGCGGCGCCTGCCGCCGTCGGCGAGCACGGCCGGCGGGGCCGCGGCGCCGCCGCTCAGCCTCACCGACCCGCCGGCGCCCGCCGTCGATGTCGCCGACCTGAAACGGCCCTTCGCAGGCGCGGGCGCAGGCGCCCGGCGGACCGAGGCCGGCGGCGTGTGGCTGGCTCCCTACGGCGCCCGCGGTGCGCTCTACGGCGATGCCCTGACGCACAGCACCACCTACGCGCTCTACGGCTTCGCGGCCGGCGCCGACCTCGAGATCCTCGAGGACCTGCGGCTGGGCGGCGCGCTCGGCTATTCGAGCACCGGCCTGTCCACCAGCCTGCCCGCCTCCGGCACCAACGAGGCCTTCTCCGTGGCGGCCTATGCGAGCTACGCGCCCGGGCCGTGGTACGTCGATGCCGCCCTGGGCTACGCCTACAACTGGGGGAGCCTGACGCGGACCATCGCCTATCCCGGCGTCTTCCGCACCGCCGAGGGGAGCCCGACGGCCGGCCAGTTCATCGGCAGCGCCGAAGGCGGCTGGGGCTTCGCCCTGGCCCCGAGGATCGCGCTGACGCCGTTCGCCCGGGTCGAGGTCGCGGCGACCAGCCAGAACGCCTTCACCGAGACCGGCGCCGGCGCGATCAGCCTTTCCGCCGCGGCCGCGAGCACGACGGGCGTGCGCAGCATCGTCGGCCTCGAACTGTCCGGCGCCGTCGAGCTCGGCGCGGCGCAGGACCTGTCGATGGCGCTGCGCCTCGGCTGGGCCCACGACTATGCCGACCTGTCGGGTTCGCTCAGCGCCCGCTTCGTCGGCAAGCCCGACACCGGCTTCACGGTCTACGGACCCACGCCCGACCGCAACGCCGCGACCGTGGGCGTGAGCCTCGCAATGCCCTTCGTCCTCGGGCAGGCCTTCCTGAACTACGATGCCAGCCTGGCGCAGGGCTACACCGCGCATGCCGCGACGATGGGGCTGAAGATCGTGTTCTGAGGCGGCGGCCGCACTTCCATTCCCGGATCAATAGACTTAGTTGAGTAAACTAAGTCATGGAGCCACTGCCATGCGCAAGGTCAACATCCACGAGGCCAAGACCCACCTGTCCCGCCTCGTCGAGCGGGCGGCAAAGGGCGAGGGCTTCATCATCGCGAAAGCCGGGAAGCCACTGGTCAAGGTCGTGCCCTTGTCTGCCCGGGAGGCGCCCGCGATACGCCGACTCGGCTTCCTGGCCGGGGAGATTTCGGTGCCCGACGACTTCGACCGTATGGGGCGGGACGAGATCGCGACGACCTTCAGCGGCGACAAATGACCCTGCTGGTCGACACGCACCTGCTGTTGTGGGCGGCCGGCGAGCCGCAGAAGCTGCCGAGAAAAGCGCGCCGCCTGCTCGACGATCCCGGCACCGCGCTCTGGTTCAGCGCGGCAAGCCTGTGGGAAGTGGCGATAAAGCATGGCCTGGGCCGCGAGGATTTCCGCGTCGAGCCGCGCCGGCTGCGCCGCGGGCTGATCGACAATGGCTGGCGCGAGCTGGCGATCACGAGCGAGCACGCGGTCGCCGCCGGCGACCTGCCGGTGCTTCACAAGGATCCGTTCGACCGCATGCTGGTCGCCCAGGCCCGGGTGGAGGGGCTCACGCTCGTCACGTCGGATGCCTCCGTCGCCCGCCATGACGGCAATGTCCTGAAGGTCTGAGGGCACGGCCGACGGTAGCGGACGGCGGCGTCCGATGCGCGGTTCGACACGGCCGACGAGTCCTTGAAGCTCCTCTCCGTCGCTCGCGGAAAGGAAGGCGGCAGAGGGATCGCGGACGGCCTTCGCGGCCCCCTCTCCCAACCTCTCCCCCTCGCGGGTCAGGGCTATCGCATTTGATCAATTTCTCCGTCATCCCGAGCGGCTCCGCCTGAAGGGCGGCGAAGTCGAGGGACCTTTCTTGTCGGCACTGCGCCAAAAAAAGGTCCCTCCACTCCGCCGCGCTACGCGCGGCTTCGGTCGGGATGACGGGGATTTGCGGTCAAATGCGACAGCCCCGCCATCGCGGGGGAGAGGAACATGACGGTGATCGAGCGGGTGCGGCCGAAGGCGCCTTGGAAGGCCGGCCCGCGGCGGCTATATCAACCACAGCCACCGCCAATTCCCACAATCCGAGCAATGTCAGCCGGGCCTGCCGCCCGCGGAGGCGCGTTTTGAGTGCGTTGAGGAACGAGATCGTGCAGTCGGTCCACCACTGGACCGACGAGTTGTTCAGCTTCCGGACCACCCGCGACAAGGGCTTCCGGTTCGCCAGCGGCCAGTTCGCCATGATCGGGCTCAGGATCGAGGGCAAGCCGCTGCTGCGCGCCTACTCGATCGCCAGCGCCCACTACGACGACGAGCTGGAGTTCTTCTCCATCAAGGTGCCGGACGGGCGGCTGACCTCGCGGCTGAAGGACCTGGCGCCCGGCGATTCGATCCTGGTCGGGTCGAAGGCCACCGGCACGCTGCTGCTCGACAGCCTGACGCCGGGCCGCAACCTCTACCTGCTGGGCACTGGCACCGGCCTCGCGCCCTTCCTGTCGATCGTGCGCGACCCCGAGGTCTACGAGCGCTTCGAGAAGGTGGTGCTGGTCCATGGCTGCCGCCACGTGCGCGACCTCGCCTACCGTTCGAAGCTGGCCGACGAGCTGCCGGCCGACGAGATCCTGGGCGATCTGGTGCGCGACAAGCTGGTCTACTATCCGACGGTGACGCGCGAACCGTTCAGGTATCGTGGCCGCATCTCCCACCTGATCGAGAACGGGACGCTGGCGCGCGACGTCGGCCTGCCGCCGATCGGCGCCAAGGACGACCGCTTCATGCTGTGCGGCAGCGTCCAGATGCTGGCCGACATCCGCGCCCTGCTCGAGGGCGCCGGCCTCGCCGAGGGCAGCACGACGACCCCGGGCCAGTTCGTGGTAGAAAAGGCCTTCGTGGACTGATCGAAGCCGGCGGCGCGGCCCTGACGTCGCCGACGGCCCCGCGAAGGATCAGGGCCTCACGATCCGGCACCGATGGAGCCCCTGTGCGTTGTAGCCCGCGGGACCATCGCGCCGGCAGGACGTGGTCGCCTGGAAGATCGACGAGCGGGGATTCATGAGCGTTGGCCTGATGGCTCTCTTCGACGACGTTGCGACGCTGGCGAAAACCGCGGCCGCCTCGGTCGACGACGTCGCCGGGCAGGCGGCCAAGGCCGGCTCGAAGGCCGCGGGCGTGGTCATCGACGATACGGCCGTCACGCCGCGCTACCTCGTCGGCTTCAGCGCGGCGCGGGAGCTGCCGATCATCGGCAAGATCGCCCTCGGCTCGCTCCGCAACAAGCTCCTGATCCTGCTGCCGGCGGCGCTGGCCTTCAGCTTCCTGCTGCCCCAGGCGATCACGCCGCTCCTGATGCTGGGCGGCGCCTATCTCTGCTACGAGGGCGCGGAGAAGGTCTATGCCGTCCTGTTCCCGCACGGCGCGCACGCCCACGAGGCGAAGCTGGAGACGGTGGCCATCGACGCCCGGACCTTCGAGGACGAGAAGGTCGCCAGCGCCATCAAGACCGATTTCATCCTGTCGGCCGAGATCATGGCGATCACGCTGGCGGCGATTCCCGGCGGCAGCTTCGTGAACCAGGCGCTGGTCCTCGCCATCGTCGGCGCGGGCATCACGGCGGCCGTCTACGGCGTCGTCGCCCTGATCGTCAAAGCCGACGACCTCGGCCTGGCGCTGGCCGGCCTGTCGCCGGCCTCCGCCTTCGCCGCGCCGCTGCGCCTCGCCGGCCGCGCGCTCGTGCGGGGCATGCCCTGGCTGCTCGGCGGCCTGAGCCTCCTCGGCACCGCCGCCATGATCTGGGTCGGCGGCGGCATCGTCCTCCACGGGCTGGAAGAATTCGGGCTGGGCGGACCCGCCCATGTGCTGCAGGACGCGGGCGCCGCCGTCGCGCGCGCCGTTCCCGCGGCCGGCGCCTTCGCGGCCTGGCTGGTGGAAGCCGCCGGCGCCGGCGTGGTCGGCTTCGCCCTCGGCCTGCTGGCCATCCCGCTGACCAGCCGGGTGCTGTCGCCGCTGTGGCGGCAGGTCAAGGCGATGATCCGGCGCAGGCGCACACCGACGTAACGGGCGATGCTCTACAGCGGGATGAGATGAGGTGGAATCGCTTGCGATTCCACCTCATCTCATCCGCGCGTACGACTGTCGTAGGTTGCCGGAGGGCATGATGAGATTGGCTGTTTCCAGCCAATCTCATCATGCTTTAGGTCCGCAGCGGCAGCAATGCCCGGATCAGCGGGTAGCGCAGGAACAGCCCGCCCCACGCGAGGAGCGCAATCACCAGGCAGACGATCTGCGGCGGACTGACGAAGCCGCCGGTGCGGAAATGGACGCAGATCGCACCGCCGAAGAAGCCGGTGATGAGGATCGCGCCCAGCACCGCCGTGCGCGGATAGGCGTAGAGGGCAGCGCACGCGAGCATCATGACGCCCAGGATCGGCGCGCGCTCGGGCGGAAAGCCCTCGGCTTCCATGGTCGCCTTCAGCAGCTCGGGCCAGAACAGATTCACCGCCGCATCGGCGAGGAGCACGAGGACGACCAGGCCGCTGAGGACGCGGCCCGTCCAGATCTGCATGTTGCCACTCATCGAAGACTCCCGAACCACGCGTCCCTGGACGCGCCTCGGGACCGGACGGACGCGCCCATATCGGACGTCGGCCGGGGTTGCAAGGGGATGCGACGGCTCCGAAGGACGGGTCTTCCTTGCCGTCGCCTCGACGATCCGGCGGCTGGTCGTCGACGCAAGGCCTCTCCTCTCCGCTTCGCTCCGGTCGAGACGGCGGCTCCGTTCGGTCGGATCAGAAATCCGCGGTCAACGACAGGCGGAAGGTGCGCGGCGTGCCCTGCACCAGGTAGCTGTTGGTCACGGTCGCCCAGTAGTTCGTGTCGAGCAGGTTGTCGATGTTGAAGCGGAAGATGAGAGGCTGCCCGGTCGGACTCGTGGCACTCTCCAGTGTGTAGCGGGCGCCGACATCGAGGCGCGCCCAATCGGGAATGGTCCGACGAGGCCAGGTCGTGTCGACGTATTGCACGCCGGTGTAGATGACGCGGCCATTGAGGGTCAGGCCGCGAGCGAACGGCGTGTCCCATTCGCCGCCAAGATTGAGCTGAACGCCCGGCACGCCGGGCGCCCGCCAGCCGTCGGTCAGCCCGCCTGCCGTCTTCGCCAGCACGGCATTGATAAGCATGATGCCGCCGAGCAGGCGGACGCCCTCGGCGGGCTCGCCGAACAGATTGAGCTCGAGGCCCTGGTTGCGCTGCTCGCCGTTGGCCGAAAGGGTGTTGGTCGCCGTGTTCGTGATGGTGCTGGGCTGCGTGATCTGGAAGATATTCGCGGTCGTGCCGAACTTGCCCCAGTCGACCTTCACGCCGACCTCGAACTGGGTCGACTTGTACGGTGGCAGGATCTGCCCGGCATTGGCGAAGGCCGTCCCGACGATCGTGCCCTGCTGAAGTCCCTGGATGAAGTTGCCATAGATGGAAACGTTGCTCCACGGCTTGAACACCAGGGCCGCCGACGGACTGAACGCGCTCTGGGAATAGTTGGACGTCTGCACGCCGCTCGTCACGTTGTAGTTGGCCGCGTCGATGCCCTGGAAGCGTCCACCGACCGTGAGCTGGATGCGCTTCGCAGCCGCCGACAACGTATCGGCAAAGGCTATGCTGGACAGCGTGCCGGTGCTGCTCTTGCGCGCGGGGGGGTCGCCGAGGTTCGGTCGCGGCACGAAGGTCGGCGTGTAGATGCTCGACGCGAAGGCCGTGCCGTTGACGAAGCCGTAGCCTTGCGCCTGCTGGTACGTCGTCGCGCTGACGGCAAGCTCGTGGTCGATCGGGCCGGTGTCGACCAGCGCCCGCACGCCGACCTCTCCCGTCCATGCGTCGTAGTAGTCGTTCTCGACGTTGGGCCTCTGGGTGGTGCTGCCGTTGACGTTGACGATGGTCGGGAAGCCTCCCGTCAGATAGGTGTTGCGACTGTCGATCGTGCCGTACGCCGCGTAGGCGGTGACGTTCTCGAACAGATCGATTTCGCCCCGGACGGCACCGAACACGTCAGCGCGCTGGTAGTAGCCCCAAGGCTGACCGAAATTGTTGCTGAGCGTCGGCACGCCGGGGATCGGCACTCCCGCCGCCACGATCGGCATGGCCACGAGCCAGCCGACCTTCTGGTACTGGTAGCCGAAGTCGCCCGAGAGGCGGACACGCTCGCCGCGGAAGTCGACGCCGAGAGACGCCAACGCCAGCTCGTCGGTATTGCCGGATATGGCTGTCTGGCCACCGCGATAGACGCCATTGAAGCGCACGCCGAACTGCTTGTCCTGGCCGAAGCGGCGGCCGACATCGGCATGCGCGCCGAACTGCGCGGCCGAGGCATAGCTTGCCGTGAGTTGAGTCAGGGGCTCGTCGGGCGCCCGCTTCGGCACGAGATTCACGGTGCCACCGATGGAGCCGTTCGGCGCCATGCCGTTCAGCATCGCGCTCGGTCCCTTGAGGACCTCCACCCGTTCGGGCAGCTCGGCGGGCACGGTGACGCGCGGCAGGATTCCGTAGAGGCCGCCGAACGTGTAGTCGCCGCTGTTCACCCTGAAGCCTCGGATGGTGAGGTCGTCGCGCGTGCCATTGCCCGATGCCCAGACGCCGCGCACCGACGGGTCGTCGATCAGCACGTCCTTGACCGACTGGGCCTGCTGGTTCTGCGCCTTCTTCGCGGTGTAGCTCGTCTGATTAAACGGCGTGTCCATGACGTCGCGATTGCCCAGCAGGCCGAGCTGGCCGCCGGTCGCCACCTGCCCTCCCGCATAGGGTGGCGGCAGGTTGTCGATCATCGCCTGCGCCGGCACCGGGAACGCGCCCTGGACCTGAACCGGATCGAGTTGGATGGCGCCGGTCGGCGCTGCAACGGCGGAAACCGTGACGGCCCTCGCCGAAGTGAACTGATAGAAAAGGCCGCTCGCCCCGAGCAGCTGGCGCAGCGCCCGTTCGGGCGTCATCGTGCCGCTCACCGCGACGCTGGTCTTGCCGGCCGCGGCCGCCGGATCGAACGCGACCTGCAGGCCGGACTGCCGCCCGAAAGCCGTCAACGCCTGCGGCAGAGGCTGCGCCGGAAGGTCGAACGAAGCGGTGCGGTCCCTTTGCGCTTCGAGCCGAGGTGGAATCGTCGGCCGGTCGTCCTGCGCGGCGGCGGGCGCCGCAAGGGCCGAGGCCGCGACGATGGCTGCAACCGCCAGGCCGCATGCCTGCCCCGCCGCTGCGCGCGCACGCACGCGCCGCCGCTCCGTCCGGTCGATCGAGATCACGTCCAGCTCCCTACATGGCGTGCGCATCGGGCGGCGGCAGCACACATGGGAGAGACTCGCGACCCGTGCGCGATTCAAGGGGGGGCGCCGCGTTTTCTCGCGCGGGGCGATGGGCGCTCAACGCGCCGAAATCACCACGAGGTAGGGCGTGATGCGGGTGACCGTCCCGTTGTGCGTCCGCACGGCAGCCTGCAACGCCTCGATCGGTTGGCGGAGATCGAACACGCCCGAGATCCGTTGCCCGGCCAGCGCGCTGTCGCGCAGCACGATCACGCCGCGATAGTGCCGGCCGAACTCGGCGACCACCTCCGCGACGGTCGCCTTGTCGACGATCAGCCGACGCTCCCGCCACGCGGCGACATCGGCGGGCTCGATCTCCGACCGGGCGAACCGGCCGGACTTGCTCTCGATCTCGAGCCGGTCGCCGCGCGTCAACGTCGCCCGGTCGCCGCCGCCTCCGAGCGCGACCGCGACGGTGCCCGACCGTACCGCGACGGACAGAGTGCCCGGGGACAGGGCCACATCGAACGCCGTGCCGAGGACGGTCACCCTGGCGTCGCCCGCGACGACCACGAACGGCCGGTCGGCAGCCGGCACGACGTCGAAGAATGCCCGGCCCGCCAGCAACACGACCTCGCGCCGGCCTGCGGCATAGCGCACGGCAATCGCGCTCTCGGCATCGAGGGACACGACGCTGCCATCGTCCAGGGTGACGGAGCGCAGCTCGGCCGTGGCCGTGCGGTGGTCCGACGCCAGCCAGAGCTGGACGGTCGGCAGGAACAGAAGGGCAAGGCAGGCGGCCAGCGCGACCGCCGCGAAGGCAGCCCTGCGACGCCATGGCCGCGGCCGATGCGCGCCCGCGCCGAGGATCGCGCCCCGGGGATCGGCATAGTCCGCGGGCAGGGCATCGGCGACGCGCGCCAGGCGCTCGACCTCGCGCCACGCCGACCTGTGCGCATCGCTGTTCGCAAGCCAGGCGTCCCGCGCCGCCCGCAAGGCGTCGTCGCCGGGCGCCGCCTCGATGCGAAGACGCCAGTCGACCGCTTCGGCCAGCAATTCGTCTTCAGTCGAGTCGCCTGTCATCCCCACCAACGGATCATGCGCGCGGCCTCGAGGGACACCGCCTCAGGAGTAGGACTGACTCGGGAACGCCGATTCAAGGGCGGACGCAAAAGAAAACGAGATCGTCACGTGCGGTCCCGCAGCCGCCTGGCTCCATGGACCATGGCCGCCTTCACCAGCTGCTGGGCGCGCGTGATGGAAATGCCCAGCCTGTCGGCGACCTCGCGCAGCGGGCGACCTTCCAGGCGGTGCATGTTGAAGGCCATCCGCGTGCGCTCGGGAAGCTCGACCAGGGCGGCCGCCAGCGTGCGCAACTCGTCACGATGCACCAGCACCGTCTCGATCGACGGCGTATCGCTGACCGCCGAGGCGATCTCCTCGCTGGCGGGCGACACCACCGTCTCCACCGTCGAGCGCCGCGCCCATGTCAGCGCGAGGTTGCGCACGATGGCGTAGAGATAGGCCAGGGGATTGACGATCGGCGGGCTTTGCTCGGCCGAGACCCGGCCGTTCGCCGCGCTGAAGCGGATGTAGGCCTCCTGCACCACGTCCTCGGCCTGCGCGCGCGAGCCCAGGATGCCGGCAGCATAGTCGACCAGCGAACGCCGGTGCTCGATGAACAGGCTGGTGGTGTCGGACGGCACGACTCGGACTCGATCCCCACTGTCGCTTCCCGCGACGGTACGAGACCCTATCTCAGTTGCGAATTGTTCGCAATTCGGTTTGGGCGACGCGGCATGGTCGGACGATCCACGCCACGACGAAACAGCCGCCAGCGAGGCGAGATCGGCTCGAATTGCCGGAGCCTAGAAGTCCGCGCTCAACGACAGGCGAAAGGTCCGCGGCGCGCCGAGATAGAGGGCCGACACGTCGATGCCCCCGGCCCAGTAGTTGGCATCGAGCACGTTCTCGACGTTGAGGCGCGCCACCAGGAGCTTGCCCCTGGCCGCGGGATTGTCGAAGGCATAGCGGACCCCGACATCGAACCGCGTCCAGTCCGGCAGGCTGCGCCGCGGGTAGCTCAGGTCGACATACTGCGATCCCGTGTAGACGACGCGCCCGTTCAGGGTCAGGCCGCGCACGTACGGCAGGTCCCATTCGCCCGCCAGGTTGAACTGGAAGGCCGGCGAGAACGGCGCGTTCCAGCCGTCGGTCAGCCCGCCCTGCGTCTTGGTCATGACGGGGCTGAGGAACATCGCGCCGCCGAGCAGCCTGACGCCCTCCGTCGGCACGCCGAACACGTTGATCTCCAGTCCCTGGTTGCGCTGCTCGCCGGCGAGGCTCAGGGTCGGAAGCGAGGGTCCGGGCACGGAGATCGTCGTGGGCTGGCTGATCTGGAAGGCGCTCACGGTGGTCGTGAACTTGCCCCAGTCCGCCTTCACGCCGACCTCGTACTGCGTCGACTTGTAGGGCGCGAACACCTCGCCGGCATTGGCGAAGGCCGTCCCCACGGTGATGCCCGGCTGCAGCCCCTGGATCCAGTTGCCGTAGACCGACACGTTCTCCCAGGGCTTGAAGACCAGCGCCACCGACGGGCTGAGCGCGCTCTGGTCGTAGCTCGAGGTCTGCGCGCCGCTGGTCGCGTCGTAGTTCGCGGAGACGACGCGCTGAAGCCGGGCGCCCACGGTGAGCTGGATGCGCTTGTCCGCGGCCGACAGGGTGTCGGCGAGCGCCAGGCTCGAGAGTTCCTGCATGGAGTTCAGGTTCGAAACCGGCACGGCGGCATTGGGCCGGGCGATGACCGTCGGGTTGTAGATGTTGGTGGCAAAGTTCGCGCCCTGCTGGACGCTGGCGGCGCCGCCGGTCTGGTCGTAGGCCGTCGCCGTGAAGGCGAGCTCGTGACCGATCGGCCCGGTATCGGCGAGCGCCCGCAGGCCGGCTTCGGCCGTCCTGAACATGCGCCAGTAGCTCTGCGCGTTCGGGGCGAAGCCGGTGGCCGCGCCGCTCCCGTCGGTGATGTTGACGCCGAACGCGATCAGGTTGTTCATGCGCCAGTCGTGGGCGCCGCCCATCACGTAGGCGGTCACGCCCTCCATGAGGTCGACCTCCGCCCGGAAGGTGCCGAACAGGTCCTTGTGCTCCGAAACGTTCCAGGGCTGGCCCGCCGGATTGCTGCGGGCATTCGGCGCCCATGGCAGGGGCACGCCGGGCGCGAGCCCGATGAAGCCCAGCACGCCGCCGGTGTAGCGGTACTGGAAGCCGAAGTCGGCCGAGAACCGCGCGTGCTCACCGCGGAAGTCGAGGCCCATCACGCCGAGCGCCCGCTCGTCGCTGTTCCACTTCACGTCCGTCTGGCCGGCGCGGAAGACGCCGTTGACGCGGACGCCGAACTGCTTGTCCTCGCCGAAGCGCCGCGCGACGTCGGCGTGGCCGCCGAACTGGCTGCCCGAGACGTAGTTGGCCGTCGCCTGCGTCAGGGGCTCCTCCGGCGCGCGCTTGGGGACGATGTTCACGGTGCCGCCGATGCCGCCGCGGGGCTGCATGCCGTTCAGCATGGCGTTGGGGCCCTTCAGCACCTCCACGCGCTCGGCGAGTTCGGCCATGATGCTGTAGTGCGGCGTGATGCCGTACAGGCCGCCATAGGCCATATCCAGCGTGTCGACCAGGAAGCCGCGCACGCTGATGGCGTCGGAGCCGGGCGTGCTGCCGGGCAGGAGCACGCGCACCGACGGATCGTCGACCAGCACGTCCATGACCGTCTTCGCCTGCTGCTCCTGCGCCTTCTTGGCCGTGTAGCTGGTCTGGTTGAACGGCGTGTCCATGACGTCGCGATTGCCCAGCAGGCCGAGCTGGCCGCCGGTCGCCACCTGCCCTCCCGCATAGGGTGGCGGCAGGTTGTCGATCATCGCCTGCGCCGGCACCGGGAACGCGCCCTGCACCTGCACCGGATCGAGCTGGATGGCGCCCGATCCCGCGGGCGGCCGCTCGACCGCCACCATCGAACCGCTGGCGCGATAGACCAGGCCCGTGCCGGCGAGCAGCGCCGCGAGCGCCTGCTGCGCCGTCATGCGTCCCCTGACGCCGGGCGTCTGCAGGCCGCGCACGACGTTCAGGTCCACCGAGACCTGCAGGCCGGACTGCCGGCCGAACACGATGAGCGCCTCGCCGAGGCCTTGCGCGGCGATGTCGAAGCCGCGCACGCCGGCCTGGGAGATCTGCGACGTGTCGGCGCCCTGCTGCGCCCACGACGTGCCGGCAACAGGTGCCGCCACGCACGCCGCGGCCGCGACCGCACGAACGAACAGCCGCCGACCGGCGACACTTGTCCTTCTCCCCGCCATCACGCCACTCCCCGACAAGTCCCACGCCGTGCCGGCAACGGCACGTCGCGCAACAGACGGATGGGCCCGGGGCTTTTCCTGCGGCGGCTCGAACTTTGTTCCGCGGCGATCCGTTCAGCGCGCCGTCACCACGACCAGCCAGGGCGAGACCTGGCGCAGGACGGCGCCGTGCAGCGAAGCGAGATTGCGCAGCGTGGCGACGGGATCGCCGAGGTCGTAGATGCCGCTGACCCGCAGGCCGGCGAAGGCGTCGTCGCGCACGACGATGGCGCCGTCGTAGTACGGGCGCAGCATGTCGACGATCTCGGCGATCGACTTGTCGCGCGCGACGATCAGGCCCCTCGTCCATCTGCCCACGTCGTCGGGCTCGACGCTTTCCGGCCGGATTGCGCCTGACGCCGCGACGCGGATCGACTGCCCGGCGGCGAGCCGGCGCGACACCGGCGGCTCGCGTCCCGTCACGTCGACGCGTACCAGCCCGTGGCGCACGGCAACCGAGCCGCCGCCCTCCTCCAGGCGGACGTCGAACGCCGTGCCGAGCACGGTGATCGCGATCCCGCCGGCGAGCACGCGGAACGGCCGCCGCACGTCCGGCGTCACCTCGAAGAAGGCCTGGCCGGCCAGCAGGCGCACCGTGCGCCCGTCCTCGGCGTAGGCGACGTCGAGCGCACTTTCCGGCGCCATCACGACGCGGCTGCCGTCCTGCAGGTCGAGCGTGCGCCGCTCGGCCGTCGCCGTGACCTGGTCGGCCTGCAGGCGCAGCAGCATGCCCGGCGCCACCGCCACGGCGAGCCAGGCGAAGAGCGCGAGCGCGACGCCGCCGGCGACGAGGCGGCGGCCATATGGCCAGCGGCCGGCGGCGACGACGGCGGCGGCTGTGGCGGAAGGCTCCGGCGACGGCCGCCAGTCCGCGGCATGGCGCGGCGGCGCCTCGCCGATCAGGCGATAGGCCTGCCGGGTCCGCTCCCAGACCTCGCGATGAAGCGGGCTGCGGCCGCACCAGGCCTCCAGCCGCGCCCGCAGCATCGGATCGTCCGGCTCGTCCGAGAGGAGCAGGAACCAGTCCGCGGCCTCGTCGTCGATGCGCTCGCGGTCATGGTCCGCCTGCTGCCGGGTGGGAGGAACCGTCATGCCTCTGCCTTGTGCGCCGCCTGACGGGATTGCAAGGAACTTCCGCCGGATTCCCCAACAGACGAACGGGTCGGACGCTTTTCCTGCCGCAACGACAGAATCCGGTCAGAGGCGCCGCTGGCAGTGCTTCAGGCCTTCCTTGATCAGCGCGTGGGTGAAGGAGATCGAGAGGCCGAGATGGGCGGCGACGTCCTTGAGCTTGCACCCGCCCAGGCGATGCATCTCGAGCGCGATGCGCGTGCGCTCCGGCAGTTCGTCGAGCGCCGCCATGATGCGGCGCAGGTCCTCGCGCGCGATCAGGGCCGCCTCGGCCGACAGGCCGTCGCCCTCCCCGGCAGCGTCGTCGAGGGAAGCGGCGACGTGCCGGCGCTCGATCGACAGGCGCCGCCGCAGGTCGAGGGCGAGGTTGCGCACGATGCGATAGAGGTAGCCGACCGGCTCGTCGACCCGGCGGTCCGACGACGCCGTTCGGTAGCGCAGCCAGGCCTCCTGCACGAGGTCCTCGGCGCGCCCGTGGTCGCCCGTCAGGGCGCTGGCGTAGTTCACCAGGGCGCCGCGATGGGCGAGAAAGATCTCCAGGGTGACATCGCCTTGGGGCAACGCGCGTCCTTCGCGTGGTCGAGCGGCCGCAGAGATAGCGCAAATGCGAGTCGTTCGCAATCAAGAACCGGGCATCCCCGCGTGCCTGGAGCGGCGGCGCTCCGCCGGGATGAACCCGACAGGGCAAAGCGCCCGGCATTCCCCCGCACAACCATGGGCGGGCGTTCGGTCGGAATCTAGAAATCGCTCGTCAGCGCCAGCCGGAAGGTGCGCGGCGTCCCCAGCGACAGCGTGGTGGCGCCGAAGCCGGACGCCCAGTAGTCGTTGTCGAGGACGTTCTCGACACTGAAGCGAAGGGCCACGGGCTTGCCGGTCGGGCTCACGGAGTCGGCAAGGAGATAGCGGGCGCCGAGGTCGAGGCGCGTCCATTCCGGCAGGCTGCGGCGCGGGAAGGTCGTGTCGATGTACTGCGCCCCGGTATAGATCACGCGGCCCGTCAGGGTGAGGCCGCGGGCGAACGGGAGATCCCATTCGCCGCCCAGGTTGAACTGCGCGCCGGGCGAGAACGGCGCGACCCAACCGTTGGTCAGGCCGCCCTGGGTCTGGGTCAGCACGGCGTTGAGAAGCATGGCGCCGCCCAGCACGCGCACGCCTTCGCCCACCTCGCCGAAGAAGTTGAACTCCAGCCCCTGGTTGACCTGCTGGCCGGCCAGGACCTGCGTGTTGCTCGCCACGTTGGTGATGACGCTGGGCTGGGTGATCTGGAAGACGCCGAGGGTGGTCGTGAGCTTGCCCCAGTCGACCTTCACGCCCGCCTCGTACTGCGTCGAGACGAAGGGCGGAAACACCTCGCCGGCATTGGCGAAGGTCGCCGGCACGACGCTGCCGGGCTGCAGGCCCTGGATGTAGTTGGCGTAGACCGAGACGTCGGCCAGCGGCTTGAAGACCAGCGCCACCGAGGGGCTCCAGACGGCCTGGTCGAACTCCGACGTCTTCACGCCGGTCAGGGCGTTGAAGTTCGCCGACTTGACCTGCTGGAGGCGAACCCCGGCCGTGAGCTGGATGCGCTTGTCGGCGGCCGAAAGCGTGTCGGCGAGGGCGAGACTGTTCAGCTGCAGGGTGGCGGTCTTGTTGGCCGCGCCGGTCGGGATGCTGGGCCGCGCGATGATGTTGGGGCTGTAGACGTTGGTGGCGTACGGCCTGCCGTTGACGGTCGCGATGCCGCTCGCCTGCTCGAAGATCGTGCCGACCAGGGCGAACTCGTGCCCGATCGGACCGGTGTCGGCGAAGCCGCGGAAACCCGCCTCGGCCGTCAGGAACTGATAGTACTGGCTGATGTTGCCCGGCGTCGCCGTCGCGTTGCCGTTGATGTTGTTGACGGTGACGATCGGCCCGCCGGACAGGATCCCCAGCCGCCAGTCGTGGGCGCCGAACGAGGCGAAGCCGGTGATGCGGTCGGTCAGGTCGACCTCGCCGCGGATGACGCCGAACAGGTCCTCGCGGTCGATGTTGCCCCACGGCTGGCCCCAGTTCTTGCGCGCGTCCGGCGCCCACGGCAGCGGCACGCCGTTGGCCAGGCCGATATAGGGAACCATGCCGCCGATATACTGGTGCTGGTAGCCGAGATCGGCCGACAGGCGCGCATTCTCGCCGCGGAAGTCCAGGCCGAGCACGGCCAGCGCACGCTGGTCCGAATTGCCGTCGACCGCCGTCTGCCCCCCGCGGAACACGCCGTTGAACCGCGCGCCGAACTGCTTGTCCTCGCCGAAGCGCCGCGCGACGTCGGCGTGGCCGCCGAACTGCGCGCTCGAGGCGTAGCCCGCGGTAAGCTGGGTCAGCGGCTGGTCCGGCGCCCGCTTCGGCACGACGTTGACCGTCCCGCCGATGGTCGACTGGGGCGCCATGCCGCTGAGCATGGCGCTCGGCCCCTTCAGGACCTCGATGCGTTCGGCGAGCTCGGGCATGATCGTCGAGTACGGCAGGATGCCGTAGAGGCCGTTGTAGGCCGTGCTCGCCGCGGCGACGGAGAAGCCGCGGACACGCAGCTCGTCGTTGCCGATGCTGCCGTCGGGGAAGTAGCCGCGCACGGAAGGATCGTCGGCCAAGGCGTCCCGAATTGTCTTGGCCTGCTGGTCCTGCACCTTCTTCGCGGTGTAGCTCGTCTGGTTGAACGGCGTGTCCATGACGTCGCGATTGCCGAGCAGGCCGAGCTGGCCGCCGGTGGCCACCTGCCCTCCCGCATAGGGCGGCGGCAGGTTGTCGATCATCGCCTGCGGCGGCACCGGAAAGGCGCCCTGGACCTGCACCGGGTCGAGCTGCATCGCGCCCGACGGATCGCGGCCCTGCGGCCGGGTGAGCATCACGGCACGAGGCCCGGTGTAGCGGGCGACGAAGCCCGTGCTGGCGAGCAGCAGGCCGAGCGCCTGGTCGGGCCGCATCGTGCCCGAGACTCCCTGCACGGTGATGCCCCTCGCCTGCGCGGCATCGATCGAGATCTGGAAGCCGGACTGCCGGCCGAAGGCGTTGAGCGCCGTCACGAGGGGCTGCGCCGGAATGTCGAAGGCGCGCGGCTCGGCCAGCGGCGAAGGCTGCTCCTGGGCAACGGCGCCGGCGCTCCCGGTCTGCGCCTTCGCGAAAGAACCCGCCATGACCGCGGCCGTCGCCATCGCCGCCGCCGCCACCATTCCCGCCCGTCCACTCATCAGCCGTCCTCGTACACCGGTGTCGACACGGCTGGCTTCGGCTGCGCGTCCCTGCTCCCACTACGAGCGACGGCGATCTTTTTTTGACGGTGGCCGCGATTTCGCGCGGCCGCCCTCGTCACGGCCCCGAGACGATGCGCAGCAGAGGCGTCACCTCGCGCACGCGGCCGCCGAACGGGCCAACGAGGATGCGCAGGGCCTGGTCGGGATCGCGCAGGTCGTAGAGGCCCGCCACCTGCCGGCGCGCCAGGCCGTCGTCGGCCAGCACGATCCAGCCGCTCCGGTAGCGGCGGAGAACCTCGACCACCTCGGCGACGGTCGCCTGCTCGACGAACAGTCGGTGCTCGCGCCACGAGCCGACGTCCTCGGGCGGCACGCTGCCGCGGCGCGCCGTCCCGCTGCGGCGATCGACGGTGAGGCGGTCGCCCGGTCCCAGCCGGACGGCGGCGGTCGCCGTCGTCGCGGCAGCCTCCACCTCGACCGAGCCGTGCTTCACGCCGACGTCCAGCGCATCGCCCAGGAGGCGGACGTCGAACTCCGTGCCGGTCACCCGCACGGCGAGGCCGGCGGCACGCACCACGAAGGGACGGTTCCGGTCCGCCGTCACGCTGAAGAAGGCCTCGCCCGCGAGCAGCGCCACCTCGCGCCGGCTTTCGGTGAAGCGGACATCGAGCGCGGTCTGCGGCGCGAGCGTGACGGTCGAGCCGTCCTCCAGCACGACCTCGCGCAGCTCGGCGGTCGCGGTGGCGACGTCGGCGCGGAGACCGGGCAGCAGCGACGGCAGCCAGAGCACCAGCAGCGCCGCAGCGATGGCCGCGATGCCGCCGGCCTGCCAGCGCCGGCCGGCCGCGGAACGGCGGCGCCGGGGCGCGGTGGGCGGCAGCGGCAGGACCGCCGCCGCGTCGCGGCCCGGGGCGACGCGATCGGGAACGGGATCGCCGAGCCAGGCCCATGCCTTCTCGGCCCGCTTCCAGGCGAGGGCGTGTTCGGGCGTTGCGCCACGCCAGGCCTCGGCCGCGGCACGCAGCGCGGCATCGGCCGGCGCCTCCGCCAGCCGGATCAGCCAGTCGATCGCCTCCCGCATCAGCGGATCGGCAGGTCCACCTGTCTTCACGTTCCCTCGAGCCGCCTCGACCGCCGGCATTGGCCGTTCATCCACCATAGACGAGCATCGCGTGCATTTGTTTGATCCCGCCGGCCGTCAGTCGTCCGACGACAGGCGCCGGGCAACGACAAGGACGGCATCGCGGATCATGCGGTGAACCATGTTGACCGACACGCCATACCGATCGGCGATCTCCTGCAGCGTAAAGCCGCCCAGCCGATGCATCTTCACGGCCAGCCGGACCCGCGGCGGAAATTCGGCGAGGACCTCGTCGATCTGCCGAAGCTTCTGACGGAAAGCCAGAAGCTCCTCCGGCGTCCGTGGCGTCTCCGGCACCATCCACCAGTCGGGCTCGGCCTCCCGGTGGCGCTGCTCCAGCCGCCGCCGGCGCGTCAGGTCGTAGGCGAGATTGCGGACGATGCGATAGAGGTAGCGCAGCGGCTGGTCGAGCGCCGGATCGCCGGGCGCCGGCCGCCCGGGGGCGAAGCGCAGGAACGCCTCCTGCACGACGTCCTCGGCGCGCATGCGGTCGCCGACGATCGGCAGGGCGTACTCGACCAGGGCCGCCCGGTGCGACAGGTAGAGTTGCAGCTTCTCGTCGATGGACACGCGACCGCTTTCGATTGCGAATGGTTCTCAATCGAAATTAGTCGCATCCCGCTGCCGGAGCAACGACGAGCGGCCTCGAATCCGACGCACGGCAAATTTTTTCGGATTCTGTCGGCCCGGCTCAAAAAAGCCGGCGCGCCATTCGTATGGAACTGGATGGGGGCACGAGCCGACGCCCGACGGGTCAGCCCGGCGGCGGCGAGCTGTGGATGGTGACCGATCCGCAGCCGCTTCCCTGCCAGCGATAGGAACGGGTCGCGCCGTCCGTGACCGTCCATTCGACGATGCAACCCTGCCGGACCAGTGTCGGCGGGATGCCGCCGAGCGGCATCCAGGGGCCGCTCCAGCCGTATCCCGCATAGGGCCATCCCCAGCCGCCGACGAAGACCGGCGCGACGCCCGGGCTGATGTACGAGGTGTCCCAGCGCCACTGCAGGATCCGGGTGCCGGCGTTCAGCTGGTAGGTGTTGTCGGGAATGCGGCCCATGCTGCCCAGCAGCTGGCGCTCGTCGCTGCCCGCCATGTCGCGCAGCCGCGTGTCGAACTCCTGCGTCTGGTCGCCACAGGCGGCGACCGCCAAGACAATGACGCCAGCAAGGATGCCCCGCATGCGTGAACTCCGGCCGAAGGTGGCGACACGCTGAGCGCCATCGCCATCGCCCGTCAAGCGCCGCGACTGCGTCGCCCCTTCACGGCGGCGCGAGCGGTCGGCGGCCGCTAGAAGTCCGCGGTCAGCGCCAGCCGGAAGGTGCGCGGCGCGCCGATCACCAGGTTGCTGGCCGACGAGCCGCCCTGCCAGTAGTCGTTGTCGAGCACGTTCTCGACATTGAAGCGCAGCGCCACCGGCTTGCCGGTCGGGCCAAGGCGATCGAAGACGTAGCGCAGGCCGAGGTCGAGGCGCGTCCATTCCGGCAGGGAGCGCCGCGGCGCGGTCGTGTCGATGTACTGCGCGCCCGTGTATGTGATGCGCCCCAG
This sequence comes from Reyranella sp., assembly GCF_965229815.1. Lineage (GTDB taxonomy): Bacteria > Pseudomonadota > Alphaproteobacteria > Reyranellales > Reyranellaceae > Reyranella. The sequence goes on from NZ_CBDDJN010000006.1 coordinate 1,788,193, forward strand.
CGCGGTCAGGCCCCGCGCGAAGGGCAGGTCCCATTCGCCGCCCAGGTTGAACTGGGCGCCCGGCGCGAACGGAGCGATCCAGCCGTCGGTCAGGCCGCCCTCGGTCTTGGTCAGCACCCCCTTCAGGAAGGTGGCGCCACCCAGCACGCGCACGCCCTCGGCGAGCTCGCCGAAGAAGGCGAGCTCCAGCCCCTGGTTGCGCTGCTCGCCGGCCAGGGTGAGCGTGTTGGCCGCGACATTGCTCACCACGCTGGGCTGCGAGATCTGGAACAGGCTCGCCGTCGTGGTGAGCTTGCCCCAGTCGATCTTCACCCCGGCCTCGTACTGGGTCGTGATGTAAGGCGCGAACACCTCGCCGGCATTGGCGTAGCTGGCCGGCACAACGGTGCCCTGCTGCAGCCCCTGGATGAAGTTGCCGTAGAAGGCGACGTTCTCCCAGAACGGCTTCAGCACCAGCGCGACCGACGGGGTGAGCGCGCTCTGGTCGTAGGCCGAGGTCTGGACCCCGGTCACGTCGTCGAAGTTCGTCGCCTTGACCTGCTGCAGGCGCAGGCCGGCGGTGAGCTGGACGCGCTTGCCGGCCAGCGACAGCGTATCGGCGAACGCCAGGCTGTTGAGGTTGGTGACGCTCGACACGTTGGCCTGCGGCGTCGCCAGGTTGGGAAACGGCGCGTAGGTCGGGCTGTAGATGTTGGTCGTGTAGCCGCTCCCGAAGGAGCCGCCGACGCCGAAGATCTGCTGGACCGCCGTCGCGTTCAGGTTGAACTCGTGGCCGACGATGCCGGTATCGGCGAAGCCGCGGACGCCGGCGGTGGCCGTCAGGTTCTGGAAATAGAAGCTCAGGTAGCCGACGCTCGCCGTGGCGTCGCCGTTCACGTCGGTGATCGTGAACCGCCGGGGCATCTGGTACTGGTCGCGGTTGTCGCGCGCGCCGGCCGCGGCGTAGAGCGTGATGCGCTCTGTCACGTCGACCTCGCCGCGCAGGACGGCCCAGGCATCCTTGCGCGCGATGTAGCCCCACGGCCCGCCCTGGCTGGTGCGGGCATCGGGAGCCGCCGGCAGCGGCACGCCGGTGTCGAGCCCGAGAGCCGGAATCGCGCCGCCGACGAACTGATCCTGGTAACCGAGGTCGGCCGCCACCCGCACGTGCTCGCCGCGGAAGTCGAGGCCCAGCGTGGCCAGCGCGCGCTTGTCGGTGTTCCACTGCACCGGCGTCTCGCCGCCCCGGAAGACGCCGTTGAAGCGCACGCCGAATTCCTTGTCCTTGCCGAACCGGTGCGCGAGGTCGGCGTGGCCGCCGAACTGCGTGCCGGAGGCATAGTCGGCGGTGAAGCGTGCCAGCGTCTCGTCGGGTGCCCGCTTGGGGACGACGTTGATGACTCCGCCGTTGGTCGGCACGACCGTCATGCCGTTCAGCATCGCGCTCGGACCGCGCAGCAGCTCGACGCGCTCGGCCATCTCGGTCATCACGGAATGAAACGGCGCCATGCCGTACAGGCCGCCATAAAGGGTCGCCGACGGCTCGACCTGGAAGCCGCGGATCCAGACGCTGGCGCCATTGTCGTTCATGTCGGACGCACCGAAGCGCACCGACGGATCGTCGGCCAGCACGTCGAACACGGTGCGCGCCTGCTGGTCCTGCATCTTCCGCGCGGTGTAGCTCGTCTGGTTGAAGGGCGTATCCATCACGTCGCGATTGCCGAGCAGGCCGAGCTGGCCGCCGGTCGCCACCTGCCCGCCCGCATAGGGCGGCGGCAGGTTGTCGATCATCGCCTGCGGCGGCACCGGAAACGCGCCCTGGACCTGCACCGGATCGAGCTGGATGGCGCCGGGAGATCCGGATTGCCCGGGCCGCTGCAGGGCGATCGTCGCCGCCGATCTCCTCACGAAGACGAGGTTGGTGCCGGCGATCAGCCGCTGCAGCGCGTCCTCGACGGTCATCGTCCCCTGGACGCCCGGCGTCGAGAGGCCCTGCACCAGCGACGCATCGACGGTGATCTGCTGGCCCGATTGCTGGCCGAACAGGACGAGCGCGCTGGAGAGCGCCTGTGGCGGGATGCTGAAGCTCCGCGGCCCGGCCGCCTGCGCGGTGTCGACGGTTGCCGTCCGGTCCTGCGCGCGGCCTTCAGGCCCGACGAACCCCACCGCCGCGAGCACGATCCACATTCCCGACGCGCTGCGCCGCAGCTTCGAGCCCACACCGGTCTTCCTCACGCCAACGCTCCTCTTCCCAGGAGGGGAGCTGGCGCGACGGATGGCGGCGGCTTGCCCGAGCGGGCCTCGCGATCGTGCTCCCTTGCTGGTGCGACGCCGGTGCCGGCAAAAATTCTTGCAGAAAGAATCGACCCGGATCAGTCCGCCAGGACGACGAGCAGCCAGGGCGTGATCCGCCGCACCCTCGCCCCGTGCGCATCGGCGATGGCGCGCAGCGCCTCCTCCGGTTCGGCGAGATTGTAGACGCCGGTGATGCGGCGGGCGCCGAGCCCGTCGCCCGCCACGACGATCCTGCCGTCATAGTAGCGGCGCAGCTGGTCGACGGCGTCGGCCAGGCTCTGGTTCTGGGCGAGCAGCTTGCCCTGCCGCCAGCCGGCGGCGATGGGCGTGGGATCGGTCGCCCGCACGGCCGTGCCCTTCCAGTCGACCCGCGCGGAATCGCCGGCCTCGAGGCGCTCGCGGGCGCCCGACTCGGTGGACGACACCTGGACGGTGCCCTGCTCGACGCTGACGGTCACGCCGGCCTCCTCGCGGCGGACGTCGAAGCTCGTCCCCACGACGGTCGTCCTCACCGAGCCGGCCACGACCCGGAACGGCCGCGCCGCATCGGGCTTCACCTGGAAGAAGGCTTCGCCGTCGACCAGCGTCACCTCCCGCTCGCCGCCGGTGAAGGCGACGGCGATCGCGCTCGCGCCGGCGAGGGTCACCCTGCTGCCGTCCTCCAGCTCGATCGTGCGAAGCTCGGCCGTCGCGGTGCGGTAGTCGGACTGAAGGCGCACGAGGAGAGCGGGTCCCACGACCAGCGCGACCACGGCCGCCGCGGCGAGGCCGAGCCCCGCCACCATCCATCGCCGGGACGAGCGGGCGCGCGGCGGAGCTGGCGCCTGCGCCTGGCGTCGGCTGGCGACGAAGCCGGCCCAGCGGTCGGCGTGCTGCGGCTGCAGCCCGGCCGCCAGGCCGATCATGCGCTGCGTGCGCTGCCAGGCCGCCTCGTTCAGCGGGCTCGCCTTGCGCCAGGCCTCGAAGCGGCGGCGCAACCGGCGATCGTCGGGGTCCTCCTGCAGCGCGATCAGCCACGAACCGGCTTCCTCGGCCGCGCGCTCGCTTGCCCGGTACTCGCGTGTCGCTTCCATCCCTTCTCCCGCGCGGCCCGTGGCGTTCGCCGGGCCAGCCGCCAGCAGAGTCATACTCTCTCGACGATCCAGGGGCGGGAAATTCTGCAACCCGCCTCGCCCTCAGGGCCAGCCCAGGCGCTTGCGGCAATGCCGCAGGGCCTCCGCCACCAGGGCCTGCGCGAAGGGCACCGAGATGTCGAGGCACTCGGCGATCTCGCGCAGCTTGCAGCCGGCGAAGCGATGCATCTCGAAGGCGATGCGGGTGCGCTCGGGCAGCTCGTTCAGCGCCTCGGCCAGGAGCAGGAGCTGCTCACGGTAGAGGGCCCCCGCTTCCGGACTGGTTTCGTGACCGGCGGATGCCTCTGCCGCCGCCTCGGGATCGGTGCCCGGGAAGATCCTGCCCTCGCGCGCGCGGCGGCGGCAGACATCGAGCGCGAGATTGTGGACGATGCGATAGAGGTAGCTGAGCGGCTGGCCGAGGAGCTGCCGGCGCGACGCCTCGTCGAAGCGCAGCCAGGCCTCCTGCACGACATCCTCGGCGCCGGAGCGGTCGCGAACCAGGCGCCTTGCGTAGATCAGGAGGCTCTCGCGGTGCTCCATGAACACCGCCAGCCCCGACTCCGGCGCGGCCATCGGCAGCCTCAGATGAGAATGCTTCGCATTGGCGCGTTATAGGCCCGAGCGACGCCGCAGGACAAGGCGCTTGCTCGCCGTCGCCATCCAACGCGTTACCGCGAGGCCATGGCGCGACTGGCGCACGGACCTCCCGGCCCGCGGTTCAACGACGCGATCAGTACGTCGCGCGGCCGCCGGAGATGTCGAAGGTGACGCCGGTCGAGAAGGAGCAGGCCGGCGAGGCGAGCCACAGGACCAGCTCGGCGACCTCGTCGGGCAGGACCATGCGGCCCATCGGCACGTTGGCCAGCAGGCGCCCGCGCCGCGCGTCGCTCAGCGGGCCGAAGATCGCCGTCTCCGAGGCCGAGGGCGAGATGGCGTTGACCAGCACGCCGGTCTTCGCCAGCTCCTTGCCCATCGACTTGGTGAGGCCGATCACGCCCGCCTTGGAGGCGACGTAGGCGGCCACGAACGGGTTGCCGTCCTTGCCCGCGATCGAGGCGATGTTGACGATGCGGCCGTAACCCGCCGCCACCATGCCCGGTACGGCGGCCTGGCAGCAGCGGAAGGTGCCGTTGAGGTTGACCTCCAGCACGCGCTGCCACTCGGCCTCGGGATAGTCGGCGATGCCGGCCGAGGGGCCGAGGATGCCGGCGCTGTTGACCAGGATCGCCGGCGTCCCCAGCGCCTCGCGCGTCGCGGCCATGGCGGCCCGCACCGAATCGGTGCGGGTCACGTCGGCCTCGACGGCGCAGGCGCCGCCGCCCACTTCCTCGGCTGCGCGTCGGGCGCCGTCGAGGTCGCGGTCCCACAGCGCGACCCGCACGCCGTCCCGCGCCAGCCGGCCGGCGACGGCGCGGCCGAGGCCGCTCGCCGCGCCGGTGACGATGGCGGCCTGGTCCTTCAGCGTCTTCGCTGCGGTCACGTCGGTTCTCCCGCTACGGCTGGACCTTGGCGTCGACTGCGAGCTTGTGCAGCTTGGCGATGTCGGCGGCGGTCTGGGCCTTGAGGTCGGCCGGGCTGATGGTCGAGGCGGTCATGCCGAACTCCGCCCAGCGCTCCTTGATGTCGGGCATGGCGAGGATCTTCATCAGCTCGGCGTGCAGGCGATCGACGATCGGCTTGGGCGTGCCCGCCGGCGCCATCAGGTCGTAGCGCCACACGAAGTCGAAATCGACGCCCTGCTCGACATAGCCCGGCACGTCGGGGAAGTTGATCGAGCGGCGGGTGCACGAGGTGATGACCTTGACCTTGCCCGACTTGGCCATCGGCACGACCGACTGCACGTCGGCGAAGCCCAGCTTCACGTGGCCGGCGACGACGTCGTTCAGCACCGGCGCGGCCCCCTTGTAGGGCACATGGGTCATGTCGATGCCGGTCGCGGCGCGCACGATCTCGGCGCAGAGATGGCCGGTCGAGCCGTTGCCCCAGGTGCCGTAGTTCAGCTCGCCCGGCCTGGCCTTGGCCATGGCGATGACGTCGCGCAGGTCCTTCGCCGGGAAATCGGGATGGGCCACCATCACGATCGTCGCCGAGCCGATGTCGGCCAGGTGCTCGAAGTCCTTGACCGGGTCGTACGGCAGGTTGGGCAACACGGCCGGATTGACGACGACGGTGCTGGCCGATCCCAGGACGAGCGTGTAGCCGTCGGGCGCGGCCTTGGCCGCCGCCTCCATGGCGATGGCCCCCGAGGCGCCGGGCTTGTTGTCGACGATGATGGTCTGGCCGAGCGCGGCACTCAGCTTGTCGGCGAGCGCGCGCGCCACCAGGTCGGTGCCGCCGCCGGCCGCGAACGGCACCAGCAGGCGGATCGGCTTGCTCGGCCACTTGTCGGCCTGAGCCAACGCAGGCTGCACCATGCCCGAGACACCGAGGGCCAGGGCGCCCAGCACCACTACTCTACGCAACGCTGTCATCGTTTCCTCCTGATTGAACGGGTCTGGCTACACGAGCCCGACGGGTGGCGGCGCGCACGACTGGCGCAGCACGAGATCGACCGGCAGCAGGGCGCGCGACTGGACGGGACCGCCGCCGCGCAGCCGCTGCAGCAGCAGCTCCGCCGCGGCGCGGCCGACCTCCTCGAGGTTCCAGCGCAGCGCCGTGATCGCCGGCGTGTGCATGGCGGCGAGATCGGTGTCGCCGACCGAGAGCACGGAAAGATCGCCCGGCACCGAGAGGCCGAGGTCGCGCGCGGCGCGCAGCGCGCCCGCCAGGATGCGGGTGCCGAGCGCGATCAGCGCCGTCGGCCGCTCCGCCCCGCCGAGCAGCGCCAGCGCGTCGCCCTGCGCGAAGTCCATCGAGGATTCCTGGATGCAGACCGGCGCGGCCGCCGGATCGATGCCGGCCTCCGCGAGTGCGTCGCGGAAACCGGCGATGCGCTCGCGCCCCGGCCGCATGCCGCCGCCCGGCGTCAGAAGCGCGATGCGCCGGTGGCCGAGGCCGACCAGGTAGCGCGTCGCCGCCCGTGCGCCCTCGCGATGATCGACCAGGACGGCGGGCCACGGCGTCTCGCCGGCGTCGATGGGCGGCGAGTCGCGATCGAGGATCACCACCGAGGTCCCGGCCGCGGCGAGCGCGTGCCAGGTCCGGTCGTTGGCGGCATTGCCCGGCGCGACCAGCACGCCGTCGAGCCGGCGGCCAGCGAACTCCGCCACCGCCGCGCGCTCGCGCCCCGGATCGTTGGCGGTGCTGGCCACCACCAGCAGGTACCCCGCCTCGCTCAGCCGCCGCTCGGCCGCCTGGACGATGCCGGCATAGAGCGGGTTGGAGATGTCGGAGACCAGACAGCCCACCATGCCGGTCGTCCGCGTGCGCAGGCTGCGCGCCAGGATGTCGGGCTGGTAGCCCAGCCGGTTGGCCGCCGCCGCCACGTCGCGGGCCACGCGCGCGCTCACGTTCTTGCCGCCGTTCAGGGCGCGCGAGACCGTGCTCAGCGACACGCCGGCCGCCTGGGCGACCTCGCGGATCGTGACGGAGGCATTCCTGGAAACGATTTCCTCCAAGCGAGACCGCTATTCTTGATCCGTCTCTAGCATATCGAAAAATTCCTGGAAACGTTTTCAACGGGCATGATACGGGTTCGTGACGCCCGTACCGGATCAGCGAGAGTACCCAATGAGCACCCTTTCCCCGGAAACCGCCCACCAACCCGCCGACAGGCCCCTCCTCGACGCGGAAGTCGACGCCGTCGTCGTCGGCGCCGGATTCGGCGGCCTCTATGCCGTCCACCGCCTGCGCGAGCGCGGGCTTTCCATCGTCGGCTTCGAGGCGGCGCCGGACGTCGGCGGCACCTGGTACTGGAACCGCTATCCCGGCGTGCGCTGCGACGTGCCGAGCCTGCTCTACTCCTACACCTGGACGGACGACGTGCGGCGCGAGTGGCGCTGGTCGGAGAAGTACGCCACCCAGGCCGAGATCCTGCGCTACATCGGCTTCGTCGCCGACCGCTACGGGCTGCGCGAGCCGTTCCGCTTCGAGACCCGCATCGTCGAGGCGGCGTTCGACGAGGCCGACGGGATGTGGACCGTGCGCAGCGACCGCGGCGACCGGGTGCGCGCCCGCTTCTGCATCATGGCGACCGGCTGCCTCTCGGTGCCCAACACACCGACCATCCCCGGCCTCGAGAGCTTCGGCGGGCCCGTCTATCACACCGGCCGCTGGCCGCACGAGCCGGTCGACTTCTCGGGCCTGCGCGTCGGCGTGATCGGCACCGGCTCGTCGGGCATCCAGGCGATCCCGCTGATCGCCGAGGCGGCGAAGCGGCTCACCGTGTTCCAGCGCACGCCCAACTACTCGATGCCGTCGCGCAACCGGCCGCTCACCGAGGCCGACCATGTCGAGTTCGAGGCGGCGTGGGAGACCTACCTGCTGAGCCTCGATGGGCCGACCTTCGGGCGCGTGCCGCCGACGGCCCACACTGCGCCCGTGCCGCCGCGCGAGGAGCAGTGGCAGCGCTACGAGGCGCTGTGGCAGGAAGGCGGCGGCGCCATCCTCTACGCCTATCCCAACATCCTGACGAACCACGGCGTCAACGACGTCGCCTGCGAGTTCGTGCGCCAGAAGATCCGCGAGACCGTCGCGGATCCGAAGACGGCCGCGGCGCTCAGCCCGACCGACTATCCGCTGGGCGTGAAGCGCATCTGCATCGACAGCCGCTACTTCGAGACGTTCAACCGCCCGAACGTCGAGCTGGTCAACCTGCGCGAGGAGCCGATCGCCCGCGTGACGGCCGACGGCGTCGAGACCGACGCGCGCCGCTTCGAGCTCGACGCGCTGGTGCTGGCCACCGGCTTCGATGCCGTGACCGGCGCGCTGCTGGCGATGGACATCAGGGGCCGCGACGGGGTCACGCTGAAGCAGGCCTGGGCCGAGGGACCGCGCACCTATCTCGGGCTGGGCGTCGCGGGCTTCCCCAACCTCTTCATGGTGACCGGGCCCGGCAGCCCGTCGGTGATCGGCAACGTGATCCACAATTGCGAGCATCACGTCGACTGGCTCGTCGCCTGCATCGACCATATGCGCGACCGCAACCTGCACACGGTCGAGCCCGACCCGGCGGCCGAGGAAGGCTGGGTGCACCATGTCGGCGAGGTCGCCGGCCGCACCCTCTTCCCGGAGGCGAATTCCTGGTACCTGGGCGTCAACATCCCCGGCAAGCCGCGCGTGTTCATGCCCTATGTCGGCGAGGGCTACCGCCATCGCTGCGCCGAGGTCGCGGCCGACGGCTATCGCGGCTTCCGCTTCGACGACGCGCCGGCCGCGGCATGAGCGGCGCGCTCGGCCCGGTGCGGCAGAACGGCTATGTCGTGCGCGACATCCACGCCGCCATGGACCGCTGGATCAAGGTGCTGGGCGTCGGCCCGTGGTTCTACATCGACCGCGTACAGACGGACCATTTCCGCCATCGCGGCCGCGACTCCGCGGTCGAGATGAGCATCGCGCTGGCCAATTCGGGCGAGCTGCAGATCGAGCTGATCCAGCAGCGCAACGACGCGCCCTCGCTCTACCGCGAGTTCCTCGACTCGGGCCGCGAGGGGCTGCAGCACGTGGCCTACTGGCCGGCCGACTACCAGGCGGCTTACGACGCGATGCTGGAGCGCGGATACGCGCTCGGCCACGAGGGGCAGATCGGCGGACCGCAGGGCCGGTTCTCCTACTTCGAGACCGAGGCCGCGCTCGGCACGGTGATCGAGCTGTCCGACGTGTCGGGCAGCAAGGGCCGCTTCTTCGAGAAGGTGCGCGCGGCGTCGATCGGCTGGGACGGGTCCGACCCGATCCGCGAACCGAGGCGCTGAGCGCCGGATCGGCGGTCGCCGCCGGCGTCGCCGTTCAAGGAATACCCGCCCGCGAAACGATGGCCTTGGCGCTGCACCAGCCGATCACGAGCAGCGGCATCGACAAGGCGGCCCACGACAGGCCCCACCACACCCCGCCCTCCCCGAGCAGCGCCGACAGCAGGCCGAAGGACGTCACGGCCGCCAGCGCCGTCGGCCAGCGCCAGACCGTCCTAGGTTTCATTCCCGAGTTCCTCCAGCTCGGCCAGCCGCGCTTCGATCGTCGACCTTCGGCGCGACAGCCAGAGATAGAGGCCGGTTCCCAGCACGACGATGGTCACGCCATCGAGCAGCGCCCAGATGATCTTCAGCGGCAGGCCCCCGTAGTCGCCGAAATGCAGCGGTCGCGACACTTCGAGCGCGCGCAGGTACCACGGCATCCGCACGACGGCGGTCAACTCGCCTGTCCGGGCGTCGACCAGCACCGGAGAGAAGAGCCGTGAAGTGAGCGGCGTGCCGCCCTTGGCCCAGATGAGGAAATGGTGGGAGCTGCCGAGCTCCGCGCCGGGAAAGGCAGCGCTCAGCACAACCATGCCCGGGAGCGCCCGCCGGCTAGTATCGAAGGCAGCCTGCACCGATACCAGATCGGCCTGGCCAGGTGGTTCCCTGCCCCGCCACGGTGCAATCAGGCCATCGATGTCGGTCCGCTTCCACAAGGCGAAGAGCGGCCCCGACAGCTCGTTCATGACGCCGGTTGCACCGACCACCAGCGCCCAGGCCAGGGTCACGATGCCAAGAAGGTTGTGGATGTCGAGCCAGCGCACGCGGCGCGGGCGATGCATGCGGATCTCGCCGAAGTCGATCTTGCGCGCGATCGGCCCGTAGAGGACCACGCCCGAGACCACGGACACGACAAGAAGCACGCCCATGGCGCCCATGAACAGCGCGCCCGGCAGTCCCGCGAACAAGTCCACGTGCAAGCGCAGCATGATGCTGACGAAGCTCCGACGCCGTTCCTCGCGGGGCCTGGACTGCTCCAGCACCACCGCCGTGCGGGCATCGAACTTGATGAAGTGATTGGACTTCGGATCGTCGCGCGAGGCCTTCCAGGACGGCGCCATCGCCACGATCACTTGGGGCTCGTCGTCGTCCGAAAAGATCGAGGTGACGATCTCCCCGGGAAACAGGCGCCGGGCCCGCGCAATAAGGTCGTCCAGGCTGACACGGGGCGTCTCCGCTGCCAGTTCGGCGAAGGGCGGATCGGGGTCCAGCCAGTCCTGGATCTCGTGACTGAAGACCAGCGGCAGGCCGGTCAGGCAGATCAGCAGAAGGAACGCCGTGCAAACCAGGCTCGCCCATTTGTGGACGAGGACCCAAGGTCTCAGGGAGCGGATGGAACGCATGGGCGTTCAGAAATTCACGGTCGTCGACAGGCGGAAGGTGCGCGGCGCGCCGAGAACCAGCAGGCTGCTGTTGGTCGTCGCCCAGTAGTTCGCGTCGAGGACGTTGTCGACGTTGAAGCGGACGGCGATCGGCTGCCCGGTCGGGCTCCTGAGATTGTCGAACGTGTAGCGCACGCCGAGATCCAGCCGGGCCCAGTCCGGTATGCTGCGGCGCGGCGTCTGCACGTCGAGATACTGTGAGCTGGTGTAGATGACACGCCCGGTCAGCGTCATCCCGCGCACGAACGGCGTATCCCATTCCCCGGCGAGATTAAGCTGGAGGTCGGGCGACGCCGGCGCCCGCCATCCATCGGTCAGCCCGCCCTGCGTCTGGGTCAACACGGCATCGAGGAACATCACGCCGCCGAGCAGGCGGACGCCCGCCATCGGCTCGCCGAAGAAATTGAACTCGAGGCCCTGGTTTCGCTGCTGGCCGGCGAGATTGAGCGTGTTCGTCGCGGTGTCCGTGACCGTGGACGGCTGGGTGATCTGGAAGGCGCTGAGCGTCGTGGTGAACCTGCCCCAGTCCACTTTCACGCCTGCCTCGAACTGGGTCGACTTGTAGGGCGCGAAGATCTCGCCGGCATTCGCGAAGGTCGAGCCGACGATCGTTCCCGGCTGCAGGGCCTGGATGAAGTTGCCGTAGATCGACACGTTCTGCCACGGCTTGAAGACCAGGGCCGCAGCCGGCGTGAAGGCGCTCTGATCGTAGTTCGACGTCTGCAGGCCTGTCGTGGCGCTGAAATTCGCCGACGCGACGCGCTGGAAGCGGCCACCGACCGTGAGCTGAATGCGCTTGTCGGCGGCCGACAGGGTGTCGGCAACGGCCAGGCTCGAGAGCTGAAAGCTCGCCGTCTTGTTGACGACGGGATTGGCCACGTTGGGCTTTGCAATGACGGTCGGCGTGTAGATGTTCGTGGCGTAGGACGTGCCGACGAAGTTGAAGACCGAGCCGGTTTCCTGATCGACGGTGGAGGCGCTGAAGTTGAAGGCATGGCCGATCGGACCCGTGTCGACCAGAGCGCGCAGGCCCGCTTCGCCGGTCCGGTAGATATCGTAGCCGCCGTTGACGCTGGTCGATGCCGTGCCGTTTCCGTTGGCGTCCGTCACGGAAATGGTGGTGCCGCCCATCAGCGTGTTCAGCCGGCTGCTCCTGGCGCCGAACGCGACATAGGCCGTCACGCCTTCCGTCAGATCGAGTTCGCTACGGAAGACCCCGAACAGATCCTTGCGCTGGCTGTAGTTCCAGGGCTGTCCGAAGTTGTTGCGGGCCATGGAAGGACCAACCATCGGCACCGCCGCCGTCGACAACGTCACGTACGGGATCACGCCGCCGATGTACTGGTACTGATAGCCGAGATCGGCCGAGAAGCGCACGCGCTCGCCGCGGAAATCCAGGCCGAGCAGCGCCAGGGCGCGCTCATCGGTATTCCTTGCGACGGAGGTTTCCCCCGCACGGAACACCCCGTTGAAGCGCACGCCGAACTGCTTGTCCGTGCCGAAGCGCCGCGCGAGGTCGGCATGGCCGCCGAACTGCGCGGTGGAATTGTAGCCTGCGGTCGCCTGCGTCAGCGGCTCGTCGGGCGCGCGCTTGGGCACGACGTTGATGGTGCCGCCGATGCTGTTCGCGTTGGGCGCCATGCCGTTCAGCATGGCGCTGGGTCCGTTCAGCACCTCGATCCGTTCGGCGAGCTCGGCCATGATCGAGTTGCCGGGCAGCACGCCGTACAGTCCGCCATAGGTCGTGTTGGAGGGAACGACCAGAAATCCCCTTATGATCGTGGCGTCCGCGCCGGGACCGCCGTCGGGCCACGCCGACCGCACCGACGGATTGTCGATCAGCACGTCCCGCACCGTCTTGGCCTGCTGGTCCTGCGCCTTCTTCGCCGTATAGCTCGTCTCGTTGAACGGCGTGTCCATGACGTCGCGGTTGCCGAGCAGGCCGACCTGGCCTCCGGTAGCGACCTGGCCGCCGGCGTAGGGCGGCATGATGTTGTCGATCATCGCCTGCGACGGCACCGCATTGCCCTGCACTTGCACCGGATCAAGATGGATGGTTCCAGGGTCGCCGCCGCTCTGCCCCGGCCGCTGCAAGGCGATTGTCGTCGCACTGGGGAAGGTCCAGAGAAGTCCCGTGCCAACCAACAGGTGGCGCAGCGCTTCCTCGATCGTCATCGTCCCGCGTACGCCGCGCGTTGAAAGGTTCCGGATCAGGGCGGCATCCACGGTCACCTGCCGGCCGGACTGCTGGCCGAAGACACCGAGCGCCGGCGCCAGCGGTTGGGGCGCGATGTCGAACGCCCGCTCCTCCGCCGCCGGCGAGCCTCGGGTCGTGCCGGCGGGCCCCTGTGCCCACACCGCCGATGCGTCGGCAAGCAGTACCGCACCGGCCACGATGCCGAACATGGCCTGAAGGCGGCCCGCCCAAACTCTCTGCCTCACCCCGAAACTCCGTTCCCCGAGCCAGGGCCTTCGGCACGTCGGCATCACCGGATGATGCGAATGCGTCGCGCTTGCCCCTATTCGAGAAGACGAGCGGTCGAGTCGCCTTTCTAAAAATCGGAGGTTCCCTGCCCTACGATCCTGACAATACGATCAGCCATGGCGTGATGCGCCGGACCGTGGCGCCATGGGCGCGGGCGATGCCGCGCAACGCGTCTTCCGGATCATCGAGATTGTAGACGCCGGTCACCCGCCGCTCAGCCAGCGCCTCGTCAGCAAGGATGATTGTGCCGGCATAGTAGCGCCGGAGCTGGTCGACCGCGTCGCGCAATGTCTGATCCTGCAGGTAGAACTGGCCACGACGCCACGGCGCCACGAGTTCGAGCGGCACGCTCGTACGCGATACCCGGCCGCCCTCTGATACGCGCGCGGCCTGCCCTGCCGTCAGCTTCGTCGGGGCTGCGGCTCCAGTGACGACGGACGCGACCTCGACAGTCCCCTTCGCTACCGCGACGCTCACGCCGTGTCCTTCAAGGCGCACGCCGTAGCTCGTCCCCAGCGCCCGTGCCGTGACCGTCGATGCGACGACCCGAAAGGGTCGCCCGGCATCGGGGACGACATCGAAGAACGCCTCGCCAGTCAGCAATCGGACGCGCCGCTCGGCGGCGTCGTAGAAAACGGCGATGGCGCTGTCGGCGGCCAGCGTGACCACGCTGCCGTCCTCAAGACCGACCCGGCGCTGTTCGGCGGTGCCGGTGATCTGGTCGGCCTCGAGCCGCAGGACCAGCGCCGGCCCCGCGACGATGGCGAGGCACGCAGCGAGAGCCAGGACGATGCCGGCCAGCGCACGACGCCGTCGGGCGCCTGCCGTCCCACGGGTCTCCGAGTCCCGGCGGCGCACATCGCCGCGCTGCCCGGCGCCTCGGTTCGCGGCGCCGGACAGCCACCGATCGGGAAATTCGGGCTGCATGGTACGAGCCACGGCCGACACATGTCGGATGCCGGACCAAGCCTCGACGTTGAGCGGGCTTGTCGCCAGCCACTCCTCGAAACGCCGACGCAGATCCTGGTCGTCGGGATCCTCCTGCAGGAGGATCAGCCAGCCCGAGGCTTCTCTCGAAGCCTTTGCCTGCGCCGAAACCGGCCCGTCCTCCATCCCATCCTCTCGTGCGCTGGCTGCCGCCGATCTTGCAGGGCGTCGGACCGCTGTCGCACCGTCCCTACACTGCTAGACGAGCCATCACGACGAACTTACAAAAATATTCCAGTGCGCTGGGCTCATGGCCAGCCCAGCCGGTGCTTGCAGTGCTGCAGCCCGTCCATCACGAGAAGCTGTGCCATCGGCGTCGAGATGTTGAGCACCGTCGCGATCTCGCGGAGCTTGCACCCTCCGAGGCGATGCATCTCGAAGGCCACGCGCGTCCTCTCCGGCAGTTCCGCCAGGGCTTCGCGCAAGAGTTCGAGATCTTCCTTGTAGAGCGCGACCATCTCCGCGCTCGGGCGAACATCCGGATAGGCGGCGATGACGTCGTCGGCAGCGCTGCTGAAGATGCGCTTCTCGACCGCAGTCCGGCGCTGCCCATCCAGCGCCAGGTTACGCACGATGCGGTAGAGGTAGCTCAGGGGCTCCCTGAGAAGCTGCTGGCGTGCGGCATGGTCGAGGCGCAGCCAAGCCTCCTGCACCACGTCCTCGGCCTGGGTGCGCGATCCGATCAGGCCGGTGGCGTAGTCGATCAGCGAGCGCCGGTGCTCCATGAAGAGGGCCGTGATGTCTGGAGACACAGCGTGCACTCGATGCCTTTGCCGATGCCGCCAGCGAGCCGGGCGCCCGGACGGGAGGCAAGGGTATCGCTATTGCGACTTGTTCGCAATTGGAGATCGCACCGAGAACTCCAGCCCACCCGCGAAAGGCAGCGTCAGGGTTCGGAATCCGTTGGCCGGATCGTCGATGAAGGCGAAGTAGTCTGCGTAGGCGTCGCGATGGGCCGCGGTGTTGTCGCACACCACGACGGCCTCGCGGGCGAGATGCGGCGCCACCCGTTCCAGGCCGGGGCGCGCCATGTCGGTCCAGATGTCGACCAGCACGAAGTCGACCGGGCCCTCGAGGGTCGTGAGGGTCCGCCTGAGATCGTCCTCGCGCAGCTCGACGAAGCTTTCGAATCCCGCCTCGGCAAGGTTGGCGCGGGCCTCGGCGAGCTTGCCCGGTTCATGCTCGGTGCCGATCACGAGGCCGGTCCCGCCATGAACGGCGACCGTGTCGCGCACGGCGGCGGCGAGATAGAGGTTCGAGACGCCCCAGGACGTGCCGATCTCGACGATGCGGCGCGCCCGGAAGGCGCGGCACATCTGGTAGCAGAACTCCGCCTTGTCGCGGTCGAGGGCGACCAGCTTGTCGCTGACGAAGACCTTGGCGCGGGCCAACCGCTCCTCCACCGAGCGCGCCGCATCGGCGGGATCGGGCCGGCGCCGGCTCATCTCCTCGATCTGGGCGTCGCTGCGGGCATGCAGGCGGGCCAGCAACGCCTCCGGACGTTCATCCCCAAGCACACCCATCGATTCCTCCTCGCTTCGTCACCACTGAAGACGTGCGAGAGGCCGATGTTTCCGAGTCCGCCCGCTAGAAATCCGCCGTCAGGGCGAGGCGGAAGGTCCGCGGCGCGCCGATCACCAGGTTGCTGGCCGACGAGCCGCCCTGCCAGTAGTCGTTGTCGAGCACGTTCTCGACATTGAAGCGCAGCGCCACCGGCTTGCCGGTCGGGCCAAGGCGATCGAAGACGTAGCGCAGGCCGAGGTCGAGGCGCGTCCATTCCGGCAGGGAGCGCCGCGGCGCGGTCGTGTCGATGTACTGCGCGCCCGTGTACGTGATGCGCCCCAGCGCGGTCAGGCCCCGCGCGAAGGGCAGGTCCCATTCGCCGCCCAGGTTGAACTGGGCGCCCGGCGCGAACGGAGCGATCCAGCCGTCGGTCAGGCCGCCTTGCGTCTTGGTCAGCACGCCGCTCAGGAACATCGCGCCACCCAGCACGCGCACGCCCTCGGCGAGCTCGCCGAAAAAGTTGAGCTCGATACCCTGGTTGCGCTGCTCGCCCGCCAGCACCAGCGTGTTGGTGGCGACGTCGGCGATCGTGCTGGGCTGCGAGATCTGGAACACGCTCGCCGTCGTGGTGAGCTTGCCCCAGTCGATCTTTATGCCGGCCTCGAACTGGGTCGTGACGTAGGGCGGGAAGACCTCGCCGGCATTGGCGTAGGAGGCGGAAACGACAGTCCCCTGCTGCAACCCCTGGATGAAGTTGCCGTAGAAGGAGACGTTCTGCCAGAAGGGCTTCAGCACCAGCGCGACCGACGGCGTCACGGCGCTCTGGTCGTAGTCCGAGGTCTGCGCCCCGGTCGTGGTGTTGTAGTTCGTCGACTTCACCTGCTGCAGGCGGACGCCCGCGGTGAGCTGCACGCGCTTGCCCGCGAGCGACAGCGTGTCGGCGAAGGCCAGGCTGTTGAGGTTGGTGATGCTCGAGATGTTGGCCTGCGGCGTCGGGATGTTGGGAGACGGGATGTAGCTCGGGCTGTAGATGTTGGTGGCGTAGCCGGTGCCGAAGGCGAAGCCGACGCCGAAGATCTGCTGGATGGCCGTGGCGTTGACGTTGAACTCGTGCCCGATGATGCCGGTGTCGACGAGGCCGCGGATGCCGGCCGTGCCGACCAGGTTCTGGAAATAGTAGCTCAGATTGCCGATGCTGGCCGTGGCGCTGCCGTCGATGTTCGAGATCCGGACCGATCGCGGCAGCTGGTACTCATCGCGGTTGTCGCGCACACCGCCGCTGGCATAGAGGGTGATGCGGTCGGTCAGATCGACCTCGCCGTTCACCACCGCCCAGGCATCCTTGCGCGCGATGTATCCCCACGCCCCACCCTGGCTGGTGCGCGCGTCGGGTGCCGCGGGCAGCGGCACGCCGGGCGCCAGGGCGAGCTCCGGCAGCGCTCCGCCGACGAACTGGTACTGGTAGCCGAGGTCGCTCGACACCCGCACGCGTTCGCCGCGGAAGTCGAGGCCGAGCGTCGTCAGGGTCCGCTTGTTCGTGTTCCATTGCACAGGCGTCTCGCCGCCGCGAAAGACGCCGTTGAAGCGAACGCCGAACTGCTTGTCGGCCCCGAAGCGGTGCGCAAGGTCGGCATGGCCGCCGAACTGCGAGCCGGAGGCATAGTCGGCGGTGAGCTGCGCCAGCGTCGGCTCGGGCGCCCGCTTGGGGATCACGTTCACGATGCCACCATTGCTGGAGCTGGCCGTCATGCCGTTCAGCATGGCGCTCGGCCCGCGCAGCAGCTCGACGCGCTCGGCCAGCTCGGTCATGGTCGAGTAGTACGGCATCATGCCGTAGAGCCCGCCGAACAGGATGGAGCTCGAGTAGGTCGGGAAGCCGCGGATCCACAGGGCACCGCTGTTCTGGGTCAGGTCGGAGCCGCCGAAGCGCACCGACGGGTCGTCGGCCAGGACGTCGAACACGGTGCGCGCCTGCTGGTCCTGGATCTTCTTCGCCGTGTAGCTGGTCTGGTTGAAGGGTGTGTCCATGACGCCGCGGTTGCCCAGCAGGCCGATCTGCCCGCCGGTCGCCACCTGGCCGCCGGCATAGGGCGGCGGCAGGTTGTCGATCATCGCCTGCGGCGGCACCGGATAGCCCTGGACCTGCACCGGGTCGAGCTGAAGGACGCCGCGCGGCGCCGGCGCGGGGCCGCTCACCGTGACGGTGTTGCCGCCCGTCACGCTGGCCACGAGCCCCGTGCCGGCGAGCAGGCGGGCGATCGCCTGCTCGGGCGTCATCGTGCCGCTGACGCCGGTGCTCGCCTTGCCCTGCACGAGGTCGCCATGGGCGGAGACCTGCCAGCCGCTCTGCTCGGCGAACTCCATCAGCGCCGTTGCCAGCGGCTGGCCTGGAATCGCGAAGGACCGCGGCGTCCCGCCCTGCGCCTGCTCCGTCGGCGCCTGTTCTCGCTGGGCCTGTGCCTGTGCCTGCGCCGTGGCGGACGCCATCGCGAGGGACATCATCGCCGCCGCCGCCGGCAGGGTGCAGCACCCCTTGAGCCTTCGCGACCTCACTCCGTACACGCGCATGCCGTTCGCTCCCCCCGACCCAACCGGAGGTGAGGCACGCGGCCGCGGCCTCGCGCACTCACCTGACTAGGGTGACGACGCGACGGTGGAAGCGTTCAAAAAAAGACTCGATCGAGACGACGGAAGCCGATGCGCTAAAGCAGCTTGCGATAAATCGGGAACGCATCAAGTCGGGCAGCCCCGCCTCGGCATCGAGCGTCCGGCCGATTCCGACCGAACGCTCGATGCTCTAGTCGCCGGCGATCACGATCAGCCACGGCGAGACGCGGTGGACGCTCGCGCCCTGCGCGGACGCGACGGCGCGCAGGGCGCCGACCGGGTCGCTGAGCGTGTAGGCGCCGGTCAGCGGCTGGCGCGCGAGACGGTCGCCCACCAGCACGACCGTGCCCGGGAAGTAGGGACGCAGGGCATCGACCACGGCCGCCACCGGCCGGTTCTCGACCATCAGGCGGCCCCGGCGCCAGGCACCCACCGACTCGGCCTCGACCTGTCCCCGCCCCGTCGCGCCGGACCGCTCGATGCGGACCCAGTCGCCGGCGCGCAACTCGGCGGCGCCGGGCGCTCCCGGCCGCGTCACCTCCACGATGCCCTCGCGCACCGCGACCTCGGTCGCGTCATCGGCCGTGGCGACGTCGAACGCGGTGCCGATGTCGCGCGCCTCCGCGCCCCGCGTCGCGACGATGAAGGGCCGGCGATCGCCGGCCGCCACGACGAAGAAGGCGCGGCCCTGAAGAAGGCGCAAGCGGCGCTCGCGAGCGGAGAAATCGACGGCGACGGCGCTGCGCGGCGCCAGCTCGACGCGGCTTCCGTCGTCGAGCACGAGGCTGCGTACCTCGGCGGTGGCGGTCACCTGGTCGGCCTCGAGGCGCAGGAGGAGATCGGGCCCCCAGGCGAAGGCGAGGCCGAGCGCGACGGCGAGGCCGGCGGCGGCGCCCAGCGCGCGTCGGCGCACGCGCCGCGCCGGCAACCGTTCGCGCGTCGTGCCGCGATCCTCGCCGGCCAGCGTCCCGATCTCGCCCAGGCCCTGCCAGAGGGCGCTCATCTCCTCCCAGTCGCGGCGGTTGGCGGGACTGGCGGCCAGCCATCGCTGCAGGCCGGCGCGCAGCGTCTCGTCCTCGGGATGATCGGCGAGCGCCACCAGCCATTCGCTGGCCCGTGCGGGCAGGCCATCGTTCGCTGGCGGGGATGTGCTGTGCATGCTCGTCCTTGGCTCGCCGGTCGCCCCTTCATATAACGCGCGCGGCTTCGGCCCATTCAAAGAATTCGCCGCCCCTCAGGGGCGCCGCTGGATGCGGTCGCGGCAATATTCGAGGCTGTCGACGATCAGCCCGTGCGCGGCGCCGACCGAGATGCCGAGGCGCGCGGCGACCTCCTTGATGGTCTGGCCTTCCAGGCGGTGAAACTCGAGGGCAAGACGCGCGCGCGGCGGCAGTTCGGCGATGGCGGCGCGCAGCGCAACGAGATCGGAGCGGCCGGCCGCCTGCGCCTCGGGCGACGGACGCGCATCGACGGCGCGATCGGTGTCGGCGGCGTCGGCCGGGATCATGAAGCGGCTCTCGCGCGTGCGCTGGCGCAGGCCATCGAGCGCGAGATTGCGAACGATGCGATAGAGGTAGGCCAGCGGCTCGTCGAAGGGCCGGCCGCGGCTGGCCGAATCGAAACGCAGGTAGGCTTCCTGGACGACATCCTCGGCGCGGGAATGGTCGCCGACGATCCGCTGCGCGTAGTCCACCAGCCGGAGACGGTGCGCCAGGAAGACAGACAGGGTTCGGGACTCGTCAGGCATGCCGGCGCGCATAGTGCGGCAAGTGATAATCAGTCGCAATATATGCTTGCAGCACGGGTGCGCGCGCGTCCCTCAGTGGATGCGGCCGGAGGCCCCGCCGGCGCCCGCCGATCCGAGGCCGGCATCGACGAGATGGCGCGCCAGCCGCTTTACCTCCGCCGTCGCCACCGGCCGGCTGTCGGGCGCGAGCAGTGCGGCGAGGCAGGCCGCGAGCCGCGCGTCGAGACCGTCCTGCGCCATGGCCGAAAGCGCCAGCAGCACGCCCTCGTCCGGCCCGACGATCAGCACTTCGGCCGACAGGATCTCGGGCGGCCGCCGGGCGCCGCAGAGGATGGCGTCCATCAGCATCGCGAAGTGCGGCAGGGCCCGGCCGAGGCCCGCCTGCTCGAAGCCCCGCCGCAGCGGCGAGGCGTCGCCCGCCTTGCGCGCCCCCATCTCCCAGGCGACGACCTCCTGGTGCCATTGCCGGATCGCCCAGAGAAGAAAGCGGTCGCCGAGCGGCAGCACGTCGATGGCGGGCGCGAGCGTCGCCGACGGCGCGGGCCGACGCCGCGGAGGGAGTGCGTGACGATCCTGATGTTTCATGGCCATGCCCCGGTTGACGAGGGCTCCACTATATGTGATTAATAATCACTCGCAATACAGGAGGCCCGGCCCGTGGAAGCTGCACAACCCATCGCGATGAACCGTCCCGCTCCCGAGGCCGACGATCCGTCCATCCGCTCGGTCGAGAGCGCCGAGCTGCTGAACGGCAATCGCGAGCTTCTCATTCGCCACGGCGACAACACCTACCGGCTGCGGCTGACGCAGTCGGACAAGCTCATCCTCACCAAGTAGCGGGCCGATGCGGCGTCCCTGCCCCGCCTGTCGGGGCCGGGCGCACCCCTACTCGGCAGCGGCGGCGGACTGGTTGAACTGCAGCTCCGCCAGCCGGGCGTAGAGCCCGTCGCGCCGCACGAGGTCGGCGTGACGGCCGACATCGACCACGCGTCCCTGGTCGACCACGACGATGCGGTCGGCCTTCTGCACGGTGGCGAGGCGATGGGCGATCACCAGGGTGGTGCGTCCCTTCATCAGCCGGTCGAGGGCCTGCTGCACGGCGAGCTCGCTCTCGGCATCGAGCGCGCTGGTCGCCTCGTCGAGCAGAAGGATGGCGGGATTGCGCAGCACGGCGCGGGCGATCGCGATGCGCTGGCGCTGACCGCCGGACAGGCGCAGGCCGCGCGCGCCGAGATCAGTGTCGAAGCCCTGCGGCATCGCCTCGATGAAGGCGAGCGCCGAGGCCGCGCGGGCGGCGTCCCGCACCTCCGCGTCGCTCGCCTCGGGACGACCGTAGCGGATGTTGTCGGCCACCGAGGCGGTGAACAGGACCGGCTCCTGCGGCACGATCGCGAGCGCCCCGCGCAGGTCGGCGAAGGCGAGGTCGCGGATGTCGATGCCGTCGATGCAGAGCCGGCCCGCCTCGGGATCGTAGAAGCGCAGCAGCAGGTTGAAGACGGTGGTCTTGCCGGCGCCCGACGGGCCCACGATGGCGACCGTCTCGCCCGGCGCCACGTCGAGGTCGAAACGATCGAGCGCCAGCGACTCGGGTCGCGTGGGATAGCGGAACGACACCTGCTCGAAGCGCACAGCACCCTTCACCGGCTGCGCCAGCGGCATGGGCTGCGCCGGCTCGACGATGGCGGGCGACTCGGCGCGCAGCTCGGCCAGCCGCTCGGCGGCGCCGGCGGCGCGCTGCAGGTCGCCGATCGTCTCGCTGATGGCGCCGCCCGAGCTCGCGACCAGCACGGCGTAGAAGACGAAGGCGGTGAGGTCGCCGGCCGAGATGCGGCCGCTCAGCACGTCGTGGCCGCCCATCCACAGCAGGAAGCCGACGGCGGCGAAGACGATGAAGATCACCATCGTCGTCATGATGGCGCGCTGGGCGATGCGGCGACGGGCGGCGTCGAAGGCGCGCTCGGTCGCCTCGCCGAAGCGCAGGGCGGCACGCTGCTCCTGGGCGAAGGCCTGTACGGTGCGGACCGCATCCAGCGTCTCGCCGCCCTCGGAGACGAGATCGGCCATGCGCGCCTGCGATTCGCGCGACAGGTGCCGGACCTTGCGCCCGAACAGGACGATGGGCGCGACAACCAGCGGCACCACGCCCAGCACCATCAGGGCGAGCTTGGGGTTGGTCACCACCAGCATGACGACGCCGCCCACGCACATCAGCGTGTTGCGGATCGCCACCGAGGCCGAGGAGCCGATCATCTGCTCGATGAGCTGCGCGTCGGCCGAGATGCGGCTCATGATGTCGCCGGACCGCTTGATCTCGAACCAGGCGGGTCCCAGCCGCACGACATGGGCGAAGAGATCACGGCGCAGGTCGCCGACCACGCGCTCGCCCAGCCACGACACGAGGTAGAAGCGCGCGCCGGACGCGACCGCCAGCACGACGGCGACGGCGATCAGCGAGGCCAGCGCATAGTTCAGCACGTCGGGCCGGCCCTGGGCGAAGCCGCGGTCGATCAGCGCCCTGAGGCAGGCGCCGAAGGCCAGCACGGTGCCTGCCGCGACCACGAGCGACAGCGCCGCCAGCACGGTGCGCCTTGCATAGGGCCGCAGGTACGGGGCGAGGAAGGCGAGGCCGGAAAACCGGTTCATCGCCCAACCCCGCAGGCCCCGGCCGTGTGCGGCAGGAAGTCGACGACAGGATCGCTCATCGCTCAGTCCGGTCTATAGGCCCGTTCGGCGATGGGCAAAAGGGACGGTTTGTCACCGGCTCCCCGCCCCCCTCATTCCTCATGCTCCTCTCCCCCGCGAGGGGGAGAGGCTGGGTGAGGGGGACACGCACAGCCTCCGAAGTCCCCTCACCTAACCTCTCCCCCTCGCGGGGGAGAGGAACATGAGAGGAGAGGACCATGAGCGCGCGCCCGCGAGGCTCACTTCTTCTCGACGTTCCAGAACACCGTGACCGGCGCGGTGAGGTTGCCGGTGACGCCCTTGCGGCGGGCCATCGGCTGGACGTACTGGCCGAGCGGGATCGTGACGCCCTGCCCGATGATGCGCTCCTGGACCTTCTTCGCGATCTCGAGCTGCTTGGCCGGATCGCTCTCGCGGATGAAGGCGGCGCGCAGCTTCTCGATCTCCTCGTCGAGCGGCCAGCCGAACTGGGCGCGGTCGCCGCTCGCCTCGGCATAGTGGTTGTTCACCGGATCGAGCAGCAGCACGGCGGTCGAGGCCGTCATGGCGATGTTCCAGCCGCCCTGCGCCACCGGCACCTTCTTGGCCCGCCGGCCGACCAGCGTCTGCCAGTCCATCGACTGCATGTCGACCTTGAAGCCGCCGCGCTCGAGCAGCGTCTTGGCGACGGGTGCGAGGTTGGTGAGCACGGCGAGGTCGGTCGACTGCAGCACCACGATCGGCGTGCCGTCGTAGCCCGCCTCCTTCAGGATCTTCTTCGACGCCTCGAAGTCGGAGTTCAGCACGCCGTCCATCCCGGCCGAATTCTCGAGCGGCGTGCCGCAGCCGAACATGGTCCGGCAGACCTGGAAGTAGCGTGGGTCGCCGATCACCGCCTTGAGGAAGTCCTCCTGGTTCAGCGCCAGCGCCGCCGCCCGGCGGTAGCGCACGTCGTCGAACGGCGGCTGCTTCCAGTTGAAGCGCAGGATGTAGGTGTTGCCGAGCTTGTCGGGGATGATGATCTCGACATTCATGTCCTTCTCGAGCAGCGGCAGCAGGTCGTGCGCCGGCTGCTCGATCATGTCGATCTCGCCGTTGGCCAGCGCGTTGATCGCCGTCTGCGAATCGGGCATCGACACCCATTCGACGCGGTCGAGCCTGGCGACCTTGCCACCCGCGAGGCCCGAGGCGGGCTCGGCGCGCGGCTTGTAGTCGGGGTTGCGGACGTAGACGACCTTCTCGCCCGGCTTCCATTCGTCCTTCTTGAAGATGAACGGCCCCGATCCCGTCGTGTCGGAGATCTGCTGGCTGATCGGCGTCTCGGCCACGCGCCTGGGCATGATGAACAGCGGCACCGAGGACGGCTTGGCAAGCGCCTTCAGCATCAGGCCGAACGGCTCCTTCAGCGCGATCTGGAACGTCCGGTCGTCGATCGCCTTCATCTCCTGCGTCGACTTGGCGAGCAGGCCGCCCAGCGTGTCCTTGTCGGTCCAGCGCTTGATCGAGGGCAGCACGTCGGCGGTGGTCACCGGCTGGCCGTCCTGCCACTTCAGGCCCTCGCGCAGCTTGAAGGTCCAGGTGAGCTTGTCGTCGCTGACCGTGAAGCTCTCGATCATCTGCGGCTGCGGCTGCAGCTTCTCGTCGAGCGCGAACAGCGTGTCGTAGATCATGTAGGCGTGGTTGCGGCCGATGTAGGCCGTCGTCCAGACCGGATCGAGGATCTTGAGATCCGAGTGCATGACGACGCGCAGCGTCTTGGGGTCGTTCGCCAATGCCGGCGCCGCGACCAGCAGCGCCGCCGCGGCCAGCACCACGCGCCGGCCGAGGCCGGAGGCCGCCGCGCGCCTTCCGAAGTCTCGCGTCATTGCCTGTCCTCCTCGATGCGCCCGGTCATCCGGGCGGCGAACGTTCCCCCGTGCCAATCTCGACACAAGGCCGGCGCCCCGCCAACCCTTTTGCGTCCGCCCGCGGAATTCCGCTCTCAGCCCGCGGCGACCGCCGGCGCGCCGGCGACGGGGTCCGGAACGGCGCGGGCTTCGGCGAGGATCCAGTCGCGGAACAGCTCGACCTTCTGCTTGCGCACGTTGCGGGGATAGACGAGGCACCAGGCGCGCTCGCGCGGCACCCGCAGGCCGAACGGCGCCACCAGCCGGCCGCGCCGCAGATCGTCCTCGACGAAGGGCTCCCAGGCCATCGCCACGCCCCAGCGATGGCACGCCGCCTCGGCCGCCAGGGCGTAGGAATCGAAGCGCGGCCCGCGCTCCAGGTCGACCCGCTTCACCCCCGCCGCGTCGAGCCAGATCTTCCAGTCGCTCAGCGAATTCAGCACGTGCAGCAGGGTGACGCGGCGCAGATCCTCCGGCGTGCGCAGACCCTCGTCCTCGTACAGCGCGGGGTGCATCGCCGGGAACATGCTGCCGCGCAGCAGCGGCTCGAAATGGAGGTGGGCCGCCTCGCCCTCGAAGCGGATCGCCACGTCGATCTCGTCGTGCAGCGCCTCCAGCGGGCGCGGCGCCGTCAGCAGCTTGATGCGGATGCCCGGATGCAGCGCCTGGAAGCGCGGCAGGCGCGGCACCAGCCAGCGCAGGGCGAAGTTCGGCCGGGCGCTGATGGTCAGCATTGCCCCGCCGTCGATGCCCTTCAGCCGGTCGGTGCTCTCGCGCAGCCGGTCGAAGGCCTCGCGCACCGTCGGCAGGTAGAGCTCGCCCTGCTCGGTCAGGACCAGCGCGTTGTTCAGGCGGCGGAAGAGGCGGAAGCCCAGCCACGCCTCGAGGACCTTCACCTGGTGGCTGACCGCCGTCTGGGTGACGTTGAGTTCCTCGGCCGCCTGGGTGAAGCTGCAGGTCCGCGCGGCGGCCTCGAAGGCCCGCAACGACTTCAACGGCGGCAACCGGGTCGACATGCTGGGGCTCCAGGGCCGCCGGACGCGGCCTGTTCTGCCCAAGCTGTACTTGGGCAGACTGAAGATTATCGCCTTCGTGCCTTCGGGGAAATGGGGGAGGATCGGCCAACCGCCGGAGGAACCGCCATGCCGCTCGACAGCCAAAGCACCACCGTCTGGGTCCAGCCGAGCGGCGGCCCGCTGGGCGCCGATGTCCACGGCATCGACCTCGCGCGCGAGATCGACGCGGAGACCCGCGCCGCGCTTGTCGACGCCTGGTCTCGCCATCTCGTCCTGCGCTTCTCCGGCCAGCGGCTCGATGATGCGGCGCTGATGCGGTTCAGCCGCCTGTGGGGCGAGCTCGACCGGGTGCCGATCGGCACCGGCGCCGAGAAGGTGAACGGCATCGCCGCCGAGGCCCGCGACTGGGTGACCGTGATCTCCAACGTCAAGGTCGGCGGCAAGCCGATCGGCGGGCTGGGCGCCTACGAATCGGTCTGGCACGTCGACATGTCCTACAACCCGCTGCCGCCGCGGGCGAGCCTGCTCTACGCGATCGAGTGCCCGGCCGAAGGCGGCGACACCGGCTTCAGCAACATGGAGCTGGCCTACGACACGCTGAGCGACGAGCTCAAGGCAGCGATCGTCGGCAAGACCTGCACCCACGACGCGAGCCGCAACTCGGCCGGCGAGTTCCGCCGCGGCTTCCAGGAAGAGACCGATCCCCGCCGTACGCCGGGCGCGCATCATCCGCTGGTGCGCCGGCATCCGGTGACGGGCCGCACGTCGCTGTTCCTCGGCCGCCGGGTCGGCGCCTACATCCACGGCCTGCCGGTCGAGGAGAGCGAGGCGCTGCTGAACGCGCTGTGGGCGCATGCCACCCAACCGCATCTCGCCTGGTACCAGCGCTGGCGGGTCGGCGATCTGGTGATGTGGGACAATCGCTGCACCATGCACCGCCGCGACGCCTTCGACGAGACGGCGCGCCGGCTGATGCACCGCACGCAGATCGTCGGCGAGCCGGTGATCGCCGCCTGAGCCGGTCGGCGTCATGACGCGCCAGCTCCATCTCAATCTCTTCATCCAGAGCCGCGGCCATCACGAGGCGTCGTGGCGGCATCCCGGCGCCTCGCCGCTGCCCCTGACCGACATCGACTACTATGGCGGGCTGGCGCGGCAGGCCGAGGCGGGCCTGTTCGATTCGATCTTCCTCGCCGACACGCTGGCCATGCTCGACACGGTGGCGCAGGCGCCGTCGAGCTGGCTGGAGCCGATCACGGCGCTCGGCGCGCTCGCCGCCATGACGCGGCGGATCGGGCTGATCGCCACCGCCTCGACCACCTATACCGAGCCCTACAACCTCGCCCGCCAGTTCGCCTCGCTCGACCATATCAGCCGCGGCCGCGTCGGCTGGAACATCGTCACGACCTGGCTCGCCCCGGCGGCGCGCAACTTCGGCACGATCGGCCTGGTGGATCATGCCGGCCGCTACGAGCGCGGCGAGGAGTTCATGGAGGTCGTGAAGGGCCTGTGGGACAGCTGGGCCGACGATGCCGTGCTCGACGACCGCACCGCCGGCCGCTACGCGCGCGGCGAGCGCATCCGCGCCATCGACCACGCGGGGCCGCACTACCGCGTCGCCGGCCCACTCAACATGCCGCGCGGACCTCAGGGCCGACCGGTGTTCGTGCAAGCCGGCTCGTCGGAGACCGGCCGCCGCTTCGCCGCCCGCCATGCCGAGGCGGTGTTCACGGCGCAGATGGAGAAGAAGACGGCGCAGGATTTCTACGCCGATCTCAAGCGGCTGGCGGTTGCCGAGGGTCGGGCACCGGAACGTATCCTCATCCTGCCCGGGTTGAGCCCGGTGATCGGCGGGACCGAGACGGAAGCCAGGCGTATCGCGCAGGAGCTGAACGACCTCACCGATCCCGAGGTCGGCCGCAAGCGGCTGAGCGGCCGCTTCGGCGGTCACGATTTCTCGCACCTGCCGCTCGACCGGCCGCTCCGGCCCGAGGACTTCCCCGATCCCGGCACGGTGCAGGCTGCGCGCAGCCGCACCGAGGTGATCGTCGGCCTGGTGAAGCGCGAGACGCCGACGCTGCGCCAGCTCCTCGCCTACCTCGCCGGCGCGCGCGGGCACTACACGACGGCCGGCACGCCCGAGCAGATCGCCGACCTGATCGCGGACTGGTTCGCCGACGGCGCGGCCGACGGCTTCAACCTGATGCCGCCGGTGCTGCCGTCGATGCTCGACGCCTTCATCGCCGAGGTGATCCCGCTGCTGCAGCGCCGCGGCCTCTTCCGCACCGCCTACGAGGGCGAGACGCTGCGCGACCATTTCGGGCTCGAGCGGCCGGGCGACGGCTTCGCCGCGACAGCGCGGCCGGCAGCAGCCGCCGACGACTGACGGCCGCCCAAGCGGCCGCGTCCTCGCTAGGGGCGCGCCACTCCGAGAGTGTGAAGCTATCGGAGCACGCCCGAGTAGCGACAATCGGGTTCCTCTCCCCCGGTAGGGGCCCGGTAGGGGGAGAGGCCAGGTGAGGGGGTAGAAGGCTGTCTGCAGCCCCCTCATCCAACCTCTCCCCCTAGCGGAGGAGAGGAGCATGAGGAAGAGCGCGTCCTTTCGCTGCCTGGGCACGCCGCTCCGATAGCTTCACACTCTCGGAGTGGCGCGCCCCCAGCGCAAGAGCGATGAGCCTCGAGGGGGTCCGCGCTGCGGCGGCCGTCAGCTCAGCGCGACGCCAAGTTCCTGCGACAGCAACGTCAGAAGGTCCGGACCGCCGCGCGTGTCGGTCCACAGGCCGGACGCGGCATCGAGGGCGTAGTGGCGGGCGCCGCTGATCGGCGAGCTCAGCCAGATCTGCGACGTCGGCGCATGCTTGTTCACCACCCAGGTGCCCGCTTTGCCGTCGACCGTCAGGATCCCGCCCTGCAGCTCGGCATCGGCGTCGCTGCCGGCGCCGATCCCCTCCTCGAGGGCAGCGAGCAGATCGTCGGCGAGGGATTCGAAGGTCGAGTGGCTCATGGATGCAGGTTCCCCTCGGCAGCCAGGAACTGCCGGCGCAGAAGGAAGAGCAGGACGACGGCATGGCGGATCAGCAGCAGGCCGCCCACGCCGACCATGATACAGCCGGCCGCCACCAGCCAGTCGTCGACCTCGCCCGTGTAGATCACGCTGTTGGGGATCTTGGTCAACTCGATGGAGATCTCGGCGAACAGGCCGAGCACGAGCTGGCCGAGGCCGGCATGGTGGCAGTTGTGGTCCAGGTGGGCCTGCCAGGCCTCGTCCGGCGCCGGCGCCAGCCCGAAGATCTGGCGCAGGGCGCCGCGCTCCTCCAGCACGACGCCCAGCCCGATCATGATGATCCCGAGCCCCCCGATCGTCTCGATCTGCTCGTGAAGGTCGGGCTGCTGCCAGAGCCTGCTCCAGACCTCCCGCACGCCGAGCGCCATGGGCACGGCGATCACGAGCTCGATGAACGCGATCGAGAAGCGGGAGATCAGCACGCGGACGACGGGGCGGAGCATGGACACACTCTCTTGACGGCACGACGCTTCGGCTCGCCGCGGGGCCGATGGCCCAGGAACTCCACGCTGCATCCGACGGTCTGGGCCGGAGTCCTACGCGCAACGCCGCCGACAAATCAATCGCCGCGATAGCTCTGGCTCACCATCCGCGGCGATTGCCGCCCCTCCGGCGCAACCTATAACGGTCGCCGCAGCGGCCCAATCGCGGCCTCGCAGGCGCCCACCGAGAGAGTGACCATGATCGACTGGCTCTACACCCTCCCTGAAGTTCTTCTCGTTCTCGTTGCTGCCGGCATCCTCGCCGCCGTCATCACGTCGCTGCCCCGGCTGGTGCGCCACGTGCCGGTGCTGGCGCCGAGCGACGTCAACACAGACTTCGTGATCCGCGTTCAGGCGACCCTGTTCACGATGTGCGGCCTGATCCTGGCCTTCACCCTGGTCGAGGCGGACGGCAACTTCCGGCGCGTCGACGCGCTGGCCTCGGCCGAGGCCTCGCACATCGACCGGCTCGACCGCCTGCTCGCCCGCTACGACGGCGCCGCCACGGTGGAGATCCGCGGCGACCTCGCAGCCTACCTGCGCTCGATCCTCAAGGACGACTGGCCCGAGATCCTGCGCGGCAGCGAGAGCGACAAGACGCGCGAGGCCTTTGCCCCCGTCTCGCGCGGCATCCTGGCGCTGGCGCCGACCCCTGGCCGCCAGACCGAGATCTATTCCGAGATGCTGCGGGCCTTCGACGCGGTCGCCGAAGGCCGCGACGCGCGGATCAATGCCGCGGCGACCGGCCTGCCGCGCATCTACTGGGTCGTCATCCTGTTCGCCGCCATGACGCTGCTGTTCGTGTCCAGCACAATGCACCCCAGCCCCTTTCGGAAGGTGATCCTCGCCTGCCAGATGGCGGTGCTGGGCGCCTTCATCGGCTTCGTGTTCGTGATGGACCAGCCGTTCAAGGGCGAGACGGCGGTGCAGACCGATCACTACACCCGCGCGCTGAAGCACATGGAGGCACGGAAGCAGTAGGGCCCGCGAGCGGGGTGGTCCGGGCCGCCCATCTGCTCGTATCCCTGTCGAGTCGGGGAGATCAGCGCACTTGCAGGCAGCCATTTGCCGCCGACCGGCGCTACAATGGCCGACGGGAGCGCAGGAAACGGACGTATGCCCATCTACATGGAGATTTCCCCGCTGCATCGCCTCGTGACGATCGTCGCGCGGGGGACGATCGGCGCCGACGAGATCCGGGGCGCGGTCCAGAAGCTGGCCGACGCCAATGTCCGCCGGTTCGGCAAGATCGTCGAGATCGCGGGCGCCACCGCCGAGGTCACGCCCCAGCAGATCGCCGGCCTGGCGCAGATGCTGCGCCGCGACCCGGCCGCCCGGGGGCCCGTGGCCTTCGTCGTGCGCTCGAAGAACCCCCAATTTGCCAGCCTCTTTGCCGCAGAGACCGCGCAGGAAGGCCCCATCCAGATCTTCCTGAGCATCCACGAGGCGCGCCGCTGGGTCGCCGCGACGCAGCAGGCCGCCGCCCAGGCGGGCCAGAAACCGGCCGCGCCGGTGCAACCCGCCCCGCAGGACATCGACATCTGGGCCGACCCCCGCCGCGAGGGCACCCTGTTCCGCGGGAGTCGCCAGCGCGACGTGCTCCTGCAGGAAAAGGTCACCAGCGAATAGGGCCCAAAGGCGGCTTGTCCCCGGCCGGCATGGCCTGTATACCCCCCGGGCCTGTCGCGCCGGCCGTCGACGCCCGAAAGGGCGCGGACCGGCCCTTTCGGCGCTGGAGATCTGGTCATGAAAGAGAAGATTCATCCCGACTACCACAAGGTCACGGTCGTCATGACCGACGGCTCGTCCTTCGAGACCCGCTCGACCTGGGGCAAGGAAGGCGCCAGCCTGCGGCTCGACATCGATCCCAAGACGCACCCCGCCTGGACGGGCGTGCGCCAGTCGATCGATCGCGGCGGCCGCGTGCAGCGCTTCAAGGACCGTTTCGGCATGACCGGCAGCGCCGAAGGCGGCATGGGCGCCGGCACCAAGTCGAGCGGCACCAAGCCGGAAGCCGCTCCCGCCAAGAAGAAGTAATCGGGGCTTTCCACGAGCCTCTGCTACACTCCGTCTTCCAGTTTCGGGGAGACGGTGTGGTGAAGTCGCAAGTCCGAGTCGTCTGTGCGCACGATTGTCCCGACATGTGCTCGCTGCTGGCGCATGTCGAGGACGGCCGGATCGTGCGGGTCCAGGGCGACCCCGACCATCCGTACACGGCGGGCTTCGCCTGCGGGAAGGTCAACCGCGACGCCGACCTCGTCAATTCGCCCGAGCGCCTGGCAACACCGCTGAAGCGCACCGGCGCCAAGGGCTCCGGCCAGTTCGCGCCGATCGGCTGGGACGAGGCGCTCGACGAGATCGCCAGCCGCTGGAAATCCGTCATCGCCGAGAGCGGCCCGCTCGCCCTGCTCGGCTACGCCTACTCCGCCCACCAGGGGCTGATGAACCGCGGCCTGGTCAACGGCCTGTTCCATGCGCTTGGCAGCTCGCGCCTGCAGGCCGGCACGGTCTGCGACACGTGCTGCGAGGCGGCGTGGGACGTGACGGTCGGCCCGGTCGGCGGCGCCGATCCGGAGGACGTCGTCCATTCCGACCTGGTGATCTCCTGGGGCGCCGACCTCGCGGCGACCAACGTCCATTTCTGGGCGCTGGCCGAGGAGCAGAAGAAGAAGCGCGGCATGCCGATCGTCGTGATCGATCCCCGCCGCACCCGCAGCGCCCGGGCCGCCGACCTCTACCTGCCGATCCGCATCGGCACCGATGCCGCCCTGGCGCTCGGCATCATGCACATCCTGGTGCGCGACGGGCGCGCCGACCGCGGCTACATCGCCCGGCACACGCTGGGCTTCGACGCGGTCGAGCGCGACATCCTGCCGAAGTTCCCGCCGGCCCGCGTCGCCGAGATCACCGGCCTCGCCGTCGCCGACATCGAGAAGCTCGCCGCGATGTACGGCCAGGCCAAGGCCGCCCTGATCCGGCTGGGCGAAGGCATGACCCGCCTCACCCATGGCGGCCAGGCGCTGCGCACCGTGGCGCTGCTGCCCGGCGTCTCGGGCCATTACGGTGTGAAGGGTGGCGGCGCGCTGCTGCTGACCGCGGCCTCCTGCGACCTCAACTACGCCGCGGTGCGCCGGCCCTCGGGGCCGGCGGCGACCCGCAACATCAATCATCTGCGCCTGGGCGACGCGCTCCTCACCCTGTCCGATCCGCCGATCCGCGCGCTCTACATCTCGGCCAACAATCCGGCGGTGACCTGCCCCGAGGTGCACAAGGTCCGGAAGGGCCTGATGCGCGAGGACCTGTTCACCGTGGTCCACGACCCGTTCATGACCGACACCGCCCGCTACGCCGACATCGTGCTGCCGGCGGCGAGCTACCTCGAGACCGACGATCTCTATCGCGCTTACGGCGCCTACTGGATGCAGTGGGGCCGGCAGGCGGCCAAGCCCCGGGGCGCAGCGCGCTCCAACTTCGACGTCGCCCAGGCGCTGGCCAAGCGCATGGGCCTCACCGATCCGATCTTCGGCCTGGCGCCTCAGGACGCGGCCCTCGAGCTCTTCAAGGGCGCCACCGGTCCCGCCGCCGCAGCCGACAAGCAGAAGCTGTTCGCCGGCGAGCCGATCTCGATCAAGCACCAGCGCGAGGGTCAGCCGTTCGCGACGCCATCCGGCAAGCTCGAGTTCCATTCGGAGCAGCTCGCGCGTCAGGGCCTGTCGCCGGTCCCCGACTGGAGCGAGGATCCCGTCGAGGCGGCGGAGGCGGCGACGTGGCCTCTCCGCCTGCTCACGGCACCCGGCTACTTCCAGGCGCACACCGCCTTCTCCGGCGTCGACTTCCTGCGCATCCGCGAGGGCAAGCCGCATTGCGTCCTGCATCCCGAGGAAGCCGCGAGGCGCGGCCTCAAGGACGGCGACGCGGTGCGCCTGTTCAACGGCCGCGGCGAGATCGGGCTGGTCCTGCAGGTCGCCGACGACGTCCAGCCCGGCGTCGTGCTGGTGCCGGGCCAGCGCCCGACCGGCGAAGCGGTGTCGGGCACCATCAACATGCTGTGCTCGGACCGCTACACCGACATGGGCGAAGGCGCCACGTACCAGAGCACGTGGCTCGAGGTCGGGCCGTGGCAGGGAGCGTAGGGCCGGCGGGACCTACACGAAGCGGTGCTGCGTGCGTTCGCGCCGGGCGAGCCTGGGCAGCGCCTGACCGGCGATCAGCTCCTTGAAGTGCGCGGTCTGCTGGTGCTCGGCGAAGGCCGCCTCGTCCCGGAAGACCTCGTAGAAGAAGAACTTCTGCGGATCGCTGGTCGACTGGTGGATCTGGAAGGCCTTCACCCCGGGCTCGCGCTGGGCCTGCGGCAGGAAGCGGCGCACGATGGCGAGCAGGGCGTCGGCCTCGCCGGGATTGGCTTCCCACTGGGCGGTGACGACGAGGCCGTCCTTGAGGTCGTGAAGATCGGTCATGGCTCTCTCCTCTGTGGCAACGGCCCGGAGACTAGCCCTGCCGGGCGGACCCTCGTTTCGGCCGCGGCCGAACCGGTACGAACCGGCCCCGATTAGTTTTCCGATGGCTGACCTGCTGGCGATTCTCTTTTCCCTTGGCATGAAATGAGCTAGCTCCGTGGGCGAAGGAGACGGAGTCGAGCGCGAGTGGCTGTAACATGAAGAGACCGGTGGTCGGCGTGATCGGAAATGCGCACGTCGTGAACGACCGACACAACGTGCAGCTGGTGGGCCAGCGCAACATGAAGGCGGTCGCCGAGGTGGCGGGCGCCCTGCCCCTGATGTTCGCGGGAACGCCCGACATCACCGACATCGACGCCCTGCTGCAGGCGGTCGACGGCATCCTGCTGACCGGCGCGCGGGCCAACGTCCATCCGACCCATTTCGGCGTCGAGCCCGATCCCCGCCACGAGCCCTACGACCACGAGCGCGACGCGATGGCGCTGTCGCTGATCAAGGCCTGCGTCGAGCGCAGCGTGCCCCTGCTCGGCATCTGCCGCGGCTTCCAGGAGATGAACGTCGCCTTCGGCGGCACGCTGCATCCGGAGATCCGCGACATCCCCGGCCGCATGAACCACCGCATGCCGCGGCTGGAGAACGGCGAGATCCATCCCGATCCCGACGTCGTCTTCGCCGATCGCCACGAGGTGCGCCTGGCCGAGGGCGGCGTGTTCGCCCGCCTGATGGGCTGCGACTGCATCCGGGTGAACTCGCTGCACGGCCAGGGGATCCTCGAGCCGGGCCGGCGCGTGGTCATCGAAGGCGTCGCCGAGGACGGCACGATCGAGGCCATCCGCATCGCCGACGCCCCCTGCTTCGCGCTCGGGG
This sequence comes from Reyranella sp., assembly GCF_965229815.1. Classification (GTDB taxonomy): domain Bacteria; phylum Pseudomonadota; class Alphaproteobacteria; order Reyranellales; family Reyranellaceae; genus Reyranella. The sequence continues at coordinate 1,822,614 of NZ_CBDDJN010000006.1, forward strand.
TGCAGTGGCACGCCGAGTACGATCCGCAGTCCAACCCGGTCAACCGGGCGCTCTTCAAGGCCTTCGGCGAGGCCCTGGAGAGCCACCAGAAGGCGGCTTAGGCGGGCCGCCTCTCGGGCAGGCGCAGCCGCGCCAGCCGCAGGCCGACCAGCACGGCCACCACCGCCGCGGCGGCAAAGCTCATCGGCACCCAGAAGGCCGCCGACGCGATGTCCGCGCGGTTCAGCCCGGCCGACAGGCCGGCGGCATTGGCGGCGAGGCCCGCGAGCGCGGCCCCCAGCGCGAAGCCGGTCTGCTGCACCGTGGCCACGGAGGAGGCCGCGAGGTTCTCCTCGCCAGCGCGCGCGCCGGTCATCACCCGCTGGGCGATGAACGCCCAGCAGCCACCGATGCCCGCGCCCACGAGGGCGATCGCGGGGAAGACGAGCAGCACGGGCTCGCGCTCCATCAGCAGGGCGACGCCCAGCAGCCCGGCCAGCATCATCAGCGGGCCGGCGACCAGCAGGCGCCCGGTGCGCTCGGGCGGCGTCTCGGCCACCACGAGCGACATGCCGGTCCAGCCGAAGGAGGCGCCGGCCACCATGTAGCCGGCCCCCAGCGGATCGAGCCCGTGCAGGCCCTGCAGGAAGATCGGCACGAAGATCTGCAGCGGGCTGTAGGAGATCGCGACGGTGAGGGCGAGCCAGAGGCCGAGGCCGGTCGGGCTGCGCAGCGAGAAGGCGTCGGTCGGCAGCAGCGGCTGATGCGCCCGGCGGTCGACCGCGAGCGCGACCGCCAGCGTCGCGACCGCCAGCGCGAGCAGCGCCGCCTTGGCGGCCGCGCCCGGGACGACGGCCATCGCCGACAGGCCGGCGATGGCGCCGCAGATCAGCGCGATGCGCAGGACCGGAACGCGCGCGCCCTCGCCGCTGGTGGCGCTGCGCGGCAGGGCGCGCAGGGCCACCAGCGACAGCAGGGCGGCGATGCCGGTGACCGCGAAGAACGCGCCGCGCCAGTGGCCGTAGCGTGCGAACAGGCCGCCAACCAGCGGGCCGACCAGGATCGACAGGCTCCAGGCACCGGACAGCAGCGCGAAGCCGCGCGCCCACAGAACCTGCGGAAAGGTGCTGCGCACCAGCACATAGGCCATGGCGGTGAGCAGCCCGCCGCCAAAACCCTGCACGAAGCGGCCGGCCACGATCAGCGCCATCGACGGCGCCAGCGCGCAGGTGAGCGCCCCCACGCCGAAGATGACTGCGCCGGCGGAAAACACCGTGCGCGCGCCGAGGATCGAGGTGAGGTAGCCGGTGCAGGTCGCCGCCACGATCGACGAGGCGAGGAAGGCGCTCGATGTCCAGCTCATGAGCGTCGCGCCGCCGAGGTCCTCGACGACGCTCGGAAGGACGGTCGCCAGCATCAGCACGTTCATCGAGTGCAGCAGCACGCCGCCGACCAGGACCGCCACGGCGGGCAGCCAGGCCGGCCGCAGCATCGCGCTCCAGCCCGTGTCCGCCGTCCCTTGCGGCGCCGTTTCCTCCGACATGGGGGCCGAATGATCATGTTCCCGCGGCGCGGTCAAATGACCTTGGTCGCGCCACGATTGGCCGTTACAAGGACCGCTCCCGTTCTCCAGAAGGAAGTGTGCGCCGTGGATCGTCTGCCGACCGCAACCCTCGCCCGTCTTGCCGTCGCAGAGATCCGCTTCGATGTCCCCTTCCGTCATCCTTTCCGGTCTGGCCTGGTCGCTTCCCGACGGCCGTCCGCTCTTCACTGACCTTACCCTCGGCTTCGAAGCCGAGCGCACCGGACTGGTCGGACGCAACGGCGTCGGCAAGTCGACGCTGCTCGCCCTGATCGCCGGGCGGCTGCGGCCGCACGCCGGTTCGGTCGCCATCCATGGCCGCCTCGCGGTGCTGCGCCAGCTCGTGCAGGTCGCCGACGGCGAGACGATCGCCGACCTTTTCGGTGCCCGCGCGGCGCTCACGGTCCTGCGGCGTGCCGAGCGCGGCGATGCCGGGATCGACGAGCTGACAGGCGCCGACTGGACGCTGGAGAGCCGCATGGCGTCGGCCCTGGCGCGGACCGGGCTCGCGGCCGAGCCCGACACAAAGCTCGCTCGCCTGTCGGGTGGCCAGCGTACGCGCGCCAGCCTGGCGGCGCTGCTGTTCGCCGAGCCCGACTTCGTCCTGCTCGACGAGCCGACCAACAATCTCGACCGCGACGGACGGCGCGCCGTGCTCGACCTGCTGGCCGGCTGGCAGGCCGGCGCGCTGGTGGCGAGCCACGACCGCGAGCTCCTCGAGACGGTCGACGCCATCGTCGAGCTTGGCCCGCTCGGCGCGATGCGCCATGGCGGCAACTGGAGCGTCTACCGGGAACGCCGCGACCTCGCGCTGGCCGCCGCCCGGCACGATCTCGAGACCGCCGAGCGGCGCGTCGCCGCGATCGAGGAGCGCGCGCAGGCGACGGCCGAGCGACAGGCCCGCCGCGCCGGTGCCGGCCGGCGCCAGGCCGCGCGGGGCGGCACGCCACGCATCCTGCAGGGTGCGCGGCGCGACCGCAGCGAAGGCACGAGCGGCGGCCAGGCGCGCCTGGCCGACCGCCGGCGCAGCCAGGCCCTGGCCGACGCCACCGATGCACGGGCTCGTATCGAGGTGCTGCAGCCGATCGCGGTCACGCTGGCGGCAACCGGCCTGCCGTCTGGACACACGGTGCTGGAGTTCGAGGGCGTGTCCTTTGCTCATACCGGTGGACCGCCGATCATCGACGGGCTGTCGCTCTCGATCACCGGCGCCGAGCGCGTCGCCGCTACCGGACCGAACGGCAGCGGCAAGAGCACCCTGCTCGCCCTCGCCGCCGGTCGGCTCGACCCCACTGCCGGCAGCATCCGGCGCGTCGCCGACGTTGCCCTCCTCGATCAGACGATGAGCCTGCTCGATCCCGCGGCATCGATCCTCGACAACTTCCGGCGGCTCCATCCCGGCAGCGACGAGAATGCCTGCCGGGCCGCGCTGGCCCGGCTGATGTTCCGCGCCGACGCCGCCCTTCAGGCCGCGGGCTCGCTGAGCGGTGGCCAGCAGGTGCGCGCCGCGCTCGCCTGCGTGCTGGGCGGCGGCCGCCCTCCCTCGCTGCTGATGCTGGACGAGCCGACCAACCATCTCGACCTCGACGCGCTGGAGGCGGTCGAGGCCGGGCTGCGCGCCTACGACGGCGCGCTGCTGGTCGTCAGCCATGACGAAGCCTTCCTCGAAGGCATCGGCATCACCCGACGGGTGGCACCGACCGCGGCGGCATAGAGGTCCGAAAACCGCGAGCCGACCTGACGCCCGCAGACTAGAGTCGATCCATGGAACTGCTCGACCGCCGCACCTACTACAGGGCCTTCCAGACCCACGACGTCCGCTTCGACGGGCGCGTCTTCGTCGGCGTCACCTCGACCGGCATCTACTGCCGGCCGATCTGCCCGGCGCGCTGTCCCCGGTTCGAGAACTGCCGCTTCTTCGTCTCGGCCGCGGCGGCGCAGGAGGCCGGCTTCCGGCCCTGCCTGCGCTGCCGGCCCGAGATCGCCCCCGAGCTCGCCTTCTGGCGCGGCACGGCCAACACGGTGAGCCGCGCACTGGCGCTGATCGCCGATGGCGCGCTCGACGGCGACGATGCCGATGTCGAGAGGCTGGCCGAGCGGCTGGGCGTCGGCGGCCGCCAGTTGCGCCGCCTGTTCCAGCGCCATCTCGGGGCCTCGCCGATCGCCGTCGCCCAGACCCGCCGCGTGCTGTTCGCCAAGCAGCTCCTGCATGACACTCACCTGCCGATGGCAGAGGTGGCGCTGGCCTCGGGCTTCGGCAGCATCCGCCGCTTCAACGAGACCTTCCGCGACCTGTTCGGGCGGCCGCCGAGCGCGCTCCGCCGGAAAGGCGGCGCCTCGGAGTCGGCGCGCGAGGGCGTGACGCTCCGGCTCGCCTATCGTCCACCCTACGACTGGCCGGGCATGCTGGCGGCCCTGTCGTCGCGCGCGGCGGCGAAGACCGAATGGATCGACGACGACGTCTGGCATCGCCGCATCGACCTCGACGGCCGGCAGGGCAGCGTCGCGGTCGCCCATCTCGGCGCGCGCAACTCCGTCCTGGTCACCATCCACTTCTCCTGCGTGAAGGCCCTGCCCGCGATCGTGGCCCGCGTGCGCCGCGTCTTCGATCTCGGCGCCGACATCGCCACCATCGACAGCCATCTCGCCCGCGATCCCCGGCTGGCGCCGCTGATCCGCCGCCGCCCCGGTCTGCGCGCGCCCGGCGACTGGGAGCGCGACACGATGCCGGCCGCGGCGAGCGACGGGCCGCCGGCCTGGCGGCCCTGGCAGGCCTACGCCACCCAGCACCTCAGGATGGCCAGCCATGCGTGAGCCTCTCGCCCTGCTCGTCGACCGGCTCGACACGCCGATCGGCGAACTGCTGGTCGTTGCCGACCGCGACGGCCAACTGCGCACCGTCGACTGGACCGACCACGAGGCGCGCATGCGCCAGCTTCTCGACCGCTACTATGGACGCGACGGCTACACGCTCGAGGCCGCGCGCGATCCCGGCGGGCTCACGCGGGCGATGCGCGCCTACTTCGCCGGGGATGTCGACGTCATCGAGACGCTGCCGGTGGCCACCGCCGGCACGCCGTTCCAGACCAGCGTCTGGCGCGAGCTGCGCCGCATCCGCCGTGGGGGGACCATCAGCTACGCCGAACTGGCGAGCCGCATCGGCAAGCCGCGGGCGGTACGTGCCGCCGGCCTCGCCAACGGGCAGAACCCGATCAGCATCGTCGTGCCCTGCCATCGCGTCATCGGCTCGGACGGCACGCTGACCGGCTACGGCGGCGGCCTGCCGCGCAAGAAATGGCTGCTGCAGCACGAAGGCGCCTGGGCGGCTTAGAGCATTTCCCACGAGCGCGCCGGACGGGGTTTTGGGGTCAAATGCGATAGCCCTGCGATCTGTCCAACTGGAGCACGCCATGCGCTACGGCTTCTACCTCCCCACCCGAGGCCCCACCGCCACCCGTGATGGCATCCTCTCGCTGGCCCGCGCCGGCGAGCGGCTCGGCCTGCACTCGGCCATGGTCGCCGATCACATCGTGTTCCCGGTCGAGAGCGACTCGCCCTATCCCTACACGCTGGACGGCAAGCATCCCGGGACCGGCGACGCGCTCGAGACCTTCACCATCCTGGGGCTCGTGGCCGGCGCGACGGAGAGGCTGCGGCTCGTCACCTCGGTGCTGGTGCTGCCCTACCGCAACCCGGTGCTGACGGCGAAGCTCGTGGCGTCGCTCGACGTGCTGTCGGGCGGCCGCGTGACGCTGGGCGTCGGGGTCGGCTGGCTCAAGGAGGAGTTCGAAGCCCTGGACAGCCCCGACTTCGACCGGCGCGGCACGGTGACCGACGAGTGGCTCACCATCTTCAAGCAGCTCTGGACGACGTCGCCGGCGACGTTCGATGGCAGGTTCTACCGCTATGCCGACATACGCTGCGAACCTTTCCCCTTGCAGAAGCCGCATCCGCCGATCTGGGTCGGCGGCCATTCGACGGCCGCGCTGCGCCGCACCGCGCGGTACGGCGACGGCTGGCACCCGGTCGGCGCCATCGCCGCCTCGCCGCTGCCGCCGCAGGAGATGACCGCGCATCTGCAGCGCCTGAGGCAGATGACGGAAGCGGAGGGCCGCGACTTCGACGCGCTCACGATCTCCTACAAGGCGCCGCTCTACGACACGTCCATTCCCGATCGCGACGGCAGCCGGCGCAGCTTCTCCGGCACGGCCGAAGAGATCGCCGACGACATCCGCGCCTTCGCCGCCATCGGCGTGCATGAGCTGATCTTCGATTTCCGCGGCAGCGCGATCGCCGAGAGCATCGAGCGGCTCGAGCGCTTCGCGGCCGAGGTCATCCCGCTGGTCGGCCGCTGAGGGGCGCTGCCCCACCAAAGATGCCGCGCGCCCAGGCGCAGGCATCCTCGAGGGCGGCGTCGGCGCCGCCCACCAGGCCGACCCAGAACAGGAACCCATGGTTCATGCCGGGCCGGCGGGTGATCTCGGCCGGCACGCCGGCCGCGCGCAGGCGCTCGCCATAGCGCTCGGCCTCGTCGCGCAGGGGATCGTACTCGGCGCTCAGCACATAGGCTGCCGGCAGGCGCGAGAGGTCGGGCGCGCGCAACGGCGAGGCATGCGGATGGGAAGCATCCCCGGTCTCGCCGAGATAGTGCGCCCAGAACCACTCCATCGTGTCGCGCGTCAGCCCGTAGCCGTCGGCATTCTCCGCGTAGGAGGGCGTGCCGGGCGTGTGATAGTCGGTGACGGGATAGAGCAGCATCTGGCCGACCAGCCCCGGTCCGCCCTCGTCGCGCAGGCGCAGCGCCGTCACCGCCGCCATGTTGCCGCCGGCGCTGTCGCCCGCGACCATGATGCGCGCGGCATCGGCGCCGAGCTCGGCGGCGTGTGCCGCCGCCCAGCGCGTCGCCGCCAGGCAGTCGTCGGGACCGGCGGGGAAGCGGTGCTCGGGCGCCAGCCGATAGTCGACCGAGACCACCAAGCAGCCGATGCCGGCGGCGAGGTTGCGGCACATGCCGTCATGCGTATCGAGGCTGCACAACACGAAGCCGCTGCCGTGGAAGAACACCATCAGCGGGAACGGCCCCTTCCCCTGCGGCGTGTAGATCCTGAGGCGCATCGGCCCGGCCGGACCGTCGATCGTGCGATCCTCGACGCGCTCGACGGCGGCCGGTTGCGCCATCACCGCAATGCGCGCCTCGTACAGGCGGCGCGCCTCCGCAACGGACAGCGTGTGCGTGGCCGGCACGCCGGTGCCCCTGTCGAGCAGGGCCTGGATCTGCGGATCGACGGGCATGCTTCCTCCTGAGCGTCTTGCTGCGGACGGTGCGCCCGGCAGAGCAGCGTGGCAATCCTCGCCGTCACCGACGACCGCGCTGCGGGCCGCGACGAAAAGGAGCCGGCCACGTTGATGTCACATTCGCGGATTTAATCGCGCGACTTTTGCCGGAACGGGTTGACCGTGCGTCAACCACGGCTAGGGTGAACAGGCGTCGCGGCCGCTTCCCTCTCGATACCGCCTCAAGGCGGGAGGCCGACGAACTGCACTCTCTCCACCGCAAAACGACCATCCACAGGAGCGTGCGATGAAGATGAATGCCGCACAGATCGAGCGGACGCTCGACAGGCTGAATTCCGAAGCCCTCAACGCCCAGACCATTCCGCCGGAACATCCGATCATCCCGCAGCTCGAGCGGATGTTCGGCGAGCATACCTACTTCCTGGACGGACGCGGACTTTCCATCGTCGAGCCCGTCGACGCCGAACAGTCGGACGCGAGGCGTGGCGTCGTGATCAACATCGCGAGCTGGGCCGATACCGGCGGCGACAAGCTGCAGCCGCACGGGCCCGAGCCGACGGCCACGGTCGTCGAGCTCGACGTCGACACCCGTCAGTAGACGGACCATCGACCGATCGCGGGCGCCGCGGCGTCCGCCATCTGTCGATGCCTGATTCGCCGGAGGCTCCGGTCAGGCCGCGAGCCTGATGCCGAACGACTGCAGGCTGGGAACGATCCGTTCGCTCAGCAGCCCGACCTTGCGCAGGTTGCGGACCAGCCCGTCGTGCAGGTCGCGGCGGAAGAACTTGCGGAACGCGGTCTCGTCGCCGCCGGCGGCGCGCTCGCGGCGATAGCGCTTGATCTCGTCGAGGTCGGCCTTGCCGAAGCCCATCTCCTGGTAGGCGGCGAGCGGGAAGATGCCGGACAGGGTGCGGCTGAGCGCCCACACGGCGAACTCCTCCATCTCGCGGCGCTCGGCGTCGCTCGCGCCGGCGACCATCGCCGGCAGCGACAGCATGGCGAAGCCCATGTGGCGCGCCTCGTCCTGCAGGATGCGGCGGCACACCTGGCGCAGCACCTCGTCCTTCGACGATTCCGCCAGCATGCGGAACAGCGACACCGCGAAGGTCTCGGCGACGAGCTGCAGGCCGATCGTCTTCAGGTGCCAGGACGAGGTCGACAGCAGCGTGTCGAAGATCTCCTTCACGTTGCCGCCCAGCGGATAGATGCCGCCGTCCAGGCGCAGCTCGAGATAGCGCTGCAGCACCTCGTTGTGCCGCGCCTCGTCGGCGACCTGGGTCGACTGGAAGAGCTTGGCGTCCTGCCCCTCCACGCAGTCGACGAGCTGGCTGCACAGCAACATGGCGCCGTGCTCGCCCTGCACCAGTGTCGAGAGCCGCCAGCGCGTCACGCGGCGGTTGAGCTCGATGCGATCCGCCTCCGACAATGCGTCCCAGAAACGCGTGCCATGAATGTCGACCAGATCGTCGGCGATCAGACCGCCATCGCCGGCCAGCGCGACGTCCCAGTCGATGTCGCGGGCGGCGTTCCACTGGTCGACCTTGGCCTGCTCGTAGAGCCGCCGCAGGTCCGACTGGTCGCTGCTGTAATCGTGACGGAAGTGCGCTGTGTTACGCGTCTCGACCTGGTGTCCGCTGGTCACGGCATTCCTCCATGTCGTTCTTCTTGCGAGGAACGCTAGGAGGAAATGCCGTGGCTGGCAACGCCCGCCGCAGCGTCAGGCGGGTGGCGCGCCGGCCTCCGCCAGGCGCAGCAGCGCCGCCGGCGCCCGGCCGTCTTCGGTCGGCTGGTAGACGACGCTGAACAGGCCGCGCGCGCTGGCCAGCGCCTCGCCGAAGCCCTTCTGCTCGCTGTCGAAGGAATCGAAACCGCAGCGCAGCAGGAAGGGAAGCTGGTCCTGCAGCACGTTGCCGGTGGCCCTGAGCTCGCCGGCGTAGCCCAGCCGGCCGCGCAGCAGGCGGGCCTGGCTGTAGGCGCGGCCGTCGCTGAACTTGGGAAAATTCAGCACGACCAGGCGCAGGCCGCCGACATGCGGGGTGAGCGCCTCGACCTCGTCGGTGTTGGACAGGGACACGGCGGGCCAACCCGTCCGCTTCTGCCATTCGGCCAGCGGCAGCGGCTCCAGGATGGAGGCGCCGCCCTTCTCGCTAAACAGTGCCATAGACCGTCTCCTTGAAGGGTTGGATGCCGATGCGGCGGTAGGTGTCGACGAAGCGCTCGCCGTCGGCGCGGTGCGCGAGGTAGGTGGCGACCAGGGCATCGACCGCCTCGACCACCTGGTCGGCGCCGAGCGCCGGCCCCAGGATGGTGCCGAGCGCGGTGCGGCCGAAATCGACGTCGCCGCCCAGGCTCACCTGGTAGAGCTCGACGCCGTTGCGGTCGACGCCGAGGATGCCGATGTGGCCGACATGGTGATGGCCGCAGGCGTTGATGCAGCCCGAGATCTTGATCTTGAGGTCGCCGATGTCGTGCTGGCGCGCGACGGCGGCGAAGTGCGTCGAGATGCGCTGGGCCACCGGGATCGAACGCGCGTTGGCGAGCGCGCAATAGTCGAGGCCCGGGCAGGCGATGATGTCGGTGACCTTGCCGACATTGGCCTCAGCGAAGCCCAGTCGGCCGAGCGCCCGCCACACCGACGGCAGGTCCTCGACCGCGACATGCGGCAGGACGAGGTTCTGCTCGTGGCTGACGCGGATCTCGCCCTGGCTCCAGGCGTCGGCGATGTCGGCCACGCCCTCCATCTGCGCCGCGCTGGCGTCGCCCGGCGGTGCGCCGGCGGGCTTCAGCGAGGCCGTGACGATGCGGTAGCCGGCCATCCGGTGCGGGGCCACGTTCGCCTTCAGCCACAGCGCGAACTCGGGCTCGTCCAGCCGCAGCGCTTCGACCGCCGGCACGACGGCCGGCCGGTGCGGCAGCGGAGGCGGCGCGAACTGCCGCGCGATCGCCTCGATGGTCGCGGCCGGCAGGCGCAGCGCCCCGTCCTTCAGCGCTGCGTACTCGGCCTCGACCTCCTCGCGGATATTCTCGGCGCCGACCTCGTGCACCAGGATCTTGATGCGCGCCTTGTAGAGGTTGTCGCGCCGGCCGTAGCGGTTGTAGACGCGCAGCGTCGCCTCGAGATAGGCCAGCAGCTCTTCGCGCGGCAGGAACGCGCGCAACGTCTTGCCGATCATCGGCGTGCGGCCGAGGCCGCCGCCGACGATGACCTCGAAGCCGACCGCGCCCGCCTCGTTGCGCCACAGGCGCAGGCCGATGTCGTGCACCCGCACGGCGGCGCGGTCGTTCGGCGAGCCGGTGATGGCGATCTTGAACTTGCGCGGCAGGAAGCTGAACTCGGGATGGAGCGTCGACCACTGGCGCACGATCTCGCACCAGATGCGCGGATCCTCGATCTCGTCGATCGCCGCCCCGGCGAAATGGTCGGCCGTGACGTTGCGGATCACGTTGCCCGAGGTCTGGATGGCGTGCATGTCGACCTCGGCCAGGGCCGCCAGCGCGTCGGGCGCATCCTCGAGCCGGATCCAGTTGAGCTGCAGGTTCTGGCGCGTCGTGAAGTGCCCGTAGCCGCGGTCGTAGCGGCGGGCGATGTCGGCGAGCTTGCGCAGCTGGTGCGACGACAGCGTGCCGTAGGGGATGGCGATCCGCAGCATGTAGGCATGGAGCTGCAGGTAGAGGCCGTTCTGCAGCCTGAGCGGCTTGAACTGCTCCTCGGTGAGCTCGCCGGCCAGCCGCCGGCGCACCTGGTCGCGGAACTGGGCGATGCGCTCGGCCAGCAGCGTCCGGTCGTAGGAATCGTAGCGGTAGAAGTGGTGCGGAATCGGCAGGTGGGTGTCAGGCATAGCGCACCGCGTCGGCGGCGATGGCCGCGAAGGTGAGGCCCGAGGCGCGGATGCGCTCGCGCAGGCTGAGCGGCTCCAGCGCGCCGTCGGCGTCCTGCGCCACCGCCACCAGGAAGGGATCGATGACGCCGAATGCCTCGGCCCGGGCGCGTTCGAGCAGGATCTCGCCCGCGCGGCCACCACTCGCCACGGCGGCGCGGTCGAGCCGCGTCGTCCACTGGCCGGCATCGTCGAGGAACACGACCATGCCGTCGCCCAGCCGGTTGGCGGAGGCGATCGTGAGATCGCCGTTCAGGTTCTTGGCCATCAGGACACCTTCGCGAGGGGAACGGGTTCGACCGCGGCGAGGCCCACGACCTCGCCGACCAGGATGAGGCTCGGGCCGGCACCGTCGCGCGCGTGGGCAGCGGCGAGTCGCGCCAGGTCGCCGAGCCGGCCGGTCGTGACCCGCTGGTCGGGCCGCGTGCCGTTCTCGACGACGGCGACCGGCGTCGCGGGCGGCGTGCCGGCGTCCAGCAGGCGATCGCGCACGGCGGCTGCCTCGCTGGCGCCCATGTAGATCGCGAGCGTATGACCGCGGGCGGCAAGTGCCGGCCAAGCCGGCTCGCGCCCGCCCTCGGCGCCTCTCGCCGTCACGAAGGTGACGGCCGAGGCCAGCCGGCGATGGGTGAGCGGGATGCCGGCGGCGGCCGCGCAGCCCAGTGCCGCGGTGACGCCGGGCACGACCGTGTACGGCAGGCCGGCGGCGCGCAGCGCCTCGACCTCCTCGCCGCCGCGGCCGAACACGAAGGGGTCGCCCGCCTTCAGGCGGACCACGGTCTGGCCGGCCGTCACCCGGCGTACCAGCTCGGCCTCGATCTCGGCCTGCGACCAGCCGGGCCGTCCCTTGCGCTTGCCGACCGCAATGCGCTCAGCGTCGCGACGGGCGCGGTCGACCACGGCGGCGGGAACGAGATCGTCGTGCAGGACGACGTCGGCCTCGGCCAGGAGCTGGGCGGCGCGGAGCGTCAGCAGGTCGGGATCGCCGGGCCCGGCGCCCACGAGATGGGCGATGCCGACCGGCGCCAGGCCGCGGCGCGCGGCGTCGAGTTCGGCCAAGGCGGCGCGACGGGCGCCCGGACCATCACCGGCCAGGGCCAGCCGCGCGGCGGGCCCGTCGGCCAGGCGGCGGAAGAAGGCGCGGCGCTGCCGCGGGTCGCGCACCAGCGCCTTGGCCTGGGCGCGGAAGGAAGCCGCCAGGCCGGCCAGGGCGCCGAGCCCCGCCGGCAGCACGGCCTCGAGGCGCTGGCGCAGGCTGGCGGCCAGGCTGGGCGAGGCGCCGCCGGTCGAGACCGCGACCACGACGTCGCCGCGGTCGACGATGGCCGGCAGGATGAAGTCGCAGAGGGCGGGACGATCGGCCACGTTCACCGGCACGCCGGCGCCGCGCGCGGCCTGCCAGGCGGCGCGATCGCGCGCCTCCTCGCCGGTCGCCACGAACACCGCCGCGACACAAGCGAGGTCGGCCGCGGCCAGCCGCTCGAACCGCACGATCTCGGCGCCGGCGGCGCGGGCGAGCGCGGTACGCGCCTCGGCGACGGCCCCCTCGCCCACCACCGCGACGCGGCGGCCGGCGAGGTCGAAGAACAGCGGCAGGTGCCTCATGACGGGCGGCCTGCCGGGGCGCCGTGGGGCGCGCGGGCGAGGTCTGACAGGGTGGGAAAACGCGGCATGCTCGGGGCTCCGGCGGCGATCGTCTCGATCTGGCGTGTCTTCGCACATCCGCCACGAGTTGAATTACCGAAGGTGCCGCGCGGGGGAGCAATTCTTGCCGGCCACCGAGCCACGAAGGAAATTTTTCCTCCCCTTGACGCGCCGGAAGCCGTTCCTAAATCAGCGCTGTCCCCCGTGCCCATCCCGGGGCGGGAACGACGACAGACACATCGCTCACTGGAGGATGATGACCATGCGTACTTTCGATTATTCCCCGTTCTATCGCGCGACCGTCGGCTTCGACCGGGTGTTCGACCTGCTCGATTCCGTGGCAAGCCAGCCCGGCGCGAACGGCTACCCGCCCTACAACATCGAGAAGGCCGGCGACAACGCCTACCGGATCGTGATGGCGGTGGCGGGCTTCGCCGAGGCCGAGCTCAACGTGACCCAGAAGGAGAACGAGCTCCTGGTCACCGGCCAGACCGCCCAGAACGGCCAGGACGAGAAGCAGTACCTCTATCGCGGCATCGCCGGGCGCAACTTCGAGCGCCGCTTCCAGCTCGCCGACCATGTCAAGGTCACGGGCGCGAAGCTTGCCAACGGCCTGCTGACGATCGAGCTGCAGCGTGAGATCCCGGAGGAGAAGAAGCCCCGCGCGATCCCCGTCCAGGCCGCCCAGGCCGCGCTGACCCACTAACGGCCGCACCACGAACGAAAGGCGCCGCGGGCAACCGCGGCGCCTTATTCGTTGGGCCCAATGACCCCTCCGCCCGCTGGCACGCAGGGAGGAGTCGAGAGCGCCCCCCCCTGTCATCCCGAGCGCAGCGAGGGACCCTTCGGGATCAGGGAGGGTCCCTCGGCCTGCGGCCTCGGGATGACAGCGTTGCCGTGGCGCTTACTTGGGCGCGTACTTGCCGCCGGTCTGCGGCGTATGCGGGCCCTCGCCGCCCTTGTCCTTGTGCTGCGAGCGCGTCGTGCGCTCCCAGGTGCGCTTGTGCTCGTCCTTCACCGACACGTGCAGCGTGCCGACCTTCTCGATCGTGAGCTCGATCCTGTCGCCGTCCATGAAGGCGTTGAGCCCGCGATGGTTGGTGCCGGTGGCCAGGATGTCGCCCGGCTCCAGCGTATGGGTCGAGCTCGCCCATTCGATGCAGCGCGGGATGGCGTGGGCCATGTCGTTGGTGTTGAACTTCTGCATCACGGTGCCGTTGTTGGTCAGCGTGACGCCGAGATTCTGCGGGTCGGCGATCTCGTCGGCGGTGACGATCCACGGGCCGATCGGCGCGAACGTGTCGCGCGACTTCACCTGGAAGAAGACGTTGTTCGGCGGCGGCAGGCCGCGCGCCGAGCCGTCGATGAAGCACGTGTAGCCGAAGATGTGCTTCATGGCGTCGGCCTGCGGCACGCGGGTCGACCGCTTGCCGATCACCAGGGCGAGTTCGGCCTCGCCCTCGAAGATCGTTGCCGGCACGTCGGGCAGCACCATCGTGTCGCCGTCGCCGATCACCGCCGTCGCCGCCTTGTGGAAGGCGTTGATCGACGGCTTCTCCTTCAGCGTGCCGTCTTCCATGTAGTTCACCGCCATGCAGACGATGTTGCCGGGCTTCGGAACGGGCGGCCGCAGGCGCACGTCCTTCAGCGGCACGCCCTTGCCGTCGGCGGCCGCCTTCTCGACCTTGGCCTTCCACGACTCCCAGCGGTCGATCAGGCCGATGATCAGGTCGCGGTTGTGCAGGTGCGGGATCTCCTTCACCGCATCGGTGATGTCGACGACCGAATCGCCCTTGATGACGCCGAGCCGGAAATCGTTGAAATAGCAGAGCTTCACTTCTTGTCCCCTTGTTCGAACACCTTCTTGGCGACGTTCGCCGCCGACATCGCGACCGGCCATCCGCCGTAGAAGGCGAGATGGGTGATGACCTCGAGCAGTTCCTCCTTGGTCACGCCGTTGTTGAGGGCGCGCTGGAAATGGCCGACCTGCTGCTCCGTGCGGTTGAGCGCGATCAGGGTGGCGCAGGTGATCAGGCTGCGGTCGCGCTTGGACAGGCCCTTGCGCTCCCAGACGTCGCCGAACAGCACGTTGTCGGTGAGGTCGACGAGCTTGGGAGCGAACGAGCGCAGCGCGTCGCGGGCAGCCGACGAATCGGCGGGTCGATCGGACATGGTTTCTCCTTCGGTTGGATGGCGATCTACGGGCTGGCGTGGCCGATGAAGTGTGCCGGCGGCCGCTCTCCCCATTGCGACTGCAGCCCCTCCTCTGCGCTCACCAGATTGCCGCCGTTGGCGGCGTTCAGCCGGTCGGTGTCCGCCCAGCGCTCGTGCACGCGGCCCCAGGGATCGGCCCAGTAGTCGTAGACCTGGCTGCCCAGCAGGTGGCGGCCGATGCCCCACATGTGCCGGTACTTGCCCACGCGCTTCAGATGCTCGTGGTCCTGGAAGACGGCGTCGATGTCCTGCGCCTCGTAGGACACGTGGTTGAGGCCGGTCTTCTCGTTGTGGACGCAGAACAGCACGTGATGGTCGACATATTCGTCGCCGCGATCGAGGCGGCTGAAGGCGCCGATCAGGTTGTCCTTGTCGCCGGCATAGACGTCGTCCGAGCGGATCATGCCCAGCGTGTCGCGGAACCAGGCCACCGTCTCCTTGACCTTCGGCGTCGCCAGCACGCCGTGGCCGATGCGCTGGATGGTGGTCGGCGACTTGCCAAGCCGCATCAGCCGGCCCTTGCGGCGTAGCGGCTCGCCGCCGGTGTTGACGGGATCGCGCGCGACCTCGATCGGCGCGACCGTCTGCATGCCGTGGATGACCTCGACCTGGTAGCCGTTGGGCTCGGTGAGGCGCACGCGGCGGCCGCCTCCCGGCTCGTTCACCGTCTCGATGCCCGAGGCGCCCGGCAGCGCCGCCAGGCGCTCGAGGTCGTCCTCGCTCGCGGCGTGGTAGGCGAAGCCGATGAAGCGCGTGCCGCCCTTGTGCACGGCGTGCAGGTGGTGATGGCCGTCGGCGCCGCGCATGTAGAGCGCGTCCGGCGTCCGCTCGGCCCTCACCAGGCCGAAATTCGTGAGGAACTCCTCCATCTCGTCGAGGTCCGGCGCCTCCATGCGCGGAAACGCGAACTCCGCGGCCTTGATCGCGACCATACCTGCACTCCCTAGTTCCTGGCCTGCTGGATGGCCCGCCAGACGTTGAGCGGCGTGGCGGGCATGGCGACGTCCGTCACGCCGAGCGGCGCCAGGGCGTCCATGATGGCGTTCATCACGACGGGCATCGCGCCGACGGTACCGGCCTCGCCGGCGCCCTTGGCGCCCAGCGGGTTGTACTGCGTCGGCACCGGGTTGCTCTTCACTTCCATGTTCGGGACCATCTGGGCGTGCGGCATGGCGTAGTCGAGGAAGCTCGCGGTGAGCAGCTGGCCCGATTCGCGGTCCCACACGACCTGCTCGCACAGGATCTGGCCGATCCCCTGGGCGACGCCGCCGTGAATCTGTCCCTTCAACCCGATCGGGTTCATGACCGTGCCGACATCGTCGACCACGAAATAGCGGTCCGGCGTGACGTCCCCGGTCTCGGGATCGACCTCGACCTCGCAGACATGGCAGCCGTTGGGGAACGTGTCCTTCTGGCCGAGATAGGTCGCGTTCTCGTATAGCCCGCCCTCGAACCCCTTGGGCCATTTGGCCGGGCTGAAGGCGGCCATCGCCACCTGCTTCAGGGTGACGCTGCGGTCGGTCCCCTTCACCTTGAAGACACCATCGGCGAAATCGATGTCCTGCTCGCCCGCCTCCAGCAGGTGGCCGGCCAGCCGGCGGCCCTTCTCGATCACCTTGCCGGCGGCGAGGTAGAGCGCCGAGCCGCCCAGCACCGTCGACCGCGAGCCGTTGGTGCCCATGCCGAAGGCAACGCGGTCGGTGTCGCCGTCGATGTACTGCACGTCGTTCGGGTCGATACCCAGCCGCTCGTGCAGGATCTGCTTGAACATCGTCTCGTGCCCCTGGCCCTGCGCCTTGGTGCCCATCAGCAGGGCCGCCGTACCGCCGGGATTGAAGCGGATCTCGGCATATTCCGGCTGCGCCGTACCGGCCGCCTGCTCGATGGCATTGACGATGCCGAGGCCGCGCAGCCGGCCGCGCTTCAGGGAGGCGGCCTTGCGCGCCTCGAAGCCCGCGACGTCGGCCAGCTCGATGGCCAGGTCGAGGTTCTTCTCGAACTGGCCGCAGTCGTAGAACGGGCCGACCGGGCTCTGATAGGGCAGCGCCGATTCCGGCAGCATGTTACGGCGGCGCAGCGCGATGCGGTCGACGCCGAGTTCGCGCGCGGCGTCGTCGATCAGCCGCTCGATCAGGTAGATCGCCTCCGGCCGCCCGGCGCCGCGATAGGGTGCCGTCGGGTTGGTGTTGCTGAGGACGCCGACCACGTCGATGTAGGCGGTCGGGATGCGGTAGACGCCCAGCACCGTGCCGATCATGCCGAACGGCGACAGGAGATTGCGGTCGGAGCCGACGTAGGCGCCGATATTGGCCAGCATGTTGAGCCGGAGCGCGACGAAGTTGTTGTCCTTGTCGAGGGCGAGCTCGATCTCTCCGACATTGTCGCGGCCGTGCTCGTCGGCCATCACCGCCTCGCTGCGCTCGCAGGTCCATTTGACCGGCCGGCGCAGCTTGCGCGCCGCCCACAGCGTCAGCCGGTGCTCGACATACTGCCACCCCTTGGTGCCGAAGCCGCCGCCGACGTCCTGGGCGATCACCCGCATCTTGCTCTCGGGGACCTTGAACACGCTCTGCGCCAGCATGTTGCGCACGCGATGGGGATACTGGACGTCGGCATGGAGCACCATGCGGTCCTCGCCCTCATCGTAGCTCGCCAGCGCGCCGCGCGGCTCCATGTACTGGGCGTGCACGCGGCTGATGACGTAGCGCCGTCGCACGACCCGGGCCGCCGCCTTGATCGCGGCGTCGGTCGCCGCCTTGTTGCCGCGCTCGACATGGTTGGAGACGTTGTCGGGACACTCGTCCCACACCGCCGGCGCATCGGGCTTTACCGTGTCCTCTGTCGTGGTCACCGACGGCAGCGGATCGTAGTCGATCGCCACCAGCTCGGCGGCATCCTTCGCTTCGGACAGCGTCCCGGCGACCACCATGACGACCGGGTCGCCGACGTAGCGCACGCGGTCGACCACCAGCGGCGGCCGCTGCGGCGCGAACATCGGCTTTCCGTCCGGACGCTTGCGCGGCATGTTGGCCTTGGGCATGCCGAGCCCGTCGGCCGCCACGTCGTGGCCTGTCAGCACGGCCAGGACGCCCGGCGCCGCCTGGGCGGCCGCGACGTCGATCGACCGGATGCGGGCATGGGCGTGGGGCGAGCGGACGAACACGGCGTGGGCCTGGCCCGGCAGGTTCACGTCGTTGACGAAACGGCCCTTGCCGCGCAGCAGGCGCGGATCCTCGAACCGCAGGACCGGCTGGCCGATTCCGTACTTGCTCATGACGCTTCCATCCCGTTGTGGCGGCGACTGTAGCCCGAACCGCACCGTTCGCTCAAAGTCATCATCCGGTCATATCCGCCCCGGCAGCCCGATATCCGCCCCGGCAGCCCGCCGACGGACGACCGAGCCATCGCGTGGCGAACCAGTAGCCCCGGAGCCGCCCGGATGCTTTAAGCTGGGCGCGCAAGACACGGGAGCAGGTCATGAAGAGCTACAAGGTGGTCGAATTCGGCAAGCCGCTCGAGAAGGTCGAGGAGCCGAACCCCGCCCCGCAGGGCACCGAGGTGCTGGTCCGCATCACCGCGGCCGGCGTCTGCCACAGCGACGTCCATCTGTGGGAGGGCTACTTCGACATGGGCGGCGGCAACAAGTTCTCCACCCAGAAGACGATGAACCCGCCCCGCACCATGGGCCACGAGATCGTCGGCGAGGTCGTCGCCGTCGGTCCCGACGCTAAGGGAGCGAATGCCGGCGACAAGGCGGTCGTTTATCCGTGGATCGGCTGCGGCACCTGCTGGTACTGCACTCACGGCAGCGAGCATCTCTGCCCGGCGCCGCGCGCGCTCGGCGTCAACAAGGACGGCGGCTATGCCGACCACGTCCTCGTGCCGCATCCGAAGTATCTCTATCCCTACGGCGACCTGCCGATCGAGCTCGCCTGCCTCTATGCCTGCTCGGGCATCACCGCCTTCGGCGCGGTCAAGAAGGCGGTCGGCCAGGATGCCGGCAAGCCGATCCTGGTGATCGGCGCGGGCGGCGTCGGCCTGATGGGCGTGCGCTTCGCCAAGTCGGTGCTGGGCCGCGAGCCGATCGTCGCCGACATCGACGAGGGCAAGCGCAAGCTTGCACTGGAGAACGGCGCCTGCGCCGCGCTCGACCCGCGCGACAAGGACGCGCGCAAGCAGGTCATGGAGCTGACCGGCGGCACCGGCGTCGGCGCCGCGATCGACTTCGTCGGCGCCGAGGCCTCGGCGCAGTTCGGCGTGCGCGCGCTCGGCCGCGGCGGCCGGCTGGTGATCGTCGGCCTGTTCGGCGGCACCTTCACGCTGCCGCTGCCGATGTTCGCCTTCACCGGCTGCCAGATCGTCGGCTCGGTGACCGGCAGCCCGGCCGAGATGAAGGAGATGATGGACCTCGTCGCCACGGGCAAGGTGACGCCGGTGCCGATCGTCAAGCGCCCGCTCGACGAGGCCGACGCCGCCCTGCAGGACCTGCGCAAGGGGCTGATCATGGGACGCGCCGTCCTGGTGCCCTGACGGGCCGGCCGTGAGCCAGGCCGGCCGCGCGCTCGCCCACGCCTTCGACACGGGAGCGCTCGCGCCGCAGCGGGCGTTCTTCCTGCGGGCCGAGCTCGCCCCTTTCCGCGACATCGACGCCGAGCAGTCGTTCCGGCCCGAGTTCCTGCGACTGGGGCGCGCGGGCTGGTCGGTGGTGCCGCGGCTCGAGCGCGGCGGCTACGCGCTGGGACAGGTGCTGCTGACCAAGCACAAGGAGGAGAACTTCGCCAACGTCGCGCGCGGCTGGTCGCTGCTGGCCGAGGGCGGCACGCTGGTCTGCACCGGCTCGAACGACGACGGGGCCGCCAGCCTCGAGCGCCATGTCGGCAAGGCGTTCGGCCTCGACGGCCAGCTCTCCAAGTTCCACTGCCGGGTGTTCTGGCTGACGCGGGGCGCTCGCCGCCCGCCCGACTACTGGCAGGCGCTCGCCCGCCTGCAGCCGGTCGGCGACGGTACGTGGCTCAGCCAGCCCGGCATCTTCTCCTGGGACCGCATCGACGACGGCTCGGCCCTGCTCGCCCGCCACCTGCCCGACGATCTCGCGGGCCATGTCGCCGATTTCGGCTGCGGCTGGGGCTACATCGCGCGCGAGGCGCTGGCGCGCGCACCCGGCATCGCGCGCATCGACCTGATCGACGCCGAGCATCTCGCCATCGAGGCGGCGCGGGCGAACGTCGCCGATCCGCGTGCCTCGTTCCACTGGCTCGACCTGGTCCAGGAAGCGGCGCCGGCGACCTACGACGCGATCCTGTGCAACCCGCCCTTCCATGCCGGCCGCGCCGCCGAGCCGGGCCTCGGGCAGAACATCATTACCGCCGCGGCGCGGGCGCTGCGACCGGGCGGCCGGCTCTTTCTCGTGGCCAATCGCGGCCTGCCCTACGAGCCGCAGCTCAAGGCGAACTTCGGGTCGTTCGAGACGCTGGCCGACAACAACAAGTTTCGGGTGAGCCGAGCGGTGCGATAAACGGAAACTGTCATCCCGAGCGCAGCGAGGGACCTTTCCGTAACCTTAAAGGCCCCTCGCTACGCTCGGGGTGACAGCGCGTACGTTCCCGCAATCAGGAACTCCCGGTTGCCCTCGGCGCCCTCGATCGGGCTGTCGGTGACGCCGAGGACTGTCCAGCCGGGCTGCTCCGCCAGCCACGCCGAGATCGCGGCGCAGACCTCCTCGTGCAGTTCGGGGTCGCGGACGATGCCGCCCTTCCCCACGCGGCCGCGGCCGACCTCGAACTGCGGCTTGATCAGGGCCACGAGATGGGCGCCCGGTGCCGCCAGCGCCAGCGCCGCTGGCAGGGCGGTGCGCAGCCCGATGAACGAGGCGTCGCATACGATGAGGTCGACGGGCTCCGGCACCTCGCGGCGCGTGACATCGCGGATGTTGGTCTTCTCCATCGACACGACGCGCGGATCGGAGCGCAGCTTCCAGGCGAGCTGGTTGGTGCCGACGTCGATCGCATAGACCCGGGTCGCGCCGCGCTGCAGCAGCAGGTCGGTGAAGCCGCCGGTCGAGGCACCGACATCGAGGGCGACGCGGCCTTCGACCGGGATGGCGAAGTGATCCAGCCCCTTCTCGAGCTTCAGTCCGCCGCGCGACACGTAGGGATACGGCTGGCCGCGCACCTCGAGCGCCGTTTCCTCGGCGACCGCGTGGCCTGCCTTGTCGAGCCGGCGGTCGCCGGAGAAGACGAGCCCGGCCATGATCAGCCGCTGCGCCGCGGCCCGCGTCTCGGCCAGTCCGCGCTCGACCAGCGCCACGTCGAGGCGTGTGCGCGCCATCTCAGACGGCCGGCGGCGGCGCGCGGCGCTCGGCCGAGACCGGGCTCATCAGGCCGACGGCGACACCGTCGGGATCCTCGACGATGGCATAGCGGGCGCCCCAGAAGGCGTCGAAGGGCGGCTGCAGCCCGCGATGGCCGGCCCCGGTCATCTCGCCGTAGAGCCGATCGACCTCCTCGCGTGACTCCACGCCGAAGCCGACGACCACGCGGCCCGCCAGGCCGGCCTGGCCCGCCCAGGCGGCGTTCCAGAACGGCGCGAAGGCGGCGCTGTCGATCTCCAGGCTGGCGGCCTCCGCCGAGGAACGGCGGATGGCGCTGACATGGTGGGCGCCGCTTTCCGTCCTCCAGATCTCCGCCGCGGGAATGTCGAGCCCCAGCCGCCGATAGAAGGCGATGGATGCGTCGGCGTCGCCGCTTACAATGTTGACCTGATTGAGCGTCGGCCGCGTCCGGTCCATGGGCTCACTCCAAATCGAGGGAAGAAACACTTAGCATGAGCACGAAGCTTCTGGAGGGCGAACGCGCCCTCGTCACCGGCTGCGCCGGCGGCATCGGCCGCGGCATCGCGAGTGCGCTCAAGGCCGAGGGCGCGACGGTGCTGGGCAGCGACATCGCCGCGCCGCCGGCCGAGGACGGGATCGACTTCCTGGCCGCCGATCTCGGCCGGCCCGACGGCTGGAAGACGCTGCTCGCCGGCGCGCTCGACCGGCTGGGCACGGTCTCGCTGTTCGTGCATGCCGCAAGCCCGCGGCGGCGCGAGGTCGACACGCCGCTGTCGGTGAGCGAAGAGACGTGGGATGCCATGACCGGCATCAACCTGCGCGCCGGCTTCTTCCTCGGCCGCGAGGTCGGCCGCCACATGCGCGACAAGGGCATCAAGGGTCGCATCCTGCTCATCACCTCCCAGCATCGCGAGACGCCGCGCAACCTGCCCCACTACAGCGCCTCGAAGGCCGGGATGACGATGGTGATGAAGGAGCTGGCGCGCACGCTGGCGCCCTCGGGGATCCGCGTGAACGCCCTCGCGCCGGGCGCCATCCCCGGCGGCGGCTTCGTCGCCGACAACCTTGCCGACCTCGTGAAGCAGATTCCGATCGGCCGTGCCGGCACGCCGGACGACGTCGCCCAGATGGCGGTCGCCGTCCTGTCGGAAAGATTCGGCCGCTACGTGGTGGGGACGACGGTGGAAATCGATGGTGGACTGGGCCTCATGAGCTGGATTCCCGCCAAGGCTTGACCCGGCGCGGGCGAACCCCAATCTAGGCGGGGCGGCGTACGCCGCCAGGGGGGTTAAGACCATGACGCTTCGAATCAATTCCACCGCGCCGGACTTCAAGGCGGAGACCACGCAGGGGCCGATCGAGTTCCACAAGTGGATCGGCGACGGCTGGGCCATCCTGTTCTCGCATCCCAAGGACTTCACGCCGGTCTGCACCACCGAGCTGGGCTACATGGCCGGCCTGAAGCCGAAGTTCGACGGCCTCAACACCAAGATCATCGGCCTCTCGGTTGATCCGGTGACCAACCACGCCAAGTGGGCCAAGGACATCGAGGAGACCCAGGGCCATGCCGTCACCTATCCGATGATCGGCGATCCCGAGCTCAAGGTGGCGACGCTGTACGACATGCTGCCCGAGGGCGCCGGTACCTCGTCGGAGGGCCGCACGGCCGCCGACAACGCCACCGTGCGCTCGGTGTTCATCATCGGCCCCGACAAGAAGATCAAGGCGATGCTCACCTATCCGATGAGCACCGGCCGCAACTTCGACGAGGTGCTGCGCCTGCTGGAGTCCTGCCAGCTCACCGCCAAGCACCAGGTGGCGACGCCGGTGAACTGGAAGAAGGGCGAGGACGTCATCATCGTCCCGGCCGTGTCCGACGAGCAGGCGAAGGCCAAGTTCCCGGGCGGCTGGAAGGCGCCGAAGCCCTACCTGCGCATCGTGCCGCAGCCGAAGGACTGAGCGTCGGGGGTTCCTTGAGGATTCCGGGCCGTCGGCTCGCTCGTGCGACTTGAGCGAGCCGGAGGTTCGCCGTCCGGAAGAGCCTGAGGCCTATCCCCGCGCCCGCTCGGCCTCGCGGCCGAGCGCGGCCAGCGCGGTGGCGACGATGGACGCCGCGTCGAGCCCGGCCTGGGCGTATTGCTTGGCCGGCGCGGCGTGGTCGATGAACCGGTCGGGCAGGATCAGCGGGCGGATCTTGAGCCCATGGTCGAGCGCCCCGGCCATTGCCAGGTCCTGCAGCACCTGGGCGGCGAAGCCGCCGATCGCCCCCTCCTCGATCGTGATCAGGACCTCATGCTCGCGCGCCAGCCGGCGCACGAGATCGGTGTCGAGCGGCTTGGCGAAGCGGGCGTCGGCCACCGTGGTGCTGAGCCCCTTGGCGGCCAGGTCCTCGGCCGCCACCAGGCACTCCTGCAGGCGGGCGCCGAAGTTCAGGATGGCGATCTTGCTGCCCTCGCGCACCACCCGGCCCTTGCCGATCTCGAGCGGCGTGCCGCGCGCCGGCAGGTCGATGCCGACGCCCTCGCCGCGCGGATAGCGGAAGGCCGAGGGCCGGTCGTCGATGTGCGCGGCCGTCGCCACCATGTGCATCAGCTCGAGTTCGTCGGCCGCCGCCATGACCACGAAGTCCGGCAGGCAGGCGAGATAGGTGATGTCGTAGGAGCCGGCATGGGTTGCGCCGTCGGCGCCCACCAGGCCGGCGCGATCGATGGCGAAGCGCACCGGCAGCTTCTGGATCGCCACGTCGTGCACCACCTGGTCGTAGGCGCGCTGCAGGAAGGTCGAGTAGATGGCGCAGAACGGCTTGAAGCCCTCGGTCGCGAGGCCGGCGGCGAAGGTGACGCCGTGCTGCTCGGCGATGGCGACGTCGAAGCAGCGCTCGGGGAAGCGCTCGGCGAACTTGTCGAGGCTGGTGCCCGAGGGCATGGCCGCGGTGATGGCGACGATCTTCCTGTCGACCTCCGCCTCGGCGATCAGCGACTTGGCGAACACCGCCTGGTAGGCCGGCGCATTGGCGACCGGCTTGGCCTGCTTGCCGGTGATGACGTCGAACTTGACGACGCCATGATACTTGTCGGCGCTCTTCTCGGCCGGCCCATAGCCCTTGCCCTTCCGGGTGACGACATGCACCAGGATCGGCTTGTCGAGCTGGCTGTCGCGGGCGTTCTTCAGCACCGGCAGGAGGTGGTCGAGATTGTGACCGTCGACCGGGCCGACATAGTAGAAGCCCAGCTCGTCGAACAACGTGCCGCCGGCCACGAAGCCACGCGCGAACTCCTCCGCCCGCTTGGCGGCCAGCTCGAGCGGCTTGGGCAGCGCCTCGGCGACCGAGCGGCCGAGGTTGCGCAGGCTGACATAGGGTTGCCCCGACAGAAGCCGGGACAGGTGGGCCGACAGGGCGCCGACCGGCGGGGCGATCGACATGTCGTTGTCGTTCAGCACCACGACCAGACGGCTGCGCAGGGCCCCGGCATTGTTCATCGCCTCGTAGGCCATGCCGGCGCTCATGGCGCCGTCGCCGATCACCGCCACGACATTGTTGGTGCCGCCGGCCAGGTCGCGGGCCACCGCCATGCCCAGCCCGGCCGAGATCGAGGTCGAGGAATGGGCGGCGCCGAACGGGTCGTACTCGCTCTCGCTGCGCCGGGTGAAGCCCGAGAGACCACCCTCCTGGCGCAGGGTGCGGATGCGGTCGCGCCGGCCGGTGACAATCTTGTGAGGATAGGCTTGGTGGCCGACGTCCCAGATCAGCCGGTCGCGCGGCGTGTCGAAGACGTAGTGCAGCGCCACCGTCAGCTCGACGACGCCCAGCCCCGCGCCGAGATGGCCGCCGGTCACGGAGACCGCGGAAATCGTCTCCTGCCGCAGCTCGTCGGCGAGCTGGGGCAGCTGCTCCGGCCGCAGCCGACGGATGTCGGCTGGCACGTCGACGGTGTCGAGGAGCGGTGTGCCTTGGACTGTCATGACGCCATCATACTCCCGCAACGACCCTCAGGTCCGCCGCGCAACCACGAAATTCGCCGCCTGCTTCAACAGGTCCGCCGCGGCGCCGAAGGGCTCCAGATGCACGGCCGCCTGCCGGGCCAGCAGCTCGGCCTGGGCCCGCGCCCGCTCCTGGCCCAGGATCGACACAAAGGTCGCCTTGCCCGCCGCGGCATCCTTGCCCGGCGTCTTGCCGATCTCGGCCGCACTGCCCTCGACGTCGAGCAGGTCGTCGACGATCTGGAAGGCCAGGCCGAGATCATGGGCATAGGCGGACAGCGCCCCCCGCAGCTGCTCGCTCGCCTTGCCCAGGATCGCACCCGATGTGCACGAAAACGAGATCAGGGCCCCGGTCTTCAACCGCTGCAGGCGGGTGATGGCGCCGATCGACATCTCGCCGCCCCGGCTCTCGGCCAGCAGGTCGAGCATCTGGCCGCCGACCATGCCCCGGGCGCCGGCGGCGCGGGCCAGCTCGGCCACCAGATGGGCGCGCACCGTGGCGTCGCCGTGCGTGTCCTCGTGGGCCAGGACCTCGAAGGAAAGCGCCTGCAGCGCGTCGCCGGCCAGGATGGCCGTCGCCTCGTCGAACTGCCGGTGGCAGGACGGCTTGCCGCGCCGCAGGTCGTCGTCGTCCATCGCCGGCAGGTCGTCGTGGATCAGCGAATAGGCGTGCAGGAACTCGATGGCGCTGGCCGTCCGCAGCGCCGACAGGGGCGCGACCTTGAACAGGGTGGCCCCGCCCAGCACGAAGAAGGCGCGCAGGCGCTTGCCGCCGCCCAGGCTGGAATAGCGCATGGCCTCGAAGACGCGGGCCTCGTCCGAATCGCCCTTGGGCAGGAGGCGATCCATGGTGTGTTCGACCGAGGAGGCGGCGAAGGACAGCGCGGCCTCGAAGTCGCGATGCGACGACAGTGGCATGATCGGGGGACTTAGCTCAGGTCGGCGGGCTGGGTGCCGACGGCGCCGTCGGACGAGAAGACGATCTTTTCCACCTTCATCTTCGCCTCGGCAAGCTTCAGCTCGCAGTGCTTCTTCAGCAGCGCGCCGCGCTCATAGGCCGAAATTGCCTCGTCGAGCTTCACCTGCCCCTGCTCGAGCTGCTTCACGATGCCTTCCAGCTCCTTCAGGGCGTCCTCGAAGGACAGGCCGGCAATGTCCTTGGGCAGTGGGTTGTCTTTGGCCAATTCTTGCCTCTCAGAGGTAGGGGAAGGCGATGGTAGCCGCCGGCCTCCCCAAGAGCCAGTGACCCGCGCCAACGGTGTGAAAAATGCCCATGCCGCGCGGCCTTTCCGCCTTCCTCAACCCTCGATAGCGACACCCGCGCCTGCGGCATGGCGGCTTTGCACGTTCGCAGGTCAAAACCGAGGCGTGCGCATTGCGGCATATGAGAGGCGATGGCACGTTCCGCTCCGCAAGGAAATAAACGGCCATTCACGGAGTAACGCTCATGGGCAATGTCAGCCATCTCGTCACACGAACCGCAGCCTTCGAAAGCTCGGTCGAAAATGGTCTCGAAGGTGTCACCGGCAAGGATCGTCAGTTCGTCACGGCGCTGGCCCGCGGCCTCGACATCCTGCGCGCTTTCCATGCCGGCGAAGGCATGCTGGGCAACCAGGAGATCGCCCACCGCACAGGCCTGCCGAAGCCGACGGTAGCCCGCCTCACCCACACGCTGACCGAGCTCGGCTACCTCAACTACATCCGTCGCTTCCGCAAGTACGAGCTCGGTGCCTCGGTGCTGGCGCTGGGCTATGCCGCCATCTCGAGCATGGACGTCCGCCGCGCCTCGCGGCAGCCGCTGGAGCAGCTCGCCCATGCGCTGAACGCCTCGACCGCGCTGGGCGGCCGCGACCGCCATTCGATGATCTACCTCGAGGCCTGCCGCGGCCCCTCGGTCGTCGCGATCACCCATGATGTCGGCACGCGCGTGCCGATGGCGACCACCGCGATGGGCCGCGCCTATCTCTTCTCGCTGCCCGACGTCGACCGCAACAAGCACATCGACGCCATCCGCCGCCGCTGGCGCGACGACTGGACGAAGGTCAAGACCGGCCTCGAGCGGTCGTTCAAGGAGCTGGCGGACCGCGGCTTCTGCGTGACCTGGGGCGAGTGGCTGCCCGAGCTCTGCGGCGTCGGCGCGCCGCTGCGCAATTCCGACGGCACGGCGGCCTATGCCATCAACGCCTCGGCGCCGATCTACCAGATCAGCCGCGACCGGCTCGAGGCCGACTGGGGCCCGCGCCTGGTGAAGGTCGCGCGCGACATCCGCACCGGCATGGCCGCCCAGCCGGCGGCCAGCACGGCCCCGGCGGCGCTGCGGCCCGTCACCAACGGTCACGGGCACCGGCCGCCGATGTCGGCGATGGCGCGCCGCTAAGCTAAAGCGACTTCCGGTCCGATCGAACCGCGTGTGGCTCGATCGGACCGGACCTGCGCTTGCGTTCCTATCCGGCAGACTTCCCCAGATGCCCATCCAACGACCGGCCGATGCCCGGCCCGTCGCTCCCTACGAGTTCCGCGGCTTCAATGGCGTGATCGGCCACGAGGTCGTGGCCTGGCGCCACGGCTTCGTCGAGATGCGCCTCGCGGTGCGTCCCGAACTGTGCAACGCCAACGGTTTGCTGCACGGCGGCGTGCTGATGACGCTGCTCGATTCGGCCAGCGGCTTCGCCTGCACCTTCAACGAGACGGCGACCGCGCGGCGGCTCAGCGTCACCCTCGCCTTCACGACGCAGTTCATCAAGGCGGCGCGCGAGGGCGACGTGCTGGCGATCCTCGGTGCCTGGCGGCCCTCGACCAGCCAGAGCACCTTCGCCGCCGAGACCGAGATCTACGACCAGAACGGCGACCTGATCGCCACCGGCGCCGGCACCTTCCGCTATCTCAAGGGCGAGCGCAGCGACGGCGTGCTGACCTTCCTCGACAAGCAGGCGGCGGACTGACGACCCCCTCCTCCCCATCGTCTCCGATGGGGAGGTGTCGCCGTCCTACGGCGACGGAGGGGTCAGGGGCATCAGTCCTGTCAGTCATGACCCTCCGTCCGCTTCGCGGACACCTCCCCAGATTCACTGGGGAGGAGTGAGCACCTCCGCCCGCCACGGCTGGCGCTCGGCCAGCGCCGCTTCGAACCCGTCGATCCGGTCGGTGCGGGCCAGCGTGGCGCCGATCTCGTCCAGGCCCTGGAGCAGCCGCTCGCGGCGGAACGGCTCGATCTCGAAGGCGATGCGCTCGCCGTCGGGGCGGACGATCTCCTGCGTCTCGAGATCGATCGTCATCGTCGCGTTGGCGCCGTGCTCGGCATCCTTCATCAGCTCCAGGCACTGCGCCTTGGGCAGCGCCACCGGCAGGATGCCGTTCTTGAAGCAGTTGTTGAAGAAGATGTCGGCGAAGGACGGCGCGATCACGCAGCGGATGCCGAAATCGCGCAGCGCCCAGGCGGCATGCTCGCGGCTGGAGCCACAGCCGAAATTGTCGAGCGCGACGATGATCTCGGCCTTGCGCCAGGCCGGCCGGTTGAGCACGAAGTCGGCGCGCTCGGCGCCATTCGCCTCGTAGCGCATCTCGGCGAAGAGATGCCGGCCCAGTCCCGTGCGATCGGTGACCTTCAGATAGTCCTTCGGGATCACCATGTCGGTGTCGACATTGGCCATCGGCAGCGGCGCCGCGACGGCGGTCAGGCGGACGAACTTTTCCATCATTCTCTCCTTACCTCATGAGGTCGCGGACGTCGGCGAGGCGGCCGGTGACCGCGGCCGCCGCGGCCATTGCCGGGCTGACCAGGTGGGTGCGCCCGCCATAGCCCTGGCGTCCTTCGAAGTTGCGGTTGGAGGTCGAGGCGCAGCGCTCGCCCGGCAGCAGGCGATCCTCGTTCATCGCCAGGCACATCGAGCAGCCCGGCTCGCGCCAGTCGAGGCCGGCGTCGCGGAAGACGCGGTCGAGTCCTTCCGCCTCGGCCTGGCGCTTGATGAGACCGGAGCCGGGGACGACCATCGCCTGGACGTGACTTGCGGCCCTGCGGCCGCGCACGACCGCCGCCGCCGCCCGCAGGTCCTCGATCCGGCTGTTGGTGCACGAGCCGATGAACACCCGGTCGATGCGGACGTCGGTCATCGGCGTGCCCGCCGTCAGCCCCATGTAGGCGAGGCTGCGCGCTATCGCAGCGCGGCGCTCGCCGTCGGCGGTGTCGGCGGGATCGGGCACGCGCCCGCCGATCGGCACGACGTCCTGCGGGCTGGTTCCCCAGGTCACCTGCGGCTCGATGCGGGCCGCCTCGAGGGCGACCTCGCGGTCGTAGCGCGCGCCGGCATCCGACGGCAGCGTCCGCCACGCGGCGACCGCCTGCTCCCAGGCCTCGGTCGGCGGCGCCTGCGGCCGGCCCTTCAGGTAGGCGAAGGTCGTCTCGTCAGGCGCGATCAGACCGGCGCGCGCGCCCGCCTCGATCGACATGTTGGAGACCGTCATGCGGCCCTCCATCGAGAGCCGGCCGATCGCCGACCCGGCATACTCGATCACGTATCCCGTGCCCCCGGCGGTGCCGATCGTCCCGATCACGGCCAGGACCAGGTCCTTGGCTGTCACGCCGAAGCCCAGCTCGCCCTCGACGGTGATGCGCATGTTCCGCGACGGTGTCGTGATCAGCGTCTGGGTCGCCAGCACATGCTCGACCTCCGAGGTGCCGATGCCGAAGGCCAGCGCGCCGAAGGCGCCGTGGGTGGCGGTATGGCTGTCGCCGCACACCACAGTCATGCCGGGCTGGGTGAAGCCCTGCTCGGGTCCGATCACGTGCACGATGCCCTGGCGGATGTCGTCCATGCCGAAGAACGGCACGCCGAACTCGCGCGTGTTGCGCTCCAGCGTCTCGACCTGGTGGCGCGACAGCGGATCGGCGATGCCCTGGCTGCGGTCGGTCGTGGGGACGTTGTGGTCGGCGACGGCGATGGTGGCCTGCGGCCGCCGCACCCGGCGGCCCGCCGCGCGCAGCCCCTCGAAGGCCTGCGGGCTCGTGACCTCGAGCAGCAGGTGGCAGTCGATGTAGAGCAGCACCGTGCCATCGTCCTGCTCCTCGACGACGTGGCTCTGCCAGATCTTGTCGTACAGCGTGCGCGGCCCGGTCATGCGCTGGTCCCTCCTTCGGTGTCCTTGGCCCGCTGATGCGCCGTTCTTTACCCTGGTACCAGTGCGCAATTTATCCTGGTATAAACTGTCCCATGACGGCGGCCGACACGCTGGAGACGAGGCGGCGCGAGCTGGGCGACTTCCTGCGCGCCCATCGCGACCGGCTGGTGCCGGAAAGCCTCGGCTTGCCGGGCGGCGGGCGGCGGCGCACGCCCGGCCTGCGCCGCGAGGAGGTCGCGCAGTCCTGCGGCATGAGCGCGACCTGGTACACCTGGCTCGAGCAGGGTCGCGAGGTCTCGGCGTCGGCCTCCGCCCTGTCGGGGCTGGCGCGTACGCTGCAGCTCACGCCGGCCGAGCGTGCCTATCTGTTCGAACTCGCGGGCAAGCGCGATCCCAGCCTGCCCGCGCCGCCGGACGGCGACGGCATGGACGTCGCGGCCTCCCTGGGGCGGGCCGTCGCCGCCATCGACGCGCCGGCCTATATCCTCGATTCGCTGTGGAACGCGCGGGCCTGGAACCGGCCGGCAGCGCGGCTGTTCGTCGGCTGGCTCGACGGCAACAGCGACCGCAACCTGCTGCGCTACGTCTTCCTGAGCCCGACCGCGCGCACGGTGATTCCCCAGTGGCAGGAGCGGGCCCGCCGCGTGCTGGCCGAATTCCGCGCCGATTCCAGCCGCCACCTCCAGGACGAGGGCCTGCAGGCGCTGGTCGAGGAGTTGCGCCGGCGCAGCCCGTACTTCGCCCGCTGCTGGCGCGAGCACGATGTCGTCGACCGCACCGGCGGCGAGCGCACCTTCGAGCACCCGCGGCGCGGACGGCTGTCCTACGAGCAGGTGGGCTTCGCCGTCGCCACCCGCCCGGACTTCAAGCTGGTCATGCTGGTGGGCCCGGCCGCCTCCGGTCGGGGCCTCGCCGCACCCGCCAATCGACGGTCACGGGACCTGTAACGCTCCGCCGCGTCGCCCCGTCTCCCTTCCGAGACCGGCATTCACCGCCGGGGGGGAGACCGACATGAAGCGATCCGTCGACGCCGCCGCCATCAGCCTTCTGGCCCTGATTGCCCTCGGCATCACCGTTGGAACCGGCGTCATCGTCAACGCCTGCGGCCTGCATCGCAGCCTACCATCGCTGGACTCGGTGGCCGGCCTCGACGCCGACACCATCGTCGCCAGCGGGGTGCGCGTCCTCGTCGCCTACGACTACGACGGCAACGGCCAGCGCATCTGCCGCCAGGTGGTCAGGGTTCAGTCCGGCAAGCTCGTGCCGGCCAACTGCCCCTGACCATCCCTCTTCCCATCAGACCCACAGGAGACCGTCATGCAGCTCTTCTTCGTCACCGCCCTCGCGACCATCCTGATCGCCGGCCATCCGACCGCCGCGACCGCCGGCCAAAACGGCTCGCCTGGTTTGCAGACCCGCTCTCCGGCCTTTCACGTCGTGAGGTTCGGCCTCCCCCGGCTGCCTGGCGTGCCGCGCCTGCCCTCAATCCCCAAGCGGCCGAAGATGCCGCGCTGGCCGTGAGCGGCCGTCAGTTCACCGTGATCTCGGTGCCGCCGATGCCGACGAACTCCGTCTTCGCGACGCCCGGCCCGGGCAGGAAGACCGGCGGATGCACCGAGCCGGTGAGGATCACGTCGCCCGCCTTCAGGTGCGTGCCGTGCTCGTTGAGCTTGTTGGCGAGCCAGGCGAGCGAGATCAGCGCGCCGCCCATGACGTTGGTGCCGGGACCGGCGCCGATCTCCTTGTCGTCGAACAGCGAGCGGCCCTTGAGGCCGGCGAAATCGACGGCCTGCCAGTCCTTCACCTCCGTGCCGACGATGCAGGCGGCCTGCAGCACGTCGTCGGCGATGCGGCCCGGCCCGCTCACCTTGGTGACGTCGCCGTAGCGGTTCTCGACCACCTCGGCGCCGCAGTTGAACGAACGAACCATCGGCTTGATGGTGTCGGCGGTCCAGGCGGCCGTACCCTTCGGTGCGTCCTTGCCCATGGTCGCCACCATCTCGCACTCGATGCCGGCCTTGAGGGGCCAGCCCTTCTCGAACACCGCCCCGCTCGGCCGCACGCCGCTCCTGTAGATGCCGGCGAAGACCGGCCCGGAGAGCTTCAGCGGCTCGTACTGCGAGGGCAGCGTCAGCGCGACCTTCCAGCCGGCCAGCGGATCGCCGGCCGCCGCCAGCCGGTCATGCACCGCGAACTGGACCTTGTAGGACTCCGCCTCCGACAGGCCGGCCGTGGCCTCGGCCAGGAAGTCCATCACCTTGCGGCTGCGCCGGCCCTCGGCGATGCGGTCGGCGAGTGCGGCGATGTCCTTGTCGTTCACGGCGAGTCCTCCAGCTGGGGGCGCACCACTCCGTGGCGCGTCATTGCTTATACCAGCCAAGACGCGCGACGGGAGTCGCGCGCCCCCGGCGGAAGAGCTACGCCGCCTTGGCCGGATGGTAGTTGCCGTAGAAGCTCTGGCCCTTGGCGGCCATGTCGCGCAGCAGCTTCGGCACCTCGAACTGCGGCCCGTACTTCTTGGCCAGCTCGTCGCACTCGGCGACGAACTGCTTCACGCCGACCTGGTCGATCAGGCTGATCGCCCCGCCGGTCTGCGGCGCGAAGCCCAGGCCCATGATCGAGCCGACGTCGCCATCCTGCGGGTCGGTGAGCACGTTGGCCTCGAGGCAGCGCGCCGTGTCGACGGCCTGCACGTAGAGCAGGCGCTTCTTGATCTCGGCCTCCTTGGCGCGCTTCTCCTCGCCCTCGCCGTACAGCAGCGTGGGATCGGCCGGGAAGTGCTTTTGCAGATCCGGCCACAGGCGCTTCTTGCCGTCGGCCGGATACTCGTAGAAGCCCTTGCCGTTCTTGCGCCCGAAGCGCTCGAGCTTCTTCACCATCAGCTCGAGCATGTCCTCGGTGCCGGAGGCCTCGTACTTCTGGCCCGACGCCTCGGCGTCGCGCCGCGTCTGGTCCATGATCTTCCACGACAGGTCGATCGCGACCTCGTCGTTGAGCGCCAGCGGCCCCACCGGCATGCCGGCGAAGCGGGCGCAGTTCTCGATCATCGCCGCCGGCACACCTTCCTTCAGCAGGCGATGGCCCTCGCTGATGAAGGCGCCGCAAACCCGGCTGGTGAAGAAGCCGCGGCTGTCGTTCACCACGATCGGCGTCTTGCGGATCTTCTTCACGAAGTCCATCGAGCGCGCCAGCGTCTCGGGCGAGGTCTTCTTGCCGACGATGATCTCGACCAGCGGCATCTTCTCGACCGGCGAGAAGAAGTGCAGGCCGATGAAGTTGGCCGGCCGCGACGACGCTTCGGCGAGGCCGGTGATCGGCAGGGTCGAGGTGTTGGAGGCGAACACCGCGTCGGCAGCCAGCACCGCCTCGGCCTTCTTCGTCGCCTCGGCCTTGACCTCGCGGTTCTCGAACACCGCCTCGATCACGAGCTGGCAGCCCTCGAGCGCGCCGAAGTCGGGGGTCGCGGTGACGCGGCCCAGCGCCTCGTCGCGCTTGTCCTGGGTGAGCCGGCCGCGCTTCACGAGCTTGTCGAGCTCGCCCGCGATGTGCGCCTTGCCCTTGTCGGCCGAGGCCTGGTCGCGATCGACCAGGACGATCTGGAGCCCGGCCTGGACCGAGACGGTGGCGATGCCGGCGCCCATCAGGCCCGCGCCCAGGATGCCGATCCTGTCGTAGGCTTGGGTCGGCACGCCCTTGGGCCGGCGCACGAGCTTGTTGGCCTCCTGCAGGCCGAAGAACAGGGTGCGGATCATGCTCTTGGCCACGGGATCGCGCAGCAGCGAGACGAAGTAGCGGGTCTCGACGCGCAGCGCGGCGTCGAACGGAAGCTGCAGCCCCTCGTAGACGCAGCTCATGATAGCCTTGGGCGCGGGATACACGCCGTTGGTCTTGCCGGCGATCATCGCGTTGCCGCCGATGAAGGTCTGCACGCCGACCGGGCTCCACACCTGGCCGCCGGGGAAGCCCGGGGTCTTGAAGCCCTTGCGGTCCCACGGCTGGACGGCGCGGCCGTCGATTGCCTTGGCGCCCTTGCCGGCATATTCCGGCGCCACCTGCTCGGTCGACGGCGCCGTCAGCCAGGCCTTGGCGCGGGCGAGCAGCGTATCGGCCGGCACGACCTCGTGGATCAGGCCGAGCCCCTTGGCCGCGTCGACGGTCAGGTCCTTGCCCTCGAGCAGGATCGGGGCGGCGTTCATGACGCCGATCAGGCGCGGGATGCGCTGGGTGCCGCCGCCGCCCGGCAGCAGGCCGAGCTTGACCTCGGGCTGGCCGATCTTGGCCTTGGGGTTCACCGCGGCGATGCGGTAGTGGCAGGCGAGGCAGATCTCGAAGCCGCCGCCCAGCGCCGTGCCGTTGATCGCGGCCACGATCGGCTTGCCGCCGGTCTCCTGGCGGCGGAACAGCTTCTGCAGCCCGCTGAACTGCTCCATCAGCTTGGCGGCATCCGACGTGTCGGCGCCCAGCAGCATCTCGAGATCGGCGCCGGCGATGAAGTCCGCCTTGCCCGAGGTCAGGATGATGCCCTTCACCTTCTCGTCCTTGAGCGCCTCCTCGAGCGCGCCGGCATAGGCGGTGATCGAGGCCTCGTTCAGCACGTTCATCGTGCGGCCCGGCATGTCCCAGGTGATGGTGGCGATGCCGTCGCTGTCGACGTTGTAGTTGATCATGTCATGTCCTCGTTGCTGGGGGCGCGCCACTCTCCGTAGCGCGATCATTCTTGCGGCCAGGGACGACGCGCGATCGCAGTCGCGCGCCCCCGGCTCAGACGCGCTCGATGATGGTCGCGGTGCCCATGCCGGCGCCGACGCAGAGCGTGGCGAGGCCGGTCGACAGGTCGCGGCGCTCCAGCTCGTCGAGCAGCGTGCCGAGGATCATGGCGCCGGTGGCGCCCAGCGGATGGCCCATGGCGATGGCGCCGCCGTTCACGTTGATCCTGTCGTGCGGCATCTTGAGGATCTGCAGGTAGCGCAGGACGACGGCGGCGAAGGCCTCGTTCAGCTCCCAGAGGTCGATGTCCTTCACCGACATGCCGGCGCGCTTCAGCGCCTTCTCCGAGGCCGGCGCCGGGCCGGTCAGCATGATCGCCGGCTCAGAGCCGATCGAGGCGAAGGAGCGGATCCGGGCGCGCGGCTTCAGCCCGGCCTTCTCGCCGAACTCCTTGGTGCCGATCAGGATGGCGGCGGCGCCGTCGACGATGCCCGAGGAATTGCCGGCATGGTGGACGTGGGTCACCTTCTCGACCTCCGGATAGCGCTGCAGCGCCACGGCGTCGAAGCCCGGCATCATCTCGCCCTGCATCTTGAAGCTGGGCTCGAGCGCCGCCAGGGTCTGCATGGTGGTGGTCGGCCGCATCAGCTCGTCGTGGCCCAGCAGCTCGATGCCGTTCTGGTCCTTCACCGGCACGATCGACTTCTTGAAATAGCCCTTGTCCCAGGCGTGCTTGGCGCGCTTCTGCGATTCGACGGCATAGGCGTCGACGTCGTCGCGGCTCATTCCGTACTTGGTGGCGATCACGTCGGCCGAGATGCCCTGCGGCACGAAGTACATCGGCATGGCGACCGCCGGATCGGTCGGCCAGGCGCCGCCGTCGGAGCCCATCGGCACGCGCGACATCGATTCGACGCCGCCGCCGATCGCGGCCTCGCTCTGACCCGACATCACCTGGGCCGCCGCCATGTTGGTGGCCTCGAGACCGGAGGCGCAGAAGCGGTTGACCTGGACGCCCGACACGGTCTCGGCATAGCCCGCCATCACCGCCGCGGTGCGGGCGATGTCGGCGCCCTGCTCGCCGACCGGCATGACGCAGCCCAGCACCACGTCGTCGACCAGGTGCGTGTCGAGCTTGTTGCGGTCGCGGATCGCCTGAAGCGCCGTCACGGCGAGCTTCACCGGAGTCACCTCGTGCAGCGAGCCGTCCTTGCGGCCCTTGCCGCGCGGCGTGCGGACGGCGTCGTAGATGAATGCGTCAGTCATGGTCGGTCTCCTGATTATGTCGTCCTGAGCGTAGCGAAGGACCTCATCGCCGCTCGCCGCTCGCCGCTCGCCGCTGGCATGAGATCCTTCGCTACGCTCAGGATGACAGATTAACTAAAGCGTCCTTCCGATCAGTTCCTTCATGATCTCGTTGGTGCCGCCGTAGATCTTCTGGACCCGCGAATCGGCATATAGGCGCGCGATCGGGTATTCCCACATGTAGCCGTAGCCGCCGAAGAACTGCAGGCACTCGTCGATCAGCGCGCACTGCAGGTCCGTGGTGTAGTACTTGGCCATCGCCGCCGTGGCGACGTCGAGCTCGCGCTTGAGGTGCTTCGCCACGCAGTCGTCGACGAAGACGCGCGCCACCTTGGCCTTGGTCTTGAGCTCGGCCAGCTTGAAGCGGGTGTTCTGGAAGTCGATGACCGGCTTGCCGAAGGCCTTGCGCTCCTTGACGTAGGCCAGCGTGTGCTCCAGCGCCGCCTCGATGGCGGCGATCGCCTGGATGGCGATCACCAGCCGCTCCTGCGGCAGCTGCTGCATGAGCTGCACGAAGCCCATGCCGGTGCCGCCGCCCAGCAGGTTGTCGGCCGGCACGCGCACGTCGTCGAAGAACAGCTCCGACGTGTCCTGCGCCTTCATGCCGATCTTCTCGAGGTTGCGGCCGCGCCGGAAGCCCGGCGTATCGGTCTCGACGGCGATCAGCGAGGTCCCCTTGGCACCGAGCTTGGGATCGGTCTTGGCGACGACGACGACGAGGTCGGCGAGCTGGCCGTTGCTGATGAAGGTCTTGGAGCCGTTGATCACCCAGTGATTGCCGTCCATGACCGCGCTGGTGCGCACCGCCTGCAGGTCCGAGCCGGTGCCGGGCTCGGTCATGGCGATCGCCGTCACCAGCTCGCCGGAGCAGGCCTTCGGGATCCACTTCTTCTTCTGCTCCTCGGTGCCGTAGTGCAGCAGGTAGGGCACGACGATGTCGTTGTGCAGCGAGAAGGCCGGCCCCGAGGCGAGCGCCCGGCCCTGCTCCTCGATCAGGATGGCGCTGTAGAGGAAATCGGCGCCGGCGCCGCCATAGGCCTCGGGCATGGTCATGCCGAGCAGTCCCTGCTCGCCCGCCTTGCGCCACAGGTCGCGCGGCACGACGCCGTCCTCCTCCCACTTCATGTGGAAGGGCACGACTTCCTTCTCGAAGAAGCGCCGGCAGGTGTCGCGGAACATCTGGTGTTCGGGCGTGTAGTGGGCAGCCAACGCAGTCACGGAACGCTCCTCCGGCGGTCTGGTCGAACGGTCTTGTTGTTGGGACTTTGGTCCGCCGGCGCAGGCTCCGCCAGCGCCTCGGATGTAGTTTACCTTTACGTAAACGTCAACCTCGCCAACGGCCGGGCCTGACCGGCCGAGCCGCTTGTTAGTTCGACGAGGGCAAGCCCGCCATCACGGCCTCGGCTCGCGCGCTGCGGGCCCGGGCCGACGGTTCCAGGTGCCCGAGTACCGCCTCCAGGAATGCGCGCTCCTCGGCCTCTGAATGGAACGAGGCGCGGCGAATGGCGAGGGCGCTGACCGGCACGAAGAGGATCCAGCAATCCTTGACCGGCATCAACTCGCTGATGAAGGGCCAATGGAACCGGACGGTCCCGACCGCCGATTCCACCAGCAGGCCGTCAGTCCGAACCGAGACGGTCATGACAGTCTGGGTCGGCGCGCCCCGCGCCTGCCATTCCTGCCGCATCTTCCTGTCGACGAACCGCCGGGCCGCGTTGTTCAAGCCGAACGCCAGGGTCAGGAACAGGACGATGACCGCCAGCCCCGGCACACCTCGCACTTCCATCGCTACGCCCAGGCCGATCACGACCAGGACGACCGCGAGCACGGGCGACGCAAGGAGCAAGATCCGCCAGCGGCCCATGATGCGGCGGCGAACCGGCTGATTGAACCGGAAGGGCCCGAAGGCCGACCCGATCGACGTCGCGCCGGGCAATTCACTGATCATGGCTCGCACTCCCCCTTTTCTCGAAAGACGAGAGTGACGGGCGCCCCGTTACACGACCTAGCCAGCCGCACGGCAGCGGGCCGCCCCTCAGCTGCAAGACGACCCCATTGTGGCAATCCCCACCTTGGCGGCAGCGCGGGCAATCATTCCGGACGCGCGGGCATGTCGGCGCGAGGCCACTCCTCCTAGGGTCCGGCCGCCCGAGCCAAGGAGGAAACCGTGTTCGGCCTGTCGCTCCCGACCTTCACCGCCCTGCATGTCGCGCTCAGTCTCGTCGCCATCGCCGCCGGCGTGATCGCGTTGCTCCGGCCGGCCATGCCGGCCCGCGCGTCGAGCGTCGCGACGCTCTTCCTCGCCACCACGCTCGCAACCACGCTCACGGGGCTGCTCTTCGCCCTGCCCTTCCCGCGCTTCGGGCTGGGCCACGGGATCGGCATCGTTTCCCTGGTCGTCCTCCCGCCGACAGCGCTGGCGCTCCATCGCCACCGCGCGTCCGGCAATTGGCGCCGGACCTATGTCGGCGGCGCGACGCTGCTGCTCTACCTCAATGCGTTCATCGGCGTCCGCCAGGCCTTCGCCAAGATCGGCTTCCTGCGCGACCTGCCGGCGACGCCCGGCGGCAGCCCGCTCCTGCTGGCGCACCTTCTCCTGGTCATGGTCTGCCTCTGGCTCGCCCTGCACGCGGCGGCGAGACTGCAGTCGGTCGCGCCGAAGCCGCGCCGCCGGGCGCGGCCGCTC
This sequence comes from Reyranella sp., assembly GCF_965229815.1. Taxonomy (GTDB): domain Bacteria; phylum Pseudomonadota; class Alphaproteobacteria; order Reyranellales; family Reyranellaceae; genus Reyranella. The sequence goes on from NZ_CBDDJN010000006.1 coordinate 1,861,331, forward strand.
TACGTCGTCGACCGCTGGGGCTGAGCTTCAAGCGCTTCCGTCATCGACGATGCGGCACGAGATCCGGGCATGGGTGGGCAGGGGAACGCACGTCGCAGGCACTCACCTTCGCGAAGTACGCCTCAAGTCGCGCCACCTGCTCGGGCGTGTCGGCGGCACGCACGGCACGCTGCACCAGATACAGTGCATCCTTGCCCTTGATGGCGCGGAACATCGTCATCTCGGGCTTGCCTGTCGACGGCAGAAGTGGACAGCGGAGCAACATGGTTGCCGCCGTGTAGCCATTGATTCTTTCTGCCGTGACCGGCGCGGAGGCGCTGCCATTGCACTCTGCCTGCCACCGGGTCTGGATCTTGGCCAGGAAGTCTTTGGGATCGAGGTCGGGCCGGTCTTTGAAAACCTGCACCGTCATCATTTCCGTCCAGTCCTCGAGTGTCTCGCCGTTCGGAACCCACTCGAAAATCCCGACGTCATCGCGCGAGCCCCTGAACGCCATCTTGAACCCCGCCGGCGGCGCCAGCAGCAGGTTTTCGCCTTCAAGCTTCTGCTGGGCCTGCGATGACAGGCCGCCCAGGAAAAGGCACGACAGCGCGCCCAGCATCGCAACCCACTTCATGGAAGCCTACTCCAGCGTCGTCGCGCTCATCCCGAGCTGCGCCCGCCGGCGCAGCCACTGGCTGGGACGGTAGCGGTCGTCGCCGGTGATGGCCTGGAGCTGCACCAGGATCTCGTGGCAGTCCTTGACGCCCAGCCAGTCGGCCAGCGCCAGCGGCCCGCGCGGATAGTTGAGGCCGAGCGTCATGGCGGTGTCGACGTCGGCCGCCGAGGCGATGCCGATCATCGCCATCTCGCAGCCGAGGTTGGCGATCATGGCGCACATGCGCTGGGCGATGAAGCCGGGCGAATCCTTGATCAGGGTCACCTTGGCGCCGGTGCGCGCCAGGATGGCGGCCGCGGCGTCGCGCACCAGGTCGTCGGCGCCCGGCGCCGTCATGATGGTCAGTCGCTTGGCGACGTCGCCGGTGACGTCGACCGCGACCGTGCGCCTCGGATCGAGGCCGCGCTCGACCACGGTCGTCGTGCAGTCCTTGCCGACCGGCGCCACCAGGATCGGGCTCTTGCCGTCGTCGACCGCCAGCGCCTGCGCGCCGGCCGCTATCACCAGGCCGACCAGCTTCTCGTTGTGGCTGTCCATCACCACCACGCGCGCCGCCGGCACGACCGACGGCAGGTGGTCGGCGCCCGGATCGACCTTGCCGCCCTTGGCGTCATAGGAATACCAGCCGCCGCCGGTCTTGCGGCCGAGCCGGCCCGCCGCATAGAGGCTCTCGTGATAGGGGCTCGGCGTCATGCGCCGGTCGTGGAAGAAGCCCTCGTAGATGATCCTGCGCGCCGGGAAGTTCACGTCGATGCCGGTGAGGTCCATCAGCTCGAACGGACCCATGCGGAAGCCGCACGTGTCGCGCATCACCGCGTCGACCTGGGCCGGCGTCGCGCGGCCCTCCTGCATGATGCGCAGGCCCTCGGTGCCGATCGCCGTGCCGCCGAGATTGACCAGGAAGCCCGGCGTGTCGCCCACGACCACGGGCACGCGCGTCTGGCGCTTGCCCAGCGCCACCATGGCGTCGACCACCCATTGCGCGGTGTCGGCGGCGCGGATCACCTCGACCAGTTTCATCAGCGGCACCGGATTGAAGTAGTGCATGCCGCACACCCGGTCGCGGTGCTTCAGCGCGCGCGCGATCGAGGCGATGCGGATCGACGAGGTGTTGGAGGCGAGGATGCACTCGGGCGCGACCACGGCCTCGAGCTCGCCGAACAGCTTCTGCTTGACCTCGAGGTTCTCGAACACCGCCTCGACCACGACGTGGGCCGCCTTGAGGTCGTCTAGCGTCTCGGCGACCGCGAGGTTGGCCTCGGTCTTCGCGAGGTCGGCGTCGGTCAGCCGGCCCTTGGCGACCAGACCCTTCAGCGTCTCCAGGATGGCCGCCTTCGCCTTGGCCGCGCCGCCCGCGGCGGCGTCGTACATCACCGCCTTGATGCCACCCTGCGCCGTCACCTGCGCGATGCCGCGCCCCATGGCGCCGGTCCCCACGACGCCCACGACCAGATCGGGGCGGTTCACATCGAGAGCCATACTACTATCCTTCCCTTCATTGCCGGGGGCGCGCCACTCTGTGGCGCGTCTTCGCGAACACAATAACCATGAGCGCCACGGAGTGGCGCTCCCCCAGCACTAACCCTTGTCGGCATACCCCGCCGTCTTCAGCCCGCCGGTGATCTCGTCGAGCGCGCCGGGATCCTCGATGGTCGCCGGCATCTTCCACGGCTGGCCGTCGGCGATCTTCTGCATCGTGCCGCGCAGGATCTTGCCCGAGCGCGTCTTGGGCAGGCGCGGCACGACGATCGCCGTCTTGAAGGCCGCCACGGGGCCGATCCGGTCGCGCACGAGCTGGACCACCTCGCGCACCGTGTCCTGCGACGGCCGGTCGACACCCGCCTTGAGGACCAGGAAGCCGAAGGGCACCTGACCCTTGAGCTCGTCGGCGACGCCGATCACGGCGCACTCGGCCACGTCGTCGTGGCTGCCCAGCACCTCCTCGATCTGGCCGGTCGACAGACGGTGGCCGGCGACGTTGATCACGTCGTCGACGCGCGTCATGACCGAGACATAGCCGTCCTCGTCGATGAAGCCCGCATCGCCGGTCTTGTAGTAGCCGGGAAACTCCGTGAGGTACGACTGGCGGAAGCGCTCGTCGGCATTCCACAGCGTCGGGAACGTGCCGGGCGGCAGCGGCAGGCGCGCCGCCAGCGCCCCGACCTCGCCCGGCTTCATCGCGTGGCCCTGCTCGTCCAGCACCTCGAGGTGCCAGCCCGGCGACGGCACCGAGGTCGAGCCCGGCTTGATCGGCATCGGATCGAGGCCGACGAAGTTGCCGCAGATCGCCCAGCCGGTCTCGGTCTGCCACCAGTGATCGACGACCGCCACGCCGAGCAGCCGGCGCGCCCATTCGATGGTCGGCGGATCGCCGCGCTCGCCGGCCAGGAACAGCGTGCGGAAGTGCGAGAGGTCGTAGGACTTCAGGAGCTTGCCGTCCGGATCCTCCTTCTTGATGGCACGGAACGCCGTCGGCGCGGTGAACAGCGCCACCGCCCTGTGCTCGGAGATCACGCGCCAGAAGGCGCCCGCATCCGGCGTGCCGACCGGCTTGCCCTCGTAGAGGATCGTGGTCGCGCCCAGGATGAGGGGGCCGTAGACGATGTAGCTGTGGCCCACCACCCAGCCGACGTCGGAGGCGCACCACCAGACCTCGCCGGGCTTGATGCCGTAGAGATTGCGCATCGACCATTCGAGCGCCACGGCATAGCCGCCATTGTCTCGCACCACGCCCTTGGGCTGGCCGGTCGTCCCCGACGTGTAGAGGATGTAGAGCGGATCGGTCGCCCGGACCGGCACGCAGGGATGCGGCTCGGCCGCCGCCACGGCGGCATTCCAGTCGAGATCGCGCCCCTCGACCATCGAGGCCTCGACCTGCGGCCGCTGCAGCACCAGGCAGTGCGGGATCTTGTGGCTGGCCAGCACGATCGCCTGGTCGAGCAGCGGCTTGTACTGCACCACGCGGCCGGGCTCGATGCCGCACGAGGCGGTCAGCACGAGCTTCGGCGTGCAGTCGTCGATGCGGGTGGCGAGCTCGTTGGCCGCGAAGCCCCCGAACACCACCGAGTGCACCGCGCCTAGTCGGGCGCAGGCCAGCATCGCCATCACCGCCTCGGGGATCATCGGCATGTAGATGATGACGCGGTCGCCCTTGCCGACGCCGCGCGCGGCGATGGCGCCGGCGAGCCGCGCCACCTCGTCGCGCAGCGCGCCGTAGGTGAAGCTCTTCTTCATGCCGGTCACCGGCGAATCGTAAATCAGGGCCGTCTGCTCGCCGCGGCCCCGCTCGACGTGGCGGTCGAGGGCATTGTAGCAGGTGTTGAGCTCGGCCCCGGCGAACCAGCGGTAGAACGGCGGGTTGGAGGCTTCCAGCACCTTGTCCCAGGGCCGGTTCCAGTCGATCGCCGCGGCCTGCTCGGCCCAGAATCCCTCGGGATCGGCGAGCGAACGCTGATGGACGGCACGATACCTGTCGCCGACGGCCATGGCTGTTTCCTTCCCTTCGGGCGGGCAGGCTTAGCCCCGCGCGCGCCGGGCTGCAACATGGCTGGAGCAACCGCCAACCGGCCATGGACCGCGACGCGCCGGATGTGTGACCATCGCGGCCGGAGGAAGCCTTGCCCAAGCCGTTGATGCACCTCGCCCAGTTCCTGGTGCACGGTCCGACCTACCACAGCCTCGCCATGTGGCGTCATCCGAAGACCGCGGCGGCGGGCTTCGACTGGTCGCGCCCCGAGCTCTACCAGCACATCGCGCGGGTCTGCGAGCGCGGCAAGTTCGACATGGTGTTCTTCGCCGACCTCAACTACGTGTCCGACACCTTCACCGGCTCGCTGGCGCCGGCGCTGCGCAACGCCACCCAGGCGCCCGAGCACGATCCCATCCCGCTCCTCTCCTTCATGGCGGCGGCGACGACCCATATCGGTCTCGGCGCCACCTACTCGGTCAGCCACCAGCACCCGTTCCATGCCGCGCGCCTGTGGGCGACTCTCGACCACCTGACGCGCGGGCGGGCCGGCTGGAACGTCGTCACCACGCTCAACCACAACCAGTCGGCCAACTACGGCGAGGAGATGCGGCCGACCGACGAACGCTACGACCGCGCCCACGAATTCATGGAAGTCTGCCGCAAGCTGTGGGCGAGCTGGGACGAGGGTGCGGTGGTCATGGACCGTGCCGGCGGCGTCTTCGCCGATCCGGAAAAGGTCCATCGCATCGAGCATGAGGGCCGCTTCTTCCGCTCGCGCGGACCGCTCAACGTCGTGCGCTCGGCCTATGGCGGACCGGCGATCCTGCAGGCCGGCACCTCGGGCAAGGGCCGCGACTTCGCGGCGCGCTATGCCGACGCCGTATTCGCCATCCAGCCCTATCTCGCCGGCGCCCGGGAGCTCTACGAGGACATCAAGCGCGGCGTCGTGGCGGCGGGGCGGCGGCCGCAGGACTGCAAGCTACTGTTCGGCGTGCAGCCGATCGTCGGCGCCAGCCGCGCCGAGGCGGCCGAACGGCAGGCCGAGCACAACGAGCTGGTGCCGCTCGAGGGCGGGCTCGCCATCCTGTCCGGCCATCTCGACTTCGACCTCGCGACGCTGCCGCTCGACACGATCATGGCGCATCGCACCGAGCCCAAGCTGCAGCGCATGCAGACACGCTACCGCTCGATGACCGGCGAGCTGCTGACCCTGCGGCAGGTGGCGCTCAACCACGGCCAGTCGGTCGGCCTGCCGCAGATGGTCGGCACGCCGGCCGACATCGCCGACCAGCTCGAGGCCTATTTCGACGCGGTCGGCGGCGACGGCTTCATGATCTCTCCCATCCATTCCCCGGGCGCGATCGAGGAGTTCGTCGACCTGGTGGTGCCCGAGCTGCAGCGGCGCGGGCGCTTCCGCCGGGACTATGCAGGCACGACGCAGCGCGACCACCTTTTGCAGGACACCTGAACGGTTCCGCGCTGCGGGGATGCCCAGCCGCGCCGGGCCGTATCTCCCGACGGACTGGGAGACTGCCGATGGACCTCGAGATCAGCCCGGAGCGGCCGCGGCGCAGACTGAGCTATGCCCTGACGGACCTGGCGGTGATCGTCGCCTGCAGCGCCGCCTTCTTCGTCGTCGTCATCGGCAGCAAGGCGCCGCCCGACCGCGAACCTCCGGTCGACCTGATCGCGCGCGACCTGGGCACCACGCCTGAGCACCTGAACGAGGTCTCGCGCAAATTCATTCCGCCCCCGCATCATGGACGGCCGAGCGAATCCCAGCGGCTGCAGGTCGCGATCGCGCTCGACATTCCCCTCGAGCGGCTGGACCGGGTGATGGAGAAGTACCGGCCCGACCGGCTGCACCAGCGCTGAGCCAGCCGGGACTTTGGCGAAGCGGCCGCTGGTATTCGGAATCACCACTGCCGATACGGGCCTGTTGTTATCCCGAGCGTAGCGAGGGACCTTTCCTGTGGCCTCAAAAGCCCCTCGCTACGGTTCGCGCGCGGACAACCCCGCGCCGGGTGACAGCACCCGGAACGGATCGGCGGCTCAGGAGAAGACGTCCGACACGTAGCGCCCGTGCTCGTGCTCGACGGCGTCCGCCCACTGCTCGGCGTCGCTGTCGCTGGCGCCGGACGCTTCCTTGTAAATGCGCAGCAGCGTGTCGCGGACCGCCGGCGCCATGAGGCGACCGTCGCCGCAGACATAGACGATGGCGCCCTGGCGGAAGAACTCCGAGACGCGGGCCCGCTCGGCCCAGACCCGGTGCTGCACGAACGACACCTCCCCTTCGGGCTTCTGGGAAAAGGCCGGCAGCAGCGTCGCGACGCCTTCCTTCTCCCAACTCGCCAGCTCCTCCTGGTACAGGTAGTCGATGTCGGGGTGGTTGGTCCCGAAGAACAGCAGCGCGGGACCGACCTGCTGCCCGCCCTGCTTCTGCGCCGCCCGCTCCTGCAGGAAGCCGCGGAACGGCGCCACGCCGGAGCCGGCGCAGATCATCACGATCGGCGTCCCGGGATCGGTCGGCGGATGGAAGCGTGCATTCGAAGGCCGGACGGCGAGCGAGACCCGGTCGCCCGCCTGCAGCCGCGCGAGATAGGAGGATGCGACGCCCTGGAAGCGGCCGGCACCGGACAGCGCCGCCGCGTCGACCACCGACACCGTAAGGGTGACATGGTCCGGCTTCCATAGCGGCGACGACGAGATCGAGTACTGGCGCGCCCGCATCGGGGGCAGCATGTCGAGATAGGGACCGAAGCCCAGCGAACAGGACTCGAAGCGTTCGAGCAGATCGATCACGCTGCACCGTCGCTCGAGGACCAGCGATTCGTATCGTTCGCCCGCCATGGCCTCCAGCTCCGCCTTTTCCGGCGGGCAGGCCGTCGCCGCGGCAAGCATCGCGACCTGCGCGCGCGTCGCCGGCTGCGCCAGCTCGACATAGCTGGACAGCAGCTCGCCGCAGCTCATCGGCCGGCCCGTCGGCAGGGCGGCCGGGCCGACGTCGCGGTGCAGGACCACGAGCGTGTCGCGGGAGAGCCCGAAGCGCCGCAGCACCCGATCGACCGCGGCGTCGGGATTGCGCGCCAGCACGGCGAGATAGTCGCCCGTGCGGTAGGTCATCCCGGCGGGCAGGAGGAACTCGATGTGCCGCTTGGAGCGGGCGCCGGGCGACGTCATGTCGACCAGTTCGCGGCTCTCCACGACGATTCCCTGCTGCAGGTCGCCCAGGCGCAGGGCGCTCTCGCGGCCCGACTTGACGAACTCGACCCGAAGCCCGGCCGGCGGGGCCGGGCGGACCGCCCCCTTGCCCATCGCCTTGTCCAGCAACGGCAGGAAGGCGGCGTACCATTCGTCGAAGGCGCCGAAGAAGTCGCCGCCCGAATCCGTCTCGCCGCGCTCGGCGATGCGGGTCGCGCCCGCCTTCGCCAGCGCCGCGTCGACGCGCTTGGGAACCGCCTGGTAGGTCCGCGCCCACTGGCGGTTGCCGCAGCCGAAGACCGCGAACCGCGCCCCGGCCAGGGCGCCCGCGGGCAATGCCTCGACGGCGGAGACGAACTGACGGGCATTGTCGGGGGGCTGGCCTTCGTAGGACGCCGTTACCACGACGATCGCGCCGTGCCGAGGCAGGCCGCCGGCAAAATCGTCCATCGGCGCCACGGTCGGCGCGTAGCCGTGCGCCGGCGCCTCGCCGGCGATCCGGTTGGCAAACGCCTCCGAGGACCCGGTGTTGCTGCCGTAGAGCACGAGCAGCGGCGCCGTCCCGCCGTCCGTCGCCGAAGGCGGCGGGGCCTGCGGGCTGAGCGCCCGCTGCGGCGTGGCCGCCACGGCGCTGCGCAGCAGAGATCCCGCGGAACGGCGCGACCGGGCGCGGATGCGCAGGTCCTCGGGCTTGAGCGTCAGGGTCTCCTTGATCTTCAGCGTGTAGGCCGGATCGTCGAGCACGATGTCGAAGCGCTGCAGCATCATCGACAGGACGAGCTGGGCCTCCTGCATGGCGAAGGGCCGGCCGATGCAGGCCCGCGCACCGTTGCCGAACGGCTTCCAGGCGTTCGGCGGCAGGCTGCCCGCCAATTCGGGCGCGAAGCGCTCGGGCCGGAAGGCCTCGACGTCGTCGCCCCATGCCTTGGGATCGCGATGGAGCATCGGCTCGAGGATCATCACGGTGTCACGCGTCGTGAGCGGATACTTGCCGGCCAGCACCGTGTCCTCCAGCGGCTTGACCGAGAAGACCGACGCGGTCGGCCAGATGCGCAGGCTCTCCATCAGGATCTGCTCGATGTAGCGCAGCTGAGCCAGGTGCTCGACCCGCGGCATCTCCTGCCCCAGCACCTCGTCGACGATCCCGCGCGCCTTCTGGAGGATCGCGGGGTTCTTGAGCAGCAGGTAGGTGGCGAAGGACAGCAGCCCGCTCGTCGTCTCGTGGCCGGCGATCAGGAAGGTGATCATCTGATAGCCGATGTTCTCGTCGCTCAGCTTCTCGCCGCTGACCGGATCGACGCCGTTGAGCATGAGGTTGAGGAGGTCGTGCTTCTCGTTGCCCTTCGGGTCGCGGCGCCGCTCGGCGATGAGCTGGCGCGCGACCTGGTCCAGCAGCTCCTTGTCGGCCTGGAACTGGCGGGCCTTAGACAGCATGAGGCTGGTCAGCACCTTCGGGCGGTTCGCGCGGCCGCCCGCCTCCTGCAACGCGCCGACCATCGCCGACACGAAGGGATGCATCTCGTTCTGGTAGAAGCTGTTGAAGCGATAGTCGAAGGCGCAGAGCGCGATCGTGTCGAGCGTGAGCCGCGTCATGTTGTCGGCGACGTCGATGACCGCGCCGGGACCGAAGCGTTCCCAGCGCACGAACATCTGGTCGGCGATATCGAGCATCCTGTCGAACATGCCGCGGATCGCGATCGGTCCGAACGCCGGCATCAGGATGCGATGGGCCTTGGCCCAGTTCGGCTCGTGACTGTGCGCCGTGAACAGGCCGTCGCCGGCCACGGCGCGGATCTCGTACAGCGGCCCCTGAATGCGCTTGCCGAAACGGGCCTCGTCGCAAAGCTCGTTCACCAGCTCCTGGGAACTGGCGACGTAGACATCGCGGTCGAGGATCGTGAGCTTGAAGAAGGCGCCGTAGGTGCGCGCCAACCCCATCAGGCTCTGGACGGGAGCGCCCCCCTGGAGCTCCGACAGGTTGCCGATGATCGGCTTGAGGGGAGGCTGCGGCACCGACGGTGTCGACGACATGCTTCCTGGCCTTCCGAGGGTCGCGACTCGCCGGGCTGACGGTCTGCGAGCGACCCCATCTTATAGAGCATAGAGTTTCCCGCCGATGCCCATCCTCCCTGCATAGGCGGGTTCAAGGAATTGGTGGAGAAGACCGGCTTTTCTGTGTGAGAGTGCAGCCGCGTCCAGCATGGGAAAGCGGGCATGGCCAAGGGAAAATCGCGCAAGGGCTCCGGCAAGACGAAGAAGCCGGCCAGGAGCAAGACGGCCAAGGCCAAGAAGCCGGCGAGCAGGAAGGTCGCCCGGCCGAAGAAGCCCGCCGTTTCCAAGCCGGTCGGCAAGCCCGTTCCCCGCCCCGCGCCGCGGCGGCCGGTCAAGAACCGCGCCTCGGTCGCGCGCGTTCCCGCGGCGCGGCCGGCGCCGCATGCCGCCGCCCACCGCGCGCCGGTCCTCACCGCCAACATCTACGAGCGCGACCTCGACCGGAATCCGGCCAACTACGCCCCGCTGACGCCGCTGCAGTTCATCGAGCGCACGGCCGCGGTCTATCCCGACCATCCGGCCCTGATCCACGGCGCCCGCCGGCAGAGCTGGGCGGAGACCTATGCGCGCTGCCGCCGCCTCGCCTCCGCGCTCGACAGGGTGGGGATCGGCGTCGGCGATACGGTCGCGATCATGGCGCCCAACATCCCCGAGATGTACGAGGCGCATTTCGGCGTGCCGATGACCGGCGGCGTGCTGAACTCGCTGAACACGCGGCTCGACGCCGCGATGATCGCCTTCATCCTCGACCACAGCGAGACCAAGGTCCTGCTGGTCGACCGCGAATTCCATCGCGTCGTGACCGAGGCGCTGGCGATCGCCCGGGTCCAGCCGCTGGTGGTCGACATCGACGATCCGGCCTGCGAGGACCGCGCCCAGATCGGCGACACGACCTACGAGGAGTTCCTCGAGACCGGCGAGGCGGACTTCACCTGGGCCTATCCGGCCGACGAGTGGAACGCGATCTCGCTGAACTACACGTCGGGCACGACGGGCAATCCCAAGGGCGTGGTGTTCAGCCACCGCGGCGCTGCGCTGTCGGCCTACGGCAACGCCACCCAGTGGCCGATCGGCCTGCATCCGGTCTACCTCTGGACGCTGCCGATGTTCCACTGCAACGGCTGGTGCTTTCCGTGGACCCTGGCGCTGGTCGCCGGGACGTCGGTCTGCCTGCGCCGGGCCAATGCCAGGACGATCTACGACGGGCTGGCCGACCACGACGTCACGCACATGTGCGGCGCGCCCATCATCATGCAGTTCATCATCGCCGCCGGCCCCGACGAGCGCCGGCCGCTCGGCCGCCGGGTCGAGTTCATGACCGCGGCCGCGCCGCCGCCCGCCGCCGTCCTGGAGGCGCTGGAGAAGGAGAACTTCCGCGTCACCCATGTCTACGGGCTGACCGAGGTCTACGGCCCGGCGACGATCTGTGCGTGGCACGGCGAATGGGACTCGCTGCCGGCGCACGAGCGGGCGCGCCTCAAGGCGCGGCAGGGCGTGCGCTATGCCGCCGAGGACGGCGTGACGGTGATGGACCCGACGACCATGAAGGAAGTGCCGCGCGACGGCGCGACCATGGGCGAGGTCATGTTCCGCGGCAATCTCACGATGAAGGGCTATCTCAAGAATCCGCAGGCGACGCGCGAGGCGTTCGAGCACGGCTGGTTCCATTCCGGCGACCTCGGCGTGCTGCACGAGGACGGCTACATCGAGCTGCGCGACCGCTCCAAGGACATCATCATCTCGGGCGGCGAGAACATCTCGACCATCGAGGTCGAGGGCGTGATCATCGAGCACCCGGCGGTCGCCAACGTCGCCGTCGTCGCCAAGCCCGACGAGAAGTGGGGCGAGACGCCCTGCGCCTTCGTCGTGCTGAAGCCCGGCGCCTCGGCAACCGCCGAGGAGATCGTGGCCCACTGCCGCGCCAACCTCGCCTCCTTCAAGTGCCCGCGATACGTCGTGTTCCGCGACCTGCCCATGACCTCGACCGGCAAGGTGCAGAAGTTCGTGCTGCGCGACTGGGCGAAGACCCTTTAGTGGTCGAACGCATACCGGGCGGCGCAATCATCGCGCCGCCACAATCGGTTGGCTAATCTGGCCGAGGAATGGCCGGCGAAACCACGTTGATCGCGACGACGCGCGGCGGTGTCCGCCCCCTCGGGGTGCGCGGCGAGCCGCTGCACAACGCGGCCGCCCAGCTCCGCCGGGTGGTGCGCCGCCGGCTGGGTGACGCCACGGCGGGCCTGCTGGCCGACCCGCAGCCGCACGAGGACGGCAAGGCTATCGACTGGTACGCCGACGGGACGGGTCCGGTGCAGCCGCTGGACGCCCTGCCGCCGGAACGGCAGCGCGAGGTGATGGCTGACGTCGAGCGCGCCCTGGCCGACATCCGGCGCCTGGGCGACACGCTGGCCGGCGCCGGCCCCAAGGAAGAGAGGGGAATCGTCGGCCTCTCGCTCCAGCTCGCGGCCCGCGCGCCGGCGCCCTCCTTCATCTTCGTCGTCGGCGACCGTCCGGTGATCGCCTGCTGGGGCTACGAGAAGGACACGGCCGGCAGCGTGCTGCCGGCGCTCGCCGCAGCTCCCGAACCCGTACCCGCGCCGGCGCTGCCGGCCGTCGACCGACCGGTGCATCATCAGGTGCTGCGGGCGCCCGCCGCCCTCCCGGTGGCGAGGCCCGCCGCCGCGACCATTCCATGGCTGCGCACCCTGCTGCTCGCCCTGCCGCTGCTGCTCCTGCTGCTGGGCGGTGCCTGGCTGCTGCGCGAGCTGCTGCCCGACGAACCCGACCTTTCGCTCGCCACGCGCGAGGGGCCGGAGGCGCCGGCTGCCGCGGAAGCGCCCGCCGATCCCTTGCCGGCCCTGAAGGCCGCCTACACGACCGAGCAGTCGCGCGCCCGCGTCCTGCAGGTGGAACTGTCGCTGATCGAGGCCGAGCTTCGGAAGCGCATCGCCGAGTGCAAGCCGCCCGAGGCGAAGAAGCCCGCACCCAAGCCGCCGCAGGTGGCGGTGGCACCGCCCAAGCCGGCGCCTGCCCCCCAGCCGCCGCCGCAACCGGTGCGGCCAAACGACAATCGACTGCGCCTGCCCGCGCCGACCAACGACTATTCCTTCATGTCGGGCTGCTGGCGCACCGATCCGTTCCGCCACGAGACGGTGCAGATGCAGCCGGGAATCTCCTCCTACTGCTTCGATGCCCGCGGCAACGGCCAGCTCGAATGGCGGCGCGGCCGCACCGCCTGCCGCACGCGCGCGCAGGCTCGCTTCGAAGGCGCGGTCCTGCGTCTGCGCGACAGCGACACGACCTGCAACGACGGCTCGCACTGGTATGCCGACCAGCTCGTGTGCCGGCGCGGCGCCGACAATGTCGCGTTCTGCAGCGGTTCGTCGCGCGGCGCCTTCGGTCCCGTTTCCTGGACTGTAAACCTGCATAAGCTGAGGTAGACTCCGCCCCATCAGCCTCGTCCCCGTGCCGTTCGAGAGTTCAAGAGTTCCGTGTCCCTTTCCGCGCGCGTGACGTGGCGCAGCTTCCAGGCCGGTGCGTGGCGCATGGTGCTGCCCGGCCTCGCTTCCTTTCCCTTCGGCATCGGCTTCGGCGTCGCCGCCGCCCAGAAGGGGCTGAGCGCCTTCGAAGTCTGGCTGATGAGCCTCACTGTCTTCGCCGGCACCAGCCAGATGGTGGCGCTCGACCTGTGGGCGCAGCCGCTGCCGCTGGCGGCGATCGCGGTGTCCGTGTTCGTGGCCAACCTGCGCTACTTCGTGATGGGCGCGGCGCTGCAACCTCACCTCCCCCGCCTGCCCTGGTACCTCCAGCCCCTCGTCTGGCACGTCACCGTCGACCAGAACTGGGCGGTCGGCATCGCCGAGTACCGTCGCGGTCGCGGCGATCTCGGGCGGTTCATGGGCGGTGGCTTCACGCTGGCCTGCATCTGGTCGGGCTCGTCGCTGCTCGGCCACCTCGCGGCAGGCGGCGTGCTGTCCGACCCTGCCGTCGCGCGCCGGCTCGGGCTCGATTTCGTGGGCGTCGCCGTGTTCGTCGTCGTCGCCGCCATCCTGTTCCGCGGCCGGCGCGATGTCGCTCCCTGGGCGGTCGCCATCGCCGCAGCGCTCGGCGCCCGACTGGCGATCGGCGGCAACTGGTACATCGTGGTCGGCGGACTGGCAGGCGGACTGTTCGGCGCCTGGCAGGAGTTGCGGCATGACCGCCAGTCCTGAGAACCTGGTGGCCATCTTCGTGATGGCGCTCGCCGCGCTGGGCGCCAAGGGCGGCGGCTTCTTCCTGATGCGATGGCTGGGCAAGCACCGCCTCGTGGCAGCCTGGCTCGATCATGCGCCGGGCGCTGTCATGGTGTCTGCCGCGATCGTTCCGATCGTGCAGTCGGGCGGCGCCTATTGGCTGGGCGCCGCCGCAGCCGTCATTGCGACCCGCCTCGCGGGCGGGTTCACCGGCGGACTGTTCGCCGCCATCGGCGCCGTCGCCCTCGCCCGGTGGGCGGGGCTGGGCTGACGCCCGTCAGCTGTCGGTGTTCAGCTGTCAGTGGGTGGTGGCGCGGGATCTTGTGTCGGACACAGGGGACGAAAGCCTGACGATCTCGTCTTTGATTTGAAGCTTTCGCTTCTTGAGGCTGCAGATCGCATCGTCGTCGGGATGCGGTCGCGTGCTCTCCTGGGCAATCGCCTGCTCAAGGGACGCATGCTTGGCCTTGAGCGCTTCGATATGGTCCACTGTGCTCACGGGCGACCTCCGGGCTGGTTGCGGACAAAACGACTGTGACTCTTACATTGCGACGAGTCACGCCGTTTCAAGGGTGTTTTCCACCACCGCGCCGGATACCGAAATGGTCCTCGGGCACGAACCATCATGGTCGTTCACGATTGACACCGGCTGCGTCCGCGGCGCAGCGCGGCCGTCAGGTGCCGACGACCTGCGCAATCTCCGCGCGCGTGAGCGTCGGGAAAGTCCCCTGCATCATGGTCACGACCGACGCGCGGTCGCGGCTGTCGGGAACGACGCCGAGGCACACGGCATAGATTCCGAGATTGCCCACGGCCGCGCGCAGCCGCTTGTCGAGCGGCCGGTCGCGGTCGGCCATGGGCGCATGGAGGCCGGCCAACTGGATCTGCTCGGCGTGCTCCGCAGCCAGCTCGGCGTCGGCGACGCGACGGCGCGCGGCATCGACGGTCTCGGGCAGGGCGCCGGGCCAGGGCTTGTCCTTGAGCAGGCGCCGCACCGCGCGCAGCGGCTGCACGATCCCGGCCTGCCAGGCGTCGCTCGCCTTCAGGATCGCGCGCAGGCGGTCGGCGGTGAGGGTCGGCCGGCCGGACGCGCCGAGCCAGCAGCAGAACAGCAGGATGTTGACGTCGCAGCCGCGCCTTTCCTGGAGGTCGAGGCAGGCGTCGGCCACGCCCTCGGCGGCATAGAGCTCGAGCGAGAAATTCCAGAACGGATGAGGCAGGAAATCCGACACAGGTACTCGGGTTCCTCGTGGATCGTGAGTGCTTCCCTTTGGCCGGGCGAAGGGGTACACGGCGCAGGTCGAGGTGGCTAGAGCATGAGCACCCCCCCTTCGGAGCCTGTTGACGCCCAGGTCATCAAGGCCAAGCTCGAGGCGCTGAAGAGCGAGCACCGCGACCTCGACGAGGTGATCGATCGCCTGATCGAGAAGCCGCCGTTCGACCAGCTGCAGCTCCAGCGCCTCAAGAAGCGCAAGCTCGGGCTCAAGGACGAGATCCTGAGACTGGAAAGCCGGTTGATTCCCGATATCATCGCCTGAGAGAGCATGGCCAAGACCAAAGCGAGCCGCCGGCCCGCCGCCAGACCGGCGGTCGGCCTGATCATGGGCAGCCAGTCGGACTGGGCGACCCTGCGCCACGCCGCCGAGACCCTCGAGGCTCTGGGCGTGCCCTTCGAGACCCGCATCGTGTCGGCCCATCGGACGCCCCGGCGCATGATGAGCTACGCCTCGAGCGCCAAGCGCCGCGGCCTCAAGGTGATCGTGGCCGGCGCCGGCGGCGCGGCCCACCTTCCCGGCATGACGGCCGCGATGACTCCGCTGCCGGTGCTGGGCGTGCCCATCGAAAGCGCGGCGCTCAAGGGGCAGGACAGTCTTCTTTCCATTGTCCAGATGCCGGCGGGCATCCCCGTGGGGACCCTGGCGATCGGCCGGGCCGGGGCGATCAACAGTGCCCTGCTGGCGGCCTCGATCGTCGGTCTTGGCGATGCCAGGATCATGGCTTCCGTGGAGCGCTGGCGGGCCCGCCAGACGGCGGCGGTCGCCCGGGTCCCGACGGACGACCCGCCCGCCCCTCACCGCTAGCCTCGATGGCCCTCCCCCCGCCCCTCCCGCCCGGATCGACCATCGGCATCCTGGGCGGCGGCCAGCTGGGCCGCATGACCGCCCTGGCGGCCGCCCGGCTGGGCTACCGCTGCGTGGTCTATTCCCCCGAGGCGCACGCGATCGGCGGCGACGTGGCCGTCGCCCATGTCCAGGCCGACTACGGCGACATGGCTGCCTTGGCGCGCTTCGCCGCCCAGGTCGACGTCATCACCTACGAGTTCGAGAACGTGCCCGAGGCGACGGTCGAGGCGTGCCAGCGCCACAAGCCGGTCCGGCCGGGCGTGCGGGCGATCCACGTCGCACAGCACCGGCTGCGCGAGAAGGCGTTCTTCCGCGAGCTGGGGCTGGCCACGGCCGACTACCAGGCGATCGCCAGCGAGGCCGACATCGCCGCGGCGACGGCGCTGCCCGGTATCCTCAAGACCTGCACCGAGGGCTACGACGGCAAGGGGCAGGTCCGCGTCGCCGACCGTGCCGCCCTGGCCGCGGGCTGGGCGGCCCTCGGCCGGCGCGGATGCATCCTGGAGGCGCTGGTCGACTTCACGGCGGAGACGTCCGTGATCGTGGCGCGTGGCCTCGACGGCGAGACGCGCTGCTTTCCGATCGGTCGCAACGACCATCGCGACGGCATCCTGCGCACGACGATGGTCCCGTCGGGCCTGCCGGCCGCGACCGTGGCGACGGCGGAGCGCTACGGGATCGCGCTGGCGCGCGGCCTCGACCTCGTAGGCCTGGTGGCGCTGGAGCTGTTCGTCGCCCGCGACGGGTCGGTGCTGGCCAACGAGATGGCGCCCCGGCCGCACAATTCAGGGCATTGGACCCTCGACGCCTGCGCCACCAGCCAGTTCGAGCAGCTCGTGCGGGCCGTCTGCGGCCTGCCGCTCGGGCCCACCGACATGCTCTTCCCGTCGCGCATGGAGAACCTGATCGGCCACGAGGCCGACGACTGGCTGCGCTACCTGGCCGATCCGGCCGCCCGGCTCCATCTCTACGGCAAGACGTCGGCGCGTCCCGGCCGCAAGATGGGCCACGTCACCTTCGTGCCGGCCGCGGCGCCGTCGCGGTCCACGACCTGACCCGCGCCTTGGCCTTCTCGACCTTCATGACGTCGTCGATCCGCCGGTCCAGGAAGGCCCAGGTGGCCTCGGCCCCCGGCGATCGGTCGTTCAGCCAGTAGAGCAGGGTCGAGGAGTAGACGCCGGCCAGGGTCGCCCGCTTGGTGTAGAAATTGAAATCGGCGCTGCTGTCGCCGGCGGCGTACCAGAGCGCGTCGACCGTGCGGTAGAGGAGCTTTGCCGCCAGCCCCGCCCGGAACGGCAGGGCCAGGGCGGCCAGCGCCCGCCGGACGGCCTCCCGAGTGCCGGCATGGCGCTCGAGGCGCAGCCGGACTGCCCGCCGGATCCGCTCCCGGATGGGCAGGTTGAGGATTCCGTCCCGCGCGAGCTCGTCCACGGTACGCTGGTCGGACCGCTCGCTGAGGAAGGCCAGGACCTGCACCGGCCCGCCCGGGAAGAGGCGGTCGGCCTCGCCCGCCGGCAGGCCGAGCTGGCGCCCGGCGGCCGCCAGGGCGGCCCGGTTCCAGCCGTCGAACTCCGCCTCGGCGGCCGTGGCATCGGCCAGCCGGTCGCGGGCGGGGGCGTCCGGATCGTCCGGAGGGGCGGAATTGGGTCCGTTTTCGTCGGTCATCGGCCGGAATATAAGCGTTTCCCCGGCCTTCCCAAGGGTCTTTGGCTGTGATACCACCGCCGCCTCTGAATTGCCCCCGGGTCGGTCCGGGGCGCCGCACCATGCATGGAAGGAAGCGATCGAAGTGCAGGTTCTCGTCCGTGAAAACAACGTCGATCAGGCGCTGCGCGTCCTGAAGAAGAAGATGCAGCGCGAGGGGATCTTCCGCGAGATGAAGCTCCGCCGCAATTACGAGAAGCCGTCCGAGCGCCGCGCCCGCGAGCGTGCCGAGGCGATCCGCCGGACCCGCAAGCTGATGCGCAAGCGCATGGAGCGCGAGGGCTACTAGGCCCTCACCCTCCGACCGAGCCCGACCCCCGGCTTGTCCGGGGGTTTTTTGTTGGGCCGACGGCGTCAGGTCGGCCGGCGCTCGTAGGCCGGGATGCCATCCGGGATCTGGTGGAACGGCTGCTTGTCGACCGTGAAGATCGCGAGCTGCGGGCCGCCGAACGACTTCGGCTCGTCGAGCGTGCCGACCTTGATCACCACGACGGGACGCTGCGGCCGGGTCGCCACGTGGGTGCCGCACTCGGGGCAGAATTCGCGCGTCACCGGCTTCTCAAGATCGCTGCGCGTGAACTGCCGGGGCGTGCCCTGGGTGTAGCGGAAGCCGTCGGGCGGCATCACCATGAACATGTTGGGAGCGCCGCCCGAGATGTACTGGCACTCGCGGCAATGGCACTGTGCCTTCAGCATCGGCTCGCCTTCGGCGACGTAGCGCAGCTTGCCGCAATAGCATCCGCCCTCGAACTTCATCGCGTTTCTCCTCTGGCACTTTGTTTGCGAGACTGGCGGCCATGGCCAGCAAGATCAAGCATCCCTACTCCATCGTCCGCGGCGGCAAGCTGCTCGACGCCGACAAGCGCGTCGCCCGGCCCGCCGACATCCTGATCAAGGGCGACACGATCGCCGAGATCGGCCGTCCCGGACTCGCGGCCCCCGAGGGCGCGACGGTCGTCGACGCCCGCCACCGGCTGCTTCATCCCGGGCTGATCAACGCCCACACCCACAGTCCGGGCAACCTGGGCAAGGGCATGGGCGACCAGTGGTCGCTCGAACTCCTGCTCACCGCCAGCCCGTGGATCGGCGGCGGCCGCACGCTGGAGGACAAATACCTGTCGGCGATGATCGGCGCGGCCGAAATGGTGCTGAAGGGCTGCACCGCGGCCTACGACCTCGCCGCCGAGTTCCCGCTGCCGTCGGTCGAGGGCCTGTCGGCCATGGCTCGGGCCTACGAAGAGGTCGGCATGCGCGCCGTGCTGGCGCCGATGGTGGCCGACACCACCTTCTTCGAGGCCATTCCCGGCCTGATGGAGCGCCTGTCGCCGGCGCTGCAGAAGGAGGTCGAGGCCTACCGTTACGCGCCATGGAAGGCGACCACGAAGCAGATGCGGAAGGCGCTGCAAAAGTGGCCGTTCGAGAAGGTCATGCTGGCCGTGGCGCCGACCATCCCGCACCATTGCAGCGACGACTTCCTGGTCGCCTGCCGCGACCTCGCCCGCGAGTTCGACGTCGGCATCCACAGCCATGTCGCGGAATCCAAGGTGCAGGTGGTGGCCGGCTACAAGCGCTACGGCACGACGCTCGCCGCCCACATGGACGAGCTCGGCCTGGTGAACGAGAAGTTCACGGTGGCCCACGGCGTCTGGCTGGACGACGAGGACATGAAGCGGCTGGGCGGCCGCGGCGCCTCGGTGGCGCACAATCCCGGCTCCAACATGCGGCTGGGCAACGGGCTGGCCGACGTGCGCGGCATGCTGTCGGCCGACGTCAATGTCGGCATCGGCACCGACGGCGCCAACTGCTCCGACAACCAGAACATGTACGAGGCGATGCGCCTGGCGTCCTTCGCCTCGAAGGTCCAGGGACCGGACTGGCAGCGCTGGGTCACCACGGGCGAGGTCCTGCGCGCCGCCACCGAGGGCAGCGCCCGCGCGCTCGGCCTGCACAAGCAGATCGGCCGGCTGGCGCCCGGCTACAAGGCTGACATCGTGTTCCTCGACCTGCACCACATCAACTGGATCCCGACCAACGATCCGGTCAATGCGCTGGTGCACACCGAGGACGGCACGGCCGTGCATTCGGTGATGATCGGCGGCCGCATGGTGGTGCAGGATCGCAAGCTGCTCACGGTCGATCTCGCGAAGCTGGCCGAGAAGGCCGAGGCCTCGCGGGTGCGGCGCGAGAAGATCACGGCGCCGGCGAAGAAGCTTTACGACCGGCTGGAGAAGGTCGTCGGCACCTTCTGCCCCGGCCTCGCCAAGGCGCCGCTACACATCCACCGCTTCGGCGCCAGCCACCACCATCACTGAGCGAGAAGCGCGTCGATCGCCCGCTCCAGCTCCAGCGCATCGGTCACGACGGCGTCCGGCTCCTCGGCCGCCGTCCGCGGCCGCTGCCGGCGATGGCGACCGCCGCGCACCAGCACGGTCGCCAGGCCGAGCGCCCGGGCCGGGGCGATGTCGTTGTCGATACGGTCGCCGACCATGATCGTCTCGGCCGGAGCCGCGCCGAGCGCCTCGCAGGCCATCGCGAAGGCGCGCGGGTCGGGCTTGCGCAGGCCGGTCAGCCCGCTCAGCCCGAGATGGGCGAAGAGATGGCCGATGCCTTCCCGTCCCAGCCGGTCGGCGAGCCGCGCCGGCTGGTTGGCGACGATGCCGAGCTTCAGGCCGCGGTCGGCGAGCCCCTGCAGCAGCGCCGGCAGGCCGGGCCGCATCTGGAAGACGTCGAGATTGCCGATCATCGCCCCCACACGCCGGCCGACCCGCTCGACGGTCAGCGGATCGCCGCCGCACAGCGACTCGATCATGTGGCCATAGGCATCGGGCGCGAAGGCCGCGACCGCCGCCTCCGACGCCGCCTCGACCATGGCCGGATCGACCCGGATCCCTTCCAGGCCGCAGGAGGCGGCGATTGCGCCGTCGACCGCGATCTCCCACGCGAATTCGAGGTCGATGGGACCGCCGACGTCGAACAGGACCGCACGATACGGCATCACGGCACGACAAGATCCATGCCGAAGTGTAGTGCAGCGGGCGCGCCGCCGCCCCGGCGATGTTGGCCGCCCCGTGGTGCGCGACGCGCTACAGGCTCAGGCGCAGGCCGACATTGAGGGCGTGGTTGTCGGTGCCGCTGCCGATGTCGCCGTCGTATCGCAGGAAGATCGAGGTCCGCTCGCCGATCGTCGTCGATGCCGAGAAGCCGAGCACCGCCGCGTCGCGCTGCGGCGTCGCGCCGTACACCGTGAAGGAGGCACCGGGCGCGCCGGCGAACGCCGCCGTGATCGGCCGGTCGACGTTGGCGAACTCGTGCAGCCAGCCCAGCCGGAACGCGAGGTCGAGCTTGCGGTCGCTTCCCAGGCCGATGGTGCCCGCCAGGTCGGCGCCGAACGTGGTTCGCAGGGAATTGGTGGTCTGCTGCGCGACGCTGAGGCTGAGCGCGTTCGCGCCCCATTCCGAGAAGGCGTTCTGGGTGACGCTCGAGACCTGCAGCCGCGCGAACGGCGTGACGGTCGCGGCGGCCGGCGCGTAGACGGCGAGCCGGTAGCCGGTCTCGGCCTGCCCGAGGAACTGGTTGGCGCCGGCGCTGCCGCTCGCCTGGCGCGTCGGGAGGCCCGGGATCGAGATCTGGCGCTGCAACTGGTTGTTGGAATAGGCGTAGCCCGCCAGGGCGTCGGCGTAGAAGCCGTCCTGGGTGAAGCTGCCATAGGCCGCGACGCTGATGCTGTCGCTCCAGCCGCGGCCCTGGAAGCCGTTCACCCACTGGGTCCCGCTCGTGTAGCCGACGCTGATCCCGGCCAGGAAGCGCGGATCGAGCCGGTAGTCGATGCCGGCAGCAGCGCCGCCGAAGTTGTACGTGAGCGCCGCGCCATTGCCGTTGCCCAGGACCGAGCCCAGGCCCCCCAGCGCGCTCGCCCAGGCGCTGAACGGCGTGGTGCCGTCGCACGCCTCGACCTCGCAGCCCTGCGCCAGCGCCACCCGCGCCGCCGAGCCCGTGCCGCGCGCGGCCGCGGCCTGCTGGCCGACGGCGTTCATGAACAGCGCGCCGCCGTTCAAGTTCATCGTGCCGAAATCGGCCCAGGGCTGGCCGCTGATCGTATCCAGCGCAGCGGGCCCCTGCTGCGTGCTGAGCACGCTGAGCGCCTGCGTCACCGCGGCGAAATCGCCGCTGGCGCCCGCGAAGGAGCGGTCGAGCGCCGCGCCAACAGCCTTCTGGTTCGCCGTGTTGCCGCCGAACGAGAAGGCATTCTGCTGCATCGCCAGGGTCAGGAAGACGCTGTTGGCGTCGTAGGCCAGCGACGGCGTCAGGAAGGCGAAGTTGCTGCTGACCGACGAATAGGTGCCGGACAGGCCGCCGGCCGCGCTCAGGATCGTGTAGGTCGTCCGGGGGGCGTAGGAGCCCGACTCCGCCACCACCTGCACGGCCGTGCCCTGGATCGAGGCCGTCCCGGAGACGTTGAGGCGATCGCTCTGGCCGGCGGCATTGGCCTCGACGACATAGACGCCGCCGTTCTGCGCCAGGTTGCCGCTGACGTTCAGCGTGCCGATCGAGTTGCCCGGCGACACCGTGCCGCCGCTCGACACCAGGCCGCCGATCGTGCCGTTGCCGCCGATCGTGCTGGAACTGTCCAGCGTCACCGTGCTGCCGACAAGGCTTCCGTTCACAACCACCTTGCTGCCGGTGACGGCGGTCGTGCCGGTGAACGTGTTCGTGCCGGTGAGGGTCAGCACGCCGCCGCCCTGCACGGCGAGCGTCCCGCTGCCGGTGATCGACGCGCCGAAGGTCGAGGCGCCGGAGCTGTCGTAGGTCAGCGTGCCGCCGCCCAGCATGACCGAGCCGCCGCTGCCGGCCAGCGTGTTGAGCGACAGGTTGGCCTGCCCGACGTCGAACAGGCCGCCGTTGATGGTGAGCGCGCCGCCCGTGGGCAGGCTCGCGCCCAGCCCGAGCCGCAGCGTGCCGGCATTGATCGTCGTGCCGCCCGCGTAGGAATTCGCGCCGTTGAGCGTGAGCGCCCCCGCTCCCGCCTTGGTGAGTCCGCCCGCGCCGGTGATCGTCGTCGCGAACGCGACATCGTTGCCGTTGGTGTCGAAGGTGCCGCCGCCCGCTCCCAGCGGTGCGAGGCGGCCGGACATGTCGGTGGTGTTCCCCGCCGCCCATTGCAGGCCGCCGCCGTTCAGCGTGATCGCCCCGCTGCCGAAATTGCCGGCCGCCGAGAAGTTGACCAGGCCGCCGGTGAGCGTGGTGCCGCCCGTGTAGGTGTTGGTTGCCGTCAGCGTCACCGTGCCGGCGCCGCTCTTGACCATGCCGCCGCTACCCGCAAGGACGGCGTTCACCGTCCCCGACGAGAGGGCGAAGCCACCCGCCGACGACAGGGTGCCGTTGCGGATCGTCCCGCCCGAGAGCCTGACGCCGCCGTTCTGCACCTGCGTCGAGCCGCCGAGATCGAGCGTGCCGCCCGCCACCGTCGTCGTCCCCGAGACGGTACCCAGCGTGCCGGCCCCCGAGAGCAGCAGGAGACCGGCCGTCACCGCCGTGCCGCCGGTATGGGTGTTGGCCGCCGTCAGCGTCAGGGTGCCGTTGCCGGCCTTGACCAGTGTGCCGGCGCTGGCGCCGTCGGCGATCGCGGTGGCCTGGGTCACGGTCTGGCCGGAAGCGACGTCGAGCGTCGATTGGCCTGCCACGGTCAGGGCGTGGGCGTAGAGGCCACCGGCGGTGAAGGCGAGCGTCGCACCATTGCCCAGCGCCACGGTGCCGCCGCCGAGGTTGGCATCCGACGAGATGCTGAGCGTGCCGCCGGCCACGGTGGTGCCGCCCGTGTAGGTGTTGACGCCCGACAGCGCCAGCGTGCCGCCGCCGGCCTTGACCAGCGCGCCGGGGCTGCCGCCGTCGGCGATCGTGGCGCTTTGCGTCGCCGTCTCCCCCGACGCGACGGCGAGGGTCGATTGACCCGTCAGGGTGATGGCATGAGCGTAGGTGCCGCCGGCCATGAAAGCGAGCGTCGCCCCGTCGGCCAGCGCCACCGCGCCGCCAATGCCGAGGCTGGCGTCCGACGAGATGCCGAGCGTGCCGCCGGTCACGGCGGTGCCGCCGGTGTAGGTATTGATGCCCGACAGCGTCGCCGTGCCGTCGCCGCTCTTGGTCACGCCGCCGCTGCCGGCCAGCGTCGCGCTCACCGCGCCCCCCGACAGGGCGAAGCCGCCCGCCGAGGACAGCGTGCCGTTCCGGATCGTGCCACCCGACACAGTTACGCCGCCCTCCTGCGTCTGGGTCGTGCCGCCGAGATCGAGAGTGCCGCCCGAGACCGTCGTCGCCGCCGCGGTGTCGCCCAGCGTGCCCGCACCCGACACCTGCAGCGTTCCGGCATTGACCGTCGTGCCGCCGGAATAGGTGTTGGTGCCCGACAGGATCGCCGTGCCGCCGTCGTTCTTCGCCACGCCGCCACTGCCGGCCAGCGTCGCGCTCACCGTGCCCGCCGAGAGGCCGAAGGTCGCCGCCGAGGACAGGGTGCCGTTCTGGATCGTGCCACCTGACAGGGTCACGCCGCCATTCTGCGTCTGGGTCGTGCCGCCGAGGTCGAGCGTGCCGCCCGAGACCGTCGTCGCCCCCGCCGTGCTGCCCAGCGTGCCGCTTCCGGAGACCTGCAAGGTGCCTCCGCTGACCGTCGTGCCGCCGGTGTAGGTGTTCGCGGCCGACAGCGTCGCCGTGCCGGCGCCGCGCTTGGCGACGCCGCCGCTGCCGGCCAGCGTCGCGTTCACCGTGCCGGCCGAGAGGGCGAAGGTCCCCGTCGAGGACAGGGTGCCGTTCTGGACGATGCCGCCCGACAGCGTCACGCCGCCATTCTGCGTCTGGGTCGTGCCGCCGAGGTCGAGCGTGCCGCCCGCCACCGTCGTCGCCCCCGCCGTGCTGCCCAGCGTGCCGCTCCCGGACAGCTGCAGCGTGCCGTCGTTGACAGTGGTGCCGCCGGTGTAGGTGTTGGCGCCGGACAGCGTCACCGTTCCGGCGCCGTTCTTCGTCACGCCGCCGCTGCCGGCCAGCGTCGCGCTCACCGCGCCCGCCGACAGGGCGAAGCCGCCTGCCGAGGCCAGGGTGCCGTTCTGGATCGTGCCGCCCGACACAGTCACGCCGCCGTCCTGCGTCTGGCTCGTGCCGCCGAGATCGAGCGTACCGCCGGCAACCGACGTCGCTCCCGACGTGCTGCCCAGCGTGCCGCCGCCCGAGAGCCGCAGGGTCCCGTCATTCACCGCCGTGCCGCCGGTGTAGGTGTTGGCCGCGGTCAGGACCAGCGTGCCGATCCCGCCCTTGCTGAGCGTCCCGGGGCTGGCGCCATCGGCAACGATCCCGCTCTGGGTCGCGGTCTGGCCGGAGGCCACGGTCACGTTCACGCCGCCCGAGATCGCCATGGCGTGGCTGTAGGTGCCGCCCGCGGTGATGGCGAGCGTCGTCCCGTCGGCCATCGCCAGCAGGCCGCCATTGCCCAGGTTGGCATCCGACGAGATGCTGAGCGTGCCGCGATCCACTGCGGTGCCGCCGGTATGAGTGTTGGTGCCCGACAGCGTCAGCGTGCCGTCGCCCTCCTTGACCAGCGTGCCCCCGCCCGAGAAGACGCCGCTCCAGGTCGCGCCGAGGCCATTGGTGTCGATGGTCGAGCGCGTACCGTCGACCAGGGTCGCCCTGACCGATGTCGAGAGCGCCGAACCGATGACCCGAACGGTTCCGCCGCCGAGATTGAACGCATAGGGGACGGTGCCGCTGCCATAGTTCCCGCGCAGCGAGGACCCGCCGATCTCGAGCGCGCCGCCGTTCAGGTTGTACGTGCCGCTGCCGTAGCCGCCGAGATAGAGCTCGGACGTGCCGACGACGCGCAGCGTGCCGCCCGTCTGGTTGACGACGCCGGTGCTGTTGGCGATGCCGCCGCTGCTGGGATCGCGGTCGCCGATGACGAGGAAGCCGCGGCTGAGGCCTGACGGGCTCACCTCGACGAGCCCCGTGCCGCTGATGTTCAGCGTGCCGCTGCCCGGTGCGTTGCTGCCGGCGTTCCGCCCGATCGAATGGCTGCCGCCGTTCAGCTGCAGCTCGCCGCCGCTGATATTGTAGGTGCCGGTGCCGCCCTGGTTGCCGATGTTGAGCGCGGCGCAGTTGTTGGTGTTGTCGCAGGTCTGCTCGACCCGCACGACGCCGCCCGTCTGCTGGACGATGCCGGTGCCGCCGAAGTCGCCGACGCGCAGCGCGGTGTTGATGGTCAGGGATCCGCCGCTGACGTTGAGCGTGCCGGTGCCGCCGGTGCCGGTGCCGACGTTGATGTCAGACCAGGCCGTCGTGCCGGCGCTCTGGGTCATCGAGCCGCCGACGATCGAGCCTTCGCCCCGCAGCATTGTCGAGCCGTTGATGACGAGGTCGCCCTCGCCGGCTTTGCGGAACTCACCGTAGTTCGCCTGGTAGGCCCAGGCATCGGACACGATCGTGCCCGAAAAGGCCGAGCTCTGGCCGCTGCCGATGGTCGAGACCAGGGCGCTGTCGCCCAGCAGCACCATGCCGGAACCCGACAGGGCGCCGATGTTCACGCTGGCGCCCGCCGCCAGGCCGGTAAGGTCGAGGTTGGTCCCCGTCGCGGTCGCGACGGCATTGTTGGCGTTCAGCCCGTTCATGTTGCCTAGCGCGATCGTGCCCTGCTGCAGGGCGACGCTGCCGGCGTAGCTGCTGTTGTTGCCCGACAGGGTGAGCGTGCCCGCCCCCGTCTTGGTCAGGCCGCCGCCGCCCGACAGGGCACCGCTCCAGGTCGCGGCCAGCCCGTTGGTGTCGAAGGTCAGGCGCGTCCCGTCGACCAGGGTCGCGGCATGGCTGGTCGTCAGGTTGGCGTTCTGGACGCGCAGTGTCGCGTTGCCGAGGTTCAGCGTGCCGGTAGCGCCGGAAATGGCGTTGGTTCCGCCGATCGCCAGGGTGCCGCCCGACAGGTTGTAGGTGCCGGTACCGCTGCCGAACTGCAGCCGGCCGCTGCCGTTGAAAGAGACCGTGCCGCCGGTCTGGTCGACGACGCCGGTCGAGCCGGCCGTGTTGCCGACGATCAGGGAGACCGCGACGTTGGCCGTCCCGCCCGCGACCTCGAGCCGTCCGGTGCCGCCGGACGCGGCGCCCAGTTGCAGGCGGTCGGAGCCGCCGTTCAGGAGGTTGAGGGTGCCCGCCTCGAGGCGGTAGGTGCCCGTTCCGCCCCCGCCCGGCTGGTTGCCGATGTTGCTGCCGAACAGGATGGAGTTCGTCACGCCCAGCGTCACGACACTGCCGGCGCCGGTCTGGCGGATGGTCCCGGTGGCGCCGGCATCGCCGACATAGAGCTGGCCGCCGCCGAGGACTCCCGAGGTCATCGTGAGCTGCGCATTGTCCTGGATGGTCAGCGTGCCTGTCGAGGCCTGGCCGCCCGTCCCCTTGCGCGACCCGACGTACATCGTGAGGCCGCCGTTGCTGGCGTCGAAGGTCGCGTTGTTGCTGAGCGTGTAGCTGCCCGTGCCGCCCTGAGTGCCGAGGTCGACCGCCGCGATGCTGCCGAAGCGGACGGTACCGCCCGTCTGGTTGACGGTCCCCTGCACGCCGGTGCTGCGGCCGACCGCCAGGCCGCCATAGTTGGTGTTCGGCGTCACGACGTTGGCGAATTCCAGCAGCCCCGACGAGATGTTCAGCGTGCCGGTGCCGCCGGTCGTGTTGGTCAGGCCGCCGCCCACCCAGATGCGCCCGATCGAGGTCGAGGCCGACGTCGTCCCGGCGGCGACGTTCACCCTGAGCGTGCCTCCGTTGATGTTGAGGGTCCCGCTGCTGCCCGAACCGTTGCCCAGCTCGATGCGCGACGCGGTGCTGCCGTTCGCGGTGTTCATCTGAACCGTGGCGCCGGCATTGACGTTGACGGTACCGACGCCGGTCTGCCCGACGACCAGCGCATCGGAGAAGGACTGGCTGGCCGGCGGCGGGAAATCGACGACCTGGCCGTTGTCGACGATGCTGTCGGCCCGGGCGGCAACCGGCAGGCCGGTCACCACAGCCGCGCTGCACAGCAGCAGCATTCGATAAGACCGACGCCGCGCGCGCGCCTGGTCAGAACTGTATCGAACGGGCGCGGTCGGTCCGGCCGACTGCGCCCCCAACTCCGGTCCCCTTGCCACAGCATGCCCCCCAAGAACATGGCCGTTTCGCCGCCGGAACAGGCGCTGGCGCGGGAACCATCGAGGAAGAAGCGGTCCTGAAAGCCCCGGAACCGTGCGTCACAGTCCGGCGTCTACACGTAATGCGGGAACCTATCTCCTAATATTTTGAGTCTCAAACGAATCATAACGCATTGAAAATGCGGTCTTTTTGACTCATAAAAGTTCTCTCATCAGTTGTGCAATCATAATGCTCATTCTGGGCATTTGTGGGAGTTGATTGCATCGCCGGACAAGAAATCCTCGCGCAGGCACAGGCCAGCAACCGTTGCCGCGCCGGCATGCAAATCAAGACGGCGCCGGCCTCGCCGGCCAGCGCCGTCTTTCACGAAAGTTGAGAGATGGATCCCGCCGGGATCGGCGTCAGTGCGCCGATCCCTCGAGCGCCTTGACGATGTTCTCACACATCGCCTTGGCGTCGGCGAACAGCATCATCGTGTTGTCACGGAAGAACAGCTCGTTGTCGACGCCGGCATAGCCCGAGGACATGCCGCGCTTCACGAACAGGACGGTCTGCGCCTTCTCGACGTCGAGGATGGGCATGCCGTAGATCGGGCTGGTGGGATCGGTCTTGGCCGCCGGGTTGGTGACGTCGTTGGCGCCGATCACGAAAGCGACGTCGGTCGAGGCGAAGTCGCGGTTGATGTCGTCGAGCTCGAAGACCTCGTCGTAGGGCACGTTGGCCTCGGCCAGCAGCACGTTCATGTGGCCCGGCATGCGGCCGGCGACGGGATGGATGGCGTAGCGCACCTGCACGCCGTCCTTCTTCAGGAGATCGGCCATCTCGCGCAGCGCATGCTGGGCCTGCGCCACCGCCATACCGTAGCCCGGCACGATGATGACGGACTGGGCATTCTTCATCAGGAAGGCCGCATCCTCGGCCGAGCCCGCCTTGACCGGCTTGTCGGTCTTGGCGTGGGCCGCGCCCGCCGCCGCGCTGTCGGTGCCGAAGCCGCCCAGGATCACGTTGAAGATCGAGCGGTTCATGCCCTTGCACATGATGTAGCTCAGGATGGCGCCCGAGGAGCCGACCAGCGCGCCGGTGACGATCAGCGCGGTGTTGCCCAGCGTGAAGCCGATGCCGGCCGCCGCCCAGCCCGAGTAGGAGTTGAGCATCGACACGACCACCGGCATGTCGGCACCGCCGATCGGCAGGATCAGCAGGAATCCCAGGGCCAGCGACAGGGCGATCAGCAACACGAAGGTGAGCGGGTGGCCGCGCATCGCGAACCACACCAGCAGCACCACGATCACGATGCCGATCAGGGCATTGAGCGGATGCTGGCCGCGGAACACCAGGGGCGCTCCCGACACCAGCCCCTGCAGCTTGGCGAAGGCGACGACCGAGCCGGTGAAGGTGATGGCGCCGATCACGGTGCCCAGCCCCATCTCGATCAGGCTGTGCATGTGGATCTTGCCCGGCACGCCGATGCCGAACGCCGCCGGCGACACGAAGGCAGCGGCCGCCACGAACACCGCGGCAAGGCCGACCAGCGAATGGAAGGCGGCGACGAGCTGCGGCAGCGCCGTCATCTGGATGCGCAGCGCCACGACCGCGCCGATCGCGCCGCCGAGCACCAGGCCGCCGACGATCAGCCAGGGCGACAGGACGCCCGGCGAGGCGACGGTGACGCCGATCGCCACCACCATGCCGACGATGCCGTAGAGGTTGCCGCCACGCGACGTCTCGGGCGAGCTGAGGCCGCGCAACGCCATGATGAAGCAGACGGCCGCGATGAGATAACCGTAGGCGGCCAGTTCGTGGGTGATCACCGTGCCTCTCCCGTCCGCTACTTCCTGACCGGCTTCTTCTTGAACATCGACAGCATCCGGTGCGTGACGATGAAGCCGCCGAAGATGTTGACGGCGGCCAGCACCACCGCGATGGCGCCGAACAGCTGGGCGGCGCCCAGCCCCTTCAGGCCGGCCGCCAGCAGCGCGCCGACGATGATCACCGAGGATACGGCGTTGGTGACCGCCATCAGCGGCGAATGCAGCGCCGGCGTCACCCGCCACACGACGTAATAGCCGACGAAGCAGGCCAGGGCGAAGATGGTCAGCAGCGACACGAACGGCATCTGGCCGTCGGGCGGCGGCACGGCGCCCTGGGCGGCCGCGTCGATGACCTGCTGGGCGAGGCCCTTGAGGGAGGTGGCGAGATCCTGCGCCTGGGTGGCGAGCGCCGCGGCCTCGCCGGCAATTCTGTCGTCCATTCAGCAGCTCCCGAAACAGGCAAAGACAATGTCATCCCGAGCGAAGCGAGGGACCTTTCCTGCAGCCTCAAAGGTCCCTCGGGCTGCGCCCTCGGGATGACAATGGAGATGCAGGTCAACGCTCACGATTGCACCAGCGAAGGATGCACGACCTGGCCGTTCTGGATGACCAGCGTGCCCTTCACGACCTCGTCGGCAGTGTCGATCTTGAGCGCCTTGCTCTCCTTGTCGACCATCGGCGTGATGAAGTTGAGGAGGTTGCGCGAGAACAGCGAGGAGGAATCGGTCGCCAGCTCGCCCGGCAGGTTGGCCGGACCGACGATCCTGACCCCGTGATGCTCGACGATCTTGCCGAACTCCGACAGCGGGCAGTTGCCGCCCTGCTCCACCGCCATGTCGACGATCACAGAGCCGGGCTTCATGCTGGCGACCATCTCCTCCGTCACGAGCACCGGCGCCTTGCGGCCGGGGATCAGCGCCGTGGTAACGACGATGTCCTGGGTCCTGATGTGCTCGGCGACCAGCGCCGCCTGCTTGGCGCGGTACTCGGCGCTCATCTCCTTGGCGTAGCCGCCGGCGGTCTCGGCGGCCTTGAACTCCTCGTCCTCGACGGCGACGAACTTGGCGCCGAGCGACTGGACCTGCTCCTTGGTCGCCGGCCGGACATCGGTCGCGGTCACGATGGATCCCAGCCGGCGCGCCGTGGCGATCGCCTGCAGGCCGGCCACGCCCACGCCCATGATGAAGGTGCGCGAGGGCGCCAGCGTCCCGCCGGGCGTCATCATCTGCGGCAGGATGCGGCCGTAGTTGTTGGCCGCCGTCAGCACGGCCTTGTAGCCCGCGAGATTGGCCTGCGAGCTCAGGATGTCCATCGACTGGGCCCGGGTGATGCGCGGGATGAGCTCGAGCGCGAAGGCCGTCACGCCCTTCGCCGCCAGCATGTCGACCAATTCGCGGTTCGTCAGCGCGCCGAGCGGCGCCATCAGCACCTGGCCCTGCCGCAGGAGTGCCACCTCGTCGATCCCGTCGGCCGCCACCATCGGCCGCTGGATCCGGAAAACGATGTCAGCCGCTCCCATGGCCGCCGCCGCGTCCGGCACGATCATTGCACCGGCCTCGCCGAAGGCGTGATCCGTGTAGGCGGCCGCCGTGCCTGCCCCGGTCTCGACCAGGACTTCTTCCACTCCCAGACCCTTCAGTTTCTTGACAGTCTCGGGAGTCGCGGCCACGCGGGTCTCGTGCGGCCGACGTTCTTTGAGGATGGCGATTTTCATGGAGGCGCTGGACCGGTTGGAGACGCGAAATCGGCTAGAGCGGCTTGCGATAAATCGGGACCGCCCGAGCGGTCCCGATTTATCGGAAACGCATCAAGTCGGGCAGTTCCCGCCTTCGGCACCGATCGTCCGGCCGATCCCGACCGAACGCTCGATGCTTTAGGCCGCCGCACCTTGCCCAGCGTTGCCCTCTTTGCCAAGGCGCATTTTCGCCGCGTGGCAGAGGCTCGTTTACCGCTGCCGGGCGACACGGGATACTGAGCCCATGTCCCAGCGTCCCGTCATCCTCACCGGCTTCCATTTCACGAAGACCACCTTGGCCGCCTTCTCGGAAAAATACGAGATCGCCGGCCACATGGACCATCCCGATCCGGCGCTGGTGCCCCCCGCGGCGCAGCCGCACGTGCAGGCCCTCGTGACCACCGGCAGCGTCGGCGCTTCCGATGCGCTGATGGCGTCGATGCCGCGCCTGTCGCTCATCTGCTGCTACGGCACCGGCTACGAGCGCATCGACCTCGAGGCGGCACGCAGGCGCAACATCATGGTGACGCACGGCGCCGACGCCAATGCACCGGACGTCGCCGAGATGGCCGTCGCCATCCTGCTCGCCTCGACCCGCCGCATCGTCCGCGCCGACAAGATGATCCGCCGCGGCGACTGGACCAAGCGCATCCCCAACCGCTTCGGCGTCATCGCCGGACTGACCGGCGGCAAGGTCGGAATCCTGGGCCTGGGCGCGATCGGGCTTGAGTTCGCCAAGCGCATCAAGGGCTTCGACGTCGAGATCGGCTATTGCAACCGCACCAAGCGCAGCGACGTCGACTATCCCTATTTCCCCAATGTCATGTCGCTGGCCCACTGGTGCGACTACCTGATCGTCTGCCTGAGGTCGGACGCCTCCAACCGGCACATCATCAACGCCGAGGTTCTGAAGGCTCTGGGTCCGCGGGGCCATCTGGTGAACATCAGCCGCGGCTGGGCGGTCGACGAGGCGGCGCTGGCCGAGGCGCTGCGCCACAACGTCATCGAGGGCGCGGCGCTCGACGTGTTCGACGAGGAGCCCTACGAGGGCGAAGAGCTGCTGCCGCTCGACAACCTTGTGATGACGCCGCACTTCGGCGGCGGCACCGAACATGCCCAGCGGCGCATGACCGCGCTGGTGCGGCGCAACCTCGACGCCCACTTCGCCGGCCAGCCGGTGATCTCGCCCCTGCCCGAACTGCGCGACATGGCCGCGAAGCCCGAAGGCCGGCTGCGTTAGAGTCAGGTCAATCCGCCGGATCGACGCCGACCCGCACGCGTGGGCCGTCGATGCTGCGCGGCGCGCCGCCCAGCCAGGCGTCGACATGGGCCCGCAGTGCCGAGGGAAAGCGTCGCAGGTCCGTGACGATGCTGTAGGGCCGCTCGACATCGCGCGCCTCGTAGCCCCAGGCCTCGATCCCGAGGTCGCGGGCGATGAACAGGGCGCGGCTGAGATGGAAGCGCTGCGATACGACGATCAGGCGCTTCTGGCCGTAGACGTCGCGCGCCCGCAGCATCGAATCCCAGGTGCGGTAGCCGGCTTCATCCCGGTAGATGGCCGGCGCCGGCACGCCGCGCGCGACGAGGCCGGCCTTCATCGCCGCCGGCTCCTCGCCGGCGCCGCTCACGATGATGTGCCGCACCTTGCCCGCCTTCCACAGCGCGGCGGCGGCATCGAGCCGGCGCACGAAGTAGACGTTGGGCCCGCCTTCGGGCCCGATCGGCGCGGTGCCCAGGACCACCGCCGCGTCCGCGCCCGGCACGCGGGCAACGTCGTCGAACGACCAGGCTTCCGCCGTCGCATCGAGCCGGCGCTCGGCCAGCCAGGCGAGCAGCACGACGAACAGGATCGCGGCGCCGGCTGCGAACAGGAGGACCAGGATCAGCCGCACGGCCGCCGCCTTGCTGGACCGCGGCCGCGTCGGTAGACCGGCGACATGCCCCGCCTCACCACCGCCGAAGCCACCGTCGAAACCCTCCTGCGTCACGGCCTCGACACGGTCTACGCCCTGCCCGGCCTGCACAACGATCCGCTGTTCGACGCCTTCTATCACGCCAGCGAGAAATTGCGCGTGATTCATCCGCGGCACGAGCAGACCGCTGCCTACATGGCGCTGGGCGCTGCCCTCGCGACCGGCAGGCCGCAGGCCTTCGCCGTCGTGCCGGGGCCCGGACTCCTGAACGCCGGCGCCGCGCTGCTCACGGCCTACGGCATGAACGCGCCGGTGATCGCCCTGGTCGGCCAGATCCCGCAGGCCGACATCGACAGGGGCCACGGGCATCTGCACGAGATCCACGACCAGCTCGGGCTGATGCGGCACATCACCAAGTGGGCGGCGCGCATCCGCAGCCCGCAGGAGGCGCCGGCACTGGTCTCCGAGGCCATCCGGCAGGCGACCACGGGGCGGCCCCGGCCGGTGGCGCTGGAATGCGCGCTCGACACCTGGGCCCGCCGAGCCGAGGTCGTGTTGCCCGACGGACCGCCGCCGCCAGAGGCAGCGCCCGTCGACGAGGAGGCGATCGAAGCGGCGGCGAAGATCCTCCGGGACTCGCGCCGGCCGATCGTCGTGGTCGGTGGCGGCGCCATCGACGCAGCCCCGGAGGTGCGCGAGATTGCCGAGCTCCTGGAAGCGCCGGTCAGCTCCTATCGCCGCGGCCGCGGCGTCCTGCCCAGCAGTCACAGCCTGGCGGTCGACATGCCGGTCGGGCACCGGCTGTGGAAGGACGCCGACGCGGTGCTCGCCGTCGGCACGCGCTTCCTCATCCAGAACGGCAACTGGGGCGTCGATCGCGACCTCAAGGTGGTGCGCCTGGACATCGACCCCGACGAGCACGAGCGATTTGCCCGTCCCGATGTCGCCCTGGTCGGCGATGCCGCGCCGACCCTGCGCGCCCTCATCGCGGCACTGCGCCGCCACGAACGCCCGCGACAGTCCCGCGCCGCCGAGATCGACGGCCATCGCGCCTGGCTGGCCGGGCGCCTGTCGCGGCTCGAGCCGCAGCTTTCCTTCCTGAAGGCGATTCGTGCCGCCCTGCCCGAGGACGGCATCTTCGTCGACGAAGTCAGCCAGATCGGCTTCGCCTCGCGCGTGGCCCTGCCGATCGAGCGGCCGCGCACCTTCCTCTCGCCCGGCTACCAGGACAATCTCGGCTGGGGCTTCGGCACGGCGCTCGGCGTCAAGGCGGCACGGCCCGACGCCAAGGTGCTGGCGATCGCCGGCGACGGCGGCTTCATGTACCAGGTGGGCGAGCTCGCGACGGCCGTGCGCCACAGACTCGCCGTCGTGGTCGTCGTGTTCGACAATGGCGGCTTCGGCAACGTGAAGCGCATCCAGCAGGAGCGCTACGGCAACCGCCTGATCGCCTCTGACCTGCAGAACCCCGACTTCTGCAAGCTCGCCGAGAGCTTCGGCGTCGCCGCCTTCAAGGCGCTCGATGCGGCCGCGCTCGAAGCCAGCCTGAAGAAGGCCTTCGCCCTCGACGCACCCGCGCTGGTCTGGGTCCCTCACGGCGACGTGCCGAGCCCCTGGGACCTCATCATGATGCCCAGGGTGCGCGGGTGATCGCCGGTTAGACTAGCCGCGCAGCGCCGGCAGGTTGGTGGCGAGCAGGAAGAGCCAGGCCGCCACGGCACCCGCCCACAGGACGGCGAGATAGGCGGCCGTGCGGCGCCCCCGCGCGGCGCCTCTCGCGGCGATCGCATGGTCGACCACGCCCGCCACCAGGAAGCTCAGGGACCAGATGATGCCGGCGCCGATGATCAGCGGCCATACGGTGTCGCCGCGCCACGACGTAAGCGGCGGGTAGACGAGGCCGACGACCGGATAGGCGAGGTAGTAGAGGACGTATCCCAGCAGCCCAAGGCTGAGGAAGCTCGCGAAAATCGCAAGGCCGCAGGCGGCGACGGACCATTTGAGCGACCAGATGTACTGAAGAAGGGCCACGGCGGCGGTGTCTCCCCGTTGCTGGCTGTGCTGCCGCCAGCCCGGCGGTCAGACCAGGAAGAACGACGGCGCGGACCGTTCGTTGCCTCAGCCGAGGCTCTCCAGCACCTGCTTGAAGCCCGTGCGGCAGACGAAGCCCAGCCGCCGCGCCGCTTTCGAGGCGTCGTAGACGCGGTCGATGGAGTCGAACATCGTCCAGCCGCGCCGGGCGTAGAGTTGCCGATACTCCGGGAAATAACGCGCGACGACGGATGGCGCGTCGGCGATCAGCTGGCGGCAATCCTCGCGCGCGAACGGCGTCATGGCCGAGACGATGAAGGTGTCGAAGCCGATGTCGCAGGCGCGGTCGAGCGCGGCGACATGCGCCTCGGCGGCGTCCTCGACGGTGAGTCGGCGGAACAGGAACTCGTTGGCCTTGGTGTTCTCCGACGACTGAACGATGGCGTGCGCCATGTCGTCCTCCTCCGGGAAGAAGCGCGAGGTGCGGAGGATGACGATCGGCAGGCCGTGCAGGTGGTTGAACAGGCGGCACAGCTCCTCCGCCGCCCGCTTGGTGACGCCGTAGATGTTGCGCGGCTCGAGCGGCGACAGCGTCTCGTCGATCCAGGTCGCCTCGCGCGCGCCGCCGCCTTTGCCGTCGCGGATGCGCTGGGAAATCATCAGCGAGGTCGTCGAGGTGAAGACGAAGCGGTCGACCGTCGACGCCGGCGCCACCGACGCCTCGAGGAGGTTGAGCGTGCCCTGCACGTTGACCGCGACGAACTCCGAATTGTCGTGGGTCTCGATGTGCGGCTTGTGGCGCGCGGCGGCATGGACGACCGCCTGTATGGCATGCTCGCGGATCAGCCGGTCCACCAGGGCGCGGTCGACGACCGAGCCGACAACCTCGGTCGTCGCCCCGGGCGCCGGATCGAGCCCCACCACCCGGTGCCCGTCGCGGCGCAGCCGCGGGACCAGGAACTGGCCGAGCCATCCCGAGGAGCCCGTGACCAGGATGTTCATCGGCCGGTGGCTTCGCCGGCGACGCTCTCCAGCACGTCCTGCATGACCTCGAAGGTGCCGTCGTCGGCAAGACCGTGGCGGCGGGCGATCCACGCAGGCTCGTTGTAGCCCAGCCAGGTCACGCCCTTCTCGTCCTGCCAGATCAACGCCTTCAGCGGCAGGTCGATGCCGATGGTCTGCCGGGCCTGCATCGTGGGCGTGCCGGCCTTGGGATTGCCGAACAGCACCAGGACGGTCGGCCTCAGCTCCATGCCGATCTTGTCGGCCGCGGCACCGTGGTCGATCCTGGCGAACACGGTCATGCCGTGGCGCGACACGGCGGCGACCAGGCGATCGAGCGTCTCCACCGGTCCGTTCAGGCTCTGCAGGGTGCGCAGCCCGGGCGGCGGCATCACAGGCCCGCCTCGCGCAGGGCTGTTTCCTGACGGCGGGCCAGCGACTCGACGTCGAAGCCGTCGATCAGGGTCTCGAACAGGCGGTGCCAGTTGATCGAGGCGCGGAGGTGGATGAACACGGCGCCCAGCCCGATGGCGGCGCGGTCCATGAAGACGAACTCGCGCGGCGGCCGCACGCCGCCCATCCGACGCAACTCGCCGAACACGTTCTGCGCCATCTCGCGGCCGTGGCCGTCGGCCATGCCCTCGGTCAGCCGCCGCGGCCGGTCGTCCATCAGCGGGCCGTAGAGGAAGGCCGCCCAGCGATTCAACACGGCGATCATCTCGCGGCTCAGCCCGCTGAAGCCCCAATCCTCGTAGGCGGCGACCGCCCGGTCCTGATCGTCGGCCATCAGCGCCCGGTAGAGCTCGATCGAGCCGCGTACGAAGCGCGGCGGGAAGATCCGCACGCAGCCGAAATCCATCAGGTTCACGGAGCCGTCGGCGCGGACCGTGTAGTTGCCGAGATGCGGATCGCCGTGGATCACGCCGTAGAAGTAGAACGGCACGTACCAGGCTCGGAACATGTTGATGGCCAGCCGGTCACGCTCCTCCTGGGACCGGGTCTTCCAGTTGAGCAGCGGCTCGCCCTCCAGCCACGTCATGGTGAGCAGCCGGTCCGTCGAATGCGACGCCACGACGTCGGGCACGTGAACGCCCGCCTCGTCGCGCAGCATGTGGCGGTAGAGCGCGACGTGCTTCGCCTCGCGCCGGTAGTCGAGCTCCTCGCGCAGCCGCGTCGTGATCTCGGCATGGATCTCGTCGGTCCGGATCGCCGGATCGAAACGCTGGCCGACGGCGAAGACCAGCTTGAGCTGGTTGAGGTCGGCCTCCAGAGCCGAGGCCATGTCGGGATACTGCAGCTTGGCGGCGACCGGCGTGCCGTCGGGCAGCGTTGCGCGGTGGACCTGGCCCAGCGAGGCGGCGAACGACGCCTCCTTGTCGAAGCGGCCGAACCTCGACGTCCAGTCGGGGCCGAGCTCGCTGCCCATGCGCCGGCGGACGAAGGACCACCCCATGGCCGGAGCATTGGCCTGCAACTGGGCCAGCTCGCGGGCATATTCAGGCGGCAGGGCATCGGGAATGGTGGCAATGAGCTGGGCCGCCTTCATGAGCGGACCCTTGAGCCCGCCCAGCGCCGCCTTCAGTTCGCCGGCGTGCTTGTCGCGATCGATCGACCAGCCGAGATAGCGCTGGCCGGCCAGCTTCACCGCCAGACCGCCGACCGAGCTGCCGACCCGGGCATAGCGCCCGAGCCGGCCGCCGAGGGAATCGCCCTCGTCCTGGCTCATGCGCCCCCGCTCATGCCCGGATCGCGAAATGAAGGTCCCGCATCCCGACCGATATAAGATCGATCGGGTGCGGTTGCCACCTCGACGGTCAGGCCGCCTGCCGGTCCGGCGCCATGATCGCCAGGATCATCCGCATGCGCTGGACGACGTCGGTCGCCTCCAGGATCTGCTGTCGCTGCTCGACGGTGAGCGACAGGTATTGGGCGATCATGTCGGCCGTGCTGCCCGGATCGCGAAGATGCGGCAGGGACAGCAGGGCCTGAGGCGGCGCTGCCAGGTCGATGTTGGCGTGGGCGGCGAAGCGCTGCAGCAACTCCTGCAGGACGGCCGCCGCTTCCTCCCGCGCGGCCCCCTCCCGGGACACCGGCGCCAGCTCCGCGACCAGGCAGGCGCCGTCGCCGGCGATGCGGATTACGCGCGCGCGCCGCAGGCCCTGCACCATCAGCTTGTTCGAGCCGTCCGGCATCTTCGTCAGGTCGATCGTCCTGGCCACGACGCCGAGGTCGTAGAGGTCCTCCGACGACGGATCGTCATCGGCGACGCGGCGCTGGGTGACGAAGAAGATCTCCTTGTCGCCGGCCATGGCCTGCTCGATCGCCGCCACCGACTTCGGCCGCATGGCGTAGATCGGCGAGGTCATTCCGGGAAAGAGCACCAGGTCGCGCAGCGGCATGACCGGCCGCGTCACCGTCTGCACGGCCGGCGCGGAAGCCTTCGGCGCCGCATTGATCGCCGCCGACAGCGTGTTCCAGTCGGCAACGCCCAGGACCGCTGCGATCAGCTCCAGGCTTTCGCTGTGGGTCAGGGAAACCGACTTCTCCTTGAGAGCCTGGCGCAGGGTCTGCGCCATGGCCTTGGCGTCACGATAGTCTCGCATTGTTCATCCTCTGCAGGCGGCAGAACGGAAGAGTCAGTGGCTTGCGTTACTGATCCGTTGCCGCGGCAAAGGGAGTGCCTGAGCGAGGCTCGATACGTTCACCATACCCGAAGGGCGCAAGCGGCAGGTCGTATCCACCCGGCGGGAAGGTGCGGCCGGCCCGGCGGGCTGTCAATGCTTCCGGAGCCCCGCCCTGCTGTCATCCTGAGCGCAGCGAAGGATCTCATACCGGTTGCAATCGGCGATGAGGTCCTTCGCTGCGCTCAGGACGACAAAAGAAGAAAATACGTGCGCCGGTCCTAGAGCGTCTCCAGCTCGTCGACGAGCCCGGAGATCACGCCCAGCCCCTTGTCCCAGAAGGCCGGGTCGGAGGCATCGAGGCCGAACGGCGCCAGCAGCTCCTTGTGCCGCTTCACGCCGCCGGCCCGCAGCATGTCGAGATACTTGGCCTGGAAGTCCGCCTGCCCCGCCTGATAGGCGGCGTAGAGCGAGTTCACGAGGCAGTCGCCGAACGCATAGGCGTAGACGTAGAACGGCGAGTGGATGAAGTGCCCGATATAGGACCAGTAGCTCCGGTACTCGTCGTCGAAGGTGAAGGCCGGCCCCAGGCTCTCCGTCTGGACGGCCATCCAGATCTCGCCGATCGCCTCCGGCGTCAGCTCGCCCTGGCGGCGGGCCCCATGGACGCGCGATTCGAAATCGTAGAAGGCGATCTGCCGCACCACCGTGTTCAGCATGTCCTCGACCTTGGCGGCGAGCATCGCCTTGCGGGTCTTCGGGTCCGGCGCCGACTTCAGCAACGACTGAAAGGTCAGCATCTCGCCGAACACCGAGGCGGTCTCGGCGAGCGTCAGCGGCGTGTCGGCCATCAGCGGCCCCTGCGCCGCCGCCAGCACCTGGTGGACGCCGTGGCCGAGCTCGTGGGCGAGCGTCATGACGTCCCGCACCTTGCCCTGGTAGTTCAGCAGCAGATAGGGATGCGCCGACGGCACGGTGGGATGGGCGAATGCGCCCGGCGACTTGCCGGGCCGCGCCGGCGCGTCGATCCAGCCCGAGCCGAAGAAGCGCGCGCCGACCGCGGCCAGTTCGGGCGAGAAGGCCTTGTAGGCATCGAGCACGATCTTCTCTGCCTCGCCCCAGGGGATCACGCGGTCGTCCGATTCGGGCAGCGGCGCGTTGCGGTCCCAGTACGGCATGCGCTCGACGCCGAACCAGCCGGCCTTGAGCCTGTAGTAGCGATGCGACAGCTTCGGGTACGCCGCCTTCACCGAGGCGACCAGCGCGTCCACGACCTCGTCCTCGACGACGTTGGCGAGGTTGCGGAACGACTGCGGCCGCGCGTACTTGCGCCAGCGGTCGTCGATCTCCTTCTCCTTGGCCAGCGTGTTGGTGATCAGCGAGAAGATCGCGATGTTCTCGCCCTGCACCTTGCCGAAGGACTTGGCCGCCTCCTTGCGCACCGCGGCGTCCTTGTTCGACAGCTTGTCGAGGATCTGCGGCTCGGTCAGCATCTCGTTGCCGAACGGATAGCGCAGGCGGGCGATGGTCTCGTCGAACAGGCGCGACCAGGCCGCGCTGCCGACCACTGACTGGTCGTGCAGGAAGCGCTCGAGCTCGTCCGACAGGTCGTGCGGACGGAAGACGCGGACATCGCGCAGCCAGGGCGCATACTTCGCGAGCGCCGGCTCCTTCAGGTGCGTCGCGAGGACCGCGTCGTCGATCTTGTTGATCTCCAGGCGGAAGAACACCAGCTTGCCGCTGGCGTCGTTCAGGGCCTCGGACACGTTCTGCGAGAAGCGGCCGCGCTCGGGATCGGCCATGTCCTGCGCATAGTAGAGCGAAGCGTAGGAGCCGATGCGGCCCATCAGGTCGCTCAGCGCTTCGTAGCGCGCGATCGCGATGCCTAGCGCCTTGCCGTCGAGCGTCGCCACCTTTCCTTCATAATCAGCGGCGAACGACGCGGCATCGGCGGCGGCGCGCTTGAGGTCGGCGTCGAGATCGGTGCCGCTCGGGCTGGAATAGAGATCGTTCAGGTTCCAGGTCGGCAGTTCCCCCAGCATCGCGGTCATTCGGACACTCCTCAGCTTCTGCCGATATCGGGGTCCAGGGCGATGGCGTCAAGGAAGGGCCCGATCATCAGGGCGGCGAACGGCTCGAGCCGCACCGGATCGCTGTCCTTGTAGTGGCCGGCGACGTCCAGCAGGTTCATGGTGCCGAGCACGCGCCCAGCATAGACGACCGGCTGGTTGATCGCCGATTCGCAGCCCAGCGAGCGGATCAGCTCGTGATCGAAGAACGCCCACTTTACATCCTCGTAGTCGTGGCCGACCCAGGCGCGGCCCTCGCCGACAACGCGCTTGTGCCAGTCGCTTTCGGTGACCGGCTTGTAACCGCCGACCGGATACTCTTTGGGCATGTTGGTGTAGAGGCGCTTTACGCGCTTGCGGTCGGGCGCGACGTAAAGCAGCGTGAACAACCGGTGGCCCACCACCTCGGCCAGCGCCTTGTCGAGCACGGCGAAGAACGATTCGGCGGGTCCGGGCCGGCGCAGTGCCGCGAGGCAAGTCTCGAACGGTGTCATTGTCTCTCCTTCAGGATGGGCGAGGCGCCGGCGGAATCCGCTCCGGCAGCAGGCCGGACGGTTTCAGGCGCAGCACCACGATCAGGGCGACGGCGATCAGCAGTTCCTTCAGCGCCGCGCGCTGCACGGCCGACACGGCGGGAATCCATTCGACCAGGAAGCGGAAGGATTCCAGCAGCGCCATCACGACGTAGGCGCCGAGCAGGCCACCGGCCGGCCGGCCGGTGCCGCCGGAGGCAACGGCAAGGAAGATGTAGACCGTGATCAGCGGCAGGAACATGTCCGGCGCGATGTAGGACGTGAAATGGCCGTAGAGCGCCCCGGCCAGCCCGGCGATCGCCGCCGAGAGCATGAAGGCCTCTGTCTTGAAGCGCAGCACCGGCTTGCCGGCGACCTGCGCCACCTGGGCGTCCTCGCGGATCGCACGCAGCGCCCGGCCGTAAGGCGCGCGGTCGATGCGGCGCATCACGACGAAGACGACCAGCAGCGCCGCCAGCACGATCAGGAAATAGACGGCATTGAAGTCGGGGCCGAGCGCCCGCCGCCACGGTCCCGGAATGCCCGAGATCCCGTCGGTGCCGCGCGTCAGCCAGATCTCGTTGGCGGCAAGCAGTCGCACAACCTCGGCGAAGCCCAGCGTGACGATGGCGAGATAGTCCTCGCGCAGGCGCGTCGTCGACAGGGTGACAACGAGGCCGGCGAAGCCCCCCACCACGAAGGCCAGCAGCCAGCCTGCCGCGATCGGCGCCTGTCCGGCCGTGGTCAGCAGCGCCGAGGCGTAGGCACCGAGCGCGAAGAAGCCGGCGAGGCCGAGATTGACCATGCCGGTGCCGCCCCAGATCAGGTTGAGGCTGAGCGCGAGCAAGCCGTAGATGCCGCCCACCGTGGCGATGAAGAGGAGATAGTTCAGCATGGCGGCCCGAGGCCCGCTGTCATCCCGAGCGGAGCGAGGGACCTTTGCGGAGGCAAAAAAAGCCCCTCGCTCCGTTCGGGGTGACAGTTCCTCAAAACGCCCGCTCCCCCAGCAGCCCGCGCGGCCGCAGGCTGAGCACGACCAGGATGGCGACGAAGCCGACGGCGGCGCGGTATTGCGAGCCGACCACCAGCACCGAGAGTTCCTCGGCGATGCCGATCACGAAGGCGCCGAGCACGGCGCCCGGCACGCTGCCCAGCCCGCCCAGCACCGCGGCGGCGAACAGCGACAAGAGGATGCGCGTGCCGGTCAGCGGGTCGATCGAGCTGTCGAGGCCGAGCAGCATGCCGCCGACGCCGACCAGGCCCATCCCGACGAAGCTCGCCAGCGACGCCACGCGCTCGGGCCGGATGCCCTTGAGCGCCGCCAGCTCGGGATTGTCGGCCGAAGCGCGCATCGCCTTGCCGACGCGGGTGAAGGCGAGCGCGGCGAAGACCAGGACCATGAGCAGC
Source organism: Reyranella sp. (assembly GCF_965229815.1). Lineage (GTDB taxonomy): Bacteria > Pseudomonadota > Alphaproteobacteria > Reyranellales > Reyranellaceae > Reyranella. The sequence goes on from NZ_CBDDJN010000006.1 coordinate 1,904,020, forward strand.
AACGCCAGCCCCATCGTCTCGAGCTGCTGCGGGCTGACCCGGATGTCGCCGAAATGCATGTCGCGCGCGATCGGCCGGTCGTAGCCGCGCGGGTCGTTGCCGAAGCCGAGCCGCACGACATTCTCCAGGACGAGCCCGGTGGCGATCGAGGCGATGGCCGCCGGCAACGCGCCCTGGCGGACCAGCGGCAGGTGCGCGGCCTTGTCGAAGGCGAGGCCGGCGGCGCCGGCAACGGCGAAGGCCGCGACCAGCGAGGCGGCCATCTGCAGGCCGGCGCCATAGGCCAGGTAGCCCGCGAAGGCGCCGAGCGTCGCCACGCCCGATACCGAGAAGTTGGGGAAGCGCAGCACGGCGAACATCGCCGTGAAGCCGATGGCGGGCACCGCCAGCAGGGTGCCCGACACCAGCCCATTCACGAGGGCCTGGAGGACGATCATGGGCTGGGGGCGCGCCACTCCCGTGGCGCGTCTCGTCCCTTCATCGACAGCATGATCGCGCCACGGGAGTGGCGCGCCCCCGGCAGATCACGCAATCTTCACCAGGGTGAACTTGCCGCCCTTGATCTGCTCGTAGCGGAACTTGCAGTCGAGGATGTCGCCCTTGTCGTCGAAGTCACAGGGGCCGGATGCGCCGTCGTAGTCGACCTTCTCGCCGGCGGCGATCGCCTTGATGCCGTCGACGGCGCTGTCGACCTTCTTGCCGCCGCCCTGGGCCTTGCGGATGTTGTCCTTGATGGCGTCGCCCGTCGCAGCCTTGGCATTGGCGATCGCCAGGAGCACCAGGTTCACATGGTCGTAGACCTGGCAAGAATAGGGATCGGGATTGGCCGAGCCGGCGGCCGCCTTGGCCTTCTCGTAGGCCGAGCTGCCCTCGGCCGGCGACGGCGAATAGGTGTAGACGCCCTCGACCACCTCGGGCTGGCCGATCTGGTCGACCAGCTTCTGGTTGATCGAGTAGCCGAAGCCGATGACCTTGCCCTTGAAGCCCGCGCGGTAGATGTCCTTCAGCAGCACGACCGTGTCGGGCGTGTAGCCGGCGGCGAAGATCAGGTCGGGCTGGGCGCGCAGCGCCTGGTCGACCTCGGTCCGGTAGGTCGTCTTCTTGTCGTCGTAGATCAGATGCTGGTGGGTGGCGCCGCCCTTGGGCAGGACCTGTCCCATCAGGTCGAAGGTCGACTGCGTGAAGGGCGTCTGGGGGATCATGGTGAAGACCTTCTTCGCCCCCAGCGACAGCATGAACTCGCCCGACCGCGTCACCTGCAGCGTCGAGTTCGGCTGCGTGCGCACGAGGTAGCCCAGGTGCGGCAGGCGGGTGATCGAATCGGCGCCCGACACGGTGCACAGGAAGGTCTTGCTCTCCCAGCACAGCGGCGCCACCGCGGTGGTCACCGAGGACGCCCAGGTGCCCATGATGGCGGCGACCTTGTCGACGTCGATCAGCTTGCGGGCGGCGCGCACGCCGGCCTCGGGATTGGTCTGGTCGTCCTCGCTCACCAGCACGACGCGGCGTCCCAGCACGCCGCCCGCCTTGTTGACCTCCTCGACCACGGCGGCCGCGACCTTGGCCATGGTCGGCCCGTAGCTGCCGCCGGCGCCGGTGAGCGGCGTCAGGGTGGCGAGCTTGATCGGGTCGGCTTGCGCCCGAACCACGGCGGGGCTCGCCAGGGCGGCGACGCCTGCCGCCAGGGCGGTGCGGCGGCTCATGCGAATGCTGGTCATCTGCTGGTTCCCATTCCCTCGTTCGAAGACTCCCCGGTGCCACCGAGCATAGGCTCGGCCTTGCCGCCGAGAAAGAGATCGCGGACCGTCGGGTCGGCCGCCAGTTCGGCGGCGCTGCCTTCGCGCTGCGGCCGGCCCTGGACCAGCACGTAGGCCCGTGCCGACACCGCCAGCGCCTCCAGCGCGTTCTGCTCGACCATCAGGATCGCCACTCCCGTGCGGTTGAGAGCAACAATGGTGCCGAACAGCTCGTCCGCCGCCCGCGGGCTGAGCCCGGCCGTCGGCTCGTCGAGCAGCAGGAGGCGCGGGGCGTTCATGAGCGCGATCGCCATGGCGAGGATCTGGCGCTGGCCGCCGCTCAGTGTCCGTGCCGCCGCGCGGCGCTTCTCGGCCAGCAGGGGAAATCGTTCGTAGAGCTCGGCCGCGCGCCGCCTGGCCTGGCGGCCGTCGACATAGCCGCCCATCTCGAGGTTCTCCGCCACGCTCATCGTGCCGAAGACGTTGCGCTCCTGCGGCACGAAGGACAGGCCGAGCCGGCTGATCTCGGGCGCCCCCAGCCCGGCGATGTCGCGGCCCTCCAGCCGAACCGCGCCGCCGCTCGGGCGGAGCAGGCCGGCAATGAGCTTCAGCAGGGTCGACTTGCCGGCGCCGTTGGGCCCGATCAGGGCCACGATCTCCCCCCCCCCGACGGCCAGGTCGGCGCCCTTCACGATCTCGTCGGCCGCGGCGTAGCCGCCGCGCAGCCCTGCCACCTCGAGCAGGCTCATGCCGCGCGCGCCCCGAGATAGGCCTCGCGCACGCGATGGTCGCTGCGCACGGCGTCGAACGTGCCCTCGGTCAGCACCGTCCCCTCGGCCATGACGATCACCGGGTCGCACAGGCGGGCGATGAAGCCCATGTCGTGCTCGATCAGCAGCACGCTGATGCCCCGGCGCGGCAGCTCGAGCAGCCGCTCGCCGATCTCGTTCTGCAAGGTCGGGTTGACGCCCGCGGTCGGCTCGTCGAGCAGGACCAGGCGCGGCTCGGCCATCAGCGCGCGGCCGATCTCCAGCAGCTTCTTCTGGCCGCCCGACAGTGCCGTCGCGGGATTGTCGATGAGATGGTCGAGGCGCAGGAAGCGCGCCGTCTCCCACGCCCGCTCGGCGAGCGCCGCCTCGCGCTCGCGCGCCGCGCGGGTGCCGACGATCGCCTGCCACAGGCTCTCGCCCGGCTGGTCGCGGCCGTAAAGCATCAGGTGCTGGAACACCGAGAGCCTGGGGAAGCCGCGCGCCACCTGGAAGGTCCGCACCAGGCCGCGCCGGCTGATGCGGTCGGCCGACCAGCCGGCGATCTCCTCGCCGTCGAGACGGATCGAGCCGGCATCCGGCGGTACCAGGCCCGACACGACGTTGAACAGCGTCGTCTTGCCGGCGCCGTTGGGCCCGATCAGGCCGGTGATGCCGCCGGCCGCGACGGACAGGTCGACGCCGCGCAGGACGTCGAGGCCGTAGAAGGCGCGCCGCAGGTTCTTGATCGTGAGGAGAGACATTGGATCGTCTCCCCTTCTACAGCCGATTGTACTCCCTGAACCAGTCCACGAACCGCGGGATTCCCTCCTCGACCGGCACCTTCGGGGTCCAGCCGAAGGCCTGCGTGGTGGCGGCGATGTCGGCTTCGGTCTCCTGCATGTCGGACGGGTCGCCCGGCCGCGGCTCGACCCGGGCGGTCCGGCCGAGCGCCTTCTCGAACAGCCGAATGACGTGGCCCAGGTCCTCGCTGCCCGCGCCGCCGAGATTGTAGACGCGGTGCACCGCCTCCCCCGGCGGCCGGTCGAGGATCGCCAGCGTGCCGGCCACGATGTCGTCGATGTAACTGTAGTCGCGTTTCAGGATGCCGTTGTGGAAGAGCTGGATCGGCCGCCCCTCGTGGATCGCCCGGGCGAAGATCCAGGGCGACATGTCGGGCCGCCCCCACGGTCCGTAGACGGTGAAGAAGCGCAGGCCGGTCGCCGCCAGGCCGAACTGGTGGCAGTAGCTCTCGGTCATGAGTTCGTCGGCCCGCTTGGTGGCGGCATAGAGCGACACGGGATGATCGGCGCGGTCCGCCACCGCGAAGGGCAGCTTGCGGTTGCCGCCGTAGACCGACGACGACGAGGCGTAGACGAAGTGGATGAGGCCGGGGAGCTTGCGCGCCAGCTCCAGCATCACCAGATGGCCCATCACGTTGGTCTGCACGTAGACGTAGGGATCGACCAGCGAGTGGCGGACGCCGGGCTGGGCCGCGAGATGGACGATCCGGTCGATGTCGCGATGCGCCTCGGCGAGCCGCGCGGCCTGCTCGCGGTCGGCGATGTCGGCCTCCACGAAGGTGAACCGCCCATCGTCGCGCAGCGGCTTCAGGCGCGCGAACTTCAGGACGGGATCGTAGTAGGGACTGAAATTGTCGACGCCCACGACCGTCTCGCCGCGCGAAAGCAGGGCCTGGACGACGTGGCTGCCGATGAAACCTGCGGCACCGGTGACAAGAACGGACATGGCAATCGGTGCGTACAGGAAAGACGTTGCAGTTTTGGGAGGGCCGCGACGCTTACAACGTTTCGCATCGGGGCGGAACCTTGAAACGCGGCCCGGACGGGGTGGGCCCGGACTTGCCCAAAACGTCGTTTTTGCGCCATCGCCCCGTTCCCGATTGCGTGCGGGAAGATTCTGTCGTTACCGTGCAATGATGATGTCAGGGAGGTCAGCTTGTCGCTCGCGGTGACCCTGGACGACAAGTACGTGCTGGACAGCGGCCGCGTCTACCTGACCGGCACGCAGGCTCTGGTGCGGCTGCCGATGATGCAGCGCCAGCGCGACCTCGCCGCCGGGCTCAACACCGCGGGCTACATTTCCGGCTATCGCGGCTCGCCGCTGGGCGGCTTCGACCAGGCGCTGTGGCAGGCCAAGCGCTTCATCAAGACGAACCACATCGAGTTCCAGCCGGGCGTCAACGAGGACCTCGCCGCGACCGCGCTGTGGGGCACGCAGCAGATCCATCTCTATCCCGGCGCGCGCTACGACGGCGTGTTCGGCATGTGGTACGGCAAGGGTCCCGGCGTCGACCGGTCGGGCGACGTTCTGAAGCACGCCAACTATGCCGGCACCTCGCGCCACGGCGGCGTGCTGGCGCTGGCCGGCGACGACCACATGGCCAAGTCGTCGACCACCGCGCACCAGAGCGAGCCCGCCCTGATCGCCGCCGGCATCCCGATCATCCACGCCGCCTCGGTGCAGGAGTATCTCGACCTCGGCCTGCACGGCTTCGCCCTGTCGCGCTACTCGGGCCTCTGGGTCGCCTTCAAGGTGCTGAGCGAGACGGTGGATTCCTCGGCCTCGGTCCATGTCGATCCACATCGCGTCGAGATCCGCACGCCGACCGACTTCGTGCTGCCGCCCGACGGGCTGCACATCCGCTGGCCCGACGACTGGGTCGGGCAGGAGCGGCGCGTCGTCACCGTCAAGCAGCCGGCGGCCCTCGCCTACTGGCGCGCCAACCGGCTCGACCGGCTGATGATGGGCCGCGCCGACGCCCGCTTCGGCATCGTCACGGTCGGCAAGTCCTATCTCGACGTGCGCCAGGCGCTGGAGGATCTCGGCATCGACGAGGCCGAGGCGGAACGGTTGGGTCTCGCCGTCTACAAGGTCGCGCTGGCGTGGCCGCTCGAGACCGAGGGCGCCTCCGCCTTCGCGCTCGGCAAGCGCGAGGTGCTGGTCGTCGAGGAGAAGCGGCCGGTCATCGAGCAGCAGCTCAAGGATGCGCTGTTCAACGCCGCGGCCGACCGCCGCCCCGTCGTCGTCGGCAAGACCGACGAGCGCGGCCAGAAGCTCCTCAAGGCCGACGGCGAGCTGACGCCCTTCGAGATCGCCTCGGCCCTGGTGGCGCGGCTCGGCCTCGATTCGCTCGGCAGCCACAGCCGCCAGCGCTGGGAGGCGCTGCAGCGGCGGGCCGGCCGGCAGGTGCGCAACGAGGCCGGCCTGGCGCGGGTCCCCTATTTCTGCTCCGGCTGCCCGCACAACTCCTCGACCAAGGTGCCCGAGGGCTCGATGGCGATGGCCGGCATCGGCTGCCACACGCTCGCGATCAACATGGAACGCAACACCAAGACCTTCACCCACATGGGCGCCGAGGGCGCGACCTGGGTGGGCGCCAGCCATTTCAGCGACATGCCGCACGTCTTCCAGAACCTGGGCGACGGCACCTACTTCCACTCCGGCTACCTCGCGATCCGCCATGCCGTCGCGACCGGCACCAGCATCACCTACAAGATCCTCTACAACGACGCCGTCGCCATGACCGGCGGCCAGCCGCACGACGGCAACGTGCGCCCCTGGACGATCAGCCAGCAGGTCCATGCCGAGGGCGTGCGCCGCATCGCCCTGGTGAGCGACGAGCCGGACAAGTATCCGGTCGGCACCGAATGGGCGCCGGGCGTCACCTTCCATCACCGCAGCGAGCTCGACGAGGTGCAGCGCGGCCTGCGCGAGTACAAGGGCGTGTCGGTGCTGATCTACGACCAGACCTGCGCCGCAGAGAAGCGCCGCCGCCGCAAGCGCGGCACCTTCCCCGATCCCAACCGCCGGGTCTTCATCAACCGCGCGGTCTGCGAGGGCTGCGGCGACTGCTCGGTCCAGTCCAATTGCCTCAGCGTCGTGCCGGTCGAGACCGAGTTCGGCACCAAGCGGGCGATCGACCAGTCGTCCTGCAACAAGGACTTCTCCTGCCTGAACGGCTTCTGCCCGAGCTTCGTCACCATCGAGGGCGGCGGCCTGCGCAAGGGCAAGGCGGCGCGGCGGACCGAGGCTCCGGCCAAGGAGCCGGCGTTGCCCGACGCTCCCGCACTGCCGTCGGTGGCCGAGCGGCCCTACGGCGTGCTGATCACCGGCGTCGGCGGCACCGGCGTGGTCACGATCGGCGCCATCATGGGCATGGCCGCCCATATCGAGGGCAAGGGCGCCACCGTGCTCGACCAGCTCGGCATGGCCCAGAAGGGCGGCGCGGTGGTGAGCCATGTCCGCATCGGCGCCACGCCCGAGGCGCTGAACGCCGTCCGCCTGGGCGCCGGTGGCGCCGACCTGCTGCTGGGCTGCGACCTGGTGGTGAGCGGCGGGCCCGACGCGCTGGCCCGGCTCGAGGCCGGCCGCTCGCACGCCGTGATCAACACCCACGAGACCATCACCGGCGAGTTCACCCGTCGTCCCGACCTCGCCTTCCCCGCCAACACGCTCAAGCTGTCGATCGAGGCCGCGGCCGGGGCCGAGGCCTGCGACTTCATCGAGGCGACCGCTCTTGCGACGGCCCTGATGGGCGATTCGATCGCCACCAACATGTTCCTGCTGGGCTACGCCTACCAGAAGGGGCTGGTGCCGCTGGGCCACGAGGCGATCGAGCGGGCGATCGAGCTGAACGGCGCCTCGGTCGCCTCGACCCTGGCCGCCTTCCGCTGGGGCCGCCGGGCGGCGCACGACCGGGCAGCCGTCGAGCGGCTGGCCGCGCCGCCGGCCAACGTCGTGCCCTTCACCAAGGTCGCCCGCAGCCTGGAAGAGATCGTCGCGGCGCGCACGGCCCATCTCACCGCCTACCAGGACGGCACCCTGGCCCGCCGCTATGCCGCTCTCGTCGAGAAGGTCCGGGCCGCCGAGGCCACCCTCGGCAGGAGCGGCCTCGCCGAGGCGGTGGCGCGCAGCTACGCCAAGCTCCTGTCCTACAAGGACGAGTACGAGGTCGCGCGCCTGTTCGCCGACCCGGCGTTCCGCGCCGAGCTCGATCGCCAGTTCGAGGGCGACTGGACGCTCAAGTTCCATCTCGCGCCGCCGCTGCTCGCCGGCCGCGACCCGCGGACGGGCCATCTCCTGAAGCAGGCCTTCGGCCCCTGGATGCTCCCGGCCCTCCGCCTGCTCGCGAAGCTCAGGTTCCTGCGCGGCACGGCGCTCGATCCGTTCGGCTACACGGCGGAGCGCAAGGCGGAGCGGGCGCTGATCGGCGACTACGAGCGGCTGATCGATGAGCTGCTGGCCGGTCTCGCTGTGGAAAACCATGCGCTGGCCGTCCGCCTCGCCAACCTGCCCGAGGAGATCAAGGGGTACGGGCACGTGAAGGAGGCCAGCATCGAGCGCGTCCGAGCCAAGCAGGACGGGCTTCTCGTCCAGTGGCGGGATCCGGGCAGCGCGCTTCGCGCGGCGGAGTGACGCAAGGGCAGTTGGAGAGCAACGCACTGCAATTTGTTGCCGTTGGGCCTCGCAGTAAAGAGAGGCTCACATGCGGGAAATTCTCGGCGTCGCGACCAGCTTCTTCTTCGGGTTCCTCGTGACGAGTGCGGTCGCGTCATCGATGGAGACTGTGCAGGTCGCTCACCCCCAGCCCGACCTGCCTTGCGATCTCTACGGCATGTTCGTGTCCGTGAGCGGTTCCGGCCATTTCGTGAGCCTGGCCCCGCAGGCGCCGGCCCCCGCCATTGGGTCGACCGCGCCGCTCTGACAGCGATCCTCCAGCAAGAAGGGCCGCCCGCGGGCGGCCCTTCCTGACGGATGTTACGGCGTCGTCGTCGCGTTCAGGAGCCCCTACCTTCGGGGCGTCTGGATGGTGCCGCTGGCGCCGGTGCCCGTGTTCACGCCGACGCCCGGCTGCTGCGCCTGGTTGGTATCGATCATCGGCTGCGTCGACGCGCCGCCGCTCGCCCCGCCCGACGCGCCCGCACCGACCGAGGCCGGCGGCGTCGTGACGGAGCCGCCACCGCTGATCCCGCTCGACGCGCCGCCGCTCGCGGTGCCGTTCGAGCCGCCGACCGTGGCGCCGCCGGAGACGCCCGCGCCGGCCGAACCGGATGTCTGGGCGACAGCCGCACCGGACAGCGCCACGGCGCAGACGGTCGCGATGATGAAGGTCTTGGTCATGGACTCCTCCGAGGGTTGGTTGTGCGGAGGACAACAAGGCCGCTTGGCGCGAGGTTGCCGCGCGGGAAACGGGCATTTCCGCCTCACTTGGGGCGGGCGCGGGGCAGCGGAAAGCGATGCTGCAGGGCCAGGAGAGCGAAGCCGACCAGCGGCAGGCCGATGTCCGCATAGAAGATCGCACCGGCATTGCCCGGCGCAAAGTTGTTCGCCGCGAGCATCTGGTGCATGTGCCCGGCGGCGGCGCCGAGCGTGAACAGCGACGGGCCGAGGATGGCCGCCAGGCGCAGATCGAAGCTGCGGAACGCCGCCACGAAGGCTACCGCTGCGAAGCCCAGGCTCGCCATGCCGACCTCGAGCTGGAAAGGGCTGTCGGCCCAGCCGATGTAGGCGGCCGCCATCCGGCCGTAGAAGACGTGATAGACGAAGTTCAGGAGGTTCGAGGCGCCGATCGCCCAGAACACATGCCAGGCGATCAGCCGATCGACGATCGCCGCGGTGCTGCGCGGCGGCGGGAGGCGAAGGATGGCGATGGCGGACGACAGGAAACCGATCACCAGGAACGTCGACGGAAATTCGCCAGGCCCACGCCGATCGCTGCCGCGATGAAGCCCGACATCCGTCCTCCCGATCAGGGTCCCCAGAGCCCGCCCTGCGATCCTGTTGCCGGCCGCGCGCATTGACAATAGCGGCCGGGAACGCGCCCAATTGATGATCCTGATTCCGCCGAGGCCGTCCCATGAACGACGCCGCCCTGTCGATCCGCAAGCCCGATCCAGTCGCGCGCGCCCGCGCGCTCGGGCCGGCGATCGCGGCCGCCGCCGACGAGATCGAGGCCCGCCAGGACATCCCCGAACCGCTGATCGGCGCCCTGCACGAGTCCCGGCTCTGCCGGCTGCTGCTGCCGCGGTCGGTGGGCGGCGAGGAAGTCGAGCCCTGGGTCTATCTCGCGGCGATCGAGGAGATCGCGCGCCACGACGGATCGGTCGGCTGGAACGTCTTCGTCGCCAACAGCTCCTCGCTCATCGCGCCGTTCATCTCGCTCGATGCGGCGCGCACCATCTACGGCGATCCGCGCGGACTGATCTCCTGGGGCCCGCCCAGCCGCGACAGGGCCATCGCGTCTCCCGGCGGCTACCGCATCACCGGCCAATGGCACTTCTCGTCGGGTTACCGGCAGGCCAACTGGATCGGCGCCCACGCTCTCGTCGTCGAACCCGACGGCTCGCTGCGGCTGAACCGCGCCGGCCGGCCGACGATCCGCACGCTCCTGATGCCCAAGGAGCGGACGACACCCATCCACGACTGGCATACGCTCGGGATGCGCGGCACCGCGTCGGAAGGCTATTCGTGCACCGACGTGTTCGTGCCGGAGGCCTTCTCCGGCACGCGCGAGGACCAGAGCCTGCGACGCGACGGCGGCCCGCTCTACGCCTTCACCATGGCCGGTCTCTATGCCTGCGGCGTGGCCGGCGTGGCGCTCGGCATCGCCCGCGCCATGCTCGACGCCTTCGCCGAGCTCGCGATCGACAAGACGCCGCGCAACATGGGCCGTCTCGCCGACAGTCCGACGGTGCAATCCGACTTCGCGCGGCGCGAGGCCGACATCGGCTCGGCCCGGGCCTGGCTGATTGAAATCCTGAAGGACGTCCACGGCCGCGCCGGGGATCGCGACTCGATCGGCACCGAGGATCGCGCCCGCGTGCGCCTGGGCTGCACCCAGGCGATCCACCAGGCCGAGAAGACCGCCGACTGGGTCTACAAGACCGCCGGGACCTCGGCGATCTTCGTCGGCACGCCGTTCGAGCGCCGCTTTCGCGACATGCACACGCTCTCGCAGCAGATCCAGTCGCGCGAGGCCCATTTCGAGACGGTCGGCCGCATCCTGTTCAACGGCGATCCCGACGGCACGTTCGTCTGAACGTTCATCTGATCCAGGGCTATTGCGGCTGGACGAGCCGGCGCGCCGTCACCGCGGCGCGACCGGCATCCGGCGCCGCCTCGGCGACCTCGCACCCCGGATTGGGGAAGCCCGGCGTCATCGCCACGTCGACGAAGCGCGTCTCGCCGGGCTGCAGGGCAACGATGCTGCGCCCCGTCTCGCCGCCCACCGTGCACTGGACTTCGACCGATCCCGGCGGCGCGTCGACGCGGATGAAGGTGTTGTAGTCGAGCTGTGCCGACGGGCCACCGCTCAACGCGACATCGACGGGGCGCGCGAACCCCATAAGTCCCGACCGGTAGACGTACAGGGCGCCCGCGCCGGCGGACGGCGGCGGGAACTGCTTGGCCGCGACATCGGCCTGCGGGACGGCGGCCGGACTGCCGGCGCACGCCCCCGCCAGGAGCAGGATGGGAAGGGATAGATATCGCATGGCCGACCTCCGGCAGAGGAAACGCGGCGGCGCCCGGGAAGATGCGTCGATCGTTTGTCGCCCCGGCCGAAGCGAAGGGCCTTTGGCCTACAGAAAGGTCCCTCGCTGCGCCCGGAATGACAAGGCGTCCGCAGCCCCGATCGCCAGGCCAGAGCACGGGCCCTGGACGATCCCCGGGAAGGGCAACGGCCGGGGCTGGTCTGCGTTGCGGTCCGCGGTCGAGCCCCCACTCCCCATCCTGCACTCCGCGCTTGCCGCCTCCGCCCGAACCGTTGCATTGGAGGATCGTGCGGATACTGAACAAGGCCATCGGGGGCGCTGCGGCTTGAGGGCACTGATCTTCGTCGTCGCCGCCCTGCTGCTCGTGACCGGCCAGTTCCACAAGGCTTTCGACGGCGCCGAGCGATACGGCTACATGGCCGACATCATGCCGGCCGAGTGGGGCGCCACCAACCTCTGGCTGGACAGCACCGAGTGCGCCGTCGAGCGCGGCGTATGGCTGGCGATCTGCGACAAGGGCAAGCTCGTGCCGCTGTCCGAGTACGCCATCGCCGACGACCCGGGCCACGCGCTGCTGCTCGACCTGTGGGCCATGGCCAAGCAGAGCCGCGCCACCTTGCCCGACGTCGCGCGCCTGAACACGCTGCTCGACACGCTGGGACTGGTGGCGCTGGCCGGCCTGCTGTTCGCGCTCCGCGCCTACCTCGCCTCGCTGGTGCTGCTGTGGTTCGGACCCGTCGAGTATCTCGGCTGGATGACGACGGCGCCGCACTGGGCCTTCATCGGCATGGTGAGCCTGGCCGGCATCCTCCCCCTCGCGGTCGCCGGCCGCGACCTCGGCCTGCTGTCGCGCCGCGCCGGCGCCTGGTGGATCGCCGCCGGTGTCGTGTTCCTGGCCCTCGCCACCCTGATCCGCGAGGCGATCGGCCTCATGGGCGTGGCCGTGACGCTGGGGATGGTCGTGTTGCTGGCGCTGCGCCGCCCCTGGGCCACCCGCCGGCTGGGCGGGCTCGCGCTCGCCGTCGCGCTCGCGGTCGCGGCCTTCACCACGCCGAAGTGGGTGGTGCTGGCACGCGACCTTTCGTTCGACATGCAGCGCGCGCAGATCGTGCCGACCCACGGCCTGTCGCACACGCTCTACCTCGGCCTCGGCTTCGTCGAGAACAAGTGGGGCATCCAGTACGACGACTATTACGGCCAGGCCGTCGCGGCGGAGATCGATCCCTCGATCGTGTTCTGCTCACCCGAGTACTTCCGGCTGATGTGGAAGCTCTACCTCGCCCGCTGGGCGGAGGATCCGGGCGAGATCCTGCGCATCTACGCGACCAAGGGCTGGGAGCTTCTGGCCCGTCCGACCATGTATCCCGGCCCGCCGTTCGGCGTCGTGCTGCTGATCGGGCTGGTCCACCTGCTCGTCGCCTCGGCGTTCGGCCTGTGGGGGCGGATCGGCTTCGTCCAGGGCGCGCTGATCGAGACGGCTTGCGTGGCCTTCTTCGGACTGTTCCTGGCGCAGGCCATGGCGGCCCTGCCGAGCCACAACTACGCCATGCCGGTCAATGCCTGGGTGCTCGTCCTGTGGGGCGTGATCGCCGAGTTCGTCGCGCGTTCGCTGTTGCGGGTGCGCCGGGCCGCGTGAGCGGCGCCCAGGAGCATCGAGCGTTCGGTCGGCATCGGCCGAACGATCGATGCCGAAGGTGGCATCGCCCGATCTATCGCGAGTCCCTCTACTTGCTGGTCGAGCCGCCGAAGGTCGAGTTCCGCTGCCACCACGCGCTGAGACCGTTCTGGTTCTTGGGCGCCCACCCGCGCGCTTCCATGCAGCGCGCCGTCAGCCGGTCGACGTTGTTCTTGTAGCCCTGGTTGTCCATCGTGACGTAGAGGTCCTGCTGGCCGTAGCGCTCGCGCTCGCCGGCGAAGACAGAGCGCCGCTGGTCCTCGATGTCGCGGTCGCGGTTGGCGATGGCGCGCACCTGGGACCGGCACTGCGCCTCGTCCTTGGTCATCTGCTCGGCGTCCTTGCCTTCCATGGAGAAGTTCTTCGGCGCGCAGGCCGCGGCCGACAGGAGGGCGAGCGCGACCAGCGCCGGCCGGATCATCGCGCACCCGCCAGCGCGGCTTCGATGGCCTTCAGCGCCTCGCCCGCCTTGGCGGCATCGGGGCCGCCGCCCTGTGCCATGTCGGGCCGGCCACCGCCGCCCTTGCCGCCCAGGGCCGCGACGCCGGCCTTCACCAGCTCGACGGCGCTCAGCGTCTTCGACAGGTCGTCGGTGACGCCGACCACCGCCGAAGCCTTGCCGTCCTCGACGCCGATCAGCGCGACCACGCCCGAGCCCAGCTTCTTCTTGAACGCGTCGGCCATGCCCTTGAGGTCCTTGCCGGGCACGCCGGTCAGCACCCGGCCGATCATGCTGACGCCGCCGACGTCCCGTACCTCGTCGGCCGCCGACGCCTGGCCGCCCGCCGCGCCGGCGAGCGCCAGCGCCTTGCGGGCATCGCCGAGCTCGCGCTCGATGCGGCGCTGCCCCTCGACCAGCGCCTGCAGGCGGGCCGGCACGTCCTCGGGCCGCACCTTCAGGATCGTGGCGGCCTCGCTCAGGAGCTGCGCCTGCTGGCGCACATGCTCCTCGGCCGCCAGGCCGGCCAGCGCCTCGATGCGGCGGACGCCGGCCGAGACCGCGCCTTCGCCGACGATCCTGAACAGGCCAATGTCTCCGGTGCGCAGCGCATGGGTGCCGCCGCACAGCTCGACCGAATAGGTCGAACCGTCGTCGCCGCCCATCGACAGCACCCGCACCTCGTCGCCGTACTTCTCGCCGAACAGCGCCATGGCGCCGGCCGCGATCGCCTCCTCGGGCGTCATCAGCCGGGTCTCGACGGCCGAGTTGCGCCGGATGCGGTCGTTGACCTCGTCCTCGATGCGCCGCAGCTCCTCGAGCGAGATCGCCTTGGTGTGGCTGATGTCGAAGCGCAGCCGGTCCGGCGCCACCAGCGAGCCCTTCTGGGTGACGTGCTTGCCGAGGTGACGCCGCAGGGCCTCGTGCAGCAGGTGGGTGGCCGAATGATGCGCGCGCAACTGCGCCCGGCGGATCGGGTCGATGGTCATGGCGACATCGTCGCCGACCTTGAGCTCGCCCTTCGATACCGTCGCGTGATGGGCACTGAGATCGCCGACCCGCTTCTGGACGTCGGTGATCGCCGCCTCGCCGCCGGCGGCGGCAAAGGTGCCGGTGTCGCCCATCTGGCCGCCCGACTCGGCGTAGAACGGCGTCTGGTTGACGACGATCCAGCCGGTCTCGCCGGCCTTGATCGCCGGGACTTCCTTGCCGTCGACGACGATCGCCCGGATCTGGCCCTCGGCGCGCTCGGTGTCGTAGCCCAGGAACTCGGTGGCGCCCGCCTTCTGGCGCACGTCGAACCAGATCGCCTGGTCGGCGGTCTCGCCGGAGCCGGCCCAGGCGGCGCGCGCCTTGGCGCGCTGCTCGGCCATCGCCGCCTCGAAGCCCTCGACATCGACCTTGATGTCGCGCGCCCGCAGCACGTCCTGCGTCAGGTCGAGCGGGAAGCCGAACGTGTCGTAGAGCTTGAAAGCGACGTCGCCCTTGAGCGTGCCGCCGCCCGCGAGGTCGCGCGTCTCGTCCTCGAGCAGCTTGAGGCCGGTGCCCAGCGTCTTCTTGAAGCGGCCCTCCTCCAGCTTCAGCGTCTCGGTGACCAGCGGCTGGGCGCGCACCAGCTCGGGGTAGGCGTCGCCCATCTCGTGCACCAGCGTCGGCACGAGCCTGAAGATCATCGGATCCTGCGCGCCCAGGATGTGGGCGTGGCGCATGGCGCGGCGCATGATGCGGCGCAGCACGTAGCCGCGCCCTTCGTTCGACGGCAGGACGCCGTCGGCGATCAGGAACGCCGTGGTGCGCAGATGGTCGGCGATCACCTTGTGCGAGGCCGACTGCGGCCCGTCGGGATCGACGCCCGTCTCGTGCGCCACCGCCTCGATCAGGGTGCGGAAGAGGTCGATGTCGTAGTTGTTGTGCTTGCCCTGCAGGACGGCGGCGATGCGCTCCAGACCCATGCCGGTGTCGATCGACGGCTTGGGCAGGTCGATGCGCTGCTCGCGGGTGACCTGCTCGTACTGCATGAAGACCAGGTTCCAGATCTCGATGAACCGGTCGCCGTCCTGGTCGGGACTGCCCGGCGGGCCGCCCGGGATGCCCTCGCCGTGATCGAAGAAGATCTCCGAGCAGGGCCCACACGGGCCGGTGTCGCCCATCGCCCAGAAATTGTCGGAGGTCGGGATGCGGATGATGCGGTCGTCGCCGAGGCCCGCGATCTTCTTCCAGTGGCCGGCCGCCTCGTCGTCGGTGTGGAACACCGTGACCAGCAGCTTCTCCCGCGGCAGGCCGAGGTCGCGGGTCAGCAGGTTCCAGGCCAGCTCGATCGCCTGCTCCTTGAAGTAGTCGCCGAACGAGAAGTTGCCCAGCATCTCGAAGAACGTGTGATGCCGCGCGGTGTAGCCGACATTCTCGAGGTCGTTGTGCTTGCCGCCGGCGCGCACGCATTTCTGCGAGGTCGCGGCGCGGCGGTACGGCCGCTGCTCGAGCCCGGTGAAGACGTTCTTGAACTGCACCATGCCGGCGTTGGTGAACATCAGCGTCGGGTCGTTGCGCGGCACGAGCGGGCTCGAGGCCACGACCTCGTGGCCGTTGCTCCGGAAGTACTCTAGGAAGGTGCGGCGAATGTCGCTGACGCTTTGCATGCGGGCCTTTTAGCGTGCGGGCTCGGGACTCGTCCAGAACAGGGAACCGCCCCGAAATGGCCGCCAAGGCCCATTCCACCGCCACTCTTCGGCTCTCCGTCGGGAGCCTCCGGATCGCCCATCCGATCACCGTGCCGTCCGGGCCCGTGCCCGCCACGGAAATCCTCCCGGCGCTGCAGGGCCTGGTCAATGCCGTCGTCGCGGCGGCCGAGCAGGGCCAGGCGATCTCCTGCCGCAAGGGCTGCGGCGCCTGCTGCCGGCAGCTCGTGCCGGTGTCGCGGACCGAGGGCGAGCGGCTGCTCGAGCTGGTCCGGGCGCTGCCGCCCCGGCGGCGCGAGGCCCTGGCCGGGCGGTTCGCGGCGGCCGAGGCGGCGATCGAGACGGCCGGCCTCGGCGAGCGCCGCGGCCGCAGCGACCGCGACCTGTCGACCGCCTATTTCGCCCTGGGCGTGCCCTGCCCCTTCCTCGAGGAGGAAAGCTGCTCGATCCATCCCGATCGGCCGCTGATCTGCCGCGAATATCTCGTCACTTCGCCGCCCGAGCGCTGCGCCAGCCCGACCCAGGAGGGCGTGGCGCCGCTCGCCGTGCCGAAGGTGTCGATGGCTGCACGCGGCCTGCAGGACGAGGCCGACGACTGGTTCCCGCTGGCGATGCTGATGGCCTGGGCGCGGTCCCGGCCGCGCAAGGCGGCGCGGCGCACGGGCCCCGAATGGGTGCAGCGGTTCCTCGGAAGGCTCGGCATCAAATAAAATGGGGCGGTGCTGCGCGTGGGGATGCAGCACCGCCCCGGCGACAGGAGACAGGGGATCCTGGTCGCAAAAACCTCGTCCCGGGCGCAGCGAGGGATCTCGTCAGAGATTTGGAGATCCGTCACTTCGCTCAGGGTGACACGCGAACGTGTCAGCCCTCGTCGTCCTCTTCCTTGCCGCCCTCCATAAGGGCGGTGGCCAGGATGCCGGCATTGGCCCGCACCTTGTTCTCGATCGCCTGGGCGACCTCGCGATGCTCGCGCAGATAGTTCTTGGCGTTCTCGCGGCCCTGGCCGATGCGCTGGCCGTCGTAGGAGTACCAGGAGCCCGACTTCTCGACGACGCCGGCTTTCTCGCCGAGGTCGATCAGCTCGCCGGTCTTGCTCACGCCCTCGCCGTACATGATGTCGAACTCGACGACCTTGAACGGCGGCGCCACCTTGTTCTTCACCACCTTCACACGCGTCGCATTGCCGACCACTTCGTCACGGTCCTTGATCGCGCCGATACGGCGGATGTCGAGGCGGACCGAGGCGTAGAACTTCAGCGCGTGACCGCCCGTCGTCGTCTCGGGGTTGCCGAACATGACGCCGATCTTCATGCGGATCTGGTTGATGAAGATCACCAGCGTGTTGGACTTGGAGATCGAGGCGGTGAGCTTGCGCAGCGCCTGGCTCATCAGGCGGGCCTGCAGACCCGGCAGCGAATCGCCCATCTCGCCCTCGAGCTCGGCCTTCGGCACCAGGGCCGCCACCGAGTCGATCACCAGCACGTCGATCGCGCCCGAGCGGACCAGCGTGTCGGCGATCTCCAGCGCCTGCTCGCCGGCGTCGGGCTGGGAGATCAGCAGATTGTCGATGTCGACCCCGAGCTTCTTGGCATAGGCCGGATCGAGCGCATGCTCGGCATCGACGAAGGCGCAGGCGCCGCCCTTCTTCTGGGCCTCGGCGACGACATGCAGCGCAAGCGTCGTCTTGCCCGAGCTCTCCGGGCCGTAGATCTCGACGATGCGGCCCTTCGGCAGGCCGCCGATCCCAAGCGCGATGTCGAGGCCCAGCGAGCCCGTCGAGATCGCCTCGATCTCCAGCGCCTCGCGCTGGCCGAGCTTCATGATGGAGCCCTTGCCGAAGGCTCGCTCGATCTGGGCCAGGGCGGCGTCCAGGGCCTTGTTCTTGTTTTCCATGCCTTCTTTTTCGACCACTTTCAGAACTGCGGACATTGACTGCCTCCTCGTTCTCCCACGCCCCTGTCGGGAGCGGCAATGCGGATAAGTCCGCCGGGGGTCGCGCCAATGTACCCATTTTGTTCCAGACGACAAGGGAACAAATAACTCCCTGAGAAAACTAATCTTCTTGACACAAGTTCTAGTAATGTTCGCGGACCCGCGCCGCAGTCATCCCCAGGGCGAACAACGCCCATCGCTGTGGCCCTCCCGCCCGTTTCACGGTGCCGCAGGCCCCGATACGCGCCCCGCCGCCCCCGCGAATGGCGTATGGGTGCCGGGAGCCGCACGCTTCCGCACGCGTTTCTTCGTGCAGTCTACATCCTGGGAGTTGTTCATTGTTCTTCAGCAAGGCCGGCCGGCGCTCCCTGCGCCCCCTCGAGCCGATCACGACGCAAGCGCCCCCCTCCACTCCCGACAATCTGCAATCGACCGAACTCTATGGGCAGGCGGTGGCCTACCTGAAGGACTATCCCGCAGGCTCGCTGATGAGCGACGAATCGCGGGCGGTGCTGTATTCGCTGCTGCGCATCCTGCGGCCGACCTACATCGCGGAGATCGGCACCTTCATGGCCGGGACGACGGAGGTGCTGGCGCGCGCCTGCTGGGAGAACAACTGGGGGATCGTCTACACGACCGATCCGTTCGGCGCCAAACGCTGCCCCGGGATCATCCGCCGATGGCCGGAAGACCTGCGCAAGTACGCCTCGTACCATCCGCTCACCGCCGCCGATTTCTTCTACTATCTGGACGGTCGCTGCATCTCGCTCGACTTCACGCTGATCGACGGGAATCACGACTACGAGTTCGCGATGTTCGACCTGCTCATGACGTCCCGCCGCTGCCGGGCCAACGCCGTCATCGTGATGGACAATGCCGAGCAGAGCGGTCCCTTCCGCGCCTCGCGCGATTTCCTCGAACTCAATCCGCTGTGGCGAGAGATGGGCAATGCCGTCGCCGGCCACGATCCCTCGGTGCCGTTCGACGCGGCGCGCGCGTCGCTGCCCGACACGACCTTCATCATCCTGCAGGGACCGCCGTTCCAGCCGGTCGATCGCGGCCCGATCTCCTGGGGGCAGATGAAGACCAAGTCGACGCGCGTGACCGGCGTAAACTGGCCGCTGGCGGCTCAGGACTGCGCCGGCACGCTGCACTATCAGGTGATCTTCCGCGCCTTCCGGGACGGCCAGGCCCCCGTCGAGGTGAAGACGATCAGCAAGCTGCGCATCGACGCCCACGATGCCGAAACGCGGGAGCATCGCTTCCCCGAGCCGCTCCAGCACCCCGAAGGCGCCCACTATACGGTGGAGATCGACGCCTCCTGGCAGGCCGATCCCGGCGCGCCACCGCTCGCCCTTACAAGTTCGCCGGAACCGATCGCCGGCTGAGCGTTCGCGGCACGGCGCAAGGCGAGCCCGGATCGTTCAGCGGCCGAAGGGCGTCTGGTAGACGGCATCCCAGGGCAGGACGATGTGCGGGACCGGCGGCCGCTGCGTCCGCGGCTTGGAGACAACGACCCAGAGAAAGGTGAGCAGGGCGAACAGGGTGCCGCCGAGAGGCGCATCCGCGAGGGCGGCGACGATGGCGAGCAGGGCCAGGAGGCATCCGACCAGCTGATACATGGGTTCCCCCGTTCTCGATGCGGCGGGAACGACATTGCCTCCGCCGATGCCGCCGGCCCTCGCAGCCAGCAGCGTCGTCGCCCTTTTGATCCCCGCCGCGCGTGGCGTCTGTGTGGGAGCGCACATTCGAGTCCGCGCACCGCGTGGCTCTCGCCGCGAGCCGGAGGCATCACAGGATGTGGTCGCCGTGACTCACGCGCAGCACCATGTCGTTGTAGTCGAAGTCCGATCCCCTGTTGTAGGCGAGGTCCTCGAAGCCGAACGTGTTCTCGCCGTAGATGCGGATCTGCTCGTGGCCGCCCGGGTTCGAGGTGCCGACGACGAACACCTCGCCCGACTGCGTGATCAGCACCGGCGCGTAGTAGCCCCTGTCGCCGGCGACGGTCCAGCTCAGCTCGGCGTGGAAGTTGCCGCCGTGCGTGTCCTGGAAGCCGACATCCATGTGGCTGCGGACGGCGTTGGCGAAGGAAGCGGTCTCGCCGTAGGCGACGCCGCCGACGCTCCACGCGCCCGTGGCCGCGTCGACGTCGAACCGCACGAAGCCCAGCGTGTTGGCGTTGGCGGAGCTGCCCGCCACCTCGACGCTCACCGTGTCGCCGTGCCGCAGGAAGAGAAAGGCCTCGTCGGTGGAGCGCTGCGCGCTGGCGAGGTCCATCGCGTCCGAAAGCGCGTTGTTGGTCATCGCGTGCAACCGCAGGCCGCCGATATTTCCCTGCAGCCAGCCGTCCGGACCGACCGAGAGCTGCGTGCTCGGCGCGGCGTCGATGCCCTGGTGGCCGTTCAGGACGGCGAAGCGCAGCTGCTCGCCGGCCTGCAGGTAGACCGACTGGCTGCCCATGAAGAGGCTCGCGCCGTGATCGTCCATGACGCCGCCCATCCGGGCGATCACGGCCTGCTCCAGGGTGACGTCGCTGCCGGCATGGTGGTCGTCGCGGTTGATCGGATTGCCGGATGCGTCGACCGCGTAGATCAGCAGGGTCGAGCCGGCCGGCAGGCTCGAACCCGTCACGCTGAACTTGACCCAGTTGCCTGCCACCGACAGGCCGCCCGGCGCCAGTTCGATGCCGCGCCCGTCGAGGCTGATCGCCAGCGGGACCTCGCCGCCGCCCGCGCCGGTGTCGCCGAAATGGCCGATCTCGTCGCGCCCGTCGGCCACATGGTTGGCGAGATTGGCCCCGGTATAGCGGGCGATGACGTCGGCCAGCAGCGCCGGGTCGGCACCGGCAGCCGCCAGCGCGTGCGCCGTGTCCCCCTGGGCCGTCAAGCTCACCGCGCTCACCGCACGCAGGAAGCTCAGCGGATCGGCGGCGGTCGACAGCGAGCGGGCCGTGAGCGCGTTGCTGGCGGTGATGAGCTGCGTCGCCGCCCCGGCGGCGTCGCCGGCCACGCCGGCGGCCGCGACCAGGTTCGCGACGAAGGCGGTGTCGGTGAGATTGAGGACCCGACGGTCGGCGGCGGCCGCCGCGATCTCGTCGGCGATGGCGTCGAACGGATCCGCCGCGCCGGCCGCGCTCAGCATCGAGGCGGTATTGAGGACGCTGGCCGCCTGGGCGAAGGCCCCGGCACCGCCGGCGGCGCCCGTCCGCGTGGCGGCGATCGGGTCGAGATTGCCGAGGTCGAGGCCCGCGGGCAGACCGAGGGCGGCCGCCACGGCCTGCTGCGCGGCCACCGGGTCGCCGCTGCCCGAAGCCGCCACCCGCTGCACGAGCGTGGTGAGCGGCGTGACGACGGTCGAGCCGGCGGGGGCCTGCATGGTGCCGGCGAACGGCAGGAGAGTCGCCGTGTCGATGCCGCCCTGGAGAACCAGGGGCGCGGCGCTGCGAGGCAGGACGTAGTTGCCGTTGGCGTCGGTGACGGTCGAAAGCTCGCCGGCGTCGAGCACGCCGTTGAAGTTCGCATCCGCGAAGACGGTGGCGCCCGAGATGTATCCGTCGATGCCGAGGCCGTGAAGCACGTCGCTGAAGAAGCCGCCGACCGTGTGCGCCACCGACCGCAGGACGTTGCCGGCGCTGTCGATGCCCGTGCCGACGTACAGCAGCCCGGTGAGGACGTTCTGGCCGAGGATACGGTAGGAATCGTTGATCTCCGCCAGCGCCTCGTTGATCGTCCCGGCAAACTCCACCATGCGATCGCCGATCGCGTGCAGGTACGGGTTCTTGATCACGAGGTCGAGATAGGCCGCACCGAGCGCCTTCACGTCGTTCCCCAACTCGCCGGTGTCGCCGGTGAAGAGGTGGACGATCAGATCGGCGAACCGCTCCCCGACCACTCCGTAGAGCCGGGGATCGACGCCGGTCTGCAGCTTGTAGTAGTCGAGCGCCAGCTCGCCGATCGAGCTCGCGATACCGACCGCATCGCCGCGCCCGACGGCGCTCGAGAAGTCGATGAAATGCGGCGCCATGCCAGCAGCAATGCCGACACCCACGGTGCCGAGATCCGAGATCGTGTTGCCGATCAGGCTGGCGGTCGCCGCGGCGATGGTAAGCTGGCCGTGCAGGTAGGCCGTCGGCCCCTCGCCCAGCGCGTCCTGCACGGCGCCCATGCTGAGCACGTAGAGAGCCGCCTGTGCGCCGAACTTCGTGGCGGTGATCGCCAGCCCCCAGGGCGTGCCGGCGAACATCGCGTCCACGACCGCCTTGTTGGCCACGACGATGCCGACCTGCGTGCCGAACTGCAGCCAGGCGTTGGCCTCGGCCGGATCGTCCAGCACATTGACGTAGGATCGGCCGAGCGGGTGCCGGTCGAGCACGTACGCCATGCCGTTGCCCATGGTCGTCAGCGCGTCGATGACGGCCTGGTCGCGCTCGCTGAGCGTCAGCGTCGACGGCGTGTGACTGCGGATCGTGTCGAAGGCCTCGCGATAGGCCATCTGCTTGTCGAGCGTGGTGACGAGGGCCCCGGCGCCCGACGACGACATGCCCAGGATCGAGCCGAATCCGGTCAGCAGATCGTCGGAATGGCGCGCGTCCTGCAGGTGCAGCAGCATCTGCCCGACCGCGACGGCACCGTCCGTCCCGGCATGGTTGGCCACGTACTGGCGTCCGCGCAACTGCAGCCAGGCGAGCGCGATCGCGTGCATGATGTCGGGGTCGATCCCGTTGGAACCCAGGGTGGCTGCCGCGGCCTCGCGGTCGAGCACCCCCTCGACCTGGTCGATCGTCAGAAGCCCCGCCGCATAGTTGACGACCAGCGTATCGGCCGCGACGCCCTTGAGGATGCGCGTGCTCAGCTCGTTGACGACGGCGGCGTAATCGGCAGGCTCGGGTGGCCGGTCCGGCGACGCGAGACGCTCGGCCAGCGAGGTCAGCGCCACGTCGAACGCGTAGGCCGTGCGACCGATGTCGGGCGTCGGATTGAACGTCGGGTTGCCCTGCCGCATCGCGTCGATGATCTGGCTGATCGAGGTGAAGCTGACCGTGTCGATGCGGACCTGCTCGGCGACCCACAGCGCGTCGGCGAAGACGTAGCGCGCCTGGGCCACGTCGGCCGGCAGGTAGGCGTTGGTCGCCTCCTCGTTCAGGATGGCGAGCGCCTCCGACTTGGTCAGCGCGGCGGGATCGGCGGCCTCGAGGCGGAACGAACCCGCGCCATCGGACACGAAGGCGGACGTCGTGTGCTCGGCGACGCGTCCTGCCAGCTCGATGGCAAGCTCGCCCGTCGCGATCATGTCGACGCGCGCCTGATGCGCCAGCGTGTGGCCGGCGCCGTCCTGATAGCGCGCGAAGAGCTGGTCGAGCACGTAGATGCCGGCATAGGCCGAGACGTCGTGGCTCGCGGCATAGTCCTTGATGTGGGCGATCGCCTCGGCGGCCGTCATCTGCGCCGTCCGGACCTGGAGGAAAGTCACCCCGGCCTCTTCGAGGATGCCGGTGAAGTAGGCGTCGTCGCCGGCTCCGAATGCCGCCCCGAGATGGTCTGCCTGCGCCGCGAAGTACGCACCGATGGCGGCGTCGTCGGCGGCGCTGCCGGCGCCGTACAACGAGAAGGCCAGGACCTCGGCATGCGAGCCGTCCATGACCGCGGCGTCCTGGGCGGCCTGCGTTGCGGCCATGACCTCGGCGACCGTGACGGTCCCGGCGCGCGCCAGCGCCACGATCTCGTCGCGCGCGGCCTGGAACGCCGGATCGCCGACCTCCGGGACGGCGGCGACGCCGATCAGCATCTGCAGGCCCTGGATGGGGCCGAGGATGCCGCCGTCGACGGCGTCGTGGATGGCGGAAATGTCGGCGCCGATCGTCCCCATCACGGCGCCGAGCCCGAACAGCGCATCCGGCACGGCACTCGTCGCGGCCGCAAGCAACGCCGCCGAAACCGTCACGGAATCGACCAGGCCGTCGGTGACGTAGTCGTGCAGATGAGACGCCGCCCAGAGACGGACCGCGCCGCCCGGATCGGAGGTCAGGGCCGCGAGCAGGCCGCCAATGACGTGCGCCGCCCCCTCCCCCGTCAGGCTGCCGCCTGTCACCGCCGCATCGATGACGTCCAGATACTGGCTGCCGACCGTCGCCACGGGCGCGATCTGGGCGCCGGCCGCTTGCTGCAGGCCCGAATCGCCGTGACCGGCGAGGCCGACATAGAGTTGCACGGCCGTCGGCCAGGTGATGGCGACACCGGGCTGCGCCTGGACGATCTCGCCGATGTAGCCCAAGGCCTGGGATTGAGTCAGCGCGCCGCCGTCGATCAACGTCACGATCTCGGCGGCGATGGCATCGCGCAGGGTCTCCGCGCCCGAGGCGGCGGCGAGCCAGTGCGTCAAGGCCCGGAGGTTCAGCCAGGGCACCGCCGCGTCGACAGAGGCCATCGCGTCGGTCGCGGTCAGCGTACCGGCTTCGACCAGCGCGTCGAGCACATGCGTCGCGGTGGCAGCGCCGGTGGCGGAATTCTGCGCGCCCATGCCGGCCAGCACCTGGGCGAGCTGGTCGGGCGTCAGCACGCCGGCGGCGAGGGCCTGCTCGAACGACTGGAGAGCGGCTTCGTCGGCCGAGGGTGAGCCGCCGAGCACGTAGAGGAGCGGAAAGCTCACAGCGACCGCGGTCGCGGCGTCGGCCGAGGCCATGCCGAGCATCAGCGTGACAAAGAGACCGTCGCCGAGCGCCGCCTGCTGGATCCCGTTCTGAACGGTGTCGAAGGCAAGCGCCCCCGAGGCGATCGTCGCCCCGAGGGCGCGCGCGATGGCGACCTGCCCGGCCGTATCCTCGGCCAGGGCCATGGCGGAAATGAGCTCGCCCTGCCGCGCGCCCACGACATGCGCGCCGACCTCGCGGAAGATCGCGTCGAACGTCGTGGCGCCGTCGTCGACGATCCGCGTCAGCTCGGGTGCGATCGCGTCCGCGGCGCCGGTCTGCGCCTGCAGATGGACCAGCAGCCCGACGACGACGCCGGCAGCGAGGCCGCCCGCCGCGTAGGCGCGGTCGACGGCCGCCACGGCGACATCGGCCGACGCCGCGGCAAGGACGGTCGCCAGGCCGGCAAGGTAGTCGCCGGCGGCGGGGAGGCTCGCGATGCCGCCCGCGACGTAAGCGACCAGCGACGCCGCCGCCGCCGGCTCGATCAGCCCGGCATCGATGCCCTGCACCGTGAGCAGCAGCAGGAGCGCATCGGGATCGAGCCCCTGACCGACGACGTCGCCGAGCGCGGCGCCCAGCACCGCCATCGCCGCCTCGTCGGCAGCGTCGGCCAGCCCGACCAGGATGGCGGCAGCGTCGGCGATGGCCAGCGTTCCCAGCGCCTGTGCCGCCGTGACCGCGGCCGCTGCCTCGGCCCAGGTGACCGCGCCCGCCTCATGGAGCGCCGCCACGATGTGCGCGACCGCAGCCACCACAGGCCCGTCGGGACTGCCGGCCGCCGGTCCGCCGTGCGGCGCGACGAGCAGGCCGTCGATCGCTTCTCCGGCGTCGAGCCCCTGCCCGATCAGCGCCAGGATCTCCTGCGTCACGATGCCGGTCAGGCCGCCGTCGAACGCCGCCAGCCAGGCCATGAAGGCGAGGCCGTTCGCCATCGTCAGGTGGCCGGCGTCGATCTCCGCCGTCACGCCGTCCACCACCTCCTGCGCCGCGAGCGCGCCGCGGCCGATCAGGGCCACGAACTCCGCGGCCACGGCGGTCGATCCGGCGACGTCGCCGGCGACGTCGTCGAAAGCGTCGGCCATGGCGAAGAGGATGGCCTTGGCCTGCTGCGCCGACAGCGCCTGCGGCGTGTCCACGAGCGAGTCGAGCACGGCCAGGACCGCGGATGCCGCCAGCAGTCCCGATAAGTGGATGCCGGCCAGCGCCTGTCCGATCGCGGCCTGGAGCCCCGCGGCGGCGTGCCCGGCCATCGCGGCCAACAGCGCGACCTCGCCCGGCACGTCGCCGGCCCGGAAGTTCGTCTGCGCCGCCAGGATGGCCGTCATCGACGGGGCGATGCCGAGGGCGCCCGCATCGATCTGCCCGCCCAGCCAGTCGCCGAGCGCGACCGCCAGCCCATGCGAGGACGGGTCGGCATCGTGGTGCAGCGCTGCGCCGACGGCGATCGTCGTGGCGACCGCCCCGTCGAACGTCCCGGCATCCACGGCATCGGCGAGCGCCGCCACGACGGCAGCCGGACTGGCGCGGCCGGCGTCGACCAGGGCGGCGATCAGGGCGCCGGCCTCGGCCTGCATCACGACGGCGGCGACGCCGGTCGTTCCCGGTCGCGGCGTCAGCAGGATTGCCATCGCGTCCGCAGCGCCGATCCTGTCCGGGACCAGCGCCACCAGCTCCGCCGCCAGGGCTGTGCGCGGAAACAGTACCTGCCCGGCCGGCCGCAGCCCGAAGCCGCCGGCGAGCAGCGCCAGGGACTGGACGGCGTCGGCCGGGGGCAGCGAGCCGTCACCCACGGAAGCATCGATCGAGCCCACCAGGGTGGTGATGGCCGCGTCGCTCATGTTGGCGAGGAAGTAAGTGCCGATCGGCGAGTCGCTCTCGACAAGGCCGAGGACGAGCATGCCGGAGACGGCGTCGGAGACCTGCGACAGCGCCACCGGGATGTTGGCGGTGGTGAGCTCCGCCAGCGCCTGCCCGATCAGGATCCGGTCGGCCGCGCCGACGCCGGCGGCGAGGCCGGTGAGGAGCAGCGCATGGCTGGTCGGCTGGATGTCGGTCACGCCGACGAGGATGTTGAGGACCTGGGCCACGGCGAGGTCGTCGCCGACGAGATCGGCCATCGCCATGCCGGCCGCGAGGCCGAATTCGGGATAGAGGATGGGACCGTCGAACTCGGCCGCGGACGGATTGCTGACCGTCATGTAGGCCAGCACGCCGGCGACATCGGCCGCCGTCAGCCCGTGATCGACACCGGCCACGACGGCCGTCGCCAGTTCTCCGGCGGTGAGATGGAGCGTGGCACCGACCAGGGCGATCTCTGCCCCGCCGGCCGCCGCCCACGACGGGCCATTGGCCGCCAGCGACAGCGTCGCCTTGGCGAGGAGCGCGACCGCCGTGTCGTAGCCCTGGCCGTACTGCTGGACGAGGCCCACGATCTCCTGCGCGACCAGCTCGCGCACCGCGGAATCGCCGAGCTGTGCGTAGGCCGAGAGGGCGAGCACGACCTGCCCGTAGCGCAGGCCGTTGGCGTCGTGAACCGCCGCGTCGGCAAGGACGGCGTCGACGAGGGCGGCGATCACCGGCTGGACGTACGGCGAATAGTCTGTCGTGAAGGGCGGCTCGTGCAGCGAGGCGATGATCTCGCGCAGCACCGGCTCGGGCACCGTGGCCGCATCCGGATCGAGCATGGCGGCGAGAACCATCGTCGCCAGCGCCGGCGTAACGCCGGCCGCCCCGAAAGCCGCGCGCAGGTCGGCCATCGCCACACCCTGCCCCGCCAGCGCCTCGCCGAGGGCGATCTCGGCCACCACGCCGCCCTCGGTCGCGAGGTCGATCAGGACCGGCAGCGCCTGCGCCGCCGTGAGCCCCTCGGCTCCCATCACCGAGGCGGCGTAGCCGACAATGGCGGCTTGTCCCACGGGATCCGCCAGATACGCGTTCAGTGCCGCCTGGAGGCCCTCGCCGAGAACCGAGGCGGCATCGACATTCGCCGCGATCGCCGTCAGCAGCGGCACGCCGCCGAAGGCCGGAAGGTCCACGAGGTCGCCGAGCAGCGTGGCGGCCGTGACGTCGCCGCTCGACACGAGACCGGCGAGCGCCGACGCGGCGGCCACGATGACGGCGCGGTCGGCGGCGTCGACCGGCGGCTGCACGTGGTTCTCCGCCAGCTCGACCAGGACGGCGATCGCCTCGGCTGCGCCGAGCGGGTGTCCACCGTCGTGAACGGCGGCTAAGATCGTCGTGGCTGCCTCGCCCGCCGTCATCAGCCCCGAACCAATCATCGTGTTGAGGTTGGCGACGATCAGCGTGTTCGATGCCGCGTCGCCCAGCAGCGGCGTCATGGCGAAGAGGGAACCGGTGGGCGAGAGGTGCCCCGCATTGACCTCGGCCATCACCGCCGCCACGGCGGCGTAGACGGTGGCAAGACCTGCATCGACGAGCGCGGCCAGCTCGGCGCCGACGGAGAGCTGCTGGCCCTGCGTGCCGCCGCCGGCGAGTCCGGCCAGCAGGTACAGGGCTCCCGCCGGGTCGATCGTGGCCGCGGTGACGGCCGTGTCGATCGCCTCGATCGCATCGGCGAAGCGCTGGGAATCCGAACCGATCAACGCGATCAGTGTCGCCCCCGCCGCCGCGGCCGCCTGCGTCACGGTGGCCGCGCCGATCAGAAGAGCGGCAGCATCCGCGAAGGCGAGCACGGCCGGGCTTGCGGCCAGCGCTTCGCCCAGCCCCGCGCCGATCTCGGTGAAGGTCAGGTCGCCGGCGACGACCGCCTCGGCCAGCCCGACGCCCAGCAGGCTCTCCGACGCCGGCAGGTCGGCCGCCAGGTGCGCGACCAGGGCGACGGTCTGGTCGGCGGTGAGACCCCAGTCCGCCCTGCCCTCGGCGAGCTGGACGACGGCGGCGTCGGCAGCGAGCAGGCCGTCCGCGATCAGGGTCGAGAGGAAGACGGCACCATCGTGGATCGAGGCCGATTCGAGCGCGAAAGCGACGCTGCCCGCGACCATGGCGGCGGCGGACAGCATGCCGGCGGAGACGGCGTCGGCGAGGCTGGCGGCCAGCGCCTCGGCGGTCGCGAACCCATGGAACGTCACCTGGTAGAGCGTCTGGGCGCCGACGGCGGCGGCGCCGGCTGCCCACACACCGGCCGTGACCGTGACCAGGCCGTCGAGCGTCAGCCCATGGTCGAGGAAGGCGGTATAGACGGCGGCGGCGCCCGCTTCCGTCGTGACGTCGCCGGCGGCGACCAGGGCCGCGATGCCGCCGCCGACCGCCACCTGGAAGGCCACCGGGCCCGCCGCGGCAGCGTCCGCCAGCAGCGCGGCCGCCTCAGCGCCCGTGACGGTGCCGGCGGTCGCGCTGGCGACCACGGCCGCCACGCTCGACGCGTCGCTCCCCGGATGGGCAGCGACGAAGGCCGCGATCTCGCCGCCGATCGCCGCGAGCACCGGAGACGAGGCGCCCGCCGCGATGGCCGCCATCGCCGTCACCGCCTGGACCGCCGTGACCTGGCCGGCGACGATCAGCGACTCGATCTCGCCAAGGACCGCTTCCTGCAGCGCGGCGGTGGCGGGGTCCGAGGCCGACGCTTCCTCGAATCGCAGGAGGAGCATCTCCTGCAGCAGGCCGAGCGCCTCGGCCGCCGTCAGGGTGCCGGCAGCGATGCTGCCGTCGAGCGCCGGCATCACCGCGGCGGCGGCAAGCTGCCCGTCGGCCAGCGCCCGTTCGAGCGCCGCCACGGCGGCATCGCCCAGCGCGCCGCCCGCCACCACCAGCGCGGCCAGCGCGTCGACGCCGGTCGCGGCCGAGTGCGTCCCGGACACCATGGCGCCGACGATCGCCGTGGCGACGCCGCCTGGCGCCGTCGCGCCGGCGGCGATGTCGGCCAGCTCGGCAAGGACTGCCGCACGGGCGCCCGTCGCATAGACGGAAAGCAGAAACTCGACGGCCTTCGACGCCGTCAGATGATCCGGCGGAAAGCCGACCAGCCCGCTGATGTCGTCGAGGGCGTCGCGCTGCTCGCTCGTCGACAGGCCCGCGATCCAGCCGCCGGCCGCGGTGCCGAACTGCGCCGGCGCGCCGGCATCGCCCAGGAAACCCGCCACCTCGGCGACGAGCGTGATCTGCTGGTGCGCCGTGAGCGCGCCCGCCGAGCCCAGGCTCGACAGGATCTGGCCTGACGTCAGCACGGTGCCGATGCTGGCGATCTCGGCCGCCGTCTCCGCGACGCGTCCCAGGTCCGCGCCCGCGCCGTTGGCGAGTGCGGTGATCGCCTGCGTCGCCGTGAAGCCCCAGACCGGATTGCCGTTGGCCTGCGCCGCCGCGCTGGCGGCCGTCACCTGGCCGATATAGGCGTAGATCGCGTCGCGCGCGTCGGCCACGGCGGACAGCGCCACGAGGACGGTCAGTGCCTGGAACGGGTTGACCAGCGGGCTGCCGTTGGACGGCGAGAGCTGGTTGGCGATGTGCTGGATGGCGTCGGCCGTCGCCACGAATCCGCCGGCGACCAGCGACGTGAGCTCCGCCAGGCTGTCCGCGCGGATGCCGGCGTCCGGCAGCGGCATCAGCGACAGCAGTTCCAGGAAGGCGGCGTCGCCGATTCCCGGTGCCACGGCCGCCAGCGCCTCGATCGCCTGGTAGCCGACCAGCCGCGTGTCGTGGTCGCCGCTCAGCGCGAGATCGATGAAGATCGTATAGGCCTGGCTGGCGAGGGCGGGCGTCGCCGACACCAGCGCCTGGATCTCCGCCAGCGCCTCGTCGCGCAGCACCCGCGCTGCGCCCGACACGACGCTGCCAAGGACCGAGACCGCATTCGAGGCGCCGTACTGTCCCGCGGCGACCGCCGCATCGAGGGCGTCGACGGAAACCACCCCGCCCGAGACCAGCCCGGCCAACGCGCCGTTGACGGCCGCCGCGCCACGCGTCGCGAGGTCGCCGAACACGGCGAAGACCTCGGCGACCGTCAGGCCCCCGGTGTTCGCCTGCACGGCAATGGCGTCCGCCATCGTCCCCACGCCGATGTCGGGCGCCGCCTGCCCGCCGTGCACGGTGGTGAGGTCGGCGATGGCGGCGAGCACGGCCGGCGCGCCGTCGCCGCCCTGGGCATAGACCTTCGCCAGCAGGGTCGCCGCCTGCCCGCCGGTCAGCGTACCTGCCTCGATGCGGCCCGCCAGGGCGTCGAGCACGCTCTGCGCCAAGGTCGGGTCGCTCGTGAACAGCGAGGCGAGCAGGATGGCAGCCGCCTGCACCTGGGCCGGAGACCCGAGCCCCGCCGTGTCGGCGAGCGTGGCGGGATCGGTCAGCAGGATCGCCAGCTCGTCCTCGAGCACCGACAGAAGGGCGCCGGAAGCGCCTGGCAGCATCGCCTGGAATTCGGCGATCGCGTCGTCGATCGCGATGGCGCCGCTGCCGATCAGGCTGCCGATCGCAGTCTGCGCGGCCTCCCGCAACGCACTGTCGCCGGCGGCCGCCATGTGGATCAGCACGACGAGCGCGCCGTCGGCCGCCAGGGTGGCTGGCACGGCCCCCTCGACGACCGCCAGCACGTCGGCGCTCGCCAGCGCGCCGTGGCCGATCACGGCAGCGAGCTCGGCGCCCACCGTGCCCTGCAGCGCCGCTGTCCCCTCGCCGGCCAACCCGACCAGCTGGAGGGCGAGGTCGCCCGCGCCGATGGCGCCGCCGTCCACCCAGGCGAGCAGGACGCCGCTCAGCGCGTCGGCCGTCGCCACCGAGCCGAGGGCGGCCGTCTCGGCCAGGACGAAGACGCCCAGCGCGGCGTCAAGGACGCCCGATGTCACCGCCGCTTCCAGCACCGCCGCTCCGGCCGCGGGATCGGCGTCCATCTCGGCGGCGAGCTGCGCGAAGATCTCCGGCAGCCCGACGGGCGGCGTCGCCGTCGCCGCGCCGGCCAGCAGCAGGATCGCCTCGCCGTGGCCGAGAAGTCCCGCCGCGACCGCATCGGCGATCTCGGCCACACCGTCGGTCGCGCTGATGAACTGCTGGTTCAGCACGAACGAGAGCTCGCGACCGGCCGCCACCTGCTCGCCGGCGCTCCCCTCGCTCGCGTAGCCGACAACCATGGCGATCGCCGCGGCCGAATCGAGCACGCCGCCCAGCAGCCCGTCGCTGACGCCGCTCATGGCGTAGGGGCTGGCGCCGTCGGACAAGGCGAGCGCCGCGCCGACGAAGGACAGACCCTGCGGGTCGACGGCCGCCAGCGCCACCGCGGCCTGCACGATCGTGCCCATCGCCAGCGCGGCGCTGTCGACGCCGAGCGGGAAGACGCCGTCGAACGCCGCCCCCAGCGCCGCTTCCGTCAGGCCCTGATCGTGGACGAGTCGGGCGATGCCTGCTGCCGCGGCGGCGACAAGATCGGGATTGCCGACATAGACGACCGTGTTGCCCAGGATCTGCTGCGCGCCGCTGCCGCCCAGGCCCACCAGGGCCGTCACGCCCTGCGCGGCCGTCAGGCCAAGCGGTTCCAGCGCGGCAACGATGGTGGCGACGGCGTCCTCCGCGCCGATGGCTCCCGACAGCAGGTCCCGGATGCCATCTGCGGCGACGTTCAGGGCGTTGCGGTCCGGCGTGGCGCCGCCCGGGACGGTCGCCATGGCGGCCAGCAGGACGACCGCCTCGGG
This sequence comes from Reyranella sp., assembly GCF_965229815.1. Classification (GTDB taxonomy): domain Bacteria; phylum Pseudomonadota; class Alphaproteobacteria; order Reyranellales; family Reyranellaceae; genus Reyranella. The sequence goes on from NZ_CBDDJN010000006.1 coordinate 1,936,058, forward strand.
CGCCGACACCCTCGCCGTATTGAAGGCACCGACGATGGCGGTGCGCGCATCCTGGGCCGTCATAAGGCCGCCCGGCACCGAGAAGAGCGGGCTCGTCGTGTCGATAAGCTCGGCGAGGTGCCGGCCGATCGGATAGACCATGTCCGGGTCGACGCTGACGAAGGCGATCAGCAGCGACAGGTTCGAGGCATACAGGGTGTCGATCGTGTCGGCGGCCGTCGCGACGCCGTCGTGGATCAGCCCGTTGACCTCCGTCGCCACCGCCTCGAGGGTCGACACGCTGAGCGAATCGTAGCGCGAGCCGATGCCCAGCATCATCGTGAGGCCACCGGCCGGCGACACGGTCCCGGCCGCGACGCCGCCCCCGATCACGTCCAGCATCTGCGGCAGGGTGAAGGCCGGCGTGACGAAGGTCGTCGCCACCGTGTAGATCGTGCTGGCGATGTTGTCGCTGTAGACCGCGACGGCGCCCAACAGCAGGTCGATGACGTGCTGGACGTTTGCGATATCGCCGCCGGCGTTCGCCTGGAGTTCGGCCAGCGCCGCCGTATACAGGCGGAAGTTGTTGGTGATGGCGGCGCCCACCAGGACCTCGTCCGCCTGCGCCCGGGTGAGGCTGCCGGCCGTCACCGCGTCCTCGATCGCCTGGATCGCGCTGGCCGCGGTCAGGCCACCGTCCTCGCTGCTCCCCGAGACGATGTCGCGCAGCGCGATGCCGGCGCGGAGCTGGAGCTCGGTCGAATCGGTGGCGCCGAGCGCCAGCACGACCTGCAACGCCTCGGACCGGCTGATCCAGCGGTCGAACACCGCGAAGAACAGGTCGGACAGCGCCGGGCCCGAGTCGAGCTCGCCGCTCACGATCAGCCGCGCGACCTCCGCGGCCGCCGCAACGGGATGGCTGGCGTCGCCGTCGAGCTGGGTCAGCGCGTGGGCGAAGGACAGCAGGACGAGGACCGGGCTGGCGTCGTTGTCGGCGCCGACCGCCTCGATCAGCGCCACGCCGTTGGCGTAGCGCGCCGCGCCCGTGAGGTTGGCGAAGGCGGCGGCCGCGATCTGCGTGCCGAGCGCACCGCTTTGCAGCGCACCCGCATCGAGCGTCAGGGCCGAGGTGTCGAAGCCCGCGATGGAATCATAGTCCTGGGGCGAGCCGCTCATCGTGTTCCCTCATCGAGGCGACGACGGCCGTCGCTCACGCGCAGGAAACTAGGAGAAGCGACTCTGGAGAATCAATTTGCCACGACGATTCTACGCCGACTTTTATTGGGTGCTTTCGACTCGAGCATCGCGCGGCGCCACGCGAGAGCGCATGATGAACTCGGCGCTTCCCGCCAGGCCGCCTTGCCTCAGCCGTGGGCCGGCAGCGGCTTGCCGTCGTGCTCGACCGGCCGTGCGTCGATCAGCACGAAGGCGATCACGCACGGCGCGTCGGAGCGGTTGATCCAGTTGTGGACGGTACCGCGCTGCACCAGCACGTCGCCGGCGCGCAGCGTCACGACCCGGCCCTCGTCCAGGGTCATGTCGATCTCGCCCGACAGCACGACGGCATAGTCGATCGAGTCGGTGCGATGGTTGCGCGGCGCGACGCCGGGCGCGAACTCGATGACGCGGAACACCGTGCCGCCGGCCCGGGTCGTCGCCGTGATCTCCTTGGCGGTGTCGGCGAAGCCGTTGTTGTCGACCGGGAAGCCCATCGTCGACCAGATGTTGGCCACCGTCGCGCCGGGGCGGAAGGAGACGACGTCGCGCGAGACTTCGTCGATGGCGACGAGGGCGCCGCCCTTCTCGTCGTGACCGGTGACCACCCGCCTGATCTTCATGTCGACCTGCCTATTTCGGTCCGAGCACGCCCGCCTTGCCGAGCGAGGCGATCGCGGCGGCATCGTAGCCGATCCCGGCGAGCACCGCCTCGTTGTCCTGGCCGATCGAAGGCGGATCGGACACCAGCGGCGGCCGCCAGCCGAGCATCTGGAAGGGCAGGAGTGGCAGGCGGGTCTGGACGCCGCCGGCCAGCGTCGTCGGCGCCAGCGAGCCGTTGGCCAGCAGATGCGGATGGTCGAACAGGTCCTGCGGCTGGGCGACTGGCGCGAAGGAGATGTCGGCGTCGAGGCACAGCCGCTCGAGCTCGTCCTTCGTGTAGCCCTTGAAGATCTCCGCGACCTTCGGCACCAGCCAGGGCCGCGCCTCGATACGCTGGTTGTTGGTGGCGAGCTTGGGATCGGCCGCCAGCGCCTGCTGGCCGAAGAACTCGCAGAAGCGCTTCCACTGGCCGTCGCTGGTGATGCCGATGAAGACCTGTTGGCCGTCGCTGGTGGCGAAGATCTCGTAGATCGCCCACGAGCTCACGCGTTCCGGCATGGGCGGCGGCGGTGCGCCGTTGATCGCCGTGATGGCGAGGTGCTGGCCCATCAGGAACACCACCGATTCGAACAGCGCACTCTCGACCAGGCCGCCCTTGCCGGTGCTGTCGCGGGTCTTGAGCGCCAGCACGGTCGCGAAGGCGCCGAACATGCCGCCCACGATGTCGACCACCGAGGTGCCGGCGCGCAGCGGCCGGCCCGACGGGCCGGTCATGTAGGCGAGCCCGCCCATCATCTGGACGACCTCGTCGAGCGCCGGCCGCTTCTCGTAGGGACCGGGCAGGAAGCCCTTCAGCGAGCAGTAGACCAGGCGCGGGTTGATCTTCTCGAGGTCGGCGGGGCCGAGGCCGCGCTTGGCCATCGATCCCGGCGCGAAGTTCTCGATCATGACGTCGGCCGACTGGAGCAGCTTCACCAGCACCGCCCGGCCGTCGGGCGAATCGGCGTCGAGCGCCAGGCTCTTCTTGTTGCGGTTGAAGTAGCCGAAGAAGCCGGCGCCGAAGCCGCGCAGCTTGCGCGTGCGGTCGCCGTCGACCGGTTCGACCTTGATCACCTCGGCGCCGAGATCGGCCAGGATCATGCCGCAGGACGGCCCGAGGATCGTGTGCGTGAGCTCGACGACGCGGATGCCCTTGAGGGGTGGCGTGATGCTTGAGGTCATGGCGACCTCAATACCCAGCGCGGCCACGGCGCTCAACTCCTTGCCGGCAATGTATATTATGGTAATATACGTCCATGCTGGACTGGCGGCTCGTCGAAGGCTTCGACTGGGACGATGGCAATGCCCGCAAGAGCGTCGACAAGCATCGAGTCAGCCAAGGTGAAGCTGAGGAGATCTTCTTCAACGAGCCCTTGCTGATCGGCGAGGATATCGCCCACAGCATCGGCGAACCGAGGTTCCACGCCCTGGGGCGTGCGGATGCGGGACGATTTCTTCATGTCACCTTCACGCTCCGCAACGCGGGAAGGCTGATCAGGGTCATCTCGGCAAGGCCCATGCATCGCAGGGAACGAGCGCGTTATGAGCAAGAGTCCTAAGACTGTCCCGAAGTTCAAGAGCGAGGCCGAGGAGCGTCGCTTCTGGGAAACGCACGATTCCAGCGACTATGTCGACTGGAGCAAGGCCCGGCGCGCCCGTTTCCCGAACCTGAAACCGTCGACCACCTCGATTTCCCTAAGACTGCCGGTCACTCTTCTCGACCGAATCAAGATCGCCGCCAACAAGCGCGACGTTCCCTATCAGTCCTTGATCAAGGCCTGGCTCGCCGAGAAGACCGACAAATAGTCGCCTTCATTGTGAACCGAACCAGCCCTCGATGTCCTTGGTGAGCGGCAGGCCCGCCGCCTCGCCCAGCACCTGGTGGGCCATGCCGGCGCCGACCAGGAACGCTTCCTGGTGCGGCAGGTTGTTGGCCTTGAGCAGGCGGCGGATGGCCGGACCGTCATGGCCCCAGCCGATTGCCTCGACCTTGCCCTCGAAGGCACGGTTGAGCGTGGCGAGGAAGTCGGCGCGCTCGACGTCGGTCAGCCCCGGGACCGCGTCGATGTCGCCCAGGACGAACAGCCGGCCGCGGAATTTCGCCACGAGATCGGCGACCGAATTGCGCGCCTCGACGACGATCTCTCCGCCGGGCCCGCGGCGCACGCGGGCCGCCAGCGACAGCGGCAGGATGGCGGCGCCGAGATGGGCACCGGAATCCATGAGCGCGGCCGTCAGTTCCTTGTAGGTGATCCCCAGCCGTTCTGCTCGCCGGAGGCGCATCCGGGCCACTTCGGGCTTGGGCGTCTTCCAGGCCTTGGCGGTGGCGCGGCGCCACACCCAGGCCTCCCAGGACATGTCGAAGGTCGGCCCGTTATTGTGCCCGATGCCGGGCCGGCGCAGCAGGGCCTCGACATTGGCATGTCGGAGCCCTAGACGGTCGAAACGATCACCCATGGCCGCATTCTAGCGCTAAATTCAGGGTGATGCAGGCAAAGGGAGTGCCAAAGGTGGACGATTTCCAGGTCGATGTGCTGGTCGTGGGCGCGGGCAACGCGGCCGCCTGTGCGGCGCTGGCGGCGCGCGAGAGCGGCGCGACGGTGGCGATGCTCGAGGCCGCGCCGGAGGAAGAGCGCGGCGGCAACAGCACCTACACCGCCGGCGCCATGCGCGTGGTGTTCCACGGCGTCGACGACCTGGCGCAGCTCTATGACCTCACCGAGGACGAGAAGCGCGACGTCGACTTCGGCAGCTACTCGGCCGACGAGTATCTCGACGACATGGGGCGGGTCACGAACTACCGCTGCGACCCCGAGCTGACCGACATCCTGATCGGCCGCAGCTTCGAGACCCTGAAGTGGATGCGGACCAAGGGCGTGCGCTTCCAGCCCTCCTACGGCCGCCAGGCGTTCAAGGTGAACGGCAAGTACAAGTTCTGGGGCGGCCTCGCGGTCGAGGCCTGGGGCGGCGGGCCGGGCTTGGTCGACCTCGAGCACAAGGCGGCGATCAAGGCCGGCATCCCCATCCACTACCAGACGGCAGCGGTGTCGCTGATCGAGGAGGATGGTGTGGTGCGCGGCGTGATCGCCCGCCACAAGGGCCGCAAGGTCCGGATCGGCGCCAAGGCCGTCGTGCTGGCCTGCGGCGGGTTCGAGAGCAACGCCGAGATGCGCACCCGCTACCTTGGGCCCACCTGGGACCTCGCCAAGGTGCGCGGCACCCGCTTCAACACCGGCGCCGGCATCAACATGGCGCTGGCGGTCGGCGCCAAGCCGCACGGAAACTGGTCGGGCGGCCACGCCGTCGGCTGGGACATGAACGCGCCGGAGTTCGGCGACCTCGAGGTCGGCGACAACTTCCAGAAGCACTCCTACCCGCTCGGCATCATGGTCAACGCCAACGGCGTGCGCTTCGTCGACGAGGGCGCCGACTTCCGCAACTACACCTACGCCAAGTACGGCGCTGTGATCCTCAGCCAGCCGCAGCAGTTCGCCTGGCAGATCTTCGATTCCAAGGTGCTCGACAAGCTGCGCGACGAGTACCGGATCAAGCGCATGACCAAGGTGCGGGCCGACACGATCGAGGAGCTGGCCGGCAAGCTCGAGGGCGTGAACGCCGAGCAGTTCCTGAAGACGATCAAGGAATGGAACGCCGCGGTCATGACCGAGGTGCCGTTCAACCCGACCGTCAAGGACGGCCGCGGCACGCGCGGCCTCGCCGTGCCGAAGAGCCACTGGGCCAACACGATCGACGAGCCGCCGTTCGAGGCCTATGCCGTGACCTGCGGCCTCACCTTCACCTTCGGCGGGCTCAAGATCACGACCGACGGCGAGGTCGAGAGCACCGACGGCCCGCCCATCCCCGGCCTGTTCGCGGCCGGCGAGCTGGTCGGCGGCCTGTTCTACCACAACTACCCGGGCGGCACCGGGCTGGTGTCGGGCGCCGTGCTGGGCAAGCTTGCCGGCGACAGCGCCGGGCGCTACGTGCAGGGGAAGAACTAGAACGCACGGTGTCATCCCGAGGGCGAAGCCCGAGGGACCTTTGAGGCTACCCAAAGGTCCCTCGCTCCGCTCGGGGTGACTGCATTGCCGGGGGAAACATGATCAAGCTCACGCGTCGCAACGCCCTGCTCGCCGGCACGGGCGCCTTTCTGCTGCCCGGATCCGGGCGCGCCCAGGCGGCCTGGCCCAACGGGCCGGTCACCTTCGTGGTCGGCTATGCCGCCGGCGGCGGCGCCGACATCAATGCCCGCGAGCTGGCCAACATCGAGGGGCCGATGATCGGCGCCCAGATCGTGGTCGATAACAAGGGCGGCGCGGCCGGCAGCGTCGGCGCCCGCATCGTCGCCGCCGCCAAGCCGGACGGCCAGACGCTGTTCTATGCCGTCGGCACCAACGTCATCATCAATCCCTGGGTCCAGAAGGGCATGATCGACACGCTGGCGACGCTGGCCCCGATCTGCCAGACGACGGCTTACCAGTACGTATTGGCGGTCAATCCCAAGGTGCCAGCCAACACCGCCGCCGAGCTGGTGGCACTGGCCAAGAAGGACCCGGAGAAGCTCACCTTCTCCTCGTCCGGCGTGGGCGGCAACAACCACCTCGCCGGCGCGCTGTTCGCCGAGGCGGCCGGCATCAAGATCGTCCACGTCCCCTACAAGGGCACCGGACCGGCGCTGGCCGACGTGATCAGCGGCGTCATCACCATGAACTTCTCGTCGCTGCCGCCGGCCGTCGGCCAGGTCAAGGCCGGCAACCTGAAGGCGCTGGCCGTCACCGGCGAGAAGCGCGTCAGCTCGCTGCCCGACGTGCCGACCCTCAAGGAGCAGGGCATCGACGTCGTGGTCAACGGCTGGCATGGCCTGTTCGCCCCCGCCAAGACGCCGGACGCCGTGCTCGACAAGATCGCCGCCGACACCAAGGCCGCGATGAAGGACCCGCGCTGGGCGACGGCCCTGGCCAAGGACGGGCTCGAGATGCCGCCCGATCTCAGCCGCGCCCAGTTCGCCAGGTTCGTCGCCGACGAGCACGCCTTCTGGGGCAAGAAGCTGAAGGAGCTCCACGTCCAGATGGAATGACGGCGGGAAGACCGGGTCCGCTTTCCGCCAGCGCCACGGCTGGCCCTGGGCTAGTGAGGGCCCATGACCGAGAAACGATACGGCGTCGTGCCGCCGTCCCAGCAGGCCGCCCTGAGCGGCCTCGACTTCGTCCAGGGGCTCGTGAGCGGCGCCCTGCCCCACAACAGCATGGCGCGCACCCTGGGCTACGACATCGTCGAGGCGACGGCCGGCCGCGTCACGGTGACGGCAACGCCGAGCGCCGACCTCCTCAATCCCGCCGGCACCGTCCATGGCGGTTTCTCCGCGACGCTCCTGGACACCTGCATGGGCCTCGCGGTGCTGACGACGGTGGAGAAGGGATTCGCCTCGACGACGCTGGAGTTCAAGATCTCCTTCGTCCGCCCGATCACGCCGGAAACCGGGCAGGTGCGCGCAGAGGGGATCGTCGTTTCGGCAGGACGGCGGATCGGCACCGCCGAAGGCCGCGTGACCGACGGCACGGGACGGCTGCTCGCCCACGCCACGACGACCTGCCTGATCTTCGAGCGCTGACCGTCAGCGTTTCGGCACCATGCAGAAGCCCTGGGCCTCGATGCCGAGCGGCGGGTTGAACTTGGAGCGGAAGTTCTCCATGGCGATCGCCGCCGTCAGCTCGACGATCTGCGGCTCGGTGAAGTGCTTCCTCAGGTCGGCGAAGAAGGCCGCGTCGACCGTCTGCCCGGTCGTGGTGATGCGCTCGGCGTACTCCAGCGCCAGCCGCTCGGCGGGGCTGAAGAGCGTGCTGGTGCGCCAGTCGAGCACCTCGGCGAGCTTCTCGGAGCCGCCTTCATGTTCCGTCGCCCGGACGGAATTAATGTCGATTCAGAACGGGCAGCCGTTGATGGTGGCGACCCGGACATAGACCAGCGGCAGCAGGGCCTTCGGGAGCTGGCCCGATTGCTCGATCGACGCCCCCAGGAGCTGGGCGGCGCGCAGGATCGGCGGGCAGTGCGCCATCACCTTGGTGGGATTGAGCAGGCCGCCGAACATCTCGCGCTGGCGGTCGAAGACCGCCTTCAGGGTGGGGTCGCCACCGTCTTCCTCGATCTCGCTGATGCGGGCCATGGTCGCTCCTCTGCTTTGGCCTCACCATGCAGACCGCTTGCTCCATCGGCAAGGTACGCCTCAGCGCGATTCCTTGTAGGCGACCGCCGCGCGGGAGGGGCCGTCCAGCGGGATCGTCTCGAAGCGACGGAACCCCGCCTCCCCGCACCACTCCCTGAATTCGGCAACGGTGAAGTCGAACGCGTCGCCGAACTCGATCAGCATCGTGAGCGAGAGGAAGAGCCCGAAGCTGTTGCTGCGGCGTGCGTCGTCGATGAACGATTCGATCGCGACGAACGCGCCTCCTTCCGGCAAGGCCTCGAAGACCTTGCGGACGAGCAGCTTCTTCCTCTCGAGGTTCCAGTCGTGCAGGATCATGCCCATCGTGATCACCTGCGCACCGGGCAGCGGATCCTCGAAGAAGTTGCCCGAGACCGCGGTGATCCGGTCCGACAGGCCGGCAGCCGCGATCCTGCGCTCCGCGAGCGCCGACACGGCCGGCATGTCGAAGCTGATGCACCGGAGATGGGGGTGCGCGGCCGCCACCTCCCGGCTGAGCAGCGCATCGGCCCCGCCGATGTCGGCCATGGTCCGGTAGCGACCGAACGGAAAGCTGCGCGCAAGCGCCTGGAAGTTGCGGATCGACGCGCCGTGCATGGCGCCCATGAAGGCCTCGAGCTGCGCCGGATCGGCGAGCATGGACTCGAAGAACGGCGTTCCGGCGTGCTTCGCCTCGTTCTGCGGCTGGCCGGTGCGCAGGCCTTCCGTCAGGTCGGCCCAGAACCGGTAGTTGCGCTTTTCCCAGATCTCGATGATGCCGCCGATATAGTCGGGCCGGTTCCGGTCGAGGTAAAGGGCCGTCGCCGTTGTGTTGCGGTAGCGCGCGCCCAGCCCGTCGCCGTCGCGATCGAGCAGGTCGGTCGAGACCAGCAGGTCGAGGAAGTCCCTGGCAGGCCGGGGCTTGAGGCCGAAGGCCGCGACGACCTCGTCCAGCGTCATCGGTCCGTCGGCCAGCCGCGTGAAAAGCCCGATCCCGACGGCCGACAGCAGCGCCTTCGAGACACCATAGCCGCTCGCGATTCGCATGATGTGGGAGGGATCCGGTGCGGCCATGGCACTCCACCTCGCAACTGCGCCGCCAGGGGCGCGCTTCGATCCTTCGTACCATGGGTTCCGGGGCCGCCGCGACCGCGAGCCGCATCGGTACGGCCGCCGTTGCCGGCAATGCGCCTCAAGATGGCCCCGAATGACGAGGAAGGAGAGGGCCGACTCGATATCGGAACCGATCGAAGGCAGAGGGCGACCATGGCGGGAAACGCGGCGGCAAGGCCGTCCCGATGGGCCCGGGCAGCGACCTGGGCGCGGGCGCGACGCGTCTTCCGCATGCAGAGCCGCCTGCGGTCCAACGACTTCATCCAGATCCTCGTCTGCGCCGCGTTCGGCGCCGTCGTGGGCGCCCTCGTCGCCGGCGTCCATGCGCTGGTCGATCTCCTGCACGAGACGGGTTTCCGGCTGGCCACCGAGCACAGCCTCAGCACCGGCATCGGGGTCGACCCGCAGCGCATCCTCGTCATCCCGCTGATCGGCGGCCTCCTGCTTGGGCTCTCCGCCCTCGTCGGACGCCGCTTCCGCCCGAAGGAGGTCGTCGACCCGATCGAGGCCAACGCCCTCCATGGCGGGCGCCTGTCGCTGATCGACAGCCTCCGCCTGCTGGTCTCGACGATCATCTCGAACGCCTCGGGCGTGGCGGTCGGCATGGAGGCGGGCTACGCCCAGCTCGGCTCCGGCGTGCTCTCGAAGGTCGGGCAGCTGTTCCGGCTTCGCCGGTCGGACCTGCGCATCTTCGTGGGCGCCGGCGCCGCCGCTGCCATCGCCGCCGCCTTCAATGCGCCTCTGGCCGGTGCGTTCTACGGCTACGAGCTCATCCTGGGCAGCTATTCCGTGCAGTCCCTGGCGCCGGTGGCGGCGGCGGCCCTCACCAGCACGCTGACGCTGCGCGCCCTGATGGACCCCGCCCCGCTGTTCGACGTCGGGTTCATCTTCCCCTTCAGCCCGTGGCTCTACCTCGCGTTCGCCCTGCTCGGCATCCTCTCCGCCGGGTTTGCCGTGCTGGCCATGCAGGCGGTGACCTGGGCCGAGCGCGGGCTGCGCCGGCTGCCCCTGCCGCCCTGGCTTCGCCCGGCGGTCGGCGGCCTGCTCGTGAGCGCCATCGCGCTCCTCGTGCCGCAGGTGCTGGGCAGCGGGCACGGCGCCATCCAGCTCGTGTTCGACAGCAGCTTCACCCTGCCGCTTCTGCTGGTCCTGCTCGCCGCCAAGCTGCTGGCCTCGGCCCTCTCGCTGGGGGCCGGCTTCCGCGGCGGCCTGTTCAGCGCCTCGCTGTTCCTCGGCTGCCTGTTCGGTGCCGCCTTCGCCGACGTGGCGGGCTACCTCGCGCCCCACCTCGTCCAGCAGCACGCGACGCTGATGATGGTCGGCATGGCCTCGGTGGCGGCCGGGGTGATCGGCGCCCCGCTGACCATGATGTTCCTCGTGCTCGAAGGGACCGGCAATTTCCCGCTGACCGTGGGCGTGATGGTGGGCGTCGTCTTCGCCTCCACCATCGTGCGCCTCACCTTCGGCTACTCCTTCTCGACCTGGCGCTTCCATCAGCGCGGCCTCGGCATCCGCAGCCCGCACGATGTCGGCTGGCTCGCCGACCTCACGGTGAGCCGCCTGATGCGAGCCGATCCCAAGACCGTGCCCGCCACGATGCCGATCGACGCGGTGCGCGAGAAGTTCCCGCTCGGCAGCGCGAAGCGCGTGTTCGTGGTCGACGGCAACGGCGCCTTTGCCGGTACGATCGACATCTCGGCCGTTCACGAGGCCGAGGCGGGCGACGGGCCCGACCGGCGCCTCGCGGGCGATCTCGCCGCGGACGCCGATCTCTTCCTGCTGCCCTACGACAATGTCCGCACCGCCCTCGCCCGCTTCGAGCAGCGGGAAGTGGAAACGCTGCCGGTGCTGGCCTCCGTCGGCGACCGTTCGGTGGCCGGCTACCTGACGGAGCAGTTTGCCCTGCGGCGCTACAACCAGGAGCTCGAGCGCCGGCGGACCGCCGAGCTGGGCGAGCGCGACCTGTTCTCGATCTCCGAGCCGCGGCGCTAGCAACGAGAGCCCCTCCCGAGCGCTCACGACGCCCCCGGCAGATGATAACAGAAGTCATTGTCGATCACCAGGGTCCCGTACGGCGGTCACCCGCGCGATCTTTTATTGCGACTTTTTGGGCTCCAGGGGACGCCACCCCCTGCGGGCACATCCGGCCGCGACACCACACCTTGTGCGTCTATCAGCGTGTGCCTGCAGTGCCGTCAGGAATCGCTGCCCCGCCGGACGACGCCGCGCAGCACCAGGATCGCGGCCGCCGCCAGGACGGGCACCATGAAGAGCGAGATGGCCGCCCCCATCGGGAGGTTGCCGCCGATGATGCCGACGAGGAACGCCGACGTGCCCAGCACCTGGGTGGCGCCCAGCGGGCCGCCGTTGGTGAGCACGTTCACGATGGTGAAGCCCGCGAAGCTGCCGATCAGCGAGAAGATCATGGTGATGGCGATGATGTTGCGCATCATCGGCAGGGTCACGTAGCGGATGCGCTGCCACCAGGTGGCGCCGTCGATCGACGCCGCCTCGTAGAGCTCCGCGGGCACCGACTTCAGCGACGCCAGGTACATGACCATGAAGAACGGGGCGCCGAACCACACGGTCACCAGGATCACGGACAAGCGCGCCCAGCCCGTCTCGCCGAGCCAGAGGATGCGGGGCAGGCCCACCTGCTCGAGGATCCAGTTGAGGGCGCCGAACGAGGGCTCGAACAGGAGCCGCCAGGCCAGCACGCTCATGGCCGCCGGGATCACCCACGGCACGAGCAGCATGCCGCGCCACTTGCGCTGGCCGCGGGCCGGGAGGTTGTGCACGAAATGGGCGGCGACGAAGCCCAGGAACGCCTTCAGCGCGACGGCGGCGAACGCGAACAGGCAGGTCTGCCAGACGATCCCCCAGAACCGGCTGCTGTCGAGAAGGAGCGCGAAGTTGGCGAGCCCGACGAACCGCGTCGTCGTGCGGTCGAGCATCGACAGCCAGATCGCGAAGCCCGTGGGATAGGCCACGAGCCCGACCATCACGACCAGCAGCGGCACGGTCATCAGGAAGGCGATCGCCGACCGGCGCTGCAGCAGGGCGTGGAGGCCGCGGCGGCGAGCGGGCACCGGTCCCTGCTGCTGGCGCGCTTGTCCCTCAACCGGCATGTCGATCGCGCCGACGGGCCGTCGCCATCACCAGCGCCGCGAGCGCCTGGAGCGCCGCGGTCAGCGCCAGCGCCCAGCTATAGGCGTCCGGCTCCCAGCCGCCCGAAACGGTGCGGGGCCAGAGATCGAGGATCCAGCCGATCGCCGCCTGGACCAGGAAGGCGCAGCCCAGCGTCAGGGTGTTCACCGCCGTCGATACGCGTCCCGTCTGCTCGGGCGGAAACATCTGGCACACCGCGATGTAGCCTGCCGGTCCGGCCGCCCCGCACACCGCGATCCCGAGCCACAGCGCAAGCACGACGGAAGGCTGGCTCGGCTGGAGCATGAGGCCGCCCTGCAGCAGCACCAGGCCGACCAGCGACACGACCGGAACGAGGAACGGCGGCAGGCCGGCCGCGCTCGCGCGGCTGGCGGCGCCGCCGGCAAGCAGGCTGCCCGCGACCATCGCGAAGGTGTAGAGGAACAGCACGCCGGCCCGCCCCGGCCCGTCCATGCCGGCGACGTCGCGCAGCCACGGCCCTGCCCACAGGCCGAGATAGACGAAGTTGAAGGTCGACAGCGTCGCCACCGCCGGTGCGAACCGCCAGAACGGCCGCGAGGCGAGGATGCGGCCGCTCAACGCGATGTCGTCGCGCAGGCGCCGCGCAACGCCTCCCGCACGCCGATCGGCGGCCGGCTTTTCCGGCAGCGACAGGAAGATCCAGGTCGCGACGCCAAGCGCCACCAGGCACAGGACCCAGAACACGCCCCGCCAGCCGACCGCCGGCAGCATGGCCTGCGCGGGCGAGGTGGCGAGCGTGCTGCCCAGCGCGCCGAGGGCGCTCGCGATACCGGTCATGGACGCCACCCGGCTCCGCTCGAACCAGTCGGCATGCGCCTTGATCACCGCCATGAGGCCGGCCGAGATGCCGATCCCGAGGACGATGCGTGCCACGACGAGCCCGGCAAACCCCGGCGACAGCGCGAAGATCGCGAACCCGACCGCCGCCAGCACCATCAGCACCGTCTGCACGCGCCGGGCGCCGAAGGCATCGAGCGCGACCCCCAGCGGCAGTTGGACGGCGGCGTAGGCGGCGAACAGGCAGGCGGCGAGCACGCCCAGCTCGACCGCGGACAGGCCGAGTTCCACGGCGATGACGGGACCGACGATCGCCATCACGGTGCGCGAGGCCTGGTTCATCACGTTCGCCGCGGCCAGCGGAAAGGTCACCCGGACCAGCATCCGCGGCACCAGCGGCATGACGTTCTCCTTCTTCACGGGAGGGCTGACGGTTCCTTCGATGCGCTACTGGTAGGCAGCCTTTATCGTCCGGGTCAGCTCATCGTCCGGTCCGTCCGGCGGATGCTCCGAATCTCCGGCACCGGAGGCCGTCGACGGCGCGACAGGATCGACGTCGGCCATCGACTTCACGGCGGGAACCGCGACCGACCGGCCGCCGCCCTTCACCCCGACCCTACGTCCGGGAAGGCGCTTCCTCATCAGCCCGCCCGCACGTCCTGGTCTTCCAGGATCTCGAGAATCTCCAGATCGCGGATCGACACCCAGGTCGTGGAACCCGGCCAGTTCGGCGGGCACTGCATCATGGGTTGTGTGCCCTCGGATGCCGTTTCGGTCATGCCGACATGCCGAAAAGTGTCCTCGCGGCCGATGAAGCGCTCGAGGCCGGGCGCCAGCCCGTCGCGACTCCGCGGACGGAAGACGGCGCGCACGCTGTCGAGATAGTGGACGGCGGTACGGTCGATCGGGGTCGGGCGGACGCAGGCGCCGGGGGGCTTCCCCGGCGGCGCCGACCGCTCAGCGTCCGTCATCGAGGGCACGGCCGGCACGTCGATCGTGCGCCGTCCGACCCGCAGGCGCCCGGCAGGCTTCCGGGAGACTCCCTTGCGATTCATCGGTCCTCGGCTTCAGCCCTTGACGTACTCCAGGCGGAAGCCGTCGCCCCATCGCTTGACATGGCCGACCGAGGGCGACGGGAAGTGCATCGTGCAGCACAGCGTGTCGGTATCGCAGTAGCGCTCGAAGAAGCTCCGGCGCGTGCGGACCGCCTGGTCGCGGTCGGTGTCGACGCGCATGACCAGGTCGGGGTAGCGGGCCTGGATCGGCGAATGGATCAGGTCGCCGGTGAACACCGCGGCGTCGGAGCCCTTGCCGGCGCAGACCGCGAAATGGTCGGGCGTGTGGCCCGGCGTCGGGTTCAGCCGGATATGGTCGTTGAGCGCATGGTCGCTCGTGACCAGCTCCGCCCGGTTGGCCTCGATGATCGGCAGCACGCTGTCGGTGATCTGGTCGAGCGGCGTCTTCTGGTGGATCTCGCTCCAGTAGGTGTATTCCTTCCTGGAGAAGAGGTAGCGCGCCTTGGGGAAGGTCGGGACCCAGCGGCCGTTCTCCAGGCGCGTGTTCCAGCCGACATGATCGCCGTGCAGATGCGTGCACATCACGAAGTCGATGTCCTCGACCCCGAGCCCGGCCGCCTCGAGCGCCGCCATCCAGTTGCTGTCGGTCTTCTTGTTCCAGGTCGGCCGGTTCGGGAAGTTCTTGTCGTTGCCGATGCAGCTGTCGACCAGGATGTTGTGATGCGGCGTCTTGACGACGTAGGACTGGAAGCACAGCACGACATTGCCGCTCGCGCTGTCATAGCCCCCGGGCGCCAGCCAGGAGAGGTTCTCGTCGAGGGTTTCCTTCGACAGGGTCGGCAGGAAGTCGAGGATGGGCGTGAAGCCGCTCTCCTGCTCGACGATCCGGTGGATGGTCATGTCGCCGACGGAAAAGCTCGTGCGCATGGCTGGCGTCTCCTCACCCGTGTTGTTCCCGATTGCCGGCATCGTAGACCAGCCGGAAGTCGATGACGAAGGGCGGATTTCGACCATCAGTCGGTCTGCAGCCCTGACGATCCGACCGCCCTTGGTCGGACGCGGCGCCTGGACTACCGTGCGTGCCATGCAACGGGGACGAAAAGACCGGCTGGCGTCGCTCTCGAGCGGTCTCGCCATGGCGGTGCTGCTGGGAACCCTTCTCGGCCTCCCCTTCTGGCTGCTCGGGCTGCTCCGCGTCATCCGGATCAGCGGCTACTGGCGCGCCGTGCACTACGTCCGGCGCGGCCGCGTGCTGATCGTCGCCAACCATCCATCGCTCATCGAGACGTTCCTCATTCCCCTCGTGTTCTGGCCCTGGGCAATGTTCAGCCTCCGCATGTTTCCGTGGAGCCTTCCGGACAAGAAGCTGTTCAAGGGTCTCACGCCGGAAGGCCATGAGCGCCTGTGCTGCATCCGGGTCGGCCGCGACGACACGCTGGAATCGCGGAAACTCAACTGGTCCGCGATGAAGCGGGTGATGGAACTGTTCGAGAGGCGGCAATCGTTCATCGCCCATCTCGAAGGCGGCCGGACGGTCAAGCAGGCCGAGCACGTCTCGGTCGGACCGAACAGGATGGGCCGGATCCGGAACGGCCAGGTCCTGAAGGCCGCCTGGAAGAAGCGGGCCTGGATCCTGCCGCTGCATGTCGGGATGACGGAGGCCATGAGCCGCGATCTGCCGGGCTTCGGAGAGTCCCTGCGGCGCCTGCTCTTCAGCCCGAGATGCTGGCCGATCCGGCTCGAGTTTCGCCGTCCCTACAGGATCGTCGGGCCGACGTTCGACGAGGAGGCGGAGAAGCGGCGCCTGGAGCTGGCGATCCTCACGCCGGCGCTGCCGGCATGATCCGCCGGCATTTCCCGTCCGGGGGAATTCGTTGAAGGTCGGTATCGTCTCGGACCTGCACTGCAACATCGCCGGCCTCGACCGCGCGCTGGCGACCATGGGACCGGTCGAGGCGCTGTTGTGTCTCGGCGACAGCATCTCCGAGCACAGGTTCTCGAACGCCGTGATCGCTCGGCTGCGCGAGCGCGACGCGATCACCATCCTGGGCAATCATGAGGAGGTCTTCCTCGGCGCAGCCGGCGTGCGGGCGCGGTCCGCGCCGGAGATCGACCGCGACCTGCTCGACTGGCTCGCCGGGCAGCCCCACCGACGCGACGTGCTTCTCGGCGGCAAGCGCATCCTGATGGTTCATTCGACGCCGTGGGAGCCGCGCGGCAGCTACGTGCTGCCCACCAGTTCCGAGCTGGAGCGCTTCGGCGAGGCGGACGCCGACATCCTGCTCTACGGCCACACGCACCGGCAGGTCGTCCGCCGCGTCGGCCGGGTGCTGGTGGTCAACCCGGGCTCGGCCGGCGAGGGCCGCGACCCGCATAACGGCCGGCAGTTGAGCTGCGCCGTCCTGGACACCGTGACCGAGGAAGTCGTGGTGCACGATTTCCAGCCGGCGATGCGTGGCTAGCGAGCGATGGCGCGCGCGCCCCCCGCTAGCAGAGGGCGTCAAAATTCGGAGCGCGGACCTCCAGGTCCGCATCATGATCATGAGCGGACCTGGAGGTCCGCGCTCCGATCAAGGGCTTATCGAGTCAGCACGAAGGCGCGGTGCGGGTCTGGTAGCCGTCGTAATACTGGCTGCCGCAGACGACCTGCTGCTGGACGACGTCGTCGCGATACCCGTTCTGGCCGCGGTTCGTCACGGTGACCGAGGTGTAGCGACGGCCGTCTGACTTGTTGTACCAGGAGCCCTGCTGCTGCTGCGCATAGCCGTACTGGTTGCCGTACGGGTTGCCGTACTGGCGCGGCGGCGGCGCGTAGGCATTGCCGTAGTACGGGGCGCGGTAGGCCGGCGCCGACTGATAGTAGACGGGCGCCGGCTGCTGATAGTAGCCGGTCGGGGTGCCGTAGCCGGCGCCATCCTGGCAGGCCGCCGCAGCAAGGCCGATGCCGGCAACGAGAGTCATTCTCAGAAAGAGCCTCGACATCTCGATTCCTCCCAGATGGGACCGGTTCAATAACCGCCCAATTTGTCCGCTCGATGGCGGGTAACGACTGGTGATACGGATGGTTGCCGCCGGCCGTGCCCGGCGAACCGCCGTTCCATCCGGCCGGAATCGCTTCCCACGCCCTCTCTCGCGGTGGTTTTGACCGGTCCCAGCCCGGCCGGCATGCTGTGGCGGTCGCAACAGGCGACCGACACGACCGAATGAAGGGGGAAACCATGGGAAGGCTCGACGGCAAGATCGCCGCGGTGACGGGCGGGGCCTCGGGAATCGGCGAGGCGACGGTCAGGCGCTTCGTCGCCGAGGGCGCGAGCGTGGCGTTCTGCGATCGCGACGGCGAGCGCGGCCGCCGCGTGGCGGGCGAGCTCGAGGCCGCGGGCGCCAAGGTCGCCTTCACGCAGGCCGATGTCGGCAGCGAGGCCGCCTGCCTCGGCTTCGTCGAGGGTGCGGCGCAGCAATTCGGGCGCCTCGACATCCTCGTCAACAATGCCGGCATCCGCAAATACGAGAAGATCGACCAGGCGAGCGCGGCGAGCTGGAACGAGATCCTCGGCGTCAACCTGATGAGCTACGTCTTCTGCGCCAAGGCGGCGGTCCCGCTGATGCGCAAGGGAAACGGCGGCGCCATCGTCAACGTCGCCTCCGTCCGCTCGGTCGTCGCGGGCGGCGGCAACCTTCAGTACGACACGACCAAGGCCGCCATCGCGGGCCTCACGCGGGCGCTCGCCGCCGACCACTCCTCGGAGGGCATTCGCGTGAACGCCGTCGGTCCCGGCCCGATCTTCACGCCGTTCCATGCGCGGCGCATCGCGGCGGCCGGCGAGACCGTCGAGCAGTACAACGCCCAGGCCGCCCGCGGCACGATGATGAAGCGCCCGGGCCGGGCCGAGGAAGTCGCCGCCGCCATCCTCTTCCTCGCCTCCGACGATGCCTCCTATGTCACCGGCACCCTGCTGTTCGTGGACGGCGGCATGACGGCGCTGTGAGGAGGCCATGCGGCAGGCACGACGGAAGCAAGGAGTGAACGAATGGCCGACAAGAACACGGCGTGGCGCGCGGATCCGCTGACCTGGGGGCACGGGCCGAAGGTCTTCGAGGTGTTCCTCGAGCCGACCTGCCCGTTCTCGGCGAAGGCGTTCGGCAAGCTCGACGAGACCCTGCAGTCGGCGGGTGCCGACAGGATCACGCTCAGGATCTGGCTGCACTCCCAGCCCTGGCATCTGTTCTCCGGGGTGATCACGCGGTGCGTGCTCGCCGCCTCCACGCTCGGCGCGGGCAAGGACGCCGCCCGCAAGGTGCTGGCGGGCGTCGCCAACCACCGCGACCAGTACGAGCCCGCCGACCACTGCAGCGGTCCCCTGCTGGACCTGTCGCCCGCTGACGTCATCGCGCGCGTCGAGGACCATTCCGGCCTGAAGCTGGCCGAGGCCTACGCCCTTCCGACGCTGGACCGGGAGGTCAAGCGGCATACGAAATATGCCCGCCAGAACGGCATCCATGTGTCGCCGACCTTCATGATCGATGGCCTGGTCCAGGGCGACATGAGCAGCGGCGACGCGGTCTCTGCCTGGGTGGCGCGGCTGTCGGGGAATTAGGCGCGCTATCCCATCGATTCATTGCTGGGCGCGCGCTACTCCGAGCACGTGAAGTTATCGGAGCGGCATACCCGCCCCTCGGCAGCGAAAGAACGCGTTCTTCCTCATGCTCCTCTCCCCCGTTAGGGGGAGAGGTTGGGTGAGGGGGCTGCAGGCAGCCTTCTACCCCCTCACCTAGCCTCTCCCCCTAACGGGGGAGAGGAACCCGATTGTCACTGCTCGGACCAATGTTCTTCTGGACCGCGGACCCCCGGGTCCGCTCATGATCATGAGCGAGCGTGGAGGCTCGGGGTCCGGAAGACGACGAGCGCGCCGGCTACCCCGCAGCCGCCCGGCTCGGCGGTGGCGGGGCGATCTCGGCATCCCAGGGGCCGGGGAAGCGGCCGGTCCCGGTCTTCTCGCGCGTGAACACGTTGTAGTCGACCGGCCAGTCGGCGCGCGGCATCTCGTAGAAGACCTCGACGCCGTTGCCGTCGGGGTCGCGCAGGTAGATGCCGAGCGAGATGCCGTGGTCGATGATGCGCTCGATCGGCTGCCCCGCGGCCTTGAGATTCGCGTAGAACGCCTTGAGGTCGTCGAGGCTTTCGAGGCGCCAGGCCATGTGGTTCAGGCCCACCTGGCCTTTCGCCTGCAGAGGCGCGTCCTCGCCGACCTGCATCAGCGCCACCTCGTGCGACTGCTCTTCGTCGGCGGACAGGAAGGCGGCCCAGCCCGGCCGGTATTCGTAGACGTGGAGACCGAGCAGGTCCTCGTACCATTGCTTCGACCGCTCGACGTTACGGACGTAGACATTGACGTGCTGCAGATACATCGGTCGTTTCGCCATGTCGTCCTCCCCTTTCCGGCCTTTCCTGGACGGACTCAGTAGGGCCGGTCGCCCCGCACCAGCATCCGGTACAGGCGACGGTGCTGGCTGTGATCGTAGTCGAAGCCCGCTTTGTGCAGCGAAGCGCGGTCGTCGATGATCAGCAGGTCGCCCTTCCGGTACTCGTGCGTGTAGCAGTACTGCGGCTGCGTGATGCGGTCGGTGAGCTCCTGCAGGAACTCCTGGGTTTCCTCGGGCGACAGGCCGCTCACCCGCTCGGTCTTGGCCTTGTGGAACCACAGGGCCTTTGTCCCCGTCTCGGGATGGGTTCGGACCAGCGGATGCACCGTCGGCGGCCGGGTCGACTCGCGCTGGGCCTTCACGATGTCCGGATTGGCGGTCTTCATGCGCGCGCTGCTGATCAGCGTGTTCTCCGTGCGGGCGCCGTCGATCCTGCGCTTCAGCTCGTCGGGCAGCGCTTCGTAGCCGGCCCGCGCGTTGCAGACCGCCGTCCCGCCACCCCGGTCCGGCACGGCCACCGCATAGAGCATGGTGAACTTCGGCGGCAATTCCTGGTTGGTATGGTCGGTGTGCCAGGTGGCATTGGCGCCGACCTTTGCCGGCTGGCCCTTGCTGTCGAGGTGATGGTTGTCGAGCACGCTGATCAGCGGGAAGCCGTCGACCAGGTATCGCCGGTTCTGGTCCTCCATCAGTTCGCCGAACATTTCCGCGGCGGCCTGCAGCTGGCCCGGCGTCAGATGATCCTGCCCGCGAATGACGAGGACCACGTTCTCGACCACGGCGTCGTAGAGCGCCTTCCGGGTGGCGCCGTCGAGAGGACGGGCGAGATCGATGCCCGTGACGATGGCACCGATATGCTCCTTGACCTTGTCGATCCTGATCGACTGGGCGGGACTCAGCGACGCTGATGCGTTCATGATCCGGCTCCTCCCGGGAAGCATTCTTGCTCCCAGCATCGGCCGAATGGCGGCCTCTATCAAGATCGTCCCAAAGGTGACCCGGCCGTGGCCCGCGGCGGCAAACCCGTTCCAACCTGCGGTTCGCGGCTGGCCGGACCCGCGATCCCTTGACCAGGGTGCCCGGTCCGTCGGAAATCGATCGGGCCGCGCTTCGCGGAGCAGGAGACAGAGCATGGCGACCGTCCATCCGCAGGTGCAGAAAGCGCGCGATCTCGCGCCCCTGATCGCCGCGGCCTCGGAGGAGAACGACGAGAGCCGCCGGCTCGCCAGGCCCGTGGTCCAGGCCCTGGTCGATGGCGGGTTCTTCACCCTGCTGAAGACGAAAGATGTCGGCGGCATGGAGCTTAAACCCTCGATCTTCGCCCAGGTCACCGAGGCGCTCGCCAGCGCGGACGGTTCCACGGGCTGGGTGGTGTGCCAGAGCAACGGCTGCTCGACCGCGAGCGCCTATCTTCCGCCGGACATTGCCCGGGAGATGTTCGGCCGCCCGGACGGCATCCTCGCCTGGGGGCCTCCCGGCCCGTACGAGGCCATGCCCGTGGACGGCGGCTACCGCCTCACCGGAAAATGGCGTTTCCTGAGCGGCAGCCAGAACGCCACCTGGCTCGGCGCACATGTGCGGGTCGCCGGCACCACGGAGCTGAAGACTTTCCTTTTTCCCAAGGCCAGCGCCACGTTCCACGACATCTGGCACACGCTGGGACTGCGCGGCACGGCCAGCAACGAGTATTCCGTCGACGACCTGTTCGTGCCGCACGAGTGCGCGATCTGGCGCGACGACGCCCGCGACCGCCGCAGCGACAGCCCGATCTACCGTTTCACCAGCACCCAGCTCTATTCGATCGGGTTCGGCGGCGTCGCGCTCGGCATCGCCCGCGGCACGATGGATGCGTTCTTAGGGTTGCCGCGGGAAAAGACCCGCGGCGGCGCGGCCAGGCCCATGGCGGAAAACAACGTCGTCCAGAGCCACGTGGCGCAGTGCGAGGCGAAGTGGCGGTCGGCGCGCTACTTCCTGCACGCGGCGGCGGACGAAGCGCTCGAGACGATCGAGGAACGCGGCGAGATGGACCTGGACCAGCGCACGCGCCTGCGGCTCGCCTCGACCTGGGCGATCCAGTCGTCACGCGAGATCGTCAACACGCTGTTCCACCATTGCGGCTCGATGGCGATATTCGAGGACAGTTCGTTCGAACGCCGCCTGCGCGACATCGACACCGTCGCGCAACAGGGCCAGGGGCGCCTCATGCACTACGAGACGGTCGGCCAGATCATGCTCGGCCTGTCGCCGGAGAATATCTACTAGCGCCTCATGCTCCTCTCCCCCCCTCGAAGGAGAGGCTGGGTGAGAGGGTGATACGGGAAAGGGTCTTCGCCTTGCCCCCTCACCTAACCTCTCCCCCGGAGGGGGAGAGGAACATGATGGGGGAGGCGCTAGACTAGAACCCCAGCACCTTCGCCTGTACCACGCCTTCGATGGCGGCGATCTTCGTCAGGAGTTCCGGCGAGATCGGCTGGTCGACCTGGACCAGCGCGATGGCCGAGCCGCCGGGCTTGTCGCGGCCGAGGTGGAAGGTCGCGATGTTGACCTTGTTCTCGCCGAGCATCGTGCCCAGCCGGCCGATGAAGCCCGGCTTGTCGTCGTTGGTGATGTAGAGCATGTGCGGGGCGAACTCGGCCTCGATCTCGATGCCCTTGATGTCGACAATGCGCGGATGCTTGCCGCCGAACAGCGTGCCGCTGACCGAGCGCGTCTGCCGGCCGGTCGTCACGGTGACGCGGATCAGCGACTGGTAGTCGCTGGCACGCTCGTGCTTGACCTCGGCCATCTCGACGCCGCGCTCGCGGGCGATGACGGGCGCGTTCACCATGTTGACGCTGGCGAGCTGCGGGCGCAGCACGCCCATCAGTGCCACCTGGCTGAGCGGCGTGATGTTGAGCGTCGCGACATGGCCTTCGTACTCGATCGACACCGCCTTGATCTCGGTCTCGGTGAGCTGACCCGCGAAGGAGCCCAGCTTCTCGGCGAGCTCCAGGTAGGGCGCAAGCTTGGGCGCGTCCTCGGCCGTGACGTTGGGCATGTTGAGGGAGTTCACGACCGCGCCGGTCAGCAGGTAGTCCGACATCTGCTCGGCGACCTGCAGGGCCACGTTCTCCTGCGCCTCGACCGTCGAGGCGCCGAGATGCGGCGTGCTGACCAGGTTGGGCGCGCCGAACAGGACATTGTCCTTGGCCGGCTCCTCGGTGAAGACGTCGAAGCCGGCGCCGGCGATGTGGCCCGAGACCAGCAGGTCGCGCACCGCCAGCTCGTCGACCAGCCCGCCGCGGGCGCAGTTGATGATGCGCACGCCCTTCTTGGTCTTCATCAGGTTGGCGCGGCTGAGGATGTTCTTGGTCTGCTCGGTGAGCGGCGTGTGCACGGTGATGAAGTCGGCGCGCGCCAGCACCTGGTCGAGCGTCGCCTTCTCGACGCCCAGCTCCTGGGCGCGCGCGTCGGACAGGAAGGGATCGTAGGCGATCACGCGCATCCTGAGGCCGATCGCGCGCTCGGCGACGATCGAGCCGATGTTGCCGCAGCCGATCAGGCCCAGCGTCTTGAAGCTGAGCTCGGTGCCCATGAAGCGGTTCTTCTCCCACTTGCCGGCCTGGGTCGAGGCGTTGGCGTCGGGGATCTGGCGGGCGACGGCGAACATCAGGGCGATGGCATGCTCGGCGGTGGTGATGGCGTTGCCGAACGGCGTGTTCATGACGACGACGCCGCGCGCGGTCGCCGACTTGATGTCGACATTGTCGACGCCGATGCCGGCGCGGCCGACGACCCGGAGCTTCGTGGCTTCCGCCAGCACTTCGGCCGTCACCTTGGTGGCCGAGCGGATCGCCAGGCCCTCGTAGTTGCCGACGATGGCGCGCAGCTCGGCCGGCTTCAGGCCCGGCTTGAAATCGACGTCGCAGCCGCGCTCGGCGAAGATCTCGACGGCGCGGGGGGACAGCTCATCGGAGATGAGAACCTTGGGCTTTGCCATCTACGTCACTCCAACAACTTCGTGTGCTTCATGCTCCTCTCCCCGCAGGGGGGAGAGGTTGGGTTAGGGGGTTGCAGGCGGTCTTCGAGGCCCCCACTCCTAGCCTCTCCCCCTGGCGCGGGAGAGGAACATGAGGAGCGAGGAACTCGAGGGCGACGCCGCTGCAGGCGTCAGGCCGCGGCCTTGCCGAACTCGCGCTCGATCTCGGCGTAGGCCCAGTCGAGCCAGGGCAGCAGGGCCTCGAGGTCGGCCTTCTCGACCGTGGCGCCGCACCAGATGCGCAGGCCGGGCGGGGCGTCGCGGTAGGAGCCGAGGTCGTAGCCGGCCTTCTCGCTCTCCAGCAGGTCGGCCATCTTCTTGGCGGCGGCGGCCTGACGGTCGGCCGGCAGCGCGGCGAACCACGCGGCGCCGATCACGAGGCAGACCGAGGTGTTGGAGCGCACCGCCTTGTCGGCAGCGAGGAAGTCGATCCACGGCCGCGCCGCGACGAAGCCCTCGAGCACGCCGAGATTGGCGGCCGAGCGGGCCATCAGGCCCTTCAGGCCGCCGACGCCCTCGCCCCAGCGCAACCCGTCGATCGCATCCTCGACGCAGAGCAGCGACGGCGTGTTGATCGTGTCGCCCTTGAAGATCGCCTCGGAGAATTTGCCGCCCGAGGTCAGGCGGAAGATCTTCGGCAGCGGCCAGGCCGGCGTGTAGCTCTCCAGGCGCTCGATGGCGCGCGGCGACAGGACCAGCATGCCGTGCGCGCCCTCCCCGCCCATCACCTTCTGCCAGGACCAGGTGACGACATCGAGCTTGGCCCACGGCAGGTCCATGGCGAACACCGCCGAGGTGGCGTCGCAGATCGCGAGCCCCTGGCGGTCGTCGGCGATCCAGTCGCCGTCGGGCACCTTCACGCCGGAGGTCGTGCCGTTCCAGGTGAAGACGACATCGTGCGTCCAGTCGACCGCCGCGAGGTCGGCGATCTTTCCGTACGGCGCCTTCAGCACGCGGGCGTCCTTGAGCTTGAGCTGCTTCACCACATCGGTGACCCAGCCCTCGCCGAAGCTCTCCCAGGTCAGCATGTCGACGGGACGGGCGCCCAGCAGCGACCACAGCGCCATCTCGACGGCGCCGGTGTCCGAGGCCGGCACGATGCCGATGCGGTAGTCGGCGGGAATGCCCAGCAGGGCGCGCGTGCGGTCGACCGCCTCGACGATCTTGCGCTTGCCCAGCTTGGAGCGATGGGACCGCCCGACGGCGGCATCCTTCAGGATTTCGGGCGTCCATCCCGGACGCTTGGCGCAGGGTCCGGACGAAAAGTCGGGACGCGCCGGACGCATGGTCGGCTTCATCAAACCTCTCCCTTACAGAAGAGCTGCACTCCGGTGGGGGAGCGTGGCCCGCGGCGTCTATACGGTCGCGCGGCGGCGGCGTCAATGCGCCGAGGGCTTCAGGGGAATGGTCAGCGTCGTCGCAGCTCGTAGTAGGTTCCGGCCATCGGGTCGCTGAAAACCGGGCGTGCGTCGTAACCGTCGTGCAGCATGCGCCAGATCGCGGGCGCGCGGCCGGCCGCGGACAGGCCGCCGAGCTGGCCCGCCAGCTCGCGCTCGCTCCACGTCCAGACGTCGGAGATCACCACGCGATAGCCACGGTCGAAGGCCTGGTCGATGTCGCGCTTCAGCACCGCGGCATTCTCCTCCGCCGACCAGCCGGGATGGCGGATGGCACCGGCATCGAGTGCGATCCACTTGAACACCGGGTCGGCCGACGGTGCCGGGCCGAGCGGCCGGGCGCCGTCGAGGTCCCAGGTGCGGCTCCACAGCGCGTACTGCCACATGGTGATGGGCTCGAAGCCCCAGTAGACGAACACGGTCGAGGCCGGCGGAAAGCGCAGCTCGAGCTCGGCGACGGCGCGCAGCGCCGCGGCATCGCCGCCGCGGAAGCGCGTGAGCTGGCCGACATTCCAGGCCAGCGGCAGCAGCGACAGGGCGACCAGCACAGTGGCGAGATCGGGCGCACGGGCGAGCAGCGCGGCCCCCAGCAGGCCCCACGCCACGGCGAGAAACGCCATGACGTTGATCTGCATCTGCGGGTCCTGCGGCTGGGAATAGAGGTTGAACGCCTGGCCCGCGACCAGCGTGCCGAGGAACACCACCGCGATGGCGCGCAGCCGGCGGTTGCCGCGCTGCGGCCACAGCATGACCGCGGCAGCGGCCAGGAGCGCGAGCTGCAGGAGCAGCGACAGGGCGAGCGGTCCGGCGGCGCGGCGCGCCGACAGCGGATCGACCCAGCCGCCGACGATCAGGAAGTAGTTGCCGACGCCCGAGAGCATCATCCAGGCCTTGTCCCACGACAGGCCGGCCCAGCCGGTGGCCACGCCCTTGCCGGTCCACAGCAGGTCGTGCAGCCCGACGGCACCCTCGTGACCTTCCCACAGGAGCTGCACGATGCCGGCGACGGCGAGGATCGACACGAGCAGCGTGCCGATCCAGGCGGCGCGGCGCATCGGCCGCCCATCGGCCACGGCGAGCGCCGCCAGCAGGGCCGGCAGGGTCGGGAAGATCAGCCGCCACTCGACCAGCCAGGCCAGGGTGAACAGCGCACCGACGATGGCGACGCGGCGATGGGTCGGAGCGTCGAACCACAGGCCGGCCAGCGCCATCGCGCCCAGCACCAGCGTGTAGCCGGGCATGATGTCCTCGCTGATCACCGACAGCAGCAGGACGAAGCCGCAGCCGAAGTGGAAGCAGGCGGCCAGCGCCGACGCCCGCCAGCTCCCGGTGGCGCGATGGACGAAGGCGTAGACGATGGTCGTGGCGATGCTGGCGAAGAAGGCGTTGAGCCAGGCGAGCTGGCGCCACGGCAGGCCGCGCTCGATGTCGAGCCCGTCGAGCAGCCGGCACAGCGTGCCGTAGAGCGGGAAGTAGAGATAGTTCGACGGGTCGAGGCGCGCGCGCGCAGGATCGGCGATCCAGGGCTCCGCCTGGATGCTCTTGTACATGCCGTTGGCGGTGATGATGTGGACGTTCTGCAGCCAGTCGATCAGACCGCAGAGCGCCCCCAGGGAAAGCGCGAAGGCGACAAGCAGGTGCCAGACGGGAGCCCCCCTGCCGTCCCGGGCGGGGCGCGGGACCTCATCGGCGGTCGCCAACGGAACGAGATCCTTCGCGTCGCTCAGGATGACGGAGGGCTCAGGACGACGAGACAGCCGTCACATCTTCCGGCCGACCAGGGTCACAGCTCCTTCGTCGCCATAGCTTTCGGCGTGCAGGCAGCCCTTGGCCATGGTGAAGATCTCGCCCGGGCTGTAGGTCGTCGTCTTGCCGCCGGTGGTGAGCGTCAGCGCGCCCTTCAGCACCATCGCCCGGACCTCGAAGGGGTGGCTGTGCTCGGGGTTCACCTTGGCGCCCGGCGTGGTGCTGGTCTGGATGTCATAGCCGTCGCGCTTCAACTCGGCCTCGAAGCTCTGCTGGTCCATCCGATCTCTCCTATTGAGCGCCTTTTCGCGCCGCCACGACATATTGCGCCCCCAGCGGCAGCCACGCCAGCGCACGGTCGATCGGCCGCAGCGGCGCGATCCCGGGCGGCATGAACATGAGGTAGTCGGTGTCGAGCTCGTAGCGCGCCGTGTCGAGCAGCCCGTGCCGGATCTCGCGCGCGTCGAGCAGGATGGCGTTCTCGTCGATCGGCGTCCGCGCCACGACGTAGCGGACCAGCGGATTGCGCGGATTGTGCTCGAAGGCATAGAGTCGCCCGCCCGGCTTCAGGAGCCGCCCCAGCTCGCGGTAGACGGAAGGCCGCTCGGCGACCGGCACGTGATGCAGCACGGCGCTGATGGTGACGATGTCGAACTGTCCGTCGGCAAAGGGAGCGAGTGCCCCGTCCTGGGCGGCGAACGCCGGTGCCGGCCCCAGCCCGGCGGGCCAGCGCCGGCCGGCCTCGGCCAGCATGCCGGTCGAGACGTCACAGCCGGTGAAGTCGGCCCGCGCGCCGAGTGCCGCCAGCACGCGCATGAGGTCGCCGGCGCCGCAGCCATAGTCGAGCAGGGCGAGCTTTCCCCTTCCCGGCTCAGCTACCGGCCCTGGCCCCGGGCCCGGCCGGAGCGCGGGCTCGCGGCGCAGCAGCCAGCGCGCCTTGACGGCGATGAACTGGTCGGGCGAGCTGCCGAGCAGCCGCTTGACCGGATTGTCGAGGCCGCCGTCGTAGGTGGCGGCGTGGCGGTCGAACTCGGCCTGCTTGCCGTCCGGCGTCATCGCGGACCGCCGACGATGTCGCGGATCATGAAGAGCGGCCGGCCCTTGCTCTGGTCGTAGAGCCGGCCGAGATAGGCGCCGATGATGCCCAGCATCAGGAACTGCATGCCGCCCAGCAGGCCGACGGCGGCCATCAGCGAGGTCCAGCCCGGCAGCGTGTGGCCGAACAGCCAGCCGACGATCGAATAGACGAAGAACGCGAAGCCGATGGCCGCCATCACCCAGCCGATCGTCATCGAGGCCATCAGCGGCACGACCGAGAAGGCGGTGATCGCATCGACCGCGAAGCGGACCATCTTGGCCAGCGGATACTTGCTCTCCCCCGCGGCGCGGGCCTGGCGGTCGTAGACCAGCGGCACCTGGCGGCCGCCGATCCAGGCAACCATGCCGCGGATGAAGCGGTGACGCTCGGGCATGGCGGTCAGCAGATCGAGCACGCGCCGGGTGATCAGCCTGAAGTCGCCGGCATCGGTCGGGATCTCGATGTCGGTGATGCGGCCGATCAGCCGGTAGAAGGCGGCGGCGCTGGCGCGCTTGAACAGGCTCTCGCCGTCGCGCTGGCGACGCTGGCCGTAGACGACGTCGGCGGCGCCCTGCCCGTCGGCGCCGTCCATCAGCGCCATCATCTCGGGCAGCAGCTCGGGCGGGTCCTGCAGGTCGGCGTCGATGATCAGGATGCGCTCGCCGCGGCACAGGCTGAGGCCGGCCGTGAGGGCGAGCTGGTGGCCGTGGTTGCGCATGAGGCGTACCGCCACGATGCGCGGGTCGGCCGCCGCCGCGCCGGTCATCGCATCCCAGGTGCCGTCGCGCGAGCCGTCATCGACCAGCACGATCTCGCTGGTCCCGCCGATGCCATCGAGGACCGAGCTCAGGCGGCGCAGGAACTCGGGGAGAACGTCCTGCTCATTGTAGCAAGGCGCCACCACCGACAGGGCCGGGCGATTGGCGGCGGTCGGGGACACGCGGCAGGAGGTACTATCAGCGGAGCCGTCCGGCGACCGCGCGTCTTGAGATCCCATACTCGGCAATCATAACAAACCGGTACAGGCAGAGCGACGGCGCCGTTTCGGACCGATGGCCACCCCGCCCGCGTCGCCCCTCGCGTCCGGCCCGGCGTGACCCGCCGGCTCCAGCGAGGGCCGGTGGGGAGCTTCCGGCCTTTCCCGGAAAATGACCCGATCGGCACCGTGTGCGCTCTTGCGACGCAGGCGCGCCACAGACCGTTTCTCCCGGCGCCCGGATCCCGGTGGAAACGGATGCAACCAAAACGACAATGAAATCAGTCCACTGTCACCATAGGTGACGGGAGCGTCATTCTCTGGTCCGCGCCATGGTGCAGACACCGCGCGCTTGCCGGGCACCCGCGCCGTCGTTAAACATCTGTTTAATTGCAGTTGCAATCACCGCCGGACACCGTTGCGGCGGATGGCGCAGGATGGAGAAGATCGGATGTCGCCTACGCCGCGGCGCAAAACCTCGACCAGGGCCGACGGAAGGCCCGAGCCGCGCGCACGAATCCTCGCCGCGGCGCGCGAGCACTTCGCCGAGCACGGCCTGCGGGATTCGTCGGTTCGCCGGATCACACGAAATGCCGGCGTAAACGTCGCCCTCATCACCTATCACTTCGGTTCAAAGCGAAGCCTGTTCGAAGCCGTTCTCGCCGACTGCGTGGAAGCCCTGAACCGCCCTCGCTTCGAAGCGCTGGAGAGGCTGCAAAGGAGGGCCGCGGGTCAGGCGGTGCCGATCGACAAGATTCTCGCGGCCTATGTGCTTCCCTACAGACTCGCCGCCGAAGGCAAGTCGGTCGAAGCCCTGATCTACATCCGCTTCTTCGGCCGCCTGTTCACGGAGCGGACCGACGATATGCGGCAGATCCTCCGGACACAGTTCAAGGCGCTCCATCTCCGCTATGTCGAGGCCTTTGCAGCAAGTCTCCCCCACGTCGCCAGAAAAGAACTGTTCGTCCGGTTCACGTCACTGAACGGCGCCATAGCATTCATGTTCGCAGACACCGGTACGCTCGAGTTGATATCGGAGGGAGCCTGCTCGACCCGGCCGGCCGCACTCTTCTGGAAGCAGTTCTGCCGCGCCTGGGCCGCAATGCTGAGCGCGCCTGCTCGGTCTCCCCAAAAGCGTCCTGCAACAGCGCCGAGGTCGGTCGGCGCCCGAGGGAATAGGCATGACAATGGATCGTGAAGAGCTTTTGAAGGCATTCGTCGAGAAGATGGGCGGATATGGCGTGATCCTGCTCGATCCGAACGGAATGATCCTCAGCTGGAACGAGGGGGCCTCCACCTTGCTCGGCTACGCGACGCCGGACGTCATCGGTCGGGAGTTCGCCGGTCTGACGGCCATCGACGCGAGCGCCGCCCAGCGCTGGCGCGGCCTCCTTTCAGCAGCCCGCCACAAGCGCCAGGACTCTCCGGAGAAATGTCGAGGTGCCGACGGCAAGCCGAGGAACCTCCGATGCCTGCTGCAGCCCATCACGGATCCGGCCGGCCGGTTCCTCGGCATCGGATGCCTCTTGCGGGGTGACCCGGGAGCGAAAGGCGCCGCCATCCCGGGGCGTGCCCAGGGTCCGCGCTGGCAGAAGACCGTTCTGGTCGTCGACGACAACGAGGATGCGCGTCAGGTCGCGGCCGATCGGCTGCGGGTCCTGGGCTTTGCGGTGATCGAGGCCGCGAGCGGCGCCGAAGCTCTCCGGGTACTGGAATCGAGCGCAGACATCGACATGCTCTTCACGGACGTCGTCATGCCCGGCGACGTCGATGGCCGCACCCTGGCGGAAGAGGCGCAACTGTTGCGCCCGGCCCTTCGCGTTCTTTTCGTGTCGGGCTACCTGCCGCACGCGCTCGTGGCCACCAACCAGCTCAAGCCGGGCTGGCCCATCCTGGTGAAGCCGTACAGCCGGCTGCAGCTGGGGGAGATGATCCAGAGGCTGCTACCCGTCGGGCATCGGAATGCGCCTTGAGGATCGATAGACGTCCCGATCTCGCGGCGGCCCGCGCAGGCGCCGCGCCTTTCCCTCCGGCACAGGTTTCCCTGCCGCCGAGCGCGAAGGCGTTTCGCGCTGCCCGGTCGGCGGCGGACCGCGCCATCGCGAACGAGCGAAACGCCATCCTCAACGCGTTGCCCATGCGGCTGGCGCTGCTCAGTCCCGCCGGCGTGATCGAAGTCGTCAACAAGGTCTGGGAGGACTATTTCCCACGGCTCGGCGGCGACGTCGGCTGCAGGATCGGCGAGGTCTATGCCGACTACTGGAGATCGGAGAAGGTCCGCGGCCGGGTCGACGGCGACGAGGCGATCCGGGGCATCGAGGCGGTGCTGCGGCAGGAAACGAAGATTTTCTCGTGGGAGTACGAGCTGCCGACCCGCAAGGGGCGGCGCTGGTATCGACTCGTCGTCTCTCCCCTGGTGGGAGGAATCCAGACCGGCGCCATGGTCATGCAGGGGGACATCACCGAGCGCAAGAAGACGGAGGAGGCTCACCGGCTGGCCGACGAGAAGATCACGCAGATGCAGCGCCTCGATGCGATCGGGCAGCTGACCGGCGGCGTCGCCCACGACTTCAACAACCTGCTTACCGTCATCATGGGCAAGGCCGAGCTGCTGCAGGACAGTCTCGACGAGGCCGACGGACGTCGGCGCTGGGCGGACGACCTGTTCACCGCGGCAGAACGAGGCGCCACGCTCACGCAGCGCCTGCTGGCCTTTGCCCGTCGCCAGGCGCTGCAGCCCCGCCGGGTGGACGTGGTCGCCCTGCTGGAGAGCACCACCGCCCTGCTCCGGCGCTCCCTGGGAGAGCACATCGGCGTCGTCCTTCCGGAAGACAGGTCGCCGCGATTCGTCCGGGCGGACGCGCCTCAGCTCGAGAACGTCGTGATCAACCTCTGCGTCAATGCTCGGGATGCAATGCCGAACGGTGGCACCATCACGTTCGAGGTCGACGAGGTCGTCGTGACGGAGCTCGAAGCGACCCGAAGCCCCGACGTGACCGCGGGGCGGTACATCCGCATCGCCGTCGCCGATACAGGCGACGGCATGGACGAAGCGACGGCCCAGCGCTGCTTCGAACCGTTCTTCACCACCAAAGCCGTCGGCAAGGGGACCGGGCTCGGACTGAGCATGGTCTATGGCTTCGCCAAGCAGTCGATGGGGTCGGTAGCCCTCCGCTCGACTCCCGGGAACGGCACCCGGGTGATCCTGCTGCTTCCGCGATCGGACGACCTGCCGCAGGCGGCCACGGAAGCCGAGGAAGAGACGGCGCCCAACGGGTCCGGCGAGCATGTCCTCATCGTCGAAGACAATCCGATGGTGAGCCGCCACGTCACCGAGCAGATCGCGAGCCTCGGCTACCGGGTTCGCACGGCATCGAACGCGGCCGAGGCTCTCGCCACGATCGAGTCGGCGGACCGCATCGACCTGCTGTTCACCGACATCGTCCTGTCGGGAGGCATGAACGGCCTCGAGCTGGTCGAAGCGGCACGAGCATTGAAACCGGACCTGCACGTACTCCTGACGTCCGGTTACGCCGAGGCGCTCGAGCATGCGGCAAGGTCGCGATTCACCGAATCCCTGCTCGCCAAGCCGTATCGAAAGCTCGCGCTGGCGCGAAAGCTCCATGCCGCCCTCGCGGCATGAGGTTTCTCGCAGAGCCCGGCTGACCGCGGGTCACGCCGCGACGAGAACGTTCTGCTCGCGCTCGAGAACGCGGCGCACGGCCGGCCGGGCCAGCATGCGGTCCTTCCACGCCGTGTAGTTCTTCAGCTCCTCGACCGGCAGGCCGATGCGCTTGCCCCAGCCGTAGAAGACCAGGGCGTAGCCGTCGACGACGCTGAACTTGTCGCCCAGGATCCACTCCTTGCCGGCCAGCATCCCGTCGATCTCCTTCAGGGCGTTGAAGAAGTTGTCGCGGCCGACCGACTTCAGGTGGTCGAACACGGCGGTGTCGGTGGCGAAGCGCTCGGGGCGAGCGATGTGCGTGAAGGCCGGGTGCACGTTGTTGGAGAACCAGGCCATCAGGGAGATGGCGCGCGCCCGCTGCACCGGATCCGATGGCATGAGCTGCGGCGCGTATTTGGCCGCGACGAAGTCGAGGATGGCGGTGTTCTCGACGATCGTGCCGTCGTCGATCGCCAGCGCCGGCACGCGGCCGCGCGGGTTGATCTTCAGGTACTCCGGCGTCCTCTGCTCGCTCTTGGCGAAGCTCAGCGCCTGCGAATCGTATTTGGCCCCGCTTTCCTCGAGGGCGATGTGCGACGCCGTCGAGCAGGCGCCGGGGGCGTAGTAGAGCTTGAGCATTGTTGAACTCCCTTGATGTTCGAGCGACCGCTGTCGTCCCGAGCGAAGCGCCTGCCCTGAGCGAAGCCGAAGGGAGGGCGCTGCGCTCGGGATGACACAAACTGCTACAGCGGCTGCGTCGCGCCGTTGGTCGAGCGCACGCGGTGCAGGAATTCGCGGCCGACCTTGACGCGCTTGTCGCCGTCGTACTCGACGATGTCGGCGGTGGCGTAGGTCTCGGTCCAGTTGGACGGCAGGAAGGAGCCCGAGCCCACCACGTCGATCGGCGCCTTGGCCTCTGCCATGACGCGGCACTTCGCAGGGCCGAAGCCCGACGAGGCCACGATCTTCACCTTGTCGAAGCCCGCGCCGTCGAGCGCGGCGCGCAGGTGGAAGATCGCCGCCGCCGACACGCCGGTGCCGACGAGGTAGCGCAGCTCCGCCTCGCTGCGATAGCCGCGGATCGATTCGGGCGAGAAGCGCTCCAGCACCGCATAGGAGGTCGCCGGATCCAGCCCCTCGATGTAGCGGCCGCCTGTCGTGTCGAGGCGCAGCGAGAGGTTGCCCGCGGCCGCGAGCTCGGGGAAGCGCCGGCAGACCTCGAGCGAATCGGAGATCTCGCGGGCGAAGTAGTCGACGAGCACGGTCATCGCCTCGCCGGGAAAGGTCTCGTGGTACATCTCGGCGGCACGCACGGTCGATCCGGCATAGCCGATCAGGGCGTGCGGCATGGTGCCGAGCCCCTTGTCGCGGCCGAAGAAGTGCGCCGTCGCATGGGTCGCGTTGCCGATGAAGCCCACCGCGCCGACCTTGCGCCTGGCCCGCGCCGATCCCACCGAGGCGGCATAGGCCATCATCTCGGCCATCTCCTGGCCCGCGCAGTGGCGCGCATCCATCGCCAGGAACGCCGATTTCGGCATGTCGGCGCACATCGTCCAGGCGTTGTAGGCCGCCACGCAGGCCGGCCCGAGCTTCTGCAGGAAGATCGTCTCGAGGTCGACGAGGTGAAAGAACGAGCCGGTGATGTACATCATCGGCTCGCCGGCGCCGACCCACTTGCCCTCGCCGTAGCGCAAGTCGAGATCGACCGCGGTGTTGCGCGAGCGGCCGAGCTCCTCCAGCCATTCAAGGGCCAGCCGCGGCGCGAACACGACCGGGCGCCGCATGAAGATCGCGTAGGTGACACGGCTGTCGCCGAAACGGCCGATCACCTGCTTGGTGCGATTGAAGTAGTGGTCGGTGAATCGTTCGATCTCACCGTCCGACGGATGCATCATGGCCCTCCCCCTCGAGCTCGCCGCCGTCCGCCGCCCTCAGGCCGCCGGTCTCGCCCGGGCCACCGCCAGCCGCTCCGACTTGAGCTGCTCGGCCAGCAGGAAGGCAAGCTCCAGGGCCTGGCTGGCGTTCAGTCGGGGATCGCACTGCGTCTCGTAGCGCTCGGCGAGGTTGTCGACGGTGATGTCGACGGCGCCGCCGACGCATTCGGTGACTTCCTGGCCGGTCATCTCGAAGTGGACGCCTCCGGGATGCGTGCCCTCGGCCCGGTGCGCGGCGAAGAAGTCCTTCACCTCGCGCAGGATCGAGTCGAAGTGCCGGGTCTTCCGGCCGTTGGTCGCGGTGACGGTGTTGCCGTGCATCGGATCGCACGACCAGACGACCGAGCGGCCCTCCTTCTTGGCCGCGCGCAGCAGCGCCGGCAGCTTGTCGCCCACCTTGTCGGCGCCCATGCGCGCGATGATGACGATGCGGCCGGGCTCGTTGGCCGGGTTGAGCGCCTCGTTCAGGCGCAGGAAGTCGTCGACCGAGAGGCTCGGGCCGGCCTTGAAGCCGAGCGGGTTGCGCACGCCGCGGAGGAACTCGACATGGGCGCCGTCGGGCTGGCGGGTGCGGTCGCCGATCCACAGCATGTGGGCCGAGCAGTCGTACCAGTCGCCCGACGTGGAATCGACGCGGGTCAGCGCCTCCTCGTAGGGCAGCAGCAGCGCCTCGTGGCTGGTGAAGAAGTCGGTCTCGGCGATCTGCGGCGTCGTGGCCGAGGTGAGCCCGCAGGCAGCCATGAAGTTCAGCGTCTCGTCGAGGCGGGCCGCAAGATCGTGGTAGCGCTCCGACGCCGGCGAGGCGCGCACGAAGTCGAGGTTCCAGCGGTTGACCTCGTGCAGGTCGGCATAACCGCCCTGGGCGAAGGCGCGCAGCAGGTTGAGGGTCGCCGCCGACTGGTTGTAGGCCTGCACCATGCGCTCGGGATCGGGCAGGCGCGACTGGGCGGTGAACTCGAAGCCGTTGACGTTGTCGCCGCGGTAGGACGGCAGCTCGACCTCGCCCTGCTTCTCGACGTTCGAGGAGCGCGGCTTGGCGAACTGGCCGGCCATGCGGCCGACCTTGACCACGGGAACGCCGGCGCCATAGGTCAGGACGACGGCCATCTGCAGCAGCACGCGGAACGTGTCGCGGATGTTGTTGGCGGTGAAGTCGGCGAAACTCTCGGCGCAGTCGCCGCCCTGCAGCAGGAAGGCCTCGCCGGCCGCCACCTTGGCGAGCGCCGTGGTGAGCTTGCGGGCCTCGCCGGCGAAGACCAGCGGCGGATAGCGCCGCAGCCGCGCCTCGACGCCGCCCAGCGCGGCGGCATCGGCATAGACCGGCATCTGCTGCGCCGGGCGGCCCCGCCAGCTCGTCGGCGTCCAGTCAGGTGCGCGCGTGCTGCGGGACTGCGCCTTCGCAGCCGTGCGGGACGGGCTCTGGATCGCGGTCATCTCTTCTTCCTCCTCGTCCCGGCGATCGTCCGGCCGCCGGGGGTCGTGAACCTATACGGGGTGTGGATAAAAGGCCAGCTTCCGGCCTTCCTGCCCCGCCCCTACTCCGCGGCTCTCGCCCGCGGCGCGGGCTCGGCGCGGGCCGTGCGCATGGTGACGAACTCCTCGCCGGCGGTCGGATGGATGCCGACCGTGGCGTCGAACTGCGCCTTGGTGGCGCCGGCCTTCACCGCGACGGCGAGGCCCTGGATCAGCTCGGCGGCATCGTCGCCCACCATGTGGACGCCGACCACGCGGTCGGTCGCGGCCTCGACCACCAGCTTCATGAAGGTGCGCTGCTCGCGGCCCGAGATGGTGGCCTTCATCGGCCGGAAGGCCGAGGCGAAGATCCGCACCTCGCCCAGCCGCATGCGCGCCTCCTCCTCGGTCAGGCCGACCGTGGCGAGCTCGGGCTGGCTGAACACGGCGGACGGCACGTCGCGATGATCGGGCTTGCGCGGCCGGTTGCCGAACTCGGTGTCGGCGAAGCAATGGCCTTCCATCAGCGCCACCGGCGTGAGGTTGATGCGGTCGGTGACGTCGCCCACCGCCCAGATGTTGGGCACGGTCGTCCGCGACCATTCGTCGACCGCGATGGCGCCCGCCTTGTCGAGCTGCACGCCGACCTTCTCGAGGCCGATACCGGCCGTGTTGGGAGCGCGGCCCGTGGCGTACATCACAAGATCGGTCTCGAACATGC
Source organism: Reyranella sp. (assembly GCF_965229815.1). Taxonomy (GTDB): domain Bacteria; phylum Pseudomonadota; class Alphaproteobacteria; order Reyranellales; family Reyranellaceae; genus Reyranella. The sequence goes on from NZ_CBDDJN010000006.1 coordinate 1,972,577, forward strand.
CGCCGAGCTGGGTGCTCACCTGGAAGGGCGCCTTGCCGCCGCTCGCCTCGATGCGGACGATCTCGGTCTCGGTGCGCAGGCGGATGCCGCTCGAGCGCAGGCCCTCGTTGACCGCCGTGCGGCACTCCTCGTCGAAGCCGCGCAGCACCCGGTCGCGGCGCAGCACGATGTCGACCTCGCAGCCCAGGCCGTTGAAGATGCCGGCGAACTCGACCGCGATGAAGCCGCCGCCGACCAGCGCGATGCGCTTCGGCAGTTCGGCCAGGTGAAAGGCCTCGTTGGAGGAGATCGCCCATTCCTTGCCGGGAACGTCGGGCGAGACGGGATGGCCGCCGGTCGCCACCAGGATCTTCTCGGCCGTCACCGTCTCCTCGCCGATCGCGATCGTGTGGCGGTCCATCAGCCGGCCGCGTCCCAGGTGCAGCTTCACGCCGGCGCTCTCGAGCAGGCGGATATAGACGCCGTTCAGCCGGTCGACCTCCTTGGCGACGTTGTCGCGCAGCGTCTCCCAGGAATGGGTGGGCGTCGGCACCGTCCAGCCGAACGGCGCGGCGTCCTCGAACTCGTGGGCGAACTTCGAGCCGTAGACCAGCAGCTTCTTCGGCACGCAGCCCCGGATCACGCAGGTCCCGCCGACGCGAAAATCCTCGCAGATGCCCACCCGCGCGCCATGGGCGGCGGCGATGCGCGAGGCCCGAACGCCGCCGGAGCCCGCTCCGATGACGAAGAGGTCGTAGTCAAACGCCATGTGGATATCCCGAGAACAAAACCACAACACGGCCCCAATTGGGACGCCGGGCCGACTATATCGACGCTTACAGGGCCGGGTAAGGGAGATGGAGACGAGAATTTCCGTCTTCCGATACAACCTTACGGAGAGACACGATGTCGAAGTTCCCCCGCCTGTCCATCGGCCTGCCCCTCGTCCTGCCGCTCGCCGCGCTCGTGCTGCTGGCAGGCCCGGTCCGGGCCCAGCCCAGCGGCCCGCCGTCCGCCGAGTCGCCGGCCGCCCGGCCCGCGCCCGCCAGCCCGGCCCGCGCGCAAACCGCCCCCGGGCCGGCCGGCCGCCCCGCACGCGGGATCATGCGCTACGACAGCAACCAGGACGGTGTGGTGGACCGGGCCGAATGGATGGCCGGGCAGGAAGCGCGCTTCCGGCAGCTCGACGCCGACCGCGACGGCAGGCTCACCCAGGACGAGCTGTTCGCCCGCTCCCGGGCGACGCCGGCGAACGCCGTCCTGCCGTCCGACCGCGAGGCGCAGCGCCAGTCCGCCTACTTCCAGCGCCTCGACGCGGACAAGGACGGCAGCGTGAGCCAGGCCGAGTTCATCGCCCAGGCGGAGCGCAACTTCGCGCGCTGCGACGCCGACAAGGACGGTCGCACCGATGCGGCGGAGTGCCGGCAGGCCCTGCAGCGCAACCGCTGAAGCCTGGCCCCTGCCGGACATGAGAAAGGCCGCCTCGCGGCGGCCTTTCCCTCGATTTAGCGCAAGCCGCTCTAGCTGCTCTCGGCGTGCATGACGTCGCCGAACAGCTCCCAGCTCTCGCCCTTGAAGCGCTGCAGCTGCACCGCCTGGATGGGATAGAAGTCGGTCGGGCTGGTCGAGATCGTGATGCCCGGCAGCAGCATCGGCAGCTTGAACTTCTTGAAGCTGGCCGCCTGCTTCATGAGGTTCTCGCGGGTCAGCTCGTTGCCGCAGCGCTTCAGCGTCTCGTGCATCAGATGCGCCACGGCATAGGCGAAGACGTTGGAGCCGTCCGACAGGCTGGCGCCGGAATTGTGCTTGGTCATCCAGGCCTTCCACGCCTTCATGTCGTCATTGCCGTCCCACTGGCTGTCCGTCGGGTCCATCAGGTAGGCCGCCGTGATGACGCCCTGCACGTTGTCGAAGCCGGCCGGCTTCATGACGGTCGCGACGCTGACCGACACGTTGTTGAGGTACTGCGCCGGCTTCCAGCCGATGTCGCCCGCCTTGCGCATGGCCTGGGCGGCGAACTTCGGCGTCGAGATGTTGAAGAAGACGTTGGCACCCGAATCCTTGAGCTGGATGACCTGGCTGTCGACCGTCGGGTCGGTGACCTCGTAGGTCACGTGCTTGACGACGCGGCCGACCTCCTTGCCGAGGCCGTCGCGCAGGCCTTCCCAGTAGTCCTTGCCGTAATCGTCGTTCTGCATCAGCACGCCGATCTTGGCATCCTTGACGTTGGCCAGCATGTGCTTGGCGTAGATGACGGCCTCGGTGTGGTAGTCGGGCTGGAAGCCCATCGTCCACGGGAACTCCTTGGGCTTGCCCCACTTCGAGGCGCCGGTCGCGACGTAGAGCTGCGGCACCTTCTTGGCGTTCATGTACTTGTGGATCGCCGTGTTGGTCGGCGTGCCGAGCGTGTTGAACAGGCACAGGACCTTGTCCTGCTCGACGAGCTGACGCACCAGCTCGACCGTCTTCGGCGGGCTGTAGCCGTCGTCCAGCGTGATGAAGTCGATCTTGCGACCGTTGATGCCGCCCTGCTCGTTGACGTACTTCCAGTACGCCTGGAGCGTCTTGCCGATCACACCATAGGCCGAGGCCGGACCGCTGTAGGGGTTGGTGTGCCCGATCTTGATTTCGGTGTCGGTGGCGCCGTCTGAATACTTCTTGGCACCCTGGGCGAACGAAGCGCCCGATGCGGAGAGAACTGCGACAGTCGAAACGCCGCCGAGAAAGGTACGCCTATTGGTCTTCAACGTTAGCCTCCTGTACTTATGTTTTTTACGGGAGGCAGGGTCGCGCGAAATCGCGGCGCGGAAAAGCGAAAAACTCGCCCTGCGATATACAGTTTTTCAATGTTGCATGGCGGAAGCGGGCAAAAGGAAGGCCGCCCGGTGGCGGTCGGCCTTCCCACAGGCTGTGAAACCGGCCGTCAGGTGCTCTCGGCCGACATGATCTCGCCGAACAGTTCCCAGGTCTCGCCCTTGAAGCGCTGAAGCTGCACCGCCTGGAGGGGATAGAAATCCGTCGCGCTGGTCGAGACGGTGATCCCGGGCAGCAGCATGGGCACGCGGAACTTCTGGAAGCCGGCCGCCTGCTTCATGAGGTTGGCGCGGGTGAGCGTGTCGCCGCAGCGCTTCAGCGTCTCGGTCATGAGAAAGGCCACGGCGTAGCCGTAGATGTGGTTGGCGTCGGCCTTGTTGGCCTGCGGCATGTGCTTGTCCATCCACGCCCGCCAGGCCTTCATCTCCTCGTTGCCGTCCCACTGATGGTCGGTCGCATCCATGAGATAGGCGGCCGTGATGATGCCCTGGGCGTTCTCGTAGCCCGCCGGCTTCATGACCGCCGCCACCGACGCAGAGACGTTGTTGAGATAGTGCGCCGGCTGCCAGCCGAGATCCGCCGCCTTGCGGATGCCCTGGGCGGCGGCCTTCGGGCCCGAAACGTTGAAGAAGACGTTGGCGCCCGAGTTCTTGAGCTGGATGATCTGGCTGTCGACCGTGGGATCCGTCGCCTCGAACGTCACGATCTTGACGATCCTGTCGACGTCTTTGCCGAGGCCTTCCTTGAACCCGTCGAGATAGTCGCGTCCGTAGTCGTCGTTCTGGTGCAGCACGCCGATCTTCGGATCCTTGACGTTGGCCATGAGGTGCTTGGCGTAGATGATCGCCTCGGTGCGGTAGTCGGGCTGGAAGCCCATCGTCCACGGGAAGTGCTTGGGATCGCCCCACTTCGACGCGCCGGTCGCGACATAGAGCTGAGGCACCTTCCTGGTGTTCATGTACTTGTGAATCGCCGTGTTGCACGGCGTGCCGAGCGACTGGAAGAGCGCGAAGATCTTGTCCTGCTCGACCAGCTGGCGGACCATCTCGACCGTCTTGGGCGGGCTGTAGCCGTCGTCGAGGGAGATGAACTTCACCTTGCGGCCGTTGATTCCGCCCGCGTCGTTGACGGACTTGAAGAAGGTATCGATCGTCCGGGCGATCGCGGCATAGGACGAGGCCGGACCGCTGTAGGGATTGGTGTTGCCGATCCTGATCTCGGCGTCGGTGACGCCCTCGTCGTACTTCTTCTCGGCCAGCGCCGCGGAGGAACCGGAAAGCACGGCCAGCGCCGAGGCGCCGCCGACGAACTGCCGCCTTGTCGTCGTCACTTGGGGACTCCCTAGCTATCGTTCTTGTTGCCTCCAGTCTGATCCGGTTCCGGGCAAAAAAGAAGGCCGCCTTTCGGCGGCCTTCGCTCGGCAGGAGCCGACAGTCCCTATGAACCTTCGGCCGACATGATGTCCCCGAACAGATCCCAGGTCTCGCCCTTGAACTGGGCGAGCTTGACCGACTGGATCGGGTAGTAGTCGGTCGCGCTGGTGCTGATGGTGATGCCCGGGATCAGCATGGGCAGCCGGTACTTCTGGTAGTTGGCCGCCTGCTTCATGACGTTCTCGCGCGTGAGGTTGTCGCCGCACTTCTTCAGCGTCTCGTGCATGAGGTTCGAGACGGCGTAGCCGAAGACATGGTTGACGTCGGCCAGGTTGGCGCCCGGCATCCACTTGCCCATCCAGGCCTTCCACGCCTTGAAGTCGTCGTTGTTCTCCCACTGCTTGTCGGTGGGATCCATGAGGTACTGGGCGGTGACGATGCCCTGGCTGTTCTCGAAGCCCGCCGGCTTCATCACAGAGCCGACCGAGGCCGACACGTTGTTGAGGTACTGCGCCGGCTTCCAGCCGAGATCGGCCGCCTTGCGGATCGCCTGGGCGGCTGCCTTGGGCGTCGCGATGTTGAAGAAGGCGTTGGCGCCGGAATCCTTGAGCTGGATGACCTGGCTGTCGACCGTCGGATCCGTCACCTCGTAGGTCACGTGCTTGACGATCTTGTCGGCGTCCTTGCCGAGCCCTTCCTTGAAGCCTTCGTAGTAGTCCTTGCCGTAGTCGTCGTTCTGCATCAGCACGGCGATCTTCGGATCCTTGACGTTGGCCAGGAGGTGCTTGGCGTAGATCTTGCCCTCGGTGTGGTAGTCGGGCTGGAAGCCCATCGTCCACGGGAAGTGCTTGGGATCGCCCCACTTCGACGCACCGGTGGCGACGTAGAGCATCGGCACCTTCTTCACGTTCATGTACTTGTGTATCGCCGTGTTGGTCGGCGTGCCGAGCGTGTTGAAGGTGCACAGCACCTTGTCCTGCTCGACCAGACGGCGAACCAGTTCGACCATCTTCGGCGGCGAGTAGCCATCATCCAGCGTGATGAAGTTGATCTTGCGGCCGTTGATGCCGCCTGCCTCGTTCACGCTCTTCCAGTAGGCCTCGATCGTCTTGCCGATCTGGCCGTAGGCCGATGCCGGGCCGCTGTACGGTCCGGTGTGGCCAATCTTGATCTCGGTGTCGGTCGCACCGTCGGAATACTTCTTCTGCGCGAAAGCCGCAGTCGAACCGGAAAGCAAGGCAAACGCCGAAACGCCACCCACGAAACCACGCCTACTCGTTTCCACCACACACCTCCATGTTTTCAGATGGCCGCGAGTTTCTTTCAGAATCGCGGAAAAAAGAAGGCCGCGGGGTTGCGGCCTTCCGCATCACGGACATGTTGCACGCTGTCGCCGCACCGATTGTACGCCGCAAGAGTGGATAGAATTTCCCCCTGCCGGTCAGGCCGCGGCGCCCCTCAGCCGCGCGCGGCGCGCAGGCGGCGCCAGGCCATGTAGATGCCGCCGGCAATTCCCATGGGCATCAGGTAGATGATGCCGACCAGCAGCACGCCGAACACGGTATAGGCCGACAGGTCGAACGGCAGGCCGAGGTCGTTCTTGATGAACTGCGACAGGGCCTGGGCCGAGTTGTCGACCAGCACGTAGAACACGCCGCCGATCACCGAGCCGGCCAGCGAGCCGATGCCGCCCACGACCAGGCCGATCAGGAACTTGATCGACAGGAAGATGTTGAAGCTGTCGGGCGCGACGAAGGCGATGGCCGAGGCCGAAAGCGCGCCGGCGATGCCGGTATAGGCCGCGCTGATCCCGAAGGTGACGGTCTTGTAGAGGGCGATGTCGATGCCCATCGTCTCGGCCGCCATGTTCTGGTCGCGGATCGCCATCATGGCGCGGCCGCTGCGACTGTTGAGCATGTTGGCCGCCGCCCAGTAGAGGACGATCATCACGATCAGGCAGTAGTAGTACAGCCACTGGTCCTCGCTCAGCGGCAGGCCGAACGGCACCTCGGGCTTCAGCAGCACGATGCCCTGCACGCCGCCGGTCAGGCCCTCGAGCCACTTGTATTTCAGGATCTGGGGCACCGCGAGCGCCAGCGCGAAGGTGGCGAGCGCCAGGTAATGGCCCTCGAGCTTGAGCGCCGGCAGGCCGAACAGGTAGCCGACGATGAAGCAGATGATGGCGGCTGCCGGAACGGTCGCCCAGTACGGCCACCCCGCCTGGTCCATCAGGATGGCGGCGGCATAGGCGCCCACGGCGTAGAACGCCCCGTGGCCGAGCGAGAACTGGCCATTGAAACCGGTCAGCAGGTTGAGCCCGAGCACCGCGATCGAGGCGATGATCATGGTGCTGAAGAGGAACAGCCGGTAGTCGGAGATGTAGTCGGGGAAGACCGGCTTCAGCAGCGGCGTCACCAACGCCAGGACGATCAGTCCCAGCACCCACTTCTTCGAGCCTGCCATGTCAGACCCTCTTCACGACGACGCGGCCGAACAGGCCGGCGGGCTTCACCGTCAGCACGGTGATGACGATGATGAGTGCAACCGTGAGCTTCTCGCCATTGCCGATGATGTAGATGCCGGTCGTCTTCTCGATCAGGTTGCCCGTGAAGGCCACCAGGTTCTCCAGAACGCCGACGATGAAGCCGCCGGCCACCGCGCCGGCCGGATTGGAGATGCCGCCCACCAGGGCGCTGGCAAAGGCGTAGAGCAGGATGCCGCTCATCATGTTGGGATCGAGGTAGACGATGTGGGCGACCATGATGCCCGCGACGGCGCCGACCGAGGCCGCCAATCCCCATCCCAGGGCCAGCATCCAGTCGACACGCACCCCGACCAGGCGGGCCATCTGGGGATTCTGGGCGGCCGCGCGCATCGCGAGGCCGAGCGGCGTGTAGCGGAAGAAGACGAACAGCAGGCCGAGCACGACCAGCGTGACGATGACGACGCCGAGCTGGTGCGGCCCGATGACCCCGGCGATGCCGAAGCTGCTCTTCGGGAAGGGCGAGGGATATTCCTTGATCAGGTAGCTCCAGATCGCGCCCGCCATCGAGTTGAAGATCGCCAGCAGGCCGATGAAGACCACGATGATCGACAGGATGGGCGCGCTGTGCAGCGGTCTCAGGATCAGGCGCTCGATCAGCACGCCCATGACGAAGGACAGCGCGACGGCGACGATGAAGGCCAGCCAGAAGCTCAGCCCCCAGGTCATCAGCTGCCAGCTGATGTAGGTCGAGAACATCGCCATCTCGCCCTGGGCGAAGTTGATGTGGTCGGTCGACACGTAGATCATGACCAGCGCCAGGGCGACGCAGGCATAGATGGCGCCGTTGGCGAGGCCCGAAGCGATCTGCTGGAGAAGCTGTTCCATTACGCTGCCTCAGTAGCCGAGGTAGGACTTGCGGATGGTCTCGTCGTTCTTGACCTCCGACGAGGCCCCCGACATGACGACCTTGCCGGTCTCCAGCACATAGGCGTGGTCGGCGAGGTCGAGTGCCAGGGCGGCATTCTGCTCGACGAGCAGGATGCTGACCTTCTCCTCCTCGTTGATTCGCCGGAGGATGCGGAAGATTTCGAGCACGATCAGGGGCGCCAGGCCGAACGACGGCTCGTCGAGCAGCATCAGGCGCGGCTTCAGCATCAGCGCGCGGGCGATTGCCAGCATCTGCTGCTCGCCGCCCGACAGCGTGCCGGCCTGCTGCTGGACGCGCTCCTTGAGCCTGGGAAAATAGCCGAAGACGCGGCCGAGGTCGGCCTCGACGCCGGCCTTGTCCTTGCGGGTGTAGGCGGCGATCCGCAGGTTCTCGTCGACCGTGAGCGTCGTGAAGGTGCCACGGCCTTCCGGCACGTGGGCGATGCGCAGGCGCACGATCTCCTCGGTCGCCTTGCCGACGATGTCGCGGCCCTCGAAGCGCACCGTGCCCTCGGTGCGCACCATGTTGCAGATCGCCCGCAGCGTCGTGGTCTTGCCGGCGCCGTTGGCGCCCAGCAGCGTGGTGATGCCCCCGGTCTCGATGTCGAAGCTGACGTCGTAGAGCGACTGGGTCTGCCCGTAGAACGCCTTCAGCCCCTTCACTTCCAGAAGCGCCGCCATCACGAGGTCCCCAGGTAGGCGCGGATCACCTCGGGATCGCGCTGCACTTCCGCCGGCGTGCCGTCGGCGATCTTCTTGCCGAAGTCGATCGCGACCACCTTGTCCGAGACCGACATGACCAGGCTCATGTGATGCTCGACCAGCAGCACGGTGACATGCTGCAGGTCGCGCACGCGCCGGATCTGGTTCTTCAGCACCTCGATCTCGTCGTGGTTGAGGCCGGCCGCCGGCTCGTCGAGCAGCAGCAGCTTGGGGCTGGAGGCGAGCGCGCGCGCCAGCTCGACACGCTTGCGGATCGGGAACGGCAGGCCGCCGGCGATCGCGTGGGTGAAGGGCACGAGATCCATGAACTCGATGAGCTCGAGCGCCCGCGCGGTGATGTGCGCTTCCTCGCCGGCCACCTTGGGCAGGCGCACGGCGTTGTCGAAGAAGCTCGTCGAGCTGCGGCTGTGGCAGCCGACCTTGACGTTGTCGAGCACCGACATGCGGTCGAACAGCGCGACGTTCTGGAAGGTGCGGCCGATGCCGATCCGCGGGATGTCGTGGCGGGGCCGGTTCAGGATGGTCCGGCCCTCGAACACCACGTCGCCGCCGTTCGGCGTGTAGAGGCGGCTCAGGCAGTTGAACAGGGTCGTCTTGCCGGCGCCGTTGGGCCCGATCAGACCCGCGATCTGGCCGGCGAAGACGTCGAAGGTCACGCCGTCGAGTGCCACGATGCCGCCGAAGCGAACCGAGACATCGCGGACGCTGAGGAGCGGCGAGCCGCTGGATGGTGTCGATTCTGCCATGATCACGCTATTTCGCAGCTGGGAGCATTGAACGCTCCGGCACCGCGAAATTACCCTTGCCTCCCAGTAACTTGTGACCCTTCTTCGGAGTCATTTGCCGATTCACGATGGCCTATCCGCGCCGCTCACGCAACCCCATTGGCGACTCGCCACGCTTTCGGCGCGATTGCGCCGCACATTCCATCCGCAGCGCGGACGTTGACACGTTCCGTTTTGCCGCCGATACGACTCGACCCCTCTCTTGCGGGCTGACCGCCATGAAACGTCTTTTCCGTCCCCTCCTGATCACCACTGCGGCCGTCCTGGCCCTTCCCGCCGCGGCGCAGACGCCGCCGACGCAGGGATGGCCGTCCAACCGTCCGCCCAACCAGGCAGCACCGCAGGCCAAGCCGCCTGAGGCGCCGGCCAAGCCGGGCCCCAGAGCCGCAGCGCCGGCCGCCCCGGCGGGCTCGCCGCAGGCCTCGACCCAGCCGCCGCCGGTCCCGCTGCCGCCGTGGTTCACGGAGATCGACACGGAGAAGAAGGGCGAGGTCACGCGCGCCGACTTCCTGAAGTACCGCATGAAGTCGTACGACGAGCTCGACACCAACAAGGACGGCAAGCTCTCCATCGAGGAGTTCGTCAAGGTCGCCGAGCCGCCGCTGTCCAAGGACGTGCCCGGCGGCCCGTCGCTCGAGGAGAGGCGCAACCGCGCCCGCGCCGAGTTCCACAACCTCGACACCAACCGCGACGGCTTCGTCGAGCGCGGCGAGGCCGAGGCGCTGGTCCACGCCGAGTTCAACCAGTACGACACGGACCGGGACAACAAGGTCACCGAGCCCGAGGTCCGGCTGATCGTGCAGCGCGCGATGGCCCGGGAGGCCGCCGAGCGCCAGCAGGTCGAGCAGAAGCGGCGCCAGGGCATGGCTGCCATCAACGACTTCATCGACATGCAGCTGCGCGAGGCCGACAAGATCGACAAGAACGGCGACGGCAAGATCAGCCAGCAGGAGTACCTGGTGCTCGCCGGACCGGCCGACGGGCCGCAGGCCAAGGGGCTGCTGCCCTACGACCTGCGCAAGAAGCTGGTGCTCCGCAAGTTCGGCGAGATCGACACCAACAAGGACGGCCAGCTCGACCGCGTCGAGCTGACGGGCTCGGCAGTCAAGCAGTTCGCCGACATCGACGAGAACCACGACCGCTTCCTGACCGAGGACGAGTTCAAGAAGGCGCAGGAGAACGAGACCAAGAAGATGCGGGCGATCCTCCAGGCGATGCAGCCGGCCCAGCCGGCGGCGCCCCCGCGCCCGGCCCCCGCGCCGGCCCAGCCGCGCTCGGTGCCGATCGCTCCCACGACGCCGTCCGGCCTGGCGCCCGGCCTGCCGCAGGGCACGCGTTAGCGCGCAACGACTTGAGATCGATCGCGGCCGTGCTGGGGACATCCACGTCCGTGGTCAGGATCATGTTCTTCTGGACCGCGGGCCTCCAGGCCCGCTCATGATCATGAGCGAGCCTGGAGGCTCGCGGTCCGTAAGACGATGAGCGCCGCGGGAACTGAGCCCCGAGCCTCACTCCACCGTCACGCTCTTGGCGAGATTGCGTGGCTGGTCGACGTCGGTGCCCTTGGCGACGGCGGTGTGATAGGCCAGCAGCTGCACGGGCACGGTGTAGAGGATCGGCGCCACCAGCGGGTCGACGCTGGGCAACCCGACCGCCGCGACGGCATGATCGCCCAGCCGCGCCAGCCCCGGCCCGTCGCTGATCAGCACCAGCTTGCCGCCGCGCGCCTTCACCTGCTCGAAGTTCGAGGCGATCTTGTCGAACAGGGCGTCGGTCGGCGCCACGACGACGACCGGCACGGCCTCGTCGATCAGCGCGATCGGCCCGTGCTTCATCTCGCCGCCGGCATAGCCCTCGGCGTGGATGTAGGAGATTTCCTTGAGCTTCAGCGCGCCCTCGAGCGCGATCGGGAAGGACGAGCCGCGGCCGATGTAGAGTACGTCGCGGGCCGGCGCCAGCACCTCCTCGGCGATGCGGCGGTATTCGTCCTCGCGGTTGAGCGCCTCGTTGACGTGGGCGGGCAGCTCGATCAGCGCATGGCCGATCCGGGCCTCCTCCTCCTGCGACAGGGTGCCCCGCGCCCGCCCTGCCGCGATGGCGGCGACCAGCAGGACGGTGAGCTGCGTGGTGAAGGCCTTGGTCGAGGCGACACCGATCTCCGGCCCGGCCAGCGTCGGCAGCACGATATCCGATTCACGCGCGATGGCGCTCTCGGGCACGTTCACGACCGACAGGATCGTCTGCCCCTGCGCCTTGGCGTAGCGCAGGGCCGCCAGCGTATCGATGGTCTCGCCCGACTGGGAAATCGCGATGCACACGCCGCCCTCGGGCAAAGGCGGCTCGCGGTAGCGCAGCTCCGAGGCGACCTCGACCTCGACCGGGAGGCGCGCCAGCTTCTCGAACCAGTACTTGGCCACCATGCCGGCGAAGCACGCCGTCCCGCAGGCGGTGATGGTGAGCCGGGGGACCGACGCCCAGTCGAACGGCAGGGCCGGCAGGCTGACCGAGCGCGTCGCGGGATCGAGGTAGGTCTGCAGCGTGTCGCCGATCACCGCCGGCTGCTCGTGGATCTCCTTCAGCATGAAGTGGCGGTGGTTGCCCTTGCCCATCATGGCGCCGGTGATGCCGCTCTGGCGGATGTCGCGGCGCACCTCCTCGGTGCCCTGGAAGATGCGGGCGCCCTTGGCGTCCAGGACCACCCAGTCGTCGTCCTCGAGATAGGTCACGCGCTTGGTGAAAGGCGCCAGCGCCAGGGCATCGGTGCCGATGTACATCTCGCCGTCGCCGTAGCCGACCGCCAGCGAGCTGCCGCGGCGGGCGCCCATCAGGATGTCGTGGCGGCCGCTGAACAGCGCGACCAGGGCGAAGGCGCCGCGCAGGCGGGCCATGGCCTCGCCCATCGCCGCCTCGGGCGAGCGCTGCCGCTCCAGCAGCGAGGTCAGGAGCTGGGCCACGACCTCGGTGTCGGTGTCGCTCTCGAAGCGCCTGCCCTCGGCCTCGAGCTCGTCCTTCAGCTCCTGGAAGTTCTCGATGATGCCGTTGTGCACCACGGCCACGCGGTCGGTGGCGATGGGATGGGCATTGCGCTCGCTGGGCTTGCCGTGCGTCGCCCACCGTGTGTGGCCGATGCCGATCGTGCCCGGCAGCGGCTGGCTCCCCAGCCGCGCCTCGAGGTTGACCAGCTTGCCCTCGGCGCGCCGGCGCTCGATGTGGCCGTTCACCAGCGTCGCGACGCCGGCCGAATCGTAGCCGCGATACTCGAGCCGCTTCAGCGCCTCGACCAGCAGCGGCGTGACCGGTGCCTTGCCGATGATTCCGATGATGCCGCACATGGGGAGATCTTCCGCGAGGGGACTACTGCTTCCTGCTCCGCTTGGCCTCCGCCGCGCGGACTTTCAGTTTCGCACGAAGCGCGGCGGCCCGCCCCTTCTTTGTGACCTGGCGGGCGCGACCGAAGGCGACGGCGCCGGGCGGCACGTCCTCCGTGACCACACTGCCCGCCGTCACGTTGGCGCCGCGCCCGATGCGAACCGGCGCCACCAGCGAACTGTTGGAGCCGACGAAGGCGTCGGCACCGATCTCGGTCCGCCATTTCCCATAGCCGTCGTAGTTCACGAAGATCGTGCCGGCACCGATGTTGCTGCCCCGCCCGATCGCCGAATCGCCGAGATAGGCCAGGTGATTGGCCTTGGCGCCGCGGCCCATGCGGGTGGCCTTGAGCTCGACGAAGTTGCCGACATGGGCGGCGTCGGCGACCTCCGAGCCCGGGCGGATGCGGGCAAACGGCCCGATGATGGCGCCGCGGCCGATGCGCGCCCCCTCGATGTCGCAGAAGGCCTTGATCTCCGTCCCCGACGCCACGCTGACGCCGAGGCCGAAGCGCACGTTGGGACCGAGCGTGACGTCGGCCGCCAGCCGGGTGTCGGCCGCGAGCCAGACGGTCTCGGGATCGGCCATGGTGACCCCGCCCGCCAGCGCGGCCGCGCGCAGGCGCTGCTGCAGCGTCCGCTCGGCATCGGCCAGTTCGGCACGAGAGTTCACGCCCTTGAACTCGGCCTCCTCGCCGGCGACGGCGATCGCCAGCCGCCCGGCCGCCCGAGCGATCGCGACCGCATCGGTGAGATAGTATTCGCGCTTGGCATTGTCGTTGCGGATCGCGCCCAGCAGGTCGCCGATTGCCGCGCCGTCGAGACACATCACCCCGGAATTGCAGAAATCGATGGCCCGTTCATCGGGGCCCGCGTCGCGGCTCTCGACGATGCGCTCCAGCACGCCGTCGCGCACGACCAGGCGGCCGTAGGGGCTGGGGTCGCGGGCGACAAAGCCCAGCACACCGACGGCAGCACCCGAGCGGCGACAGGCCTGGACGAGGCGCTGCAGCGTCGCCGTCGTGACCAGCGGCGAGTCGCCGTAGACCACCAGCACCGGGCCGCGATGGCCGGCCAGGGCGCCGAGTGCCGCCTTCGCCGCGTGGCCGGTGCCGAGCGCCCGCCGCTGCACCACCGTCGGATGGGGGGCGAAGCCCGCGGCCACCGTGGCGGCGCCGGGCGCCACCACGCCGACGACGCGGACCGGCCTGAGGCGGCCCACAGTCTCCAGGACGTGGCGCAGCATCGGCCAGCCGGCCAGCGGATGCAGGACCTTGGGCAGCGCGGACTTCATGCGCGTGCCGGCCCCGGCGGCCAGCACGACCACGGCGATGGGCGGCTTCATGCCGGTGCGATGCCACGAGGCTGGCGGCCCCGCAAGGCGGATGTGCTAAGGGTTGCAGCATGCACCCGAACGCCGACAATCTGATCGCCGCCCGCTTCGACACCGTGATCTACGACCTCGACGGCACGCTGATCGACAGCGCCCGCGACATGTGCGTGGCGGTGAGCCGCGTCCTCGCCGACCACGGCCTGCCGGCGATCACCGCCGACGATGCCCGCCACTTCATGGGCGAAGGCAGCAAGATCACCATGCGCCGGGCCTTCGCCAAGGCCGGGCGAACGCTCGACGAGGACGAGGCGAGCGCCGTGACCCGCGAGTTCGTGCGCTACTACGAGGAGGATCCGGTGCGCTTCACGACGGCCTTCGACGGAGTGACCGACGTGGTCGCCCGGTTCGACCGGCTGGGCCTGAAGCAGGGCGTCTGCACCAACAAGTTCGAGGGCCCCTCGCGCATGATCCTGAGCCACCTGAGGCTGATGCCGCCCATCGCCGACGTGGCCGGCGCCGACACCTTTCCCGTGCGCAAGCCCGACCCCGGCCACGTGCTGATGCTGATCGAGCGGCTGGGCGGCCGGCCCGACCGCGCCGTGATGATCGGCGATTCTGTCCACGATGTCGGCGCGGCCCATGCCGCCGGCCTGCCCGCGGTGCTGGTGAGCTGGGGCTACACCGCCACGCCCGCCCGCGAGCTCGGTGCCGAGGTGGTGATCGACCGGTTCGACGCGCTGCCCGAGGCGCTGCAGCGCATCGCCGCCGGCTGACGACTGGTTGACGGGTCGGGCGGCAGGCCCTATACGCGCCCCTTCCGGGCGCTTAGCTCAGCGGGAGAGCACACCCTTCACACGGGTGGGGTCGTAGGTTCAATCCCTACAGCGCCCACCAAAGCCTTTTCCCGACAGGCTTCCACGGCGTTGCTCTGGGCACCGAAACCAAGGCATTCCAGCAGCTATCGGGACGACGGTTGGAATGGACTTGTCTTGCGCTTGCCCGACACCAGGTCGCGCGAACCCCGTCGATCGGCGACGCGACGATATGGCGCTCCTGGCCCGCCGGGCCTGCCCGGAGGCGTGGTGATGGCGGTCCTGATATCGGCGGTCGGCCTGTTCCTGGCAGCTCTCGTGCTTCATCTGATCTGGTGGCGCTTCAAGGTGCCTCGGCGTCAGCTCGCCGCGCTCGCAGCGCTCTTCCTCATGGTGGCGGCCGTAGGCTTCGCCGCGCTGGTCGCCTCCGGCATCTTTTCCGACGACCTTCCCCTGCCCCGTCTCCTGATGGCGATCCTCCTCTTCGGCAGCCTCGGCGTGGTCTACCTGATCCTGTTCACCGCGCTCGAGGCCGACAGCCCGACGCTCACCATCATCGGCCTCATCTCGGAGACCGGCGCAAGCGGGGTGCACCGCGAGGCCCTGATCCGCGCAATGGCACGACACTCCTACGTCCAGACCCGCATCGACCAGATGGTGGCCGACGGCATGGCCGTCGAGTCGGCCTCGGGACTGCGTCTGGCGGCGCAAGGCCTTTGGCTGAGCAGGCTCGTGCTCCTCTACAGACAGCTGCTGACGCGCAAGCATGTCGGCGGCTGACGCAAGCACCACTGCCGACTACTGGCTGCTGGCAGCTCCCATCGTCGGCACCGTCGCGAATGTCGGCGCACAGCTCGTCCTGGCGCGCCTCATGACGACTGGACGGCTACTGATTCTGATCGCCGCTGCCTTCGGTATCGGCCTGGGGACCACGGCCGCGCTGACCCTCTTCGCCCTTCGACTGGGCGACACCACGACGCCCGACGCCCTCGCGCTCTCGGCCAGCATCCTGTTCATC
This sequence comes from Reyranella sp., assembly GCF_965229815.1. Taxonomy (GTDB): domain Bacteria; phylum Pseudomonadota; class Alphaproteobacteria; order Reyranellales; family Reyranellaceae; genus Reyranella. Next base: position 1,988,194 of record NZ_CBDDJN010000006.1, read on the forward strand.
TATTCCGCCGCCGGATTCGTGCTCTTCGCCATCATCAATCTCGGCGAGACGTCGCTCCGCATCCGCATGATGCGGATGCTCCTGGCCAGGCCGGGCGGCATCGGGCGCGAGGAACTGGTCGCCGAGTACGACGATCGGGCGCTGATCGCCGTCCGGCTCCGGCGTCTCGAAGAAAACGGCCAGGCTCGCGTCGCACAGGGGATGTACTACGCGCGCCCGTCGGTCCTGTTCATTGCAGCGGCCATCATCCGACTGGTGAAGCAAGTCGTCTATGGCAGGCATCGGACTCGGTGATGGCCGACTCGCCGATGAAGGCTCGACGGTGCTGAGGCGCCGTCATCCGGCCCGGCTCGACTCCTTGACGATCGCCCCGGCCCTCTGACGCGCGACGGCAATGTCGGACGTTCGGCCACGGCGTCCGGTTCCGGCCGCACAGGGCCGCGTTGTCCGATGTTGCCCCTGTTCTCCTGCTCTGAACGCCAGTAGGTTTCGGCCGGCAGCGCCTTCTCAAGGGACCTATCCGTTTGATTCCAACGATTTGCCTCGGCCATCGCGACTTCGCTCGCTTGATTGGAGCGCTTTTTGGCGTGGCAATCGGTGCAGGACTCGCCCTGTTGCTGGTGAGTGTCTTCTTTCCGGCACCAGACGTGAAATTTGGCGCCGCCGGCGTCGGCACGCTGGACTGGGTGAAGCCGGCGATCCGCCACGAACAGCGCGAGTCGGGCTTCTATCTTCTCACGCTCATACTCGGCGGAGTCTCAGGGTACGTCGGAGCATCGCGCTGGTTTGGCGGGCGCCAGGTCAGGCCTCTGCCGCTGATCTTGCTTGTCGCCCTGGTTCCGGCCTCCACACTTGCGATCGGCGCAGCCATGCCCGCCAGCCGCCTGCTGGCCACGCTCTATTCAGTGGCGGCAATCGTTGCTCTCGCGGCCGCCGTCTGGCTCTTACGAAGAACCGACAAGCCCGCGGACGACGCCCTGCCGGGTCCAAAGGATACTCCCGCCCCTTCGTCTTCAATCCGCCCCATCGTGTCGCCCCTGGCGGCCGCTGCGTTCGCTCTCGCGGTCATGGCGATCTTCGTCGTGCCGCTCGGAGCAAAGGGCATCGCGTCGACTATCGGCTTCGACATGCACATGGCGTCGTTCATGATGGGGCCAGCCACATACTCGTTCGGCGACAGGCTGCTTCCCGGGATCGACTATTTTACCCAGTACAGTGTCGGCACGCCCTGGCTGTTCTCGTTCTTCCTCGCGCCGACGGCGAGCGAGTCCATGGTGAACGCGGTCTGGTTCATCATCGCGGAGATCCTGTTCTTTCAGCTCACGCTGCTCTGCTTCCTGCGATGGTTCCTGCGGAGTTGGGGATGGGCGCTCGTGGTGGCCCTGGCCTGCCTCATCTTGCAGTTCACGACCCAGAGCCCGCTGTACGCCCCGTCGAGCACTTCGGCTCGTCATCCTCTTCTGATCTTGTCGATCGCGGCGTTCGCCTACTGGGTGCGCCGTGACTACGGTTGGGCGGAAGCACTTCTCCTGGCCGTGCCGCTTTCGGGATCCCTCTTTCTCAACACCGAGACCGGGATCTACACGTGTGCCGCGGTGGCGATCGTCGCGCCCGTGCTGGGACCCGGCCTCATCGTTCCAGTCACCAGGACACTGCTGCTGGGTGCGATGACCTTCGTTCTTTTCATGACCTGGAACGTGATCGCGTTCGGGTTCGGCGTCCTGCAGGTGCAGTATCTGGTCCTTCTGCTCGAACCTCTCATGATCTATGCGGGCGGCATGGGCGCCTGGCCGATCGAGTGGATCGGCGGCTATCACTGGCTCTACAACATCGTCTCGCCGGGCCTGTCACTGGCAACCATTGGTTGGGTGGCCTCGACAGCGAGGCAGCCCGACCATCCGATTGGTCGCGCCGAACTGGGCGCGCTGGCGGCGATTTCTCTCGTTGGGCTTTTCCTCACCGCCAAGTTCATCAACATGTCCATCGTAGGGCTTTGGCAAGTCAATTCGCTCTGCCTTGTCATCGTCATGGCGTGGTGGGCGCGTGCCCTCGTAGACGTCCTCCCCGAGCGCTGGAGACCGGCCTCCGCAGGCACGCGGAGGCCGCCACGATTCGCCCCCGCGTTTTCACCGAGGGCACTGTCCTCGTTGAGTTTGGCGGTTCTGCTGGTGTTGTTCCTGGGCACGATCACGGACGCCCGGAACCCGAGCCTTTATGGGATCACCGCGTACCGAACCCATCCGACACTGGTCAATCTCGTGTTCGGTGTGGATTCGTATCCATGCCCCCCGGAGCGCACCGGTTGCGCATCGACGCCGATTTCCCCGCAGGACGTCGCATTGATCGACAGTCTCTCCGCGCCGAAGGAGAGGGTCGCACTGCTGCTGATGCAGGACTGGGCGGTCCTGCTCGAAGCCAGGCGCGCCTCCAAGTTCCATTTTCTGCCGAGCGTCGTTGTCTTTACCCAACGCCAACTCGATGCGTCTCTGCAGCAGCTCGACCTTGTCTTTCTGCCTCGCGAGCCCGCCGACAAGCTCGGCATTGCCCACCCGGCAATGGAAGCAATTCTCGGCCCGATGCTGAAGCGCGACTTCAAGGTCGTTGGCGAGACCCCCACCTTGCTGGCATGGCGCCGCACCAAGAGCGGGGAATGATCGGACTTGCACCCATCTGGAGAGGACATCCGGCGCCGGCCGACCGACACGCGGCTGGCCGGACGACGCCTGTGGCGTCGCCCGGCCGGTAGTCCCCCCAAAAGATGCCCGTGCCGGCGTCAGCTCTTGCTGGTCGCCGGCGTCGTCAGGATCTCCGCGCAGGCGCGCGCAACGTCCCGATCGATCTCCTTGCTTCCCGGCATGATGGCGAACTTGCCGACGACATCGTCGCGGTCCCAGAAATTCGCCTTGTTCAGAAGCGCCAGCCTGGCCTTCGCGTCCTCCTGATTGCGGAAGCGCTGGGCACAGATCGGCGCCAGCGCGTCGACACGCGCGTCGTGGGCCGCCAGGGCGACGGCCTTGCGCGACGTCGACCCGCTCACCCAGCCGCCCCACGTGAACCCGATCAAGGCACACAGCACGGCGCCGCCGATGGCGCCCCAGAGGACAGGCTTCGTCTGCGTTGGAAGCTTCATGGTGCGTTTCCTTTCCCTTCCTTTCCCTTTTTTGGCCGCTCGAGCCAGCCGAAGGTGACCGTTGTCGCCATGACGTGTGTGCCATGACGTGGCGTGTGGTCTCCCTTGCGTGATGCGCAAACCATCGGCGGACGATGAGGCGAGAATGCGACATCGACAGGGAAGTCGGATGACATGTCGTCCGCCCGACAACCGCCCAATGCTTGCCCCATTGTCGGTAAGATTGAGCGCCACCCTTCGACCGTCCGCGAACGATCAACAAGACAAGAAGAGCGTCGCGGCGGTGCACCCTCAGGGCCGCACCACGGTCGGCGCCGGGTCCTTGCGTCGATGCATCGACCGGTGCGGCGACACGAAACGGGGACGCAACAACGAAAGGAGACGGCGATGACACGCCTGCGAACCACATTCGACGATGTCACCAGGGCATCGAGAAACCGGCTCAAGGCCGCCCATGCGCGCGATCTGGCGCGCGACGCCGCCGGCGAGCCCGCGGGCGAGTGGCTCCGCCTCTACGCACGGCGCCTCGAGGGGGCCGCCCGCGTCGCGGTGGGTCGGGTCCTGCGGACACGCCCGCGGGGATAGCAGGACGTCTGCGTCGCGCCGCGGCTTCCGGCGAAGCGCCCAGTGGAAGGGGGACACTTCGCCATCGGAGGCCTTCGGTTCGCTGCAACGACAAATCGAGGGAGAAAGGACGGATGGATCGCACCACACGAGGACTTCTATCGGCCTGCGTGATGTTCCTGAGCGGGCTCCTGGCAACCTACGCGCTCGCCGCCATCCTGCAGCAGAGCGCCATCGAGCGGGAAAGCGCGGTCATTCGCGCCGAGGCGGTCCAAGCGCCGGCAGGCCCTGTGAACGCCGATGGCTGGCCCGCACCGTCCGTCAAGGGACCACAGGCCCCGAAGAGCGCACCAGGCAACGGCAGCGACACGGCGCACCTCTGAGCCCACGGCCGCTCTCGATCGCCTTCGTCCATGACATGGATCAAAGGAACTCTGGAGCTGTGACGGGCTGGGTCAATTGACCGCCAAGTCGTTGGCTTGACACCAAACTTCGTCGCCTTCACACGGACAGGATGCCGGGGGCCAAAGCTCCGGCGCCCACCCATTTCCGTGCCGGATTCCGATGACCGCCGCGCTCAGCCTTCGTCCCGGTGACCGCGTTCCCGATTTCGCGCTGCCCGGCCTCGACGGCAAGCTGCGCAAGTTCGTGTGGAGCTTCATCGGCCGCCCGGTCGCCCTCGTCGTGGTCGACGATCTCGCCAATCTCGACGCCGCTCCCTTCGCCGCCCTTCGCGAGGCCTGCGCCGCCAGCGCCGTGACTCCGGTCGTGATCGCGGGCAATGCAGTCGCCGCCGCGGCCGGCCCGTGGTCGTCGATGGCCGGAACCGCCGACGACGCACCGCTGCTGCTCTGCGATCCGGAGCGCAGGTTCGCGGGCGCCCTGCTCGCCCAGGGCGGCATTGGCCTCGGCCCGACTGGGGCGCTGCGCCAGCGCGTCATCGTGCTCGACCCCAACCAGCGGGTCGCGGCCACCTTCGACACCCGTGCCCTGCCGGCCGCCACCGAGGCCATGGCCGCGCTGGCGGCGTCGGTGCGCGCCGACGGCGGCGCCGGCGAGGTGCTGCGCGTGCCGATGGCGCCCGTGCTGGTCCTGCCGCGCGTCTTCGAGCCGGACTTCTGCACCCAGCTCATGCGCCTGTGGAGCAAGGGCGACCACAAGGACAGCGGCGTCTCCAGCCGCTACGGCAACGTCAACATGGCCGCACTCAAGCGGACAGAGGACTACACGGTCGTCGAGCCGATGATGCAGAAGGCGATCTCCGACCGGCTCGCCTATCGCATCGGCCCGGAGCTCACCAAGGTCTTCGCCTTCGACCGGCAGTTCACCTTCGATTCGCACGTCGTCCTCTCCTACAGCGCCGAGGGTCACCACTTCTTCGGCGCCCATCGCGACAACGGCGCGCCGACGACCGCCGACCGCGCCTTCGCCGTCTCGCTGAACCTCAACGACGACTTCGAGGGCGGCAACCTGGTGTTTCCCGAGTATGCCGCCGTCCAGGTGTGTCCGCCGGCGGGCGCCGCGGCCGTCTTCTCGTGCTCGCTGCTCCACGAGGTGCTGCCCGTGACGCGCGGCCGTCGCTTCGCGCTCACGACCTTCTTCCGCGCCAAGAGCTGAAGCCCGGCCGGGCGACGCTCAGTCGGCTTCCGACCGGTGGGCCTGGGAAAGCTCGACGCGCGCCTTGTCGAGGCCGGGATCGAGCAGGTCGAGCCGGGCCGCCTCGTTGAAGGCGCGGTCGGCCGCCGCCAGGTCCTTGCGCGCGATCGCGCTCCTCATCTCGGCGAGCAGCTCGGCGATTCGTTGCTCGCGCCGGTCGTCGTGGCTCGCCGCGGCGTCGAGGGACTTCTTCAACGGCGCGATCTGCGGCGCATTGGGATCAAGACGTTCGGCCTCGGCGAGGGCTTTCCGGGCACCGGCCATGTCGTCGCGCTCGATCGCCAGCCGGGCCCGATCGAGCTGAAGCGCGAGCTGCGCCTGCGGCGTCGACTGCCGGTCGATCTCGCGACGTGCCGCCGCGATCTCGGGCTGTCCGGGCAGGAGCTTGTCGGCCCGGTCGAGCGTTGCGCGGGCCTGCTCGAACTCTCCGGTATCGGCGAGCCGCCGCGCCTCGCCCACGAGGCGCAGAATCTGCTCGTTGTCGGCATCGCTGCGCATCGTCTCCTCGCCCTCGCCGGCCGGCGCGGCCGCGGTGGCCGTCGCCGGCGCGCGCTTGGCGCCCCGTCCCGACCCCGCGGCTGCCGGCGCGGAGGCGGTCGCCTGGGCGGGGGACGCCGGCTCGGACGCACTGAAGGAATGGATCACGGCGAAGGCGACGCCGCCGCTCAGCAGGACCAGCGCGCCCACCAGCAGAACGCGTCGAAGGGAGAGGCTCACGACAATACTCCGGATGCACCCGTCAACGTCCGGGAGCCGAGGCGGGTTGCCGGCGTCAGTCCGCCGCGGCCTCGCGCGGGATCCAGCTCTTGGCTTCGCCGTCGTAGGCGGTGCCGGGGTTGCCATGCACCGTCGTGCGCCACATCAGGCGCTGCTCGCTCTCGCCATCGTACCAGGTCGCCGAATGCACCAGGCAGCGATTGTCCCAGACCAGCAGGTCGCCCTGCTGCCACTCGTGAACGTAGACGAAGGCCGGTTGCGTGAGATGGGCCATCAGCGCGTCGAGCAGCGCCGCCCCCTCGCCGCGCGGCCCGGGCTCGAGACCGACGAACGGGCCTTCGTGCCAGTCCATCTGGCCCCATTCGCAGAGGTACAGCGCGCGCTCTCCCGTGACGGGATGGCTGCGGACGACCGGCTGGCGCTGCGAGCGCTGGTGCGCCGCGAACGGTCCCGGCAAGCGTCCCCCGAGCGCCGCCTCGCGGGAGCGCCCGGTGCCCGGCTGGGCATGCAGCCCTTCCAGCCCCTCGACGCGGCGGCGCAGTTCGGCTGGCAGCGCCTCGTAGGCCAGGATGCCGTTGGCGAACAGCGTCTGGCCGCGGTCCGGCGCCACCGGCGTCACGGCATAGAACAGGGAGATGTCGGGCGGCGGCCGGCGATAGCTCTGGTCGGTATGCCAGCCGCGCCGGTGGGGATACTGAACGGGCAGCCCGCCGGCGGCGGTGAGCGGCGGCTCCGGCCGCTTCGGCGGCGCCTTGCCGTAGGGCGGCAGGTTCGAGATCACCAGGATCTGCGGTTGCCCGGGATGGACCGACCTGAGATCGGTCAGCGTGTGGCGATAGTCCTCGACCTCGGGTCCGAACACGCCGCTCAGGCCGATCAGCAGCTCGGGCCGCCCGGCGATCTCGGGCAGGCCGCGCACCAGCAGCAGCCCCTTCGCCTGGGCGAGCAGCTCGGGAAGCCGGCCGGGCTCGTCCCGGGCGGCGGCGACGAACGACGGCGCCCCGGCCTCGCCCGTCCACCGTACCGTTGCGCCGAACGAAGCGCCGGGCAGCGGCCCCGTGGCCTCGATGCGGCCTGCGCTCACGCGCGCGCCCCGCCCTTGAGCGCCCCGGCATGCGGATCGTTGACGCCGTCGAGCGGCCAGATGGGACGCCGCAACCGCGTGAACTTCAGCCGCGAGATGTCAGGCGAGCAGATGCCGCCCGAATCCACCAGCACGACCTCGCGCGCGATCGGCGCGTAGGCGGCGCGGAAGTGCTGGACGCTCTTCACCACGACCACGCTCTTGGAACGCGGATCGATGCCCTGGCTCAGGAAGACCTGCAGGTCGATGGTCTGGATGCGGTTGGAGATCGTGACGACGTCGATGCCGCCGATGCGCAGCACGGCGGTCGGGCCCATCGCCGTCTCGACGCCGGCGTTCATGGGGCCGTCGTTCCTGAAATGGCCGTCCGACAGCATCTTCACCCGGGCCGTCGCCTTGATCGGCGCCCCCATGGCGGGATCGGTATGGCCGCCAAGGCTGACCTCGATGTCGGTGCCGACACCGGCCTTTGTCGCCTGCTGCACGGTGGCAGGGTCGTAGATCGTGCCGAACGCCACGTCCTCGATCCCGGCATCGAGCAGGGCCTGCAGGACCGGCGTCGTGTCGTTGTAGCCGCCGCCACCGGGATTGTCGGTGCCGTCGGCGATCACCAGCGGACCCTTGCCGTCCTTGCCGGCGCCCGCCTTGGCGGCGGCGATCCCGTCGGCGATCGGGCGGTAGTAGCTCTTGGCCCCCTCCTCGCGCCGGCGCCACATCTCGTCGATCAGCTCGGCGGCGATGGCCCTGGCGCGCGCCTCCGCGCCGGGCTCGTGGGCGACCGCGATCGACGGGCCCGTGTAGGGGATGTCGGCCCAGGTGAAGCCGGCCTGGATGCTGACCACGTCGATTCCCGGTTCCTTCTCGAAGGCATCGGCCCTGGCCAGCAGGTCGCGCATGAGACCGGGCTGCGTCGTGCGGCCGTGCTCGGCGCCCTCCAGCATGGCGGGCTGGACCAGCAGGCAGCGCGGCTGCTTCCTGCCCTCCATCGCTGCCTGGACCAGCGCCGCGGCCTGGACCGCGCGCTCGTAGCCGTCGATGTGCGGATAGGTCCGGTAGCTCACCAGCGCATTGGCGTTCTTCGCCATCTTCACCGTCGCGTTGGCGTGCAGGTCGAGCGTCGTGGCGATCGGGACGTCCGGCCCGACCACGCCGCGCAGCATCTCGAGCAGCGCGCCCTCGGCATCGTCCTCGGTCTCCGTCACCATCGCACCGTGCAGCGACAGGCAGATCCCGTCGAGCTTGCCGGCCTTGCGGGCCGCGTCGACGATCATGTCGCGGATGGTCTCCCAGGTCTCGCGCGTGAGCTTGCCGGACGGCGTGGCGTTGGCCGCGCCGCCCCAGACCGGCTCCCAGCCGTACTCCTTGACGGCATCGATGTAGCCGCCGATCTCGTTCTTGGTGCCGGTGAAGCGAGGCACCATCGCGTCGCCGTCGATCAGCCAGCGCTTGCGGTAGTCGTCGAGGGTCGTCGTCAGTTTCGAGAACGTGTTCGTCTCGTGCATGAACTGCGCGATCAGGACGCGGTACGCCATCTGCCCATCACTCCTAAAGCTTGGCCGTCTTCAGCCACTCGGCCTGGCCTTCCTCGCCGTCGACGCCGAGGCTCTCAAGCAAACGGCAGACCATCATATAGTAGCCGACGGTCAGCGTGAGCTCGACCAGCGCGCCCGCCGACAGGAAGGACTGAAGCGGCTTCAGCGTCTTGTCCGAGGCGCGCACGTTGCGCACGACGTCGTCGGTGTAGCGCAGCACGGCCCTGTCGTGGTCGGTGAAGGCCGCCGCCTCGAGCGTGCCGTCGCGCAGGGCGGCGATCTTGTCGTCGGCAACGCCGACCTCGCGGGCGATCCGCTCGTGCTGGAAGACCTCGTAGGCGGCACGGCTCAGCCGCCCGACGCGCAGAATGGCGAGCTCGCGCAGGGCCGGATCGAGCTCGCAGCGGTGCAGCAGCGCATTGCCCATGCGAATGAAGCCCTTCAGGCCCGCTTCCGAATTCGCCAGCATGCGGTAGATGTTGAGATGCGGCTGCAGCTTGCCGAGGAACTCGGCATGCTTGCCGGTGGCGTTCTCGACCTCGTAGTACGGAATGCGCGGCATCGTCTCTCCCTCGCTCATGCCTCCTCTCCCGCCAGGGGCAGAGGAACGGAGGGGAAACCTGTCAGATCAGGCCACGCCGTACCAGCGGATTGAGCCAGCGCCCCCACGAACCGGTGAGCACGATCGGATTGTCGATGACGATCAGCGCGATACAGGGCTCGCCGGGGTCGGCCACGGGCTCGTGCTGATCCGGCCCGGGCCCGACCGCGAAATCGCCGACGCCGTAGTTTCCGGTCGCGTCGGTGTAACCGCCCTGCAGCACCACCGTGTATTCCTCGCCGACGTGACGGTGCATCGGCAGCCCATGGCCGGGCTCAAGCCGCAGCAGCGACGCGCGATGGTGGGTGCCCGGCACGTCGAGGCGGATCTCGTCGAACTTGCCCAGGATCCGCCGCCAGCGAGACGCCGGACCGAGATGGCGGGCGAGCGGCGCGGGCGCCCATTCGAACCCGGCCGGCGCCGACCAGGGCGCCGGCGGCGGCTCGACCGGCTCCGAGTCGAGACGCGCCAGCATGCGCTCCAGCGCGCCCTCGTCGGCAGCCGCGCCGGGCGCCCCACCGGCGTCCTCCAGCAGCAAGCCAGCCATCGCGCCGAGATCCGCCACGGTACGGCGCGCCACGGGATCGAGCGCGACGTGCAGGGCGACGGCGAGCGACGGGCCTGGGGCCAGCGTGCCGGCTGCATAGTCGAGCAGCAGCTCGTCCGGGGCCGTATGACGGCTCATTCCTCGTCCTTCTCCAGCGCCTGTCGCAGGCGACCCAGCGCCAGGCGAATGCGTGATTTCACAGTCCCGAGCGGCAGCTTGAGCTCTTCGGCGATGGCGGTGTGCGTCTTGTCCTCGAAGAATGCCTTCCTGATCACCACCATCTGGTCGGCCGAAAGGTCTCCCAGCAGCTCCTTCACGCGCGTATACGTCTCACCCGCAAGAACGGATTTGTCCGCATCCTCGGCCTCCGGGGCAAAAACCGTCAGCCAGTCCTCGGTCTCGATCGCCGGACGGCCGGTCCGCCGGGCAAAGTCGATCCTCTTGTTGCGGGCGATCGCATAGATCCAGGTCGCCGCGGAGGCCCGGGTGCGGTCGAAGCTGGCGGCCTTGCGCCAGACCAGGATCAGCGCCTCCTGGGCCACTTCCTGCGCGGTCTCTGCATCGCTGCCGCCGCGCATCAGGAACGCCTTCACCCGCGGCGCATAGTGGCGGAAGAGGTCGGCGAAGGCGGCGCGATCCTGCCGGGCCGCGATGGCCTCGATCAGGTCGGCCGCCTCGTCGGAGGAAAGCATCGATGCGCGGTCAGCCCGGCCGCCCCTGCGCGCCGAGATCCCAGAAGAGGCCGGTCATCAGCCGCAGCCCGTCCCGGGCCACCGGCGCCAGCAGGTGCTCGTTCGGCGCGTGCTGGGAGCAGGCGGCATAGGAATGGGGCACCCACACGGTCGGCATGCCCAGGATCTCCGTGAAGACCTCGTTGGGCAGGGAGCCGCCGAGATTGGGCAGCATGTTGGGCTTCTGCCCGGCGGTCTTCGTGATCGAATCGGCGGCGAAGCGTGCCCAGGGATTGTCCGGGTCGAGCCGGGTGGCGTTCATGATGACCTCCCGCGAGGGCGTGACCTCGATCGCCCCGAAGCCGTGGCGCTCGAGATGGCGGCGCAGCGCCGGCACGATGTCCTCGGGATCCGTGCCGACCACGAAGCGCAGCTGGCAGTGGGCGACGGCGCTGGGCGGGATGGCATTCACCGGCCGGTCGGGATTGCCGGTCTTGAAGGCCAGCACCTCGAAGCTGTTCCAGCCGAAGACGCGCTCGACCGGCGTCAGCGATTCCTCGCCCCAGTCCGGGTCGATGGCGGGCGCGCCCTCGCCGGCGTCGACATGCGCGTCGGCCAGGGCGGCGCGCACCGAGTTGGTGAGCGTCGTCGGGCGCCATTCCGGAACCTTGATCTGGCCGCGACGGTCGGTGATCGTCGCCAGCGCGTGGGCCAGCACGATGCCGGGGTTGGACAGCAGGCCGCCCCAGTTGCCGGAGTGATGCCCGCCCTCGCGCAGCGTCAGCCGGAGGTCGAAGTTCATCGTGCCGCGCGTGCCGCCGAAGATGGTCGGCCGCCGGTGATCGAGGCGCGGACCGTCGGACCCGATCAGCGCATCGGCCTGCAGCGCCGCCTTGTTGGCCTTGCAGAATTCGGCCAGGCCCGGCGAACCGGTCTCCTCGCCGGTCTCGATCAGGATGGTCGAGTTGAAGCCCAGCGAGCCGCGCTCCTCGAGGACGCAGGCGAGCGCGGCGATGTTGATCGTGTGCTGGCCCTTGTTGTCCGCCGTCCCGCGGCCGTACAGGCGGTCGCCCTCGGTCACGATGCGCCACGGCGACAGGCCGGAGCGCCACTGCTCCTCCTGGCCACGGATCACGTCGCCATGGCCGTAGGTCAGGACAGTAGGCTTGCCCTCCTCCTCGACCCGGCGGGCGATCAGGAACGGGCCGTACTCGGCGCGGGGATTGGGCAGGACCGTGCAGTCGTAGCCGAGCTTCTCCAGCGACCGGGTCATCTCGCCCGAAACATACTCCTGCAGGGCCGGCATCGAATCGGATTCCTGGCTCGTCGTCGGGATCGCCACCCGGCGCTGCAGGTCGGCCAGGAAGCCGCCCTCGTCGAAGTACTTCTCGGCGCGCGCGATCGCGCCATCCCTGCTACCACTCATCGGCGTTCCTTGCCTGTTTCCCGGCCACGATAGCAAAATGCAGAGGAAGAGAGGAATCTATGCTGACATCGGGCCGCATCGTCTTCGGCGACATGGAAGAGGTCTCCTTCGGCAAGCCGGCCGCCCCGGCCGCGGCCGGCCTGGCCGAATCCTACGGCGCCGAGCGCGTCTTCATCATGGCCAGCGGCACGCTGAACCGGCAGACCGACGAGGTCGAGAAGGTCCGCCGGGCGCTGGGCAACAAGTGCGTCGGCACCTTCGACGCGATGCCGGCGCATTCCCCGCGCAGCGCCGTCGTCGCGGCGGCCCGGCAGGCGCGGGAGGCCCGGGCCGACCTGATCGTGACCCTGGGCGGCGGCTCGATCACCGACGGCGCCAAGGCCGTGCAGCTGTGCCTCGCCAACGGCGTCGCGACCGTCGACGACATGGACCGGATCCGGGGCACCGCCCGGCTCGAGGCGCCTTCCGTGCGCCAGGTCTCCATCCCGACCACTCTCTCGGCCGGGGAATTCTCCGGCATCGCCGGCGTCACCAACGAGGCGACGCGGGTCAAGGAGATGTTCCGTCATCCGCTCACCGTGCCGCGCGCCGTGATCCTCGATCCCGAGGTGACGCGGCACACGCCGATGTGGCTGTTCCTGTCGACCGGCATCCGCGCCGTCGACCATTGCGTCGAGTCCATCTGCTCGGCGGAATCGACGGAATTCACCAACGCCTCGACCCTGCACGGCCTGTCGCTGCTGGCGCGCGGCCTGCCCGGCGTGAAGGCCGATCCGTCGGACATGAAGGCGCGGCTCGACTGCCAGATCGGTGCCTGGCTGTCGATGGGCGGCCTCGCCGCCGGCGTGCCGATGGGCGCCAGCCACGGCATCGGCTACGTGCTGGGCGCTGTATTCGACGTGCCGCACGGCCACACGTCCTGCATCATGCTGCCGGCGGTGATGCGCTGGAACCGATCGGCCAACGCCGAGAGCCAAGCGCTCGTGGCCGCCGCCATGGGGCATCCCGGCAAGGACGCGGGCGACGTCCTCGACACGTTCATCCGCGGCCTCGACATGCCGCGCAGCCTGGCCGAGGTGAAGATCGGCCGCGACCAGTTCGACCGCATCGCCACGCAGGCCATGGACACGCCGTGGGTGCCGCGCAACCCGCGCCGGATCGAAGGCCCGGCCCAGGTCAGGGAAATCCTCGAGCTCGCGGCCTAGGTCGGAGGCGCCGTCGCGACCGCGGCGACGGCGGCCGCCACGCTGGGAAAGCAGTAGCCCTCGCCGTCGACCGCAAGGCCGCGCTCGATGTCGCGCCGGACATCGTCCCGAAGGTTGCCGAACGCCAGGCGCACGCCGCGCGCCGCCAGTTCGCCCTCGATCTCGACCAGCGCCTCGCAACCCATGAGGTCGACGTCCTGGAGGGTGCCGCCATCGACCACCACGGCGGACACCGGTGCCGGCGCCGCGGCGATCAGCGCCTCGATGCGTTCGCGGAAGCGGCTGCAGTTGGCATAGAAGAGCGGCGCGGCGAAGCGGTAGACGAGCACTCCCGGCACCGGCACGGCGGCGGGGCGATGGGCCGGATCGTGCCACTCGCCCTCCGGGGTACGGCCGAGTGCGGCGTCGGGTGGAAAGGCCAGCGCCCGCAGCAGCAGCACGATCGAGAACACGACGCCCAGCAGGATGCCTTCCATGACGCCGAGCGCCACGACGCCCGCCAGCGTCACCAGCGCGCCGGCGAGGCTGATGCCGCGGAAGCGCCAGAGCCGGCCGAACTCGCCGAAGTCGCACAGGCTCCAGGCCGCGGCGATCAGGATGCCGCCCAGCGCCGCCGCCGGCAGGTAGTAGAGGTACTCGGCCAGCCACAGCATGACGGCGGCCACCACGAGGGCCGCGACCACGGACGTCACCTGCGAGCGGCTGCCCGCCGCCTCGGCGACGGCGGTGCGCGAATCGCTGGCGCTGATCGGCAGGCCCTGGGTGACGCCGGACAGGAGATTGGCGGCGCCGATTCCCAGCAGCTCCTGGCTGGCGTCGATGCGATCGCCGCTGCGCTGGGCGAAGGCGCGTGCCGTCACCATCGTGTCGGAGAAGGCCAGAAGCGCCGCCCCGAGCGCGACCGGCAGCAGGAGATCGAAGTCGGCCAGCGTCACGCTCGGCACCACCAGCTCGGGCAGCCCGGTGGGGATGCGGCCGACGACGGCAACGCCCTGCCTGTCGAGGCCGAAGAGGACGACGGCCAGCAGCGAGCCGAGCAGCGCCACGACATGGCCCGGCACGCGCGGCACGAAACGCTTGCAGAGCAGGATCACCGCGAAACTCGCCACGCCGATGGCGAGCGCCACGGGGTTGGTGTCGCCGAGCCGCGGCAGCAGGCTCGCGAGCTGCTCGAGCGTCGTCTCGCCCGCGGCCTTGATCCCCAGCACCTTCGGGAGCTGCGAGCCCACGATCACAAGAGCGATGCCATGCATGAAGCCGACGATCACCGGCTTGCTGAGGAAGTTGGCGACGAAGCCCAAGCGCAGGAGACCGCCACCGATGCAGATCACCCCGACCATCACGCCGAGCAGCGCGCAGAGCAGCCCCAGCCGCGCCGGATCGCCGGCCGCCAGCGGCGCCACCGCGACGGCGACGATCGCCGCCATGGCGGAATCGGGCCCGACCACCAGCAGGCGCGAGCTGCCGAACAGGGCATAGGCGAGGAGCGGCAGGAGGCTGCCATAGAGGCCCGCCAGCGGCAGCCCCGCCAGCTCGCCATAGGCCAGCCCGACCGGCACCAGCACGGCGCCGAGCGTCAGGCCGGCCGCGAGGTCGCGCGGCAGGTACTCGGCCTTGTAGGTCCTGAGGGTCGCCAGGCCGGGCAACCAGCGCGCGATCGTCATGCGTTCAAACTCTCCCCCGCCGCGACCGTACCACACGCCATCTGCCGACGCGCCGGCGCAACGAAGGCAGGGATGCGGTCTCAGAGCAGCGCGCTGAGGGCGCTCGCAATGCCGAGGAAGGCGAAGAAGCCCGCGACGTCGGTGATCGTGGTGAGCACGATCGACGACGACTGGGCGGGATCCTGCCCCAGCCTCACCAGCATGACCGGCACCACGGCGCCCGCGAAGCCGGCAACCATCATCGCCAGGATCATCGAGGAGGTGATCACGAGCACGAGACCCAGCGATCCGCTCCACAGGTACACCGCGACGCCGCAGGTGAGCGCCACCGCGACGCCGTTGAGGAAGCCGACCGTGACCTCCTTGCGCATGACGCGCAGCCAATCGCGGGCGGTGATCTCGTGCAGGGCGAGGCCCCGCATGGTCACGGCCAGCGCCTGGGCGCCGGCGTTGCCCGACTGGCCGGCGACGACGGGCAGCAGGACGGCAAGGGCGGTGAACTGGGCAATCGTCGATTCGAAGAGCCCGACCACCGAGGCGGCGAGGAACGCCGTCGCCAGGTTGATCTGGAGCCACGGCATCCGCTTGCGCACGGCGAACCTCGAGGAGGACAGTGCCCGCTCGTCGCGGCTGGCACCCACCATCGTCTGGATGTCCCCGGCCGCTTCCTCCTGCATGGCATGGATGAGACTCTCCTGGCTGACGACGCCGAGCAGGATGCCGTCGAAATTGACGACCGGAAGATCGACGAACCTTCCGCGGTTCAGGATGCCGGTCACCTCCTCCTGCGGCGTGGTGGGCTCGACGGAGGCCACGATCGGCTGCGCCAGCGCGGCGAGGGTCTGCTGCGGCGACGCGACGGCGAGATCCTGCAGGAAGATGCGGCCGACCAACCGCCTGTCGAGGTCGACGAGGTAGAGGCTGCGGCCGGAACCCGCGCCCCTCTCCCGCAGGGCCTGAAGCGTTTCGGCGACGGTCATCGATCCGCGATAGGCGACGACGCGGGAATCCATCAGGCGGCCCGCGCTGCCTTCGGGAAAGGCCATGAGCATCTCGAGATCGCGGCGGACGGCGGGATCGAGCCGATCCAGCCGCCGCCGACGCTCGTCGGGATCGAGATGGGCGAGGAGCTGAACCGCGTCGGCGGGAAGAAGCTCGGCGAGAAGCGCATCCGCCGTCGGTTCGGGCAGCACGGCGAGAAGCCGTGCCCCGGCTTCCGGCAGCAGCCTGCGCCAGACCGGCACCAGCACCTGGACCGACTGAGCGTTCAGGGTCGGCGCGAGCGCCTCGGCCGGATGGCGTTCGAGCTCGATGGCGGCATCGGCCGGATGATCGAGCAGGAAGCGCCGGTCGAGCAGCGCAATGGCCTGTGTCGGATCCTGGGCCATGTCAGTTCCCCCCGGGCCCGCGGCGGTCGCCGTCGCCACCGACGAGGTCGAGGAGGCCGGTCATGCTGGCGAGCAGCGCGCCGCCCACCTCCGACAGGATGGACCCGTCGGCGCCGGCCTCGTCGGAGATAGGCGACAGGGCCGCCATGCCCTGCTTCAAGTCGCCCCGCGTCAGCGTGCCCAGCATCTGGCCGAGCCGACTGACGACGGGCAGGCAGAGATAATCGTCCCAGGTCGCGAGGACCGTGGCATCGCGCAGCAGCGTGCGCGCGAACAGGGGCACGGGCGCGGCTGCCATGACGTCGGAGACCCGCGCGCTGCCGGCATGCCGCACCAGCGATTCCATGCGCAGGATGCCCGCCAGATGCTGGGTCTCGTCGACCACGAAGATCGGATCGCCCAGGAGGCCGCCAGCGGCACGCACCACGGCGCTCGCCTCCTCGATCGTGGCGCCGCGCGACAGCGTCGGGACGGTGAGGTCCATCCAGGCGCCGACGGTGTTGCGAGGGTACTGCAGCGACTGCCGCAGGTCCCTCGCCAGCGTCGAGGGCAGATGCTCGAGGATCGGGTCGCGCCGCTCGGCGGGTATCAGCCGGAGCAGGACAGTCGCCGTCTGGTACGACGCCTCGGCGACGATCGCGGCGGCCCGCTCCGCCGACAGGTGCTGGAGGCAGAGCGCCGCCGGCCATTTCTCCATCCGTTCGACGACCGGAGTCAGGATCCGGATGGGCACGGCCTCGAACAGCGCCGCGCCGTCGGTCCGCGACAGGCCGGCAATGGTGCGGGCCGCGGCCTCCGGCAGCCGCTCCATGTAGGCGATCGTGAGCGGCGGGATGTCAGTCATGGGGCGTATCCGCATCGACGACGGTCATGCTCTCGGCGGCGAAGCGGCCGGCGGGAATGCGCAGCCGCCCCTCCCGGGTCGCGAGGACGAGCGTCGTCGCGGTGACGCCGACGACCTCGCCCTCGCCGCCGCCGAAGCGGACGATCTGTCCGGGTTCGAGCACCCGCCCGAGTTCGCGGGCACCGATCAGGTTGGCCACATAGGTGCGGGCGCCGAGGCCGAACGCCAGCGCAAGCCCGCCGAGCAGCGCCGCGGTGGCGATCGCCAGCACGGTCACGATGAAGGTGACGTTGATGCCGATCTGGTCGAGGCCGACGATCAGGGCGACGACGGCGACCACGACCTGCACCGCCCTGCCGACCATCAGGCTGCGCGACGCCCCCGCGGCGGGCATGGCTGCGGCGGTCAGGTCGCGGACCACCGGGCCGAGCAGGAAGCCGAGAACGATCACCAGGATGCCGACGACCAGGTTCGGCAGATGGCCGACCATGCGGTCCAGCCAATAGCCGAAGCTGGCGAGACCGACGGCGCGCGCCGCGATCGACGCGAAGACGAGCAGGGTCAGCCAGAACACGATCCGCGCCAGGGCGGTGAGCATGCGCGGCGACAGCCGATAGTCGACGAGGCGCCCGCTCCTGAAGGCCCGGTCGAGCAGGCGATTGAGGTGATCGCCGGCGCGCTGCACGCCGGCCCGCAGCAGGCGCGCGACGAACCAGCCGACGAGCAGCAGGATGGCTGCGCCCAGCAGCGTCGGCAGGAAGTCGATCACCTCCGCACCGGTGCGGATCGCGGCCCGCCTTCCATTCTCGAGAATCGCGGAAATCTCGTCCATCGTGTCCTCCGGTCGCGATGCCTGAAGGATCGCACAGGAAGGTGTTCAAGGGGACCGGTTCGACCCGAAGGCATAATCCACCCGGATGGAAACGGCGTTGCCCGCCGATGGATGCCTGCCGGCGGCCCGTCGGCGCGTCAATCCCACGTGCGCTCGAGGAAGAGCAGGGCGGCTTCGGTGAACTGGCGCGGCGCCTGAAGCATCGAGAAATGGCTGACCTCGGGCTGCAGCAGCAGGCCGGCACCCGGGATGGCGCGTGCCATGAACTCGGTGTTCTCGCGTTTGATCGCCTCGTCGTGATCGCCGTCGACGATCCAGGTGTGCACCCCGATCTTCGCGAGATCGGCCTCCGTCCAGTGCGGCTGGCTCGCCCACATGTGGCTGATCTCGGCGACGAACTGCTGGTACTGGCGGGGCGTCGCCGACAGCGCCTCGTACTCCTTCTCGGCCCGCGCGATGAACGCGGTGAAGACCGGGCTCTTGTCGACGTCCTTGACGCCGCTGGGATCGGAGTTGGCGGCGAAGGCGAAGAGCCGCGCCACCCGGTCCGGGTGGTTCATCGCCAGGCTGAGCCCGATGATGGCGCCGTCGCTCCAGCCGACGATCGCCGCCTTCGGGATGCCGAGAAAATCCATGAGCCCGATCACGTCGGAGGCCATCAGCGCGTAGCCGAAAGGCTGGCTGTCGCGCGTGCTGCGGCCATGGCCGCGGCTGTCCATGACGATGACGCGGTGGCTCCTAGCCAGCTCTGGGACCTGGTGCCCCCAGTAATTCGAGTTGGCGAGGCCGCCGTGGAGCAGGATCACCGGGGGGCCGCTGCCGAAGGTCGCGTACCAGATCGAGACGCCGTTGACCGGCGCATGGCCGCTGCTCACCGGCGTGGGCAGGGTCGGTGTCGGCGGCAGGGTCATCCAGCGCGGCGTTCCCTGCGCCGCCGCGGCGGTTGCGACAAGGCCGGCCAGCAGGCCAAGCAGAAGGGCTCTCATGGCGCGAGGCTAGCCCAAGCCGGCCCGCACCGGAATCAGTCGTCGTCGGGAACGACGCTCGGCCCCGGCGGTGGAACGGAGAACTTCTTGTCGACCAGCAGCCGCTTCATCGTCTCGATGCCTTCCCGATATCGGCCGCGATTGCAGTCGATCTCGGCGCCGATGCGCGTGTGGTTGCGCCGACCGTCGGAATCGGCGCTGCGGCTGGCGCCATAGCGGTCGTAGTAGGCGACGAGCTGCGTGCAGCGCGCCTCGAGATCGGGCGAGGATTTCGGCTTCGACGCCTCTCCCGCCGTCAGGGCCGCAAGCATAACGATCGTGCGCATGACCGACACTAACGACCGGACCGGCGGCTCGTTCCGCCGGCACCCGATCCTGCTAGAGCCGCCCCTTGCGCCGGCCCACCGCCTCCGACAGCAGGCAGAGGATCTCCCACATCATGGTCACGCCGACGAGCGCGGTGTTGCCGCTCATGTCGAATGGGGGCGAGACCTCGACGACGTCGCCGCCGACCAGGTCGAGGCCGCGCAGGCCGCGCAGCATGCGCTGCGCCTCGTGCGGCGTGTAGCCGCCGATCTCGGGCGTGCCGGTCCCGGGTGCATAGGCCGGATCGAGCCCGTCGACGTCGAAGCTGATGTAGGTCGGACCGTCGCCCACGACGCGGCGCGCCTCGGCGATCACCTTCTCGACCCCGAGGTCGAAATACTCCTCGATGGTGATCACCCGCATGCCGTGGTCGAGCGCCCACTGGTTGTCGTCGCGCTTGTAGAGCGAGCCGCGGATGCCGATCTGCACCACCCGCTTCGGATCGAGCAGGCCTTCCTCGACGGCCCGGCGGAACGGCGTGCCGTGGGTGTACTTGTAACCGCCGAAATATGTGTCCCACGTGTCGCTGTGGGCGTCGAAATGGACCATGCCGAGCGGCGGCAGGCCCTTCCGGATGCCGCGCATGATGGGCAGCGTGATCAGATGGTCGCCGCCCGCCGACAGCGGCACGGCGCCGGCGGCATGCAGCCGGGCGTAGAAGTCCTCGATGCGCGCCAGCGAATCGTCGACGCTCGCCGGGTTGACCGGAGCGTCCCCGAGGTCGCCGCAGATCGCGAGATCGTAGGGCGCGACGCCGGTGACGTGATGGATGCGCCGCATCATGGTCGACAGGTCGCGCATCTGGCGCGGACCGTGGCGGGCGCCGGGCCGGTTGGTCGTGCCGCCGTCCCAGGGCACGCCGACCATGCCGATCTCGACATCGGCCGGGTCGCGGCTGAGCGGCAGGCGCATGAAGGTGGCGACGTCGCCGAAGCGCGGCACCACCGTGCCGGAAACCGGCTGCGGGAAGGCAGGCCTGGAAGGGGGCGAGGCGTCGTTCATGCGCTCTATGTAGGTAGTTATTGTGGCTGCAAAAGAGCCTTCCGGGTCGTCACGAACTCCTCGACGGCCGCCACGAAACGGTCGCCCTCGGCGTCGCCGATCATCAGGTTCAGCGCCACGAAGCCGCGCCGGGCGATCCAGATCCCGGCCGCCAGCATGTCGAAGAAGAAGAGTTCCTTGGCGTCCTGGTTGCTGGAGGCGATGTCGGCGGCCGTGCGGATCGGCCGGCTGGTGGCGTGCGCCGTCATCATCGAGCCGATGCCGGAGAACTGGAACGCGACCTTCTCGCGGAGACAGATGGCATTCAGACGCTCGCGGATCTTCTCGCCGCGCTCGTTCAGCGCCTGGGCCGCCGCCGGCGTGTAGACCTCGCCATAGCCCGCGGCGCCCGCCGCCATGGTCAGCGCGTTGTTGTTGAAGGTCCCGGCGTGCGGCAGGGCGTCGGGCTTGGTCGGGTCGAACAGCTCCATGATGTCGCGCCGGCCGCCGAAGGCGCCGAACGACATGCCGCCGCCGATATACTTGCCGAGCGTCGTCATGTCGGGGATGACGCCGGTCCTCTCCTGCAGGCCGCCGGGCGACAGGCGCGAGGTCATGACCTCGTCGAAGATCATCGTGATGCCGCGCGCGCGGGTCTCCTCGCGCACCATCTTCAGGAAATCGAGGTCGCCCGGCAGGCAGCCATGGCTGCCCTGCATCGGTTCGAGCAGGACGGCGAACAGCTCCTCGCCGTGCTTCGCCAGCAGCCCCCGTGTGCCCTCGACGTCGTTGTAGGGCGCCACGACGTACTCGTAGGGCATGTTCACCGGGCTGCCGCCGCTCACGAAATAGAGGACGCCGCCATGATAGCCGCCGTGGAACACCATGACCTTGGTGGCCTTGCTGCGGCCCTTGCGCTGGGCGTAGACCCGCGCCCCGGCCAGCGCCATGACGTTGCCCTCGGTCCCGGAGTTGGTGAAGCGCACCAGGTCGATCGAGGGCATGCGGTCGGCCACCAGCCTGGCGAGCCTGGCCTCGTTGGCGTTGCGGCCGCCATAGTTCCAGCCGCCGTCGAGCGCCTTGTCGATGGCGGCGCGGATCACCGGGTGGGAATGGCCATAGATGCCGGCCGTGTACTCGCCCAGCACGTCGATGTACTCGTGCCCGTCGACGTCCCACAGACGGCAGCCCTCGCCCTTCACGACGGTCAGCGGGAACGGGTTGTTGTGCAGGGTCGTGCGCGTGTTGCCGCCCGGCATCGCCTCGCAGGCCTCGTGATGCCGCGTCAGGCTCTTAGGATTGCGGGCGGTGTAGGCCTGCCGCGCCTCGTCCAGGGCGGACTGCAGGTCTGAATTCACCAACGGCTGATCGGGCACGGCAGACTCCTGGGACCAAGGTCATCCTGAGCGCAGCGAAGGATCGCATGCCGTCGGAACCGGCGATGAGGTCCTTCGCTGCGCTCAGGACGACATCATCGTATCACACCACGTTCAGCTCCCGGATAGGCCGGCCGGCAGATATCCGCTCATAGCCGAATTGCCCGAGGTCGAGGGATCGGTAGGCGCCGTGGGCGATCAGCTCGGCGACCGCCCGACCGACCGCCGGCGACTGCTGCATGCCGTGGCCCGAGAAGCCGGTGGCGAAGACCAGGCTCTCGACCGCGGGATGCCGGCCGACGATCCCGTTGTGGTCGAAGGTATTGTACTCGTAGTAGCCGGCCCAGGCGTTCACCACCTTGGCCGCCTCGAAGGCCGCCACGCGCGCCGCCAGTGCCGGCCAGACCATCTCGTCCCATTCCTGGTGCTGGACCTCGAGCGGCGCGCCGGCCGGGTCGTTGCCCTCGGCCGGCGTCGTGCCGCCGAGGTAGAAGCGGCCCTCCGGCCGGAACCAAGTGCCCGACGGGTCGATGGTGAGCGGCGTCTGGCCGGGCGGCTTCCGGACATCGAACACGAACACCGAACGCCGCCGCGGCTCGACCGGCAGGTCGATCCCCGCCGTGGCCGCGAGCGCCCCCGACCAGGCGCCGGCCGCCAGCACCACCGTGCCTGCCTCCAGGCGCCCGCCGGCAAGCAGATCGACCCCGTCGGGGCGCAGCCGCACGGCCTCGTCGGCGAGGTAGCGGGCGCCGGCCTCGCGCGCCTTGCGGCGGAAGGCCTGCATCAGCGCCGGCCCGTCGAACCAGCCTTCGTTGGCGACGCCATGGGAGGCGAGCCGCACGCCCTCGCCGGAGATCCAGGGGAAGCGCGCCCGCAGCGCGTCCGGCTCGAGCAGTTCGATGGCGCAGCCCTCGGCCGCCTGCACGGCATGGTTGGCACGCAGCACGGCCTCGCCGGCGGGGCTGGCCAGGAACAGGTAGCCCGGCTCGCGCAGGCCGAGATCGACCCCCAGCAGCTCCGGCGCGCGGCGCAGGAAGCCGATGCCGAAGCGCGACAGGTGGATGTTGAGCGGGGTCGAGAACTGCTGGCGGATCGAGCTCGCCGACAGCGAGGACGAGGCCCGGGCATAGGTCGGATCGCGCTCGAGCACCACGACCTCGCCGGCATATCCCTCCTGCGCCTTCAGGTGCCAGGCGATCGAGGAGCCGACGGCCCCACCGCCCACGATGACAACGCGCATGCTCGCTTCGGACATGGCGCCACTATAGGGGTCGTGGCCTGTCCTGTCGGAGGTCTCGATGACGCAAGAGCCGGGTTACGGCGTGCGCGGCCGCCCTTCCTGACCGATCAGTCGGCGGCCGGCAGCCCCGTCAGACCGTAGACGTCGCGCGCCGTCGCCGCGCTGATGGCGCCCTCGGCGAGGTCGCGCGACGCCGCCGCGGGATCGCGCCGGTCCGGCGGGCCGAAGCCGCCGGCGCCCGGCGTGACGATGGCGAACCACTGGCCCGCCTGCAGGACGGCCGAATCGCCGTCGAACGCGACGCCCGGTCCCGGCTCGACCCTTCCGTGTCCGCCCGGCCCGCCGCCGAACAGACCCCAGCTCTGCGAGCGCTGGCGGGTGATGTCGACCCGCACGCGGCATTCGTTGGTGGCCTGGTAGACGCGGCGCAGGCCCATGCCGCCGCGATGCTCGCCGACGCCGCCGGAATCGGCCACCAGCTCGTAGCGCGTCAGCATCAGCGGATATTCCGTCTCCAGCGATTCGACCGGCAGGTTCGAGGTGTTGGTCGTGTGGACGTGCACGCCGTCCAGACCGTCCTTGCGCGCGCGCGCGCCCGAGCCGCCGCCGATCGTCTCGAGATAGACCCAGGTCGAGCCGTCGTGCGGCTGCTTGCCGATGAAGTAGGCGACCGTGCAGGCCGAGTTGGAGCAGGCCATCACCCGTTCCGGCACGGCCTGGGCAAGCGCCCCCAGCACCATGTCGGCGACCCGCTGGCAGGTCTGCAGGCGGCCGTTGACCGCAGCCGGCGCGACGCAGTTCAGGATGCTGCCCTCGGGCGCGCTCACGCGGAGCGGCCGCGCCAGGCCGGCATTGGGCGGGATCGAGGGATCGAGCACCGACTTCACGACGTAGTAGGTCGTGGCGAGCAGCGCCGTGTAGGTCATGTTGATGCCGGCGCGGCACTGCGCGGGACCGTCGAAGGCGAGCGCCATTTCCTCGCCCGTCACCGTCACCTCGACCGACATCGGCAGGACGCCCGCCACCTCCTCGTTGTCGAACACGTCCTCGAAGCGCCAGGTCCCGTCCGGCAGGGCGGCGATCGCCGCCCGCATCTTGCGCTCGGCATGGTCCATCAGCGCCGAGCCCGCCGCCAGCACCGTGTCGATGCCGTACTTCGCCGCCAGCCCCTGCAGGCGCTGCACGCCGACACGGTTGGCCGCCATCTGCGCCCGCAGGTCCGACAGGCGCTCGGCCGGCACCTGGCAGTTCAGCAGGATCAGGTCCTGGACGTCGCGCTGCAGCTCGCCGCCGCGGTAGAGGCGCACCGGCGGGATGCGCAGCCCTTCCTGGAAGATGTGGGCATGGCCGCGGTCGACGAAGTCGGCATGGTGCGCGAGGTTGACCGTCCAGGCGACCAGCCGTCCGTCGACGAACACCGGCTCGGCCAGCACGATGTCCGGCAGGTGCGTGCCGCCGCCCTCGTAGGCGTCGTTGCCGACGAAGGCGTCGCCCGGCCTTATGTCCTGCGTCGGGTAGCGCCGCATGATGTGCTTCACCAGGTCGAGGAAGCTGCCGAGATGGATCGGGATGTGCTCGGCCTGGCACAGCGTCTCGCCGGCGGCGTTGAACAGCGCCGTCGAGCAGTCGCGGCGCTCCTTGATGTTGGTCGAGTGCGAGGCGCGGATCAGCGTCTCGCCGCACTCCTCGACGATCGAGCCCAGCGCCGCGCCGATGACCTCGACGGTGATGGGATCGGGGGTGGTCATGAATATCCTCCCCTTGCGAAGTAAGGGGAGGTGTCGGCGTCATACGCCGACGGAGGGGTCATGGGCAGCAGGCTCGGTGGGGCTTCTGACCCCTCCGCCCGCTGCGCGGGCACCTCCCCACGCAGAGCGTGGGGAGGAAGGTCACATGTCACGTCGCTGCCTCCAGGACGAGATTGAGATACGCATCGACCTCGGCCGTCCAGCCCGGCGGCACGACGGTGGTGGAATCCATCTGCTCGACGATGGCGGGGCCCGCGATGCGGTGGCCGGGCCGCAGCCCGTCGCGGCGATAGACCGGCGTGTCGACGGCGGCGCGACCGTCCGGCGGCCAGACCGCGCGGTGGCCGACGATGGCTGTCGCCGTGTCGGGCCCGCCCTCGGCATGGGACCGCAGCTCGGCCTTGCGCACCGCGCCCGTCGCCTCGACGCGCAGGGTCACGATCTGCATCGGCTCGTCCTCGGGACCGAAGCCGTAGCGCCGGCGATGCGCCGCGACGAAGGCCCCCGTCAGCGCCGCGACGGTGTCCTCGCCGATATCGCCCTCGGGCAAGGGCACCGCGAGCTCGTAGTTCTGGCCGAGGTAGCGCATGTCGACGGTGCGGGCGAGCCGCCGGTCGGCGGCCGCGATGCCCTCCTGCTCGAACCACTGTCCGGCCTGCGCGTCCAGCGCCGCGAAGCCCATCGCCAGCTCGGAGGCCGACGACGCCCGCGCCGGCAGCAGGCGTGTCACCGCGAAGTCGGCGCGCAGGTCGGTGAGCAGCAGGCCGAGCGCGCACAGGATGCCGGGCGTGGGCGGCACCAGCACGCGGGCGATCTCGAGCTCGGCGGCGAGCCGCGCCGCGTGCAACGGCCCCGCCCCGCCGAACGCCATCAGCGTGTAGTCGCGCGGGTCGTGGCCGCGCTGCACCGAAATGACCCGGATGGCGCGCGCCATGTTGGCCGTCACCACGGCGAGGATGCCCTGCGCCGTCGCCGCAGTGTCGAGGCCGAGCCGGGCGGCGAGGCCCGCGACGGCGCGCTCGGCCAGCTCGCGCCGGATGGTCATGCGGCCGGCCAGAAGGTACTCGGGGTTGAGGTTGCCCAGCACGACGTTGGCGTCGGTGACGGTCGGCTCCTCGGTGCCGCGGCCGTAGCAGGCGGGGCCGGGATCGGCGCCGGCCGAGCGCGGCCCGACCTTCAGCAGCCCGTTGTCGAGGAAGGCGATCGAACCGCCGCCGGCGCCCACCGTGTGGATGTCGAGCATCGGCGCCTTGATCGGGTAGCCGTGCACCGTCGCCTCGGCCGTGAGCCGGCAGTTGCCGTCCTGCAGCAGGGCGACGTCGGTCGACGTGCCGCCCATGTCGAAGGTGATGAGGTCGGGGAAGCCCGCGGCGCGGCCGATCGCCTGGGCGGCGACCACGCCCGTTGCCGGGCCGGACAGGACGGTGCGCACCGGCCGGTCGGCGGCGGTCTCGAAGCCGATGACGCCGCCATTCGACTGGGTGAGATGCGGCGCCACGGTCATGCCGAGCGCCTCCAGCCGCGGGCTGAGCCGCCGGATGTAGCGCCGCATCACGGGGCCGAGATAGGCGTTCAGCACCACGGTCGACAGGCGCTCGTACTCGCGGAACTCGGGCGCGATCTCGTGCCCGGCCGACAGGAAGGCGTCGGGCATCTCCTCGCGCAGGATCTCGAGCGCGCGCTTCTCGTGGTCGGGCCGCACGAAGCCGTAGAGGAACGAGACGGCCACCGCCTCGACGCCGGCCGCTTTCAGCGCACGCGCCGCCGCGCGCATGCTCGCCTCGTCGAGCGGCGTGTCGACCTCGCCGGTGTGGCGCACGCGTTCGGGCACTTCGAGCCGCAGGTCGCGCGGCACCAGCGTCGGCGGCTTGTCCGCCTGGATGTCGTAGAGGTCGGGCCGCTTCTGGCGGCCGATCTCCAGCAGGTCGCGGAAGCCGTCGGTCGTCACCAGGCCGGTGCGCACGCCGCGATGCTGAATCAGGGCGTTGGTCGCGACCGTCGTGCCGTGGCCGAAATAGACGATGGGCGCCGCCGGCCCGCCGGCCGCCTCGGGCGCCACCCGCCGCATCCCCTCCTCGACGCCCTGGGCGATGCCGCGCGAGGGATCGTCGGGCGTCGACGGCACCTTCCAGGTCTCGACCCGGCCGCTCGCCTCGTCGAACAGGCAGATGTCGGTGAATGTGCCTCCGGAATCGACGCCAACCCGCCAACGCGACATGCTGCTCCCTGCCCGCCCTTCAGCCCGGCGGATGGGCGGATGATGCCAGCGTGCGGTCGTAGACCTCGCGCCACGGCGCCTCGCCCTCGGGGCTGAGGAAGTAGCCGCTGCGGGCGGCGCGATAGACCGCGGGGTCCGCGGCGCCCGGCGGCGCCTCGCCCGTCTCCTGCAGCGCCCGGGCCGCCTTCAGCAGGCGACGGCGGGTACGGGTGATCATCTGGTCCGACGGCGCCAGGTGCTCGAAGGCGAAGTGGGTGACGGGCCCCATGCTCTCGGTGATCGCCTGGTCCTGCAGGTGGATGCCGTCGATGCCGGTGTAGATCTCGTTGCGCCGCTGCTTGTCGCGGTCGATGCCCCAGTCGTTGCCCTCGTTCAGCGCCAGCCGCCAGCGCCCCAGCCAGTCGGTGGTGTTGGGCAGCATGCGAATGCCGCCGCGGCCGGTGCCGCCGATCGGCCGGCCGTCCTTGAAGGTCGGCTGCGGCAGCGCCTGCGCCGAGCGCGCCTTCTTCCACCAGATGAAGACGAACATCGTGTGGCCGTCGTCGAGCGGCACCCAGCCGCGCGCATGCATGTGGCTCTGGAACTCGCCGTTGGGCGCCTGCGACCAGCAGGGGAACAGGAAGTTGGCGAAGCGCCAGTAGGTGCGCCCCTGCCCGGCGGCGCGATAGCCGGCATATTGCGTGCCCCACGGCGCGTCGCTGACATGGTACTGCGGCGCGCGGTTGGTGATGGTGAAGTAGAAGGGATCGTTCTCCGGCACGTCGTCGGGATCGACATGCCCGCCGTGCAGGAAGCCGAAATGCGCGGTGTCGATCTCCCCTTCCAGCGCCTGCAGCCAGTTGCAATCGCGCTGCATCATGTGGACGTTGATCTCGTCGGCCGGCATGTCGAGGATCTCGAAGCCCGGCAGGCCCGCCGGCTCGCCCTCGCCCATGTGGACCCACACCAGGCCGGCCCGTTCGACGACGCGATAGGCCTTCGCCTTGACCTTGTGGCGGAACTCCTGGTCCTCGGTGAGGTTCGGCATGTCGAGGCAGCTGCCGGCGACGTCGAACTTCCAGCCGTGATAGACGCAGCGCAGGCCGCCCTGCTCGTTGCGGCCGAGGAACAGCGAGGCGCAGCGGTGCGGGCAGCGGTGGTCGAGCACACCGACGCGGCCAGCGCTGTCGCGGAAGGCCAGCAGCTTCTCGCCCAGCAGCATGAAGCGGGTCGGCGGCCCGTCGCGCTCCAGCTCCGACGAGAGCAGCGCCGGCAGCCAGTAATGCCGCATCACCCGGCCCATCGGCGTGCCGGGGCCGACCTGCGTGAGTTCCGCGCCTTCGCTCGCCGTCGTCATGAGCTGCCTCCCGCGTCGGGACTGGTCGGGCGAGTGTCGCTCAGCCCGCCACGCGTGTCATCCACGCCGCCGCGGCGTCGAGCAGCTCGCCCAGCACGGCGGCGTCAGTGCGGCCCGACCGCACCGGCACGTGGAAGGCGTGGTCGGCGCCGTCGGCCAGGACCAGCGTCGCACGCCGGCCGAGCGCCTTCACTTCCGCCTGGAGCAGGGCGAGGTCGGCCAGCGCGTCCTTCGTGCCCTGCAGGAACAGCATCGGCACCGCAATGTCGGCCAGGTGATCGGCGCGCGTGCGCGCGGGCTTGCCGGCCAGATGCAGCGGGAAGGCGAAGAAGACCAGACCGCGAACGTCCGCCAGTGGCTCGAGCGCCTGGGCCTGCGAGGTCATGCGGCCGCCGAACGACTTGCCGCCGGCGAACAGCGGCAATCGCCCGGCCAGCGCCGCCGCACTGGCACAGGCCGCCCGCACCGTGGCGTGGGCGAGCGGCGGCCGGTCGGGGCGCTTCGAGCCCTTCTCCATGTACGGAAACTGGTAGCGCAGCGTGGCCACGCCGCGCTCGGCGAGGCCCTCGGCGATCGCCGCCATCGAACGGTGGGACATGCCGGCGCCGGCGCCATGCGCCAGGACGAGGCAGGCTTTCGCCCGGGTCGGCGCGAGCCAGAGACCGGAGACCTCGCCGGCGCCGGCGACCTCCAGGACGACGGCGCGGTCGGTCATGGCCTCAAGTGGGCTTCACGCAGTCGAAGGCGGCGGCGGCGCCGTTCTGGCCGACGAAGCGCGCGGCACGGTCCTGGCGGGCGCAGTATCGCTGGGCCAATTCGAAGGCGACGGTGGGACTGGCGGCGCCGCTCACCTGGACCGAGACACCGTTGCCGGCGATTTTCTCGCCATTTGGACCGGTCGAGGTGCTGACACCGCTGCCGCCGCAGCCGGCGACGACGAGCGCGAGGAGGAGGATGAGACGCTTCATCGGGCAAGCGTAGCCCGATCGCGCGACAACGCAAGGGAGCGGTCTGTGACCGCGCTCAGCGCGCTCCGCGCACCAGCCGGCCGGGGAGCGCGCCGGTCGCCTCACCGTCGCGGTAGGTGACCTCGCCGCGCACGACGGTGGCGCGATAGCCCTCGGCCTTCTGCACCAGGCGGCGGGATCCCCACGGCAAGCCGGCGTTGGTGTAGGGTTCGCTCCATGAACGAAACAGATCTCTGCTTCCTGCCGGCCACCGACATGGCCGATGCGTTGCGCGCCAAGGAACTCTCCGCCGTCGAGATCGTCTCGACGGTGCTGAAACGGATCGAGCGGCTGGAGCCCCGGCTCAACGCCTTCGCCTGGCTGGCCGCCGACGAGGCGATGGCGGCCGCTGCAGAAGCCGACCGGACGCTCGCCCGCGGCGCACCCCTTGGTCCGCTGCACGGCGTGCCGGTCACCATCAAGGACCACGAGGCCGTGCGCGGCATGCAGCTCGAGTACGGAACCTGGCTGCGCAAGGGCGAGGTGGCGGCGTCCGACAATGCGATGGTCTCGCGCCTGCGCGCCGCCGGCGCGATCATCCTCGGCAAGACGACGACGCCGGAGTTCGGCTGGATGGGCGTGAGCAACAGCCCGCTGACCGGCATCACCCACAATCCCTGGAAGCAGGGGATGAACGCCGGCGCCTCGTCGGCCGGCGCCGGCGTCGGCGCGGCGGCGGGCTACGGGCCGCTGCACCAGGGCAGCGACGGCGCGGGGTCGATCCGCATGCCGGCGCATTTCAGCGGCGTGTTCGGCCTGAAGCCGACCTACGGCCGCGTGCCGCAGTCGCCGGTGGCGGCGAGCGACAACACGGTCCATCTCGGGCCCCTTACCCGCACCGTCGCCGACGCCGCGCTGATGCTGCGCACGATGGCGGGGCCGCATCCCGACGACCACACCAGCCTCGAGACCCTGCCCGCCGACTATCCGCGGCTGCTGGGACGGCGGCCGCGCGCTCCGCGCCTCGCCTATAGTCCCGACCTCGGCCATGCCCGGGTCGATCCCGAGGTGGCGGCGCTGGTCGAGAAGGCCGTCGCCGCCTTCGAGAGCGAGCTGGGTTGGCACGTCGAGCCGGTGAAGACGCCGTGGGGACCGAAGGGTCCGGCACTCGCCCGCTTCTTCTGGCCGGCGCATTTCACGCGCCACGCCGACCGGCTGCCTGAATTCCGCGACCGCATGGATCCGGGCTTCGTCGCCTGCATCGAGGCGGGGGCGGCGATCACCATGGCCGACTACCAGAAGAAGCGCCTGGAGAAGTACGCCTACTGCGCCGAGATCAACCACTTCTTCGACGGCTGGGATTTCCTGCTGACGCCTGCGGTGTCGGTCGCGGCCTTCCCCGCCGACCGGCTGCAGCCGGCGCACTGGCCCCAGCATCCCTGGGACTGGCTGTCGTGGGCCGAATTCTCCTACCCGTTCAACCTGTCGCAGAACCCTGCCGCCTCGATGCCCTGCGGCTTGACCGCGGACGGGCTGCCGGTCGGGCTGCAGATCGTCGGCCGGCGCTTCGACGACCTCGGCGTGCTGCAGATGGCCGCCGCCTTCGAGGCGGTGCGGCCGTGGGCCGACAAGCGGCCGCCTGTCGACTGACGGCGGCGGTGCTCAGGCGGAGTGGACGACGAGGTTGAACCCTTCCTCGGGCCGCGGGGACACGAGGAAGCGGGTGAACTGGTCGAACTCGGCGTCGCTCACCTGGAACGCATGCGCGCCCGCTTCATTGCGCTGCCGCAGCCGCACCTTGCAGACCGCATCCGGCACATCGAGGACGTGGAGTACGTGGTCGACGCCCGCCTCGTCGATCAGGGATCGCATCCAGGCCCGCTGGGTCGGCGTGTTGGCGGGAAAGTCGAGCACGACCGAGACGCCGAGCCGCAGGATCGAAACGAGATGCGGCGCCATCGCCGCGCGCAGCCGCGCCGACAGGCGGCGATAATCGTCGATCGTCCTGAGCTCGTCGGGGAACAGGGTCGCCGTCCAGTGGTCCTCGCTGACCAGCAGCGTCGCCGGTTGCGCGGCGAGCGTGGCGGCGAGCGTCGATTTTCCGGCAGCGATCTTCCCATAGAGAAGATGGAGGGTCGCCACGGCCTTGCTCACGATCTTCCGGACCGGCCGACCCCGTCACCCCGAGCGCAGCGAGGGGCCCTTGAGGCGACAGGAAAGGCCCCTCGCTGCGCTCGGGGTGACAAGGAGTGGCGATCAACCATCAGCCCAGGATGCGCTGGCGGGACTCGGCCACCATCCTGGCCGCCCGCGCCGCGTCGAAGCCCTGCACCACACCACCCTTCACCCGCACCTTGCCGTCCACCAGCACGGTGTCGATCTCGCGTGGGCTGGTCTGCAGCAACACGTGGGCGCAGGGATCGTCGACGACGGAATCGCCGAACGGACCCTTGCGCACCAGCACGATGTCGGCGCGCTTGCCCGGGGTCAGAGAGCCGACATGCCCGGCGAGGCCCAGCACGCGTGCCGCGGTGATGGTCGCCATCTCGAGCAGCTTGCGCGGCGTCAGCAACGGCAGCCCCTCGCGCACCGGCGGGCGACGGCCCAGCACAATCGAGTAGCTGCGCTCCATGGCGCCGTCGAGGAAGCCCTGCACGTTGAACATCACACGCAGCTGGCCCAGCGGGTCGGAGGCCACGCTGCAGGGCACGTCGCAGCCGAACACGACATGCACGCCGCGCTCGATCGCCCGACGGACGACGTCGGCCGGCGTGCCCTGCGTGTCGGCGGTGGGCGTGAAGCAGAGCGGCATCCCTGCCTCCGCCATGCGCTCCAGCTCCGGGTTGCTGATCAGGTTGCCGTGGATGACCCAAAGGTCGGAACCCAGCAGGCCGGCGGCGTCGAGCTTGCCGATGACGCCCGCCTCATTGACGTGGATGCAGCTCGGCGCCGACATCGACCGCGCGACGTCGACCTGGGCCTCGAGGCCCGGCGCGCCCCAGGAATCGACCCCGAACCCGATCGTGGTGAGGCCGCTTGGTTCGTGGAACCGCTCGTGGACCTGCCGGCCGTCGGCCAGGCGGTCCTCGGGCCGGGCGAACTCGTCGGGTCCCACCGGCATGAACGAATAGGTGAAGAGGTGGCGGATGCCGGCCTCCTTCAGCGCGGCGATCGAGGCCGGCGCGAAGGCGGGACTGCGGATGTCATGGCAATAGTCGACGACCGTCGTCGTGCCGTAGGACAGCATCTCGTGGGCGCCGATCCAGGCGGCATTGTAGTTGTCGTCCGGCGTGTAGCGGCTGCGCAGCGGCAGGAACTTCGAATAGTAGGTGCCGGGCCACAGGTCGGGCACGTAGCCGCGCAGCACCGTCTGCCACAGGCAGGTATGGGCATCGATGATGCCAGGCAAGGCGATCATGCCCGTGCCGTCGATCGTCTCGGCCCCGGTGCCGTCGAGGGACGGTCCGACGGCAAGGATCGCGCCATCCTGGACCAGGATGTCGGCGGCCTGGAAATCGCCCAGCGCGCCGTCCATGGAGACGATTTGGGCACCGCTTATGTGAATTCGATGGGTCATGGCGAGAGTCTTAGTCAATGCGGTGGCCGACGGCTATGGTCCGTCGCGAGAGGTGAAGAGTATGCTCGCCGAACCCGGACACTACGATTACGCCCCCTACAGCGGCCGACCGCGCATCGCCTGGCCGAACGGCAACCGCATCGCCGTCTGGCTGGCCCCCAACATCGAACACTACGAGCTCGAGCCACCCGGCAACCCGCGCAAGGTGCCCTGGCCGCGGCCGGTGCCCGATATCCTGAACTACTCGCACCGCGACTACGGCAACCGGGCGGGCTTCTGGCGCATGGCCGACGTCATGGCGAGGCACGGCGTGCGCGGCAGCGTCTCGCTGAACGTCGCGGTCTGCGACCACTATCCCGAGATCATCGAGCGCTGCTGCGAGCTCGGCTGGGAGCTGTTCAGCCACGGTACCTACAACACGCGCTACTTCTATGACCTTTCGGAGGACCAGCAGCGCGCCGTCATCGCCGACAGCCGGGACACGATCCGCAAGTACAGCGGCCAGACGCTCGACGGCTGGCTGACGCCTGCCATCACCAACGACGAGACGACGCAGCACGTGCTGGCCGAGGAAGGCATCAAGTACACGCTCGACATGGTGCACGACGACCAGCCGATGCCGGTCAAGGTGCGCAACGGGCGGCTGATCAGCATTCCCTACTCGCTCGAGGTCAACGACGTGCCGCTGTTCCAGCTGCGCAACACGCCGGTCGAGCGCTACACCGAGATCGTCAAGGCGCAGTTCGACCAGCTCTACGCCGAGGGCGCCGAGAACGGCACGGTGATGTGCCTGCCGCTGCATCCGTTCCTGATCGGCCAGCCGCAGCGCATCGCCGCCCTCGACGCGGCACTGGCGCATATCGTGGCGCACGACGGCGTCTGGCTGGCGACCGGGCGCGAGATCGCCGCCTGGTACACCGAGCACTATTACGACACGGTCTCGCAGTGGCTGGCCGCCGGCACGCCGGGAGGCCGGCGATGAGCGGCCCCGGGCTCCCCGGCTATCTCGACTATCCGTGGCGGCGGCGCGGCCTCGACCATGACCGCTTCCCCTATCGCATCCTGCCCCGCGCCACGCCGATCGCCTGGCCGGGCAAGGCGCGGGTGGCGCTCTGGATCGCGGTCCATGTCGGTCACTTCCCGATGGACATGCCCCGCACGCCCTTCGTGGCGCCGGGCGGTGTCGACCGGCCCTACCCAAGCTACTGGGACTATACGCAGCGCGACTACGGCAACCGGATCGGCATCTACCGGCTGATGCGCGCCCTCGACGCCCGCGGGCTGCGCGGGACGGCCCTGATGAGCAGCGCCGTGGCCACGCGCTATCCGGCGCTGGTCAAGGAGGTCGCCGCCAGCCGCTGGGAAGTCGCCGCGGCCGGCGTCGACATGGGCAAGCTGCACCACGGGGGCCTCGACGAGGCGTCGGAGCGGGCGCTGGTGACGCGTGCCGTCGCCAACCTGCGCGCCGCCTTCGGTCCGACCGTCCGCGGCTGGCATTCGCCGGCGCATTCCCAGTCGATGCGCACGCTCGACCTCGTCGCCGAGGCTGGCCTCGACTATGTCGCGGATTGGATCAACGACGACATGCCCTATGCCGTGACGACGGCGAAGGGCCCGCTCACCGCCATGCCGCTGGCCTGGGACCTCTCCGACCAGCGCCTGCTGTTCCAGCAGCACATGGACACGGGCGAGTTCGTCGAGCAGGTGCTGCGCGCCTTCGCGAGCTTCAAGGCCGAAGCGGCGGACGGCGCCGGACGTGTGCTCACCGTCACGATCACGCCCTGGCTGATGGGCCAGCCGCACCGGATCCGGGCGCTGGGCGAGATGCTCGACCGTCTCCTCGATCAGGACGGCGTCTGGCCGGCGACGGGCGCGGAGATCGTCGATGCCTGGAAGGCGAGCGCCGGCTAGCCGGCGGGGAGGACGGGAATGGCGAAGACGGCATTGATCACCGGCGCCACCGACGGCGTCGGCCGCGTGGTGGCCCGCGCGCTGGGAAAGGACGGCTGGCGGGTGCTGGTGCACGGCCGCGACCGGACGCGCGGCGAGACCCTGGTGGCGGAGATCGCGGCCTCCGGCGGCAGCGCCACGTTCCTGCCGGCCGATCTCGCCGCACTGGCCGAGGTCCGCCGGCTGGCGGCCGAGGTGCGAGGACAGACCGACCGGCTCGATCTCCTGATAAACAACGCCGGCATCGGCACGGCCGGCGCCGACCGCGAGCTCAGCGCCGACGGTCACGAGCTGCGCTTCGCGGTGAACTACCTGGCGGGCTTCCTGCTGACCCACGAGCTGCTGCCGCTGCTCGAAGCCTCGGCGCCGTCACGCATCGTCAACGTCTCGTCGGCCGGCCAGCAGGCGATCGACTTCGCCGACGTCATGCTGACCCGGCGGTACAGCGGCGTCGCCGCCTACTGCCAGAGCAAGCTGGCGCAGATCCTGTTCACCATCGACCTCGCCGAGCAGCTGAAAGGCAGCGGCGTGATCGTCAATGCGTTGCATCCCTCGACCTACATGAACACGACCATGGTGCGGCGCGCCGGCGTGTCCCCGGCCAGCAAGGTCGAGACCGGCGCCGAAGCCATCCTGCAGCTCGCGGTCTCCCCGACAATGGAAGGCAGGAGCGGCCTCTATTTCAACGTCATGAACGAGGCGCGCGCCAATCCGCAGGCCTACGACGCCGAGGCGCGGCGGAAGCTGCAGGCGTTGAGCCTGGAACTCACCGGGGCCAGACCTTGACCGTCATCCCGAGCGAAGCCGCCCATAGGGCGGCGTAATCGAGGGACCCCCGTCTTGTCGCTGCACCGAAAAGGCAGATCCCTCCACTGCGCCTCGCTACGCTCGGCCCCGGTCGGGACGACGAAGGCTGGCCAGGCGGTCGATCTCGCGCCAGAAGCCCGCGATCGTGTCGTCGACGATCTGCTGCACCGACTTGATCTCGTGGATCAGGCCGGCGCTTTCGCCGGCAGCGCCATGGGTGTTGTCGACGTCGCCCCTGACGTAGAGCATGTCGAGCGTGGCGTCGCGCGGCAGGCGCTCGCGCTTCCCCTCGGCGACCTCGACGGCATAGGGCGTCCGGAGGCCGCGCGAGCGGGCACGCGGCGGATTGTCGACCAGCGCCGTGCCCGTGATCGGCGCCGCCACGATCGCCTGCTTGTAGTTCAGATGCACCGGGCTTTCGTGCGAGGCGACGAAGCGCGTGCCCATCGTGACGCCCTCGGCACCGAGCGCGAAGGCCGCGGCCATGCCGCGACCGTCGACGATGCCGCCCGCCGCCACGATCGGCACGTCGACCTTCTCCCGCACCGCCTGCAGCAGCGCGAAGGTATGGACCTCCTCGGGATTGCGCAGGCCGGCGCTTTCGGCGCCTTCGACGATCAGCCCGTCGACGCCGGCATCGACCGCCTTGATCGCCCCGCGCAGCGTCGCCGTGGCGTGATAGACGCAGACGCCCGCGTCCTTCAGCATCCGCGTGTAGCGCGTCGGATCGCCGGCCGAGGTCGTCACGAAGTGGATCCCCTGGCCCAACAGCCAGTCGATGATGGCGCTCTCCTCCTTCGGGTCCATCTGCAGGTAGCGCACCGGCAGGTTGACCCCGAAGGGCTGGTTGGTGGCGGCGCGGATGGCGGCGAACTCGCGCTGCGTGACCGACAGGTCGCGGATCGAGTTTTCCAGCAGTCCCATGCCGCCCGCGGCCGAGACCGCGGCGACCAGCGGCCCGCGGGCGATCCACGTCATCGGCGACTGGAAGATGGGATAGCGCGAGCGCGTATGGGCGGTGACCCGGTTGCCGTCGAACATCTCGCCTTCGTATCACGCCCCGGCCGGCGGCACCCGCACCCAGCCCTCCATGAGCCGGCGAGCGGAACGGCTCATCATGACCTTCCGGACCGACCACCGGTTTCCGTCGCGCTCGACCGCGGCGCCGACCTTCAACGTGCCCGACGGATGCCCGAAGCGGACCCGGCCGTCCGCCCCGGCCGGCGCGACCCGGTGTACCAGGGTACCCGGAATCGCGGCCGCCGCGGCGATCGCGACCGCACCCGTGCCGGTCATCGCATGGTGCAGCACCCCCATCGAGAAGATGCGCGCCAGCAGGTCGATCGAATTGGCTTCCACGCGGCGCCCGTCCGACGCGGTGTAGCCCGCGGGCCTGGCGACGAAGGAGAGCTTGGGCGTGTGCGGCCGCTTCGCCGTCGCCTCCTCGGGCGTGGCGGCGTCGCCCATCGCCACCGCGCCCTGTGCGCGCACCGCCTCGGCACGGGCGAGCAGCTCGGGATTGCCGTTGACGTCGCCCTGCAGCTCCGTGCCGGTGAGGCCGAGCCGCGCCGCATCGATGAAGATCGTCGGATTGCCGGCGTTGATCAGCGTCGCCTCGACCGGGCCGAGGCCCGGTACGTCGAGCATGTCGATGTGGTTGCCCGTCGGGAAGGTCGACCCGCCCTCGTCGTCGGCCGGATCGAGGAACTCGATCTGCACCTCGGCCGCCGGAAAGGCGACGCCGTCGAGCACGAAATCGCCCAGCTCCTGGACCTCGCCGCCGCTCATCGCGACATGATTCACGATCTTCTTGCCGATGTTGCACTGCCAGATGTTGACCGTGGCCGTGCCGTCGGCCGGCGCGTCCACGAGGCCCGTGCTGATCGCACACGGGCCGACCGCGGCGCTCAGGTTGCCGCAGTTGCCCGACCAGTCGATCAGCGGACGGTCGATCGCGACCTGCCCGAAGAGATAGTCGACGTCGCAGCCGGGACGGCTCGACTTCGACAGGATGACGACCTTGCTGGTGCTGGAGGTGGCGCCGCCCATCCCGTCCGTATGCTTGCCGTAGGGATCGGGACTGCCGATGACGCGCATCAGGACACGGTCGCGCTCGGCCGGATCCGTCGGCAGGTCCTCGGCGCGGAAGAAGACGCCCTTGCTGGTGCCGCCGCGCATGTAGACGGCGGGAATGCGAAGCTGCTTCACGGTCTTTCCTCCTCGCCGACGGCTCGGTGCGGTCGGGCCGGCAGGCGACGGTCGCGCGCTTCCCCGCCCGGAGACGCGATTATGTGTTCCTGATGCCCATCTCGACGCGATTCGGAGGCCGGCCTGGGTTCGGGCGGGAACCCGGGGGCAGGATGAGGCTGCTGGTCGTCGACGACAATACGTGCCGGGCGCCGAGAGACCGACCCTCGCCCTCGGCACGGTGTGGCTGCGCACCGACGGAGGGCGGGTCGCCGTCGACGGGCGCATGCTCACCCTTCCCGCCCGTAATGTCGACGTGCTTGAGGTCCGGCTAAAGCGCCGTGGCCAGGTCGTGTCGTACGGCATGCTCGAAGGCAACGTGTTCGGGCCGGCACAGGACCTCGCCTCGAACGCCATCGAGGTTTACGTCCATCGTTTGCGTAGAATTCGCGACCGAAGCGGGAGTCAACGTGCCGCTCGCACCTCCGAAGGTCATGCGCTACGCTCCTGCCTGATCGAACCGCCACGGTCCTTCGAGAGACCATCAAGACGGCGGACGACGGATCGGGAGGCTCGGCATGGATTCTGTTGCGCGCGCCGTCGCGGCCATCGACTGGATCAACCGGGTCGTGGGCCGGGTTGTCGCATGGCTGACGCTGGCGACGGTGGTGGTCTGCGGCACCGTGGTGTTCTTGCGTTACTCGCTCGGGATGGGCCGGGTCTGGATGCAGGAACTCTACGTCTGGACGCACGCCATGACGTTCCTGCTGGCGGCAGGCTTCGCCTATCTCCTCAACGCCCATGTCCGGGTGGACATCATCTACGCCCGGCTCAGCGCGCGCGGCAGGGCCTGGATCGACCTGCTCGGGGTCGTCTTCCTCCTGATGCCATGGCTGGCGCTGCTCGGCTGGACGTCGTGGACCTATGTCTCCTACTCCTGGCAGACGAACGAGATCTCCGTGCAGAGCAACGGCATGCCGGCCATGTACGTGCTGAAGTCGGCGATCATCGGCTTCGTCGTGCTGCTGGCGCTGCAGGGGCTGGCCTGGATCGGCCGGTCCATCCTGGTGCTGAATGGCCGCGAGCCACCGCCCAACGAGACCCTGACCGGACCGCTGGGCTGAGGGCGGCGCAATGTCCAATGAACTGATCGCCGATATCCTGGCCATCGGCCTGTTCGTCGTCGCCACGTTCGGCGTGCTGTGCGGCTTTCCGATCGCCTTCAGCCTGGCGGGCTTCTCGCTCGTCTTCGCGGCGCTGGGCTGGTGGCTCGGCGTCTTCGACCCGATCATCCTGACCAGCCTGCCGTCGCGCTACTTCGGCCTGATGACCAACGAGGTGCTGGTCGCCGTGCCGCTCTTCATCTTCATGGGCGCGGTGCTCGAACGCTCGAAGATCGCCGAGGCCCTGCTCGAGACGATGGGGCAGCTGTTCGGCAGCCTGCGCGGCGGGCTCGCCATCTCCGTCGTGATCGTGGGCGCGCTGCTCGCGGCCTCGACCGGCGTGGTCGGCGCCACCGTCGTCACCATGGGCCTGCTCAGCCTGCCGGCGATGATGCGCGCCGGCTACAATCCCGGGCTCGCCACCGGCGTGATCTGCGCCTCCGGCACGCTCGGCCAGATCATTCCGCCTTCGGTGATCCTGATCTTCGTCGGCGACCTGCTGATGGGCGCCAACCAGCTGGCCGCCCAGCGCACCGGCAAGGCGCTCGAGCCGATCTCGGTCGGCGATCTCTTCGCCGGCGCCTTCCTCCCCGGCCTGGCGCTGGTCGCGCTTTATATCCTCTACATCATCATTCTCGCCGTGTTGCGGCCGGCGACCTGTCCGGCGCTGGTGATGAACGATGCCGAGCGGGCCTCGCTCGGCCGGCGCTTCGTGCGGGCCCTGATCCCGCCGCTGCTGCTCATCGTGGCGGTGCTGGGATCCATCCTGGCCGGCATCGCCACGCCGACCGAGGCGGCCTCGATCGGTGCGCTGGGCTCGATCATCCTCGCCGTCGCCAACCGGGCCTTCTCGTTCGCCACCCTGCTGGCCGTGATGCGCAACACCGCGGTGATCAGCGCCCTGGTATTCGGCATCGTGCTTGGCGTCTCGGTGTTCTCGCTGGTGTTCCGCGGCCTGGGCGGCGAGCATCTCGTCGAGCAGCTGCTCGTCGACGTGCCGGGCGGAACCTTCGGCGCGGTCATGGCCGTGATGATGGTCATGTTCGTGCTCGGCTTCTTCATGGACACGATCGAGATCGTGCTGATCGTCGTGCCCATCACGGCGCCGGTGATCATCGCCATGGGCGTGAGCCCGGTGTGGCTCGGGGTCATGATCGGCATCAACCTGCAGACCGCCTTCCTCACGCCGCCGGTCGGCTTCGCGCTGTTCTACATGCGTGCCGTCGCGCCGGCATCGATCACGACCGGCGCCATCTATCGTGGCATCGTCCCGTTCGTCGGCCTGCAGGCGGCGGCAATTGCCGTCCTGTGGGTCTTCCCCGAGCTCGCCACCTGGCTGCCCAAGGTGGTGTTCCCCGATCCGGTCGCCATCATGGGCGAACCGTCGCCCGCCTCCGGGCCGGGATCGGGATCGGGTTCCGTGCTCGACGACATCCTGAAGACGCCGTCGACCGCGCCTTCGTCGGGCTCGCCGCTCGACCAGATCCTCAACCAGCCGACGACCAACAGGCCCGCGGACAACGACCCTGTCCTCGACCGGCTCCTGAAAAAGTGAAGGGCCGGCGCTGCCGCCGGCCCTTCCCAATCTCCGCTTCGGATCGCCTCAGGTGAACTGGAAGCCGATCAGGCGGGCGTTGAGGTACTCCTGCAGACCGATGCGCGTCCAGGCCATCTGCTCGCGCTGGAACTTGTAGTAGGAATCGAGCGTCTTCTTGGTGATCTCGTCGCCCGAGTCGCGCATTTCCTTCATCACCTCGGCCACGGCCTTGCCGTAGGCCTTGATGAACTCGTCCGGCAGCTTCTTGAGCTGGACGTTGTGCTGCTTGATCAGCACCTCGAGCGCTCCCGAGTTGCTGGCGTCGTTCTCGGCCGTGAGCTGGCTTTGCTCGTCGCCGCAGCCCCAGGCGAAGATCTGCTGGACGTCCTTCGGCAGCGCGTCGAACTTCGCCTTGTTGACGGTGATCTCGTTCAGCGTCGCCGGCTCGTGCATGCCCGGCCAGTAATAGTACTTGGCGACCTTGTAGAAGCCGGCCGCCAGGTCCTGCCACGGACCGACCCACTCGGTGGCGTCGATGGCGCCGGACTGCAGCGCGCCGAAGATCTCGCCGACCGGCAGGTTGACGATTGTCGCGCCGAGCTTGCGCAGCGCCTCGCCACCGAGGCCGGGGATGCGCATCTTGAGGCCCTGGAAGTCCGCCGCCGACTTGATCTCCTTGTTGAACCAGCCGGCCATCTGCACGCTGGTCGACCCGGCGTGGAAGCCCTTCAGTCCGAACTTGCCGTAGATCTCGTCCCACAGGGCCTGGCCGCCGCCGTAGCGCAGCCATGCCACCGATTCGTTGTTGGTCATGCCGAAGGGCACGGTGGTGAAGACGCTCAGCACCTTGGACTTGTTTTGCCAGTAGTAGGGCGTGGAATGCATGCAGTCGGCCGTGCCGCGCTGGACCGCATCGAAAGCCTCGAAGGCGGGCACCAGCTCGCCGGCGGCGAAGACCTTGATGGTGAGACGCCCGCCGGTCGCGTCACTGATCTTCTCGGCGAAACGCACCGCGGCGACACCGCCGCCTGGAAACATTTTCGGCCAGCTTGTCACCATGCGCCATTCCTGGCGATTCTGTGAAATCGCCGGTGCCGCCACCGTCGTCAACGCCGCTGTCGCGGCGGCTCCGCCCACGGCGG
The DNA here is from genome assembly GCF_965229815.1 of Reyranella sp. Taxonomy (GTDB): domain Bacteria; phylum Pseudomonadota; class Alphaproteobacteria; order Reyranellales; family Reyranellaceae; genus Reyranella. The sequence continues at coordinate 2,029,616 of NZ_CBDDJN010000006.1, forward strand.
CTTTCGCAAAGTTGCGTCTCTTGATCTTGGCCATTGTGGTCGCCTCCCAATTGTATGGATCCCCGATTACCCGGAACGGTACGCTACACTTGGTCCGACATTCGGATGCTACAGGCCAAAGCCGCCTTGTCAAAGCGTCGGCGGCGCCCGAACGCGTTCAGCGGCGACGCCAGGCCTGCAGATGGCCGAACAGGAAACGCTCGGCGAGGAGATGCAGGCCCTTCACCGCGGCAGAGGTGACGGCGATCACGACGCAGAGCGCGGCGGCCGCCGCCGTCGTCCCGGCTTCCTCGATGTTCACGGCCGCCACCGATGCGAGCTTGGTGTCCGGCGAATAGAGGAAGATGACCGACGACACCGTCGTCATGGCGTTGACGAACAGATAGATCGCGATGTCGAGGATCGCAGGCAGGCAGATTGGCGCGGTGACGCGCAGGAAGGTGCGCGTCACCGGCACCTTGAGCGAGGCCGAGACCGATTCGAACTCGGGATCGATCTGCTTCAGCGCCGTCGTCGCGGTGAGGTGCCCGACAGTGTAGAAGTGCGCCACGGTGTTGATCACCAGGATCGCCATGGTCGCGTAGAGGAAGTTGAGCGGGTTGCCCGGGGCGTTGAAGAAGAAGATGTAGCCCAGGCCGAGCACCAGCCCCGGCACCGCCATCGGCAGGAAGGCCAGCAGCTGGACCACGCCGCGCACCACGTGGAAGCCCCGGGTCTTCTCGTTCAGCCAGGCGCCGACGAACATCAACGCCGTGCCGAAGACGGCCGCCCCGGCCGCCATGCCCAGCGAGTTGAAGTAGGAGTCCCAGCCGTTGGCATCGAACTGCGCGAAGTCGTAATTGTCGAGCGTCAGGGCGAGATTGTAGGGCCAGTACTTGATCAGAGAGCCCCATGCCGCCATGCCGACGACCGTCAGGATCCCGATCGCGACCAGGCCGCAGAAGAGCGACAAAGCGAGGTCCCGCCCGAGCCGGCGCCGCGGCACCAGCGGCACGGCCCGTGCCGTCAGCAGCGCCACCTGCCGGCGCTGGACCAGGCGGTCGACCGCGAAGGCGAGCGCCGCCGGCGCCAGCAGCACCATGCCGACCACCGCTCCCATCGAGAAGTTCTGCTGACCGATCACCTGCTTGTAGACATCGGTGGCGAGCACGTTGTAGTTGCCGCCGATCACCTTGGGGATGCCGAAGTCGGTGATGACCAGGGTGAACACGACCAGGGCTGCGCTGATCACGCCGTACTTCGCGCCGGGCAGCGTCACCGTGAAGAAGGTGCGCAGCCGCGAGGCGCCGAGCACGTCGGCCGCCTCGTAGAGCCGCGCGTCGGCGGTCGCCAGCGCCGTCACCAGGATCAGCGTGGCATGCGGGAAGCAGTAGAAGACCTGGGCAATGACGATGCCCTGGAAGCCGTAGACCGGACCAGACAGCCAGTCCTTGAAGAAGCCCTGGTTGCCGAACAGGTAGACGAGCGCGATGCCGGGCAGCAGGGATGGCGCGAAGATCGGCACCAGCGAGACGGCCTGGAAGAGTCCGCGCAGGGGCAGCACGGCGCGGGTGAGCGCATAGGCGTAGAGGAAGGCGAGCGGCACGACGATCGCGGTCGCCACCACGGCCACGTGCAGCGAGTTCAGCGCCGAATCGAACAGGGCCGGCGTCGAGAAGTAGGCATGGAAGTTGGCGAGACCGACGAAGCGGCCGTCGCGGTCCTCGAAGCCCTTGGCCAGCAGCGCCCAGAGCGGCAGGCCGACCGTGACAAGCAGCACCGCCGCCAGCGCCAGCACGCCGCCGCGCATGACGAGATCGTCGCGCGACAGGCCGATGCCGGCGCGGCGCGCCGGCGCAGCCGGCACGCTCACGCGGCGAAGATCCGCAGGCGGTCCGGCGGCAGGGCTATGTCGAGGCGGCTGCCGGCCGCGACGCCGAGGTCGCGCATGAGGTTGGACGAGAAGTCGGCGGTCAGGGACAGGTCGGGACGGTCGCGGACGGCGAGCCCGGCGCGGCAGAACGAGCCGACGAAATCGAGTTCGGTGACCTCGACTGGCAGGCGGTTGGCGGCATCGGCCGGCACGTCGCGGACCTGGACGTCCTCCGGCCGGATGCAGAGCTGCACCCCGCCTCCAGCGACCAGCCCGTCCTGCGGCAGGCAGGCCAGCGCCAGCCCCGCGACCTCGACGCGGTCGGCCGCCGCGAGCCGGCCGGGCAGGAAGTTCATGGAGCCCACGAAGTCGGCAACGAAGGCCGTCGCCGGCCGCCGGTAGATTTCCTGCGGCGCGCCGACCTGCTCGATCGCGCCGTGGTTCATGACCACGATGCGGTCGGCCATGGTGAGCGCCTCTTCCTGGTCGTGGGTCACCATGATGGTGGTGACGCCCAGCCGGCGCTGCAGCGCCTTGATCTCGTGGCGCAGACGCAGGCGCACCCTCGCGTCGAGGGCCGACAGGGGCTCGTCGAGCAGCAGCAGGCCCGGCGAGGTGGCGAGCGCCCGGGCGAGCGCCACGCGCTGCTGCTGGCCGCCCGAGAGCTGGGCCGGATATTTGCGCGCCGCATCCGGCAGGCCGACCAGGGTCAGCAGCTCATCGACCCGCGCCGCGATCGCCCGCCGGCCCTGGCGGCGGCTCACCAGCCCGTAGCCGACATTGTCGGCCACGCTGAGATTGGGGAAGAGCGCGTAGGACTGGAAGACGATGCCGAAGTCGCGTCGGGCCGGCGGCAGGGCCGAGACGTCCCGCCCCTGCTGGTGGATCGTGCCCGACGTCTGCGGATCCAGCCCGGCGATGGCGCGCAGCAGGGTGGTCTTGCCGCAGCCCGAGGGTCCGAGGAAGCAGACGAACTCGCCCTCGCCGACTTCCAGCGAGACGTTGCCCAGCGCCGTGAAGGTGCCGTAGCGCTTGCCGAGGTTGCGGACTTCGAGATAGGCCATCGCCGTCAGACCGGGGCCACGGGTCGAGGGACCCCTGCCGTTACCGCAGGGATCCCTCGTTGCGTTCGGGACGACACGCAGCGCGTGTTACTTCTTCGGCGCCGACTTGCCGTCGTAGCGCTTGGTCCATTCGGCGAGGATGCGCTCGCGGTTCTTGGCCATCCAGTCCATGTCGTTCTTGATCATGGCCTTCTCGGCATTCGCCGGATAGTTCTTGGGTAGCGCGTCGATGCCGGGATAGGCGACGACCGCGTAGGACTTGGCGTAGAGCTCGTTGGCCTTCTTGGTGACGGCCCAGTCGGCGAGCTTCTTCGCCGCGTCGAGGTTCTTGGTGCCCTTGACGATGGCCGTCGCCTCGAGCTCCCAGCCCACGCCCTCCTTCGGCACGATCAGCTCGATGGGCGCGCCCTTGGTCTTCTCCGAGGCGCCACGCATGTCGAGGCCGATGCCGATCAGGCGCTCGCCCTTGGCGGCCTGCACGCAGGGCGCCGAGCCGGAATGGATGTACTGGGCGATGTTCTGGTGCAGGGCGTCCATGAACTTCCAGCCCGCCTCCTCGCCCATGATCTGCAGCCAGGCGGCGACGGTGAGATAGCCGGTGCCGGACGAGGCCGGGTTCGGCATCACGATCGAGTCCTTGTACTCGGGCTTGATCAGGTCGGCCCAGCTCGCCGGCACGGCCTTGTTGCCCTTCTTGCCCTCGACGGTGTTGAAGCAGACTAGCGAGAGGTAGGCGTCCATGCCGACCCAGGTCTCGGGCTTCTTGCCGCTCTTGAACATAGGCTTGATCTGGGCGTCGCCGGCCGGCGTGTAGGGCTGCAGCATGCCCATGTCGCCGAACAGCGCGATGCTCGAGGCCGCCAGGCCCCAGATGATGTCGGCGCGGGGATTGTCCTTCTCGGCGATCAGCTTGGCGGTGACGACGCCCGTCGAATCGCGCACCCAGGCGATCTCGATGCCGGGATTGTCCGCCTCGAACGCCTTCTTGAACGGATCGAGCTGGTCGTTCTCCAGCGCCGTGTAGACCGTGAGCCGCGTCTTCTGCGCCATGGCGGGCTGCGCCAGCCCGACCGCCGCCGCCATCGCCAGCGCGCCCAGGGCGACGCGGCGACCCATTCCGTATCCCATCATTCAATCCCCCTCTGCCAACAGGCAGCAAACCTTAGCGTTCCCCTCGGTCGCCAGCCAGCGTCTCCGCGACGCCGCTCAGCCATCGCCGCACGACCTCCTCCTCGCCGCGTCCCGCCAGGCCGGCGAGCCGCGCCTCAACCGCCGCCACGCGGGTGCGGCAGCGCCGAAGCAGTGTCCGCCCGCGCGGCGTCGCCGCGAGCGGAAGGACCCGCCCATGCAAGGCATGGGCCGATTTCTGCACCAGCCCGGCCTTCTCCAGGTTGCGCACGATGACGTTGATCGTCTGCGGCGTCAGGAAGGTGAGCCGCGCGAGATCGGCGCCGGACAGGCCGGGATAGGCCACGACCATCGTAAGCACGGCAAATTGCGGCGGCGTGACACCGAGGTCCGCCAGCGCCCTGTCCAGGGCGCCGCGGACCGCGGCGCCGGCCTGCCGCACGAGGTAGCCGAGATGGCCCTCGGGGCCGCGCTTGCCCTCGCCCGGTCCCGGCACGGCCGGCCGCGCGCGCCGGGCACGGAAGGTCTGGCCATTCTCGGCCTGGCCCGGCATGAGGTTTCCTCCTGAGTCGAAGACGCCGAGAAGACACTGATGGACCTGACCGCGCAACGGGAACTCGCCCGCCTCCTCGCCGACCTGCGCCGCGCCGCCCGGCAGCAGAGCGGCCTCGATCCGCGCCTCGTCCCGCCCGACAAGGATACGGCCTATCGCGTGGCCGCGCGCGTCGCCGAGGAACTGGGATGGGACGTCGGCGGCTGGAAGATCGCGGCCATGAAGGCCGAGATGCAGGCGGCGCTGCGCACCGATTCGCCGATCTACGGCCGCGTCTTCGCGCCCTTCGTGAAGGCGACCCCGGTCACCGTCGCGCACGCGACGCTGCTCAGCCCGATCCCCGAGGTCGAGTACCAGGCCAGGCTCGGCCGCGACCTGCCGCCGCGCGACCGGCCGTACACGATCGCGGAGGTCACGGACGCCGTTGCGTCCCTGCACCCGGGCCTCGAACTGGCGGAATGCCGCTTCGTCCACGACCAGGCCTTTCCGCCCCTGCCGGCGATCCTCGCGGACGGCGCGGGATCCGGCACGATCATCTACGGCCCAGCCATCGAGGGCTGGCGCGACCGCGACGTCCCCGCCCAGGAAGCGACGCTCTCCTGCGACGGCACGGTACGCCGCCGCGGCACCGCCGCAGCCGCCCTCGATCATCCGATGGCGCCGCTCGCCTGGCTCGCCAACGAGCTGTCGCGGACCGGCGTCGGCCTGAAGGCCGGGCAGACGGTCAGCACCGGCACGCTCACCGGCATGCTGGCGCCGCGCGCCGGGCAGACCTATGTCGCCGACTTCGGACCGTTCGGTTCGGTGACCCTGACCTTCACCTAGAAAAGATCATCGCCCGATCGCGCAGGGAGCCGAAGCGCAGGCTGAGCAGATCGAGGAGATAGTTCTGGTACAGCCGCCACGGCCGCCGCACGCCCTGCTTCGGCAGCCGGTCGATGGCGCGACGGATGTAACCCGACGAGAAATCCAACGCCGGCAGGCGCTCCATCGCCGGATCGTCGAGTCGCGGCACGCACTGGCGCAGGCCGTTGCGACGCATGTGGTTCAGCAGCCGGCAGACATAGGCCGAGACGAGATCGGCCTTCAGCGTCCACGAGGCGTTGGTGTAGCCCGACACGACGGCGAAGTTGGGGACGTCACTGTACATCATGCCCTTGTAGGAGACCGTCTCGCCGGGCTCGATCCGGCGGCCGTCGACGCTGAGCGTCATGCCGCCCAGCGCCTGCAGCGACAGGCCTGTGGCCGTCACGATCAGTTCGGCGTCCAGTTCGGCACCCGACCTCAGCCGCAGTCCCGTCTCGGTGAAGGTCTCGATCTCGTCGGTGACGACCGAGGCCCGGCCGCCGCGAAGGGCGCGGAACAGGTCGGCATCAGGCACCAGGCACAGGCGCTGGTCCCACGGGTCGTAGCGCGGCGTGAAGTGCGTCTCGACATCGTAGTCGGGACCGAGGCAGGCCCGCACGCCCTTCATGATCATCGCCCTGGCACGCTCCGGCCGCCGCTTGCAGAGGCGGTAGAAGACCATGCCGAGCGCCACGTTCTTCCACCGCGTGAGCCCGTAGGCGAGGCCCGCCGGCAGGCGGCGGCGCATCCGGTTGGCCAGGGCGTCCTCGGCCGGCCGCGCCACGACGTAGGTGGGCGACCGCTGAAGCATGGTGACGTGCGCTGCCTGCTCGGCCATCGCCGGCACCAGGGTCACCGCGGTCGCCCCGCTGCCGATGACGACGACCTTCTTGCCCGCGTAATCGATATCGTCGGTCCACTTCTGGGGGTGCACGATCCGCCCCCGGAAGCGCTCGGTGCCGGCGAAGTCCGGCGTGTAGCCCGCGGCATAGTCGTAGTAGCCGCTGCACATCCACAGGAAGCCGCAGGTCATCGTCGCCCGCTCGCCGTCGCCGTGCGCGATCTCGACCGTCCATCGCGCCTCTTCGCTCGACCACGCGGCTGCGACGACGCGATGGCCATACCGGATCCGGCGGTCGATGCCGTGATCCCGCGCCACTTCGCGGATGTAGGACAGGATCGCCGGCCCGTCGGCGATCGCCTTGGCGTCCTTCCAGGGCCGGAAGGCGTAGCCCAGCGTGTACATGTCGGAATCGGACCGGATCCCGGGATAGCGGAAGAGGTCCCAGGTGCCGCCGCTGGCCGATCGCGCTTCCAGGATGGCGTAGCTCATTCCCTTGCATCGATCCTGCAGATGCCAGGCGGCGCCGATGCCCGACAGGCCGGCGCCGACGATCAACACGTCGAGATGTTCGCTTTTGGCGCGTGCATTGTCGGCGACCGTATCCATATTCCCAGCTTCTTCGAGCCTGCCGCGCGTGGCAACCATCTCGCGCAGAGGAACGTGCATCGCTATCCTGAGGCCTGGAAACCCCGATCCATGCACGAACAGCGTCCTGAACGAAGACTGGCGGCCATCCTGGCCGCCGACGTCGCCGGCTACAGCCGGCTGATGAACCGGGACGAGGAAGGCACGCTGCGCCGCCTGAAGGCGCATCTCGGCGAGCTGATCGAGCCCCACATCGCGACCCACCGCGGCCGCATCGTGAAGCGCACGGGCGACGGGCTGCTGGTCGACTTCGCCAGCGCCGTCGAGGCGGTACGCTGCGCGCTCGCCATCCAGGCCGGCATGGCCGACCGCAACAAGGCGGCGGCCGAGGATGGGCGGATCGAGTTCCGCATCGGTATCAACGTCGGCGACGTCATCATCGAGGGCGAGGACATCTTCGGCGACGGCGTCAACATCGCCGCGCGCCTGGAATCGCTGGCCGATCCCGGCGGCATCTTCGTGTCGCGCGCGGTCCGCGATTCGGTGCAGGACAAGCTCGGCGTCGTGCTCGAGGACCTGGGCGAGAAGCCGGTCAAGAACATCGCCCGGCCGGTCCGCGTCTTCCGGGTCGGTGCCGCCGCCGCCGGGCGCCGATCCCTCCCCGCCGTGCCGGACAAGCCGTCGATCGCCGTGCTGCCGTTCGCCAACATGAGCGGCGACAGCGACCAGGAGTATTTCAGCGACGGCATCTCGGAGGACCTGATCACCGACCTGTCGAAGGTCTCGGCCCTGTTCGTGATCGCCCGCAACTCCTCCTTCACCTACAAGGGCCGGGCCGTGAAGGTGCAGGAGATCGGCCGCGAGCTCGGCGTGCGCTTCGTGCTCGAAGGCAGCATCCGCAAGGCCGGCAACAGGGTGCGCATCACCGCCCAGCTCGTCGACGCGGAGAGCGGCGGGCACCTGTGGGCCGACCGCTTCGATCGCGAGATGACCGACATCTTCGCCACGCAGGACGAGGTCGTGCATCGCATCGTCGAGGCGCTGGCGGTCAAGCTGAGCCGCGTCGAGGAGCAGGACCTGCGGCGCGGCGGCACGCGCAACGTCGCGGCCTACGAATCCTGGCTGCGCGCCCGCCAGCTGCTGGGCCGCGGCACGGCGGAATCGATCGCCGAGGCCCGCGCCCTGCATCGCCGCGCGCTGGCCCTCGACCCCAATTTCGCCGCCCCGCATGTCGGCCTCGCCTTCGCGGCGGTGTCCGACTACGTCAACGGCTGGGGCCCCGACCCCGCGCTCGCCCTCGACGACGGCGAAGGCTGGGCGCGGCGCGCCATCGAGCTCGACGACCGCCAGCCGGGCGGCCACGTGGCGCTGGGCAACGTGCTGGTCTGGCGCCGGCGGCACGACGAGGCGCTGACGGAGCTCGACCAAGCGGTCGACCTCGACCCCAACTATGCCCAGGGGCACGCGCTGCGCGGCATGGCGCTGATGTACGGCGGCCGATCCCGCGAGGCCCTGGTGGCGCTGGCGGTGGCCATGCGCCTCGACCCGCACTATCCCAACATCCTGCTGCACCTCGTCGCGCAGGCGCATTTCAGCCTGGGCGAGGACGAGCCGGCCGTGACCCATCTCCTCGAGCGCATCGCGCGCAATCCCAACACCGACGCCAGCCGCATGTTCCTGGCCGCCGCCTACGGCCATCTCGGCCGGATCGACGAGGCCCGGGCCGCCTGGGCCGGCCTGCTGGAGGTCAACCCCGCCTTCTCGGTGGTCCAGCGCGAGGCGGTCCTGCCCTACCGCAATGCGGCCGACTTCCAGCGCATCCTCGACGGGCTGGCCAAGGCCGGGCTGCGCGAGCCGGGCCCTTCACGGGCAGGGCCCGTGACCCTATCCTGAGCGTTCGATCGTGTGTGAGGAAAACAGACAGATGCCGACCCCGTCGAGGGTTGCCGTGATCACCCTGGCCGTCCTGCTGTGTCTGCAGGCCGCGCCCGCTCTTGCCCAGTTCTGCGACGACCAGGAGGGCAAACAAGTCACCATGTCCGGGACGATCGACAAGGCGGTCGATGCGGCCGGCGTCGTGTTCTTCCGCGACACGAAGACGGCCTGCCAGTTCGGGCTCGTCACCAGCCGGAACGACAAGGGGTGCAAGCCCGGCGCCCAGATCGAGGTCTCGGGCAAGCTGGTCAAGAACAAGTTCCTGCCCGATACCTACGACATCGACCGCGGGACCAAACCGGCGCCCGGCAGCCTGACCTGCAAGGAACCCGGCAAGTAGGCGCCGTCACTCCTTCATGAAGGCGTTCAGCTCGGGCGTCGGGATCGAGCGGTCGAGATAGGTGAAGGTGCCCTTGTCCTTCACCTCCTTTGCGGCGTCGAGCAGGCCGGTCATCGCCGCCCGGTAGAGCGACGTCGCGAGGCTGATGCGCTTCACGCCCGCGGCCTCGAGCTCTGCCTTGCTGAACGACCGTCCCTTGATGCCGACCATGAAGTTGAAGGGCTTGCGCACGGCTGCGCACACTGTCTTTACGGCAGCAAGATCTGGCAATCCCGGCGCGAACAGGACATCGGCCCCGGCGGCCTCGAAGGCCTGAAGCCGCTTGATGACGTCGTCAAGATCGGGCCGGCCGCGCAGGAATCCCTCGGCCCGCGCGGTCAGGGTGAAGGGAAAGGACAGCGCGCGCGCCGCCTTGACGGCCGCCGCCACCCGGGCCGCCGCTTCCTCGATGCCGTAGAGCGGCTTGTCCTTGTCGCCCGTCGCATCCTCGATCGAGCCGCCCACCAGCCCGACCTCCGCCGCCTGGCGGATGGTCTCGGCGGCGGCGTCCGGGGCATCCCCGAAACCCTTCTCCAGGTCGGCCGCCACCGGCAGGTCGCAGGCCTCGACGATCATGCGGGCATTCGCCAGGGCCTCGGCGCGCGACACCCGGCCGTCGCGCTTGCCCAGCACGCCGGCCTTGGCGCCGCTCGACGTGGCCAGCGCCTCGAAGCCGAGACCGGCCAACAGGCGGGCCGAACCCGCGTCCCACGGGTTGGGAATGACGAAGGCCCCCGGCGCCTCGTGCAGGGCGCGGAACTTCTTGGCCTTGTCGACCTGGCTGACGCTCATGGGCGAATCCTCCTGCGCGCGAGGGTGCATGCTGCACCCCCGCAAGGCAACCGGGATCCCGCCGCGGGACTCGTCAGGACGGCTTGATTTTGCCCTTCACGATGACGTCGCCCCAGCGCTTGATCTCGCTGCCCATCTTGGCCTGCGTCGCGTCGAGCGTGGTGCCCGACGGCACGATGCCGAGCTTCAGCATGCGCGCCTTGAAGTCGCCGTCGGCGATGACCTCGTTGCCGGCGCCGTTGAGCTTCGCGACGATGTCGGCGGACACGGCCTTGGGCGCGAACAGCGTGTAGTTGGTCGCCGATTCGAAACCCGGCACGCCGGCTTCGGCCATCGTGGGCGCGTCCGGCAGCAGCGGCGAGCGGACCTTGCTGGTGACGGCGAGGCAGCGCACCTTGCCCGAGGCGATGTGCGGCAGGTGCGCCAGCACGTTGTCGATCGAGACCTGGACGCGGCCCTCGTAGAGGTCGCCCTGGAAGAACGACGTGCCCTTGTAGGGGACGTGCGTCATCTCCGCCCCGGTCATCTGCTTCAGCATCTCGTAGTTGAGATGGATCAGCCCGCCGAAGCCCGACGAGGCGTAGGACAGCTTGCCGGGATTGGCCTTGGCGTAGGCGATCAGCTCCTGGACGGAGTTGACCGGCAGGCTGGGCGTCACGAGCACGCCGACGGTCCCGTTGCCGATCTCGACGATGGGCACGAAGTCGCGCGCCATGTCGAAGGTGAGGTTCTGGTGGACGTAGGGCGCGATCGAGTAGTCGACCATGCTGCCGACCATCAGCGTGTAGCCGTCGGCCGGGCTGCGCTGCAGAGCGGCCGCGCCGATCGTGGCGCCGGCGCCCGGCTGGTTGTCGACCACGATAGTCTGCCCCAGTTTGGGGGCGAGCTTCTCGGAGAAGCCGCGCGCCACGGTGTCGACGCCGCCGCCCGGCGGATAGGGCGCGATCATCTTGATGGGCTTGGCCGGCCAGGCCTGGGCGCGTGCCATGCCGGGCATGGCGAAAAGGGCCGCGGAAGCCGCGACCACACGACGACGGTTGACGAGCACGATGGTGTTTACTCCCTAACTCAAGCCGCGATCTTAGCGCGTCAGCCGGGCCAGGGCAGCGACCAGGTCTTCACATTCGTGAAACTTTTCATCGCCTCGAGCACGCCTTCCTTGTAGCCGAGGCCGGAATCCTTGATGCCGCCGAACGGCGACATTTCGATCCGGTAGCCCGGCACTTCCCAGACGTTGACCGTTCCGACCTGCAATTCGTCGACGAAGCGCGTGATGTAATCCAGCCGGTCGGTGCAGACGCCGGACGACAGGCCGTAGGCCGTGCCGTTCGAGACCCGGATGGCATGGTCGATGTCCTTGACCCGGATCACCGGAATGGCCGGACCGAACGTCTCCTCGCGCACCAGCTCGCAGGCCGGATCGACACGGTCGACCACGGTGGGCGGGAAGAGCGCGCCGCGCCGGTCGTTGCCGTGCAGCAGCCGGGCGCCATGGTTGGCGACGGCAGCCGACACGCGATCCTGGAACAGCGTCGCCGCGCGCTCGTGGATCACCGTGCCGACGTCCGTCTCGGGATCGAGCGGATCGCCGGCCTTGAGCTTCCTGGCCCGGGCGAGCACACGCTCGACGAAGGCATCGGCCACGCTGTCGACGACGATGATGCGCTTCACCGCCGTGCAGCGCTGGCCCGAGTTCTTGGTGGCGCCGGCGACCGCGAGCTCGGCCGCCCTGTCGAGGTCGGCATCCTCCATGACGATCAGCGGATCGTTGCCGCCCAGCTCCAGAACCAGCCGCTTGTAGCCCGCGGTGGCGGCGATGTGCTTGCCGACCCGGACCGAGCCCGTGAAGGTGACGAGGTCGGCATGCGGATCGGTGATCATCGCATCGCCGATGTCCGACGGATTGCCGGTGATGACCGACAGCATCTCCGGCGGCAGGCCGGCCTCGTAGAGCGTGTCGGCCAGGAACAGGGCGGTGAGCGGCGTCAGCTCGGTCGGCTTCAGCACCACGCAATTGTTGGTGGCGAAGGCCGGCGCCAGCTTGTGCGCCACCATGTTCAGCGGGTGGTTGAACGGCGTGATCGCAGAGATGGCGTTGAGCGGCTGGCGCAGGGTGAAGATCTTGCGCGACTTGCCGTGCGGGGTGAGATCGCAGGAGAAGGTCTGGCCGTCGTCGAGCAGGCAGAGCTGGCCGGCGAAGGTGAAGACGTCGTAGGCGCGGCCGACCTCGTACTGCGAATCCTTCAGGCAGAGGCCGGATTCGAGAGTGATCAGGCGCGACAGCTCCTCCTTGCGCGCGACCAGCAACTCGGCCGTCTTGAGCAGGATCTGCTGGCGCTGGTAGCGCGTCAGCGTCGGCTTGTAGCCATGGGCGATGCGGAAGGCCTCGGCCACCAGCTCGGGCGTGGCCCGCGGCACGCTGCCGACCAGGCGGTTGTCCCAGGGGAAGCGCACCTCGAGGCGGGCCTTGGTCTCGACCTTCCGGCCGGCGATGCGCAGCATTTCGTGCCGGACGTCGCTCCGGATCACCGTGTCCATGTCTGTCCCCTTCAGGCGACGAGGTTGAGGGCGAGGTCGAAGGCGTCGAAGTTCCGCCAATGGCGCGAGCCGTCGGCGGCCGCCAGCATGCGGTTGCAGATCAGCGGCACGGTCTGCTCCGAGATGCCGCCATGGCTGCGAAGGGGCTCGGTCAGCCCGGAGAGGTCGTGGCGCGCCGCCGAGGTGCCCAGCACCTTGTGCCGGGTCGAGACCACGACGAGATCGCCCAGCCGGTCGGCCGGCAGCTCGAAGCGCGCCGCCGCCTCGGACTTCGTCAGCGCGGCCTCGATGCCCGGCATCGCCTTCAGCCTGGCCGCCATGGCTTCGGCGGTCGTGCCCTCGGGCAGGTAGACCACCGCGAACGAGCCCAGCGCGCCGTGATGCACGACATAAGGGTCCGTGATCGGCAGGATCACCCGCGCCGCGTCCGTGCCCAGCCAGCCGTCGAACAGGTCCTGCAGGTAGATCACGTCGGGCTGGCCGTCGTCGCCGAACTTGGCGTTCATGCCGTGGTCGGCCGTCAGCACGATGGTGCAGCCGAGCGCGTCGAGCTTCGCCATGTAGCCGTCCATCATGGCGTAGAAGTCGTTGGCCACCGGCGTGCCCGGCGCATGCTTGTGCTGAATGTAGTCGGTCGTGGAGAGATACATGATCTCCGGCCGGTCGCGCTCCATCAGCTTCACGCCGGCGGCGAACACGAACTCCGACAGGCCGGCGCTGTAGACGTCGGGCACGGCCATGCCGACGAGCTCGTTCACCTTGTCTATGCCGTTCTCGGCCAGCGTCGCCTGGTCCGACTTCTCCGACGAGAAGCTGCAGGCCTTGCCCGGTGCCAGCGCCAGCCCCTTGCCGAGCAGGCCGCGCAGCTTGTCCTTGGCGGTGACCACGGCGATGCGGCAGCCGGCGCGCTGGAAGGCCGGGAACAGCGTCTCGATCCGCAGGAACTTCGGATCGTTCATCATGACCTCTTTCCCGGTCTCGGGATCGAGGAAGTAGTTGCCGCAGATCCCGTGCTCGGCCGGCGGGCGGCCGGTGACGATGGAAAGGTTGTTGGGGTTGGTGAAGCTCGGCACGACGCAGTCGGCCCGCAGGTTCGTCCCCTCCGCAAGGACCTTGCCGAACCACGGCGCCCGTCCCGCCTCGACCGCCCGCTCGATGTAGCCCGGCTCCGAGCCGTCGATGCAGACAACGACGGTCGGCCGGGTCGGCAGGCGGTAGCGGCGGCCGTTGACGGCGATCTCGCCGCCCGTGAGTTTCAGGCTGTCGGGTGCCATGTCCTGTCTCCCTATTCCGCCGCCAGCGCCGGACCGCCGTTGCTGACCCGCATCTCGTCCAGCACCGCGCGCACGGCCTCCAGGGCGCCCTTCATCTGCTCCGGATACAGCCGGCCGATGCAGCCGATGCGGAAGGACTCCGCGACGGTGAGCTTGCCCGGATAGATGACGTAGCCGCGCTCCTTCAGCGAATCGTAGAAGCGCTGGAAGACGAACTTGGGGTCGGTCGGCATATGGAAGGTGACGATGATCGGCGCCTGCAATCGGTCGCCCAACAGGGTGCGGAAGCCCATGGCGCGCATGCCATCGATCAGCACCCGGGCATTCTCGCGGTAGCGGCGGCCGCGCCCGGCGACTCCGCCCTCGGCGGCATGCTCCTCGATCGCCTTGCCCAGCGCCACGATGACGTGGATGGGCGGCGTGAAGCGATACTGTCCGGTGCGGGCGAAGGCCTCGGCCTGGTCGAACAGGTCGAGCACCAGGGTCGTGGCGTTGCCCTTGCACTCGGCCAGCGCGTCGTCGCGGCAGACCACGAAGCCCAGGCCCGGCACGCCCTCCAGGCACTTGTTGGACGAGGCGGCGAGCGCATCGTAGCGCACCTGCCGCGCGTCGATCTCCAGCGCCCCGAAGGCGCTCATGGAATCGACCAGCAGGCGGCGATCGTGCCTCGCCACGATCGCCGCGACCTCGGCGATGGGATTGAGGATGCCGGACGTCGTCTCGCAATGGACCGCGAAGACGTGGCTGATCGCCTTGTCGTCGGCCAGCAGCCGGTCGAGGGAAGCGAGATCCGGCGGCGTGTCCTCCGGCGTCTCGAGCGCCACCGCGGCGCGGCCCGCGATCTGCGCGATCCAGAGCGCGCGCTGGCCGTAGGCGCCGTTGATCAGGACCAGCAGCTTGCCCGTCTTCGGGACGAAGCTGGTGATCATCGCCTCGACCGCGAAGGTGCCCGAGCCCTGGACCGGCACGGTCGTATGGGTGCCCTGCCCGCCCGCCAGTTCGACGATCTTCTCCAGCACCATCCTGTTGATGGCGAGGAAGTTGGCATCGCGCGAGCCCCAGTCGTGGACCATGGCCTGTTTGACGGCGGCGGAGGTGGTGAGCGGCCCGGGCGTCAGCAGCAGCGGATCGCCGGTCTCGGAAGCGGCAGTCGTCTTGGACATGCGGTGGATGGTGGTCGCGCGCTCCCTATCCGTCCAGTATATATTCCATATGCGACGTATCGGTTTCTGATATATGACGCCCACCCAGCTTCGCGCCTTCCACCTGGTGGCCGAATCCGGCTCCTTCTCGGCCGCCGCCCGCGCCTCGGGGCTCAGCCAGCCCAACCTGTCGAGCCAGGTGACGGCGCTCGAGCAGCGCTACGGCGTCCGCCTGTTCGACCGCCGCGGCCGAACCGTCGTGCCGACCGAGACCGGCCGGCAGCTCCACGGCATCACCACGCGCCTGTTCGCCGTGCAGGACGAGGCGCGCGCCCTGCTGGCCGGCGAGCAGGCGCTGACCCGCGGCCATCTCAGGATCGCGGCCGATTCGGCCCATCACGTGGTGCCGATCATGGCCGCCCTGCGCACGCGCGCCGAGGGGCTCACCTTCGCCCTCGCCATCGACAATTCGGCGGTCGTGCTGGAGCGGGTGCTGCGCCACGAGGCGGACGTGGCGGTGATGGCCAAGAGCGTCTCGGACCCACGCCTGCACGCCGTGCGCCTGCGCACCGACCGGGTCGTCCTGTTCGTGCCGGCCGGCCATCCCCTCGCCCGCCGCCGCAGCGCGCCGCTCCGGGCCCTGGCCGGGCAGTCCCTGGTGCTGCGCGAGCGCGGCTCGATCACCCGCGAGGTGCTGGAGCAGGCGATGGCCGCGGCCGAGGTGCGCCCGGACGCCATCGTCGAGGTGCAGACGCGCGAGGGCGTACGCGAGGCGGTGGCGGCGGGTTTCGGCATCGGCGCGGTGTTCGCCGCCGAGCTGGGCGAGGACCGCCGCTTCCGCCCCGTCGCGGTGGCCGACGCCAATCTCGACGTCGCCGAATACGCCGTGTGCCTGCAGGAACGGCGGCGGGTCGCCCTGGTCCGCGCCTTCATGGACGAGGCGGTGCGCCTGGCCGCGGGTTGAGTCCGCCCCGCTCAGTCATAAAACTGTCAAAAATCTTTAATGAATGAGAGGCGAAGCGTAGGATTCGCCGATCATGCATGGCGTCGAGACGATCCTGAACGTGCTGGGCAGCGTCGCGCTGCTTCTGTGGGGCGTCCGCATGGTGCGCACCGGGCTGACGCGCGCCTTCGGCGCCGCGCTGCGCCGGGCAGTGGCCGCCTGCGCGCGCAATCGCGTCACAGCCTTCCTGGGCGGGCTCGCGATCACCGGCCTGCTGCAGTCGAGCACGGCGACCTCGCTGCTGGTCTCGTCCTTCGCCGGCCGCGGCCTGATCCCGCTCTCCATCGCCTTCGCCGTGATGCTGGGCGCCGACATCGGCACGACGATCGCCGCGCAGGTCCTGTCGTTCGACCTCGGCTGGGTGTCGCCGCTGCTGATCGGCGCCGGCGTCATCGCGTTCCTGTCGAGCGATTCGGTCAAGCCGCGCCATCTCGGCCGCGTCGCGATCGGGCTCGGCCTGATGCTGCTGTCGCTGAAGCTGCTGGCCGCCGCGACCCAGCCGTTGCGCAGCGCGCCGGCCTTCATGGCGCTGCTGCAGGGCCTGCAGGACGAGTATGTGATCGCCGTCATCGTGGCCACGCTCGCCACCTGGTTCGTGCATTCGAGCCTGTCGATCGTGCTGCTGGTGATGTCGTTCGCCGGCTCGGGCCTGATCGAGCCGAGGCTCGCCCTGGCGCTGGTGATCGGCGCCAATATCGGCGGCGCGCTGGCGCCCTACATGGCCCAGTCGGGCGCCGACGTGGCCGCCCGGCGCGTGCCGCTCGCCAACCTCATGACGCGGGCCGTGGTCGGCGTGGCGCTGCTGCCCTTCCTCGGCCCCGTGGCCGACGGGCTGGCACAGCTCGATCCCTCGGCGACGCGCCTGCCGGTCAACTTCCACACGGCTTTCAACACGCTCGCCTCGCTGATCTTCCTGCCGCTGACCGACGTCGTCGCCTGGGCCTGCCGCAAGCTCCTGCCCGACAAGCCGGTCGCGGACGATCCCGGCCAGCCGCGCCACCTCGATCCCAACGTGCTCGATTCGCCGGCCGAGGCGCTGGGTTGCGCCCTGCGCGAGACGCTGAACCTCGGCGACCGCGTCGCCGACATGCTGCGCCAGACGATCGACGTGCTGGAACGCAACGATCCCCGGGCCGTCAAGGCGATCGAGGCGTCGGACGACGCCGTCGACCGGCTCTACGAGGCGATCAAGCTCTACCTCGTCCAGACCTCGCGCAACGAGCTGGGCGACGAGGACGGCCAGCGCTACGTCGAGATCCTGACCTTCACGACCAACCTCGAGCATATCGGCGACATCATCGACAAGAACCTGATGGAGCTGGCGGCCAAGAAGATCCGCAACCGCTATGCCTTCTCGCCCGAGGGCATGGCCGAGCTGCGCGCCTTCCACGCCCGCATCCTCGAGAACCTGCGGCTGGCGCTGAACGTCTTCACGACCCGCGACCTCTCGCTCGCCCGTCGTCTGGTCGCCGAGAAGGCAGCCCTGCGCGAAGCCGAATCGCGCGCCGCCGACAGCCATTTCGCGCGCCTGCGCCAGGGCCGGCCGGAATCGATCGAGACCAGCTCGATCCACATGGACGTGATCCGCGACCTCAAGCGCATCAACGGCCACCTGGCCTCGGTCGCCTATCCGATCCTGGAAGCCGCCGGCGAGCTCGCCGACACGCGGCTGCGGGCGCCCGATCCCGTCGCCGAACAGGCGGCGCCCTCGACCTAGGCGCGGCTTGCCGGACCGCGGGCCCCCCGGCCCGCTCTTCTCTGTCGTCCTGAGCGTAGCGAAGGACCTCATCGCCGTTGGCCATCGGCATGAGATCCTTCGCTACGCTCAGGATGACATGATGAGGGCCGGGAGGCCCGCTCCGGCCGTGAGGTCAGCCCTTGATGCGTGTGCCGGACGGATCGAATGGGCAGCGCAGCGAGACCCGTGCGCCCAGCCGGACGCCGGCCAGATCGACCTCGAAGCGCCCGCCCTCCAGCCAGGCGGCATCGATCGCTGCGCCATCGTCGCGTCGGACATAACCCAGCCCGACCGCGGCGCCGACCGTGTGGCCGTAGGCGGCCGAGCTGAGGTCGCCCACCGGCCGTCCGTCGCGCAGCAGTGCCTCGCCGCCCCACAGGAGCGGCTCGCCATCCTCCAGCACGACCGACACCAGCCGGCGCATCAAAGGCTTGCCCTTCGCCGCCACCAGCGCCGTCCGGCCGATGAAGCCGCCCGGCTTGTCGAGCTTCACCGCCCAGCCGAGCCCGGCCTGGAACGGCGTGTCGTCGGGCGTGAGCTCGCGTCCCCAGGCGCGGTAGCCCTTCTCGAGGCGCAGGCATTCGACGGCGTAGTAGCCGGCGTCGCGCAGGCCGAAGGCCGCGCCCGCCGCGTGCAGCGTCTCGAACACCGTGACCGCGAACTCGACCGGCACGTAGAGCTCCCAGCCCAGCTCGCCCATGTAGGTGCGGCGCGAGGCCAGCACCGTCCCGTGACCGATCCCGACCTCGCGGATCGTGCCGAAGGGAAAGCCCTCGTTGGAGAAGTCGGCCCGGCTCACCGCCTGCAGGAGCGCCCGGCTCTTCGGGCCCATGACCGACAATACCGTCCAGGCGCCGGTGACGTCGGTCAGGGTGACGTGCGCCTCCGGATCGACGTGGCGGCCGAGCCAGTCCATGTCGCGCACCGGCTGGGCCGAGCCGGTGATGATCAGGAAGCGGTCGCGGGCCAGCCGGGCGATGGTGAGGTCGCTCTCGAAGGTGCCACGCTCGTTCAGGATGCCGGTGTAGACGGTGGTGCCGACCGGCACGGCGACGTTGTTGGCCGCCAGCCGCTGGAGCTGGGCCTCGGCATCGCGGCCCTGCACCAGGATCTTGCCGAACGAGGTCTCGTCGACCACCGTGACCGCCTCGCGGGTCGCGCGATGCTCGGCGGCGACGGCGTCGAACCAGACGCCGCGGCCCCAGCCGTAGGTCATCTCGGGGACCTTGCCGATGCCGGCGAACCAGTTGGGCCGTTCCCAGCCCATCTTGTTGCCGAACCAGGCACCGCGCGCCGCCAGCCGGTCGTAGAGCGGCGAGCGGCGGAACGGCCGGCCGCTCTCCTGTTCGCGCTGCGGCCACGGCATCTTGTAGTGCAGCCCCAGCGTCTCGGCGACGCGGCTCTTCAGCCAGGCGTCGTTGCCGTGGAAGCCCGCGAAGCGCCGGATGTCGACCGGCCACAGGTCGAGCGTCGGCTCGCCGGCCACGATCCATTCGGCCAGCGCCATACCGGCGCCCCCCGAGCTCGCGATGCCCATCGAGTTGAAGCCGGCGCCGACGAAGAAGCCCCTCACCTGCGGCGCCTCGCCCAGGATGTAGTTGAGGTCGGGCGTGAAGCTCTCCGGACCGTTCATGAAGGTCTTGATGCCGGTCTTCTCCAGCGACGGCACGCGGACCAGCGCATTGTCCATCAGGATCTGGAACTGGTCCCAGTCGTCCGGCAGCATGCCGAACTCGAAGTCGTCGGGGATGATGTCCTTGTCCCACGGCTTGGCCTCGGGCTCGAAGCCGCCCATCAGCAGGCCGCCGACCTCCTCCTTGAAGTAGATGTAACCGTCGGGATCGCGCATCACCGGCAGGTCGCGCGGCACGTTCTCCATCTTCTCGGTGACGATGTACATGTGCTCGCAGGAATAGAGCGGCACCGTGACGCCGACCGTGCGCGCGAGCTGGCGCGCCCACTGGCCGCCGCAGTTGACGACGATCTCGGCCGTGATCGGCCCTTCCGTCGTCTGCACGCCGGTGACGCGGCCGTCCTTGGTGTCGATCGCGGTCACCCGCACCTTCTCGAAGATGCGCACGCCGCCGTTGCGCGCGCCGCGGGCCAGCGCCTGGGTGATGTCGGCCGGGTTGGCCTTGCCGTCGCCCGGCAGCCACACCGCGCCGACGAGATCGTCGGTGCGCATGATCGGATACTTGTCGCCCGCCTGCTTGGGCGTCAGCGGCTCGCAGGAGACGCCCTGGGCGTTGGCCATGGCGGCGGAGCGGCGCAGCAGCACCATGCGCTCCTCGGTGCGCGCCACCGAGAGCGAGCCGCACTGCTTCCAGCCGGTGGCGAGCCCGGTCTCGGCCTCGAGCTTCGCATAGAGCTCGGTGCTGTAGCGGATCAGCCGCGTCAGGTTCTGGTAGCTGCGCAGCTGGCCGACCAGGCCCGCGGCATGCCATGTCGTGCCGCCGCTCAGCCGCCCCTGCTCCAGCAGCACCACGTCCTTCCAGCCGAGCTTGGCCAGGTGATAGGCCGTCGAGCAGCCCATGATGCCGCCGCCGACGATGACGACGCGGGCCTGGGTGGGGACGTTGGTCATTTGCTGGGGGCGCGCCACTCCAGTGGCGCGTTATTCGTTGCAACGGCAGATGATCGCGCCACTGGAGTGGCGCGCCCCCAGCGCATGAGCATCACAGCCTCCCCGCCACGGCAGCCTCGTAGAGCCGGCGCATCTCCGGCACGCCGGCCTTGACCGGGTTGCCGCCGGCCGTCGGGTCGACCGCGGCCATCTCGGCGAAGCGGTCGAGATGGTCGACCGTCACGCCGAGCTCGGCCAGCGTGTGCGGGATGCCGATCTGGCGGCGCAGCTCGAGGGTCCATTCCATGAAGCCGTCGAAGCTCGGATTGCGCAGGCCGAGCCAGCGCGCCAGCCGCTGGATCTTTTCGTCGATGGCCGGGCGGTTGAAGCTCACCACGTAGGGCATGGCGACGGCGTTGGTCAGGCCGTGATGCGTGTCGAGCACCGCGCCGACCGGGTGCGACAGCGAATGAATGGCGCCCAGCCCCTTCTGGAAGGCGGTCGAGCCCATCTGCGAGGCCGCCAGCATGTGGCCGCGCGCCTCGAGGTCCCGACCGTCCTTGACCGCGCGCGCGAGGTTCTCCTTCACCAGCCGCATGCCCTCGACGGCGATGCCCTCGGCATAGGGATGGTAGCCGGGCGCGCAATAGGCCTCGAAGCAGTGGATGAAGGCGTCCATGCCGGTGCCCGCCGTCAGCTTGGGCGGCAGGCCCACCGTCAGCTCGGGATCGGCGATGACGATCGACGGCATCATCTTCGGATGGAAGATCACCTTCTTGGTGTGGGTCTCCTCGTTGGTGATCACCGAGGCGCGGCCGGTCTCGGAACCGGTGCCGGCCGTCGTCGGCACGGCGATGATCGGATAGATCCCCGCCGGATTGGCACGGGTCCACCAGTCGCCGATGTCCTCGAAGTCCCACAGCGGCCGCGTCTGCCCGGCCATGAAGGCGATCGCCTTGCCGGTATCGATGCCCGAGCCGCCGCCCCAGGCGATGACCCCGTCATGCTTCCCGGCCCGCAGCAGGCGGATGCCGGCCTCGACATTACCGGCGACGGGGTTGGGCTTGACCTCGCTGAACAGCGCGACCTCGATGCCGGCCTTGCGCAGGCCGAGCATCGCGTCGGCGATCATCGGCAGCTTCGCCAGCCCCGGGTCGGTGACAATCAGAGGGCGCCGGAGCCCGACGGCCTTGCAGGCATCGGCCAGCTCGCGGACGCGGCCGTCGCCGAAGCGGATCGCGGTCGGGTAGTTCCAGTTGCCGACCAGGGGCTGCGCCATCAGATGATCTCCATGTAGCGGTCGAGTTCCCACTCGGTGATGGCCTTGCGGAACTCACGCTCCTCCCATTCCCGTGTTGCAGAATAGTGATCGACGAAGCTGTCGCCGAACAGCGACCGTGCCGCCCTGGAACCCTCGAGCCGTCCCGCCGCCTCCATCAGGGTGCGCGGAAGCTGGGTCTCGGCCGGATGTTCCATCTCGTAGGCGTTGCCCGTGACTGGTGCGCCGGGATCGACCTTGTTCTCGACGCCCCACAGGCCAGCCCCGACCGCCGCGGCCAGCGCGAGATAGGGGTTGGCGTCGGCGGCGGCCACCCGGTACTCGACGCGGGTCGACTTGGCGGAGCCCGGAATGACGCGCAGCGACGTCGTGCGGTTCTCGACGCCCCAGCTCGCGGCGGTCGGCGCCCAGAAGCCGGGGACCAGGCGGCGGTAGGAGTTGACGTTCGAAGCCACCATGGCGAGCAGCTCGGGCATCAACGCGCGCTGGCCGCCGACGAAGTGGCGCATGGTCTCGCTCATGCGCTGCGGGCCGGCCTCGTCGAAGAAGGCCGACTTGCCCGACTGCCACAGCGACATGTGCATGTGCCCGCCGCAGCCTGGCCAGTCCTTGGACCATTTGGCCATGAAGGTGGCGAGCCAGTCGCGCTTCTGCGCCAGCACCTTGGTGTAGAGCTTGAACAGCGCGGCGGCGTCGGCGGCACCCAGCCCATCCCTGACGCGCAGCGCCGCCTCGAGCACGCCGGCGCCGGTCTCGGTGTGCAACCCCTCGATGCCCATGTCCATCGTCTCGCAGAGGTCGAGCAGGTCGCGGTACCAGTCGGACAGGACCGAGTTGCGCAGCATCGAGTAGCCGAAGAAGCCGGGCGAGATCGGCTTCAGGTTGCGGTAGCCCTTCTCGCGGATCGAAAAGGCGGTCTCGGCGAAGACGAAGAACTCGTACTCGAAGCCGACCCGGACCTCGAAGCCCATCGACTGGGCCTTGGCCAGCACGCGGCGCAGGATGCCGCGCGGGCAGATCTCCTCGGCCTTGTCGGCGAACTCGCAGAGGAACAGCAGGTTGCCCGGCTCGGTCGCGATCTCGCGGCAGGTCTCGGGCAGGATGCGCACGGTCGCGTCGGGATAGGCGGTGTGCCAGCCCGTATAGGTGACGTTGTCGTAGAGTTGGTCGTTGGAATCCCAGCCCAGCACGACGTCGCAGAAACCCATGCCGCCGTCGAGCGCCGCGCTGAACTTGTCGACGTGGAGATACTTGCCGCGCAGGACACCGTCGACGTCGTGCACGCCCACCTTGACGTGGCGCAGCCCGCGCTCCTGCACGATCCGGCGCGCATCGGCGGCTGTCTTGACCTGACGCGGTTCCATCGCTCTCCCCTCTTCGCCTGCCCACCCTAGAGGACTATCGCTCCGGCGGATATTGACGGCCGGGCCGCCGGGCGGTTCATGCCCGCTTCCGGTCGGCGAGATAGGCCTTGAGCGGCGCCTCTGCGGCCGGCACGCGCTCCATGAAGATGGCCAGCAGGCGGGAGGTCCTCTGGCGCAGCTCCGCCATCATGGCCGCCGACGGCGTCACCAGCGCCATGCCGCCGGCCGCAAGCTGCCGGCGGCTCTCGGCGTCGACGTCCACCGACGACTGCCAGAACGCCGGCTCGAGCCGGCGCGCGACGTCCATGATCGCCTGGCGATGGTCGGCCGCGATCCTCCGCCACGAGTCGTTGTTGATCGAGACGATCTGCGACGACCATTGCTGGCTGGTCGCATGGAAGAACTTCACGACCTCCCACAGCTTGCCGTTGGCGGCCGAGAAGGCCGACGTCGCCACCCCGGAGACTTCGCCGGAGGACAAGGCCGGCAGCGTCTCCGCCCACGGGATCAGCGCCGGCGCCATGCCGATCGCGGCGGCCATATCCCGACATTCACGGTCCGGCACGCGGATCTTGATGTCGCGGAGGGCGCCGACCGTCTCGGCCTTCACCCTGAGGTGCAAATACTGGGCGGGCCAGGGCACGACATAGAGGATCGTCTGCTCGTTCCGGAGCGCGACCTCGTCGAACGCCGGACGGATGAAGCGGTGAAGCGTCCGCAGCTCCTCGATGTCGGCCGCCAGGAACGGAAGGCCCTCGATCCCGAGGACCGGCTCGTCGCCGGCCTGCTGCGTGCTCATGAAGTCGGCCATGGGCACGAGCGCGTCGCGCACGGCCCGCATCTGCTCGGGCCCCGTGAAGGCAAGCTGGCCGCCCGACTTGACGTCGATCTCGACCGCGCCGCCCGTCGCCTGCCGGACCTCGTCGGCGAAGCGCCGGCAGTTGACGGTATGGAAGTTGGTATCGGGCAGGACGGTCGACAGCGGCAGCCGGAGCGGTGCCTGGGCGCGCAGCACCGCCGGTGCGCCCAGCAGCGCCAACCCTGCCCCAAGTCCCGCCCTCAAAGCCCTTCTGCGTCCGACGCCCATCACCGCATCCTGTCGCTGATCGAAGGCCTGCCGATGCCGCGAGGCCGCCGTCGTTTCGAGGCCTATTCCGCGGCCCGGGGCGGCGCGTAGGCGTAGACCGTCTCGGCGGTCGCGGACGAGATCAGGCCGTCGGCCAGGTCGTTGGCGACCTGGACGCGATCGCGCTCGGCCGGCGCACCGATGCCGGCGCCGCCCGGCGTCATGATGACCAGGCGGTCGCCCGACGGGATGAGCTGGAAGCCCTTGCCCTTCAGCGTGCGGCCCGACTTCAGCGCCACGTGGCCCGCCTCGCCGTCGCAGCCGCCGTCTCGGCCGCGCGGCGGATGCTCGATGCGGTCGAAGGCGGCCAGGAGGTCGAACGGCTCGTCGATGCCGCTCTCGATCTCCATGACCTGTCCCAGGCCGCCGCGCGTGCGGCCGGCGCCGCCGGAATCGGGGCGGAACTCCTTGCGCCAGAAGATGAGCGGCGTCTGCGTCTCGGCGATCTCGACCGGCGTGCCACGCACGCCGCTGGGATAGGCGGTCGCCGACAGCCCGTCCTTGTCGGCGCGCGCCCCGGTGCCGCCGTTGGAGGTGATGGCCATGCCGAAGCCGTAGTTGCCGCCATCGCCGCCCTTCACGCGGCCGCGCACGTTGATGTTCCACAGGCAGGACGTGCCCTCGGCCGGCACGCGCTCCGGCACGACCTGGCGCAGGCAGCCGAAGGTGACGTCGGGCAGCATCTGGCCGATGACGTGGCGCGACGCCACGGGGCTGGGCTTGGGCGCGTTGAGGATCGTGTCGGCCGGCGCCGAGACGGTGAGCGGCTCGAGCGAGCCGGCATTGTTCGGGATGTGGGTGGAGACGACGCAGCCCAGCCCGAACACCGTGTAGGCCGTGGTGTAGGCATGCGGCACGTTGATGCCGCGCCCCGAGGCGCCCGAGGTGCCGGCATAGTCGACGTAGATGCCTGTGTCGGAGATGGTGAGCGTGGCCCTGAGCGTCAGCGGCTCGTCGTAGCCGTCGATCGTCATGGCGTTGTGCCAGGTGCCCTTGGGCAGCTTGGCGATCTCGGCGAGAACCGCCTCGCGCGAGCGGGCGATGACGTGCTCGCCGAGCTCGTCGAGCGTATCGATGCCGAACTCGTCCATCATCTCGACCAGCCGGCGGGCGCCGACATCGTTGCAGGCGGCCAGGGAGTAGACGTCACCCTCGGTGTCGACCGGCAGGCGGGTGTTGGCCCGGATCATCGCCATCAGGGTCTCGTTCACCTTGCCCTGGTCGATGAGCTTCAGCATCGGGATGTAGAGGCCTTCCATGAAGACGTCGGTGGCGTCAGGCCCGAAGCCGATGCCGCCGATGTCCATCAGGTGGCTGGTGCAGGAGAACAGCGCAACCAGCCGGCCGTTGCGGAAGCAGGGCGTGGTGATGACGAAGTCGTTGAGATGCCCCGTCCCCATCCACGGATCGTTGGTGATGTAGGCATCGCCCGGCTTCATCGTCTCGGCCGGGAAGTGCCGCAGGAAGTGCTTCACCGATTCGGCCATCGAGTTGACGTGTCCCGGCGTGCCGGTGACCGCCTGCGCCAGCATGCGGCCCTCGAGATCGAAGACACCGGCCGAGAGGTCGCCGCACTCGCGGACGATCGGGCTGAAGGCGGTGCGCATCAGCGTCTGCGCCTGTTCCTCGACGACGGCGATCAGGCGGTTCCACATGATCTGCAGGTCGATCAGGCCGACGCTGTTCGATGGGCTCATGTCTTCCTCACGCGTCCTTGCGGTCCATGACGATACAGCCGGACGCATCGATGTGCGCGGCAAAACTGGCCGAGACGTAGGTCGAGGTCTCGTCCTCGGCGACGATGGCCGGGCCGGCGAAGCGGCTGCCCGGCGGCAGCGCCTCGCGGCGGTAGACCGGCACCTCGGTGCTGCGGCCGCTACGGCCGTCGAACACGGGCCGCCGGCCGACCGGCCGGGGCGCGGCGGCCGCCGGCGCGGTGCCCTGCACGGCCGGCCGCTTGGCCTCGGTCGAGACCTGCACCGACCAGCTCAGGATCTCGATCGCGGCATTCGGGATGTGGCGCTCGAACAGGGCGGCGTAGTTGCGCTCGTAGGCCTCGCGCAGCGCCTGGGCATCGGCCGCCTGCAGGGTCCGGGACGGCAGCTCGACCGTGATCTCGTGACCCTGCCCGACATAGCGCATGAAGGCGGTGCGCCGCTCGAAGGTCGGCTGGCCGCGCGCGCCCGGCTCGACCAGGGCGGTCGCCTCGCGGCTCATCTCGTCCAGCAGCGCGTCGACCGCGGCGGCGTCGAAGGCGTCGAGGCGCATGTAGCGGCTGCGGATCAGCTCGTAGGAGACCGGCGCGGCGAGGAACCCGACGGCCGAGCCGACGCCGGCATTGGGCGGCACGATCACGCGCCTGACGCCGATCTTCTCGGCGACCCGCGCGGCATGCAGCGGGGCGCCGCCGCCGAACGCGATCAGATTGTACTGGCCGATGGCGGCGCCGCGCTCGACGGCGTGGACGCGGGCGGCGCTCGCCATGTTCTCCGAGACCATCTCGTAGACCGCGTAGGCCGCCATGTCGGTCGAGAGCCCCAGCCCTTCGGCGACGTCGCGATCGAGCGCACCGCGCGCCGCCTCGGTGTCGAGCGCGATGCTGCCGCCGGCGAAATGCGCCGGGTCGATCGTGCCCAGCACGACGTTGGCATCGGTCACCGCCGGATGGGCGCCGCCGCGGCCGTAGCAGGCCGGCCCGGGCTCTGCCCCGGCGCTCTCGGGCCCCACGGTCACCCGCTTCAGGGCGTCGAGCCGGGCGATCGAGCCGCCGCCGGCGCCGATCTCGACCATCTCGATCACCGGGATGCGCACCGGCAGGCCCGAGCCCTTGAGGAAGCGCGCGGCCCGGTCGACCTCGAACAGCCGCGCGGTGTGCGGCTGGTAGTCGTCGATCAGGCAGATCTTGGCGGTGGTCCCGCCCATGTCGTAGCTGAGCGCCCGCGCCTCGCCGGCGCGTGCCGCCACGTCGGCGGCGAAGATTGCGCCGCCCGCCGGGCCCGATTCCACCAGCCGCACGGGATAGCGCCGCGCCGTCTCGATGGCGGTGAGCCCGCCGCCCGACGTCACGAGGTAGATCGCGCCCGCGAAACCCTCCGCCGCCAGCGCCGCCTGCATGCGCTCGAGGTAGGAATCCATCAGCGGCTGGACGTAGGCGTTGGCGACTGCCGTCGACGTGCGCTCGTACTCGCGCACCTCGGGGCAGACCTCGCTCGCCAGCGTGACCCAGAGGCCGGGCATCTCCTCCTTCAGGATCTCGCGCGTCCGCCGCTCGTGCGCCGGATTGACGTAGGCGTGCATGAAGGCCACAGCGACGCTCTCGATGCCGTCGGCCGCCAGCGAGCGCGCGGCGGCGCGCACGGCGTCTTCGTCGAGGGCCAGCCGCACGGCGCCATGCACGTCGATCCGCTCCGGCACGGTGAGCCGGCGTGCGCGCGGCACCAGCGGCCGCGGCTTCTCGATCGTGAGGTCGTACTGGTCGTAGCGGCTCTCGTTGGCGATATCGAGGATGTCCCGGAAGCCCTCGGTGGCGATCAGCGCGGTGCGCGCACCGCGGCGCTCGATCACCGCGTTGGTGGCCAGCGTCGTGCCGTGGACGAAGACCGCGACGTCGGCGAAGCGGCGTCCGGCATCGGCGAGGATCAGCCGCACGCCCTCGAGCACCGCCTCCTCGGGCCGCTGGGGCGTCGTCAGCAGCTTGCGTGTCCGGCGCCGCCCATCTTCTTCCAGCACCACATCCGTGAACGTGCCGCCGATATCGACGGCGATGCGCAAATCGTCAACCACCTGACCTGGACCATGCTTTCGGAATCGGCCGGGACCGTAGACCCGGCGGCGATGCGTTGCAATTCGCACGCCAGCGGCCCTATGGTCGCGGCGTGACGGCCACGGCACCGACCCCGCGGGCGCGAATCTACGCCCTGCTGCGCTACGAAGAACTGACGCCTTCCGCCCGTCGGTGGCGGACCTTCCATGTCCTGGTCCTCGCGATCGGCCTGGCCGCGGTGATCCTGCTGTCGCTCGACCATCTCAGCGGCGAATCGCGTCACATCCTGCGCGTCGTCATCTGGGCGGCGACGATCGTCTTCTTCATCGAGTACCTGCTGCGCCTGTGGGTGGCGCCGGAATTGCCGCATCTCGTCGATTTTCCGGCCGCCCTGGCCCGCCTCCGCTGGGCGCTGTCGCTGTCGGGGCTGATCAACCTCGCGGCGGTGGCGCCGGCCGTCGTGTTCGCCGGCGGCTACGCGCTGACCGGCACCGACACGGCCTCGGTCTTCTGCATCCTCTGGGTCCTCAAGCTCGGTCTGCATGCGCCCGCGTTCAGCACCCTGGCCCGCGTCGTCTCCAACGAGCGCGCGCCCATTACCTCGGTGCTCATCCTGTTCGCGATCCTGCTGATGATCGCCGCGACCGCCGCGCATGTGTTCGAGCGCGACAAGCAGCCGGAGGCCTTCGGGTCGCTGCCCGGCGCGATGTGGTGGGCAGTCGTCACCCTCACGACAACGGGCTATGGCGACGTCGTCCCGCAGACCGTGGGCGGGCGCCTGATCGGCTCGCTGCTGATGATCTCCGGCATCGCCGTGCTGGCGCTGCTGACCGGCGTGCTCGCCACCGGCTTCTCGCAGGAGGAGCGGCGGCGCGAGTATCTGCGGGTCTGGGAGCAGGTCGCGCGCGTGCCGATCTTCTCCTCCCTCGGGGTCGTCACCCTGTCGGAGATCGTCGGCAAGCTGCGCACGCGCTACTACCCGCCGCGCGTCACGGTGGTCCGCCGAGGCGACGCCGGCGATTCGATGTTCTTCATCTCCAGCGGCGAGGTCGAGGTCCGCCTGCCCAACGGCGGCTCGGTGCGCCTGGGCGACGGCGCGTTCTTCGGCGAGATGGCGCTGCTGGAGCGCCAGCCGCGCTCGGCCACCGTGGCGACCACGCGGCCGACCACGCTGCTGGTCCTCTACGCCAGCGACTTCTACGAGATCGCGTCCCACATTCCGCAGCTCGCGGATGCCGTCGAGATCGAGGCGAAGCGGCGGCGCGAGGAGAATCTCGGCCGGCAGGCGGGCGGCTCCCGGCAATGATGCAGGGACGCCGCGCAAACCCGGGACCACGGGGATTGGGTCGGCCGATCGTCGTTGGCCCGGCCCTTCCCCTGCGCTATATCGCGGCTCGTCCTGCGGATCGGCCCCCGGCCTGACCGCCCGGTAACGAAAGAAGCCCCCATGTCGTCGATCACGCCCGTCATCCTGGTTGGAGGCTCCGGCAAGCGGCTGTGGCCGCTGTCGCGCGAAAGCATGCCCAAGCAGTTCGTCCCCCTGCTCGGCAGCCAGTCGACCTTCCAGCAGACCCTGCAGCGCGTCGCCGACCGCGGCCTGTTCGAGCGCCCCATCATCGCGACCAACGAGGCCTACCGCTTCATGGCCGAGCAGCAGGCCCGCGACATAGGGATGGAGATCGACATCCTGGTCGAGCCGTCGCGCCGCGATTCCGGGCCGGCGATGGCGGCGGCGGCGGCCTATGCCCGCGACCGAGGCGCCACCGCCGTGCTGGCCCTCGCGTCGGACCACCTGGTGATCGGCGCGGAGGAATTCCGCGCCGGCTGCCGCGAGGGGTTGGCCGCCGTCGAGAAGGGCGGCATCGTCACCTTCGGCATTCCGCCGACCGAGCCCAAGACCGACTACGGCTACATCCGCCCGGGCAGCGAGCATGTCGGCACCGTGCAGAAGGTCGCCGCCTTCGTCGAGAAGCCCAACGCCCAGAAGGCGCTGCAGTACATCGCCGAGGGACTGCTGTGGAACAGCGGCAACTTCCTGTTTCCGCCCCGGGTGCTGCTGGCCGAGATGGAGCGCTTCGAGCCCGAGATGGCCGCCGCCGCGCAGGAGGCCGTCGCGAAGGCGAAGAAGACCGGGTCGACCGTCTTCCTCGACGCCGACGCCTTCGCCAGGGCGCCGGCCAAGTCGATCGACTATGCCGTGATGGAGCGCACGGACAAGTGCTGGGTTGTGCCGGCGCGCTTCCGCTGGTCCGACCTCGGTACCTGGGACGCCCTGCTCGACGTCGGCGCCGCCGACAGCGCCGGCAATGTCACGGAAGGCCCGGTCGAGATCGACCATGTCCGCAATTCCTATGTCCGCTCCGACGGACCGTTGACGGCGGTGATCGGCGTCGAGGAGGTCGTGGTCGTGGCGATGAACGACGCCGTCCTGGTCGGCCATCGCGACAATCTCCCGCGACTGAAGGACGTCGTGCAGCGCATGTCCGACGGCAAGCACAGGGCCGCGACCGAGCACGCCGTCATGCACCGCCCCTGGGGAAGCTACCAGGACATCGACCGCGGCGACCGGTTCCGCGCCAAGCGACTGACGGTCAAGCCGATGGGCAAGCTCAGCCTGCAGAGCCACAAGCGCCGTGCCGAGCACTGGGTCGTGGTCAGGGGCGTCGCCGAGGTGACGCTCGACGGCAAGATCATGACCCTGCGCGAGAACGAGTCGATCTACATCCCGATGGGCGGCATCCACCGCCTGGCCAACCCGGGGAGCGAGCCGCTCGAAGTCGTCGAGGTCCAGACCGGCGAGTATCTCGAGGAAGACGACATCATCCGCTACGAGGACATCTACGCGCGGGTCTGAGGCCATGCGGTTCGGCGCCCACCATGAATGGGGCCGGCTGCGCGAGGTCGTGATCGGCCTCGCGCCGGCCGAGGATTTCATCGTCTTCCACGAGCCGTCGATCCGCTGGATGCCACCGGACGTCGACCCTTTCTGCCGGCGCCACGCGGGGCAGCGGCTGGTCGACATCGACCCCGACTGGGCGCACCGCTGCGAGCGGCAGGTCGACGCGCTGGCCGAGCTGGTGGCGCGCGAGGGCGTGACCGTGCATCGCCCGCGTCGCCTCGAGGGCCCCGAGCGCACCTTCCTGGCGCCCAATGGCGAGGGCCTGCAGCTTTTCCCGCGCGACGCCATGATCGTCGTCGGCGAGCACGCGATCGAGGCGTCGCTGCGCCTGGTCTGCCGCCAGCGCGAGCGCTTCGGCCTGCGCCCTGCCCTGCAGCAGATCGTGCAGCGCGGCGCACGCTGGTCGACGGTTCCCCTGGGATCGCCGAACGGCGTCGACGGTCCGTTCCTCGAGGGAGGCGACACCCTCCTCAATGGCGATCAGGTCTATGTCGGCATCTCGGGATGCGCCTCCGACCTCGCCGGAGCCGACTGGCTCCAGGCCCTGCTGGGCGACCGCTACCGCGTGCTCCCGGTCGCGATGAAGTCGAGCGTGCTTCACCTCGACTGCTGCCTGGCGCTCGTCAAGCCGGGCCTGCTCATCTGGTGCCCCGAGAAGCTGATCGACGGCCTGCCGATGGCGCTGCGCGACTGGGACAAGATCGCGGTGTCGGTCGACGAGGCGAACCGGCTGGCCACCAACGGGCTTGTGCTCGAAGAGGGGCGCATGATCATGGACAGCGACAACGTCCGGGTGATCGAGGAGCTGCGCCGGCGCAAGGTCGAGGTCATCGCGATCCCCTTCGACGGCCCGATCCGGGTGGGCGGCAGCCTGCGCTGCGCCCATCACCCGCTGCTGCGGGAAAGCGTGCTGGCCTAGTCTTAGGGCCCAAGCGCGAAGCGAGAGATCAATCACTTGCCGGGGGCGCGCCGCTCCGTGGCCCATCGTTGGAGCGCGGACCTCCAGGTCCGCATCATGATCATGAACGGACCTGGAGGTCCGCGCTCCGATCGGCCGGGCTGGATTAATCGCCCTTCTTCGGCGTGCGGTCGAAGACGACGGGCTTCGGTCTGTCGAGACGCTTGCGGATGTGGACGGCGAGCGAGCGCACCACCATGGCGATCTGCCCGCCGACGAAGCGCACCAGCACCATCGCGAAGCGGGCCGGCGGCATCTCCCCGCCCCGGATGAAGTTGTGGCCGGCGCGCAGGAACGTGGCGGCGCAGAACACCACCCACGCCAGGGTGAGGACGAACAGCGTCAGCAGCAGCGGCACCAGCGACGGCGCCAGCAGCCCCGCGAGCAGGCCGCTGACCACGCCGACCAGCAGCACCGGCTGGTTGAGCGACATGCAGAGATGCAGCAGCGCCGCCGCCTTGGACGACGGCGTGATGTCGCGGCTGCCCAGGATTGCCGGGAACATGCGCATCGAGACGTGGCGGAAGCCGTCCTGCCAGCGCTGCTGCTGCCTGAGCCAGGTCTGGGTGTCGGCGGGCAGCTCGCCCGGGACCGGGACGCTGGTCAGGAACAACGCCCGCCAGCCCTTCACCCAGCCGCGGTAGGTGAGATCGAGGTCCTCGGTGACCGTATCGCCCTTCCAGCCGCCGCCGGCCTCGATCGCCGCGCGCTGCCAGATCCCGCAGGTCCCGTTGAAGGGCAGAGGATGGCCGGCCCAGCAGCGTGTCGCCTGCTCGATGCCGAGATGGGCGTCGAGCGTCACCATCTGCATCTCGGTCAGCGCGTTCTCGTGCGGATTGAGGAAATCGAAGCGGGCCTGCACGAATGCCCAGTCGGGGTTGGCGAAGAACGGCCGCATGCAGGTGCGGAGGAAATCGGGCGACGGGACGTAGTCGACATCGAAGATGGCAAAGAAGTCGTGCGGCGTCTTCTGCATCGCCTCGTGCAGCGCGCCGCCCTTGTAGCCGCTGCGATCGACGCGCTGCAGGGCCACGGCGTCGATGCCCCGGGCGCGCAGCTCGGCCACGACCGTGCGGGCGAGCTCGGCGGTCCCGTCGGTGCTGTCGTCGAGGACCTGGATGTGGAGCTTGTCGCGCGGCCAGTCGAGACGGGCCGCCGCCTCGACGCCGCGGCGCAGCACCGGCCCCTCGTTGAAGGACGGAATCTGCACCACGACGTGCGGCAGCTCCTCGTCGGGCGGCAGCGGCGTCGCGAGCAGTGTTTCCTCGCGGCGCAGCCCCGTCTCCTTCAGCCGATGGTGCAGCACCACCATGTAGAGAAGGCTGCCGATGAAGGCGCCGAGCAGCAGGCAGCACACCGCGAAGATCGCGGCGAGCAGCAGGGCCAGGGTTGCGACGACCGCCATCAGCCCTGGCTACCCGTCTTGGGCGTGCGCCTGAACTCGGTCTTGCGCCCGAACCCCGCGCCGACGATGGCGCCGGCATTGGCGACCGCAAGATAGACGATCAGCGCCGGCACGCTGGCCGCGGTCGCGAGGTAGCGGCCGAGGCTGCCGCGCCGCAGCCGCCGGTAGGCGCCCCAGGTCATGCCGATCAGGACGGCCAGCATCCCGAGGAGCCACAGCCACAGCAGGAAGCGGAAGAAGCCCAGCAGATGGCCATGGCCCACGATCGACACGATCAGGGCGACGATGCCCAGGGCCAGCATCGGGAAGATGAGCTGCTGGCCGAGCGCGACCGTGGTCGTGAACTTGGCCTCGCCGGACCAGTCGGAGGCCCAGATCGGCGCGATCAGCTTGCGGGCCACCTGCACGAAGCCCTTGGACCAGCGGCTCTGCTGCGCGCCGAAATCGTCGATCCGCGCCGGCAGCTCGCCGACCACGTGCGGCTCCATCAGGAAGACGCCGTGCCAGCCCCTGAGGGAGGTGCGCAGCACCAGGTCGAGATCCTCCGACAGCGTGTCGTGCGACCAGCCGCCGGCCTCCTCGACGGCCGCGCGCCGCCAGATGCCTCCGGTGCCGTTGAACTGGAACGGCACGCCGCGGCGCGCCCGCACGTCCTGCTCGACGGCGAAATGGGCGTCCTGCATCAGACGCTGGGCGCGGGTCAGCCAGTTGCGGTCGCCGTTGCCCCACTCGATGCGCGTCTGCACGAACGCCGCCCGCGGCGCCGCCAGCAGCGCCGCCATGGCGCCGCGCAGCCAGCCCGGCGGCGGCACGAAGTCGGCGTCGAACACCGCGACATAGGGTGCATCGGAGAGTTCCAGGCCGGCGGCCAGGGCGCCCGCCTTGAAGCCGCTGCGGTCGGCGCGGCGCACGTGGGCGACGTCCAGGCCGTCGCGCCGCAGCCTCGCCACCGCGTGCACGGCGATGTCGGTGGTGATGTCGGTGCTGTCGTCGAGGAGCTGGATCGCCAGCCGGTCGCGCGGCCAGTCCAGCGCCGCGGCGGCGGCCAGCACGCGATCGACCACGAGCGGCTCGTTGAACACCGGGATCTGGACCAGCACCTTCGGCAGCTCGTCGGGCAGCACGGACGCGGCCGCCTCGGCGGGCGGCAGCTCGTAGGCCCAGTAGACCAGGTAGAGGAAGTAGCCGGCGATCACGAACTGGACGGCCAGGCAGAGGAAGACGACCAGGTCGACGACCGGGAGCAGCACGGCGGCCCGCCGTCAGTGGTAGTGGATCGGCACGTCGAAGCAGCGTCCGTCCTCGATGTGGAGGCGGCGGGAGGCGACGTCGAAGATCCGCTCGTCGTGCGTCGACAGCACGACCGCGCACTTGGCGCGGAGCGCGAGGTCCTTCAGCTGGTCGACCACGAGCCGGCCGGCCACGCGGTCGAGGGCCGAAGTCGGCTCGTCGGCGATGATGAGGTCGGGCAGCCCGATCATCACGCGGGCGATGGCCACGCGCTGCTGCTGGCCGCCCGACAGCTCGTC
Organism: Reyranella sp.; assembly: GCF_965229815.1. Lineage (GTDB taxonomy): Bacteria > Pseudomonadota > Alphaproteobacteria > Reyranellales > Reyranellaceae > Reyranella. Next base: position 2,064,175 of record NZ_CBDDJN010000006.1, read on the forward strand.
CGGCCACGCAGCCGACTTGTCGCCCAGCCCGAGCAGGGTCAGGAGGTGCCGGGCGCGCGGCTCGTCCCAGGCGGGGTCCGACAGCGGCGTGGTCGACACCCCGGCCATGACGTTCTGCAGCGCCGTCAGCGAGGACAGGAGGTTGCGCTTCTGGAACAGGAAGCGGATCCGGTTGCGCAGGACGTCGAGTTCGCTGCCGGCCAGGCCGACGATGTCGGTGCCGAGCAGGCGCAGCTTGCCCTCGGATGGCCGCCGCATGGTGCCGAGGATGGTGAGCAGCGTCGTCTTGCCCGACCCCGAGGGGCCGGTGACGATCACCAGCTCGCCCTCGCGCACCTGCATGTTGATGTCGAACAGCACGTCGACGCGCTGCGGCCCGCTGCCGTAATGGTGGTGGACGTCGATCGCCTCGACCACCGGCGGCCCGAAATTGTTCTGTTCCTCGGACATGTCACTCGAACAGCATGATGGGGTCCACCTTCCACAGGCGGCGGATGGCGAACAGGCTCGACACCACGGTCATGATCACGCAGGCGACCAGGGCGACGGACATCTCGCGCAGGCCCATCGACATGCCGAGATGCATCGCCGCCTCGGTCGCGCCGTAGACCATGCGCGCCAGGGTGAAGGAGACGAGGAACGCCGGGGTGATGATGGCGGCGCCGATCTGGCCGATCATCAGCAGGAAGAACCACCAGTCGTAGCCCAGGCTCTTCAGGATCGCGTATTCGGGCAGGTAGAAGCGGATGATCTGGTACTGGGCGTAGTAGATGAACACCATGCCGATCATCACGCCCATGATGAAGCCCAGGTCCGTGATGTAGCCGACCGGCGTCTCGCGCGACCAGTAGAGCCGCTCGCGGTGCTCGAACTCCTGCTTGGTGATGGCCTCGCCGCGCCCCACCAGGGTGCGGTTGAGCTGCTGGCGCACCGCCGCGACGTCGGCGCCGGGGACCAGCGAGATCGAGATGAACGCCGGCCGGTCCGACCACCAGTTGCCGAAGACCTCGGCCATGGTCTCCTGCGACATCAGCACGGCGCCGTCGTTCAGCACGTTGGGCCCGACGGCGAAGGTGCCGACGACGAACAGCTGGCGCAGCAGGCCGCGATTGTCGGGCGGTCCCAGCACCGGCACTTCCTTGCCGGCATCGACCTGCTCGGCGAGGTCGCCGAAATAGGGGCGGGAATCGCGATCGAACAGGATGCGCCTCGTCTCGCGCAGCTTGTAGAGGTTCTCGGTCAGGCCGGGCAGGTCGACGGCCGGTCGCTCGGGATCGATGGCGTACCAGGCAAGCCGGCGCGACGTCGGCATGCCGGCGTGGCTGATCGACATGACACCGAACCAGAACGGCGAATAGCTCTGGACCGAGGGATTGGTGGCGATGATGTCCGTGACCGCGACCGGAACCTCGGCGTGCAGCTGCATCGACTTGAAGCCGTAGGGCACGATGATGAGGTCGCCGGCGACCATGCGGTGCAGGCGGACCGAGGATTCGTAGACGGCCCGCTCGATGCCGAGCTGGGCGAAGATCACCAGCAGGCTCGCCGTGACGCCGCCCAGCGACAAGAGCGTGCTGGTTCGCTGGCGCCTGAGCTGCTGGGCGCCCAGCGGCATGGCCGTGGCGGTCCGGGCCGCCGCCCGCAGCCGGGACATGGTGAAGTCCGGGCGCCAGCGTGCCACGCGCCCGATGCGCGCCCACAGGCGCGACAGCCTGTGGCGCAGCGCCGGGACGTCTGGCAGGGTGAGTGCCATCAGAGGAACGTGACGCGCGTCTCGCGTCCGAGCACCGGCGGAATGCTGGCCGGGTCGTCCATGACGATCTCGACCTGCACCACGCGGGCGTCGGTGGAGGAGCCGCCGTCGGGCTCGACGCGCTGCATGCGCTTGACCGTCGGGGCGATGCGCTCGATCGTGCCCTTGTAGACTTCGTTGTTGCCGCGGAAGGTGACGTCGACCTTGCCGCCCGGCTTCAGGCGGCCGACATGCAGCTCGTCGACATCCGCCAGGACACGCAGCTTGCTCATGTCGACGATCTTGGCGATGCCTGCCGGGGAGACGCGCTCGCCCTGTCGCGAGAAGATCTGAACGACCACTCCGTCGAGCGGTGAGCGCACCAGGGCATCCTCGCGGGTCCGCCGCGCGCTCTCGACCCGGGCCCGCGCATTCTCGAGATCGAGCTCGGTCTGGGTCAGGTCGTTCTTGAGGCTGGTCTTCATCAGCTCGAGCCGTGCCTTCTGCCGCTCGAGGGCCTGGTCGGCGATCGTCGCCTCGAGCTCACGGACATCCGGCGGCTTGCCCGAGCGGGCGCGCTGCAGGGCATCGAGCTTGTTCTGCTCGATCGAAGACTTGAGCGTCGCTTCCTGCAGCTTGATCTCGGTGACCCGCGTGCCCTTGAGCACCGTCTCGTAGGACTGCTCCAGCTTCTCGAGGTCGGCCTCGATCATGCGCAGCGACACGTCCGCCCGGTTATGGTTGGACAGGACCGCGATGACCTCGTCCTTCTTGACCTTCTGGCCGTCCTTGATGCGCAACTCGACCAGGACGTTGCCGCCCGCCGGGTCGCCGGCGACCACCGCCGTCCCGGCCGGGGCGTCGGTGTACCCCCGCGAGATCAGCGGCGGCTGGGCCGGCTTGGGCGCGTCCTGGGCGCTACTGGTCTGACGGGTCGGAGTGATCCAGAGGAGCACCGCCGCGACCGCGACGACGATCAACGCCCCTGCCGCTCCCCACCTGAATTTCGTCTCTCGAGCCATTGCTGATTGTACCAGAAATCCTCGTCCTTGGCCTTCAAGCCGTCAGTACGTTGTCGTGATCGGGATGTTGCCCCGGGCGATGCCGACGACCGAGAACGTGCGGTAGATCGACGTCAGGATCTTGTCGTACTCGTACAGCGGCGCGTTCGTGACATAGATAACATCGCGAGCCTGCAAGCCGAACTGCTGTGCGACAAAGATAGACACCGGCTGGAAGAGGTCCAACCGGAAAACGCGCGCACGCGCCGTGGGATTTGTGTCCAGGTCGCCCATTCTGAACACATAAACGCCGGTTTTGTTGGCGCGCTGGTCCGACAGGCCGCCGACCGTGCCCAGCGCCTCGAGCAGGCTGAGATTGTGCTTGGACATCTCGACGTTGCCCGATTTCTGCACGGCGCCCAGCACGGTGAACACGCGCGGGTTGGGCCGCACCACGATCTCGTCGCCTTTCTGGACCGGGATGTCGCCGCCGGCGAGAAGGTCCGAGAACTGCGCCGTCAGGATCATCTGCCCGTCGCGCCGCACGACCACCTGGATCTGGTTCGCCGCCGAGCCCGTGGCGCCGCCGGCGCCGCTGCTGCCCATCGGGCCACCCGCCTTGTTGATGGCGTCGACGACCGTGCGGACGTCCTCGAGGATCGAGACGCGGCCGGGGTTCTTGACGTCGCCGGCGACCATCACCGTGAGGTTGCGCGGCGCGTCGAACTCGACGATGACCTCGGGCTCCTGCACCTTGTTGCCGAGCTGCTGGATGATCCTGCGCTCGATCTGGTTGAGGTCGAGGCCGGCCACCCGGACGACCCCCACCACCGGAACCTTGATGGTGCCGTCGGGCTCGACGCGCTGGATGCCGAGGTCGGCGCTCTGTCCCTGGATGGTCGGAAAGATGTTGCCGCCATAGCGCTCGAAGATCCGGACTTTCAGCGAGTCGCCCGGAGCAACCGTCAGCTTCTGGGCCGGCGAGAGATGGCTGGTCGACGAGGGCCGGTCCGGCGTGACCGGTTGCCGGTAGGCCGCGACCGTGGTCGGCGTCAGGTCGATGACGTCGAACGGCAGCGCCTCGGTGCTGGTCGTCTGCGCGCCCCCCATCCAGGGTCCGTCGCCCGGCAAGGCCGTACAGGCTCCGATGCCAATGCCCATCCCAACGACAACAGCGGTCAGTCGCGCGGCAGCGCCCAGCCGACTCCAGATTGTCAAATTCCGATCTCCGTCAGGAGTGGTAGCGACATCGAGTGTCGCGCCGCGCCCCGTCCCATGAAACTGCCTCAGCCCGGCCAGTTATTAACCCGTGGCGCCGCGGCGGTGCAAGCGTTGCCCGGCGCTGCCTGTGGGCTGGAACCGCAGCTTCTTCGTGGCCTCCTCGATACTGTCGACCACGTCGAAGAGTTGCGTGAAACCGCTCACCAGGAGGCAGTCGGCCGCAGCCCCGGTGAAGCGGCAGAACACGACGCGTGCGCCCTGCTCCTGCGCCCGGTGGAGGGAGCGCGCGAAGGTGCGCACGCCGGCCGCGCTCATGTAGGTGACCTGGCTGCCGTCGACGATGACGCCGGCGCCCGGAACCAGGGCCGCGAAGATCGTCGCCTCGACGCTCGCCGACGTCTCGGAATCGACCTTCTCGGGCAATAGGACAGTCTTGTTGTCGCTCATGGCGCTCATCACCGTCATACGAGTTTCCGTCCGGCCCCATCCCTGCCGGGGCGCCAGCCGCCGGCCAGGTCGGTGCCGCGCCAGTCGATCCGGTTGCGTCCCCGCCAGGCCTCGGCCGCGAGGACCGGCACCAGCATTTCACGGGCCAAAGCCGCCGCCCAGGCCCGAGGACCGAAGGAAAGGCCATGGGCCGCGAGGAACCAGGCTTCGGCGGCGAGCCACAGCCCGGTGTGGAGGGCCAGCGCGAGCGCCAGGACGGCCGGATCGTGCACGCCGGCGAGCAGCAGCGCGGCAAGGCCGGCGAGGCCCGAGAGGAGCCAGCCGATCAGCGGCTCCAGCAGCACCAGCCGGCTGACCTCCGGGGCGAGGTTGAGCCGGGTCGACCCCCAGCGGACTTGGCGCCGCCACACGTCCTGCCAGCGCCGCCGACCCAGTGGCAGGCGGGGCATCGTGCCGGCGAGGCAGGTGGTCATCCCGGCCTGGTCGCGCACCGTCCGCACCACCGAATAGTCGTCGGCGAGGTAGTTGAGGAACCCCTGGTGCACCCCGATGCGGTGCAGGACGTCGCGGCTGAGGATCGTGACCCCGCCCGACGCCACCGGCATGCCGAGCCGGTCGGCGGCCTTGAGGAAGCGTCCCTGGTGGCCGTTGATGTAGGCGCACTCCATCTGCGCCGCGAAGGTCTCCGGCCGGTCGCCCGCCTTCAGCGCCAGCACCAAGCCGACCTCGGACGACAGCGGGGCGGCCGAAGCGGCGAGGTCGGCGGGTGTCAGGACGATGCCGGCGTCGCACAGCGCGACCACGGGCCGGCTCGCCCGCTCCAGGCCCTTGCGCACGTTGTTCATCTTGGGATTGAAGGTGTCGTCGCTGCCGACGAGGATCGGCGCGTCCGGCCAGACCGCCCGCACGGCGGCGATCGCCGGATCCCGCTCGGCGGCCACGCAGATCAAGATCTCGGCGCCCGCCTGCGACAGGGCCGCGAGACTGCGAACATAGGCATCGGAGGCATCAGCGGCCCCGGCCATCGGGGCGACGATGCTGAACTCGGCCGCGGCGTGCCGGCCGGGACCGGCGGGCCGCCGCTGGCGCCCGAGGGCGGCGCTCAGCCACTGCACGACCATTGCGACCGCCCACCAGGCGAATGCCAGCCAGAAGAGGATGCCGGCCGCCATCCGCCATCACTCGCTCACGGAGAAGCGGTGGATATCGTCCTTTTCCATGGCCAGGGCGCGATGGTAGGCGCGGATGACGGTGCTCGGCTCGCCCTGGGACCGGATGCGGCCGTCCTCGATCCAGATCGCCCGGTTGCACAGGCGGCGCACCTCCGACGGCGAATGCGAGACGAAGAGCAGGGTTCCCTTGCGCCGGAAGCTGTCGATCCAGTCGAGGCACTTGCGCTGGAAGGCCGCATCGCCGACCGCCAGGGCCTCGTCGACCACCAGGATCTCGGCCTCGACATGGGCGCAGATGGCGAAGGCCAGCCGGGTGCGCATGCCCATCGAGTAGTGCTTGACCGGCTGCTCCATGTAGTCGCCGATGCCGGCGAAGTTGGCGATGGAGTCGAACTTCGCCAGCACCTCGGCCCGGGTCAGCCCCATGACGGCGCCGCCGATCATGATGTTCTCGCGGCCCGACAGCTCGGCGTCGAAGGTCGCGCCCAGCGCCAGCACCGGCGCGACGCGCCCGGTCACCCTGAGCTCGCCGTTGCTCGGCAGGGTCATGCCGCAGATCACCTGCAGCAAGGTCGACTTGCCGCAGCCGTTGCGGCCCAGGATGCCGATGCTGTCGCCGCGATGGACGTCGAGGTCGATGTCGCGCAGCACCCAGAACGGCTTGTAGTAGGTCTTGTACCAGCCGAACATGACCTGCTTCAGCCAGTCGCTGCGGCGGGCGTAGAGCTGGTAGGCTTTGCCGAGGTGCCGGGTGCGGACGACGACCTCAGATGACGTCGACGATGACATTCCGATACCTGTCGAAGAACCAGTAGCCGAAATAGAAGGTGACGAACGACGTCACCAGCATCCACAGCACGACCAGCGGATTGGGGAAGGTTCCGGCCAGCACCAGGTTGCGCACCGCCTCGACGTAGGCGGTGAGCGCATTGATGTAGATGAGGAGGTTCCAGGGCGGCGACATGTTGGTGTGCGAGAAGAAGATCGGCGTCATGAACATGAACAACGGCACGATGTTGATCATGAGGTAGCCGGCGTCGCGCGTGAACGCCCCGACCGCGCACAGGAACCAGGCCAGCCCCATCAGGAATATCGTGAGGGGCAGGAAGACCAGCGGCATGAAGATCACCGTCCAGTGCAGGCCGCCGGTGACCAGCAGGACGCAGACCAGCATGACCACCGCGCCGATCGCGGTGTAGACCGCGGCCCTCATCGTCGCGATGACCGCCAGCATGTCGCTCGGGAAGATCGTCTGCTTGATGAAGTGCGCGTACTCGTGCAGCAGCATCGGCGAGCGGTACGCCATCTCCGAGAAGAAGTTGAAGACGATCAGGCCGGCGAAGATGAACAGCGCATAGGCGATGGGCCGCTGCCCCTCCTCGCCGACGAACGACATCTGCAGCTTGGTCGTGAAGGCGAAGGTGTAGACGCCGATCGCGAACAGCGGCGCGGCCACCGCCCACAGCCAGCCGCCGGCCGAGCCCGTGAAGCGGGCCCTGAGCTCGCGGCGCAGGATCGCCAGCACGATCTCCTTGCTGTAGATCATCTCGAGGAAGGGCTTGGCAAGGAAACGCCGGAGGCGCTGGGAGCGGTCGAGCTGCTCGACCACGATCTGCTTGCCGTTGACGACTTTCACCGACGGCATGAGCCGCGTGTCTCCTTCTCGCCTGCGCTGGTGAGCCCGGTAGGGATCGAACCTACGACCACCTGATTAAAAGTCAGATGCTCTACCGCTGAGCTACGGGCTCGCTCCGGCCTGGCGCGGAGGGCCGAATCCCCGCGCGGCGCCCGTATATGATGTGTCGGCCCGCCGGTCAACGCGGCCCCGGGCGGCGTCAGGACCGCGAAAACTTGGCTTTCAGCCGCTCGAAGACCTTCTTGGACACGAACTGGGAGGTATCCCCGCCCAGCCGGGCGATGTCCTTGACCAGGGACGAGGCGATGAACTGGTGCCGGTCCGAGGCCATCAGGAAGATCGTCTCGATATTGGGCTCCATCCGGGCGTTCATGTTGGCCATCTGGATCTCGTACTCGAAGTCCGAGACCGCGCGCAGGCCGCGGATGATCACCGATGCGTTCACCTCGCGCGCGAAATGGATCAGCAGCCCGTCGAACGGCACGATCTCGATGCGCGCCTTGTCGGTCTCCGAGAAGTCCGCGATGTCGTCGGCGATGATCGCGACCCGCTCCTCCAGCGTGAACAGCGGCCCCTTGCCGATGTTCGTCGCCGGTCCGATCACCAGCCGGTCGACCAGCCGCAGCGAGCGGCGCACCACTTCCATGTGCCCGCTGGTGATGGGATCGAACGTGCCCGGATAAACGCCGACGCGTTCTGACGCCATGTCTGCCCCCCACTTCCCGATTGCTCGTGCGCCATGCGTGGAGGCGAAGTCTTAGCGACACGGGAGGTCCTTATCCACCGTTTGTTTCGGCATGGCCGTCGCCGTTGCCATTGCCGTTTCCGGCATCGTCGTCGCCGATGCGCACCGCCGAGACGACGCGCTCGCCCTCGCTGACGCTGACGATGCGCACGCCGCGCGTGCCGCGTCCCGCGATGCGGATTCCGTCGACCGGGCACCGGATCAGCGTGCCGCCGTCGGTCACCAGCATGATCTGGTCGCTCTCCGGCACAGGGAACGCCGCCACGACCTCGCCGCCGCGGGCGAGGCTCATCAACTCGACGCCCTTGCCGCCGCGTCCGGTCACCCGATACTCGTAGGCCGAGGTGCGCTTGCCGAAGCCCGACGAGGCGACGGTCAGCACGAACTCCTCCTTGGCCTGCAGCTCCCGGAATCGCTCCTCCGACAGGCTCGTGTCGGGCGCGCCCTCCTCGGCCGCCGCAACCTCCTCCTCGGCACCCTCGACTGCGCCCTCGACCGCATTCTCTGCCGCGTTCTCGGCCTGCCGCAACGCCCGCGACTGGCGCAGATAGGCGTCGCGCTCTTCCGTCGCGATGCCCTTGCCGCCGTCCACGAGGGACATCGAGATGACCTCGTCGCCCTCGGCCAGCGCGATGCCGCGCACGCCGGTCGAGTTGCGGCTCTGGAAGACGCGCACGGTCGCCACCGGGAAGCGCATGGCGCGGCCGAGCCGGGTCGCCAGCAGCACGTCCTGGTCCTCGCTGCAGACGCCCACGCCGATCAGCCGGTCGCCGGCATCGTCGCCCTCGAACTTCATGGCGATCTTGCCGCTCTGGTTGACGCTCACGAAGTCGCTGAGCTCGTTGCGGCGCACGCCGCCGCGCGCCGTGGCGAACATGACGTGCAGCGTCGCCCAGCTCGCCTCGTCCTCCGGCATCGGCATGACCGCGCTGATCGTCTCGCCTTCGCTGAGCGGCAGCAGGTTGACGAAGGCCTTGCCGCGGGCCTGCGGCGCGCCGAGCGGCAGGCGCCACACCTTGAGCTTGTAGACGATGCCGCGGCTGGAGAAGAACAGGACCGGCGTGTGGGTGTTGGCGACGAACAGGCTGGAGACGAAATCGTCCTCGCGCGTCGCCATGCCGGACCGGCCCTTGCCGCCGCGGCGCTGGGCGCGATAGGCCGAGACCGGCACGCGCTTGACGTAGCCGCCGTGCGTCACCGTGACGACCATGTCCTCGCGCTGGATGAGGTCCTCGACGTCCTGCTCGAACTCGTTGTCCAGGATCTCCGTGCGGCGCGGCGTCGCGAACTGCTCCTTGATCTCGAGCAGCTCCTTGCGCATCAGCGCGAACAGCTTGTCGCGGTCGGCCAGCAGTTCGAGGAACCCTTCGATCAGCCGGGCGACCTCGGTCAGCTCCTCGGCGATCTTGTCGCGCTCCAGCCCGGTCAGGCGCTGCAGGCGAAGGTCGAGGATGGCGCGGGCCTGGATCTCCGACAGCCGGTAGGTGCCCTCGGCCGAGACCTCGCGCCCGGGCTCGGCGATCAGCTGGATCAGCGGCGCCACGTCGACGGCCGGCCAGTCGCGCGCCATCAGGCGCTCGCGCGCGACCACCGGATCGGGCGCGCGGCGGATCATCTCGATCACCTCGTCGATGTTGGCGACGGCGATGGCGAGGCCGACCAGCACGTGAGCCCGATCGCGCGCATGGCGCAGCTCGTACTGCGTGCGGCGCGTCAGGACCTCGGCGCGGAACCGGATGAAGGCCTCGAGCAGCTCCTTGAGGCTCATCAGCCGCGGGCGGCCGCCGTCCAGGGCCAGCGCGTTGACGCCGAACGAGGTCTGCAGCGGCGTGTAGCGGTAGAGCTGGTTCAGCACGACGTCGGACATGGCGTCGCGCTTCAGCTCGACGACCAGGCGCACGCCGTCGCGGTCGCTCTCGTCGCGGATCTCGGAGACGCCCTCGACCTTCTTGTCGCGCACCACCTCGGCGATCCGCTCGTGCAGGCGCGCCTTGTTCTCCTGGTAGGGGATCTCGGAGATGATGATCGATTCACGGCCGTTGCGGCCTTCCTCGATGCGCGTGCGCGCCCGCATGATCAGCGAGCCGCGGCCGAGCTCGTAGGCGGCGCGGATGCCGTTGCGGCCGAGGATGGTGGCGCCGGTCGGGAAGTCGGGTCCCGGCACGTATTCCATGACCTGCTGCGTGGTGAGCGCCGGATTGTCGATCAGCGCGCAGCAGGCGTCGATCAGCTCGCCGAGATTGTGCGGCGGGATGTTCGTCGCCATGCCGACCGCGATGCCGCCGGCGCCGTTGGCCAGCAGGTTGGGGAAGGCGGCCGGCAGGACGGTCGGTTCGAGCTCGCGCTCGTCGTAGTTCGGCTGGAACTCGACGGTCTCCTTCTCGATGTCGGCCAGCAGCGTCTCGGCCGCCGGAGCGAGCCGCGCCTCGGTGTAGCGCATGGCCGCCGGCGGATCGCCGTCCATCGAGCCGAAATTGCCCTGCCCCGAGATCAGCGGCAGGCGCATGGAGAAATCCTGCGCCATGCGCACCATGGCGTCGTAGATCGCGCTGTCGCCGTGCGGGTGATACTTGCCCATCACGTCGCCGACGATGCGCGCCGACTTGCGGAAGGGCCGCGTCGAATCGTAGCCGCCTTCCTTCATGGCGTAGAGGATGCGCCGCTGCACCGGCTTCAGCCCGTCGCGCGCATCGGGCAGCGCACGCGACACGATCACGCTCATCGCGTAATCGAGGTACGACCGCCGCATCTCCTCTTCGATGGTGATCGGCGCTATGTCGTGCGAAGGCGGCTCTGGCGGGGGCTCGTCGGGCGGCGGAGGGGCCGGCGGGATTGTCGAATCGTCGCTCACGGAAACCTGGGTTTTCTCGCTCCTGTGGGCCCTGCCAGACGGGCCCGGCGGAACGTTGGCGCACCCTAGCAAATGCCATCCCGGACACCAACAAAAATCGCTTGAGGGCCGCGCCCATAAGTGATTGATTTAATTGAGTTAATCCTACCGGGAAACGACCCCCAGAAAGGCCTCCGATTGGCGCCCGAATCGCCCCCTTCCCCGCCCGCGATCGTGGTCTTCGACATGGGTGGAGTCCTGCTCGACTGGAACCCTCGCCATCTCTACCGGAAGCTCATTCCCGACGCCGGCGAGATGGAGCGCTTCCTCGCCACCGTGACAACCTCGCAGTGGCACGGTCTCCAGGACCGCGGCGGCGATCCGGCCGAGGCGACACGCCGGCTGCAGGCCGAGAATCCCGGCCAGGAGGCCCTGATCGAGGCCTTCTATGGCCGTTTCGACGAGATGCTGGACCACGCCTTCCCGCCCATGGCGGCCCTGGTCGAGCGCCTGCACGATGCCGGCACGAAGCTCTACCTGCTGTCGAACGCCCCCGCCTTCATCGACCCCTGGCTGCGCGGCCCGGCCCGCCACCGCCATCCGTTCCTCGGATGCTTCAGCGACTATGTCGTGTCCGGGCTGGTCGGCTGCTGCAAGCCCGACGCCGCGATCTACGACCTGGTCTGCCGGACCGGCTCCTTCCGGCCCGGCGAGGCCGTGCTGGTCGACGACGTCCTGTCCAACGTGGAGGGTGCCCGCCGCTTCGGCATGCACGCCGTCCAGCATCGCTCGCCGGAAGCGACCGTGGACGCCCTGCGCACGCTCGGTCTGCCGGCATGAAGGTCCCGGCGAGCCTCGGCGATCTGCCACGGCCGCTCTATTTCTTCGACGGCCACTGCGTCCTGTGCAGCGCCTTCGTCGCCTTCTGCCTGGCGCGCGATCCGGAAGGTCGGCTGCGCTTCGCCAGCACCCAGTCCGCGCTGGGCCGGCGGGTCCTGGCCGCGCTGGGCCTGCCGGACGGCACGTTCGACCGCACCGTCCTGCTGCTCGATGCCGACGGCGCTCACCTGCGGTCGGCGGCCGTCCTGCGCGCCCTGGCGTACCTGAAAGGACCGGTGCGCTGGCTGCGTCCCCTCGGCGCGATCCCCGCGGCGCTGCGCGACCCGGTCTATTCCATCGTCGCCCGCAACCGCTACCGCTGGTTCGGCCGCCGCACGGCATGCCTTGTCCCGGCAGAGTCCACGCGTGGCCGCTTCATCGACCTGTGAGCCAGCCGCGGTAGCGCACCAGCCGCCCGACCAGGGGCAGGGCGATCGAGACGTCGAAGAAGAAGCGTCCGTCGGCCTCGTATTCCGTGGCGCCGATCCGCGGCCACAGGCTGCGGGGAAGCGGCAGCCCGCAGAGGCGCATACCCTCCATCGCGAGGCGCAGACGGCCGTCGGCCACCCGAAGTGCGAGATCGAAGGCGAACCAGCCGAACTGCTCGACGATCCGCCCGGGAACGCCCGGCTTCAGAAACTGGCGGGAACGCATCGCCCGCCCCCCGACGTGGCGGGTCCAGGTCTCCACGCCGTCCGCGACCACGAACGCGACCTCGATGGCGGCGTCCTCGGTGCCAGCCGGCAGGCCGAACAGCCGCGCCAGGGTCCGGCCGGCCAACGTCTCGCCACCGTCGACCCGGCAGCGGCCCGACCAGGTCGACGTGCCCGCGTCGTGGAGCGCCTGCCCGGCGGCCGACTGGCGTCGATAGGCATCGCCCAGGGCTTGCCGGTAGAGGCTCGTCCCGGACATGCCGTCAGCGCCCGGTCGCCAACGAGGGCCGGTCCGGCCGCCGAAGACGAAGCATCGACTCAGACCTTCAGCTTGAAGATCCGCAGGGCGTTGGTCTCGTAGATGCTGCGGCGTTGATCGTCGCTGACGGTGGCGCCGTCCATGAAGGACACGGCCTCGGAATCGTCCTCGTAGGGAAAGTCGGCGGCGAACATGATGCGGTCGACGCCCAGCTCGTCGAGCCCGAGCTTCAGGACGGCCATGTCCGTCACGCCCGCGGTGGTGATGTAGAAGTTCTGCAGGAAATATTCGCTCGGCCGCTTGGGCAGTTCCTGGCAGGCCCCGATCCGCACCTGCATGGCGAAGCGGTTGTCGATGCGCTTCAGCCAGTAGGGGATGCCCTCGCCCATGTGGCCCAGCACGATGCGCAGGCGGGGGTGGCGGTCGAACGCGCCCGACATGATCAGTCGCATGGCATGCAGGCCGGTCTCGGCCGAGAAGCCCCAGGTCGCGAAGTAGAGGCCGTAGTCGAGATAGGGCGTCACCATCGACGGGCCCGGCTCGCGCGGATGCAGGTAGATCGGCATGTCGAGCGCCTCGGCCGCCTCGAGGATGGGCCGGAACTTCGGCAGGTCGAGATACTCGCTCCTCGTGTGGGAGTTGATGATGACGCCGCAGAGGCCGAGCTTCTTGCCGCGCTCGATCTCGCGCGCCGCGGCCGCCGGATCCTGCGGCGCGATCGCGGCCAGCCCGGCCAGCCGCGTCGGATGGGCCTCGATCGCTGCCGCCAGCGCGTCGTTGGACTCCGCGGCAAGCCGGGTCGCCATGTCCGTCTCGAAGATCTGCACCCCGGGCGAGGTCAGCGACAGGACCTCGACGTCGATGCCGACCTTGTCCATGTGGGCGATGCGGCCGGCCCCGATGTCGAGAAGATCGTCCATCAACTGCCGGCCCGCGGCGGACGGAGCGAGCAGGCTGCCGCCCAGCTTGGCAAAGCCGGGCTCGACATCGCTGCTGGCCAGGACCTTCTTCCAGCCCGCCAGGATGTCGGCCGTGATGAAGGCCTCTTCGACCGCAATCCGTCGCATGAATTGATCCCCCCGCTATCGGCTGTTCCCCACCCGCCGACAGCGCAGCCCGAAAACGACCGGCCGGTCGCCATCGGCTCCGGGCCGGGCAACAGGCCCCCGACCGCCGCAGGATCCGCGACGGAGGGGCGCCCGATGTTGCGTCCTAGAACGGAATGTCGTCGTCGAGCTCGGCCTTGCCGCCGCGCGACGCGGGACGGCTGCCACCGCCACCGCCGCCGCCGCCCGACATCGAGCCGCCGCCGAAATCGTCATCCGGGCCACCGCCGCCACCGCCACCGCCACCGCCACCGCCATCGCCGCGACCGTCGAGCATGGTGAGCGCGCCGCCGAAGCGCGGGATCACGACCTCCGTCGTGTAGCGCTCCTGGCCGCTCTGGTCGGTCCACTTGCGGGTGGCGAGCTGGCCCTCGACATAGACCTTCGATCCCTTGCGGATGTACTTCTGGGCCACCTCGGCCAGCTTCTCGTTGAAGATCACCACGCGGTGCCACTCGGTGCGCTCCTTGCGCTCGCCGCTCTGGCGATCGCGCCACGTGTCCGACGTGGCCACCGACATGTTCACCATGGAACGGCCGTCCTGCATGGACCTCACTTCGGGGTCGCGGCCGAGATTGCCGACCAGGATGACCTTGTTCACGCTGCCCGCCATCGGGGCCTCCTTCGCTTTCCCGGCGCCGCGGATTGCGGCGCCTACCTCACGGCCGGCAACCTAGACCCGGCCGCCTGTGGGCAGCCACCGAATTAGGGTTGTGTCCCCGCCGCCCGAGGGCCGCTCATGCCAGCCCTCCGACAATTCATTGGTTCGGCCGGGAATTCCTCCCCTATCTTCCCGGCCATGAGCCCGTCCTTCCACGTCGCCCAGGTCTCGCGCGCGCAGGCGCTGACCATGCTGGGCGGCGCCGCCCTCATGATGACCATCGCGATGGGCATTCGGCAGAACCTCGGCCTGTTCCAGGCGCCGGCCTCGCGCGAGCTGGGCATCGCCATCTCCGACTTCGCCCTCGCCATCTCGGTCCAGCAGGTCGCCTGGGGCGTGAGCCAGCCCTTCGCCGGCATCCTCGCCGACCGCCACGGCACGCGCGGCGTGGCCCTGGTCGGCGCCCTCCTCTACATCGCGGGCGTGATTCTCACGGCGACGGCGCAGGGCACCCTGCCGATCGTGCTGGGTGCGGGCCTGCTGATCGGCATGGCGCTGGCCTGCACGACCTCGGGCATCACGGCCAACATCGCCGCGCGCGTCGTGCAGCCCAGCCGGCGAACGCTGGCCTTCGGGATCGTCTCGGCCGCGGGCTCGATCGGCACCATGGTCACCGCACCGATCGCGGCCTATCTGCTGGGTTCCGAGGGGTGGCGGGCCGGCCTGTGGGCCTTCGCCGTGCTGGCCGTCGCCATGCTCCCCGCCGCCTGGCTGGGCAGCCGCGCCGACCGCCTGCCCAACGGCGTGAAGAACGAGCGCGACCTGTCGCTGGCCGGCGCCCTGCACGAGGCGCGCCGTCATCCCGGCTACGTCGTCATGTCGGTGGCCTTCTTCGTGTGCGGCCTTCAGCTCGTGTTC
This sequence comes from Reyranella sp., assembly GCF_965229815.1. Classification (GTDB taxonomy): domain Bacteria; phylum Pseudomonadota; class Alphaproteobacteria; order Reyranellales; family Reyranellaceae; genus Reyranella. Next base: position 2,079,375 of record NZ_CBDDJN010000006.1, read on the forward strand.
CTGACCACCCACCTGCCGACCTATCTCGCCCAGTGCGGCATGGACCCGTCCTACAGCGCGCTCGTCCTCATGCTGGTCGGCGGCTTCAACGTGCTGAGCTCGTGGCTGTTCGGCTGGCTGGGCGACAAGTACCCCAAGCGCCTGCTGCTGGGCGGCATCTACCTCGTCCGGTCGCTGGCGCTCGCCCTCTTCTTCCTGTTCCCGCCCACGCCGGTGTCCGTCGTCCTGCTGGGCGCGGTGATGGGCGTGCTGTGGCTGGGGGTCATTCCCCTCGTCAACGGCCTGGTCGTCCAGATCTTCGGCCTGCGCTACCTCTCGACCCTCACCGGGATCGCCTTCCTCAGCCACCAGGCCGGGTCCTTCCTCGGCGCCTGGGGCGGCGGCTATCTGTTTGATCTGACAGGATCCTACGACCTCGCCTGGAAGATCGGCGTGTTCGTGGGCCTGGTCGCGGGCACGATGCAGTTGCTGATGAACGACCGTCCGACCGCCCGGATGCAGGCATTGCAGGCAGCTGCCGCCTGATGACAGGGACTGGCATGGCTGGGGGTTAATCGCCATATGCGGGGGTCCCCCGCATCCCCTATTCTTCCCGGACCGATGGCCAAGTCCCGCTTACCCGTTGCCGAACCGCACCGCTTCATCTCCGTCCGCGGAGCGCGCGAACACAACCTCAAGAACGTCGATCTCGACCTGCCGCGCGACCGGCTGGTCGTGATCACCGGCCTGTCCGGCTCGGGCAAGTCGTCGCTCGCCTTCGACACGATCTATGCCGAGGGCCAGCGCCGCTACGTCGAGAGCCTGTCGGCCTATGCCCGCCAGTTCCTCGAGCTGATGCAGAAGCCCGACGTCGATTCGATCGAGGGCCTGTCGCCGGCCATCTCGATCGAGCAGAAGACGACCTCGCGCAACCCGCGCTCGACGGTCGGCACCGTCACCGAGATCTACGACTATCTGCGCCTGCTGTTCGCCCGCGTCGGCGTCCCCTACTCGCCGGCGACCGGCCTGCCGATCGAGAGCCAGACCGTGTCGCAGATGGTCGACCGCGTGAAGGCGATGCCGGAAGGCACGCGCCTCTACCTGCTGGCGCCCATCGTGCGCGGCCGCAAGGGCGAGTACCGCAAGGAGCTGCAGGAGCTCCTCAGGAAGGGGTTCCAGCGCGTCAAGATCGACGGCAAGCTTCACGAGATCGCCGAGGCCCCGGCGCTCGACAAGAAGTACAAGCACGACATCGACGTCGTGGTCGACCGCATCGTCGTTCGGCCCGACCTCGGCAACCGGCTCGCCGATTCGCTGGAGACCGCCCTCGGCCTCGCCGAGGGTCTCGCGGTGGCCGAGAATGCCGACACGGGCGAGCGCACCGTCTTCTCCGCCCGCTTCGCCTGCCCGGTCTCGGGATTCACCATCGAGGAGATCGAGCCGCGCCTCTTCTCGTTCAACGCGCCGCAGGGCGCCTGCCCGGCCTGCGACGGGCTGGGCGTGAAGATGTTCTTCGATCCCGAGATGGTGGTGCCCGACGACCGCTTGTCGCTGGCCGAGGGCGCCGTCGCGCCATGGGCCGATTCGTCGGGCCAGTACTACATGCAGACGCTGGAAAGCCTCGCCCGCCACTTCAAGGTGAAGATGTCGACGCCGTGGCGCGAGCTGCCCAAGAAGGCGCGCGACGCCATCCTGTTCGGCAGCGGCGGCGAATCGGTCGCCATGCGCTACGACGACGGCATCCGCCAGTACCAGACGACCAAGCCGTTCGAGGGCGTCATCCCCAACCTCGACCGGCGCTGGAAGGAGACCGACTCGTCGTGGGTGCGCGAGGAGCTCGAGCGCTTCCAGCACGAGAGCAAGTGCGAGGCCTGCGGCGGCGCCCGCCTCAAACCCGAGGCGCTGGCCGTCAAGATCGCCGGCCTCAACGTCAGCCAGACCACCGAGTTCTCGATCGGCGAGGCGGTGAAGTGGTTCCTCGAGCTCGACGGAAAGCTGACGGCCAAGCAGCGCGAGATCGCCGCCCGCATCCTGAAGGAGATCAACGAACGGCTGGGCTTCCTCGACAATGTCGGCCTCAGCTACCTGACGCTCAACCGCACGTCCGGCACCCTGTCGGGCGGCGAGAGCCAGCGCATTCGCCTCGCCTCGCAGATCGGGTCGGGACTGACCGGCGTGCTCTACGTGCTGGACGAGCCGTCGATCGGCCTGCACCAGCGCGACAACGACCGGCTGCTGAAGACCCTGACGCGGCTGCGCGACCTCGGCAACACGGTGCTGGTGGTCGAGCACGACGAGGACGCGATCCGCGCCGCCGATCACCTGGTCGACATGGGACCGGGCGCCGGCGCCCATGGCGGCAAGGTGATCGCCGAGGGAACGCCCGAGGAGGTCATGCGCAACACGGCCAGCCTCACCGGCCAGTACCTGTCGGGCTTCCGCCAGGTTCCCGTGCCGAAGACCCGCCGCGAACCCGCCGGACCTCCCGGCGCCAAGAACGGCGGCCGCTGGCTCACGCTGAAGGGCGCGCGCGAAAACAACCTGCAGAACGTCACGGCCAGCATCCCGCTCGGCACCTTCACCTGCGTCACCGGCGTGTCGGGCAGCGGCAAGAGCACGCTGATCGTCGAGACCCTGTACAAGGCGCTCGCCAGGCGGCTGAACAATGCACGCGAGCATGCCGGCGCCCATGCCGGCCTGGACGGCGTCTCCCATCTCGACAAGATCGTCGACATCGACCAGTCGCCGATCGGCCGCACGCCGCGCTCCAATCCCGCCACCTACACCGGCGCCTTCTCGCCGATCCGCGACTGGTTCGCCCAGCTCCCCGAATCGACCGAGCGCGGCTACAAGCCGGGCCGCTTCTCGTTCAACGTCAAGGGCGGGCGCTGCGAGGCCTGCCAGGGCGACGGCGTCATCAAGATCGAGATGCACTTCCTGCCCGACGTCTACGTCCAGTGCGACGTCTGCAAGGGCAAGCGCTACAACCGCGAGACGCTCGAGATCCAGTTCCGCGGCAAGTCGATCGCCGACGTGCTGGAGATGACCGTCGACGAGGGCGTCGAGTTCTTCAAGGCCGTGCCGGTGATCCGCGACAAGCTCCTGACCCTGCAGCAGGTCGGGCTGGGCTACATCCATATCGGCCAGCAGGCGACGACCCTGTCGGGCGGCGAGGCGCAGCGCGTCAAGCTCGCCAAGGAACTGTCGCGCCGCGCCACCGGCCGCACCCTCTACATCCTCGACGAGCCGACCACCGGCCTGCACTTCGAGGACGTGCGCAAGCTGCTCGAGGTGCTGCACCGGCTGGTCGAGGGCGGCAACACGGTGCTGGTGATCGAGCACAATCTCGAGGTCATCAAGACCGCCGACTGGATCCTCGACCTCGGCCCCGACGGCGGCTCGGGCGGCGGCCGGCTGGTCGCCGAGGGTCCGCCCGAGGAGATCGTCAAGGTCGCCGAGAGCTACACCGGCCAGTATCTCGCCCGCCACCTGCCGCGCTCGGCGGCGACCAAGAAGCGGGCCTGATCAGAAGGCGGTGACCGCCGTCACGCGGCCATCGGCCTCCCATCCGGCGACCACCAGCCGGCCGCTCGCCGCGCAGGCCTCGACGGCCAGCCGCGTGCAGGCGTTCACGACCGGCGGCACCGCCCAGGCGAGACCGGGAGCCGGCCTGCCGGCCCATGCCGAGAGGCCGGCCACGCGCCGACGATTGTTCTCGTCCGGCGTGCCCTCACCGCAGACCCGCGGACGCCAGCCCGGAGCCTCGTCGCGCCACGCATTGGCGATCACCGTGCCGTCGCGATAGAGGCGAACGTCCCGGCCGTCGCGCTCGATCACGACGCGCTCGCCCGGCGCGCAGCCGGTCAGGAGGAACAGCACGGGCCGGGCGACCGGCGCCGCCGACAGGAACCGGCACGCCTCGTCGAAGGTTGCGCAGGTCTCGAAGGCCAGTCTGAGCACGTGCTCCGGCGGCGGCCGGCCGCGATGCCTCAGGGCGTCCAGGGCATTGAGCGCGTAGTCCAGCCACAGGAGCCAGCCGGCACGGGTGCGCCGGCGCATCGGCGCCTGGTTGATGGCGGCGGCGAAGCGGCCCGGTGCCGTCGCTGTCAGGACTCCGGCGAAGCCCGGCCATGTCACGTTGAGGAAGTCACCGGCCGGCCCGCTCTGCCGGGCGACCTCGACGAGCCGGCCGAGGCCGGGGAACGGCCAGTCGAGGGTGCGGCGAAGGACCGGCCCGTCCGCGCCCTCGTCCGCCATGGACGTGCAGCCGACGGCATAGGCGGCGTGGAGGAGCCAGACACCCGGCCGGCGAACGGTGTCGGCGATCGCCGCGACGTCGGCGATGAAGGGCGAGCCCGAGCGGCGGAGCCACCAGCGCGCCACCGGGTCGGCCAGTCTCGCCAGAGCGCCTCCCAGCGGCAGCCAGCCCAGGCAGGCGGCTCGCAACGCCCGCGCCTCGTTGCAGCGGCGCTCGGCGTGAGCGGCCGGACCGCCCGGCCGCACGTCGATCAGCGGGACCTCAAGCATAAGTGAGTGATTGCTCACTTATTCTCGGATGTCAAGTCTGTCGCCGCTGCCAGTCGATGGTCCCGAGATCGTAGTCGAACTGCCGCTCGACGACGGCGGGCGTGGCGTCGGACGCATCGGCTTTGCGTCCGGCGACGCGGGACTGGGCGACCTCCTTCGGCACGTCGAGCCAGATCCCCTCGAACGGCACGCCGACCCTGCGGGCCAGCGCCTCGGCGGCCAACCGCTCCTCCGCCCGCGCGAACACGGCGTCGAGGACGACGCTGTGGCCCGCGCGCAGGACGCGCTCGGCGCGCGCGAGCAATGCATCGTAGACCTGGGCCGAGGCCGCCGGCGTATAGCTGCCCGCCGGCATGCGCTCCTCGAGGGCGACCCCCGCGCGGCGCTTGCGCTCGACGTCGCTGCGCACGACGACAGCCCCCGGGTTGCGACCGATGCCGGGGGCGATTTTCAGCGCCATCGTGGTCTTGCCGCTGCCCGACAGGCCGCCGACCGCCAACAGGCGGGGCGGCGCGGGCTGCAGGAACGACAGGGCCACCTTCTGGTAGGTGCGGGCCCGGCTCGTGTCGCCGCCGCCCACCGCCGCGGCCTGCGCATCGACGAAGGCCCGGATCGAGGCGCGCCGGGCCAGGAACATCGGCAGCAGCGCCAGCGCCGCCTCGTGCGGCGCATCCTGCAGCTCGCCGATCCGCCACAGCCATTCGTTCAGCAGGCGATTGGCGAGCGGCCGGAGATCGCGCTCGCACAGATCCATCAGCGTGAAGGCGAGATCGTAGAGGACGTCGATGTTGGCAATGCGCTCGGAAAACTCGATGGCATCGAACGGGACCGGTCGGCCGTCGATGGCCACGATGTTGCGCAGGTGGAGGTCGCCGTGGCAGCGCCGGATGGCCCCGGCCTCGACGCGGCGGGCGACGAGGTCCATGTGCGGCTCCAGCGCCCCCGGCATCGCCTCCGCCAGGGTCCGGCTGGTCTCCGGATCGAGCCGCTCGCCCTGCTCGACCATCTGGCGGACATCGGCGGCGACGGAGTGGCGGTAGTCGTCGGGCCGGCAGAAGCCGTCGCGGATGGCGTCCAGCCCGTCGTGGAAACCTGCGATGCGCGCGCCCAGGCTGGCCATCAGTTCGGTCGTGAGGGCGCCGCGCTCGGCCATGCGGTCGAGCAGCCCGTCCTCGTCGAAGCGGCGCATGACGACCAGCCAGTCGATCGCGTCGGCCGGCCGCTCGCCCACCTCGCCGAGGACCAGGCCGCCATCGGCCGCGGGCTTCACGGCCGCCACCCCGAGATAGATCTCGGGCGCCAGCCGCCGGTTGATGTCGATCTCGGCCGCGCACATCTCGCCGCGGCGGTCGGCCGTCGAGAAGTCCATGTAGGGGAAGCGCACGGCGCGCTTCATCTTGTAGGCGCGGTCGGCCGTCAGGAAGACGACGGCGCCGTGGGTATCGATGCGGCGGTCGGGCCGCAGCTGCTTCTCCAGGAAGGCGATGGTGGCGGACTGGTCCGCCACGACGAAGGAAGGTCGCTGGCTCATGGGTCAGGCGGTCGCCACCCGCGGCGCGGCGAGGCCGTGCGGATCGACGTGCAGGATGACCTCGGCGCCGGGGAACGCGGCTTCGATGTCCGCCTGGACCTGCCGGCCGATCTCGTGCGCCCGGACGAGCGGCAGGCCGGGGTCGAGCCCGACATGGAGCTGGACGAACTTGGTGAGGCCGCTCGAGCGGGTGCGCAGGTCGTGCGCGTCGCGGACCTCGGGGTGATGCCGCACGATGTCGAGGATGCGCCGCCGGTCGCCGTCCGGCAGTTCGCGGTCCATCAGCACGTCGAGCGATTCGCGGCCGACCTGCCAGGCGCCGTGCATGAGGTAGAGGGCCACCAGCGCGGCCACGCCGGCATCGATCAGCGGCAGCTTGAAGGTGCCGCTGAGGAAGATGGCGATGCCGACGGCGATGTTGCTGACCAGGTCGGTCGCATAGTGCGCCCGGTCCGCGCCGACGGCGATCGAGCCGGAGCGGCGCACGACATGGCGCTGGAAAAGAACGAGCCCGCCGGTCAGCACGAGGGCCAGCGCGCTGACGGCGAGGCCCAGCATCTCGCGCTCGACCGCGTGCGGATGGACCAGCCGGTCGCCCACGGTGAGCAGCAGGCCGGCGCCCGAGGCGGCGATGAAGCCGGCCTGTGCGAGGCCGGCCAGCGCCTCGGCCTTGCCGTGGCCGAACCGGTGATCGGCGTCGGCCGGCACGAGCGCCTGGCGGACGGCGACGAAGGTGACCAGGGAGGCTACGAAATCGAGTCCCGAATCGACCAGGGACGAAAGCATGCTCACCGAATCGGTCAGCAGCCAGGCCGTCGATTTGGCGGCGATCAGGACCAGGGCGACCCCCATCGAGGCGAGGGTGGCCAGCCGCATCAGGCGCTGAGGGTCGAGCGCCATCGTGGCCTTCAGGGGTACAGCGTCCGGGTCGTCCACGGCTCGGCCGGGACGGTGCGCCGGTATTCCAGCCGGTCGTGGAGGCGGAAGGCTCCGTCCTGCCAGAACTCGATCAACAGGGGCTCCAGCCGAAATCCCGACCAGTGCGGCGGCCGCGGCACCTTGCCGACGACATGCCGGGCGGTGACCTCCGCCACGCGCTTCTCCAGCGCGAACCGGCTCTCCAGCGGCCGAGACTGGTCGGAGGCCCAGGCACCGATCTGGCTGCCGCGCGCACGGGTGGCGAAGTAGGCGTCGGCCTCTTCCGCCGAGACCTGGACGACCGGCCCCTCGAGCCGCACCTGGCGGCGCAGCGACTTCCAGTGGAACAGCAGCGCGGCCTTGGGATGGGCCAGCAGGTGCTCGCCCTTGCGGCTCTGGTAGTTGGTGTAGAAGACGAAGCCCGCGGCGTCGAAATCCTTGAGCAGGACCATCCGGACCGCCGGCATGCCGTCCGGCCCGACCGTGGCCAGGCTCATGGCCGAGGGGTCGTTCGGTTCGGACTTGGCCGCCTCGTCGTACCATTCCCGGAACAGCGCCAGCGGATCGGACTTTTCGCGGATCATGACCACAATATGAGGGGCTGTGGGCGGCCAGACCACCGGCATCTTGTCCCAATACCCGTCCCCCGCTAGAACCATGCCATGACCGCACCTGCACAGCTGATGGCCGGTAAGAAGGGCCTCGTCATGGGCGTTGCCAACGAACGCTCGATCGCCTGGGGCATCGCCAAGGCCTGCCACGACCACGGTGCGGAGGTGGCCTTCACCTTCCAGGGCGAGGCGCTGGAAAGGCGCGTGCGGCCGCTGGCCGGCTCGATCGGCGCCAAGATCATCCTCCCCTGCGACGTGACCAACGCGGCCAGCATCGACGCGACCTTCGCGGAGATCGACAAGCAGTGGGGCGGCCTCGACTTCGTGGTCCACGCCATCGCCTTCTCGAACAAGGACGAGCTGCGCGGCCGCTACCTCGACACCACGCCGGAGAACTTCCAGCTCACGATGAACGTGAGCTGCTATTCCCTGACCGCGGTCGCCCAGCGAGCCGTGCCGCTGATGAAGAACGGCGGCAGCCTGCTCACGCTGACCTACTACGGCGCCGAGCGCGTGATCCCCCACTACAACGTGATGGGCGTCGCCAAGGCGGCGCTCGAGGCGAGCGTGCGCTATCTCGCCGCCGACCTCGGCGAGCAGAAGATCCGCGTCAACGCCATCTCCGCCGGCCCGATCAAGACGCTGGCCTTCGCCGGCATCAACGATGGCCGCTACATCCTGAAGTGGAACGAGCTGAACTCGCCCCTCAAGCGCAACATCACCCAGGAAGAGGTGGGCAATTCCGCCCTCTACCTTTTGTCCGACCTCGGCACCGGCATGACCGGCGAGGTGATGCATGTCGACGGCGGCTACCATGTCGTCGGCATGATCAAGACCTCGTCGGCCAAGCAGATCGCCGAGCTGCTCGGCAATTTCGAGGGCGAGTAGGACGGAGGCCGGCGGGCATGGCCGGCAGCAGCTTCGGCACCCTCTTCCGGTTCACCAGCTGGGGCGAGAGCCACGGCCCGGCCATCGGCTGCGTCGTCGACGGCGCGCCGCCGCGAATCCCGCTCAGCGAGGCCGACATCCAGGGCTGGCTGGACAAGCGCCGGCCCGGCCAGTCGCGCTTCGTCACCCAGCGCCAGGAACCGGACACGGTGCGGATCCTGTCCGGCGTGTTCGAGGGGGTCACGACCGGCACGCCGATCGCGCTCCATATCGACAACGTCGACCAGCGCTCGCGCGACTATTCCGAGATCAAGGACCGGTTCCGGCCCTCGCATGCCGACTACACGTATTTCAAGAAGTACGGCGTGCGCGACTATCGCGGCGGCGGCCGGCAGTCGGCGCGCGAGACGGCGGTGCGCGTCGCGGCCGGCGCCATCGCGCGCCTGATCCTGGGCACCGGCGCGACCATCCGCGGCGCCGTCGTCCAGCTCGGCAGCCAGAAGATCGACCGTGCCCGCTGGGACTGGTCCGCGACTGCCGACAATCCCTTCTGGTGCCCGGACCGGCAGGCCGCGCAGGGTTGGGAAGGCTATCTCGACGAGATCCGCAAGCGCGGCAGCTCCGTCGGGGCGGTGATCGAAGTCGTCGCCTCCGGCATTCCCGTCGGGCTGGGCGACCCGGTCTACGACAAGCTCGATGCCGATCTCGCGAAGGCGCTGATGAGCATCAACGCCGTCAAGGGCGTCGAGATCGGCGACGGCTTCGCCACCGCGGCGATGAGCGGCGAGGAGAACGCCGACGAGATGCGCATGCGGGACGGCGCGGTCGCCTTCCTCAGCAACCATGCGGGCGGAATCCTGGGCGGCATCTCGACCGGCCAGGACATCGTCTGCCGCCTGGCCGTGAAGCCCACCAGCTCGATCCTGTCGCCCGTGCGGAGCGTCGACCGTCTCGGCAACGACGTGGAGCTGCGCACGAAGGGCCGCCACGACCCCTGTGTCGGAATCCGTGCCACGCCGGTGGCCGAGGCGATGATGGCCGTCGTGCTGGCGGATCACCTTCTGCGCCATCGGGCACAGTGCGGCTGAGCCGGTCCTGATGGCGGGCACGCCGACCGAGGCGCGATGGAGCCTGCTGCACAATGGCAGCATGGCGATCGTGTCGCTGGCCATGATCGGCGTCGGGATCGGCCACGTGCTCGACGATCCAGCCGGTGCACCGGCGCCATCGCTGGCCAACCCGCGCTTCGTGCTCCTGATCCTGCTGGCGCTGGCGCTCCTGTACTACGTCTTTCTCGGCCTCAGCCGGGTCTTCAGCCGGCGGCCCCAGATCGCGGTCGACGGGGACGGAATCTGGATCGGCTTCGGACGCGACCGCCGGCTCACCTGGGACGACATCGTCGTCGTGCGCCTGCGCCGCCTCGCCTTGCGTCCCGCGCTCGAGGTCACCCTGACCGATCAGGCCTTCTCGGCGGCCAACCTCAGGCTGGTCATGTGGAGCCTGGATGACAATCTGCGCCCCGTGCGCGGGCAGCCCTCGTCCGTGCTGATCCGCGACAACGGGCTCGACACCGGGGCCGCCGCGCTGCTTGACGCCATCAGGACCTTCCGGCCGAATCTGGCTCCCCTCTGAAGAGCTGAACGGAGCTTCGCCATGAGGCGATATATCGTTGGCCTCCTCGCGACGGTAGGCGCCCTCTGCCTGCTCGCGGTCGTAGGCCTGGCCGTGCTGATCGCCACCAGTCCCTTCTCGGCCAGGTCCCTTCCCCAGGCCATGGTCCTGTCGGTCGATCTGCGCGACGTGCCTCCCGAATCCGGCGGCGGCGACCTGCTGCGCGGCGGCCTGTTCGCCCAGCCGCGCACCATCGTCGACACGATCCAGCTCCTGTGGCAGGCGGCCGACGATCCCCGGGTGGTCGGCCTGTTCGTCGACATCGGCGACGAAACGGCGGGCCTCGGGCGCGTCCAGGAGTTGCGCCAGGCGATCGCCCACTTCCGCGGCAAGGGCAAGTTCGCCATCGGCTTCGCGGAATCTCTGGGCGGCGATGGCGCGCACCTCTCCGACTATTATCTTGCCTCCGCGCTGGAGCAGATCTGGCTGCAGCCGAGCGGCAGCTTCGCCGTGGCCGGGCTCGCCATCGAGACGCCCTTCCTGAAGGAAGGGCTCGACCGGCTGGGCATCCGCGTCGAGGGCGGCAAGCGCTACGAATACAAGAGCGCGCCCGACTCCTTCACCGAGACCGGCTACCCGCCGCCCGCCCGCGAGAACCTGCAGCGCCTGCTCGACAGCCTCTACGGCCAGTTCATCGACGATGTCTCGCGGGAGCGGCACATCGAGGCGGGGCGGCTGCGACAGCTCATCGACACCGTTCCCTTCACGCCGGAAAAGGCGCGCGAGGAAAAGCTCATCGACCGCGTCGGCTATCGGGCCGATGCCCTCGACGACGCCTGGACGCGGGCCGGCAACACGCGCGAGCTGGTCACCCTGGCCGATTATGCCGCCGACGGCGAGCGGCCCCGGCCCCAGGGCGACGTCGTGGCGATGGTGCGCGTGAGCGGCGCGATCGTCTCCGGCGGCGGCCGGGGCAGCCCGTTCTCGGAAGAGGCGACGGCCGGCGCCGACGACATCGTCGAGGCGCTGGAGCAGGCCGCCGCCGCCAAGGAGGTGAAGGCCATCCTCCTGCGCATCGATTCCCCCGGCGGCACCTACCCCGCGGCCGACGCCATCGCCGATGCCGTCGGCCGCGCGCGGTCGGCCGGCAAGCCGGTGATCGTCTCCATGGGCGACGTCGCCGCCTCCGGAGGCTACCTGGCGGCCCTGCGGGGCGACGTGATCGTCGCCGAGCCCACGACCATCACCGCCTCGATCGGCGTCTTCGGCCTGTGGCCCGTGGCCGACAAGCTGCTCGCCTCGCTCGGCGTCAATGTCGAGCGGCTGTCGGTCGGAGCCAATGCCGGGATGTACTCGATGTTCCAGCCGCCCACCGCCGAGCAGCGGGCGGCGGTCGCCCGCGAACTCGATCACGTCTATGCCGAGTTCACCCGCCAGGTGGCCGAGTTCCGAAAGCTGCCGCCGACCCGCGTCGACGCGGTCGCCCGCGGTCGCGTCTTCTCCGGCGCCGATGCCCGGAGGAACGGCCTGGTCGACGAGCTGGGCGGGCTCCAGCTCGCGCTCAACATCGCCAAGGCCAAGGCCGGCATTGCGGAGAACCGTGCCGTCGAGATCCGGCCCTTCCCGCCCGAGACCGACAATCTGCAGAAGATCGTCGACGCCGTGCTGCGGCTGACCGGGATGCAGTCGGCCGCGCCGACGCTCGCGGCGTCGCGCGAGCTGCGCGAGTTCCGGGAGCTGCTCGCCCGCTTCGGCATCGCCCAGCACGCCGGCAGCGTCCGCCTGCCGCCGCTGCCGCCGCTGTGGCGATAGCGCGAGGCCCATGGCGCGATGACTTGAGATTCAACGTCCTCTTGCTGGGCGCGCGCCACTCCGTCGCGCTTATGGGCATCGAGACAAGGACGCGCCACGGAGTGGCGCGCCCCCAGCCATGAGCCTCATCAGCCGCCGAGCCGACGCCGCTCGATTGTCTCCAGACGGTCGCCGTCCCGCCGCAGCAGCGCGATCTCCTCGATCCGGCCGTGCATCGGCAGATGCTGACGCTCGACGATGCGTGCCACCTGCTCGGCGTCGGCGGCGCGATCGAACAGGCCGAGCGTGACATGAGGCTCGAACGGCTCGGCACCCGGGCCGGGGCTTAAGGCGTCGTACAGCGCCGAGAGCTCGGCGGCGCCGTCGGCCGGCACGGCGAAGAGATAGGCGGCGCGCGACGGCGGTGCCATGTCGTGACGGACGAGCCGTTCGAGCACGAACCAGAAGGGACGGCCGCCGAGCGCGGCCAGCGCCGCCCGAAGCCGCTTCTCCTCCGTCGCCGGCACGCCGAACACCAGGGTGAAATGCGGGCCGATCAGGCCGGCCTCGCGCGGGTGGTACTGCGCCCTCAGGCGCCGCAGCGCCGCGTCGTCGGCCTCCGCCAGCAGCGGCAAGGCGACGACATAGAGCATGTCAGCCGTAGCTCTTGGCCATGCCGAAGGCCGGGTCCATCGCCGCGCCGTAGGGCGGGAACGGATAGCGCAGGCCGTTCTTGCCGAGCTGTGCCATGCCCTCGACGGCGCGCAGGAACTCGTCCGGCGGGCAGGCCATCAGGAGCTCGTCGTCGGCGACGCCGCCGTAGCGCCGCTCGGCATAGCAGGGCAGCGACAGCGAGGTCTGGCGGGTGGCGAGCGCCCGCCCCCACGAATCGGCGCAGGCGCTCTCGCCGGTGACGGTGAAGTCGTAGCGGCGGTAGCGATGGAACTGCAGTCCGTTGATGAAATAGATCATCTGCCCCGGCGTGCCGTAGAACAGGCAGATGTCCGGCGGGTCGAGTCGCGCCGAGCGCAGCGGCGAGACGACCAGACCGTTGTACGTGCCGTCGGGCACGCGCGGCATCTGCGCCTGATGGGCGGCCGAGGCTTCCTTGTTGCCGAACCAGACGCCGTTCATGTGATCGCCCGACAGGAAGCCCTCGCCGGGATGGTTGAGACCGACCACGCCGCCGCAGTTGCCGCCGCGGGTGTTGTCGACGGTGATGCCGAGGGTGAAGCCGTACCAGCGCGACTGCGTCACCATCTGGCACATGGTGAACTTGAAGCCGTCGGTCGGCTTGCGCAGGCCCTGGATCTTCTCCATGTCCGCCGGATTCTCGAACAGCCGCATGCCGATCGGCTGGGTGCGGATGCGCAGCAGGTCGATGAGCCGGGCCGAGGCCTCGGCCAGCATCTTGCCGTCAATCTTCTCGGGCGGCGTCCACGGGGCGACCTTGTAACCGGGCGGCAGGGTCTGGACGTTCATTGTTTCCTCCGTGTCTGGCTAGGGGGGCTAGGTAAGGTTGAGTCCCCCGTCGGCGATGACGATCTCTCCGGTAACGTAGTCGCTCGCGACCAGCGCGGCCACCAGATCGGCGATGTCCTCGGGCCGTGCCGGCCGGCGCATCGGCGACCGCGTGTTCCAGAGCTCGGTCGCCTCCGGCCAGCCGGCGCCCATCGGCGTCTCGACGAGGCCCGGCGCCACGCCGTTGACCCGGATGGCCGGACCGAGCGACAGCGCCAGGAGGCGCGTGACATGATGGAGCCCGGCCTTGGCCGCGGCATAGGGGATCGACGCCCCCTTGGGCCGCGCCGCGGCATGGGTGCCGATGTTGACGATGCAGGTCGGCCGCCCATCGGCGGCGGCGGCGCGCAGGGCGGCCTCGGCCTCGGTGACCAGGATGAACGGCGCGATCAGGTTGACGTCGACCATGCGCCGCCAGATCTCCGGCGTGGCCGCCCGCAGGTCGGCGTGGGGGATGCGGATCGATTCGCCGGCATTGTTCACCAGCACGTCGAGGCGCCCCTGCGCGGCCAGCACGTCGGCGATCAGCCCGCGCGCCGCCGCCTCGTTGGCGAGATCGGCCTGGTGGTAGGTCGCGCCCGGCAGTTCCGATGCCATGCGCCGTCCCGTCTCGGCCGATCGCCGGCCGTGCAGCGCCACCCTGTAGCCGTCGCGCGCCAGGCGCCGGGCGGTCGCGGCGCCGATGCCGGAGGTCGAGCCGGTGACGAGGGCGACGCGCTCAGGCACAGGCCTTCAGCGCGTCCAGCGTCTCGTCCGGCCGCTCGACGATCATGAAGTGCCCACAGTCGGGAATGACCACCGTTCGGGCGCCGGCGATCGCGGCCGCCAGCGGCTTCGCCTTGGCGGCTGGCGTCATCAGGTCGCCGTCACCCAGCACCAGCACGGTCGGGCACTTGATGGCCGCGGCGCGCGCCAGCGCGTCCTTGTAGGCGTTGCAGGCGGCGAGGTCGGCGTGGATCACGCCCGGCGCGTTGCCGGCCAGCACGGCCAGCGATTCGCGCCGCAGCCACAGGCCGGGCGAGACCATCCCGCCCTTGTGGATCGCGCTGCCCATGCCCCAGAAGGTCATCAGCTCGCGCACCTTCGGCGTGTTGGCCTCGGCCGATTGCAGCATCTCGGGATGCACCGGCATCTCGGCGGCGACGCCGCAGAGGCCGAGCCCCCTCACCTTGCCGGGGTAACGGGCGGCGGTGTCGATCGCCACCAGCGCGCCCATCGAATGGCCGACCAGGGCCGCCTGCGCGAGGCCCGCCGCGTCGATCAGGGCCGCCGTCCAGTCGGCCATGGCGGCGATGCTGCCGAGCGCCGGACCGTCCGACCGGCCATGGCCGGGAAAGTCGACCGCCAGGACGCTCCGCCCATGATGGGCGAACCAGCGCGTCTGCAGGCGCCACGCGGTGCGGTCGAAGCCGGCGCCATGGAGGAAGATCACGGCGGGCTTCGCCGGGTCGAACTCGCTGCCGCCGGTCGTCGCAAAGACGCTGCTTCCATCCACGGTGAGCTTCATGGATCAGCCCTTCGCCGCGGCGCGCAGCGCCTGGCCGAGATCGTCGAGCAGGTCGTCCGGATCCTCGAGCCCCACCGACAGCCGGATCATGCCCTCGCCGATGCCGGCCTCGGCGAGCGCCGCCGCATCGAGCTGGGCGTGCGTCGTGGACGCGGGATGGATGACCAGCGACTTGGCGTCGCCGACATTGGCGAGGTGCGAGAACAGGCGCAGCCGTTCGATGAAGCGCCGGCCGGCCTCGCGCCCGCCCTTGATATCGAAGCTGAAGATCGAGCCGGTCCCCCGCGGCAGCAGCTTCGCGGCCAGCGCGTGGTCGGGATGCTCCGGCAGTTCCGGCGAGGCGATGCGTTCGACCACGGGGCTCGCCTTCAGGAACGCGATCACCTTGCGGGCATTCTCGACATGCCGCGCCATGCGCAGCGGCAGCGTCTCCAGCCCCTGCAGCAGGTAGAAGGCGGTCTGCGGCGCCATGCAGCAGCCGAAGTCGCGCACGCCCTCGCTGCGGGCGCGCATGACAAAGGCGTGCGGACCGAACTCCTCGGCGAAGTCGATGCCGTGATAGCCGGCATAGGGCTCGGTGAGGGTCGGGAACTTGCCCGATCCCTCCCAGTCGAAGCGGCCGGATTCGACGATCACGCCGCCGATCGCCACGCCATGGCCGCCGATGAACTTGGTCGCCGAATGGAACACGATGTCGGCGCCGAGCGTCAGCGGCCGGCAGAGGACCGGCGAGGCGAAGGTGTTGTCGATCATCAGCGGGATCTTCGCGCGATGTGCGATCTCGGCGACCGCCGGGATGTCGAGCACCTCGCCGCCGGGATTGCCCACCGTCTCGCCCAGCACCAGCCGCGTCTCCGGCCGGATGGCCTTCGCGAACCCGTCATGGTCGCGCGGGTTCACGAAGGTCGTGGTGATGCCGAAGCGCGGCATCGTGAGCGCCAGCATGTTGCGCGTGCCGCCGTAGAGCGAGGTCGAGGCGACGATGTGGCCGCCCGCATCCATCAGCGTGGCGATGGCGATGTGCAGCGCCGCCTGCCCGCTCGAGACGGCGACGGCGCCCGATCCTTCCTCCAGCGCCGCCACCCGCTCCTCGAACACCGCGACGGTCGGGTTGGAGATGCGGCTGTAGATGTGGCCGCCGACTTCGAGGTTGAACAGGCTCGCGGCATGGTCGACGTCGCGGAACACGAAGGAGGTCGACTGGTAGATCGGCACGGCGCGCGCGCCGGTGACGGGATCGGGATGCTGGCCCGCGTGCAGGGCGAGCGTATCCGGCTTCAGGAACTTGGCTTCGACCACGATGTCACTTCTTGAAGAGGGAGGCGGCCGCCACGGCGTGGCTCTGCTTCGACTTGACCTTGTCCTCGACGCGCGCCAGCTCGGCCTTGAGCACGGCGGCGTACTCGCGAAGGTCCTCGATGTTCATCGAATCGAGATTCCTGGGCTGCGCCTTCTTCTGGCGCGGGTCGAGATCGTCGAGGTCGAAGGCCATGGCGCGGCTCCACGGAAGAGTCTAAGGGAGACCTACCATTGCTCCCACCGCTCCGAAAGGCCGACCATGAGCGCCCTGCCCGCGACGATGAGCTGCGTCGAGATCAAGAAGCCCGGCGGGCCCGAGGCGCTGGTTCCGGCGACGCGGCCGCTGCCGCAGCCGAAGGACGGCGAGGTGCTGATCAAGGTCGCGGCGACCGGCGTCAATCGTCCCGACATCGCGCAGCGCGCCGGCCTCTATCCGCCGCCGCCGGGCGCCTCGGACCTGCCGGGCCTCGAGGCCGCCGGCACGGTCGCGGCGCTGGGCGCGAACGTCGCGCGCTGGAAGGTCGGCGACCCGGTGTGCGCGCTGACGCCGGGCGGCTCCTACGCCGAGTACTGCACGGTGCCCGCGCCGCAGTGCCTGCCTCTTCCCGCCGGATACGACATGCTGCGCGCCGCCGCGCTGCCCGAGAACTACTTCACGGTCTGGCACAACCTCTTCGAGCGCGGCCGCCTCGCCGCCGGCGAGACCGTGCTGATCCACGGCGGTGCCAGCGGCATCGGCACGACGGCGATCCAGCTCGCCAAGGCCTTCGGCGCCACGGTCCTCACCACCGTGCGCACCGGGGAGAAGGCGAAGGCCGTGCGGGCGCTCGGCGCCGATCATGCCATTCTCTACAAGGACAATGACTGGGCGGTCGAGGCCAAGAAGCTGTCCGGCGGCGTCGATGTCGTCCTCGACATGGTGGCCGGCGACTACCTGCCGAAGAACCTCGGTCTCCTGAAGGAGGACGGCCGCTGCGTCGTCATCGCGATCCAGGGCGGCGCCACGGCCACGGTCAGCGCCGGCATCCTCATGATGAAGCGCCTGACGCTCACCGGCTCGACGCTGCGGCCCCAGAGCATCGCAAGCAAGGCGCGCATGGCGCAGGGCCTCGAGGACAAGGTCTGGCCGCTGCTCGCCGCCGGCACGATCAAGCCCATCATCTACAAGACCTTCCCGCTCGCCGACGCCGCCGGCGCCCATGCCGAGCTCGAGCGCGCCGACCATGTCGGCAAGGTCATGCTGACCGTGTGAGGCTCAGAACTTTCCGGTCACGAGATACATGGCGATCCAGGGTTGCCACAACAGCAGCCCAAGCCCCCCCAGCATCAGCAGGATGAAGGGCAATGCGGCGCGGCAGAGCAGGCCGAACTTCTGCTTGAAGGCGCTCATCGCAACGATGAGGTTGAGGCCGACAGGCGGCGTCAGGTAGCCGATCTCCAGGTTGAGGATCATGATGACGCCGAACAGCACCTTGTCGAAGCCGTAGGCGACCGCGACGGGCGCCAGGAGCGGCGCGAGCACCAGGATCGCCTCTCCAGTCGTCATCAGGCAGCCCACGATCAGCAGCAGGACGTTGATCAGCAGGATGAACAACAACGGACTGTCGATGTAGTCCTGCATGAAGGCGACCATGCCCTGCGGGATGCGATGCTCGATCATGATGATGTTGAGGCTGAGGGCGACGGCCAGCACGGGAAACAGCGAGCCGCCGAGCTTCGAGGCGTCGAGCACGACGTTGTAGAAGTCGCCCAGCTTGAGTTCCTTGTGCACGAAGACCTCGATCACCATGGCATAGGCGAGCGCCACGGCGGCCGCCTCGGTAGCCGTGAACAGGCCGGAGTAGATGCCGCCCAGCAGGATGACGGGCATCAGGGCCGCCCAGATGCCGCGGGTGAAGGCCGTCTTGAATTCCTGAACGTCGAAGCGCTCGCTCGGCCGGTGACGGTTCATCCACACCGCATAAGCCGAGAGCATCACGGTGAGCAGGATGCCGGGGCCGAAGCCGGCGAGGAACAGGTCGACGATCGAGGTCTCGGTGACGAGCCCATAGATGATCATCGGGATCGACGGCGGAATGATGATGCCGAGCGTGCCGCCGGACATGATGGCGCCCAGCGTGAACTTGTTGTCATAACCTGCCTTGAGCATCGCCGGATGGAGCACCGAGCCGACGGCCAGCATGGTGACGATCGACGAGCCCGAGATCGCAGCGAAAACCGCGCACGACAGCACGCAAGCTACGGCGAGCCCGCCCGGGAGAGGCCGCGTGACGGCTTGCAACATGGCGACCAGCCGCTGGGCGATCGAACCGCGCGTCATGACGTTGCCGCACAGGATGAACAGCGGGATCGACAGGATCAGCTCCTTGTCGATGCCGACCCACATGTCCTCGACGATGTAGTCGAGTTCGCCGCGGCCCCAGACCATGTGAATGTAGGCCGCTACGCCCAGCAGGATGACGACCAGCGGCTGGCGCAGCACGAGCAGCAGGACGACGAGTCCGGCAAGCAGGACGCCGCTCATTCCTGGAACTCCGGCGGTCGCGGCCGTAGCTCGGGCCAGGCCGCGTACACGAAATTGCGCAGGGCCGCCGACAGGAATCCGAGCGGGATCGCCGACTGCAACGGCCAGACCGGCCAATCCAGCACCGGCATGCGCAGCCCCGTTTCCGCCGTCGAGGTCACGAAGACCACGCCGAACCAGACGAAGCCGAGAAGGAAGAGACCCGTGACCACGTCGGCGATGCGGTCGAGCGCGGGCCCCCATTCGGCCGGCACCCAACCGTGCGCCACGCGCGGCACGAGGTGACTGCCCGTCGCCGTGGCGATCCCCACCCCCATGAAGCTGCCGACGATCAGCGCGATCATGGCGAGGCGGCCGGCAGCAAAGATTCCGGTGGGACCGATGTCGATGCCCAGCGCGGCGAGAACCGGGCCCAGCACTTCGCGGCCGAAGACGTCGATCACCATGATCAGGGCGATGAAGGCGAAGCAGACAACGGCCACCCAGCACTCGATCCGATGCCAGACGGCGAGGACTTGGCGGAGCCAGGCCGGCGCCGCTTGTGGACGGGGATCCTCCCCGGTTTCACTCGGTTGGGTCATGGGGTCGAGAGTTGGGAAGGACGCGACTCCGGCGCGCAGGGAGCGCGCCGGCAGTTCATTCGGAAGCGGTTGTCGTCGTCCCGCCGATCAGGCGCCGCACTTCTTCTTGGCGTCTTCCATCAGCTTGAAGAAGGCATCGGCGTTGCCACCTACGGCCTTCACGATCTCCGGCCAGGCCGGCTGGAGAGCCTTCTGCCACTGCGCCCGCTCTGCCGGCGTGAGTGGAACGATCTGCCCGCCATTCTTGACGTGAAGATCCAGGATCTTCTGTTCGAAGCCGCGGATTTCGGCGCGAAGCTGAGCGGCCGAGCGCTTCGCGACGGCTGCCTGCAGAGCGCTGCGCTGTTCGGGGGTGAGCTTGTCGTAGACCGCCTTGGACATCACGACGATGCCGCCCGCGTCGACGTGATTGGTGCGGGTATAGACCGGGGCGATCTTGCCGAGCCCGGATGGGACGTAATAGGTGACCGGCGCATCGGACACGTCGACCAGGCCGGTCTGATGGGCGGATGCCCATTCGGTGATGCCGAGCGGCGTGGGATTGGCGCCGAGTGCCACCCAGAACGCCGCTGCCGTCTTGGTCGGCGCAGATCGCGCCTTCAAGCCCTTGACGTCGGTCGGCGCCTTGAACGGCTTCTTGCCGACGATGTTGCCCGAGCCGACATGGGTCCAGCCGAGAAACACCACGCCCTTCTGCGCCAGCGCCTTCGCGGTGTAGGGGATGAGCTGGTCGTAGACGCAGTCCTGCTGTTCGGTGCTGTCGAAGTAGAACGGCAGGCTGGTGAGCGACAGTTCGGGCACCAGCGCCGCCGCCGCGGCGACCGAGAAGCCGCCCATGTCGATGCGTCCACGCGCCGTCTGCTGCATCGTGTCCTGCTCGTTGCCGAGCTGGGCATTGATGAAGGGGTTGATCTTGATCGTGCCCTTGCTCTGTTCGTCGACATCTTTGACGAAGCGATCGAGCTGCATCACCCACGGCGTGTTTGGTGGTGCTCCCGTCGTGTAACGAAACTCCACGGGCTTGCCCTGCGCCAGCGCAGTCCCCGCCAAGGCAATTGTAAATGCCGCGCTCGCGCTCGCGAGAGTTCTGGTCAATCGCATCATGCCCGCGTCTCCTCCTGCAGACGAGTCGGCGCGCTGACGGCGCCGTTTCTCCCCGTACGCAGTCTGCCGAGGTCGAATCGCGATGGCGAGTGCGAAGTTGGCGGAAGTGTCAGATTCTCAGCTGCGCGGTTCGCCGAAGTCGGGCTGATCGGCCTCGCCGGGATCGACCGTCTCCGTGACGATCTCCGCTGCTTCCTCGGCCACCGGCTCGCCGCTCGCGGCCGCCTTCTTCTTGGCGGCATCCTCGCGCGCGGCCTTGCGGCGCGCCTTGTCGACCGCGTCGTTCAGGTCCTTGAGCGAGCACAGGCCCAGCGTCACCGGATCGCGCGGCCGGACATTCTGCATGTTCCAGTGCGTGCGGTCGCGCACCGACTGGACCGTGCTCTTGGTCGAGCCGACCAGCTTGGCCACCTGCGAATCCTGCAGCTCGGGATGGACCTTGAGCAGCCAGGCGATGGCGTCGGGACGATCCTGGCGCTTGGCGACCGGCGTGTAGCGCGGGCCCTTGGAGCGGGCGACCGGGATGGGAACGTCGCGCGGGCTGAGCTTCAGCCGGGCGCCGGCATCGCCCTCGACCCGCTTGATCTCTTCCTTGGTGAGCTGGCCGTTGGTCGTCGGGTCGAGCCCCGTCATGCCCCCGGCCACCTCGCCGTCGGCGATCGCCTGGACCTCGAGCGGATGCAGGCCGGTGAAGGCCGAGATCTGGTCGAAGGTCAGCGTGGTGTTCTCGACCAGCCAGACGGCGGTCGCCTTGGGCATCAGCACTTGCGACATATTTCTTCTCCTGCGCCCGGATATAGAGACCGGTCAGGCCCGCGCCAACCCAAAAGCGAGGCCCGTCGGCGCATGTCCCAAACATGGCCGGCGTTGGTTAGAGTCCCAAAAAGAAACGGCCGGGCGTTCGGCCCGGCCGTTTCCGAAGTCGAGGCTTCTGATCGTTAGTTGATGACGATCTCGACGCGGCGGTTCTGCGGCTCGCGGACACCGTCGGCGGTCTGGACCAGCAGGCCCTTCTCGCCCATGCCGATGACCGAGATCGCCTGCGCCGGCACGCCGTTGCGCACCAGGGCGTCCTTGACCGCGTTGGCGCGGCGCAGCGACAGCGCCATGTTGTAGGCTTCCGGGCCCGACGTGTCGGTGTGGCCCGTCGCCGTGATCCGCGCGCTGCCCTTCGTCTTGAAGGCGTCAGCCGCCTGCTTGATCGTCGCCAGCGCCTGCTGCGACAGGTTCGACCGATCCCAGTCGAAGAACACCATGAACGTCGTCGCCTGAACGGCCGGCGGCGGCGGCGGCGGCGGCGGCGGAGCCGCGCCGAACTTCAGCTGAAGGCCCAGCATCACGCTGAAGTTGTTGTTCGTCCACTGCTGCCCGTTGATCGACGGGTTCGACGTGCCGTAGTAGCGGCCGTCCAGGTTCACGCGGAAGTTCGTGTCGACCAGCCAGCCCAGGCCGATGATGCCCTGGTAGGCGAACACCGTGCTGCTCAGCGAGCTCGAACCGTCAACGAAGCCGATGCCGGCGCCCGCGCCGATGTACGGCGTGATCACAGAAGCCGGCATGAAGTCGTACAGCAGGTTCGCCATGATACCCAGCTGGCCGATCTGGTTGTTGATCGCCGTGCCCGGGACGCCGACGTTCGTCGGGTTCCAGCGGTACACGCCTTCCAGCTCGACGCGCGGCCCGACGAAGTCGTAGCCGATCACGCCGCCAGCCGCCCAGCCCGTACCCGGCGTAACGCCGACAACGGGGGCCGCCGCAACGTTCGTGTTCGCATTGAAGTTCAGCAGCCAGTTCAGGCCGCCTTCCGCTCCAATGTAGACGCCCGGCGCCGGAGACTGCGCCTGAGCAATGGCCGGCAGCGCAACAAGCGCAGCAGCAGCCATCAATGCCTTCTTCATGAGTTCTTCCCCTCGATATTTCGAAACTGACGAGCGTTGGCGGGGCTGGGCACTACCAACTCCGGGGCGGACTATACACCAGAAGTAGTGGGGTGCAAGGAACGCGGCGGTTCCACGGCGACTCGATGGCGGCCTGTGGCGGGAAGGCAACAGTGCCGGGTTGCCTGTTCCTTGTTCACCAGGACTACATCTTGTGGCGCAACTACCGGCTATGGTCGGCCGGGATCGGCACCCGCAAGCCGAACACGCCGCCGCCCTGCTCCTGGCGACCGTAGATCTGCGCCCGCAGGGCCGCCGCGGTCGTGTCCCGCGCCGTCGACAGGTCGGCGCGCGGCAACGGCACGTCCGGATCGGAAGCGCCAGGATTCAAGGCCTTGTTGACCTGCTCAACGGGGGTCGCCTCGCGCGCGGCCGCCGGTGTCGGAGCCGGGGCACGACCGGCTGCCGGCTGCCCGGCTTGGGCCGTTGCCGCCGCCGCTGCCGCGATCAGCACGAGCAAGCCCGCCGCCGACGCTGCGGGCCGATATAGTCCTGAAATGAAACTCATGGCGTTGCTTCTTCTTGGTTTTTATCCACAACGTTCCGAGAGGGGCTATCGGCACCGCACAAGCGGCATTTTGTATGGACGTCAGTTGAGGTAAACCCGCATTCACCAAATAGGAGGGAATGCCATGGGCCAGTACAGCAAGGTCGAGATCGACGGCCGCCTGATGACCGTCACCATCAACCGGCCCGAAGTATATAATGCCTGCCATCCCATGGCGAACGAGGAATTGGTCGCAGCCTTCGACGAATTCCATGCCAACCCCGACCTCTGGGTCGCCATCATCACCGGCGCCGGCGACAAGGCCTTCTGTGCCGGCAACGACCTCAAGTACCACGCCGAGACCCAGGCGAAGACCGGCAAGCGACCGGTCCATCCCCTGAAGGGCTTCGGCGGGCTGACCAACCGCCACGATCTCGACAAGCCGGTCATCGCCGCCGTCAACGGCGTCGCCATGGGCGGCGGCTTCGAGATCGCGCTGGCCTGCGACATCATCGTGGCGTCCGACAAGGCGACCTTCGCCCTGCCCGAGCCCAAGGTCGGCCTGGCCGCCGGCGCCGGCGGCATGCAGCGCCTGTCGCGCATGATCCCGCTCAAGAAGGCGATGGGCATGATGCTGACCGGCCGCCACGTGCCGGCGAAGGAAGGCTTCGACCTGGGCTTCGTGACCGAGGTCGTGCCGCACGCCGACCTGATGAAGGCCGCCCGCCGCTGGGCCGACGATATCCTCGCCTGCTCGCCGATGTCGGTGCGCGCGACCAAGCAGGTCGTCATGCGCTCCCTCGACGTGCCCGCCCTCGAGGTGGCGATGCACAACCTCCACTATCCGGCCTTCGTCGCCATGACGCGCAGCGAGGACACGGTCGAGGGCCCCAAGGCCTTCGCCGAGAAGCGCAAGCCCGACTGGAAAGGCCGGTAGGACGAGCGGGCAAGGCGACGACGTCGATCGCGCCGCCGCCCGCCGGCATCACCCGCCGAGGACCCGCCACTGCACCAGGGTGAAGGGCGGGCTGGCGTCGTCGTGCGGCTCGAACACGGCCTCCACGTCGGCGCCGATGCGCACCTCCTGGTGCGGATCGCCGAGCAGGTTGCCCAGCATGCGTACGTTGCCCGCGTCGGGCAGCTCGACCAGGACGACGACATAGGGGCCGTGGCCGTTCAGCGACGGATGCACCGGGTGCCAGGGCCGCTCCCAGCTGTAGATGCGTCCCCTGCCCGACACCTTGTGCCAGTCGAGCTGGAAGGAAAGGCAGTGGTGGCAGATCCACTCGGGTCCCCACTGGAAGGTGCCGCAGCTCCGGCACCGCTGCACCAGGAGCTCGCCGCGGCGCGCAGCATCCCAGTAGGGCTTGTCGAGCCCGTCATTCTCGGGAACGGGGATGGGGAGGCCGCCCGGCAGGTAGGTCTTGCTCACAGCGTCGCCTCCGCACCCAGAATCATGCTGGAGACCGGCGTCACCATCGGGCCCGAGATCACCATGGAAACCTCGGCATCTGGCACCTGCGAGGTCGACTGGCCGCGCAACTGGCGCACCGCCTCGACCTGCAGCTCGAGCCCGTGCATGTAGCATTCGGCAAGATTGCCGCCCGAGGTGTTGAGCGGCAGCCGCCCGGTCGGCGCGAGCAGGTTCTCGGTCCTCAGGAAGTCGTTCGCCTCCTCGGCCGTGAAGAAGCCGTGCTCGACCAGGCTCATCAGCACGCCGCCGGTGAAGTTCTCGTAGCTCTGCACCACGTCGACGTCGGCCGGAGACACGCCGGCCATGGCGTAGAGCTGCGGCGCCACCGTCGTGAAGCTCGAGGTGGCGTAGAGCGGCGCGTTGTGGCAGCGGGCGCCGTTGCGGTGCTCCGAACCCTGCGCCGCGCCCAGCAGATAGGCGGGCTCGTGGCGGAAGTCGCGAGCCTGCTCGGCCGGCACGACGATCAGAGCCGCTGCGCCGTCGTTCTCCTGGCAGCAGTCGAACAGGCGCCACGGCTCGACGATCCAGCGCGACGCGTCGTACGCCTCCTCCGTGAGCGGCCGGCCGTGCATCACCGCCCGCGGGTTGGCCTGGGCGTGGTGGTAGGAGGCGAGCGCGATGGCGCGCTGCGCCGACGGCGCGATGCGGTTCTCGTAGAGGAAGCGCATGGCGCGCATGGCGTAGCGCTGCGCCGGCGACATCACCCCGTAGGGCGCATTGAGCGCCGGCTCGCCGCTCGCCGTGCCGCCCGGCGGCGCCGCGCCGAAGCGCTGGAACTGGCCCTGTGCCAGGGCGCGGAAGACCACGACGCAGTCGGCGACGCCGCAGGCGACGGCTGCGGCGGCGTTGCCGACGGCGGCCGAGCCGCCGCCGCCGCCGCCACCCCAGTTCATGTTCGAGAAGCGCAGCGCCGGCAGGCCGAGTGCCGCCGCCAGCCGGGACGGCTCGTTGCGGTCGTTGGAGTAGGACGCGAACCCGTCGATGCGGCGGGGATCGATCCCGGCGTCCGCGCAGGCCGCGAGGATCGCCTGCAGGGCGAGCTTGAACTCCGGGTCCGGCGACTTGCCGTGCCTGTAGTAGGTCGTCTCGCCGATGCCGACGATCGCCGCCTTGCCGCGCAGGGTGCGGTTGCCCATGGCGATGCGCTCAGTGCCGGCGGTAGCGCGCCGGCACGTCGATGCCGAGGAATCGCGCGCCGTTGAGGCCGAGGATCTTGGCGCGCGCATCGTCGGAGAGCTGCCCCATCGTGCGCTCGATCGCCTCGGCCGAATGCGGCCACGTCCCTTCGTGGTGCGGGTAGTCGTTCGCCCACAGGAAGTTGTCGGCGAGGCCGTGCGGCTCGGCGAGGTCGAGGCCGGCCTTGTCCTCCTGGAAGGAGGAGAAGCCGTGCATGCGGTAGTACTCGCTCGGCAGGTGCTTGAGCTTGGGGCGCACCCAGAAGTGATGCTTCTTGTAGGCCTCGTCCATGGCGTCGAGCAGCCACGGCACCCAGCCGATCCCCGCCTCGATGGTGGCGAAGCGCAGCCCGGGAAAGCGCTCGAGCACGCCCGACGCGCACAGGTTGGCCACCGGCTCGATGGTCGGCGACAGGGAGTGCGAGACGTAGTTCACCACCGCCCCGCCGTTGCCGCGCGCGGCGCGCGGGTCGCGACCGGTGGAGACATGGAAGGTGATCGGCAGGCCGGCGTCGGTGATGGCCGCCCACAGAGGATCGAAGTGCGGCAGGTTGTAGTTGACGTGGGCGCTGTCGTGCGCGCCCCAGATCGGCTTGCAGGGCAGCGTCAGGCACCTGAACCCCAGCCGGGCAAGCCGCCGCACCTCGGCGATCGAGCCCTCGAGATCGGCCGTGGCCAGGCAGCCCGCCGGGATCATGCGCTCGCGGTGGGCGCCGAACTGCTCCCACGCCCAGTCGTTCCACACCCGGCACTGCGCCATGGCGAACTGAGGATCGGGCGTCGCCCACATCGCCAGCCCCTTGTTGGGGAAGATCAGCTCGACGTCGATGCCGTCCATGTCGTGGTCGGCCAGCCGGCCCTGCGGATCGGCGCCGGCCTTGTTGCGGGCCATGTCCTCGCCTTCCAGCGTCGAGAGTCGCAGGCGGTCGGGACGATGGCCCTCGCTGACGCGCCACTGGACGCCGTCCTTGTCGGTGACCACCCGCGGCAGGCGCTCGCGGTACTGTGCGTCGATGCGCTCGACCCAGAGGTTGGCCGGCTCGTTGGCGTGGCCGTCGGCCGAAACGATGAAGTACTTGTTGGCGGCGTCGGGTCGCGCGCTGCGCGGCCAGCCCGCCGCGCCCGGCGTCTCGAGGCGCCAGCGGTTGGGCTCGTTGACCACGATCTGGCTCATCGCTTCCTCCTTCGTTGATTTCGTTTCGTCAGTTGGCGGTCGGTGCCGCAAGCTCCTGCCTGTCCTCCAGTTCGCGCTCGATGGCGGCCAGCACCCGCTGGCAGGCCGCCAGCTCGTCAGCCGGCACATTGGCCAGCAGGCGGGCCTGGATCTCTCCGCCCACCTTGGCCGCCCG
This sequence comes from Reyranella sp., assembly GCF_965229815.1. GTDB lineage: Bacteria > Pseudomonadota > Alphaproteobacteria > Reyranellales > Reyranellaceae > Reyranella. The sequence continues at coordinate 2,106,189 of NZ_CBDDJN010000006.1, forward strand.
CCGGGCGAGGTCGCGACCGGCCCGTGTCAGATGAATGCCCCGTGCGCGCCGGTCGTTCTCGTCGGCGCGCCGCTCGATCAGGCCGCGACGCTCGAGATTGTCGAGCAGCCGGACGAGCGACGGGCCCTCGATCGACAGGGCCGTCGCCAGTTCCTTCTGCCGGACGCCGTCGCCCAGCCGGCGCACGTAGACCAGCGGCCGCCACGTCGCCTCGGTGAGGCCGAGCGATCGCAGCTCGGCATCGACCGCCTGCCGCAGCCGCCGCGCGATGCGCGCGACGCGGAAGCCGAAATCGATCTGGCCGGCGGAGGGCATGGCGAAAGATAGGACGCTAACTATCTAAAGCGCAAGCGCCAACCCTCGTCAGCGCGACGCCGAACTCATCCTGCCTGGCCGGCCGACGGCTTCCAGCGCGGCGCCGCCATCGTCTCGGCGAAGTTCGTGAACATCAGGTTGAAGGCGATGCTGATCCGCTCGGTCGTGCCCTCGTTCGAGGGCACGTGGTGCCGCAGCCAGGACGGGAAGATGACCATGCGGCCCGGCTGCGGCAGCGCGAGCGACGCGTTGGACGTGAACCGGGTGGGCTTGGTGGTCGCCGGTGTCATGGCGAGCGGCCGCGGGTCCTGGAAGACGAGGTGCGAGCCGGCATCGGGAACGGCCACGTAGTAGACGCCGCTCAGGTAGTTGTTGGGATGGTTGTGCGTCGGGTGATAGGAGCCCGGCGGATTGATGTTGGCCCAGCAGCCCGTGATCATCATGGGATGCTGCTCGATCCCGAGGAACTGCGACACGCTGCGGGCGGCGATCTCGATCAGCTGCGCCAGCTCGGCGAACTCGGGCCGCGAATGCAGGTCCTGCGGCGTCTGCCAGTTGCTGCCGCTCGGCACCTTGGGCCGCGCCATGATCTTCTCGATCTCGACTTTGAGCCGGGCATTGAAGGCCGCCGCGTCCGACGGTTGAACGTCGAGAATCCAGAGCGGCGTGGGAAAAAGCTCTTCGATCGATTGCTTGATCTTCATCGGCCGGAGTGTAGGTAGTTCCGGCGCGCAAGTCAGCCGCCGGCCGCCCGTCCATCGCGACGCAGGCGGCCGGCAGCGAACCTATCGGCCGCGCGCGTTGTCCCAGTCCCAGTCGAGCTCGAAGCGGTCGGCGCCGCCCCGGGCGCCGGCGTCCTTGACGTAGGCCGCGTGCGGCGGCGCGAAGTGCGCCGGCATCAGGAGCGCGCCCTGCTCGACGCAGTCGGCCAGCAGCGTGTGGCGGCTCTTGCGCGCGAGGTCGCGATCCTCGCAGAAGCAGCTGTTCCACTGCCACAGCGGCACCTGCACCGGATTGTGCAGGGCGTCGCCCGCGAAGATCGCCCGCTTGCCGCGCGAATCGAGGTCGACGCGGATCTGGCCCGGCGTGTGGCCGGGCGCGGGCTTCAGCGTGAGGCAGCCGCACATGCCGTGCTCGCCGCTCACGAACTCGGCCATCTTCTTCTCGACGATCGGCAGCACCGAGTCGTTGTAGGTGTTGACCTTGAAGGCCTCGGTGCCGGGCTTCTTCGCCTCGGCCTGCCAGAAATCGTGGTCGGTGCGCGACATCACGTACTTGGCGTTCGGGAAGGTCGGCACCCAGGTGCCGTTCTCGAGCTTCGTGTTCCAGCCGACATGGTCGACGTGCAGGTGCGTGCACATCACGAAGTCGATCTCCTCGGGCTCGACGCCCGCCTCGCGCAGCCGGTCGAGATACTGCGTGTTCAGCATGTCGAAGCGGGGCATGCCCGGGCGCGGCTTGTGGTTGCCCGAGCAGGCATCGACCAGGATCGTGTGCTTGCCCGTGCGCAGCAGCCACGAATGGATCGACGTCATCAGCCGGCCGCTCTCGGGCTGGTAGTAGCTCGGCGCCAGCCAGTGGCCCTCGGCCGCGAAGGTCTCGGCCTCGAACTCGGGAAAGAAGTCCTTGGCCGGAAAGCCCGGGCCCATCTGTTCCTCGATGCGCGTCACGCGCACGTCGCCGATGTGACGATCCTGCATGTCGTTACCTCCCCTTGAAGGCCGCCTTGCGCTTTTCCAGGAATGCGCTGAGCCCCTCGGCATGATCCTCCGTCGCCGCGCAGGCCGCCAGCCCCTCGGCCTCGCGATGCGAGTGCTCGTCCCAGGAATTGTCGAACGAGGTGCGGATCAGACCCTTGGCGACCCCGAGCGCGAAGGTCGGCCCGTCGGCGAGCTTGCGCGCCATCCGCTCGGTCTCCTCCGCCAGCGTCGCGCGCGGCACCACCCAGTTCAGGATGTGGTTGTCCTTCGCCTCCTGCGCGGTGAAGCGCTCGCCCAGCAGCGCGATCTCGAGCGCCTTCCGCTCGCCCACGATGCGCGGCAGGAAGTAGGTCGCGCCGCCGTCGGCCGACAGGCCGATATGGCGGTAGGCCAGGGTGAAGAAGGAATCGTCGCTGGCGATCGCGAGGTCGGCGTTCAGGATCAGCGACAGGCCGAAACCCGCCGCCGCGCCCTGCACCGAGGCCAGCACCGGCTTCCGCATGCGGCGGATCTGGTAGATCGTCTGGTGCGCCTTCACGACGCGCATCTCGAAGCCCGCGAGATGCTGCTCGCGCGTTTCGGTCAGCGACCGGTGGAAGCCCTTGATGTCGCCGCCCGCCATGAAGTGCGAGCCGGCGGCGCGGATCACCACGCAGCGCACGGCGCTGTCCTTCTCGAACTGGGCGGTATGCCGGATCAGGAGATCGGTCATCTCCGGCGACAGGGCGTTCAGCGATTCCGGCCGGTTCAGCGTCAGCCAGCCGATGCCGTCCTTGACCTCGGCGAGAACGTGCGGTGCGGACATGTAGGCGTTTTCCCTTGTTGCGTCGTGACGGCCAGTCTGCCCGCTGGGTAAGCACGGCTCCAGTGCCACCTGCCCGGCGATTCCGCGGTTTCATCGAGCGTCCCGACGCGCTAACAGCGGGCATGATCGACCGACTGCTGGACTTCCTGACCGGCCGCGCCGAGGCGACATCGGACGCGGGTGAGAGCAACCTCGAATCGGCCGTGGCTGCCCTGCTGATCGAGGCGGCCCGCATGGACGATGCGTTCGACGCCGGCGAGCGGACGGCCATCGAGCAGCTGCTCGCCCGGCACTTCGGTCTCGATGCCGCCGGCGTGCAGTCGCTCGTCGAGCGGGCCGAACGGGAGGTCCGGCGCTCGACCCAGTACTTCCCCTTCACGCGGGAGATCTGCCAGCGCGCGAGCGAGGCCGAGCGCCTGCAGATCATCGAGATGCTGTGGGCCGTCGCCTATTCCGACGGCACGCTCGATCCCGACGAGGACGCGCTCATCCGCCAGATCGCCGGCCTGATCCAGGTGTCGGATCAGGAGCGCGGCGCGGCGCGCCAGCGGGCGCTGGCCAAGCTGGCCGCGGCCACCCCGCCCTCCTGGGGGCCGCGGCAGTAGTCGGTCGGGGTCTCGGCCGGACCCTCGTCAGAACGCCTCGGCCGGCAGCGCCATCACGGTCGCCGCACCCGCCTTGATCTGGTGGTTGAGCGACGTCGTCTGCGGCAGCACGCGGGCGACGTAGAAGCGCGCCGTCGCGAGCTTGGCCTCGTAGAAGCCCTTGTCGCCGCCGTTGGCCAGGCCCTTGCGGGCGGCCACGACGATGCGGTTCCACATGTAGGTCATGGCGGTCAGCGCCATCAGGCGCAGCAGGTCGGTCGCCGCGGCGCCCGCCTCGTCGGGGTTCTTCATGGCGTTCTGCATCAGGTACAGCACGGCATCCTGGACGCGGCCCATCGCCTTCTCGAGCGGCTCGACGAACTCCTTCATCGCCTCGTCGCCCTTGTGCTGGGCGATGAAGCCCGAGATCTCGCCCAGCAGGCGCTGCGCCGCCTGCCCGCCCTTCATGGGCAGCTTGCGGCCGACCAGGTCGAGCGCCTGGATCCCGTTGGTGCCCTCGTAGAGCTGGGTGATGCGCGCGTCGCGCACCAGCTGCTCGACGCCGTTCTCGCGGATGAAGCCGTGGCCGCCATAGGTCTGCACGGCGAGGTTGGCGCATTCGCTGCCCATGTCGGTGAAGTACGCCTTGATGATCGGCGTCAGCATCTGGATCAGGTCGTCGGCGGCGGCGCGCTTCTCGGCGTCGGGATGGCGATGCGCCTCGTCGATCAGCATGCCGACCCACAGCGACAGCGCGCGGGCGGCCTCGGTGAACGACTTCTGGATCATCAGCATGCGCCGCACGTCGGGATGCACGATGATCGGATCGGCCGGGCCCGCGGCGTTCTTCGGGCCGGTCAGCGAGCGGCCCTGCAGGCGGTCGCGGGCGTAGGCGACGGCGCTCTGGTAGGCGGTCTCGGCGATGCCCAGACCCTGCATGCCGACGCCGAGGCGGGCCGCGTTCATCATCACGAACATCGCCGGCATGCCCTTGTTGAGCTCGCCGACCAGCCAGCCCTTGGCGCCGTCGAGGTTCATGACGCAGGTGGCGTTCGCCTTGATGCCCATCTTGTGCTCGAGCGCGCCGCAGCGGATGCCGTTGCGCTCGCCGATGCTGCCGTCGGCCTTGGGCACGAACTTCGGCACCAGGAACAGCGAGATGCCCTTGGTGCCGCCCGGCGCATCCGGCAGGCGCGCCAGCACGAGATGGATGATGTTCTCGGCAAGGTCGTGCTCGCCGGCCGAGATGAAGATCTTGGTGCCGGTGATCGAGTAGCTGCCGTCGGCCTGCGGCTCGGCCCTGGTGCGCAGCATGCCGAGGTCGGTGCCGCAATGGGGCTCGGTCAGGCACATCGTGCCCGTCCACGTCCCGTCGGTGAGCTTGGGCAGGTAGAGCTTCTTCAGCGCCTCCGAGCCGTGGCGCGACAGCGCCTCGTAGGCGCCGTGGCTGAGCCCCGGATACATGGCGAAGGCCTGGTTCGAGGCGGTGAACATCTCCTGCAGCGCGAAGCCCACCGTCGCCGGCAGGCCCTGGCCGCCGAACGCGGGATCGCAGGTCACGGCCGTCCAGCCGCCCTCGCGGAACATGTCATAGGCTTCCTTGAAGCCCTTGGGCGTGCGCACCACGCCGTTCTCGTAGGTGCAGCCTTCCTCGTCGCCCGAACGGTTGATCGGGAACAGCACGTTCTCACAGAGCTTGGCGGCCTCCTCGAGGATCGCCTGCACGACGTCGGGCGTGGCGTCCTCGTAGCCCGGCAGCCTGGCCAGGCTGGAAACGTCCAGCACTTCATTGAGGACGAAGTTGATGTCCTTGAGCGGGGCCTTGTAGACGGCCATCGGATCCTCCCTGGTGCTTCTAGTCTCAGTCGCTGTCCGGGTCGACGCCGCGCCGGCGCAGCTCGGCGCCGACATGGGACTCGACCTCCCGGAACTCGTTGATGTGGGCGTCGAGGTCGCGGCGCTTGCGCTCGAGGTCCGCGATGTGCATGCGGCTGCGGCGCAGCAGCTCCAGCAGTTGCTGCACGCCGGTGCGATCGACCTGGTAGAGGTCGAGCAGCTCGCGGATCTCGGCCAGCGCGAAACCCAGCCGCTTGCCGCGCAGGATCCACATCAGCCGGGTGCGGTCGCCGGCGCTGTAGAGCCGCGTCAGCCCCTGGCGCCGCGGCTTGATCAGCCCCTCGTCCTCGTAGAAGCGGATCGTGCGCGGGGTGATGGCGAACTCGCGCGACAATTCGGCGATGCTATAGATGCGCTGGCTGTCGCGGGACGCTGAGCTGGTGGCCGCGGCAGCGGCCGGCGGAACGGCGACGGTCATGATACGAAAGGACATAGTTGACGTTTACGTAAACGTCAATGAGAGTTTACGTAAACGGAAGGAAGCCCGATGGCCATCTACGCGTTCGGCGACAAGGTCCCCGTGATCCCCGCCTCCTGCTACATCTCGCCCGAGGCCACGATCATCGGCTCGGTCGTGCTGGGCGAGCGAGTCAACATCCTGCCGGGCGTCGTCCTGCGCGGCGACAACGACCCGATCGTGATCGGCGACGACAGCAACGTGCAGGACAATTCGGTGGTGCACACCGATCCGGGCGCGCCGGTCACCCTCGGCAAGGGCGTGACCATCGGCCATCAGGTCATGCTGCACGGCTGCACGATCGGCGACGGTACGCTGGTCGGCATCGCCGCGGTCGTGCTGAACCATGCCGTCATCGGCAAGGAATGCCTGGTCGGCGCCGGCGCCGTCGTCACCGAGGGAAAGTCCTTCGCCGACCGCTCGATGATCGTCGGCACGCCGGCCAAGGTGCTGCGCGAGGTGACGGAGGATCACGTCACGCGCCTGCGCATGAGCGCCGAGAGCTACATCCGCCGCGGCGCCCAGTACAAGACCGACCTGAAGCGCATCGGCTGACCGCGGCGTCCCGCGACGAGCGACGATCGCATGATCGACTTCCTGGACCACCTCGCCCTTGCCGGCCCGGTCGCGGACTACGAGACCCTGCTCGGCCGCCGGGCCGTCGACGGCCGGCTGCAGGCCGGCAATGTCGGCCTGACGTTCGGCGCGGCCGGCGCGCCGCTCTCGTCGATGGTCTTCGCCACGGCCTCGCTCGACCGGGCCGAACGGCTGCTCGGGCGACGCGGCGTGGCGACGACCCGCGGCCGGCAGCTCGAGCTCGCGGCGGCGGCCACGCACGGCGTGCCGATCGCGCTGGTCGAGCGGGCGGCCGCGCCGCCGCCGTCGCCCCTTCTCGCCGACGAGGCGTCCGCCGTCTCAGGCCTCGATCATGTCGTCATCCGCTCGCCCCATCCCGAGCGGGCCATCGCCTTCTATGCCGGCCGGCTCGGCCTCGACCTCCGACTCGACCGCGGCAATCCCGCCTGGGGCGCGCGGCTCCTGTTCTTCCGCTGCGGCGACCTGGTCGTCGAGATCGCGCACGACCTCGAGGCCGGCATCTCCGACGCACCCGACACGCTGTGGGGGCTGTCGTGGCGCGTGCCGGCGATCGCCGCGGCGCACGCGCGCCTCAAGGCGGCCGGCCTCGACGTTTCCGCGCCGCGCGCCGGCCGGCGCCCGGGCACCGAAGTCTTCGGCGTGTCGAACGGCACTGCCGGCGTGCCGACCCTGGTGATCGCCGGCGCGGCGCGCTGGTAGGCCTCGATGCGTCGGATGCTGGCGCTGCTCGGCCTTGCCGCCGCGGCCTGCTCTCCGGTCGAGCCGCCGGCATCGCGCGCGCCCGCGCCGCTGCCGCCGCTCGGCCCCTGCCCGCCTTCTTCCTGGACGCCCGCGGCGCCGCCGCCCGCCGCCAGCGCCAGGGTCTCGATGGTGCTGCTGGCCGTCGGCGAATGGGCGCGCTTCGGCCGCCAGACGGTCGTGCACGCCAGCGACGCGCCGCCGCGGATCGAGGTGCGCGGCCTGAGCGAGCGCGAGGCGCCGGCGCGGATCGGCGACTACTGGGCGAGCGTCGGCCTTCCCGACAAGACCGGCCGCGACGACATTCCCTGGTCAGCGGCCTTCGTCTCGTGGGACATCGCCACCGCCGGCGTCCCGCGCGACCAGTTCTGTCCCGACGCGCGTCACACGATCTACGTCGAGCGACTGGTCGGCCGCGCCCGCCGCGCGGGGCCGGCCTTCGTGCCGCGCCGGCCCGACCAGCGCGCGCCGCAGGTTGGCGACCTGATCTGCGCCGTCCGCAGCGGCGGCACGACCACGCTCGACAACCTCGACCGCGGTCCCGGCCATTGCGACATCGTCGTCGAGCGCAAGCCCGGCTGGGTGGCGGCGATCGGCGGCAACGTCGACGATTCGGTCACCCGCAGCGTCTTTCCACTGGACGACCGTGGATTTTTGTCGCCCATTTCCGGCCGGCCGATTTTCACCGTCATTGAAAACAGATTGCCTTAGGTAGAGCGAGAATGTCCTGGCCGTACGACTACATCATCATCGGTGCCGGCTCGGCCGGCTGTGCCATCGCCAATCGTCTCGCCGAAGACTATGCCCTCCGCATCCTGGTCCTCGAGGCCGGCCCGCCCGATGCTTCCTTCAAGCTCCGGATGCCGGCCGGCTTCGCCAGCCTGGGCGAGAACTCGCCCTACAACTGGCGCTACGAGACGACGCCGCAGAAGCATTGCAACGACCGCCGCATGTACTGGCCGCGCGGGAAGACGCTGGGCGGCTCCTCGTCGATCAACGCCATGCTCTACGTCCGCGGCCATGCCAGCGACTACGACCACTGGCGCCAGCTCGGCAACGAGGGCTGGAGCTGGCAGGACGTGCTGCCCTACTTCAAGAAGGCCGAGAACAACGAGCGCGGGCCGACCGACCTGCACGGCGTCGAGGGGCCGCTCAACGTCGCCGACCAGGCCGAGCCGCTGCACATCAACGAGGCGTTCTTCCATGCCTGCGGCGAGGCCGGCTACCAGCGCAACGACGATTTCAACGGCCCCCGACAGGAAGGCGTCGGCTACTACCAGGTGACGCAGAGGGACCGCCAGCGCTGGAGCGCCGCCAGCGCCTACCTGCGGCCCGCCGTCGAGCGCAACCGCAACAACGTCCATGTCATCACCGACGCGCTGGTCGAGCGCATCATCCTCGACCAGAACCGCGCCATGGGGGTGCGCTACGTGGTGAACGGGCAGGACGAGGTCGCGCGCTGCAGCCGGGAGATCCTGCTGTGCGGCGGCGCGGTGAACTCGCCCCAGCTCCTGATGCTGTCCGGCATCGGGCCGGCCGAGCACCTGAAGTCGCTGGGCATCCGGCCGCTGCATGACCTGCCGGGCGTCGGCGGCAACCTGCAGGACCATCTCGACGTGTCGCTGATGCAGTTCTGCAAGACCCGCGACACCTACGACCGCGCCAACCCGCTGATGGCGCTGTACCGCTACTGGAAGGACAAGAAGGGCCCGGGCGCGTCGCCGATCGCCGAATCCGGCGGCTTCCTGCGCAGCCGTCCCGAGCTCGAGGCGCCCGACATCCAGCTCCACTTCCTGCCGGTGCTGGTGGTCGATCACGGCCGCGTCCGCCTGAAGCGCAACGGCTACAGCCTGCACGTCTGCAAGCTGCGGCCGGACAGCCGCGGCACGATCCGCCTGAAGAGCAGCGATCCCCGGGAGCATCCGCTGATCGACGCCAACTACCTGGCCGAGCGCAGCGATCTCGAGACCCTGGTCGAAGGCGTGAAGATCGGCCGCCGGATCCTGGCCGGCTCGGCCTTCGTGCCCTACCGCGACGACGAGTTCCAGCCCGGCGACGGCGTGCAGAGCGACGCCGAGATCGAGCAGTGGGTGCGCGGCCACTGCGAGACGATCTATCACCCGGTCGGCAGCTGCAAGATGGGCCCCGATTCGGATCCGATGGCCGTGGTCGACAATCGCTGCCGCGTGCGCGGCCTCGAAGGCCTGCGCGTGGTCGACGCCTCGGTGATGCCGACGCTGGTCGGCGGCAACACAAACGCGCCCACCATCATGATCGCCGAGCGCGTCGCGGCGTTCATGCAGGAGCCGTAGAGCTCTTTCTGTCGTCCTGACAGGAGGCGTTCGCCTCCCGTCAGACGCGCTTCTCGACCACCATGAACCAGGTCTTGCCGGGGACCGGCCGCAGCCGGCCCCGGCTGTCCACCGGATAGAGGCTCATCGAGACGCTGTCCTTCACGTTGCCGCCGACCGCCTGCACGAAGCCGCCGCGCACGTCGGTGACGATGTCGCAATGGCTCGCCGTATGGTCGATCCGACGGCGCGCCGTGCGCGAATCGGCATGGCGCCAGGTCGGGCCGGCCGAGCCGGTGCAGACGAGGTCGCCGGGCCGCGGCGAGTATTCATTGGGCGCGTGCAGGACGAAGGCGGGCCGGCCGCCGATCCGCTGCCGGTCGTAGAGCGTGGCGAGATAGCCGCCGTGGCGGCCGTCGCGCGGGAACTCCTTGGCGCTGATGTCCGAGTGGCTCATGACCCAGGTGACGAACGCGCCCGACCAGGGCTTGCTGGTGCGGCCGTTCCAGCTCGGATGGCCGCAGCTGCCCCAGTAGTCGCCGATCTTGCTCGACAGCGGCTCGCTGCGCTCGCTCACGCCGCGGCGATTGACGTAGCCGCCCGCCTGCCCGCCATAGACGACGGTCGAGCGGCCGAAGCGCGTCCATTCCTGCCAGGCCGTGAGCGCGACGCGGTCGGACGGCGGCCGGTCGGCATAGCCGCCGCTGCCGCTGCTGCCACCGCCGCAGCCGGAGAGAAGCGACGCCAGGAGAAGGACGAGGACGAACGGAAGGATCGCTGGCAGCCTGCCGTCGGCCCCGTGGGAGGAACGGGAACCCGCCGGCTGCCAGCAAGCACGAACGTCGACGAAGGGGCGGTCGATATTCATGTGCGACTTGCAGGATGACAAATAAACGCTTGTTATTGATTGGCTTTAACCTAACACGTCCGGTGCACAATGTCACGGCCCACAGACCTCGATTCCGTTCGGCTCCTGGAGGAACGGGCGTTCGCTGCCTGGCCCGCCCTGGAGACGGTCGACCGGCGGGGCTGGCGTTCACGTTTTGCTGGAGGTTATACGAAAAGAGCCAATTCTATCAACGCATTATCGTATGAACCTGAAGTTGATGACGAGCTGATCGCCAGCCTCGAGAAGGCCTACCGCGACCGCGGTCAGACCCCGGTCTGGCGCCTCACCCCGCTGGCGCCGGCGGGCTTCGAGGCTCTCCTGGACGACCGCGGCTACCGCTCCATCGACCCCAGCCTGGTCCAGGTCTGTCCCCTCGCGGCGACCTTCGCCGCGGACCCGGAGGTGACGATCGGCGAGCAGCCGAGCGAGGCCTGGATCGAGGCCTTCGCCACCTGGAGCCCGGTGCGGCCCGAGCATCGTCCCGTGATGCGCCGCATGCTGGCCGCGATCGCCGCGCCGGTCGGCTTCGCCTTCGTCGAGGAGGCCGGCCGGGCGATGGCCATGGCGATCGGCGTCGTCGACGGCGACCATATGGGCCTGTTCGACGTGCTGGTGATGCCGCATGCCCGCCGCCGCGGCCTGGCGCGCCGGGTCACCGAGAGCCTCTACGCCTGGGCGTGGGCCCGCGGCGCCCGCTTCGCCTACCTCCAGGTCGTCGCGTCCAACGAGGCGGCCCTGCCGCTCTACGCCGCCCAGGGCTTTCGGACCGTGTACCGCTACGCCTATCGGGTGCCGGCGTGACGATCGCTCACGCGTTCTGCAGCGTGAGCTTCATCACGAGGTCGTTGTAGTCGAAGTCGCTGTGTTGGTCGGCACGCAGGTCCTCGAAGCCGAACGTGTTCTCGCCGTACATGCGGATATGGTCGCGACCGTCGACGTTGGCATTGCCGATGACGAAGATGTCGCCCGACTGGGTGACCAGGACCGGAGCGTAGAAGCCGGTCCCCGACGAGGCCGTCCAGGCGACCTCGCCGTGGAAGGTGCCGCCTCCCCCGGTCGAGGCGATGCCGGGATCCCAGTTGGCCTGCACCGCCGCCCGGAAGGCATCGGTGTTGCCGTAGGCGACGCCGCCGACGCTCCAGTTGCCGGCGCCGTCGACGTCGAGATGGACCATGTGGATCGTGTTGGTGTTCTGGGCGCTGCCCGCCACCTCGATCGTCGCCTGCTGGCCCTGGTTCAGGAATAGCCAGGGCTGGTCGTATTCGCGCTGGCTCCCCGCCAGGGTCGCGGCCGACGACAGCGTATTGTCGACATGGGCCGTCAGGTTGAGCGTGCCGAAGGTGCCGTCGACCTTCACCGCCAGCGAATCACTGCCCGTGACCGCGACGCTCGGCAGCAGCTGGATCGTCCCGTCGCCCGTCTGGACGGCGAAATGCAGCTGGTGCCCGACCGGCAGGTAGACCGACTGGCCGCCGTGGAAGAGGAACGCGCCGCCGTCCGAGGCCACCGCGCCGATGCGGGCGAGCACCGCCTCGCCGAAGGTCACCCCGGTGCCGGTCTCCCCGTCGCGTCCCACGAGGTTGCCGTCGAGATCGGTCAGGTAAACGAGCAGCGTGCCGTTGGGCATGCTCGAGCCGACCGTGTCCATGCGAATCCAGTTGCCGCCCGCCGCGCCGCTGGCGCCGTCGAGCTGGATGACGCTGCCGTTCGAGTGCGCAAAGGCCAGGGTGGGAATGTCGACGGTGAAGGTGAGCGGCGAGCTGGCGTTGGCGACCGGCGTCTTGAACGTCGTGTCGCCGGACAGATACTCCGTCATCGTCGCGGTATAGGTGCCGTTGCCGAACTGGCTGGCGGCCGTGACCCACTTGCCGTCGATGTCGGCGTGGGCGGAGATCGCGTTGTGGGCGGTTCCCGTGAAGGTGATCAGCGCCACGTCGAGGCCGCTCACCTTGTTGGTGTAGCTGCCGATGACCTGGATGGCGCCGCCGGCATGGGCCGCGTTGTACCCTACCCAGTTCATGTCCGAGCCCATCCAGCCGATCGCCAGGTTGCCGGCCGTCACGGCTCCGAGCGCGGCCGCCGTATTGGCGGTGGTGTAGTTCTCCGAACCGCCCCAGTTGGTGAAGGTGTCCCCGGACAGGGTTCCCAGGACCGGCGCCAGGGGCTTGGGCCAGGTCGCGCTGTTGGTGCTGTTCGTTATCACCGAGGCATCGGTGATCAGCGTCATGAGGTTGGGATCCATCGACAGCGTGCCGCCGTTGAAGGCCGCGATGGTCAGGCTGGTCGTGTACTGCTGCGTCGCCGGCAGCGTGGCCGCCGGGATCTGGGCCAGCCCGTCGAGGGCCAGCGACCCCGACTGATCGACGCCACCCTGGTCGTAGTAGGGATTGAGCAGGCCCGTCCCCGCCACGGCGTCGGCGTAGAGGTTGAAGGTGCGGGTGGCCGTGCCGTTCGAGATCTGGATCTGGTACCAGTTGATGCCGGTATCGTAGGGCAGGCCGTTGAGCTGCAGGATCGAGCCGGACGGACTCGCCCCGCCGCCCGCCGTGAAGGCGCCGTTGCCGTAGACCCAGGTCTGGTAGAGGCTCTCGGTGCTCGACGACGGGACCGTCACATAGTCGAACTGGGCGAGCCCGTTGCTGGTGCCCGTGTAGAAGCCCACCTTGACCGTCGACGAGGGATCGGGGCGCATCTGGCCGAGGCCCAGGCTCACGACCAGGCTGAGGTTCGGCGCGCCGGTCGACGACTGCGGCGCCACGAACGGCCCGCTGCTGGTGTCGTAGATCGCCGTCGGCGTGTAGCCCTGATGCTGGGCCAGTGTCTGGCCGCCGGCCGCCGCCTCGTTGTCGTCGAACAGCGTCAGCGTGATGGCCTGCACGTCCTTCTGGTAGATGACGGCGCTGCCGCCGCCGGTCGTCGTGGACGTGGCCTTGACGCTGGCTCCCGCCGAGAACGTGTAGGTGCCGGCGCCGCCGTTCACGCCGGTGATGCTGAACGTGCCGTTGAGATTGAGCCCGCCGACCGTGGCCACGTTGCTGAAGGTGACGAGGTCGCCGGCCTGGTAGGTCGAGGCACCGGGATCGGTCACGGTCACCACGTTCGAGTTCACCGTCACCGAGAACGGATTGGCGCCCAGCGTGTCGCTGTAGCCGGTGGCGATCAGCGGCCCGCCCTGCTGGAACAGGCTCATCAGCGCGTCGGAATAGCCGTTGCCGTAGGAATTCGTGTGCTGGAAGAAGATCTCGGCAAAGGGGTCGTAGGAGACGCCGGCGCCGTAGGTCGCCTGGCTCCATGTCCACGGCGTGACGGCGCCCGGCTGGCCGGACGCGGCCTGTCCGCCGAAGGCGAAGGTGGGATCGAAGTTCCAGTTCTCGCTGAGGCTGATCGCCTGCGAGCCCAGCAGCGAATTCTGCGGCGTCGCCGTGCCGCCGAGATAGCCGCCGATGAACCCGGTGAGCAGCTTTACGAAGAAGGCGCCCCACTCGTTGTTGGCGCCGGTGTTCATGTCGGTGCCGTACTGGACCGTGCCGCCGCTGTAGGAGCTGAACTGGTACGGGGTGCCGTCGGGCGCGGTGACCGTGGCGTTGCCCAGCGTCGAGTAGATGCTGTTGGCCAGGTCGGCGGTCGAGATGCTGATCGTGCCCTGGATCTGGCTGTTCGCCGCCGGCGTGAAGACGTAGGTCCCGCTCGTGCCGGTGCCCGGCTGGTAGGTCAGCGTGTACGAGTAGAAGCCCGGATTGTGATATTCGAGGTACTGGTAGGCGGCGCCGTTGTAGGTGGTCCATTCGACGCTCGGCGCGCCGTTGAAGTAGCCCGCGATCCGCACGCCGCTGGCACCGCTGGCGCCGAGCGATTCCACGTAGCCGTTCCAGTCGCTGGCCGAGGGGCCCGGCAGGGAGTTCGACACGGCGGTCGCCGGCGACGCCGCCATGCGGTAGTGACCGGCGACGGCCAGCGGTCCCTGCGAATAGGCGTAGAGCAGCGAGCTGCTGACGTTCGTGTCGATGTCGGAGAAGACGCTGGCGCCGTTCACGGCGTAGCCGCGCGTCTGCGCCGTGGCGCCGTTGGGATAGGTCACCGCCACCGACATCGGGATGCCGAAGCCGTTGACGTCGGTGAGATTCCCGGCGTCGCCGGCCAGCCCCAGCAGCGACACCTCGAAGCTGTCGTAGCGGAAGTCGAGCGCGGTGGCGCTGGTCCAGCTTACGTCGGATTCCTGGGTGATCGTGTTGCCGGATCCGAACGTGAGCGGCGCGATGGGCGTGGCCGCGCCGGGATCGACGCTCTGGATGATCAGGTAGAGCTTGCCGCCGTTCAGCGGCTCGTCGAGGGTGATCGGCGTCGACGCTGCCACGACCTGCGACGTGCCGTTCCAGCCGGCGAGCTGGTACGAGTCCTCGTAGGCCCCGGTCTGGCCGTTGAACAGCACGGCCCATGCGTAGACGTTCTGCTGGTTCAGCGTGCCCTGCAGGGTCGCGCTGAGATTGACGGTCAAAGTTGCCACGGACGCCCCAAGCAAATCTCGTCGCCCGACGGGTCTGCGGCCCCGAAAGCGACGATCCGAAACTCCCCGCCCGGATCATATCTCAGTGAGCGCCGCGATCACAGGCTCCGTGGTCGCAGCATCGCTTGACCCCTTGCCCCGCCTCCCCCGATAGTCGCCGCGGGAGGAACCGAAATGGCCGACTATCCTTGGGTGAAGAGCTACCCGCCCGGCGTCGCGTGGGAGCTCGACATTCCCCGCAAGACGATCCACCAGATCTTCGAGGACAGCTGCGCCCAGTACGGCGACCGGCCCTTCACCGACTTCCTCGACAAGGTCATGACCTTCCGCGACTACAAGGAGGCGTCGGACCGCGCTGCCGCGGGCTTCCAGAAGCTGGGCGTCAAGCCCGGCGTCAATGTCGGCCTCTACCTGCCCAACACGCCGCACTACCTGATCGCCTTCTTCGGCATCCTGAAGGCCGGCGGCCGGGTGGTGAACTACAGCCCCCTCGACGCCGCGCGCGAGCTCGAGTTCAAGATCGGCGATTCGGAGACCGACATCCTCGTCACGCTCGACGTGACGGCGCTCTACCCGAAGATGGCGGCGATGAAGGGCAAGACGCGGCTGCGCAAGCTGATCGTCGGCTCGATCGCCGACTATCTTCCGTGGCCCAAGAACTGGCTCTATCCGCTGGCCAAGAAGAAGGAGATCTCCGCCTGGCCGCGCGACGACTGGCACATGTCGTTCAAGGACCTGCTGGCCAACGACGGCAGGTACACGTCCCATCCGGCAGGCGAGGACCTGTGGGACGAGGTCGCGCTGCTGCAGTACACCGGCGGCACGACCGGCGTGCCGAAGGCTGCCATGCTGACCCACGGCTGCGTCGTGGCGGCCATGAGCCAGGGCCAGGCCTGGACAACGCCCTACACGACCCCGGGCACCGAGAAGGTCGTCTGCGTCCTGCCGCTGTTCCACATCTACGCGCTGTCGGGAATCATGCTGGGCGCGGTGCGCAACGGCAACCAGCTGATCCTCTATCCGCGGCCCGACATCGACATGATCGTGAAGGACCTCGCGACCAAGAAGCCGACCTTCCTGCCCGGCGTGCCCACCCTCTACACCGCGATCAACAAGCATCCCAAGGCGCAGGGCCTCGACCTGAAGTCGCTCAAGATCTGCATGTCCGGCGGCGCGCCGCTGCCGGTCGAGGTGCAGCAGGCCTTCGAGAAGCTGACCGGAGCCACCCTGATCGAGGGCTACGGGCTGACCGAGACCTCGCCGACCGGCGCCATCTGCCCGATCGACAAGAGCGTGCGCCGGCTGGGCTCGTGCGGCGTGCCGATGCCGGGAACCGTCATCGAGATCCGCGACATGGACGACGGCGACCGCGTCCTCCCGCCCGGCAAGGAGCATGTCGGCGAGGTCTGCATCATCGGCCCGCAGGTCATGAAGGGCTACTGGAAGAAGCCGGAGGAGACCGACAAGGTCCTGTTCAGCCATCCCGGCAGCAACTGGAAGGGACTGCGCACCGGCGACATGGGCTACATGGACGCCGACGGCTGGCTGTTCCTGGTCGACCGTTCCAAGGACCTCATCCTGTCGTCGGGCTACAACGTCTACCCGCGCATGATCGAGGAGGCGATCTACGAGCATCCTTCGGTCGACGAGTGCATCGTCATCGGCATCCCGGATCCCTACCGGCAGGAGGCTCCCAAGGCCTTCGTCAAGCTGAAGCCCGGCGCCTCGCTCACCTTCGAGGAGCTGCTGAAGCACCTCAACGGCAAGATCGGCAAGCACGAGATGCCGGTGGCGCTCGAGATCCGGCCCGAGCTGCCCAAGACGCCGGTCGGCAAGCTTTCCAAGAAGGAGCTGAAGGAGGAGGAGCGCGCCAAGGCCCAGGCCAAGGCGGCGTGACCATTCTCTTCTTTCTTATTCCTCTCCCCCGCTTGGGGGAGAGGTTAGGAGAGGGGGTTGCACGGGCCGTCGAAGCCCCCTCTCCTAGCCTCTCCCCCAAGCGGGGGAGAGGAACATGAATCATGAGCGTTTCCCGTCGCGTACCCCTCCTCGGCATCCCCTCCGTCGCGCTCGCCGGCTGCTTCGACAGGCCGTGCGAGGAGCGCAATCCGGCGCAGAAGGCTTTCCTCGACGGGCTCTCGTCGCTGGCCAAGCCGGCGCTGGCCTCGGGCAACCCGCTGCAGATCGAGGAAGCCGCCCGCCGGAGCGTCGCCCTCGCCGACAAGGTCGGTGCCTTCTCCGACTGGTGCGGCACCCTCACCGCCATCGAGGGCACCGCCGACAAGGCGACCGTCACGGTCGACATCGGCCGCCAGGTTTCGCTCTACGCGTTCAACGACTGGACGCTGGCCTTCGCGGGCTCGGTTCTCGACCTCTTTTCGTCGCGATCGCGGCCCCCGCCGCCGCCGGGCCTTTCCGACGCCGCCGTGGCGGCGCTAAAAACCCTGGGGCTCGGCCAGCGCGTGTCGCTGTCGGGGCGCATGGGCGAGATCGCCGGCTCCGGCGTGTTCGATCTTTCCCGCCTGTTCGGCAAGAGCGAGGCCGAGCATCGCCAGTTCCTGAAGACGCCGCGGTTCGTCGCGCGCATCGAGGCGCTGGCGGTGGAGCGGAAGCAGTAGAGTAGAAAGGACCCGAAGTGCCGTCTTTCACGTACGATTTTCCCTACCCGTCGCGGAAGCTTCCGGTCTTCGCGTCCAACGTCGTCGCCTCCTCCCAGCATCTCGCCGCCACCGCCGGCCTGCGCATGCTGGCCAGGGGCGGCAACGCGGTCGATGCCGCGATCGCCAGCGCCATCGCCATCACGGTCGTCGAGCCGACCATGAACGGCATCGGCGCCGACGCCTTCTGCATCCTGTGGGACGGAACCAAGCTCGTGGGGCTGAATGCCTCGGGCCATTCGCCGGCGCTGATGACGCCCGACAAGTATGCCGGCCAGGCCGCCATGCCGAGCACCGGCTGGGGCAGCGTCACCACACCGGGCGCCGTGTCGCTGTGGATGGAGCTGCACAAGCGCTACGGCAAGCTGCCCTTCGCCGACCTGTTCGAGCCCGGCATCAAGTACGCCGCCGACGGCTGGCGCGTCTCCTACATGGTGGCCCGCCAGTGGGAGCGCGCCATCGACCGGCTCAAGGGCCAGGAGAGCTGGGTCAAGGCCTTCCTGCCCAACGGCCGGGCGCCCAGGCCCGGCGAGATCTGGAAGTTCCCCGACCAGGCGCGGACGCTCACGAAGATCGCCGAGACCAAGGGCGAGGCCTTCTATCGCGGCGAGCTCGCCGAGGCGATGGACCGCTACGCGCGCGAGACCGGCGGCGCGCTGCGCAAGGAGGATCTCGCCAACCACAAGGCCGACTGGGTCGATCCGATCGGCCTCACCTACCGCGGCACGACGCTGCACGAGATCCCGCCCTCGGGCCAGGGCATCGCCGCCTGCATGGCGCTCGGCATCCTCGAGAACTTCGACCTTGCCGGCCACGAGGCCGACGGGCCCGAGGTGGCGCATCTGCGCATCGAGGCGATGAAGCTCGCCTTCGCCGACATCTGGCGCTACGTCGCCGATCCGCGCTTCATGGAGGTGACGCCGGCGCAGATGCTGGACAAGCACTACCTCAAGAGCCGCGCCAAGCTGATCGATCCCAAGAAGGCCCAGCAGTTCGGCCCGGGCACGCCCCGCGACGGCGGCACGATCTATCTCGGCGCCGCCGACGAGCAGGGCATGATGGTGTCGCTGATCCAGTCCAACTACACCGGCTTCGGCTCGGGCATCGTGCCGCCCGGCACGGGCATCGCGCTTCAGAACCGCGCCACCGGCTTCGTCACGACCAAGGGCCATCCCAACGAGGTCGGCCCGGGCAAGCGGCCCTTCCACACGATCATCCCCGCCTTCATCACCAAGGACGGCAAGCCGGTCGCGACCTTCGGCCTGATGGGCGGCGCGATGCAGCCGCAGGGCCACATGCAGGTCTTCTCGCGCATCGTGGACTACGGCCAGAACCCGCAGGCCGCCATCGACGGCCCGCGCTGGCGCGTCCACGAGAGCGACGGCACGGTCTGGACCGAGGACCACATGCCGGCCGACACGCTGAGCGGCCTCGAGGCCAAGGGCCACAGGCTCACGCGCACGAAATGGCCGAGCTTCGACTTCGGCTCCAGCCAGATCATCTGGCGCTACCCCGAGGGCGGCCCCTACCTCGGCGCCTCCGAAAGCCGCCGCGACGGCGCCGCCGTCGGATTCTGATTTGTCTACAGCGCCCCTCGAGTTCCTCTCTCCCGCTTGGGGGAGAGGAGCATGAGGGAGGCAGTCGCCTTCTGATCCTTTCGAGTTCCTCTCCCCCGCTCGGGGGAGAGTTCAGGTGAGGGGGTTGCAGGAGCTGTCGAAGCCCCCTCACCCTGCCTCTCCCCCTAACGGGGGAGAGGAGCAAGAGAGAAAGTGGCGGTCGGCTTCTGATCTTCTCAGGTTCCTCTCCCCTGCTCGGGGGAGAGGTCAGGTGAGGGGGTTGCAGGAGCTGTCGAAGCCCCCTCACCCTGCCTCTCCCCCTAACGGGGGAGAGGAGCAAGAGGGAAAGTGGCGGTCGGCTTCTGATCTTCTCAGGTTCCTCTCCCCCACTCGGGGGAGAGGCCAGGTGAGGGGGTTGCACGCGCTGCCGAAGCCCCCTCACCCTGCCTCTCCCCCAACGGGGAAGAAGAGCACGAGGGAGAGCATGACCACCGCCATCTCCATCGCCAACGGCGGCTTCGCCATCGACGGCATCCCGACCTACCCGGGCCGGTCGTGGAGAGGCCGTCGCATCGAGGGCCTGCTGTTCAACAGCCGCATGGCCAACGCCATTGCCGACGACGAGAATCCGGCGACGCGCGGTGCCTGGTCCTATGCCGACGGCCCGTGGGACGCCGAGCGCAGCACGCGCGGGTTCGTCGCCGCCCTGCCCTCGTATCGCGCCCATGGCCTGCTGGCCGTCTGCCTCAACCTCCAGGGCGGCAGCCCGCAGGGCTACTCCTGGCACCAGCCCTGGAAGATCGGCGGCTTCACGTCCGACGGCACGATCAAGCCGGCCTGGGCGGCACGCCTCGCCACGGTGATCGAGGCCTGCGACGCGCTGGGCATGGTCGTGATCCTGGGTCTGTTCTACGGCAAGCAGAGCCCGACCCTGACCGACGAGGCCGCGGTGAAGGCCGCCGTGACCAACACCGTCGACTGGCTGCTGCAGCGGAAGGCGACCAACGTGCTGCTCGAGATCGGCAACGAGGTCGACCTGCCGAACGTGTTCGCCCACCCCGTCATCACCGCCGGGCGCTGCCACGAGCTGGTCGACCTTGCGAGAAAACGCGGCCAGGGCCGGCTGCTCGTCAGCACCAGCCTGATAACGCTCGACGCGCCGCCCGAGGCGCTCCTCGCCGCCTGCGATTTCCTGCTGCCGCACGGCAACGCCGTGAACGGCCCCGACGGCCCGCCGCAGTCGAGCCCGCACGGCATCCGCCTGCAGGTCGCCCGCTGGCGCGCCGGCGCGGGCTATCGCGGCCAGCCGGTCGTCTACAACGAGGACGACCATTTCGACTTCGACAAGCCCGACAACCATCTCGTGGCCGCGGTCGAGAGCGGCGCGAGCTGGGGCTACTTCGACTTCCGCCGCATCCGCGAGCGCTTCGAGGACGGCTTCCAGTCGCTGCCTGTCGACTGGACGATCTCGTCGGCCCGCAAGCGGGCATTCTTCGGGCTGCTGAAGGAGATCACCGGCGCCTGACGACCGTCTCATTCGCAGGCCGACGCCAGTTGCCCTGTTACCGGTCCGATTCCCGCGTCGTCGGCCACGCCGGCAAGTCATCGGCGATCGTCACCCAGGAAAGCATCGAGCGCGAGAAGGTGTGGTCCCGCGGCGGCACCTGTTCCGGTTCGTCCAGCGAGCAGGTGGCGATGTCGAGGTCGCCGGGCGTTCGCGTCGATTGATAGGTCAGGGTCGTGCCGCAGTCGGGACAGAAGGATCGCGTGGCATGCTCGGACGACCTGTAGCGCCGGGGCTCGGCGGCCACGAACCGCACCGAGCCCGGAGGCACGGTGAACCATGCAACGATCGGGGCTCCTGCGGCGTGGCGGCACATCGTGCAGTGACAGATCGTCTCCTTGGTCGGCTGGGCATCGATCTCGTAGCGGACCGCCCGGCAGAAGCATCCTCCTCGCAGCATCCTCTCCTCCACTCTTCGCCGGTCAGTCATGCCGCGGCGGGCGCACCATCGGCGTGAACAACGGCGAGTTGCCGACCTGGATGCGGCCGGTGACCTGAAACCCGTGGCGCTCGTAGAGCGCGACGTTGCGCGGGTTCGACGATTCGAGATAGGCGACGGCACCCTCGCGGTCGAAGAGGTCGGTGGCGTGCTTCAGCAGCCGGCTGCCGAGGCCCCTGTTCTGGTGCGCGGGATCGACGCCCAGCATGGGCAGGTACCAGTGCGGCTCCTCGGGATGGTGCGCCGCCATCTGCTTCATGACCTGCGGGCCGTCCTCGGCCGTGGCGACGTCGGCGGTGCTCATCATCAGCGCCATGATCGCGGCATCGTCCGAACCGACGCCCGGCGGCAACCACAGGGCGGCCGCCGCCGTGCCGATACGATGGGCGCTCCCGGCGGCGAACGCCGCGCCGCCGAATGCCCTCGCGAAGCGCGGAAAGGCGTCGAGGAAGGAAGCGGGCTCGGGCCAGGTCCAGCGGCTCGCCGGATCGGTGCTGAAGGCCAGCGTCAGGATGGACAGGACGGCGGACTCCTCGTCCGCCGCCGCGACGTGCACGGTCTCGGTCATGACCGCCAGCGTAGAGCGGCCCGGCCGGCCGGTCACTTGCCGGCGCTGGCCGAACGCAATCCCTGCTGGTCGGTCGCACGCGTGAGGACGGCGCGGCCGCACCGCGCCGTCCCCCACCCGCAAATCGGAGACCGGATCCGGCGAAACCCCAAGCCCGCCAGGCCCCCTTCCCACGGGCGGGAAATGAGCGCATCCGGGCCCGTTCGCAACCCGGCCTCGTCCTTCGCTCGGCGACGGCGTCCAGAATCTCGGTCAACCGGGAGCCGAGATCGAATGGGGAATGTCCCGCTCCGTCCCATCAAGAGCATCAGGATGCTGCGGTGAAAGCCTCCAGGCGATAGCCGTCGGGATCGATGGCGAACGCCGCGTAGTAGCTCGGCCCGTAGTCGGCCCGCACACCCGGCTTGCCATTGTCCTTGCCGCCGGCCTTCAGCGCCGCGGCATGGAAGGCGTCGACGGCCGCCCGGTCCCCGGCGGTGAAGCAGAAGTGCAGCCCCGATTCGCTGTCCGGCTTCACCGGCTTGGCGGTGGCGCCCAGCCAGAGCTGCACCGCCTTGGCCCCGTAGCCCAGCGAGGTCTCGCCGTCGCTCAGCAGGGTGAAGCCCAGCGGCTTCAGGGCGGCATCGTAGAACTTCCGCGAGCGCGCGATGTCGGCGACGCCGATGGAAACGTGGTCGAACACGGCATACCCTCCTTCGTTAAACTATATAACGGGTTATATGGTTAGGTCCGAGTCGGGCGCTTGTCAACCGGTCAACCGGTTACTAAGTCGGTAAGGATGGCCCGGCCCGACCTCTGCCTCGACTTCGCGAACACGCGCTACTGGCGCGGCCAGGCGATACCGACCGAGACGCTGAACGGCGCCGACGCGCTCGCGGCCTGGACGGTGGCGAACGTGACACGGGAGGCGCGGCCGCTGGCGCGACGCGAGTTCGAGCGGGCGCTCGAGGCGCGCGAGACGATCTACCGGGTGTTCGACGCCACGGCGCGCGGCAAGGCGCCGGCGGCGGCCGACCTGCAGGCGCTGAACGACCTGCTGGCGGCGGCCCCGTCGCGCACGACGCTCAGGCGCGAGCGCGGCGGCTTCTCCTGGGATGTCGACCTGCGCGGCGGCACCGCGCTCGGCCAGCTCGCGCCGGTGCTGTGGACGGCGGGCGATCTCCTGACCGGCAATCGTCTCGACCGGGTCAGGCGCTGCGCCAACCCCGAATGCGGCTGGCTGTTCCTCGACGACAGCCGCGCGGGCAAGCGGCGCTGGTGCTCGATGTCGGCGTGCGGCAACCGCGCCAAGGCGCGGCGGCACTATCACAAGAGCAAGGAAGAGGCTTAGAAGCTCTCAGCGCCTGCCCGCCGCCGGCAGCACCTCGGCGCGCAGCCAGTTGCCGAACTCGGCGCTGCGCCGTGCGGGATCGAGCACGTCGCTGCCGACGCCGTAGCGCCAGGCCAGGTCCTTGCGCGTCGGGTCGCGCGCCAGGTCGCGGAAGTCGCCGACGATTCCGGCGACCTCTTCCGGAGAGCGGGCGAGCCCTTCGCTGAGATGGCGATCGGCCCGCAGGGCGATGATGGCGGCGACCGCGGCGAAGTCGAACTCAGGATGGTACTGCACGCCCCAGAAACTGCGTCCCTCCTCCCGTACGACCGCAGCCTGCACGGCGCTGACCTCGTTCGAGGCCAGCACGGTGGCGCCCGGCGGCAGCGTCGCCACCTCGTCCTCGTGGCTGCACAGCGCGTCGAACGTTTGCTCCTTGCCGCGCAGCAGCGCGTGGCCGCGGCCCGCCTCGGTCGGACGGATGCGACGGGCGACGCCGATCTCGCGGCCGCGCGGGTTGAGATGCACGGTACCGCCCAGCGCCGTCGTCATGAGCTGCAGCCCCCAGCAGGAGCCGAAGCTCGGGACGCCGGCCTGCCAGACGGCACGGGCGAGGTCGATCTGCTCGCGGACGCTGGGCTGGTCGAGCCTGTAGACGTTGAAGGGCGATCCGGAGATCCAGACGCCGTCGAAATCGCCGAGCGCCACGCCCTGCGGCAGGCGTTCGCCGTCGGCGACATTCAGCGTGAAGGGATCGATCGTCCGACCTTGCGGCAGATGATGCCCGAGCGCTTCCAGGAAAAGCGTGTCGTAGCGCCGGCTTCCCTCGGCGGCGACGCGCTGCAGCAGGGCGTCGGGCGAGCAGTTCAGGATCAGCAGACGCAGCATCGGTTCGCCCTGCGCCCCAGTGCCGGCAGTGACGGCATTCACCACCTGTAGTGGATCGCGCCAACGCCCCATGGAGCGCAAAAATACCAGCTGTTGATTCGCCGCCCGTTGGCCGCCCTCACCGGCGGCCGACGTCCGTGGGCTTGCATCGTATGATAACTTCCGTTATCATGCGTTGGCGTCGGACGGGTCGAACGCTAGGGCCGCTCGCTCCGCCCGGACGACCGCCGCAAGGTCAGCGCAGGATGCTCTGCAGCTTCATGGCGACGCCCATGTCGCCTTCGATCTTGAGCTTGCCGGTCATGAACGCCGTCATGCCGTCGAGCTTGCCGCCGATCATGTCGGCGAAGTCGCCGAAATCCATCCTGAGCGTGCAGTCGGCGGCCTTGTCCTCGTTGCTGACGGCCGGCGGATTCTGGTTGCCGTCGATGTAGACGACGCCCTGGTCGGTGGAGAACTTGACGGTGTTGCCGAAGGCCGACTTCTTCGAGGCGCCTTCCTTCATTTTCGCGGTGACTTCGTCCAAGGTCATGTTGGGTTCCTCCAGTCGGCCAGTGGTGAGGGGCTTACTTGACCTTTACGTAAACGTCAAATAGAGGCCGATAAACGGCTGTTCAGGCCGGGAGGAAGCATGTCGTACCGCTCGGTCTTCAAGCCGGGACTGTTCAACGGCCAGACCTTCGTCGTCACCGGCGGCGGCAGCGGCATCGGCCGCTGCACGGCGCACGAGCTCGCGGCGCTGGGCGGTCACGTGGTCATCACCGGCCGCAAGCCCGACAAGCTGGCAACCGTCCAGGGCGAGATCGAGGCGGCCGGCGGCACCTGCGAGACGCACGCCTTCGACATCCGCGAGGAAGCGCAGGTCAAAGAGGCGATCGCAACGATCATCCGGAAGAACGGCCGCATCCACGGCCTGTTCAACAACGCCGGCGGCCAGTTCCCCTCGCCCGCCGCCGCCATGAGCGCCAAGGGCTTCGACGTGGTGGTGCGCAACAACCTCACCGGCGGCTTCATCGTCAGCCGCGAGGTCTTCACCCAGTCGATGGAGGCGAACGGCGGCGCGATCGTCAACATGGCGGCCGACTTCCGCAACGGCTTCCCCAACATGGCGCATACCGGTGCGGCGCGCGCCGGCATGGTGAACCTCACCATGACGCTGGCGCACGAATGGGCCTATGCCGGCGTGCGGGTGAACGCCGTGTCGCCGGGCTGGATCGCCTCGTCGGGCATGGACACCTACCAGGGCGAGTTCAAGGAGCAGATACCCAAGCTCAAGGGCTACTGCCCGCTGGGCCGGCTCGGCACCGAGAGCGAAGTGTCGGCCGCGGTCTGCTTCCTGCTCAGCGACGCCGCGGGCTACATCACCGGCACGGAGCTGCGCATCGACGGCGGCACGCCGCTCGGCAACCGCTCGATGGCGCTGCGCCCCGTCGAGCGCCTCAACGAGTTCAACGGCTTCCACCTCGCGGTGCGGCCCAAGGTTTTGGGCGGCTAGGCATGGAGTCACACGTGCCCGCTACCCACCAACTGTCATCCCGAGCGCAGCGAGGGACCTTTCCTGCGGCCTCAAAGGCCCCTCGCTCCGCTCGGGGTGACAGGTCCTGACCATGCCGATCATCGAAAGCCAGGTCGACCGCAGCAGCGAGGACTACGCGAAGAACCGCGAGCGCATGCTGGCCGCCATCGCCGAGTTCCGTGACGCCGAGAGGAGCGTGCAGGCCGCCTCGGAGAAGGCGCGGGAGCGCTTCGCCCAGCGCAAGCAGCTCATGCCGCGCGAGCGCATCGCGCTCCTGCTCGACCGCGGCGCGCCCTTCCTCGAGCTGATGCCGCTGGCCGGCTACCGCATGCACGACGACAAGGACGGATCGAGCGCCGGCGGCGGCTCCGTCGCGGGCATCGGTTATGTCGAGGGCGTGCGCTGCGTCGTGACCGCCTCGAACTCCGCCATCAAGGGCGGCACGGTGGCGCCATCCGGCCAGCGCAAGGGCCAGCGCGTGCAGCAGATCGTGATGGAGAACAAGCTGCCGGTGGTGAACCTGGTCGAATCGGGCGGCGCCAACCTCCTCTACCAGGCCGAGATCTTCGTGCCCGGCGGCCGCGGCTTCGCCAACCAGGCGCGCATGTCGGCGCGCGGCATCCCGCAGGTCACCGTGGTGCACGGCTCGTCGACGGCAGGCGGCGCCTACCTGCCCGGCCTCTCCGACTACGTCATCATGGTGCGCAACCAGGCCAAGGTGTTCCTGGCCGGCCCGCCGCTGCTCAAGGCCGCGACCGGCGAGATCGCCACCGACGAGGAGCTGGGCGGCGCGGAGATGCACGCCACAGTGTCCGGCGTCGCCGAGTGGATGGCCGAGGACGATGCCGACGGCATCCGGCTGGCGCGCGAGGTCATCGCCACATGGCACTGGAACGACAGGCTGCCGCCGCGCGCGAAGCGGTCGTTCAAGGAGCCGCTGTACGACATCGACGAGCTCTGCGGGGTCGTGCCGCCCTCGCACAAGGATCCCTACGACGTGCGCGAAGTGATCGCCCGCCTGGTCGACGGCTCGGACTTCCTCGAGTTCAAGGGCCTCCACGACCAGCAGACGATCTGCGGCTGGGCGGAAATCGAAGGCGAGCCGGTCGGCCTGATCGGCAACAACGGCCCGATCACCACCAAGGGCGCGGTGAAGGCCGCGCAGTTCATCCAGCTCTGCTGCCAGCAGGGCACGCCGATCGTCTACCTGCAGAACACGACCGGCTACATGGTGGGCACCGAGGCCGAGCGCGGCGGCATCGTCAAGCACGGCTCCAAGATGATCCAGGCGGTGGCCAACGCCACCGTGCCGCAGATCACCATCGTGATCGGCGGCAGCTTCGGCGCCGGCAACTACGGAATGTGCGGCCGCGCCTACGATCCCCGCTTCATCTTCGCCTGGCCCAACAGCCGTACCGCCGTGATGGGCGGCGAGCAGGCGGCCGGCGTGATGAAGACCGTGACCGAGCAGAAGTTCCAGCGCGAAGGCAAGGAGCCGCCCGCGGAGCAGATCGACAGGATGTTCAAGTCGATCGTCGAGCAGTTCGAGCGCGAATCGACGGCGCTCTACGGCACGGCGCACCTGTGGGACGACGGCATCATCGATCCGCGCGACACGCGCCGGGTGCTGGCCTTCACCCTGTCGATCGCCCGCGAATCCATGGTCCGGCCGCTCAATCCCATCACCTTCGGCGTCGCGAGGATGTAGCCATGAAGTTCACGCCCGAGCACGAGGCGCTGCGCCAGACCTGGAAGACGCTGATCGATCGCGAGATCAATCCGCATGTCGACGAATGGGAGCAGGCCGGCGCCTTCCCCGCCCACGAGCTGTTCAAGAAGATGGGCGATGCCGGGCTGCTGGGCGTCGACAAGCCGGTCGAGTATGGCGGCTCGGGCCTCGACTTCTCCTACGCCATGATCTGCTCGGAATCGCTCGGGCTGGTGAACGGCGGCTCGATCCCGATGGCGACCGGCGTGCAGATCTCGATGGCGACGCCGGCGCTCGCCCGCTACGGCAGCGACGAGCTGCGCCGGGAGTTCCTCGCCCCCTCGATCAGCGGCGACTACGTCGCCTGCCTCGGCGTGTCGGAGACCGGCGCGGGCTCCGACGTCGCCTCGATCAGGACGACCGCGCGCCGGGTCGGCGGCGACTGGGTCATCGACGGCGGCAAGATGTGGACGACCAACGGCGCCCAGGCCGACTGGATGTGCGTGCTCGCCAATACCGGCGACGGCCAGGTGCACAAGAACAAGTCGCTGATCGTGGTCCCGATGAAGACTCCGGGCGTGCAGATCGTGAAGAAGCTCGACAAGCTCGGCATGCGCGCCTCGGACACGGTGCAGACTTTCTTCGACGGGGTGAAGGTGCCGGTGCGCTACACGATCGGCGAGCCGGGCTCGGGCTTCATCTACCAGATGCAGCAGTTCCAGGAGGAGCGGCTGTGGGCAGGCGCCGGCACCCTGATGGGCTGCGACCGCATCATCAACGCCACCATCGAGTATACGCGCGAGCGCAAGGTGTTCGGGAAGCCGCTGCTCGACAACCAGGTCATCCACTTCCGCCTGGCCGAGCTCAAGAGCGAGGTCGAGGCGCTGCGGTCCCTCGTCTATCGCGCCTGCGAGGAGTATCTCGCCGGCACCGACGTCACCATGCTGGCCTCGATGGCCAAGCTGAAGGCCGGTCGGCTGCGCCGCGAGGTCTCCGACGCCTGCCTGCAATACTGGGGCGGCGCCGGCTACCTCTGGGACAATCCCGTCGCCCGCAGCTACCGCGACGGCCGCCTCGGCTCGATCGGCGGCGGCGCCGACGAGGTGATGCTGCAGATCATCTCGAAGCTCATGGGCACGCTCCCGCGGCTGGGCAATCGATGACTAAAACCGCTCGACATTCATATTCCTCTCCCCCGCTAGGGGGAGAGGCTAGGAGAGGGGGCATCAACGAATGCCTGCAACCCCCTCTCCCAACCTCTCCCCCTATCGGGGGAGAGGAGAAAGACTGAGGAACGCCATGCACTTCACCCCCGAACACGCCGAGATCCGCCGCACGCTGCGCGCCATTGTCGACAGGGACATCAACCCGCACGTCGACCAGTGGGAGCAGGACGGCATCTTCCCCGCCCACGAGGTGTTCAAGAAGCTGGGCGATGCCGGGCTGCTCGGCATCAACAAGCCGACCGAATATGGCGGCATGGGGCTCGACTATTCCTATGCCATGGTGATGGCCGAGGAGCTCGGCCACATCAATTGCGGCTCGGTGCCCATGGCGATCGGCGTGCAGACCGACATGGCGACGCCGGCGCTCGCCCGCTACGGCAGCGACGAGTTGCGCCGGGAGTTCCTCGCCCCCTCGATCGCCGGCGACTATGTCGCCTGTCTCGGCGTGTCGGAGGTCGGCGCCGGCTCCGACGTCGCCTCGCTCAAGACCACCGCAAGGAAAGTTGGCGGCGACTGGGTGGTCAACGGCGGGAAGATGTGGACGACCAACGGCACCCAGGCCGACTGGATGTGCCTGCTCGCCAACACCGGCGAAGGCCCGGTCCACAAGAACAAGTCCTTGATCGTGGTGCCCATGAAGACCCCGGGCGTCCAGGTCGTGAAAAAGCTCGACAAGCTCGGCATGCGCTCGTCCGACACCGCCCAGATCTTCTTCGACGAGGTGAAGGTGCCGGTGCACCACACGATCGGCCAGGAGGGCATGGGCTTCGTCTACCAGATGCAGCAGTTCCAGGAGGAGCGGCTGTGGGGCGCCATCAGCGCGGTCGTCGGCATGGAGCGGCTGATCGACCAGACGGTCGAATACACGCGCGAGCGCAAGGTGTTCGGCCGGCCGCTGCTCGACAACCAGGTGATCCACTTCAAGCTGGCCGAGTTCCGCACCGAGGTCGAGCTGGTGCGCTCGCTCTGCTACCGCGCCTGCGAGGAGTATCTCGACGGCCAGGACGTCACCATGCTGGCCTCGATGGCGAAGCTGAAGGCCGGCCGCATGCTGCGCCTGGTGACCGACGGCTGCCTGCAATACTGGGGCGGCGCCGGCTATCTCTGGGAATCGCCGACCGCCCGGTCGTTCCGCGATTCGCGCCTGGCCTCGATCGGCGGCGGCGCCGACGAGGTCATGCTGCAGATCATCGCCAAGCTGATGGGCACCCTGCCGCGGCTGGAGAACCGATGAGTTCATTGCTGGGGGCGCGCCACTCCAGTGGCGCGATCATCTCCTGTCTCGACGAAGACGCGCGACTGGAGTCGCGCGCCCCCAGCAATAAGGAAGGGAAATGACCGACTTCGCCCCCCAGTACGAAACCCTGCTGCTGCGCCGCGAGCGTTCGCGGCTGCACGTCACGCTGAACCGGCCGCAGGTCAAGAACGCGCTGAACCCGACCCTGATCGGCGAGCTGCGCGCGGTGTTCGGCATCCTGCGCGAGCGGCGCGACATCAAGGTCGTGATCCTGCGCGGCGCCGGCGGCACCTTCTGCGCCGGTGCCGACCTCCGGAACATGGAGCAGAGCCTCGGCCAGCCGCCGCGGCCCGGCGAGAAGGACCCGGTCGCGCTGAACAACCGGGAATACGGCACCTTCCTCGAGATGGTGAACACCACACCGCAGGTCGTCGTGGCGGCGGTCGAGGGCTATGCCATCGCCGGCGGCTTCGGCCTGCTCTGCGTCTCCGACGTCGCGATCTGCACCGAGGACGCGGGCTTCGCCATGAGCGAGACCGCGATCGGCATCGTGCCGGCGCAGATCGCCCCCTTCGTCGCCGCCCGCATCGGCGTGCCCCAGACGCGCCACCTCGCGCTGACCGCGGCCCGCTTCAAGGGACCGGAGGCGCTGCGGCTCGGCATCGTCCACCACCTCGTGAAGGACTCGGCGGCGCTCGACACGAGGCTCGAGGAAGTGTTGAAGCAGGTCGATCGCTGCGCCCCGCTGGCCAACGCGCTGACCAAGGCCGTGGTCATGAAGGTCGGCACCGAGCCCCTGTCGGCGGTGCTCGACTTCGCCGCCGACCGGTTCGCCGAGGCCCGCCGCAGCCCCGAGGCGGCCGAGGGCCTGCGCGCCTTCGCCGAGAAGCGGCCGCCCAGGTGGGCGGTCGAATGATCGCCGCCCGCGCGCTCGACCTTCCGGCCCGCACCGGATCGGATTACCCCTCGCCGCACGATCGGCCGTGCCAGGCCCGCATCCGGCGGGCGCTCGGCGACGCCTTCGGGCTCTCGCAGTTCGGCGTCAACCTGCTCGACCTGACCCCCGGCACCTGGTCCTCTCAACGGCACTGGCACGAGCGCCAGGACGAGTTCGTCTATGTGCTGGAAGGCGAGGTCGTGCTGGTAACGGACGAGGGCGAGACCGTGCTGACGGCGGGAATGACGGCGGGCTTTCGCGCCGGCTCGGGCAACGGCCATCATCTCGTCAATCGCTCGCAGGCCATCGCGCGCGTGCTGGAGGTCGGCACCCGCACCGTCGAGGAAGTGGCGCACTACTCCGACATCGACATGATGGTCCGCGAGGACGCCGAGGGCTGGGCCTATTCCACCAAGGACGGGCGGCCCCTGAAATGAGCTTCTCCACCATCCTGGTCGCCAACCGCGGCGAGATCGCCTGGCGCGTCATGCGCACGGCGAAGGCGATGGGCTACCGCACCGTCGCGGTCTATTCCGACGCCGACAGGGACGCCCCGCACGTTTCCTTTGCCGACCAGGCCGTGCGCATCGGCCCGCCGCCGGTTGGCGAGAGCTATCTCGACATCGGCCGCATCCTCGAGGCGGCCCGCGCCTCCGGCGCCGACGCCGTCCACCCCGGCTACGGCTTCCTGTCGGAGAACGAGGCCTTCGCCCGGGCCTGCGAGGCCGCCGGGCTGGTCTTCATCGGGCCGCCCCCCGCGGCCATCGCCGCCATGGGCAACAAGGCCGCCGCCAAGCGCCGCATGATCGAGGCCGGCGTGCCCTGCGTGCCGGGCTACCAGGGCGCCGCCCAGGACGACGCCACGCTCGAGCGCGAGGCGCAGCGGATCGGCCTGCCGGTGATGGTGAAGGCAGCGGCCGGCGGCGGCGGGCGCGGCATGCGTCTGGTCGAGCAGGCGGCCGACCTCGCCGAGGCGATCCGCACGGCCCGGTCCGAGGCCGAGAGCGCCTTCGGCTCGGGCGAGCTGATCCTCGAGAAGGCCGTCGTCGACGCCCGCCATGTCGAGATCCAGGTCTTCGCCGACGCCCATGGCAACGTCATCCATCTCGGCGAGCGCGACTGTTCGCTGCAGCGCCGCCATCAGAAGGTCGTCGAGGAAGCCCCCTCGCCGGCCGTCGACGCCGGCCTGCGCGGCCGCATGGGCGCGGCCGCCGTCGCCGCCGCCCGCGCCATCGGCTATCGCGGCGCCGGCACCGTCGAGTTCCTGCTGGGCGGCGACGGCGCCTTCTATTTCCTGGAGATGAACACGCGCCTGCAGGTCGAGCATCCGGTGACCGAGATGATCACCGGCCAGGATCTCGTCGCCTGGCAGCTCGGCGTCGCCGCCGGCGGCAAGCTGCCCCTGGCGCAGGACGAGGTGACCTTTGCCGGCCATGCGATCGAGGTCCGGCTCTACGCCGAGGATGCCTATGCCGGCTTCCTGCCGCAGACCGGCCGCGTCGACGTGTGGCGGCCGGCGACGGGCCCGGGCGTGCGCATCGATCATGGCATGAAGGAAGGGCTTGCGATCTCGCCCTTCTACGATCCCATGATCGCCAAGGTGATCGCCCACGGGGCGACCCGGGACCAGGCGCGGGTGCGGCTCCTTCAGGCGTTGCGTGAGACCGTGGTGCTGGGCCCGATCACCAACCGGCATTTCCTGATCCGGCTGCTGGAGCATCCCGAATTCGCCGCCGGAGAAGCGACGACGGCCTTCCTCGGCCAGCACGCCTTCCCCGCCCCGACCGTGAGCGATGCGCACTGGCAGCTCGCCGCGACCCTGCTGTGGCGGCAATCCGCGGACCGCTATCCGGCGGCGCTGCGCGGCTGGCGCAACTCCAACCCGGAACCGACGCCGATCCGGCTGGCCATCGGGAGCAGCGAACGCCTCCTGCAGGTGACCGGCGGCGAGCCCGTCGGGGACGGCGTGCGGCACCATGTCGACGGCGACGATATCGTCGTCGATCTCGACGGCTTCACCGTGCGCTTCACCGACCGGACCTGGGCGCCGCCCGCGGCGGCGGCGGGAGGCAGCGACGGCCGGCTGCGCGCGCCGATGGACGGACGCATCGTCGCGGTGAAGGTGGCGCCGGGCGACAGCGTCGCGCGCGGCCAGACCCTGGTCGTGCTCGAGGCCATGAAGATCCAGCACCAGCTCAAGGCGGGCGTCGACGCCCGCATCGACTCGGTGACGGTGAGCGAGGGCCAGCAAGTGTCCAATCGCGCGATCCTGCTGACGATGACGCAAGATGCCCCTACATCTTGAGAAGATCTCCCATCGCTACGGGCCCGTGGAGGCGCTGTCCGAGGTTTCCCTCGACATCGCCGACGGCGAGACGGTGGCGCTGATCGGCCCCTCGGGCTGCGGCAAGTCCACCCTGCTCGGCATCGCGGGCGGCCTGCTCGCCCCGACCTCGGGCGCCGTCAACTGGTCGGGCGCGCCGCCCGCCGATTCCCTCAACCCCTTCACCTACGTCTTCCAGGACTTCGCCCTGCTGCCGTGGCGCAGCGTCGCCGACAATGTCGGCCTGGCGCTGGAGCACCGGCCGCTCTCGGCGGCCGAGCGGCGCGAGCGCGTCGCCTCGGCGCTGGCGCTGACCGGCCTCACCGAGTTCGCCGCGGCCTATCCCAAGCAGCTCTCCGGCGGCATGCGCCAGCGCGTCGGGATCGCCCGCGCCCTGGTCGTGCGGCCGGCCGTGCTGCTGCTCGACGAGCCGCTCTCGGCGCTCGACGCCCAGACGCGCGAGCTCCTGATGGAAGACCTGCTGAAGATCTGGGCGCGCGAGAAGAGCACGCGCCTCTACGTCACCCACAATCTCGAGGAGGCGGCGCGGCTCGCCGACCGCGTCGTCGTCCTGTCGCGCCGGCCCGGCCGGGTCCGCGAGATCGTGCCGATCGAGGTGCCGGTGCGCGAGCGCGGCCGGCCCGAGCATGCCGGCTTGCTGCGCGCGGTTCACGACCGTCTGTGGTCGCTGATCCGCGACGAGGCGGCGACGGCGGACCGGGAGATCCAGCCCATCGCCTCGTGAGGCGGGTTGAGTCTGTGCTGTGATCACGCCTGGCGGCGGCTTGACGCCGGCATGGACCCTCCGGATGCTTCCCGGACCTGCTGCGGAGCGCCTGCTTGGACTCCCTCGATACGCTCCTGCTGATGCGCATGGCCGAGCGGCTGCTCGGCCTCCTGGCCGGTGCGCTCAGCATCGTGCTGGGCTACGGCCTCTTCATCCGGCTGCCCGAGAAGACGGATTCCAGCGGCAAGGTCGTGCTGCCGGGCGGGATCAGCATCTGGATGTCGCGCGTCGGGCCGGGCCTGTTCTTCGCGCTGTTCGGCGCCGCCATCATCGCCTACTCCTTCACCAGCACCGTCAAGGTGACCGACGAGCAGCTGCTCGCGCCGCCGGCCGGCAAGCCGACGGCCGAGGCGGCGACGATCCGGCGCCAGGAGGTCGGCGCCATGTCCGACCGCTCGTCGCCCACGCCGTCGGCGGAGGAGCGCGAGCAGTCGCTGGTGCGGCTGCGCGGCGCGATGGCTGACCTCAACGCCGCCATCGAGCGGCTGGATCGCGACGACCGGGAGCAGCGCCTGGTCGCCGGCCTGCAGAACGCCAAGCTGCTCCTGCTGCGCAGTTCCTGGCAGCCCCGCTGGGGCGACCCGGCGCGTTTCCAGTCGTGGATCAACAGCGGCGCCAGACCGCCCGCCCCCGCCGGACTCGACGAGCCCGCCGGCCTCTACCTCGCGGGTCCCGCACGATGAGGAGATCGTCATGCGCGTCATCCTCGCCCTTCTGTTCCTGCTGGCGACCGCCGCGACGGCGCGTGCCGAATGCGCCCCGGCGCACGACTGGAGCGGCTTCTATCCCGCCGAGGCCCTCGACCGGGTCGCCCGGCGCTCGACCCCGGGACTGAAGTCGAATTTCGACGAAGTCCTGCTGCCGCGGCTGACCGACCGCGAACGCCGCGCGCTTGGGCCGGTCCGGCTGGATCTCGGCCAGCGCGAGGACCGCGGACATCCGATGAACTTCTACGCCACATCCGACGGCCGGATCGTGCTGCCGCTGTCGTCGGTGAAGCTGGTGAGCGACCTCATGCTGGCGCTGGCCTGGTACAACCGCCATCGCCTGCCCGAGCAGAAGGTCTACGACTATGCCGCGATGCTGGCCTGGCGCGGCCCCTCGCCCGACGGGGTTCGCGCCCTGCCCCTGCCGACCCTGGGCGTGCCGGACGGCGACGCCGAGCCTGCGGTCGAGGCGCTCTTCCAGAAGCTGTACGGCACCACCATGGTCTTCATCATGGCGCACGAGGTCGGCCACCTCTTCCACCGCCATCGCGCCACCACCGACACCGCACGCTCCCAGGGCCAGGAGAACGAGGCCGACGCCTTCGCCGTCGAGCTGATGGCGCGCCTCGGCGCGGCGCCGATCGGCATCGGCTTCTACTTCACGCTGGCCGCGCCCTTCGCCTGCGCCGAGCGCAGCACCCATCCCCTGTCCGGCGCCCGCGTCGGCCGCCTCGTCACGTCCCTGCGCGGCAGCACCGACCAGTTCACGCGGGACAAGCCGTCGCCGTCGCGCGAGCGCGCGCTGATCGAGAGCATCGCCCAGGACCTTGGCCGCGTGGCGACGCTCCTCGACGATCCCGACATCCGCCAGTCGACGCGGCTGGTCGGCCTGTCGTCGCGCGCCACGAGCTTCTCGCCTGCCAGACCCGGCGGCGATCGGCAGGGCCTCGCCCGCCAGGCGTTCGAGGGCGACTATGTCGGCCAGTGGACGGACGCCAAGGGCACGTCGCTCGACTTCCGCATGCGGCTGACCCGCCAGGGCGCCACGGTGCGCGGCTCCTACGAGTTCGGCATGGGCGCCGCCGAGCTCGAAGGGACGGTGACGGGCGACCAGCTCGACTATGCCTGGCGCTGGGGACGCGACTATTTCGGCCGCGGGCGCATGCGCAGCCTGGCCGACGGCGCCCTGCAGGGCACCTGGGGCTACACGCGCCGCAGCGAGGGCGGCGGCACGCTGAGCGCCGCGCCGCGCTGAATCGTGATACAGGGGGCGCCATGTCCGACCCCCTCGCCGCCCGCCGGGCCGTCCCCTTTCGCGGCGGCGGCTTCGCGCCGGCGCCGCGACGCATCCTGCCGTGGATCGTCTTCGTCCTGCTGATCGCCCTCTGGCAGGCGGCTTCCAGCGGCGGCCTGCTCTCGCCGCTCTTCATGCCGAGCCCCGCGACCGTCGTGCGCGCGCTGGCCGAGCTGTGGCTGGACGGCACGCTGGTCGAGCACGTCACGGCGTCGCTGCAGCGCATCATCCCGGGCTGGATCGTCGGCACCGCGGCGGGCCTGGCGGCGGGCCTCGCCATGGGCATCTTCTCGTCCGCCCGCGCGGCCGGCCTGCCGATCGTCTCGGCCCTGTTCCCGATCCCCAAGATCGCGCTCCTGCCGCTCCTCATCCTCTGGTTCGGCATCGGCGAACCGTCGAAGGTGGCGACCATCGCCCTCGGCGTCTTCTTCCCGACCGTGATCGCCGCCTACAGCGCCTGCGATTCGGTGCCGCGCAACCTCATCCGGATGGGCCAGAGCTTCGGCCTGCCGGCCCACGACATCGTCGCCAAGATCATCCTGCCCGGCGCCATGCCCGGCATCCTGGCGGGCTTCCGCATCTCGGCCTCGGTGGCCCTCCTCCTGGTCGTGGCCGCCGAGATGATCGGCGCCCAGCACGGGATCGGCGCCTTCGTCCTGGCCGCCGGCAACCTGATGCAGACCGACCAGCTCCTCGCCGGGGTGGTCATGCTGTCGATCCTCGGACTTTTGATCTCCTGGGCCCTTGGCAGGGTCGAGCGTTCCGTGCTGCGCTGGCGCTGACAAAAAGAGCATCAGGAGAGGAAATGTCCATCAAGCGTCGGATCGCCCTTGCGGCGATCGCTGTCTGCCTGTCCGTGCCGGCCTTCGGGCAGGCCTATCCGGCCAAGCCCATCACCATGATCGTGCCGTTCGCCGCGGGCGGCCCGACCGATGCGCTGGCGCGCATCCTCGGCGAGAGGATGGCCAAGGAGCTCGGCCAGCAGATCATCATCGAGAACGTGACCGGCGCGGCCGGAACCATCGCCATGGCCAAGCTCGCCCGCGCCGCGCCGGACGGCTACACGATCGGCATCGGCCATCTCGGCACCAACGTCGCCAACGCCGTGATCTACACCAAGCTCGGCTTCGACCTTCTGGGCGACCTCGAGCCGATCACCCGCCTGCCGGCCAACCCGATGCTCGTCGTGTCGTCGACCGCCGTGCCCGCCAAGACGCTGAAGGAACTGGTCGACTACCTGAAGGCCAATCCCGACAAGGTGTCGGGCGGCACCGCGGGGATGGGCTCGGGCTCCCATCTCGGCGCGCTCGAGTTCAACAAGGCCACCGCGGCCAAGTACCAGCTCGTGCCCTATCGCGGCACCGGCCCGGCCATGCAGGACCTGATCGCCAACCAGATCCAGGTCATGGTCGACCAGTCGTCCAACGCGCTGCCGCAGGCCCAGGCCGGCAAGATCCGCGCCTACGCCGTCACCTCGGCCCGGCGCTCACCGGCCATGCCGGACATCCCGACCGCCGCCGAGGCGGGCTTCCCGATGGAGATCGCCATCTGGAACGGGCTGTGGGCGCCCAAGGGAACGCCGGCGGCCATCGTCGACAAGCTCGCCGCCGCGGCGACCGCCGCCCTGGCGGAACCGGCAGTGCGCAAGCGCATGCAGGAGCTCGGCATGGACCTGCCGACGGCGAACGAGATGAAGCCGGCCGCGTTCGCCGCCTTCCAGAAGGCCGAGTTCGCCAAGTGGAAGCCGATCCTCGAGGCCGCTGGAGTCAAGGTCGAGTGAGGGTCAGGCGGCGCCGGGCGGCAC
The DNA here is from genome assembly GCF_965229815.1 of Reyranella sp. Classification (GTDB taxonomy): domain Bacteria; phylum Pseudomonadota; class Alphaproteobacteria; order Reyranellales; family Reyranellaceae; genus Reyranella. The sequence goes on from NZ_CBDDJN010000006.1 coordinate 2,143,482, forward strand.
CGGGCACGGCGGCAGGAGCCGCTCGAGCGCCCGGGCGACGCCCAGCAGCCGCGCATCGCCCCAGCGCCGGCCGGTGAGCTGCAGGCCGATCGGCAGCCCCTCGCGGGAGAAGCCGCAGGGCAGGACGACCGACGGCTGGCCGGTGAGATTGGCGAGGAAGTTGTAGGACGTTCCGGCGAAGAAATACGGATGCTCGACGCCGTCGATCGTCCAGGGCCGGCTCTGCGCCTGCCGGACGAAGGCGGCATCGGGCATGACCGGCATCAGCCAGGCATCGTGCTCGCCGAGGAAATCCTCGCAGCGGCGCATGACCTCGTCGCGCCGCTCGAGCACCGCGAAGAACGCGGCGAGGTCCAGCGACGCCGTGCGCACCGCCGAGCGGCGCGACGGGTCGGCCGAATCGGCCGGCCGGCCGATGTGGCGCTGCCGCACCGACAAAGGCTCCAGGGCGCGCACCTGGTACTGGAAGAGATCCGACCAGTCGTCCCACGCCTGCTGCCAGTCGAGCCCGGCGGGCTCGGCCCGCTTCACCCGGGCGCCCGCCCGGGCCAGCAGCCGTGCCGTCGCCTCGACCACCTTGGCCGTGTCGGCCGAGATACGGACCAGCGGATTGCTCTCGAGCACGGCGATGCGCAGCCCGGCGGCCGCGAGCGACGGCGTTGTTCCGAGCGGGACGGGCGGTGCTTCCGCCGTACGGCCGTCCGGTCCGGCCACGACCCGCAAGGCGAGGTCGAGGTCGGCGACCGATCGCGCGAGAGGGCCGTACACGCCCATGTAGCGGATGGTGCGCGTCCGGCCCGGCAGGTCCGGGACATGGCCATGCCCCGGCACCCGCCATTCGGTGGGCTTCAGCGAAAAGATGCCGTTGAAGTGCGCCGGATTGCGCACCGACCCGCCGATGTCGCTGCCGAGTTCGAGCGGCGACAGCCGCGCCGCCACCGCCACGGCCCCGCCACCCGTGGACCCGCCGGCGGTACGCCGAGGGTCCCAGGCGTTCTTCGTGGTCCCGAACAGCGGGCTGTCGGTCTGGAAGTCGGCGCACAGTTCCGGGACGTTGGTCTTGCCCAGGATGACCGCGCCGGCGGCGCGCAGCCGGGCAACGACGCTGGCGTCCCCGTGCGCGACATTGTCCTGGAGCGGCGGATGGCTCGACGTCGTGCCGAGCCCTGCCACGTCGAAGGCCTCCTTGATGGTGATCGGCACGCCGTGCAGCGGGCCCGGGGACCTGTCCTTGCGGGCGAGCGCGCGGTCGGCGGCGCGCGCGGCCCGGAGCGCGCCCTCGCGATCGACGACCACCAGCGCGTTCAGCCCCTCGTTGAGATGCGCGATGCGATCGAGATGCGCCCGCGTCGCCTCGACGGCGCTCAGCCGCCCGTTTCGGATGGCGCGGGCAAGCCGGCCGGCGGTTTCGAAGCACGGATCCATGCATGTCTCCCCTGCGCGTGCGGGAGACTAGCCGCCTCCCCCATGCCCGGCTATAGAGCCCGAAGCATACTCGGGGGCGCCATGAGCCTGGCTAGCAAGACCCTGTTCGTGACCGGCGCCAGCCGGGGCATCGGACTGGCCATCGCGCTCCGCGCCGCGCGCGATGGCGCCAACATCGCAATCGCCGCCAAGACGGTGAGGCCGGATCCGCGCCTGCCGGGCACCATCTTCACGGCAGCGGAAGACATCGAGAAGGCAGGCGGCAAGGCGCTGCCGCTGGCGTGCGACATCCGCGACGAGCAGAGCGTGGAGAAGGCCGTCGCCGAAACCGTCGCGAAGTTCGGCGGCATCGACATCCTGGTGAACAATGCCAGCGCCATCAGCCTGGCCGGCACGCTGGCGACGCCGATGAAGCGCTACGACCTCATGCACCAGATCAACGCGCGCGGCACGTTCATGGTCTCGCAGAAGTGCATCCCGCACCTCGAGAGGGCCGCGAACCCGCACGTGCTGAACCTGTCGCCGCCGCTCGACTTCGACGTCAAGTGGTTCGCCAACCACGCCGCCTACACGCTCGCCAAGTACGGCATGTCGGTCTTCGCCTGGGCGATGGCCGAGGAATTCAAGGGCAGGATCGCCTTCAACTGCCTGTGGCCGCGCACCGGCATCGCAACCGCCGCGATCCAGAACGTGCTGGGCGGCGAGGAGGGCATGAAGCGCTGCCGCAAGCCCGAGATCATGGCCGACGCCGCCCACGCGATCCTCTGCCGGCCGGCCGCGACCTGCACCGGCAACTTCTTCATCGACGACGAGGTGCTGGCGGCGGAGGGAATCACCGACCTCGACCGCTATGCCGTCTCTCCCGGGACGCCGCTTATGCCCGACTTCTTCGTGCCGGCCGACGGGGCCCGCACCGTCGTCGGGCGGACCTAGGCGTGGCGACGTTCGTCCTCGTCCATGGCGCCTGCACCGGCGGCTGGTGCTGGGAGAAGGTCGTGCCGCTGCTGCAGGCGAACGGCCACAAGGTCTGCGCGCCGGACATGCCGGGCCTCGGCGACGATTCGACACCGCCGGCCAACGTCACCCTGGCGGACAATGTCGAGAAGGTCGCGCGCCTGCTCGACAAGATGGAGGAGCAGGTCGTCCTGGTCGGCCACTCGCTGGGCGGCATCACCATCAGCGCCGTCGCCGAGGCGCGCCGGCGCAAGCTCAAGGCCCTCGTCTATGTCTGCGCCGTGCTGCCGACCAACGGCAAGGCCGGCCGCGACATGACCTCGCTCGAGCCCGACACGATGTTCCGGCTGGCGCGGCAGGTCAGTCCCGACGGCGCGACCTACACCTTCGCGCGCGACAAGATCCCGGCCCTCTTCTACGCCGACGTCTCGCCCGAGGACCGCTATCGCGGCCTGCAGCGGCTGCGGCCGCAGCCGGTGGTGATCTCGACCACGCCGGTGACGCTCACCGAGGAACGGTTCGGCTCCGTGCCGCGCTGGTACATCGAGTGCACGCACGACTATGCCCTGCGCATCAACCTGCAGCGGCTCATGGTCAAGAAGACCCCGTGCAAGGTCATCTCGATGGAATGCGGCCACTCGCCCTTCTACAGCAATCCCGAGGAACTGGCCGACCATCTCGAGACGATCGCGAGGTCGTAGAGCGTCTCCGATCGAGGCCGAACCGGGCAGGCTCCCGTCAATCGAAGAACGCGAAGGTCCGGGTCTCGATGCTCTCGCGCGGCCGCGGGTTCGGCGGCGAGGTCGGATCGTCGAAGGCGGAGTGCAGCGAGAAGCGGGCCCGGCCGTCCTTCATCGAGTCGTAGCACTTGATCAACACGGCCTCCTCGCGGGTCAGGCGCGGGAAGTAGTACCAGCGGTGGTCGGCATTGTAGACGCCGATGTAGATCTCGCCCGTACGGTCGGCGTAGACCAGGTCGCAGACGGCGAGGTCGCGCGGCGCGATGCTCTCGGCATCGACGAAACCCAGCGGCGACATCTCGACCGGATGATGGCCGATATTCCGCCAGACGTTGATCTCGACGAAGCGCTTGGCGAGCCGCGCCGCCGCCTCGTCGGGCGGCAGCAGGTCGCGCACGCGCTGCGGCCCGGACCTCTCGGTATAGTCGTTGTGGACGCTGCGCACCGGCGCGCGGTGCCCGCGTTCGACGCCGCGGTCGGCGGTGCGGATCGTATGGTCGAACACCACGACCTTGGATGCACCGGTCTCGCGCCTGATCATCGCCTCGACCTCGGGCTCCCAGGTCCGGCGGATCTCCTCCTTGTCGTAGAAGTCGCGGACCGCCGTCTGCTGGCCGACCAGCGAGAAGGCCTGGCGGTCGAGCGACAGGTCGGCCGCGATCGGGCGCGCGTCGTGGATGCGCACCTTGAAGTCGCGGTAGTTGCCGTCGCGCCGCGGCACGCCGGCGCCGATCGGCGGATTGTAGGTCACCGGCTTGATGCTGAGATCGGCCAGGTAGGGTACCGCCGCCTCGACGAAGGTGACGGCTTTCGCCTGAGCGTCTGGCGGCCGGACGTTGGTTGGGCGCGCGGTCGGCTGGGCAAGCTGGACGGAGGTCATGGTTCAGCCCCTTTTTATGGCGTTTCGTCCCCTCGACATTGGTCGCGCTGTACCGCGTTGCAGCCCCTGCGGCGCGCGAGAAGAATTCATGGGGTCATGCCGCTCCCGCCTGCCAGGCCTACGCCGCCAGTTCGAGAATCTCCATGACCTGGTCGGGCCCCTGGATCGGCCGAGGGTTGTTGAGCACGGCGCGGTCGTGCATCGACTTCTCGGCGACTTCGCGGAAACGGTCCCTGCCCACGCCGACCTCGGAAAGGGACTGCGGCAGGCCGAGCGTGCGGACCAGCCCGGCCACCAGGTCGGCCGCCGGCACCTCGGGCTTTCCGAACGCCTCGCTGACCCGCTTCTGCCGCTCGGCATTGGCCGGCAGGTTCCAGCGCAGCACCGACGGCAGCATCACGCAGGACGTATGGCCGTGCGGTACGTGGCAGGCGGCGCCCAGCACGTGACCGATGCCGTGGCTGGCGCCGACGCCCACGCCGGATGTGCCGGCGCCGATCGACAGCCACATGCCAAACTGAAGGTCGAGGCGGGTCGCCCTGTCCTCCGGATCCTGCTTGTGGGCCGGCAGGGCGCGGGCGAGCAGGCGCAGCGCCTCGGTCGCCGTGCCGAGCACGAACGGATGGGCCTGCTGCGAGCACAGGCGCTCCACGGCGTGGTCGACGGCCTTGAGCCCGGTCGACAGCATGAGGTCCATGGGCGTGGCGAGCGTCGCCGCCGGGTCGAGCACGATGACCTGCGGCACGATCAGGCGATGGCCGAAGCTCTCCTTGATGCCATGGCGCTGATCGGTGATGCCGGCATAGGCGTTGAACTCGGCAGCCGAGAGCGTCGTCGGCACGGCGAGCATGCGCACGGCGCCGGCGGGCGGGCGGATCGCCTCCGCGGGCGGGGCCGCGCCTTCCTTGGGTCGGCCGGCACGATAGGCGTCGAGCGCCTCGATCGTCCGGGCATCCTGCCACAGCGCGATCAGCATGACCTTGGTCGCATCGATCACCGAGCCGCCGCCCACAGCGACGATCAGGTCGGCGTCCGCCTCGCGCGCCCGCGCCGCGCCCTCGATCACGCAACTCCGCGGCGAATGTGCCGTGACGCCGGCATAGACGCCGGCGTAGCGGTCGCCCAGATCGCGCACGATATCGGCCAGCAGCGCGCTCTGCGCCACCGACTTCGACGTCGTCACGAACACCCGCCGGGCGCCCAGCCGCTCGGCCTCGGCGCGCAATGCGGGGCCGGCCGGCTTGCCGTAGACGACGCGTTCGATGTCCTGATGGCCGTGAATTCCGCTCAGCATGGTCTCTCCTTTTGGCGGACGGTACCGGCCCCATCCTCCATGGTCTATAACGCCGGCACTCACGCCAATCCGAGGAGTGGAACGACATGCCGGGGGCACTGGAAGGCCTGAAAGTGATCGACCTGTCGCGCGTGCTGGGCGGCCCCTACTGCGCCCAGATGCTGGCCGACCACGGCGCCGAGGTCATCAAGGTGGAACCGCCGCAGGGCGACGAGACCCGCCTGTGGGGCCCGCCGTTCGACGCCGAAGGCATCTCCGCCTACTTCGCCGGCATCAACCGCAACAAGCGCAAGATCGCCCTCGACCTCGCCAAGCCGGAAGGCCGCGCGGTGCTGCTGAAGCTGCTCGAGACCGCCGACGTGCTGATCGAGAACTTCAAGACCGGCACGATGGAGAAGTGGGGCATCGGCTACGACGCGCTGTCGGCGAAGTATCCCCGCCTCGTTCATGCCCGCGTCTCGGGCTTCGGCGCCGACGGGCCGCTCGGCGGCTTCCCCGGCTACGATGCCATGGTGCAGGCCTCGGCCGGCCTCGTTTCGGTCAACGGTGCGCCGGAGGCCGGCCCTGTCCGCATCGGCGTTCCGGTGGTCGACCTCTCGACCGGCATGAATGCCTGCATGGGCATCCTGATGGCGCTCTACGAGCGCAACCGCTCCGGCAAGGGCCAGTTCATCGACGCCACGCTGTACGACAGCGCCGTCGCGCTGCACCAGCCGCACGCCCCGAACTACTTCATGGCCGGGCTCAAGCCCAAGCTCTACGGCAACAGCCACGGCAACCTCGCGCCCTACGCCAACTTCCCCACCAAGGGCCGCAACATCGTGGTCGGCGCCGGCAACGACGTGCAGTTCCGCAAGCTCGTGCAGACGCTGGGCAAGCCGGAGCTGGCCGACGATCCGCGCTTCCGCACCAACAAGGACCGCGTCGCCCACAAGTCCGAGCTGGAGGCCGAACTGCGGGCACTGACCAAGGACCGGGACGGCGAGGCCTTCGCCAACGAGCTGATGAAGAACGGCGTGCCGTCGGGCGCGGTGATGGAGGTGCCCGACGTTATGGAGCATCCCCACACGAAGCACCGCAACATGGTCTGGGAGAAGGACGGCTACCGCAATGTCGGCAACCCGGTGAAGCTCTCGCGCACGCCGCCGACGCCGCGCAGCAAGCCGAGGACCTTCGGCGCCGACACCAAGGCGGTGCTGGCCGAGCACGGCTATTCGCCGGCCGAAATCGACAAGCTGGTCGCCTCAGGCATCGCACTGACGACGATCCGGAAGTAGGCCGATGTTCCAATCCGACCTGCTGAAGGGCAAGCGCATCCTGGTGACGGGCGGCGGCACCGGGCTCGGCCGCTCGATGGCGCAGCGCTACCTCGAGCTCGGCGCCAACGTGGTGATCTGCGGCCGCCGCGAGGAGGTGCTGAAGCAGACCGCCCAGGAGCTGACCGCGGAAAGCGGCGGCGCGATCGAGACAGTGGGCTGCGACGTGCGCATTCCCGATGCCGTCGAGGCCATGATGGACACGGTATGGGCCGGCGGGCCGCTCGACATCCTGGTCAACAACGCCGCCGGCCAGATCCTGGCGCAGACGCACCGGCTCTCGACGCGGGCGATCGACTCGGTGCTGGGGATCGTGCTCCACGGCTCGGCCTACTGCACCGTCGCGGCCGGCCGGCGCTGGATCGAGCAGGGCCTGCGCGATCGCGTCGTGCTGTCGATCCTGACCGTGTCGTCGCTGACCGGCGCCCCCTTCACCGTGCCCTCGGCCATGGCCAAGGCGGGCGTGCTGGCCATGACCAGGAGCCTGGCGGTCGAATGGGGACCGAAGGGCATCCGAACCTGCGCCATCGTGCCCGGTCCCTTCCCCACCGAGGGTGCCTGGAGCCGCCTGATGCCCAAGGAGCGCGGCGGAAACGAGGCGCTGGTCAGGACCATCCCGCTGCGCCGCGTCGGCGAGCACGACGAGCTCGCCAACCTCGCCGCCTACCTGGTGAGCGACGGCGCGGGGTTCGTCAACGGCGAGGCCGTCGTGATCGACGGCGGCAAGATGCTTCAGTCGGGCGGCGGCGGCGCCAGCACCCAGTCGATGATCGACTGGACCGACGAGCAATGGGACGCGATCAGGCCGAAGCGGAAGTAGACTCCGGGGCCGCCGGCGCGACGGGAACGGTCTCGTCGAGGGCCGGGTGCGCCCCCAGCGCGATCCAGGTCTTCAGCAGGTCGTAGAACACTGCCAGCACCACGGGGCCGGCGAACAGGCCGATCAGCCCGCCGGCCAGCGTGCCACAGATCACGCCGGCCAGGATGATCGCCATCGGCGTCTGCAGGCCACGCGCCATCAGGATGGGCCGCAGCACGTTGTCGAGCAGCAGCAGCGGCGCCGTATAGACGGTGAACAGCGCGGCATGGAGCGCGGGCATCGTCACCCACATCCAGATGATGACCGGGATCATGATGATGTTGGGACCGACCTGCACGATCGCCAGCACGAGGCAGGCGAAGGTGATGGCGCCGGCGAAGGGGACATGGGCGACCAGCATGCCCAGCCCCAGCAGCGCCGACTGCAGCAGCGCCACGCCGATCACGCCCTGGGAGACGTTGCGGATCGTGGCCCCGGCGATCTCGACGAAATGGCGGCCGCGGGCATCGGCCACCCGCCCCGCGAGCTCGCCCAGCGTGAGGCCGAGCCGATCCGAGTAGACCAGCAGGACTCCCGCGACGACGATCGCCGCCGCGAACTGCACGACCTCGAAGGCCACGCCGGCGGCGAGCCGCCCGACCCATCGTCCCAGGGACGCGATCTGGCCGACATGGGTCGTCAGGAAGGCGCTCGAATCGTCCGAGGCGCCCCGCCAGAAGTCGTAGACCCGCTGACCGACCAGCGGCCAGTCCTTCACCGATTCCGGCGGCGGCGGCAGGACATGTCCCCCCTGGGCCAGGAAGCCGGCGTAGCTGTTCAGGGTCTCGATTGCCGACGTCGCAAGCAAGACGACGGGCGTCAGGAGCAGCACCAGCAGCAGCAGCGACAGGACCGTCGCCGCCAGGCCGGCCCGCAGGTGGGCACGACGCCGCAGCACGGCGTAGAAGGGATAGACCGCGACGGCCAGGATCACCGACCAGAGCAGCAGCGGCGCCACCGGTCGCAGCAGCAGAAGGCTCACATAGACGACGCCGGCGATCAGCGACAGGCGCACCGCCATGTCGATGGTGAATCGAGAGAGCGCGAGCCTGCCCTTCTCCGTATCGATCATCAAAGTCTCCCCGCCGGTACCCGCCTACCTTAGCCAATCCACGGCGCGGCGCTGCGGGGGATATGTCCCGACCGGCCCGCTCAGGGAGCGGCGGCGACGATCCGGGCCTGCTGGCCGGCGGCGATCTCGAAGGACGTCTCCTTCTTCGCTCCGTTCCGCTCGGCCACCGCCCGGTAGCGGCCGGCCGGCAGCGCCATCGATCCGAAGGGCGGATAGAGGGTCGCGACGTCCTTGCCGTCCTCCGCAAAGACGACCAGCGCGTCCGCGCCCGGTGCCTCGAAGCTGGCGATGCCGGCATCGAGGGCGAAGGAAGCCGTCGTCGTCCGGCCGGGCGCGACGTCGAAGCGAAAGGTCCGGCTGACGGCGTCGGTGCTCACCTTGGCGCGGTAGGTGCCCTCGCCGAGGTCGAAGGAGACGGCGCTGCCGTATCCGTTGGCGACCGACGCCTCCCCGGGAACCGGATCGGCGCCGGCGAAGACCTCCACGAACGGCTCGCGGGCCGGCAGGCCCAAGGCGAGGACGATCGAGGCCTCCACCCGGCCGACGCCGGCGACGATAGACACCGCGGTCGTGTCGCCGGCCGCCACCGCGACGTCGCGCGTCACCTTGGCGGCCCGAGGCTCAGCGTCACCGAATAGGCACCGGCCGGCACGATGGTGGCGGTTTCCGGCGCGAAGGACGTGAAGATCTCCGAGCCGTCGGCCTTGGCGAAGACCTGCCAGAACACGCTGCCGGACTGGTTCTCCTCGGCCGTCCGCATCGCCCGCAGGCCGAGCCGCCCGGCGTTCAGCACGACGTCGAGCCGGTTCATCCTGCCGGCCTCGATCGTCACGTCGGCATCCATCCTGACCGAGCCGGCCAGCACCCGGACGCGGTAGGTGCCGGGCTCCAGCGTCGCCTCGATCGTGTCCTTGTAGGAGGTGTCGACATAGGCCGGCTCGGTCCCGGGCGCGCCGGGCTTGCGGAAGTCCCAGGTGACGGCATCCTTGCCGGACAGCGGATCGTCGCCCGCGACGAGGCGCGCCGACCCTTCGAGATTCCACGAAGGCCTGGGTTCCGCCGGCGGTGGCGGCGGCGCGGCGGCGGGTGGCGGCGACGGCGGCTGCCGCGCGGCCTCGACCGCCCGGCCGATCGCCTCGTGCAGGCTGCCCGCGTCGTTTGCCGACAGAGCGAGCCCACCGGTCGCCGAGGCCAGGCATTCGAGCTGACGCTTTGCCTTGCGGTCCTGGATGTCGAAGCCGACCGTGTGGACGATCAGCCGCGTGTCGGCCTGCTTCAGCGCCGCGGCGACGGCGCAGGGATCGGCACGGCAGGTCTCGATCCCGTCCGAAACCAGGATGACGGTCGACGCTCCCTCGACGCCCTTGAGGCGCTCGGCGGCCAGCCGGACCGCCGCCGACAATGGTGTCATCCCCCTGGGCGCGATGGCGCCCACCTGGGCGTTGAGCCGGGTGGCGTCGACGGCCTCCACCGGCCGCATCACCTCGATGTCGGAGCAGTCGTTCTTGCGCCGGTGGCCGTAGACGATCAGGCCGAGCCGGTCCTCGGGCCGCCAGTCCCTGAGGATCTCGCGCACCGTGTCCCGCGCGACCTGCATCTTGGTCTGGTCGCCGACGCGGCCCCACATCGAGCCCGACGCATCGAGGACCAGGAAGACGCGGGCACCATCGGCCGTCTGCGCCCCGGCGGCGCCGCCGAGAGCCGCAACGAGGAGCGAAGCGATCAGGAACCGAACAACCAGCCGCATGAAGCCTCCGAGGATTGCACCCAATACCCTTGTCCGGGCGGACCGTCGCGCCGATAGTCGCCGCAAGGAGAGGATCATGGCGGAATACGACTATATTGTAGTGGGGGCCGGTTCGGCCGGCGGCGCGCTCGCGGCGCGGTTGAGCGAGAACCCGGCCAACAAGGTGCTGCTGCTGGAGGCCGGCGCCCGCAGCCATCCCTATTCGCGCATGCCCCTATCGTTCGGCCTGCTGATCGAGCATCCGACGGCCAACTGGTGCTACCTGTCGGATCCCGAGCCGGGCACCGCCAACCGCCAGATCCCGGTGCCGCGCGGCAAGCTGCTGGGCGGCTCGAGCTCGATCAACGGGCTGGTGTGGGTGCGCGGCCAGCCGCTCGACTTCGACACCTGGGCGCAGATGGGATGCCGTGGCTGGAGCTGGCGCGACGTGGCGCCGCTCTTCACCCGCATCGAGACCTTCGTCGACGGCGACGGCAGCAACGGCCGCGGCACGTCGGGGCCGCTCAAGGTCTCGACCGTGCCCGACGAGAACCCGCTCTACGACGCGCTGTTCGCCGCCGCCAAGGCCGCCGGCTTCAAGCACAATCCCGACTACAACAGCGAGGACCAGGAAGGCGTCGTCAAGACGCAGACCTCGATCTACAAGGGCCGGCGCATGAGCGTCGCCCACTGCTACATCGAGCCGGCGATGAAGCGCTCGTCCAACCTGCAGGTCGAGACCGACGCCTTCACGCTGCGCCTGCTGCTCGACGGCAAGCGCTGCGTCGGCGTCGAGTACGAGAAGGATGGCAAGATCGTCCAGGCGCGCGGCCGCGAGACCATCCTGTCGGCCGGCGGCGTGGCCAGCCCGCAGATCCTGGAACTGTCCGGCATCGGCCAGCCCGAGCTGCTGCGCAAGCACGGCATCGAGGTCAAGCACGAGCTGCCCGCGGTCGGCGAGAACTTCCGCGACCATATCAACGCCCGCATCATCTGGAAGGTGAAGGATCCGCGCGTCTCCTACAACCACATGGCGCGCGGCGTGGGCGCCATGACCCAGATGCTGAAGTACCTGGCGACCGGCGGCGGCTTCATGAGCCTGCCCTCGGCGCCGCTGCTCGCCTTCCTGAAGACGCGGCCCGAGCTCGAGACGCCGGACGTGCAGATGCACCTCGTGCCGTACGCCATCAAGGATCCCAAGACGCGCAAGCTGCAGGACTTCCCGTCGATGACGATCGCCTGCTACCAGCTGCGGCCCGAGAGCCTGGGAACCATCCACATCCGCTCGCCCGATCCCAAGGCCCAGCCGGCGATCCGCTTCAACTTCCTGGCCGATCCGATCGACCAGGCGGCGATGGTCGGTGGATTCCGCATGATGCGCCAGATCGTCGACGCGGCGCCGATGGATGCGTACCGCGGCGAGGAGTTCTCGCCCGGCGCCTCGGTCCAGAGCGACGACGAGATCCTGACCTGGATCCGCAACAACTCGCAGACCGCCTATCACCCGATCGGCACCTGCCGCATGGGACCGGCCGGACCGAAGACCGTGGTCGACGACAAGCTCAAGGTGCACGGGCTCGAGGGGCTGCGGGTCGCCGACGCCTCGATCTTCCCGACCATGCCGTCGGGCAACACCAACGCGCCGTCGATCATGGTCGGCGAGAAGATGGCGGATATTCTGAAGGCGGCGGCGTAGCCCGGCACGGTGCGCGGTCACTCGCCGAGCTTCTTCCTCACCTCTTCCGGAATCGGCACCGCCTTCAGCGAGCGCGCGTCGCCTTCCTTGCGGGCCCAGATGCGGGTCTCGCTGCCTTCGGCGGCGATCTCGCCGGTGGCGTCGCGGAAGACGTGGCTGATAGTGAGGGAGCTGCGGCCGAAGCGCGACACGTGGCTCTCGACGACCAGCTTCTCGCCGGGCTGGGAGGGACGGCGGAACGAGCATTCGGCGGCGACCAGCGGCGTGCCCTCCTTCCACGGACCGCCCTTCATCTCGTCGCGCTCGACGCCCGCCGCGTGGAACAGGCGATGGCTGGCCTGGTCGCTCCACCTGAAATAGGCCGGGTAGTAGACGATGCCGGCGGGGTCGCAGTCGCCCCATTCGACGGTGACTTCGTGCCTGGAGACGAACGGCATGGATCAGACCTCGACGGGCTTGCCGGACAGGAAGGTCGTGCCGGTCATGGCGGCGATCAGGCGGCCGTCGCCGCGCACGATGTCGATGCGATAGCTCGCGAGCCGGCTGGTGCGGGAGATCTCGACCGCCGTCGCCGTCAGCACGTCGTCCGCCCGCGCCGGCAGGCTGTAGAGGATGTGGGCGTCGATGCTCGCGGTCACGATGCCGCGCGAGTTGCTGGCATAGCCCAGCGCGGCATCGGCCAGGGTGAAGGTGAGTCCGCCATGGGCGACGCCGTTGAAGTTGAGATGCCGTTCCCCGAGCCGCACCCGGCAGACGGCGCGCCCCAGCGACGCCTCGACCAGCTCGATGCCGCTCGCCCGCGCGAAGGCGTCGCGTTCCGCCAGGGAAGCGACATCGATCGCTGCCGGAGAGTCCGCCTCGCCGTTCATCCGCCGGCGCTACTCCGCCGCCTGCCGGACCGGCCGCGCCGCGGCCTCGATCGCCGCCAGCGCGCGCGACAGGCTTTCGCCTTCCGGATCGGCCAGCGCCGCCACCCGGGCGCTCGCGACCGCGTCAGCCGCAACGCGAGGCGCCAGCCGGCCCTCGAGCGCGGGAGCGATCACCTGCTCCGTGATGTGCCGGTAGTTCTCCGATCCCCGCTTGTGCGTGTCGCCGTAGCCCTTGATGAGCCGGGCGCATTCGGCGATCTCGCGCGCGAGGCCGATGTCGATCGCCGCCGCGGCCCGGATCTGCGCCAGCCAGCGCTCGATCTCGGCCTGCTCCTCGGCGTAGCGATGGGTGCGCGGCCGCCAGCCGCGCAGCGCCGCCACCAGCCGCAGCCGCGCGAAGCCCAGCACGGTGGTCGTGCGCACGTGCATCGAGAAATAGGTGCGGCCGAGCCGGCCGGTCCGCTCGCCCCAGGCCAGCAGCCGCCGCGCCCAGCCGGGCGGCAGCACGGCCGCGATCTCCTCGATGCCGGGCTTGAAATGCTCGGTGATCTCGACCGGCTCGCCGTCCTTGGCCCGCACCTCGCCGCGCACCCGCGCCAGGCGCTCGACCGAGGTCTTGGCCTGGGCGACGCGGATCACGTCCTCGAACGACATGCGCACCGCGAGGTGCCGCGCCGTGTCGCGCAGCAGCTCGGGCGAGCCCGCCGCCTGCAGCGCGTCGAGACGGTCGAGATAGAGCGCGGCGTAGCGCCTGTCCTGGTAGGCTGCGAGCCGGCGGATGCCCTCCTCGATCACGTCGAGGGATGCCGACGGGAAGGACTGCCGCGCCCGCGCCATCAGGTCCTCGATGCCGCGTGCCGCGGCCTGGCGCTTGCGATGCTCGCGCACGGTCTGGGCGAGCTCGCCGCGGGCATGGCCACGGCCGAAGGCGAAGGCCGCGAGGTTGGTGTCGACCGCCTTGCCGCCGTGGCGGATCGCCGCCTCGAAGGCCTCGTCCGGGATCGGCAGGCGCCCGGACCCGGCCAGCGCACCCAGCAGCACGGCATTGATCACGCCGCCGGCCTCCTCGGCCGCCTGGTCCATGTCGAACAGGATCTGCTCGCGGCTGCGCTCCTTGACGGCGCGCAGCAAGCGGCCGACGTCGAAGCTGCCGTCGCCCATCGCCATGCGCTCGCCGATCGCCAGCACGCGATGGGTCGAGGCGATCAGCGTCGTGCGGTCGGGCGTGACGAAGCCGTTGAAGATCATGCGCCCGGCCTCGAGGAGCTCGGTGGCCAGCGCCACGTCGACCTCGCCGATCGCCGGGTTGAGCGCCAGCACGGGCGCCCGCGCGCCGGGCGCGGGCATGACCTCGAGATAGTAGGTCGTGGCGCCGGTACGCTGGGCGACGCCGGGGATCTGCGTCGCCTGCACGTCGAGGCCGCGGCTCTGCGCCGCCACGACGATCCAGTCGCACAGCACGCCGCCGCCATCGCCGCCGAGCGCGCCGACCAGGAGGGTGATGGGTTTCATGGGCTGGGGGCGCGCCACTCCCGTGGCGCGTCTTTGGAGCGCGGACCTCCAGGTCCGCTCGGAATCATGAAGCGGACCTGGAGGTCCGCGCTCCCCATGAGCATGACGCGCCACGGGAGTGGCGCGCCCACAGCGATGACATCCGCCCTCACGCCAGCGCTCCGATCACGGCCGAGCGGAAGCGCCATTTCAGGCGGTCCCACCAGGTCGGATTCTGAACGATGTCGGCCTTGTAGAAGGACGGGCAGAGCACGGCGGCGTCGGCCACCTCGCCGCACAGGCCGCAGCCGACGCACCCGTTATTGACGTGGGCGACGGGATCGCTGCGCAGCGGGTCGGGGCTGGGCTTCACCACCAGCGACGGGCAGCCCGACAGGCGGATGCAGGAATGGTCGCCGGTGCAGACCTCGTCGTCGACGCCGAAGCGGGTGCGCACGACCCGTTCGCCGCGCTTCAGGCTGGCGGCGATCTGCGGCCGGATGCGCCGCTGCCGCGCGAGCTGGCACTCGCCGTCCGCCACGATCACCTTTAGCCCGGGATCGTCGGTGCTCATGGCCTCGCGCAGGGTCTTGAGCATCGTGCCGACATTGTAGGTCCGGATCGTGCGCAGCCACCGAACGCCCATGGCGCGCAGGGTCGCGGCGATGTCCGACGTCGTCTCGCCGTCGCGGCGATTGCCCGACGTGTTGGGAATGAACTGCGCCCCGGTGGCCGAGGTGTAGCCGTTCTGCATGATCACCAGCACGCGGTCGCCGCGGTTGAACATCGCCGAGGCGACGCCGCTCAGCAGGCCGTTGTGCCAGAAGCCGCCGTCGCCCATCACCGAGATGGTGCGTTTCTGCATGACCGGCGCCACCGCGCCGGCGGCGGCCAGCGACATGCCGAACCCCAGGATCGAGTTGCCGAGGTTGAACGGCGCCAGGGTGGCGAAGGAGTGGCAGCCGATATCGCTCGAGATGTGGACCTTCCCGACCTCGCGCTCGAGCAGCTTGATGGCCGAGAAGACCGGCCGCTCGGGGCAGCCGACGCAGAAGCCCGGCGGCCGGAGCGGCAGGGATCCGCCGAGCAGGCGCTGCGCCTCGGCGCGGCCGGCGCGCGCCGCCTCGAAGCGCTCGCGCGGCCGGGAAAGGTCTATGTCGTTGGCCGACTGCGAGAGGAACTTCAGCAGGCCCTCGGTCACGACCTCGGCGGTGTACTCGCCCGCCATCGGCAGCACGTCCTTGCCGAACACGCGCGTGCCGACGTCGCGCTTGCGCAGCATCGCGTGGATCGCCTGCTCGATGAAGTCGGGAGACCCCTCCTCGACCACCAGGACGGCGCGCTTGCCGCGGCAGAAATCGACGATCTGGTCCGGCACGAGGGGATGCGTGACGTTCAGCACCAGGGTCGGCACCTTGCCCTCGACCTCCAGCCGGTCGAGGCCGCGCAGCAGGACGTTGGTGATGCCGCCCTGCACGATGATGCCGAGGTCCGAACGCTCGCCGGGCACGAACTCGTTCAGCCCGTGCTCGACGATGAACCGCTCGGCCGCCGGCTGACGCACCTCGACCTTCAGCTTCTCGTGGACGTAGGTCGAAGGAGGATGCGAGATGCGGTCGTAGTTGTGCGCCGCCGGCGCGGCCAGCCGGTTGTTGCGCGATACCGGCGGCGGTCGGTTGTCCTTCGCTGGAAATTCCCCGGTGACGTGACAGGCGCGGATGCGCAGCTCCATCATCACCGGCGTATTGGTCGCCTCCGACAGCTCGAAGGCCTTCTCGGTGCACTGCACGATCGACGGCAGGTTGGGCCGCGGATCCATCAGCCAGACCGAGGATTTCAGCGCGTAGGCGTGCGCGCGCTCCTGGATGATCGAGGCGCCCTCGCCGTAATCCTCGCCGACGACGATCAGCGCGCCGCCGATCACGCCCGGCGAAGCGAGGTTCGACAGCGCATCGGCAGCGACATTGGTGCCGACGATCGACTTCCAGGTGACGCATCCGCGCAGGGGATAGTTGATCGAGGCGCCGAGCAGCGCCGCGGCCGACGATTCGTTGGTGCAGGTCTCGAGATGGACGCCGAGTTCGTCGAGCAAATCCTGCGATTCGACGAGTACGTCTACCAAATGGGAGACGGGTGCGCCTTGATAGCCGCCGACATAGGCCACACCCGATTGCAGGATCGCCTTGGTGACCGCGAGGATGCCTTCGCCGCGGAAGGTATCTCCTGCGCCCAGGCGCAACGCCCGGACTTCCTCGGTAAAGGACCGCTCGGGATTCGTGCGCTGAACGACGGGAACCTGAGCAGATGGCTGGTCGAGCATGACGACAGTATATTGCCTATCGGCGGGAGCGACGATCCCGTTTCGAATCGCGGATTCCGGCCGCCCGGGCGCGCCGGATCAGCTCGCGGAAAGGCGCCAGGATGCGGTCGCGCACCGTGGGATCGTGCTCCAACGTCGCCAGGGCCAGCGCCACCGCTTCGAGCGTCGACAGCGCCTCCGGTCTCGCTTCGCGGCGCAGACTTCCGTAGAGCGAGGGCGCGTCGGGCACGACGACGACGCGCTGCAGGCGGGTCAACCACGGATTGCGCCACCACAGCGCCTTGGCCTGCGCCCAGTTTCCGTCGAGCGCCACCAGGCCTTTGATGCCGGCGAGCGCGGCGGCCTGGTCGGCCAGCGGCGCCCCGACCCGGTCGAGCGCCACGAGCGATCCGCGCTCCGGACGGCGTCCGCCGGCATCGAGGTGCGTCGCCCCCAGGTAGAGCACGGCCCATTGACGGGCATCGGGCGCCCGTTGTTGAGTGCCGAGACGAAGGGCATGGCCGAGGTTGCGCCACGACAGACCGACGGTTACGCGTGCATCCGCGAGAACGCGGGACAGCAACCCGGCCGTGCCCAGCACTCGGTCCTGCTCCTGAGGGTGTTGCAGGACGAGTACCGTCACCTCGTTGTCGACGACGGGAGCCGGCGGACAAACGCAGAGTGCGGGTGGTCGCCCGCAGGGGCACGGGTCCGAAGGAGTGCCTTCGAGCATGTGCCAGCATATAAACCGATTGTCCGAAGGCTGTCGTCATGAGTGTCTCCGTCATCGCCGTCCCGAGCGTCACCAAGCTCCCGGGTAACGCCAACGGCGCCGTCGTCGTGGGCGGCTCGCACGGCGCGGTCTATGCCGCCTATCTCTCGGCCAAGGCCGGCGCGCGGGCTGCGATCCACAACGACGCCTGCATCGGACGCGACGATGCCGGCATCAGCGGCCTGCCCTGGGCGGACCGGCACGGGATGGCCATGGCGACAGTCTCGGGCGCCAGCGCCCGCATCGGCGACGGCGCCGACATGCTGCGCCGCGGCTTCATCAGCCGGGCCAACGCTCTGGCCGCCGCCTGCGGAGTCGAGCCCGGCCAGCCCGCCTCGGAAGCGGCGGAGCGCCTGAAGGCCGCTCCCTGGCCGCATACGATGCCCGAACCGATGAGCGAAGGACGGACCCTGGCGGGGCGCGTCATATGCATCGATTCGATCTCGCTGGGGGGCCCGCGCGACCGCGGCCGCGTCATCGCCAGCGGCAGTCACGGCGGCGTTCCCGCTGGAGAGACGGCGGCGGCCTTCCTGCCCGCGCTGGCGCTGTTCAATGACGCGGGCTTCGGCATGGAGCAGGCCGGCGTGACCGGTCTCGCCGTGCTGGACCGGGTCGGGGTCGCCGGCGGCACGGTGGCGGCCCTGTCCGCCCGCATCGGCGACGGCCGCTCGACGCTGCTCGACGGCATCCTGTCGGAAGTGAACCAGGCCGCCTATCGGCTCGGTGCCCGGATCGGCGGCTCCGCCCTTGCCTTCGCCCTCGCCCTGGCCGAGAAAGCCTCGGACAACAGACTCTGAAGCGAGGGGAGAATGGCCGTCGTCAACGTGAAGTCGGAAATCGCCGGAAACGTCTGGAAGATCCAGGCCAAGCCCGGCGATCGCGTCGAGGCCGACGGCGAGATCATGATCCTCGAATCGATGAAGATGGAGATCCCGGTCCTGTCGCCGCGCGCCGGCACGATCAAGGAGATCAGGGTGAGCGAAGGCGAGGCGATCGGCGAAGGCCAGCTCGTCGCCATCCTCGACGCCTGAGGCGCGTTCGGTCTCTCCCGGCTCGCGCCTTTCTTCTTCCGGACCGGCCTAGGCCCGGGCCGTGGGCCGCGTCGAGACGGATGCCCACCAGCGCGCGAGGTTGGGCTGGTCCTCACCGATGGAGAGCTTGAGCGCGCCGCGCGCCGTCAACAGGGCCACCTGGGCGGTGATGTCGGCGATGCTGTAGCGGTCGACGGCGATGAACGGCCGTCCCTCGAGCTCGCGGTCGAGCCATCGCAGGCGCTCGGCGACCTGCTCGCGCCGCGCCGCGCCCCATTCGCCGATCTGGCGCCGCTTGCCCACCCAGAACGGATGGGTGTGCACGAAGACGTCGATCACCGGCAGGAGCAGCTCGAGCTCCATCCGCCGGTTCCACATCTCGACCTGCGCCCGCTCCAGCGCCGAGCGGCCGAACAGCGGCGGTTCGGGGATCATCTCCTCGACATAGCGGCAGATCGCCACCGATTCGGCGATCACGGTACCGTCGTCGAGCTCGAGCACCGGAAGGGTACCGAGCGGATTGCGCGCGAGGAACGCCGGCGCCTTGTGGCCGGCGGTCTCCATGTCGAATTCCTCGATCGGGATCGACAGGCGCTTCTCCGCCAGGAAGATGCGGACGCGGCGCGGATTGACGCCGTTCTTCAGGCTGTAGAGCTTCATGGTGGTCCGATCAGGTCCCCGGCCGGGTGCCGGTCGCCCGCACCACCTCGGCCCAGGTGTCCATTTCCTTCTTGATGAACTCGGCGAACTCGATCGGCGACCCGGGTGCCGGCAGGCCGGCGCGCTGCTCGATCTGGCGAACGACCGCGCTCTCGTGCAGGACCGCCTGCACGTCCCTGTTGATCCTGACCACGATCTCGAGCGGCGTGCCCGCCGGCGCCGCGAGGCCCGACCAGCCCGCGACGTCGAAGCCGGGGAGCGTCTCGGCGATCGTCGGGATGTCGTCGAGCGGCGGCGCGGCGCGGCGCGCCGTGGTCACGGCGAGCGGCTTGACGCGCTTGTCCACGATCGGCCCCAGCGCCGAGGCCGTGCTGTCCATCATCAGCTTGACGTGCCCGCCCAGGAGATCCGCCATGGCCGGACCGCTGCCCTTGTAGGGAACGTGGACGATGTCGAGCTTGGCGCGCAGCTTGAAGAGCTCCATCGCCAGATGCTGCGCGGTGCCCGGGCCGGCCGAGGCATAGGAAAGCTTGCCCGGCTCCTTGCGCGCCAGCTCGATGAGCTCGGCCAGCGTGCTCGCCGGGAAGCCCGGATGCGCCACGATCACCAGCGGCACGAGGAAGATGTTGGAGATCGGCAGGAAGTCGACCAGAGGCCGGTACGGGAGATCGGGATAGAGGCTGGGGTTGATGCCGAACGTCCCGCTGGTGACGACCATCAGCGTGTAGCCGTCCGGTGCCGCGGCCTTGCCGTACTCCGTGGCCGGTATGCCGCCACCGCCGGCCTTGTTCTCGACGATGACCTGCTGCTTCCACAGCTCGCCGAGCTTCTCGGCCATCAGGCGCGCGAAGATGTCGGCAGCCTGGCCCGGCGGGAACGGCACGATGAAGCGAACGGGTCGGCGGGGCCACGCCGACTGGCCCGGTGCGGCGCCGGCGACGCTGGCACCGCCGGCCATGGCGCCGGTCAGGGCCATCACGCGCCGACGCGTCGGTCGTCTCGGCATTCGCTCCTCCGATCGTTGGCTGGCAGGCTAAAGCGGTTTCCCCCCGGAGGGAACCGCCGGCGGCCCCATTCCGCCCGGAAAGGCCGGTTCGACAGGCGCCTCCGGGAGCATTATGCGTCCGGCGGGTTACAGTCGAACGGACAATGCCCTGCCACGGTCGCCGGAGAACGATGCTCGATGTCCGATAGTCCCCGCCTGATCATCGGCCCTCCCGAGACGGAGGCGGATCTCGACGCCATCCGCTCCCTGTTCGCGGAGTATGCCGCCAGCCTCGGCTTCTCCCTCGGCTACCAGGGTTTCGACGCCGAGCTGGCCGGCCTGCCCGGCAAGTATGCGCCGCCGGAGGGCGCGCTCCTCCTGGCGCGGGCCGACGGCCGCGCGGCGGGCGCGGTGGCCCTGCGGCCGCTCGAGCCGGGCATCTGCGAGATGAAGCGCCTCTACGTGCGCCCCGACTTCCGCGGCCTGCGCGGCCCGGACGGCCTGTCGCTCGGGCGCACGCTCACCCATCGCATCGTCGAGGAGGCACGCTCGCGCGGCTACCGGTCTCTGCGGCTCGACACGATCGCCGGCAAGATGGACGCGGCCATCAGGGTCTACCGCTCGATGGGCTTCGTCGACATCCCGCCCTACTACCCGAGCCCGGTTCCCGGCACGACCTACCTGGAGCTCGCCCTGTGAGCGACCGCCTGTTCGAGGACTTCCGGGTGGGCGATCGCTTCGTCAGCGCCGGCATGACCGTCACCGAAGCGGCCATCATCGACTTCGCCCGGCAATGGGATCCGCAGCCTTTCCACATGGACGCCGAGTTCGCGCGCGGCTGGACGTTCGGCGGGCTGATCGCGTCGGGCCTGCACACCATGTCGCTGACGCTGCGGCTGTGGCTGGACCAGGGCGTGTTCCGCGCCTGCAGCCTGGGATCGCCCGGCCTCGGCGCGGTGACCTTTCCACGGCCGGTGCGGCCGGGCGACACGCTGCATGTCGTCACCGACGTCGTGGAGCTGCGGGCCTCGGAATCGAAGCCGGACCGCGGCATCGCACGCATCCGCCAGGTCACGCTGAACCAGCGCGACGAGCCGGTGCTGGAGCAGGAAACGGTGGTGTTCCTGAAGCGCCGGGATGCCGCCACCCGGATCGTCTGATCAGCGCCAGGCGAAGACCGGCTGCTCGAAGTGGTCGACGCGCGTGTCGCGCCCGGCCAGCGCGACCTCGCGGAACTGATAGAGCACGGCGGCGGTCGGGGCGTTGACGGTGGCCACCGGCAGCGGCAGCCGGATGATCGGCCGGTCGGATTCCGCAATGGCGACGATCTCGGGCGAGCCGTCGCGGAACAGCTCGCGGCAGCCGATCCGGTAGGCCGCCGACACCTCCTCGGGGCTCAGGACGAGCGTCGCCTGGGTCGACCAGACCACGACCGGCGCGATGAGATAGCCCGAGCGGGTCGGATAGTCGTCGAGCGTGCCCAGTATGTCGTCCGGCGTCGCCTGGACGCCGAGCTCCTCGTGCAGCTCGCGCAGCGCCGTCTGCTCGATCGTCTCGTCCGGGTCGACGCGCCCGCCCGGCAGGGCCCACTGGCCGCCATGCGAGCGCAGCCGCGGCGTGCGGCGGGTCAGCAGGAAGGCCGCCTCGCCCGGCGCCTCGTCCTCGACCACGACCACGGCGACCGCGGCGCGCTTCAGCCCGCCGGCATCGGCGCGGCGACGGTGTTCGAAGCGGGAGAGCCGGCCCGCAATGGCCGAGCGCAGCCCGTCGTCGAAGCTGAACCCCGTCACGCCGCCTTCCTCCGGAACGTCCACACCACGGCTGGCGGCACGTTGCGCCAGATGCGCCGGCTGCGCACGCCGTCGAGCCCCAGCCGCTGGCGCAGCGCGCGCGGCACGGGCGGCTTGGGCCCGTAGGTGAACTGCACCAGCGCGCCACCTTCGGGCAGCACGTCGAACGCGCCGGTGACGATGCCGGACACCACCTCTGCCGGCAGCGACAGCAGGGGCAGGCTCGACACGATGGCGGCGACGGAAGTGACGCCCTGCGCCGGCAGGATCTGCGGCAGACGGGCGGCGTCGCCCTCGACGATGCGCAGCCCCCTGAAATGGCGACGCAGGAACACCGCGAACTCGGGATCGCGCTCGACCAGGACCAGGCGCTCGGCGGGAATGCCGGCCGCCAGCAGCGCCTTGGTGACGCCGCCGGTGCCGGCGCCCAGCTCGACGATGTCACCGGCGCCGGCCGCGGCGCGGGTGGCCTGCGCCATGGCCTCGGCGAGGAGGCGCCCGCTCGGCACGAGCGCGCCCGTCGCGAAGGGACGCCGCAGCCAGCGCTTCAGGAAAAGGGCCGTGCCGGCCGGTTCTACCGAGGGCATCGGGCGACGCTAGAGCCTATTGCGAGCCGGGGGAACCGTGCGGTTCCACGGCATCGCGATCCGCCGGGAGGCGGCGGCGGGGCGTGTCCAGACACCTATTGCGCCGGCTGCATCGCCGGCCCGCTCGAGACGCGGGTCGGCGGTGTCGCTTCGAAGACCGCCCGGGCATGGCGCATCTGCTCGAGGGCGTTCACCATCGAGACGTAGACGGCCGCGGCGTAGGGCAGCGACTGCACGACCATGAACACCGACCACAGGCGGGCCTCGGGATTGATCGCGCCGGGGTCGAGCCACAGCACGATGGCGCCCAGCCACAGCAGGACGGTGAGCACCGCCTCCCCGCGCGCCATGCCCAGCGCCATGCCGAGCGTCGCCCGCTCGTCCATCTTGGGCGTGCGCATGAAGGGCAGCCGGCTGGTCATCAGCCCGTAGATGACGGCGCGGCCGACCGTGTAGGTCAGCGCCAGGCCGGCCAGCGAGGCGCCGAGGCTCTGGCGGAAGGTGCAGCGGACGCGGTCGAAGTAGAGGCCGAAGGCGTAGAGCAGCTTGAACACGAAGATGCCGATCGTCGGCAGGATGAACTCGGCCGGCGGCAGGCCGACCGGCTTCAGCCCGAACAGCGGCGGCACGACCACCGCCACCAGCCAGGCGAGGCCCGCCCAGGTGAAGACGAGGTTGAGCGCGTCGGCGAACCACGGCACCCAGCCGGCCACGAAATGGTACTTCTGCCAGAAGGTGAGCCGCGTCGTGTTCGACAGCATCTTGCCGGCATGCGCCTTCATGATCTGCATGGCGCCGTAGGCCCAGCGGAAGCGCTGCTTCTTGTAGCCGGCGAAATGGTCGGGCGTGAGCCCGTGGCCGAAGCGCTCGCGGCTGTACATGGCGCCGTAGCCCTTTTCCATCAGGCGCAGGCCGAGCTCGGTGTCCTCGGTGATGCACCAGGTCGCCCAGCCGCCCATCTCCTCCATGCGGTCGCGGCGGACGAGCGTCATCGTGCCGTGCTGGATGATGGCGTCGTACTCGTTGCGCAGGCACATGCCGATGTCGAAGAAGCCGGCATATTCCCAGTTCAGCATCTCCTTGAACCGGTCGCCCTTCCAGTCGCGATGGTCCTGCGGCGCCTGGACATAGGCGATCTTCTCGTCGTCGAAATGCGGCACCAGCGCCTTCAGCCAGTCCGACCGCACGACATAGTCGCTGTCGATGACGCCGATCATCCTTGCGTCGGGCGCCGTCTGGCTCAGCACATAGTTCAGCGCGCCGGCCTTGAAGCCCTTCATCTCGTCGAAGTGGAAGAAGCGGAAGCGCTCGCCGAGCTGGGCGCAATAGTCCTGGACCGGCCGCCACACCGCCGGATCCTTGGTGTTGTTGTCGATGACGATGACTTCATAGTCGGGGTAGTCGAGCGCGGCCAGCGAATCGAGGGTCTCGATGACCATGGCCGGCGGCTCGTTGCAGATGGCGAGATGCAGCGAAACCTTGGGCCAGACCCGGTCGGCCGGCTGGCGGGCGATCATCTCGGCCGCCGGCGTCGCCTCTCGCGTCCAGCGCCGGCGCCAGATCGTCTCGGCCATCTCCAGCGCCTGGGCCAGCGCCATGGCGAGGCTCATGGCGAGGAAAAAGGCGAGGACCGCCCAGCCGATCATCTCCGACACGACCATGTAGGTCCCCGCCGCGACCAGGCCGCCGTAGACCAGGGCGCTGGTCGACAGGGCCAGCAGGGCGCAGAAGCCGAGCTGGCCGGGCCGGCGCAGGTCGGGCCAGCGCCACAGGAAGACCATCATGAGCGGCAGCGCCAGGGCGAGCGACCAGGCGGCGCCCACCCACCATTGCGGGAAGCCATGGATCGGACCGGTCCAGTCGAACTTGGCCCGCCGGTCGGCATCCCAGAGACCCCAGTAGCCGCCCGCCTTGCCTTCCAGGTCGTAGGACTTCCACGGCTGGTCGACGGCCTCGACGACGAAGTAGTCGACGTTCTGCGCCTTCAGCCAGGCGACCATGTCGCGGATGTTCTTCGCCTGCTCGGCCGGGCTGGCGATCTTGACCACGCCGCTGCCCGGGCTGCGGCGCGGCGCGCCGTTCGAGGGCCAGCCGACCTCGGTCACGATGATGTTCTTGTTCGGATAGGCCTGCTTCAGCTGCCCGATCCGGCTCTTGAGATACTCGAGCGGCGTCTCGTCGGACTTCTCGTCCCAGTAGGGCAGGACATGGACGGCGAGATAGTCGACCTCGCGCGCCAGTTCCGGATAATGGAGCCAGACATGCCAGGGCTCGGCCGTGCTGACCGGGACCTTGACGTTGCGCTTGACGTTGCGGATCTCGCGGATGAGCTGGGCCGGGCTGACGGCGTTGGGCTCGCGCAGGTCCTTCTGTCCGTCCCAGCGCAGGATGTTCTCGTTGCCGACCAGCACGCGCTCGATGTTCGGGTTCTGGTTGGCCATGCGGATCAGCGCCCGCGTCTCCTCGGCATTGACCTCGCCCGCCTCGCGGCCGAACTGCTGCTTGGCTTCGCTGGCGCTGTAGATCCAGGCGCCGGGCACCAGCTTCAGCCCGTGGCGGGCGGCGATCTCGGGCATCACCTCCCCGCCGTCCGACGTGCGGTAGGTTCGCACATAGTCGGTCTTGCCGGCGAAGAGCGAGAAATCGTGCTCGATCTGCTCCTTGCGCGGCTTGACGGTGTCCGGCGGGGCATCGGTGAAGGCGGTGCGCAGGAAGCTGAACACGCCGCTCTCCTTGGCGGCGATCGGATCCTGGTCCTTGCCCCAGGGCGCATAGGTCACGCCGTGCAGCGGTCCCCTGACGTCAGCCGCCTCGATCCGGCTGTCCAGCGCCCGCCATCCCAGGACGGTCGCGGCGGCGGCAATGAGGAGAACCCATCCGTTTCGGATCATGAAGAAGCGACAGCTCCGGCACGCCGCCAATGGCACATGCTCTCGGGGGGATCGCGGTCACATGTCTCCTGCGGACGATGGCTATCGACGCAAGGACCGTGCCGGATCGACTCAACCAAAGAGCCGATAACCACGCAATGCGGCTGACCTCTTGGAGGTTTCCTTGCGCCCGATTTCCTCGCCTGCGACCCGACGCAGACGATGCGGCGACCGCGCGATTTATAGGCGGACCGCCTGACAGCGTAAAGACGGTGTCGGCGATGATGGCCAAAATGCCCAATTCTCCGCTGGCGCCGTCGACGGCGCTTCGCCACAAAGCCGCTGGGCATGAACGACGACGACCCCGAAGCCAGGCCAGCCTCGATCCCGCCGGAGCTGGCCGCAACCTATCGCGAAGGCGACCGTTACGGTTTTCTTGAAGCCGCCGGCGGCCGCCTGCGCTTCGCCTGCTGGAACGCCCCCGGGCGACCGGCCGGTTCCGTGGTCCTGCAGTCGGGACGCGCCGAGTTCATCGAAAAGTATGCGACCGAGATCGTCGGCGAGCTGCTCGGCCGTGGCTATTCTGTGTTCGCGATGGACTGGCGCGGCCAGGGCCTGTCGGACCGGCCGCTGCCCGACCGCGGCAAGGGCCATATCGACAGCTTCGCGACCTACATCGCGGACTTCCAGCTCTTCCTCGAGCAGGTCGTCCTGCCCGCCGCTCCGCCGCCGGTCCTGGCGCTCTGCCATTCCATGGGCGCCCACATCGTCCTGCGATGGCTGTCCGAGAACGGGTCGGGACCGTTCGCCGCGGGGGTGCTGACGGCACCGATGACCGGCCTGCGGCGCGAGGCGATGCTGCGCTCGGTGCTGATGGTCATGCCGGAGATGGCCGCCGTCGAGGAGCGCTACCTGTTCGGCACCGGCCCCTTCATCGCCCTGGCCCGCGAGTTCGACGCCAACTTCGTCACCCACGACGAGCGCCGCTACCGCTTCACGGAAGACTGGTTCGCGGCCGACCCGCGGCTCATGCTGGGCGGGCCGACGCTGGGCTGGGCGCGGCAGGCCGCACGGTCGATGACGGCGGCGCTCGCCCCCGGCTACCTGGAACGCATCGAGCTGCCGCTGATGCTGATCAGCGCCGGCGAGGACCCGCTGGTCGCCTCGCGCACCCACGGCCCGGTCGCCGCCCGGCTGCCGCATGGCGAGCACGTCACCATCGCCGGCGCCAAGCACGAGGTGATGATGGAGACCGACGACCTGCGGGCCAGGTTCTGGGAAGCGTTCGACCGGATGGCCATCCGCGTGACGGGGCGCGTGACGGGCGGCGCTTCCGGCCGGTGACCCTGCTCGAGATCCTCGCCGTCGCGACCGCCTTCGTCGTCGCCGGCGTCGCCAAGGGCGGGGTCGGGATGGGCCTGCCGCCGATCGCCCTGTCGCTGATGACCTTCGTCCTGCCGCTCGAGGACGCGCTGGCGATAATGGTCGTGCCCACGCTGGCGACCAACATCTGGCAGGCCATCTGGGGACAGGGCTTCGGCCGGCTGCTGCGGCGCTTCGCCACCATGGCCGCGGCCGCCATGGCGGCCCTGATCGTCGTCGCCGCGGTTTTCGGCCATCTCGGCTCGCCGAGCGCGACCGGATGGGTCGGCGTCGTGCTGGCGATCTATGCCGGCCTGGCGCTGACCGCCTGGCGGCCGGCCGTGTCGCGCGCGGCCGAGCGCTGGGCCAATCCGCTGGTCGGGCTGGCCAGCGGCACGGTGGCCGGCCTGACCGGCGTCGCCGCCGTTCCCTTCCTGCCCTACATGCAGTCGCTGGACATCGACCGCCACGATCTCGTGCAGGCGCTCGGCATCATGTTCCTGTTCATCATCGGGGCGCTGACCCTGGCGCTCGCGGTGCAGGGCTCCTTCACCCTCGGCAACGTGGCCGGCGGCATCGCCGCCATCGTCCCGACCTTCATCGGCGTCTGGATCGGCCAGCGCGCCCGCCGCGCCGTCTCGCCGGAGACGTTCCGCCGCGCCTTCCTGTTCGGCATGCTGGCCGTCGGGCTGCAAATGGCGTCGCGCTTGCTGTAGGATTCACGTCATGCCCCTGCCCTCCCACAAGGTCACGATCTGCGGCATCCCCGAACTGTCGCAGCACTGCACCGTCGGCGTCAGCCACGTCCTGTCGATCATCGACACGCACGAGCCGCGGCCGCCGGCGCTGGACGACTATCTCGAGATCGACCACCTGCTGATCCGGTTCGACGACGTGGTGGCCGAGTATCCCGGTTTCGAGGCCTGCACCCCCGCCCATATCGAGAAGGTCCTGGACTTCGGCGAGCGGCTGCACGCGCTGCCCGGCAGCCACGTGCTGGTCCATTGCCATGCCGGCATCTCGCGCTCGACCGCCGCCGCCGCCATCCTGATGTGCCAGCACGCGCCCGGCCACGAGGAGGAGGCGTTCCTGAAGCTGCTCGGGCTGCGCAAGCACGGCTGGCCCAACACCCGCATGGTCGAGTTCGCCGACACGCTGCTCGGCCGCGAGGGCGCATTGCTGCGGGGCCTGATCGCCTACCGCCGTGCGCTCCTCCAGGAGAAGCCGCATCTCAGCGAGGTGATCCGCAACATCGGCCGCGGCCACGAACTGCCGGCCTGAGGGCTGCGAGGACAGGAGCCATGGAGACCATTCCCGCCCGCCGCGGCAAGGCCACCTACCTGAAGCGCGGCCAGTCGATCCGCATCGTCAACACGCACGGCGCGCAGGTCGTCGACACCTGGGCCTTCACCGCCGGCATGTTGACCGAGTTCATGTCGATGGAGCACACGCGCGCCACGCTGACCAGGCTGGTGCCGCGGGTCGGCGACGGGCTCTACACCAACCGCCGGCGCAAGATCCTCACCCGGACCGAGGACACGAGCCGCGGCGACCACGACACGCTGATGGCCGCCTGCGACAGCGAACGCTACATCCTGCTGGGCGTCACCGAATACCACGACAACTGCACCGACAACCTGTTCGCCGCCCTGCAGGCGCTCGGCCTCACGCCGCCGGAGTGTCCGAGCCCGTTCAACCTCTTCATGAACATCCCGTGGACGCCGACCGGCGCGCTGTCGTTCGATCCGCCAACGACGAAGCCCGGCGACCGCGTCACCCTGCGGGCCGAGCTCGACTGCATCGTCGCCATGTCGGCCTGCCCGCAGGACATCCTGCCGATCAACGGCCAGACCGGCACCACGACCGAGGCGCACTTCGAGATCATCGACTGACGCGGCTCCGCCCGCGGGGCGCGGCGCCGGCCGCGGCTCAGCGCGGCTTCAGCGGCAGGCCGCCGAGATGCTGGCCGGCGTCGACGATCAGGAACTCGCCGGTGATGTTGCTGGCGCTGGTCAGGAAGAACAGCGCCGCCTCGGCCATCTGCTCGGGCGTCCCGGCCTGGCGCAGCGGCGTGGTCTGCTCCTGGTTCTGCTTCAGCTTGTTGTAGTTCTCCTCGCCGAGGCCGCCCAGCAGCCAGCGCGTCTGGATGAAGCCCGGGCAGACGGTGTTGACGCGCGCCGCCGGCGACAGCCAGCGCGCCAGGGTGAGCGTCAGCGTGTTCAGCGCGCCCTTCGAGCAGGCATAGGGGATCGAGCTGCCGACGCCCATGACGCCGGCGATCGACGAGATGTTGACGATCGAGCCGCGCTCCTGGGCGCCCTCCCACTGCTTCTTCATGGTCGGGAAGACCGCCCGGCTCATCATGTAGGGACCGGTGACGTTGACCCGCAGGATGCGGTCGAAGTCCTCGGGCGTCACGCCCTCGAGGTCGCCCTGGTTCTGGAACTTGGTGGTGCCGGCATTGTTGATCAGACCGTCGATCCGGCCCCACTTCTTCACCGTCTCGGCGGCGAGCTTCTTGCAGTCGGCGTCCTGCCCCATGTCGGCCTGCACCAGGATCGCCTCGACACCCTTGCCCGTGACGGCGGCGTAGGTCTCCTCCGCCTCCTTCTTGCTCTTGGTGTAGTTGATGGCGACGTTCCAGCCGCGCGCCGCGAGGTCGATGGCGCACGAGGCGCCGAGCCCCGTCGCCGAACCCGTCACGATCGCCACCTTGCCCGATTTCGCCATGTGTGCCTCCCCGATATCTCGTGGCGCCTTTCATAGGATAGGATCGGGTCCGAAGGCAAAACGGGGAAACGAGGGCGGGCGCATGGCCGATCTGTTCGCGATGAAGAACCGCGTGGTGCTGCTGACCGGCGCCTCGCGCGGGCTGGGCCGCGACATGGCGTTGACCCTGGCGGGCGCCGGCGCCCGCGTGCTGTGCGCCGGCCGCACGGTCAAGGAACTCGAGGCTACGGCGCGGGCGATCGCGCGCAAGGGCGGCAAGGCGGAGGTCGTGCCGCTCGACATCACCGACGAGGCGGCGGTGCGCGAGCAGGTCGACGCGATCGTCCGCCGGCACCGCCGCATCGACGTGCTGGTGAACAATGCCGGCATCATCTACCGCGAGAAGATCGTCGACACCTCGACCGCGACCTTCCGCGCCGCGGTCGAGACCGACCTCGTGGCCCAGTTCGTGGTCGCGCGCGAGGTCGGCCGGCACATGCTGGCGCGGCGCTACGGCCGCATCGTCAACATCTCCTCGGTCATGGCGATCCTCGGCCGGGCAACCGTGGCGGGCTACGTCGCCGCCAAGCACGGGCTGGTCGGGCTCACCAAGAACCTCGCCGTCGAGTTCGGCCCGCACGTCACGGCCAACGCCATTGCGCCGGGCTACATCCGCACCGAGCTCAACGTGGCGCTGCAGCGCGACAAGGGCTTTAACGCCATGCTCGACCAGCGCACCGCCGCCCATCGCTGGGGCAAGCCCGAGGACCTGCGCGGCCCCCTGCTGCTGCTCGCCTCCGACGCCGGCGCCTACATGACCGGCCACACGCTGGTGGTCGACGGCGGCCTCACCACCATCCTGGCCTGACGATGCCGTCCTTCCCGCGCTGGCTGATCCTGCCGCTGGCGGCGGCCGTCGTCCTGCTGGGCGTCGCCGCCCAGATGGGCTGGCTGCGCGACCCGACGCTGGCCAAGGCCGACTATGCCGGGAACATCGACGTGTCGGCCGAGGAGGCCCGTTCCTACCGCGACGTGCCCTTCGAGTGGCGCGTGAACGGCCCGGCGGGATCCTTCACGGGTCGCGACATCGCCCGTCTCCGCATCGACCCGTCGGGCGAGCGCACCGTGATCTGCGGCTGGCTGCGGCTGGACAAGGGCGGCCAGTCGACCCGCGCGTCGCGCTGGCTGAGCGAGGCCCACCTGATCGCCGGCACCCTCAAGCTGACGGCCCAGTTCATCGCCCCGGCCGACAAGGCGCCGGGCGACGGGCTGACCGCGGGTTGCCTGCGCATCGACGAGCCCGGCCATCTGGCGTCCGATGCGCCGCTTCGGCTCGAAGGCGCGCCGGTGCGCGAGTAAGAAGACGGAAATCCCGGAGGAACGACCATGCCGACCTTTCGCGAAGCCCGCGACTTCCTGCTGACCCACCGGACCGACTACGACAAGGCGGTGGCCGGCTTCCGCTGGCCCGAGCCGGTCCCCTACAACTGGGCGATCGAATGGTTCGACGCCGAGCTCGCCACCGCCAGCCGGGACCAGTGCGCGCTCTGGATCGTCGACGTGGCCAGCGGCCGCGAGACCAGGCTCACCTTCGGCGAGCTGTCGCGCCGCTCCAACCAGGTCGCCAACTGGCTGCGCGGCCGCGGGCTCGGACGCGGCGACCATCTCCTGCTGGTGCTGAACAACGTGGCGCCGCTGTGGGAGATCATGCTGGCCGCCATGAAGCTCGGCGTCATCGTGATCCCCGCGACGACGCTCCTCACCACCGAGGAGCTGGCCGATCGCGTCGAGCGCGGCCGCGCCCGCATGATCATCACCGACCAGGACCAGGTCGCGAAGTGCGCGGAGCTGCCGCGCGACGGCGTCACCTTCGTCACGATCAGCGACCCGGCGCCGGCCGGCTGGCTATCGCTGACGGAGGCCTACCAGGGCCCGGCGGACTTCAAGCCGGACCGACAAACCCGCGCCGACGACCCGCTGCTGCTCTATTTCACCTCCGGCACGACGGCGAAGCCCAAGCTGGTGCGCCACAGCCATCGCAGCTACCCGGTGGGCTCGCTGTCGACCATGTACTGGCTCGGGCTGCAGCCCGGCGACGTGCATCTCAATATCTCCTCGCCGGGCTGGGCCAAGCACGCCTGGAGCACCTTCTTCGCGCCGTGGAACGCCGGCGCCACGGTGCTGATCGTCAACCAGGCGCCCTTCAACGCCAAGGCGCTGCTGGGCGTGCTGGAACGCTGCAAGGTCACGACCTTCTGCGCCCCGCCCACCGTGTGGCGCCTGCTGATCCAGGAAGATCTGGCGGCGACCAGGGTGGCGCTGCGCGAGGTCTGCGGCGCCGGCGAGCCGTTGAACCCCGAGGTCATCAACAAGGTCCAGGAGGCCTGGGGCCTCACCATCCGCGACGGCTATGGCCAGACCGAGACGACGGCGCAGATCGCCAACTCGCCCGGCCAGCCGGTCAAGCCCGGCGCCATGGGAAGGCCCATGCCGGGCTATCGCATCCGCGTGCTCGATCCCGACGGCATGCCGACCGACGAGGGGGAGATCTGCATCGATCTCAACGAGGAGAAGCCGGCCGGCCTGATGCAGGGCTATGCCGACGATTCGGGCAAGCTGTCGGGCGTCAACGACGCGGTCTACCGCACCGGCGACGTCGCGAGCCTCGACGCCGACGGCTACCTGACCTTCGTCGGCCGCGCCGACGACGTCTTCAAGTCCTCGGACTATCGCATCAGCCCCTTCGAGCTCGAGAGCGTGCTGATCGAGCACGAGGCAGTGGCGGAGGCCGCGATCGTGCCGACGCCGGACGACATCCGGCTCAGCATTCCCAAGGCCTACGTCCTGCTGACGGCCGGCACGCCCCCCAGCAAGGAGACGGCGCGGGCGATCCTCGAATACACCCATCAGCGCCTCGCGCCCTTCAAGCGAATCCGGCGGCTGGAGTTCGTCACCGAGCTGCCCAAGACGATCTCCGGCAAGATCCGGCGCAACCAGCTGCGCCGGGTCGAGTACCAGGGCAGCTCGGCGGACGTCGTGCGCGGCGTGGAATTCAACGAGAAGGACGTGTTGGGCTGATCATGGATCCGAAACCTGGCGTTACCGAGAGCCTCGCAACGTTCGTCGCCGACACGCGATGGGACGACCTGCCCGAACAAGCACGCCACGCGGGCAAGCGGGCGCTGCTCAACTTCTTCGCCGTGGCGCTGGCCGGCTGCCGCACCGAGCCGGTCGAGCTCGCGCTCGCGACGCTCGCCGCCTTCTCCGGCGGCCGTCCGGCAACCGTGGTCGGGCGCGCCGAGCGCATCGACGCGCTGAGCGCCGCTTTCCTGAATGCGGCGGGCGCCAACGTCTTCGACTATTGCGACACGCACTTGCCCACCGTCGTGCATCCGACCGCGCCGCTCGCTCCGGCGCTGCTGGCGCTGGCCGAGTTGCGCCCGGTCAGCGGCCGCGAGCTGCTGCTGGCCTTCGCCCTGGGCTTCGAGATCGAATGCCGCATCGGTCTCGCGGTCTCGCCCGGCCACTATCCCAAGGGCTGGCACATCACCTCGACCTGCGGCGTCTTTGGCGCGGCGGCGGGCGCCGGCAAGCTGCTCGGGCTCGACGCACGGCGCCACGTCTGGGCGCTGGGCAGCGCCGCCACCCAGTCGGCCGGCCTCTGCGAATGCCTCGGCTGGCCCGCCAAGAGCGTCAGCGTCGGCAATGCGGCGCGCAACGGGCTCCTGTCGGCGCTGCTGGCCGAGAAAGGCTTCTCCGGTCCGGCCGAGCCGATCGCCGGCGCCCAGGGCTGGCTGGCGGCGATGGGCGAGCCGCCGAACTGGGAAGGCCTCTGCGACGGGCTCGGCAGCAGCTGGGCGGTCGCGGACAATTCGATCAAGCCCTACCCGGCGGGCTTCGTGATCCATCCCCTGCTCGACTGCGCGCTGGACTGGCGCCGCGCCCATCCCGACGCGGTGGTCGAACGCGTCGCCGCGCGCGGCAATCCACTGCTGCTGCAACGCACCGACCGGCCGGTGGTCGCGACCGGCCGCGAGGCCCAGGTCAGCCTGCAGCACGCCGTCGCCGCCGCACTGGTGCTCGGCAAGGCGGGGCTCGGGGAGTTCACCGACGCCTGCGTCGCCGACCCTGCGGTTCAGGCGATGCGCGGCCGCATCGAGGTGGCGAGCAAGCCCGAGCTTTCGACCATCGCGGTCGAGATGAACATCTGGACCGCCGACGGCCGCAAGCACGCCCTGTCGACGGCGGCGGCGCGCGGCAGCGCCGCCAATCCCCTCAAGGACACGGAGATCGAGCAGAAGCTGGTCGACGAGGCGAGGAGCTGGCGCTCGGACCACGATATCCGGCCACTGATCGACGCGGTCTGGGCGCTCGACCGCAGCGACGATGCCTCGACGCTGCTGAAGCTGGCCATCCCGGCCTGACCTTCAGGCGAGCAGGCGCCGGAAGTGCGCGAGCGTGCGCTCGCGCGCCAGCGCCGCCGCTTCCTCCTGGAAGGGCGGATAGCCCTTGCGGTTGAAGCCGTGCTCGGTGCCTGGGTAGTCGTGGATCGTGACGTTGGTCCAGGCACCCATGCGGGCCTTGATCGCCGCGACGGTGGGCGGCGGCACGTGCGGGTCGTGCTCGGCGAAATGCATCAGCAGCGGACAGCGCAGCCGGTCGGCTTCGTCGAGATAGTTGTCGATCTCGACGCCGTAGTAGCTCACCGCCGCATCGACCGGCAGGCGGGTCGCCGCCAGGTAGGCGAACTTGCCGCCGAGGCAGAAGCCCATGATGCCGACCTTTTCGGTCGTGTCGGCGCGGCCGCGCAGCGCGTCTACGACGTCGCCGAGGTCGCGCGCGAACTGGTCGGTGTCGAGCCGGGCGCGCAGCGCCGCGACCTTGGCCCGTCCCTCGTCGGTGTAGGGCGCATAGCAGGCCGGCTCCTGGCGCCAGAAGACGTCGGGCGCCAGGACGACGTAGCCGGCGGCGGCATAGCCGTCGGCCACCGAGCGGATATGCGGGTTGGTGTTGAACACCTCGGGCAGGAGCACCAGGCCCGGCGCCGGCGTGCGGGCCGGCAGCGCGAGATAGGCCGCGAACTGCCCGCCGTCGGCCGCCGTCAGGCGGATCTCCTCTCCCATCAGGCCGCCTTGATGTTCGAGCGCTTGATGCGGTCGAGGTTGGCGCCCTCGATGCGGACGAGGCGCGTGAGCCCGTCGCGCTTGGGCGAGTGCACCACGCCGACGTCGTAGAAATGCGCATCGCCCGGCTTCATGACGTAGCGCTTCTCGGGCTCGACCAGCGACGGCGCGCCGCCCTCGCCCTTCTTCACGATGCGCCAGTCGGTCATCTCCGTGTCGCCCTCGGCCAGGCCGTAGATCGCCCAACTCGAGCCGTGGTCGTGCGGCTCGCCGTGCGCCGGCTTCTCGTAGACATGGCCGCAGATGCAGAAGCCGAGTTCCGGATCCTCGTAGAGGACCTTGCGCGGCTTGCACTGGTCGGAGGTCAGGTGCTTGGCGACGAAGTCCTTGTCGAGCAGCACCTTGGTGACGATGCCGCAGACCGCATCCTTGCCGCCGGTGCCGGAATCGGCCTTGAGCGCGGCGCGAATCTCGGCCCCCAGACTTTCGAGCGTGTAACCCATCCCTTCCTCCACCGTCGCTGTGCACCCGGACCTGCCGGTGCGCCCCCGACACTACTCGACGAAGGCCGTCACATCGAGGGTCCAGTGCCAGTGCCGGCGCGGCACCTTGCAATCGGCCTGGACGACATCCTCGCAAGTTCCGAGGGGCGGTCGCTGTGCGAGGCTGTAGATCACCGTGACATTGTCCCGCACGAAGGCCTTGGTAGTGCTGTCGGGACCGTCGGCGTCCAGGGCAGGCACCGGACGCCATCTGCCCATGGCGCGGTCGAGCCGGGCCTGGACGGTTGCGTGTGACACTGTCAGCCCGATTGCGGTGCCGGTCATCAGGCACGCCTCGCCGGAGAGCCCCGCCGGATAGTCCGCAACGCCCGTATGCAGGGAGAGCGGAATGCCGGCCGCGCTGCCCAGTGTCTGCGCGAGCGCCACGCACTGGTCGTCCGGAAGCGGCCGGATGGACCGATCCTTGGCGCCGGCGACTGAGGACAGGGCCGCGACGAGCACGACTACCCAGAGGACGCTACGCATCGGCTTTCCGCAAGCAAGGCTCGTTATGCGACTGGCCATACCACGCGGCGCCGGGCCGGTCAGCCCGGCACACGGCCGACGACGCAGTGCATGGGATGGGCCATGAACAGAAGATCGGCCGCCGCCGCCCGCTGCCGCGCACCGTGCCATTGCACGGCTTCCTCGGCCGAAAGCTGCGCCACGACATGGTCCTCGCGATACCGCCAGATCGGGCCTTCCGGCCGGTCGAGCGTGACGAGGAAGGGAAAGCACACGAGGTCGCGCAGACCGGCCGCCTGCGCCCGCCGGTAAAGACTGGCGTCGGCGACGCCGCGCGCACCGACCGACTGCGGCGGCGTCGTGATCCTTTGCCGCAGGCTTTCGGGCACGTCGAGGCTCCACCATTGCGGCAGGTCGAGCGAGCGCACCGCGACGCCGACCCGGCCGCCCGGCCGCGCGACGCGCACCATCTCGGCCAGGGCACGATCGGCGTCGCATTCCTCGAGGACGGTGACCGAGAAGACGACGTCGAACGAGCCGCCGTCGAACGGCAGCGCCTCGGCATTGCCCGGCTCGAAGCGGATGCGGTCGGCCACGCCGTCCGAGCGGGCGAGATGCGACGCTTCGTCGAGCAGGAAAGGGTTGTTGTCGATCGCGGTGATGACGTTGTCCGGGCCCAGCCGCCGGGCGAGAAAGCGGTCGAGCGAGCCCGCGCCGCAGCCGACATCGAGGATGCTCTCGCCGGGCGCGGGCGCGAGCAGGTCCACCAGGCTGCGGAAGAGCGCCCGGTAGGTGGGCGCCTTCGCACGATCCTCAAGCATGGCGACGCCGCCGAGATGCGGCCCGCCCAGGGTGACCACCGTGAACCATTCGGCGAGGCGCCCAACGGCCGGCGCCCATTGCGAGGGCGCCAGGAAGAACGGCAGCAGGAGAAGCGCCGGCCCGCTTCCCTCGAGGTGCCAGCGAATGCCCTCGCAATCGCCTTCGCGGTTTGCCGCCCGGGGCACGTCCGCCGGCCGATCGGCGAGCAGGCGCATCATCTCGTTCACGACCTCGTCGGTCCGGTCGGCCACGACGTCGGCCCAGCCGGGCGCGTCGTATCCGTCGAGGACATGACGCCGTGCGCCGGCAAGACGCGCCAGGCCGCGCTTCGTGACGTCGGCGCTGAGGTCGCCGTCGCCGCTGATCATCGCCAGCCGGTCCGCAACGGCGGCAAACGGTCCGGGGTCGAGCCTCGTGGGCACGCAGAGCACGACGCCGCCCAGCCTCTCGGCATGCCCCTCCGCGAGACCCGCGATATCGCCGGGCATCTGGGTGGCGACATGCGCCACGCCGAGGCCGAGATGGTCCATCAGCGCCAGCAGGCGGCGCGTGGGCGACGGGTCGCTCATGCGGTCACAGGAACGACAGGCCGCCGCTCAGCGCCACGGTCTGGCCGGTCATGTAGGCGTTGCCGACGAGCATCATGACGACCTGGGCGCATTCCTCGGGCGTGCCGAAGCGGCCGAGCGGGATGCGGGCAGCCGACGAGGCGACGGCTCCCACCATGTCGGTCTCGATCAACGACGGCGCCACGGCATTCACCGTGATCCCGTCCTTCACCAGCCTCGCGGCATAGCCGCGGGTCATACCCTCCAGCCCCGCCTTGGAGGCGTTGTAGTGCGGCCCCACGCCGCCCGCGCCGCGCGCCGCGCCCGACGAGATGTTGACGATGCGGCCCCACTGCCGCGTCTGCATGCCCGGCACGACGGCCTGCGTGCACAGGAACACCGACTTCAGGTTCACCGCGATGGTGCGATCGAAATCCTCCTCGGTGAGCTCGTCCACCGTGCGCACCAGCCCGATGCCGGCGTTGTTGACCAGCACGTCGACAGGCCCCAACGCCCGCTGCACCGCGGCCAGCATCTCGTGGACCTGGACGGATTGCGAGACGTCGGCGCAGACCGGCATGGCCCGCCCGCCCGTGGCGTGGATCGCTTCCACGACGTGGCGCGCGTCGTGCTCGCGCGAGCGGTAGTTGACGGCGACGGCGGCTCCGGCTTCGGCTAGCGAAATCGCGATCGCGCGTCCAATGCCGCGCGACCCGCCGGTCACCAGTGCAACCCTGCCCTTCAGATCCGTCATTTTGCCCTCCGCATATCGACCCGGCCTCCCCGCCATGTTACCCGTTTCGCAAAGAACAGGAGCATCGACATGGCTCGACTCGGCTTCGGCGCGTTCCTCGCGCCCCATCACCCGATCGGCGAAAATCCGACCCTGCAGTTCCGCCGCGACCTGAAATTCGTCGAGCATCTCGACGAGCTCGGCTACGACGAGTTCTGGTGCGGGGAGCACCATTCGTCGGGCTGGGAGATGATCGCCTCGCCCGAGATGTTCCTGGCTGCCGCCGGCGAGCGCACCAAGCGCATCAAGCTCGGCACCGGCGTGATCTCGCTGCCCTACCACCATCCCTACAACGTCGCGCAGCGCATGGTGCAGCTCGACCACATGACCGGCGGCCGGGCGATCTTCGGCTCGGGCCCGGGCGCCCTGCCCTCCGACGCCCATACGCTCGGCATCGATCCGATGGTGCAGCGCGACCGCCAGGACGAGGCGATCGGCATCATCCGCCGCCTGTTCCGGGGCGAGCGCGTCACCCACAAGACCGACTGGTACACGCTGCAGGATGCGGCGCTGCAGCTCCTGCCGCTGCAGGAGGACATGGAGTTCGTCGTCGCCTCGCAGATCAGCCCGTCGGGCATGACCTTGGCCGGCAAGTACGGCATCGGCATCATCTCGCTGGGCTCGATGTCGGAGCAGGGCCTGATGTCGCTGCCGACGCAGTGGGGCTTCGCCGAGGAAGCGGCGAAGAAGCACGGCACGACCGTCGACCGCAAGCAGTGGCGGGTGCTGCTCAACTGGCACATCGCGGAGACCCGCGAGAAGGCCCGCGAGGAGGCCAAGCACGGGCTGATGCGCTGGCACAACGAGTACATCACCGGCACGCTGCAGCGGCCGGGCTCGGTGCCGTTCACCTCGCCCGACGAGGCGGTCGACAAGACCGCCTTCGTGCCCGGTGCCGCCGCCGTGGTCGGCACGCCCGACGATCTCGTGAAGATGATCAAGTCGGTCTACGACAAGAGCGGCGGCTTCGGCACCGTCGTCGGCTTCGTGCACGACTGGGCCAACCCCGAGAACACGTTCCGCAGCTGGGACATGGTCGCCCGCTACGTGATCCCCGAGATCAACGGCTACGTCGCCAAGCTGCGCGAGTCCCAGACGTTCCTGATCGAGAACCGTGCGGTGTTCGACCGGGCGGGCCAGGCGATCATGGC
Source organism: Reyranella sp. (assembly GCF_965229815.1). Classification (GTDB taxonomy): domain Bacteria; phylum Pseudomonadota; class Alphaproteobacteria; order Reyranellales; family Reyranellaceae; genus Reyranella. The sequence continues at coordinate 2,182,313 of NZ_CBDDJN010000006.1, forward strand.
CAAGATCATGGAGAACAAGTCGGCCGCCGAGGCGCTCAAGGTGACCGATTCGCCGCGCTTCGCCGCGGCCGGCGCCCAGGTGCCGAAGGAGCTCGGCAAGGGCAAGCAGGCGGCCGAATAGCCGTCAGCACTTGACGATCAGCTCGACGCGGCAGCCGTCGGGATCGTCGACGAACAGGGACGTGCCGTCGCTGCGCGTCACGGGTCCCTGGGCGATCGCAACACCGGCGGTGCCCAGGTCGGCGATGACCGCGTCGACCGACGCGGCCTCGATCTCGAGGCAGAAGTGATCGAGGCCGGCGGGGTCGTCATCGCGCGGCGATACTGAGAAATCGGCGCGGCTGAAGACGTTGAGCTCCTGGCTGCCGACCCGCAGGACGGCGGACGTGACCCCGCCGCCGCGGTCGCGGCGGCGCAGCAGCTCCAGACCGAGTGCCTCGCAATAGAAGCGCAGGCTGCGGTCCATGTCCCTGACCTTCAGCCCGACATGATCGAGTGCCCTGGGACGCAGCATGTCCGCCCTCCTCGTCCTTCTCGGAATCCGCTCTCAGGCAGAACTCATCCAGACGGCCGTGTCGTGGAAGGCGACGCCGCCGTTGGGCGGCACCGGATCGGCGCCGATCAGGACGTTGATCCCGACACCGTCGAGATAGGCCCCGCTCGGCCAGTTGCCCTCGACGATGACCACGCCGGGCCGGGCGGTCCGCGACGGCCGGGCCTTCACCCGCACGCGGCCGCGGCCATTGCCCAGCACCACCACCGAGCCATCGGAGAGGCCGAGCCGGGCGGCATCGTCCTCGTGGATCAGCGCCCGCGGCTCGCCCTCGCGGCCGGCGGATCCCGGCGTCTCGGTGAAGGTCGTGTTGAGGAACGCGCGGGCCGGCGGCACGACCAGGCGGAACGGCAGGTCCGCCGTCGCGCGCTCGTAGTTCTCGACATGCTCGGGCAGCGACGGCAGGCCGGCATGGTAGGGGCCGACCGCCGACCAGTCCGGCCGGAAGTGGAAGCGGCCGTCGCTCGACGGGAAGCCGTCGCGGAAATGCGCCGCTTCCTCGCCCATCGCGCAGTCGATCCAGCCGCGCGCCGCCGCCTCCGCCCAGCTGCCCCGTCCCGACGCGCGCAGGGTCGCGTCGAGCAGCTCGACCGCGCTCATGCGAAAGCTCTGCTGCGGCGCGCCCAGCCGTTCGGCCAGCCCGCAGATCAGCTCGTGGTTGGTGCGGCAGTCCTCGTGGCGGTCGAGCACGGCCGGCCCGACCGTGAGATGCGTGTGGCCGAGCCCGTAGTAGATGTCGTCGTATTCGAGGAACATCGCGGCCGGCAGCAGGATGTCGGCGTACTTCGCGGTCGCCGTCATGAACTGCTCGTGCACGCAGGTGAAGAGGTCCTCGCGCCCCAGCCCGCGCGCGACCGCCGCGCTGTCGGGCGCGACGTTGGCCGAGTTGGCGTTCTGCATCAGCATCGCCATCACGGGTGGCCCGCCGGCCAGCGCATCGGCCTCGCCGCACAGGACCGGGCCGATGCGCGACTGGTCGAGCACGCGCGTCGCCGGATCGATCATGTCGAGCCCGTGCGCGAGCGTCGTGTCGAGCTTCCAGTTGTCCCAGCTCAGGAAGAAGGCGCCGCCGCCGGGATGCCGCCAGGCGCCGGTGAGCGCCGGCAGGCAGGTCACGGCGTGCATCGCCGCCGCGCCGTTGCGCGAGCGGGTGAAGCCGAAGCCCAGCCGCAGGAAGGTCCGCTGCGTGCCGCCGTAGAGGCGGGCGAAGGACACGATGTCCTCGACCGGCAGGCCGGTGATGGCCGAGGCCCATTCCGGCGTCCGCCCGGCGAGATGCGCCTCGACGTCCGGCCCGAAGTCGCTGTAGCGCGCGAGGTAGGCTCGGTCGGCCATCCCCTCCTTCAGGATCACATGCATCATGGCGAGCGCCAGCGCACCGTCGGTGCCCGGCCGCAGCACAAGCCCGATGTCGGCCGCCTCGATCGTCGGGGTCCGGTAGACGTCGACCACGACGAGCTTGGCGCCGCGCTGCTTGCGGGCCTTGGCGATGTGGGTCATCGCGTTGACCTGGGTCGAAACCGGGTTGCCGCCCCACACCACGATCAGGTCGGACTGGGCCATCTCGCGCGGATCGGGCCCCAGCAGCCTGCCGACGCCGGCCCGCCAGCCCGATTCCGCCGGGGTCATGCAGATCGTGGTCTTCTGGCGGGAATAGCCGAAGGCATGACGCAGCCGGTCGATGCCCCAGCGCTGCACCACGCCCATCGTGCCGCCGGAATGGTAGGGCCAGACGGCCTCGGGCCCGTGCCGGCCCGTGGCACGCCGGAAGGCCTCGGCAACCTCGTCCAGCGCGTCGTCCCAGGAGATCGGCCGGAAGGTCCCCTGCCCCTTCTCGCCGATGCGCTGCAGCGGCTGCGTCAGGCGCCCGGGGTGATGCACCCGCTCGGCATAGCGGGCGACCTTGGCGCAGACGACGCCGTCGGTATAGGTGTTGGCCGCCGCGCCGCGGATGCGGCCGATGCGCGTCGAGGACAACCGCTCGACCTCCAGCGAACAGGCGCTGGGGCAATCGTGCGGGCAGGCCGACTTCCAGAATTCCCTACCCACCGGTCCTCCTCGCTGCCAGCCGGCCGATCATGACGGTTCCCCGCGGGACTGGCGAGCGCCCGGGCGCATCAGCGGGCGAAATCGACGACGGAGAGGTCGATCGGCAGCATCCCCTGGCGGCGCTGCGGCGGCGACACGGGCGCGAGCGTCAGCGGCGAGCCCGTCGCCTCCGCCTTGTCGAAATCGGCCGTACCGATCCTGTTCAGGGCGGTGACGGTGAAGGAGTCGAAGACATAGGGAACGCCGTTGGACAGGAGCGGCGAGGGTCCGTCCATGACGTGCAGGTGCAGGTGCGGCGCCTGGGTGTTGCCGCTGTTGCCCACCTTGCCCAGCGAGTCGCCGCGCTTCACCGTCATGCCGGCGGTCACGCGGACGCTGCCCGGCTGCATGTGGGCGTAGAGGACGAAGTTGCCGCCGCCAACGTCCTGCACCACGAAGTTGCCGTCGGCCTGGTCGATCGTCATCGCCTTCGGCAGGGCGCCGGGCACCTGTTCCGGCAGGTCGTTTCGCGCGGCCACCACCGTGCCGTCGGCGACAGCCAGCACCTCGCGGCCGTAGATCACGTAGCTGGTGAGCGCCTTGAGGTCGCCGCTGACCAGCCGATTCGTGTCGTCGATCTGCTCCCAGTCGATGGCATAGCGCTGGGCCAGCGCGAAGCGGCCGTTGAGCGGCAACAGGGCGCGGACGTGACGGATGGAATCGCAGCATCCGTCGGCGGCGACGTATCCCTTGCCGACGAACGGCGGCCCGAGCACCGGCGCCGGCGAATCGACCACCTCGGTGCGGGCGATGGTGGTCGTCAGATCGACCCCGGGCTGGACGAGGCGCATCGACACGCGCAGCGCGAGCGACCGCGGCACTGCGTCGGCCTCGGCAAGAGACACATGGAGGAAGAGCACGCCGAACTGGCCGGCGGCGAGGTCCGCCGTCTCGGCGCCCCGGCGGCCGCCCAGCGAGAGCCGTTGGGCCAGCGCGCCGCGATCGAGGCTCAGCAGCACCTTGCCCGCGCCGTCGACGACATCGGCCTTCTGCAGCTCGACGGCGCTGGGCGTCGCATTGGCGAGCTGCACCTCGTAGACGAGATGGCGCCGGTTGTCGGCGATGAGGACCGGACGCGGCACCGCCAGCACCTCGGCCACCAGCGGCGTCAGCGCGATGTCGGCGGCGCCGGCCGGCCGAACGGGGCCGGCCAGCCACAAGGCCAGTCCGGCCAGCAGCGCGGCCGCGCCACGCCGCGCGATCGCGTGACCCTCACACCGCATCGTCGACCCCGAACGCCTGGCGCATGGCCTGAACGCCCTCCTGGTGCGGCGTCCACATGCGGCCGCCGACCATGCCGCCGTCGACGACGAGGTCGTGGCCGTTGATGAAGCTCGACTCGTCGGACGCCAGGAACACCGCGGCATGGGCGATGTCGTCGACACTGCCGGCACGCGGGATTGGCTGGGCCTTGGCCATGCCGGCCTTCATGGCCTCGGCGAACGTGTCGGCCTTGTCGGGCGCCAGCCCCAGCGCCTTGGCGAAGATTCCCGTGGCGATGCCGCCGGGCGAGATCGAGTTGCAGCGCACGTTCTTCTCGCCGAGCTGCATGGCGGCGCAGACCGTGAGGTGGTTCACCGCCGCCTTGGCGGCTCCGTAGATCATCGAGGTCGAATAGCCCGCCCGCCGGCCGGCGACGCTGCCGTTGTTGATGATGCTGCCCGAGCCCTGTTTCATCATGACCGGCGCGGCGTGCTTCATGCCCAGCATCACCGAGCGCACCAGGGTCGCCATCGCCGCGTCGAAGCCCTCGACGGGGACGGTCTCGATGCCGCCCACCGGCGCCGGACCGCCGGCATTGTTGAACAGGCAGTCGAGCCGGCCCCACTTCGACAGGCAGACGTCGATCATCGCCTTGACGTCGTCCTCCCGGGTCGCGTCCGCGGTGACGAACAGGCACTTGTCCTTGCCGACCGACGCTTCCAGCGAGCGGCCGAGCTCCTCGCGGCGGCCGGTCGCGACCACCCTGGCGCCTTCGCGGGCGAAGATCTCGACGGTGCGCCGGCCGATGCCGCTGGTGGCGCCGGTGACGATGGTGACCTTGCCGTCGAGCTTGCCCATGATTTCGTACCTCGCATTGTGCGGCCGGGATGATACACCAAGGCCAGCAAGGAGAGGCACATGACGGTGTTGGGCATCCTGGGGGGCAGCGGGCTCTACGAGATCGCGGGACTGAAAGGCGCGACGTGGCGATGCGTCGAATCGCCGTTCGGAGAGACGTCCGACGAGTTCCTCTTCGGCGAGCTCGACGGGCTGCAGCTCGTCTTCGTGCCGCGGCACGGCCGAGGCCACCGCCATTCGCCCACCTCGATCAACTACCGCGCCAACATCGACGCACTGAAGCGGGTCGGCGTCACCGACATCCTGTCGCTGTCGGCCTGCGGCTCGCTGCGCGAGGACCTGCCGCCCGGCCATTTCGTCGTCGTCGACCAGTTCATCGACCGCACCTTCGCGCGCGAGAAGAGCTTCTTCGGCGAGGGCCTGGTGGCGCACGTCTCGATGGCCCATCCGACCTGCAACCGCCTGGCCGAGATCGTGCACGACTGCGCCAGGGACGCCGGGTTTCCGATCCGCTTCGGCGGCACTTATCTGGCGATGGAAGGTCCGCAGTTCTCCAGCCTTGCCGAATCGCGCCTCTACCGGAGCTGGGGCTGCGACGTGATCGGCATGACCAACATGCCGGAGGCCAAGCTCGCCCGCGAGGCGGAGATCTGTTACGTGACCGTCGCCATGGTCACCGACTTCGACTGCTGGCATCCCGACCACGACCATGTGCAGGTCGCCGACATCGTCCGCGTGCTGCTCGACAATGCCGAGCGCGCCAAGTCGCTGGTCACCATGGTCGCGCCGCGCCTCGCGAAGGCGCGGCCCGCGCCCTGCCCCGCCGGCTGCGACCATGCGCTGGAGCATGCCCTGATCACCGCGCCGGCCGCCCGCTCGCCCGAGATGGCGAAGAAGCTCGATGCCGTCGCGGGCCGGGTGCTGAAGGGCTGATCGCGACGGTCCGGTGTCATCCCGAGCGCAGCGAGGGACCTCGAGGCAACGGGAAAGGTCCCTCGCCACGCTCGGGATGACAGTCTTGCCCGCCGCCCCGAGCGTCAGATCACCGGCGCCAGCCGGTGCGCGACCTGCGAGGCGGAGCGGGCGGCGACCGGGAGGAAGGCGCGGAAGTCTACATGGCTGTCGCTGCCGGCGAGGTCGCTCAGGCAGCGGACGTTGACGAAGGCGATGTCGTCGCCCCAGCGCCGCGCCACCTGGGCCACCGCGCCGCCTTCCATTTCGACCGCCTGGGCCCCGAAGGTGCGATGCAGGCGCTCGCGCAGCGCGTCGGCGTTCACGAAGGCGTCGCCGGTGAGGATGGCGCCGAAATGCACCGCCGGCACGCGCCGGCCGACGCCGACGGACTCCGGCAGGGCCTCGAGCGCCATGCCCGCAGCCGCCGCACGCAGGCGTGCGACCAGAGGATCGGCCAGCGGGTAGCCTGGCGCCCATTCCTGGCCCAGCGAGGGCCGGCTGCCCGGCTGGATGGTGTGGAAGCCGCCGTCACGGTGGATGCCGAAATCGTGCTGCGTGTTGCTCGTGCCGATCACCACGTCGCCGACGCCCAGCGCCGGGTCGAGGCCGCCCGCGACGCCGCACAGCAGCAGCGCCCGGCAGTCGAAGCGGTCGAGCAGCAGCGACGTCGCCACGCCGGCATTGACCTTGCCGGCGCCCGATTCGACGAACACCGCCTCGCGGCCGGCGATCTCGCCCCGCCAGAACGCCAGGCCGCCGATCTCCCGGATGTCGCCGGAGCGGTCGGACAGGTGGGCGAGTTCCTCGGGCAGGGCCGATATGACGCCCAGAAGCCTGTTTGCCATGGTCGAATGGGTTATAAGGTCGCCGCCACCAACGCAACGGATCCCGTGCCCGCTCCGCTTCCCGACCGCAAGACCCTGCTCCGCTCCTGCACCGAGTTCGCCGATCAGGCGGCGCGCGAGATCATGCGCATCTATGCCGGCGACCTCGGCGTGCGCGACAAGGCCGACAAGAGCCCGGTGACCGATGCCGATCATGCCGCCGAGGCGGTGATCGTCGCCGGCCTGCGCGCGCTCACGCCCAGCACGCCGGTGGTGGCCGAGGAGGAGATGGCGGCGGGCCGCATTCCCGTCCTCGACGACGGCCCGTTCTGGCTGGTCGATCCACTCGACGGCACCAAGGAGTTCATCAAGAGGAATGGGGAGTTCACCGTCAACATCGCCCTGGTCGAGGACGGAACCCCGACGCTCGGCGTCGTGCTGGCACCGGCCAGCGACACGCTGTGGCGCGGCGACGTCGAGAGCGGCGCCGACAAGCGCGAGAACGGCGGCGGCTTCGTCTCCATCGCCACCCGGCCGGCCCCGCCGCACGGCTTCACCGCCTGCGCCAGCCGCAGCCACGCGATCTACAGCGACCTCGACATCTGGTTCCGCAACAACAACCTCACGGTCGCCGATCGCATCCAGGCCGGCTCGTCGCTGAAGTTCTGCCTGATCGCCGAGGGCAAGGCCGACATCTATCCGCGCTTCGGGCCGACCAGCGAATGGGATACCGCGGCCGGGCACGCCGTGCTGGCGGCGGCCGGCGGCGAGGTCGTGACGACCGACGGCGCGCCGCTCACCTACGGCAAGGAAGCCTTCCGCAACCCGCATTTCATCGCCCGCAGCAAGGCGTGCCGTTGATCGTCGGTCCGACGCACGTCGAGGAGGCGGCGCGGCTGATCCGCGACGGCGGGCTGGTCGCCTTCCCGACCGAGACGGTCTACGGGCTCGGCGCCGACGCCACCAACGAGCGCGCGGTCGCGCGGATCTTCGAGGCCAAGGGGCGGCCGCACTTCAACCCGCTGATCGCGCATGTCGCCGACGCCGCCGCGGCCCGAGAGTTCGTGCGCTGGACCGCGCTCGCCGACCGGCTGGCGGCGGCCTTCTGGCCGGGACCGCTCACCCTGGTGCTGCCGCGGACGGAGGGCTCGCCGATCGCGTTGCTGGCGACCGCGGGCCTCGACACGGTGGCCATCCGCGCCCCGGCCCACCCCGTGGCGCAGGCCCTGATCCGCGCCGCCGGCCGGCCGATCGCCGGACCGTCGGCCAATCGCAGCGGCACCGTCAGCCCGACCCGTGCCGAGCACGTGGCCGACTCGCTGGGCGCACGGGTCGACCTGATCCTCGACGGCGGGCCCTGCGCCGTCGGGCTGGAATCGACGGTGCTCGACCTCACCACGCCGAGGCCGACCCTGCTGCGACCGGGCGGCGCGACGCGCGAGGCCATCGAGGCGGTGATCGGGCCGGTGGCGCTGAGCGGGGCCGTGCCCGGCGGCGACGCCCCGCGCTCCTCGCCCGGACAGCTCGAGAGCCATTACGCGCCTTCACGGCCGGTGCGCCTGCAGGCCATCGACGTAGCGGCCGACGAAGGCCTGCTGGCGTTCGGTCCGGCTCCACCGGCCGGCGGGCGGCACACGCTCAACCTCAGCCCGGCCGGCGACCTCGGCGAGGCCGCCGCCAACCTCTTCGCCATGCTGCGCGCCCTCGACCGGCCGGACGTCAGCCGCATCGCAGTCATGCCCATTCCCGAAACGGGGCTCGGCCTCGCGATCAACGACCGACTGCGCCGGGCCGCCGCGGATGACGACAAGGACCGCCGGCAGTAGGCTGCGACAAAAGCGAGGAAGCGATGCCCGATACCCTGACGCCGCCCAACATCCCGACCGCGCCGGTGACGCCCGCGATCCTCGACGGGCTGCGCGCCGTCGTCGGCGACAAGGGCCTGATCCTGGACGAGCCGGGCAAGGAGCCGTTCGTGCGCGACTGGCGCGGGACGCTGGTCGGCAGCGCCGCGGTCGTGGTGCGGCCGGCGACGACCGAGGAAGTCTCCGGCGTGGTGAAGCTCTGCCACGAGCACGGCATCGCCATCGTGCCCCAGGGCGGCAACACCGGCCTGATGGGCGGCGCCACGCCGTGGCCGACGCACAGCGGCATCGTCCTGTCGCTCGGCCGCATGAACAAGGTGATCGAGGTCGACCCGGTCGGCTACGCGATGACGGTGGAGGCGGGCTGCATCCTGCAGACGCTGCAGGAGACGGCGGCGGCCCACGACCGCTTCTTCCCGCTCAGCCTCGGCGCCCAGGGCTCCTGCCTGATCGGCGGCAACCTCTCGACCAATGCCGGCGGCGTCCAGGTGCTGCGCTACGGCAACGCGCGCAACCTCGTGCTCGGCCTCGAGGTCGTGCTGCCCAACGGCGACATCTGGAACGGCCTGCGCTCGCTCAAGAAGGACAATACCGGCTACGACCTCAAGCACCTCTTCATGGGCGCCGAGGGCACGCTGGGCATCATCACCAAGGCGGTGCTGAAGCTGTGGCCGGCGCCCAAGGACGTGGCGACGGCCTGGCTCGCGGTGCGCGATCCGCAGGCCGCCATCGAGATCCTGTCGGAGGCCCATTCGGCGTCGGAGGACAATGTCGGTTCCTGCGAGCTGATGAGCCGCGCCGGCGTCGACATGGTGATGCGTCATATTCCCGGCGTGCAGGATCCGCTCAAGGCCGACACGCCGTGGTTCCTGCTGCTCGAATGGTCGTCGTCGCGGCCGAGGACCGACGGCGCCGAGGGCATGGCCGAGAAGATGGAGCAGTTCCTCGCCGAGCAGTTCGAGAACGGCCGGGTGCTCGACGCCGTGATCGCCCAGAACGAGGCGCAGGCGCGCAACATGTGGGTGATCCGCGAATCGGTCGCCCCGGCCTCGCGCGCCGAGGGGCCCGGCCTCAGCTACGACGTTTCGGTCTCGACGTCGCGGGTGCCGGCCTTCATCGAGCAGGGGCTGAAGGCGGTGACCGACATCCTGCCCAGCATCCGGCCCTACCCGCTCGGCCATATCGGCGACGGCAACATCCACTTCTCGTTCATGGGCCCCAAGGGCATGGACCGCGAGACGCTGCGCCAGTATTCGCCGGCCATCACGCGCGCGGTGAACGACCTGGTGCGCGACATGACCGGCTCGATCTCGGCCGAGCACGGGATCGGCATCGAGAAGATCGACGAGCTGGCGCACTACCGCTCGAAGATCGAGCTCGACACGATGCGCTCGATCAAGCGGGCCCTCGATCCGAAGAACATCATGAACCCCGGCAAGATCCTCCGCCTGTGACAACAGACTTCATCGACAGACTGCGCGGCATCGTCGGCGACCGCGGCCTGGTGACCGACGAGGCGGCCAAGCACCCCTACCTCACCGACTGGCGCGAGAACTATCTCGGCGCGGCGCTGGCCGTCGTGCGGCCCGCCTCCACCGAGGAGGTCGCCGCCGTCGTGAAGCTGTGCGCCGCCGAGGGCGTCGCGGTGGTGCCCCAGGGCGGCAACACCGGCATGGTGGGCGGCGGCACGCCGGACCGGGACGGCCGCGAGATCGTGCTGTCGCTCAACCGAATGAACCGCATCCTCGAGGTCGACCCGATCGGCTACACGATGACGGTCGAGGCGGGCGTCGTGCTGAAGACGATCCAGGACACGGCCGCCGAGCACGACCGGCTGTTCCCGCTCAGCCTGGCGGCCGAGGGGAGCTGCACGATCGGCGGCAACCTCGCGACCAATGCCGGCGGCGTCCAGGTGCTGCACTACGGCAACGCCCGCCAGCTCGTCCTGGGCCTCGAGGTCGTGACGCCCCAGGGCGAGATCTGGGACGGGCTGCGGGCGCTCAAGAAGGACAATACCGGCTACGACCTGCGCGACCTCTATCTCGGCGCCGAGGGCACGCTCGGCATCATCACCCGGGCCGTGCTCAAGATCTGGCCAAAGCCCAAGGACGTCGCGACGGCCTGGATCGCCGTGCCCTCGCCCGAGGCCGCGGTGGCGCTGCTGAGCGGCGCCCACGCCGCCAGCGAGGACAACGTCACCTCCTGCGAGCTGATGGCCCGCCAGGGCATCGACCTGGTGCTGAAGCACGTTCCCGGCGCCGCCGACCCGCTGGCGGAACGGCACGACTGGTACGTGCTGCTGGAATGGTCCTCGACGCGGCCCCGCCGGCCCGGCGCCAACCAGACGGGGCTGGCGGAGAAGATGGAAGCCTATCTCGGCGAGGCGCTGGAGAAGGGCCTCGTCCTCGACGCCGCGCTGGCGCAGAACGAGGCGCAGGCGCGGGCCTTCTGGGCGCTGCGCGAGAACCATTCGGAATCCCAGAAGCGCGAAGGCCCGTCGATCAAGCACGACATCTCGGTGTCGGTGAGTCGCATCCCGACCTTCATGGAAGAAGGCCTCGCGGCCATGAAGAAGGCCCTGCCCGAGTGCCGCCCGGTGCCGTTCGGCCATGTCGGCGACGGCAACCTGCACTTCAACTGCCAGGCGCCCGAAGGCTGGGACAAGCCGCGCTTCATGGCCCATGCCGAGGCGATCTCGGGTGCGGTCTACGACCTCGTGGTGGCCTATGGCGGCTCGATCTCGGCCGAGCACGGGATCGGCCAGATGAAGGTCGAGGAACTGGCGCACTACCGCTCGCGGATCGAGCTCGACACGATGCGCGCCATCAAGCGGGCGCTCGATCCGGACAACCTGATGAATCCCGGCAAGATCCTCGACCCGTCGGCCTGAGTCCCGCCAGGCTGCGGGCCTCCGGGCCCGCTCAAATTCTGTCGTCCTGAGCGTAGCGAAGGACCTCATCGCCGACTGCAGGCGGCATGAGATCCTTCGCTGCGCTCAGGATGACAAGAGGCGCGCCTGGAGGCCGGCAGCCCAAGACTAGCGCGGCACGTCGTCCTTGCGGCGGTCGACGATCTCGTACTGGACGTCGATCACCTTGCGGTCCGGCCGGCCCGGCGGCTCCCGCACCGGCCGACCGGTGAACAGGCCGGCCAGCCACTGCCGGGCCTTGAAGGCCAGGATGACCACCAGAACGACCGCCGCCACGCCGGCAATCAGGGCGAAGCCCAGCGTCGCCAGGACGACGAAGCCGATCAGGCCAAGGATCGCCTGCAGCCAGACCCGCGCGGGCAGGCGGGCCAGCATCTCGAGGAACTGCTTTGCGTTCATGAAACCCAGCGCTTCTCGAAGTCCCACACCTCGGGAAATCCCATGAGCTCATGCATGCCGCGATATTGTGGCACTTCGATGCCCTTGCTCGTGCCCTTGTCCTTGAGATAGGCCCAGGCCTCCCGCATGGCCTCTGCGGCAACGCTGAAGCCGAGTCCGGGATAGATGGCGAGGTCGAAGCCCCATTTCTTCAGCCGGTCGACCTCGACGCGCGGCGTCTTGCCGAACTCCACCATGTTGGCGAGCAGCGGCTTGCTCACCTCGCGCCCGATCCGCTCCAGTTCCTCCTCGGTCTCGGGCGATTCGACGAAGATGATGTCGGCGCCGGCCTCCTCGTAGAGGCGGGCGCGGCGCAGTGCCTCCTCCAGCCCGTGCGCGGTCCGGGCATCGGTGCGGGCGACGATCAGCGTCTCCTCGTGGCGCCGTGCATCGACGGCGACCCTGAGCTTCGTCGCCATCTCCTCGGCCGGCACGACGCGGCGGCCGGGCGTGTGGCCGCACTTCTTGGGCATCTCCTGGTCCTCGATCTGGATCGCCGCGACCCCGGCCGCCTCGTAGCCGCGCACGGTGCGCTGGACGTTGAGCAGCCCGCCGTAGCCGGTATCGGCATCGGCGATCAGCGGCGTCTTTACCACCGAGCAGATCATCTCGGCGCGGCCGACCATGTCGGAGTAGGTCGCGAGGCCGGCATCGGGCAGGCCGAGCATCGACGCCGTGGCGCCATAGCCCGTCATGTAGAGGGCGGGGAAGCCCATGCCGTCGGCGACGCGCGCCGAGATGCCGTCGTAGATGCCCGGCGCCAGGATGAAATCACCCTTCGCCAGGAGCGCGCGCAGTTCTGCCGCCTTCGGATTGCCCGCCATGGATGTCCCCTCTCCTGCACTGTCGGTCGGGCGCCATTGCGCCCGACCCGGGCCGATATCGCAAGAGCGGCGCTCCGCCGGCGGCGGATCGGCGGCCCGCGCGGCCGCCGGGAGCCGGCCTAGACCGAGACCGGCTTCAGCTCATTGGAGCCCGAGGCTCTGCAGAACGTCGTCGTCTCGGTCGTCGTCTGGCCGTTCTTGGTCGCGGTCAGCTCGATCGGGCGGCAGGTGCTGCCGTCGGCCCGCGTCGAGGGCGCCGCGACCGGCTTGGCCGCGACCACGGTCGGCGGCGGCGCCGTTCCGCTCGTCGGCTGGGTCGGCGCGACCGTGTACGTGGTGGGCACGTTGGTCTCGGCCACGAAGGCGTTCTGCGTCGCCTGGGCGAGCCGCGTCCGCTCCTGCTGGTCGAGCGCGCGGCCCACGAGGTTGCCGGCCAGCGCGCCGACGAGGGCGCCGCCCACGATGCCGCCGGCCGAGCCGAAGGCGAGCCCGCCGACCGTCCCGCCGACCGCGGCGCCCAGGATCGTGCCCATCGTCTGGTTGGAGGGACCGCCGCTGTCGCTGGTGGTGCAGGCGCTGGCCAGGCCGAGGGCCGCCACGATGCCGACCAGCCGCATGGCGATCCTGCGACCAGCCGTGCGCCACGGCATCGGGGCAATCAACGCAGTCATTTGGTGCATCTCCGTTTGTACTCGAGAACGTTCACTCTACCCCAAAGCGCCTGTTTTCGACCACGGGCATCGTCCTCGGCGTCGGCATAGGAGCGTGGCGCGTCGCAGGACGCCAGGAGCAGCCCGTTCTTGACCAGCGCCAGGGCGAGGTCGACACGGTCCGAATCGGGGACGTCGGCCAGGGGCGGCTTGGCGTCCAGGGGGGTGATGAGGCAGCGATAGAGGGGCGTGCCGTCGGTCAGCCGGTCGGTCTGCCGGCAGCGGATGTCGCGCGGCTGCTTGGCCAAGGCGTCGACGCCGACCTTCAGGAGCGCCGGGTCGTTCACGATGTCGACGCCCTGCAGCCGGACGTCATCGGCATGGTCCTTGAGCCCGATCATCATCAGCGACTTGCCGAAATGCGCGAAGGCGCCGGAGACGAACTCGACCTTCTTGCGCGCTTCCTCGACCGCCTTGCGCCGCGCCTCGGCCTCCTCCTCGGCCTTGCGCCGCGCGTCATCCTCGGCCTGCTTCTGGGCCGCGATCTCCTTCTCGATCTTGCGCCGCGTGTCTTCCTCGAACTGCTTGCGGGCGGCCGCGTCGGCCTCTTCCTTCTGGCGGCGGGCGGTGGCCTCGGCCTCCTCCTTCTGGCGCTGGGCGGCGGCATCGGCCTCAGCCTTCTGGCGGCGGGCCGCGGCCTCGGCTTCCTCCTGCTGCTTGCGCGCCGCGGCTTCCTGCTCCGCTTTCTGGCGCTGCTCGTTCTCGGCGCGCAGGCGGGCGGCCTCCTCCTCGGCCTGCCGCCGCTTGGCCTCCGCCGCCTCGGCGGCGGCACGCGCCTTGACCATCTCCGGATCGGGCCCGCGCGTGGCCATCGCGTAGTACCCGCCGCCCCCGGCCAGGGCCAGCAATGCCACGGCCACGGCGATCCACGTGCCCGTTCGCCGGGCCGGCGGCGCCGATACAGGGGGCGCGGCAGGCGGTGGCGGCGCCACCGGTGGGGCCGGGCGCGTCTCGGCTGGCGGCGGCGCCCCGGCGCCCAGCACCATCGTGGCGTCGGCGGCCGGCGCCTCCGCGAGGCCCAGGATCGGGCGCCAGCCGGCGATGCTCTGCGGACGGTCGCGGGCGGCCACCGCGAGCCCGGAGTCGACGCCCGCCAGCACGCCCGGCGGGAAGCCCGACGGCTTCAGCCTGGCCAGCGGCTCGTAGGTGTCGTCGAGCATGCGGTCGAAGGCGCTCGGCGGCACCTTGCCGGCGATGGCGTGATAGAGCGTGGCCGACAGGCCGTAGATGTCCGTCCACGGCCCCTGCTTGGCCGAGGTCATCTGCTCGGCGGCGGCATAGCCGGGCGTGAAGATCGCCGTGAGCGCGGCGCTGCGGCCGGCCATGGCCGCGCGCGAGGCGCCGAAGTCGATGAGGGTCGGGTTGCCGGTGGCGTCGAGCAGGATGTTGGCCGGCTTGATGTCGCGATGCAGGAAGCCGGCATCGTGGACCTGCTCCAGCCCGTTCAGCAGCGGCCAGAGGATGCGGTCGACCTCGTCGGCGGTCAGCTTGCCGTTGCGTGCGATACGGTCCTCGAGCGTCTCGCCGGCCAGCAGCTCCATGACGATGTAGGCGGTGCCGTTGGCCTCGAGATAGTCGAACACCTGCACGATCGCCGGCACGCGGTGCAGGCTGGCGAGCGTCCGGCCCTCGGTGACGAAACGGTCGCGGCCCCAGCCGAAATCGTCGGCCATCTTGGTGGTCCGCGGCAGCACCGTGGCCCCGTCCTGGCGGAAGGCCAGCGCCGAGGGCAGGTACTCCTTGATCGCCACCTCGCGGCCGAGCTGGATGTCGCGCGCCCGGTAGGTGATACCGAAGCCGCCCTGGCCCAGTACCGCCACGATCTCGTAGCGGCCGATCGTCTGGCCGGGCTGCAGGGCGACGTAGTCGACGTCGGGAACCGCGCCCGGCGCCGCGCCGGAGAACTGGGTGGGATCGGACACCGGACGCTTCCTAGAGCTGGCGCACGAGGAGTTCGACGTCGCCCAGCCGCAGCTTGCTGCCGGCATGCAGCGCCAGCGGTTCGCCCGCCTTCAGCGACTGCTCGCCGAGGCGCGTACCGTTGGTCGAGCCGAGATCCTCCACCTGCAGGGCCTCGCCGGCGATCCGGAGCCGGGCGTGCCGGCGCGACACGGTGGGATGGGCGACGATGAAATCGCACTGGTCGGCGGCGCGGCCGATGACCATGCCGTCGGGACGGCCCATCAGCTTGTCGAGCGCCACCTCGAACGTGTGCTTGTTCTTGGTCGAATCCGTGCCCTCGAAGCGCAGCGTCACCTGCGGCACCATGCGCGTCGTCGTCCCGACGGGCAGCGCCGCCGCCCGCGACTGCCGGACGTGGAAGATCTGCACGGCGCGGCTCACGTTCTTCAGCTGGTGCTCGCCGCCGTCGACGAAGATGTACTCGACGCGCAGCTCGACCAGGTCGCGCACCGCGCGCGACACCGCGATGCCGCCCGGCTCGGCCATGGCCTGGATGCGGGCGGCGAGATTGACGCCGTCGCCGAAGATGTTCTGGTCCTCGTCGTCGACGATGACCTCGCCGAGATGGACGCCGATGCGGAACAGCATGCGCTGCTCGGTGTCGAGCGCCTCGTTGAAGCGCGCCATGCGTTCCTGGATGTCGAGTGCGGCGCCGACGGCGGTCACGGCCGAGCCGAACTCGGCCAGCATGGCATCGCCGGCGGTGCCGACCAGCCGTCCGCTCGACGCCTCGATGGCCGGCCGCCAGACGTCGATCTGCGCCGACTTCAGGTGCCGGAAGGTGCGGGTCTCGGCGCCCTCCATCATGCGCGTGAAGCCGGCGAGGTCGGCGTGCACGATGGCGGCCAGTCGGCGCTGCATCATCGCCGGGGCCTAGCGCCCCTTGAAGGAAGGTTGGCGCCGCTCGCGCAGCGCGGCAAGGCCCTCGCGCAGATCGTCCGACGACGCGCATTCGCGCATCGATTGCCGGATGGAGGCCACGTCGGGCTCCGCCTGTGCATACTGCTCGATGGCACGCTTCATGTTCGCCATCGAAAGCGGCGCCAACGTGGCAAGGCGGGCGGCGACCTCGTCGACCTTGGCGGCGAAGGCTTCCCGCTCGACCAGCCAGTCGAGATAGCCGACGGCCAGCAGGTCGGTGTCGGAGAAGTCCTCCGAAAGCAGGAAGGCCCGCTTGGCGAAGCTCGGGCTGACCTTCTGGGTGTAGCGGCGCAGACCGCCGGGATAGTAGTGCAGCCCGAACCGCGCCGCCGGCATGAAGAAGCGCATTCCCTTCACGCCGAGGCGGAAGTCGCAGGCCAGCGCCAGGTCGGTCGCGCCGCCATAGACGCCGCCGTTGAGCGCGCAGAGGGTCGGCATGCGCATCGCCTCGATGCGGTCCATCACCGTCTCGAAGCCGCTGTCGCGCTGGCCGTTCGACGGCTTGTCGCCCGCCGGGATGGAGCCGAGATCGTAGCCCGAGCAGAAGGTCTTCTCCCCGGCGCCGGTGATGACGGTGGCCCGGACGGCCGGGTCGGCGTCGGCGGCCTCGACCGCCTCCCTGAGCAGCGCCAGGCCCGCCGGGTCGAGGCGGTTGTGCTTCGCCGGGTCGTTGAGGGTGATCGTGGCGCGCGGCCCGTCGATAGACAGCAGTACGGTATCGGTCATGGGAGGCGAAAATAGCCGAGCCGGTCGCCAAAATCGACCTACAGCACGTTCCGTTCGGCTGGCATATTGCGGCCCGGAGGAGAGCCTATGACCTATACCGCCCCGCTGGCCGACATCCGTTTCGCGCTGCGCGAAGTGGCCGGCCTGCACGGCGTGGCCGCCCTGCCCGGCTACGAGCATGCCACCGAGGACACGGTCGACGCCGTGCTGGAGGAGGCCGCCAAGCTGGCCGGCAACGGCCTGGCGCCGCTCAACCGCGAGGGCGACAAGGTCGGCGCCCGGCTGGAGAACGGGGTCGTCCGCACCGCCCCGGGCTTCGCCGGCATCTACAAGGAGTTCGTCGACGGGGGCTGGAACTCGCTGCCCTTCGACCCAGCCTTCGGCGGCCAGGGCATGCCCTGGCTGCTGGCGGTGACCGTCCAGGAGATGTGGCAGGCGGCCAACATGGGCTTCGGCCTGGTCCTGCTGCTGAACCAGGGGGCGATCGACGCCATCCATCATCACGGTTCGGAGCCGCAGAAGGCGACCTTCCTGCCCAAGATGATCTCGGGCGAATGGACCGGGACGATGAACCTGACCGAGCCCCAGGCGGGCTCGGACCTCGGCCAGCTCAAGACCCGAGCGGTGCGCGACGGCGACCATTACCTGGTCACCGGCCAGAAGATCTTCATCACCTACGGCGAGCACGACATGGCCGAGAACATCGTGCACCTCGTCCTGGCGCGCACGCCCGACGCGCCGGCCGGGGTGCGCGGCATCTCGCTGTTCATCGTCCCGAAGTTCCTGGTCGGCGAGGACGGCAAGCCGGGCAAGCGCAACGACCTGCGCTGCGTGTCGCTCGAGCACAAGCTCGGCATCCATGCCAGCCCGACCTGCGTGATGTCGTTCGGCGACGATGGCGGCGCCGTCGGCTACCTGGTCGGCGAGGAAGGCCGCGGCCTGTCCTACATGTTCACCATGATGAACAATGCCCGCCTGTCGGTCGGTATCCAGGGCCTGGCGATCGCCGAGCGCGCCTACCAGCAGGCTGCCGCCTTCGCCAAGCAGCGCGTCCAGTCCAAGGACGACGGCAGCCCCCAGCCGCAGCCGGTGTCGATCATCCACCACGCCGACGTGCGGCGGATGCTGATGACCATGCGCGCCCAGATCGAGGCGATGCGGGCGCTGGGCTACTACACCGCAGCCGGCATAGACGGCGCATTGAAGCATCCCGACCGCACGGCCGCCCGCAAGACGCAGGACCGCGTCGACCTGCTGATCCCGATCGTCAAAGCGTGGTTCACCGACCTCGGCAACGAGATCGCCTCGCTGGGCGTGCAGGTCCATGGCGGCATGGGCTTCGTCGAGGAGACCGGCGCCGCCCAGCACCTGCGCGACGCGCGCATCCTGCCGATCTACGAGGGCACCAACGGCATCCAGGCGCGCGACCTGGTCGGCCGCAAGGTCGCCAAGGACGGCGGCGAGACGATGCTGGCGCTGGTCGCCGAGATGAGGGCCACGGCCAAGGATATGGAAGCAGCGCCGGGCGACGATCTGGCGGCCATCCGGACCGGCCTGTCGGCCGCCGCCGATGCCCTGGAGGACGCGACGCGCTGGGTCGCCCAGTCGGTCAAGGGCGAGCTGGTGGCGGCGCTCGCGGGCTCGGTGCCCTTCCTGCGGCTGGCCGGCACCGCGCTGGGCGGCTGGCTGCTGGCCCGGGGCGCCCTGGTCGCCCAGGGCAAGCTCGCCGGGCGCGACGGCGACCCGGCCTTCCTCGAGGCCAAGGTCGTGACCGCGCGCTTCTACGCCGAGGTGATCCTGCCGCCGGCCCTGGCCCAGCTCGGCCCGCTCAAGGCCGCCGGCCGCACCGTCTTCGCCTTGCCGGAGACGCAGCTCTGACGGCGGGCCTGGTCGAGCTGCCGGCGGACGAGGCCGAGGCCTTCGCCCGCCGCTTCGACCTCGCCCGGCTCGAGCCGGCCTTCCTCGCCGATCCCTTCCCCTACTATCACGCGCTGCGCCGCTTCGCGCCGCTGAAGCGCCTGCCCGACGGCAGCGTGTTCCTGTCACGCTACGCCGACATCGCGGCCTGCTACCGCGACCCGCGCATGAGCTCGGACAAGAAGGCGGAGTTCGGCCCGAAGTTCGGCGAGGGCTCGCCGCTCTACCGCCATCACACGACCAGCCTGGTGTTCAACGATCCGCCCCTGCACACGCGGGTGCGCAGGCTCCTGGCGGCGGCCTTCACGCCGCGCTCCCTCGCCGCGCTGCAGCCGCGCATCGAGGCGGTGGTCGACGGGCTGCTCGACGCCCATGCCGGGGCCGGCCGCATGGACCTGGTCGAGGACTTCGCCTTCCGCCTGCCCGTCGAAGTGATCTGCGACATGCTGGGCGTGCCGGCCAGCGACCGCGCGCCGTTCCGGCGCTATTCGCTGGCGATCCTGGGCGCGCTGGAGCCGGTCGCGGGACCGGAGCGGCAGCGTGCCGGCAACGAGGCGGTGTCCGAGTTCTCGGACTACCTGACCGGACTCGTGGCCGAGCGGCGGCGACGGCCGGCCGACGACCGCGACGTGCTGGGCGCGCTGATCCACGGCGAGGTCGACGGCGCGCGCCTGTCGCCCGACGAGCTGGTCCAGAACTGCATCTTCCTGCTCAACGCCGGCCACGAGACGACGACCAACCTGATCGGCAACACGGTCGACGCGCTGCTGCGCTTTCCCCGCGAGCTGGCCCGCCTGCGGGCCGATCCCGGGCTGCTCCGGACCTGCGTCGAGGAGGGGCTGCGCTTCGAAAGCTCCAACCAGCTCGGCAACCGCCGGCTGACCGTCGACCTGGAGCTGGGCGGCGAGCGGCTCGCGGCCGGCACCTACATCCATATCGGCATCGGCGCGGCCAACCGCGATCCGGCGCAGTTCCCCGCCCCCGACCGCTTCGATGCCGGCCGCGACCCGAACCGCCACGTCGCCTTCGGCGCCGGCGTCCATATGTGCCTGGGCGCGGTGCTGGCGCGGCTCGAGGGCACGATCGCCATCGGCCGCCTGGTGTCGCGCTTCGACGGGCTGGCGCGCGACGGTGCCCCCGAACGCGGCGGCCGCGCCCGCTTCCGCGGCTTCAACAAGTATCCGATCGCCTGGGACGCGTGATGCTCGTTCTCCCGAATGCGCCGGCATGACTTGAGGTCGATCAAGGCACCTGCCGATGCAGGGCATCCAAAGACACACCAGCGCCGGCGCCAGGTCCGGAAAGGCGCTGCCGACCGTTCTCCTCCGCGTCCTCGTCAGGCCAGCGGGCGACCGAGCGCGGCCGTCCGCGGCACGGACGCCGCTTCGCTCCACGGCGAGAACACGAACAGGCCGACCGGCGCCACGGCCTCCAGCTCGGCGGCCTGCAGGTCGCGGGCGATGATCACCAGGAAGGCCTGCGTCTCCGCCCGAGAGGGGCCGAACGGCCGAGGCGGCGAGAAAACCGAGCCGACGCTCTGCACCAGCACGGGACGGTCGATCCCGGCGACCTGCACCAGGCCCTTCAGCCGAAGCAGACGCTCGCCCAGCGCACCGGCGAGATTGTCGAGCCAGGCCGCCAAGGCGTCATAGGCGAGCACGCCGGTCGGGCGCGCCAGACGCACGCCGACCCGGGGATGCTCCGCCTGGACCGCGACGGGCAGCGGCACGGGAATCGGCGCGGCATTGCCGAGCGGCGCGAAGGCAGCCGACACCGCGCAGGCACGATCGGCGGTCGCCACGATCTCCGCCATCGGATTGACGCCGGCGATCTCCGTCGCGGCGCGCGCCAGGCCCTCCGGCGATACGGAATCGACCTTGGTGACGACGATGCGGTGGGCCGCCGCCCATTGCGCCGCCGCCTCCTCGAATCCGGCCACGGACAGGCCGCGTGTGGCGTCGTAGGTCGCGAGCACCGAGACGCGCAGGCGATGAGCCGCCAGGCTCGCCAGCTGGCGCAGCACCGGGCTCGGCATCGACAGGCCGCTGGTCTCCAGCACGATCCGGCACAACGGACCCGTGGCATCCGGCCGTTCCGCCGTCAGCAGCCGGTCGATCGTGAAAGCGAGGTCGCTGCCCGCCTGGCAGCAGATGCAGCCGTTGGACAGCATGGCGATCGGTGTGTCGTCCCCTTCCTGCCGCAGGATCAGGCCGTCGAGACCGATCTCGCCCGCCTCGTTCACGATGATGGCGGTGTCGTGAGCCTCGGGGCCTTCCAGGAAGTCGCGCAGCAGGGTCGTCTTGCCCGAGCCCAGAAAGCCGGTGAGGACGACGAATTCCGGTCCCGGCGCGACGGTCACTCGGCCGCCTTGCTCTGCTGCGCCGAAAAGCGGGCCGGCACATCCTCCTCCCAGCTCGCCTTCACCAGCTCGCGGACGTCGGCCAGCAGCTCGGCGGTGTCGTAGATCACTCCGTCCTTGATCGTGTACTTCAAGCCTCGATGCCATTCGACGGAATTGGTCGCGTCGACGAAGCGCATCGCGCCCGTGCCGTAGAGCAGCTTGAAGTCGGTGAGCGGATTGTGGTCGTGGATCAGCACGTCTGCCAGCTTGCCGACCTCGAGCGTGCCGATCTCGTCCGAAAGGCCACACAGGGCGGCGCCCTGCGACGTCGCGGAGCGGACGACCTCGAGCGGGTGAAAGCCCGCCTCCTGCAGCAGCTCGAGCTCGCGCACGTAGCCGAAGCCGAAGATCGAGTAGATGAAGCCGGAATCGCTGCCTGTGCAGACGCGGCCGCCGCGGTTCTTGTAGTCGTTGATGAACGCCATCCAGAGCCGGTAATTCTCCTTCCACTCGACCTCGTTGGTGGTCGACCAGCGGTACCAGTAGGAACCATGCCCGCCGCGCTGGGGCGTGAAATAGTTCCACATCGACTTCCAGGTGTAGTCCTTGTGCCAGTCGGCCTGGCGCGCGCGCATCAGGTCCCGGTTGGCGTCGTAGATGGTGAAGGTCGGCACGAAGGTGAAGCCGATCTCGAGGAATCGTTCCAGCACCTCGTTCCACCTGGCCGAACCCGGCTCGGCGCCCTGTCGAAACATCTGGCCGGACACGGAGAAGCGGAAATATTCGTCGTTGTAATCGTAGTCGAGCGGGAAGTGCTGGACGATCCGATCCTCGAACAGCGCCTCGGGCAGGCCGTAATAGTGCTCGGCGCTGGTGAGGCCCCACTTTGCGGTCGTCAGCGCATTCATGCGCGTCACCGCCATCTGCGCGTGGTGGCACCCGGAGCGGAGGCCGAGCTTGCCGCATTCGTCGAGCGCCGCCTCCATGATGGCCGGCGGCGCACCGAAGAACTTCACGCCATCGGCGCCGCGCTCCTTGAGGCTGCGCAGCCAGACACGGCCCTGGTCCGGCGTGTGGATCGTCTTCAGCATGTCGTTGACTGCCGGGAAGTAGGCGTAGGCCAGAAGTCGCGGCGCCGCGATCGTGTTCTCGGCCGAACGCCGCTTCTGGTCGAGCATCCATCCCAGGCCGTTCATCGAGCCCATCTCGCGAACGGTGGTCACGCCGTGCGCCAGCCAGAGCTTGTAGACATAGTCGACCGGAGGCACCCAGCCGTTCGCTGCATGGTAGGCGACGCCGGCATGGGCGTGGCAGTCGACGAAGCCGGGCGTCACCCACTTGCCGCGGCAATCGATCTCGTGATCGCCGGGCGGAACCCTGTTGGCGGCCGTCGAGAGATTGCCCGTCACCTTCTTCATCAGGGTGATCCGGTTGCTCTCGATCACGATGTCGGTCGGCCCGATCGGCGGGGCGCCGGTGCCGTCGATCACCGTGGCGCCGCGCAGCACCAGGCGCTTGAAGGGGCCGACGCCGCGGTCACGGGTGGTCGCCGCCGTGACGGCCGGCTGGCCTGCCTTGGCCCGGTAAGCCGCCAGCTCGTCGCCGGCGAGCGGCGTGGAGGGGATCCGGGAATCGGTCATGGTCTGGCACCTCAGGGTTGGCGTGCCGGTCGGCCGCCGATGCGTGGCGGGCCGCAGGATGACGACTTTGACGACAGCCGCAAGAGCGGCAGCGGTGCGCCCGCTAGTCGAGCGGCTTGACCATGAAGACGCGGGGATGGGCGTCCAGGCCGTGCGAAGGCAGGCCGCGGCGCACGATCTCGAACCCGTGGCGGCGATAGAGGCGGATGTTGCCTTCGGCCATCTCGGCCGTCTCGAGAGACATCTCTGCGAGGTCGGCGGCACGCGCGATCTCTTCCAGGTGCTCGAGGAGAAAGCTGCCGACCCCGGTTCCCTGACGCGTGGGCGCGGTGCCGAGACGATCGATGTAGAGGCCCGTCTCGCGCCGTGCCGTGGCGGCGACGCCCGCGATCTCCTCGCCGTCGATTGCCAGCCAGACGTCGCCGCGCGCGATGGCGTCGGCAAGGAAATCGTAGTGGTTCGGCATGATCTCGCGGCCGAGATTGCGGATGTAGGGCGTGAAGGCCGATCGCAGGATGTGCTCGACCGCGTCCCGCTCCGCCGGAAGTGCCGTCCTGACGATCAGCCCCATCGCCCGTTCCTCCTCCCCCAAAAGGAAAACGCCCGGTCGATGACCGGGCGTTCTCGAATTCCTGCCGAAAGAGGCCTACGCCGCTTCCTGCTGCTCGACCGGCTCCGCCGACGGGCCCGAATCCTGGCCCTTGGCGGCGGTGTCGCGCTCGACGAACTCGATGACAGCCATCGGCGCGGCGTCGCCGAAGCGGAAGCCCGCCTTCAGGACGCGCAGGTAGCCGCCCGGCCGCTTGGAGTAGCGCGGCCCCAGCGTCGTGAACAGCTTGTCGGCGATGTAGGGATCGCGCAGGTAGCCGATCGCCTGGCGGCGCGCATGCAGGCCGCCCTTCTTGCCGAGCGTGACCAGCTTCTCGACGATCGGACGCAGGTCCTTCGCCTTGTGCAGCGTGGTCGTGATCTGCTCGTGCTTGATGAGGGCACCGGCGAGGTTGGAGAACATCGCCTTGCGATGCTCCGCCGTGCGGTGGAACTTCCGACCGCGATTTCCGTGACGCATGACCTAATCCCTTCCCACCGGCCTAGTACGGCTCTTCCAGCCGCTTGGCCATCTCTTCGATGTTGTCCGGCGGCCAACCCGGGATCTCCATCCCGAGGTGCAGGCCCATGCCGGCCAGGACTTCCTTGATCTCGTTCAGCGACTTGCGGCCGAAGTTCGGCGTGCGCAGCATCTCCGCCTCGGTCTTCTGCACCAGATCGCCGATGTAGATGATGTTGTCGTTCTTCAGGCAGTTGGCCGAACGCACCGACAGTTCGAGCTCGTCGACCTTGCGCAGCAGGTTGCGGTTGAACGGGAACGTGTCCTCCGCCTCCTCCTTGCGGACCTCGCGCGGCTCCTCGAAGTTGATGAACATCTGGAGCTGGTCCTGCAGGATGCGGGCGGCCAGCGCCACCGCATCGTCGGGACGGGTCGTGCCGTTGGTCTCGACCGTCATCGACAGCTTGTCGTAGTCGGTGACCTGGCCGACGCGGCTGTTCTCGATCTTGTAGGAGACGCGCTTGACCGGGCTGAACACCGAGTCGATCGGGATCAGGCCGATCGGCGCGTCTTCCGGACGGTTGGCCGAGGCCGGGATGTAGCCCTTGCCCGTGGCGACCATGAGCTCCATCGAGATCGAGGCGCCGTCGTCGAGCGTGCAGATCAGGTGCTTGGGATCCATGATCTGGACGTCGCCGGGCAGCTCGATCATGCCGGCCGTGACCTCGCCGGGGCCGACGGCGCGCAGGTACAGGCGCTGCGGGCGGTCGCCCTGCATCTTCACGGCCATGGCCTTGATGTTCAGCACGATGTCCACCACGTCCTCACGGACGCCGGGAATCGACGAGAATTCGTGCAGGACGTTGTCGATCTTGATCGACGTGACGGCGGCACCCTGCAGCGAGGAGAGCAGCACGCGGCGCAGCGCGTTGCCGAGCGTGAGACCGAAGCCGCGCTCCAGCGGCTCGGCGACGATGGTCGCGGTGCGACCCGGATCGACGCCGGCTTCGGTGACAAGCTTCTCCGGCTTGATCAGGTCCTGCCAGTTCTTCTGAAGCACGTGGGCTACCTCTCTAGACCGGTTGGTTCAGGCGAGCCGGCGGCAGCTCGCCACAACATTCCCCATGGGCGGCGGCGCGGAAGACCGCGCCGGCCGTGCCCGATATCAGACTCGACGACGCTTGGGCGGGCGGCAGCCGTTGTGCGGGATCGGCGTCACGTCGCGGATGGTGGTGACCGCGAGGCCCACCGCCTGCAGCGCGCGCAGCGCGGATTCGCGGCCGGAGCCCGGGCCGCGCACCTCGATCTCCAGCGTGCGCATGCCGTGCTCCATCGCCTTGCGGCCGGCATTCTCGGCAGCCATCTGGGCGGCGAAGGGCGTCGACTTGCGCGAGCCCTTGAAGCCCTGCTGGCCCGAGGACGACCAGGCGATGGTGTTGCCCTGCGCGTCGGTGATCGTGACGATCGTGTTGTTGAACGAGGCGTTCACGTGCGCGACGCCGGCGATGATGTTCTTGCGTTCCTTGCGACGCGGACGCGCGCCGGAGGCGGCGCCCGCGGCAGTTGCAGCCTTTGCCATGGTCGGGTTCCCCTCGGCTTACTTCGTGACTTTCTTCTTGCCGGCGATCGGCTTCGCCGGACCCTTGCGGGTGCGGGCGTTGGTATGGGTGCGCTGTCCGTGGACCGGCAGCCCGCGGCGGTGACGCAGGCCGCGGTAGCAGGCGAGGTCCATCAATCGCTTGATGTTCATCGCCACCTCGCGGCGCAGATCGCCCTCGACCGTGTAGTCGCGGTCGATGGTCTCGCGGATGCGGATGACCTCGTCGTCGGTCAGCGTGTTCACGCGTCGCGACTCATCGATCCCCACTTTCCCCAGGATCTCGAGGGCCTTGGCATGGCCGATCCCGTGGATGTATTGCAGCCCCACGACCACACGCTTGGCGGTGGGAATGTTCACGCCGGCTATACGAGCCAAAGTTCCAACTCCTTCAAAGACTTATGGCGCGCTGACGCGCGCCCGTAGAACGATCCGCTGGCCCCGGAAAAGCGCGCGATTATAGGGATGCGCGCGCCCGAGTCAACGGAACTCCAACTTGTCAAGTCCCCTCCAAAACCCCGGAGATTTGACGGTAAACCTCGTCCATCGCCGCCATGCCGTCGACCTTCCTCAGCACGCCCCGTGCGCCGTAGTAGGGCAGCAGCGGCTCGGTCTGGGCCCGGTAGGCGGCCATGCGGGTCTTCATCGTCTCGGCATTGTCGTCCTTGCGGCGGGTGAACTCCCGCGAGCCGCAGACGTCGCAGACCCCCTCGACCTTGGGGCGCTTGAACTTCTCGTGGTAGCCGGTGCCGCACTTGGCGCAGGTGAATCGGCCGACGACGCGTTCGGTCAGGGCCTTCTCGTCGACCTCCATCTCGATGACCCGGTCGAGCTTCTTGCCGGTCCGGGTCAGCATCTGGTCGAGCGCCTGGGCCTGGGCCTCGGTGCGCGGGAAACCGTCCAGGATGAAGCCCTTGGCGGCATCCGGCTGGGCGATCCGGTCCTGGATCAGGCCGACCATCAGGGCGTCGGGGACCAGTTCGCCCCGCTCCATGATGCCCTTGGCCGTCTGGCCGAGCTCGCTGCCCGAGGCCACGGCGGCACGCAGCATGTCGCCGGTCGACAGCTGGACCATGCCGCGGTCGGCCTGCAGGCGCTGCGCCTGGGTGCCCTTGCCCGCCCCCGGCGGTCCCAGAAGAATGATGTTCATCGCCCGTCTACCGGCCCCTGCCCCTCAGCCGGGCCTTTCGGATGAGGCCCTCGTATTGATGCGCCAGCAGGTGCGCCTGCACCTGGGTCACCGTGTCGAGCGTCACCGAGACCACGATCAGCAGGCTGGTGCCGCCGAAGTAGAACGGCACGCCGCCACGGGCGATCAGCAGCTCCGGCAGGATGCAGACCGCCGACAGGTACAGCGCGCCGATCACGGTCAGGCGGTTCAGGATGTATTCGAGGTACTCGGCGGTGTTCTTGCCCGGGCGGATGCCGGGCACGAAGCCGCCGTTCTTCTTCAGGTTGTCGGCCGTCTCCGTCGGGTTGAAGACGATCGTCGTGTAGAAGAAGCAGAAGAAGACGATCAGGGCGATGTAGGCCAGCAGGTAGAGGGGCTGGCCGTGGCCCAGGTAGGTGGCCATCCACTGCATCCAGCCGGGCTCGCCGGCCGCGCCCTGGAACGAGGCGATGGTGGCGGGGAACAGCAGCAGCGAGGAGGCGAAGATCGGCGGGATGACGCCGGCGGTGTTGATCTTGAGCGGGAGGTGCGAGGCCTCGCCGCCGTACATGCGGTTGCCGACCTGGCGTTTGGGGTACTGGACCACGATGCGCCGCTGGGCGGTCTCCATGAACACGACCACCGCGACCACCGCGATCACGCCGATCGCCATCGCGATGATGAACAGGGCCGACAGGGCGCCGGTCCGGCCGAGCTCGAGGGTCTGGATCAGGGCGCTGGGCAGCGCCGCCACGATGCCGGCGAAGATGATGAGGGAGACGCCGTTGCCCACGCCGCGCGCGGTGATCTGCTCGCCGAGCCACATCAGGAACAGCGTGCCGCCGACCAGGGTGACCACGGTCACGAAGCGGAAGAACAGGCCGGGGTCGATCACCACCGGCCCCGCCGAGGCGGTCTGCCCCTCGAGACCGACGGCGATGCCGTAGGCCTGGAAGGCCGCCAGGATCACCGTGCCGTAGCGCGTGTACTGGTTGATCTTCTTGCGGCCGGCCTCGCCCTCCTTCTTCAGCGCCTCGAGCGACGGCACGACCGTCGTCAGGATCTGCATGATGATGGAGGCCGAGATGTACGGCATGATGCTGAGCGCCAGCACCGACATGCGGCCGATCGAGCCGCCCGAAAACACGTCCAGGAGACCGGCGATCCCGCCGGCGTTCTGCGCGAAGATCTCGGCCAGGGCATGGGGATCGACGCCAGGCACCGGGATGTAGGCTCCGATGCGGAAGACCACCAGCGCGCCCACGGTGAACCACAGGCGCTTCTTCAGCTCGGTAGCCTTACCGATCGCGCCCCAGTTCAGGTTGGATGCAAGTTGCTCGGCGGCGGATGCCATGGATCCTCACGCGTGAACGACAACGACACAAAGGGGGCGGGCCGCCCCCCACGACGCCGTCGGGCTCAGGCCGCCTCGGCCACGGGCTTGGGCGGCAGCTCGACCTTGCCGCCGGCCTTCTCGACCGCGGCGATCGCCGACGCCGAGGCGCCCGCGACCTTCACTTCGATCTTGGTCTTGATCTCGCCCTTGCCGAGCAGGCGGACGCCGTCGAGGGTCTGCTTGAACAGACCCGCCGCCTGCATCGCGGCGGCGTCGATCGGCTTGCCGGCATCGAGGCGGTTGTCGTCGATCGCCTTCTGCAGGGCGCCGAGGTTCACCACCTGCCACGACTTCTGGTGCGGCGGCCGGAAGCCGCGCTTGGGCATGCGGCGGTAGAGCGGCATCTGGCCGCCCTCGAAGCCCTTGATGGCGACGCCGGTGCGGGACTTCTGGCCCTTGACGCCGCGTCCCGAGGTCTTGCCCTTGCCGGAGCCGATACCGCGACCGACGCGCATGCGCGCCTTGCGGGCTCCCGGATTGTCGGCGATCTCGTTGAGTTTCATCGTCGCTTCCTCAGGCCGCCTGGTCGTCCTCGATACGCACCAGGTGGCGTACCTTGTTGATCATGCCGCGCACCTCGGGCGTGTCCACGAGCTCGCGGGTGCGGTGGCGCTTGTTCAGGCCGAGACCGATCAGGGTCGCGCGCTGGTCCTGCGTGCGGCCGATCGGGCTGCCGGTCTGGGTGATCCTGATCTTCTTGCCTTCGGCCATGGCCCTGCTCCCTAGGCCGCCGCTTCCGCGGCGGCGGTCTCGTCGCGGCGGCCGAGCAGCTCGCCGACCTTCTTGCCGCGGCGGGTCGCCACCATGCGCGGCGAGTTCAGCAGCTGAAGGGCAGCGAAGGTCGCCTTGATCATGTTGTGCGGGTTGGACGTGCCGACCGACTTGGCGACGATGTCCTTGATGCCGAGCGTCTCGAACACGGCGCGCATCGGACCGCCGGCGATGATGCCGGTACCGGCCGGGGCGGCGCGCAGCGTCACCTTGCCGGCGCCGAAGCGGCCGCGCACGTCGTGATGCAGCGTGCGGCCGTCGCGCAGCGGCACCCGGATCAGGCCGCGCTTGGCCGCTTCCGTCGCCTTGCGGATCGCCTCGGGCACCTCGCGGGCCTTGCCCGCGCCGTGACCGACACGGCCGCGCTGGTCGCCGACCACCACGATCGCCGCGAAGGCGAAGCGCCGGCCGCCCTTCACCACCTTGGCCACGCGGTTGATGGTGACCAGCTTGTCGGTCAGTTCGTTTTCCTCGTCGCGGTCGCGGTCGCGTCCACGATCGCGCGGGCCGCGGCCGGATCCACCGGGTGAACGAGCCATGGTCTAACTCCTCAGAACGACAGGCCGCCCTCGCGGGCGGCATTGGCCAGCGCCTCGACGCGGCCGTGGAAGATGTAGCCGCCGCGGTCGAACACGACCTCCTTGACGCCGGCC
Organism: Reyranella sp.; assembly: GCF_965229815.1. GTDB lineage: Bacteria > Pseudomonadota > Alphaproteobacteria > Reyranellales > Reyranellaceae > Reyranella. The sequence goes on from NZ_CBDDJN010000006.1 coordinate 2,211,681, forward strand.
GCAAGCGCGCGCTCGGCGATCAGCTTGCCGACCTCGGCAGCCGCCGACTTGTCGGCACCCGTCTTGAGCTTGCCCTTGAGATCCTTCTCGATCGACGAGGCGGAGGCCAGGGTGGCGCCCTTCCGGTCGTCGATGACCTGGGCATAGATGTGCTTGCCCGAGCGGAAGACGCTGAGCCGGGGGCGGCCGCCACCGGCCTTGCGCAACGCGTAGCGCGTGCGCCGCTGGCGGCGATCGAAAAGGGCGTTTGTCTTGGACATGGTCGGCCTCTACTTCTTCTTGCCTTCCTTGCGCCGGATCGTCTCGGTCGAGTACTTGATGCCCTTGCCCTTGTAGGGTTCGGGCGGACGCAGGCTGCGGATCTCGGCCGCAAGCTGGCCGACCCGCTGGCGGTCGGAGCCGGTGATCTCGATCTCGGTCGGCTTGACCGCCTTGATCTGGATGCCGGCCGGGATCGGCATCTCGACGTCGTGGCTGAAGCCGAGCTGCAGCTTCAGGTTCTTGGCATCGGCCTGCGCGCGATAGCCGACGCCGTTGATCTCGAGGGTGATGGTGAAGCCGTCCGACACGCCCTTGACCAGGTTGCTGGCCAGGTTGCGCGCCGTGCCCCACTGCATGCGGGCACGCCGGCTCTCGGTGCGCGGCTTGAAGCTCAGCGCATCGCCTTCGCGCGTCACCTCGACATCGTCGTGGACGGTGAACTCCAGCTCGCCCCGCTTGCCCTTGGCCTTCAGGTGCTGGCCCTTGAGATCGACGGTCACCCCCGAGGGGATGATCACCGGATGCTTGCCGACTCGCGACATGTCAGAACACCTTGCAGATGACTTCGCCGCCGACGTTGGCGGCGCGCGCCTCGGCGTCGGACATGACGCCGCGCGGCGTGGACAGGATCGAGATGCCCAGCCCGTTGAAGTGGCGCGGCAGCTCGCGGATCTTGGAATAGACGCGGCGGCCGGGGGTCGAGACGCGCTTGATCTCGCGGATGACCGGACGGCCGTTGTCGTACTTCAGCTCGACGCGGAGTTCCTTGACGCCGGGGCGCAGTTCTTCCTCGAACCAGCCGCGGATGTAGCCTTCGCGCTGGAGCACGTCGAGCACGTTGGACCGCAGTCGCGAGGCCGGCACGGTCACGCTGTCGAGGCGTGCGGCCTGGCCGTTGCGGATGCGGGTCAGCAAATCACCGACAGGATCTGTCATCGCCATGGTCTACGGTCCCCCGTTACCAGCTCGACTTCACGACGCCGGGCAGGGCACCCAGCGACGCCAGCTGACGCAGCGCCAGGCGCGACAGCTTGAACTTGCGATAGACGGCACGCGGGCGGCCCGTGAGCTCGCACCGGTTCCGGATGCGCGTCGCCGAGGAGTTGCGCGGCAGCTTGGCGAGCTTGAGGCGCGCCGAGAAGCGCTCCTCAGGCGTCAGCTTGTCGTCCACCGCGTCCGACTTGAGCTTCGCGCGCTTGGCGGCGTACTGCTTCACCATCTTGGTGCGCCGCTTGTTCTTCTCGACAGAACTCGTCTTGGCCATATGCCTCTCCGGCCTCAGTTCACGAACGGGAAGTCGAAACCGCGGAGGAGCGCCTTGGCTTCCGCGTCAGACTTCGCCGTCGTGCAGATGATGATGTCCATGCCGCGCACCTGGTCGACCTTGTCGTAGTCGATCTCCGGGAACACGATCTGCTCCTTGAGCCCCATGGCGTAGTTGCCGTTGCCGTCGAACGACTTGCCGTTGAGCCCGCGGAAGTCGCGGACGCGCGGCAGGGCGATGTTCACCAGGCGATCGACGAACTCGTACATGCGGTCGCGCCGCAGCGTGACCTTGGCACCGATCGCCATGCCCTCGCGCAGCTTGAAGCTGGCGATCGACTTGCGCGACTTGGTGATCACCGGCTTCTGGCCGGTGATGGCCGCGAGCTCGGCCGCGGCGCCCTCGACGGCCTTGCGGTCGTTGACCGCCTCGCCGACGCCCATGTTGATGACGATCTTGTCGAGGCGCGGCACCTCGAAGGCGTTCTGGTAGGAGAACTCCTTGGTGAGCGCTTCGCGCACGGTCTTGGCGTAGTGTTCTTGCAGTCGCGCGGGCATGGCCCGTTCTCCTAGCGGTCGATTGTTTCGCCGGAAGCGCGCGCGAAGCGCACCTTGCGGCCGTCTTCCAGGAACTTGAACCCGATCTTGGTCGGCTTGTCCGACTTGGGATCGAGCAGGGCCACGTTCGACACGTGGATCGCGGCCTCCCGTTCGATGATGCCGCCGGAATCGGTCCGGCTGGGCTTGGTGTGGCGCTTGATGACGTTCACGCCCGACACCACGACGCGCTGCTCGGTCGGCATGACACGCAACACGTCGCCCACCTTGCCCTTGCTGCGGCCGGAAATGACCTTCACCCGGTCGCCCTTCCTGATCTTGAGCTTGTTGGTCATGGCGGCTCCTTAGAGGACCTCCGGGGCGAGCGAGATGATCTTCATGAACTTCTTGGCGCGCAGTTCGCGCGTCACCGGTCCGAAGATGCGCGTGCCGATCGGCTCGTCCTGCTTGCTGAGCAGCACGGCGGCGTTGCGGTCGAAGCGGATGGCGCTGCCGTCCGGGCGGCGCACGGCGAACGAGGTGCGCACGACGACGGCGCGGTGCACCTCGCCCTTCTTCACGCGACCGCGCGGGATGGCGTCCTTGACCGACACCACGATGACGTCACCGACGCTGGCGTACTTGCGCCGCGAACCGCCCAGCACCTTGATGCACTGGACGCGGCGCGCGCCGGAATTGTCGGCGACCTCGAGATTGGTCCGCATCTGGATCATTGTCGGGGCTCCGTCCTAGGCCTTGGCGCCTTCGACCAGAACTTCCCAGCTCTTGGTCTTGGACAAGGGGCGACACTCGCGAATGCGCACGTTCTCGCCGATCTTGCCCTTGTAGGCATTGGTCTCGTCGTGGGCGTGGTACTTCTTGGAGCGGCGGATGAACTTCTTGTAGATCGGGTGCTGGACACGACGCTCGACCTTCACCACCACGGTCTTGTCCATCTTGTCGCTGACCACGACGCCCTCGAGAATTCGCTTCGGCATCGATGACTCCTTAACCAGCGGCCTTTTCGCCCAGCACCGTCTTGATGCGGGCGATATCGCGGCGCACCTGGCGCACGCGGGCGGTCTTGCCGAGCTGTCCGCCGGCCTTCTGAAAACGCAGGTTGAACGCTTCCTTGCGCAGGTTGCCGAGCTCTTCCTTGAGCTGGTCCTGGGTCTTGGGGCGCAGATCGGTGGCCTTCATGGCTCTCTCCTTCAGCCTCAGGCGCCGACGCGGGCGACGAAGCGGGTCTTGATCGGCAGTTTGGCGGCGGCAAGCGCCAACGCCTCGCGCGCGATGTTCGCCGGCACGCCGTCGAGCTCGAACAGGACGCGGCCGGGCTTGACCCGGGCGGCCCAGAATTCCGGGGCGCCCTTGCCCGAGCCCATGCGGACCTCGAGGGGCTTCTTCGACACCGGCACGTCCGGGAACACGCGGATCCAGACGCGGCCGGCACGCTTCATGTGACGCGTGATGGCGCGGCGGGCCGCCTCGATCTGGCGCGCGGTCAGCCGGTCGGGCTCCATCGCCTTCAGGCCATAGGCGCCGAAGTCGAGGTTGAAACCGCCCTTGGCCACGCCGTGGATACGGCCCTTGAAGGCCTTGCGGTACTTGGTGCGCTTGGGTTGCAGCATGGTGTCCTACGCGTCCCTCTGCTCCGTGCGCTCGACCCGGGCGGGCGTGCGCTGCGGAGCGGCTTCCTCGGCGCGCTTGTCGTGCGCCATCGGGTCGTGGCCCAGGATCTCGCCCTTGAACACCCAGACCTTGACGCCGCAGGTGCCGAAGGTGGTGAAGGCGGTCGCCGTGCCATAGTCGATGTCGGCGCGCAGCGTGTGCAGCGGCACGCGGCCTTCGCGGTACCACTCCATGCGCGCGATCTCGGCGCCGCCCAGGCGGCCCGAGCAGTTGATGCGGATGCCCTGGGCGCCCAGGCGCATCGCCGACTGCACGGCGCGCTTCATGGCGCGGCGGAAGGCGACGCGGCGCTCGAGCTGCTGCGCGATGTTCTCGGCGATCAGCGTGGCGTCGATCTCGGGCTTGCGGATCTCGACGATGTTCAGCGCAACCTCGCCCTTGGTCATCTTGGCGAGGTCGCCGCGCAGCTTCTCGATGTCGGCGCCCTTCTTGCCGATCACCACGCCTGGGCGGGCGGTGTGGATGGTGACGCGGGCGCGCTTGGCCGGGCGCTCGATCACGATCTTGGCCACGCCCGCCTGGGCCAGCCGGTCGCGCAGCACCTTGCGGATGTGGATGTCCTCGTGGAGCATCTTCGAGTATTCGCCGCCCTCGGCGTACCACCGGGAATCCCAGGTGCGGTTGATGCCGAGCCTGAGGCCGATCGGGTTGACCTTCTGACCCATTACTTGTCCTCCGCCTCGGCGCGCTCGCGCACCACGATCGTGAGATGGCTGAACGGCTTGCGGATGCCGGCGGCACGGCCGCGGCCGCGCGTCTGGAAGCGCTTCATCACCAGGCCCTTGCCGACCGACGCCTCGGCGACGATCAGGCGATCGACGTCGAGGTTATGGTTGTTCTCGGCGTTGGCGATGGCCGAGTTCAGCACCTTCTTGACGTCCTGCGCGATGCGCTTCTTCGAGAAGGTGAGCTCGTTGACGGCGTAGGCCGCCTTCTTGCCGCGGATGGTGGCGGCCACGAGGTCGAGCTTGCGCGGGCTGACGCGGATGGTGCGCAGCACGGCCTTGGCCTCGTTGTCCGCCTCGCGGCGGGGAGCGGATGGCTTGCTCATTGGGTGCTAATCCTTCGAGACCTTCTTGTCGCCCGCGTGACCGTGGAAGGTCCGCGTCGGCGAGAACTCGCCGAGCTTGTGACCGACCATCTCCTCGGTGACGTTCACCGGGATGAACTTCTTGCCGTTGTAGACGCCGAACGTCAGGCCGACGAACTGCGGCAGGATCGTCGACCGGCGCGACCAGGTCTTGATGACCTCGTTGCGCACGCTCTGACGCGCCTTCTCGGCCTTCTTGATCAGGCTGCCCTCGACGAAGGGACCCTTCCAGACGGAACGTGCCACTGCCTATCTCCTCGTCAGCGCGTCGCGTGCCGGCGGCGGATGATGAACTTGTCCGTCGCCTTGTTGGTGCGCGTCTTCTTGCCCTTGGTCGGCTTGCCCCACGGGGTGACCGGGTGACGGCCGCCCGAGGTGCGGCCCTCGCCGCCGCCGTGCGGGTGGTCGACCGGGTTCATGGCCACGCCGCGCACGACCGGGCGACGGCCCAGCCAGCGGCTGCGTCCGGCCTTGCCGACGACGGTGTTCTGGTTGTCCGGGTTGGACACCGCGCCGACCGTCGCCAGGCACTCGCCCGGCACGAGGCGCAGCTCGCCCGAGCTCAGCTTGATCTGGGCGTAGCCGGCGTCCTTGCCGACCAGCTGGACGTAGGTGCCGGCCGACCGCGCGAGCTGGCCGCCCTTGCCCTTCTTCAGCTCGACATTGTGGACGATGGTGCCGACCGGCATGTTGCCGAGCGGCATCGCGTTGCCGGGCTTGATGTCGACGCGCTCGCCCGACACGACCTCGTCGCCGACCTTCAGGCGCTGCGGCGCCAGGATGTACGACAGCTCGCCGTCGGCGTACTTGATCAGCGCGATGAAGGCCGACCGGTTGGGGTCGTACTCCAGGCGCTCGACCGTCGCCGAGACGTCGAACTTGCGCCGGCGGAAGTCGATCGTGCGCAGGCGCCGCTTGTGGCCGCCGCCGCGATGGTCGCTGGTGATGCGGCCGTGGTTGTTGCGCCCGCCCGAATTCGACTTGCCGCTCGTCAGCGACTTCACCGGCTTGCCCTTCCAGAGGCCGGTGCGGTCGACGATCACGAGCTGCCGCATCGACGGCGTGATCGGCTTGTAACTCTTCAGAGCCATGATCCTATCCCCCGCCTCAGAGGCCCGTGGTCACGTCGATCTTGTGACCTTCGACCAGCGAGACGATCGCCTTCTTCCAGTCGCTCCGCACGCCGGGACGGCCGCGGAAGATCTTCTTCTTGCCCTTCACCGTGACGGTGTTCACCGCCTTGACCTTGACCTTGAACAGACCCTCGATGGCCTGCTTGATCTCGGGCTTGGTGGCGTCGAGCGACACGCGAAAGGTCACCTGGCTGTGCTCGGAGCCGTTGGTGGTCTTCTCGGTGATCAGCGGCGAGCGGATCACCTCGTACATGCGCGCGCGCGAGACGGTGGCTCCGACCGCGGCCCTGTTCGCCTTGACGCTCATTGCAGGCGCTCCTCGAGATGCTTCACGGCATCCTTGGTCAGCACCAGCGTGTCGCGGCGCAGGATGTCGTAGACGTTGGCGCCCTGCTGCGGCAGCACATCGACATGCGCCAGGTTGGCCGCGGCCCGCGCAAAGTTGGCGTCGAGCTCGGCGCCGCCGATGACCAGCACGCTGGAGATGCCGAGCTCGCCGAAATGGGCCTTGAGCTTGGTCGTCTTGGGCTCCGGCAGGGCCGCCGCCTCGACCACGATCAGCTTGCCCTCGGCCGCCTTGGCCGACAGCGCGGTACGCAGCGCGAGCTTGCGGACCTTCTTCGGCAGGTCGATGGCGTGGCTGCGCACGACCGGCCCGAAGGCCTTGCCGCCGCCGCGGAACTGCGGCGCCGCCTCGTTGCCGTGGCGGGCCCGGCCGGTGCCCTTCTGGGCGTACATCTTCTTGGCCGTCGCCGTGATCTCGGAGCGCCCCTTGGTCTTGTGGGTGCCCTGCTGGCGACGCGCCAGCTGCCACACCACGCAGCGCTGCAGGATGTCCTTGCGGACGGGAACGGCGAACACCGCATCGGCGAGATCGATCTCGCCGGCGCTGCCGCCCTCGATGGTCTTGACCGCGATCTTCATTGTTCAGTCCTCAGGCCGACGGCCCTTCGGCCGCAGGAGCGTCCGCCGCCGGCGCTTCCGCCACGGGGGCAGCCGCCTCGGCGGCCTTGCGCAGGCCGGCCGGATAGGGCGCGTCCTTGGGGCGGGCGCGCTTGGAAGCGTCCTTGACGATGATGTAGCCACCGCGCGGGCCGGGCACGGCGCCGGAGACCAGCAGCAGGCCCTTCTCGTCGTCGGCGGCGACGATCTTCAGGTTCTGCGTGGTCACGCGCTCGTGGCCGTAGTGGCCCGCCATCTTCTTGCCGGGGAAGGTGCGGCCGGGATCCTGGCGGTTGCCGGTCGAGCCGTGGCTGCGGTGCGAGACCGACACGCCGTGGCTGGCCTCGAGGCCGCCGAAGTTCCACCGCACCATCGAGCCGGTGAAGCCGCGGCCGATCGTGGTGCCGACGACGTCGACGAACTGGCCGGGCACGAAGTGGCTGGGCACCAGCTCGGCGCCGACCTCGAGCACCGCGTCCTTGGCGACCCGGAACTCGATCAGCTTCTTCTTGGGCTCGACCTTGGCCTTGGCGAAGTGGCCGCGCATCGGCTGGCTCACGTTCTTCACCTTGGCCTTGCCGTAGCCCAGCTGGACGGCCGTGTACTTGTCCTTCTCGTCCGAGCGGACGGCGACAACCTGGAGCTGATCCACCTTCAGAACGGTCACGGGCACATGCTCGCCGTCGTCATTGAAGACGCGGGTCATGCCGACCTTCTGGGTGAGGAGACCGCAACGCATGGTCCTGTTCCTTCTTCCCGCTTCCCTTAGGCGCCGAGCTTGATCTCGACGTCCACGCCCGAGGCGAGGTCGAGCTTCATCAGCGCGTCGACCGTCTGCGGGGTGGGGTCGACGATGTCGAGCACGCGCTTGTGGGTGCGGATCTCGAACTGCTCGCGCGACTTCTTGTCGATGTGCGGCGAACGGTTGACCGTGAACTTCTCGATGCCGGTCGGCAGCGGGATCGGGCCGCGCACCTGCGCGCCCGTCCGCTTGGCCGTGCTCACGATCTCGCTCGTCGACGTGTCGAGCACGCGATGATCGAAGGCCTTGAGCCGGATTCGGATGTTGGTGCTGTCCATGGTCTGGGCTCGCTGTCGGCTGGCGACGGTTACTTGACGATCTTGGTGACGACGCCGGCGCCGACGGTGCGGCCGCCCTCGCGGATGGCGAAGCGCAGGCCCTCGTCCATGGCGATCGGCTGGATCAGCTCCACCGTCATCCGGGCGTTGTCCCCCGGCATCACCATCTCCGTGCCCTCCGGCAGCGACACCACGCCCGTCACGTCCGTCGTCCGGAAGTAGAACTGCGGACGGTAGTTCGTGAAGAACGGCGTGTGACGGCCGCCCTCCTCCTTCGTCAGGATGTACGCCTCGGCCTCGAAGTTCGTGTGCGGCGTGATCGTGCCCGGCTTCGCCAGCACCTGGCCCCGCTCCACGTCCTCGCGGCCCACGCCGCGCAGCAGCGCGCCGATATTGTCGCCCGCCTCGCCCTGGTCCAGCAGCTTGCGGAACATCTCGACGCCCGTGACCACCGTCTTCGTCGTCGCCTTCAGACCGACGATCTCGATCTCCTCGCCGACCTTCACAACGCCACGCTCGACGCGGCCCGTCACCACCGTGCCGCGGCCCGAGATCGAGAACACGTCCTCGATCGGCATCAGGAACGGCTTGTCCTTGTCGCGCGTCGGCTGCGGGATGTACTTGTCGACCTCCGCCATCAGGCTCAGCACCGCCTGCTCGCCCAGCTCCGGGTTCTTGTCCTCCAGCGCCATCAGCGCCGAGCCCCGGATCACAGGGATGTCGTCGCCCGGGAACTGGTAGCTCTTCAGCAGCTCGCGAACCTCGAGCTCCACCAGGTCCAGAAGCTCCGGATCGTCCACCATGTCGCACTTGTTCATGAACACGACCAGCGCCGGAACGCCAACCTGACGCGCCAGAAGGATGTGCTCGCGCGTCTGCGGCATCGGGCCGTCCGCCGCCGACACGACCAGGATCGCACCGTCCATCTGCGCCGCGCCCGTGATCATGTTCTTCACGTAGTCCGCGTGGCCCGGGCAGTCGACGTGCGCGTAGTGGCGGTTGTCCGTCTCGTACTCCACGTGCGCCGTCGAGATCGTGATCCCGCGCTCCCGCTCCTCCGGCGCCTTGTCGATCTGGTCGTACGCCGTGAACGTCGCGCCACCCGACTTCGCCAGCACCTTCGTGATCGCAGCCGTCAGAGACGTCTTGCCATGGTCCACGTGACCGATCGTCCCGATGTTGCAGTGCGGCTTGTTCCGCTCGAATTTCGCCTTCGTCATTGTCCTGATCCTTGGTTCATTCGTATCGTTCGATCGGCGGCGTCAGCCCGCCAGCTTGGAAACGACCTTCTCCGCCTCGGCCTGCGGCACCGCCGCATAGTGGTCGAAGGTCATCGTGTAGGCGGCGCGCCCCTGGGTCATCGAGCGCAGCGTGTTCACGTAGCCGAACATGTTGGCCAGCGGCACCATGGCGTTGATGACCTGCGCGTTGCCGCGGGCCTCCATGCCCTGGATCTGGCCGCGGCGGCTGTTCAGGTCGCCGATGCAGTCGCCCATGTAGTCCTCGGGCGTCACCACCTCGACCTTCATGATCGGCTCGAGCAGCTTGCACTGCGCCTTCTGCAGGCCTTCCTTGAAGGCCGCGCGGGCGGCGATCTCGAAGGCCAGCACGCTCGAGTCGACGTCGTGGTAGGCGCCGTCGATCAGCGTCACCTTGAAGTCGATCACCGGGAAGCCGGCCAGCACGCCGGTCTCGCGCGAGGCCTCGAGGCCCTTCTCGACGCCCGGGATGTATTCCTTGGGAACCGAGCCGCCGACGATCTTGCTCTCGAAGCTGTAGCCCGAACCCGGCTCGCCCGGCTCGAACACCAGCTTGATGCGGGCGAACTGGCCCGAGCCGCCGCTCTGCTTCTTGTGGGTGTAGTCGATCTCGGACTTGCGGCCGAGCGTCTCGCGATAGGCGACCTGCGGAGCGCCGACATTGGCGTCGACCTTGTAGGTGCGGCGCAGGATGTCGACCTTGATCTCGAGATGGAGCTCGCCCATGCCCTTGATGACGGTCTGGCCCGTCTCCTGGTCGGTCGAGACGCGGAAGGTCGGGTCTTCCTGCACCAGACGGCCCAGCGCCTGGCCCATCTTCTCCTGGTCGGCCTTCGACTTCGGCTCGATCGCGAGCTCGATGACCGGATCGGGGAAGTCCATGCGCTCGAGCACGACCGGGTACTCCGAGGTGCACAGCGTGTCACCGGTGGTCACGGCCTTGAGGCCGGCCAGGGCGACGATGTCGCCGGCGCGCGCTTCCTTGATGTCCTCGCGGTTGTTGGCGTGCATCAGCAGCATGCGGCCGATGCGCTCCTTGCGGTCCTTGGTGCTGTTCAGCACGCCGGTGCCCGACTCCATCACGCCCGAGTAGATTCGCGCGAAGGTCAGCGAGCCGACGAACGGGTCGGTCATGATCTTGAACGCGAGCGCGCTCAGCGGCGCATCGTCGCTCGACGGCAGGGTGATGGCCTCGTCGCTGCCCATCTTGACGCCCTTGACGTCCGGCACGTCGGTCGGGCCCGGCAGGTAGTTCACGACGGCGTCCAGCATGGGCTGCACGCCCTTGTTCTTGAACGCCGAGCCGCACAGGATCGGCACGAAGGCGTACGAGATCGTGCCCTTGCGGATGCACTTGATCAGCGTGTCGTAGTCGGGCAGCTCGCCGCCGAGATACTTCTCGAGCGCGACGTCGTCCTGCTCGACGGCCATCTCGATCATCTTGGTCCGCCACTCGGCGGCCTGCTCCTTGAGGTCGTCCGGGATGTCCTTGACCTCGAACTTGGCGCCCAGCGTCTCCTCGAGCCAGATGATGGCCTTGTTGGAGACCAGGTCGACCAGGCCCTTGAAGTCGGACTCGGCGCCGATCGGGATCTGGGTGACGAGCGGCTTGCTGCCCAGCCGGTCGACGATCATGTCGACGGTGCGCCAGTAGTTGGCGCCGGTGCGGTCCATCTTGTTGACGAAGCAGATGCGCGGCACGCCGTACTTGTCGGCCTGGCGCCACACCGTCTCGGACTGCGGCTCGACGCCGGCAACCGAGTCGAACACGCAGACCGCGCCGTCGAGGACGCGCAGGCTGCGCTCGACCTCGATGGTGAAGTCGACGTGGCCGGGCGTGTCGATGATGTTGATGCGGAAGCTCGGGCCGGCGAACGGACCGGTCTCGTTCTTCCAGAACGCGGTCGTGGCGGCCGAGGTGATGGTGATGCCGCGCTCCTGCTCCTGCTCCATCCAGTCCATGGTCGCGGCACCGTCATGGACCTCGCCGATCTTATGCGACTTCCCCGTGTAGTAGAGGATGCGCTCGGTCGTCGTGGTCTTGCCGGCGTCGATATGCGCCATGATACCGATGTTTCGGTAGTGCTCGATCGGGGTGGTGCGGGCCATGGGAGGGGGCTCTCTCGAAAGGGCTTGCGGACCGCTTTACCAGCGGTAATGCGCGAACGCCTTGTTGGCGTCGGCCATCTTGTGCGTGTCCTCGCGCTTCTTGACCGCGTTGCCGCGACGATTGAAGGCGTCCAGCAGCTCGGCCGACAGCTTCTCGGTCATGCTGTGGCCCGACCGGTCGCGCGCGGCCTGGATGATCCAGCGGATCGCCAGCGCCTGCCGGCGCTCCGGACGAACCTCGACCGGCACCTGGTAGGTGGCGCCGCCGACGCGGCGCGAGCGGACCTCGACGGCCGGCTTCACGTTCTCCAGCGCCTCGTGGAAGGCGGGGACCGGATCCTGCTTGAGCTTCGACTCGATCTCGTCGAGGGCGCCGTAGACGACGCGCTCGGCGACCGACTTCTTGCCACGCTGCATCAGCGTGTTCATGAACTTCGACAGGACCAGATCGCCGAACTTGGCATCCGGCAGGACTTCACGCTTTTCGGCGGCGCGACGACGGGACATGGCTTCCTCCGCGCCTTACTTCGGACGCTTGGCGCCGTACTTCGAACGGCGCTGCTTGCGGTCCTTGACGCCCTGGGTATCCAGGGTGCCGCGGATGATGTGGTAGCGGACGCCCGGCAGATCCTTGACACGACCGCCGCGGATCATGACCACCGAATGCTCCTGCAGATTGTGGCCCTCGCCCGGGATGTAGCTCACGACCTCGTAGGCGTTGGTGAGGCGCACCTTGGCGACTTTGCGAAGCGCCGAGTTCGGCTTCTTCGGCGTGGTCGTATAGACACGCGTGCAGACGCCGCGCTTCTGCGGGCAGGCCTGAAGGGCGGGCACCTTGTTGCGCGCCGAGAGCGGGCGGCGGCCCTTGCTGATCAGTTGGTTGATAGTCGGCATCGACTTCCCGGTTTCCTTGAACGCCGTCTCGGTTCCGCCCGAGCCGGGCTTCGGCGCAAAGCGATATGCGCGGGCAAAGCGGCAAGAGCGCAGCCCGCGCAATAAGAACTCTGCGGCCTCATGGCCTGACTTGTAGCGGTCCTCGACGTCAGGCTGCGTTTAGGCTTTCGCCTACCACCAGCCCCCCGGCGAGGTGGCGCGCTTATATGGCCGCGACGGCACCGCCGTCAAGCGTTGCCGGGACGCTTTTCGCTTTGATATCAATGGCTATTCCCAATGCCATCCGAATGACTCGTTCCTGACCATGCTTGCGACGCGCGCGCAAGAATCTTGCACCTAGATATGGTAGGTGATGGTCCGGAAACTACCAGCTCGGTGGCATCACGTTCGCGGTGGCAATACGCGCGAAGACAGCCTCATTTGACGACGACCGAACTGCCCCTGTATCGGCATACCATGGTCATGCACGGACCCGGTACCCCGTCGACTGCCCGGCCGCCTTCCGGGGCGGGAGCCGTCGCGCGCGCGATCACCTGATCCGAGCTCAACGCACCCAAGCCCCGTCGTCCGGACACGGGGCTCCCTGACAGGTCCCGTACCGGCGGCTTCCCCCGAAGACCTCCCGGACCTGCCATGCCACCCCTCGACCAGCCCCTGCCCCCGACTCCGATCCTCGAGACGCCCCGCCTGATCCTGCGGCCGCTGGCGCCGCCCGACATCCCGGCGCTGCAGCGGCGTTTCCCGCGCTGGGAGATCGTCCGCCATCTCGGCCCCCAGGTGCCCTGGCCCTACCCGGCGGACGGGGCGGCCACCTATGTCGGCATCTGCCAGGGCGAGATGGAACGGGGCGAGAAGCACCACTGGTCGATCCGCCTGCGGGACGGGCCGGACGAGCTGGTCGGCTGCATCGACCTCTGGCCCGACGACGGCCGCAGCCGCGACATGCGGGGCTTCTGGCTCGATCCCGACTTCCAGGGCCGCGGCCTGATGACCGAGGCGGCCGACCGGGTCACCGACTACGCCTTCCGGACCCTGGGCTGGCCCTACCTCTGGGTCAGCAATGCCGAGGGGAACCGCGCCTCCGCCCGGGTCAAGGAGCGGCAGGGTGCCGTCCTGGTCGACACCGAACCGTTCCGCTTCGTCGAGGGCGAGGGCCGACGCATGGTCTGGCGGCTCGACCGCGCGGCCTGGCTGGGCCGGGCTGCCGCGAGCCGCGACGGGCCCGTCAGCCCGCCGCCGGGACCGGCGGCCGCCAGGCGATGACGCCCTCGGTGCGGGCTCGTACCGCGGGTGCCGCGAGGCAGGAGGCCAGCGCCTCATGGCCCGGCGCGCCCGGCCAGGGCGACACCTCGATCGGCGGGCTGTGGTTGGCCGGGCAGTAGACGATCGCTTCGTTCGGCCCCACCGAATCGAGGTCCAGGATCGCGGTCGAGCGCGTCAGGAGAAAGAGCGGCCGGGCCGTCGTCGCCTGTCGCCGCAGGCGGGCGATCACCGCTTCCTGGGTGGCCTCGTCCAGACCCTGCTCGATCATGTCGACCACCAGGACGGCGGGCGTCGTCGCCTCGAGAACCGTGAGCAGGCCGAGCAGGCCCGGCCCTGCGGTCGCGCCATCCTCCGCGAGCTCGGCGAGCGCCGCGTCGACCCGCGCCGAGAGCGCGGGATCGCCGGCCAGCCGGGTGCGCACCGCCTCGCCGTCCGCCCGCCCCTCCAGGCCGATGAAGGCCGCATCCGGCAGGGCTGCCGCGAGCGCCTGCGCGAGACGGGTCTTGCCGCTGCCCAGCGGCCCGGTGATGTAGGTCAGGTGACGGATGCCGTTCAGCTCGAAGCGTTCGCCGCCCCACGGCCAGGGCAGGTCGATGGCGAGGCGCGGACCGCTGCCGGGATCCAGAAGCCGGGCGATGCCTGCCACCGCCGGCACGTCGCCCCGGGCCAGTCCGTCCCTCAGCCCGCGCACCGTCTCCAGCGTGCCGGCCAGCAAGCGCAGCCGGCTCTCCAGCGCCGCCTGGTGCGCCGACAGCGCGCGGGCCAGGGCCGGCGGATCGGCCTTCAGCATGCGGCCGATCTCGGCCAGGCCGAAGCCCAGCCGGCGCAGGGCGGCGATCTCCGCCGCCCGCTCCATCTCCGCGCGGCCGTAGGCGCGCCATCCGGCGGCGGTGCGCAGCGGCGCCAGCAGGCCGCGCTGCTCGTAGACGCGCAGGGCCTTGCCGGAGACGCCGAGCCGCCGCGCGGCTTCGGAAAGGGTCAGGAACGGACCGGTGGAGGACAAGGGTCACCTCGTGCTGTTGCTGCCCTCGACCCTATGCAGGCAGTCCCAGGGGACGGGTCAACCGCCGGATCTGTGCAAAAGAGCCGGGTCGCCGCCTGCTGCCCCTTGCGCGGCACGATGGTGAACAGCTCGCCCGACTTCCCGACATGCGGGACGTGGAAGGCCGACACCAGCGAGAGGTCGGCGTCGTAAGTCGAGGCATAGGCGACGGCCCGTTGGCGCCAGTCCGCCCGATCGGTGCTCTCGACGAAGAGCCGGGCGAAATCGATCACGCCGACGGCGAAACGCGAGAGAGCGGCCTCGAAGGCCCGATACCTGGCTTCAGGGGCGGTGAACGCACAGCCGAGGCAGACGATGGCGTCCCGCTCCACGCTCTCGTCGGGGCCGAGCACCTCGGGGAACGAGCCTTCCACCACGGAGATCCTGTCCCTCGCCGGCCGGTCGATGCCCGCCAGGACCTCGAGGGTCGCGGCGAGAGCGGCCGCCCGGCGAGCGTCGTGCTCGACGGCCACCACCTGGTGGCCGTCCAGTGCGAGCATGATCGAGAGTTGGCCGACGCCCGGACCGATTTCCCAGAGCCGGCCGAACTGGCCCCGCCGCGCGCGCAGGATCCCGAGCGCCTGGAGGTCGGACTGCGAGAGCAGCGCGTCGTGCGCGAGCTTGCGGACATAGAAGTTGAACAGGCCCGATTCGTACGGGCCGAGCGACGCGAGCCGGCCTTCCAGGACCGCCTTCAGCGCCACCAGGCAGCGCTCCTGCGGCGCGGTCAGCGCGATGTCGAGCGTGTCCCCCATCGAGGTCACCGGGAGCGGGTCAGGCGATCGAGGCCAACGAAAAAGGGCCGCCATCTTGCGATGGCGGCCCCTTGCGGATGCCTAGTCGTCGGCGGCGTGTTCCTGCTCCAGCGTCGGCACCGGCTCGTCCTCGCCGTCGCTGCCGGCCGCGAGGATGGCGCGGTCGCGCTGGGCGGCGATCGCCTTCAGCCGGTTCACGACTCCGCCGGTACCCGCCGGGATCAGGCGGCCGACGATGACGTTCTCCTTGAGCCCCTGCAGCGTGTCGACGCGGCCCGAGACGGCGGCCTCGGTGAGGACGCGCGTGGTCTCCTGGAAGGAGGCCGCCGAGATGAACGACTTGGTCTGCAGCGACGCCTTGGTGATGCCGAGCAGGACCGGATCGGCCTTGGCGCTCTTCAGCTTCTCGCCCGCGAGCTTGGCGTTCTCGTGGTCGAACTCCTGCTTGTCGACCTGCTCGCCGATCAGGAAGGTCGAATCGCCCGGATCGGTGATCTCGACCTTCTGCAGCATCTGGCGCGCGATCGTCTCGATGTGCTTGTCGTTGATCTTCACGCCCTGCAGGCGATAGACCTCCTGGATCTCGTTGACGAGATACTCGGCCAGCTTCTCGATGCCGAGCACGCGCAGGATGTCGTGCGGCACCGGGTTGCCGTCGATAAGCAGGTCGCCGCGCTCGACATAGTCGCCTTCCTGCACGGCGATGCGCTTGCCCTTCGGGATCAGGTACTCGACCGGCTCCGCACCCTCGCCTTCCGGCACGATCAGGATGCGGCGCTTGCTCTTGTAGTCCTTGCCGAACTCGATGCGGCCCGCGATGTCGCAGATGATCGCGAAGTCCTTGGGCTTGCGCGCCTCGAACAGCTCGGCCACGCGCGGCAGACCGCCCGTGATGTCGCGGTTCTTGCCGCCCTCGCGCGGGATGCGCGCGAGGATGTCGCCGGCATGAACCTCCTGGCCGTTCTCGACCGAGAGGATCGAGTCGACGGACAGCAGGGCGCGGGCCTCCTGGCCGTTGGCCAGCATGATCGGGTTGCCCGCGGCGTCCTGGATGGCGATGCGCGGACGCAGGTCGCCGCCGCGCGGCTGGCCCTTCCAGTCGACGACGACGCGGCTCGAGATGCCGGTCGAATCGTCGATCACCTCGCGCATCGACACGCCGTCGACGAGGTCGACATAGACCGCCCTGCCCGCCTTCTCGGTGATGATCGGCAGGGTGTAGGGGTCCCACTCGGCGAGCTTCTGGCCCTTGGCGACCGGCGCGTCGTTGTCGACCAGCAGGCGCGCGCCGTAGGGCACGCGGTGCTTGGCGCGCTCGCGCTCGGCGCCGTCGATCAGCACGAGCTCGGTGTTGCGGCCCATGACGACCGGCACGCCCTGGCTGTTGATGACGACGTTGCGGTTGCGCACCTGGATGCGGCCGTCGTGGCTGGCCTCGATGCTCGACTGCTCGGCGCCGCGCTGCGCGGCGCCGCCGATGTGGAAGGTGCGCATGGTGAGCTGCGTGCCCGGCTCGCCGATCGACTGGGCGGCGATGACGCCGACCGCCTCGCCGATGTTGACCGGCGTGCCGCGAGCGAGGTCGCGGCCGTAGCACTTGCCGCACACGCCCGTCTTGGTGTCGCAGGTCAGCACCGAGCGGATGCGAAGCTCCTCGATGCCGGCCTTGTCGATCTGCTCGACCTTGACCTCGTCGATCAGCTCGCCGGCCTTGCAGATCAGCGTGCCGGCCACCGGGTCGACGATGTCGTCGAGCGCGGTGCGCCCGAGCACCCGCTCGCTGAGCGGCTCGATCACGTCGCCGCCGTCGACGACGGCGCGCATCGTGAGGCCGCGCTCGGTCCCGCAATCCTCCTCGAAGATGATGCAGTCCTGGGCGACGTCGACAAGGCGACGCGTCAGGTAGCCCGAGTTGGCGGTCTTGAGCGCGGTGTCAGCCAGTCCCTTGCGGGCGCCGTGGGTGGAGTTGAAGTACTCCAGCACCGACAGGCCTTCCTTGAAGTTCGAGATGATCGGCGTCTCGATGATCTCGCCCGACGGCTTGGTCATCAGGCCGCGCATGCCGGCGAGCTGCTTCATCTGGGTCGCAGAGCCGCGCGCGCCGGAGTGGGCCATCATCCACACCGCGTTGACCGGGCTGCCCGGCTTCGAGGTGGAGATGCCCTTCATCATCTCCTCGGCGACGCGGTCGGAGCAGCGCGACCAGGCGTCGACGACCTTGTTGTACTTCTCGCCCGAGGTGATCAGGCCGTCCTGGTACTGCTGCTCGTACTCCTTGACCTCCTTCTGGGTCTGGCCGACCAGCTTCTCCTTGGCCGACGGGATGACGAGGTCGTCCTTGCCGAACGAGATGCCGGCGCGGCAGGCGTGATAGAAGCCCAGCCCCATCAGGCGATCGGCGAAGATCACCGTCTCCTTCTGGCCGCAGTGGCGGTAGACCGCGTCGATGACGTTCTGCAGGTCCTTCTTGGTCAGCAGCCGGTTGATCAGCGAGAAGGGCAGGTTGGGATGCTTGGGCAGGATCTGCGCCAGCAGGATGCGGCCCGGCGTGGTCTCGACCACTCGGGTCGCCAGCTCGCCCTTGTCGTCATAGGCCTCGAGGCGTCCCTTGATCTTGGCGTGCATGCTGAGCGAGCCGTGATGCAGGGCATGCTCGAGCTCGCCGATGTCGGAGAACAGCGAGCCCTCGCCCGCCTCGCCCTCGCGCTCCAGCGTGATGTAGTAGATGCCGAGCACGATGTCCTGGCTGGGCACGATGATCGGCTTGCCCGACGCGGGACTCAGGATGTTGTTGGTCGACATCATGAGCACGCGGGCCTCGAGCTGGGCCTCGAGCGACAGCGGCACGTGCACCGCCATCTGGTCGCCGTCGAAGTCGGCGTTGAAGGCGGTGCAGACCAGCGGATGGAGCTGGATCGCCTTGCCCTCGATCAGCACCGGCTCGAAGGCCTGGATGCCGAGCCGGTGCAGGGTCGGCGCGCGGTTCAGCAGCACGGGATGCTCGCGGATGACCTCCTCGAGGATGTCCCACACTTCCGGCCGCTCCTTCTCGACCATCCGCTTGGCGGCCTTGATCGTGTTGGCCATGCCGTAGGCCTGGAGCCGCGAGTAGATGAACGGCTTGAACAGCTCGAGCGCCATCTTCTTCGGCAGGCCGCACTGGTGCAGCTTGAGCTCCGGGCCGACCACGATGACCGAGCGGCCCGAGTAGTCGACGCGCTTGCCGAGCAGGTTCTGCCGGAAGCGGCCCTGCTTGCCCTTCAGCATGTCGCTGAGCGACTTCAGCGGCCGCTTGTTGGCGCCGGTGATGACGCGGCCGCGGCGGCCGTTGTCGAACAGGGCGTCGACCGACTCCTGCAGCATGCGCTTCTCGTTGCGCACGATGATGTCGGGCGCGCGCAGCTCGATCAGTCGCTTCAGGCGGTTGTTGCGGTTGATGACGCGACGATAGAGGTCGTTCAGGTCCGACGTCGCGAAGCGGCCGCCGTCGAGCGGCACCAGCGGGCGCAGCTCGGGCGGGATCACCGGCACCAGCTCGAGGATCATCCACTCCGGACGGGCGCCGGACTCGATGAAGTTCTCGACCAGCTTCAGCCGCTTGACCAGCTTCTTGCGCTTGGCCTCGGAGGTCGTCTCACGCAGCTCCTCGCGCAGCCGCGGCCGCTCCTCGTTGAGGTCGATGGCCGACAGCATGGCGCGAATCGCCTCGGCGCCGATGTCGGCGCGGAAGGCGTCGTCGCCGTACTCGTCGAGCGCGTTGAGGTACTGCTCCTCGTTCAGGAGCTCGCGGTACTTGAGCGGCGTCAGGCCGGGCTCGGTCACCACGTAGTTCTCGAAGTAGAGGATGCGCTCGAGGTCGCGCAGCGTCATGTCGAGCAGCAGGCCGATGCGGCTCGGCAGCGACTTCAGGAACCAGATGTGCGCGACCGGCGAGGCCAGCTCGATATGGCCCATGCGCTCGCGGCGCACCTTGGTCAGCGTCACCTCGACGCCGCACTTCTCGCAGGTGATGCCGCGGAACTTCATGCGCTTGTACTTGCCGCACAGGCACTCGTAGTCCTTGATCGGGCCGAAGATGCGGGCGCAGAACAGCCCGTCCCGCTCCGGCTTGAAGGTGCGGTAGTTGATCGTCTCGGGCTTCTTGATCTCGCCGTGGCTCCAGGCCCGGATGCGGTCCGGGCTGGCGATCGAGATGCGGATCTCGTCGAAGGTCGGCGTGCCCTGGGGCTGGCCCAGTACGTTGATGAGGTCGGTCATCTTTGTGTCCTACGGTTCGTTGGACGAATTCGCGAAGAAGAGGCGGCAGGCCAACGTCAGTTGGCCTGCTGGTTGAGCTCGACGTTCAGGCCGAGGGAGCGCAGCTCCTTGACCAGGACGTTGAAGGATTCCGGGATGCCCGCCTCGAACGTGTCGTCGCCGCGCACGATGGCCTCGTAGACCTTGGTGCGGCCGGCCACGTCGTCCGACTTGACGGTGAGGATCTCCTGCAGCGTGTAGGCCGCGCCGTAGGCCTCGAGCGCCCACACCTCCATCTCGCCGAAGCGCTGGCCGCCGAACTGGGCCTTGCCGCCCAGCGGCTGCTGGGTGACCAGGCTGTACGGGCCGATCGACCGCGCGTGGATCTTGTCGTCCACCAGGTGATGCAGCTTCAGCATGTAGATGTAGCCGACGGTCACCTTGCGGTCGAACGGCTCGCCGGTGCGGCCGTCGACCAGGGTGACTTGGCCCGACTTGTCGAGGCCCGCCATCTCGAGCATGCCGACGATGTCGGCCTCGTGCGCGCCGTCGAACACCGGCGAGGCGAAGGGAACGCCCCGGCTGAGGTTCCTGGCGAGCTCGATGGTCCGCTCGTCGTCGAGATCGGCGATCTCGGCCTTGAAGGCCTTCTCGCCGTAGACGTCGCGCAGCTGCTTCTTGACCTGGGCGATCGACGCGTCGCGCGCGCCGTTCACCATGTCGCCGATCTTCTTGCCGAGACCGGCGGCGGCCCATCCGAGATGGGTCTCCAGGATCTGGCCGACGTTCATGCGGCTCGGCACGCCGAGCGGGTTCAGCACGATGTCGACCGGCTGGCCCTCCTCGAGGTACGGCATGTCCTCGAGCGGCATGATGCGCGAGATGACGCCCTTGTTGCCGTGGCGGCCGGCCATCTTGTCGCCCGGCTGCAGCTTGCGCTTGGTGGCGACGAAGACCTTGACCATCTTCATCACGCCCGGCGGCAGCTCGTCGCCGCGCTGCAGCTTGTCGACCTTGCTGTCGAACCGGTCCTGCAGGCGCTTCATCGATTCGTCGAACTGCTTGTTCAGCGCCTCGATCTCGCTCTGCTTCTTGTCGACCTTGACCGCGATCTGCCGCCACTGGCCGGGCGTGAACTCGCCCAGCACCTTGTCGGTGATGCGGGTGCCCGGCTTCAGGCCCTTGAGCCCGCCGGCCACGGTCTGGTTCATCAGCATTTCCTGGATCTGGCTGTAGAAGCTGCGTTCCAGGATGGCCTTCTCGTCGTCGCGGTCCTTGGCCAGCCGCTCGATCTCGTCGCGCTCGATGGCGAGCGCGCGCTCGTCCTTGTCGACGCCGCGGCGGTTGAACACGCGGACCTCGACGACCGTGCCCTCGACGCCCGGCGGAACCTTGAGCGAGGTGTCGCGCACGTCGGCCGCCTTCTCGCCGAAGATGGCGCGCAGCAGCTTCTCTTCCGGGGTCATCGGGCTCTCGCCCTTCGGCGTCACCTTGCCGACCAGGATGTCGCCCGCCTTCACCTCGGCGCCGATGTAGACGATGCCCGCCTCGTCGAGGTTCTTGAGCGCCTCCTCGCCGACGTTCGGGATGTCGCGGCTGATCTCCTCCTGGCCGAGCTTGGTGTCGCGGGCCATGACCTCGAACTCCTCGATGTGGATCGAGGTGAAGACGTCGTCGCGCACGATGCGCTCGGAGAGTAGGATAGAGTCCTCGAAGTTGTAGCCGTTCCACGGCATGAAGGCGACGAGGACGTTACGGCCGAGCGCCAGCTCGCCGTCACGGGTCGACGGACCGTCGGCCACGATGTCGCCCTTCGTCACCTGGTCGCCGACCTTCACGAGCGGCTTCTGGGTGATGCAGGTCGACTGGTTGGAGCGCTGGAACTTCAGCAGGTTGTAGATGTCGACCGCCGGCCGGTTGGGGCCGACGTCGTCGGTGGCGCGCACCACGATGCGCATGGCGTCGACCTGGTCGACGATGCCGGTGCGGCGGGCGGCGATCGCCACGCCGGAATCGCGGGCGACCACCTCTTCCATGCCGGTGCCGACCAGCGGCGACTCGGCCTGGATCAGCGGCACCGCCTGGCGCTGCATGTTCGAGCCCATCAGCGCGCGGTTGGCGTCGTCGTTCTCGAGGAACGGGATCAGCGCCGCAGCGACCGACACGATCTGCTTGGGCGAGACGTCGACGAAGTCGATCGTCTCGGGCCGGCCGAGGATGTACTCGCCGCCCTTGCGGCACTGCACCAGCTCGGAGACGAACTTGCCCTTGGCGTCGATCTCGGCGTTGGCCTGGGCCACCGTGTAGCGGCCTTCCTCCATCGCCGACAGGTAGACGACCTCGTCGGTGACGCGGGCGCCCACGACCTTGCGGTACGGGCTCTCGATGAAGCCGTACTGGTTGACCCGCGCATAGGTCGCCAGCGAGTTGATCAGGCCGATGTTCGGGCCTTCCGGCGTCTCGATCGGGCAGATGCGGCCGTAATGGGTCGGGTGCACGTCGCGCACCTCGAAGCCGGCGCGCTCGCGCGTCAGGCCGCCCGGTCCCAGGGCCGAGAGGCGACGCTTGTGGGTCACCTCCGACAGCGGGTTGGTCTGGTCCATGAACTGGCTGAGCTGGCTCGAGCCGAAGAACTCGCGCACCGCCGCCGCCGCCGGCTTGGCGTTGATCAGGTCGTGCGGCATCACCGTGTCGATGTCGATCGAGCTCATGCGCTCGCGGATCGCCCGCTCCATGCGCAGCAGGCCGACGCGGTACTGGTTCTCCATCAGCTCGCCGACCGAGCGGACGCGGCGGTTGCCGAGATGGTCGATGTCGTCGATCTCGCCGCGGCCGTCCTTGAGGTCGTGCAGCACCTTGACGACGGCGAGGATATCCTCGCGGCGCAGCGTGCGCTGCGTGTCGGGAACGCCCTCGAAGCCCAGGCGCATGTTCATCTTCACGCGGCCGACCGGCGACAGGTCGTAGCGCTCGATGTCGAACAGCAGGCCCTGGAACAGCGTCTCGGCCTGCTCCAGCGTCGGCGGCTCGCCCGGCCGCATGACGCGGTAGATGTCGAGCAGTGCTTCTTCACGGTTCGAGTTCTTGTCGGCCGCCAGCGTGTTGCGGATGTAGGGCCCGACATTGACGTGGTCGATGGCGAGCGTCGGCAGGTCGTCGACGCCGTTCTCCTCGAACAGGTCGAGCACCGCCTGGGTGATCTCCTGGCCGGCCTCGACGTAGATCTCGCCCGTCTTCTCGTTGATGATGTCGACGGCGGCGTAGCGGCCGATCAGCTCCTCGGCCGAGACGCGGATCTCCTTGAGGCCCTGCTCCTTCAGGCGGTTGAGCAGGCGCGGCGTCAGCTTGGTGCCGGCATCGGCCACCGCCTTGCCGGTCTTGCCGTTGACGAGGTCGTGGGTGAGCTTCACGCCGCGCATCGAATCGGCGTCGAACTGTGTGTTCCAGCCGTCCTTCTCGCGCGTGTAGACGACCTGGCCGTAGAAGGCGGCCAGGATCTCCTCGGGCGACAGGCCCTGGGCCTCGGCCGGATCGAGCTGCTGGCCCTTGGCGATCGCCGAGCCGCGCTTCTTCCAGGTCGTGTCGTTGTCGAGCGCCAGCAGCAGCGTCGTCACCGGGATCTTGCGGCGGCGGTCGATGCGGACGTGGATCAGGTCCTTGGCGTCGAACTCGAAGTCCAGCCACGAGCCGCGATAGGGGATGATGCGGGCGGCGAACAGGTACTTGCCCGAGCTGTGGGTCTTGCCCTTGTCGTGATCGAAGAAGACGCCCGGCGACCGGTGCATCTGGCTGACGATCACGCGCTCGGTGCCGTTCACGATGAAGGTGCCGTTGTCGGTCATGAGCGGCATGTCGCCCATGTAGACGTCCTGCTCCTTGATATCGCGGATCGAGCGCGAGCCGGCCTCCTCGTCGATGTCCCAGACGACGAGCTGCAGCGTGACCTTGAGCGGCGCGGCGAAGGTGATGCCGCGCTGCTGGCACTCCTCGACGTCGTACTTGGGCTCCTCGAACTCGTACTTCACGAACTCGAGGCTGGCCCGCTCGGCGAAGTCCTTGATCGGGAAGACCGAGCGGAAGACCTCCTGCAGGCCGGTCTGCGTCCGCTTGGCCGGCGCGACGTTGCGCTGCAGGAAGCTCTCGTACGAGCTCTTCTGCACCTCGATGAGGTTGGGCATCGGCGCAACCGACTCGATGTGGCCGAAGAAGCGACGAATCCGTTTGCGCGTATTGAAGGCCGTGGCCATCCTGCGTCCTCGAAGGTTCAAGGGCGGAGAGAACACCCGCTGCTTTCTCGGAACGCGCGACCCGCCAGCCGTTCGTCCCATCCGTCGCAGAGGGCCACTTGTCGGAGCGGACCCGTATTTTCGGGGGTCCGCTCAGATAAGGAGCCTTCGCCGATTATCAACCCCCTTCTTCCTCCTCTCCCCCTTGGGGGAGAGGCTGGGTGAGGGGGTTCTGCACCCCGTCTCACCCCCTCACCTGGCCTCTCCCCCGAGGGGGAGAGGAACATGAGGTGGAAGAAGAACAGGTCTTACTTCAGCTCGACCTTCGCGCCCTCGGCCTCGAGCTTGGCCTTGAGCTTCTCGGCGTCGGCCTTCGGCACCGACTCCTTGACCGGCTTCGGCGCGCCCTCGACCAGGTCCTTGGCCTCCTTGAGGCCGAGGCCGGTGATCTCGCGCACCGCCTTGATGACGTTGATCTTCTTGTCGCCGGCGGCGGCGAGGACGACGGTGAACTCGTCCTTGGCCTCGGCGGCCGGCGCACCGCCGGCAGCGGCGCCCGGCGCGGCCGCGACGGCGACCGGCGCGGCGGCGCTCACGCCCCACTTCTCCTCGAGCAGCTTGCTGAGCTCAGCGGCCTCGAGGACCGTGAGGGCCGAGAGCTCCTCGACCAGCTTTTCCAGATTAGCCATTGTCTTTCTCCTGAATTCCCGAACTTCGATGATCGTGACGTCGATAGCGACTTACGCCGCCTTCGCGCCGTCTTCCTTGGCTCCGTACGCCCCGAACACACGAGCGAGCTGGCCCGCCGGCGCCTGGAGAACGCCAGCGACCTTGGTCGCCGGAGCCTGCAGGAGGCCGATGAGCTTGGCCCGGAGAGCGTCGAGCGAGGGCAGCGAGGCGAGAGCCTGGACGCCTGCGACGTCCAGCGTGTTCTCACCCAGCGCACCGCCGACGATCGTCAGCTTCTCGTTGTCCTTGGCGAAGGCCGAGATGACCTTCGCCGCGGCGACCGGATCCTTGGAGTAGGCGATGGCGGTCGGGCCCGTGAACATGGGACCGAGCGCCTTGAAGGCCGTGCCCTCGAGGGCACGCAGCGTGAGCCGGTTCTTGGCGACCTTGTAGCTTGCACCGGCTGCCCTGACCTTGCGGCGCAGGTCCGTCACTTCCTGGACCGTGAGGCCGGACTGGCGGGTGACCACCATCAGGCTCGCGTCCTTGAAGATCTGGTTCAGCTCGGCGATCGCTTCGGCCTTTTCCGAACGATTCACGGCTTTCTCCAATTGAGGCCCGACCCGGAGGATCCGGAGCGGACCGGCTGCGTTACAGGCTGCGCAGCCTCCGTTGGCGGGTTGGCGCAAACGGAGACCTCGCGGCCCGGTTCGCCTGCCCCGGAAGTTCGGGCGCGTGCGCGCACCCCGAAGGGTGCAGCGTCGATTCCCTTGCCCCCGTCTGCGCTGGCGGGTTTCCCCTTTAGGCCGGCTCCCGGAAGAGCGCGGCACCGGCGGTCTCGGACAGGTGGAGCGCGCGGACCTTGCGGTCCCCTTGCCCCTTCGCCGCGGCCTTCGGACCGTGGCGAAACTCGAAAACTCTGCTCGCGTCCTCAGACCGTGAGGGCGGAAGCCGGGTCGAGCTTGACGCCCGGACCCATGGTCGAACTCAGCGACACCTTCTTGATGAAGGTGCCCTTGGCGCCGCTCGGCTTGGCGCGATTGATCGCGTTCACCAGCGCCCGCACGTTGGCGGCCAGCGCATCCTCGCTGAACGAGGCCTTGCCGACGCCTGCATGAACGATGCCAGCCTTCTCGGCGCGGAACTCGATCGAGCCGGCCTTGGCCGCCTTGACCGCCGCGGTGACGTCCTGCGTCACCGTGCCGAGCTTCGGGTTCGGCATCAGGCCGCGCGGGCCCAGCACCTTACCGAGACGGCCGACCACGCCCATCATGTCGGGGGTGGCGATGCAGCGCTCGAAGTTCATCTCGCCGGCATTGATCTTCTCGGCGAGGTCCTCGGCGCCCACCAGGTCGGCGCCGGCGGCCTTGGCCTCGTCGGCCTTGGGGCCGCGGGCGAACACCGCCACGCGCACCGACTTGCCGGTGCCGTTGGGCAGCTCGATCATCCCGCGCACCGCCTGGTCGGCGTGGCGCGGGTCGATGCCGAGGTTCATCGCGACCTCGATCGTCTCGTCGAACTTCGCCTTGGCGTTGGCCTTGACGATCTTCACCGCCTCTTCCAGCGAATAGGTCTTGTCGCGGTCGACGGTGGCGGAAATGGCCTTGTAGCGCTTGCCCATGCTCATGGCCTTACTCCACCACCTGGAGGCCCATCGAGCGGGCCGAGCCCACCACCTGGGCCATCGCCGATTCCACCGAATCGCAGTTGAGATCGGGCATCTTCTGCTTGGCGATCTCCTCGACCTGGGCCTTCGTCACCTTGCCGACGATCTGGGTGCCGACGGTCTTGGCGCCCGCTTCGATGCCGGCCGCCTTCTTGAGGAAGTAGCTCACCGGCGGCGTCTTGGTCACGAAGATGAAGCTGCGGTCCTGGAACACGGTGATGACCACAGGGATCGGCATCCCCTGCTCCATCTTCTGGGTCCGTGCATTGAACTGCTTGCAGAATTCCATGATGTTCACGCCCTGCTGACCGAGCGCGGGCCCGATCGGCGGCGACGGGTTGGCCTTGCCAGCCGGCACCTGCAGCTTGACGTAGGCCTGGATCTTCTTGGCCATGCTTGCCCCTCCATTGGGCGGCGCGGTACGGCCATGGCCGGCCTCCCGCACCTATATTTGGAGCCAAGTCCTTGATCCGGAAGGATTTTCGGTCTCGGCTGCCGCATGAGAAAAGGCCAGCCTGACGGCCAGCCCCTTAAGGGCGCGCGATCTAACAGATTAGGACGCGCGCCACAACCCCCTGTTCGGTCCCCGATATGGGGACAGATCAGATCTTTTCGACCTGGGCGTAGTCGAGCTCGACCGGGGTCGAGCGGCCGAAGATCGACACCGCGACCTTGAGGCGGGCCCGCTCCTCGTCGACATCCTCGACCGTGCCGTTGAACGAGGCGAAGGGCCCGTCTGCCACCTTGACCTGCTCGCCGATCTCGAAGCTGACGGCGGGCTTGGGCCGCTCCACGCCTTCCTGGACCTGGCGCAGGATGCGGCCGGCCTCGGCGTCGGAGATCGGCACCGGCTTGCCGCGGCCGCCGCCGCCCAGGAAGCCCGTGACCTTGGCGGTGTTCTTGATCAGGTGCCAGGTGTCGTCGGTCAGCTCCATCTTCACCAGGACATAGCCCGGGAAGAACTTGCGCTCGGTCTGGACCTTGGAGCCGCGGCGGACCTCCACGACCTCCTCGGTCGGGACCATGACCTGCGAGATGTCCTCGGCCAGGCCCTTCTTCTCGGCCTGCTCGCGCACCGACTGGGCGACCTTGTTCTCGAAGCCGGAATAGGCGTGAACGACGTACCAACGATGAGCCATGTCAGGAAATCCCGAGCAGCAGCTTGACGACGAAGCCGATGATCTTGTCTGCCACCAGGAAGAAAAGCGCCGCGATCACCACGAAGATGAAGACCATGCTGGTGGTGATCATGGTCTCGCGACGGGTCGGCCAGGTGACCTTGGCCACCTCGGAACGGACCTCGCGGACGAACTCTATGGGATTCTTCGTCATTCTCGCTGTTCTTCAGGAAATGGCAGGAGTGGAGGGACTCGAACCCCCGGCCCTCGGTTTTGGAGACCGATGCTCTACCAACTGAGCTACACTCCTAGGAGCCGCCGGACGGTCTAGACCGCCGGCGGCCTTCTTTCCATAGCTATTACTTGACGATCTTGGTGACGACGCCGGCGCCGACGGTGCGGCCGCCCTCGCGGATGGCGAAGCGCAGGCCCTCGTCCATGGCGATCGGCTGGATCAGCTCCACCGTCATCCGGGCGTTGTCCCCCGGCATCACCATCTCCGTGCCCTCCGGCAGCGACACCACGCCCGTCACGTCCGTCGTCCGGAAGTAGAACTGCGGACGGTAGTTCGTGAAGAACGGCGTGTGACGGCCGCCCTCCTCCTTCGTCAGGATGTACGCCTCGGCCTCGAAGTTCGTGTGCGGCGTGATCGTGCCCGGCTTCGCCAGCACCTGGCCCCGCTCCACGTCCTCGCGGCCCACGCCGCGCAGCAGCGCGCCGATATTGTCGCCCGCCTCGCCCTGGTCCAGCAGCTTGCGGAACATCTCGACGCCCGTGACCACCGTCTTCGTCGTCGCCTTCAGACCGACGATCTCGATCTCCTCGCCGACCTTCACAACGCCACGCTCGACGCGGCCCGTCACCACCGTGCCGCGGCCCGAGATCGAGAACACGTCCTCGATCGGCATCAGGAACGGCTTGTCCTTGTCGCGCGTCGGCTGCGGGATGTACTTGTCGACCTCCGCCATCAGGCTCAGCACCGCCTGCTCGCCCAGCTCCGGGTTCTTGTCCTCCAGCGCCATCAGCGCCGAGCCCCGGATCACAGGGATGTCGTCGCCCGGGAACTGGTAGCTCTTCAGCAGCTCGCGAACCTCGAGCTCCACCAGGTCCAGAAGCTCCGGATCGTCCACCATGTCGCACTTGTTCATGAACACGACCAGCGCCGGAACGCCAACCTGACGCGCCAGAAGGATGTGCTCGCGCGTCTGCGGCATCGGGCCGTCCGCCGCCGACACGACCAGGATCGCACCGTCCATCTGCGCCGCGCCCGTGATCATGTTCTTCACGTAGTCCGCGTGGCCCGGGCAGTCGACGTGCGCGTAGTGGCGGTTGTCCGTCTCGTACTCCACGTGCGCCGTCGAGATCGTGATCCCGCGCTCCCGCTCCTCCGGCGCCTTGTCGATCTGGTCGTACGCCGTGAACGTCGCGCCACCCGACTTCGCCAGCACCTTCGTGATCGCAGCCGTCAGAGACGTCTTGCCATGGTCCACGTGACCGATCGTCCCGATGTTGCAGTGCGGCTTGTTCCGCTCGAATTTCGCCTTCGTCATGGTGTCGCGACCCTCGTGATGCTGTCAGCCTTCGACAGTACGGCCTTCAAACTGGAGCGGGTGAAGGGAATCGAACCCTCGTCATAAGCTTGGAAGGCTTCTGCTCTACCATTGAGCTACACCCGCAATCTCTGAACAGGCATCCCGCGCGCGGCCGTTGGTGGAGGGGGAAGGATTCGAACCTTCGTAGACGCGAAGTCGGCAGATTTACAGTCTGCTGCCATTGACCGCTCGGCCACCCCTCCGAACCTGCGGCAAACGCGGCGCGAGATAAGCCTGTTCAGCCCGGGAAACGGGCGCGCGTTGCTCGCAAATCCAATGAGTTACGTCAAGGGCAAATCCCCTTATAGAGGACGGCATGCGCAACCGACCGTCCCGACCGAGCCGTCCCCAGCGGGGCGGCCACCAGTCCGTGTGGCTCTACGGCCGCCACGCCGTGCTGGCGGCGCTGGCCAATCCGGAGCGGCAGGTCCAGCGCGTGCTGGCGACCCGCGAGACGGCGGAGCGCCATGCCGCCGAGCTCGGCCCGAAGGTCGAGGTCTGCAGCCGCGACGAACTCGGCCAGCGCCTGCCGGGCGGCGCCGTGCACCAGGGCATCGCCGCCCTGGTCGCGCCGCTGGAGGAGCCGCAGCTCGAGGAGCTGCTGGCCCGCTGCGGCGAGACCGCCCTCGTCCTCGCCCTCGACCAGGTCACCGATCCCCACAATGTCGGCGCCATCCTGCGCTCGGCCGCGGCCTTCGGCGTCGCCGGCCTGATCGTGACCGAGCGCCATGCCCCGGCCGACACCGGCGTGCTGGCCAAGAGCGCGTCGGGCGCGCTCGAGCTCGTCCCGCTGGTGCGGGCGGTCAACCTGGTCCGTGCCCTCGACCTCCTGAAGGAAGCGGGATTCTGGCTCTACGGTCTCGACGAGCGCGGCGACACCGCGATCGCCGATCTCGACCTCGGCGGCCGCAGCGGCATCGTGCTGGGCGCCGAGGGCGAGGGCCTGCGCCGCCTGACGGCCGAGAAGTGCGACCGCCTCGTCACCATCCCGACCGCCGCCCGGCTGGCCGCCCTCAACGTCTCCAATGCCGCCGCCGTCGCGGCCTACGAGTGGGCGCGCCGACGGCCCCGTCCTTGAAGCGCGCCACCTGAGGCAGCGCGCCGCGCTCGTCCCGACGCAACGTCGCAGGCCCTCCGCTCCTTGACTGGCGACAGGAAAGGAGCGCCGCCATGTCCATTCTCTCCACGTCGGCCCGCCGTCCCGCCGGCCGCCGTTCCTTCGACGGCAAGGTGGTCGTGGTGACCGGGGCCTCGGCCGGCGTCGGGCGCGCCACCGCCCGCCAGTTCGCCCGCACAGGCGCGGCCGTGGCCCTGATCGCCCGCGACGTCGGGGCGCTCGAGGACGCCGCCGCCGAGGTCGAGGCCGCCGGCGGCCAGGCGCTGGCCGTTTCCTGCGACGTGGCCGACGCCGAGGCGCTCGACGCCGCCGCGGACCGCATCGAGCAGGAGCTCGGGCCGATCGACGTGTGGGTCAACTGCGCGATGCTGACCGTCTTCTCTCCGCTCTGGGAGATGACGCCGCAGGAGTTCCGCCGCGTCACCGAGGTCACCTATCTCGGCTTCGTCTACGGCACGATGGCGGCGCTGGCGCGCATGAAGCCGCGCGACCGCGGCGTCGTCATCCAGGTCGGCTCCTCGCTCGCCTATCGCGGCATCCCGCTGCAGTCTGCCTATTGCGGTGCCAAGCACGCCATCCGCGGCTTCACCGATTCGCTGCGCTCGGAGCTGATCCACGACGGCAGCGCCGTGCGGCTGGTCATGGTCCAGCTGCCGGCGATGAACACGCCGCAGTTCGACTGGGCGCGGACCCACATGCCGCGCGAGCCGCGGCCCGTCGCGCCGGTGATCCAGCCCGAGGTCGCCGCGCGCGCCATCGTGCGCGCCGCCCGCGGTCCCCATCGCGAGCTGTGGCTGGGCCTGAGCACGGTCAAGGTGATCCTGGGCAGCATGATCGCCCCCGCCTTCCTCGACCGCTACCTGGCGCGCCGCGCCTTCGACGGCCAGGAACGCCGCACCGGGGTCGGTCCGCAGCGCAAGGACAACCTGATGGCGCCCGTCTCCAGCCTGCACGCCGTGCACGGCGCCTTCGGCGCCGAGGCGCGGCGCTCGGCGTTGCTGGTTTCCGGCGGCGGGGCGCGTGTCGCCGCGGCGGCAGGCCTCGCCGTGGCGGCAGTCGCGGCCGGCATGGCCGTTCGCCTGATCCAGGACGGCCGCGCCACAGGTTCCCGCCGCGCCCTCGCCCGCCGCCGGTAGGTCGGCCGACGGCCGTTTCGACCCCGGGCGGCCTGTGCTATGGGCTCGGCCGTCCATGCTGCGTGGTCCGGCCGTCGCCCGGCGACTCAGCGCCACGACCAACAGCGGGGGAAGCCGGGTTAGCACAGCGGTAGTGCAGCGGTTTTGTAAACCGAAGGTCGGGGGTTCAAATCCCTCACCCGGCACCAGTTTCCAGAGAACGAATGAACCGAACGATCCTGGTCGCAGGCGGCGCCGGCTATATCGGCAGCCAGGTCTGCAAGGCCCTGGCCGCGGGTGGCGACCGGCCGGTCTGCTACGACACGATGGAAAAGGGCCACGCCTGGGCGGTGCGCTGGGGGCCGCTCGAGCAGGGTGACATCGGCGATGCCGCGCGGCTCGACGACGTGTTCGCCCGGCATCGGCCGGCCGCGGTGCTGCATCTCGCGGGCTATATCGAGGTCGGCGAATCGGTGCGCGCGCCGGAGCGCTACCTGCACAACAACGCCGCCAAGAGCGACGTGCTGATCGCGGCGGCGCTGCGCCACGGCGTCGAGGCCTTCGTCTTCTCGAGCTCCTGCGCGGTCTACGGCCTGCCCCGGGCGGAGCTCCTGGCGGAGGACCATCCGATCGCGCCGCTCAGCCCCTATGCCGAATCCAAGGCCCGCACGGAGCGGTCGCTGGCCGCCGCCGCCGCAAGCGGCCTGCGCTCGGCGGCGCTGCGCTACTTCAATGCCGCCGGCGCCGATCCCGGCGGCGAGATCGGCGAGGCGCACGAGCCGGAAACGCATCTGCTGCCGCTGGCCGCCGATGCCGCGCTCGGGCTTGGACCGCCGGTGACGGTCCTGGGCGACGACTATCCGACGCCGGACGGATCGTGCATCCGCGACTTCGTGCATGTCGCGGATCTCGCCGAGGCGCATCTGCGGGCCCTCGACTGGCTCGGCGCCGCCGCACCGGGCGGCCGGCACGAGGCCTTCAACCTCGGAAGCGGCCGCGGCTACAGCGTGCGCGAGGCGATGGCCGAGACGGCGCGGCTGGCCGGACGGCCGGTGCCGCACGCGGTCGGTCCGCGCCGGCCGGGCGATTCGCCCCGGCTGGTCGGCGACATCGCCAAGGCGCGGCGGATGCTCGGCTGGCAGCCGACCCGCGACCTCGCCGTCCAGATCGAGGACACGCTGCGCTGGCGGCGGCGCGTGCCGCGCGCCTGATCGCCGGCGGCGCGATCAGCGCCGGATGCCCGTCAGCGCCGGATGATCGTGTCGCCCAGCACCAGCACATCCATCTTGGTGCGCAGGAAGCAGTCGATCGCCTCTTCCGGACGGCACACCACGGGCTCGTTCTCGTTGAAGCTGGTGTTCAGCACCATCGGCACGCCGGTGATGTCGCGGAAGGACTGGATCAGCCGCGCATAGCGCGGGTTGCCGGACCAGGTCACGGTCTGCAGCCGGCCGGTCCCGTCGACATGGGTCACCGCCGGGATCTCGCGCCGCTTTTCCTCGCGGATGCGGAAGACCTGCATCATGAAGGGCACGTCGCCATCGGTCTCGAACCATTCCGGCACGGCGTCGCGCAGGATCGAGGGCGCGAACGGCCGGAAGGATTCGCGGCGCTTGATCTTGAGGTTGAGGATGTCCTTCATGTCGGCGCGCCGCGGGTCGCCCAGGATCGAGCGGTTGCCGAGCGCGCGCGGCCCCCATTCCAGCCGTCCCTGGAACCAGCCGATCACCTTGCCGAGCGAGATCGCCTCGGCGGTCTGCCGGCACAGCGTCGCCTCGTCGGCGATGCGCTCGATGGTGCAGCCTTCGGAGTCGAAGTCGGCGCGGCGCGCGGCGATCGCCGCGGCGATCTGCTCGGGCGTGGCCGACGGCCCCCAGTAGGCATGGTCCATGACGAAGTGCCGGCGCACCGACGGACCGCCCAGCCGGTGCCAAGTGGCGAAGGCCGCGCCGATCGCGCCGCCGGCATCGCCGCCGGCCGACTGCACGTAGAGGTTCTTGAACGGCGAGCGCTCGAGCACCTTGCCGTTGGCCACCGAGTTGTAGGCGCAGCCGCCGGCCAGCACGAGCGCGTCGCTGCCGTAGCGCCGGTGGACGGCGCCCAGCAGGTTGAAGAAGGCGTTCTCGTAGGTCGCCTGCGCCGAGCGCGCGATGTCGCGATGGCGGTCCTCGAGCGGCTCGGCCGGGTCGCGCGCCGGCCCCAGCAGGCCGGTGAGGGCGTCGCTCCACAGCCGTCCGCCCGACGGGATGCCGTCCTTCACCTGGTAGTTCGCGCCCTCGCCCGAGGCATGGCGGAAGAAGCGCAGGCCCAGCGCGAACGAGCCGTCGTCGCGGGTCTGCACGATCTCCTTCATGAGATCGGTGAAGCGCGGCTCGCCATAGGGGGCGAGGCCCATCACCTTGTATTCGTCGCCATAGTGCGGGAAGCCGATGAACTGCGTCATCGCCTCGTAGAAGACGCCCAGCGAATGCGGGAAGTAGACCCGGCCGTCGACCGCGACGGTGCCGCCCTGGCCGAGCCCCCAGGCGGCCGAGGAGAAGTCGCCGAACCCGTCGACCGAGACGGCGACGGCCTTGTCGTAGGGCGACACCAGGAATGCGGAGGCGAGATGGCAGACATGGTGCTCGACGGCGTGGACGGCGCCGTTGAACGACTGGTCGGGCAGGTGTTCGCGCAGGTTGCCCGCGATGTCGGCGCGCTCGCCGCGCTGGCGCAGGCGGGCGAGCACGTAGGCCGGGCTGACGCCGGAAGTGAGGACGTAACCCAGCTTGCGCCAGCGGTTGGCGCGGTTGTCGCTGTTGACGGCGACGTGGTCGACGTCGGCCAGCCCGATCCCCGCCTCGTCGAGACAGTAGCGGATCGCCTCGCTCGGGAAGCCGCCCCAGTGCTTGATGCGCCGGAAGCGCTCCTCCTCGACGGCAGCGATCAGCGTGCCGTCCTTCACCAAGCAGGCCGCGGCATCGGCATGATAAGCGTTCAGTCCGAGGATATAGGTCATCGGTCGAGGTCGCGGCGCAACAGGTGCATGGAGAGGATGATATCGGCAGTCACGCGCTGCGCTGTATAGAGAAGACCGGCCGAGCCGTCGAACAGGAGCCCCTTCACGAGGAGGCAGTGAACCGCCACCGCCGGGGGCCCCAGGAAGCGCGTGCGGCGCAGGCGGTCGGGCCAGCTCAGCTCGGACCAGGGTCTCGCCGTGAGCTTCTCGGCTTCCTGCACCTGGTAGCGCGACTGCGACTGCAGCCAGCGTTCGAGGCTCTTGCGGTCGTCGTGCAGCAGCCGGTTGGCGAGCTTCACGACCGGACCGTCGATCCGCAGCTTCTCGGTATGGCCGTCCTGCTCGAAGCGGCCGCGGCCGCGCCGGAACAGGACCGGCAGGGCGGGATAGAGGGAGGCGCGCAGCGGCCGGCCCTCGATGCAATAAGTGAAGGAAATCTCGTAGGCCGCCGTCCCGGGGTCGGGACGGAGCCCGCCGATCTCCTCGC
The DNA here is from genome assembly GCF_965229815.1 of Reyranella sp. GTDB lineage: Bacteria > Pseudomonadota > Alphaproteobacteria > Reyranellales > Reyranellaceae > Reyranella. Next base: position 2,246,225 of record NZ_CBDDJN010000006.1, read on the forward strand.
GCAGCGCCGGCTCGACCATGTAGTCGGCGTCGAGCCGCAGCACCCAGTCGCTGGCGATGCCCGTCTCCTCGACGGCGAACCGCCACTGCCGGGCATGGGTGTCGAACGGCCGCACGACCAGCCTTGCATTGGGAAAGCGCGCCACGATCGCCGCCGTCTCGTCGGTCGAGCCGCTGTCGACGATCACGATTTCGCGCGCCCAGGTCAGCCGCTCGAGCGAGCGCCCGATGTTGGCGGCTTCGTTGAAGGTCAGGATGACAGGGGTGATATCGGCCAGCACGATGCCAAAAGGGCCAAGGGAGGCCTGTTGGGTTGGTATATGAAAGTTTCCGCGACCCTACTACCGATTTTCCCCAACCCGACGCCAACGGAAACGCCGTCCGCCCTATAATCGCCGCGTCACTGGGCGACTTGACGGAACGGCGCGAGGCGAGCAAACGAGCAGAATCGGGCGCTCGACCGTGCCGCAGGGTGCGGCGGCCTGCCTCGCAAGTCTTTGAAAAATAGGATAAAAGCCCTCTCTCGGGTGAAAGGCTCGTCAATGTCCAAGAATGATCTCGTGGTCGTCACCGGCGCCGGCGGCTTCATCGGCGGCCATCTCGTCCGCGTCCTGCAGCAGCGCGGCCACACAAGGATCCGGGCGGTCGACGTGAAGCCGCTCGACGAGTGGTACCAGAAGACTCCCGGCGTCGAGAACCAGGTCGGCGACCTCGCCCGCCTCGAGCCCTGCCAGGCGGCCGCGAAGGACGCGCACACGATCTACAATCTCGCCGCCGACATGGGCGGCATGGGCTTCATCGAGACCCACAAGGCCGAGTGCATGCTGTCGGTGCTGGTGAGCACCCACATGCTGGTCGCCGCCAAGGAAGCCGGCACCCAGCGCTTCTTCTATTCGTCGTCGGCCTGCGTCTACAACGGCGACAAGCAGACCCGCGCCGACGTGACCGCGCTCAAGGAAGAGGATGCCTACCCGGCGATGCCGGAGGACGGCTACGGCTGGGAGAAGCTGTTCAGCGAGCGCATGGCGCGCCACTACCGCGAGGATTACGGCCTTGCCACCCGCGTCGCCCGCTACCACAACGTCTACGGCCCCGAGGGCACCTATGACGGCGGCCGCGAGAAGGCGCCGGCCGCGATCTGCCGCAAGGTCATCGCCGCCAAGCTCTCGGGCAAGCACGAGATCGAGATCTGGGGCGACGGCGAGCAGACCCGCTCCTTCATGTACATCGACGACTGCACCGACGGCACGATCAAGCTGCTGGAGAGCGACATCGTCGAGCCGCTGAACATCGGCAGCGACGAGCTGGTCAGCATCAACCGCCTGGTCGACATCGTCGAGAAGATCGCCGGCGTGAAGCTGAAGCGCTCCTACAAGCTCGACGCGCCCAAGGGCGTGCGCGGCCGCAACAGCGACAACGACCTGATCAAGAAGCTGCTCCACTGGGCCCCCTCCATCCGTCTCGAGGACGGCATGGAGAAGACCTACAAGTGGATCCACGACGAGATGACCTCGGGCCGCCGCTCCGTCGTCAACGCCCTGCCCCGCGCGGTGGCCGCGCAGTAGTCGCGATAAGTCTTTCCTGCGCTCAGGCTCCTCTCCCCCAGAGGGGGAGAGGAATCCGAGAACTCAGGCCTCTACCGCCCCACCCGGCTGACCTGCTGGTTGCTGCGCAGCAGCTCGTCGAAATAGGCGATCGTCTTGCCGAGCCCCTGCTCCAGCGCCACCTTGGGCTCCCAGCCGAGTTTCTCGCGCGCCAGCGAGATGTCGGGGCAGCGCTGCAGCGGATCGTCGACCGGCAGCGGCCGCGCCTGCACCAGCTTCGACTTGCCGCCGACCAGCCGGATCACCGTCTCCGCGAGATGTCGGATCGGCATCTCGACGGGGTTGCCGAGATTGACCGGGCCGGTGAAGTCGTCGGGCGTGTGCTCCATCAGCCGCAGCCAGCCGTCGATCAGGTCGTCGACGTAGCAGAAGGCGCGGGTCTGCAGCCCGTCTCCGTAGATCGTGATGTCCTCGCCCTTGAGCGCCTGGACGATGAAGTTCGACACCACGCGGCCGTCGTTGGGATGCATGCGCGGGCCGTAGGTGTTGAAGATGCGCGCCACCTTGATGCGCAGCTTGTGCTGGCGCCAGTAGTCGAAGAACAGCGTCTCGGCGCAGCGCTTGCCCTCGTCGTAGCAGGCGCGCGGCCCCAGCGGATTGACGTTGCCGCGATAGCTCTCGACCTGCGGATGGACCGTCGGGTCGCCATACACTTCACTGGTCGAGGCCTGGAAGATCTTCGCGCGCGTGCGCTTGGCCAGGCCCAGCATGTTGATGGCGCCGTGCACGCTGGTCTTGGTCGTCTGCACGGGATCGTGCTGGTAGTGGATGGGCGAGGCCGGGCAGGCGAGGTTGTAGATCTCGTCGACCTCGACATAGAGCGGGAAGGTCACGTCGTGGCGCATCAGCTCGAACCGCGGATTGTCGAGGCAGGCCATGACGTTGCGCTTCGAGCCGGTGAAGTAGTTGTCGACGCAAAGCACGTCGTTGCCGGCCGCCAGCAGCCGTTCGCACAGGTGCGAACCCAGGAAGCCCGCCCCGCCCGTGACCAGTATCCGCTTGTTCATCGCCTGCCGCCGTCCCCACGCCTGTCCCGTCGCCACACTAGGCGATCAACCCCTTGAAATCACTGCCAAAGCGAAAAACACTGCCGCGCCCGGGCGTCATCGCCGGGCCAACGAGCAGGTGAGGAAGCGTACCATGGACAGCAGGATTGCCGGGCTGGCGGACATCGTGCGGCGACATGCGGCGGAGCGGCCGGAGGCGACCGCCCTCGTCCACGCCGGACGGACGACGAGCTACGCCGCCCTCGACCGGGCGGCCAGCCGGGTCGCCAACGGCCTGATCGCGGAGGGTGTGAAGGAGCAGGGCCGGATCGCCCATCTCGACAAGAGCAGCGACCTCTTTTTCGAGCTGCTGTTCGGCGGCGCCAAGGCCAATGCCGTGATGGTCTCGGTCAACTGGCGGCTCGCGCCGCCCGAGGTGCTGCACATCCTGAACGACGCCGAGGCCGAGATCCTGTTCGTCGGCGAGGAGTTCTTCCCCGTCGTCGACAGGATCCGCGACGAGCTCAAGACGGTGCGCAAGATCGTCGCCTTCGGCGCGCGCCATCCCGCCTGGGACTCGTTCGAGGACTGGCGCGACCGCCAGCCCGCCGACGACCCGCGGCGACCCGCCCGCCCCGGCGACACCGCCGTGCAGTTCTACACCAGCGGCACGACCGGCCTGCCCAAGGGCGCCGAGCTGACCAACGCCAACTTCGCCTGGATGCTGCCGCTGTGGACCCGCAGCTGGCTGCTCGGGCCGGCCGTTCCCAACCTGGTCTGCCTGCCCATGTTCCATATCGGCGGCGCGGGATGGGGAATCGCCGGCCTCTTCTCCGGGGCGACCAACCATGTCGTGCGCGAGTTCGTGCCGGCCGAGATCCTGGCGCTGATCGAGCGCGAGCGGATCCAGGTGATGCTGCTGGTGCCGGCGATGATCCTGTTCCTGGTGCAGGCGCCGCAGATCCGCGAGACCGACCTCGCCAGCCTGCGCCTGATCGTCTACGGCGCGGCGCCCATTCCGGCCGACCTCCTGAAGCAGGCGCTGGCGGTCTTCCCCTGCGGCTTCCAGCAGGTCTACGGCCTGACCGAGACGACCGGCGCCATCACCCTGCTGCCGCCGGCCGACCACGATCCCGACGACGTGAAGAAGCTCCTGTCCTGCGGGTTCGCCCAGGAGGGCGTCGAGCTGCGCATCGTCGGCGACGACGGCAAGGACCTGCCGGCCGGCCAGGTCGGCGAGATCGCCGTGCGCTCGCCGCAGGTCATGGGCGGCTACTGGCGCCTGCCCGACGCGACCCGCCGCGCCGTGCAGGGCGACTGGTTCTTCACCGGCGACGCCGGCTACCTCGACGACCGCGGCTACCTCTACATCTACGACCGCGTGAAGGACATGATCGTGTCGGGCGGCGAGAACATCTATCCCGCCGAGGTCGAGAGCGCGCTGTTCGGCCATCCGGCGGTCGCCGACGTCGCCGTGATCGGCGTGCCCGACGAGCGCTGGGGCGAAGCGGTCAAGGCCGTGGTCGTCCGCAAGCCGGGCGCCGAGCTCGGCCCCGGCGAGCTGATCGCCTGGGCACGCGAGCGCGTCGCCGGCTACAAGCTGCCGAAGTCGGTCGACTTCCTCGACGCCCTGCCGCGCAATCCGACCGGCAAGATCCTGAAGCGCGAGCTGCGCAAGCCCTACTGGGGCGAGAGGCAGCGCCAGGTGAACTGACGTCGAAGAGACCGCCCCGGCGCAAGCGGCGCCGGGGAGGCCCGTCCGGATCAGCGGCTGCGGCTGCGGCCGCCCCACGAGCCGGAGGCGCGGGTGAACGACCCGCCCTGCCGCGATGTCGGCGCCGTCGCCTGCTGCGTGCGGGTGTTGGTGCGCGCATCGTGGATGCGCTGGCTCTGCGTGTTCTGCATCGTCCGGACCTGCTGCCGCTCGCGCGGAGTCACCATGCCGTCGGCCCGGGCGCGGGCCTGCTGGCGGTCGACACGCTGCTGGCCGTGCTGCAGGCGCGCCGCCTCGCCGTGGGTCAGGGAGCCATCGCGCCTGCCGTTGTGGATGCGCCGCTCCTGGTTGGCCTCGCGGCGGTCGAAGCCGTTGAAGCGGCCGGTGTTGGTGCCGTGGTTCCAGCCCCGGTTCCAGTCGTTGCGCTGCCAGTCGGCTTGGCGCCCGCCGTCACGACCGCCCCAGCCGTGGTGATTGCCGCCGCCCCAGCCGTTGCTGTTGCCCCAGCCGTTATGGTTGCCGCCGCCATTGTGGCCGTTCCAGCTCCAGTTGCCGCCCTGGCTCTGCTGGCGATCGTTCGACTGGCGATAGACGTTACGGCCCTGCTGGTCGAGCATGCGATCGAGGGTCGCCCGCTCGCGGCCCGAGACGCGGCCGTCGCGCTCGGCATAGTTCTCGTAGCGCTCGATCCTCTGCATGCCGTTGCCGAGCGAGCGGTACTCCTGCCGCGTCAGCGAGCCGTCGGCGCGGCCCTCCTGCATGCGGGCGCGGAGGCCGGCCTCGCGCGCGTCGTACCAGGTTTGCGCGGATGCCGAGCCGGCGAACAGGAGGATGGAGGCAACGAGAGCAGACGGGACAAAGATTGTTTTCGACATTGTTCCCTCTCCGGGTTTGACTGACGGCGATGATCGCCATCGGAATCGCTACGCCCGCGCTTTTTCATTCATCCCTCGTCACAGGCCCCTCGCGGGGCTAGAACCGTCGACTGCCACAACTATGTCACCACACGATGTCCGAGCTGCCTGACAACCTCACTCCCGTCCGCTCCGCCCACCAGTTCGACGAGTCGCGACTCGCCGCCTTCATGGAGGAGCAGGTCGACTCCTTCCGCGGCCCGATCCGCGTGCTGCAGTTCGAGGGCGGCCAGAGCAATCCCACGTTCCACGTGACGGACGGCGGCGGCCGGATGTACGTCCTGCGCAAGAAGCCGCCGGGCAAGCTCCTGCCGTCGGCGCATCAGGTCGACCGCGAGTTCCGCGTCATCAAGGCGCTGTCGGAGCACAGCGACGTGCCGGTGCCCAGGGCCCATGCGCTCTGCCAGGACGACACGGTGATCGGCACCGCCTTCTACATCATGGAGTTCCTGCCCGGCCGCATCCTGGCCGACCCGCAGATGCCGGGGATCTCGCCGGCCGACCGCCGCAAGATCTTCGATTCGATGAACGACGTGCTGGCGCGCATCCACAATGTCGACTACCGCGCGGTCGGGCTCGGCGACTTCGGGCGCGAGGGCCAGTACATCCAGCGCCAGATCGCGCGCTGGTCGAGCCAGTACGACCTCGCCCGCACCGAGCACATCGAGGCGATGGAGACGCTGAAGCAGTGGCTGCCGGCCAACATTCCGCCGGGCGACGAGACGCGCATCAACCACGGCGACTACCGTCTGGGGAACACGATCGTGCATCCGACCGAGCCGCGCATCGTGGCGGTGCTCGACTGGGAGCTCAGCACGCTCGGCCATCCGCTCGCCGACCTGGCCTACAACTGCATGATGTACCATTTCGGCGAGGGCTTCGGCGCCTCGCAGGGCTATGCCGGCACCGACCTCGCGGCCTTCGGCATCCCGACCGAGGACGAATACGTCGCCGCCTACGCCCGGCGCACCGGCCGCGAGGACGTGCCGTTCTTCGACTTCTATCTCGCCTTCTCGCTGTTCCGCCTCGCCGCCATCGTGCAGGGCGTCTACAAGCGCGGCCTCGACGGCAACGCCTCGTCGGAGACGGCGACCAGGTACGGCAACCGCGCACGCGCGATGGCCGACCTCGCCTGGTCGCTGGTCGAGAAGCGGGCGTAGCGCCTCAGGAGCGCTTTCCCGCCGGCGTCATTCGTCGGTGTAGGGAACCCGCGACGCGTCGTTGCCGACCGGGCAGTTCGCGGTGTCGATCACCGCGTTCTCCGGGTTGCGGTAGCGCTCGATCTGGTAGAGCCCCATGTCCTCCACCGGCTTGGCCGGCGGGGTGCGCAGGGTCCAGGCGACCAGCCGCTTGATGACGCTGCCCAGCGCCTGGTCGAAGGCCTCGACGACCTTCGGCACGCTGTCGGCGCGGGCGCGCACGCAGCGCTCGAACGAGGCGACGCCGATGATCTGCCGGTCGGGCATGCGCACCAGCTTGGCGATGATGCGGACTCGCACGATCGGCGGCTGTCCGTAGTAGTAGAGCGCCTCGAAGTTGCGCAGGTCGGGCTGCAGCAGGTAGTTGGCCCTGAGCCCGATCGATTCGCGCGCGACGGCGACGATCTTGCGGGTGTTCTCGAAGGAATCGACGATCCGCGTCTGCACCATCAGCGGCGCCCGGTCGGTCCACGCCGCCTTGGCGTAGTAGTCCGACGAGGTCGGGGTCATGGCGAGCGCGATGCGGCCGGTGTTGAGGTTGGCCGAGGCGACGGGCGCCTCGACCGCGAGCTGCCAGTAGACCGACGGAAGGCCCGGATCGAAGGTGCTCTTGGGGGTGACCATGTACAGGTCCTGCTGCTCGGGAGCCTCGAGCAGCGCGCAGCCGGCGAGCGCGAAGGCGGCCGCCGCGAGGGCGGCCAGGCGACGGATCATTTGGGCGTGTACCCCTGCTTGCCGCTGAAGACGAAGCCGGACGGATCGCGCTCGAGCCGCGTGGCGATGATGTTCAGGTTGGCGGTGAGCTGGCGCAGTTCGCGGATCGTCATCGCCAGCTCGGGGAGCCCGGTTTCGGTGAAGTTCTTGACCGGGCCCTTGCTGTCGCCCACCAGCTTGCCGAGCTGCGTGGCGGCGCTGTCGATATTCTTCAGGGCCGTGCGCGTTTCCTGCAGCGTCTTGCGCAGCTCGCCGGGATCCTTGCCGGCCAGCGCCTTCCGGGTCTCGGCATCCTGCGGCCCGAGTTCCATGGCGATCAGGCTGAGCGATTCGGACAGGCCGTTCACCTTGTCGAAGGTCTTGCGGAACTCGGCGACCGCGATCGGCAGCTCCTCCAGCGTCTTCTGGATGGCGCCGTCCTGCTTGGCGATCGCCGTGGTCGTGGCCGACAGGTTGCGCAGCGTGTCGCTCACCGCGCCGAGATTGTCCGGGCTCAGGAGCTCGTTCACGCGGTCGACCGTGACGCTGGCCTTGGTCAGCAGCTCCTGCGCCGAGGTCGAGGTCGCCTGCAGGAACGAGGCGCCCTCGCGGATCTCCGGATAGGGCTTGTCGCCCTCGCGCTTCTTGGGCTTGATCTTGTCGACGTCGAGGCGGCCGACGATCTGGATGTACGGGGCGCCGGCGATGAACGGCTTCTCGAACACCGCGTAGGAGCGATCGCGGATGTCGATGTTCCAGTCGACAGCGACCGTGACCTCGATCTTCTCGCTCAGCCGCTCGCGGCCGGTCGAGCGCTGGACGTCGACCCGGGAGGTGAGCTGGATGTTGGCGACGCGGCCCACGCGCAGGCCGCGATAGAAGACCGGCGAATCCGGGGTCAGGCCCTGGACGTCGCCGGAGAAGAGGATGACGTAGTAGGCGTAGGCGGTGCGGTCGCCGGCGCGCAGCTTCCAGATCACGAAGCCCGCGATGGCCACGCAGAACAGGATCATCGCCGCGCCGATCAGCACATAGGGCGATTTTCTTTCCATGGGAGGCCGTCTACTCCTGCCGGGCGGCGGCCCGCCCGCGCGGCCCGTGGAAATACTCCCGGACCCAGGGATGATCGTACGTCAACAGTTCCTCTATGGTACCTACCACGACCCGCTTGTCGAGCAACACGGCAATACGATCGCAGATCGCGTACAGACTATCGAGGTCGTGGGTCACCATCAGGATGGTGAGGCCGAGGCTGCGGCTGAGCCCCTTGACCAGCTCGTCGTAGTGGGCGGCGCCGATCGGGTCGAGGCCCGCCGTCGGCTCGTCGAGGAACAGCAGCTCGGGGTCGAGCGCCAGGGCGCGGGCGAGGCTCGCGCGCTTGCGCATGCCGCCGGAAAGCTCCGACGGCTTCTTGTCGCCGGTGTCGGCGGGCAACCCGACCATGGCGACCTTGAGGGCCGCGATGTCGCGCATGGTCTGCTCGTCGAGGCCGATATGCTCGCGGATCGGCACGATGATGTTCTCGGTGACGCTGAGCGACGAGAACAGGGCGCCGTCCTGGAACTGCACGCCGGTACGCCCCTGCATCCGGCGCAGCGCCTGGCCGTGCAGCGTGGCGGTATCGACGCCCAGCATCTCGATGCTGCCCTGCGTATGGTCGTTGAGGCCGATGATCGTCCGAAGAAGCACCGACTTGCCGGTTCCCGAGCCGCCCACCAGCCCGACGATTTCGCCTCGGAATACGTCGAAATCAAGGTGGTTGTGGATGACCTTGTCGCCGAACTGGGTGCGCACGTCGCGCAGGCGCAGCACCACGTCCCGCCCGTCGCGATGGTCGGTCAGCTGGCCACCCTCCGCCAGCGGCGGAGGAGCAGGCTTCTTGTCCTTCTCGAGGACCTGCTGGTCGGCCATCAGACGTTCGCCAGCAGGAAGATGATGGAGAAGACCGCGTCGAGCACGATCACGCAGAAGATCGATTCCACCACCGACTTGGTCGTGAGCTGGCCGACGCTCTCGGCGCTGCCCCGGACCTGCAGCCCCTCGAAGCAGCCGATGACCGCGATCACCATGCCGAAGACCGGCGCCTTGATCATGCCGATGTAGAAGTGCCACGGGCCGACCGTGTCGCGCAGCCGGTCGAAGAACTGCACGAAAGTGAAGTCGAGATAGACCGTGCAGGCCACGGCGCCGCCCAACAGGCCGGTCATGTCGCCCCAGAAGGCCAGCAGCGGCATCGACAGCACCAGCGCCGAGATGCGCGGCAGGACCAGCCACTCGACCGGGTTGAGGCCGATCGTCCGCATGGCGTCGACCTCCTGGTTGACCTGCATGGTGCCGATCTGGGCGGTGAAGGCGCTGCCCGAGCGGCCGGCCACGATGATGGCCGTCAGCAGGACGCCGAGCTCGCGGAACATGCCGATCGCCACCGCCTCGACGGTGAAGGTCTCGGCGCCGAACTGCTTGAGCTGCTGCACGCCCTGGTAGGCGATGACCACGCCGATCAGGAAGCACAGCACGCCGACGATGACCAGGGCGCGGACCCAGACCTCGTACATCTGGCGCACCACGGCGTTGATGCGGAAGCGCTTGGGGCTGATGCAGGCCTCGGCGAAGGTCACCAGGATCTCGCCGAAAAACGCGCTGAGGGCGACGCCCTGCTCGTACATGTGGATCGCGTTGCGGCCGATCTCCTCCAGCCACTGCAGGAACCAGCTCTCGTGCCGTTCGCGCGGCGCCTCGCACATGTTCTTCTGCACGACCTCGAACAGGTCGGCATGGGCCTTCTTGGCCGTCTCGATCTCGGATTCCGGCCCGCCGGCGAGCTGCAGGATCTCCATCGCGCCCGCCGTGTCGAGACGCTCGACGCCCTTGGCATCGACGACATGGCCGGCCTTGGCGGTCCCCGCCGCCGCCAGCGCCTTCTCGGCCTTCGCCCGCAGCCCGCGCAGGCTGAACACGGTCCAGGTGCCGCCGACCTCGATCACGGGCTTTCCCGCGCGCGTCGTGAATCGGATTGTGGGTTCGGCGGCGGTCATCGCCGAGATTAGTCGTCGCGGGACTTGTCGCTGTCAATCTCCGCCATTTGCCTGCCACCCACCCGGCTGTCACGATCGTTGCCGGAGGAAACGATGGGCAAGTGGCCGATGCTGGACAAGATCGAGATGATCGACGGTCCGATCGACGAGAAAACCTACGAGGACGAGCTCGACAGGCTGCAGCACAGGCTCCTCGACCTGCAGACCTACCACGTCCGCAACGGCGGCCGGGTCATCATCTGCATCGACGGCTGGGACGCGGCCGGCAAGGGCGGGCTGATCGAGCGCCTCGTCGCCGGGCTCGAGCCCAAGTCGACCCATGTCTGGCGCATCGGCGCCCCGACCGAGGAGGAGAAGGGCCGCCACCACCTCTGGCGCTTCTGGACCCGCCTGCCCGCGCCCGGCAACTGGGCCATCTTCGACCGGACCTGGTACGGCCGCGTGCTGGTCGAGCGCATCGAGGGTTTCTGCAGCGAGGAGGCGTGGCGGCGCGCCTATCGCGAGATCAACGAGTTCGAGCGCCAGCTGACCGACGACGGCGTCCGCCTGGTCAAGCTGCTGGTCCATGTCAGCGCCGCGGAGCAGAAGAAGCGCATGATCGAGCGGCTGAACTCGCCCCACAAGCACTACAAGATCGGCCTCGAGGACTTCCGCAACATCGCCAGGCGCAAGCAGTATCTCGAGGCCTACGACGACATGCTGGAGCGCACCGACACCGACAACGCGCCCTGGCACGTCATCGCCACCGACGAGAAGATGCACGCCCGGCTGAAGGGGCTGAAGATCGTCGCCGAGACCGTCGGCGAAGGCATCGACGTCGCCCGCCAGACGCTCGATCCTGCCATCGTCAAGGCCGCCTACGATCTCTGGGGCTGGACGCCGGACGACGCCCGGAACGGCAAGAAGCACCGCGACAAGTGACCCGCCGGGCCGTGTTCGCCGGCTGGTGGGTCGTCGCCGGCGCCTTCCTGTGCATGCTCACCGGCTATGCGGTGGCCTATTCCTTCGCCGCCTTCTTCGGCGCGCTGGAGAGCGAGTTCGGCGCGCGGCGGGGCGAGATCTCGCTGGTCTTCTCGATCTCGGCCTTCCTCTACTTCCTGCTGGGCTTCCCGGCCGGCCTGATCGCCGACCGCACCGGGCCTCGGCCGGTCGTGGTCGGCGGCCTTCTCCTCATCGCATTGGGCCTCGTCGCCGCCGCCCAGGCCGACACGCTGTGGCAGGTCTATGCCGGCTACGGGCTGGGGGTCGGGCTGGGAATCGGCTTCTCCTACGTCCCCAGCGTCGCCGCCGTGCAGCGCTGGTTCGTGCGGCGGCGCGGCACCGCGAGCGGCATTGCCGTGGCGGGCATCGGCGTCGGGACGCTGGTGGGCGCCCCGGTCGCCCACTGGCTGATCGCCGCCATCGGCTGGCGCCACACCTACCTCGTGCTGGCCGCCGTCGCGGTGGCCGGCGCCCTCCTCTCCGGCTGGCTGGTCCGGCCCGGCCCCGAGCGCTACGGCCTCACGCCGGACGGCGACCCGCCCCTGCCGTCCGGCGCCAGCACGATGCCGGCCGGCCTCGGCCTGGGCGAGGCGGTCCGGTCCGGCCCCTTCTGGTCGATCTATGCCGGCGCCCTGCTGATGTCCTTCGGCCTCTTCGTGCCCTTCGTTCACCTCGCGCCCTACGCAAGCGACGTCGGCCTGGGCGAGGGTTTCGGCGTGCTGCTGATCGTGCTGCTGGGGGTCGGCAGCACCGTCGGCCGCTTCCTGTTCGCCAGCGTCACCGGCTGGATCGGCCGGCGCCTGTCCTTCGCCCTGATGTATGTCGGGGCGGCCGCCATGCTGGTCCTGTGGTCGCAGTCGACGAGCGCGCCCGCCCTGGTCGCCTTCGCGCTGCTGTTCGGCGCCTTCTACGGCGGCTTCGTCGCCATCGCCCCGTCGCTCGCCGCCGACTATTTCGGCGGCCGCGCGCTCGGCTCGGTGATCGGCGCGCTGTACAGCGGCGTCGCCTTCGGCGCCCTGCTGGGATCGCCCGTCGCCGGCTATGCCTACGACTTCTTCCAGTCCTACACCGGCGCCATCCTGGCCGGGGCCGCGCTCTGCCTGGTGTCGTTCGCGATCACGCTCGCGATGCCGGAGCCGGCGCGCTGGCTGGCGGCGCGGCGACCCGGGCCGTGACGCCGGGACCGAGACGTGCGGCAATCCACGGCAGGGCCTCGCGCATCGCCTCCTCGAACCGCCACGGCGGATTGACGACGGCGAGGCCGCAGCCCGCCAGCCGGCCCGGCGCGATGTCCGCCAGGTGCAGCTCGAGGACCAGCGGCGCCCAGGGAGCCAAGTCTTCAGCGAAGCCCGCCGCCTCGTCCTTGATCGGATACCAGATCGCGTAGCAGCCTGTCGCGAAGCGGCGGATGCCCTGCCGCAGGGCGCGCAGCACGCGCTCGCGCTCGTCGGTGGCCTCGAACGGCGGATCGACCAGGACCAGGCCGCGCCGCTCGGGCGGCGGCAGCAGCGCCTTCAGCGCCTGGTAGCCGTCGGCCTGGCGGACCTCGACGGCGCGGTCGCCGGCGAACTCGCGCTTCAGCGCCATGGCCTCCTCGGGGTGGAGCTCGCAGGCGACGAACCGGTCGCCCGGCCGCAGCGCCGCGCGCACCAGCCGCGGCGAGCCGGGATAGCGGCGCGGGACCGCGCCCGGCGGGCCGAACTTGCGGTCGTAGGCAGCGACGGCCGCCAGGTAGCGGGCGACCGGCCCCGGCATGCCGGCACGCGGCGCGGCGGCCAGCCGGGCGACACCGGCCTCGGCCTCGCCGGTACGCCGCGCCGCGTCGGCCTGCAGGTCGTAGCCCCCCGCACCGGCATGGGTGTCGAGCACGAACAGCTTCTTGTCCTTGGCCGTCAGCAGCCGCAGCAGCTCGCACAGCCCCGTGTGCTTCAGGACGTCGGTGAATCCTCCGGCGTGGTAGCCGTGGCGGTAGTTCATCGCTGGCCTATAGCAGAGGGGCATGGTCTGTGCTTCAACCGTGGTCGAGAGGGGAGACCATGGCCACGCACGAACTCAATTCCTCGCCCGAGACCTGCCACTGGGGCTATTTCGACAGCCAGCTCAAGCCGGCGCTGCGCATCAAGTCGGGCGACATCGCCACGATCCATTGCGTCTCGGGCTCGGCCGAGATCCTGCCCGGCGAGCCGTTCAACGTGCTGCCCGAGCATCGCGAGATCCTGGGAGCCCTGAAGCCCCATCTCGGCCGCCATATCCTGACCGGCCCGGTCCATGTCGAAGGCGCCGAGCGCGGCGACGCGCTGGCCGTCGAGGTGCTCGACATCAAGTTCCGCACCAACTGGGGCTGGAACGCCCAGCGGCCGCTCGCCGGCACCCTGCCCGAGGACTTCCCCTTCTACCGGCTGACCCACATCCCGATCGATTCCAACCGCGGCGTCTGCACCATGCCGTGGGGGCTCGAGATCGAGCTGCGGCCCTTCTTCGGCATCATGGGCGTGGCGCCGCCGCCGGAATGGGGCCAGTGCAGCTCGATCGAGCCGCGCGCCTTCGGCGGCAACATCGACAACAAGCACTTCCAGGTCGGCTCGACCGTCTACCTGCCGGTGTTCGCCGACGGCGGCCTGTTCTCGACCGGCGACGGCCACGGCGTGCAGGGTGACGGCGAGGTCAACCTGACGGCGCTCGAGACCTCGCTGTCGGGCACCTTCCGCTTCACCGTCCGCAAGGACATGAAGCTCAACAACCCGCGCTGCGAGACCCCGACGCACTGGATCACCCACGGCTTCGACCAGGACCTCGACGACGCCGCCAAGGAGGCGCTGCGCGACATGATCCGGCTGATCGGCACAAAGACCGGGCTTAGCGCCGCCGACGCCTACATGCTGTGCAGCCTCCAGGCCGACCTGCACGTCACCCAGACGGTCGACGGCAACAAGGGCATCCACTGCATGATCGCCAAGAAGGTGATCGGCGGCTGATCATGGCACGCGACCTGGCGGGCGCCTGGGGCCTCGAAAGCTGGTCGCTTGAATACGAGGACGGCCGGCCGAGCGAATTCCCGCTGGGGCTCGCGGTGCGCGGCCTGCTGCTCTACACGCCGGACGGCCCGACGACCGGCTGGGTCAGCGCGACCCTGATGGGAACGGGCCAGCCGGCCGCGAGCTTCGCCTATGCCGGTCGCTACGAGGTGCGCGGCGACACGGTGTATCACGCCATCGAGATCGCGACCGATCCGACCCTGGTCGGCGTCACGACGACCCGCCTCATCGCACGGGAGGGCAACATGCTGACCTTGTCGGGCCCGGATTTCCGCGCCGGCAGCGGCCGCCGCCAGAAGATCGTCTGGCAACGCCGGCCATGACCGGTTCCGGGCTTCTCGGCGAGGCGGCGGCGCACAACGACGACGGCGCCTGGGCGCGGAAGGCGATCGAGCGCATCCAGAACGACCAGCGGCGCTCGGCCGATACCCATCTGCTGCGGCTCGACCTGCCGGCGCTCGCCGGGATCGACGTCTACCTCAAGGACGAGTCCACGCATCCGACCGGCAGCCTCAAGCATCGCCTGGCGCGGTCGCTGTTCCTCTACGGCATCTGCAACGGCCGCATCCGCCACGACACGCCGATCGTCGAGGCCTCGTCCGGCTCGACGGCGATCTCGGAGGCCTACTTCGCGCGCATGCTCGGCCTGCCCTTCCATGCGGTGATGTCGGCCGCCACCTCGCCGGAGAAGATCCGCGAGATCGAGCGCCAGCACGGACGCTGCCACCTGGTCGCCGACGGCAAGGGCATCTACGCCGCCGCCGAGGCCCTGGCGACGGAGCTGGGCGGCGTCTACCTCGACCAGTTCACCCACGCCGAGCGGGCGACCGACTGGCGCGGCAACAACAACATCGCCGAATCGATCTTCGAGCAGATGAGCCGCGAGGAGCACCCGGTCCCGGCCTGGATCGTGATGAGCGCCGGCACCGGCGGCACGACGGCAACGATCGGCCGCTATATCCGCTACAAGCGGCTGGCGACCAGGCTCTGCGTCGCCGACGCCGAGTTCTCCGCCTTCTTCGAGGCCTATGCCGCGGGCAACAGGACGGCGACCTGCGACCGCGCCTCGCGCATCGAGGGGATCGGCCGGCCGCGCGTCGAGCCGTCGTTCCTGCCCCAGGTGATCGACCGGATGATGCGCGTGCCCGACGAGGCGGCGCTGGCCGCCATGCGCGTGCTGTCGCGTCGCCTCGGCCGCCGCGTCGGCGGCTCGACCGGCACCAACTTCTTCGCCCTCTGCGTGATCGCCGCGCGGATGCAGGCGGCGGGCGAGCGCGGCTCGCTGGTCACCCTGATCTGCGACTCGGGCGAGCGCTACGGCCATACCTACTACAGCGACGACTGGATCGCCGGCCAGGGCTTCGACCTGCCGCGCCAAGAGGACCGCCTCGACGCCTTCCTCGACGGCCGGGGACCGCTCGAGGCGTAGATCCATAGACGCCGAGGTTGCTTCAATCTCGTCGTCCCGACCAAGGCCCGAAGGGCCGCGTGGAAGGACCTTGTCTCCGCGACAAGCCGCTAATCGTTGACCGAAGGTCCCTCCGCTTCGCGCTTCGCGCTCCGGTCGGGACGACGACTCTAGTGCGCACTAGGGCGCCGGCTCGACCCGGAGTTCGGTGCCGCTCACCGCGGCGACGCGCACGCGTGTGCCGGCCGCCATGTCCGGTCCCGTCACCGTCCAGCTCCCGTCGCCCAGCTTCACGCGCGCCTGGCCGCCCAGGATCGGCGCATCCAGGACGATGATCTTTCCGATCAGGCTGTCACCGCGGGCGTTGAGCGTGGCATCGGCCGGCCGGCCACGCTGCAGGCGCTTGAGCGTGGGCCGCAGCACGACCGCCGAGGCGACCGAGATCACGGCGAAGACGAAGAGCTGAAGCTCGAGCGACAGGCCGGGCGCCACCAGCAGGAAGGCGCCCGAGGCCGCTGCGCCGATCGCCAGGAACAGGAAGACGACGCCCGGCAGCGCCATCTCGAGGACGAGCAGCACGGCCGCGAGTGCCCACCAGTACCAGAACAGGATGGTGAACCCCATGGCTCAGCCCGACGTCGGCACCGAGCCGCGGGACCGCGCAGCGGCCTCGGCCCCTCGGGCCTGCGCCTCCTTGGCCAGTTCGCCGATTCCGGCGATCGAGGCCATGATCCCGGACGCCTCGACCGGCAGGAAGAACACCTTGGAATTGTTGGCCGAGCCCATCTTGCTCAGCGCCTCGACATACTTGGTGCCGAGGAAGTAGTTGGTGGCCTGCACGCCGTTGCCCGCGATCGCTTCGGCGACGACCGCGGTTGCCTTGGCTTCGGCCTCGGCCAGCCGCTCGCGCGCCTCGGCGTCGCGGAAGGCGGCCTCGCGACGGCCCTCGGCGGTCAGGATTGCCGACTGCTTCTCGCCCTGGGCCCGCTGGATGCTCGATTCGCGTACGCCCTCGGCCTCGAGGATTGTGGCGCGCTTCTCGCGCTCGGCCTTCATCTGCCGCCCCATCGCCACCACGATGTCGTCGGGCGGGGCGATGTCCTTGACCTCGAGGCGCAGGACCTTGACGCCCCATGGGCCGGTCGCCTGGTCGATCACGGCCAGCAGGATGTTGTTGATCTCGTTGCGCTTGGACAGGGCTTCGTCCAGCGCCATGTTGCCCATCACGCTGCGGATGTTGGTCAGCGCGAGGTTGGTCATGGCGAGGTGGAGGTTCTGCACCTCGTAGGCGGCTCGGGCGGCGTCGATCACCTGGTAGAAGGCGACGGCATCGACCTGCACCGTCGCATTGTCCTTGGTGATGACCTTCTGCGACGGGATGTCGAGGACGTTCTCCTGC
This sequence comes from Reyranella sp., assembly GCF_965229815.1. Classification (GTDB taxonomy): domain Bacteria; phylum Pseudomonadota; class Alphaproteobacteria; order Reyranellales; family Reyranellaceae; genus Reyranella. Next base: position 2,263,192 of record NZ_CBDDJN010000006.1, read on the forward strand.
ATGTTCATCTTGCGGCCGATCGTGTCGATGAACGGGATGATGAGGTGCAGGCCGGGCGTCAGTGAGCGCGTGTACCGGCCGAAGCGCTCGATGGTCCAGTTGCTGCCCTGCGGCACCGTCTTGACGCCGGCAAAGACCAGCACGAGCGCCACGACCACGAAGGCCAGGACGAAGATCAGAGCACCGGATATCATCACGCCTCCCCAGACTGGGGAGCGACCCTAGCGCAAGCCGGGGCGGGGGGCCATGAGGCGCCTAGTGGGGGCGGGTGTCGGTCGCCAGCCAGCGGTCGAGGAAGCCGTCGATCCAGCGGTCGAGCGGCGGATCGTACAGCGCGTGCATCGACAGATGGACCCCGCGCTGCTGGGCGCCGGGAAGCTTCAGCCGCTCGGCCGCCTTCAGCGTCCAGAGCTGCTTCATCTCCAGCGTGACCTCGGGATGGAACTGGAAGCCGAAGGCATTGGCGCCGCAGCGGAAGCCCTGGACCGGATAGGTGTCGTTCGTCGCGAGGAGCTGGCAGCAGTCCGGGATCTGCATGCCCTCGCGATGCCACTGGTAGACCTTCATCGGCGCCCGGAACCATTCGCGGCCGGCGGCGGTCGGCTCGATCTCGACATAGCCGATCTCGACCTGGCCGTCGGGATGGCCGCCCACCCTGCCGCCGGCGGCGCGGGTCAGGAGCTGGGCGCCGAGGCAAAGGCCGAGGAAGGGCACGCCGGCCTCGACCACCCGCGGAATCCAGTCGAGCTCGGACTTGATGCCCGCCAGCGTCCCGCAGTCGTTGGCCGACATCGGGCCGCCGAAGATCACGACGCCGGCATACTCCGACATGTCCTCGGGCAGGCGGCAGCCGAGATTGGGGCAGAGGCGATGGAGCGCGTAGCCGCGGCGTTCGAGGAGGGCGCCGACCCGACCGGGCCGCGACTGCTCCTGGTGCACGATGATCGCGATCTTGTTGCGATCACTCTTTTTGGGCTTTTCAGCCGCTACATTCATGGAATTGAAGCATATTGGCGGGTTGTGGCAACGACAAGGCCAACCCGCCGCGGAGGGACGAAATGGCGCGCCGAATCGACTTCTATTTCGATTGTTCCAGCCCCTGGACCTACCTCGCCTTCCACGCCGTGCAGCCGCTGGCTGCCGAGCTCGGCGCGGAGATCGCCTGGAAGCCGATCCTGGTGGGCGGCGTGTTCAACGCCGTCAACCAGACGGTCTACGACAGCCGCGCCAGGCCCAACCCGCGCAAGCAGGCCTACATGCTGAAGGACCTCGCCGACTGGGCCGCGCTCTACGGCCTGCGCATCGTCTTCCCGCCCAGGGTCTTCCCGGTGAACAGCGTGAAATGCATGCGCGGCGCCTTCGCCGCCCTCGACCAGGACCGGCTGGTCCCCTATGCGACCGCCGCCTTCGAGGCCTACTGGGGCGACGACCTCGACATCTCCCGCGACGAGGTGCTGGCGGAGGTCGCGGCCCGCGCCGGGCTCGACCGGCAACGCTTCTTCGCCGAGATCGAGACGCCCGGCTGCAAGGCGCGGCTGCGCGAGAGCACCGACGAGCTGATCGCCCGCGGCGGTTTCGGCAGTCCCAGCCTGTTCGTCGGCGACCGGATGTTTTTCGGCAACGACCGCCTGCCCCTGGTCCGGGCGGCGCTGGAGGCCGCATGACCGGCAACGGCGCGACACCATGACTCGCCACGTCATCTGGGGAACACACGGTATTTGGATTTGAAACGAGCCCCCAAGTGTTGTACCCGCTGGCGGTTTCCGGCCAACGCGTTGGGAGTGTGCGGATGATCAATAAAATCGTGCAGGCAGCCGTCCTGGTCGCAGGCGGACTGATGCTGGGAGGGTGCCCCTTCAACCAGGCCCAGACGTCTGCGCCCGTCAACAAGCCGCCGGCAGCCGACTACCAGATGCCCGTGGGCGCCTCGCCGGCCGCCGGATCCATCCGGGGCATCTGCTACAATCAGACCGACATCACGACCTTCCGGGCTCGCATGGTGCAGCAGGAGTTCACTGTCGGCACGCTGCAGTGCCAGATGGCGGGCGGCCGCCGGGCGTACGAATCGCAGTACGCGCAGTTCCTGAGCAAGTTCCAGTCCGATCTCGCCTCGAATGCACGCAGCCTGCAGCAGCTCGCCCGTGCCAAGCGCCTGAATGTCGACGTGCTGGTGACCGAGTTCGCCAACCGCACGGCCCAGCGGGCGCCGACCGACAAGGAGTTCTGCACCCGCTTCAAGCGGGCGTTCGACTGGGCGCTGTCCCCGCAGGTGACGTCGCTGGCCCAGATCCCGCCGCCCTACGATCTCGGCCCGGACATGAACGTCTACCCCTGCCCGGCCCCCTGAGGGACTGGAACGTTAGAAACGGGGCGGCCGGCGACGGCCGCCCCTTCTTCGTGCGGCGCGCAAGGCATGGCGCCGGACGACATGTGGCGGAGCGCGGACCTCCAGGTCCGCATCATGATCTTGAGCGGACCTGGAGGTCCGCGCTCCGTACTAGCCGTTGCCGTGGCGCAGCAGGCGGCCGGAATGGATGTTGGTCGGGCGGTCGTCGCGGATCGTGACCTCGCCGTTCACCAGCACGTACCTGTACCCCTGCGCGCGCTGGACGCGCCGCCACTCGCCGCCCGGCAGGTCGTGCGCGATCTCGTCGGGCAGCACCCGCAGCCCGTCGAAGTCGTAGACCACGATGTCGGCCGGCGCGCCCTTCCTGAGCACGCCGCGGCCGCGGAAGCCCGCGACCTCGGCCGGCAGGGCCGAGAGCCGCCAGTGCACCTCCTCGAGGCTCAGCATCCGGTGCTCGCGCACGACCTTGCACAGCGTCTCGGTCGGATAGCGGCCGGCGGTGAGGAACTTGGTGTGGGCGCCGCCGTCGCTGACGCCGAACAGCACGTACGGGTCGTCGACCAGCTCCTTCAGGTGCTCGATCTTGCCGTTGGGCGGCGCCGCGAAGAACTCGGTCTTGAGATCCTCCTCCACCGCCATGTCCAGCATGACGTCGACCGGATGCTTGCCCATCCTCTCGCCGGCATGGGCCAGCGTGTAGTCGAGCCACTTCCCGTTCTTCTCGAGCTTCGGCCCGACGATGGCGATCTGCGGCAGCGGGCCGGTCGCGGTGATGGGAAGGTTCTCGCGCAGCGCGGCACGCCGGGCCGGATCGGCGAGCTTGGCCAGCCGCTCCTCGCGCGTGCCGGTCGTCGCGTCGCACCAGGGCTGCGAATCGTCGAACAGGTTCCAGTCTTCGAAGGTGAAGGTGAACCCCGCATCGGTCGTCAGCCCCTGCCCGACGACGCGGATGCCGCGCTCGCGGCAGCTCCTCAGCCAGTCGAGCACGCGGCGGTGGATGTGCGGCCTGTGGTCGAAGGCCTGCACCACGTTCATGATCACCGGCCGGCCGCTCAAGGTGGCGACCTCCTCGTAGAAGGCCTGGTCGCGGGCATTGTCGCCCGACACCAGCAGCATCTGCATGAAGCCGTCGTTGCGCTCGGCGAGCACGCGGGCGAGCTCGCGGCAGGTCTCGTCGTGCATGACGTCGGTCGGCATCGCCGACCCGTCATGGTCGCGCTGCACGGCCGCCGGCCCCGTCGGCAGCATGCGCTGGGCCGACCAGCCGCAGGCGCCGGCGTCCATCGCCTCGTGCAGGAGCCGCCTGATCTCGGCGTGCTGCTCGGGCGTCGGCAGCTTGCCGGCCTTGGCCGCCTCGAAGCCCATGACCCAGATCAGCAGCGGCGACACCGGCATGTAGGGCAGGATGTTGACCGCCTTCGGCGCGGCCTCGACGGCGTCGAGGAACTCGGGGAAGGTCACCCAGCTCCACGGCATGCCCGCCTGCATCGACGCCATGGGGATGGCTTCGACGCGGGTCATGGTCAGCATCGCCCGCTCGCGTTCGGCCGGCCGCACCGGCGCGAAGCCGAAGCCGCAGTTGCCGATCACCACCGAGGTGATGCCGTGCCAGCTCGACAGCGTGCAGTATGGATCCCAGAAGAGCTGCGCATCGTAGTGCGTGTGCAGGTCGACGAAGCCCGGCGCCACGATCAGCCCGCCGGCGTCGATCGTCTCGTCGGCCTCGCCGGCGCCGATCTGGCCGATCTCGGCGATGCGCCCGTCCTTGATGCCGATGTCGCCACGAAAGCGCGGCAGGCGGCTGCCGTCGACGATCATGCCGCCGCGAATGACGCGATCGAACCGGGCCATGCTTTTCCTCCGCTTTTTCGCGAAGCGTGGGCGCGGGTCCCGGACCTGTCAACGCGGCCGATACCGCGCCGCAGAACGGCGCGCCAGCCTCAGGGCCGGCGCGTCACCTGGATGAAGGCGTTGTTCGTGTTGGGCCGGTAGCTGACGTCGTAGTGGCCGCCCTTGCCGACGGCCTGGCAGCTCGCGCCCGCCGTCTGCACGCGCGTGATCGCGTAGGTCGTCCAGGCGCTGCCCTTCGACATGTCGACGTCGAGCTGGAACAGGAGGTTGGGCGAACTCTTCTGCCCGCTCGCGTACTTCCAGCAGATCCAGTTCTGGTAGTTCGGCTGGAGCTTGACGGTGTGCCACTCGCCCTCGCCCCACTTGTAGCGGTAGCTGATCGGCACGCCCGTCTTGTTGTGCAGGCAGGCACAGCCGTGAGTCGTTTGCTGCGCCGCCGCCGGAACTGCGCTGCCCACGGCCAACGCAATCGCGGCGGCCGCCATCATCCTCGTCATCATCGATATCGTCTCCCCGTCCGCGAGAAATCTAGAGTGCTTGCGTAACTACTGCAACAAATCGACAGGGCTGTGCCGTCTCCCTATGCTGCCGCCATGCCGATCAAGACCGTGCGCACCGACGTCCTGGAGATCGCCTACGAGGAGCAGGGCAGCGGCGAGCCGGTGATCCTGCTGCACGGCTTTCCCTACGACGTGCGCGCCTACGACGAGGTGGCGCCGCCGCTCGCCCGCGACGGCTGCCGCGTGCTGGTCCCCTACCTGCGCGGCTACGGGCCGACCCGCTTCCTGTCGCCCGCGACGCCACGATCCGGCGAGCAGGCGGCGCTCGGCCACGATCTGCTGCAGTTCATGGACGCGCTCGGCCTCGGGCGCGCCACGCTGGCCGGCTACGACTGGGGCGGGCGCGCGGCCTGCATCGTCGCGGCGCTCCATCCCGGCCGCGTGCGCGGGCTGGTGAGCGCCACCGGCTACAACATCCAGAACATCGCGGCCTCGGGCGATCCCGCGCCGGCCGCCCAGGAGCATCGGTTCTGGTACCAGTACTACTTCCACACGGAGCGCGGCCGCGCCGGCCTCACCCGCAACCGCCGCGACATATGCCGCCTGCTGTGGCAGCTCTGGTCGCCGGAGTGGCGCTTCGACAGCACGACCTTCGAGCGCAGCGCGCCCTCGTTCGACAATCCCGACTTCGTCGAGGTCGTGATCCAGTCCTATCGCCACCGCTACGGCTATGCGCCCGGGGATCCGGCGCTGCTCGACATCGAGGCCGCGCTCGCGGGGCAGCCGACGATCGGCGTGCCGACCATCAACCTGCACGGCGGCCATGACGGCGTCGGCCCGGCGCCGGCGAGCGACACCCAGGCGAAGCACTTCACCGGCTCCTACGAGCGCCGCCTGCTCCCCGGCATCGGCCACAACGTGCCCCAGGAGGCGCCGGCCGAGACGGTCCAGGCGATCCGCGATCTCCTGAAGGCGACCGTCGCCTGACCCTGCGCGCCGCCGCGAGGCCGCGAACCGGCGTTTGACGCGCCGCGTCCGCTGCGGCTCAGTCTCCGCCCGCACACGCACCAGGAACCCGCCATGCCCTCTCCCGCCCTCGTCCGCGCCGAGGCCTTCTGCGCCGCCCACGGCCTGCGGGTGCCGATCCTGCTGGCGCCGATGGCCGGCGCCTGCCCGCCGTCGCTGTCGATCGCCGTCGCCAATGCCGGCGGCATGGGCGCCTGCGGCGCCCTCCTGATGCAGCCCGCCGCCATCAAGGCGTGGGCGACCGAGATGCGGGCCGGCAGCAACGGCGGCTTCAGCCTCAACCTCTGGATTCCCGATCCGGCGCCATCGCGCGACGCCGCCGCCGAGGAGGCGGTCCGCGCCTTCCTCGCCCGCTTCGGGCCCGAAGTCGCGCCCGAGGCCGGCGACGTGACGCCGCCCGACTTCGCCGCCCAGTGCGAGGCGATGATCGAGGCGGGGCCGGCGGTCATCTCGTCGATCATGGGACTCTATCCGCCGGACCTCGTGGCGCGCTTCAAGGCGCGCGGCATCAAGTGGTTCGCCACGGCGACGACGGTGGCCGAAGCGCGGGCCGCCGAGGCCGCCGGTGCCGACGTCATCGTTGCCCAGGGGATGGAAGCCGGCGGCCATCGCGGCGCCTTCGAGCCTGCCAGGGCCCAGGACGAACTGGTCGGGCTGTTCGCGCTGGTGCCGGCGGTGGTCGATGCCGTCGGCGTGCCCGTGGTCGCGACCGGCGGCATCGCCGATGCGCGCGGCGTCGCCGCCGCCCTGCTGCTGGGCGCCTCGGCGGTGCAGGTCGGCACCGGCTTCCTGCGCAGTCCCGAGGCGAAGATCTCGCCCGCCTGGGCCGAGGCGCTCGGCCGAGTCCAGCCGGAGGAGACGATGGTGACCCGCGCCTTCTCCGGCCGTCCGGGGCGCGGCGTGGCGACCGCCTATGTCCGCGCCGCGGCGGCGCCCGACGCCCCCGAGCCGGCGCCCTACCCCGTCCAGCGCGGCCTGACGCAGGCCATGCGCGAGGCGGCCGCCCGCGGCGACGACATCGAGCGCCTGCAGGCCTGGGCCGGCCAGGCGGCGCGACTCGCGCCGGCCAAGCCGGCCGCGGAGATTGTGCGGACGCTGTGGGAAGGCGCGCTGGCGCTGCTGCGCTGAGCGCCCGGCGCGGCGGACGCTACTCGAGCGTCTCCAGCAGCCGCGCGCAGAGATAGGTGCGCGGCATCAGCGACGAATAGTAGATCTGCTCGTAGGCGGCATGGGCGCCCTTGCCGTCGGCTCCCAGCCCGTCGAGCGTCGGGATGCCGAGCGCGGCGGTGAAGTTGCCGTCGCTGCCGCCGCCGGTCAGCGGGACGTCGTTCAGCTCCTTGCCGATCTCGCGGTAGATCGCCTGCGCCTTCTCGAACAATGCCGCGATGCCGGCATCCTTCTGGTAGGGCGGGCGGTTCATCTCGCCCTCGACCGTCAGGGTGACGTCCTTGCCGATCGGCTCCAGGTTCAGGAACCAGTGGGTCAGCTCCTCGGCGAGCTGCGGCGTCGGCACGCGCAGGTCGACCTCGATCCGGCACTCGGCCGGAACGACGTTGACGCCGCTGCCGCCCTTGATCAGGCCGACATTGCAGGTGACGCCGCGCGCATAGTCGGTCTTGGCCTCGATGCGCATGATCTGCTTGGCCATCTCGTGGATGGCGCTGCGGCCGTCCTCGTGGCGCACGCCGGCATGGCTCGCCGAGCCCTTCACCGTCAGGGTGAAGCGGCCGACGCCCTTGCGCGAGGTGACGACGCGGTCGCCGTCGCGGCCGGGTTCCATCACCAGCGCGTACTTGTGGCCGCGGGCGGCCTCCTCGATGCGCGCCCGCGAGGTCGGGCTGCCGACCTCCTCCTCGGGGATGAACAGGAAGGTCACCGGCAGCTTCGTCTTCTTGCCCTGCCGGATCAGGTGGCGCAGCGCGTAGTAGGCGATGTAACCGCCGGCCTTCATGTCGTAGATGCCCGGGCCGAAGACGCTGTCGCCTTCCTGGCGGACCTTGAGGTCCTTCTCGATCATGCCGATCGGATGCACCGTATCGAGATGGGCGAGCACCAGGATGCCCTTGCCCTCGCCCAGGCTCATCTCCGGCGCCGTCCTGCATTCCAGGATGTCGCCGAACCCGTCGCGGCCGGGAATGCGCTCCAGCTTCAGGCCGAGGTCGCGGAACTGGCCCTCGACCTTGTCGACCATGACGTTGACGGCCTTGGCGTCATGGCTGGGGCTTTCGATGTTGATCCACTCGACGATGCCTTCGAGGACCTCCTTGGGATCGATCTTCGGTTCGTTCTTCAGGGGCTCGGCCATCGTCTCGGGTTCTCCGGCTGTTCGTCACGGCAATAGCAACAACGGTACCAACCCCGCGCCCGGACGGACGCGGGGCTGCCCGGCCGATCAGATCGGATCCCAGGTGAAGTACTCGGGCGAGCGCTTGAGGTCGGTGAAGAAGGGCTTCATCGACGGCACCGCATGCTCGGCGATGTCCTCCAGCGTCCAGCCCTCGGAATTGTGCACCGAGCGCACCGGCCGGTTGGCGTTGAACAGCATGATCTCGTTCATGCGCACGCCGAAGATCTGCGAGGAGATGCCGTCGGCGGCATCGGAGAGCAGGAACACCGCCATCGGCGCGATCTTGGCCGGCGTCATCTTCTTGGAGCGCTCCAGGCGCGCCTTCTGCGCCTCGGTGTCGGCGGGGATGGTGCCGATCATGCGGGTCCAGGCGAACGGCGAGATGCAGTTCGAGCGCACGTTGAAGGCCGCCATGTCGAGCGCGATCGAGCGCGACAGGCCGATGATGCCCATCTTGGCCGCCGAGTAGTTGGCCTGGCCGAAATTGCCGACGAGTCCGGAGGTCGAGGTGAAGTGCACGAAGGCGCCCGACTTCTGCTCCTTGAAGTAGTTGGCGGCGGCGCGGCTGACGTTGAACGCGCCGTTCAGGTGCACGTCGATCACCATCTTCCAGTCCATGTGGCTCATGCGATGGAAGATGCGGTCGCGCAGGATGCCGGCATTGTTGATGACACCGTCGATCTTGCCGAAATTCTCGACCGCGGCCTTGATCATGCGCTCGGCGCCGGCCGGGTCGGCCACGCTGTCGCCGTTGGGCACCGCCTTGCCGCCGGCCGCCACGATCTCGTCGCAGACCTTCTGCGCCGGCGTCGTGCTGCCGCCGCCCTCGCCGTCGACCGCGCCGCCGAGGTCGTTGACCACGACATGGGCGCCTTCCCGCGCCGCCAGCAGCGCCATCTCGCGACCGATGCCGCCGCCGGCGCCCGTCACCAGCACGACCTTGTCCTTCAGCATGTTCGCCATCGCGCGCTCCCTCATGAGTTCCGTGGGAGGCTTTACCCCAGGTCGGTCGGCGGCGGGAAGCCTCGAAGCCGCCGCGCCCGCCGGGCACGGCGTGCTAGACTTTGCCGGGCGAAACAGGAGCGACCGATGGGCCTCGACCAGACGATTGCCACGCACTACGGCCACGGAGCGCTCGAGACCGCGATCCTCGACGCCCTCGCGGCGGCAGGAAAGCCGGCCGGAAGCCTGACGGCAGCCGATCTCGCCCCGGTCGACGAGTTCCACATCGGCGGCCGCCGGGCGACCATGGATCTGTCGGCCCAGATCGACCTGCCGCGCGGCGCCCGCGTGCTCGACGTCGGCAGCGGGCTGGGCGGCGCGTCGCGCTTTTTCGCCCAGGAGCGGGGCTGGCAGGTCGAGGGCATCGACCTCACGCCGGAATATGTCGAGGTGGCGGCATCCCTGTCGCGCCGCGTCGGCCTCGCCGGATCGGTGTCCTACCGACAGGCGAGCGCCGCGTCCCTGCCCTTCGCCGAGGCCTCGTTCGACGGCGCCTACATGCTGCATGTCGGCATGAACATCGCCGACAAGCCGGCCGTCTTCGCCGAGGTGCGCCGCGTCCTGAAGCCCGGTGCCGTCTTCGCGATCTACGACGTGATGCGCGAGGCCGACGGCGACTTCCGCTACCCGGTGCCGTGGGCGTCGGGACCGGATGCCAACTTCATCGACACGGCGGACGCCTATCGGCGCGCGCTGGCGGCCGCCGGCTTCACCGTCGGCGCCGTGCGCAGCCGGCGCGACTTCGCGCTCGAGTTCTTCCGCCAGATGCGCGAGCGCCTGGCCCAGGGCGGCACCCCGGCGCCCGGGCTGCAGATCGTCATGGGCGCGACCGCGCCTCAGAAGGCCGCCAACATGATGACGATGATCGAGCAGGGCCTGTTCGCCCCGACCGAGATGATCAGCCGGGCGGGTTGACCTTCGCGTGCGGCCGCGGCCGCAGCAGGCGGGCGCTCAGCACCGTGGCCAGCGCGAAGGGCATCAGGCCGACCACCAGCGGCATGGCGACATGGCTGTCGCCGAGCCCGGTCAGCGCGGCCACGGCGACGGTGCCCATCGCGCCCATGCCCATCTGGGCCAGCCCGGCCAGCGAGGAGGCGGTGCCGGCGAGGCGGGGATAGAGCCCGACGGCGCCGGCATTGGCGTTGGCCACGATCATCCCGGTGCCGAAGCTCAGCACCATGTGCGGCCCGACGATCGACCACCAGGTGAGGATGCCGGCCAGCGACAGCACGGCCATCGCCGCGAGCGCCGCGACATGGAACCAGCCCGAGGCCAGCATGATGGTGATCGGTGCGACCCGGCCGACCAGGCGGTTGTTGACCAGCGTGCCGGCGGTGAAGCCGCCGACCGACAGGAGCACGATGAGGCCGAACTCCTGCGGCGAGAAGCCGAGCTTCTCCTGCAGGATGAAGGGAACGCCGGCCAGCATGCCGAAGTTGATGGCGAAGGCGAAGCCCAGCGTCAGCACGTTGCCGAGAAAGAGATGGTTGCGCAGCATCTCGCCCGAGCCGCGTATCAGGCTCACGAGGTCGATGCGGTCGCTGCGATGGCGGTTGGTCTCCTCCAGCCCGAGCGAGGTCACGACGAGCAGGATCGTGCCGAAGGCGCCCACGAACCAGAAGGTGGCGCGCCAGCTCACCCACTCCGCGAGGAAGCCGCCCAGCGTCGGCGCCAGCGACGGCGCGATGTTCTGGCCGAGCGAGATCCAGCTCATGACCAGCGGCATCTCCTGGAACGTATAGGCGTCGCGCGTCAGCGCCCGCCCCAGGACCGAGCCCGAGGCGGCGCCCAGCCCCTGCACGATGCGCAGCCCGATCAGTCCGCCGATCGACGGCGCGAAGGAGCAGGCGAAGGTCGCCGCGGTGAAGAAGGCCAGGCCGGCCAGCAGCACCGGCCGCCGGCCGTAGCGGTCGCTGAGCGGGCCGTAGAAGAGCTGGCCGACGGCGAAGCCCAGCATGTAGGTGGTGAGGGTCAGCTTGACGCTTTCGGCCCCGGCCCCCAGCGAGGCACCGACCGACGGCATGACCGGCGTGTAGATGCTCATGGTCAGCGGGCCGAAGCTGCCCAGCGCCACCAGGAGGGCGACGTAGCCGGTCGAACGGGGAACGAGCCTCACGAGCGGGATGCTTCTTCGGCGCCCTCCGCGCCGAAGTCGCCGCCGAGCGGCATCTCCTCCTGGGCGCGAGTCATGCGGGGGTAGTAGTGACGGAAGGCGGCACGGATCTCGTCGAACGGGATGTCGGCGAAGACCCCGCGATAGGCCAGGTACTCCATGTGCCGCCGGCCGGAGAGGTCGAACGGGTGGTAGATCGAATCGCTCTCGCCGTCCCAGTCCAGCGGCTTCAGCCCGAACCGGTCGGTCAGCTCCTTGTTGAACGCGGGCGTCGCCTTGACCCAGTGCCCGTCGAGGCGGACCTCGGTGTAACCGTGATAGTAGAAGACGTCGCAGCCCATGAGGTCGGACAGCCGCTTGGTGGTCATGTGGTTGCGCACGTCGGCATAGCCGACGCGGGCCGGAAGGCCGACGGCGCGGCACACCGCCGCCATCAGCCCCGCCTTGTTCACGCAATATCCATGCCCCGCCCCCAGCGTCGTGCTGGCGCGATAGGCCTCGCGCTTCATCGGCGTGTTGTACGGATCGTAGCGCAGCCCGTCGCGCACGGCGTAGTAGAGGCGCAGCGCCTTCTCCCGGTCGGTGCCCGTCCCGGCGACCTGCCGGGCATAGGCCACGATCCGGGGATGGTCGGAATCGATCAGCGCCGCGGGCTGCAGATAGGCCGTGGCATCGGCGCCGTCGCGCACCACATCGTCCCTGTCGGTCCTGAGGGAATCATAGTCCATGCCCGAGCCTGTCTACTTCAACCCGCGGGAATGTCCATGAGCCACGACGCGCATTTCACGCATGCACATATGGTGCGCTTCGACCGGCCGCTGCCCGCCGTGCCCGAGGCGGTGTGGGCCGTCCTGACCGACGTCGCGCGCCTGCCCGGCTGGTACGGCAAGGGGTCGCTGGAGAGCCGGGTCGGCGGCACCGTCCGCCTGATGGGAGACCATATCCGCGGCACGGTCACCCAATGGCAGCCGCCGCGCCGGCTCGCCTACAGCTGGAACGTGTTCGGCGCCAGCGACGAGGCCTCGCCCTATCCCGAATCGTATCTCACCCTCGAGCTCGCGCCCCAGGATCGCGGCACCCTGCTCTCGCTGACCCACCTGCCCGTGCTGGAGCCGTTCGTGAAGGTGAACGCCATGGGCTGGCACACCTACCTCGACATGGTGGACGCCGCGGTGCGCGGGCTGCCCGTCGAGCCGCGCGAGGCCTACATGAAGCGCAACGCCGAGCGCTACGGCGTCGACCTGCGCAACCTGCCGCGCTGACGGGCCCACACCGAGAGCATGATGACATCTGTCGACTCATTGCTGGGGGCGCGCCATTCCATGGCGCTCTCGTCTTCCTCCCTGCGCACCGGCGCGGGGAGGTGGCCCGAAGGGCCGGAGGGGTCATGGGGCTCCAGCCGCGACGCTCGTGACCCCTCCGTCCGCTGCGCGGACCAGGCGTTTTGGCCGCTTCGCGGCCAAAAGCGCCATGCCCCAAGCTCTGCTTGGGGAGGAAAAATGGAGCGAAGCGCAACGGCGCGCCCCCGCAAGATCGATCTCAGATCATCACGCGCCACGTGAAGCGCCAAGGTCCCCACTTCATGCTTCGATCGGGACTGAAATCATACCGCTCCAGCGGCACGCGCCTCAGAGCGAGGGCGGCGCGTCGTCGGTCGACTTGACCAGGAAATGGGCGTTGGCGGTGGCGACCGGCTTGGACCGGTCCTCCTGCCAGGCCTCGGCGAAGACGTTGACCATGCGCCTTCCCTGCTTGGTCACCTTGGCCGAGGCGATCACGTCGAGCGGCCGCGCCGAGCGCAGGTAGTCGACCGTGATGTTGACGATCTTGGGCACGGTCTCGCTCTCCGTCTCCCACAGGAGATGGAAGATCGCCGCCATCTCAAGCATGGCGCCCAGCGTGCCGCCGTGGATCGCCGGCAGGAAGGTGTTGCCGATCAGCGTGTCGTGGTAGCGCATGCGCGTCAGCAGCTCGCCGGTGCCGTTCTCCGGCGCGATCTGCATCCAGCGCGCGTAGGGGATGGCGTCGGCCAGCCGGGCCACGTCGCCCGCGCGGCGGGCCTCGGCCAGCCGCTCCAGAAGCGGGCTCATGCGCCCCCCGTGCCCGGCTCGAGGGTGCCCGGCTCGAGGGTGCCCGGCTCGAGGGTGCCGGGCTCGAGGGTGCGCGGACGCACCGGGCGGCCCTTGGTCCCCAGCATGAAGGTGCCGGCGGCGGCGGCGATCGGATCCTTGGCATCGCCGTGATGGGCGAAGGCGCGGGTGAAAGCGACCGAATGGGTGACGCGATAGCACTCGGCCTCGGCGATCACCGGCTGGCCGGGCGTCGCCGGTTTCACGTAGTCGATGCGCAGGTCGAGGGTGGCGAAGGGCTCGGGATTCTTCAGCATGGTGGCGACCGCCATGCCGCAGCAGCCGTCGAGCATGGCGGTCAGCGGCCCGCCCGCCAGCACGCCGGTCTCGGGATTGCCGACCAGCTCCTCGCGCCAGTCGAGCTGCATCGAGGCGAAGCCGCGCCTCGCGTCGAGAACCTTCAGGCCCAGCGCCTTGTTGTGCGGGATGGTGTCGGAGAACCATTTCTGGAAGATCGCCAGGCGCTCGGCATGGTCGGTGAGGGGTTGCTTGCTCATGGCCCTTCCTACAGGCCCATCTGGCGGGCGGCGAGGTCCTTCATGATCTCGACCGAGCCGCCGCCGATCGCCAACACCTTGGTCTCGCGGTAGATGCGCTCGACCTTGGCGCCGCGCAGGTAGCCCGCGCCGCCGAACACCTGCATCGCCTCGTTGGCGCAGTATTCGAGCGTCGAGGTCGCGAGGTTCTTCAGCATGCAGATTTCCGCCACCGGCCTGTCTCCCTGCCCGACCCGCCACGCCAGCAGCTCGAGCGTCGATTTCACCGCGTTGATCCTCATCGCCATGTCGACCAGGCGATGGCGCACCACCTGGTTGGCGACCAGCGGCTTGCCAAAAGTGTGCCGTTCGCGGGCATAGGCGACCGCCTCGTCGAGGCAGACGCGGGCGTAGCCGCAGGCGCCGGCGGCCAGGCCGAGCCGCTCCTGGTTGAAGTTCAGCATGATGCCGATGAAGCCGCGATTCTCCTCGCCGATGAGGTTGTCGACCGGCACGCGCACATTGTCGAAGAAGAGCTGGGCGGTGTCGGACGCCCACCAGCCCATCTTCTTCAGCTTCGTGCGGGCGAAGCCCTCGCGCTCGCGCTCGATCAGCAGCAGCGAGACGCCGCCGGCGCCGGCGCCACCGGTGCGCACCGCGACCGTGTAGTAGTCGGCGCGCATGCCGGAGGTGATGAACATCTTCGAGCCGTTGACCACGTAGTGATCGCCCTCGCGGCGCGCCGTGGTCCTGAGGTTCGCCACGTCCGATCCGCCGGACGGCTCGGTGATGGCGAGCGCGCTGATCTTCTCGCCGGCCAGGACCTCGGGCAGCACCTTGCGCTTCATCCATTCGGGGCCGAGGGCGGCGATCGGCGGCGCGCCGATCGTGTGGCTGTTCAGGCTGGCGTTGACGCCGCCGGCGCCGTGGCGCGTCATCTCCTCGGCCTTGATGATGGAGAAGAAGGGATCGACGGGCACGCCGCCATACTCTTCCGGAAAACCGAGCTGCAGCAGGCCGGCCGCCGAGGCCTTGCGGTAGAGCTCGCGCGGGAACTCCTCCGCCTCGTCCCACTGGTCGACATGAGGCATGATCTCGCGCTCGACGAAGCGGCGGACCGTCCGGCGGAACGCCTCGTGCTCCGCCGTGTAGAACGGCGACGGCGGTCCGCCCGTGTCGACGGTCTCGGTGGCGAGCGACATGGGATTCTCCCCATCTGAAGACGACATTCCACAGTAGCGCTACGGGAACGAAAATCCATTGACCCCCGGTTGGGGGCCATGTCTTATGGCGCGCGCGTCAACTTCGACCAACAACGACAAAACGCGTGCAGGCCGCTCAAGACGGCTGGCGTACAGGGTAAGGGAATGCTCGACTTCATCCAGCAGCTGGTGAGCGGGATCGCGCTCGGCTGCGTCTATGGGCTGATCGCCCTGGGCTTCGTGCTCATCTACAAGGCGACCGAAGTCGTCAACTTCGCCCAAGGCGACCTGATGATGCTGGGCGGGTTCTTCGTCTTCACCTTCATCGGCCTGCTGGGCCTCGACTACTGGCTGGGATTCCTGTTCGCCGTCTGCGGCATGGCCGTGTTCGGCATGGCCACCGAGCGGATCCTGATCCGGCCCATCCTGGGCTATCCCCAGTTCTCCATCGTCATGGCGACGATCGGGCTGGGCTACTTCCTGCGCTCGATCGCCGGCATGATCTGGGGCACCGACGACCTCAAGATCGAGACGCCCTTCTCGACCGGCGTGGTGAAGCTCGGCGACCTGGTCCTGGCCTACGACAAGCTGTCGGTGATCGTCGCGACCGTCATCCTGTGCGTCGTGCTGTTCGCCTTCTTCAACTACACGCGGCTCGGCACCGCGATGCGCGCCACGTCGGAGAACATGCTGGCCGCCTACTACATGGGCATCCCGGTCAAGCGCGTCGTCTCCCTGATCTGGGCGATCAGCGCGGCGGTCGCGGCCTGCGCCGGCGTGCTGCTGGCGCCCATCACCTTCATCCATTCCAACGTCGGGCTGGCGCTCGGCCTCAAGGCCTTCCCGGCCGCGGTCCTGGGCGGCTTCGGCTCGATCCCCGGCGCGCTGGTCGGCGGCCTGATCATCGGCGTCATCGAGACCCTGGCCGGGTTCTACCTGCCGCAGGGCTGGAAGGACGTCACGCCCTACATCGTCCTGCTGGTCGTGCTGCTGGTCCGGCCGCAGGGCCTGTTCGGCCTCAGCATGCGCAAGAAGGTCTGAGCCATGCGTTTCATCTTCAAGACCGACTACGACCAGGACATCCGCATCCTGAAGCATGGCGGTTACTGGTGGTCGTACGGCGTGCTGCTGGCCCTGCTGATCGCGGCCCCTTTCCTGGTGGGCAGCTACCTGCAGAGCCAGATGGTCTTCGTCTTCATCTACGCCACGGTGGGCGTGGCGCTGATGATCCTCACGGGCTTCACCGGCCAGGCCTCGCTCGGCCACGCGGCGTTCCTGGCGATCGGCGCCTACACCGCAGGCTACATGCAGTCGGTGGGCGTGCCCTTCGTCGTCTATTTCCCGCTGGCCGCGATCCTGACGGCGGTGATCGGCGCCCTGGTCGGATTCCCGGCGCTCAGGCTGCACGGCATCTACCTCGTGATCGCCACCATCGCCTTCGCCTTCATCGTCGAGGAGATTCTGGCGCGCTGGGAATCGGTGACCAACGGCAACGAAGGCATGCGGGTGCGCACGCTCGACCTGCTCGGCCTGTCGATGCCGCGCGGCGACGAGTCCTTCTATTACCTCTGCCTGCTGGTCCTGGTCGGCTCGATCCTGCTCGCTCTGAACCTGCTGCGCTCGCCGACCGGCCGGGCCTTCGTCGCGATCCGGGACAGCGAGACGGCGGCCAAGAGCATGGGCATCGACCTCGCGGCCTACAAGGTGAAGTCCTTCGCCATCAGCGCCGGCATCACCGGCCTGGCGGGTGTCCTGTTCGCCCACATGATGACCTTCATCAGCCCGGAGATGTTCACCCTCCTGCTGTCGATCGAGTTCATCATGGTGATCATCATCGGCGGCGCCTTCGGCGTCCACGGCGCCGTGTTCGGCGCGATCTTCATCGTCATGGTCGATCCGTTCCTGACCGCGCTGAAGGACGACGTCCCCGTCCTGGCCGCCAACCTCGCGGCCTCGGCCGGCGCGGCGCGCGACACGGCGGACGCGCTGCGCGAATGGCTGCACGGCGTCGGCTCGGCCGCCGGCCTGAAGGGTGCCATCTACGGCCTGATCATCATGATGTTCATCCTGTTCGAGCCCTACGGGCTCTACGGGCGCTGGCTCAAGATCAAGCTCTTCTTCCAGCTCTTCCCGCTCTACAAGCGCGCCACCTTCAAGCGGCAGAAGACCTACGTGAAGTCGGAGCGCAACCGATGAGCTTCTTCACGGTCGACCAGATCTCGCTGCAGTTCGGCGGCCTGAAGGCCGTCGACAGCGTGAGCTTCAGCGTCGCCAAGGGCGAGATCTTCACCATCATCGGCCCCAACGGCGCCGGCAAGACCTCGATCTTCAACCTGATCTCGCGGCTCTACAATCCGACGTCCGGCAAGCTCTTCTTCGAGGGCCGCGACATCACCGACCTGCCGCCGCACCAGATCGCCCGGCTCGGCATCGCCCGCACCTTCCAGAACATCGAGCTGTTCGAGAACGCCAGCATGCTGGCCAACCTGCTGGTCGGCCGCCACTGCCACACAACGACGGCCCTGTGGCAGGAGATCCTGTTCCTGCCGTCGGTGCGCCGGGCCGAGAAGGAGCACCGCTTCAAGGTCGAGGAGGTGATCGAGTTCCTCGACCTGCAGGCCTATCGCGACAAGCTGATCGCCGGCCTGCCCTACGGCGTGCGCAAGGTCATCGAGGTGGCGCGCGCGCTGTGCTCGGAGCCCAAGCTGATCCTGCTCGACGAGCCCTCGTCCGGCCTCAACGTCGAGGAGACGGACGACATGTCGTTCTGGATCCGCGACATCCGGAGCGAGCTCGGGGTCACCGTGCTCATGGTCGAGCACGACATGTCGCTGGTGAACCGCGTGTCGGACCGCGTGCTGGCGCTGAACTACGGGCGGGTGCTGGCGACCGGGACGCCGGCCGAGGTGCAGGCCCATCCCGACGTCGTCGCCGCCTATCTCGGCGGCTGAGCGGAGCAAGCATGAGCGACGATCCGATCCTCAAGGTCTCCAACATCGAGAGCTTCTACGGCCCGATCATGGCGATCCGCGGCGTCAGCCTCGCCGTGCCGCGCGGCAAGATCATCACGGTGCTGGGCGCCAACGGCGCCGGCAAGACGACCATCCTCAAGACCATCTCCGGGGTGCTCGACCCGCAGAAGGGCACGATCGACTTCGAGGGACGGCCGATCCAGCGCATGGATGCCGACAAGATCGTACGGCTCGGCCTCAGCCACGTGCCGGAGGGCCGCGAGGTCTTCCCGTTCCTGAGCGTGCGCGAGAACCTGGCGATGGGCGCCTTCCTGCGCCGCGACCGCGACGGCGTGGCCGAGGATCTCGAGCGCGTGTTCGGCTACTTCCCGCGCCTGCGCGAACGCATCGAGCAGCCGGCCGGCTCGCTGTCGGGCGGCGAGCAGCAGATGCTCGCGATCAGCCGCGCGCTGATGAACCGGCCCAAGCTGCTGCTGCTCGACGAGCCGTCGCTCGGCCTGTCGCCGCTGCTGGTCAAGGAGATCTTCGGCATCATCAAGCGAGTCAATGCCGAGCAGGGCGTGTCGATCCTGCTGGTCGAGCAGAACGCCAAGATGGCGCTCGAGACCGCCCATTACGGCTACGTGCTCGAGGTCGGGCGCGTGGTGATGGACGACACCTGCGAGCGGCTGATGGCGAGCAAGGACATCCAGGAATTCTATCTCGGCGCCAAGGAAGAAAGCGCCCGCGGCGAACGCCGCTGGAAGCGCAAGAAGACCTGGCGATGAGGCGCTGAGCGGGAGGCGAGCGGCATGGCAACAAGAGCGACGCTGACGGTGGCCGAGACCCTGCCCGGGAGCTTCGTGCTGTCCTGCCGGACGCGCGGCGACAAGCCGGCGATGCGCGAGAAGCTCCACGGCATCTGGAACGCCATCTCGTGGAGCCAGTGGCTGGAGCGCTCGCGTGCCATCGCCTACGCGCTGCACGAGATGGGCTTCCGCCCGGGCGACGTCGGCTCGGTCCTGGCCAACACCGTGCCGGAATGGAACTACGCCGACTTCGGCATCCTGTGCGCCGGCGGCGTGTCGTCGGGCATCTATCCCACCGATTCGGCCAAGCAGGTCGAGTACCTGCTGAACGATTCGCGCACCGTCGTTCTGTTCGTCGAGGACGACGAGCAGCTCGACAAGGCGCTCGAGGTGCGCGAGCGCTGCCCGACGCTGCGCAAGATCGTGATCTTCGACATGGAAGGCCTGACCAACTTCAGCGATCCGATGGTCGTGTCGCTCGACGAGTTCATGGCCAACGGCCGCAACCACGCCCAGGGCCGCGAGGCGCTGTTCGACGAGATGGTCGCCGCCCGCGGACCCGACGATCTCGCCATCCTGGTCTACACGTCGGGAACGACGGGACCGCCCAAGGGCGCCATGCACAGCCACCGCAACGTGGTCGCCCAGATGCGGAACTGCATGCATCCCGGCCTGTCTCTGTCGTGGGAGGAGGGCGACGAACGGCTGGCCTTCCTGCCCCTCTGCCACGTCGCCGAGCGCGTCGCCGGCAGCTACTACTCGGTGGCCACCGGCGTCTGCAGCAACTTCGCCGAGAGCCCGGAGACCGTCCCCGACAATATCCGCGAGGTCCAGCCGACGCTGTTCGGCGCGGTGCCGCGCGTCTGGGAGAAATTCTACTCGGGCATCACCATCGCGCTGAAGGACGCCACGCCGCTGCAGCAATGGGCCTACCGCAAGGCCATCGCGGCGGGCTACGCGATCGCCGACGCGCGGCTGGAGCGGCGGCCGCCGACGGCGCTGCAGAGGCTCTGGTTCCAGCTCGCCTACTGGCTGGTGCTGAAGAACGTGCGCAAGATGATCGGCCTCGACCGCTGCCGCTGGCTGTTCACCGGCGCCGCGCCGATCGCCCCCGAGCTGATCCGCTGGTACCTCGCGCTCGGCCTCGACATGTTCGAGGTCTACGGCCAGACCGAGAATTGCGGCCTGGCGACCGCCATGCCGGGCGACGCCATCAAGCTCGGCACGGTCGGCAAGGCCGTGCCCTACGGCGAGGTGATGATCTCGCCGCTGGGCGAGATCCTGATCAGGGGCGAGTTCGTGTTCATGGGCTACCTGAACCAGCCGGAGAAGTCGGCCGAGACGGTCGACCGCGAGGGCTGGCTGCACACCGGCGACGTCGGCGCGATCGACAACGAGGGCTATGTCCGCATCACCGACCGGATGAAGGACATCATCATCACGGCAGGCGGCAAGAACATCACGCCCTCGGAGATCGAGAACCAGCTCAAGTTCTCGCCCTATATCAGCGATGCCGTGGTGATCGGCGATCGCCGCCCCTACCTCACCTGCCTGGTCATGATCGAGCGGGAGACGGTCGAGAAGTATGCGCAGGACCACGACGTGCCGTTCACCAACTACGTCAGCCTGTGCCGTGCCAAGGAGGTGCAGGACCTGATCTGGGCGGAGATCGAGCGCGTCAACACGAACTTCGCCCGGGTCGAGACCATCAAGCGCTTCTACCTGATCGAGCAGCAGCTCACGCCCGAGGACGAGGAGCTGACGCCGACCATGAAGCTGAAGCGCAGCTTCGTGAACAGGAAATACAAGGACGAGATCGACGCCATGTACCGCGCGCAGGCGGCCTAGGTTCCCCTCCGCCGCGACGGTCGCGGCGGAGCGAGGCGAAGAAGAGTGGTGCGTAGTGGAGGAAAGGTAGAGTGATGAAGTGGTTCAGTTTGGGCGCCGCCCTGTCGGCCGGCGCCTTTGCCCTCGCCGGCGCGCCGGCCTGGGCGCAGCAGGTCAAGGTCACCAACCAGGGCATCAGTGACGGAGAGATCGTCCTGGGGACCCACCAGGACCTCAGCGGTCCCATCAAGTCGTGGGGCGTGCCGGTGACCAACGGCATGAAGCTGGCCGTCGAGGAGATCAACGCCCAAGGCGGCATCAACGGACGCAAGCTCAAGCTGATCGTCGAGGATTCGGGCTACGATCCCAAGCGCGCGGTGCTGGCGACCCAGAAGCTGGTGGAGAAGGACAAGATCTTCGCCATGCTGGCGCCGATGGGCTCGCCGACCGTTCTGGCGGCGCAGGACATCCTGCTCGAGGCGGGCATCCCGCAGCTCTTCCCGGTGACGTCGGCCGAGTTCACCTACAAGATGGATCCGGGCAAGCCGCAGGAGCGGCTGAAGTTCAACAACGTCCCGCCCTACACCGACAGCGTGCGCGCCGGTGCCCGCCACCTGATGCAGGAGAAGGGCATCAAGAAGCCCTGCGCCATGTACCAGGACGACGAGTTCGGCAAGAACGTGCTCGACGGCTTCACCCAGGCCGTGGCCGACGTGAAGCTGAAGCCGGCCGTCGTCACGAGCTACAAGCGCGGCGCCTCCGACTTCAGCTCGCAGGTCGCCAAGATGAAGTCGGAAGGCTGCGACTTCGTCGTGCTGGGCACCATCGTCCGCGAGACGGTCGGCGCCATGAGCGACGCCCGCAAGATCGGCTTCTCGCCGCTGTGGTTCGGCAGCACAGCGGCCAATGTCGTGGAAGTGCCGGCGCTCGGAAAGGACGCGGTCGAGGGCTTCTTCGCCGTAGGCGGCATGGAAATCCCCTACCGCGACACCGCCAAGGGCAAGGCCAAGGAATGGGCCGAGCTCTATCACAAGACCTACGGCATGGAGCCCAACACCCAGGCGGCGCTCGGCTACAACGAGGTCATGACCTTCGCCCACTATGTCCGGCTGGCGGGCAAGGATCTCACGGGCCAGAAATTCCTCGCCGCCATGGAATCCGGTGACGTGTTCCAGGACATCTTCAACTCGCCGCCGGTGAAGTTCTCTCCGACCAACCACCTCTCGGCCACCGTCTTCCTTCTCCAGCAGGTCAAGGACGGGCGCTGGGTGGTCCTGAAGCGCGACCTCACGAACTGACGCCGGAACGGCGGCGCGACCTCGGGGCCCGGGCGGGCGACTGCCCGGGCCTTTTTGCTGGCCGAAACGGGCAGTTTCGCGGTGTACATCAAGCGCGGACCTGCTTTAATTCGCGCCAAGTCGCTCAAGCGACCGCCGACGGGGAAGCGCCACCCGTCCGTACAAGAATGGCGCTGCAGTGGAGGAAAGTTCATGACGAAGAAGTTGTTCGTCGCGACGGCTGTCGCGGCGGTGACGGGCTTGGCTGTCGTGCCCGCCATGGCGCAGACCAAGGTCACCAATCAGGGAATCACCGACAAGGAAATCGTCATCGGCACCCATCAGGACCTGTCGGGTCCGATCAAGACATGGGGCGTTCCGGTGCTCAACGGCATGAAGCTCGCCGTCGAGGAGATCAACAAGGCGGGTGGCATCAACGGCCGCAAGCTGCGCCTCGTCGCCGAGGACAGCGGCTACGATCCCAAGAAGGCCGTGCTGGCCAGCCAGAAGCTGGTCGAGAGGGACAAGATCTTCGCGATGGTCGGCCCGATGGGTTCGCCCACCGTGATCGCCTCGCAGGACATCCTGTTCGACGCCGGCGTGCTGCAGCTCTTCCCGCTCACCGCGGCGGAGTTCACCTACAAGTTCGACCCGGCCAAGCCGCAGCAGCGGCTGAAGTTCAGCAACCTGCTGCCCTATGTCGAGAGCACCCGCGCGGCGCTCAAGTACATGATCGCGCTGAAGCACCCGCAGAAGCCCTGCCTGATGTACCAGGACGACGAGTACGGCAAGAACGTGCTGGACGGTTTCACCCAGCAGCTCGAGGCCGAGAAGATCAAGCCGGCGGCAATCACGACCTACAAGCGCGGCGCGTCCGACTTCAGCGCCCAGATCGCCAAGATGAAGGCCGACGGCTGCGATCTCGTCGTGCTCGGCACCATCCTGCGAGAGACGATCGGCGCCATGAGCGAGGCCAAGAAGCTCGGCTGGAACGTGACGTTCCTCGGCGCCACCCCGACGAACATCCCCGACACGATCTCGCTGGGCAAGGACGTGGTCGAGGGCCTCTATGCCGCCGGCGCCTTCGAGACTCCCTACGCCGACACCGCCAAGGGTCGGGTCAAGGAATGGGTCGAGGCCTACAAGAAGGAGTTCGGCACCGACGCCAACACCCAGTCGGTCATCGGCTACAACGCCGTCATGACCTTCGCCTACTTCGCCAAGCTGGCCGGCAAGGACCTGACCGGCCAGAAGATGCTGGACGCGCTGGAATCGGGCAAGGAGTACCTCGACATCTTCAGCTCGCCGCCCAGCAAGTTCTCCAAGACCAACCACCTGGCCAACACCATCACCCAGGTCCAGCAGGTCAAGAACGGCCGCTGGGTCGTGATCAAGGAAGGCCTGTCCTTCTGACCGCGCCGCGGTAACGTCCTTCGCGACCCGGGTGGGCGACCACCCGGGTCTTTTTCTTTTCGCAGGACGTCAGGCCGTCGGGGGCGGCGGCACCGTGACCCGCTCGTCGCGCAGCTTCTTCTCGAGCACCGGGATGCCGGCGGCATAGTTGCCGTCCTGGCAGTTGGCGATCGCGACGCGGGCGTCGAGGTCGGCCGCCGCGCCGCCGCGAAAGTCGCCGCCCAGAGATCCGCCGACCGAGCCGACATACTCGGCATAGGTCTGGCCGAGCTTGGTGCAGTACGCGCCCGCCTGCGCGGCCGTCATGCCGGCGGGGACGACCGGCGCCTGCGAGCCCGTGCCGGCCATGCCGCCGCCCTGCCCCGTCGTCGTCTGGCAGGCGCCGAGCGCTCCCGCGATCAGCGCCGTCACGACCCACGCCCCAAGCTTCGCCATGCGATCCTCCATCACCCCGAGGCTACTGCACCCGCGCGCCAACGGCTATGGTCGGCGCCATGAGCGGGGAACTTTCCGGGCGGGTGGCCATCGTCACCGGCGGCGCATCGGGCATCGGCGCGGCGTCGGCGGCCCTGCTGTCCGGCGCCGGCGCAATCGTGATCGTGGCGGATCTCGAGGAGCCGACCGACGGCGCCTGGCGCTTCGTGCAGCACGACGTCACGTCGGAGGAATCGTGGAAGGCGCTGCTTTCGGACGTCCTGGCCCGCGAGGGCCGGCTCGACGTCCTGGTGAACAATGCCGGCATCTCGGGCGGTCCCGGCAGCATCGAAAGCACCGACACCGAGCTCTGGCAGAAGGTCCAGGCCGTCAATTCCGAGGGAGTGTTCCTGGGCTGCCGGACCGCGATCCAGGGCATGAAGCAGGCCGGCCCGGCCAAGCCGCAGCCCGGCGGATCGATCGTCAACATCTCCTCGGTCGCGGGCCTGCAGGCCGGCGCCGGCGGCCTGGCCTACACGGCCTCCAAAGGCGCGGTGCGGCTGCTGACCAAGAGCGTGGCCCTGTACTGCGCCGAGAAGAAATACGGCATCCGCTGCAACTCCGTGCATCCCGGCGGCGTCGACACGCCGATCTTCGACGGGCTCTATCAGCTCGTCGGCCGGGAGTCAGGGAAGGCCCTCCTCGACGCCCGCCATCCGATCGGCCGCATGGCCGAGCCGTCCGAACTGGCCGAGGTCGTGCTCTGGCTCGCCTCCGACCGCTCGAGTTTCGTCACCGGCGCGGAGATCACGGCCGACGGCGGCCTGACCACCGGCCTGATGCGGAGGCAGCCCTTTGTCGCGTCTTGACGGAAAGGTCGTGCTGCTGAGCGGCGGCGCCTCGGGGATCGGGGCGGAGACGGCACGGCTCGTCGTCCGCGAGGGCGGCCGGGCCGTGATCGCCGACCGCGACGAGGAACGCGGCCGCGCCCTCGCCGGCGAGCTGGGCGGATCGGGCCATTTCGAGACACTCGACGTCACGAACGAGGCGGCGTGGCAGCGGGCCGTCGCCGGCGCGGTCGACCGGTTCGGCCGCCTCGACGGGCTGGTCAATGCCGCCGGCGT
This sequence comes from Reyranella sp., assembly GCF_965229815.1. Lineage (GTDB taxonomy): Bacteria > Pseudomonadota > Alphaproteobacteria > Reyranellales > Reyranellaceae > Reyranella. The sequence goes on from NZ_CBDDJN010000006.1 coordinate 2,288,000, forward strand.
CGGCGTGCGCAACTCGATCGAGGACTGCTCGCTGGCCGACTATCGCCGCGTCAACGACGTCAACGCGCTCGGCACCTTCCTCGGCTGCAAGGCGGCGGTCGCGGCGATGAAGGGCTCGGGCGGCGGCTCGATCGTCAACATCTCCTCGGTGCTCGGCCTGCGCGGCGCCTCCTATGCGATGGCCTACTGCGCCAGCAAGGGCGCGGTGCGGCTGCTCACCAAGAGCGTGGCGCTGCACTGCGCCCAGATGCGCTACGGGATCCGCTGCAACTCCGTCCATCCGGGCTACATCGACACGCCGATGATCGCGCCGGCGCTCGCGGCCAGCATGGGCAACATGGACGGCCGCCAGTGGCTCGAGGAGCTGCATCCGCTCGGCCGGCTGGGCCGGCCCGAGGAAGTGGCGGCGATGATCCTCTTCCTCCTGTCCGACGAATCGACCTTCTCGACCGGGTCGGAGTTCGTCTGCGACGGCGGCCTGACGGCCTGAGAGCCCCAGGGACTTCATGGACGATCGTTGGCCTTCCTATCCCGCCCTCGCGACCGAGAACATCCGCGGCGCGCAGCTCTACGCCAACCGCGGCGAGCAGATTGCCGGCCTCGGCCTCGCGCCCGGCGGCAAGGTGGCCGAGATCGGCGTCTGGCGGGGCGACTTCTCCAAGACGCTTCTCGAGACGCTCCAGCCGAGCCGCTTCTTCGCCTTCGACATCTTCACGGGCCATCTCGAGACCGACTGGAACGGCATGACCGGCGCGGAGCTGTTCGACGGCCTGACCCACCGCCAGTTCTACGAGCGCGAGATCGCGCCCTGGCGCGACCGCACGACGGTGGTCGAAGGGTCGAGCCTGGACACGCTGAAGGCCCATGGCGACCACTCGTTCGACCTGGTCTACATCGACGGCAATCATCACTACGATTTCGTCAAGGCCGATGCGGAGCTGGCCACGAAGATGGTGAAGGCCGACGGCGTCCTCGTCTTCAACGACTACATGCTGATCGACCACAACCATGCCAACTACGGCATCGTGCCCGTCGTGAACGACATGGCGGTCAATCAGGGATGGCACGTCGTGGGATTCGCCCTCCACCACGGGCTCTATTGCGACATCGCCCTCCAGCGGCGCGAGGTCGCGACGCGGCCGCGTTCCCTGCTTCGGAAGCTGCGCGCGGCCTTCAGCTGATCCAGGGACGGAAGGAACTCGGACCCCCGTGCGGTCGTTCCCTCCCGGTCACTGACAGGAGGGGGATGCCGTGCTCAAGGACACCGTCGACACCCGCAAGCTCTGGGAGCTGATCAAGGACATCCGGTTCGCCATGGTCACGTGCCAGGGTGCCGAGGGCCAATTGCGGTCCCAGCCGATGACGACCCTGAACGGCCACCGCGACCGCGGCGGCGTCCTGTGGTTCTTCATGTCGCGCGACAGTCATCCCGTGGCCGCCATCGAGGAGCATCCCGAGGTCGCGGTGACCTATGCCGACCCGGGCAGCGATTCCTATGTCTCGATCTCCGGCGCGGCCCGCGTCGTCGAGGATATCGAGCGCAAGCGCGCGATGTGGACGGCCTCCGCGGAGGCCTGGTTCCCGGGCGGGCCGGCCGATCCGGAACTCGCGCTCGTCGCCGTGCTGATCGCCGAGGCGGAGTACTGGGATGTCCAGTCCAACCGGGTCGTGAAGCTGTTCGAGATCGCCCGGGCCGCGGTCGCCGGCACATCGCCCCGGCAGGCGGGCGAGCAGCGGCGGGTCCGCATGTAGGTCCTCTAGTAGCGGCGCGGCGTCGTCGCGGCGCCCAGCCCGGCGCCGACGGCGCCGCCGACCAGCGCACCCGGCAGGAGGCCGATCGGAGTGAGCGCACCAATGAGCGCGCCCGAGCCCGCACCGATGCCTCCGCCCGTGACGGCACGCTCGCCCCAGGTTTCGCCGCAGGCGGTGCAGCCGAGCAGGAGGGCGGTCAGGACAAGGTACTTCGACATCTTAGGAAACCCCGTTTAGGTCTTGGCACAGAAGCATTACGTATCGACGGGGCCGTCGGCGTGTGGCCAAACTGTGTTCCATGAATACCGATGTCGAAATCTGGCTGTTGTTCGCCCCGTTCTGGATCCTCGGGACCGCCGCGCTGATCGGCGGCGTCTGGCACATGTTCCACGCCTGGCACGTGACTCGAACCGCCCAGGCTGCGGGCCATGTCCGCAAGACGGCGGCCGGCGATCGCCTCGCCTGGCACGAGCTTCCCGACCGGGGGCGGCATCACCTGCGCCGCGGCCTGATCGCCATGGCGGCGTTCCTCGTGCTGGCGCTGATCGGCATGGGGGTGGGTATCGCCATCGGCGTGCTCGCGAGCCACGGCTAGCGGAAGGGCTCGGATGGACGCCTCGAGTCCGACGGCCGGCCGGGCAGGCCCGCCGGGGCTCAGTTGGCGACGAGCGCCGTCACCTCGTAGCCGGAGGCGTCGGGCTGGGCGACCAGCAGCTCGGACGCGCAGCCGCCCAGCGTGACGGTGACCAGCCCGATCATGATCAAGACGATGCGCGACATGCGAACTCTCCTGGCCTGCTCGGCGGACCAACGCCGGAAGCGGCCTCCCGGTTGCCGTTCGTCAGATCGTGGCCACCCGCTGCCGGACCCTCTCCAGGAACCGTTCGCGGGAACGGGGCGTCGACGAATCCATGCTGTAGTGGGCAAGCCAGAAGCTCCTGACGTCCCGGGCGAGGAGCGGCTTGACGCCGCGTCTCACCATCTTGCGGCCGGGGTCGCCGGCGAAGACCCGCACGATCCACCACGGGGACCCAAAGCTGGTCACCACGCCCAGCAGCTTGATGTTCTGCAGGTTGGGCTGGAGTTTCCCCTTGTCGTCGTAGACGAAAGCCGTGCCCGGCCCCCAGACGCGGTCCAGCCAGCCTTTCAGCATCGCCGGCATGGAAAACCACCAGTGGGGGTAGCAGAGGATCAGCCCGTCGACGCTCTTCAGCGTCGCGACGTAGGACGCGACGGCGCTGTCGTCGTAGTCGTTGGTCATGTAGGTCGCCCGCTCGCGCTCGGTCATCGCCGGCTGGAAGCCTTCGCGGTAGAGGTCGGTCGCCGCCACGCGATGGCCGTTCTGCTCGAGAGTCGAGACCACGGTCCGGAACAGGGCGTGGTCGAAACTGTCGGTCAGGGGATGGCAGCAGACGACCTGGACGTGCATCGGTCGGACAACGCCCGGCGGTGCGGCCTGTTCCGCCCTCGCGGGTCACAGGGCGAGGCGGCATGCCGCTGACCTCCCGGCCGTTGCTGCGCCGCATCGCCTTCCTGCGGCGCAACCGCTGCAGCGCGCTGCTGGCCGCGCTCTGCGTGTTCATCCTGTTCAATCCGTTCGTCGCGGAATCGACGGTCGGCGCTCTGGTCCTGGCGCTGGGAACGATCGGGATCCTCCTGCTGGCGCTGTGGGCTCTGCGGGCGCCGCGCCGGACCCTCGTGGCCTTGGGGCTGCTGGCGCTGGCCACGCTCTACGGCATCGCCGCCGACCGGTTCGGAGAGCACTGGCTGCGACCGGCGACGCTGTTCGCCACCGCTGTCTTCATGGGCGCCGTCACCGGCTCGCTGCTGCTCTACGTCCTGGACTGGCATCCCATCACCACGGACAAGGTGTTCGGCGCCGTCGCCGCCTATGTGCTGATCGCCTTCACCTTCGCCTGCCTGTTCGGCCTCTTGCAGCAGCTCCAGCCCCATTCCTTCCATGCCGCGCCGATCCACGCCCCCGAGAACAACTTCGACTGGGCGACGATGATGTACTTCTCCTTCACCGTGCTCACCTCGACCGGCTTCGGCGAGATCACGCCGGTCAGCCGCATGGCGCGCAGCCTGATCGTCATCGAGCAGGTGCTGGGCGTGATGTACGTGGCCTTCCTGGTCGCCCGGCTGGCCAATCTCTACGGACGGCGGAGCATCAGCGACCAGGACCGCTGAGCTTAAGGCTCGGTCGCGCGGAAGGGCTCGCGCTCGAGCAGGCTGCGGCAATGGGCATGCAGCCGCGGCATCTCCGCTTCCGTGTCGACCTTGAGGCCGCGCGCCAGGCGCTCCGCCACGAAGGCGGCGACATCGGCATGGGTGAGACGCCCGGCCGACAGGTAGGGCCGCCCGTCGGCGAGCACCGCCTCCGCCGCGGCGAGCGCGGTCCGCATCGACAGCAGGCAGTCGTCGATCCAGGGCTGGTGCACCTTCTCGGGAGGATGGTGATTGCGCTCGTAGGCCGCCTGCAGGCCCTTGTCGCAGGCGCCCATCATCAGGGCGGCGAGCCGCAGCACCGCCCGCCGCTCGGCCCCGGCCGGCGGCACCAGGGCGCGGTCGCGACCATACGCCTCGTCGAGATGGTCGATGATGGCGCCGCTGTCGACCAGCGTCTCGCCGTCGTCCAGCACCAGCGCCGGGATGCGGCCGAGCGGATTGGCGGCGCGGACCTCCGCGCGATTGCCGAAGCCCGACAGATCCCGCTGCTCGAAGGGCATCCCGTAGAGGCCGAGCGTGACGGCGACGCGCCGCGTGTAGGGAGACCGGTTCACGCCGATCAGGATCATTGGTTCCTCCGGGAGTCCGCCGAACCCTTATAGCGCCGGCGCATCGTTCCCATAGGGACACGATATTTCAGGCACCGGCGCCGCCGGAGCATGGTGCGGCCACCCGCAAGGGACCCACCCATCCGAGGAGTTCGCCATCATGAAGACCACGCTCACCATCGCCGCCGCGCTCAGCACCGCCCTGCTGATGGGCGCCGCCACCCAGGCTCAGGCCCAGGGCAGCATCGAGAAGTGCTACGGCGTCGCCAAGGCCGGCAAGAACGACTGCCAGACCGCCCGCTCGTCCTGCGCCGGCACCTCGAAGAAGGACGGCGAGGCCAGCGCCTGGCTCGGCGTGCCCAAGGGCACGTGCGAGAAGATCGTCGGCGGCAAGCTCAACGGCTAGAGCCATCGGACGCCGCCTCCCGGCGCCAGCCGGCGCTTCCCCCGCCCCAACCCAATGCCGGCCGCGCCGGGGGCGGCGTCCGAACCATCCCGGAGATCCTCCCATGAGCACAGCGTCCCTTCCCTCCGACGACGGCCAGGCCGGTCTCGCCGGACGCCTCGACGCCTGGCGCGCCACCGCCCGGCGCTTCCCGATGTCGCTGATCGAGCTCGGCATGCGCCTCGCGGTCGGCGCCACCTTCTTCAAGTCGGGCCTCAACAAGGTCCAGAGCTTCGACACGGCGATCCTGCTGTTCCGCGAGGAATACCGCCTGCCGCTGCTGCCGCCCGAGGTCGCCGCCACACTCGGCACGGCGGTCGAGCTCGGCGCCCCCGTGCTGCTGGTGCTCGGCCTGTTCGCCCGCCTGGGCGCGGCGGCGCTGCTCGCCATGACCCTGGTGATCCAGTTCCTGGTCTATCCCGCCAACTGGCCGGAGCATTTGATGTGGGCCTCGATCCTGGCGTATGTGCTGACCCGCGGCCCGGGCGCGCTGTCGATCGACCGCGTCATCGCCTTCAACCTGTTCGGCCGCGCCTGAGAAAGGAGCCGACATGCCACGCCCGCGCATCGTCATCGTCGGCGCGGGCTTCGGCGGCCTGAGCGCCGCCCACGGCCTCGCCGGCGCGGACGCCGACGTCACCGTCATCGACCGCCGCAACTACCACCTGTTCCAGCCGCTGCTCTACCAGGTCGCGACGGCCGGCCTGTCACCGGCACAGATCGCCTCGCCGATCCGCGGCATCCTGCGCCACGCCACCAACGTGCACGTGATCATGGGCAAGGTGACGGGCGTCGATCCGGTCGCCCGCTGCGTGCAGCTCGAGGACCGCTCCGTCCCCTACGACACGCTGGTGCTCGCGACCGGCGCGCGGCACGCCTATTTCGGCCACGACGACTGGGAGGAGGTCGCCCCCGGCCTGAAGAAGATCGACGACGCCACCGCCATCCGCCGCCGCATCCTGCTCGCCTTCGAGATGGCCGAGCAGAGCGACGATCCCGAGGAGCGGCGCCGGCTGATGACCTTCGTCGTGATCGGCGGCGGCCCGACCGGGGTCGAGATGGCCGGAGCCATCGCCGAGCTCGCCCATGTCGCGCTGCGCCGCGACTTCCGCGTCATCAACCCGCGCGAGGCGCGCATCGTCCTGGTCGAGGCCGGGCCGCGCGTGCTGGCCGCGTTCCCGCCGACGCTGAGCGCGGCGGCGCTGCGGTCGCTGGAGCGTCTGCATGTCGAGGTGCGGCTGGGCCGGCCGGTGTCGCATTGCGACGCGGCCGGCGTGACGATCGGCGAGGAGCATCTGCCGGCCGGCACGATCGTCTGGGCGGCGGGCGTCGCCTCCTCGCCGGCCGCGCAATGGCTCGGCGTCGACAGGGACCGGGTCGGCCGCGTCATGGTGGGCCCCGACCTCGCCGTCCCCGGCCATCCCGAGATCTTCGCGATCGGCGACACCGCCCATGCCGCCGGAAAGGACGGGCAACCGCTGCCGGGCCTCGCGCCGGTCGCCAAGCAGCAGGGCGCCCATGTCGCGCGCGTGCTGCGCGCCCGTCTCGCCGGCCGGCCACCGCCGCCGCCGTTCCGCTATCGCGACTACGGAACGATGGCCACGATCGGACGGCGGTCCGCCGTCGCCGACTTCGGTTGGCTGAAGCTCGACGGCACGCTGGCCTGGCTGATGTGGGGCCTCATCCACGTCTCGTTCCTGATCGGCTTCAGGAACCGCCTGATCGTGATGCTCGACTGGATCTGGTCGTACGTCACCTTCCAGTCCGGGGCGCGGCTGATCACCGGCCCCGGCCAGCACTAGCCGGATCAGCGCATGCCGGTGATCGAGGCGGTCATGGCGCGCGGGTCGCGCCTGGGCCAGCGGCCGGCTTCGACCTGGACGATGAAGTCGCCGACGATCCGGTTGAACAGGTCCGGGTCCTCGAGGTTGATCGTGTGGCCGCAGTTCGGCATCACCGCCAGCGCCGCCGAGGGGATCTCGCGCTTCATCAGCAGCGACGGCGACAGGCAGGGCCAGTCCTCGTCGCCGGTCAGCACCAGGGTCGGGATGGTGAGCGCCCGCATCTGGTCGATCAGGTCGTAGAGCGAGGGACGCTGGCCCTGGACGCCGAGCTGGGTATTGGCCGAGCCCAGCGCCGAATGCTCGCCGAGCTCCTTCTTGAACTGGGCGAAGCCGCGCGGGTCCTTGTTCTCGAACTGCACGCGCGTCGGCCCATAGGCATACTTGCCGGCGAACGCCTCCATGCCCTCTTCCCGCAGCGACTTCGCCACGGCCTCGACCTCGCCGCGGAACTTCGCCTGCTGGTCGCGCTCGGCGCCATAGCCGACGCCGGCCACGACCAGCGACAGCGCCCGCGTCGGATGGCGGAAGCCGAAATGCAGGGTGGCGAAGCCGCCCATCGACAGGCCGACGACATGGGCCTTGTCGATCCCGAGGTGATTCATCACGGCTGCGATGTCGTCGGTGGCGCGGTCCTGGGAGTAGCGCTCCGGCTTCTCCGGCACCTCCGAGGGCGGGTAGCCGCGGGCGCCGTAGGTGATGCAGCGGTAGCGCTGGCCGAAATGGCGCATCTGCAGCTCCCAGGAGCGGTGGTCGGCCGCGAACTCGTGCACGAACACGATCGGCTGGCCGCTGCCGGCCTCCTCGTACCAGAGCTTCACATGGTCGTCGGTGGTCGCGAATGGCATCGTTTTCTCCGGGGCGGCTCTGACATTAGCTCATATGGCGGATTGATGACGCGGTGCTAGGTTCGTGCCATGAGCGAGATCGGGACCGGCCTCCAGAACGCGGCGGGCATCCGCGCCGCGGTCGCCCGCGCGGGCTACGCCTTCGTGGAAGCCTCGGACATGCGCAATGCGCTCGCCCGCTTCGGCAGCCTGGTCGACTGGGCGGCCTTCGCCGAGAGCTGGAACACGCTCGAGGTCGATACCTACATGGCCGATGGCGGCCGCTACCGGCGGCGGCGCTTCGGCGTCTGGACGGCCGGGCGGCAGGGACCGATCGAGCGCGGCCCGCACCAGGCGCACTACCAGACCCTCCACTACAACCACCTGAACGGCGGCATCGAGCGCTGGTTCAAGCCGATCGCCGAGGGGATCGGCGACGGGCCGACCATGCGCACCGTGCTGGAATACTGCCGCGCCCTGTTCGGCCGCCTGGCGCCCGACACCCAGCGCTGGCACGTCGAGGCCCACCAGTTCCGCATCGAGGCGCGATCGGGCGAGGACGGCAAGCCGACGCCCGAGGGCATGCACCGCGACGGCGTCGACTACGTGCTCGTGCTGCTGGTCAACCGGCGCAACATCCGCAGCGGCACGACCAGCGTCCACGACCTCGACAAGCGCATGCTGGGCAGCTTCACGCTGACCGACCCGCTCGACGCGGCGCTGGTCGACGACGCCCGCTGCTATCACGGCGTCACGCCGGTCGAGCCCGAGAACCCGGCCCAGCCGGCCTATCGCGACGTGCTGGTGGTGACGTTCCGGAAGGATCCGCGCTGATCCTCCTCCCCTTGGCGGCTTCGCCAAGGGGAGGTGGCGCGTAGCGCCGGAGGGGTCATGGGTCGCTGGGTCGGCGCGAGTCATGACCCCTCCGGCCGCTTCGCGGCCACCTCCCCGATTTCATCGGGGAGGAGCATCTCTCAGCCGCCGATCGTCACGCCGGCGTCGGCGATGATCGTCTGGCCGGTGATGAAGGCGCCGGCCTTGCCGGCCAGCATGACGGCGATGCCGCCGATGTCGTCGGGCTCGCCGATGCGGCGCAGCGGCGCCGACTCGAGGCGCTTCTCCAGGTACTTCGGATCCTCCCACAGGGCGCGAGCGAAGTCGGTGCGCACCAGGCCCGGCGCGATCGTGTTGACGCGGATATTGTCGGGGCCGAGCTCGGCGGCGAGGTTGCGGGCGAGCTGCATGTCGGCCGCCTTTGAGATGCAGTAGGCGCCGATCACGGTGCTGGCGCGGACGCCGCCGATCGACGACACGATGATCACCGAACCGTCCTTCTTCGCCCGCATGTCGGGGACGCACCGGTTGATCAGCCAGATGTTGCTGAGGATGTTGTTCTGCATGATCTTGGTGAAGGCCTCGTCGGGCATCTTCTCGGTCGACCCGTAGTACGGGTTCGAGGCGGCGTTCAGCACCAGCACGTCGACCGGCCCGAGCTGCTTCTTCGTCTCGGCGATCAGGTTCTCGCACTGCGCCTTGTCGGAGATGTTGCAGGGGATCACGATCGCCTCGCCGCCGGCCTTGCGGATCTCCTCCGCCGCCTCCTCGCAGGCCGGCTTCTTGCGCGACGACACGACCACCCGGGCGCCCTGCAGCGCGAGGTGCATGGCGATCGACTTGCCGATCCCCTTGCTCGAGCCGGTGACGACGGCGACCTTGCCGGTAAGATCGAAGAGCGGCGATGCCATGAAGCGTCCTCCTGATTGGGCGGGCCCTGTGTCGCACGAACCCGCCGGAGGGAAAACCCGGAACGCGTTCGCCTCGCCTGACGATATCGCCGCCTTAGCCCTTGATCCGGCTTGCCGAAGTCGCTGCGGGGAGGCCCGGTGCCTGTCGCCTGAATCGCGACATCGCGACAGTCATGCCTGCTCCTCCTGTGCGCGGGCCCACTCCAGCCTGGCAAGCTGGCGGGCGCGCTCGCTCGAGGCCTCGAGCAGCGCGATGTCGTCGATGGCCTCAGGCCCCGCGGCGGCCGACAGGGCCTGCCGTTCGCGCAGCCGGTCGAAGCGCGCCAGCAGCCGCATCAGCATCGCATCGTTGTGCCGCTCGACCGAGGCGACCAGCTTGCCGCGGTGGAACACCGGCCGGCGGTCGGCGCCGAGCGCCCGACGCATGGCGAGGTCTTCCAGGATCTCGAGCCGTCCGGCCAGCGCCTCGTCGTAGCGGCGTGCGAACAGGGGATTGGTGGCCCGCCACCGCTGGACGGTCCGCGGCGCGATGCCGACCTGCGCGGCGGCCTCGGCGACCGAGCCCGACTGGAGCAGCCGCCGCAGGAAGCGGGTCTGCAGGCGGGCGCGGGTCGGTCGGTGCAGGGGTGCGGGCTCGCCGGCCCTGTCGGGCGGCGGCGCGGTCTGGATCACGGGAAGGGCGTCGCGACGGGCGGCGCGCGCGGCCGGCTTGCGGGAGGCGGTCATGGGGGTCTCACGGGTGTTAAAGCACTATGGTTATTTTATAATAACAATGGTAATTTGTACAGGAGCACGCGATGAAGGCCCCCGCCCTCACCGCTCCGGCCGCGGCTCGCGCCGGTGGCGGCCCGACAGGCGATGGGGCGGGGCCTGCACGCCCGACAGTCGGGCCTCGGCGGCGGGATGGCGGACCGGCGCGGCGCAGGGGTCCAGCCGGTAGTCGGCCATGCCGGCCTCCCGGGACGGCTCGACCAGGCAGAGCGCGCCGGCGGTGCCGCAGCGCACGCAGCTGAACGTCCGGCTGCGATAGTCGACGTCGCGCAGCCCGGCGAGGGGCAGCGGCGCGTAGCGCCGGCAGACGTCGCAGCGCAGCCACATCGGCCCGAACGTCCGCTGCAGGGCATGAAACGTGTAGGCGCGATGGGGCCACGGTCCGACCATGCGCGCGACCCTACGGCAGCGCCGCGGCGCGAGCCCGGCGGCGATGGCGCGCAGGCGCCGTCAACGACGGCAGCAGGGCGACGGCATCCTGCCATTGCGGGCAGCGGCGGCGCCGGCTCAGGCCAGGAGCGCCGCCATCCGTGTCAGGCCGGACGCGACCGACAGGAGATCGGAGCCGGAGGAAAGGCGCGCGGCCGGCGCGGCCCGTGCGACCGCCGCGCGGACGGCCGGCACGCGGCTGGAGCCGCCGGTGAGGAAGATCGTGTCGATCGCCGAGGCGTCGACGCCGGCCGCCTCGATGCAGCCGCGCGCCGTCTCGAACAGGCGGTCCATCCGGTCGCGAACCGCCTGCTCGAACGCGGACCGTCTCGCGGTGATGGCAAGGCCCGGCTCGACGAAATCGAGGGCGAGACCGGTGGCATCGGCCGCGCTCAGCGCGATCTTGGCATCCTCGACGGCCAGCGCCACGCGATGGCCGAGGCGGCGGCGGACGATCTCGAGCAGGCGCCGGACCTTGTCCGGTTCACGGGCCTCCGCCACCAGCTCGGCGATCGCCCGCTCGTTGCGATGCGTGTAGGCGAAGTTGATCGTGGCCCAGGTCGCAAGCTCGTGGAACGGCGCCTTCGGCACCGGCAGGTCCTTGTCGACCAGCCGCGTGCCGAGCCCCATGAGCGGCATCACGGCGGCGAGGTTGAGCGCCGTGTCGAAGTCGGTGCCGCCCAGCCGCGTGCCCGCCGTCGCCAGGATGTCGCCCGACCGGTCGGCCCGGCCGCGCCGCTGCGGCCCGATCCGGATCACCGAGAAGTCGCTGGTGCCACCGCCGATGTCGGCGATCAGCACCAGCTCCTCGGCCTGCACCGTCTGCTCGTAGTCGTGCGCCGCCGCGATCGGCTCGTAGGCGAAGACGATCTCGCGGAAGCCGACACGACGGGCGATGCCTTCGAGGACGGCCTGCGCCCGGGCGTCGCCGTCCTCGTCGTCGTCGACGAAGCGCACGGGGCGGCCGTGGACGACGGCGTCGATCTCCCGCCCCGCCTCGGCTTCGGCCTTGTGCTTGAGATGGCGCACGAAGATCTCGACGACCTCGGCCAGCGGCACCTGACGGCCGCCGAGGCTCGTCGTCTCGTCGATCAGGGGCGAGGCCAGGATCGTCTTCAGGGCCCGCATCAGCCGGCCCTCGGTCTGCTCGACATAGGCCGCGATCGCCTCGCTGCCGAACGCCACGCGGCCGCGGGTCTCCTCGTCGAAGAACACGGCGCTCGGCATCAGCGTCCGCTCGCCCTCCAGCGGCGCCAGCGCGACCGATCCGTCGCGGGCGATGCCGATGGCCGAGTTCGACGTCCCGAAGTCCAGTCCGCAGGCGATCATGTCCGTCCCCTTCATCCGCAAAGGGGATCTCATCTATTGCGACGGCCGATGCATTGCCAGTCTGTTTCTTTTTGCCTAGACTGGCGCCGGATCGTGGGATGTCCGCAGCGCGGCATCCCTTTTTCTTTGGCCATCGATCAACCGGGCGGCTGCTCGAACGTGCCAATGAAGGGCTTTCCGCCCAGCATGCCCCGCAGCGTGCCGGGCGCCGATCGGGTGGAAAGCTCGGCGGTGCCGGATCGGCCGTCCTCGCAGGTCAGGAAAGTCGCGCCGGCTCCGTCGTCGTCGAGTTGCCATCGACCGGCGCAGACCGCGCCCCTGTCGCTGCGCAGCTCGAACGGGCCGCCCCCGCGGCCGTCGCCGGGATAGCCGAAGGTACCGGCAAACCGCTCACCGTCCGGCGTCTCGCCCGTCACCGGGACCGTCCCGCAGGCCGCCAGCGACAGAACGGCCACCATCAGGGCCACACTGGCTCTCATGCGGGCGCCTCAGAACTTCGCCTGGCCCGACTTCCCGGCCACACTCTTCAGAACCAGCGAGACATTGGCGCCCGCCGGCACCGCGTTCTTCGCCTCGCCCTTCAGGGAACTGACGCCGGAAACCGCGAGCGGCACCGTCTCGCGGCTTCCGCCCGACACGACCAGCAACGTGCCGCTGAAGCCTTTGGCCGAGACCGGCTTGTTGTCCTCGTCCAGCAGGTTGATCGTGAGGACCTTGCCCGAGACCAGCAGCTCGGCATGCACGCCGGCGACATCCTGCATGGGGCCACCGTTGGGGCCCTTCATGCTGCCGTGGCTGTGCTGCGCGACGGCATGGCCTGCAAACGCCACGACGGCGACGAGGAATGTGACGAACTTCATGACGTCTCTCCTTTGTGAATCGATCGGTCGCGATGAAAGATCGCGTAGAGCGCCGGAAGGACCACCAGCGTCAGGATGGTCGACGAGATGATGCCGCCGATGACCACTGTGGCCAGAGGACGCTGCACTTCCGCGCCGGCCCCCGTGGCGATCGCCATGGGCACGAAGCCAAGCGAAGCGACCAGGGCGGTCATCAGTACCGGCCGCAGACGTTTCATGGCGCCCTCGCGCACGGCGTCCCGCACCGTGTGCCCGCGGGTCCGCAGGCCCTGAATGAAGGTGATGATGACCAGCCCGTTGAGCACGGCCACGCCGGACAATGCGATGAAGCCGATGCCGGCGCTGATTGACAGCGGAATATCCCGGAGCGCGAGGGCCGCGATGCCGCCCGTCAGAGCCAGCGGCACGCCGCTGAACACCAGCAGCGCGTCCCCGACCGAACCGAGGCTCATGCACAGCAGCACGAAGATCAGCAGGAGCGCCACCGGCACGACGATGGCCAGCCGCTGCGACGCGGCGACGAGCTGCTCGAACTGGCCGCCCCAGCCGATCCAGTAGCCGGCCGGGAGCTTGACCTGCCCGGATACCCGGCGCTGCACCTCCGACACGAAGGAGCCGAGGTCGCGGTCACGCACGTTGGCCGAGACGACGACGCGCCGCTTGCCGTTCTCGCGGCTGATCTGGTTGGGGCCGGGCGCCGTCTCGATCGTGGCGACGGCGGACAGCGGCACGTAGGGCGCCGCCGCGCCGAGGCCGGTCTGCACGATCGCACCATGGCCCTTCTGCTTCCCTCCGAGTGGCGGCACCGGCACGGGGATGGGCAGATCGGACAGCGCGTCGACGTCCACCCGCAGGTGCTCGGGCAGGCGGATCACGATGTGGAAGCGCCGGTCGCCCTCGAAGACGAGCCCGGCCTCCCGGCCGCCGACGGCGATCTCGACGACCTCCTGCAGCTCGGACAGGGTGATGCCGTAGCGGGCGAGCGCCGCGCGGTCGGGCTTGACGGTGAGCACAGGCAGGCCGCTCACCTGCTCGGTCTTGACGTCGGCCGCGCCGGGCACGCCCTGGACGACCGACTGCACCTTGCCGGCGATCGACAGCAGCGTGTCGAGATCGTCGCCGAAGATCTTGATGCCGAGGTCGCTTCGGACGCCCGAAATGAGCTCGTTGAAGCGCATCTGGATGGGCTGCGTGAACTCGTAGTTGTTGCCGGGGATCTGCTCCACCCGCTTCTCGATGGCATCGACCAGATCCGCCTTCGAGCGCTCGGGATCGGGCCAATCCGAGCGCGGCTTCAGCAGGATGAAGTTGTCGGCGACGTTGGGCGGCATCGGGTCGGTCGCGACCTCGGCCGTGCCGATCTTGGCCGCGATCTCCTTGACCTCGGGGAACTCGAGAATCGCCTTTTCCAGTGCCTCCTGCATCTGGACCGACTGGGTGAGGCTGGTCCCCGGGATCCGCATCGCATGCATGGCGATGTCGCCCTCGTCGAGCGACGGAATGAATTCCCCACCCATGCGCGAGGCCGCGACGCCGGCGACCGCGACCAGCAGGAAGGCCATGGCCACCACGACGTAGCGAAGGCGGATCGCGCCATCGAGCACAGGCCCGTACAGGCCGAGCGCGCCGCGCATGAAGAAGTTCTCCTTCTCGGAGACCTTGCCCGTCACCAGGAGGGCCACGGCCGCCGGCACCAGCGTCATCGACAGGACCGCGGCCGCGCCCAGAGCCATCAGTACCGTGAGGGCCATCGGCGTGAACATCTTGCCTTCGACCCCGGTCAGGGTGAGCACGGGCAGGTAGACGACGCCGATGATCAGCGTGCCGAACAGGCTGGGCCTGATGACCTCCTGCGCGCCCGCCAGGATCGTGGCGAAACGTTCGTTGCGCGTCAGGAGGCGGCCGCGCCGGTGCTGCTCCTCCGCCAGCAGGCGCAGGCAGTTCTCGACCACGATCACGGCGCCGTCGACGATGATGCCGAAGTCGATGGCGCCGAGGCTCATCAGGTTGGCACTGATGTGGTTCTCGACCATGCCGGTGATGGTGAACAGCATGGAAAGCGGGATCACGCAGGCCGTCACGAAGGCGGCCCGGAAGTTGCCTAGGATCAGGAACAGCACGACGACGACCAGAAGGGCGCCTTCCAGCAGGTTCTTCTCGACGGTCCAGACGGTCGCCTCGACCAGCCTCGTGCGATCGTAGATCGCGCGCGCCTCGACGCCGTCGGGCAGGGAGCGCCCGATCTCGTCCAGCCTGGCGCCGACGCGCTGCGCCGCCGTCCGGCTGTTCTCGCCGATCAGCAGCATGGCCGTGCCGATGACCGTCTCCTTGCCGTCGAGAGTCGCCGCGCCGGTGCGCAGGTCGGTTCCCTCCTTCACTTCGGCGACGTCGCCGATCACGATCGGCACGCCGCCCCTGGCGCCGAGGACGATGTCGCGGATCTCGCCGATCGTGTTCACCTGGCCAGGCGTGCGGACCAGATATTGCTCGCCGTTGCGCTCGATGTAGCCTGCGCCGACATTGGCGTTGTGCGTGGCCAGCGCCGACAGCACGTCGCGGAAGGTCAGGCGGTAGGCCATCAGCCTGGCCGGATCGGGCAGGACGTGGAACTGCTTCTCGTAGCCGCCGATCGTGTTGACCTCGACGATGCCCGGCACGGTCCTCAACTGAGGCTTGATGATCCAGTCCTGGATGGTCCGGAGGTCGGTCGCCGAATAGGGCGTGCCGTCCGGCTTCTGCGCGTCGGGCTTCGCCTCGACCGCGTACATGTAGATCTCGCCGAGACCGGTCGACACCGGCCCCATCGACGTCTCCGTGCCCGGCGGGAGCTGATCCCTGGCCTGCTGGATGCGCTCGTTGACCAGCTGGCGGGCGAAGTAGATGTCCGTGCCGTCCTTGAAGACGACCGTCACCTGGCTCAGCCCGTAGCGAGACAGCGAGCGCGTGTACTCGAGCCTGGGAAGGCCTCCCATCGCGGTCTCGAGCGGGAAGGTGATGCGCTGCTCGACCTCGAGCGGCGAGTAGCCCGGCGCCACGGTATTGACCTGCACCTGGACATTGGTGATGTCCGGCACGGCGTCGATCGGCAGGCGCGTGAAGTTCCACGCGCCCAGCGCTCCTATGGCGATGGCCGCGAGGATGACCAGCCAGCGGTTCTGGATGGAGAACGCAATGATGCGATCGACCATGCTTCCTGCCTCAGTGCTCGTGGGCCGCGGAGGCCTTGCCGATCTCAGCCTTGATCACGAAGCTGTTCTTCGCGGCATAGGTGTCGCCGGGAAGGACCCCGAACATGACCTCGACCCAGTCGGCGTCCCGGCCCCCGAGTTCGACGTCGCGTGCGGCGAAGGTGTCGCCCTCGCGCACGAAGACGACGGTCCGGCCCTCCAGCGTCTGCAGGGCGTTCGACCGCACGGCGACCTCGACGGGTCTGGCCGACAGGACGACGCGACCGTCGACAAAGAGGCCCGGCCGCAGGCGCCCGTCATTGGCCACCACCGCGCGCACGATGGCCGATTGCGTGTCGGCCGCGCCGATCGGCGACACGTAGTCGATCCAGGCCTCGATCGCCGGACCGCCATCCCCGACGTCGATCGTGACGGGGTCGCCGATCCGGACCTTGCCGAAGTCTCGGCGGTAGACGGCGAAGTCGATCCACATGGTCGACAGGTCGGCGATGGTGAAAAGCGGCCGCGCCTCCGACGCAAATTCGCCCAGCGTCCCGTCGCGGTCGATCACGGTACCGTCGATCGGCGCCTTGAGATCGTAGGTCGTGAGACTCTGGTTGCTCTCGACCGTCGCAAGGACCTCGTCCTTTCTCACCCTGTCGCCCAGGCGCTTGCGCATGCTCCGGATGACGCCCGGGAAGCGTGGTGTCACCTTCACCAGGGTCTCCTGGTTGGGCTGGATGATGCCGTTCAGGCGCAACACGTCGCGCAGTTCGCGCGGCCCCGCCTGAAGGAGCTCGATGCCGGCCGCCGTGATCTGGGCGTCGGTGAGCGTCACCCCTTCGTCGTGATGGTCGCCCTCGGCCCCGCCATGGCCGTGCGCTGCCTTGCCGGAAGCGGCCTTCGGTGCAATCGCGGACCCGGGGTCCCAGACATAGAAGGCGGAGGCAGCGAGCGCCGCCACGCACACGGTCCCCAGCGCCAGGTATCCGGCAATACGCAAGACGATCTTCGTCATCGGGTCCTCGCGAGATGAAGGGGGCTGCCCGTCAGGCCTTCGATCGTGGCGACCGCGGTGTGGAAGCTCGCCAGCGTCTCGTGTTCCAGAAGCTCCGCATCGAACACGGTGCGATAGGCATCGAGGATCTCGAGGAGCGTGAACCGGCCCTGCCCATAGCCCTCCTCGACCTTCTGCAGGGCCGACCGTGCCGCAGGCAATATCAGCCTCCGAAGCAGGTCGACCTGCGCAAGTGCGGCGGTCGCCGCGTCATGCGCCTTGGCCACAGTCGCGACCAGGGTCAGCCGGTTCATCGCGCGCTCGGCCTCGGTCCGGCGCGCCAGTTCCTGGGCCTCGCGGATCGCGCCGGTGTTGCGGTCGAGCACATTGATCGGAATGGACACGCCCAGCCGCACGGCGTTCTCGTTCGTCTCGGCGTAGTGGCGCAGGGCCAGGCCGGCCGTGATGTCCGGCAGCGGCTTCAGGCGGGCCGACAGCAGGCTGGCATCGCGTTGCGCCCTTACGGCGGTCCACCGCATGAGCTGCGGGTTGTCGTCGATCGCCCTGATGGCGCTCTCAAGAGGCGCCGGTCGTGCGATGAGCCCGAAGTTCCCGACGACACTACCGAAGTTCGGCGCATCGCTGCCCATGAGCGTTGCCAGCTCGCGGCGCGCGACGGCCAGCGCCAGGCGGGCACGTTCGCGATCGAGACGCGCCATGCCGACGGCGGCCTGCATGCGTGAGACTTCTGCCGGCGACGATGCCCCCGCCTCGACACGCCGCTGCATCAGGGGGACCAGCTTCTCCAGCGCCCCCACCTGGCGGTCGAGGATCTGTATACGACGCTGGCTGGACATCGCCTCGACGAAGGCGATGGCGGTCTCGGACAGGAGTTCGAGCTTGGTTGCCTCGCGCTCCCACCGCGCAGCGTCATAGTCGCCCAGCGCCGCCTGGACGCGCGCGTCGCGCTTTCCGCCCAGCTCGAAGAGCTGGCTGACCTGCAGGGTGAACTCCGCGCCGCCCACCACGCCGTTCTGGCCGGAACCAAAATTGTCGACCTCCACGCCGAGCGTCGGATTGGGCAGTGCACCGGCCTGAACGCGCCGGCCGTCGGCCATGGCGATGGCCCGCTCCGCCGAGGTCAGGCGAGGATTGGAGGCCACCGCGCTCTGAAGCGCGTGCAGCAGCGTAAGCCCGGCTCCACTGCGCGCCGCCGACGGCTGAGCGGCCGCCGGAGGCGCGTGGACGGCCAGAAGCGCCGCGCAGAGCGCGCCAACGACACGGAGAATCATGATCCACCCCGAAAAACCGACCCTTGGGCTGTCGCGCCGACCGGGATCGGGCGGCGCGGAACGTCAGGAGGTCAGGCTCTCGGCGGCGGAGACGTTGTGCCGGGTGGCAGGGAGAGGAGAGCGGAGGCGCGCCACGCGGGAACCGGAGCGCGCAGCGGTTCACCGTCCTGGACGGCGACCACGACGGGCAGCGAGGACGCGCCACACAGCGAACAGACGTCGGCGACGCTGTCGACGGCACCGGCTCCGTCCATGTCCGTCGGCTGCTCGACGGCCAGGGCCGTCACCCCCGTCGGGGCTTGCGCCGGGGTGCCCGACAACCGGTAGCCGCAGGCGTGGAACGCGAGGACGAAGCTCACGACGATCGCGCACAGCAGGGCTGCAGCGCGGCGTGGCTCCAGACTTCCGGTACGCGACCCAACGTTCGACATCGGCTGCATTCAGGACTGCAGCGGTTCCATCGTCAACGCCGACCTTACGCGGCGTTGTCGCATGTTACCTTGTACGGCTTTCAGTCCCTCGGGCCGTTCGCGGCCCGGCTGTTCCGGGCGCCACGGCCCAGCTGACCGCGCATCGCCTGCGGGCGGTCGTCCCTCCTGGCGGGAAGCCTCGGCCAAATCGCATCGTGGGCATGCGGCTTTGACACGCGAACCGTGGCCGTGGCTCGCTTATTGCTGTTTCGTACGCGTTACCGAGTAAAGGAGCGACCCCCGCGATGCAGCCGCAGACGATTGCCGTATCCCCCGTCGCCCCGCCCGTCATGGTCGGCGGAGAGATCCCGCTGATCGACGTCACGGACTTCCTCGCCGGCCGTCCGGGCGCGGCCGAGGTCGCCGCCGCGCAGCTGCGCTTCGCCTTCGAGAATGTCGGCTTCTACTATCTCGCCGGCCACGGCATCCCGCAGTCCCTGATCGACACCGCCTATGCCGAGGCCGCGCGCTTCCACGCCCTGCCGGTCGAGACGAAGCTCGCCGTCAAGGTCGACGAGCACACGATCGGCTACATGCCGATCCCCGCCAAGGCGCCGCCCAACGCCGCCGCGCAGGGCAAGAAGCCCAGCCAGAACGAGGCCTATTTCCTGCGCCGCGAAAAGGCGCCGGATCACCCCGACGTCGTGAGCAACCGCCGCTTCCACGTCATGAACAAGTGGCCCGACGAGGCGGCCATCCCGGGCTTCCGGGCCAACGTGCTCGGCTACATGGGCGCGATGGAGGCGCTCTGCCGCAAGCTGGTGCGGCTCTACGCGCTGGCCCTCGACCTGCCGGCGAACCATTTCGACGAGAGCTTCGCCGAGCCGCACATGATCCTGCGCATGTCGCGCTATCCCGCCATCGACGCCGCGGACGAGGCCGTGAACAGCCTCGTGCCGCACACCGATTCGGGCTTCATGACGCTCTTGCCGCCGAACAAGGTGCAGGGGCTGGAAATCCAGCTTCCCGACGGCCGCTGGCTGGCCGCGCCCGGAGTAGAGGGCGCCTTCGTGGTGAACGGCGGCGACATCCTGCACCGCTGGACCAACGAGCACTTCCTGTCGACGCCGCATCGCGTCCGGAACCTGTCGGGCGGGCTGCGCTACGCCGTGCCCTTCTTCTGCGATCCCAATCACGACACGGTCATCGACTGCCTGCCGACCTGCCGCTCCGAGGCGGAGCCGGCCAAGTATCCGCCGATCAAGATGGGCGACTATGCGCTGTGGTTCGCCGCCCAGCGCTACGAGCACATGGCCAAGGTGAAGACGCCGACCGAGGCCGAAGTCGCCCCCGGCGCCCGCGCCACCTCGCGCTGGCAAAGCTGACCGCCGAGAGGCGTCGCCCGTCGGCCTCTCGCACGCTCTTCTCATGCTCCTCTCCCCCTTGGGGGAGAGGCTGGGTGAGGGGGCGAGTTCAGGAACATTTTCCGTTTCCCCCTCACCTAACCTCTCCCCCGAAGGGGGAGAGGAATAAGAGGAGTCTTCAGTCGTGAAGCGTTTGCTGTTGTCGGCGGCCCTTGCCGCCCTTTCTCTCGCCCTGCCCGCGGCCGCCCAGGAACCCAGGACCGTCCGCGCGGTCATGCATTCCGACCTCAAGGTGCTGGATCCGATCTGGACCACCGCCAATATCGTGCGCAACCACGGCTACATGGTGTGGGACACGCTGTTCGCCATGGACGCGAACATGCAGGCCCAGCCGCAGATGGTGGACCGGTGGACGCTGAGCGACGACCGGCTCACCTATACCCTCACCCTGCGCGACGGGCTCAAGTTCCACGACGGCCAGCCCGTCACCAGCGCCGACTGCATCGCCTCGCTCAAGCGCTGGGGCGCCCGCGATTCGACGGGGCTGAAGCTCATGAGCTTCGTGGCCGCCATGGAGCCGGTCGACGACAAGACCTTCAAGATCGTTCTCAAGGAGCCCTATGGCCTGGTGATCGATTCGCTGGCCAAGCCCGGCGGCTCGACGCCGCTCATGATGCCCAGGCGCATCGCCGAGACCGATCCCAGCAAGCAGATCTCCGAGTTCGTCGGCTCCGGACCCTTCATCTTCAAGAAGGACGAGTGGAAGCCCGGCGAGCGCACCGTCTACGTGCGCAATCCCGACTACAAGCCGCGGGCCGAGCCCGCCTCCGGGCTGGCCGGCGGCAAGGTGGTCAAGGTCGATCGCGTCGAATGGCTGGCGATCCCCGACCACCAGACCGCGGTCAACGCGCTGCTGGCCGGCGAGATCGACTATATCGAGGCGCCGCCGCACGACCTCAAGAGCCTGCTCGAGGCCGACAAGAACATCCGCCTCGAGGTCTACAACAAGATCGGCGCGCAGTACGTGTTCCGCTGGAACACCGTGGTGCCGCCGTTCAACGACGAGCGCGTGCGGCACGCCGCCATGTACGCGCTGAACCAGAAGGCCTTCCTCGAAGGCGTGATCGGCGACGACCGCTACTACCGGACCTGCGACGCCATGTTCGTCTGCGGCACGCCGCTCGAGAACGGCGCCGGCATGGACGGGCTGGTCCAGTCCAACTTCGCCAGGTCGAAGGAGCTGCTCAAGGAGGCGGGCTACGACGGCACGCCGCTCGTCCTGCTGCACACGACCGACATCGCGGTGCTGACCAACGCCGGGCCGATCGCCAAGACGCTGCTCGAGCAGGGCGGCTTCAAGGTCCAGATGGTGCCGCTCGACTTCCAGGCCATCGTGGCGCGACGCCTGCGCAAGACGCCGGCCCAGGACGGCGGCTGGAACGGCTTCATGACGGCCTGGCTGTCGGTCGACATGATGAACCCGCTGACCAACAGCATGGTCAACGCCTCGTGCGAGAAGGCGAACTTCGGCTGGCCGTGCGACGCCGAGGTCGAGCGCCTGCGCGACGCCTATGCCCGCGCGCCCGACCTGCCGGCGCGGCAGAAGATCGCCGCCGAGCTGCAGGCCCGCGCGCTGCAGTACGGCACCCACATCCATCTCGGCCAGTACACGCTGCCCACCGCGACCCGCGCCGACCGGCTCGCGGGCGTGGTCACCAGCCCCATCCCGGTGTTCTGGAACATCGAGAAGAAGTAGCCGTCCTCCGGGCGCCCGGAATACCGCCCCCCAAGTCCCTCACCTCCCCTTTGCGGAAACCGCAAAGGGGAGGATTATCCGGGCAATGCAACAGGACAGCAGGGTCCGGCTGATCGCCGCCGGCACGATCGGCAACGTGCTGGAATGGTACGACTTCGCCGTCTACGGCTTCTTCGCCATTCCCATCGGCCAGACGTTCTTCTCCAGGAGCGATCCGGTGGCCCAGGTGCTGGCGGCCTTCGCCGTGTTCGCCGTCGGCTATGTCATGCGGCCCCTGGGCGGCATGCTGACCGGCGTGATCGCCGACCGCTACGGCCGCCGGGTCGCGCTCAGCTTCTCGATCACCGCCATGGCGGTGCCGACCTTCCTGGTCGGGCTGCTGCCGGGCTACGCCACGCTGGGCATCGCCGCCGCCGGACTGCTGGTCCTGCTGCGCATGATCCAGGGGCTCTCGGTCGGCGGCGAGTACACGACGTCCTTCACCTTCCTGATCGAGAGCGCCCTGCCCCATCGGCGCGGACTGACCAGCGCCATCGCCTGCTGCAGCGCCGTCGCCGGCATGCTGCTGGGATCCGGCGTCGGCACCCTCATGGCGAGCCTGCTCACGCCGGAGGCGCTGGCCGACTGGGGCTGGCGGGTGCCGTTCCTGCTCGGCCTGCTGGTCGGCGTCGTGGGCTACCTGCTGCGGCGCCACGTCCAGGACGCCCGGCCGCCGGAGCCGGCGCGCTCGCCGCTCGCCGACACGTTCCGCCATCACAAGACCCTGCTGGTGCGCCTTGCCTTTCTCGCCGCCTTCCCCGCCGTCAGCTTCTACCTGATGTTCCTCTACGTCGTGAGCTGGCTGCAGCTGGTCGACGGCATCGCGCCGGCGCGCGCGCTGGGCATCAACACGCTCGCCATGGCGGCGCTCATTCCCGTGATGCTGGCCGCGGGCTGGCTGAGCGACCGGGTCGGGCGCACGCCGCCGCTGATGGCGGCCACGATCGTGGGCATCGCGGGCGCCGTGCCGTTCCTGTGGCTGATGCATCACGACAATGACGGGCTCATCCTGCTCGGCCAGTTCGGCTACGTCCTGGTCGCCGGCGTCGCGATCGCCATCGCGCCGTCGCTGATGGTGGAGGCGACCCCGGCGGCCGTCCGCTGCACGGCGATCGCCATCGGCTACAACCTGGCCTACGGGGTGATGGGCGGCCTGGCGCCGGTCGCGGCGGCCTGGCTCGTCAGCCGCACCGGCCAGGACCTGACCCCCGCCTACATGGTGGTCGCCGTCGCCGCCCTCTCCCTGGCCGCGGTCATGACCTTCCGCGGGATCCCGGCATACCGCGGCGAGCTCGCGTGATGCGCCGCCGCACCTTCGCCGCCGGCGCACTGGCGCTGGCCACGACCGGTGCGGGAGCCGGCGCCGCCGAGCCGCCGTGGATCGACGCCCATGCCGAGGTCTTCGTGCGCGGTCTCGCGAGCGGCGCCTTCGCCCGCCATGCGCCGTCCTACGACGCCTCGTGGGAGACGCTGCTGGGGCTCGCGGCCGACAACGGCGTCGGCCGGGCGGTGATCCACCAGCCCTGGTTCCTGGGCTACGACAACGACTACCTGTTCAAGGCGCTGCGCGCCGAGCCCGGCCGGCTGCGCGGCGTGCCCTGGATCTCGCCCTCGCTGCCGGTGACGGACGACGACTGGGAGACGTTGCAGGCGATCGGCGTGCGCGGCCTGCGCTTCCCCATCTGGCGCCTGCCGACGCCCGACTGGCCGTACTACGAGGCGATGCTGGCGGAAGCGCAGAAGCGCGACTGGCCGATCCATCTCTATGTCGAGTCCGGCCGCCTGCCGTCGATCCTGCCGCGGCTGCTCGACCAGGGACACAGGGTCGTCCTCCCGCACTTCGGCATGCTCGACCGCAAGCTCGGCCCGTTGCGCGATCCCGGCTTCGAGCTCCTGCTGGAGAAGGCGGCCACCCGCCGCGTCTGGGTGGTGCTGAGCGGCGCCTATCGCGTCGGCACCGAGCGCGCCCAGCCGGCCGCGCCGCTGCTGCTGTCCGCCTTCGGCGCCGACCGCCTGATGTGGGGCAGCGACTGGCCGCACGCCGACAACAATCTCGACCGGGTGAAGACCTACCGCGAGACCCTGCGCTGGCTGGAGCAGTGGGTGCCCGACGAGGCGACGCGCCGCACGATCCTGATCGACACGCCCGCGAAGCTCTACGGATTCTGAAGCAAGCAGGATCGTCGCAATCAACTTGCCGTTGAGCGACGGGACGTTACGCTACCGTCTCGACAATCGAGGCGGGGCAGATGGCACGAGCTCAGACCGGTGCGGCATGGAAATGGCTGCTTGCCGCGGCCGCGGTGATCTATGTCCTTCTCATCGCCGTGCCGGTCGCGATCTATCTGAGCCTCGACGCCCTCCAGGTCATGGACGCGAATGGCAAGGGATCGGTGACGATCCGCCAGCGAGACTTCTGGGAGATCGTCTACTTCGTCACGAACGCCTTCCTGGTCATCGTCGCCACGGTCGCCCTGATCTTTGCCTTTCGGCAATCGATCGCGGCGCATCGCCAGAGCGACGCAGCCAACCGGCAGAACGAAGCAGCCAACCAGCAGAACGAGATCGTGGCCCGCAACGCGCAGGCGCAGGTCTACCTGGACATGGAGGCGAAGTTCGCTTCCGCCGACATGCTGACGTCTCGCAAGAAATTCTATCTGCTCCGTCGGGAACTGGTCCCGACCGACGAAAAGCCCCTCGGCGTCCTGGCCCACGCAAGGCTTCAGCAGCTGCTCGACGACGGGGCCACGTGTCCAAGCAAGCTGCAGGAGTACACGGACTTTCTGAGGCTCCTGACCTTCACCGAGAGCCTGGGCCTGATGGCCCGGCGCAACTATGTCCTGCTGGACGACATCTACTATCTTCTCGAAGGCGTGCTGCAGGACTTCGGCAAGTTCTTCCTGGTCCATATCCGTGAGCGGCAGCGCAGCGAAGGAGCCAAGGGCCATCCATCGCCCGAGCGCTTCTTCGAGCACACGATCTGGCTCATTCACCGGATGGAGGGATACGAACCCGCCGAAAAGTTGCCGAAATGACCTCCCTGCGAGAGGTCTCATCTTCCTAGATGATCGGCCAGCCCTGGTAAGACATTGAATTGCCTACGGTAAATCGCGGTAAGTGCCCAGGAATATAGGCATTCGGGCCACTCGCCGCAACCGCTCCCGGGATCGATGCGGCAGCGGGACCAGGGTCCACCCGATCAGGCCGCGCCGCCCTCGACGCCGCGGCCCTCGGCGCGCCAGCGCAGCATGCCGCCGGGCAGGTTGGCGACGTCGGCGAAGCCCGCCTTCTGCAGGATCGCGGTGGCATGGGCCGAGCGGCTGCCCGCCCGGCAGACCGCGACGATCGGCCTGTCGGCCGGCAGCTCCTTGGCCCGCGCCGCAAGCTCGCCCAGCGGCAGCAGGGTAGCGCCGCGGATATGGCCGAGGGGTCCGGCGAACTCGCCCGGTTCGCGCACGTCGAGGACCCGCACCTTGCCGAGATTCTCCTCCAGCCAGTGCGGCTCGACCTCCCACACGCCGCCGAAGGTGAAGCGCAATGGCGCCCAGGACGGGTCGGGTGGTGCCGCGGTCTCGTGGCCCGCCTGCTCGTTCCCCGGCTGGCCGCAGCGCAGGTTGGCCGGCACCGCCTCGTCGATCTTCTTCGGATGCGGCAGGTCGAGGTTCTTCATGTAGCCGACATAGTCGCTCTCGCCGATCTCGCCGCCCAGCCGCGGGTTGAAGCGCTTCTCCTCGGCCACGCTGGTCGCGGTCAGGCCGCGATAGTCGTGCGCCGGGTAGAGCAGGCAGGTCTCGGGCAGCGAGAAGATGCGCGAGCGCACCGACCGGTACAGCGAGCGCGGATCGCCCTGCTGGAAGTCGGTGCGGCCCGATCCGCGGATCATCAGGCAATCGCCGGTGAAGGCCATGCTCTCGTCGTCGAGCACGTAAGTGAGGCAGCCGTCGGTGTGGCCCGGCGTCGCGCGCACCTCGAGCGACCGCCGTCCGAAATCGACGCGATCGCCGTCGGCCAGCAGGCGGTCCGCGCCGGCGGCACCCGACGCGGCCGACAGCGCGATGCGGCTGCCGAGCTTCTGCTTGAGCAGCCAGGCGCCGGTCACGTGGTCGGCATGGACGTGGGTGTCGAGGGTCCAGAGCAGCCTGAGGCCGAGTTCGCCGATCAGGGCGGCGTCGCGGCGCACCTGCTCGAACACGGGATCGATCAGCACCGCTTCGCCCGACACCGAGCACCCCAGGAGATAGGTGTAGGTCGAGGAGGTCGGGTCGAAGAGCTGGCGGAAGACGAGCATCATGGAACTATACCACGAAGCAAGCCTTCACTCGCCTTGCAGAAACCCTCGTCCCGGGGGCATTGTCGGTCCGTCGTTTGACGAGGAACCCGATGTCCAGCCCCCATCGTCTCGCGTCCCTGACGCTGCCGTTCGCCCTGCTCGCCGCCCTGCCGGCTTTCGCCCAGACGCCGGCCGATCCGGGCGGGGCCGGCACCTCCTCGGTCCTGGCCAAGCGCCTCGAGCATGCGCGCCAGCATTTCGAGGAGATCGTGCAGGCGATCCCGGGCCTCCCCGGCGACTTCGGCAAGGTCGGCCACTCCCTCGGCGAGGCTGCCGGCAGCGACGGGATCCTGCGCATCCTGCTGGGGGCCGTGCTGTGCCTGGCCGTCGGCTTCGCCGTGGAATGGGGCTTCCGCCGCGCGACCCAGGGGCCGCGCACGCGGCGCAGCGCCATCCCGATCCGCCAGCTCTCCGACCGCCTGACGCGCGTCGGCATGGACGCCCTGCTCGACATCGGGGCCATCCTGGCCTTCGCCGTCGGCGCCCTGGTGACCCTCGCCGCCCTGAGCTGGTCGCCGCCGATCCACGAGGCCGGACTGGCCCTGCTGACCGCGCTGGTCGGCACGCGGCTGGCGGACGTCGTGCTGTGCATCCTGCTGCGCCCGCGTCCCGGCCTCGACCGCGAGCTGGCGGCCTTCGACCTCGATGTCGGACGCGCCCGTTTCTGGAGGAGCCGCCTGCTGGCCTTCGTCGCCTGGTTCGCGTTCGGCTGGGCCGTCATCGCGGCGACCCGGGTGCTCGGCATGCCGCGCGGCGGCCTGCTGATCTTCGCCTATCTCCTGGGCACCGGGCTGGTCGCCATCGCCATCGCCATGATCTGGTCTCCCAAGGCCCCGACTCCGGCGGACGATGCGCGTCCCGACGCCGTCAAGGCCGGCAATGCCGGCCGCTGGCTGGCGACCCTGGGCGCCGTCGTGTTCTGGCTCGTGTGGGCCGCCGGCGCCATGCACGTCTTCTGGTTCCTGACGGTGGCGGTCGGCCTGCCGCTGGCCATCGCCGCGGCCCGGCGCGCCTCGCGCCACCTGCTCCGGCCGGTCAGCGGACCCGACGGAACGATGGGGCCGCAGTCGGTGCTGGCCGTGTTCGTCGAGCAGGGCCTGCGCGCCGCGCTGATCGTCGGCGCCATCGGCATCCTGCTGTGGGGCTGGGGCCTCGACGTGACGTCGCTGGCGGAGAAGGAGAACACCTTCACGAAGCTGCTGCGCGGCTCGCTGCACGCGCTGATCATCGTCCTGGTGGCCGATCTCGCCTGGAGCCTCCTGAAGGCGCTGGCCGACAATGCGCTGGTCAATGCCCAGCCGGCCGACGGGCTGGCCGCCGAGGAGGCGCGCCGGCGGGCGCGCGTCCGCACGCTGCTGCCGATCGGGCGCAACATCGCCCTGATCGTCCTGGTCGTGATGGCCGCGCTGATGGCGCTCGCCGCGCTGGGCGTCGAGATCGGACCGCTGATCGCCAGCGCGGGCGTGGTCGGCGTCGCGGTCGGCTTCGGCGCCCAGACCGTCGTGCGCGACATGATCAGCGGCATGTTCTACATGCTCGACGACGCCTTCCGGGTCGGCGAGTACATCCAGAGCGGCAGCTACAAAGGCGTCGTCGAGTCCTTCAGCCTGCGCTCGGTCAAGCTGCGCCACCAGCGCGGGCCGTTGTTCACCATCCCCTTCGGCGTGCTGGGCGCGGTGCAGAACATGAGCCGCGACTGGGTCATGGTGAAGGACCAGATCGGCATCACCTACGATTCCGACGTCGACAAGGCCAAGAAGCTCATCAAGCAGATCGGGCTGGAACTGGCCAAGGACCCCGATCTCGGGCCGAACATCCTGCAGCCGCTCAAGATGCAGGGCATCGAGCAGTTCGGCGAATACTCGATCAATATCCGCATGAAGATGATGACCAAGCCCGGCGAGCAGTTCGTCATCCGCCGCAAGGCCAACGCCATGATCAAGAAGGCGTTCGACGAGAACGGCATCCACTTCGCGTTCCCGACCGTGCAGCTCGCGGGCGGCGGCGGGGGCGACCACGAAGCGGCGGTCGCCGTGGCCGCCCGGAAGGTGCTCAAGGCGGAAGCCGCGCCGCCGGCGTAAAGAGGAAAGACCCTCCTCCCCAGCAGCGCTGGGGAGGTGTCCGCGCAGCGGACGGAGGGGTCATGCGCGACGCGACGAAACGCCTCCGACCCTTCCGTCGGCGTATGACGCCGCCACCTCCCCACGCTCACGCGTGGGGAAGAGAACAGTCGGGGGTCAGGCCGGGGCGCTCGCCTTGTCGATGGCGGCGACCGAGTCGGCATCGAGCTTGATCGCCGGTGCGGCGATCAGGTCCTTGAGCTGCTCGAGGCTGGTGGCGCTCACGATCGGCGCGGTGATCGCCTTGCGCTGCAGCAGCCAGGCCAGCGCCACCTGCGTGTCGTTGGCATTGTACTTCTTCGCCGCCGCGTCGAGCGCGTTCAGGACCGCGAAGCCCTTGTCGTTCAGGTACTTCTTCACGCCGGCGCCGCGCGCCGCGCTGCCGACATCGGATTCCGCCCGGTACTTGCCGCTCAGGAACCCGCTGGCCAGCGAATAATAGGGGATGACGCCGATGCCTTCCTTGAGGCACTCGTCCTCGAGCGCGCCCTCGAACAGGCCGCGCTCCATCAGATTGTAGTGCGGCTGGAGGCTCTCGAAGCGCGGCAGCCCCTTCTCCCTGGCGATCTTCGCGGCCTCGGCGAGACGCGGCGCCTCGTAGTTGGAGGCGCCGACGTAGCGAACCTTGCCGGCCTTCACGAGCCTGTCGTAGGTCGTGAGCGTCTCCTCCAGCGGCGTCTCCTTGTCGTCGCGATGCGCCTGGTAGAGGTCGATGCGGTCGGTCTGCAGCCGCTTCAGCGACTCGTCGATCGAGCGCTCGATATGGGCGCGCGACAGGCCCTGGCCGACATTGGGCATGTCCATGCCGCACTTGGTGGCGATCTGCACCTTGTCGCGCTTGGCCGGGTTCTTCTTCAGCCAGGACCCGATCACGGTCTCGGATTCGCCGCCCTTGTTGCCCGGCTTCCAGCGGGAATAGACGTCGGCCGTGTCGATGAACGAGTAGCCGGCATCGACGAAGGCATCGAGCAGCTTGTGCGAGGTGGCCTCGTCGGCCGTCCAGCCGAACACGTTGCCGCCAAAGGCGATCGGGGCGAATTCGAGGTCGGACTTGCCGAGCTTGCGCTTTTCCATGCTGTTCTCCTGTTGGGTCAATCGGCTGCCTTCACCGCCGTCGCGGCGGCCGGCGTGGAATCGTTGGTCGGGGTCGGTGCCGCCCGCGGCGGGACGGTCGGCGGCAGCGCGGCGGCCGGCTGCTGCGGGGCAGCCCCGGCCATCGCCATCGGGAACATCGGCACGGCGAAGCGGATGCCGAGCGCCGGGAAGGTATCGTACATGCGCCGGATCGCCAGGCGCTGGATCTGGCTCGGATTCTTGGGCCGCGCCATCACCTTGAAGCGCACGATGAGCTGGCTGTCCTTGATGTCGACCACGCCCTGCATCTTGAGCGGCTGGATGATGATGGGCTTCAGCGTCGGCTCCTCCATCAGGTCGAGGCCGATCTTCTTCGCCGTCTTGCGCAGCAGCTCGACGTCGGTGCCGGGGGCGAAGGCGAGGTTGAACTTCAGCACCGTCCAGTCGCGGCTGAAGTTGGTGATATGGCCGACCTGGCCGAACGGCACGATGTGGAGCTGGCCGTTCTGGTGGCGCAGCTTCAGCGAGCGCACGCTGAACCCCTCGACCGTGCCCTTGACCTTGCTGCAGTCGACATACTCGCCGATGCGGAAGGAATCCTCGGCCAGGAAGAACACGCCCGAGACGATGTCGCGCACCAGCGACTGGCTGCCGAACGAGACGGCGAGGCCGAACACCGAGGCGCCGGCGATCAGCGGCGTGATGTTGACGCCGAGCTGCGACAGCACCATCAGGCCGCCGATCACGAAGATCGTGATGCCGGCGACCGCCCGCAGCAGCGGCATCAGGGTGCGCAGGCGGGAGGCCGCGACCCGCACCTCGTCCTCGGGCTCGGCCGCGGCGGCGGCCGAGGGCAGCGGATTGGCGGCGATGTAGGAATCCATGCGGAAGCGCAGGAAGCGCCAGAAGGCGTAGATCGCCACCAGCGAGATCGCCGCGACCTTGGCGTCGCGATCATGGACCTGCCATTCCGCGGCGGTCATCGCGCCCAGCACGCGCACCATCAGCGCATCGGCGATGACGATCAGCACGTAGAGGCGCGCGATCAGGCGAAGGCAGTCGGCGACCACGTCGCCGGCCATCGGCAGCTCGGAGACGATGTGCCGGGTGAGCCGGTGCATCAGGGTCTCGAACAGCAGGAGCGCGATCAGCGCGCCCTCGATGGTGGTCATGCCGCGCGCCGCGGTGTGGCGTTCGGCGACGGCGGCATAGACCGCGATGCAGCCCATCGCCGCGTAGAAGGCGAGGCCCGCCATCCACCAGCGGCGGGCGGCATCGAGCTTGAGCTGGCGGCCGATCCTGTGTTCCGGGACCATGGCGGCCAGCCAGGCCGCCATCTCGTCCCGCCAGCGCCAGACGACCCAGATCAGGCCGAGCGCGATCAGCGGCGCATAGAAGATCACGGCGGCGCCGACAGCCTCGTCGCCGAGCCCGGTCCGGGCCAGCGCCGGGGCGATGTTGGCGCCGAGCAGCGGCAGGACGATCACCAGGTTGAGCGCGATCAGCAGGCCGCGGGCCGCCGCATCGTCGACCGGCGCGATCCGGCCCTCCGGATTGGCCGGCCGCAGGAAGGCCCGGAACACCAGGTTGAAGCCGCGCCAGTAGAGCAGCGCCAGGAAGATCTGGTGGCCGAGCTGGCCGGCCATGCCCTGCGGATCGCCGAGCCGACCTACCACCGCCCGCGCGGCGACCGCCAGCGCCACCACCGCCAGCGCGTCGAGCACCAGGGCGAGCGCGAAGGCGCGGAGCGGCGAGTGGCCGACCAGACGGTCGATGACCCGCCGCCGGACATGGCCCAGCAGCAGGCGCGCGACATACTCGGCGAGCAGGCCTGCGACCACGATGCCGGCCAGCAGGAGCGCGGTGCGGCCGCCCACGATCTGCGGCAGCGAAGCCAGATGGGCGCCGAGCTCGGGCAGCTGCTTCAGCGTGAACTCGAAGCGCTCGGCGAACAGGGCGAGCAGCGTCGGGTCGCCCCCCGATGCGGCATAGGGAGTGTCGGCGCCGGCAGCGGCGCCGGCCCAGCCTGCGGCGAAACCGCCGAAGGCCAGGGCGCCGCCAAACCTTGACCGCATCATCGAACTTCCCTCAAAGAACTCCGGGCGAACCTAGGGCAAATGCCTTCGTACCGCCAGACGAGCGACCCGCCAGACGATCAGGGAGACGTCGAAATGTTCGGCCTCATGCAGGACCGCCCGCTGCTGATCCAGCATCTCATCGAGCATGCCGCGCTGAACCACGGCGACACCGAGATCGTGTCGCGGCGGATCGAGGGCGACCTCCACCGCTATACCTATCGGGACGCCCGGCTGCGCGCCAAGAAGGTGGCGGAGGCGCTGCTGGCGCTGGGCATCAAGCCCGGCGACCGCATCGGCACGCTGGCCTGGAACGGCTACCGCCATTTCGAGCTCTACTACGGCATCTCCGGCATGGGGGCGGTGTGCCACACCATCAACCCGCGCCTGTTCCCCGAGCAGATCGCCTACATCGTGAATCACGCCGAGGACCAGATCCTGTTCGTCGACGCGAACCTCCTGCCCGCGGTCGAGAAGCTGCTGCCGCAGTTCCGCACCGTGCGCCATGTCGTCGCCATGACCGATCGCGACCATCTTCCCAAGGACTGCCGGATCCCCAACCTGCTGGTCTACGAGGAGCTGATCGCGGACAGGCCGGGCACCTACGAGTGGCCGGAGTTCGACGAGCGCACCGCCTCGTCGCTCTGCTACACGTCGGGCACGACGGGCAACCCCAAGGGCGTGCTCTACCACCACCGCTCGACCATCCTGCACGCCTACGCCGCCGCCCTGCCCGACACGCTCGGCCTGTCGGCGCGCTCGGTGGTGCTGCCGGTCGTGCCGATGTTCCACGTCAACGCCTGGGGCCTTCCCTACAGCGCCGCCCTGGTCGGCGCCAAGATGGTCTTCCCCGGCGTCGCCCTCGACGGCGCGAGCCTCTACGAGTTGTTCGAGACCGAAGGCGTCACCTTCACCGCCGGCGTGCCGACCGTGTGGCTGGCGCTGCTGCAGCACCTCCAGGCCAACAAGCTCAAGCTCTCGACCCTGAAGTACGCGGTGATCGGCGGCTCGGCCGCCCCGCCGGCGATGATCGAGGCCTTCGACCGCGAGTTCGGCGTCGAGGTCCTGCATGCCTGGGGCATGAGCGAGATGAGCCCGCTGGGCTCGGTCAACCATCCCAAGGGCAAGCACGCCGGCATGCCCAGGGACGAGCTGCTCGCCGTGCGGCTGAAGCAGGGCCGGCCGCCGTTCGGGGTCGAGATGAAGATCGTCGACGACGCCGGCAAGGAGCTGCCGCGCGACGGCAAGGCCTTCGGCGACCTGCTGGTGCGCGGACCGTGGGTGACTTCCGGCTACTTCAAGGGCGAGGGCGGCGAGGTGCTGCGGCCCGACGAGCATGGCGGCAGCGGGTGGTTCCCGACCGGCGACGTCGCGACGCTCGATCCCGACGGCTTCATGCAGATCACCGACCGGTCCAAGGACGTGATCAAGTCGGGCGGCGAATGGATCAGCTCGATCGACCTCGAGAACGCCGCCATGGCCCATCCCGGCGTCGCCGAGGCGGCGGTGATCGGCGTCGCCCATCCCAAGTGGGACGAGCGCCCCCTGCTCATCATCCATCGCAAGCCGGGCGCCGAGGTCGACAAGAAGGAGCTGATCGAGTTCCTCGGCGGCCGGGTCGCCAAGTGGTGGCTGCCCGACGACGTGCAGTTCGTCGACGCCATTCCCCACACCGCGACGGGCAAGATCCTGAAGACCCGCCTGCGCGAGGACTTCCGGGACTACAAGCTGCCGACGGCGTAGGGCATGATGGCGACCCCGCGCGTCGAGGACACCGTGACCCGGCCAGCCGACCAGCCTTCCGCCCCGGACCGCAAGCCCGAACCCGCCCGGCCGGCGGCCGCCGCGAAGCCGCGGCGCGACAAGGGCAGGAAGCCGCTCGGCCGCGAGCTCACCGACGAGGAGCTCGACACGATCGTCGGCGGCCGGTGAGGCCCCGCCTGCGGTCCGGTCAGAGCAGCTGGCGGCGGGCCAGCCGGAAGAAGACGCCCTCGCGCGCGATCAGCTCGTCGTAGGTCCCGGCTTCCACGATCCGGCCGCGGTCGAGCACGAGGATGCGGTCGGCGCCGCGTATCGTGCTCAGGCGATGGGCGATGACGATGCGCGTGGCGTTGGTCGCCGCCAGGCTGGCCCCGACGATCGCCTGGGTGCGGTTGTCGAGCGCGCTGGTCGCCTCGTCGAAGAAGATCAGCCGCGGCTTGTGCACCAGCGCCCGGGCGATCATCACGCGCTGGCGCTGGCCGCCCGAGAGCTGGCCCGACCCCTCGGCGACGAAGGTCTCCAGCCCCATCGGCATGGTGGCCAGGTCGGCCTCGAACCCGGCGAGCCGGATCGCCTCCAGGACCTGCTCGCGCGACAGCTGGGCGCTGCCGGCGATGTTCTCGTAGATGCTGCCGGGCACCAGCTTGGACGTCTCCAGCACCGTGCCGACCTGGCGGCGGATGCGGCGCACGTCGAGCTTCTCGAGGTCGTGGTCGTCGTAGAAGACGCCGCCCCGCGTCGGGATCTCGAAGCCGATCAGCAGCCGCATGATCGTCGACTTGCCCGAGCCCGAGGCGCCGACGATCGCCAGCGATTCGCCCGGGCGCACCTCGAAGTCGATGTCCTGCAGGATCCACGGACCGTCCTCGGCGTAGCGGAAGGACAGGTTGCGGACCGCGACGTGGCCGCCCAGCCGCCCGGGGTCGCTGCGCGTGGAATCGACCTCCAGCGGCGCGTCGAACACCGGCCGGATGCGGGCATAGAGCGGAACCACCTCGATGCCGGAGTTGATCGCCGCCGCCACCGCGAGCAGGGCGGCGGTGAACTGGCCGAAGGCAGCGTTGAAGGCGGCGAAGGAGCCGACGTCGATCGGATGGCTGCCGCCCGCGGCGATCGCGAAGATCCCCACCGCGCCCAGCATGGGAAGGCTGGTCGCCAGCACGATCTGCAGGCCGCCCAACCGGCCCGACCGCGCCGCGTTGACGCGCTGGCCGGCGAAGGCCTCGGCCCAGCGCGAGAAGGCGCGCAGCTCGGCCGCCGCGATGCGCAGCTTGGCGATGCCGCGCAGCATCTCGAGCAGCAGGCTCGAGACGGCGCCCTTGCGCTGCATGATGATCCGGTCGAGCCGCATCTGCTGGCGACCGATGAGGAAGATCAGGCCGGCGGCGACGACGGCATAGGCCGCGGCGAAGGCCGCCAGCGAGGCGTCGTAGACCAGCATGATGCCGAGGCTCGCCAGCGAGAACACGCCGCTGATGGCGCCGCTCACCGCCGCGCCCGAGAGGATGCGGCGCATGGCGTCGATGCCCATGATGCGCAGCGCGAGGTCGCCCACCGAGTATTCGCGGAAGAACGAGGCGCGCAGCCGGACCGCGCGGTCCCACGTGGCTGGGTGCACGCGCAGGTCGATGATGGTGCCCAGCCGGATCAGCGCGATGGCCCGCGCGACCTGGAAGGCCGCGCTGCCCACCGTCGTGGTCACGAGCAGCAGCAGCATGTCGCCCAGCAGCACGAAGCGCCCGTGCGGGATGGCGGTGCCCAGGATCGCCCCCGTCGCGACGGGGAGCAGCAGGCTGGCCAGCGTCGCCGCCGTGGCGGCCACGACCAGGCGCACGACGTCGCCGCGGACGCCGCGGACCGCGAAGTGCAGCAGCTCGCGGGTTCCCAGCCGCTCGGGGAGCGCCGGGTAGATCATGTAGCCGCGGCCGGTCAGGGAATCGGCCAGCGCCTTGTCGACGACGGCCTCGCCCGGCTTTCCGGGATCCGTGGCGCGCCAGCGGCCGCGCCGCCAGACGAGCGCGACCGGCCGCGCCGTCTTGCGGTCGACGGCGAGGAAGGCCGGCCCCTCCTCGGCCCACCAGTCCCCGGCGAGCGCGATCTCGCGGAACTGGAAGGGGGTCGCGGTGGCGAACCGGCGCAGCCGCTGGACCAGCGGCGATTCCGGATCGTCGTCCGGCGGCGTCCGGAGCTCGTAGCCCTGGGCATCGGCGATGACGGAGAGGGCAGCGGCCAGCAGGTCGGTGCCGGGCAGCGGCGGCGGCAAGACCGTCGTGAAGCGCACGGCGGCGATGTCGCGCAGCCGCTGCATCGCCGTCGAGGCCCGCACCTCGTCGAGATCGCGCGCGCTTCGCCGCCGCTCGTGCTCGCCCGCCTCGCCCGCGACCAGCGCCGCGCCCAGCCGGGCGGCGAGGTCGAGCGACCAGCGGCCGAGCGCTTCCGGCGGCGTGTCCGCCAGCAGGGTGGCGGTGGTGACCGCCTCGATCTCGGCGTCCTCCGCGATCTCGGCCACGACCTGCTCGGCGACGACCAGCCGCGACTGGGGCGGACCGTCGGCCTCGCCGTCCCCGGGATAGCGCAGGACGGGCCTCGCCGCCTGCAGCCACAGGACGCCGCGCGCCGTCAGCCGCGCGCCGGCCGCCAGCTTCCGGCTCTCGCCCGCCTCGAGGAGCACCGTCTCGCCGGTGCCGCGCGACAGGCCGCAGGCGGCAAGCAGCGCGGCATACCAGGCATCGATGGCGGCGGCATCGAGCCCCTCGCGGGTGAAGGAAGGCGGCTCCGCCGGTCGGGCGGGGTCGACCAGCAGGAAGGCCGCTCCCGGTGCGCCCATCGGGAACACCGCGGCGCCGGCCGGTAGGTCCATCACGAACCGCCGGGCGCCGGCCACTCCGTCATCGTCGAGGACGACCGCGAACAGCCGGGCCGGCGTCGCCAGCCGCGCGGCCGCCGCCAGCCCGGCGAGGTCGATCGCGGCGGCGCGTCCGGACGCGGACTCGACCGCCGTCATTTCGCCTCTTCGATGCTGATCAGGCGGGAATAGGGCCCGCCGGCGGCCACCAGCTCGGCGTGCCGGCCGCGCTCGACCACCTTGCCGTGCTCCATCACGATGATCTCGTCGCAGTCGCGGATCGTGCTCAGCCGATGGGCGACCAGGATGCAGGTCATGCCGCGGCGGCGGACGGCCTGGAGGATCGCGTTCTCGCTGATCGTGTCGAGCGCGCTGGTCGCCTCGTCGAGCACCAGCACGGCCGGCTCCTGCACCAGGGCGCGGGCGATCTCGACCCTCTGGCGCTGCCCGCCGTTCAGGTTGCGCCCGTCCTCCTCGATCGCCGCGTCTACATTGCCCGGCAGGCTCTGCACGGTGCCCGTCAGGCCGACATCGTCGATAGCGGCGAGCACCCGCGCCTGCGGGATCGTGGCGTCCCACATCGTGATGTTCTCGCGCAGCGTCCCCTGGAAGAGATGGATGTCCTGGTCGACCGAGGCGACCAGGCGTGAGAGGTTGTCCCGCCCCCAGTCGGCGAGCGTGTGGCCGTCGATGCGGACCTCGCCGGACCGCGGCTCGCGCAGGCCGGTGACGAGCTGGCCCAGCGTGGACTTGCCGCTGCCCGAATCGCCGACCAGCGCCACCCATTGGCCGGGCTCGACGGTGAGCGCGAAGTTCTCGATCAGCGGCGGCTGCAGGGGCGTGTAGCCGAAGCTGACCTTCTCCATGGTCAGCCGGCCGGCGGCGCGGGCGGCGAGCGGCGGGCGCGGCGTTTCGGGAAACCGCCAGTCGCGCCGGTAGCGCAGCACGTCGTCGAGCCGCGCCAGGTCGGCCGCCGCCTGCTGGATCTTGCCGGCGACCGCGACCATCTGCTGGACCGGCAGCGAGAAGCTGATCAGCAGCCCCTGGAAGGCGACCAGCGTGCCCACGCTCATCGCGCCGTCGATTACCAGGAGCGCGCCGACGCCCAGGATCGCCGCGGCGGTCAGGCTGGCGACGATCGACGGCACGAGGTTGGTCGCCTGCTGGTAGGCCGTGAGCCTCTGCTCGGCGTTGACGATGCGCGCATGGTGGCCCGCCCACTTGCCGAAGAAGTCGCCCTCGCCGCCGGTCGCCTTCAGCGTCTCGATCGACTGCAGGCCGATGATCGATTCGGAGTAGATCTTGCCGACCTCGGTCTGCAGGCGCAGCGCCACGTCGCGCAGCGGCCGGCTGACGAGGCGCAACGCCACGACGTTGATGACGGCGCCGGCGATGGCGATCGCGGCCAGCGTGACGTCGTAGAACATCATCGCGATGCCGAGCATCGTCGCCGTCAGGCAGTTGGCCGCCGCCGTGCCGATGTCGCCGGCCAGCAGCGTCGCCACGCGGTCGTTGGACTCGACCCGGCTCACGAGATCGCCGGAGAAGCGCTGGCCGAAGAACTCGACGGGCAGCCGCAGCAGGTGCCAGACGAAGAGCGCGGACTGCTCGAGCGCCAGCCGGAGCTCGATGCGCAGCAGCGCCAGCTGCTGCAGCGAGGTCAGCAGGACGTTGAGCGCGAAGGTGACGGCGAGCCCGATCAGCAGCGGCCCCAGCCAGTCGTCGAAATGCCGGACCAGGATGTCGTCGACCAGGATCTGGGTCATGCCGGGCAGGACCAGGCCCGGGATCGCCAGCATCAGGCCCATCCAGGCCACGAAGGCGACCGCCGGCTCGAAGCCGCGCAG
The DNA here is from genome assembly GCF_965229815.1 of Reyranella sp. GTDB lineage: Bacteria > Pseudomonadota > Alphaproteobacteria > Reyranellales > Reyranellaceae > Reyranella. The sequence goes on from NZ_CBDDJN010000006.1 coordinate 2,325,853, forward strand.
CCGCCCGGCCAGCCGCCCGAGCAGGCCGTCCTTCGTGCCGCCCGGCTTGAAGTCCGGACCGGGGCGAAAGTCGAGGACGACGCCGGTGAAGCTCTCGTCGAACTCCTTGAGCGAGACGGTGCGCGGGCCGAGCGCGGGGTCGTTGAGATAGACCTTGTTGCGCGCGACGCCCTCTACCACGACGAAGTGCTTGAAGTTCCAGAAGACGATGACCGGGAACGGGCCGGCCAGGACCTCGTCGAGCTCGCGCCGGTAGCCCCTCGCCTCGAGCCCGTAGGAGCGCGCGGCGCGCACGACGCTGCCCGCCCGGCTGCCGTCGCGCGACACGCCGCAGACGACCCGCAGCTCCTCGAGCGGGACGCGCCGGCCGAAATGGGCCAGCACGATGCCGAGCGCAGCGGCGCCGCATTCCAGCCGCTCCATCTGCAGGATGGTCGGCGTGCGAACGCGACGTCCCCGGCCGAGCGACCGGGCGGTCATCCTTCGACGCCGAGCATCCGGCGCACGGCCGGCACCACCAGCGCGATGGGCGGCCGCCGGGAGACGATGACCTCGACGTCGATCAGCGTGCCGCGGGTGATCCTGTAGGGCGGGCCCTTGCCGATCCACCACGCGAAGCCGCTCGGCGTCTCCTTGCTCTCGACCAGCGTGATGCGGGCGAGGACCGGCGCGCCGTTTCCCATCAGGTTCCGGGTCAGGGTGGAATTGCGCAGGATGGCATTGACCTCGTGCTCGGACACGCTGCGCTCCGTGATCTCCTCGACCCGGCCCACCATCGTACCGTGCTCCGCCCGGCGGACCGTCACGGGATGGACGTGCACGTCCATGCCGGACTTCACCCGCTGGGCCATGTCGTCCTCGAACAGGGCGATCACCTGGAACTGCGGCGTCGCCGACACTTCGCCGATCGTGGCGATCACCGTGCCGGGGGAGACGACGTCGCCCACGCCGACGCGGATCTCGTCGATCATGCCCGCGACGGGCGCCGCAACGCTGGAACCGACGGCGAGATCGGTCTGCAGGCGTTCGACCTCGGCCTTCACGATGTCGACGCCGACCTGGGCCTGGCGCTGCCGTTCCGCCAGCGCCTCGCGCTTCTGCTCGAGCGCCGCCTCGACCTCGATCTTCTGGGCATTGGCGTGGGCGATCGCGAGGACGGTCCTGTCGTACTCCTGCTGGACGTTCACCAGGTTGGACGCGGTCAAGAGGCCCTTCTTGTTCAGGTCCTCGAAGCCGGAGAGCAGGCTGGACAGGCGCTCGACCCGCGCCTTGGCGGCGGCGATCTCCTGGTCGATCGCCGCCGCCTGGCGACGGGCGATGTCCTCGCTCTTGGCGATGATCGTGGCATTGGCGGCCTCGAGACGGGTCAGGTTGTCCTCGACCGCCGCGAGGCGGGTCTGGGCGCCCTTGAGCTGGGTGCTGAGCGCCGCCTGCCGGATGCGCGCGATGACGGTGCCCGCCTCGACGCGGTCGCCGTGCTTGACCAGCAGCTCGGTGACCGGCCCCGAGGTCACCGGCTCGACCGCGAACGAGCCCTTGCCGTCGGACAGCAGCACGCCGCGGCCGCTGGCGCGGGTCGGGATGGAGCCGAACACGGCCCACACCAGGGCAGCGCCGATGATCAGGGCGGCGCCGATCGCCAGCAGCCGCATGGCGGGCGGGATCAGCCGGATGCGCTGGTCGAGCTGCTCCGGCGAATTCAGCCGCTCGAGCGCCGCCTCCCGAAAGAGCGAACTCTTCTTCCCCGACGGGGCGCTGCCCGGTTCGGCCATGACCGCTTGCTCTGCCCCCAAGGTGCGCGAACGTGCCGCGAAGTTAAGCACCATTGGATGCGGGGGAAAACCCGGCACGCACCGAAACGGGCCTGCCGGAGGGCTTCCGGCGCCGGGCGGGGGTCATCCTAGCGAATTGCATGCCTCTTCGGGCCGCCAGCCATGCGAGGCGGCAAGCCCGCCATCGAGAATAGGGCGGCTGCGGCCCTTCTCCTCGGCGTCCCACCTGACTATCGTTGTTCGAGTAAGGAGTACGCCATGGCCACCGAAACGATCCCCGTCATCGATCTCGGCCCGTACCTGGCCGGCGAGCCCGGAGCGCTCGACCGCACGGCGCGCGAGCTGCGCTTCGCGCTCACCGAGATCGGCTTCTACTTCATCGTCAATCACGGCGTGCCGCGCGAGAAGATCGCCGCCACCTTCGAGCAGGTGAAGCGCTTCCACGCCCTGCCGGTCGAGCAGAAGCTGGCGCTGAAGCTCGACCCGCACAATACCGGCTACCTGCCGATCCGCGGCAACACGCTGCGCACCTCGACGGTCCAGACGGGCACCAAGCCCAACCTGAACGAGGCGTTCTTCGTCAAGCGCGAGATGGCGGCCGACCATCCCGACGTGATCGCCAACCGGCGCTACCGGGCGCCCAACCGCTGGCCCGAGGGCCTGCCGGGCTTCCGCGAGACCGTCGTCGACTATTGCGACACGATGGAGCGGCTGGTCCTGAAGATGGTGCAGATCTACGCCCGCGCGCTCGACCTGCCGGCGACCTACTTCGACGCGCCCTTCGTGGACTGCCAGTACAGCCTGCGCATGACGCACTACCCGCACCAGGACGGGCCGGTGGAGGACGAGTTCGGCCTGGCGCCGCACACCGACACCAGCTTCCTCACGCTGCTCGCCCCCAACGACGTGCCGGGCCTGTCGATCCGCACCCAGAGCGGCCAGTGGATCGACGCGCCGGCCATCCCCGACGCCTATGTCGTGAACGGCGGCCAGATGCTGCAGCGCTGGACCAACGACGTCTTCCTCGCCACCCCGCACCGGGCCGTGAACCGGAGCGGCGGCGAGCGCTACGCCATCCCGTTCTTCTGCGACAGCAACATCGACTGGCCGGTGGCCGCGGTCCCGACCACGGTCGGGCCCGACAAGCCGCCCAAGTATCCGACGACCTACTATTCCGACTACATGGCCTGGTACCAGAAGCGGAACTACGACGTGCTGAACGACGCCGACCGCCAGGCGGCGGACTGAGTCGGAGGGACAGCGACATGGCCACCGACACCATCCCCGTCATCGACCTCGGCCCGTTCCTCGCCGACGAGCCGGGGGCGCTGGACCGCACCGCGAAGGAATTGCGCTTCGCGCTCACCGAGATCGGCTTCTACTTCATCCAGAACCACGGCGTGCCGCAGGCGCTGATCGACGAGACCTACCGCCAGGTCGCCCGCTTCCATGCCCAGCCGCTCGAACGGAAGATGGACGTGCGCATCGACCGCCACAATGTCGGCTACCTGCCGATGCGCGGCGACACGCTGCGCACCTCGACCGTCCACGCCGTCACCAAGGCCAACTACAACGAGGCCTTCTTCGTCGCCCGCGACCTGCCCGACGACCATCCCGACGTCGTGGCCGACCGCCGCTTCCGCAGCGCCAACCGCTGGCCGGCCGACCTTCCGGGCTTCCGCGAAGGCATCGTCCGGTACTGCGACACGCTGGAGCGGCTGGTCCAGCGCATGGTGCGCCTCTACGCCGTCGCCCTCGACCTGCCGGCCGCCTATTTCGACGCGCCGTTCCACGACATGCAGTACAAGCTGCGCGCCACCCACTATCCGCATCAGGACGGCCCGTCGGACGACGAATTCGGCATCGCGCCGCACACCGACACGAGCTTCCTGACCCTGGTCGCCCCCAACCCGGTCTCGGGCCTCTCGGTCCGCACCCGCGACGGACGCTGGATCGACGCTCCGGCCCTGCCCGGCGCCTATGTCGTGAACGGCGGCCAGATGCTGCAGCGCTGGACCAACGACGTCTTCCTGGCGACGCCGCACCGCGCCATCAACAGGAGCGGCGGCGAGCGCTATGCGCTCGCCTTCTTCTGCGACAGCAACATCGACTGGCCGGTCGCTTCGGTGCCGACCACGGTCGGCCCCGACAAGCCGCCCAAGTTCCCGACCACCTGGTACACGGACTACATGATCCACTACCAGAAGCGGACCTACGACGTGCTGGCCGACCAGCAGGCCGCCGACTAGGGCGGCAAGGCACGAGGCCGGCGGAACCTCACCATTCGAAGCGCCAGGAGAGCGCGGCGCCGACCACGAACTGGTTCGGCGAACCGGCCGGCCCGGTCACGAGCGGCGAGGCGGCGGCGACGTCGGTGAGCCGGTTCCAGGCACCGAAGGCCACGCCGGTCAGCTTGTCGCTGATGCGCCACACCGCGCTGGTGCCGAGGCCGACGCTGCGCAAGCCGGCGCCGGGGTAGTACTGGGCGTAGCCGGAATTGAACGATTGCGCAGCGTCGATGCCGAAATAGGCCTGGTTGTAGGTGCCGTCGGTGACCGACAGCCGCGGCCCGCCCGACAGGAAGAAGTCGTCGGCGAGCCGGACCTTGCCGTCGAGCAGGGCGTCGAACACCAGCCCGTTGCTGCCGCCCAGGCCGCGGCGCAGCTCGACCTTCGCAGCGAGGAACGGCAGGTCGTAGCGCAGGAAACCGCCACCCTCGACCGTGAACGGCACCGTACCCGTGCCGTAGAGCCCCGGCCCATCCCATTCGTTGCGCGGGAAGCGATAGCGCAGGATCGGCCCGGCCTTGAAGCCCCCGACGTCGAGCAAGGTCGCGCCGACGCCGTCGCGCGCCGAGACGAAGATCTTGTCGCGTTGATAGCGCAAACTGAGGTTGGGGATCGGGAGGACCCGATAGTAGGCGCTGCCCTCGAACCATGGCGCCATGACGACACCGGGCCCGATGTCGAAGGTCCAGTCGTTCGGCGGCGGTCCCGCCGCCTCGCTGCCGATGCTCGACGGCTGCGCGCGGGCGGCGCCGGCACCGAGGACCAGCAGCGCGACGAAAGACGCGAGGAAAGGACGCAGACGCAATTCGGGCTCCCTGGATTGTCGGCTGGGTACGACGGCCCGCACCGGGCGGATCATCGGTCCTGTCGCATTCGCCAGACGCTCCAGATCACCCCGCCCGAGAGCAGGCCCAGAGTGATGCCGAGCGACAGGCTGGCCGGGAACTTCTCCCAGCCGGCGAGATCGGCGACGAAGATCTTGGCGCCGATGAACACCAGCACGAGGGCCAGCGCGGGCTTGAGATAGCGGAACCGCCCGACGGCAGCCGCCAGCGCGAAGTAGAGCGCGCGCAGGCCCAGGATGGCGAAGATGTTGGAGGTGTAGACGATGAAGGGATCGTCGGTGATGGCGAAGATCGCGGGCACGCTGTCGACGGCGAACACGAGATCGACGATCTCGATCAGCAGCAGGGCCACGAACAGCGGCGTCACCCACAGGACGCGGCGGCCGCTCTCGGGATGCGGCAGCCGCACGAAGAAGCGGCTGCCATGCGGCTGCGGCGTGATGCGCAGCACGCGGCGCAGGGCACGCAGAACCGGATTGGCGCCGATGTCGGGTGCCGCGTCGCCCATCAGCAGCATCTTGATGCCGGTCGCCACCAGGAAGAGCGCGAACAGGTAGAGCGTCCAGGAGAAGGCGGACACCAGCGCCGCCCCCAGCCCGATCATGGCGGCGCGCAGCACGATCACGCCGAGGATGCCCCAGAACAGAACGCGGTGCTGGTGGATGGGCGGCACGGCGAAATAGGCGAAGATCAGCGAGATGACGAAGATGTTGTCGAGGGCCAGGGTTTTCTCGACCAGGAAGCCGGTGAGGTACTCCTCACCCGCCTCGGCGCCGAGCTCGATCCACACCCAGGCGCCGAACAGCAGCGCGACCGAGATGTAGAAGGCGCTCATCCAGAGACTCTCGCGCACGGCGATCGCCCGCGGACGGCGGTGCAGCACGCCGAGATCGAGTACCAGAAGCGCGACCACCGCCGCCATGAACGCCAGCCACATCCAGGCTGGCTTGCCGAGAAACGGTTCCTGAAGGCCGGACAGCAGGACGTCCGGCAGGAGACTCGCGGGGATCATGGCACCTCCTTCGTCGTGGAGGCATGCCCGGTCGCTCGATCGATGGCCGTCGAACCTCTGCACCGGGCACGCCCGATGCGGTCCGACATCGCGATGCCTTGCATCGCCAGAGGGGCCCGTCCCGCAGTCGCGACGAGATGGTGGCGCAAACCGTGGCCGTCAAGGGTCCGCGGCAGCGATCCGTCCGGCGGCACGTTGCGTAAAGGCCGACGGACTGGAGGTCGAGATGGTCGAGCGGGTCGTGGGAAGGCCGGACCTTTGGGCGCTTGCCGCTTTTGTGGCGCTCATGCTGGGGGGCGGGACCGCGATCGGCCTCCTGACGGGACCCGATGCCTGGTATGCCGGCCTTTCCAAGGCGTCATTCAACCCGCCCAACTGGGTCTTCGGGCCAGTCTGGTCGACGCTGTACGTCCTGATCGCCGTCGCCGGCTGGCTGGTATGGTCGCGCCAGCGGACCGGGACCGCCATGACCCTGTGGTGGGCCCAGCTCGTCCTGAACTTCCTGTGGTCGCCGGCCTTCTTCACCCTTCACCGCATCGACCTGGCGCTGGTCGTCATCGTCCTGCTGCTGGCGACCCTCTGGGCCTTCATCGCCATGACCGCGCGGCGCCAGCCGGCGGCGGCTCTGCTGTTCCTGCCGTACGGCCTGTGGGTGGCCTTCGCGACAGTGCTGAACGGCGCCCTCTGGATGCTCAACCGCCCGTGAGGCCGGAGGCCCCCTCGCGTGGCCCGCTTCCCGAGTTGCGCGCTCGGATTTGCACGAGAGAACCCCGCGGAAATGAGGTGCTTTTCGCTATCTCCAGTTCGGCTATAGAGGACGTCGAAGCAACCAACACGGAAACGCCATGCTCGGCCTGATGCAAGACCGTCCGCTGCTGATCTCGCAGATCATCGATTTCGCGGGCAGATACTATCCCGACGTCGAGATCGTCACGCGCACGGTCGAGGGACCGATGCACCGCTACGGCTACAAGGACGCGCTCAAGCGCTCCAAGCAGGTGGCCGAGGCGCTGCAGGGGCTGGGCATCAAGCTCGGCGACCGGGTCGGCACCATCGCCTGGAACACCTACCGCCATTTCGAGCTCTATTTCGGCATCTCCGGCATCGGCGCGGTGCTGCACACGCTGAACCCGCGGCTGGCGCCCGAGCACGTCGCCTACATCGCCAACCACGCCGAGGACCAGGCGATCTTCGTCGACCTCAACCTGCTGCCGATCGTCGAGGGCGTATGGGAGCACCTGAAGACGGTGAAGCACGTCATCCTGATGACCGACCGCGCCCACATGCCGGCCTCGTCCAAGATCCCCAACCTGCTGTGCTACGAGGAGCTGATCGCCGACAAGCCGGGCACGCTCACCTGGCCGATCTTCGACGAGAAGACGGCCTCGTCGCTTTGCTACACGTCGGGCACCACCGGCAACCCGAAGGGCGTGCTCTACTCGCACCGCTCGACGATGATCCATTCGATGATGGCGTCCAACGGCGCGGTGATCCCGATGGATCCCGACACGACCGTGCTGCCCGTCGTTCCGATGTTCCACGCCAACGCCTGGGGGCTGGTCTATGCCGCACCGATGTGCGGCGCCAAGCTGGTCTTCCCCGGTCCCAAGCTCGACGGCGCCAGCGTCTACGAGCTTCTCGACAAGGAGCAGGTGACGCTGAGCGCCGGCGTGCCGACCGTGTGGCTGGCGCTGCTCGACTACTGCGCCCAGAACAAGCTCAAGATGTCGTCCGTCAAGCGCTCGCTGATCGGCGGCTCCGCCGTGCCGCTCGCCATGATCGAACGCTTCTGGAAGGAGCACGGCGTCGAGGTCGTGCAAGGTTGGGGCATGACCGAGATGAGCCCGCTCGGCACGACCACCCGCTTCAACAAGGGCGAGCGCGGCCTGCCCGACGCCGAGCGCTTCGCCATTACCGCCAAGCAGGGCCGGCCGGTGTTCGGCTGCGAAATGAAGATCGTCGACGATGCCGGCCAGGACCTGCCGATGGACGGCAGCGTCTCGGGCAACATGGTGGTGCGCGGCCCATGGATCGTGAAGGGCTACATGAAGGGCGACGGCAAGCACCAGTTCGTCGAGGACGACTGGTTCCATACCGGCGACGTCTGCAAGATCGAGGCCGACGGCTCGGTGGTGATCACCGACCGGTCCAAGGACGTGATCAAGTCGGGCGGCGAGTGGATCAGCTCGATCGACCTCGAGAACGCCGCCATGGGCTGCCCCGGCGTGGCCGAGGCCGCCGTGATCGGCGTCGCCCATCCGAAGTGGGACGAGCGGCCGCTGCTGATCGTGGTCCGGCGTCCCGACGCCCAGGTGACCAAGGAGGACCTGCTGAAGTTCCTCGAGGGCAAGGTCGCCAAGTGGTGGCTGCCCGACGACGTGCAGTTCATCGACGCCATCCCGCACGGCGCGACCGGCAAGATCCTGAAGACCGCGCTGCGCAAGCAGTTCGAAGACTACAAGCTGCCGACGACCTGAGCGTATGCCGCACATCGTCGTCGCCGATCCGATCCATCCGGACGGCATCCGGCGCCTGCGCGAGGCGCCCGGCGTCACGCTCGACGAGCCGGGCACCGGGCCGGTCCCGCCGCTCGCCGAGCGCGTAAGGACCGCCGACGGGCTGATCGTCCGCGGCACCGTGGTCGACGAGGCGCTGCTGGCCGGCGCCCCGCGCCTGAAGGTCGTCTGCCGCCACGGCGTCGGCTACGACCTGGTCGACGTGCCGGCGCTGACGCGGCGCGGCGTGGCGCTGATGATCACGCCCGAGGCCAATGCCGCCTCGGTGGCCGAGCATGCGCTGATGCTGATGCTGAGCCTCGCCCGCAATGTCGGGCCGGTCTCGGCCGCGGTGCGCCGCGGCGAATGGCGGGTGCGCGGCCAGTCCGCCACCTTCGAGCTGGGCGGCCGCACGGTGCTGGTCCTGGGCTTCGGGCGCATCGGCACGCGCGTGTCGCGCCTGTGTGCGGCCTTCGGCATGCGCGTGCTGGTGCACGATCCGTACCTTCCCAAGGGCACGATCCGCGGCGCCGGCTTCGAGCCGGTCGTCGACCGCGACGCCGGCCTCGCCCAGGCCGACATCGTGACGGTGCACGTCCCGGCGAGCGACCGCACGCGGGGCATGGTGGACGAGGCCTTCCTGGCCAGGATGAAGCCGGGCGCGCTGCTGGTGAACACCGCGCGCGGCACGCTGGTCGACGAGCCGGCGCTGGAGGCCGCCCTTCGGTCCGGCCATCTGGCGGGCGCCGGCCTCGACGTGCTGCGCGTCGAGCCGATGGTCCAGGGCCTGTCGATGCTCGAGCTCGAGAACCTCGTCGTCACGCCGCACGTGGCGGCCAGCACGGCCGAGGGGCTGCGGCGCATGGCCTGGGACTCGGCCGGCAACGTGATCGACTTCCTGGCCGGCCGCGTCGACCGCGACTCGGTGGTGAACGGCGAGGTCCTGCCGGCCTGAGGCCCTACTCCGCCGGCGCCGCGGCGCGCGCCTGGCCGAGTTCCTCGAGCGCGTGGCGCGTCACCTGCACGGCGCCGAACAGGGCCAGGCTCGACATGATCGCGGCCACGGCATAGTCGGGCCAGCCCGAGCCGGAGCCGAACACGCCGGCCGCGGCGGCAAGCACGGCGAGGTTGCCGATCGCGTCGTTGCGGGTGCAGATCCACACCGAGCGCATGTTGCTGTCGCCGTCGCGCCAGCGCCACAGCATGGCCGCGACGCCGAGGTTGGCGGCGAAGGCGAGCGCGCCCACGGCGCCCATCACCGGTGCCTCGGGCACGGTGCCGGCCAGCGCGTGCTGGATCGTCGTCACCGCCACCCACAGGCCGAACGCGCCCATGCTGGCCGCCTTCAGCAGCGAGGCGCGGGCGCGCCAGTGCAGCGCCATGCCGAGCACGAACAGGCTGATTCCGTAGTTCGCGGCATCGCCCAGGAAGTCGAGCGAATCGGCCAGCAGCGACGCCGACTGCGCGGCGAGGCCGGCGCCGATCTCGACGCCGAACATGGCGAAGTTGATCGCCAGCGCCAGCCACAGGACGCGGCGATAGGCCGGCGACGCCGAGGCGGCGCCGTGGTCGTGATCGTGGCCGCAGCAATGTGCACTCATTCGCAAACGCTCCGCTTCTGCGCCATCCGGCTCAATGCTCTCCGACCTCAATGCTCTCCGACATGGGTAACCATGTCCTCGATCATGCGCCGGACATGCATGTCGTCGGCGCCGTAGAAGACCTGCTTGCCCTGCCGGTCGGCCCGCACCAGCCGGGCGCCCTTGAGGAGCCGCAGGTGGTGGCTGACCAGCGAGACCGAGAGCCCCAGCCGGTCGGCGATGTCGGACACCGGCAGCGGCGTGCGCAGGCAGGCGACGACGATGCGCAGCCGCGTCGGATCGCCCAGCAGGCGGAACAGGTCGGCCAGCGCCACCGCATGGTCGTCCGACAGGTGAGGCTTCTTCGTTCTCGACATTTGAACAACTGTTCAAGTGTACGAATGGTTGCGCCCCTGTCAACCGCCGGCGGTGCACGGATCCGCGGCTCAGAACAGGTGCAACGTTATGATGTTCGCGACCGTCCCCGCAGCCAGTGCCCACAGCGGATTGAGCCGGGTGAAGACAATGAAAGCTGCCGCCGCGGCGCTGATCGCGTAGCCGGCGGCTCCGTCGTCGACGGTGCGGATCAGCGTCACCCCGGCCGCCAGCATGAGCCCCAGCCCGAGCGGCACCAGCGAGGCCTTGAGCAGGGCGACCGCCGTCGTGCCCGCCCAGCGGACCAGCACGCGCCCCGCCAGCAATGCCAGAAGGCAGGGCGGCACCATGATGGCGAGCGTGGAGACGACGAGGCCGGCCAGTCCCGCGACCTGCCAGCCGATGAGGCTGACCACGATCACGTTGGGTCCCGGCGCCGCGCTCGCGATCGCGAAAGTGTGGGCGAAGGCGGCGTCGGTCATCCAGCCATGGACATCGACGACCTGGTGGCGGATGTCGGGCAGCAGCACGTTGATGCCGCCGATCGACACCAGGGAGAGCGAAGCGAAGGTCCGCGCCAGCTCGGCCAGCGCCTCCATCACCAGCGCCGCCCCAGCAGGGTGAGGCCGAGCGCGACTGGCGCCACCGCCAGCACCACCGCGATCAGTGGCCAGCGCAGCACACCAAGCGCGACGAAGGCCAGCGCCAGCGTCAGGTAGGCCAGCCGCGGCAGCCGGACATTGCGGATCATCTTGATTGCCGTGCCCAGCACCAGGCCGGCCGCGGGGGCCGCCGCCCCGCCGAGGCCGGCGCCGACCTCGGGCAGGTCCGCGAAGCGGTCGTAGACCACGGCAAGCATCGTCACGATCAGCAGCGGCATGGCCATCATGCCGAGCAGGCTCGCCACCACCCCGGCCGGCCCCTGGAAGCGGTCGCCGATCAGCACGGCGGCGTTGACGGTGTTGGGGCCGGGCAGCATCTGGCCCACGCCCAGCAGCTCGGCGAACTCGCGGTCGCCGAGCCAGCGGCGTTCCTGGACGATGATGTGGCGGGCCTGCGGACCGACGCCGCCGAAGCCCAGGAGGCCGATCTTGAGGAAGCCGAGGAAGAGCTCGGCCTTGCCGACGGCCCGCCGGGGAGGCGCGTCCCGATCCGTGTGCTGCATGCCGGACGAGCATAGCAAAATGCGCCGGCACCGCCTCGCCGGGCGAGCCCATTGGCGTTAAACTGGATATATGACCGTCGACATCAGGCCCATCGATCCGACGGACCGGCCGTTCTTCGCCGGCCTCGTCTCGGGCGTCGACCTCCGCCGGCCCCTGTCGGCCGAGCAGGTCGCCGCGATCCATGCCGGCATGGACGCCTACGGCGTCCTGTTGTTCCGCGACCAGCCGATCGACGACGAGCAGCAGCTCGTCTTCAGCCGCAGCCTCGGCCCGCTCGAGCAGGCGACCGGCGACATCGCCGCCCCCGAGGAGCGGCGCATGAGCATGGACCTGAACGACATCTCCAACCTCGACCGGAACAACAAGGTGCTGGCGCGCGACGACCGCCGCCGCCTGTTCGGCCTGGGCAACCAGCTCTGGCACTCCGACAGCTCGTTCAAGCCGGTGCCCGCCAAGTATTCGCTCCTGTCGGCGCGGACGATCCCTTCGGCCGGCGGCAACACCGAGTTCGCCGACATGCGTGCCGCCTACGACGCGCTCGACGACGAGACGAAGCGCGAGGTCCACGACCTCGTCTGCCTGCACAGCCAGATCTTCTCGCGCGGCGTGTTGGGCTTCACCGACTTCACCGACGCCGAGCGCGAGAAATGGGCGCCGGTGCGCCAGCGCCTGGTGCGCCGTCATCCGACGACCGGCCGGCTGTCCCTGTACCTCGCCAGCCACGCCGGCGCGATCGAGGGCTGGCCGGTCCCCGAAGCCCGCGCCTTCCTGCGCGACCTCACCGAGCACGCCACGCAGCGGCGCTTCGTCTACGCCCATGCCTGGCGGCCGCACGACCTGGTGATGTGGGACAACCGCGTCACCATGCACCGCGCCCGCCGCTACGATCACACCCAGGTGCGCGACATGCGGCGCACCACGCTCACCAACGAAGTGTCGAGCCTGGAGCAGGCGCCGCTGCCGCTATCCGCCTGACGCGATGCGCCTCACCTTCCTCGGTTCCGGCGATGCCTTCGGCAGCGGCGGGCGGTTCAACACCTGCTTCCATCTCGAGCGGGCGGCGCACGGCAATGTCCTGATCGACTGCGGCGCCTCCTCGATGGTGGCGATCCGCCGGGGTGGCGTCGATCCCAACGCCGTCTCGACGGTGCTGGTGAGCCACCTGCACGGCGATCATTTCGCCGGCCTCCCCTTCTTCCTGCTCGATGCCCAGCTCGTGAGTCGCCGCACCGCACCCCTCACCCTCGCCGGCCCGCCCGGCTTCGAGCAGCGGCTGATGGTCGTGATGGAGGCGATGTTCGCGGGCTCGACCAGGGTCGGTCGCCGCTTCGCGCTGGAGATCCGCGAGCTCGCCCTGCACGAGCGGGCCGAGATGAACGGTCTCGCCGTCACGCCCTTCCGGATGGAGCACTACAGCGGCGCGCCGTCCTACGCGCTGCGCGTCGAGGCCGAGGGCAAGGTCCTGACCTATTCCGGCGACACCGAATGGGTCGACGAGCTGGTGCCGGCGGCGCGCGGCGCCGACCTCTTCATCTGCGAGGCCTACTTCTACGACAAGGTGATGAAGTACCACCTCGACTACGCGACCCTGGCCCGCCGCCTGCCCGAGATCGGCGCGAAGCGCACGATCGTCACCCACATGAGCGCCGAGCTGCTCGGCCGCCAGGACGAGATCGCCCTGGAAGCGGCGCATGACGGACTGACGGTGGAGGTTTAGCGGGGGTCATGCTCTTCTGGACCGCGAGCCTCCGGCTCGCTCATGAGCCCGAGCGAGCCGGAGGCTCGCGGTCTGGAAGACCTTGAGATTTCGCTTCCTGCGCCTACGCCCGCCCCCACTCCTCGACCACGGTGTCGGTGGCGGCGTCGAGGACGCGCGTGCTCTTCAGCACCAGGCCGGCCTTCCTGAGCGGCTCCTCGGGCGCCATGCCGTGGCCGACGCCGGGGAACACCGGCCGGCCGTGCGGCACCGAGGCGCGCGCGCGCGTGAGGTAGAAGACGTCGTAGCCGATGGTCAGGAACAGGCCGAACACGTCGGTGCCGCCCACCACCGCCAGCGTCCCGTCCTCGATGCCGAGCTTCTGCCAGGCCTCGTCGAACGAGGCGCTGGCCGGGTTCCACAGGATGGCGTTGGGATTGTGCGGGTCGTGGACGATGCGGTGCACGCGGCGCGTCACGCGGATGCGCTTGCGGGCCGCTTCCTTCGGCCCGCCCTCGGCGGAATGTCGGCCGTTGGCGACGGCCGACGCGCGCTCGAGCGAGTCCTGATAGAACTTCTGATCGGCCGGGATCTTTATCGACTCGGGAAACGAGCCATCGGCCTCGGCGATCATGCCCTCGCGGGAGATGATCGCGTAGCCTTCGATGCGGGGATGCTTGCTCGCCATCGTTCAGGACACCCTCTGGCGCCACGGCGGCGCCATCGACAACGACGGCACCTGGGCAATGGATGCCGCCGTGCGGCGACACAGTGTAGTGCGGACGGTCACTCCGGATCGAGATGCTCGGTGAAGAACGCGATCTGGTCGGCGACGATCCGGTCGACGAACGGCGGATGATAGACCTCGAAGTGGTCGGTGGGATAGCGGATCGCCCGGCCGCGCGGCGCGTGGCGCGCCACGCGCAGGGCGATCGCGGGATCCATCAGGTTCTCGCGCTCGCTGACGCAGACGAGCAGCGGACAGCGGACGCGGCGGGCCCGCGACGCCGCATCGTAGAGCAGCATCGAGATGCCGGCGCCGGCCGGGATGCGGCCGTCGAAGGCGACGCCCGCCGGCACCACCGACATCCAGCCCTCGTAGGCGCCCGGCAGGTTCACGAAGGCGAGCTCGCCCGGCCGGCCCACGATCTGCACATAACGCCGCCCGAGGCCGAGCGCCGCCCGCGCAAGATCCGACAGGATCGGCCCGGTGAAGCGCAGGAGATGGAAGAAGCCGCCGCTCAGCGCCGGCGCGCGGCCCTGCAGGATCGGGCACTGGACGACGGCGGCGGCGATGTCCCGCCGGCGCGCCGCCGTCGCCACGACGTGGCTGGCGCCGAACGAGGTGCCCCACAGGCCGACCCGCCGCCGGTCGAGCTCGGGCCGCGTGGCGATGAAGGCGAGCGCGGCGTCTATGTCCTGGAAATAGCGCCGCAGGCTCATGAGCTGGCGCGGCTCGCCATCGGATTCACCAAGGTGGCGAAAGTCGAAGGCCAGCACCGCGAAGCCTGCCCGCGAGAAGCGCTGCTCGTACTGGTCGAGCATCATCGCGTGCGTGGCGCCGCCGCCGTGGATCAGCAGGACAACCGGATGCGGTCCCTCGCCTGCCGGGAGGGTGAGCCAGGCGGCGCATCGCTCGGCGCCGGACGGGAAGTTGGTGCGGAGGGTGGTCATGGCGTGCCTCATCAAGTACAGTGTACCTTATTGAGACGATGTATTACGTACACTGTACGTTGTCAAGGAGGAGCGATGGCGCCGAAGGCCCGATTCACGCGTGCGCGGCTGCAGGAGGCGGCGCTGGCGCTGGCCGACGCCGAGGGGCTGGCCGGCCTGTCGATGCGCACCCTCGCCGCCGCGCTCGGCACCGGCCCGATGACGCTCTACAACTACGTGAAGGACCGCGACGATCTCGACGCGCTGGTGGTCGAGGCCGTGCTGGCCGAGGTGAAGCCTTCCCGGCCGCGCGGCGGGACGGCGGCGGACTGGCAGGCCGAGGTGCGCGCCCTCGTCGAGGCCACGTGGCGCGCCGTGCGGGGCCATCCCAACGTGATCCCGCTGATCGCGACCCGACGCACCCTGCACGAGACGACGCTGGTCTGGGCCGAGGACCTGCTCGAGGCGCTGGCGCGCAGCGGCCGCTCCGGCGCCGACCTGCTGGTCGCCTTCCGGACGGTCACGGGCTTCGTCATCGGCTTCGCCCAGGCCCAGCTCGGGCCGCTGTCGGAAGCCCCGACCGGCGACCATCCGGACGTCGCCCGGGCCCAGGCCCTGCCGGCCGACCGCTTCCCGCGCCTGATCGAGATCGCCCGCGCGGCGACGCGGCTCGGGCCGGACCGGGAATTCCGGTCCGGCCTCGACATCCTGATGGCGGGGCTGGCCGCCGGCGTCAGGCCGGCTTGATGCCCAGCGCCACGATGCGCGGGATGATGGTGGCCTTGAGGACCTCGTAGTCCTTCATGACCTCTTCGTGGTTCAGCGGCTTCTCGGTGAGGCCGAAGCTGTCCATCATCTTCTTGCCCGGCTCGGAGTCGGCCGCGGCCACCCAGAGGTCGGACATCTTCTGCACGATCGGCTTGGGCGTCGCCGCCGGGGCGGCCAGCGCCAGCCAGCCGCGCACCGTGAACATGTCGTCGGTGAAGCCCTGCTCGGCCGAGGTCGGCAGGTCGGGGAACTTGCCGGCGCGCACGCGCGAGGGCGCCACGATCGGCTTGATCTCGCCCTTGACCAGCAGCGCGTTGAAGGCCTGCGGGCTGCCCATCGCGGCCTGGAGTTGGCCGGCGCCCATGTCCTGCCACATCGGCGCCTCGCCCTTGTAGGTCACCACCTCGATCTTGAGGCCGAACTTCTCGTTCAGGCCCTGGGCGAAGACGTGGGCCGAGGAGCCGAGCGCCCACGAGCCGAAGTTCACCTTGTTCGCCTTGGCGTACTCGACGAACTCCTTGAGGTTGGAGACCGGCACCGACTTGTGCACCACCACCGGCAGCACGCCGGAAGAGGTACCCGAGACGATGGTGAAGTCCTTGTCCGGGTCGAAGCCCAGCGTCTTGAACATGACGCGGTTCTGCACCAGCGTGCTCGAGACCGAGTGCAGGAAGGTGTAGCCGTCGGCCGGCGCGCGGGCGACCTGGGCGGCGCCGATATTGCCGCTGGCGCCGGGCTTGTTGTCGATGATCACCTGCTGGCCGGTCGCCTGCTGCACGTGCTGCCCGAAGGCGCGGGCGATGCCGTCGGTCAGGCCGCCCGCCGGGAAGTTCACCACGATGGTGATCGGCTTGCTCGGCCAGGCCGCCTGTGCCCGCACCAGCGCCGGGCTGGCGACCGCGAGGCCCGCGGTGGTGCGAAGCAGGGTACGTCTTGTCGTTTTCATCCTCGGATACTCTCTTGGTCTCGTGAGTTATTTTTGCGCCGGGATGGATAGCGAGCCCGCTGGCGCACTGCCAGCCTCGCACCGCCGCCGGCCTCCGCAGCGCGGAACACCTGCCCGCTGGGCGGGGCGCGCTGCTGTTGCTAAGAGAGGCCCGCTCCACGGGCTCCGACATCAGGGAAGATCGCCATGACCGACGCAGTGCTTCGCTCCATCGAGGGGCGGATCGGAATCCTCACCGTCAACAACCCGCCGGTGAACGCCCTCGCGGCCGCCGTGCGCGACGGCATCAAGGCGGGCGTCGAGGCGTTCGGCCAGGACCCCGACATCGACGCCATCGTGCTGATCGGCTCGGGCCGCACCTTCATCGCCGGCGCCGACATCCGCGAGTTCGGCAAGCCGCCGGCGGGCGCCAACCTGAACGACGTCATCGCGACCATGGAGGACTGCCCCAAGATCATCGTGGCGGCCCTGCACGGCACGCCGCTGGGCGGCGGGCTGGAGACGGCGCTCGGCGCGCACTATCGCGTCGCCCTGCCCTCGACGCGCGTCGGCCTGCCGGAGGTCCATCTCGGCCTGCTGCCGGGCGCCGGCGGCACCCAGCGCCTGCCGCGGCTCACCGGCGCCAAGTACGCGCTCGACGCCATCCTGTCGGGCCGGCACATCCCGGCCGCCGAGGCCAAGAGCAAGGGCATCGTCGACGCCATCGTCGAGGACGACCTGCTGAAGGGCGCGGTCGCGCATGCCCAGATGCTGGTCGCCCAGGGCGCGCCGCGCCGCAAGGTCCGCGACCTCAGCGCCACCCTGGAATCGCCCGACCTGTTCGCCGAGACCGAGAAGGCGATCGCCCGCCGCGCCCGCGGCTTCAAGGCGCCGTGGAACATCATCAAGTGCGTGCAGGCCGCCGTCGAACTGCCGTTCGACGAGGGCATGAAGCGCGAGCGCGAGCTGTTCGTCGAGCTGCTGACCTCGACCGAATCCGCCGCGCAGCGCTACTACTTCTTCGCCGAGCGCGAGGCCGCCAAGGTGAAGGACGTGCCGGCCGACACGCCGCAGCGCGAGATCAGGAGCGCCGGCATCATCGGCGCCGGCACGATGGGCGGCGGCATCGCCATGAACTTCGCCAATGCCGGCATCCCGGTGACTCTCCTCGAGGTGAAGCAGGAGGCGCTCGACCGCGGTCTCAAGACCATCCGCACCAACTACGAGAACACCGCCAAGCGCGGCGGCATGAAGGCCGAGGACGTGGAAAAGCGCATGGCGCTGATCACGCCGACGCTGAGCTACGACGACCTCAAGGACGCCGACGTCGTCATCGAGGCGGTGTTCGAGACGATGGAAGTGAAGGAAGGCGTCTTCAAGCAGCTCGACGCCGTCGCCAAGCCGGGCGCCATCCTCGCCACCAACACGTCGGGGCTGAACGTCAACCAGATCGCCGGCTACACCAAGCGGCCGGGCGACGTGATCGGCATGCACTTCTTCTCGCCGGCCAACGTCATGAAGCTGCTGGAGAACGTGCGCGGCGAGGCGACCGAGAAGGACGTGATCGCCACCGTGATGTCGCTCAGCAAGAAGATCGGCAAGATCCCGGTGCTGGTCGGCGTCTGCGAGGGCTTCGTCGGCAACCGCATGCTGCGCCAGCGCGGCATCCAGTCGGCCTACATGCTCGAGGAAGGCGCCCTGCCCCAGCAGGTCGACAAGGTGGTCTACGACTACGGCTTCCCGATGGGCCCCTTCGCCATGAGCGACCTCGCCGGCAACGATGTCGGCTGGCGCATCCGCCAGGGCAAGAAGGAGAAGGAGCAGCGCAACATCCGCTACACGGGCTGGATCGCCGATGCGATCTGCGAGCTCGGCCGCTTCGGCCAGAAGACCGGCGCGGGCTACTACAAGTACAACCTGCCCGACCGCACGCCGATCCCCGACCCCGAGGTCGAGAAGATCATCGAGGAGACGTCGAAGAAGCTCGGCATCACCCGTCGCGCCATCTCCGACCAGGAGATCCTCGAGCGCTGCTTCTACCCGATGGTCAACGAGGGCGCCAAGATCCTGGCCGAGGGCATGGCCCAGCGTTCGCTCGACATCGACGTGATCTGGGTCAACGGCTACGGCTGGCCGGTCTATCGCGGCGGCCCGATGTGGTGGGCCGACAACGTGGTCGGCCTCAAGACCATCCACGATGCCCTGCTGAAGTACCGCGACGCCTCCGGCGACCCGTTCTGGGAGCCGGCCCCCCTGCTCAAGAAGCTGGTGCAGGACGGCAAGAAGTTCTCTAGCGTCTGATACGACAACCTTGTCACCCCGAGCGAAGCGAGGGGCCTTTCGGGCCACGGGAAGGGTCCCTCGCTGTGCTCGGGATGACAGTCTTCGGATAACCCAGGAGGAACAGAATGGCTGACGCCGTCATCGTCTCAACCGCCCGCACGCCGATCGGCAAGGCCTTTCGCGGCGCCTTCAACGACACCCATGGCGCCGACATGGGCGCCCACGTGATCAAGCACGCCGCCGAGCGCGCCAAGGTCGAGCTGGGCGAGGTCGAGGACGTGATCCTGGGCTGCGCGGCGCCCGAGGGCACGACGGGCTCCAACGTCGCCCGCGTCTCGGCGATGCGCGCCGGCGCCCCGGTCGAGGTCTCGGGCGTCACCGTGAACCGCTTCTGCTCCTCGGGCCTGCAGACCATCTCGATGGCCGCCCAGCGCGTGCTGGTCGACAAGGTGCCGGTGATGATCGCCGGCGGCCTCGAATCGGTCTCGCTGGTGCAGGGCCCGCCGGGCGGCAACAAGAACCGCCTGATCAACCCGTGGGTCCAGGAGCACGTGCCGGGCATCTACCACACGATGATCCAGACCGCCGACACGGTGGCCGCCCGCTACAAGATCAGCCGCGAGGTCCAGGACGAGTACTCGCTGCAGAGCCAGCTCCGCACCGCGGCGGCGCAGCAGGCCGGCAAGTTCGACGACGAGATCGTGCCGATGGAGACCACGATGCTGGTCACCGACAAGAACACCAACGAGACGTCGAAGAAGACGATCAAGCTCGCAAAGGACGAAGGCAACCGTCCCGACACGACGCTCGAGGGCCTCGCCAAGCTGCAGCCGGTCATGGGTCCCGACAAGTGGATCACCGCGGGCAACGCCAGCCAGCTCTCCGACGGCGCCTCGGCGGCCGTGGTCATGAGCGACGCCGAGGCCGCCAAGCGCGGCCTGAAGCCGCTCGGCATCTACAAGGGCCTGGTCGTGGCCGGCTGCGAGCCCGACGAGATGGGGATCGGCCCGGTCTACGCTATCCCCAAGCTGCTGAAGCGCTTCGGCCTCAAGATGGACGACATCGACCTGTGGGAGCTGAACGAGGCCTTCGCGGTGCAGGTCCTGTACTGCCGCGACAAGCTCGGCATCCCCAACGACAAGCTGAACGTCAACGGCGGCTCGATCTCGATCGGCCATCCGTTCGGCATGACCGGCGCGCGCTGCACCGGCCACGCCCTGATCGAAGGTCGCCGCCGCAAGGCCAAGAACGTCGTCGTCACCATGTGCATCGGCGGCGGCATGGGCGCGGCCGGCCTGTTCGAGGTCGTGCACTGATGGCCGAGCGTTCGTAATGGCCGCGGAAAAGACGCACGTCCTCCGCGTTTCCCTGAAGCCGAAGCTCTACCGCGATATCGAGATCGACAGCGCCAGGTCGCTCAGCGACCTGGCCGAGGCCATCTGCACCTCGTTCGATTTCGAGTTCGACCATGCCTTCGGCTTCTACAGCATCATGACCAGCGCCTACCGGCAGTCGCCCGAGCAGTACGAACTCGCTGCCGATTCCGGCGAGGGCTCGGCCAAGAGCGTCGCCCAGACCCGGGTCGACCAGGCCTTCCCCAAGGTCGGCAAGAAGCTGCAGTTCGTCTTCGACTACGAGGCCGGCTGGAGCTTCCAGGTCGAGCTGACGGCGCTCGGCGAGAAGGCACCGCAGCGACGCTATCCCAGGATGGTGGCGGCGATGGGCGACGCTCCGGACCAGTATCCCGACGACGACTTCTGAAAAAGCGCGCGGATGAGACGAGGTGGAATCGCAAGCGACTCCACCCCGTCTCATCGCACTCTAGAGATTGGCGGTGGTGAAGCCGCCGTCGGCCGTCAGCGTCTGGCCGGTCAGGAAGCCGCTTTCCTCGCCCGCCAGGAAGCAGACGACGCGGGCGATGTCGTCGACCGTGCCGAGGCGGCCGAGCGGCGTGCGCGCGATGCGGCCCGCGTCGCGCTCGGCATTGCGGTTGCGCTGCGTGCCCTCGGTCGGCACGGCCCCCGGCGCCACGGCATTGACGCGGATCCTGCGGGCGCCGAGCTCGGCCGCCGCCGCGCGGGTGATCCCCATGACTCCCGCCTTGATGCCGCTGTAGACGATGCTGTTGCGCTGAGAGACGATGCCCGCGACCGACGCCAGGTTGACGATGGCGCCGCCGCGTTCGGGATGCATCGCCTCGGCAGCCGCCTGGATGCCCCAGATCACCGCCTTGAAGCCGACCTCGACCATGCGGTCGACCGTCTCGGGCGCGACCTCGGCGATCGCTTGATAGCGCACCCAGGCGGCGTTGTTGACCAGGACATCCAGGCGCCCGGCGCGCTCCGCCAGGCCGAGGACGGCCTGGCGCATACCGTCACGGGTTGCCACGTTCGCGGTGACGGCGAGCGCCTTGCCGCCGGCGGCGGCCACTTCGGCCACGACCTTGTCGACGAATTCCGGCTTGAGATCGTTGATGCCCACGGTGGCGCCGAGCGATGCCAGTTTCAGCGCCGTGGCGCGGCCGATGCCGTGGCCCGACCCGGTGATCAGCGCCACCCGGCCGGCAAAGGACTGAGACATCGTTTCCCCTCTTTCAGTTCAGGCCGCCAGGGCCGCCTCGAGCAGCACGAGGCGATCGTTGCCCCAGAACATCCGATCGCCGAGAAAGAATGTCGGCACTCCGAAGGCGCCGCGTGCCCTGGCCTCGTCCAGCAGCCGTTCGTGCCGGGCACGGGTCTGCGGCGCCGCCAGCGCACGCTGGTAGGCCTCCGGGTCGATGCCGAGCGATGGCGCCAGTCCCGTCAGCACCGCATCGTCGATCGCCACGCCGTCGACGAAGATCAGCTGCTGCAGCAGCCGGCAGCAGGGCACCAGCGCCCCTTGCGCCTCGGCCGCCAGGCAGGCGAGCGCGGGCATCGCGGGATCCGTCCTGAACGCGACGGGCTCGCGGAACGGGATGCCGTAGTAGGCGGCCCAGCACCTGGCGTCGTATTCGCGGTAGGCCTGGTCGTACTGCCCGGAGCCGGGCTCGCCGCGAAACGGGTTGGCTCCCCGACGATCCATCAGCGCGCCGCTGGCGATCGGCTTCCAGACGAAGCGGCAATGGCGCGCCGTCTCGATGCGCTCGACCTGGCTCGCCGCCAGGTAGGAATAGCGGCTGCCCAGCCCGAGATAGAAGTCGACGGCGACAGGCTCGGCCATCGCGCTCCGCTCAGCGCCGGTTGCGGCGCAGGTCCTCCACGTCCTCCCACATGAGGAACTGCGGGCCGAGATCGTCGATCCGCGTGACGCCCATCTGGGCCATGCTGATGTCGATCTCGCGGCGGAAGATGTTGAGCGCCATGGTGGCGCCCGGCTTGCCGCCGGCCGTCACGCCGTAGAGGGTCGGCCGGCCGACAAACACGAACTTCGCGCCGCTGCACAGCGCGATCAGCGCGTCGACGCCGCGGCGGACGCCGCCGTCGAACATCAGGGTCATCTTGTCGCCGACGGCATCGCGGATCGCCGGCAGCACCTCGAGCGGCGACGGCGCGTTGTCGAGCTGGCGGGCGCCGTGGTTGGACACCATGAGCCCGTCGACGCCGAGTCCGTGGGCGCGCTCGGCATCGTCGGGATGCATGATGCCCTTCAGCACGAAGTTGCCCTTCCACAGCTCGCGATAGCGCTCGACATGCTTCCAGGTCATCGGCGCGCGATTGTTGTAGGCGACGAAGTCGGAGACCTGCTCGGCCGTGGCGTTGGCGCCGGCATACTTCGCCCAGTTGTCGAAGTTGGGCGTGCCGTGGCGCAACCATTCCATCATCCAGGCCGGATGCATCAGCGCGTCGATCTTGGAGCGCAGCGAGAGCTTGAGCGGCCGGCCGAAGCCGTTGCGGATGTTGCGCTCGCGGTTGGAACCCTCGGGGACGTCGACCGTGAAGACCAGCGTCTTCAGGCCGGCGTCGCCGGCCCGCTTGATCATGTCCTCGGAGATCGCCTGGTCCTTGGAGGAATAGAGCTGGTACCAGCCATGGTCGGGGGCGATGCGGCCGAGCTGCTCCATCGAGCCCGTCGCGGCACCCGACATGATGAAGGGTACGTTGGCGTCGCGCGCGGCCTCGGCCAGCATCATGTCGGCGCCGCGCCGGAACAGGCCGGCCAGGCCGGTCGGCGCGATGCCGATGGGGCTCGCATAGGTGCGGCCGAACAGGGTGGTCGACTGGTCGCGCACCGACACGTCGACCAGGTAGCGCGGCACCAGGCGGGCCTTGCGGAAGGCCTGCTCGTTGGTGACCAGCCCGACCTCGTCGTCGGTGCCGCCCTCGATGAAGTCGTAGGCGATCTTGGGCAGCCGCTTCTTGGCCAGCTTGCGCAGATCCTCGATGTTGACCACGCCCTGCATGCGTTTCGCTCCTTTTGCAGGAGATTTTGCCGTTCTTTGCCCGACCCGGCCAGCGGTGTTAGACCGGCCGCCATGCAAATCCGGCACGCAAGACCCGGCGACGAGGCCGGGCTGGCCTTTCTCCTGGAGGACAACCAGCGCCACTACGGCCGCGCCGTGCGCGACGGCGCCGGGGCCGAGGGCGCGGCGATGCTGGCCGCGCCGCCGGCCGGCGGCCCGCTCTGCCTGGTGGCGGAACGCGACGGCGCGCTGGCGGGCTTCGCCATCCTCAACCGCTACTTTCCGGGGCCCGGGCTCAGCCATGGCCTGTACCTGAAGGAGCTCTACGTCACGGGAGCCCATCGCTCCGCGGGGGTCGGCGAGGCGCTGATCGAGGGCATCCGGGCATTGGCGAAGGCGCGCGGCGACACGCGGGTCCTGTGGACCACGGGCGAGGAGAACGAAGGCGCCCAGCGCTTCTACGACCGTCTCGGCATGCGACGCGAGAAAAAGGTCTACTACGTGATGGACGTCCGCTAGCCTCAGGGAAGCCTCTGGAGGACGCCCATGGACCTGAGCCCGCAGCAGGTCGAGCAGTTCGATCGCGACGGTTTCCTGGTCTTTCCCGACCTCTTCGCGCGCAGCGAGGTCGCCGTGCTGCGCCGCGAGGTGGCGCGGCTGAGCCAGGTCGAGTCGGAGGAGGTCGTGCGCGAGCATACCGGCGGCGTGCGCACGATCTTCCGCGTCCACGAGAATGACGGCGCGACCCGCTCGAAGCCCTTCCGCGCCCTGGTCCGCACGCCGCGCCTGCTGCGCCCGGTGCAGCAGGTGCTGAAGGACGACGCGGTCTACGTCTACCACACCAAGATCAACACCAAGCCCGCCATCGAGGGCACCGTCTGGCAGTGGCATCAGGACTACGGCTCGTGGATGCGCGACGGCTGCGCCCGTCCCGACATGGCGACCTTCAACGTCATGATGACCGACACGACCGAGATGGGCGGCGCCCTCTATCTCATCCCGGGCAGCCACAGGCTCGGCCGCATCGAGCCGGTCTACGACGAATCGACCTCGTACAAGTTCTGGGCGATGCCGAAGCAGCGCATGATCGAGATCCTGAAGAGCTCGCCCGAGCCGGTCGCCGTCACCGGCCGCGCCGGCACCTGCGTCCTGTTCCACTGCAACGTGCTGCACGCTTCGGGCCACAATCTCTCGGCCGACGACCGCTGGCACATCTACGTGTCCTGCAACACCGTCGCCAACCGGCCGCAGCTCGGCGACAATCCGCGGCCCGACTGGGTCGTGTCGCGCAACTGGAACCCGCTGCCGGTCGAGGCCGACGACGGCGTCCTGAAGGCGGCATGACGCGCCGGGCGTGAGCGACCTGATCCTCCACCATTACGACTTCTCGAACTTCGCCGAGAGGGCGCGCCTCATGCTGGGCTTCAAGGGCCTGGCCTGGCGCGGCGTCGAGCAGCCGCCGATCCTGCCCAAGCCCGACCTCGCGCCGCTGACCGGCGGCTATCGCCGCATCCCGGTGCTGCAGGACGGGGCCGACCTGTGGTGCGACACGCGCCTCATCGCCCGCGAGTTGGAGCGCCGCGTGCCCGCGCCGACGCTCTTTCCGGAAACGACGCGCGGCACGGCCGAAGCCCTCGCCTGGTGGGCCGAGCACCAGCTCATGCGCCCGGTGGCGCTGTTCGTCTCGGGCATCAACGCCGACCACATGCCAAAGGGCCTGCATGAGGATCGCGCCCGCCTGCACGGCCTGCCGCCGCCCTCGATCGAGGCGGTGCGCCGCGCCGCGACGCGCAACCTCCACCTGGTGCGGCCGCAGCTCGCCTGGATCGCCGCCATGCTGCAGGACGGCCGGCCGTACCTGCTGGGCGACGTGCCCTGCATCGCCGACTTCGCGGTCTATCACGTCGTCTGGTTCTTCCGCGGCCGTCACATCGACTGCCGCGCGGAGCTGGCGCCCTATCCGGCGCTGCTCGCCTGGCGCGACCGCATGGCCGCGATCGGCCATGGCAGGCGCACGGACATCGCGCCGGCCGTGGCCCTCGGCGAGGCGCGCGCCGCTGAGCCGGCGCCGCCCCGCCACTCCCAGCCGCAGGACGGCGATCCGTTGCCGGGCACGCGCGCCCGGGTACGGCCCGGCGACAATGCCCGGGACTGGGTCGAGGGCGAGGTCTCCTTCGTCGACGCCCACGAGATCGCGCTGGTGCGCGAGGATCCGGCGGTCGGCCGCGTCGCCGTCCATTTCCCGCGGCTGGGCTACGACTGGCGAGGCGTCGCGGGCGCCGGCCGCTGATCCGGCCACCGATCGACGGCGTAGGCGGGAGCATGGCCGACAGCCGCACCGGACAGCTCTGGCTCCTCACCGTCGGAAGCCTGCTTGCGCTGTTCGTGATCACGGCGGTCCTCGCGATGGTCGATCGCCGCCTCCTTGACGGTGCCAGCGTCTGGGCGAAACCCCTCAAGTTCGAGCTGTCGATCGCCCTGCACTTCGGCACCCTCGTCCTGGTGGTCGGCGCCCTCGGCCCGGCGTGGCGCAACGGCACGCTGCTGTGGGTCGTCGGCGTGGCCGCCAGCGCCGCGACGGTGTTCGAGATGGCCTACATCCTCCTTCAGGCCGGCAGGCAGCAGGCCTCGCACTTCAATCTCGACACCCCTCTCCATGCCACGCTGTATGGGCTGATGGCCGCCGGCGCCGTCGTCATCACGCTGGCCGCCGCGCTCGTCGGCGTGGTGGCCTGGATCGACGGCGAGGCCGGGTTCGGCGCCGGAACGCGCCTCGGGATCGGGCTGGGGCTGGCCGGTGGCGCTCTCCTCACCCTCGTGGCGGGATTCGCGATAGGCGGCGCGCTCGGCCATCATGTCGGTGTCGAGCCCGCGGGTGGCGCTCGCATGTTCCTTACCGGCTGGTCGCTGACGGTGGGCGACCGGCGGGTGCCGCACTTCTTCGCCACCCACATGATGCAGGCCCTGCCGCTCGCCGGCCTGATCGCCGACAAGGTGCTGCCGCCCGCCGTGGCGCAACTGGCCGTGGCGGCGACCGCCATCGCCTGGACGATCGTGACGATCGCCCTGCTGCAGCAGGCCGGAGCCGGGCTTCCGATCTACCGTGGATGAGGGGCGGATACCGGGTACGTCACCGCATCACCGGGTTGCTTGCGCAGGACCAGCTCGACCCGTCCCAGGCGGATTCCCCACTTGCCGACCGTGGCGCGGTTGATCAGCGTGCCATCGGGGCGCAGCGCCAGGACATCGGAGAAGCCCAGCGTCCAGCCGGCCAGCTTCACCTTGTACTGCAGGCGCACGACGCGGCCTTCGGTCCAGATCCGGGCCTGGCCGACCACGTCTTCCCGGGTCCCCGAGAACGAGCCATCCGCCAGGCGGCGCAGCCGCCAGGTCTTGCGATCCCTTTCGCCATCGTCGTAGTCGAAGTCCTCGGCCAGGGTCAGGGTCGTGCCATCCCAGGCGCCGTCGATGCGGACGCGGAACCGCCGTTCGGCGCCGGTCCAGGTGTTGACGAACACGCCATCGCCGGTCGACACGCCGGGAAAGAACGCCTCCAGCGCCAGCGGTGGGTCGGTTGCCCCCTGCTCCACGGTGGGCTGCAGGGCGCAACCGCCGAGCAGGGCAAGGACGAGGCCGGTCGAAAGGACCGGGAGCAGCGGGCGGGCGGACCTGATCATGCGCGGCATACGCGACAACCGGCGAGGAGGATCACGCGGCCGCGCGTGATCCTCGGGCGCGGGGACGGCGTATAGCCTGCATGTCGCGCCTGCTGCTCACCCTGCTGATGCTCGTGGCCGCCTCAGTCCCGGGCCGTGCCGAGGAACTTCCCTACGGCAATTCGCAAACCTTCGCGGCGTTCCGCAACGGCGAACGCATCGGCACCCACCGCCTGGATTTCAGTCGGCAGGGCGACGAGCTGGTCGTGCAAACGACGATCGATCTCGCGGTGAAGCTGGTGGGCTTCACCGCCTATCGCTACAGCCATCGCGGCCGCGAGGTCTGGCGGGGCGACACGCTGCTCACCTTCAACACGCTGACCGACGACGACGGCAAGCGCTATGTGGTGCGTGCCGTCCGCGACCATTCGGGCAGTGTGGTGGTGGACCGCCAGACGCCGGACGACCCGGCGGGCGTGCGCAACCTGCTGCCGCCCGGCGTCCTGCCCTCCACGCACTGGAACTTCCACCAGACCGCCCAGGCGCGGCTGCTGAACGCCCAGAAGGGAACGGTCGATCCGATCCGCGTGATCAAGGTCGGCCGCGAGACGGTCGCCACTGGCGCGGGCCCGGTCGCGGCCACCCACTATCGCTATGACGGCGAGGTCCGCATGGACCAGTGGTTCGACGATCGCGGCCGCTGGGTGAAGATGACGTTCGTGGCGCCCGACGGCTCGGTGATCGAGTACCGCCTCGAATCCTAGTCTCGCCCGGGCCTGGCCGGCCGTCAGGCCGGACGGCGGAACCGTCCGATGCCCAGCCCGTCGATCGGCGTGTTGGTGCTGCCCGTCGCGACCAGCTCCGCCATCACCGCGCCGGTCGCCGGCCCGAGCTGGAAGCCGTGCGCCGAGAATCCGAACTGGTGGAACACGCCCTCCGACGTCGCGCTGGGCCCCACGACCGAGATGTCGTCGGGCATGCGCGCCTCGATGCCGGCCCAGGCGCGCACGATCGTGGCCTCGCGCATCACCGGAAAGAGCTCCCACACGGTCTTCGCGCTGGTCGCGAGCTTCGCCCAGTCCAGCACGGTGCGGTTCTGGTCGCGGTAGGGCGTCGCGAGATGGCCGCCGCCGATCACCACCGTGCCGTTGGCGAGCTGCTTGAAGGAGAGCTTGCGGCCGCGCAGGATCACCACCGGGTCGATGAAGGCGGGCACGCGGCTCGTCACCATCAGCATCGGCGCGATGACCTCGAGCGGCACCGGCTCGCCCAGCCGCGCGGCGATGCGGTCGGCCCAGGCGCCGGCGGCGTTCACCACCTTGGGCGCCTCGATCGGCCCGTCGCTGGTCGTCAGCCGCCACACCGCGCCGCTGCGCACCAGGTCGGTCACCGTGACGCCTTCAAGCACGGTGACGCCGAGCGCCGCCGCACGGCGGCGGAACGCCTGGGTGGAGCGGAACGGATCGGCCGCACCGTCGCGCCGCGAGACGACGCCGCCCGGACAGTGGTCGGAGACGGCCGGCACCAGGCGCTTCAGCTCGGCGCGGTCGATCAGCTCCTCGTGGCTGAAGCCGCGCAGCCTGAGATCGTCGACGCGCTCGCGGAAGCCCGCCAGCTCCTCCTCGCTCTCGGCGACCAGGACCGTGCCGTGGCTCGAGAAGCCGCAATCGTCGTGCACCAGCTCCTGGATATTCTCCCAGAGCGCCATCGAGGCGACCGACAGCGGGATCTCGGCAAGGTGGCGCGCGAGCTGGCGCACGCCGCCGGCATTGACGCCCGAGGCGTGCCGGCCGGCATAGTCCTTCTCGACCAGGATCGTCCGGAGGCCGCGCAGCGCCAGGTGCAGCGCGGTCGAGCAGCCGTGGATGCCGCCGCCGATCACGACCACGTCGGCGGTGCGCGCGGTCATCGCCGGGACCTCACGGGAGCGCGGACCTCCAGGTCCGCATCATGACCATGAGCGGACCTGGAGGTCCGCGCTCCGCAGACAAGGCCCCTGCGGGTCACCTCACCGCTCCACGGCCTTGCGCTCGGCCTCGCTGATCGGCAGCGAGGCGAGCTCGGCGAGGCTGATCGGCTTCACCGGCGGCCGCAGGCGGTAGTAGCCGACCTCGGCCGGCGTCGACTTGCGCTGCACGGCAATGAGCTCTGTGACCGTGAGGCCGCACAGCCGGCCCTGGCAGGGTCCCATGCCGCAGCGCAGGAAGGCCTTCATCTGGTTCGGCCCCTCGCAGCCCATGTCGGCGGTGGCGCGGACCTGGGCCGCGGTCACCTCCTCGCAGCGGCAGACGAGCGTTTCGCCCTCGGGCTGACGGAAGGCGTCGGCCGGACGGTTCAGCGTGTCGAGGAAGGCACGGCCCATCTCCTCGCGCTGCAGACGCTGGCGCACGGTCTGCGGATCGGGCAGCGGCGCCTCCGGGCGCAGCGCCCGCACCGCCGCCATGGCCGCCAGCCGCCCGCGCTCGGCCGCCGCGGTGCCGCCGGCAATGCCGGCACCGTCGCCGGCCACCGCGATCCCCGGCACCGAGCTGCCGAAATCCGCATCCAGCACCGGACGGAAGCAGAGCTGGCGGCCGTCCCAGCGATGCTCGATGCCGGTTGCCATCGCGAGATTGACGTTGGGAACGACGCCCTGGTGCAGCAGCAGCAGGTCCACGGGAAGGCGGCCGCCGTCGAACACGACCTCGCGCACCCGGCTGTCGCCCTCCGCCTCCAGCCACGTCGCCTTGCGCACCGGGACCTTGCTCTTCACCTCGCGCAGCAGCGCCAGCCCCTTGGAAAAGTAAGGAGACAGCAGGAAGTCGGGCAGCCAAAGGGCGGCGCGTAGAAAGTTGAGCGGCGGCGTCGTGTCGAGGATGGCGTCGATGCGGCCGCCGGCCCGCAGCACCTGCGCCGCCAGCAGCCAGAGCAGCGGGCCCGTGCCCGCCAGCACCGTGCGTCCCGAGGGCAGCAGCCCCTGCGCCTTCAGCGCCGTCTGGGCCGCACCCGCCGTCATGACGCCGGGCAGCGTCCAGCCCGGGATCGGGAACGGCCGCTCCTGAGAGCCGGTGGCGATGATGACGCGCTCAGCCTCGAGGGTGCGCGCCTGCCCGCCGACCGACACGCCGATGCGGCGCTGCGGATCGAGGCTCCACACCGTGGCGCCGGTCACGATCTGCGCCCCGCTGCCGGCGGCCTCCTCGGCCAGCGCCGCGCCCGCCCAGTAGTCCTCGCCCAGGATCGCCCGGTCGCGGACCGGCGTGCTGCCGATGGCGCGATAGATCTGCCCGCCGACACCGGGATTCTCGTCCAGCAGCACCGTCGCCAGCCCCGCCCGCGCCGCCAGAGAAGCCGCCGCAAGACCGGCGGGCCCGCCGCCGATGACGACGAGGTCGTAGGAGGAAGAAAGGTCGGCGGTTCTCATTGAGCTTCTCCTCCCCACGCAGTGGGGAGGTGGCCCGCAGGGCCGGAGGGGTCACGGGCCTCTCTCATAAGTTGCGTATCGGTCATAACTTCGCCGAAAATTTCTCCTTTGCTGCCGTGATGCTTCGTCTTGTCCGAACGCTCCGTCGCAACCCAACCGACGCCGAGTATCTGCTTTGGAAGCACTTGCGCCGCCGCCAACTGGCGGGCTTCAGGTTTCGCCGTCAGCATCCCGTAGGATCCTTCGTCTCTGACTTTGCCTGTCTTGAAGCCCGTCTCATCGTCGAGCTGGACGGCAGCCAGCATGTCGAGCAATCGAACTACGACCTGCGACGTGATGCTTATCTCAGGGCTCGTGGCTTTCGGGTGCTTCGCTTCTGGAACAGCGACGTCATCGCCCGGACGGCGCGGGTCCTCGATACCATCTTCGAAGCATTGCACCGCCCGGACATGGACGGGCGCTTCGACTGACGCGGCGCGCCGTGACCCCTCCGTCGCCGTGTGACGGCGACACCTCCCCAGCTTCGCTGGGGAGGAGATGAGAGCCGCCTCTCCCCCGCTCATCGCCCTGCCTCCCGCTTACCGATCTGGGTTTCCACCGCCATGCCCTCGCGCACCGGGACCAGGCAGGCCTGACGGCTGCCGATGCCGTCGATCGTCACGAGGCAGTCGAAGCAGACGCCCATCAGGCAGTAGGGCGCGCGTGGCGTTCCGGTGACGGGGGTGGTGCGGCAATGGTCGAAGCCCGCCGCCAGGAGCGCCGCGGCGGCCGTGTCGCCGGCGCGGGCCTGAACGGGCTTGCCGTCGACCGTCAGGGCGACGGGCGCGCCGGCGTCAGCCAGCCTCTTGAACATGGAACCTCCGGGCACTGAAGGGCGCAACCAGCGACTTGTCGAGGGCGCCGCGGGCGATCATGGGGGCGATGGCGAGCGCGTGGTTGGCGGCCAGCGTGACGCCGGAATGGCAGCAGACGGTGAAGGCGCCGGGATGGCTCTCGGACTCGTCGTAGATCGGGAAGCCGTCCTGGGTCATGACGCGGATGGCGCTCCAGGTGCGCACGACGTTGGCGCTGCCCAGCAGCGGGAACATGCGCACCGCACGCTCGGCCTCGGTGGCGCTGACGCCGAGCGTCAGGCCGGACGGGTCGGTGCTCTCCTCCTTGGAATCGCCCACCATCACCGTGCCTTCGTCGGTCTGGCGCAGGGTCACCACGGGATGGTTGAGGAACGGCCGCAGCCGCTCGGTCACGACGATCTGGCCGCGCTCGGGCCGCATCGGACACTCCAGCCCCACCATGGGCGCCAACCGCATGTTGGCGTTGCCGGCGGCCAGCGCCACGCGGCCGGCGCGGATCTCGCGATGCGGCGTCGTGAGCCGGAACTCGCCGCCGTCGCGGGCGATCGCCTCGACGCGGTGGCTCGGCAGGTAGGTGACGCCTCGCGCGCGCAACGCCGTGTGCAGGGCACGGAACAGGCGCAGCGAGTTCACATGGCCGTCGAGGGGGCAGAAGCTGCCGCCCACGACCTCGCGGCCGATGTCGGGCAGCATCTTGGCGACCTGCGCGCGATCCAGGATCTCGGTCCGGTAGTCGACGATGCCCGGCTGGTTGTGCAGGCGTCGCAGCGTGTTGGCCCGCACCTCGAGCTCGCGCTCCGACAGAGCGAGATGGAAGCCGCCCGGCCGCTGGAAGCAGACGTCGAGGCCGGTCTCGTCCTTCAGCATCGCGGCGAAGCCTGCCCAGGCGTTGGACGAGCGGATCGTCCAGCCGGCATAGGGGGCGAGGCCGAGCCCTTTGCTTTGCACCCACACCAGGGCGAAGTTGCCGCGGCTCGCGCGCACGGCGCGGTCGCCCTCGTCGAGCACGACGACGCGGCAGCCCTCGCGCGCCAGCCCCCAGGCCGTGGCGACGCCGACCAGCCCGCCGCCCACCACCGCGACGTCGAAGTCGCGCGCCGCGCCGGCGTCGGGGCCTCTCTCAGCGCCCATCGGCGCTCCTCCCCACCAGCAGCCGCTCCAGCCCGTAGGCGCGGTCGAGGATGACCAGGGCGACGACGGTGACGGCGATGACGCAGGCCGAGACGGAGGTGACCAGCGGATCGATATTGTCCTGGATGTAGAGGAACATGCGGACCGGCAG
The DNA here is from genome assembly GCF_965229815.1 of Reyranella sp. Classification (GTDB taxonomy): domain Bacteria; phylum Pseudomonadota; class Alphaproteobacteria; order Reyranellales; family Reyranellaceae; genus Reyranella. The sequence goes on from NZ_CBDDJN010000006.1 coordinate 2,358,287, forward strand.
CGTCTCGGTGCCGGGTGCCGCGATGAACACGGTCATCGTGACCTCGTCGAAGGAATTGATGAAGGCGAGCGCCCAGCCGCTGACCAGCCCCGGCAGCACCAGGGGCAGCGTCACGCGCCGCAGCACGATCCCCTCGGTCGCACCGAGCGAGATCGCGGCATGCTCGATCGAGCGGTCGAGGCCGACGGCCGAGGCGAGCGTCAAGCGCAGCGCGAAGGGCAGCACGACCACGATATGGGCCAGCACCAGGCCGGCGAAGGTGCCGCCCAGCCCGATCTCGGTGAAGAAGCGCAGGAAGGCGATGCCCAGCACGACGTGCGGGATCATGAGCGGCGACATGAAGAGCGCCGTCATCGCCTCGCGGCCGCGGAACCGGTAGCGGGCGATGGCGAGCGCCGCCGGCACCGAGAAGGCGACGGCGACGGCCGAGCTGAGCGCCCCCAGCCACAGGCTGCGCCAGAAGGCCGAGACGAACTCCGGGTAGCGGGCGATGGCATAGAACCAGCGCAGCGACCAGTCGTCGGTCGGGAACGACAGGAAGCCCTCGGGCGTGAAGGCGACCCAGCAGACGACGAGGATCGGCGCCAGCATGAAGGCGACGAACAGCGCGTGGTAGGCGAGCGCCAGCGGACCGTTGCGGCTCATGCGGCGCCCCTCACCCGAAGACCTGGGCGTAGCGCCGCTCGACCAGCCGGCTGGCGCCGGCGACGATGGCGACCAGGGCGACCAGCAGCAGGACGGCGACGACGGCGCCCAGCGGCCAGTTGAGCGTGTTCAGGAACTCGTCGTAGGCCAGCGTCGAGGCGACCTTCAGCCGCCGCCCGCCGATGATCGCCGGGGTGGCGAAGGCGCTGGCGGCCAGGGCGAAGACGATGACGGCGCCCGACAGGATGCCGGGCATGACCTGCGGCAGCACGATCCGGCGCAGCACGGTGAACGGCCCCGCGCCCAGCGCCACGGCGGCATTCTCGACCTGCGGGTCGAGGCGCTGCAGCGCCGCCCACACGGCCAGCACCATGTAGGGCATCAGCACGTGGGCCAGCGCCACGACGACGCCGGTCTCGGTGAACATGAAGGGCAGCGGCGCCGAGATCAGGCCGAGCCCGGCCAATGCCTTGTTGACCAGTCCCGAGCTGCCACCGAACAGCAGCGCCCAACCCAGCGTGCGGGCCACGACCGAGATCAGCAGCGGTCCCAGGATCACCAGCAGGAACAGGCCGCGCCACGGGCTCCGCATGCGGTTCAGGATGTAGGCCTCCGGCGCGCCGAACACCGCCGTCAGCAGGGTAACGAAGAAGGCGATGCGGAAGGTCCGCCCGAACATCTCGAGATAGTAGGAATCGGTGAAGACCTCGCGCCAGTTCTTGAGCACGAAGACCGGCTCGATCCCCTTGTACTGGCCCCAGTCGTGGAACGAGAGCGCCACCGTCATGGCGAGCGGCACCAGCACGATCGCCGCGAACAGCAGCAGCGCCGGCAGGCTGAGGAGGTAGGGGGTGCGGTTCATTCCACCTCCCTCGTGGCGCGACCAACGCTGTCATCCTGAGCGCAGCGAAGGATCTCATGCCGATGGCGACCGGCGATGAGGTCTTTCGCTGCGCTCAGGACGACAGACATCACGTCGTCCCCCACGCCAGGTGCACCGCGTCGCCTTCGCCCGGCATGGCCTCGCCGGTGTTCTGGCGGATGACGGTGACGAGGCCGTCTTCGGTCTCGACCTGGTAGAGCCAGTGGTTGCCCTGGAAGATGCGGGTACGGACTCGGCCGGCGAGGCCGGTGGCGGCGAAGGCGATGCGCTCGGGCCGCACCGTGTCGCCCTTCACGAGGTTGGTCTTGCCGAGGAAGCTGGCGACGAACGGCGTCGCCGGCCGCTCGTAGGCCTCGTGCGGCGGCGCGACCTGCTCGGCGCGGCCGCGGTTCATCACCACGATACGGTCGGACAGCGCCATCGCCTCGGCCTGGTCGTGCGTCACCAGGATGGTCGTGGTGCCGACGCTGCGCTGGATCTGCCGCAGCTCGATCTGCATCTCCTCGCGCAGCTTGGCGTCGAGGTTGCTGAGCGGCTCGTCGAGCAGGAGGATTCGCGGCCGGATCACCAGGGCGCGGGCGAGCGCCACGCGCTGCTGCTGCCCGCCCGACATCTGTCGCGGGAAGCGGCCGGCGAGGGCCGCCAGCCCGACCAGCTCGAGCGTCTCGCCCACCCGCGTCCGGCGCTCGGCCGCCGCGACGCCCTGCATCTCGAGCCCGAAGCCGACATTCTCCGCCACCGTCATGTGCGGGAAGAGCGCGTAGCTCTGGAACACGATGCCGAGGCCGCGCCTGGCCGGCTTGACCGCCAGCAGGTCACGCCCCTCCAGCCGGATCGAACCCGCCGTCGGCTCGACGAAGCCCGCGATCATCTGCAGGGTCGTCGTCTTGCCGCAGCCCGAGGGTCCCAGCAGGGACACGAACTCGCCCTGCTCGACCTGCAGCGACAGTCCGTCCACCGCCGCCTGCGTGCCGAAGCGCTTCGTCAGTCCTTCGAGCGCGAGGAAGCTCATCGCATCATTCGTTCAGGCTCCTCTCCCCAAGGCGAGCGCGGCGGTCACCGCTCGACCTCGCGGTTCCAGCGCTTGGTCCACTCCTGGCGGTGGGCGTTGATGACGTCCCAGTCGAAGGCGATCACCTTCTTGGCGCGCTCGCCGACCGGCGCCATGGCGAGCTCCGGCATGTTGACGTCGACCTTGGTGTTGACCGGGCCGTTGCCCATCTCCTTGGCGAGGACGGTCTGCACCGGCGCCGAGATCAGCAGCTTGATGAACTCGTAGGCCAGCGGATCGATCGTCGCCTTGGCCACCGGGCAGGCCGAGGCCAGCAGGATCGGCGCACCTTCCTTGGGATAGATGAAGTCGACCGGGAATCCGGTGTTGGCGAAGGCCTGCACGCGACCGGTGCCCCATACCGCGATCTGCGCCTGGTTGGACTGGAACAGCTCGGTCATCTTGCCCGGCGAGGGCTCGTAGACCAGCACGTTGGGATTGACCTGCTCCTTCATCGCCTTGAAGCCGGGCTCGATGTTGTTCTCGCCGCCGCCGTTCAGGCGCGCGTACATCAAGAGCGTGTAGAGCCCGTAGGTGTTGTTGATCGGCGGGATCACCAGCAGCTTCTTGAACTTGGGATCCTTGAGGTCGTTCCACGAGGTCGGCGTCGCCCAGCCCTTCTCCTTGAAGGTCTTGGTGTCGATCATGAAGCCGGTGCCTGTCTGGCCGATCGCGACGGCCTTGTCGTCCTTGAACAGGGCCGACGGGTAGAGCTCGCCCTTGTCGAGGTTCGGGATCCTGGCGCAGAATCCGAGCTGGATCGCCTGGTACATCGGCCCGTCGTCGACGATCGCCACGTCGATCACCTGGTTGGCCTTCTGCGCCTGCAGCTTGGCCAGCGTGTCGGTCGAGTTGCCGGCGACGTACTCGACCTTGACGTTGTGCTTCTTCTCGAACTCCGGGATCACGCTCTTGCGCAGCTGCTGCTCCCAGGAGCCGCCATAGGCGGCCACCGTCAGCGTCTTGGTCTGTCCCGCCGCCGATGCCGCGGCCAGCATCGCCATCGCGCCCGCGAGCGCGGCGCCGTAGATCGAACGCCTCATAGCCCCTCCTGTCCGCGGCACCCTCCTGCCGCGGCAACATGGTCGAGGTTCAGTCATGATGTCGTCAAATTCGATTTTTCGGCCGCTTTCATAACAGGATGTTATAAAGCGCCATGCGCGGTCCCAATCCCCGCCAGATCGAGGCCTTTCGCGCCGTCGTCATGACCGGCGGGGTCGGCGCGGCGGCGGCGCTGATCAACGTCACCCAGCCCGCCGTCAGCCGCCTGATCCGCGACCTGCAGCGCCATCTCGGGCTGGTCCTGTTCGAACGGCGCGGCACGGGGCTGGTGCCGACCAGCGAGGCGCTGTCGCTCTACAGCGAGGTCGAACGCGCCTTCGTCGGCCTGGAGCGCATCGAGCAGATGGCGACGGAGCTGCGCACGCGGCGCGCCGGGTTCCTGCGCATCGCCGCCCTGCCGGCGCTGGCCAACGGCTTCCTGCCGCGCTTCGTCGGCGCCTTCCTCAAGGACCGGCCCAGGCTCGACCTCGTCCTGTCGGGACTGGTGTCGCACGCCGTGCTGGCCTCGGTGGCGCAAGGCCAGTCCGATCTCGGCTTCGCCGAGGCCTCGATGGAGCATGGCGCGGTGGCGCGCGAGTCGATGCCCGCGGCGCCGCTGCTCGCCGTGCTGCCGCACGGCCATCGGCTGGTCGCCAAGAAGCGCATCCGGCCGCGCGACTTCGAGGGCGAGAACTTCATCTCGCTCGGCCCCTCGGCGCTGTCGCGCTTCCGCACCGACCGGATCTTCGCCGAGCACGGCGTGACGCGCATCCAGCGCATCGAGACGCCGCTGTCGGAGATCGCCTGCGCGCTCGCGGGCTCGGGCGCCGGCGTGGCGCTCTGCGAGCCCTTCACCGCCACCGAGTACGCCACGCGCGGCATCGTCACCCGGCCGTTCGAGCCGCGCGTCGACTTCGAGTTCGCCGCCCTCTACCCCGCGCATCGCAGCGTCTCGCCGGTGGCGCGGGAGTTCATCGACGGCTTCCGCGCCCACGTGACAGGTTTCCTGCGCCGCGCGCCCTGGCGCTGACGGCAGCTTGCCGTCAGCCGAAGCGGACGCCGTACTCGCCGGCGATGGCGGCGATGTCGGCCGGGGCAAGCGGTCCCGCCCGGCCGGCGCGATCGAAGTGGCGGAACATCTCCGCCGCCTGCACGCCGGGCTGGGCGATCACCAGCAGCCGGACCGTCCCGGCCGTGTCGTTGCGGAAGCCGTGCAGCGTGCCCGGCGAGAAGCGGAGCGCGCTGCCGGCGGCGGCCCGGCGCTCGCCCGCCTCGTCGAGCAGGGTGAGCTCGCCCTCCATCACGTAGAGCATCTCCTCGTCGTCGGCGTGGCGGTGCGGCGGCACGAAATAACCCGGCGGGATCGGGTGCTCGGCCAGGAACAGCCCGTCGTCGCGCTTCACGATCATCGGCGCGCCCAGAACATCCAGCGTATCCATGTCTCGTCTCCTCCTGTGACGCTCATGGGATACGACCGGCCGGGCGCCGCCGGGAGACGGTGCTTCTGGACAGATCGTTCGCCGGAGCGAACAATCGCACATGGACAGTTTCGCCGGCATCGAGGCCTTCGCCGCCGTCGTCGAGCGCGGCAGCTTCACCGCGGCGGCGGCCGCGCTGCAGACCGCCAAGTCGTCGGTCAGCGAGACGGTGCGCGGCCTCGAGGAGCGGCTTGGCGTGCGACTGCTCGAGCGCACGACGCGCCGGGTGCGGCCGACCGAGGCCGGCACCGCCTTCTATCGCCACTGCCGCCGGCTGCTCGACGATCTCGCGGGCGCCCGCCGCGAGGCCGAGTCGACGCGTCGTCAACCGGCCGGCCGCCTGCGCGTCGGCGCGCCCGACGGCTTCGCCGACCGTTACATCGTGCCTGGGCTGGGCGGTTTCCTCGCCGCCTACCCGACCCTCGAGATCGAGCTCGTCGAAGCCGCGGCCGCGGCGGACCTCGTCGAGCAGGGTCTCGACCTTGCCATCCGCGTCGTCGAACGCCCCGAGCCCAAGCTCGTCGTGCGGCGGATCGCGAGCTCGACCGTGATCATCGTGGCCACGCCGGGATACCTCGCCGCGGCCGGCACGCCCGAGACGCCGCGCGACATCCTGCGCCATCCGCTGGTCGGCTTCGCGCCGCTCGCCTGGCGCGACACCTGGCGGATCGGCACGGAGACGATCGCGGTCAAGCCGCGCCTTCTCATCAACACCTCCGCTTCGCTGCGCGCCGCGGCCCTGGCCGGGCTCGGTCTGGTCGCGGTGCCGGACTGGCTGGTCGCCGATGCGCTGGTAGCGGGGCAGCTCACGCGCGTCCTGGCCGACCAGGCGATGCCGCGCGGCGGCATCTACGCCGTCTACCCCACCAACCGCCTCCTGGCTTCGCGGGTCCGCCTGTTCGTCGACCACATCGCGCGCGATCTCAGGGCGCGCGGCCTGTCACGCTGATCGGCCCGGCGACGGACCTTCCAGAAGGAAGGTGAGCTCGTGCTTGTTGTGGTGCAGGTGGAGCAGCCGGGCGCCGGGAATGGCGGCGAAGGAAGCGGCACTGTCGTGGTCGGTGGCGCCCTGGAACTTCAGCGTGCACACGAAGTTTCGCACCAGCCCCGAGGCGCGCCAGGCCTCGACCAGGCGCAGCAGGCGCGCCGGATAGCAGACGATGTCGGAGCAGAGCCAGTCGACCGGCCCGACGGTCGCCGGCACCAGCGCGAAGGCGCTCTCGCCGCGCCACGTCACGCCCGGCATCGCGGCGATCCGCGGGTCGAGCGGCGCCTTGTCGACGGCGATGACCGAGGCGCCGAGCCGCGCCAGCACCCAGGTCCAGCCGCCCGGCGAGGCGCCAAGGTCGAGGCAGCGCTCGCCCGGCCGTGGCCATCGGCCGAGCCGCACGAGCGCCTCCCAGAGCTTGAGATAGGCGCGGTTGGGCGGCCCCGACCGATCCTCGACGAAGGCGACCTCGCCGTTGGCAAAAGGCGCGCTGCACTTTGCGGCGGCCAGCATCCGGTCGGGCGCGAGCAGCGTCCACGATCCGAGCGGCGCGGTGGGCGCCGCCGACGGGAAGACGACCGGCTTCGCCGACACGTGCGGCAGCCGCTCCTGGATCAACGCCGCACGCCGATGGTGCAGGGGCGCGTACATCGCCCAGTTGCGCTGGAGGTCGCGCAGCGCCCGGGCCGCGCCGCCGATCGAGGCGACCGGCAGCTCGACGCAGTCGTGCCAGACGTTGGCGGCCCAGGCCGACGGCACCGCCTCCCCCTCGGCGATCAGCAGCCGCTCGTGCCGTCGCAGCGCGGCAACGCCGGCGCGCTGCAGTTCCTCCTCGAGCGGGGCGAGGAAACCCTCGGCGGCGAGATACGCGGTGGTCATGGCACCCTCATCCGACGGCTGCCCGGCGCAGGCAAGCGCCGTCATCAAGGCGGCTTGCGATAGATCGGAAACGCCTCAAGGCAGGCACCCCTACCTTCAGCATCGAGCGTTCACCCGCTTCCCACCGAACGCTCGATGCTCTACAGCGGGATGAGATGAGGTGGAATCGCTTGCGATTCCACCTCGTCTCATCCGCGCGCACGACTGTCGTAGGTTGCCGGTGGGCATGATGAGATTGGCTGTTTCCAGCCAATCTCATCAAGCTTTAGGCGGTTGAATTTTTTCAACGAAGCGGTAACGGACAGGCCATGGCGCGGGCGGCTATGGTTGCGGCCGCGCTGTTTGCAAACGGAGGAGAGCAATCATGTTCAACAGGCGATACCTGATCAGTGCGGCCGTCGCCGGCTCGCTGGTGGCCGGCGGGGCGGCGCTGGCGCAGAGTCCGAGCCAGCCGATCGTCGGCATCTCGACGACCACCACCTACGCCGCCGAGGCCCGCATCACCGCCGTCGACCCCGCCGCGCGCACCGTGACCCTCGCCTTCGCCAACGGCACGACCGCCGTGCGCAAGGTCGGCCCGGCCGTCGCGAACTTCGCGCAGGCGAAGGTCGGCGACACGGTCATCATCGCCGTCGAGGAGAAGGACACGTTCGTGCTCTCGGGTCCCAACGCCAAGGCGCCGCGCGCCAGCAGCACCAGCGTCGCCGCCGCCGCTACGACGGGCAGCCAGGCCGCGGCCGTGGCGGGCAGCCAGTCGGTCGGCAACTGGTGGGTCACCGGCGTCAACCCGTCGGCGAACACCATCTCGGTGGTCAAGCCGGCCGGCGGCGAGGTGCGCACCTTCAACGTCACCAATCCGGTCGGCCGCGAGCAGCTGCCGCGCGTCAAGCCGGGCGACTATCTCACGGCGATCAGCAGCGACATCGCCGTCGTGGCGATCACCCCCAAGTAGGGCACCCCCAAGTAGGGCACCCCCAAGTAGGGCACCCCCAAGTAAGGTCGCGAGACCTCAGGGAACGATGGCCCTGTCCCGGCGCTCCGGCGCCGGGGCCGGACGCGGCGCCTCGGCCTGGCCGCCGGACGGCGCCAGCTTCCCCCGGTAGCTGACATCGATGCCGTGCAGGTCGAGGGTCAGGACGCCGGCCGACAGCCGCCCGCCGGCGGATGCCGGGTTCGTCGTGCAGCCGGTCGCCTCGTAGAGCCGCAGGCTGCCGCGAACGCCGCCGGCGCCGTCGATCGACAGGGCCACCGGCAGGGGCCCGCAGGCGGGATGGATCAGACGGCCGGTCAGCTGGTTGCCAACGAGCCGCAGGTCCGCCTGCATGGGCGCCAGCGTCCCCGGGCCACCGCCCGTCGCCGAGCCCGACAGGGAGCCGGCATAGACGCCCTCGATTCCCTCGACGGCGGGTGGGCGGATGCGCGGGGCCTCCGGCGGCGCGGGCGGCGCGGCGCGCAGCAGCGCCTGGCTCTGCGGCCGCGTGAGGAACCCCGTCGCTTCCTGGTCCTGGCCCTTCTGCCAGGCCGCGATCATCTCGCGCGACCGCGGGCCGAACGCACCGTCGGCGCCGCGTGTGTCGAAGCCAAGGGAAGTGAGACCGCGTTGGATTCGTTGGCGCTCCCCGACGCCGAGCCTGAGCGCCTCCTCCGTGCTCTCCGCCGAGGCCGTCCCGTCGGGAGCCGGCTTGTCCGGCGCCAGCGTCCCGCCGCCGGACGCGGACGCGATCACGGGTGACGGTTCGACGCTGGCACCGGCAGGTGACGGAGCCGGCGCCGCCGCCGTCTCGACCGGTGGCGCCGCGACGGTCGCGGCCTGCGGCGTGAGCGGCGGCGCGAACGTGTAGTACCCGAAGGCCGCCGCGAGCAGCACCGCCCCGACCACGGGCACCAGCCAGCGGCGCATCCCGGTCGGTCGCGCCCTGACGGCGAGCCGGGAGGGGCGAGTCGGCGGTGTGGGGGGCGTGGGCAGCGTCGGTGGCGTCGGCGCAGTCGCCGGACGGGTCGTCGCCGGCGCGGCGACGGCTGCGCGCATCACGATCGTCTGATCGTCCCCACGCAGCTCGCCGCGCATCAGGGCGCGCCATCCCGCAATGCTGCGTGGACGGGATTCGAGGTGAACGGCGAGACCCGCGTCGATCCCCACCACCATGCCCTCGGGCAACCCGTCGGGCCGGCGGCTCGCCAGCGGCTCGTACGCATCCTCCATCAGCCGGTCGAAGGCGCTCGGCGGCGCCTCGCCCGCAGCGGCGTAGTAGAGGGTCGCCGCGAGACCGTAGATGTCGGTCCAGGGCCCCTGCTTGGCCGCCGTGAACTGTTCGGGCGCGGCATAGCCCGGCGTGAAGATGGCAGTCATGGTGCGCGTGCGATCCGCCATCGCCGCCCGCGACGCACCGAAATCGATCAGGGTCGCCTTGTCGTCGGCGCCCAGGATGATGTTGGCCGGCTTGATGTCGCGATGCAGGAAGCCCGCCTCGTGCACCTTCTCGAGGCCGACCAGCAGCGGCCACAGCATGGCCTCGAAGGCGGCCGCGGGAAGCGGGCCACCGCCGCGCACGCGGTCCTCCAGCGTTTCACCGCGCAGGCGCTCCATGACGATGTAGGCCGTGCCGTTTGCCTCGAGGAAGTCGAACACGCGCACGATGGCCGGCGCCTCGTGCAGGTTGGCGAGTGTCCGGCCCTCCTCCATGAAGCGCTCGCGCCCCCAGCCGAAATCGTCGGCAACGGCGGTCGAGCGCGGCAGGACCGACTGCCCGTCCTGGCGTACCGCGAGGGTCGCCGGCAGGTATTCCTTCACGGCGACCTCGCGTCCAAGCTGCGTGTCGCGGGCGAGGTAGGTGATCCCGAATCCGCCCTGGCCGAGCACCTCGAGGACCTCGTAGCGGCCGATGGCGCTGCCGACGGGCAGCGCCACATAGTCGACGCGCTCGGTATCCACGGGCCCGGGCGACGCGACGGAGGGGGACGGGGTTGGGGTCATGCTGGCGGCCGCGGAAGCAACGTGGCCCTGCCAGGGACGTTGCATTGCAGCGTGCGGCTCCTTCCGGCGTCGCAGGGCTGGTGACACGCTTCGCGGGGCCTTGGTAACCTCCGCCAAACGGAGGAAGCCATGGCGAAATTCGGTATCGGTCAGTCGGTTCGCAGGCTCGAGGATCCACGCCTTCTGACCGGCGGGGGGCGCTATACCGACGATACCCGGCTCGACGGCCCGGCGCCGGCGCGCGCCCATGTGCTGCGCTCGCCGCACGCCCATGCCGACATTCGCCGGATCGACGCGGAAGCGGCCCGCAAGGCGCCGGGAGTGCTCCTGGTGTTCACCGGCGAGGACGTGAAGAAGGCGGGCTTCGGCGATGTGCCCTGCATCGTGCCCCTCGACAACCGGGACGGCACGCCGCGCGGCGACACGCCCCGTCCCATGCTGGCCCAGGACCGCGTGCGCCATGTCGGCGACCCGGTGGCGCTGGTCGTGGCCGAGACCCTGGAGCAGGCGCGCGACGCCGCCGAGCTGATCGAGGTCGACTATGCGCCGCGGCCGCACGTCGTCGGCACCTTCGAGGCGGCCCAGCCCGGTGCGCCGCTGGTGCACGACCACATCAAGGACAATATCGTCTTCGACTGGGCGATGGGCGACCAAGCCGCTACCGACGCCGCCTTCGCCAAGGCCGACCGCGTGGTCAAGCTGCAGATCGTGAACCAGCGCCTGATCGTGAACTCGATGGAGCCGCGCGGCGCCATCTGCACCTACGACGGCAAGGACGACCGCTCGACGCTGTGGCTCTCCTCCCAGGGCGTGCACATGATCCGCCCGGTGGTGGCCGACATGATCCTGAAGATCGGCTCGCCGAAGCTGCGCGTGCGCACCGGCGACGTCGGCGGCGGCTTCGGCATGAAGATCTTCGTCCACCCCGAGTATCCGATGGTGGTGTGGGCCTCGCGGACGCTGAAGCGCACCGTGAAGTGGATTCCCGACCGCCAGGAGGCCTTCCAGTCGGACGTCCAGGGGCGCGACCATGTCTCGATCGCCGAGATGGCGCTCGACAAGGACTGCCGGTTCCTCGGCTGCCGCATCACGACCTATGCCGCGCTGGGCGCCTACCTCAACCATTTCAGCGTCTTCATCCCGACGCTGGCCGGGAGCTCGATGCTGGTTGGCCTCTACCAGACGCCGGCGGCCTACATCAACGTCAAGGGCGTGATGACCAACACCGTGCCGACCGACGCCTATCGCGGCGCCGGCCGGCCCGAGGCGGCCTACCTGCTGGAGCGTTTCGTCGACCATATCGCGCGCGAGACCGGGCTGGCGCCGGACGAGATCCGGGCGCGCAACCTCATCAAGCCGGCGCAGATCCCGTTCGCGACGGCGCTCGGCGACACCTACGATTCGGGCAACTTCGAAACCGTCATGCGCAAGGGCATGGAGAAGGCCGACTGGAAGGGCTTTCCGGCCCGCCGCGCCGCGGCGCTGGCGCGCGGCAAGTGGCGCGGCATCGGCATGGCGACCTATGTCGAGAAGTGCGGCGGCGGGCCGCCGGAAACGGCCGTCGCCAAGTTCAACGACGACGACACAGTCACGATCTTCGTCGGCAACCAGAGCAACGGCCAGGGCCAGGAAACCGCGATCCGCCAGATCGCCTCGGCGCGGCTCGGCATCGACGCCGACCGCATCCGCTTCGTGCAGGGCGATTCCGACACGGTGCCCGAGGGCATGACCGGCGGCAGCCGCATGGTCTCGGTGGCCGGCACGGCCACGATCGGCGTCGCCGACAAGATCATCGCCAAGGGCAAGCTGGTCGCGGCCAGCGTCATGGAAGCGGCGGCGGCCGACATCGACTATGGCGACGGCGCCTTCAGGATCGTCGGCACCGACCGCACGATGAGCCTGTTCGAGGTCGCGCGGGCGGCGAAGAACCCGAAGCACGTGCCGGCCGGCGAGCAGCCCGGGCTCGACGACGAGTTCACGCGCACGCCCGCCGCCGACACCTTCCCCAACGGCTGCCACATCTGCGAGCTCGAGATCGATCCGGACACCGGCACGCTCGAGATCGCGAACTACAGCGTGGTCGACGATTTCGGCGCCGCCCTCAACCCTCTGCTGCTGCAGGGCCAGGTCCATGGCGGCGTCGGCCAGGGCGTCGGCCAGGCGCTGACGGAGAAGACCGTCTACGACCCGGAATCGGGGCAGCTGCTCAGCGGCAGCTTCATGGACTATGCGCTGCCGCGGGCGGACATCGTGCCGCACGTCCACTTCGACTTGCACAACAGCCCCTGCACGACCAATCCGCTGGGCGTGAAGGGCGCCGGCGAGGCTGGTGCGATCGGCGCGCCGCCGGCAGTGGTCAACGCCATCGTGGATGCCATATACCCGCACACCGGCGTCAAGCACGTCGACATGCCGGTGACCGCGTCCAGCCTCTGGGCGACGATCGCCGCCCATCGTACCAGGAAGGCCGCCTGAGCATCATCATGACCGAACACCGCAAGGACCTCGTCGACGCCCTCTCCCAGTCGCTGAAGGCGATCGACGACGACTACAAGGAGGAGATGCGCGAGCTGCGCATCCTCTTCGAGGACGCCAAGAAGGAAGCCGAGAAGAACGAGCCGGACAGCGTCAAGCTCAGGGCGCTGCTCTCGGACGGCAACGAGATGGTGAAGACCTTCGCCGGCCTCGATCCGGTCTGGCAGGGCGTCCAGCGCGTCGCCCGCCTGTTCGGGATGCTGTAGGGAGGACCCATGCCCGATCTCGCAGCCCTCTGGGAGGCGCATTGCCGGCACGAGTTCGAGACGCGCGACGTCGACGCCACAATGGCGACCATGGTCGAGCGGCCCTACGTCAACCACGTGCCGACGATGACCGGCGGGGTCGGTCACGACGAGCTCAAGCGCTTCTACAAGTACCATTTCATCGGCGGCAATCCGCCCGATACCGAGCTCAGGCCGGTGAGCCGCACCGTGGGTGCCGACCAGATCGTCGACGAGCTGATCTTCTGTTTCACCCACACCAGCGAGATCGACTGGATGCTGCCGGGCATCCCGCCGACGGGGAAGCGGGTCGAGGTGCCGCTCGTCGCCATCGTGCGCTTCCAGGGCGACAAGGTTGCGCACGAGCATATCTACTGGGACCAGGCCTCGGTGCTGGTCCAGGTCGGGCTGCTCGACCCGAAGGGGCTGCCCGTGGCCGGGGTCGAGACCGCCCGCAAGGTCACCGACGAGTCCCGGCCCAGCAACGCGCTGATGACACGCTGGCCGCAGAGCGCCGGCCGGCCGATCTGATCCGGCCGCAGCGCGCCCCTGGACAATCCGTTTCCGGACGTGCGCCGTCTCCCTGCCTTCCTCGTCTCCCTCGCGCTCGTGCTGACCGGCTGCTCGGCCAGCGGCACGATCGGCGGCGCCTACTGGGATCCCGCCTACGACTATGGGGAGTTCTTCGCCGTCACCGACGGTCGCAACTTCCAGGTCGTGATGGACGGCGCGCCCTTCCCGCGCCTGCCGGCCGACCAGGTGCGACGGGCCCTGCTGCCGGTCATGCAGGCCGCCAAGCCGCGCCCCAACCTCACCTTCACCTATGACGGCCCGCCCGAGCCGGTCAGTCCCTACTACCGCCTCGTCCTGGTGTTCGACGCCGCCAACGACCTGACGGCGGCGCGGGTCTGCGCCGGCGAGGTCCGGCACCGGCCGCCGGTCGCGGCGCGGCCGTTCAACGTCTTCGCCATCTACTGCCGCAACGACCTCGCTTTGTCGTTCACGACGGCCTGGACCGACGCCACCGGGCCCGACGATCCCCGGGTCGAGGCGCTGTTCGCCCAGCTCTTTCTCGTCGTCTTCGACGATTCCCCGAGACGGCGCTGGCGCGTCGCGCCATTCTTCGTCGGCTTTTGATCGTTTCGCCGGACGGCGGGCCGGGAGCCGGCGTCACCGCCAAGCGTTGAGGTTCATGCCCCTGCAACTCTCGGACCGCACCCGCACCTTCCTTTCGGCCATCCGGCTGCTGGCCGTGTGGGACCGGCTGCGCACCAGCTTCTGGTTCCTGCCGAGCCTGATGACGATCGGCGCCATCGCACTGTCCTTCGTGCTCATCGCTGTCGACGGCATGATCGAAGAGAAAGTCTATCGCGAGATCGACTGGGTCTACCTGTTCGGCCCCGAGGGCGCCCGCGCCATCCTGGCGGCGATCGCCAGCTCGATGATCACCGTTGCGGGCCTCACCTTCTCGATCACCATGCTGACCCTGCAGCTCGCCTCGTCACAGTTCGGACCGCGACTGCTGCGAAACTTCATGAGCGACCGTGGCAACCAGGTCGTGCTCGGCACCTTCATCGCCACGTTCGTCTACTGCCTGCTGGTGCTGCGAACGGTCAAGGGGGTCGAGGGGTCGAGCTTCGTGCCGCACATCTCGGTCGCGGTCGGCGTCCTGCTGGCGCTGGCGAGCCTCGCAGTGCTGATCTACTTCATCCACCATACCGCCCAGTCGATCCGCATCGAATCGGTGCTGGCCGGACTGGCCGCCGAGACCCGCGAGGCGATCGACCGGCTCTACCCCGAGAAGCTCGGCCACGAGGCGCCGGACGAGGCCTCGCCCGACGACGTGTTTCCGCCGGAAGGCACCACAGCCTGCGCCCTGCGACCGCGCCACAGCGGCTACGTCCAATTCATCGATGCCGACACGCTGATGGCGCTGGCCAGCGAGCACGACCTCGTCGTGCGCGTGCTGGTCGAACCGGGAACCTTCGTGACGCCGGACCGCACCTTTCTCGAAGCCGCGCCGGCAGAGCGGATCGACGACGGCAGAGCCGATGCGTTGCGCCAGGCCATGGTCCTCGGCGACGAGCGGACACCGGCCCAGGATCTCGCCTTCTCGATTCGCCGACTCGTCGAGATCGCCCAGCGTGCCCTGTCGCCCGGCATCAACGATCCCACCACCGGCCTCTACTGCGTCGACCGTCTGACCGATGCGCTGGTCCGCCTTGCCGGCCGCGGCGTACCCTCCGCCTGCCGCGCCGACGACGACGGCAAGCTGCGGGTGATCGTCGAGACGCTGGACTTCGACATGCTGGCGACCAACGCCTTCGCCGCCATCGCGCGCTATGGCGCGAAGGACGCCGACGTCCTGCACGGACTGCTGGACGGGCTCGAACGCGTCATCGCGGCCGCCGGACCGCAGCCCGACAGCGGGCTGGCCACCCTGCGCGGCGAGCTGCGGCGTCAGGAGGGCGTCGTCGCCTTCCCGGTGAAGAGCCGACGGGCGGCGAACCCCACGACCGGCGCCTGCAACAGCACCGACAGCAGCACGACGACATAGGTCGACGACACGATCAGGCCCTTGTAGGGGCCTGCCGGGACGGACAGGGCGAGGGCAATGGAAATGCCGCCGCGTACCCCGCCCAGCACGAGAATGGCGTAGGACTCGCGCGTGAGGCGGAGGAGCCGATAGGCGAGCACCACCGGCACGCCGACCGAGGCGGCCCGTGCCACCAGGACCAGCGGGGCGGCGGCGAGCCCGAACACCAGGAACCACGGCTCGTCGAGGACGATGATCACCTCGAGGCCGATCAGCAGGAAGAGCACCGCGTTCAGGATCTCGTCGATCAGCGACCAGAACTTGGTGACATGGTCGCGCGTGATCTCGCTCATCGCCAGCGACCGGCCATGATTGCCGATGATCAGACCGGCGACGGCCATGGCGATTGGACCGCTGACCTCCAGCCGGTGGCACAGCGCATAGCCGCCCATGACCAGCGCGAGGGTGATCATGACCTCGAGATTGTGCTCGTCGATCGAGCGCAGGGCGACGAAGGCGATCCATCCCGCGACGGCACCGACCGCCGCCCCGCCCAGTGCCTCGAGGACGAACAGGCGGCCGGCCTCGGCCAGGGTCGCCTCCCCCGTGCCGGAGGCGACGCCGAGCAGGATGGAGAAGACCACCACCGCGATGCCGTCGTTGAACAGGCTCTCGCCGGCGACCGTCGCCTCGAGCGGGGCCGGGACCTTGGCCGACTTCAGGATGCCCAGCACCGCCACCGGATCGGTCGGGCTGATCAGGGCACCGAACAGCAGGCACCACAGCAGCGGGAGTTCGAGCCCGAAAACCTCTGCCAGCGCCCAGGCGCCACCGCCGATGAAGGCGGTCGAGGCGAGCACGCCGAACAGGGTGATGATCCCGATCGCCCATTTCGACCGCCGCATCTCGTGGAGGTCGATATGGAGGGCGCCCGCGAACAGCAGGAAGGAGAGCATGCCTTCCATCAGCGCGAACCGGAAATCGATGCCCTCGATCGCCTGCCGCACCGCGTGGCTGCCCTCGGCCGGCAGGAAACGGTCGAGGACGACGACGATCACCGAGGCCAGTGCCCCCATGATGGTGAGGCCGGTGGTCTGCGGCAGGCCGAGGAACCGGTAGTTCAGGTAGCCGAACACTGCGGCGCACAGCACGACCACGGCGGCCGCATCGAACGGATTGAAGAGGAACGACATGCCCGCCTGCAACGTTATCTGCACTTCTAGCTCTGCAAATATGTCGGGATGGACCCCGACGCAATCCGCAGGCAAGCTTGGCGCGAGGCTCGCTGTGTTCCAGCTCCTGTACGACGCCCGCCACAAGGTCCTGATGACCCGCCTCCACGGGTCCTACGCGGAGCGCGACATCGTCCTGCGTGACAAGGCAGTGGTGCGCTTCGTCGCCCAGCACGGCCTGGTGCGGGGTATCATGGACTTCACGGGCGTCCAGGAGGTCGAGGTCTCGATGGACGTCATCGTGCGGCGCTGCGAGGGGCCGCCCCTCCTGCCCGGCCAGGCCCGGGTGCTGGTGGCACCGCACGATCCGGCCTACGGGCTCAACCGGGTCATCGCCGCCCACCAGTTCTACCGCCGTGGGGTCGAACCGCTGCTGGTCCGCACCCTCGAGGATGCCTACCTCGCGCTCGCCATCGAGAATCCCGATTTCCGGCCGCTCGATGTCGGTCCCGAAAGCCGCCTCGAGAGCTTCGCCCACGACATGCTGACGGCCCTCGAGACGCGGTACGCGCCGCCTCCCGACGAAGAATACGAACGGATGCGCCGCAACATGCTGAGGCTCCTCGACAACGCGCTCAGCCGTGCGCCTGCCACCCGCTCGAAGGCGGCCATCACCCTGGGCGACGTCCTGAACACGGCGATGACCGCAGCCCGGGTGAACGATACGGACCTGCAGGTGGCCTGCCCGTCCTGCAACGAACGGCGGCCGCTTTCGCAGTACAGGCTGTCGTCGGGCCGCGAGACGACCTACGCCTGCCGGTCGTGTGGGCAGGCCGCGCTGACGCTGACGCCGTCCGAGCACTGCGACCGGTCCGATCCGGGCTACGTGATCGGCCGCTTTGTCGTGCACACGGCCAGCGACATCGAGTATCCCGGCGGCGTGCTGCCAAAATGCGAGCCATGACCCCCGTCCCTGGCCTATAGTCCCGCGGCCAAGGGAGACTCCATGAGCCAGAAGACGAAGGAAGCCGCGCACCCCAGCATGCGCGCGCGCCATCTGCCGACGATCAAGCCGGGCAAGTATGCCGATGGCATGCCCTACGACGAGATCCGCTATCTCGAGTGCAAGCTGATCCTCAAGCCCAACCACTTCAATTCGCGGCAGAGCCTGTTCGACTTCGCCAAGGTGCTGCGCCGGCCGGCGCGCGAGACTGGTGTTCGCTTCGAGCCGGTGTCCTGGCAGGAACGCCCCCTGGCCATACGCGAGGTCCTGTTCGTCGATACCCACGACTTCCGGCTCTACAACAACGCCTTCATCCTGCGCCGCCGCATCCCCTACCAGGACGGCTTTCCGATCGGCCTGCCCGAGATCGTCTGCAAGTACCGCCATCCCGATCCGCAGAAGGCCGCCGAGCTCGACATGCGGCCGCACATCCCGGGCGACTACCGCATCAAGTTCAAGGCCGAGGCCCTGCCGCTGAAGGACGGGCTGGGCGGCATGCGCATGCTCTACTCGCACAATGTCGAGTTCCATCTCAATGCGGCGCTCGCCGTCGATCGCATGTCGATGGAGCGCATCTGCGAGGCGCTGCCCGTGCTGCACTCCCTCACCTTCGACCATGCCGACCGGGCCGAGCTGGTCGGCGGCACGATCGTCGAGGAGGTGCTGCAGGACATCGGCGAGCTCGACTTCGGCAACCGCGTGTCGGCGATGGCCAACGTCGCGCTGTGGCGCAACCGCGGCGATCATGCGCCGCTGATCGGCGAGTTTGCCTTCCAGCTCAAGTTCCGCCGCCGCGAGGACCTGACGGACGAGGCCCTGGCGCGCGCGGAGGCCTTCTTCCTCGCTCTCCAGAACGAGGCGCGCGACTGGATCCAGCTCGGCGCCACCAAGACCGGGGTCGTCTATCGCCTGAAGGGCAACCCGCCGAACGCCCACGAATAGCGCGCATCTTCCGGCCGCGACGGTCGTTACCGGTCCGGAGGAACCATGGCCAAGTCTTCACACAGCGCCTCGAAAGACGTCGCAAGCGCCCCGCGCCTCTCCACCCGCTCCCGCCGTCCGACCACGGAGAAGGAGCGGCTGCAGCCCGGTACCGAACCGCAGCGCGTGCCGCAGCCCCAGCCGCCGCGGTCGCGCCATCGCAACGCAGCGGCCCTGCCCGGCAGTCAGAACGCCGATCTGAAAGGACCCAAGCCGAAGCGCGGCCCGCGCGGCATGGGTACCTGAAGCGCCCCCTTCGGGCGGCGCATTCCACCCCGCGCAGCCTCTCGCCGCCATCGCATGTTCAAGGGTCGCTCACGAATCTCGCGCGACGTCAGACGCGCGGCGACCGCCGCCGCCGGGCCCCTAGGGATAGGTAATCGTCACGGGCCAGGTCGTGGGACCACCGGGATAGGCGTAGGCGGCAGAGTTGAACGGCGGCGGGCCCATGCCGATCGTGGCGTTGCGGGAAAAGCCGTAGGGGTCCTGCGGCATGCCGAACAGGCCGGTCTCCATCTTGGTTTGGCCGGGCCTGGCCTTGAAATAGGCGACCGCATAGGTGCCGGGCGGCACGTCGGCAAAGGTACATGTCGCTTGCCCGTTGGCGATAGGCGCAACCGCTCCCTTGTATTCCTGGCCGTCCTTCGGGAAGGTCGACGGCGAATTGAACAGGCCGCATCGAATGCTGCCTGTGTTGTCGCGAATGCCGCCGACGACGACGTTGATGGTATTGCCCTGCTGGCCTTCCGCCGCTCCCCCCACGAGACCGGTGACGACGGCGACCGCCATTGCCAGTTTCCTTCCACTCATCGTCATCACTCCTCGGCTCGCGCGACCAAAGTAGATCCTCCGATTCCGAACTTGTAGGACAGGCCGGCCCGGATCGTATGGTTCGAAGGCTGCATGCTCAGTCCAGGCAACACGTCCTTCTGCTCGAACTGGCTGAAGCGATATTCGAGGCGCGTCGTCCACCCGCCGGTGACGACGGTCTCGATGCCCGGGGCGACCGTGAAGCCGCTGAACGTGTTGTCGTTCTGCAAGTAGCCCGTCGCGCCCGGCGTGGTGAAGCTGGCCGTTCCCTGGACATTGAGCTGGCTATAGCCGCCTGCCGCATAGATCAGCGTCGACGGCATCGGCAACCAGCCCACCCGACCCATCACGCTCCACTGCCGATTGGCTTCGAGGGTCCCGTAGGCGTTGCCGACGGGGCTGTTGATGTTGGTCGTGCTGCGCAGACGCATCCAGCTGAAGTCCGCCAGAATTCCGACCAGGGCCTGGGGTGCGAACTGCCAATCCGCACCACCGAAGAATCCGCCGATCAGACCCTGACCGCCATTGTCGAAGTTCGCGAACGTCCCCGGGGTCGCCGTGGCCCTCACGCTGCCGAAGCCCATTCCGCCTCCAGCGGCGACGCCGCCGTAGACGCCGGTCCAGTTGGTCATCGCCTGACGTGCGGAGCCCAACGAGTTCGCCGACGAGACGACGCCCAACCCGCCGAATCGATAGGTCAGGCCGGCACGCACGGCGTGAGTCGAGGGCTGCATGGCGATGGCCGTGCCGGGCACGTTGGCAGTGCCGTATTGGCTGTAGCGATACTCCAGCTTGGCTGACAGGTTGTCGGCCAGCATGGTCTCGAAGCCCGGCCCCACCGTCCACCCGTTCACGGTGCTGCTGCCCGAGAAATTGGCCGTCGCCCCGAACCCCGATGCGTAGGACGAGGTATTGATGACCAGACCGGTGTAGCCGCCCGTCAGGTAGAGCAAGGTCGTGGGGCTGGCGAGAAACCCCGTGCGGGCCAGGACCGCCCAGCCGAGCCCGGCATACTGATTGACCCCGGCGACCGCGCCGGGCGTCTGGGCATTCACCCCTCCCTGGCCGCCGCCATAGCTCAACTCGGCCATCAAACCGAGGACGCCACGCTGAGTGATCTGGTAGTCGACACCGCCATAGATCGAGCCCAGCACGCCGCTGGCGCCGCCGCCGTCGAAACTGGAGGCTACCCCGGCGCCCCCGGAATTGAGTCGATTGACCATGCCGCCGGCGCCGAAGGCGGCCCCGACATAGAAGCCGGTCCAGACCGGACCGAAATCCTTCTCTGGAATGGAAACGGGAGAGGTTTGGGCGTGCGCCGGCCACGCGTATGCTGTCGCGGCGACGGCCGCGATGCAGAGAGAACCGATTTTCCGCTTCATTCTCAAATACTAGCACACGCAATATGAGATTTAAATTTAAAAGCCTTCCTCTCGCGATCGTTGTGACGCGATCGTGGCGGTTCAGCATTCCATCGCGTGATCGGCGCCGAGTAGCCTGTCGGGCGTTCGCTGCCTTGGCGTGTCTCCTGGCAATCCTCGCCGGCCCCGGGCCGGTCGGCGCGCAAGTCCAGCCTTCGGCGCAGTATCGCGGTCTCTCGATGCTCGACATCCCGTTCGCCAACGGGCCGATCGCCCGCACGCACGTGCCGCAGGTGTGGCTCCGGCTGCATGGCAGCCGGCCGCTCCGCTTCGGCCTCGACACCGGCTCGACCGGCATCGTCGTCTCCGCCGCGCATTTCACCCCCGGTCCGGGCGACGTCGCCGAGGGGCCGGGACGGCTGGTCTACAACAGCAGCGGCCGCATCCTCGAAGGCGAGCGCTACATGACCGACGTCGTGATCCAGCGCGACGAACGCACGCCGGTCGCGACCGCCCGCGTCCAGGTGCTGCGCGTGACCCGCATCGCCTGCCTGGAGCGTGCCCGCGACTGCCGGCCGGAGCGCGACCCGCGCGGCGTGGCCTTCATGGGCGTGGGCTTCGACCGCAATGGCGCCCAGGGCACCGAGCCGGGCGTCCCGCGCAATCCCTTCGTCAGCCTTGTCGCGCTGGCCTCGGGGGCGCCGCCGGCCACGGTGCGGCCGGGCTACATCGTGACGCGCACCGGGGTGCAGCTCGGCATGACCGCCGAGCGGACGCGCGGCTTTGCATTCATCAAGCTCGCCCCCGACGCGAGGTCCCGTCCGGGCGTGCCGGAATGGCGCGCCGCGCCCATGACCGTCGCGGTCAACGGCGTCTCGGGCAGGGGAACCCTGCTGGTCGATACCGGCATCGGCTACATGTTCCTGTCGCCGCCGGAAGGCACGGGCCTGCGCCGCGGTGGGCGACCACCCGAGGGCACGCGCATCGACGTCTTCGTGCCCGACCGCCGGATGCCGCAGCCCGCGTCCTACGGCTTCGCGGTGGGCTCGCACGACAACCCGATGCATCCGGACCACGTCGACATCGTCCACGATGCCGGCGTGTTCGTGAACACCGGTCGCATGTTCCTCGAGGGGTTCGACTATCTGTACGACGCGGCCGGCGGCTATGTCGGCTTCGGCTGGAACGGCCGCCTGCCCGCCGGGCTGGGCCACGTAACGCCCGGTCTCGCTTCGCCGTGACGGCAAGGGTCGTGTAGACTGCCGGAAACGAAAAGTCGGAGGCATCATGTCGCTTTTGCGCCGGACGCTGCTCGCCGCCACGGCAGGTGCCGCTCTTGCCCCGCTGCCGCCGTTCCGGACCGCCCGCGCCTCCGGACAGCGGACGCTCGACCTGACGCGGCGCACGATCGAGGTGGGCGGCAAGCCCGCCACCCGGTATCGCGTCGTCCAGCCGGACGGAACGTGGGGTCTCACGCTCGACCAGGGCGACATGTTCGACGTCCGCCTGCAGAACGGCCTGTCGGTCGATACCAGCGTCCATTGGCACGGCATGACGCCGCCCTGGAAGCAGGACGGCGTGCCGTACATCTCCGCGCCGCCGATCGCCGCCGGCCGCAGCGCCGACTTCCGCTTTCCGGCGGTGCCGGTCGGCACGCGCTGGATGCATTCCCATTTCGGCCTCCAGGAGCAGAACCTGCTCGCCGCCCCGCTCATCGTGCGCGAGCGCAGCGCGATCGAGAGCGGCCACCAGGAGGTCGTCGTCATGTTCGAGGACTTTTCCTGGTCGAGCCCCGACGAGATCTTCGCCGACCTGCGAAAGCCTCGCCCGATGGCGATGATGGCGGCGAATGCCGACGCCGGGGCGGCGCGGGGCGCCATGAAGATGCCGGATGCTGAGAAAGCGGGCAAAGGCGACCGCGACCTGAACGACGTCACCTACGCCGCCTTCCTCGCCAACGACCGGACGCTCGCGGATCCGCAGGTCTTCGACGTCGACAAGGGCGCCGAGGTGCGCCTGCGGCTGATCAACGGCGCGGCATCGACCAACTTCATGATCGAGCTCGGTTCCATCGAGGGCACGGTCCTCACAGTCGACGGCAATCCCGTGGCGCCGGTCACGGTCCGCCGCTTCCCGCTCGCGGTGGCGCAGCGCGTCGACATCCTGGTGCGCATGCCGGCCGACGGCTCGGCCGTGCCGGTCGTGGCGCGCGGCGAGGGAAGGCCGCTGCAGGCCGGCGTCGTGCTCCGGCCGCGCGGCGCCGCAGTCAGCAAGATCCCGATCACGGCCGCCGAGGCCGCACCGGCCCTGACGCTGGGTGAAGAGATGAAGCTGCGTGCCAGCCAGCCGCTGCCTGCCCGCAAGATCGATCGCTCGGTGGAGGTCGACCTCACCGGCCAGATGCTGGGCTATGTCTGGGGCCTGTCCGTGAACGGCATGGCGGGCGCGCCGGTGACCGTCGGCAAGGGCGAGCGGGTCGAGCTTGTGATGCGCAACACCACCATGATGTCGCATCCCATGCACCTGCACGGCCATTCTTTCCAGGTGACGGAGATCGACGGCAAGCCGCTGGCGGGTGCGCTGCGCGACGTCCTGCTCGTGACGCCGGGGACGACCGCGAAGGTCGTCTTCGATGCCGACAATCCCGGCATCTGGGCCTACCACTGCCACAACCTGTACCACCTGGCCGCCGGCATGTTCACGACCGTCGTCTATCGCGACTTCACCTGACCTTCGGGCCTCCCCCAACCGCCCACAGGCGCGTCAGCGGACCGGCAGGGCCTTCGACCGGATCCTGCTCGGGCAAGGGCACGCGGGCGATCGCGTCACGCGCCGCGGCGGCATCGATCTCGCCCGGCCGCCGCTGGTCGAACGAGCCGTTGCGCGGGTAGGCGCCGACCACCAGAAGGTCATCGCTCGCCGCGGTGCGGCGATGGCCGGTGCCGGCGGGCAGGACGACGACGTCGCCGGCCTCGACCGTCAGCACCCGGCCTCTCGCGCCGCCGAACTCGACCGTCGCCCGGCCGCGGGCGATGCCCAGCACCTCGTGCGCTGCGGTGTGGAAATGCAGGAACGGATAGATGCCGTTGCGCCAACCGTCGCCCCAGCCGTGCGACGAGAACAGGCGCTCGAACGGCGCGGCGGGATCGGCCAGCCCCCCGATCGACACCACCTGCCGATAAACCAACAACGGGAGAATGGGATTGTTCGGCGTCTCGCCGTCGTCCTCCAACAGGAAGGTCTGCACTTCAAGCACCCCATCCTCCTTTCCCGGACCCGGCAGGAACCAATCGCCAGCGCCGTGCGTTCGATTTCGCATGCGCTACTGCGTTCAACTGGCAACTTCGGTCGACGTTGCCTTCCTCGCCACCGCCATGGACGAAAACGATCCAGGGGTGGCGGGTGAGAATGCGCCGATCGACCGGCTGCTGCAAACCTGTGCCGCAAGCTCCCAGGTTTGGGCTGCGCGCGACGCGCGCGGCACGCCCACCGCGCTGTGGGGCGTCACGCCCTTCGCCGACGATCCCGATGTCGGGCATCTCTGGATGCTCGCCTGCGAGGCCTTCGACGACAATCCGATGGAGCTCGGGTCGCTGTGCCGACTGGTCTTCGGCGAGATGCTGAACACCTATATCCGTCTCGAGAACTATGTCGATGTGCGCAAGGTGCGCGCCGTCGACCTGCTGCGCTCGATCGGGTTCGCCATCGAGCCCGCAGGGCGCCAGGTGCACGAGGACGGCAACTTCCATCGCGCCTGGATCGACACCGACCGGCTGCGGGCCGGCTCCGTGCCAAGCCGCCTCCCGAACTGAAACTGCCTTTTCATTTGCGAGCCTCTCGCAGGACTGGGTAACGTGGGGAGCCTCGCGACCAAGGGAGTTCACATGGCCGAAGATCGTCGTTCTGCCCGGGTACTGGCGGCCCTGCTGCCGGCTGGAGCGTTCGGGCTGTCGGTCAGTCTGGCGTCGGCCGATGCGGCGGCGGCGCGCTCCGACGGCGGCGACGGGGCCCGAAAGCCGGGCGAGGTCGCCAATCGCCTGCAGTCGATCCGCCTCACGGTGACCGAGGCGCTCCAGCAATACGCCACCGACCACAAGCCCTTCGTCGCCGTCGATCCCGAGCAGCAGCTCGCCTGGTGGGGCAACGGCTGGCACAACGGCGGCTGGCACAATGGAGGCTGGCACAACGGCGGTTGGGGCAACGGCGGCTGGCACAATGGCGGCTGGGGCAATGGCTGGCACAACGGCGGCTGGGGCAACGGCTGGCACAATGGCGGCTGGGGCAACTGGCACAACGGCTGGCACAACTGGTAGGACCATGACCGCGGCTCCGACGTCCGGCGCGCCCGGACGGCCCGAGATCGGCATGGTCGTGGTGCAGCCCACGGCCTTCTGCAACATCGACTGCACCTACTGCTACCTGCCGGACCGGAACGACAAGCACGTCATGGCCCAGGCCACGGTGCGCCGCCTGTTCGGCGAAGTCTTCGCCTCGGGCTGGGCGTCGCCCGACCTGATCGTTCTGTGGCACGCCGGCGAACCGCTGGCGGCCTCGCGCGACTTCTACAGCGAGGCCTTTGCCGCCATCGAGGCGGTGCGGCCGGCCGGGGTCAACGTCAAGCATTCCTTCCAGACCAACGGCACGCTCGTGACTGCCGAGTGGTGCCGGCTGTTCCTCGAATGGAACGTCGGCATCGGCGTCAGCGTCGACGGCCCGCAAGCGCTGCACGACCGCAATCGCCTGACGCGAAGCGGCCGCGGCACCTTCGACAAGACGATGGCCGGCATCCGCTGCCTCCAGGACAATGGCGTGCCCTTCCACGCGCTCTCCGTTCTGTCGAGCGAGAGCTTCGACCGGCCCGACGAGATGCTCGCTTTCTACGAGGAGGCCGGCATCGACAAGGTCTGCTTCAACGTCGAGGAATCGGAGGGAACGCACGTCTCGCCGCTGCTCGGCGAGGAGCGCGAGGTCCTGCGCCGCCGCTTCGCGTCCTTCCTGCGGCGGTTCTGGCACCGCGCCCGGGCGAACGGAAAGGTCACATTCGTGCGCGAGATCGACCAGACCGTGCCGCGCATGTTCCGGCCCGACGGCGTGCCCACCCGCAACATCCAGTGCGAGCCGCTCGCCATGCTGAACGTCGACAGCCGCGGCAACGTCTCGAGCTTCTCGCCCGAGCTGCTGGGCATGAAGAACGCCGCCTACGGCGACTTCCTGCTGGGCAACATCACGATCAACTCGCTGGCCGAGATCCATTCGGCCTGCCTGCGCTCGGCGCTGCATCGCGACATCCGGGCCGGCACGCAGGCCTGCGAGGCGGCCTGCGAATACTACTCGGTCTGCGGCGGCGGTTCGCCGGTCAACAAGCTGTTCGAGAACGGCTCGTTCACCGGAACGACGACGTCCTTCTGCACGCTGACGCAGATGGTGCCGACCGATCTCATCCTCGAGGCCTACGATCGCCTCGAGCAAAGCTGGACCGGAGACGCTCCGGCCCCCGTCGCCCGATCCCAAGCGCCAACACCGGCCGAGGCCGCGCTGTCACCGAGGATGCCATGACCCGATCCAAGCTGTTCGTCCTTGCTTCCCTCCTGGCCGCCGGCCTCCTGGGCCCGGCCGCGCAGGCCCAGCAGCAGCAGGCGCCGGCTACCCCGTCGACGCCCGGCGCGCCGGGCCAGCCGGCCAACGCCTACGGCGGCAGCCCCCAGGGCGGGCCGCCGCCGGACCAGGGCGGCGGCCCGCCGGCGCCCGTGCTCGTCGTGACCAGCATCGAGGTGCTGCGCTCGGATCGAAACGGCGGCCTCGACCTCGTGCGGGTCCGGGGCCTCACCACCTCGGGCGCCTGGAGCCAGCCGCTCCTGAAGCCCATCACGCGGGGCGAGGCGCGCGACGGCATCCTCGATCTCATGTTCGAGGCGAGCTCGCCCGCCGGTGCCCAGCCGCTCGGCCCGTTCATGCCCGTCGAGGCCCTGCTCCCGGTCGAGACGGGGCATCCCTACAAGGGCGTGCGGGTGCGCGGCGGCAGCAACGCGGTCAGCCTGAAGTCGATTCCCGGTTACGTCGAGGTGACTCCGCCCAAGGAGGATTGCGCCAAGTGCCTCGGCAAGTTCTTCGTTCCCAACGGCACCACGGCGCCGGCGGGGGCAACGGCCGACAATTCGGTGCGCGAGGCCGACCTGCCGTGGAAGCTGCGGGTCATCAAGCCGACCGACGGGATCCCGAGCTACGCTGTCGATCCCAACCGCCTGACGCTCGTCCTGTCGGAGGACGGCCGCATCATCGACGCCGCCTGGGACTGAGCCGCCGGATTCCCGTCGCGGCATGACGGCCGATCGCCACGGCTACAGCACCGTCCCGGCCGACTATTTCCGGCGCCGCGGCCTGCGCCGCTATGCCGGCGTGGCCTCGCTGTGGGCGCTGGGCGTGGGCGCCGTCATCTCCGGCCACTACTCGGGCTGGAACCTCGGACTGATGGCCGGAGGCTGGGGCGGACTGGCCCTCGCCGCGCTGGTCATCGCCGCCATGTATCTCGGCCTGGTGTTCTGCATCGCCGAGATGGGCGCCGCCCTGCCGCACACCGGCGGCGCCTACTCCTTCGCCCGTGCCGCGATGGGACCGTGGGGCGGCTTCGTCACCGGCCTGTGCGAGAACGTCGAGTACGTTCTGACGCCGGCCGTCGTCGTCTCCTTCCTCGCCACCTACCTCGCTGCCGTCTTCGACACGCCGGCGGCCTGGCTCCCCGCCTACTGGGTCGCGGGCTACGCGGTGTTCGTCGGCCTGAACGTCTGGGGCGTCGAACTCTCCTTTCGCGTCACCGTCGTGGTCACGCTGGCCGCCCTCGCCTGCCTCGCCGTGTTCTGGATCTCCGCGCTGCCGGTCGCCGACTTCCGTCGCTACGCCCTCGACATCGGCGTCGCGCCCGACGGTCATCCGGTCGCGCTGCCGCAGGGCGGCGGCCCGCTGCTGCCGTTCGGCCTGCACGGCGCGCTCGGAGCCCTGCCCTTCGCCGTCTGGCTGTTCCTCGCCATCGAACAGCTCCCCCTCGCCGCCGAGGAATCGATGGATCCCGCCCGCGACATGCCGCGCGGGATCATCGCCGGGCTGGCGACCCTGATCGTGTCGGCCGGCCTGATCCTGTGGCTGAACCCGTCGGTCGCGCCCGGCGCCTTCGCGCTCGCGACCTCGGGCGAGCCGCTGCTCGACGGCTTCCGCGCCACCTTCGGCGAACACCTGGCCCGGACGCTGGCGCTGATTGCCTGCGTCGGCCTGGTCGCCTCGTTCCACACGATCCTGTTCGCCAAGGGCCGGCAGATCTATTCGCTGTCGCGGGCCGGCTACTTCCCGCGCTTCCTGTCGGTCACGCACCCGCGCCACAAGACGCCCCACGTCGCGCTGGCCGCGGGTTCGCTGCTGGCGCTCGCCATCATGTTCGCGCTGTGGTTCGGCATGGGAGCGGATCGCGGCGTCGCCGTCATCCAGGGCATGCTGCTGAACATGGCGGTGGCGGGCGCCATGCTGTCCTACCTGCTGCAGGCGGTGAGCTTCATCGTGTTGCGCCGCCGCTTCCCCGACCTCGCGCGACCCTATCGCTCGCCGCTCGGCATCGTCGGCGCCGTCCTCACGCTGGCGATCGCCGTCGTGACGCTGGCCTATCAGCTCCTCGATCCGGTGTTCGCCGCCGGCGTGCTGGGAGTCGGCGCCTGGTTCGCGCTCGGCATCCTGTGGTTCGCCCTGCGCGGCCGGCACCGCCTGGTGCTGGCGCCCGAGGAAGCCTTCGCGCTCGCCCAGACCGACAGGCCGCTCTAAGGCATGATGAGATTGGCTGGGAACAGCCAGTCTCATCCCGCTGTAGGGGGCGCGCCCCTATTGGAGCGCGGACCTCCAGGTCCGCTCATGGTCATGATGCGGACCTGGAGGTCCGCGCTCCGGCTGCCACGACCTAGAGCGGAGCCGCCGCCGCGGCGGCGCCCCCCGCGACCTTCGCCTCGCTGGCACGTTCCTCGAGCGAGCGGGTGACCTGCTTGCGGAAACGCTCGAGGTCGACGCCGTGGAGCTGGGCTGCCCTGAGCTCGGGATGGGTGATCGGATTGACCGGCTTGCCGTCGCTCAGGAGCTCGAAATGAAGATGGGCGCCGGTCGAGCGTCCGGTCGAGCCGACGAAGGCGATCAGTTCGCCGCGCACAACGGTCTCGCCCGGCTCGATGCCCGGCGCGAAGGCCGAGAGATGGCCGTAGACGGTCGAGAGCTTGCCGGGATGGTCGATGCGGACCCAGTTGCCGTAGCGGCCGTTCGGCCCGGCGCCGACCACGACGCCGTCGGCGGCGGCATAGACCGGCGTGCCCGTCGAGGCCACGAGGTCGATGCCCTCGTGCATGTAGAGCGGCCGGGCGGCCGCGCGCGGCGGCGCGGCCTTCCAGTTGCCGTAGGGAGCGAACGTCGATCCGAGCGGCGTGCCAAGCGAGGTCGTGCCGCCGTTGCCGTTGGTGCCGCCGGTGGGCAGGCCCGGCGGCAGGCCGCGTTTGCGGGGCGGACCGCCCATGGGCTCCTTCCTGCCGGTCGCCGACAGGGGCCGCGGCTGCTCGAAGGGATCGCGCCGCAGGCCGAAGCCGGAGGAGATCGAGATGGCATGGAGCGGCAGGCGGAGCGCCGGGGGGCTCGCGGCCTGGCCGCTGGCCAGCCAGAAGCGATCGACCTTGTCGCGGCCCCGGAAACGATGGATGGCGACGGTGCCGCGGGCCCTGGTGGTGAGCTCCGCCCACCGCACGTGCCCCACGCCGATCGGCGCACCCTCCACCGTGAACTCCTGCTCGTAACGGACGTAGAGCCGGTCGCCCTTGTGGACGTCACGCTCCAGGTTCACGGCCGTGGAAAGAGCGGACATCGCATCGAGCATTGCGGCACCCGGCACGTCGGACGCGGCCAGCGCCGCCTCGAGCGACGTCTCGACCACCACCGTGCGCGCGATCTCGCGGCTGAACGTCAGGTAGCCGCGGTCTCGGGCATCCTCGTCGACGAAGCCCAGCAGGCGCTCCTCGGCGGCACGCCCGTCTGCGGAAGCGTCGTCATCGGCAGCGCGACCGTCGTGCGGCAGGGTGAACAAGGTCAAGGAAGCGGCGAACGCCGCAGCGAGCGAGGCCTTCTTCATGGTGCCCTGTCTGCGACGAAATCGGCTCGAATGCCAGTGACCTTGCAGGACCCGAGCCACGCTGCGCCGCTGTGGCACAGCTCGCTGATTTGCGCGCAGCCACGCAACATCCTGTCGCTCCGGCGGCGGCGCACGCGGTCTACCGAACGGGCTTGAACGCGCGGATCCGGCGCTCGGCCTCGGTGATTTGCGCAGGCGTCATGCGCTTGGTCAGGGTGGCGAGGTCCTTCCGGGCCTGGTCGCGCCGCTCCTGGTTCTTGACCGTGTAGTTGGTGATGGCAAGCGACAGCCACTTGTAGGCCTCGACATTGTCGTGGGGCGGGATGCCCTCGCCGAACCCCAGCATGAAGCCGATGTCGTTCTGCGCCCGCGCATAGCCCTGGTTGGCCGCCTGCAGATAGAGACGGGCGGCCTCCTTGTGGTCGCGCGGCACGCCCTCGCCGCTCCAGTACATGGCGCCCAGCAGCGTGCGCGCCTCGGCATTGCCCTTGGCCGCCCACTGCTTCCAGATGCGCACGGCGGTAGCCATATCCTTGCGCTCGTAGGCGCCGGCTGCGGCGCGCATGTCGGCCTCGAGCGACTGCGCGGCCAGAGGAGAGACGAGCAACAGCGCAAGCAGGCCGGCCAGAAGCGATTTCATGTCGCCATCGTAGGCGGACGATGCCGGCAAGTGAAGTTGCCGTGGACGCAACCCGCGCCGCGCCGGCCGCATTGCCTCGGAACCGATCCCGACAGGAGCCGTACGATGGCCGATCTCGTCTCCGATGCCGCAGTGGCCGCGCAGGAGCTGCGTGCCCACGAGCAGACCTTCCATACTTTCAACAGGCTCGTCCTCTTCGCCGTCCTGCACGTCATCATCGTGCTGGGCTGCCTGGCGCTTGCCTTCGTCGGCCATGTGCCGCTGCTGGCCGCGATCCTCGGGATCGGCGGCACGATCGCCCTGATCGCCGTCTTCACGGTCACCGGCTGACGCCCCCCGCTCGACCTCAGTCGAGGGTCATGCGGTAGCGGCTGATTGCCAGGGTCGACACGACCAGCAGGATCGCCACCAGCGCCGCCAGCTCGGCCGACAGGCTGGAGAAGCCCGCGCCCTTCAGCATCAGTCCGCGCACGATGCGCATGAAATGGGTCGCCGGCAGGATCTCGCCGAGCCACTGCGCCCAGACCGGCATGCCGCGGAACGGGAACATGAAGCCCGACAGCAGGATCGAGGGCAGCAGCAGGAAGACCGAGGCCTGCATGGCCTGGAGCTGGTTCTGCGTCACCGTCGAGATGGTGAAGCCGATGGCGAGATTGGTCGTGATGAACAGTGCCGTCCCCAGGCAGAACAGCGCGAAGCTGCCCTGCACGCCGACGCCGAACAGCAGCCAGGCGACCAGCAGGATCACCACGACCTGGACCGCGCCGATGGCGATATAGGGTGCGATCTTGCCGATCATGACCTCGATCGGGCGCACCGGCATGGCCAGCAGGTTCTCCATCGTGCCGCGCTCGCGTTCGCGCGTCACGGCAAGCGCCGTCATCATCACCATGGTCTGCGTCAGGATCACGGCCAGCAGGCCCGGCACGACGTTCAGGTTCGACTTTCCTTCCGGATTGTAGCGCCGCTGCAGCACGACCTCGATCGTGCCCGGCTCGCGGCGCAACCGGGCGAGCGGCCCCACCAGGTCGCGCGTCAGCGCCTGCTCGATCGCCGGCGTCGCCGCGGCCAGCGGGTTGGCCGCCGCCATGGGATCCGTGGCGTCGGCGTCGATCAGGATCTGGGCGCGCTCGCCGCGCACCAGCCGGCGCGTGAAGTCGGACGGGATGGTGACGACGAATTGCACCTCGCCGCTCTGCAGGAGAGCGTTGGCCTCGGCTTCCGTCCGCGCCTGGTGCGTGAAGCGCATGTAGCCGGTGTTGGCCAGCGCCGACAGGATGGTGCGCGTGATGCGGCTCTGGTCGGCCGCCACCACGGCGGTCGGCAGGCGGTGCGGATCGGTGTCGATGGCGTAGCCGAACAGCAGGAGCTGCATGATCGGCAGGCCGAACATCATGGCGAAGGTCAGCCGGTCGCGCGCGAGCTGGCGCACCTCCTTGGCGACGATGGCGCCGAGGCGGCGCCACGATCCGGACAGCCGCCCCATCATCCGTCGGCCGGGCCGTTGTCGCGCGCCCGCCCCATGAGGTCGATGAAGATGTCCTCCAGCGTCGGCTCGGCCTCGTGCCAGGCGAGCGCCGGATCGGCGCGCCAGGGTTCGATCGCTTTCAGCAGCCGGTCGCGGTCGGGGCCGCAGACATGGAGGGTGGCGCCGAAGGCGGCAGCCGCCGTGACGCCGGGCGCGTCGCGCAGGCGCGGCGCCAGCCGGTCGGCCCCGGCGCCGCTGGCGACGAAGGCGACCAGGCCTGAATTGCGCACGATCTCCTCGGCGGTGCCGCGCGCCATCAGCTCGCCGTAGGCGATGTAGGCGATCTCGTGACAGCGCTCGGCCTCGTCCATGTAGTGGGTCGAGACCAGCACCGTGATGCCCTGCGCGGCGTAGGCGTGGATCTCGTCCCAGAACGCGCGCCGCGCCTTGGGGTCGACACCGGCCGTCGGCTCGTCGAGCAGCAGCAGGCGCGGCTCGTGCAGCACGCAGGCGGCGAGCGCCAGTCGCTGCTTCCAGCCGCCCGAAAGCGAGCCGGCGAGCTGCCCCTGGCGGCTGGCGAGGCCCAGCCGCTCCAGCGCCTCGTCGATGCGCGGGCGCAGCCGGTCGAGCCCGTAGACCCGGCCCACGAACTCGAGGTTCTCGCGGATCGTGAGGTCCTCGTAGAGGCCGAAGCGCTGGGTCATGTAACCGGTCTGGCGCTTGATGGCCTCGCGCTCGCGCACCAGGTCGTGGCCGAGGCAGGTGCCGCCGCCGCCGTCGGGAGTCAGCAGGCCGCAGATCATGCGCAGCGTCGTGGTCTTGCCCGAGCCGTTGGGCCCGAGGAAGCCGCAGATGCGTCCCTGCTCAACCGAGAGGCTCAGCCGGTCGACGACGGTGCGCCGGCCGTAGCGCTTCACCAGATCGTGGACGTCGATGGCCGGGCTCACGGGGGCCGGGGTCACGGGCCCGGCCCCCCGATCGGCGCCACGGTGACCGGCAGGCCCGGCGCCAGCGACACGCCGCCGACCTCCGCCTGCGGCCGCGCCTCGATCATGAAGACGAGCTTGGTCCGCGCGTTCTGCGAGTAGATCACCGGCGGCGTGAACTCGGCCCGCGGCGAGACGTAGGTGATGGTCGCCTCGAGCCCGGCCGGGCAGCCGTCGCAGGTGAAGGACACCGGCAGCCCGATGCGGGCGCGCGCGACCTCCTCCTCGGGCACGAAGAAGCGCAGCTTCACGCGCGAGGCCGGCAGCAGCGACACGACCGGCGTGCCGGCCGGCACCCATTCGCCGACATTGAAGAAGGTGTTCTCGACCAGCGCGTCGCTCGGCGCCCGGGGCATCAGGTCGGCCAGCCGCTTGCGCGCCTGCTCGAGGTTGGCCTCGCTCTGCCCGATCAGCGCCTGGGCGGCGTCGATCTCGGCCCGGCGCGCGGCGAGATCGCCGGCCCTTTCCTGCGCCGCCAGGGAGGCGAGGCGCGCCCGCAGCTGGCGCACCTGCGCCTCGGCCTGGTCGTAGGCCTGCCGCGTGGTCACGCTGCGCGCCAGCAGCTCGCCCTGGCGCCTGAACTCGCTCTCGGCCAGCGCGAGGTTGGCCTCGACCTCGTTGCGCTGGGCGCGAACGATCTCCTGTTCCTCCGGCCGCTTGCCCGTCAGCAGGTTCTCGTGGCGCGCCCTGGCCTCGGCGAGGCTCGCCTCGGCGCGCGCGACCTCGGCCCTGGCAAGGGTCGGGTCGATGACGAACAGCAGCTCGCCCTTCCTGACCTGGGCACCGCGATCGACCGGCCGCTCCAGGAGCTGGCCCGCGACCGGCGGCGCGATCAGGCTGGTCTCGCCCTCGACATAGCCGAGATAGGGCTCGTCGGCCTTCACGCCCAGCAGCGCGAAGAGGGGCGGCCGCCAGTAGCCCTGGGTGGCGAGCAGCACGGCGGCCAGCACCACCAGGCCGACGATCGCGAGACGGCGGGGCGAGGGCTTCATGGGGCACCGTCCGGCGCGATCAGCCCGCGCACGATCAGGTCGGCGTGATGGCGGGCGAGCGCGCGCACGTCGAGCCTCTCGGCGCCGATCGGCTCGAACACGCTGCGCCAGAGGACCGCCAGCAGCATCGCGCCGATGATCGAGCGCACGGTCATGGCGGGATCGACGGCACGGAACTCCCCGGAGGCGACGCCGCGCCGGATCAGCCCCTCGAGCATCGGCATCCCCTGGCCGATGACCTCGTCGAGATAGAAGCGGCCGATCTCGGGGAAGGCGCGCGATTCAGCGATCACCACCTTGGCGACGGCCGCCATCGGCGTGTCCTCGATGCGACTGGCCATGAATTCGAGGATGCGCGGCAGCAGCGGCGCCACCGGTCCGCGATGGGCGGCAAGCATGGCGGCGACCGTGTCGAGATTGCCGGACACGGCCTGGCGGACGACGCCGCGGAAGAGCGCGGTCTTGTCGTCGAAATAAAGGTAGATCGCCGCCTTCGACAGGCCGGCGCGGGCCGCCACGTCGTCGAGCCGCGTGCCGGCGAAGCCCTTCTCCACGAAAAGGGCCAGTGCCGCCTCGAGGATCTCGGCCGGCCGCTCGGCCGGGGCACGACGCTGCTTGACGCTTGCCATATAACTAACTTACTGGTCAGTTAGTTAATAATCAAGTCCTCCGGACGATGTTGTCGATCCAAGGTTTATCGGCCCTCGCCCCGTCTGCTATCGAGCCGGCCATGCATCGCCGTTCCCTCCTCACCGCCGCCCTGGCCGGCGCCTCGCTCGCCGTCCCGCGGGTCGCCGGCGCCCAGATCGAAGACAAGGTCGAGAAGGTCGAGATCCTGCTCGACTGGAAGCCGCTGCCGACCTTCGCCGGCTTCTTCCTCGCCCGCTCCATGGGCGCCTTCGAGCGGCGCGGCCTCGAGGTCACGTTTGCCGAGACCCAGGGCGCGGTGACCTCGGCCGAGAAGATCGGCAAGGGCTCCCCCTACTGGATCGGCACCTCGAGCGGGATGGCCACGGTGATCGGCCGCTCGAACGGGCTGCCGATCAAGAGCCTCGCCGTCTACTATCCCAAGACGCCGACCGTGATCTTCAGCCGGTCGGAGGACCGCATCGCCCATCCGCGCGACCTCTACGGCAAGACGCTGGGCGTCGTGCCGGGCAGCATCACCAACGAGGAGCTGCGGGCGCTGATCACGGTCAACAAGCTCGACCCCGACAAGATCAGGGAGATCCCGGTCAACTGGGACGCCTATACGCTGATCGACAAGAAGGTCGACGCGCTGATCGACTACGAGGAGATGGCGCCCGCCGAGCTGGTCGCCGAAGGCCGCCGCATCACCATGCTCCGGCTCGCCGACTTCGGCGTGCGCGTCTACAGCCTGAACCTGATCGTCAACGACGCGGCCTGGGCCGATCCGGCGCGCCGGGTGATCGCCCAGAAGGTCGTGGAGGCCGTGCAGGAGGGCTACAACTCGGTGAAGGAGCGCGCCGGCGACGCCGCCCTGCGCTTCTCCACCCTGTTCCCCCGCCTGGCGCCGCGCTACGTCGATCGCAGCATGGTGACGGTGGCGCAGCAGCTCTCGGGACCGCCGACGGGCGAGCAGACCCGCGCCGGCTGGGAAGCCACCATCAAGACCCTCGAATCGCTGAAGCTGCTGGCAAAGCCCGTCACCGTCGACGAGGTCGCCGTCCTGAACTAGAGCCACTCATGGCCGGGCCGCGCCACTGCGTGGCGGGTCACTGGAGCGCGGACCTCCAGGTCCGCTCACGATCATGAGGCGGACCTGGAGGTCCGCGCCCCCGGCAAAGAGCATCCTGCTCTGGGAGGTGGACGGCTCCCGGTCAGCCCTGGCTCAAGGTCGCGAGAAGCGCGCGGGCCTCGGTGACGCAGGGAAGCGACGCGCCGCCGCGCAGCCCGTCGCAGGCCTCGGCCAGGACGTGGCGAGCCCGCTCGCGCGCGCCGCGCCGAATCAGAAGCGGCGCCAGCGCGCCGGCCGCCCGCAGCCGATAGAGGCCAGCCCCCTGCTCGTGCGCCAGCACGATCGCCTGATCGAGAAGCGCCTCGGCCGCTGCCGCGTCGCCGCGGCGATCCGCGACCAGCCCCTTCAGCCGCAGCAGGATGGGGACGGCGAACCTCTCATGGCGCTGCCCGGCGAGCGCCAGGGCGCGATCGAGGCACTCGCCCGCCTCGTCGACGGCGCCGGTCGCCAGCAGGCTCTCGGCCAGCGCGGCGTTCCAGGTCGGGACGTGGAGCTCCGCACCGCTCGCCTGCCAGGCGTGAAGGCCACGCCGCATGCGCGCGACCGCCGCCTGGTCCGGCCCCGACCCTGTCGCGGCCCAACCGCACATCACGTCGCCGACGGCCAGCCAGAACACGAGCCGGTGTTCCTCCGCGAGACGCAGGGATTCGTCGGACAGCCGGCCGCATTCGGCCGGGACGCCCAGCATGAACTGCGTATTGGCGGCAAGGTGATAGGCAAAGGCCAGAGTCAGGGGGTTCTCGATCCGCCGCGCGACGGCGAGCCCCTCCTCGATGAGCGCCCGCCCGCGATCGAAGTCTCCGGCGATCGTGCGCGCGAACCCGGCATAGACCCCGTTGATGACCAGCGGCGCTTCGCTGTGATCGCGGAAGCCGGCATCGATCGGCAACCCGGCGCAGGCTTCCATTCCCCGCTCGAACGTGTCGATCGCCTCCGCGAACCGGCCGAGACTGAGGTAGGAAGCACCCAGCGCGCGGAAGGCGAGGCTCTGTGCTTCCGCCGCCAGCGCGTCGCGCGCCAGTGCGCACAGCCGTTCGGAGACTTCGCGCGCGTTCTCGATGTCGGCGCGGTCGTAGATGCAGTTCCACAGGCCGCGCAGGCCCTGGAAGAGCTGCGCCGTGTCGCCGACCCGCTCGGCCAGCTCGACGATCCGCCGGTAGGTCGCCTCGACCGAAGCGGCCGCATAGCCGTGCAGCGCGATGCGCGGAACGCCGATCATGGCGAGGGCCCGCAGTTCCAGCGCGCCGCGCTCGGCGCCTTCCGGCAGGCTCGAGATCAGCCGCAGGGCGCGCTCGAGATGGTTGACGGCCTCGTGGTTGGCGTAGCGCTCGATGGCGCGCCTGCCGGCCTCCAGCAGGTAGTCGACGGCCTTGGGGTCGAGTCCGGCCAGCTCGGCGTGCCGCGCGACAAGCTCCGGCGGCGGCGGGCTCGCGAATCCCTCGAACGCCTCGACGATGCCGGCATTGATGCGGCGGAACTCGCTGCGCAGCAGGCTGTTGGCAGCGGCATCGCGGACCAGCGCGTGCTTGAACGTGTAGGCCGAATCCGGCGGCAGTCCGC
Organism: Reyranella sp.; assembly: GCF_965229815.1. Lineage (GTDB taxonomy): Bacteria > Pseudomonadota > Alphaproteobacteria > Reyranellales > Reyranellaceae > Reyranella. The sequence continues at coordinate 2,395,395 of NZ_CBDDJN010000006.1, forward strand.
GGCGGAAGACGAGCTCGGCCTCGACCAGGCGGTCGAGCGCGGCGTCGAGGTCGGCATCCGGCAGGCCGGCCACCGCCGCGACCATGCGATGGCTGAAGTTGCGCCCGATGCAGCCGGCGACCTGCGCCACGCGCTTGACCTCGGGCAAGCGGTCGAGACGCGCCATCAGCGAATCGTGCAGGGTCGCCGGCACGCTGAGATTGCCGTCGAGCCGCGGCAGCTTCTCGTCGTCCCGCGGTCGTGCCGCGAGCTCGACGAGGGCCTGCGTCAGCTCCTCGACGAACAGGGGCACGCCGTCGGTCCGGGTCAGGATCTCGCGACGGACGTCCTCCGACAGCCTGTCGCTGCCTTCGATCGCCGCCGTCATCGCCTCGACGGCGGTCCGGCCCAGGCGGTTGAGGACCAGACGCGTCACCTGGGGATGGCCGGCCAGCACCGGCTGGCCATCCGGCCGGCTGGTCAGCAGGAGCAGGATGCGATGGCCGTCGATCCGGTCGAGCACGAGGTGGACGAACTCGAGGGTCGAGGGGTCGCTCCAGTGCACGTCCTCGATCACGATCAGGACGGGCCGGACCCTTGCCAGCCCGAGGAACTGCTCGACCAGCGTCGCCAGGGTCTGGCTGCGCTGGATCTGCGGCGACAGGTTGAGCGGGCCGTAGCGCTCGTCGTAGGGCACGCCGAGCAGGTTGGCCACGAGAGGGAGCGCGCTCTCGATATGGGCGGCGCGCGGCCGGAGGAACGCGTCGATCCTGTCGAGGCGCGTCGCGGGCGTGTCCGCCGCCGACAGCCTGATGGCGACGGTGAGCTGCTGGCTGAGCGGCCACAGCGGACTGTCCAGATGATAGGGCGAGCACTGGAACAGCAGGATGGCGCTTTCGGACTGGCCCACGACATCGCGCAGCGCCCGCGTGATGCGCGACTTGCCGATGCCGGCCTCCCCGACCAGAAGCAGGCACTGGCCCTCGCCCTCCTGCACTTCCGACCAGCGCTCCCGCAGCAGCGCCAACTCCTGCTCGCGCCCGACCATGGGCCGAAGGTGGCGGCCGGCGCGCGCGTCGAATCGGCCGTCGTTTCCCGCGCGCTCGCGCTGCACGGCGAAGACCGCAAGCGGCGCGGCCAGCCCTTTCAGCGATCGCAGGCCGAGCGGCACCAGGTCGAACGACGACTGGACGAGCCGCTGCGTGGTGTCGGCGATGACGACTTGTCCCGATTGCGCAAGATCCTGCAGTCGAGAGGCAATGTTGGGCGTGCTGCCCACCACGGAGGCTTCCTGCGCCGAGCCGTGCCCGACCAGGTCGCCGACGACCACCAGGCCGGTGGCGATGCCGGCACGCGCCGCGAGCGTCTCGCTCTCGCCGATGCGCAGCCGGCCGACGGCGGCAACCGCCGCCAGGGCGGCCCGGACCGCGCGTTCGGCCCCGTCCTCATGGGCTTTCGGCCAGCCGAAATAGACCAGCACGCCGTCCCCCATGAACTTGGCGACATAGCCGTCGAAGCGGGCGATCTCGCCGGCCACGGCGTCCTGGTAGCGCCGCGTGATCTGGCGCATTTCCTCGGGATCGTGGCGCGTCGACAGGGCCGTCGAGCCGACGAGGTCGACGAACAGGACCGAGAGCTGCCGCCGTTCGGCCGGACCGGCGGCGGGCTCGGCCTCGACCGGCGGCGGCGCCGGGCGGGCGGCGGCGATGGCCTTGAGCAGACGGCGACGCTGCCCAAGCGCCACGCCGAGATCCTTGAGATCGTCGTCGGTGAGATCAGGCAGGACGTCGAGGTCGATCTGTTGCGCCTCGAGGACGGGGGCCAGCGCCTCCAGTCCCCGCGCCGTCAACCAGTCCAAAAGGGCGGTCATCCCGTGTTCCCTCTCCAGCGGGCCGGCGATGGATGATCCATGCGGAGCGCTCTGGCAAGGCTGTCGGGGAAAAAGCGTGCGCCGGCGTCGCGCTATGGTGGCGTCAGGTCAGCCAAATCCATGGGGCGGATCGTGCCTCAGCCGCCGGCGCGGGCGGGCAGGCGGCCGGCGTCGCGGCCGCCACCCAGCCGGTTGGCGACCGCGATCACCACCGTGGTGATGGCCACCATCGTCAGGCTGAGCACGGCGATGGCGCCGACGTCGCCGCTTTCCTTGAGGTCGAAGATCAGCACCGACAGGACCTTGGTCTCCGAGGTGAACAGGATCACGGCGGCCGACAGCTCGCGGATCACCGCCACGAACACGAAGCACCAGGTGGCGATCACCGCCGAGCGCAGCAGCGGTGCGGTGATGTCGGCCAGCGTCCGCAGCCGCGTCGCGCCCAGCATGCGGCCAGCCTCCTCGAGCTCGGGATGCACCGCGTGGAACGCCGAGGAGAGCTGCTGGTAGGCCGCCGGCAGCTCGATGGTGACGAAGGCGATCAGCAGGATCCACAGCGTGCCGTAGAGGGTGAGCGGCGGCCGCGTGTAGGCGAGGAACAGGCCGACGCCCAGCACGATGCCCGGGATGGCGAGCGGCGCGGTGGCGAGGAAGGCGAGCAGCCGGTGGCCGGGCACGGCGCGGCGGGCGACGATGTAGGCGATCAGCAGCGCCAGCAGCGCTCCCAGGGTCGCCGAGGCGGTGGCCAGCAGGAACGTGTTCTTGAGCGCCGGCAGGGTCGAGCTCAGCTCGAGAAAGGTGAACTTCACGTTGTGCAGCGTGATCGTGTCCGGCGTCACCAGGCGCGAGGCGACGCGCGAGAAGGCCGAGTTCAGGAGCGCCGCGTAGGGGAGGAAGAGCGGCATCGCCAGCACCAGCAGGGCGAGCGCGGCCGCCGGCCAGCGCAGGGCGCCCAGCGGCACCGTCCGCGGCTGGCCGTACTTGCCGCCCAGCACGGCATAGCCGCGGCGGCCGAGCGCCAGAGCCTGGCCGCGCAGCAACAGTATGGTGAGCAGCAGCAGCGGCAGGGAGGCGGCCGCCGCCAGCTCGGGCTTGGGCGGAAACTGGAACAGGCTCCAGATGCGCGTCGTGAGCGTGTGAAAGCCGGCGGGTATGGCGAGGATGGCCGGCGAGCCGAACAGGTTGAGCGCCTGCAGGAAGGCGACCAGGGCGCCGGCCAGCAGGGTCGGCAGGGCGAGCGGCACGGTGATGCGCGCCGCGGTCTGCCACCGCCCCGCCCCCAGCATCGACGAGGCGTCCTCGAGCTCGCCCGGCATGCGGTCGAGCGCGTTGGCGACCAGGATGAAGACGTAGGGGAACGTGTAGCAGGCGATCACGAAGATCAGGCCGGACAGCGTGTAGATGTCGAGCAGCGCCTCGTCGGCCGGCATGCCGGTGAGCAACCGCCAGAGCTGGTTGAGAAGGCCGGAGTTGGGCGCCGCCAGCATCTCCCAGGCGATGGCGCCGACGAAGGGTGGCGTCACCAGGCTCGCCATCACGAGCGTCCGCACGGTGCGGCGGATCGGCATGTCGGTGCGCGCCACCAGCCAGCCGAGCGGCGCCGCGACGGCGCAGCAGATCGCGCTCACCGAGACGGCGATGATCAACGTGGTGATCAGCGGGTCGACGAAGCTGGGATCGGTGAACAGCGTGACGAAGTTGCCGAGCGTCGCCGCGCCCTGCTTGTCGGACAGGCTGTAGACGACCAGCCAGCCGACCGGCAGCCCGATCATCACGGCCAGCAGCGCGACGACGGCGATCAGGACGGGACGAGAGAGATCGGGCCGGCGGCCGCTGTCGCGCCGAGCGCTTTCTGTCATCCTGAGCGAAGCGAAGGATCTCATGCCGGTTGCAAGCGGCGATGAGGTCCTTCGCTGCGCTCAGGACGACTGGATGGGCGGATGGTCGCCATCACACCTTGAAGATCCGCGCGTACTTCGCCTTGATCTCGTCCGCGGTCTTCTCGACGTCGGACGGATCCTCGCGGAAGGTCTTGATCGAGGCGAGCGGCGGCCGGCCGGCCTTGGCCGACACCTGGCGGTTTGCGGGGTACTGGCCGCTCAGGTTGACGATGAAGGACTGGCCCTCGCCCGACATGATCCAAGCGAACAGGAGCCGCGCGGCGTTGGGATTGGGCGCCGCCTTGAACACCGCCATCGGGTTGGAGATCTGCGGCGTGCCCTCGACCGGATGCACGACCTCGACCGGCGCGCCGCGCTCCTTGGCCATCCAGAAGAGATAGTCGCTGCCGTCGACGGCGATCGCGCGCTCGCCGGCCTCGACGCGCTTGGGCGGCTCGGTCGCCGACTGGACCTGCAGGACCTTCTGCTTCGCCAGCTTCTCGAAGTACCCCCAGCCCAGCTCGCGCGCGATCTGGTGCGTCGCCGTCATGATGGTGCCCGAGTAGCCGGGATGGCCCTTGACCAGCTTGCCGGCGTATTTCGGCGCCAGCAGGTCGTTGAAGCCCTTGGGCGCATCCTCGGGCTTCACCAGGGACGTGTTGTAGGCCATGGCCGACAGGTGCGTGCGCTGGTTGACGAACGCGCCGTCGGCGTCCCTCAACTCGGCCGGGACGTTCTCGGCGATGTCGACGGTCACGTAGGGCTGCAGCCAGCCCTCGCGCTTCCAGACGATGAAGTGCGCGGCGTCGGAGCTGTTGGCGACGTCGCAGCGGTGGATCTTGCTCGCCGTCTCCTGCGCCAGCCGGTTGAACAGGCGCTCGGCGCCGGTGCGCTCGACCGCGACCTTGATGCCGGGATACTTCGCCTCGAAGGCGCGGGCCATCGGCTCGGCGACCGACAGGTCCATCGCCGTGTAGTAGCTGACCTTGCCTTCCTTCTTCGCCGCCTCGACCAGGGCGGGCGTCACCGCCTCCGGCGGCGGCGCCGCCGAGACCACGCGGGCGCCGAGCGCGGCGAGCGCCCCGCCCGCCAGAACCGTCCGCCGTCGCAGGATCATGATCACACCTTGAACAGCTTGAGATAGCGGGCCTTGATCGCGTCCGCCTGGTCGGCGACGGCTGCCGCATCCTCGCGCAGGGTCTTGATGTCGGCGAGCTTGAGACGGTCCGGCCGATCCTTGACCCCGCGATGCACCGAGCGCAGGCCGCCGACGTCGACGTTCATCTGCTGCGCCGGCGCCGACATCGACCAGGCGTAGAACAGCCGGGCGGCATTGGGGTTGCCGGACCTGGCGAGGATCGCCGAGGGTCCGGTCACCAGCGGCGTGCCCTCGACGGCATAGACCGGCTCGATCGGCTCGCCACGCGCCTTGAACAGGCTGACCACGTATTCCGCGCCGTCGGCCATGACCGCGCGCTCGCCCTGGGCAACCTTCTTCGGCGGATCGGCGGCCGACTGGACCTGCATGATCTTCTGCTTGGCCAGCTTCTCGAAGTAGCCCCAGCCGAGATCGCGGCTGAGCTGCTGCGTCGCCGTCATGATGGTGCCGGAGTAACCGGGATGCGCCTTCACGATCTTGCCGACCCACCTGGGATCGAGCAGGTCGTTGAAGCCCTTGGGCGCCTCCTCGGCCTTCACGAGCTGGGTGTTGTAGGCGATCGGCGAGAGCGTCACGCGCCAGGACGCGTACATGCCGTCGGGGTCGTAGTGTTCCTTGGGGAAGCTGGCGATCACCTCCTCCGGCAGGAACGCCGCCAGCATCGAGGCGCGCTTCCAGACGATGAGGTGAGCGGCGTCGGAGCTGTTCACCACGTCGCAATTGTAGATCTTGCTCTGATACTCCTGGCCGATGCGCTGGAAGATGCGCTCGGCGCCCGAACGCTCGACCTTCACGGAAATGCCGGGATAGGCCGCCTCGAACGCCTTGGCGACCTTCTCCGCCACCGGCAGGTCGACCGACGTGTACCAGGAGAGCTTGCCCTCCTTCTTCGCCGCCTCGACGAGCGCCGGGGTGATCTTCTGCGCCTCGGGCGGGGCGCCGCGCGCCATCGTCGCGAACGACGCCGTCGTCGTCGCCGCAGCCCCGGCGAGCACCCGCCGTCGCGTCAGCCTGCTGGTCATGGTCATTCCTCCGCCAAAGCCCGGCATTGTTCCGCCGGCAGATGCAGCCACACCGATTGTCCCGCCGCGAAGCTGCGGTCCGGCGGCGCCGTGACGCGAAGCTCCGTGCTGTCCTCGAGCACGACCGTGTAGTCGCGCACCGAGCCGAGGAAGACCTGGCGCGCCACGACGGCACGAAGGTGGTTGTCCGCCGTCGCGGGCGGTTCGACGGCGAGCCCGATCTCGTGCTGGCGCATCGACAGCGTGACCGGCCGTCCGGCCTCGAGCCGCCGGCCGCTGGTCCGCAACGGGATACCGGCCACCGCGACGCGGCGGTCGTCGAGCGCCGGACCGCGCAGGATGTTGGCGCCGCCGATGAAGCGCGCCACGAACTCCGAGCGCGGGCGGGCGTAGATCTCCTCCGGCGGGCCGACCTGCTCGACCCGGCCGTGGTTCATGACGGCGATCAGGTCGGCGGTGGTCATCGCTTCCGCCTGGTCGTGGGTCACGTAGACCGTGGTGTAGCGATACTGGTCGTGCAGACGGCGGATCTCGAAACGCATCTCCTCGCGCAGGTTGGCGTCGAGGTTCGAGAGCGGCTCGTCGAGCAGCAGCGTCTCCGGCTCCACCACCAGCGCGCGAGCCAATGACACGCGCTGCTGCTGGCCGCCGGAGAGCTCGCCCGGATAGCGCGCCGCCAGCGGCTCCAGCCGGGCCGTCGCCAGGATCGCCTTGAGGCGGGCATCGATGGTCGCCCGGTCGAGCTTCCGGATCTTCAGCCCGTAGGCCACGTTCTCGGCCACCGTCATGTGCGGCCAGAGCGCATAGCTCTGGAAGATCATCGACATGTTGCGCCCCTCGGGCGGGACGGTGCGGCTGGGCGAGGACAGGACCCTGTCGCCCACGACGATTTCGCCTGCCGAAGGCTCGATGAAGCCGGCGATCAACCGCAGGGTCGTGGTCTTGCCGCAGCCGGACGGGCCCAGCAGGCACACGAGCTGGCCGTGCTCGATGCGCAGCGACACATCGTCGACCGCGACCGCCTCGCCGTAGCGCTTGCTCAGGCCCTTCAGTTCGACTGAGGCCACGTTTCCCCCTTGCAGGCACAATGCTTCGCTTCGCGCCGCCTGACAATGATGATGTATATTGCCGGCCGAATCGGAAGGATCGGTGCATGCAGGAACAGAAGATCTACGGCCGCCGCGAGGGCGCGGTCGGCCATCTCGTCTTCAACAACCCGGCCAAGCTCAACGCCGTGTCGCTCGACATGTGGGACGGGTTCGTCGGCATCCTGAAGGATTTCGCGAAGGATCCGGAGGTCCGCTGCGTGGTGGTGAGCGGCGCCGGCGGCAGGGCCTTCGTGTCGGGCGCCGACATCTCCAAGTTCGAGAGCGAGCGCGCCAACGCCGAGGCCCAGGAACGCTACGACGCCATCTCCAAGGAAGGCTACGAATCGCTCTACGAGTTCCCCAAGCCGACCATCGCCAAGATCACCGGCTACTGCATCGGCGGCGGCATGAACCTCGCCGCCTGCTGCGACCTGCGCTACTGCAACGAAGGCGCGCGCTTCGGCGTGCCGGCCGCGAGGCTCGGGCTGGGCTACGGCTTCCTGCGCATCGAGCGGCTGTCGCGCATTGTCGGCCTGCCGCGGGCCATGGAGTTCCTGTTCACCGCCAAGCAGTATTCCTCGAAGGAAGCCTACGACATGGGCCTGGTGAACGGCGTGGCCGCCGACGCCGAGCTCGACGCCATGGTCGCCGGCATCACCGGCGCGATCGCCCAGAACGCGCCGCTCACCATCGCGCTGGCCAAGGCCGCGGCCCGCGAGATCGCCAAGCCCGAATCCCAGCGCGACCTCGCGCGCCTCGAGCCGATGGCCGCCGCCTGCTTCGACAGCGAGGACTTCCAGGAAGGCCGCCGCGCCTTCATGGAAAAGCGCAAGCCGATCTTCAAGGGACGTTGATACGCGCACGCTGTCATCCCGAGCGCAGCGAGGGACCTTTGGGCCGGAGGAAGGGTCCCTCGCTGCGCTCGGGATGACAGAGCAAGAGCATCGAGAACACGAGCACGAGGAAACATCCATGACCGCCCTGCCGCTCTCCCACATCTCCGTGCTCGACCTCACGGCGCATCGCGCCGGGCCGACCGCGGTGCGCCAGCTCGCCGACTGGGGCGCGCACGTGATCAAGATCGAGCCGCCGTCGGAAGGCGGCACCGACGCGATGGGCGGCAGCCGGCACGGCTTCGACTTCCAGAACCTGCACCGCAACAAGAAGTCGATGACGCTCAACCTCAAGAGCCCGGAAGGCCATGCGATCTTCATGAAGCTGGCGGCCAAGGCCGACGTCATCGTCGAAAACTACCGCTCCGACGTGAAGCACCGGCTGAAGGTCGACTACGACACGGTGGCCAAGATCAATCCGCGCATCGTCTACGGCTCGATCGCGGGCTTCGGCCAGACCGGACCGGATGCGGCCCGCCCCGGCGTCGACCAGATCGCCCAGGGCATGGGCGGTCTGATGTCGATCACCGGCGAGCCCGGGCGCGGGCCGATGCGCGTCGGCATCCCGATCGCCGACCTGACCTCGGGCCTGCTGCTGGCCCAGGCCATGATCCTCGCCCTCTACAACCGCGAGCGCACCGGCAAGGGCCAGTGGGTCCACACCTCGCTGATCGAGGCGCAGATCTTCATGCTCGACTTCCAGGCCTCGCGCTGGCTGATGAAGGGCGAGGTGCCCAAGCAGGCCGGCAACGACCATCCCACCGGCACGCCGACCGGCGTCTTCCCGACCGCCGACGGCCACATCAACATCGCCGCCTCCGGCGACAATCTTTGGGAGCGCTGCTGCAAGGCGCTGGGCAAGCCCGAGATGGCCGACCATCCCGATCATGTGACGGCGGCGCTGCGCACCAAGAACCGCCAGCTCGTCAACGAGCGCATCGGCGAGATCACCCGGACCAAGCCGTCGGCCTACTGGCTGGAGGCGATGAACAAGGCCGGCGTGCCGTGCGGTCCGATCAACTCGATCGACCAGACCTTCGCCGAGCCACAGGTCCAGCATCTCGGCATCGCCCGGCCGGTCCAGCATCCGAAGCTCGGCGAGATCAAGGTGGTCGGCCAGCCGATCAACCTCTCCGACTTCCCCCAGCCCAAGGAACTCAAGCCGACGCCGGACCTCGGCCAGCACACTGCCGAGGTCCTGGGCGAGCTGGGCTACGACGCCAAGTCGATCGACGGGCTGAAGGCCGGCGGAGTCATCTGAGAGGGCGTCCGCGACCGGTCAGGCGCCGTCGACGAACGACCGGATCGCCCTCAGGAACGCGACCGGGTGCTCGACCTGCGGCATGTGGCCAGCCGCGGGGATCGTGACCAGGCGGCTGTCGACCAGCGACGGCCGCATCCGGCGGGCGCCCCGCCGGTCGGGCGGCGGCAGGCGGTCGGCCTCGCCGAACAGCAGCAGGGTGCGCACCGCGGGCGGCGGCAGTGCCGGCTCGTCGGACAGCATCAGGTCGAGCACGGCGTCGATCTCGGCGGCGGAGAAGCGGTCGAGCGCATTGGCGATGGCGCGCGGCACGTTGCGCCGGTCGTGGAAGGCCGTGGCGAGCGCGGCGCTGCCGTAGAGATTCCGCGCGTAGGTCGCGCGGATCATGCGGCGCAGCGGCGTGCGCCTGACCAGCCAGCGCACGCTGCCGGGATAGGCCGGGGGCGGATAGCCGTTGACCATCACCAGGCCCGCGCAGCGGTCGGCGGACGGCGTGCCGAACTGGGCGGCGTAGCGCCAGGCGATGGCGGCGCCCAGTGCATTGCCGACGACGGTGGCGCGCTCGACGCCGAGCGCCGCCAGCAGCTCGTCCAGCCAGTCCGCATAGGCGCCGAAGCTCGCCAGCAGGTCGCCCGGCACGCCGATCCCCGGCAGCTCCGGCGCCACGACATGGTGCGTGCCGGCCAGCTCGTCGGCGACCTTCGACCAGTAGGGCTCGGCGCCGGACCAGCCGCCGTGCAGCAGCACGATTGCCTCGCCCTCGCCGCCGGTCCAGGCTCGCGCGGTGCCGCGGCCCACCGGAAGGGTCTTCTGTTCCACGTGAAGCCTTCGTCACAGTCTTTTGCGGGAGAATAGAAGATGACGGCGAACAGAACAGCCTTGATCACCGGCGGCGGCCGCAACATCGGGCGCGCCTGCGTGCTGGGCCTGGCCGAGGACGGCTTCAACGTCGCCATCAACGGCTCGAGCGACCACGCGGCCTGCGAGAAGGTGGCCGCCGAAGCCGCTGCCCTCGGCGTCGAGGCGATGGTGGTGATGGGCGATGTCGGCGAGCCCGACGCCTGCCGGCGCATCGCCGACGCGGTGATCGCTCGCTTCGGCGCCGTCGACGCGCTGCTGAACAATGCGGCGCTGCGGCCCAACAAGCCGTTCCTCGAGATGTCGGAGACCGACTGGCGGCGAGTCATCGCCGTCGACCTCGACGCCGCGGTCTGGCTGTCGCGCGCCTGCCTGCCGCGCATGGTGAAGAAGGGCTGGGGCCGGATCGTCAACTTCGCCGGCATGAACGCGATCCATGGCCATGCCGGGCGTGCGCCGGTATCGGTCGCCAAGCACGGCGTGTGGGGACTCACCAAGGCGCTGGCCATGGAGTTCGGGCCGAAGAACATCACGGTGAACACCATCTCGCCGGGCCCCATCGCGCCCGACGAGGCCGAGCACAACGACTCGGCCGAGGCGCGGGCCCAGACGATCGCCCGCGTGCCGCTCGGCCGCATGGGGACACCCGTCGAGGTTGCCGCCGCGGCGCGCCTGCTGGTCTCCGACGCCGGCGGCTACATCAACGGCCAGATGATCCAGGTGAACGGCGGCGGCGCGACCTGAGGTCCGACCGCCGCTCGCTCAGCCGCCGTAGAAGACGTTGTCGCCGAGGTCCTTCATCTCGAGGATCGCGGCGTCGGGCCGGCCGGTCGGCGGCTTGCTGAGATGCGCGTCGACCACCTCGCCGACCACGATATGGTGGTCGCCCTGCTCGACGATCGTCGTCACCTTGCACTCGACGGCGCCCGGCGCCTCGACCAGCACCGGCGCGCCGGTCGTCCCCTTGCGGTAGGCCTGGCCGCTCAGCTTGCCGTCGCTCACGTCGGCCGGCCGGAAGAAGGTGAAGGCGAGGCCCTTCTGGTCCTTGCCCAGCATGTTGAGCGCGAAGCTGCCGGCCGCCTTGATGGTCTGGTAGGCGCCCGAATCGGTCTTCACGCCGACCACGACCAGCGGCGGCGCGAACGCCGTCTGGGTCACCCAGTTCACCGTCGCCGCCGCGATGTTGCCCTTTCCGTCGTCGGCGGTGAGCACATAGATCCCGTAGGGAATCATGCGCAGGGTCGTCTTCTTCGAATCGGCGTTCATGGCTTCCTCCGCTTGCAACGCAGGGTGCGGGCGACGCCCGCCCGTCCCTACTCCAGCTTGATGTCGGCGGCGCGCGCCAGCTTGACCCATCGCTCGGTGTCGGCCGCGACGAAGCGTGCGAAGTCGGCACGGTTCTCGAGCTCGACGCGGGCCCCCTGCTCTTCCCAGAGGCGCTTGACCTTGTCGTCGCGCAGGGCGCCCTGCACGGCGCCGTGCAGCCGGTCGAGGACGGTTGCGGGCGTGCGCGCCGGTGCGAACAGGCCGAACCAGATCGTGGCGCGGAAATCGAGGCCGGCCTGCTTCATGGTCGGCACCTCGGGCAGCAGCGATTCGCGCCGCCGCCCGGCAACAGCGAGCGCCTTGAGCTTGCCGGAGGTCGCGAGTCCCACTGCCGCGCTCAGCACGACGAAGGCGGCGGCGATCTGGCCCGCCAGCAAGTCCTGCAGCATCGGGCCGCCGCCGCGATACGGTACGCGCGTCACCTTGATCGACGCGCGCTGCTCGAACAGGCCGACCGCGAGGTCGGTCACGGTGCCGAGCCCGGCGGTGCCGACGTCGATCGTGCCCGGCGTCTTCTTCGCCCGCTCGACGAAGGCGCCGAGCGTGGCGACGTCGAGGCGGGCGGGATTGACCACCAGCACGTAGGGCTGCCGGGCGAGCGCGCTGATCGGCGCGAAGTCGCGCGCGAAGTCGAACCCGGCCTTGGGATAGACGATCGGCGCATAGGTCAGGCCGGTGTCGCCCAGCAGCAGCGTGTAGCCGTCGGGTGCGGCGCGGGCCGCCACGGCGGTGCCGATCGTGCCGCCGGCGCCGCTGCGATTGTCGATCGGCATCGGCTGGCCCAGCCGCTCGGCCATCAGGGCGGCGATCGGGCGGGCGAAGGTGTCGGAGCCGCCGCCCGCCGGATAGGGCACGATCCAGGTCACCGGCCGCTCGGGCCAGTCCGCCGCGCGCACGGCGCCCGGAGCGGCCGCCGCCAGCAGCCCCGCCATCGTCGCGCGTCTCGAAATCCCGTCCGTCATCGCCCTCTCGTCGCAATCTAGGCCCGCGCCACTGGCAGTTCCAGCAGGCTCGCCTGCGCGCCGCCGCTCATCACCGTCAGCGTCGGCGGCCGTCCGTGCGGCGTCTGGGCGAAATGGTCGGCGTCGGCGCCGGCGATCGAGAGCCGCAGGCGGCTGCCGGCCGCGAACCGCCAGGCCGTCGGCAGCAGGGCGAAGCGCAGGAGCTGCGGCTCGCCGGGCGGCATCGGCCTTGCGTCCTTGCGCGCGAAGCTGCGCCACGGCCAGGTCGTGCGGTAGTGCCTCGGCGCCTCGGCCTCGGCGCGATGGATGGCGCGCAGCAGCCCCTCCGTGACATAGCGCGACGTTCCGTCGGCCTCGACCTCGGCGAGATAGACGAACACCGAGGCGTCGGGCTCGCTGGAGGCGAGCCACAGCGACACGACCGCATGGCCGGCGATCTCGAGCGGAGACGTGAGCGGCTCGCCGGTGAAGGACAGGAGACGGCTCTCGCGCTCGCCCCAGTCGGCGTAGTAGGCGGTGGCGTCGATCCCGGCGATGCGCTCGTAACGCGTCTGCTCGCCGGTACCCCGCGAGAAGTCGGCCTGGAACGCGCGCGATCCCGTCGCGTCGGGCCGGTCCGTCGCGAGCCCGCCGTCGGCCGCAAGGTAGAGCGTGCTTCGTCCCGGCAACGGTGGCCAGTTCCCGGCCGCCCGCCATTCCTCGGCGTGCACCGTGAAATAGTGGATGGGTTCCTCGTCGGCGAGGCCGGTGTCGCGGCCGGCGAGATGCTGGTCGAAGAAGCGCAGCACCTCGCCCAGCACCGGCAGTTCGGGTTCGACCCGGGCCCGCCACGGCGAGGCATTGACGCGTGCGCCGTGGTCCCACGGTCCCAGCATCAGTCGCCGCTCGGCGTTGGGCAGGGTGAGGAACCGCGACAGCGTGCCGTTGGCGTACCCCGCGCCGTCCATCCAGCCGGAGATGGCATAGACGGCGACGTCCTTCGGGATCTCGTCGAGATAGTTGTAGGGGCTGAAGGAGGCACTGCTGAACGACGGGTCGTAGGGCAGCGTGTCGTCGCGAAAGCGGAACTCGCCCATGAAGTCGGGCATGTGGAAGTTGGCGAGATGGCCTTGCACCGCCTCGCGCGCCAGCGTTCCGTCGGGGTCCTCGTCGACCGGCATCGGCCCCTGCAGGGCGGGATCGGCGAAATAGCTGAACTGCGCGCGGAGATCGCGCCGGTCGTGGTCGAGCGCCACCATCAGCTCGTCGTACACAAGCGCCAGCTTCTTGATGAGCATGCCGCCGGGATAATAGTTGTCCGTCCACGTGTCCCAGACCGCGAACAGCGGCGCGATCGCCCGCACCGCCGGGTGGCCGGTGCTCGCCAGGAAATCGCAGGCCGCGCCGAGATAGGAGATGCCGGTGGCGCCGATGCGGCCGTCGCTCCACGGCTGGGCGACGATCCAGTCCGCGATGGCACGGTAGTCGGCCCGCTCGCGCGGGCTGCGGAAGGAATCGCGCGTGCCGAAGGAGGCGCCCGTGCCGCGCGCGTCGACCACGACCAGCGCGTAGCCGCGCGGCACGAACATCTCGCGGTACTTCCAGGTGTTGGGCGAGGGTTCGACATTGCTGCCGTCGGCCACCGCGAAGCGGCGGACATAGGGCGTCAGGATCAGCACGGTCGGCCAGCGCCGGGTCGCGTCGCCGTCGGGCAGGATCGCGTCGACGGCCAGCCGGCATCCGTCGGGCATCGTAACGTACACCGAGCGCGGCGGGCCCACCGCATGTTCGGCCGGCCGGCCGGCGAGATAGCGGCTGGGCGGCACCTTCCAGGCCGAACCGAGGTCGTCACGATCCGGCATTTCGTTCCTCTCGCCGCTTTTCTGTAGCCGTGTCCGAGCCGGCAGCTTATCAGCGCTTCGCTCGCCGACGAAAGGATCGAGAGGATGGCCGTGTGTCGCTGGTTCACCGCATTTCTTCTGCTGCTGGTCGGCGTCGGGCCGGCCGCCGCGCAGCAATGGGTCGAGCACAGGCCGGCGGGCGCCGGCTACCGCGTCGAGTTCCCGGCGGCGCCGACGGTCGAGGTCGAGGACGTCCCCTCGGACTACGGACCGATGAAGACGACGACCGCGGAACTCGACGTCAAGGCACTGGCGCTCATGGCCTCGGACACGGTGCTGCCGTCGGCCGCCGCCGGCGCGTCGCCCGCGTCCATTCTCGACGGCTTTCGCGACGGCATGGTCAGGGAATCGCAGTGCGACCTGCGCCGGGAGAGGCGCATGACGATCGGCGGCGCCACGGCGCGCCGGCTGGTGATGGATTGCGGTGGCGGCAAGGCCGTCGCGACGGCGATCCTCGCCATCAAGGCGGGACGGCTGTACAACATTACCGCCGTGGTCGTGCAGGGTGAGGACGGCGATGCCGATGCCCGCCGCTTCCTCGATTCCTTCGCGCTGACCCCGTAGGGCTGCGGCCCCGCGATCCCTTCCGCGCGAACGCGGAAGGGACCCCGGAAAGCCGATCACATGCCGAGCTGGCTCACGAACTTGGTGTTGAGATAGGCCTCGAGCGCCTCGAGGCCGCCCTCCGAACCGTAGCCCGAATCCTTGACGCCGCCGAACGGCACCTCGGGCAGGGCAAGGCCGTGATGGTTGATCGAGACCATGCCGCTCTCGAAGGCCGCGCCGATCGCCGCCGCGGTCTTGGTATTCTTCGTATAGGCGTAGGCCGCGAGGCCCCAGTCGAGGCGGTTGGCTTCCTTGACGACGCCCTCGAAATCCTTGAACGGCGTGATCGGCGCCAGCGGGCCGAACGGCTCCTCGTTCATGATCTTGGCGTTGAGCGGCACGTCGGTCATGACGGTCGGCTCGTAGAAGTAGCCCTTGTTGCCCTTGCGCTGGCCGCCGGTCTGGATCTTGGCGCCCTTGGCGATGGCGTCGCTCACGAACGTGTCCATCGCGTGCAGGCGGCGCTCGGCGACCAGCGGCCCCATCTTGACGTCGGCCTCGAGCCCGTTGCCGACCTTCATGTTCTTCGCATAGGCGGTGAAGCGCTCGACGAACTCAGGGTACACCTTCTCGTGCACCAGGAAGCGGGTCGGCGCGACGCAGACCTGGCCGGCGTTGCGGAACTTGTTGGCGCCCAGCACATTCACCGCCTGCTCGAGGTCGGCGTCCTCGAACACCACGGCCGGCGCGTGGCCGCCCAGCTCCATCGTGACGCGCTTCATGTGCTGGCCGGCCAGCGCGGCGAGCTGCTTGCCGACCGGCGTCGAGCCGGTGAAGGTCACCTTCTTGATGACCGGATGGGGGATCAGGTACTCGCTGATCTCCGACGGTACGCCGTAGACGAGCTGGATCACGCCCGCCGGCACGCCGGCGTCGACGAAGGCCTTGATGAGCTGGGCGCACGAGCCCGGCGTGTCCTCCGGTCCCTTGATGATGATCGAGCAGCCGGTGGCCAGCGCCGCCGAGGCCTTGCGCACCACCTGGTTGATCGGGAAGTTCCACGGCGTGAAGGCGGCCACCGGGCCCACCGGCTCCTTCATCACCAGCTGGTACACGTTCTCGGCCCGCGCCGGCACGATGCGGCCGTAGGTGCGGCGGCCTTCCTCGGCCATCCAGTCGATGATATCGGCGGCGAGGTTGGTCTCGATCTTGGCCTCGTACAGGGGCTTGCCCTGCTCGATGGTCATCATGGTGGCGATCTCGTCGAGCCGCTGGCGCATCAGGTCGGCGGCCTTGCGCATGATCTTGTAGCGCTCGTAGGCCGAGACCTTGCGCCACTGCCTGAAGCCCTTGTCGGCCGCCTCGAGCGCGCGGTCGAGATCCTCGGTCTCGGCATGGGCGAGCTGGCCGATCACCTCCTCGGTCGCCGGATTGACGATGGGGATCGTCCGACCCTTGGCGCCCTTGGTCCAGGCGCCGTCGATCATCAGGGAGACATCGCTGTAGCTCATGAATTCCTCCTTAACTGCCGCGATAGGTCGAATAGCTCCAGGGCGTGCAGAGCAGCGGGACGTGATAATGCCCCTCGGGTTCGGCAATCGAAAAGCGCAAAGGCACGATGTCGAGGAATGGCGGGTCGCCGGCGGCAATGCCCCTGCTGCGGAAGTGGTCGCCGACCGCGAAGCGCAGCTCCCAGCGGCCGATCGGCAGCGGCTGGCCGCCGATCAGCGGCCCGTCGGTCCGCCCGTCCGCGTTCGTTATAGCCGATTGAATATAATGGGCTTTTTCGCCGTCGAGCTGGAACAGTTCGATGGCGACGCCGGCCGCCGGCCGGCCGGCATGGGTGTCGAGCACATGGGTGCTGAGCCGGCCGTTGACCGCCGGCATGCCCTCGCCGGTCACCCGGGCTGCGACCCTGAGCCGCGTGATGAAGAAGATCTCGCGCATCGCCGCGGCGCGCTCGGCGGCGGCGTCGTTGGCCAGCCGGCGCTCGAACTGGGCCAGGATCGATTCCCGCGTGTGGCGGCGCACGCAGACGATGAACGGGAACTCGAACCTCGCCTTGTAGGCGTCGTTGAGGCGGTGGAAGCGGGCAAAACCCTCCTCGTCGAGGCTGTCGAGGCCGACGCTCGCCTGCTCGCGCCGCGACTCGTCGGTCAGGTCGCCCGCCCGCGCCGCCTTGCCCGCGAGGTCGGGATGGCCGCGGAGGAAGGCGAGCTGCCGCTCCGGCGCCGCCGCCTGCACCGCCGCGAACAGGGCGGCATGGAGCGCCGTCACCGTCGCGAACGGCCGTTGCGCCGCCGCCGCCTCGGCCACCCAGGGCGCGTTCTCGAACGTGTCGCCGACCGCGGCGGCGAAGTCCGCCGGCGCCATTTCGTTCAGCCGGTCGAGGGAAAAGCTCATGCCGGCCACCTAGCACGGCCCGACCGCTGTCACTATAGTCCGGCGGTTTTCCAAGGGAGGATTTCATGAATGGCCGCCGCACCTTCACCCGCCGCCGTGTCGGTCAGGCCGCGCTGGCCGGCGCGACCCTGCTGGGTGCGCCCCTGCCGCTGCGCCATGCCCTGGCCCAGGCGCCCGCCAACCTGAAGGTCGGCCTGCTGCTGCCGACCTCGGGCCTGCAGGCCCAGATCGGCCAGGCGTGCCGCCGCGGCGCCGACGTCGCCAACGAGGTGTTCGCCGACATGAAGATGCCGGTGAAGCTCGACATCGTGAACTACGACACCGAGACCAAGCCCGACGTCGCCCGCACCCAGGCCGAGAAGGCGATCGACGGCGGCTGCCAGATGCTGGTCGGCGCCTTCGATTCGGGCCAGACCATCGCCATCGCCCAGGTCGCCGAGCAGCGCGGCATCCCCTTCGTCGTCAACATCGCCGCCGCCCCGCAGATCACCGAGCAGGGCTACAAGTTCGTGGTGCGCAACTTCCCGACGGCGCCGATGCTGATCACCGGCGCGCTGGCGCTGCACAAGGAGATCTTCAAGATCTCGGGCAAGACGCCCAAGACCGCCGTGCTGATGAGCATCAACGACACGTTCGGCACCGCGATGGTGAACGGCATCAAGGCGCTGTTCCCCAAGCAGGACATGCCCTACGAGATCGTCGACTACATCACCTACGATCCGGCGGCCAAGGACCTCTCGGTCGAGGTCGGCAAGGCCAAGGCCAGCAAGGCCGAGATGCTGATGCCGGTGTGCCGCCTGAACGACGCCAAGCTCCTGATCCAGGAGATGGTGAAGCAGCGCTGGGAGCCGATGGCGGTGATGAACCCCGGCGCGCCGGGCCTGTACGAGCAGGACTTCCTGAAGACCATGGGCAAGTACAGCGACTTCCTGATCTCCAACGTGCCGTGGCTCGACCCGAAGTCGGCGATGACCCAGTCGCTCGAGAAGCGGCACCTCGCCAAGTTCCCCGGCGACCAGCTCGACCTCAACGGCGGCTTCACCTTCGAGGCGCTGCTGATCGCCGCCCAGGCCTGGCTGGCGGCCAAGTCGACCAAGGCCGATGCGCTGATGGACGCGCTGCGCAAGATCAAGATCGATCAGCACGTCATGGTCGGCGGCCCGATCCAGTTCGACGCCAAGGGCCAGAACGTCAACATCAAGGCGGCCGCGGTCGAGAACTTCAAGCGCAAGCCCACCGTGGTGGTGCCGCAGTCGGCCGCCGCCGCCGAGCTCGTCTTCCCGATGCCGGGCTGGGGCGACAAGCGCCGGACCTGAGGCACCTGTCGTCCTGAGCGCAGCGAAGGATCTCATGGCGCCCCAGGTGGCGATGGGGTCCTTCGCTGGCGCTCAGGACGACAAGAATCGATGACCCAGGACTTCCTCCTCTCCCTCGCCCAGGCGATCACCAAGGGCCTGCTGACCGGCATGGTCTACGGGCTGATGGCGCTCGGCCTGTCGGTGATCTTCGGTGTCATGCGCATCGTCAATTTCGCGCACGGCGAGATGATGGTGGTCGGCATGTACCTCGCCTGGATGGGTTTCGAGTATCTCGGCGTGACGCCGATGCTCGCCCTCCCGGTCATCGCCCTCGTGTTCTTCGCCGCCGGCTATGCCCTGCAGCGCGGGCTGATCTCGCCCTTCATCGGCCGACCCGAGCACCAGCAGTTCCTGCTCCTGCTGGCGGTCGCCATCCTGCTGGTCAACGCCTGCCTCGCCCTCGCCGGCCCCGATTCGCGCGGGGTGCAGCTCGATTCCCAGTTCGATTCCTACGAAGTCGGCCCGCTCGTGCTGGACGCGGTGCGCCTGCACGCGGCGCTGGCCGCGGTGGCGATCGCGGTCCTGCTCTGGCTGTTCTTCACCCGCACCCGGATCGGCAAGTCGATTCGCGCCGCCGCCGACAACCACATGGGCGCGCTGGTCGTCGGCCTCGACGTTCGCCGCCTCTATGCCTTCACCTTCGGCGTCGGCGCGGCCTGCGTCGGCGCCGCCGGCGCGCTCATGATCACCATCATCCCGGTGACGCCCTTCCTCTCGGTCGAGTACACGCTGCTCGCCTTCGTCATCGTGATCGTCGGCGGCCTGGGCAGCATGACGGGCGCCCTGCTGGGCGGCCTGCTGATCGGCGTCAGCGAGGCGGTGGCGGGCCTGCTGCTGCAGCCCTCGCTGAAGAGCATGTTCAGCTTCGGCCTGCTGATCCTGGTGCTGCTGCTGCGGCCGCAGGGCCTGCTCGGCAAGCCCGCCCGATGAGCCCGCGCCGCGGTCTCCTGCGCCGCCTGGTCGGCGATGCCCCGCCGCGCGCGCTGTGGGGCCTCGGCCTCGTGCTGGCGCTGCTGCTGGTGGCGCCGGCCATCCTCGGCAAGTACTGGCTCTCCGTCCTGATCCTGGTCCTCTATTTCGCCTATGTCGGCCAGGCCTGGAACATCCTGATGGGCTTCGCCGGCCAGCTCTCGCTGGGCCACGCCCTCTATGCCGGGCTGGGCGGCTACATCGCCGCCGGCCTCTACGTCCATTACGGGCTCGGCCCCTGGGCGGGCCTGTTCGCCGGCGCCGCGGTCGCGGCCGCGGCCGGCGCCATCGTCGGCTATCTCGGCTTCCGCTTCTCGCTCGCCGGCGTCTACTTCGCGCTGCTCACCATCGCCTTCAGCGAGTTCACCCGCGTGGCCTTCGACCACTGGCCGTGGATCGGCGGCTCCGGCGGCCTGTTCCTCAAGGTCGAGACCGAGACCGACATCCTCGACCTGCGCGGCGGTCCGCTGCTTTTCTACTACGTCATCCTGGCGCTGGCGGCCGGCGCCTTCGTGCTGTGCCGCTTCCTCCTGGAAAGCCGGCTCGGCCGTTACTGGCTCGCCATCCGCGAGGACGCCGAGGCGGCGCAGGCGGCCGGCGTGCCGGTCCTGCGCTGCAAGATGATCGCCATCGTGATCTCGGCCGCGCTCACGGCGCTGGCCGGCGTGTGGAACGCCTTCTACTACAACAACCTCTTCCCCGAGACGGCCTTCGCCATGGGCCGCTCGATCGAGTTCACCCTGGCGCCGATCATCGGCGGGCTGGGCACGCTGTTCGGCCCGGTGGTCGGCGCCCTGGTGCTGACCGGGCTCGGCGAGGCCTTCACCGATATCGGCCAGCTCCTGCGCTTTCCCGGCGCCAAGCAGATCTTCTACGGCCTCGCGCTGCTGCTGATCGTGATGTACCGCCCGGCCGGGATCTGGCCCTGGCTGGCCGAGCGGCTGGGCTTCACGGAGCGCCGGCGATGAGCGGCGCCCGTCTCGAGCTCGACGCCCTCACCAAGCACTTCCGCGGCCTGCGGGCGGTGCACGATGTGAGCTTCGCCGTGCCGGCCGGCGCCATCCACGCGCTGATCGGCCCGAACGGTGCCGGCAAGACCACCATCTTCAACATGATCGCCGGCGTCTTCGCCCCCGATTCTGGCCAGGTGCGGCTCGACGGAAAGCGGATCTCCGGGCTGCGGCCCGACCGCATCTGCGATGCCGGCGTCGGCCGCACGTTCCAGCTCGTGAAGCCCTTCAAGGGGCTGAGCGTGCTGGAGAACGTCACCGTGGGCGCCCTGCACCGCCGGCCCGACCTCGCGGAGGCGCGCGAGGCCGCCGACCAGGTCCTGGCGGGCCTCGGCCTGCACGACCGCCGCCACCAGCTCGCCGAGAGCCTCACCCTGCCCGACCGCAAGCGCCTCGAGGTCGCCCGCGCGCTGGCGACCGAGCCCAAGGTGCTGCTGCTCGACGAGGTGATGGCCGGGCTGCGGCCGACCGAGGTCGACGTCATGGTCGCCTTCCTGCGCACGCTGAACGAGCGCACCGGCCTCACCATCCTGCTGATCGAGCACGTCATGCGCGCCGTCATGGCGCTGGCCGCCGAGGTCGTGGTCGTGAGCTACGGCGAGAAGATCGCCGAGGGCACGCCGCAGCAGATCGTGCGCCATCCGGCCGTGCTCGACGTCTATCTCGGCGAGCAGGAAGCGTCATGAGCGCCCTGCTCGAGGTCGCCGGCATCGACCTGTTCTACGGCGACGCCCAGGCGCTGGCCGGCGTGTCGCTCGACATCGCCGCCGGCGAGATCGTCGCCATGGTCGGCGCCAACGGCGCCGGCAAGAGCTCGCTGATCCGCACCATCCACGGCATCGAGCGGCCGGCCCGCGGCACCATCCGCTTCGACGGCGCCGACATCGCCGGCTGGCCCTCGCACCGCGTCTGCGAACTCGGCATCGGCCATGTCGCGGAAGGCCGGCAGGTCTTCCCCAACCTGTCGGTGCTGGAAAATCTCGAGATGGGCGCCGCGCCGCGGCGGGCCCGCGCGCTGGAGCGGCAGACGCTGGAGCGCGTCTTCGCCCTGTTCCCGCGCCTCGCCGAGCGCCGCCGCCAGGCCGCCGGCACGCTGTCGGGCGGCGAGCAGCAGATGCTGGCGATCGGCCGCTGCCTGATGGGCCAGCCGCGGCTGATCATGTTCGACGAGCCGTCGCTCGGCCTCGCGCCGGCGATCGTCCAGGAGGTGTTCCGCATCGTGCGACGCCTCAACGAGGAGGGCATGACCGTGCTGCTGGTCGAGCAGAACGTCACCGCCTCGCTCCGGATCGCGCATCGCGGCTACGTGCTGGAGAACGGCCGCATCGAGCTGAGCGGCGGTAGCGCCGAGCTGCTGAACGACGACCGCGTGCGCCAGGCCTATCTCGGCCTGTAGGGCCGCCCTGCCCGCAGCCTGCGAAACCGCGGGCGCACGCGAGTTGACGGCCGCGGCGGCCCCCTGCAAATCTCGCCCCTCCGGTACAGACCGCTGTCGCGTGCGATGCGGATCGGTCCGGGATGGCACGGACGATCCCGTCGGCGGGATGCCCACCCTCCCCGGCAACAGCCATGAGGAGGAAGCCAAGATGAATCGCCGCAACATCCTGAAAGCCGCCGCCGCCGCGGGCGCCCTCGGCTTCGCGCCGCGGATCGCATCGGCCAACGCGGTCTATGCGCCCGCGCCCAAGGGCTGGCGGACCTACGTACTGACCCTGCGGGTCGAGCCCAAGGGCGACGCGAGGAAGGCCTGGATCCCCCTGCCGACCTTCGCCGCCGCCGACTGGCAGCGGCCGGGCGACGTGAGCTGGACCGGCAACGCCAAGGTGGCCGAGCGCGTGCGCGATCCGAAGTACGGCGCGGAGATGCTGCGCGTCGAATGGGCCGCCGACCAGCAGTCCCCCGTCATCGAGGTGGTCGCCCGCGTGCAGTCGCAGGACCGCGCCGTGGTGCCGGGCCAGGGCAACGCGCCGCCGCTCAGCGCCGCCGAGCGCGCCCTGAACCTCGCCGCCACCGACCTGCTGCCGACCGACGGGCTGGTGCGCGACACCGCGCAGGAGATCGTCAAGGGCAAGACGGGCGACCTCGCCAAGGCCCGCGCGATCTACGACTGGGTGGTCGAGAACACCTTCCGCAACCCGAAGACCCTGGGCTGCGGCGTCGGCGACATCACGACGATGATCAAGACCGGCAACCTGAACGGCAAGTGTGCCGACCTCAATGCGCTCTATGTCGGCCTGGCGCGCGCCGCCGGCCTGCCGGCGCGCGACGTCTACGGCATCCGCGTCGTGCCCTCGCAGTTCGGCTACAAGGCGCTGGGCGCGGGCTCGCAGAACGTCAGCAAGGCGCAGCATTGCCGCGCCGAGGTGTGGCTGTCCGGCAGCGGCTGGACGCCGGTCGACCCGGCGGACGTGCGCAAGGTCATCCTGGAGGAGCCGCCGGGCAACCTCGCCATGGCCGATCCCAAGGTGGCGGCGGCGCGGCGCGCCCTGTTCGGCGCCTGGGAGGGCAACTGGGTGGCCTTCAACACCGCCCACGACGTGAAGCTGCCGGGCTCGCGCGAGGACGCCATCCCGTTCCTCATGTACCCGCAGGCCGAAGGCAAGGGCGGGTTCCGCGATTCCCTCGACCCCGACAAGTTCACCTACCGCATCACCGCACAGGAAGTGAACGCCTGACCGACGTCCGGGCCGGGGGCGGTTCCGCCCGCCCGCGATCCGCTCTATATCCGGCGGCATGACCGCCGTGACCGACGCGGCGGCGCACGAGGACTCCGGTCCCGTCGTGCGCCGCTACTACCTGGCGATGGCCGTGCCGTTCGCGATCGACGCGGTCTCGCTCGCGTCCTACGCGGCCATCTACCGGGCGCCGCAGATCCTGCCGCCCATGCTGGCGCTCTCGGCCGCGTTCCTGCTGGTCGGCATCGGGGTGGCGAGCTTCTTCCTGATCCGTCCGATCCGGCGCTTCCTGGCGGGCGAGGTCGCGTTCGCCGAGATCGAGCAGGCCCTGACCCTGCTGCCGCTTCGGTCGTGCGCGGCCGTGGCGCTCTGCTATGCGCCGATGATGGCGCTGCGCCTGCTCTCGCGCCGGCTCGACATCCAGTTCGGCGCAATGGTCGAGATGCCGACCTGGTTCGACGCGGTGTCGACCTTCATCGTGGTCACCTCCTTCACGGTGCTGGTCGCCTTCTTCGTCGTCAGCGCCTACCTCGACCTCCTGTGCGAGCACATCTTCGCCACGCGCGGCGTCAACCTGCACGTCTTCCACGGGCGCTTCCGGCGCAAGATCGCCGTCGCGCTGATCTTCGTCGCCTTCTCCGGAATCCTGCTGCTCAGCGCCGACATCGCGAGCTATCATGGCGAGCGCCTGGTGCGCGAGGCGACGATGGACGTGGTCGCCTCGGTGTCGGGAACGATCTTCATCATCTTCTGGCTCAACCATGCGCTCAACCGGCCGATCGAGCGGCTCGACCACGGGCTGCGCCAGGTCGCCGAGGGCGACTACGGCGTGCGCCTGCCGGTCACGTCGGACGACGAGATGGGCCATGCCGCCGGGCGCTTCAACGAGATGGTCGAGGGGCTGGGCGAGCGCGAGTACCTGCGCGACACGTTCGGCAAATACGTCGACAAGTCGATCGCCGCGCAGATCCTCGACGACCGCCGCGGCATGGGGCGGGTCACCGACATCACGGCCGAGGCGACGCTGATGTTCACCGACATCGAGGGCTTCACCGGCCTCTCGGAGCGGCTGCCGCCGTCCCGGGTCGGCGAGTTGCTCAACGCCTATCTCGCCGCCGTCGTGCCGGTCATCCAGCGCCATGGCGGGGTCGTGAACAGCTTCATCGGCGACGGCCTGTTCGCCTCGTTCAACCTGCCGCTGCCCTGCGAGCACCACGCGGCGGCGGCGATCGCGGCGGCCCTCGAGCTGCAGCGCGTCCTCGCCGTTCACCCCGTCGACGGAGTCGCCAGCCTGCGCACCCGCATCGGCATCAACACCGGCACGGTGATCGGCCTCACGGTCGGCGCCGACAACCGGCTGAGCTACACGCTGCTGGGCGACGCAGTGAACATCGCCTCGCGGGTCGAGCAGCTCAACAAGCGCTTCGGCAGCCGGATCCTCGCCACCGAGAGCACGGTACTGGCAGCCGGCGCGACCGCCGCCTGCGAGCGGCTGGGCGAGACCGACATACGCGGCCATCTGGGCGAGGTGGTCGTCTACAGCGTCGGCCTGGCGGCATGACGGCGCCGGATGCCGCCGCGGCGATCCGCGCCCTGCGGCGGCGCTACCTGCTGGGGGCGACATCGGTCACCGTCATCGACCTCGCCTCCTCGCTGATCTTCGTGGCCCTGACGGGTGCCTGGCCCTATGCGCCGCGCTCGATCGCCGGCAGCCTGCTGCTGCTGGGCGGGGCCAACTTCCTGCTGAGCCTCTACCTCTTCGCGCCGATCGACCGGTTCCTGCACGGCAAGTCGAGCTTCGATGCCATCCAGCGCCGCCTGACCCAGCTGCCGCTGCTGACCGCCCGCACCGTCGGTCTGCTGACGCTGGTCCTCACCCTGGCCCGCCTCGGCGCGGCGATGGTCTTCGACGATGCCGCCCTGGCCGATGTGCCGCGGCCGACCATCGCCGACTTCATCTCGCTCTGCGTGATCGTGCCGGTCTTCTACTTCACCTACACGTACTTCGTGATCAGCGACTACCTGACCGACCTCTGCTCCTTCATCTTCCGCACCACCGGCCACAATCTCGGCCTGTTCTTCGGCCGCTATCGCACCAAGCTGATCGTCGCCCTGGTGGTGATCTCGATCGCGCCCCTGGCGGCGGTCATCGTCGACCTCTTCTCCTACACCGATCCCGACCGGCTGCGCTTCGAGATCAGCAACGACGTCGGCGTGGCGCTGATGGGCGTGATCATCGCCTCGTTCTTCATCACCCGCTCGCTGCTGCGGCCGATCCGCAACCTTTCGGGCGCCATGGTGAAGGTGACCGAGGGCGACCTCTCGCAGCGGGTGCCGGTGACCTCCAACGACGAGGTCGGCGCCCTGACCGCGCAGTTCAACACCATGGTCGAGGGCCTGCGCGAGCGCGAGCGCATCCGCGAGACCTTCGGCCGCTACGTCGACGAGAGCGTCGCCACCACCATCCTGCGTCGCGAGGGCGACGGCGTGCTGGCCGGCGAGACGCGCGAGGCGACCATCCTGTTCACCGACATCGAGCGCTTCACCACCATCGCCGAGCACCTGTCGCCCGACGAGCTGGTGGCCGCCCTCAACGACTATCTCGAAACCGTGCTGGCGCCGATCCAGCGTCACGGCGGCGTGGTCAACACCTTCATCGGCGACGGTCTGTTCGCCTCCTTCAACATGCCGCTGGCCTGCGAGGACCATGCCTGCGCCGCGGTGAGCGCGGCGATCGACATCCAGCGCGCGGTCGGCGGCCGGACGTTCGGCGACTTCGGCGTCGCCTTCGCCACCCGCATCGGCATCTGCACCGGCCGCGTCGTCGGCGGATCGGTCGGCGCCGGCAAGCGCGTGTCCTTCACCCTGCTGGGCGACACGGTCAATCTCGCGTCGCGGCTGGAGCAGTTGAACAAGGAATACGGCACGCGCATTCTCGTCTCCGACAGCACGCGCCAGGCCTGCGGCGAGCGGTTCGTCTTCAGCCCGCTCGGCAGCGTGGTCGTGCGCGGCCGCCTCGAAGCGGACGCCGTCTACAGCATCGACCCCAACGGCCAGGAAACGCCATGATGAACGCCTCCCGACTGTCCCCCGACCAGGTCAAGCTGCAGGCGCGCGTCCGCGAGCTGGCCGCGGGCCCCGTCGCGACGCGCGCCGCCGAGGTCGACCGCACCGAGCAGTATCCCTGGGACAATGTCGAGCTCCTGAAGGATGCGAAGCTCCTCGGCATGACGATCCCGCAGCAGTATGGCGGACAGGGCAAGACCTGGCTCGACGCCGTGCTGGTCATCGAGGCGCTGTCGGCCGCCTGCTCGGTCACCGGCCGCATCGCCGTCGAGACCAACATGGGCGCCATCAGTGCGGTGATGGCCTACGGCTCGGACGAGCAGAAGAAGCTCGCCGCCGACATGGTGCTGGCCGGCGACAAGCCCGCGATCTGCATCACCGAGCCCGAGGCGGGCTCCGACGCCAACGGCATGACGACGCGCGCCGACAAGAAGGGCAACCGCTATGTCGTGAACGGGCGCAAGCACTGGATCACCGGCGGCGGCGTCTCGCGCCTGCACTTGATCTTCGCCAAGGTCTACGACGAAAAGGGCGAGGAGGAAGGGATCGGCGGCTTCCTCGCCATCCGCGACGAGACCCCGGGGCTCAGGATCACCAAGCGCGAACCCACCATGGGCCTGCGCGGCATCCCCGAGGCGGTGATCGACTTCGAGGAGATGGAGCTGCCGCCGTCGGCGCTGGTGATCCCGCCGCGCGGCCTGAAGAAGGGCTTCGCCGACCTGATGAACGCCTACAACAGCCAGCGCGTCGGCGCCGCCACGGTGGCGCTGGGCATCGCCGAGGGCGCCTATCAGCTCGCCCTCGACTGGTCGGAGGAGCGCCACCAGTTCGGCCGGCCGATCAACGAGTTCCAGGGCCTGCAGTGGAAGCTGGCCGACATGTCGATCAAGCTGCGCGCCGCCCAGGCGCTGGTCTACGACGCCGCGCGTTCGGGCGAAGGCGGCTTCCCCGACATGCTGCTGGCCGCCCAGGCCAAGGTCTTCACGTCGGAGAACGCGATCCAGGTCGTGAACGACGCCCTGCAGTTCTTCGGCGCCCGCGGCTACTCGCGCGAACTGCCGCTCGAGCGCATGGCCCGCGACGTCCGCATGTTCACCATCGGCGGCGGCACCGCCGAGGTCCTGCGCAACGTCGTCGCCGGCGCTCTCCTCAAGAAGAAGCTGCCGCAGACACGCGACGGCTGGGCCAAGGCCTGATCCGCCGGCAACCTCTTCTTCCGGACCTTGAGATCCGCCCTCTAAGCCCAAAGGTCCCTCGCTCCGCTCGGGATGACATAGCCGATTACCTGTCGTCCTGAGCGCAGCGAAGGACCTCATCGCCGCTTGCCAACGGCATGAGATCCTTCGCTGCGCTCAGGATGACAGAGGTGCGTGGACTCGAAGCCGACACGCCTGCCCTCCTGTCACCCCGGGCGCAGCCAGGGGCCTTTGGGCCGGCTCCCCTACTGCAGGCGGACGCGCACGCACTCGGCGGCGAGGATGCCGTTGGCCTCGGCGGCGTCGGCCGAGATCTTGCCGCTCGCCACCATGCTGCGGACCTGTGAGCGTGCCCTCTCGCGCAAGGTCTTGATCGTCGGGTTGGCCGCGACGACGGCGGCATAGATCGACTTGCCGGCCGGCGAGAGGTTGGACGCACAGGCATCGCCCGACTTCACGTCGGCCCACGCGGCGGCCGCCAGGCCCAGCGTCGCCGCCACGATCACGGCCGTCATTCGCACCATGGCACTCTCCTCGGCTGGCTCGCCGGCGCCTGCGCCCCGGCGGCGAACATTGTCAGCGCACGCCCCAGCCATACCACAGAATTCCCGGCGGTCGTGACCCGCCCGGCATCGGCCGTCGCGCCCGGTCGTCGCAGCGCGCCGGCCTGGATCGGCCCGGACCGATCACCGCTCCCCGATCGTCTCGCGCCAGCTGGCGCCGTCCAGGGTGAGGCGCAGGACTCTCCGCTGGTTGCCCTGCTCGACGGCCCGCGGGCAGTCGGCAACGAGCACGGTCGGTGCAGTCCAGCTCAGCCGGCAGTCACCCAGGCCGCACGGGATCTTGGTCGCGATCTCCGTGCGCAGCCCGTCGCCGGCCGGCGACATGATGGCGAGGTCGTCCTTGCCGTTCAGCAGATCGCAGGCGCTCCAGGCGAAGCGCTTCTTGTCGGGCGACCAGACGGGCAGTCCGGGGATCGTGTGGACGCGGCCGGTGCGGCGGCTGACCAGCGCGTAGGCGAAGTCCTCGTAGTAGTTGGCGCGCACGATATGGAACCAGCCAGCTTCGTCGTAGCGCTCGTAGAGGAACGCGTACATCGTGTCGTCGAACGGGCAGTCCGACAGCGTCACGACATTGCCGCCCTGCCAGGCGATGAACAGCCGCTCGTGCCAGCGCCAGACGTCGCGGTTGTTGGCGTAGCGCTTCGCCTCCTCCGCCCAGGCCTCGTCGTTGGCTTTCAGCGTGCTGCTGGCCCAGTCGCGCCAAGCCTCGACCTCGTTCCAGTTCCGGGGCGCGCAGAGCGGAAGCGGCGTCTCGCCGCGCTCGTCGGCCTGCACCTCGCCGGCGGCAATGGCCAGCGACAGGAGCAGCATCACCAGCCGCACGATCGCACCCCTGCCGTTCAGCGGCCGAACCTGTTCCATTCACCGTCCTTGTTGCGGATGACCACGTACTCCGCGCCCTTCCGGCCGCCGTCGCGGGGCACGCAGGTGACGGCGATCCAGGTATCGCGGTCCCAGCGCGCCGAGCAGCTCTCGGTATCACAGGGCAGCGGGAACGTCGCCTCGGTCTCGAGCGTGTCGCCGGCCGGGGCCCGGATGTGCAGCGCGGCGCGCGGCGGCTGGAGCGAGCAGGCGACGGTCAGGAAGCGCGATTTCTCCGAGGCCCAGACCGGCGAGCCGTGGACGGTCACCCGCTCGCCCGTCGGCATCATCACCAGCGTGTAGGAGAAGTCGTCGGGCGACTGGGTGCGCACGACGTAGAAGCGGCCGGGCCGGTCGTAGCGCTCGAACAGGTACCAGCGCGCGTCCCGCCCGTAGGGACAGTCGGCCAGCTCGATCGATCGGCCGCCATCCAGCTTGAGCCGCAGCCGGCCGTCCTGCCGCGCCGCCAGCCCCTCGGCCCGCTTCAGCCGCAGCGCCTCGTCTGCGCGATCCTCCTCGTTGTAGCGGGCATAGCCGGCATCGACCGACCGGCCCGCGGCCGCACAGTCGCGCGCCCCAACGTCGGTCGCCCCGACCAGGACCGCCAGCATGCCGAGGACGATCACAGCGCCGCGCATCACTGCCTCGGCTTCAGCATGGTCTCCAGGCTGATCGACCGCAAGGTCGCCTCGGCGATCTCGTCGATCTCGTCGAGGACGCGCTGCAGCGAGCGGCCGATGTCGGTGTCGTCGCCGGGCTCGCGGCCACGGCGGCCCGGCGCCGGCTCGAACAGCGCGACGATGTCCATCAGCGTGACACGCCGGCGGTTGCCGATGAAGCGGTAGCCGCCGGCGGCACCGCGGCCGCCGCGCACCAGCCCGGCCGAGGCCAGCGCCCGCAGCACCTTGGCGAGATGATGAGGCGAGACGCCGAACCGCTCGGCGAGGTCGGACGCCGACAGGGTGCGCGCGGGATCGCGCGCCAGCTCGAGCACGGCATAGAGGCCAAGCCGCGTGCCGGTCTGCAGCTTCACGGTCCCGCCCCCGCGCTCGCGCCGGTCACGGCAGCTCCTTGTCGAGCTGCAGCGAGGGGCCCGCGACCATGCCCTGGGCGCGGAAGAAGGACAGGATCAGGTGGTCCCGGCGGTCGACCAGGGTCCGCACGCGGCGCACGCCGGCCGCGCGGAAGCGCTCGGCCAGCGCCTCGAACAGCGCGGTGCCGACGCCCTTCAGCCGTCGTCGCGGATCGATCTGGATGGCGAACACCCAGCCCGCCGCCGGCTGGCCGAACTCGAAGGCGCGGATCTCGCCCACGATGAAGCCGGCCAGGCCGCCGCCGTCGGTCTCGGCGACGAGGAAATGCCGGTCGGGCGTCAGCATGGACCCCCAATAGTCCGGCTTGTCGATCCCGGTCAGCCGCCGGTCGAGGGCGGAAACGGCTGTGAGATCAGTGACTTGGGCGGGGCGGATCGCGACCATGGCAGGGTGGACAGAATGAACTTGCGCGGGCGAAAGTAAATACGTATTTCAGTACCGAATTACCCAAATAGGAAACGCCATGGCCGAAGCCGCGCCCATCGACTTCAGGACCTCGCCCGACCGCTATCGCCACTGGAAGCTCAGCCTCGAGAACGGCGTCGCCTATCTGACGATGGACGTGAACGAGGATGGCGGTCTCCGGCCCGGCTACAAGCTCAAGCTCAATTCGTACGATCTCGGCGTCGACATCGAGTTGGCCGATGCCGTGCAGCGCCTGCGCTTCGAGCATCCCGAGGTGGGCGCCGTGGTCATCCGCTCGCAGCGCGACCGCATCTTCTGCTCGGGCGCCAACATCAACATGCTCGGTCTCTCGACCCACGACCACAAGGTCAACTTCTGCAAGTTCACCAACGAGACGCGGCTCGCCATCGAGGATGCCAGCGCCCATTCCGGCCAGACCTACATCTGCTCGATCAACGGCATCGCCGCCGGCGGCGGCTACGAGCTGGCGCTGGCCTGCGAGCAGATCCTGCTGGCCGACGACGGATCGAGTGCGGTGTCGCTGCCCGAGCTGCCGTTGCTCGCCGTGCTGCCCGGCACCGGCGGCCTGACGCGGCTGGTCGACAAGCGCCTGGTGCGTCGCGACCATGCCGACTTCTTCTGCACCACGGCCGAGGGCCTCCGTGGCAAGCGGGCGCGCGACTGGCGGCTGGTCGACACGCTGATCCCGCCCAGCAAGCTCGCCGACGAGACGAAGAAGATCGCCGAAGGCATTGCCGGCAAGTCCAGCCGCCCGAAGGACGCAAAGGGCATCGCGCTGCCCGACGTCGAGCGCACGGTCGAGGGCGACACGATCCGCTACGCCCATCTCACCGTCGAGATCGACCGCGAGCAGCGCGCCGCGCGCCTGCGCGTCATGGGTCCGGCCGCCGCGCCGCCGGCCGACGCCGACGCCATCCATGCCCAGGGCGCCGCCTTCTGGCCGCTGGCGCTGGCGCGCGAGCTCGACGACGCCATGATGCATCTGCGCCTGAACGAGACCGAGATCGGCACCTGGGTCCTGCTGAGCCAGGGCGATGGTGATCTGGTCGAGGCCTACGACGCGCTGCTGGCCAGGGAGGCCTCGAACTGGCTGGTGCACGAGATCGTGCTCTACTGGAAGCGCACCCTGAAGCGCCTGGACGTCAGCTCGCGAAGCCTGATCGCCCTGGTCGAGCCCGGCTCCTGCTTCGCCGGCACGCTGCTCGAGATCGCGCTGGCGGCCGACCGCTCCTACATGCTCGACGGCGTGTTCGAGGGGTCGAACGTCGAGCCCGCCACCGTGCGGCTGACGGCGATGAACTTCGGCCCCTACCCGATGGGCAACGGCCTGACCCGCCTCGCCACGCGCTTCCTCGCCGAGCCCGCGCATGTCGAGAAGCTCGAGGAAGAGGTCGGCGAGGTCTTCGACGCCGAGACGGCCGACGAGCTCGGCCTGGTCACCTTCACGCCCGACGACATCGACTGGGAGGACGAGGTGCGGCTCGCCATCGAGGAGCGCGCCGGCTTCTCGCCCGACGGGCTGATCGGCATGGAAGCGAACCTGCGATTCGCCGGCCCGGAAACCATGGAGACCAAGATCTTCGCCCGCCTCTCGGCCTGGCAGAACTGGATCTTCCAGCGGCCCAACGCCACCGGACCGGAGGGCGCGCTGAAACTCTACGGCACCGGCAAGCAATCCAAGTACGACCGCAAGCGGGCATAGGTGAGGAGGCAGACATGGCCATCGACTACACCCAGCGCATCCCCAACAACGTCGACCTCGCCAGCGACCGGCGCCTGCAGCGCGCGCTGGAGAACTGGCAGCCGCGCTTCCTCCACTGGTGGAAGGACATGGGGCCGGACGGCACCCTGAACTACGACGTCTACCTGCGCACGGCGATCTCGGCCGAGGCCAACGGCTGGGCCAACTTCGGCTACGTGAAGATGCCGGACTATCGCTGGGGCATCTTCCTCGCCGGACAGGATCCCAACCGGGTGATTGCCTACGGCGACAACAAGGGCAAGCCGGTGTGGCAGGAGGTGCCGGGCGAGCTGCGCTCGACGCTGCGCCGCCTGATCGTGACCCAGGGCGACACCGAGCCCGCCTCGGTCGAGCAGCAGCGCCTGCTCGGCAAGACCGCGCCCTCGCTCTACGACCTGCGCAACGTCTTCCAGATCAACTGCGAGGAAGGCCGGCACCTGTGGGCCATGGTCTACCTGCTGCACGCCTATTTCGGCCGCGACGGCCGCGAGGAGGCGGAGATGCTGCTGGAGCGGCATTCCGGCGATCCCGACAAGCCGCGCATCCTCGGCGCCTTCAACGAGAAGACGCCGGACTGGCTGTCGTTCTTCATGTTCACCTACTTCACCGACCGCGACGGCAAGTATCAGCTCGCCTCGCTGGCCGAATCCGGCTTCGATCCGCTGGCGCGCTCCTGCCGCTTCATGCTGATCGAGGAGGCGCACCACATGTTCGTGGGCGAGACCGGCGTGCAGCGCATCGTCCAGCGCACCTGCGACCTGATGAAGGAGCACAAGACCGACGACGTGCGCAGCCTGGGCGCGATCGACCTGCCGACCATCCAGAAGTACCTCAACTTCCACTTCTCGGTGTCGCTCGACCTGTTCGGCCAGGAAGCGTCGACCAACGCGGCCAACTACTACACGATGGGCGTCAAGGGCCGTTACCTCGAGACGCGCATCGAGGACGACCACGTGCTGACCGACACCAGCTTCGACATCGACACCGCCGAGGGCGGGCGCATCGTGCGCAGGGCCGTGCCGGCGCTGTCGGCGCTCAACGAGCGCCTGCGCAACGACTATGTCGAGGACTGCGCCAAGGGCCTGCTGCGCTGGAACCGCGTGATCCAGCAGGCCGGCATCGACTTCGAGCTGCGCCTGCCGCACCGCGCCTTCAACCGCCGCATCGGCGCCTTCGCCGAGCTGCGCGTCTCGCCCGAGGGCAAGGTCCTGAGCGAGGCCGAGTGGAAGGCGAACGAGCACAAGTGGCTGCCGACCGACGAGGACCGCGCCTACGTGACCTCGCTGATGGGCCCCGCCGTGACCGAGCCCGCCAAGTTCGCCAATTGGATCGCGCCTCCGCTGCGCGGCATCAACAACCAGCCGGCCGACTTCGAGTACGTGCGGTTCAACTAGGCCGCCTCGACCCGTGCCGGGCATCTCGATCCACGCCTATGACGTCTCGCGCGGCCTTCCGGCCGCCGGACTCCGGATCGAGGTCCGCGGCCCCGACGGAACGCTGCTGGTCGACGGCGGGACCGCAGCGCCGGGCACGCTCGACGCGCCGACACCCGTCGTAGGCATCTACGAAGCCGTCTTCCATATCGGGGACTGGTATCGCGCGCAGGGGGTCGTCGTCCCTTCGCCGGCCTTCCTCGAGACGGTGCCCTATCGCTTCGGGGTCGCCGACCTGGCGCAGCACTATCACCTGCCGCTCAAGATGACGCCCTGGGGCTTCTCACTTTTCCGTGGCGGCGCCTGAAGGGCACGATCGTTGCTTCCCCGGCGGCGGATACCGCTCGAGGAAACGATGATCGCACGCAGGCACTTGCTGGGAATGACTGCCGGCCTGGCACTCGCCGGCACCGCTTCGGCGCAGGCTCCATGGCCCGCCCGGCCCGTCAAGCTCGTCGTCACCTTCCCGCCCGGCGGCGCCTCGGACGCTGCCGCGCGCGTCGTCGCGGGGCCATTGGCGGAGAAGCTTGGCCAGACCGTCGTCGTCGACAACAAGCCCGGCGGCGGCACGACCATCGGCGCCAACGCGGTGCTGGCGGCCAAGGACGACTACCATACGCTGATGCTGTCGAACTCCGCGCCGATCTCGATTGCGCCCTACCTGTTCGACAAGCCGCCCTACGATCCGGTCAAGGACTTCGTGCACGTCGTCTATATAGGGTCGGTGCCCAATGCCTTCGTGGTCCGGCCCGCCGTGCCCGCCAAGACGATGCCGGAGCTGGTCGCCTGGATCAAAGGCCAGGGCAAGCCGGTGCCGTTCGGCTCGGGCGGCCAGGGCTCGATCGGCCACATCATCGGCGAGATGTTCAAGGCCGAGCTCGCGCTCAACATGGAGCATATCGGCTATCGCGGCGCAGCCCCCATGTTCCAGGACATGATGGCGGGCCAGCTCGACTTCGCGGTCGTCACGCTCACCGAGGTTCTGCCGCTCGCCCGCGACGGCAAGCTGCGCATGATCGCGCTGACCTCGACCCAGAAGGCGCCGTCGGCGCCCGACGTTCCGCTCGTCACCGAGCTCGGCCATCCGAAGCTGGTCGCCGAGAACTTCGTCGGCATCTCCGCCCCCGCGGGCATGCCGCCAGCGGCGCAGGACAGGCTGCACAAGGCGGCGGCCGCGGTCCTCGCCGATCCCAAAATCGTCGAGCGGCTGGGCGAGCTCGGCTTCGTGACCAAGCCCATGTCCCCGGCCGAATTCGGGGTCTTCGTTGCCGACCAGGTCCAGGCCTTCCAGGCGCCGGTGAAGGCCTCGGGCGCCAAGCTGTGACGGCGGCTCAGGCCACCGCCGGCGGCGCACCTTCGAGATAGGTGCTCCGGCCCGGCGCGAAGGGGTCGGGCGAGTTCCAGACGAAGAGGACGCGCAGCGGCTCCGGCCCGTCGTTGCCCCAGGCATGCGGCGTGCCGGCCGGGATGATCACGCACTGGCCCGGCGTCGCCTCGAGGCGCGGGCCGCCCATCTCGACCCAGATGCGGCCGGCCTCGACCAGGATCACCTCCTCGTGCTCGTGCCGGTGCAGCGGCGCGCCGGCGCCCGGCTGCACGGTATTGGCCAGCACGCCGACACCACCCGCGCCGCGCTCGCGGCTCGCGATCCACTTGCCGGTGATGCCCTCGCGCATGGCAATCTCGGGCAGCGTCGCGGGATCGACGACAGGCATGGCGGGTCTCCGTGGCTTTGCCGAAGCCTACACCGTCCGGCGTGCCGGGGCACCCGCCGGTCAGGGCATCATCTTCGACGGCAGGTAGGTCGAGATCTCCGGAAAGGCGATCAGCAGCACCATGATCACCACCTCGGCGGCGAGGAACCAGGTGAGGCCGCGGAAGATGGTGGTTAGTGCCACCGCGTCGCCGACCACGCCCTTGACGACATAGGCGTTGAGGCCGACCGGCGGCGTCAGCAGGCCGATCTCGATGTACTTCACCACGATCACGCCGACCCAGATCAGGTCGAGATGGGCGGCTTCGAACATCGGCTGGAACACCGGCAGGGTGAGCAGCATCAGGCCGAGCGGATCGAGGAAGCAGCCCAGGATGAGGTAGATCACCGAGACGCCGATGATCAGGTAGAACGGGTCCAGCCCGATCGCCGTCACCGACTGGGCCATGATGGTCGGCACGCCGGCCAGCGCCAGCAGGCGCGTCAGCAGCAGCGCGCCGATCGCCACGAAGAAGATGCTGGCCGTGCTTTCCAGCGTCTCGATCACACAGGCCTTGAACACCTGGAAGGTGAGCCGGCCGCGCCCCAGCGCGATCAGCAGCGCGACCAGCGCGCCCACCGCCGCCGCCTCGGTGGCGGTGGCGACGCCGGAATAGAGGCTGCCGATCACGCCCAGCACGAGGAGCGGGATCGGCCAGATCTCGCCCAGCACGCGGAAGCGCTCGCCCCAGGTCACGGTCTGGGTCACGCGCGGCGCGATCGAGGGATTGGCGATGCAGCGGCCGATGATCATCACCGTATAGACCGCCGCGGTCAGCAGCCCGGGGAGGATGCCGGCGATCAGCAGGGCACCGATCGAGGTCTCGGTGAACCAGCCGTAGAGCACGAACAGGATCGAGGGCGGGATCAGCGAGCCGAGCGTCCCCGATGCCGCGACGACGCCGGTGGCGAGGGCTGGGTCATAGCGCATGCGCAGCATCTCGGGGATGGCCAGCCGGCCCATCGCCGCGGCGGTGGCGAGGCTCGAGCCCGAGGCCGCGGCGAAGCCCGCCGAGGCAAAGTTGGTGGCGACCGCGAGCCCGCCGGGCAGGCCGCTCAGCCAGAGCTGGGCCGCCTTGAACAGGCTGCCGGTGAGCCCGGTATGGAAGGCGATCGAGCCCATCAACAGGAACATCGGCACCGCCGACAGCGACCAGTTGGCGCCGAACTCGAACGGCAGGTCGGCGAAGATGCCGAGCGCCGCCTCGGTGCTGCGCACCATCATCAGGCCGATCAGCGACACGCCGCCCAGCGCCAGCCCGATCGGCACGCGCAGCCCGATCAGCACCAGCAGGATAGCGAGCGCACCCAGCGCGACCGTCAGGTTGCTCACGCTTCCTCCACCGGCACATCGATCGTCGACTTG
Source organism: Reyranella sp. (assembly GCF_965229815.1). Taxonomy (GTDB): domain Bacteria; phylum Pseudomonadota; class Alphaproteobacteria; order Reyranellales; family Reyranellaceae; genus Reyranella. The sequence continues at coordinate 2,432,033 of NZ_CBDDJN010000006.1, forward strand.
GGCTGCAGCGAGGGCTTGCCGCGGCCGTGGAGGCCGAAGCGCAGGTCGCGCCAGGCCTGGGTGGCGAAGACCAGCGCCATGGCCGTCATCGCCACCGGCAGCAGCCAGCGGCTCGGCCAGACCGGCAGGTCGAAGAAGGTGGCGTCCTGGATCTCGCCGGCCGCGGTCTGGACGGCGGCATGTTCGCCAGTCAGCCAGGCCAGCGTCCCGACATAGATCGCGCCGACGATTCCCACGATGCCCTCGAGCTTCGCCATGCGCCGCGGCGGCCAGCGCAGGGTGAAAAGCTCGACCATGAGGTGCTTCTTGTGGATCTGGATGTAGACCACCGGCAGGAAGACCGTGGCCACCATGTAGTACCAGGTGACGATCTCGAGCGTGGCGATGATCGGCCGGTTGAACAGGTACTTGCCCAGCACGTCGGCCGAGATATGCAGCATCATGAGGGTGAGCGCGATGCCGCCCACCCACATGAGCGCGTTGGCGAAGCGTTCGAGCGCGCGCTCGGCCGCCGTCAGCGCCGCGGGCTCGTCGTCGGCCGGGCCCCTAGAGTGTGATGACATGCGGTCGACTCATTGCTCGGGGCGCGCCACTCCCGAGGCACGTCATGCTCTTCTGGACCGCGGGCCTCCAGGCCCGCTCATGAACCTGATGCGGACCTGGAGGTCCGCGCTCCGATAGCTTCACAACCTCGCCGGGGCGCTCAAGGGATGTGGAAGCGCCAGGGAAGAGCGCCATGGAGTGGCGCACCCCCGGCAGGATGGTGATCGATCTCAAGTCGTCACACGCCACGTGCGGAGCGAAGGTCACGCCCCTACGGGTACTTCACCTTGGCGAAGATCTGAGATTTCAGCAGCGCCTCGTACTTGTCCCACTGCGCCTCGGTCCAGGTGCCCTTGCCGATCTCGTCGACCAGCTTGGTCCACTGCTCGACGTTGCGCTTGAACTGCTCGACGATCTGCTCGGCATCCTTGACGCCGCGCGACTTGGCCGTCTCGATCACCCGCTTGATGTCCTTGTCGCGGAAGGCGGCGACCGCCTCCTCGAGCGCCGGCGTCGCCTCGACCATCTCGACCCCCTTGGCCTTGCCCTCGGCGACCACGTTGTCGTCGTCCTTCTCGTAGGCCTCGGCGATCAGGCGCGTGGCGTGCGGCAGGCCGTCGGCCATCGCCTGCCGCTCCTTGGGCGAGAGCTTCTTCCAGGTGTCGGTGCGGATGTTGATGAAGTTGGTGCCGTGGTAGGTGCCGACGCCGTTGCTGGTGACGAACTTGGCCATGTCCCACAGCGAGTAGCTGCGCAGCCACGGCATCGGGCCCAGCGAGCAGTCGATCTGGCCGCGCTGCATCGCCTCGTAGATCTCGCCGCTGGTGATGTTGACCGGCGTGCCGCCGAGCGCCGCCACGAGCTGGCCCATCGAGCCGGTGCCGCGGATCTTGCGGCCCTTGACGTCCTCGGGCTTGGTGATGCCCGACTTGCTGCACAGGAAGTGGTAGGGCGTCAGCGAGTAGCTCGCCAGCGGCAGCACCTTGTGCCGCAGGTAATCCTGCTTGCACGAGGCGCAGTCGAGCAGCAGCGTCTGGTTGACCGCGCCGGTCATCACGCGCGCGTCCTTGCCCAGCACCGCGAGGTCGCTCACCAGCGTGCTCACCGGCAGGTCGTTGGGCGTGTAGACGTCGGCGATCAGCGCCATGTCGGCGGTGCCGTTCTGCACGGCGTTCACCGCCGTCTTGCCGCCGGCCACCGTGCCGCCGGGATAGCTCTTGAAGGTGAGCGACCCGCCGGTCGCCTTGGTCACCGCCTCGAAGTACGGATCGAGCCCGATCGCGTGCGTCGGATGCTTGGCGGGAATGTTGCTGACATAGATGAGCTCGCGGGCCCCGGCGCTTCCGGCGGCGAGGCCCGATACCATCACGCTCAACACGGCGATCGACGCACCACGCGCAACCTTGGACATTCCGCCCCTCCCTAAGGGTCCAGCCGATGGTCGAACGGAACGCCGGGATACTCCGGGGGCGTCGCAGCCCGTCGGGCCTGCGCCTTCACGCCGCCCGCTGGCTGTCGCCCGATTGTTACGCTGTTACTGCCCGACGTTTCCTGTCCGATTTCTTTGTTGCAGGCAGTCTGCGCACCATTGGCGGAGGCTGCAAGCGTTCGTTGCAGCCCCAAAGGCCCCTCGCTGCGCTCGAGGTGACATCGGGTCTGGCCATCGCACCCTCTGTCACCCCGAGCGCAGCGAGGGGCCTTCACCGCAGGCGGAGAATGCCCTTGCCGCACAGTAGGTAAATAGGTAATTCAGTACCAAATTACGGAAATAGCATGCCACGGGAGGGATGGGCTCGGCATGATCATGGGGATCGAATTCGGGCCGGACCTGAAGGTCCGCCTGCCGTCTCGCTTCAACGTCGCCGTGCCGTTCATCGACCGTCATGTCGGCGAGGGCCGCGGCGGCAAGGCCGCCATCCGCACCGCGCACGAGACGGTGACCTACGCCGAGCTGGCCGAGCGCGTGAACCGCGCCGGCAATGCCCTGCTTGCCCGCGGCCTTGTGCCGGGCGACCGGCTGCTGATGGTCGTGAAGGACTGCCCGGCCTTCTTCTATCTCTTCTGGGGAGCCATCAAGGCCGGCATCGTGCCGGTGCCGCCCAACACGCTGCTGCGCGCGCCCGACTACGCCTACATGTTCGAGGATTCGGGTTGCCGACTGGTCGTCTACTCGCCGGAGTTCGCGGGCGAGATCGAGCCGGCGCTGAAGCAGTTCCCGGTCGAGGCGCTCACCGTCGACGCCTTCCTCACCGGGATGGAAGCCGCGTCGACGACGCTGACGCCTCATCTCGCCGATCCGGCCGACGACTGCTTCTGGCTCTACTCGTCGGGCTCGACCGGGCGGCCCAAGGGCGCCGTCCACGCCCAGCGCGACATGGTGGTGAGCAGCGAGCTCTACGGCGTGCGCGTGCTGGGCGTCACCGAGGACGATGTCGGCTACTCAGCGGCCAAACTGTTCTTCGCCTACGGGCTGGGCAACGGCATGACCTTCCCGCTGTGGACCGGCAGCACGGCCGTGCTCGACGACCGCCGGCCGACGCCCGACACGACCTTCGAGAACCTGGAGCGCTTCCAGCCGACCCTCTACTACGGCGTGCCGACGCTCTATGCCGCGCAGCTCGCGGCGCTCGACAAGGCGCCGCGCACCTTCCCCGGCCTGCGCGCCTGCGTGTCGGCCGGCGAGGCGCTGCCGGCCGAGCTGTTCCGCCGCTGGAAGGAGAAGACCGGCACGGTGATCCTGGACGGGATCGGCTCGACCGAGGCGCTGCACATCTTCATCGGCAACAGCCTGGCCGACCATCGCCCCGGCACCAGCGGCAAGCCGGTGCCGGGCTACGAGGCGAGGATCCTCGACGAGGACAGGAAGCCGGTGAAGCCAGGCGAGAGCGGCGGCCTGTGGATTCGCGCCGAGTCGGCCGCCAAGTACTACTGGAACAAGCCGGAGAAGACGGCCGAGACCATGGTCGACGGCTGGCTCAACACCGGCGACACCTACCGCCAGGATGCCGACGGTTACTTCATCTACGAGGGCCGCAGCGACGACATGCTGAAGGTCGGCGGCATCTGGTGCTCGCCGGTCGAGATCGAGAGCTGCCTGATCGGCCATCCCGCGGTGCTCGAGGCGGCTGTCGTCGGCCACGCCGATTCCGAATCGCTGGTCAAGCCGCGCGCCCATGTCGTGCTGAAGCCGGGCGAGAGCGGCGGCGCGGCGCTGACCGACGAGCTGATGGCGCTCTGCAAGAAGACGCTGGCGCCCTACAAGTATCCGCGCTGGGTCGAATACGTGGCCGAACTGCCCAAGACGGCGACCGGCAAGATCCAGCGATTCAAGCTGCGGGACTGAATGGCCGGAACACTCGACCAAAGTCGCAAGGAAGGCGCGGGAACACGCCGGGGCCGATACCTCTCGACCGGTCGAAACCCGTTGTTGGGTCAGGCATTTTCGGGTTCTATGACGCCATCAGGGACGGGGAAAAACAGGGAGTGGAAATGATGAAAACCGGATTGTTTGGCGCCGCAACAATCGCCGCCGTCGCGCTGGCGCTGCCGGCGATGGCGCAGACCCCCATCAAGATCGGCTTCGTGAGCACCTTCTCGGGCCCGCAGGCGGCGATCGGCGAGGACATGCGCCGCTCGGTCGAGCTGGCCAAGGAGCATCTCGGCGGCAAGATCGGCGGCCGGCCGATCGAGATCGTCTACGAGGACGACCAGTTCAAGCCCGACGTCGGCAAGCAGAAGTCCGAGAAGCTGGTGCAGCAGGACAAGGTCGACTTCATCGCCGGCTACATCTGGTCGAACGTGCTGCTGGCCTCCCTGAAGGCGGTGACCGACGAGGGCGACACGATCCTGATCTCGGCCAATGCCGGCCCCTCGCAGATCGCGGGACAGCTCTGCAACAAGAACTTCTTCTCGACCTCGTGGCAGAACGACCAGACGCCGATGGCGATGGGCCAGTACCTGCAGGAGAAGGGCGTGAAGAGCCTCTACCTGATGGCCGGCAACTATGCCGCCGGCAAGGACATGCTCGCCGGCGTCAAGCGCACCTTCAAGGGCGAGATCAAGGGCGAGGACCTGACCAAGTGGCCCGACCAGCTCGACTTCTCGGCCGAGCTCGCCAAGATCGCCGCCGCCAAGCCCGACGGCATCTTCATCTTCTATCCCGGCGCGCACGGCGTTCAGTTCCTGCAGCAGTACGCGCAGGCCGGCCTGAAGGGCAAGATCCCGCTCTACCAGGTGTTCTCGATCGACGCGATCACGCTGCCGCAGCAGAAGGAGCTGGCGCTCGGCACGCTGGGCGCCCAGGAGTGGGTCAACGACCTGCCCAACGACGCCAACAAGAAGTACGTCGCCGACTTCAAGAAGAAGCACGGCACCTACCCGTCCTACTACGGCGCCCAGAGCTACGACGCGATCATGCTGATCGCCTCGGCGGCCGAGGCGCTGAAGGGCGACCTGAAGGACAAGAACAAGGTCCGCGCCGAGATGAAGAAGGCGAACTTCAAGTCGCTGCGCGGCGGCTTCAAGTACAACACCAATCAGTTCCCGATCCAGAACTTCTACATCCAGGAAGCGGTCAAGGATCCGGAAGGCATGATGACGGTGAAGACCATCGCCACCGCCGTGAAGGACGGCAAGGATCCCTACTACGAAAAGTGCCCGATGAAATAAGCCGCGCGGCTTTCGGCGACGGGAGCGCGGCAACGCGCTCCCGTTTCGTTTGCGGGGGTTGAGGGGCGCGAACGGAAGATGGAATACCTGCTGCTCCAGATGCTGAACGGCGTGCAGCTCGGCCTGCTGATGTTCCTGCTCGCGGCCGGGCTGACGCTGACCTTCGGCATCATGGACCTCGTCAACCTGGCGCACGGCTCGCTATACATGATGGGCGCCTACATCGCCTGGACGACGATCGGCTGGACCGGCTCGTTCGTCTGGGGCGCCCTGCTGGCGCTCCCCGTCACCTTCCTGCTGGGCGTCGTCGTCGAGCTCGTGGTGGCGCGCCGGCTCTATGCCCGCGACCATCTCGACCAGGTGCTGGCGACCTTCGGCCTGATCCTGTTCTTCAACGAGCTGGTGCGCATGATCTGGGGCCCGGGCGGCAAGAGCATCCCCGTGCCGTCGTTCCTCTCGCACACGGTACAGATCCTGCCGGGCGTGCCCTATCCCGCCTACCGTTTCGCCATCATCGTGGTCGGCGCCTTGGTGGCGGTTCTGCTGGCCTGGCTGGTCGCCCGCACCCGGATCGGCATGCTGATCCGCGCCGGCGCCTCGAACCGGCGCATGATCGGCGCGCTCGGCATCAACATCCAGCTCCTGTTCACCCTGGTCTTCGGCCTGGGCGCGGTGTTCGCCGGCCTCGCCGGGCTGATGGCCGCCCCCATCACCTCGGTCAAGATCGGCATGGGCGACGACATCCTGATCCTCGCCTTCGTCATCATCGTCATCGGCGGCATCGGCTCGATCAAGGGCGCGTTCGTCGCCGCCATGGTGGTCGGCCAGATCGACATCGTCGGCCGCGCCTTCCTGCCCGACCTGCTGAAGAGCTTCCTGAGCGCCTCGGCGGCGGCGAGCGCCGCGCCCGCCATCTCGCAGGTCCTGATCTACGTCCTGATGGCCGGCGTGCTCGTCTGGCGGCCGACCGGCCTGTTCGGCCAGCGCACGTGACCGGGGCACTGGCCTTCCTGCGCACGCCGCGCGGCGTCGTCACGGTCGTGGTGCTGCTGGTGCTGGCCGTGCTGCCGCTGCTCACCCAGGCCTTCGACCAGCGCTACCTCCTGTCGGTCGGCACGCGCATCGTCATCTGGGCGATCGCCGCGATCAGCCTCAACATGATCCTGGGCTATGGCGGCCTGGTGAGCTTCGGCCACGCCGCGTTCTTCGGCGTCGGCGGCTACGCCGTCGGAATCCTGTCCTATCACGACGTGGCGAGCGGCTGGATCCAGTGGCCGGTCGGCATCCTGGCCGCCGCGCTCTGGGCGGCCGCCGTCGGCGCGCTGTCGCTGCGCACCCGCGGCCTCTACTTCATCATGATCACGCTGGCCTTCGCCCAGCTCGTCTACTACATCGCCGCTGGGCTCGAGACCTACGGTGCCGACGACGGGCTGAACATCAGCCGCAGCCGCTTCCCCGGCCTGGTCGACCTGCGCGACAAGGCCTCGTTCTACTGGGTCTGCTTCGTCCTGATGGCCGGCACGCTGTGGTTCTGCAGCCGCTACGCCAACTCGCGCTTCGGCCTGGTGATCCGCGGCGCCCGGTCGAACGACCTGCGCATGACGGCGCTCGGCTTCCCGGTGTTCCGCTACCGTCTCGCCGCCTTCACCCTGGCCGGCGCCTTCGGCGGCCTGGCCGGCATCCTGCTCGCCAACGAAGGCGCCTACATCTCGCCCGCCATGATGTCGTGGGTGAAATCGGGCGACCTCATCGTCATCGTCGTGCTGGGCGGCATGGGCACGCTGTTCGGCCCGCTCTATGGCACCATCGCCTTCTTCGTGCTCGAGGAGGCGCTGAATCCGCTGCTCGACCTCCTCCATCCCGGCTGGGGCGAGTACTGGCAGATCGTGTTCGGCCCGCTCCTGGTGCTGATCGCGCTCTATGCCCGCGGCGGCATCGATTCCCTGTTCGGGTCGGCAGCAACGTCGGACGGCGGAGGGCGCGGAAATGGCTGAGCCCCTGCTGTCGACCGACCGGCTGATCAAGCGCTACGGCGGGCTGGTCGCCACCGACACCGTATCGATCGACGTGCGGCCGGGCGAGATCCACGCCCTGATCGGCCCCAACGGCGCCGGCAAGACGACGCTGGTCGGCCAGCTCACCGGCAACATCGCGCCCGATTCCGGCACCATCCGCTTCCGGGGCCGCGACGTCACGCGCCTGCCGACGCACGCGCGGGTGCGGCTCGGCCTCGCGCGCTCCTTCCAGATCACCTCGGTGCTGGGCGCGTTCACCGCCCTCGACAACGTGGCGCTGGCCGTGCAGGCCCATGCCGGCCATTCCTTCCGCTTCCTGGCCGACGCGCGCCGCGACGAGCGCCTGCGCGAACCCGCCCGCCGCGGCCTCGCCGATGTCGGCCTGGCGGCGCGCGCCGACACGCCGGCGGCCGCGCTCAGCCACGGCGAGCAGCGCCAGCTCGAGATCGCCATGGCGCTGGCCGGCGATCCCAGCCTGCTGCTCCTCGACGAGCCGATGGCCGGCATGGGCGTCGAGGAATCGCAGCGCATGGTGGGTTTCCTCCAGGGGCTCAAGGGCCGCCGCGCCATGCTGCTGATCGAGCACGACATGGACGCCGTCTTCCAGCTCGCCGACCGCATCACCGTGCTGGTCTACGGCCGCGCCATCGCCAGCGGCACGCCGGCCGAGATCCGGTCCAATCCCGACGTGCGTCAGGCCTATCTCGGCGAGGAGGCCGCGTAATGCTGAGGGTGGAGGGCCTCGAAGTCTACTACGGCACCAGCCAGGCGCTGTTCGGCATGGAACTCAGCATCGACGCCGGCGAGGTCGTGACCCTGATGGGCCGCAACGGCATGGGCAAGACCACGACGGTGGGCGCCGTCATGGGCCTGCTGCCGGCCCGCGCCGGCACCGTCACCTTCGACGGAAGGCGGCTCGACGGGCTGCCGCCCTTCCGCATCGCCCGGCTCGGCCTCGGCCTGGTGCCGGAGGGCCGGCAGATCTTCCCCAACCTCTCGGTGCGCGAGAACCTCGTCGCGGCCTCGGCCAACCGCGACGGCCGCCCCTCGCCGTGGACGCTGGCCCGTGTCTACGAGTTCTTCCCGCGGCTCGCCGAGCGCCAGCGCAACATGGGCAACCAGCTCTCGGGCGGCGAGCAGCAGATGCTGGCGATCGGCCGGGCGCTGATGACCAACCCGCGCCTGCTGATCCTCGACGAGGCGACCGAGGGTCTGGCGCCGCTGATCCGCCAGGAGATCTGGTCCTGCCTCGGCCGCCTGAAGCACGAGGGCCAGGCGATCCTGGTGATCGACAAGAACGTCGGCAACCTGATCCGTCTGGCCGACCGCCACCACATCGTCGAGAAGGGCCGCGTCGTCTGGACCGGCAGCTCCGACGCGCTCGCCGGCGACAGCGACCTGCAGCACAGGTATCTTGGGGTCTAGTTCCCGGTTTCCCGGAGTTGCCGATGCGCCTGCCTCTCGTCGCCGCCCTGCTCGCCCTCGCCGTGTCTCCGGCGCTCGCCCAGAGCAAAGGCCAGGTGAACGTCTACAACTGGTCGGACTATATCGCGCCCGAGCTGCTCAAGGGCTTCGAGAAGGACACCGGCATCAAGGTCAACTACACGACCTACGATTCCAACGAGATCCTCGAGGCCAAGCTCCGGGCTGGCCGCTCCGGTTACGACGTCGTGGTGCCCACCGCCTCGCCCTTCTTCGTCCGCCAGCTCGCGGCCGGCCTCTACCAGCCGCTCGACAAGGCCAAGCTCAGGAACTGGAAGAACCTCGATCCCGGCATCATGGCGCAGCTCGCCAAGTACGATCCGGGCAACGCCCATGCCATCCCCTGGATGTGGGGCACGACGGGCATCGGCTACAACGTCGAGGCGGTAAAGAAGCGGATGCCCGACGCGCCGGTCGACTCGCTCAGGATGATCTTCGATCCCGCCGTGGTGTCGAAGTTCGCCGATTGCGGCGTGATGCTGCTCGACAGCTCGACCGACGTGCTGCCGGCGGCGCTGAAGTATCTCGGCCTCGATCCCGATTCGAAGAAGCCGGAGGACCTTGCCAAGGCGGCCGACGTCGTGAAGGCGGTGCGGCCCTTCATCCGCAAGTTCCACTCGTCGGAGTACATAAACGCGCTGGCCGGCGGCGACATCTGCCTCGCCTTCGGCTACTCCGGCGACATCTTCCAGGCGCGCGACCGTGCCGCCAAGGCGAAGGACCGGCAGGACATCGCCTACGCCATCCCCAAGGAAGGCTCGCTGCTGTGGATCGACGTCGCGGCCATCCCCAAGGACGCGCCCAACGCCGCCAACGCGCTCGCCTTCCTCGACTTCCTGCTCGAGCCCAGGGTCGCGGCCGCTTCGAGCGAGCTCACCGGCTACGCCAACGCCAACGATCCCGCGACGGCGCTCCTGCCCAAGGACATCTCGGGCAACCCGCTGATCTACCCGCCGGCCGACGTGCGCGCCAAGCTCTACACCATCACGGCCGGCACCGCCGAGCAGACGCGCGACCGCACGCGGCTGTGGACCACGGTGAAGACGGGCCGCTAGGTGACCGGCCAGCCGATCGTCAGCGTCTCGGGCCTCACCAAACGCTTCGGCGACGTGGTCGCGGTCGACGGCGTCGACCTCGACATCGCGCGCGGCGAGCTCTTTGCGCTGCTGGGCGGCTCGGGCTGCGGCAAGACCACCCTGCTGCGCATGCTGGCGGGCTTCGCCACGCCCGATGCCGGCCGCATCCTGATCGACGGCCAGGACATGACCGGCGTGCCGCCGCACCGCCGGCCGGTCAACATGATGTTCCAGTCCTACGCCCTCTTCCCGCACATGGACGTGGCGGCTAACGTCGGCTACGGGCTGCGCCGCGAGGGCGTCGCGAAGCCCGAGATCGCCCGCCGCGTCGCCGAGGCGCTGGAGCAGGTGCGGCTGGCCGAGCAGTCGCGGCGCCGGCCCGACCAGCTCTCGGGTGGCCAGCGCCAGCGCGTGGCGCTCGCCCGCGCCCTCGTGAAGCGGCCCAAGCTGCTGCTGCTCGACGAGCCGCTGGCCGCGCTGGACCGCAAGCTGCGCGAGGGCACGCGCTTCGAGCTGGTGCGCCTGCAGGAGGAGCTCGGCCTCACCTTCGTCATGGTGACGCACGACCAGGAGGAGGCGATGTCCATGGCCACGCGCATGGCCGTCATGGACAGGGGCCGCATCGAGCAGGTCGGCGACCCGCACACGATCTACGAGCATCCGCGCACCCGCTTCGTCGCCGACTTCATCGGCATCGCCAACATCCTGCCGGTCGAGGACCGACGGGCCTGGCTGGCGCTGCGCCCCGAGAAGATCGGCCTCTACGCCGAGCGCCCGGCGACCGACCGCGCCGAGCCCGGCCGCGTGGTCGACATCGCCTACGAGGGCGACCGCTCGCTCTACCGCGTTGCGCTCGACGGCGGCCGCGTCCTGATGGTCTCGACCGCCAACGTCGCGCGCCATCCCCGCGAGCCCTGGCCGCGCGGCGGCGCGGTGTGGCTGGGCTGGTCGGAGGATGCGGCGCAGAGGCTGGAGGAATGAGGGTGGTCGCGCCGTCGGCAAAGGTCCCTCGCTGCGCTCGGGATGACAGGGGGGCGTGCGATCGGCATCCGCTGTCACCCCGAGCGCAGCGAGGGGCCTTTGAAGCCCTGGAAGGCCCCTGACGCCATGCGCCTCGTCATCGCCCTTCCCTTCGTCTGGCTGGCGCTGTTCTTCCTGCTGCCCTTCGGGCTGGTGCTGGCGATCGCGCTCGGCACCAACAATCCCGACGCCGTGCCGCCGGTCGATCTCGGCCTGTCGCTGAAGAACTTTCGGCTGCTCCTCACCGACGACCTCTATGTCGCGGCCTGGCTGTCGTCGCTGCGCATCGCCGCGACCTCGACCCTGCTCTGCCTGCTGCTGGGCTATCCCATGGCCTATGCCATCGCCCGCGCCGCGCCGTCGCGCCGGCCGCTGCTGCTGATGGCGGTCATCCTGCCCTTCTGGACCTCGTTCCTGATCCGCATCTACGCCTGGATGGGCCTGCTCTCGAGCAACGGCATCCTGAACCAGGTGCTGCGCGGCACCGGGCTGGTCGCCGATCCCGGCACCATCCTCGGCACCGAATGGGCCGTCCATCTCGGCATCGTCTACGCCTACCTGCCGTTCATGGTGCTGCCGCTCTACGCCGCCCTGGAGAAGCTGGACGACGGGCTGCTCGAGGCCGCGTCGGACCTCGGCGCCGGGCCGGTCGCCGCCTTCCTCACCGTCACCCTGCCGCTGTCGCTGCCGGGCATCGTCGCCGGCTGCCTGCTGGTCTTCATCCCGGCGGTCGGCGAGTTCGTCATCCCCGACCTGCTGGGCGGCACCGACACGCTGATGATCGGCAAGGTCCTGTGGGACGAGTTCTTCCTGAACGGCGACTGGCCGCTCGCCTCGGCGGTCGCGATCTGCCTGCTGGTGCTGCTGGTCGGGCCGATCGTGCTGTTCCAGCGCCAGCAGGCGAAGAGCCTGGAGCGCCGCTGATGGCCGCCGCTGCCCGCTCTGCCGTCGGCCGCGCCCGCTTCGCCTTCGCCGTGCTGGCCTTCGGCTACGCCTTCCTCTACCTGCCGATCGCCCTGGTCATCGTCTATTCGTTCAACGAATCGCGGCTGGTCACGGTGTGGGCCGGCTTCTCCACCAAATGGTGGAGCGCGCTCTTCGCCAACGAGGCGATGCTGCGCGCGGCCTGGCTGTCCCTGCGCATCGCGCTCGTGAGCGCCACCGTGGCGGCGCTGCTCGGCCTCGCCGCCGGCTACGTGCTGGCCCGCGTGCCGCGCTTCCCCGGCCGCACCCTGTTCGGCAGCCTGGTGATCGCCCCCATGGTCATGCCCGAGGTGGTGATGGGCATCTCCATGCTGCTGCTGTTCGTCGGCGCCGACCGGCTGCTGGGCGGCCCGCCGCGCGGCTTCCTCACCATCGCCATCGCCCATGTCACCTTCTCGATCGCCTTCGTGGCCGTGGTCGTGCAGGCCCGCCTCGCCGACTTCGATCGCACGCTCGAGGAGGCGGCGATGGACCTCGGCGCCACGCCCTGGGTGACCTTCCTCACCGTCACCCTGCCGCTGATCGCGCCGGCCGTCGGCTCGGGCTGGCTGCTCGCCTTCACCCTGTCGCTCGACGACCTGATCCTGACCCAGTTCGTCGCCGGGGCGCAGTCGCAGACCCTGCCCATGCAGGTCTATTCCTCGGTCCGGCTCGGCGTCGACCCGCAGATCAACGCGCTTGCCACCATCGTCGTCTGCATCGCCGCCAGCGCCCTCGTCCTGTCGGCCTGGCTGACGCGGCGCAGGGCCTGAGGCGACCCGTCAACCGGCGGTCGTCCGCGCCCATTTCTCCGCCCAGGCGTGCAGCGGCAGCACCAGCCGCAGCAGCTCCTCGCCGAGCGCCGTCAGCTGGTAGCCGGCGGCCTCGTCGAGCTCCACCAGCCGGGCCTCGCGCAGCTCGGCCAGCCGTGTGTTGATCATCGTCGGGCTGGCGCCGATCGCATCCTGCAGGGCGCGGAAGCGGCGCGGACCCTCGCGCAGCTCCCACACCAGGCGCAGCGTCCAGCGTCGCCCCAGCAGGTCGAGCAGCACCATGACCGGCCGGCCGGTCCGCGACCCGCGCACGCGCTTGGCCATCGACTCTCCTCCCTTGCTACGGTTTCCGTAGCACGCTACAGGAAGTGTAGCACACAGCATTGCCGGAGGAGACACATGCCCCGCATCGCCCCTGCCGAGCCGCCCTACGCGCCCGCGATCGCCGCCGAGCTCGACCGCATCATGCCGACGGGCGTGGAGCCGCTGCTGCTGTTCCGCACCCTGGCGCGCAACCCGCGCGTCTTCGCCCGGCTGTTCGCCGGCGGGCTGCTCGACCGCGGCGCGCTCTCGCTGCGCCAGCGCGAGATCGTCATCGACCGCACGACGGCGCGGCTCGGCTGCGAGTACGAATGGGGTGTCCACGTCGCCTTCTTCGCCGACCGCGCCGGTCTGACGGACGAGCAGGTGACGGCGACCGCGCACGGCGGCCGCGACGCGGCCTGCTGGCCGGACGACGAGCGCGCGCTGCTGGCGCTGGTCGACGACCTGGTCGACTGCCGCACTCTTGCCACCGAGACATGGGAGGGAATGAAGGCGCATTTCGACGATGCGCAGGTCCTCGAGGCGATCGCGCTGGTCGGCTACTACCATACGATCAGCTTCCTGTGCCGGGGACTGGCGCTGCCGTGCGAACCCTATGCGGCGCGCTTTCCGGCGAAAGCCGGTGCGCCGGACCGCACGGTTCGAGACAAGGAGGATGACCGATGATCCCTCGTTTCCTTCGCCTGCCGACACTCGGTGGCCTCGCCCTCCTGATCGCCGCGGCCGCCGCCGCGCCGTCGTCGGCCCAGCAGATCGGCCCGTCGGCCCAGCCCGAGTTCCGCGATCCCAAGACCGGCCAGATCTGGACGCCGGAAAATGTCGGCGGCAAGAGCGGCCCGAATACGCCCGCCGATCGCGCCTTCGACCCGCAGGCCCAGACCACGACCGTGCGCGAGACCACGGTGCAGGCGCCCAGCGTCCAGGTCGTGGGCTCGGTGCCGATCACCGCCGGCCCCAGCGTGCCGATCGCCGTGATCGGCAACGCCAACCTGACCGTCATCCCCTCGCAGCGCTGGCAGGTGACGCTCACCCTCGACAACAACAGCGCCGCCACCATCAGCCCCGTGGTCGAATGCCGCTTCGCCAACGGCGCCAACACCGTGGAGACCGCGCGCGCCAGCCTGCCGCCGGTGGCGGGCGGCCAGCGCGTCGGCTTCGTGGTCTACGGCCCGCCCAGCAGCCTGTTCGTCAACAGTGCCAACTGCGCGCTGCTGTCGCCGGCCTGAGCCCGCGGCCGCAGGCTCAGGCCGGCCGGAAGACGACAAACACCCACCTGATCTTAGCGCATGAAGCGGCACGGCCCGAACCGAGCCAGCAGCGGCGAGCGCTTTGCCGTGATGATCTCGTCGCCGAGGAAACGTCCGACGGCAGCCGCCAGCGTCGCGCCGGCATGCATCACGGCGACGTGCAGGCCCTCGATGCCGGGCACGGGTCCGACGATGGGATGGCCGTCGGCCGGGATCGGTCGCCGGCCCGCGACATGCCGCTCGATGTCGGCGCCCGCCGTCGCCGGCAGGAGCGCAGCCAGCGCTCGCATCGCGTCGGCGGCCCGCGTCGCACTGTCCCGCTCCCGCTCCAGGCCGGCGGCCAGCAGGAAGCGGCCGTCGATGCGCTGACGCACCTCGACCGCCTCGGTAACGAGCAGCCCGTCGATCAGCGGCGGTAGCGGCCGCGTCGCGACCAGCAGCGCCGGCGGATCGTCGACCGGCAGCGCGAGCCCGATCGGCGACAGGAGCGGCGCCGTTCCCGCCCCGGCCGCGACGACGACGTGGTCGGCATCGATCGCGCCGTCGCCGGTCGCGACTCCGGTGACGCGGCCGCCTCGCAGGACGAGCGCGTGCACCGCCACGCCGACGTTCAGTTGCGTATCCAGAGACTGTGCGGCGGCGAGCAGGCTCAGCACCGTGGCGTCGGGCTCGACGGTACCGTCGTCCGGCACCAGCAGCGCCACGTCCGGCGGCGCCGCCAGCGCGGGCACGCGGCGGCCGATCTCCTCCCGCGCGACCAGCTGTACCGTCTCACTCCACGCGGCGAGGCACGCGGCCAGTGCTGCGAACTCACCGGGCGGACGCTCCCAGGCGAGGCTGCCCGGCCACGCCACCGGCAGGCCCGGCAGGTCGCGCTGCAGGCGCCGCCACTCCCGCTTCGCCTCGACTCGCAACCGTCCGTAGGCCGCGTCCTCGCCACGACCCGCGTTGATCCAGCCCCACGACGCGCCGCTCGCGACGCCGCCCGGCGGCCCGGCCTCGACCACGGTCACGCGGGCGCCCGCGCGCGCGAGGTGCCAGGCGATCGACGCGCCGACCAGGCCGGCGCCGATCACCACGACCTTGGGCCCGGTCATCGAAGCGTGCCGTCCGGCCCCGGCGGCCTGAGGCGCGCCTCGCTCAGGACCCGCTGGCGCACCACTGGCTCGGACTGGTGCCTGAGGGCTTCCAGAGATTCTTCACCGCGGCATAGACCGGCTTGGAGGTATTGAGGCACTGCACGGGGTAGGTCTGCCCGCCACCGGCCGGCGCGGAGCTGGGAATCGTGAAGTTCACCGACGGGCTGCTGCCGTTGTTGTCGCTGAGCAGGCTGAACGTGTAGTTGTTGGAGCCGATCGGGTTCTGATAATCCGGCGTGTATTCGAAGACACAACTGCCGAGCAGGAAGCTGTTCTGGCCGCCGGGAACAGCATTGGCGAGCTGGTTGGCGGTGAAGGTCGCCTGCTGCTGGGGCGACGTCACGCATGTGGTCGGCCAGCCGGTGCAGCAGTTCTGCTGTCCAATGCCGATCTCGGAGAACCACAGCGGCGTGCCGGGGAAGGCGCTGGCGAACTGCGGCAGCCAGCTTTGCAGCGTCACCCCGCTCGCCGCGGGCGGAATCGACCCGGGGTTCTGCGGGTTGGTGGCGGCGATGTAGCGGTCGGCAAAGAACGTCGAAGGCAGGGCCGGGATCGTCACGGTGTTGCAGCCGATGGTCGCCTGGAAGGCCGTCGTCTTCCCGAAGGCCGCCTGCAGCACCTGCGTCGGCGCTATGCCCGGGTTGACCGCCGGTGCGAAGGAGGTCGGCGAGGAGATCGGCAGCAGCGTACTGACCGACTTGACCGTTTCGTAGTAGAGGATCACCTGCGCGACCTGGGCGATCTGCGCCGGCGTCGGCGAGTTTGCCTGGTTGTATTCGTTGGCGATCGTCCACATCGCGACCGGCGTTCGAGCCAGGCTGTGGGTATAGATCTCGTCCATAACCTGGCAAATGCTGCTCACCGTGCCGGGCCCGTCGATATTCTCGCAGAAGTAGTTGCTGAACGGCACGGCCACGAACAGGCCGAGGCCGGCGCATTGCTGCAGGAACGGCACATGGTCGCGCTGCGGGTTCCAGTTGTAGAGGTGCAGAAAATTGATGCCGAGGTCGGCCATGTTGGCGAGGTCGCCGCGGCCGCCATTGGCCTGCGACCAGAATCCGGGAAAGTCGGCGTTGCAGAAGTCGGTATCGAAGTACTTCTGGCCCTGCCCCTGGTTGCCGACATAGTCGGTCGGCGCCGGTTGGTAGCACAGGCCCTGCAGGGGATTGGGAATGCCGGACACGTCGACAGCCATCGGTCTTCTCCATCGTGGAAGCGACACTACTGTCGATTGTACCAAGGACCTTTACAACACCTTTGCACGCATCACCGCCGCAGCGCGCGCTCGACCGCCATCACCAGCAGGCCGAACGCCAGGCCCCAGAAGGCCGAGCCGACGCCCATCAGGGTGACGCCCGAGGCGGTGACGGCGAGCGTGCCGGCGGCGGCGAAGCGTTCCTTCTCGGCGCCGAGCGCCGCGCCCATCGCGCCGGCCATCGAGCCCAGCAGCGCCGTGCCGGCGACGGTGGCCAGCAGCGCCGGCGGCAGGGCGGCGAACAGGCCGACCAGCGAGGCGCCGAACAGGGCGATCAGGCCCCACCACAGCGCGTAGAAGACGCCGGCCTTCCAGCGCTCGGCCGGATCGGGATGGGCCTCGGGGCCGGTGCAGAGCGCCGCCGAGATCGCCGCCAGGTTCGAGGTATGGGCGCCGAGGAACGCGGTCGCAAGCGAGGCGGCGCCGGTCACGGCCAGCGCCGGCCGCGTCGGCGGCTGATAGCCCGAGGCGCGCAGCACGGCGAAGCCCGGCAGGTTCTGCGACGCCATCGTGACGAGGTAGAGCGGCACGCCGAGTCCGACCAGCGTGGCGAGATCCCAGGCCGGCGCCGCCAGCTCGAGATGCGACAGGCCGAGCGGCGGGATCGGCTTCACCAGGCCGAGCGCCCAGGCGAGCGCCGCGCCGGCCGCCAGCACGACCAGCGAGGCGAGCGTCGGCATCGCCACGCGCGCCACCAGGAACAGGCCGATCAGCGGCAGCACCAGCAGCGGCGCGCCCGGCACCTGCTCGACCATGGCGATCACCAGGCGCAGCAGGATGCCGGCCAGCATGGCGGCGGCGATGCTGGTCGGGATGCGCTCGATCAGCCGGCCGAGCGGCCGCACCGCGGCGGTCAACAGGATCAGGACGGCCGCCAGCACGAAGGCGCCGACGGCGGCGCGGAACGACGGCACGCCAGAGGTCGCGGCGATCAGCGCCGCGCCCGGCGTCGACCAGGCGGTGATCATCGGCATGCGGTAGCGGACGCTCAGCCACAGCGCCGACACGGCGGTGGCGAGGCCGAGCCCCGACACCCAGGAGCTCGCCTGCTCGGGCGTCGCGCCGACCGCCGCGGCGGCGGCCAGCACCACCGGCAGGGTGCCGCCCACGCCCGCCACCGTCGCCACCAGCGCCGCGGTGGCGAGGGAAACCAGTCCGGACCTCAAGAGTTCGCCCGCTCCACCATCGCCTGCAGCAGGATCTGCGCGCCGGCGCCGACATCGCCCTTGTCGGCGTCCTCGACCTCGTTGTGGCTGATCCCGTCCTTGCAGGGCACGAAGATCATCGCCGTCGGCGCCACGCGGCTCACGTAGCAGGCGTCGTGGCCAGCGCCGCTCACGATGTCCATGTGGGCATAGCCCGCCTGCTCGGCGCCGCGGCGCACCGACTCGACCAGCTCCTTCGCGAAGGGCGACGGCGGGAAGTACCAGATCTGCTCGATCTTCACGTCCAGCCGGTGGCGCTTCGCGATGTCGGCCGCCGCCGCCCGCATCTCGGCATCCATCCGGGTGAGCTCGCCGTCGTCGGGATGGCGGAAGTCGACGGTCATGAAGACGCGGCCCGGGATCGTGTTGCGCGACTGCGGCTGGCTCTCGATCACGCCGATGGTCGAGCGGCCGTCCGGCCGGCTGCCGATGCGGCGGCATTCGACGATCAGCTCGGCCGCCCCGACCAGCGCGTCGCGCCGTCCCTCCATGGGCGTGGTGCCGGCATGGCTCTCCATGCCGGTCCACGAGATCTCGTACCAGCGCTGGCCCTGCGCCCCGGTGACGACGCCGATCGTCTTCTTCTCGCGCTCCAGGATCGGGCCCTGCTCGATATGCGCCTCGAAGAAGGCGCCGACCGGGCGGCCGCCGACCGGCTCGGGCCCGTCGTAGCCGATCTGCTTCAGTGCCTCGCCGAAGCTCACCCCCTCGCGGTCCTTGATGGACAGCGCGTGTTCCAGGGTGAAGGCGCCGCCGAACACGCCCGAGGCGACCATGGCCGGCGCGAAGCGGCAGCCTTCCTCGTTGGTCCACACCGCGACCTCGATCGGCGCCTCGGTGACGTAGCCCGAATCGTTCAGCACCCGCAGCACCTCGAGCCCGGCCATGACGCCGTAGGCGCCGTCGAACTTGCCGCCGGTCGGCTGGGTGTCGAGATGCGAGCCGGTCATCACCGGCGGCCGGGCCGGATCGCGGCCCTCGCGGCGGGCGAAGACGTTGCCCAGCCGGTCGACCTTGATGGTGGCGCCCGCTTCCCTGGCCCAGCGCACGAACAGGTCGCGGCCCTGGCGGTCGAGGTCGGTCAGCGCGATGCGGCACACGCCGCCCTTCTCGGTGCCGCCGATCGCGCCGAGCTCCATCAGGCTCGACCACAGCCGGTCGGGATCGACTTTGAGGTTGGGGCGGTCGGGAGTCTTCATCGAAGCTACCTTGTGATCGAACCGTTAAAGGACTAAATATGATCGTTGAGGAGCTTAGCATGTCTCGTGCCTCGCGCATCAAGCCGATCAGCTACTTCAAGGCCAATGCCGCCGAGATCATCGAGGAGCTCGGCGAGGTCGGCGAGCCGATGATCATCACCCAGAACGGCGAAGCCAAGGCCGTCGTCCAGGATATCATCTCCTACGAGAAGACGCAGGAGACGCTGGCCCTGCTCAAGATACTCGCGCTTGCCAACCGCGACATCGAGGACGGCCGCTACAGGCCTGCGAAGGATGTCTTCGCAGATCTGCGCCAGCGGCTGAA
Source organism: Reyranella sp. (assembly GCF_965229815.1). Taxonomy (GTDB): domain Bacteria; phylum Pseudomonadota; class Alphaproteobacteria; order Reyranellales; family Reyranellaceae; genus Reyranella. The sequence continues at coordinate 2,451,267 of NZ_CBDDJN010000006.1, forward strand.
CGCACGCAAGACGAGGAAATGAAGCGCTATCCGGTCGTGGTGAGCGCCGAAGCCGAGCGCGACCTCGACGACATCGCCTCCTACATCGCCGAGCACGACTCGGTCGATCGTGCTCTTTTCGTCGTCACCCGCATCGAACGGACCTTCACGGATCTGGCAGCGTTTCCCAATCGCGGCCCTCATCCGAAAGAACTGCTCGAGTACGGCAATCGCGACTTTCGCGAGATCTACTTCAAGCCCTATCGCATCATCTACCGGGTGCTGGCCGACAAGGTCGTCGTCGTCCTGATTGCAGACGGCCGCCGCGACATGCGCACATTGATGAGCAGACGCCTCCTGGAGGCCTGAGCCAGGCGGACTTCAGGCGCGCAACGGCCTCACATTGTCCTCGGCCGTCGGCTCCGGATGGAACAGGGTGCTGACGGACTCGCCGGTATTGATGCGCCGCATCGCCTCGGCCAGCGCCGGCGCGATCGACAGGACCGTGAGCTTCGGCACCCGCTTCTCGGCCGGGATCGGCAGCGTGTCGGTGCAGACGATCTCGAGCACGTCCGGCTCCGCCGCCAGGCGCCTTGTGGCCGCGCCGGCGAAGATGCCGTGCGTGCAGGCGATGCGGATGGAGCGGGCCTTGTGCTCGCGCAGGTGCCGCAGCAGCTCGACGATCGAGCCGCCGCTCACGATCTCGTCGTCGAGCACGATGACGTCGCGGCCGGCGACGTCGCCGATCAGCATCGAGATCCGGACCTCGGTGTCGCTCATCCGCTCCTTGGCGCCCGCCGCCACGGGAACGCCGAGCTTGCGGGCGAAGGCGGCGGCACTCTTGGCATTGCCCAGGTCGGGCGACACCACGACCCCGTTGGCGAGGTCGTAGCGCTGGAAATACTGCGCCAGCTCGTCCAGCGCATGGAGATGGTCGACGGGGACGCTGAAGAACCCGTGAACCTGCGGCGAATGGAGCGTCATCGTGAGCACGCGGTCGGCGCCCGCCGTCGCCAGCAGGTCGGCCACCAGGCGGCCGCCGATCGAGATGCGCGGCGCGTCCTTCTTGTCGGACCGCGCATAGGCGTAGTGCGGGATCACGGCGGTGATGCGCGAGGCCGAGGCGCCGCGGGCGGCATCGAGCATCAGCAGCAGCTCGACCAGGTGCTCCTGCACGGGCGCGCCGAGCGGCTGGACGAGGAAGACGTCCTGCTCGCGGCAGTTCGCCTGGAGCTGCACTTCCATGCAGTCGTTGGAGAACCGCTTCAGCCGGGTCGGCAGCAGGGGAACGCGAAGCCTGGCGCAGATCTCCTCGGCCAATGCGGGATGGGCACTGCCGCTGAAGATGGCGATCGGGGCCAAGACCTGTCCTCCTCGCAAGGGGCCGGACTGTTTCGCGCGCCGCTTATCGCAGACCGTCGGCGGTCGATCAACGCCCGTGATGCCCTGCGACGGTCAGTCGGGCCTGCTCCCGCGCCCGCCCTGCTCAGAAGTCGACTGCCGCCGAGAGCAGGAAGGTCCGCGGCAGGCCCTGGGCCACCGCGCCGTAGCTCGCCACGCCGAACCAGTAGCTGTCGTCGAACACGTTCTGCACGGCCCCGCGGAAGGTGACGGGCTTGTTGCCCAGCACCGTGCGGTAGCGCACGTCGAGGCCGAGCGTCGTCCAGGTCGGGATGCTCTGGGTGTTGGCCGCATCGACATACTGGCTCGAGGTGGTGATCACCCCGGCGCCCAGGGTCAGGCCCTTGAGGAACGGCGTGTCCCATTCGACGTTCAGCGTGCCCTTGAACACCGGCGCGCCGATCGCGACGTTGCCGTTGGTCGCGACGTTGCCGGTCGAGCTGAGCCGCGCGTCGAGCAGGGCCACGCCGCCCAGCACGCGCACCGAGGGAACGATCTCGCCAAACGCCTTGATCTCCAGCCCGCGGTTGGTCTGCTGGCCGCTGGCGGTGAACACGGTGTTCACGAGCTGGGCGAACGGCTTCTGGATCTGGAACAGGCTGAGCGTGGCGGCGAAGCGGCCGAAGTCGATCTTGCCGCCGACCTCGAACTGCTGGGCGACGTAGGGCGCCAGCGCCTCGCCGGCGTTGCTGGCGGCGGCCGGCGCGATGTCGCCCTTGCTCAGCCCCTGGATGTAGTTGGCGTAGAGCGCGACGTTGCTCCACGGCTTGACCAGCAGCCCGACCATCGGCGTCACGACGCTCTGGCTGTAGGCCGAGGTCACCGCGCCCGTCACGGTCGAGAAATTGTCGGAGGCGACCTGCTGCCAGCGCAGCCCGGCGGTGAGCTGGACGCGCTCGTTGAAGGCCGAGAGCGTGTCGGCCAGCGCGACGCCGCTGAGCGTGCTCTGCGAGATCTTGGGCACCTGCGTCGGCGCGGCGACGTTCAGCGCCGGCTGGGCGACCGGCGCGTAGAGGTTCGACAGCACCGCCGAGGTCGCGTTGACGGAGCCGCGGTACAGCCAGTCCTGGTAGCGGCTGGCCTGCAGCGCCATGGCATGGTGCACCGGGCCGGTGTCGAAGGTGCCGCGCAACCCGCCGTCGTAGGTCAGGCGGTCGACGTTGAACTTGAAGTTGCCCGGCGTGCTCGACGTGTTGCCGGCGGCGTTCAGGATCGTCGGCGTGCCGAACAGGCGATCGACCTGGGTCAGGCCGCCGCCGACGTCGGCGAAGGCCGTGAGATTGTCCAGGATGTCGTACTCGGCGCGCACCAGGCCCGACTGGTCGGTGATCCGCGCCCATTCCCAGGCCTGGGTGACGTTGCTGCGGCCGTTGGGCGCCGTCGGCATGGCGACTCCGGCGGCGAGCAGGAACGGCCGCGACGGCGCGCTGAAATTCTCGTACTGGCTGACCGCGTCGACCGAGACGCGGAAGCGGTCGCCGCGGAAATCGAAGGCCAGCGCGCCGACCAGCGCCTGGCGCGCCTGGTGGTCGATCTGGGTGTTGCCGGCATAGGCCCCGGCGTTGAAGCGCAGCCCGTACTCGCGGTTGTCGCCGAAGCGGCGGCTGAAGTCGAGCCGGCCGCCGAGCTGCGACAGGCCGGTATATTCGGCGGCGACACGCGTCAGGTCGGTGGCGCCGGCGCGCTTGGGCACGATGTTGATCGAGCCGCCGACGCTGCTGTTGGGCGCCATGCCGAACAGCATGGCGGTCGGCCCGGCGATCACGTCGATGCGCTCGACATAGTCGGTGAACACCCGGTAGTTGGGCGCGACGCCGAACACGCCGTCGAAGGCCATCTCGCCGAAATTGCCCTCGGCGATGGGGAAGCCGCGCATGTAGAAGGCGTCGAGGATGCCGTTCATCGGGCTGGTGACGCGCACCGAGGGATCGGTGTTCACGACGTCGGCCACCGTCGCGGCCTGCTGGTTCTCGATCTTCTGCGCCGTGTAGGTCGTCATGTCGAACGGCGTGTCCATGAAGTCGCGGTTGCCCAGCAGCCCGACCTGGCCGCCGCGCGCCACCTGCCCGCCGGCGAACGGCGGCGGCAGGTTGTCGATCATCGCCTGCGGCGGCACGACGCTCGCCTGGACCTGCACCGGATCGATCTGCAGGACTCCGGCGCCCGTCGCCGGCGCGCTCTCGAGCGACACCGAGCTCGGCCCGGTGAAGCGGAAGCCGATGCCCGTGCCCGACAGGAGCTGCGTCAGCGCCTGCTGCGGCGTGAAGCTGCCGTCGAGAGCGGTGCTGCGCAGCCCCTGGACACGGCGCACGTCGTAGAAGATCTGCACCCCGGCGCGGCTGGCGAAGGCGAGCAGCGCGGCGTTCAGGTCCTGCGCCGGGATGTCGTAGCGCAGCGCCGCCTGCGCCTGCTGTTGCGCTTCCTGCGCCAGCGCCGGCCGCGCCCCGCCTGTCAGGCTACCCGGCAGGCCGCCCGACACGAGCGCGCCCGTTGCCGTGGCGAGCACGATCCCGCGCAGCGTCCGTCGACCAGCCATCACCAACTCTCCCCACGTCCGGCGGACGGCTGCGTCCGCTCCCTTCCAGTGAGACGGACGGGCGCGCGGAGTCGGTAACGGCGCGCGCGATTTTTCTCAGTAGAGCAGCGTGACCAGCGGCGCCGACACGGTATGCGCGCCGAGCTCGCGCGCGATGGCGGCCAGCACCGCGTCGGGATCCGTCATGTCGAAGACGCCGGAGACGCGGCGCTGCGCCAGCGCGGCGCTGCCGAGCACGATTCGGCCGCGCCGGTAGAGGTTGACCGTCTCGACGACCTCCGCGAGCGGCGCGCGGTCGAAGACGAGCCGGTCGCGCCGCCACGCCAGCGCGCGGTCGAGGTCGGCGGCCCTCACCGGCCCCAGCCCCGCCGCGCTGTAGCGCACCGACTGGCCGGGCGACAGAACGACCTCGGCGAGCGGCGCGTCCGCCGCCGCATCGGCCGGCCGCGCGGCGACCGCCACCTCGTGCTCGACGACGGTCACCTCGGCGGCGCCGGACAGGCGCTGGACCTCGAACTCGGTGCCGAGCGCGCGCGCCCGGCCCGTGCCGGCCTGCACGACGAACGGACGCTCCTCGGCGCCCCGGCGCGGCGCGGCGATGAAATAGGCGAGCCCCTGCAGCAGCTCGATGCGCCGCTCGCGCGCGTCGAAACGCAGGGCGATGGCGCTGTGCGGGCCGAGCTCGACGCGGCTGCCGTCGGCCAGGGCGACGGTGCGGCGCTCGCCCGGCGCGGTGCGGTAGTCGGCCGCCACCAGGGGCACGAGGTCGCCCTGCCAGGCGATCGCGCCGGCCACCAGCACGAGCAGGCTCGCCGCCAGGGCCATCGCCGGCCGCCACCAGCGCGCCGCCGCCTTCGCCGGCCCCTTCGCCAGGAGGGGCCGCGGCGTCGCGGCGAGCGCGTCGCCCGGCGAGCGCGCCACCGCCTCCATCAGGCGCCACGCCGCCTGGGCCTCGGCGAAGGCCGCCCTGTGCCGCGGATCCTCGGCCAGCCAGCGTGCCAGCCGGCGCTGGGCGTCGGCGTCGATTGGCCCCTCGCCCAGACGCGCCGCCCACAGCGCCGCGCTGTCCTCGATCTCGTCCTGTCGGTCGCCCGGCCCGTTCACGCGTCCTGCCCGCCTTCAGCCTCAGCCCTCGCCCGTCGCCGCCCGGCGCGACCCCGTCAAGACACTAAGACGTCCGGCGCGGCGGAATCGGTAAGCGAATCTTCGGGTGACTAACGCGACAGCAGCCGCGCCATCACGTGGCGCACCGCCTGGGCGAGATGCTTCTGCACCGAGCTGCTCGAGATCTGCAGGCGATCGGCCACGACGGCATAGGTCAGCCCGTCGATACGCGTCATCACGAACACCTGCCGCGTGCGCTCCGGCAGCTCGAGCAGCGCCGCCCGCGTGGCGGCCATGTCGCTGCGGTCGCCGGCGACGCGCTCGGGCGACGGCTGGTCGTCGGCGATCCCGGCCATGTCCTCGTCGGACATCGGGTCGACCCGCCCGCGCCGCTCGCGCCGGATATGGTCGACGGCGAGATTGTGCGCCGTGCGGTAGAGGTAGGAGCGCGGATGGGCGATCGCCGCCAGCACGGCATCGCCCTGCTCGGCGAAGCGCAGGAACACTTCCTGGGTCAGCTCGGCCGCCGTCTCCCGGTTGCGCAGCTTGTGCGTGAGATAGACCTGCAGCTCCTGCCGGTGCGCGAGGAACAGGGTGCGGATGTCCTGGGCGGCCACGCCCGAGAATTATCGCAACTGCGACGCGTTTGCAATTCCGAGGATCAGCCCGGACGGCTGGCCGGCCCGGTCGGGCGCCGCTAAGGGTCGAGGCCCCGTCCCTCGTCCGAGTACCGATCCATGCTGCCTCTTGCCGACACGCTCGTCCTCGACCTCACGCAGGTCATCGCCGGTCCGACCGCCGGCCAGATGCTGGGCGACATGGGCGCCGACGTGATCAAGGTCGAGCCGCTCAACGGCGAGCACTTCCGGCCGCACTTCGGCGGCGCCTGGGTGCCGTCGATGAACCGCAACAAGCGCGGCCTGGCGCTCGACCTGCGCACCGCGGGCGGCCGCGACGTGCTGATGCGCCTGGTCACCCGCGCCGACGTCTTCATGGAGGCCTTCACGCCGGGCGTCATCGACAAGCTCGGCTTCGGCTGGGAAACCGTGTCGGCGGCCAACCCGCGGCTGGTCTATGCCTCGGTCTCGGGCTACGGCCAGACCGGCCCCTATGCCGCCCGCGCCGGCTACGATCCCTGCATCCAGGCCGAGATCGGCCTGATGGACGCGACCGGTCCCGACGGCGGCGAGATGTGCCGCGTCGGCACCGCCGCCATCGACTATGCGACCGGCTCGTTCTGCGCCGCCGGCATCGCCTTCGCCCTGCTGGCGCGCCACAGGACCGGCCGCGGCCAGCGGCTCGACCTGTCGCTGTTCGACGTCGGCATGCACATGATGAGCCACTGGATCACCAACCAGGGACTGACCGGCGAGGACCCGGTGCGCATGGGCACGTCGAACTCGCTGATCTGCCCGCTGCGCGTCTTCCCGACGAAGACGCAGCCGATCTTCATCGCCGGCACCAACGACACCTTCTGGCGCCTCCTGTGCACGACCCTCGGCCGCACCGACTGGCTCGAGGACAAGCGCTTCGGGACCAACGCCGATCGCGTCGCCCACCGCGCCATCCTCGAGCCGATGATCGAGGAATACTTCCTCCAGCACACCTGCGACGAGCTGCTCGACCGGCTGATCCCGGCCGGCATGGCCTGCTCGGCCGCCTACAAGGTGAGCGAGGCGATGGCCAACCCGCAGGCCCGCGCCCGCGGCAGCGTGCTGGAGATCGACTATCCCGGCCTCGGCCCGGTCAAGTCGGCCGCCAACCCGATCCGCCTCTCCGACGCGCCCGTGGAGACGCGCCGCAAGTCGCCGATGGTCGGCGAGCACACGGTCGAGATCCTGCGCGAGGCCGGCTACGGCGACGCCGAGATCGCCGCCCTGAAGGATGCGAAGGCCATCGCCACGGCGTGACCGCCTGGCGGGCGCCCCCCTCACCTCGCCTCTCCCCCGGAGGGGGAGAGGAACATGAGTCGTGTCCGGATCTGTCGTCCTGAGCGCAGCGAAGGACCTCATCGCCGCTTGCCATCGGCATGAGATCCTTCGCTGCGCTCAGGATGACAAGCTGCTGGGCGCGCGCCACTGGAGGGGCGCGCCCCCAGCCATGAGCCTCCGTCATCCTCGAGCTCCTCTCCCCCGCGAGCGCGCCATCGCCGCCACTGGAGCGCCGCCCGCGCAGCGACTATAGCCATGGCATGAAGATCATCTATTCCGACAAGCACGCCGGCCACGATCCGCAGACCTTCTTCGTGCGCGGCGTGAAGCAGCGCAGCACCGAGCAGCCGGAACGCGCCGACCGGCTGCTGGCGGCGGCGACGGCGGCGGGTCACGCGGTCGAGGCGCCCGCGGCGCACGGCATGGCGCCGGCCGCCACGGTGCACACGCCCGAGTATCTCGACTTCCTGCAGACCGTGGCGCGCGACTGGGCCAAGCTGCCCGGCGCCTCGGCCGAGGTCGTGCCCAACGTCCATCCCGCGCGCTACCCGGCGACCTATCCCAGGGCGCTGGCCGGGCGCGCCGGCTGGCACCAGGTCGACCTCGCCTGCCCGATCGGCCCGCACACCTGGGAGGCCGCACTCGCCGCCAGCGAATCGGCGGCGACCGCTTCCGACCTCGTGCTGGGCGGCGCGCGCGAGGTCTATGCGCTCTGCCGGCCGCCCGGCCACCACGCCTATGCCGACATGGCCGGCGGCTTCTGCTTCCTGAACAACACCGCGATCGCCGCCCAGCGCCTGCGCCAGAGCCACGCGCGCGTGGCCGTGCTCGACGTCGACGTCCATCACGGCAACGGCACGCAGGGCATCTTCTACGAGCGTGACGACGTGCTCACCGTGTCGATCCACGCCGATCCCGACAACTACTACCCCTACTTCTGGGGCCATGCGCACGAGACCGGCGTCGGCCGCGGCACCGACTGCAACCTCAACCTGCCGCTGCCGCTGGGCTCGCCCGACGCGCCGTGGCTGGCGGCCGGCGACAGGGCGCTGGAACGCATCCGCGCCTTCGCGCCCGGCGCGCTGGTCGTGGCGCTCGGCCTCGACGCCAGCGAGAGCGACCCGCTGCAGGGATTGAAGGTGACCGGCGCCGGCTTCCACGCGATGGCGGCCAGGATCGCTTCCCTCGGCCTGCCCACCGTGCTGGTCCAGGAAGGCGGCTATCTCAGCGACGATCTCGGCCGCAACCTGGCGCAGTTCCTGGCCGGTTTCGAGAGCGGACGCCCGACCGCGTGACCGGCGGGCCCCGGCGCGGCGGATGACGCCCGAGGCGCTGGCCCGCCGCCATCCGCGGCTCTACCACCTGACCGCCCCCGCGGCCTGGGAGTCGATCGCCCGGCTGGGGCTGCTGCCGGCCGCCGCCCTGATCGAGCGCTTCGAGCCCGATCCCGCGCGGCGCGAGCGGCTGCTGGCCACGCGCCGCCCCGCCGAGCTCGTCCTGGAGCATCCGGTGCACGGCCGCGCCGCCCTCACCGACAACACGCCGCTCAGCGAGCGCGCGCTGGCGGCCTGCCTCGACGACGGACTCTCCCCGCGGGACTGGCTGCGGCTCCTCAACCGGCGCGTCTTCTTCTGGTCCGACGAAAGAGGCCTGCAGCGCCTGCTCGGCGCCCGCCTGAACCGCGGACGGCAGCGGCTGGTGCTGGTCCTCGACACGCTGAGCCTGGTCATGGCCCATGCCGACTGCGTCGAGATCAGCCCGATCAACAGCGGCGCCACGATCCGCCGCCCGGCGCGCCGCGGCCTCGCGACCTTCGCGCCGCTGATGGCGACCGACTACCAGGCCTGGCGCCGCCGGCGCGGCCGGCTCGACCGCATCGTCGAGATCGTGGTCCAGGGCAGCGTGCCGGACATCGAGCGCCATGTCGTGGAGCGGCGGATCGTCCCCTGACCCGATCGACTTGGCCCGCCGGCTCGCGCGGTTGACACAGGTCAATCGCACGACGGGGCCCTGCCTCTATCCTGGGTCACCGGCCCGCGACGGAGAGAGGTCATGACCCTGAAGCGCATCCTCGTCCATGTGAACGTCTCGAAGCACTGCGCCCCGCGCCTCGCCGTCGCCGCGCGCCTCGCGCAGTCGTTCGAGGCGCGGCTCGCCGGAATTTTCACCAGCGCCGCCGGGGACGTGCCCTATTTCATGATGCAGGAGGTCGCGAGCCGGACGGAGCCCACGATGCGCGGCTGGTGGCAGCAGACCCGCGACCGGCTGCGCGCCGACTTCGAGGCCTGCACGGCAGCGACCGGCGTCGCCGCCGACTGGATCGAGCTCGGCCACGACGTCGAGGCCGGCCTTGCCCGCCTCGCCCGCACCGCCGATCTCACCGTGGTCGGCCAGGTCGATGCCGACGAGCTGCTGCCGCGGCCCGAATACGCCATCCCCGAACGCATCGCGCTCGACGCCGGCGGGCCCGCGCTGCTGGTGCCCACCCAGGGCACCATCGCCTCGGTGGGCCAGCGCGTGCTGGTCGCCTGGGACGGCAGCGCGCCCGCGGCGCGCGCGCTCAAGGACGCGATGCCCTTCCTCGCGCGGGCCGGGCACGTCACCATCCTCACCATCGAGGCCGGCAAGCCGGGCGCCGCCGACGGCGAGACGACGGGCGCCGCCGCCATCGACTTCCTGTCGCGCCACGGCGTCGGCGCCAGCCTGCGCATCGCGCCGGGCGAGGATGCGGCGGTGGGCGACGTCATCCTGGCCGAGGCCGGCACCGCCGCGGCCGATCTCGTGGTCATGGGCGCCTACGGCCATCCGCGCGCCCGCGAGTTCATCCTGGGCGGCGCCACGCGCACCATGCTGAAGCGCATGACCGTGCCGGTGCTGATGGCGCACTGACGGCGCGCCCGCCCCCGCGTTAAGACTCCGTCAGAGGCCGAGCCGGTAGACGCGGTTGGCGGTGTCGTGGAACAGGTCGGCCTTCTCGGCCGCGCTCATGCCCGCGGCCAGCCGCTTGCAGGCGTTCCAGTAGACGCCGTAGCCGTACGAGCCCTTGTCGACCGGGAAGTTGCTCTCGAACATCGCGCGCTTCGTCCCGAACGCCTCGAGGCAGGTCTCGACATGGGGCCGCCATGCCGCCGCCAGCCGCTCCGAGCCGGGCGCCGTCGCGCCCTCGTGGAAGTCGAAGCCGAACATCTTCATGCCCATGCCGCCCAGCTTGACGTGGACGTTGGGGCAGCCGCCCAGCGCGCGGATCTGCGCCCGCCAGTCGGCGAACACGGCCTCGCGCTGGCCCTTGAACCGGCCGAGCCCGATCGGGCCGCCGACATGGTCGAGCACGATCGTCGTCCCCGGGAAGGCGCGCGCGAGATCGACCACGTCGCCGAGCTGGGTGTGGTAGGCCCAGGCGTCGAAGCTGAGGCCGAGCGGCGCCAGCCGGGCGAAGCCCTCGCGCACGCGGGCGTCGCGCAGCAGGTCGACCGGCCGCACGGCGGTGGCGCCCCATTGCGCCTGGTCGGGATCGAAGGAGCTGATGTAGCGGATGCCGCGGAAGCGGCCGCCGCCATGCGCCACCATCGCCTCGAGCACCGGCGCCACGGCATCGCCCAGCGCCAGGTCGGCATGGCCGACGATCCCGGCGCACACGCGCGGCCGGCCGTAGCCGCCGCTCGCGCTCATCGCCGCGACGCCGTTGGCGAACTCGACCTCGCCCACCGGCCGCATCGCCTCCGGCCCGTCGGCGCGGTACATCGACAGCCATTCGAGATAGACGGTCGCCACGACGTTGTGGCCGCCCTCGCTTATGTCCGCCAGCAGGTCGGGCAGCAGGTAGGTGCCGCTCTCGGGCCGGTCGATCAGGTGATGATGCGGGTCGACGATCGGCAGCGCCGGCTCGAGCGCCGGCTCCGCCCCCTTGGCCAGCCAGTCCGGGCGCACCGCCAGATGCGCGCTGATCGCGGTCGATGAACTCACATTTCCACCCTTAGGTTGTCGTTGATTGGGGAAAGTGTAGCCCTCTTCGAGCAGCTAAGCCCCCTAACAATCGCTTCATTGGCGGTGCGCGTTCGCAAAGAACCACTTCGTCTCTGCCTGCTTGCTCACTACCCATCCTTCGGCGGCTCAGCCGCTTGAGCCACAAGAGTTTGGCCACCTCCATCCGAAGGTCGGACGCTAGCCGTCAAAGCTGAAGCGATAGAAGCTGAATTCTTGGCCTTCGCGCCAAGCGATGCTCAACGGAAGTTGCCAGTGTTCTCCAAGTAGATCGACAAACCGTTTGTCATCCGTAGACGGCTCCTCGTCGAGCACAATCATCCATCGGCGCGAAGGACGTCTAAGGGGGTAGTGATTGTATTCGAGGAGTTGCCCAAGTGCTTCTCGAATAGCTTTAGTAGTACCGACTCCATAGCAGATCTTTATTTCCGCAAGGACGGTATCGTCTCCCATGTTGAAACGAACATCTACTCGATCTCGCTCTTGCTGTGCATGCAGGTTGTGGCGGTGGTGTAGCCACTTGCAGAATGCATTGGAGAGACGCTTGTGTCTTGGAATAATGACGCGACGAAGAGCCGGTGCTTCCCGGTAGTACGCGTCCTCGGCGAGCGGTGTCCAATTCGCCGATGAGAAGCATTCAGGATTAGGTGATTGAAAGATACCGGGGTAAGCCTCCTTTAGGTATGTAAATCGCCGGAATCGAGCTCCCACAGATTGCTGGCCGGCGATTTGCTCAAGTGGAATGAGTTGGCTTAGCGTTTCGACATCCTGAACGGGACACGAGACGGCCAGATATCTCTTGGCAATGGAATCCTTGATCTCACTTAGTGGAGTCTGACCTCTTACCCGATCGACGATTTGCTCAAGCTCCAAAGCACGACGCTCAAGAATCCCTGCTGCACTGAAATGGTCCAGTAGCGGTGCATAGGTGGCCTCCGGAATTAGCCTTGCAGCGTGATAAATTCCTGCAACTAGCCGTTCCTTGGAGGTTGGGTGAATTGTGAAAAAAACGATGCGAAACTGGCCATTGGCTGCGGCAGTTCGATGTGCCGCAGGCGTTGAGTACGTGTACCCAAAAATCTCGCCTCTGAAGGCGTCTTCTCGTTGAAAATTCCACTCCTCATGACCAAAGCCGGTCTCAGATGGAAAGCCACCCTCATCTGTCGCCCCGCTCGGCATGCGCCAGCCACGCGTGTTCCACACTATCCGTTGCAAGATCGTTTCCATCGAGAGCCCCCTGAGCGGGAAGTCTACTTATGCGGGTCTGACAGGGGAAGATCGAGTGTCACTGGCTGCCAGAACCTGCCGAGGCTCTTTCGAATCGGCGAACGTCGGCGCGCAAGGCGACCGACTCCATGATCCTTTGTCACGCCCATCAAACTGCCAACAAAGATTCCGCGCATGCCCGGCACGAAAATCCCCGATTCGTCGAGCGATTGAGGCGGCGACGCGAGGTTCGGTGTCGCCGACAGTGCCACGGTAGTTGGTCAACCTGGCCTTGCTAGGCATGCTGCACGCCGTCTTCGTCCGCAGTGGGCTCGGCGCACGTCCGCCCCCTAGGGCGTGGGCCAGTCTCACAGTGCGTAGATCCCACCCACCCTTTAGGAGCACGGCGGCATCGTCGCCAACCTGAGGCGCCCTAAGAAAGGGAGACTATATACTTGACAACGGAAGTCGCAAGGCCCAAATAGAGCCGTAGAGGGGATTTCCTATGGCTCAAGCTGACCTACTCAAAGCGGCCTTCACCGACGAAAACAAGGCGCGCGAAGCCCTAGAGGCAGTGCGCTGGCCGCGCGGTCCGGTTTGCCCGCACTGCGGGAACCTCGATCAGGAAAAGATCGCCAAGGGTCAGGGAACGGCCAGCCGTCCGGGCCTGTACTACTGCGCGGCCTGCAATGGCCAGTTTACCGTGACGGTCGGCACCGTCATGGAGCGCAGCAAGATACCGCTGACCAAGTGGCTTCTCGCGATGCATCTGATGGGCGCGAGCAAGAAGGGCATGAGCGCTCTTCAACTGCAGCGCATGTTGGGCGTGACCTACAAGACGGCGTGGTTCCTCTGCCATCGCATCCGCGAAGCTATGGCCACACCGTCGAGCGGCCCGTTGGGCGGACATGGCAAGATCGTCAGCCGACGAAACGTATATCGGCGGCAAAGAGCGCAACAAGCACGCCTCGAAGAAACTGAAGGCTGGCCGTGGCAACGTCGGCAAGATGCCGGTTGTCTCTCTGGTGGAGCGTGACGGAAAGGCGCGCAGCTTCCATGTGGCCAACGTGACGGGCGAAACACTGCGCCCGATCCTGACCAAGCACGTCAACGCAAAGACGCGGCTGGCGACAGACGAGAGCAGCGTGTACCTGCACACAGGCAAGGAGGTCGCGGCTCACGCCAAGGTCAATCACACTGCAGGCGAGTACGTGAAGGACAATGGCGTCGATCACACGAAGACCATCGAGTCGTCCTTCGCTCTCATGAAGCGCGCCGTGTTCGGTACGCATCATTCGATCAGCGAGGCCCATCTACCGCGCTATCTCGCGGAGTGGGACTTCAAGTGGAATACCCGCAAGATCAACGACGGGGAACGTGCGGCGCTAATCGCCAAAGGTATCGAAGGCAAGCGCCTAACGTACCGGCCTCTTGACTGAGGTCACGACTCGCCAGCAGTTTTTGAAGCGTTACGCGGCTTGGCGGAAGCGGCGCGGCCTTTAGGGGCTGCCCGCTTCTTGCTTTTGGGTCGGCCGACTTTCATGTCGTCATGATGCTTCGGCGGCATCGCCAGCACTCGCTTCAAGATGCGGACGGTGGCGTCGTCCAGATCCGGCTTCTTGCTCGCCATTTATGCCGCCATCCTGAGCTTGCCGACTTGCTGCACGGGGCCGACCAAATTGGGGACAGAGAGCTTGTCCGAGAAGAACATGACCTCCTTGCCCTCGTAGCGCTCCCGCGCGGTGTATCTCACATTGTACGAGAGCCGCCGGAAGCCTGCATATAGCTTTCTGATTTCGGGAACGTTGTCGTAGGACACAATCCAGTGGCGGGCTTTCATCTTGGTGACGACTGACGCGACGGCCGCATGGTCTTCTGCCTTGTAGTAGTCGTAGTAGAGTTCGCGGCCCTGCTCGAAGTACGGCGGGTCGAGGTAGATGAGCGCCTTTTCTGGCCACTTCGGCAGTCCATGCTTCAAGAACGCGACAGCGTCGCTATGTGTGAGCTTGATACGGCTCTTCATCTTGGCAATGGACTCGATGCGGAAGATCAATTCGTCGGCGTTGTATCGCGCGTCGATCTTCCACGGTCCAGTCTGGTCGAGGCCGCCGATGACCCCGCCGTTCAAGATGCCGGAGCGATTGGTCCGGTTCAGGAAGAACGTGGCAAAGCCCACGGTCAGATAATCGTGGTCTTTCGGGTTGTTGAAAATCTTCTTCTGCCGCTTCCACGACGCGATCGACAGCCGGGTGTTCTTGACCCGCCTGCACAATTCATCGGTGTCGTTTAGCACGCTCTTCCAGAAAGAATAGACGTGGTGGCTTACGTCATTGATGCGCACCAGTGACACGTACTCTTGCAGGAGTAGTTCTAGCGCGATCCCGGCCCCGCCGGCGTAGGGCTCGATGTACTCGCCGTCGTCGAGCTTGTTGTCTCGGATGAGCTGCTTCACGTAAGCAGCCAGCTTGGCCTTGCCGCCGGGGTAGCGGAGCGGCGTGAAGTGAACCAACCTTCTAGGCTCACTCTCGGCCGAGGCCGTCATGGCCAGATTTTCTCAAAAAGCGGCTGAGCGTGTTCCCACGCCGCCCGTAGATCTTGCGGACTGGGCGTCGCGAAGCGGTCGTGAACGTAGCGGTGGAACAATCCGATATACATTGGGCTGGTTTTCACACTGACGCTGCGGATCACGCTCTCGAAGTGCGCGCGAGGGACACCCTCAGATACCAGCATAGCCACCACCTCGGCCAGCTTTTTGTCGAGTTCCTTGAACCTCTTTTTGCCGTCAGGCCGAGTCTCCTCAACGCTGCCGCCGTTGTTCTCCAAGAAGTGGTCCACTGACATTTCAAGGAAGACACGTAACAGTACCGCGATGGCATTCGGCGCGTCCTCCAGGCGAAGCCTTTGAAGCTCGCCATAGATGCCTCCGATGCGATTGTCCTTAACGTTCACCGGACAGCCCTTGGGCACAGCCGTCGTCCGCATCGACGGATCGGAAGACCGCTTGACCCGAGTCCGGGCGCGCGCCGCCTTGGCGAACTCGCTACCTTGGACACCTTCAATCGGACGCTCAGGCACCTTCTTGGAGAGATCGGGCTTGTCGCTTTTCGCGAAGCCCTTGACGTAGTCCACCATCTGCGTGGTGCTGTTGAACCGTCGCGAATTGCTGCCGCGCTTGTCGGCAAGGTCTCTCACGATCTTCTTCAACGGCTTGATGAACTCTGCCGGCGGTAGGTCGGAACGTACCTGCCCCTCCCTCACTTTCAGCCCGATTAGGTCGCGGACCTCCGGGCTTTCCATGAACCGTTGGAACGTGGACAGTGGGAACTCTTGCCGAAGTTGCTCGGCCTCCTCCTCGCTGAAGCCGCCGTGTTCAATCACAACGTCAAATGCCTGAATCGCGGGAGACCGCTTCCGGTAGCGCGCGGCGACAATCGGTTTCCATGACACGACACCGCGCCCTTGATCCTCGCCGTTGTGGCGTAGCTCAATCCAGTAGCGGGCGTCCTCGCGCGCGCCGACCTCATAGCAGTCAATCGACGCGACTTTGCTCCTGTCGAAGACCTTGGCGAGGCGTTCGAGAGTCTTCTGCATGCCGTTGGGCATCTCCAAACCCGTCATGACGGCGGGGTTGGTCAGCAGCTTGAGCGCCGCCACACGGCGGTTGCCTTCCAGCGCGATATAGCGCTTTGGGCTCTCGGTCACCTGCATGACGGCCAGCCGCTCAATCGGGCTCAGGCCCTTCTCGACAATGCTTTGGGCCAGCCTGACCAGCTTCGTCTTCTGGTCCCGAACAACCTTCTGCAGCGTCTGTTGTTGGCTCTCGGAGTGCGTAATGCGCGGGTTATCGTTGTCGAGCACTAGCTGCTCGACCTTCAGTTGAATTGGTCCCATGGCTGACCCCCTTGCCGGGAGGGTAGGGTCTAGCCATTTCCGTCGTCAAGTATATAGTTCCCTAAGAAAGCGATACCGCGCGCGCCCCCTGAACCCACCGCACCCGGCAGCGTGAGGTCCGCACCGGCAAGCGCCGCCGCCGACCCGACGCCCATGTGCTTCATCAGCAGCATGGCCTGCGTCATGGTCATGTCCAGCAGGCGGACCCGCTCGGCCGGCAGGTACAGGATGTTGCCGGCGAGCGGCGTCGGCGCCTGCGGCAGGAAGACGGTGTGCCAGCCATTGTCGAGCGGCTCGATCAGGTAGCCGATCTGCCAGGCCTCCTCGACGTTGACCAAGGCCGGCGTGACGCCGTCGCCCTGCTCGACCCGCGTCAGGCCGTCGGCCATGCTCTTCATCATCTGGTACTGCGGCAGCCCGCCCAGCAGCGAGTGCTCGACCCGGCGCGTCAGCCGCCGGCCGAACGCGGTCCTGGCGACGAGGCCGGCGACCAGCGCGACCGCCGCCAGGCCGACGGCGGACAGTACCTTCTCGCCGAAGGGCCCGATCGTCCGGTCGAGCGTGAGCAGGTTGGCGACGGGTTGCGTCACCGCGCCGGCCAGATGGATGGCGTGGCCCAGCAGCAGTCCGATCAGGATCAGCGGCAGCAGGAACAGCAGGCCGCCCACGATCGTCGCCCGGACCAGGCCGGGGGGGACGGTCCCGGCGCTCGCGGCGTGTCGGTCATCGCCTCTGCCTCCCTGTGCCGATGAGGTCGGCCGGCCGGGGCCGTGTCCCGCTGGACCTTCCTGCGCCAGGGCGCCGGCGACGGCCCCTACGCCACCTGCTCCCGGGCCGCGGCACGCCAGTTCGCCGGGTTCAGGATCGCGGCGGCGATGAGGCCCTGGACGGCATAGGCGCCGGCCATCATCAGGCCGATCGCGCCGATCGTGTCGGGGACCCCGAAGAGCCCGGTCGCGCAGGTCGCGACGATCGCGAAGCGTCCCACCGTGCCCCAGAAGGCCCAACGCATCTGGCCCTTCGCCTGCCCGACGAAGAGCAGCGCGGTGCCGCCGGCACCCAGCGCGTAGGCCAGTCCCACGATGCGCAGGTAGCGCCCGCCCTCCTGCAGCACGGCGGCATCGTCGCTGAAATGGACCAGCCAGAGGTCCGGCCGCACCGTCACCACGAGCCCGAGGACGGCGCCGATCGCGGTCGCGACCAGCGTGCCGACGACGGCCACCCGGTAGGCCCGCTCGGCGTTCCCCGCGCCGAGGTTGGCGCCGACCATGGCCAGGATGGCGATGCCGAGGCCGTAGAGCAGGGAGATGAACGTCAGGTCGAGGCGGGACGCGATGCCGTAGCCGGCGATCGCGGCGTCGCCGAGCCGGCCGACCGCGAACGTCACGGCCACGCTCGCCCCCACCGACAGCATCGTCCGGCTCGACGACAGGAACGCCACCCGGGCCGTCTCGCGGACCAGCGTCCACGACCACCAGTCGGGCACGAGCGCGATGCGGGTCTGCCGTCCCATCCACTGCATGTAGACGAGGAGCGCGATCGTCGACATCGCATAGGCGGCGACGAAGGCGATCGCGGCGCCGACGAGGCCGAGGCCCGGCGTCAGGATCGGATAGAGGGGAAAGCTTCCCAGGAAGCTCACGATGATGATCATCGAGGGCACGAACGTCTCGCCGCGGCCGCGCAGGGTGGCGGCCAGGAGGTTGGTCGTCCAGATCAGCACCCCGCCGCCGAAGACGATCCCGCCATAGGCGACGGCCTCGTCGAGGACGCGGTCCCGTCCGCCGAGGAAGCGATAGAGCGCGCGTCCGCCGAAATGCTCGATCGCCGCGAACAGCAGCCCGAAGGCGAGGCTGCAGGCGACGGCGTAGAGCACGAGCCGCTGCAGGTCCCGCGGCTCGTTGGCGCCCCCGGGCGCGCGCCGTCGCGGCGCTGATCGCCCCGCCGACATCGGCGGCCGACAGGAGCTGCATGAACAGCACGGCCGGCGCGACCAGGGTCAGGGCGGCCAGCGGCTCGATGCCGAGGCGGCCGACATAGTGGACCTGCGCCAGGTTGACGAAGAGCTGGGCCAGCGTCGACGTCAGGGGCGGCAGGGACAGCGCCAGCATCGTCCGCACGATCGGGCCGCCGAGAAGGCGCGCCCGGACCTCGGGCGACCCGGTGCGCGGCATTCCGAGGAGGCGCCTCAGGCTCATGCGGCCTCGCGATCGGCGATGTGTCGGGGCGCGGGGGCCGTGGCGGGCCGGGGTCGAAGGGGCATGCGCTGCGCTCCGGCTAGAAGATCAGCCCCGCGCGGCGGCGGCGTCCGCGTCGAGCGGCCAGATCGGACGCTCCGCCTTGGCGTACGGCATGCGGCGATAGTCGTTGCGCAAGGGTCCGCCCGATTCGACATAGACCACCTTCTTGGCGATCGGCCCGTAGGTCGCCAGGAAATGGCTGGTCGACTTCACCACCACGATCTTCTTCTGCCGGGGATCGATGCCGAGGTTGGTGAACAGCTCCAGGCCCGTCGCCTGCGTCCGGTTCGTCGTCAGCACGAAATCGACCCCGCCGACCCGCGCGGCGGCGCAGTCGCCCACCGGGATCGACGACGGCCCGAACGTCTGCCGGGCGTTGCGCTCCAGGCCGATGACCTCGACCTCGGCGTCGAGCGGCTGGCCGGAGCTGGGCGCGATCTTGCCGCCGACGCGCAGGTCGAGCCTGGCCCCGAGGCCGGCATCGAAGCAGATGCGCACGGCGATCGGGTCCCAGATCGGGCCGAGGCAGGCGTCCTCGACCCCTGCTGTCGATCAGGTGGCGCAGGATGTCGGTATTGTCCGACGGCGCGCCGGCGCCGGCATTGTCGGCCGGATCGGCGATCACCACGGGCCGGTCGTTGAAGGCGACGCCCTCGGCGACGCCGGCCGCCACGTCCAGCGCCGGCGGCTGGGTCCTGCCGCGCAGCGCGACCAGCTCCTCGCCGAGCCGGGTCGCCAGCGCATCGGCCTTGTTCTTGTCGCCGTCGGCGATGACCAGCACGCGCGTGCCGACCTCGGCCACGTCGCCGTAGGGAAAGCCGTGCGCGATCGACACCGACAGGATCCCGTCCCCGGCCCTCCATCGCCTTGATGCGGTCGACCAGGCCGGCGCATCGGCTGGATCGTGGTCGGGTAGCTCTGGATCTGGCGGCAGTCGTAGACCGACATCACCGGCCGGATCCGGCCGCCGCACGGTCGCCAGCACGAGGTCGAGCATGTCCTCGGCGCGCTCGACCACGTCGGTGTGCGGGAACTCCTTGTAGAGCACGATGATGTCGGCGAGCTTCATGCGCTTCAGGGTGAGATGGCAGTGCGGATCGAGCGTGACGCCGATCACGCAGTCGGGCCCGACGATCGCGCGCGCCCGCTCCAGGAAGTCGCCTTCGACGTCGTCGTAGCCGTAGGCCACCATGGCGCCGTGCAGCCCCAGCAGCAGCCCGTCGAGCGGCAGCGCCGCCGCGAGCTGGTCCAGGATCTCGTCGCGCATGGTCTCGTAGCCGGCACGGTTGGTCGTGCCGGCCGGGGCGGCGGCGAAGCAGCTCCCTTCGATCAGCTCGAAGCCGTCGCGGGCGGCGCGCGCCCGTCCGACGAACAGCGGCGCGCAGCACATGCGGGGCGCCGCGGCCGGATGCTCGCCCGGCCGCAGGAACACCGCCTCGCGGTAGTTCTCGAAGCTGGTCGGCAGCGGCGAGAAGGTGTTGGTCTCGGTGGCGAGCGTGGCGGCGAACAGGCGCATGACTCTGCTCTTTCCTCCGGCGACGATTGCCCTTTGTCGTGGAACGCAGCGGCGGGACTCTATCAGAGGTAGAAGGCCCCTGCGGGTGCCCGCAGGTATGCGCCGAGGGGCAGTGAAGGGCAGTTGAGCGGCGCCGCCGAACAGGTATCGCGTGTGGCAAGAAATGTCCGTCATCCCGAGCGGAGCCGCCCGATGGGCGGCGCAGTCGGCTTCGCTCGGGATGATTGCCGGAGGCAATCAAGTTGCCGCGCCCCGCCGGAGACCGGCATAGTCGCGCCCGGGTTCACACCGACGGAATCAGGAGACCAGGAGATGCCCGGCGAAGACCGACCCCGCTTCGTCGGACGCTCCATGCGGCGGCGCGAGGACCAGCGCCTGCTGACGGGGCGCGGGCAGTTCGTCGCCGATCTCGTCGTGCCGGGCATGCTGCACGCCGTCTTCGTCCGCAGCCAGGTCGCGCACGGCCGCCTGCGCAGCGTCGACGCGGCCGCGGCGGCGGCGATGCCGGGCGTCGTGCGCGTGCTGGCCGGCGCGGAGCTGCAGACGCTGGTGCCGCCGGTCGCCGGCGGCCAGCTCGCGCTGCCGGCCAAGTGGCGCAGCCACGTCCCGCACAGGATCCACGTGCCGCAGCAGCCGATGCTGGCCGCGGACAAGGTCCGCCATGTCGGCGAGGCGGTTGCCCTGGTCGTGGCCGAGACCCGCGATCAGGCGCTCGACGCCGCCGAGCGGGTCACGGTCGACATCGAGCCGCTCGACGCCGTCGTCGATGCCGAGGCCGCGCTGGCGCCGGGGGCGGCGATCCTGCACGAGGAATTCGCCACCAACCTGATCGGCGAGTTCACCGCCGAGAAGGGCGCGGTGGCCGCCGCGCTCGCCGCCGCGCCGCACCGGCTCCGCCGCCGCTTCCACACCCATCGCTATGCCGGCCTGCCCATCGAATGCCGTGGCGTGGTCGGCGCCTACGATCAACGCACCGATTCGGTCACCATCTGGTCGGCGACCCAGGTCGTGCATTCGGTGCGCCGCGCGGCGGCGACCGTGCTGCGGCTGCCCGAGGGGCGGGTGCGCTGCGTCGCCCTCGACGTCGGCGGCGGCTTCGGCACCAAGGGCCACGTCTACCCGGAAGACCTGCTGATCCCCTTCGTCGCCCGCCTGGTCGGCCGGCCGGTGCGCTGGATCGAGGAGCGGCAGGAGCATCTCCTCTGCTCCTGCCATTCGCGCGACCAGCTCCACGAGGTCGAGGTCGGCTTCGACGATACGGGCCGCGTCACGGCGTTCCGCGACACGTTCCTGGTCGATTGCGGGGCGTGGAACCCGATCGGAATCGCCATCGCCTACAACACCGCCGTCCACCTGCTCGGCCCCTACCGGATCGCCAACTTCGCCGCGACGGCGCGCATCGTGGCGACCAGCAAGGTGCCCAACGCCCCCTATCGCGGCGCCGGCCGGCCGGAGGCGGCCTTCGCGATGGAGCGGACCATGGACCTGATCGCCGGCGCGCTCGGGCTGGAGCCGACCGAGGTCCGGCGGCGCAACATGATCGGCCCGCAGGACCTGCCGCTGCCGATGGGCCTGCCCTATCGCGACGGCGAGCCGATCGTCTACGACAGCGGCGACTTCCCCGGCGGTCTCGACAAGGCGCTGCAGGCGATCGGCGGCGTGGCGGCGTTCCGCGCGCGCCAGGCCGCGGCACGGCGGCAGGGCCGCTTCCTCGGCCTCGGCGTCGCGAGCTATGTCGAGGGCACCGGCATCGGCCCGTTCGAGAGCGCGCTGGTGCGCCTCGAATCGAACGGCTCGTTCACCGTGAGCTCGGGCGCCAGCGCCCAGGGCCAGGGCATGGAGACGGTCTTCGCCCAGGTGGTGGCCGACCTCTGGTCGGTCGAGCCCGAGGACGTCACCGTCGCGCTGGGCGACACGGCGCTGGTCGCCATGGGGCTCGGCACCATCGCCAGCCGCAGCACGGTGAACGTGAGCGCCGCCCTCCATCACGCCAGCGAAAGGCTGCGCGCCCGGGTGTTCGCGGTCGCCGGCAACCTGCTGGAATGCGCGCCGGCCGACCTCGAGCTGCGGCGCGGCAAGGTGGGCGTCGTCGGCGCGCCGGGAATGGAGGTGACGCTGGCCGCGGTGGCCCAGGCGGCGCGTCCCGGCTGGGACCATCGCCGCCCGCCGGGCGTCGATGCCGGCCTCGAGGAGACGTACTACTGGGAGCCGCCGACCGTCACCTGGGCCAGCGCCACGCACCTCGCCCTGGTCGAGGTCGACCTCGCCTCGGGCGCGATCGCGATCGAGCGCTACGTCGTGGCGCACGATTGCGGCGTGGTCGTCAACCCGATGCTGGTCGAGGGCCAGGTCGTCGGCGGCATGGTGCAGGGGCTGGGCGGCACGCTGTTCGAGGAGTTCGTCTACGACCGCCAGGGCCAGCTCCTGACCGGCTCGCTGATGGACTATGCGCTGCCGCGCGCGGCCGACGCGCCGGCCGTCGAGCTGCTGCACCAGGAGATCCCCTCGCCGCTCAATCCGCTCGGCGTGAAGGGCGTCGGCGAAGGCGGCGCCATCGCCCCGCCCGCCGCCATCGCCAACGCCGTCTGCGACGCGCTCGCGGAATTCAAGGTCGAGATCAACGCCACCCCGATCAAGCCCGAGCACATCCTGCGCGCCCTCGATCGACTCGCCGGGAGAGGAGCCTGAGAAGCGCGCGCCCTCATCGCCGGGAGCGCGGCACTCCAGTGCCGCTCATGCGGTGTCTCGAACGAAGAAGAGCGCCACTGGAGTGGCGCGCCCCCAGCACAGATCATGTTCCTCTCCCCCGCGAGGGGGAGAGGCTAGGAGAGGGGGAGTGAAGCACGTGCGCACCCCCAGCAGTTTGTCTTCCTGAGCGTATCCGAAGGGAAAGGATCTCGTGCCGCTGCAAGCGGCGATGAGGTCCTTCGCTACGCTCAGGACGACAGAGAACACATCCTGCGCGCCCTCGATCGACTCACCCCCTCACCCAACCTCTCCCCCTCGCGGGGGAGAGGAGCCTGAGAAGAGCGCGCTTCGCTGGGAGCGCGGCACTCCCGTGCCGCTCATCGTCTTCCGGACCGCGAGCCTCCAGGCTCGCTCATGATCGTGAGCGAACCTGGAGGTCCGCGCTCCGACAGTTTCGTGACCTCTACGCTCATGCGGTGCCCTGAACGAAGAGGAACAACGCGCGCCGGATTGCCCGTGATGTCCAGTCCGATCGCTGCGCGCGCGCGATATATATAGTCGGCGGCTGACCTTATAAACCGCGTCCGCGTTCCCATGTGTTGGAAGCTCGATCGATCTCGCTCGAGCCCCCAACATCAGGAGACTCCATGTCCAACTCGCCCACGACGAACAACTCCGCGCGCGCAGACGACGGCGACCGCAACGGCATGCTCAACGACATCGGCACCAGGTGGGACAAGTTCTCGAGGCAGGAACTGTCCGATCTCAAGACCAACGACGAGCTGGT
The DNA here is from genome assembly GCF_965229815.1 of Reyranella sp. GTDB lineage: Bacteria > Pseudomonadota > Alphaproteobacteria > Reyranellales > Reyranellaceae > Reyranella. The sequence continues at coordinate 2,474,527 of NZ_CBDDJN010000006.1, forward strand.
GACGCAGGTCGTTGCCAGGTACGGCGTCGACAAGATGGCGGCCCAGCGCGACGTCGACGCGCTGATGAACGGGCGCACCCTCAGGGCGTGACCTCGACGTCGACCGACATGCCAAGATAGGCATCCGTCATGCCCAGGAAGGTGCCTGTCATCGGCATCACCTGGCTCATGATGCGGCCGACGGCCAGCGGGATGAGATTGTATCCGCCGATCGCGCGATTGGTCGGATCGAAGGTGATCCAGCCGGCACCGGGCAGGAAGATCTCGGCCCAGGCATGGGTCGAGCCGGCCCCCATCGCCGATCCTCTCGGTCCCGATCCTTCCGGCAACGGCGCGCTGTCGGGATTGTAGAGATAGCCCGATATGATGCGCGCGCCGAAGCCCAGGCAGCGCGCCGCCTCGACGAACAGCACGGCGAAGTCGCGGCACGACCCCCATCCCCGCGCGATGGTCTGCAGGGGCGTCTGCGTCCCCTCGGCCTCCCGGCTCTGATAGCCGATCTGCGCCGCCACGCCGGAGACCATGTCCTCGAGCAGCGCCCGCGTATCGGTTTGCGCGCCGCGCACGAACCCGCGCGCCCAGTCGGCGAGCCGGCCCGATGCATCGAAGACCTGCGGCACCGCCAGCGCCCCGAGATCGGCCTGCTCCTCGATCGAGTAGAAGAACGGGAAGCGAGCGGCCGAAGGCGCGATGTCGATCGCTCGCCAGGGCGAGACGAAGAGCTCGACCACCGCCCCGCTTTCGATGACGAGCCCGTCGGACAGGCCGGCGAAGCCTGCCGTCGCCACGGTGTTGCCGAACACGTCGTTGGTCCACGAGACCGACGCGACCGGTGTCGTCTCCAGGGAGGACGACAGCAGGCGCACGTCGCGGTTCTCCCGCGGCCGCAGCATCAGACGATGCGGCCCCAGTCTGACGGGCTCGCGATAGCGATAGGTCGTGCGGTGGCGAATGTTGAGCCTGGTCAGCTGATGTCCCCCCGAGTCCGTTCGACTGGAGGCAGCCAGGTGGACACGTCTTACCAAGTGGCCCTTCCCGGGGCGCTTACAAGGACATGGGCCCATCATGCAACGATCCCCGCCAGGGGCGCGTTCTTCCCGAGCGAATGGGGCGCCAACGCCGATGCGGCGCGCCCGGTGGAGCAAATGCTCCGAATTGCCTAGACATCGGCCATGCGTGGGCGCACGGGTATCGGGCGGCAGCGGCCGGCCCGGGGCTCGAGGGGCTCACCGATCGGCGACGCGGCCCTGTTGCGGCGTCCATCGCCATCTTGAAGAGGAAAATGCGGTGACAACCAGACATCAGGCGGCGGACATCACCGACCGCGTCACCAGCGTGCTGGCGGCACGGTTGCATGTCGAGGGCGACCGCATCGCCGAGGCGGCCACCTTCGACGGCGACCTGGGCGCGACAAGTCTCGACATGGTCGAAGTCATCATGTCCCTGGAGGACGAGTTCAGGATCGAGATCAGCGACCGCGACAGCGAAGGCCTGAGCACGGTCGGCGACGTCGTGGCCCTGATCAGGGCCAAGCTGCACTGACCTTCACCCGCTGAGACCTGCACCCACTGATCTGCCGCCCCCTGTACCCCGACGGCCATCCGGCCGCCGGCTCTCCGCGCAATGGAGTTCGCCATGACACGCAGCGTGGAGACAACCGTGACCTTCCATCGCCCCTTCACGCTCGCGGCCCTCGATGGCGTGCAACCCGCCGGGACCTATCGGCTGGTGACGGAGCAGGAGGAGATTGCCGGCCTCTCCTTCGTCGCCTACCAGCGGGTCGGCGCGTGGCTCCATGTGCCGGCCCATCCGGCCCCCGGCGCCACGTCCCGGGTCGTTCCCGTCTCGGCGGACGAACTGGCGGCGGCCCTCGCCCCGGATCCCATCTGATGCGAAGGCGCGACCGCGCCAACCAGGCGGGTCGGGCGGGCGGGGTCGAGGGGCGCGGCGATGGCGGGTGAGACCGCGATCGGCGATTACACCGAGGTCGTCCTGTTCCTCGCCACGGCGGGCGTCGTGGTTCCTATCTTCCGCCGCTTCCGGCTGAGCCCGGTCCTGGCATTCCTCGGCGCGGGCGTGGTCCTCGGTCCCTTCGGACTGGGCGCCCTGCAGGGCGAGCTGCCATGGCTTCGCTACGTCACGATGAAGAGCTCCGCCTCGATGGAACAGCTCGCGGAATTCGGCGTCGTGTTCCTCCTGTTCGCGATCGGGCTCGAACTGTCCTGGGAGCGGCTGTGGACGATGCGGCGCTTCGTCTTCGGACTGGGCGGCTCGCAGGTCGTCGTTTGCGCCGCCGTCATCGCCGGCGCGGCGATGCTGCTCGGCCAGCCCCCGATGGCCGCCGTCCTGCTGGGGGCGGCGCTCGGCCTGTCGTCGACCGCCGTCGTGATGCCGCTTCTGGCCGAGCGGAACCGGCAGTTCTCGCGGGCGGGCCGGGCAACGTTCTCCGTGCTGCTCCTGCAGGACCTCGCCGTCGCGCCGATCCTGGTGACGATCGCCGTACTCGGCGGCGATCGCGGCGAGGGTTTCTCGCCGAAGCTGCTCCTGGCCTTCGCCGCGGCCGCGCTCGGCCTGCTGGTTCTCGTGGTACTGGGCCGCCTCGTGCTGCGGCCGATGATGCGTTCGGTCGTCTCGGCCGACAGCGAGGAGCTGTTCGTCGCGGCATCGCTGCTGATCGTGGTCGGAGCGGGGCTGGTCGCGGCCGTCAGCGGCCTCTCGATGGCGCTGGGCGCTTTCGTCGCCGGCCTCCTGCTCGCCGAGACCGAGTACCGCAAGGACATCGAAGCGACCGTGGCGCCCTTCAAGGGGCTGCTGCTCGGGCTGTTCTTCGTGTCGATCGGCATCGGCCTCGATCTGTCGTTGCTGGCCGCACGACCGGCATTGATCGCCGCCCTGCTGGTCGGCCTCATGCTTCTCAACGGTTTCATCGTCTTCGGCCTCGCGCGGCTGTTCGGCCTTCGCGCCGCCGCTGCGGTCGAGACCGCGCTTCTTCTCGCCGGGGCGGGCGAATTCGCCTTCGTCATCCTGCATTCCGCCGCCGGCGAAGGCTTGGTGGACCGCGCGGTGGTACAGACCGTTCTGGTCTCGGCGACCCTCTCGATGTTCTGCCTGCCCGGCCTTGCCACGATCGGAGCGGCACTCGGGCGCCCCGCGGGTGTCGCTGCCGGGCAGCCGATGACCGATCCGCTCCGCAGCGCCCGGTCGAAGGTCCTCATCGTCGGATACGGCCGTGTCGGAAAGGCGGTCGCCGACATGCTGACGCGGCAAGCCATTCCCTGGATCGCCCTCGAACGCGCCCCCCGGCTCGTCTCCGCCCGGCAAGGTCGCGGGCACGAGGTCATCCTGGGCGATGCCGCGGGGCCGGACGTGCTCGACAGGCTGGGCCTCGACGGCGCGCTGGCGATGGTCGTGACGCTGGCCTCGGCCGAGGCGGCCGAGGCGGCGGTCGTCACGGCGCGCGCGCTCGCTCCCGATCTCGGCATCGTCGCGCGGGCCCGCGGCGCCGAGGAGACCGGACGTCTCTACCGGCTGGGCGCCTCCGATGTCGTGCCGGAAGAGATCGAGGCGTCGCTCCGGCTGTCGGAAGCGTTGCTCCTGCGCATTGGAACGCCGCCCGATGCCGTCGCCGGAGCCATCGCCCAGCGGCGGGATGCATTTCGCGTTCAGGCGGACAGGGCTGCGGCGATCCGCAAGGTCCGCGCGCGTCGCCTCGTGGATGTCGTTCGGAGGATCGTGTCGACCGGGAGCCGACGCGGCGGTGAATAGGGAGCCGCTGCCCCCTTCCGCGCCGTGGCCGTCATCCCCATGTTGAGGCAAGTACCGTCCTGCGACGGCCAGGCGACGAAGGCTCCCGGTCCATCGGGCAGGGGCGGAGTTGCCAGTCGGTGCGCATGTGTCCGCCCGAACATTTTCGAGACCGCCTCCGGCCGGTGCCGAAGGCCGGCTCGTTACCGAGCAGGAAAGGTCGCATGACCCGGATTCCATCCGACGCTGCCGTCCGACGTCGCCGCCTCCGGCTGCGGGCGGACTTTCGACTGGTCAGGGACGCGATTGCCGCCGCCCTGGTGCTCGGAGGCATCGGTCTGATCCTGATGATCGGCCTGTCGGACTCGGATCTGATGGCATGGCTCTGAAGGCTGCGGCAAAGCCGGAGCGAGGGGCCTGCCGTGGCCGCTCATCGGTCATGGTCCGTCCGCGGCGGTGTCGATCCTCGCCAGGAGCTCGTTGAGCCGTCGCGCCATCCCGTCGTCCCACGCATGGTCCTGCCAGCCGTGACGTGCGCCGAGTTCCGGATGCCGCTCGCCCCCGCCCAGCAGGCCGGCGGCGATGTCGGAGTCTCCGTCTGCCCAATGCGCATGTCCGGCGCGGCCATCGGCATGAGCGCGCCGTCCGTCCTTCAGTCGACCGACGAAGCCGCCCGACCAGGCCTCGCCGGTCGCGCCGACCCACGCGCTTTCTATGGCGACCAGGTCGAGCACGCCGAAGCCGTGCCGGTCGGGATCGAGGCGGCACAGGACCTGCACGAAATGATCGAGGTCGTGCCCGTCCCACGGCGTGCCGCGCAGCGCCCGTCGCGCCGCCAGGATCCTGCCGGCGACGGCCTCGTTCCCATCGGGCTTGCTCACTCGGCCCCCTCTCGGCGCGCGGCGCCGGACAACGATCCGACAGGCTCGGACATGGCCTGTCGTGCCTGTTCAGGACTTGGGTGTCTTCGGCGCCAGCAGCAGGTCGGCACAGGCCCGGGCGATATCCGTCTCGCCGATCGTGTTGCCCGCCATCGTGGCGAACCCGCTCTTCTCGACGACACTGCCGCGTTGCCAGTCGCTGGCCTTGGCGAGTTCGGCGAGCTTGGCGGCGGCATTGTCCTGGGCGCGAAAACGTTCGGCGCAGAACGGAGCCAGGGCGAGGACCGTGGCGCTGTGCGAGGCGGCCTCGGCATTGCTGCGCGCGCTCTTCCCCGTCATCCATCCGCCCCAGGTGAAGCCGAGGATTGCGCACAGGGCGGCGCCGATCGCGGCGCCCCAGAGGAGTGGCGTGGTCTTCTTCGGAATGTTCATGATGTCGATCCGTTCCGGCCGCGGTTCGCGACCTTCGGCAACTGTGAGGGGCGCCGGGCCCGGCTTTGGCCTGCGCGCGAGAAAGCGGAAGCAGAATGAGCGGTGTGGTGAGCCGGTCCGTCGGACGGGTCCCGCGGGGGCGGGAGCACGAGCGTCTCTCAGCCATCGCAGGCCGGCCTTCGTGGGCGATGGTCGAGGGACACTACACGCCACCGCCGCGCCCGTCCATGCACGATGCCCGCGCGTGCCTTCTCCAGACTTGCCCGGTCGCCGGGATCGAGCCTAATCTTCGATCACGATTTTCACCGAGACAACGGACACTCCAGCGAACGTCCGACCTGGCCGCGGCCAGGCGTCGGCGCAGGCGCCTTGTGGCCCGGACTGCGCCAGCCTGGCAGGCCGAGGCCCTGGACGACCTCGAACCTTCGCCTCGGTCCGTTGTCGAGCTTGATGAAGGGCTGCCGGAAAGTGACCAAGGACTTCGAGGCGCCGCCGGCCCTCTCGCCGCTGGCGGTCACCCTGCTCCAGTCGTCGTTCGAATGCGTGAAGGTCGTCGACGGCGAGGGCCGCATCCAGCTGGTCAACCAGAACGGCCTCGCCGCCCTCGAGATCGATCAGCCGAACGCCGTGGTCGGGCAGCCGTGGTCGTCGCTTTGGCCGAGCGAAAGCCGGTCGAAGGTCGAGGAGTCGCTGCGAGAGGCCCGCACGGGGGGTGTCGGCCACTTCACGGCCCTCCGCCCGACCGCGGACGGCGCGCCGAAATGGTGGGACGTCTCGGTCAGTGCCGTTCGGATCGAGGATGGCCCGGCGCAGTTCGTCGTCGTTTCGCGCGACATCACCCGGCAGCAGCTCGGACAGATGGCCGAGAATCTGCACCATCAACGCCTCCGGACCGCCATCGCCGCCAGTGGCGACGTCCTCTGGGACATCGACCTCGTCGACGACAGGGTCTGGTGGAGCGAAGGCATGCAGACCATCTTCGGCTACGGACGGGACGAAATCGGCGACCGAACCCAATGGTGCCACGAGCACATCCATCCCGACGACCGGGCGCGCGTCGTCAAGGGAATGACCGACGCCGTCGCGAACGGGGACGTTTACTGGGAGGACGAGTTCCGTTATCGCGCCGCGGACGGCCGATATCTGGTCGTGCTCGATCGCGGATCGATCTTCCGCGACCCGTCGGGACGGGCCCTGAATTTCATCGGCGTCATGCAGGACATCACGGCGCGCGCCGCGGCATCCGAGCGACGCGACGGCCTGGCGAGGGAGTTGGCCCACCGGATCAACAATACGCTGGCGGTGGTCTCGGGCCTGTTCCAGCAGACCGCGGCGACGAGCGGCGACGTGGCCCAGCTCCGGGCGACCTTCGGCAAGCGACTGATGGCGATGGCCAGCGCCAATGCGGTGCTCGTGCGCAGCTCGAGCGGGGGAGCCAAGCTCGAAGCTCTCGCCCGGGTCCAGCTCGGCGCCTTCGCCGGCGAAGGTCGCCTCGAGATCGCTTCCAGCACGCCGGTGACGGTGACCTTCGAGACGGCCCAGCCGCTGGCCCTCGTGCTCAATGAACTGGCGACCAACGCCATCAAGTATGGAGCGCTGGCGCGGCCGTCGGGAAAGGTCGTCCTGGGATGGACCATCGAGCCCGCGGGCGACCTCGTCCTCTCCTGGCGGGAACGGGGCGGTCCCCCGGTTGGCGCGCCCTCGCGGGCCGGCCTCGGGAGTCGCCTCATCGATCACGCCATTCCCGGCGCCGTGGTCGAGCGGCGCTTCGATCCCGAAGGGTTCAACTGCCGGGTCCGCATCCCGGCCATCTCGCTGATCGCTTCCGCCGCCCCTCGCGGAACCGGCAAGGCATGACCGCGTTGACGTTGACCGGCGCCATTCGACTTGATCCCTCGCGCTCCTCGGGCGCATCTGAAGCGCCGACCCCGGAACAATCTGAAGAACAAGCGCTGCTCAACGGCGTGAGGATCGCCACCATGGACTCCCAAGGCCAGATCCAGTGAGTCGCGGGGCTTCCGGCAGCAAGCCCGTCGTCCTGATCGTCGAAGACGAGCCGTTGATCCGCTGGAGCGCCGAACTCGCCCTGGCCGAGGCGGGATTTTCCTTCCTCTCCGCCGCGAACGCCGAGGAAGCGATCGGCTGGCTGGAAAGGCGTGACGATATCGTCATCGTGTTTTCGGATGTCGCGATGCCGGGCGAACGCGACGGCGTCGTGCTCGCGGCGATGGTGCGTGCCAGCAGGCCGCACATCGGCATCGTGTTGACGTCGGGACATTTCGAGAAGTTGCCGGCCGACATCGGTCCGCCCGCACGCTTCCTGCCCAAGCCCTACAGCGATTCCGAACTGATCAGCGCGATCGCCGAGGTGCGCGAGACGGGCTGACCGAGGACGCGAGTCCCGGCCTCCGCAGCGCATGACGAGGTCGGCCGTTCCCGGTCGACCTCGTCATGCCCTGTCAGCGGAAGATGAGGTAAAGGACCAGGAGAACGACGAGACCGATCGGAAAGAGCACTGGCGGAACGAGCCAGTCCTTCAAGTTCTTGTCCATGGTGCATCCTTGCTTTGGCGCGCCGCCGATCGCGGTCGGCGTCGCGGTCAGGACTCGCTCTCGAGTCGATTGAAGTCGGCGAGGACGGTTTCCACCAGCGCGTGGTGGCGGGTGTCACCATCGCCCAGGGTGGCGGCGTAGAGGCCGATGAGATAGCGCGCCCTGTCCGCCGCTTCGCGCCAGCTTGCCGCCGGCGCGCCAAAGAGCTGTGCCTCGAGCTCGTCCCGCCGCTGTCGCAGGGCCTGTTCGTTGGCCTCGACGTCGGCACGAAGACGGCGCGTTCCGGTGGCCTTCTGGGAGGCCATGCCGCGATACTGGTCGAGCTCGACGGGTTTGTCGGTCATGGAAGGCCACGCGTGCGCGGAAGCTCAGGACTTGGGCGTTTTCGGCGCCAGCAGCAGGTCGGCGCAGGCGCGGGCGACATCCGACTCCCCGCCCTTGCTGCCCGCCATCGTGGCGAAGCCGCTCTTCTCGACGACGCTGCCGCGCTGCCAGTCGCTGGCCTTGGCGAGCTCGGCGATCTTGGCATCCGCATTGTCCTGGGCGCGGAAGCGCTCCGCGCAGAGCGGCGCCAGCGCCGTGGCCGTGGCATCGCGCTCGGCGGCCTCGATGTTGTTGCGCGCGGTCTTGCCCGTCACCCAGCCGCCCCAGGTGAAGCCGAGGATCGCGCACAGGGCGGCGCCGACGACGGCGCCCCAGATCATCGGCGTGGTCTGCTTGGGAATATTCATGGAGTCGATTCCTTCCGGCCGCAGTCGCGGCGCTCGGCGTTTGGGGGGAACGCAGAGCCGCCTTGGGCCTGCGATCGGGAGCAGCGAGAGCATGATGAGCGGAAGGGTGGGCCGGTCCGTCGGACGGGTTCCGCCTGAGGCGGGAGCGCGATCGTCTCCCGGCCATCGCAAGCCGGCCTTGGTGGGCGATGGTGTGATCACGTGTACACGATGCCGCCGTCAGCGTCCATGTGCGATGCCGCCGGGTCGGGTCCGCCTCCGGACGCGACCGGCCGTCGGGGACGGTCACGGCACGAAGGTCTTCCTCTCGTCCGCTCTCGTCTTGCCTCGCCAATGTCGCGATTCCAGACTGTGATGGCCCGGATCCATCTCTTCGGCCCTGATGGCCAGGGAGCCGCTCGCTTGGCCCGCCTGACCCCGCCTGTTCCAACCTCGGTCCACCTTGCCCGCATGCTCGACCGCGCGCCGGGCGAGCGCGTCGATGTCGGATGGTTGATGGCGGAGCTGGGCGAGCGTTCCTTCGGTCTCACGCTTCTGGGCATGGCGGTGATCGCCCTCGTGCCGGGCGCCTCGACCATCATGGGCGTCCTGATCGCCTGGCCATCGATCCAGCTCGTCCTGGGGCATCAGGCCGCCGCCTTGCCGCGGCTGGTCGCGCGGCGCCAGATCGTCGTCGCGCGTCTGGCGCGCACCATCGCTCTCGTGGTGCCCTGGCTGGCCTGGGCCGAGCGTCTCATCCGTCCCCGCTGGCCGGGCCTGTTCGGGACCCTGCGCCGGCTCGTCGGCGCGACGATGCTGCTGCTCGGACTGACGCTGGTGTCGCCGGTGCCGTTCACGCACATCGTTCCGGCGATCGTCGTCATCCTGCTGGCCCTCGCCTACCTCGAGGAGGACGGCGGCGCGCTCCTGGTCGGCCTGCTTGCCGCCCTCTGTTCCCTGGCGGCGACCGCCGCGACGGTGTGGGGCGCCATCGAGACGATCGACTGGCTCGATCCGGCGAAGGTCGGATAGGGGCAGGAGGGAGTTCGGCCGATCGCGTCCGGCGCCGCCAGGCGTCAGTCGCCGCCCTCGCCGCCCAGCACGACGACGGTGAGCTTCTCGGGGAGCTCCTCGCGCACGACCTCGAGGCTGCGGCGGTCGGGCCAGACGAAGTCGGCCTCGAGCGGCGCCATCAGGCCCTGGAAGCGTTCGACCTGGGTGCGGCCCCAGTAGTGCATGGGCAGCACCATCTTCGGCTGGATCTGCTTGATGACGTCGACCATCAGCGGCTGGCCCATCGTGAAGGAGCCGTCGATCGGCACCATCAGCACGTCGATGCGGCCGAGCTCGTCGAGATGCTCCTTGGTCAGGCGATGGTGCAGGTGGCCGAGATGGGCGATGCAGAGATCGGCGATGGCATAGATGAAGATCGAGTTGCCGTTGATGCGCGCCGACGAGCCGCCCCAGTCGCGGGCGTTGGTCGGCACGTTCCACACCTTCATGTCCTTGAGCTGGATGTCGTGCTTGGCCTCGGTCTCGCCGGGCTGGCTCGGCCAGCCGCGCAGCACGAAGGCGATGCCGTCCTCGGGCTCGTCGGTGAAGTGCGTCGAGTGCGCGTTGTTCATCGTCACGATGTCGGGCTTGCGGCCGAAGCCGTTGACGCCGTTGTAGTCGGTGATGGCGCGCACGCCCTGCGGCGTGTCGATCTGGTAGCTGGAATGGCCGAGGAAGGTGATGACGGCGCGGCTGCCCGACTCGCCCGCGGCGAGCGGCCGTCCGTCGAGCGAGGCCAGGTGCACGTTGGGCCGACCGTCGGGCCGGCCGCGCTCGACGAGATTCTGCGAGCAGCGCGCCAGCACCGGCCCGGCGACCAGGGAAAGCGCGGCCGCGAGCAGGGCGAGGAGCGGAAGACGGGCGGTCGGAAGAGCGGAAACGCGACGGCTCATCGGAGCCTCCTTTGCCGGGATCATGAGGCCGGCGTCTGGCGCTTCGCAAGCACCGTGCCGACGGCGGTTGATCTGACGGCACTGCCGTCAGCCTTCCATTAGTGGGACGGGCGATCCAGCCGCCATACCATTGGTTGTATGCACGATCGTCGCTCGCCTTCCCCCGGTGCGAAAAAACTCCCCGCGCCGGACTCTCGTTGACTCTCCGCAGCAACCGGAACATAACAGGAACATTCTATCCCCAACGCGTTTCAGCCTTCGAGGGGGCGATGCCCGTCATTTCCCCGAGCGCCTCTGCTCCTCCCATCGTCCGCCGCGCCGCCAACGACGCGGCCGCCCCGGTCGCGGCGCATCTGCGCGAGACGGTGCGCCGGCTCGAGCGGGCGCACAGCGCCGGACGCGCCGGCCGGCAGGCGGTGCCGCTCGGCGTGCCGGCGATCGACGCCCTGCTGCCCGAAGGTCTGCTGACCGGCGCGGTGCACGAGATCGAGGCGGGCCCCGCGCCGTCCGGCCGCGTCGCCGCCCATGACGGCGCCGCGCTGGGCTTCGCCGCCCATCTGCTGGGCCGCTTCGGCACGCTCCGGCCGGCCGGCACGATCCTGTGGTGCCGCCGCCCCGCCGGCGCCTTCGACGCGCCGCCCTATGCGCCGGCACTCGCCGCCTGGTTCGACCCGGCGCGGCTGCTGATGGTCACGGTGCGCCGCGACGAGGACCTGTTCTGGGCGATGGAGGAAGGGCTGCGCGCCGGCCTGGCCGCGGTGCTGGGCGAGACGCGCGCCACCGATCCGGTCGCCGGCCGCCGCCTGTCGCTCGCCGCCGAGAAGAGCGGCGTGCCGGCCCTGCTGCTGCGCCCCCTGCCCGCGCCGCCGCAAAGCGTGTGCACCACGCGCTGGCGCGTCGCGTCGGCGGCCTCGCAATCGACGCCGGGGCTCGCCGATGTCGGCGCCGCGCGCTGGCGCATCGAGCTCAGGCGCAACCGCTTCGGGGCGCCGTCCGCCGCGGAAACACCGTCCTGGCTGCTGGAGTGGAACGATGAAACGCATGGTCTCGCTGTGGTTCCCCAAGCTCTCCACGGATCGACTGGCGCGCATGCCGTCGACGCCGGCCGAGCGCGCCTGGTCGGATAGGTCCGCCGCCACCGTCGCCTGGCTCGACGGCTGCCCGCGCCTGCTCGCCGTCAACCCGCACGCCCGCAGCGCCGGCCTGCGGCCGCATCTGCGGCTGGCCGATGCGCGCGCCCTGGTGCCCGACCTCGTCACCCAGCCCGGCGAGCCGCAGGCCGACCGCCGCCTGCTCGAGGCGATCGCCTCGTGGTGCGACCGCTACACGCCGTGGGTGGCGATCGATCCGCTGGGCGGCGCGCTGGCCGAGGAAGGCACCGAAGCCTGCAGCGCCGGCGGCTTCGGCGGCGATGCCGGCCTGCTGCTCGACGTCACGGGCTGCAGCCACCTGTTCGGCGCCGGCGAGGCCGGCGAGCGCGCCCTGCTGGCCGACCTGGTGCAGCGCCTGGCGCGCCGCGACCTCACCTGCCGCGCCGCCATGGCCGACACCGCCGGCGCGGCCTGGGCGCTGGCCCGCCATGCCGAGCGGCAGGCCGACCTCTTCTGTCCCGCGCGCGGCCAGCGCGAGGCGCTGGCGGCGCTGCCGGTCGAAGGGCTGCGGCTCGACGCGCCGATCCTCGAGACCTTCCTGAAGCTCGGCCTGCGCCGCATCGGCGACCTCTATCCGCTGCCGCGCGCGCCGCTCGCCCGCCGCTTCGGCGACCAGCCGCTGCGCCGCCTCGACCAGGCGCTGGGCACGATCGCCGAGCTGGTCGAGCCGCGCCGGCCGCCGCCCGCCTTCCGCACGCGGCTGGCCTTCGTCGAGCCGATCGGCCGGCCCGAGGACATCGCCGCGGCGACCAGCCGCCTGCTGGCCGCGCTGTGCCGCCAGTTCGAGCAGGCAGGCGTCGGCGCGCGCCGGCTCGAGATCGCGCTCTACCGCGTCGACGGCTCGGTCGACCGCACCGCCATCGGCACCAGCCGGCCCAACCGCGACAATCCGCGGCTGATGAAGCTGTTCGAGGAGAAGCTGGGCGAGCTCGATCCCGGCTTCGGCGTCGAGCTGATGATCCTGGCGGCGCCCGAGGTCGAGGCCTTCGACGGCACGCAGGAGGCGCTGCCCGACGGCGAGGTGCTCGCCGCTGCTGCCGGCACCGCCGGCCCGGACGGCGCCATCGACCTCGCCGACCGGCTGGCGCTCAGGCTGGGCGCCGGCAACGTGGTGCGCCTGCTGCCGCGCGACAGCCACCTGCCGGAGCGCGTGCAGGTCGCCGGCCCGATCGGCAGTTCGATCGGCACCCCGGCCCGCGCCGGCGCCTGGCGGCGAGTCGCCGAGCTCAAGGGCGCGCGGCCGACGCGGCTGCTGCAGCGGCCCGAGCCGGTCGACGTCACCGCCTTCGTGCCCGACGATCCGCCCTCGGTCTTCCGCTGGCGCCAGCACGCCCATCGCATCGTGCGCGCCGAGGGACCCGAGCGCGTCGCCGACGAATGGTGGCGGCCGCGGCCCGACGGCAGCCGGCCGCCCGCCAACATCGTGCCGCCCTTCCGCGACTACTACCGGGTCGAGGACGACGATGGCGGCCGCTTCTGGCTGTTCCGCGACGGTCCCTATGCCGTGGCCGGCAACGGCCGGCCGACCGCGCGCTGGTTCCTCCACGGCTTCTGCGCCTGATGGGCACGGACATGAACCGCAGCATCCCCCTCACCGTCCGCGGCCTCGACGGCGCCATCATCGAGCGGCTGAAGGAGCGCGCCCGCGGCCGCCGGCGCTCGCTCGAGGCCGAGCTGCGCGCCATCCTGACCGACGCCGCGCGCCAGCCGCTGGTCCTCAACCCGCTGGCCGAGGCCGACCGCGTCGCCGCCCTGACGCCGCATCGCATCGAGCGCATCGAGCGTGTCGAGCGCAGCGGGCGCCGGCCGCTGCCGGCCGCGGGAGGCCCGCGATGATCGTCACGGTCGATCCCGGCGTCGTCCTGAAATGGTTCGTCGAGGAGCCGCTGCGCGCCGAGGCCCGCCGGCTGCTGGCGGGCGGCCACGAGCTGATCGCGCCCGACATCCTGGTCGCCGACGTCACCGACCTGGTGTGGCGCAAGGCGATGACCGGCGAGATCGCGCCGGCCCAGGTCGAGCCGATCGTGCGCAACGTCGGCCTGCCCTGCTTCATCTCGGCCTTCGTCGAATCCGCCCGCCTGCGCGAGCGCGCGCTGGCCCTGGCGCAGCGCTGCGGCGGGCCGGTGCGCGACTGCTTCTATGCCGCCTGCGCCGAGGCCGCCGCCGCGCCGCTGGTCAGCGAGGACGAGGACTTCCTCCAGGCGCTGCGCGCCGAAGGCGTCGCCGTCCGCGGCGTCCCCCTCGCCCGCATCCACGAGCTGACGGACGCCTGACCGTGATGCGCTCTCCCTCCGTCGTCCCGACCGGAGCGCGCAGCGCGCAGTGGAGGGACCTTCTCTCGACCGACGAGCAGCCTGTCGTGGAGGCAAGGTCCCTCCGCTCCGGTCGGGACGACGAAAATGTTTTCCTCCGTGTCGCCCCCTCTTCTCCGTCGTCCCGACCGAAGCGCGCAGCGCGCAGTGGAGGGACCTTCTCTCGACCCCCGGCAGCCTGTCGTGGAGACGAGGTCGGGACGACGGGAATGTTTTCCTCCGTGTCGCCCCCTCTCCGTCGTCCCGACCGGAGCGCGCAGCGCGCAGTGGAGGGACCTTCTCTCGACCGATGAGCAGCCTGTCGTGGAGACGAGGTCGGGACGACGGAAATGACCACTAGAACCTGAGGACGCGCCGTGTACGCCGAGTTGCAGGTCACGACCAACTACAGCTTCCTGCGCGGCGGCTCGCATCCCGGCGAGCTGGCGCTGCAGGCGATCGCGCTCGGCCATACCGCGATCGGCATCGCCGACCGCAACACGCTGGCCGGCGTGGTGCGGGCCTATGCCGCCATCAAGGAATACTACGAGGAGAATCCCGTGCCGCCCGAGCAGCGCCTCAAGCTGCTGGTCGGCGCCCGCCTCGAGACGCGCGACGGCTACTCGCTGCTCGCCTATCCCACCGACCTCGACGCCTACAAGAACCTGTCGCGGCTGCTGACGGTCGGCAACCGGCGCGCCGAGAAGGGCCGCTGCGACATCGGCTTCGACGACCTCGCGGCCCATGCCGAGGGGCTGCTGGCCATCGCCCTGCCGCCGCGCCGGCTGGACGATCCCGCCTTCGCCGAACGCCTGCGGGCGCTCGCCCGCCTGTTCGGCGACCGCTGCCATCTCGCCGCCACGATGCTCTATCGCGGCGACGATGCCCGCCGCCTGGCCAGGCTCGACGACCTCGCCGCGGCGGCCGGCATCGGGCTGGTCGCCACCAACGACGTGCACTACCACGCGCCCGAGCGGCGGGCGCTGCAGGACGTGGTGACCGCCATCCGGCTGGGCAGCACGGTCGACGCGCTGGGCTTCCGCCGCTTCGCCAGCGCCGAGCGCCATCTCAAGGAACCGCAGGAGATGGCCCGCCTGTTCCGCCGCCATCCGCGCGCCATCGAGCGCACGCAGGAGATCGCCGAGCGCTGCCGCTTCTCGCTCGACCAGCTCACCTACCAGTACCCGGTGATGTACGAGGGCGGCGAGACGCCGATGGACAAGCTGGTGCGGCTGACCTGGGAAGGCGCCGCCCGGCGCTACCCCGAAGGCGTGCCGCAGAAGGTGGCCGACACGCTCCGCCACGAGTTCGAGCTGATCGGCCACAAGCAGATCGCGCCCTACTTCCTCACCGTGTACGAGATCGTCGAGCAGGCCCGCAGGATGGGCATCCTCTGCCAGGGTCGCGGCTCGGCCGCCAACTCCGCGGTCTGCTACTGCCTCGGCATCACCTCGGTGAACCCCAACGAGACCGAGGTGCTGTTCGAGCGCTTCCTGTCCAACGAGCGCGACGAGCCGCCCGACATCGACGTCGACTTCGAGCACGAGCGGCGCGAGGACATCATCCAGTGGATCTACCGCGAGAAGGGCCGCTCGCGCGCCGCGCTGGCCGCCACGGTGATCGCCTATCGCAGCCGCAGCGCCATCCGCGAGGTCGGCAAGGCGCTCGGCCTGTCGCCCGACACGGTGGGCGCCATGGCCGACACGGTGTGGGGCATCGGCTCGGGCGGCGTCGAGCCCGGCCGGGTGCGCGAGGCCGGGCTCGATCCCGGCGACCCGCGGCTGATGCTGGCGCTCGAACTGTCGGCGACGCTGTGCGGCTTCCCGCGCCACCTGTCGCAGCATGTCGGCGGCTTCGTGCTGACCGAGGGCCGGCTCGACGAGCTGGTGCCGATCCAGAACGCCGCCATGGACGACCGCACGGTCGTCGAATGGGACAAGGACGATCTCGACGCACTCAGGATCTACAAGGTCGACGTGCTGGGGCTCGGCATGCTGACCTGCCTGCGCAAGAGCTTCGACCTGATCGAGACGCATTACGGCGAGAAGCGCACGATCGGCATGGAGCCGACCGATCCCGCCGTCTACGACATGCTGTGCCGGGCCGATTCGGTCGGCGTGTTCCAGGTCGAGAGCCGGGCGCAGATGTCGATGCTGCCGCGGCTCCGGCCGCGCTGCTACTACGACCTCGTCGTCGAGGTGGCGATCGTGCGGCCCGGTCCCATCCAGGGCGGCATGGTCCATCCCTATCTCAAGAACCGGGCGAAGGACCCCGCCACCATCCCCTACCCGGGCAAGCTGCGGAAGATCCTGGAGCGGACGCTGGGCGTGCCGCTGTTCCAGGAGCAGGCGATGCAGATCGCCATCGACGCGGCGGGCTTCGCGCCGGCCAAGGCCGACAAGCTGCGCCGCGCCATGGCGACCTTCCGCCGCTCCGGCACCATCCACAAGCTCAAGGACGAGTTCATCCAGGGCATGATCGGCAACGGCTACGAGCCGGACTTCGCCGAGCGCTGCTTCAAGCAGATCGAGGGGTTCGGCGAGTACGGCTTCCCCGAGAGCCACGCCGCGAGCTTCGCCATCCTGGTCTACGATTCCTCGTGGGTGAAGCACCACTATCCCGAGGTCTTCGCCGCCGCCCTGATCAATTCCCAGCCGATGGGCTTCTACGCCCCGGCCCAGCTCGTGCGCGACGCCCGCGAGCACGGCGTCGAGGTGCGGCCGCCCGACATCAATGCCAGCGACTGGGACTGCACGCTGGAACCGCTGGCGCCTTCTGCCTCCTCTTCCTTCTCAAGCTCGAGTTCCTCTCCCCCTCCGGGGGAGAGGTTAGGTGAGGGGGCGTCAAGCGATGTCCATCTCCCCCTCACCCAGCCTCTCCCCCTCGCGGGGGAGAGGAGCATGAGAGCAGAGAGGAGAAATCGCTGCGCGCTGCGGCTCGGGCTGCGACAGGTGACGGGCGTCGCCGAGGCCGACATGCGCCGCCTGGTCGAGCGCCGCACCGTGCCCTATCGCGATCCCGCCGACCTGTGGCGGCGCGCGGGCCTCGGCAAGCGCCAGATCGTGGCGCTGGCCCGTGCCGACGCCTTCGCCTCGCTCGGCCTCTCGCGCCGCGACGTCCTGTGGGCGGTGCGCGGCTTCGCCGACACGCCGCTGCCGCTGCTCGATGCGCCCAAGACGGACGTGCGCGACCTCGAGCCCGTCGTCGCCCTGCCCTCGCTCACCCTGGGCGAGCAGGTGGTGGACGATTACGGCGCGATCTCGATGTCGCTGCGCGCCCATCCCATGGCCTTGCTGCGGTCGCGCTTCGCGGCGCGCGGCGTGTCGCCGACCAGCGTGCTGGCCAGGGCGCGGAACGGCGATGCGTTCGTCCTGGCCGGGCTGGTGCTGGTGCGCCAGCGGCCGGGCACCGCCTCGGGCGTGGTCTTCGTCACCCTCGAGGACGAGCACGGCATCGCCAACCTCGTGGTCTGGCCCGGCGTGTTCGAGGCCCATCGCCGCATCGTCATGGGCGCCCGCCTGCTCGCCGTGCGCGGCCGCGTGCAGCGCGAGGGCATCGTGATCCATCTCGTCGCCGAGACGCTGCGCGACTGGTCGGCCGACCTCGATTCGATCGGCGAGATCGACGGCTTCCCCCTGCCGCACGGTCGCGGCGATCAGGTCCGCTCCGACCGCCCCGACCCGCGCCGGCCTCCTCCCGAGCCGGTCCCCGTCCCGGAGGCCAACGCCACCCGCCATCGGGCGAAGAAGGGCGCGCCGGCCGCGGCCGGCTACGACCGCAGCCGCATCCATCTCGACCGGCCGACCATCCGCATCGCCTCGCGGGACTTCCACTGAGCGCGTTTGATGCAGATCAACGCCGCTCCCGGGACCCCTTGTCACCCTTCGGTGTCTTCAAGGGAGAATCGCGATGCCCAGCAACGAATTCTACTATCTGATCATGGTCTGCGGCGCCTTCGCCGTGTTCGGCGTGGCGATGGCGGCCAACTACATCCGCTACCGCAACTGGCTGAAGCACCAGCCGCACTAGATCGCGACGTCGGCCGCGCCTCGTCGACGACGGGGCGACGGCCGGCCGGACTCCGGCTACAGCCGCGTCGCCTCGTCGATCAGCTCCTGGGCGGCGATATCGAGCAGCTCGTCCTCGGCGGTGCCGTCGAGCACGCGCTCCTTGCCGATCTCCAGCAACACCGGCACGGCGAGCGGCGAGATGCGGTCGAGCCGGCGGTAGTCGATGCGCCCCCTGGCGCGGCGCAGCAGGTCGCCCAGGCGGCGCAGGTCGGCGAGCTGCCAGGCGGCGTCCTGGCGGGTGGCGCGCAAGAGGATGTGGTCGGGCTCGTGGCGGCGCAGCGCGTCGTAGATCAGGTCCGAGCTGAAGGTGACCTGGCGGCGCGACTTCTCCTCGCCCGGGAAGCGCCGCTCGATCAGGCCGGCGATCACCGCGACGTTGCGGAACGAGCGGCGCAGCATGGTCGATTCGTCCATCCACGCCTCGAGATCGTCGCCCAGCATGTCCTCGTCGAAGAGCTGGTCGAGCTGCTGCTTGGTCGGCGGCCTGAGCCCCCAGATCCCCAGCACGTAGTCGGTGGCGACGAAGCCCAGCGGCTTCAGCCCCATGCGCTCCATGCGCCGGGTCAGCAGCATGCCCAGCGTCTGATGGGCGTTCCGGCCCTCGAAGCAGTAGGCGACGATGAACTGCTTGGCGCCGCGTGGAAAACCCTCGATCAGCAGGCGGTTGCCGGCCGGCAGGCTGGAGCGGATGCGCTGGATGCGCAGCCATTCGCGCACCTCGGGCGGCAGCTTGGGATGGCGCGACGGGTCCTGCAGGATGCCGCGCACCCGCTCGGCCAGGAAGGTCGAGAGCGGCAGCCGGCCGCCGCCATAGGCCGGCACCTTGGGATCGCCGCCGGTCGCCGGCGAGCATTGCGCCACCAGTTCCTTGACGCCCTCGAAGCGCAGCATGCGGCCGCCGAACACGAACGTGTCGCCCGGCACCAGCCCCTGCACGAACGCCTCCTCGACCTCGCCCAGCACCGGCCCGCGCCGCAGCTTCACCTTGATCAGCGGCAGCTCGACGATGGTGCCGACGTTCATGCGGAACTGCCGCGCCACCAGCGGCGAGGCCAGCATCCAGCGCCCGTCGGGCAGCTGCTTCAGCCGGTGCCAGCGCTCGTAGGCGGCGAGCGCGTAGCCGCCGGTGGCGACGAAGTCGAACGTGTCGTCGAAGTCCTGGCGCGGCAGCTCGCGGTAGGGCTGCGTGGTGCGCACCTCCTCGAAGAGCTGGTCGCGGTCGATCGGCTGGGCGCAGGCGCAGCCGACGATGTGCTGGGCCAGCACGTCGAGGCAGGGCGGCCTCGGCGGGTCGCCGTCGAGCTCGCGCGCCTCGATGGCCTCGAGCGCGGCCAGCGATTCCAGCACCTCGAAGCGGTTGGCCGGGGCGATCATGGCACGGCTCGGCTCGTCGAGCCGGTGGTTGGCGCGGCCGATGCGCTGCATCAGACGGCTGACGCCCTTGGGTGCGCCCATCTGGATCACGAGATCGACGTCGCCCCAGTCGATGCCGAGGTCGAGCGACGAGGTGGCGACCACGGCGCGCAGCCTGCCCGCCGCCATCGCCGCCTCGACCTTGCGGCGCTGCTCGACGGCGAGCGAGCCGTGATGCAGGCCGATCGCCAGGTTCTCCTCGTTGATGCGCCACAGCCGGTCGAACACCAGCTCGGCCTGGGCGCGCGTGTTCACGAACACGATCGAGGTCCTGTGCTGGCGGATGATGTTGTAGACCTCGGGCACCGCGTGATGGCCCATGTGGCCGCCCCACGGCAGCCGCTCCTGGGCGTCGATCAGCGTGACCTGCGGCGCCGCGCCCGGCTCGCCGACCACGATCTCGACCTCGTCCTTGACCGCGAGGAAGTCGGCGAGGCCCGGCGGATCGGCGACGGTCGCGGACAGGCCGACGAAGCGCACGTGCGGCGCCAGCGTGGCGACGCGGGCGAGGCCGAGCGCCAGGTGATGCCCGCGCTTGCTGGTGGCGAAGGAATGCAGCTCGTCGATGATGACGCAGCGCAGGCTGGCGAAGAACTGCGCAGCGTCGGGATAGCTCAACAGCAGCGCCAGCGATTCCGGCGTCGTCATCAGCAGGTCGGGCGGCCGCTCGCGCTGGCGTTGGCGGCGACTCTGCGGCGTGTCGCCGGTGCGGCTCTCGGCCCGCACCGGCAGGCGCATCTCCTCGATCGGCATCTCGAGGTTGCGCCGGATGTCGGTGGCCAGCGCCTTGAGCGGCGAGATGTAGAGCGTGTGCAGCTCGCCCTTGCCTTTCTTGTGGGCGAGGTCCTCGCCGGCCAGCCGGCGCCCGGTGAGCTCGATCAGCGACGGCAGGAAGCCCGCGAGCGTCTTGCCGCCGCCGGTCGGCGCGATCAGCAGCGCGCTCTTGCCCCGGCGGGCGAGGTCGACCAGCGCGAGCTGGTGCGGCCGCGGGGCCCAGCCGCGGCTCGCGAACCAGCGTGAAAACAGGTCGGGCAACCCCATATCTGGCGGGCCCATTTCAGCCGGATAGGATGCCTCAGCTTCGATGACGACCACCCTCGATCCCCGCTCCTGGCTCCATCCGACGCCGCGCGGCCTGTACTGCAAACCCGGCGATTTTTACATCGATCCGGCGGTGGCGGTCCCGCGCGCCGTCGTGACCCACGGCCATGGCGACCATGCGCGGCCGGGCCACCGGGCGGCGCTGGCGACGCCGGAGACGCTGGCGATCATGCGCACCCGCTTCGAGGGCATGCCCGATACCCGCCAGCAGGCGCTGAAGTACGGCGAAAGCGTGCGGCTGGGCGAGGTCGATGTCGAGCTTGCACCGGCCGGGCACATTCTCGGCTCGGCGCAGGCCGTGCTGTCCTACAAGGGCCAGCGCATCGTCGTGTCGGGCGACTTCAAGCGGCGGCCCGATCCGACCTGCCCGCCCTTCGAGCCGATCCCCTGCGACGTGTTCATCACCGAGGCCACCTTCGCGCTGCCGGTGTTCCACCATCCCTCCGACATGGCCGAGATCGGCCGCCTGCTGCGCTCGGTGGCGACCTTCCCCGAGCGCACGCATCTGGTGGGCGTCTACGCGCTCGGCAAGTGCCAGCGCGTCATCGCGCTGCTGCGCGCCGCCGGGTGGGACGGGCGCATCTGGCTGCACGGGGCGCTGGTAGCGCTCTGCCGGCTCTACCAGGAGCAGGGCGTCGATCTCGGCGACATCGCGCCCGTGAACGAGGCGGTGCTCGAGACCTTCCGCGGCGCCATCGTGCTCTGCCCGCCCTCGGCGGTGTCCGATCGCTGGTCGCGGCGCTTCGCCGATCCCGTTCCCGCCGTCTGCTCGGGCTGGATGCGCGTGCGCGCCCGCGCGCGCCAGAGCGGCGCCGAGCTGCCGCTGATCGTGTCCGACCATGCCGACTGGGCCGAGCTCACCCAGACGCTCCGGGACGTCGGCGCGCCCAAAGTGTGGGTGACGCACGGCCGCGAGGAGGCGCTGGTCCACCATGCGCGCTCGCTCGGCATCGACGCCGAGGCGCTGCACCTCGCCGGCCGCGAGGAGGAAGGCGCCTGATGCAGGCCTTTGCCGCCCTGCTCGACGCCCTTTCCTACCAGCCGGCGCGCAACGCCAAGCTGCGGCTGATCGAGACCTACCTGCGCGAGACGCCCGATCCCGACCGCGGCTGGGCGCTGGCGGCGCTGACCGGCGGGCTCGATTTCCCGGCCGCCAAGCCGGCGCTGCTGCGCAGCTTCGGCGAGGACCGGATCGGACCCGAGCTGTTCCATCTCTCCTACGACTATGTCGGCGACCTCGCCGAGACCCTGTCGCTGATCTGGGAGCCCGATCCCGCCGCCGGGCCGCCGCCCAGCCTCGGCGAGGTGGTCGACACGCTGCAGGGCGCGACCAAGCTGCAGACGCCGGTGATCCTGAAGCGCTGGCTGGGGGCGCTCGACGCCACCGGACGCTGGGCGCTGCTGAAGCTGCTGACCGGCGCGCTGCGCGTCGGCGTGTCGGCGCGGCTCGCCAAGCAGGCGGCGGCCAATCTCGGAGACAAGCCGGTGGCCGAGGTCGAGGAGATCTGGCACGGGCTCGAGCCGCCCTACCGGCCGCTGTTCGACTGGCTGCTGGGCGACGCGCCGCGACCCAGCACCAACGCCGGGGGCGCCTTCCTGCCGCCGATGCTGGCCAACCCGATCGAGCAGGCCGAGCTCGAGGCGCTCGATCCGGCGCACTTCCGCGCCGAATGGAAATGGGACGGGATCCGCGTCCAGGTCGCGGCCTCGGGCGGCGTGAAGCGGCTCTACAGCCGGGCCGGCGAGGACGTCTCGGGCGCCTTCCCCGACATCGTCGAGGCGATCGACTTCGAGGGCGTGTTCGACGGCGAGCTGCTGGTGCGGCGCGACGGCGCGGTGGCGCCGTTCAACGACCTGCAGCAGCGGCTGAACCGCAAGGTCGTGACGCCGAAGATGCTGAAGGACCATCCCGCGCATGTGCGGCTCTACGATGTGCTGTGGCTGGCCGGCGAGGACCTGAGGGCGCTGCCGTTCGACCAGCGCCGCGCCCGGCTGGAGGCCTGGATGGCCGAGCGGCCGCGGGCCCGCTTCGACGTCTCGCCGCTGGTCGTCTTCACCGACTGGGCCCATCTCGCCGACCTGCGCACGGCGACGACCGGCGACGGGATCGAGGGGCTGATGCTGAAGCGGGCCGACAGCGCCTACCTCGCCGGCCGGCCCAAGGGCCCGTGGTTCAAGTGGAAGCGCGACCCCTACCTGGTCGACTGCGTGCTGATGTACGCCCAGCGCGGCCACGGCAAGCGCAGCTCCTTCTACTCGGACTTCACCTTCGGCTGCTGGCGCGACGCCGGGGAGAAGCGCGAGCTGGCGCCGGTCGGCAAGGCCTATTTCGGCTTCACCGACCAGGAGCTGCGCTGGCTCGACAAGTGGGTGCGCGACCATACGACCAACCGGTTCGGACCGGTCCGCGAGGTCTCCCCGGAGTTGGTGCTGGAGATCGCCTTCGACGGCATCGCCCGCTCGACCC
Organism: Reyranella sp.; assembly: GCF_965229815.1. Classification (GTDB taxonomy): domain Bacteria; phylum Pseudomonadota; class Alphaproteobacteria; order Reyranellales; family Reyranellaceae; genus Reyranella. The sequence continues at coordinate 2,497,285 of NZ_CBDDJN010000006.1, forward strand.
GGCATAAATCCGGACTGGCCATGAGGTTTCCCCGAATCAACCGGATCCGCACCGACAAGCCGGCGGCCGAGGCCGACACAGTCGAAAACCTGTTGCGCCTGCTCGACCCGCCGGGGGTCGAAAAGCCGGCCGAGACAGCCTACATTACAGGACCATGATCGACCCGTTCGGCCGGCACATCACCTACCTGCGCGTCTCCGTGACAGACCGCTGCGACTTCCGCTGCGTGTACTGCATGGCCGAGGACATGACCTTCCTGCCGAAGTCGGAGGTCCTGTCGCTGGAGGAGCTCGAGCGGCTGTGCTCAGCCTTCGTGCGCCGCGGGGTGAAGAAGCTGCGCCTGACCGGCGGCGAGCCGCTGGTGCGCAAGAACGTGATGTCGCTGATCCGCGGGCTCGGCCGCCATCTCGACAGCGGGGCGCTGGACGAGCTGACGCTGACCACCAACGGCAGCCAGCTCGCGAAGTACGCCAAGGACCTGGCGGCGGTGGGCGTGAAGCGGCTCAACGTATCGATGGACACGCTCGACCGCGAGAAGTTCCGCGAGCTGACGCGCTGGGGCGACCTCGACCAGGTGATGCGCGGCCTCGATGCCGCCCAGCAGGCCGGGCTGCACATCAAGATCAACGCCGTGGCGCTGCGCGGCGTCAACGACGGCGAGTTCGGCGACCTGATCCGCTGGAGCCACGGCCGCGGCATGGACCTCACCCTGATCGAGGTCATGCCGATGGGCGAGCTCGAGGGCGAGGCGCGGCTCGACCAGTACCTGCCGCTGTCGCTGGCCCGCGCCGAGATCGCCAAGCAGTTCACGCTCGCCGAGACCGACTACCGGACCGGCGGGCCGGCCCGCTACTTCACGGTCGAGGAGACCGGCGGGCGGCTGGGCTTCATCACGCCGCTTACCCACAATTTCTGCGAAAGCTGCAACCGCGTGCGCCTCACCTGCACCGGCACGCTCTACATGTGCCTGGGCCAGGAGGACGCCGCCGATCTCAGAGCGCCGCTGCGCACCTCGGAGAGCGACGAGGTGCTGGACCAGGCGATCAGCGACGCGATCGCGCGCAAGCCCAAGGGCCACGACTTCATCATCGACCGCCGCAACACCGGCCCGGCCGTGCCGCGCCACATGAGCGTGACGGGCGGCTGAAGGGGCGGCTGACCCCTCGCTTCAGGATTCGGGACTGGCCTTGGAATCTGCGGTCTTGATCTGCGCCCGCCGCACCGCCTCGCGGTGCGAGATGTAGAGCGCGCTGCCGAAGATCACCGCCGCGCCGACGAAGGTCCAGACGTCGGGCGTCTGGAAGAACAGGAAGTAGCCCAGCAGCGTGTTCCAGATCAGCGACAGGAAGCCGATCGGCTGCAGCAGCGTGATGTCCGCGAGCTGGTAGCCGCGCTGCTGGCAGAGATGGCCGAGCGTGCCGCAGAGGCCGGCCGCCAGGAACCACAGGAGGTCGGTCCAGGACGGGGTCTGCCAGAACCAGAACGCCGCCGGCGCGGCGCAGATCACGATCACGATGTTCTGCCAGATCACGATCGTGTTGGCCGAATCGGTGCGCGCCAGCGCCTTGGAGATCAGGTTGGAGGCCGAGAAGATCGGCGTCGACAGCAGGATGCAGACGACGCCGATGTGCAGCGACGAGAAGCCCGGCCGGATGATGATCATGGCGCCGATGAAGCCGACGATGACGGCCAGCCAGCGCCGCAGCCGCACGTCCTCGCGCAGGAACAGCGCGGCGCCGATGGTGACGAAGATCGGGCCGGTGAAGCCCAGCGCCGTGATCTCGGCCAGGGTGGTGAGCGGCAGCGCCACGAACCACAGCATCATGCCGACCGTATGGATGGCGCCGCGCGACACGTGCAGGCCGATCCGGTTGGTGGTCAGAGAGCGGGCGAGGCCGAGCCGCATCACCAGCGGCAGCAGGAAAAGGGCGCCGAAGAAATAGCGCAGGAACGCCATCGTGTAGGGATTGAGATGGCGCGCCGGGATCAGCGTGAAGACGTTGAGCAGCGCGAAGACCAGCCCCGACAGGGCGACCCAGAGGATGCCGCGCAGATTGGGCGACAGGGCCATCCAGCGGTCGACGAGAGCGGACACGGCCGGACTATCTCACGACCGGCGTCTCCCTGCATCGCGCCGTTTTCGATGCGCGAGTCGTGAAGCGGAAAGAGCCCCGAGCCAGGGGCCGAAACTAGGCGGCCGGCGCGGCCGCAGCCACGGCCGGCTGGATCGCCGGGATGACGTAGCCGTCCTGGCGCAGGGCGGCCACCCGCTCGACCAGCTCCTCGATGTAGGGATCGTGGATGTCGAGGGCGCGCGCGTGGGCGGCGGTGCTGGCGAGGTAGTCGCGGCAGGCGCCGCGGCGGCCCTCGGCGAAGGCGATGTGATGGGCGGCGCGCTCCATCGGCAGGTCGCCGCAATACTGGCAGTGGGCGGGATCGACCACGAAGGTGACGGAGGTGACGGTGCGGCCGTCGCGCAGCACCGTCGGCACCCACTGGGCCTGGTAGACGCCGGCCAGCATCTCGCGGTTCCACAGGAGCTCGAGCTCGCTCCTCACCTGGTCGGGCGCGAGGCGGTAGGCGATGCCCTCGCAGGCGCCGCCGCTCTCCAGCGCCAGCATCAGCCCGGGCAGCTCCGGCGTGCCGCGCCCCATCGGCGTCCAGAAGCAGAAGGATCGGCGCCAGCCGTCGATCCGGCAGGGCTGCGCCTCGGCGTACTCGATGGCGGGATTCCACATCAGGGACCCGTAGGCGAAGACCCAGGCCTCCTCGCCGGCCGGGTAGCGCGTCATCGCGTGCTCGAGGCTCGCGGCGCGCTGCTCGGCGGAGAGGAAGAAGTCGTAACCGGCCTTGCGGGCATCGTCGACGATGCGCGCAATGTTCTCGGCGGTCAGTTCCTCGCGTTTTACCAAGGGCTCCTCACACGCCGTACACCACGGACAGGGTTTCGGCGACGCAGGCGGGCCGCTCCTGGCCCTCGATCTCGATCGTCACCTGGTTGGTCAGCCTGAGACCGCCCTTGTCGAGGGGGTCGACGGCCAGCAGCTTGGTCCGCGCGCGCACCTTCGATCCAGCCGGCACGGGATTGGTGAACCGCACCTTGTTGCAGCCGTAGTTGATGCCGTTGCGCACGTTGTCGATGTGATAGATCTGGTGGTTGAGCATCGGGAGCAGCGACAGGGTCAGGAAGCCGTGGGCGATCGTCTTGCCGCCCGGCATGTCCTTCTTCGCCCGCTCAACGTCGACATGGATCCACTGATGGTCCCCCGTGGCCTCGGCGAACTGGTCGATCCTGTCCTGGGTGATCTCGACCCAGTCGCTGACGCCGATTTCCTGGCCCACATGCTTGTGCATTTCGTTCGGGTGGGCGAATTCCCTCTTGGCCATTTTCCTCAACCTCAACAGACACTTATGCTTCGTTCCTGAACGATAGCACGACTCGCGCGGCGGCCCGAGACGCGATCCCCGGCCGCCTCCCCGGACCCTATCCGATCCGGCTCTCCGCCCCGGCGATCGCCCGTCCTCCGTTCGGGGGCTGTCCTCGCCTGCGAAGTGGCTTTGTATGGTCGCGTCGTTTTCGCCAACATGCACTCTTCAAGAATGCACATGAGGGAACCCCGGATGGCGTATGACACCGTGCTCTACAACGTGGACGAGCGCATTTGCACGATCACGCTCAACCGCCCCGAAAAGCTCAATGCGTGGACCCGCCAGATGCACCTGGACCTGCGGGAGGCCATGCAGACGGCCGGGGCCGACCCGGACGTCCGGGCCATCATCCTGACCGGCGCCGGCCGCGGCTTCTGCGCCGGGGCCGACATGGGCGGCCTGCAGGCCATCGGCTCGGGCGCCAGCGCCGACCGGTCGAGCCGGACCACCCCCACCCTGCCCGGCGGCAGCACGCTGGCCGAGTTCAGGATGACCTATTCCTACTTCCCGGCGATCCCGAAATTCATCATCGCGGCGATCAACGGTCCGGCGGCCGGCCTGGGGATGGTCATTCCGCTCTACGCCGACCTGCGTTTCGCCGGCGAATCGGCCGTGTTCACGACCGCCTTCGCCCAGCGCGGCCTGATCGCCGAGCACGGCGTGAGCTGGCTGCTGCCGCGGCTGGTCGGCTTGCCGGCGGCGCTCGACCTGCTTTGCTCGGCCCGGAAATTCCGTGCCCCCGAGGCGCTCGCCCTTGGCCTGGTCAACCGCGTCTTCCCCGACGACAAGCTGATGGCGGAGACCCGGGCCTATGCGCGGCTGCTCGCCGACACGGTCTCGCCGCGCTCGGTTGCCGTGATGAAGCGGCAGCTCTGGGAGGCCCAGTTCCAGACCCTGGCCGAGGCCACCACCCAGGCAAACCACGAGATGGAACTGTCCTTCCAGACCGCCGACTTCAAGGAAGGCGTCGCCCACTTCCTGGAGAAGCGGGCGGCGCGCTTCACGGGGACCTGACCTGCGTCAGGTCTTCTCGGTCTCGCCGGCGCGCGGCTGCCAGGTCATCAGCCGCTTCTCGACGGCGCCGACCAGGGAATCGAGGATCAGCGCGAAGGCCGTCAGCACCAGGATGCCGGCGAACACCGTGTTGATGTCGAACGTACCCTCGGCCTGCAGGATCAGGTAGCCGACGCCGCGCGCCGAGCCGAGATACTCGCCGACCACGGCGCCGACGAAGGCGAGGCCGACGGCATTGTGCAGGCTGGCGAACACCCAGCTCATGGCCGACGGCAGGTAGATCGAGCGCAGGAGCTGGCGGCGCGAGGCGCCCAGCATGCGGGCATTGGCGATCAGGGTCGGGCTGACCTCGCGCACGCCCTGGTAGACGTTGAAGAACACGACGAAGAAGACCAGCGTGACGCCGAGCGCCACCTTGGACCAGATGCCGAGCCCGAACCACACGGCGAAGATCGGCGCCAGCACCACGCGCGGCATGGAGTTGAAGCCCTTGATGTAGGGATCCATCACCGCCGAGGCGGTGGGCGACAGCGCCAGCCACAGGCCGATGCCGAGGCCGAGCGCGGCGCCGATCGCGAAGCCCAGCGCGGTCTCGAGCAGGGTCACGGCGAGATGGCCGAAGATCTCGCCGGTCGTGAACCACTCGACCACGACCCAGAACACCTTGTGCGGCTCGCCGAAGAAGAAGGCGGCGCGGTTGTCCTGCTCGAAGTAGAAGGCGGGGATCAGCCCGGGCGCGGTCAGCACGTACCAGGCCAGCACCAGCACGACGAAGATCAGGATCTGGAGGAGGCGCAGGCGCATGTCAGGCGGCCTTCTGGCGCTGATAGGCCTTCAGCACCTCTTCCTTCATGGCCGCCCAGATCTCGCGATGGAGGTCGAGGAAGGCGGGGGTCATGCGGATCTCCGAGACGTCGCGCGGCCGCGGCAGGTCGACCCGGAAATCGCCGATCGGCCGCGTGCCGGGGCCGGCCGACAGCACGACCACCCGGTCCGACAGCGCGATCGCCTCCTCGAGGTCGTGGGTGATGAACAGCACCGACTTGCGGTCCTCGGCCCACAGCGCCAGCAGCTCGTTCTCCATGAGCTGGCGGGTCTGCACGTCGAGCGCCGAGAATGGCTCGTCCATCAGCAGGATGTCGGGGCTGAGGATCAATGTCTGCGCCAGCGCCAGGCGCTTGCGCATGCCGCCCGACATCTGGTGCGGATAGCGGTCGCCGAAGCCGGCCAGCCCGACCCGGCGCAGCCATTCCTCGCCGCGGGCACGCGCCTCGGCGGCAGGCACGCCGCGATATTCGAGACCCGCCACCACGTTGCCGATCCCCGTGCGCCACGGCATCAGGGCGTCGGCCTGGAACATGTAGCCGGCGCGGCGGTTGACGCCGTCGGCCGCCACCAGCCGCTCGCCGAACACCTCGACGCTGCCGGACGACGGCTCGAGCAGTCCCGCCGCCACGTTCAGCAGCGTGGACTTGCCGCAGCCCGTCGGGCCCACGACGGAGACGAACTCGCCCTTGGCCACGGTCAGGGTGGCGTTGGCCACCGCGGTGTAGGAGCCGCCTCGCCCGTCACGGTCGGCGAAGCGGCAGGTGATGTCCGCCAGCGCGAGCGCCGGCGCCGATTCGGTCGCCACGCCGGTCAGGACTGCTTCTTGGCCCGCTGCGCGAACTCGTTGGTCCACGTGTCGGCCAGCTTGATCTTGGCCGGGTCGATCTTGGAATCGCCCGCGGCCAGGAACTTCAGACAGTTCTCCGGCCCGCCGGCCGGCATCGTCCCGTCGGGCGAGATGGTTTCGCGCACGTTGGCGAACGCCTTCTCGTAGATCTTCTGGTCGCCCAGCAGGTAGCCCTGCGGCACCGACTTCGCGACGTCGGCCGGCGAGGCGGTCTGCAGCCATTCGTCGGCGCGCACGATGGCCGTGGCCAGCGCCTGCGCGGTGTTGGGAGTCTTGGTGAGCAGGGCGGGCTGGGCGTAGAGGCAGGCGGCCGGCATGGGGCCGCCGAACAGGTCCAGGTTGCCCTTCATGGTGCGGGTGTCGACCATGATCTTGATCTCGCCCTTCTCCTGCAGGATCGTCAGCGCGGGGTCGGCCTGCGAGACGCCGTCGACCGACTTGTTCTCGACCGCCGCCACCACCGAGGCGCCGGCGCCGACGCCGATGATGGCGATGTCGGACGGCTTCAGCCCGCCCTTGGCGGCCCAGAAATTGACCAGCATGTTGGTCTGCGAGCCGGGTGCGGTGACGCCGAACTTCATGCCCTTGATGTCGGCCGGGCCCTTCACCTTCGGCGCGATGTCGGAACGCAGGCCGATCGCGAGCTGCATGCCGCGGCCGATCAGGGCAAAGCCCTTGATGGCCTGGCCGCGCTGCTGCATGCGGATCGTGTGCTCGTAGGCGCCGGCGACGACGTCGGCGCTGCCGCCCATCAGGGCCTCGAGCGACTTGGAGCCGCCCTGGAAGTCGTTGATCTCGACGTCGAGGCCGGCTTCCTTGAAGTAGCCGCGCTTCTCGGCGATCGTCAGCGACAGATAGTACAGCGCCGACTTGCCGCCGACCGCCAGCACGACCTTCGATTTCTCCGGCTTGCCCGTCTGGGCGCGCGCGACCCAGGGCGCGGCCACCAGAGCCGGGGCCGCCGCCAAGATCGCGCGACGCCGCATGTGCAGCTTGCTCATTGTTCCTCCCATTGGCGATTAGGGCCGGGAGATTGCCGCAAGGCCGCGCGGGCGGCAACCGAGACAAGCGCATAGCGGACCGGCTTCGGTAGCGTCGGCGCATTCTGCGCCGACGGTCTCCACGGGCTGTACGAGTTGATGATGCCTACCGGAGCACGCGCAGGCGGTGAAAGACTCCTACGCCAGCGTCGTGGAACCAAGCATCCCGATCATACGTGAACCCCGCCTTCAGGAGCACGCGCTCCGACGCGGAATTGCCCTTCTCGACGATGCCCACGAGCACCGGCTCGGCAATCGTGGCGAGCCACAGATCAACGAGCGCGGTGGCCACTTCGGAGGCCAGCCCCCGGCCCCACGCGGCCTTGGCAAACGTGTAGGCGATTTCCAGCGCCCGCTTGCCCTCGAGTTCGACATAGCGGAGCCCGGCACGGCCCAGAAAACCGCCCTGCTCGGATCGAAGAATCCAAAGTCCGAAACCGTGCTCCCGCCAATGCCGAAGCTGCACTTCGACATAGGCGGCCGTCTGCTCGGGTGATCTTACGCCCCCGAGAAACCTCGACACGTCCGGGTCAAGATGCGGACGTATGAGATCGTCAAGATCCGCGGCCTGGATCCGGGTCGCCCGCATTCGGGAGGTCGAGAAGACTGCGGGGATCCGGCTCGCCCTGTCACCTTGGGCTCCATCGTGATTGGGCAAGTCCTCAAGTTCCTTGAAGTTCCCGAAGCCGTCCCTCACTCGACCCTGGCCTACTTGAACGGCCGCTCCTGCCACCACGGGAAGTAGGACGGCATGCCCGTCGTGACCTTCATCGGGAAGCGCGCCGGTCGCTTCTCGAGGAAGGCGGTGACGCCCTCCTTCACGTCGTCCGACTTGCCGCGGGCGTAGATCCCCTTGGAATCGACCTTGTGCGCTTCCATCGGATGGTCGGCGCCAAGCATCTTCCAGATCATCTGGCGGTTCAGCGCCACCGAGACCGGCGCGGTGTTGTCGGCGATCTCGCGGGCCAGCGCATGGGCCGCCGGCAGGAGCGCATCGGGCTTGTGGACCGAGCGCACCAGGCGGCCGGCGAGCGCTTCCTCGGCCGGGAAGACGCGGCCCGTCATCACCCATTCGAGCGCCTGCTGCGGCCCCACCAGGCGCGGAAGGAACCAGCTCGAGCAGGCTTCCATGACGATCGCCCGGCGCGTGAACACGAAGCCGTAGCGCGCCGCCTCCGAGGCCAGGCGAATGTCCATCGCGAGCTGCATGGTGACGCCGACGCCGACCGCCGGGCCGTTGCAGGCGGCGATGGTGGGCTTCAGCGATTCATAGAGCCTCAGGGTGAAAAGGCCGCCGCCATCGCGATGGCCGTCGAGGCCCGGATCGACCGGCCCGCGATTCTCGGCGTTGAAGGTGTTGGCGCCGCCCGACAGGTCGGCGCCGGCGCAGAAGCCGCGGCCGGCGCCGGTGAAGACGACGGCGCGCACGTCATCGTCGCGGTCGGCGCGGTCCATTGCGTCGAGCAGCTCCGACAGCATGCGTCCGGTGAAGGCGTTGAGCTTGTCCGGCCGGTTCAGCGTGACCGTGAGGATGCCGTCGCGGCTCTCGTACTTGATCTGCTCGTAGTCCATGTCGTTTCCTCGATGTGTGCCCCGCGACGCGGGCGGATGTCAGGCGTGCTGGTTGATCAGGACGACACCGCCCACGATCAGCGCGATGCCGCCGATCTGGCGCAGGCCGAACGGCTCGCCGAACAGGAAATGGCCGAGCACGGCGACGATCGCGTAGGACAGCGAGACGCTGGGGAAGGCGACCGAGACCGGGATCTTGCGCAGCGCCACGATGTAGAGGAACGCCGCCGATCCGTAGAGCGCAAGCCCGAGGAGGGTCGAGGGCCGCAGCACCTGGCTCACGAAGTCCGGTGCATCGGCACCGGCCTTCAGCAGCATCTGCCCGCCGATTCCGGCCAGGATGCCGATGGCGAGGGCGACGTAGTAGACGGTCATGAGTTGCTCCCGGTGGCGGCTTCGCGATGAGGCTGGCCGGCCGCCCGCGTATCGACGTTCGGATGCTCGACCTCGACCCCGCCGGGGCCGCCGCGAAAGACCTCGCGCACCAGATACTGCGGCTTGCGGTTCACCGCGAGGAACATGCGGCCGAGATACTCGCCGATCAGCCCGACGACGACGAGCTGGACGCCGGCCAGCACCAGCACCGCGACCATGAGCGAGGCCCAGCCCTGCGGCGGCTTGACCGAGACGATGGCCTCGATGACGACGATCGCGGCGGCGAGCGCTCCCAGCGCACCGAAGACGAAGCCCAGCACGGTCGCGATGCGCAGCGGCATCACCGAGAAGTTGAGGAACATCGACAGCCACAGCCGCACCAGCCGGCGCAGCGTGTAGTTGGAGCGGCCCTCGGCGCGCGGCAGATGGTCGACCTGCAGGCGGCCGACATTCTGCGTCACCTGGAACACCAGCCCGTCGACATAGGGATAGGGCCCTTCGTAGCTCGCCACGATGTGCTCGCGGACGAAGGCCGACAGGCAGCGGAAGCTCGACAGGTAGAGGCCGGTCGGCTTGTCGATCAGCCGGTCGGCGCACCAGTTGGTGAAGCGGCTGCCGAGATTGCGCCATGCGGCGTGCTGCTTCTCGGCATAATAGGTGTAGACGGCGTCGTAGCCGCCGTCGCGCGCATGCTCGAACAGCCGCCGCACCTCGGCCGGCGGGTTCTGCAGGTCGTCGTCCATGGTGATGACGTAGGCGCCGCGCGCGCGCGCCAGCCCCGCCATGACCGCATTGTGCTCGCCGAAATTGCGGCTGAGGCTCAGGACCGTGACCGGCGCGCCGGGCTCGCCGGCCAGGCGCCGGCAGACCTCGAGGCTGTTGTCGGGCGGGCAGTCGACGACCAGGACGATCTCCAGGCCGCCCTCGATCTCGAGCCCGCGCAGGGCCGCGACCAGCTCGCCGACCGTGGACGCGCCGTTGTAGACCGGCACCACGATCGAGAGCGCCGGCGCGGGCGTCGCCGGATCAGCCATGGCGCACCGCCACGACCATCAGGGAGCCGCCGAACGGCAGCCGCAGGCCGGCGGCGATCGCCGCCCGCTCGACGGAAAGGGCCGCGCTGAACAGGGCGTCGAGCCAGCCTGGATAGTCGCGCACGTCGCTCGGGGCGTCGGCGCGCTCGAAGAGTCGATGGATCAGCATGAGAGGAAACAACAGCGTGTTCCAGTAAGTGGTCCTGAGGATGCGGAAACCGTGGCCGGCGAGCAGCGTGCGGGCCTCGGCGGACGTGAAGCGGCGGACATTGTGCACGCGCCTGTCGTGCGCCGACAACAGCCAGCCATAGGCCGGCAGATTGAACACGGCGACCGCGCCGGGACGCAGGCACCGCCGGGCCTCGGCCACGGCGCGGCCCGGATCGACCCCGCCATGACAAAGCACGTCCAGCGACACGTAGGCGGCCAGGACACCGTCGCCCAGGGGCATCTCGTTGACCGAGCCCGCGACGACCGGGCAGCCCGACTTGGCGGCCGCCAGCGCCGCGGCGATCGCGTCGTGCTCGAGGCCGAACGTGTGACGACCCGACACGGGGCCCAGCGTCCTCAGCATGCCGCCGGTGCCGCAGCCGGCGTCGAGCACGGCGCCCTCGACCGCGGCCCGCGACAGGGCCTGCCCCAGCAGCGTCGCCGCGAGGCGGCGCAGGCCGCGATACCACCACATGCGGTCCTCGACCGCATGCATGCGGTCGTATTCCGTCCGTTCCACGCCGCGCCCGCCCGCCTCCAGCCTCTACTTTCCGCCTGCTTATGATATCTTCCCCGCGCCTTGCCAACCGCCACCAACAAGCCCCCCGTCATCCCCCCGAGCGTCGAACGCCTGCTGCTGGTGCCGCTCATCGCGCTGCCGATCGTCTGGCTGGCCGGCTATTTCTTCCCGCCGATCAACCACGACGTGGCCGCCATCCTCGACGTGTCGACCCGGTGGGTGAACGGCGAGAAGCTCTTCGTCGAGGTCATCGACGAGAACCTGCCGCTCACGTTCGTGGTCCATGCCCTGCCGGTCCTGACCGCGAAGATCCTGCCCGGCAGCGTCGCCTTCTGGTTCACCGCCTGGATGGTCGCCGGCATCTTCGCCTCGTTCTGGGCCTGCCGCCGGCTGGTCCGGCTGGTCCCCTCGGCCGACCACGCGCTGACCGAGGCGCTGCTGCCGCCGGTCCTGCTCTTCCTGTTCTCCGTGCTGCCCAACGAGCATTTCGGCCAGCGCGAGCACATCCTGTTCGTGGCCTGCGCGCCCTACATGATCGCCTCGATGGCGCGCGCCGAAGGGGTCGCGCTCGGCCGCGGCGTGGCGATCGTGATCGGCCTGGTGGCCGGCATCGCGCTGGCGATGAAGCCCTACTACCTCGCCATCCCGGCCGCGCTGGAGCTCTATCTCCTGATCCGGCGCGGCTGGCGCACCACGCTCGGCGACCCCATCCCCTGGATGATCGGCCTGGTGGCGGTGGCGCACCTCGTGTCGATGTACACGATCTTCCGCGCCTACGGGACCTTCGTCATGCCGCTGGCCGTCGAGGCCTATGCCCCGATCGGCGATACCGGCTGGCAGGGCGTGCTGACCAGCAACGTCCTCGGACCGACGCTGATCGCGCTCCTGATCTTCGGGCTGATCGCCATCGTGTTCACCAAGACGGTGGCGGCGCGCGTGCTGGTCGCCTTCGGCATCGGCGCCGCTCTGTCGGCGATCGCCCAGGCCAAGGGCTGGCCATACCATGTGCTGCCCGCCCTCTCGGCCGCCATCCTGCTGGCGGCGCTCACCGTCTCGCAAACGGTCGACCGCTACCTGCCGATCAGCCGCAGCGGCCACCACCTGCCGGTCGCGGTCATCTCGGCCACCTTCATGGTGCTGCTCTACTTCCAGGCCGCGCTGTACACGCCGCCCTTCTACAAGCAGCGCCAGTTCGAGGATTCGATCGGCGGCCGCCTCCAGCACGTCATCGAGCAGAACGCGCCGCATCGCACGATCCTGGCGCTGTCGCCGGGAATCTATCCGCTGTGGCCGATGATCAACTACATCGGCGGGCGCATGAGCATGCGGTTCCTGTCGCTGTGGGTGCTGCAGGGCGTCTACGCCACCTGCGACGACTTCCCGGCGCTCTACAATCCGCCGGACACGATGGGCGATTCCGAGAAGTTCGTGTTCGACGCGGTGAGCGAGGACTTCGCCCGCGAGCAGCCCGACCTGCTGATGGTCGACCGCATCGCCGGCATCCCGCGCTGCCAGGGCAAGGAGTTCGACTATCTCGAATACTTCATGCAGAATCGCGTGTTCGCCGATGCCTTCGAGAACTACGAGCACCTGATGGACTTCGACCGCTACAGCATCTACCGGCGGAAGAAGAAGAAAAAGAAGCCGTAGCGGACAGAGCCTTCAGCTCAATCCGTCGTTCCGACCGAAGCCGAGCGAAGCGAGGCGGAACGGAGGAACCGACGAACCCGTGCCTACTCCCACTTGCCCATGACCTTGGCGCGGACGTCCGGCGGGATCTTCTCGAGGTCGGGAATCCTGAAGACGCCGGAGGCGATCAGCACGACCTCGCCGCCGCACACCAGGTCGCAGCTGCAGAAGCAGAAGTTGATGGTCCGCCGGGCCACGCGCGCCGTGCCCTCGAGCCACTGGCCGAGGCGGGCGCCGCGCACGAACTCGGTCGAGAGCGACACCGTGGGATGGGGCCAGCGGATGCCGGTGGCATGGCCCGAGCCCGCGCCCATGACCATGTCGGCCACCGTGACCAGCAACCCGCCATGGGCCCAGCCCATCGGATTGCCGTGGCGCGTCTCGAGCGGCAGGCCAACGCGCAGTTGCTCGCCCTCGGCCTTGAACCAGAGCGGCCCGACCAGGTCGACGAAATCGTCGGCCACGTCGAGCTTGCGGAATCCGTCGGGAATAAGCGTGCCGGTCATGGTCCCAGTCCGTCGGCCGAAGTGGCAAATCTCTCCAGAGCCCCGCGCACGTCGGCCTCGAACGGCATGCTGCGGTGCGTCTCCTCGTTCAGCGACACCATGATCGCCTTCAGGACCGCGGTGCAACGGCCCTCGCCGTCGAACAGGCCATGGCCGATCACGCACTTGCGCTCGTGCACCTCGAGGAGCCGGGCACAGGCCGTGGCGCGGCCCGGGTAGAACATCTGCCGCTTGAAGTCGACCTCGAGGCGGCCCACGACCACGCGGAAGCGCGGCAGGCCCGAGCGCACGATGCCGCGCATGTAGCTCACGCGCGCATTCTCCAGGAGCTGCAGGAAGGCGCCGTTGTTGATGTGCCCGTTGGCGTCCACGTCGGCAAAGCGAAGGTGCTCCTCGGTGGCGAACCCGTAGACGCCACGGTCGGTCAGGTCGAGACTCACCGGCTCAGAGCTCCCGGAACTCGAGGGCAAGGTTCGCGGACTCGGCCGGCGGCACGAGCAGGCGGCCGGCCTCGGGCCGGACCGTCGCGACGCCGTTGGCGGCCAGCAGGTCGGCGCAGGCGGCGAGGCTGTCGACGCGCAGCGACAGCAGCGCCGGATGGTCGCCTGACCGCACCGGCGCGATGCCGGGATAGAGGTCGGCATAGCGGCCCGGCGTCACGTAGCGCACGGGCTGGGTGCCCGTGTCGACGATCAGCCCGTCGCCGTCCGGCCGCGCCGAGCCGGCACCGAAGTATTTCTCCAGCTCGCCGGCCCAGCGGGCCGGCTCGGCGGCGATCACCGTGACGCCCAGGATGCCGCGCGCACCGTTGGGATGGCGCGCCCATTCCGGGCGGTAGACGAACTGCGGCGTCAGATGCTCGCAGACGAAGAAGCCGACCACCGGCATGTTGGTCTTGGGAATGCGCACCGTGCGGAACTGGGCGTGCTCGGTCTTTCCCGCCACCTCGACGGCGCGGTCGAAGAACAGCGGCGCATCGGGATGGAGGCCAGCCGCCGTGAAGGCCTCGAAGGCGAGCTGGGCGCCGTCGGTCGCGAGCGCGACGTTGGCCAGCCCGCCGCCGCCCTTCAGCCATTCCCGCCGCTCGGCATTGAACGGCGTGTCCTCGACGATGCCCAGGATCTCGAAATAGTCGCGGTCGAAGATCATCAGGTGGTTGGCCGTGCCGAGCTTCCGATGGAAGCCGCGCGGCTGGACCTGGAAGCCGAGGCGGCGATAGGCGGCCTCCGCCGGGTCGATGCCGTCCACCATGACGACGACGTGGTCGAGGCCACGCACGGCGCGCGTCATGCCGGCCTCCGCCGCACCATGTTGATGCCCTTGGCCGTCATGACGAGCTCTCCCTGCTGGTTGGTGGCGCGCCAGTGCTCGTGCACGATGCCCATCTCGGGCCGGCTCTTCGACGGGACCTTGCCGGCGCATTCGACCCAGGCGGTCAGCGTGTCGCCCGGACGGACCGGCTTCAGCCAGCGCAGCTCGTCGACACCCGGCGATCCCAGCGTCGTGCGCGGGTCGACATAGTTGTCGACGAACAGCCGCATCAGCTTGGCCGCGACGTGCCAGCCCGAGGCGATCAAGCCGCCGAACAGCGAGCCGCGGGCCGCCTCGGCATCGACGTGGAAGGACTGAGGATCGTAGGCGCGCGCGAACGCGACGATTTCCTCTTCGGTGAACCGGGTAGAGCCGAGGTCGAAGCGCGCGCCGACCTCGTAATCGTCCCAGTACCGCGGAGACGAAGACTGCATGGCCAGAGGTCTTCGCAGAGCCGGACGGACGAGGCAAGGACATGGCGGCAGTTCCATCCGGCGGAAAACCAAACTAGCCTGACCCCATGACCGATCCCGACCTCGTCCGGCGCCTGACGACCATCATGGACATCGACGTCGTCGGCTTCAGCGCGATGTCGGCCCGCGACGAGGAGCATGCGCTCGCCCTGCTGGGCAACCGCATGGCGGTGTGCCAGGCGCTGGTGAAGCACCATCGCGGCCGTGTCTTCAAGCTGACCGGCGATGGCCTGCTGGCCGAGTTCGCGAGCCCGGTCGAAGCGGTGCGCGCCGCCCTCGAGATCCAGGAAGCGATGCGCGCGGCCAATGACACCGCCGGTCCGGACGACCGCCTTCAGCTGCGGGTCGGGGTCAATCTCGGCGACGTGGTCGAGAGCGGCGACGACCTGATGGGCGACGCCGTCAACGTGGCGGCCCGGCTCGAATCGATCTCCGCGCCCGGCGGCGTCTGCGTGTCGGCGGCCGTCTACGAGCAGATCGAGGGCAAGCTGACGCTGGGCGTCGAGGACATGGGCGACCAGCACGTCAAGAACATCCCGCGGGCCATCCATGCCTACCGGCTGAGCGTCGGCGGCACTCGCCCGGGCCCCGCGGTCCCGTCGGCACCCGCACCCGCCGCCGCAGCGCCCGCCCCGTCCGCACGATCCTCGCGGCTGGCGATCGCCGCTGCCGCCCTCGCCGGCGCGGCGATCGTGGCCCTGGGCGGCGGGTGGTTCCTGGCGCGCCAGGGGACCGCGCCCTCCTCGGCCGTCGCGCCCACGGCGCCAACCGCCGCGCCACAACAGGCCGCCCCGTCCACGACGGCAGCAACCTCACCCGCGACCGCGCCACCCGTGGCAGCTCCTGCGGCCCCTGCCCGGCCGGCCGCCGCCGAGGCAAACGCCGTTCCCACTGTGCCGGAAACGACGTCGGATTCGCCCGCACCGGCGGGCCTGGCCACGGCACCGGTCCGACGCTTCTCCGCCGCCCAGGTCCCGTTCGTGGCCGAGTGGCGGCGCGGACGTCTGGAGGACTATGCGCGCGCCGAGGGGTCCAAGGCGCTGGCCCTCAACGTGCGCGGCTGGATCGGCATGGCGGTGCGCCGGATCGATGCCGCGACGGCGCGGCGCGAGGCCCTCGAACATTGCAACGCCACGGTCGCGCACGAGGTCGCATTCCCGCGCGCCTTCGACCGCTGCATGCTCTACGCGGTCGGCAACGACGTCGTATGGTCCTACCGCGACCCGCCGATGCCGCCGCCGCCCTACCTGCCGGCCGCCGCCCTGTCGCCGCCGGTCACCATCGACCCCGCGACGGTGCCCCTCGTCCGTGAGCCGGCCCGCCGCAACATCGCCGACCACTATCTCCGCCAGACCCGGCCGCGCGCGATGGTGCTGGGCCACGGTCACTTCGAATGGTGGTCGCTGAGCGCCAACGATGGCGATGCGATCCAGCGCAACCTGCAGATCTGCGGCCATATCAGGGGCCGGCCCTGCGTCGTCTACGCCGTCGAGAACAGGGTCGTGGTGCGGGTGCCCCAGGAGCATACGGTGACCGACGTGTTCACGCCGGAAGCGCTCGACAATCTCGATCCCGGGCAGAAGGCGGCGGTCGAACAGTACCTGATCGCCAACGACTGGCGGGCGCTGGCCGTGGGCACGAACGGGCGCCTCGGCATCGTGTCGGGCCGCGCCGACGAGGCGACGGCAGCGAAGGACGCGGTGGCCGAATGCGCGAGCGTCGGTGGCGCGGGCTGCACGCTGACGGCGGTCGGTCCGTTCCTGGTGACGCGGAACTGACGCCGGAACGGCTGGCCATCGATCGGGACCGCCCCTAGTCGGCGAGGACGGCGGCGAAGCGCTTGGCGACTTCCTCCAGCATCACCTCGGAAGCGCCGCCGCCGATCGCCTGGACGCGGGCGTCGCGCGCCATGCGCTCGACCGCCGTCTCGCGCACGAAGCCCATGCCGCCGTGAAACTGGACGCAGTCGTAGAGGACCTCGTTCACCAGGTCGCCGGCCAGCGCCTTGACCATAGAAACCTGGGCGACGCAGTCGCGGCCCTGCGAGTCGAGCCAGGCCGTGTGATGGACGAGCTGGCGCGCCGCCTCGACCTCGGCCAGGCGCCGGGACAGGCGCTGGCGGATCGTCTGCTTGTCCCACAGGGGCCGGCCGAAGGCCGTGCGCTGGCCGACATGGTCGAAGGTGAGCCGGATCGCCTCGCGGGCCTCGGCCATCGCCATGGCGCCGATCACCAGCCGTTCGGTCTGGAAGTTGGCCATGATCGAATAGAAGCCGCGGTTCGGCTCGCCGAGCACGTTCTCGGCCGGCACCCGGCAATCGGCGAAGACCAGCTCGGCCGTGTCGGAGGAGCGCCAGCCGGTCTTGTCGAGGGCGCGGCCGACGGTGAAGCCGGACGTGCCCTTCTCGACGATGAACATGGTGATGGCGCGGCTGCCCTTGGCCTCGGGATCGGTGCGGGCGGCCACGAAGTAGAGATCGCCGTGGACGCCGTTGGTGATGAACATCTTGCTGCCGTTCAGCACCCAGTCGCCGCCGTCGCGGGTCGCGCGGGTACGGATGCCGGCGACGTCGGATCCGGCGCCGGGCTCGGTCACGGCGACCGCCGTCACCGTCCGTCCGGCCATGACGTCCGGCAGGTACTTCTCGAGCTGGCGCCGGGTGCCGAAACGCACCAGGTGCGGGCTGGCCATGTCGGTATGCACGAGGACCGTGATGGCGAAGCCGCCGAAGGTAGAGCGCCCGACCTCCTCGGCCAGCACGACCGAGGCGCGCGCATCGAGGCCGGCGCCGCCCAGCGCCTCGGGCACGCGCAGGGAGAAGAAGCCCAGCGTCCCCATCTCGCGCAGGATCTCCCGCGGGACGAAGCCGGCGTCCTCCCATCGCGACGCCTGCGGCTTCACCTTCTCCTCGACGAAGCGCCGCAGCTGGTCGCGGATGAGGTCGTGCTCCTCGGTGAAGACCGGATGTGTCATCGCGGCGGAATGCTACACTCGCGCCATGTCACGCGACAAACGCCTGCAGGACCGCTCGATCTATCCCCACTGGTGCACCGACACGGTGCGCTTCTGCGACCAGGACGCGGCCGGCCACGTCAACAACGTGGCGCTCTGCGCCTACCTCGAGACGGCGCGCCTCACCTTCATGCGCGACATGGGCATGATGGGCGGCAACCCGGACGGCACGCGCGGCATCTCGGCCGGCATGACCGTGAGCTTCCTGGCCGAGTCGCACTGGCCCGGGCAGGTCGATCTGGGGACCGGCGTGATCCGCCTCGGCACCTCGTCGATCACGGTCGGCTCGGCGGCCTTCAAGGACGGGGCCTGTATCGCGGCGGCCGAGATGACGGTCGTCCGGCTCAAGGGAAAGACCCCGCATCCGATCGACGAGGCCCTCCGAGCCCATCTGGACAAGTACCGGCTCAAGGGCTTTTCGGAGGCTTGACCGGCCGGGCCCGCGCGCCTATCTTCGCTCGTGCGAGTAAGTCGCATCTGCATAGGAAACGCGGCCAGCCGGCATGTTCATCTGCATCTGCCAAGCCATTCGCGAACGCGAGATCGATGCCGCCGTTCAGGCCGGCGCCCGACGCCCCGTCGACGTCTTCCGGGCCTGCGGGAAGAGTCCCCAGTGTGGCAGCTGCGCCTGCGACATCCGCGAGCGCATCGCCCAGACGATGACCCGCGAGCAGGGTCCGGCCCTGCTGGCCGCCGAGTGACCGCAGGCCTGTCCGGCCCCACTTCAACGATGTGATACGAGGCACCGGCCGGCAACGGCCGACCGGTCTGCCGTCCGCGATCAGCTCGGGTCCTTGCCTTCGCCGATCTGGGTCTGCAGGTAGTTCTGCTCGCCGACCTTGCCGACCAGCGACAGCTCGGTCTCCAGGAAGTCGATGTGCTCCTCGGCATCCTCGAGGATGTCGACCACGATCTCGCGGCTGACATAGTCCTGCGTCGTCTCGCAGACGCCAACCGCGGCGACGAGCGCGGCATGCGCCTCCTTCTCAAGACGCAGATCGGCGTTCAGGCATTCGACCACGGTCTCGCCGATGGCGAGGCGGCCGAGATCCTGGAGGTTGGGCAGCCCGTCGAGCATCAGGATGCGCTGCGTGAGCTTATCGGCATGCTTCATCTCGCCGATCGACTCCTCGTAGATCTTCTTGGCGAGTCGCTCGAAGCCCCACTGCTTCATCATGCGCGCGTGGAGGAAGTACTGGTTGATGGCCGTCAGCTCGTTCTTGAGCAGCTTGTTGAGCTCGGCGACGACTTGCGGATGGCCCTTCACGGCGAATCTCCTGACGATGATGATCGTAGGAATACAGCGCAGCGGACGCGATGCAACTCTGCAGTGCGCAAGTGATAACCGTTAGCTCAAATATCTGTTCAAGCCCGCGTGTTCCGCGCGAGTGAGAAACGTTCTCCGATGAATCGCGCGATGACGGACGAACGTCGTCGTATGGATCGGAGCGGCATCGGCCGTCACCGCCGACGCGCTCTTAATCCCCGCACCCGCTGAGGACATTGCCCGCCGGCGCCGGCGCATCGTCCTTTCCACCACCGGCGGGGCCTGCCAAACTGATCTTGTTCGGCGCCACGCAACGTCGGGGCGTTACGGACGTTCTTACAACCATCTCAGCCCGCCCGGTCAAAGGCCGGGTCAGCCGGAGTACGAATCATGCCTTTTGATCAGGACAAGGCCCCCTTCGAGCTTCCCAAGCTTCCCTATGCCGATGATGCGCTGGCACCGGTGATCTCGGCCAACACCATCTCCTTCCATCATGGGAAGCATCACAAGGCCTATGTCGACAACCTGAACAACCTGATCAAGGGCACGCCCTATGCCGAGCTGACGCTGGGCGAGATCATCAAGAAGTCGGCCAAGGACGACAAGGCCAAGGGCATCTTCAACAATTCCGCGCAGGTCTGGAACCACACGTTCTACTGGCACAGCATGAACGCCAAGGCGGGCGCGCCCGCGGGCAAGATCAAGCAGGCGCTGCAGGACAGCTTCGGCAGCGTCGAGGAATTCCAGAAGGCCTTCAAGGCCGCCGCGGTCGGCCAGTTCGGCAGCGGCTGGGCCTGGCTGGTCGCCAAGGACGGCAAGCTCGCCATCGAGACGACGTCCAACGCGGATACGCCGCTGGCGCACGGCGGCAAGCCGCTGCTGGTCGCCGACGTGTGGGAGCACGCCTACTACCTCGATTTCCAGAACCGCCGCCCGGACCACGTCCAGGCGTGGCTGGAGAAGCTCGTCAACTGGTCGTTTGCCGAAGAAAACCTCGGATAGTTCCGTAGAAGGGAGTCGTCATGCTGGGCACCATCCTCCTGATCATTCTGATCCTGATCCTGATCGGTGCCTTGCCGACATGGCCATACAGCCGTGGCTGGGGTTACTACCCCAGCGGCGGCGCCGGCCTCATCGTGATCATCCTGATCATCCTGCTCCTGATGGGACGACTCTGACGGATGCCGCCGGCGGGACTTGTCCCGCCGGCCATTCCGTTCTCCGCTTCGCTCGGAGATCGTCCGTAGCGACGCCTCGGCAGAGGCCTCAGTAGCGGAACGTGACGTTCAGCGATCCGAACTGCGTCCAGCGGCCCTGCTCGTAGAAATCCGGCGAGCGCAGGACCTGCGTGTAGGCGACGCGCACGCCGCGCCAGGTCACCGCGAGGCCGGCCTGCGCCTCGGCCACGAACGGCCGGTGGGAGACGCGCAGGCTCGCACCATCGGTATTGCCGTCGAGGAAGATGTTGCGGCCGACCGCCTGCCCGTCGACGCCGGCGAACAGGTACCAGCCGAAGCTGCCGTCGCCGATGAAGGCCTCGGAGCCCGGCAGCGAGGGACGTGCCCGCGTCGGCCCGAAATCGTCGCGCAGGTTCTTGCCGATCCGCGCCGTGCCGCCGACGTCTGCGTAGATCGCGACGTTGCCGAGCGACGCCCCGACGCGCGGGATGAAGTCGACCTCGAGCCTGGGATCCTCGATCACCACCCGGCGGGCCGTGCGCCAGCGCCGCTCGAACGCGATGTCGAAGGTCGGCTCGTTGTGCAGCTGGTTGGCCCAGCCGTAGGCCGGCGACACGCCGATCAGCCGGTGGAAGTTGTTCTGCACGAACTCGCCGCCGGCCGCGGGGCCGATCAGGCCGACGTCGACCTGCAGCGTGTCGAGGCGGACCGGCTCCAGGACCCCGCTGCGCCCGTCGCGCCGCTTGTAGGTGTATTGAAGGGCGAAGGCGGCGTAGAGCCAGGCCGCGTAGGGCCGGTCGTTGTAGATCGGCTGCGCGGTGAAGGTGTTGTCGGGCGTGTAGATGTTCTGGCCGACCGAGACGCCGAAGCGGCGGATCACGGAATCGGCCGGCGCCTCGCCCAGGAAAGTCGGCACGGTCGTGAGCGCCACCAGGCCGGCCGGCATGGCAGTGATCGCCGGGGACAGCCAGCCGAACCGAACCCCGTTGGTGTAGTCGCGATCGGTCGGGCTGAACCGGTTGAAGACGTCGTTGTCGACCTGAAAGCTGAAGATGTTGCGCCGCTCGTCGGCGGTCGCCGATGCGGGGGGCGAATCGCCGGCCGGTGAGCGTTCCTGGGCGATGGCCGCGGCGGTTCCCCACGCCGTCATCGCCGCGACGCAGGCGATCCTGGCGAGGGTTGGAGTCATCCGGAACGAACGCCCGGTGACGGTCAGGGTTGCACACCTATCGACCGTTGGCGGCCGCCTGCAGGCCCCAGAGGTGGTGGCGCCATCGCAGCGCGATCGCGAGGGTGCAGACGATCCCGACCAGGCTGTAGAGCGAGCCGGTGGCCGCGAATCCCAGGCGCTCGACCATCGGTCCCGACAGGAGCAGGCCGAGCGGCAGGCCGTAGACGGCCAGCATGCGCACGCCCATCACCCGTCCGCGCAGGGCGGGAGCGGCGCCGCGCAGCAGCAGCACCGCCATCGGGATCATGCAGAAGCTCTGGACGAAGCCCGCTACGAACAGGATCGCCTCGCCGAGCGGCGCCCAGCGGACCCACGAGAAGGCGAGGTTCAGCGCGAACCAGACTCCGGCGGCCAGCAGCATGGTGCGGGCCGGGCGGAGCGCGGCGCCATGGGTCGACAGCAGGATCGAGCCGCAGAGCGCCCCGCCGGCAAAGCAGGCGATCAGCCAGCCGAGGCCGGACTGGCCGAGGCCGTAGAGATCGCGCGCGACATAGGCCAGCAGCGAGCCGACCAGCGGGTAGGCGGCGAAGTTGACCAGGAAGGCGAGCAGCATCAGGGCCCGCATGTCGGGCGTCGCCCAGACGTAGGAAAAGCCCTCGCGCAGCCCGCGCAGCACGGACGCCCGCGGCCGTTCGCCGAGGACGCGGACCCGGCGCAGGCCGACCTGGGTGGTGAGGGCGAGGCTGAGGGCGTAGCAGGCGCAGACGGCGACATAGGCCGGGCCCGAGCCCAGCAATGCCACCAGGCTGGCGCCCGACAGGGCGCCGACGACCCGGGCCGAATCGGCCGTCGTGCGCGAGACGCCCATGGCCCTCATCAGGACGTCGGCCGGCATGGTCTCGCCCACCAGGAGATTGCGCAGGGTGATGTCGGACGGCCTGACCAGGCCCATGACCGTGGCCAGGGCGAAAACTGACCAGGGCTCGGCCGCATCGGCCAGGAACAGGCCGGCCAGGGCCGCCGCCACGCCGAGATAGGCGGCCCGCATCAGGCACAGGAGGTTGCGGTTGCCGAACCGGTCCCCGGCCATGCCGAACAGGGGCGAGATCAGGGTGCCGAGGAACTGCAGCGAGCCGAAGGCGGCCAGCGCCAGGACCGACCCGGTCGCGACCAGCACGAACCAGCCCAGGATGACCCCTTCCATCTCGAACGCCCAGGAGGCCAGCAGGTCGGCCGGCCACTGGAAGCGGAAGCTCCTGACGCGAAAGGGCGCCAGGCCCGGCGCGCGCGCGACCACACTCACGTCTTGTCCGTTCCCTCCCCCGGCCGGCATCTCGAGGCCCGCTCGGGACAGGGACAGATTGGCGGCCGGTCCCTCGCGTCACAAGCGACGACAGGACATGGGTAATGTCCGTCCATTGCGCAGCTTTGCCGGCCATACCCCTAAATCTTGAGCAGGTATTTACCCGGCTGATGCAGCCAATTTCATTGTCGCAGTTGCGTTGCAGGGCTCCGCAGAGCATTGTGAAATAGGTAAGCCGTCAAGCGGTGGCAGACGCTCGAATGAGCCGCGCGCGGGTATGAAGACTTGGGAGAAATTTGCGCGATGGGCGATGCCGACAGAAAGCGTTCGACCTTCCATCTGGTCCTGATCAAACCGACCCACTACGACGACGACGGCTATCCGATCACCTGGCTCAGGTCGCACATCCCCTCCAACACGCTGGCCGCGCTGTACGGGCTGGGCGACGACTGCCGGAACCGGCAAATCTTCGGGCCCGACGTCGATATCGAGATCCATCCGCTCGACGAGACCAACACGCGCGTCCGGGCCGACCGGATCGCCGCCGACATCAGGCGCGGCGGCGGCAGGGGCATGGTCTGCCTGGTCGGCGTCCAGTCCAACCAGTTCCCGCGCGCCGTCGACCTCGGGCGTCAGTTCCTGAAGCTCGGCGTCCCGGTCGCGCTGGGCGGCTTCCATGCCGCCGGCTGCCTGTCGATGCTGCCGGTCGTGCCGCCGGAGATCCAGGCGGCCATGGACATGGGCATCTCGATCTTCGCCGGCGAGGCCGAGGAAGGCCGGCTCGACACGATCCTGCTGGACGCCTGGAACGGCACGCTGAAGCCGCTCTACAACTACATGGACGATCTGCCGGGCATCGAGAATGCACCGACGCCTCACCTGCCGCCGCCGGCACTGGCGCGCAACGAGGGCAAGCGGTCGAGCTTCGACCTCGGCCGCGGCTGCCCCTTCCAGTGCTCCTTCTGCACCATCATCAACGTGCAGGGCCGCAAGAGCCGCTTCCGCACGGCCGACGATCTCGAGGCGATCGTCCGCGAGAACTACAAGCAGGGCATCACGTCGTTCTTCATCACCGACGACAACATGGCCCGCAACAAGCACTGGGAAGCGTTCTTCGACCGGCTGATCGAACTGAAGGAGAACGAGGGCATCGAAGTGTCGCTGATCATCCAGGTCGACACGCAGTGCCATCGCATCCCGAACTTCATCCACAAGGCGCGCTGGGCCGGCGTCTACCGCGTTTTCATCGGGCTGGAGAACGTCAACCCCGACAACCTGCTGGCCGCCAAGAAGCGCCAGAACAAGATCACCGAATACCGCAAGATGCTGCAGGCCTGGCACGAGAGCGGCGCCTCGACCTGGGCCGGCTACATCCTGGGTTTCCCCGGCGACACGCGCGAATCGATCCTGCGTGACATGGAGATCATCAAGAAGGAGCTGCCGCTCGACATCCTCGAGCTGTTCATGCTGACACCGCTGCCGGGCTCGGAGGACCACCAGACGCTGTGGAAGCAAGGCGTGTGGATGGATCCCGACCTCAACAAGTACGACCTGCACCATCGCGTCGTCCATCATCCCAAGATGAGCGACTCCGAGTACGAGCAGACCTATCGCGACGCCTGGCGTACCTACTACACGCCCGAGCACATCGAGACGGTGGCGCGCCGCCACGGCGCCATTCCCGGCCGCAACCCGGCCGAGCCGGCGCAGTTCATGACCATGTTCAAGATCATGTTCGAGGCCGAGGGCGTGCACCCGCTGGAAGGCGGCATCGTGCGCATGAAGTATCGCCGCGACCGGCGCTACGGCATGCCGATCGAGCCGTTCGGCCTCTTCCATGCCAAGCTTGCCGCCGAGACCTGGAAGAAGCTCCGGATCTACGCCCGGCTCGCCTGGCAGGGCTGGCGCATCGGCCAGAAGGTCCTGCACGATCCGAAGCGGCACGAGTACATGGACCTCGCCCTGACGCCGGTGGTCGACGAGGACATGGACAAGCTCGCCCTGTTCGCCGAGACGTCGGGCGGCGCCGCCGCTGTCGACAAGCGGCGCGGCGAGGACCTGGCCCGCGCCAAGGTGACGGCCCAGCGCAACCAGCAGCGGCTGGAAGCGGCGGAGTAGCGCCGACGCCCCTGCTTCGGCGGAGGGCGTGGCGCTCACGCCCGCAGCGGCAGCGCGTCGTCCTCTTCGTCGTCGCCGATCCAGGCAAAGGGGATTGTCTCGGCAATACCGCCGACGAGCCCGTACCAGGCCGGACCGGCCGTCCCGCGGCCCGACAACGAGGCGTAAGGCGTTCCGGACAGGACGCTGCCCGACAGGGTCGTGCCTCCGCTGCCGCTTATGATCGGTGTCGTGCCGCCGCTGCTCGTCTGGAGGGTGCCGGAGCTGCTGGCGTGCCCCGGCATCGTGTAGCTGTCGGCCGCCGCGTAGTTCACCGCGTATCCGAGATCGCGCAAGGCACCGACCGTCAGGATGCTGAGCGGATTGGGCGCGCTGCCGATGTAGCCGGTCATGATCTCGTTGCCGAACACCGAGTCCGACCAGTGGACGCCGGCCGTGCCCGAGCCACCGCCCGTCTCGAGCGGCACGCTGCCGGCGCCGGCATTCCCGCTCAGGATCCGGAACGCCTCTATGCCGCCGGTGCCGATGTAGTTGTAGCCGCTGCGCAGCCCCATCGCGCTCCACAGCGTCCCGAACCCCAGCACGTGGCCCATTTCGTGGGTGATGACGTCGGTCAGGATGCCGCTGTTCGCCATCGACGCGAGGTCGGCGGAATCGAAGCGCATGACGCCGTGGCTGGGCAACAGCGAGCTGGTGCGCACCTCGTCCGGCCCGGCCTGGCCCAGGATGCCGCCCACGCCGTCGATCGAGGTCACGCTGGCGCTGATCAGCAGGTCGTCGATGGCGCCCCAGAGGGCGCTCACGACATCGGGGATGTCGGCGGCGATCACCCGCTCCCAGCGCTGCGCCGCCGCGGTGAAGTACGACTGGTAGGCGGAGCTGCCCGAGTAGCTGATGGTGATATTGAAGGTGCCGAGGCCGATCGTCCCGTCGCCGTTCAGGTCCTGGCGCAGCGTGGTCTCGAGCTGCCTCAGCGTGGTGCTGCTGCCGGACAGGACGCCGGTGTCGGCGAGGTACGCACCGGCGCCATTTGTCGTCCACACCGTGTACTCGTCGCTGCCCTGCTTCCAGGCAACGACGTATCCGCCGCCGGACGCCTCGGCTCCGATAGGGGCCCAGGAACCGAACTGCCCGAAGACCGCCGCGACGGTGCCGACGCTGAGCTGCGGGCCCGCAACGCTGCCCAGGAAGTAGGTCCCGAGCGTCTGGACCAGCGCCAGGGAGCCGACGCTTTCGATCGTCGTGACCGAGGCCACCTGCCCGTCCCGGTTCAGGTCCTGGCCCAGCGACGGCTCGAGCGAGCGAAGGGCGACGGACGTGCCGGCAACCGCACCGATGTCGCCGACGTAGCCGCCGCCGGCATCGGTCTTCCACACCGTATAGGTGTCCGTGCCCGCCAGCTGCCAGGCCACACGATAGCCGCCGACCATCGCCTCGGCGGCTATCGGCGTCCAGCTCCCGAACTGGCCGTCGGTCACCGCGGCGCCGCCGACCGTGAGTGCCGGACCGACATTGGCGCCATTGAACAGGAAATAGACGTCGCCGACCTGCGTCAGATGGATCGCGCCGGCGCTGTCGAGCACCGTCGTCGACGGACCGACGATCGAATCGCCGTTCAGATCCTGGTGAAAGACGTTCTCCCACGCGGTGAACGCGTAGCTCCCTCCCGACACGGCGCCGATGTCGCCGAGATAGGCGCCCGCGGCGTTGGTGCCCCAGACCGTGTAGACGTCGGTGCTGCCCAGTCGCCACGCCACGTAGTAGCCGCCGCCGCCCGCCTCGGCGGCGACAGGAGTCCAGTCGCCGAACTGGCCGTCGCTCACCGCGGCCCCGCCGACCGTCAGGGCCGGGCCGGCATTGGCGCCGTTGAGCAGGAAGTAGGCGTCGCCTACTTGCGTCAGGTGGGTCGCGCCCGTGCTCTCGATGACCGTCGTCGGCGGACCGATCATCGAATCGCCGTTCAGGTCCTGCTGGAACACGTTCTCCCACGCGGTGAACGCGTAGCTCCCCCCCGACACGGCACCGATGTCGCCGAGATAGGCACCCGCGGCGTTGGTGCCCCAGACCGTGTAGACGTCGGTACTGCCCAGCCGCCACGCCACATAGACGACGCTGCCGCCAATCTCCGCCGCCAGCGGCGTCCAGTCGCCGAACAGGCCGTCGGTCACCGCAACGCCGCCGACATTCAGCGCTGGACCGGCATCCGCACCGTCCAGCAGGAAGTAGGTATCGGCCATCTGCGTCAGGCGGGTCGCGCCCGTGCTATCGATGACCGTCGTCGGCGGACCGACGATCGAATCGCCGTTCAGGTCCTGATGGAAGACGTTCTCCCACGCGGTGAACGCGTAGCTCGCGCCCGACACGGCGCCGATGTCGCCGAGATAGGAGCCCGCGGCGTTGGTGGCCCAGACCGTGTAGACGTCGGTGCTGCCCAGCCGCCACGCCACGTAGTAGCCGCTGCCGCCTGTTTCCGCCGCCAGAGGGGCCCAGTCGCCGAACAGGCCGTCGGTCACCGCAATCCCACCGGCATTCAGGGCCGGACCGGCATTCGCGCCGTCCAGCAGGAAGTAGGCGTCGGCCACCTGGGTGAGATGGGTCGGCCCCGCGGTATCGATGACCGTCGACGCCGGCGCGACATCGGCGGGGGCTGCCACGGTAGCGCCGTCGCCGGCGGCGCCATCGACGGTCGTCCCATCGTCCGGAGGGTCGACGGCGTCGATCAGCAGCGAGGCCGCCAGCGTATCCGTCTGGAGCGGACCATCATCGAGCATCAAGGACACCGACCAGGGCTTTCATGGCTCAGGACAGTCAGTCGATACGCCGCGGGCGCGGAAGCAGAAGCGCGAACCGGCACGGCCATTGCCACTATAGAGAGCGACGCGCGCCGGCAGAAGAACTACCTGCGCGAGCCTCGCGCGATGATCTTTTCGGCGCGCCTCGTGCATATTGCCCGATGTGCGTGGCGTCCCGGCGAAAATCGGTCGTATGCAGGGATTTGTCGCGCCGGGCCGGCGCGGGCCGCGGCGCCCCAGCTTCGGGACGTCGCCGCGGCGCCCGCGACCGAAAGCCATGCCAACAAGCAGCGGCCGCCAGCGGCGGCAACACGCCGGATCGGGGCCCCCGCTCCAGCCTAGGCCGTCAACGTGTAGGCGTCGGCCTTGGTGTAGTCGACGGTGTAGCCGAGGTCCTGCAAGGCGCCGATCGTCAGGATGCTCAACGGATTGACCGCACCGGAAAGGAAGCCCGTCATCCGCTCGTTGCCGAAGATGCTCTCGGACCAGTGTCCCCCTGCGGTGCCGTCGCCTCCGGTCGTCTCCAGCGGGACGAACGTCGCCGACGCGTTGCCGCTCAGCTGCCGGTACGCTTCGAGGCCGTATTCACCGACATAACCGTTCGTATCCGTCAGGCCGAACAGGCTCCACAGCGACCCGATACCCAGGACGTGGCCGATCTCGTGGATGGCGACCGAGAGAAGCCGGTTGTCGGAGCGCATGAAGCTGAGATCGCCGCTGTCGATCGAGATGTTGCCGTGCACCGGCATCCAGCCGTCCCCGAGCTCATCCCAGTCGGCGGACGCCAGGACGCCGTTGCGACCGTCGATCGCATCGACCGTGACGTCGATCCTCACATCGTCGATCGTGCCGTAGGCCGCGGTCACGCTCTCCGTGTCCGGCAGGTCGCTGGTGATGATCTGCTCCCAGCGCTGCGCCGCCGCCTCGAAGTAGAGACGATAGCCCTGATCGCCGTGGAAATGGATGTCGATGTCGAATGCTCCCGTCGAGGGCAGGCCGGCCGTGCCATCGCGGTTGAAATCCTGATGGAAGACGCCTTCGGCAGCCTTGAGCAGGATGCTGTCGCTCTGCAGCGTTCCGATCGTCTGCACCGTGAACCTACCGGCGCTGTCGACGTCGTCGACCCTGTAGACATTCGAGTCGGTGAACATGGACATGACCTGGAAGCCGTACTCGCTGGTCCAGTCGACCGCGATCGGCACGTACGTATTGGGAAGCAACGGGCTGGTCACCACCTGTCCGCCACTGTTCGACTTCAGCAGGACCCCGGTCGACGAGCCCGTCTGATAGGCATAGAAATCATCGCCCTGCTTGACCAGCGTGCCCGAGCCATTGGCCTCGATCACGCCGTCGGGAATGCCGATGACGCTGTCGCCGTTGACGTTCTGCTTGAAGAAGGTCTCCCAGATCTTCAGCTCGATGCTGTTTGCCGAAAGGATGCCGAGCGCCGAGGCGATGAAGTTGCCGGCCCCGTCGGTCCGTCCAACCTGGTACTCGTCGAGATTCCCGGCCCTCAGCACGACCTTGTATAGCCCGGCGATATACTCTGCGGCGATCGGCTTCCAGAGGTCGTCGCCCGTCACCGCCACGCCGTCGATCTTGAGCTCGAGCCCGTCGCGCGACCCGAGGTGATAGGTATTGGTGAGGGTACTGCGATAAAGGGTCGAGGATCCGCTCGACTCGACCGTCACGCTGGTCGGGCCGATCACGCCGTCGCCGTTGAGGTCCTGCAGGACGTCGCTCTCCATGTCCTCCACGTCGGGGCTCGAGGCCGCGTACGCCTCGCCTCCGCCGAAGAAGGGAGCCATGTCGGCGCCGAACCTGGCAATTTCCTCCCTGTACAGGTTGGACCCTACACGGTTGAACACCACGTCGTAGACGTCGATCCCTTCGGCCCATTCTTCCGCGGCGACCGGAACCCAGTTTCCAGCTCCGCCGGCGAAGCCGAGGATCGTGTCGCCGGCATGCAGTTGCGGGCCGCTGCCGCCGCTGGAGGGGTTGAGGAAGTAGCCCGAGCCAATCCTCACCAGCGTGGTCAGCCCGGTCGATTCGATCACCGTGGAAGCCGGTGCCAGCCCGTCGTTGTTCAGGTCCTGCTGGAAGACGTGCTCGTAGTACTCGGCGCCGAATGCAATGCCGTTCATGACACTGCTGGCGGCAAGAAAGTTGCCGTTGCTGTCGAGATTCCACACGACGTACTGGTCGGTGCTGCCGAACTTCATCGCCAGCTGGTAGATGCCGGCGGTGGCGTCGGCGCCGATCGGCGTCCAGGCATCGGACTGCACGAAGGCGGTTCCGTTCAGCATCACTGCCTTGCCGTCGACGGTGAACGTGTCGGCGATCCGGACCAGCGTCGCCGCGCCCGACGATTCGATCACCGTCGTATCAATGCCCGTCGTGCCGTCACCGTTGAGATCCTGCTGGAAGGCGGTCTCGGTCGACTGCAGGGTCGAGTTGATGCCCAGCATCGTGGCGCCACCCGACACGAAGTTGGCCGCGCTGTCGAGATTCCAGAACTTGTACTGGTCAGTGCTGCCGAACTTCAGCACCAGCTGATAGCCGCCGCCCGCGACGGCCTCCGCTCCGATCGGCGTCCACGCGTCGGTTTGGGCGAAGGTGGCGCCGTTCAGCTTCACGGCCTTGCCGTCCACCGTGAAGGTGTCGGCGATCCGGACCAGCGTCGTGTCTCCCGAGCTTTCGATCACCGCCGTATTGATGCCGATGGTGCCGTCACCGTTCAGATCCTGCTCGAAGACGGTTTCCTGCGATTCGAAGTCGTAGGTGAATCCGGACACGGCGACGTTGCCCGAGACGTAGTTGCCGTTGAAGTCGACGTTCCAGATCTTGAACTGGTCGCCACTGGCGTTCTTCCAGGCGACGAGGAAGCCGCTGCCGTTCACCTCGGCGCCGATCGCCGACCATCCGGCGAAGGTATCGGCCGTCACGTGGGTGCCGTTGAACTTCAGGATCGTGGCGATGCCGTTGAGAGCATAGGTGTCGGCCAAGCGGTACAGCTTGACCAGCCCGGCACTCTCGATCAGCGTCGACTTCAGGCCGATGGCGCCGTCGCCGTTGATGTCCTGCCCCAGGGTGCCTTCCTTCGTCTGGAAGGCGTAGCTCGTGCCGGCAAGCACCGAGTCGCCGCTCACATAGTTGCCGCTGCCGTCGGTCTCCCAGACCTTGTATTCGTCCGTTCCGGCATGCTTCCAGATCACCCGGAAGCCGCCCGGCACGGGCTCGGTTCCCGCGGGCGTCCAATCCGGGAACCGGCCGACGGTCACCGGCACGCCGGCGAACTTCAGCATGACGTCGGTGCTGTTGAAGCCCACGAAGTAGGTGTCGCCGACCAGCGTGAGCCGGCCCGCGCCGACGGACTCGATGGTGGTCGAGACGAGGCCGGTGGTGCCGTCGCCATTGAAATCCTGCTGGAAGGCGGGTTCCAGCGATTCGAGAGCGTAGCTCGTCCCCGCGACCGCGACGTTGCCCGACTGGTAGTTGCCGGCACCGTCGACCGTCCAGATCCTGAACTGATCGCCGCCATCGTTGCTCCAGACGACGCGGTAGCCGCCGTTGCCCGTCGCCTCGGCGCCGACCGGCGACCATCCGGCGAACTGTCCCTCGGTGACGGCGGCGCCCGAGAACTTCAGCTGCACGCCGCTCGCGCCGTCGAGGAAGTACTCCCCGTCGATCCGCACCAGGCTGGTGGCGCCGACATTCTCGATGACCGTGTTCGACGCGAACCCGGTGACGCCGTCGCCGTTGAGATCCTGCTGGAAGGTCGGTTCGAGCGCCTTCAGGGCGAAGCCGCCGCCCACGACCTGACCGACCAGCGTCGACACGTAGGCGCCGCCGCTGTTGGTCGCCCACACCTGATAAAGATCGTAGCCCGTCGCCTTCCAGGCAACGTCGAAGCCGGTGACGGTCTGCTCCGCAGCGAACGGCGTCCACGGGCCGTTCGCCCCCGCCATCACGGCGGTGCCACCGATGCTGAGCTGCGGGCCCGATGCGCCGAGGTAATAGTAGTCGCCGACCTGGAGCAACGACGTCGAACCGCTCGATTCGATCACCGTCGTCGGCAAGCCGGTGACTCCGTCGCCATTCAGATCCTGCTCGAAGCTGGACTCGAGCAGCCTGAGAGCAGCGCTCGTCCCCGCCACCGGCCCGAGCATCGTCGACATATAGGCGCCGCTGCTGTTGGTCGCCCATACGATGTACTGGTTGTAGCCCGTCGCCTCCCAGGCGACCTCGAACCCGCTCGCCGTCTGCTCGACGGCAACCGGCGTCCACGGACTGTTCGCCCCCGCCACAACGGCGGCGCCGCCGATGCTGAGCTGCGGACCCGACACGCCGAGGTAAAAATGGTCGCCGATCTGGACCAGGTCGGTCGCGCCGTCCGTCTCGATCGCCGTCGTGACCAGGCCCGTCGTGCCGTCGCCGTTGAGGTCCTGCTGGAAGCTCGTCTCCAGCGCCTGCAGCGCGGCGTTGCCGCCGGGCACCGGCCCGACCATCGTCGACACATAGGCGCCGGCGCTGTTGGTCGCCCATACGATGTACTGGTTGTAGCCCGTCGCCTCCCAGGCGACCTCGAAGCCGGTGGCCGTTGCCTCGACGGCAACCGGCGTCCACGGACTGTTCGCCCCCGCCACCACGGCGGCGCCGCCGATGCTGAGCTGCGGGCCCAAGGCGCCGAGATAAAAATGGTCGCCGATCTGGACCAGGTCGGTCGCGCCGTCCGTCTCGATCGCCGTCGTGACCAGGCCTGTCGTGCCGTCGCCGTTGAGGTCCTGCTGGAAGCTCGTCTCGAGCGCCTGCAGCGCGGCGTTGCCGCCCGCGACAGGGCCGACCATCGTCGACACATAGGCGCCGGCGCTGTTGGTCGCCCATACGATGTACTGGTTGTAGCCCGTCGCCTCCCAGGCGACCTCGAACCCGCTCGCCGTCTGCTCAACGGCAACCGGCGTCCACGGACTGTTCGCCCCCGCCACCACGGCGGCGCCGCCGATGCTGAGCTGCGGACCCAAGGCGCCGAGATAAAAATGGTCGCCAATCTGGACCAGATCGGTCGCGCCGTCCGCCTCGATCGTCGTCGTGACCAGGCCTGTCGTGCCGTCGCCGTTGAGGTCCTGCTGGAAGCTCGTCTCCAGCGCCTGCAGCGCGGCGTTGCCGCCGGCCACCGGCCCGAGCATGGTCGACACATAGGCGCCGCTGCTGTTGGTCGCCCATACGATGTACTGGTTGTAGCCCGTCGCCTCCCAGGCAACTTCGAACCCGCTCGCCGTCTGCTCGACGGCAACCGGCGTCCACGGGCTGTTCGCCCCCGCCACCACGGCGGCGCCGCCGATGCTGAGCTGCGGACCCAAGGCGCCGAGATAAAAATGGTCGCCAATCTGGACCAGATCGGTCGCGCCGTCCGCCTCGATCGTCGTCGTGACCAGGCCTGTCGTGCCGTCGCCGTTGAGGTCCTGCTGGAAGCTCGTCTCCAGCGCCTGCAGCGCGGCGTTGCCGCCGGGCACCGGCCCGACCATGGTCGACACATAGGCACCGGCGCTGTTGGTCGCCCATACGGTGTACTGGTTGTAGCCCGTCGCCTCCCAGGCGACCTCGAAGCCGGTGGCCGTCGCCTCGACGCCGATCGGCGTCCACGGACCGTTCGCCCCCGCCACGACGGGAGCGCCGTCGATGGTGAGGATGGGGCCCGACGTGCCCAGGCGATAGTTGTTGTCCACCTCGACAAGCGTGGTCGAACCGTCTGCCTCGATCACCGCCGTCAAATGCGCCGGCTGTCCGTCGAACCCTCCCTCGGCAGATGGCTGCGGCAAAGACAAGTCCAGAGGTCCAAGGCTGCTTTCGTCGTCGAATATCATCACGAACTCACAGGACCTTCGCCGTTTGCCGATCCATCAACGCGTGTTTGCGTCATTGGAAGGATGGCGCCGGCATAAAGGACCCTGCAACCGTAGGGTAGTAGAGCGACGATATGCTCGACGTTAAATTTTCGTTCTTGCTCGTTGCATGCAACTTACGCGCGTGCTCGGCCGGCGCGTGAACTGGCGAAGCAAGTGACTGCGACGCGACGCATCGAGTTTCGGCCCACGCGGGCCGGGCGCCAGCCAAGAATCGAGTACGAGTACGGTTACGCTTGCGCCATGTTCACAACGTCGCCGAGGCCGCGCAGCGAGACGATGCCAGGATGCTGATCGGATCGGGAACGCCCTGGATGTAGCCGGTCATCGCGCGGTAGGTCGCCCGCTCGCTCGCATCGGATGGGTTGCCGGCCCCACGCGTCGAACAGGTGAGCCGACACCAGGCACGCAAACGATCGGATGTGCTTCAGGCCAAGAGCCTGATTTATTCAGGATGCGTGCGGATGGTCGACCAGGGCTAGTGAACCACCGGCGGCCGGACCTCGCCGAGGCCATCGGCGTCGGTCGCCGAGATGGTGGTCCGGATCATGGACCGTTCCCTGGTGTAGTCCCACGGCCGGCCGCGATGGAGCATCGCCCGGTTGTCCCACATCACCGCGTCGCCCTGCCGCCACCGGTGGACGTAGACGAACTCGCGCCGCGTCGCCTCGTCGAGCAGCTCGGCCAGGAGCTGGCGGGCGTCGCGATCGTCCATGCCGTCGATGGCGTAGG
Organism: Reyranella sp.; assembly: GCF_965229815.1. GTDB lineage: Bacteria > Pseudomonadota > Alphaproteobacteria > Reyranellales > Reyranellaceae > Reyranella. The sequence goes on from NZ_CBDDJN010000006.1 coordinate 2,531,609, forward strand.
CATGGCTCGCCACGTAGAGCGCGCGGCGGTCGTTGGCCGGGTTGCGCCAGTTCAGCCGCCAGCGCACCGGCGGCAGCGCGCGCCGCTCCTCGGCATTGGCGAGGTCGGGATGGATCTGGTCGCGGCTGTTGGCATAGGAATGGGTCGCCACCGCGTCCCGGAGCCTCGCCTGCAGGTCGCCGGGCAAGCGGTCCCAGGCCAGCCGGGTCGAGGTGAACTCGGTGTCGCCGCCCTCGCCCGGCAGCACCCGGGCGGTCAGCACGGAGGCGAGCGCCGGGATCTTCTTGAACGACGAATCGGTGTGCCAGAGGGCGTTGGCCTGGGCGATCCGCACCTGGCGGTGGTCGGGCGGCACGATCTCGCCCTTCTCTCCGAGGTTGGTCAGCCGGGAGTAGAAGCTGCCGGCGCCGACCGAGGCGACCTTGGTGAGCTCGAGCGGCCCGAAGGCGCGGCTGAAGGCGACCTGGACGTCGTCGGCGATCGGCTGGTCGCGGAAGACCAGCAGCGAATGGTCCTCGAAGGCGGCGCGCACGGCCTTGTAGGCCTCGGCATCGGTGGCGACGTCGAGCAGGCCGACGCCCCTCACCTCGACCCCGAAGCCCGGGCCCAGCGGAACCAGCTCCATCGCGTTCCTCCTTGTCCTTCTTGTCCTTGCAGCGAATTTATCGCACCGGGCCCGCGGGCGGCTATAGTACGAATCTTGCAAGCCCCGTCTGCGCAGATCGCCCGAATGCCATCCCCCTCCGCTCCCCGTCTGGCGTTCGTGTGCGCCGCCACCCCGGCCGCCCGCGCCGCCCGCGCCCGGCTGGAGGGCCGCTTCGGCGCCGCCAAGCCGGCGGAGGCCGACATCATCGTGGCCCTGGGCGGCGACGGACTGATGCTGCAGACCCTGCATCGCAACATGCGCCGGCGCACGCCGATCTACGGCATGAACCTCGGCACGATCGGCTTCCTGATGAACACCTACAAGGAAGCCGGGCTGCTGGCGCGGCTGCGCCGGGCGCGCGAGGTGATCCTCAATCCGCTGCGCATGCTGGCCGTCAACACGCACGGGCGGAAGTTCGACATCATGGCCATCAACGAGGTGTCGCTGCTGCGCTCCAGCCGCCAGACCGCGCGCATCGCGGTCGCCGTCGACGGCCGCAACCGCCTGCCCGACCTCTACTGCGACGGCATCCTGGTGGCGACGCCCGCCGGCTCGACGGCCTACAACCTCTCGGCCCATGGCCCGATCCTGCCGCTGGGCGCCGGCCTGCTGGCCCTCACGCCGATCAACGCCTTCCGGCCGCGGCGCTGGCGGGGCGCGCTGCTGCCGCGCCATTCCACCGTCGAGCTCACGGTGCTCGACCCGCGCAAGCGGCCGGTGGCGGCGGCGGCCGATTCGGTCGAGATCGCCAATGTCGCCAGGGTGACGGTCACCGAGGCGCCGGACGCCGCGCTGACCCTGCTGTTCGATCCCGAGCACGACCTCGAGGAGCGCATCCTCAAGGAGCAGTTCGACCCTTGAGCGACAGCGAGAAGGTCGTTCCCCTCACCCGCGAGAAGAAGCACATCATCGGCCACGAGGGCTGGATGCCCCTGGCGCTGGCCCTGTCGATCGGCACGGCGGGCGGCTTCGTCTTCGACTGGCTGCGCATGCCGCTGGCCTGGATGCTGGGTGCCTGCGTCTTCTCGACCATCGCCGCCTTCGCCGGCCTGCGCATCGGCATGCGCATCCGTCTGCGCCAGGGCATGGTGATCATCCTGGGCGTCCTGCTGGGCTCGGGATTCACGCCCGAGCTCGTGCATCAGCTCGGCAAGTGGGCGGTGAGCCTCTGCGTGCTGACCGGCATGACCATGACCGGCGCGACGCTCAGCTACTTCTGGTTCCGCCGCTTCACCCTGTGGGACAAGGTCACCTGCTACTTCGCCGCCATGCCGGGCGGGCTGAACGACATGACCATCCTGGGTGGCGCGATGGGCGGCCAGGAGCGGGCGATCGCGCTCGCCCATGCGCTGCGCATCCTGACCGTCGTGCTCACCATCCCCTTCTGGTACCGGCTGATGAACGGCGCGCAGACCAGCGTGCTCGCCATGCCGCATCCGGTGCACAACGAGTGGCGCGACTGGGCCGTGCTGATCGCCTGCGGCGTAGCCGGCGCCGCGCTCGGCCGCCTGCTGCGGCTGCCGGCGGCCTTCATGATGGGGCCGATGCTGCTGAGCGGCGCCGCCCATCTCGCCGGCCTCACCGCGTCGAAGCCGCCGGGCGAGCTGGTGGCGGCCGCCCAGGTCGTGGTCGGCTGCGGCATCGGCTGCCGCTTCGTCGGCTCGGCGCTCGACCAGCTGCACCGCGAGGTCGGCGCATCGATCGGCGCGGCCGTCCTGCTGATCGCCTGCGCCGTCGGCTTCGCCGAGATCACCCATGCGCTGACCGGCCTCAGCCTCGACGCGACGGTGCTGAGCTACGCCCCCGGCGGCTTCGCCGAGATGAGCCTGATCGGCCTGGCGCTGGGCGTCGAGGTGGCGATGGTGGCAACCCACCACCTGTTCCGCCTGTTCCTGATCATCCTGACCGGCCCGTTCATCTCGCGCTTCGTGCTCACGCGCGGACGGTGATGCCGCCGTCGACCACCAGCAGGTGGCCGTTGACGTAGGCCGCCTCGTCGGAGGCGAGGAAGAGAGCGGCGTTGGCGGTGTCCCAGCCGGTGCCCATCTTGCCGGTCGGCGAGGCGCGGTCGCGGATGGCGATCATCTTGTCGTAGGCCTGGTTGTGGTCCTTCTCGTGGCGGGCGTACTGCTCGGCCAGGAAGTCGATCATCGGCGTGTGCATCAGGCCGGGCAGGATGGCGTTGCAGCGGATGCCCTTGTCGGCGTACTGCGAGGCGATGGCGAGCGTGAGCGAATTCACGGCGCCCTTGCTGGCATTGTAGGCGATGTAGGCGACGCCCTTCGGCGAGCGGATCGAGGCGATCGAGCTCACGTTGACGATGGCGCCCCGGCCCTGCTTCTCCATCACCGGCAGCACGTGCTTGGCGGTCAGGAAGAAGCTCTTCACGTTGACGTCGAACACGAGGTGCCACTCGTCCTCGCTGAGCTCGACCGGGCCGCCGGTCGAGCCGATGCCGACATTGTTGTCCAGGATGTCGACGCGCCCCCAGGTCGACAGGCAGAGGTCGACCACCGCCTTCACGTCGGCGTTCTTCGAGGAATCGGCCTCGCAGACGATCGCCTCGCCGCCTTCCTTGGCGATCAGGCCCGCCGTCTCCTCGGCCGCGGCGCGCTTTCGGTCGACGCACAGCACCTTGGCGCCCTCGCGCGCGAAGGTGACGGCGGTGCACTTGCCGTTGCCCCAGCCGGGACCGCTCGAGCCCGCGCCCACCACGATCGCCACCTTGTCCTTCAACCGGCCAGCCATGTCGTTCCCTCCGTTGGCAGGGACCCTAGCATGGGCCTGAGGCCGAGCATCACCAGCCGCGAGGGCTCGCTTTCGCGCCACGGTTCGTCGTCCGCGATGTCGAGGCGGCGGCCGACCTGGTGGACGACGGCGCGGCGCTCCGGCGCGTCGGCGAAGCGCACGATACCCTTGGCCCGCAGCACGCCCTCGGTGCGCAGCAGGTCGAGCACGAGGGCGCGCTCGACCGGCTCCGGCCATTCGTAGGACCAGCTCGCGAACGGCTCCGACGGGTCGGACGCCGCCGCCGCGCCATGACGCTCCAGGCCGAACAGAAGGCCAAGCGGCACGTCGGCGTGCCGCGCCTCGAGCAGGGGCGCCGGCGACCGCGCCGCCAGGAAGGCGCGCAGCCCACCGATGTCGGCCGCGAGATCGAGCTTGTTCAGCACCAGCAGGTCGGCGGCGGCGAGCTGGCGGGCGATCGTGTCGCCGACGCGGCGGTCGGCGGCGCGCTCGCGGACGGTCTCGGCGTCAATGACCACGATCACGCCGTCGCGCACGAGCCGCGGATCGAGCACGCCGAGATCGGCGATGCGGGCCGGATCGGCGACGCCCGAGGCCTCGACCACGACATGGTCGAAGCGCTCGGGCCGCTCCAGCAGCGCGAGCAGCGTCGCCACCAGCGAATCGCCGATGGTGCAGCAGAGGCAGCCGTTGGCCAGCGCGACCGTGTCGCCGCCATGGTCGGCGACCAGCCGGCCGTCGATGTCGAGGGCGCCGAAATCGTTCACCAGCACGGCGAAGCGCCGGCCGCCCGCGCCGCGCAGCAGGCGGTTCAGCAGGGTCGTCTTGCCGGCGCCGAGGAAGCCGCCGATGACGGTGAAGGGGATCATTGGAGCGCGGACCTCCAGGTCCGCTCATGCTCATGAAGCGGACCTGGCGGTCCGCGCTCCGCAGAGGTCACCGCGGCGCCTCGAAGACCTTGCCGCCCAGCACCGTGCCCCACACGGCGACGTCCTTCAGCTTCTCCGGCGCGGCCGACAGCGGATCGTCATCGAGGATGGCGAAGTCGGCGCGCTTGCCGACGTCGATGCTGCCCAGTTCCTCGTCGAGCTTGAGCGTGTAGGCAGCGCCCAGCGTGACGGCGCGCAGCGCGTCGGCGACGGAGATCTTCTCGGCCTCGCCCAGGGTGCGGCCCGAGGCGGTCAGGCGGTTGACGGCACACCAGGCGGTGAACAGCGGCCCGATCGGCGTCACCGGCGCGTCGCAGTGGATGGCGAAGGGCACGCCGGTGGCGAGCGCCGTGCCGCAGGCATCCATGCGCTCGGCGCGCTCGGGGCCCAGCGTCTTCGCGTAGTGGATGTCGCCCCAGTAGTAGAGGTGGTTGGCGAACAGGTTGGCGCACATGCCCAGCGCCTTCATGCGGCGGAACTGGCTGGCATCGGCCATCTGCGCATGCTGCAGCGTGTGGCGATGGTCCCAGCGCGGCGTCGCCATCAGCGCCCGCTCGACCGCCTCGATCGCGACCTCGGAGGATTCGTCGCCGTTGGTGTGGATGTGGACCTGGAAGCCGGCGCGGTGCCAGGCCGAGAGGATCCGGTCGATATCGTCGGGGCCGACGTTCCACACGCCGTTGGGCGTGCCGTCGTAGTAGCCCGGCCAGCGCATGCGCGCCGACAGGCCCTGGATCGAACCGTCGGTCACGATCTTCACGAGCTGGAAGCGCAGCTTGTCGTTGTTCTTCTTCATCAGCCCCTGCAGGCGCGGGATGCCCTGGTCGGGCGGCACCGAGGCGGCGGCAAAGGCCGGCAGCAGCCGGATCGGGAAGTCGTCGGAGGCGCTGGCGCGCAGGTAGCCCTCGACCGTGCTCTCGGGCAGCTCGTTGTGCAGGTCGGTCGCCGTCGTGACGCCGGCGAGCTGGGCCACCCTGGCGAAGCGCCACACCGCCTGCTCGTCGGACAGGACGGCGGCGATCTCCACGCCGGCAGCGCGGTAGGCCATGTACTTGGCGGCGATCTCCTGCAGCTCGCCGTTGGGCTCGCCGCTCGCGTCCTTGACGATGCCGTGGACGTTGGTGCTGCGGGTGATGCCGGCCTTGGCCAGCACCGGCGTGTTGGCGTTCAGCACATGGAAGTTCGAATGGACGACCAGCACCGGCCGGTCGGTCGACACCTTGTCGAGGTCGCCGCGATCCATGCGCCGGCCGCCGAAGTAGATCGGGTCGAAGCCCCAGGCCATCATCGAGGCGCCCGGCGCCAGGGTCTTCTCGTGCGCCTGCAGCGCGGCCACCACCTCGTCGATGTTCTTCAGCCCCTTGAAACGCGTGCCGTCGGGCGCGATGCGGTCGAAGTAGCCGACATAGGGGAACTTCCAGACGCCGCCTTCATAGGCGTGGCTGTGGCCCTCGACGAAGCCCGGCAGGATCACCTTGTCGGCGAAGCGGTCGTCGACCTCGAGCTTGCCCCAGCCCCGGAGCTCGTCCAGCGAGCCCGCCCCCAGGATGCGGCCGTCGCGCACCGCGACGTGGGTCACCGAGGGCCGGTTGGGGTTCATGGTGAGGATGCGGCGGGCGGAATAGACGACGGTGGTCACGGATCGACGCTCTTTCACAGGGGGTGCATGCAGGCCGCCACCTTAACACAAGGCTGGCGGGTTGCCGGGCGCCGTGAAATGCTCGCGGCAACAATCGGAGGAAACGAACAATGCGTCGCCGTGCTTTCACCGCGGGGGGCCTGGCCGCCCTTGCCGGGCCAACGCTTGCGGCGCCGGCCGTCGCCCAGGCCTGGCCGAGCAAGCCGCTCCGCATGGTCATCCCCTATCCGCCCGGCGGCCCGTCCGACGTGTCGACCCGCATCGTCATGGACCGCGCTGCCCAGAGCCTCGGCCAGCCGGTCGTGTTCGACAACAAGGGCGGCGCCTCGGGTATGATCGGCGCGGAGTTCGTCAAGAACCAGCCGGTCGACAACCACACCTTCCTGACGACGACGACCGCGATGGTGTGCATCACCCGGCACCTGCAGGCGATCCCCTTCGATCCCGACAAGGACTTCGTCCCGGTGTCGCGTATGTGCACCTCGTGGGGCGTGTTCGCCATCCATCCCTCTGTGCCGGCGCGCTCGGTCGCGGAGTTCGTGGCCTACGCCAAGGCCAACCCGGGCAAGGTCAATTTCGGCTCGGCCGGGCTCGCCACCATCACCCACCTGTTCGGCGAGATGCTGCAGCTCGAGGCCGGGATCAGGATGACCCACGTGCCCTATCGCGGCAGCGCGCCGGCGACCAATGCCCTGCTCGCGGGCGAGATCCAGGCCCAGTTCGACCAGACCTGCCTGCCCCACATCAAGGCGGGCAAGCTGGTCGGGCTCGCCATGCTGGGCGAGGTCCGCCACCCGGACTTCCCCGACATCCCGACCCTGCGCGAGCAAGGCTACGGCAAGGAGGACGGCGAGTCCTGGTTCGGCATCCTGGCGCCGACCGGCACCTCGCCCGACGTCGTGGCGCGGCTCGACAAGGCGATCTCCGAGGCGGTGGGCTCGCCGGAGACGATCGAGAAGCTGCACAAGGGCGGCTGCCGCGTCACCTATCTCGACCCGGCCGCCTTCCGCAGCCGCATCGACACCGAGACGGCGATGTTCGGCAAGATCATCAAGGCGGGCGACATCAAGGTGCAGTAGCGGACCGGCCGCCGGCGCCGGCTGTCAGGAATCGAGCTCGGCGTCCGGCTGCCCGACGAAGATGCCGACCGCGAGCAGGGTCATGTAGAAACGGAAGGCGGCCTCCTGGCCGTTCCAGGTCTTCGACTGCCACATCAGGAACCACTCGCCGCCCACCACCATGAAGCCGGTGAACCACAGCAGGAAGCCCAGCCCGACGCCGATGGCGACGGGCCGCTTGGCCGCCTGGAACAGCGCCGCGGGCGACCGCCGTGCCCGCAGCAGGACGAGCGCTGCATAAGCGAGAACGATCCCGACCGCGGCTTCGGTCGCGATGATGGCGGCATAGGCCGCCGTCCAGAGCGTCGGCGACCGGATGGCGCGGTCCCGCAGGACATTGTCGGGGAAGGTCGTGTCCATGCTGAGCGTGTGCTGCACGAACGCGTAGTTCGAACCGTAGTCGGCAATGTTGTCGTAGGCGACGATCAGGGCGAACAGGGCGACCGACGCCACCATCGCCGTCTTCATGAGGCGGACCGCAAGCATGGCCGACCTTATCGCCGTGCCCAGGCGCGCGGAACCGCGAGCGACAGGACGAGGGCCGCCAGCAGGCCGCCGCCGGCCACCAGGAAGGCGTAGCGATAGCCGGCGAGGAAGCCTTCCAGTCCGGTGAGGCCGGCCGCGCCGGCGGCCTGAAGGGCGGTCAGCACCGAGGCGCCGCTCACGATGCCGAGCGTGCGCGTCAGCAGGGCGAGGCTGCCGGCGACGCCACGGTCGCGCGCCGACAGGGTTGCCGTCACGATGTCTGTGTAGGCCACGGTCAGTAGCCCCTGCCCCAGCCCTTCGAGAACGAGCAGCCCGGCGACCACGGCCAGCGGCGTGCCGGGCCCGGTGACGGCGAGCGGCAGCAGGCCGAGCCCGACCAGCGCGACGCCGCAGAAGGCCGTCGGCCGCTGGCCAATCCGCGCCACCATCCAGGCCGACAGGGGCGCGCCCGCCAGGCTGCCGGCGAAGGCCAGCGCCAGCACCAGCCCGGCCACGACGGCGGACAGGCCGAGCACGTTCACCAGGTAGTAGGGCGTCAGCAGCAGGATCGCGAACCCCGCCAGGTTCGCCGCCACGTTCATCACGTTGGGGACGGCGAAGGACAGGTCGGCGAACAGGCCGGGCCGGATGATCGGGTCGGCGACGCTGCGGGCGCGCAGGACGTAGGCGGCCAGCAGGACCATCGCGACGGCGAACAGCGCCAGCGTCCAGGCGCCGGGCACCTCGCGCCGCTGCGAGAAGACGAGCGACAGCAGCAGCGTGCTCATGCAGGCGGCGACCAGGACGCCGCCCAGCGCATCGAACGGCCGCGGATCGGGCTTCGGCGAGGGCAGCAGGCCGGACAGCGCGAGCGTCGCGAGCGCGATCGGCACGCGCACCCAGTAGACGGCGGGCCAGCCCCACAGCGCGACCAGGACGCCGCCGAGCAGCGGGCCGACGGCCGAGGCGAGCGACATCGCCATGCCGAAGCCCGCCAGCGCCCGCGTCCGGCGGCTCTCGGGAAAGAGCGAGGTCGCGAGGGCGGGCGTGCAGGACAGCGCCAGCGCCGTGCCGATCCCCTGCCCGGCGCGCGCCCACAGGAACAGCGGCCAGTCCGGCGCGGCGGCGCAGGCCGCGCAGCCGAGGGCGGAGATCACGAGGCCGATGCGGAAGATCAGGCGATGGCCGAACAGGTCGCCCAGCTTGCCGCACACCAGCATCAGGGAGCCGTAGACCAGGACGTAGCAGACGACGAGCCACTGCACGTCGCCGAGCGCCAGCCGGAAGTGGGCGCTGATCGCCGGCAGCGCGACGTTCACCGCGATGTCGAGCGGCGCCAGCGACGCGCCGAGGCCCACGATGACGAGGCCGAAAGCCGGCCTCACGCGGATGTCATGCTCTCCTGGACCGCGAGCCTCCGGCTCGCTCATGAGCCTGAGCGAGCCTGGAGGCTCGCGGTCCGGAAGACCCTGATCAAAGATGCTTACCCAGAAACGCCATCGTGCGGTCCCACGCCGCCTTGGCCGCGGCCGGATCGTAGGCCGGGCTCTTCTCGTTGGCGAAGGCGTGCTGGGCGTCGTAGCGGAAGATCTCGGGCTTGTTGCCACCCGCCGTCATCTTCTTCTCGAAGTCGTTTACCAACTCGGGCGTGCACCAGTCGTCCGTGTTGGCGAAATGGCCCTGCAGCGGGATCGCGATCTTCGCAGGATCGGCGAGTTGCTCCGGGGGCACGCCGTAAAACGGCACGCCGCAGGCGATGCCGGACACGCGGGCGGCCGCCGCGATGGTGAGGGCGCCGCCCATGCAGAAGCCCATGACGCCGACCTTGCGGCTCATGCCGGCCAGGTGCTTCACCGCCCCGGCGATGTCCTGGTCCGCCGCGCCGACGAAGTCGAGGCCGCTCATCATGTGATTGGCCTCGTCCGGCTTCTGCGTGACGCGGCCCTTGTAGAGGTCGGGCGCCAATGCGTTGTAGCCCGCCGCGGCGAAGCGGTCGGCCACGCCCTTGATCTGGTCGTTCAGGCCCCACCATTCCTGCAGGACCACGATGCCGGGCTTCCCGCTGCCGGCCTCGGCCAGGTAGCCTTTGCAGGTGGACCCGTCGGGACGCTTGAAGTCGATCATGCCGGCCATGGCGTTTCCTTCTTCCTGCTGGGGGCGCGCCACTCCGTGGCGCGATCTTGCTGCTTCGACGAAGACGCGCGACCGGAGTCGCGCGCCCCAGCCTAGAGCAGCTTCCTGAGCTCCGTCTTGAGAATCTTGCCGTAGTTGTTCTTGGGCAGGGCCTCGACGAACCTGTAGTCCTTCGGCCGCTTGAAGCGGGCGACGTTGTCGAGGCAGAGGCGGTCGAGCTCGGCCGGCCCGAGCGCCTGGCCGTCGCGCGCCACGACGAAGGCCACGACCTCCTCGCCCCATTCGGGATGCGGCCGGCCGACCACCGAGCATTCGGCGACGGCGGGATGAAGGTTCAGAACGTCTTCGATCTCGCGCGGGTAGATGTTGGAGCCGCCGGAGATGATCATGTCCTTCGAGCGGTCCTTCAGCGTCAGCAGCCCCTCCTCGTCGAAGGCGCCGACGTCGCCGGTCCACAGCCACCCCCGGCGCAGCGAGCGGGCGGTCGCCTCGGGATCGTTCCAGTAGCCGGCCATCACCGTGTCGCCCTTGACGATGATCTCGCCGACCTCGCCCGCGGGCAGCGACCGGCCCTCCCCGTCGACCACCTTCACCGACACGCAGGAATCCGCCCGACCGGCCGAGGCCAGCCGCTGCTCCCAGCGCGGATGGGCGCGATCGGCGTGCATCTCGCGGCTGAGATGGGTGATGGTCATCGGGCTCTCGCCCTGGCCGTAGAGCTGGGCGAGCTTGTCGCCCAGGAGGTCGAGGGCGCGCTTGAGGTCGGCGACGTACATCGGCGCGCCGCCGTAGCTCACCAGCCGGAGCGAGTCGGGCCGGAGATCCGACACGCTGCCGTGCTCGATCAGGCGCTTCACCATGGTGGGCGCGAGGAAGAGGCTGCACGGCGGCCAGCGATTCATCAGCGCGACGGTCTCGGGCACCTCGTACTTGCCGCTCTCGGGGAAGACCTGTACGGCGCCGCGCGTCAGCAGCGGGAAGCTCCACAGTCCCGAGCCGTGGCTGATCGGTGCGGCGTGGAGGATCGAGCCGCCGGGTGGCGGCCGGTCCACGTCGGCGAAATAGTTCAGCGTCATGGCGAGCAGGTTGCGATGCGTCAGGGTGGCGCCCTTGGGCCGCCCGGTTGTGCCCGACGTGTAGAACAGCCAGGCCGGATCGGTCGGCTCGGCCTCGGCGAGATCCACGGGATCGCCCACCTCCATGAAGCCGTAGGAGCGGGTCGTGACGTCGACGATCTCCTTCAGCGCCGGCGCCTCGCGTGCCGCCTCGGCGATGGTCGTGGCGAGGTCGGGCGTCACGAAGCAGAGCCTGGCGCCCGAATTCTCGAGGATGAAGGCGAACTCGCGGGCGTGCAGCTTGGCATTCATCGGCACGGCGCAGAGCCCGGCGTGCCAGATCGCGTACATGACCTCGATCGCCTCGACGCAGTTGGTCATGGCGAAGGCCACGCGATCGCCGCGCGCCAGGCCGAAGCGGCCGGTGAGATGCATGCTCATCACCGAGGCCTTGCGCCACAGCTCGCGGTAGGTGAGGTGCACGGCCTCGCCGCGCGCCAGCGCCGGCAGGTCGCGGAACTCGCGGGCCGAGCCCAGCAGGAGATGGGCGATGTTCATGGCGGTCGACTATTGCAGCCCGCGCGAGCCCCGCGCAATGTGCCGGCCATGCAAGCGTATGATTTCGCCGTCGTCGGCGCCGGCATCGCCGGGGTTTCCGCCGCCTACCACCTCGCGCCGCGGGCGCGCACCGTCATCCTCGAGCGCGAGACCGTGCCGGCCTACCACACGACCGGACGGTCGGCGGCGCTGCACTCCGAGACCTACGGCAGCGCCGAGATCCGCGCCATCACCGTGGCGTCGGGCCGCTTCTACCGCAAGCCGCCGGCCGGCTTCGCCGACCATGCGCTGCTGACGCCGCGCGGCGCGCTGATCGCCGGCCGCGCCGAGCAGGAAGCCGGCCTGCGGAAGGCCGCCGACGAGTATGCGCGCCTGGTGCCGAGCGTGCGCTGGCTGGAACCTGCCGAGGCGCTGCGCCGCCAGCCCCTGCTCAGGCCCGAGACAGCGGCGGGCGGCGCGGTCTTCGAGCCCGAGGCCGACGACATGGACGTGGCCGCGATCCATGGCGGCTTCCTGAAGGGCGCCCGCGCGGCCGGCGCCGACCTTCGGCTCGATGCCGAGGTGGTGGCGCTCGACCGGCGCGACGGGCGCTGGACGATCCGCCTGCGCAACGGCGAGACGATCGAAGCCGGCGTGCTCGTCAACGCCGCCGGCGCCTGGGCCGACGTCCTGGCCGGGCTGGCCGGCGCGCGGCCGGTCGGGCTGGTGCCGAAGCGGCGCACAGCCTTCACCTTCGACGCCCCGTCCGGCCTCGATCTCGCGGGCCTGCCGATGGCGATCGACTTCGACGAGAGCTGGTACGTGAAGCCAGAGGTCGGGCAGTTCCTCGCCTCGCCGGCCGACGAGACGCCGTCGCCGCCGTGCGACGCCCAGCCCGAGGAGATGGACATCGCCATCGCCGTCGACCGCATCGAGACGGCGACGACGCTCGCGATCCGCCGCATCAAGAACAAGTGGGCCGGCCTGCGCAGCTTCGTCGCCGACAAGAACCTCGTGGCAGGCTACGACGCGACGGTCGAGGGCTTCTTCTGGCTGGCCGGCCAAGGCGGCTACGGCATCCAGACGGGCGCCGCCGCCGGACGGCTCGCGGCCAGCCTCGCGCAGGCCAAGGGGCTGCCGGCCGACCTCGCCGAGCTCGGCGTGCGCGAAGCGGCGCTGTCGCCGGCACGCTTCACGCAGGGGTGATCGGGCGTTCACGGTCCATCGCCAAGCGCTGACTTTCCGGCATCGGCGGCGAGGGGCATGATCGCGGCGCAGCGCCGCCGTGTCGCGCGCTGCCACCGAGCCAAGGGAGATTGCACATGACCAGGAAGACGCTGATCGCCACTGCCGCCGCCGTGTTCGCCGCCGGAAGCTTCGCGACGGCCGCACATGCCGGCGTGAAGTGCACGGGCGTGAACTCGTGCAAGGGCACCAGCGCCTGCAAGACGGGTTCGTCGGCCTGCAAGGGCCAGAACGCCTGCAAGGGCCAAGGCTGGACCGAGACGACCGATGTCGTCTCCTGCACCACCCGGGGCGGCAAGGTCATCCAGTAAGGCCGCCGCGCCCTTTCCGATCGAGGCGTCGCGCCCGGCCGCGGCGCCTTTTTTCGTGGCTCCTTCCCGCGTCGTCCGCTTCAGGCGCTACCGGGGAAGGCTCCGAGGTTCGTGTGGATTATTTCATGAATTATGCAATTGCATTCTATATGCAGTCCCTGCCCACAGGGCCATACTTCCTGTGCCGTTCCGCAAGGATACGGAGTCACACAGGGAGAAAAATCGATGAACACAAAGACCATCGTCGCCACGGCCGCCGCCGCCTTCGCCGTCGCGACCTTCTCGACCTCGGCATCGGCCCTGGTCTGCAAGGGCGCCAACGCCTGCAAGGGCCAGAGCGCCTGCAAGGGCGCCTCGAATGCCTGCAAGGGCCAGAACGCCTGCAAGGGCAAGGGCTTCGTCAACACCACGACGTCGCTGGAATGCACCGCGCTGAAGTCGCGCTGATTGCGACCTGACGACGTCCGTCGCCAATCGGGCGCCCGCGGGAAATCGCGGGCGCCCGTTCCTTTCGGGCAGGGTATGATTGCCGCATGAGCACGCCTGTCGATTTCGGCCTCGGGCTCCGCCCCGAGCACTATGAGGAGATCGCCGCCGATCCCGGCCGTGTGAGCTGGTTCGAGGCGTTGTCGGAGAACTACATGGTGCCGGGCGGGATGCCGCTCGACTGGCTGGACCGGATGCGCCGCGACTATCCGATGGCGCTGCATGGCGTGTCGCTGTCGATCGGCTCGATCGACCCGCTCGACCGCGGCTATCTCGACGCGCTGAAGGCGCTGGCCAACCGCGTCGAGCCGATGTGGGTGTCGGACCATCTCTGCTTCACCGGCCTGCGCGGCCAGAACATGCACGATCTGCTGCCGCTGCCCTACACCGAGGAGGCGCTGAACCACGTCACCGAGCGTGTGCTGCAGGTCCAGGACCATCTCGGCCGCCGCCTGGTGCTGGAGAACGTGTCGAGCTACGTCACCTACGCCGCCTCCGAGATGACCGAATGGGACTTCATCGCCGAGCTCGCGAAGCGCGCCGACTGCGAGATCCTGCTCGACGTCAACAACGTCTATGTCAGCGCCTTCAACCACGAGTTCGACGCGCGGGCCTTCCTGCGCGCCATGCCGCGCGAACGGGTGCGCCAGTTCCATCTCGCCGGGCACCTTCACAAGGGCAGCCACATCATCGACACCCACGACCATCCGATCGTGCCCGACGTCTGGTCGCTCTACGAGGAGGCGGTGCGGCTGTTCCCCGGCGTGCCGACCATGATCGAGCGCGACGCCGACATCCCGCCCTACGCCGAGCTGCTGGCCGAGCTCGACATCGCCCGCGGGATCGCCGCCGGCGTCCGCCAGGGCAAGGCGGCGTGAGCACTAATGCGGGCTCGCTGGGCGACCTGCAGCGCGCCTTCCAGGACTACCTGCTCGACCGCGGCGAGGGCTTCCGCGCGGCGGTGCGCGACACCAGCAAGGCCGACCGCGGCACCCTGCTCGACGTCTATCGCGACGGCTATGCGCTGCGCCTGATCGAGGTGCTGACCAACGACTATCCCGGCGTGCTGGCGATGGCGGGCCCGGCCGACTTCGACCGCATGGCGCGCGACTACATTGCCACCCATCCCTCGCACCATCCGTCGGTGCGCTGGTACGGCGCCGGCCTCGCCGACTTCCTGGCGGCGACGGCGCCCTATAGCGCCACGCCGGCGGCGGCCGAGATGGCGCGCTTCGAATGGGCGCTGGGCGAGGCCTTCGATTCGGCCGACGTCGCGGCGATCGGCGCCGAGGCCCTGATGGCCCTGCCGCCCGAGGCCTGGGAAACGCTCCGCTTCACGCCCCTGCCCTCGCTGCAGCAGCACGTCTTCGCCTTCGACGTGCCGCCGGCCTGGCAGCGCCGCGAGGAGGTCGAGGCGGGCGCGCTCGCGGTCGAGGCGACGGCAGAGCCTGTCGCCTGGGCGATCTGGCGGCCCGAGCTCCTGTCCAACTTCCGCTCGCTCGAGCCCGACGAGGCGTCGATGCTCGCGGCACTCGTCGCCGGCAGGACCTTCCCGGACCTGTGCGAGGCCGTGGCCGCCTTCGTGCCCGAGGACGAGGCACCGGCCCGCGCCGCCGGCCTCCTGCGCGCCATGGTCGAGGGCGGCATGATCGCGGGGTTCACTTACTAACCGCCCGCCCCTAAGGTCCCGCCGCGCCCGCTTGATGGAATGGTAGACATACGGGACTTAAAATCCCGAGGCCGCGAGGCCGTGCTGGTTCGAGTCCAGCAGCGGGCACCAGGACGGAACCTTACACAGACGGCGGGCGTTTTTCTTGGCGCTTGCCGGACGTCCCACGGCATTCTTCCGACCGAGGCCCTGACGCGATCAGCCAAGATACCGAGCCCGCCGTGATCGACCGCCGCACCTTCGCCCTCTCCTCCCTGGCCCTCCTCGGCATCGGCATCCCGGGCCGCGCGCAGTCCGGCGCCCTGAAGCTCGGGACGGCCACCCCGGGCGGCAGCTTCCCGCTCTACGCCGCAGCCTTCGTCGACCTGGTCAAGATCATCGATCCGACGCTCAGCATCCGCGAAGTGTCGACGCGGGGCCCGTCGGACAATCTCCGCCAGCTCGAGCGCGGCGAGCTCGATCTCGGCCTCGTCACGGGCGAGGTGCTGCACGAGGCGCTCGAAGGGATCGGCCGGCCGCAGACGGAGGCCAAGGCCGTCGTTGCCGCCTTCCCGATGCCCGGCATGTTCGCCGTCCTGCCCGAGAGCCGCTATCGCACGGTCGGCGATCTCAAGGGCCGGCCGATCGTCTGGAACCCGCGGACCTCGGGTCCCGCCACACAGGGCCGCTACGTCATGGACGGGCTGGGGCTGGACACCGAGCGCGATTTCGAGCCCGTCTACACCGAGACCGTGGCCAACGGCCCGCCGCTGGTCATCGAGCGCCAGGCGGCCGCGATCTGGGGCGGCGGCCTGCGGTGGCCGGGATTCGTGACCATCGCCGAGAGCCCACGCGGCGCGCGCTTCATTGCGCCGAACGCGGAAGAGATCGAACAGATCCGGGCGAAGCATCCCTTCTTCCGGCCGCTGACGGTCCCGGCCGGGCTTTACCGCGGGCAGCGCGACCCGATCGAAACCGTGGGAACGTGGAGCGTGCTGATGGCGCGGCCCGACCTGCCGGATGCGGTCGGCCGCAGACTGGCCGCGGCACTGGGCAAGGCCGAGAAGGGCCAGCTGCTTCCCCGACAGCTCGCGCAGAGCACGGCCAGGAACACCGTGGCCGCTCTCCCGGAGCACGGCGTCCTGCAGCCCGGCGTCCGGGCGCATTTCGAGGAGCAGGGCCTGATCTGACTCCCGATCAGGCCGGTAAGGCCGCGGGCTGGCGCCGCGCCTCGGCGGGCGCCGGCACGGGCGCACGCGGCGCGGTCGCCAGGAACAGGAAGAAGTCGTCGTGCTCCAAGAGCAGGCGGTCCGCGACCAGCCGCGCCAGGATCCCATCCACGACGTCGGGAGAGAGGTCGTGGCCGGCCTTGCCCAGGATGCTGACGATCTGGTGGCGCTTCATCACCTGGTCGCAGGCGAGGCAGATGGCCCGCTCCACCGCGCCCAGCTCGTGGACCGGCCGTACGGCATCGGGGCGCGTGTCCTCGACGACCAGCCCGTCGCCGTGATCGGTGTAGGCGAGGACCGCCGAACCGGATCGCCCAGCAGTCACCCATCGGAACACCTCCCTCTTCAGCGGGTCGATGTAGGAAGACTGGTCCTCGGGAGGATCCCAGTCGAAGCTGTAGGCGAGCTGATCGATTTCCGGCTGGCTGAGCTTGTAGATCAGGGAATAGAACTTGCGTGGCCGCAGGTTGGCGACGCCGAACTGCTCGGCCTGGGCGTAGAGCGGGCTGTAGCGCTGGATGCGCACGTCGGTGAGGCCGCGCGGCGGCGGCAGATGCGCCAGGCTCGGCACCCAGCGCATCTGCCGCTCGTAGTATTCCGCCCGGTCGAAGGGGAAGCCGTAGAGGATCGACCAGCTCACCCGCATCCCCAGCTCCTTTGCCCACTTCAGGAGCTGGATGTTGCGCAGGCCGGTCACGCCCTTGCGCATCTGCAGCAGCACCTCGTCGGCGAGGCTTTCGACGCCAGGCTGGATGGCGTTCACGCCGGCGCGCGCCAGCGCCAGCAGCTGGTCCTTCCGCATGTTGGACTTGAGCGAATAGTAGAGCCTCGGCCGAACCGGCAACGCCGCCAGCTTGTCGGTGATCGTGCCGATCACCCGCAAGTCCAGGATGTCGTCCATGGCAAAAAGCTGAAGACCGGGATAGCGGTCGTTCAGGTGCAGGATTTCCTCGTACAGCCGTTCCGGACTCTTGGCGCGGTAGTTGATGGAATGGTTGAGCGAGCAGAAGACGCAGTGCTGCTTCTGTCCCCACCAGCAGCCGCGCGATCCTTCGAGCGGCACGAGGGGCGGCACCGCGCTCTCCGGCGACCAGATGGCGAAGAAGTCGTCGTAGTAGGGATAGGGAAGCTCGTCCATCGGCGGCTCCGGCGCCATGCCGGGGTCCTTCACCGGCCCGGACTCGTCCGCGGAGGCGCGCCAGTAGACGCCGGGAAGCCGGATGTCGGTCGCGCCGTCGATGACCGCGCGCACCAGCCTGGGGAACGAGACCTCACCCGGCCCGACCACGACGGCGTCGATCACGGGATAGGACAGGAAGGTCTGCTCGCCCATCGGCGAGCTGCAATTGGCACCGCCGATGACGATCTTGATGTCGGGCGCGAGCTCGCGCAGGCGCTTCGCCAGGGCGATGCCGGCCATCTGCTGCTGGAAGGACGAGTTGAAGCCCACGACGCGGGGCCGCATCGCGGCGATTCGCTGGGCATAGGTCTCGATCAGTTCGGCGGCGCGCGGGACAGCCTTGTCCACAAGGCGGCGCAGTTCCTCGGCACGTTTCGATCCGGCCGCGCCGTCCATCGCAATGAGATCGTCGACCGTGCCCACCGGATCGACGAACCGCGAAAAGATCCATTCCGGCAGCAGGATCCTGCCGTGGGTGATGCTGATCTGATCGAAATCCTTCTCGCCGAGCATCCTCAGGAAGTCGACGATGGGATATTCGACCCGGACGGAAATATCCTGGTCCCGGAGAGCCTGGGCGAGCGACGACAGGCCGAGCGACGGCATCTTCGTCGGACCGAAGGGCATCATGACCAGAACGACCTCGGGTGACAGGATCAGCCTCCGTTCGTTGATCTGCAGACAAGGGCAGCAGGCGCGGATTGCGTCGAGTCCGCCCGCTGCGCCGCGTCATCATCCCGTGGGATGCGTCCAGCCAGTGACGGGTCCACCACTTCTCGCTTTGGTCACGATACCTCAATGAGCTCCGGATGACTCCCTGTTCTGAAAAAAATCTGCCACCGAGAATCGTCTCCCTGAGTGAGCAAGTCGCAGGCCGCGTTGTCGAATCGCATCGACGTCGGCAACCCGACGACAGCATGGCCGTTGGCGGCGTGACATGGGGCGTTGGGTTCGTCGGTCCTTCCTGCGTATGCTTCCCGGCCTGTCGGCCGGTCTGCTCATTGCCAGTGCAGCCACTCTTGCCCGGGCGCAGAGCTTTTCGTTCGACTCCGTCGT
Organism: Reyranella sp.; assembly: GCF_965229815.1. Taxonomy (GTDB): domain Bacteria; phylum Pseudomonadota; class Alphaproteobacteria; order Reyranellales; family Reyranellaceae; genus Reyranella. The sequence continues at coordinate 2,550,034 of NZ_CBDDJN010000006.1, forward strand.
CGAGCAAGCGCGCCAGCTCGCCGCTCAACCCTATGGCAAGCCCGAGCCGATCACCGACAAGACGCTGCGCACGCTGACCTACGACACCTACCTGCGGGTCCAGTTCCGTCCGGAGGCGCGACTGTGGCGCGACAGCGGTGCGCTGTTCCGGGCCGAGCTGTTTCCGGCAGGCTTCCTCTACACCGATCCCGTGACGGTCTTCGCCGTCGCCGACGGACAGGCCACGCCCGTCGGCGGCGGCGACCTGTTCGACTTCTCGGCCGCCGGCGTGACGCCCGCAGGGCCGGTGCCGCTCGCCGGGGTGCGGCTCACCTATCCGCTGCATGGCGCCAAGCGCGACGAAGTCATCAGTTTCCTGGGGGCGAGCTACTTTCGTCCGCTCGGCCGCGGTCAGGTGTATGGCGCGTCGGCGCGCGGACTTGCCATCGACACCGGCCTGGCGCGCCCGGAGGAATTTCCACGTTTCCGCACCTTCTGGCTCGTGAAGCCGGCCGACGGCGCCCGCGAAGCGACGATCTGGGCGCTGCTCGACACGCCGGCCGCAGCCGGTGCCTTCTCGTTCACGATCCGGCCGGGCAGCCCCACGGTCACGGAGGTCGCGGCCAGCCTGTTCATGCGCCACGACGTGTCGCTGCTGGCCCTCGCACCGCTCACCAGCATGTATCTCGCCGGCAAGAACGGGCCGAGACGTGACGATTACCGGCCCGAGGTCCACGATTCCGACGGGCTGTTGCTGCTGACGGGCAGCGGCGAGCGCCTGTGGCGGCCGCTCGCCAATCCCGGCGCCCTCTCGGTGTCGAGCTTCGTCGACCGCGACCCCCGGGGATTCGGCCTGCTGCAGCGCGAGCGCGGCTTCGGGCAGTACCTCGATACGCAGGCCGCCTATCATGCGCGGCCCAGCCTGTGGGTGGAGCCGATCGGAGGCTGGGGCGAGGGCGAGGTCCGACTGCTCGAGCTGCCGACCGATTCGGAGGTGCACGACAACGTCTCGGCCTTCTGGGTGCCGCGCACGCCGCCGCGCAAGGGCGAGCGGCTCGACCTCCGCTATCGTCTCTCGGCCGTCGCCGGCGAACCGCTGACGGACACGGTCGCGCGCGTCGTCGCGACGCGAACCTCGGCGCTCACGGACCGGCCCAGGCATCGGCTGCTGGTGGTCTCCTTCGCCGGCGGCGAGCTCGATACGATGGGGCCGGAACTGCAGGTTGAGGCCGTCGTTTCGACGAGCAGCGGCAAGGTCGGCGCGACTCGCGTCGAGAAGCCCGCGGCGGGGGACTGGCGCATGTTCATCGAACTCGAGCCCGACGGGAGCCGTCCGATGGACCTGCGCGGCTTCCTGCGCCTGGACGGCCAGGCGCTGACCGAGACCTGGACCTACCTGCTCAGACCATGAGCGCCGGCAGCCTCGACCGGCACGCCGGCAGCAGCGCCTGGCGCCGGCTTCTCCTCGCCCTTCTCGTCGTGTTGACCACCGCAGTCGGCAGCATCCTGATGGCGCACGTGCTGGGCCTGGAGAAGGGCCGGCCGCTCGACCTCGCGCTGCTCGCCCTGTTCGCTCCCGGCTTCGCCTGGATCGCATTGTCGTTCTGGGCGTCCACCATCGGCTTCGCCCTGCACGTGCTGGGCCGCCATCCGGTGACCCTGAAGCGGCACGCGCCGAGTTCAGGGCCTGTGCCGCCGCTCGCCTCGCGCACCGCCATCCTGATGCCGGTCTACAACGAGGATCCCCAACAGGCCTTCGGGCGCGTCGTCTCGACCTTCCGCTCGGTCGCCGCCACCGGCCAGCTCGACGCTTTCGACTTCTTCATCCTGAGCGATTCGACCGACGACGCCGTGGCCCGCCAGGAACTGGTGGCCTGGATGTCGTTGCGCGACAGCCTGGCCTCCGGCCGTCGGCTGTTCTACCGCCGCCGGCCGCAGAACGTCGGCCGCAAGGCCGGCAACATCGCCGACTGGGTGGCGATGTACGGGGCCCGCTACGACCACATGATCGTGCTCGACGCCGACAGCGTGATGTCGGGCGACACGATCGTGCGCCTCGCCGCGCTGATGGAAGACAATCCGCGCACCGGCATCATCCAGACGCTGAGCCAGTCGGTCGGCCGCGAGACCTCGTTCGCCCGCACGCTGCAGTTCGCCAGCCGCCTCTACGGCCCGTTGGCTGCCGCCGGCCACAGCTTCTGGCAGCTCTCGGAAGCCAACTACTACGGACACAATGCAATCCTGCGCACGGCGGCCTTCGCGGCCCATGGCACGCTGCCGACCCTGCCCGGCCGCGCGCCGCTCGGCGGCGAGATCCTGAGCCACGATTTCGTCGAGGCCGCCTTCATCCGGCGCGGCGGCTGGTACTGCTGGTCGCTGCCGGAGCTCGGCGGCAGCTACGAGCAACTTCCTGCCAACCTGCTCGACTATGCCGCGCGCGACCGCCGCTGGGTGCAGGGCAACCTGCAGCATGCAAGGCTGCTCCGCGCGCCGGGCCTGCACCCGGTGAGCCGCCTGCACCTCGCCATGGGCATCCTGGGCTACGCCGCCTCACCGCTGTGGCTGGCCTTCCTGGTCGTGAGCGCCGCCGTCATGATCGACGCGGGCGTCCACGGCCATCTCTATTTCAGCGCCGAGCGCACCCTGTTTCCGCTCTGGCCGGCCGACCGCACGCTGGAGGTGCGGTCGCTGCTCGGCCTGACGGCGCTGCTCCTGTTCGGGCCGAAACTGCTGGCCCTCGGCGCGGCGCTGGCCTCGCCGCGCCGCGCTACGGGGTTCGGCGGCCGCGGCCACATGCTGGCCAGCGCCGTGCTGGAGAGCGCGCTCTCGATGCTGATGGCGCCGGTGATGATGCTGATCCACAGCCAGTTCATCGCCGGCATCCTGGCCGGTCGGGCGGTCGGCTGGGCGAGCCAGCCGCGCGACGACCGCGGCGTTCCCTGGAGCACCGCCATCGCCCGCCATGCCGGCCACATGGCGATCGGGTGGGTCGCCGCGGCGACCCTCGCCGTGCTGGCGCCCGGCTACCTGCCCTGGCTGACGCCGGTCATCGCCGGCCTGGTGCTGGCCGCGCCGCTCACCGTGCTGTCGAGCTCGCGCCGCAGCGGCCTGCGCGAGCAGTCGCTCGGCCTGCTCATCACGCCCGAGGAGCGCGACACGCCGTCAGAGCTGCGCACCCTGCTGCCCGACCGGCGCCGCCGGGCGCGGGCCAAGGGGACCCTCGAAGCGGCCGACGTCGAGCGGACCGCGGTCGAGGGGGCTGGCGCCGGCGGTTAGTCTCCTTTCCAGGGGGCCCCGCCGCCCTGTACTGACTGGTGAAACGCCGTGCCGCCCTGCACTTGCATCGCGGGCGGAGGCGCGCATGCTTGGCGGGACAAGCACCGGGAGAGAAAACGCATGAAGTTCGGCATCTTCTACGAGCTGCAGCTGCCGCGACCCTGGAAGGAAGGCGACGAGCATCGGCTCTACCAGAACGCACTCACCCAGCTCGAGTTGGCCGACAAGCTCGGCTACGACTATGCGTGGGAGGTCGAGCACCACTTCCTCGAGGAATATTCGCACTCGCCGTCGCCGGCCTCGTTCCTGGCCGCCGCCAGCCAGCGCACCAAGCAGATCCGGCTGGGTCACGGCATCCTGCAGCTGACGACCAACCATCCTGCCCACATCGCCGAGCGCGTTGCCTGCCTCGACCTTCTGTCGAGCGGGCGCGCCGAGTTCGGCATGGGCGAGAGCGCGTCGATCACCGAGCTCGAGCCGTTCGACATCACCATGGAGAACAAGCGCGAGGTCTTCGAGGAGGCCGTCCGCGCCATCATCCCGATGTTCAAGGACGGCCCCAGCGAGCACAAGGGCAAGCACTTCAACATGCCGCTGCGCATGGTGGTCCCGAAGCCGATGCAGAAGCCGCACCCGCCGCTGTGGGTCGCCTGCTCGCAGCTCGAGACGCTGGCCAAGTGCGGCGAATGGGGCATGGGGGCGCTCGGCTTCCAGTTCGTCTCGGCCGATGCCGCGCATGCCTGGGTCCATGCCTACTACAACGCCTTCGTGAAGCGGCAGAAGCTGCTGGCCGACTACAGGACCAATCCCAACATCGCGCTGGTCTCGTTCTTCATGTGCGCCAAGACCGACGAGGAGGCGCGCGCCCGCGCCGACGGCGACACGTTCTTCCAGTTCGCGCTGCGCTTCTACGGCCAGTCGGCCGACCGCCGCCGGCCGCCCGCCGGCACGGTCAACATGTGGGAAGAGTACGAGAAGTGGAAGAAGGCCAATCCCGAGGCGCACCAGGCGGCGCTGCGCGGCGGCCTGATCGGCTCGCCCGACACGATCCGCCGCAAGCTGCGCAAGTTCCAGTCGTCCAACATCGACCAGGTCGTGCTGCTGAATCAGGCCGGCAAGAACACCCACGAGCACATCTGCGAATCGCTGGAGCTGTTCGCGAAGGAAGTGATGCCCGAGTTCCAGGGCGCCCACCCCGAGCTGCTGAAGTGGAAGGAGAAGGTGCTGAACCGCGAGATCGAGCTCGAGGAGATCGACACCTCCGCCTTCACCGACCGCTACGGCGGCACCATGAAGGCGATGGCCCCGGTCAAGCCCAAGGCGCAGGCGGCGGAGTAGGCCTCGGCGCGCACCCGGCGATGATCTTCGCTGGGGGCGCGCCGTTCCGTGGCGCTCTTCCTTCGCGACCTGTCGTCCTGCGCGCAGCGAAGGACCTCATCGCCGCTTGCCATCTTCATGGGATCCTTCGCTTCGCTCAGGATGACAAGAGGTGGCGGGCGCTCTGGCGCCGTGTCCGCTACCCGCCGATCGCGCGGCGGGCGCGGTCGAGGCTCTGCGACTGGATCGCCGCGGCAAGGCCGCGCAGCCGGTCGCGGTCGGCGTCGTCCTTCACCGGGATCGAGAACTCGCAGTGGGTGACGACCGGTCCGTAGCGGTCGCAGAGCTTGCCGGCGATTTCGTCGTAGGTGCCGACCGTCACGTAGGTGTGCAACACCTCGTCGCTGATGTGCTGCGGCATCTCCTCCCAGCGCTGGGCGCGCGACAGGAGCTTCAGCCGGTCGGCGAGCTCGCCCAGCCCGTGATGGGCGAAGGCGGCGCGGTACTGCGGCGTCGAGGCGTAGAAGGCGATGCGCGCACGCACGTCGCGTACCTTGGGCGCCAGTTCGGCCTCGGTCGCGGCGGCGGCCACCAGGGGCTTCATCGAGACCTGGAAGTCGTCGAGCGGCCGGCCGGTCCGGGCTGCGCCGGCGCGCACCGCCGGCAGCATCACCTCGGCGATGTAGGACGGCGTGCAGACCGGATGAGGCCGCAGCCCGTCGGCCACCTCCCCCGCCACCTGGCACATCATCGCGTTGACGGCGGCGAGCTGGATGGGGATGCGCGGATGCTCGATGGGGCCGGGATTGAACAGCGGCACCATGAGGTTGATGGTGTAGTGAGGTCCCCGGACGTCGAGCGGGGCGCCGGTCTGCCAGCAGTCCCAGACGGCCCGCACCGCGCCGACATACTCGCGCATCCACGGCCCTGCCGGCGACCAGGGCAAGCCGAAGCGGCGCTCGATATGGGCCTTCACCTGCGTGCCCAGCCCCAGGGTGAACCGACCGTGCGACAGCTTCTGCAGCGTCCAGGCGCTCATCGCCGTCACCGCGGGGCTGCGCGGGAAGGCGATGGCGACCGAGGTGCCGATGCGCAGCCGCGTCGTCGCCTGGGCAGCGAGCGCCAGCAGGATGAAGGGATCGTCCTTGGTCTCCTCGACCACCAGCCCGTCATAGCCCAGCTCCTCGAGCAGCCGGGCGTCGCGGCCCACGGTCGCGAGGTCGAGCGGCGTCTCGGGCGCGCGCAGGCCGGGATCGACCTTGCCGAGTGGCAGCAGCGTTTCGAGCAGCATCGTGACGGCACGCTAGTGGGACCGAAGGCCCTTGTCATCCCGAGCGTAGCGAGGGACCCTTGATCGGCATCTCAAAAAGGTCCCTCGCTCGCGCTCGGGATGACAACGGGAGTGATACGCACATGAAGGATCTGGCCGGCAGGATTGCCGTCATCACGGGCGGCGGCACGGGCATGGGCCGCGAGCTCGCCCGCCAGCTCGTCGCCGAGGGCTGCAACGTCGCCATGTGCGACGTGTCGGCGGCGGCGATGGCCGAGACCAAGCGCCTGTGCGAGACCGAGCGCCTGCCGCAGGGGCTGCGCATCACCTGCCACGTCGCCGACGTGTCCGACGAGGAGGATATCCAGCGCTTCGCCGCCGAGGTGGCGCGCGACCAGGACACCGACCGCATCCACCTGCTGTTCAACAATGCCGGCATCGGCGGCGGCGGCAGCATGATCGTGCACGAGCGCGGCGAGTGGGAGCGCACCTTCAACGTCTGCTGGTACGGCGTCTACTACGCCACCCGTGCCTTCCTGCCGATGCTGCTCAAGGCAGACAAGGGCCACATCGTCAACACGTCGAGCGTCAACGGCTTCTGGGCCTCGGTCGGGCCCAGCATCCCGCACACCGCCTACTCCGCCGCCAAGTTCGCCGTGAAGGGCTTCAGCGAGGCGCTGCAGACCGACCTGCGCATGAACGCCCCGCACATCAAGTGCTCGGTGGTGATGCCGGGGCATATCGGCACCTCGATCGTCAGCAACTCGCGCAAGATCCAGAGCGGCAACGCCTCGGACGACATGAACGCCGTCGAGATCGACCAGATGCGCGCCCGCGTCGCCTCGATGGGCGTCGACACGTCGAAGCTCTCGAACGAGGACATCGCCAGGCTGGCCCACGAACGGGCGCGGCGCTTCCTCGAGGAGGCGCCGACCAGCGCCGCGGAGGCCGCCACCATCATCCTGGACGGCGTGAAGGCCGATCGCTGGCGCATCCTGGTCGGCAAGGACGCCGAGATCATCGACAGGCGCGTCCGCGAGGCGCCCGAGCGCGCCTACGATGCCGACTTCTTCCAGTCCTTCGCCCAGGAATCGGGCTGGAAGATCGGGCGCTGAGGCGGGGCGTCGGCCGCTCGGCGGCGGCTCAGCCCCGGTAGTGGCACGAGACGAAGTGCCCGGGGCGGCTCTCGCGCAACTCGGGCACGCGCTGGGAGCAGTCGGGCTTGGCGATCGGGCAGCGGGTGTGGAAATGGCAGCCCGAGGGCGGCCGGATCGGGTTGGGAACGTCGCCCTCCAGCATGATCCGCTTGCGCTTGACCGTCGGATCCGGGATCGGCACGGCCGACAGCAGCGCCTCCGTATAGGGATGTAGCGGCTCGTCGTAGAGGTCGCGCGCCGGCGCGACCTCGACCACGCGACCGAGGTACATCACGGCGACGCGCGTCGAGATATGCTCGACGACGCTGAGATCGTGGGCGATGAACAGGTAGGTGAGTCCGAACTGCTCCTGCAGGTCCTCGAGCAGGTTGATGACCTGGGCCTGGATCGACACGTCGAGCGCCGACACCGGCTCGTCGCAGACGATCAGCTTGGGCTCGACGGCGAGCGCCCGGGCGATGCCGATGCGCTGGCGCTGGCCGCCGGAGAATTCGTGCGGGAAGCGGTGCATGTGGTCGGGCTGCAGGCCGACCGTCTCGAGGAGCTGCACCACGCGGTCCTCCATCGCCTTCCGCGTCGGCGCCAGCTTGTGGATGGCGAGCGCCTCGCCGATGATCGCTCCGACCTTGAGCCGCGGGTTCAGCGAGGCGTAGGGATCCTGGAAGATGATCTGCATGTCGCGGCGCAGCGCCTGCAGCGCGCCGTGATCCATCTTCGTGACGTCGTTGCCCTGGAACCAGACCTCGCCCGAGCTGGGTTCGATCAGGCGCAGGATGCAGCGGCCCGTCGTCGACTTGCCGCAGCCCGATTCGCCCACCAGCCCCAGCGTCTCGCCCTTGCCGATGTCGAGGCTGACGCCGTCCACCGCATGGACCCGGTCGACGGTGCGCGAGAGGATGCCGCCCTTGACCGCGAAATGCTTGCGCAGGTCGCGGACCTTCAGGAGCTCCTCGGCAGGGGACAGGGGGGCGTTCATAGTACGCAAGCCACGCGATGGCCCGGCGCCACTTCCTTGAGCGGCGGCATGGCCTGGGTGCAGATGTCCATGGCGTGCTTGCAGCGCGCGGCGAAGCGGCAGCCCTGCGGCGGGTTGAGCAGGCTCGGCACCGTGCCGGGGATCGATTCCAGGCGCGCCTGGCGGCCAACCGCGCGGTCGATGCGCGGGATCGAGCGGATCAGGCCCTGGGTATAGGGATGGCGCGGATCGCCGAACAGGGCCTCGACCGGCGCCTCCTCGACCACCTTGCCGGCGTACATCACCGTGACGCGCTGGCAGGTCTCCGCGACCACGCCCATGGCATGGGTGATCAGCATGATCGCCATGCCGAACTTCTCCTTCATCTCCTGCATCAGCTCCAGGATCTGCGCCTGGATGGTGACGTCGAGGGCGGTGGTCGGCTCGTCGGCGATCAGCAGCTTGGGCCGGCAGCTAAGCGCCATGGCGATCATGACGCGCTGGCGCATGCCGCCGGAGAACTGGTGCGGGTAGTCGTGCACCCGGCGCTGCGGATTGGGAATGTTGACCAGATGCAGCATCTCGGCGGCGCCGGCCATCGCCTGCTTCGGGGAAAGCTTCTGGTGCAGCGCGATCACCTCGGCGATCTGCTCGCCCACCGTGTAGACCGGATTGAGCGAGGTCATCGGCTCCTGGAACACGATGGCGATCTCGCGGGCGCGGATCCGGTTCATGTCGGCCTGCTCGAGCGGGATGAGGTCCCTGCCCTGCCACAGGATCTGGCCGGCCTCGAAGCGGCCCGGCGGCATGTCGATCAGCTTGAGGACCGACCGGGCGGTGACGGTCTTGCCGCAGCCCGATTCACCGACCACGCCCAGGGTCTCGCCCCGATCGATATGCAGGTCGACGCCGTCGACGGCGCGCACCATGCCGTCCTCGGTCTTGAACCAGGTCTTGAGGCCTCGGATGTCCAGCAGGGTGTCTTGCACGCTGACGCTTGCTCCTAGAGGACGCGGCGCGGGTCGAAGGCATCGCGCAGCCCGTCGCCGATGAAGTTGATCGCAAGGACGGTCAGGAAGATCGCGCCGCCCGGGAACAGGGCCCAGTGCGGTGCGATGTCGAGATAGTCCTTGGCATCGCGCAGCATCGAGCCCCAGGTCGGGACGTCCGACGGGAAGCCCAGTCCGAGGAACGACAGCGTCGATTCGAAGATGATGGCGGCGGCCACGTCGATCGTGCCCACCACGATGACCGGACCCAGCGCATTGGGCAGGATGTGCTGCACGACCTGGCGCACCCTGGAGGCACCGAGCGCGCGCGCCGCCTCGACGAACTCCTTCTCGCGCAGGCTGAGGAACTGGGCACGCACCAGGCGGGCCACCGGCATCCAGCGCAGCCCGCCGATCACCAGCACGATCAGCACGAAGGCGCCGCCCTCGACGCCCAGGACCTGCTTCACGCTGTCGCGAAACAGGTAGATCACGAGCAGCAGAAGCGGCAGCGTGGGCAGGGCGAGGAAGAGGTCGGTGAGCCACATCAGGGCGGCGTCGACCCAGCCGCTCGCCATCCCGGCGACCGCCCCGACCAGCACGCCGACGAAAAGCGCCACCAGCATCGCGGCGAAGCCCACGGCGAGCGAGATCTTCCCCCCGTACATCATGCGCGCCAGCAGGTCCTGGCCGAGGTCGTCGGTGCCCAGCGGATGGGCGAGCGAGGGGCCCTCGAGCTTGGCGGCGAAGTCGATCTCGTTGATCGGCACGGTCCAGACATAGGGCCCGACCAGCACGCCGAGCACCATGACCAGGAGGACGAGGGCGCCGCTGACCGCCAGCACATGGCGACGGAAGCGCCGCCACGTCTCGAGGGCGGGCGAGATCGATCGCGCCTTGCGCAGCGAGGCGGCGGCGACGGCCGCCGGCGCCTCAGCGGAAAGAGATCCGGGGGTCGAGCCAGCCATAGAGAATGTCTGCAATGAGGTTGAACAGGACGACGAGGCAGGCGATCACGAATGTGACGCCCATGACCACCGGCGTGTCGTTGGCCAGGATCGCCGCGATCAGCAGCGAGCCGATGCCGGGGACGCGAAAGATCTGCTCGGTGACGATGGCGCCGCCGAACACCGCCGGAAGCTGCAGCGCCACCAGGGTGACGACCGGAATGAGCGCGTTGCGCACGACGTGCCGGACGATGACCTTCTGCTCGCCGATGCCCTTGGAGCGCGCCGTGGTGACGTAGTCCAGCCGGATCACGTCGAGAACCGACGAGCGCATGAAGCGCACCAGGGTCCCGGCCTGGGCAAGGCCGAGGACGATGACCGGCATGATCGACTGCTTGATGTGCTCCCAGTAGAAGGCGAAGCCCGTGGCGTCGATGTCGGCGCGATAGACGAAGGGCAGCCAGTCGAGCTGGATGGAGAAGATCAGGATCAGCACCAGGCCGGTGAAGAAGGTCGGCAGCGAGAAGCCGATCATGGCGAAGGTGCTGGCAATCTGGTCGAACACCGAATAGGGGCGGATCGCGGCCAGCACGCCGACCGGTATGGCCACCGAGATGGCCAGGAGCTGCGAGGCGCCGATGACGATCAGCGTCACCGGCAGGCGCTGCAGGATCAGCTTGTCGACGTCCATGCGGCTCTGGAAGGAGAAGCCCCAGTCGCCCTGCACCATGGCGCCGAGCCAGTGGACGTAGCGCTGCCACACCGGGTCGTCGAGACCGAACTTGGCGCGCAGCGCCTGCCGGACCTCGGGCGGGATGGCGGGATTGGTGGCCAGCTCCTCGAACGGATCGCCGGGCGCCATGGCCAGGATGGTGAACAGGATGACGCTGATCCCGAACAGGCTCGGGATGGCGATCAGCAGGCGGCGGATGACGTACTGACGGCTCACGAGATGTCTCTCGACGTAAAGGAAACGCCCCGAGGCGGTGCCCCGGGGCGTCGTCCATCAGATGCTCAGGCGTCCTTGTACCAGTCCGACAGGTCCCAGGTGTTGTTGTCCCAGCCGCTGATCGTGGCGTTCAGCTTGGCGCCCATGGCGGCGACGCCGGGGCGGCTGACCACGGGTATGACGACGTAGTTGTTGATCGCCATGTTGTTGGCCTCGATCAGCATGGCGGCGCGCTTGACCGGATCGACCTCGACCTGGGCGGCCTTGTAGTTGTCGTCGTACGCCTTGTTCTGCCAGCGCGTGATGTTGCGGCCCTGCCACTTGTTCTCCTTGGTGGCGGCCTCCCACGAGCAGAACTGCAGGAGGAAGACCTCCGGGTCCGGCTGCGACATGGTCGTCGTGTACATCTGCAGGTCGGTGTAGAACTTGGTGTAGGTGTCCGGGTTGGCGACGTCGGACGAGAAGAACACCGACGCCGTCACCGACTTCAGCTCGATGTCGATGCCGGCCTTCTGCGCCGCCTGCTTGACGATTGCCTGGGTCTTCTGGCGCGGTTGATTGATCGAGGTCTGGTAGACGAACTTGAGCTTCTTGCCGTCCTTCTCGCGGATCCCGTCGCCGCCCTTCTTCCAGCCGGCCTTCTCGAGCACCTCGCTGGCCTTGTCGACGTTGAACTCGTACTTCGTCGTCTTCGACACGAAGCGCGACGGGTTGTTGACGAAGTTGGCCGTGGCCGGGCCGGTGCGGCCGTAGATGTGCTTCTCGATCGAGCCCTTGTCGACCAGCATCGACAGGGCCTGGCGGACCGCCGGGTCGCTGAGCGTCGGGTGCTTGGTCTTGAGGCTGGAGCGCTCGCCGTCGACCTCGGTCCACGGGTCGGTGTTGTTGAGCTGGATGTGCTCGATATTGCCGCCCGGCGAGATGACGACCTTGCCCTTGCCGCCCTTCTCGAGGCGCGACAGGATCTCGTCCTCGACCTGCATGTTCCAGGCGAAGTCGAACTCGCCGGACTGCAGGACGGCGCGCGCCGCGGAGACGGCGTCGCCGCCGCCCTTCATCTCGATGGCATCGAAGTAGGGCTTGTTGTCCTGATGGTAGTTCGGGTTGATCGTGCCCGACACCAGATCGCCCGGCTTGAAGTCCTTGAACAGGTAGGGGCCGGTGCCGACCGGCTTGAGGTTGGTCGGCGCCTCGCGCGACTTGGCGCCCGTGAAGTCGGCGAACAGGTGCTTGGGAATCAGCATGCCCCGGGTGCCGACGAAGGCGTCGGCCCAGAACGGGGTCGTCTTGGCGAACTTCACGATCACCGAGTAGTCGTCGAGCTTCTCGACCATGACCTCGTTGTAGGAGCCCGACGTCGTCGCGGCGGTGGCCGGATCCTTGGCGTACTGCCAGTTGAAGACCACGTCGTCGGCGGTGAACGGCTTGCCGTCGTGCCACTTGACGTTCTGCTTCAGCTTCCAGACCACCGACTTGCCGTCGGCCGCCAGCGTGCCGTCCTCGCGGCCGGGAATGGAGGCGGCGAGCTTGGGCTTGAGATTGCCGTCGGGATCCCAGGCGGCCAGCGGCTCGTAGAAGACGCGGCTGCCGTCCTGGTCCTTGGTGCCGACCGCGAAGTGCGGGTTGAGCAGGGTCGGGCCCTGCCACCACAGCACCTTGAGCAGACCGCCGCCGCCGCGCTTGGTCGGCTTGTACTGAGGCGTCGTCTGGGCCATCGCCACGCCGGAGATGGCCAGCAGCTGCGTGGCCAGCGGCGCCGTGAGACCCACGGCCGCCATTCGCCGCACGAATCCCCGTCGCGAAAGCTTTCCGAGCTTAACGTCGCCGATCAGACGGCGCAGATCCCGTTCGTTCATGACACGCTCCCATCACCCTCGTTCAAGCCCAACCTGCGTTGCTCTCGCTATCTTGCAAGATGCATGCAAGTCTCAATCAGAACAGGCTGTAACGCTGTCGTCAACGACGGTCGCGCCGGCCAAGGAGGGGTTTGTGGCTTGGCTCTATCTTGTATTGGCGGGAATTTGCGAGATCGGCTGGCCGGTCGGCCTCAAGCTCGGCTGGACCGACCAGGGGGCGCGCCCGCTCTGGATCGTCTTCGCGGTCGTCGCGATGACCGCCAGCGGCGCGCTGCTGCTGATGGCGCAGCGCACGATCCCGATGGGCACGGCCTACGCCGTATGGACCGGCATCGGCGCGGTCGGCGCCTTCACCGTCGGGATCCTCGCCTTCGGCGATTCCTCATCGGCGATGCGAATGGTGTCGATCGGCCTGATCGTGGCCGGCATCATCGGCCTCAAGATGGCGTGATGCCCCAAGATGGCGTGATGAAGGAGGAGAGACCATGCGGATGAAGGACAAGGTCGCCCTGGTGACGGGAGCGGCGGGCGGCATGGGCGCGGCGACGGCGCGCCTGTTCGCGCGCGAGGGCGCCAAGGCGGTTGTCGTCGCGGACGTGCTCGACACGGAGGGCGAGGCGGTCGCGGCCGGGATCGCGAAGGCCGGCGGCACCGCCGAGTACGCCCATCTCGACGTCACCGACGAGGGGCAGTGGCGGACGCTCGTCGACGGCATCGTCGCCCGCCATGGCGGCCTCGACGTGCTGGTCAACAATGCCGGCATCTCCGGCTCGGCCGAGCAGGACCTTTACGACACCGCCGCGTGGGAGCGGCTGATGGGCATCAACGCCACCGGCGTCTTCTTCGGCATGAAGCACGGCATCGCCGCCATGAAGAAGCGCGGCAAGGGCGGCTCGGTGATCAACCTGTCGTCGATCTCCGGCATCGTCGGCCAGGGCTACATCCATGTCGGATACAATGCGTCGAAGGGCGCGGTACGCCTGATCTCCAAGGCAGGCGCGGCCCAGCACGGCCGCGACGGCATCCGCGTCAACTCCGTGCATCCCGGCCTGATGCCGCCGATGCGGACCTCGGGCCGCACCGCCGACCCGGCGATGCGCGCCAAGACCCTGAAGGGCGTGCCGCTCGGCCGCGCCGGCGAGGTCGACGAGGTGGCCAACGCCATCCTGTTTCTCGCCTCGGACGAGGCCTCCTACGTCACCGGCGCCGAGCTGGTCGTCGACGGCGGCTGGACGGCGGTGTGATGGCCGACGGCAAGAAGCCGGCCGCGGCGATCGCGCCGTGGCAGGTCCTGGACAGCAGGTTCTCGTACCGCGACCGCTGGCTCGCGGTACGCAGCGACACGGTGCGCGTGCCCAACGGCACGGTCCTGTCGCCCTATCACACGATCGAGTTTCCCGAATGGGTGTGCGCCATCGCGCTGACGCCCGCCCGCGAGATCGTGCTGATCGAGGAATACCGGCACGGCATCGGGCGCAATTCCTTCGAGCTGCCGAGCGGCGCACCCGACGATCCCGGCGAGGACCTGCTGGCCGCCATGCAGCGCGAGCTCCGGGAGGAGACGGGCTACGCGTCCGAAACGTGGCTCTACCTGGGCTCCTCGAGCGCCAACACCGCGCGCCAGAACAACCGCGTCCACGCCTACCTGGCGCTCGACGTTCGCGAGGTCGGGCCGCAGGCGCTCGACCCCGGCGAGATGATCGCCGTCCACGTCCTGCCCTGGGCAGACTTCGTCGCCGATCTCGCCGACGGCCGGCTGGAGATCCCGGGCCTGCATCTCGCCGCGCTGTGGCAGCTCTCCGCTTTCGCCCGCCGCAGCGGCGACCCCCGCCTGGAGGCTCTCGCCCTCTAGGCCGGCCCTTCTAGGCCGGGACGGCGGCGCGGTAGCGCGCCGCGGGCTTCGATTGACGGAAGTTCGGCAGCATCGCCAGCCTCGCCGTCGCGAAGGCGTCCCACTGCGCTGCATCGGGCAGCGGCGGGATGGTCACCGGCTCGCGCCTGTCGAAGCCGACCAGGGCGGCATCGACGAGGTCGTCGACCTCCATCACGCCCGGGATGCTGTCGACGTCACGGCCGGCATGGGCCCAGATCTCGGTGCGCGTCGCGCCGGGCAGCACTGCCTGGACATAGACGCCGCGCGGGCCGAGTTCGGCCGCCAGGGACTGCGAGAGGGTCAGCACATAGGCCTTGGTCGCGGGATAGATGCCGGGAAACACCTCCGGCGCCAGCGCGAGGACCGACGCGATGTTGACGATCGCGCCCTGCCCCTCGGCCGAGAACCGGGGCGCCACCGCCGCCGCGAGCCGGGTGACCGCCGTGACGTTGAGCGCGACCAGCTTCTCCAGCGTGTCGAGATCGGCATTGGCGAAGCCGCCCGGCACCGTCGTGCCGGCATTGTTGACCAGCAGGCCGATGCGGGCGTCGTCGCGCAGCCGCCGCTCGACCCGCGCCCGGTCGGCCGGATCGACCAGATCGGCCGCCAGGACCTCTACTGTGACACCGGTCTCGCCGCGCAGGCGCGCCGCCAGGGCCTCGAGCTTCGCCGCGCTGCGCGCGACCAGAACGAGGTCGTGGCCGCGCCGGGCCAGCCGGTCGGCATAGACCGCGCCGATGCCGGCCGAGGCGCCGGTGACGAGTGCGGTAGAGAGGGCGGTGCGATCCTTCATGAGAGTCTCCTTGATCAGGTGGTAACCGACATCTAGGAATATGGATGACGATCGTCATGAATAAATTTCTCGGGGTGCCAGAGGAGGGGCTCATGCGGGTCAGCCGGGAGCAGGCGGCGGAGAACCGGCGCCGAATCGTGGAGGCGGCGGCACGGCTGTTCCGCGAACAGGGCTTCGACGGGACCGGCGTCGACGCGATCATGCGCGCGGCGGGCCTGACGCATGGCGGCTTCTACGGCCAGTTCGAGTCCAAGGACGCGCTGGCGGTCGAGGCGATGGAACAGGCGATCGACCGGTCGCTGGCCTGGCAGGAGAAGGCCGGCGACGTCGCCGCCCTGGTCGACGCCTATCTGTCGCCCCGCCACGTCGCGGACCGCGGCGGCGGCTGCGCGGTCGCCGCGCTGGCCGGCGAGACGCCACGGCAGACGCCCGCGATGAAGCGTACCGTGACGGCGGGAATCCGCCGGCAGATCGACCGCATCGCCGACCTGCTGAAGCGCGGCCCGGCCACCGCCCGTCGACGGCATGCGATCGCCACCTACGCGGGCCTGGTCGGCGCGCTGGTGCTGGCGCGCGCCGTCGACGACCGGGTGCTGGCCGGCGAGATCCTTTCCGCGGCGCGGCACGCTCTCGGCCACGCGCAACGCACCTAGGACAACCTGTCCCTTCCCTCGCACCGGCGATTCGTGCGTAGCTGCATCATGGATCGCAGGTCACCCGTCGAGGGCTGGCGCGCGGCGGCACTCGCCGTCGCGCTGTTTGCGATCACGCTCAATTTCCTGCAGCCGCTCGCCCATGCCGCGCTGATGCGCAGTGGCGGGCCGAGCGCCTGGGCGGCCATCTGCAAGCCCGGCGCCGTTCAGGACGACCAGGGCTCCGGGCCGGCGGCACAGCTTCACGACTGCTGCATCGGCCTCGCGCACGCACCCGTGCTCGCCGCCCCGCCGACGGAATTCATCCTGGTCGAGCGGCTGGCGGCAATCGCCCTGCCGCCCCAGGCCGACCCGGCGCTGGCGCCGGTCGGCATCCGCGACGGACCCAGCCAACCCCGCGGCCCTCCCCTCCCCGTCTGACGTCTGAAGCCGCGACACGGCCCCGCCGTGTCGCGTTCGTTCGTCCATGGGGGAGATTTTCATGTTGTCCGTTCGCGCGGCCGCGCTGGCCGCATTCGCAGGTCTTGCCTTGAGTCCAGCTCTTGCCCGGGCGCAGAACGCGCCGCCACCCACGAACCCGCCCGCCGGCCCGTCGGCACAGCCGGCGCCGGTGGCCCTGCCCGCCATCACCGTCAGCGCCGGCCGCGGCTCGACGCTCGACAATCTCGACGTCAGCACCACGGTCCTGGGCCGCCAGCAGATCCAGGCGGCGCCCGAGACCGGCGTCGACCAGCTCGTCAATCGCATCCCGGGCGTCTGGCTGCCCAACGTCCCGACGGGCCAGCTCCATCCCACCGCCCAGCCGGTGAACATCCGTGGCTTCGGCACCAGCACGACCATCAACACGCTGGTGATGGTCGACGGCGTGCCGGTCAACGATCCCTACTTCCGCACCATCAACTGGAGCGCCATCCCCAAGAACTCGGTCGAGCGCATCGAGGTCATCCGGGGCGGCGGCGCGACCAGCCTGTGGGGCAACATGGCGATGGGCGGCGTCATCAACATCGTGACCCGCGAACCCGAGAAGACCGGGGTTGCCGCCGACGTGAGTTACGGCAGCTACAACACGGCCAACGCGGAGGTCGCCGGCAGCTACGTCGTCAACGACAACGTCAAGGTCGGCATGAGCTACAACCACGGCCAGAGCTCGGGCTACAACCTCACGCCGGCGCGGTACCAGAACGTCAACCTCGTGCCGACGGCATCGAAGGCCGACAACGTCGCGGCCAGCGTCTTCCTGACGCCCAGCGACAAGCTCAAGGTTTTCGCCAAGGGTTACTGGAACCAGACCTGGGAGGACGGGCTGGTCTGGCGATTCGCGCACAACAACTGGTCGACCTACCGGCTCCTGCTGGGCGGCACGTACCAGATCGACGACCAGTCCTCGATCAACGCCAGCGGCTGGCTCGCCGGCGGCTCGTTCGGCACGATCAACGTGGCGAGCGGCGGCTACAACCTGAACAACACGGCGGCGACGAACCAGTTCGTCAGCCAGATCGAGGCCTCGCCGAGCGCGGACCAGGGCGGCTCGATCTTCTACGAAGCGAACTTCGGCCCCCTGCGCGACGTCAAGATCGGCGTCGATGCGCGGCGAACCCTGGTGACCGACTACAACAACCTCTTCGCCAGTGCCTCGGCCAATCCCACGACGTTCGTCGTCAACGGCGAGCACCGCCTGCAGGGCGTGTTCGGCCAGGGCACGTACCGCTTCACCGACATCCCGGTCGACATCACGGTGGGCGTGCGCGGCGACTTCTGGCAGGCGATCAATGCCAGCGTGCTGACCCAGAACTCCAGCACGCTCAACGTGGTGCCGAACGCCAGCGCCTCGAGCTTCGATCCGCGGATCGGACTGAAGTTCCACGCCAGCGACGAGGTTACGCTGCGCGGCGCGATCTACCGCAACTTCTCGGCGCCGGGCATGAACCAGATGTACCGGGTGTTCGCCAGCGGCACGAGCTACGCGACCATCAACCCCAACCTGCAGCCGATGACCAATTTCGGCCAGGAGGTCGGCCTCGACTTCGAGTGGAAGGGCTTCACCCTGTCGGGCACCTACTTCAACAACAACCTCAACAACTTCATCGACTTCATCACCGTCTGCAACGCCAACCCGGTCTGCGCCGCGCCTTTCGTCACGGCGGCGGGACTCGGTCCCGCCTTCACGACGGTGAGGCAGTACCAGAACGTCGGCAATGCCACGTTCCAGGGCTTCGAGCTGATCGCGACCTGGCAGCCGGTCGAGCAACTGCGGCTGATCGGGAGCTTCACGAACACGGTGGCCTACCTCACCAGCTCGACCAATCCGACGCTGGTGCGCACCGGCGTCCAGCTCGGCCAGGTCCCCAACTACATGTTCACGGCGGGCGTCGAGTGGCGGCCGATCGAGAACCTGCTCATCACCGCAGCGTTGAAGGCGTTCCCACCCTACTGGAACGACACCAACCACACGACGCTGAACGACGGCGCCGCGCTGATCGACCTCGGCCTGCGCTGGTCGCCCGTCAAGGATGTCGATATCTACGGCAGCATCCAGAACCTGACGAACGTCCAGTACCTGGCCCAGGGCTATAGTCGGACGTCGTTCGAGGGATCGACCATCAATGCGTCGGCCATCCCGCAGCTCGGCATGCCGCTGACTGCCATCGCCGGCCTGAAAGTGAGGTTCTGATGCGTCTTGCGATCGCCTCGGTTGCTTTCGTCCTGCTGGGCGGCGTCGCCGTCGCCCAGCACCAGCACCAGTCGGCGCACGGGACGCCGGCCAAGGCGCCGGAGCCATTCACCGCGGCGCCCGCCTTCGCGCCCGACGGGACGCTGTGGCTCGTGCGGCCGAGCGCCGGGCGGATCATGGCGATGAAGTCGACCGATCTCGGCCGCACTTTCTCGGCGCCGGTCGCGGTCACGCCGCGGCCTCTCGATCTCGACTGGGGGCCCGATGCGCGGGCCCGCATCGCCATCGATCCGAGCGGCAACCCGATCGTCACCTTCGCGATCTTCCAGGACAGGAACTTCAACGGCCGGGCGTTCTTCAGCCGCTCGCCCGACGGGGGCGCGAGCTTTCCCGCGCCGCGGCCGATCACGGCCGACGCCACCAGTCAGCGGTTCGAGACCGCCGCCGTCGATCCGTCGGGCCGCGTCTTCGCCACCTGGCTCGACAAGCGCGATGCCGCGCGGGCACGCGCCGCCGGCAAGCCCTATCCCGGCGCCGCCCTGGCCTATGCCTGGGAGGATGGCGCGGGCGGCTTCGGCCCGACCACCATCGCGCTCGACAATACCTGCGAATGCTGCCGTCTGAGCGTCGCCTTTGCCGGCGCCGGCCGGCCGGCGGTCGTGTTCCGCAACATTTTTCCCGGCTCGGTGCGCGACCATGCCGTCCTCACCTTCAAGGATGCCGCGACCCCGGGCCCGCTGCGCCGCGTCAGCGTCGACGGTTGGAAGATCGAAGCCTGCCCGCACCACGGCCCGTCGATCGCCATCGCGCCGGACGGCTCGCAGCACGTCGCCTGGTTCACCGACGGTGCCGCCCGCCAGGGCCTGTTCTACGCCCGTGCCGACTCTGCTGACGCGCCGTTCGACCCGCCCCGCGCGCTCTCCGTGCCCGAGCGGCAGCCGGCGCGGCCCTTCCTGCTGGCCAACGGCCCTGCGCTGCATCTCGTCTGGAAGGAATTCAATGGCGAGCGCACCGCGGTGCGCTGGCAGGCGAGCCGCGACAGCGGCCGCACCTGGAGCGCGCCGCGCACGGTGGCCGATACCGGCGACGCTTCCGACCATCCGCTGCTGGTCGCCCATGCCGGACGCGCCTACCTGTCCTGGCTGACCGAGCAGGAGGGCTATCGTCTCATCCCGCTGGAGGAACAGCCATGAGACTGTCGCTCGTCCTCGCCCTGCTCCTGACCCTGGCGTCGCTGGGAGGCGCCCAGGCAAATCCCCTGCCCTTCGAGCGCGGCAGCTGGGCGAAGCTGCGCGCCGCCCATGCCGGCACGCCCACCGTCATCCATTTCTGGGGCCTGACCTGCGGACCCTGCCTGGTCGAGCTGCCGCAATGGGGCAAGCTCGCGGCGGACCGGCCCGACCTCAAGCTGGTGCTGGTCGCCGCCGACCCGCTGCCGCAGGACCCGGAGCGTCTCGCGGCGACGCTCGATCGCGCCGGCCTCGGCAGGACCGAGAGCTGGAGCTTCACCGACCGATTCTACGAGCGGCTGCGCTACGAGATCGACCCGCGCTGGGCGGGCGAGCTGCCGCGCACCGTGATGATCGACCGCGCCGGCCAGGCGACCGTCCTGCCCGGCGTGGCCGACCTTGGCCAGGTCCGCGCCTGGCTCGACGCCCAACCCAAGACCCATTGAGGAGACCGTCAATGATCCGCCGACTCTTTCCGATCCTCTGCCTGCCGATCTTCTGCCTGATCGTCCTCGCCGTGCCCGCGTGGGCCAAGGACTACACGCTGGGCAGCCTGAAGATCCACCAGCCCTGGACGCGCGCCACGCCGCCGACCGCCCCCGCCGGCGGCGGCTTCCTCACCATCACCAATACCGGCACGACGCCGGACCGGCTGATCGCCGCGCAGAGCCCGGCCGCGAACAAGGTCGAGATCCACGAGATGACGATGGACGGCAGCGTCATGCGCATGCGCGAACTCGAGAAGGGCCTCGAGATCCCGCCCGGCGCCACCGTTGCCCTGAAGCCCGGCGGGCTCCACATCATGTTCATGGGGCTGAAGGCGCCTTTCAACAGGGACAAGCCCGTGTCCGCCACCCTCGTGTTCGAGAAGGCCGGGAAGATCGACATCGAGCTCGCCGTCGAACCGATGGGCGCCGCGCAGCCTGGCCACAAGATGTGACGGCCGTGCCATGCGATCGATCGACCCCCGCGACCGGCGGCTGCTGGTCGCCTGCGCCGTCAACGCCACCCTCGCCGCCATGGCCGGCGCGTTGGCCGGCGGCGTGCGTGGCGCCCAGGTCGGGCTCGTGCTCGGCCTCGTGCTGGGCACGCTGCCGACCCTCGCGCGGTCGGTCGCGGCAGTGCTGGCGCGACCGCATAGCCTGCCGCGGCTGTTGGCAGGGTCGCTGGCTGCCGCTCTCACGAGCGGTGCCGCGACGCTCGTCGCGTCCGTCAGGAGGATGGCGGACGCCGTGCTGGGTCCGGCACGCCGCCTGCTGCGCGGACCGGCGCTGGCCGGGCGCTTCTGCCTCGACGTGCTGGGCGCCGAAGCCGGCCGCGCGCTGGGCGCGGCCTGGCGACAGATGGCGACGCCGCTCGGCCTCGCCAACCTCTCCGCCCTGGCCGTGCTCGCGATCGACCTGGCAGGCCTCGATTTCGCCGGACCGGCCCTGTTCGCCGGCCTGACGACGATCCTCGTCGTGCTGCTGGTCAGCGCCAGCGAGGCGCGCGACGCCGCGGAACTGCGAGCCTAGAGCAACGAGCGTTCGGTCGGAATCGGTCGAACGCTCGATGCCGGAATCCGGAGCTGCCCGTCCTGATGCGTTTCCGCTAAATCGGGACCGCTCAGGCGGTCCCGATGTAGCGCAAGCCGCTCTAGGTCAGCAGCACCCAGGCGATCAGGACCATGCCGATCACCGACACGAACCACAGGAGCGTGCGCAGCCAGGGGATGCCGATCAGGTAGACGATCGCGTAGGCGAGCCGTCCCCAGAAGAACAGCATCGCGCCCAGGGCGGTCGTGGCGTTGGCCTTTCCGGCCACGGCAGCGATGAGGACAAGAACCGCAAAGAGCACCAGGTTCTCGACCATGTTGAGATGGGCGCGGCGGGCGCGGCCCGCCCAGCCGGTGATCTGCGGCAGCGCCTCGCGGTTGCCGGCCAGGGTCGGCAGGCCCACCTGGGCGTTGGCACCGGCCGCCGCGATCAGCACCTGAACGAAACAAAGGATGGTCGAGAACAGGAGGTACTTGAGGTCCGGTGACATGCGCGATCTCCCTCGATCGTTTTATTTTGTCCCGAACAGACGGTCCCCCGCGTCGCCCAGGCCCGGAACAATATACCCGTGATCGTTGAGTTTTGCATCGACCGCTGCCGTGAACACCTCCACGTCGGGATGGACCTCGGCGAAGGCCCGGGCGCCCTGATCCGACGCCAGGATGCAGATGAACTTGATGCGCTTGGCGCCCGACTCCTTCAGCCGATCGACGGCGGCGATGGCGGAATGCGCCGTCGCCAGCATGGGATCGCACACGATGACGTCGCGGTCCGAGATGTCCTGCGGGATCTTGAAGTAGTACTCGACGGCCTGCAGCGTCCGCGGATCGCGGTAGAGCCCGACATGACCAACGCGCGCCAGCGGCACGAGATCGACGATGCCCTCGGCCAGGCCCAGACCGGCCCGCAGGATCGGCACGATCACCAGCTTCTTGCCTTCCAGCAGCGGCGCCTTCATCGATTCGATCGGCGTCGCGATCTCCCGTTCGACCAGCGGCAGGTCGCGGGTGGCGTCGTAGCCCAGCAGCAGGCCGATCTCGCGCAGCAGGCGGCGGAAGTTGGTGGTCGAGGTTTCCTTGTCGCGCATCTTGCTGAGCTTGTGCTGCACCAGCGGATGGCTGACCACGTGGATCGACGGCGGCAACGACATTTCAGTATCTCCCCCAGTATCCTGACATCCCGGACGGCGCTCTGGCGACGCGCCGGCTCAAAACACGGTCCCGTCGCTGGCGACGGCGATCGGCGGGCCGCCGCCGGGGCGGCGCTCCGCCGCCAGCACGCGGCCGGCGAACCAGGTGCCGGCCTCCAGCACCTTGACCAGCGGCAGCCGTCCGGCGTCGAGGCCGAGATGGCCACGGACGTGGGCGGCAATGCGGTCGAGCAGCGCCACGGTGAGCGCCCGCCATTCGACGATCGACTCGTCGCCGGGCGCGAACGTCTCTTCGAGCAGCGCGCGTTGCTTTGGCCGGAGCGCGCCGGCATCGACCAGCAGGCCACCGTTGCGGTACTCCGGCAGGCCGGTCAGGGCATCGAGCTCGACGACCTCGAGCCCCGCCCCTTCCAGCGGCTCGACCAGGGAATAGGACAGCCACTGCGACAGCTTGTGGAACGGCACCAGCCCGATCGCCGGATGCGGCCAGACATCGCCCATTGGCAACGGCCAGATCGGCGACAGCCGGTCGAGCACGGCGGCGAGGATGGACGCGGCCGTCACCTTCGGCGCGGCGACGAGATCGAACAGGTCGCCCGGCCGGGCGAGGCCGACCCCACCCAGCTTGCGCAGCAGCTCGGCGCGGCCCTCGAGGCCGGTCATCGGATTATGCGCCTTCACCTGGAAGCCCATGGCGATGTCCATCGGCGTGAGCACCGCCAGCCGCTCGGCGTCGACGCGCAGCGGGTCGCCCTTGGCGTCGCGGCTGAAGGCGCCGTTGGCGAACATGTGGAAGCTCGCCACGCCCAGACCCTCGGAGCGGGCATAGGTCTCGCCGGTCTGGGGCTCGCGATAGGACCACGACGGGCCGGCGCCGGCATCGAGCAGCACCGAGACGACGGCAAGGTCCATGCGCCGCCGCGCGACCTCCTCCGGCGGCAGCCCGGCGAGGCGCGGGGCGAGCGCCGCCCAGCGGTCGCGGCCGCCGGCCTCGAAATGGCGCCAGCGCGAATGGAAGGGAATGGCCACCGGATCGGGAAAGCGCCGGCGCGTCACCTCGAGCGTCGCCTGGACCGCGGCCTCGAGGCCATTGGCGTCGACCGAGAACCAGGCGGAGCGCCCGTCCTCGACATATTTCAGCATCGCCTCGGCGCGCTCGCGGATCGCCGCGGGCGTTCGCAGGTATGCCAGCTCCGCGGGATTCACTCGTCGAGGCCCCGCCCCTTCGCCTTGGCGAGCTCGGCGGCCTCCGGCTTCTTGGGCGTGAAGTAGCCCGCCGCCTTCTTGGCATCCATCTCGACCTGGGCGTCGGCCGGGATGAGCTCGTCGGGAATCGGCACCTGCTCGACGACCTCGATTCCCTGCTCGCGCAGCGCGTCGGACTTCATGTTGCTCATCGAGGCGAAGCGGTCGATGCGCGCGATGCCGAGCCAGTGGAACAGGTCGGGCATCAGCTCCTGGAAGCGCATGTCCTGCACGCCGGCCACGCATTCGGTGCGATTGAAGTACTGCGCCGCCGAATCGCCGCCGGGCTGGCGCTTGCGCGCATTGTAGACCAGGAACTTGGTGACCTCGCCCAGCGCGCGCCCTTCCTTGCGATTGTAGATGACGACGCCGACACCGCCCTGCTGGGCCATCTCGATGCAGATTTCGATGCCGTGCGCGAGGTAGGGGCGGCAGGTGCAGATGTCCGATCCGAACACGTCCGAGCCGTTGCATTCGTCGTGGAGGCGGCAGGCGATCCTCGTCTCGGCCTTGCCGAGCTGCTGCACGTCGCCGAAGAAATAGATCGTCGCGCCGCCGATCGGCGGCAGGAAGAGCTCGAGGTCCGGCCGCGTCACCAGCTCTGTGTACATGCCGCCGGTATGCTCGAACAGCGTGCGCCGCAGGTCGGTCTCCTTGACGCCGAAGCGCTCGGCGATTCCCGGCAGCCACCAGACGGGCTCGACCGCGGCCTTGGTCACGCGCACGTCGCCGCTCGGCATCAGGAGGTCGTTGTCGGGCTTGAGGCGGCCGGCCGCGATGGCGTCGCGGATCTCCGGCATGTGGACGTGCGCCTTGGTGACGGCGATGGTCGGGCGAATGTCCCAGCCGGCGGCCAGCTTGTCGGCGAACACCTCGGCGACCATGTGGCCCCACGGGTCGAGCGACACGATCTTCTTCGGATCGTACCAGCTCTCGAACGGCCCGATCGGCTCGGCCGGCGAGGTGTTGGTGAAGTCGGGCCGATGGCCGGGCTTCAGCTCCTGCGCCGCGATCGCCAGCGCGCGGTAGATGCCGTAGCTGCCGGAATGCACGCCGATCGCATTGCGCCTGGACGGATCGCCCACTGTGCCCACCACGGGGCCCCTGATCACGGGGTCTCGAGCGCCCCAGACCACGGGCGGCGCCGCCTGCCCGCCTTGGGCAGGGTGGGTGTTCAAACGAATGTGAGCCATGTGCTTTCCAAGTGCCATACGCCGGGAAAGCGAGGCAGTTTACAGCGGCCGCGTGACGAAGGAAAGAAGGAGGCGCGGTCCCGGGCCCGCCCGTCCGAGCGGTCCCGTCAGGAGCCCTGGCGCGCGACCAGCCGTGCGAGCACGCTGGCCTGGCCGGCGACCGACCGGACCGTTTGCAGGCGCTTCAATGCACCGGCCTCGAAGGCCGATACCACCGCATTGTGCACGTAGGATGTCCGGCAGACGGTCGGCGTGTTGGCGAGGTCCTCGGCGATCTCGATCACGACCTCGCGCACCTGCCGGCGACGTTGGCGTTCGCTGGTCGCCGGCGCCGTTCCGGCCAGCGCCCGGAGCGCCGCCGCCGAGGCCACGAGGGTCCGGAAGTCCTTCAGCGAGATCCGTCGGCCCGATACCTCCTGCAGGAAGGCATTGACCTCCGACGCCCGCATGCGGCGCACCTCGCCATCCGGCCCGCGATACTGGAACAGCCGTCGACCCGGCAGCTCGAGCAGCCGCGCGATGGCAGCGCGGAGCCGGGCGCTGCGCACGGTCTTGGTCACCGGCTTGCCGCCCTTGGCCTTGAAGGTGAGGGTGAGGCGGTCGCCCGTCTCCAGCCTGACATTCGACTTCAGCAGGGTGGCGGCACCACGCGTCCCATGCTCGCGGGCATAGGCCTCGCCGCCGGCGCGGATCGCGGTGAGGCGCACCAGTTCGACGACACAGGCCGCAGCATAGCAGCGGTCGACCTCGCCCGACCGAAGGTATCGGGCAACCGCGCGACCCACCGTCGGAAGCGCCCGGGCGAGGCCGGCCAGCCGGCGTGCCTTCAATGCCTCGCGAACGCGCGACCAGTCGGGGTGGTAGCGGTACTGGCGCCGTCCGGCGGCGTCGTCCCCAACAGCCTGGAGATGGGCCTGCGGGTCGGCCGCGAAGCGCACGTTGGCATAGGCAGGCGGCACGGCCAGCGCCTTCAGCCGCTGGACGATCGCCGATTCCTGGACCGGGCGGCCGGACTCGAGGAAAAACGCGAACCCCTTGCCGCACCGGCGGCGGCGAATGGTGAGCGCCTCCCGCCGGATCAGGACCAGACCATGGGCCTCGGCCAGCCGGGCCACGACACTTTGACGGGACATGGCCGGGAGAACGTCGCTCGTGCGCCCTCGTTGCCTCGGCCGCGCGAGGGTTCCATCGTGGCCGTGAAACCGGACGCCCCATCGAGCGTTGACGTAGCGCGAAACTGTACGACGATGGCCCGGGGATAACGGTGGGCAGGACGGGCATGCTGGAAAGGGGGAATCGACCTCACCTCGCGGCGACCGAGGCCGAGAGCCTCCGCCTGCTCGTGGAAGCGGTCACGGACTATGCCATCTGCATGCTGGACCCCGCCGGGACCGTCACGACCTGGAACAGCGGCGCCGCGCGCATCAAGGGCTACCATTCCTCGGAGATCGTCGGCCGTCACTTCTCGACCTTCTACGAGCCTGCCGATCGTGCCGCGGGGATGCCGCAACGCGCCCTCGAGACGGCGGCTCGCACCGGGCATTTCGAGATCGAAGCCTGGCGGGTGCGCAAGGACGGGACTCGCTTCTGGGCCTTCGTCATCATCGACGCCATCCACGATGCGGATGGCGGCCTGATCGGATTCGCCAAGGTCACCCGCGACCTCACCGAGCGGAAGAAGGCGGAGGAGGAGCTGCGGCGCAGCGAGGAGCAGTTCCGGCTCCTGGTCGAAGGCGTCACGGACTACGCGCTCTACATGCTCGATCCGCGCGGCATCGTCAGCAACTGGAACCCCGGCGCGCAGCGCATCAAGGGCTACGCGCCCGGGGAGATCGTCGGCCAGCATTTCTCGCGCTTCTATACCGACGACGACCGGGCCCGCGGCGAGCCGGCCCGCAGCCTCTCCATCGCCGAGCGCGACGGCCGCTTCGAGGCGGAAGCCTGGCGGCAACGAAAGGACGGCAGCCGCTTCTGGGCCAACGTCGTGATCGACGCCATCCGCGATTCGTCGGGCCGTCTGCTCGGCTTCGCCAAGATCACGCGCGACATCACCGAACGGCGCGAGGCGCAGCTCGCACTGGAGCGCACGCGCGAAGCGCTGCTGCAATCGCAGAAGATGGAAGCGATCGGCAAGCTGACCGGCGGCGTGGCGCACGACTTCAACAATCTCCTGACCGTCGTCATGGGCAGCCTCGACCTGCTGCGGCGGCACCTGCCCGGCGACGATCCGCGCGTGACCCGCCTGCTCGACAACGCCATGCAGGGCGCCCAGCGCGGCGCCACCCTCACCCAGCGCATGCTCGCGTTCGCGCGGCGCCAGGCGCTCGATCGCAAGCCCGTCGACCTCGCCGCGCTCGTGGCCGGAATGACCGACCTCCTGCAGCGCTCGGTCGGACCGACGATCACGGTCAGGAACGCCCTCCCGCCGGGCATCGAAGCGGTCGCGGCCGACCCCCAGCAGCTCGAGACCGCGCTGCTCAACCTCGCCATCAACGCGCGCGACGCCATGCCCGACGGGGGCATGCTGACCCTGTCGGCAGAGGCCGAGGACTGGCCGGGCGACGTCGTCCTGCCGGCCGGCCGTTACGTCCGCCTCGTGGTCGAGGACACCGGCACGGGCATGGACGCCGCGACCCTGTCGCGTGCCGCGGAACCCTTCTTCACCACCAAGGGCCCGGGCAAGGGCACGGGGCTGGGCCTCTCGATGATCCACGGCATGACCGAGCAGCTCGGCGGCCAGTTCCGTCTCCGCAGCCGGCTCGGCGAAGGCACGGCCGCGGAACTGTGGCTGCCCGTCGCGGACCTGCCGGCCGCGCCGCCGGCGCCCGACGTGCCCGCGGCCGCTCCGGATACGATCCGCCCGCTGCGCATCCTCGCCGTCGACGACGATCCGCTGGTCCTCGCCAACACGCGCGCCATGCTGGACGATCTCGGGCACGCGCCGCAGGTGGCAACCTCCGGCGCGGAGGCGCTGTTGCTTCTCGAACGGACCACGGTCGACCTCGTCATCACCGACCAGGTCATGCCGGGCATGACCGGTCTCGAGCTGGCGGACGTCGTGGCGCCGCGGCATCCGGAACTGCCCGTCATCCTGACGACCGGCTACGCCGAACTGCCGCCGGACGCCGGCGGCCGGCTGCCGCGCCTGTCCAAGCCCTATGCCCAGGCGGCCCTGGCCGACGCGATCCTGAAGGCGGTCCCGCCAGCCCGCGACGGCGCTCCGCCGCCGCCGGATGCCGCCAAGTCCTGAGTTCATTGCGGAGGTACCATGCCCGACCTTTTTCCCACGACCGAGGAAGCGCAGCGCGACAAGGACATCGCCGACGCCGCCGCCGGCAAGCGCAGCATCGTCAATCACCTCGGGCCCGACTCCTTCGGGCCGGACGCATCGCGGCCATTCTTCGATTGCCGCCGGTTGGGACTGAAGGAGCTGACGGACGGCAAGGTCGGCGCACACGTGGTCCGCGCCAGGCCGGGCGAGCCCGCCGACGCGCCGCGCCGCGCCCACACGCTCGAGTTCCAGTTCATCTACGTGCTCAAGGGATGGGCGATCTTCGAGTACGAAGGATACGGAGAGCACAAGCTCGTCGAAGGCTCGACGGTCTACCAGCCGCCGGGAATCAGCCACAGGGAGGTCGCGCACTCCGACGACTTCGAGATGCTGGAGATCACCATGCCGGCGGACTTCGAGACCGAGACGGCCGAGTAGACAATCGACGGGCTGCGGCCCTCGCGGGCTGCGTTGCCTGCGTTTGCCCGGGATGCAATGGTGCCGGCATGAATCGTCGTGCCCTCCTCCTCGCATCGCCGCTGCTCGCCGCCGTCGGTCGTGCGGCCATCGCCCAGCCCCTCAACCAGCTGCCGCCCTTCACCACCGTCACCTTTCCGCCCGGCTCCCATACCTCGACGCTGACCGGACAGATCGCGCCCGGCGGCCGCGCCGTGTACTACGTCGCCGGCAAGGCGGGGCAGACGCTGATGGTGTCCGTCGCGTCGCCCTCGCCGGCGGTCTCCTTCGAGGTCTTCGGGATCAACGCGACGCTGGCCAAGGCAGCCGACGGCATGGCGCTCGTGACGGGCCGGCCGCTTCCCGACGCCGGCTCCAAGGACGATGCCCGCGCCTGGATCGGCGCCCTGCCGCAGGACGGGAAGTATCTCATCCTCGTGAGGATGCCCGCGGGAACGGGGACCTCGACCCCCTACGACCTGGTTGTGACCTTCTAGAGACCTGACACGGGACATCCATCGGGGCACAACCGCGTCAATATTGATTGCGCCCAAACTGCAACTAATATACGGTGTTGTCGTCGAGTGAGGCGATGTCCCGATTGAGCTTGGGGGTCGAGGCAAAAGCCCGCAGACGCGAGGTGTGTGGAGTGTCGGCGCGTCCTGACGGATGATGCCGGCACCTCCGCCTTCCCCCACTCCTTTTCGCATTGCGCTTGCCGCCCCGTCGCGGGTCGGCGTTGCTCGCCTTGCGAGCCGCGGGGAAATTGCAGCAACCACCGTTTGCAGCAGTCGTTGGTTCCATAGGTTCCACCCATAGCGTCCAGGACTGAACCATGCCGCTTGACCTGAAGATCGATCCCGAGGCCGAGCTCTGCGTCATTCGTGGCCAGCGGGCAGTCACCCTGAGCGAGATCGAGGGCTACCTGTCGGAGACCGTGCGGCAGGATGTGAAAGGCTACGCCAAGCTGGTCGACATGTCGGCGGCGACGCTCGACCTCGATTGCGAGGGTCTCGAGGAGGTTGCGCGAGGGCTGGTGCGCTACGGCTCGGATGCCGCCGCCGGGCCCGTGGCGATCGTCGTCACGGATCCGCTGACGCTCGACATGGCGGTCCTGCTCAAGCAGCGCGTGGGTGATCGGCCCTTCCGCATCTTCACCTCGGTCGGCGCCGCCAATGAGTGGCTGCAAAGCTACCGCGAGACCGTCCGCCTGCCGACAATGCCCAACCGTGCCCATCGAGCGCGATCCGGGCTGCGCACGGTCGGCCCCGCACGAGTCCCGTTCCGCTCGCATCGCCAGGGCTAGGCCCGGACCAGAAGCGCCGGCAGCACGGCGTGCTTGCCTGTCCGCGCCAAAGCGGCTCAAGTGCCGCATGCAGTTCGGTTGGCTTACCCTGTCCATGTCGCCGTCTCCCGACCAGGACGCGCGACGCATCGCCAATGTCATCGATCAGGCCTGCGAGGCCGAGCGGCTGGGATTTTCCGACGTCTGGCTGACCGAGCACTATTTCACCGGCGAAAGCGTCTACTCCGACTCGCTGATGTTCGCCGCCGCCCTGGCGATGCGGACCGCGCGCGTCCGCATCGGCTTCGCCGTCGTCCAGATGCCATTCCACCATCCCGTGCGGCTGGCCGTGCAGCTGGCGCTGCTCGACAATCTCGCCAACGGTCGCATCGACGTAGGGATCGGCAAGGGCACGGCCTACAACGAGTACGAGTTCGTCGGGCACGGTCTGCGCAGCCACGAGAGCAGGGCGCGAATGGAGGAGGCGATCGACATCGTCGAGCGCGCCTGGCGGGAGTCTCCTCTGTCGTACGACGGCAAGTTCCACAAGCTGCAGATTCCGGCCATCCGGCCGAAGCCCGTGCAGCAGCCCGGCCCGCCGCTCTGGCGCTCGGTGATCTCGCCCGGCTCGTTTCGCGAATGCGGCCGGCTGGGCGTCCCCATCCTGACGGCACGGCTGCCGGTCGAGCGGATCAAGGAACGCTGGGCAACCTACGAAGCTGGGCTCGAGGCAGGCGGACACGACGAGCGGACACGTGCCCGGCTCCTGGCCCAGAGCGCGCTGTGGCGGAACGTGTACGTGGCCGAGTCCGACGCCCAGGCCGAGGACGAGCTGTCGGCGCTCCTGGTCGAGACTCGCGCCCACATGATGCACGTGCGCGAGGCCTACAATCCGCCCGACTTCGAGCCGGAGCCCGCTGCACTGAATGCCTGGACCGACCCGCGGGTGCCGGACTCCGAGGCCGTTCCGTTCGTGCTGCGCACGGGCTCGCTCTTCGGCTCGCCGGCGCGGGTGCGCGACCAGGTGGCGGAGCTGCGCGACGTCGGCGTCCGGCATCTGCTCTGCCAGACCGGCTTCGGCGCGATGGACCACGACCAGAACATCGCCTCCATGCGCCGCTTCGGCGAAAAGGTGATGCCGGCGTTCGCCGACGGGAGCGTCGCGACCTCGGCTTGAGCCGTCGCGACGGCCCGGCCGTCAATAGTCCCCGATCGGGGCACTGTCGGAGAGTTGGCGCTTGCGCAACGGCAAGCCCCGACGGTCGACCGTGGCCTCGGCAAGCGGGGAATAGCTGTTGTCCACGGGACGGACGGCGACCGTCTCGAACGCCAGGGCAACGACATAGGTCGCGACGACGGCGCCGAGCATCATCAGCAGGCCAACCAGAAGGCCGCGGATCTCGGTCGCCACCGCGGCGGCCCCCGCTCAGTCCGCTCCGAACAAGGCCCTGGTCGCCCTGAGCTTGCCGCTTTCTATGTCGCGCACGCTGACCATCGGGTAACCGACCATGGCGGTGGCGCTGGCGATCCAGGCATCGGCGATCATGTCGCGCGTGGCGGTCGCCCCCGCAGCGAGCCGCGACGCGATGAACTCGATACCGCGCGGGTCGGCGTCGCGGAAGGCGCCCGCCTTCTCGAGCCGGTAGAGCGGCTCGACCTGCGCCAGGCTCAAGCGCAGCAGGTCGCGAGCGCGATCCTCGATCGAGCATACGCAGGATTTGTAGGCGTCGACCAGGCGCAGCACGGCTTGCCGCTTGATGTTGCTTCGGACGAACGCGC
The DNA here is from genome assembly GCF_965229815.1 of Reyranella sp. GTDB lineage: Bacteria > Pseudomonadota > Alphaproteobacteria > Reyranellales > Reyranellaceae > Reyranella. Next base: position 2,581,862 of record NZ_CBDDJN010000006.1, read on the forward strand.
CCTGGATGTACGCGGAGACATTCCGTGTCGTGTAGTTCTCCCGGTTGGGACGGTGGGCCCATCCGTCGTAGTGGATCGAGGCATGGAGCGGCTGCGAGGCATCTCCCGGATAGTGGCTCCAGATCCCGAGGTCGCGGAGGATCAGCAGTTCGCGCAGCCGCCGGTCGGCCTGGAACCAGGTTCGTTCATCCGGCGTCTGCGCGGTCTCGATCGCCTTGGTGAGTGCACGCCAATAGGCGAAGTCCTTCACGAGCTGCTGCCAGCCGTCGACGATCTCGTAGAAGAGATAGCCTGCCTTGTACTGGGTCGAGCCGCCGGCACGCAGCAACGCGTCATACGCTTCGCGGGTCGGGGGCAAGGCGTCGAGCGGCAGGATGCCGGCGACCGACCCGTCGTCCGCGAGGCTGATCCAGTGTCCCGGGTCGCGTTCGGCGTCGTGGGTTCGGCCGGCGCCCTTGGAGCGGTCGGGCTCGCGGCCCAGGACCGCGATGTTGCCGGCAACGCCGGGGGCTCGCAGGAAGGCCGGCACCATCTCGGGCAGGGTGTCCATGGCGATGCCGCTGATGATCTCGTGACCCGTCGCGCCCCAGGCCAGCGTGTGCACTGGACCCGAGACGACAAGAGCGGCCACCGCCGCCGCGACCCGCCACACCTTCATTGGCATCCCCACCCCTTCCGGTGGAACGACCATATCAGAGGTACGACCGTCGATGCACTCGCCCTGCGGATTGTCCCGGTGGCCTGCCCGCCCCGGGCGGTCGCCCGGCGGAGCCCGCCGCGGGCGGTCGGCCGGTCAGCAGTCGCCGACCCGCTTGCCGCTGAGAACGCTGGTGCCCTTCAGGGTCGTTCCGGCCTTGTCCTTGACCAGGAGCGTGCCGATTCCCTCGTAGCTGTCGGCCTTGAAGTTGATCTCGGCGTCGGCCGTGACGCCCGGTTCGGTGTCCGTCGCCGGACAGACCGTGCGGGCCTTGAACACGCCGGCCTGCCTGGGCCCCGGCTCGAAGGTGCAGCCGTGCTTGGCGAAGTCGTCGGGCGTCGGGTAGAGCAACCGCTCGATCGTCGCCTCGCCGCCCTTGATGCAGATGCGCTTGGCGGCCGAGGGCATCGGCTGCACGCCTTCCATCGTCGTCTTGTCGGTGACCTCCCAGAGTCCGGCGGTGACGGCGGTCTGCCCGTGCGCCGCGCCGGCGGCGAGTACCGCGACGACTGAAACTGCGAAGAAGGATTTCATCGACGACTCGCTCTCCTGACGCCTCGGAGCCGGGAGCATAGCCGCCCAGGGCCGCACGCGCGCGGACAATCGCGGGCCCGCTTCGCCATGGCGCAACCGCCGAGGGAGAAGCCTCGTTCATTGCGCACGGCAACAACGTGCAAGATTTGCGGAGGCACCATGGCGGCGACCAGTACGGACCAGATCGTTTCTGAGGGGGCCGGGATCGCCCGGGACATGGGCGAGGCGCTTGGAAAGAAAGTCGAGGATATCGCGGACCGCTCGAAGGCTGCCGGAGCCGAGACGGTGGCCGGCGTGGCCGGCACGGCGGAGGCCATCGCCCGCTCGGTCGACGACCAGTCGCCGGCTCTGGCGGAATATGTGCGCGGCGCCGGTCGCAGGATCGACCAGCTCGCGACAGACCTCCGCGAGAAGAACGTCGGCGACTTGCTGTCGGCGGCCACCGAGTTCGGCCGCTCCCAGCCGGTGCTGATGCTGGCTGGAGCGGCGCTCGTCGGCTTCGCGCTGGCGCGGGTCGTGAAGGCCGGCGCTGCCGCGCCGGGCGCCACGGCACCCGTTGCCGCCGTACAGGCCGAAAACGGCCTCCCGCCGGCCAACGATTAGGAGCGCCCGATGTTGAACCAACCCCTGCGACGCCCCGGCGTCGTCACCTTGACCACAGCGGCCCTGTCGCAGACTGCTGACCTGCTGCAGGCCGAATTCCGGCTCGCCAAGGTCGAGCTCGCCGAGAAGATCGGCGCGGTGCGCGGCGGCCTGGTCATGATCCTGCTGGGCACGATCTTCCTGATTGCGGCCCTTGGCATGATCCTGCAGGCACTCGTGAGCATCCTCATCGCCGCCGGACTTTCGCCGCCGGCTGCGATCCTGATCGTCGCCGGCGCCGCCGGCGTGATCGGCCTGGTCCTCTTCCTGATGGGACAGAACCGTCTCGACCCGGCCGGGCTGTCGCCCGACCGCACCTTCAACTCGCTGTCGCGCGACAGCCGCATGGTCAAGGAGACCCTGACATGACATCGAGCGCCCAACTGCAGCGCGAAGCGGACAGCGTCCGCATCGGCCTGGCCGACACGCTGGGCCAGCTGCGCGACGGCATGGCGCCGTCGGCCCTGTCCGGTGAGGTCATCAGCCTGGTCAAGGAAAGCGGGCTATCCCTGGTGAAGAGCCTGACCGACCAGGCACGCGCCAATCCCGTTCCGGCGCTCTTGATCGGTGCCGGACTGACGATGCTCCTGACCCGCACCACGGGCAGCGACGTGATGGGTGCCGCTACCTCCGCGATGAAAAGCGCCGCCGCCACGGGCGCCGAGGCCGCCAGAGGGACCGCGTCCGCAGCGGCCGGTGCGGCCTCGGGTGTCGCTTCGGCAGCGGCCGGTGTGGCTGCTGCGGCGGCCGGCATGGCTTCGGGCGCGGCATCCAAGGCCTCGACCGCCGTCGGCGATGCCGCTGCCCGGATGTCGGATGCGGCGGGCACGGCGGCGCATACCGTCGGCGACGCCGCGCGGACCCTGCGCGATCGCGCGGGCCACACTTTGGCCGACGCGAGTCATGCGGTAACCGATACCATGGCCGATGCGCACCGCCGCGCCGAAGACGGGTATGCGTCGGCCCGCGATTCTGTCGCGAGCGGCGTCGACGCCGGTCGTCACCAGTGGGAGGCCGGCGAGGAACAGGCGCGGGCATTGGCCGAAGAGGCCGAAAGAAAGGCGAGGAAGATGGCTGACGAGGCACGCGACACCGTTTCACGCCTGCTCGACGAGCAGCCCATCCTCATGGCCGCGCTGGCATCGGCGCTCGGCGCCGCCGTCGGCGCCGCTTTGCCGATGTCCAAGACCGAGAAGGATCTCGTTGGGCCGGCGGGTGCGAAGGCGATCAACGCCGGGCGCGACGCGCTGTCGGGCGCCGCGAACGTTCTGCGCCAGGAAGCCTCTTCCGCCGATCTCGGCGGCAAGGTGGGCGCCCTCGCGGACAAGGTCATCGAGAGCGTCGCGAAGGGACCGTCAGAGAAGGGATCGACAGTCAGCGGGTGACGCCGCGCCGGGGAGGAGGCATTGTACGGACCTCCTCCCGATTGCCCCCGAGTTGAATGTCCAAGTCCGTGCCTACGCCGACGAAAACGCCACTGAAGGGCCGCAAGATTCTCATCGTCGAGGACGAAGCGACGATTGCCCTCAATCTGGCCAAGACCATCGAGCGTGCCGGAGGAATTGTCATTGGACCGGTCGCCTCGGTGGCGGCCGCGCACGCCGCGATGGCTGACCACCGGCTAGACGGCGCCCTGCTGGACATTAGGCTGCGCAGCGAGACGTCCTTTCCGCTCGCCGACGTGCTGGCCGCGCTCGGCGTGCCGTTCGTCTTCGTGAGCGGCCTTTCAAGCGCGCTCATGCCTTATACGCATCGCGACAGGCCGCGCTTCGACAAGCCCTACAAGGCCGACGATGTGATCACGGCCCTGGCGAGCCTGCTACCGAAAGCTTCCTAGACACGCCGTCGAGCCAGCGCCGCGCCGGTGCGATCTCGTCGAACACCTTCATGGGCCGCTTTGCGACGGCCGCGGCTCCCAGGATTCGGATCATGTTCTCGGACTGGTCGCGTCTCATGACGACCGCAAGGGCCCCCACCGCGCTCATTTCATGCTGACTGCGGATACGGACGGCAACACCGATCAGCTCTTCGGGGCTCATCGCCGCCCGGCCGCGCGTGCCGTCGATCAGCTTGTCGAAGTTGAGGACGCCGGCGGCTTCGATGCAATCGAAGAAGGCGCGGGCGTCGTCGGCCGTCACGTCGCCCTCCGCCACGATGTCGACCTTGCGGGTCTCCGAGTCGATGGTCCATCGAAGCGGCATCTCAACCCTCCTGCCTCTCCAGCCACCGCCGGGCGGCCCTGACACTACCGAAGAGCCGCATCGGGCGATCGGCGGCGGCCAGGGCGCCCAGCACCCGGGCGAAAGTGTCGCTCTGAACCGGTCCCATGACGATGGCGAGAGGGCCCATGGGACCCGTCAGGTGGTAGCCGCGAATGCGTGCGCCCAGGGAAAGAACCTCCTCCTCGGTCAACGACGAGGTCCCTTCCGTCCCATCGAAGAGCTTCCGATAGTGGTTGGCGCCGGCGGACGCGATCGCCTCGAAATAGGCCTCGAAGTCATGCAGCGTGACCTCGCCCGAGCTCACGCCCGTCACGGTCCGCTGTTCCTGGTCGATGGTGAGGTGAATCGGCACGGCGTTCCCTGGAAACCCTATCGGATGGCCATTCGGAGGAGCAACCTCCCAATGCACGGGGCGTTGACGTGCAAGCCGATCATGAGCAGCAAGCATGTCGCCATCGCACTGGGTGCGCAGGAGTACGAGATCCTACGGGCGATCGCGCGCGGCGAGGGTGGGGCAACGCCTGCCTCGCGCCTCACGTCCACGCAGCGCCTGCGGTTCGAGATGCTGGGATTGATCGAGGACCGCGCGGATGGGGTGCGGTTGACCGCGCGCGGAAAGAGCATGGCAGCAACTCCGGAACGTTTGCCGGCGATCACGAGCGAGGCGGCGCAGGCGACACCCCGCGACCGCCGCGGAAGGCGCCTCGGACTGCGGCGACGTTCTCCATTCTAGACATTCGGCGAGATCGGTCGTCCGTTCAAAGTAGACGTTCGTCGAATAGCGCGATTCGCCCGGACGACGCGATGACTTTTAATGGGTGGAATTCGCAGTCAGAGCGAAAAGGACGCATCCCCTCGCCGGGGACGCGTCCCGGTGGCCCGCCTACCAGTAGGTCGGCACGTTGTAGTACTGATCGACGCGGCGACCGTAGTCCGGCGTCCAGCGGAAATCCTCGTCCATGTCGTAGGTCGGCGCATCCTCGAGGACCTTCTTGTCGAGGTCGACCACATAGCCACCCTTGGTCTCGTCGTAGTTCAGGGTCGACCAGGGCAGCGGATGGTACTTCTCGCCGATTCCGAGGAAGCCGCCGAACGACATCACGGCGTAGATCGCCTTGCCGCTCACCTTGTCGATCATGATGTCGTCCACCGTGCCGAGCTTCTCGCCCTTGCGGTTGTAGACGTCCGTTCCCTCCACCCGGTCGGCGGCGATCAGGGTGTTGGGGCTGATGCGGGTAACGTCGGGCATGGTTCACTCCTTTGCTGCGGTTGACGCTGCGGGGTGAACGTCAGCCTCCGGGCGGAGTTGCCACCGTATCCGGCCACCGCGAGATGATCCGGGTCACGATATCGTCGACCCGCGCCGCCAGGATCCGCTCGCCCTTGAAGGCGCTGGCGCGCGAAGGGTCGCCGGTGGCCGCCGTCTGCTCGAACGGACCGGAGGCGACCAGTGCGGCCATGCGCACGCTGCGCGGCTCGAGCGCCAGCATGACCGAGGTCTCGCGTTCGTCGGCGTGGCCCCCGGCCGGGACATCAAGCCAGGATTCAGCGGCGCGGCCCAGCTGCCGCATGTGCAGCACGAGGAGATCGTCGGCCGCCAGCGTCTCCAGCGGCGCTTCGGTCGAGACGCCGGTGTTGAGCAGCACGATGCGGCGGACGCCCTGCTCGCGCAGGCCGGCCAGCAATTCCCCGAGCAGCGCCAGGAAGGTCCCGACCGAAAGATGCTGGCTGCCCGCGAACGTCGTGAAGGCGGGGTAGTACCCCATGCCCAGGACCGGCGCGACGACGACGGGCAGCCGCTCGAGCAGCCGTTGTCCCAGCGCCCGCGCGGTCACGGCGTCGGTCTTGAGCGGCAGATGGAACCCGTGCGCCTTGGCTGCGGCGCCGATCGGGATCACGACCACGGCGCCCGCCGAGAAGAGCGCCTTCGCTTCCTCCCAGGTGAGGTCCTCCAGCCAGACGCCGGCCGGCCCGCTCACGGGCAGCCTCCCGTCGACGACGGCATCAGCTCTCCCACGGCAGCTTGACGCGCGGTCCCGGTTGCCGGCCGGGAACGATCATGCGGCGCCAGCGCGCGGCCGGCGCCCGGTCGTCGTACAGGATGCGGCCGCCGACCATCGAGACGCCGAGCTGCTGCCACAGCGAGGCGAGGTCCATCGGCTCGGCGCGCGTGAAGTGGCGATCGACCAGCTCGGTCATGACCCGCGTGCCGGTGGCCCGATCGCAGGCGGCTGCGTACTCGCCGAGACCCACGCGACGCGGGCCGTCGAGGCCGCTCGCCAGCGCCCCGGCGAGGCAGTCCTCCAGTCCCATGCGGCCGTCGGTGGCCCGTCGCAGGTCGAGATCGGCCAGCAGCATGAAGATGGCGCCGCCCCAGTAGTTCTGCGCGCCCTGGGCCTGCGCCAGGCCGACCGAGAAGGCGCCCACGCCGCGCGGCATGTTGGCGATCCACTCGTGCCAGACCTCCTCCTCCGTCTTCCAGCCGGCGCGGGCGCGGATGATCGGCTCGACGTAGGTCGCGGCCCCTTCCATGAACCAGGTGCCGCGGCCCCGGGCATCGCGGATGAAGGGCATGCCGGTGTGGATCAGCTCGTGGGTCAGCACCCAGTCTTCGAACAGGATGCGGCGGTCGACGGCGCTGCCGAGCTCGACCATGACGCTCACGCCGCCGCCCGAGACGGTGCGGCCATAGCCGACGCCGCGCCGGCCGGCCATGGGCACCAGCCCCAGCAGTCCCTGTCCTGTCGTGAAGCCGTGCCAGTAGTGCGACTGGGCCTGGGCCGTGCGGGCGACCCAGTCGAAGACGTCGTCGCGGCGGGCAGCGTCGATGCCGTCGAGCAGAGCGACGCGCAGCACGCCGGTGGACGGCGTCGCGCCCGGCCGCATCGAGCCCGGGGCGGCGACCGGCAGCTCGCGGTAGGACAACCGCCCCAGCGCCGAGTAGCCCGCGAAGCGGACGGAGGTGCCGGCCAGCCGCCAGGCATCCCCGACCTTCGGCAGTCCGGCGGCGAACTCGAGGCCGGGTGCGGCGGACATGCGGATGTCGATGACCGGCGGGCGGCCGTAGCCCTGAGGCTCGAGCAGCCAGGCGCCGAGGATGGCCAGGACCCCGTGGCCGCGGGCCACGGCGACCCGGGTGGAATCGACGGAGCGGGCAAAGCCTGAAAGATCGAAGCGGTAGGTCGCCTGCGCGAGCCCGTCGCGCTGGTCGATCCTGAGGTCGTGCACGAAACGCGCCGCCTGGCTCTCGCCGGCCACGAACTCGAGCGGCCGGTCGGCCCGGCAGGCGTAGGCGATGTCGAGCGCCAGGCCCTCACCCTCGGTAAGGCGGCCAGCCACCGTGCAGTCGGGCGCGGCGACCGGCTGGGCGGCGGCAGAGCCTGTCGCGGCCACGGCCAGCAGCGCGGCGAGGACGGCGCGACGAACCATGCCGGAGGCTAGCATGGTCGGGGGCGGCCGCCACGACGGCGCGCGTTCACGTTTTGCGGCGCCGCCACCCGCGCCGCACCGGCTTCCGCGGCATCGCTGCTTGCTGGCCCGTTGGCGGCGATGTAACCATCCGCACAGGGGAACCAACTCCAAAAAGCAGGCATCCAGATGAAGCGCAGACTCCTTCTCGCCGCCACGGCGGCGATGTTCGCCCTGCCGGCCGCGGCCCAGACCAAGTGGGACCTGCCGGCCGCCTACCCGGCCACGAACTATCACTCCGTCAACCTGCAGAAGTTCGCCGACGCGGTGAAAGCCTCGAGCGGCGGCAAGCTCGAGATCGTGGTCCATCCCGGCGCCTCGCTGTTCAAGGCGCCCGAGATCAAGCGCGCCGTGCAGACCGGCCAGGCGCCGATCGGCGAGATCCTTGTGTCGAACTTCGAGAACGAGGATCCGATCTACGGCATCGACGTGATCCCGTTCCTCGCCACCTCCTTCCCCGAGGCGAAGAAGCTGTGGGCCGCGCAGAAGCCCGCGCTGGAGAAGAAGGCGGCCGCCCAGGGCATGATGGTGCTGTTCGCCGTGCCGTGGCCGCCGCAGGGTCTCTACACCAAGAAGGAGATCAACCAGCTCTCCGACATGAAGGGCCTGAAGTTCCGCGCCTACAATCGCGGCACCTCGCGCATCGCCGAGCTGGCCGGCGCGCAGCCGATCACCATCCAGGCCGCCGAGCTCAGCCAGGCGCTGGCGACCGGCAAGGTCGATTCCTTCATCTCGTCGGGCGCGACCGGCGTCGATTCCAAGGTCTGGGAGCAGCTCACGCACTTCTACGACACCCAGGCCTGGCTGCCCAAGAACGCCGTGCTGGTGAACAAGGCGGCCTTCGACAAGCTCGACGACGCCACCAAGAAGGCGGTTCTGGCCGAGGCCGCCAAGGCCGAAGCCGCCGGCTGGGCCGAAGCCGAGAAGCTGGCGCAGGGCTTCCTCGACACGCTGGCCAAGAACGGCATGAAGGTGCAGCCGCCCTCGCCCAAGCTCGCGGCCGAGTACAAGGAGCTCGGCAAGAAGCTCACCGACGAGTGGATGCAGAAGGCCGGCCCCGACGGCAAGGCCGTGATCGGCGCCTACAGCAAGAACTAGGCGGCCGCCGCGTGCGGTCGGCGCTGAGGCGGCTCTACGAGCTGGCGGGGATCGTGGGCGGCATCTTCATGGTGCTGCTCCTCGCCTTCGTCCTCTACTCCGTGGGACCCGGGATCGGGCTCTGGCTCGACCAGACTTTCGGCCTGCCCAATCCCTTCCCCTACGTCGCCCGCTCGGCCGACGAGTTCGCCGGCTACGCCATGCTCGCCTCGGCCTTCCTGGCGCTCGCCTCGACCTTCGGCCGCGGCGAGCACATCCGGGTCACGCTGTTCCTGCAACGGCTGCAGGGCCGGCCGCGGCGGCTGGCCGAGATCTGGTGCCTGGCGCTGGGCAGCCTCCTCTCCGGCTACCTGGCCTGGTTCTCGATCCGGCTGTGCTGGCAGAGCTGGCAGATCGGTGACGTGTCGACCGGCCTGATCGCCTTCCCGCTGTGGATCCCCCAGGTCGGGATGGCGGCAGGTGCGGCGATCTTCTTCCTCGCGGTGGTCGAGCAGCTGGCCGTCGTGCTGGCCGGCGGTGCGCCGATGACCGAGCCGTCGGCCGAAGAAGCCGGCCACCTGGAGCGCTGAACCGTGGGTGGCATCGACGCCCAGATCGCCCTCCTCGCCATCGGCGCGCTGTTCTTCCTGTTCGGCACCGGCGTCTGGATCGGGCTCAGCATGATCGGCGTCTCGATCGCCGTGATGTGGCTGTTCGCGCCGGCCAAGCCGGCCGGCGACGCCATGGCGACGGTGATCTTCTCGGATTCCTCGTCGTGGACGCTCACCGCCCTGCCGCTCTTCATCTGGATGGGAGAGGTGCTGTTCCGAACCGCCATCTCCGAGGAGATGTTCCGCGGCCTGGCGCCGTGGATGGGGCGACTGCCCGGCCGCCTAGTTCACACCAACATCATCGGCTGCTCGATCTTCGCCGCCGTGTCGGGCTCCTCGGCCGCGACCTGCGCCACGATCGGCAAGATGACGGTGCCCGAGCTGCGCCGCCGCGGCTATCCCGAGTCGATCGCCATCGGCAGCCTGTCGGGCGCCGGCACGCTCGGCCTGCTGATCCCGCCGTCGCTGATCATGATCGTCTACGGCGTGCAGGCCGAGGTCTCGATCGCCAAGCTGTTCGCCGCCGGCATCCTGCCGGGCATCCTGCTGGCCGGCCTGATGATGGCCTATGTCGCGGGCTGGTCGCTCACCCACCCGGACCGCATCCCGCCGCCCGATCCGCCGCTGCCCTTCCTGGTCAAGCTGCGCGAATCCGGCGCGCTGATCCCGGTCGTGCTGCTGATCCTGCTGGTGCTGGGCTCGATCTACGCCGGCATCGCCACGGCGACGGAATCGGCGGCGTTCGGCGTGCTGGGCTCCTTTGCCATCGCCGGCTGGCAGCGGCGGCTGACCTGGCGCAACCTTTGGGAAAGTGTGATGGGCGCGACGCGCCTCACCTCCATGATCCTGCTGATCCTGGCCGGCGCCTCGTTCCTCAAGCTCGCCATGGGCTTCACCGGCCTGCCGCGCCATCTCGCCGAGACCATCGCGGCGCTGCACCTGTCGCCCGCCATGCTGATCGTGGCGATCGGCCTGCTCTACATCGTGCTGGGCTGCTTCCTCGACGGCATCTCGATGGTGGTGCTGACGGCCGCCATCGTGCTGCCCATGATCGAGGAGGCCGGCATCGACAAGATCTGGTTCGGCATCTTCATCACCATCGTCGTCGAGATGGCGCAGATCACGCCGCCGGTCGGCTTCAACCTGTTCGTGCTGCAGGGCATGACCGGCAAGTCCATCTTCTGGATCGGGCGCGCCTCCCTGCCCTTCTTCCTGATGATGAACGTCTGCCTGGTGCTTCTCTACCTGTTCCCGGGCCTGGTCGACTGGCTGCCCGGCCTGATGATCAGCGCCCCTCGATAGGCCGCCTTCCTCCGGGGGGGGCCGGCGGATCAGCCGCCCCGTCGTTCATTTCGGCGGCTCGGGCCAGGCCTTCTGCGGTCCGCGCGCCGCCTCGTACCAGCGCGACAGGCGCATCACGCCGCAATCGTCGAAGCGCCGCCCGGCGATCTGCAGGCCGATCGGCTTGCCGTCCTGCGTGTAGCCGCAGTTGATCGAGGCCGCCGGCTGCTCGCTCATGTTGTAGGGCATGGTGAAGGCGATGTGCTCGAGCGGCCGCTTGACGTCGTTGGTCGGCGTCTCCCATTCCGCCGGATAGGTCGGCACCGGCGACACCGGCGACAGGACATAGTCGAACGGTTGGGTCGCCCGCGTCGTCGCGGCCCGGATGGCCATGTAGTTGTTGACGGCGCGGATCACCGTGGCGCCCGAGACGTCGGCACCGCCACGGCACCAGTCGGCGATGAAGGGCAGCACGCTCGCCTGCCTGGCATGGCTGAGGCCCGAGAAGTCGACCCAGCTCCGCACGCGCCAGAACAGGTCCTGCAGGTGCAGCATCTCCGCCGTCAGGAACGGCGCCAGCGGCTCGACGGAGGCGCCGGCGGCGGCGAAGGCCCTGGCCGCGGCCTCGACCGCCGCCCTGACCTCGGCGTCGACCGGCAGGCCGGGGCCGGCGTCGAGATGCAGGCCGATCCGGAGACCCTTCGGCTCGAGCGGACCGGCGGCCCAGTCGATGTCGGCCGGCGGCAGGCTCATGTGATCGCGCGCGTCGGGCCTCGAGAGTTCGGCCATCAGCAGTGCCGAATCGGCGACGGTCCGAGTCATGGGCCCGACGGCGCGGCCGAAGTACGGCGGGTCGACCGGCACGCGCCCGAGGCTCGGCTTCAGGGTGAAGATGCCGTTCCACGAGGCCGGCAGGCGCACCGAGCCGCCGATATCGGTGCCGAGGTGCAGCGGCCCGTAGCCGGCCGCCGCCGCGGCGCCTGCGCCCGCGCTCGAGCCACCGGGGTTCCAGGCGAGGTTCCACGGGTTGCGGGTGAGCGGATGGAACGAGCTGCGGCCCGACGACAGCATGCCGTAGTCGGGCATGGTGGTCTTGGCGAGGATCACGGCGCCCGCCTCGCGCACCCGCGCCGCGGCCGGCGCGTCCTCCGCCGCCGGCACCAGATCGGTCGCCGCGGTGCCGAGCGGCACGGGCACGCCCCGGGTGGCGATGTTCTCCTTGATGGTGATGGGCACGCCGTCCAGCGCCCCCTGCGGCTTTCCCGCCTGCCAGCGCTTCTCGGAGTCGCGGGCGGCCTTGCGGGCGGCGCCGAAGTCGGGCGCATACAGCGCCTTCAGCCGGGGCTCCCAGGCCTCGATGCGGGCGATCGCGCCGTCGACGGCCTCGACCGGAGACATTTTTTTGGATTTGAAGGCGGCGAGCAGCTCGGCCGCCGTCAGGTCATGGATTTGAGTCATGCGGGGAACTTACACGAAATTCCCCCACCGCCCTCTCTGTCTCGTCCCCGTACCGGGACCGGCGCGCGGCCTATGCGTCCTGCAAGACCGGGGCCGCCGGGGCCGGAGCCGGCGCGCTCGCTTCCGGCGGCGCAACGACGCCCAGGAGTCGCAACCGATGCAGGTCGATCCTGCCCGGGCTGCGTGCCCTGGCGAGCTCCACCCGGATGGCTCTGATCAGCTCCGCCTTCAGCTCGGGGTTCTGCGCGAGATAGGGCGGAACCTTGCTGTCGTAGCCGAAATTGATGACCTCGAAGCCGAACTCGTCCTTCTTCCTGATGAATTCGGGGATCTCGTGGACGTTCTCCACGACGATCGTCATGTGCCCCAGGATGATGATCTTCGAGTTCGCTTCCTTCTTCGCCTCGATCATGCGCTGGATGTTGCGGATGACCTTGTCGAAGCGCGAGCCGGCGTTGACGATCTCGTGGATCTCCTTGGTCGCGGCGTTGAGCGAGAACGAGATGATCTTGCAACTGAGCGCGACCTTCCGCGCCATCTCCTCGCTCAGGGCCGTTCCGTTGGTGAGGATCGCCATCTTGGCGCCATGGCCCGCCCAATGATCGATGAAGCGCTTCGCCGACTTCAGGATCAGCGGCTCGCCGCCGAGCAGGGTCACCGTCGGTTCGGATTTCGGAATCTCGATGTTCTTGAGGATGATCTCTTCCGTGATCTCGATGCGACTGTCGTGGTTCTGCGAGCACATGATGCAGCGGATGTTGCACTTCTCGCCGAAGCTCACCATCACCCGCTTCAGGTCCTGGTCGTACTCGTGGTCCACGGCCGGGTCGACGGTGGACGCCTGCGGCAGATTGCAGGTCTTCATGCAGGCGAGCGTTCCGTCCAGCTCCTGGCGGCGGAACTCCTTCAGCCGCTCGCCGCCGTAGATGTCCCTCAGGCTGGTCTTGTAGATGTTGCCGACGACGTCGGGCTGCAGGTGGCAGCAGGGAAAGACATCGCCGTTTTCCTTGATGTACAGGCTGTCATGGACCCAGGCGCATCGCTTTCTGTCGGTCATCAAGCGCTCCGGGGGAGAGTCAATCTCCCGATTCTGGTTGGAATTTGCGCGGCGTGCGTGCTCGGTCTGCGAGCCTAGTCGTCACCGGCATGCGGTTCAAGGTTGAGTCGACGACGCGACGGACGGCGGCGCCGCCCATCCGCTCATCGAGGCGTTCACCTTCGCCGCCCCGTTTCGAGTCGGTCGGCGATGAATTTCGTCAGGACCGGCGCCACGAACAGCACGGCGATCATGCGAACCGTCTGCATCGCCATGACGAAGGACACGTCGACGCTGGTCGAAGCGGCGATGATGGCGATCGAGTCCGACCCGCCGGGGCTGGTCGCCAGGTAGGCGGTGAGCGGATCGACGCCGGCGCCCCAGACCATCAGCACGGCGATGGCGCCGCACAGCGCGATCAGGACCAGGGTCGCGCCGAGGATCAGCGGCAGCACCTTCGCGGCATGGATCAGCAGCGGCCGCGTGAAGCGCAGGCCGACGTTCCAGCCGACGAAGGCATAGCTCGCCGCCAGAAGCCAGGTCGGCAGCTCGATGGTCATCAGCCCGAAGTGCGTCAGCACGATGCCGGCGACCAGCGGCACCAGGAAGGCGCCGGCCGGGATGCGCAGCCACCGCGCGACCAGCGGGCCGATCGCCGCCAGCGCCAGCGTCTCGGCCAGCGACAGCCAGTCGACGGGCGGGAACCAGACGATGGCGCTCGGCGCATGGGCCGGGCTGACGCCGAACAGGCGCGCCACCAGGGCCGCGACGGCGGCCACCAGCACGACGCGCAGATACTGCATGAGAGCGACCAGGCGGGCGTCGGCGCCGTACTCCTCGGACATCAGCGTCATGACCGAGGCGGCGCCGGCGCTGCTGCCCCACAGTCCCGTCGTGCCGGGCAGGAGTTGCAGGCGCGTGATCACCACGCCGAGCAGGCTCGAGGCCGCGACGACCAGCACCACGCCGGCGGTGAACAGGACCCAGTGGCGCAGCACGTCGTCGACGATCGACAGCGGCACCATGCGCGCGATCAGGCAACCGACGATGCCCTGTGCCAGCACGAAGGGTGTCAGCGGAAAGCGCACCTTGCCGCCGCTCGCCGACAGCACGATGCCGGCCAGCAGCGGGCCCAGCAGCAGGGCGGCCGGTGCATGGATCCACAGCAGGAAGCCGCCGAGGCCGACCGACAGCGCGATCAGCACGGCCCAGGGGGCCACCGCACCGCGCCATGACTCGAGCTTACTGGGCAAACTCCTCCGCCTCGCCGTTCATGCCGCGGATCGTCGCCATCAGCTCCGTCGCGGCCGCCGCCAGGCGTGCATCATCCGTGCCGCGCAGCACCAGCGAAACGCTGGGCTTGCCGTCGCGGAATGCAGGGTAGCTGCCGATGTCGAGATCCTCGTAGCGCTTCTGCAGGACGCCCAGTGGCTCGGCGATGATGCCCTCCGGCAGGTTGGTCCGCACGCTGCGTGAGAGGACCGGCGTGCCGCCGACGAGCCGGTGCTTCATCGACTGGAACATCGCCTCGGCCACCTTGGGGATGCCGGCGAACGTGAAGACGTTCTCCATCTGGAAGCCGGGCGCCACCGAGACCGGGTTGTCGACCAGGACGCCGCCGTGGGGCACCCGCGCCATGCGGCGGCGGGCGGGCGTGAACAGGGCCGGGTCGCCGTAGTGGCGGGTCATGCGGGCGACCGCCTCGGGATGCTCGGAGATCCCGACGCCGAATGCCTTGGCGATGGAATCGGCGGTGATGTCGTCGTGGGTGGGGCCGATGCCGCCGGTGGTGAAGACATAGTCGAACGTCCGCCGCACCTCGTTCACGGTGGCCACGATGGTCGCCTCGATGTCGGGGATGACGCGGCATTCGCGGACCTGGACGCCGAGCTTGCCCAGCTCGGTGGCGAGGTACTGGACGTTCGAATCGCGGGTCCGGCCGCTCAGGATCTCGTTGCCGATGACCACGATGCAGGCGGTGACGGTTTTTGTCGGCTCGGACATGCGGCGCTCTTTTTCCTTCTGATTCAGGACATTAGCGGAGGCCCCGCGGGCGGCCAAGCGCCGCCCGGCCTTGTTAGCGCCCATGTCGCATGCCAAATAGGGGTCATGAGCAGCCCCCGCGATTTCGTAGACGACAGCGCCGACTACTGGCGGCGCGACGAGCGCACGATCAAGATTCACGGGCCCGAGGGCTTCGAGGGCATGCGCCGGGCCGGCCGTCTGGCCGCCGAGACGCTCGACTTCATCACCCCGCATGTCCAGCCCGGCATCACGACCGGCGAGCTCGACAAGCTCTGTCACGACTACATCCTGGACCACAAGGCGATCCCGGCCCCGCTGGGCTACCGCGGCTACCCGAAGTCGATCTGCACCTCGATCAACCACGTGGTCTGCCACGGCATCCCGTCCGACAAGCGGCTGCAGAACGGCGACATCGTCAACATCGACGTCACGGTGATCCTGGACGGCTGGTACGGCGACACCAGCCGCATGTTCTATGCCGGCGACGTGGGCGTGAAGGCCCGCCGCCTGTGCGACGTCACCTACGAGGCGATGATGCGCGGCATCGCCGCCGCCAGGCCCGGCGGCCATGTCGGCGACATCGGCCATGCCATCCAGACCTTCGTCGAGGCGCAGCGCTTCTCGGTGGTGCGCGACTTCTCGGGCCACGGGCTCGGCCGCATCTTCCACGACGCGCCCAATATCCTGCACTACGGCAAGCCCGGCACCGGGCCGGTGCTCCGGCCCGGCATGTTCTTCACCGTCGAGCCGATGGTGAACGCCGGCACGTGGCAGGTGAAGATCCTGAGCGACGGCTGGACCGCCGTGACGCGCGACAAGCAGCTCTCGGCACAGTTCGAGCATTCGGTCGGCATCACCGAGACCGGTGTCGAGTTCTTCACCCTGTCGCCGAAGGAGCTGGCCAAGCCGCCCTACGACCTCGGCCAGGACGTCACCGCCGACACGAGGCAGGCCGCCACCGCCTGACGGCGGATCGCACGATCGGCCCGCAACGAGCGGCCCGTCACGAGCGGCTGTAACGCCGGGCCCCGCCGCCTCGTCTCTGGGGCGTGACCCGACGAAAAGAAGCCCGCGACCCCACCGCCGTCGCCCCGCCCCCCGGACTGCGCGAATCGCAATCCCTTGCTGCCGCTCCCCTGGCCCGCGGTCCGCTGGTCCGATGGCGAGGCTGGGATCATCCCAGCCGCATCCGAGACCGCGCACTGGCGCTCGGCATGGAGCCGCTGGCCGACGACGAGTTGCTCGAGCTGCTGCTGCTCTACTCGCTGCCCCGCGTCGAGGCCCGGGCGCTCGCCCGCCGGCTGCTCCAGCGCTTCGGCACGCTGGGAGACGTGCTGGCGGCGGAGGCGGGCCAGCTCGCCGACTTCGACCTCGAACCGCGGACGGTCGTGCATTTCAAGGCGATGCGCGACGCCGCCCGGCGACTGGCCGGCCGCGCGGTGCGCGACCGGCCGGTGCTGACCAACTGGCAGCAGCTCATCGACTATTGCCACGTGGCGCTGGCGCACGAGCTCACCGAGCAGTTCCGCATCCTCTTTCTCGACCGCAAGAACGTGCTGATCGCCGACGAGCGCCAGCAGCGCGGCACGATCGACCACACGCCGGTCTATCCCCGCGAGGTCATCAAGCGGGCGCTGGTGCTGAACGCCGCGGCGCTGATCCTGGTGCACAACCACCCCTCCGGCGACCCCCGCCCCTCACGCGACGACATCGAGATGACGCGCGAGATCAAGGCCGCGGCGGAGACGCTCGGCATCGCCCTGCACGACCATCTCGTGATCGGCCGCAGCGGCCACGCCAGCTTCCGGGGGCTGGGGCTGCTGTGATGATCCCGGCACTCATTCGGCGAATGAACGCCAGCTACGGCTTGAAGCAGTGCTCGCGATGCCATTGGAGGAAATGCGGATGGGGCCGTTCCACGGGCCTAAGGGGTGGACGAGCGTAGCCGTCCTTGTAGACCAGGGAACGTACGCTCTCTTGATCGTTGACGCGCGTCGAGATCAGGATTTCTAGAGTGTCGGATAGTGAGATCAGCCCCCTGTCGAACATCCAATGTGCGGTCCCGGAAAGCGCAAGGCCGTTGCTGACAACGTCAGGGCCATTCTGCTCGACCGGCCGGATATGGGCGGCGTCGACTTCGGCACGACCACCACCGTTTATCAGCCTCAGCCCGGTGACCGCACACCGCTCGTCATAGGCTCGCAGGACTGTCCGACGAAAGATGCGGTCGCGCACGATCCGGGACGAGACATAGCTGATGCGTTCCCGAACCTGTTCCAGCACGGAGGGAGTCTCCATCTCCCGCAAGCCGGGGAATGCAGGAGCGTCGCCGATCCGCGGCAGAAAGGGCGCTTCCTCGCGCAATCCCAGGCCGACGATCCGGTTGAAGTCGCTCGACGAGAGGGGGCGAACCGCCGATTGCGCACGTCCGGAGATCCGGCCCTCGCTGTTGAGGACACCGCGTTCCGTGACCCCTTCGGCGCCACTGAATGGAACAGGGTTGGGAAAATCGAGGTAAGTGCCCGGCTCGATGAGAGCGAGATACATGCCCGGAGTCGCCGTATCCGGGATGACCCGCTCCACCTTCGCAATGGCGAAGTAACCCCGCGTAGCCTCGACCTTCCGCGGCTCGTAGTAGACGATCCAGTCACCGGTACATCCTTCGACGCGCCCGAGGTACTGGCGAGGAAACTGATAACGCTCCGCCGGGCTGTCGTCGTAGATCGAATCCGAACGATGAATGAAAACGCCGAAGCCCATTTCGATACCAGTCCCAGGCAATCGTCGTGGCGAAGGGTCGCAAGCGAGGACCCTGCCGCGCAAGGAGCCCCGTCGCAAGGGCAAGCAAGTCGATGGAAGGAGCCGGACCGACAGGGTTGACTTTGCCCGCCGGGGCCGACTTTGGTGGACCCAGAGACGGCAACGACAAGACGGGGAGACAGCGATGGTTCCGGCCGGCCAGCCCTGCGCGCGGATGGCGCTGCGATGAGCGACGCGCCCACCGACACGTTCGAGCAGAGCGCGGCGGCGCCCTCGCCCTTTCCCGCGATCGCCGACTATGCCTTCCTCTCCGACTGCCACACCGGCGCGCTGGTGGCGCCGGACGGCTCGGTCGACTGGCTGTGCGTGCCGCGCTTCGATTCGCCCAGCGTCTTCGGCGCCCTGCTCGACCGGCAGGCCGGCAGCTTCCGGCTGGGCCCGTTCGGCGTCACGGTGCCCAACGTGCGGACCTACGAGCCCGGCACCAACACGCTGGTCACGACCTGGAACACCGGGTCGGGCTGGGTGGTCGTGCGCGACACGCTCGCCATGGGGCCGCGCATCGGCCCCGACAAGGTCACCCCCTTCACTCGCCCGCCGGCCGACAGCGGCGCCGACCACATGCTGGTGCGCACGGTGCAGTGCATCGACGGCCAGGTCGAGATCGAGCTGGCCTGCGAGCCGGTGGGCGACTACGGCCGCACCGCGTTCGACTGGGCCCTGCTCGACGGCAACAACCAGGTGGCCGACGGCGTCGCCGGCGACGTCAAGCTCCGCCTGCGCAGCAGCATGCACCTCGGCGTCGAGGGCGGCAGCATCCGCGCCCGCCACATGCTGACGACCGGCGAGGAGCTGTTCTGCGTCCTCACCTGGGCCGAGAACTTCGAGGCGCCGGCCACGGTCGACGAGGCCAATGCCCGCATGGTGGCGACGACCCGCTTCTGGCGTTCGTGGCTGTCGCGCGCCCGCATTCCCGACCATCGCTGGCGCTACGCCATCATGCGCTCGGCGCTGGTGATCAAGGGCCTGACCTACATGCCGACCGGCGCCACGGTGGCGGCGCTCACGACGTCGCTGCCGGAAACGCCGGGCGGCGAGCGAAACTGGGACTACCGCTACTGCTGGATGCGCGATTCGACCTTCACCCTGCAGGCGCTGCACTGGCTCAACCTCGACTGGGAATCCAACGAGTTCATGGAGTTCGTGGCCGACCTGGTGCCCAACGAGGACGGCGCGCTGCAGATCATGTACGGCATCGACGGCCGCCGCGACCTCACCGAATCGACGCGCGACGACCTCTCGGGCTATGCCGGCGCCCAGCCGGTGCGCATCGGCAACGGCGCCTTCAACCAGCGCCAGAACGACGTGTTCGGCGCCGTGCTGGGATCGATCCTGCTCCATTCGCGGCGCAGCCAGCGCCTGCCGCGGCGGCTGTGGCCGGTCGT
This sequence comes from Reyranella sp., assembly GCF_965229815.1. Classification (GTDB taxonomy): domain Bacteria; phylum Pseudomonadota; class Alphaproteobacteria; order Reyranellales; family Reyranellaceae; genus Reyranella. The sequence goes on from NZ_CBDDJN010000006.1 coordinate 2,601,118, forward strand.
CCAGTCCCAGGCCGAGTGCGCGGCACGGGTGTGGAAGGAGCCCGACCAGGGCATCTGGGAGGCGCGCGGCGCGCCGCAGCACTATGTCTCGTCCAAGCTGATGAGCTGGGTGGCGCTCGACCGCGCCGCCCGGCTGGCGGCGATCCGCGGGGCCCCCGACCTGCAGAAGCGCTGGCAGGGGATCGCCGACGAGATCCGCGCCGACATACTGGCGCACGGCTTCACCGCCGACGGCGTGCTGCGCCAGCACTACGCCACCGATTCGCTCGACGCCTCGACGCTGCTGGCCGCACTGTTCGGCTTCCTGCCCGGCACCGACGAGAGGCTGCGCAAGTCGGTGCTGGGCGTCGCCGACGAGCTCGACGAGCACGGCTTCGTGCTGCGCTACCGCACCGAGGAGACCGACGACGGGCTGACCGGCAAGGAAGGCACCTTCCTGATCTGCTCGTTCTGGATGGTGTCGGCGCTCACCATCATCGGCGAGACGCGGCGCGCGCTGGAGCTGATGGAGCGGCTGATCCGCGCCGGCTCGTCGCTCGGCCTCTACGCCGAGGAATTCGACGTCACGACCGGCCACCACCTCGGCAACTTCCCGCAGGCCTTCTCCCACCTCGCGCTGATCGAGGCGGCGTCGCGCATCATCTTCCAGGAGCGGCTGGGCGAGTTCACCTGAGCCGCCGCCGTCACAGCGGGTCGAGGCGGAAGACGTTGTAGCGCCAGGCGCCGAGATCGATGTAGAGGCCGGGCTCGCGCATCTCGTGCCCGTCGCGCTCGTAGACCTCGTCGCCCATCAGGTCGACGAGCCGGAACGGGCAATCGGGCAGCCCGGCATCCGCCAGCGACAGGCGGCACTGCGCCTGGTGGTCGGAGAAGTTGACCACGACCACGCGCCAGCCGCCGTCCGGCGTCCGCCACAGGCAGGCGACGAAGTCCTGCCAGGTCGGATTGCCGTCCCAGGCGGAGCGCGGCGCGAGCGCCGACCAGGCGCCGTCGCGGAACCCGCCGCCGCGCATGACCCGGAGCAGCCGCTCGTAGAAGGCGGCGACGGCGGCATCGCGCGGCTCGACCGGCCCGCGCCGCAGATGCATCGGGACGTGCACCCGGGCGCCCTCGAACTGCCCCTCGTAGAAGAAGCGAAGGCCGGGCGACAGGAAAGCCACGATGGCGGCGGCCCGGTGGCGCGGCCAGGGGAAGGCCGCGGCGGCGCGGGCCTCGTCATGGTTCTCAAGGAAGCGCGCCAGCCGGTCCTGGTAGGCGGGATCGGCCGCGAGATGGGCACGCAGCGCACCAGCGTCCTCGTGCACCAGCCGGTCGTAGAGGCGCTTGTCGTAGCACCAGTCGAAGCCCTGCTGCTGCAGGGTCCATTCGAGGTCCCAGTAGGCCTCGGCCAGGAAGGCGAAGCCTGGATGGACCTGCCGCGCCGCGGCGATCGCCTTCGGCCAGAAGGGCTCGGCCGACGTGCCCCAGGTCCGCCGGAAGACGTCGGGCAGCAGCAGCATCGCCATGTCGCAGCGCACCCCGTCGCACTGCCGGGCGATCGCCGACAGCACGGCGACCTGGGCCGCCTGCAGCGCGGAGTTGGCGTAGTCGAGCTGCAGCGTGTCCGCCCAGCCGGGATAGTTGGGATCGCGCCCGTGCGCCAGGATGCGCGGGCCGCGCCCGGTGTCGATGCGGCACCAGTTGGCCGGCGCCGCCGCCAGCGCCTCCTCGGTGCCCGCGACGTAGTACTCGGGATGCGACCGGGTCCAGGGATGGTCGAGGGCGGTATGGTTGCCGACGAAGTCCAGCATCAGACGCAGGCCGCGCGCCGCGAGGCGGGTCCGGAAGGCGGCGAGCGCCTCCGCCCCGCCCAGCGCCTCGTCGACCTCGTAGGCCGCCACCGCGAAGCAGGAGCCAGCGATGTCCTCGTCCGACAGGTCGGGAAGCGTCTCCCGGAATTCGGCCCGCCAGCCTGCGTCGCTGCGCGACACCGCCCGGCTGGCGAGGCCGGTCCGCCAGACGCCGAGCAGCCAGATCCAGTCGAAGCCGCGGCGTGCGAAGCCGTCCAGCGTGGCATCGTCGATGTCGGTCAGCGTCACCGGCCGGCCGGCCTCGGCCGACAGACGCTGCAGCCAGACCCGGGTGTTGATCTCGTAGAGCGTCGGATAGCGCGTCGAGACCCGGGCGTCGGGGTCAATCACCGTGCAGCTCGGCGATCATGTTGGCGACCAGGGCGCTCCAGCCGGTCTGGTGCGAGGCGCCCAGCCCGCTGCCGTCGTCGCCGTTGTAGTATTCGTGGAAGAGGATGTGGTCGCGGAAATGCGGATCGCGCTGCATCTTCTCGTAGCGGCCGAACACCGGCCGGCGGCCCGACGCGCCGCGCCGGAAGATGGCGATCAGGCGGTTGCGCAGGTCGTCGGCGATCTCCTTCAGCGTCTTGTGCTGGCCCGACCCGACCGGGCACTCGACGCGGAAGCCGTCGCCGTAGAAGCCGTAGAACTTGTTCAGGCTCTCGATCAGCAGGTAGTTGACCGGCATCCAGATCGGCCCGCGCCAGTTGGAGTTGCCGCCGAACAGGTCGCTGTCGGACTCGGCCGGCACGTAGCGGACCTCGGACCGGTAGCTGCCGTACTCGAAGACATAGGGATGCTCGAGATGGTAGCGCGACAGCGCGCGCACGCCGTAGTCGGACAGGAACTCGTTGGCGTCCAGCACCCGTTCCAGCACCTTGCCGCCGCGGAAGGCGCGCACCATGGCGAGCAGGCGCGTGTCGTCGGCGCCGGGCGTGTTCCAGCGCGACACCAGCGAGGCGAGCTTGGGCCGGTATCGGAGGTACCAGTCGCGCCACCGGGTGAAGGTCGGCATGCGGGTGAGCAGATCGGCCTCGATCGTCTCGACCGCGAAGATCGGGATAAGCCCGACCAGCGAGCGCACCCTGAGCGGCGTCGCCTCGCCGCTGTCGAAGGTCAGCCAGTCGTAGAAGAAGTTGTCCTCGTCGTCCCACAGGCTCAACCCCTCGCCGCCGAGGTTGGTCATGGCGCCGCCGATCATCAGGAAATGCTCGAAGAACTTGGTCGCGATGTCCTGATAGGCGTCGTCCTCCTGGGCCAGCTCGATGGCGATGCGCAGCATGTTCAGGCAGTACATCGCCATCCAAGAGGTGCCGTCGGACTGGACCAGCGAGCCCTTCACCGGCGGCGGCGAGGAGCGGTCGAACACGCCGACATTGTCCATGCCGAGGAAGCCGCCCTGGAAGATGTTCAGCCCGTGCGGATCCTTGCGATTGACCCACCAGGTGAAATTCAGCAGCAGCTTGGTGAAGATCCGCTCGAGGAACTTGCGGTCGCCGCGGCCGCTGCGCCGCCGCTCGTCCTCGTAGAGCCGAAGCGCCGCCCAGGCCTGCACCGGCGGATTGACGTCGCTGAAGTTCCATTCGTAGGCCGGCAGCTGGCCGTTGGGGTGCATGTACCAGGACTGGCACAGAAGGACGAGCTGGCGCTTGGCGTCCTCGATATCGAGATGGGCGAGCGTGACGAGATGGAACGCCCAGTCCCAGGCCGCGAACCACGGGAACTCCCACTTGTCGGGCATGGACAGCACGTCATCCATGTTGGCGTGCGTCCATTCGCGGTTGCGGCCGGACAGGCGCGAACGCGGCGGCCGGGGCTGCGCGGGATCGCCCTCCATCCAGTCGGTCACGTCGTACTTGAAGTACTGCTTGGACCACAGGATCCCGGCATAGGCCTGGCGCTGGATCAGACGCAGGTCGGCGTCCGCGACCTTGGCCTGCAGGACGCCGTAGAACGCATCGGCCTCCGCCTTGCGCGCCTCGACGATGCCGTCGAAGCCGGCGAAGCACGCCGCGTCGATCATGCCGCGGCTCAGGCGGGCGCGAACGACGGCGGCGCCGCCGGCCTGCACGGTCAGGCGATGGATGGCCGCCGCCTTGGTGCCCCGGTGCGAGCCGGTGGCCTCGGCCCGGCCGCCGACCACATAGTCGTTCAGCCCGTCCTTGAAGCGACGTCCCGGCGCGGCCACGCCGTAGAGCTTCGTGACGTTGGTGTCGTTCTCGCAGAACCGGATCTCGTCCGGCGCATCGAAATGCATGGCGTAGGGGCCGAGCTTCTCGTGTGTGACCGCGACATGGTCGCCGACGCGCTCCAGTCCGGGGCGCGCCTTGCCCTCGGCCCAGCTCCAGGTGTTGCGGAACCAGATCTGCGGCAGGACATGGATCGTCGCCGCGTCGGGACCGCGATTGTGCACGGTGATCCGCATGAGTATGTCCTCGGCGTCGGCCTTGGCGTACTCGACCTCGACGTCGAAGTAGCGGTCCTCGTCGAAGATGCCGGTCTCGATGATCTCGAATTCCGGGTGGCGGCGGTCGCGCCGGGCATTCTCCTGGATCAGCTCGTCGTAGGGATAGGCGGCCTGCGGATACTTGTAGAGCATGCGGGCGTAGCTGTAGGTCGGCACCGCATCGAGATAGTAGTAGAGCTCCTTCACGTCCTCGCCGTGGTTGCCCTGGCGATTGGAGAGGCCGAACATCCGCTCCTTCAGGATCGGATCGCGGCCGTTCCACAGCGCCAGGGACAGGCAGACATGCTGGCGCGCGTCGCAGAAGCCGGCGATCCCGTCCTCGCCCCAGCGGTAGGCGCGGCTGCGCGCCTCGTCGTGGGAGAAATAGTTCCAGGCGTCGCCGTCGGCGCTGTAGTCCTCGCGGACGGTGCCCCACTGGCGCTCGCTGACATAGGGGCCCCATTTGCGCCACTTCTGGCGGCGCGCATCGGCCTCCTCGAGGCGCAGTCGTTCGGCATCTTGGTCGGGCATGGCTGGTCTCAGGCGGAAGGGCCGCGCATCAGGTGCGGGCGACCTCGGCGGATGCGCCGAGCTGGCGGATGATCTCTTCCGCGACCTGCCCGGGAGGCGCGTCGATGTCGACCGTCAGAGGATCCTCGTCGGGACCGGGCTCGTCCAGCGCGTCGAACTGGCTCTGCAGCAGGGTCGCCGGCATGAAGTGCCCCTTGCGCCCGGCCAGGCGCTCGGCGATCACCGCGCGGCTGCCGCGCAGGTACACCAGGCGCACCTCGGGCCGGTCGCCGACGACGATCCGGCGGTAGGCCTTCTTCAGGGCCGAGCAGGTGACGATACCGGGCTGCTCGCGGGCGCGCTGGCCGTCGATCCAGGCCGCCACGGCCTCCAGCCAGGGCTGGCGGTCCTCGTCGGTCAGCGGCACGCCGGCATGCATCTTGGCGACGTTCGATTCGGGATGGAGCGAATCGCCCTCCTCGAAGGGCCAGCCCAGCCTGGCCTGCAATTCGCGGGCGATCGTGGTCTTGCCCGAGCCCGAGACGCCCATCAGCACCAGGACCGGCGGGCCGCCGCGATGGCGCCGCGCGGCGTCGAGGCGGCGCACGCCCCCGGCATCGGCGACGAAGACCGAATCGGCGCGGCCGGTGAACAGGCCGCTTTCCACCACCCCCACGATGCCGCCGATGCGCGCCTCCAGCGCCGCCGGATCGGCGATGGCCGGGAACCGGCAGTCGAGGATGCGGTTGCCGCCGTCGGTGACGAAGGGCTCACCGGCCGGCGTCAACCGGAGCGCGGTCCGGGCGCCCAGCGCGTCGAGCGCGGCCTGCGTGACCTCGAGGCCGAAGGTGACGACCTCGACAGGCACCGGCGTATGGGCGCCCAGACGGTCGACCAGCTTGGCGCCGTCGACGACGATGGCCAGCCGCCGGCTGGCGGCGGCCACGATCTTCTCGCGCAGGAGCGCACCGCCCAGCCCCTTGATCAGGTTGAGCGTGCCGCGCTCGACCTCGTCGGCGCCGTCGATGGTGAGATCGATGCGGTGGTGCTCGGCGAAGCTGGTGAGCGGGATGCCACCGGCGCGCGCCTGCGCCGCGGTACGCTCGGAGGTCGGGATGCCGATGAACCGCAGGCCCTCGCGATGGCGGCGGGCCAGCGCCTCGACGGCGAAGGCCGCCGTCGAGCCGGTGCCGAGGCCGACCACCATGCCGTCCTCCACCAGGCCGACCGCGGCCTCGGCTGCTTCGCGCTTCAGCGCGTCGCGTTCGGAATCTGCAGAGGGAGAGCCGCCGCTCATGGCCTGGCCGCCCCCGCCTCGGCACTGCTGCGGATCGCCGCGATGGCGGCGCCGTAGTCCTTGCTGTCGAAGATGGCGGAGCCCGCGACGATCGCGGTCGCCCCCGCCGCGGCAGCCAGGCCGGCGGTCTGGTCGTTCTCGCCACCGTCGACCTCGATCACCGTGTCCAGCCCGCGGGCCGCGCACATCGCCCGCAGCCGGCGGATCTTGGGCAGCATCTCCGGCAGGAAGCTCTGGCCGCCGAATCCGGGATTGACGGTCATCACCAGGATGATGTCGCAGAGATGCAGGACGTACTCGATCATCTCCGGCGGCGTCGCCGGATCGAGCACGACGCCCGCCTTCTTGCCGAGGCCGCGGATCTGGCCCAGCACCCGGTGAAGATGGATGGTCGAGCCGGGCTCGGCCTGGACCAGCAGATGGTCGGCGCCGGCCTCGGCGAAGGCCGCGACGTAGCGTTCGGGCTCGACGATCATGAGATGGACGTTGAGCGGCTTGGCGGTCGAGCGGCGGATCGCGCGCACGACCAGCGGCCCGATGGTGATGTTCGGCACGAAGCGGCCGTCCATGACGTCCACATGGATCCAGTCGGCGCCCGCCGCGTCGACGGCGCGCACCTCCTCGCCCAGGCGGGCGAAGTCGGCCGACAGGACCGACGGCGCGATGAGCACGCGCCCCGCCATCAGCCCTCCCCCGCCGCCGCCCGGTCGACGAACCAGATCAGCTCGCCCACCGGCTTGACCCGAGACGCCGGAACGGTGCTGGTGCCGGCGCGGATCGCCTCGAACATCGCCGTCTTCTCCTTTCCGGCGAGCAGGAAGGCGACCTTGCGGCTGCTGTCGATCACCGGATAGGTCATGGTGATGCGCACTTCCGGCCGGCCGTGCGACACGGCCGCGACCCAGCGCTTGCGTTCCTCCAGCACCGGCTCGCCCGGCAGCAGCGACGCGGTGTGGCCGTCGGGTCCCAGCCCCAGCAGGGTGATGTCGAACAGGGGCCGCTTGGGATCGAGCGTGTCAGCTCCGTAGGCCTGCTGCAGCGTGCGTTCGTAGCGCGCCGCGGCATCGTCCGGATCGCCGTCGGTCGGGATGGGATGGACGCTGGCCGGCGGGATGGGTGCCTTCGACAGCATCGCCTCGTTGGTCATGCGGTAGTTGCTGTCGGGATGGTCGTGCGGCACGAAGCGCTCGTCGCCCCAGTACCAGGCGACGCGATCCCAGGGAAAGCGGTCGCGGAAGCGGTCGGACGCCAGCAGCCCGTAGAGGGCGCGCGGCGTCGAACCGCCCGAGAGCGAGACCCGGAACGGACCGGCGGCGGCCAGCGCCTCGGCGGTCATCCATTCGGCGACGTGGAGGGCCAGCGCGGCTGGATCGGGGAGCGTGTCGACGCGTGCGTCCTTGTTTGCCATGTCGTGCCTCAGGCCAGGTTGCCGAGAATGAAACGCTCCATCGCCTTGGCGAAGCCCTCGTCGTTATGCGAATCGGTCACCGCCGCCGCCTTCGCCTTCACGTCGTCGGGCGCGTTGCCCATGGCGATGGCGAAGCCCGACTTCACGAACATCGGCACGTCGGTCGGCTGGTCGCCGATGGTGGCGATCTCGTCCGCCGGCACGCCGAGATGCGCCGACAGGTAGTCGACGACGGCGCCCTTGTTGGCGTCCCGGTTGGTGATGTCGAGATAATAGGGCTGCGAACGGTTGGCCGTCGCCCTCTCCCCGAAGGCGGCGCGGGCATCGGCCTCGCAGCGCTGGACGCGCTCCAGGTCGTCGCTCACGCCCACGATCTTGGCGACACCCGTGAGGTCGACGCCGACGTCGGCCACGACCCTGGGCTCGAACTTGACCGTCCAGGCCTCGCGCACGACGTGCGGCGCATCGGCCTTGCTGATCAGCCAGTCGTTGCCGCGATAGACCCAGACGTCGAGCCCGTGGCCGCGGATCAGGTCGAGGGCGCGGGCCGCGACGTCCTCGGGCACGGTCTTCTCTTCCAGGATGGAGCGGTCGGGCCGGATGAACAGCCCGCCGTTGAAGCCCGCCGTCGGCGTGTCGAGCTGCAGCGCGTCGAGGATCATCGCCATCCCCATCGGCGGACGGCCGCTGGTGATGGCGAAATGGATGCCCGCCTGCCGCACGCTCCTGACCGCCGCCCTGGCGCGCTCGGTCAGGACCTTCTGCTCGTCGACCAGCGTGCCGTCGACATCGGCCAGCACCAGGGAGATTTTCCGCTTCTCTGCCATAGCACCCTCTGCTTCCCGGTCAGTCGAGTGGCCGCCAGGCGCGCCCGTCGCGCGCCAGCAGCTCGTCGGCGGCGGCCGGGCCGTCGCTGCCGGCCGCATAGTTCCCGAAGTCCTTGGGCGGCGTCGCCGCCCAGGCATCGAGAATCGGCTGCACCGCCGCCCAGCCCGCCTCGATATTGTCGGCACGCTGGAACAGCGTGGCATCGCCCATCATGCAGTCGTACAGCAGCGTCTCGTAGCCGGTGTTCGGCGCCATGTCGAAGTAGGACTTGTAGCCGAAATCCATGCGCACATTGTCGAGGCGCACCGTCGGGCCCGGCCGCTTGGCGGCGAACTCGAGCGCGATGCCCTCGTCCGGCTGGATGCGCACGATCATCCAGTTCGGGTTCATGCGCTCGACATGGGTGCCGCGGAACAGCGTGAAGGGCGCCTGGTGGAAGCGGATGGCGATCTCGGTCCATCGCTGCTTCATGTACTTGCCGGTGCGCAGGTAGAAGGGCACGCCAGCCCAGCGCCAGTTGTCGATCTTGAGCTTCCAGGCGATGTAGGTCTCGGTGGTCGAGGTCGGCGAGACGTCGGGCTCCTGGCGGTAGGCCTTGGCCGGCTGGCCGAGCACGGTGCCGGCGGCATACTGGCCGCGCACCGCGTCGCGCTGGATGCGCTTGGGGGTCATCGGCCGGATCGCCTCGATGACCTCCGCCTTCTTGTCGCGCACCGCGTCGGCGTCGAAGGAGATCGGCGGCTCCATGGCGGTCATGGCCAGGAGCTGGAACATGTGGTTCGGCACCATGTCGCGCATGGCGCCCGTCGCCTCGTAGAACTTGCCGCGATGCTCGACGCCCACCGTTTCCGCGGCGGTGATCTGGACATGGTCGATGTGCTGGCGGTTCCACAGCGGCTCGAACAGGCCGTTGGCGAAGCGCAGCGCCATGATGTTCTGGACCGTCTCCTTGCCGAGAAAATGGTCCATGCGGAACACCTGGTGCTCGTTCAGCGTCTTCAGGATCGAGGCGTTCAGCGCCTTGGCCGAGGCGAGGTCGTGGCCGAACGGCTTCTCGATGACGACGCGCCGCCACTTGCCCTCCGGCTCCTTCGTGAGGTCGGCCGCGCCGAGGGACGCCACCACCGGCCCGAAGAAGCGGTCGGCGACCGCCAGGTAGAACAGGTGGTTGCCGCCGGTCCCCTTCTTCTCGAGCCCGGCCAGGTGCTCGCCCAGCTTCTTGTAGATGTCCGGCGTGGTCAGGTCGCCCTGCAGGTAGGTCATCCGGTCGGTCAGGAACTTCCAGGCCTTGGCGTCGATATGGTCGGCGCTGAACTCGCCGCCGCCCTTGGCGACGAAGCCCTGCATCGACTCCGTCAGGTTCTTGCTCCACTGCTCGGCCGAGATGTCGGCGCGATCGACGCCGACCAGCTGGAAGCCGTCCGGCAGGCGGCCCGAATTGACCAGGTTGTAGAGCGCCGGCACGACCAGGCGCTTGGTGAGGTCACCCGCCGCGCCGAAGATCACCATGGCGCAGGGCGGCGCCTTGGGGGCCTTCTCCATCTGCGCCTGCTTGCCGTCTGCCGGCTTGTCCTGCCTGGTTGCCATGGCCGCGCGGCCTCCTTCCCTGTCCGATGTCACTTGCGTCCGAGCATCTCCAGCGCGGCCTCGACGACCTTCTCCGGCTCGAACCCGTACTTGCGCTGCAGTTCCTTGAGCGGCGCCGAGGCGCCGAACGCCTTCATGCCGATCACGCGGCCCTGGTCGCCGACATAGCGCTCCCAGCCCATGGCCGAGGCCTGCTCGACCGCGAGCCGCAGCTTCACCGCCGGTGGGAGGACCTCCTCGCGATAGGTCTGCGGCTGGTGCTCGAAGACGTCCCAGGACGGCATCGAGACGATGCGCGAGCGCACGCCCTTGGCCGCCAGCGCCTCGTGCGCCTCGACGATCAGCGCCACCTCGCTGCCCGTGGCGATCAGGATGATCTCCGGGTTGCCGTCCTTGGCATCGGCCATCACATAGGCGCCGCGCGAGACGCCCGCCGCCGAAGCATACTTGGTGCGGTCGAAGGTCGGCAGCGGCTGGCGCGACAGCGCCAGCACCGCCGGCTGGTGGCGGAGCTGCAGGATATGGCGATAGGCCTCGACGACCTCGTTGGCGTCGGCCGGGCGCATCACCGACAGGCCGGGAATGGCCCGGAGCGAGATCAGCTGCTCGACCGGCTGGTGGGTCGGCCCGTCCTCGCCGTCGCCCATCGCGTCGTGGGTGAAGACCATGATGGTCGGCAGCTCCATCAGCGCCGACAGCCGGATGGCCGGCCGGGCATAGTCGCTGAAGATGAAGAAGGTGCCGCCGAAGGCGCGGATCTTGGACAGCGACAGGCCGTTCACGATCGCCGCCATCGCGTGCTCGCGGATGCCGAAGTGCAGGTTGCGGCCGCCGTAGCTGCCGGGCTCGAAGTCGCCCGCGCCCGCGAACTTCAGCGTCGTCTTGTTCGAGGGGCCGAGATCGGCCGAGCCGCCGATCAGCCAGGGGACGTTCTGGGCCAGCCTGTTCAGCACCTCGCCCGAGGCATCGCGGCCGGCGATGCCCTTGGCGTCGGCCTTGAAGACCGGCAGGTCGCGATCCCAGCCCTTCGGCAGCTCGCGCCGCTGCATCTGGTCGATCTCGGCGGCGAGCTCGGGATACTTCTTCGCGTAGGCCGCGAGCAGCGCCTCCCATTTCTGCCTTGCCTCGGCGCCGCGCTTGCCGATGCCGGCATCGAACGTCTCCATGACGCCGTCGGGCACCAGGAACTTCGCATCCTCGGGCCAGCCGTAGGCGCGCTTGGTCAACTTGACCTCGTCGTCGCCCAGCGGCTCGCCGTGGGCGGCCGCGGTGTCGACTTTGTGCGGCGAGCCGTAGCCGATGTGGCTGTCGAGGATGATCAGGGTCGGTCGGTCGGTGGTCTTGCGGAAGACCTCGAGCGCATCCTCGATGCGCTGCAGGTCGTTGGCGTCGCCGACCCGCAGCACGTTCCAGCGATAGGCCTGGAAGCGCGTCGCGACGTCCTCTGTGAAGGTGATGCTGGTCTTGCCTTCGATGGTGATGTGGTTGTTGTCGTAGATCCAGCAGAGGTCGCTGAGCTGCAGGTGGCCGGCGATCGACGCGGCCTCCGAGCCGATGCCTTCCATCAGGCAGCCGTCGCCGCAGACGGCGTAGACGTTGTAGTCGAACAGGGCGAAGTCGGGCTTGTTGTAGCGGGCGGCCAGCCACTTGCGGGCGATCGCCATGCCGACGCTGGTGGCGATGCCCTGGCCGAGCGGACCGGTCGTCGTCTCGACGCCCGATACCCAGTGGTATTCCGGATGGCCCGGCGCTTTGCTGTCGAGCTGGCGGAAATGGCGGATGTCGTCGAGCGTCACCGATGGCTTGCCCAGGTTCTCGTAGTCGGCGTTCACCGCCTGGGTGCGGGTCAGGAACAGCATCGACCAGAGCAGCATCGAGGCATGGCCGTTCGACAGCACGAAGCGGTCGCGGTCGGGCCAGATCGGGTCCTTGGGGTCGAAGCAAAGGATCCGGTTCCACAGCGTGTAGACGAGCGGCGCCAGCGCCATCGGCGTGCCGGGATGACCCGACTTCGCCTGCTGCACGGCGTCGATCGACAGGGTGCGGATGGTGTTGATGGCGAGCTGGTCGCGCTCTTCCTGGTTCATGGCCGTGCTCCCCCGCCTCAGCTCCCGGCCTTCTTCTCGACGTGGCCTCCGAACTCGAAGCGCATGGCCGAGAGCAGCTTGTCGGCGAAGTCGGCCTCGCCGCGCGAGCTGAAGCGTTCGTAGAGCGCCGAGGACAGGACGTGCGCCGGCACGCCCTCGTCGATTGCCGCCTTGATGGTCCAGCGGCCCTCGCCGGAATCCGACACGCGGCCCTCGAAGCCGGCGAGCTGCGGATCCTTGATCAGCGCCGAGGCCTGCAGGTCGAGCAGCCAGGAGGCGATCACGCTGCCGCGCCGCCAGACCTCGGCAATGTCCGGCAGGTTGAGGTCGTACTGGTAGTGCTCGGGGTCGCGCAGCGGCGTGGTCTCGGCGTCGATCGCATGGCTGCGCTTGCCGATATTGGCCGCCTTGAGCACGGCCATGCCCTCGGCATAGGCCGCCATCACGCCGTACTCGATGCCGTTGTGCACCATCTTCACGAAGTGACCGGCGCCGTTGGGGCCGCAGTGCAGCCAGCCCTCCTCCGCCGTGCCGCCCGCCTTCTCGCGGCCGGGCGTGCGCGGAATGTCGCCGCGGCCCGGCGCCAGGGTGGTGAAGATCGGCGACAGGCGCTTCACGACCTCGGGCTCGCCGCCGACCATCATGCAGTAGCCGCGGTCGAGCCCCCAGACGCCGCCGCTGGTCCCGACATCGACATAGTGCAGGTCCTTCGGCGCCAGCGCCTTGGCGCGGCGGATGTCGTCGATGTAGTAGGAATTGCCGCCGTCGATGACGATGTCGCCCTTCTCGAGCAACGGCTCGAGCTCGGCGATCGTCTCGTCGACCACCGCCGCCGGCACCATCAGCCAGATCGCGCGCGGCTTGGCGAGCTTCTTCACGAACTCGGCGAGCGAGGCCGCGCCGACCGCCTTCTCCTTGGCCATCTCGGCCACCGTCGCCGCCGAGCGGTCGAAGACGACGCATTCATGGCCGCCCTTCAGCAGCCGGCGCACCATGTTCGCTCCCATACGGCCAAGGCCGATCATTCCCAACTGCATGGCTCACGCCTCCTCGAAGAGATCAACGAATTCCCGGTAACGCGCCGCGATGCGCTCCGCCGCCTGCTGGCGGGTCGCCTTGCCGGCCTTCCAGTCGACCAGCGGGTCCCAGAACACCGTGCGCCCGACGGCGAAGCCGACGAAGCCCGGCACCCTGGCCGCGATGCCCAGCCATTCCCGCACCTTGGCATCGTCCTCGCCGCGGCCGAGCACGATGCAGCCGACCGTGTCGCGGCCGCCCGCCCGCGCGGTGGCCACCACCGCGGCGCAATCCTCGGCGCGGTCGAGGCCCTCGATCTTCCACAGATCGGGCTCGACCCCGGCCGCCTGCAGCTGGGCGATGGCCTCGACCATGAGGTGCGGCCGAAGCTGCAGGTCGTAGGCCTTGCGGTCGCCGGCCAGCCGGTCGAGCTGCGCCTTCTCCGGCGGCACCAGCAGCTCGAACATGAAGCGGCTGCGGCCGGTCCCGGCGAGATGGTCGGACAGCCGCTTCAGCCGCCCGGCCTGACGCCGGTTCAGCGCCGCGTCCCCCTCGGGATTGTAGCGCACCAGCACCTTGCAGAAGGTCGGGTCGAAGGCCGCGATGTGGCTGGCGAAATCCTCGCCATACTCGAAGTCGAATTCTTCCTGGCCGCTCTTCTCGGCCGGGCAGGCCGTGGTGACGCCGTGCCCGGCGGCGGCGCGCAGGATTGCCGCGCCGAACTGCTCGTCGACCAGGATGCCCGCCTTGGCCGCCGGCGCGCCAGCGGCCAGCGCCGCCCGGAAGCCTTCGTAGATGATCATCTTGGCGTCGGCGATCTCGGCGGTCTGCCGGGCGTCGAGCGGTCCACTCCAGCCGAACAGCCCCCGCTTGAAGGAGCCGCGATGGTCGAACGGCAGGATGTAGAGCGGCCGGTCCCAGCCACGAGGCATCAGGCGGCGCCCTTCATCTTGCGGTAGCGCCGGATCAGGGCGTTGGTCGAGCTGTCGTGCGCGAGCGGCGGCTCGCCGGGCGCCTCGAGCTCGGGAATGATCTTCTGGGCCAGCGCCTTGCCGAGCTCGACGCCCCACTGGTCGAAGGAATCGATCTGCCAGACGGTGCCCTGGGTGAACACGCTGTGCTCGTAGAGCGCCACCAGCTTGCCGAGCGTCGCCGGCGTCAGCCGGTCGACCAGGATCGTGTTGGACGGCCGGTTGCCCTCGAACAGGCGGTGCGGCACCAGCCAGTCCGGCGTGCCCTCCGCCTTGACCTGCTCCACCGTCTTGCCGAAGGCCAGCGCCTCGGTCTGGGCGAAGACGTTGGCCAGCAGCATGTCGTGGTGGCGGCCGAGCGGGTTCAGCGTATGGGCGAAGGCGATGAAGTCGCAGGGGATCAGCCGCGTCCCCTGGTGGATGAGCTGGTAGAACGAATGCTGGCCGTTGGTGCCCGGCTCGCCCCAGTAGATCGGGCCGGTATCGTAGTCGACGCGCCGTCCGTCGCGCGTCACGTGCTTGCCGTTGCTCTCCATCGTGAGCTGCTGGAGATAGGCCGGGAAGCGCTTGAGGTACTGCTCGTAGGGCAGCACGGCGACCGTCTGGGCACCGAAGAAGTCGTTGTACCAGACCGACAGCAGGCCCATCAGCACCGGCAGATTGCGCTCGAACGACGCGGTGCGGAAATGCTCGTCCATCTCGTGGAAGCCTGCCAGCATGGCGCGGAAATTGTCCGGGCCGACCGCGATCATGGTCGAGAGGCCGATCGCCGAGTCCATCGAGTAGCGGCCGCCCACCCAGTCCCAGAAGCCGAACATGTTGGCCGTGTCGATGCCGAACTTCTCCACCTCGCCGGCATTGGTCGAGACGGCGACGAAGTGACGGGCGGTGGCCGCCTTGTCGCCGCCCAGGCCGGCGAGGAGCCAGTCGCGCGCGGTGTGCGCGTTGGTCATGGTCTCCAGCGTGGTGAAAGTCTTTGACGATACGATGAACAGCGTCTCGGCCGGATCGAGCCCGAACACGGCCTCGGCGAAGTCCGTGCCGTCGACGTTGGACACGAAGCGGAAGCCCATGTCGCGCTGGCTGTAGTGGCGCAGCGCCTCGTAGGCCATCACCGGCCCGAGGTCCGAGCCGCCGATGCCGATGTTGATGACGGTGCGGATGCGCTTGCCGGTATGGCCGTGCCAGGCGCCGCTGCGCACCCGGTCGGCGAAGGCCGCCATCTTGTCGAGCACGGCGTGCACCTCCGGCACGACGTTCTTGCCGTCATGCAGGATGGTCGCGTCGCGCGGCGCGCGCAGCGCGACGTGCAGCACCGAGCGCTTCTCCGAGACGTTGATCTTGTCGCCGCGGAACATGGCGTCGATGTTGTCGCGCAGGCCCGACTGCTCGGCGAGCTGCATCAGCAGGCCGAGCGTCTCGTCGGTCACGCGGTTCTTGGAATAGTCGAGGAAGACGCCCGCCCCCTCGACCGAGAGCCGCTCGCCGCGCCGGGAATCCTCGGCAAAGAGCTGGCCGAGCGTGCGGCCCTCGATCTCCTTGTGATGCTTCTTCAGCGCCGACCAGGCCGGCCGGTTGCGCAGGATACGGACTTTCATCGTGCTTTCCCTGATCGACGTGACGGAGACGGGTCGGCCGGCTGCGGCGGCGTCAGCCCGCCTTGCGCATGGCGCCCCGTTTGGAATCGATGCGCTCCATCAGGTCGTTCCACGACTTCACGAACGATGCCGCGCCTTCGTCCTGCAGGCGCTTGGCCAGCGCGTCGACATCGACGCCGGCCTTGGCGAAGGCCGCCAGCACCTTCTCGCAGTCGCCGCCGTCGGCGGCCAGCGGCTGGCCGACCTCGCCATGGTCGCCGAACGCCTTCAGCGTGCCTTCGGGCATGGTGTTGACGGTGAAGGGCGAGGCCAGATCCTTGACGTAGAGGATGTCGGAGGCCTTGGGATCCTTGGTCCCGGTGCTCGCCCACAGGAGCCGCTGGGCGCGGCCGCCGACGTTGGCCACGCGCTGGAAGCGCGGCGAATCGAGCAGGTCGCGATAGGCCTTGTAGGTGCGCTCGCCGATGGCGATGCCCAGCTTGTTCACGAGCTCGGCCGGCACCTCCTTGGCCACCGCCACGTCCCAGCGGCTGATGAACACCGAGGCCACCGAGGCGACCGCCGGGTTGAGCCCCTTGGCGATCCGGCGCTCGACGCCGCGCAGGTAGGCGTCGGCCGCGGCGAGGTACTGCTCGCGCGAGAACAGCAGCGTCACGTTCACCGGCACACCGGCGAAGATCGCCTCCTCGATGGCCGGCAGGCCCTCGGGCGTGCCCGGGATCTTGATGAAGAGGTTGGGCTTGCCGGCCCGCTTGTGCAGGTCGAGCGCAGCCTTGAGCGTGCTGTCGGTATCGTGCGCGAGCAGCGGCGAGACCTCGAGCGAGACGAAGCCGTCGACGCCGTCGGTGCGCTCGTGGACGGCCTTGAAGAGGTCGGCGGCGCGCGTCAGGTCGGCCAGCGCCAGCTCGAAGAAGACCGCCTCGCCCGATTGCGAGGCCGGCGCCTTGAGCGCGACGTCCTGGTCGTACATCGCGCTGTTCTTGATGGCGTTCTCGAAGATCGTCGGGTTGGAGGTGAGCCCCGTCACCGACAGCTCGTCGATATAGCGCTTGAGCGTGCCGTTGTTCAGCATGTCGCGCGTGATGTTGTCGAGCCAGAGGCTCTGGCCCAGGTCATGGAGCTTCTTGGTCGGATTCATCCCGTCACCTTCTGGCTGGAGTTCGGCTCGCGCGCTGGCGGTCGCAGCCGCGCGGGGTCGTGGTTGAGCAGATCGCCGATCCGCTCGATCGTGAGATCGGCCGGCGGCAGCGCCGACACGACCTTGGCATCGTGAGCGTAGTGTCCCTGGCGCGGGAACACGGTGGTCACGCGATCCTTCCAGATGTCCTTGACCGCCGAAAGGATGCGCAGCTTGTCGTCGACCAGCACATAGTGGTCGGCGGGAAAGCGGCGCTCGACGTCGAACAGCGCCTCTTCCTTGTGGATGTAGATCAGCACGTTGCCGTCGACCGCGTCGGCGAGGCCGGCATGCTCGACCTTGCGCGGCTGGAACACGACATCGCCGTCCGACAGAAGCACGGTCGTGCCGTGCTCGCGCAGATGCTTCAGCACATCGAGTGCACCGGGATAGAGCTTCCCCGCGAACGGATAGTCGATCAGGTAGTGCGACATGGCGAGCAGCTCGATCTCCGTCGGGTGCTCGACGCGATAACGCTGGAGCGCCCCGATGTAGTCGCGGTAGCCGAGCTCGGTGAAGAGATCCTCGAGGATGCGCCAGTAGCGCTCGCCGGCGGAGGCGCCGTAGGTCTGCTCGATATGTGCGCGCAGGTCCTGCTGGATGGCGTCGTTGTCGAGCAGCGTGTTGTCGACATCGACGAGGAAAACGATCGGATGACGCAGCGCCATGCGAGACCTCCCGGCGTACTGCGGCACGCGGCGACCCGGTGCGCACGACAAGTGACAAGTAAAAGACAAACCACGCCGGAAACAACGCCCCCGACGAGACCCAGCGACCTTTCCGTGAGCCTCGATGTCGGCTCTTTTGTGGCAGCAAGACCGGCAAGCTATGCACTCGATTCCATAGACGCGCAAGCGTCGCATGGAGCAGTATCGCGGCCGTGGCGCGACGACCGCCGCGGTGCGGGCCGGCACGCCGGCGGCAGTCCGAACGGAGCATCGATGGCAGGCAAGATCCATGTCGGAATCGGAGGCTGGACGTTCGAGCCGTGGCGCGGCGTCTTCTATCCCGAAGGCCTCACCCACAAGCGCGAGCTGGAGTATGCCAGCCGTCACCTGACCTCGATCGAGATCAACGGCACCTACTATTCGAGCTTCAAGCCGGCGAGCTGGATCAAGTGGCGGGAGGAGACGCCGGACGGCTTCGTGTTCGCCGTCAAGGCTTCGCGCTTCTGCACCAACCGGCGCGTGCTGGCCGAGGCCGGCGAGTCGATCCAGCGCTTCTTCGCCCAGGGGATCGAAGAGCTTCGCGACCGGCTAGGCCCGGTGAACTGGCAGTTCATGGGCACCAAGAAGTTCGACCCCGAGGACTTCGAGGCGTTCCTCAAGCTGCTGCCGCGCGAGATCGGCAAGCGGCCACTGCGCCATGCGCTGGAAGTCCGTCATGCGAGCTTCAAGGACCCGCGCTTTTACGACCTCGCCCGCAAGTACCGGGCGGCGATCGTGTTCGCCCACGACGACGATTTTCCCGAGATCGACGAGACGACGGCCGACTTCACCTACGCCCGGCTCATGGGGGCCGAGGAGAAGGTCAAGACCGGCTACAAGCCGGCCGACCTCGATGCCTGGGCCAAGCGCGCCAAGGCCTGGGCCCGGAAGGGCGACGCCTTCGTCTACTTCATCTCGGGCGCCAAGGTCCGCAACCCGGCAGCGGCACAGGCGCTCATCGAGCGCGTTTAGCCGGCGGAGCACGAGAAATGGTTCAGGCGTTTCCGGCGGCGTTGCGACTCGAGCAGATCGAAGGCGACGGCGCCTCTCTCCATACCCGCGTCGGCGGCACCGGCCCGGCGATCGTCATGCTGCACGGCTTTGCCGACACCGGCGACATGTGGGCGCCGCTGGCGCAGGCCGTCATCGACCGCCACACGGTCGTCGTGCCCGACCTGCGCGGCATGGGCCTGTCCTCCCAGCCGGCCGGCGGCTACGACAAGAAGACCCAGGGGCGCGACATCGCGCGCCTGCTCGACCGCCTCGGCGTCGACAAGGCCGCTCTCGTGACCCACGACATCGGCAATATGGTGGGCTACGCCTTCGCCGCGCAGTTCCCCGACCGCGTGACGAAGTGGGTCGTCATGGATGCGCCGCTGCCGGGGATCGGCCCATGGGACGAAATTCTCAAGAACCCGCTGCTCTGGCACTTCAACTTCCGGGGACCCGATGTCGAGCGGCTGGTCCAGGGCCGCGAGCGCATCTACCTGGACCGCTTCTGGAACGAACTGTCGGCGACGCCCGCCTCGATCGACGAGGAGACGCGCCGGCACTATGCCGACCTCTACGCGCGGCCGGGAGCCATGCACTGCGCCTTCGAGCAGTTCGCCGCCTTCGCCCGGGACGCCGTCGACAACAAGGAACTCGCCGCCGGCGGCAAGCTCGCGCTTCCGGTCCTGGCGATCGGCGCCGACAAGTCGTTCGGCACCGCCCAGGCCGACGTCATGCGCTTCGTGGCAAGCAACGTCACGGGACAGGTCATCGCCAACTCCGGCCACTGGCTGATGGAGGAGCAGCCGGCGGCCACGGTCGAGGCCATCACCGCCTTCCTGAGCGCCTGAGGCTGAAGGGCGACCGGCCGCACTGGCTTGACGGGCGGGTCGTGACCGCCATATAGTTAACTTTATGGTTAACTATCAGAGCGCGGCGCTCGATCGCACCTTCGCCGCCCTGTCCGATCCAACGCGGCGCGCCCTGCTCGCGCGTCTCGACGAAGAGGACGGGATCACGGTGAGCGAGTTGGCGCGTCCCTTCCCGGTCTCGCTGCCGGCCATCATGAAGCATCTCGACGTGCTGTCGGACGCCGGGCTGATCGAGAAGACCAAGTCCGGCCGGACGGTGACCTGCCAGCTCAGGGCCGAGCCGATGAAGCAGGCCATGACCTGGCTGCAGCACTACGAGCGCTACTGGACCGAGCAGCTCGACCGCCTCGCCGCTTTCCTGGAGGAAGACGATTCATGGCCAGCAAGCCCAGCCTCGCCCTCGAGCGGCGCTTCAAGGCGACGCCGACGCAGCTCTTCGAAGCCTGGACGAAGCCCGAAAAGATGATTCGCTGGTGGGGGGTCACCGACCACCCCAGCACGCCGCGGGCGGAGACCGACCTGCGGGTGGGCGGCCGCTTCCGCGTGCAGTTCCACACGCCCGACGGCGAGCACCAGAGCGTGAGCGGCGTCTACCGCGAGATCGTGCCTGACCGCCGGCTGGTCTTCTCCTGGGCCTGGCAAAGCACGCCGGAGCGGGAGTCCCAGGTAACTGTCGACCTCAGGTCGGACAGCGACGGCACCGTGCTCACCCTCACCCACGAGCAGTTCTTCGACGAGACGGCACGCGACAACCATCGCCGCGGCTGGACGCATGCCCTCGACAACCTCGAAAAGGTGTTCCCGTGACCCTCGACGATTATCGCGCCCCGGTCGGCATGACGGACCCCGGCGCGCGGGCCGGCTTGCTCGACGGGCTTCCGGCCGATGTCGCGACGCTGGCCGGCATCGTGCAGGGCGTCCTCATCCACGAGCATGTCGCGCCGGCCTACGGCGTCACGCTCACGCCGCCGCAGCATGCCCAGGCGCACCAGCGCGGCATCGCGACGGTCCTCGACTGCATCGCCCGCCAGGACAGCCGCGCCCTGCCGCAGGCTCGGCCGGCCGGCGAGCGCGTCGTCGGCGTCTGCCGGCACTTCACGCTGCTCCACGTCGCCATGCTGCGCCGCCAGGGCGTGGCGGCACGCGCCCGCTGCGGCTTCGGCGCCTATTTCCAGAAGGGCAGGTTCATCGACCATTGGGTGACCGAATACTGGTCGGCCGGCGAGGACCGCTGGATCCTGGTCGACGCCCAGCTCGACCGGCAGCAGCGCGACCTGTTCGGCGTCACCTTCGACCCGCTCGACGTGCCGCGCGACCAGTTCCTGGTCGCCGGCGACGCCTGGCGCCTCTGCCGCGACGGCGCCGCCGATCCCGCAACCTTCGGTGTCCTCGACATGTACGGGCTGTGGTTCGTCGCCAGCAACGTCATCCGCGACGTGGCCGCGCTCAACAACCGCGAGATGCTGCCGTGGGACGTGTGGGGCGCCATGACCGCAAACGACGCGGAGATCGACCGCGCCTTCATCGACGGGCTGGCCGACCTGTCCCGCGCCCCCGACGGGCAGGACGAGGCGCTGCGCGCGGCTTACGAGGACCCGCGGGTCGCCGTGCCGGGAACGGTGTTCAACGCCGTGCTCCAGCGGCCCGAACCGGTGGGCTGACGCCAGCGAAATACAGCACGAATGAGCGGAATTTCCCGCTGCCCCGGCCCGGCCGGACTGTTGTAGACTGGCGGTCAACGGAACGCAGGAGGGATCGGATGCCCGCACTTTCGTTGGACCACTGGAATATCTACTGCAAGGACCTCGACGCCACGGTGCGCTTCTACGAGCGCTACGTCGGCCTGACCAACGGCGACCGTCCGCCGTTCCAGTTCCCCGGCGCCTGGATGTACGCCGGTGACAAGGCGATCCTCCACATCGTCTCGGAAACCGACCGCCAGGATCATGGCAGCGGCGCCATCGACCATGTCGCCATCAACTGCTCGGACATCCGCGGCACGATCGACACCATCAAGAAGGACGGGCTGCCGTTCGAGGTGCGCAAGGTGCCGGCCCGTCCGCTGCAGCAGGTGTTCGTGCACGATCCGGACGGCGTGATGATCGAGCTCAACTTCTGGCACGAGGCCGACGTCCCCGAGATCAAGCAGTCCGGGATGGCGCCGGTCTCGCGCGAGGAGCTCGCCAAGAAGCAGCTCGCCGGCGCCAAGTAGGGCGCCCAGCAGGACGAGGCCGCACCGACCGCCGCTCAGTCGAAGGTCGGCGTATCGCGAAGCCGCCGGAGATAGTCCGGCGGCAGCAGGTCGTGCCCGGCCAGGAGATGGGCCAGATAGGCGCGCGTCGGGCGAAGCCCCTCGGCCGTCAGCCGGGCCACGTAGGTGACGGCCTCGACCGTCGTGCCGCTGTCGCCGCGTACCACCGGAACGATCCGCCGCTCGTAATGACCGTCGGCCACGCCCTCGTAGCGATCGAGGATGGCGAAGCCCGCGGGCGGCAGCAGGTTCAGCGTTCCGTGCACGACGTCTCCCGTCGCGGCGACGATGTTGCCGGCGCCCGCGCCCGGCGGCGTGCGGGCCCGCTTGTCGAAGACCAGCCGCCAGCCGTCGAGCCGGCCCGCGACGCGCTCGCCGCACGCCACCTGCCCGGGCCGCAGGCGATCCACGAACAGCCGCTCGGCGCTCATGTTGGAGCCGTAGGCGAAGTACCAGCTCAGGCCACCCGCCATACCCGGATCCCCTCGTCATAGCCGCGGATCGCCATCGGCCCTAGATCGGTCGCGGCACCGGCCTCGATCGGAACGCGGCTGTGCACCGAGCTCGAGACCAGGAGCTGCGACCCGGTCTCCTTGGTGAGCTGCTCGAGCCGCGCCGCCAGGTTCACCGTGTCGCCGATCACCGTGTACTCCTTGCGCTGCGGCGATCCGACCGTCCCGGTGACGGCTTCGCCGAGATGGATGCCGATGCCGATGCGCAGCGCCCATTGCGGCCGCTCGGCGTTCCAGCGCTCGACCGCCGCCAGCATGTCCCGGCCGGCCGCGAGCGCGTTCGACGCCGCGCGCGTATCGGCCAGCGGCGCCCCGAACAGGGCGAGGAAGCCGTCGCCCAGGAACTTGTTGATGATGCCGTTGTGGTGATCGACGATGTCGATCATCCGCGCGAAGAAGTCGTTCAGCAGCGCCACAGTGTCCGCGGCGGGCCGCTGGCGGGACATCGCCGTGAAGCCCCGGATGTCGAGGAACAGCACGCAGACTTCCCGCATCTCGCTCGGCGGCTCGGCCTGCGTGGCCAGCAGCCGTTCGACCACCGCCGGCGACACGTGCTGGCCGAACAGGTTGGTGACGCGGTCGCGCGCGGCACCGGCCAGCACCGCCTTGTCGAACTGCCGGCGAAGGCTCAGCGCCACGATCCCCGCGACGATGCCGCCGACCAGCAGCACGAGGCTGCGGCTGAGATTGTACATCAGCGAGTACTGCGGCTCGTCGGAGAACAGGTCGAGAGGCAGCAGCCAGATCACGAGAAGCCCCTGCTCCACCGCCGCGACCAGCCCGGTCCAGGCCGACAGCCAGAAATCGAGCCGCAGCGTCGACAGCAGGATGAACACGAAATAGAGCAGCGGGGGCCAGAATCCGAAGACCGTCTCGGGCGCCATGTGCCGGCTGAGCTCGAAGATGATCACGCTCGGCAGGCTGGTCTCGATCAGCGCATTGGCGAAGCGCGCAGGCCGGGGGAATTCCCGGCCGGCCGCCGCGCGCCGGCTGAGAACGTACAGGACGACCAGCTCGTAGAGAGCGAAGGGCCCGATCAACGCCAGCGGGGTCCACCATTCGAGGGACCCCTGGAACATCCGCTCGACG
The DNA here is from genome assembly GCF_965229815.1 of Reyranella sp. Taxonomy (GTDB): domain Bacteria; phylum Pseudomonadota; class Alphaproteobacteria; order Reyranellales; family Reyranellaceae; genus Reyranella. Next base: position 2,624,294 of record NZ_CBDDJN010000006.1, read on the forward strand.
AAGCCGGGAACCAGGTTGACCGCGCCCATGGTCGCCGCCAGCAGCGCCACCAGGACCACGGCCAGGACCCGCACGCGCTCGACTTCGTTGCGCACGATCTCGCGAGCCAGCTGCTTGGCATAGCCCTCAGGAAGCGCCTCGGCCATCGCCGACCAGCCTAGAACATTGTCGTTCCAACGGGAATCGGGGCCGCGGACCGGCGTCGCAGAACGGCCCGCCGGACCGCGGCGACCGCCGAGGCTCCACAAGGACCGGCCGGAATGCTAGGAACGGCCATGGCATTGATCGAGGTCGCGCGCGACGTGCAGGGGAAGGCGATGAACCTCGCCCTGCGCATGCCGATTTCGTGGATCAACATCCTGTCGGGCGCTCCCGTCACGGTCGACGGCCGCACGCTCGACGCCCGCACCCAGTGGTTCCTCCAGCTCCTGGCCCGCAACGGCCAGCCGCCGATGCACCTGATGAGCGTCGTCGAGGCGCGCGCCGCCTACGACGCCTTCCTGCCGATCCATGGCGGCCGTCCCGCCCCGGTCGGCGAGATCGTCGACCGCACGATCGCGGGACCTGCCGGGCGGCTGCGCATCCGCCTCTACCGGCCGGCCGGCGCCGTGGCCCGGCTGCTGCCCACCATCCTGTACTTCCATGGCGGCGGCTGGACGATCGGCAGCCTCGAGGGCTACGACCTCGCCTGCCGCTACTTCTGCGCCCGCAGCGGCTGCGCGCTGCTCGCCGTCGACTACCGGCTGGCCCCCGAGCACAAATTCCCGGCGGCGATCGACGACGCGGTGGCCGCCTACGACTGGCTGGCGGCCGAGGCGGTGGGACTGGGGATCGATCCCGACCGCATCGTCGTCGCGGGCGACTCCGCCGGCGGCACGATCGCCACGGTCACCGCGCGCCTGGTGCGCGAGCGGCCGAGGCCACCCTGCCTGCAGTGGCTGATCTATCCGGTCACCGATCTCGCCTGCGACAGCGCCTCCTACACGAGCTGCGGCGAGGGCTTCCTGCTGACGCGCGCTTACATGGAATGGGTGCGCGGCCTCTACCTCGCCAACCCGGCCGAGGTCGACGATCCGCGCGTCTCGCCGCTCAGGGCGGACGACCTCGCGGGCGTCGCGCCGGCCCTGATCTACACGGCCGGCTTCGACCCGCTGCGCGACGAGGGCCGCGCCTATGCCGATCGGCTCTCGGCGGCCGGCGTGAAGACCGTCTACCGCGAGTTCGATTCCCTGATCCACGGCTTCGCCGGCATGCGCGGCGCGTTGCAGGCCGCGGCGCGGGCCATGGACGACATGGTGGCGGGGCTGCGTCACGAGCTGGCGCTCCTGGGGCGATGAGGGCCGACGATGAGCATGAGTGAAGGCGCCCGCGGCGAACCGCGCGAGCGCTCGAGCCGGCGGGAGCAGAACAAGGCCGAGAACCGGACGGCGCTGCTCAAGGCGGCACGGGCCGTGTTCGCCGAGATGGGCAGCGGCGCGGCCAGCGTGCGCGACATCGTGCGGCGCACCGATCTGGCCTCGGGCACGTTCTACAACTACTTCAAGGACAAGGACGAGATCTTCGAGGCCGTGGTCGGCGAGCTGACCGGCGAGTTGCTGAAGCGGCACAATGCCGGCCGGGCGCAGGCCGACAGCGTCGAGGAATTCTTCCGCCGCCATTACGCCGTCTATTTCGACTTCATCGCCGAGGATGCCGAGCTCCTGGCCCTCGCCCAGAAGAACTTCACCGCCATCCGCACCCTGCTCGACAAGCCGGACGTGCGGGCGCTGGCGCTGGCACTGAACGACGACATCCGCTCGGCGATCGCCCGCGGCGTCCTGCCCAATGTCGATGTATCCTACCTGGCCGCGTCGATGGCCGGCGTCGCCTTCGAGATCTCGGTGGTCATGGTGGCGCGCGACCCGGTCGATCCGGCCGCCGCCACCGACTTCGCCACCCGACTGATGATGGGCGGCTTCCAGCACCTGCCCCGCCGGGGCTGAACGCCGCCGGGGCCCATCGCCCCGGCAGCCGCAGCGTGGCGGATCGCAAGCGGGTCGCGGCGCCTACGCGCCCTTCACGATCGTGTTGCTCAGCACGCCGATCTTCTCGATCTCGACCTCGCAGACGTCGCCCGCCTTCAGCCAGGGCTGCGGCTTGCGCGCCATCGCGACGCCCGAGGGCGTGCCCGTGATGATGATGTCGCCCGGATCGAGCGTCATGACCTTGCTCAGCTCGTGCACCAGCGTCGGCACGTCGAAGATCAGGTCGTCGGTGTTGCTGTCCTGCATGACCTTGCCGTTGACGCGGGTCATGATGCGCAGCGGCGCGCCGCCCGGCGGCAGCTCGTCCGGCGTCACGATGTCGGGGCCGAAGCCGCCGGTGCCGTCGAAGTTCTTGCCCAGCGTGAACTGGCCGCCCGACTTGCGCTGCCAGTCGCGCACCGAGCCGTCGTTGAAGCAGGCATAGCCGCCGATCACGCCGAGCGCCTTCTCCTTCGGCACGTTGCGGCACTTGCGGCCGATCACGACGGTGAGCTCGGCTTCCCAGTCGAGCTCCTTGGAATGGCTCGGCACCGGCATCTTGCCGTTGTGCGGCACCAGCGTGTTGTTGAAGCGGCAGAACACCACCGGATAGGCCGGGATCGGGCTGCCGGTCTCCTCGGCATGCTTGCGGTAGTTGAGGCCGATGCAGAGGATCTTGCCCGGCGCCGGGACCGGGCAGAGGTACTTGGCCGACTTCGCCGAGACGGTGGCGCCGGCCTTCGGCTTGGCGCAGGCCTTGGACACGGCGGCCTGCAGCTTCTTTCCGCCCATCAGGATCTCGACGACCGACTTCGGCCCGCGCGGCATCTGCTTGCTGAGGTCGATGATCTTGCCGTCGCCGGTCTTGACGCCGACGGCCGGCTTGCCGCCGCTCATGATGGTGCAAAGTCGCATTGATTCCCCCCTCGAAAGATCGCGTACTCGGTCGGCGCGTAAACTCCTCCCTCCGTCATCGGCGGTCAAGCGCGACACGATTTGCTAGGATCATTCGATGCGATTCCTGCTCGCCCTTCTCGCGATCCTCGTCGCCTCTCCCGCCGCCGCGCAGCTCGTGGTGCCGCTCACCTCGTCCGACGGCCGCGTCGCCTGCACCCAGGGGATGACCGGCATCGGCCGTCCGGCGGCCTGGGAGGCCGTGGCCGACCGCGAGGCGATCGGCGGCTGGGCGCTTGCCGAGACGGCGGCCGACCCCAGCGACCTGCGCTTTCCCCTGTGCGTTTCGGAGCAGGCGGTGACCCGCGACATCGACGCTACCCTGCGCTTCAAGCCCGTGAGCGGCACGCGCGCGCAGGCCGCCGGCCTGATCTTCCGGGCGCTCAGCGCCAACGACTACTACGTGGTCCGGGCCGACGCGCTCGACAACACGGTGCGCCTCTACCGCATGGACGGCGGCAAGCGCAGCCAGCTCGCTGCCAAGGAGGCGCCGGTCACGGCCGGAAAGTGGCACACACTGCAGGTCGTGGCCGTCGCCGACCGCTTCGAGGTCTCGCTCGACGGCAAGAAGCTGTTCGACGCCACCGATCGCAGCCTGCTGCAGCCGGGCGCCATCGGCGTCTGGAGCCAGGCCGACAGCGTCACCCATTTCGGGCCCCTGCTGGTCAGCCCGCCGCCGGCCCGCTGACCAGGAGTTCGCGGACGGCGTGGAGGTCGGTGACGACGCGCGAGCAGAGCGCCGCGATCTCGTCCGTCGACGCGATCAGGTCGGGCACCATCACTGTCATCATGCCGGCCGCCGCGGCCGAGCGGACGCCGTTGTGGGAATCCTCCAGCGCCAGGCACAGTTCCGGCGCGACGCCCAGCCGCTCCGCTGCCCGCAGGAAGGGATCGGGTGCGGGCTTGCCGGCGGCATAGTCGCCGTGCGCCACGATGGCGTGGAAGCGCGGAGCGAGGCCATGGCAGGCGAGGTTTGCCTGCACCGTGGCGTGGGACGACGAGGTCGCGATGGCCCGCGGCAGGCGCCTCTCGTCCAGGAGATCGAGCAGCTCGGCGGCGCCGGCCTTCAGCGCCGGGCCATCGGCCGCCAGCGCCCGGAAGTGCCGGCCCCAGGCGCCGACCAGCGCCTCGAGCGGATAGTCGGCGCCGTAGTGATCGAGCAGGAAGCGGTGGTTGACCTCGCGCGACCGGCCGACCAGCTGCAGGAAGACGTCGTGGCTCATGGCGCAGCCGAGCTCGGCCGCGGCGGTCAGGATCGCGGCGCCGTACAGCGCCTCGGTATCGAACAGCAGGCCGTCCATGTCGAAGACGACCGCGGCGGGCGGGCGGGGCAGGCTCATCGACGGGCCGCGATCAGCGCGTGCGCCAGCTCGACGAAGCCCGCGCCCGAGCGCGCCGTCGTGATCCAGCGCGGCAGCCGCTCCATGTCGGCGGCGAAATCGCGGACGTTGGCCACGCCCACGGCATTGGGGAAGTAGCCGAACATCGGCGCGTCGTTGGGCGAATCGCCGGAGAAGACCCAGCGCGACCGGTCGGCGTCGAGATCGACCCCGAACAGCTCGCCCATCATCAGGCGGCTGGTGGTGAGCTTGTCGTAGTCGCCGAACCAGCCGTTGACGTGGATCGAGCTCACCTTGGCATGGGCGCCGTGCTTCTCGAAGATCGCCACGATGCGATGGATGTCGGCGTGCGGCAGGGGAGCGACGTCCTCGCAGAAGTCGATGGCGAGGTCGGCGGCCCGGTAGGGCTGGTCGGAGGCGATGCCGGCGCCCGGCACCTCGCGCAGCACCTCGGCGCGCACCGTCTCCAGCCGTCGCCGGCCCTCGGCCCGCGTCGCCTCGTCCTGCACGAAGCGGGTCCGCAGCCGGCCGCTGTCGGCATCGTGCCACATCCAGAAGGCGCCGTTCTCGCCCACCACCGCGTCGACCGGCCAGAAGCGGGCGATGTGATCGCACCAGCCGGCGGGCCGGCCGGTCACCGGGATGACGCGCAATCCGGCCGCCTTCAGGGCTTCGATCGCGCCGTAGGCCTCGCCGGTCAGCCGCGACCGGGTCGAGACGGTCTCGTCGATGTCGGTCAGGACGCCCCGGACGGCGGCCAGGACCTCGCGCGCGCACCCGGCCAGGGGCGTCATGGTCTTCTCCATGGCGACACTTCTTAACATGGCGCCGCCCGGCCTTCGGGGCTAAAAGCCCGCCCATGCTTCCCCGCTACACACGACCGCAGATGGCGGCCATCTGGGCGCCCGCCAACCGCTTCCGGATCTGGTTCGAGATCGAGGCGCACGCCTGCGACGCCATGGCGGAGCTGGGGATCGTCCCGGAGGAAGCCGCCCAGGCGATCTGGGAGGGCGGCCGCAAGGCGATGGACGCGCTCAAGGCCGACCCCGACGGCAATGTCGAGAAGATCGACGCCATCGAGCGGGTGACCAAGCACGACGTCATCGCCTTCCTGACCTGGCTCGGCGAGTTCATCGGCCCGTCGTCGCGGTTCGTCCATCAGGGCATGACCTCCTCGGACGTGCTCGACACGAGCTTCGCGGTCCAGCTCACCGAGGCCGCCGACATCCTGCTGGCCGACCTCGACCGCCTTCTGGCGGCCCTCAAGAAACGGGCGCTGGAGCACAAGGACACGCTGACGATCGGGCGCAGCCACGGTATCCATGCCGAGCCCACGACGTTCGGCGTCAAGCTGGCTGGCCACTTCGCGGCCTTCACGCGCAACCGCGCGCGGCTGGTCGCGGCGCGGGCCGAGATCGCCACCTGCGCCATCTCCGGCCCGGTCGGCACCTTTGCGAACGTCGATCCCCGGATCGAGGAGCATGTCGCGGCCAAGCTCGGGCTGGCGGTCGAGCCGGTCTCGACCCAGGTCATCCCGCGCGACCGCCATGCCGCCTTCTTTGCGGCGCTGGCCGTCACCGCCGCCTCGGTCGAGAACCTCGCCACCGAGATCCGCCACCTGCAGCGCACCGAGGTGCGCGAGGCCGAGGAGTTCTTCTCGGCCGGGCAGAAGGGCAGCTCGTCGATGCCGCACAAGCGCAATCCGGTGCTGACCGAGAACCTGACCGGCCTGTCGCGCGTGGTGCGCAGCGCGGTCGTGCCGGCGCTCGAGAACGTGACCCTGTGGCACGAGCGCGACATCTCGCATTCCTCGGCCGAGCGCTACATCGCCCCGGACGCGACGGTGACGCTGGATTTCGCCCTCAATCGGCTCGCCTCGGTGGTCGAGCAGCTCGTGGTCTACGGCGAGCGCATGAAGGGCAATCTCGATTCGCTGGGCGGCCTGGTCTTCTCGCAGCGCGTGCTGCTGGCGCTCACCCAGAAAGGCATGAGCCGCGAGGATTCCTACGCCGCCGTGCAGCGCAACGCCATGGACGCCTGGCGCGGCAACGCCTCGTTCCTGGCGCTGTGCCGCGCCGACAAGGAGATCCGGCAGTTCCTGTCGGACGACGAGCTCGTCGCCCTGTTCGACATGGGCTACCACACCAAGCACGTCGACACGATCTTCGGGCGCGTCTTCGGCTGACGCGCCGTCCGGAGCCTCCCCGGGGTAAGGCTCCCGGAGCCCGCTTCTAGCGGACCTCCTTCATGAGCTGGGCCTTGGCGTCGGTCAGCATGCGCTCGGCCTGACGGCGGATCGTGTGCTCCTCGACCGGATGGCCGGCCGCGGCGAGGTCCGTCATCAGCTTCTCGATGACGTCGCTGTCGCCCGGCTTCTCGAGGTCGGCCATCACGACCTCCTTGGCATAGGTCTCTGCCTCGGCCCCGACCTTGCCCATCAGGCCGGCGGCCCAAAGGCCGAGCAGCTTGTTCTTGCGAGCCGTCGTCTTGAACTGAAGTTCCTGGTCGTGCTCGAACTTCTTTTCGAAGGCTCTTTCGCGATCGTCGAACGTAGTCATGGCCACTCCGGTTTGGCTCGCGTCCGCTATATAGCGACGCGACGGCCGGCTTTCCACCTCCGCGGGGTGGTGGCAATGTCGCCGGCAAAGGGAGGAAAAGGTCTCATGTCCTTGGAAAAGCTGCGGAATTGGGTCGGTCGCACGCAGGTCGCCGAGGATCTGGCGGCGCCTTTTCCCGTGCGCGCGCTGATCGCCACGCTCGACGAGCCCGATCCCGAGCCGCGCGCCGGCGATCCTCTGCCCCCGCTCTGGCACTGGCTCTACTTCCTCGAGGCGGCACCGATGTCGAAGGTCGGCCCCGACGGCCATGCCGAACGCGGCGACTTCCTGCCGCCGGTGCCGTTGCCGCGGCGAATGTGGGCGGGCAGCCGCTTCACCTTCGACGGCCCGCCGCTGAGGATCGGCGAGCCCATCCGCCGGGTTTCGGCGATCAAGTCGGTCGAGCCCAAGACCGGCTCGACGGGCTCCATGGTGTTCGTCACCGTGTCGCACACCGTCTCGGGGCCTGCCGGCACCGCCTTCGTGGAGGAGCACGACATCGTCTACCGCGAGGCCGCCAGGCCGGGAGAGCGGCAGCGCGAGGCCAGGCCCGCGCCGGCCGACGCCACCTGGAGCCGGACGATCGAGGCCACGCCGGTGCTGCTGTTCCGGTTCTCGGCGCTCACCTTCAACGGCCACCGTATCCACTACGACGAGCCCTACGTCACCGGCGTCGAGGGATATCCCGGCCTGATCGTCCACGGTCCGCTGATGGGTCTGGTCCAGATGGAGCTGGCGCGCCGTTCCAGTCCCGGACGCACGCCGGCCAGCTTCGAGTTCCGTGCCCTGGCGCCGGTCTATGCCGGCGCGGCCTTCTCGGTCGGCGCCCGCCGCGAGGCGGACGGATCGCTCTCTACCTGGATCGCCGACCGCAATAGCGGCCTGGCGCAGCAGGGCAAGGCCACCTTCCGCTAGCCGGTGCGACGGCCCGAATGGCATCCGGCCGACGAAAAGGGTTGATTCGGACCGGCGGTTTTGATTCCTTGCCGCGACCGGCCGCATCGGCCGCGTGGCGGAATCCCATCGCCGTGCCCGAATCGATCCTTCCCCTCCCCCGCCTCGGCGGCAGCGCCCTGGAGCGCCAGCTGGCAGCGCAGCGCGCGCGCCGGCCGGCCGACCCGCTCCTGTCGCTGGTGGTGCCCGTCTTCAACGAGGAGGAATCGATCGACCTCTTCCTCGACACGGTGCGGCCGCTGATGGAGCGCGACGGCTTCCGCTTCGAGATCGTGTTCGTGAACGACGGTTCGCGCGACGACACGCTGGCCCACCTGCTCGACCGCGGCATGGGCGACCGGCGGCTGCGGGTCGTCAACCTGTCGCGCAACTTCGGCAAGGAGGCGGCGCTGACCGCCGGAATCGACCATGCCAGGGGCGACGTGATCGTGCCCATGGACATCGACCTGCAGGACCCGCCGGAGCTCATCGAGCCGTTCATGGCGCGCTGGCGCGAAGGCTACGACATCGTCTACGGCGTCCGCAGCCTGCGCGCCTCGGACACGGCGGCCAAGCGCCTGTCGGCGGGCTGGTTCTACCGGGTGTTCAACAGCATGTCGCCGGTGCGCATCCCGGAGAATGTCGGCGATTTCCGGCTGGTCGACCGGCGCGCCGTGGAAGTGCTGCGCCAGCTGCCCGAGCGCAACCGCTTCATGAAGGGCCTGTTCGCCTGGGTGGGCTTCAACGCCGTCGGCGTGTCCTACGAACGGCCGCAGCGGGCGGCGGGCGAGAGCAAGTTCAACCTGTGGCGGTTGTGGAACTTCGCGCTCGACGGCGTAGTGAGCTTCTCGACGGCGCCGCTGCGCGCCTGGTTCTACGTCGGCGTCGTGATCGCCGCCGTCGCGGTGCTCTATGCCGTCTTCATCGTCACCCGGGTATTGCTGTTCGGCATCGACACGCCGGGCTACGCCTCGCTGCTGATCGCCGTCTTGCTGATGGGCGCCATCCAGCTCCTGTCGCTGGGCATCATCGGCGAGTATCTCGGGCGCCTGTTCCTCGAGGTGAAGGGCCGGCCGATCTACGTGGTCGAAGGGGTCTACGAGGACGGGAACGTAAGCCCGCCGGCCGCCTGAGCGCATGGACCTCAAGGAAGAGGACATTCTCGGCGCCGACATCGGCCGCCACTGGTACTACCGCTCGAAAGCCGCCGCCCTGCGCCGCCTCGTCGGGCCCGTGCATCCCCAACGCATCCTCGACGTCGGCGCGGGCTCGGGCTTCTTCTCCCGCCGCCTGCTGGCCTCGACGGCGGCCCAGTCGGCGCTCTGCGTCGACACCGGCTACGCCGCCGACCGCGACGACAGCGAAGCCGGCAAGCCGGTCCTCTTCCGCCGCGAGACGGGCGCGACCGACTGCGACCTCGTGCTGATGATGGACGTGCTGGAGCATGTCGACGACGATCGCGGGCTGCTGCGCCACTATGCCGGCTGCGTGCCGGCGGGCGCGCATTTCCTGGTGACGGTGCCGGCCTTCGGCTTCCTGTGGAGCGGCCACGACGTCTTCCTGGAGCACAAGCGCCGCTACACGCTGCCCGCTCTCGAGACGGCGATGCGCGAGGCCGGCCTCGAGGTCGTGCGCGCCGCCTACTATTTCGCCCTCGTCTTCCCGCTAGCTGCCGCCGTGCGGCTGGCCGCGCGCGGCAGCGACCGTCCGGAGAGCAGCCTCCGGCGCCACGGCGCCGTCGTGAACGGCCTGCTGACCGCGGCCTGCGCCGCCGAGCTGCCGCTCTTTCCCCTCAACCGGCTGGCCGGCCTGTCGGTCTTCGCGCTCGGCCGCAAGCCGGCCTGAAGGTCTTCAGGCCGGGGGACTCAGGCCGCCGCCATCGAGTCCTTGGCGCCGATTCGCCGGCGCCGCGCGTTGATCTCCCGCAGCGTCACCAGCATCTCGTCGGCGACGACGTCGCCCGGAATGCCGTCGCCCTCGGCCTCGAGTTCCTTCATGTCGACCCACACGGCGTAGAGCGGCGCGGTGCGCGACGTGATGATGCCGGCGTGAAGCAGGGTCTTGATCAGGACCCGGAAGATGTTGGTGCTGTCCTTGAGCTGCTCGCGCCGGTCGTTGTCGCTGAACGTCTCCTTGACCGCGTCGCGCACCCACTGCCAGTCGAGCCCGTACTTGGCGTAGATGACCTGCTTCTGCTCGGCGTTGATCAGGTTGAACAGCAGCACCTGGAAGATCTGGGCCGACCAGTCCTCGACCTTGCGGTGCTCCTCCTCGTTGAGATGGCGGATGGTCTTGGCGGCCCACAGCCGGCCGAAGCGGTGGTGGAACGCCTCGTCGCTCATCACGAGCTGCACCAGCCGGCGCAGGACGGGGTCGTTGGTGCGGGCGTTCAGGGTGGCGAACGAGCCCATCGCCAGCCCCTCGATCAGCATCTGCATGCCGACCACCTTCTTGTAGACCTCGGGCGTCGAGACCAGATCGGCGAGGACGCTGGCGATCGTCTTGCCGACCGGCAACGGGTCGCCCCACCGCCGCGCGATGTAGCGCGTGAAGCCGGTGACGTGGCGGGCCTCCTCGCGCGCCTGGTTGGCGGCGTATTCCTGGGCGCCCGGATCGAGCAGGATGTGGCAGAGGCTGGCCGACAGGGACAGCGCGCCCTGCTCGCCGTGCAGCAGGTTGGAGACCGACCAGTGGGTCACGTCGTTGGCGAGCTGGATCTTCTGGCGGTCGTCCAGCCGGTCGGCGACGGCCGAGCGCAGCTCGACGATATTGTCGAGCGGCAGGATCGGCGTCGTCTCGAGGTCGAACGGCTGGTCGAAGTCGATATAGGCCTTGTCGAGAGGGTCCCAGAAATGGTCATGGGTGGCCGAGATGATGGCATCGAACGCGTCGCTGCGGCGGCCGTAGCGCGGCACCTCGAGCATGGCCGGAAAATCCTCGGGGAGGACGGCGTCGTAGGCCTTGTCGTATGTGATTTGCTGGGCCATGTGGGGCCTCCGATCAAAGGTGGAATATGACGCTTGCGTCACCTTTTTCAATGGATTTTTCCCCAATCCCGGCGCATGGGACTTCCGCCATAGTCCGGCCCAATCGGGGGCGGCGTGCGCCGTCCCCCCAGGAGTAGAGAATGTCCCGCCGCCGCCGCATCTACGAGGGCAAGGCCAAGACCTTGTTCGAGGGGCCAGAGCCCGGGACCATCGTCCAGTACTTCAAGGACGACGCGACCGCGTTCAACAACCAGAAGAAGGGCACGATCACCGGCAAGGGGGTGATCAACAACCGCATTTCCGAGTTCCTGATGACCAAGCTCGGGGAGATCGGCGTTCCGACGCATTTCATCCGCCGCCTGAACATGCGCGAGCAGCTCATCCGCCAGGTCGAGATCATCCCGCTCGAGGTCGTGGTGCGCAACGTCGCCGCCGGCTCCTTTGCCCAGCGCTTCGGCCTGGAGGAAGGCACGCAGCTGCCGCGTTCGATCATGGAGTTCTTCTACAAGAACGACGGGCTGAGCGATCCCATGGTCACGGAGGAGCACATCACCGCCTTCGGCTGGGCGACTCCGCAGGACCTCGACGACATCGTGGCGCTGACGCTTCGCATCAACGACTTCCTGTTCGGCCTCTTCCTCGGCTGCGGCATCAAGCTCATCGACTTCAAGATCGAGTTCGGCCGCCTATATGAGGAGGACATGGTGCGGATCGTCCTCGCCGACGAGATCAGCCCGGATTCCTGCCGTCTGTGGGACCTGCGGACGAACGAGAAGATGGACAAGGACCGCTTCCGCCGCGACCTCGGCAAGGTCGAGGAAGCCTACCAGGAGGTGGCGCGGCGGCTCGGCATCCTGATCGACCAGGGGCCGGGCGACGTGCGCGGCCCCACCACATTGCAATAGGACGCTGCGGCAGAGGCGAGATGAAAGCCAGAGTTCACGTAACCCTCAAGAACGGCGTGCTCGACCCCCAGGGCAAGGCCATCGGACATTCGCTCAACCGGCTGGGCTTCCCCGAGGTCGGCGACGTCCGCCAGGGCAAGTTCATCGAGCTCGAGCTCGCCGAGACCGACAGGGAGAAGGCGCGGCAGCGGCTCGACGAGATGTGCCGCAAGCTGCTGGCCAACACGGTGATCGAGAACTACTCGATCGAGGTGCTGGGCTGATGAAGGCCGGCTTCATGTTCCTCTCCCCCTTCGGGGAGAGGCCAGGTGAGGGGGAGCAGCGCGAAAGCCGCCTCCTTCATCACCCCCTCACCCAACCTCTCCCCGAAGGGGGAGAGGAGAATGAGGACGGAGTAGCGCACCCATGAAAGCAGCGGTGCTGGTTTTCCCCGGCTCGAACCGCGAGGGCGACGTCGCCCACGCGATCGAGCGGGTGAGCGGGCGCCGGCCGGAGATGGTCTGGCACGGCGACGGCGACTTCGCCAAGACCGACCTGATCGTCGTTCCCGGCGGCTTCTCCTACGGCGACTACCTGCGCTGCGGCGCCATGGCGGCCCAGTCGCCGGTGATGGCCGAGGTCAGGCGCCGCGCCGCCCAGGGCGTGCCGGTGCTGGCGATCTGCAACGGCTTCCAGATCGTCACCGAGGCCGGGCTGCTGCCGGGCGCGCTGATGCGCAACGCGCACCTGAAGTTCGTGTGCAGCGACGTGCACCTCAGGGTCGAGACGAGCCAGAGCCTGTTCACGAACCGCTACCAGGGCGGCCAGGTGATCCGCGTGCCGGTCGCGCACGCCGAGGGCAACTACTTCGCCGACGACGACACGCTGCAGCGCCTCGAGGATCGCGGCCAGATCGCCTTCCGCTACTGCGCGCCCGACGGCACGGTCGACGGAAGCGGCAATCCCAACGGTTCGATCCGCAACATCGCCGGCATCTTCAACGAGACCAAGACGGTGATGGGCCTGATGCCCCATCCGGAGAACGCGGTGGAGCCGATGTTCGGCGGCACCGATGGCCGGGCGCTGTTCGAAGGCCTGATCGACGCCCTGACATGACCGACGCCGTCACCGCCGCGGAGCGCAATCCGCCCGTCAAGCTTCCCAACGAGCCGGCGATCACGCCGCAGATCGTGGCCGAGCACGGCCTGTCGCCCGACGAATACGAGCGCGTGCTGGCGATCATGGGCCGCACGCCGACCATGGTCGAGCTCGGCATCTTCTCGGCCATGTGGAGCGAGCACTGCTCCTACAAATCGTCCAAGGTCTGGCTGAAGAAGCTGCCGACCACGGCGCCGTGGGTGATCCAGGGTCCGGGCGAGAATGCCGGGGTGATCGACATCGGCGACGGCCAGGCCGCCATCTTCAAGATGGAAAGCCACAATCACCCGTCCTTCATCGAGCCCTACCAGGGTGCGGCGACGGGTGTGGGCGGCATCCTGCGCGACGTCTTCACCATGGGCGCCCGGCCGGTCGCCAACCTGAACGCGCTGCGCTTCGGCGACCCCAGCCATCCCAGGACCCGGCACCTCGTGTCGGGCGTCGTCGCCGGCATCGGCGGCTACGGCAACTGCATGGGCATCCCGACGGTGGGCGGCGAGACCAACTTCCATCCCGCCTACAACGGCAACATCCTGGTCAATGCCATGACCGTGGGCATCGCGCCCAGCGACCGCATCTTCTATGCGGCGGCGGCGGGCGTCGGCAATCCGCTGGTCTATGTCGGCTCCAAGACGGGGCGCGACGGCATCCACGGCGCCACCATGTCCTCGACCGAGTTCAACGAGGACAGCGAGAGCAAGCGTCCCACCGTTCAGGTCGGCGATCCTTTCGTCGAGAAGCTGCTGCTCGAGGCCTGCCTGGAGCTGATGGCGACCGACGCTATCGTCGCCATCCAGGACATGGGGGCCGCCGGCCTCACCTCCTCGTCGTTCGAGATGGCGGCCAAGGGCGGCCTCGGCGTGGTCGTCGAGCTCGACAAGGTGCCGATGCGCGAGACCGGCATGAATCCCTACGAGCTCATGCTCTCTGAGAGCCAGGAGCGCATGCTGATCGTGCTCAAGCCGGGGCGCGAGGCGCTGGCGCGCGCCATCTTCGAGAAGTGGGAGCTTGATTTCGCCGTCATCGGCCACCTCACCGACACGCAGCGGATGGTCCTGTCGTGGCACGGCGACATCGTCGGCAACATCCCGATCCCGCCGCTGGTCACCGAGGCGCCGGTCTACGAGCGGCCCTGGACGTTGACGCCGCTGCCCGCCGTGCTCGATGCCGCCCGCGTGCCGGCGCCTGCGGACTGGAAGACCTCGCTGCTGGCGCTGATGGCGTGTCCCGACCTCGCGAGCAAGGCGTGGATCTGGCACCAGTACGACCACCTGATCATGGGCAACACGGCGATCCGCCCGCAGGACGGCGACGCCGCCCTGGTGCGCGTCAACGGCGGCCACAAGGGCTTGGCCATGACCTCCGACTGCACGCCGCGCTACGTGCAGGCCCATCCCGAGACCGGCGGCCGCCAGGCCGTCGCCGAGGCGTGGCGCAACATCACCGCCGTCGGTGCCCGGCCGCTCGCCGTCACCGACAACATGAACTTCGGCAATCCGCAGAAGCCGGAGATCATGGGCCAGTTCGCCGGTGCCGTCATGGGCATGGCCGAAGCCTGCACCGCGCTCGACTTCCCCGTCGTGTCGGGCAACGTCTCGCTCTACAACGAGACCGAGGGCCGGCCGATCCTGCCGACCCCGACCATCGGCGCCGTGGGCGTCATCGACGACATCGCCAAGGCCGTCGGCTCGCGGCTGACGCAGGCCGGGCTCGGCCTCGTGCTGGTCGGCGAGACCGCAGGCTGGCTCGGTCAGTCGCTCTATCTGCGCGAGGCCTGCGGCCGCGAAGAAGGTGCGCCGCCGCCCGTCGACCTCGCCGCCGAACGCCGCAACGGCGATTTCGTGCGCTCCCAGATCCAGCGGGGCCGCGTCGAGGCCTGCCACGACCTGTCCGACGGCGGGCTCCTGGTCGGGCTCGCCGAGATGGCGATCGCGGGCGGCACCGGCCTGGAGATCGCGCTGCCGGCCGGCGCCGTCCCGCCGCATGCTTTCCTCTACGGCGAGGACCAGGCCCGCTACCTCGTCGCAACGGGCTCGCCCGACGACGTCCTGGAGGAAGCCCGGGCCGCCGGTGTCCCGGCCGTCCTGCTGGGCTATTCCGGCGGCGCCGCGCTCACGATCAAGGATGTGGTCTCGCTGCCGATCGCCGAGATCAAGGCGGCCCATGAGACCTGGCTGCCGACCTACATGAACACCACAGAGTGAAGCAGGAGGACCGCCATGCCGATGGCCGCCAATGACATCGTCCACCTGATCCAGCAGGGCATTCCGGGCGCCGAGGTCGAGATCCAGGATCTGGCCGGCGACGGAGACCACTATGCCGCCACGGTTATTTCCGCTGCTTTCGCCGGCAAATCCAAGATCCAGCAGCACCAGATGGTCTACGCCGCCCTGGGTGGCCGCATGGGCGGTGCCCTGCACGCCCTGAAGCTCACCACCATGGCGCAACGGCCATGAGCGCCCTATATTCGCAGAAGCCCCGCGCCCGGACGTGACCGTCCCTGAGAGGCGCTTCAGGAGATCGACATGAGCGAACCCCAGGTGTTCGACCGCATCCGCGACGAGATCGCCAAGAACGACGTGCTGCTGTTTATGAAGGGCACGCCGGTCTTCCCGCAGTGCGGCTTCTCGGCGGCGGTCGTCGAGGTGCTGAGCGACCTCGGCGTCAAGTTCCACGGCGTCAATATCCTCGTCGACCCGGAACTGCGCCAGGGCGTCAAGGAGTTCAGCCAGTGGCCGACCATTCCCCAGCTCTACGTCAAGGGCGAGTTCGTCGGCGGCTGCGATATCGTGCGTGAAATGCACGAGACCGGCGAGCTGCAGCAGCTGATGAAGGAAAAGGGCGTCACCCTGGCGACGGCCGCCTGAGTCCCGGTCCTACGCGAACGCGTAGGACGCCATCGACAGGTTTCCCAGCGTGAAGCTGCGGTGCAGGGCGCGACCGCGCGCGCCCTCGCCCGCCGCACCGAAGGCCACGGGCAACGGCAGCAGGTGCTCGTCGCTCGGATGGGCCTCGCGGGCATGGGGCGCCCGCGTGCGATAGTCGGCCAGTGCCGCCGCATCGCCTTTCTCCAGCGTGTCCGCCAGCCAGTCGTCGAACGCCCGCGCCCATGGCTCGGGCTCAGAATCGCCCGGTCCGCGCACCAGCGCGCGCAGATTGTGAGTCGCGCTGCCCGATCCCATCACCAGCACGCCCTCGTCCCGGAGCGGCGCGAGCTTGCGGCCGAGCTCGATATGGTGCGCGACGTCGAGGCCCGACTGCACCGAAAGCTGGAAGATCGGAATGTCCGCCTGCGGCCAGGCGAGCTTGGCCGGGACCCAGGCCCCGTGATCGAGCCCGCGATGGGGATCGTGCGCCGCGCCGATCAGGCGGGCGATGCGATCCGCGAGCTGCGGCGCGCCGGGCGGATCGTAGCGCAGTGCATAGAGCGCTTCCGGAAAGCCGTAGAAGTCGTGGATCGTCTCGGGCCGGCGCGCCGTCGACACCGCGGGCACGTCGGTGTCCCAGTGCGCCGAGACGGCGACGATCGCGCTCGGTCGCGGCAGCATGTCGCCCAGCGATGCGAGGAACGCCCGCGCCGGCCGGTCTTCCAGGATCAGCATCGGTGATCCGTGCGACACGAAGATCGTTGGCATGGACATCGCTTTATTCCTCGGGCGTCCCGTGGCAGCCTCTGTGCAATCGGGGTCCTGAATTTGGGAAAGGCAGGTAGCATGTTGCATATTTTACGGAGTTTGGCGCGGCTCACGGCGGTCCTTGCCGTGCTGGCGGCGGTTCCCGCCGGGGCCCAGACGCTGAAGATGGTCGCCCACTCCGATCTCAAGGTGCTGGATCCGATCTGGACGACGGCGTTCATCACCCGCAACCACGGCTACATGGTCTACGACGTCCTGTTCGCCGAGGACGAGAACCTCAAGGTCCAGCCGCAGATGGTGGACAAGTACGAGGTCTCGCCCGACAAGCTGACCTGGACCTTCACCCTGCGCGACGGCCTGGAATGGCATGACGGCAAGCCCGTCACGTCGGAGGACTGCATCGCCTCGATCAAGCGCTGGGGCGCCCGCGATTCGCTCGGCCAGCAGCTGATGAAGTCGGTCGGCGAGCTGAAGGCGGTCAACGACAAGACCTTCACCCTGGTGCTGAAGGAGCCGTTCGGCCTGGTCCTCGAGGCGCTGGGCAAGCCCTCCTCCAACGTGCCGTTCATGATGCCGAAGCGGGTCGCCGAGACCGATCCGTTCAAGCAGATCGACGACTACACCGGCTCGGGACCGTTCATCTTCAAGAAGGACGAGTGGAAGCCCGGCGAGAAGGTCGTCTACGTCAAGAACACCAAGTACAAGCCGCGCTCCGAGCCGCCCTCGATGCTGGCCGGCGGCAAGGTGGTGAACATCGACCGCCTGGAGTGGATCGCCATCACCGATCCGCTGACCGCGGTCAACGCGCTGCAGCAGGGCGAGGTCGACCTGGTCGAAGCGCCGGTGCCCGACCTCTTCCCGGTGCTCAAGGAAGACAAGAACATCGAGCTCTACGGCTGGAACGCGCTGGGCAGCCAGATGATCATGCGTTTCAACCATCTCCATCCGCCCTTCAACAACGTGAAGGCGCGCCAGGCGGCGATGTACGCCATCGCCCAGGAGGACTTCCTCCGCGCCCAGGTGGGCGATCCCGGCATCTACCGCGTGTGCAACGCGCCGCTGATCTGCGGGTCGCCCTACGAGAAGAGCTACGGCGACCTGCTGATCAAGCCCGACTACGAGAAAGCGCGCCAGCTGCTGAAGGAGAGCGGATACGACGGCAAGCCGATCGTGATGATGCAGGCGACCGACCTGCAGTCGGCCAACCAGCTGCCGCCGGTCGGCAAGCAGGCGCTGGAGAAGGTCGGCTTCAAGGTCGACCTGCAGGCGATGGACTGGCAGACCGTCGTGTCGCGTCGTGCCAAGAAGGATCCGCCGGACAAGGGCGGCTGGGACATCTTCTACACGACCACCGTCAGCATCGGCACCGAGAACCCGGCGTCGAACTCCTTCACCAGCGGCGGCTGCGAAAAGGCCTGGTTCGGCTGGCCGTGCGATCCCGAGATGGAGAAGCTGCGGACGGCCTTCGCGCGCGAGACCGACCCCGCCAAGCAGAAGCAGCTGGCGATGGCCGTCTCGGACCGCGTCATGGACCAGGCGACCTACATCGTGCTGGGCCAGTACAAGGCGTTCGGCGCCTACCGCAAGGACCGCATCTCGGGCTGGCTCGCCGGTCCGGTGCCGGTCATGTGGAACATCAAGAAGAAGCAGTAGGAGCACGACGGGTCCGGCTGGCGGCAGCCGGACCCTCAGCTTCCGCCGCCACGATGGTAGCCGCACCGGCGGCTACATCATCCCCGGCTCGCCGAGATCGCTGCCGTCGATCATGCGGCTGTACCGAAACGGATGGGGATCGACGATCGGCGGATCGCCGCTGATCAGGTCGGCCGCGAGCCGGCCGGCCGCCGGGCCGATGCCGAAGCCGTGGCCGCTGTAGCCGGTCGACAGGAAAAGCCCCGGCAGCGGATCGACCGGCGAGATCACGGGAATGCCGTCGGGCGTCGAATCGATCAGCCCGCCCCAGCTCGCCTCGACCTCCAGCCCGGCCAGGGCCGGATAGTTGGCCGCCAGCCGCGTCAGCCCCATCTGCACCAGCGCCGGATCGGCCGGCGGGTCGAGCGTGCGCACGTGCTCGAACGGCGAGACACGGTCGAGCGACCAGCGCTGCAGCGATTCCGGCCCTTCGAAGAAGGACCGTCCGACCGAGATGCTGAGCAGGCTGCGGCGCTTTCGGAAGGTCGGCCAGAACGAGCGGGCATAGAGCAGCCCCTGCGGCGAAAGCTCGAGCAGGCCGCGCCCGCTCAACCCCACCGAATAGCCGCCGTCCAGCCGGCGGCGGATGGTGACATCGGGCATCGACAGGCCACCCTCCACGACCGCGGGCGCCGCGCGCGTGAAGAACGACGTCGAGCGCACGCCGGCCTGCGGCAGGCGCAGGCCGTGATGGCGACAGAACATCGATGTCCAGGCGCCGCCGGCGACCAGCACGGCGCCGGCCCTGATGCGGCCCCGTTCGGTGACCACGCCCGCCACCTTGCCGGCCTCGATGTCGAGGCCGCGCGCGGCGCAGTTCTGGTGGATGGTGGCGCCGCGGCGGCGCGCGCCCTCGGCGATCAGTGGCCCGGCCAGGCCGGGCTCGGCCCGGCCGTCGCTCGGCGAATGCACGCCGCCGATCCAGTCCACGGTGCTGCCCGGCGTCATCGCCCTGGCCTCGGCCGCGCTCAGCACGCGGCTGTGCATCTGGTAGTCGCGGGCCTTCAGCGTCCAGGCCTCCCACAGCGCAAGGTCGGCCGGTCGCGTGGTGACGTAAAGCAGCCCGGTGCGGCGGAAACCCGTGTCGCCGTCGAGCTCGGCGGCGAGCTCGTCCCAGAGCAGCAGGCTCTTCTGCGCCAGCGGCAGCTCGCGCAGATCGCGATGCTGCTGGCGGCACCAGCCCCAGTTCCGGCTGCTCTGCTCGCCGCCGACGACCCCCTTGTCGATCAGCGCGACCGACACGCCCTTCTTCGCGAGGGCATAGGCGGCGGTGCTGCCGGCCATGCCGGCGCCGATCACGACGACGTCGGCCCGGTCGGGCAGCCGGTCGTCACTGGGGATACGCAGAAGCGGCGGGGACATCCGGCAGGTATAGCGCCTGCCGGATGCGGCCGCCGCTGCGTTACGCAGCCTGGGCGACGGGCTGCTCGCGCCAGCGGCGCGCCGACTGGGCGACCCGCTGGCCCAGCGCCTCCATGGTCCGGAAGTCCGAGGCGGCGATGCCCTCGACGCCCTGGTCGGCGTTGGCCTGGGCCATGGCGCCGACCGAGGCGCCGAGCCGGTTGAGATCCTCGGCCGACCCCTTGGAATGGTTGAAGCCCGGCGGCAGGCCGAGCCCCACCCACACCATCCCGTGCTGAAGGGCGAGCGTCAGGAGCTGGTAGAGCGTGTTGTGCTTGTCGCCGTTCCACGACGCCGACGCGGTGAAGCCGGCGGCGAGCTTGTTGCGCCACGCCCCGTCCATCCAGCGCTTGGATGTCCAGTCCTTGAACCTCGCGAACTCGGCCGACACGCCGCCCATGTAGGTCGGGCTGCCGAAGACGATGGCGTCCGCGCCGTCGAGCTCGGCCTGCCGCGCCTCCGCCTCGGCGACGGGGACGAGGCTGACCTGGGTGCCCGCGACGGCCCTCGCGCCCCGGGCGACCGCCTCGGCCAGGGCCTGGGTATGGCCGAAGCCCGAGTGATAGACGATGGCAATGCTGCTCATGACCCTTCCAATCCTTTGGTTCGACTGGAGAAACGGCAATGCCGTTTCCCGAATTCAGTCGGTTACATGTAGTGACTGGAAAGATCTGGGATGCGCTCTATATATTCACCAGTAGGTACCAATTCGTAACCAATCGGATTCTTTTCATGGACGCCACGAACACCCGGACCAAGGAGAGCGCCTCCTGTCCCATGGACTTCATCCTGCGCATGCTGATGGGGCCCTGGACGACGTACATCCTCTACAACCTCAAGACCCACGGGCCGCAGCGCTTCGGCGAGCTGAAGCGTCGCGTCGCGGGGATCTCGGCGAAGATGCTGACCGAGCGCCTGCGCACCCTCGAGGGCGCCGCTCTGGTGCGCCGCGACTACGAGGCGACCATCCCGCCCAAGGTCACCTACTCGCTGACCCGGCGCGGGCACGAGCTCGACGAGGTGATGGGCAAGCTGGCCGAGATCGGCACGCGCTGGGAGGCCGAGGACGCGGCTGCCCGCTCCTCGCGCTCGGCCGAGCTGAAGGCGGCTGAATAAGCAAAGAGTTGCTTCACATCCGCTCCTTCATGATGGCCCGATAAAGGGCTGCCCGGCCGTGGATGTCGATCCTCCCGATAGCATTGAATAGCCGGATCATGAGATCGCATATGCGTGCCTTCGGTTGCTTCTCGAGGCCTTCGAAGGACAGAAGTTCCTCTTGAGTGAAGGGAGGGTCGGCGAGTGCGACGACCTTCCTGTACTCTGCGGCCACCGCTGCCTGGTCGGGCAACGGGTACTTTGCCGCGTCGCTTGTCTTATATGCCGCTAGGACTGCTTTCTGGCCCGCCAATATTGCGGCTTTAACGTGCGGATCGGCGGGATACCTGTTCACGCCTCCAAGGACGTAGTCGGCGCAAGCTTCAGGAGAAACGCTGGCAAAAGCCCGGAGCTCGGGAACGACCTGAGCTCCCCAGGCGGCAAGCGCCTCATCGGACCCATGAATCGCCACCGGCAATATGTGCTTTGCATAGACACTCAGGGCGAGCGCGGTGACGATTTCGGCGAGCTTGGCTCGGTCGTTTTCGTGCTGGCGCAACGCCTCCAACATTTTCGATCGGAATTCACGTTCGATAGTGGGACTAAGGTCGATCATCTCGCCCATGGCCGGATAGCCTGCCACGATCGCCTTGTGAATCTTCGACCACGCGTAGTCGTCACTTGTCGCGACAAGTACGCGCTCGACCAACGGGCGTACGACACCCAAGGCGGTGCCTGGCAGGATGATCGCCAAGATGATGAAGCCGGCGCGAGCCCAGACCGATTGTCCCTTCGTCTTGAGTGCGACAAAGGCCACGGCAGCGGCGATACCGATGATCGTCAGCATTCCCCAGAGGAAAGAGTCGGTCATGGCCCTTCGGCAAGTACGCGCCTTGGCTACTTCGGGACGTTCAGGTGGCCCGGCACGAAGCTGAGGTCGATGAACTTCTTCGGATCGGCGTCGCGCGATACCTGCCCCGTCGACTGCCAGAAGGCGACCTGCTTGTAGATGTCGCCAACGTCGAGCCGCCCCAGGGGATCGATGTAGGGCAGGCCCAGCGCGACGCGTTCCGGCGGCTGCTTCAGGACGCGCGAGAGGATGCCGATCATCTCGTCGTAGTTGGGCCCGGGCACGAGCTTGCCGTTCTCGCGCTTGCCGAACGCCTCGTGATACGCGGCCGCACCGCGCAGGTAGCCGGTCAGGAACTTCTCCACCAGCGGCCGGCGCTCGGCAACGGTCTTGGGCGAGGTGAAGACCGCACCGAGCTGCCAGGGCACCTCGTCGCCCACATAGGCGATCGGCTTGCCGACGCCTTCCGATTCGACCTGGCGGAAGGTCGTGATCGGGAACACCGCGGCATCGACCTGGCCGCCCTTGAAGGCCGCCACCATGTTGGGGATCGACTGCAGCGGCACGACGGTGAGCCGCTTGGTGTCGACGTCGTGCTTGCGCGACACGACCTCCAGCGAATAGTGGACCGACGAGCCGACCGTGGTCACCGCTACGCGCTTGCCCACCAGGTCCTTCACCGAGCGGACGCCGGCATCCCAGGCCGCATTGGTGACCGCGATCACATTCAGCTGGTAGCCCGGCCGCTCGGCGCTCTGAGCCGCCACGACGACCAGGCCGCCCTTGGCGGCGAGATTGTAGAAGCCGGCCGTGAAGGCCGTGACGCCGAGATCGGCGTCGCCCGAGACCACGGCCAGCGGCACCTGGGCCGCAGCCTGGAAATCCTTCATCGACAGGTCGAGGCCCGCTTCCCGGAACCATCCCTTCTCCTGGGCGATGAAGATCGGGCCGGAGGACGACAGGCGGATCAGCGCGATCGACGCCTTGATCAGGTCCTGGGCACGCACGCTCGGCGCAATGGCGGCGGCGGCCAATCCCCCCAGTGCCACCCGGCGGGTAACAGTCTTGCGAAACACGGAAACCTCCCGTTCTTCCTTGGCGCGGAGTATGGTCCGTTTCGTTCATGAATCCCATCGATTGCGACGTCCTGGCGAGCGGCGGCGGAATGGCCGGCACGGTCGCCGCCATCGCCGCCGCCCGACAGGGCGCGCGGACCGTGCTGTTCGAGCGCCACGGCTTCCTGGGCGGCGCCGCGACCGCGGGCGCGGTCGGCCAGTTCGTCGGCTGGGAGACGCGGGCCGGCCGCCGCGTGATCGCGGGCCTCGCCGAGGAGATCGTGCAGCGCCTGCAGGCGCTGGGCGGCAGCTTCGGCCACGGTCACTTCGTGATGTCCACCGGCCATCTCATGGACCGCGTCGAGTACGACACCGAGATCCTGAAGGTCGTGCTCGACGAAATGGCGCACGAGGCCGGCGTGCGCGTGCTGCTGCACGCCCAGCTCGCCCAGGCCGCGCGTCGCGGCCGCGCGATCACGGCCGCGAGCGTCCTCACCAAGGGCGGCCTGCTCGAGATCCGCGCCCGCGCCTTCATCGACAGTTCGGGAGACCTCGACCTGATGGCGCGGGCCGGCGCACCGTTTCTCGAGCTCGAGAGCGGCGAGAGCCTGCAGCCCGCCACGATGATGTTCCGCCTGGGACCGATCGACTTCGCCGCCTTCGACGGCATGACGGCCGAGGCCAAGGCCGACCTCGCCGCCCGCGGCGTGGCCGAAGGCGCCCTGCCGCGGGCCGCCCTGCACTGCAGCCGCGTGCCCGGGACGGACGATGGCTGGTTCAACGTCACCCGCGTCGCCCTCGACGCCAGCGACCCGTTCGCCCTGTCGGACGGCGAGCGCGAAGGCCGCCGCCAGGCGCTGGCCGCCGCCCGCTTCATCGTCGCCGCCGTGCCGGGCTGCGCCGGCGCGCGGCTGGTCTCCTTCGCGCCGCAGCTCGGCATCCGCGAGACGCGCCGCATCGCCGGCCTCGCCACCCTGACCGCCGACGAGCTGCGCCACGGCGCGGAGTTCGTCGACACGATGGCGTTGGGCGCCTACCCGATCGACGTCCATCACACGGGCGACGCCAACATCACCTTCGAGGAGCTGGGGCCCGACCATGTCTACGCCCTGCCCTATCGCATCGCCGTGCCGCGCGGGCTCGACAATGCGCTGGTCGCCGGCCGCGGCCTGTCTGCGACGCACGAGGCGCACGGCGCCATCCGGGTCATGCCGACGGCGATGGCCGTGGCGCAGGCGGTCGGCACCGCCGCCGCCCTGGTGGCGGCCTCCAACCAGCCGACCGCGGAACTCGATCCCGCCACGCTGCGCGAAAAGCTGCGCGCCGCCGGCGCGATCCTCTGACGCCTCTGCGGGGCGCGCCGCTTCCTACTTCTTGGAGACGCCCCAGAAGGTCGTGATGGGCGGCGGGACCGGCCGGGTCTCGATGTTCGAGCGCACCACTCCGACCCCGAACCATTCGCCGAGCGGCACGTGGGTCACGATCTGCATGGCGTAGCGCTGGACCTCCTCGGCCACCGCCTTCTTCTCGGCCTCGGTCGTGGCGGTGACGAACTTGTCGCGCAGCTTCTCCATGCCCTCGTCGCAGGGCCAGCCGGAGCGGGCCTTGTCGCAGGTCGCGGCGAGGTATGGCGTCATCAGGGGATCGAGGATGTCGAGCTGCACCCAGCTCGTGCCGAAGGCGTTCCAGCCGCCTTCGGACGGCGGCCCCTTCTTGGTGGTGAGGCGGGCCACCATGCTCTGCCAGTCCATCGGCTGGACCTCGACCTTGAACCCCGCCTTCTCGAGCTGCGCCTTGGCGACGGGGGCGAGCTGCTTGATGACGCCGAGATCGCTGGGCTGCGGGATGACCACGGGGGTGCCGTCGTAGCCGGCCTCCTTCAGCAGTTCGCGCGCCTTGGCGGCATTGCCCTCGATCAGCCCCTCCATGCCGGCGGTCGTGGCAAGCGGCGTGTCGCAGGTGAACATCGCCTTGCACACCCGGTAGAACCGCTTGTCGCCGATATTGGCCTGCAGGAAGTCCTCCTGGTTCAGGGCATAGGCCACCGCCTGCCGCACCTTCACGTTGTTGAACGGCGGCGTCAGCCAGTTCATGCGAAAGACGTATTGGTTGGACGTCTTGTTGGCGATGACGCGGACGTCCTTGCTCTTCTCCAGAACCGGAAGATGGTCGTAGGAAACGGCCTCCAGCATGTCGATCTCGCCGTTGAGCAGGGCGTTGAGCTGCGTCTCGGCATCGGGGATCCACACCCATTCGACGCGGTCGACGTTCACGACCTTGCCGCCGGCCAGGCCCGAGGCCGGCTCGGGGCGCGGCTTGTACTTCGGGTTCTTGACGTAGACGACCTTCTCGCCCGGCTTCCATTCGTCCTTCTTGAAGATGAAGGGCCCCGATCCGACCGGATCGTCGATCGCCTTGAAGGCGTCCACCTCCGCCAGCCGCTTGGGCATCATGAAGGGCACGACGACCGAGGGCTTGCCGATCGCCTCGAGCAGCGGCCCGAACTTCTGCTTCAGCACGATCTGGAACGTCGCGGGATCGACGATCTTGTACTCCTGCACCGCCTGGGCGAGCTTCTGGCCCATCGAATCGCGCGCCGACCAGCGCTTCAGCGAGGCGATGCAATCCTCGGCGGTGACGGGCGTGCCGTCGTGCCATTCCAGCCCGTCGCGCAGCTTGAAGGTCCAGGTCAGCCCGTCCGGGCTGGTCGTCCAGCTGTCGACCATCTGCGGCTGGACCTTGAGGTTGCCGTCGACCGCGAACAGAGTGTCCCAGATCATGTAGCCGTGGTTGCGCGTGATGTAGGCGCCGCTCCAGATCGGATCGATCGCCTTCACATCTGAGTGCATCACCACCTTGAGCGTCTGCCCCCAGACCGGGGCAGACAGGACGCTCGTCAACGCGACAACAGACGCAACCACCAACCGACGCATGGAACCATCCCCTACATGGAGGATGGAACCTTAGGACGGTTGGGGCCGACCTGTCACCGGATCAACTCAGGAAGCCGAAATACCGCGGCAGGACGAGGACAATCTCCGGCCACAGGATGCACATTGCCAGGGTCACGACCTGCAGCAGCACGAACGGAACGATGCCGCGGTAGATGTGCGCCAGCGTCACTTCCGGCGGCACCGTCGCCTTCATGTAGAATAGCGCGAACCCGAAAGGCGGTGTCAGGAAGGCGGACTGGAGGTTCACGGCGATCAGGATCACGAACCAGACCATGAAGTCCTTGTTTTCCGCGATATGGGGCGTGAATTCGATTCCCTTCAGAATCGGCGCGAAGATCGGCAGGACGATCAGGCAGATCTCCAGGAAGTCGAAGAAGAACCCCATGAAGAAGACCAGGACCATGACGAAGATCAGGATCTCCCACCCCGTGTCGATGCCCGCGGCCGTCAGCAGCTCGGCGACGAGGTCGTCGCCGCCCAGCGCGCGGAAGACGAAGGAGAACAGGGTCGCGCCGAAGATGATGAAGAAGACCAGGCCGTTGGTGAGCGCCGCGCCCTCGATCACTTCCCGCATCATCTTCATGTTGAGGCGGCGGTTCCATGCCGCCAGCAGGAGCGCGCCGGCGCAGCCCGTGCCGCCCGCCTCGGTTGGCGTGGCGAAGCCGCCGAAGATCGAGCCGAGCACGACCATGATCAGGAAGGCCGGCGGCAGGAAACTGCGCAGGACCATCGACGCCAGCTCGCCGGCGGTCTGTGGCCCCTCGTGGGCCTCGAGCGGCGGCGCCTTGCTCGGATTGAAGGCGGCGAAGATGCAGATGTAGACGAGGTAGACGCCGGCCAGCAGCAGGCCGGGAAGAACGGCGGCGGTGAACAGCGTGCCGACCGAGAGGGTCATGATGTCGCCGATGATGACCAGCATGATGCTGGGCGGAATCAGGATCCCCAGCGTGCCGGCCGAGGCGATCGTGCCGACCGAAAGTTCCTTCGAATAGCCGCGTGCGAGCATGGTCGGAAGCGCGATCAGGGTCAGCATGATCACCGAGGCACCGACGATGCCGGTGGTCGCCGCCATGATGGCGCCCATGATGGTGACCGACAGGGCGAGACCGCCGGGAATCCGCCGGGTCAGCACCTGCAGCGCCCTCAGGAGCTCGTCGGCCACGCCCGATTTCTCCAGGATCGTGCCCATGAACACGAACATCGGTACGGCGATCAGCACCTGGTTCTGCACCGCCTGCCCCCAGATCCGGGGGATCAGGCTGCCGAGCTGGGCGGCGCGGAACAGGTCGAAATACATGCCCAGCACGGCGAAGCCGAGCGCGACGCCGCCAAGGACGAAGGCCACCGGGTAGCCCACGAACATGACGACCGTGAGCGCGAGGAACATCAGGATCGAGAGGTGATCGGCAATCCATTCCATGGTCGCCTCCCCTCAATGACTGGTGACGGGCTGGACGGCCCGTTCGGCCAGGTCCGGCGGACCGAACAGCTGGACCAGCTTGCGCATCAGCACCGAGGCGACGGCGAAATCCAGGAGCACGAGGCCGAGGAAGAGCGCGCCCTTCATGATCCAGCGGAAGGGCAGCCCGTTCGGCGCGTCGGACGTCTCGCCCTGCATGAAGGAGACCTCGAAGAACTCGAAGGCGAAGTAGCTTGCGACCAGACAGTAGGGAATGGCGAAGATCAGGATGCCGACGACCTCGAGGATAGCCTGCCGGCGCGGCCCGATATTGGCCGTGAACACGTCGATGCGGACGTGGACGTTGCGGACGTAGCAGTAGCCGAGCCACGACAGGAACAGGAGGCCGTGGAGGTGCCATTCGAGCTCCTGGAGCGGCGTCGAGCCGAACACCGGCAACTGGAACCCGACCTTGCGTGTGACGACGTCGAAGCAGATCACGATCACGAGAGCGACGAACAGCCATCCGAAGAGGTGTGCAACGCGGGCGAGCACTCGATCGATGGCATCACTGATACCAAGCAGGACTTGCATTTCCGTTTCCCCGACTCGACGCAAACCCTCTCGCGGCGGCGCATGCCGGGCGAAGAGGGAGAAGCACTACATTGTTCAAGGGTGGTGCAGACGTGAGAGGCGCGGCCGCATGCGGCCGCGCCCCGTCCCGACTACTTGAGGTAGCCGCGATCCTTCCAGATCGCATATTCCTTGCGGAACTTGCTGAGCGAGTCCCAGGCCTTCTTGAACTCGGGGCTCTTCGCCGCCTGCTCCGCGGCGACCTCGTTCCAGGCCTTCTCGAAGGCGGCCAGCATCTCGGGGCTCCAGGTCTTGAGCTCGACGCCCTTGCTCTGGATCTCGAGCATGGCCTTGGGCTGCAGCGACTCGCCGAGCGCGATGCCCTTCAGGACGGTCTGGTCGCAAGCCGCCTCGACCAGCGCCTTCTGGTGCGCCGAGAGCTGGTCCCACTTGCCCTTGTTGATCATCAGGTCGCCGACCGTCGCCTGCTGGTGCCAGCCGGGGAAGTAGTAGTACTTCGCCACCTGGTAGAAGCCGAGGCTGAGATCCATCACCGGCATGGAGAACTCGGTGGCGTCGATCGTGCCGAGCTGCAGGGCCTGGAAGATCTCGCCGGCCTGCAGGAGCTGCGTCGACACGCCGAGCTTCTGCATGACGTTGGCGCCGAGGCCGAAGAAGCGCATCTTGAGGCCCTTCAGGTCGTCGAGCGTCTTGATCTCCTTGCGGAACCAGCCCGACGCTTCCGGCGGGATGAGATGGCACATCACCGAGTGGATGTTGTACTTTCCGTAGAGCTCCTGCATGAGCTTCTCGCCGCCGCCTTCCTTCATCCAGGCGAGGTATTCGGGAATGCCCGGCCCGAACGGCACGGTCGAGAACACGGCGAACGCGATGTCCTTGCCGGTCCAGTAGCCCGGCGTCGCCCAGGCCGCGTCGAGCGCGCCGGACGATACGGCATCGAAGGCCTGTCCCGGCGGCACGAGCGACCCGGGCTCGAAGAACTTGATGTCGATGCTGCCGGCGGACAGCTTCTTGATCTGGTCAACCGTGTAATTCGCATCCGGCCCCAGGAGAGCCAACGTGGACGCGAAATTCGACTGCATCTGCATGCGGACTTTCTTGTCCTGCGCAGACGCCGAGCCCGCCATCACGGCGAGCGAAGCTGCAACAGCCACACCTCCCAGCTTCCCAATCAAACGCATATTCTTCCTCCCGTTGCGTAAAGCCACGCGAGGGACGTGAGACGTCGATACGCCTACTCTACAAACTCCTTGGAAATAGATGCCTCCGTCCGTCGCTCCCTGAGCCCGGCGGACGTTCGTCGTCCTGCCGGCGACCCGCCGTCGGTGGCGGGCCGATATTGCTTACAACTGCTTTACCGTTGCAGCCGAGCAGCGGAATGTCAATCGACTATGCCAGGCGATAAATCCTGCTCGCCGTACCGTGAAACAGGGCGTTTCTTTCCGATTCCGACGCGCCGCCTGCGAGGCGCTTGAAGGCATTCCACAGCACGCCGTAGCCCGACGTGATCTTGTCGACGGGAAAGTTGCTCTCGAACATGCATCGCTCGGCGCCGAACAGTTCGATGCAGGTTTCCACCCAGGGCTTGAAGGCCCCGGCCAGCTCCTCCGAGGATGGCGGGGCGGGACGCGCATAGAAATCGAACCAGCCCATCGCCATGCCGAGGCCGCCGACCTTCACCGTGACGTTGGGCCGGCGTGCGAGCTCCGCCATCGACTTCTTCCAGGTCGCGAACACCTCGTCGTGCCGCGCGGCATAGGAGGCATAGCCCAGCGGCCCGCCGACATGGTCGAGCACGATCGACGTGCCGGGGAAAGCCGCCGCGAGGTCGGCCACCTCGCCGAGCTGCGGATGGTACGCCCAGGCATCGAAGGTGAGATCGCGCCTGGCCAGCTCGGCGAAGCCCTCGCGCCAGGTGCGATCGGCCATCAGGCCCGGGGTAGGATTGGTACGCGTGGCTCTGATGCCGGGGTCGCTGTCGAGGCCGGTCTGGTAGCGGATGCCGACGAAGCGGCCGTTGCCGGCGGCGATCTGGGCGTCGAACACCGGGCCGGCCTTGGCGCCCAGGCGCAGGTCGACATGGCTCACGATGGCGGCACAGGCCCGCAGGTCGCCGTAGAGGCCGCTGGCGCTCATCGCGGCGACGCCATTGGCGAACTCCGTCTCGCCGGCGCAGCGCAGCTCGGACGGACCGTCCTTGCGGTACATCGAATGGCAGTCGACGAACACGGTGGCGACGATGTTGTGGCCGCTCCGCGTGTCGGCCAGCAGGTCGGGAAAGAGATAGTCGTTGCCCGGCCGCTGCCAGAGATGGTGATGCGGATCGACGATCGGCAGGCCGGGGTCGATTGCCTCCTCGGTCACCTTGGCGACCCAGGCATTGTCGACCGGCACGACGTTGCCCAGCATCGCGGTGGCTGTACTCATCATGTCCTCACAAGGTCGGTTCCCTGTCGATCATTGAGACATGCGCGGCGACCACTTTCCACCCTGCATCGGGAAAGCGGACCCAGGTCTGCATCTGGCGGCCGATCATGTCGTGGCCGCGCACCTTGTAGACGAGCGTGACGGTGGCGACGTCGCGGCCGACGGTGACGATGTCGAGCCGCAGGCGCTTCTCCTTCGTGCCGGGGCCGGGCGGCCGGGCGACCCGGTGGGCATGGATGCGGTCGAAGCCGTAGCCGTGCTCGTAGTTCGCGAGCCGGATCGCATGCGGGCTGTTCCAGAAGGTGGCGTCGAGCACGTCGACATCCTTGTCGATCAGCGCCTGCTCGTAGCGTTCGAACAGGCCGCGGACCTCCTCGACGATCTCCGGGATGTTCGGCGTCATGTCCCTCACTTCTGTCTCTCCCTGGCCGGGTTGCCCACCACCGTGGCGCCCGGCGGCACGTCACGGGTCACGACGGCGCCGGCGCCGACGATGGCATCGTCGCCGACCTTGACGCCCGGCAGGATGATCGCGCCGGCGCCGATCCAGACATTGGCGCCGATCCTGACCGGCCGGCCGAGTTCCAGGCCGGCGCGCCGCTGCGCGGGATCGCGCGGATGATCGGCGGTCAGGATCTGGACGCCGGGCCCGATCTGCGTGCCGTCGCCGATCGTCACCGCGACCACGTCCAGGATCACGCAGTTGAAGTTGAGGAAGACGCCCTTGCCCAGGCGGATGTTGTAGCCGTAGTCGCAGTGGAACGGCGGGCGGACATAGGCGCCCTCTCCCACCTCGGCGAGCAGCTCGCGCAGCAGCGCCGCGTGGTCCCGCTGCGTCCGGGCGATCGAGGCGTTGTAGCGGTCCATCCACTCGGCGGCGCGGCGTGCATCCGCCGCCAGTTCCTCGCCGGTCGCGACATAGAGCTTGCCCGCCAGCATCTTCTGCTTCTCGGTCGCCACCGGCCCTCCCCGCCCGGACGTCAGCCGCCCTTTGCCTCGAGCGCCCGGGCCACCGCGACCAGCGTCGCATCGCTGCCGCGCGGCCCGATGATCGACAGGCCGACGGGCAGGCCGTCGACGGTCGCGCCCGGCAGATTGACCTGCGGATGGCCGGCCAGCCCGCCCTGCGCGCAGAGGCAGGTGATGCGGTCGCGCAGCGGATCCAGCACCGATAGGGGCTGGCCGCGCAGCGGCGCCGGAAATGGCGTCGTCGGCAGGCAGAGGATCGTCCCGGCGGGCAGCAGCCAGGCCATGCGCCCGCGCGCTTCCTGGCGCATCAGGTTGGCCCAGACACGGTCCCCCTCGGGCGTGAGCGATGCCATCACCAGGCCGCGCGCGACCGAGAAGGCGAAGCGCGGGTTGCGCTCGTCCAGCCACTCCCGGAACGTGTTGTAGGCCTCGACCGGCTGCAGGGTGCGCTGCGCCCGGGCCCAGACCGACAGGCCGGGCGGCGCCATGATCTCCTCGCGAGCGGAGCCGACGAGGTCCGCCAGCCTCGCCACCATCGGCTGGAGCGCGGCGGCGACCGCGGCATCGGCGAAGCCGAAGGCGTCGACGGCGATCACCAGCCGGTCCGGCAGCGCGGCTGGAATCTCCTCGCCCAGCAGGACCGAGGAGACGCGGGCGAAGGTGGCGGCGTCGCGGGCGAACCAGCCCGTCGTGTCCGACGTCGGCGCCTGCGGCATCATCCCGGAGACGTCGATCCGCCCGTGCGTCGGACGGATGCCATAGAGGCCGCTGAAGCTCGCGGGCACGCGGACCGAGCCGCCGGTGTCGGTGCCCAGCGCGGTGTCGCACAGCCCTGCGGCGACGGCGGCCGCCGATCCCGAGGACGACCCGCCCGGCACGCGTCCCGGCGCGCGCACGTTGACCGGCGTGCCGTCGAAGGCGTTCTCGCCCAGGATGCCGAGCGAAACCTCGTCGGTGATCGTCTTGCCGATCAGGGTGGCACCGCCGTCGAGCAGGGTCTGCACCGCCCAGGCGTGCCGGGTCGGCACCGGACGGCCGGTCGGCCAGTCGTGATTGCCGCCGCCGGTCGGCACGCCGGCGACATCGAACAGGTCCTTGGCCGCGAAGGTGAGGCCGGCCAGCGGCCCGCCGGCACGACCCTCGACACGGGCTCGCGGCCCGGGGACGAAGGCGCCGATCTCGTCGGGGCTCATCGGCGGACCCGCGCCACGCAGCGCCGCGCAGCGAGCGGGCAATCGACGGGGACGCGCCGCCGCCGGGGCGGCGCGGTGCCGGCAGGGATCATGGGACTACTCCGCGGGGGTTGGGTGAGGCTGGGGGCGACGGCGCCAGGAGAAGCGCATGCCGGTCAGCTTGTCGAACCAGATATAGACCACCGGCGTGATGAAGAGGGTCAGCAACTGGGACACGAGCAGGCCGCCGACCACCGTGATGCCGAGCGGCTGGCGCAGCTCGGCGCCGGCGCCGGCGCCCACTGCGATCGGCAGCGCGCCGAGCAGCGCGCAGGCCGTGGTCATCATGATCGGGCGGAAGCGCAGCACCGCCGCCTCGACGATCGCCTGCTCGGCGGGCGCCCCCTGCGCCCGCCGCTCGATGGCGAAGTCGACCATCATGATGGCGTTCTTCTTCACGATGCCGATCAGCATGACGACGCCGATCATGGCGATGACGCTGAGGTCCATGTTGAACAGCATCAGGATGGCCAGCGCGCCGATGCCGGCCGACGGCAGGCCGGACAGGATCGTGAGCGGATGGATGAAGCTCTCGTAGAGGATGCCGAGGATGATGTAGATCACCAGCACCGCCGCCAGCAGCAGCATGCCCTGGTTGGCCACGGCCTGCTGGAAGACCTGGGCGCTGCCCTCGAAGCTGGTCGTGATGAAGCCCGGCAGGCCGATCTCGACGGCGGCGGCGTTGATGTCGGCGACCGCCTGGCCGAGCGCGACGCCCGGCGCCAGGTTGAAGGAGATGATGACCGAAGGGAGCTGGGCGATGTGGTTGACCGTGAGCGAGGTCGGCTTGTCGCTGCGCTTGGCGACCGTGTCGAGCGGCACCAGCGCGCCACTCGGCGTCCGCACCTGCAGGCGGCGCAGGATCTCGTTGACGTCGGCGTACTTCGGGTCGGCCTCGAGGATGACCTGATAGGTGTCGTCGGGCGCGTAGATGGTGGACACCTGGCGGCTGCCGAAGGCCGAGTAGAGGACCAGGCGGATCTGGTCGACCGACAGGCCCAGCCGCGAGGCCGTGTCGCGGTCGACGTCGATCACCGTCGAGCGCGCCCTCACCTGCAGGTCCGAGTTCACGTCCATGATGCTGGGGATGCGCCGCATGCGCTGTTCCATCTGGGGCGCGAAATCGCGCAGGGCGGCGAGGTCGCTCGACCGCATGCCGAACTGATACTGGGCGCGGGTCTGGGTCGTTCCGAGGTTGATCGACTGGACCGGCTGGAAGAAGACGTTGATGCCGGGAACGGTCGCCGTCGCGCGCCGCAGGCGCGCGATCACTTCCGTGGCGGTGGCGGTCCGCTCCGGCTTGTCGCGCAGCATGATGAACAGGCGTCCGGAGTTCACGGTCGCCGCGGCATTGCCGCCGCCGACGATCGACAGCACCGACTCGACGTCGGGGTCGCGCTTGACGATCTCGGCGAGGGCTCCCTGGCGGGCGACCATGGCATCGAACGAGGCGTCGTCCGGACCGACCGTCGAGCCCGAGATCTGGCCGATGTCCTCCGAGGGGAAGAAGCCCTTGGGGATGGCCTGGAACAGGACGCCCGTCAGCACGAAGGTGCCCAGGGTGATGGCCAGCACCAGCCGCGGCAACGCCACCGTGCGCTTCAGCGCCCAGCCGTAGCCGTCACTCAGCTTGGTGAAGCTCCACTCGAAGGCGCGCAGCAGGAAGTTGTGCTTCTCGTGATGGTCGACCGGCTTCAGCATGCGCGAGCACAGCATCGGGGTAAGGGTCAGCGACACCACGCCGGAGATCAGGATGGCGAAGCTGATGACCAGGCCGAACTCGTTGAACATGCGGCCGACCACGCCGCCCATGAACAGGACGGGGATGAAGACGGCGACCAGCGACAGGGTCATCGACACGATCGTGAAGCCGACCTCCTTGGAGCCCTTGAACGCGGCCTCCATCGGCTTCTCGCCCGCCTCTATGTGGCGGACGATGTTCTCCAGCATGACGATCGCATCGTCGACCACGAATCCCACGGCGAGCGTCAGCGCGAGCAGCGAGATGTTGTCGATCGAGTGGCCGCAAACGTACATCGCCGCGAAGGTGCCGATCACAGAGATCGGCAGCGCGATGGCCGGGATCATGGTCGCCCGGACGCTGCGCAGGAAGAAGTAGATCGCGACGATGACCAGGATGGCGGCGAGGATCAGCGTGAACTCGACGTCCTCGATGGCGTGGCGGATCGGCACCGACCGGTCGGCCAGCAGCTCGATCTCGACGCCCGACGGCAGCTCGGCCTGGATGGCGGGCAGCATCGCCTTCACGCGGTCGACGACCTCGACCGTGTTGCCGTCGGGCTGGCGGTAGACGCCCAGCACGATCGCCCGGGTGCCGTTCAGCCAGCTCGCGACCTTGTCGTTCTCGACGCTGTCGACGGCCGTCGCCACGTCGGAGACGCGCACGGGCGCGCCGTTCTGCCAGGTGACGATGACCGGCATGTAGTCGGCCGCCTTGTTGATCGGACCGGTGGCGTCGAGGATCGAGCTCTGGCGCTGGTCGGCGATGGCGCCGACCGGCTTGCTCGAATTGGCGTTGACCACCGCCGTCTGCAGCTCCTGCAGGGTCAGGCCGCGCACGGCGAGCTGGTCGAGGTTCGCCTGCACGCGCACGGCGTACTTCTGCGAGCCGAAGATCAGGACCTGGGCGACGCCGGGCAGCGTCGAGAGGCGCGGCAGGATCGACCGGTTGGCGAAGGCGTCGATGTCGGACAGGCGCGCCTGCGACGAGCGGAGCGCGAGGAACATCACCGCCCAGTCGGCCGGATTGACCTTGCGGAAGCTGGGCGGCGTCGTCATCTCCGGCGGCAGCCGACGCATGGCCGAGGAGATGGCCGACTGCACGTCGAGCGCCGCGCCGTCGATCGAGCGGTTGAAGTCGAACTGCAGGACGATGGAGGTGTTGCCGAGCGACGAGGTCGAGGTCATCGCCGTCACGCCGGCGATGGTCGAGAACTGCCGCTCGAGGATGGAGGCGACCGAGGCCGCCATCGTCTCCGGGCTGGCGCCGGGAAGCTGGGCGGAGACCTGGATGGTCGGGAAGTCGACGCGCGGGATCGCCGCGACGGGGAGCTGCTTGTAACCGAAGGCGCCGGCCAGGACGAAGGCCGCCATCACCAGGATGGTCATCACCGGCCGGCGGATGCAGAGCGCTGAGAGCATGACCGGTCGTCGACCTTTCTTTCCGCTGGATCAGCCGCGTGGCGGCGCGTTCGCTGTCGTCGCTTCGGGGGCTCCGGGACGGATCACCACGTTGGCGCCGTTCACCAGCCGCAGCTGGCCGTCGACCACGACCTGCTCGCCCGCCGAGAGCCCCTTGGCGATGACCGATTCTCCGTCCTGGGTGCGCTTGATCACGACGTTGCGCAGTTCAGCGACATTGTCCTTCACGACGAACAGGTAGGGCCCGTTCGGGCCGAGCTGGATGGCCGGCGCCGGCACGGCGATGGCGTCGGGCTCGACGCCCAGGATCACCTCGACCTTGACGAACTGGCCCGGCCACAGGCCCTCGTTCGCGTTGGCGATCCGGGCCTTGGCGGTGACGGTGCCGGTGAGCGAGTCGACGGTGTTCTCCAGGAACGCGATCGTGCCCGACTGCCGGGTATCGCCCACCACCGCGTTCACCTTGACGTCGCCCCTGGCCATCGCTGCCCGGATGTCGGGCAGGAAGACCTGCGGAACGGCAAAGGAAACATAGATCGGATCGATCTGGTTGATGGTCGCCAGCGCGCTCGTGGCCGTGTTGTCGCCGACGCGGACGACGGTGCCCGCCTTGCTGGCGATCGAGCCGATGCGGCCCGACACCGGCGCCTTGATCTCGGTGTAGGTTATCAGGGTCATCACGCTGGCCTTGTTGGCCTCGTCGGCGTCGAGCTGGGCCTCGGCGGCCTTGAGCGTGGTGATCGCCGTGTCGCGGCTGACGACCGTGCCCGCGTTCTTGGCAAGCAGCTCCTCGTAGCGCGCCACGTCGCGCCGGGCCTGGGCGACCTGCGCCTGGTCCTTGCGGATCTGCGCCTCGATCTGGCCGAGCTGCGCCCTCAGTGTCCGTGAATCGAGCTCGAACAGCAGGTCACCCTCCTTGACGAGGGCGCCCTCCTCCACCGCGACCTTCATGATCTGGCTGTCGAGCCGCGACTTGATCTGGATCGAGGCAATGGCCTGCACGGTGCCGACCGCCTCCAGGAGGATCGGCATCGCCTTTTTGCTGACCTTCGAGACGACGACCGGAACCGGCCCCCCGGGATTGAGGCGGCCGCGCCGCCCCTGCGGCTGCGCCGAGGCAGCCGGGCTCGCGGCGCCGGCGGAACTCGCGGCGGTGCCCAGGCCCAGGCGCTGCGCGACCTCGTCGCGATAGAGGTAGGCCGCTCCGCCGATCCCACCCACGATCAGCGCGAACACCGCCAGACGGACAATCCGCATTCCAGAAGTCTCCAGACCCCAGCCCCGCACGAGTATAGGCGGCGGCCGCCCCGCGGGACAGACGGAACCGGTCGTCCCGCCCAACCCGAAAGCAAAAAACCCGCCACAGGGCGGCGGGTTTTCGTTGCTGTCGCGGATCGGGTTGCCCGGTCAGCGGCTGTAGTACTCGACCACCAGCGAGGGTTCCATCTGGACCGGATAGGGCACGTCGGCCAGCTTCGGGCCACGCACGTAGGTGCCCTTCATGTCCTTGTGATCGACGGAAACGTACTCCGGCACGTCGCGCTCGGCGGTCTGGGTGGCTTCCAGCACCCGGGCCATCTCCTTGGCCTTGGACGTCAGCTCGATCACGTCATTGTCCTTCACCAGGTAGGACGCGATGTTGACGCGGCGGCCGTTCACTTTGACGTGACCATGGCTCACCAGCTGGCGGCTGGCGAACACGGTGATGGCGAACTTCATGCGGTAGACGACCGCGTCCAGCCGGCGCTCGAGCAGCTCGACCAGGTTCTCGCCGGTGTCGCCCTTGCGGCGCACGGCCTCCGTGTAATAGCGGCGCAGCTGGCGCTCGGAGACCGAGCCGTAGTAGCCCTTCAGCCGCTGCTTGGCCATGAGCTGGAGCCGGTAGTCGGTCGGCTTCTGGCGAGCCTGGCCGTGCTGGCCGGGACCGTATTCGCGCTTGTTGATCGGGCTCTTGGGACGGCCCCACAGGTTGACCCTGAGGCGGCGGTCGATCTTGTACTTCGAATTCTCGCGCTTGCTCACGCGCTCGCTCCATCGTTGTGCGCCCGGCCTGCCCGGCCGATGACGCTGTTGTCCGGATAGGCCTGGGTCCGATCGCCAACCATTGCGGCCGGCCGAAATCGGGGCGGGATGAAGGCCCGGGGGCCCGCAACCACGTTCTCCGGAGAAGGCCGGGAACATACTGGCGGCGGCGGCTTAGTCAAGCCGCCGTTCGGCCAGTGAAATCAACGGGTTAGATCTCGACCAGCACGACCTCGTGGGTGATCTCCGCCGATTTGCGCACCATGGCGGTGGCCGAGCAGTACTTTTCGTCCGACAGGCTGACCGCCCGTTCGATCAGGGAACGGTTCAGGCGGCGGCCGCGCACCGTGTAGACGAGCTTCACCGAGGTGAAGACCTTGGGATGATCCCCGGCCCGCTCGGCGACCAGGGAGACCTCGACGCCCTCGATGTCCTGGCGCTGCTTGCGCAGCATGGCGACGACGTCGATCGCGGTGCAGCCGCCCATGCCCATCAGCAGCACTTCCATCGGCCGCGAGGCGAGGTTGCGGCCGCCGATGTCGGGCGCCCCGTCCATGGTGATCGTGTGTCCGCTGCCGCCCTCGGCGACGAACAGGGCGCCATCGACCCAAGAGACCTTGGCGGTGGTGGAGGCGGAAGGAGGCATCGGGGCTCCGTGAGGGATGCGTGGCGGCGGCGAGCCTACATCCCCCACGGAGCGGTCGGCATCAAGCGGTCAGCAGAAGGCCGGGGCGATCCCGGCCAGCCGCCGGGCACCGGCGGCGGAAAGCCGGCCGACCGTCTCCAGGAAGCGGGGATGGCTCACGCCCGCGCCGATGAAGGTCCAGCGCTGGGCCTGCAACTGCTGCTGTTCGATCCGGGCATGCTCGGCCTCGCCCAGGCGGCGGCCGCCGGCCTTCATCAGGGCCGCGAGGTCGAGCAGCACCTGGCGCTTCAGCTCCTCGTCGAAGAGGGCGACGATCTCGAGATAGCCGTCGAGGGCCTTCGCGATGCCGGGCTCCGGCACGCCCCATGCGAGGTTGGCGACCAGCGCCGCGTCGAACGTGGCGTGCCTTG
This sequence comes from Reyranella sp., assembly GCF_965229815.1. Taxonomy (GTDB): domain Bacteria; phylum Pseudomonadota; class Alphaproteobacteria; order Reyranellales; family Reyranellaceae; genus Reyranella. Next base: position 2,662,693 of record NZ_CBDDJN010000006.1, read on the forward strand.
CTTCCTCCATCCAGTGATGGCGCAGCAGCCGGGCGAAGGGCCGGTCGATGCCGCGCTCGTCGCGGATACAGCCTTCATGGTGGCGCTCGGTCATCCCGTCGAGATGCAGGACGAACAGCGCCACCGACAGCGGCGCGTGCGCCAGCACCGCCCGCGAGAAGGTCTCGGCGGGCCCGACGACGTCGCATTGCGTCCCGAAGCCGTCGCGGACCGCGGCGGCGCAGCGGCGGAAGAGGTCGATGTGCTCGGCTTCCTCGTCGGCAACGCGCTGGAGGGCGCGGCAACGCATCCCGTCGCCGTCGCGGCGTGTGCGGGCCTGGTCTCGCAGGAAGGGCGGGATGACCCCTTCGGCAAGCCCAACGAGGTGGAGGTAGCCATGGCCGCGGATCTGGTTCAGCAGCAGCCGCTCGCGGCCCGACAGGCTGTCCAGCGCATCGACGCGGGCCAGCGACTCGGGCAGGAAGCGCCGGTCAAAATCTGGCCGCTTTTCGCCGCCGATAATGTCCTCGGCGCGCCAGCCGGCGCGCGGCGAAGACGCGAGGGCCGGTGCCGTCGCAGAGATGATGTCGGTTCGCATCGCAGCCTCCAGACGTCGCGTCGTTGCGCGATGGGCAAGATATGAAAGCGAGCCGCACCCGCCACTATCCGCAAACCGCCCGATGTCCCCGGCGTCGCGGATTGCCGCGGACCGTTGCCAAGGAGACACGATGATCCACCGCTCCGTCCTCCCGATCGACGATCGTCCCCCCGCTCCCGACCTCGGCCGCGCCACGCGGTTCATCGACGACCATCTCGACGACGCGCTCAGCGTCGCCACCGTGGCGGCGGTCGCCGGCGTTGCCGGACGCACGCTGCACAAGCGCTTCCTCGACCGCCACGGCACGACGCCGATGCGCTACGTGCGCGACTGCCGCCTGGCGCGGGCGCGGGCGGCGCTGCTGTGCGCCGGGCCGCAGGACAGCGTGACGTCGATCGCGCTCCACTGCGGCTTCCGTCATCTCGGCCGCTTCGCGGTCGCGTACCGCCGGCGCTACGGCGAGACGCCGTCGCAGACGCTGCGCCGCGACCACGCCTGACAGCGGCGTCCGCGTCGCCCGCTATTCCTCGTCGTGCTTGTGCTTGGCGAGGAACTTGATGACGCCGTGGAAGGTGCGGACCTCCTGCTCGGTCATGGCCGCACGCTGCAGCAGGGCGCGCAGGTTGTTGACCATCGCCGGCCGCATCGCCTGGTGGCGCAGGAAGCCCGATTGGTCCAGCGACCGCTCGAGATGGCCGAACAGGTTCTGCAGCTCCTCCTTGGTGGCCGGCCGCGTCGAATGGTCGGACATGCGCTCGACCGGCGAGGCGTCGCCCGCCATCGCCCACTCGTAGGCGACCAGAAGCACGGCCTGCGCGACGTTGAGGGACGAGAATTCCGGGTTGAGCGGGATCGACAGCGCGGTGTCGGCCAGCACGATGTCCTCGTTGACGAGACCCGTGCGCTCGGGACCGAACAGGATGCCGACCCCCTCCCCCGCGGCGATCCAGTCGCGCATCTCGCCGGCGGCATGCCGCGGCGTCACGATGCGCTGGGCGAGCTCGCGGTTGCGCGCGGTCGTCGCCAGCACGCGCTCGAGATCGGCGACGGCCTCGGCCACCGTGTCGAAAACCTCGGCCTGCTCCAGCACCACGTCCGCCCCCGAGGCGGCGCGTTGCGCCTTGTCATTGGGCCAGCCGTCGCGCGGCGCCACCAGGCGCAGGCGGGACAGGCCGCAGTTCAGCATGGCGCGCGCCGCCATGCCGATATTCTCGCCGAGCTGCGGGCGGACCATGATGATCACGGGCGTGGCCGACGGTATCGCGCGGCCCTTCGAGGGACGTCCCATGGGCGCCCTTCTAGAGCATGAGGGCTCGGGCTGGAAACAGCGGCCCGTCGAGCGACCAGTCGGGCGGCTCGTCGGGCGGCCCGTCGGTCGCCTAGCGCGCCAGCATCTGCCGCCGCATCAGGAAGAGCAGCGGGATCACCGCCAGGGTGCAGACGGTCATGACGCGGAAGTCGTTCAGGTACCCGATCATGGCGGCCTGGCGATTGATCTCGGCGTCCCACACCGCGAGCATCTGAGCCTCCGCGCCGGCGCCGGCGCGGCCGAACGGCCAGCCGGCGCTGTAGGGCGTGAGCTGGCCGACCAGCTCGGCGCGGTTCTCCTGCGTGTTGCGCGCCAGCAGCGAGACCAGCACGGCGATGCCGATCGAGGCGCCGAGATTGCGCAGCAGCGCGTTCACTGCCGCGCCCTCGGTGCGCAGCCGGGCCGGCAGGGTGGCGAAGGTGAGCGTGGTGAGCGGCGGGAAGACGAGGCCGAGCCCGAAGCCCAGCAGCACGCCGTTCCACACGATGCGGCTCTCGCTGACCTCCAGCGTGAACAGCGTCATGTCGTGGAGCGACAGCGCGCACAGCAGCAGCCCGATGGCGATCAGCCAGCGCGCGTCGAAGAGGCCGATCAGGCGCGCCGTCAGCATCATCGCCACCATCATGCCGGCGCCGCGCGGGGCGAGCACGATGCCGGTGGTGAACACCGGATAGCCCTTGAGCTGCTGTAGGAAGGGCGGCATCAGCGTCGCCGTCACGATCAGCACGAGGCCGGCCAGCGCCGTGAACACCAGCCCGACCGACAGGTTGCGGTCGCGGAACAGGTCGCGCGACAGGAACGGGTGCTCGTCGGTCAGGACGTGGATCAGGAACATCGCGAAGGCGACGCCGGCCACCAGCGTCTCGACGACGATCTCGATCGAGTCGAACCAGTCGAGTTGCTGGCCGCGGTCGAGCATGAGCTGGAAGCTGCCGATGGCGATGGCGAGGAACGCGAAGCCCAGCATGTCGAACGGCCGAGGCCGGTCCGACAGGCTGTCGCGGACCAGCAGCAGGACGCCGGTGGCGCACATGATGCCGACCGGCAGGTTGACGTAGAATACCCAGCGCCAGGTGAACTGGTCGGTCAGCCAGCCGCCCAGCGACGGGCCGAGGATCGGCCCGACCATGGTCCCGACCCCCCACATGGCCATCGCCTTGCCCTGCTCCTCGCGCGGGTAGGTGTCCATCATGATGGCCTGCGACACCGGGACCAGCGCGGCGCCGAAGCCGCCCTGCAGGGCGCGGAACAGCACGAGCTGGTCGAGCGACTGGGCGGCGCCGCACATCATCGAGACGATCGTGAAGCCGACGACGCAGGTCGAGAGCGTCCGGCGCAGGCCGAACCGCGTCGCGCAGAAGCCGGCGAACGGCGTCATGATGGCCGAGGCCACGATGTAGGACGTCACCACCCAGGAGACCTGCTCCTGCGTGGCCGACAGCGAACCCTGGATCGACGGCAGCGCGACGTTGGCGATGGTGCCGTCGAGCGCGTGCATGATGGTGGCCATCATCACCGTCAGGGTGATCAGGCCCCGCCGGCGGCGGACCGCCGGATCGACCGCGGTCACGGCGCCCCGCTCAAGGCTGGGCCGATGCCGACGCGCTCGACAGGCCCAAGGTCTTGCCGAGGTCGGCGATCAGGCCGCCGAGCGAGCGGCTGTGGCCCGTGTCGATGTCGACCGTCGTGCTCATGCCGACGCGCAGCGGCGGATCGCCCTCGCGGCAGTCGACCGAGATGCGGACCGGGATGCGCTGCACGACCTTGACCCAGTTGCCCGAGGCGTTCTGCGGCGGCAGCACGGCGAACTCCGCGCCGGTCGCCTGCGAGATGCTCGCCACCTTGCCGGTGCAGGCGGCGTCCGGATAGGTGTCGACGTGGATGACCGCCGCCTGGCCCGGCCGGACCTTCGTCAGCTCGGTCTCCTTGAAGTTGGCCTCGATCCACAGGTCGGTGTCGGCCACCACCACCATCACCGGCGCGCCGGCAGTGGCGTAGCTGCCGGGCACCGGCCGCTTGGACACGATGCCGTTGATCGGCGATTCGACCGAGGTCCGCCGCAGCTGCAGCAGCGCCTCGTCGCGGGCGGCGATCATCTGCCTCACCCGCGGATGGTCGTCGGCCTTGATCTTGGGATCGCCGGCCAGCGACGCCTCGATGCGCTGCAGGTCCTCCTGCGCCGCCGAGATGCGCTGGCGCGCGACCTCGAGGCCCATGCGTGTCTCCTCGAGCTTCTGGGTCGAGGCGAACTTCTTCTCGGCGAGGTCGGACTGCCGCTCGAACTCGGCCTGGGCGAAGTTGAGCTGGCTGAGCGCCGCCTTGATCTCCTCGCGCTTGGTCCGCCACTGCGCCCGCAGGCCGCGGATCTCCGCCCGCGTCGTCTCGATCTCGGCGTCGATCTTGGACAGCGCCAGCCGGTAGCTCTGGTCGTCGAGCTTGAACAGGAGCTGGCCGCGCGACACGCGCTGGTTCTCCTGCACCGGCACCTCGACGATGATGCCGCTGAGCTGCGGCGCCACCTGGACCCGGTCGCCCTTCACGTAGGCGTTGTCGGTCGACACGTAGCGACCGGCCGACAGCCAGACGAAGAGGCTGGCGACCAGCACGACCAGGGGCAGCGACCACATGACGGCGCGCGCCAGCACGCGCCGTCCCACCCGCCGTCGCGGGATGGCCGCGACCGGCGGCGGCACCGTCTCCGCAGGGGAACGGGCGTCCAGATGTTCTCCGTCTCTCACCTATATATGGTCTGCCGCGGCCCCAGCCGGGTCAACCGGCGGGCGAAACATGGCTGCTACAGCGGGATGAGATGAGGTGGAATCGCTTGCGATTCCGCCTCATCTCATCCGCGCGCACGAATGTCGCAGGTTGCCGGAGGGCACGATGAGATTGGCTGTTTCCAGCCAATCTCATCGTGCTTTAGGCCGGTTGCGCCGGGTGGGCCCCGTCGCGGAACAGCTTGTAGGTGATGGCGTCGTAGAGCGCGTTGTAGGACGCATCGACGATGTTGGGCGAGACGCCGATGGTCGACCAGCGACGCCGGGAATCGGCGCTCTCGATCATGACGCGCGTGGTCGCCGCCGTGCCGCCCGCGGCGTCGAGAATGCGCACCTTGAAGTCGACCAGCCGCATGTCCTCGAGCTCGGGATAGACCGGCAGCAGGGCCTTTCGCAGCGCAGCATCGAGAGCGTTCACCGGGCCATTGCCCTCGCCCACCTCCATGGCCCGCCGGCCGGCGACGTCGAGCTTCACGGTCGCCTCCGAGAGCGCGATGCGCTGGCCGCGGGCGTTGACGCGGCGCTCGGCCAGCACCCGGAAACTGTGCAGGGCGAAGTAGTCGGGCACGGTGTGCAGCTCATGGCGGGCCAGCAGCTCGAAGGAGGCGTCGGCGCCGTCGTAGGCATAGCCCTCGGCCTCGCGCTCCTTGACGATCTCCAGCAGGCGGCCGACCGCCGGGTCCTTCGGGTCGACCTCGAGCCCGATCTGGCGGAAGCGGGCCATGATGTTGGAGCGACCGGCCTGGTCGCTGACCACGATGATGCGCTGGTTGCCGACCGTCTCGGGGTCGACATGCTCGTAGGTGCGCGGGTCCTTCTCGACCGCCGAGACGTGCAGCCCGCCCTTGTGGGCGAAGGCCCGGGTGCCGACATAGGCGGCGCTGCGGTTGGGCACCACGTTCAGCCGGTCGTCGAGCAGGCGCGACAGGTGGGTGAGCCGCTGCATCGCGCCATCCTTGAGGCCGGTCTCGAAGCCCATCTTCAGGACCAGGTTGGGGATCAGGGCGATCATGTTGGCGTTGCCGCAGCGCTCGCCCAGCCCGTTGATCGTGCCCTGGACCTGTCGCACGCCGGCGCGCACGGCGGCCAGCGTGTTGGCGACGGCGTTCTCGGTGTCGTTGTGGGTGTGGATGCCGAGCCGCTCGCCCGGAATCTTCTTCACCACCTCGCCGACGATGCGCTCGACCTCGTGCGGCAGCGTGCCGCCGTTGGTGTCGCACAGGACCAGCCAGCGCGCGCCCGCCTTCTCGGCGGCGGCCAGGCAGGCCATCGCATAGTCGGGATTGGCCTTGTAGCCGTCGAAGAAATGCTCGGCGTCGAACATCACCTCGTCCATGCGGCCCTTCGCGTAGGCGAGCGAATCGGCGATCATCTCGAGGTACTCGCCGCGATCGACCTCGAGCGCCACGTCGACGTGGAAGTCCCAGGTCTTGCCGACCATGCAGACGTTGCGCGCCCTGGTCTGCAGGATGGCGGCGAGACCGGGATCGTTGGCGGCGCTGCGGCCGGCGCGCCGCGTCATGCCGAAGGCCACGAACTTCGCGCTCTCGAAGGCCGGCGGGTCGGCGAAGAAGCGGTCGTCCGTCGGATTGGCGCCCGGCCAGCCGCCCTCGATGTAGTCGATCCCCAGCAGGTCGAGCTCGCGCGCGATCGCAGCCTTGTCCGCGACGGTGAAGTCGACGCCCTGGGTCTGGGCGCCGTCTCGCAGGGTGGTGTCGAAGAGATAGAGGCGGTTGGACGAGGTCATGGCGGCGGCATCATAGTGAGCCAAACGCGCGGGAGATACGCCGGATGACCACGCCCACCACCATCACCGAACTGCGCTCCTCGCTCCTCAAGGTGCCGTGGCGGGGCGCCGCGCCGGCGGCCGGCATCCTGTCGGCGCCGGTGCGCGACATCTACGTGCTGGAGATCGAGACCCAGGGCGGGCTGATCGGCATGAGCTACCTGATGCCGCTGCGCGGCGGCCTCGAGACTCTCGATGCCTGCATGAAGGAGCTGATCGCCCCGCACGTGATCGGCCGCGACGCGACCGAGGTCGAGGCGATCTGGCAGACGCTCTACCGCAGCAACTTCTGGCTGGGCCGCATGGGCGTCACCGTGTTCGCCCAGAGCGCCGTCGACATGGCGCTGTGGGACATCGTCGGCAAGCGTGCCGGCCTGCCGCTGTTCCGGCTGTGGGGCGCCGCGCGCACGTCGATCCCGGCCTACGGCTCGGGCTGCTTCCGCGGGCTCGGCCGCGACGGCATGATCGCGCGCGCCAAGGAGTTCACCGCGCAGGGCCTCACGGCGATCAAGATGCAGGTCGCGCACATAAGGCCGTGGCGCGAGGACGTGCTGAACGTCAAGGCGATGCGCGAGGCGATGGGCGGCGGCGTCGAGATCATGATCGACGTCAACATGGGCTGGGACGCCGACACCGCCATCCAGGCCGGCCATCGCATCGACGAGTACGATCCCTACTGGCTGGAGGAGCCGGTGGTGGCCGAGGACTTCGCGGGCTACCGCCGCATCGCGGCCGCGCTCAAGACCCGCGTGGTCGGCGGCGAGAGCCACTTCACGCGCAACGACCTGCGACCGTTCTTCGAGACGCAATCCGTCCCCATCCTGCAGCCCGACCCGATGCGCGGCGGCTTCACCGAGCTGCGCAAGATCGCCGCCGCCGCCGAGCCCTGGGGCATCCGCCTCGCCCCGCATCTCTTCCACGAGACCATGGTCCATGTCCTGGCGGCGATCCCGAACGCCAGCTACCTCGAGTACATGGACTGGAACGACGATCTCTGGATCGAACCGATCCTGCCGGCCCGGGACGGCACGATGGCGCCGCCCGAGCGGCCCGGCCACGGCCTCGCCTTCCGGCCCGAGATCCTGAAGGACTGCCGCGTCGGCGGGCAGCGGATGACGGGTTGAGGCGCTTCCGCCGCCGGTTCGGATTCGCATTCGCGCGCGGTCGAGGGAAAGGCTCATAACATTTTGATTCTTCGCGGTTTTCCGGCAGTCTGATCGTCGCGTCCCTGTCGCTCGAATCGCGACACAACGACAAGGCGACGCTCTCCGCAAATAACTCTGGTTATTATACGCGGAAGCGTTGGGCGATCAAGTGCATCGGCAGCGACCAGCGCCGTCGGTCACTTGCACACGTTCCGGATCGCCCGCCATTCGGCGTCGGTGAAGGCGGGCTTCCCGGTCGCCGGCCGGCGCGTCGCCTCGATGCGCTCCTGCGTCGGCGGATGGCTCGACCAGATGCCGGCGGCGGCCGCGCGGTCGGCGGGCTCCTTCTCCATCAGCTGCTCGAAGAAGCTCGACACGCCGTCGGCGCGCAGGCCGAGCGCCTCCAGGAGCTCGATGCCGGTCTTGTCGGCGTCGCGCTCGAAGGCGCGGCCGTTGCGCATGGCCAGCAGCAGATTGCCGCCGGTGGCCAGCGTGCTGACGAGATCGGAGTAGCCGCCGCTTACCAGCCTCACCAGCAGGTCGACGCCGTACTGCCGCCCCAGCCCCTTTACCGAATGGTAGTGCACGACGTGGCCCAGCTCGTGCGCCAGGACGCCGGCCACCTGGTTGCGGTCCCTGGCCCGGTCGATCAGCTCCGAATAGAAGACGAGGATGCCGCCCGGCAGGGCGAAGGCGTTGACCGGGCCGCCCTCGACGACGTGCACCGTGATCGGATGATGGTAGTCGGCGGCCTCCGCCAGGTCGTTGGCCAGCCGGTTGAGCGCCTTGAGCCCGGCCGCGCCGTGGCACTCGTCCTTGTCGGCCACCAGCTCGTCGAACACGCTCTCGCCCAGCGCCGCCTGCAGGCTGTAGGGCAGCAGCGGGGCGGCGTACTCGCTGCCATAGTCGACGGCCAGCCAGAACAGGCCAACCAGGGCAACCAGCGTGGCGCCGAACCCCAGGACGCGCCGCCCGGCCGGCGCCGGCGACTCGGCCAGCGGCGCCAGTTGCGGCACCAGCCCGGCCAGCTCGCGGCGCAGCGCCGGGTCCTCGACGATCAGGCGCGCGTCGGAGCCGCGGCAGGCGATCGGCGGCACCGCCTCGTGCCCGAGGTCGCCCAGCAGCACGATGTCGGCGATCGGCCAGCGCGCCTGGATCGTGGCATCGGCCGAGCGGAACAGCACCAGCTCGGCCGCGGTCGCGCGCACGCTCACCGCATGCACCGCTGCGGTCGTGCCGTCGTAGAAGCGCGCCTGCGTGGCCACCGTCAGATTCCGCTCACGTCGAACATGTCGAGCAGGCCCTCGCCGAAGCGCGGCCCGCGGTCGCCCGGCTGGCCGATCGCCGGGCCGTCGGGCGCGCCGTACAGCCACAGTTCGGCAGCGATCAGCTTCAGCGTGCGGTGCAGCACCCAGGGCCAGCCGAGACCAAGCGTCAGCACGACGATCAGGTAGTTGAGGACCAGGAAGCCCCACATCTGCCGCGTGGTGATGGCGGTGGCGAACAGCACTCCGCCGGCGCGGCTGCGCGCCACCAGGTAGCGGAACAGGTAGGCCTGCCACCAGCAGCGAAGCGGCAGGATCAGCAGGCTGAACAGCAGGTAGACCCCGATCGCAGCCGCCAGGATCACCAGCACGGTGCGCAGGCCGGGCTGCGAGAACAGCGTGCCCAGCTCCTCCTCAGTGAGGCCGAGCCCGCCGAAGGTGCCGCCGATCGCCGCGAACAGCACGCCGGCCGCCACGATCCAGGCCAGGATGTTCAGGAAGTAGTAGCCGATGTAGCGGCCGTAGATGTCGCCGGCATGGCCCGCGAAGGCGAAGGGCAGCGTGCCGAAGCGCACGTTGGAGATCCGCGGCCGCGCCAGGTTCACCGACACGACCGGCGTCAGGAGCTGCGCGACCATGCCGTTGGCGACGGTGAGGAAGGTGGCGAGCATGCCGTAGCGCCAGGCCGAGCCGGCCAGCCCGCAGCGGATGCCGCGCCAGCGCGTGCGCGTCAGCCGGTAACGCAGGCCGGCATAGTGGCCGACATAGGCGAGCGGGAAGCCGAGCACCAGGATCGACAGCGAGAAGGCGTCGAAGACGCCGAACGACGAGAAGGGTCGCTCGTCCAGCAGGTGGACCCAGACCAGGTACATCGCGCCGGCCAGCACCGCGAGCACGCCCAGGACCAGCAGGAAGCCGATCAACAGCTCGATGCCGCGGCCGCGATACTCGAAACGGTCGCCCAGGATGGCGAAGTGGTTCCACAGGTAGCGCCGGATGCGGGTGCGGCCCCAGAAGCGCGACCAGCCGAGCGTGACCAGCATCAGCACGAGGTGGCGCAGGTAGATGGCGTAGAGCTCGCCCAGCCTGCCGTCATAGACCGGCCGGCTGGGCGTGAGGTCCGGCGCCGGCTCGGCCGCCGGCCCGGCGGCCGTCACCGTGGCAGGGACAGGCCGCGCCCAGGGCGAGGACGAATCGCTCACCGGCCGCGGTCCCAGCGGGGCAAAACCGCGGACTCTTTCATGCTGCAATGCAACATCGTTTGAGGTACGCAGTCTAGGGAAACAAGCCGGCAGCCGCCACCATGACCGAAACCGCCCCCGCCAAGCCCCAGCGCGCCAGTCCTCCGAAGGATCGCCCCTGGCTGATCCGCACCTATGCCGGTCACTCCACGGCGGCCAAGTCCAATGAGCTCTACCGCACCAACTTGGGCCGCGGCCAGACCGGCCTGTCGGTCGCCTTCGACCTGCCGACCCAGACCGGCTACGACTCCGACCACCCGCTGGCCAAGGGCGAGGTCGGCAAGGTCGGCGTCCCGGTCAGCCATCTCGGCGACATGAAGACCCTGTTCGACGGCATCCCGCTGGACCGGATGAACACGTCGATGACCATCAACGCGCCGGCGGCCTGGCTGCTGTCGCTCTACATCGCCGCCGCCGAGGCCCAGGGCGTCGAGCGCGCGAAGCTGCAGGGCACGACGCAGAACGACATCATCAAGGAGTACCTGTCGCGCGGGACCTACATCTTCCCGCCCGAGCCGTCGCTCAAGCTGACGGCCGACACGATCGGCTTCACCTATCGCGAGGTTCCCAAGTGGAACCCGATGAACGTCTGCAGCTACCACCTGCAGGAGGCCGGCGCGACGCCGGTGCAGGAGCTCGCCTTCTCGCTGGCCAACGCCATCGCCGTCCTCGACACGGTGCGCGCCCGCGGCCAGGTGCCCGAGGCCGACTTCCCCCAGGTCGTCGGCCGCATCTCCTTCTTCGTCAATGCCGGCATCCGCTTCGTCACCGAGATGTGCAAGATGCGGGCGTTCGCCGAGCTGTGGGACACGCTCACGCGCGAGCGCTACGGCGTCGCCGACGCCAAGCAGCGCCTGTTCCGCTACGGTGTGCAGGTGAACTCGCTCGGCCTCACCGAGCAGCAGCCCGAGAACAACGTCTACCGCATCCTGCTCGAGATGCTGGCCGTGGTGATGAGCAAGAACGCGCGCGCCCGCTCGGTCCAGCTGCCGGCCTGGAACGAGGCGCTCGGCCTGCCGCGGCCGTGGGACCAGCAATGGTCGCTGCGCCTGCAGCAGATCGTGGCCTTCGAGACCGACCTGCTGGAGTACGGCGACATCTTCGACGGCAGCAGCGAGATCGCAGCCAAGGTCGAGGCGCTGAAGGAGGAGGCCACCGCCGAGATGGCGCGCATCGCCGACATGGGCGGCGCCGTGGCCGCCATCGAGGCGGCCTACATGAAGCAGCGCCTGGTCGAATCGAACCTCAAGCGCCTGGCCGCCATCGAGGCCGGCGAGCAGACCGTGGTCGGCGTCAACGCCTACACCGATGCCGAACCCTCGCCGCTGTCGACCGGCGAAGGCGCCATCCTGACCGTCGACGCCGCGGTCGAGCGCGAGCAGATCGAGCGGCTCAGGGCCTGGCGCGCCGGCCGCGACGCCAGCGCCGTCGAGGCGGCGCTGGCCGATCTCGCCGCCGCGGCGAAGGAGGACCGCAACGTCATGCCGGCCTCGATCGCCTGCGCGCGGGCCGGCGTCACGACCGGCGAATGGACCGAGGCGCTGCGCGCGGTGTTCGGCGAGTATCGCGCGCCGACCGGCGTCGCGCGTGCCGTCGGCGTCAGCGACGGCCGCCTCGACGCGACGCGCCGCGAAGTCGATCGGGTGTCGCGGCGGCTCGGCCGGCGCATCAAGATCCTGGTCGGCAAGCCCGGCCTCGACGGCCATTCCAACGGCGCCGAGCAGATCGCCGTGCGCGCCCGCGACTGCGGCATGGAGGTCGTCTACGAGGGCATCCGGCTCACGCCCGAGCGCATCGTCAACGCCGCCCTCGAGGAGAGCGTGCACGTGGTCGGCCTGTCGATCCTGTCCGGCGGCCACGTGTCGCTGGTCGGCGAGGTGCTGGACGGGCTGCGCGCCGCCGGCATCGGCGACGTGCCGGTGGTGGTGGGCGGCATCATCCCGCCGGCCGACGCCGAGGCCCTGGTCGAGGCCGGCGTCGCCCGCGTCTACACGCCCAAGGACTTCGACCTCACCCAGATCATGCGCGACATCGTCACCGTCGTGGACGGCGCCTGGAAGGAAGCGGCCTGATGTCGTCCTGAGCGCAGCGAAGGACCTCATCGCCGCCTGCTGCCGGCATGAGATCCTTCGCTGCGCTCAGGATGACAGAGTGGCTGTCGCGTGCAGCATCGGGTCGACGACGGCGTGGCCCTGGTCGAGGCCGGCGTCGCCAGCGTCGACATGCCCAAGGACTTCGACCTCGCGCCCGCCACTCCGGTGGCGCTCTCCTCATGCCCCTCCCCAAGCTCAGCTTGGGGAGGTGGCCCGAAGGGCCGGAGGGGTCAGGGGCTTCCATGATGCTCATGACCCCTCCGTCCGCTTCGCGGACACTTCCCCACGCTTCGCGCAGGGAGGAATCAAAGGACCGCCTCGGAGTCCTCAGCCCTTCAGCGTGGCTGTCGCGTGCAGCATCGGGTCGACGACGGCATGGCTGAACAGCCAGGCCTCGGCGTGGGCGAGGCTGCCGTCGCGGCGGATCACGCGCGACAGCGCCAGCACGTCGGCCTCGTGCGGGGCCTTGAGCACCGTCACGCTGAGATGGGTGAGCGTCGCCTGCAGGCCGGCGGCGGCGCGCAGCGAGGTGTCGACCAGCGACAGCAGCGCGGCGCTCGACCAGGATTTCTCGCCCGACACGAGGGAGAAGCGCAGGCGAATATCCTGGTCCTGGCATTCCTCGACGAAGACGTCGTGACGGTCGGCTTCCGGCAGGGTCCTGTCGAGGAGCGCCTGCAGTTCTTCTTCGGTCATCGCGGCCAATGTCGCAGAGGCGGCGCACAGTGTCATCCCGAGCGCAGCGCTCGGGATGACAGGTCCGGCTTGGCCGGCTATGTGCCACCGCCATGTCGTTCCTCGACCATATCGCCCGCTGCAACAATGCCGATCTCGGCCAGTTCGAGCCGTGGTTCATCGGCGACCGCCGCGCCGGCTTCCTGCATCGCGACTTCGCGCCGGTCGTCGCGACGCGCCCCGATCTTTTCACCCGCCGCGACGGCGGCTGGCACCTCGCCGCCCGCCTCGACACGCCGGACCGACGCACCGACGCGGTGCGTGCGTTCCTGCTCGAGCTGCGCGACCAGGGACAGTTCGCGAAGCTGTGGCGCGAGGAAGCCTATCCGGTCGGCTGGGCCTTCACCGATCCGCCGCTGATGCTGATGGAGCGCGCTGCCGTCCCGTGGTTCGGCGTGCGCGCCTTCGGGCCGCACATGACGGGCTATGTCCGCCGCCGCGACGGGCTTCACCTCTGGGTGGCGCGTCGTTCCTATTCCAAGCCGACCTTCCCGGGACAGCTCGACAACACGGTCGCCGGCGGCCAGCCGGCGGGCATCGGCCTGCACGACAATCTCGTCAAGGAATGCCAGGAGGAAGCATCGATCCCGCCGGCGCTCGCGCGGCAGGCGCGGGCGGTGAGCTACATCAGCTACCTCAACCAGTCGGGACCGCAGCTCAAGCCCGACCTGATGATGTGCTTCGACCTCGAACTGCCGGACGACTTCACGCCGACGGCGAACGACGGCGAGGTCCATGCGTTCGAGCTCTGGCCCGTGCGCCGCGTGTTCGAGACGGTGCGCGACACGACGGAGTTCAAATACAACTGCAACCTTGTGTTGATTGATTTCTTCGTCCGCCACGGACTGCTGTCGGCCGACGATCCACAGTTCGTCGCCATCGTGTCGGGCCTCAGAAGAGAGTATACTGCGCTCAACGGAATCGGCTGAGCGACGGCACGTCGCTACGAATACGTTGCCGGCTCGGCGCGGACTGGCGAAAGGTGGCAGCCCTCATGCCACGGTGGGTTCGTGTTGCTCTCGCCTCGATCGTTGCCTCGATCCTCGTCGGCACCCTGCCGACCCGGGCACAGGACGGTCACGCCGGCGGCCACGGATGGCGCGGCATCGGCCACACCGAGAACCACGACTGGTACCAGGACCTGCGGCAGCCGGGGACCGGCTACTCCTGCTGCAACGGCTCGACCAGCACGGCGGAGGGCGACTGCCGTCCGACGCGCGCCTATCTCGGCGACGACGGGGTGTGGCGCGCCCTGCTCGACGGACGCTGGGTGCCGATCCCGCCGCGCGTCGTTCTGCAGCAGCTCGCGCCCGACGGACGCAGCCACATCTGCGCCAACAAGAGCGGCATGATCTACTGCTTCCTCGGCGGCTCGCCCAGAAGCTGAGACCCGGCGGCCAGCCGGCCCGGACGAAACGTTCCGCCCTTGCCTTTTGCCCGGCGCGCGTGCGCGTGCGAAGGTAAGGCGAGAGAGCCGAGGGGACAGTGGTGGCGCGGGACGGGCAAGGGCTGGAAGTGAGCAACGCCGGGACAGAGGCGATCGCTTCCCTCGACTTCCTGCGCGACGAGTGGCTGGGCTTCGGCAGCCGGCTGGCCGATTTCGTCGCCGCCGCCGAGCGCGAGGAGCGTTGCGTCCTGCTGCCCGTCCTCGCCGCCAACCTCGTCCTGTCGATGAATTCGACGGAAGGCCGGACGCTGGCGGCCCGCCATCTCGCGCGCGCACGTGCACTCGCCGCCGGCGCCAACGAGCGCGAGCAGGCGTGGCTCGCCGCCACCGAGGCCTGGCTCGCGGGCGAGACCGACCGCAGCCTGCGCCTGCACGAGGACATGGTCGCGCGCTGGCCGCGCGACCTCCTCGCCGGCAAGCTCGGCCAGCTCCACGCCTTCAACGCCGGCGATGCCGAGGCGCTCCTGCGCATCGGCGAGCGCCTGCACGCCGCCGATCCGGAGGGACGCTTCGTCGGCGGCCTCCATGCCTTCGGCCTCGCCGAGTGCCACCGCCTCGATGAGGCGGAACAGGTCGCGCGCCAGGCGATCGACCGCGACCGGCGCGATCCGTGGTGCCACCACGCCGTCGCCCACTGCCTGGAAGCGCGCGGCCGCCTGCTCGAAGGCGTGGCCTTCCTGGAGTCGATGGCCGACACCTGGGAAGGCTGCAACTCCTTCATGTACACCCACAACTGGTGGCACCTCGCGCTGCTCCTGATCGATCTCGACCGCACCGACGAGGCGCTCGACCTGTTCGACAGGCGCATCTGGGGCATCGCCCCCGACTTCTGCGAGGACCAGATCAACGCCGTCTCGCTGCTGGCGCGGCTCGAGCTGCGCGGCATCGACGTCGGCGGGCGCTGGCGTGCCGTCGCGGACCATCTCCGGACGCGGCTGCACGAGCACTACGTGCCCTTCCTCGACCTCCAGTATCTCTACGGCCTCGCCCGCGCCGGCGAGCGCAGCGCCGTGACCGAGATGCTGGCGAGCCTGGAGGACCGCGCCGAGGGGGCGCGGCCGTTCGAGCGCGAGGCCTGGGCCGACGCCGCCGTACCGGCCGCGCACGGCATGGCGGCCTACGCCGCCGGCGACCATGGCGAGGCGGCGCGCCTGCTCGGCCAGGCCATGCCGCATCTCCAGAAGGTCGGCGGCAGCACGGCCCAGCGCGCCCTGTTCGGCGCCATCCATCTCGGCGCCCTACGCCGGGCCGGCTGGAACGATGCCGCGCTCGCCCGCCTGCAGGCCGACGAGCGCGAGCGTCCGTCCGTGCCGTGGACCAAGCGCGCGCTGGGCGACCTCTACCGCCGGGTCGGCCGCACCGAGCAGGCGCTGGCCGCCGAGTTCCAGGCCGAGCAGCTCGCCCGGCGCTACGCCAGGGAGCAACCGACATGAAGGACCTGACCCAGCAGAGCGCGGCCGGGCTGTCGCACCTCTACCGCAAGGGCAAGGCCTCGCCGCTCGAGGCCATGAAGGCCGTGCTGGCCCGCACCGCGACGGTCAACCGCACGATCAACGCCTTCTGCACGGTCGACGGCGACGCCGCGCTCAAGGCGGCGCGCGCCTCGGAGCGGCGCTGGCAGAAGGGCAAGCCGCTGTCGCCGCTGGACGGCGTGCCCGTCTCCATCAAGGAGCTGGTGCGGGTCAAGGGCTGGCCGGCCTCGATGGGCAGCAGGCTCACCGACAAGACGCCGGCTGATGCCGACGCGCCGGCCGTGGCGCGCCTGCGCGAGGCCGGCGCCATCGTCTTCGCCCAGAGCACCAGCTCGGAGTACGGCCACAAGGGCGTGACCGATTCGCCATTGCACGGCATCACGCGCAATCCCTGGAACACGGGCCGCACGCCCGGCGGCTCCTCGGGCGGCGCCGGCGCGGCGGTGGCGGCCGGGCTCGGCCCGCTCGCCATCGGCACCGACGGCGGCGGCTCGGTGCGCATCCCCTCGAGCTTCAACGGCCTGGTCGGGCTCAAGGCGACGTTCGGACGGGTGCCGGCGTGGCCGCCCTCGCTGACCGGCGACCTCGCGAACACCGGCCCGATGGCTCGCACCGCGCTCGACTGCGCGCTGATGATGAACGCGATCGCCCGGCCCGACGCGCGCGACGCCTGGGCCCTGCCGGCCGACGAAACCGACTACGCGCGCAAGCTCGACGGCAAGCTGAAGAAGCTCAAGGTCGGATTCGTGCTGCGCTTCGGCGACCATCCGCTCGACATCGAGGTCGCCGCCCTCGTCACCCGCGCGGCGCGCCAGTTCGAGGCGCTGGGCTGCAAGGTCGAGGAGGTCGAGGCGCCCTTCTCCTACGCCGAGGCCGGCCGCGCCTTCGTCATCCACTGGCTGACCGCCCTGCAGCGGCTGCTGCGGCTCTTTCCCGAGAGCAACCACGACCAGTTCGATCCCAGCCTGCTGGCCGGGGCGAAGGCCGGGCTGCGCTACTCGATGCAGGACCTCGTCGAGGCGCAGGTCACGCGGCGCGAGCTCGCGATCGCCTGGAACCTCTTCTTCGAGAAGTACGACCTGCTGCTGTCGCCGACCGTCGCCGTGCAGCCCTTCGAGGTCGGCAAGAACCTGCCCGACGGGCCGGACGGCAAGGGCAACCCGCTGTGGTCGCCCTACACCTCGCCGTTCAACCTCAGCCGCCATCCCGCCGCTACGGTGCCCTGCGGCACGAGCCGCGACGGCCTGCCGATCGGCCTGCAGATCGCGGCCGCCCACTATGAGGACGGGCTCGTGCTGCGCGCCGCCGCGCGCTATGCCGAGGCCCATCCGCTGAAATTCCCCGTGCTTCCGGAGATGATGTGATGACCGATCTCGCGATGCTGCCGGCCCACCAGCTCGTCAAGCTCTACAAGGCGCGCAAGGCCTCGCCGGTCGAGGCCACCAAGGCCGCGATCGCCCGCATCGAGGCGTTCAACCCGCAGCTCAACGCCTTCCAGCATCTCGATCCCGACGGCGCGCTGCGCGCCGCGCGAGCCTCGGAGAAGCGCTGGAAGAAGGGAGGCAAGCGGCTCTCCGACATCGACGGCGTGCCGATCACCATCAAGGACATGGTGCTGACCAAGGGCCTGCCGACGCGCATGGGCAGCCTCGCGACCGATCCCGACGGGCCGTGGACCGTCGACGCGCCGGCGGCCCAGCGGCTGCGCGAGGCGGGCACGGTGCTGCTCGGCAAGACGACCTCCCCGGAATACGGCTGGAAGGGCGTCACCGATTCCGGCCTGTTCGGCGCCACGCACAATCCCTGGAAGCTCGGCCGCACGCCGGGCGGCTCGTCGGGCGGCGGCGTCGCGGCCGAGGCGGTCGGCATGGGCACGCTGGCCGTCGGCACCGACGGCGCGGGCTCGGTGCGCATTCCCTGCTCCTTCACCGGCCTGTTCGGGCTGAAGCCCACCCAGGCGCGCGTGCCGCTGTGGCCGCCGTCGGCCCAGGGCACCCTGTCCCATATCGGCCCGATGACGCGCACCGTGCGCGACGCGGCGATGATGATGAACGTCATGGCCCGCCCCGATCCGCGCGATCCCTACGGCCGGCCCGACGACGAGGAGGACTACCTCAAGGGCCTCGACAAGGGCGTGAAGGGCCTGCGCATCGCCTACTCGCCCAACCTCGGCTTCGTCGAGAAGGAGAAGATCGACCGCGACGTCGCCGTCGCCGTCGAGAACGCGGCTCGGGTGTTCCGCACGCTCGGCGCCAAGGTGGTCGAGGACTCGCCCGACCTGATGGGGCTCGACCCGCGGCGCATCCTGAACGCCCACTGGCAGTCCAACGTCGCGATCCTGCTCAAGAGCTTCAGCGAGGAGAAGCGCGCGGTCATGGACCCGGGCCTGGTGAAGGCCGCCGAGCACGGCGCCCAGCTCGGCCAGGAGGCCGTGGTGACGGCGATCCACCAGCGCCAGCAGGTCGCCGCGATCCTCAACCAGTTCATGGCGAAGTACGACCTGCTGCTGACGCCGACCATGCCGATGACCGCCTTCGCCGTGAACGAGAACGCGGCCTGGGGCGGCGACGGCGTCGACATCGGCTGGACGCCCTTCACGCTCACCTTCAACCTGACGCGCCAGCCGGCCGCGACCATCCCCTGCGGGCTCGATCGCGAGGGGATGCCGATCGGCCTGCAGATCGTCGGTGGCCATGCCCGCGACGCGCTGGTGCTGCGGGCGGCGGCGGCCTACGAGCGCGTGCGGCCGATCCCGGCGCCGCCGATGGCGCACCAGATCTGACGACAAGGGCCGGGGCGGCCCGCAGCGGCCGGCCTGTCGACGCCGGTCAGCCGATGATCAGTCGACCTGGCCGTAGAGCTTGCGGCACTCGTAGGTGAGCTGGTTGGTGCGCTGGTCGCCGCACGGCTTCTGGCGCTCGAAGTGCAGCGCGATGGCGTAGAAGGCGAAGGCACCGGCGATCCAGACCATGATCGAGATGGTCAGGGCCTTCTCGAACGTCTCGTCGAGCTTGCGGGCGATCCCGCCGGACGGCGACAGCGCCGCGAGCCAGCGGATCGCGACCAGCGTCAGCGGAAAGGTCATGGCGCCGCACGCCAGGAAGAGCAGGAGGATATGCCCGATCGCCATTGCGGCCGGCAAAATGCGTGCGGCGGCCGGACCGGTCAAGAACCTGCGACCGTCTGGCCGCCCGATATATACTCGGCCCCCGCAAGGAGATCGCGATGGCCCGGCTGCAGCGCCGTACCATGATCCAGCTCGGGCTGGGGGGCGGCCTGCTGGCCGGCCTGGCAGGACTGGCCGTCGTCGCCGGGCAGCGCACCGCGCTGGGGCCGACCGACGCCGCCGGCTTCCATCCCGTGCCGTGGCCCTTCGCCGCCGATGCCTGGCCCGACGGGCGGGCGTGGGCGAGCGAGTCCCTCGACGTCTATGTCCGCCTGAAGCAGGGACTGTGCAGCGACTGCGAGACCGGGATCGTGAGCGACGAGGCCGTCGACCGCGCGGTCGACATCGACCGGCTCGATCCGCGCTTCCGGGCCGCCGGGCCGGGCCAGCGCGTCCGCATCACCGACCTGTTCGGTCGCGCCCGCCTCTACCGCCACCGCCGCCGCAACGGCTCGCCGCGTCTCGCCGAAGGCATCGTCGTCGCCTACCGCTGCGATCTCGTCGTCGCCATCGTCGACGGCAACATGGCCGACCCGGCGCTGCGCCGGACCGCGCACCGCTTCCTCGAATCGAACACCGTGCAGGTGTGGGTGAACCGGCTGCTCGAAAGCGGGTGACGCGAGCGCCGCCCCCCGCCTGGCCACGTCCGCCCCTACCGGCCCTGGCCGGCGGCGAGCTTGTCGAAATCCTTCCTCTCGAGCGCCCAGGAGACGGCCAGGCCGACGATCACCGCCCAGAAGGGCGCGCCGATCGAGAAGATCCGCACATTGGCCACCGTCACCAGGAACGTCACCGTGGCGCCGAGCGTGAAGGCGCCGCTGAACGACACCACGAAGGCGCGCTCGAGGACGCGCAGCAGCGCGAGGCCGGCCAGCGTCGCGATGAAGACCTTGGGGGTTGCCAGCATCACCCGGGTGAAGACCGGCGCGAAGAGCCCGAACAGCAGCGCCAGCAGCGAGACCATGACGCCCGCCGCGTAGTGCCTGTCCCTGTCGCCGGCGCTGGAGATGATCGCGTTGACCGGCCCGGTCAGGCAGGTCGACACCGTGCCGAACAAGGCGGCGATCAGGGAGCCCAGGCCGCAGGCTGCCGTGACGGCGTTGACCGGCGGCTTGTGGCCGGCCGCCTCGAGGATCACGAAACCCTGCGCGTTCTGGGCCGCCAGCACCGTGATCGCGAGCGGCAGGACCAGCTCCGCCATGGCGGCCCACGAGAAGGCCGGCATGTGGAGGTTGGGCCGGGCCACGGTGAGGGCCGCCAGCCCCTGCGGGTCGAACGTGCCCGAGAGGGCGATCGCCGCGACGCCGACGATCAGGGCGCCGATCAGCGGCGGCATCAGTCGGCCGATCCGGGCCCACGCCGAGAGAGCCACGAACGCCACGGTCATGGGCGCGGCGATCATGACGCCGTCGCGGATCGCGAAGACCAGGTCGAGGCCGAACTGCAGGAAAACCCCGGCCACCATCGCCATGACGATGGGCATCGGCAACCGGCTCATGCAGGTGCGGACCCAGCCGCTCAGCCCGAGGACGAACATCAGCGCGCCCGTCGCGAAATAGGCGCCGACGACCTCGGCCAGGCTGAGATGGTCGAGCGCCTGGCCGACCAGGATGGTGCCGGGAATCGTCCAGAAGAAGACCAGCGGCTGGCGATAGGCCAGGCAGAAGATCATCGAGATCACGCCGTTGACGACGAAGCAGCCGAACAGCCAGGACTCGACGTCCGACTGGGACAGGCCGCCCCTTGCGCTCGCGGTCAGGATGATCGCGACCGGGGCCGACGCCGCGAAGATGAAGCCGACGATGGCGTTGACGACGTAGACGCCGCGAAAGCTGCCCAGCAGGTGACGCAGGTCGACCGCGAAGGCGGCAGGTCGCTCGAGACTCATGGCGGGACTTGCACGGCGAATGGGAGGGAATACCGACGGTCCAGCCCTCCGGACGTCATCGGAGCGCGGACCTCCAGGTCCGCCTCATGATCATGAGCGGACCTGGAGGTCCGCGCTCCAAAGAAACACGTCGTGCGCCCATGAACCGTCGAACGCCCCTACCCCCAGACCTCGCGCGCGACCTCGACGCAGCGGGCGAGCTTGGCCCATTGCTGGTCCTCGGCCAGCAGGTTGCCCTCCTCGGTGCTGGCGAAGCCGCATTGCGGCGACAGGCAGAGCCGGTCGAGCTCCGTGTACCGGGCCGCTTCCTCGATGCGGCGCTTGAGCTGGTCCTTGCTCTCCAGCTCGCCGGTCTTCGACGTCATCACGCCCAGCACGACCTGCTTGCCCTTGGGCAGGAAGCGCAGCGGCTCGAAGCCGCCGGCGCGCTCGGTGTCGTACTCCATGAAGTAGGCGTCGACGTTCATGCGGTTGAACAGGATGTCGGCCACCCGCTCGTAGCCGCCCTGCGCCATCCAGGTCGAACGGAAGTTGCCGCGGCAGAGGTGCATGGACAGCGTCATGCCGGGCGTGCGCCCGGCGCAGGCCGCGTTCACCAGGTCGGCATAGACGTGCAGCAGGCTCTCGGGATCGTCGCCGCGGCCGCGCAGGTAGTCGCGCTGCGCCTCGTCGCAGAGATAGGCGACATAGACCTCGTCGAGCTGCAGGTAGGTGCAGCCGGCCTCGCCGAAAGCGCGGACTGCCTTGCCGTAGGCCTTCCCGAGATCGTCGAAGAACGGCGCCATCTCGGGATAGGCCGACGTCTCGATCGCCTGCCGGCCGCCGCGATAGTGCAACGCCGTCGGCGACGGGATGGTCATCTTCGCGACCGGCTGGCCGGGCGTCGCGGCCGCGACCTCCTTCAGGAAGCGGAAATGGTCGAGCATGGGATGGCCGGCCGGGAAGTCGATGCGCCCGTGCACGTGCAGTCCCTCGGCCTTGGTCTGGACGCCCTTGAACTGCAGGCCCTGGGCCACGCTCACCAGCTCGACGCCGTCGAGGTGGCTCAGGAAGTCGTAGTGCCACCACGAGCGGCGGAACTCGCCGTCGGTGACGGCCCTCAGCCCGATCCCGGCCTGCCGGGCCACCAGCTTGCGGATCTCGGCATCCTCGACCGCCTTCAGCTCGGCCGCGTCGATCTCGCCGGCCAGCCTACGCGTGCGCGCCGCCTTGACCGGCGCCGTGCGCAGGAGGCTGCCGACCTGGTCGGCGCGGAACGGCGGGGCGGTACGCTGCATTCGGCTCTCCTTGAGGACGAACCGCTAGGCCGCGACGCCGAGCGCGCTGCGGATCGAGGCGTGGAAATGCACGAGCGACGGCTCGTTGCGGCCGTAGACCACTTCGTCGACGGCGCCGGATTCGAAGCCGATCTGCATGCGCTCGCCCAGCGGGAAGTCCTCCTCCAGCACGGTGCGGATGGCGATGTCGCGGTTCTTCTCCCAGTAGGCGTCCGGCTTGTCGGTGTCGTGCGGCTTGTAGATCGCCAGCTCGACCTCGCAGCGCCCGGGATCGTCGCGGTCGGGGAAGGCGCGCCAGACCTCGATATGGTCGACCTGCCAGATCACGATCGTGTTGGGGAAGAGCTGGTAGATCGAGATGACGTGCGGTCGAAAGTTGCGCTCGCCTTCCGGCAGCGGCCGCAGCGCGTCGATCGAGGTGCGGGCGACGCACATGCGGCCGTGCAGGCCCGCACCGTCGAAGGTGCCGACGTTGCCGATGAAGTACGGCGCGATCGTCTTCCGGTGCAGATGCGGGATGTGATAGCCCTCGAGGAACGTGTCGACGGCGAACTTCCAGTTGATGCGCGGCGTCACGCGGTCGACCGAGTGCAGCGGATAGGTCGCGAGATCGAGGGCGGCGAGGTCCTGGGCGATCAGGCCGAGATCGCCGTCGACGTCGAGCGTCGCGCTCTCGCCCTCGGCGAGCGGCGACGGGCGCGCAAACAGCAGGCCGTGGCGCTCGACCGCCGGCAGCCGCACCAGCCCGTGGCCGGCGACATCGAAGCCGGCGAAGCCCACCTTGTCGGTGGTGCCGAGCAGCTTGCCCGCCGTGTCGTAGGTCCAGCCGTGATAGGGGCAGACGAAGGCGCGGGCATTGCCGCAGCCCTGCGCCACCGGGGCGCCGCGGTGGCGGCAGATGTTGGCGAAGGCGCGGACCGTCCCGTCGGCGCCGCGCACCAGCAGCACCGGCAGGCCGGCCACGTCCTCGGCGAGATAGTCGCCGGGCTTCGGCAGGCGCGTCGACAGGCCCATGAAGATCGGGCGCGACCGGAACAGCCGGTCGCGCTCCAGCGCCGCCCGCTCGCGCGAGGCGTAGGCCGATACGCGATTGTGGAAGATCGCGTCGGCAAGGTCGGTCGTGCGGCCGTCGATATGGCCGAGCAGCCGCCTCCCGACGGCCAGTTGTTCTTGCTTGTTCATGGCCCAAGCTTAGTCACATGTCCCTCTCCCCCGCTAGGGCCCTCGCGCGGGAGAGGAGCAGGTTGTTGCGCCGCCGTCAGCGCACGCTCGACCACCGCCGCCGGCGTCATGCCGCTCTCGCGCATCGCGCGGATCGTCATGTCGCGGTCGCGCTTGGCGAAGCGCCGGCCCGACGGATCGGTCAGCAGCGGGTGGTGGGCATAGAGCGGCGGATCGTAGCCCAGCAGGCGCTGGAGCAGGCCGTGGGCGTGGGTCGAGGGCAGCACGTCGACACCGCGCGTCACCAGGGTCACCCCCTGCAGATGATCGTCGACCGTCACCGACAGGTGGTAGCTGGTGGGCGTGTCCTTGCGGGCGATCACGAAGTCGCCCAGCAGCAAAGGCTCGCCCTCGACCCGGCCCAGCGTCTCGTCGACGAAGTGATAGGGTCCGGCCTGCGCGGCCGCGCGCGCCGCGTCGAGCCGCAGGCAGTGCTCCTGCCCCGCGTCCAGGCGGGCACGACGCTCCTGTGGCGTGAGCCGCCGGCAGGTTCCGGGATAGAGGGGGCCGTCCGGTCCCAGGTGCCGGGCATGAGGCGCATGCGCCGACGCCGCGATCTCGCGCTCGATGTCGGCGCGGCTGCAGAAGCAGGGATAGACCAGGCCCATCCGGTCGAGCCGGTCCAGCGCGCGTCCATAGTCGGCGAAATGCTCGGACTGCCGTCGTACCGCGCCGTCCCAGGCGAAACCCAGCCAGGCGAGATCGGCCAGGATCGCCGTCTCGAACGCCCGCTTGCAGCGGCGGATGTCGATGTCCTCGATGCGCACCAGGAAGGTGCCGCCGGCCTCGCGCGCGCGGTGCCAGCCGGTCCAGGCCGAGTAGGCCGAGCCGAGATGCAGCTCGCCGGTCGGGCTGGGGGCAAAACGCGTCACCACGCTCATCTTCGGACGTTACAGCGGCTTCGAGCGGCGTGCTATGCGGAGGCATGGCTTCCGTGACTCTCGACGCCGCCAACCTCAAGAAGGCGATGCGCCACCTGGCGAAAGTCGATCCCGACTTCGCGCGCGCGATCGAGGAGGTCGGCCATCCCGAGCTGCGCGTCGTGCCCTCGGGCTTCGGCGGACTGATGCGCTCCATCGTCGGCCAGCAGGTCTCGGTGCACGCCGCCCGCAGCATCTGGCTGCGCCTCGAGGCGGCCGTGCCCAGCATGGAGCCCGCCACCTTCCTGCTCCTGAGCGACGAGGAGCTGCGCGCGGTCGGCCTGTCGGGCGCCAAGATGCGCTACGGCCGCAGCCTCGCCACCGATATCGTGGCCGGCCGCATCGACTTCGCGGCGCTGGACGGTCTCGACGACGAGGCCGCCATCGCCATGCTCTGCCAGGCCAAGGGCATCGGCCGATGGACCGCCGAGATCTACCTGATGTTCGCGCACGGCCGGCCCGACATCATGCCGGGCCTCGATCTCGGGCTGGTGATCGCCGCCCAGCATCTCAAGAAGCTGCGCACGCGGCCCGATGCCAAGCGCCTCGTCAAGATCGCAGAGCAGTGGCGTCCCTGGCGCAGTGCTGCGGCGCTGCTGCTCTGGCACTATCGCCGCAACATGCCGGACTGGAGCGCCCGCGAGCCCAAGGCGGAACCCGAGAACAAGAAGCCCGCGATCAAGAAGCCCGTGCTCGAGAAGAAGGTGAAGGCGAGATGACCCAGCTCGACGGTCCCAGCCACGGCCCGCAGGCCGGCGGCAAGCCCGGCCACATGGTGATCCTGCTGCACGGCTACGGCGCCGACGGAAACGACCTGATCGGGCTCGCTCCCGTGCTGGCGCCGCTGATGCCCGACGTCGTCTTCCATGCGCCCAACGCGCCCGAGCGCTGCGAGGGCAGCCCGTTCGGCTATCAGTGGTTCCCGGTGTCGCGCCTCGACCCGGCGCTGGCGCTGGCCGGCGCCCGCAGCGCCGCGCCGGTGCTCGACGCCTATCTCGACGACAAGATGGCGGAGCACGGGCTCGACGAAAGCAGGACCTGCCTGGTCGGCTTTTCCCAGGGCACGATGATGGCGCTGCATGTCGGCCTGCGGCGGCCGAAGCCGCTCGCCGGCATCGTCGGCTTCTCCGGCATGCTGGCCGGCCCCGAGGTGCTGCCCGCGGAGATCCGCTCGCGGCCGCCGGTCCTGCTGATCCACGGCGACCAGGACGAGCTGCTGCCCCATGCGCTCAGCGAGCATGCCGCCGAGCTGCTGCGCCAGAACGGCCTCGGCGTCGGCCTGCACATCGCCCAGGGAATCGGCCACGGCATCAACGACAGCGGCCTCTCGCACGCCGCGCGCTTCCTGTTGCAGGCGCTCGACCTGCCGATGCCGGCGCGGTGACGGCAGCGATGGCCGAGGGACTGTGCAAGCCGGGCTTCGAGCGGGTCGCCGAGGCTTTCGAGCGGAACTTCGCCGAGCATGGCGAGGTCGGCGCCTCGGTCTGCCTGACCGTCGGCGGCGAGACGGTGGTCGACCTGTGGGGCGGGATAGCGGACCGCAAGGCCGGGACGCCCTGGACCCGCGACACGGTCTCGGTGGTCTTCTCCTGCACCAAGGGCGCCACCGCGCTCTGCGCCCACGTGCTGGCGAGCCGCGGCGCGCTCGACCTCGAGGCGCCGGTCGCCGAGCTGTGGCCGGAGTTCGCGCAAGGCGGCAAGGAGCGCGTCACCACGCGCATGATGCTCGACCATTCCGCGGCGGTGCCGGCGCTGCGCGACAAGGTGAAGGACAGCGGCCCCTACGAATGGGACTACATGACCGGCCGCCTCGCGGCCGAGGCGCCGTTCTGGGAGCCCGGCACGCGCAACGGCTATCACGGCTTCACCTTCGGCTGGACGGTGGGCGAGATGGTGCGCCGCGCCTCGGGCCGCTCGCTCGGCACCTTCTTCCGCGAGGAGATCGCGGCGCCCCTCGGGCTCGACTTCTGGATCGGCCTGCCGGAGGCGATCGAGCCGCGCGTCGCGCCGGTCATTCCCTACGTCTACAAGGCGAAAGAGGCGAAGACGCCCTTCATGGTCGATCTCTCGACCCGGAAGGACTCGCCGGCGGCGCTGTTCTACTTCAACGTCGGCGCCTGGCACTCGGGCGGCGCCAACAGCCGCGCCGGCCGCGCGGCCGAGATCGGCGCGGCGAACGGCGTCACCCATGCGCGCGGTCTGGCGGGGATGTACGCGCCGCTGGCGACCGGCGGCGGCACGCTGGTCGATGCCGCCACGCTGGCGCGCATGGGCGAGGTCTCGATGGCGACGCACGACGACGCCACGCTGCGCATCCCGACCCGCTTCGCGCCGGGCTTCATGAAGTCGATGGACAACCGCCGGCGCAGCGTCGGCGCCACGCTGTTCGGCCCCGATGTCGACAGCGTCATCCTGGGCAGAGCGGCCTTCGGCCATGTCGGCGCCGGCGGCTCCCTGGGCTTCGCCGATCCCGCCGCCGGCCTGTCGTTCGGCTACACGATGAACCGCATGGGCCCCGGCCTGCTGATGAACGAGCGCGGCCAGTCCCTGGTCGACGCCGCCTACCGCTCGCTGGGCTACAAGGACAAGGACGGCGGGGTGTGGGCGAGGTGACGCGAGCACCGGCGGCACGACCCCGAAAGGTCCCTCGCTTCGCTCGGGATGACAGGCGCCCTGCGATCGACATTCGCTGTCATCCCGAGGGCGAATCCAGAGGGACCTTTCGCCTGTTCCAATGATCCCCGTCCTGCGTCCGTTGAAGGATCCCGCCGTCGCCACGGTGTGGTCCGGACTCGCCGCCTCGACGATCGGCGAGGACCTGTTCCGCGTCGCCGTGGTGTGGATCGCGGCGGAGCAGATCGGCAACGCTGCCGGCTACGTCAATGCTGCCCAGTACGGCGCCATGCTCGCGGTGGGGCTGCTCGGCGCCTCGCTGTTCGACCGCTGGCGCGCCGATCGCGCCATGATGGGCGCGAAGTATGCGAGCGCCCTGCTCGCGCTCCTTCCCGTCGCCGGCTTCTATGTCTGGGGCGTCTCGATCCCGGTGCTGGTGGTCTCGGTCATGGGGCTCGCCGGCCTGCGCATGATCTTCACGCCGGCACTGCAGTCGGCCGTGCCCGTGCTCGTGAAGGACCGCGAGGCGCTGCAGGCCATCAACGGCCTGTTCGACGCGACCTGGCGGCTGGCGCGGCTGATCGGCCCCGTGCTCGCCGCGGTGCTGAACACGCTCCTGCCCGTGATCCATTTCCTGTCGGTGACGGCGCTGGGATTCCTGCTGTCGGGTCTAGCCGTGTGGGCGGTGCGCGACCGCGTCTTCGACCCGGCGAGCAAGCCGCGGCCGGGTCGCGGCGGCTGGCGCGGCGCCTGGGATGCCCTGCTCGACGGGGCGCGGCTGATGACGAGCGAACGCACCACCGGCGCGCTGCTGCTGATCAACGCCCTGGCCAACGGACCGTGGAGCGTCGCCCTGCAGCTCGCCATCGCGCTCATGGTGGTGGAGCACGACCCGCACCTCTTCGGCTTCCATGGCCTGGCGGCGCTCGGCCTGATCGTCGGCGCCACCGGCATGGGCGACGTCATCGGCAACCTGGTGGCGGGCAGCGTCCGCTTCCGCCGACCGCTCTCGACGATGTTCCTGGGCTACGTCGCCATGGGCGCGGGCTTCGCCCTGATCGCGATCGCGGCCTGGGGCCTGCCCAATCCCTGGAAGCTGCCGGCCATGATGCTGGCGGGCCTGGTGGCCGGCTTCGGCGGGCCCTTCTACTTCATCCCGATGATCACCCGCATGCAGACGACGTTCCGCGGCGCCGAGATCGCGCGCGTCTTCCGCCTCAGGCTGGCCGTCATGGCGGGCTCGATGCTGCTCTTCAACCTGGGCGCCACGCCCCTGTTCGACCGGATCGGCCCGACCCATACGGAGTTCTATCTCGGCCTGTTGCTGCTGGCGCTCGGCCTTGGCGGCCACTTCTACTTCCGGCGACGCGAGGGCGACCGGCAGAATTTTCCCGAAAACGTCATCTGATTCCTCTTGCGGGAAACGCTGTGTATTGATAGCGTCCGATGAGTACACGGCGTTACCCTTAACCAGCGACAGGAGCGGCGCCATGGCGAAGCCCTTCCCGACCGACAATCCCTTCCTGCGCGGCTACTACGGCCCGGTGAACACCGAAGCCGATGCGGCCCACCTGCACATCAGCGGCGAGATGCCGAAGGAATTGTGCGGCACGCTCTATCGCAACGGCCCCAACCCGCAGTTCGCGCCGCGCGGCCCGTACCACTGGTTCGGCGGCGACGGCATGATCCACGCCTTCCACATCGAGAACGGCAACGTGGCCTACAAGAACCGCTGGGTGCGCACGCCCAAGTGGGTGCTGGAGAACCAGGAGGGCGAGGGCCTGTCCGGCACCTTCGGCAACCCGCGCTACACGGACCCGCGGGTGATGGCGCTGAACTCGACCATCGCCAACACCAACATCGTCTGGCACGGCGGCAAACTCCTGGCGCTCGAGGAGGCGCACGCGCCGATGTCGCTCGATCCGGCGAGCCTGATGCCGGTCGGCCCCAAGGACGGCGGCTACGAGACCTACGGCGACAAGCTCTGCGGTCCCTTCACCGCCCATCCCAAGCTCGATCCCGTGACCGGCGAGATGGTGTTCTTCGGCTACTCGGCCAAGGGACGCTTCACCAGGGAGGTGAGCGTGCAGAGCGTGACGCAGGACGGCACGATCACCCGCGCCGAGATCCTGGACGGCCCCTTCCCCAGCATGATCCACGACTTCGCCGTGACGCGGAACTGGATCGTCGTGCCGATCTTCCCGCTGACCTCGTCCATGGAACGCGCCATGGGCGGCCTGCCGCCCTTCGCCTGGGAGCCGGACAAGGGCACGCACATCGCCTTCATCCCGCGGAACGGCTCGGTTGCCGACGTGAAGTGGATCACCGCGCCGGCCTGCTACGTCTTCCACCCGATGAACCACTACGAGACCGACGACGGCAAGGTCGTGGTCGACGTCATGAAGTTCGACGTGGCGCCGCTCTTCCCGCTGCCCGACGGCCGGCCGTCGAGCGAGCGCACGCCGCAGGCGCGGCTGTTCCGCTGGACCTTCGATCCGGCGGGCCAGGCCAACACCTTCAAGGAGGAGCAGATCGACGACCGGGCGGGCGAGTTCCCGCGCTTCGACGAGCGCTTCTGCATGAGCGACTACCGTCACGGCTGGATCGTCTCGGGCAACGTCGTCGACACCAAGACCAACGAGCCGCGGCTCGACGGCATCACCCACTACGACCTCAAGACCGGAAAGAGCGCCACCTGGGCGGCCGACGCCGCCGACCGCTGCGGCGAGCCGATCTTCGTGCCGCGCTCGCCGGACGCCGCCGAGGGCGACGGCTGGGTGCTGACCGTGGTCTATCGCGGCGCCGAGGCGCGCTCCGATCTCGCGGTGTTCGAGGCGACCGACGTCGCCAAGGGCCCGGTGGCGCTCGCCCATCTCACCAGCAAGGTGCCGGCCGGCTTCCACGGCAACTGGCGGCCGGGTCCTCTTTAGGATCACGCCTCCCCAGGCAAAGCCTGGGGAGGTGGCGCGAAGCGCCGGAGGGGCCATGAGCAGCACGCTGCTACCCATGCCCCTCCGTCCGCTGCGCGGACACCTCCCCAACTTCGTTGGGGAGGAGGACAGCAGGAGTGCTCACATGATTGTCGTGCACCATCTCGAGAACTCGCGCTCGCAGCGCGTGCTGTGGATGCTGGAGGAGCTCGGCCTCGACTACGAGGTCAAGCGCTACAGCCGCGAGCCCACCCTGCAGGCGCCGGCCGCGCTGCGCGCCGTGCACCCGCTCGGCAAGTCGCCGGTCATCACCGACGGCGACCGCACCCTGGCCGAGTCCGGCGCCATCCTGGAATACCTGGTCGAGACCTACGGCAACGGCCGCTTCGTGCCGCCGGCCGGTTCGCCGGAGAAGCTGCGCTACACCTACTTCCTGCATTACGCCGAAGGCTCGCTGATGCCGCTTCTGTTCATGAAGCTGGTGTTCGGCCGCCTGCCCGAGCGCGTCCCCTGGGCGATGCGGCCGGTGGCGCGCCTGATCTCGGCCGGCGCCGACAAGACGCTGCTGGGGCCGCAGATCGGCACCCACTTCGCCTTCCTCGAAAGCGAGCTCGCCCAGCGCGACTGGTTCGCCGGCGCCGACTTCACCGCCGCCGACGTCCAGATGAGCTTCCCGATCGAGGCCGCCGCGGCCCGCGTCGGCTTCGCCGGCCGGCTGCCGCGCCTGCACGGCTTCGTCGAGCGTCTCCAGGCGCGGCCCGCCTACCGGCGCGCGCTCGAGAAAGGCGGGCCCTACACGCTGCTCAAGTAGCGTGCTACGCCCCCAGTCGACGAACGAACCGAGCTTTCAAGGAGCGAAACCGATGGCCCTGCCGGCACTCTTGCGCGAATCCCTGTCGATACCGGTCGTCGGCGCGCCCCTGTTCATCGTCTCCAATCCCGACCTGGTGATCGAGCAGTGCAAGGCCGGCATCGTCGGCTCCTTCCCGGCGCTCAACGCGCGGCCCAAGGAGCTGCTCGAGGAATGGCTGAAGCGCATCACCTCCGAGCTCGCCGAATACAAGGCGAAGTATCCCGACAAGAAGGTGGCGCCGTTCGCGGTCAACCAGATCGTGCACAGCTCCAACGACCGGCTCGGGCACGACGTCGAGCTCTGCGAGAAGTACAAGGTGCCCATCCAGATCACCTCGCTGCGCGCGCCCGACGACGTGGTGAAGTCGGCCAAGCGCTACGGCTGCCTGGTGTTCCATGACGTGACCAACGTCGCCCACGCCAAGCGCGCGCTGCAGGCCGGCGTCGACGGGCTGATCCTGGTCTGCGCCGGCGCCGGCGGCCATGCCGGCCGCCTCTCGCCCTTCGCCCTGGTGCCCGAGATCCGCCAGTTCTACGACGGCTGCCTGCTGCTCTCCGGCTCGATCGCCAACGGCGCCTCGGTGCTGGCGGCCCAGGCGGTGGGCGCCGACCTCGCCTATATCGGCACGCGCTTCATCGCCACCCGCGAGGCCGGCGCCACCGACGCCAACAAGCAGTGCATCATCGATTCGAGCGGCGAGGAGATCGTCTACACGAACCTCTTCACCGGCGTGCACGGCAACTATCTGAAGCGCAGCATCGCCGCGGCAGGCCTCGACCCCGAGGACCTGCCGGTCGCCGACAAGAGCAAGATGAACTTCGGTTCGGGCGGCAACTCCAAGGCCAAGGCATGGCGCGACATATGGGGCGCCGGCCAGGGCGTCGGCCAGATCTTCGACGCACCGCCGGCCGCCGAGGTCGTGGCCCGGCTGAAGGCCGAGTACGAGGCGGCGCGCGCCGCCCTGTTCGCCGGCGAGCCGGTGCCGACGCGGCTCAAGGAGGCGGCCGAATAGCCGTCCTTTGCCAATGAGGCACGCTCCCTGCTAGGGAACGCCCCGCATGATCCGCCGCCTCTACGACTGGGTGCTCCGGCTCGCCGCCCACCCGCGCGCGCTCTACGCGCTGGCCATCGTCTCCTTCGCGGAAAGCTCGTTCTTTCCCATCCCGCCCGACGTGATGCTGATCCCGATGGTGCTGGCCAACCGGCAGCGGGCCTTCACCATCGCGGCCGTCTGCACGGTGAGCTCGGTGCTGGGCGGCCTGTTCGGATACGCGATCGGCTACTACTTCTTCGAGACGCTGGGCGAATGGGTGGTCCGCGCCTACCATCTCGAGGCCGGCCTCGCCGCGTTCCGCCAGGGCTTCGAGGAATGGGGCACGTGGATCATCCTGATCAAGGGCCTGACGCCCATCCCTTACAAGCTGGTAACCATCGCCTCGGGCGCCGCGCACTTCGACCTCTTCACGTTCGTGTGGGCGTCCATCGTGTCGCGTGGCCTCCGCTTCTTCCTCGTGGCAGCCTTGCTGTGGCGCTTCGGGACGCCGATCCGCGCCTTCGTCGAGGAGCGGCTGACGCTGCTCACCTGGCTGTTCCTGATCGCGCTGGTCGGCGGCTTCGTCGCCGTCCGCTATCTCTTCTAGGCAAGGTCCTTTCCAGGCAAGTTTCATGGCCGTCGCAGACCGTCTTCCGCTTCCCAGCCGGCTCGGCCTGTTCGCCGCGCTGGGCAGCGGCGCGCTGCTGGGCGGCGCCTACTTCTTCCAGTTCGTCGTCGGCCTGCCGCCCTGCGCCATGTGCTACTGGCAGCGCTATCCGCACATGGTGGCGATCGCGGCCGGACTCGCGGCGCTCGCCGCCTTCGCCGCGCCCCGGCTCGCCTTCCTGCTGGCCTGCGTCGCCATCGCCGCCCTCGCGGTCACGGCGGCGATCGGCGTCTTCCATGCCGGCGTCGAGTACCGGTGGTGGCCCGGCCCGCAATCCTGCACCGGCGCGATCCCGACCGGCCTGTCGGCGGAGGAGCTGAAGAAGGCGCTGTTCGGCGCCAAGATGGTGCGCTGCGACGAGATCCCCTGGTCGCTGTTCGGCATCTCGATGGCCGGCTGGAACGCCATCCTGTCGGGCGGGCTCGCGATCGTGCTCGCGACCGTCGCCCTGCGCGAACGGGAGTCCTGGCGATGAAAACCGGCGACACCCGCAATCCCGGCGATCCCGATCCTCGCACGCTGGTCGAGCGCACCATCCGCGTCGACCAGGCGGGCGAATTCGGCGCCGTGCGCATCTACGAGGGCCAGCTCGCGGCACTGCGGCTGACCGGCCGCGCCGGCGGCGAGGCCGGCCGCAAGATCGCCCACATGGCCGCCGCCGAGCGCGAGCACAACCGGACCTTCGACCGGCTGCTGGCCGAGCGCCGCGTGCGGCCGACCGTACTGTCGCCGCTGTGGCACGTCGCGGGCTTCGCGCTGGGCGCGGCGACGGCGCTGATGGGCGAGAAGGCGGCGATGGCCTGCACCGTCGCCGTCGAGGAGACGATCGACGAGCACTACGCCCAGCAGGCCGCGGCGCTGGGCGACGACGAGGCCGAGCTGCGCGCCACGATCGAGAAGTTCCGCGCCGAGGAGATCGAGCACCGCGACACCGCGCTGGCCGCCGGCGCCGAGCAGGCTCCCGCCTATGGGGCACTCACGGCCGCAGTCAGGGCGGGCTCCCGGCTAGCCATCTGGCTGTCGACGCGGTTCTAGACGGCTGCTACTTCCGGTCGTATCGTTGCGGCTTCCGCAATCGGCGGATGGAGGCGACCATGCGTAGCCTGGTGCTCACGATCCTCATCGCCCTGCACGGCACGGCAGCGCTCGCCGAGGACCAGCCGACCGTCTACCGCGGCGCCTGCGACGGATCCGCGGCGGTCAGGCTCGACAAGGATCACTTCGTTGCCGCCAACGACGACGAGAATTCGCTTCGGATCTATCGCTTCGGCAATCCCGCCCCTCTCCCGTCGGTGGTGGATCTGAATGACGCCCTGAAGCCCGATCACAAGAAGGGCAAGTTCAAGGAGGTCGACATCGAGGGAGCGGCACGCATCGACGATCGCATCTACTGGATCGCCTCGCACGGCCGCACCGGCAAGGGGAAGAAGGATCCCTCCCGCCATCGCTTCTTCGCCACGGATGTCATCTTATCGGGCCCGTCGGCACCATCGGTCCTTCCGGCCGCACAACCGTACACTGACCTCCTGAAACATCTCATCAAGCTTCCGAAGCTTGATCTCGATGAGGCTTCCGAGCGCGCTCCCGAGGACGAAGATGGGCTCAACATCGAAGGACTCGCCGCCGCACGCAACGGAGGGCTGCTGATCGGCCTGCGCAACCCGTTACCGAAGGGCAAGGCGATCGTCATTCCCTTCATCAATCCGGACGCCGTCCTCGACCGCGGCGCCGCGCCCGAGTTCGGCAATCCCGAGAAGCTCGATTTGGGAGGACGTGGCATCCGTAGCATCGAGTTCATCGGCGACCGCTATCTCATCGTTGCCGGGCCCTTCGACGATGGCGACCACGATTTCGCGATGTACAGCTGGTCCGGCAAATCCGGTGACCAGCCGCAACCCGCCAGGGCCGTCGCTGTCGGCCCCGTGAGGCAGGAGCTGCTGTTCAGCTTCAAGCCGGAAGCTCTGTTCGCCACGGCGGATGACAAGGTGGCCTACCTGCTGAGCGACGACGGGACCGGCGCCTGCAAGGATGAAAAGGACCCGGGCCGCAGAACCTTCCGCGGGATCGCCGTCCGGCTCGTCGACTAGCTCTGCTCGAGCTCGCTGTCCCAGTACAGGAAGTCGCGCCAGCTCTCGTGCAGGTAGCCGGGCGGGAAGGCGCGTCCGTTCTCCTGAAGCTCCTGCGTCGTCGGCTCCGACGGATGGCGTTGCAGGAACATGCCCGATTCGCGCAGCAGCTGGTTGCCCTTGCGCAGGTTGCACGGGCTGCAGGCGGTCACGACGTTGACCCAGGCGGTGCGGCCGCCGCGCGACTTCGGGATCACATGGTCGAAGGTGAGCTCGTTGGTCGCGAAGTCGCCGCCGCAATACTGGCAATGGAAGCGGTCGCGCAGGAAGACGTTGAACCGCGTGAAGGCCGGCCGCCGCGCCGCCGGCACGTATTCCTTGAGCGCGATGACGCTCGGCAGCCGCATCTCGAAGCTCGGGCTGTGGATCGTGCGCTCGTACTCGGAGATCACGCTGACGCGGTCGAGGAACACCGCCTTGACGGCGTCCTGCCAGGACCAGATGGACAGCGGGAAGTAGGACAGGGGCCGGAAGTCGGCGTTGAGCACCAGCGCGTGGCAAGACTCAAGGCCCGGCGTCACGGCTAGCCTCGCCGCCGCGGAGCGGGTCTACTCGGCAGGTCGATTCGGTCAAGCAGCCGGTCGAACATGCCGCGCATTGTGGCAAGGTTTTCCGAAAACACAACATGTCGGAGCGCGGTTCATCGGAACGCCATCCAACGATAATATCTTCATCATACGAGAAGGAGGATCGCGCCCGTGGACACTCTCACCGCCGACCGTCGCGGCGCTGCCGCGGACTTTCCGCTGCCCGCCGCCGACCTCGAGTCGCTGGGCTTCCGCCGCCAGCAGATCGACCGCTTGGTCGCGCTGATCGAGCGCCACATCGAGGAGGGCCACTATCCCGGCTGCCAGATCGCGCTGGCGCGCCACGGCAGGCTCGCCCTCTTCCGCAGCTTCGGCGACGCCGCGACCGAGCCCGACCGCCGCGCCGCGGCCGACGACACGCTGTGGCTGCTCTACTCCAACACCAAGGTGGTGACCGCCGTCGCGCTGTGGGTGCTGGCCGAGCGCGGCCTGTTCTCCTTCTCCGACCGCGTCGCCGAGCACGTGCCGGAGTTCGCCCGCCACGCCAAGGGCGACATCACGATCCTGCAGACCATCACCCATCAGGCCGGCTTTCCCAACGCCGTCGTCCCGAAGCCGGCCTGGGCCGACCACAAGCGACTGCGCGAGGTCGTGTGCAACTTCGCCCTGGAATGGTCGCCGGGCTCGAAGGTGCACTATCACGGGCTGAGCGCCCACTGGACGCTGGGCGTGCTGATCGAGGCGCTGACCGGCCAGGATTTCCGCGACGTCATCCGCGAGACGGTGGCCGAGCCGCTGGGGCTCGGGCGAGAGCTCTTCGTCGGCCTGCCCGAGGCCGAGTTCGCGCGCGCCGCCGACATGCACGAGCCGGTGCCCCGCGGGCGCGGCCAGGGCCGCGGCATGCGGCGCGACGCCGACGCGAACTCGCCCGAGTGGCGCAAGGGCGGCGCGCCGGGCGGCGCGGGCTACGGCACGGCGCGGGCGATGGCGGCGCTCTACCAGATGATGCTGCAGGGCGGCACGCTCGGCGGCACGCGGCTCGTCTCGCCGCGCACGCTGCAGTACGCGATCCGCAACCACACCGGCGACCGCGTCGACGCCTTCATGGGCATGCCCATGCATCGCGGGCTGGGGCCGCACCTGCGCGGCACGACGGCCAACGTGCGCGGCCTGGGCGGCCTCGCCCATCCCGGCGTGTTCGGGCATGGCGGCGTCGGCACGTCCTACTGCTGGGGCGATCCGGAATCGGGCGTGTCGTTCGCCTACATCACCAACAACCGCATCCCCGATCCCTGGCACAGCCGCCGCCTCGACCTGGTGGCGAACCTGGTGCACGCCGCCATCCTGCCGGACGGTCCGGCCTCCTAGCGGCTGAGCCGCTCGCGCTCGCCCGCCTCGGCGCCGAGCGCGGCGGCGGCCAGGACGAGGGCGGCCGCGGCGAAGGCCAGCACGGCGGCATAGCCGTCGGTCCAGTCGTGCAGCAGGCCGCCGATCCACGCGCCGAGAAAGCCGCCCAGGCCCATGCCGATGCTGATGAAGCCGTAGATGCGGCCGAAGTGCGCGCCGCGATAGCGCAGCGTCGCCAGGGTCGAGATCATCGGCCCGCGCGAGCCCATGCTGCCGCCGAACAGCAGCACGTAGAGCCACAGCCACAGGTCGTCGTCGGGGCCGCGCACCAGGGCGAGCGCGCCGACGCCCAGGATCGAGCAGGCATAGGCCAGCAGCGCCGCCAGCCGCCGGCCGCCGCGATCGGCCAGCCACGAGAAGCCGATCATCCCGAGCGGCGTCAGGAAGCCCGCGACCGCCAATGCCCGCGCCGCATAGGCGCCGTCGAGGCCGCGCTCCAGCAGATAGACCATCGCCTGCGGCACGATGGCGAAGATCCCGAGCGACGTGAGGCCGAACGACAGGGTGAGCGCCCAGAACGGCCAGTCGCGCACCGCATCGCCGAGCGTCGGTCCGCTCGCCTTGCCGCCGCCGGCGCGGACCGGCGCCAGGCCCGGCGCGCCGCGGGCGATCTGCCGCCACGGCAGCAGGAGCAGCAGCGGCACGAAGGCGGCGCTCACCAGCGAGAAGACGGTATAGGCATGACGCCAGCCGTCGGCGGCGATCATGTGCTGCGCTGCCGGCAGGACGACCATGGCGCCGACTCCGGCCGCCGACCAGGCCACCGCCAGCGCGACACCCAGGCGATGGGCCGGGAACCAGCGGCCGAGGAGGGAGGCGCTGAGCACGCCCGACAGCGAGGCGCCGGCGAAGCCCATGACCGCGCCCAGCCCGAGGTAGAGATGCCAGATCTCGGTGGCATGGGCGGCGCTCGCCGTGGCCAGCGCCGCCGCCGTCATGCCGGTCACGGTGAGCGCGCGCAGCCCGAAACGGTCGAGGATCCAGCCGGCGATCGGCGCACCGGTGCCACCCACCAGGAGCGCGAAGCTGTAGACCACGGTGACGGCGCTGCGGCTGGCGTCGAAGGCGCCCTGCAGCGCCGGCACGAAGACGACGAAGGAATCGCTGATCGAGCGGCTCGCCACGCCCAACACGAAACACAGGGCCACCAGCGCCCAGGGCAGGAAGCGACTCATCGGCTTCACCCTTGCATCGCCGGCCGCCGGTCGGCAAGTTTCGCGCCCGCGAAGGAGACATGCGCGTGAACGACACGTTGACCATCGAGCGCCGCTTCAACGGCCCGCGCCTGTCGGGCAACGGCGGCTATGTCGGCGGCCTGCTGGCCGGCCGCCATGCCGAGGCGTTCGGCGGCGACGGCACGGTCGAGATCACCCTGCGCGCACCCATCCCGCTCGACCGTCCGCTGCAGGTCGTCCGCGACGGCGAGGCGCTGATGCTGCGCGACGGCGACACGCTGGTCTGCGAGGCGCGCGCCGGCTCGGTGGCGCATCTCGCGCCGCCGCCCGCGCCCGCCGACTGGGCGGAGGTGATGCGCCGCGGCGAGCAGGGCGGCTCGCCCGAGGACAGCGACTTCCACGACTGCATCGTCTGCGGCCGCAGCCGCGCCGTGGGCGACGGGCTGCGCGTCTTCGGCACGGCGGGCCCGCAGCGCGGCTATTCCCTCTCCTGCTACCTGCCGCACGCCAACCATGCCGACGACACGGGCCGCATCCGGCCCGAATTCGTCTGGGGCGCCCTCGACTGTCCCGGCGCCTTCGCCGCCCAGGATCCCGACGACATGCGGCCGGCACTGACCGGACGCATGACGGCCAGGGTCATCGAACCGCCGCGGGTCGGCGAACGTTGTGCCGTGGTCGGATGGAAGATCGGCGAGGACGGCCGCAAGCTCTACTCCGGCACGGCGCTGTACACGGAGACCGGCCGCCTCTGCGCGCTCGGCACCTGTACCTGGATCGTGCTGCGGAGCTGACGGCCACTGGCCAGGAAGGCCCGGATGCGACTCGTGCTGGTGGGCGGCGGACACGCCCATGTCCATGTGGTGAAGGAATTCGGCGCCCGGCCCGCCGCCGGCGCCGAGCTGGTGCTGGTCGGGCGCGACGTCCGCACGCCCTATTCCGGCATGATCCCGGGGTTCGTGGCCGGCCACTACACGTTCGACGACTGCCACATCGATCTCGCCCGCCTGTGCCGGAGCGCGGGCGTGCGCTTCCTGCACGCCGAGGCGGTCGGCCTCGATCGCGCGCGG
Organism: Reyranella sp.; assembly: GCF_965229815.1. GTDB lineage: Bacteria > Pseudomonadota > Alphaproteobacteria > Reyranellales > Reyranellaceae > Reyranella. The sequence continues at coordinate 2,701,413 of NZ_CBDDJN010000006.1, forward strand.
CGACAGGTGCTCCTGAAGGAGGGCGATCCCCTGCCCTACGACGTGCTGTCGCTCGACGTCGGCTCCGCCCCCAATCTCGGCGGGATCGACGGGGCCGACGCATGGGCCATCCCGGTGAAGCCGATCGCCGCGCTCGGGCGCCGCTGGCAGGCTTTCCTGGAGGACATCGCCGGGCGGACCGGTCCGCTCGCCATCGTGGTGATCGGCGGCGGCGCCGGCGGCGTCGAGCTGGCGCTCGCGATCGACCATCGCCTGCGCCGCGCCGCCCCCGGCGCGACGCTGCAGGTGTCTCTCGCCACGAAGGGCGAGATCCTGGACGGCCAGGCCGCGGCGGCGCGGCGCCGCCTGCGCGCGATCTTCCGGCGCCGCGGCATCGGCCTGCACGAGCGGGCGGCGGCGCGGCGCATCGAGCGCGACGCGGTGATCCTGGCGGATGGACGGTCGCTCGCCGCCGATGCGGTCTTCGTCGTCACCGAGGCGAGCGCCGCGCCCTGGTTCGCCGATACCGGCCTGCCGCTCGACGAGCGCGGCTTCCTGGCACTCGCCGACACGCTCGCCTCGACCGGCGATCCGCGGATCTTCGCCGCCGGCGACTGCGGCACGGTGCTCGCCCATCGCCGGCCCAAGGCCGGCGTGTTCGCCGTGCGCCAGGGTCCGCCGCTCGCCGCCAACCTGCGCCGTGCTCTGGCCGGCGAGGCGCTGCAGCCCTACGTGCCGCAGCGACGCTACCTCTCCATCCTCGGAACCGGCGACGGCAGCGCCGTGGCGACGCGCGGCGAGTGGGCGATCGAGGGACGATGGATCTGGTGGTGGAAGGATTTCATCGATCGGCGCTGGATGAACATGTATCGTGAGTCGTGAGAAAGACGGGGAACCACGACATGGCAAAGAAGAAGACACTCTCGGACTCGATGGGCGAGGCCGTGACGACGGTCGAGACCGCGCTGGTGAAGGCCGGCCGGCAGGCGGTGGCGGCGGTCAACCGCAGCCTGAAGACCACCAAGAAGACGGCGAAGAAGAAGACCGCGAGCAAGAAGAAGGCGGCGAAGAAGGCCACCAAGAAGGCAGTCGCCAAGACCAAGCGCACCGTGCGCAAGGCCGCGAAGAAGGCCAAGAAGGCGACGAAGAAGGCCGTGAAGAAGGCGAAGAAGGCCACCAAGCGGCGGTAGACGTCGTGACTTGAGCGGCACGGAGTGCCGCGCACCCGGCAAGGATTCAGTGCTGGGGGCGCGCCACTCCGTGGCGCGTCATTGGAGCGCGGACCTCCAGGTCCGCCCATGACCATGATGCGGACCTGGAGGTCCGCGCTCCGACAGCTTCAAAAGCTCGAAGCGGCGAGTCTTCTCGGATGACGAGCCCTAGCCGCGCGCCTTCTTCCACGCCTCGAAGTCGCGCTTGGCTTCGTCGCCGGCGACGGGGAAGAGGCCCTTGAGCGAGCGGCCGCGGGCGACCTCGGCCTCGCAGAACTCCTCGTAGTGATAGGTGTCGAGCGCCTCCTGGGCGACCGCCTCGACGATGTCGGGCGGGATCACCAGCACCGCGTCGCGGTCGCCGACCACGATGTCGCCGGGATAGACGGCGACGCCGCCGCAGGCGATCGGCAGCTGCAGGTCGGCCGGGCGGTGAGCGATGGGGCTGGGCGGCGAGGACGGCCGGCGGTGATAGGCCGGCAGGCCGGTCCGGAACACGCCGTCGGTGTCGCGGAAGCCGCCATCGGTCACGATGCCGGCGGCGCCGCGCGCCTTCAGCCGCCCGACATAGAGGTCGCCGGCCGAGGCCGCCCGCGAATCGCCGCGCGAATCGATCATCAGCACGTGGCCGGGCGGGCATTCCTCCATCGCCTGCGGCTGCACGGTCGAGCGGTTCTTCGAGCTCGGCCCGTCCTTGTCCTCGCGCGACGGGATGAAGCGCATGGTGAAGGCGATGCCGACCAGCTTCGGCTGCTCGGGCCGCAGCGGCCAGACGTCGAACAGGGTCATGCTGCGAAGCCCACGCCGGTTCAGCACGCCGGTGAGCGTCGAGGTTCCGACCCGGGCCAGCGCCTCGGCGAGGTCGGATGAAAGAGCGGTCATGAAGGGTCTCCTCCCGGTTTTGCCGGAGTGTGGCACGGCGGCAGGCGCCGCCGAAACTGTCATGGCCGGGGAGATGTGGCATCATCGCCGGATACAAGGAGCCCCATGCGCGTCGAAATCCTCTGCACCGGCGACGAGATCCTGACCGGCAAGACCATCAACACCAACTACAGCCACATGGCCCGCCGCCTCGGCGAGGCCAGCCTCACCGTCCACTGGGGCACCACGGTCGGCGACGACCGCACCGCCCTGCTGCAGGCCTTCCGACAAGCGGCCGAGCGGGCCGACGCGGTGATCGTGAACGGCGGCCTCGGCCCCACGGTCGACGACCTGTCGCAGGAGGTGGCGGCCGAGGCCTGCGGCGTGCCGCTGGTCCTCAGCGACTACTGGATGACGCGGATGACCGAGAGCTACGCCCGCCGCGGCCGCGTCATGCCGCCGAACAACAGGAAGCAGGCGATGCTGCCGGAGAATGCCGAGTTCATCGACAATCCGATCGGCACGGCCTGCGGTTTCGCCGTCACCATCGGCCGGGCGCGCTTCTTCTTCACGCCGGGCGTGCCGCGCGAGATGCGCCGCATGCTGGACGAGCAGGTGATCCCGCGGCTGCTGAAGCTGGGCGGCATCACCGGCGTGACGAAGCTCAAGCGCTTCCATTCCTTCGGCATCGGCGAATCGCGGGCCGACAACATGCTGGGCGACATGGCGGCCTTCCAGAACGGCGCCATCAAGCTCGGCTTCCAGGCCCACTATCCGCAACTCGAGACCAAGCTCGCGGTGCGCGGCGACAGCGAGGCCGCGGTGGCGGCGACCCTGGCGCCGGTCGAGGCCGAGGTCCGCCGGCGGCTCGGCAACTTCGTGATCGCCGAGGACGACCAGACGCTGGAGGGCGTGGTGCTGGCGGCGCTCAGCGACCGCGGCCATACGCTCGCCACCGCCGAGATGGTCTCGGGCGGCCATCTTGCGTCGCGGCTGGCGCCGCTGCCCGGCGCCGAGCACGTGTTCCGCAGGGGAATCGTGACGCGCGATCCGGGCGAGCTCGGCGTCAACGGCGTCACGGTCGAGGCCGCCGAGGCGGTGAGCCACCGCCTGCGCGAGGAGGGCCGCACCAGCCACGCGCTCGCCCTGCTGATCGACCTCGACGAGGGTTCGGACCGGCCCGACCTCGGCGGCACGATCTGCATCGGCATCGCCGACGATCGCGGCGCGGTCTCCCGCCCACGCCCGCCTGATCGGCGGCCGCGACTGGGTGCGCGCCGGCGCCGTCGAGATGGGACTGGACTGCCTGCGCCGCCACCTGCACGGCCTGCCCGTCGACGAGCGCATCGACTTCGAGCGGCGCTAAGGCGCCATTGGTTCCGCTGCCGGCAGACGCCGTCGTGGTTGCGGCAGGCCGGAGAAAATATCGTCTGCATCCGCGCCCGGCCGCGAGGCGTAAAGAGGACATGCTGACAATTGTCCCCCGTATCGCCGATGCGCTGGAAGGCCTGCTGGCCGTTCTGCTGACGCCGCGCCATGCGCCGGCGCCGGCGACCTACACCTGCGAGTCGCGCTCGCGGGCGGCGGCCGGGCGGGGGCAGGCGGGCTCCCTTTCCCTGCAGATCGCCGTTCTGGCCGCCGCGGCGGTTCCCGTGGCCGCCGGCGCCTGGGGCGTGATCAGCGCGCTCGGCGCCTCCCGCTCTGGGCTGGCCAGCCACGAGCGCTACCTGTCGGGCCTGCTGCTGGCGATCGGGCTCGCCTTCTGGTCGACCTTGCCGGCCATCGAGCGCAAGACCGCGCGGTTCCGCCTGCTGGCGGCGCTCGTCGTGGTCGGCGGCCTGTGTCGCCTCGCCGGCGTCACGACCGGCGATGCGCTTGCCGCGCCGACGGCCGCCGCCCTCGTGATGGAGCTGGCGGTGACGCCGCTGCTCTGCCTGTGGCAGTCGCGCCGAAGCCGCGCGTGACGCCTGCGCCGAAGATGGCGCCCTGCATGGCGTAACCGCTGCCGAACGTCTTGATATGGTTCGCCGAGAGGCGCTGCGAGAGATAGTCGCCGCTGAGCAGGCCACCGAGACACGCCACCGACGCCGTCCGGTCCAGCACCTGACGGCCTACGCCCCGACCGCGGGATCAGGGCGGTGTGACATCCGCCTTGTCCCAGCCCTTGCCCGGATCGAAGCGGTTGATCGCGGCGGCCGCGGCCTCCGTATCAGGACCGAGGTCGCGCTCGTAGACGACGCCGTCCTGGTTGACCATGAAGGTCATCACGCCGGTGTCGTCGTAGACGACCGGCCAGGCGATGACGGCGAAGCCGCCGATCATCCGGCCGTTCACGAGATAGTCGTGGGCGCCGCCCGGCGCGTCGGGTCCCTGGGCGTAGAGCAGGCGGAAGCGATAGCCGTAGTAGCCGTGCGCGTTGCCGTTCTGGCCCCGCGACTGGGCGGTCGCCACCGCCGGCCCCAGCGGGCTCTCGGTCTCGCCCGGCGCCGTCTCCCAGTAGAGACCGTCCTTCCTGCCCGGCGTGCTGAGCAACCGCCGCGCATAGACCGGCGCGCCGACCTTCATCGGATCGAGCTGGGCGTAGTCGCGCTGGGCATCGACGATCGCCAGCAGCGTCTGGATCACCGACAGCTCGTCGCGGCCGATGCGCCGCGCCGTGACCTCGCGGCGGCCGGCCGCGACGTCGTAGCGCCATTCGCCGGCCTGCCGGACGATCGGGATCGGCGAGACCCAGCCGGTCGTGCCGACATGCACGCTCGCAGCGTCGCCGTCGACCACCACCTTGTGCTCCTTGTCCCAGGCCTCGAGAAACTTCTCGCGCAGCCGGTCGTGGTCGTCGGCATCGCCCAGCACGGAATCGAACCAGCCGGGCCCCAGCATGCCGTCGATCGCCGCGCGGTCGCCGCGGCGGATCGCATCGGTCAGCGCATCGGCCGCCGCCTGGGCGGTGGCGAAGCCGCGGAGATGGGCAGGCTGCGCGGTCGCCCCGGCGAACGCCAAGACGACCAGCAGGAGGGCGGCGATGCCGCGGAGCAGCGCGCTCATCGCCGGCCCCCGCGGTGGCCGCCGGCGCGGGGATGGCCCTGCGCCCGCGCCTGCTGGGCGCGGCCGCGCGCGGCCTCGCGGTTGACGCGCTGGCCATGGTCGACGCCGCGGATCGCCCCGCCGCCGTGCGAGACGCCGGCGGCGCGTCCCTTGAGGTCGGGATGCTGACCGGCGGGACGGTTCTGGACACGGTTCTGGATCTGCGGATGGCTGCCGTCGCCCGGGTGCGGCCCGTTCGGCCGGGTCGCCGGATGCGGCGCGTTGGCCCGTGCCGCCGCCTGCTGCCGCACCTGGCCGCCGCCCGCCGGTCCCTGCCTTGCGGGAGCGTCATGCAGCCGGCCGCGGAATTCCTGGCGCTGCGCCGCGTTGGGCGCGTGCTGCCCGTAGCGCTCGCGCGCCGCCGTGCTGCGATAGGCGACGCCCTTGCGATGCCCGGGGTCGTGCTGCCAGGTGCCGTTGCGGACATTGGCGGCGTTGAACGTGCGGTCGATGTTGACCGCGCGGTTCACGTCGACGTTGACGTAGCTGTTGCCACGCCCCCAGTTCCAGCCGCCGAACAGGGCCGAGGTCGCGGCCACGCCGGCGCCGAACAGCAGCCCGCGGGCCAGCGCCGATCCGTAGCCGTAGCCCGCCGGCGGCGGATAGGACACGGGCGGCGCCCCGGGATACGGCCACGTCCCGTAGACCGTGTTGGAATCGTAGGCCGGCACGTAGACGATCTCGGGACTGGCCGGCTCGATGACGATGGTCCGGTCCGCGCCGTCGCCCTGGCTCGTGACCTTCTGCTCCTTGCCGCTCTGGAGCGTGCCGGCATCGGCCGCACGGTTGCGCAGGCGCTGGATGGAATCCGCGACGTCCTGCTGCTGGGCCACCATGGCGTCGCCGATATTCTGCATCCAGTCGAGATGCTCGCTCATCTGCGCCACGACCTGGGGAAAGGCGACCAGCGACTTCACGCTGACGTCCCAGCTCTTGTCCTTCGCCGCGGCAACGGCGGCATCGCCCTTGAGGCCGGGATTGGCCTTCAGCCAGCGGCCGGCATCGACGACCTCGAGCGGATAGCTCGCCGCCATCAGCGTCTGGGCCAGCAGGGGATCGGGATAGAGCGCGATCGGGGCCAGCATCTGGTCGAGCTGCTGGTCAGTGAATGGCTTGTCGGCATCCTGGGCCGCCGCGGGACGGAGCCGCGGCAGGATCAGGGCCGCCGTGATCGCCATCATCATGATGCGACGGTTCATGGCCGTTTCCCCCGTGGCGTCCGCCGGCGATGCAGCCGGTGCGGGACGCGCACCCGAAGATGGGCTCCCGCCTGCACCGCTTCGACGTACAATCAGGCTATCGGTCGATAAGGGCGCCGTATTGGACCGGCCGGCGCCGGCAGACGACCGTGCACCCGCTGGCGACGCCACCGTCGCGGAAGGAGCCATCGTGGACGCGCAGCATGTCATCCTCCTCGCCCTGAAGGTGGCGATCGTGGGCACCGTCTTCGGCTACGGTCTGAAGGCCAGCGCGCGCGATTTCATCGATCTCGCCCGGCGTCCCGGGCTGATGCTGCGGTCGATCCTGGCCGTGCTGGTGATCCTGCCGGTCATCGTCGTCGTGCTGGTGAAGCTGCTCGACCTGCGGACGGCGACCGAAGCGGTGCTGGTGGCGCTCGCGATCTCGCCGGTCCCGCCGCTGCTGCCGCGCAAGCTCACGAAGGCCGGCGGCCTGCCGTCCTACGCGCTGGGGCTGATGATCGTGCTGGCCCTCGTCGCCGTGGTGGCGATCCCGCTCGCCGTCGAGATCCTGGCGCACGTCTTCGACCGGTCGCTGTCGGTCTCGGCCGGCACCATCGCCCGCATCGTGTTCGTGATGATCGTCGTGCCGCTGGCGGCGGGCATGGCCGTGCGCGCCTTCCTGCCGCGCGCGGCGGTCGTGCTGGAAAAGCCGGTGCGCTGGCTGTCGACCCTCCTGCTCGCCGTGGCCGCCCTGCTGCTCTTGGCCGGCAGCGTGGGCGCCGTCCGGCAGGCGCTGGGCGGCGGCACGGCGATCGCCCTGGTCGCCTTCGTCGCGATCGGGCTCGCGGTCGGCCACGTGCTGGGCGGCCCCGAGCCGGAGCACGCGACCGTGCTCGCTCTGTCGACGGCGTCCCGCCATCCGGCCATCGCGCTCGCGATCGCCGCCGTCAACTTCCCCAACGAGCAGTTCGTCGGGATCATCGTGCTGTACCTGCTGCTGAGCGCCGTGGTCTGCCTGCCCTATCTCGCCTGGCAGCGGCGCCGGTCAGGCCCGGCCGACGCGGGCTGAACGCGCGACCGCGCGACGGGCTCAGGTCTTCGCCGCCGCCATGGTCGCGGCTTCGCACCTGCGGGCGGCCTCGCGAAAGGCCTTCAGCGCCGGATGCTTCATGCGGTCGTGCCGCCACATGAGGGCCTGCTCCGTGCACAGCCACGGCGCCGAAAACGGCAGGGGCACGAGGTTGAGTCGCTCGGGCAGCATCGGCAGCGAGGCACGGGCGGCGATCCCGAGCGCGTCGGATCCCGCCACGACATCGCCGATCCCCAGCCAGCTGGTGCACAGGACCGACGGGACGTAGTGCCGGCCGTCGGCGGACAGGGCGCCGAGCGCGGAGGTCGCGGGCAGGTGCAGCGCGATCCGCCGCGGCAGGAGCGGCCCGACCAGGGAATACCGGGCGATATCGTCGATCGTGACCGACGGCCGGGCGACGAGCGGATGACCGGCCCGGCAGACGAACATGCCGGCCCGCCGCGGCAGGCGGCCGACGACGATCTCGTCGTTGCCCTTGAGGTCGCTCGCCTCGCCGACCGCGATGTCGAGCTCCGAAGCCATCAGGGCATCGGGGAGCTGATGCCACGGATGCTCGGTGCTGCGGATGCGGAGCCGGGGATGGGCCGCGCAGACCTCGCCGATCGCCCGGCCGAGCCAGACCTGGGTGGCGAAGGAGCCGGCGCCGATGCGGAACTCGCCGATCTGGAGGCCCTGGAGAAGGGCGACCTCGCGCCTCGCCTCGGCGACTTCCGAGACGATGCGGCGCGCACGGACGAGCGCCACCCGGCCGAACTCCGTGGGAGCGCACTCGCTCTTGCCACGCTCGAACAGGCGCGCGCCCAGCTCGGCTTCCAGGACCTGCAGGGCGCGGGTGAGGGCCGGCTGCGAGATGCCGAGCGAGCGCGCCGCCCGCTGGAAGCTGCGATGGGTATCGAGGGCGAGCGCCATCTCAAGTCGCCGGATCATCCTGCCGTCGGTCTCCCTTCGATGTCGCCCCGGACGATGGTATCGGCCAGGCGCCTGATCGCAAGCCATCCCGGATCGATCCGCCGGGATTGAACGGGACTGAACAATCGGCGCCGCGATCCTGGGCTATCCGCTGCACGGCTGCGGGGCTCGACCAGGGCGATCGGGGCCGAAGCACCAATATCCGCCGAAGCGCCCAACGGTCGCCCGGTCTCTCCGCAGGAAGGTACCACGACGTGAGTATCGCATTCTCTGGCCCGACGTCGCGACGCCGGGTACTCCGCATGACCGCCGGCGGAGCCTGTGCCGCCATTGCCCCGGGCTGCGCGACGCCTGCCCGCGGCCCCGCGCTGCCGCGCGACAAGCTCCTCGAGGCCAGCGTTCTCGGCCTGCCCAACGAACGCTTCTATCCCGTCCTGGGCAGCGAGGCGCTGGCCGCGGAGTTCGTTGCCGCCGGTGAGCGTCAGATGGCTCGGCAGGGCGTCGCTTCCCTCGCCGAGCTGAAGCTGGATCTGCTGGCCGTCTCCGGTGGCGGCGAGGACGGCGCCTTCGGCGCGGGCCTGCTGTGCGGCTGGACCGAGCACGGTGACCGTCCGACGTTCGACGTCGTCACCGGCGTCAGTACCGGTTCCCTGACGGCGCCGTTCGCCTATCTCGGATCCGGCTACGATCCGCAGCTGCGCTATGTCTATACCGGCATCACCGCCGCCGACGTGCTGCGGGAGCGCGGCGTGACGGCGGCGCTGTTCGACGATGCGCTGGCCGACAACGCGCCCCTGTTCCAGACCATATCGCGCGTCCTCGACGACCGGATGCTGCAGGACATCGCCCGCGCCTACCAGTCCGGCCGCCTGCTGCTGATCGGCACCACCAACCTCGACGCGCAGCAACCGGTGATCTGGAACATCGGGGCCATCGCCGCCAGCGGCCATCCCAGGGCGGCCGACACGATCCGGCGCATTCTGCTCGCCTCCGCCGCCGTGCCCGGCGCCTTCCCGCCGACCCTGTTCGACGTGACATCCGGCGACAAGAGCTACCAGGAGATGCACGTGGACGGCGGCGCCTTCGTCCAAAGCTTCCTCTATCCCGCGACCCTGACGACCCAACGCCGGCAGCGGATGGCGGCGCACCGCCCGGTCGCGACCGCAACCGCCTACATCATCCGCAACGGTCGGCTGGACCCCGACTGGGCCGACGTGCGCCGCGAGATGCTGGGCATCACCGGCCGGGCGATCTCCACCATGATCGTGGCCAGCGGCTACAACGACACGGTGCGCATCTACTACACGACCCAGCGCGACAAGGTGGCCTACAACCTCGCCTACATAGGCCCCGACTTCACCGGGAAGCTTCCCAAGCCGTTCGACCAGGACTACATGCGGGCGCTCTACGACTACGGATACCAGCGGGCACGCAACGGCTATCCCTGGGCCAGGAGGCCGCCGCTGGTCGAGTGACCGGCGGCGCAGCGGCTCGTTCGAACATTTTCGTGATCGGCTTGAACGGCCGGGGTCCGCGTGATCTCATCGCCCGCTGCCCGGTTGCATTCGTCGTATGTCGTGCACCGGCAACGGCCACTCGCCGAGCGACAGTTGGCGGTGAAGCGCGCGCGGCGTTCCGCCGGTCTGCTGGCGGCACGGATTACGACACGTCCAGCGTCGCGAAGCTGTTCACGGACAAGGCCGACCGGCGATGGCCCACGAACCGACATCTCGACCACTCGACTGAGGAGGAACCCATGACGCCGATCATCCGCCGCACCCTGCTCGGCCTGCTGGCCGTGGCACCCCTGGCCCACGTCCCCGCGGCCTACGCCGTCGACGCCCTGCCCGATGCCAGTTTCGTGGGCTTCGCGCAGACCGTGAACGACTTCGAGGTCCAGTCGGGCCAGCTCGCGCTCAGCCGCTCGACCGACGAGCGCATCCGCGGCTATGCCACGCGCGCCGTCGCGGAGTATCCCAAGGCGGCGCAGTCGCTGGCCCGCAACCGCAGCGAGGCGGGCGTGACCCTGGCGCCGGACGAGACGGTGCGGAAGATGGCCAACGACGCGATGGCGCGCCTCAACACGCTGCAGGGCGCGGCGTTCGATACCGCCTACGCCAACGCGCAGGTCGCCATCCAGACGGCTGCGGTCGCCCAGTTCGGCGCCTATTCGCAGAACGGCAAGAGCGGTCCCCTGCGCCGCTACGCGCAGGAAGTGCTGCCGCAGTCGCAGAGCTTCCTCGAATACGCCAAGCGCATCGCCGGCGGGCGCTGACGCGCGAGACGACCGGCGCGGCTGCGCCTTGCGCACGGCCGCGCCGGTCGGGCATCCTGCCCGCCATGCGTGCCGCGGAAGCCCTGCCCTGACGCTCTTCCACGGCTGGCGCGTCGTCGCCGTCTGCTTCGTCGTCGCCTCCTTCGGCTGGGGGCTGGGCCTGTTCGGCTCGAGCGTCTACCTCCAGGCGGTCACCGCCGCGCACGGCTGGGCCGTGGCCGAGGTCGCCTCGGCCATCACGCTCTTCTTCCTGGTGAGCGCCGCCGTGCAGCGCACGGTCGGCCGCAGCATCGACCGCTGGGGCCCGCGCCCCGTGCTGGCCCTGGGCACCGTCTCGATCGCGGCCGGCGTCGCGCTGATCGGCCAGGTGCAGGCGCCGTGGCAGCTCTATCCCTGCTTCGTGCTGGTCGGCATCGGCTGGTCGACGCTCTCGACCACCGGCCTCTCGGCGACAGTAGCGCCGTGGTTCGAGCGCCACCAGGGTCGCTCGATCACGCTCGCCCTGATGGGCGCCAGCATGGGCGCGATCGCGGGCGTGCCGCTGCTGCTGCTTGCGCTGGCGCGGCTCGGCCTCGGGCCGGGCCTCGCGACGGCAGCGCTCGTGGCGGCCCTCGTGCTCCTGCCGCTGATCGGCCGGGTGCTGCGCTTTCGCGGACCGGCCGACCTCGGCCTGCGGCGCGACGGCGATGCGCCGGCGCAGCCGGGCACACCGGCCGCCGCGTCCGCTCTCCCGCTTCCGCCGCCGCTCGGCGATCCGTCCGTCAGCCCGCCGGCGGTCCGGCGGGCGCTGCTGTGGAGCGCGGCGGCGGGCTTCGCGCTGGGACTCACGGTGCAGATCGGCTTCATCACCCATCACCTCGCCCTGGCCGCGCCGGCGCTGGGCGCCGCGGGCGCGGGCCTGCTGATCAGCGCCACCGGCGTCACCGCCTTCGCCGGCCGCCTGGTGCTGGCGCGCATCGTCGACCGGGTCGATCCGCGGCGGCTCGCCGCCGTCATCATGCTGGTGCAGACCGCGGCCCTTGCCGCGATCGCCCTCTTCCCCTCCGCCGCCGTGCTGGTCGCGGCGAGCCTGGTCTACGGCTACGGCATCGGCCACGTCACGACGCTGGGACCCGTCGTCGTCCGCCGCGAGTTCGGCGCCGCCGCCTTCGGCGCCACCTACGGCAGCGCCGCCACCGTCATCCAGCTCGTGTCGGCGCTGGGCCCGGCGCTGTTCGGCGTCCTGCGCGATGCCTTCGCGGGCTATGGGCCGGTGCTGGGGATGGCGGCCGCGGGAACCGCGATGGGGGCGGCGGTGCTGATGGGAGGACGGCGGAGCGTGCGGCGCGTTCCGTCGTCTTGACCGGAGCGCGAAGCACGTAGCGATGCAGCGACCCGACGTCAGTTCGTCGGGGGTCGATCCGACTGCCTGGGATTGACCAGCTTGGCTGCGGCCGGCCTTGAACCCGGCGCCTTCGGATCGCCTGCCTTCGGATCGGTCACCTTGCCGTCCACGGCCTTGGCATCCGTCGGCTGGGCGTCCGCTGCCTTCATGTCCGCGGCCGGATCGGCCGGCTTCGGCTCCGCCTCGTGGGCGGCCGAGGACATGTAGAGGTATTCGTCGCCGCCCGCGGCGCGGCCTTCCTTGAAGACGGCGGTGGCGCGAGCACGGTCGCCGGCCTTCCAGAAGGCTTCCGAGACGTCGCGGTAGACGATGCCGGTGGCGCTCGCGCGGATCGCCGGGTCGGTCAGGCTGAGCGCCCCCTTGGCCTGGATGAAGCTGCCCTCCCCGCCCGTCCTGTCGCCGCCCATGATCTGGTAGCCGGCCAGCGCGCCGTAGGCGAGCGCCAGCGTCCCGCAGTTGACGTTGGCGCTGCGCGAGCACTGGTCGGGCCCCGAGAAGCGCTCGACCTCCTTGCGCGCCAGGCTCACCGCCGTCTTCTGGTCGCCGTCCTCGGACGCCTTCAGGGCGGCTTCCTGGTAGGAGGCGCTGGAGCCGGCGCAGGCGGCCAGCAGCGCGGCGCCCGCCCCGATCGCGACAAGGTTCCCCAGCCTCCCGCCGCGGCGGCGGCCCCGGGACGAGCCCGTCATGTCCGTACCTTCAACAGAATCCCCCAGCCCCGCCCCTCCGGTCGCTTCTGCCCCGGAAGATGGCGCGTCGGTCACGTTCGATGGTCCTGGCCACAGGCAATAGAACGCCGGACACGGTCGTGTCTAATGGTCCCGCCTCGACAAGCCGCGCGGCCGGGCGGAAACTCGCCGTCCGACCAGCCGGGAGGGAAACAATGGCCGACATCAAGGACTGGGCCTTCAGCCACGATCTCGCGAGCGACGCCACATGGACGCCGGGACTGCGCGAGATCTTCGAGTACCGCGACCTCGCCATCAAGAGTTCGACCAGGGGCGACTATGTCGCCCACGTCATCCGCCACAACGGCAAGGAGATGAAGGACGAGGTGCAGCAGTGGCATGTCCACGACTGCACCTTCCAGATGGTCTACGTGCTGAACGGCTGGGCCACCTTCGAATATGCCGGCCAGGGCGTGCACACGATCCGCAAGGGCGACTGCATCAACCAGCGCCCGGGCATCCCCCATCGCGAGATCGCCTGCTCGGACGATTTCGAGGTGCTGGAGATCGTGGCGCCGGCCGACTTCAAGACGCGGGTCGTGGACGCGCCGCCGGAGAGCCGGCAGGCGGCCGAGTAGACGCCGTTTTCAACGGAGCACGGTGCCGCCGCCCAGGCCGCGCTGACACGGCGCGCGTTACGCGAAGGGAGCTCGATCATGGAGCTGACACGCCGACGGACGATGCGTCTGGTGCCGGGCGCCCTGGTTTCGGCCGGGCTCGCCGGAGGAGCCGTGATGGCGTCGCCATGGCGGCCGGCGTTCGCCCAGGCCGATCCCCTGCCCTCGTGGAACGACGGCGCCGCGAAGCGGTCGCTCCTCGATTTCGTCGCCCGCACGACGGCACCGGGCGGCGCCGACTTCGTGGCGGCGCCCGAACGGATCGCGGTGTTCGACAATGACGGCACGCTGTGGACCGAGCAGCCCTTCTACTTCCAGGCCGCCTTCGCCATCGACCAGGCGAAGGCGATGGCGCCGCAGCATCCCGAGTGGAAGGACAGGGAGCCGTTCCGCTCGGTCCTGGCCGGCGACATGGCGGGACTGGCCGCGACCGGCGAGAAGGGCCTGCTCGAGCTGCTGGCCGTCACCCATGCCGGCATGACCGTCGAGCAATTCAACCGATCGGTCACCGACTGGATCGCGACCGCGCGGCATCCGAAGTTCGGCCGGCCCTACACCGACCTGATCTTCCAGCCGATGCTCGAGCTGATGGCGCTGCTGCGCGCCCACCAGTTCAAGACCTACATCGTCTCGGGCGGCGGCATCGAGTTCATGCGGGCCTGGACCGAGAAGGTCTACGGCATCCCGCCCGAGCAGGTCGTGGGTTCCTACGGCGTCGTGAAGCTCGAGCGCCGCGACGGCCAGCCGGTGCTGGTCAAGGAGAAGGCCGTCGACTTCATCGACGACGGACCGGGCAAGCCGGTCGCCATCAACCACTTCATCGGCCGCCGCCCGGTCCTCGCCTTCGGCAACTCCGACGGCGACCTCGAGATGCTGCAGTACACGGCCGCCGGTTCCGGCCCGCGCCTCATGGGCCTGGTCCACCACACCGACGCCGGGCGCGAGTTCGCCTACGACCGGCAGAGCCACTTCGGGAAGCTCGACAAGGCGCTCGACGAGGCCCGGCAGCGCGGCTGGACCGTGGTCGACATGAAGGCCGACTGGAACACGGTCTATCCCTTCCAGAAGAAGTGAGCGCCAGGAACGTGTCCATGAGCGAACCTGGAGGTCCGCGCTCCAAAGACGCGCCACGGCGTGGCGCACTCCGTGCCGCTCGGGGGTCTTGCTACGCCTGTAGGACGCCGAGGCCCTTGAGCCGATCGATCTCGGCGGCCGAGTAGCCGGCGTCGCGCAGCACCGCCTCGGAATGCTGGCCGACCGCGGGCGCGCGGGCCGGGGCGACCTTGGTCTCGCCTTCGACGTGGAAAGGGCTCGACACGGTGAGGCCGGCGCCGTCGGCGAAGGGCACCAGGGCGCCGATGAGGCGGGACTGCGGATCGTCGCCGGCCTCGTCGACGGACGCGACCGGGCCGAAGGTGACGCCCGCCTTCTCGAGGATCGGCCGCCACTCGGCGAGATCGCGGGTGGCGAAGATCCGCTCGAGGATCGTCGTCAGCGCCGGCGCGTTGGCGCGGCGCTCGGCCTGGGTGGCGAAGCGCGGATCCTCGGCCAGGTGCTCGGCGTCGATCGCCTTCAGGAAGCTCGCGAGCTGGCGGGCCTCGTTGTGCAGGGCCATCAGGAACCAGCGGCCGTCGCGGCAGCGATAGTGGTTGGCGAGCGCGCTCGGCGTCGCGCGCCGCGGCGGCCGGTGGGCAACATGCTCGCCGAACAGGCGGTTCTGCACATAGCAGCCGTTGGCCCACAGGCCGTTCTGCAGCAGCGAGGTCTGGGCGACGCCGCCTCGTCCCGTCTTCTCGCGGCGATAGAGTGCGGTCACGATGGCGGCGTAGAGCGCGGTCGCGGTCGGATGGTCGCCCATGCCCGGCATCGACCGCACCGGCTCGGTGTCGGGCGTGGCCCGCACCATGTCCATCAGCCCGGTGCGCGCCCAGTAGGCGGTGGCGTCGAAGCCGGTGCGGCCGGACTCGGCACCGACCTCGCCATAGGCCGTCATCGAGCCGTAGATCAGCCGCGGGTTGACGGCCAGCAGATCGGCGGCGGCGATCTTGAGTCGTTCGCGCACCGGCAGCGGGAAGTTTGTGATGAAGATGTCGGTGGTGGCGAGCAGCCGGTGCAGCACGGCGAGGCCGTCGGCCTGCTTGAGGTCGATGGCGAGGCTGCGCTTGTTGCGGCTGGTGAGCTGCCACCAGTAGTCGGTGGTCCTGCCCGGCACGGGTGGCGAGCCCCGCCACGGATCGCCGGCGCCGGGCGGCTCGAGCTTGATCACCTCGGCGCCGAAGTCCGAGAGGATCGTGGCTGCGGCCGGCCCGGCGATCCAGCTCGCGCAGTCGATCACCCGCAGCCCGGAAAAAATGCCCTCAGCCATCCGTCGCCACCTTCCTCGTCGCCGGGTCTCGCCTAACGCCCCGGACCCTCCTACGCTCTGCCGGCAGGATCGGAGAACCGGCCGCCTCAGGAGGACGCCCATGGCTACAGCCTATCTCATCGTTCGGGCAAGACTGGTGCACCTGTCCGACCGCGAACGGCTCGACGCCTGGTACGGCAAGGAGCACCTGCCCAGCGCTTTCAAGGGCTTCAAGGCGCGCCGGGCGTGGCGCTGCTGGAGCAGGACCAACCCGCTGGTGCACATCGCGCTGTACGAGTTCCCCAGCGTCGAGGAAGCCGAGGCCATCCTCGATTCGCGGGCGCTGGCCGAGCAGATCGCCGAGTTCGACCGCGCCTGGCCCGGCGTCACCCGCACCCGCGAGATCGTCGAGGTCGCCGACGAGCTGACGGCCGCAGCCGACGCCTGACGCCCGAGCACCTGACGCTTGACCCCGGGACTTGAAGATTCCTCTCGACTGCCCCACATAAGTCTTATTAAGATATATCTTAGTCATATCCAAACACGTCAAGAAAGGACGCAATGAGATCCCATCATCACTCCCACGGCCGGCCGTCCGGCCCGCACGGTCACCGCCACGGCCATCGCCACGGGCGCGGCGGCTGGGGCGAGCGCGAGGACGGGCAGGGCCGCCGCCGGCGCCTGTTCGACGCCGGCGAGCTTCGGCTCGTGCTGCTGCGGCTGATCGCCGAGCAGCCGCGCCACGGCTACGAGTTGATCCGCGCCATCGAGGCGCAGACCGGCGGCAGCTACGTGCCGAGCCCCGGCGTGGTCTACCCGACCCTGTCGGTGCTCCAGGACATGGGCCAGATTGCCGAGGCCGAGGCCGAGGGCGCGCGCAAGCCGTTCGCCGTCACGGCCGAAGGCGAGGCCGAACTCGGCGAGCGCAAGGACGATGTCGAGGCGCTGATGGCGCGCCTGTCGCAGCTCGCCAGCGAGCGGCGGCATACCGAGCACGGGCCGGTGCGGCGCGCCGTCGAGAACCTGCGCAATGCGCTGCGCTACCGTCTCGAGCGCGACGACGTGCAGGCCGAGACCGTGCACGAGGCCGCCGCCATCCTCGACGAGGCCGCGCGCCGCATCGAGCGCCTCTGATCCCCCAACCGAAAAGAACCAGGACCATGACGCATTCCCACGTCCGCGTGCCGACGGCGCACGCCAGCCGCTACCTCCAGCAGCTCTGCAAACACTGGAGCCACAATCTCGCCGTCTCGTTCGACGAGCGGCAGGGCACGGTGACCTTCCCGCGCAACGCGCGCGGCGCCGACTGGCCGGCCGATGCGACGCTTCGCCTGCAGGCCCATGAAGAGGGGCTGGATTGCGACCTCGAAGCGAGCTCGGACGGCCAGCTCGAGGCGCTGAAGGGCGCGGTGGCCCGCCATCTCGACCGCTTCGCCTTCCGCGAGGCGCCGCTCGCCTTCGACTGGCGCGACCGCTGACCCTGGCCGTCACGGGGCGAGGCCCGGCCGCACCCGCATGCCGTTCAAGAGCAGCAGAATGGCGAAGGCCGCCACGCTCAGCCCGCCGAGCAGCGCGAACGTCACCGGTGCACCGATGCGGGCCATGAGTTCCGCCAGGATCGGCGGAGCCAGGGCATTGATCAGGTTCATCGGCAAGGCGATGGTCGCCATCGCCGCGGCATAGTCGGCCTTCCGGAAGAACACGAGCGGCATCGTGGCCCGTGCCACGGCGAAGGCCCCGCTCCCCACGCCGAACAGCGCGAGATAACCCGCGACGGACAGCGTCCCGGCTCCACCGATCCAGATTGCCACGAGGCCCAGCGGGATCATCGCTCCCGAGACGATCGCGGTCGACAGCCCGTCCCATCGCCGTCCGCCCAGGAGATCGATCAGGCGGCCGCCGACCTTGGCGACGCCGAGGAGCGACGCAATCGCCACCGCGCCGGCCAAATCCATGCCCATGGCTTGCAGTAGCTGAATGCCGACGGCCTCGATGCCGAAGGTGACGAAGCTGTTGAGGGCGATGGCGGCGACCAGCAGGACGAACACGCGACCGGTGCGGCGCCGTCCCTCCGGGGGGACCGTTTCCGTCGAGCCTTTGGTCTCCGGCAGACAGAGCCGGGTCATCGGACAGATCGCCAGGACCATGATCGCGGCGTAGATCAGCGCGACCCCGCGCCATCCGACCAAGCCGCCAAGGAAGCCGGTGATCGGCCAGAAGACACTGCCGGCAAGGCCGGTCACCAGCATCAGGGTCCCGATCAGGGTGCGCGCCCGATCCTCGGCATAGTCCGCGACATAGGCGTAGGCCGAGGTCGTCAGGAACAGGGCGCCACCCACACCCGTCAGCGCCCAGGCCCCCCAGAACAGCGCGATGCCCGGCGAAACCGCGAGGAGCGCGAGCCCGAGACCGATCGTGCCGGCTCCTGCCGCCATGACCTCGCGCGTTCCGAAGCGACGGAAGGCGCGGCCCGCCCAGGGCGCCGCGAGTCCCATCGTGACGTACATCACCGAGGTCCCGAGAAACACCGAGGGCAGAGAGCATCCGAATGTCGCGGCGACCCGCGGCGCCATCACCGGCAGGAGCCCGACCATGCCCCAGCCGGCGATCTGGGTCAGCGCGAGGATGAACAGGACAGGAAGGTGACGCGGCATCGTGCGGTCGTAGGCCGGCAATATGACAGACCCGACTCGCAGATGCGAATAATTCGCAGTGCCTGTTGATCGATCCGCCGGTCGCGCAACAACCTCAGGACGGGCGTGTCTGCGCCAGCCTGAGCGAGTCGAGGAAGCGCGTCGCCGCGGCCCGCGAGGCCGGGTCCTTCTTGGCCGTGACCAGCAGGCGGTAGAGGCGATCCTTGACGATGTAGGTGCGCATCATGACGGCGGCACCCTGGGCGTCCTCGATGTCGAGCGCGTAGCCGTCCCAGCCCTGCAGGGCGACGGGCTCGTCGCGCACGTAGGTGAACTTGGCGCGCGGGAACGCCTTCTCGGCCTCGCCGCGGCCGAGGTCGCGGGCCATCTGCCTGCTGTCCTGCTTGGAGAACCAGCCGGGCGAGTAGTCGACATAGTCGAAGTCGAACATCTCGCCGTCGCGCTTGGACGACCAGGAGAGCCGCTCGGAGGCATGGCCCTGCTCCTTCTCGGCGGCGCGGCTTTCCTTGACCGGCGACGGCATCTCGATGCGGAAGCTGAGGTCGCGGCCGACCACGGTCTGCCAGGCTTCCGACGGGTCGGCGGTCTGGGCGGCGGCGGGCCGGGTGACAGCGGGCAGGGCCGCCGACAGGAGGGCGAGGACGAGGAGACGGCGCTTCATGATTTGGGTACGAGATCCTTTCGGCCGGACCATTCCCAGGCGAGGCCGGTGCGGGAGACGCCGAGCAGCAGCCCGTGCAGTTCCCTGGGATGCACCCAGCCGCCATCGGGATCGGTGGCCGCGTCGTCGCCGCGCGGCGTGTAGCGCGCGTCGGCCTCGAGCAGGCGGTCCCGGATGGCCGGCCAGTCGTGCGTTTCGACATAGCACATGTAGAGCGAATCGCCGTGCTTCTTCACGAAGCGTCCCATCGCCTGGACGTCGTCGGTCGCCTGGCTGAGCTCGATGCGGTCGAGCCGGTTGGGCGGATCGAACAGGGTGAGCGTGCCGACATAGCCGAAGCGTTCGCTGCCGATCTCGCTGAAGCGCGACGGGTCGAGGCCGAACAGGCCGGCATAGACGGCGGCGACGCGACGCCAGTCGCTGGCCAGCGTGTTGGTCGTCTCGTAGAGGAACGAGACCGGCCCGACGCGCGGCCGGTAGGTGCTCCCGGAGATCACGAGGGGCAGGCCGAACGTCGTGTCGGGCGCCAGGTAGAGCTGCTCGCCGTCGCGGTCGTAGGCGACGCCCAGCCCCTGCCAGCGCCGCGCCATGCCGTCGAGATCGGCGGTGCAGTAGCCGGCGGTCATGAGCCCCTCGCCGCGCCGCGCGAGGAAATCCTGCGCCAGTCCCGCGCCGTCGGGTTCGCACAGCTCGAACTCGCTTTCGCCCACGGCCAGCACGGTCCGCCGGGCCGCAAGATGGCGGCTGTGGTCACGGCGCGCCACCTCGGCACCGAGCAGCCGCCCGAAGCGCTGGGCCGCCCGGGCCGCATCCTGCACGGCGATCTGCACGCGGTCGCAACGGTCGAGCATTGCCCGACGATAGCTCAGTAGGCGTGGTCGCGGAACAGCGGCGCGAAGGAGCCCTTCCACTCGCCCTGCCACTTGGCCAGCAGCTCGTCGGCCGGCGCCAGGCCGCTGGCCACCGCGCGGTCGAGCGGCGCGAGATAGGTCGTCTCGTCGTTGCCCTCGGCATCGAGCCGCTTGCGCGCCCTGAGCCCGGCATGGGCGATCTCGACGACCTCGCGCGCCCATTCGGCGAGCGGCCGGTCGCGGAAGACGGTGGCGAGGCCGCTGCGCGGCGTCTCGGCGCGCAGGAAGTCGTGCTCGGCGCTGGTCCAGTCCTTCACCAGGTCCCAGGCCGCGTCGAGCGCCGTCTGGTCGTAGAGCAGGCCGACCCACAGGGCCGGCAGGGCGTTGAGCGCGGGCAGCGGACCGGAATCGGCGCCGCGCATCTCGAGGTAGCGCTTCAGGCGCACCTCGGGGAACGCGGTGGTGACGTGGTCGGCCCAGTCGTTGACGGTCGGCAGCTCGCCCGGCCGCGCCGGCAGCCGGCCCTTCATGAAGTCGCGGAAGCTCTGGCCCGACGCGTCGATGTACTTGCCGTCGCGGTAGACGAAGTACATCGGGACGTCGAGCATGTAGTCGGCATAGCGCTCGAAGCCGAACCCGTCCTCGAACACGAAGGGCAGCATGCCGCAGCGATCGGGATCGGTGTCGGTCCAGATGTGGCTGCGATAGCTCTTGAAGCCCGAGTCCCTGCCCTCCTTGAACGGCGAGTTGGCGAACAGCGCGGTCGCGAGCGGCTGCAACGCCAGCGAGACGCGGAACTTCTTCACCATGTCGGATTCGGAATCGAAGTCGAGGTTGGTCTGCACGGTGCAGGTGCGCAGCATCATGTCGAGGCCGAGCTTGCCCTTCTTCGGCATGTAGTCGCGCATGATCTTGTAGCGGCCCTTGGGCATCCAGTGCATGTCCTCGCGCGTCCATTGCGGCGCGAAGCCGAGCCCGATGAAGGCGGCGCCGATCTCCCCCGCGACCTCCTTGACCTCGTCGATGTGCTGGGCGTTCTCGGCCGCCGTCTCGTGCAGCGTCTCGAGCGGCGCGCCGGACAGTTCGAGCTGGCCGCCCGGCTCCAGCGTGATGTTGGCCTTGTCGCGCTGGAGCGCGATGATGTTGTTGCCCTCGGTCATCGGCTCCCAGCCGAAGCGCGTCATGCCCTCGAGCATGGCGCGGATGCCGTCGCTGCCGTCATAGGCCAGCGGCTTGAGGCGCGCGTTGAAACCGAACTTCTCGTGCTCGGTGCCCATGCGCCACGCGGCGCGCGGCTTGTTGCCGGCCGCGAAGTATTCGATCAGCTGCCGCCGATCCTCGATCGGCGCGCCGCCGCCCGACGGTGGTGCGGACATAGAACTCCACTCCTCGCTCACCCCGCAGCCTCGGCCGGGAGCGGTGCGGCCGCATGAGCAAAACTCACGCGAGCACGCGCCTGGTTCATGACATTCGATTCCCCGTCTCCCACACGTCCGGGGGCGAGCGCAAGCGGTCAGAGGGCGACGCGGGATGTGCGATAATCGGCCTTGAGTCGGGGTGTCGGGCGCTGCCAGTCGCCGACCAGCGCCTGCCAGCAGGTGAGCGCCGCCAGCGCCGCGGTGTCGGCGCGCAGGATGCGCGGCCCGAGGCCGACCGCCATAACATCGCTTATGCGACGCAGGTGCGCGAGCTCGCCCGAGTCGAAGCCGCCCTCGGGCCCGATCAGGATCGCCCATGGCGCGGCGCGCGCGGCGGCATCGAGGCCGGACAGCGCCGTGGCGATCGGCGGACCGCCGCCGGTCTCGTCGCACACGAGCAGCCGGCGGCCGGCCGGCCAGCCGTCGAGCAGGGACGCGAGCGCCGCCGGCGGCCGCACCTCCGGCACGCTCAGCCGCTCGGTCTGCTCGGCCGCCTCGACGGCGTTGGCGCGCAGGCGCTCGACGTTGACGCGTTCGACGATCGTGTGGTGCGTCAGCACCGGCTGCAGCACGGCGACGCCGAGTTCGGTCGCCTTCTCCGCCACGTAGTCGATGCGCGCGCGCTTCAACGGCGCGAAGCAGAGCCACAGGTCGGGCTCGACGGCCTGCTCGCGCGTGCGCTCGCCGACGCGAGCGACCGCCGCCTTGCGGCCGCGGGCCTCGAGCGTCGCCCGCCATTCGCCGTCGCGCCCGTTGAACAGCAGCAGCGGCGCGCCGTCGGCGCGGCGCATGACGTGGCGCAGGTAGTGCGCCTGCGCCTCGTCGAGCGCCACGTCGAGGCCGGCCGCGAGATCGGCGTCGACGTGGAGGCGCGAGAGGCTCATGGAGTTTGCCGGACCATCGCGGCATGATGCCGCCATGACCGCCGAGCGGACAACCGGCTTCACCGACATCGATCACGGCCACTGGTCGCTACGCTACCTGCCGCCCTGGATGCGGCCCTACGGCCGGCTGGCGCGCTGGGACCGGCC
Organism: Reyranella sp.; assembly: GCF_965229815.1. Classification (GTDB taxonomy): domain Bacteria; phylum Pseudomonadota; class Alphaproteobacteria; order Reyranellales; family Reyranellaceae; genus Reyranella. The sequence continues at coordinate 2,723,688 of NZ_CBDDJN010000006.1, forward strand.
GATCGGCATCTGGCTGCTGATGCTGCCGTGCTGGTGGTCGGCGGCGCTCGGGGCCGCGCCCGAGTGGGCGCGCCTCGCCGGCTGGATGGCGCTGCTGGCGCTGGGCGCGCTCGCCATGCGCGGCGCCGGCTGCACCTGGAACGACATCGTCGACCGCAAGGTCGACGCCCGGGTCGAGCGCACGCGCGGCCGGCCGCTGCCCGCCGGCGAGGTCACGGTGCGCAACGCCCTGATCTGGATGGTGCTGCAGGCGCTGGTCGCCGCCGTCGTCCTGTTCAAGCTGAACAAGTTCGCGGGGCTCGTCGCGCTCCTCTCCCTGGTCCTGGTCGCGATCTACCCGACCATGAAGCGCTTCACCTACTGGCCGCAGGTTATCCTCGGGCTGGCCTTCAACTGGGGGGCGCTGGTGGGCTACGCGGCCGTCACGGGAACGCTGTCCTGGGCCACGTTCGCCCTCTATGTCGGCGGCGTCGCCTGGACGCTGGTCTACGACACGATCTACGCCATGCAGGACCAGCGCGACGACGCGATCGTGGGCGTGCGCTCGACCGCCCGCCGCTTCGCCGCAGCGCCGCGGCGCTGGCTCACCCTGTTCGCGGCGCTGGCGATGGCGGCGTGGACGGCAGCGGGCCTGCTCGGCGGGCTGCAGGCCGGCTACTTCGTGCTGCTGGCCGGGGTCGGCCTGCACCTCGTCTGGCAGATCGCGCTGCTCAAGCCGAACGACCAGGCCGACTGCCTGATGCGCTTCAAGTCGAACGCCTGGCTCGGCCTGCTGCTGACCGCCGCGGTGATCGCCGGCCACGCGGCGTGATGGCCCGCCTGCCGGCCGAGCCCGAGGCCTTCATCCGGGCCAATACCGCTCTCGAGGCGCCGGCCATGGTGCCCGAGTTCCAGCTCTGGCTGGCCAGCGAGTATGTGCCGATCTGGCAGGCCACCGAGGCCTGGCTGGAGGAGCAGAACGTCGACCCGCCCTACTGGGCCTTCTGCTGGCCGGGCGGCCAGGCGGTCGCGCGCTACCTGCTCGACAATCCGCACGAGGTGCGCGGCAAGCGCGTCGTCGACTTCGCCGCCGGATCGGGCGTGGCGTCCATGGCCGCGGTGCGGGCCGGCGCGGCCTCGGTGGTGGCCAACGACATCGACGCGCTGTCGCTGGTCGCCACCCGCCTCAATGCCGAGGCCAACGGCCTCCGCCTCGCGGTGAGCGCCGAGGACTGGCTGGCCGCGGCCGAGGGCGAGCCCGAGGCCGACGTCGTGATCGCGGGCGACGTCTGCTACGAGCGCGAGATGTCGGCGCGGGCGCTGGCCTGGCTGCGCGGCCATGCGCGGCGCGGCCGGCTGGTGCTGCTGGGCGACCCCGGCCGCAACTACTTCAGCGCCCAGGCTCTGGAGGAACGCGCGCGCTACGAGATCCCGACCTCGCTGCAGCTCGAGAACCGGGGGATGCGGGAAACCGTGGTCTGGCGGGTCCTGCCCCATCCCTGAGCGGTCCTTCCCCGCCGCCACATTTCCTTAACTGTTCTTTCACAACCATTTCGGGCTATCACGTCCGGGCATGCCAAAGGCAACCATCGGGCCTCAGGATTTCGCGGCCCTGTACGAAGGCTTCACCGCTCCGGTGTCGCGCTTCGACTGTGGCCGAAAGTGCGCCGGCCTGAACGGCGGCGAGCCGGTCTGCTGCTCCACGCAGAACGCCGTGCCGGTCGTGCACAAGGTCGAGTTCGACCTGCTCAAGACCCGCACCGACCTGTGGTCGAAGTTCAAGCCCTACGACTATGCCACCAAGCAGATCGTGGCCGAGCTCACCAGCGACTGCATGGCCGTGCACTGCAAGGGCGTGCGCTTCTGCGAGCGCGACAACCGCACCATCGCCTGTCGCGGCTTCCCCTTCTATCCCTACATGACCCGCCAGAAGCAGTTCGTCGGCATCGGCACCTACTGGGTGTTCGAGGACCGCTGCTGGATGATGTCGAACCTCGAGATCGTCGACCGGACCTTCGTCGAGCAGTTCGTGGCGACCTACGAGGCGCTGTTCGTGAAGGACCACAGCGAATTCACGACCTATGTCGATTTCTCGGCCTCGGCCCGGCGCGTCTATTCGCGCTGGAAGCGGAAGATCCCGCTGCTCGGCCGGCAGGGCGAGCTGCTGATCGTCGAGCCGTCGACCGGCGAGATCCGTCCCGGCACGCGCAAGGACTTCCCGAAGGTCGCGCCCTTCCGCAACGAAAGGGAGTATCGTGCCGCGATCAAGGAAGCGGGCGGCGAGGTCCCGGCCGGAGGGCTGCGTCCCGCCTGACCCGCACGGGAGTAGCGCATGATGCGACGTACGGGACTGTTCCTCCTCCTCGCCCTGCTCGCGGGCCCCGCGGCGGCCGAGGACATCGGCTCGGTCGGCTATCGCTTCAAGTGGCTCGGGCCCAACGACAAGATCGTCATCCAGGCTTTCGACGATCCCGACGTTCCGGGGGTCACCTGCTACATGTCGCACGCGCGCACCGGCGGCATCAAAGGCGCGATCGGGCTGGCCGAGGATCCGGGCGAGGCCTCGATCGCCTGCCGCCAGGTCGGCCCGGTCGACGAGAGCCGGCTCGCCAAGCTCGAGAGCCCGCACGAGGTGTTCAGCGAGCGCGCCTCCTTCATCTTCAAGTCGACGCAGGTGACGCGCTTCTGGGATGCCAAGCGGCGGGCCCTGATCTACCTCGTCTACACCGACCGCATCATCGAGGGCAGCCCGCGCAACTCGATCAGCGTGGTGCCGCTCGGCGAGCGCTGATCGCCGCCCCCTGCCGGGAAGGCCTCGGCGGTGGAGACTTCAGCGGTAGAGGCCTAGCGATAGAGAAACGTCCCCAGCAGCACCCAGCGCGCCGCGTCGGGGTGTCCGCGCCGCACGGCGAGCGGCGTCGTGTAGTGCCAGAACGGCAGGCGATAGGCCGTCACGGTCGGCGGCCCGGCCACCGGCACGATCTCGCTGAAGTGACCGGCCCGGCTGTAGACCAGCCACTGGTGCGCGACGCCGGGATCGCTCAGCCCGACATGCAGGTCGATGTACCCGCCCCGCGCGTCCCGGTTCTCCGGATGGTGGTCGTTGTGCGGCCCGGCATAGTCGCCGGCCCCGTAGCGCAGCACCTGCAACCCCCACCCGGCGGCCAGCCGGCGGCCGGCCAGCGCCTCGGCGAAGGCGCGGAACGAGGCCGAACGCATCATGCGCACCAGGCCGATCCGCTCGGCTGCCTTCACGCCGGGCTCGCGCCGACTCTCGAAGTAGACCGTGGAGGCCCGGCTGGTCTTGGGCAGGAGCTCGGCATAGTCGTGGCGCATCTCCGAGATCGTCTCGGGCGGAATGGGCCTCGCCATGCGTTCCATCGAATCCGCCAGCGCCTGCTGCAGCACGCGGCGCACGCGCTCGGCGCGGGCGCGGTCGAGCAGGTCGGTGCGCGCCAGGAAGCGCGTCCGCGGCTGGGCGAGAGCGCCGCACAGCGGATGGCTGCCCGCCAGGACGCGCCGGCCGGCGGCGCTCAGCAGGTCCTCGAACTCGGCCGGGATCGCCGCGGCGATCGCGGTCCGCGCCCGGCGGCTCACGCGAGGTGCCGCTCGGCCTCGGCGATCCATTGACGGTCGGCGGGATCGAGCCTGCTCAGCTGTCGTCCGTAGGTCTTCACGGCGTCTCTGAACGCCTCCTCGGCAAGGGCCCGGTCGCCCAGGGCCTTCATCATCAGCCCATAGCGGACCTGGGCCTCCGGTCCAAGCGCGTAGCCGATCAGCGCGCGGTACTCGTCGGCCGCCTCGCGGGTGCGGCCAAGCATTTCCAGGTTGCGGGCGTAGAGCATGTGGCCCTCGCGCGACTGGTAGCCCGGGTTGTCGCGCTGCAGGGCGTCCAGTGCATCCAGCGAGTCCTGGAAGTCGCCCCGTCCGAAGAGGGCGCGGGACAGGCCGATCAGGAGGGCGGGATCGCTGGCCAGCGGGCCGACCAGCGCCGAGCGATACAGGCCGACGGCGTCGTCCCACTGTCCCCGCCGCACGCATTCCTCGGCGAGCCGGCGCTTGTTCTCGGCGGTGTCGGCGGTCTCGAGATTGGCGGCATGCGCGCGCAACCGCCGATCGGGGTCGAGCGTGTCGACGACCCGGGTTGCCGTGGTGCGCGCCAGGCGGCTGTCGCGGGCAGCCGGCAACACTTCCAGCAGCAGGTAGGCGACCGAGCCGATGCCCGGCAGCATCACGAGGATCAGCAGCCAGTAGTTGATGCGGCCGGTCTTGATGGCGTGGAAGATGCAGCCGAAGTAGAGAAGCGCGCCGAGGATGCCCAGGATCGGCATGTTGCAGCCCTTGGTGGTTGGCGCCGATCTAGCACGCCGTCCGGTTGTATTGAACCGATTTGATTCGGTCGGGCATGACCACTATGGAACGCGCCATGCCCTATGCCTCGCTGCGGGACTTCGTCGCCCGGCTGGAACAAAACGGCCGGCTGGTCCGCGTCGCCGCACCCGTGTCGCCTCACCTCGAGATGACGGAGATCCAGACCCGGCTTCTGGCCGAGCAGGGGCCGGCGGTGCTGTTCGAGAACGTGGTGCGGGCCGACGGCACGCGCTCCGACATCCCGGTCCTGGTCAACCTGTTCGGCACGGTCGAGCGAGTCGCCTGGGGCATGGATCGCGAGCCGGCGCAGCTCCGGCAGGTCGGCGAGACGCTGGCCTTCCTGCGCCAGCCCGAGCCGCCGGGCGGCTGGCGCGAGGCGCTCGACATGCTGCCGCTGCTGCGCACGGTGATGGCGATGAAGCCGCGCACGGTGGGCTACGGTCCCTGCCAGGACGTGGTGCTGACCGGCGACGACATCGACCTCGGCCGCCTGCCCGTCCAGACCTGCTGGCCGGGCGAGCCGGCGCCGCTGATCACCTGGCCGCTGATCGTCACCCAGGGGCCCGATCCCAAGGGAGACCGTCAGGACAACTTCAATCTCGGCATCTACCGGCTGCAGGTCACGGGGAAGAACACGACCCTGATGCGTTGGCTGAAGCATCGCGGCGGCGCCCAGCATCACCAGCGCTGGAAGGGCGCGGGCAAGCGCGAACCGCTGCCGGTGGCGGCCGTGATCGGCGCCGATCCCGGCACCATCCTCGCCGCCGTGACGCCGGTGCCCGACACGCTGTCGGAATACCAGTTCGCGGGGCTTCTCCGCGGAAAGAAGGTCGACCTGGTCGACTGCAAGACCGTGCCGCTCAAGGTGCCGGCCGAAGCCGAGATCGTGCTCGAGGGCCATGTCAGCCTCGACGACTACGGCGACGAAGGCCCCTACGGCGACCACACCGGCTACTACAACAGCGTCGAGCGCTTCCCGGTGTTCACCATCAGCGCCATCACCATGCGGCGCCAGCCGATCTACCTCTCGACCTTCACCGGCCGGCCGCCCGACGAGCCCAGCGTGCTGGGCGAGGCGCTGAACGAGGTGTTCATCCCCCTCTTCCAGCAGCAGTTCCCCGAGATCGTCGACTTCTGGCTGCCCCCCGAGGGCTGCTCCTACCGCATCGCCGTGGTGTCGATGAAGAAGGCCTATGCCGGCCACGCCAAGCGCGTGATGATGGGCGTGTGGAGCTATCTCCGGCAGTTCATGTACACCAAGTGGGTGATCGTGGTGGATGCCGACATCGACGCCCGCAACTGGAAGGACGTGATGTGGGCGCTGTCGACACGCATGGACCCGGCGCGCGACATCACGGTGATCGAGAACACGCCGATCGACTATCTCGACTTCGCCTCGCCGGTCTCGGGGCTGGGCTCCAAGATCGGCCTCGACGCGACGGACAAGTTCCCCGGCGAGACCAACCGCGAGTGGGGCCGGCAGATCCGGATGGACCAGGCCGTGGTCGACAGGGTCGACGCCAAGTGGGGTGAGCTGGGGTTGCCGGGCAGCGGGAAGAAGATCTGGCGTTAGGTCGAACAACGTCTAGCGCATGCCAGGGATTACCGACTCGGCCACGAGCCGCCGCCCGACCGCGGCATCCTCTTCCGACGCCCCGCGCGTGGCGCCGCTGATCGCCACCTTGTCGAGGCCCAGCGCCGCGAGCTCCTTCAGGCGTTCGACGCAGCGCTCGGGCGGACCGACGATGGCCATGCGGTCGACGAAGTCGTCGGTGAGGGTCGTGGCCTGGCGTGAATCTCCCCGCGTATGGGCCTTCATGTCGTAGTTGCTGATCAGCTTCTCCAGCACCTTCTGGTCGCCGGCCGAGGTCGGCACCTCGGTCTTGCCGTGCATCACCGCGAAGCGCGCGAAGGTCGTCAGCCCGCCGCGCACCAGGCTGCGCGCCACGGCGATGTCGGGGTGGCAGCCGAGGTTGAGGTAGGCGCCGAAGGCCAGCGCCGCGGGATCGAGGCCGGCGTCGCGGCGCGCCTTGCGCGCAAGCTCGATGCCCCAGCGCAGGCGGTCGACGTCGGCGCCCAGCGCGAACATCACGCGGTCGGCGTGGCGCGCGGCCATGGCGATCACCTTGGGGCCGCTCGCCGCCACCTCGACGGGCACCTTGGGCCCGCCGGCGATCCAGGCGATGCGGCTCGCGGGCGGCGCGTCGTGCAGGTGCAGGCCCGACAGCGGCGGCGCCACCTCGGGCGGGATGTCGATGTCCGCGAAGTCGACGGAGTCGCCCGCGAGATAGGCTTGGAGCTGGACCAGGTAGCGCTCGAACGGCGCCAGCCGGGCCGGCGCGCGGCCGAGATGGGCGAGTGCCGAGTCGCCGCGGCCGATACCCAGCACGGCGCGGCCGCCCGACACGCGGTTGACGCTGGTGATGGCGGTCGCGGTCGCCGCGGCATGGCGCGTCACCGGATTGGTGACGCCGGTGCCCAGCCCCAGCCGCGTGGTGGCGGTCGCCGCCAGGGCCAGCGCGACATAGGGGTCGCCCGACAGGTTCTGCGAATCGACCACCAGCATTCCGTCCCAGCCGGCCGCCTCGATCTCGCGCGCGCTGCGGGCCGCGCCGCGTGCCGACGCCACCGTCGTCATCCAGAGCTGCACCTTGTTCCTCCCCCGTTGCGGACTACCGCCGCAGCAGCGCCCACAGTACCACCGCATCGATGGCGAGGTGCAGCGCGACGGTGAGCGGCAGGCGCAGGACCATGCCGTCCGACGCGAAGGCCTGCGCCAGCTGCGGACTGGCGAACGAGAAGGCTTTCGCCTTGGCACGGATCTCGTCGCGCACGCCGGTCACCAGACGGGTCGCCGGCAGCAGGACGCCGAGGTTGGCGAGGAAGAACACACCGGCGCCTATCGCCAGCGCCGTGCTCTGCGAGGCATCGAGCCCGCGACCCGAAGCGAACAGCCATCCCCCCATGGCCAGGATCGCCACCGACCAGTAGGTCCAGTAGGCGTTGATGCGGCTCTCGAGCCGCTCGTGCAGATCAAGAAGGTCCTTGAGTTCCACGCCTTGTCCCTCCGTGCTATTGCCGCCTCCGGCTTTAATGTAAACTGGCTTAACATGGGCTGGAAGAAACGGGAGCGCGAGCCGCGGGGTTACCATCATGGCAACCTGCGCGAGGCGCTGATTCAGGCGGCGCGCGAGCTGATCGCCGAGAAGGGCCCCGCCGGCTTCACCTTCGCCGATGCCGCCCGCTCGGCCGGCGTCAGCGCCGCCGCCCCCTATCGTCACTTTCGCGACCGCGAGGCCCTGCTGGCCGACGTTGCCCGCGAGGGCTTCCAGCGCTTCGAGGCCATGCTCGCGACCGGCTGGGCCGGCGGCAAGCCCGATCCGCTCACCGCCTTCCAGAATGTCGGCAAGGCCTACCTCGCCTTCGCCAGGGCCGAGCCCGCCTACTATGCGGCGATGTTCGAATCGGGCCTGCCGCCCGACCTCAACGCCGACTTGCGGGCCGCGGGCGACCGCGCCTTCGGCGTCCTGCGCACGGCGGCCGACGCCCTTGTCGCCCTGCTGCCGCCGGGCAAGCGTCCGCCCGCGCTGATGATGAGCCTGCATGTCTGGGCGATGGCGCACGGCATCGCCTCGCTGTTCGGCCGCGGCGACGCCGGCCGGCGCTCCCTGCCGATGACGGCCGAGGAGCTGCTCGAATCGCAGATGCTGATCTACCTGCAGGGGCTCGGGCTCTCCGAAAAAGTCTGAGCGGCCCTTGACTCCCCGAGCCAGAATACCCAATGTAAATGTCGTTAACATTTACATCCGTTAACACCGCAAACGAGGGAGCCCCGCCATGACGGGCCTGATGGAAAGACTGGACGACCTGCCCAAGCCTGCCTGGATCGCCCTGGTGGTTCTCGGCTTCATCGTGTTCTGGCCGATCGGGCTGGCCCTTCTCATCTACCTGAAATGGAGTGGACGCATGTTTTGCTCTCGCCACGGCCGCTACGGCCAATGGTACGGGCCGGAAGGCCGCGAAGCGCGTCGCGAGGCGCGCGAGGAATGGCGGGCCTGGAAGCGCCGCCATCGCTGGGGCGGACAGGGCAGCGGCAACGTCGCCTTCGACGAGTATCGCGAGGAGACGATCCGCAAGCTCGACGAGGAGCAGCGCGAGTTCCGCGACTTCCTCGATCGGTTGCGCGCCGCCAAGGACCGCGCCGAGTTCGACCAGTTCATGGCCGAGCGCCGCAACCGCCCGACCTCCCCCGAGCCGCCGGCCCCCTCTCCCTCCGCCTGATCGCCGGCGCCTCACGAACCCCTCCCGACGCAAGCCGGGAGGGGTTTTTCGTTGCGCGCGGCCTCAGGCCGTCTTCGTCGCGCCCGACTTCAGCATCGCGTCGATCTCGGCGGCCGTGTAGCCCGCCTCGCCCAGCACCTCGACGCTGTGCTCGCCCAGGCGCGGCTGCAGGCGCGTCACCTCCGGCTGGGTCTTGCTGAAGCGCGGCGGGATGTCGGGCATGCGCAGCCGGCCTTCGGTCGGATGGTCGACCTCCTTCCAGAAGCCGGTCGCCTCGAGCTGCGGATCGACGAACAGATCCTCCAGCGTGTTGACCGGGCCATGCGGCACGTTCGAGGTCTTGAGCAGCGCCACCCATTCGGCGTTGGTCCGCGTGGCGCAGATCTCGGCCAGCGTCGCATAGTAGTGCTCGACATTCTTCAGCCGGTTGGCGAGCGAGGTGAAGCGCGGATCCTTCACAAGATCCTCGCGTCCGATCAGGCCGCAGAACTCGCGCCAGTGGCCGTCGGTGTAGGGCAGCAGCGCGAAGTAGCCGTCCTTCGACGGATAGGGCCGCCGCTCCTTGTTCAGCACGCGCTTGTAGCCCGCCGATTCGAGCGACGGCCGGAACGTCTCGCCGTAGAGATGCTCGACCATGACGAAGGACACCAGCGTCTCGTACATCGGCACCTCGACCGACTGTCCCTTGCCGGTGCGCTCGCGCGCGAACAGCGCCGCGAGCAGCGCCGACACGACGCCGTTCGAGCTGGTCTTGTCGGCGACGATGGTCGGCAGGAAGCGCGGCTGCCCCGCCACCACCGTCTGCAGCGCGGCAAGGCCCGATCCCGCCTGGATGATGTCGTCATAGGCCGCCTTCGGCCCCATCGGGCCGGCAGCGCGGTAGCCGTAGGTCGCGAGATAGACCAGCCGCGGATTGATCTTCTCGAAGGCCTCGTACTCGACACCGAGCCGCTTGGCGGGCTCGGGACGGTAATTGTGCATCAGCACGTCGGCGGTCTCTGCCAGCTTGAACAGCGCGTTGCGCCCGGCCTCCTGCTTGAGGTCGAGCACGATCGAGCGCTTGGAGCGATTGCAGCCGAGATAGAAGGCCGCCATGCCGGGATTGCGCGCCGGGCCGAGCTGGCGCGTCGTGTCGCCCTCGGGCGGTTCGATCTTGATGACGTCGGCGCCGAGATCGCCGAGCTGCTGTGCCGCCCAGGGACCCAGCACGACGGTCGTGCAATCGAGAATCCGGACGCCGGCCAACGGACCCGCCATGAACGCTTCCTCTCCCAGAATGGTTGCCGCGCTCTAGCATACACGATGGCGGGCGGGCCACAGATCGGTCACTGCCGCCGCCGCGGATGCCGGATGGATGTCGAGCGTATGCCTTCATGTCGGGAGAACGCCGCATCGTCTCCCCGAAAAAACTGGAGGGTCTCATGCGTGGATTTGCCTGGAATACCGTACTGGCCGCCCTGCTCGCGGGCGGCAGCCTGCTGGCGGCCGGTGCGGCCCATGCCGGCGACCGCTGGGACAAGCGGGACCGCTGGGATCGTCACCACCACCACGATCGCGGCTGGCACAAGGGCTGGCACAAGGGCGGGGGCCCGCGTCGCGTCATCGTCGAGCGCGAGCCGGTGATCATCGAGCGGACCCGCGTCGCGCCGGTCTACGTGGCGCCTCCGATGATGCCGTCCTACGGCTATGGCCCGCCGATGGACCCGAGCGTGAACTTCAATTTCAGCTTTCCGATGCGCTGACCGGGGACGGTCCCGCCCCGCACGCTCCGCCGGATGGTCCCGCCATCCGGCGGTTGACTCCTGCCCGCGCCCCCCTATTGTGGCGCCCATGCTGCGACTGACGACGCTTCGACTTATTGGCTGATCCGCCGCCCCGGACCCAGGGAAACCTGGAAAGGGGCCCTGCGGATCGCTCGTCGTTCGTCTCGATCACCCACCAGTCGCCGCCAGCCTTCCCGCTTCCATCGCAGTGTTTGCCCAACAGCCCTTTGGCGTGCGCGGCGCGAGGAGTTCCACAATGTCATCCCAGAAACCCATGATGCCGACCGCGGGCGAGAAGTACGTTCCCTTCAAGCCCATCGACCTGCCGAACCGACAGTGGCCGTCCAGGGTCATCACCAAGGCGCCGATCTGGTGCGCGGTCGACCTGCGCGACGGCAACCAGGCGCTGATCGAGCCGATGGACTCGGACCGCAAGACGCGGATGTTCAAGCTGCTCTGCGAGATGGGCTTCAAGGAAATCGAGGTCGGCTTCCCGGCGGCGTCGGAGACCGACTTCGACTTCGTGCGCGAGCTGATCGAAAAGAAGATGATCCCGGACGACGTCACCATCCAGGTGCTGACGCAGAGCCGGCCGGAGCTGATCGAGCGCACCTTCGAGGCCTGCCGCGGCGCCAAGCGCGCCATCGTCCATCTCTACAACTCGACCTCCACGCTGCAGCGCCGCGTCGTGTTCGGCCTCGACTATTCCGGAATCATCGACATCGCCGTCTCGGGAGCGAAGCTCGTCAAGCAGCTGGCCGATGCCGATCCCGACACCGAATGGGTCTACGAATATTCGCCGGAGAGCTTCACCGGCACCGAGCTCGAGTTCGCGCGCGACATCTGCGCTGCGGTCTGCGACGTCTACCAGCCGACGCCCGAGAAGAAGGTCATCATCAACCTGCCGGCGACGGTGGAGATGGCCTCGGCCAACGTTTATGCCGACCAGATCGAGTGGTGCCATCGCAACTTCAAGTACCGCGATTCGATGATCCTCAGCCTGCATCCGCACAACGATCGCGGCACCGGCGTGGCGGCGGCCGAGCTGGGCTACATGGCGGGTGCGGACCGCATCGAGGGCTGCCTGTTCGGCAACGGCGAGCGCACGGGCAACGTCGACCTGGTCACGCTCGGCCTCAACATGTTCACCCAGGGCGTCGATCCAGAGATCGACTACTCGAACATCAACGAGATCCGCCAGACGGTCGAGTACTGCAACCAGCTGCCGGTCCATCCGCGCCATCCCTATGGCGGCGACCTCGTCTTCACCGCCTTCTCGGGCTCGCACCAGGACGCCATCAACAAGGGCTTCAAGGCGCTCGATGCGTCGAACAGCAAGGTCTGGGAAGTGCCCTACCTGCCAATCGACCCGGCCGACCTCGGCCGCAGCTACGAGGCGATCATCCGGATCAACAGCCAGTCGGGCAAAGGCGGCATCGCCTATATCCTGAAGACCGACTACGGCATCGACATGCCGCGCCTTCTCCAGGTCGAGTTCTCCAAGGTGATCCAGCAGATCGCCGACGAGACCGGCAAGGAGATCCAGCCGGCGTTGATCTGGGACACGTTCCGCAAGGAATATCTCGAGCGGACGACGCCGGTCGAGTTCTTCAGCCACACCACGGTTCCCGAGCCCGGCCATCCGGACGTCCGGCTGATCGACGCCAAGGTGCGGTTCAACGGCGAGGAGCGCAGCGTGACCGGCCGCGGCAACGGCCCGATCGCCGGTTATGTCGACGCGCTGGCGCAGAACTGCGGCGTCGGCATCCGCGTGCGCGACTATCATCAGCACGCGACCGGCGCCGGCTCGGACGCCCAGGCCGTGAGCTTCATCGAGGCCGAGACCAGCGACGGCCGCGTCCTCTGGGGCGTCGGCATGGACGCCAACATCGTCACGGCATCGCTCAAGGCCGTGACCTCGGCCGCCAACCGCGCGGTCGCGCACTGAGCGGGCGCCGGCCTTCGACGGCCGGGTACGCCCGGCCGCCGAAGACGGCTATGCTGGCGGCGTGTCGATGATCCGTCATGGCGCCGCGCCGCGGCCCGCCGCGAATGCCAACCTGGCCCTGCCGCCGGATCCCTCCTCGCCCCTGCGGCGCCAGGAAGGTCCGGCGATGCGGGCGGTGCGCCACGTCTGGAACGTCGCGATCTCGCTCATGCTGGGGGCCATGGTCGGCCTCGTCGGCCACTCCTTCGCGGCCGATGCGCTCGGCCGGCTGTGGCCCGAGGCGAGCTTCGTCGCGGACTTCGCCCGCGCGCTGTTCTGGACGCTCGGCATCGGCGCGTCGGGCATCCTGTTCTTCTCCTACTATCTCGACGACACGGGGCGTTAGCGCGTAGAACCGCGCCATGGCCAAAGCGAAGAAACCCGCTCCCCGCAAGCCCGCCGCCCGCAAGGCGGCCGCACCGAAGACCGCCCCCCGGAAGGCGGCGCAAAAGTCCAGGAAACCTGCAGGCCGCACGCGCGCGCCGGCGGCGCCCGATCCCAACCTGCTGGCCGATCTCATGGGCTGGGCCAAGGCGGCCGGCGCGGACGCCGCCGACGCGCTCTACGTCAACGGCGAATCGATCTCGGTCGCCCAGCGCATGGGCAAGCAGGAAAAGCTCGAGAGCAGCGAGGGCCGCGACCTCGGCCTGCGCGTCTTCGTCGGCCGGCGCCAGGCGTTCGTGTCGACCACCGACTTCTCGCCCGACGCGTTGCGCACGCTGGCCGGCCGCGCCGTCGACATGGCGAAGGCCGTTCCCGAGGACCCGGTGTGCGGCATCGCCCCGGAAGAGCTGCTGGCGACCGACTGGCCCGACCTCGACCTCGACGACAGGCGCCGCCCGTCGGCGCGCAGCCTGCTCGCCATGGCCGCCGAGGCCGAGGATGCCGCCCGCGCCGTCAAGGGCGTCACCAATTCGGAAGGCGCCGAGGCGGGCTGGGGCCGCACGACGGTCGTGCTGGCCGCCAGCAACGGCTTCTCCGGCTCGTACCGGCGGGGCGGCTATTCTCTTTCCTGCTCGGTGCTGGGCGGCGAGGGCACGGGGATGGAGCGCGACTACGAGTGGTCGAGCGCCGTTCATCTCGAGGACCTGATGGCGCCGGCCACGGTCGGCCGCAACGCCGGCAAGTTCGTCGTGCGCCGCCTCAACCCGCGCAAGGCGAAGAGCGCCCGCGTGCCCGTCGTCTACGATCGACGCGTCTCCGGCGGGCTGCTCGGCCACCTTGCCGGCGCCATCAACGGGCGCGCGGTGGCACGCGGCACGTCCTTCCTCAAGGACATGATGGGCAAGAAGATCTTCGCCAGCGGCATCCGCATCCTCGACAACCCGCTGCGCAAGCGCGGCCTGGGCAGCCGGCCGTTCGACGCCGAGGGACTGCCGACGAAGCGGTATGCGGTGATCGACGACGGCCGGCTCACGACCTGGATGCTCGACCTCGCGGCCGCCCGCCAGCTCGGATTGAAGCCCACCGGCCATGCGGCGCGCGGCATCTCGGGGCCGCCCTCGCCCACCACCTCGAACTTCTACCTCGAGAAGGGCAAGGCGAGCGTCGCCGAGCTGATCGGCGACATCAAGAGCGGACTGTACATCACCGACCTGATCGGCTTCGGGGTCAACGGCGTGACCGGCGACTACAGCCGCGGCGCGTCGGGCTTCTGGATCGAGAACGGCAAGCTCGCCTGGCCCGTCAGCGGCATTACCGTCGCCGGCAATCTCAAGGACATGTTCCGCCGCCTGACGCCGGCCAACGACCTCCAGTTCAAGAGCTCGACCAACGCGCCGACGGTGCGAATCGAGGGGCTGACCGTCGCGGGCTCATGATAGTGTTGGACATGTTTCGCCTGTCCCGCCGGTTCGCGATTGCCCTCGCCACGACGTCCTCCGTCCTGGCCAGCCCCGTCCTCGCGCAGAGCGACTTTGCGTCCTGCCTGCAGGACATCAAGGCCGAGGCCATGCGGCAGGGCGTGGACGGCTCCGTCGCCGACCGCGCCTTCCAGGGCCTGACCCCCGACCGCAAGGTCGTCGACCTCGATTCGCGCCAGCCGGAATTCTCGCTGACCTACGCCAAGTATGTCGGCAACTCGGTGTCGGCCGACCGCATCGCCCGGGGCCAGCAGCGGCTGGCGCAGAACCGGTCGATCCTCGACACGCTCCAGGGCCAGTACGGCGTGCCGCCGCAGTACATCATGGCGTTCTGGGGCATCGAGACGAACTACGGCGGCTACATGGGCGATTTCCTGGTCGTCCGCTCGGTGGCGACGCTGGCCTGCATGACCAAGCGCCGCGAGTTCTTCAGCAACGAGACGGTGCAGGCCCTGCGCATCCTGTCGCTGAACCACATGACCAGCCCGCAGATGCGCGGCTCGTGGGCCGGCGCCATGGGCAACATGCAGTTCATGCCCTCGACCTTCATGAAGTGGGGCGTCGACTACGACCGCAACGGCCGCATCGACCTGTGGCACAGCCTGCCGGACGCCTTCGCCTCGGCCTCGAACTTCCTGCGCGGCATCGGCTGGAAGCCCGGCCTGCCGGCTGCCGAGGAGGTGTTCCTGCCCCAGGGCTTTCCGCTCGACCAGGCCGACACGACGATCGAGAAGCCGGTGAGCGCCTGGGCGGCCATGGGAGTCCGGAAGGCCGGCAACGCCGCGCTGCCGACCGTCGACGCGCCGTCGTCGATCCTCCTGCCGGCCGGCTTCCGCGGTCCCGCCTTCATCCTGTATCCCAACTTCAAGGCAGTGATGAACTGGAACCGCTCGACGCTCTATGCGCTGGCGGTCACCATCCTGGCGCAGCAGATCGCGGGCGGCCCGCCGGTGATGCAGATGCCGCCCGCCGACGACGAGCCGCTGTCGCGCGAGACCGTGATCGACATGCAGAACCGGCTGGCACGGCTGACGCTGTATACCGACGAGATCGACGGGCTGCTCGGCCCCAAGACGCGGTCGGCGGTGCGCCTGTACCAGAAGCGGATCGGCATGCCGGCGGACGGCCATCCGACGCCGGAGTTCGTGCGCCGCCTGCAGCAGCAGCGCTAGAGCGGCTGGCGATAAATCGGGACCGCGCAGGCGGTCGCGATTGTCGGAAACGCCTCAAGTCGGACAACCCCGCCTTCGGCATCGAGCGTTCGGCCGATCCCGACCGAACGCTCCATGCTCTCGTCCCGCTCAGGCGGACCGATACCCGCGTACGGCAGCGCGACCGCGCCGGGCGACCGACCGCAGCAGCCGCTCGGCCGACCGCGCGGGCTTGGTGAGCGCCCGCACCATGGACGGGCGCTTCTCGCAGTAGAACTTGCCGTCGCCGGCCTCGAGCACGAGGTTCTTCTCGTGGGCGAAGCGATGGACGGCGCGCACCACCCCCGGCCAGCCGGGCGCGTAGTCGTCCCCGAAGATGGCGCCGCCGTCGACCACCAGGTCGTAGAACAGCGCCAGGTCGAAGTAGACTTCCTCCTCCTCGTGG
The DNA here is from genome assembly GCF_965229815.1 of Reyranella sp. Classification (GTDB taxonomy): domain Bacteria; phylum Pseudomonadota; class Alphaproteobacteria; order Reyranellales; family Reyranellaceae; genus Reyranella. The sequence goes on from NZ_CBDDJN010000006.1 coordinate 2,739,527, forward strand.
CCGGCATCGATGTAGAGCGCGTCGAAGGTCACGCCGAGCCGGCGCAGGACGCGCGCCGCTGCGGTCGAGGTGATTGGGAAGGGCGAGATCGCGTCCTCGGCGCCGGCGCTGCGCACGTTGTGGACGAACTGGCTGAAGAGGTTGGGATAGCCGCCGGTCAGCCGCAGGTGGGTCCTGAGGTCGGGCTCGAGCCACAGCGTGTCGTTGGATCCGAGCCAGGTGTCGATGCAGACGAAGTGGGTGTCGAGGCCGAGCTCGCGGGCGAGCGCGTGCATGTGCAGGACAGAGGCGCCCTTCCAGGTGCCGATCTCGCAGACCATGCGCGGGCGGTGGCGCTCGAAGACCTTGCGGAAGATCGGATGGTCGGAGTGCCAACCCTGAAGATCGACCGACCGGTCCGGTGGAATATCCGAATAGCAGCTGCCATCGATGCCAATGGCCGCCAACGGCCGGACCTTCTGCGGACCCAAGATCGCCTGCTCTCCCCAACTGGACGGGACAATGTCAGCCCGGACCCGGTGCGTCCAGCCGCATGCGCGCAACGAGCTTCCGTGGACGCCGGCCGGAGCCGCGCGGCGGCCGGCGGAGAGGGCCGATCAGGCCGGCTGCAGCAGGCGCACCGTGGCCCGGCTCAGCCCGATCGAGACCGGCAGGGTGAGCGCGTTGTCGCCGTCGATCTGGACCGGCTGGGCGCGACTCTCGCCGGCGTCGCTCAGCACCGAAACCCTGACCTCGCGGCCGGCGATCACGCGGTAGCCGGTGGCGCGCGGCAGGCAGCCCATCAGGAGGGCGAGCCCGTAACGGAAGGTCTGCGACCGCCCCCAGCGCTCGAACAGGCAGACGTGCAGCAGCGGCTTGTCGAGCGCCGCCTGCGGCGCGACCACGTAGGGCCCGGCATAGTGGCGGCTGTGGGTCACGATCACGGATGACGCCTCGTGGCGCACGCCGTCGATCTCGACGGCATAGCGCACCGGCTTGTAGCGCCGCGCCTCGATCAGGGACCGCCAGACATAGGCGGCCTTGCCCCAGCGCCTCTTCAGGGGCGGGCTGACGCCCGCCACCACCTTGGCGTCGAAGCCAGCGCCGGCCATCAGCGAGAAGCAGCGCGCGTCGGCCTCGTGGACGGCCTCGCCGGGCTGGATCGCCAGCGCCCGGCCGGCCACGATCGTGCGGGCGAGCTCGGTCGCCGAGGAGCCCAGCCCCAGCTCCTGGGCCAGCACGTTGGCCGTCCCCAGGGGAACGATGGCGACGGCCGGCCCCTCGGCGGCACGGCCCGCCAGCCCGTTGATCACCTCGTTGATGGTGCCGTCGCCGCCGGCCACCGCGATCACCCGGTAGCGCCCGGCATCGCAGGTCGCCGCCAGCCGGCGCGCGTCGCCGGCCGCGCGGGTTTCGACGAGGTTGACCGTCCAGCCCTCGGCGCGGACATGTGCCGCCACCGCCTCGACCAGTCCCCGGCGACGCCGGCCGGCCGTCGGATTGACGATCAGCAGCAGGTGGTTCGAAGCAACGACGTTCATCGAAGGGTCACACTCGATTCACGGCTACGCAACCGGTCACATACACAATCCGCTGCGTCCCGTGCAATCGCGCACGACAGATTTTGTGCCGACCGGCCCCTTATCCACATGACCGTCATCGAGCGCCACACGCAACCTGCCCGCCACCGGACCATCTTCCTGTCCGACATCCATCTCGGCACGCGCGGCTGCCAGGCCGAGTTGCTGCTCGATTTCCTGCGTCGCAACGAGAGCGAGACGCTGTACCTCGTCGGCGACATCGTCGACGGCTGGCGGTTGAAACGCTGGTGGTACTGGCCGCAGGCGCACAACGACGTCGTTCAGAAGATCATGCGCAAGGCCCGCAAGGGCACCAACGTGATCTACATCCCCGGCAACCACGACGAGGCGGCACGGCAGTACTGCCAGCTCACCTTCGGCGAGGTGCGGGTCGAGGAAGAGGCCATCCACACCCAACCCGACGGCCGCAAGCTGCTGATCATCCACGGCGACCAGTTCGACGGCATCGTCCGCTACGCCCGCTGGCTCGCAATCCTGGGCGACTGGGCCTACAACGTGGCGCTGCGCATCAACACGACCTTCAACTGGGCCCGCCGACGGCTCGGCCTCCCTTACTGGTCGCTGTCGGCCTACCTCAAGCACAAGGTCAAGAACGCGGTCCAGTTCATCGACAACTACGAGCAGGCCGTGGCGAGCGAGGCGCGGCGCCGCGGCGTCGACGGCGTCGTGTGCGGCCACATCCACCACGCCGAGATCCGGACCATCGACGGCATCCTCTACTGCAACGACGGCGACTGGGTGGAGAGCTGCACGGCGCTCGTCGAGGACTTCGAGGGCCGCCTGCGCATCGTGCGCTGGGCCGAGGAAGTCGCCCGCCGCGACGCCGTGCTGCCGCGCTTCGAGCCGCAGCCGGCCCGGTTGGCGGCGGAGTAGACGCTTGCGCATCGCCATCGTCTCCGATGCCTGGCGGCCGCAGATCAACGGCGTGGTGCGCACGATCGAGACCGTCGCCCAGCTGCTGCGCGCTGCCGGCCACGATGTCGAGGTCTTCGGTCCGGACCGCTTCCGCACCCTGCCCTGCCCGACCTATCCCGAAATCCGGCTGTCGCTGTTCCCGGGCGCACGGCTTTCGCACATGCTGAAGCTCTATGCGCCCGACGCCATCCATCTCGTGACCGAAGGACCGCTGGGCTGGGCGGCGCGCAGCTTCTGCCTCGCCCGCAACATCCCGTTCACCACCGCCTACCACACGCGCTTTCCCGAGTACGTGCATGCGCGCATCCGGCTGCCGGTGTCCTGGAGCTACGCCTTCGTGCGCCGCTTCCACGCCCCGTCGGCGGCGGTGCTGGTGGTCGCCCAGTCGATCCGCGACGAACTCGCCGCCCGCGGCTTCCGCAACCTCGTGCCGTGGTCGCGCGGCGTCGACATCGCGGCCTTCCGGCCGCGGCCGCACAACCCGGCGGCCGGGGAGCGGCCGATCTGGCTCTATGCCGGCCGCGTGGCCATCGAGAAGAACATCAAGGCCTTCCTCGACCTCGAGCTGCCGGGCACGAAATGGGTGGTCGGCGGCGGCCCGCAGCTCAAGGAGCTGAAGCGGCGCTACAAGGACGTCCGCTTCTTCGGATCGGTCGACACCGAGGAGCTGAGCGAGCGCTACGCCGAAGCCGACTGCTTCGTCTTCCCCAGCCGCACCGACACGTTCGGCCTGGTCATGGTCGAGGCCCTGGCCTCCGGCGTGCCGGTGGCGGGCTATCCGGTGCCGGGCCCGATGGATGTCGTCACCGTGCCGGGCGTCGGGGCGATCGACGAGGACCTGCGCACGGCCTGCCTCGCCGCCGTCAACGGCGATCCCGAGGCCTGCCGCCGCCACGCCGAGACCTTCACCTGGGAGCGCTGCGCCACGCAGTTCCTCGATACGCTGCGCCCGATCGCGCGCAGCGTGTGGCAGCCCCTGAAGCGGCGCGTGCTGCCGGACGCCGCGGCGTCCTGAGGCGGCGGCCCGACCGCCATTGACCTCCGCTCCGGCCCCTCCCATGTCGGAGGCAACGGAGGACGGCATGGCGGCTCTCAACCACATCATCGTTCCGGCCCGCGACAAGAACGCCTCGGCGGCTTTCCTGGCGGGCATCCTGGGCCTCGAGGTCGGCGACCCGTGGGGACCGTTCCGGCCGGTCCAGACCAGCAACGGCGTGACGCTCGACTTCGTCGATTCCGGGGACGTGCGGACCCAGCACTACGCCTTCCTCGTCGACGACGCGGAATTCGATTCGGCGTTCGGGCGGGTGAAGAAGGCCGGCATCGCCTTCTACGCCGGCCCGCACAAGGAGGGGCCGGGCGAGATCAACCGTCACTGGGGCGGCCGCGGCGTCTATTTCGAGGATCCCGACGGCCACCTGCTCGAGCTGATCACCAGGCCCTACGGCAAGCTCGACCAGCTCGCCTCCGGCTGACGGAAGCCGCCATCGAACCTACTGGGCGGCACGCGTGCCGGCCATGACGCCGGCGCGGCCGGGTCCCGGCGGAGTCTCCTGGATGCCGCAGGCCGGGGCGCCCACCGGCTCCTGCACCTCGACGAAGCGCATGTCGCCCGGCGACACCGGCATCGAGAAGGAGCCGCCGCCGTTCGGGCCGCGGCACCGCAGGACATGCCAGCCCGGGCCCAGCTCGACGCGGGCCCAGGTCATGGGCCCGAGCTGGCTGACCATCTGGGGACCGACCCCCACGTTGATCGCCGGCCCGACCGTCGCGGGATAGTAGAAATAGACCGCGCCGAGGCCGGCCGGCGCCGGATTGAACTGCTTGCCGGCGATGTCCTGTCCGGGCGACGCCGTCGCAACCTCCGTCGCCGCGCAGCCGCCGAGGCCCACGATCATGGCAAGAGTGCCGAGCGCGCCACGATACACCTGGAACATGGTCTCAACCGTTCGGCGGCTCGCCGGCCTTGATCCACGCCTGGTAGAGCTTCTTCGTCTCGTCATTGGGCGGATAGGTGCCGGGGATCGGGATGCCCTGCGAGACACGGATGGCGACGAACTTCTCCAGCCGCTCCTGCTCGAAGGAATCGCGCGCCACCTCGTCGGCGAGATGGCGTGGCACGACGATGGCGCCGTCCTCGTCGGCGACGATGACGTCGCCGGGATAGACCGGCACGCCGCGGATGCCGACGGGCGCCTGGACCTCGACCGGATGCAGGTGGTTCATGCTGGGCGGCGCGGCGGCCGCCGAGCAGTAGACCGGGAAGCCGTCGATCCTGGAGATCACCGGCGTGTCGCGCATCGCGCCGTCGCTCAGCACGCCGGCGACGCCGCGCACCTTCAGCCGCAGCGCCAGGATGTCGCCGATCGTGCCCGACCTGGTGTTGCCCTCGGTGCCGATCACCAGTACCGCGCCGGGCGGCGTCTCCTCGATCGCGGCGCGCTGGGCCGACGGCGGATCGGCGGGCGTCGGCGGCTTGTCGAGGTCCTCGCGACCGGGAATGTAGCGCAGCGTGAAGGCGGGCCCGACCAGGCGGGTCGCCTTGGGATTGAGCGGATGCACGCCGCTGATCGACGTGTTGCGGAAGCCGCGCTTCAGCATCTGCATCGAGACGGTGGCCGTGCTGGCATACAGGAAATTCTTGGTCGTCTCGGCCGACAGCGGCTCATGGCTCATGGTGTTCCCCCGAAAGTGACTTTCATCCCGAGGGCGAGACCCGAGGGACCTTGCTTGCCCCGCAAGGGTCCCTCGCTTCGCTCGGGATGACAACATTCAGTTCATCGGGGCTGGTGCGTCACAGCAGCGAGCCCTGGCTGCCGCCGCCGTCGCGGCGGCGCGGGGGTCCGGCCGATCGCGGCGCCGCGGCGGCAGCGCCGTCGGTGACCCGGGCGCCGATGCGGCCGTCGGCGAACTCGATGGCGAGCGTATCGCCGGCCCGGGTCTGCGCCGCCGCGAGCACCGGATGCCCGTCCTGGTCGCGCACCAGGGCGAAGCCGCGCTGCAGCACCGAGCGGAACGAGTAGCTCTCGAGAAGTTGGCCGAGCTGGTCCAGCCGGCGCTCGCCGCCTTCGATCAAGGCGGCGCCGCAGCGCTGCAGGCGTCCGGCATACTGCTCGATGCGATCGGCGCTGCGGTCGATCTTCTGGCGGGTATCGCCGACATACCGGCGCATGGCGCCTTCCAGCACGCGGGATTCGGCAGCGAGCGCCTGCTGCTTGGCGATCAGGACGGCAACCGGGCTCGCCAGCCGGGCCGCCGCCAGCGCGTGCTCGCGCCGCTCGACCAGCCGGTGCATGGCGAGCGCCAGCCGCTCGCCGCCGACGTCGAGGCGCTGCTGGCGCTCCTCGATCAGCCGCAGCGGGTCGCCCAGCCCGCGTGCCAGACCGCTCACCGCCAGCCCCGCCTCGCGCAGCAGCCGGTTCATGCAGGCCATGGTGCGCTTGCCGAAGTCGAGCGTCTGGGTGAGCAGGTCGGCCCGCACCGGCACGGCCATCTCGGCCGCCGCGGTCGGGGTCGGCGCCCGGCGATCGGACACGAAGTCGATCAGGGTCGTGTCGGTCTCGTGGCCGACGGCGGAGATCAGCGGGATGGTCGACGCCGCGGCGGCCCGCACGACGATCTCCTCGTTGAAGGCCCAGAGGTCCTCCAGGCTGCCGCCGCCGCGCGCCACGATCAGCACGTCGGGTCGCGGCACGGCGCCGCCCTCGGTCAGGCGGTTGAAGCCGGCGATGGCGGCCGCCACTTCGCCGGCCGCCTTGTCGCCCTGCACCGCGACCGGCCAGACCAGCACGTGACGCGGGAAGCGGTCGGAGAGGCGATGGAGGATGTCGCGGATCACCGCCCCCGATGGCGAGGTCACGACGCCCACGACTTCGGGCAGGAACGGCAGCGGGCGCTTGCGGTCGGCGTCGAACAGGCCCTCGGCCGCGAGCTTGCGCCGGCGATCCTCGAGCAGTTTCAGCAGCGCGCCCTCGCCCGCGAGCTCCAGCCGGTCGACGATGATCTGGTAGCGCGACGAGCCGGCGTAGGTCGTGAGCCGGCCGGTGGCGATCACCTCCAGCCCCTCCTCGATGCGCAGGCCGAGGCGCGGGATGGTGCCCTTCCAGCAGACGCCGTCGATCACGGCGTTCTCGTCCTTCAGCCGGAAATAGCAGTGGCCGGAGCGGGGAAAGGACGGCTGGCTGATCTCGCCGCGCACGCGCACGCGCGGGAAGGCCTGCTCGATCTCGCGCTTCAGCGCGAACGACAGTTCCGAGACGCTGAACTCCGGAACGTTGCTCGCAACCTGCTCGGACGCCGTCGATTCCATGGGCGCGACGCTACACCCGCGCGTCGATGCGGGCGAGCGGACCCTTCCAGGACAGCAGCTTCGCGTCGGACGTCACGAGCCTTGCCTTGAGCCTCAACGCCGTCGCGACGATGAAGCGATCCGCCGGATCCGCATGGAGATCGGCGAGAGCAACCGATTCGATCGCGACCTCGCCATCCAGGGGAACCTCCTCGATGCCAAGCTGGAGGGCATCGATGCGCCACTGGTCGACGGATTTTGCCAGCACGACGCGGTTCTTCGCGACCAGAACGGCAACCTCCCAGACCGATGCGGCGGAGATCATCACGCGGCTCGTGCGCAACGCCTCATCGATGCTCTCGACCGCCCGAGGCCCAATGCGGTCATTGCGCTCCAGCAGCCAGAGAAGCGCGGTGGTATCGAGGACGACGCTCAATCCTTGAGCACCTCCCATTCGACGTCGGGCGGCTCATCGAGATCGCCCAGCACCTTCACCGAGCCCCTCATGGCCCCAAGGAGCGTCGCCGGCTTCTGGACAAACGGCACGATCTCCGCGACCGGCTTGCCATTCTTGGTGACGATCACCCGCTCGTGGGTGGCCGCGACCTCGTCCAGCACGCCCAAAAACTTCGCTTTGCACTCCGAGGCTTTCATGGTTTTTGTCATGGCTGAACCTGCGATGTGACCATGGTCATGACCAATGGTCATATTGCCGGAAAGAGCCGTGATTTCAAGGGGGTGGCAATGCGGGTCCTCGTGGTGGGCGGCGGCGGCCGCGAACATGCCCTGTGCTGGGCCCTCTCGGCCTCCCCGCTGTGCACGAAGCTCTTCTGCGCGCCCGGCAATGCGGGCATCGCCCAGGTCGCCGACTGCGTCGCCGTCGCGGCCGAGGACATCGCCGGCCAGGTCGAGCTCGCCCGGCGGGAGAAGATCGATTTCGTCGTGGTCGGACCGGAGGTGCCGCTGTCGATGGGGCTGGCCGACCGGCTGGCCGAGGCCGGCATCAAGGTCTTCGGCCCCTCGCAGAAGGCCGCCCAGCTCGAAAGCTCCAAGGGCTTCACCAAGGACCTGTGCCGCCGGCACGGCATCCCGACCGGCGCCTACGAGCGCTTCACCGATGCCGACCGGGCCGCCGCCTACATCGAAGCGCAGGGCGCGCCCATCGTCGTCAAGGCCGACGGGCTGGCCGCCGGCAAGGGCGTGGTCGTCGCCGAGACGGTGGCCCAGGCGGTCGAGGCCGTGCGCGACATGCTGTCGGGCAACCGCTTCGGCGCAGCCGGCGCCTCGGTGGTGATCGAGGAGTTCCTGGTCGGCGAGGAGGCGAGCTTCTTCGCCCTGTGCGACGGCGAGCACGCGCTGCCGCTGGTCGGCGCCCAGGACCACAAGCGCGCCTTCGACGGCGACAAGGGCCCGAATACGGGCGGCATGGGCGCCTACTCGCCGGCGCCGGTGTTCGACGCCGCCATGCAGCAGCGCACGATGGACGAGATCATCCGGCCGACCGTGCGCGCCATGGCCGAGGCCGGCATGCCGTTCAGGGGCGTGCTCTATGCCGGCCTCATGATCACCGCCCAGGGGCCGAAGATCTTCGAGTACAACTGCCGCTTCGGCGATCCCGAATGCCAGGTTCTGATGATGCGCCTGAAGTCGGACCTGCTGCCGGCGCTGATCGCCTGCGCCGACGGCGGGCTCGGGCATTTCGACCTGCGCTGGTCGGCCGACACGGCGCTCACCGTGGTCATGGCGGCCCGGGGCTACCCCGACTCCTACGGCAAGGGCAGCGAGATCCGCGGCCTCGAGGCGGCGGCCAAGGTTCCCGGCGTCCAGATCTTCCATGCCGGCACGACGTTCGGCGGCGATGGACGGAAGGTGCTGGCCAACGGCGGCCGGGTGCTGAACGTCACCGCCATGGCACCCACCGTGCAGGAAGCGCGGGATCGCGCCTATGCCGCCGTCGACCGGATCGACTGGCCGGAAGGCTTCTGCCGGCGCGATATCGCATGGCGGGCCATCGAGCCGCGCCCGTGACAGGCCGCGCGTCCCGGCGCTAGTTTCGATCCATGCCTGACGCCCCCGACCTTTCGCAGCGCCTCCTGGCGCAGCTTCGCTTTCCCTGCGGCGACGTTCCCGAGCCCGGCGAGATCAAGAACGTCGCCCCCGGCATCTACTGGCTGCGCATGCCGCTGCCCTTCCAGCTCAACCACATCAATCTGTGGCTGGTCGACGAAGGCGACGGCTGGACGATCGTCGACACCGGCATCAACACCGAGGCGACTCGCGGCCTGTGGGAGACGATCTTCGCCGACCGTCTGGCCGGCAAGCCGGTGACGCGGGTCATCGCCACCCACCTCCATCCCGACCATGTCGGCTTGGCCGGCTGGCTGTGCGAGCGCTGGGGCGCCTCGTTCTGGATGACGCTCGGCGAGTACATGAGCGCCATGGCCGCCCGCAACGACTTCGTCGAGAACGAGGACATGCGCGCCGCCCATCTGGCGCGCAACGGCGTGCCGGCCGAGCGCATCAGCCTGTTCCACCGCCACAAGGGCGGCTACGCCAAGGGCGTGGTGCCCCTGCCCTCGACCTTCCAGCGGCTCATCCACGCCCATCCGATCACCATGGCCGGGCATCGCTGGGACGTCATCGTCGGCCGCGGCCACGCGCCCGAGCACGCCTCGCTCTGGTGCCCCGAGCTCAACGTGCTGATCGCCGGCGACCAGGTCCTGCCCAAGATCAGCACCAATGTCGGCGTGTGGCCCAACGAGCCGCGCGCCGACGCGCTGACCTGGTTCCTCGACGGCTTCTCCCGCTTCCGCCGCCTGCCGGCCGACGCGCTGGTGCTGCCCAGCCACGGGTTTCCCTTCGTCGGCCTGCACACGCGTCTCGACCAGCTCGTGGCCCATCACGACGCGCGCCTGAACGACATGACGGCGGCCATCGCCCATCGCGGCGCCGAGGGTGCCACCGGCTGGGACATGGTGCCTGTCCTGTTCCCGCGGCACCTCGACAACAACCAGATCGTGTTCGCCTTCGGCGAGACGCTGGCCCATCTCCACTGCCTGGAGACGCGCGCCCGCGTGCGGCGAGAGGTCGTCGACGGCGTGCACCGCTTCGTGGCCCTCGTCGATCCCAACGTCCAGCCGCCGGCCGACGACAGCGACGCCGAGGTCATGGATATCGGCCCGACGTAGACGGCGCCGACCTCCTCCTCTCCATGCGTGTCGATCTGTTCGATTTCGCGCTGCCGGACGACCTGATCGCCCAGCGGCCCGTCCAGCCGCGCGACGCCGCGCGGCTGCTCGACGTCACGGCGGACGGGCTGCACGACCGCACGGTCCGCGACCTGCCCGGCCTCCTGCAGCGCGGCGACCTGATGGTGTTCAACGACACGCGGGTGATCCCGGCGCGGCTGAGGGGCGTGCGACGCGGCACGGCGGGCCGCCAGGACGTCGCGGTCGAGGTGCTGCTGATCCGCGACCTCGGCGCCGGCCGGTGGCTGGCCTTCGCGCGCCCGGCCAAGCGCCTGCGGCCGGGCGACGGGCTCGCGTTCGGGGATCTGGGCGCCGCCGTCGAAGCCAAGAAGGACGACGGCTCGATCGTGCTCGCCTTCGAGGCGACCGGTCCGTCCTTCGCGGAAACGCTGGCGACCACGGGCACGGTGCCCCTGCCACCCTATATCCGCGGCGGCGTCGCCGACGGACAGGACCGTGCCGACTACCAGACCCTGTTCGCCCGCCGCGACGGATCGGTGGCCGCGCCGACAGCCGGCCTGCATTTCACGCCGGACCTCATGGCTGCGCTGGCCGAGGCCGGCATCGGCTCGGCCGGCGTGACGCTGCATGTGGGCGCCGGGACCTTCCAGCCGGTCCGCGTCGACGACACTGACCGGCACGCCATGCACGCCGAATGGGGCGAGGTGCCGGCGGCGACCGCCGACGCCATCGCCGCGACGCGCGCCGCCGGCGGCCGCATCGTGTCGATCGGCACGACGGCGCTGCGCCTGCTCGAAACCGTGGCGCGCGACCACGATGGCGCGGTCGCTCCCTGGACGGGCGAGACCGACATCTTCATCACGCCGGGCTTCCGCTTCCGCGCCGTCGACCTGCTGCTCACCAACTTCCATCTGCCGCGCTCGACCCTGTTCATGCTGGTCTCCGCCTTCGCCGGGCTGGAGCGCATGCGGGCCGCCTATGCGCATGCGGTGCGCGCGCGTTACCGCTTCTATTCCTACGGCGATTGTTGTCTGTTGCGGCGATGACGCTTTCCTTCGAGCTCGCGGCGACCGACGGCACGGCGCGCCGCGGACGGATCACGACCGCCCACGGCACGATCGAAACGCCCGCCTTCATGCCGGTCGGCACGGCGGGCACCGTCAAGGCCATGCTGCCGCGGTCGGTCGCCGAGACCGGCGCCGAGATCGTGCTCGGCAACACCTACCACCTGATGCTGCGGCCCGGCGCCGAGCGCGTCGCCGCCCTGGGCGGGCTGCACCGCTTCATGAACTGGCCCGGCCCGATCCTGACCGATTCCGGCGGCTTCCAGGTCATGTCGCTGAAGGAGTTGCGCAAGCTCGATCCCGACGGCGTGACCTTCAAGTCGCCGATCGACGGCGCCAGCCATCGGCTCACTCCCGAGCGCTCGATCGAGATTCAGAACCTGCTCGACGCCGACATCACCATGTCGTTCGACGAATGCACCAGCTGGCCCGTCGCCGAGGACGTGGCCGCAGCGTCCATGCGCTTGTCGATGAAATGGGCGGAACGCGGCCGGCGCGCCTTCGTCGAACGGCCGGGCTACGGCCTGTTCGGCATCGTGCAGGGCAGCACCTTCCCCGACCTGCGTGTCGAGAGCGCGAAGGCGCTGACCGGCATCGGCTTCGATGGCTACGCGATCGGCGGGCTCGCCGTCGGCGAAGGACAGGAAACGATGTTCTGTGTCCTCGACGTGACCATCCCGATGCTTCCCCAGGATCGGCCGCGCTACCTGATGGGCGTCGGCCGGCCGGCCGATATAGTGGGCGCCGTGAAGCGCGGAATCGACATGTTCGACTGCGTCCTGCCGACCCGCGGCGGACGCACGGCCCAGGCCTTTACACGTCGTGGCGAGCTCAACCTGCGCAATGCGCGGCACCGCGACGACCCGCGTCCGATCGACGAGCATTGCGCCTGCCCGGCCTGCCGCGACCACAGCCGGGCCTATCTGCACCACCTGATCAGAAGCGAGGAGATCCTCGCCGCCATGCTCCTGACCTGGCACAACCTGCAATATTTTCAGGACATCATGCGCGGCCTGCGGGGCGCCATCGAAAGCGGCTCGCTCTCGGCCTGGATCGCCGCCTTCGAGGACGAGCAGGCGCGCGGGGACATCCAGCCATTATGACGGAGCGTAGACGATGCCGAACGAGGCGCTGATCGTCATCGACGTGCAGAACGACTTCTGCGAGGGCGGCGCGCTGGCCGTCCCGGGCGCCGGCGCGGTGATCCCCCTGGTCAATCGCCTGATCGGGCGGTTCGATCACGTGGTGCTGACGCAGGACTGGCATCCGCCGGGCCATGCCTCGTTCGCCAGCGCGTGGTCGGACGCGCAACCCTTCGCCACCGCGCAGTTCACCTACGGTCCCCAGACCCTGTGGCCGGACCATTGCGTCCAGGGAACGCCGGGGGCGGCATTCCACCCCGAGCTCGACGTCACGAAGGCCCAGATGGTCGTGCGCAAGGGCTTCCACCCCGGCATCGATTCCTACTCGGCCTTCCGCGAGAACGATCGCATGACGCGCACGGGACTGGACGGCTACCTGAAGGCGCGCGGCTTCACGCGCCTGGTGATGTGCGGCCTCGCCCTCGACTATTGCGTGGCCTGGTCGGCGATCGACGCCCGGCAGGCCGGCTTCGACGTCGCGGTCGTCCAGGAGGCCACGGCCGCCATCGACCTCGACGGCAGCAAACGCCGCATGCTGACCGAAATGCGTCAGGCGGGGATCAACCTCACCCTTACCGCCTGACCGGTCCGTCGCGGCGCGTCAGACGCGCTCGAGCGCCAGCGCGATCCCCTGGCCGACGCCGATGCACATCGTGCACAGCGCCCGCTTGCCGCCCGTGGCCTCGAGCTGGTTGAGCGCGGTGATCATCAGACGGCCGCCCGAGGCGCCCAGCGGATGGCCAAGCGCGATGGCGCCGCCGTTCGGATTCACGTTCTCCGCGTCGTCGGGCAGGCCGAGCTGGCGCAGCACGGCCAGCGCCTGGGCGGCGAATGCCTCGTTGAGCTCGACCACGTCGAAATCGCCGATCGCCATGCCGAGCTTGGCCAGGAGCTTCTGCGTCGCCGGCACCGGGCCGATGCCCATCACGCGCGGCGGCACGCCGGCCGACACGGCGCCCAGGATGCGCGCGCGCGGCACCAGGCCGTTCGCCTTGGCCGCGGCTTCCGAGGCGATGATCATGGCGCAGGCGCCGTCGTTGATGCCCGAGGAATTGCCCGCCGTGACCGAGCCGCCCTCGCGGAACGCCGCCGACAGCTTGGACAGGGTCTCCATGGTCGTGTCGCCGCGCGGATGCTCGTCCTTCGAGACGACCGACTCGGTCTTGCCCTTCTTGACGCAGATCTCGACGATCTCCTTGTCGAAGAAGCCGCGGTCCTGCGCGGCCTTGCAGCGGCGCTGGCTACGGTAGGCGAAGGCATCCTGGTCGGTGCGGCTGATCTGGTGCTCGGTGGCGACATTCTCCGCCGTTTGTCCCATCGGATCGATGCCGTAGGCGGACTTCATCTTGGGATTGACGAAGCGCCAGCCCAGCACCGTGTCCTCGAGCTTCATGCTGCGATCGAACGGACCTTCCGGCTTGCCCATGACGTAGGGCGACCGCGTCATGCCCTCGACGCCGCCGGCGATCATCATGTCGGCCTCTCCGAGCTTGACCGCGCGTGCCGCGTGGCCCGCGGCCTCGAGGCCCGAGCCGCACAGGCGATTGACGGTGGCGCCCGCCACCTCGACCGGCAGGCCTGCCAGCAGGCCGGCCATGCGCGCCACGTTGCGGTTGTCCTCGCCCGCCTGGTTGACGCAGCCATAGATCACGTCGTCGACCGAGCCCCAGTCGACACCGGCATTGCGCTTCATCAGCGCCTTGATGGGATGGGCGGCGAGGTCGTCGACTCGCACGGCGGCGAGGCCGCCGTTGTAGCGACCGACGGGGGTGCGAATGGCGTCGCAGATGAAGGCTTCGGTCATGCGGGCTACTCCGGGCACGTTGCTCCTGCCCGGTTAGCATCCGGCCCCGGCGCTCGCCAGTGCAGGTTCGGCAATTCCTACGGGCGGAACCGGCGCGCAAAGACGGCGTGCTGGGCGTAACCGCGGAACGGCCGGTCGAAACGCGCCAGGCGACCCTCGGCGGGCGCCAGGATCCGCAGCTCGGCCTCCAGCTCGTCGCGCGGACGAACATGGAAACCGCGCAGCCAGCGCCGCAGGCCCGCCCGGAAGAACGCCGGCAGGCGCTCCTGGCCGCCGAAGTCGACGATGTGGAGCTCGCCGCCCGGCTCCAGCCAGGCCAGAGAGCGGCGCAGCGCCGCGCGCCATTCCGGAATCATCGACAGGCTGTACGACAGGAAGATGCGCGAAAAGCCCGGCTCGCCGAACAGCAGGGCCGGGTCGAACGCCGTCGCATCGCCGCGCGCCAGCACGATGCGGCCCTCAAGGCCGGCGCGCCGGACCTCGCGGCGCGCGGTGGCCAGCATCTCGGCCGACAGGTCGAGACCGTAGAAGCGCGCCTGCGGCCAGGCGCGCGCGGCAGCGACGAGATTGCGGGCCGTGCCGCAGCCCACTTCCAGGACCCGCCCGCCGGCGGACGGGGCCAGGCCGTCGATCAGCCGGTCTCGGCCCAGCAGGTAGTACTTGCGCGTGATGTCGTAGAAGTGGCGCTGCCGGCGATAGATGCGGTCCATCAGGACCGCTTCGGCGGCGCCCATCTCAGTCGGCGAGGACGTAGAGATGGAAGCCACCGTAGATCGCCGAGCGATCGCGTTCGGTGAAGGCCCGCGAGCGGCTTTCCTCGTAGCGCCAGCGCGCCAGCAGCGTCGGGTCGAGGCGGCCGGGCAGCAGCGAGGGCTCGGCGGCGGTGCGGAAGATCACCCGCGCGCCCGGCCGTGCCGTGCGCGTGATCTCCGCCCACAGCGCATCGAGCTGGCCGTCGGTCATCCAGTCCTGGGCATCGAGCAGCACGTAGCGGTCGCGCGAGGCGTCGGGGCAGCCGGCGAGATACTCGGTGATCGACCGGTTCATCACCTCGACGCGGCCGGCGCGGCTGCGCACGGCGTGGAAGTTCTCGCGCCGCAGGTAGGGCGGCAGCGGCCCGCTGGCATTGTCGGCATAGGCGCGGCCGAAGGCCTGCCACGCGAAGTAGTTGTCCTCGAGGCTGAAGCCGCAGGCCAGCCGCTCGACGCGTGCCCGCAGCACGTCGCGCATGGGGCTGCCGCCGGCCAGGGCCTCGTACTGAGCCGGCGGAATGCCGAGCCCGTAGAGGGACAGGCGGTTGTCGGTCGCCCAGCGCACCGCCGGCTTGTCGAACAGCGGCGCCAACATGGTCTCGAAGAAATGGCGCTGCTCCTCGAGCGTGCGTGCGCTGAGGAGCTGCCGCAGGTCGACGCCGTAGAGGCGGGCGGCGGCATGGCTGAAGCCGATGAAGCGGCCCAGCACGCCGTGGCGATAGGCGTTGCGCGCGAACATCGAGATGCGGCGGCGTCCGCCCTGCTGGAGGCTGCGACCCCCCCAGTAGGCGCGGCTGGCGGCATCGAGATGCGGCGCGACCAGCCTGTCGTAGGCCGAGACATTGGCCGCATCGTCGGCCGCCCCGAAGAAGCGGTAGAAGTCCTGCCACGTGGCGAGGCGCGCCGCGGCGGTGAGCTTCAGGCGATTGAGCGCCACGTGGGCGAGGCTGAGATCGAGCGCCGTGATGCGCGCCGGATCTGCGGTCAGGTACGAGAGGACGTTGCAGCCGCCCGAGGCGATGGCCACGACATGGCTGTCGGGCCCCAGCTCGAGGGCCTCGAGGTCGATCTCGGGGTCTTCCCAGATCTGGGCGTAGACGAGACCGCGGAACAGCCGCTCGAACAGCCGCTCCAGCATGCCTTCGCGGGACAGCACGCGATGACGACGGACCGCCTGCTGGAGGCGAACATGGCTCTCGGCCCGCGAATAGACCAATCCAACGACCTCGACCGATTCAACCTGTGAATCATACGCAGCCTCGGTGCCAGTTTGATGACAGGAGCCACCGCGACCACTTGACGGGATGACCGGTTAGAGAGACGGTTGCGGCCATGACCGCTCAGGCCTTCGCCGTCTTCGATTCGCCGATCGGCCCCTGCGGCATCGCGTGGAATGGGCGGGGCATCGTCGGCTTCCACCTGCCGGGGGCCACCGAGGCACGCACGCGCGCCCGGCTGAGCCAGCGCTTCGCCGATGCCGCCGAAGCGCCGCCGCCGCCGGGCGTGCAGCGCGTCATCGATCGTGTCCTGGCGCTGCTCGCGGGCGAGGCGGTCGATCTCTCCGACGTGCCGATCGTGCTCGACGGCGTGCCCGACTTCCATCGCCGGGTCTACGACGTCGCGCGCGCCATCCCGCCCGGCCGCACCATGACCTACGGCGAGATCGCCCGGCGCCTCGGCGCGCCGCACGACTCGCGCGAGGTCGGCCAGGCGCTGGGCCGCAACCCCATCGCCGTGATCGTGCCCTGCCATCGCGTGCTGGGCGCCGACGGACGCATGGGCGGCTTCTCCGCGCCGGGCGGCGTCGCCACCAAGCGGCGCATCCTCGAGATCGAAGGCGCGGCGGCACTCGGCGCCGGACCTCTGTTCGCCGCGCCGCCGGCGCGATGACGGATTTCGCCTTCTCGCCACGACGCGCGATCACCCACCTCCGCCGGGCCGACCCCGCGCTTGCCGCCGTGATCGACTCCGTGGGTCCGTTCCGCCTCGAGCTGAAGGCGTCGCGCAGCCTGTTCGGTGCGCTGGCCGAGGCGATCGTCTACCAGCAGCTATCGACCAAGGCCGCCGCCACCATCTACGGCCGGGTCGAGGCGCTCTTTCCGCACGCCAGGAGCGGCTTCACGCCAGCCGATATCGCCGGCGCCACCGACGAGTCGCTGCGCGGCGTCGGCCTGTCGCGCGCCAAGCTGCTGGCCCTGCGCGACCTTGCCCGGCGCGTGGCCGATCGCGAATTACCGACCCTGGAGGAGGCAATTCTCCTCGACGACGAGGCGCTGATCGCCCGCCTGGTCGCGGTGCGCGGCATCGGCCGCTGGAGCGCCGAGATGTTCCTGATGTTTCGCCTCGGACGTCCCGATGTCCTGCCGGTCGACGACTACAGCCTGCGCAAGGCCTACGCCGCCGTCTTCCGCAAGCGCAAGCTTCCCTCGCCCGAGACCCTGCAGAGAGCGGGCGAAAAATGGCGCCCCTATCGCACGGTGGCGAGCTGGTATCTCTGGCAGATGCTGAACGGCAATTCGCGACCCAAGAGCGCAAGCCCGCCATGACGCCGCCAGCCACTGGAGTGACACGATGGCCATGACATAATCGCGTCATGGCCCTTCCCTTCTCGAACACCGTCGACCGCACTCTCGAACGCCTGCGCAGCGCCTTCGTCGACACCGCCCGCGGCGCCCGCGAGGCGGTCGGCGCGCCGCTCCGGCCCGACCTTCCCGACGACGACATGCCCCGCCTGCGCAGTCGCATCGATGCCTGCCTCGCGGGCAAAGGCGGCGACACGGCGCGGCGGGCCCGCGCCGCGGCGCTGGGTCAGGCCTACCTCTCGCTGTCGGCCGCCGGCCGCAAGAAGTTCCTGCTCACGCTGGCTCACGAATACGGGCTCACCCGCGAATCCGCCCAGGAGGCCGTCGAGCGATGGCGCGCGTCCAAGGAGCCGCCGCGGGCCCTGCGCCGTGCCCTCGAACCCCCGGCGGTGCGCCTGCTGCGCGAGTTCGTCGGCGTGCCGCAGGGCGTGAAGTTCGTCGTCGACCTCAGGGCCGAACTGCTGGCGATGGGCAAGACCGACGCGGCGGCGCGGGCGCTGAGCGAGGACCTGCGACCTCTGCTCGGCGACTGGTTCGACGTCGGCTTCCTCGACCTCGTGACCATCGACTGGAAGGCCCCGGCCGCCCTGCTCGAGAAGCTCGTGGCCTACGAGGCGGTGCACGCGATCCGTTCGTGGCGCGACCTCAAGAACCGGCTCGACTCGGATCGCCGCTGCTTCGCCTTCTTCCATCCGCGCATGCCCGACGAGCCGCTGATCTTTGTCGAGGTGGCGCTGGTCGACGGCATGGCCGGCAACATCCAGCGCCTGCTCGACGCCAAGGCGGAGACCAGCGATCCCGAGGATGCCAACACGGCGATCTTCTACTCGATCTCCAACTGCCAGCAGGGGCTGGCCGGCATCAGCTTCGGCAACTTCCTGATCAAGCGCGTGGCCGAGCACCTGGCCCGCGAGCTGCCCAACATCAAGGATTTCGCCACCCTCTCGCCGATCCCGGGCCTGCGCCATCACATCGACGGCCGCCTGAAGGCCGAGGGCGATTCGGCGCTGACGCCGGCGGAGATCGCCTCGCTGGTGCCGGTCACCAACGAGGCGGCCGGCGCCGCCGCCGTCCGCACGCTGCTCGACCGGCCGAGCTGGTGGGAGGTGCCGGCGATCAACAAGGCGCTGAGGCCGATCCTGTCGCGCATGGCCGCGCGGTTCCTCACCGCCACCGACGGCCGCGGCCGCGCGCTCGATCGCGTCGCCCATTTCCATCTCGGCAACGGCGCCGTCGTCGAGCGCCTGAACTGGCTGGCCGACACCAGCGCCAACGGCCTGCGCCAGTCCTATGCCATGATGGTGAACTACCGCTACAAGCTGGGCGACGTCGATGCCAACCACGCGGCCTACGAGGCTGGCAAGGTCGTGGCCAGCCGCGAGGTCCGGGCGCTGGCGCGCGCCAGCTAGGCTAGCCGCAAAGGAGGAACCCGGCGGGTCGCCGGGTTGAAGCGGCGACGGCGCCTGCTACCCTGCCCCGCACGACGCAGCGGAGGGCGGCCATGAATCGCTTCTTCCTCGACACGCGCGAGCTCGGTTTCGAGCCGCCCCAGCGGGCGTTTGCCCGCTTCGACCAGTCCGAGCCGGTCGAGACGACGGAGGCCGACGAGGCGCTGGTCGCGTTCGAGGCGGTCGATGCCGACTGGCTCCGCCACGCGCCGGCCTTCGAGCCGGCCGCTCCCCCAGCGTTCAGCCGGCGATGGGCAGCCTACTGGCGCCATATCGCGGAACCCACGAGGCCGCCGGACGATCCCTATGCGGAGACGCCGATCTTCCGCCTGGAGACGACGATCGGGCGCGACCGTCCGCTGTTCGACGAGCTGGCGAAATACGGGCACGAGCCGCGATGGAAGATGTTCGAGCGCGCGCCCGACGGCCCGTACGAGGTCGACGTCTTCGGCGGCCTGTTCACCGCCCCGATCGCGGCGCGCTACCACGTCCACGACGTGCCGCAGCCGACCGAGGCGCTGCTCGACATCGTCTTCGACATGGACACGTGGCCGGACGCCACCGACGACGATATCGAGAACGCCCTGCGCAGCAGCGCCGCGGCGGACTACCTGGCGGTCTACGACATCGGCCAGGGATCGGCGAACGGACTGCTCGACGGGTCGCGGGAGCCGCGCCTCTACTTCGATCTTGGCTGCGGGGTCTACCGCAACGCCCACACGACGCCGACGCCCCTGCGCTACTGCTGGTCTGCCGACCCGCCGATCGTGCTGTCGCACTGGGATTCGGACCACTGGGCCGGTGCGAACAAGGACACCAACGCACTCGGCCGCACCTGGATCGCCCCGCGCCAGAAGATCGGTCCGATCCATTCCGGCTTCGCCAACGGCATCCTCCAGGCCGGCGGCAGGATCCTCGTCTGGGGCCCGACGGGCGCCGCCACGATCACGGTCGGCGGCAGCGGCCGGCCGGTGTCGATCTCACGCTGCACCGGCTCCGGCCGCAACGGCAGCGGCCTCGCCGTGACGGTGGAGGACACGCACACCAACCAGGGCTGGCTGCTCACCGGCGACGCCGGCTACCACGAGCTACGCCAGCCGCCGGCGGCCAACCTGTCGGCCGTCGTGGTGCCGCATCACGGCGCGGACATGGGATCGCGCAGCCAGCCGCCGTCCCCCGGCGCGGCCGCCGCCTACCAGCGGCTGCTCTACTCGTTCGGCGACGGCAACCGGCACGGCAAGACCGGCGTCCAGCATCCCACCGCCAACGCCGTGAACGTCCATCACGCTGCCGGCTGGCATCACGGGACCTGGCAGGGCACGGCCGCTCCCGGACACACCGTCGCCGGCCACGACGTCGTGGCGACGGCCGCCCACCAGGCCGGGCATCTCGGCGGCGTGATCGTCGGCTGGTCCGCCGCGCCCAATCTCTCGGCCGCGCACTGCGGCGCGGTCCTCGGCACGCCCGCGACCTGCAGCCTTTCGCTCGACCAGAATTGACGGGCTACTTGTTCAGGTACTCGAGCTTCAGCCCGGGCCGCGGCCACTCGAAGCTGACCAGCTTGCCGGTCATCGACAGGGTGGCGAAGGCCGTGCGCAGATCCTTGCCGCCGAAGCAGACGTTGGTGACCATCGGGTCGGGCAGCTTGAACTGCGTCACCGACTGGCCGTCGGGCGAGATGTCGGAGACCGCGCCGGTGATCAGCGTGGCGACACAGATGTGACCGGCCGAATCGACCGCGAGCGAGTCGAACATCTGGTAGCCGCCGAGTCCCGCGATCACCCGGCCCTTCTCGCCGCGATAGGGACCGTTGGCCGACTTGATCTCACCCGGCGCCGACAGGTCGAAGGCCCAGCAGCGCGCCGTCGGCGTCTCGACGACGTAGAGCGTCTTGCCGTCGGGCGACAGGCCGCAGCCGTTGGGCCGCTCGAGCGGAAAGATCTTCTCCTCGATCTTCGAGCCGTCCGCCTTGGCGTAGTAGACCGCGCCGCGGTCGCTGTCCCGCTCGCGCGTCTTGCCGAGGTCGGTGAACCAGAAGCCGCCGGCGTCGTCGAACACCAGGTCGTTGGGACCATTCAGCTTCTTGCCGTCGCAGGAATCGTAGAGCGTCTCGAACTTGCCGGTCTCCGGATCGACCACCTGGATGGAGCCGCCCTTGTAGTCGTCCGGCTGGGTGCCCGGGAACAGACGGCCGTCCGGGCGCTCGATCCAGTTGAAGCCGCCATTGTTGGTCACGTAGATCCTGCCCTTGGGGCCCATCGCGGCGCCGTTCGGGCCGCCGCCCAGCGTGGCGATCACGTGCTGCTTGCCGTCGGGCATGACGCGGGTCAGCGTCTGACGCGCGATCTCGACCAGGATCACCGAGCCGTCGGGCATGGCCACCGGGCCTTCGGGGAAGCGCAGGCCCGAGGTGATCTCCTTGTGCGGCGTGGTCATGCGGGTCTCCTCCCCTGCTTTCGTTGCGTCTATCGGCCCTTGAAGGCGGGCTTGCGCTTGGCGAGGAAGGCCGCGACGCCTTCCCTGAAATCCTCGCTGCGGCCGAGCTCGCGCTGGAAATCGCGCTCGAGGTCGAGCTGGCGGTCGAGCGGCTGGCCGGCGGCGCGGTTCATGGCCTCCTTGATGCGGGCGAGCGACAGGGTCGGCCCGTCGGCCAGCCGGCGCGCCACCTCGGTGGCGGTCGCCATCAGCGCATCGTCGTCGACCACGTCCCAGATCAGGCCCCAGTCGCGGGCCTGCTGGGCGTCGATCTTCGGCGCCAGCATGGCGAGCGCGCGCGCCCGCTGCTCGCCCACCAGCCGCGGCAGGAACCAGGTGCTGCCGCCGTCGGGCAGCAGGCCGATGCGGGCGAAGGCCTGCAGGAAGCTCGCCGATTTCGCGGCGATCGCGATGTCGGCGGCGAGCGCGAAGCTCATGCCGACGCCGGCCGCCGGACCGTTGACCGCCGCCACGATCGGCTTGGGCATGGCGCGCATCAGCCGGATTACCGGATTGAAGAACTTCTCGAGGGCCGAGCCGGAATCCGACGCCTCGCCGCTGCCGCGGTCGGGATCGCTCAGGTCCGCGCCGGCGCAGAAGCCGCGGCCGGCGCCGGTCAGCAGAACGGCCCGCACCTGGGAGTCGGCGGCCAGGGCCTCCCAGCAGTCCTTGAGCTCGGCGATCATGCGGCGCGAGACGGCGTTCAGCTTGTCCGGCGCGTTCAGGGTGAGCGTCGCCAGCCCGTCGTCGCGGGCCACCAGGATCGTGGAATAGCTCATCGGCTCAGCATCCCTTGAAGGCGGGCGGACGCTTGGCGAGGAAGGCGGCGACGCCTTCGCGGAAGTCGGCGCTGCGGCCGAGCGCACGCTGGCTGTCGCGCTCGAGGTCGAGCTGCTGGTCGAGCGTGTTGGTGGCGGCGGCGCCGATCGCCTTCTTGATCGCAGCATAGGAAAGCGTCGGCCCCGCCGCCAGCTGGCGCGCGATCTTGAGGGCCTCGTCCATCAGCGCGGCATCGTCGACGGCACGCCAGATCATCCCCATGCGCTCGGCCTCCTCGGCCGGCACCGGGGCACCCAGCATGGCGAGCGCACGGGCGCGGGCGTCGCCCACCGTGTGCGGCAGGAACCAGGTGCCGCCGAGATCGGGGATCAGCGAGATGCGCACGAAGGCCTGGTCGAAGCGGGCCGAGCGGGCCGCCAGGACGATGTCGCAGGCCAGCGCCAGGTTGGCGCCGCCGCCCGCCGCCACGCCGTTGACGGCGCAGACGATCGGCTTGGGCAGCTCGCGCATGGCGCGGATCATGGGATTGAAGATGCGGTCCATGTTGGCGCCGAGATCGGGCGGCTCGGCCGCCTTCGAATCGACCGTGCCGCCGCCCGCCAGGTCGGCCCCGGCACAGAAACCGCGGCCGGTGCCCGTCAGCAGCACGGCGCGGATGTCGGCGTCGTCGCGGGCGCGCGCCAGCTCGCGGTTCATCGCCTCGATCAGCCCGTTGCTCATGGCGTTCAGCCGGGCCGGGCGGTTCAGGACAAGGGTGAGGATGCCGCTCTCGAGGACGGCGATGACGGGTGTTCTGTCCATGCGGGAGACTTACATGCCGGGCGCCGGCCGCGCCATCCGGTCGCGTCGCATCGCGGCACGCCCTCCCGTATCGAAAGATTCCATGGCCAAGATCCTGATCCTCGTCGGCACCGAATCGGGCAATGCCCAGATGGTGGCCGATGCGCTGAAGCCGGTGCTCGAGCAGGCGGGACACACGGTCGACGTCAGCGAGACGGCGGTCGCCGCCGCCGACCTGGTGAGCCACGAGGTGCTGCTGGTGGTCTGCGCCACCCACGGCTCGGGCGACATCCCGACCAACATCCTGCCGCTGGCCGAGACGCTGGAGCGCGAGCGCCCGGACCTCTCGGGCCATCGCTACGGCGTGATCGCGCTGGGCGACATGACCTACCAGGACACGTTCTGCGGCGGCGGCAAGAAGATGGACAAGGTCTTCGAGCTCTGCGGCGCGCGCCGGCTCGGCGACCGTCTGGAGGTCGACGCCTCGACCCAGCCGCTCCCCGACGAGGAGGCGCTGGGCTGGGTCGAGGGCTGGAAGGTCCTGGTCTGAGCATCCGCGCCGGCGCGGTCAGTCCGGCAGGGTGAAGATCTCGGCGGGCTGGGGAATGCCGCGCAGGCGATGCTTGCCCAGCGACTTCAGGGACACCATGCAGGCGTCGTTGAACTCGGCCGAGGCGCAGACCGGCACGCCCAGCGCCTTGGTCAGGCCCTCGAGCCGCGAGGCCCGGTTCACGGCCGGACCGATGACCGTGAAGTCGAGCCGGTCCTCGGTGCCGACATTGCCGAAGGTGACCGGCCCGACATGCAGGCCGACGCCGAAGCGCACCGGCTCGCGGCCGGCGGCGGCGCGCGCCTCGTTGGCGGCGGCGACGTCGCCGATCAGCCGCCGGGCGGCCGCCACCGCCTGGCCGGTGACGATCGGCAGGAACAGCGCATCCTCGGCGGGGAAATAGGCCATCACGCCGTCGCCGATGAACTTCAGGATCTCGCCGCCGTTGGCCGCCAGCGCATCGCCCACGAGCTGGAGGTAGTTGTTCAGCAGGTCGAGCATCTCGCCGGCCGGCATGCGCTCGTTCATGCCGGTGAAGTCGCGCAGGTCGGAGAACCACAGGACGGCGTTGATCTCCTCACCCTCGCCACGGCGGATCATGCCGTTCAGCACGCGATTCCCGACCTGATGGCCGAGATAGGTGTTGGCCACCGTCTCGGCGACGCTGTGCTCGATGTGCATCTCGACGATGGCGCCGATCAGGTCGACCAGCCGCGCGAGGTCGGCCACGTCCTCGTCGGTGAAGCCCGGCCGACTGTCGGTGGCGAAGGTCATGACCGGCACCGGCCCGTCGCGGCGGATGCGCATCGGCATGGCGAGATAGTCGATGCCGCCCTCGGCCTTGAGCTCGTGCAGCACGATGTGGTCGGCGTCGGTGATCTCGTCGAGGCGATGCCGCACCGTCTTGCCCTGCTCGCGCGCCGCCTGCATGGGGCTGCCGATATAGGCCGGCGTGAACTGGATGCCGTAGCGCCGGGCGATCTCCTGCACCGGCTCGCCGCGCCGCCACATGAAGCCCATGGCCTGGAGCTGGGGATGGATGAGCTGCAGGCCGATATAGGCCCGCCAGACCGGGATGCCGACCGCCTGGATGCGCTGCATCAGCTGCTCGAGGAAGGAAGCCGGACGGCGCACCAGCCGGCCGTCGCGCGCCAGCCACTCGGCGACCGGCGCCAGCCGGTCGCCCACGGACAGGCCGGCGTTCAGGAGCCCACCACCGCCGCCACCTCTTCCGTCGAGGTCCGATAGACCTTGCTGTTCGAGAGGTCGGCGATCCGGTCGATGTTTTCCGCCACGTCCTCCGGCGTCGGCGCCCGGCCTTCGATGCGCACGCCCGGCGCCTCGCGATACTCGATGCGCGCGAAGAAGCCGGCGCCGGCGCTCCAGATCTCGCCGGTGCGCTGGCACTGCTCGGAGCAGAGATAGGCGACCATGGGCGAGACGTACTCGGGCCTGATCTTCTCCAGGACCTCCGGCGTCAACAGGCTCTCCGTCATGCGGGTGCCGGCGACCGGCGCCAGCGCGTTGACCAGCACGTTGTACTTCTGGCCCTCCAGCCGGAGCGAGTTCATGAAGCCCACGACCGCGAGCTTGGCGCCGCCGTAATTGGCCTGGCCGAACGTGCCGTAGATGCCCGAGTTCGACGAGGTGACGACGACGCGGCCATAGGCCTTGGCGCGCAGGATCGGCCAGGCCGCATGGGTCACGTAGGCGGTGCCGAGGAAGTGCACCTTCACGACGAAATCGAAATCCTCGATCGTCATGTTGTGGAAGGTCTTGTCGCGCAGCACGCCGGCATTGTTGACGACGATGTCGAGCGTGCCGAAGGAATCGACGGCGGTCTTCACGATGTTGGCGGCGCTGGCCGGTTCGGCGACCGAATCGTAGTTCGCCACCGCGACGCCGCCGGCCGCCTTGATCTCGTCGACGACCTTGTCGGCCGCGGCGTGCCCACCGCCCTTTCCGTCCACCGCCCCGCCGGGATCGTTCACCACCACCTTGGCGCCGCGGCTGGCCAGCAGCAGCGCATGGGCGCGGCCGAGGCCGTTGCCGGCGCCCGTGACGATGGCGACTCGATTGTCGAAGCGGATGGTCATTCTCTGGCTCTCCAATGTTGGACTCTCGCGGCGGTTTTCAACCCGTGTCCCGCCGTCCCGACACCGCGCGACCGGCGCGGCTCTTTTTCAACCCTTCTGCAGGATCACGACCGAGGCGACGGCCTCCTCCATGCCGATGACGCCGCCGCCATTCTCGGCCAGGGCGATCTCCGCACCCTCGACCTGGCGCGGCCCGGCCTCGCCGCGCAGCTGGGTCGCCAGCTCGGCCAGCATGGAAAGACCGGTGGCGCCGACCGGATGGCCCTTGGACACGAGCCCGCCCGAGGTGTTGACCGGCAGCGTGCCGCCCGGCCCCGTGGCGCCCGATTCGACGAAGCGGCCGCCCTCGCCCTCCGGGCAGAAGCGCAGCATCTCGCACTGGTAGATCTCGCAGAAGCTGGTGGCGTCGTGGACCTCGGCGACGTCGATGTCCTGCGGTCCCAGCCCGGCCATCCTGTAGGCCTTGTCCGAGGCGGCGCGGGTCAGACCGGGCTCGTCGAGCTTCCGGTACTTGCCGCCGGCGAAGCCGACGCCGGCGATTCGCACGGCGCGCTCGCGCACCGCCGCCGGCAATTTCTCCAGATAGTCCTTCGAGCAGAGCAGCGCCGCCGCCGCGCCGTCGCCGATCGGCGCGCACATGGCGCGGGTCAGCGGATAGGAGACGGGGCGGTCCTGCAGCACCGATTCGGTGGTCATCTGGAAGCGGTACTGGGCCTTGTCGTTCAGTGCGCCGTAATTGTGGTTCTTGGCGGCGCCGGCGGCGATCTGCTCCTGCGTCGTGCCGTACTTCCACATGTGCCACTTGGCCTGCATGGCATAGGTGTCCATGAAGATCGTGCGGTCGTCGCCCGGCGCGAACTTCGAGCCCACCATCTCGCCGACGCGGTTCATCTCCTCGACCAGCCGGTCGTGCTGGCTGGTAATGTAGCCCTGATTGAACAGGCCGGCGGTCCGCTCGGGCGCGTCGGGGCTGAACAGCTTCTCGATGCCGATGGCGAACGACAGCTCGTGGGTGCCGGCCAGCACGTCCTTCCAGGCGCCCATGAAGGCGGTCGAGGCGGTGGCGCAGGCATTCTCGACGTTGAACATGGGGACCCGCTCGGGGAACAGGCCCTCCTCGACGAGGGGCTGAAAGAGCGCTTGGGCACGGATCGAGTTCTGGCCCCAGAAGCCCATGCCGCAATTGCCCATCCAGCCGGCCTCGATATCGGCACCGGTCTTCATGCCGGCATCGGCCAGGGTGCCGAGATAGGCCTCGCGGGCGAGGTCGCCGAAGCTCATGCCGGGGTGCTTCTTGAAGGCCGTCGTGTAGGCGCCGATCACATAGACATCACGCATGAGCGTTCCCTCGGTTGGCTTTCGCGGCATTTGAGCGTATCCAAACAGCCTAATCCAGAGCATCGAGCGTTCGGTCGGAATCGGCCGGACGCTCGATGCCGAAGGCGAGGCCTGTCCGACTTGATGCGTTTCCGATAAATCGGGAGCGCGCGGGCGGTCCCGATTAATCGCAAGCCGCTCTAGGAGAACCGACATGGCCGTCGCGGCCCAGGCAAAGCCTCCCCAGGTCGACGTCACCATCGCCGAGCTGAAGCAGATTTTCGGTGACCGGCTGAGCACCGCCCCGGCCGTGCGCGAGCAGCACGGCAAGGACATTTCCTTCCACGAGGCGCATCTGCCCGACGCCGTGGTCTTCGTGGAGTCCGCCGAGGAGGTGCAGCAGGTCGTGCAGCTCTGCGCCCGGCACAAGACGCCGATCATCGCCTTCGGGACGGGCACGTCGCTGGAAGGCCATATCAGCGCGCCCAACGGCGGCATCTCGCTCGATCTCAGCCGCATGAACAAGGTGCTGGCGGTCAACGAGGCCGATCTCGACGTGGTCGTGCAGCCGGGTGTCACCCGCAAGCAGCTCAACGAGTACATCCGCGCCACCGGCCTGTTCTTCCCGATCGACCCCGGCGCCGACGCCTCGATCGGCGGCATGACCAGCACCCGCGCCTCGGGTACCAATGCCGTGCGTTACGGCACCATGCGCGAGAACGTCCTGTCGCTGCAGGTCGTCACCGCCGACGGCCGGCTGATGCGACTCGGCCGCCGCTCGCGCAAGTCGAGTGCGGGCTACGACCTCGTGAAGCTGTTCGTGGGATCGGAGGGCACGCTCGGCATCATCACCGAGATCACGCTCCGCCTCTACGGCATCCCCGAATCGATGGTGTCGGCGACCTGCGCCTTCGACACGCTCGAGGGCGCGGTCAACACCGTCATCCAGACCATCCAGTCGGGCATCCCGGTGGCGCGCATCGAGCTGATGGACACCGAGACGGTCGACACGGTGAACAAGTATTCCAAGCTCGACCTGCCGCTGAAGAGCACGCTGATGCTGGAGTTCCACGGCACCGAGGCCGGCACCCGGGAGCAGGCCGAGATGGTGCAGGCGCTGGCCGAGGAGAATGGCGGCGGCCACTTCGCCTGGACCAGCCAGGCCGAGGAGCGCAGCAAGATGTGGCAGGCCCGCCACGACGCGGCGTGGGCCGCCAAGGCGGCCAAGCCCGGCTGGGGCATGTGGGCGACCGACGTCTGCGTGCCGATCTCGCGGCTGGCCGAATGCATCCTCGAAACGCAGAAGGACATCGTGGCGAGCGGCCTCTATGCGCCCATCGTCGGCCATGTCGGCGACGGCAACTTCCATCTCACCATGATGGTCAATCCCGACGACCCGACCTACCTCGGCCGCGCCGAGGGGCTGAACGACCGCATGGTGGCGCGCGCCCTGGCGCTGGGCGGCACCTGCACCGGCGAGCACGGCGTGGGCATCGGCAAGATCAAGTTCCTCTACGAGGAGCATGGCGAGGCGATGTCGCTCATGCGCTCGATCAAGAAGGCGCTCGACCCGGACAACATCATGAACCCGGGCAAGATCATGGGGCCGATCAATTGAAGCTCCACGAGGAGTTTCCGGTCGGCAGTATGACATGATCGGGCAATAATAACTATTGTTATTATCTTAGCTTTTTTCGCACCGCACAGGCCCGCGGAGAGATGCCGGCACTGCCGGCACCCTGCGCCCGGCATCGCCCTCTCACACGTCGAGTCGATAGAACGCGGCGGCATTCTTCCAGAAGAAGCGGTCCCGATCGGCCGGTGATCGATCGCCGAGCATCCGGTCGAGCGAGCGGACGAGCGTGTCGTAGTCGATCCTGAGGCCGGCCACCGGGAAGTTGCTCGCGAACATGCATCGCTCGATGCCGAAGATCGCGATCGCGTCCGTCACGACGCGGCGGTTGGACTCGTACTCCCAGGCGCTGTCCTTGAGGCCGAACTCCGAAACCTTCACGTGGACATTGGGCTCGCGGGCCAGCACTTCCATGGCCCGCCGCCACGCCGCGAGCCCTTCCTCGCTGCGATCCCAGGGAAAGCCGGTATGGTTCAGCACGATCGGCACGCGCGGGAACTGCCGCGCCACCGCGGCAGCTTCGACGAGATGCCAGAACGGCACGCGCAGGTCCCACGACAGGCCGTACTTCTCGAGCAGCGCGAAGCCGCGCAGCCAGTCGTCGTCCTGCATGGTTCCCGGCGCCCCGGGGGTCGCGGCATCGGGGCGAAGCGCCGTCACGGGCTTGGACCGGATTCCCCGCACGAGCGGGAACTGCGCCTGCGCGGCGATGATCTCCTCGGCATCGGCGGTGTGGAACCAGGCGTGCGCGACGATGGCGCCGGGAAAGCCGAAACGCGCGCTGATCCCGGTCAGCCACTCGGTCTCGGCGACCTGGCGGGAGCGGTCCATCTCGGCCTCGCAATGCACCGTCGTCAGGACGTTGTGCGCCTCGCAATCCCGCAGATAGTCCGCCGGCAGATAGTCCCGCCGCAGCGCGTCGTACGGCCCCAGGAAGAAATGAGGCTCCGGCTGGTCGCTGAGGAACGGGTAGCGATTGGCCTCGAGGTCCCACAGGTGATGGTGCGCGTCGATGAGCGTGACCGCCCCTGGCGCCGCGCTCCATCGGCCGCTGATCGTCTTCATGGCGTCTGCCCCTCCCGCCGCGCCGCCCGCACGAGCAGGCCCAGCATGCGCGAGAGTCGGCCCGACGTCACACCCGCAGGGCCCTCTCGAACGCAAAAAGGGCCGGCGATCGCCGGCCCTTCCGCTTGCAGGCCAGCGGCCTCAGAGGGCGGCCTGGACCATGATCTCGACCTTGAGCGCCGGATTGGCGAGCTTGGCCTCCACGGTCGCGCGGGCCGGTGTGTTGCCGGGCGACACCCAGGCGTCCCACACCTCGTTCATCTGGCTCCAGGTGCCGATGTCGGTCAGCCAGATGTTGGCCGACAGGATCTTCGACTTGTCGGTGCCGGCTTCCTTCAGGAAGTGGTCGATCTTGTCGAGGATCTGCTTGGTCTGGCCCTTGACGTCGGCCTTGGTGTCGTCGGCGGTGAGGCCGGCGAGATAGACCGTGTTGCCGTGGACCACCGCGCTCGACATGCGGGGACCGGCGTTGACGCGCTTGATGCTCATGTATCTCTCCTCCAGCGAAAACGGCGCCGACCATAGGGCAGTTTCCCGGGCGGTGGAACCGAACAAACCTCGGCCCTACACTGAGAGAATGGAGGGGAGATGAGCAAGGAAATCCGCGGCATGCTCCTGGGACTGTGCATCGTGATCCTGGCGGTCGCGGCCTATGTCCTGAGGGATCGGCCGGCCAGGCCGACGGAGGCGCCGGGCGGTCCGGCGCCGACGAGCCAGCGCCCCTCGCCGTAGCGGCGGACAGGTGTTCCCGCTCGCCGCCAGACGAGCCTCCCCGCTCAGGATGCAGACTGCATGGGCGGCTGCGGCGTCTCCGTTGCCTGCCATTGCCGGGGATTGTCGTTGGCCGGCAGGCGCTTGCCGCTCCGGCGCATCGCCCTCTCGACCGCCGCAATCAGCCGGGCGCGGTCGACCGGCTTTTCGACGATTGGACGATTTCTGTGCCGCTCGGGTACCTCCCGCCAGGGATCCGGCGTGAGCATCACGAAGGGCACGTCCGCCAATGCCAGCAAGTCCGACGCCGGCAGCGGAAACCGTCTGTCGATATCGAGATCGACGATGGCGCAGTCGAGCGGTCCGCGCTCGATCAGCCGCTGGATGTCGGCGAGAGCCACCGCCGGGCCGATGACCCGGAAGCAGGCTTCGAGCAGCACTTGCTGCAGTTCGAGCGCCATCATCGCCTCGTCCGAGACGACCAGGATCTTGCCACGCGGCAGGTCCGCGGCAGCAAGCGCGGCGCGAGCCCACGCAGGCGGGACCCTGCCGCAGGGCGATGGCTGGACCTGGAGGGCGTCCCCTGCCCAGGAGAATTGCCGGTTCCACCTACTGCCCATCGTGGAAGCGGCAGACGCGAAAGTCATATCTCACCTCCTCTTGGAAATGCGGCGAAGGAAGCAGCCGGACGCCGCCGTCGGCGCCCGGCCAGGAGCGGGAGCTATTGCTGAATGATGGTGCGTGGGGCTGCCTGCGCCTCGATCCGGATCGGCCGCGGCTTCTTCTCCTCGGGCAGCTCGCGCTGCAGGTCGATGGTCAGAAGCCCGTTGAGCAGCCGCGCTCCCGTCACCTTGACGTGGTCGGCGAGCTGGAAGCGCCGCTCGAAGTCCCGGCCGCCGATACCGCGATAGAGGTACGCGGCGCCGTTGTCGCGGCTCGGCTGGCCCTTGCCGGTCACCAGAAGCTCGTCCTCCTTCTGAGTGACGTTGAGCTCGGCTTCGGTGAAGCCGGCAACCGCCATCACGATGCACCACGCATCATCGCCGGACTTCTCGATGTTGTAGGGCGGATAGCCGCTGTGGGCGGGCTGGGCTGCCATCGAGTCCAGCATGTCGAAGATGCGGTCGAAGCCGACCGTGGCGCGATAGTAGGGAGCGAAATCGAAGTCGGTACGCATTGTCATCCTCCTCTTGAGCGATGGTTTGCGACCGGCCCCCGCAGGGCGGCCGGCCTTGCGAGGCGAGCCCCCGCGGGCTCGCCGATGTCGATCTAGGAAGGCGCCGTCGGCCGTCAAGTCCCCTGCATCGGACCGCCGTCATTGCGGTCGGCCATACCAGTAGGACGATTCGGCCGCGGCGGGAGCGACGATCGGCAACGACGTGACCGTCGTCGTCTGCCAGGCCTGCAAGGCCTGGGCGCCGGCGAGGACGATGAGCGCAGCCGCCACGAAGATGGCCGCCAAACCTGCGAACAGATGCATGCGCGCGTCGGCACGGAAGCGGAGGGAGCCCCCGTGAAGGCTCCCTCCCGTCCCCCGCTGCCGCCTCCCCTCGTGCTCAGAAGGCCGAGCCGGCTGCGCCGCCCGCCACCCCGCCCTTGTCCTCGGGCCTGGGAGCGTCGGCGACCAGGGCTTCCGTGGTGATCAACAGCGACGCAACGGATGCGGCATCCTGCAGTGCAGTGCGCACCACCTTCGCCGGGTCGATCACGCCCGCCGCGACCATGTCCTGATACTCGCCAATGGCCGCGTTGTAGCCCCAGCCGTACTCGTTCCGATCGAGCAGCTTGCCGACGACCAGCGAGCCGTCCTCGCCGGCATTGACCGCGATCTGCCGCGCCGGCACCTGGATGGCGCGGCGCACGATCTCGACGCCGGCGCGCTGGTCGTCGTTGGCCGTACGGACCTTGTCGAGCGCCTTGGTGGCGCGCAGCAGCGCCACGCCACCGCCCGGCAGGATTCCTTCCTCGACGGCCGCGCGAGTGGCGTGCAGCGCGTCGTCGACGCGATCCTTCCTTTCCTTGACCTCGACTTCCGTGGCGCCGCCGACGCGGATGACCGCGACGCCGCCGGCGAGCTTGGCCAGCCGCTCCTGCAGCTTCTCGCGGTCGTAGTCGGAAGTGGTCTCCTCGATCTGCGCCTTGATCTGCGCGACACGGCCGTCGATGTCCTTCCTGGCCCCGGCGCCCTGCACGATCGTGGTGTTGTCCTTGTCGATCATCGCCTTCTTGGCCCGACCCAGCATCTCGAGCGAGACGTTCTCGAGCTTGATCCCGAGATCCTCGGAGATGCAGGTTCCCCCGGTCAGAATGGCGATGTCCTCCAGCATGGCCTTCCGGCGATCGCCGAAACCCGGTGCCTTGACCGCCGCGACCTTGAGTCCGCCGCGCAGCTTGTTGACCACCAGCGTCGCCAGCGCCTCGCCTTCGATCTCCTCGGCAACGATCAGCAGCGGCTTCCCTGTCTGCACGACCGCCTCCAGCACGGGCAGCATGGCCTGCAATCCGGTGAGCTTCTTCTCATGGATCAGCACATAGGGGTCTTCGAGCTCGACCCGCATCCTGTCGGGGTTGGTGACGAAATAGGGCGACACGAATCCGCGGTCGAACTGCATCCCCTCCACTACTTCCAGCTCGGTCGCGAGGCTCTTGGCCTCCTCGACGGTGATCACGCCGTCATTGCCCACCTTGGCCATCGCCTCGGCGAGCTGGCGGCCGATCTCGGCGTCGCCGTTGGCGGATATGGTGCCGACCTGGGCAATCTCGTCGTTCCTGGTCACCTTGCGCGCGTGAGTCCTGAGGTCCTCGACGACCGCGGAGACAGCGAGATCGATGCCGCGCTTGAGGTCCATCGGATTCATGCCGGCGGCCACCGATCGGGCGCCTTCCCGGACGATGGCCTGGGCGAGGACCGTCGCGGTCGTGGTGCCGTCGCCAGCCAGATCGTTGGTCTTGCTCGCGACCTCGCGCACCATCTGGGCGCCCATGTTCTCGAACTTGTCGGCGAGCTCGATCTCCTTGGCGACCGTGACGCCGTCCTTGGTGATGCGCGGCGCGCCGAAGCTTTTCTCGATCACGACATTGCGCCCCTTGGGGCCGAGCGTGACCTTGACCGCATTGGCGAGGATGTCGACGCCGCGCAGCATCCTGTCGCGCGCTTCCGTCGAGAACTTCACTTCCTTGGCTGACATCTGACCCTTGCCTCCTTTCTCGGGTACGGGATGCGTAACTGGTTGGAGAGACTCAAGCGGCGCGGCGAAGGGCAGGCTTCTTGTCGAGCACGCCCATCACGTCGCTTTCCTTCATGATGAGAAGCTCCTCGCCGTCGATCTTGACCTCGGTGCCCGACCACTTGCCGAACAGGATGCGGTCGCCGGCCTTCAAGTCCATGGCGATGAGCTGGCCGTGTTCGTTGCGCGCGCCGGGGCCGACGGCGACGACTTCGCCTTCCATCGGCTTCTCCCTGGCCGTGTCGGGGATGATGATGCCGCCGGCCGTCTTCTCGTCGGCCTCGAGTCGGCGCACGACGACACGGTCGTGCAGCGGGCGGAGATGCATGCAAATCCTCCTGGTGCAGAACAATGGTCATGTGTGCCTCGACGGCGGTCGCCGCCGGGGCAGAAGGCGATCTAGAAATCCGTTCTGGGGGCTTCAAGGTTCTGCCACAAAATTTTTAGGCGCCGCCGGGAACTCACGTCGGAGGCGCCATTCCGGTTACTGAAGCCAGGTTCGAGACGCTGCGCCGGAACGGTGGGACCGTCGTCTGGCAGGGTCACTTGAAAGGCCGCCACCATCGACCAAATCGCCGTCGACGGTCTTCCGTCCGGAAGACCGTTTTCGTGCATTCAAGGACGAGGAGCATGGGCACCGACGAGATCTGGATGGGCCGGCCGATCGACGACATGACCCGGGACGAGCTCGCCGCTGCGCTCAAGGCGGCATCGCGTCTCCTGCGCTCGGCGCCGCCGGTCGACCGGCCGGAGATGACTGTCAGGCAGACAGGGGGCGGAACGACGGTTGGGCGGGCCTTCAACTGGGCGTTCATGCCCGCCGGGCACTTGTGGACCGAGGAGGATCGGGCGGCCATCCAGTGCCGGCTGGATGCGTTCGCGGGGAGCCATGGCCTGGACGGCGCGACCGTCCATTTCGCTCCCGATCGGCTCGATGTCGAGGTTCCCCGACCGCTCGCGGTCGAACAGGTCTGGGCTCTCCAGCAATGGCTGGAGGCCGAGGGCGAGACGCTCGACGTCAGCCAGGTGCCTTGAGGTCAGCCGCGATCCCCCTTTGGCCGGACGAGCCAGCGCCCCCCCGCCCGGCCCCCCGGGGCCCTAGATCGCGGCCACCACCATGATCTCGACCTTCATCTTCGGATCGTTCAGCCGGGCCTGGACGGTGGCGCGGGCCGGAGTCTGGCCGGGCACGACCCAGGCGTCCCAGACTGCGTTCATGGCCGCGAAGTCGGCGATGTCGGCCAGCCAGATCACGGCCGACAGGATCTTGGTCTTGTCGCTGCCGCCCCTGGCCAGCAGCGAGTCGATCTCGGCCAGGGCCTGCTTCACCTGACCCGCGAGATCGAGCGAGGTGTCCTCCGGGATCATGCCCGAGAGGTACAGGCGACCGTCGTGGACCGTGGCCTCGCTCAGCCGCGGGCCGGGATCGATGTGGACGACGGTGGTGCTCATGGCGAAGGTCTCCGGTCGATGGCGATGATGTGGATCGGCGCTTCGTGGCCGACGATGGGCTGCAGGCCGAGATCGCGGCAGCGCGCCCTGATCTCGTCCGGCAGGGGATTGGAGCGCTCCGCCTCGTCGAGCGCCTCGCGGCTCAGCAGGATGCCGGCGTGGAATTCGCGGGTCATGTTCTCCAGCCGGCTGGCGACGTTCACCGTGTCGCCGAGCGTCGTGAACTCGAGCCGATCGGCGATGCCGACATTGCCCTGGATGACCGGTCCCCAGTGCAGGCCGATGCCGACCGTGGTCGCGGCCTTGCCGAGGTCGATGCGCTCGTCCTTCCACTGGTCGATCATGTCGAGGATCTCGACGGCGCAGAACAGCGCGTCGCGCGCCGCATAGGGCGCCTTCTCGGGCGCGCCGAAGACGGCCATCAGCCCGTCGCCCAGGAACTTGTCGATCGAGCCGTCGTGCTGGAAGACCACCGGCACGATGCGCCGGTGGAAGGCGCGGATCACCGTGATCACCCTCTCCGGCGTGACGGCCTCCATCCGCCGCGTCGAGCCGATCACGTCGACGAACATCACGGCGGCGTCCTGGGCGCGGCCGGCGCCGAGGCCGCGCGTGTCTGATGCCAGCCGCTCGACGATCTTGGGCGAGAAGTAGCGGCCGAGATTGGCGCGCTCGGTCTCGGCCAGCACGGCGCGCTCGACATGGCGCCGGGCCCGCCAGATCGCGGCAGCGATCAGCCCGGTGGTGATGGCCAGCAGCACGAGCTGGTTGACCATGAACAGCAGCGGGTCGATGCCCTGCACCTCGGTGAGCTGCCGCAGCAGCGACAGCGCGTCGGGCGCGGTGAAGCCGCGGAAGGAATCGACATGCTCGGCCGAGTGCAGCACGAAGCCGAAGGAGGCGAGCTGGCCCACGAAAGAGGCGGCGCCGGCCACCAGCACGACCCTGACCGAGAAGGTGAGTGCGCTCGCCGCGACATAGGCCGCGAGGTAGAGGAAGGCGGAGCGCCGCAGCCAGGACTGGAGCGCCCAGTCGTACCAGTTCGTCTCGGGATAGTGGGTCGCCAGCACGATGATCGCCACGTCGACGACGGCGCAGACGCCCTGGATCGCCAGCATGTGACGGCTGTTGCGCGTCGCGTAGCCCAGCCAGCCGACCAGGAAGAAGACGGCGATGGCGGCCAGCAGGAAGGGCAGCCGCCCCCACGACGAGGACAGCACCACCCAGATGAAGACCACGCCGAGCGCCAGCACGCGCGCCTTGAAGGCGAAGGCGAAGCCGGAAAGCTCCTCCTCGTGGAGGCGTTGCAGCCAGCCCGGCGTCGCCCGAGGGTCCGGACCATTGGGGTCGTTCGACACGGGCCGGACCCTAGAGCTTGAGGCAGAGAATTGCACGCGGACTGTCGCGCGATGACACATGGTGCGAATCTCGCGCTGCGTCGTTGAAGGCTCTTGCCCGCGTCGGCGGGAAGTCGGAAGAACATGACTTGCAGCGTCCGCCGTCCGCGCGTCATCCGTCCTTGAACCCGGCAGCCATGATCGCACCGCTCAGCCTGACGAATGTCATCAGCCTCCTGTCCGCAATCATCTGCCTGTCGATGATCGCCAGCCAGACGACCGGGCGGGTGCAGAGCGTATCCCGCCTCGCTCTTCCACCGGCACTGGCGGTTGTCGTCGCCTTGATCCTGCTCGCTGGCGTGTTCGATGCCGGCTTCGTCAGCGACGGCCTGTGGGTCATCGGCGCGATCGTGGGCTTCATTCTCGGGCGTGTGCGTGGACAGATGCTGTCGATGGAAATCCTCCCTGCCGCCCGGTCGATCCGCGCCGCCCAGACGGCCGACAATCTCGTCGCGGCGCTCATGTTGCTCGCGCTCACGTCCACCGACTTCATCTCGGCCGCGCTGCGGCACCCCCTGCTTCAGCCCGGCCTGGTCGCGATCGGCGGCGCCGTCTGCGCGGGCTTCCTCGCGGGGCGCTTCCTGGCGATCGCCCTGCGGGCCGATCCGGTCGCCCGCCTGAGGAAGGGCCTGCGATAGGGGCCGTTCGGCCCAGTCCGGCCCCTCGATCCATTCCGTCCGGCAGACGAAACAACCTTTCGCACGCGCTTCGCCAGCCCATTGTCCGCGCCATCGGGTTACAGTCGGGCAGGAGGCACAGTGCATGACCGATGAAGAGGCCGGCCGCGTTCGCGACTTCGTGGGCTACGGACGCCATCCGCCCGACCCGCGCTGGCCGGGCGGCGCGCATGTCGCGGTCAACTTCGTCATCAATTACGAGGAGGGTGGCGAACGGTCCGTGCCCGACGGCGACCCGGCCTCGGAGGCCGCCCTGACCGAAGGGTCGACCGCCACCTTCGCCGGCCGCGACCTCGGCGCGGAGAGCATGTTCGAGTACGGCAGCCGCGCCGGCTTCTGGCGGCTCCATCGCATGTTCACGCGGCGCAACCTGCCCTGCACCGTGTTCGCCATCGCCCGCGCGCTCGAACGCAATCCCGAAGCCTGCGCCGCCATGCGCGAGGCGGGCTGGGACGTCGCGGGCCACGGCTACCGGTGGGAAATGCACGCCACCATGGCGCCGGACCACGAGAGGAAGCAGATCGAGCTGGCGACGGAGAGCATCACGCGTACCATCGGCACGCGGCCGGCCGGCTGGTACAGCCGCTATGCGCCGTCGATGCAGACGCGCAACCTGCTGCTCGACGCCGGCTACGAGTACGACAGCGATTCCTACGACGACGAGCTCCCCTACTGGCTGAAGGTGGGAAGCCGCACCCAGCTGATCGTCCCCTACTCCATCACCCACAATGACGTGCGCTTCCAGCGCCAGGGCATGACCTCGGGCGACGAGTATCTCGCCTACATCAGGAATGCCGTGCAGTGCGTGCTGGAGGAGGATCCGCCGTGCATGCTGAGCTTCGGGCTGCACAACCGCATCATCGGCCATCCCGGCCGCGCGCTCGGGCTCGCCCGGGTGCTGGACTGGCTCGCCGACCAGCCCCGTGTCTGGGTGACGCGTCGCGTCGACATCGCCCGGCACTGGCGGAAGGTGCACCCTCAACCAGCGTAAAGTGTCATCCTGAGCGCAGCGAAGGATCTCATGGCGCCCGCCAACGCCATGCCGGTCGAAATGGCATGAGGTCCTTCGCTGCGCTCAGGACGACAGGAAAGGAAGACGTATGACCATCCGCCGCCCGCTCGACGGCATGCTCGTCCTCGATCTGGGGCAGATCTACAACGGTCCCTATTGCGGCCTGCAGCTGGGCTTCATGGGCGCCCGCGTGCTCAAGATCGAGCCGCCGGAAGGCGACGTGGTGCGCCGGCGCAAGCGCGAGGTCGAGCCGTGGCCGCTGGTCATGCTGAACTCGAACAAGGAGTCGGTGGTCCTCGACCTCAAGCAGCCGCGCGGCAAGGAACTGTTCCTCGAGCTGGTCGCGAAGGCCGACGTGCTGATCGAGAACTTCGCCGCCGGCGTCATGGACCGGCTGGGCCTGGGCTACGAGACCCTGCGCAAGCTCAATCCCCGCCTGGTCTATGGCGGCAGCTCGGGCTTCGGCCTCGACGGACCCTATCGCGACCTCGCCGCCATGGACGTCACCATCCAGGCGATGAGCGGCATCACCAACGCGACCGGCGACGCCGACGGGCCGCCGACCAAGGCGGGCGCGGCGGTCTGCGACTTCCTGGCCGGCATCCATCTCTGCGCCGGCATCCTGGGGGCGCTGGTCCAGCGCGAGCGCACCGGGCAGGGCCAGAGGGTCGAGGTCGCCATGCACGAGGCGGCCGTCACGGCGCTCGCCTCGGCGATGGGCGCGGTGATGGACGGCGACACCGGCGTTCCCGACCGCACCGGCAACCGCCATCCCGCGCTCGCCATGGCGCCCTACAACACCTATCCCTGCAGCGACGGCTACGTCGCGATCTTCACGGCGGCCGAGCGCCACTGGCATTCGATGTGCGCCATGCTGGGCCGCCCCGAGCTGGCGAGCGATCCCGAATTCGGCAACACCGTGGCGCGGGCGAGGAACATGGCCGCGATCGACGACATCGTCGGCGCCTGGACGATCGGGCGCACCAAGGACGAGGTGGTGCGGCTCCTGAACGACGCCCACGTGCCCTGCGCGCCGGTGAAGACGGCCCGCGAAGTGTCGACCGACCCGCACCTCGAGGCGCGCGGCTACTGGGTCGACGTCGATCACCCGCGCCGCGGCCGCACCCGTGTGCCGATCTCCGCCATCCGCCTGCACGCCGGCGGCAGGCCCGAGATCCGCAGCCCGGCGCCGACGCTGGGCCAGCATACCGAAAAGGTGCTGACCGACCTGCTCGGCCTGAAGGCCGCCGAGCTGGCCGAGCTCAGGGCCGCCCGGGTCACCGAACCGGTGACGGCGAAGAAGAGCTAGTCTCGTCGGACCGCGGGGCACCGGGCCCGCTCTTGTCATCCTGAGCGAAGCGAAGGATCTCATGCCAGTTGTTGAACTGGCGGCGATGAGGTCCTTCGCTTCGCTCAGGACGACAGATATGAGCCGGCCAGAGGGGGGATGCAGGAGGAAACCTTCGCGGTTCGCCCCCACGCCTAGCCTTTCCCCTAGGGGAGAGAGGAACATGATTGCTGCACCTGCGGCAATGAACGCCTAACCCGGGACTTCCATCGTGGCGCGGTCATGATTCATGCTCTTCTCCCAGATCATCGGGGCCAATGACCAAGTCAAGCAGGCGAGTTCGATGTACTGGGTCGTTCAGGACAAGATGCGAGAGAGCGGCGGGGATCGAACCTTGCGGGAATTGCTGCCGCGCTGGGGCATTCCGCACAGCTATCACGACGTCGTTCCAATCGTTGGCGAACTGCGTCCGGATGTGAACCCCGAAGGAAACGTGATCGTGATGGGCTCATACTCGATGCGTCACGCCGCGAAGGCGAAAGGTTGGATTCCGGGCTGCTTCGATGTTGGACATATCACGCACGACGACTACCTGGCCCGGTGGGGCGACGACCTTCTGAACGCCTCGGCACGGGTGTGTCGGTTCGAGGATGCGCCGAGGCACATCATGGACGAATTCTTCGTTCGGCCGACGATAGACTCAAAGGCATTTGCTGGTCAGACCTACAGCCGGGAAGAGTTCATGAGCTGGCACGCGAAGGTCATGGCGCTCAACGATCCCGGCGCGTTCGTGCTGCCCGATACCGAGATCATCATCGCCCCGATCAAGGACATCGCCCATGAATATCGATGCTGGATCGTGGACGGCCGGGTCGTCACGAGTTCGTTGTACAAGCGCGGCGACGATCAGCATCAGGTCCTGATGCAAGGACGCATCGATGACGAGGTCATCGACTACGCCAGCAAGTTCGCGGCGGGGAGCTGGCAGCCGAACCGCGCCTACGTGCTCGACCTGTGCCTATCGTCGAGTCGACCCCGCGTTCTGGAGGTCAACACACTGAATGCTTCGGGGTTCTACGCCGCCGATATCGCCAAGCTGGTCCAAGCCCTCGAAGCAATGGTCTTTTGAGAGGGGACTTCGCCTTCATGTTCCTCTCCCCCAAAGGGGGAGAGGAACATGAAAAGAAGTCAGGAGCGTTCGCGGATGTCGGAGAACTTAATCTTCGGCGACTTCTCGGCGATGTAGCCAAGCTCCCAGGCGTTGCGCGCCAGGAAGACGGGCGAGCCGTCGCGGTCCTCGGACATGCCGCCGCGGTTGGCGGCCATGAAGGCCTCGAGGTCGGCCTTGCTCTCGGCGGAGATCCAGCGCGCCGTCTCGAAGGGCGCCGGCTCGAGGTCGATCTTGACCTGGTACTCGGCCTCGACGCGGGTCTTCAGCACGTCGAGCTGCAGCTCGCCGACCACGCCCACGATATGGTCGCCGCCGATGACCCGGCGGAACACCTGGGTGACGCCCTCCTCCGCCAGGTCGTCGAGCGCGCGGCGGAGCTGCTTGGACTTCATCGGGTCCTCCAGCCGCACGCGGCGCAGGATCTCGGGCGCGAAGTTGGGGATGCCGGTGATCTTCACCGTCTCGCCCTCGGTCAGCGTGTCGCCGACGCGCAGCACGCCGTGGTTGGGCACGCCGATGATGTCGCCCGGCCAGGCCTCGTCGACGATCTCGCGCTCGCGGGCGAAGAACAGGATCGGCGAGTTCACGGACAGGGTCTTGCCGGTGCCCATCTGGGTAAGCTTCATCCCGCGGCGGAACTTGCCGCTGCACAGGCGCAGGAAGGCGATGCGGTCGCGGTGGTTGGGGTCCATGTTGGCCTGGACCTTGAACACGAAGCCCGCCACCTTGGGCTCGGTCGGCTCGATGGCGCGCGGCTCGGCCGGCTGCGGCCGCGGCGGCGGCGCCCAGGCGGCCAGCGCGTCGAGCAGCTCGCGGACGCCGAAATTGTTGTACGCGCTGCCGAAGAACACCGGCGACAGATGCCCGGCGCGATACGAGTCGAGGTCGAACGCCGGGTAGCCCGCCCGCACCAGCTCGACCTCCTCGGCCAGCCGCGGATCGTCGATCGTGTAGTTCTCGATCACTTCGCCGATGCGGTCGCGGTCCTTCGAATCGAACACCAGCATGCGGTTGCGCGCGAGGTCGTAGGTGCCCTTGAAGGCCTGGCCCGAGCCGGTCGGCCAGGTCATGGGCGCGACGTCGAGCGCCAGGGTCGAGGCAATCTCGTCGAGGAGCTCGATCGGGTCCTTGGCTTCACGATCCATCTTGTTGATGAAGGTGACGATCGGCACGTCGCGCAGGCGGCAGATCTCGAACAGCTTGCGCGTGCGCGCCTCGATGCCCTTGGCGGCGTCGATCACCATCACCGCCGAATCGACGGCGGTCAGGGTGCGGTAGGTGTCCTCGGAGAAGTCCTCGTGGCCCGGCGTGTCGAGCAGGTTGAAGACGGCGCCGCCATACTCGAAATGCATCACCGAGGTGGTGACCGAGATGCCGCGCTGCTGCTCGATCTTCATCCAGTCCGACCGCGCGCGCCGGGCCTCGCCGCGCGCCTTCACCGCGCCAGCGACGTGGATGGCGCCGCCGAACAGCAGCAGCTTCTCGGTCAGCGTCGTCTTGCCGGCGTCCGGATGCGAGATGATCGCGAACGTGCGCCTGAGGCCGGCGGGATGGCCGGCCAGGCGGGCGTCGGCAGCGGGAAGGACGGTGGAATCAGGCACTTCGGCGGTTTCCGGCAGGGGTGCGAGGGGGTAGCCGAGGCAGCCCGGAGCGTCAACCTCACGCGCCCTGCGTCGCCTGGCCCTTCACCAGCAGCCCGTCGACGAACACATCGGCCAGCCGCAGTACCGTCTCCTGCCAGTCCGGCCGGTCGTAGGCGTAGCAGAGACCGATCAGCGCATGGAGCAGGTCCTCCGGCCTGACGTCACGGCGGACCTGCCCCGCCGCGGCCGCCCGCGCCAGGATCGTGCCGACCGCGCCGGACAGGCGCTGCGAGGAATAGGCCCAGAGATCGGAGCGGCCGTCGGCGACCAGCGCCAGCGCCGCCAGCATGCCCTTCTTGGTGGCAACCAGTTGCACGATCGCCCGTATCCATCGCCGCAGGGCATCGACAGGCGGCACCTCTTTCGCCAGGCTCTCGGCGAGAGCCGCGAGTTCCTCGACCTCGTGCCGGTAGACGGCCTCGAACAGCGCGTCCCGGGTCGGGAAATGCCGGTAGAGCGTGCCGATTCCCACTCCGGCGCGCCGGGCCACCGCTTCGAGGCTGGCCTCCGGGCCGCCGGCGCCCAGCACCCGGGCGGCGGCCTTGAGCAGCCGCTCCCGGTTGCGGACCGAATCCGCCCGCGGCTTGCGCGCCGCTTTCTCTTTTCGCACGGCCTTCACGACGAGGTCCCCGAGCCGCCCTTGAAAACGGAGGGTGCCTCCACATATTTTCCGGATCGGGCCACCGCGGGGCCGTCCTTGCCCCTGCGACACCACCAACACCGATGGGAGCTACAACGTGTCATTCCCCCTCACACTAACGGTGAATGGCGTGAAGCGGAACGTCGTGCTCGACGATCCGCGCGTCACCCTTCTCGACCTGCTGCGCGAGCGACTCGATCTCACGGGCACCAAGAAGGGATGCGATCGCGGCCAGTGCGGCGCCTGCACGATCCTGGTCGACGGACGGCGGGTCAACGCCTGCCTGGCGCTGGCCGTCAGCCACGACGGTGCGGAGATCAAGACGATCGAAGGTGTCGCCGAGGGCGAGCGCCTGCATCCGGTGCAGGCGGCCTTCATCGAGCATGACGGCTTCCAGTGCGGCTTCTGCACGCCGGGCCAGATCATGAGCGCGCTCGGCCTGATCGCCGAGGGCCAGGCCGGCAGCGACCCCGAGCGGATCCGCGAGGCGATGAGCGGCAATCTCTGCCGCTGCTCGGCCTATGCGGGAATCGTCGAGGCCGTGCTCGACGCGCAGAAGAAACTGGCCGAGGGCAGCCGCAGGAGCGCAGCATGAAGAGCTTCGACTATGTCCGGCCGACGACCGTCGCCGAGGCCATCGCCGCCATGGCATCGCCCGGCGCTGCCTTCCTTGCCTCCGGCACCAATCTCCTCGACCTGATGAAGACCGGCGCCGCACGCCCCGGGCGGCTGGTCGACATCACCCGCCTCGCCGGCCTCGACCGGATCGAACGCCTCGCCGACGGCGGGTTCAGGATCGGCGCACTGGTGCGCAACGCCGACCTCGCACACGACGCCGCCTTCTTCCGGGCCTTCCCGGCCGTCGCCGAGGCGCTTCTGTCCGGCGCGTCGGCGCAACTGCGCAACGCCGCCACCGTCGGCGGCAACCTGATGCAGAAGACGCGCTGCGCCTACTTCTACGACCCGGCCAGTGCCTGCAACCGGCGCGACCCGGGCTCCGGATGCGACGCGCTCGAGGGCGAGAACCGGCTGCACGCCGTGCTCGGCTGGAGCCCGTCCTGCATCGCCGTGCACCCGTCCGACTTCTGCGTGCCGCTGGTGGCGCTCGATGCCGCCGTCGAGATCGAGGGACGCGACGGAAGGCGCGAGATCGCGCTCGAGGCGCTCCACCGCCTGCCCGGCGATGCGCCGGCGCGCGAGACCGGGCTGGCCCCCGGCGAGCTGGTGACGGGTCTGCACCTTCCGGCGAGTGCCGCTGCCTTCGCAAGCCACGCCCGCTATCTCAAGCTGCGCGAGCGGACGTCCTATGCCTTTGCCGTCGTCTCGGCGGCGGCGGCGCTCGACATCGAGGACGGCACCATCCGCGCGGCGCGGCTGGCGCTGGGCGGCGTCGCGGCCAAGCCGTGGCGCGCCCGCGCCGCCGAGCAGGACCTGGCCGGCGCCAGCCCCGGGCCGGCCGCCTTCCGCCGCGCCGCCGAGGCGGCGCTCGCCGATGCCCGGCCGTCCGGCGACAACGGCTTCAAGATCGAGCTGGCCCGCCGCCTCGTC
Source organism: Reyranella sp. (assembly GCF_965229815.1). GTDB lineage: Bacteria > Pseudomonadota > Alphaproteobacteria > Reyranellales > Reyranellaceae > Reyranella. The sequence goes on from NZ_CBDDJN010000006.1 coordinate 2,783,773, forward strand.
GCGCGCGCCCTGTCGCTGGCCGCACGCGGCACGCCGCAGCGCCTGCCGGCGCTGCCCGGCTCGCCCTTCTCCTCCCACCCCGGAGCTGTCTCGTGACCCTTGCCCCTACGCCCGCCGCCCTGCCCGCGTCGTCGCCGCACGTCCGCCACGGCTCCAGCATCGGCCAGCCGCTGACGCGCCGCGACGGCTTCCTCAAGGTCACCGGGCAGGCGCGCTACGCGGCCGACCATCATCCGCCCGGACTGCTGCATGCCGTCATCGCCGTCAGCACGATCGCGCGCGGTCGCGTGACGGCGCTCGACGTCGCGGCGGCCAAGGCCCATCCCGGCGTCGTCGAAGTCATGACGCCGGCCAACCGGCCGCCGCTGGCGCTCGACCCCGACGCCAAGAACGATCCGTTCATGTTCAAGCTCGAGCTGCTGCAGGACGACCGGGTGCGGTATCCCAACCAGGCGATCGCCGTGGTGATCGCCGAGAGCCTGGAGGCGGCGACCGAAGGGGCCGCGCTGCTGGCGCCGCGCTATGCGGCCGAGCCGGCGCGCGTCGGCTTCGGTGACAGCGAGCCCTACGTCCCGCCGGCGGTCGGCATGGGCATGCCGGCCGAGGTCCACCACGGCGACGTGGCGGCGGGCCTGGCGGCGGCGGCCACGCGCGTGGAGGCGACCTACGACACGCCGACGCAGTACCACAACGCCATCGAGCCGCACGCGGTCGTGGCGACCTGGGACGGCGACCAGCTCTCGCTCGACATGCCGAGCCAGGGGCTCGAGCTGGCGCGCGGCCGGCTGGCCGGGCTGCTGGGCTTGGCACCGGAGAACATTCATATCCGCAGCCCGTTCCTCGGCGGCGGTTTCGGCTCGAAGGGATTCGCCTCGGGCCCGCAGGTGCTGGGCATCCTGGCGGCCAGGCTGGTCGGCCGACCGGTCAAGCTGGTGCTGCGCCGCGACCAGATGTACGGGCCGGTCGGCCATCGCTCGCCGACGCGTCAGCGGCTGCGGCTCGGCATGACGAAGGACGGTTCGCTGAGCGCGCTGGAGCATCGTGCGACGGTGACGACCAGCACGTACGACGACTTCTACGAGCCGGCCGCCGGCATCTCGCACGCGCTCTACGTCAGCCCGGCGATCGCGACGGCCTACCAGGCCGTGCGCCTCGACACGGCCACGCCGACCTTCATGCGGGCGCCCGGCGAAGCCACCGGATCGATCGCGCTGGAAAGCGCCATCGACGAGGCGGCCGCCGCCTGCGGCATGGACCCACTCGCCTTCCGACTGCGCAACTATGCCGAGGTCGAGCCGATCTCGGGCAAGCCCTTCTCCTCGAAGGCGCTGCGCGAGTGCTATGCAAGAGGCGCCGAGCGCTTCGGCTGGGCGGGCCGGCCGCAGCCGCCGCGCCAGATGCGGGACGATGACGGGTTCCTGGTCGGCTGGGGCGTCGGCACCGCGATCTTCCCCGCCTTCATGTTCCAGGGACATGCGCGCGCCGTCATCCGCCGCGACGGCAGCGGGCTGGTCGAGACCGGCGCGCACGACATGGGCCAGGGCGCGTGGACGGCGCTGGCGCAGATCGCCGCCGACGGGCTCGGCCTCGACCTCGAGCGGGTCGAGTTCCGCTCCGGCTCCTCCGACCTGCCCGATGCCGGCCTCGCCGGCGGCTCGTCGCACACCGCGACCGCGGGCCTCGCCATCCACAATGCCGGCGGCGACGCGATCGCGAAGCTCGCCGCGCTGGCGACCGGCGACCGGCGATCGCCACTGTACGGCGCCGGCAATGCCGGCGTGATCGCCCGCGACGGACGCCTGCACCGCCGCGACGACGAGTCCAGGAGCGAGGCCTATGCCGACATCCTGGCGCGCGCCGGGGTCGACAGGATCGAGGGGAACGGCAGCGGCGCCGCCGACCCCGCCAGCCAGGAGCAATGGTCGATGCATGCGCACGGCGCGGTGTTCGCCGAGGTCAAGGTCGATCCCGAGCTCGGCCAGATCCGCACGACCCGGCTGGTCGGCGCCTTCGCGGCTGGCCGGGTGATCAACCCGCGCCTGGTGCAGAGCCAGTACCATGGCGGCATGATCTGGGGCGTGTCCTTTGCCCTGCACGAGCATGCCATCATCGATCGCCGGTCGGGCCGCGTGCTGAACGCCGACCTCGCCGAGTATCACGTACCGGTCAATGCCGACATCGCCTCGCTGGAGGCCCTGCTGGTGCCCGAGGAGGACCGCCACGTGAACCCGCTGGGCATCAAGGGCGTGGGCGAGATCGCCATCACCGGCACGGCCGGCGCCATCGCCAACGCGGTCTGGCACGCCACCGGCGTGCGCGTGCGGCGCTTCCCGATCAAGCTCGAGGACCTTCTGGCCGCCGGCGCCTGAGCCGGCTGCCCCGTCGCGAGAAAGGGATCCGTGGTCCCGCGGTCCGCTCGTCAGTCGCTCAGGCGGTCCGCTCGACTTCCTGGGCCGTCGGGACACGGCCCTCGGGCGTGAGCGCGTCGACCACCTGCGGCAGCCGCTCGCTCAAGCCGGCCAGCAATTCCTCGCGCGACAGGCCGGTGCGCTCGCTGAGAAACGCAAGCTGCTCCGCGGTCAGCACCTTCGAGAGGTCGTTCGGCGAGACCTGCTGGTTGGGGCCGCGCGAGACCCACGAGTCGACCGTGTCGGCCTTTCCCGCGCCCTGGAACTGACGGACGAGGTCCATCAGACCGCCGGTCAGCAGCGCGCCGATCACGCCCTTGGCCGTCGGTCCGCCCGTCGCCGACGGCTGGAAGAAATCGCGCAACCTGTCGGCAAAGTCGGGCTCGGCGGCGGCCGTCTGGCCCGCCTTTTCCGGCCTGCCCGCCGTGTTCAGCTTGCGGTAGGCCAGAAGGCCCAGCACCGCCATGGCGATGGGAGACAGGCGTCCCGAGGAGGTGGAGCGGCCGCCGCCGAGGATGTCGAGCAAGCCCATGGGACGTCCCTTTCGCGCAGATGTTCGAGGTCGAAGCGCGGCTCAACGTCGTGCCTGCGCAATCGTTGCCTTCGCCGCTCTTCTGCCCCATTTCCGCCGCGTCGTTTCCACAACCCGAGAGCGACTGCGCATAAAAGCCCAAATCCGGTCGAAAAAACCGCCAATGCCGCATCCGACAATATTGTCAATGTCTTGGATCGCAACGCTCAACCAAAACCTGCGTTGGCTGACAGAGGGCGTTGAAAAACGCCGACAGTGCGAAAGAACCGGAGCATCAGTCATGGATCGCTTTGCCCTCGAACACAATCTTCGCGACGCGATCGCGCGGGTCGCGGCGGGACAGCGGGCGTTGATGGAGCAGCGCGCGCAGATTCGCGAGCTCGAGCGGAACGGCTTCGACGCCTCGCCGGCGCGGGCCCTGCTGCAGGTCTACCAGCAGTCGCAGGAGATGAACCTCTTCGACCGCACTCGCCTCGCCGGCCTGATGGAGATGGCGCTCAGCGACACGTCGACGTCCGACTACGACGATCGCGATCTCTTCGAGGACGATTTTCAGACCTACCGTCAGGCGGCCTAGCCGCCACCGAAACCTGGGCCCGCAGGGGCACATGGCGGAGGGACCTTGCCCACGACGTTTCCCCCCAACGCGTCGGAGCAAGGTCCCTCGAGTCGTCCGGCGGTTGAGGTCCGGCGGCGAGGGCGATGAAATCCTTCGCTGCACTCAGGACGACAGACGGCGCGCGGCAGTCGCGTCTCCTGATTCCGGCATGACGATCAGATCCGTGTCCTCAGGCGGCGGCGCTCCCGCCTGCGTCAGGAGGCAATGCACCTGCCCGCGATGATGGGTCTGGTGATTGAAGAAGTGAGTCACGAACCGCCAGCATGGCCCGCTCCTCGTGCCTCCGCCGCTGGCGACGTAGCTCAGGTCGGCGGCGAGCCAGTCGTCGCTCAGCGAGATCGCCCATCGCTCGATCTCGTCATCGAGCGCCTGCCGCAAAGCCCGGAGTTCCTGCCATTCCTCATAGAGCGAGGCCGAATCCGGAATGCCGACCGTTGGTTTCGGCCGGGCGGTGAAACGGCTGAGCCATAGCTGGTCGGCCCAGGCGAGATGGCTCAGCGTTCCCTGGATCGACCCGAAGAACGCGCCGCGCTCACGGCGGCGCTCGGCGTCGGAAAGGCGATCGGCCGCGGCGTAGAGGCTGCCGTTCTGCCAGCGGCCGTACCGCGCGAGAAGGCGGGCGTAGTCCGCGTCGATCATGCCTGCCAGGCCGCCGCGCGGTCGAGCAGGCGGCGGGCGCGGATGACGATCGGCAGGTCGATCATGGCGCCCTCGAAGGCGACGGCCCCCGCGCCTGCCGCGGCGGCGGCGTCGAAGGCGGCGATCAGCCGGCGGGCGCGGTCGATCTCGGCGGCCGAGGCGCCGTATTCCTCGTTGATGATCGGCACGTGGGCGGGGTGGATGCAGGCCGCCGTGGTGAAGCCGAGTGCCCGGCCGCGCCTCAGGCCCTCGCGATAGGAGACGAGGTCGTCGATCTTCGCGAGCTGGCCCATCGAGCCCATCGGCAGGATGCCGGCCGCCCGCGCCGCCGCCAGCCCCTGCATGGCGAAGACGTACATGCTGTCGGCCGAGGGCGTGGCGCCGAGCTCGGTCGCCATGTCCTCTCCGCCCACCGACATGCCGGCCATGCGCGGCTCGGCGGCGATGGCGAAGAGATGCGGCAGCGCGGCCGGCGATTCGATCAGGACGAGGAAGCGGGTGTGGCCGACCTCCATGCCGAGCGCCTCCTCGCGCGCCGTCACCAGCTCGGCCAGCAGCCGCACATGCTCGGGACCCATCACCTTGGGCAGCATCAGCGCCGCGACGCCCGGCATCACGGCCGCGGCGATGTCGGGCACGGCAAGCTCGAGCGGGCGGTTGATGCGCACGACGACGTCGGCGCCGCCCTGCGCCACGCGCGGCACGGCGGCGGCGATGGCCGCCCGCGCCTCCTCCTTGTGCGCCGGCAGGATCGAATCCTCGAGGTCGAGGATCAGGGCGTCGGCGCCGCGGGTATGGGCCTTGGCGACGAAGCGCTCGGCCGTCACCGGCACGAACAGCAGGGATCGCCACGCGGGAAGAGGCCGGGCCATGAAATCACTCCTTCGATCTGTGCGGCCGGGAGACTACACGCATCGCCCGTGGGCGGGCAGCGTGGAGGCTGCGGCGTCGCTGCCCTGCGAAAGGACGGGCGACGATGCGCAAAGCTCTCTAACATGCCGCCATGGACACCGAACGCCTGAAGCCCTTCGTCGACGCCTTCTGGGAGGACTCGATCCTCCCCTCGATCACCGAGTACATCCGCATCCCCAACAAGTCGCCGGCCTTCGATCCGCAATGGGTCGAGCACGGCTACATGGAGGATGCCGTCACGCTGATGGAGGGTTGGGCGCGCCGTCACCTCGAGGCCTTTCCCGGCGCCACGCTGGAGGTCGTTCGCCTGCCCGGCCGCACGCCGCTCATCTTCATCGACGTGCCCGGCGACAACGACGACACGGTGCTGCTCTACGGCCATCTCGACAAGCAGCCCGAGATGGTCGGCTGGGCCGAGGGCATGGGCCCGTGGATCCCGGTGCGCAAGGACGACAAGCTCTACGGCCGCGGCGGCGCCGACGACGGCTATGCGATCTACGCCTGCTTCGCCGCCCTGCTCGGCCTGCGCGAGCAGAAGGTGCCGCGCGCGCGCTGCGTCATCATGATCGAGGGCTGCGAGGAATCCGGCAGCTACGACCTGCCCTTCTACGTCGACCACCTGATCGACCGGATCGGCGACCCGTCGCTGGTCGTCTGCCTCGACTCCGGCTGCGGCGACTGGGACCGGCTGTGGCTCACCACCTCCCTGCGCGGCATCGCCTCTGGCACGCTCACGGTGCGCGTGCTGACCGAGGGAGTCCATTCGGGCGACGCGTCGGGGATCGTGCCCTCCTCCTTCCGCATCCTGCGCGGGCTGCTGTCGCGGCTGGAGGACGAGGCGACCGGCGAGTTCAAGCTGCCGGACCTCTACGTCCAGATCCCGCCGCAGCGCATGGCCCAGGCCGAGGCGGCGGCGCGCGTGCTGGGCAAGGAGGTCTACACCAAGTTCCCCTTCGCCGGCGCGACGCGGCCGATGGTCGACGATCTCGGCCAGATGGTGCTGAACCGCACCTGGCGGCCGCAGCTCGCGACGGTCGGCATGGACGGCTATCCGACGCCCGGCAATGCCGGCAACGTGCTGCTGCCCTTCTCGACGGCCAAGCTCAGCGTGCGCACGCCGCCGACCCTCGACGCCAGGCAGGCAGTGCAGGCGATCAAGAAGGCGCTGGAAGCCGATCCTCCCTATGGCGCCACCGTCGAGTTCGACGCCGGCGAAGGCGGCCAGAGCGGCTGGCACGCGCCGCCGCTCGCGCCGTGGCTGGAGACGGCTGTCGGCCAGGCCTCGCAGGAGGCGTTCGGCCAGCCGGCCGCCTACATGGGCGAAGGCGGCACCATCCCCTTCATGGGGATGCTGGGCGAGAAGTTCCCCAACACGCAGTTCGTCATCACCGGCGTGCTCGGCCCGCACTCGAATGCCCACGGGCCCAACGAGTTCCTGCACATCCCGACCGGCAAGCGCGTGACCGTCGCGGCGGCGCGCCTGATCGCGGCGCACTACGAACGAAAGAAGTCATAGGCAAGATCGTCGTCCCGACCGGAGCGAAGCGAAGCGGAGGGACCTCGTCTCGACGATTGGATGCAGGATTGTCGAACGAAGGTTCCTCCGCTGCGCCTCGTTTCGCTCGGCTGCGGTCGGAACGACGGCATCAGTGCACCGCCCCTTCGGTCAGCGCTGCAGCTCCTCGCGCAGCATCTCGAGTTCCAGCCATTCCGTCTCGGCCGCGTCGAGCTCGGCCTGGGCCGCCTCGAGGCGCGCGGTGCCGGCGGTGAACGCCTTGGGATCGCGCGCATAGAGCCCGGGGTCGGCGAGCGTGGCGCCGATCGTCGCCATCTCGGCCTGCAGGGCCTCGATCTTCCTGGGCAATTCGGCGAGCTGGCGCTCGCGCTTGTAGCCCAGCCGCTGCTTCGGCGCCGCGGCGGCGGCCGGGGACGGCGACCTCTCCTTGCGGGACGGCGCGGTCGCAGCCGCGGTAGGCGGCGCTGGGCGCGGGCCGCGCTGGACAAGGTAGTCGCTGTAGCCGCCGGCATACTCGATCGCCGAGCCGTCGCCTTCGAGGGCGATGGTCGAGCTCACCAGGCGGTCGAGAAAGTCGCGGTCGTGGCTCACCAGCAGCACGGTTCCGTCATAGTCCGACAGCGCCTCCTGCAGGAGATCGAGCGTGTCGGCATCGAGGTCGTTGGTCGGCTCGTCGAGGACCAGCAGGTTCGACGGCGCGGCCAGCGCCTTGGCCAGCAGCAGCCGGTTGCGCTCGCCGCCCGAGAGCGTGCGCACCGGCTGGCGCGCCTGCTCGTCGCGGAACAGGTATTCGCGCAGGTAGCTCATCACGTGCATCGGCCGGCCGCGCACCGACAGATGGTCGTTGCGGTCGGCCAGGATCTCCCACGGCGTCTTGTCGGGATCGAGGGCGACGCGGCGCTGGTCGATCACCACCGGCACCAGGTTGGCGCCGAGCTTGACCGAGCCCGTGTCGGGCGCCAGCTCGCCGATCAGCATGCGCAGCAGGGTCGTCTTGCCCGCGCCGTTGGGACCGATCAGGCCCACCCGGTCGCGGCGGAAGATGCGGGTCGAGAAGTCGCGCACGATGGTGCGCTCGCCGAAGCGCTTGGAGATGTGGCGGGCGGTGATGGCGAGGGCACCCGACTGCTCGGCCGGGCCGGCTTCGATGCTGGCGCGCCCGGTCGGGCCGATCTGATCCCGGCGCTGCTTGCGCAGCTCGTTGAGCTGGCGCAGCCGGCCCTCGTTGCGGGTGCGGCGGGCGCGGATGCTCTTGCCCGCCCATTCGGTCTCGCGCTCGATCAGCCGGTCGAGCTTGTGCCGCTCGGTCGCCTCGCGTTCCAGGATGCCGGCCGACCATTCGTCGAACGCGGCGTAGCCTTGGTCGAGGCGGCGCACGATGCCGCGGTCGAGCCACAGCACCGCGCGCGCGAGGTTGGCGAGGAAACGCCGGTCGTGGCTCACCAGCACGTAGGCGCCCTTCCAGGCGCCGAGCTTCTCCTCCAGCCATTCGATGGTCGGCAGGTCGAGATGGTTGGTCGGCTCGTCGAGCAGAAGCACATCGGGTTCGCCGACCAGGGCGCGGGCGAGCGCCGCGCGGCGCGCCTCGCCGCCCGACAGCTCGGCGGGATTGCGCCCGCCGTCCAGCTTCACGTCGTCCAGGATCGCCGCCACCCGCCAGTCCGCCGGCCCGAGCGCATCGGGAAGCGCGGCGGCGACATAGTGACCGACCGTGGGATGGCCGCTGAAGTCCGGCTCCTGCGGCAGGGTCGCGACGGTCGCCCCGGGCTGGGCGAAGCGCGTGCCCGAGTCGGCGATCGGCACCCCGGCCAGGATGCGCAGCAGAGTCGACTTGCCCGCGCCGTTGCGGCCGACGAGGCACAGGCGCTCACCGGGCGCGATGCCGAGATCGACGCCGTCGAGGATCGTCTGGTCGCCCAGCGAGTAGCGGATGCCGTCGAGGGCGAGGAGCGGAGGAGCAGCCATCGTCGAGGCGGCTACATGACCGAACCTGTCCACATCGGCAAGGGCAAGTCTCAGGGTAAAGTCGCGCGCATCCTGCGGGCCGTGCAGGCGGCGGCAGTGGAGGCGAAGCATGGTGATGGGACTGACGACCGGCCTTTGGGTCAGCGCGCAGGTGCGGATCTGCGATCGCGCCTTCATCCCGGCCACCGTCGTGCGCCGCGGCGATCCCGACGTCGGCACCGTGCTGCTCAAGCTCAACCGCTTCGAGGCCGGCGTCACCGTCTATACGCAGGCGAGCTCGATGGACGAGGGCGGCGCGTGGAGTCGCGGCACCGGCCCCACGCCCGTGACCGAAGCCGAGGCCGATGCCTACATCGCCCGACAGGTGGCGCGCGATCCCGACGTCTGGGTGCTCGAGATCGAAGACCGCAAGGGCGCCTACGTGCTCGACGGAAAGATCGTGTAGGGCGGTCGCCGACTTCGTCGCGCACGACGTCGTTGCGGCGCGGCGCGCCGCCAAATCGTCACGACTCAAGGTGGGCTTTGCCACAGATCGCTTCGCCGTCGGCGCGTACGAGTCGCGCCAGGCGTGACGATGCGACGACGGCAGGAGCCTTCGGCATCGAGTGATGCATCGGCGAACGTTGTCGGCGCCCGGCACCGCCCGCATGGTCCGATCGGGACCATGCATCGTCCTCAAACGACGGAGCCTCTCATGACCAAGGACAACGTTGCGGAAATCCAGCTCGTTCGCGATGGCATGCAGCCTGTGCTGAAGGTCACCGTGCCCAAGGGCACGCGCCTGGTCGATACCGTGAAGCTGCAGCCCGCCTTGTCGGACATCCTCGGCAAGCTCAAGGGCTGCCTGCCGTGCAATTCCGGCGTGCCGATCTGGTTCCACGAGCGCGAGGAGATCGAGAACCTCGCGAAGATCGACCTCGAAACCATGAAGCGCATCTGACGCGAGGCATCATGCGCCCCGCCGTCGAGACTTCCCGCATCGCGCGCCCCGGGGTCATCCACCCCGGGGCAGGAGCGTGCCGCGATCCCCGACCGCAGACCGGCCGGGCGGGCGTCGGGCTGCTGTTCAACGGCGCGCTCGGCGACCTGCTCGAGGTCGAGCCCGACGCCGTCGACTTCCTGTCGATCATCCCGGAACGGTTCTGGCAGGATTTCGGCCGCAACCGGCCGGACCGGTTCGCGCCCCTGCCCGACGAGGTCGAGCTGCTCGACCGGCTGGCGTCGCGCCACCGGCTGGTGGCGCACGGCGTCGGCCTGTCGATCGCCAGCGGCTCGACCTTCGACGTCGACCATGTGCTGCAGCTCGCGGCCTGGCATCGCCGCTACCGCTTCGCCTGGATCAGCGAGCACCTGTCGGCGGTGCGCGTGCGCACCGAGGAGACGCCCGACCATCATGCCGGCCTCACCCTGCCGCTGGCCTGGGATCACGATCTGCTCGACCTGCTGAGCGAGCGCGTGGCGCGCGTGCAGGACATTCTGGGCGCCCGGCTGCTGCTCGAGAACGGCGTGGTGCACACGCCGGTCCCCGGCAGCGACATGAGCGAGGAGGAATTCCTCAACGCCCTGGTCCGGCGCACCGGCTGCGGCCTGCTGCTCGACCTGCACAACCTGCACGTCAACGCGGTCAATCTCGGCCTCGACCCCGACCGCTTCCTGGACGGGCTCGACCTCGACGCCGTGGGCGAGATCCATGTGGCGGGCGGCAACCGGCTGTTCGGCGCCTATCTCGATTCCCATGCCGGCGCCTGCCCGGGCGAGGTCTGGCGGCTGCTCGACCGCGTGGCGCCGCGCTGCGCGAACCTCGAAGGCGTGACCTTCGAGTTCCACGAGACCTACTTCCCCGGCCTCGGCGCCGACGGCGTGCGGGGCGAGCTGCAGCGCATGCGCGCCGCAGTCAACGGATGAGGCCATGCCATGTCGATCGCAGACTTCCAGCGCGCCTTCGCCGACCTGATCGCTTCCCCGTCGCGCTGCCTCAGGCTGCGCGACGGGGCCGACGACGCCTTCGCCGGCTATGAGCTGACCGCTCTCGAGCGGCTGCGGCTCGGGGCGATGGCGCGCGACGAGGCGATGTCGGTCAACTGCTCGCTCTACCGCGTCAACCGCCTGATCCCGGTCTATTCGGTGCTGCCCCACTCCTGCCGGCTGCTCGGCGACCGGCTGATGGTCGAGCTCGAGGCCTTCTGGGCGGCCTCCCGGCACGCCACCCTGCAGTATCGCTGGGAAGCCTGGCGCTTCGGCCTGTGGCTGCAGCGCCGGATCGACGCCGGCCTGCTGCCCGGCGGGCCGGTGGAGGACGCGATCTGCCTCGAGATGGCGATCTTCGATACCCAGGCCGCCTCGCGCGACGGCGCCGACGCCTCGGCGCGACGCCGGATCGTGCGGCTGCGCCACGAGCCCGAGGCCCTGCTCGACCCGGCGCTGGCGCCCGACGAGCTGGTGCCCTCCGGCGACGAGATCGCCGTGCTGGTCGACGCCAGCGGCCCGCATCTCGCGGTCGGACGGGTGTCCCGCGACGGGATCGCGGCGTAGGGCCGCGAGGCCGGCCGGGCGCTACTGCGCCGGCAGGACGCTCAGCGGGTCGACCGTCTTGCTGCCGCCGCGGCGGACCTCGAAGTGCAGGCGCGGGCTGGCCACGCCGCCGGAATCGCCGGCCTTGGCGATGACCTGGCCCTTGGAGACCTTGTCGCCCTTCTTGACCAGCAGCGCCTCGTTGTTGCCGTAGGCGGTGATGTAGCCGCCGGGATGCTGCACCAGCAGCAGGTTGCCGAGATGGGCCACGTCGCTGCCGGAGTAGATCACGGTGCCGCCGTCGGCAGCCTTCACCGAGGCGCCGGTCGTGGCCTGGATGTCGATGCCGTCGCTCTTCTGCCCGCCGGGCGCGCTGCCGTAGGGCGTGATGACCTTGCCGTGCAGCGGCCAGGCGAAGCGCGGCGGCGTCGCCGCGACGGTGACGCTCTTGGCCTCGGGAGGCTTGGCCTCCACGGTCTTCGTCTCGCGCGGGGCGAGCGGCGTCGGCTCGCCGGCGGCGGGCGCCGGCGCGGCGGATTTCGGCGGCTCGCCGCGACCGGGCGGCGGCGCCAGCGCCTCGCGCTTGACCGGTCCGGGCGGCGTGGCCGCCGGCGTCGCGCCGCCGGTATTGTCGGCGACGAAGCGCGCGCCCGGCAGCTCGAGGTACTGGCCGGGCTTCAGCGTATAGGGCGGCTTCAGCTTGTTGCGGTCGATGATGGCGTGCTCGGACACGCCATAGCGCTGCGACACGCTGGCGACCGTGTCCTTCTCGTTCACGACGTAGACCGGCACCGCACCGGGCCCGGCGCCGGAACCGGGATACTCGATGGTGCCGCCGGGGGTGCCGAAGGGATTGGAGCAGGCGCCGAGCGCGACCGAGAGCGCCGCCATTGTACCCAGCGTGCGCATCCAGCCGGCCCATCGCGAGGGGAAGCGAGGGGCTGTCTTCATGAACCCATTCTACTGCATTCGGATTCCGGCGGGAATCGGGCTGCCGCGATTAGTTGGGGCCGATTCGCGGCCGCTGCCGGCGCTCGTCGCGCGGGCTCTCAGGCGGCGTTGATGGCGGCGAAGGCCTCGAACGCGTCCTCGACGAGGCTGACATGGTGCAGCATGGCGGCGTGGGCCGCCGCGGCGTCGCCCGAGACGATGGCGCGCACGACCGCCTCGTGCTCCTGGTTGGAGCGCAACAGGCGGCCTTCCATCCAGAACTGCGCGCGCCGGAACGGGCCGACCCGGCGGCGCAGGCTCATCGCGTACTCGGCGAGCGGCGCGTTGTGGGCACCGGCGTAGATCGCCTCATGGAAGGCGATGTTGGCATCGGAATAGGCGTCGCGGTCGCCGGCCTTGGCCAGCGCCATCATGGCCTCGTGGCGGGCCTGCAGGCGGCGGCGCTCGATCGGCGTCATGCTGAGCGCCGACAGGCGGGCGCAGGTCGCCTCCATCTCGGCCATGGCGACGAACAGGCTCTCGACCTGGTCCGGCGTGGCCTTGGAGACCACGGCGCCCTTGCGCGGGCGCATGTCGATCAGGCCGCTGGTCGCGAGCTGCCGCAGCGCCTCGCGCACCGGCGTACGCGACACGCCGTGCTGCTGCGCCAGCCCAGCCTCGTCCAGGCGCTCGCCGGGCTTCAGGCTGCCGTCGAGAATGCCGTCGGCGATGGCGCTGGCGAGCTTCTCGGCAAGGGTCGGATTGTCCGCTTGCATCCTCGGTCCTGCATACAAGATCGATGCCAACGTAGGCAAATGTGCGCCAGACTGCTCATATCGAGTGCAATTCCGCCCGATTGCATGCAATTCGGGCGGGCCGTCACGCCTCCGTCAGGATGGCCAGCGCCTGGGAATAGGCCACTTCGGCCCGCGCCTTGAGCTCCGGCAGGGTGCAGCTGCCGATCGGGTGCTGGACCTTGGCGAAGGGATAGTCGGGAATCCCCAGCACGCGCGCGATGTTGCGCGCGGTGACCTCGAAGGGAGTGGTGCAGATCACCACCGCCCGCTTGCCGAGCTGCTCGAAGCTGATGCCGTCGTGCAAACTGCACGTTGAGCAGGAGCCTCAATCCCCCAGGCCGGTGATGAGGAAGTCGACCTCCGGCGCGACCTGGACCAGCGTGTTCGAGGGTGCCGGGGCGCTGGCGTTCTTCTTCGAGGCCAGGCGATGGATGGTGCAGCCGTGGCGCTGCACGAAGAGCTGGGCGACCTCGTTCAGCATCTCCTCGGCGTTGAGCTTGCCGTTCTCCAGGATGCCGATCCGCGCGCCGTCGAGGCGGGCGAGCGCGGCGGCCCGCGTGCGCTTGCGCGTCGCCATGGTCGCGGTCGGGGCGTAGAGCTGCATGGATCGTCCTCCTATTTGGCGTTGGCCAGCGGCCGGATGGCAGCGTGCTGCATGATCGAGCCACGGCCGCGGCTCCACGACGGCAGGAAGCAGGAATGCCCGCCGGCATCGCCGCCGCCCAGGGTGATCAGGATGTCGTCCGGCCCGAGGCCGCGATGGAAGAAGCCGGGCTCGGCCAGCGCATGCGCGCGCTCGCCGTGCTGGGCATCGTACTCGCGGTCGCGATGCTTGCCGACGCCCTTCATGCCCTCGACCGAGCGGCGCGCCGCCGCGAACAGGAACTCCTGCGCCCGCCGCCGCGTCCAGCCGGCGGCGGCGAGGATCTGCATGTGCTCCGGCGCCAGGATCACCACGCTCTGGCCGAGGGTGATGCAGCCGTAGTTGGCCATCGTGTCGGCCACCGAGCCCAGCACCTGCTCCGGCGTGTTGCCGCCGTGGTTCTCGATGTTGCAGAAGCCGCCCGCCGCATAGACGGTGACGCTCGACGTCCCCTCCGGATAGCCCTGCTCGCGGCAGAGCGGCGGCCAGGGATTGCCGCGCATCCGCTCGGCGGCGCACAGGCTGTACTTGCCGGGATTGCCCTGGGTGGACTTGTCGGAAATGCCCGGGATCATCTGGAAGACGTTGCGCAGGATCAGGCGCACGGCGCGGCCGATGCTGGCGTTGGGCCGGTTGCCGGGGCCGAACAGGTTCACGTCGGCGTTCATGCCGATCTCCTCGCCGACCGGACCGCTCACCAGCACCAGCGGCGCCGAGCCGCCGGTGCTGGCGGTCGAACCGTGGAAGTTGAAGTCCGGCCGGTTCATCGCCTCGAAGGCCGCGACCAGCACCGGGAAATACGCCGGCAGGCAGCCGGCCATCACCGCGTTGACGGCGGCGGCGTGCAGCGACAGTTCGAGGCCGGTCGCGGGATGCGTGGCGATGACGGTGGCGGCCGGCCGGTCGTCGGCCGCGAGCATGGCGTGCACGCGATCGACCTGCGGCGGCACGACGGGCAGGCCGTCGGTCCAGCCCTGGTCGAAGCAATAGTCGATGGCGGCGAGCAGGTCGTCCGGCACCTCGTGGATGCGGGCTGCTGCGGCGGGCATTCCCTGATCTCCCCGTTGTTGCGGTGAAATCCTAGGGCCGCCCGGACTCGGTGTCATCCGAGCGTAGCGAGGGACCTTGCGGTCCAGGAAAGGTCCCTCGCTTCGCTCGGGACGACAGTCGTCATCGCCCGGTGCGAAGACTATCCCTGCCCCAGCTCCGGGAGCGCGCCCGGGACCAGCGGCACGAAGCGCACCGGCATCAGCGTGTCGCGCTGCAGGCCGCGCTCGCTCTTGACGATGCGCTCGACCACCTGCGCCGTCGGATCGCGGCCGACCGGGACGATCAGGATGCCGCCCATCGCCAGCTGGTCGATCAGCGCCTGCGGCCGCTCCTCGGCGGCGGCCGTCACGATGATGCGGTCGAACGGCGCCTGGGCCGGCCAGCCCTTGCTGCCGTCGCCGATGTCGAACACGACGTTGAAGATGCCGAGATCGATCAGCCGCTTCTCGGCCTCGCGCGACAGCGGCTTGAAGCGCTCGATCGTGTAGACCCGCCGCGCCAGCTTGGCGAGGATCGCGGCCTGGTAGCCCGACCCGGTGCCGATCTCGAGCACCTTCATGCGCGGGCCCACGCGCAGCGCCTCGGTCATGGCGGCGACCACCAGCGGCTGGCTGATCGTCTGGCCGAAGGAGATGGGCAGCGCCGTGTTCTCCCACGCCCGCTCCGAGAAGGCCGGCGTCACGAAGCGCTCGCGGTCGACCGCGGCGATGGCGCCGAGCACGCGCTCGTCGGAGATGCCCGACTGCTGCAGCTCGGCGATCAGGCGCTGCATGGCCGGGACGTTCATCGCGCCCCTCAGTCCGAAGCGGGATCGGCGGCGAACTGCGCGGCGAGCTTGCGCCGCGTCGCCTCGTGCGTGAGGTCGAGATGCAGCGGCGTCACGGAGACGTAGCCGGCGCGCACCGAGGTGAGATCGCTCTCCTCGTCGTGCTCGTGCTCGCCCGGCGCATAGGCGATCCAGTAGTAGGTGCCGCCGCGCGGGTCGGTGCGCTCGACGATGTGGCCGCCGAAGCCGCGCACGCCCTGGCGGGTGACGCGCACGCCCTTGACCGAAGACGGCGCCACGTCGGGGAAGTTGACGTTGATCAGCACGTTGCGCGGGATGCCCATGGCGAGCACGCGGCGGGCGACGTCGGCGCCGAACTCCGTCGCCGTCTCCCAGCGCGGTCCCTGGGGATGGGTGTAGGGCTGGCTGAAGGCGATCGAGGGGATGCCGAGCAGGCAGCCCTCCATGGCGCCGGCGATGGTGCCCGAATAGGTCACGTCGTCGGACATGTTGCCGCCGCGGTTGACGCCCGACAGGACGATGTCGGGCTTGCGGTCCTTGAGCAGATGCTTGACGGCGAACAGCACGCAGTCCGTCGGCGTGCCTTCCAGCGCGAACTTGGTCGTGGTGAGCTGGCGGGCGCGCACCGGATGGGTGAGCGACAGCGAATGGCCGGCGCCGCTCTGGTTGTACTCGGGCGCCACCACCCAGACGTCCTGCGAGAGCTGGGTGGCGATGTCGATCATCGCCTCCAGCCCGGGCGCGTTGATGCCATCGTCGTTGGTGACCAGGATGCGCTTGCGCGCGATGTCTGCAGCCTTCATTTCCGCGCCGCCGCGGGCGCCGGCAGCGCCGTCAGCCCGCCCATGTAGGGAAGCAGCGCCTCGGGAATGGTCACCGATCCGTCCTCGTTCTGGTAGTTCTCGAGCACCGCGATGAGGGTGCGGCCGACGGCCAGGCCAGACCCGTTCAGCGTATGCACGAAGCGTGTCCCCTTGCCTTCCTTCGGGCGGAAGCGCGCATTCATGCGCCGCGCCTGGTACTCGCCGCAGTTCGAGCAGCTCGAGATCTCGCGATAGGCGCTCTGGCCGGGCAGCCAGACCTCGATGTCGAAGGTCTTCCGCGAGGCCGGGCCCATGTCGCCGCCGCACAGCACGATGGTGCGGAACGGCAGGCCGAGACGCTTCAGAACCTCCTCGGCGCGGCCGGTCATGCGCTGATGCTCGGCATCGGACTGTTCGGGCGTGGTGATGCTGACCAGCTCGACCTTGGGGAACTGGTGCTGGCGGATCATGCCGCGCGTGTCCTTGCCGGCGGCGCCCGCCTCGGAGCGGAAGCAGGGCGTGAAGGCCGTGAAGCGCAGCGGCAGGTCCTTCTCCTCGACGATGGTGTCGTTCACCAGATTGGTGAGCGGCACCTCGGCGGTCGGCACCAGCCAGAAGCCGTTGTCGGTGTGGAACATGTCCTCAGCGAACTTCGGCAGCTGGCCGACACCGTAGGCGGCGGCGTCGCGCACCAGCAGCGGCGGGTTGACCTCGGTGTAGCCGCCCTCTTCCGAGGTATGCAGGTCGAGCATGAACTGGGCGATCGCCCGCTCCAGCCGCGCCAGGTGCTTCTTCAGGAACACGAAGCGCGCACCCGAGATCTTCGCGGCCGAGGCGAAGTCCATCATGCCCGTGGCCTCGCCCAGCGCGACATGGTCCTTGGGCTGGAAGGCGAAATTGCGCTGGCTGCCGACGCGGCGCAGCTCGACGTTGCCGGTCTCGTCGGTGCCGTCGGGAACGTCGTCGAACGGCAGGTTGGGCAGGACCTCGAGACGGTGCGTCAGCTCCTCGTCCAGCCGCTGGGCCTCGGCCTCGCCCGTCTTCAGGGTCGTCTCCAGCGCGGCGACCTCGGCCATCAGCGCGTCGGCGGGCTCGCCCTTGGCCTTGGCCTGGCCGATCTGGCGGCTGAGCGCCTTGCGTCGGGCTTGGGCAGTCTCGCTCTCGGAGATGGCGGCGCGGCGGCGCCTGTCGATCTCGAGCAGCTCGGCCGAGAGCGGCGGCAGATTTCGCTTCTTCAGGCCGGCGTCGAAGGAAGCGGGGTTCTCGCGGATGAATCGGATGTCGTGCATGGGTCAGCCGCCGGCCGCGTCGGCCTGGTTCTCGGCCTCCTCGGCCTTGCGGTCCTCGGCGGCGCGCCGCTTCTCGATCGAGCGGCCGATGATGATGCTGATCTCGTAGAAGGCGAGCAGCGGCACGGCGAGCGCGATCTGGCTGATCACGTCGGGCGGCGCCAGCACGGCGGCGATGACGAAGCAGACGACGATCGCATAGCGCCGCTTGGAGCGCAGGCCGTCCGTGGTGACGATGCCGACCCGGACCAGGAGGGTGAGCAGCACCGGCATCTCGAAGGCGAAGCCGAAGGCGAAGACGAGCTGCAGCACGCGCTCCAGATAGTCCGAGGAGCGCAGCGTCTTCTCGATGTCGGGCGGCACGTACTGCGTCAGCATGAAGTTGATCACGTACGGCATCACCACGTAGTACATGACCACGCAGCCGGCATAGAACATGAACGGCGTCGCCACCAGGAACGGCAGGAACGCGCGCTTCTCCTTGCGGTAGAGGCCGGGCGCCACGAACAGCCAGATCTGCACGGCGATCAGCGGGAAGCCCACGATCAGCGACACGAAGGCCGACAGCTTCACCGTGACGAAGAAGAACTCGAAGATGTCGAGGACGACGACCTTGTAGCCGTCGCTCATCGCCGGCTGGATCAGGAACGAGAAGATCGGCTTGGCGAAATAGAACGTGATGAAGAAGACCGCCAGGAAGCCCAGCAGGGCGTAGATCAGCCGCTTCCGCAGCTCGACCAGGTGGTCGAGCAACGGCATCGGCTTGTCGTCTTCGGGTCCGTCGTGAACTTCGGTCAAGGCAGGCGCTCGGAGCGTGAGGGCCGGGTTATGCCGCCCTTTGAGGGGCAATTCAAAGCGCTAATTGGCGCCTATCCGGCGGCGACGGCCTTGGCCGGCTTCTCTTCCGGCGGTGGCGACGCCTCGGCGACGGGCGCCGGGACCGACTCGGGCGGCGTGTCGACGGAGACTTGCGTCTCCGCGGGTGCCTCCGCGACGAGGGAAGCCGGTTCCGCCGCGGGCTGCGGCTCGGCGGCGATCTGCGGCGCCGATTCCGGTTCGGCCAGCGGATTGTCGAACAGGCTCTTGCCCTCGGCGATGGCCTTCTCGCCCTCGGCCATCCCTTCCTGGATCGCGCTCTTGATCTCGCGCGTCGGGTCGAGCGACTGCAGGTCGAGACCGGGCGCCGATTCGAGCTGCTTCTTCACCTCGTCCAGCTCGGACTGGCGCACCATCTCGTCGACATGGCCACGGAATTCCGCCGCCATCCCGCGCGCCTGGGACATCCACTTGCCCCAGCTGCGCAACAGGCTCGGCAGCTCCTTGGGGCCGATCACGACCAGCGCGACGATGGCGATGACAAGGAGCTCCGGACTGTCGATACCGAACATCGGCGTGCAAGGCCTTCGTCAGGGCGACGAGGTCGGCCCCTCCCTCAGACCTTCGCGGCGTTGTCCTGATGATGGACCTGGCCGTTCGGCGGGGTCGTCGTGGTCTGGGCCGAGATCGGCTTGGCGGCGTCGCCGGGCTGGCCGGCCTGCTGCGGAGGAGTCTCCTCGCCGCTGCCGCCGACGCCCTTCTTGAAGGCCGAGAGGCCCTTGCCGAAGTCGCCCATCAGCTGCGAGATCTTTCCGCGACCGCCGAACAGTAGCAGCACGACGGCCAGCACGATCAGCCAGTGCCAGATGCTGAAGCTACCCATCTTGAAATGCTCCCAAAAACGTTTGCTGTCGGCGCCGCCCGATTATGGCACCTCGCCGGAAGGCCCGGCAACCTGTCGAATAAGGCGCTTTAGAGGCCTAGCGACCCGATTCGTCGGCAGCGAGAGGCTCGTCTGCCTCGTCGTCTCCCGGTTCGAGCGGAAGATCGGGCTCTTCAGGACGGAATATGGGGGGCTGGACGCGCGGGTCCAAGAGGCCGGCGGCCTTCAGTTCCTCCTGGCCCGGCAGGTCGTCGAGACCCGACAGGCCGAAATGCTCGAGGAAGAAGTCGGTCGTGCCCCACGTCACGGGCTTGCCCGGCGCGCGCCGGCGCCCCATCGGCCGGATCCAGTTCTGCTCGAACAGCAGATCGAGCGTGCCCTTGCTCAGGCCGACGCCGCGCACCTGCTCGATCTCGGCGCGCGTCACCGGCTGGTGATAGGCGATGATGGCCAGCGTCTCGACCGAGGCGCGCGACAGTTTGCGCGTCACCGGCCGCTCGATCTTGAGCTTCTCCGACAGGTCCGGCGCGGTGCGGAACGCCCAGCCGCCGGCGACCTGCACCAGATTCACGCCCCGCCCGGCATACATCTCGGCAAGGTCGGCGAGCAGCCGCCTCACGTCGGCGTCGTTGGGCAGCCGGTCGGTCAGCTCCTTCTCGTCGAGCGCCTGCGCGCCCGCGAAGATCAGCGCCTCCAGCAGCCGCAGATGCTGCGCATGGTCGGGCGAGACGACGTCGGTGACGCCCCCGGCCGGCGCCGCGGCCGCTTCGGGCGCAGCTTCGGCCACACCTTCGGTCGACGCTTCGGTCATCCCTTCGGTTTCGGGATTTGCCGGAGCTTCGGCGGCCTCGTCGGTCGGTTTCTCGGTTTCCTGCTCGGACATGGGTCCGGTCACCCCTGCTCGGTACGCCTGCGAAAGAAGATCGGGCCGAAGCGCTCGGTCTGGCGGATCTCGACCGATCCGTCCTTTGCCAGCTGGAGGCCGGCGACGAAGGTCGAGGCCATGGCCGACCGGCGCCGGCTGGGATCGGTGAGGCCGGCCGGCAGGAAGGCCTCGAGCGACTGCCAGTCGATCGCGATGCCCAGCATGCGGCCGAGCCGCTCCGCCGCCTCCTCGACCGAGAAGAACTGCATCGGCTCGATCTGGTAGGTGTCGGCGTCCTTGGGCTTGAGCTGGTGGCCGTAGGCGGCCAGCAGATCGTAGAGCTTCACGTCCCAGACGGCGCGACGCACGACCACGACGCCCTCGGGCTGGCCGCGCGAGAAGACGTCGCGGCCGAGCTGCGGGCGGGCCATCAGGCGAACGCCGGCCTCCTGCATGGCCTCCAGCCGGCGCAACTGCCATTGCAGGGCGTCGGCCATCTCCTGGCCCGAGGGCTCCTCGCCGGGCGGCGGCTCGGGCAGCAGCAGGCGCGACTTGAGGTAGGCCAGCCACGCCGCCATCACGAGATAGTCGGCCGCCAGCTCCAGCCGCATCCGGCGGGCCTGGCCGATATGGGCCAGATACTGGTCGACCAGCGCCACCATCGAGATGCGCCGGAGATCGACCTTCTGGTCGCGCGCCAGGGTGAGCAGGAGGTCGAGCGGACCCTCGAACCCCTCGAGGTTCACGATCAGCTCGCCCTCGCCGGGCGCGATCACGTCGGGACCGGCGGTGGCGAAAGTGTCGGCGGCGGGGCTCTGGGCGTCGCTCATGCAAGACCCGTTTAGTCCAGCGACGGCGGCCCCCGCCACTGTATTTGGCCGAGCCTTATCCCCATTCGGGCAGCAGCCCGGCCAGCCGTCGGGCGGCTTCCGCCGGTCCGGAGGTGCCGGGTGCCGCGCGATGGCGGTCGAGGCAGGCGCGGCCGTCGGCCAGGCGCCGGGCGGCCGCCGGGGTCATCGGACCGACCCGGCCGGCGATATCGGTCATCTCGTCCCGGCGACCGTTGCAGTGGAGGGCGATGTCGCAGCCCGCCGCCAGCGACCGTTCCGCCCGCTCGCCGAGCGACCCGCCCAGCGCCTGCATCGACAGGTCGTCGGACAGGAGCAGGCCGTCGAAGCCGATATGGCCCCTGATGATTTCCTTCACGCCATGTGCCGATACCGTGATGGCGGCGTGCGGATCGATTGCGTCGAACAGGAGATGCCCGGTCATTGCCCAGGGCAGGTCGGCCAGCAGGGCGAAGGGCCGGAAGTCGGTGCGCTCCAGCTCCTGGCGGGATGCCGTCACGCGCGGCAGCGCCTCGTGGCTGTCCACGGTGGCTCGGCCGTGTCCCGGAATGTGCTTCACGATGGGCATCACGCCCTCGTCCATCAGCCCCTCGGCGGCCGCCCGGCCGAGTGCGGCGACCGCCTCCGGCCGGTCCGAATAGGCCCGGTCGCCGATCACGGCGTGGGTCTCGGGAAAGGCGATGTCGAGCACCGGCAGGCAATCGACGTCGACGCCGATGGAGGCACAGTCCGCCGCCAGCAGGCGCGAATTGAGGCGGGTCGCCTCGAGACCGCGCTCGGGATCCCGGTGATAGAGGTCGCCGAGCAGGCGGGCCGGCGGCGCCTTGCGCCAGTGGGGCGGCCGCAGCCGCGCGACACGCCCGCCCTCCTGGTCGATGAGCACCGGCGCGTCGGCCCGCCCGACGGCCGCGCGCAGGTCGTCGGTCAGCCGGCGCGTCCGTTCGGGCGTGTCGACGTTGCGGGCAAACAGGATGAAGCCCAGCGGATCGGCGTCGCGGAAGAAGGCGCGCTCCTCAGCCGTGAGGTCGGGGCCGGCGCAACCGAAGATGACGGCTTTGGCTGGGCTCATCGACGCGTCGCCATGGGGTCCCGGCGCGCCGGCTAGCGCGCCGGCGGCACCGTCACGCAGTCGGCCTTGCGGCTCTTCAGCTTGCTGCAGACGCTTTGCGCCTGCTTCTCGTCGAGCGGCCCGGCCTGCACCCGATACCAGGTCCCGCGGTCCCCGAGATCGACGCGCACCGCCTGCATCCGAAGGTTGGCCATGACGTCGCCGTGCGCGCTCTGCAGGCGCGCCCAGGTCGACTTCGCCTGGTCCTCGTTCTTGACCGACGCCACCTGGACGCGCCAGCCGCCGGTCGGACCCGAGAGGTTGTCGATCAGGCTGGCGATGCTGGGACCCGCCTCGGTGGTCGGCGCGGGCGTGGTCGCCGCTGCGGCGGGCGCTTGCGCGGGCGTCGTCGAGACGACCGCGGGCGTCGCCGCCTGCAGCGGCGTCGGGGTCTTGGCGACTTCGGTGTCGGGCGGCTTGGGCGCCGCCAGCGTGGGCAGGCCGTTGGCCGGGAGGCTCGGGACCACGGGCCCCGGCAGCAGCTTCTCGGGCTGGGTCGGGACCGTCCCCGGCGCCAGCCGGTTGAACACTTCCTTATCCTGGTTGGGCACGACCAGGCCGCCGGGATTGTCGGGCTTCACCCGGGACGGCGTCTCGGGGGCCTGCACCACCAGGGGCTCGAGGCCGCGACCGCCGGCCCGGACGTCCTGGTTGTGCGCCCACCAGACGACCGAGCCGAAGCTCGCGATGGCGGCGACCGAGACCATGACGGTCAGGATCTGGCCGCGCCGTCGGTTGACGCGCATCAGCAGAGAATCGCGCGGCGGCGGCGGAATCGACTCGGGTTCGTGCGCGACGGGCCTCGGCGGCGGATCGAGCCGCATGGCCACCGACTCGTTGGGTCGGTAGATCGTTGGACCGTCGCCGGAGGGGGACCGGCGGATAGGCATGTTCTTATCTCATTTCCTCGACGGGTGTTACGCCGAAGACCTTAAGACCCGATCCTATCACAAATCCGATTCCCTGTACCAACGCCAGACGCGCCCGCGTGAGTTCGGCGTCGCCTTCGACGACGAAGCGCAGGCCCGGCTCCTCGCGGCCGCGGTTCCAGTGGGCATGGAAGGCGGCGGCGAGGTCGTAGAGGTAGAAGGCCAGCCGATGCGGCTCGTGGGCGGCGGCCGCGGCCTCGACCTGGCGCGGCCACTGGGCGATCAGGCGCACCAGGGCGAGCTCGCCGGAATCGGCGAGGCGGTCGAGAGGCGCCTCCGCCAGCCCGTCGGTCGAAACGCCGGCGGCCAGCGCCTGGCGCATCACCGAGCGGGTGCGGGCGTGGCCGTACTGGACATACCAGACCGGGTTGTCGCGTGACTGTTCGGTGGCCTTCACCAGATCGAAGTCGAAGGCGGCGTCGTTCTTGCGCGTCAGCATGGTGAAGCGCACGACGTCGGGCCCGACCTCGTCCAGCAGGTCGCGCAGGGTGACGAAGGTGCCGGCACGCTTGGACATGCGCACCAGCTCGCCGTTCTTCATCACCCGGACGAGCTGGCAGAGCTTGACGTCGAGCGCGCCCTTTCCCTCGGTGATGGCGCTGACCGCCGCCTTCATGCGCTTGACGTAGCCGCCGTGATCGGCGCCCCAGATATCGATCATGTCGGCGAAGCCGCGCCGGAACTTGTCGTGGTGATAGGCGATGTCGTTGGCGAAATATGTCCAGCTTCCGTCCGACTTCTTGAGCGGACGGTCGACGTCGTCGCCGAACTTCGTCGCCCGGAACAGCGTCTGCTCGCGGTCCTCCCAGTCGTCGGGCTTCTGGCCCTTGGGCGGTTCCAGCCGGCCCTGGTAGATCAGGTCCTGACGGCTCAGCTCCTGGAAGGCGCGCTCGACCGCGCCCGAATCGACCAGCGCGCGCTCCGAGGAATAGACCTCGATCTCGACGCCGAGCGTGGCGAGGTCGGCCTTGATCTCGGCCATCAGGGTCGAAACGGCGAAGTCGCGCATCGCCGGCAGCCAGTCCGACTCGGGCCGGTCGATCCAGCGCGCGCCGTCGCGCCGGGCGATCGCCGCGCCAACGTCCTTCAGGTACTCGCCGGGATAGAGGCCCTCGGGGATGGTGCCGATCGCCTCGCCCAGCGCCTCGCGGTAGCGCAGGTAGGTCGACTGGCCGAGCTTGTCGACCTGCGCCCCGGCATCGTTGATGTAGTATTCCTTGGTGACGGCATAACCCGCCTTGGCCAGCAGGTTGGCGAGCGCATCGCCCACCACCGCGCCGCGGGCATGGGCGACGTGCAGCGGCCCGGTCGGGTTGGCCGAGACGTACTCGACATTGACCCTTGCCGCCTGCCCCATCGTCGAATCGCCGTAGGCGAGCCCCGCCTGCAGACAGTCGCGCAGCCGGTCGCGCCAGAAGCCGTCGGCCACCTTGAGGTTGATGAAGCCCGGTCCCGCCACCGATCCCTCGATCACGTCGGGATTGGCCTTGAGGCGCGCAAGCAGCGGCTCGGCGATGTCGCGCGGCTTCTTCTTCGCGGCCTTGGCCAGGACCATCGCGGCGTTGGTGGCGATGTCGCCATGCGCCGGATCGCGCGGCGGTTCCGCGGTGATGGCGGAGAAGTCGAGCGCATCGGGCAGGTCGCCGGCCGCCTGCATGGCCCTGAGCGCGGCCTCGACCTCACCGATGAAATGGCGGTAGGGATTCATGGGCGGGGTATTGCCTATTCAGGGAATTTTGTCACCCGGCCCCCTTTGTCGTCCTGAGCGAAGCGAAGGCCTGCCCTCAGCATCGTCGAAGGGACCTCATTGCCGTTCGCAATCGGCATGAGATCCTTCGCTTCGATCAGGATGACGGCGGGGGTGTCTTCAGCACCACCACGCCGGCTTGCCTCAGTTGTAGAGATCGAACAGCCGGCGGTGCTCGTCGAGGGCGTAGCGGTCGGTCATGCCGGCGATGTAGTCGGCGACGATGCGCGCCCGGGCCGGCCGCTCGGCGGCCTCGGCGCGCTCGCGCCACGGCGGCGGCAGGCAGTTGGGCTCGGCGAACAGGAGCCCGAACAGGTCCATGACGACGCGGCGGGCCTTGGAATGCGAGCGGTTGAGATGCCAGTGTTCGTACATGCGGCCGTACAGGAACTTCTTCACCGTGCGGTCGGTCTCGGCCATCGACTCCGAGAAGGCCGCGACCGGCCGTCCCAGGGCGCGGATGTCGGCGACCGTGCTGGGTTTGGCCTCGGCCAGCCGCCGCCGCGTCTCGGCCAGCACGTCCTCGACCATGGCGTTGATGACGCGCCGCACCGCCTCGTGGATCAGCCGCGTATCGTCGAGGCCGGGATAGCGCCCCTCGACCAGGGTGAACATCTCGCCGACCAGCGGCAGGCCCTTGAGGTCGGCGATGCCGAACAGGCCGGCGCGCAGCCCGTCGTCGATGTCGTGGTTGTTGTAGGCGATGTCGTCGCTCAGCGCCGCTATCTGCGCCTCCGGCCCGGCATGGCCGTAGAGCTCGAGGTCATGGTCGCTGCAGTACTCGACGATGGCGGCCGGCAGGTCGTCGAGGGTACGGCCGTCCTTCAGCAGCGGGCCGTTGTGCTTCACCGCCCCTTCGAGCGTCTCCCAGGTGAGGTTCAGCCCATTGAACTCGGCATAGCGCTCCTCGAGCTTGGTCAGGATGCGCAGGGTCTGGGCATTGTGGTCGAAGCCGCCGAACGGCTTCATCGCCGCGTGCAGCGCCTCCTCGCCGGCATGGCCGAACGGCGTGTGGCCGAGATCGTGGGCCAATGCCACCGCCTCGCCGAGATCCTCGTCGAGATGCAGGGTGCGGCAGATCGAGCGGGCGATCTGCGCCACTTCCAGCGAATGGGTCAGCCGGGTCCGGTAGTGGTCGCCCTCGTGATAGACGAAGACCTGGGTCTTGTGCTTCAGCCGGCGGAACGCCGTCGAATGGATGATGCGGTCGCGGTCGCGCTGGAAGGGGCTGCGGCTGGCCTCGGGCTCGGCGTGCAGCCGCCCGCGGCTCTGCCAGGGCAGGCTCGCATAGGGCGCCAGCGCCTCGCGTCGCCACAACTGCTCGGCCACTCCGCGACCCTCCCTGAAGGCGTGCGGCGCGGTTGTACGCTGTCCCAACCGCCGCAACAACCGGCGGCGATTCAGGCGGCGTGCCTATTTCACGAGAGTGACGGGCACCTTCACGTGGGCGATGACATCCTGCGCCACCGAGCCCAGCAGAACCCCGGCAAGGCCGGTATGGCCGCGCGTGCCGAGCACGACCAGCCCGGCGCCAAGCTTGTCGACGAAGTCGCTCACGACCTCGCCCTGGCGGCCGACGCCGATATGGACCTTGGCCGTCACCCCGGCGTTGCGCGCGAGCGCCTCGGCCGAATCGAGGCACTTGCTGCCTTCCTCGCGATGATGGGCGGCGATCTGCTCGCGCGACACGAAGGTGGCGATGGCGCCGCCGAGGTTGGGCTGGACATTCAGGAGATGGAGCTCGGCGGCGAGCCCGGCCTCGACCAGATCGAGCGCGTGCCGGACAGCGCGGTCGGAGGTCGCCGAGCCGTCGACGGCAACCAGGATCGACTTCATCTTCGCCATGATCCTACTCCTTCCCGTCGGCCGCGAGATCGACCGGCGCGGCGTGACGCCGGGCGCGGGCGCGCCGCTGCAGCCAGTAGCCGACCACGACGGTGATCACCGCGCCGCCGATCTCGAACACGGTCTTGGCGTGCGGGATGGCCGCCGCCAGCTGTTCGGCATAGGCCGGATCGGTGGCCACGACTTCGCCCGAGATATAGCCCAGCAGCGCACCGCCGGCGATCACGATGATCGGAAAGCGGTTCAGCAGAAGCATGATCAGCGTCGCGCCGAAGATGATCAGCGGGATGCTGATGATCAGGCCGAGCACGATCAGGGTCGCGTCGCCGTGCGCCGCCGCGGCGATCGCGATGGCATTGTCCAGGCTCATGACGGCGTCGGCGATGACGATGGTTCGCACCGCGCCCCACAGCGATCCGGAGGCCTTGACCCCGTCGCCGTCCTCCTCTTCCTCGCCCTGGACCAGCTTGATGCCGATCCACAGCAGCAGCAGGCCCCCGGCCAGCTTCAGGAAGACGATCTTCAGGAGCTGGTCGACGATCAGGACGAAGACGATTCGCAGGATGATGGCGCCGGCGCTGCCCACCAGGATGGCCGGCTTCTGATGCCGCTTTTCCAGGTTGCGGCAGGCCAGGGCGATGACCAGCGCGTTGTCGCCGGACAGCAGGATGTTGACCAGGATGATCTGGAGCAGGCCGCTCCAGAAGACGGGCGTCAACTCGATTCCCATGATCCCGTCTGCTCCGTGTACCCTGCGCGACCGACCTTCTTTGCGCCGGGCAGAGGTGTTAGTGCAGCGCCTGACGCCGGGCAAGCCAAACCGGACAGGACAGGGGGACCAGATCGCATGGCGAGTGGCGCGGGATACAACAGGATGTTCCCCGTCTCATGGACGGAGCTGCATCGGGACGCCCGGGCCCTGGCCTGGCGGCTGGCCGACCTCGGGCCGTTCAAGGGCGTCGTGGCCATCACCCGTGGAGGCCTGGTGCCAGCCGCCATCGTCTCCCGCGAGCTCAACATCCGGCTGATCGACACGATCTGCTGCTCCACCTACGACCGCATGGAACGCGGCGCCAAGGTCGAGCTCCTCAAGGGCTCGATGGCCGAGCAGGACCAGGGCGAGGGCTGGCTGCTGGTCGACGACCTGGTCGATACCGGGGTCACCGCCCGCGCCGTGCGCGCCCGGCTGCCCAAGGCCCATTTCGCCACGGTCTATGCAAAGCCGTCCGGGCGGCCCACGGTCGACAGCTTCATCACGGAGGTGAGCCAGGACACCTGGATCCTTTTCCCCTGGGATCAGGAGGCTGTGATGGCCAAGACGATCGTCGAGCTGAAGGGTACGCAGTGATGGGGCACGCCCTGCCGATGGAGGTCACGCTGTCATCCCGAGCGCAGCGAGGGACCTTTCCCGTGGCCCAAGGGTCCCTCGCTGCGCTCGGGGATGACAGTTTTCGGAGACTGACATGAAGTGCTGGACCCTCCCCGCCGCCAAGGGCATCGACTCGCTCAGCCTGGCCGAACGGTCCGATCCGGCGCCCGGCCCGCGGCAGGTGCTGGTCCGCGTGCGGGCGACATCGCTCAACTACCGTGACCTGATCACGGTCGAGGGCCAGTACGCCCGCGCCGCGCCCAAGCCCGACCTGATCCCGCTGTCGGATGGCGCCGGCGAGGTGGTGGCGACCGGGCCCGGGGTCACCCGCTTCAAGCCCGGTGACCGGGTCGCCGGCTGCTTCATGCAGCGCTGGGTCGGCGGGACCATCGACGCGGCGGCGCAGGCCTCGGCCATGGGCGGCGCCATCGACGGCATGCTGACCGAGCTCGCGGTGCTGGAAGAGGACGGGACCGTCCGCCTGCCGGACCACCTCGGCTTCGAGGAGGGCGCCACCCTGCCCTGCGCGGGCGTCACGGCATGGAACGCGCTGGTCGAGATCGGTGGGCTCAAGGCCGGCGAGACCGTGCTGGTGCTGGGCTCGGGCGGCGTGTCGGTCTTCGCCCTGCAGTTCGCCCGCCTGTTCGGCGCCCGCGTCATCGCGACCTCGGGCTCCCCGGCCAAGGCCGAGCGCCTGAAGGCGATGGGCGCCGAAGCGGTCATCGACTATCGCGCCACGCCCGACTGGGACCGGGAAGTGATGCGGCTGACCGGCGGCCGCGGCGCCGACATCACGGTCGAGGTCGGCGGCGCGGGCACGCTGCCGCGCTCGTTCCTGGCCACCCGCCTGGCCGGCCGGATCGCCGTCATCGGCCTGCTGACCGGCCAGGGCGCCGAAGTCGATCCCATGCCGATCCTGCGCCGCAACCTGCGCGTCCAGGGCCTCTACGTCGGCAGCCTGCAGATGTTCGAGGCCATGAACCGCGCCATCGCGGCCGGCGGTCTCCGGCCCGTCATCGACAAGGTGTTTCCTTTCGCCGAGGCGAAGGCGGCCTATCGCCATCTCAAGAGCCAGAACCATTTCGGCAAGATCGTCATTTCTCATGGGTAAGTTCGTCATCCCGAGCGTAGCGAGGGACCTTTAGGACCTCAGGAAAGGTCCCTCGCTACGCTCGGGACGACAGCAGTGCAGGAGAGCCAATGCAGAACCTCTGGTCCGACAGCGACGCGAAAGACGCCATCGCCCGCCACGCCGCCAAGGGAATCGGCGAGGACCTGGCGCTGCGCGTCTACACGACGCGGCTGCTGGGCGGCGAGCCGCGCCTGGTGCTGCACGGCGGCGGCAACACCTCGGTGAAGACCAGGGTCGCCGACATCACCGGCCAGCCGGTCGAGGTCCTGTGCGTCAAGGGCAGCGGCTGGGACATGGGCACGATCGAGGCGCCCGGCCTGCCGGCGGTGCGCCTGGAGCCTCTGCGCGAGCTGGTCGGGCTGCAGGCGCTGAGCGACGAGGACATGGTGAACGTCCAGCGCTGCAACCTGCTCGACGCGAAGTCGCCCAACCCGTCGGTCGAGACGCTGCTCCACGCCTTCCTGCCGCACAAGTTCATCGACCACACCCATTCCAACGCCGTGCTGGCGCTGACCGACCAGCCCGACGGCGAGGCGCTGGCGGCCGACGTGTTCGGCAAGCGCGCCGCGCTCGTGCCCTACGTCATGCCGGGCTTCGCGCTGGCCAAGAAGACCACCGAGATCGCGGCTGCCCATCCCGACGTCGAAGGGCTGGTGCTGCTGAAGCACGGCATCTTCTCGATGGGCGCGACGGCCGAGGAAGCCTATGGCCGCATGATCGACCTCGTGACGCTCGCCGACCAGCGCCTCGCCAAGGCGACGCGCAGGATCTTCCCCGGCGCTGCGTTGCCGTCGCGGATCGCGCCCGTGGCCGAGGTGGCGCCGATCCTGCGCGGGCTGATCGCGCTGCCGTCCAGGGACGGCGGCCGCGAGGCGGCCAGGCGCTTCGTGCTCGAGTTCCGCACGGGGCCGGAGATCCTGGCCTATGTCGGCGGCAAGGAGGTCGCGCGCTACAGCCAGCAGGGCCCGGTGACGCCCGACCACGCCATCCGCACCAAGGGCGTGCCGCTGGTCGTGCCGGCGCCGGAGGCCGGGAAGCTCGAGGCCTTCAGGACGGAGGCGAAGGCGGCGCTCGATCGCTACGTCGCCGACTATCACGCCTATTTCCAGCGCCACAACGTGCGCCAGATGCCGGGCAAGACGGAGCTCGATCCCCTGCCCCGCGTCGTGCTGGTGCCGGGTCTCGGCCTGTTCGGCCTCGGCAACACGTCGAAGGACGCGAAGATCGCCGCCGACCTCGCCGAGACCACGGTCGAGGTCGTCGCCGACGCCGAGCGCCTGGGCACCTACGAATGCATCCCCGAGCCCGACATCTTCGATATCGAGTACTGGTCGCTGGAGCAGGCCAAGCTCGGCGCGGCCGCCGAGAAGCCGCTCGCCCGGCGCGTCGCCGTCGTGACCGGCGGCGCGTCCGGCATCGGCGCGGCGACGGCGGCGGCGCTGGCCCGCGAGGGCGCCGAGGTCGTGGTGCTGGACCGCGACGTCGCAAAGGTGAAGGGCGTGGCCATCGCCTGCGACGTCACCAGCCCCGACGCGGTGCGCGCCGCCTTCGACACGGTGGCCGCGACCTACGGCGGCGTCGACATCCTCGTGTCGAACGCCGGCGCGGCCTGGCAGGGCCGCATCGGCGAGGTCGACGACAAGGTCCTGCGCGAGAGCTTCGAGCTGAACTTCTGGGCGCACCAGAGCGTGGCGCAGAACGCCGTGCGCGTGATGCGCGCCCAGGGGCTGGGCGGCTGCCTGCTGTTCAACGCCTCCAAGCAGGCGGTGAATCCGGGCCCCGACTTCGGTCCCTACGGGCTGCCCAAGGCGGCGACGCTGTTCCTCAGCCGCCAGTACGCGCTCGACCATGGCGGCGACGGCATCCGCTCCAACGCCGTCAACGCCGACCGCATCCGCTCGGGCCTGCTCACCGACGAGATGATCGCCGAGCGGTCGAAGAAGCGCGGCCTGAGCGAAGCCGACTACATGGGCGGGAACCTGCTCGGCCTGGAGGTCACGGCCGACGACGTGGCCGAGGCCTTCGTCGCCTTGGCCAAAGCACGCAAGACCACGGGTGCGGTCGTCACGGTCGATGGCGGAAACATTGCCGCGGCGCTGAGGTGACGGTCAATCCGGCAGGCCGGCCTTGCGCAGACCATCGCCCAGCCGATCGCAGTCCGCCGCCCTTGCGAACGGCAGGCGGTCCAGGGAGGCGACCGTGGTGTCCGGCATGACCCGCCTCAAGTCCGCGCACACGGCCCTCGCCTCGGCGAGCCTGCCGGTCTGGGCCAGGCTCGCCGCGTAGACCATCAGCCCGAGCCACCACTCCGGAAGGAGCTGAACGGCGAGAGCGGCGTTCTCGATGGCCGGCGCGTGATGCGAGGCGAGGTACTGCGCCAGGGCGAGGCCGAAATAGCGATGGGGATTGAGCGGGTCGCCGGGGTTGATCCTGAGCGCGAGCTGATTGTTGGCGATGGATTCGTCAGGCTTGCCGCCCCACGCCAGCACCGTACCCAACGTGCCATAGGCCAGCGAAAAGCTCGGGTTGATGTCGAGCGCACGCTGCAGGGACACTACCGCACGTTCGTGCTGCCTCGCCATCAGATGCGCCAGCCCCAGCACCCAGTGCGAGTACTCGTCGGCGTCCTCGGCGACAACGGCGCGCTGGGCGAACGTCATCACGCGTTCGGCCGCCGCCTGGTCCCAGGGTATGTGGCCGCGATAGGCTTGATGCCACGTCGCCGCCGCGAGCAGCCGGCAGGCCTCGCCATTGGCCTGATCGGCCTCCAACGCCCTCTCGGCGCCGGCGATCGCCTCGCTCAATCCGGCGGCGGTGGCCCGATACAGCCGCTCCCACGAGCGTGCCAAATTTCCGACCGGGGCCGCCGGGCGGGACGCCACCCTGCCCCCGCTGACGATCAGTTGCACCTGGACCGACGCGATGACGCATCGGGACAGGTCATCCTGCAGTTCGAACGAGCCGCCGCCGCGACGGTCGAACGTCGCCGCCCAGAGCTGGTGACCGGTCGACGTCTCGGTGAGCTGCACGGTGAGTCGCAACCTGTCGTCGGCCTTGCGAATCCTGCCGCTGACGACGTAGTTCACTTGAAGCTCGCGACCGACGGTCGGCACGTCGATCGCCCGGGCCTTGTAGGTGAACATCGTGCTGCTGGCGATGACCCAGAGGGCGCGGATGCGGGACAGGCCCGTGATGACGTCCTCCGTCAGTCCGTCGGTGAAGCGCGCGAGATCGGCATCGGCGTCTCCGCCAACGGCCTCGAGGGGCAGCACGGCGATAGATGGGCGTGATTCCGGCGCTGCCGGATTCACGGCCTCCGCTTCGCCGGCGGCCGTGGCGCTCGCCGCCGGCGTCACCGGAACGTCAATCACGTAGCCACGCCGCGGCACGGTCCTGACGATCCGTGGGCCACCCTTGCCGAGCGCTCGACGAACCTCGCTGATGCACTGCGCCAGCGACTCGTCACTGACGGCCACACCGGGCCACACTGCCTGCATCAGCTCGTCCTTGCCGACAACTCGGCCGGCCTGCTCCAGCAGGTGGCGAATGACGTCGAAGCTCTTGGGGCGCAACGCTATCTCGCCGCCGGGTCCCAACAGCCGCGACCTTGCCGTGTCGAGCGTGAAATCGTCGAACTGGAGCAGCTTGGTCACCTTCGTCCGGCCGAAACGGCGGGCGACTACACCCTCCGGAAAGTTTCAGGCAAATTTAAGCAACTCCTGAACACGCCTTCAAGACGGCCACCCGCGCCGCTTGTATCTGCCTCGCCCGCACCCGGTGCCCCCGGGAGGGCGAAGACGAACGATGGAGCTGGACCATGATTGCGCTTTCCGAATTCTCGTGCCCGGTCGACGCGGGCGTCGTCCTGCGCGGCGTCCAGAGTCGCGGCACCGACGGTGACCCGTTGATCCTTCTGCACGGCTACAGTGATTCCTGGCGGTCCTATTTGCCTCTGATGCGCGAGCTGCCGCCGTCGATGCGGCTGGTGGCGTTCTCGCAGCGCGGCCATGGTGACTCTTCGAAGCCGACGGCAGCCTACGGGACCGAGGTCATGGCGCGCGATGTCGCGCGCGCGATGGACCAGCTCGGCATTGCCCGCGCCGTTGTCGTCGGCCATTCCATGGGCAGTTTGGTTGCCCAGCGCTTGGCCCAGGACCACGCCGACCGGGTGAGCCGGCTCGTGCTGATCGGCGCCTTCGCCTCGCTCAAGGGCAATGTAGGCGCCGAGGCCCTGTGGCGCGATGCGATCTCGACCATGTCCGATCCGGTGCCTCCGTCGTTCGCCCGCGAATTCCAGTCGAGCTGTCTTGCCCGGCCGGTGCCGGACGAGTTCCTGTCGGAGGTTGTCGCGGAGAGTCTCAAGCTTCCGGCGCATGTCTGGCGGAGCGCCCTCGCGGCCGTATTGAGCGAGGACCGAAGCCACCTGCTCGGTCGGATCGCCGCCCCGACCACGATCATCTGGGGCGACCGCGACGCCTTCTGCGGCAAGGCCGAACAGGAACGGCTGGCGCGATCGATCCCCGACGCGCGGCTGGTCGTCTACGAGGGCACCGGCCATGCGCCCCACTGGGAAGAGCCGGCGCGCGCCGCGGCGGACCTCGTGGCGACGGTATCGGCCTCCGCCACCCCACGGGCGGCAGCCTGACGAACCCACCGCCTTTTCCGGCGGATCCACTTCAGCACAGAACACAACGGAGTTTGCAATGATCAAGGACCTGCAGGGACATGCGCTCTCTGGCGCGACCGCCGATGCGGCAGCCGCCTACGAGGGGGCCGTCCAGGCCTTCAATCTCTTCCAGGGCGATCCAATGGCACTGCTGGAGCAGGCCATCGAGGCGGCCCCCCGCTTCGTCATGGCGCATGTCTTCAAGGCGCATCTGCTCAACCTGTCGACCGAGCCGGCGGCCGTGGCTCAGGCGCGGGCGATCGTCGCCGAGGTCAAGGCGATGCCGCTCAACGACCGCGAGACCGCACACGTGGCGGCGCTCGGCCATCTCGTTGCCGGCAACTGGACCGCCGGCGCAGTCGCGCTCGACCACCACAGCATGCGCTTTCCGCACGACCTCGTGGCATTGCAGGTCGGCCATCAGGCGGACTTCTTTCGTGCCAATGCCCGGAATCTGCGGGACCGCATTGCCCGCGCCCTGCCCGCCTGGTCGAGCGACATTCCGGGCCATTCGATCCTGTTCGGCATGTACGCCTTCGGCCTCGAGGAGTGCGGCGACTACGCTCGGGCCGAAGAGGCCGGCCGGCAGGCGGTAGCCCTGCAGCCCCTCGACTGCTGGGCGCACCATGCCGTCGCGCATGTCATGGAGATGCAGGGCCGCGCCGAGGATGGCATCGGCTGGATGGTGTCTCGCGAGCCCTACTGGTCGGGCGATGCCAACTTCTTCAAGGTGCACAACTGGTGGCACCGGGCGCTGTGCCACCTCGATCTCGGACAAATCGACCAGGTGCTGGCGCTGTATGACGGGCCGATCCGCAAGGATCGCAGCGCCGTCGCCGTCGATCTGATAGATGCGACCGCGCTGCTGTGGCGGCTGCATCTGTCGGGCCACGATGTGGGCGATCGATGGGGAGAGCTGGCGACGGCCTGGGACGACCATGCCGATGCCACCACCTATCCGTTCAACGACTGGCACGCCGTCATGGCCTATCTCGGCGCCGGTCGCCTCAAGGATGTCGCCCGCATCGCCAGGATCTACCATGAAGGAGCGGCAACCGGGCGCGAGGCTGACGCCTGGGGACGCGCCACGGCGCGGCCGCTGGTCGAAGGGTTCAACGCGTTCTGGCACGGCGACCATCGCACCGCGGTCGAGCTTCTGCATGGCGCCCGGTTCATCGCCAACGGCTTCGGCGGCAGTCACGCCCAGCGGGACATCATCGACTGGACCCTGATCGAAGCGGCGTTGCGAGGCGGCCTGCCGGAAGTCGCGGAAGCGTTGGCCCACGAACGACTCGCCACCAAGCCTCGCAGCCCCGTCAACCTGGCTTTCCTGGCCCGCAGCCAGCGGTCGAGCAACGCGCACCCGAAGGCCGCCTGAACAGGCCGGGCGACCGCCGGCCATCCCGCCCTGCGCATCGCAGGCCCGGATGTCCGGCGGGCCGTCCGACCGCTGCAGCCCAGACCTGCGGTATCGGCCTTTCGCGACGCGCGCATCTGTTGTTCACTTCGGCTGGTGCAGTTCGATCCGATCACTCGCCATATCGGCGCCCGCATGACGGGAATTGACGCGCGTCGTCCGCTGACGCCGCCCGAAGTCGCCGCCATCGAGGCGGGTCTGGACAAGCATGCCGTCCTCGTGCTGCCGGGCCAGGACATCACTGACGAGCAGCAGCTCGCCTTCACAGCCAACTTCGGCGCCTTCCAGGAGGGCGCCAACTCGACCGAGCGCCGCCACGAGCTGCGCCTCGACCCGGCCTTCGCCGACGTCTCCAACCTCGACCGGTCGGGCCGCCGCCTCGACCGCGACGATCGCCGGCGCATGGCCTCGCTAGGCAACCGGCTCTGGCATTCCGACGCCTCGTTCCGCGTCGTGCCGGCGCGCTACTCGATCCTGAGCGGCCGCATCGTCGTCACCAAAGGCGGCAACACCGAGTTCGCCGACATGCGCGCCGCCTACGACGCGCTCGACGATGCGACCAGGGCCGAGGTCGAGGACCTGGTCTGCGAGCATTCGCTGATCTTCTCGCGCGGCCAGCTCGGCTTCGAGAACTACAGGGACGAGGAGCTCGCGGCCATGAAGCCGGTGCGCCACCGTCTGGTGCGCACCCATCCGGTGACCGGGCGCAAGTCGCTGTTCCTGTCGGCCCATATCGGCGGCATCCTGGGCTGGCCGCGTCCCGAGGCGATGGCCTTCGTGCGCGACCTGATGGAGCACGCAACCCAGCCCGTTTTCGTCTATGCGCATCGCTGGACCCAGCACGACCTCGTCATGTGGGACAACCGCACGACCATGCACCGCGTGCGCCGTTTCGACGACCTGAACAGCGTACGCGACCTGCGTCGCACGACCACCAGAGGTGACGGCCCGACGGCCGAACAGGAGGCTGCATGACCGTCCTTCCCAAGCGCCGCGTCGGCAAGACGGAGCTCGAGGTCACCACGCTGGGGCTGGGCGGCGCGCCGCTGGGCGGCTTCCGTGCCACCATCCCGGACGCCGAGGCGCTGGCGCTCGCCGATGCGGCGTGGGACGGCGGCGTGCGCTTCTACGACACCTCGCCGTTCTACGGCTATGGCCGCAGCGAGCTGCGCATGGGCGCGGCGCTGCGCGAGAAGCCGCGTGGGGAGTTCGTGCTCTCGACCAAGGTCGGCCGCGTCCTGCATCCGATGAAGCCCGGCGAGAAGAAGCCGCCCGAGTTCCGCGAGAACGGCCTGCCCGGCTTCGCGCCGGTGTTCGACTACAGCTATGACGGCGTCATGCGCTCGCTGGAACATTCGCACCTGCGGCTGGGACTGGCGAAGATCGACATCGCGCTGATCCACGACGTCGACTTCTGGACGATCAAGGACCGCGCGATCCTCGACGAGCGCTTCAAGACGGTCATGGACTCGGGCTTCAAGGCGCTCGATGAGCTGCGGAAGGCGGGCGTCATCGGCGCGATCGGCGTCGGCATCAACGAATCCGACACCAGCCTGCGCTTCATCCAGGCCGGCGACTTCGACTGCATGCTGCTGGCCGGCCGCTACACGCTGCTCGAGCAGGGCGGTCTGGCCGAGTTCCTGCCGGAGTGCGTGAAGCGCGGTGTCTCGGTCATCCTGGGCGGGCCGTACAATTCCGGCATCCTGACCGGCGGCGTGCAGCCCGGCGCCACCCATGACTACGCGCCGGCGCCGTCGGCGCTGATCGACAAGGCGCAGAAGATCGAAGCCGTGTGCCGCCGCCACGGAGTCGAGCTGGGCGCGGCGGCGCTGCAGTTCCCGCTGTTCCACCCGGCCGTCTGCTCGGTCATTCCCGGCGCGCTCGGCGTGGCGGAGGTGAAGCAGAACATTGGCCGCCTGTCGGCGCCGATCCCGGCCGAGCTGTGGAGCGAGCTGAAGCGAGAGAAACTGCTCGAGGCCGGCGCACCGACGCCGAACTGACCTCAGCCGGGCGCGGCGGAAACGACCAGGGCGCGGATGCGGCCCTCGACGGGACCGCGCCCGAACCGCTGCTCGAGCGCCGCCGTCGCATGACCGGTGGCCTCCTCGAGGCGCGCAGCATCGCGCGCCTCGATCTCGGTGCGCAGCGGCGTGCCCTGGCACAGGGCGACGGCGACATCGCGGGCCGAGGATGCCCGGCTCACGGCCTCGACCCGGATGTCGGCGAATCCGGCGGCGGCGACATCGTCGCGCAAGCGCTGCGGATCGTGATAGCCGTGCGGCGTCCGCGCCATGAAGCGCGGCGGATCGTCGGGAAAGACCTCGGCCAGGGCAGAGGTGGCGACGTCGGTGAACTGGTTCACCGAGATCGAATCCCAGACGCTGAACAGCAGGCGGCCCTGCGGCCGCAGCACCCGACGGGCCTCGCGGTAGCCCTGCACCCGATCGGGGAAGAACATCACGCCGAACTGGCAGGCGACGACGTCGAAGCTCGTATCGGGAAGACCCAGCGACAGCGCATCCGCCTGCTGCCAGGTGACGGCACCCGCCGATTGCCGCCGCGCCGCGAGGTCGAGCATCGGCTGGTTGAGGTCGGTCGCGACGATCCGGGTCGCCGGCGGCAGCACCGCCGCCAGCGCCCGCGTCAGCACGCCCGTGCCCGCCGCCGTTTCCAGGACATCGCTCGGGGCTCGCGCCGCAACCCGGCGCGCGAGATCCGCCGCGAAGGGCTCGAAGAGCATCGGCACCATCAGGCGGTCGTAAATTTCGGGAATCGAACCGGCGAACACTTTGTCGGTGGCAACCATCGGTCGCTCCGTCACCTGGTCCTCGAATGCCTGATACTATCGCGGCGGAGGAACGACATGAAGATCATCGACGCCCAGATCCACATCTGGTCACAGACCGTGACCCCACCCAGCGGCCTGCATCGCAAGGTCGAGACGTTCACCGCCGAGGAGGCGCTGAAGGAGATGGACGAGGCCGGCGTCGACGCCGCCCTGATCCATCCGCCCTACAGCTGGGATCCGACCTCCAACCAGCTCGCGCTCGACGCGGCCCGGAAGTACCCGGACCGGTTCGCGGTGATGGGCCAGTTCGACTTCGACGATCCCGAGAGCCGCGAGAAGATCCGGACCTGGCGCCAGCAGCCCGGGATGATGGGGCTGCGCTGGGCCCTGCTCTATCCCGACCAGCAGAAGGCCCTGCACGAGGGCAAGCTCGACTGGGTGTGGCCGGCGGCGGAAAAGGCGGGCGTCCCCGTCGCCACCATGGCCGGGCTCTTCCTGCCGCAGTTCCGCCGGATCGCCGAAGGCCATCCGAAGCTGAAGCTGATCATCGACCATTGCGGCCTGCTGCGCCTCGAGAAGGACGAGGCAGCCTTCGGCAACCTGGACGAACTCTGCGCGCTGGCCCGGCTGCCCAACGTCGCGGTCAAGGCAACCGGCGCGCCTGGCTACTCGACGCAGAGCTACCCGTTCCGCAACCTGCACGACGGGCTGCACCGCATCTTCGACGCCTATGGCCCGGACCGCTTCTTCTGGGGCACCGACATCACCCGCATGCCCTGCAGCTACCGCCAGTGCGTGACGATGTTCACCGAGGAGCTGCCGTGGCTGAAGGGCCGCGACCTCGAGAAGGTGATGGGCCGCGGCCTCGCCGCCTGGATCGGCTGGGACTACCGGTTCGACTGACGCCTACTGCGCGACCGGCAGGATCCGGCCGCGGATCTCGCCGTCGGGATACTGCGTGGTGAGGATGGTCACGGACCAGCGGCCGGCCAGGACCTCGGCGGCCTGCTCGTCGGTCAGGGTGACCCCGTCGCGGATCGTGTAGTCGTAGATCGGTATGTTGATCGGCGCACCGCGGGGGCCATTCGGGTCCATCGGCGCCGGTCCCTGCAGGTATCCCATGGTCATGGGGCTGCTCAGCCCCACGAGGTTCATGCGGTATTCCAGCACCTTGGTCGATGGCCGGTACGTCGCCTCGAACCAGCCGCTGGCGCGGCTCTGCGTCGGCGGCACCTCGTTCGCGCCGTAGAGAGTGGCGCGCAGCTCCGTCTTCGGCACGCGCGGCTCGCCCATGTAGAACGAGCAGGACGCCGCCAGCAGCAGGCCGAGGACGAGGACCGGACGGACGACAGCGGACATGCGGCGATGAAGCTCCCCTGCCCAACATACGCAGCGGAGAGCGCGAGCCTCCCTCGCCGACGGGCGGGACCACTGTAGCCGCGGACTGACCGACTGTCGCAGTCCGCGCGGCGTCCCGAACGGCCTGCCTTCGCCCACCCGGCCGCCTTCGGACGTGCCGTATCGCTGGGCAAACCAGGGGGACTGGCCGGGCGGACGGCACAGGAGGATGATCCGGTTCAGGAGGAACGCGCCCATGAAATACGACGTCATCTCCGCCGATGGCCATGTCGACCTGATCTGGCTGCCCCCCGACCTCTTCACGGCCAACGCCTCGGCGGCCTTCAAGGACCGCATGCCGCACGTCGTCGACGGACCGAAGGGCCCCGAATGGGTGAGCGCCAAGGGCGCCAAGTTCGGGCTGATGAACGGCATGGGCTCGGCCGGCCGGGAGTACGTCCCGGGCGTCATCCACCGCTCCGACCGCATGGCCTCGACCGGCCTCTACGACGACGGCAGGAAGGGCATCCGCCGCCTCACCGAGCCCGATCTTCGCCTCAAGGACCAGGACCGCGACGGCGTGCAGGCAGAGGTCCTCTATGGCGTCCTGGGCTCGAGCGGCCGGCTCAACGACCCCGAGGCGGCGTTGGAGATGCTGCGCATCTACAACGACTGGCTGCACGATTTCTGCAAGGCCGCGCCCGATCGGCTGATCGGCCTGGCCAACATTCCCAACTACGACATGCAGGACTCGGTGGCCGAGGCAATGCGCTGCGCCAAGCGCGGCGTGCGCGGCTTCGACATCGCCAACCGGCCTGACATGACACCGCTGTGGGACGAGCACTGGGAGCCGCTGTGGAAGTTCGGCCACGAGACCGGCATTCCCCTGCACTTCCACACGATCGGCGGCCGCTCGCCCGACACCAGCCAGATGCCGCACCACATCGTCCGCCGCGTCCAGGCCGCGCACATCACCAACTTCCAGATGCACATGAGCTACATGCTGATGTCGCTCATCTATTCCGGGGCGCCGGAACGCTATCCCAACCTCAAGATCGTCATCGGCGAGGCGGGGCTGGGCTGGATCCCCTACGTGCTGCAGCACATGGACCTCGAATGGGAGGACCAGTTCCAGGACCTCGACCTCAAGATGAAGCCGAGCGAGTACTGGCACCGGCAGTTCTTCGCGACCTACCAGACCGATCCGGTCGGCATCCGCCTGCTCGACCTCCTGGGCGAGGACAATGTGATGTGGGGCTCCGACTATCCCCATCCCGACGGCATCTGGCCGGATTCGCAGGAGTTCCTGGGCCGCGAGCTGTCGGGCGTCAGCCCCGAGGCCCGCCGCAAGATCACGCGCGACAATGCGATGACGCTCTATCGCCTGGGAAATTGAGCACGATGTCCTGCTCCTCTTCCCCCTAGCGGGGGAGAGGAACTTGAGCCATGACATCGAGTGCCCGTCATGAGCCCGCGCCTGCGCATCGTCCTCCTCACCGTCTTCGCCATGCTGGCCTTCGCGGGCAACTCGCTGCTGTGTCGGGCGGCGCTGCGCGACACGACGATCGACGCGGCGAGCTTCACCGCCATCCGCCTCGCCTCCGGCGCCGTCGTCCTGGTCATCCTGCTCCGGCTGCGCGGCCGGCGCCCGCTCGAGGGCGGCAGCTGGCCGATGGCCGCCATGCTGTTCGCCTATGCCGCCTTCTTCTCCTTCGCCTACCGCGAGCTGACCGCCGCGACCGGCGCCCTGCTGCTGTTCGGCGCCGTCCAGCTCACCATGATGGGATGGGGACTGTGGCGCGGCGAGCGCATCGCCGGCCTGCGGCTGGCCGGGCTCGTGGTGGCGGTCGCCGGCCTGGCCGGGCTGCTGCTGCCGGGCCTCGCCGCGCCGCCGCCGCTGGCCGCCGCCCTGATGCTGGCGGCCGGCATCGCCTGGGGCATCTATTCGCTGCTCGGACGGGGCGCCGGCGAGCCGGTCGCGGCGACCGGCGGCAATTTCCTGCGCTCGGTGCCCTTCGCCGCCGCCCTGATCCTGACGGCCTTCGGCCGCGAGACCGTCGACCATGCCGGGCTCGCCTACGCCGTGCTCTCGGGGGCCGTGACCTCGGGCCTGGGCTACGTCCTGTGGTACGCGGCGCTGCCGGCGCTCGCCGCCACGACCGCCGCCATCATCCAGCTCAGCGTGCCGGCCATTGCGGCCCTCGGGGGAGCAGTGCTACTCGCCGAGCCGCTCACGACGCGGCTGCTGCTGTCGTCGGTGGCGGTCCTGGGCGGCATCGCGCTCACGATCCGAAGGAAGGGTTGAAGAAGAACATGTTCGAAGTCGCCGAGCGTCTGCGCAACGTCAAGGTGTCGGCCTCGGCCGCCATGACCCGGAAGGTGCGCGAGATGCGCGCCCAGGGCGTGAAGATCGTCGGCCTGTCGTCGGGAGAGCCCGACTTCCCGACGCCGCCGCACGCCATCGAGGCGGCGCACAGGGCGGCGCTGGCCGGCGACACCAAGTACCCGCCGCAGGACGGGGTGAAGCCCCTCAAGGAAGCGATCCAGCGCAAATTCAAGCGCGACAACAATCTCGACTATGCGATCGACGAGATCATGGTCTCCAACGGCAGCAAGCAGATCATGTACGACGCGCTGATGGCGAGCGTGAACCCGGGCGACGAGGTGATCATCCCGGCGCCCGGCTGGATCTCCTATGCCGACCAGGCGACGCTGGCCGGCGCGAAGCCCGTGCCGGTGTCCTGCCCCGAGAACAACCAGTTCAAGCTGCGCGCCGCCGATCTCGATGCGGCGATCACGCCCAGCACCAAGTGGGTCGTGCTGAATTTCCCGAACAATCCCACGGGCGCCGTCTGCTCGCGCGCCGAGATGCGCGCGATCGCCGACGTGCTGCTGGCCCATCCCCACGTCTTCGCCATGGCCGACGACGTCTACGAGCACCTGACCTATGACGATTTCGGCTTCTGCACGCTGGCCGAGGTCGAGCCGAAGCTCAGGGACCGCACGCTGACGGTGAACGGCGCCTCCAAGGCCTATGCCATGACCGGCTGGCGTGTCGGCTTCGCCGGCGGCCCCCGGCCGATGATCGCCGCGATGACCAACATGCAGGGGCAGATCGGCTCCGGCATCTCGACGATCAGCCAGGCCGCCGCCACCGCCGCGCTCGACGGGCCGCAGGAACTCCTGAAGGAGCGCGCCGCCGACTACCAGAAGCGGCGCGACGAGGTCGTCGACATGCTGCGCCAGGCGAAGGGCCTGACCTGCCACAAGCCCGAAGGCGCCTTCTACGTGTTCCCCAACATGGCGGGCTGTATCGGCAAGACCACGCCGGCCGGCCGGACGATCGCGAACGACACCGATTTCGTGACGGCGCTGCTCGAGGAGAAGCACGTCGCAACGGTGCAGGGCGCGGCCTACGGCATGAGCCCGTACTTCCGCATCTCCTACGCCACGGACATCGCCAGCCTGCGCGAAGGCTGCCGGCGCATCCAGGAATTCTGTGCGGATCTGAAGTAGGAAAAAGGGCCGGCCGGGGGCCGGCCCTTTCGCAGGGCCGCCCTAACGGGCAAGCGCCGCCTGGGTCGTGAGCTCGCGGACCGCGGCAACCTGGTTGCGCAGGTTGATCTTGCGGCCGCACAGCGGCCAGTGCCACGGCTCTTCGAGATCGAAGATCATGTACTTCGCGAGCGATGCGGCACGATCGTAGTCGTGCGCGAGCTCAGCCGCTTCCGCGCGGCTGAGCTGCGTGCCGTCCCGCTTCATCTGATAGGAGATGACGGTCGGCAGGCTGAACTGCAGGCGCCCCAGATAGGCGCCGCGCCCGCCGCGGATCGGACGGTCGGACGGTCCCCACCCGCCGCTCTCGCAATGCGCGAGTTCGCGGATGATCTCTTCCTTGCGATCGTCGATCGCCTTCTGCTGAAGGTCGACCGGCGGCTCGAAGCCCGATGTCTTGGGCGGTGTTCCTCCCAGGATGTTCTGGCATCCCGAGACAAGGAGCGCGGCGGCAACGAGGCCTGCGCCAGTGGTGATGGATCGTTTGATAGTCACAACCCGCCCTTGCTGCCACGATTCCGACGCCGACGTAAACCCTTTGTCGCCATGATTCACATGCGCCCTGCAGGTCGGTCAAAATGAGAACACCGCGCGAACCTGCAGCCGTGCGAACCGCGCCGCGGATTCCGATCGCGGCAAAAAACTGTTTGAGCGTGGTGACTTATCGCTTCGCGCTGAAATCGCGAACGAGCGAGCGAACCGTCAACCGACCTGTCGCGAACGTCCCTGCCAGTACCGGGCACGAAGAATTTTTTTGTCGACTTTTCCCACGGCGGTCAGGGGAAAGCTGTCGACGAACTCGATCTGCTTGGGCGCGTGCGTGCTTCCCTTGCGGTCCTTCACGAGCTGAACGAGCGCCTCGGGCGCAGGCCGCGCGCCCGGCCGCGCGACGATCAGGGCGGCAACCGCTTCTCCCCACTTCTCGTGCGGCACGCCGATCACCGCTGCCATCGCGACGTCGGGATGCGACGACAGCACGTCCTCGACCTCGCGCGGAAAGACGTTGAAGCCGCCGGTGACGATCATGTCCTTCTTGCGATCGACGATGTAGAGATAGCCACGCTCGTCGGCGCGCGCGATGTCGCCGGTGTGCAGCCAGCCGCCGGCAAATGCCTCCTCGGTCTGCTCCGGCCGCTTCCAGTACCGCTCCATGGCGTGCGGCGCGCGCACGCAGATCTCCCCGGCCTCGCCCGGCGCCACCTCGCGATTGTCTTCGTCGCGCAGCGTGACACTGCAGCTCGCCACGGGAAAGCCGCAGGACGCGAACAGCTCCGGCCGCGACGCATCATGATCGGCCTTGCGCAGCACGCTCACGGGATAGCACTCGGTCTGGCCGTAGAGCTGGCTGAATACGGGGCCGATCCGCTCCAGCCCTTCCAAGAGTCGCGTCGGCGACATCGGCGAAGCGCCGTAGAGGATCAGCTCGAGGGACGAGAGGTCGGTCCGGTCGAGCCGCGGATGATCGAGCGCGACGTAGACCATCGTCGGCACCATGAGGGTGCAGTTGATGCGCTCCCGCTCGATGGTGGCCAGGAACTTCTCCGGCTCGAAGCCCCTGAGCAGATGGATGGTCCCGCCCTTCAGCAGCGACGGCACGACCTTGGTGCCCGAGACGTGGGTGATCGGCGCGGCCGCGAGATAGCGCGGCACGGCGGGCAGCTCGAAATCCGACGCCACGGCGAGCGTCATGGCGGCGGTCGAGCGGTGCCGCCGGATCGCCCCCTTGGACTTGCCCGTCGTGCCGCCGGTGTAGTTGATGA
The DNA here is from genome assembly GCF_965229815.1 of Reyranella sp. Taxonomy (GTDB): domain Bacteria; phylum Pseudomonadota; class Alphaproteobacteria; order Reyranellales; family Reyranellaceae; genus Reyranella. Next base: position 2,828,240 of record NZ_CBDDJN010000006.1, read on the forward strand.
CGGCGAGGTCGTCGGCATCGGCGAGATCGACCGGCGTGGCGCTGCCGACGCGCTCGGCGCTGGCCACGAGATCGCGGCCGAAGTCGGCCCGGCCCATGGTGAGCACGACCGTGAGCGCGCCGGCACGGGCCGCGAGCTCGGCCCCGCGCGCGGCGTGCGTGGCGGGGTCGACGACGAGAACGGTGGCGCCGGCGTCATCGATGACGTCGAGATGGTCGTCGAGGGCGCCCAGCGGGTGAAGCCAGGTCGTCACAAGGCCGAGTCCGGACGCCGCCACGCCGGCGCACCAGCTTTCGGCACTGTTGGCGCTGAGCAGCGCGACCGTCTGCCCCTTGCGCAGCCCGGCCGCCGCCATCGCCGCCTGCAGCCGGCCAATGAGATCGTAGGCGCCGCGATAGGTCAGGCCGCCCCCGTCCCAGACGAAGGCGAGCCGTTCGGGAAAGCGCGCCAGCGCACGCAGGACCATCGTCGTGCCGGTGGGACTGCCGGCGATCACCTGGCTCATGGGGCCGCTTGTAGCACGGCCCGCCCCGCTCCGGAGGGGCCCCTATCTCAGGCGGCCGTCCGCGGGGCCGTCCCCGCCGGTTCGCCGCGCAGCCGGTCGATGCCCAGCCACTTCATGAGCAGGCGCTCGTAGGCCGGCTCGCCGGCCCCGCTCCGCACCTTGTGCAGGAAGTACTTCTCGAACCCGATCTTCGCCGCATGAACCCAGTAGCCGCGCGAGGACCAGTTGACGTTGCGCGGCGGGATCTGCGGCAAGGCCACGAATGCCACGCCGTCATTGCCGAAGTCGGCGAGGCAGACCGCGTTCCACGACGCCTCGCGCACCGGCGCCTCGCCCTCGATCAACGCGGCGATGTTCTCGGCCGTGGCCGTCACCATGGACTCGATCATGTAGCCGGTCTTGGGCACGCCGACCGGCACCGGCGTCTGCTCGTACGGCGGGATGGCGATGCAGACCCCGACGCCGAACACGTTCGGGTAGGTGGGATTGCGCTGCTTGCGGTCCGTCAGGACGAAGCCGCGCGGGTTGGCGAGTCCTGCCGCGCCCTTGCCGTCGTCGCCCATCAGGCAGGGCACGCCGCGGAAGGCCGGGATCATCATGGTCAGCCGCGACGGCAGGCTGTGCTGGCGCACCACGCTGCCATCCGCGCCAACCTCCGTGCACTCCACCTTGTCGGCGCCGATCGAATCGACGCGGGCATTCGTCACCCACTTGATGTCGTGATCGCGCAGCACCGATTCGAGCAGGCCCTTGGTGTCGCCGACGCCACCGAGGCCGAGATGGCCGACATAGGGCTCCGACGTGACGAAGGTGATCGGCACGCGATCGCGAATCCGGCGGCGGCGCAGGTCGGTGCTGAGCATCAGCGCGAACTCGTAGGCCGGACCGAAGCAGGAGGCGCCCTGGACGGCACCGACCACGATCGGCCCGGGCTCGGCGCAGAAGGCGTCCCAGCGCTCGGCTGCCCGGGCGGCATGGTCGACGTGGCAGATCGAGATCGTGTTGGCTTCGGGCCCGAGGCCCGGAATCTCGTCGAAGGCGAGCGCCGGCCCGGTCGCGATCACCAGGTAGTCATAGGAAATCCGGCGGCCATCATTGAGCTCCAGCGCATTCTCGCCGGCCAGCACCCGCCGCGCGCCGACCGACTCGAAGCCGATCGCCAGCCGCGCGAGCGTCGACGGCAGGTGGACCTTGATGTCGTCCGGCCGGCGCCAGCGCAGCGCCACCCACGGATTCGACGGGACGAAATGGAACCACTCGGAGTCCGAGACGACGACGAGCTCAGCCTTCCGTCCGACCTTGGTGCGCAACTCGTAGGCCATCGAGATGCCGCCGATGCCGGCGCCGAGCACAACGATCCTGGGCATGCGCTCCTCCATTCGTCGTTGGGCGCAGGATGGCCATCCGGCCGATCTGCGCATTGATGTGCATCAATTTGCCTCGGGCCCGGTCACGTCATCGTCGGGCCATGGACAGTCGCGAGCCACCGAACACGGATGCCGCGCCGGCGGCGGCAGCCTCTGCGTCAGTCGAACGCGCACCCCGCCTTCAGGCCGAGTCGCTTGAAGATGATGGCGGCTGGGCAGAAGCCGGTGAACGACGCCTGCAGCAGGTTGAGGCCGACGAAGGCCGTGAACAGCAGCCAGTAGGGGCTGTACAGAACGGCGAGCACCAAGCTCAGCAGGATCATGATGCCCGCGAGGGCCATTACGGCACGATCGATCGACATAGGGTCCTCCTTCCTTTCTCAGCGACGGCGCGCCGGCCGGCAAAAGACGTCGTGCAGGACCTCGATCAGTCTCTTCACGCCGCTGTCGGCCAGCGAATAGTAGATGGTCTGGGCCTCGCGCCGCGTCGTCACCAGCTTGGCGTCGCGCAGCTTGGCGAGATGCTGGGACAGAGCCGACTGGCTGATCCCTGCGATCCGCTCGAGCTCGCCGACCGAACGCTCGCCCTCGACAAGCTCGCACAGGACGAGCAGCCGGCTCTCGTTGGCCACCGACTTCAGGAAATCGGCCGCGTCGGCGGCGCGCTCCTTCATGGCTTCTATATTCATGCTTGCTAAATTAGTTTTCTCTCATATATGTGTCAAGTCCCTTTCGCCGGCAGGCGAGAGGGCACGCAGAGAGGAACGGAGAATGATCCGCACATCCGTCGTCGCCGTCCTGGTCCTGGTGGCCGGCCTGTCCGCCGCGCTGGCCGCCGACCAGACGGTCGTCCGCCGCGAGGTCGACGACCGCAAGGCGGTCATCGCCACCATCGAACCGATCCGCGAGCTGCGCGCCCGGGCGCGCATCGGCGGCACCATCACCAAGCTCACGGTGCGCGAGGGCGACCGCGTCGCCGCCGGCGATCAGGTGGCCCTCGTGGTCGATCCCAAGCTGCTGCCCCAGCTGCAGGCGCTCGACTCGCGCATCCGTGCGCAGGAGGCGGCGCTGGACCAGGCCCAGATCGACTACGGCCGGATCCAGCAGCTGCGCGCCTCGGGCACGGTCTCGCAGGCTCAGCTCGACCAGGCGCGGACCCGCCTCGACGTCGCCGAACGGACACTGCAGGCCCTGCGGTCGGACCGCGAGGTGGTCGAGCAGCAGTCGACCGAAGGCGCCGTACTGGCGCCGGGCGACGGGCGCGTCCTCTCGGTCCCGGTGGCGGTCGGCAGCGTCGTGCTGCCCGGCGAGACCCTCGCCACGCTCGCGACCGACAACTACATCCTCCGCCTGCAGCTTCCCGAGCGCCACGCCCGCTTCCTCAAGGCCGGCGACACGATCCTGGTCGGCTCGCGCGGCCTGCAGGCGCAGGACCGCGAGGTCCTCCGGAAGGGCCGGGTCGTGCTCGTCTATCCGCAGATCGACCAGGGACGGGTGATCGCCGACGCGATCGTCGACGGGCTGGGCGACTACTTCGTCGGCGAGCGCACCCGGGTCTATGTCGCGACGGGCCGGCGCGCGGCGCTGGTCGTGCCCGAGGACCATGTCTACCGCCGCTTCGGCGTCAGCTACGTGAGGCTCGCCGACGGCACCGAGGTGCCCGTGCAGACCGGCCTGCCGGTCGACGGCGGAATCGAGATCCTGGCGGGCGTCAAGGAAGGCGACGCGCTGGCCCGCCCATGAAACCCGGACTCTCCGGCGCGCTGACCCGCGCCTCCATCGACTCGCCCCTGACGCCGCTGCTGCTGCTCGTCTCCCTGGTCATGGGCGCGCTGGCCCTGTTCGCGCTGCCGCGCGAGGAGGAGCCGCAGATCAGCGTGCCGATGGTCGACATCATCGTCACCGCCAACGGCTACAAGGCGGCCGACGCGATCGAGCTCATCACCAAGCCGCTCGAGGACATCGTCAAGGGCATCAACGGTGTCGAGCACACCTATTCCTTCACCCAGGACGACACCGTGCTGGTCACGGCGCGCTTCTACGTCGGCACCGACGAGGACGACGCGCTGCTGCGCATCCACGAGAAGATCCGCGCCAACATCGCCGACCTCCCCAAGGGGATCCCGGAGCCGCTGATCATCGGTCGCGGCATCAACGACGTGGCGATCCTCACCCTGACGCTCGAGCCCAAGCCCGCCGCCGCCGAGCGCTGGACAGACAACGGCCTGTTCCAGATCGCCGACGAGCTGCGGCACGAGCTGGTCAAGGTCGACGACGTGGGGCTGAGCTACATCGTGGGCGGCAGCCCCAACCAGATCCGCGTCGAGCCCGACCCGGAGCGCCTGGCGCTCTACGGCGTCACCCTCAACCAGCTGGTCGACAAGGTCGCCAACGCCAACCGCTCCTTCCTGGTCGGCGCCTTTCGCCAGCTCGACAAGAACACGCCGGTCGTGGCCGGCCAGACGCTGCAGGGCGTGCCGGACATCGGCCTCCTGCTCCTGACCTCGCGCGACGGCCGGCCGGTCTACGTCAAGGACGTGGCGACGGTCGTCGTGGGCGCGGCCGAGACCGGCCATCGCAGCTGGAACCTCACGCGCACCGCGTCCGGCGAGCTCGAGCGCCGGCCGATGGTGACGGTGGCCTTCGCCAAGCGGCGCGGCGCCAATGCCGTCACCGTCGCCGACCACCTCCTCGAACGCCTGAAGACCGTGCAGGGCCGCCTCGTGCCCGACGACATCTCGGTGACCGTCAGCCGCAACTACGGCGAGACGGCGACCGAGAAGGCCGACGAGCTGCTCTTCCACCTGGCGCTGGCCACCGTCTCGATCGTCCTGCTGATCACCGTCACCATCGGCTGGCGCGAGGGGCTCGTGGTGCTGGTGGTGATCCCCACCACCATCCTGCTGACGCTCTTCGCCTCCTGGCTGATGGGCTACACGATCAACCGCGTCAGCCTGTTCGCGCTCATCTTCTCGATCGGCATCCTGGTCGACGACGCGATCGTGGTGGTCGAGAACATCGTCCGGCACTGGCTGGCGAGGCCCGGCGCCGATCTCAAGGAAACCGCGGTCGAGGCCGTGGCCGAGGTCGGCAACCCGACCATCGTGGCGACGCTCACCATCATCGTGGCGCTGCTGCCCATGATGTTCGTGAGCGGGCTCATGGGTCCCTACATGAGCCCCATCCCGGCCAATGCCTCGATGGCCATGCTGTTCTCCTTCTTCGTCGCCGTCATGATCACGCCCTGGCTGCTCTATCGCCTGGCCGGGCGGCACTTCGCGCGCGCCGCCGCCGGCGGCCACGCGGGACACGCCGAGGTCGGCGCGCTCGGGCGCTTCTATCTTCGCGCCGCGCGCCCGCTGCTCGCGGGCCGGCGGCGCGCGCCGGTGTTCCTTGCCGTCGTCGCCGTCGCCACGGCCGCCGCCTGCGTGCTGTTCGCGACCCGGGACGTGACGGTCAAGCTGCTGCCCTTCGACAACAAGTCGGAACTGCAGGTCGTGGTCGACCTGCCGCCGTCGAGCACGCTGGAGGAGACCGAGCGGTTCCTGATGGCCGCCGCCGAGCGGCTGAAGGACCTGCCCGAGCTGACGTCGCTCCAGCTCTATGCCGGCACCGCGGCGCCGTTCAACTTCAACGGCCTGGTCCGGCACTACTACCTGCGGAGAGACCCGGCGCAGGGCGACCTGCAGGTCAACCTGCAGCCCAAGGGCGAGCGCGCCCGCGCCAGCCATGCCATCGCCCTCGACGTGCGCCAGCGCCTGACGGCCCTGCCCCGACCGGCCGGCACCCGGCTCCGGGTGGTCGAGGTGCCGCCGGGCCCGCCCGTCCTGGCGACATTGCTGGCGGAGGTCTACGGGCCCGACGAGGCGTCGCGGCGCGAGACGGCGCGCCGCGTGCGCCAGGCCTTCGAGAAGGTGCCGTTCGTCGTCGACATCGACGACACGTTCACCCCGCCCGGCGAGCGCCTGCGCTTCTCGATCAACCACGAGAACCTCGAGTTCTACGGCGTCGAGGAGCAGGCGGTTTACGACACGATCGCCGCCCTGATCGGCGGCGTGAAGGTCGGCTACTCGCAGCGCGGCAAGGGCGCCAAGCCGATCGAGATCGCGGTGCGCCTGCCGCGCAGCGCGGAGTGGCTGGGCGAACGGATCCTCAGCACGCCGCTCCCCGCCGGCGGCACCCGCCAGCGCGGCGCCAATGTCGAGCTGGGCGATGTCGTCACCGTCGAGCGCGAGCCCGCCTCCTACACGCTGTTCCGCCGCGACGGCCGGTTCGCCGAGATGGTCCAGGCCGAGGTGGCGGGCCGCTTCGAGGCGCCGATCTACGGCATGCTGGCGGTCGAGGACGAGATCGCCCGCCTCGACTGGGGCAAGGGCGGCCCGCCGGCGTTCCGCTACCACGGCCAGCCGACCGACGAATCCAGGTCGACGCTGCTGTGGGACGGCGAATGGGAAGTGACCTACGTCACCTTCCGCGACATGGGCGCGGCGTTCGGCGTCGCCATCCTCGGCATCTATCTGCTGGTAGTCGCCCAGTTCGGCTCCTACCGCCTGCCGCTGGTCATCCTGACCCCGGTGCCGCTCACGCTGATCGGCATCGTGCTGGGCCACTGGATGCTGGGCGCGGCCTTCACCGCGACGTCGATGATCGGCTTCATCGCGCTCGCCGGCATCATCGTGCGCAACTCGATCCTGCTGGTCGACTTCATCCAGCACCGGCGGGCGGAGGGCGTCGCCCTGCGCGACGCGCTGCTCGAGGCGGGCGCCATCCGCTTCAAGCCGATCTTCCTCACCGCAGCGGCGGCGATGATCGGCGCGGCCTTCATCCTCACCGACCCGATCTTCCAGGGCCTGGCGATCTCGATGGTCTTCGGCCTCGCCTCCTCCACCGCGCTCACGGTGCTGGTGATCCCGGCGATCTACGTCTGGCTGCGCGACGACGGCAAGCCCGTCTCCGGCGCATGACCCGAAGGCTGATCACCGTCCAGGCAACGTCGCGACCGTTCTGGCATTATCGTCAACCCCACCGAGGTGCGCCGTGACCGATTCCGTCATCGTCCCCTGCCCCGCCTGCAACACGCTGAACCGCGCGCCGCGCGACAAGCTCGCCGCCGGGAGCGGCAAGTGCGGCCAGTGCGGCGCGCCGCTCTTCGAGGGCCATCCGCTGGCGCTCGACGCCGCGAGCTTCGACACTCATGCCGGCAAGGGCGACGTCCCCCTGCTGGTCGACTTCTGGGCGCCGTGGTGCGGCCCCTGCAAGGCGATGGCGCCGCAGTTCGAGAAGGCGGCCGGCCGGCTCGAGCCCGGCGTGCGCCTGGCCAAGGTCAATACCGACGAGCAGCAGGCGCTGGCCAGCCGCTTCCGCATCCAGGGCATCCCGACGATGGTGCTGATGCACCGCGGCCGCGAGATCGCGCGTCAGTCGGGCGTGATGGATGCCGGCCGCATCGAGAGCTGGGTGCGCGGCGCGCTCGGCGGCTGAGGGCCTCGCCGCCACATCTCCGGCGCGCGCCCGTGCGCCGCGCACCGGACGGCGACGGACCTCGTTCAGCCCTTGGCCGGATGCACCTTCATCCAGTGGCGGGCGATCTCTTCGCGGGTCGCCACCCAGACCTTTGGCTTGGAGGCGACATAGTCCATGAAGCGCGCCAGGGTGGCGGCCCGGCTCGGCCGCCCGCCCAGCCGGCAGTGCAGGCCGATCGACATCATCTTCGGGAAGCGGGCGCCTTCGGCATAGAGCAGGTCGAAACTGTCCTTCATGGCCTGCAGCCAGCCGTCGCCCGCCGTGAAGCCCGGCGGCACGCCGAACTTCATGTCGTTGACCTCCAGCGTGTAGGGGATCACGAGATGCGGCTGGCCCTCGACGCGCAGCCAGTAGGGCAGGTCGTCGTTGTAGGAATCGCTCGAGTAGAGGAAGCCGCCGTGCTTGATGACGGCCGGCAGCGTGTGCATGCCGAAGCGGCCGGTGTACCAGCCGACCGGCGGCTTGCCGGCGCTGTCGGTGATGGCCTTCACCGCCTTCTTCATGTGGTCGAGCTCCTGCTCGAGCGTGAAGTCCTTGTAGTTGATCCAGCGGTAGCCGTGGCTCGCCACCTCGTGGCCGGCGGCGGCCATCGCCTTGCCAGCGGCGGGGTTCAGCTCGAGGGCGCGGCCGACCGCCCAGGAGGTGAAGCGCATGTTGCGCTCGGCGAACAGGCGCAGGATGCGCCAGAAGCCGGCCCGGCTGCCGTACTCGTACATCGACTCGGTCGACAGGTCGCGTCCGCCCATGATCGGCGGGTTGCCCGGCGTCTCGGTCAGGAAAACCTCGGAGCCCGCGTCGCCGTTCAGGATCGTGTTCTCGCCGCCTTCCTCGTAGTTCAGGACGAAGCTGACCGCGATGCGGGCCTCGCCGGGCCACTGCGGATCGGGCGTTTCGGCACCGTAGCCGACGAGATCGCGGTCGAGGAAATTGTGCATGCCAGGGCCTCCCGTTGAAGCGCGACTATGGGGCCGCTATAGACCGGCCAACAAGAGGAGTGGATGCATGAGCGGTGCCAAGGGCGGCGCCAGGGCGGTGCGCGAGGATCGCCTGTGGCAGCGGCACGCCGACATGGCAAAGCTGGGCGGGACGGCAAAGGGCGGCGTCAATCGCCAGGCCCTGTCGGCCGAGGATGCGGCAGCGCGCAACCTGCTCGCCTCCTGGGCACATGCGCGCGGCTTCTCGGTCTTCACCGACGCCATCGGCAACCTGTTCGTGCGCCGCGAAGGCGCGGACGCCACGGCCGTGCCGGTGATGAGCGGCTCGCACATGGACAGCCAGCCGACCGGCGGCCGCTTCGACGGCATGTACGGCGTGCTGGCGGCGTTCGAGGCGCTGGAGGCGATGGAGGATGCCGGCGTGAAGACGCGACGCCCGGTGATCGCCGTCGCCTGGACCAACGAGGAGGGCTCGCGCTTCCAGCCCGGCGCCATGGGCTCGGCGGTGTTCGCCGGCCGCTATGCTCTGGACGACATGCTGGCCGCGAAGGACTGGGAGGGCATCGCGCTGCGCGACGCGCTCGCCTCGACGCTGGCTGCCGCGCCGGCACCGATGCGGCCGGGCAAGCCCGGCTTCGCGGTCGCGGGCTATGTCGAAGCCCATATCGAGCAGGGTCCGCGGCTCGAGAACGAGCACAAGACGATCGGCGTCGTCACCGGCATCCAGGGCAGCCGCCGCTACATCGTGCAGGTCGACGGCGAGGAGGCGCATGCCGGCACGACGCCGCGCGCCGCGCGCAAGGACGCCTTCGCCGCCGCCACGCGCATGGCGGCGGCCATGTATGCCGCCACCGCCGACGAGGGCGACACGCTGCGCTTCACGATCGGCCGCGTCGAGGTCCATCCCGGCTCGCCCAACACGGTCCCGGGCCGGGCCGGCTTCACCATCGACCTGCGCCATCCGTCCGACGAGATACTCGAGGCGCAGGAAAAGGCGCTGCACGAGATCGTCGCCCGCGAGGCGGCACCCTGCGCCGCGCGCATCGAGCGCGTCACCAACGTGGCGCCGACCGATTTCGACCCGGCCGTGATCGACCTCGTGCGCGCCCGGGCCAAGGCGCTGAAGCTCCCGAGCATGGACATGCCCTCCGGCGCCGGCCACGACGCCATGCACATCGCCACCCTCTGCCCCGCTGGCATGATCTTCGTGCCCTGCGAGCGCGGCATCAGCCACAACGAGATCGAGAACGCCACCCCGGGCGACCTCGCCGCCGGCACCAGGGTGCTGGTCGCGGTGCTCGAGGAACTGGCCAATCGCTGAAGCCCCTGTCACCCCGAGCGCAGCGAGCGGCCTTGAGGCCATGAGCAAAGGTCCCTCGCTGCGCTCGGGATGACAGCGGTGTCGTCACATCAAGAAAGCCGACCGCAAGGAAGATCATGCCCAGGAAAATCGATTCCGATCTCGTCGCCATCCTGTCCGACCTGATCGCGCTGCCCAGCCCCTACCCGCCCGGCACCTCCGTCGAGATCTGCGCCTATGCCGCCAGGCGCCTGAAGAAGGCGGGCTACAAGGTCGAGATCGCGGCCAAGACCAAGGGCGTCGACAACGTCGTCGCCCGATTGAAGGGTAAGGCGAAAGGACCGGTGGTGGCCTTCAACGCCCATGTCGACACGGTGGGCGTGGGCGAGCGCGCCAACTGGAAGAGCGATCCGTTCAAGGCCCTGGTCAAGGGCGGGCTGGTCTACGGGCTGGGGGCCGGCAACTGCAAGGGCAGCATGGCGGTGCAGCTCTGGCTGGCCGAGGAGATCGCGCGCCGCGGCGGCCCGCAGAAGGGCGAGCTCGTCTTCACCTTCGTGGCCGACGAGGAGAATCTCGGTCCCGACGGCATGGCGTTCCTGCGCCAGACCGGCAAGGTGCGGCCCGACGCGCTGATCCTGGGTGCGCAGACCGAGAACAACCTGATCGTCGCCGAGCGCGGCGTCATGTGGGCGAAGATCACGACCAAGGGCAAGGCCGCGCATGCCGGCAACCCGGCCGGCGGCGACAACGCCATCCTGCGCATGATGCGCCTGGTCGGCGCCCTGCAGGCGCACTACGACAAGGTGCTGCCGAAGCGCGTCTCGGGCGCCATGAAATCGACGGTGAACGTCGGCATGTTCCACGGCGGCCACAACACCAACGTCGTGCCCTCGGCCTGCACGGTCGAGATCGACCGTCGGCTGCTGCCCGACGAGAAGGTCAAGGACGCGTTCCGCGAGCTGAAGAAGGTGGTCGACTCGGTCGGCGAGCCGAAAGCCATGTACGCCGTCGAGTTCCTGACCGGCACCAACGGCTTCTTCGCGCCCGAGAACGGCCAGGCGGTGGCGGCCTTCGAGGCGGCGGTGAAGCAGTGCGCCGGCCGCAAGGTGAAGTTCCTCAATGCCACCGGCGTCAGCGACGGCCGCTATTACGCCGACGACGGGATCGAGATCATCAACTTCGGCCCCGGCTCCGGCGCCCAAGGCCATGCCGCCAACGAATCCGTCCCGATCAAGGCGATGGTCGAGGCGGCGGAGATCCAGCTCGAAGTGGTGCAGCGGCTGACCGGCATTGGCCGCTGACGGCGCGGCCCGTTCGAGAATCACTCACCCTGAATCGACCCCGAGATTCCGGGTGGAGCCCACGGCCGGCGGACGCTAGGTTGCCGGGTCTCGAACGGGCAAGGGGAGAGGGTCAGGATGACGGTTGTGTGGGCACGGCGATTCGCCCTGGCTGCCTTCTGCGTGGTCAGTGTCGCGGCAATCGACGTCAGCGCGCACGTCCGCACACCCGACTATGGCCAGCTCGGCCGTCCAATCGACACCGTGCTGCCTGCACCGGAGAGCGCCGGCCCCCTGGAGCGCCGCGCCGAGGCGAAGACCACCCCCGCCGTGTCCGGCACCGGCTGCACCTTCTCGCGCGGCAGCGAAGGAACCCTGGGCGACGGACTGTCGACTGCCGGCCTGTTCGGGCCGCCGCCGATCGCCGAGCTCGACCTCGCGAGTGCGCAGGCGGCCGGATTGACCAGCCAGGAGATGATCGTCGCGCTGGCGGCGGTCGCGACCTCCTTCCCCGTCATCCGCGTCGCCCACGGAACGACGCGCGACGGCGTCCCCTGCCCGCTCTATGTCTCCGTGGAAACGGAAGACGGCCCGCCGCGAATGCTCTGGCGGTACACGCCGGACGACGAGCCCGAAGGCTGGTTCGACGAGGATGGGCGACGCCTGGGCGGACCCGCCCTCGCGGCGCCGCGACCGGGCTCGCGCCTGTCCTCGCCGTTCGGGCCGCGCCGCTACTACGGGCGTGCGTCGGGCAGCGGCTTCCACAACGGCATCGACTACGAATCGCGCATCGGGCAGCCGATCCTCGCCGCGGCCGACGGCGTCGTCGAGCTCCGCGGCCCGCACTTCGAGTACGGCCTCACCGTCAAGATCCGCCATGCGGCGCACTTCACGACGCTCTACGCCCACATGGCGCGCTTCGCCACGAACCTCGCCGTGGGCACGCGGGTGCGCAAGGGCGAGATCATCGGCTATGTCGGCATGACGGGACGCTCGACCGGCGCGCATCTGCACTTCTCGACCATCGTCAACGGCAAGTTCACCGATCCCGCGCCCTACCTGTCCGATCGCGGCCCGCGCGCGCTGAAGCCTCGCGCCCTCGTCGGCTTCCGCCAGTGGCAGGACGACGTGCGCGCCGCGGCGCAGGAGATACGCGGCCGCGAGCGTCGCCCGCCCGTCCAGGACGACGGCTGGACGAGCCGGATGTGATCTGCGGCGCCAGGAGCGCGAGGCGTTTTCCGGCATTTCCGGCATTTCCGACAGGGAGCCTTGTGGTTCCCTGACATCACGCCCCCAAGGGATTGGGGCTTCTCCGCCCTCCAACGATTGAGACCACCCCCGAGCCCGAACCGTCCGGACGCGAGCGGCCGGACGGCAGCCGCGCGCCGGCTGTTCCCGATCTCGCTACCGATCGACGATGAATAGAACGGCGGCGCGCAGAAGCGGCGCGCCGATCGGATACTATAACTTACGTATAGGTCGATCAAGCACTACAGTATAGATCGGCTAGCCTCGTCCTCGCAACGCGACGCTCACCGGCGCATCCGGAAACCCGTTGAGAGAGCCCGACAGACAAGCCAAGCTCGCGTCTTCCAGGGAGAATCGCCATGCCGATCTACGAACGCGGGAAGGTCCGCATCCACTACGAGGAGATGGGCTCGGGCTTTCCGCTGCTGGTGATCCCGGGCGGCGGGCTGAACGCCACGGTCGCGGGGCTGGACACGAGCCATCCGTTCAACGCGATGAAGGAATTCGCCGGCGACGGATTCCGCTGCATCGCCGCCGACCTGCGCAACGCCAATCCCGGCCAGTCGTCGGGTCCGCTCGAGATCGACCGGCCGTGGGATGCCTTCACCGACGACCATATCGGCCTGATGGACCATCTCGGCATCGGCCGGTTCATGGTGCTGGGCTACTGCATCGGCCAGCCCCTCATCTGGAACCTGATCAAGCGTGCGCCGGACCGCGTCGTGGCCGCCGTGCTGACCCAGCCCAGCGGCCACCGCCCCGAGCTGCCCGACCAGTTCTACCAGAACAACATGAACAACTGGGGCCCGGCCTTCGTCGAACGCCGCCCCGACGTCACGATCGACCAGGTGAGCCAGTTCCTGGCCAGGATGTACCGGGCCAACGCCGATTTCGTGTTCACCGTGAGCCGCGACTTCGTGCGCAGCTGCCGGATCCCGATCCTGGTCCTGCCCGACGACATCCCGCCGCATCCCTACGCCGTGGCGATGGAGGTGGCGATGCTGGCGCCCAACTCGCAGGTCAGCCTGTACCCCTGGAAGGACGTGCCGGAGAAGATCCCGCTGGCGGTGCGCCACATCCGGATGTTCCTCAAGGCCAACCGACCGGCAGCGGCAACGATGGAGCAGCGGGCGGCGGCGGACTGACGCCGCCGATCAGGGCGCCGGCTTCACCCGGCCGCCCTTGTCGACGATCACCTGCAGCGTCTCTCCCTCGCGCGTCGCTCGGGCGTGCCACAGCCCGCTGCTGTCGCGCGACAGCTCGGCCACCTCGGTGTAACCCAGCCGCTCGAGCTTCGTGCGGATCACGTCCAGCTCGGTCGCTTCGGCCCCGGATTCGATCGGCTTGACCGCGAGCGGATCGGCCGGCGGCTTCTGGTCGGACTGGGCCGCGGCCGCGCCGGCCAGTGCGAGCGTCGCGAGAACGGTGAGAAATGCCTTCATGGAGGGCTCCCGGATATGACGAGCAACGCCGCTCTCATCGGGACGTTGCTTGCGCCATCTCGCGGCCGCGCGGATTCTCCCGTCGGTTGCTTACCTCCCATTCCTCTCCCGTGCTAAACTTAATTATGGCCGACAGTCCCGAGAACCTGGCTCTTACCCAGCTCCGCGCCATTCGGGGCGACATTTCGGATGTCCAGAGCACGCTGGGCGACATCAGACGGCGCCTGGCCAATCTCGAGAGTGGCCAGGCCTCGATCATCCAGCATCTTGGCAACCTCGCCGCAGCGGATGCCCAGCAGCAGCTTGCCACGGACGGCCTGACTGAGCGGCTGGTCCGGATCGAACGCCGCCTCGACCTGCGCGACGCGTAAGGAGAATCGGCTTAGGCGTCTGAATGGAGAGACGACCCTGTTAAAGAGTCGAGTGCTCTCTTGAAGCGATCGCGTCGCGCCACGGTCAAATCGGCTTCAAATTGCCCGCTCGCCATTCCTTCAGAACCATCTTCGCGTCGAACTCCATGTGGCTTTCGGGTCCGGACGCAACTTGCTCAAGCACGGGAATGGCGAGCTCCGCCCGTATTGGAAGAAGACTCGTGGCTGACGCGACCCTCACCCAGCCATTTGAATGGGCGAGCAACGCAGACAAGGGTTCCTCGCCCCGGTCGGAGCTGCGGCGTACTTTCCGATCGCCTTGGTCATGCGGTCAGCGGCTGCATTGCCTCGCTTGAAGTCGCCACTTTCCGTGCAACGACCATGTTCGATGGCGTCTGCGGCAAAGCGCTCTGCCCAATCGGCCATGGATCGCTCCGGCCCGTTGACCTTCTTCACGCCGTCCTGTCCGCCTTCAGCCCCAGCTTCTTGATCGTCTCCTCGCGCATCACGAACTTCTGGATCTTGCCGGTGATGGTCATCGGGAATTCCGGCACGAACTCGATGTAGCGCGGGATCTTGTAGTGGGCGATCTCGCCCTTGCAGAAGTCGCGAATCTCCTCGGCCGTGGCGGTGCTGCCCTGGTGCAGCTTGATCCAGGCGCAGATCTCCTCGCCGTAGCGCGCGTCCGGCACGCCGATCACCTGCACGTCCTGGATCTTGGGATGGCGGTAGAGGAACTCCTCGATCTCGCGGGGATAGACGTTCTCGCCACCCCTGATCACCATGTCCTTCAGCCGGCCGACGATGTTGACGTAGCCTTCCTCGTCCATGGTCGCGAGGTCGCCGGTGTGCATCCAGCCGGCATCGTCGATCGCCTCGGCGGTCTTCTCCGCGTCGTTCCAGTAGCCCTTCATCACCGAGTAGCCGCGGGTGCAGAACTCGCCGGTCTCGCCGCGCGGCACCGCCCGGCCCTCGCCGTCGACGATCTTGATCTCGATGTGCGGCAGCACCTGGCCCACGGTCGAGACGCGGCGCTCGACCGGATCGTCGGTGGCGCATTGCGTCGACACCGGCGAGGTCTCGGTCATGCCGTAGGCGATGGTGACCTCGCCCATGTGCATCTGGCTCTGCACCTTCTTCATCACCTCGATCGGGCAGGGCGACCCCGCCATGATGCCGGTGCGCAGGCTCTTGAGGTCGAAGCTCGCGAACTCGGGATGGTCGAGCTGGGCGATGAACATGGTCGGCACGCCGTAGAGCGCCGTGCAGCGTTCCTCGGCGACGGCCTTCAGCGTCGCCAGCGGATCGAAGGCCTCGGCCGGATAGACCATGGTCGAGCCGTGGGTGAGGCAGCCGAGATTGCCCATCACCATGCCGAAGCAGTGGTAGAGCGGCACGGGGATGCACAGCCGGTCGTCGGGCGTGAGCTTCAGCCCCTCGCCGACGAAGTAGCCGTTGTTCAGGATGTTGTGGTGGCTGAGCGTGGCGCCCTTGGGATGCCCCGTCGTGCCCGAGGTGAACTGGATGTTGATGGCGTCGTCGAACTGCAGGCGGGGCGCGATCTCGGCCAGCTTCACGCGTTCGGCATTGCCGCCGGCGCCCGCGACGTCGTCGAAGTTCAGCATGCCCGGGGTCTTCTCGGCGCCGAGCCGGATGACGTGCTTCAGATGCGGCAGCTTCCCCGCCTTCATAAGGTCCGAGGTGATCTCGAGATAGTTCGAGGTCTTGAGCGCCGGCGCCAGGATCAGCGCCCGGCACTCGACCTTGTTCATCGCGTATTCGAGCTCGGCGCGCCGGTAGGCCGGATTGACGTTGACCAGCACCAGGCCCGCCTTGGCGGTGGCGAACTGCGCCAGCGTCCATTCGTAGCGGTTGGGCGCCCAGATGCCGACCCGGTCGCCGCGCTCGAGGCCGAGCGTCAGCAGGCCAGCCGCAAGGTCGTCGACCCGCCGCCCCAGCTCGCCCCAGGTCCAGCGGATGTCCTGGTGCTTGACCACGAGCGCCTCGCGGTCGCGGTGGGTCTCGACGGTGCGGTCGAAGAAGGCGCCGATGGTCTCCCCGATCAGCTTCTTGGTCGACACGCCGTGATCGTAAGAGATTTTGGGCGTAGCGTGAGCTTTCGTCATGCCAGGGAGCTTAGCCCTCCATGGCAGATTTGAAATCATGAAACTCGACTTCGTCACCGTGGACGTCTTCACCGACCGCCCCTTCGGCGGCAACCCGCTGGCCGTGCTGCCCGACGCGCGCGGCCTCTCGACCGGGCAGATGCAGGCCATCGCCGCCGAGTTCAACCTGGCCGAGACGACCTTCGTCCTGCCGCCCCGGGATCCCGGCCACACGGCCGAGGTGCGCATCTTCACGCCCCGGGCCGAGATGCCGTTCGCCGGCCATCCCAATGTCGGCACCGCCTTCGTGCTGGCGCGCCGGGGCACCTGCCACGGCCGGCCGGTCACGGGCGACCGGCTGGTCTTCGAGGAGAAGGCAGGGCTGGTGCCGCTCGACCTCACCCGCGAGAAGGGTGCCGTGGTGGCCGCGCGGCTGGCGGCGCCGGTGCCGCTGGCCCTGGGCGAGGAGATCGCGCCCGAGATCGTGGCCGCGATCTGCGGGCTCGAGCCCGGCGACATCCGGACGGCGACGCACCCCCCGGTGATCGCCTCCTGCGGCAACAACTTCGTGTTCGCCGAACTTTCCTCGCGCGCGGCGCTGGCCCGCGCCGCGGTGCGCACCGACCGGATGGCCGAGCACCTGCCGATGGCCCGCGCCGTCGGCGTCCATCTCTACGTGCCGGCGCGCGAGCACGGCGTCGAGATCCAGTCGCGCATGTTCGCACCGCTCTACGGCGTGCCCGAGGACCCGGCGACCGGCAGCGCCAACGTCGTGCTCGCCGGCCTGCTGGCGCATTTCCGGCCGGAGCAGGACCTGACGCTCGCCACCACGATCGGCCAGGGCTTCGACATGGGCCGGCCGAGCCTCCTCGACGCGGCGGCGGAAAAGAAGGGCGGGACGGTGGTCGCGACCTATGTCGGCGGCCGCTGCGTGCCGATGATGGCGGGGACGATCGACCTCGGGTGAGCGCGGTGGAGACACCGGGTCAGGACGCGGCCCCCGACGACGGCAGCCTCACCTCGGCTGGCGCAGGGCGGCGACGGTATCGGCGATGCCGGTCAGCCGGGCGTTGTCGGCGATAGCGCGGATGCGCGCTTCCAGCGTCGCGAGAGAGCGGTCCAGGTCGCAGCCCGCGCGGACGAGCCACTTCATGTTGTCGAGCTGATACTCGATCTCGAGCGCCTCGGTCACGTAGGCTTCGCGGGTGCGGTCGATCTTCGCCGCCTGGGCCTGCAAGGCGCCGGCATAGGCCTCGCAGACCGCAGCGGCATCGAGATCGAGCTGCCACAGGGTCTCCAACTCGGGCAGGCGGCCTTCCCGCAGCAGCGTCGCGGCATCCCGATTGCGGCTCGTCACCGCGCGCGCCCCCTGGAGCGCACGCTCGAAATAGGAACTGCCCGGCGCCAGGAAGTCGAGCCACTCCGCCAGCGGCGAGTCGGGCCCGAGCTTCACGAAGCGGGCTTCCTCGGCTTCGGCGGCTTCGCGGCCGCGCCGCGCCATGTCCTCTTCGTACCGGCGCTGCTGCTCGGCCCGTGCCGCATCGCGCTCGGGGTTGGGCATCGTCTCGATCCAGCCGATCGCCAGCGGCACCGCCGTCAGCAGCAGGATCGCGCCGCCCAGCACGGCACCGGTCGCCGCCGGCGGCAGGACGCCGTGCGCGGCCGGCAGGCGGGCCCACAGCGCGTAGAGCGCCAGCAGAGGCGGCAACAGGAACGGAGCCGCCATCAGCCAGCGGCCGCGCTCGCCGGCATAGGTCGTCGCCACGGCGGCGGCGACCGCAGACAAAGGCAGGAGAATCACGACCGCCGCCGCTGCCCAGAACGGCAGGCGGCCGTTGAACCAGGCCAGCACGAACAGGCCGGCCAGCACGAGCCACAGCAGGAAGCCGATGACGGCCGCGAAGCCCATTGCCATGCCGCGGCCGGCCGCATCGGTCCCGCGCAGCCCGGTCAGGTTCGCGGTCATGCCGACATAGAGAAAGGCCGCGACCAGCAGCAGGACGATGGTTCCGTAAGGTATGCGCACGCGATCTTCCCGCTGGCTGGAGCGACGGTCGCCGGGACGGCTCATGTTCCCAGCGGCAGCGCGGCGCCCTGCTTCACGGTGCGCAGCGCGAAGGAGCTGCGGATCTGGGCGATGCCCGCGATCTTGGTGAAGTCCATGACGAAGCGCTCGTAGGCTTCGAGGTCGGGCACGACGATCCGCAGCAGGTAGTCGCTGTCGCCGGTCATCAGGTAGCATTCCATGACCTCCGGCCGGGCGGCCGCGGCCCGCTCGAAGGCCTGCAGGGCCTTCTCGACCTGGGTCGACAGCGACACGCTCATGAAGACGTTGACCGCGAGGCCGACCGACTTGGCGTCGACCTGCGCGGCATAGCCCTTGATGACTCCCGCCTCCTCCAGCGCCTTGACCCGCCGCCAGCACGGCGAGGAGGACAGGCCGACCTGCTGGGCGAGGTCGGCGTTGCTCAGGCGGCCTTCCTTCTGCAGCCGGCCGAGGATGCGCCGGTCGATCGCATCGAGGGAGATCATTGCTCCAATTTCCTCCCTTTGGCGCAATTCTACCCTATACAGCGGATTTCGGGGGCCGAACGCAAGGATATTCCCCGGGTTCGGGCGTATGCCCTCAGCATGACGACCATCGCTCCCGTGCACCGTCTGAGGCTCCTGCGCGAGCTGGAGCGCAAGGTCCTGTGGCTGAGCGCCTGGACCATCCACCATGCCAACCATGTGCGGCCGAACCGCGACGGGCTGAAGGTCGGCGGCCACCAGGCCTCCTGCGCCTCGCTCGCCACGGTCATGACGGCGCTCTACTTCTCGGTGCTGAAGCCCGAGGACCGGGTCGCCGTGAAGCCCCACGCCTCGCCGGTGTTCCACGCCATCCAGTACCTGTTCGGGCATCAGACCCAGGAGAAGCTCGAGCGCTTCCGCGGCCTGGGCGGCGCGCAGTCCTATCCGTCGCGCACCAAGGACGTCGACGACGTCGACTTCTCGACCGGCTCGGTCGGGCTCGGCGTGGCGATGACCCTCTTCTCCTCGCTGGTGCAGGACTATGTGCGGCTGAAGGAGCTGGGCGACGGCAAGCGCCCCACCGGCCGCATGGTGGCGCTGGTCGGCGATGCCGAGCTCGACGAGGGCAACATCTTCGAGGCCCTGCTCGAAGGATGGAAGCACGACGTACGGAACCTCTGGTGGGTGATCGACTACAACCGCCAGAGCCTGGACGGCGTGGTCAACGACCGGCTGTTCGGCCGCATCGGCGAGATGTTCGAGCTGGTCGGCTGGCGGGTCATCACGCTGAAGTACGGCAAGCTGCTGGAGACGGCCTTTGCCCAGCCCGACGGCGAGCACCTGCGGCAGTGGATCGACGACTGTCCCAACTCGCTCTACTCGGCGCTGGTCTTCAAGGGCGGCGCCGGCTGGCGCGAGGCGCTGACCCGCGACCTCAACCAGTATCCCGGCATCCGCCGCATCCTCGACCAGCACGACGACGACTCTCTGCACCGGCTGATGACCAACCTCGCCGGCAACGACATGCAGGCCGTGCTCGACACGTTCGAGGGCGTCGAGGGCGACCAGCCGACCTGCTTCATCGCCTACACGATCAAGGGCCAGGGCCTGCCCTTCGCCGGCCACAAGGACAATCATTCCGGCCTGATGACCCTCGACCAGATGGCGGGCTTCAAGAAGGGCATGGCGATCGAGGACGGCCGCGAATGGGACCGCTTCGCCGGCCTCAAGGCGACGCCGGACGAGCTGCAGGCCTTCCTCGACGCCGCGCCGTTCAATGCCGAGGGACGGCGCCGCACCGAGGCGCCAATCGTGCCGCTGCCGGCCGCGCTGCCGCGGCCGGCCGACCGCGAATCGAGCACGCAGGCGGGCTTCGGCAAGATCCTGAACGCCATTGCCGCCGAGGACAGCGAGCTCGCGCGCCGCATCGTCACCACCTCGCCCGACGTCACGGTCTCGACCAACCTCGGCGCCTGGGTGAACCGGCGCGGCCTGTGGGGCCATGCCGAGGCCGAGGACGTGTTCCGCGAGCTCAAGGTCGTGTCGGCCCAGCTGTGGCGCAAGACGCCGCGCGGCCAGCACATCGAGCTCGGCATCGCCGAGAACAACCTGTTCATCCAGCTCGCGGCGATGGGGCTCAGCCACCAGCTCTTCGGCGCCCGCCTGCTGCCGATCGGCACGCTCTACGATCCCTTCATCGCCCGCGGCCTCGATGCGCTGAACTACGCCTGCTACCAGGATGCGCGCTTCATGATCGTGGCGACGCCGTCGGGCGTGACGCTGGCGCCCGAGGGCGGCGCGCACCAGAGCATCCACACGCCGCTGATCGGCATCGGCCAGCCCGGCCTGCTCAGCTACGAGCCGACCTTCGTCGACGAGCTGTCGGTCATCATGCGGCACGGGCTCGACTACATGCAGCAGGACAAGGGCGGCTCGGTCTACCTGCGCCTGTCGACCCGCAGCCTGCCGCAGCCGCAGCGCACGCTTTCGCCCGCCGAGGAGGCCGACATCGTGGCCGGCGGCTACTGGTACGCGGCGCCGGAGCCCGGCGCGGACGTGGCCATCGTGGCGATGGGCGCCGTCACGCCGGAAGCGATCGAAGCCCACGCGAGCGTGGCGCGGGACTTCGCCGGCGCCGGCCTGGCTGTGCTGACCTCGCCCGACCGCCTGCACGCCGACTGGCTTTCCGCCCAGCGCGAGCGCGGCCGTACGGCGGGCCGGGTCGACCGCAGCCCGAGCCCGATCGAGCGCCTGCTCGCTCCCCTGTCGCGCGACGCCCGCCTGGTCACCGTCCTCGACGGCCATCCGCTGGCGCTCAGCTGGCTGGGCTCAGTGCGCGGCCAGCGCACGATCCCGCTCGGCATCGAGGCGTTCGGCCAGTCCGGCGACATCCCCGACCTCTACCGCTCCTACCGGCTCGACGCGGCGGCGATCGTCGACGCGGTGGCGCGGGGCATTTAGGCCCCGACGTCGTCTCGCTTTACCTTGCCGGCCCTCATCATACCGGGCATATTACCGGTTATAGTGGAGGCCGACATGGGAAAGACGTCCCAGCACCGCGCCGTCGACAACTACCGCAAACGCCTGACGAAGCAGGGCATGGCTCGCTTCGAGGTCGTGGGCCGGGTGTCCGATCGCGAACTGATCCGCTCCGTGGCCCGACAGTTGGCCGCAGGAGGCGAGGAGGCCGACCGCCTGCGCGCAGCGGTCGAGCGGACGATCTCGGGAGAGGCCGACCGGAAAGGCGGCATCCTGAAGGCGCTGCTGGCATCGCCGCTGGCGGGGACCGACCTCGACCTGACCCGGCCGCGCGAAGAAGGACGCAAGATCGACCTTTGACGCGATACCTGCTCGACACGAACATCATCAGCAACCTCACGAAACCCGCCCCGTCCTCCTCGCTCATCGCCTGGATGGCCGAGCAGGCCGACGGCGACCTCTTCATCGCCTCGCTCACCCTTGCCGAACTGCGCCGAGGCATTCTGGAAATGCCGGCGGGCAAACGACGCGACCAGCTCGACGCCTGGTTCGACGGCCCGGAGGGGCCGCAGGCCCTCTTCAGGGAGCGCATTCTGTCCTTCGACGAGAAAGCCGCCCTCGCCTGGGCCCGGTTGATGGCCGACGGCAGGGCGACCGGACGGTCGCGCAGCGGCCTCGATGCGATCATCGCCGCCGTCGCCGACGTCAACGGCTGCACCATCGTCACGGACAATGAGAAGGATTTCCCCGGCCTGGAGATCATCAATCCGATCCGTGGCCCGGTCTGACGGT
Organism: Reyranella sp.; assembly: GCF_965229815.1. Lineage (GTDB taxonomy): Bacteria > Pseudomonadota > Alphaproteobacteria > Reyranellales > Reyranellaceae > Reyranella. The sequence continues at coordinate 2,850,097 of NZ_CBDDJN010000006.1, forward strand.
CGGGCAGCAACCTTCGGAATCCCTCCAGCTTGACCTGAGCTCCTTCAGCCCCCTATCTCCGGGCGCATGAAGGTCGACGGCACCCCCTACCGCACGATCTGGCTCGGCGCCGACGGGACGACCGTGCAGGTGATCGACCAGACCCTCCTGCCCCACCGGTTCGTCGTGCGTGACTGGCGCACCATGCAGGACGCCGAGCGCGGCATCCGCACCATGATCGTGCGCGGCGCGCCGCTGATCGGCGCGGCGGCGGCCTATGGCATGGCCCTTGCGATGGCAGCCGAGCCGTCCGACGCCATGCTCGCCCAAGCCTACGACACGCTGCTCGCCGCCCGCCCGACCGCCGTCAACCTGCGCTGGGCCCTCGATGACCTGCGCGCGCTGCTGGCGCCCCTGCCCGCGTCCGAGCGGCGCGAGGCGGCCTACCGTCGCGCTGCGGAGATCTGCGACGAGGATGCCGAGATCTGCCGCCGCATCGGCGAGAACGGGCTCGGCCTGATCCGCGAACTCAAGCCGCGCGGCGATCGCCTGCAGGCGCTCACCCACTGCAATGCCGGCTGGCTGGCCACCGTCGACTGGGGCACGGCGCTGGCGCCGATCTACCAGGCGCACAATGCCGGCATCCCCATCCACGTCTGGGTCGACGAGACGCGGCCGCGCAACCAGGGCGCCAGCCTGACGGCCTGGGAGCTCGCCAAGCACGGCGTGCCGCACACGGTGATCGCCGACAATGCCGGCGGCCACCTGATGCAGCGCGGCCAGGTCGACTTCTGCATCACCGGCACCGACCGCACGACGCGCCGCGGCGATGTCTGCAACAAGATCGGCACCTACCTGAAGGCGCTGGCCGCCCGCGACAACGGCGTGCCCTTCTATGTCGGCCTGCCCTACCCGACCATCGACTGGACGCTCGACGACGGCGTCGACATCCCGATCGAGGAGCGCAGCGCCCGCGAGGTCTCCCACATCGCGGGCCGCACCGCGGCGGGCGAGGTCGTCACGGTCGACGTGCTGCCCGAGGGCAGTCCGGCGGCCAATCCGGCCTTCGACGTCACCCCGGCCCGGCTGGTCACCGCGCTGATCACCGAGCGCGGCGTCTGCGCGGCCAGCGAAGCGGGCCTCCTGTCGCTCTATCCCGAACAAGCCCGGGCGGCGTGACCCTCACGCCGGCCGCCCGGGCAACCGCCGGGCTCGGCTTCACCCAGATCGTCGGCTGGGGCACCACCTTCCTGATGCCGGCGGTGCTGGGCCGCCAGATGGGCGACGATCTCGGCATCTCGAGCGAGATCGTGTTCAGCGGCATCACCGTGATGTTCGGCATGGGCGCGGTCTTCTCGCCGCGCATCGGCCGCGTGATCGATCGCACGGGGGCCCGCCTGATGATGGCGGCCGGCTCCGTCGTCTACGCGCTGTCGCTGGCCGCGCTCGCCTACTCGCAGGGCATGGTTTCCTACCTCCTGTGCTGGGCCGGGCTGGGGATCGCCTCGACCCTGGCGCTCAGCACGCCCTCCAGCATCGCCCTGGCCCAGGTCGCCGGGCCGGGCGCCCGCCGGGCGATCGGCATGCTGGCCATCATCGGCGGCTTCGCCTCGACGGCGTTCTGGCCGCTCACCGGCGCGCTCGACGTCGCGGTCGGCTGGCGCATCACCCTGCTGATCTACGCCGGCATCCATCTGGTCGGCTGCGCACCGGTCCATCTGCTGGTGCTGCCGAGCCGGCCGCCGACCCATCCCGTCGCCGCCACGGCCGCGCCGGCGCCGACCGGGGTGCCGCCCGAGCACCAGTCGCGCGTCTACCTGCTCCTGGCGCTCACCCTCACCAGCGGCGCCTTCGTGTTCACCGGCGTCATGGTCCACATGATCGAGATCCTGCGCGGGCTCGGCCACGCGCCGGCCGTGGCGGTGTTCCTGGCGTCGATGATCGGGCCCACCCAGATCACCATCCGGCTCTTCGAGCTGCTGTTCGGCCATCGCTACTCGATCATGAACTCGGCGGTGTTCGGCTCGGCCATGCTGACCGGCGGACTGGCGCTGGCGCTGCTCGACGGCAGCAGCTTCGTCGTCGCGCTGGTCTGCGTGGTGGCCTACGGCTTCGCCAACGGCCTGAAGGCCGTGCAGCGCGCCACGCTGCCGCTGGCCCTGTTCGGCCGCAGCCAGTTCGGCGCCTACATGGGACGGCTCGCCCTGCCGCAGGGCATCGTCTCCGCCTCGGCACCGCCCATCCTGGCCTTCGCGATGGCCAACTACGGCACCTCCGGCGCGCTCTGGCTCACCTTCGCGGCCGCCTCGGTGTCGCTCGTCACGATGGTCCTGCTGGCCCGGCTGGCGCGCGCGATCCGCTGACTCAGACGGAAGCCGCACTCCGCAGGACCATCCCCGGTCGCGCCAGGCTGTCCTCGCCGTTCTCCTGGATCGTCTGGCCGTTGACCAGCGTCGCGACATAGCCCTGCGCCTTCTGCATCAGCCGCGCGGCGCCCGTCGGCAGGTCGTGCACGAGATGCGGCCGCTCGAACGACAGCGCATCGAAGTCGATCAGGTTGACGTCGGCCCGGAAGCCCGGCCGCAACTGTCCGCGGTCGCGCAGGCCGAACAGCCGGGCGGTGTCCGCCGTCTGCTTGCGGACGACGAGCTCCAGCGGCAGCCGGGGACCGCGCGCGCGGTCGCGCGCCCAGTGGGTCAGCATGAAGGTCGGCATGCCCGCGTCGCAGATCACCGTGACATGGGCGCCGCCGTCGCCGGCGCCGATCACGCTGCGCGGATCGGCCAGCATCTCGCGATGGGCATCGAGATTGCCGCGTGCATAGCCCAGCAGGTGGTAGCTGATCATGCCGCTGCCGTCGTTCGACAGGAGGATGTCCAGCGCGACCTCGCGCGGGTCGCGCTGCTCGCGGGCGGCGATCGCCTGCACGGAGCTCTCCGGATGGGGCTCGTAGTCGACGAGCTCGTCGACCCGGTACATGTATGGCCAGGGATTGCGGAACAGGCCCTGATACTCCTCGTTGCCGTCGCGCGGCCGTCCTTCGGGCGGGCCGATCGTGGCCTCCTGCGCCACCTGCCGCCGCAGGGCCGGGTCCTCGGCCAGGCGGCGCAGCATCTCGGCGCGCGGCAGCGCCTGGAGGGCCTTCAGGGTCGGCGAGCCGTGAAAGGGGTGGAATCGGCTGGCGAGCGAGAGAAGCGAGCCCGTGCTGCGCCCGAACACCTGCGGCACGACATGCGCGCCGTGGCGCTCCGCCGCCGCGCAGGCGGCGAACTGATCGCGCCACGATTCCGGCCGGACCATGTTCTGCGGGCAAAGGAAGGTCACCGTCACGCCGAGTCGCGCCGACATGTCGTTCATCCAGGCGATCTCGGTGTCCTGCGCGGCGAGATCGTCGCCCGTCAGCCCGGCCGGCGCCACCTGGACCAGCCCGTGACCGCTGCCCGCCACCGCCGTGCACAGCGCCTCGAGCTCGTCGAGGGCGGCGAAGGTGCCGGGCACGCGCTCGCCGTCGATCGCGCGATGAACCAGGGTGCGGGAGGTCGACAGGCCGAAGGCACCCGCCGCCTGCGCCTCGCCGACCAGGTCTGCCATGGCCCGGAGGTCCTCGGCGCTGGCCGCCTGGTTCCGCGCCCCGCGCTCGCCCATCACATAGGCCCGCAGCGCGCCGTGCGGCAGCATGGCCCCGACATTGAGCGCGTGCCGCCGCCGCGCCAGCGCTCCCATGTATTCCGGGAAGCTCTCCCAATCCCACTGGATGCCGTCGGCAAGGGCGGTGCCGGGAATATCCTCGACACCTTCCATCAGCCCGATCAGCCAGCCGCGCTTCTCCGGCCGGACCGGGGCGAAGCCGACGCCGCAATTGCCCATGACGACCGAGGTGACGCCGTGCCAGAACGAGGGCGCGAGCTGCGAATCCCAGGTCACCTGGCCATCGTAGTGGGTGTGGATGTCGACCCAGCCCGGCGTGACCAGCAGGCCGTCGGCCGGCAGCGTGCGCCGGGCCGGGCCGGTCAGCCGGCCGACCTCGACGATACGGTCGCCGGCGATCGCCACATCGGCGGTACGCGACGGCGATCCTGTGCCGTCCACGACAGTCCCGCCCTTGATAAGCAAATCGTACATGCGTCCTCCGTCAACTCTCGTCCCGGACCCGGTGCGCTCAGGAAATCGACAGGCCGCCGTCGACGACGATGTCGGCGCCCGTGACGTAGGACGCCGCATCCGAGGCGAGGAACAGCACCGCCTGCGCCACCTCCTCGACCCTTCCCTCTCGCCCCAGCGGCACGTTCGCGACCAGGCGCGCCCGCCAGGCCGGATCGACGGACCGGGCGGTGCGCATCGGCGGCATGACCCCCGGATGCACGGCGTTCACGCGGATGCCGTCGGCGGCATAGCGCAGCGCCGCCGAGCGCGTGAGGCCGACGATCGCCGCCTTCGAGGCGCCGTAGCCCGGATGAAGGCCGGCCTGGCCGCGAAAGGCGGCGATGGATCCGATGTTGACCACCGCGCCGCGCTTGCGCCGCTGCATCAGCGGCGCGACGTGGCGCAGGCCGAGGAACGCGCCGCGCGCGTTGACGGCCATCAGCCGATCCCATTCCTCCTCGAGCATCGGCTCGGCGGCGCCGATGGTGCTGATGCCGGCATTGTTCACCAGGATGTCGATCGGGCCGAGGCTCGCCTCGACGCTTTCCGCGGCGCGCCGCCACGCCGCGCCGTCCGTCACGTCGAGCGGCAGGAACACGGCCCGGCCGCCGGCAGCGGTTATGGACTCGGCCACGGCCCGTCCCGGCGTCTCCAGCATGTCGGCGACGGCGACCGCCGCACCCTGTTCGGCGAACAGCCGAGCCTGGGCTGCGCCCATGCCGCCGGCGCCGCCACTCACCAGGGCCACCTTGCCGGCCAGCGCCGCCGTCACGCCGCTTCGCCTTTCCAGCGCAGCAACAGCGCCTCGGCGCGCACGACCACGAAGTTCAGCCCCAGGCCGATCATGGCCAGCACAAGGATCGTGCCCAGCACGCCTTCGGCCCGGAAGCTTGCGGCATAGAAGGCGATGCGCTGCCCCAGCCCCATGCGGGCCGAGATCATCTCGCCGACGACCACGGCCAGGAGCGAATAGACCACGCCGAGCCGCAGGCCGCCGAAGATCGACGGCACCGCGCCCGGCAGCATCACCTTCCAGAAGAGCTGGCGGTCGGTGGCGCCCAGGGCCCGCATGGTCACGATCAACTCGCGGTCGAGCGAGCGGATTCCTGCCTCGGTGTTCAGCATCAGGATGAAGAACACCAGGCTCACCGACAGCGCGATCTTCGATCCCTCGCCGACCCCGAACCAGATGATGAACATCGGCGCCAGCGCCACCCGCGGCAGGACGTTCAGGATCGTCAGGAAGGGATTGCTGACATCGGCCGCGAAAGGGAACTGCATGCGCACGATGCCGGCGGCGATTCCCGCCGCGGCGCCGAGGGCGAAGCCCGCCAGCGTCTCGCGCAGCGTGACGAACACGTGCGGCCAGATGCTGCCGTCCCTCACCTCCTCGGCGAGGAACTGCGCGATGGCCCGGGGCTGCGAGAAGAAGAACGGATCGATGAGCTGCGCATCGACCGCCCACTGCCAGGATCCCAGGAAGACCGCGAGGACCAGCGCCCGCGTCGTCCAGACCCAGGCGGTCCGCCGGCGGCGGCGCGACAGGCGGTCGGCCTCGCTCCGCGCCAGCGTGTCGAGGACGCGGTCGGCACTCTCGGCATGGACGCTCATGGCGCGGCCTCCCCCGCCTTCAGGGCCTGCCAGACCTGCTCGCTGAGCTTCAGGTAGTGGCTGTCGAAGCGGATGCGCTCGGGATCGCGCGGCCGCGGCAGGTCGATCGTGATGTCGGCCTGAATGCGTCCGGGACGGCGGGTCAGCACGATCACGCGGTCGGAAAGCGCGACCGCCTCGGCGAGGTCGTGGGTCACGAACAGGACGGTCTTGCGGTCGCGTTCCCAGATGCGCAGGAACTCGCCCTGGAGCATCAGCTTCGTTTGGGCGTCCAGCGCCGCGAAGGGCTCGTCCATCAGCAGCGTGTCGGGATCGACGGCCAGCGTGCGGGCGATGGCCACGCGCTGGCGCATGCCCTGCGAAAGCTGCCACGGATAGGCGTGGCCGAACGACTTCAGCCCGATCATCTCGAGAAGACGGGTGCCGACCGAGGCGCGCTCAGCCGCCGACACGCCGCGCAGCTCGAGCCCGACCTCGATGTTGCTGCGTGCCGACCGCCAGGGCAGCAGGCCGTCGCGCGCGAACATGTAGCCGGTGCGCCGCGAGGGTCGCAGGATGCGCTCGCCGTTGACCGTCACCGTGCCGGCCACCGGCTGGAGCAGGCCGGCCGCCATGTTGAGGATCGTGGTCTTGCCGCAGCCGCTCGCCCCGACCAGGGCGATGAACTGGCCGCGCGGCACGTTGAACGACACATTGTCGAGGGCGAGCATCGGCTTGCCGTCGGGTGTCGGGAAAGCGTGCGAGACGCCTTCGACCGTGATGGCGAGGTCGAGCGTGGCGCTCGTCGGCAAAACGGCGTCCATGCCGGCCTAGGTCCGTGCGTCCCTGCCGCCCAGCGCGCGGTCGGCAAGGTCCGCCGGCGCCTCGCGGCCGACATCGGTGAAGGCCCGCTTCACGGCCTCGACGCTGGGCGCAAAGATCGTCCTGCGGTTCTCCCGCGCCCAGTCGTTGGAGGCGACGAGAGAGGTCAGCGAGTCCTGGAACTGCGGCATGACATAGCGCGCGAAAAGCTCGTAGCTGCGCATCGTATCCTCGCGGTTCGCCCATTCGTGGGCGCGGAACAGCACCCCGCCGAACCCGCCCCCGCTCAGGCCGTGGAGCCTGCGGATACCACGCGCCACCAGATCGGGCGACCCGACCAGCGTCGTTCCCATCTTCACGCCATCGCGCAGCGGATCGTCGGACCGGCCCGCGGGACGGCCGAGCGTGCGATCGAAATAGTCGAGCGTCTCGGCGCGCTCGCCGCGGCGGACCTGCGCCAGGGCGGCCTCGTCGTCCTCGCCGACATGGACGTTCACGACGATGCGCCACCTGGCCCGGCTCATCGACTTGCCGTGCTCGGCCGCCGTGTCCTCGGCGATCTGCCATTGCCTGGCCAGCGCCTCGGGACCGCCCGGCAATCCGGCGCCGATCGACAGAACGCCCAGCCCGTGCCTGCCCGCCGCCATCATGCCGAACGGCGTGATGGTGCTGGCGACGACGATGGGGAAATGTGGCCGCGTATAGGGCGCGAGGTGGAGGCGCGCCTCCTTGAGCTCGAACCAGTCGGTCCGGGCGGTCACCGGCTCCTTGTTCATCAGCAGGCGCATGATGACGTCGAGCGCCTCTTCCATGCGCTTGCGCTGCAGCTCCGGCGGGATGTTGAGCATGTAGGCGTCGGAGGTGAGCGCCCCCGGCCCGCAGCCCAGCATGGCGCGGCCGCGGGTCATGTGGTCGAGCTGCACGAAGCGGTTCGCGACCATCAGGGGATTGTGATACGGCAGGCTGGTCACGCCCGAGCCCAGCATGATGCGCCGGGTCCGCGCCGCCGCCGCCGCGATCATCAGCTCGGGCGAGGAGACCAGCTCCCAGCCGGCCGAATGATGCTCGCCGATCCAGACCTCGTCGTAGCCCAGCCGATCGAGCCACTCGATCAGCTCGAGGTCGCGCTCGAGGGCGAGAGTCGGGTTCTCGCCCAGGCGGTGGAACGGCCCCAGGAAGATGCCGAATTTCATGGCCTCGTCCGTCATCGGACCGCTCCTTCCCGTCGTTTCGTCAGTGCAGGTACTTCTTGGCGCCGGACCACGCGAGCTGCTCGCAGGTCTGGACCTGATCCGGCTTGATCAGGCCGTTGTCGACCTGGAACTTGCCGACATTCTCGGTGCCCTTGCAGTTGAACTTGACGTCGAAGGCCTTGCCCAGACGCGTCAGCACGCCCTTCATCTGATCCGGCGTCAGCGCCTTGTTGTACTTGGCCCAGACCGCGGCGACCTTCTCGGCATTGGCGGGATCGCGCACGAAAGCGATGGCCTCCTCCTGCGCCGCCTGGAAGCGCTTCATCATCTCCGGGTTCTTGTCGGCATGAGCCTTGGTCGTGTGATAGACGCTCGACGTCCAGGTCGCGAACTCCGGGATCGTCTTGTCGACCAGCAGGTCGAGCAGCACCTTGCCGCCCAGGTTCTCCAGCACGGTCTGCACCGGCTCGATGGCCATCACCGCGTCGAGCTGGCCCGCCTTGAAGGCGGCAACGGCATCCGGGCCCAGGCCGACGGCGAGGAAGGTGGCATCCTTCTCCGGATCCATGCCGGCGTCCTTGAAGAAGCGGCGCGCGAAATTGTGGCCGTCGGAGCCGATGGCCGGGACGCCGATCTTCTTTCCCTTGAGGTCGCGGATCATCGCCGGATAGCCGGCGGCCTTGCTGGGCGTCGGCACGTCCTTGTTGGTGATGACCGTCCAGACATGGGCCGGATAGTTGTCGATGATCGCCACCAGGTCGCGGCCGCGGCTGTTCACCAGCATCATGTTGCCGGGGCTGTTGCTCATCAGGTCGACGGCACCGCTGAACAGAGCCGCCGTCGCCTCGGGGGCGGCGCGGAAATCCATCAGCGAAACGTCGAGCCCGTGCTTGGCATAGATGCCGAGATCCTTGGCGACGTAGGCGGGCACCGCGACCAGCGACCCGGTATAGACCGCGACGTTCGCCTTCATCGGCTGGGCCGACACGGCCGTCGGCAGCAGTCCCAGGGCCGCCACGGCGGCCAGCATCGTTCTTCTTCTCATCGTTCTTCCTCCCGTGCTTCTTGCGTCAATTGCCATCATCCAGGCGCACCGCACCCTCCCGCGCCAGCGCCTCGATCTCCTGTCCGGTGAAACCCGCGCCGCGCAGGATCTCGCGCGTGTCGCGGCCGAGCCGCGGCGCCGGAGTCACCGGCGCCGAGTCCAGTCCGGTGAATCCCTTGCCGAGCTGCAGGAACATGTCGTCGAGCCGTTCGACGCCGAGGTCGACATGCCGGCCTGCCTGCGCCTCGTTCAGGAACTCGCCCATGCGCCGCACCCGGGCCGCCGGCACGCCCGCCGCGTTCAGCCCTTCCTCGAGGGTTGCCGCGTCGCGACGGGCGAAGGCGGCATCGAGCCGCCGCCCCAGCTCGGCGGCGTCGACAGGCACGACATTCGACGTGGCGCCGTCGCCGACCTGCGTCACCAGCGCGGGATCGTCCGCCACGCCGACCAGGCCCAGGGCGTCGCACAGCGCCGCGAACTGCCGCCGCGTGTTGGCGGCCACTGCCAGCCAGCCGTCGCGGCAGCGGAAGGTCGCGGCTCCCGGCGAGCCGCTGAAGCCGCGGTTGCCGGGACGCGGCCCGTCCCGCTCGGTCGACAGGACCCGGCTGGCCAGCGGCCGCATGAGCTGCACCGCGGCCTGGGCGAGCGAGGTATCGATGTGGCTGCCGACATTCTCGCGGCCGCGACGATGCAGCGCCGCCAGCACCGAGAGCGCTCCCAGCATGCCGGTGGCGATGTCGACGACCGGAAATCCGACCTTGGTCGGCGGATCGTCCTCGCCGCCATTGGCCATCATCATGCCGGTGAGCGCCTGCACGACCTGGTCGTAGGCGCCATAGCGGCTCCACGGCCCTTCCTGGCCATAGCCCGAAATCGACAGGTAGACGATGCGCGGGTTGACGGCTCGCACGGCCGCATAGTCGAGGCCGAGCCGCGCCGCCGTGCCCGGGCGGAAATTCTCGATGAAGACGTCGGCATCCCGCGCCAGGTCCAGCAGGAGGTCGCGCAGTCGGGGCTGCTTGAGATCGATGGCAAGCGACGTCTTGCCGGCGTTCAGCGTGGCGAAGGTGTTGGCCATCGTCTCGCGGCCCGGCTCGACGTAACGCATGACGTCGGGCGCTCGCGGGTTCTCGACCTTGAGCACATGGGCGCCCAGGGCGGCGAGGTACATCGACGTCACGGGGCCGGCGATCACGTGGCTGAGATCGATCACCCGGACGTCGGAGAGGCTCTGCGAGGCCATTCGTTTCCTTCCCTGGCCCCGAGGCTAGGGAACTCACTGATAATGCTGTAATACCGTTTTTGGATATCGTGATATCGGATGCCTATCACATGGACCATCTGAGGCTGCGCGCGCTCACGCTCGTGGACATGCTGGCGGAGACCGGGTCGCTGCATCAGGCGGCGCGACGGCTCAACACCTCGCAGCCCGCCCTGTCGGTGATGCTGCAGGAAGTCGAGCGCACGCTGGGCGGACGGCTGTTCGAGCGTTCGCGCCGGGGCCTCGTCCCGACCGAGCGCGGCGACCATATGATCCGCCAGGCGCGCCTCATGCTGGCCGACCTGCGCCGCATCCAGAGCGAGTTCGCCGCCGGGGACGATGGGCAGGCCCTGCTGCGCATCGGGGCACTGGCGCTGGTGATGCTCGAGATCGTGCCCCGGGCGCTCGCGCAGCTGCGGCAATCGCATCCCGGCATCCGCGCCGAGTTTCATGAGGGTGCGGCTTCCGACCTTCTCGCGACCCTGGCCGACGGTGGGCTCGACCTCGTGGTCGGCCGGATGCTGCCCGAGTTCGCGGTCAACCAGGACCTGGTGCCGTCGTTCCTGTTCACCGAATCCTTCTGCATCGTCGGGGGCAGCCATCATCCGCTGGCGAACCGGCGCAGGATCTCCTGGCAGGATCTCGAGGCCGCCGACTGGATCGAGGCGCCCAGGCACACCGCCCTGCACGATTTCTTCGCCGAGGCCTTCCTGCGGCGCGGCCTTCGCCCGCCCCGGCCGATCTACCAGTCGGCCTCGTACGCCTCCTGCGTTGCCATCCTCTCCGCATCGGACTGCCTGATGCTGGTGCCCCGCGAGGTCGGCCGCCATTTCGCCGGCCAGCGCCGCGTCACCATCCTGCCGGTGCGGATCGACGAGGGGTCCTTTGCCTTCTCCCTGATCACCCGCAAGTCGCGGGCGAGCACGCAGGCAATGCTGGCGTTCGAGGCCAGCGTGCGACAGGCTGTGCGCGGCAGGAGTCGCTCATGACCTTCGTCCGCCTCTCCATCGTCGCCCATGTCGGCTGGCTCGAGTTCGATCGCCCACCCGTCAACGCCTTCACGCGCGAGATGGTGGAGGAGACGCACGACGCGATCGCCGCCGCCCTCGCCGATCCCGGCGTCCGCGTCGTGGTGCTGGCGAGCGCGGTCGACCGCTACTTCAGCGCCGGCGCCGACCTGAACGTCTTCAAGGGCATCGGCCGCGACGGCATGCGGCAGTGGGCGACGCGCTGCCACGACATCGTGCGGCTGCTGCGCGGCTCGCCCAAGCCGCTGCTGGCCGCCATCAACGGCACCGCGGTCGGCGGCGGGCTGGAGATGACGCTGCACTGCGACCTGCGCTTCGCCGCGCGCGACGCCCGGCTCGGCCAGCCCGAGATCAACATCGCCTTCATCCCGCCGATCGCCACCACCCAGGCGCTGGCCCGCCTGATCGGCCGGCCGCGCGCCATCCGCTACCTCTTCGAGGGCGGCCTGGTGCCGGCCACCGAGGCGCTCGCCTGGGGCCTGGTCGACGAACTGGTCGAGCCGGCAGCCCTGCGCGCGCACGTCCAGGCCTATGCCGGGTCGCTGGCCGGCAAGTCGCCGAGCGCGCTGGCCGCGATCCGCCGGACCGTCACCCTGGGCGGCGGCATGGGTTTCGACGAGGGCATGGCCTACGAGATGGAGACGGTCGTCAACCTTGCCGGCACACCGGACTTCGAGGAAGGCGTCGACGCCTTCCTGGCCAAGCGCAAGCCAACCTGGAAGACACAATGACCGCTATTGCCCCCGTCGAATCCCTGGACATCCAGATCATCGTCGACAACGTCACCGATTCGCTGTCGTCGGTGCCGTCCTTCATCGAGACGGAGACGGCCGGCCTGGCGCGACGGCGCGGCGGCGCCTGGGTGCTGGGCGGCGGCTGCCTGTGCTGCGCCGCGCACGGACTGTCCTGCCTGCTCACGATCAGGAGCGGAGGACGGAGCCACTCGGTGCTGTTCGACACCGGGCCGGAGGATCGCGTCTTCGAGCAGAACGTGTCGCGCCTCGGCCTCGACCTCGGTCCCGTCGAGGCGATGGTGCTGAGCCACGGCCACTGGGACCATGCCGGCGCCATGCTGCGCGCGCTTCAGATCGCGCGCGACCGCAACGGCGGGCGCCGCATTCCCTGCTACGTCCATCCCGACATGTTCCGCAGCCGCGCCGCCCGGCTGCCGGACGGCTCGTTCCGGCCGATGGAGGACGTGCCGTCGGTCGCCGAGCTGGAGGCGCAGGGCGGCACGGTCGTGTGCACGCGCGAGCCGCAGTCGGTCGCGGGCGGCACCGTCTTCGTGAGCGGCGAGATCCCGCGGCGCACGCCGTTCGAGACCGGCCTGCCCGGCCAGCATCGCCGCACCGAGGACGGCACGGGCTGGGAACCCGACGAGCTGCTGATCGACGAGCGCTTCGTGGCGGTGAACGTGCAGGGCAAGGGACTGGTGGTCCTGTCGGCGTGCAGCCATGCCGGCGCCGTGAACGTGCTGCACCACGCCCGCGACTGCTTCCCCGGGGTGAAGCTGCACGCCGTGCTGGGCGGCCTGCACCTTTCGGGCACCAACGAGCGGGTGATCCCGCAGACCGTCGAGGCGCTGCAGGGCTTCGGCCTCGACGTCGTCGCCGCCGGCCATTGCACCGGCTGGCGCGCCATGACGGCCCTCGCCAACGCCTTCGGCGAGGGAAAGCTCACGCCGCTGGCGGTCGGCAAGCGGCTGAGGTTCTAGCAACGGGACCGCCTCACCCTGCTCCTCCGGGTGAGGTCATGGTCACGCCGGGAAGATGTCCTTGCGCACGATGGCGTGGACGCCCCAGTTGCCGTCGACGACCTGGGTGATGCCGAAGTCGACCGCGATCGACATCAGGCTGATCGCCTCGTCCTCGGTCAGCCCCTTCGCCGTCATGAGGAAACGCCGCATCTTGCGGAACGCATCGCGCATGGCGAGGTCGATGGAGGAGCGGCGGAAGATCTCGGCCTGGGCGTCGGGCCCGAGCTCGGCCAGGTAGTTGGGATGGCTGAAACCCTGCAGCACCCATTCGTCCGCGGTCTCGATCATCGGGAAGTCGAGCCCCTCGAGCGGCGTGCCCTCGAGCGCGTTCGCCTTGTGCAGCACGAGCTGGAAGGTGCCGGTCAGCGAGCATTCGATGGCGGTACCGCAGAGCTCGGAATCGCCCTGCGAGGCGTGCGGATCGCCGACCGAGAGCAGCGCGCCCGCCACCGACACGGGATAGTAGACCGAGGCGCCCTTGCCGATGCGCCAGTTGTCGATGTTGCCGCCGCTGTAGGAGGGCGGCACCGAGTTGACCGCTTCGGCCTCGCGCGGCGCCACGCCCATGACGCCGAAGTGCGGCCGCACCGGCACGCGCACGCCCGCGAGCACGCCCCAGTCGCGGACCGTCGTCGCGTGGTCGACCGGCAGGCCGGGATAGTCGATGGTCGGGTGGCGGCCGCCGGCCGGATCGACGATCTCGGGCCAGCGGAAGCTGTAGAGCGCCCGCGCCCAGTTGCGGGCGCCGGTGGCGTCGAGCTCGTAGATGGTCACGACCTCGCGCGTCTCGCCGGTCAGGAAGTCGTTGTAGTGGTAGCCCCAGTTGGCCGCGGCGTTGCTGCCGAAGGCGAGGCCGCGATAGTCCGGGTTGGCGCTCGGCCGCAGCGCCACGTCGAGGATCCGGACCTCGAGCACGTCGCCGGGCTCGGCGCCCTCGACCAGCACCGGGCCGGTGCAGATGTGGACGCCCAGCCCCTTGCCGTCATCCTCGCCGGCCCCGCGGCGCATCACGCCCTTGCGATCCTTCGTCCACAGATAGACGCTCTCCGCGCCCGGATCGCCCGCGATCATGCGCTCGTGGTCGTCGCTCGCCTGGTGGGTCAGGGTCTCGATGGTGACGAGGTCGCCGGTCCGGACCTCGAGCTGCGGCCGCAGGCTGCGGCTGAAATAGCCCCAGTGCACCGTGTCGGCATTGGCCGGCAGGTGATGGTGCCGCGTCGCGGCCGATGCGGGCCGGGGCAGGCCGAGGCCGCCCGCCGCGAGGCGGGCCGCGCCGCCATTGGCCGCGAAGCGGCTGGCGAGGAAGGCCCGGCGCTCGCGGGCCAGATCCTCGGCGAAGCGGCGGTGATGGGCCTCGAAGGCCGGGCAGGTCGGATCGTCGCCCCGGCACATCTCCGTCAGCGCTTCGCCAGGAGGTCGATCTCGACCATGGCGCCGCGCGCCAGCCCGGTGACGCCGATGCAGGTCCGTGCCGGCCGGCGGTCGGCCGGAAAGTAGCCGGCATAGACCTCGTTCATGCGCGGATAGTTGGCCTCGAAGTCGGTGATGTAGACCCGGGCGCAGACGACATGCTCCAGCCCGAGCTTGAGCCCCCCGAGGACGATCTTGAGGTTCTCCATGACGCGCACCGTCTGACCTTCGATATCCGGCGCCAGCGGCCGGGAATCGTCGTCGGGCCAGGTCGGCATCTGGCCGGTGATGAAGCACCAGCCGTCGGCCTCGACGGCATGGCTGAACGGCGCCACCGGCGTCGGTGCGCCGGAGGCCATGAAGAACAGCGGTGGGCTCATGTTTCCTTCGTGCCCTCGCCGGCAGCAAGAGGCATGCCACGGGCCTGCGCCTTGCGCGCCTCGGCCTTTTCGCGCCGGTCGCGCCCCTGGGCCAGCAGGCGCTCGCGCTCGGCCGGATCGACCCGGCCGTAGCGGCCCCGCCACTCGGGATCGCCCTTCCAGGCGACGGGCGCCACGACGGTCGTCCGCGGTCCCTCTGCCGACACGAGCAGGTCGAGTGCGGCGGCGACCACGGTGCGCTGGACGTCGCGTCGCCACGGCGGGCCGCAGGGATTGCCGAGCGGAAAGTCGGTGAAGACGAAGCGCGGCACGCCGCAATGCTCGACGATGTCGCGGGCGGAGCCGACGATTACCGTCGGCAGGCCGTTTTCCTCCAGATGACGGGCGACCAAACTCACGGTTTGGTGGCAGACGGGTCAAAGCGGGCAGAGCAAGGCGGCGTCGGCGCCGTCGTCGCGCAGGCGCGCCAGCACCTGCGGCGCGTCCTCGGCCAGGGTCTTGCGCTGGCTGTACTCGGTCGGCACGCCGTGGAAGTGGGCCGCAAGGCCCGCGATGCGCCCCTCCTCCGCCAGAGCCGCGGCGGTCTCGATGGGCAGGAAGCTCTCGCGGTCGCGCGTATGCGTCGATTCCTTGTCCCAGGCGAGATTGTCGGTGAAGAGCTCGCGCGGCGGCTCGGCGACCGGGCCCGACCAGACATGCCGGATGCCGCGACGGTCGCGATTGGACAGGCCCGGCGGACTCGCGGTCGTGACCAGCCCGATCCGCAGCGCCGCCAGGGGCCTCGACGGGCGGACGAAGGGCACGTCCTCGTACGACGCCCAGACATAGTCGGTGGCGTAGCCGAGCGCGCGGTAATAGTCGCGCGTCCGGTCCATGTAGCGGACGGGTTCCTGGCCCTGGGTCATGGCGGCGGCTTCCTCCGCCGCCATGCTAGCGCCGCGTTGCCAGCGCTGGAAGCGGGGCCCTCAGGCGGCTTCGGCCTTGGCCGCCTGACCCGGATAGTCGGCGTCGAGCACGAACGGGTACGGCCCCTCGAACCGGCCGATCGCGACGCCGTGCGACACCAGCCCCGACTGCGGCGACCAGACGTGCAGGTCGAACCCCGGCGGCTCCATCATGAAGGTCGCCGGGCTGCCGTCGGGCACCAGGTCGAGCGTGACCTGGTGGGCCGTGCTCGGGGCCACCGAGGCAATGGTGCCGGCCCAGCGTGTCGTGATCGGCCGGTGGTGATGGCCGCACACGACGCGCTCGATATTGTCGAAGCGACGCAGGACCGCCGCCATCGCCTGCCCGTCGCGGCAGTTGATGCGGTCCATGTCGGCAAGGCCCGTGCTGAAGGGCGGGTGGTGCATGAAGACGATCGTGGGGCGATCGCGTTCCTCGCCCAGCCGGCCCTCCAGCCACGCCAGCCGGGCGCGGCACATCTCGCCGTGCCCCTGCCCCGGCACCACCGTGTCGAGGCCGATCAGGCGGACGGCGTGCCCGTCGATCGTGTAGTGCAGGAAGCCGTCGTCGTTGCGGAGGTACCCGTCGGAGCCGAACTCGGCGAACAGCTCGGCGCGGCGGTCGTGGTTGCCGGGCACCAGGTAGACCGGCATCGACAGCGGCTCGAGGATGTCGCGCAGGACGGCGTACTCCTCGGCCAGCCCGCAGTCGGTGAGATCGCCGGTGGCGATCACCAGGTCGGGCTTGCGCGGCAGGGACTCGATGGTGGCGACCGCCGCCTCGAGCATGGCGTTGGTGTCGACCCGCTCGTAGGCGACGCGCCCGCGCGGACGGATGTGCAGGTCGGTGATCTGGGCGATCATCATGGTGGGGACTCCTTTCTGCTGAACCTCCTCTCCCCCGCCAGGGGGAGAGGTTGGGAGAGGGGGCTACGCACATCGATTCCCCCTCTCCTGGCCTCTCCCCCTGGCGGGGGAGAGGAACATGAAGGTGAGGGCAGTTACGGCAGCTTGAGAGAGGTCTGCTCGACATAGGGCCGCATGATCTCGTCCGCCTTCTTCTGGGCGTCCTTGACCACCTGGTCGGCCTTCTTCTTGCCGTTCATCATGGCCTGGATCTCGTCCTCCAGCGCCTTGCGCACGGCCACGGTCTGGTAGGTCGCGAACCACGGCTTGGCGAAGGGGAGCTGGTCGAGGGCGACCTTGGCATCGGGATTCTTGGCGATGAACTCCTTCATCTCCGGCGTGTCGTAGGCCGACTTGCGCGGCGCGAAGTAGCCGGTGAAGCGGCTCCAGCCACCGATCGTGTCGGGCGTGGTCAGCCACTTGATGAACTTCCAGCCGGCCTTCCTGCTCTCCTCGCTCTGGCCCGCGAACATCACCAGCGACGCGCCGCCGATCGGGACGGCGTTGCGCACGTTCCTGGGCACGAAGGCGACATTGTACTGCTGCTTCATGTTATCGCGGATGAACGAGAGCGAGCCGGTCGACAGCATCACCATCGAGGCCTTGCCGGCGAAGAAGGCGGTCGAGACGCCGCCCGCCTCGGTGACGCCCTGCGGCATGACCTTGTGCTTGAAGATCAGGTCCTCGACGAACTGCGCGGCGCCCAGCATCGAGGGCTGGTCGTAGTAGACCTCCCCGCCGTAATCCTCGTTGAAGTAGCGGCCGCCGTTGGACATGGAGAGCGCCTCCATCAGCCAGCCGAGATAGTCGTAGCCGCCCGGCATCAGGAAGCCGGACCGGCCGTCCTTGGTGAGCTTCTTGGCGGCGTCGACGAACTCGGCCCAGGTGCGCGGCGGCTTGGCCGGGTCGAGGCCGGCCTCCTTGAAGTGGTCGACGTTGTAGTAGAGGAGCGGCGTCGAGTTGTGGAAGGGCACGCCGTAGAGCTCGCCGTCGACGATGGCGTTGGCATGCAGGGCCGGCCAGAAGTCCTTGAGGAACTCCTCGCGCGTCGTCTCGTCGGCCTTGAGCATCGGCTCCAGCGAGACGATGTCGCCCGACAGCTTGAGGTCGACGGTGAAGTTGGCGCTCATCAGCACCACCGCCGGAGGCTTGCCGGCCTTGGCGGCGGCCTGGGCCTTGAGCTTGGTGTCGTCGTAGCCGCCGGTGTAGGAGGCGACGACCTCCACTTCCTTCTGGCTCGAATTGTAGAGCTTGACGAGGCGCGTCATCTCGCGCGCCAGCTTGCCCTCGACCGGCACGGGGAAGAAGAAGTCGATCTTGGTCTGCGCCGCGGCCGGCAGGCCAACGGCAGCCAGCGAGAGCGCCAGCGCCCCCGCACCCAGACGTCGAAACATGGTCATCGTTATGCCTCCTAGCCTTTCACGCCACTGAACACGAAGCTGTCGACGAAGCGCCGCTGGAAGGCGACGAACGCCAGCGCCAGCGGTGCCATGACGAGGAGCGTGCCGGCCGCGAGCACGCCCCATTCCTTGCCGCCCTCGGCGCCGCGCGTGAACGCCGCGAGGCCGATGGTGAGCGTCTGGTTGTCGGGAGAGCTGATCACCATCAGGGGCCACAGGAACTCGTTCCAGTGGGCGGTGACCGAGACGATGGCGAAGGCGATCAGGCCGGGCTTGGCCATCGGCAGCAGCACGTACCAGACGATCGCCCACCATGGCGCACCGTCGATCGCGGCCGCCTCCTCGAAGTCGCGCGGCAGGGCGAGGAAGGTCTGGCGCATCAGGAAGGTGCCGAAGGCCGACGCGAAGTACGGCGCCATGACGCCCGGCAGCGAATCGTAGAGGCCGAGATCGACCACCGTCGTCAGGTTCGGGACGATCAGCGCCGGCGGCACCAGCATCAGCTGCAGCAGGAAGCCGTAGAACAGCAGGTCGCGGCCCGGGAAGCGCAGCCGGGCGAAGGCATAGCCGGCCAGGCTGACGGTGACGCACTGCACGGCCAGCACGCCAACCACCACGATCAGCGTGTTGACGTAGTAGAGGCCGAAGTCGCCCGCCTCGAGGGCATAGCGCACGTTCTCCAGCGTCGGCGTGGTGCCGGGCCAGAGCGATGCCATGTCGGCCGAGCCCGCCCCCTCGGGCCGGAAGGCGGCGACCAGCATCCAGAGAAACGGGCTCGCCCACAGGAAGGCGACGGCGCTGAGCAGCGCGGCCAGCAGCGCCGCCGGCAGGAGCTTGCGCCACCGCCGGGCGGGCGCGCGCCGGATGGCGAGAGGCTCAGCCATGACCGCCTGCCCCGCGCTCCAGGATGCGCAGCGAGCCGAGCGACAGGGCGAGCAGCGCGGCGACGCTCACCAGGGTGGCCGCAGCCGCCCGTCCGTAGTCGAAGTTCTCGTGCGCCGACTGGAAGATGTAATAGAGCAGCAGGTTGGTGGCGTTGGACGGCCCCCCGCGCGTCAGCACGATCACATGGTCGACGTTGGTGAGGAGCTGGATCAGCGCAATGACCACGACGAAGGCCGTGGTGGGCGCCAGCGCCGGCAGGATGACGAAGCGCAGCCGCTGCCAGGCGTTGGCGCCGTCGATCATCGCCGCCTCGACCGTGTCGCGCGGCACGTTCTGCAGGCCCGCGATATAGAAGAGCATGTAGTAGCCAGCGTTCTTCCACACGGTGAGGCCGATCACCGACCACAGCGCAATGTCCGAATCGCCCAGCCAGTTCGGCCCCTGCAGGCCGATCTTGCCGAGGTAGTAGTCGAGCAGGCCGACGCCGGGCAGGAAGATGAAGAAGAACAGCGACGCGGCCGCCACCAGGGGGACTAGAGACGGGAAGAAGAAGACCGTGCGCAGGACGGACGAGAACCGCGTCGAGCGCTGGACGGCGAGCGCGAAGGCGAGCGCCAGGACCAGCGTCGGCACCAGCACGCCGACCGCGTAGACGAGGTTGTTCAGCGCGGCCTGCCGGAAGGCCGGATCGGCGAACAGCTTGGCGAAGTTGCCGAGGCCGACGAAATGGGCGGCCGCGCCGGTGCCGTGCGGCTTGTCCCACAGCGATTCGACCAGCACCCGCAGCACCGGCAGGTAGGTAAACAGGGCCAGGAACAGGAGCGAGGGCGCCAGCAGGACATAAGGCAGCAGCCGCAGCTTTCGCCGCCGCACGGACAAGGCTGTCCCCGGCTGGACGCCGTCGATGATTGCGGACGCGCCGGCCAAACTCATGGGCCGCTGCATAGGCAGGCCGCAACACGGTCCCGTTACGGAACGGCTACGTCTGCGTGACGGTCGGCGGCTCCGTGGGGATAATGGGCCATGCCTTCCCTCCATCCGCTGGTCCTGGGCTTCCTGGTGGCCCTGGGTGTCGGCCTGCTCGTCGGCATCGATCGAGAGCGTCACAAGGGCGACGGACCCACACGCCATCCCGCCGGGCTGCGCACCTTCACGCTCGCCTCGCTGCTCGGTGCGACGGCGATGGCGGCCGGCGGCGGCCTGCTGCTCGTCGCCGCCACCCTGGGGATGGCCGGCTTCGCCGGCCTGTCCTACTGGCGGGCGCGCGACAACGATCCCGGGCTGACGACCGAAACGGCCCTGATCCTGATCACCGTGCTGGGCGGGCTTGCCGTTTCCCAGCCCCAGTTCGCGGCCGGGCTCGGCGTCGTGGTCGCCGTGCTGCTGGCCGCCCGAACCGCCCTGCACCGCTTCGTGCGCTCCGTGCTGACCGAGCGCGAGCTGCGCGACCTGCTGGTCTTCGCCGGGGCGACGCTGGTGGTGCTGCCGCTGCTGCCCGACCATCCGATCGGCCCCTATGCGGCGCTCAACCTGCGCACGGTGTGGACGATCGTCGTGCTGGTGATGGCGGTGAGCGCGCTGGGCTACGTCGCCGTCAGGCTCGTCGGGCCGCGCTACGGGCTCCCACTGGCCGGGCTGGCCTCCGGCTTCGTGTCCAGCAGCGCCACCATCGCTGCCATGGGCACGCGCGTGGCGACCGATCCGAAGCTGATGAAGCCGGCCGTCGCCGGCGCCGTCCTGTCGTCGGTCGCCACCGTCGTGCAGCTCGCCATCCTGGTCGCCGCCACCAACATGGCGAGCCTCGAGGCGCTGGCGCCGCCGCTGATCCTGTCGGGCGCCGCAGCCGCGCTCTATGGCGGCGCCTTCACGCTCTGGGCGCTGCGGCAGAGCACGGCCGGCCACGAGGCGTCCGGCCATGCCTTCAGCCTCACGACGGCGCTGAGCTTCGCCGCCATCCTCGCCGTCGTCCTGCTGGTGGCGGCGGCGGCGGAAGACCTGTTCGGCCAGACCGGCGTGCTGGTGGCAGCGGCCGTGGCGGGTTTCGCCGACACGCATTCCGCCGCCGTGTCGGTCGTGTCTCTGGTGGGCGACGGCCGCATCGGGCCGCCGCAGACCGTCGTACCCGTGCTGGCGGCCTTCACCACCAACACCGTCACCAAGATGGTGCTCGCCGTCGCCGCCGGCGGCCGCGCCTTCTCGCTCTACGTCATCCCCGGCCTGCTGCTCATGCTGGCGGCGGCCTGGGCCGGCGCCTGGCTGGCCGGCGAGCTCTTGCTCTGAGCCGCCTCAGGCGGGGCGAACCTCGATCTGGCGCGCCCGCTCCGGGCCATGCGCCGACTTGCCGATCTGCAGCGTCAGCACGCCGCGCGCGAAGCTGGCCGAGATGTCGTTGCGATCGGCATCCGACGGCAGGGTGAAGGCGCGCGTGAAGGCACCGTAGCTGCGCTCGGAGTAGTGCGTCTTCTCGTCCAACCGCTCGACATGCTTCTCGCCGGACACGGTGAGCATGTCGTCCTCGACATGGACCTTGACGTCGCCGAGGTCGAGGCCCGGCAGCTCGACGGTGATCGTGTAGGTGCGTCCGTTCTCCTGGACCTCGACCTTGGGCGCATGCTCGACGGTGCGCAGCGCGCGCGGCATGCCGTTCGCCGCCGGCTCGAGCAGGCCGAACGACCATGCCCGCATCATGCGGTTGAACAGCTGGTCGAAGTCGCCGCCGAACGGCGTGAAGGGATTGGGCGTCAGGGCCTTGGGCAGGTTCTCAGCCATCGCAGTCCTCCTTCGGAAGAGACCACCCGCATGTAGGGACCGTCGATGACAATGCCATCACCCGCGGCCGCGCGACCGCGACATTCACGCAAACTTAACCGCAGCGGCGAGCAGGGCCTCGTCCTGGCCGAACCCCGCGACCAGCGACAGGCCTAGCGGGCAGCCGTCCCCGCTCGCCAGCGGCAGGCTGACTGCCGGCAGGCCGGCATGGCCCGCCACCGAGCCCAAGGTCAGGGCGGCCTCGTAGAAGCGTCCGGCGGCCTCGCCGCGCAGGAAGCGCAGCGGCGCGATCGATGGCGCGGCCGGCAGGAGCAACATGGTCCCCGCCGGCAACAGTTGCCGGAGACGAAGCGTCGTGTCGCGCCGCCACGCCGACCAGCGGGCGCCCTCCTCCTTCGTAAGCGTGCGCACGCCCTCGAAGCGCGGCCGGATGGTCTCGCCGAACGTCGGGCGGCTGGCCAGGAAGTCGCTCAGCGACTGCGCGATCTCGAGACCCTGCAGGGTGGCGTAGGCCTCGAGGAAGTCGCCCGGCCGGCCGGCGAAGACCTCGACGGGCTCCAGCACACCCAGCGAATGCGCCGCCGCTGCCAGGGCCGCAGCCGCCGTCGGCTCGGCGAGCGCGAAGGCATCGGCGGCGAACAGCAGCCGGACCGGCCCGGGCGTCGCGACCGCCGTTTCCAGGAGGCAGTGCGCCGCGTCCTGCAGCGGATGCGCCGCGCGGGCCAGCAGGCCGACCGTATCGTAGCTCGGGGCGAAGGGAACGACGCCGTCCAAAGGCAGCCGGCCGTGGCTCGGTCGCCAGCCGCAGAGACCACAGAAGCTCGCCGGCACGCGCACCGAGCCGCCGGTGTCGGTGCCGAGGCCGAGATCGGCGAGCCCCGCCGCTACCGCGACGGCGGAGCCGCTCGACGACCCGCCGGGCAGGCGGTCGGGCGCGCGCGGATTGACCGGCGTACCGTCGTGGACGTTCTCGCCCTCCAGGCTGAAGGCGAGCTCGTCGGTGACGGTCTTGCCGACCAGCTCGGCGCCCGCCGCGAGGAGACGGCTGACGACCGGCGCCGATTGCCGGGCGGGTGCCCGGCGGCGGGCCCAGTCGGGATTGCCGCCGCCGGTCACGTGTCCGGCCACGTCGATCAGGTCCTTGACGACGAAGGTCAGTCCGGAGAGCGGCCCCCGGGCCAGCGGCGCCGATCGTGCCCGGGGACCGGGAACGAAGGCGCCGTAGTCGTTCATGCTCGCGCGCGCGCCACCGACGACATCAGCGCAACGCCTCCACGATCGTGTCGGTCGGCGCGGTCCAGCCGACGATTCCGCCCTGGGCGCGGATCATGGCCAGCGTGGCGGCCTTGAATTCCGGGAAGTAGCTCTCGGTCGCGTCCTCGGCCAACAGGCACTCGTAGCCGCGATCGTTGGCCTCCCGCATCGTCGTCTGGACGCAGACCTCGGTGGTGACGCCGGCGAAGACGAGATGGCGCACGTTGTGACGGCGCAGGATGTCGTCGAGCGGCGTGGCGTAGAAAGCGCCCTTCCCCGGCTTCAGCAACACGGCCTCGCCCGGCCGGGCCGCCAGCTCGGGCACCAGATCGTTGCCCGGCTCGCCGTCGACCAGGATGCGGCCCATCGGTCCCTTGTCGCCGATCTTGAGCGTGCCGCCGCCGCGAGTCCGCTTGGACGGCGGGCAGTCGGCGAGGTCGGGCCGGTGGCCCTCGCGCGTATGGACGATCGGAAGCGAGGCGGCCCGGAAGCCGTCGAGAAGACGCCGCACGGTCGGCACGATCGCCGCCAGCGGCCGCACGTCGTTGCCGAGCACCGAGCCGAAGCCGCCCTCCTCGATGAAATCGCGCTGCATGTCGATCACGATCAGCGCCAGCCGACCCGGCGGGAAGGCATAGTCGTAGGGCTGGGCGGCGATCACGCTCATGGTGTTACTTCCCGCGCTGGAACGGCAGGGTGAGCGCCGTCGGCGGCTCGAGGCGGCCGACCACGCCCGCCACCGCCAGCAGCGCCAGCAGGTAGGGCAGCATCAGCAGAAAGGCCGTCGGCACGTTGATGCCCGCGGCCGGCAACTGGAACTGGAGCGCCGTCGCGGCGCCGAACAGCAGGCAGGCGGCGATCGTGCGGCCGACGGTCCAGCCGCCGAAGATCACCGCCGCCAGGGCGAGATAGCCCGCGCCGTTGGTCATGTTCTCCGTGAAGGTATGGATGTCGGCGATCGAGATGAAGGCGCCGGCCATGCCGGCCATGAAGCCGGTGATCAGCACCGCCTTCCAGCGCGTGGCGGCCACCGAAATGCCGGCCTTGTCGGCGCTGCGCGGCTCGTCGCCGACGGCGCGCACCGCGAGGCCGAACGCCGTGTGGTTCAGCATCGCCCAGATCAGCACGATCATCGCCAGGCCGACATAGACGATGACCGACTGCTGGAAGAAGGCCGTGCCGGCGAACGGCAGGTCGCTCAGCCCCGCCACCGCGAGCTTGGGCAGGCCGGGGATCTCCTCGCGCGACAGGCCGCCGAAGATGATGCGGTAGAGGAGCGTGGTGGCGCCGAGTGCCAGGATGTTGAAGCCGATGCCGACCACGAGCTGGTTGGCGCGCAGATTGACGCTGAGCCAGGCCTGCACCGCCGAGAGCGCCAGCGAGGCGGCGATGGCGCAGGCGACGCCGAAATAGGGGTTGCCGGATGCCCAGGAGCCCAGCGCCCCGAAGAACGCGGCGGTCAGCATCATGCCCTCGAGGCTGAGGTTGAGCACGCCGGCCCGCTCCGACACCAGCTCGCCGCTGGCCGCCAGCATCAGCGGCATGGCGAGCCGCAGCGTCGAGGCGATGAAGATGGCGAGGGTCTCCTCCATCAGCGGCCTCCCTGCAGCTTCTCGACCAGGATCACCGATCCTGCGACGGCGATCACGATCAGTCCCTGGATGACCAGCGTCAGCGCCGCCGGTACGCCGGCCATGATCTCCATGGAAATGCCGCCCGACCGCAGGAAACCGAAGAACAGCGCGCCGGCCAGCACGCCAACGGTGGAGCCGCGCGACAGGAGGCCGACGACCAGGCCGTCGAAGCCGTAACCCGACGAGAACCCGGCCTTCAGGTAGTACTGCTCGCCCTGCAGCATGATCGCCCCGGCCAGTCCGCCGAAGGCGCCGGCCAGCGCCAGGGCGACGACGAGCAGGACGCCGCCCGGCATGCCGGCGCGCCGGGCCGCCAGCTCGTTGAGGCCGATCGCCCGCAGCTTGAGGCCGAAGGTCGAGCGCTGCAGGACGATGGCGGTGAGGAGCGCCAGCACGACGCAGATGACGACGCCGATGTGCAAGGGCGAGGACGGGTCGCCGGTCAGGCTGGGCAGCTTGACCGAATCGGGGATCGGCAGCGACTCGGGCAGCGTCGCCGAGTTGGTCTGCGGCTGGCGCAGCAACGTCGTCGACTGGACGCACCAGTAGACCATGAGCAGGGCGACGAAGCCCAGCAGCAGCGTGCTGATCACTTCGTTGGTGCCGAAGCGCACCTTCATCACGCCGGCGATGCCGCCCCACGCGGCGCCGGCCAGCGTCCCGCCCAGCAGCGGCACGATCACCGCGAGACCGAACGGCAGATCGGCGACCGCCGGCCACAGGCCGAGCGCCGTGGCGGCGATGCCGCCCACCGCGATCTGGCCCTCGCCGCCGACGTTGGTGAGGTTCGCGCGGAACGCCAGGATGAAGCCGAGGCCGACCAGGGCCAGCGCGACGGCGCGGTTGATCGAGGCGCCGATGGCGAAGGCGTTGCCGAAGGCACCGTCGAGGAAGGCCTCGATCGCGTCCGGCACCGACTTGCCGCTGAGCGCGATCAGCAGGAGGCCGACCGCCATCGAGCCGACGACGGCGAAGAACGGCATGGCCACGCCGACGAGGCGCCGCCGGTCGGACAGCGAGGCGGCGAGCGCCGTCATGCCATCTCCTCCTCCGGGATCTGGCCCGACATCAGGGCGCCGATCGAGGCGCGTTCGCTCATCTGGGCGGCCCGCTGGCCGACCAGCCGGCCGCGGTAGAGGACGACGATGCGGTCCGCGACGGCGATCAGTTCGTCGAGCTCGCTGGAAACCAGCAGCACGCCGACGCCGCGCCGGGCGGCGGCGCGGATCTGGCGATACACCGCCTCGACGGCGCTGACGTCGAGGCCGCGCGTCGGCTGCGCCGCGACCAGCGCCACCAGCGGATCGAGGGTGAGCTCGCGCGCCAGCACGGCCTTCTGCTGGTTGCCGCCGCTCAGGCCGGAGAAGGCGACCTCCGGGCCGGCGGCACGCACGTCGAAGGTGCGCATCTGGGCGCGCGCCGCCTCGTTCAGGGCGCCGCGCTGCAGCAGTCCGAACCGGGTGAACCGCCCGAGCTTGTTCAGGAACATGTTCTCCGCCACCGACATGGCGGTGACGCAGGCCACGGCATGGCGGTCCTCGGGCACGATGCCCCCACCGGCCGCGGTGACGGCGGCGGCGCCACCGTGAGTGAGCTCCTGGCCGCCGATGAAGAAGCGTCCTTCGGTCGGCGCCAGCAGGCCGGCCAGGACCATGCCGAGCTCGGTCTGCCCGTTGCCCTCGACACCGGCCAGCCCCACCACCTCGCCCGGCCGGATCTCCAGGGTGAAATTGTCGAGACGCACGGCGCCATGGCGGTCGTGGACCGTGATGCCGTCGCAGACCAGGGCGAAGCTCGGCGCGTCCCCGGCCGGCTGGTCGGCGGGCGCCTCCTCGGTCTCGGCCAGCGCGACGTCGAGAGGCTTCAGCTCGCGGCCGACCATGGCATGGACCAGCGCGCCCATGTCGGCGTTCCGCATGCTTTCGTCGGCGACCAGGCGGCCCGTGCGCAGGACGGCGACGCGATCGGCGACGCGGGCGATCTCGGCAAGCTTGTGGGTCACGAGGATGACGGCGCGGCCGGAATCGGCGACGCGACGGCAGATGTCGAGCAGGGCGCCGATCTCGCCCGGCGGCAGCACGGCGGTCGGCTCGTCGAGCACCAGCAGACGGGGATCGCGCATCAGGCATTTCACGATCTCGGCCCGCTGCCGTTCGCCGACCGAGAGCTCGCCGACGACGGCATTGGGATCGAGCGTGAAGCCGAAGCTCTCGGCGATGTCGCGGATGCGGGCAGCGAACTCGGGCCGCTTCAGCACGCCCCTGACCTGGCCCAGCATCAGGTTCTCGACCACGGTCATGCGCGGCACCAGGCTGAAATGCTGGTGCACCATGGCGATGCCCTTCTCGAGGGCCTCGGCGGGGCTGGCGGGCGCCCATTCGGCGCCGCCGAAGGTCATGCTGCCCTGGGTCGGCTCATAGACCCCGAAGATCAGGTTGCAGAGCGTCGACTTGCCCGCGCCGTTCTCGCCCAGCAGGCACTGAACCGTGCCCGCGTGGACGTCGAGGCCGACACCCTCCAGCGCCTGCAGGGTGCCGAAGCGCTTGCCGAGACCGTCGAGCGACAGCAGTGGCGGTTGGGCTGCCCCATCCATTGCCGCAGCCTCGCCGGGGCCTAGGAGTCGAGGACCTTGATCTTCTTGGACAGCAGGTCCTTCTTGATCGCCTCGAGCTTGGCCTTCTGCTCGGGCGTGGCCTTGCAGATGATCATGTCGGACGCAGCCGGTCCCATGGCGAGGCCGAACGGCTTGAACTCGGGCTTCCAGGTGCCGGCGACGACCTGCTCGATGGCGTACTGGACCTGGAAGCCGACGCCTGTCACCGAATAGGCAATATAGAGCGGGTCGGTGCCGCAGCGGTCGGTGTAGCCGCCGATCAGGTGCGTGCCCTTCTCGCGCGCCGCCTGTTCCATGCCGCGCAGGCCGAGGTTCAGGATGTGGTAGTGGATGTCGGCGCCCTGGGCGATGGCGGCCAGCGTCGCCTCCTTGGCCTTGGCGACATCGTCGAAGTCGCCGGTATAGCTCTCGAAGTACTTGATGTTCGGGTTGATGTACTTGGCGCCGTTGCCGAACTCGATGCCGGCATTCTTGATGGCCGGGATCTCGAGGCCGCCGACATAGGACACGGCGCCGGTCTTGGACAGCATCGCGGCCGCCGCACCGGCGGCAAAGGCGATCTCGGCCTGGCGCACGTCGTAGCCCGAGACGTTGTCGGGCTTCTTGGGATCGGCATTTCCGCCGATGATCGCGAACTTCACCTTCGGGAAGCGCGGCGCCACCTTGAAGACCGAAGCCTGGGTCTGCCCGCCGACGCCGATCACCAGGTCGTTCTTGCCGGCGAGCGCGACCAGCACCTGCTCCATGTCGCCGAACTTCACGTTCTCGATGAACTGGACCTTGACCTTGTCGCCGAGCTTCTTCTCGGCCGCCTTCATGCCGTCGTAGCCGGATTCCATCCAGCCCTTGTCGGACTTCGAGCCGGGAATGAGCACGCCGACCTTGAGCGGGCCGGCGGCCAGCGCCGGTGCGCCCAGCCCTCCCAGCATCACGAGGCCGGCGGCGCCGGCGGTCCCTGCCAGAAATGCTCGACGATCGATGGTGCGCATGGTTCTCCTCCCGCCCCGGCAATGACTCCCCGGAGGCATAGAGGCAATCCGCGTGCCAAGTGGCAGAGAACTTGCTTTCCTCGCGGCATCACCAAGCCCGATCGGGAGAGACAATGGCCAAGACTCTGCATCCTTTGGGGGCTCCCCGCGCCGGCTACGCCTGGGGGGCCAATGCCCACGAAGTGGACATGGCACTGCCCACGGCGCGACCGCGGCCGCTCAGGATCTCTGCAGCGCCGCAGAACGTCGTCGTCGACCTCCGGCGCACCGCCATGGTGGTGATCGACATGCAGAACGATTTCTGCGCGCCGGGCGGGCTGGTCGACTATCTCGGCGTCGACGTCACGCCCGACCGAAAGCCGATCAAGCCCCTGCAGAAGCTGCTGCCGGCGCTGCGCAAGGCCGGCGTGCCCATCATCTGGGTGAACTGGGGCGTGCGTCCGGACCGCGCCAACATGCCGCCCAACCAGCTCCACCTCTACAAGCCGACCGGCAGCGGGGTCGGCCTCTGCGAGCCGGTCCCGGGCAAGGGTTCGCCGGTGCTGCAGAAGGATTCCTGGGCGGCGGCCGTGGTCGACGAGCTCGAGCAGATGCCCGAGGACATCCTGGTCGACAAGCACCGCATCAGCGGCTTCTGGGACACGCCGCTCGATTCCATCCTGCGCAATCTCGGGACGCGCACGGTGCTCTTCTCGGGCGTCAACACGGACCAGTGCGTGCTGCATTCGCTGACCGACGCCAACTTCCTCGGCTATGGCTGCGTCATGGTCGAGGATTGCTGCGGCACCACCTCGCCCGACTTCTGCACCGAGGCGACGGTGTGGAACGTCAAGAAGTGCTTCGGCTTCGTCACCGATTCGGGGAAGATCCTGCGGGCCCTGAAGAAGTAACGAAGCGTTTGCGCGACATCGTCCTGCTGCCCGGCTTCATGTGCGACGAGGACCTGTGGACCGACATGGTCCCGGGCCTCGGCGCACTGGGCCGGCTCCACTACGGGAACGTCTACGAGGACGACACGCTCGAAGGCATGGCGCGGCGCGTGCTCGCCGCCGCGCCACCGCACTTCGTGCTGGTCGGCTTCTCGATGGGCGGCTTCGTCGCCCGCGTGCTCGCGCTGATGGCGCCGGAGCGGGTGAGCGGCATCGCCTTCGTCGCTTCCTCGGCGCGCGGCTACACGGACGAGGAGATCGAGCGGCGCAAGGCGGGCTTCCGGCCGGGCGACCGGCCGCCGCGCGACGCCGCCGCACCGACGACGGCCATGGCCCTGCATCCCGACCGCGAGACGGATCCGGTCCTGGTGGAGCGTTTGCGCGCCATGCAGCGGCGGCTGGGGCGCGCGGTGCGGGCACGGCAGGCGGGCCTGGTGCGTCCCGACGGCTATGCCGACCTCGCGCGCATCGCCTGCCCTGCCCTGGTCGTGGCCTGCCGCCAGGACCGGCTGCGCACCCTGGCCGAGGTCGAGCGCATGGCCCATTGCCTGCCCCGGGCATGCTTCGCCGTGATCGAGGATTGCGGCCACATGGCACCCCTCGAACGGCCGCACGAGCTGACGGCACTGCTGGCAAGCTGGATTGCCGACACGGACGAACCAGCCCCGACCGCCGGGACATGAGGTAATTTCGGGGATCGGCCCGCTTGAACGCGGCCGTCCCCGCGCCATCTGGTCGGGACAGGATCCCCCATCATGACCGAAGCCCAATCGCTCCTCGCAGTCCTGCGGCAATCGGCCGATGCCGACTGCGTTTCGGCGTTCGAGCGCCTGCTCCGCGACGCACCCGACTGGCGGCTCGCCCGCATCAATGCGCTCGACTTCGCGCGGCGCGAGGGGCTCGACGAGGAACGCGTCATCACCGCCTTCCTGCACGCCGCGCAGATCGGCCTGTTCGACATGTCGTGGAACGTGCTCTGCCCGAGCTGCGGCGGCGTGCTCGATGCCAACGCCTCGCTGCGCACCGTGCGGTCCGAGGACTATCACTGCGCCTTCTGCAATCTCGACAACGAGCCGACGCTGGACGACCTGGTCGAGGTGACCTTCACCGTCAATCCCCGGGCCCGTCGCATCGGCGCCCACAGTCCCGACGAGCTCCCGATCTGGGAATACTATCGACAGGTCTTCTGGGGCAGCGGCGTCGACCTGCCCGACGAGGGGCTCGACGCCGCGGCCCAGAAGCTCACGCTCGACTCCGTGGAACTGCCGGCCGGCGACAAGGCGATCCTCTCCCTGCAGCTTCCGGCCGGCTTCGTCATCGTGCTCGAGCCCGTGTCCCACACCGCTCAGTTCGTCGACATCAAGGGCGAGCCGACTGACGAGCGGCAGAACGTGACCCTGGCCTACAACAACCTGCGGGCCACCACGTCGAAGATGGAGCTGCGGCCGGGTCCGCTGCGCCTGTCGCTGGACAACCGCACGGCCGCGCGCGTGCTGCCGACGATCTGGTTCGTCGACGGCAGGTTCGAAGCCTTCGCCGGCAAGCGGCGGCCGCATCTCACCGCCAAGCGGCTTCTGTCCAACCAGACCTTCCGTGACATCTACCGGACCGACACGATCGACGTCGACCAGCGGCTCAAGATCACCAGCCTCACCTTCCTGTTCACCGACCTCAAGGGCTCGACCGAGCTCTACGAGCGGGTCGGCGACCTCGTCGCCTTCGACCTGGTGCGCGAGCATTTCCGCACGCTGAACGAGATCGTGGCCGACGAGGGCGGCGCCGTCGTCAAGACGATCGGCGATGCGGTGATGGCCACCTTCCTGACGCCCGATCACGCGCTCGGCGCGGCGCTGCGCATGCGCGAGGCCATGCGCCGGCTGAACACGAGCCACGGGCGGGAGGACCTGCTGCTCAAGATCGGCATCCACGAAGGGCCCTGCCTCGCCGTCAACCTGAACGAGCGACAGGACTATTTCGGCCAGACGGTGAACATCGCCTCTCGGGTCCAGGGCTTGGCGACCTCGCGGTCGATCCTGGCCACGGCACCCGTGATCCAGAACCCGCGCAGCGTCTCCCTTTTGGACGCAAGCGGCCAGGCACCGATGGCGCAGAGCCAGCCCCTGCGCGGTATCGCGGCAGAGGTCGCGGTCTACGAGATCCCCTGAAGCGGCGGCCGCTCAGGCCGCTTCCTGGCCGCCGAGATAAGCGTCGCGGATGCGGGGATCGGCGCGCAGTTCGGAGGCCGGTCCGTCGAGGATGATCCGTCCGGTCTGCAGCACGTAGGCGTGGTGGGCGATCTCCAGCGCCAGGCTGGCATTCTGCTCGACCATGAAGACCGTGGTCCCCTCGCGGTTGATGGTCGCGATCAGGTCGAGGACGCGATCGACCCAGAGCGGGGACAGGCCCATGGTGGGCTCGTCCATGCAGATCAGCCTGGGCCGCCCCATCAGGGCCCGGGCCATCGCCACCATCTGCTGCTCGCCGCCCGACAGCGTGCCCGCGCGCTGCGTCAGCCGCTCGGCAAGCTTGGGGAACTGGGTCAGCACGCGGTCGAGATCCTCGGCGATCGCCTTCTGGTCCTTGCGGCTGAAGGCACCCATCAGCAGGTTCTCGCGCACCGTCATGTCGCCGAACAGCCGGCGTGCCTCCGGCACCGAGCCGACGCCGCGGCGCACGATCAGCGGGGTCCGCAGGCCGGTGATCGGCTCGCCGTTGAAGCGTACGGTGCCCGAGGCCGGCTTCACCAGCCCGAGCAGGATCTTCATGGTCGTCGACTTGCCGCTGGCGTTGCCGCCCAGCAGGCAGACGATCTGGCCGCGGCCGACCGTGAAGCTCAGGTCGAAATGGACCTGGACCGGCCCGTAGAAGGTGTTGACCTGTTCGACCGACAGCAGCGGATCGACGGCCGGCGCCGCGGTCGCGCTCATTGCGCGGCCTCCGCGGCAGCGGCTTCCTCGCCCTGGGCGGTGCGGCGATGGCCGAGATAGGCCTCGATGACCGCGGGATCGTTGCGCACCTCCGACGGCAACCCGTTGGCGATCACCGTCCCTTCGTCCATGACGACCACGCGATCGGAAAGCTGCATCACCATGTCGAGCTTGTGCTCGATCAGCAGGATGGTCTGGCCCGACCGCTTGAGCTCGCCGATCAGCGCCTGCATCTCCGCCGTCTCCGTCTGGTTCATGCCGGCCGTCGGCTCGTCGAGCAGCAGCAGGCGCGGCCGCAGCGCGAGCGCCCGCGCGATCTCGACCCGGCGGCGGTTGGCGTAGGACAGGCTGTAGGCCGGATTGTCCTTGCGCGGCACCAAGCGGTCGCCGAACCGCGCCAGGATCGCCATCGCCTCCTCGCGAACCCGCCGCTCCTCCTCCTTCACCGAACCCGGCCGGACCAGAGCCAGCGTCAGCTCGGCCAGCAGCTCGGGCAGGAAGAGCGGCCAGGACCAGGATGGGCGCACCGCGCGGAAGCGCACATGGGCGCCGACCAGCACGTTGTCGAGCACGCTCAGGTTGGCGAAGACGCGGCCGTGCTGGAAGGTCCGGGCCACGCCCAGCCCGGCCAGCCGGTCGGGCGGCAGGCCGGTGATGTCGCCGCCGGCGAGGCGGACAGAGCCGGCATTGGCCTCGTCGAGGCCCGTCACGAGATTGAACAGCGTCGTCTTGCCCGCGCCGTTGGGGCCGATGATGCTCACGAACTCGCCCTCGCCGACGTCGAGGTCGACGGCATTGACGGCGGTGAGGCCGCCGAAGCGCCGGGTCAGCCCGCGGACCTCGAGCAGCGGCGTCAGGGCGGGGCCGGTCATATCGTCCCCATCAGACCCTGCGGCCGGAAGCGGACCAGCAGCAGCAGCACGAGGCCGTAGATCAGCACGCGATACTCGGCGGCGACGCGGAACACCTCGGGCAGGCCGACCAGCAGCACCGAGCCGACGATCGCGCCGATCACGTTGCCCATGCCGCCCAGGATCACGATGGTGAGCGCCAGGATCGAGAGCTGCGAGTTGAAGGTCTCGTGGTTGATGTAGGAGTAGATGTGCGCCGTGATGCCGCCGCTCACGCCGGCAGCGAAGCCGCCGACGATGAAGGCCAGCGACTTGTAGCGATCGAGCCGGATGCCGTAGGAGCGCGCCGCCACGTCGTCGTCGCGGACCGCCCGCAGCACGCGGCCGAGATGCGAGCCCAGCAGCCGGAACTGCAGCGCCGCCAGCACCACGACGGCGCCGAACGTGAACCAGTAGACCGAGCGGTTGGTGTCGAGCTCCATGCCGAACAGCGACAGTGACGGTATGCCCGAGATTCCGATCGGGCCGCGGGTCAGCCCCTCCCAGTTGAGGATGACGAGGCTGACGATCTCGCCGATCGCCAGGGTGGCAATCGAGAGATAGTGGCCGCGCAGCCGGAACGACGGGAAGACGAGGATGGTGCCGAGGGCGGCCGTGATGAGGCCGGCCATCAGGATCGACATGGTTACGGGCATGCCGAGGTCGATCGACAGCAGCGCCGAGGCATAGCCGCCGATCGCCAGCAGCGCCGCATGGCCGAGCGAGATCAGGCCGACCGTCCCGGCGATCAGGGTCAGGCTGAGCCCGAGCAGTCCGTACAGCCAGGAATTGATCAGTGTCTGCAGGACATAGGGATTGGACACGACCAGCGGCAGCGCGGCCAGCGCCACCGTCAGCCCCAGCAGCGCCGTCAGCGGCACGTTGAACGGCTTGCTGGGCGCGATGAAGGTGCCGGTCATCGGTTCCGGCGGCATCTGGCGCCGGCCGGCGAACAGGCCGTTCGGCCGCCACACGAGCATGGCGACGAGCAGGATGAAGGCGAAGAGGTTGCGGTAGCTGGTGCCGAACAGCGCGATTCCGTAGCTCTCGACCAGCCCCAGCAGCACGCCGCCCGCGATCGCGCCCGGCACGTTGCCCACGCCGCCGACGACCTGCGCGACCACGCCCTTCAGCGTCGCCTGGAAGCTCATCGCGGGATCGATGTAGTTGTAATACATGCCGACCAGCAGGCCGCTGATGCCGCCCAGCGCCGAGGCGATGGCGAAGACGATGCGGTGCACGGCGTCGACGTCGACGCCCATCTGCTGGGCCGCATCGCGATCCTGAGCGGTCGCCCGGACCGCCCAGCCCAGCCGCGTGAAGCGCAGGAAGCAGAACAGCAGGCCGGCGCTCACGATGCCGATGCAGGCGATCAGGAGGTCGAGCGCGCCCACCGTGCCGGAACCGATCGCGAAGCGCCGTTCCAGCAGCTCGCTGGGCAGCGCCCGCGGGTCCGGCGAGAAGACCAGCAGCACGACCTGGTCGAGCACGAAGCTGAGGCCGATCGTGGCGAGCAGCGGCGCGATGTGGGGCTGGCCCTGCAGCGGCCGCAGCCCGAACCGCTCGATGCCGAGACCCAGCAGCGCCCCGACCGCGAGCGCGATCAGGATGGTGAGCGGCAGCGGCGTTCCGAAGCGCGTCACCGCCACGAAGCCGGCATAGGCGCCCACGACGTAGACGGAGCCGTGGGCGAAGTTGATGAGCCGGCTGACGCCGAAGATCAGGGCGAGACCGACCGCCAGCAACGCATAGATGTTGCCGATGATGACGCCGTTGATCGTGTAGTCGAACCAGGACCCCACGATGTCCTCCGCTGTGGCGTCAGCGGACCGCCGTCCCGCCTTCCCACAAGGTGAATCGGCCGTCCTTGACGACCAGCTCGACGTTCTTCGCCCCGGTCACCCGGCGGGTGGCCGGATCGAAGGTCGACTTGCCGAATATGACGCTCGGCACGTCCTTCACCTTGGCCAGCCCGTCGTGGATCGACTTCCGGTCGGCGCCGAACTCGCGCATCACCTGGGCCATCAGGATCATCGTGTCGTAGGCATAAGCGTTGAAGGCGTCCGGTTCCTTGTTGTACTTCGCCTTGAACTTGCTGACGAAGTTGCGCACCTGCGGCCGCGGATCGTCGGGGAAGTAGCGGGAGGCGGTGAAGATGCCCTCGACGGCGTCGCCGCCCAGCTCGATGAACTTGGGCGAGTAGACCGAGCTCGCGGCCACGGTCGGCAGGTTGAGTCCGGCCTGCTTGAGCTGGCGGGCGATCAGCGCCGCGTCCGAATAGTAGGAGATCAGCATGATGCCGTCGGGCTTGGCGTCGCGCACGCGCACAAGGGTGGAGCGGAAGTCCTTCTCGTCGGGCAGGTAGCCCTCGGTGGCGACGATCTCGGCGCCCATGTCCTTGGCCGCCTGGACGAAGATGTCCTTGCTGGTGCGACCCCAGTCGGTGTTGAGGTGCAGGACGGCGATGCGCTTCAGGCCGAGCCGCTTGACGGCATAGGCGGCACTGAGCGGCTGCTCGTCGGCCTGGCTGACCGAATTGCTCCACATGTAGTCGCCACCCTTGGTGAAATCGGGATGGGAGTTCGTGAAGCCGAACTGGACGAGCTTCGCCCTCTGGTAGATCGGCGACGCCGCCATCGAGGCCGGGCTGGAGAAGTCACCGAGCTCGGCAACGATCTTGGGATTGGCGACGAACTTCTGGGCGACCGCCACGGACTGGCGCGGATCGCTCTGCGTGTCCTCGAAGACGTAGGCGAGCGGCCGTCCCTTGATGCCGCCCGAGCCGTTGATCTCGTCGAGCGCGAGGTCGAAACCCTGCTTCCACTGGGCGCCGTACTGGGCGTTGGGACCGGTCAGCGGACCGCTGACGCCGAGAAGGATGGGTTCGCCCTTGGCGGGCTCCGCGTGCACGGCCGGAGCCAGCGCAAGGGCGAGAAGCGCCGCGGCGGCGCCGAGGCTGGATCGACGATTGGCTACGAACATGACGACCTCTCGAGAGTGGCGGTCCAGGGCGAGCCGGCGGACCGGAAAGGAGTGCCGAACGTTGCAGAGGTGTCATTACCGGCAAAGAGAATGTTCCCGTCGACGATCAGGATCGTGAAATCACATCCGGTCGCCGTGCAATGACATCGGGAAAAATCAATGCACGGATTGTACCAGCCGGCGCCCGCAGCCTTCAGTTGCGTCGCTGGCGCAGCGCGTCGACGATGGCGACGAGGCGATGTCCCTGCGGGGTCGCCGGGTCGAGGAGCTGGTCGCGCGGGGTCGTCTCGGCCAGACGGCTCAGCTCCATCAGGGCGCGCACATGCTGCCGGCGCGTCAGGCGATGCTGGCTCGAACGGTGTCGGAAGAACAGACGGAACATCTGTCCCTCGCCCATCAGGTAGCCGAGCTCGGTGGCCGTCACGTAGATCAGGAAGCAGGTGAAGATCCAGATCTGGATCGCCGCGAAGCGATGCCATGTGAAATCATTCAGCGCCGCCTCGAAGGCCTGCGCGAAGCCGCGGTCGTCGAGCGCGATGCGGATGAGCCGCTCGACCAGGCGCACGATCAGCACAACCAGCGAATAGAAGATCGTCTTGTAGAGGATCGGCTGGATCAGCGGCGCGCCACGGAAGCGGTCGATCACCCTGATCTTGTTGGCGACCAGCACCGCCTTGCCCACGATCAGGCCCGTCGTGGTCGCCAGCAGGAAGCCCGAGAGGGTGAACCAGTAGTCGTGGATCAGAAGGTTGGTCGTGAACACGATCAGGTTGAACGCGATCAGGAAGTAGAGCGTCGGCGGCAGGACCTCCGCCACCAGATGGCCGAAACCGTGCACGATCCGCCGTCCGATGCTCACATCCGCCCCCCGTCGACGACGAAATTCTGCGCCGTCACCAGCCGGCTGTCGTCGGCGGCCAGCCACAGGACCATGCGGGCGATGTCCGGCGGGTAGAGCTTCTCCTTCAGGCACTGGACCTTCATCAGGTCGGCCTCGCCCTCCGGCGTCAGCCAGAGATCGATCTGTCGCTGCGTCATGATCCAGCCCGGGGTCACGATGTTGAGGCGGATGCCGTCGCCGCCGAGGTCGCGGGCGAGGCCGCGCGTCATGCCGACCACCGCCGCCTTCGCCGCCTCGTAGACCGACAGGCGGGGCGCCATGGCGTGGTAGCTCACCGAGCTGAAGTTGACGATCGAGCCGCCGCCTGCCGCCTTCATCCCGGGCACCACGGCCTGGATGGCGAAGTACTGATGACGCAGGTTGACTGCGATCCGCTCGTCCCAGAAGTCGGGCGTGACGTCGGCGATCAGGTGGCGGTCGTCGCGCGCGGCATTGTTGACCAGCACGGTGAAGGGCCCCAGCCGGCCCGCGAGCTCGGCGATCGTCGCCTGGTAGGCGGCCACGTCGCGCACGTCGCAGCGTTTGAACGCCGGGGCCGGAAGGCCGGCTGCGGCCATCCTGTCGACGAGCGCCATCGAGGCAATCTCGTCGATGTCGACGAAGGCGACGCGCGCGCCCTGCCCGGCGAAGTGCTCGACGATCGACGCGCCGATGCCCGAACCGCCGCCGGACACCAGCACCGCACGGTCTTTCAGGCTGGGATAGGTGGCGAAGGCGTTCATGGCTTCCTCACAGCGACGAAAGGCGGAAGACGATGGTACCGGCCAGCGTGGCGCCGGCCGCGAGCAGGGCGCCGGCGACCTGGCCGTTGGCATGGCTCGCCGGCTCGACGCAGAAGTATGAACGATCGGCCGGGGTGTAGACCACGGCATGCCGGAACGGTGCCGACGCCTCGATCGCCAGCCGCAGCCGCCGGCCCGGCCAGGTGATGGCCGCATGGCCGTCCCAGCCCGCGAAGCAGTTGTCGATGCCGAGCTCGACGGCCCGCGACTCGGCAAAGTTCCACGCGGGAGGAACCGCGACCTGCTCCGTCGGCAGCACCTCGGCATCGGCCAGCCAAACGGCCTCCGCGCGGAAGGCAAGCGTCGTATCTTCATCGCGCCGGAAGAACGGGTGGAGACCCAGGCCCGCCGGCACCGGCCGATCCTCCAGATTGTCGATGGCGAGCCGCAGGCTGAGCGCCGTCGGGTCGAGCCGCACGGACTGGTGTGCCCGGTAGCGGAACGGCCAGCCCGCGCTGCCGTCATGATCGAGCACCAGCTCGGCCGAGGTCTCATCCGCGCGCGCGACCTGCCAGGCGCATGCCCAGCCGTCGCCGTGCATCGGATGACGGACGCCTGGCCAGTTGCAGGGCAGATGATAGGCCTTTCCGTCAACCCGGAGATCTCCGTTGGCGATCCGGTTGGAGAAGGGCACCAGCGGAAAGCAGGGCGATTCCCGGCCGGCCTCGCGCTGGAGGGCCGCTGCCGGCATCGGCCGCAGGATGTCGCGGCCATCGAGGTGGAACCGCACGATCGAGCCGCCGGCCCGGGGCGCGAGGTCGACCCCGAGAGAGCCAGCGCGAAGCGACAGGAGCGTCATGCGATGCCTCTAGCGGCAACCGGACGGGCATGCCAGCCCCGCTCCCGACGCCTTGCCGCCCAAGCGCCTCCCTGCCCCGCGCGACAAGGCATGGCCTCTCCGTAGCGCACTCCCTATGATCCGGCGCCCTGGCTTATCATCAACAAAGGAAACGCCGTCATGAACGCAGGAAACCCACTGAAAAAGCGCCTCAAGGAAGGCAAGGCCGTCGTCAACGCGTGGCTCGCCATCCCCAGCGGCTTCTCGGCGGAGACCATGGCGCAATGCGGCTGGGACAGCGTGACGGTCGACATGCAGCACGGCGTGCAGGACTACCATTCGATGGTCGCCTGCTTCCAGGCGATGGACAAGTATCCGGTGACGCCGCTGGTGCGCGTGCCGTGGAACGAGCCCGGCATTGTCGGCAAGGTCCTCGACGGCGGCGCCTGGGGCATCATCTGCCCGATGGTGAACAACGTCGCCGAGGCCAAGGCGCTGGTGTCCTACGCGCTCTATCCGCCCAAGGGCAAGCGCAGCAACGGACCGATCCGTGCCGGCGCCTACGGCTCGGCCACGCCCTACCAGGCGACGGCCAATGACGAAGTTCTGGTCATCCCGATGATCGAGACCCAGGAGGCGATCGACAATATCGACGCCATCCTCGACGTGCCCGGCATCAGCGGCATCTATGTCGGCCCGTCCGACCTCGGCCTGTCGCTCGGCCTGGTGCCCAAGCTCGACCGCGACGAGCCGCAGGTCCTGGCGATCTACGACAAGCTGGCGGCGGCAGTGAAGAAGCGCGGCCAGTTCGCCGGCATCCACAACGCCACGGCGAGCTACGCCGCCAAGATGATCGGCAAGGGCTTCCAGTTCGTCACCATCGCCAACGATTCCGGCCTGATGGCCATGGCCGCCCGCGCCGCCGTCGCCCAGACCCGCAAGGAAGCGGGCGCGGTCGCCGACAAGTAGGCGTGCGCTTCGCCAACGCCACGCTGGCCGACGGCAGCCGGCACGACGTCGAGGTCGCGGACGGGCGGATCACCGCCCTCCCCGCCGCCTCGGGCCGGCCGGCCGCCGGCGACGACATCGACCTCGGCGGCGCCCTCCTCCTGCCGCCGCTGGTCGACGGCCACATCCATCTCGACAAGACGCTGCTCGGCCTGCCGTGGGTGCCCAACCAGTCGGTCGGCAACCGGGTCGCCGACCGCATCGAGGCCGAGCGCCGCGTGCGGGCGGCGCGCACGGTGCCGGAATCGGAAACCGGCGCCAACCTGGTGCGGCAGGTCGTGGCCCGCGGCACGCTGCACATGCGGAGCCACGTCGACATCGACAGCCAGCTGGGGCTGCGCAACCTGCACGAGATACTGAAGGTCCGCGAGCGGTTCGCCGGCCTCGTCACGATCCAGATCGTGGCCTTCCCGCAAAGCGGCATCCTGCGCTCGCCGGGCACCGCCGAGCTGCTGGACGCGGCCATCGCCGAGGGCGCCGACCTGCTGGGCGGCCTCGACCCGGTCGGCATCGATGGCGACCTCGACGGCCATCTCGACGCGCTGTTCGCCATCGCCACCCGTCGTGGAGTCGGCATCGACCTTCACCTGCACGACGGCGGCGAAGGCGGCATCGCCCAGATGGTCGCCATCGCCGAGCGCACGCGCGCCGCCGGCCTCGCCGGCAAGGTCGCGATCAGCCATGCCTTCGCCCTGGGATCCGTCCCCCTCGATCGGGCGGCGCGGACGGCCGATCTCCTTGCCGAGGCCGGAATCGCCATCATGAGCCACGGCCCGGGCGGCGCCACGATCCCGCCGCTCACGCTGCTGCACGAGCATGGCGTGCGAGTCTTCGGCGGCTCCGACAATATCCGCGACGCCTGGTCGCCGTTCGGCAACGGCGACATGCTGGAACGCGCCATGATGATCGGCTACCGCGCCAGCTTCCGCCACGACGCGGAGCTCGCCTTCGCCCTGGACATGGTGACGAATGCGGCCGCGTCGGTGCTCGGCGTCGCGCCCTATGGGATCGTCCCTGGCGGGCCGGCCGACTTCGTCGTCGTCGAGGCCGAGACCGTGGCCGAGGCCGTCGCCGCCCGGCCAACCCGGAAGCTGGTCGTGAAAGCCGGTCGCGTCGTCGCGCGGGATGGCGTACTGGTCCCCTGAATCGGGGGTTGCCATGGCGCCGCGTCAGGCCGTGCTCGGGATGGAGCGGGCCGCCTTCTTCTACGGGTCGAAGCCGGTCTTCCGCGGCATCACCTTCCTGCTCGACGGGGCGCGCACCGCCCTGGTCGGCGAGAACGGCACCGGCAAGTCGACCCTGCTGAAGTGCCTGACCGGCGAGCTCGAACTCAATGGCGGCAAGGTCGTACGCTCGCGCGGCCTCCGGCTGGGCAGCGTGCCGCAGGACGTGCCGCCGGGCCTCGCGGACCGGACCGTGCGCGACGTCCTGCAGCACTCGCTGGCCCGCGTCGGCCTCGATGACGACTGGTGGCGCATCGACGTGCTCCTGGACGAGATCGGCGTCGAGGCGGCCATCCTCGACCGCGCCTTCGGCGACCTGTCCGGCGGCTGGCAGCGGCTGCTGCTGATCGCGGCCGCGGCGCGGCTGGAAGAGCCCGACATCCTGATCCTCGACGAGCCGACCAACCATCTCGACCTCGCCAACATCGCCACGCTGGAGCGCTGGCTCACGGTCGACTTCCCCGTGCCGATGCTGATCGTGAGCCACGACCGCGCCTTCCTGAACCGGGTCACCGAGCGCACGCTGTTCCTGCGCAGCGACGGCATGCACGCCTTCAAGACCAGCTTCAGCCTCGCCCGCGAGGAGCTGCTGCAGCGCGACGCGACCGCCGCCGCGCGGGCCCGGCTGGAGGAGCGCGAGATCAAGCGCCTCGAGCAGGCCGCCGCGCGCTACAAGGTCTGGGCGGTCAAGAATCCCGACCTCAACAAGCGCAAGAACGCCGTCGAGACCCGCATCGCCCGCATCGAGAAGGATCGCACCCAGACCTATGTGGCGCGCGAGCGACGGCTGGAGCTCGGGGACGGCGACATCGATGCGCGGGTGGCGCTGCGCCTGGCCGGCCTCACGGTGACGGCCCCGGGAAGCGACCGGAAGCTGATCGCCATCGACCGGCTGGCGGTCGCGGCCGGCGACCGGATTGCCCTGCTCGGCGTCAACGGCGCCGGCAAGTCGACGCTGCTGTCGGCGCTGGCGCGCGCCTTCGATCCCGAGCTCGAGCACTACGACAGCCTGTCGCCGGTGCGCTTCAACCCGGGCTGCCGCCTGGTCTACTTCGACCAGACCATGCGCGACCTGCCGCTCGACACGTCGCTGCTGGACTACGTGCTGGAGGCGCCGGGCATCACCGAGAAGGACGCCATCCGCCAGCTCGCCGGCGCGGGCTTTCCCTTCGCCAAGACGCCCGAGCCGATCTCGATCCTGAGCCACGGCGAGCGGGCGCGCCTGGTGTTCCTCAAGATGAAGCTGCTGCGTCCCAACTTCTACCTGCTCGACGAGCCGACCAACCATCTCGACATCGAGGGCCAGGAGGATCTCGAGGCGCAGCTCGAGCAGGGCGAGGTGTCGTGCCTGTTCGTCAGCCACGACCGCTACTTCACGCGCACGGTCGCGACGCGTTTCCTCGAGATCCGCAAGGGCCGGCTGGTCGAGGTCGAGGATCCCGAGTCCTTCTTCGAGGGCCAGGCGGCGTAGCGGCATTGAGCGGCACGGGGCCCATCGCTGAAGCGGGACGAATTGGTCGTCTCATTGCTGGGGGCGCGCCACTCCGAGCTTGTGAAGCTATCGGAGCACGCCCGAGCAGCGACAATCGGGTTCCTCTCTCCCTGACGGGCAGGGCTATCGCATTTGATCAATTTCTCCGTCATCCCGAGTGGAGCCGCCCGAAGGGCGGCGAAGTCGAGGGACCCTTTTTTCGAGTTGCTTCCGCAAGAACAGGTCCCTCCGCTCCGCCTCCCTTCGGCTACGCTCAGGGCAGGCGCTACGCTCGGCTTCGGTCGGGATGACGGGGTCTTGCAGTCATATGCGATAGCCCTGCCCGCCAGGGGGAGAGGAGCATGAGGAAGATGCGTTCTTTCGCTGCCCGGGCGGCACGCCGCTCCGATACCTCACATACTCTCCGCGGCGCCCCGATGGCTTCAAAACCTCTCTGCCGCACTCGAGGATTGTCGACAAGAAGACGCGCCGCGGAGTGGCACGCCCCCAGCAAGATGGGGATTGATCTGAGGTCATGGCGCTTTAGTTTGGCTGGCAATTCGACCGGGAAGGAACGAGTCCTTGGCTGAGCATCCGCCCGTCCGGCGCATGATCGTCGGCATCACCGGCGCCTCGGGCACGGCCTACGGGATCTGCGTGCTGCAGGCCCTGCGAGCGCTCGGCGTGGAGACCCACCTGGTCGTCTCCAAGGCCGGCGACCAGACGCGCGCCCTCGAGACCGATCTCTCCGCCGAGGCGCTGCGGGCACTCGCCGACAAGGTCCATGCGCCGGGGGACATCGGCGCGGCGATCGCCAGCGGATCGTTCCAGACCATGGGCATGATCGTCGCCCCCTGCTCCGTTCGCACGCTGGGCGAGATCGCCACCGGCGTGACCTCGACCCTCATCTCGCGCGCCGCCGACGTCTGCCTGAAGGAGCGCCGCCGGCTCGTCCTGATGTTCCGCGAAACGCCGCTCCATGCCGGCCATCTCCGCAGCATGCTGGCCGTCACCGAGATGGGCGCCATCGTGGCGCCGCCGCTGCCGGCCTTCTATGCCCGGCCCCGCACGGTCGACGACATCGTCACGCATTCCGTCGCGCGGGCGCTGGACCTGTTCGGGCTCGATACCGGGACCTTTCCCCGCTGGCGCGACGCGGCCCCCCGACGTCGCAAGCGAACGGAGTGACCGCCACGATGGACCTGCCGCTCGACGACCGTCTGCAGCTCGGCGTGCAGACCATCCACCGCCGCACGGAGCCGGCCACGGCGCCCTGGCTGCCGACCATCGACGAGATGGCGGAGCTGGTCGGCCTGGTCGACCGCTGCTTCTACGATTCGATGTGGGTCGGCGATCACGTGGCCTTCACGATCGCCATCTTCGACCCGCTGCTGCAGCTGGCGCAGGCCGCCGTCGTCAGCCGGCGCCTCACCTTCGGCACCGGCGTCTACCTGCTGCCGCTGCGCCATCCGACCCCGGTCGCCAAGCAGGTCGCCACCCTCGACCACCTGACCGAAGGCCGGTTCATCTTCGGTGTCGGCGTCGGCGGCGAGTTCCCCAAGGAGTACGAGGCCTGCGGCGTGCCGATCGGCGAGCGCGGCGCGCGCCTGAGCGAAAGCGTCGCTGTCCTGCGCGCACTCTGGACGGGCGAGCCGGTCTCGCATGCCGGCCGGTTCTTCACCTTCGAGGGGGTCCGGATGCTGCCGCCGACGCGGCGGCCCGGCGGACCGCCGATCTGGGCCGGCGGCCGTACCGACGCCGCCCTGCGGCGGGTCGCCCGCCGGCTCGACGGCTGGATGTCCTATGTCGTCACCCCCGAGATGTTCCGCGACGGGCTGGCGAAGATCGCGACGGCCGCCGCCGAGGCCGGCCGGGTTTTCGAGCGCGGCTTCGGCACGTCGCACCTCCTGTTCACGCGGATCGACGACAGCTACGAGAAGGCGCTCGACGCCGCGACCGTGTCGCTCAGCCAGCGCTACGCGATGGACTTCCGCAAGGCCGCCCAGCGCTACTGCGCGCTCGGCACGCCGCAGCAGGTGGCCGAGACCGTCCAGCGCTTCCACGCGGCGGGCGCCCGCCACATCGTCCTCGACTTCGTCGGGCCCTACGAGGAGCGCGACCGCCAGATCGAGCGCTTCGCCGCCGAGGCGATGCCGCTGCTGGCGGACCTGCGCGGACCGCGCCAGCCGGGAGCGTGATAACCTAGACTAGCTGACGATCTCGCCGCGGAAGGCCCAGCGGGTCATGCGCTTCTCGACCATGGCACAGACCGCGTACATCAGCACGCCCATGATGGCGATCGCAAACAGGCCGGCGAAGGTCGTGGGCGCATCGTTGCGGGCGCTGGCCGACAGCATCAGGAAGCCGATGCCGTTGTTGCCGCCCACCGTCTCGGCGATCACCGAGCCGATGAAGGCGAGCGTGATCGCGACCTTCAGGCTGGCGAACAGGTAGGGCATGGCGCGCGGGATGCCGACCTTGGTCAGGATCTCGGTCCGCGAGGCGCCGAGGCTGCGCAGCACGTCGCGCATCTCGGGCTCGATGGTGGCGAGCCC
The DNA here is from genome assembly GCF_965229815.1 of Reyranella sp. GTDB lineage: Bacteria > Pseudomonadota > Alphaproteobacteria > Reyranellales > Reyranellaceae > Reyranella. Next base: position 2,894,545 of record NZ_CBDDJN010000006.1, read on the forward strand.
GGTCGCGACGTTGACCACGATCGGGAAGAAGCTGATGACGAAGGCGGTGATGACCGCGGGCAGCGAGCCAACGCCGACCCAGATCATCAGGATCGGCACCAGCGCCACCTTGGGGATGGCGTTGAAGGCGATCAGCAGGGGATAGAGGCCGGAGTAGATGAAGGGCGAGGCGCCGATCGCCAGGCCGAGCAGGAAGCCCGCCGGCGATCGGCCAGCAGGAAGCCCCACCACCGTCGTCCACAGCGTGTCGAAGCAGTAGGCCATCAGGATGTCGAAGCGGGCGACGAACACGGCGAAGACGCGGGTCGGCCGCGGCAGGATGATCTCCGGGATGTCGAAGACGATGCAGGCCAGCTCCCAGACGATCAGCAACCCGGCCAGGAACAGCCAGGGCATCGCGTGCTTCAGTATCTCGCGCTGCAGGCCCGTCCACGGCGCGTGCTCCTGGTGGATGCGGTCGCGCAGCTCGTGGACGATGTCGACGAAATGCGGCTCGAAGGTCGTGGCCAGCGTGCGCGGCCGCGGGATGTCGATCCGGCGCGTGAGCACGATGCGGCCCGGCCGCCGGCTCATGACGTAGACCGTGTCGGCGAGGAAAACCGCCTCGCGCAGGTCGTGCGTCACCAGCACGCCGGTGAACCGCTTCTCCATCCACAACGCCTGCATGACGCCCCACAGCTCCTCGCGGGTGAAGGCGTCGAGCGCGCCGAACGGCTCGTCCAGCATCAGGAGCTCGGGCTCGTGGATCAGCGCGCGGCAGAGGTTGGAGCGCTGCTGCATGCCGCACGAGAGCTGCCACGGGAAGCGCCGCGCGAAGTCGGTCAGGCCGACCGTCTCCAGGAGCGCCATCGCCCGCTGCTCGTACTGGGCGCGGTGGCGGCGGAAGCGCCGCTTGTGCGGCTCGACCACCTCCATGGGCAGCAGGATGTTGTCCATGGTGGTGCGCCACGGCATCAGCGTCGGGGTTCTGGAAGGCCATGCCGACACCCTTGATCGGGCCGGTCACCTTCTGGCCGGCGACCCGCACCTCGCCCGAGGAGGGCGGCAGCAGGCCGGTGACCAGCTTCATGATGGTCGACTTGCCGCAGCCCGACGGCCCGACGACGGCGATGAACTCGCCCTTGTCGATGCCGAACGTGGCATCGGCCAGCGCGAGCGTCGTTTCCTTGCCCAGACGATAGGTGAGGCTGACGCCCTGGAGGTCGACGAAGGCCATCTAGTTCGACGTCATGCTCCTCTCCCCCGCGAGGGGGAGAGGAAGGGTGAGGGGGTTGCGCACGATCCTCGAAGCCCCCTCACCTGACCTCTCCCCCGGAGGGGGAGAGGAACATGAAGGGAGCGACAGATGTCACGACCTACTTCGTGACCATGCGGTCGGCCTTGGGCGGCAGGTACTTGTCGGTGAAGACCTTGTCCGGCGCCGGCGGCGTCTGCAGGCCGAAGGCCTCCGACACGAGCTTGACCGACTTGGCGAAGCGCTCCGGCTGGACGTCACCCATGCCGTTGGCCTTGACGTAGGGCGTCAGCACGTTGGTCTGCAGCGAAAGTTGCAGGCGCTCGAGCTCGAGCGCCTCATCGATCAGCGGATCGCGCTTCTTGGCCGCGGCGATGCCGACCTTGTTGTCGGCGATGACGTCCTTCCAGCCCTTCAGCGTCGCACGGATGAAGCCCTTCACCGCCTTCTCGTCCTTGGCCATGTCGGGCGAGATCACGATGCCGTTGCCGTAGACGTCCATGCCGTAGTCGACGTAGCGCATGGCGACGATGTCGTCGAACTTCACGCCGCGCGCCTTGAGGTCGAGCATCGACGAGAAGTAGTGGCCGGAGATGAAATCGACCGTCCCCTGCACCAGGCTCTGCTCACGCAGCTGCGGCGTCAGGTTGACGTGCTCCCACTTGGTGATGCCGTTGATCTTGGCGAAGGCCGGGAACAGGCGGAAGGAGGCGTCGAAGACCGGGGCGCCGAGCTTCTTGCCCTCGAGGTCCTTGGGCCCCTTGATGCCGCTCTTCTTCAGCGCATAGACGCCGAAGGGCGCGAAATCGTAGGCCATGAAGACGCACATGACCTCCTTGCCGGGGTTCTTGGCGTTGTACTCGATGGTGGCGTTCACGTCGGCGAAGCCGATCTGGTAGGCGCCGGTGGCGACGCGCTGGACCGCGCCGGCCGAGCCCTGGCCGGGATCCATGGTGACGTCGAGACCCTCGGCCTTGTAGTAGCCCTTCTCGAGCGCCACGAGGAAAGGCGAGGTCGGGCCCTGGAAGACCCAGTCGAGGGTGAACTTGATCGGCGTCTGCGCGGCGGCCGGCAGGCTCCCCAGCGCCAGGGCGACGGCCGCCGCCCCGCCCAGCCATTTGGCGAATTTGCTCATGATTGCCCTGTCCCTTCGAGAGGTTCCCCGTGCCGCGACTCTTAGGCGGACGCATCGGCGCCGCCAAGGGGGGATCAGGCAGATTCTATGCCACGGTTCGCGTCAGCCTTCCGCCGTCGCCTGGACGGCGGCGAAGGCCGGCCGGGCGTCCTCGATGCCCGCCTGCTGGGTGGCAACCAGCCGCGCGAACGCGCCGCCGCGCGCCATCAGCTCCTGGTAGCTGCCCTGCTCGGCGATGCGGCCGTGCTCGAACACGACCACCAGGTCGGCGTCACGGATGGTCGACAGCCGGTGGGCGATCACGAAGGTCGTGCGCCCCTGCATCAGGATCTTTAGCGCCTTCTGGATTCGCGCCTCGGTCACCGAATCGAGAGCGCTGGTCGCTTCGTCCAGGATCAGGATCGGCGGGTCCTTGAGCAGCGCCCGCGCGATCGCCAGCCGCTGGCGCTCGCCGCCGGACAGCGTCATGCCGCGCTCGCCCACCATGGTGTCGTAGCCGCCGGGCTGCCGCATGATGAACTCGTGCGCCTCCGCCAGCCGGGCCGCCTCCTCGAGCTCAGCCTGCGTCGCCTCCGGCTTGCCGATGCGGAGGTTGTCGGCGATCGAGCGGAAGAACATCGTGCTGTCCTGGAAGACGACGCCGATGTTGCGGCGGAGCGATTCGAGCCGGATGTCGCGATGGTCGACGCCGTCGACGCGGATCACGCCCGACTGCGGATCCCACATGCGGTGCAGCAGCGACAGCGCCGTGCTCTTGCCGGCACCGGTCGGGCCGACGAAGGCGACGGTCGTCCCCGCCGGAACGTTCAGCGAGAAGTGGACGAGCGCCGGCCGCTTGCCGTCGTAGGAGAAGTTGACGTCCTCGAAGGAGACGTCGCCGCGCGCCCGGCCGATGTCGCGGCCCGCGGGATTGTCGGGCACGGTCGACTGTGAATCGAGGACGCGGAAGAAGTCCGCCAGTGCCGGCATCTGGAAGAAGACGCGGCTGACGAAACCGGAGGCCTGGTCCATGCGGCTTATCAGCAGGGTGGCGAAGCCCATGAAGCTCACGATCTCGCCGACGCTGGCCTCGCCGCGGGTATAGAGCCAGGTGCCCAGGACGAAGATCAGGATGACGGTGACGGTGGACGCCGCCCGCGTCAGGACCGTGAGGAAGGCCCACCAGTTCAGCACCGGGTACTGGGCCGCCAGTGTCTCGCGGATGATGCGGTGCATCTCCCCCGTCTCGACGGCGAGGCGCACGAAGCTCTGGATGAGATGGATGTTGCCCAGCGCGTCTCCGGCCCGGCTGGCCAGCTCGCTGTGGCGGTCCTCGACCGCCTGCTGCAGGCGGTCGGTCCGGCCGACCACCCAGGCATTGGTGACGGCAAAGAAGATGATCAGGACGATCAGCAGCAGGCCGAGCCGCCAGTTCATGAACATGCTGAGCGGCAGCATGACGAACAGGGCGACGAAGGTCGCGAGGTTCTCGCGGAAGAAGGACAGCCAGATGCCGAACAGGTGGTCGACGCCGGTCAGCATCACCTTCAGCAGTCGTCCCGAGTGCTGGGCGTGGTGGAAGGCGAAGGGCAGCACCAGCACGTGCTCGAAGAAGGTGGCCATGGCGCCCAGGCGGCGGCGGTGCGCCATCCGGTCGGCCTGCAGCGAAACCACGATGTTGGCCAGGATTCCGCCGAGGCCGACAACCGTCCACAGGATCAGCAGCTGCTTGGCCTGGTCCCAGAGCTCGACGTTGGTCTTGTCCCTGGCGTTCGCCAGCAGGTCGACGACCTTGCCGAACAGGACCGGCTCGTAGAACTGCAGGCCCGCCACCGCGATGTTGGCGAGCGCCAGGCCGATCGCCATCCAGCGCTCGGCCCGCAGCAATCCGATGACCCGGCCATAGACTCGGAGGAATTCCATCGGACGGCCGCAGCGGGCTCCCGGCGGTCGCTACCGCGCCGCCTGTTCGCCGAGGAACGACTCGACGGTGCGGACGAAGAAGCTGATGCCGAACGGGATGGCGAGATCGTTGAAGTCGTAGCGCGGGTTGTGGAGGCTCACCGCTTCCGGCCCGCCGCCGTTGCCCAGCATGACCATGGCGCCGGGCACCTGCTCCAGCATGTAGGAGAAGTCCTCGGCGCCCATGCTCGGGCGGGCGTCGTCGCGCACCGCATGGTCGCCGCAGACGCCCGCCGCCACGCCCAGCGCGAAGCGCGTGCGCTCGGCGTCGTTGACGGTCGGCGGATAGCCCGGCCGATGCTCGACCTCGATCTTGACGCCGTGCATCTGCTCGGCGCCGCGGCAGATCTCGTCGATGCGACGCTCGACCAGCGCGCGGTTGGCCGGGGTCGTGGTCCGCGTCGTGCCGCCGATATGCACGTCGGCCGGAATGACGTTGTAGGCCGATCCCGCCTTGAAGAAGCCGACGGTCACCACCGCCGCGTCGTGCGGGTCGATGTTGCGGCTGACGATGCTCTGCAGCGCCAGCACGATGTTGGCGCCGACGACCATCGGATCGACGGCGAGATGGGGATGCGCGGCGTGGCCGCCCTTGCCGGTGATGCGGATGTCCCAGCGATCGGCCGCCGCGAGCAACGGGCCGGGCCGGCTGACGATATGGCCGAGCGGCACGCCGGGCTTGTTGTGGATGGCGAACACGGCGTCGCACGGGAATTTCTCGAACAGCCCGTCGCGGATCATCTCGCGGGCGCCGCCGCCGCCCTCCTCGGCCGGCTGGAAGATCAGGTGGACGGCGCCCTCGAAGTCGCACTTCTCGCTCAGCACCTTGGCCGCGCCCAGGAGCATCGCCGTGTGGCCGTCATGGCCGCAGGCGTGCATGCGGCCGGCATTCTGCGAGCGGTGCTCGAATTCGTTGTGCTCGTCCATCGGCAGGCAATCCATGTCGGCGCGCAGGCCGATGGATTTCAACGAATTGCCCTTGCGCAGAGTTCCGACCACGCCGGTCTTGCCCAGGCCCCGCGTGACCTCGTAGCCCCATTCGGCGAGCCTCGAGGCGACGATGTCGGAGGTCCGCGTCTCCTCGTAGGCGAGCTCGGGATGGGCATGGATGTCTCGGCGGATGGCGGCGATCTCTCCCTGGATCTCGAGGGCGCGCGGCAGGACAGGCATTCGGTACTCCGGTTGGAACGGCCCGCATCTTAGCCCAAAGTGACGCGATGTTGTCCCTGCAGGAAGTCGAAGCGGCCGCGCCGGCCGTCTATGCCGCCATGCCGCCGACCGCGCAGTATCCTTGGCCGCTGCTTGCCCGCCGCACGGGGTGTGAGGTCTGGGTCAAGCACGAGAACCACACGCCCATCGGCGCCTTCAAGGTCCGCGGCGGGCTGGTCTATCTCGACCGCCTGAAGCGCGACCGTCCGGGTCTCCCGGGGGTCGTCAGCGCCACCCGCGGCAACCACGGGCAGAGCATCGCGCTGGCCGCCGGGCGGGCGGGCGTCCCCGCCATCATCGTCGTCCCGCTGGGGAATTCGGTCGAGAAGAACGCGGCCATGCGCGCCTTCGGGGCCGAGCTCGTCGAGGCCGGCCACGACTTCGATGCCGCCCGCGACGTCGCCCGGGCGCTGGCCGAGGAGCGCGGCCTCTTGATGGTGCCCTCCTTCCATCGCGACCTGGTGTGCGGCGTGGCGACCTACGCGCTCGAATTCTTCCGGTCCGCGCCGCCCCTCGACACGATTTACGTCCCGATCGGGCTTGGGTCTGGCATCTGCGGCGTGATTGCCATGCGCGACGCCCTCAGCCCCTCGACCCGGGTGGTCGGCGTGGTCTCCACCGAGGCGCCCGCCTATGCCCTCTCCTTCGCCGCCGGCAAGGTCGTGCCGACCAACAGTGCCGACACGATGGCCGACGGCATGGCGGTTCGCGGCCCGGATGCCGAGGCGCTCGAGGTCATCCTGAAGGGCGCCGACCGCATGGTGCAGGTGAGCGACACCGAGATCGCCGCCGCCATGCGCTTCTACTACGAGGACACGCACCAGCTCGCCGAAGGCGCCGGCGCGGCCGCGCTCGCCGCCCTGATGCAGGAGCGCGAGCGCATGGCGGGCAAGCGGGTCGGCCTCGTGCTGAGCGGCGGCAATATCGACCGGCCGCTCTACCTGCGCCTGCTGGGCGACGGCTGAGGAGCCGGCAGCCGGGCCGCCGGCGCCCAGGCGAGGTCGTTCTTCACCGCCTGCATGATGAACGACGAGCGCGTGCCCCGGACTCCCGGCATGCGCAGCAATGCCTTGAGGGCGAAGTCGCTGAAGCTCGCGAGGTCGGGGGCGAGGATATGCAGCAGGAAATCCATGTCGCCGGTCACGGCATAGCAGGCCACCACCTCCGGCCGGGCCCTGACCTCGGCCTCGAAGGCCGCGACGACCTTCTCGGAATGATCGTCCAGCGTCACCTGGACCAGCGCCTGCAGGCCGAGCCCCATCGCCGGCGGCGAGACCAGGGCGGCATAGCGCTCGATCACGCCTTCCTCTTCCAGGCGCTTCACCCGGCGCTGGCAGGGCGTGGCCGACAGGCCGACCCGGTCCGCCAGGTCGACCATCGGCAGCCGGCCCTCGGCCTGAAGGGCGGCGACGATGCGTCTGTCGATATCATCCAGGAGCATCTTAGGCATTTTCTCCAAGGAATGGGGTTCGGTTGGAGAATATCACCCGCTGACATCCTCCAGAAGCGCAACTTCGCCGGGATTCCCTACGGGTCCCCTCCCCATATTGAAGGCATGAACATCGCGCCCCTCGAGAACCTCCGCGGCGACTATGCCGGCATGGCGACCGACTGGACGGTGGCCCAGGACCTCGACCGCTATTCGGCCGAGGACCAGGCGGTATGGCGGCTGCTGGTCGAGCGCCAGACGGCGCTGGCGAAGGAGCATGCCTGCGACGAATTCCTCGACGGGCTCGCGGCGCTCGGCATCGGCGACACCATCCCCGACTTCGACGCGGTGAACGCACGGCTCGAGGCGCTGACGGGCTGGCGCATCGTCGGCGTGCCCGGCCTGATCCCCGACGCGGCGTTCTACGACCACCTTGCCCATCGGCGCTTCCCCGTCACGGTCTGGATCCGCAGCCGGGCCGAGCTCGATTATCTGGTCGAACCCGATCTCTTCCATGACTTCTTCGGCCACGTGCCGCTGCTCGGCAATCCCGTCTTCGCCGACTACATGCAGCTCTACGGCCAGCGCGGCGTGGAGGCCGGCGACAAGGTCGCCCGGCTGGCCCGCCTCTACTGGTACACGGTGGAGTTCGGCCTGATCCGGACGGAAAAGGGTCTCAAGGCCTACGGCGCCGGCATCCTCTCCTCCGCGGCCGAGGTCCAACATGCGATCGGGAACCCGGCCGTCGAGCGCCTGCCGTTCGAGGCCGCGACGGTGATGCACCGGCCCTACGAGATGGACAAGCTGCAGAATACCTACTTCGTGCTCGACGATTTCCGCCAGCTCTTCGAGGCGGCGCAGACCCGCATCGCCTGACGCGACGGGCTCAGGAGTCGGTCACGACCAGGCCGTCGACGGCGACCACGCCCTCGCCGGCGCGTTTCACCAGCAGCGGATTGATCTCGGCTTCCGACACCGCCGCGAAGTCGGCATGGGCGAGGGTCGAGAAGGCCGTGATCGCCTTCGCCAGCGCATCGACGTCGCCCTGCGGCAGGTTGCGATAGCCGCGGATCACCGCCAACCCCTTCACCGCCGCGACCATCTCGCGAGCCTCGGCCTCGTCCACGGGGGCGAGCCTCGTCGCGGCGTCCTTGTAGATCTCGGCCAGCACGCCCCCCAGACCGACCGTGACCGTCGGGCCCACCAGGGGATCGCGGCGGAAGCCCAGGATCACCTCGGCGAGGCCGCGCTCCATCTTCTGGACCAGGAAGCCCTCCAGGCGCGCCGAGGGATTGTGCGCCTTCACCCGCCGCTCGATCTCGCGCGCGGCCAGGGCGGCCGACTGGCCGTCGGTTAGCCCCAGCGCCACGCCGCCGGCCTCGGTCTTGTGGGCGATGTCGGGCGACAGGATCTTGAGAGCCACCGGGCCGCCCACCTCCGTCACCGCGGCGGCGACGCGACGCGCATCGGGCACGGCGAGTGCTCCGGCCACCGGCACGCCGAGGGCCGCAAAGAACTCGGCCGCCCGCCGTTCGTCGAAGCCGGCGGCCTGCCCGGCCTGCAGCGCGCCGAGGGCAGCTGCGGACGGCGGCGCGAGCGCGGGGACAGACTGCGGGGCGGGCCGCATCAGGCAGACGGCCATCGCCTCGGCGCAGGATTCGGGCTGGCGGAAGGCGGGCACGCCGGCCGCCGTCAGGAGCGCGAGCGACTTTTCGGCCGCCGGCGTCAGCGACACCGCAAAGGGCTTGGCCGAGCGCGCGAACTTCACGAGGGGCTCGACGGCGAGCTCGGGATTGAACTGGGCGGAGGAGCCGACGACGAAGATCACCGCATCGTTGGCGTCGTCGGCCAGCAGGCGCTCGATCGTGCCCGACACGATCTCGGGCTTGGCACCGGCCAGCGTCAGGTCGACCAGCTTGCCCTCGCCGGCCGCGATGCCGAGCGGCCGCAGCCAGTCGACCAGCCCCTGCGGCGGCCCGGCGATGTCGAGCCCGGCCATCGCCATGTTGTCGACCACCATGGCCGCACCGCCGCCCGTCGTCGTGGCGACGGCGACGCGCCGCCCCCCGGCCGGCGGGCGGTCGACCAGCAGCGCCGGCACCTCGATCAGCGATTCGAACATCGACACGCGCGCGATGCCGTGGCGCCGGCAGAAGGCGTCGAACGTGGCGTCCGACCCGGCGATCGCGCCGGTATGCGACTTCGCCAGCTCCTGGCCGATGTCGGAACGGCCAAGCTTGTAGGCGACCACGGGCTTGCCGGCAGCGTGGGCGCGCCGGGCGGCCCGGGCCAGCCGGTCGCCATCGCGCAGGGTCTCCATGAACAGCAGGATGGCGCGCGTCCTGGGGTCGTCGACCAGCAAGTCGGCGATCTCGCCGACCGCGAGGTCGACCTCGTTGCCGACCGAGATCAGCCGCGAGAAGCCGATGCCGCGGGCATCGGCCCGCGACAGCAGCGCGCCGATCAGGCTGCCGCTCTGGCTGACCAGCCCCCACTCGCCGCCGCGCAGCGTCTCCATGGCGAAGGCGGCGTTGGCGGTGAGCGCCATCGGCGGCCGCGTGCTGACGGTGCCGATACTGTTGGGCCCGACCAGCCGGATCCCGGTCTCGGCCACGATGCGCACCAGGGAATCCTGCAGGCTGGCGCCCGCCGCCCCGGCATCCGCGAAGCCGCCGGCCAGGATCGACGCCACCTTCACCCCGCGCCGGCCGCAGGCCGCCAGGGCGTCCACGGCGGCCTTGCCGTTCAGCAGGATATAGGCGTGGTCGATCTCTCCCGGGATGGCGTCGAGATTCTTGTAGGCCTTCTCGCCCAGGATCTCGTCGCGCGACGGGTTGACCGGCAGGATCTCGCCCGCGAACCCGTGCTTGCGCAGGAAGCGCTGCGGCCGCGAGGTCGTCTTGCCGACGTCGGCGGACGCGCCGATGAGGGCGATGCGGCTGGGCTCGAACAGGGCCTTGAACAGATCGGTCATGCCGCGACTTAGAGCACACCTGTCATGCCGAACGAAGCGACGGACCTTTCGCGTTGCAGTAGAGGCCCCTCGCTTCACGCGGGACGGCGGTGGATATAGTGGGCGCATGTTCACCCGCCGTACGCTCATCGCCGCGTCCCTCGTCGCCACCCTCCCCGCCCATGCGGACACGTGGCCCTCCAAGCCCATCAGGCTCGTCGTACCCTACGCGCCCGGCGGCACCACCGACGTCATCGCCCGCGTCGTCGCCGAATCGCTCGGCAAGCGGCTGGGCCAGAACATCATCGTCGAAAACAAGCCCGGCAAGGGCGCCATGGTCGGCACGGCGCTGGTCGCCAAGGCACCGCCCGACGGCTACACGCTGCTGATGTCGGTGATCTCCGGCCTGTCGATCTCGCCCACGCTCTACGGCGGCGGCGACTTCGACCCGATGGCCGACTTCGTCCACATCTCGATCGCCTCCCGCAATCCCAGCGTCCTGGTCGTCAACCCGGGATTCAAGGCCAGGACCTTCCAGGAGTATGTCGAGATCGCCAAGGCCGAACCGGGCAAACTCGCCTATGCGACGTCGGGCGCCGGCTCGAGCAACCACCTGCTGGGGGCGCAACTGCAGCAGGTGATCGGCGCGGCCCTGGTCCACGTGCCCTATCGCGGCGCCGGCCCGGCGATGGTCGACACGATCAGCGGCACCGTGCCGTCGATGTTCGATTCCCTTCCGTCCGCTGCGCCGCACATCAAGGCGGGCAAGGTCCGGGCGCTGGCCGTCAGCAGCGAGGAGCGCAGCCCGGCCTTCCCCGACGTGCCGACCATGAAGGAGCTCGGCTATCCCGACATGATCTCCTATTCGTGGTTCGGCATCTCGGCGCCCGCGAAGACGCCGCAGCCGATCGTCGACCGCCTGGCCGCCGAGATGCAGGCCGTGCTGAAGGAGCCGGCCGTCGTCAAGCGCTGGGAGGAGATCGGCGCCGAAGCCAGCACGATGACGCCCGCCGAGGTCACCCGCTTCATCCAGAGCGAGATCGACAAGTGGACGCCGGTGGTGAAGTCTACGGGCGCCAAGCCGGAGTGATCCGGCCGACCGACAGCCGGAGGAAGCCGCAATGACCATCCGCCGCGTGACATCGCCCGACGTCCCCGAGCCGCCGCCCGAGCGCTGGTCTAACTGCCTGGTGGTCGACGGCATCGCCTACGTCTCCGGCATGACCGCGCGCGGTACCGATCCCAAGGTCCTGGCCGGCATGGACGAGTACGAGCAGGCCAAGCTGATCTTCGGCAAGATCAAGGGCATGGTCGAGGCGGCCGGCGGCGCCATGGCGGACGTGGTGAAGGTCACGATCTACGTCACCGACATCGCGAACAACACCAAGGTCTGGGCGGCGCGACGCGAGTTCTTCACCGGCGACTTTCCCGCCTCGACCCTGGTCGAGGTGAGCGCGCTCGCGGCGCCCGAGATCCTGGTGGAGATCGAGGCCATCGCCCATATCGGCAAGGGCAAGCGCTAGGCCGGGCGGCGAATGACGGCGACGGGACTGCGCCAGCGGCTCGAGGAGCTCTATTTCGGCAGCGACCGGCGCGCGCGCCGGTTCCGCTACGGCCTGATCGTCTTCGACATCGTCACCATCGCCGTCTTCCTCGTTTCGTCGGTCGCCGGCGAGGCCTGGTGGATGATCCCGCTGGACCTCGTGATCGCGCTCGCGCTGCTGGCGGACCTCGTCGCCCGGACGTGGATCGAGAAGGAGCGCCTGCGGCACCTGATGAGCCTGTCGACGGCGGCCGACCTGGTGGTGATCGTCTCGCTGCTGCTGCCGTTCTTCGTCGAGAACCTGGCGTTCCTGCGCATCGCCCGCGCGCTCCGGCTTCTGCGCTCCTATCATCTGCTGCGCGACCTGCGGACCGATTCGCCGTGGTTCCGCCGCCATGAGGACGTGATCCAGCGGACCGTCAACCTCTGCGTCTTCATCTTCATCGTGACGTCCTTCGTCTACGTCACCCAGCACCTGATCAATCCGAAGATTGCGACCTACGTCGACGCGCTCTACTTCACGATCACCACGCTCACGACCACAGGCTTCGGCGACATCACCCTCGAAGGGGCGGCCGGGCGGATCCTGGCGGTGATCATCATGGTGGTGGGTGTGGGCCTCTTCCTGCACCTGCTGCAGGCCATCTTCCGCCCGCCCAAGGTCCGGCAGGAATGTCCCGACTGCGGCCTGCTGGTGCACGACATCGACGCCGTGCACTGCAAGCATTGCGGCAAGCTCCTCCACATCGAGACCGAAGGCGCCGTCTGACGCCTCCGGCCACCTGGCTCAGGCGGCCTTGATCTCGCGCTCGTTCTTCAGGGCCCGCACGGTCTGGCGCAGGGCATGGACGGTCTTCTCGATCTCCGCCCCGCCATGGGTCGCCGACACGAAGCCGCCCGGCGCGCCCATGATGTCGACGCCGTGGCTCATCAGGCCCATGCGGATCTTGCCGGCGAGCGCTCCCGACTTGGCGCCCTTCAGCTTGGCGAAGCCGAGCTTCAGCGGGTCGAAGGTCGCCGGATCGACAACCTCTCCGGTCGGATTGGGATAGATCAGGAAGGTCGAGGACTGGCCGTAGATGCCCCAGGGCACGCTCTCCTCGACCAGCACCTGGCGCAGCGCGGCGCGCAGCTCGGCGGCCGTGCGGTTGGCCTTCTCCGCCAGATCCTCGTCGCGCACCAGCGACAGCGCCGTCACCGCCGCCGCGGCCGACAGCGGATTGGCGTTGAAGGTGCCGGGATGGGCCACCTTGTCCTTCTTCTTGGCCGCCGCGGCCGCGAAGTCGATCTGGTCGAGCAGCTCGCGCTTGCCGGCGACCGCACCGCCGGGCAGGCCGCCGGCCACGATCTTGGCCAGGATGCAAAGGTCGGGCGTGACGCCCAGCGCCTTCTGGGCGCCGCCCGACGACCAGCGGAAGCCGGTGATCACCTCGTCCATCAGCATGACGACGCCGCGGCGCGCGGTGACCTCGCGGATCGCCTCGACGAAGCCCGGCGGCAGCGGCACCTGGCCCCACGACGCGCCGGACGGCTCGAACATGACCGCGGCGATGTCGTCGCGCGCCTCGAGCAGCTTCACGGTCGGGCCGACATCGTCGGCCGGCATCAGGATCGACAGGTCGGTGACGCTCTGCAGGACGCCCGGCGCCGACGAGCCGTCATAGTGCGAGGTGGCGCCGCCGGCCACGTGGTCGTGCCAGCCGTGGAAATGGCCGACGAAGCGGACGATCTTCTCCTTGCCGGTGAGCGCCCGGGCGAGGCGGATCGCCATGTGCGAGGCCTCGGTGCCGGAGGCCGTGAACCGCACCTTCTCGGCCGAGGGGATCAGCTCGCAGACCAGCTCGGCCCAGCGCACCTCGAACTCGTGGCTCGAGCCGTAATGGGTGCCGAGGTCCATCTGGCGCTTCACCGCCTCGACGACCGCCGGATGCGAATGACCCAGCAGCATGGCGCCGTGGCCGCCGAAATAGTCGACATACTCGTTGCCGTCGACGTCCCATTTGCGCGGTCCCGCCGCCTTGGCGACGTGGATCGAGTAGGGGTCGAGGTAGCGGGCGTCATGGGTGATGCCGCTGGGCAGCACCTTGCGGGCCCGCTCGAACAGGGCGCCCGACCCCGGCGTCCGGGCCTTGTAGTCGGTCACGATGGCGGAATTGGTCGGCGCGGTGGTACTCATTTGCCCTCAAATAGCTAATGCCAGAGCATCGCAAGCCGCGCTTGCGCCGCCAAGGGCGGCGGCCCTAAGTTCCCGGACTTTTTTGCACCCCGGAGCCTCCCGTGAACGCCAAGCCGCGCGGCCGCCAGTTTTTCAACAATCCCGGCCCGACCAACATTCCCGACCGCGTCCTGCGGGCGATGGACCGTCCGGTGATCGACTTCCTGTCCGAGGAATTCGTGGCCATCCAGCATGCCTGCCATGCCGGCGTGAAGCGGGTCATGAAGACCGACCAGACGCTCTACATGTACACCGCCACCGGCCATGGCGCCTGGGAAGCGGCGATCTGCAACCTGTTCTCCCCGGGCGAGAAGATCCTGATGATCGAATCCGGCTACTTCTCGGAGAGCTGGTCGCAGATGGGCAAGAATCTCGGCCTCGAGGTCGAGACGCTGGCCGCCGACTGGCGCAAGGGCCTCGACGTCGGAAAGCTCGCCGAGCGGCTGGCGCAGGACAAGGGGCACGAGATCAAGGCGGTGCTGGCGGTGCACAACGAGACGGCGACCGGCATGTTCCTGCCGATGCCCGAGATCCGCCGCGCGCTCGACGAGACGCGCCACCCGGCGTTGCTGCTGTCGGACACGATCTCCTCGCTGGTCAGCCTCGAGTACAAGATGGATGCCTGGGGCATCGACATCACGGTGGGCGGGAGCCAGAAGGGCCTGATGCTGCCGACCGGCATGTCGATGACGGGCGTCAGCGCCAAGGCGCTGGACGTGGCGCGCAAGTCCAAGATGCCGCGCCACTACTTCAACTGGAACCTGATGAACGGCCGCCAGCCCCAGGGCTTCGTCGGCACCGCCCCGGTCCACATGTTCTTCGGCCTCCAGGAATCGCTGAAGATGATCGAGGAGGAAGGTCTCGACGCGGTGATCGACCGGCACTCGCGGCTGGCCGAGGCCACGCGCGCGGCGGTGCGGGCCTGGGGCGCCGACGGCAAGGGCCCGCAGCTCTACTGCCAGTCGCCCGACCGGCTCTCGAACTCGGTGACGACGGTGATGATGCCCGAGGGCGTAAGCTCCGATCCGATGCGCAAGATCGCCATCGACCGGTTCAACCTGTCGCTCGGCGGCGGTCTCGGCCCGCTGGCGGGGAAGGTCTTCCGCATCGGCCATCTCGGCGACCTCAACGAGCCGATGCTGCTGGGCTGCCTGGCCACCACCGAGCTCGCCATGAAGGCGGCGGGCGTGCCCTTCGCGTCGGGCGGCGTCGACGCCGCGGTCGCCTCGCTGGCGGCCTGATCTCTCAGAAGGCGGGCTTGCGGCCCGCCACCGCGGCGATCAGCGCTTCCGGCCTGATCGCCGACAGCGCCGTGCCCCGCATCACCGTGGGCACGATCGACAGTCCCTCGACCTTCTCGAAGGAAGCCGTCTTCGGATTGAAGGCGTGGAGCTGGCCCTCGGTGAAGTTGAACCACCAGCCGTGCAGGGCGAGCGTCCCCGCCTCGACCCGTTCGGCGATCCAGCGGTAGCCCATCAGGTTGCTCAGGCTGTTCAGCACGGCGCCCTGCTCGACGGCGCGCGTGATCTCCTCGCGCGGCCGGCCCTCGAGCTCGCGCACCGCGAGGTCGCGGACCTCCTGGGCGATCGCCGTCCAGGTCGAGAGATAGTCGTAGCTGGCATAGATGCTGTCGCGTCCGTCGACCAGCGCGCCGATGCCGCCGCACAGCGTGTGGCCGAGGATCACGATGTGCTCGACGCCCAGGCCGCGCACGGCGAACTCGATCGCCGACGAGGTGCCGTGGTGGCGCTCGTCCGGCGGATACTGCGCCGGGGGCACCATGGCCGCGACGTTGCGCACCGTGAAGATGTCGCCGGGCTTGGTCTGGGTCAGGATCCCGGGGTCGACGCGCGCGTCGGCACAGGCGACGATGAGGATCTTCGGCGACTGCCCTTCCTTGGCGAGCCGCTCGTAGAGTTCGCGATGCTCGGGCCAGTAGCCCAGCCGGAAATCGGCAAATCCCTTGAGAAGTCGTTCCAACGCCATGGGCTCTCGCTTACGATGCCGGAAAGGACCGCGGCAAGGTGAAATGACGGAAGAGCTGCTCTACGACGCACGGGACGATATCGGCTGGGTCACGTTCAACCGGCCCAGGGCGCGCAATGCCCTCACCTTCGCCATGTACGAGGGACTGGCCGAGATCTGCGCCCGCGTCGGTCGGACCCGCGAGGTCAAGGCGCTGGTCGTCACCGGCGCGGGCGACAAGGCCTTCGCCGCCGGCACCGACATCGCCCAGTTCCAGGACTTCGAGGGCGGCGACGACGGCATCGCCTACGAGCGCAAGATGGACCGCATCCTGGAGACGGTCGAACGCTGTCCCGTGCCGACGGTCGCCGCGATCGCCGGCTTCTGCACCGGCGGCGGGGCGGCCATCGCCGCGGTCTGCGACCTGCGGCTGGCGACGCAGAATGCCCAGTTCGGCTTCCCCATCGCCCGCACCCTGGGCAACTGCCTGTCGATGGCGAACTATGCCCGGCTGGCCGCCCTGATCGGGCCGCAACGGGTCAAGGAGGTCATCTTCCTCGCCAGGATGATCGACGGGCCGACAGCCCTGCAGATCGGCCTGGTGAGCGAGCTCGTGGCCGATGCCGCGGCGCTGCAGGCCCGGGCGCAGGAGGTCGCGCGAACCCTGGCCGGCCATGCCCCGATCACCCTGCAGGTGACGAAGGAGGCGCTGCGCCGACTGCAGGCACGCCTGGGAGACGACGATATCGACGATCTCATCAGACTGGCCTACGGTAGCGCCGATTTTCGCGAAGGCATGGCGGCCTTTCTGGCCAAGCGGACGCCGAAATGGTCGGGGACATGACCCGGCCCGACACAGGAGGAATGTGATGACTCGAATCGGGACAACCTTGGCTGCTCTGGGACTGTGCGTTGCCGCCGCCGCCTGCCAGAGCCCGCAGCAGAAGGTCGCCAACAAGGAAGACATGATGATCGCCGCCGGCTTCAAGTTCGTGCCGGCGAACACGCCGCAGCGCCAGATGTCGTTCCGGCAGCTGCCGCCGCACAAGTTCTCGCGACAGATCCGTGACGGCCGCGTGTTCTACGTCTATCCCGATCCGACGGTTTGCGTGTGCCTCTATGTCGGCGATCAGAACGCCTATGCGACCTACCGCAAGAACGTGTTCGACAAGAATCTGGCCGACGAGCAGCAGATGACCGCCCAGACCATGGAGATGAACGACTGGGATTGGGGTCCCTGGGGCGGCTGGCCGTACGGCTGGTACTACTGATCGAATCGGTCTCGAAACAGCCCGGAGCGGGCAATAACATTGCACGCTCCGGGCGCTCATCACATCTTGTGCTTGAAACTTCCCCAGCTGGGTCGGCGTTGTTTCATCACGCATCCCGCGAAAGGAGGCTTTGACATGCACAAGTTCGGCATTGCCGCCCTGGCTGGCGGTCTGTTCCTGGCGCCGCTGATGGCCGCCAACGCCCAGGACGTGAATCTGGCCTACGCCACCGGCGAGCCGCGCTCGGAGTACATGGTGTTCCTGGAAAAGGGCAATCAGGTGCCGCTTTCGGCATCGGTGCTGCTGCAGCCGGCCGTGGTGGCGGCGCAGGCCGGCCAGACCGTCCATGTCTCGGGCAAGCTCGATCAGGCCCAGGTGGTCAAGAACGAGCTGATCCGCGAGGGCGCGCCCGCGCACAAGGTGCTGGTGGCCCGCGAGCCGGTCGAGCCGCTGCCCAGGCCGGCGGATTCGATCGCCAGCCCGGCGGACCGCAAGGTCGACATCAAGTTCTAGACCACGGCGTCAGAACGATGCCTCGACACTCCCCTGCCCCGGGAACTCGCCGCGAGCGCGGGTTCCCGGGGGGAAGTAACGAAGCCCAGTCCACGAGCCCGTTGTGATCGCCTGGCCCTTCGCGATCCCGCCCCGGCGGCGGACAGCGTGATCGATCATCCAGGCCAGCGGGCGCACCGGATCGATCGCCCCAAGCCCGCCGATCTGCTCGACGACGGGCTTGTCGTCGATCACCAGCCGGACAGGCAGCGTCGCCCAGTCGAGCGCTTTCCAGTTCCCGATCGAATCGCCGACCACCAGCGCGTGGTTCATCTGGTTGTCGGCCAGCAGCCACTCCGCGTCGGCCTTCTGGAAATCCGCGAGCCGCGTGTCGACGATCTCCATGCCGACGAAGGCGTCGCCGACCGCGGCGAGCGCTTCCTCGCGGCCG
The DNA here is from genome assembly GCF_965229815.1 of Reyranella sp. Classification (GTDB taxonomy): domain Bacteria; phylum Pseudomonadota; class Alphaproteobacteria; order Reyranellales; family Reyranellaceae; genus Reyranella. Next base: position 2,912,383 of record NZ_CBDDJN010000006.1, read on the forward strand.
ACCGGCGCCTCGCGCGGCGCGATGTCGGCGACGATGTGGAACGAGATCTCGACCTCGACGCCGATCATGTGCATTGCCCGCCCGTCGAAGCGGCCCGGTGACGGCACGAGAGCGCCGGCGAGGAGCGGCGCCGGATTGGGCTCGGCCGTAGGCGTGCGCGCACCCACCTTCCAGCCGGCGATCGGACCCGTCGCCCGCGCCACCCCGTCCTGGATGGCATAGACCGCATCGCGGTCCGGCAGGGCGAACGGCGGCGTCACCTGTCGGCCGCTTCGCCGCGCCTCGAGAAGCGCCTGCACGGCGTGGGAAATGTCGGACGTCATGCTAAGCTCGCGGCAAACGAAAAGACCGGAGGGACAATGCCCTACGCCAGCGGGCGCGTCATTCACGATGCCGATGCGCACATCATGGAGTTGCCCGGCTTCCTCGAGGACCATCTCGAAGCGCGGCATCGCGCCAGCGTCTCCGACGCGGTCCTCTTCCCGCGGCGCGAGGGCTTCCACAGCCATCTCGGTCCCGAGCACAAGGCCGGCGGCGGTGCCGATGCCGCCGCGTTCGACGAGACGCAGCTCATGCTCGCCAAGAACTGGGATGCGCTGGGCGCGTCGGCGCGGCAGGACAGGCCGCGGTCGATCGACCTGTTGGGCTTCGCCAGCCAGCTCATGTTCACGACGGCGCTGCTCAACTACTCGTCGGTGCTCGAGGGCGGCCGCGACGTCGAGCTGACCTACGCCGTCGCCCGCGCGCACACGCGGCACATGGTCGAGTTCTGCTCGGTCGACCGGCGCCTGCTGGCGACGGGCTACGTGCCGCTGGTGGATTTCGAGCGCACCGCACGGGCCGCCCGCGAGGCGATCCAGCTCGGCGCGAAGGCGCTGATGATCCCGTCGCGGTGCCCCGACGAACATTCGCCGAGCCACATCGGCTTCGATCCGCTGTGGTCCGTCGCCCAGGAGGCCGGCCTCCCCATCGTCTTCCACGTCGGCGGCGGCGGAAAGCTGCTGGAGGACGCGTGGTTCAACAACGGCCTGCCGCCGGTCCCCGACTTCCACGGCGGCGACGACAACTTCAAGTCGATCGACTACATGGCAATCGCCTATCCGCCGATGAAGGCACTGACCGCCCTCGTCGTCGACCGCGTGCTCGACCGCTTCCCAAACCTGAAGTTCGGCGTCATCGAGCAGGGCGCGTCGTGGGTGCCGGGCTGGATGCGCAACATGGATTCCGCGCACAACGCCTTCTACAGGAACGAGGAGCGGCTGCAGAAGATGTCGCTCAAGCCGAGCGAGTTCGTGCGCCGGCAGGTGCGCGTCACCCCCTATCCTCACGAGGATACCGGCTGGATCATCGCCAATGCCGGCGACGAGGTCTGCCTGTTCTCCTCGGACTATCCGCACGTCGAGGGCGGCCGCCATCCCATCAAGCGCTTCGAGGCCTCGATGGCGGCGGCCGGCATCGACGAAGCGCAGAAGCAGCGCTTCTACTGCGACAATTTCATCGACCTGATGGGCGCGGGCCTGGCGCCCGAGCTGAGGGCCGCAGCATGAAGACCTACGACACCCTGCTGACCGAGCGTACCGGCCCGGTGCTCACGATCACGACCAACCGGCCCGACGTGCTGAACGCGCAGAGCCGCATCCTGCTGGCCGAGCTCGACGACGCCTTCCTGCGCGCCGCCGACGACCCGGCCGTGCGCGTCATCATCCTGGCCGGCGCCGGCAAGCACTTCTCGGCCGGCCACGATCTCGGCAGCCCGCAGGAGATGGAAGACCAGAAGAAGACGCCGCTCGAGCCCGGCTTCCGCGGCGAGTATCGCCGGCTGTGGGAGCGCTTCTTCGAGAACACGATGCGCTGGCGCGACCTGCCCAAGCCCACGATCGCCCAGGTCCAGGGCTACTGCATCATGGGCGGCATGATGATCGCGTCGGCCTGCGACCTCATCATCGCCAGCGAGGACGCCCAGTTCGCCGACCGGGCCGTCAAGTGGGGCGGCAGCCACGTGCAGTACTTCTCGATGCCGTGGGACTTCGGGCCGCGCAAGACCAAGGAGTATCTCTTCACCGGCCGCTTCATCGGCGCCGCCGAGGCCGAGCGGGCCGGGCTGGTCAACCGGGTGGTGCCGCGCGAGAAGCTCGCCGAGGAGACGATGGCGCTCGCCCAGGAGATCGCCGGGCGCGATCCCTATGCGCTGAAGCTCGCCAAGGCGTCGGTCAACGAGACGCTCGACGCCCAGGGCTTCAAGGCCGCGATGGAGAACGCCTTCAAGAACTACATGCTCACCATCCCGCATCGCATGGAGATGGGCACCTACGGTCCGGCCGCCCGCGAGAAGGCGCCCAAGGACCGGTTCGCGGTGCTGAACAAGAAGGCGGCGTCGTCCTGAGCGCAGGCGAAGGACCTCATCGCCGCTTGCCACGGCACGAGGCCCTTCCCTTCGGCTCCGCTCAGGGCAGGCGCTGCGCTCAGGAGGACATCAGGCCGCCCGCTTCTGCCGTTCGGCCATCTCGACGCTCATCGCCTTGGCCACCGAGGGACGCTGCAGATGCTTCTGGTGGTAGGCGGCGAGTGCCGGCCACTGGGACAGGTCGACCTTCAGGAACACCGCCCAGTTCAGCATCGTCACCAGATAGGCATCCGCCACGGTGAACCTGTCCCCGACGAGATGGTCGCCGGTCGCGAGCTTGCCCGCCAGATGGGCGAAGGTCGGCTCGATCAGCGCCCGCGCCGCCGCCTTGGTGGGCTCGGCCGAAGCCGGATTGAAGATGTTGTAGAAGATCCGCTTGTGCAGCTCGGTCGACAGGTAGTTCAGCATGTCGATCAGCTCGTAGCGCTCGACGCTGCCCCAGGCCGGCACCAGTCCGGCTGCGGGCGCGGCGTCGGCGAGGTACTGCAGCACCGACGGGCCCTCGTTCAGGATGCGGCCATCGTCCAGCCGCAGCGCCGGGACATAGCCCTTGGCCGAGATCTGGTAGTAGTCGCCGCCGTCGTCGGTCTTCTTGTTCTCGACGAAGCGCACCTTGACGGGCAGACCCGCTTCCAGCGCCGTGATATGCGAGGCGAGCGAACAGGCCATGGGTGAGGCGAACAGTTCCATCGCGTCCTCCTTTGTTTTATGCGATGCAGTACAGAAATACAGGGTCGCCCCGATCGTCAAGGCAAATCATGCGAACCGGTACAGAAATAACGAAACGCTCACGCGGCCGCCCGCGCGGCTTCATTCCCTCGGAAGTACTTGACCGCGTGCGCGGCGTGTTCCTGGGAAAGGGATTCTCCGGCGCGTCGCTCGACGAGCTGGCCGCCGCCGCCGGACTCAACCGTCCGAGCCTCTACGCCGCCTTCGGCGACAAGGAGCAGCTCTACATCGCCACGCTGCGCTTCTATGGCGAGAAGAGCATCGAGGGCCTCGACGGCATCCTGGGCGGCAAGGGCACGATCCAGCAACGCCTGGCCAGGGTCTACTCCGCCGCGATCGACCTCTACACCGCGCCGCCGCACCGGCCGGGTTGCATGATCGTGGGCACTGCCGCCGTCGAATCGCCCAGCCATCCGAAGATCGCCGCCGCGGCCGCCGGGCTCCTGGCCGACATCGAAAAGAGCCTCGAGCGCGGCTTCGCCGCCAGCGATCTCCCTGCCGCGCCCACGCCGGCCGCCCGGGCGCGAATGGCCGGCGCGATCCTGTATGCCATCGCCATCCGGGCGCGGCTCGGCGCCAAGGCCTCGGACTTGAAAGCCTTCGCCAGCTCGATGGTGCCCACGATCTGCGGTTGACGACGTGGTAGGGTGGCGAGGATGACGACCGACGCCTACCCGTGGAGCGCGGGCTTTCGTTCCTTCGAGGAAGAACTCGACTACCGGATCGAGGATGTCGAGGGCCAGGTGCCGGCGACCCTGCGGGGCACGCTGTTCCGCAACGGCTCGGGACGCAATGAGCTGGGCGGGAACTGGTTTCCCCACTGGTTCGACGGTGACGGCATGATCTCCGCCCTGCGCTTCGGCGACGACGGCATCCGTTTCCGCAACCGCTACGTCCGCACCGAAAACTACCGCGACGAGACGGCAACCCGCGGCATCCGGCACCGCGGCTTCGGCAAGATGCGGCCCGGCGGGGCCTTGGCCAACGCCTTCCGCCTGCCTGCCAACGTCTCCAACACCTCGGTGGTGATGGACGGCGATCGCCTTCTGTCGCTGTGGGAGGGCGGGCCGCCCACCGTCCTGGATCCGGGAACTCTCGAGACGCGCGGCGTCGAGACGTTCGGCGGCAAGGTCGAGGCCTTCTCCGCCCATCCCAAGCGCGACCCCGACACCGGCGAGCTCTTCAACTTCGGCGTCGACTACGGTGCCAGATGCACACTCACTCCCTATCGCCTCGCTGACGGGAAACTCACGGCACTGCCGAAAATCACGCTGCCCTACGCGGTGATGAACCACGACTTCGTGCTGACCAGGAACTACCTGGCCTTCTGCATCGGGCCGATCCTCTTGACGCCTCTCTCCTTCCTGCTCGGCCTGAGGAGCTTCGACGGCGCGCTGCACTGGGCGGGCGGCAAGCCCACCCTGATCCTGCTGGTCCCGCGCGATGGCGGGCCCTCGCGCATCGTCGAGACCGGCGCCTTCTTCCAGTTCCACTTCGCCAATGGCTACGAGGAGGATGGCGAGCTCGTGCTCGATCTCTGCCGCTATCCCGACTACCTGACGATCGGCCAGTCGCTGCGCGACTACTGGAAGTCGGAATGGCCGGCGCGCGGCACGGCGACCCTGGTTCGCCTCCGGGTCGACCTTTCGACCGGCAGGATCGAGAGCCGAACCTTCGACACCGGCACCGCCAACGAGTTCCCCGTCGTCAACCCGGCCTTCGTCGGCAAGCGTCATCGCTACGCTTACATCGCCTGCAACCCCGCCGACCGTACGCACGGCCTGCAGCAGCAGCTCGCCCGGGTGGATTGCGAGACCGGCGCCGTCGCGCGCCACGATTTCGGGCCGGACGGCTACCCCGGCGAGCCGTTCTTCGTCCCCGCACCGGGCGGAGCGGAGGACGACGGCGTGATCGTCACCCTGGTTTTCGATGCCGGGCGCGATCGCACCGACGTCGTCGGCCTCGACGCCCGCGACTTGTCGTCCAAGCCACTGTTCACGGCACGGCTGAAGCATCACGTGCCGTTCATGCTGCACGGCACGTTCACACCCAGGCTTTTCGACTAGAGCGACATGAGATGGAGTGAAACCGCTTTCGATTCCCCTTCTCCGTCGCCGCCCATTGCCGTCACGGTCTGCGGCTATCGATCCCTGAGCTTGGGATCGATCGCATCGCGCAGGGCGTCGCCGAACAGGCTGATGCCCAGCACCGTCAGCATGATCGCCAGCCCCGGGAAGACCGCGATCCACGGAGCCGTGGTGGCGTATTCTTCCGCCCCGCCCTGCAGCATCAGGCCCCAGGCCGGCACCGGCTCCTGCACCCCCAGCCCGAGGTAGGACAGCGAGGCCTCGGCGAGGATGGCCTGGCCGACGAACGCCGACAGCAGGATCAGGAACGGTGCCACGACGTTGGGCACCATGTGGCGCAGGACGATCCGGGCATGGCCGAAGCCCAGCGCACGGGCGGCATCGACGTAAGGCACCTCGCGCACCGCCAGCGCCGAGGCGCGCACGACGCGGCCGCAGCGCGGCACGAGCGGGATGGTGATCGCGACGATGACGTTGAACACGCCGGTCCCGAACACCGCGACGACGGCCAGAGCCAGGATGATCAGCGGGAACGCCATCATCACGTCGAGCAAGCGCTGGAACAGGAGATCGAACCAGCCGCCGAAATAAGCGCTGCTGACGCCCAGCACCAACCCGATGCCGCCGCCCATGAAGGCGGCACTGAAGCCCACGATCAGGGCGGTGCGCGCGCCGAACACCAGGCGGGAGAAGATGTCGCGCCCGAGCTGGTCGGTGCCGAGCCAATGGACCAGGCTCGGCGCCTCCATCATGGCGCTGAAGTCGTTCTCCTCCGGATCGAACGGCGCGATCCAGGGAGCCAGCACGCCGGCCATAAACATGATGACGACGATCGCCAGGCCGAAGGTGCCGAGCGGCTGGCGCCGCATGAAGTCGAGCGCCCGTCGCCAGGGCGTCCGCCTGGGGCCGAGCGGCTCGTCGACCGGTCCGGCGACGGAAGTGGGAGCGGCGATCGTCATGAACGGACCTTCAGGAGAAGCGGATGCGCGGGTCGAGCCAGGCATAGAGCAGATCGACGACGAGATTGGTGATGACGAAGATGATGACCACCAGCATCACCAGGGCCTGGGTCAGCACGTTGTCCTGGTTTTGCACTGCCTGCACGAACAGGCGGCCGATGCCGTTCAGGTTGAACACCTGCTCGGTGACGACCAGCCCGCCGATCAGGAAGGCGAACTCGATGCCGATCAGGGTCACCACCGGCAGGAGCGCGTTCTTGAGGGCATGGCGGTTGACGATGATCTGCTCGAGCAACCCCTTCGACCGGGCGGTGCGGATGTAGTCCTCGCGCATGACCTCGAGCATGGCCGAGCGCGTCATGCGCATGGTGACCGCCGAGTAGCGATAGCCGACCGTGATCGCCGGCAGCAGGACCATCGAAAGGTTGCGGATGGGATCCTGCCAGAAGGACACGTATTGGATGGGTGGCATCCAGGCCTTGCCGGTCGCGAGGTAGGTGATGTCGAGCACCAGGACCAGGGACATGATGCCGAGCCAGAAGGACGGCGTGGCGATGCCGGCAATGGCCACCATGCGCACCACATGGTCGAGCCAGGTGTTCTCGCGCAGGGCGGAGACCGTGCCGAGCGGGATGGCGATCGCCACGGCGATGACCGTAGCCATCACGGCAATCTGCAGCGACACCGGGAGGCGGGCTGCGATCTCGTGCACGACGGGCTGGCCCGACCACATCGAGATGCCGAAATCGAAGGTGACATAGCTTCCCAGGAAATCGAGAAACTGCACTATCAGAGGATCGTTCAGCCCGAGCTGCTGTCGACATGCCTCGACGGACGCCGGGTCGACGTGCGCGCCGCCCGAGCCGAGGCGAATGACGCAGACATCGCCCGGGATCAGCCGCATCAGCACGAACACCAGAGCGGCGGCCCCCACGAGCGTGGGGACCGCCAGGAGAAGCCGCTTCACGATGTAGCGGTACATGGAAAGGCTACTCGTCCAGCCAGACGTTCGCGAGATCCTGGTTGAGATAGTGGCTCGGGCTGATCTTCCAGCCCTTGACGTAGGACCGCGCCGGCACGATGCGGTACCAGTAGGGAGCCACGATGGCATGTGCCTCGGTGTCCAGCGTGTGCTTCTCGAAGGCCCGCATCGCGGCGCGCTGCTCCTTGGGATCTGTCGCCGCGAGCATCGTGTTGTAGAGCTCGATCGACTTGGGATCGTCGTAACCACCGTAGCTTTCCGGATAGACCTTCTGCGGCAGGTACTTCCCGGTATCGAGCGGCGGATTGACCACGCTCTGGCAATTGGCGTCGACGACCACGTCGAAATTGCCGGTGCGCATGGCCTGGAACCACGGGCCGGTCGGGACGACCTTCTGCTCGACCTCGAGCCCGATCTTCTTCCATTCACCGATCAGCCAGGTACCGACGAACTTGTACGGTTGATCGACGTTGCGGTTGACCAGCTCGAACTTCAGCCCCTCGGCGCCGGCTTCCTTGAGGAGGCGCCGGGCCTCGGCCCGGGATTTCTCGATGTCCGGCCAGTAGCCGGCGAGTTGCTGCAGCTCCTCCTTGGTCGCCGCCAGCGGCGACCCCGGAAAGACGATGCCGCCGACGGTACGGACGATGGCGATCTTGCTGAGCGCCGGCGCCCCCTTCCACTGGTCGACCGCCAGGGCCAGCGCCCGTCGCACGCGGACGTCGTCGAACGGCTTCTTCTTGTGATTGGGCGTGATGATGTTGCCGCAGTTCCAGTCGCTGTCCTGGACCACGATGTCCTTGCCCGCTTCCTTGACGAGCTCGTCGCGGGCCGACGGCGGCATCCCACGGAACTCGATGGCCGCCCGGTTGCCGCGAATCGCATCGACCCGGACCGACTGCTTGGCCGCGAAGATCCCCTCGATGGCGTCGAGGTAGGGCTGGCCCTTGTGATAGTAGTCCGGATTGCGTTGGCCCTTGATCGATTGGCCGATGGCATAGGAGACGAACTTGAACGGGCCCGAGCCCATGATGTTCTTCTCGTACCAGTGGGGGTCCTTGTCGATGATCTCCTTCTTGTAGATCCAGGTGAAGGGATCGGCGAGCGCCGGCAGGAAGGCCGCGGATGGTCTCTTGAGGCGGAATACGACGGTGGTGTCGTCGGGCGCCTCGATCTTGTCGACCATCGAATAGTAGCTGACCCGGGCACTGGTCACGCCCTTGGGCGGGAACACGATCTTGTTCCAGCTCGCCGCGACGTCGCGCGCGGTGAGCCTGCTGCCGTCGTGGAACTTGACGTCCGGACGGATCTTGAAGGTGTAGGTCTTGCCGCCGTCGGCCGGCTTGGGCAGCTCGGTACAGAGGTCGCACACGAACTCCGTCGTCGAGGCCGGATTGTCCGGCGGCACGCGGATCAGCACGCTGTAGTACGGCGCGACGGCATGGACCGTGGCGAAGGTCGTCTCGCGATGGCCGTCGAAGCTCGGCGACGCGTCGGCGGAGATCATGTAGGTGAGAGTGCCGCCCTTCTTGGGGGTCTGCGCTCCCGCGGGAGCCGCCGCCATCACAGCGGCGAGCGCCAGCCCGGCCGTGCCTAGTAGAGTACGCACGTGCATCGCCTCCTCCTTTGCAACTTGTTTTCTGTCGTTTCCTTTCTCGTACGCCCGACGCTTACGCTCCGTGGTTACTGGACTTCGCTGCAAGCCACCCAATGGCGTGGCCGCAACTCCCGCAGTGGCGGCCTTGCCTGACGGCAGCCGTCGACCGCCAGCGGACAGCGCGGATGGAAGACGCAGCCGGATGGCGGGTTGATCGGACTCGGCACCTCGCCGCGCGTCGGCTGGAACGCCCGGCTCGCCTCGATCCGTGGGTCGGGGATCGGCACGGCCGACAGCAACGCCTGCGTGTAGGGATGCATCGGGTTGTCGAACAACTCATCGCTCTCGGCCATCTCGACGATGCGCCCCAGATACATCACGGCCACGCGCTGACAAAGGTGGCGCACGACCGACAGGTCGTGGGCGATGAACAGGTAGGTCAGATGGAAGCGCGCGCGCAGATCCTCGAGCAGATTGACGACCTGGGCCTGGATCGACACGTCGAGTGCAGACACCGCCTCGTCGCAGACGATGAATTCGGGGTCGAGCGCCAAGGCTCGCGCAATGCCGACCCGCTGGCGCTGGCCGCCCGACATCTCGTGCGGATAGCGATCGGCGAACTTCGGATCGAGCCCGCAGACGGAGAGCAGCTCGCGCACCCTGTCGCGGCGTCGCGCCGCTTCGGGCTCGATCCCGTGCACCTTGATCGGCTCGGCGATGATGTCGCCCACCTTCATGCGCGGATTGAGCGAGCTGTAGGGGTCCTGGAAGATGACCTGCACGCGGCGCCTCAGCGCCGTCAGCTCGCGCCGCTCCATTCGATTGATGTCGCGTCCGTCGAACAGGATCTCGCCGGCGGTCGGCGTCTCGAGGCGCAGGATGCAGCGTCCTGTCGTGGTCTTGCCGCAGCCGCTCTCACCGACGAGGCCCAACGTCTCGCCGCGCCCGATGGCGAAGTCGATCCCGTCGACCGCCTTGACGTCGCCGATCCTGCGCGAGAACACGATTCCCTCGGAGATCGGGAAGTGCATGGCGAGCCCGCGCACCTCGAGCAGCGGCTGCGGGGCGGCGGCCGTCATGCCGCAACTTCCCGGGCCGGGCCATCACGCATCGCGACGTCCTGGATCGTGGCGAGCTCGGCGCTGCGGAAGCAGGCCGAGAGATGGCCGCCATCGCCGACCGGCGCCAGCGGCGGCTGCGCCGCGGCGCATTGCGCGACCGCGAACCGGCAGCGCGGCCGGAAGGCGCAGCCGCCGTCGAGCCGGGTCAGGTCGGGCGGCTGGCCCTCGACCGGATCGAGCCGGGCGCGGCGCGGCTGGTCGAGCCGCGGCACCGAGCGCAGCAGGGCCATCGTGTAGGGATGGCGCGGATCGTGGTAGATGGCGTCGGCACTGCCGGCCTCGACGATGCGCCCGGCATACATGACGTTGACCCGGCTGGCGTAGCGCGCGACCACGCCGAGATTGTGGGTGATGACGATCTGCGCCACGCCGAGCTTCAAGGTCAGGGACTTCATCAGCTCGAGGATCTGCGCCTGGATCGTCACGTCGAGCGCCGTGGTCGGCTCGTCGGCGATGATCAGCTTGGGACTGCAGGCCAGCGCGATGGCGATCATCACGCGCTGGCGCATGCCGCCCGAGAGCTGGTGCGGGTACTGCTTCAGCCGGCGCGCCGGATCGGCGATGCCGACCATGGACAGCAGCTCGAGCGCACGGGACCCGGCGGCGGCGCGATCGGCACCCTGGTGCTGCTCCAGCGTCTCGGTGATCTGGCGGCCGATCGTGAGCACGGGGTTGAGCGACGTCATCGGCTCCTGGAAGACCATGCCGATGTCGCGTCCGCGGACCTCGCGCATCTCGGCGTCGGACAGGCCGAGAAGGTCGGTGCCGCCGAACAGGATTTGGCCGCCGGTGATGCGCCCAGGCGGATCGGGGATGAGGCGCAGGATCGACAGCGCCCCCACCGACTTGCCGGAGCCGCTTTCGCCCACGATGGCGACGGTCTCGCCCCCTTCGACCGTGTAGGAGATCCCGTCGACCGCGCGCACCACGCCCGCTCCCGTGCGGAACTCGGTATGGAGATCCTTCACCTCCAGCAATGGCGGCATGCGGTCCGTCTCCCTGGCCGGGTTGCACCAGCGTGCACGACTCCCACAGGCCACTTCTTCCCGTGAAGGCCTCGATTGCCGGCGGAATGTCCCTACGCGAAAGCCTGTTTCCTCATCGAGCGATCCGCCCTGAGTTTCCTCAGCGACGACGCAGCCTCTTTCGGGCTGCAAAAATGCTACGGGACCGCGGCACGCGATGCAAGCCGCGCCGCGCGACGAGGCGCGGCGCGAACAAGGCATTTTCTAGGCGGAAGCGGTCGACGCCGGTGCGTGCGGACGCGCCGCCAGCGCCGCGGCGATCGCCAGCGCGGCCAGCGCCGCGAACAGGACGAGCGAGGCCGTGTAGTCGGCGGTGAGATCGCGCAGCGCGCCTGAGGCGAGCGGGCCGGTGGCCTGGGCGATCACCTGCATCGACAGCGCCACGCCGCGGATCGCGCCGTAGCTCTCACGGCCGAAATAGTCGGCCCAGGCCATCGGCAGCAAGGTCATGATGCCGCCGATGCCGAGCCCGAACAGACCGGCGAACAGATAGGCAGGGATGGCGGCAGCGACACCGACAAGTCCCGCTGTCCCCAATGCCAGCAGGGCCGCAGCGCCCGACAGGGCGAAGCGCACGGGCCAGCGACGCGGCAGGAAGCCGATGCCGAAGCTCGCCACCGAGGACATGGCCGAGAAGAAGCCGATCACGGTCGCCGCGACCATCGGCGAGAGGCCGACCTCGATCAGGTGCGGCGCCTGGTGCAGGCTGACCCCGGCCTGAACGGGGAAGACCAGCACGGTGTAGAGCGAGAGCAGCCAGAAGGCGCGGGTCCGCATGGCCTCGGCCCGGCTGTAGCGCGGCTCGGGCGCGGCCGCGGCCGCTGCGGCGGCCGACAGCCTGTCCGGCACCAGGCCGACATCCTCCGGCCGGCGCACGAGGAAGAGCCACACCGGCAGGAAGCCGACGGCCAGCACCGTGATGCCGATGGCGATCCAGCCGCGCCGCCAGTCGCCGTCGTGCATGGCGAGCTGGGCGATGATGGGGAGGGCGACCAGCCCGGACATCTGCGCCAGGGTGGCGATCGACGTCGCGCGGGCGCGACGCGCCACGAACCAGTTGTTGATCGCGCCGTAGAGGCCGAGCTCGAACGGCCCCGCCCAGACCATGCGCGCGAAGCAGAACAGCAGATAGAAGACCAGCAGCGACTGGGTGAGCGAGAGCGCCATGGTGGCGAGGCCGGTGCTGAGCACGGCGAGGCAGAGGATCAGGCGGGCACCGCGCCGGTCGAGGATCGGTCCGAGGGCCGGCGACACGAAGGCGGCGAGCACGCCGCCCAGCGACACCGCCCCGGCCATCTCGGTCCGCGACCAGCCAAACGTATCGGTCATCGGCACGACGAACACCGAGAGGACGGCCACCGCCGGCCCCTGACGCGCGAAGCCGGCCAGGCAGATGCAGGCCAGCACGATCCAGCCGTAGAAGAACGGCAGGCGTGGCACGAGAAGGCGCGGAAGAAGGGGCGGCCGCATCGACCCTCCCATTTCGGACCATCGGCGGCAGCCCGACAACCCCTATGGCGGCGACCGCATCGAGGGCCGAAAGGCCACCCCTGCTCCGGTCAGCGGCCGTGCGAGCGCGCGTAGGCGTTGCGCTCCGGCGGCCGCCAAGCCGCCAGCGCGCCCTCCCGCGGCCGGTAGATCTCGACCTTGAGCGGATGGCAGCGTGCGGCGTCGCTGGAATGGCTCGAGCCGCAGTCGCCGCCCGGGCAGGCCGACAGCGCGCCGAGCAGGTCGATCTCGGCGAACAGTTCGAGGAAGTCGCCGGGCCGCACCGGGCTCGCCTTCATGAAGTAGCGATGCGCGTCGCGCGTGAAGCCCGTGCACATGAACACGTTCAGCACGTCGTGGACATGCGGCTCGGCCTCGGCGAGCGGCAGGCCGCGATGGTCGGCCAGCGCGCGGGTCAGGTTGGAATGGCAGCAGTGATGGTAGTCGTCACCGCCCAGCAGGCGCTGGGTGTAGGGATCGCAGCGCGTGCCGATGACGTCGTGCACGCCGGCGCCGTCGGCGTCCCAGCCGTACCAGTCGAGCGTGTCGTGCGTGATCGTCGCCAGCGGCCGCAGATGCGGCAGGCTGCTCCACAGGCGATCGCCGGTGCCGACATGGGTGGCGTGCAGCGCCCGCGTCTTGCCGCTGAAGAAGCGCTCGGAGAGATCGCTTGCGTTCCACAGGTTGAGGTCGCCGACCTGCGGCCCCTCGATGCTGACGATGCGGAAGAAGTGCCCGGCCGGCACCTCGAAGGTGCGCGCCTCGCGCGGCGGCACGATCGTCTCGGCGATCCGGGTCATGCCCTCGCGTGCCGACCGGTAGAGCGCGAGGTCGCAGGGTGGGACCCTGTCGACGGCGTAGCAGACGATCGCGGGCGCCGCGCGGCGCCGGTCGGCATCGTCGGGAGGCTGGGTCTGCGGCGGCATTTTCACGGTTCGCTCCGAGGCGGCGGGTCCGGTACAAGCGGTTTAGGACGGCAACACGCTCGAGGAAACCGCCATGACCTACTCCATCGCCGGCCGTTGCCCCCGCTCGGGCATGCTGGGTGCCGTCGTCACCACCTCGTCCATGGCGGTCGGCAGCCGCTGCGCCTGGGCCGAGGCAGGGGTCGGCGCCGTCCTGACGCAGCACCGCACCGACCCCCGCCTCGGCCCCCGGCTGCTCGAACGGCTGCGCGGCGGCCAGTCGCCCGAAGAGGCCGTGCGGGCCCTCGAGGCCCAGGAAGACGGGCTGGGCTGGCGACAGCTCGCGGTGATCGATGCCGGTGGCCGCGCTGCGTTCCTCAACGGGGCGATGATCGCGTCGGTGCACAAGGGCCGGGTCGGCCACGATTGCGTGGCCGCGGGCAACATCCTGCGCACCACCGCCGTCGTCGACGCCATGATCGAGAGCTTCGAGGAGCACGGCGATCAGCCGCTGCCGGAGCGCCTGCTGCGCGCCATCGAGGCGGGCAATGCGGCCGGCGGCGAGCTGAAGCAGGTGAAGTCGGCGGCCCTGCTGGTCATGCACCGCGAGAGCTTCGCCTATGTCGACCTGCGCGTGGATCTGAGCCCCCGGCCGCTCGAGGAGCTGCGTTTCCTGTGGGAGCTCTACCAGCCGACCGCCGACGAGTATGTCGGCCGCGCGCTCGATCCCGGCGCCGCGCCGCGCGCGATCTGATGGCCGGCACCCGGCGCATCGTCATCTGCGGCGGAGGCGCCATCGGCTGCGCGATCGCCCTGTTCGCCAGCCGCCGCGGCGCGCACTGCACCGTCGTCGAGCGGCACGCGGTGGCGGGCGCGGCTTCCGGCAAGTCGGGCGGCTTCCTGGCGTTCGACTGGTGCCGCGGCACGCCGCTGGATCGCCTCGCGCGACGCAGCTTCCAGCTCCATGCCGAACTCGCCGACACGTTGGGCAATCCCTGGGGCTATCGCCGCCTCACCACGTTCGCGGGCCACGCCCACGCCCGCAATGAGGGCGGAGGTGACGGACCCTTGTCGTGGCTGTCGGCGGGTGTCGCGCTTTCCGGCGAGATCGGTTCGACGGACACCACGGCGCTGGTCGAGCCGCATTCCTTCACGGCGGGCCTCCTCCAGGCCGCCGGCTATCACGGCGCCGTCCTGCGCCCGGGAACGGTCGTCGATCTCGTGCGCGACGACGACGGGACCGTAAGCGGCGTCCGGCTGGAGGACGGCGAGACCGTCGACGGCGACGCGGTGGTGATCGCCATGGGCCCGTGGTCGATCCTGGCGACGCTCTGGTTGCCCCTGCCGGCCGTGTACGGCTTCAAGGGCCACAGCCTCGTCTTCCGGACCGCGCAGCCCCTTCCTCCGGAGGCGCTGTTCCTCGAATACCGGGAAACCGGCGGCGAGCTCCTGACACCCGAGATCTTCCCCCGGGCCGACGGCACGACCTGGGCGTGCGCCGTCTCGAGCACCGCGTCCCTGCCGCTCGATCCCGCCGCCGTCGGCCCCGACGCGGGCGCCCACGCCCGACTCGAGACGCTGTGCCGCTCGATCTCGCCCGCCCTCGCCGGCGCCGAGATCGTGAGGCGCCAGGCCTGCTTCCGGCCGGTCACCGATGACGGCCTGCCGCTGATCGGCGCGGTGCCGGGCGTTCCCGGCGCCTATGTGGCGACCGGGCACAGCGTCTGGGGCATGCTGAACGCGCCGGCCACCGGCGAGGCGATGGCCGAGCTGATGATCGACGGCCGGACGAGCCGCGTCGACCTCAGCCCGTTCGCGCCGGGCCGCCTGCCCGCCTTCGACGCGGCGAGGCTCCGCACCGCATCGCGGTGAGCCTCGGCTGCGTCAGCGCCGCGTTTCCCGCGCCGGCGGCAGGCAGCACAGCATGGCCTTCAGTCCCGTCCAGTAGGCGTCGACATTGTCCTTGTCGATGATGCGCGTCGGCAGGATGACCCGCCCGTCGGGCGGGATGGCGGACTTGCGGCCCTCCATGTAGCGGGCCAGCGCGGTCATGCCGAGATAGCCCCATTCGTAGGCCTGCTGCACGACGGTGCCGACGATCGTTCCGTCCTTCACCCCGCCCAGGGTGACCGGGTCCTCGTCGAAGGCCACGATCCTGACGCGCCCGAGCTGGCCCGCCGCCCGCACCGCGTCGAGGATGATCGGCGCGTTGTAGTCGTAGAAGCCGACCATGCAGTTGATGTCGGGCCGGGCCAGCGTGTCCGCGACGTTGCTCCGGGCGCGGGCGTGGTCGAAATCGTCCGCGAGCACGTCGACCAGCTCGACGTTCGACCCTTTCAGCGCCTCCCGGACCCCGGCGATGCGATCGGCCGCATTCTCGACCCGCAGCAGGCCGATGAAGCCCATGCACTTGCCGCCGCCCGGCAGTGCCCTGCGCAGCAACTGGCCGGCCTGCTTGCCGGCCTGGACATTCGACGATCCGAAGTAGGCGACCCGCTTGCTGCTGGGAGCGTCGCTGTCGGTGGTGAACAGGGTGGCCTGCCCGGCGATGCGGTCGAGTGTGCCGACCATGTCCTTGGTGTCGACGGGACTGACGACGATGCCGGAGACCCCTGCCCCGACGAGCTCGTCGAGCAGGCGCGTCTGCGCGGCGACCGTCGGCTCCTTCAGATACCGGAAGACGAGCCTGTAGTTCGGCAGTTCGCTCTGCGCCTTGCGGACGCCGGCCTCCGCCGGGCGCCAGAAATTGGTGCTGCTGTTGGTGACGAAGGCGAGCGTCGTCTTGTCCGGCGTCTCGGCGCCCGCGGGAAGAGCGCAGACTGCCGCCGCGGCGATGGCCAGGAACAGCTTTCTCACGATCGTCCTCCTCTCGGCGCGAACGTCACCCAGCTACAATAGGCGCTCGGGGACACTCGGGACAGGGCGGCAACCGATTTCAGTCCGGCCGACACGCACGCCGGTTCGGGGAAAGACGATTGTGGAGCCATCGGCGCGGCGGCATAGTGCGGCGAAGCAAAATTGCAGATGGCATCGGCAGAGCCGGCATTTCTGACCAACCACAGGGCGGCGGGCGAGCGGGAACGATGGCGCTCCAATCCACGAGCGGAAGCAATCCATGAGCGATGCGGCGGCGGCGGCGCGCCCGGCGGCCGGCAAGGGCGTCTCGGGACGGTTCAAGGAGCCGGCGCTCAAGGGCCTCAACACTTCCGACCAGTTCGACCAGCGCATCCGGGTGATTCCGCCGGCCACGCGCCTGCTCGCCGCCTCGACCGCCATCGTCTGCGTCGCCGCGCTGATCTGGGCGGTGTTCGGATCGATCCCGACGCGGGTCATCGGGCGTGGCGTGGTCCTGTCGGATCAGGAAGGAAACTTCTCCATTGCCGCGATCGCCGCGGGCCCCGTGGTCGAGATGCTCGTGAAGCCGGGAGACCACGTCGTCGCCGGCCAGCCGATCGCCATCATCGAGCAGAAGCTGCTGCTCACCCGCATCGAGAGCGCCCTGGCGGAGGTCGAGCGACTGGAGGCGAATCTCGCCCTGCTGCGGACGGCCAATTCCGCGCAGATCGCCAGCAGCGACGAGGCCGCCGAGCGCCAGCTGGCGGCGATCGCCGAGCAGGTTGCCGCCAACGAGGTGCGCCGCGACCGGCTGCGCGAGCTCGTCGCCGCCTACAGCGGCCTGCGCGGCCGGGGCATGATCTCCCAGAGCGAATTCATCGCCAAGCAGGAGCAGTACGACCTGACCGCACTCGAGCTGGCCAACGCCAGGGCGAGGAAGGTGGAGGTCGAGCTGGCGGCGGCCACCAAGCGCGACACGCTTGCCGACGTCGAGCGGCAGAAGCAGGCCGAGATCGATCTCAGGAAGGCCGGCGTCGATCGCCTGCGCGTCGAGATGGAGGTCGGCTCGTTCATCAGGTCGCCGATCAGCGGCATCATCCGCGAGATCCGCCGCGGCCGGGGCGACGTCGCCGCCGCCGGATCCGTCGTGGCCACGGTCGGGCCGGACCGGCAGACCGACTTCCACGTGATGGCCCTGCTGAGGGGCAAGACGCGAAAGCGGGCGGCGCCGGGCATGGAGGCGCACATCGTGCCCGACAGCATCAAGAAGGAAGAATACGGCTCGATGAAGGGGCGCGTGACCGCCGTCTCCGACGAGGACGTCTCCCTCGAGCATGTCGACCAGATCGTCCACAACGACCAGCTCACCAAGAACCTGTTCGGCGACGAGCCGGCGCTGCTCGCCTCCATCGAGCTGTTCCCCACCAGGGACAATCCCAGCGGCTTCGAATGGTGGAGCGGGACCGGGCCTCCCTACAAGATCACGGCCGGCTCCGTCGCCACCGTCGACATCATCGTCGAGCGGGTAAGACCGATCACCCTGATCATTCCGGCGCTGCGCAAGCTGCTCAGCATCGAGGGATGACGCTGCGGCTCCTCTTCTGGAAGCGCCGGGTCCGAACGCCAACCGTCTTCCAGATGGAGGCGGTGGAGTCCGGCGCGGCCGCGCTCGGCATCGTGCTCGCCTATCACGGAAGGCGCGTGCCGCTCGAGGAGCTGCGCGCCGCCTGCGGCGCCTCGCGCGAAGGCAGCAAGCCCGAGGATCTCATCCGGGCGGCGAAAGGCTACGGCCTCGAGACGGTCAGCGAGAACCGGCAGGCGGAGGAGGTCCTGCGTGGCCCCTTCCCGGTGATCGTGCCGTGGAACGTCGATCAGTTCGTCGTGGTCGAGGGCACCTCCGGAAGCAAGGTGCACCTGAACGACCCCGCGACCGGTCCGCGCGACGTGGCCCGCAAGGAGTTCGGCGACGGTTTCAGGGGCGTCTCCCTGCGGTTCCGCAAGGGGGCCACCTTCCGCCGCGGCGGCGCCGAACCCGGCCTGGCGGCCAAGCTGGGCCGCCGCCTGCAGGGGCTGAGCGGCACGATCGGCTTCATCGCCTGGATCAGCCTCATGCTGGTGCTTCCCGGCCTGATCGTCCCGGCCATGACCGCCGTGTTCGTCGACAATATCCTGATCCGCCAGTTCGAGGGCTGGCTCGGCCCGATGCTGATCGGGCTGGGCGCCACGGCGGTGATCAACATCGCCCTGCGCTGGCTGCAGGGCGTCTCCCTGCTGCGCCTCGAGCTGCGGCTCGCCCTGGAACAGTCGGCGAAGTTCGCCTGGCACGTGCTCAGCCTCCCCATCTCCTTCTTCTCCCAGCGTTTCACGGGAGATCTCGCGAGCCGGGTCGAGGCGAACGACAGGGTGGCCACCCTCCTCGCCCGCGACTTCGGCAACACGGCCGCCGGCTGCCTGACGGCGGCCTTTCTGGGCACCGTGATGATCTTCTACGATACGGTCCTGGCCGCAATCGTGCTCGGCGGAGCCGCCCTCAACATCGTCGGCCTTCAGGTGCTCCGTCGTTCGCTGTCGGACATCGCGCTCCGCCTGCAGACCGAGCAGGGCAAGCTCTTCTCGACATCCGCGGTCGGCCTGCAGGCGATGGAGACGCTCAAGGCGACCGCCGGGGAGGACGCCTTCTTCTCGAAGTGGGGCGGCTACCACGCCCACGCCATCAATTCCGAGCAGAGGCTGGCGATGCTGCAGGGCGCCATATCCCTGCTGCCGGCCATGCTGCTCAGCCTGACGTCCGCCGCCGTGCTGGGCGTCGGCGCGCTGCGCGTGATCGACGGGCATCTGAGCATCGGCATGCTCGTCGCCTTCCAGGGCCTGCTGATCACCTTCTCGGCGCCGATCCAGGACCTGGTCGGCGTCGCCGGCAAGGTACAGCAGGCCTCGGCCGACCTGTCGCGGCTCGACGACGTGCTGCACCACAAGCGCGACTGGCGCTTCACCGAGGAACCGGAGGCGCCGCCCGGCGCACGGGCCGCCGGTCGCCTGTCCCTGCACGGCGTGAGCTTCGGCTACAGCAGCTCGGGGCCGCCGCTGATCGAGGATTTCCATCTCGAAGCCGAGGCCGGGCAGTGGGTGGCGCTGGTGGGCGAGTCCGGCAGCGGCAAGTCCACGCTGGGCAAGCTCGTCACGGGCCTGTTCGAGCCGCAGGAAGGGCAGATCCTGATCGACGGCTACAGCCTGCGCTCCTGGGGACGCGAACGCCTGTCCAACATCGTCGCGTCGGTCGACCAGGACATCCGCCTGTTCAGCGGCACGGTGCACGACAACGTCACCCTGTGGGACGACACCGTCGAGCACGGCCGCCTGGTCGCGGCCGTCGACGATGCGGGCCTGACCTCCGCGGTCCAGAATCTCTCCGGAAGCTTCCAGGGAATCATCGAGGAAGGCGGCCGCAACCTCAACGGCGGCCAGCGCCAGCGCGTCGAGATCGCGCGCGCCCTGGTCCGCGAACCGGCCGTCCTGGTGCTCGACGAGGCGACCGCCGCCCTCGATGCCGCGAGCGAGCACGAGATCCTCACGGCGGTGCGCCGTCGCGGCATGACCTGCATCCTCGTGGCCCATCGCCTGAGCACGATCCGCGACTGCGACGAGATCATCGTGCTCGAGCGCGGCAAGGTGGTCGAGCGCGGGAACCACGCCTCGCTGATGGCGCAGGCCGGCGCCTACGCGCGCCTGATCCACGCCGAGCTCGCGACATGAACACGCCGGACTTCCCCGGCATCGTGACGCGGTCCGTGGAGCTCGCGACGCTCGCCGCCCCGGCGCGCCTGGCGCGGGCCTCGCGGCTCTATGCGATCGTCGTCGACGCCGACGGCACGGCCGGCCGGCGGCATTTCGTGGCGGAGCTGCCGGCGGGCGCGGCCGTCTTCGCCGTCGCGGCCCCCGGCGTGTCGTTCGTGCTGGTCGAGCAGGGCGCGCCGGACGCCGAAGCCATGCTCGCACCCGGCCCTCTCGACGCGGCCGCCCTCGACGCCTGGCACGGCGCCCTGCTGTCCTGGCCGGGATTCGCCCGCAGCGGCAGCGACGCCGCCCTGATGGTCGCGGGCGAGGACCGGACCCTGGAGGCAGGCGCCGTGGTCACGGCGCGCGAGGTCGTCTGGCTGCGGGCGCAATCGCCCCTGCTGCGCTACCCGGCGATGGCCGGGAATGCACCGTCGGCGGCCCAGTCCCTCCTCGTCCTCGCGGACCAGATCCTGGTCGAGGCGATCGAGGCCGGCGCGGTCCGCGCGCTCACGTCGGCATCGCTCCTCGCCGAATGCGCCCCGGCGACACTGGGCGCACCGTCTTCGGTGCTGGCCGTCCGCATCGCCGCTTCGCTGCTCGAGGACGACGCGGCCATGGCCCGGCGAGCCGAAGAGCGCCTGGCCCGCGACCAGACCGAGGTCTCCCTCGCCCTGCAACGCCTGAGCGACGCGGCGGCCCTGCGTCCCGCGCCCGTCGCGACCGCGACCGCGGGCGGGATCCCGGACCCGCTGACCGGCGCGCTCAAGATCATCGCCGAACAGGAAGGCTTCGATCTCCATCTTCCCCAGGACGACGATCGTACCGCGTCGGTGATCGATCGCCTGGAGCGGTTCGCCAACGGCAGCGGGTTCAGGTTCCGTCCGATCGCCCTGGACAGCGACTGGTGGAAGGAGGAAGGGCCTTCCTTCCTGGCCATCGAGGCGGCCGGCGAGCGGCCGCGGCCGGTCGTCTGGAGGCGCCGGCGCTGGCGTCTCGTCGACCCCCAGACGCGGGCCGAGACCGTCATCGACCAGGCGGTGGCCGCCACGCTGCTGCCGCGCGGCTACATGGTCTATCCGGTGCTCCCCGATCGCGTCACGCCGCGCCAGATCTGGCAGTTCACCGCGTTCGGCGCGCGGGGCGACATCGCCCGGCTGATGGTCGGCGCGGCGGCCGCGGTGCTCTCGAGCCTCCTGGTCCCGGTCGCCACCGGGGCGGTGCTGGGCTTCGCGGTTCCCGACGGCCGGACATCGCTGCTGGGCGACATGATGATCCTGATGGTGGCGGCCTCGATCGGCAATGTCGGGTTCCAGATCGTGCGGGCGGTCGCCATGACCCGGCTCGGATCCTACATCGACCGACGCCTCCAGCCGGCGGTCTGGGACCGCGTGATGCGCCTGCGGACGTCGTTCTTCCGAGGCTATTCCGTCGGCGATCTCACGATGCGCATCCTCGGGATCGACACGATCCGCCGCATCGTCGCCGGCACGACCCTCAACGCTCTGATCGGCGGCGTCTTCTCGGTGGCGAACCTCGGCGTCATGCTGATCTACGACGCCTCGCTGGCCGCCTTCGCCCTCCTCTACACGCTGGTGGCCGCAGCCTTCCTGTTCTTCCTCGGCCGCCGGAAGATGCGTCTCGACCGGCTGGTCCTGGAGCGCAAGGGCGTCGTCACCGGCCTGCTGATGGAGATCCTGGGCGGCATCGCGAAGCTGCGCGTGGCCGCCGCCGAGCTGCGCGCCTTCTCGCGCTGGTCGAGCGCCTTTGCCGAGCAGCGCGCCCTCGACGGCCGCTCCGGACTGGTCGGCTCCTGGCAGATCGTCACCTCGACCAGCCTGCCCATCCTGGGCACGCTCTGCGTCTTCGCGATCGCGGCGGGCGGCGACCATCTCGTCGAGGTCGCGGCGTTCGCGGCCTTCAACAGCGCCTTCGCCCAGTTCACCGCCGCCATCCTCAACCTCGCCTCCTCGCTCAATCTCGCGATCTCGGCGGTGCCGCTCTTCGCCCGTATCCGGCCGGTCTTCGAGGCCCCCCTCGAGGTCGACGACAGGCGCGCCGATCCCGGCCCCCTGAAGGGCCACGTCGCCGTCCGGAACCTGTCCTTTCGCTACGACAAGGACGGGCCCTGGACGCTCGAGGGCATCGACTTCGAGGCCCGCCCGGGCGAGAGCGTGGCGATCGTCGGGCCATCGGGCTCGGGCAAGTCCACGCTCCTGCGCCTGCTCCTCGGCTTCGAGACTCCGGACCGCGGCAGCGTCTTCTTCGACGACAAGGATCTCGAGACGCTCGACCTGCGCCTCGTCCGCCGCCAGATCGGCACCGTGCTGGAGACGGCCGGCCTGGTGCCGGGAACGATCTTCGAGAACATCGCGGGCAGCGCACCGATGGACCGCGAGCAGGTGATGGAAGCCACGCGGCTGGCCGGCCTCGAACGAGACATCGCCGCCATGCCGCTGGGCCTCGACACGCTCGTCACCGAGGGTGGCGGGCAGCTCTCGGGCGGCCAGCGGCAGCGCGTGATGATCGCGCGCGCACTGGTCAACCGCCCCCGCGTGATCTTCTTCGACCAGGCGACCAGCGCACTCGACAACCGTACCCAGGCGATCGTCGGCCGCAGCCTGGCGGCGATGAACGCGACGCGCGTCATCATCGCCCACCGGCTGAGCACCATTCGCGGCGCCGATCGCATCGTGGTCCTTGAGAAGGGGCGGGTCGCGGAAACCGGAACGTTCGACGAGCTGGTGGGCCACGACGGCGCGTTCCGCCGGCTGGTCCAACGCCAGCTTCTGTAACGGTCCTACGGCCGTCTCGGCGCCGCCGCGGGGCGTCAGGCCGGGAAGCAGATTGTCCGGATTTCGAAGCTCTGGCGCGGCGCCGCGTCGGGGCCGCTGGTCGGGTCGGCAAAGGCTGCGTGAGGCGTGAAGCGCGCGCCCGAGCGCCGGGAATCGCAGATCTTGAAGATCAGCACCTCGTCCGGCTGCATGCGCGGGAACCGGTACCAGCAGTGCGCCGGATTGTAGGCGAGGTTGTAGCCGCCCTTGGACAGGATCGTCGCGCCGACCGAATAGCGCGTCTCCATGGGAATGAAGTCGCCGTCGTCGACGCTCGCGGCGTCGCATACGGCGAGCGGCATGCGCTCGATCGGTGCGATCGGACGCCAGACGTTGACGCTGACGAAGCGCCGCCGAAGCAGCTCTTCCGCGCGATCCGGCGCGAGCTCGCCGATATGGGCCCGGATGCCCGCCTCGTCGAAGTCGACATGGGCGCCGGCGCTGATGGCGGGGCCGCCCCGGCCGTAGTCGCGCGCCGCGCCGGGCCCGCGGCCGCGCGCCAGCACGGCGGGATCGTCCGACCGCAGGACCGGGCCGAACACCAGCACCTCGTCAGCGCCGATCACCTCCCGCAGCATCGCCTGGATCTCCGGGACATAGACTGTCTCGACCTCGGTCTGGTCGAAGAAATCCGTCATCGCCGTCGGCCGGCGCAGCAGCACGACCCCGTTGCGGTCGAGCGAGAGCGGCGGATCGGCCAGCCGTCCGTCGCGGACCGCCACCGGCCGCGGATCGAGCACGAAGTTGGTCTTCGAGTAGTCCGACAGGTCGAGGACGGCGGTCCCATCCGGCTCGGCCTCCCGCCGGTCGTGATAGTTGATCGTCGCTTCGATCTCGGCACCAGCCATCGGGCGGCTCCCCACGCGGCCGTTCGATGGGCCGACGCGATTATGTCGCCGGCCCCTCGGCGCGACAACGGTCCCGCGCCGAGGTCCAGCCACTCGATGGACGTTGAAGTTTGCCGCCCCGCCCTCGAAACTGGCCCTCGATGCAGCAGGAGACGAGGCGATGAGCCGGCAGGAGATCGAGCGCTTCGCGACCGATCTGAAATCGAATGCGGCCCTTCGTGCCGAGGCCGAGGCCGTGCAGGCCGGAGCGTCCAACGGATTCCTGCTTGCGACCGCCGTGTCGTTCGCGGCACGCCGCGGCTATCGCTTCACCGTCGAAGAGGCGAAGGCGCACACGAGAGAACGCGCGCAGGCGGTCGGCCGGACTCTCGATGACGCCGAGCTCGACGGGCCGTCGGGAGGACCCTGCTGGTACTGGTCGATCCTGCTGGTCGGCGAGCAGGGCCAGTCGGCTTTCGACCACGGACGATACTGGTCGGTCGGGCCGCTGCGGACCTGACGGCCGGCCTCACGGGACCGGCCGGCAGAGAAGCTGGAGCGTGTGATCGCGCCACTTGTACTCGTCCAGGATCTCGAAGCGGCAGACGCGCAGCAGGGCCCGGAAGGCGTTGTCGCTGTAGAAGAACCAGTTCGGGCCGCAGCTCAGCTCGCCGTCTTCCACGTACTGCGGGGCCTCGCGGTGGTCGGGCCGCGGCGACATGTGGTCGATGTCCTTCCAGCCGGGATGTGCGCCGAACCTGTCCTGGTAGTGCTTGCCGATCACCCTGCGCTCGGCCTCGGTCATCGCCGGCAGGAACACGACGCCGCAATCGGGCAGCGCCACGGTGCCGAACTCGTTGGTCACCTTGCCCGGAAACGTGATCGTGTTGGTGATCAGATGCTCGCCGACGATGGCGCGAAGCGCCCATAACGCATCCGGCGGGGACGCGAGGTGGTAGAGGATGCCGGTGCTGTACACGACGTCCACCTGTCCCAGGCGCGTCAGGCTCTCCCGCGAGCGTATGTCCAGGTCCCCCACTTCCCTGAAGGCGGGCAGTCCCAGCAGCGCGCACTTCTGGCGGAAGAGGTCCCATTCGAAGTAGGTGGTGGGCATGATGTCCGCCATCGCGCAGGACCGGGCGCCCACCCGGTGGGCGAAGGTGACGCGTTCGTTGGTGGCCCTGTGGCCGATGCCGCCGATGTCCATGAACGACTTGCCCGGAACGACGCGGGCAATCCACTCGTCCGTCCGGTCGCGGGGCTCGATCGTGGTCTTCATGTCCCGTCCCTTCGGCTACGGCGCGCTGGCTTCGTCGAGCGCGGCCAGCGATTCCTCGTCGAGCGTCAGCCGCGGCGCCGCCAGCACCTCCCCGAGCTGATCCAGGTTCGTGGCGCTCACGATCGGCGCGGTGATCGACGGCCGATGGAGCAGCCAGGCGAGCGCCACCGTGGCGCTGCTCGCTCCATGCTTCCGGGCCGCCGCGTCGACCGCCTTCAGGATGCCGAAACCCCGGTCGGTCGCATACTTGCGGACGGTCTGGCTGGACCCCCGGACGCTCTTGCCGAAATCGGTGTCCGACCGGTACTTGCCCGTGAGGAAGCCGGCGGCCAGCGGATAGTAGGGAATGACGCCGATCCCCTGGCGTCGGCATTCCTCCTCCAGGGCGCCTTCGAACAACGGCCGCTCGAGCAGGTTGTAGTGCGGCTGCAGGCTCTGGTAGGCGGGCAAGCCGTTCTCGGCGGCGATCCTGGCGGCCTCCGCCAGCCGGGCCGCGTCATGGTTGGACGCGCCGATGTGGCGGATCTTGCCTTCCCTGATCAGCGCGCCATAGGTCGAGAGCGTCTCCTCCAGCGGCACCTCGTGATCGTCCCGGTGCGACTGGAAGAGGTCGATATAGTCGGTGCCGAGACGCGCGAGCGAATTCTCGACCGAGGACCTCAGGCGGTCCCGCGAGAGGACGGTGCATTTCGTGGCGATCTGAAGCCTTTCCCGCTTGCCGGGGTTCCTCCTCAGCCAGGTGCCGATGAAGGTTTCCGACCGGCCCCATTCGCTGTTCGGCGCCCAGTAGGTGTAGCTCTCGGCCGTCTCCACCAGCGAGAAGCCGGCATCGACGAACGCATCGAGGAGCCGATGGGTCATCGCCTCGTCGATCGTCCAGCCGAACACGCTGCCGCCGAGCGCGATCGGCAGGAACTCCAGCGTGCTGTGGCCCAGTCGGCGCTTCTTCATGATCCCAGCCCTCGCCGGTCGCCGTCGGCCGCAGGGCCGCCGGCGGCCCTCTATTTTGTGACCTCGAACACCATCGATTCCAGTCGCAGGAAGCCCGCCGGCATGCGCCCTTCGTTCTCGAGGTCGCGCAGGCAGTCGACGGAACTCTCCTGCAGGCCGCACTTCCGCAGGTCGGAGAATCCGGCGAGCCGCAGAGACTGAACGAGGGTCTTCTCGTCGTAGATGAAGGTGTGTCCCCAATCCCGCACGAAATTGTTGATCAGGAAGGTCACGTTGGTCGGATCGGGAATGCCCGGCGTGTTCGTTTCGGCGGCCCAGCGAATGTAGGCCTCCTGCAGCGGAGACTTGTCCGGCCGGCGAAGGTCGAGCAGGAAATCGAGATCGGGCGTGGAGACCCGAAGCACGCCCCCGGGCTTCAGCACCCGCCGGCATTCGCGCAGCATGCGGAGGCCGGCCGCATGGGAAATGTGCTCGATCATGTGCTCGCTGAAGACGTACTCGAACGTCTCGTCCGCGAACGGGAAGCTCCGCGAGGCGTCGAACCAGTAGACGGGAAGCGCGGGGTCCTGGATGTAGGTATCGGCGTTCAGCCATCCTGGGAGGATGTGCCTGCCGCATCCGACGTGAAGCTTCGGCGCCGCCGTCCGCGACAGGTAATCGCGCAGGAGCCGCTGGTTGCGGTGATGCTGGACGAGCCGCTTCGCGATCCTCATCGGCTGCCCGTCCCCGGGCGAGAGGCAGACGGCAACGGCGTCATGTCAGGATCCGGCTCAGGATGCCGCACAGGGTCTCGCGATTGTGCGCCGCCTGGCGTCGCGCCGCTTCCTGCGTGCGTTCGCGGAGCTGTGCGTAGGCCGCCTCGCTCAGGGTCCGGGCGGCGGCGAGGCCGGCGGCGAGATCCTCGCCCGGATAGCAGACCATGAAGCCGAGATCGAACCGTCGGGCGATCGCCTCGTGGACGATCATCGGAACGCCGAGGCCGAGCGACAGGGGGATCGCAGCCGGCGTCCGCGTCCGATAGTCCCCGGCTGAGATGCGGTCGTCGACAAGGGGCAGCAGAAACCGGCTTCGGCGCAGCCGGTCGACGAAGTCGCCGTAGGACAGGTAGCCGGTGAAGCGGACCCTGTCCTCGAGGCCGCAGGCCGCGAGGTCCCGGATCAGGCGCGCCATGTTGGGATCGGCAGTGGCATATCGGCTGCCGCCGAGGACGAGCACGCTTTCGCCCGGCGCCAGGTGCGCGCAGGCGCTGAGAAGCGAGGAGACGGCCTTGCTCCGGTAGTCGATCGATCCCGCGAAGACGAACTCGTCGGGCGGCGGCGGCGGCGCCGGCCCGTCGTGAGGCACGAACGGCACGATCCAGGAAACGCCGGGGCAGCGTGGCCGAAGAGCCTCGGCGGCCTGGCGCGAGAAGGTGAGGATCGCATGCCGCCCCGAGCGCGTATGGCGGGCCAGGTCGGTGCGCACGGGCGGGCGGCGGCGCAGCGCCATGCCGTTCGGCCCCCGATAGGTCGCGCCGCGGTCGGTGCTGGCGAAGACCAGCCGGCGCCCGTCCTCCCACAGGACCAGACGGCTGCCCTTCCGCATCCAGCGGCGCTTCCGGCGCAGCCGGCCCTGCCAGTAGAACGTGCCGTCGGGAAAGAGATTGAGCGTTCCCCAGCCGGCGGCGTGCCGGCCGTCGAAGCTCGCCTCCGGGCGGCGTCCGGCCCACTGGACGGGATCGTGCACGACGCTGATCGACGGCCGGCCCGTCCGTTCCACCAGCTCCAGCCCCGGCAGCGGCCGGAACATGTCGAGCCGGTTGTAGCCCACGTGCATCAGGGTGCCGATCACCACCAGGTCGTAGCGGTCGAAGGGGATGTCCCCCAGGCGCTCGACCGGCAATCGTCGGATCCCGAGCATCGCCAGGGTCTCGAGATGCCCGGGCGTGTCCGGGCAGGCGATATCCACCGCGTAGCCGAATTCGCCGAGCAGGTTCACCCAGGCGGGAAAGACTTCCCAGTGATAGGGACAGCACTCGATCAGCAGGCAGGATGGCAAGGTGTGAAATCCCCCCCCCGACCCCGAAGGCGGCCTCAGCCGGCGGGCGACGCGGCACCGCCCAGCTCGGCGATGCGGCGCCTCACCGTCCGTTCGGCGTCCCGGCCGGCCGGCGTGAACTCGATGCCCTCTTCCCCCCAGAAAAACTGGTGGCGATGGAGGCGCTTCAGGGACAGTCTCGCGTCGATGTTGGCGATCGGAACGCGGGCCGCCAGCGCCAGCCTCACGTAGAGATCCCAGTCCTCGTTGGAGGCCAGGCTTTCGTCGTAGCCTCCGACCGCGCGCACCCGTTCTTTCCGGAACATCACGGAGCTGTGGAACAGGGGGCATCTGTATTCCTTCAGGTCGCGCACGATCGCCGCGTAGTCGAGCGGAAGCAGGTCCTCCCCGATCGCCTTTCCGTCGCCGTCGATGAAGGGACGGTAGCGCGATCCCACGAGCGCAACCTCGTCGTTGCCATCGAGAAAGGCGACCTGCTCCCGAAGCCGGTGGGGGAGTGCCACGTCGTCGGCATCCAGGACCGCAACGTAGGGCGAGGCGCAGGTCTCGATGCCGAGGTTGAGCGCCCTGGCGCGTCCCAACCGGCCACCGTGGACGACCCGCAGGCGCGGATCGCGGAAATCGCCGAGGATCCGCGGCGTGTCGTCGGTCGATCCGTCATCGATGACCACGACCTCGAATTCCTCGGCGGCCTGAGCCAATGCGCTTGCGACGGCGGTCTGCACGTAGGTCTGGCCGTTGAATACCGTCATCAGCACTGACGCGCGCACGATGCTCCCCCGAGACATTCGCTGCCTGTCCGGCCGCAACTCGACAGGCGCCCCAGTCTAATGGACCCGTCCGGCAAAGACGAGCGACGACCGGCGACGACAGCGCGAGGCAACGGGCTACCGTCCCGGACGGCACCCGGCTAAGGTCCGGCCGGAGCCCAGCACAGGAGGTGGCTCTGCGTCCGCAGATCCTCGTGTTCACCTATCACAAGACCGGCACGGTCCTGTTCGAGAAGGTCCTGCGTGCCGTCGCGGCACGCTTCGACCTGACGGTTGCCCTGCATTTCGGCCGGGTGGAGAAGGTCGATCCCGCCGTGGACATCGTTCTCCTCGGCCACTCGCTGGTCGGTCCCGACTTCGCCGGTCGGCCGTTCCGCGCGGTACGCATCGTCCGCGACCCGCGCGACATCTGGGTGTCCGGGTACCTCTACCACCGCCGCTGCCGGGAGGAGTGGTGCACCAACACGGACTTCGACGTCAGCTCTCCCATCACCTATCCGCGCGTCGACTACTCCGTCGAGCACTACCCCGAGAGCTGGAAGAGCGCCTACCTGGCCGGCCTGGGTGGCAAGTCCTACCAGGACAATCTGCTCGAACGCGATCGCGAGGCCGGCCTCGCCTTCGAGCTCGCCGGCTACACCGGCTGCACGCTCGACGCCATGCGGGGCTGGCGACTGGACACGCCCGACCTGCTGGAAGTGCAGCTCGAAGCGTTGACGGCCGATTTCGACGCCGTGCTCGGCACGGTCTTCAGGCATGTCGGATTCACCGAGGACGAGTGCGCCCAGGCCATTGAGCTGGCGCGCCCGCACGACGTCGCCCGGATGAGCGACGCCGCGGTCGCGGAGAACCGCCACATTCATTCCCGCGCGCTCTCGAAGTGGCGCGACTTCCTGTCCGCCGCCGAGGTCGACGCCTTCGAGCGACAGCACGGAGACCTGATCACCCGGCTCGGCTATCCGCTCGGGGGCCGCGCGGGATGACCGACAGATGTCGCGATCACGCGACCATGTCCCTCAGCTCCGGCAGCAGCCAGAGCGGTCGCTCGCCACGGGCGACGCGCAGCACATTGTCGAAGCCGTTGCGCGTCTGACGGATTCGCGTCTCGCGGCTGGCACCGGCGAGATGCGGCGACAGCACGACATTGTCCAGCGACAGGACCGGCTCGTCGGCCGGCGGCGGCTCCTGCGGGAACACGTCGAGCCCGGCCCCCGCGATGCGACCCGTCGTGAGGGCCTCGTGCAGGGCGGCAAGGTCCACCACCGGGCCTCGGCCGCAGTTGATCAGGATCGCATGCGGCTGCATCTGCGCCAGCGTCCGGGCGTTGATCATGTTGCGGGTCAGGGAGGTCAGCGGCACGTGGCAGCTCACGATGTCCGACGTGGCCAGCAACTCCGGCAAGAGCCGATAGCGCACGTTCCGCGAATCCTCCTCGTCCTCGCCCAGGCGCACGAGATCGTTGTACTGGACCTTCATGTCGAAGCCGCGGCCGGCGATGCGGGCGACGCGCTTGCCGATCGTGCCCAGACCGATGATGCCGAGCGTCCGGCCGTGCATCTCGTGGAAGGTCGGCATCGGCTTGTTCCCGAGCCACAGTCCCTTCGACGTGAGGTCGTGCTGCAGGATCAGGCGCCGATAGACCGCGAGGATCAGCAGGATCGTGTGCTCCGCGACGGCGCGGGAATTGGCCCCGCCGTTGTTGCAGACCGGCACGGCGGCGCGCCGCGCCGCCTCCAGGTCGACATGGTCGTACCCGGCGCTGAGAAGCTGCACCAGCTTCAGGCGCGACGCGGTCCGGTAGAAGCCGTCATCCATCCCATGGACGTTGCCCACCAGGTACTCCGCCTCGGGCAGCGCCGCCGTGTAGGCCGGCGTGAACTGCGGCGCGATGACCAGCTCGAAGCCCTCGGGCGCCATCTCCGCGGCGTGGCGGTCGAGCCCGTCCATGACGGTGGTGAAGAGGATCTTCGGCAGCATGGTTGCTTGCTCCTCACGGGCAGGAGCTTCCGGTCTCCTGCATTGGCCGGGCTTTGCGCGATCAGAAGATCCTGACGCCGTGCAGGGCCTGGAAGCGCCTTGCATCCTCCCAGACATTCACCAGCGGCTCGCCCTTGATGTTCAGCGACGTGTTCAGGAGCATGGGGCAGCCGGTCCTGTCGTGGAAGCACGACAGGAGATCGTAGAGCAGCGGATGCTGCTCGCGGCGGACGGTCTGCACCCGGGCCGTATTGTCGAAGTGGGCGATCGCCGGGAAGAGGTCGGGCCGCCTGACCGGCGCGACGAACTGCATGTAGGGCGATTCCGTCACCGGCATGTCGAAATACCGGTCGGCGTGCTCAGCCATGATGACCGGCGCGAACGGACGAAACGGTTCGCGCTTCTTGATGCGGTTGACGCGGTCCTTGGTCTCGGGGCCGCGCGGATCGGCCATGAGAGAACGGTTTCCCAGGGCGCGGGGACCGAACTCGGCGCGTCCGTTGGCGACGCCGATCACCTCCCCTGCCGCGAGAGCGGCCGCGACCTCGGCCTGGGGGAATGGCCGGTCGATGTTCTCGCCCAGGTACGGATGGGTCCAGTTCAGGTGGCGGCGGGTGAAGGCCGCCACCGCGCCCAGCGAAGAACCGGCATCGCCGGGATTCGGCATGATCCAGATCCGGTCGAACGCGCCGTCGCGCGCGATCTTGCTGTTGGCCACGCAGTTCAGCGCCAACCCGCCCATCAGCACGAGGTTCGGGCTGCGGACGCGGCCGGCGAGCCAGCGCACCAGGCCGACCAGATAGTCCTCCGTGATGGCCTGGATCGAAGCCGCGATATCCCAGTTGTCCGTGATGTCGGGGCGCCACCAGCGAACCCCGCGATGAACGTTCGCCTTCAGCCGGAAGTCGGGCGCCTGCCTCTCGCGGATGAAATCCTGATCGATCAGGTCGACGTAGCGCGGCTCTCCGAGGGCCGCGGCGCCCATCAGGATGTATTCCTCCTCGTTGGGCTTGAAGCCGATCCGCTGCGTGAAGGCGGAATAGAGCAGGCCCAGCGAGTGGGGATAGCGCTGCCCCCAAAGACGCGTCAGGTGTTGGCCCTGCCCTTCCCAGGCGCTGATCGTGCTCCATTCACCGATCGCGTCGACGACGAGCACGGCCGCATGCTCGAACGGGCTCGTGAAGAAGCCGGCGGCCGCATGGCTCTGGTGATGGCCGACGTAGCGGACCGGCGCCGTCAGGCCGTGGCGGCCGAGATAGGCCGCCCCGTCGGCGCGCCACACATGCTCGTGCTGTCCGGCGTAGAGCTTGCGGCTGCGCTTGAGCAGCGGCCGCTCGTACCAGACGATTTGATCCGGCTCGCCCCAGCGGCGCGCCGCTGCGATCAGGTCGGGATGCAGGTGGGCGTCGTTCTTCACCCGGCTGTAGCGCTCGGCGTGGGAGGCGAACAGGATCTCGCTGCCGTCGACCACGCTCAGCGAGGCGTCGTGCTCGTTGGCCGAGATGCCCCAGACCGGCATGTCAGTAGATGAAGGGATCGCGCTTTTGAAGCCGCTTAACCTTGCGGCGGAACTGCCAGCGCTCGTACACGAACTGGAAGGGCCGGAGAAGCCAGCGAACGATCGTCATGCCGTTTGTCCTGCACCGAAGCCGCGGCCGAGGATGAACTCCGCCGCCGCCAGGCCGAAGGCCCGGTTCGAGAGTGGACCGGGATGCATGCCGTCGCGCGCGAGGTCGCGCTTCAGCGAATCTTCCGTCGCCTTCGGTCCATAGGCGGGAAAGGGCCGGTCGATCATGTTATCGACGCGCACGTACTTCGCGGTCTGCGCCAGCGGCGGCCAGTCCTGGGGACCGTTCTTGCTCTGCCAGACCCAGGGCACGCCGTGCAGCGTCGCGACGGCATCGATGAGACTGTGCTGGCGGGCGAAATCCATGAAGTCGTTGGAATCGCTCTGGAGCTCGAGAAAGGCGCGATGGAGGGAACGGCCCTCGTCCGGTACGTAGGTCGGCAGGAGTGCCATCCGGTAGCCGAACTTGGGAAAGATGGTCCGCCGCGACAGGTCCGAGAAGAGCACGACGAGGAAGTCTGGCTTCAGGATCGGCAGGATCTGGTGCACGACCATCGCGAAGAAGTCGTTGCCGTGGGCCCCGTAACCGAAATTGTGCTGTTCCACCGGCTCGCCGAGCGCCTCCTCGAGATGACGCGTCGCGACGCTCGTCCAGACATCCTCGTAGGGAAGGCCGATGCCCATCGTGTACGAGCAGCCGACGAACATGATCTTCTTGTTGGGCGACGCGGGGTCGATCTCGCGCGAGCGCCAGCCATGGGCATTCGTCCGGTAGGTGATCCGCACGTCCTTGTAGACGCCCGACGCCCGGCCCGCCGTATCCGCGGGCACCCACAGCAGCTCGCTGCTCGCGGGGATGGCCTTGGTCGAGACGTCCGGAAGTTCGCCCCTCAGCCAGAAGCGGCCTGCGCGCTCGTTCTCCTCGATCCCCCGAAAATACTCGAACGCCATCGTTCTCCCCGAAGACATCCGCCGTCCGGTCGCTCCAACCGCACTCTAGTCGACCCGGACCGCAGCGATCAATCAGCCAGCCCTTGGCGATGGACGAGGTCGTTGGCCCGTGGCCATTCGTCTTGCAGCGTCTCCGACACTTGCTGCAAGATGCCCGCCCTTCCTTCCGGCAGCGACGGTACGGCCATTGTACGTTCTGGGCATCAGCGGTTCCCCCTTTCTCGCCCAGGATCCTGTGAGGTTCGATCCGATCTGGTGGCACGACGCCGCCGCGGTGCTGCTCAAGGACGGTGCGGTCGTCGCCGCCATCGAGGAAGAACGGCTCAGCCGCGAGAAGCACACCAGCCGTTTCCCGCAATTGGCCATCGCGGCCTGCCTCGCCGAGGCCGGCATCGGCCTGCGTGACGTCGACTGCGTGTCCTACTATGCGGGAGAGCGCCACGCGCGGGGCTGCCTCACGGCCGTTTCCGCCAGCAATCCCGGCATCGTCGACACCGACCCGGTATCGGTGCTGCGCGATTCGCTGCGGCGCGCCGTCGGGGTCGAGTACGCGGGGCCCATCGAGCTCGTCAACCACCACAAGGCGCATGTCGCATCCGCCCATCGCCTGTCCGGCTGGTCCGATTGCCTGGTCGTGACGGTGGACGGCCGCGGCGACCAGGAAGCCGGCATGGTGACCGACGTGCGGGACAATCGCTGGGACGTGCTGCTGGAGCTGCCGATCGCGGAATCGCTCGGCCTCTTCTACGAGCAGCTGATCTGGTACATCGGCTACTGGCGCTTCGAGGAATACAAGGTGATGAGCCTTGCCTCGTACGGCGACCCTGCAACCTACCGGAAGTTCTTTCGCGGGCTCTACGACCTGCTGCCCGACGGTCGCTTCAGGGTGTCGCTGGGGAACGAGGCGACCGACATATACGACCATTTCCAGCCGCGCCGCCGCCATGAGCCCATCGCCCGGAAGGACATGGACTTTGCCGCCGGCTTGCAGGAAGCGCTCGAGGACATGATGGGCCACCTGCTGCGGCACTATCGCGCCGTCACCGGCCAGCGCCGGCTGGCGATGGCGGGCGGCGTGGCCCTGAACTGCGCCATGACCGGCCGCCTGCTGATCGAGAACGGCTTCGAGGAGATTTTCGTGCAGCCGGCCTCGAACGATGCGGGCTGCGCCCTCGGCGCCGCCCTCCATTCGACGCGGTGGGGCGATCGCCCGGCCGCGCCGCAGATGGCGCACTGCTATTGGGGCCCGGCGTTGCCCGGCCCCGACGAAATCGAAAAGTCGGTCGGTGCGTGGGACGGTGTCGTCAGCGGCCGTCGGATGTCGGAGCCCTTCGACGAGGTCGCGACGCTGCTGGCGGACGGCGCCATCATCGGCTGGGCGCAGGACCGGATGGAATTCGGTCCCCGCGCGCTCGGCAACAGGAGCATCCTGGCCGACGCACGGTTCGCCACGGCGACCCGGCGGATCAACAGCGTCATCAAGAAGCGCGACAATTTCCAGCCCTTCGCTCCGTCGGTCCTGGAGGAGGAGCTCCACATCTACTTCGAGTTGCCGCCGCAGGTCCGCGCACTGCCCTTCATGGTCTTCACGGCGAGGGTCAAGCCCGCCTATCGCGAGAAGCTCGGCGCCATCACCCATGTCGACGGCACGGCGCGGGTCCAGACCGTGTCGCGCCAGCACAATCCCCGCTACTGGTCGCTGATACGGGCGGTCGGCCAGCGCACCGGCTTTCCCATCGTGCTGAACACCTCGTTCAACAACCAGGCCGAACCGATCGTGCATTCGGTGGAGGACGCGCTGGCCTGCTTCGTCAGCACGGACCTCGACTATCTGGTGCTCGAGGACCTGCTGGTCGCCAAGCGGGCCGATCGGACCGACGCGCTCTGGAACTATCGCCTCGACCTCGGGCCGATGTACGAGCCCTGGCATCGTCCGGGCACGAACGAAACCCACGAGCTGCGCCACACCGTTTCTGGAACGAGCCGACCCATCTCGCCCGGCCTGTTCGCGCTTCTCTCGGGCCCGGACGGCGGGACGATCGCCGGGCGTGCCGAGGCGGCCGGGCTGACGGCGTCCCGGTCCGCGCTCATGAGCGAGCTCATGGCGCTCTGGAATGCGCGCATCGTCGGCCTGTCGCCCGCTGGCGGGCCGAGCGGATCCCGGGCCAAGCCGTCGCGATGACGATGGCGACCGGCCGCGAGGGAAAGCCTCCCAACGTCGTCGTCGTGCTCTGCGACCAGCTCCGCAGCTTCGCCGTGGGCTCCTGGGGCAACGCGTTCGTCCGGACCCCGCATATCGATGCCCTGGCATCGACCGGATATCGCTTCGAGCTCGGCGTCACCAACTGTCCCGCCTGCACGCCTGCCCGCTCGACCCTGCTGGCAGGCCAGCATGCCCGGACCTGCGTCGGCTCCCGGATCAACGAGATGCAGCCCAACGGGACGATCCTCGGCCGCGACGACCGCGCGAAGTTCCCCGACACGACTCTGGCGGAGGCGTTCCGCAACCTCGGCTACCGGACGGCCCAGATCGGCAAGTGGCACGTCGACACGAGGCCGTCGCGGCTGGGGTTCGAGCGCAGCCTGATCGTGCGCAACACCTACAGCAAGGGCGACTTCATCCGCGACGAGGGCGAGCCGTTCGGGGTGCCGGGCTTCACGGCGGACTACGAACTGGCGGAGGCCCGGCGTTTCTTCAGTGAAGCCAGGACGGAACCCTTCTTCCTCTTCTACAACATCCTGTCGCCGCACATGCCGCTGCTCGACGTCCCGTACCGGTATTCGCGCCTATACGATCCGGCCCGGGTGCCGCTGCGGGACAATGTCACGCGCAACGGCCGGCTGCCGGCCGACGAGCGGTGGTTCCAGATCTACATGTGGGAGACCTTCCACGACCAGGCCTCCCGGCCGGTCACGGCGACGGCGATGCCCGACTTCACGATCCGGGACCTGACGGCCCTGTACTACGGTTCCGTCACCTGGACCGACGACCTTCTCGGCGAGCTGATGGCGTCGCTGCGGGAGAACGGGCTGGAGAACGACACGATCGTGGTCTTCGCGTCGGACCATGGCGACATGCTCGGCAGCCACCACCTCTGGGACAAGGGTCAGGTCGCCGAGGAAGCCATCCGGATTCCGATCGTGTACCGCTGGCCGGGCGGCATAAGGCCGGGTGCCAGCCGGACCCGGCTGACCTCGCTGATGGACGTGATGCCGACGCTGCTCGACCTGTGCGGCGGCGCCATCCCCGGCCATGTCCAGGGTCGGAGCCAGGCGCGGCTCCTGCGCGGCGCGCCGGACGAGGACGACCCCGAGGACAATGTCGCGGTGATCGAATCGCCGCTCCGCGAGCTCGCCATCCGGACGCCGACGCATCTCTATGCGGTCGCCATGGCCGAGGACGACAGCGGCGTCGAGAGCGATGCGTACCTGTTCTTCGACCTGAGGGACGACCCGTTCCAGCGGCGCAACCTGGTCCGCACGAACGAACAGGCGGGTCTGGCGAGGACGCTGCGCGACAGGCTTGTCCAGTGGGACCGCACGACGCCGCGCCTGGCCAACCTCGACTACCGCCCCTTCGGAGGCCGGCCGAGCGCCTGGGCGTCCTAGCGCGCTACCGCTCAGGGAACCAGGCGCGCAGGCCGGCGATCCGCCGCGCCAGGAAGAGCGCGCGGACGGCGCGCCCGGGCTGAACCTGGCGGAGCCGCTCGGAAGCGAATCGCGAGAGCGCGGCCGCGAAGATCTGCCGGGCGTCGTGGTTCGCGGACTCCTTCAGGAGGGTGCCGAAGCGGCGGGCGACCTCGGGATGATCGACCAGGCCCTCGATCGCGAGGTCGAAGCGGATGAACCTGCCGAGGGCGCGGCGACACAGGTCGCGCTCCACCGGGTCGAGCGGAGCGCCCGGCAGCGTCTCGACCAGGGCCTGCCGCAGGTCGACCAGGGCCTCTTCCCAGAGGGCGAGGCGGGCCATCACGCAGGCGCGCTGCAGCAGGGCGCGGCGCCGGCGCGACGCATCGAGCTCCCCAGCGCCGAGGCTGCGCGGCAGGTACTCGGCGAGAGCGAGTTCGCCCCGCAGGCGCAGGTGGATGGCGCGGTTCTCCTCGACCCAGTAGCGGCTGCGATGCTCGGCCGGGAAGAGGCCGCCCGGCCGGCCGCGCAGTCCGCCATGCTGGCGGAACAGGAAGCTCGGCGTGTCGAGACGCCGGCCATGGAAGCGGCGTGTCAGGCGCAGGTTGATGTCGTAGTCGTCGCACAGGTTGAGACGGTCATCGAACAGGCCGATCTCGCGATAGCAGCGCGTCCGCACGAGCATGGCCTGCAGCTGCATGAAGTTCTGCTCGAGCATGCGCGAGAACATCTCGTCCTCGCTCACCTCCGGCATCGGCAGCGGCCCCTTCTGCTCGACGCTGCCGTCCGGGTGGGTCTGAAGGATCAGGCAGCCGGAATAGGTGAAGTCGACCTCCGGATGGGCCTCCAGGACGGCGAGGTGACGCTCGAGGCTCTGCGGGACGGCGATGTCGTCGTCGTCGAAGACCCAGAGATACTCGCCGCGGACCTGCGCCATCGCCTGGTTCACCGCGCGCGGCCGGCCGGTGTTCTCCTGGTCGATCACCTCTATGCGCCCGGCGTAACGCCGCAGGAGCTCGGGCGTCGCATCGGTCGAGCCGTCGTTCACCACGATCACCTGGGCCGGCGGCACCGTCTGGCCGAGCACGCTGTCCAGCGTCTCGCCGAGAAAGTGGGCCCGGTTGCAGGTGGGGATGATGGTCGTGACGGTGGGAGAGCGCATCTCGGTCGGACGGGCAACGGGCCGTGGAAAGCGGAGGCCGCACGGCCGCCCCGCTAGCGGCAGGCGGCGGGAATCACTCCCAGAGGTCGAGCCCCAGCAGCTTCCGGCCGAGCGGGGTCAGGTGCGCGGGCGGCCCGAGCTCGCGCGGATCGAGGCCCAGGCCGGAGGGACCGACCCGCCGTTCCCACTGCGCGATCCTCTGGTGCCGCAGCTTGTCGTACATCTCGATCTTGGGATCGTCGACGGAATGCTGGTCGGAGATCTCGTAGCCGGCCGGCGCGCACAGGATGTACTGCGCGAGCCGCGGCCGGCTGCTTCGGTTGACTCCCGAGCCGTGCGGCAGGGCGCGGTGCCAGATGATGAGGTCGCCGGCCCTTGCCTCGATCGTCCGCACCGCCTGCCAGTCGAGCGCCGGCGGCGCGTTGACGTCGCGTTGCTCCAGCGGCTGGCGCGACCACTCGATGGTCTGGCGGTGCATCCCGGGAATGCAGTGAAAGCCGCCATGGTCGGCCGTGCTGTCCGACAGGCACAGGACGCCCTGGATGCCGAACTTCACGGGACTCTCCTTGAGATCGAGGTCCCAGTGGAGGAAGGGCGGATAGTCCCAGTCGGGATGCTCGGGGCGGACCGGCGGCTTCATGGACGCACGGTCGAGACTCACCCAGAGCTTCCGGGTCTTCCACAACTGGCAGAACGCTCCGTAGACCCGCGGGCTCTGCCGATTGTCCCACAGCGCCTGGTGCTGGTGCATCTGCACCAGCCCGTCGGGCGAGTGCGGCGGCCGGTACCAGTCGTCCGGCCGGGCGGGGTCCATGCCGAGGAACTTCCAGATCGCCTCGACGGCGGCGGCAACCTGCTCGGCCGGGACCGCGTCCCGCAGGATGACATAGCCCTCGGTCTCGAAATGCTCGAGATCCTCGGCCGAGAAGACGTCGCCGCCGGCGGGGCCGCCCGTCATGCCTTCACCGTCTCGTCGACAGGCTCGGCCGGCCGGGCCCGAGGTTCGCTCAGAGTCTTGCTCTGGGGCTGGCTCTGAGGCTTTTGCTGGAACGAGGGTACGGTGGAGTTGGTGACGAGGATCGAGTTGAGGTCGGGCCGGATCTCGTGCTCGAAGTCCGCGTACCGGTTCTTGAAGCACCAGGTGCAATGCTCGTGATACGGATGATCCTCGCGCCGCGCGAGGTGAGCCGCCCGGAGGGACACGAGCGGCGGGCTGTTCCAGATCTCCTCGAACGGCTTCTCGAGCATGTTGCCCGAGGTGAGGTCGTCCCGACCGATGAGATGGTCGCAGAAGCCGACGTCGCCGGCATAGGTGATGTAGGTGTACATCCAGGGGTGGATGCAGCGGTCGAGCAGGCGGTCCTTCAGCACCAGGTTCGTGGTCATCGCGCTGCCGAGCTGCAGAGTGATGCCGTAGCGGTTGGCCTGTGCCCGGAGCCGATCGAAGATCGGCGGGATCGCCGCCTCACTGTGGTCGAGATGCTTGGGATCGCTCGGCCAGCAGGCGATCGGGATCATGTGCACGCGCCCGACCCCCAGCTCGTGAGCCCATTTCAGCAGTTCCTCGAGATTGCCGAGGCTGCGCGAGCTGACCGTCACCGTCAGATAGACATGGTCGGGGTCGTTGCCGTGGACGTCGCGCCAATGGACGAGCGATTTCAGCGACTGCTCGATGGGCTCGATGTTGCAGCCGCGCAGCTCCTTCAGAAGCCCGTTCTCGGTCGCGTCGACCGAGATGCCGACCCAGGCGCGGTGGCGCATCAGGTGGCGCCAGACGTCCGGCTTGCGGATCGTGCCGTTGGACAGGACGCGAAGCTGGACGCCGGGCTGCGCGAAGCGCTCGACGATCGGCAGGAAGTCCCGCCGCAGCAGGCTCTCGCCCCAGCCGCGCAGGTCGACGACGCGCGCCGTCGGCAGCAGCTCCTCCTCGACCCGGCGCAGCACGGCCTCGCTCATGTCGAGGCTTCGGTCCTTCATCATGCCGGACCGGCACATGCTGCAGGCCAGGTTGCAGCGTCGCGTGAGCTCGAGGAACAGGATGTTCGGCAGGCCCCGCATCGTCGTGATGCCGTTCGCGAGCTCGCGCTCGAGGATCCTGCTGTTCTGCTCGCGCAGGTCGTCGCGCACCGGCTCCGCCAGGCTCCAGGGACGGAGCTGCACCGGCTCCTCGCTGGCCAGCTGGCGTACCCGGCCGATGCCGACGCGGCCCCGGTTGGCCACGAGTTCGCCCCGGGCGATCTTCTCGACGCTGAGCCGGTAGTGGTCGAGCAGCGTTCCCTTGGTCGAGCCCCAGTCCCGCCCGATATCCTTCACCCGGGTGAAGGCGATCCGTTCCCTGTTCTCGTGCTCGATGCAGTTCAGGAACCGCCGGTCGATCGGCGCACACCTGTATTTGCGCTGCCAGAGACGATTGTAGAGATCGAGGTCCTCGTATCCCCAGGCGACCATGTCCTCGTCGTAGCCGCCGGAATCGAGGAACGCCTGGCGGCGGACGGCCATGCGGCCCGTCCAGCCGTGATCGCCGACGATCGGGGTGAAGATCCCGTCCTCGTAGTCGCAGCCCACGAGCAGGTCCTTGTCCTGCATCTGCTCGTCGATGTAGCGCGCATAGCCCTCGCCGGTGAAATTGTCGGCGTCGACATTGCAGATGATCTCGCCCCGGCACAGGCGTGCGCCCATGTTGCGCGAGTGGCTGAAGCTGAAGAACTGCGCGTGGTCGTAGCGGTAGTAGACGACCCGTCCGGTCGCGACATGCTCGGCGAGCTCGGTCTCGACCCAGTTGGCCAGATCATCGGGCGAGCTGTAGTCGAGCAGGACGAACTCGAGGCTGGGATGATCGGCGTTCCAGGCGAGGTTCTTCGTCAGCGTCTGCTTGAGGTGATGAAGCCGCCCCATGCAGACCGTGAAGAACGACAGTTTGGGCGCCGCCGAACCGGGCGCGACGACGGAAGCGGACCGTTGCGTCATGCGGTGGTCCGCAGCCGCACGTATCCTCGCCTTCGCAAGACAGGATGGGGGGCGGAAAGGCCGGCTTGCCGACTCCGCCGAAGGCGGGTCGTTCCGGCGACGCAGCGCTTGCTCCAGGCAGCGCGGGCGTTGTCCTTGTGCGCAGTGGTGGGCAAATGTGCTCCCCGTCGTGGGTCATTCTTGTTGAAGGACGATCTTGCGTCAACCCGAAGGGATGACCGTCGTCTCTTTCGACACACTTACATTCTGAAGGCCGACTGCGGTTGAATGAATGATCGACCATCGACCGTGCCCCGCGGGACGCGGAGTCTGGTTGCATGGGCGTCTTCTTCACACGCGGCGATTCTCCTCGTCGCGACATCCCGACCTGCTCCGCGAGGCCGACATGGAAAATTCCATCCATCGCGGCTAGGTTGAGGGGAATGAGGATCGGTTTCGACGGCGTGCTGCGCCGGGAGTCCTGGCGGGCCTGCAGGTGGCCGGATTCGCGGCCGTTGGGGCGACGAATGTCCGGACCATGATGCTCCTTCTCCAGGACGGCGGGCATCTCCAGCAGGAATTCGACCTGCTGGACGCCGGTGGCGGCTGGGTCGCGCGCGTCGTCGGCCGGCCGGATGGAACCGTCGCGGTAGAGCCCGACCCCTTTGGGATTTCGGGCTCCTGGAAGCGCGAGGACACGGCCCTCGGCATCGTCGATGCGTCGGGAGCGACCGTCGCCCGCTTCGTGTCGCAGGGACTGGACGGCCGCAGCCGGCGGCTGTTCTGGGGCGCGGTCAAGGTGGGCCCGCACTGGCTGGAGCACTGCCTGCGCGTCCGCACGAGGCCCTTGCCCAGAATCTCCCTGTGCACCACCAGCCGCAACCGTCTCCACCATGTGCGCGAGACGTTGCCCCGCAACATCGCCGACAATCGCGACTATCCGAACCTCGAGTTCGTGCTGCTCGACTACAATTCCAGCGACGGGCTCGGCGACTGGGTCAGGCGGGAGCTTGGCGACGAGCTCGCCTCCGGACGGCTGACCTACTACCTCGCTCCGCAGCCGACGCACTTCCACGCCACGCATTCGCGCAACATGTCGATCCGACTTGCCGGCGGCGACATCGTCTGCGTCGTCGACGCGGACAATTACACGGGACGGGGATTTGCCGCCTACCTCGCCGACCAGGTGGAGCCGGACAATTTCCTGATCGGCTGCCGCATGGAAGACGACGAGTTCATGGTGGTCGACGACGAAGGCTGCGTCGGGCGATATGCGCTGTACAAGTCGACCTTTCTCGACGTCGGCGGCATGGACGAGGCCCATGTCGGCTGGGGCTACGACGACATGGACCTGTTCCGTCGTCTGATGGCGAAAGGCTACCGCTGCCAGTCGATCGAGCCGCGCTACGCCCGGTGCATCCCCCACGGCGATGCCGAGCGCAGCCGCGAGCTCCACTATCGCGATATCGGCCGCGACAAGGCGGGCGGAGACGGCAGTGTCTGGGTGAACGCTCGGCGCAGCCAGGCCAACATCGCGGCGGGCCGCATCGTGCTGAACGACGGCAGCGTCGGCTGCGGAGAAGTGATCCGGAACTTCGGCGAGGCGACGATCACCGTCCGGGCGATCGGCGAGGCCCCGGTGTCGGCGGACTGAGCCCGAGGCGGGGCATGAGGCGACGGGTCTTCCTCAACGGCCTCCTCCTCACCCCGGTTGGCGACGCCCTGGCCGCAGATCCGGCCCCGACCCTGCGCGAAACCCCGATGTTCGCCGGCCAAGTGGCTGCCGGCAGCCTGCCGCCGGTCGCCCGGCGGATTCCCCTGCAGCCGCTCGTGGTCAGAAGCTTCGCCGGCGAGGATGGGCCCGGCCGTCCCGGCGGCGATCTCACCATGCTGGTGACGGGCGCGCGCGACACCGCGCTGATGACGATCTACAGCTACACGCGCCTGATCGTGCACGACGCCTCGTTCGCCCTCCGGCCCGACATCCTCGAGAGCTACGACGCCCGCGAGGGCCGCATCTTCACCTTCAGGCTCCGGGCCGGCCATCGCTGGTCCGACGGGCATCCTTTCACGACCGAGGATTTCCGCTTCTACTGGGAGCACATGGCCCTCGACGCCGAGCTGTCGCCCTTCGGCCCGCCGGACGAACTCCTGGTCGAGGGCCGGCCGCCCACCGTCGAGATCGCCGACGACCGGACCATCACCTACCGCTGGGACCGGCCGAATCCGTACTTCATCGAGAGCCAGGCGCGCCCGGCCCCCCTCTTCCTGTACGCGCCCGCGCACTACCTGAAGAAATTCCATCCCCGCTTCGGCGCTGCCGGCGGAAGCACCGAAGGGCCCAGGCCCGGCGCGCCGGGTCGCAGCTGGGCGGCTGCGTTCCAGCGCGCCGCATCGATGTTCACCGACGACAATCCCGATCTGCCCACGCTCAATCCCTGGGTGCTGACCACGGCGCCGCCGACGGAGCGCTTCGTCTTCGAGCGCAATCCCTACTTCCACCGCATCG
Organism: Reyranella sp.; assembly: GCF_965229815.1. GTDB lineage: Bacteria > Pseudomonadota > Alphaproteobacteria > Reyranellales > Reyranellaceae > Reyranella. Next base: position 2,955,723 of record NZ_CBDDJN010000006.1, read on the forward strand.
ATGCGATCGGCCAGCAGCTGCCCTATGCCGACCGCGTCGTCTTCGCCGTGACGGCGCCCCGGCTGATCCCGGCCCGGGCCGGTCTCGGCGAGGCGGGCCTGCAGGCGCGCTACCTGCGGCTGGGCGACTACGGCTTCCTGCAGACCAGCGCCCGGCGCTCGGGAGTCACCGTGCGGCTCTGGGAATTCGGCTCGGGCTCCCAGCTCGCCCTCTATCCCAACCTCAACGCCAGCGACGCCACCTGGCGCGGCCTGCTGCGCGACGTTCGGCTGCGCCGGGCGCTGTCGATCGGGATCGATCGCGAGGAGATCAACCAGGTCGTCTTCTTGGGCCTCGCGACCCCGTCGAACAACACGGTCATGCCGCGCTCGACGCTGTTCCGGCCGGAATACGCCACGCGCTGGGCGAACCACGACCCCGGAGCGGCCGGCCGTCTCCTCGACGAGCTCGGCCTCGACCGGCGCGCCGGCGATGGCATCCGCCTGCTGCCGGACGGAAGGCCGGCGATCATCGTGGTCGAGAACCAGGGCGAGGGGACCGAGGAGGCGGATGTGCTGAAGCTGATCGCCGACCAGTGGCGGCGGATCGGCCTCCGGATGATCGTGAAGCCGCAGACCTTCGAGAATTTCTGGCTCCGCCTCTCGTCGGGCGAGGCGATGATGACGGCCTATGGCGGCCTGTTCACCGCGGTTCCCGGTCCCGATTCGAGCCCGCGCGAATTCGCGCCGACCTCGCAGGGCGGGCTGCAATGGCCCAAGTGGGGGATGTATGTCGCCTCGCGCGGCAAGCAGGGCGAGCCGTGCGACCTGCCGGCGGCCCGCGGCCTGCTCGACGACCTGCGCGACTGGGAGCGCGCCGCCGACGAGGCCGGCCGGCGCAACGCCTGGCGGCGGATCCTCGAGACCACGGCCGAGCAGGTCTTCACCATCGGCACCGTGAACGGCAGCCGCCAGCCGGTCGTCGTCGGGCCCGGCGTCCGCAACGTGCCGCGGGACGGGTTCTACGCCTGGAACCCCGGTGGCTATTTCGGTCTCTACCGGCCCGAGACGTTCTGGCTCGCGCCGTAGGCCCGAACGCCAAAAAGCCGCCCCCGAAGGGACGGCCTTTTTTTTGCGGATTGGTTGCGGGGGCAGGATTTGAACCTACGACCTTCAGGTTATGAGCCTGACGAGCTACCGGGCTGCTCCACCCCGCGGCAAATCCTTGCGCGTCTTGTTTGATATCGTCACGGAAAGAGAGGTCCTGTGCGCTTGGAAGACCTGGCAGCGACCTACTCTCCCGTGTCTTAAGACACAGTACCATTGGCGCTGAAGGTTTTCACGGCCGAGTTCGGAATGGGATCGGGTGTACCCCCTTCGCTAGAGCCACCAGGTCGTCGAAGCGCACAGTCTGAAAGTCTCGGGCATCAAGGCCGGCAACGGATGTCGACCGCTGCACGGAACGAATGAGATCAAGCCGATCGAGCTATTAGTACCGCTAAGCTGAATGCATCACTGCACTTGCACATGCGGCCTATCAACGTGGTGGTCTACCACGGCTCTCAGCGAGACCTAGTTTCGAGGCGGGTTTCACGCTTAGATGCTTTCAGCGTTTATCCCTTCAGTACATAGCTACCCAGCGCTGCGACTGGCGTCACAACTGGTACACCAGAGGTACGTCCATCCCGGTCCTCTCGTACTAAGGACGGCTCCTCTCAAGTCTCGAACACCCACAGCAGATAGGGACCAAACTGTCTCACGACGTTTTGAACCCAACTCACGTACCACTTTAATCGGCGAACAGCCGAACCCTTGGGACCTGCTCCAGCCCCAGGATGTGATGAGTCGACATCGAGGTGCCAAACACCACCGTCGCTGTGGACGCTTGGGTGGTATCAGCCTGTTATCCCCGGCGTACCTTTTATTCGTTGAGCGATGGCCCACTCACGCGGAACCACCGGATCACTATGACCGACTTTCGTCCCTGCTCGACTTGTCAGTCTCGCAGTCAGGCGGGCTTGTGCCATTGCACTCAACTGCCGATTTCCGACCGGCATGAGCCCACCATCGCGCGCCTCCGTTACTCTTTGGGAGGCGACCGCCCCAGTCAAACTACCCACCATGCAGGGTCCCGGATCGGGATGACCGACCGCGGTTAGACATCAAAGATCAAAAGGGCGGTATTTCAAGGTTGCCTCCACCCGAGCTAGCGCCCGAGTTTCAAAGGCTCCCGCCTATCCTACACATCCAATCTCTAATGCCACTGCAAAGTTGTAGTAAAGGTGCACGGGGTCTTTCCGTCTAACTGCGGGTACCCCGCATCTTCACGGGGAATTCAATTTCGCCGAGCCGGTGTTGGAGACAGCGGGGAAGTCGTTACGCCATTCGTGCAGGTCGGAACTTACCCGACAAGGAATTTCGCTACCTTAGGACCGTTATAGTTACGGCCGCCGTTTACCGGGGCTTCGATTCAAGGCGTGAACCTCTCCTCTTAACCTTCCGGCACCGGGCAGGCGTCAGACCCTATACTTCGCCTCACGGCTTAGCAGAGCCCTGTGTTTTTGTTAAACAGTCGCCACCCCCTGGTCTGTGCCCCTCCGTCGAGACCGACGGAGGCCCCCTTATCCCGAAGTTACGGGGGTAAATTGCCTAGTTCCTTCAACACCGTTCCCTCAAGCGCCTTGGTATACTCTACCAGTCCACCTGTGTCGGTTTAGGGTACGGTCCATACGCTGGAGTTATTTCCTGGAACCCCTCCGCCGCCCCAGCATTCGCCAACGAGCTGGGGCCACTTATGGGATCCGTCACTTCCAGCGGGCCCAGGAATATTGACCTGGTTCCCATCGGCTACGGCTGTCGCCCTCGCCTTAGGGGCCGGCTAACCCTGCGCGGATTGACCTTGCGCAGGAACCCTTGGACTTTCGGCGGAAGCGTCTCTCACGCTTCTTATCGCTACTCATGTCAGCATTCTCACTTCCGATACCTCCAGGAGCCCTCACGGGTCTCCCTTCACAGGCTTACGGAACGCTCCGCTACCACTCTTTCGAGTCCGCAGCTTCGGTGCATGGCTTTAGCCCCGGTACATCTTCGGCGCAGGCTGGCTTGTTTAGACCAGTGAGCTATTACGCTTTCTTTAAAGGATGGCTGCTTCTAAGCCAACCTCCTGGTTGTTATGGCCTTCCCACATCCTTTCCCACTTAGCCATGACTTGGGGACCTTAGCTGGCGGTCTGGGCTGTTTCCCTCTCGACGACGGACCTTAGCACCCGCCGTCTGTCTGCCGCGCTGTACTCGCCGGTATTCGGAGTTTGGTTAGGTTTGGTAAGACTTTGGATCCCCCTAGCCCATCCAGTGCTCTACCCCCGGCGGTAATCACGCGACGCACTACCTAAATAGTTTTCGCGGAGAACCAGCTATTTCCGAGTTTGGTTGGCCTTTCACCCCTAATCACAGGTCATCCGATACCTTTGCAACGGTAACCGGTTCGGTCCTCCAGCGCGCGTTACCACGCCTTCAACCTGCCCATGACTAGATCACCCGGTTTCGGGTCTACTCCGTGCAACTAAGCGCCCTATTCAGACTCGCTTTCGCTGCGCCTACACCTATCGGCTTAAGCTTGCTGCACAGAGTAAGTCGCTGACCCATTATACAAAAGGTACGCCGTTAGCCTTGCGGCCTCCGACTGTTTGTAGGCGTTCGGTTTCAGGTCTATTTCACTCCCCTTGTCGGGGTGCTTTTCACCTTTCCCTCACGGTACTTGTTCACTATCGGTCACTGAGGAGTACTTAGGCTTGGAGGGTGATCCCCCCGTGTTCAGACAGGATTGCACGTGTCCCGCCCTACTCGAGGATGCAATCGCTTTCTACCCGTACGGGGCTATCACCCGCTATGGCCACCCTTTCCAGAGTGTTCCGGTTCTTACGACTGCATCACTGGCCTAGTCCGCGTTCGCTCGCCACTACTAGCGGAGTCTCTGTTGATGTCCTTTCCTCCAGGTACTGAGATGTTTCAGTTCCCCGGGTTCGCCTCGTCGACCTATGGATTCAGTCGACGATCATCCTGATGGATGGGGTTTCCCCATTCGGAAATCTTCGGATCAAAGTGTGCTGGCAACTCCCCGAAGCTTATCGCAGCCTGCCACGTCCTTCATCGCCTCTCAGTGCCAAGGCATCCGCCAAACGCCCTTGTTGTGCTTAATCTCACGTTTTGTCAGCGAAACGGCGATCTTGCGATCGCCTCGCGCCAAGCAATCGAAATTGCTTAGCACTGTTTCGGCTCGTTCCGTGCAGGGGACGACCCCCGTCACGACGGCCCTTTTACCCATTCCTTCCACTCTGCCTAGGCGACAGAGCGAGGAATATCTAGACTTTCAGACCTCTCTTCCGATGAACGATGTCAAAGAACAATCGACGCCGCCAAGCGGCGCGAAGCTCTATGCGCATGGCTTCAAGAGCCAAGCGTGATGATGGTGGAGGCAGACGGGATCGAACCGACGACCTCCTGCTTGCAAAGCAGGCGCTCTCCCAACTGAGCTATGCCCCCGTTTGAGCGTGCGGCCGGCGCGATCTGACTTCATCTGCCGGCGCGAACCGGCCACACCCGAAGGAAGAGCCGATCGCGCGACTTGGTGGGCCAGGGAGGATTTGAACCTCCGACCTCACGCTTATCAAGCGCGCGCTCTAACCAGCTGAGCTACTAGCCCAATTCGGGCAGACGAAGCGACGGACACTCGATCGTTCCCGTGAGGAAACGACCAGGCTCCGTCTCGCCAAGTACCATCATAGGAAAGGGATGCGACAGCGGCGGCGACTGCGGCTTGAGAAACCGCAGCTCCAGAGTGTCAAAGTAAGACCGGAATTGCTTCTGGTCTTCCTTAGAAAGGAGGTGATCCAGCCGCAGGTTCCCCTACGGCTACCTTGTTACGACTTCGCCCCAGTCATTGATCCTACCGTGGCCGGCTGCCTCCTTGCGGTTAGCGTACCGTCTTCGGGTAGAACCAACTCCCATGGCGTGACGGGCGGTGTGTACAAGGCCCGGGAACGTATTCACCGAGGCATGCTGATCCTCGATTACTAGCGATTCCAACTTCATGCACTCGAGTTGCAGAGTGCAATCCGAACTGAGACGGTTTTTTAGGATCGGCTCCGGCTCGCGCCATCGCATCCCATTGTCACCGCCATTGTAGCACGTGTGTAGCCCAGCCCGTAAGGGCCATGAGGACTTGACGTCATCCCCACCTTCCTCCGGCTTGTCACCGGCAGTTTCTCCAAAGTGCCCAGCATAACCTGATGGCAACTGGAGACGAGGGTTGCGCTCGTTGCGGGACTTAACCCAACATCTCACGACACGAGCTGACGACAGCCATGCAGCACCTGTGCGGACTCCGGCCGAACCGAAGGGAGCGTCTCTGCTCCCGGCGAGTCCCATGTCAAGGGCTGGTAAGGTTCTGCGCGTTGCGTCGAATTGAACCACATGCTCCACCGCTTGTGCGGGCCCCCGTCAATTCCTTTGAGTTTCAACCTTGCGGCCGTACTCCCCAGGCGGGGTGCTTAACGCGTTAGCTGCGACACTGACGAGCAAGCTCGCCAACGTCTAGCACCCATCGTTTACGGCGTGGACTACCAGGGTATCTAATCCTGTTTGCTCCCCACGCTTTCGAGTCTTAGCGTCAGTAACCGTCCAGATAGCCGCCTTCGCCACTGGTGTTCTTCCCAATCTCTACGTATTTCACCACTACACTGGGAATTCCACTATCCTCTCCGGTCCTCTAGTCGCCCAGTATCAAGTGCATTTCTTGAGTTGAGCTCAAGGCTTTCACACCTGACTATGACAACCGCCTACACTCGCTTTACGCCCAGTAATTCCGAACAACGCTAGCCCCCTTCGTCTTACCGCGGCTGCTGGCACGAAGTTAGCCGGGGCTTATTCTGCGGGTACCGTCATCATCGTCCCCGCCAAAAGAGCTTTACAACCCGAAGGCCTTCATCACTCACGCGGCATGGCTGGATCAGGGTTGCCCCCATTGTCCAATATTCCCCACTGCTGCCTCCCGTAGGAGTCTGGGCCGTGTCTCAGTCCCAGTGTGGCTGATCGTCCTCTCAGACCAGCTACCGATCGTCGCCTTGGTGAGCCATTACCTCACCAACTAGCTAATCGGACGCGGACTCATCTTTTGGCGATAAATCTTTATCCCGTAGGAACCATCCGGTATTAGCCCCAGTTTCCCGGGGTTATTCCGAACCAAAAGGCAGATATCCACGCGTTACTCACCCGTGCGCCACTCGTGTATTGCTACACGCGTTCGACTTGCATGTGTTAAGCCTGCCGCCAGCGTTCGTTCTGAGCCAGGATCAAACTCTCAAGTTTAACGTGCTCCTTGTTCCGATCTGGGAAGACCGGAGGAGCGAGATCCCGTCACTAATTACCGCCCGACCCTCTGAGCGAACCCATGAGGTCGGGCTTCGAACTAGCGACGGCAGAAACATCTGCACCCAAGCTCCGAGGAGCCCGGCGCTGACGTCCGCCGCCGCTGGCGTATCCCTTTCCAAACAGACGATGCATAGAGCGCACGACCCTGGGGGTCGAGACCTTCCGGTGGGCGGGAGTACTTGGGTCGCGAAACCCTCCGTCGCAAGTACGCGCGACGTTTTTTTGTACACCCCGTTCGCCGTGGGAGCCGCGCTTATATGGGCCGCCCTTTGGGGTGTCAAACGCAAAATTGCAAATCTCTTACGGGGATCCGGAACCGGCCCCTAAGCCCTTCAAACCTATAGTATTTCTTGCCCCTGAGCACGCTTTCCGGCATCAATATCTTGAGATTCTGAACGATCCACCGACAGGAAAAAATCCTGCGGCGGCCCCTCAATCCAGGGCGAGGACCGGCCATACCGGCCCCGCGATAGGTCAACGGTCATGACGGATTCCCCCCTCCCGTCGGACCGGCCGGAAGTCCGCAAAAACCAGTCTTTTGCGGTGTTCCGGCCTGTCCTCCTTGCCATCGGCGCCGTGGGCCTCGGCCTCGGCGCCCTGGTGCTTACCCACAGATCCGGGCCTGAAATGGCCGGCGCGCCGCCGCCGCCGCCCGATTTTTCGCCCCCGCCGGCCGCCGCGCTGCCCCCGGCCGCCCCCTCGGTCTTCCCCCCGGTCGCCATCGTCCTGGCCGATCCCGAGCCGGCGCCGCCGCCGTCCGAGGCCGATTTCCGGGCCGCGGGCCTCGGCAGCCTCGATCTCAAGGGCTTCCAGATGAAGCCGCCGGAACTGCCGCCCGAGCCCGAGCCGCCGGCCAACGATCCCTACGAGCTCACGCTCCGCCTCGAGCGCGGCGACACGGTCGAGAAGATGCTGGCCGACATCGACGTCCCCGAGGCCGACCGCCAGCAGATCGCCGAGCGCCTGCACGGGCTCCTGAAGAAGCGCCGCCTGCCGGCGGGCGAGTCGATCGAGCTGGTGATGCAGACCGTGCCCGAGCAGCCCGACGCGCCGCGCGTGCTGTCGCTCTCCGTCCGCCCCCAGCCCGAGCGCGAGTATCTGATCACGCGCAAGGACGACGGCAGCTACGAGGGCGAGGAGAAAATCTACAAGGTCAGCCCGCGCATCGTGCGCGTGGAGGGCGAGCGCCACGGCTCGCTGCAGCAGAGCGGCATGAAGGGCGGCGCGCCGGCGCAGGCGATGATCGAGTTCATCCGGGCGCTCTCCTTCGACGTCGACTTCCAGCGCGAGCTCAAGGAAGGGCAGAAGTTCACCGTGCTGCTCGAGCAGCTCGTGACCAGCGACGGCCGCGTCACCCATCCGGGCCGGCTGCTGGCCGGCGAGCTGCGCCTGCTGAAGCGAACCGTCACGGTGATCCGCTACCGGCCGCAGGGCGGCGCCGAGGGTTTCTACACCCCCCAGGGCGAGAGCGTGGTGAAGGCGTTCCTGCGCACGCCGATGGACGCCTCGAAGATCACCTCCCGCTTCGGCATGCGCGAGCATCCGATCATGGGCTTCAGCGCGCTGCACACCGGCGTCGACTTCGCGGCGCCGCCGGGCACGCCGATCCTCGCCGCCGGCACCGGCAAGGTCACGATGGCCGGCCCCAACGCCGGCTACGGCCTCTACGTACGGTTGCAGCACACGAGCGACGTCGCGACGGCCTACGCCCACATGTCGCGCATCGGCCCGGGCATCAAGCCCGGCGTCTCGGTGCGCCAGGGCCAGGTGATCGGCTTCGTCGGATCGACCGGCATGTCGACCGGCCCGCACCTGCACTACGAGTTCCTGCGCGCCGGCCGCGCGGTCAATCCGCTGGCCCAGAAGTTCGCCATGCGCGCCACCGTCGGCGGCAAGGACGCCGCCCGCTTCCGCACGCTGGCCAAGCACTACCAGGCGCAGTTGAAGAACGCGCCGGTTGCAGCAGAGGCCAGGCCGAAGCCGAAGGACAAGGAACCGGCGCAGCTCGCGAAGACGAACTGAGTCGGAGTCGGGTGCGCGCCGCTCCGGCCGCGGCCACGCTACCGATGGCAAAGCCGGCCTCCCGGCAACGGTACGACCTGAACGGACGAGGCGAGGATGTCGGAACCCGAGACGTCGATGGTCATCTGCAGGACGGCGGCGATCGGCTTGCGCAGTTCCTCGGGCACGGGCGCAGGAAAGAGCATGCCGAGCTTCGCGACGCACCTGGCCCAGACGGAGAGCTCGACCTCGCAGCGAGTCGGATCGGCCTTCGAGCCGCCAGAAGGCGTGCAGGTCATTCCAAGGTGCGCAAGATAGTCGGGGCCCTGTGAGCCCGGGTGAGCCTTGCGAAAATCAGCGAGGCCCAGGCCGATTTGCCGGCTCCTCCAGGCCTGTGTGTTGTTCCAACTGTTCGTCCCGTCTCCCTGAAAGTTGTTGACGCGACCCCACGCGATCAGCGTTTCGCGTTGCTTCGAGCCCGATGTCTCATCGGCGACCTTCAGCGCACAGCAGTTCCCCCACACCAGTTCATCATCGGGGTAGGTACAGCCAGCGCCGAGAACGGCGACCAGCAGTGCCATCGTCAGCGACCTGCGATGTCTGGCCGCGCGCTCGGGCCGATTCAAAACAACCCGCCTTTCGGGATCGGCAGGCCGTTCTTCCTGAGTATCTGGTCGATCTCCGGCTGCCGCAGAAGCCGGTTCTCGATCCCGGGTGCCATGTAGGGCATGCCTGGAAGGCGGAGGCCCATCGCCTCGACCAGCGTTCGGCTGACCGAATTGCTGTTGCCTGCGATGACGTCCGGGATGGGCGCATCGACGTCTCGCGGACCGTTGAGATCGCTTCCCCAAAAATTGTACGTCAGGCCTCTTCGATTAATCTCATCGTGTACACTCCTGGCTGCCTGCCATCGGGCTGTCGCTTCATCGTATGGCCCCCGCCAAAGCGTCTTTTCCGGTTGCCCCTCGCGGTACAACCCTTGGCGATCGTCGGGAACGACGGTCAGATAGTCGCTGCTGCGCCCGACCTCCTTGAACTCGTCCTTCTTTGGATCCTGCGCGAGGCCGTGAAATTGGCCTGCGATGTTTCCATCGTCGTCGTAGAAGACAAGATAGTTGTGCGCGAAGGGACTGTGGCCGACCTCCAGGACGTACTGTCTCAGGGCAATCGATGACATGGCTTGCCTCCTTCGACCGAATCGATGCGGGCCCACGTCCCGAGCTTCCTGCCAGTGTTTTCGGTTGCATTACCGGTCGTTTACGCTACTTCGACAACCGACCGTCGGTTGCATCGTGCGCCAACGGCCGCTCCTTCTTTTGGTGACACCCCACAGGCGCCCACTGACGTGGCGTCGCGAGAGCGCGGCAGCGTGAGGTGAACTCGACCATCGTCCCAGACGCGCGCGCTCGCTGGCGGCACCGAGCAGGGCGATGTCGGCGAGCGGGTCTGGAGACGGGTCGATCGGCGAGTTGTGCCAGCTCCGACAGCGCCGATTGCGCAGCCAGAAGATGCAGGCCTGCACGCTGGGCGGATAGTGGATGGTGTGGGCCACCGGCGCCGGCGCGCCGGCAACGATGACCGTGCGCTCGACGTGAGATTACCTTCCCTGGCCAAGCTGACGATTCCGCGCTTGAACCTGAAAACCCATATGAGGTTGGGTGAGGAGGTGATGCACGAGAGAGTCTTCACGTCGCCCCTCACCTCGCCTCTCTTCCCCGAGGGGGAGAGGAATATGAGATGCGTCACACCACATACCGCCTCAGCCGCTGGAGCTTCTCCTCGACGCGGCGGTCCTCGGCGGCGTCGCGTCGGAACACGGGCCAGGCGAAGGTGAGCGCCAGCGCGTCGCCATCGTCGGGCGAAGCGAGGCCCCGTCGGCGCATGTCGTCCTTCTTCTCGAGCAGGATGGCATCCGAGGCGTCGTAGCCGTAGTCGACTGCGGTGAGGTCGGCAGCGAGCGCGCGATCGTCCGGCAGGCAACCCACCCTGCACCAGTCCTTCATCGTGCCCCACATCTCGGCGCGCTTGTTGGCGTAGCGCACCCCGGCCTCGACGCCGTCGCCGCGGTCGGCCCGACCGCCGAAATCGACGCCGCGCACGGTCGAGCAGCCGAGCTGGGCGAGGCGGTCGACGACGCCCCAGCCGATGCCGGTGCCGTCGACGAACACGGCGTCGGGCGAGTGGGCGTTGACCAGCTCCATGACGCGGCCCGCCGTCACCATGAGGTCGGGGATGCGGAACTTCACCGCCGGGATCGAACGGGCATCGAGCCCGCGGCGGAAGCGGATCACCGTCTGGTCGCCGCCGTGGCGGGCGATGTCGACGCCCATGACGAGGGCGGTGTTCCATTCCGGCGGCAGCGGGCGCTCGATCGCCTGCCGGACGCGCTCGCCGTCGATGAACTGAAGGGTACCGGCGCGCGGGAACTCGCCTTTCACGCGCACGCGCACGAAGTCGCTGTCTTCGCCGTAGTCGGCCACCCAGGTCGCGATCTGCGCCTTGTTGGTCATCGACACCGAACGCGAATCGATCTGCTGCGGCTGCCAGCGATGGGCGAAGCGGCCGCCGGCGAAGCACTCGCGAAAGCGGCCGGTGGTGCGCGTGGGATTGCCGAAGGCGAGCCAGAAGAGATCCGTGTCGGCGTCGGTCAGTGCGCCCTCGATCGTCTCCCAGACGCCGTCGGCGATCGACGAGGCCTCGTCGAACAGGGCGAAGGCGCGCCGGCCCTTGTTGTGCAGGCCCGCGATCGCCTCGGTGTTGTTCTCCGACCAGGTGATGGCATCGACGCGCCAGGTGCGGTCGCGGCCGGGGCGCGCGGAATGGAGCGACGTCGCGGTGTAGGTGAACCAGCTCCTGTTGACCGAGAGCGCATGCCACTTGGCGAGCTCGGCCCAGGTCTTGGTGCGAAGCTGGCCCTCGGTGTTGGCGGTGACGACACCGCGCGTGTCGGGCACCGTCGACAGCGCCCACAGGACGATCCAGGCAACCAGCGCCGACTTTCCGATGCCGTGGCCCGACGCGACCGCGAGCCGGACGGCTTCGACGGGCGACCTGTCGCGCTCGTCGAGGCGCCGCCCCAGTGTCGCCAGCACCTCACGCTGCCACGCTTCGGGGCCGCTCTCGCCCGCAAGCGCGGTGCCCGCCTTCCCCCAGGGGAAGGCGTGGAGGACGAAGCCGAGGGGATCGAAGCGATAGAGGCCCAGCCTGTCCGAGAGCCGCTTCCGGGAGCCGCCGCCGGGGAAATCAACGACCGTCATGAGAGGCACCGCCCGGCGTCAGATCGTCCCGAGGGGCCTCATCGTGAGGGGCGCCGTCCGGAAGCTGGTCGTGCGGCGAGGCGCGCGAGCGGCGCACGCTCTCGCTCGCCGCCTCGAGGCGGGCAATGTCGTCGATGCCGTCATCGTCCGCGCCGCCGGAGCCCGGCGAGCCGCGCCAGGTCGCGCGGCGGCGGTTGCGCAGCCAGAAGATGCAGGCCTGGGTGTCGGGCGGGAAATAGACGTTGGTCTCGAAATCCTTCGGCTCGCCGCGATAGAGCGCCGTGCGCTTGACCTTGCGCTCGAAGCCGGTGGCGCGGGCATAGAGGCCGGACGCCACCTTGGCATCGGCGGCGACGCGGCCGCTCTTCACCGCCGCCTCGAACTCGGGCTGGCCCGCAATCCAGTTGTCGATCGTGCGCCGCGTCACGCCGAAGAACGCGCCCAGCTCCTCGTTGGTGGCGCCGAGCAGGCAATAGTTGCGGGCCTGCTTGCAGAAACCGGGCCGGTAGGCGGTGGGGCGGCCGATGGCGTTCATGGGAGAATAATAACTTAAGTGCTTGATCAGTTCAAGCCTCTCACTCGCCGGACGATCAAGGCCGGGTTTTTTCGCACCGCCAGGAAGTGGCGAAAACACTGCGTGGACTGTGATGCCTTGTCACTCGCCAGCACCCGCCGGGTGCACGAGCCGCCGGCAGACAATGACTTTAGTTCTGCCCCTCCGCCCCGTCTCTTTCCATTGTCGCTTGAATAGCCTTTTCCAAAAGGCCATTCTAGCCAGATGCAGAAGGTCAGCATCACCGAAGCCAAGAACAACCTCAGCAAGCTGATCGACAGTCTGGCGAGCGGATCGTCCGTGCTGATCGTCGACCGGGGGCGCCCGGTGGCCCGCCTCGAGCCCGTGACCTCGGGAGTCGCACCCGACGAACGGCTGGCGCGGCTGGTCCGTGCGGGCATCGTTCGGCCGCGGTCGGCAAAGCCCGCGCGCTCGGCGCTTTCGAGCCCGCCGCCCCAGGCGAAGGCAGGTGCCTCCGCGCTCGCCGCCCTGCTGGACGAACGCCGCGAAGGGCGTTGAGGGCGCCGTGAAATTCTGGGACGCCTCGGCGCTGGTGCCGCTGCTCGTGGCCGACGCGACGACGCGGGCGATGCAGGCGCTGGCGGTCCGGGATCCCGACATGCTGGTCTGGTGGGGATCGCGCGTGGAATGCGTCTCCGCGCTGGCGCGGCTGGAGCGTGAAGCCGCTCTCGATCGGCGGCAGGCCGGGGCGGCGTATCAGCGGATGGATGAGCTGGCCCGCGGTTGGCACGAGATCGGACCGGGCGAGATCGTGCGGGAAACCGCCCTTCGCTTCCTGCGCGTGCATCCGCTTCGCGCCGCCGATGCCTTGCAGCTTGCGGCGGCGTTCGTCGCCGCCGAGAGCCGACCTTCGGCCCTGGAGGTCGTCATTCTGGACGACCGCCTTGCGGAGGCAGCGCGCAAGGAGGGCTTTGTCCTGGTGGCGGAGTGAGCGGTCATCGCAGAACCCCGATCAGGCCGCCCAACGCGCAGACAACGCCTCCGCCTGACGCAGGACTGTCTGGACGGCTGCGTCCTGAAGATCAGGGGGAAAGCCGTGCTTCCGCAGAATGCGCTTCACCAGGACGCGCATCCGCGCGCGCGCGCTTTCGCGATGCGACCAGTCCACGGAGACGCTGCCTTTCAGGCTCACAAGGAGTTCGTGGGCAATCACCTTGAGGGAATCATTGCCCATCGCTTCGATGGCACTCTCGTTTTCCGCCAAGGCGTCATAGAAGGCGATCTCGTCCTCGGAGAGTCCTTCCTCCTCGCCCCGCCGATGGGCGGCCCGGACCTCCTTGGCGAGTTCGATCAGCTCCTGGAGCACCTCGACGGTGCTGATGGCGTTCGTATGGTATCGCGCGATGGCGGCTTCCAGGCGCTCCGAAAACCGTTTGGTCTCGACGATGTTGGTCCTGCTCCGCGAGCGGATTTCGTCGTTCAGCAGCTTGCGCAAAGCCTCCAGAGCGAGGTTCTTCTTCTCGAGCTGCTGGACTTCGGCCAGGAACTCATCCGACAGGATCGATATGTCGGGCGTGGTGATCCCGGCGGCCGCAAGAATATCGACGATCTCGGTCGAGACGACGGCGCGATCCAGGATCTGCTGGATCGCGAAATCCCGATTGGAAGCACCGGTTCCAGCGCCGCCGGCCGACTTGACGAGCGCGACCCGGACCGCCTGAAAGAAGCCGACCTCGTCCCGGATGGCCCGTGCCTCGTCGCTCGCCGAGGCCAAGGCGAATGCCTTGGACAGCGCAAGCACGGCGTCCTGATAGCGGCGGTTCTCGCGCCGCTTCCCGTCGTCGGTCGTCTCCTTGGCCGCGGCCTCATGCTGGCGCCCGAGTATCCACTCGATGGCTTCCGCCAGAACCACGAGGCGCTCATGCGCCGTACCGGACAGACCGCGTGCGTAGTCGAAGCCGTGATACATCGCCTTCACGACTTCGTACTTCTCGACCAGAAGTGCGACCGCTTCCGCCTCGTCGATCCCGGTCTGGCGCCGATCCGAACCCGAATACTGGCCCAGCGCATTCTTGAGGTTCTGCGCGATCCCGATGTAATCGACCACCAGACCCGCCGGCTTGTCGCGGAACACGCGGTTCACGCGGGCGATCGCCTGCATCAGTCCATGGCCCTTCATGGGCTTGTCGACGTACATGGTGTGCATCGACGGCGCGTCGAAGCCGGTCAACCACATGTCCCGAACGATCACCAGCTTGAGCGGGTCGTTCGCGTCTTTCGCGCGCTTTGCCAGAAGGTCGCGACGCGCCCTGGTGCCGATATGGGCCTGCCAGGCCGGGGGATCGGCGGCCGAGCCGGTCATCACCACCTTGACCGCGCCCGTCGCCTCATCGTCGCTGTGCCAATCCGGCCGCAGGGCAACGATGTGATCGTACAGCGCGACGCAGATGCGCCGGCTCATGCAGACCACCATTGCCTTGCCGTCCATGGCGGCGACGCGATCCTCGAAATGGCGGACCAGGTCGTCGGCGACCATCGCGAGCCGCTTCTCGGAACCGACCAGCGCCTCCACTGTCGCCCATTTGCGCTTGATGCGCTCCTGCTCGGTTGTCGCTTCGTCTTCGGTCAGCTCCTCGATTTCGGCATCGATCTTCGGCTTTTCCTTCTCGGGAAGCTCGATGCGCGCCAGTCGGCTTTCGTAGTAGATCGGGACGGTCGCGCCGTCTTCGACCGCCCGGCTGATATCGTAGATATCGATGTACTCGCCGAAAACAGCGGGCGTGCTCACATCGCCCTGTTCGATCGGCGTTCCGGTAAAGCCGATGAACGACGCCTTGGGCAGGGCATCGCGGAGATACTTGGCGAAGCCATAGGAGATTTCGCCCGTCTTCTGCTCGACCTTGGCGCGGAAGCCGTATTGGCTCCGATGCGCCTCATCCGCGATGACGACGATATTCCGGCGGTCGGACAGCATTGGGTAGGTAGTCTCGCCGGCCGCAGGAGAGAATTTCTGGATGGTGGTGAAGATCACGCCGCCCGACGCGCGATTGAGCGCGGATCGTAGATCATCGCGGCTGTCGGCCTGGATCGGCGTCTGCCGGATCAGGTCGCGGCACATCGAGAACGTTCCGAACAACTGGTCGTCCAGATCGTTCCGATCCGTGATGACGACGATCGTGGGGTTCTCCATTTCCGGGAGACGGACGAGTTGTCCGGCATAGAAAGCCATCAGCAGGCTCTTGCCCGAGCCCTGCGTGTGCCAGATGACGCCGATCCTCTTGTCTCCCTTCGGATAGTTCTCCACTCCCGGAAGGCCATAGGCCGAGGGGGCCTCGGCGAGTTCGCGCTTCCTGGAAGAGCCGCCCGGCGTCTCGTTGTTCAGGGCAAGCGCCCGGACGGTCGAGGCGACAGCGCGCTTGACCGCGTGAAACTGGTGATAGCCTGCGAGAATCTTGGAAATTCCCGACCCCGTCTCGCCGAACACGGTGAAATCGCGGACGAGATCGAGAAAGCGTTGCCGCTCGAAGATCCCTTCGATCAGCGTGGTCAGCTCCGGCTGGCCCTTTGCGGCGATCACCTGGCCATCGGTCGTGCGCCACGGCATGAAACGCTCCTGATCGGCCGTAAGCGATCCGATGCGCGCGGTAATGCCGTCAGAGGTCACCATGACCGCGTTCGAGCGAAACAGGGACTCGATCTGTGCCTTGTAGGTTTGAAGCTGGTTATAGGCGCCAGAGAGCGTCGCGCTTTCGCCGCCAGGCGCCTTGAGTTCGATGACGCCAAGGGGCAGGCCGTTGACGAAAACCACGATATCGGGCCGCCGCTCGACCCCACCCGCAATCACCGTGAACTGGCTGGTGGCGATCCAGTCGTTCGCGGCCATATCGTCGAAGTCGATCATCCGGACCTTGTCTCCGCGGATCGTCCCGTCGTCGCCGAAGAACTCGACATCGACGCCTTCGACCATCAGCCTGTGAAGCCGGCGGTTCTCCTGAGTCAGCGAGGGATGTTCGGTCGCCAGGACCTTCCGCAGCGCATCGCCCCTGGCTTCCGCCGGGATGCCCGGATTGAGCCTTTCGATCGCAGCAGTCAGCCGCTTCTGCAGGACGACGTCGGCGTAGGCTTCGCGTTCTGGTACCCTGCCGTCCGGGCCGATGTCCGCGTCGCGCAGAACGACGTAGCCGAGCGCAGACAGGCGGTCGAGGACGAGTTGCTCGATATCGGCCTCCGAAAGATAGGCCATCAGGTGGCCTCCGCGTCGCGCGACGCAACCACCCTGGCTTCCCGGCAGGCGTTCAGAACGAGCTTGTAGGCCTCGCGATCGACCCCGAACAAGAGCCGCGAGGGCTCGATCGCCAATGGAACCTCCTCGCCGTCCGGAAGAACCGCAACGACGTGAAGGAGCCCATCTTCGTCAGATTGGGCCCGAAGCGACACGAGTGCGTCGATGATGGCGTTTGCCACCTCAAACCGCTCGTAGGGCTCGGACGTCCTCACAGGGTCCGGTTCTCGTTCCAGATAGGCTTCGTGGAGGAACGTCACGATGGCATCGGCGGCGAGCATGGCTGACCGGCGATGATGCGCCGATAGTTTGGCAATGAAGCCGTCCTTGCCGTGACTGACCGTACCGGCTTCGTTGCGCAGGACGCGAAGTGTCTCGGTCAGCCTGTTGTGCTGCTTGATCAAGTCCGAGAAGGCGCGGTGGCGCACGGCGCCCAGATTCAGCAGCCGCGTGGCGACACCGACCAATTGCCCGAGCGGCGTATCGGTGGCTTCCGGCTTGAGCGGCGCTACCGGGTCGTCGAGTTCCTCGATCAGAACGCGGCAGGCGCATTCGACAAGGCCCTTGGCCGCGTCGATAGAGGCGTCACTCTCCTCGTTGAACTCGCGTTCCAGCGCGGCAAAGGTCTCCTGAAGCATCGGCGCGTGCTTCCAATGCACGCAGAAGGCGCGGATGCCGGGATACCAGTCGGCGCTCACGCAGCCCTCGGTGTCGGACCCAAAACGAACCGCGCCCGTTCCCTTCGGAGCATCTCGTAGGGACTGATACAGGCCAGACCCAGCCCAATGCAGGCGTTCGGTATCTTGATCTTGCGCGTCGACTCCGACGGGACCTCGTGGGTCACGACAACGAAGCCATGCGCCAGCGCGTGGGCGACCAGCCAGTAGTCGGCGACCTGAAGAAAGGTCGCGATGGCCGCCGCCTCGTAGGTCTGGCTCGTGGCCCAGGCGGTGACGCGGGCAAGGGCCGGCACGACAGGATCGTCCGGCGGCAGAAAGAAGGCGCGACCACGCGCGGCCGCCCAATCGGAAAGATCGTCCGCGCCCGCCTGCAATTCGTCGCCGACCTTGTCGATGCTGGCGACCCGTCCGGCAGCGTTCTGCCCGATCAGCCACTCCCAGAAAGCCGGGCAGAAATCGAAGCCGTAATGCAGGTTCTTGGCCTGGATGAAGATGTTCGTGTCGAGCAGGAAGCGGGTCATCCCATCACCCCCGCTTCGCGGCCGATATTGTTGAACGTCTCCGTCTTCGACACGCCGAGCATGCGGAAGGCGTCGCGATAGAGCGTCTGGCCTTCCAGCGTGCTTTCCACCAGCGCGCGCGCAAACCGTCGGCTGACCCGCGAAAGCGTCGTGCGATAGAAATCACCGCCGCCGGAGCCGGCGCCGGCAAGCTCCCGCAGGCGCGCACGCTCGCTTGCCCAGGCGCGATCGAATGCCGGCCGATCGAGCGCGCCCGCGTCGAGCAGCCGGCGCAGGACGACGAGGGTACTGACCTTGAACTGCCGGGCCAGCCGCGCCAGCGACCGGTCCAGTGGCTCATCCCGCTGCAGTGCCGGACGCAGGGCTGAAAGCGGCACGAGCAGCTCGGCCGCGACCGCATTGCACCACACCTCCTCGCGGCGATGGCCCGTGAGCGGAGCGGCGCTCGCGTCCGACACCGCCGAGGCGCCGAGCCAGAGATGCGCCAGCTCGTGCGCCAGCGTGAACATCTGGCCGGACTTCGTGTCCGCCCCATTGATAAACACCAGCGGCGCGCGCGTGTCAGCCAGCGCAAAGCCGCGAAACTCCTCGGGGTCAAGCGTGCGGCGATTGTTGCTCCCCACCACCCCGCTCACCATCACCAGCACGCCGAGCCGGTCGGCCTGGCCGATGAACAGTCGCAAGGCCTCTTCCCACGTCCGGCATTCGGCTCTCGCAGCCAGATCGAATCCGAGCGCCCGCGCCATGCGGGCGGCAACGTCCTCCGGGCGCTCCCCGACGGCGGCGCTGCCGACGAAGTCCACCTCGGGCAGGCGCACCGTCAGCGCGAACTCGCGGTACCAGCCCTGCCGTTCCTGGCAGGCATACAGCATGTCGAGCAGGTCGGCGCTGGCGCGACGCACGCCACGCCCGTCAAGCGTGCGGAAGTCCGGGATCGGCAAGGGCTCCGACGGCGGCGCGGGAAGGAACAGATAGCCGATGGGAACGTGAACGGCGTGAGCGAAGGCCTCCAGTTGCTTGAGCGTCGGCCGCGTCTCGCCTTTTTCCCACGCGCTCAACTTCGGAAAGCGGCCGAGCAGTAGGTCGGCCTCGACAATACCGGCCCGCTCTCGTGCCCAGCGCAACAGCTCGGGGCGGACGGCGACGCGCGTCACGGCAATGGTCCGTCAGTGTAGGTGACCCAGGGGACAGGCCGCAGGCTCGCCCGCGGCTGCTGGTCACCGCCTGCCGTGGTCCATGTGGCCGTCGAGAGGTCCGTGTCGACGGGAGCCTTCCGATGGATCGACTGAAATTGTCGGCCGAACACATCCTCGTATTCCAGCCAGATTTCCCACGGCTTGCCCGCCAGCATCGCGAAATCGGCTTGATTGAAGCGCTCGTGGATCGGGAACGGCACGAGAAGCGGCTCGGTCTTGCTGCCCCAACTCTCACCCGCGCCTAGCGGCGACAGTTCCCAAGGTTCCGAGGTCCAGCCGTTCATGTCCGGGAACCGGAACTTGAGCCGCAATTTCACGGCTGGACCAACGCCGACGTTCCGGAGGACACACCTGATCGCGACGGTCCCGCAAGACGGGTTCTCCGCGGCGGGCGATATCACTTCGAGCAATTCCCCGCGCCGGTTCCATGCATCGACGCCACTGCAGGGCGCGAGAAGGCAAACCGGCTTGAACCGATTGCGGTGTTGGCGTTCGGTATCCTCACGCTGTCGCTGACCTTGGCGGATGACACGGAAGGTGACTATCGCCAAAGCGATGGTGCCGCCAGCGGTCAACATCACCCAGGCATCCGCCCATTCGTGGAGGAATGTGAGAATGGGCTGGAGAAACTGCATGGGCCTAGCGCGCCTTGGCGAGACGATGCTCGACGGCCGCCGAAGCCTCACGCACCCGCACCTCGCCCGACATCAACTTGGGTAGAAGCAGGTCGCGGGTGGAGGCGAGAATGCCGGACTCGGCACGGTTGGCCAGTATACGGCCGAGAAGTGGTTCGACCTGTTCGGCAAATCGAGAAAATAGAAGATTCGAGCCGAGTAGAACCTGTCTGCCCAGCAACGCTGGCGGCGATACCCGTTGATGACTTTTCGACGTTCCTGTGGCCATTGACTGCAACATGGTCCGGAACGACGGTTCAGTGAACAGTCCAAACAAGAGCGATGGGGCAAAATTCGCCTTTGGCGTGAAGACAAGGAATTCGGTAGAGCAAATCTGCCTTTTCCCGGTAGCTTTCTGAGGTAGCCAAACACGCTCAATCTCAGGGTTCAGCTTCGAAAGCAAGATCGCCCCTTCCGGAACCAGTGTCTTGTTGCTCTTAATGGCTCCGCCTCGATCTTGGCTTGGCACTTGGCCCACGTCATAGGACGGGAGGCTAAAGTGCTCGAAGGTCTCATCGGGACTACTTGCTGGCGTTACTGAAGCGGTATGCTGAGTTGCCAACATGTCGAGCGAATAACCAGTCCAACCCTTCGGCTTGCCGTTGGCGTCGAGACTTTCCGGAAAGAGGGACCAGATGTCCGGGACGAGGTAGGGCGCCCGGCCTTCCATCTTGGCGCGCGTCGGGCCGAAATCGACAAACCAGTCCTTGAAGATCGCCCGCGCCATCGCCTCCAGCGTCTCATTCATCCGCCGGTTCAACTCGATCTTGTCGTCGAGCGCGCCTAGCAAACCTCCGATCCGTTTCTGTTGGAGCAAATCCGGATAGGTGATTGGTACCGATCGAAGTGCCTTCTGACTGATGCCCAGCACGGTCGTCCCCGTCGCGTAGCTCGCCAGGATAGCCTGCTGGGTAGGAGAGGTCAGAAGATAGCGAAGGAACTTATTGTCGAGCTTGTTGGGCTTTCCACGCAGGCATATGATACGTTGACCAAGCGCATACTGAACGGTTTCTTCGTCAAGTTGTATAACTTCGCCCATTGGCGCTTCGGTCGTCATTACGATATCGCCGATGCGTGGAAGCCCTCGAATCATCCATTTCGGATAGTAGTCCAACGCAATTTTCTGCTCGATTGGCCTCAAAAGGCCCGTCGTCTTAACCACCTTTGCGGAAAGGACGGGAATCCCGTTCTCCGACTTCGGAGGGCTCTTACCTCGGTAGTCGAGGAGAGTTTCCAAACACTCATCGAGAGGCGATGTCTGCCATTCACGCATCGGGAACCACACGCGCAAGTTTGGCGCGGATAGTGCCAGTCAGCTTGTCCGCCAGAGCGAACTGCTCCTCCAGGCTTGCTTGCAGCGATGCAAAGCGCTCGACGAAGGAAACTTCACTTTTTTCAACACCAGCTGCGCCAACATAGCGTCCCGGCGTCAGCACGTGGTCGTGCTCCTCGATCTTCTCCAAGGTCGCCGCCTTGCAGAAACCCGGCACATCCGCATAAGGACCCGCGTCGTCCTCGCCCCGCCAAGCATGATAGGCCTGCGTGATCTTCTCGATGTCATCGTCCGAGAACTCTTTGCGCGTGCGATCCACCATGTGGCCGAGCTTGCGGGCGTCGATAAACAAGATTTCGCCACGCCGATCCCGCAGCTTCGCGTCGCGCGCAACGCCGTTCGACTTGTCGCGGGCGAGAAACCAAAGGCAGACCGGAATCTGCGTGGAATAGAAGAGCTGGCCCGGCAGCGCCACGATGCAATCGACGACACCGGGCGCACCGCCTACCCCCTCGACCAGCGCATGGCGGATCGCGTCTTCGCCGTTCTGCGTGGAAGACATGGAGCCGTTGGCCAGCACTACGCCGGCGACACCCGCCGGCGCCAAGTGATGCACGATGTGCTGCAACCAAGCGAAGTTGGCATTGCTGGCCGGCGGCATGCCATAGCGCCAGCGCACGTCCTCGCGCAGCCGGTCGCCGCCCCAATCGGAAATATTGAACGGCGGGTTGGCCAGTACGAAATCCGCCTTCAGGTCGCGCAGCTCGTCCTTGTGGAAGCTGCCATCGCTGTTCCACTTGATGTCGGCATCGATGCCCCGCACGGCCAGGTTCATCTTGCACAGCCGCCACGTCGTGTAGTTCGACTCCTGGCCGTAGACGGCGATGTCGCCGATGCGCCCGCCATGCTCCTCGACGAAGCGCTCCGATTGCACGAACATGCCGCCCGAGCCGCAGCATGGGTCGTAGACGCGGCCCTTGAACGGCTCGATCATGCCGACCATCACCCGCACGACGGAGCGCGGCGTGTAGAACTCGCCGCCGCGCTTGCCCTCCGAGCCGGCGAACTGGCCGAGGAAGTACTCGTAGACGCGGCCCAGCACGTCGCGCGCCTCGCCCTTTTCCTGGCCGAGCGCGATCCCCGAGATCAGGTCGATCAGCTCGCCGAGCATCACGGCGTTGAGCGCGGGGCGGGCATAGTCCTTCGGCAGGACGCCCTTCAGGCTCTCGTTGTCCTTCTCGATGGCGATCATCGCCTCGTCGATCAGCTTGCCGATGGCGGGCTGCCGGGCGTTCGCCTGAAGATGCGACCAGCGCGCGGTTGGCGGCACCCAGAAGACGCGGTCGGCGGCGTACTCGTCGCGATCCTCGGCGCCGTCCGGATACTCCGCGAGCAGCGCGGCGCGCTTCGCCTCGAAGCTGTCGGAGATGTGCTTGAGGAAGATCAGGCCGAGCGTGACGTGCTTGTAATCCGACGGCTCCATGTTGCCGCGCAGCTTGTCGGCGGTCTTGAACAGCTCGGCCTCGAAGCCGAGGTCGCCGCCGTTGCCGTTCGCCCGTCTGGCCGCCGCCGGCGCCCGAGCCGGAGCTGGTGGCTTCTCCTGCAGGGGTTCCGCTTTTGCGGCACCGCCGAGCGACACCGAGCCGCCGCGTCCCCGGCCGGGAATGACGATGCCATCGGTGACCAGTTCTCCCTTCACGGCGGCATACGTGGCCTCGGTCCAGCCGAGCTCGTCGCGCAACCGGCCGTTACCGGCCGAGCCTCCAAGCTCGGTCAGGATGGCGACGAACCGGTCGCGGAGCGATTGCCTGGCCACGAATTTTCTCTCCCCAATGCTCGCCACCAGCGGGCTGTGAGGCCGTGCCAGACCGCGCGATCGCCCAGCCGCGAAGCAGCCCCCGAAGAGGCAATTTAGCGGCAACCCTTGCGGGTGGCCACGCGAATTGGGAATTCGACGGCAATGTTGCCGGTCGAGGCTGGATCGCGGCTGAAGGGCTCGTCAAGGGGTTCGATGAGGGGCTCCGACCCCTCCGTCGGCGAAGACGCCGCCACCTCCCCAACTTCGTTGGGGAGGAAGGGGCTCTCTCAGTGAAACGAACGACGACGTCGCCGCTTGGCACTGGCATGAGATCCTTCGCTGCGCTCAGGATGACGGGCGGCGGGGCCGAGGCGCACGCCCAAAGGCGACTTCGTGAGGCGCGTGTTCGAAACGGGCAGCAAAAAGGGCGCGACCTCAGTTGCGCCCTTGAAAGATTTTGTGATTGGGTTTCACGAACCGTCGTAGCCCCCTCTCCTGTTCCTCTCCCCCTCGCGGGGGAGAGGAACAGGAAAGAGGAGCATGGGATGACGGAAGCCGGTCAGTCGTCGGCCGCCTCGCTCATCACGCGCTGGCCGCCGACCGAGAGCTCGCCGTTCTCGACGGCGACCTTGACGGTCTCGCCGTCCTTGATGCGGCCCTCGAGGATCTGCGTCGCCAGCGGGTTCTGCAGGCTGCGCTGGATCACCCGCTTCAGCGGCCGGGCGCCGTAGACCGGGTCGTAGCCGCGGTTGGCCAGCCACTGCAGGGCCTTGCCGTCGAACTCGAGGTCGATCTTGCGATCGGCCAGCAGCTTGCGCAGGCGGCCGAGCTGGATCTCGACGATGTCCGTCATGTGCGCCCGGCTCAGCCGGTTGAACAGCAGGATCTCGTCGAGCCGGTTCAGGAACTCCGGCCGGAAGGCGCGGCGCACCTCCTCCATCACCTGCTCGCGCACCGTCTCGGCGCTCTCGCCGTCCTTCAACGCCGCCAGGTGGGCGCTGCCGAGGTTGGAGGTGAGCACGATCAGCGTGTTCTTGAAGTCGACCGTGCGGCCCTGCCCGTCGGTCAGGCGACCGTCGTCCAGCACCTGCAGCAGCACGTTGAACACGTCCGGGTGGGCCTTCTCGACCTCGTCGAACAGGATCACCTGGTAGGGCCGGCGCCGCACCGCCTCGGTGAGCACGCCGCCCTCGTCGTAGCCGACATAGCCCGGCGGGGCGCCGATCAGGCGGCTGACGGCGTGCTTCTCCATGAACTCGCTCATGTCGATGCGCACCATCGCCTGGTCGTCGTCGAACAGGAACTCGGCGATCGCCTTGGTGAGCTCGGTCTTGCCGACGCCGGTGGGGCCGAGGAACAGGAACGAGCCGATCGGCCGGTTGGGGTCCTGCAGGCCGGCGCGCGCGCGGCGCACCGCGTCGGCGACCGCCCGCACGGCATCGTCCTGGCCGACCACGCGCTTCGTGATCTGCTCCTCCATGCGGAGCAGCTTGGAGCGCTCGCCCTCCAGCATCTTGTCGACCGGCACGCCGGTCCAGCGCGACACGACGGCGGCGATGTCCTCGGGCGTGACCTCTTCCTTGACACCCTTGCCGCCCTGGACCTCGTGGCCCTCGGCCTCCTTGAGCTTCTTCTCGAGGTCCGGGATCACGCCGTAGGCCAGCTCGCCGGCGCGGCCGAGCTCGCCCCTGCGCTGGGCGATCTCGAGCTCGGAGCGCGCCTTGTCGAGCTGCGCCTTGATGCTCTGCGAATCGGCCAGCTTGTCCTTGGCCGACTTCCACTGGGCCGTCAGCTCGGCGGACTTCTGCTCGAGGTCGGACAGTTCCTTCTCCAGCCGCTCCAGCCGGTCGCGCGAGGCCTGGTCGCTCTCCTTCTTGAGCGCCTCCCGCTCGATCTTGAGCTGGATGATGCGCCGGTCGAGCTCGTCGAGCGCCTCGGGCTTGCTGTCGACCTGCATGCGGATGCGGCTCGCCGCCTCGTCCATGAGGTCGATCGCCTTGTCCGGCAGGAACCGGTCGGTGATGTAGCGGTTGGAGAGCGTCGCCGCGGCCACGATCGCCGAATCGGCGATGCGCACGCCGTGGTGCAGCTCGTACTTCTCCTTGATGCCGCGCAGGATCGAGATCGTGTCCTCGACCGTCGGCTCGGCCACGAACACCGGCTGGAAGCGACGCGCCAGCGCGGCGTCCTTCTCGATGTGCTTGCGGTACTCGTCGAGCGTGGTGGCGCCGACGCAGTGCAGCTCGCCGCGCGCCAGCGCCGGCTTCAGCATGTTGGAGGCGTCCATCGCGCCGTCCGCCTTGCCGGCGCCGATCAGCGTGTGCAGCTCGTCGATGAAGACGATGATGTCGCCCTCGGCCGAAGAGATCTCCGACAGGACGGCCTTCAGCCGCTCCTCGAACTCGCCGCGGTACTTGGCGCCGGCGACCATGGCGCCGAGGTCGAGCGCCATCAGCTTCTTGCCCTTCAGCGCCTCCGGCACGTCGTCGTTGACGATGCGCAGCGCCAGGCCCTCGGCGATGGCGGTCTTGCCGACGCCGGGCTCGCCGATCAGCACGGGGTTGTTCTTGGTGCGGCGGCTGAGCACCTGGATGGTGCGGCGGATCTCCTCGTCGCGCCCGATCACCGGATCGAGCTTGCCGTCGCGGGCGACCTGGGTGAGGTCGCGGGCATACTTCTTCAGCGCGTCGTAGCTGCCCTCGGCCGACGCGGAATCGGCGGTGCGGCCCTTGCGCAGGTCGGCGATCGCCGTCTCGAGCGCCTGCGGCTTCAGGTTGCCCTTGGCCAGCGCGTCGGCGGCCTCGGTGCCCTTGGCCAGCGCCAGCGCCATCAGCATGCGCTCGACGGTGACGAACGAGTCGCCCGCCTTCTCGGCGATCGCCTCGGCCTGGTCGAACACGCGCGCGGTCTCCGGCGCCATGTAGATCTGGCCGGCGCCCTGGCCCTCGACCTTGGGCTGCTTGGCGAGGTTGGCCTCGACGGCGCGATGCACCGCGCGCGAATCGCCGCCGGCCGACGTGATCAGGTTCGCCGCAAGGCCTTCCGGATCGTCGAGCAGCACCTTCAGCAGATGGTCGGGAACGAGCCGCTGGTGGCCTTCGCGCAGCGCCAGCATCTGGGCGCTCTGCAGGAAGCCCCGCATGCGGTCGGTGTACTTCTCTTGATTCATCTCTCTACCCTTTCATTCGCGCCCCCGTTATCGGCGGGCGAAAGAGCGGACCCCCTGATGAGGCATCCTGGTGCCGATATGGTGCGGCTTCGGGGGCTTGCAAGACCGGATCGCGCGTATGGCTTTCATCCGTAACGATGTCGGAGTATGAGCGCCGCCGACACGATCTGGATCAAGAAAACGGAGAGGATTCCATGTCCGGCGGCCACGGCCACGTCGACACGTCCAACAAGAGGATCGCCCTGCTGGTGGCCATCCTGGCGGCGCTGCTGGCCATCTCCGAGATGGGCGGCAAGAGCTCGCAGACCAATGCGCTGGCCAGCCACATCACGGCCTCCAACCTGTGGAACTTCTTCCAGGCCAAGACCATCCGCCAGACGACGCTGCGCACGGCGGCCGAGGAAGCCGAGGCGACCTACAAGGACGGGCCGCAGGCCATGCCGGCGGCCCTGAAGGCGCAGACCGAGCGCTGGCGCCAGGCCGCGCAGCGCTACGAGACCGAGCCCGAGACCGGCGAGGGCCGGCGCGAGCTGATGGCGCGGGCCAAGGTCAACGAGGCGCACCGCGACACGTCGCTGGCCGCCTACCACATGTTCGAGTACGGCTCGGCGGCCTTCCAGCTCGCCATCGTGCTGGCCGGCGCGGCGGCGCTGACGTCGGTGGGCTGGCTCACGGTGATGGCGCTCGGCCTCGGCGTCTTCGGCCTCGGCTTCACCGTGCTGGGCTTCGTCGCCCCGACCCTGCTCCACCTGCCGTGAACTCCGGGAGCGGAGGTTCTGGGCAACGCGGTCGAGCTCGTGGCCCATGACCCCTCCGCCCGCTCGCGCGGGCACCTCCCCACGCAAGGCGTGGGAGGAGGAGGATGACGGACGCTGCTCTGCCTTCGGGTTCCTCCTCCCCAGCGAAGCTGGGGAGGTGCCCTCGTCTGCGAGGGCGGAGGGGTCGTGGGGTCTACATGGAAACGCCCGGCGGCGGGGCCGTCGGGCGTTGTGCAAGTTCGTCGGAAGGGGCCGGTCAGCCGCGGCGGCTGGCGGCGGGCGTGAACTCGGGGACGTCCGGCTGGTCGTCGGCGGCCGGGTCGTTGCCCGGCGCCGGGTTGCGACCGGCCTGCAGGAAGGCGACGCCGCCGAGGCCCGGCTCGCTGTCGCCCCGCTCGTCGTGACCCTGGTCGTCGCGACCCTGGCCGCGCTCGCCCGGGGCATGGCCGTTGCCGTTCGCCTGCGGGTGCTGCCCGCCCTGGCCGCCACCCTGCTGCTGCGGCGCGCCGGCATTCTCCTCGCCGCCTTCGCCCCAGCCCTGGTTGTTGCGCTGCGGGTTGAGGCCGCCGATCGACTGGATCACGCGGAAATAATGGTCGGCATACTGCCAATAGGCCTCGGCCAGGATCCGATCGCCTGACGCGGCCGCCTCGCGGCCGAGCGCCTGGTACTTGTCGAACACCTGGTGGGCGTTGCCGCGGACCCGGACGTCGGGACCGCTGCTGTCGAAGATCTGGTTGCGATTGGGCGGGCGGTTCGGATTGTGATGCTGCTTGTGATGGTGGCCGCCGCCACCGCCGCCGCCACCACCACTGCGACCGCCACGCGACCGCTGACGATTGTTTGGTCTCATTAACCCAAGGCCAGTTGCATGCCGGACGGAGTTGTTTGTTTCTGCCCTCTGCCCTTCCCGGGCGCCGTCGCGGCCAAATATCAGAGGGATGGTTGCCCGGGGCCACCGATCGGCCCGGACGAAGCCCCCCCAAGGGGCTAAGCGGAACGTAGTCTCATTCGACCCGCTTGCCAACCCCTAATGCTTGAAGGAGGCCACCCGTTGCACCCCGGCCAGATCTTCCCAGGGGTCCTCGGCCGAGAACCCGGCGGCCCGGAAAATCTCCGTGATCGCAGGGACTTGGCCCATGCCCGCCTCGACCAGGATGCGACCGCCCGGAACAACCAGGCGGTCCGCCCCCGCCGCGATGGCGCGATAGGCGTCGAGCCCGTCGGGCCCGCCGTCCAGCGCCTGGCGGGGCTCGTAGCGGGCGACCTCCGGCATCAGCCCCTCGATCGCCGCCGCCTCGATATACGGCGGGTTGGAGACCAGAAGGTCGAACGGGCCGCCCAGCGCCTCGGTCCAGCCGGGCTGGCGCCAGTCGCCGGCGAGCAGGCGGGCCCGCGCCGCCACCCCGAGGGACGCGGCATTGTCCCGGGCCACGGCCAGCGCCGGCGGCGACGCTTCGAGCCCAACGCCGGCGGCCGCGGGAAACTCGCGCAGCAGGGTCAGGAGCAGGCAGCCCGATCCCAGGCCAAGGTCGAGGACGCGCCAGCGACGGCCGCGGTCGGCCAGCAGGGCGAGCGCCGCCTCGATCACCGTCTCGCTGTCCGGCCGCGGCACCAGCACGTCCGGCGTGACCCGGAACGGCAGGCCCCAGAACTCGCGCTCACCCAGGATATGGGCCATCGGCTCGCGCCGGACCCGGCGGGCCAGCAGGGCGCGGAAGGCCTCGACAGCGGCCGGCGGCGCCTCGTCCCGCCCCCGCGCGACCAGCTGCTCGGTCGACAGGCCGGCGGCGCGGCCGAGCAGGAGTCGGGCCTCGAAGCGGACATTGTCGAGACCGGCGGCGGCGAGCGCCGTGGCGGCGTCGCGCAGCAGCCCGTCGTAGGTGGCGCTCAGGCGGCGAGCTCCGCCAGCCGGCCGGCCTCGTCGTCGGCGATCAGCGCGTCGATGATCTCGTCGAGGCCGCGCCCCTCCATGACCTGGTCGAGCGTGTAGAGCGTCAGGTTGATGCGGTGGTCGGTGACGCGGCTCTGCGGGAAGTTGTAGGTGCGGATGCGCTCGCTGCGGTCGCCGCTGCCGACCTGCCCCTTGCGGTCGGCGGCCCGGGCGTCCTCGCGCCGCTGCCGCTCGGCGTCGTAGAGCCGGGCGCGCAGGATCTTCATCGCCTTGGCCTTGTTCTTGTGCTGGCTCTTCTCGTCCTGCTGGCTGACGACGATGCCGGTCGGCAGGTGGGTGATGCGGACCGCCGAATCGGTGGTGTTGACCGACTGGCCGCCCGGCCCGGAGGCGCGGAAGACGTCGATGCGCAGGTCCTTTTCGTCGATCCGGACGTCGAACTCCTCGGCCTCCGGCAGGACGGCGACGGTGGCCGCCGAGGTATGGATGCGGCCCGAGCCCTCGGTCGCCGGCACGCGCTGCACGCGATGCACGCCGGATTCGAACTTGAGGCGGGCGAAGACGCCGCGGCCCGAGACCGTCGCGAAGGCCTCCTTGAAGCCGCCGATGCCGGTCTCCGACAGTTCCATCACCTCGAAGCGCCAGCCGTGCTCGGCGGCATAGCGCTGGTACATGCGGAAGAGATCGGCGGCGAACAGGGCCGCCTCCTCGCCGCCGGTGCCGGCGCGGATCTCGACGATGGCGTTCTTCTCGTCGGCTGCGTCCCGGGGCAGGAGCATGCGCTTCACGGCGCGCTCGAGCTCGGGCAGGCGCTTCTTCAGCGACGCCACCTCCTCCTCGGCCATCGCCTTCATGTCGGGGTCGGCCATCATGGTCTCGGCCTCGCGCAGCTCGTCCTCGGCCTTGCGCCACTGGCTGATGGCGTCGACCAGCGGGCCGAGATCGGCATATTCCTTGGAGGCGGCGACGAACTTCTGGGAATCGAGCGCGCCGCCCGACAGCGCCGCCTGCAGCTCGGCATGGCGGGCTGTGATCTGGTCGAGTTTCTGCAGCAGCGACACGCCGGCCTCACGCCTTCAGGGCGGCGGCAAGACCCTCGAACGCCACCTCGCGCTGCTCGCCGCTGTCGAGGTCCTTGAGCTGCGCCATGCCGCGGGCGAGCTCGTCGTCGCCGATGATGATGGCGGCCCGTGCGTTCAGCTTGTTGGCCCGCTGCATGCGCCGCTTCATGTTGCCGCGATAGTCCTGCTCCACGGCGATGCCGAGACCGCGCAGCGTGCGGGCGATGCCGAGCGCCTTCGCCTCGGCCGCCGGCCCGAGCGGCGCGATCACGACCGGCCGGGGCAGCGGCGCCGGCTCGTTGCACAGCATCATCAGCCGCTCGATGCCGCCCGCCCAGCCGATGCCGGCGGTCGGCGGCCCGCCCAGCTCGGCGATCAGCCCGTCGTAGCGGCCGCCGCCCAGCACGGTGCCCTGGGCGCCGATGTGCGTGGTCACGAACTCGAAGGCGGTGTGGGTGTAGTAGTCGAGGCCGCGCACCAGCGCGGGATCGACCTCGAAAGCGACGCCGGCCGCGGCCAGCCCGTCCTTCACGGCGGCAAAGAAATCACGGCTTGCCGGGTTCAGGTGGTCGGCGAAGGACGGCGCGCCGGCATTGATCGCCCTGTCGCCCTCGTCCTTGCTGTCGAGGATGCGCAGCGGGTTGCGCTCGAGGCGGCTGCGCGAATCCTCGGAGAGGCCGGCCAGGTGTCCCGAATAGTAGTCGACCAGCACCTTGCGGTAGGCGGCGCGGCTCTCCGGGTCGCCGAGCGAGTTCAGCTTCAGCACGCAGCGTTCGAGGATCCCCAGCCGGTCGAGGATGTCGGCCGCCACCGTGATGACCTCGATGTCGGCGCCGGGCTCGGGCGCCCCCAGCACCTCGAGGTCGATCTGGTGGAACTGGCGCTGGCGGCCCTTCTGCGGCCGCTCGTAGCGGAACATCGGCCCGGCCGCGAACAGCTTGAGCGGCAGCTGCTGTCCGAGCTCGCCGTTGGACACGAAGGCGCGGCAGATGCCGGCCGTGTATTCCGGCCGCAGCGTCAGCGATTCGCCGCCGCGATCCTGGAACGTGTACATCTCCTTGGAGACGACGTCGGTCGTCTCGCCGATGCCGCGGGCGAACAGCTCGGTGAACTCGAACACCGGCGTCGCCATCTCGCGGTAACCGTAGAGGCGGGCGACGTCGCGCGCACTGTCGACGACATGCGCGAACCGGCGGAACTCGTCCGGTAGGAGATCGTGCGTGCCACGCACGGGTTGCATCTTGCTCACGGGAAAGCCTCGGAAGGATCGTCGAAGAAGGAAGGCGGGAAGCGCTACTCGGCGGCGACCCGGTGTCGCTCGGCCTCGGCCGCCTTGCCGGCCTCGATCTCGGCCGCCTTCTTCTCGATCAGCCCCGCGAGATGCTCGACGATATCGGCATCCTTCAGCCGGTGATGGGGCACGCCGGCGATGTAGACCTGATGGGTGCCGCTGCCGCCGCCGGTGAAGCCGATGTCGGTCTCGCGCGCCTCGCCGGGCCCGTTGACCACGCAGCCGATCACCGACACCGTCATCGGCGTGGTGATGTGCGCCACGCGCTTCTCCAGCGCCTCGACCGTGCGGATCACATCGTACTGCTGGCGCGCGCAGGACGGGCAGGAGACGATGTTGACGCCGCGGTGGCGCAGGTTCAGCGCCTTCAGGAGCTCGAAGCCGACGCGGACCTCCTCCTCCGGCTCGGCCGAGAGCGAGACTCGGACCGTGTCGCCGATGCCGGCCCACAGGAGCGCGCCCAGGCCGATCGACGACTTGACCGTGCCGGTGCGCAGCGCGCCGGCCTCGGTGACGCCGATGTGCAGCGGGTAGTCGCAGGCGTCGGCCAGCTGCTGGTAGGCGGCGACCGCCAGGAAGACGTCGGACGCCTTCACGCTGATCTTGAACTCGTGGAAGTCGTGGTCCTGCAGGATGCGGGCATGGTCGAGCGCGCTTTCGACCATCGCCTCAGGACAGGGCTCGCCGTACTTTTCCAACAGGTCCTTCTCCAGCGAACCGGCATTGACGCCGATGCGCATGGAGCAGCCATGGTCCTTGGCGGCCTTCACCACCTCGCGCACGCGGTCGGCGCTGCCGATATTGCCCGGGTTGATCCGCAGGCAGGCCGCGCCGGCATCCGCCGCCTCGATGGCGCGCCGGTAGTGGAAATGGATGTCGGCAACGATCGGCACCTTCGAGGCCTTGACGATGGCCGGCAGGGCCGCCGTGGACTCCTCGTCGGGACAGGAGACGCGCACGATGTCGACGCCCGCCTCCTCGGCGCGGCGAATCTGGGCGATGGTCGCGGCGGCATCGGCGGTCAGCGTGTTGGTCATGGTCTGGACCGTGATCGGCGCATCGCCGCCCACGGCCACCGAACCGACCATGATCTTGCGCGACTTGCGGCGCGCGATGTCGCGATAGGGCCTGATGCTCATGCCGGCAATGTAGTCCCGGGCGCGCGCCTTATCCAGCCGACGCTTGCGCCCCGACGATCTCAGCCGGACGGTCGCAGACGGACTGTCGTAGGCAAACTGTCACAGAACGGTCAGCGCGGGCCGGCGGGCCGATCGGCTCCGCCGGTTCGACGCGAGGGGTGCGCGCTCAGCGCGCCGTGACGATGCGGTAGGCGATGCCGGCGGGGACGACGTAGCTTTCCCCGGCCCGGACATAGGTCTGGGCCAGGACGTCGCCGTTGGGCGCCCGCAGCTCGATCCAGCTGTTCGCGCGCACGCTGACCGGCGTGTCGACCCGGACCGGCTGGCTGGCGGCAGCGGCGGCCTCGGCGGCGGGCGACCGCGCCGTCGCCTCCTCGACCGGCGGGGCGGCCGGGGTCGGCGCCGGAGCGGCGCTCACCGGAGGCTTCTCGGGAGCCGGCGGCTGGGCGGCCTGCGCCTGGCCGATGGCCGGCACGTTGACCGGCGGCGGCGGCGGGGGCACGGCGATGACCACGGGCGGCGCGAGCGGCGCAGCCTGCGGCGCGGCCGGCGGCGGCGAGGCGGCAGCATCGCGGCGCGGCGCCGGCCAGACCTCGGCCGGGGCGCTGGCGGGGCCGCGCGCCTCCTGCGGCGGCGGGGGCGGGAAAGAGGCCGGCGCCGTCGTGCCCGTGCCGGTTGCCGGGGCGGCGGCGGGCGCCGGCGCCTCGGCGGTCGTGGTCGCGGCCGGCGGCGAAGCCAGCAGGCGATCGGGAACCGGCGGGACCTTCTCGGCGACCACGGCCTCCTCGCGCGGCAGGTAGTGCCACGCCGCGTAGCCGGCGGCGAAGACCAGCAGCACCGTCAGGACGGCGAGGCCGATCGGCGCGCGGCGATCCACGACCGGGAAGTCGGCCGGCAGCGCGACCGGGCGCTTGATCGGCACCGCGCCGGACAGGTGGTAGGCGGTCAGGACCTTGTCGGGCTCGAGCCCGACATGCGCGGCATACGCGCGCAGGAACGCGGGCACGTAGGCCGCGCCGGGCAGCTTGTCGAAGCGACCTTCCTCGATCGCTTCGAGATGCGCGCGACGGATGCGAAGGCTCTTCTCGACTTGCGACAGATCGAGGCCGCGTGCTTCGCGCTGATCGTGCAGCAGTCGGCCAACCGCGCGGCCCGGGGAAGCCTCGCGTTCCATTGCCCGCCAATCAATATGATCCGGCATAATTTCCCCTGCAGTTCCCCTCACGGCGAGTTTTAGCAGAGGCCCTCTGACAGGGCAAAACCGATTCGAGTTTTTCGAGTCAGATTTCGATCGCGTGGTCGGCGGCGAAGAGGCGAAGCGTCTCTCGCAGCGGACGATCCGGTTGCGCGAGCGTCGCCGTCATGAAGGCCGTCGCCTCGTCGAGATCGAGCGAACGGACCATCGCCTTGACCGGACCGATGGCGCCCGGCGCCATCGACAAGGAGCGCACGCCGATCGCCAGGAGCGCCAGCGCCTCGACCGGCCGGCCGGCCATCTCGCCGCAGACGGACAGGTCGACCCCGGCGGGGCGGGCCTTCTCGACCACAAAATGTAGCAGTCTCAGCAGCGCGGGCGACAAGCTGTCGTAGCGTCCGGCCAGGCGCGCGTTGCCGCGATCGGAAGCGTAGAGGAACTGCAGAAGGTCGTTCGTGCCGACCGAGACGAAGTCGATATGGGGCAGCAGGCTGTCGAGCTGCCAGGCCAGCGCCGGCACCTCGAACATCACGCCGACACGCAAACGTTCGGGCAACGCCAGTCCGCGCCGGCGCGCGCGCTCCACCTCGAGGTCGAGCAGACGACGCGCGCTCACGAGTTCGCCGACCTCGGCGATCATCGGGAACATCACCGACAGCGGACGACCGTTCGCCCCCTGCAGCAAGGCACGCAACTGACGACGCAGCATCGCCGGCCG
Organism: Reyranella sp.; assembly: GCF_965229815.1. Taxonomy (GTDB): domain Bacteria; phylum Pseudomonadota; class Alphaproteobacteria; order Reyranellales; family Reyranellaceae; genus Reyranella. The sequence goes on from NZ_CBDDJN010000006.1 coordinate 2,989,550, forward strand.
ATCGAGGCCGATGCGGATCGCGCGCCAGCCCATCGCGGGATTCTCGTCGCCGAACGCGCCGACATAGGGCAGCACCTTGTCGCCGCCGACATCGAGCGTGCGGAAGACGACGGGCCGGCCGTCGGCGACGTCGAGCACCCGGCTGTACAGCCAGGTCTGGGCGTCGACGTCGGGAAATTCCGAACGCACCATGAACGGAATCTCGGTCCGGTAGAGGCCGACACCGTCGGCGCCGGTATCCTCGAGGTGCTGCATGTCGATCAGCAGGCCGGCGTTCATGTTCAGCGACACGCGCGCCTGGTTGCGCGTGACCGGCGGAAGATCGCGCAGCGCCGCATACTTCCGGCGGCGGGCGGCGCGCACGTCGAGGGCATCGTGGATACTCTGCAGCACGTCCTCGGTCGGCCGGACCAGCACCTGGGCATTGTCGCCGTCGACCACGATCGGGTCCCCCGGCTCGACCCGGGACAGGACGTCGGGCGCGCGCCCCACGACCGGAATGTCCAGCGCCCGGGCGACGATCGCGACATGGCTGAGGGCCGAGCCCTCCTCGAGGACCAGCCCGCGCAGCCGGGTCCGGTCGTAGTCCAGCAGCTCGGCCGGGCCCATGTCGCGGGCGACGATGATCATGTCGTCGGGCATGGCCGCGGGGTCGGCGGCGCCTCGGCCCGACAGGCGCATCAGCACGCGGTTGGTCAGGTCCTGGAGGTCGCTCAGCCGCTCGCGGATATAGGGGTCGGTCGACTGGCCCAGCCGCGCCCGCACGTCGTCGAAGGCGCGCTGGACCGCGGCCTCGGCCGTCAGGCCGGAAGCCACCGCCTCGCGCACGCGCTCCAGCCAGCCGCGGTCGTCGATGAACATCCGGAACGTCTCGAGAATCTCCCGCTGCTCGCCCGACTGCATGTCGTGCGCCTCGAGCATGCGGTCGACGTCGGCGCGCACGCCGTGCGCGGCCTCCTCGAAGCGCTTCGCCTCCTGGCCGACATCCTCGGCCACGACCTTCTGGATGATGATTCGCGGTTCGTGCAGAACGGCGCGGCCGATGGCGACCCCGGGGGTGAGCTGCACGCCGTCGACGCGCAACGGGAGCAGGCCGAGCCCGTCGACCTGCTGGACCTCGTTGGGGCTGACGAAGTGGCCCGCCGCGATCAGCTCGGCCAGGACCATGGCGATGGTCTGGAGCGTCTCGACCTCTTCGTCGTCGTACTGGCGGCGGGTGCGGTTCTGGACGACCAGGACGCCGAGCACCCGGCCGGCCCGCACGATCGGCACGCCGGCCAGCGAGTGATAGATCTCCTCGCCGGTCTCCGGGCGGTAGGCGAACTGCGCATGGGCCTGCGCATCGGCGAGCGTCAGGGGGCGCTTGTGCGCGGCGATGTCGCCGACCAGGCCCTCGCCGACCCGAAGCCGGGTGCGGTGCACGGCCGAGGGGTTCAGTCCCTGGGTAGCGAAAAGCTCCAGCACCTCGCCGGCGCGCAGCAGGTAGATCGAGCAGACCTCGGCCACCATCTCGTTGGCGACCAGGCGCACCACCTCGCCCAGCGGATCGGCGATTGAGTCGGCATGCGCCATCGTGTCCCGGAGCCGCTTTAGGAGCATTCGCGGTCCGGCCAAAGGAGTTGTCCTCTCCATGGTCAGACCGCTGGATGCTCGTGTCGGATGACGACGAAGCGGCGGCGGGTCGTGCGCGCGCGACGGCGCCAGGCCAGCGGGGTCACGTCCCGGCAGGCGTCCCGGCAGGCCAGAAGGGCGTGCTGCGCGCGCATGCCGGGCTTATAGCAAGAGCAGCGCCGAACTGCCTAGAGTTGTTCCCGGCAGCCGGCCCGTCGGTGACGGCACAGCCGTCACGCCGCAGCCGTGCCGTCAGGCAGCCGTGACGTCAGGCGGCGTCGAGGTCGTAGGCGGTGTGCAGGGCGCGCACCGCGAGCTCGGTGTACTCGGCGGCCACCAGCACGCTGATCTTGATCTCGGAGGTCGAGATCACCTGGATGTTTATGCCCTTGGCCGCCAGGGTCTCGAACATCTTGAGGGCGACGCCGGCATGGCTGCGCATGCCGACGCCGATCACCGAGATCTTGGCGACGTTGGTGTCCGACTTGATCTCCTGGAACTTCAGGTCGGTCTTGGCGCGCTCCAGCCGTTCCACCGCCCGCGCCAGGTCGACGCGCGGCACGGTGAAGGTGATGTCGGTCGAACTGCCGTCGAGCGACACGTTCTGCACGATCATGTCGACGTTGACGTTGGTGTCGGCCAGCGGTCCGAAGATCGCCGCCGCGACGCCCGGCCGGTCGGCGACGCGCGTCACCGTGATCTTGGCCTCGTCCTTGGAGAAGGCGATGCCGCTCACGACGGATTTCTCGAGTCCCTGGGCCATGATCTCTTCCTCGTCCACAACCATCGTGCCCGGCAGGTCGCTGCCCAGGGCGGCGTCGAACGACGACAGGACCTGCACGCGCACGTGATGGTTCATCGCCAGCTCGACCGAGCGCGTCTGCAGGACCTTCGAGCCCTGCGACGCCATCTCCAGCATCTCCTCGTACGTCACCTGGTCGATCTTGCGCGCCTTCTCGACGATCCTGGGATCGGTCGTGTAGACGCCGTCGACGTCGGTGTAGATGTCGCAGCGATCGGCCTTCAGCGCGGCGGCCAGCGCCACCGCCGACGTGTCCGAGCCGCCGCGCCCCAGGGTCGTGATGCGCCCGTCCGGCGACAGTCCCTGGAAGCCCGGCACGATCGGCACCTCGCCCGCCGCCATCGCCCTGCCCATGGCCGTCGTGTCGATGTCGACGATGCGCGCCTTCTCGTGCGCCGCGTCGGTCCGGATCGGGATCTGCCACGACACCCACGAGCGCGAGCGGACGCCGATCTGCTGCAGCGCCATGGCCAGCAGGCCGATCGTGACCTGCTCGCCGGTCGCCACCACGACGTCGTACTCGCGCGAATCGTAGAGCGGCGCGATCTCGTTGACCCATTTCACGAGCTGGTTGGTCGCGCCGGACATGGCCGAGACGACGACCGCCACCTCGTTGCCGCGCTCGACCTCGGCCTTCACCTTGCTGGCGACATTCTTGATGCGATCTGTGTCGCCGACGGACGTGCCGCCGAATTTGAGAACGATGCGCGCCATGGACCTGCTCGAAAGCGGGGTATAGACACCGTCAGCACCAATCGGGTCAAGGGCAGCGATCAGGGGCCAGGGGCAGGATGAGCGATCTTGCGCAGGATGCCGGGCAGACCACCGTCGATCCCGGCGAGATCGAGCGATTCTCACGGATCGCCGCCGAATGGTGGGACCCGGCCGGCAAGTTCGCGCCGCTGCACCGGCTGAACCCCGTCCGGATCGGCTACGTACGCGACCGGGTGGCCCGCCACTGGCAGCGCGATCCCCTCTCGGCCGGCGCCCTCTCGCCGGGGCCGCTGTCGGGCCTGTCGCTGCTCGACATCGGCTGCGGCGGCGGCCTGATCAGCGAGCCGATGGCGCGGTTGGGCGCCGAGGTCACCGGCATCGACGCCGCCGAGCGCAACGTCGCGGTGGCGGCGCTGCACGCCGAGGGCCAGGCGCTCGCCATCGATTATCGCCCGACCACAGCCGAGGCGCTGGCGGCGACCGGCGCGCAGTTCGACGTCGTGCTGGCGCTCGAGATCGTCGAGCACGTGGCCGACGTCGACCTCTTCCTCTCGTCCTGCGGGCGGCTGGTGAAGCCAGGCGGGCTGCTATTCCTGTCGACGCTGAACCGCACCGCCAAGGCCTGGGCGCTGGCGATCGCCGGCGCGGAGTACGTGCTGGGCTGGCTGCCGCGCGGCACGCACGACTGGCGGAAGTTCCTGAAGCCCTCGGAAGTGGTGCGCCGCCTGTCCGCCGGCGGCATCGAGACCGAGGAGATCGTGGGCGTCGTCTACAGCCCGCTCAGCCGCGCCTGGTCGCTGAACAAGCGCGACCTCGACGTGAACTACATGCTGTATGGGACCAAACCGTCATCCTGAGCGCAGCGAAGGATCTCATGCCGGTTGCAGGCGGCGATGAGGTCCCTTCGACGATGCTCAGGGCAGGCCTTCGCTGCGCTCAGGACGACAACGACATTCAGTTCCCGCGCGGGATCCAGGGCAGGCGGCCGAATTCGATGCCCTCGTCGGCCAGGGCCTCGGCCTCCGCCTCGCTGGTCTCGCCGTAGATGCCGCGCTTGTCGCTCTCGCCGTAGTGAATCTTGCGCGCTTCCTCGGCGAACTTGTCGCCGACATGCTCGCAGTTCTTCTCGACCTCCGCCCGCACCTTGAGCAGCGCCTCGCGCAGTTCCTTGGGCATGTGCCTGGCGAGGGCCGCCATCTGCTGCTGCTCGGCCGAGGGCGCCGCCGGGGCCGCCGCAGCCGGCTGCTCCGCCTCGACCTGCGTCGCCCCCTTGCCGCTCCCCTTGCCGAGGCGCGGCGCCATGGGCGCGCGCGCGACCTTGGCGCTGCCGCAGACGGCGCAGCCGATCAGCGACTTCTTCTCCTGCCGCTCGTAGGTCTTGCTGTCCTTGAACCAGCTCTCGAATTCGTGGCCTTTGGCGCAGCGCAGTCGATATAGGATCATGAAATCACTGACTTTTCCGACAACTTGGCACTCCCCGAGAGGGAGTGCCAGAGATGATGGGGTTTGATCGTGGCCGACGCAAGGGGGACGCCGTCTCCATGGATCGTCCAGTGGGCCGGGCTGGTTCCCGCCGGGGCGACCGTTCTCGACGTGGCGGCGGGCGGCGGACGGCATGCCCTCTTCTTCGCCGACCGCTTCCATCCGGTGACGGCGATCGACCGCGACACGAGCGCGCTGCCGGAGCGGGCGGACATGGAAAGGATACAGGCCGATCTCGAGGACGGATCACCCTGGCCCCTGCCTTGGCCCCAGCCCGGCCGCCGGTTCGGCGCCGTGATCGTCACCAACTACCTGCACCGGCCGCTGTTCCCCGCCCTGCTGGAGGCCGTCGATCGCGGCGGCATCCTGCTCTACGAGACCTTCATGGCCGGCAACGAACGGTTCGGGAAGCCGAGCCGGCCGGAGTTCCTGCTGAAGGATGGCGAGCTGCTCGAGCTCGTGCGCGGGCGCTTTTCCGTCGTCGCCTACGAAGCGCGCCTGATCAGCGAGCCCCGGATGGCGATGGTCCAGCGCATCGCCGCGCGCCGCCTCTAGAAGGAAAAGCGCGCGCGGGCCGGAGCGGCTATTCGGCGGCCCTGGCCACCGCCGGCTTGTGCAGCGCCGGCTCGGCATAGGTGCGGTCGTGTTCCAGCGACGGCACCATGCGGCGCGCCTCGGCCGCCTTGGCGAGGTCGATGTCGGCGACCACGAAGCCGGCCGTCTCGCCGCCGGCATCGGCCAGCACCTCGCCCCACGGCGCGACCGCGATCGAATGGCCGTAGGTCTTGCGGTTGGAGCCCTTGTGGGTGCCGACCTGGGCCGGCGCGAAGACGAAGCAGCCGGTCTCGATGGCGCGGGCGCGCAGCAGCGTGTGCCAGTGCGCCTTCCCGGTCGGGACGGTGAACGAGGACGGGATCGCCAGCATCGTGGCGCCGGCATGGGCCAGCGCGCGGTAGAGATAGGGAAAGCGCAGGTCGTAGCAGATCGTCATGCCGAGCACGCCCCACGGCGTCTCGGCCAGCACCGCGCGCTCGCCCGGCCGGAAGGTCGAGGATTCGCGGTAGCTCTCGCCGCCCGCCAGCTGGACGTCGAACATGTGGATCTTGTCGTAGCTCGCGACGATGCCGCCCGACGGCTCGATCAGGTAGGAGCGATTGCGGATCTGCTCCTCGCCGGGAACGCGCACATGGATGGAGCCCAGCAGGAACCAGGCGCCGGTCTCGCGCGCGGCGGCGCGCGCCGCCGCCAGCATGCCGTGCGCGTCCTCGGTCTCGGCCTTCTGCAGGGTCTCGGTCCGGTTGGCGCCGATCAGGCCGGTATTCTCCGGCGTCATGACGAAGTCGGCGCCGGCGTCGCGGGCCAGCCGCACCTGCTCGCGCACGAAGGCCACGTTCTCGGCCATGTCGTTGCTGACGTTGGTCTGGATCAGGCCAGCCTTGAACGTGGAGGACATCGTCTTCTCCTCAGCCCGGCTGGGCCAGCATTGCGTCGAGCTTGCCGGCCTGCTCCAGGGCGGCAAGCTCGTCGGAGCCGCCGACATGCTCGCCGTTGATGAAGATCTGCGGCACCGTGTGGCGCCTGGCGCGCTCGCGCATCTCGGTGCGCTTCTTGTCGTCCATCATGACGTCCATTTCCTCGTAGGCGACGCCCTTGCTGTCGAGCAGGCCCTTGGCCCGCGCGCAGTAACCGCAGAACGGCGTGGTGTAGATCTCGATCCTGGCCATCACGGAACCTCTTTCGCTCACTATACCGCCGCGCGGACGACCCGCGCCAGCGTCAGCACGTCAACGCTCCGGGCGCCGGCGCGCTGCAGGGTGCGGGCGCAGGCTTCGACCGTGGCGCCGGTGGTCAGCACGTCGTCGACCAGCAGAACCGACTTGCCCGACAGCGTCCCCGACCATCGCGGATCGACCGCGAAGGCCCGGGCGACATTGGCCCGTCGTTCGGCACCGTCGAGGCCGCCCTGCGATCCCGTCCAGCGGCGGCGATGCAGCAGGTCGGGCACCAGCCGGGCCCGGACCGCGGCCGGCGCCGCCGCCAGGGTGGCGCGCGCCAGGAGCTGCGCCTGGTTGTAGCGGCGCATCAGCAGGCGCCGCCAATGAAGCGGCACCGGCGCCACGATGTCGGCCTCGGCGAGCAGCGGCGCGCCGGCCCGCGCCATCCAGGCGCCGGCCGCGCGGGCCATGTCTGTGCGATCGCCGTGCTTCAGCGGCAGGACCAGGCGGCGGCTGCGCTCGTTGTAGGCGAGCGCCGCCCGGGCCCGCCGGTAGCGCGGCGGCCGCAGGCTGCAGGCGGCGCAGAGCGCGCCGGCGCTGGCGGAGTCGCCGAAGGGCAGGCCGCACTGCGCGCACTGGGGCGCGGCGATGAAGGAGAAGCCCGGCCAGCACGCGCCGCACAGGCCGCCCGTCGTCTCGACGATCTCGCCGCAGGCGAGGCAGAGCGGCGGCAGCACGGCATCCACGATCGTGCGCCCGGTACGGGCGCAGAGATGGACGAAGCCGGACCGCAGCATGGCCGGGATTGGGCCGGGCAATTGCGCCCACAGGATGGCGGCTCCCCTACCGATCCGGACGCTTTGGCCTTACATACGGCCTGTGACGGGCCCCGACCCTCTGCTGGTCTTCGACCGCGCCGTGCTGCGCCGGCGCCGCGAACGCGCGGCCGCCGCCTGGCAGCCGCACGCCTTCCTCAAGAAGGAGATCGCCGCGCGCCTCGTCGAGCGTCTCGACGACGTGCGCCGCAGCTTTCCCCTCGCCCTCGACCTCGGCACGCATGGCGACGAGATCGCCGCCGCGCTCGCGGGCCGGCCCGCCGTGGAGCGGCTGGTGAGGGCCGATCTCGGCCTCGGCTTCGCGCGGCAGGCGGCGGGCTCGGCCGTGGTCGCGGACGAGGAATGGCTGCCCTTCGCACCGGCGAGCTTCGACCTCGTGCTGAGCGCGATGGCGCTGCACTGGGTCAACGACCTGCCGGGAACGCTGATCCAGATCCGCCGCATCCTGCGGCCCGACGGGCTGCTGATGGGCGCGATGCTGGGCGGCGCCACCCTGTGGCAGCTCCGCCAGGCGCTGGCCGCCGCCGAGAGCGAGGTCGATGGCGGGCTGAGCCCGCGCGTCTCGCCGTTCGCGGGCCTCGCCGACGCCGCGGGCCTCCTGCAACGCGCCGGCTTCGCACTGCCCGTGGCCGACAGCGAGACGATCGAGGTGGAGTATGACGGCGCCCTGGCGCTGATGCGCGACCTGCGCGCCATGGGCGAGAGCAACCTCGTCGTCGAGCGCCGGCGCGGCTTCACGCGGCGGGCGACGCTGGCGCGCGCCGCGGCGATCTACGAGGAGCGCTTCGCCGCGCCGTCGGGCCGCGTATCGGCGAGCTTCGAGGTACTGTACCTGCACGGCTGGGCGCCCCACGAGTCGCAACCCAAGCCGCTGCGGCCGGGAGCCGCCGGGCGGCGCCTCGCCGAGGCGCTGGGCGGCGTCGAGATGAGCGCCGGCGAGAAAGCGGAGCGGAGCTGACATCGTGCCAGCCGTGAAACTGTCGTTTGCCGAGCTGATCTCGGAAGGCGTGGGCGGGTTCTTCGCCAACGTCCGCCTGTTCTTCCACCTCGTGACCATTCCCTGGATCCTGTCGATCGCGATCCGGGCGGTCGGCGAGCTGCTGACCGACGATTCGCCGCTGTCGGTGCTGGCGGAAAAGGCCGCGGACGTCTTTCCGACGGTCATGTTCATGGTGGCCTGGCAGCGCGTCATCCTGCTCGGCCCGCACCGGCTGGAGCGCCTGCCGGGCCTCGGCTGGTCGCCGCGCGAGACCGCCTACCTGCTGCACCTGATCAAGGTCGCCGGCATGACCTTCCTGCTCGTCGCGGCCTTCATCTATACGGTGTGGCCGCTCGATCCCCAGGCGCTCCGCGCCGGGGCGGGTGCCGATCCCGAGATGGCCCGCCGCTACTCGCTGGCCGGGCCGCTGGCCGGCGGCTTCATCGTGTCGATGCTGCTGGCGCTGCGCGTGAGCTGGGGTCTGGCGGCCACCGCCGTCGACGTGCCGTTCGCGCCGCGCCAGTCCTGGGCCTACAGCCGCGGCAACGCCTGGACCATCGTCGGCGCGCTCTTCCTCACCTACTTCGCCGGCGCCTTCGCCACCGGCATGACCGCGCTGTTCGTGCACGGCGCGATGCGCGGACTGTTCGGCGCCCGCGAGGCGGCGGCGGTCGTGAGCTGGACGGCGGCGATCCTCGTCTCCTATGCCGCGACCGGCGTCACCGTGTCGGTCCAGGCCGTCATCTTCCGCCGCCTCCTGGCCTGGCGCGAGGGTTCCTCGCTGCCGGCCGTCGCCGGCTCACAGTAGGTCGCGCAGCAGGCCGACCAGGGGCAGGTCGGCCGGCGGCATCGGATAGCGCCCGAGCTCGGCCGGCCGCACCCATTTCAGCGCCTGGCCCTCCCGCGGTTGCGCCAAGCCGTGCCACTTGCGGCAGGCGAAGACCGGCATCAGCAGGTGGAACTTCTCGTAGCCGTGGCTGGCGAAGGCGATGGGGGCGAGGCAGCTCGTCGCCGTCTCGATGCCGAGCTCCTCGCGCAGTTCGCGCACCAGCGCCTGCTCGGGCGTCTCGCCGGGATCGACCTTGCCGCCGGGGAACTCCCAGAGGCCGGCCATCGACTTGCCCTCGGGCCGCTGGGCGATCAGCACCCGGCCGTCGACGTCGACCAGCGCCACCGCGGCGACCAGCAGCAGCGGCCGGTCGCCGAGCGGCGGCGGGCCGCCCGGACACTCCGCGTCGAAGGATGGGCTCAAGAGCGGGAGCTCAGGAACGGTAGCTGCCGTTGATGTCGATGTAGCCGTGGGTCAGGTCGCAGGTCCAGACCGTGGCCCGGCCGCGGCCGATGCCGAGATCGATGTCGATCACGATGTCGGTGCCCTTGATGTGCTTGGCGACCGGCGTCTCGTCGTAGCCCGGCACGACCTGGCCGCCGTCGGTGATCCTGACGCCGCCGATCGAGATCCGGAGCTTGTCGCGGTCGGCGCGCTCGCCCGACTTGCCGACGGCCATGACGATGCGGCCCCAGTTGGCGTCCTCGCCGGCGATCGCCGTCTTGACCAGCGGCGAGTTGGCGACGGCGAGGCCGATCTTGCGCGCGGCGCCGTTCGACGAGGCGCCCCCGACATTGATCGTCACGAACTTGGTGGCGCCCTCGCCGTCGCGCGCCAGGAGCTGCGCCAGGTCGATCAGCACCTCGTCCAGGGCGCGCTTGAAGTCGACCAGCACGGGATCGTCGGCCTCCTCGACGGGCGAATGCCGCGCCGCCCCGGTGGCGACCATCAGCAGCGTGTCGCTGGTCGAGGTGTCGCCGTCGACGGTGACGCAGTTCAGGGACTTGTCGGCGGCGTCGGACAGGAGCTTCTGCAGCACCGGCGCCGGCACCTTGGCGTCGGTGAACACGAAGCCCAGCATGGTCGCCATGTCGGGGGCGATCATGCCGGAGCCCTTGAGGAAGCCGTTGATGGTGACGGTGCGCTCGCCGATGCGGGCCTGCCGCGTCGCGAGCTTGGGGAAGGTGTCCGTCGTCATGATCGCGCCGGCGGCGGCCGACCAGCCGTCCTCGCGCGCGCCCTTGAGCAGGGCCGGCACCACGGCGGCGATCTTCTCCCATTCGAGCGGCTGGCCGATCACGCCGGTCGAGGCCATGAAGACCTCGTTGCGCGGACAGCCCAGCGCCTGGGCGACGGCCCGCGTGCTCTCCTCGACCGCCTTGTCGCCGAGCTTGCCGGTGAAGGCGTTGGCGTTGCCGGCGTTGACCACGACGGCGCGCACCTTGCCGCGCGACAGGTTCTTGCGGCACCAGTCGACCGGGGCCGACGAGGTCTTGGAGCGCGTGAGGACGCCCGCGATCGTGGCGCCGGCCGGCACGACGGCCAGCATGACGTCGTCACGATCCTTGTAGCGCACGCCGGACGCGGCGGCCGCCAGCTTCACGCCCGCGATGCGAGGCAATGTCGGCGTCGTTTTCGGCGCGAGCGGCGATTGGGCGTGCTTGACGGCCATGAGACTCCCCTTGCGGACGACCGGGCCCGGTCGGTCCGAAGGCGGAGCCTACACCAGAAACGTCCTAAAAAGTGAGTTCTACTTGCTCGGCTTGGTCGGTGCGGGCGGGGCTGCGGGCTTGGCCGGCGCCGCCGGCTTGTCCGTCGCGGCCTCCGGCTTGGTGCCGTCGATGTTGAACTTCTCGAGCTTGGCGTCGGCCCGCAGCTTGTCGATCTGGGCGGTGACGACCTCCCGCGCCATCTCCTCGCGCAGCTGGTCGGCCAGCTCCTCGAAGGCCGGCGGCGGCGCCTGGCGCCGGTCCTCGACCTTGATGACGTGATAGCCGAACTGCGTCTTCACCGGCGTCTCGGTGAGACCGTCCTTCTTGAGCGCGAAGGCGGCGTCGGCGAACTCCTTCACCATGTCGGACTTCTTGAACCAGCCGAGATCGCCGCCCTCCGCGCCCGAGGCCTTGTCGGTCGACTTCTCCTTGGCGAGCTTGTCGAAAGCGGCGCCCTTCTTGAGCTCGGCGATCAGGGCCTTCGCCTCGTCCTCGGTGGCCACGAGGATGTGGCGGGCCCTCACCTCCTCTTCCGGCGGCATCGCCTTCAGGCGCTCCTCGTAGCGCTTCTGGAGCTTCTCCTGCGTGACCTGCCGGGCGATCTCGCGCTGGATCCAGAAGTCCTGCAGCACCTGGTCCTCGACGAAGGCCATGCGCTTCTTGAACGCCGGATCGTCGTTGACCTTGTTCTTCTTGCTCTCCTGGACGACCAGCTTGCTGTCGATCAGCCGGTCGAGCAGGGCCGGGAAGACCGCCTGCAGCGGCATGTTGCGGTATTGTTGCGGCAGCGACTGCTGGGCCACCTCGAGGTCCGACAAGCGGATGGGCTGGCCGTTCACGGTGGCGACCACCGGATCCTTCAGCGGCTGGGGCGCCGCGGCGGGCGGCTTGGCCGGCGGCTTCTGCTGCTGGGCGGCCGCCTGCGAAGCCAGGGCGGGGAGCGCGGCGGCGGCGACTGCGCAGGACAGCAGGACCGAGCGCAGGGAACGCAACCGATGGCTCATGACAGGCTCCGGAAAACTGGTCTTGTTGACGAATTTCAAGGCGAAGTCCTTTACACAGGCCCAATCGGCGCCCGCAAGCGTTGCCCCCCGGCTCAGGCGCTGAATGACGGGGGATTGCGGCACTTTTTCGTGAGCAGGGTGTCGGCGGTTGGGCTTGGACCGGCCTGAATGACCACCGCGGGATGCCGCAGCCCGGCCGGGGGGCGCTCGCGTTGACACTGGCGGGAGCGCTCTCTATCTCTGACCGGGACGGCGGGCCGCAGCGCCCGCCTAAGTCTTTACAATATCGAGGTTTTCATGCTGGCGGCGCTCGCCCGAAGCCTGTTCGGCACAGCCAATGACCGCATCGTCAAAGGCCTCGACAAGCCGGTCGCCAGGATCAACGCGCTGGAGCCGGACCTCGTCAATCTCTCGGACGAGGAGCTGCGCGGCAAGACCACCGAGTTCCGCGACCGCATCGCCAAGGGCGAGACCCTCGACGACCTCCTGCCCGAAGCCTTCGCCGTCGTGCGCGAAGGCGCCAAGCGCGCGCTCGGCCAGCGCCACTTCGACGTGCAGCTCAAGGGCGGCATGGTCCTGCACCAGGGCAAGATCGCGGAGATGAAGACCGGCGAAGGCAAGACGCTGGTCGCCACCCTGCCGGTCTACCTCAACGCCCTCGAGGGCAAGGGCGTGCACGTCGTCACCGTCAACGACTACCTCGCCCGCCGCGATTCCGAATGGATGGGCCAAGTCTACCGCTTCCTCGGGCTCACGGTCGGCGTGATCGTGCACGAGATGGACGACGACCAGCGCCGGGCCGCCTATGCCTGCGACGTCACCTACGCGACCAACAACGAGCTGGGCTTCGACTACCTGCGCGACAACATGAAGTTCCGCCTGGACGCCATGGCGCAGCGGCCCTTCAACTTCGCCATCGTCGACGAGGTCGATTCGATCCTGATCGACGAGGCGCGCACGCCGCTCATCATCTCCGGCCCCGCCGAGGATTCCTCGGAGCTCTATCGCCGCGCCGACACGGTGATCCCGCGCCTGAAGGCCGATTCCTACGAGAAGGACGAGAAGAACCGCACGGTCGTGCTGACCGACGCCGGCGTCGAGCAGGTCGAGGAGATCCTGCGCGGCGACGGGCTGCTGCCGGAGGGCATCAGCCTCTACGCGCCGACCCAGGTCACGGTGCTGCACCATGTCACCCAGGCGCTGCGCGCGCACAAGCTGTTCACGCGCGACGTCGACTACATCGTCAAGGACGGCCAGGTCGTCATCATCGACGAGTTCACGGGCCGCATGATGGCCGGCCGGCGCTACTCCGAGGGCCTGCATCAGGCGCTCGAGGCCAAGGAGCAGGTCGAGATCCAGCGCGAGAACCAGACGCTGGCCTCGATCACCTTCCAGAACCTGTTCCGCATGTATCCCAAGCTGGCCGGCATGACCGGCACGGCGATGACCGAGGCGGCCGAGTTCGCCGAGATCTACAGGCTCGAGGTCGTGGAGATCCCGACCAACGTGCCGGTCGCCCGCAAGGACGCCGACGACGAGATCTACCGGACGCTGGCCGACAAGACGCGCGCCATCGTCAAGCTGATCGAGGACTGCCGCACGCGCCAGCAGCCGATGCTGGTCGGCACCGTGTCGATCGAGAAGTCGGAATCGCTGTCGGAGGAGCTCAAGAAGGCGCGCATCCCGCACAGCGTGCTGAACGCGCGCTTCCACGACCAGGAGGCCGAGATCGTCGCCCAGGCCGGGCGCCCGGGGTCGGTCACCATCGCCACCAACATGGCCGGCCGGGGCACCGACATCCAGCTCGGCGGCAACGTCGACATGCTGCTGCGCCACGCCGAGGCCGAGATCGCGGCGAAGTTCCCCGACGAGGCGGCCCGCAAGGCCGAGCTCGAGCGCGTGACCGCCGAGATCAAGGCGCAGGTCGCCGCGGATCGCGAGGTCGTGCGCGCCGCCGGCGGCCTCTACGTGGTCGGCACCGAACGCCACGAGAGCCGGCGCATCGACAACCAGCTGCGCGGTCGCTCGGGCCGCCAGGGCGACCCCGGTGCGTCCAAGTTCTTCCTGTCGCTGGAAGACGACCTGATGCGCATCTTCGGCAACAACAAGGTGCTCGACTGGGTCCAGAAGAAGGGCATGGCCGACGACGAGGCGCTGACCCATCGCTGGCTCAACAAGGCGCTGGAGACGGCGCAGGGCAAGGTCGAGGCGCGCAACTTCGAGATCCGCAAGAACCTGCTGCGCTTCGACGACGTCATGAACAGCCAGCGCAAGGAGATCTACAAGGAGCGCATCGAGCTGATGGGGACGGAGGACGTCTCCGACACCGTCGCGGGCATGCGCAACGACGTGATCGACGGGCTGGTGGCGCGGACGATCCCCGAGGGCCAGTACGCCGAGCAGTGGAAGATCGGCGAGCTCAAGGAGGAGGTGCAGCGCCTGTTCGGGCTCGACCTTCCGATCGAGGCCTGGGCCAAGGAAGAGGGCATCGCCGAGGAAGAGATCCGGTCGCGGCTGAACGACGAGGTCGAGCGCCTGTTCGCCCAGCGCGCCGCGCAGTACGGGCCGGAGGTCTGGCGCCAGGTCGAGAAGAGCGTGCTGATGCAGCTGTTCGACCAGAGCTGGAAGGAACACCTGCTGCATCTCGACCATCTGCGGCAGGGCATCGGCCTGCGCGCCTACGGCCAGAAGGATCCGCTGAACGAATACAAGCGCGAGGCCTTCAACCTGTTCAACGACCTGCTGACCGGCCTGCGCGAGCAGGTGGTGAGCCTGCTGGCGACGCTGCAGCTGCGCATGGAGCCGCCGCCGATGCCGGAATCACCGACCGGCCTGCACGAGGTGCACGAGGATCCGCAGCTCGCCGCGGCGATGAGCGACGATCCGGCCTTCGACCCGGCCGATCCCGACGGCGGCGGCGTCGCCACGCTGCACCGGCCGCGGCAGACGGCGCGCGTTGCCGTCGACCCGAACGATCCCGCCACCTGGGGCAAGGTCTCGCGCAACGCCCCCTGCCCCTGCGGCTCGGGCAAGAAGTTCAAGCACTGCCACGGGCGGGTCTAGGAGCGGCAGGAGACAGGCTTCTTCCAGCCGGTCTCTTCACGCCCTGGACCCGTCAAACGAACCCGATCCAGCGGCCGGCGATCAGCACCGATAACCAGAGGATCGCCGACCCGGCAGCGGCCACGCTCACGCCCGGGTGGATGCCGCCGTCAGCGAAGGCCCGCCGGAAGTGGCGGTTGCGGTGCTGCACCACGATGTTGACGAGCGCCAGGCCGAGCAGCGCCGCCTTGCAGACGAAGGCGGCGTTGCCGAGATACTCCGCAGGCTTCACCGTGAACAGCCAGAGGCCGGTCAGCAGCGCGAGCACGAGCCCGGCCGCCGCGGCACGCGACAGGAACGGCCCGATCACCGCCAGCGGAACGTGGCGGAAGAATCCGAGCAGACGCAGGTCGAGCGGCAGGATGGCGCCGACCAGCAGGCCGACGCCGAGGATATGGAGGGCGTTGACCAGCAGATAGGCGATGCCCGAGCGCTGCAGCAGGACGGCGCCGGGCCAGGATCCCAGCCACTCGACGAGTTGCGCCACCGGCGACGCCCGGCTCAGTTGGTGCGGATGCGCTCCGGGTACATGTCGTAGTTCTTGCCGGCGATCGTGATGCGCACTGCCTTCATCTGCCTCTTGCCCTTGTCCTTGTGGCGATTGCCCAGGATCACGATCGCATCGCCGACCTTGGCGGAGGCCGCGGAGAAGCCCGACCGCTCCGTCTGGTTGGGGTTCCCGAGATCGATCTGCCAGGACACGCCCTCGGTCGTCTTGACCTGCAGCGAGGGATGAGGCGGCGCCATGGAGATCGAGACGATCGTACCCTTGAGCTCGCTCTGCTGGTCCTCGGCCCACGACCAGCCGTGATGGGCCAAGGCCGGGAGGGGCAGGCTCGCGACCGCGCCGCCCAGGACGAGCCGCGCGACGCTGCGCCGGCGGAAGCGGCCGCCCGTGATTGCAGTTGGCATCTTCTCCTCCATGAGGAACGCGAAGGCGGCGATCCTCATCCCCGCATTCCGTCTTGTCGAGCGCCCCCGGTTGACCGGATATAATGTTATAATATAACTATCCAGCGAGGCAGTGCAGCCGAAGGGGAGAGTGACGATGCGGTGTCTGTTGGGATGGTCCTCGATCTGCGGCCTGTTCGCCGGCATGGCCTCGGCATCGGCGCAGACGGAGCCCGCGCCCGCGCCGCCGGCCTCGTCACAGTCCCTTCCGGGAATCACCGTGACGGCGACCAAGATGGACGAGGAGCGCAGCGCCATCCTGCCGAGCCTCGGCGCCACCCAGTACGATTTCAGCCGCACGGCGATCCAGAACACGCCCCAGGGCGAGAACGCGCCGCTCAACCAGGTGCTGCTGCGCGCGCCCGGCGTCGTCCAGGACGGGTTCGGGCAGATCCACGTACGCGGCGACCATGGCAGCCTGCAGTACCGGCTCGACGGCGTGCAGCTGCCGGAAGGCCTGGCGCTGTTCAGCCAGATCCTGTCGCCGCGCTTCGCCAACTCGCTCTCGCTGCTCACCGGCGCGCTGCCGGCGCAGTATGGCCTGCGAACCGCCGGCGTCGTCGACATCGGCGTCAAGTCGGGCACGACCAACCCCGGCGCCGAACTGTCGTTCATGGGCGGCTCCTACAACTGGGTGCAGCCATCGGGAGAGTATGGCGAACGCAGCGGCAACATCGACTATTTCGCCACCGGCCAGTACCTCAGCAACGGCATCGGCATCGAGAACCCGTTCTCGGCGTGGACGCCGATCCACGACCAGACCTCGCAATGGTATGGGCTCACCAAGGTCACGGGTATCGTCGACGAGAACACGCGGCTCTCCTTCATCGGCGGCGGCGTCAACGCGAGCTACCAGATCCCGAACAACATCAACCAGGTCCCAGAGTTCACGGTGTTCGGCAACTCGACCTGGAACAGCGCGATCCTCGACCAGCGCCAGTGGGAGAGCACCTACTTCGGCATCGCCTCGCTGCAGAAGACCTACGAAACCTTGAACATGCAGCTCTCGGGCTTCGCGCGCTATTCGCAGCTCAACTACCAGCCCGACGCGATCGGCGACCTGCTCTACAACGGCGTCGCGCCGTGGGCGCAGCGCGACAGCTTCGCCACCGGCGTGCAGGCCGACGCGAGCTGGAAGGTCGCGCCGCGGCACACGGTGCGCGGCGGCTTCCTGGTCCAGCGCGAGCGCGTCACGAGCTTCGCGCAGGTCAACACGCTGCCGCTGGTGCCCGATCCGAGCGATCCGACGGCCGACCCCATCCCGGGCGACACGCCCGTCGGCCTCACCGACTCCGCCGACCTCACGGGCTGGACCTACAGCGTCTATCTGCAGGACGAATGGAAGGTGCTGCCGTCGCTGACCGTGAACGCCGGCCTGCGCTTCGATGCCATCACCAGCCCGCGCAGCGAGAACCAGCTCAGCCCGCGCATCAACGTCGTCTGGGAGCCCACGCCGGAGATCAGCCTGCGCGCCGGATACTCCCGCTACTTCGTTCCCGTGCCGCTGAACCAGGTCTCGGCGGCCTCGCTCGCCGCGCGCGCCGGCACGGTCATCGCCCCCGAGGTCCTGACCAACGATCCGGCTCGCGCCGAACGCTCCGACTACATCGATGTCGGCCTGACGGTGAAGCCAATCGAGGGCCTCACCATCGGCTTCGGCGGCTTCTACAAATGGGCGGAGAACTACATCGACAAGGGCCAGTTCGGCGCACCGATCTTCCAGACCGCCTTCAACTATTCGAACGCACAGGTGCGCGGCTTCGAGCTTTTCGCCAGCTACGACAAGGGCCCGTGGTCGCTCTACGCCAACCTCGCCTGGTCGCAGGTCAACGCCATCAACATCACCTCGGCCCAGTTCAACTTCGAGCAGGCGGAGCTGGACTACATCGCCAGCAACTGGATCTTCGCCGACCACAACCAGAGCTGGACCGGCTCGGCGGGCGCGGCCTACGTGTTCAACATGGGCAGCGACTGGGCGACGCGGGTTTCCGCCGACGTCCTCTACGGCAACGGCCTGCGCCAGACGCTCGTGACGCCGAACGACACCGCGCTGCCGGCCTACGCCACGCTCAACCTGTCCGTGACCCAGCGCCTGCCGATCGCCGGCAGCCAGGGAACCAATGTCCGGTTCGACGCGATCAACGTCACGGACGGCCAGTACCAGCTCCGGACCGGGACCGGCGTTGGCGTCGGAGCCCCCCAGTTCGGCATGCGGCGGGCCTTCTTCGTGACCCTTTCCCAGAGGTTCTGACCGGGGACGCCCGGACACGAGGCGCTACCGGACACGGGGCGTTAACGGAAACGACATGATTCCGGCGGGCCGGACGTGATAAAGCCCTGGCCATGCTCGACTCACCGCTTCCCTTCGTCGTGTCGCTGAAAGGCGGCTCGAACTTCCGCGACCTCGGCGGCTATCGCACCGCCGACGGCGGCACCGTGCGGCCGCGCACGGTCTTCCGCTCCGCCCATCTCGGCACCCTCACCGACGAGGACCGCACGACCCTGGGCGGCCTCGGCGTCCGCACCATCGTCGACCTGCGCGGCGTCAGCGAGGCGGCGGAGACGCCGCACTGCATCGACGGGCTCACGTGCCGGGTCGTCGGCGCGCACATCGAGCCCGGTGTCGGCGACCGCATCCGCGGCGCCGTGGCCGATGGCACGGCCAGCCCTCACCTGATGATGCAGTACCTGACCGACCACTATCGCGACTATCCGCGACGCTGCGCCCCGGGCTTCCGTACCCTGTTCGGCACGCTGAGCGACGGCGAGCATCGCCCGCTGGTCTTCCACTGCACCGCCGGCAAGGACCGCACGGGCTTCGCCTCGGCGCTGCTGCTCACCCTGCTGGGCGTCCCCTGGGAGACGGTGATCGAGGACTATCTGCGCACCAACGAGCTGTGGACCGGCCATATCGGCCGTTACCCCGAACTCGACATCGACACCCGCGCCGCCATCATCGAGGCGCGCACGCCCTATCTCGAGGCGGCCTTCGCGGTGGTCCGCGACGATTTCGGCAGCGCCGAGAGCTTCGCCGAGAAGGCGCTCGGCCTCGACGCGGCGGCGCGCGAGCGGCTGAAGGCCGAGCTGCTGGAGTGATCCGCCGGACCGCCGACCGCGCGGTCGGCCGAAGCCATTGCTCATGAGACGGGCCGGGAGGTCCCCGGTCCGCTATCATGAGCCGATGGACGACACGCGCCTCGACACGCCCGAACCCTTCAAGGTCGACATTCCCGAGCGTGCGCTGATCGAGCTGGACGAGCGCCTGCGGCGGTGGCGGCCGCCGGTTTCCATAGCCGACGGCGGGTCCTGGGCATCGGGCACGGACCCGGCCTTCCTGGCCGATCTCGTCGACCACTGGCGCCACGGCTACGACTGGCAGCGCTGCCAGGAAGCGATCAACCGGTTTCCCAACTACCGGGTCGATATCGGCCGACAGCGCCTGCACTTCATCCGCGAGCCCGGCACCGAGGTCGAGGGCGCGCCGCGACCGCTGCCGCTGGTGGTGACCCACGGCTGGCCGGGATCGATCGTCGAGTTCCTCGAGATCATCGACCCTCTCGCCCATCCCGAGGCGCATGGCGGCGACCCGCTGGACGCTTTCGACGTGATCGTGCCCTCGCTCCCCGGCTACGGCTTCTCCGGCCCGCCGGTCCGCGCCGACGGCACGACCGGCCCGATCGGGCCGCGCGCGATCGCCGGCCTGTGGCACCGGCTGGTGCACGAGACGCTCAACTACCGCCGGCCCTACGGCGTGCAGGGCGGCGACTGGGGCGCCGTCGTCTCCTCGTGGGCCGCCTTCGACCATCCCGCCAGGGACGAGCCGGACGGCTGGCGGTCGGGCGTGCTCGGCCTGCATCTCAACATGATGGGGCTGCGGCCCGGCATCGATCTCGCCACCGCCGCGCTCGGCGCCGACGAGAAGGCCTGGCTCGCCCGGGTGCGCGGCGAACGCGACGAGAAGACGGCCTACCAGCGCATCCAGGCGACGCGGCCGCAGACGCTGGGCGTGGCGCTGGCCGATTCGCCGGTCGGCCTCGCCGCCTGGATCGTCGAGAAGTTCCAGGCCTGGAGCGACTGCGGCGGCGACCCTCTGAAGCGCTTCCCGATCGACCTGCTGCTCGACAATGTGATGGTCTACTGGCTGACCGGCACGGCGGGCACCGCGACCTGGCTCTATCGCGGCGCCGCCGAGCAGACGCCGCGCGGCCTGCCCGCCGGCCAGCGCGTCGAGGTGCCGACCGGCTTCGCGGCCTTTCCGGCCGACCTCTCCCCGCCGCCGCCGCGCGACTGGATCGAACGGGCCTACGACCTGCGCCGCCACACCGTGATGCCGAGCGGCGGCCATTTCGCCGCCCTCGAGGAACCGCAGCGCCTGGTCGAGGACATCCGCGCCTTCTTCCGTCCGCTTCGCTTCGGCGCGGCGAACGACTGAGGCGCGATGACATTCTGTCGACTCATCGCTTGGGGGCGCGCCACGGCGAGGTTGTGAAGCTATCGGAGCGCGGACCTCCAGGTCCGCATCAGGTCATGAGCGGGCCTGGAGGCCCGCGGTCCAGAAGAGCATGACGTGCCTCGGGAGTGGCGCGCCCCTGGCAGCGAAAGAACGCGCCCTTCCTCATGCTCCTCTCCCCCGCCAGGGGGAGAGGTTCGGTGAGGGGGCTGGAGGCAGCCTTCGATCCCCCTCTCCTAGCCTCTCCCCCTGGCGGGGGAGAGGAACCCGATTGTCTCTACCCGAGCGCCCTCCGATAGCTTCACAACCTCGGAGTGGCGCGCCCCCAGCGAAATGGTGATGGACCTCAAGTCATCGCGCTATGGTCCAAGCGCGCGGCGCCGCGTCAGGCGAGCGTCGCCGTCGCTTGCGCCGCGATCGTGCCCTTGGGCGTCACCGTCCAGAGCTCGGCGCCGTTGCCGTCGGCCGTCGGCCGGCCGATGACGTCGAACGGCGCGGTATCGAACAGCGGCGCCCGCGCCCGCACGGTGAAGGTCTTGATCGTCCGGCCCGGCATCGAGTCGCGTAGCAGGTCGAGCAGGCACTGCTGGGCGAAGGGCCCGTGCACCACCAGGCCGGGATAGCCCTCGACCTCCATGCAGTAGGGCTTGTCGTAGTGGATGCGGTGCGGGTTGAAGGTGATCGCGGAATAGCGGAACAGCATCACGGAGTTGGGCGTGATGGTGCGCCGCCAGGCCGCGTCGGCGGGCGCGGCGTCGCGCACCGGCACGCCGGCCTTGGCACCCGACTTCACCTCCTCGCGGAACACCGTGTTGGCGTCCTCGGTCAGCGCCAGGCCGCGCGGCGTGAAGATGCGGCGCGTCTGCGTGGTGACGATCAGGGCGCCCGTGCTGCCCTGGCGGAGCTGGATGTCGCTGAACTCGGTCTCGCGGCGCAGCCTGTCGCCCACGCGAATCTCGCCGTCGAAGGTGAAGGTCGAGCCGGCATACATGCGCCGCGGCATCGGGATCTCCGGCAGCACGCCGCCGGTGAAGGCCGCGCCATCCTTGCCGAGCTGCGCCGGGCGCGCATGCGAATGCAGGTAGAGGAGATGCCAGCCCGGCGCGATCGGCTCGCCCTCGGCCGGCACCTTGTCGGGACGATCGAAGGTGGCGATCATCGCCTTGATCGGCGCCTGGGTGACGACGTCTTCGTCCTCGATCTTGCGGCCGAGCTGCTTCTTCAAAGGTTCGATGTCTATGGTCATGGCGCTTCCTCTTCTCTGCGCTGCAGGGTAGCCAATCCAGCGATGATCCGCGCCGCCCGTCCGGAAGAAATCGCGCTTCTGCCGCACATCGAAAACGCGGCGGACCAACGCTACGCGCGCGTCGGGCTGCCGCGTGTCCTTGCCATGCCGCCGGCCAGCATCGCATCGCTCGAGGCGGCGCGGCGCGACGGATGCCTGTGGGTCGCGACCTCGCGGTTGAACAGGGTTGCCGGCTTCGCCCTGATGAAGTTCCCCGGAGGCACGGCCTGGCTCGACCAGCTCTCGGTGCTGGCGCGCTGGCAGGAACGGGGGATCGGCACCGCGCTGATCGATCGGGCGGCGCAGGAAGCGCGTCGCCGCGGTTACGACGCGCTCTATCTTTCGACCTATCTCGACGTGCCGTGGAACGCGCCGTTCTATGCGCGGCGCGGCTTTGAACCGGTGCCGCGCGGCACCTGGCCTTCGGCCTTCCGCCGGCAGTTCTCGATCGGGAACAGCCAAGGCCACCCGCCGTGGCGCCGCGCGATCATGAGCCGACCGACCTGACCGACTCTATTCCGCGGCGACGGCCAGCCCCATCTGCTCGCAGGTCGGTGCCACGTCGGAGACGGTGGCGCGGCGCATGTCGCGGGCGAAGCGCTGGTCGTCGAAGTCCATGCCGCGATGCATGGTGCAGCGATCGTCCCAGATCACGAGGTCGTTCACCCGCCAGCGATGCGAATAGACGAACTGGCGCTGGGTGGCGTGCGCCGTCAGCTCGTCGATGAGCCGGCGCGCCTCGGCGTCGTCCATCCCCCGGATCGCGCCAGCGTGGCTTGCGATGTAGAGGCTCATGCGGCCGGAATCCTGCAGCCGGCGCACCAGGACCTGCGGCACCGGCCGGAAGGCCTCGCGCTCTCCCTCGTCGAAGTCGCTGAAGCCCAGACGGGCGCGCGAGGTCATGATCGAATGCTCGGCCACCAGACCGTCGATGCGCCGCTTCGTGGCTTCCGGCAGCGCGTCGTAGGCCGCGCGCATGTCGGCGAACTCGGTCTGGCCGCCGATCGGCGGAATCGAGCGCGCGTGCAGCATGGAGCAGTAGGCCGGCACGCGCTTGAACGACGAATCGGTGTGCCACAGCCGGTTGCCGAGATTGTAGAGCCGCTGGCGGTCGTCGCTCTTCAGGATGCGGTTCTCGGCATCGAGATTGCCGACATCGGCCATGTTCTCGTGCAGCCGCAGCTTGTGGTCCTTGCGCGCCTTGAAGACCGTCGTCTCGAGCGGCCCGAAGTGGCGCGCGAAATCGAGCTGGCTGTCGTCGGTGAACGTCTGGTCGGGGAAGACCAGGACGGCGTAGCGGGTGAAGGCGGCGCGGATGGCGGCGAGATCGTCGGCGGCGAGCGGCCGGCCGAGCACGACGTCGCCCACCTCGGCCGCGAAATCCGGCGTGATCGGCTGGACGGTGATGGCCACGGGCTTCCTCCTAAGTGTCCCGGTTCCGGGATCGTGGGCAATTGGACCACCGAACGGCCGCCGCCGCAATCCGACCTCGCGGCGGGAGCGCAGGGCGGACGGGACGTCGCATGCGACCGCCTTGGCCGCGCCGCCGGCAGGGGAATCCCGCTATACTGGAGCATGATCGAAAAGCAGGAAGTCCAGGAGATCTTTCCCACGCCACTCTGGATCGTGGATCTCCAGCCCCTGGCCGCCGCCGCCCTCAACGCGTCGCTCAAGGCCGAGATCGAGCGCATGATCGCGCCGCGGCCCAAGATCCCCGCCGGCAGCAACTGGCAGACGCCGCAGGACCTGCACACGAAACCGGCCTTCGCCGAGTTCGTGAAGCTGATCGAGACGGCAGCACGCGGTGTCGCCCGCTTCCTCCAGGTCGACCAGTATCCGATGGGCATCACCGGCTGCTGGGCCAACGTCAATCCGCCCGGCGCCTACCATCCGATGCACCACCATCCCAACAACTACCTGAGCGGCGTCTATTACGTCGCGGTGCCGCCCGGTTCGCAGATCATCTTCCAGGATCCGCGCGGCCAGGCGTCGATGATCATGCCCAAGCCGCGCCAGTACACGAAGCTGACGGCCAACGGCGCCAACGCCCAGAGCCGCGAGGGAAGGCTGGTAATGTTCCCGTCGTGGCTGAAGCACACCGTGCCTGCCAACGACGGCCATACCGACCGTATCAGCATCTCGTTCAACCTGATGTTCCGGAATTTCAGCGAGACCATGGCGGCGCCGCTGTGGGACGCGACGGCCGGCAAGGACAGGAAATAGGTCGCGGGTCCTAGAGCCCCTTCCGCCCCATCTCCAGGAACTTATCCTGGCGGCGCTGGCGCAGCGCATCCGCATCGAGCTCCGCCAGCTCCGCCAGCGCCTGGGAGACGACCTTGCCGACGACGTCGATCGTCTCGTCGGCGCCGCGATGGGCGCCGCCCATCGGCTCGGGGATCACGTCGTCGATCACGTCGAGCTTCTTGAGATCGGCCGCCGTCACCTTCATGGCCTCGGCCGCCTCCTGGGCATTGGCGTTGGAACGCCACAGGATCGACGCGCAGCCCTCGGGCGTGATGACCGAATAGACCGAGTTCTCCAGCATGTAGATGCGGTCGGCCGAGGCGATCGCGAGCGCGCCGCCCGAGCCGCCCTCGCCGATCACGACGCTGACCAGCGGCACGCCGAGCGACAGGCAGGTGTCGATCGAGCTGGCCACCGCCTCGGCCTGGCCGCGCGCCTCGGCATCGATACCGGGATAGGCGCCGGGCGTGTCAACCAGCGTCACCACGGGCAGCCGGAACCGGTCGGCGAGCCTCATCAGGCGCTGCGCCTTGCGATAGCCCTCGGGGCGCATCATCCCGAAATTGTGCTTGATGCGGGAATCCGTATCGTCGCCCTTCTGCTGGCCCAGGACCAGGACGCTGCGGCCGTCCAGCCGGCCGACGCCGCCCACCAGCGCCGCGTCCTCGCCGAACGCCCTGTCGCCGGACAAGGGCGTGAAGTCCGCAATCAGGCGGTCGATGTAGCGCTGCGCGTGCGGCCGCTCGGCATGCCGCGCCACCTGCACGCGCTGCCAGGGCGTCAGCTTGGCGTAGGTCGCGCGGAGCTGCTTCTGCACCTTTTCCTGCAGGCGCATGACTTCCTCGGCGATGTCGACATCGCCCGAGTTCGGCAGGTGCCGGAGCTCGGCAATCTTGCTTTCGAGCTCCGCGATCGGCTTCTCGAAGTCCAGATACGTGGTCATTGATTGTCTGGTGTCGCGCGACGCCGGAGGCCTGTCAACCGGCCCGCCCGCCCCCGCCGGAGCCGCGGCGGCGGCGCGCCAGCGGATGCTTGTCCTGCACCAGCGCCCGCAGCCTCTCGTCCAGGACATGCGTGTAGATCTGCGTCGTGGCGATGTCGGCGTGGCCCAGCATGAGCTGGACGCTGCGAAGGTCGGCGCCGCCCTCGAGCAGGTGGCTGGCGAAGGCGTGCCGCAGCACGTGCGGCGATACGCGCGCCGGATCGATTCCCGCCGCCAGCGCCGCCTCCTTCAGGAGCTGCGCAAAACGCTGCCGGGTGAGATGGCCGGTCCGGCCGCGCGAGGGAAAGAGGAAGCGCGACCGCGCCTCCGGCTCGAGCCGCGCCTCACGGACCGGCAACCAGGCCACGATCGCCAAGCGCGCGGGATCCGACAGCGGCACGACGCGCTCCTTGTCGCCCTTGCCACGGACCACCAGCACGGTGGGATCGCGCTCGACGGAGGCCAGCGGCAGGGTCACGAGCTCCGACACGCGCAGGCCGGTGGCGTAAAGGATCTCCAGCAGGGTCGCCATGCGGTCGAAATCGTCGTCGCGCCGCGACGCCTCGATCAGGCGATCGACCTCGTCGCGCGTCAGCACCTTGGGCAGCGGGCGCCCGAGCCGCGGCGCATCGAGCGTGCTCGACGGATCGCCCTCGCGCATCCCCTCGGCGAGGAGGAAGCGGAAGACCTGGCGCATCACCGACAGCCGCCGGGCCACCGTCCGGGGGGTCATGCCGACATAGTCGAGCGACTTCAGGTAGGCCCGCAGCGCCTCGACATCGGCATCGACCAGCCGGCGCTTGCGGCGCGCCAGGAAAGCCTCGAGATCGCGCAGGTCGGCGGCATAAGCCAGCACCGTGTTGCGCGAGGCTCCCCGCTCGGCCGTCAGCATCTCCAGGAAGGTCTCGGCCGCGCGCGACAGCGGGACCGGCGGCTTCTTCTTCATCTCCCGGGGGCCGCGGCCGGTCGTCGTCGCGAGCGCGGACAGGCTCGCCCGGATCCCGTTTCGGCAAGCCTGCTCCGTCCGGCCGATTTGCGCCCGGCGGACCGGGCTCTAGCGCGCGAACCGCTCATTGGGGACGGGGACCTCGAAATGCCTCATCGGCGGCCGGGGTTCGATGACGACGAGTGCGACGATGCCCGCGACGACCAGGCCGAGCAGGATCACGAAGATCGTCGGCCCGATCCTGACGGTGGGCACGCTGAATCGGTTTCGGGAACGGAACGATGGCACGCGATCAACCTAACCCGTCCCCGCCCCGAGCGGCAACGCCGGCCGGGTGACCAAGCCGGGCTCGCTTGAAACCGCGGGCGGAATGGGCGACATGCAGGGTGCCGGAAGCAGCATGGACGCCCGTTCACCCCTATCGCCACCGCGCACCATCGCCCTCGTCGGGCTGATGGGCGCCGGAAAGAGCGCCATCGGCAAGCGTCTCGCGAACCGGCTCGGTCTGCCGTTCGTCGACGCCGACGACGAGATCGAGCGCGCGGCCGGCTGCTCGATCGCCGAAATCTTCGAGAAGTACGGCGAGGCGGAGTTCCGCGCCGGCGAGCGGCGGGTCATTGCGCGCCTGCTCGAGAGGCCGCCGCTCGTCCTGTCGACCGGCGGCGGCGCCTACATGGATCCCGAGACCCGCGACCTGATGCGCAGTCGCGCGCTGACCGTCTGGCTGCGCGCCGAGCTCGACGTGCTGTTCGAACGCGTGCGAAAGCGCGGCCATCGGCCGCTGCTGCGGCAGGGCGATCCGAAGGAGGTTCTCGCGCGCCTGATGAACCAGCGTTATCCGATCTATGCCCAGGCCGACATCGTCGTCGATTCGACCGCGCAACCCGCCGACCGCACCACCGACCAGGTCCTCGAAGCCGTACGCGCCCATCTGGAGGCCGAGCAGGCACCGGCATGACCAACGCCGCCTCCCCGCGCCGCATCCGCGTCGACCTCGCCGGCCGCGCCTATGACATCCTGGTCGGCCCCGGCCTGATCGATCGCGCCGGCGAGCTGAGCCGCCCGCTGCTGGCCGCGCCCAAGGTCGTCATCGTCAGCGACGACACGGTGGCGCCCCTCTACGCCGATCGGCTGGCCGCCTCGTTCGCCGCCGCGGGCGTCGCGGCCTCGCTGGCCACCGTTCCCGCCGGCGAGGGCAGCAAGGATTTCGCCGCCTTCGGCCGGCTCATGAACGAGCTGCTCGACCGGCGCCCGGACCGGCGCACCACGCTGGTGGCGCTGGGCGGCGGCGTCGTCGGCGATCTCACCGGCTTCGCCGCCGCGGTGCTGCTGCGCGGCGTCGACTTCATCCAGGTGCCGACCACGCTGCTCGCCCAGGTCGATTCCTCGGTCGGCGGCAAGACCGGCATCAACACGCGCCACGGCAAGAACCTGGTCGGCGCCTTCTACCAGCCGCGCCTGGTGCTGGCCGACACCGACGTGCTCGACACGCTGCCGCGGCGCGAGCTGCTGGCCGGCTATGCCGAGGTCGCCAAGTACGGGCTGATCGACGATCCCGGCTTCTTCGACTGGTGCGAGGCCAACGGGACCGCGCTGCTGGCCGGCGATGCCGCCCGGCGCACCCACGCCATCGAGCAGAGCTGCCTCGCCAAGGCCCGCATCGTCGCCGCCGACGAGCGCGAGACGGCAGACCTGCGCGCCCTCCTCAACCTCGGCCATACGTTCGGCCATGCCCTCGAGGCCGAGACGGGATTCGGCGCGGACCTGCTGCACGGCGAGGCGGTGGGCACCGGCATGGCGCTGGCGTTCGATTTGTCCGCGCGGCTGGGCCTCTGCCCGCCGGCCGACGCCGAGCGCGTGCGGCTCCATCTCGGCGATGTCGGCCTGCCCCTGCGGCTGCGTGCGATCGGCGGAGACAACCGGCGCGCCTGGGATTCCGGGCGCCTGATCGACCATATGCGGGGCGACAAGAAGGCCGAGGACGGCCGCCTGACCTTCGTGCTGGCCCGGGGCATCGGCGGGGCGTTCGTGAGCCGCGACGTCGACGAGGCGACCTTGCGCCGGCTGCTCGACGACGCCATCGCCGCCTGACGCCCGGAACGGCTGCGGCGGCATGGAAACCGACCTTCACCTCGACCTGCCGATCGCCGTCGCCGCGCCGCTCGTGGTGCTGTGCCTGGCGCTCGGCGCCTACATGTCGGCGGCGGAGACGGCGATCACCGGCACCTCGCGACCGCGCATGCACCGCCTGGCGCAGCAGGGCAACAAGCGCGCCGCCATCGTGAACCAACTGCTCGACCGCAAGGACGAGGCGGTCAGCGCCGTGCTGCTGGGCAACAGCGTCGTCAACATCCTCTCGGCCTCGCTCACGACCGCCGTGCTGACGGCGCTGTTCGGCGCGGCCGGCATCGTCTACGCCACCGTCGCCGTCGGCATCATGGTGGTGATCTTCGCCGAGGTCATGCCCAAGACCTGGGCGCTCCTGCGCGCCGATCGCGTGGCGCTGGTGCTGGCGCCGTCGATCGTTCTCACCCTCGCCGTGCTCGGCCCGATGGCGCGGGCGGTCGCCTGGGTCTCCCGCTTCTTCCTCAACCTGCTCGGCGTGCGCGTCGACCGCATGCCCGACGCCACGGAGCACGACGACGTGCTGCGCGGCGCCATCGAGCTGCACGGCCACGGCCAGGCCGACGAGGCGGCGCCGGAAGAGAAGGCGATGCTGCGCTCGGTACTGGAGCTCGGCGACCGGACCGTGGGCGACGTCATGACCCATCGCGGCAACGTCGTGCTGATCGACGCCGACCAGCCGCTCGAGGCGATCGTCGACCAGATGCTGTCGGCGCCCTACACGCGCCTGCCGGTGTTCCGCGGCGACCCCGACAACATCCTGGGCGTCGTCCACGCCAAGGATCTCTTCCGGGCCGTCAAGGCAGCGGGCGATCCCAAGGCGGTGTCGCTCGAGAATGTGATGACGGCGACCTGGTTCATTCCCGAATCGACCACCCTGTTCGACCAGCTCCAGGCCTTTCGCGCGCGTCACGAGCATTTCGCCATCGTCGTCGACGAGTACGGCGCACTGCGCGGCATCGTCACCCTCGAGGACATCATCGAGGAGATCACCGGCGACATCGAGGACGAGCACGACGCGATCAAGCGGGGCGTGGTCCGGCTCGAGGACGACAGCCTGCTCTGCCAGGGCGACGTGCCGATCCGCGACCTCAACCGGGAGTTCGGCTGGGGCTTGCCCGAGGACGTTGCCATCACCATCGCCGGGCTGGTGCTCCACGAGGCCCGCCGCATCCCCGAGGTCGGCCAGACCTACGCCTTCCACGGCTTCCGCTTCGAGATCCTGAAGCGCGAGGGCACACGCATTGCCGAGTTGCGAATCATGCCCCCGCTGGTCATACAGGCCGCCACGATCTGAGTTTCACCGGAGAGGACATGCCATGCCGCTATCGCCACCGGTCGGGCGACAGCATCTGCACACGCGTCGCGTCACCTGCCAGGGCTTCTTCCGCGAGGACGGGCTGTGGGACATCGAGGGCCGCATCACCGACGAAAAGACCTACGAGCATCCCAACGAATGGCGCGGCCCGCTCAAGGCCGGCGACTTCGTGCACGACATGTCGATCCGCCTGACGATCGACCACCGCTTCACCATCGTCGACGTCGAGGCGGTCACCGACAAGTCGCCCTACCAGGTCTGCAGCGGGATCACGCCGGACTTCAAGAAGCTGATCGGCCTGCGCATCGGCGGCGGCTTCCATCGCCAGGTCCGCGAGCGGCTGGGCGGCGTCCACGGCTGCACCCATATCGTCGAGCTGCTGGGCCCGGTGGCGACGACCGCCTTCCAGACCGTGTCGTCGCGCAAGGCGCGCGACCTCTCGCTGGCGCACCGCGTCAAGATCGGCAAGCCGCCCAAGCCCGCCGATCCCGCGAAGCCGCCGTCGAAGCCGTACGTCGTCGACACCTGCCACGCCTGGGCCGCGGACGGGGCGGTCGTGAAGCGCTGGGCGCCCCAGTTCTACACCGGTCCCGATGCCGAAGCGGTGCGCGCCGCCGCCGCCGGCAAAGAGATCGAGATGGATGGCTGAAGCGATGCTGTCATCCCGAGGGCGAAGCCCGAGGGACCTTTGGTGCCTCAGAAAGGTCCCTTCCCTTCGACGTCGCTCAGGGCAGGCGCTACGCTCGGGATGACACGGTGCGATCATCCTCCGCCGGCGTCAGCGTCGTCAGCGCCAGCGCGTGCAGGCCGGCATCCAGCTCCTCCTTGAGCGTGGCGTAGACCAGCCGCTGGCGCGCGACCCGGTTCTTGCCCTCGAAGGCCGCGGACACGATCTCGACCCGAAAGTGGGTCTCGCCGCCTTCGCGCCAGCCGGCATGGCCGTGATGGCGGGAGGATTCGTCCTCGATGGCGAGGCGCACCGGCGCGAAGGCGCTCCGCAGCTTGTTGTCAATCGCCGTCGCAACCTTGCCCATCGCCTGCCTCTCTTGCCCGTCCAAACCGTTGAACACATATTAGCGCGATGGCCCGACGGCGAGCGAAACCCTTGGCGGCGGAGAACGGCGCAGCGACGCACCAGCGCGTCTGCGAGGCGCCGGGCTGCCTACTGGGCGGCGAGTTCCGGGCACCGCGGGCGCGCGACCGGCTGAACGAGTACCGCTGGTTCTGTCTCGAGCACGTGCGCGAGTACAACAAGAACTGGGACTATTTCGCCGGCCTCGACGCCAACCAGATCGAGGCCCACATCCGCGCCGACACGACCTGGCGCCGGCCGGTCTGGCCGCTGGGAACGCGGCGCAACCGCGGGCCCTATGTCCACATCACCGACCCGTTAGACCTGGCCGGCGACGCGGGCGTGGCCGAGCGGCTGCCGCCCAAGCCCGATGGCAGCGAGCAACTGACCCCGGCGGAGCGGACCGCCATGGGAATTCTTGAACTTTCGTGGCCCCTTACCCGGGCCGCCGTGAAATCTCGTTACAAGGAACTGGTGAAGATCCACCATCCCGACGCCAACGGCGGCGCCCGGGAAGCCGAGGAGCGGCTGAAGGAGATCAACGCGGCCTATTCCACTCTGCGGGCGTCGGAAAACCTCCTGGCGGAGTGATCCGGCCTCAGGCGGGGCAAAGGGGGCAATTGGTCGCTTGCGGTGCACAATCGAGCCTGCGAGACTTGTTTTTGGCCCGCAATTTGGCGGGCTTTGTTTTGTAGGACAGATGATGGCCTCTACGACAACCGCGGCCCGCCAGAACGTGTCGGGCATGCCGGACATCAAGATTTCCGCGCGCCAGGTCTTCGGCATCGACACCGACATGGAAGTGCCGGCCTTCAGCCAGCCCACCGAGTACGTGCCCGAAGTCGACGACGCCTACCTCTTCGACCACGACACGACGATGGCGATCCTCGCGGGCTTTGCGCACAACCGCCGCGTCATGGTCCAGGGCTATCACGGCACCGGCAAGTCGACCCATATCGAGCAGGTCGCGGCCCGCCTCAACTGGCCCTGCGTGCGCGTCAACCTCGACAGCCACATCAGCCGTATCGACCTTATCGGCAAGGACGCGATCGTGCTGCGCGACGGCAAGCAGATCACCGAGTTCCGCGAGGGCATCCTGCCGTGGGCGCTGCAGAACCCGACGGCGCTGGTGTTCGACGAGTACGATGCCGGCCGCGCCGACGTGATGTTCGTGATCCAGCGCGTGCTCGAGGTCGAGGGCAAGCTCACCCTGCTCGACCAGAACAAGGTGATCCGCCCTCACCCGGCCTTCCGCCTGTTCTCGACCGCCAACACGGTCGGCCTCGGCGACACGACCGGCCTCTATCACGGCACGCAGCAGATCAACCAGGGCCAGATGGACCGCTGGTCGATCGTGACGACCCTGAACTACCTGCCGCACGACCAGGAAGTCGACATCGTGCTGGCCAAGACGCCGTTCTACGACAACGACGAGGGCCGCAAGATCGTCTCGGCGATGGTCGCGCTGGCCGACCTCACGCGCGCCGGCTTCATCGCCGGCGACATCTCGACCGTCATGTCGCCCCGCACGGTGATCACTTGGGCCGAGAACGCCCGCATCTTCGGCGGCGACGTCGGCTTCGGCTTCCGTCTCACCTTCCTCAACAAGTGCGACGAGGTCGAGCGCAGCACGCTCGCCGAGTACTATCAGCGCTGCTTCGGCAAGGAACTGCCGGCGTCGAGCGGCAAGGGCGGCAAGCTGCACTGACGAGGGGCCCGATGGCCAAGGACTCAACGCCGCTCGAGGAATTCCGGCGCGTCACCGCCACCACCATGCGGGCGGTGTCGCGCAACGAGGTCAACGTCTCCTTCGTGCCGGACGGCGGCTCGCTGCTGGGCAACGAGGCGCGCATCACGGTGCCCGCCCGCGACCTGCCGGTCGAGGATGTCAGCCGCGTGCGCGGCGAGGCCGATTCGATGGCGCTCCGCCTGCGCCACCACGACCGCAAGACCCATCTGCGCCGCGTGCCGCGCGGCGAGACGGCCCGCGCGATCTTCGATGCCGTCGAGCAGGTCCGCGTCGAGGCGCTCGGTGCCCGGCGCATGGCCGGCGTCGCCGACAACCTCAGCGCCCTGTGGCGGCAGCGTTCCGACCAGCGCGGCCATGCCCGCATCAAGTCCAAGGACGACGCGCCGATCGCCGACGTGATCGGCCTGATCGCCCGCGAGCAGCTGCTCGGCACGGCCCCGCCGGAGAGCGCCAAGGCGATGGTCGACATGTGGCGCGCCGACGTCGAGGCGCTGGCCGGCCGCGACTTCCAGAAGCTGCGCGATTCGCTGGCCAACCAGGAGGCCTTCGCGCGTGCCGCGCGGCAGCTCATCCGCGACCTCAAGCTCGGCGACGAGACCGCCGACCTGCAGGACGAGGACGACCAGGAATCGCAGGACCAGGAGAACGCGGACGGCCAGTCGAACGAGACCGGCGACGACCAGAGCGATTCCAGCGAGACCCACGGCTACGGCGCCCAGGGCGAGGAGACCGAGGACGCTTCCGAGCAGGAGGACGCCTCGGAGACCGTCGCCGACCAGGCGCAGACCGAGATGCAGATGGGTTCGGGCGACGAGGAGGAGCCGGGCCGGGCCGAACGCCCGTGGCTGCCGCCGGGCGCGCTCAACAACGAGCCGGCCGGCCAGCAGTACCACGCCTACACGCTGAAGTTCGACGAGATCGTCGAGGCCGAGCAGCTCTGCGACGCCGAGGAGCTCGGCCGCCTGCGCAACCATCTCGACCAGCAGCTGTCGCACCTGCAGGGCGTGATCGGCAAGCTGGCCAACCGCCTGCAGCGCCGGCTCATGGCGCAGCAGAACCGCTCCTGGGACTTCGACCTCGATGAGGGCACGCTCGACGCCGCGCGCCTGGCGCGAATCGTCGCCAATCCCATGCACGCCCTCTCCTTCAAGAAGGAGAAGGAGACGAACTTCCGCGACACGGTCGTGTCGCTGCTGATCGACAATTCCGGATCGATGCGCGGCCGTCCGATCACGGTGGCGGCGATGAGCGCCGACATCCTGGCGCGCACGCTGGAGCGCTGCGGCGTCAAGGTCGAGATCCTGGGCTTCACGACCCGCGCCTGGAAGGGCGGCCAGAGCCGCGAGCAGTGGCTCGCCGCCGGCAAGCCGGCCAATCCGGGCCGCCTCAACGACCTGCGCCACATCATCTACAAGCCGGCCGACGCGCCCTGGCGGCGGGCCCGCAAGAACCTCGGCCTGATGCTGCGCGAAGGCATCCTCAAGGAGAACATCGACGGCGAGGCGCTGCTGTGGGCACACAACCGCCTGCTGCCCCGCCCGGAAGAACGCAAGATCATGATGGTGATCTCCGATGGCGCGCCGGTCGACGATTCGACCCTGTCGGTGAACCCGGGCAACTACCTGGAGCGCCACCTGCGCGACGTCATCGACTGGATCGAGACGCGTTCGCCCGTCGAGCTCATCGCCATCGGCATCGGCCACGACGTCACGCGCTACTATCGTCGCGCCGTCACCATCGTCGACGCCGACCAGCTCGGCGGCACGATGATGGAGCAGCTCGCCTCGCTGTTCGACGAGGAGGACCAGCAGAGCGTGCGCAACGCCCGCGAGCAGCGGCGCGGCGGCTCGAAGGGCTCCGGAAAGTCCGGCCGGCGCGCCGCCTGACGGTGCGCGCCGCCTTCCACTCCCTGCTGGTCGCCGGCCTCCTGGCCGCCTGCGCCGGCAGCTCGCCGCCGCCGGCCGTCGCCCAGGACCAGCCGCTCGAGATCGGCAGCAGCTCGCTGCCGCTCAAGATCGATGAGCCCGCCGCCCGCAAGGTCGGGCGCCTGGTATGGCGCGGCGGCGTGACGATGACCGCGAATTCCCGCCGTTTCGGCGGCTGGTCCGACCTGCACATCACGGCCGACGGCAAGCGGCTGACCTCGATCTCCGACGAAGGTGCCTGGCTCACCGCCACCATCGAGTATGACGGCGATGCGAACCTGGCCGGATTGAGCGATGCGCGGATCGGCCAGCTCCTGGCCCTCGACGGCCGGTTCATCGCCAGCAAGCCCGAGGCCGATGCCGAGGCGATGGCGCGGCTGCCCGACGGCTCCTGGCTGGTCGCCTTCGAGCGCAACCATCGCCTCTGGCGCTACGACAGCCTGACGGCGACGCCGCAGCCCGTCGCAGGACCGCCCGACATCGGCCGGCAGCCCTCGAACGGCGGCATCGAGGCCATGACGGTCCTCGACGACGGACGGATCGTGATGCTGAGCGAGGAATACAGCCGCCGGCCGGGCACCGTGGCGGGCTGGATCGCCGAGCCCGCGCCGGGCGGCGGCTATCGCTGGTCGAGCTTCGACTATGCCGAGATCCCCGACTTCCATCCGACGGCGCTCACGCGGCTTCCCGACGGCTCCCTGGCCGTCGTCGAGCGCGCCTTCGACATGGCGCGCGGGGTGCGCTGCCGCGTCATGCGCTTCGACGCCGCCCAGCTCGTTGCCGGCGGCACGGTACGGGCCGAGGAGCTGGCGCGCCTCGCCTCACCCTATGCGGTGGACAATCTGGAGGGCCTGGCCGCGACACGCGGCGCCCGCGGCGAAACGCTGCTGTGGCTGATCTCGGACGACAACTTCAACCCGCTCCAGCGCAACATCCTGCTGCTGTTCGAGCTGGCGCCGTGACGGCCTGAGCCGCGCGTCGCGCGGCGGAGCGGAGGAATCCCCTTTGGGGAGCAGGCGAGGACCTCGCCTGCGACTCTCGGCAGGCCGCTAGGCGGCCGCCTTGGCGTCCTTCTTGGCCTTGGCCGAGCTGACGCGGCGCTTCAGCGCCTTCATCTCGGGGCTGAGCTTGCTGTCGTTGGTGCCCAGCAGGTAGGCGTCGATGCCGCCATTGTGCTCGATGGTCTTGATGCCGCGCGGCGTCAGGCGCAGGCGCACCGAATGGCCGAGCGCGTCCGACAGGACCGAGGCGACCTGCAGGTTGGACATGAACCGGCGCCGGGTCTTGTTGTTGGCGTGGCTCACATTGTTGCCGTATTGCACGGACTTGCCCGAGAGGGCGCAACGACGAGGCATGGCGGCTTCCGCTGGAAAAAACGATCCCGCCAGAGGGCGGGAAGGCGGGCTTTTTAGGGGCCGGGGCCCCGCCCGTCAACTGGGCGCTGAGGCCGGCCCGAGGCTCAGGCGAACCAGTCGACGACCCGCTCGCTGATATCCTCGACCTGGTCCTCGGGAATCACCCGGCCGCGCGCCGAGATTCCCGCCTGGTGCACGGTTTCCGGGTCGCCCGACACCAGGGGATGCCACCAGTAGAGGTCCTGCTTCTGGTGGACCAGCCGGTAGCCGCAGGTCTTGGGGAGCCAGTCCATCTTGGCCACCACGGATGGGGTGAGCTGGATGCAGTCCGGGACGATCTCCTTGCGGTTCCGGTAGTCGCGGCAGCGCGCGGTCTTGGGGTCCAGGAGGCGGCAGCACGTGTCGGTCTGGGCGAGTTCGCCGGTCCCCTCGTATTCGAGCTTGTTGACGCAGCACATGCCGCAGGCGTCGCAGAGCGATTCCCATTCCTGCTTGCTCATCTGCGCCAGCGTCTTGCGCTTCCAGAACGGCAGCGGCTCGGCGGCAGCGGCGGCCCGGCGGGCGCGGCGAACGAAGGACTTAGCGGCCATGGAAAGCCTTTAGCATGGACCGGGCCGCCGCGGCGGGTGTCGCGCGACCGGCCTCGACGTCGCGCTCGAGGCCCGGCACCAGGCGCCTGACCTCGGGATGGCGCCGCAGCTCGGCCAGGAGGGTCTCGCCGACTTCGTTCCACATCCAGGTCCGCGCCTGCTCGGCCCGCCGCCGCGCCAGTCCCTTGTCCCCCACGGCGGCGCGGAAGCGCTCGACCGTGTCCCACACCGCCGCGACGCCCTCGCCGCCCAGGGCCGACGCGGTCGTGACCTCGGGCGTCCACCCTGCCGTCGGCGAGCGCAGCATGCGCAGCGCGTGCTGATAGTCCGCGGCCGAGCGGCGCGCCGTCGCCAGGAGGTCGCCGTCGGCCTTGTTGACGACGATCAGGTCGGCCAGCTCGATCACGCCGCGCTTGATGCCCTGGAGATCGTCGCCGCCCGCCGGCAGCAGCAGGACGATGAACATGTCGACCATGTCGGAGACGGCGGTCTCCGACTGGCCCACGCCCACCGTCTCGACGATCACCGTGTCGAAGCCCGCCGCCTCGACCAGCAGCATGGTCTCGCGCGTGCGCCGCGCGACGCCGCCCAGCGTCACGCCCGCCGGCGAGGGCCGGATGAAGGCCTCCTGCCGCCGCGACAGTTCCTCCATGCGCGTCTTGTCGCCCAGGATCGAGCCGCCGCCGCGCTTGGACGAGGGATCGATCGCCAGCACCGCCAGCGACCGGCCGCGCTCCAGCAGCGACAGGCCGAAACGCTCGATGAAGGTCGACTTGCCGACGCCCGGGACGCCGGTGATTCCGAGGCGCACCGACCGGCCGGTGTGCGGCAGCAGCGCCGCCAGCAGCGCGTCGGCGCGCTCGCGATGATCGCTGCGCGTCGATTCCACGAGGGTGATGGCCTGGGCCAGCGCCCGACGGTCGCCCGCCAGCAGGGGCGCGAGCAGCGGATCGGCGGCCGTGTCGGTCCGGGCGGCGGGCACGCTCATCCCGCCTGACTTATCAGCGGCCCCGGTGGAATGCCAGCAAGGCGGCGATGCCGGCGATGGCGTAGAACACCGCGAGCGTCCAGCCGAGCCCGGGATCGCCGACCGCGTCCATCGCCGCGCCGGCCAGCGGCCGACCGATGAGCCCGCCCAGGATGTAGAGCATGCTGAAGGCGGTGTTGGCGCGGGCGATGTCGCCGCCGCCGAAGCGCTGCCCGAGCAGCGCCAGCCCGACCGGATAGATCGAGAAGGACAGGCCGCCCCACAGGCCGATCACGGCGATCACGGCGAGCGACTGCGCCGGCACGGCGGCGAGCAGCAGCACCAGCGCCATGCTGGCCAGGGTGCAGCCGGCGAGCACGCCACGGCGGTCGAAATGGTCGGCCATCCAGCCGATCGGCCACTGCAGGATCACGTTGCCGATCACGAAGGTCGAGAGCCAGAGCGCGCCTGTCTCGGCCGCGACGCCGGCGCCGACCGCGTAGACCGGCAGGAAGCTGAACGCGACCTGCTCGCCGAGGCCGCAGGCGAAGCCCGCCAGCATGGCGAGCGGCGCGGCCGCGACGACCTGCAGGTAGTTGCTGTCGGCATGGTGCTCGATGCGCGGCGCCGTCTTCCAGTAGGGAAGCAGCGGCACCGCCACCAGCAGGGCAAGCGCGGCGCAGGTGAGGAAGGGCCGCGGCCCGTAGACGCCCACGACCTGCAGCAGGAACGGGCCGAGCGCCAGGCCGAGCGCGACCAGGATGGCATAGACCGCCATCACCCGGCCGCGCCGCTTCTCCTCGACGACCACGTTCATCCAGATCTCGCTCACCACCCAGGGCACGCCGCCGACCACGCCGTGCAGGAAGGTGAGGACGAACCAGGCCGCGACACTGTCGGTGAGCGTGTAGGCGACCGTGAGCATGGAGCCCGACACGACGGCCGCGATGATGAAGGGAACGGCGCCGAGGCGGGCGGCCAGGCGGGGAATGTACGGCGCCGTCGACAGCATGCCGACGGCCCAGGCCGCGGCGACGATGCCGATGGTGAGCTTGTCGACGCCGCGCCGCTCCAGGGCGAGCGGCACCAGCGGCAGGGCGACGCCGGCCTGCAGGCCGATGGCGGCACAGGCGGCGAAGACCGGCAGCAGGGTCCGCCAGGGGCTGGCGGCCGCCGAGGCGTGGCTAGTCGGCGACACGGAGATGACCCTCGCTGCGAAGCGACGCGGCCTCCTCCGCCTGCGCCTCCACCTGCCGCTCGGCCTGCAGGGCCGCCTCCTGCTGGCGACGCCACATGTCGGCATAGAGGCCGTCGTTGGCCAGCAGATCGGCGTGCCGCCCGCGCTCGACGACACGGCCACGGTCGAGGACGACGATCTCGTCGGCGTTGATGATGGTGGACAGGCGGTGGGCGATGACCAGCGTGGTGCGGCCGCGGCTCACCTCCTCCAGCGAGCGCTGGATCTCCTGCTCGGTGCGGGTGTCGAGGGCGCTGGTCGCCTCGTCGAACAGCAGGATGCGCGGATCCTTGAGGATGGTGCGCGCGATCGCCACGCGCTGCTTCTCGCCGCCCGACAGCTTCAGCCCGCGCTCGCCCACCGTGGTGTCGTAGCCCTGCGGCAGGCTCTCGACGAAGTCGTGGATGCGCGCCAGCCGGGCGGCCCGCTCGACGTCCTCGCGCGTGCAGTCGGCCCGGCCGTAGCAGATGTTGTAGAAGATCGTGTCGTTGAACAGGACGGTGTCCTGCGGCACGACGCCGATCGCCGCCCGCAAGCTCGACTGCGTGACCTCGCGGATGTCCTGGCCGTCGATGCGGACGCTGCCGGAGGCGACGTCGTAGAAGCGGAAGAGGATGCGGGAGATGGTCGACTTCCCCGCCCCGCTCGAGCCCACGATGGCGACGGTGCTGCCCGGCGCGACGCGGAAGCTGACGTCGCGCAGGATGGGCCGGCTGGCCTCGTAGTGGAAGTCGACATGGTCGAACACGATCTCGCCGCCGGCGGCCACGAGCGGCGGCGCGCCCGGCCGGTCGGCGATCTCGGCCCTGACGTCGAGCAGGCCGAACATCTTCTCCATGTTGACCAGGGCGTTCCTGATCTCGCGATAGGCGAAGCCCAGCATGTTGAGCGGCTGGTAGAGCTGGATCAGGAAGGCGTTGACGGCGACGAAGTCGCCGATGGTCATCGTCCCCGCCTTGACCCCGTATCCGGCCATGGCCATCACCGACACCAGCCCGAGCGAGATGATCGCGCCCTGGCCGACGTTCAGCAGCGACAGCGAGCGGTTGGACTGGATGGCCGCGATCTCGTAGCGGCGGCGGCCGACGTCGAAGCGGCGCGCCTCGTGCTCCTCGTTGCCGAAGTACTTGACCGTCTCGTAGTTCAGCAGGCTGTCGATGGCGCGGGCATTGGCCTCGGTGTCGGCATCGTTCATGCGGCGCACGAACAGGATGCGCCACTCCGACAGCCACACCGAGAAGGCGATGTAGCCGCCGACCGCCGCCAGGGTCACCGCGGAGTACCGCCAGTCGTAGAGGCTCCACAGGACGATGCCGACGAGCACGATCTCGAACAGGGTCGGCAGGATGTTGAAGACCGTGAAGCGGATCAGGAACTCCATCCCCCCGGTGCCGCGCTCGATGACGCGGCTCAGCCCGCCGGTCTGGCGTTCCAGGTGAAAGCGCAGGGACAGTGCGTGCAGGTGACGGAAGACCTCGAGCGCGAGGTTGCGGACCGCCCGCTGGGACACCGGCGCGAAGAGGGCGTCACGGAGCTCCCCCAGGCCCTGCGCGAGGATGCGCGCCGCGCCGTAGGCCACGATGAGCGCGATCGGGACGGCCACCAGCTGGGCCGCCGGCTCGCCCAGGGCATCGACGGCCTGCTTGTAGAGCACCGGCACGTAGACGTTGGCGACCTTGGCGGCCACCAGCAGGGCCATCGCCAGGACGACACGGAACCGCAGGCCCGGTTCACCCTTTGGCCATAAATGCCGGCCAACTACACGCAGCACCGCCCAGGTGCGCGTGAAGCCGAGCAAGGGAACGCCGTCGGAGGCGGGAGGCGACATGGGCGAAAATTGCCTTGTTCGGCGCGCAAGTTCAGTGGCGTGGGAAGCGACGGCCTTCTATCGTGCCCGGAAGGCCGGCGTAACCCCCCGCAGGGAAAGGAAATCATGAGATTTCGTAGGGCCATTGTTGCCGCAGCCGCGATCCTCGCGGCCACGCCCCTCGCCGCCGCCCAGGACGCCCGCAAGATCCAGATCGCCTACGAGATCACGTTTGCCGGCATCACCGGGTTCCGCATCGACGTCACCGCCCGCTTCAACGGGGCGAGCTACGACGTCGAGACCAGCACCTACAAGGAAGGGATGCTGAAGGCGATCACCATGAACTATATCGGCCGCAACCGTGCGTGGGGCGGCTTCTCGACCCGCGGCGCGCAGCCGGCGGCCGGGTCGCTGTCGATCAGCGTCGACGGCAAGCCGCGCACGTGGCTGGCCCAGTACGGGGCTTCGGGCTTCCTGCAGGAGACCCATACGCCGGTGTGGAAGCCGACGCCGCAGCAGACGATCAGCGAGGCCGACCGACAGGGCTCGCTCGATCCCCTGACAGCGGCGCTGAGCGTCGGCCTGGCGGGCGACGCGGCCTGCGACAGGACGGTGCGGTCCAACGACGGCAAGCGCCGCATCGACGTCATCCTGCACAAGGTGGGCATGGAGCCCGCGGCGTCGACCGGCATCCCCGGCGCCCGCGGCGATGTCCTGGTCTGCGACATCTACACCAAGCGGATCTCCGGCGAGTTCGAGGAAGCCCCCAAGGAGGCCGAGACCGATCGCGAACGGCCGGTGCGCATCTGGCTGGCGCGCTTCGACGACACGCCGATCCGCTATCCCGGCAAGCTCGAGGCCCACACATTCTTCGCCACGATCCGCGGCCGTATCCTGTCGTTCCAGGAATCCCCGCTCACCCCCGAAGAGATCCGGGGGATGCGCCGCTAAAGCATGATGAGATTGGCTGGAAACAGCCAATCTCATCATGCCCTCCTGCAACCTACGACATTCGCGCGCGCGGATGAGATGAGGTGGAATCGCAAGCGATTCCACCTCATCTCATCCCGCTGTAGCGCGATGCCCTGAGATCAAACACGATCTTGCCGGGGCGGCCTTCCGAGGTTTTGGCGCTATCGGAGCGGATGTCGTCGGCTTCAGCCTGGTTCAAGCCGCGCGCTTCTGGCCGCGGCTGCGCAGGATGGCCAGGATCTCGGCCGCCGCCGCCGGGATGTTGGTGCCCGGCCCGTAGATGGCGGCCACGCCGGCCTTCTTCAGGAACTCGTAGTCCTGGGCCGGGATGACGCCGCCCACCACCACCAGCACCTCCGAGCCGCCCTGCCTGGCGAGCTCCTCGATGAGCTGCGGCACCAGCGTCTTGTGGCCGGCCGCCTGGCTCGACACGCCGATCACGTGCACGTCGTTCTCGATCGCCGCCCGCGCCGCCTCGGCCGGCGTCTGGAACAGCGGGCCGATATCGACGTCGAACCCTAGGTCGGCGAAGGCCGTGGCGATCACCTTGGCGCCGCGGTCGTGGCCGTCCTGGCCCATCTTCACGACCATGAGGCGCGGCCGGCGGCCTTCCTCCTCGGCGAAGGCGCCGATGTCGGTGCGGATGCGCTCGAGGCCCTCGTCGCCCTCCCACTCGCCGGCATAGACGCCGGAGATCGAGCGGATGGTCGCCTGGTAGCGGCCGTAGACGCCTTCCAGCGCCGACGAGATCTCGCCCACCGTGGCGCGCGCGCGGGTCGCGTCGATCGACAGCGCCAGCAGGTTGCCGGTGCCGTTGCGCGCCGCTTCCCCCAGCGCCTTGAGCGCGGCCGTGCACCGGGCCTCGTCGCGGGCGGCGCGGATCTTCTGCAGGCGCGCCACCTGCCCTTCACGCACGACGTCGTTGTCGACCTCGAGGATCTCGATGGCGGGCTCGTCCTTGAGCTGGAACCGGTTGACGCCGACCACCACCTCCTCGCCGCGGTCGATGCGCGCCTGCTTGCGGGCGGCCGCCTCCTCGATGCGCAGCTTGGGCATGCCGGCCTCGACCGCCTTGGTCATGCCGCCCAGCGCCTCGACCTCGGCGATCAGCTTGCGCGCCTCGGCGATCAGGCTCGAGGTCAGCGCCTCGACGTAGTAGCTGCCGGCCAGGGGATCGACGACCTTGGTGACGCCGGTCTCGTGCTGCAGGATGAGCTGCGTGTTGCGCGCGATGCGGGCCGAGGTGACGGTCGGCAGCGCGATCGCCTCGTCGAACGAGTTGGTGTGCAGCGACTGCGTGCCGCCCAATACCGCCGCCATCGCCTCGTAGGCGGTGCGGATGATGTTGTTGTAGGGGTCCTTCTCGGTCAGCGACACGCCCGAGGTCTGGCAGTGCGTGCGCAGCGACAGCGAATCGGCCTTCTTGGGCTCGAACGGCTGGACCAGCTCGGCCCACAGGAAGCGCGCGGCGCGCAGCTTCGCCGCCTCCATGAAGAAGTTCATGCCGATGCAGAAGAAGAAGGACAGGCGCGGCGCGAAGGCGTCGATGTCGAGCCCCTTGGCCCGGGCGGCGCGCACATATTCGAGGCCGTCGGCCAGCGTGAAGGCCAGCTCCTGGACCAGCGTCGCCCCCGCCTCCTGCATGTGATAGCCGGAGATCGAGATCGAGTTGAACTTGGGCATGTGCTGCGCGGTGTGCTCGATGATGTCGGCCACGATGCGCATCGAGGGTCCGGGCGGGTAGATGTAGGTGTTCCGGACCATGAACTCCTTGAGGATGTCGTTCTGGATCGTGCCCGCCAGCTTGTCCTGCGGGACGCCCTGCTCCTCGGCCGCCACGATGTAGCCCGCCAGCACCGGCAGCACCGCGCCGTTCATGGTCATGCTGACGCTCATCTTGTCGAGCGGGATGCCGTCGAACAGGACCTTCATGTCCTCGACGGAATCGATCGCCACGCCGGCCTTGCCGACGTCGCCGACGACGCGCGGATGGTCCGAGTCGTAGCCGCGATGGGTCGCGAGATCGAACGCCACCGACAGGCCCATCTGGCCGGCCGCGAGGTTGGCGCGATAGAACTTGTTGCTCTCCTCCGCGGTCGAGAAGCCGGCGTACTGGCGCACCGTCCACGGCCGGCCGGTGTACATCGTGGCCTTGGGCCCGCGGGTGAACGGCGGGAAGCCGGGCAGCGAGCCGACCGATTCGAGGTTCTCGAGGTCGGCCGCGGTGTAGACCGGCTTCACCGCGATGCCTTCCGGCGTCATCCAGTCGAGGGACGACAGGGGCCGGTCGCGCAGCTCCTTGGCGGCGGCCTTTTCCCAGTCGGCGAGGGTCTTCTTCGGAAAGTCAGCCATGATGCGAAGTATGTATCGCAATCAGGCGGTTTTGCCATCCCTCCCCAGGCTCCTCTCCCCCGCTCGGGGGAGAGGAATATGAGAAGAGCAACAGGCCCTACTCGTTGGCCAGGATCGTGTTGCGCACCAGGGGGTAGATCTGGCCGGCCCAGCGGCGCCCGCTGAACACGCCGTAGTGGCCGACGCCGGCCTGCATGTAGTGCTTCTTGCGATAGGGCCGCAGGCCGGTGCAGAGGTCGTGCGCCGCCACCGTCTGGCCGATGGCGCAGATGTCGTCGCGCTCGCCCTCGACGGTGAACAGGGCGGTGCGGCGGAGCGCCCGGGGATTGACCTTGCGGTCCCGCCAGACCAGCTCGCCCTTGGCCAGGAGATGGTCCTGGAACACGCGCTGCACGGTTTCCAGGTAGAATTCCGCCGTCATGTCCAGCACGGCGAAGTATTCGTCGTAGAAGGCCTTGATGGTGCTGGCCTCGGCGTGCTCGCCCTTGGCCATCGCCTTGTAGAGGTCGACCTGCGCCTTGATGTGCCGCTCGGCGTTCATGCTCATGAAGGCGGTAAGCTGCAGGAAGCCGGGATAGACGCGGCGGGTCGCGCCCGGATAGCGCAGCGGCACGCGCGCGATCAGGTTGTTCTCGAACCACGAGATCGGCCGTCCGGTGGCGAGCTCATTGACCTTGGTCGGGTTGATGCGCGTGTCGATCGGTCCGGCCATCAGCGTGATCGACCGCGGCTGGCAGGGATGGTCGTCCTCGGCCATCAGGGCGGCCGCGGCCAGCGCCTGGACGCAGGGCTGGCAGACGGCGATCACGTGCGCCCCCGGCCCCATGGCCTCGAGGAACTGAACGAGGTGCTCGATATACTCGTCGAAGCCGAACTTGCCGTGCCACACCCCGACATCGCGGGCGTTGGCCCAGTCGGTGATGTGAACGTCGTGCTCGGGTAGAAGGACCCGGACAGTCTCGCGCAGCAGGGTCGCGAAATGGCCGGACAGCGGCGCCACCAGCAGGACCCGCGGCTGGGGCGGAGCGCCTTCCTTCGCGAAGCGCAGCAGGGTGCCGAAGGGGGTCGAGAAGACCTCCTCCTCGCGCACCGGCACGCGCTGGTTGCCGACCTCGACTTCCGAGATGCCGAAGGACGGACGGCGATGGCTCAGCGTCGCCCGGCTCACCATTTCGCAGAGCGCGCTGGCCGCCTGCCACGTCTCCAGCCTGTCCGCTCCGCCGCCGTTGAAGACCTGCCCGGCAGCCGTCGCCCAGACCCGGAATGGCAGCATCAGGTCGGCGGACGTCTGGTAAAGCGCATAGAGCATGGGCAAAACGGCTCGGAACTTGCTTGCTTCGACGGCATGGCCGAGGCTTCTCTCACCGTCAGTAGCAAGAACTATTCCTCCTGGTCGC
Source organism: Reyranella sp. (assembly GCF_965229815.1). GTDB lineage: Bacteria > Pseudomonadota > Alphaproteobacteria > Reyranellales > Reyranellaceae > Reyranella. The sequence continues at coordinate 3,034,060 of NZ_CBDDJN010000006.1, forward strand.
TGCGCGGCTTTCTATTGTGCCGCATGGCGGGACTTCCCTTCGAGGAGAAGATGGCTCCCCTGGACGATCCGGCGACGCGGGCCGAGCTCCTGCTGCTGTCGCCGTCCTTCCTGGTGCCGTGCCTCGAGCATGGGCCGGTGAAGGTCTGGGATACGCTGGCGATCGCCGAGTATCTCCACGAAACCCGCCCCGAGGCTGGCCTGCTGCCCCAGGATCCGGCGGCGCGCGCCCACTGCCGGGCAATCTGCGGCGAGATGCATTCGGGCTTCGCCAACCTGCGCTCGGCCCTGCCGATGAACCTCAAGGTCCATCATCCCGGCTTCAAGGTATGGGCCGGCGCCCAGGCCGACATCGACCGGGTGACCGCGATCTGGCGCGAGTGCCTGCAGCGCTATGGCGGCCCCTACCTGTTCGGCAAGACGCCGACCATGGCCGACGCCATGTACGCGCCGGTCTGCTCGCGCTTCGCCACATACGATGTGAAACTCGATCCTGCCTGCGCCGCCTATCGCGACCTCATGATGTCCTTCCCGGCGATGGCGGAATGGACGGCGGCGGCCAAGGCCGAGCCGGAAGAGGTCGAGGAGCTCGACGTCGAGTTCTAGACCGCGGCGCTTGTAAACCTCCCGTCGCCCGCGCAGACTTCGCGCAAGCAATGGGAGGAAAAATCTTGAGTATCACACGTCGCGCGGCCGCCGCCGGGTTGGCCGCGCTGCCTTTTGTCGGAACCCGCGCCGGCGCCCAGGTCGGCTTCCCCAGCAAACCCTGCACCCTCATCGTGCCATTCCCGGCCGGCGGACCGGCCGACATCTTCGGCCGCAACCTCGCCGAGCGCATGTCGCCGCTGCTGGGGCAGCCCGTGCTGGTCGAGAACAAGAGCGGCGCGGCCGGCGTCACCGGCGTCGACTTCGTCGCCAAGGCCGGCAGCGATGGCCACGTCATGGGCCTGATGAGCGCCTCGGCCGGCGCCATCATGCAGAGCCTCATGCCGAAGATGCCGTACGACCCGGCCAAGGACCTCGCGCCGCAGATCCTGGTCGTGCGCGTCCAGGAAGTGCTCGCCATCAACGCCAAGCTCGGCATTAGCGACCTCAAGAGCTTCATCGCCCACGCCAAGGCCAACCCGGGCAAGGTCACCTGCGGCTCGGCGGGCACCGGCGGCATCACCCACCTCGCCATCGAGCTGTTCAAGCGCGAGACCGGGACCGACCTGCTGCACGTGCCCTATCGCGGCGCCGCGCCCGCGACCAACGACCTGCTGGCCGGCACCGTCGACACGGTGCTGCTCGACATCTCGGTGCTGCTGCCGCACGTGCGGGCGGGCACGGTGAAGGTGCTGGGCGTCACCTCCGACACCCGCGCGCCGCTGCTGCCCGACGTGCCGACGATGCGCGAGATGGGCTTTCCCAAGGTCAACTCCGACAACTGGTACGCGCTCATCTCGCCGGCCGGTGCCAGCGCCGAGGCGCGCGCCAAGGTCTTCGAGGCCGCCAGCAAGGCGCTGAAGACCAAGGAGCTCGCCGACGCCTATCTCAAGGTGGGCGGCGTCGTGGCCGGCGGCACCTCGGCCGAGCTGCAGGCCTTCCTCAAGGAGGAAGTCGCCAAGTGGGCCGCCGTCATCAAGTCCGCCAACGTCAAGCTCGAGTAACGCGTGCCCCTGTCGATCGACCGAGGCCTGGCGAAGACCTTCGCCGGGCACATCCACTGGCGTGCCGCGGGACAGGGTCCCACGGTCATGGTGACCCACATCAACCAGCAGAGCTCGGCCGTGATGGTCGAGCTCCTGGAGGCGCTGGCGCCGCACTTCCGCGCCGTCGCCATCGACTATCCCAGCCACGGCCATTCCGACCATATCGACTGGCAGCCTTCCATCGAGGACTACGCGCGCTGCGTCGTCGAGGTGATGGACGCGCTCGGCATCGAACGCGCCTTCGCACTCGGCGAGGCGGTGGGCGCGGCGACCTCGATCGCGCTGGGCTCGCGCTGGCCGCAGCGCGTCGACAAGGTCGTGCTGGTCAACACGCCCTTCTTCACCGACGCCGACACGGCGAGGAACGATATCGCCGACATCGCCAGGGTGCGGCCGAGCGACGAAAGCGGCTTCCCGGCGCCACGCTCGATCCGGTTCCTGCTCGAGAACGACCCCGAGCACGCGCCGATGCAGCCCACCCAGTCGTGGATGGACCGCATCAACACCGCGCAGCTCGAGATCGGCCGCGACCGCTGGCAGGCGATGGGCGCGCTGTCGAAGTTCGACACGCTGGCCGGGATGGCCGCACTGCGCTGCCCCGTGCTGATGCTCTACGGCGAGAACTTCATCTACGGAAAGCACCGCCCCCTGCTGCAGGCGAAGTGCCCCCAGGCCCGGGTCGAGATCGTGCCCGGCGGCCGCTTCTGCATGAGCTGGGAACGCGCGGCCGAGGTGGCGGACCACGCACGCGGCTTCCTCCTCGCGACGTGACGGCGGCCGGCCGCTGCCCGCACGGCGGTGGCGCGCAAGCGCCGTTCGCCTACCATCATCTTTTCGATCCGGAGTGACCGATGCTCGACGCCGAAGCCCGCATGCTGCTCGACCTGATGGAGAAGGCCGTCCAGGACGGCCGGCCGAAGCTGCACACGCTGCCCCATGCCGTGGGCCGCCAGGCCGTCGACCGGATGTCGGAGGACAGCGAAGCCGACCCGATGCCGGTCGGCGAGGTCGCCGACGGCACCTTCGCCGGCCCGGGCGGCGCGATCCGGTTCCGCCGCTACCGGCCGGTGGGCGCGGCCGTCGGCGCCGCGCCGACGCTGATCTACTATCACGGCGGCGGCTTCGTGATCGGCACCATCGAGACGCATGATTCGACCTGCCGGCGGCTCGCCAACAAGAGCCGCTGCCAGGTGATCTCGATCGACTACCGCCTGTCGCCCGAGCATCCGTTCCCGGCCCCGATCGACGACGGCGTCGCCGCCTTCCGTCACATCCGCGACCACGCCGCCGCGTTCGGCGTCGATCCGGCGCGGCTTGCCGTCGGCGGCGACTCGGCGGGCGGCGCCATCGCCGCCGTCGTCTGCCAGGCCCTGCGCGACGCCGGCGAGGCCGGCCCCGCCTTCCAGATGCTGATCTATCCGGCGACCGATTCGAGCCGGCAGAGCCGCTCGCGCATCGACTTCGCCGAGGGCTATTTCCTGACCAGGGAGCTGATGGACTGGTTCTGGAAGGCCTATGTTCCGGCCGGCACCGATCTCGCCGACCTGCGCCTGTCGCCGTTGCTCGCCAGGGACTTCAAGGGCCTGCCCCCGGCCTTCGTCCTGACCGCCGGCTACGATCCGCTGCGCGACGAGGGCCGCGCTTATGCCGACCGGCTGATCGAGGCCGGCATCAAGACGACCTACGTCAACTATCCCGGCACGATCCACGGCTTCTTCTCGCTGACGCGCTTCCTCCAGCAGGGTCTCAAGGCCAACGACGAGGCCGCCGCCGTGCTGGGGGCGCACTTCGGCACCTAGAGCCTCCTCGGTCCGGCGTTCCCCTGATCGAGAACACGCTACCCACCGCCGACGTCACCAGGAGAGTCGCAGGCCGAGGTTGATCGCGTGGTTGTCGGCGCCCGAACCGATCTCGCCGTCGTAGCGCAGGTAGAGCCGGGTGGCCGCGGCAACGGCCGCACCGGCCCGGAAACCGATCACCGCGAAATCACGCTGTGGCGTCGCGCCGTAGACGGTGAACGCCGCCGACGGTGCGCCGGCGAAGGCCGCCGCGACGGGCCGCGCCGTGTTGGCATACTCGTGCAGCCAGCCCAAGCGCAATCCCAGCTCGAGCGTGCGCGTGTCGCCGATCCCGATCGCGCCGGCAAGGTCGGCGCCGAGAGTCGAGCGCAGTGAGGTCGTCGTCTGCTGCGCGACGGCGAGGCTGAGGGAATTGGCGCCCCACTCGTTGAAGGCAGCCTGGTTGACACTCGAGGCCTGGAAGCGCGCGAACGGCGTCACCGACGCCTGCGCCGGTGCGTAGGCGTCGAGCCGATAGCCCGCCTCGGCCTGGCCGAGGAACTGGTTGGCCCCGGTACTGCCGCTCGCGGTGCGTGGCTGCAGACCGGGAATCGCGATCTGCCGCTGCAGCTGATTGTTGGCGTAGGCGTAGCCCGCCAATGCATCGACGTAAAACGGCCCCAACGCGAACGACCCGTACCCCGCAACGCTGACCCCGTTCGACCAGCCCTTGCCGCTGAAGCCGTCGACCCATTGCGTGCCGCTGATGAATCCGGTGGCGAGACCGACCAGGACGTTCGGCGCGACGCGATAGTCGACGCCGGCGGCCGCGCCGGCGGCCGTGTAGGTGAAGGTGCTGGCGTTGCCGTCGCCCTGCACCGAGCCGACGCCGCCGAGGGCGCTGGCCCAAGCCCCAAACGGGCTGACGCCATCGCAGGCGGCGGCAAGGTCGCACGCCTCGGCCAGCGCCTGTCGCTGCCCACCGGATACCGCACCGCCGCGGGTCACCGCCATCTGCTGGCCTACCGCATTCATGAACAGGGCATTGCTCGCCACGTTGAACGTGCCGAAATCGGCATAGGGCTGGCCGCTGATCTGGTTCAACGCCCCTGGGCCCTGCTGCGTGCTCAACACCGACAGTGCGCTCGTCACGGTGGCGAAGTCGCCCGTGGCGCCGGCATAGCTCTGGTCGAGCGCCGCACCCACGGCGCGCTGGTTGGGGGTCAGCGCCGCCACCGAGAAGGCGTTGCCCTGCAGCGCCAGGGTCAGGAACACGTTGTTGGGATCGTACGCCAGCGACGGCGTCAGGAAGGCGAAGTTGCTGCTGACGCCGGTGTAGCGTCCGTTGACGCCGCCGGCGGCATTGAGGATGGTGTAGGTGGTGTTGGCGGCGTAGCTGCCGCTCGCGGCCACGACCTGCACCGCGGTACCGCCGATGGTGGCCGAGCCGCCCACGTTCACGCGGTCGCTCTGGCCCTGCGCGTTGGCCTCCACGACGTAGGTGCCACCCGTCTGGCTGAAGTTGCCGGTCACCGTCAGCGTGCCGATCGAGTTGCCCGGCGCGATCGCTCCGGTCGAGGCGACGTTGCCGCCGATCGTGCCGGTGCCGCCCAGCGTGCCGCCGGCCCCCACCGTCACGCTGCTGGCGATGCTGCCGTTCACGGCCAGGGTGCCCGCGCTCACCGTCGTCGCGCCGCTGTAGGTGCTTGCGCCGGTGAGCGACAGCGTCCCCGTGCCCAGCTTGGTCAGTCCGCCCGTGCCGGTGATCGACCCGCCGAAGGTCGTGCTGGTGGCGCTGTCGGTCGTGAGCGAGGCAGCACCCAGGCTGATCGTGCCACCGCTGCCCGACAGCGCGCCGACCGAGACGTTGCTGCCGCCCAGCGCCAGCGTGCCGCCCGACATCGAGAGCGCGCCGCCCGTCGGCAGGGCATTGGCGTTGGCGAGCTGCAGGGTGCCGCCGCTCACGGTCGTGCCACCGCTGTAGCTGTTGGCGGCTGTCAGGGTAAGCGTGCCGGCCCCGGCCTTGGTCAGCCCGCCGCCGCCGCCGAGCCCGGTGGCGAAGCTCACGTTGTTGCCGTTGGTATCGAAGGTCGCACCGCCCGAGCCCAGCGCCGCCAGGCGCGAGGAGATGTCGGTCGTGTTGCCGGTCGCCCATTGGAGGCCGCCGCCGTTCAGCGTGATCGTGCCGCTGCCGAAATTGCCGGCCGCCGCGAAGTTGACCAGCCCGCCGGTGACGGCCGTGCCGCCCGAATAGGTGTTGGCCGCCGACAGCGCCAGCGTGCCCGCACCGTTCTTGACGAGGGCCCAGCTGCCGGCGTTGACGCCGGTGCCGCCCGAGCCGGTCTGGTCGGCGATGACGTCGGCGACCGTCTGGCTCTGCCCCGCGGCTGGCGCGAAGGTGAGCGTGCCGTCGCCTTGCAGGAAGATTCCCGAACCCAGGGCCGAGCCCGACCCGGCCGCGCCCGCGCCAGTGCCGCCCGTGACGGTCCCGCCGCTGACATTGAGTGGACCGGCGAGCGTCAGCGTGCCGCCCTGCTGCACGAAGATCGCGCCCCCTGCGCCGAGGCCGCCGCCACTGCCGACAAACGGATTGGCCGAGCCGTTGCCGCCGCCGAAGCCACCGGCACCGGCCGCGGCATTCGAAGCGCCGCCGCCGCCGCCGAAGCCACCCGCGCCACCAACGACGCCACCGCCGCCACCACCGCCGAAGCCGCCGACACCGCCGGCGCCGCTGATGCCACCCCCGCCGCCGCCGCCGAAGCCACCGGTACCGCCGGTCCCCGCGCCGGCGACACCGTTGCCGCCGCCGACGCCGCCGCCCGCCCCGGAACCCTGGCCCGGCGGACCGGGACTGCCGCCGCCGCCGCCGCCACCGGTCGCGCCGCCGCTGGTCGACGGACCGTTACCCGCCGCGCTGCCGCCCGTGGCGATCCCGGGCTGCCCGACCGGCACGATGCCGCCGCCGTTGGCGCCGGAGCCCAGGCCGCCGCCGCCACCTCCGCCACCGGTGCCGTTGCCGCCCATGCCGCCACCGCCGCCGGACGCACCGCCGGCGTTGCCATTGCCGCCGACGGCTGCGTTCCCGCTCAGGGTGACATTGCTCACTGTGACGTTGGCCTGCGCGGCCACGAAAAGCGCGCCGCCCAGGCCGGCGCCGCCACCGCCGCCGGTCGCGCCGTTGCCGCCCCTCGCCTGTGTGTTGGAGATGGCCAGGTCCGAGATCGACACCGTCACGGCCGTCTGGGTCGTGCCGGAGAACGCGCCCACAAACAGCCCGCGGAAGGCGCCGCCACCGGAGAGCGTGTTGTTGTTGCCGACGATGGTGGCGTTGTTGGCGATGCTCGGCAGGTCGCCGCTGGTCAGCGTGATGGTGCCGACGCCGCTGTTGATGACGATGGTATTGGCACCGCCGGCGGCATTGGAATTGATGATGGCCTGGCGCAGCGAACCGGCGCCGCTGTCGCCGTTGTTGCTGACGATGAAGTCCGCAGCCTCCGCCGATCGCCAGACGCCAGAAAGCGACGTTGTCGCAAGCACGATAGCGGCCAGCCGACGAAGCTCGGACCTGGAGACTGAAGTACGCCCCAACAAGGAAACTCCCCCGCAGGTCATCCTGCCGAGAGGTCAGGGGACGTTCAACGAAGATCGTTTGCAGCGTTGATGCGGATGATTGAGAGATGGCCCCGTCGATCGGGGGCTTCGCTAAACGGCCGCGGCGGGCAACAGGCGCACGAAGCCGATCGGATCGGTGAAGCCCTTCAGAAGCACGCTCTCCTTGCGCGACGAAAGTCCTGCCAGCAGGGGCTGCACCGCGGGATCTTCGGCGACGGCGCGGCTCAGCACGATGTCGCCGCCCTCCGCCTGGCCCTGGAGGCGGGCCGCCATGTTCACGGTCGAGCCGAAATAGTCGAGCCGGTCGTTCAGCGTGACCATGACGCTGGGGCCGGCATGGACGCCGAGCTTCAGCACCAGCTCGTGGTCGGCGATGCGCCGCTGCATCTCGAACGCCGCCCGGACGGCGTCGGCCGGATCGCCGAATGCCGCCATGACGGCATCGCCGATCGTCTTGACCACGGCGCCGTCATGGTCGCGCACGATCGCGGCCAGCAGCGCGAAATGCTCACGCACCATGTTGAAGGCGGCGGCGTCGCCAATGCGCTCGTAGAGCGCGGTCGAGCCGCGCAGGTCGGAGAAGAGCAGCGCCACGTGGCTGACGCCCGCCTCGTCGCCCGGCCGCAGGGTCGCTTCGGCGAAGAGGTCGCGAAAGGCCTGCAGCGACACCGCCTCCGGCGCCGTCAGCGCGTCGCGCGTCCACGTCCTGTCCTCGATCAGCGCCGCCACCTCGAAGCCTGCCTCGTTGGCGAACGCGACCGTGCCCGGCGGCCCGGCGGGCATCGCCTCGACGCCTGTCGCCGAGACGCGTAGCCCAGGAAAGCCACCGCCGGCTTGCTGCGGATCGTGGTCGATGTCGACGAAGCCGCCCGGATGCAGAGTCCTCAGCCGATAGGCACCGGCCGGCAGCGTCACGCTCGCCGACTTCGTCTCGCCGGGCTGCAGCAGGACCTGGACGCGGACGTGCGGCGTCGCCATTGGGCCGGACAGGCAGAAGCCGCCGACCGCCAGCGGCCTCACCGCCGGCGCGGGCGCGAAGCTCAGCTCGACGTTCTTCTCGAAGTCGCGATCGTAGTCGATGTTGCACGAGGGGCAGTGCGCGCCGCGCGGCAGTTCCGACAGCGCCGAGACCGTGAGCTTGGCGCCGCGGCAGTTGGTGCACAGCAGGTCCCACTTCATGGCCAGCAGGCCCGCGCGCGTGGCCGCCAGGCAGGCCTCGATCGCGGCGCGCGGCGCCACGCCGAGCTCGCGCGCCAGCTTCCGGGGCTTGATGTGCCCGAGGTCGGTGGCCATGCCGGTCAGGACGAGGTCGGCCAGCCGCTGCCCCAGCCCGTTGCCGTAGGGACTGCGGTCGACCTCGGCCGCCAGCGCCGCGGCCCGTTCGCGCGCACCGGCGGGAAGCTCGGGAGGCTTGAGGTCGAACCAGGTGGGGCGATCGCCCTTGGCGAAGGCCACGGCCTCGAGGATGCGCTTCTCGACGATGCCGCCCGCCTGCTTCGCCAGCCGCGCGCCGAACAGGCGGCCGGTCAGGGTCAGCGGCTCGTATTCCAGAGCGTAGCTCACCCGGCTGCCGACCTTGCCTCTGCCGAGATCGATGGGTTCGAGGTCGAACACCGGCCCGAATCGCCGGAACGGCCCCCGTGTGAATTCCCGCGATTGCGCGAAATGGCGGCCTTCGGTCCATTCGTAGGGCTTCTCCTCCCATTCGAGGGCGAACCCCGCGGCCTTCCCCCGGCCTCGGCGCAGCACGGTGCCGTTGGCCTGCGGTGTCTCCTCCAGCACGTAAGGCGGCAGGCCCATCGCCTCGTTGAAACGGTTGGTGTCGGCCAGCACCGGCCACAACTCGCCGGGCGGCAGATCGAAGGTCCAGGTCCAGGTGGCGCGCGGCATGGCCTTGGTACTCTAACACCGCCGGGACGGATGCCCGGCCGGTATCACAGGGTGGTGAGCGGCAGCGCACCGGCTAGACTGGACTCGACGCATCGCAGAGGAGACGCACGGAATGAGCTCGTCCGACATCGCCTACACGCCGATCCTGCCCGAAGGCTGGCCGCGCCCGCGCGGCTTCTCCCATGCCGTGGTTGCGACAGGCACCAAGAGCGTGCGAATCGCCGGGCAGATCGGCCGCGAGCCGCAGCAGTCCCACATCCCGCCGGGCACCGACGCCGGCACGCAGTGGCGCGTGGCGCTCGGCAACCTCGTCGCGGTGCTGAAGGCGGCCGGCGGCGAGCCGGGACACCTCGTCGCCCTGCGCGCCTACGTGACCGACATCGCGGAATTCAATGCCGCCGGCCCCGCGATCGGGGCAGCCTGGGGCGCGACCCTGGGCAAGCATTTCCCGGCGATGACGCTGGTGCAGGTCTCGGCGCTGATCGACCCGAACGCCAAGGTCGAGATCGAGGGCGACGCGATCCTGCCGTGAGCCGCCGGCCGCGGCGCGCCGGCACGACCGGTTTCGCCGCGGCTCCGCGACCGTCTCAGGCGGTCACGTGCCGTCCGATGAACGCGACCATGCGCTCGAACATCGGCCCGCATTGCGACAGGTCGGGCGACGCGCCGGCCTTGCGTTCCATGTCGATATACTCCAGCGCGATCGAGCCGCCGGCCCGGGCATAGGCGGCGCAGAAGCGCTGCGGCTCGTTGCCGTCGAACGTCGACTCCGTGTCCCGGTAGTCGTGCATGATGTCGCCCTGCGCCTGAAACCAGATGGCGGGCGGCGTCACGACCTTCTCGCCGCGTTCCAGCGCGAGCGTCGGGCTGCCCTCCGACATGTTGTCCTCCGACCGCCAGTAGGCATCGTGGCGCGCGATGATGGACTTGGGCCAGGCCGGCGGCGGCGACTGCTGCGCCGCGCGCTTGGCATGTCGGTAGCGGCTGAGCGGATTGATCACGGGCCAGGACATGACCACGCAGCGCACGCCGGCGTCCTGTGGCGCCGTGCCGGCCGGCAGGGGGATCGCGGCGTAGCGCGGATCGTGCGGGCGCATGGCGGCCAGCATGGCGAGGTGCCCGCCGCTCGATTGGCCCGACAGGCCGACCAGGTCGGGCCGGGTCTTGAGTTCGGCGGCATGCGCCTTGGTCCAGCGCACCGCATAATTGATGTCCTGGACCGAGGCCGGATAGGGCGCCTCGTCGCCGGAGCGGAAATCGAGCGCGACCGACACGACGCCGTGAGAGGCCATGTACTCGTGGCGCGGCCGCTCGGTGGTGCGGTCGCTCATGCACCAGGCGCCGCCATGGCATTCGACCATGGCCGGGAACGGGCCCGCGCCGCGCGGCCGGAACAGGCGGGCCAGCAACGGCTTGTCGCCGTGCCGCAGATACTCGACGTCCTCGACGTCGAACGACGTAGTGCGGGGCTCGAGGACTGCAGTCGCCATGGCGCCTTCCTCCGTTTGCTGTCGAGTGGTCCCGAATCCTAGCCGAGTTGGCCGGCAGGTGCACCGTCCGGCCCGGCGTCGAGGTCGCCCCAGCTCGTGGTGCGCTCGATGCGGATGGCGATGACGGGAAGATCCTCGAGACGCATGGCAGCGAGCTGCGGATAGCGGGCCTGCACCAGCGCCTGGGCGCGGCCGTGCTCGGGGCCGCCCGACAGGATCTCGGCCCGCCCGTGCAGCATGACCCAGGCGAGGCGCCGCCAGTCCTCGTCGTAGTGGTCGAAGACGATTGCCACCCGGGGATTGGCGGCGATGTTGCGAAGCCGCTTCAGCGACCGGCCGTCGCCGCGCTTGGGCTTGCGATCGATGGCGATGAAGACCGTGTCGCCGGCCAGGCCGAAGCAGACCGGCACGACCTGCGGCGTCCCGCCGGCATCGGCGGTCGCGAGATGGCCGACCCGCCGCCGCTCGACGAAGGCGCGCTCGTGCGTCGACAGCATGACACTCTCCGCAGGGTCCGCGCGGCAGCATGGCACCGGATTGCGACCGACGGAACGCCGGATGTGCTAGAGACTCCTGCCGTGCCGCACCGCGTCGCGAAGCGGCGAAGCCGACAACAGGACAGGAAGACCGCGCGCATGAGCCCCGAGCTGGCCGCCACCCTCTACACCGCCTCGACCTGGGTGCTGCCCGTGCTGCTGGCGATCACCCTGCACGAGGCGATCCATGGCTACGTGGCGCACCGCTGCGGCGACGACACGGCCTATCGGCTGGGGCGCGTCAGCTTCAACCCGCTGCGCCATGTCGATCCGGTCGGCACCGTGTTGCTGCCGGGGCTGCTGCTCTTCCTGCATGCGCCCTTCCTGTTCGGCTACGCCAAGCCGGTACCGGTGCGGTTCGACGCGCTGCGCCATCCCCGGCGCGACATGGTGCTGGTCGCCGGCGCGGGTCCCGGCATGAACATCGCGCTGGCCGTCGCGGCGGCGTTGATGGCGCACGGCGTCGGGCTGCTGCCGCCCGCCGCGCAGGGATGGGTCCTGCAGAATCTCAAGAACGCCATCGTGATCAACGTCATCCTCGCGGTGTTCAACATGATCCCCCTGCCGCCGCTCGACGGCGGCCGCGTCGCCGTCGGCATCCTGCCGGATTTTCTGGCCCGCCCACTGGCTCGGCTGGAGCCCTTCGGCATGCTGCTCATCATCGGCCTGCTGTTCCTCGTGCCGACGATCGGCGTGCAGCTCGGCTGGTCCGTCAATCCGGTGGCATGGCTGCTCGGTGGCCCGGTCGATGCCGTCATCGAGGCGATCCTCCGGCTGACCGGAAACGGTTGACCGCAAACCACGCAGGGTAACGCGCGACGGGCCGCGCGCGAAGGCCGGTGGCAGCAAGGCGCCCCAAGATGCGCTATGCTCGGCCCGAAGCGAACATCGCACTGCCGGGCGGGCCACGCTGTGCCGCCCTCCGGCGAAGGGAGGCGCTGCCATGCCGACCAAGCGTGTTGCGTTCCTTGCCGCGATCGTCGTGGCCTGCGCCATCGGCCTGATGCGCGCCGGCGACCTCCTGGTCGGCTGGCTCTGGTTTTCGTCGGTGGGCTATGCCGACGTCTTCCGCACCTCCTTCGCCGCGCGCGCGGGCCTCTTCGTCATCGCTTTCGTTCTCTCGACGGCGGCCATCTGGCTTTCCGGCGCGCTGGCGCTGCGCGTAGCGGGCAGAGCCACGGTCCCGCCGGCCGCGCCGGTGCAGCGGCTCACCCGCGCCGCCGCTCCGTCGTCGCGGCAGTGGCTGGTCGGCGTCGCCGCCGGTCTGGCGGGCCTGCTCGCGGCCGCCGTCCAGCTCGGGCAGTGGGAGGTACTGCTGCGCTTCCTCTACCAGGTCCCCTTCGGCGAACCGGACCCGGTCTTCGGCCACGACATCGGCTTCTACCTCTTCTCGCTCCCCTTCTGGCTGGCGGTCCGGAACTGGCTCTTGCTGGTGCTATTCCTGGCCGCGGTGCTCGCTGCCGCGGTCTACTGGCTGCACGGCGACATCGACTTCGACGGGCGTCCGCCGCGCGTCACGCCGGCCGCCATCGCCCATGCCTCGGCCCTGCTCGGCCTGTTTCTCGTGCTCAAGACCGGCTCCTACTTCCTGGACCGCTACCTGCTCCTCTACAGCGACAACGGCGTGGTCGTCGGCGCAGGCTACACCGACCTCGCGGTCCGGCTTCCGGTGCTGTGGCTGCTGGCCGGCCTCGCCGCCGCCGGCGCGATCCTGTGCGGCCTCAACCTGCGGCAGCGCCGCTGGCGGCTGCCGCTCGGCGCCGTCGCGCTGCTGGCGGGCGGATGGTTCGTCTTCGCCGCGCTGGCGCCGTCGATCTTCCAGCGGCTCCATGTGAAGCCGAGCGAGCTCGCGCTCGAGGCGCCCTACATCGCGCGCAACCTCGCCCTGACGCGCCAGGCCTACGGGCTGCAGCAGGTCGCCGTGACGGCATTCCCCGTGAAGGACGAGCTCGATCTCGCCGCCCTCGAGGCCAACCGCGAGACGATCGACAATATCCGGCTGTGGGACTGGCAACCCCTGGCCGCCACCTACGCCCAGCTCCAGGAGATCCGCACCTACTACAAGTTCCTCGACATCGACATCGACCGCTATCATCTGCAGGGGACCTACCAGCAGGTGACGCTGTCGGCGCGTGAGCTCGAGCCGGAGCTCCTGCCGGCCAACGCCCAGACCTGGGTCAACCTCCATCTGCTGTTCACCCACGGCAACGGCGTCGTGATGTCGCCGGTGACCCGCAAGACCAGCGAAGGCCTCCCCGTCTTCTACCTGCAGGACATTCCGCCCGTCGCCACCGGTGGCCCGCCGGTCCGCGAGCCGCGGCTCTACTTCGGCCAGGGCCGCGAGCGCTACGCGATCGTGAAGGGCAGCACGCCCGAGTTCGACTATCCACGCGGCAAGGACAACGTCTACGCGTCCTATGACGGTGCCGACGGCGTGGCGGTCGGCAGCATGGCTCGCCGCAGCCTGTTCTCCTGGTACTACGGCGATCCCAACATCCTGCTGTCGGACTACGTCACCGCCGAGAGCCGCATCCTGCTTCACCGCAACATCCGGGACCGCGCGCGTACGCTGGCGCCGTTCCTGCAGCTCGATCACGATCCCTACATCGTCGTGAACGAGGGCCGGCTGTTCTGGATTCAGGACGCCTATACGACCAGCACCTGGTTCCCCTATGCCCAGCCGCAGTCCAGCGGCGGACTCAACTACATCCGCAACTCGGTCAAGATCGTGGTCGACGCCTACAACGGCACGATCGACTTCCATGTCAGCGACACGGAGGATCCGATCCTGCGCACCTGGAGGCGCGTCTTTCCCGAGCTGTTCAAGCCGATGGCCGCGATGCCGGCCGATCTGCGCCAGCACATCCGCTATCCGGAGGACCTGTTCCTGGTGCAGGCCCAGCTCTATCGCGCCTATCACATGGACTCGCCGGAAGTGTTCTACAACCGCGAGGACCTGTGGCAGTTCCCGCGCCAACACGGCGCCCTGGACGAAGCCGACGCCCGGCCCCGACTCGTCGGCACCCGCGACGTTCCGCGCATGGCCCCGTACTACATGATCATGAAACTGCCCGGTGAATCCCATGCCGAGCTGGTGCTCATGCTGCCGATGGTGCCCAACCAGCGCGACAACATGATCGCCTGGCTGGCGGCCCGCTGCGACGGGGCCGACTACGGCAAGCTGGTGGTCTTCGAGTTCCCAAAGGACAAGCTGGTGTACGGGCCGTTCCAGATCGAGGCGCGGATCCAGCAGAACACCGAGATCTCGCAGCAGATCTCGCTGTGGAACCAGATGGGCTCGCGCGTCATCCGCGGCCATCTGCTGGTCGTGCCGGTCGACAACTCGATCCTCTATGTCTCGCCCCTCTACCTGCGCGCCGCCACCGGCCAGCTGCCGGAGCTGAAGCGCGTGATCGCCGCCTACGGCGACCGCGTGGTGATGGAAGAGACGCTCGGTGCCGCCCTGGCCGCGCTGTTCCGCGATCACGAGCCCGCCGTGCCGCGACGGCCCGTCGGTGTGGCGCCGCGCGAGCAGGCGCCACCCGATACGCCTGCCCGCCAGGCGCTCGCCCACTACGACCGCGCCCTGGAGCGGCTGAAAGCCGGCGACTGGGCGGGCTTCGGTGCCGAGTTCGACGCGCTGGGGCCCTTGCTCGAAGCGCTCAGCCGGGCCGAGGACGGACGGTAGGATCCGCCGGCCGCGCGGGCGTCAGGCGCGGCCGCCGCGGGCCCAGTAGCGCTTCAGGCTCGACACGTCGCCGGCGTAGAGATTGCGATCGCAGTGCGTGACGCCGGACACCGCCTTGCGGTCCGACCCGTAAGCGACGTCGGCCTCCGTATGGTTTCCGGCATACTGCCACAGCGTCCAGCCGCGCCCGGCCCAGGCCGAGGGAATCTGAGGCGATTCGCGATAGTCGGCCAGCCAGAGGTCGCACCGCGCCAGCAGCGAGCCGGACTGAATGGGCTGCCCCAACGACACGCCGCGGCGGCCGAGCTTGCGCCCGTCGGCCCATTCCGGATGGGTATAGAGAACCGGCAGCCGGCCGGTCTTCTCCTGGATGGTCGCCACGAACGCTTCCGCCTGGGCCAGCGTCATGGTGTTGCGCGGATTGCCGTCGTTCAGCTCGAGGTCGAGCGCGATCAGGGTAGTGATGGTCGGGCGTACGGTGGCCAGGAAAGCCAAGGCTTGATCGGATCCCGAATACTGCCGCGTGCCGAAGTGGTAGGCGCCCCACAGCAGGCCCGCCTGCTGGGCCTGCTTCTGACGCACGCCGTACGACGGGTCGACCCAGTCGCCGCCCTCGGTGGCCTTGTGGATCACCGCAAGCTGGCCGCTGCGGCGCACGGCGTCGAAATCGGTGACGGTGACGTTGTGGCTGATGTCGATGACGGCATCGAGGCCGGACGGCCCGCTCGCCGACTGATAGGCCGTCGCCGTCGCCGCTTGCTGGCTGCCGCATCCGGCCAAGGGTGGCGCCATGAGGCTCGCCAGCCCCCCCAAAGCTGTCCTGCGGGAGATCAATCCTGCACCTTTCATTAAGAAATTGGCAGGGTGACCTTAACACATCTTGGCCACAGCCGCTTGGGTCGTCCGTCGGCCGGGCGATCACATCCGCGTAGGAGCGGGTGAGTCCTATTCGAGAACGATCCTCGGGAAATAGAACGACACGACCCAGTTGGGCACGTCGACGATCGAGCTGATTCGCAGGTCGGCACAGACGCTGCACAGCATGTAGGCATCGATCGCCGAATAGCCGTAGCGACGGGACAGCAGCTCCACCATCTCGGACACCGCCATGCGGGCGCCGGCCATCAGGTCGGGGCCGATGCCGGTCGTGACCTCGTAGCCCTTCTTGTCGAAATGGTCGGAGACCGGCCCCGGCGTGACGTAGCGCGGCATGCGGAGGTTGGCGCCTTTCACGAGGTCGAACTTCAGCGCCACGTCGATCGGGCTCTCGATGGCCGTGCCGCAGACCTCGCCGTCGCCCTGCGCGGCGTGGGTGTCGCCGACCGAGAACAGCGCGCCCGGGACCTCGACCGGCAGCCAGAGCTCCGTGCCCTCGGCGATGTCGCGGACGTCCATGTTTCCGCCCACGTTGCGCGGCGGGATGATGCTGTGAAGGCCCGGCGCCGCCGGCGCCACGCCGATCGTGCCGGTGAACGGCCGCAGCGGCACGCGGCCGCCGGGACCGTAGAGGGCCGGCTTGAGGCTGGCGTCGTAGTGCCAGTGATGCAGCCGCGCGTCGGGGAACTGGTCGGCCAGCAGGCCGAAGCCGGGGATGTTGCCGGTCCACCCCCAGCCCGAGGGCCGGAACGACAAGAGCGTCACTTTCAGCGCATCGCCCGGCTCGGCGCCGTCGATGTACACCGGGCCGGTCACCGGGTTGACGCGCCCGAGATCGAGTTTGGCGAGATCGGCCTCCGTCGACTCCCGCGAGAGCTGGCCCGACGAGGCGTCGAGCGTCTCGAACTCGACGGTCTCGCCGGGCTTGATGGTGATGCGCGGCGCGAAGCTGTTGTCCCAGCCGTGATGGATGCAGTCGCGATGGATCGTGTGTCTGCCGTGTCCGTTCATGGTCCGCTCCATCAGACCGCGACCGTGAGCGCGCCGTCGATCACCAGGTTGGTGCCCGAGATGCGGCTCGCCATCGGGCTCGAGATGAAGACGACGCCGTTCGCCACCTCCTCGGCCGTGCCGAACTTTCCTGTCGGATTGACCTTGAGGGTCGAGGCGAAGAGGTCCGGCATGTTCTTCTCGATGTTCTGCCAGATGCCGCCGTCGAAATAGGTGTTGCCCGGCGACACGCAGTTGACCCGGATGCCCTTGCCGACGAGCTGGCGGCTCAGCCCCTTGGCATAGTGGATCAGCGCCGCCTTGATGGCGCCGTAGGAACCGGCGGCGAAATCGACCTCGAAGCCCGAGACGCTGGAGATCAGCACGATCGAGCCCGAGCTGGATTTCTCGAGGAAGGGCACGGCCGCCTGCACGGCGTTCACCGTGTGCATCATGTCGACCGAGAACGACTTCTGCCAGCTCTCGGCCGTGTCACCGACCGCGAGCGCGCTCACGTTGCAGACCAGGGCGTCGAGGCCGCCCAGCGCGGCGGCGGAAGCGGCGACCCAGGCCGCGAGCGCCGGCGCATCGGCGACGTCGAGCGCCTGGCCGAAGCCCTTCACGCCCTTGGCCTTCAGGGCCGCGACCGTCGCATCGACCTCGCCCGCGTTGCGGGCGCAGACCGCGACGTCGGCGCCCTCCGCGGCGAAGCCCTCGGCAATGGCGCGCCCGATGCCCTTGCTGCCGCCGGTGACGGCGACCTTCTTGCCCTTCAGACCGAGATCCATGGTCAGTCTCCCTCGACCGGCGCTGCCAGATGACAGCTCACCTTGCGCCCGCCCGGCAGCTCGGCGAGCGCCGGATGGGTGCGCTCCAGGCATTGTGGCTGGCGCGAGGGGCAACGGGAATAGAAAGAGCAATGGCGCGGCGGGTCGACGAACGAGGGCAGCTCGCCGTCCCGCACCTCGATCTCCGGGATGAGGGCACGGTCGGATTCACGCACCGCCGGGATCGCCGACAGCAGCGTGCGCGTGTACGGATGCTGCGGATCGGTCATGAGCTGGTCGATCGTCCCGACCTCGACGATCTTGCCGAAGTACATCACCGCCACCCGGTCGGCGATCGCCCGCACCACGCCGAAATTGTGCGTGACGAGGACGTATGTGAGCCCGCGCTCGCGCTTCAGGCTCATCAGCAGCGCGAGGATGCGCGCCTGCACCGAGACGTCGAGGGCGGAAGTCGGCTCGTCGAGCACGAGGACCTGCGGCTCCAGCGCCAGCGCGCGGGCGATGTTGACGCGCTGCTTCTGGCCCCCGCTCAGCGACACCGGATAGCGCTGGGCGAAGTCGGGCGGCAGGTGAACCGCCTCGAGGAGCTCGGCGATGCGGCGGGCACGGTCGCCGCGGCCGCGCATGCCGGCGAGCTTGAGCGGCAGGGCCACGATCTCGCCCACCGTCTGGCGCGGGTTGAGCGACGAGCCGGGATCCTGGAACACGATCTGGATCTGCCGCCGCAGGCTGCGCAGGTCGAGACCGCGCTCGCGCGAGATCTCCTCGCCGCCGAGCAGGATGCGGCCCTGGCTCGGCACGGTGACGCGCGCCAGCAGGTTGGCGAGCGTGGTCTTGCCCGACCCCGATTCGCCCACGATGGCGAAGACCTCGCCGCGGGCGATGTCGAGCGACACGTCGTCGACGGCGCGCAGCGAGGCCGACTGAAGGCCGAGCCCATCGCCCTTGCGGCGGACCTTGAAGGCCTTGGTGACGGTATCGGCACGCAGGTAGCCGGGGACGCTCACGCCGCTTCCTCCTCTTCGAACAGCCAGCAGGCGACCCGCCGCCCGGGTTCGGGCTCGACGCGCGACGGCGTGCGCCGGCAGCGCTCGAAGGCGTCGGGGCAGCGCGGCGCGAAGCGGCAGCCCGGCGGCGGCGCGAGATAGTCGGGCACCTGGCCGGCGATGGCCTTGGGCAGGCCCCCGGCCAGGGACGGGATCGCATCCACGAGGCCGCGCGTGTAGGGATGCAGCGGCCGGTCGAGCAGCGGGCCGGTCGGGCCGTCCTCGACCGTCGAGCCGGCATACATGACGTAGGTGCGGGCGCAGATCTCGCGGGCGACGCCGAGATCGTGGGTGATGTAGAGCCCGGCCAGGCCCTCGCGCTGCACGAGGTCGCGCAACAGCTCGACGGTGCGCTTCTGGACCGTCACGTCGAGGGCGGTCGTCGGCTCGTCGGCGATCATGAGCTGCGGCGTGCCGCTCAGCGCCATCGCCAGCAGCACGCGCTGCCGCATGCCGCCCGAAAGCTGCACGGGGTATCGGCGCAGCACATAGGACGGGTCGGCGATATAGACCTTCTCCAGAAGACTGGCGGCGAAGTCCCGGGCCCGCGCGACCACGGCGCGGGTGTGGCGCTTGCGGAAATAGGTCGAGAGACGCCGGTCGCTCTCGTACCAGACGATCATGTCGATCATCTGCGAGGCCACCGTGAAGGACGGGTTGAGGACGGCCGACGGGTCCTGCGGCACGTAGGCCACGAACTTCTTCAGCGCCTCGCGCTCGGCCGGCGCGATGGTGGCGAGGTCGCGGCCGAACATCTCGACGCGGCCGCCCGAGACCACGGCCGGCGGCATGGGCAGGATGCCGAGCAGCATCTTGGCCGTGACGCTCTTGCCGCAGCCCGATTCGCCCACCAGGCCGACGATCTCGCCGGGGTCGATGCGCAGGGTGACGTCCTTGATGACCCGCTCGACCCCGTCGCCGGTGTGGAAGTCGATGGCGAGCCCTTCGAGGCCGACCACCGGCGCCGCCGTGGCGAGCCCGCCCGGGGCCGCCGGGCGCGAAAGCGAATCGGGCATCACTCCTCGGAGAAGTAGTCGCGCAGCCCGTCGCCCAGCAGGTTGAAGCTGACGACGGTCGCGAAGATGGCGAGGCCGGGGAACAGCGACGCCCACCAGGCGTCCGGCAGGTAGTTGCGGCTGGCCGCCACCATCTGCCCCCATTCGGGGGTCGGTGGCCGGGCGCCGGCGCCCAGGAACGACAGCGCCGTGCCGGTCAGGACGGCGTAGCCGGCATTGAGCGAGATCGCGACCAGCAGCGGCGAGGAGATGTTGGGCAGGATCTCGCGGGCCATGATGTGGAGGTCGGAGGCGCCCAGCGACTTCGCCACCGTGACGTAGGTCTCCTGCTTGCGCGAAAGGGTCTGGCCGTGCGCAATGCGCGCGAAGGACCGCCACCAGACGAAGCCGATGGCGATCATGGCGTTCACCAGGCTCGGACCCAGCAGCACGGTGATGGCGAGCGCCAGCACCAGCGCGGGCACGGCGGAGAAGCCGTCGGTGATGCGCATCAGCACCTGCTCCAGCGCGCCGCCGTAATAGCCGGCGCACATGCCCAGCGGCACGCCGATCGTTACCGCGATCGCCAGCACGATGGCCGCCATCGACAGCGAGAGCTGCGCGCCCGCCATCACGCGGGTGAGCACGTCGCGCCCCACCTCGTCCGTACCCATCGGATGGGCGAGCGAGGGCGGCTGAAGGACGGCGTCGAAGTTGAGCGACTCCGCGACGTCGTCGGGATAGGGCACGATCCATGGCGCCAGCACGGCCACCGCCAGCAGGAAGAGCAGGCAGAGCGCGCCGGCCAGCGCCAGCCGGTTGCGGGCGAAGCGGGCAAAGCGGCGGCGGAAACCGGTCTTGCGGACCGGCGCCGGCTCGGCGGCGACATCGAGTGCGGTCACGGCCATGGTCTCACCGCTCCAGCCGGATGCGTGGGTCGAGGGCGACGTAGAGTTCCTCGGTCACGAAGTTGACGATCACGACGAACAGGCAGATCACCAGCGTGACGCCAACGATCGCGTTGTAGTCGTTGGCCAGGATGGCGTCGGCGCCGAAGCGGGCGATACCCGGCCAGGCGAAGACCTTCTCCACAACGAAGGCGCCGCCGATCATCAGCGGGAACAGGAAGCCGATCAGGGTCAGGGTCGAGGAGAAGGCGTTGCGCAGCGCATATTTATAGTCGATCAGGAAGCGCGGCATGCCGACGGCACTGCTGTAGCCGACATAGGGCTTGCCGAGCTCGTCCAGCATCGAGCTGCGGATCATGGAGGTGATCTGGGCGAGCGGCCCGACCGCCAGCACGATCGTCGGGGCGACGAGGTGCACGAAGGCGTCCCAGAAGGCCTGGCCGTTCCCCGTCAGCAGCGAATCGACGAGGTAGAGGCCGGTGATGTGGGTCGGCGGCGGCCCGGTCAATCGGCCGGTGATGGGCAGCAGGGCGAGCGATGCGCCGAGCAGGAGCTGCAGCATCAGGGCCGCCCAGAAGTTGGGGAAAGAGACACCGGTCAACGACCACAGGCGGCTCGCCTGGTCGACCGGCCCGTTGCGATGCGTGGCGGCGAGGATGCCGAGCGGCACGCCGATCAGGATCGCCAGCGCCAGCGAGCAGATCACCAGCTCCAGCGTGGCCGGCAGGCGCTCCCAGACGATCGTGCCGACGTCGCGCGGCTCCATCAGCGACACGCCGAAATGGCCGTCGAGCAGGCCGCGCAGATAGGCGACGTACTGGACGTGGATCGGCCGGTCCATGCCCATCTGGACCCGGAACTTCTCGATCTGCTCGGCGGTCGCGCCGTCGCCCAGTGCCGCGCCGACGGGATCGCCCGGCAGCACGCGCACCAGCACGAACATCATCAGCGAGACGAACAGCAGCACCACGAGCATGTTGAGGACGCGGCGGAGGAACCTCATGCCGCGTCCCCTTCGGCCCGCCCCGCCCCGGGATGCGCCGTGCGGGCGCCCCTCGGGACGGGAATGCGGTCGTGTCGGCCGGTCATCGAACGACCGTGCCTACTTCGCCTGGTTGGCGACGAAGTCGGCATCCTTGGTGTCGAAGCGGAACGTCTCGAAGCGGTACTCGTACTGCGAGGAGCCGCCGTCCCGGGTCGCCGCCTTGAGGTACTTCCAGCGCGGCTGCACGCGGATGTCGTTGTGCGAGAAGATGGCGGGCGATTCCGCCGCGATCTTCTTCTGCACGTCGCAGTACAGGGCATACTGCTCGGGCGAGCCGTCGGGCAGGAGCGCCGCCTTGTCCATCGTCGCGTTGACGTCGGCGTTCTCCCAGTAGATGCCGCCGCTGGGATAGGGCGAGCCCCAGCCCTTCTTGGTGTAGAACTTGAGCAGCGGCGCGGGATGGCGGACGCGCGCCGAGTCGTAGAAGAACACGAACGGATAGGCCGATTCGGGCTTGGTCTGGGCCGCCACGATGTCGGTCCAGCGCACCGTCTTGACCTCGGCGTTGAGGCCGAGCTTCTTCAGGTTGAGCGTCAGCAGCAGGCCGACCTTCTCGAAGGCCTCGGAGCCGGCCGTCGAGGCGTATTCGAGCTTCAGCTTCTTGAGCTGGTCGGCCGAGTACTTCGACTTCTTGAGATAGTCGGCCGCCTTCTTCATGTCGTACTCGTAGGTCGGGATGCCCTCGCACTTGCCGAGCAGCGTTTCCGGGACCGGACCCTTGAGGCGGACGCCGCCCGAATAGATCTTGTTCATCACCGTGCTGGCATCGAAGGCGTGCGCGATCGCCTTGCGCACGTTGACGTCGTCGAGCGGCGGCTTGGTGTTGTTCATCACCACGTAGTAGTTGTTCAGCGTCGGCCAGGTATCGACGGCGAACTTCGGGTTGTCGGCGAAGATCTTCACGCGCGGCGGCGAGGGGCTGACGAGGCTGACGTCGAACTCGCCGGCCAGCATCTTGTTCTCGAGCGTCACGATCTCCGGAATGATGCGCAGCTTGACCTCGAGCGGCGCGCCAGGCTCGAACGGCCGCAGCTTGTAGCCCTCGAAGGCCTTGAGCGTGAGGCCTTCGCCCGCCTTGAAGTCGGCGATGTAGTACGGGCCGGAACCGGCATCCTTGTTCTGCAGGTACTTGACGCCGTAGTCGCCGAACTCGCCGTACTGGCCCTCGGCCTTGTTCTCCATCAGCAGCTTGCTGTTGAGCACCTTGAGGTTCACCAGGGCACGGACGAAGGTCGGATCGACCTCCTTCAGATGGAAGCGCACGGTGTGCGGGTCGACGATTTCGATCTTGTCCTTGTCGACGTTGCGCAGATAACCGCCTACCAGGCCCGGCAGGGTCAGCACGCGACGCATCGAGAAGGCGATGTCAGCCGCCTCGACGGGCTTGCCGTCGTGGAACTTGAGGTCGTCGCGCAGATGGAAGGTGTAGGTCTTGCGGTCGTCCGAGGTGTCCCACGACTTGGCGATCCAGGGGACGACGCCCTTTTCGGGATCGGGGAAGACCAGCATGTCGTAGACGTTGAGGACGATGATGTTCTCGCCGTAGTTGGTCGCCCGCACCGGATCGAGCGTCGAGACCTCGAGCGTGAGGCCGGCCCGCAGCACGGGCTTGTCGGCGTCGGCCCGGGCGGCGGAGCATCCCAGGGCCAGGGCGGCGATCGCCGCGGTGATCGAAAGCGCTTTCAAGACTCTATCCTTCATCGCCAGGGTTACGACTTCTTCGACGCACCGACATAGTCGGTCGTGTACCAGGACATGTAGTCGCCGTAGGTGATCGGCTCGTACTCGAAGGGCTTGTCCGCCGACATGCAGGTCGGGATGCAATCCATGAGCCAGTCGCGGTTGACGTCGAGGAAGAACGGCATGGCGTAGCGCTCCTCCGGCGACAGGTTCACCACCTGGTGAGGCGTCGACATGCAGCGGTTGTTGCTCCACCGGCGCAGCATGTTGCCGCTGTTGACGACGAAGCTGCCGGGCACCGACGGGGCGTCGACCCATCGTCCGTCGCTGAGCCGCACCTGCAGGCCCTGCACGCGATTGTGGGGCAGCAGGGTCATGAACGAGGTATCGGTGTGCGGCGGCAGGCCCTGCTCGCTCTCGCCGAGCGTGGCCTGTCGCGGGTAGCGCGAGATGCGCAGCGTGTACATGGGATCGACGAAGGCGCGATCGAACCAGTCGACGGGCAGCTCGAGGGCCGTCGCGTAGAGCGGCAGCAGCGACTTGCCGAGCGCCTCGAGAGCACGGGCATAGGTGACCATGGCGTCACGGAAGCCCGGCGCGACGGCCTCGGGCGGCCACTGGTTCGGCGCGCGGAAGCGCTTGCCGGCCAGCACGTCGGGATGATCCGGCGCGAGATCGGCCTTCATGAAAAGCGACTCGGCGGCCGACCGCACCTGCCGTTCGTTGTTGAGCGTCGAGGTCGGGCGATTGTAGAGCGAGCGGATCGGCGCGTAGCCGATATTGTGCTCGTTCTTGAGCAGCGCCATCTTGACCTCGTCGGGCAGCGCAAAGAACTGCCGCACCGCACGGTATGCGCGATCGATCGTGTCCTGCGGCACGCCGTGATTGACGATGAGGTAGAAGCCGACATTCTCCAGCGCATGGCGCAGCTCGGCCGCGCAGTCCTCGAGGCCGCGGGCCTCGCCGTTCCGGAACGGCGCCAGGTCGATCACCGGGATCTCGTGCACGGGCCCCATCCGGACGGCCTGCACCGGTGTCATGTAATCCTTCATGTTCACGCTCATCACACCCTCGCCACGCTGCGCACCGTGTGAAGATCGGAGCAATAAGCATTCCAACGCGGCCGCCGGTCGCCACCGAAGCGCGGAAGCGGACATGCTAGGAACGAATATGTCCGCCCCGTGCCGAGACCGTTGGCAGATGCGCCCGCGCCGACGCCGACGCCCGGCAGCGAACAAAGGGAAGAAGGAGAGCGGTCATGCAGCGAGCACTCGACGGGGGCTGCCTGTGCGGCGCGGTGCGCTATCGCGTGACGGGCCCCGCGCTTTCGAGCGGCATCTGCCATTGCCGGACCTGCCGCCGGATCTCATCGGCGCCGGCTCTGCCCTTCGCAGGCTTTCCCCTCGCCGCCTTCTCCATCGCGAAGGGCGCGCCCGCCTCCGTCCGCTCGTCGGCCTCGGTGACGCGCCGCTTCTGCGACCGCTGCGGCTCGCCGCTCACCTACCAGCGCGACGACCAACCGGATGCGCTCGACATCATGACCTGCAGCCTCGACGACCCCGATGCGCTCCCTCCGACATTTCATGTCTGGACCAGCCAGAGACCGCCCTGGTCGGCGTGTGCGGACGGCCTTCCCGCATTCGAGACGACGCGGACGACGTCCTAGGCGCTTCCCTGCACGCGGCGGGAACGATCCGCACGCTGCGGCGTTGGTGCCCGACAGCGGAAGCGTGGCCGGGCTGCGCCAGGAGGACGCATCATGCTGAAGTGGGCTCTCATATTCTTCCTGATCTCGGTGGTGGCCGGCATCCTCGGCTTCACCGACATTGCCGCCGGCACGCGCACGATCGCCAAGTGGCTGTTCTTCCTCGCCATCGCGATCTTCGTTCTCTTCCTGATCCTGGGCCTGGTGGCCGGCGAAGCCCTGCTCTGATCCTCCGACCGGTGCGCAACAGGATCCGGGGCGGCGAGATGCGGCGTTGAAACCCGGCGCGACTCGCGCAAAATAGGCCTGCGCCACGAAAGGAGGAACCGATGGCCGCAGGAACGACAGGCCGAGCCATCGGTCTCGCACTGGTGTTCGGTGTCGCGACCGCCGGATCTGCGTGGGCACAGAAGGTGATCGACGGCGATTCGATCGAGCTCAAGGGCAAGGCCTATCGGCTGTACGGCATCGATGCCGCCGAGGAAGCCCAGTCGTGCGCCGACGGCTGGCCCGCGGGCGTTGCGGCCCGCAACTACCTCACCGAGCTGATCGGGGACCGCGAAGTCACCTGCATGGCCATGCCGGCCGATGGCGGCGACGAGACGATGGCGCTCTGCCGCGCCGAAGGCGTCGATCTCGGGGGCGCGATGGTGACGGGCGGGCACGCGCTCGCCTACGTGCCCTATTCGGCGCGCTACATCACGCAGGAGGATGCGGCGACGGCTGCGCGTCGCGGCCTGCATGGTCATCGCTGCCTGCCACCGTGGAAGTGGCGCCACCGCACGGGGGCTGACGGCTAGATTCCCATAAATCACAGGCGGCGGAGCCGGCGACCACATTGTCGCCAAACTCCCGCCTGAATCTCCTCGCCCTCGACGGCGTCCGATCACAAGAAGACGCCCGACACCCTGCGACCTGCCCCTCAAGGACTGCCGGGATGCCCCTCGACAAGACTGCCGGTCCACCGGTAGCCCTCACACGACGCCCGGGCCTCGCGCTGGGCGCCATCGCCCTGATCGCCGCCCTTGCCCTGGCGATCCTGCAACCGGACGCCCTCGCTCCGTCACGCG
Organism: Reyranella sp.; assembly: GCF_965229815.1. Taxonomy (GTDB): domain Bacteria; phylum Pseudomonadota; class Alphaproteobacteria; order Reyranellales; family Reyranellaceae; genus Reyranella. Next base: position 3,059,847 of record NZ_CBDDJN010000006.1, read on the forward strand.
AGGCGGTCCTGCCCAATGCCTCGGCGCCGCGCCAGGCCGAGGCCGTCGTCGAGCAGACGGCGGCCTCGGACCTCGCGGGGGAGCCAACCGGGGAGAACCCGTCTGTCGAAGGGCCGGCCACCGACGCAGTCGTCGCGCCGCCGCCCTTCGCCGAGGCCCCCTCCGCAGCGGCCCCCGTCGCGGAAGCGCCGGCCGTCACTCTCGACAGGACCGCGCTGGCGTTCGGCCTCCGGCCGGATTCCGGCACGACCTCGCCGATCGAGCTGGCGGCGGTCTTCACCTTTCGCGAGCTGCCGCCTTTCGAGGGGCCGCCATCCATCGTTCTGCCCGATCTCGATGCGCCGACACCGGCGCCCTGGCAGGAGAAGGAAGTGGCCCTGGCCAAGGGCGACACCTTCGCCGGAGTTCTGACCGGGTTCGGGTTCGCGCCGCAGGACGTCGCGGCCGTCGTCGCGGCTCTCGGCAAGCATGTGCGCCTCGACCGCCTTGCGATCGGGCAGCGGCTGACCGTGCGCCGCGCCGTTTCCGACGATATCGGCGAAGGCGACGGTGACCGGCCGGTCCTCCTCGCGTTGTCGATCCGGCCGGAGGCGCACCGCGAATTCACGCTCGAGCGCGACGACAAGGGCGGTTACGCCGTCGACGAGAAGGAGTTCGAGGTCGAGAAGCGACGGATGCGGGTCGCCGGCCAGGTGGACGGGTCGCTGATCGGAAGTGCCGAGGCCGCCGGCGTGCCGCGACGCGCGCTCGCCGAAATGCTGCGGGCGTTCTCCTGGGACGTGAACTTCCAGCACGACATCAAGGAAGGCGATCGCTTCGACGTGCTGCTCGAGCAGGGCTGGACGAGCGACGGGCTGCCGGTCGACAGCGGCAGGGTGCTGTGGGCCGAGATCACCACCGGCGCCGGCCGCCAGACCTACGCCGTCTACCGCTTCAAGCCGCGGCAGGGCGACGAGTTCTTCTTCGACGAGGAGGGCCGCAGCGTCGTCAAGGCCCTGTTGCGCACGCCCCTCAACATGAGCCGCATCTCCTCGCGCTTCGGCCAGAGGCGACATCCGATCCTGGGCTTCACCCGGATGCACACGGGGATCGACTTCGCCGCGCCGCCGGGTACGCCTGTCCTGGCCGCCGGCGCCGGCCGGGTCGCCGAGGCCGGACTCAATGGCGGCTACGGACGATGGGTGAGGATCGACCATGGCGGCGGCCTCGCGACGGGCTACGCCCACCTGTCGCGCATCGCCTCCGGTGTGCGGCGCAGCGCGCGCGTCCGCCAGGGCCAGGTGATCGGCTATGTCGGCAGCACCGGCCTGTCGACCGGGCCGCACCTCCATTTCGAGCTGCATCGCAACGGACGGCCGGTCAATCCGCTGAACGTCGCCCAGACCGCGCAGCGCACCCGTCTCGCCGGCGCCGACCTCAAGCAGTTCCGGCTGCGCATGGCCGAGATCGACCGCTTGCGCACCGCCATGCCCGCCGAAACCGCCGCCGACCATCCGTAGCGAACCCGCCCGCTCCGCGAGCGGGTCGCCGGGCCGGCCGGGGCTGCGAATTCCCCGACGCCGACCAGCTGCACCCTTCCCTCGCTCCGCCCGACCGTCTAGCTAGATGGCCGGAGGAGTTCAGGGGGGAAAGGCCGATGTCGGGAAGCGCCAAGTTCCTGATGTTCGCCGTCGCGCTGGTCATCGGCGTCGGCGTCTATTTCGTCGTCCAGCGGGACGAGGAGCTGCGGTCGGCCGTCCCAGCGGCCACGCAACCGCCCGCGGCGGCCACGCCACCGCCGGCGACCACGGCCCCGGCACCGTCGACCCCGCCGGCGCCTGCCGCGGCCAGCGAGACGTCCGTCAGCGAGCTCTATCAATCCTGCGTCGGCCGGGCTTTTCCCACTCGCGCCGAAGCGGGCGACCGCGCGGCTGCCTGCTCCAAGGCCCTGCAGACCCGGCAGCTCGCGCCCAACCAGATCGCCCAGGCGCGACTGACGCGCGGCGTCGCCCGCACGCTGCTCGGCGACGGCGCCCTCGCGAGCGAGGACTATATCGACGCCGTCCAGCGCTATGACCAGCTGATCGATCCCCGCAATCCGAGCGCGCTCAACCTCTACCGCCGCGCCGCCGCGCTCGACGGGCTTGGCGAGACCGACAAGGCGCTCGAAGGCTACACCGCGGCGATCAATGCCGATCCCAAGGCCTCCCTTGCCTTCCTCGGCCGGGGCGTGCTGCTGGCCGTGCGCAAGCGCGCCTACAATCGGGCCGTCGAGGATTTCGACAAGGTGCTGGTCATCGACCCCGACAATGTCGAGGCGCTGATCGCCCGCGGCGAGGCCTTCAGCAACCTGGGTGACATTGCGCGCGCCATGAACGACCTCAACCGCGCCGTGACGCTGGCGCCCGGCCGGGCGGACGCGCGCCTGGCGCGCGGCCTGCTCGAGAGCAGGCGCGGTGACCGCGTGGCCGCCCGCAAGGACTACGAGGCCGTGCTGAGCGCCGACCCGCGCAACGTCGACGCGCTGGTCAACCTCGCCGCTCTCGACCTCGCGGTCGGCAAGGCGGACGCCGCGATCAAGCTCCTCGACCGGGCGCTCGCCATCGACGACAAGAATGCGCTCGCCTTCTACAACCGCGGCTACGCGCACTTTGCGCTCAGGCAGTACGAGCCGGCGATCGCCGACTACAGCTCGGCGATCCAGTTCGATCCGCGGATGGGCGTGGCCTACAACAACCGCGCCCTGGTCCGGGCCATCGTCGGCACCGATCTCGTGCAGGCGCTGGCCGACAGCGACGAGGCGCTGAAGCTGCAGCCGGCCAATCTCGACGTCCGCGACACGCGCGGCTTCATCTTCTTGAAGCTCGGCGATCCGTCGCTGGCGCTGAACGAGTACAATGCCGCCCTGACCTTCGATCCCAACCGCGCGATCTCGCTGTGGGGCCGCGGGCTGGCCGAGATCCGGCTGGGCAACACGATCGCGGGCAAGAACGACCAGGCGGCGGCGACCACGATCAACCCCGAGGTCGCCCAGGACTTTGCGATCTACGGCCTGCACTAGCCTCGAGCCTCCTCTGCGGCGCGCGAAAGACAGGTCCGCAGAGCGACGTTCCGACGAACGCTTTACGGACGGCATGACGGGCGTAGACTTCGCGGCATGCGGATCGAACGGCCTCATCCCGAGATCGGCGCCTTGGCCACCGGCGTCGACGTGCGTGCGCTGGACGACGGCGACTGGCAGACGCTCTATCGTGCCTGGCTCGACGGCATCGTGCTGGTGGTGCGGGACCAGACCCTCACCAAGGCGGAGTTCCTCGCCTATTCGCGGCGCTTCGGCCGCCTGAAGCCTCACCGGGTGCGCCGGACGCGCGACCCGGAACATGCGGAGCTCACCGTGATGGGCATCGGCACGCGCAAGGCGGATGGGCGGGTCGACGCGTCGATCTACAACCGCGGCGGCCACTGGCACACCGATTCGCCGTGGGACGACGAGATCTGCAAGGGCACGCAACTCTACGGCGTCGCCATCCCCTCGAGTGGCGGCGACACGGCCTTCGCCAGCATGTACGCGGCCTACGATGCCCTGCCCGACGATCTCCGACAGCGCATCGCCGGCCTCGAGGCCGAGTACATCTATGGCGGCCGCAAGCGCGAGGGCCACGACCTGCTGGAACCCGAGGATCGCGAGCGGCCGCCCGCGGTCCATCCGCTGGTCCGGCGGCACGAGGAGACCGGCCGCCTGTCGCTCTATGCCAATCCGCACCATATCGTACGCATCCGGGGGCTGAGCGAAGCCGAAAGCGACGCGCTGGTGCGGACACTCACGCCCTACATGGTCGAGACACCGGTGCAGTACCGGCACGCCTGGCGCAAGGGCGACATCGTGATCTGGGACAATCGCTGCGGCCTCCACAGGGCATGCGGCGGCTATCCGATCGACGAGGCGCGCATCCACTGGCGCACGACCATCATGCAGGACGGCGTTCCGCAGCGGCTCGCTGCATAGCCATGGTGGCCCTCAGCGAACGAACGACGATCGCCGTGCCGGCCGCCGATGTCTGGCCGTTGCTGCGCGATCCTGCGCTGGTCGCCTCGTGCATTCCCGGCGCGTCGCTCGCACCGGACCTGGGCGACGGCCTGTGGCGCGGCTCGATCCGGGTGAAGTTCGGTCCCACCGTCGCGCAGTTCCGCGGCGAGGCCAGCCTCGCCTTCGACGACGCCGCACGCACCTGCACGATCGAGGGCCGCGGCATCGACGGCCGCGGCGCCTCGCGGGCGCTGGCCAACGGGATCGTGCGCGTCTCCGGCGACGCCGAGACCGAGCTCACGATCGACGGCACCTTCACGGTGAGTGGACCGCTCGAGACCTTCGCCAATGCCGGCGGCGTCCACGTCGCGCGGGCCCTGCTGGGCGAGTTCTCCGCCAATCTCTCCCGGCTGGTGGCCGAGCGCGCACCGGCGACCGCGGAGCCGATTCCATCCGGTGACGCGCCCGCCGACGCCGTGCCGACGCCCGCGGCAACGATGCCAGACGCGGCCGCGCCGTCGCCTGCCGCTGCGCCGCCGCCCTCGCCGGCGCCGGCCGCCGAACTGAACGCCGGCCGCCTCCTGTGGCAGGCCTTCCTGTCATGGCTGCGGGGACTGACCGGCAAGGGGGAGAAACGAAGATGAGCAAGCTGCAAGTGTCGGACATGCTGGCCCGGGCGTTCGCCGCCGAAGGGGTCGAGGTGCTGTTCACCCTGATGGGCGATGCCAACATGTACTGGTCGGTGGCCATGTCGCAGTTGCCCGGCATGCAGGTGATCCACGCCCGCCACGAGCATTGCGCGGTGGCGATGGCCGACGGCTACGCCCGCGCCACCGGCAAGGTCGGCGTCGCCTCGACGACCTGCGGCCCGGGCTTCACGCAGATCATGACGGCGCTCACCATCGCCGCGCGCGGGAACGTGCCGCTGGTCGTGTTCGCCGGCGATTCGCCGATCGCGGCCTCGTGGTACCTGCAGCAGATCGACATGGCGCCGCTGACGCTCGCCTGCGGGGCCCACTATGTCGGCGTGAAGCATGTCGACCGCCTGCTCGACAATGTGCGCGAGGCCTTCCAGGTGGCGCAGGCCGAGCAGCGGCCGGTCGTGTTGTCGGTGCCGATGGACCTGCAGAAACAGGCCTGGCCGCATCTCACCGACTACACACCCTCGACCGACCTGGTCCCGGCGCTGCAGCGACCGGTCCCCGATCCGCTGATCGTCGACCGCGTCGTCGACATGATCGCCGAGGCCGAGAAGCCGATCGTGCTGGCCGGCCGCGGCGCCATCCGCTCGGGCGCAGCGCCCGCGCTTGCGGCGCTGGCCGAGCAGTCGGGCGCGCTGCTCGCGACCTCGCTGCTGGGCAAAGGCCTGTTCGACGGCAATCCCTACGCGCTCGACATCGCGGGCGCCTTCGCCAGCGACTTCGCGCGCGAGCGCTTCGCGGAGTCGGACCTGGTGATCGGCGTCGGCGCCGCCCTCGGCCACTACACGACCGAGGGCGGCTATCTCTATCCCGCGGCGCGCACCGTGCAGATCGACACCAATCCCCGCGGCCTCTGGCAGGGGCTGCGCACCGCCGACCTGCACGTCCGGGCCGACGCCCGGGCCGCGGCCGAGGCGATCGTCGAGCGGATGAAGGCGCGCGGCGTGTCGCGCACAGGCTTTCGCACGCCCGAGATGGCGCGCGACATCGCCGGCGATTCGCCGGACTCCAAGGCTTTCCCCGTCCAGCCCAATACGGTCGATCCGCGCAAGGCGGTGATCGAGCTCGACCAGGTCGTGCCCAAGGACTGGGACATCGTGGTCGGCGCCGGTCACTATTTCAGCATGGTGATGACCCACATGAAAGGCCGCCCGGCCGAGCGCTACCATGTCGTCAACGACTTCGGCGCCATCGGCTCGGGCCTGCCGGCGGCGATCGGCGTCGCCACGGCGCGCGGCGACGGCAAGGTCATGCTGGTCGAGGGCGACGGCAGCCTGATGATGCACATCCAGGAGCTCGAGACGATCCGGCGCCAGGGCGTGCGGCTGCTGATCTCGATCATCAACGACGGCGGCTACGGCGCGGAGTTCCACAAGTTCCGCGCCAACGGCGTCGACCCGACGGCGGCCATTCACGGCCGCGGCGACATTGCCGGCATGGCCACGGGCTTCGGGCTGCGCAGCGCGGCGGTCACCGAGATGGGCCGCTTCGCGCCCCTGTTCCGCGAGCACCAGGCGGCCAACATCGGCACGCTATGGGACATCCACACCGACGACCTGATCCCGTCGCGGGCCTACCGCCGCATCCACTACGGCGAGGCTTAGTCCAAGGCCCCGTCCGGCCGGTCGCTCCGGGCGGAAGACCCGCCGGCGAGCCGGCGTCGGCGACGGCTGAGATGCCATGGTCTTTCCCCCCGGCATCGACGACAATGACGCGGGGCACCGACCAACGACAAGAACAGCAACGCCCGTCTGGCCTCCGGCGATTGACCAAGGTCAAAGCCGGGCCGGCGCGGCCTTCCTATGGTGCCTCGAACGGAGGGGGCACCGAGATGGCGAAGCCGGACAGGGAAAGGCTGAAGCGCAAGGCCTATGAACGGGCATTGGACGACCTGCAGGTCGAGCTCTGCCACCTGCAGGACTGGGTCAAGGCCAGCGGCGAACGCATCGTGATCGTGCTGGAAGGGCGCGATGCCGCCGGCAAGGGAGGCCTGATCAAGGCCATCACCGAACGGGTAAGCCCTCGCGTATTCCGCGTCGTCGCCCTGCCGGCGCCGTCGGACCGGGACAGGACCCAGATGTACATGCAGCGCTACATCGAGCGCTTTCCCGCCGGCGGCGAGATCGTGATCTTCGACCGGAGCTGGTACAACCGCGCCGGCGTCGAGCCGGTCATGGGCTTCTGCACCAAGGAGCAGCACCGACGGTTCCTCGAGCTCTGCCCGGTCGTCGAGAGGTTCATCATCGACGGCGGCATCCGTCTCATCAAGCTGTGGCTCGAGGTCGGCCAGGACGAGCAGGAGCGGCGCTTCATGGCGCGGATCGACGATCCGATCCGCCAGTGGAAGCTGAGCCCGATGGATCTCGAATCCTACCGTCGCTGGTACGAATACTCGCGGGCGCGCGACCTCATGCTGGAGCACACCGACACCGAGGAGTCGCCCTGGCACGTCGTCCGCACCGACGACAAGCGGCGGGGACGGCTGAACGCCATCTCGCACATCCTGTCGCGCATTCCCTACAAGCCGGTCGAGAAGTCGAAAGTGACGTTGCCGGACCGCTCGGAGAAGCGGCGCTACGACGACGCTGCGCCCCTCGAAGGGCGGCGCTTCGTGGAAAGCCGGTACTGAGCGCATCGAGACGAGGAGAGAACGATGACCAACATTCTCACGGCGAAGGAACTGCAGCAGAAGATCGCCCTGGCCGAGGCCGCCAAGGCGAGCGCGGCGCTGAAGGCGCACGAGGCCGCGGAGCGCGAGAAGCACGAGATGATGGAGCGGCTCACGCGCCCGTCCGGGTTGAGCGACGACGAGATCGTCGAGAAGGCGGCCGCGATCGTCAATCGCGCCGTCGAGAACGGCCAGACCTCGGTCCAGGTCTTCCGCTTTCCCCATTCGATCTGCACCGACAACGGCCGCGCGATCAACCAGGCCGAGGCCGGCTGGGAGAAGACGCTGACGGGCGTGCCGAAGGAGATCTACGAGTTCTGGAAGCGCCAGCTCCAGCCACGCGGCTACCACATCCGCTTCGAGACCCTCAACTATCCCGGCGGCATGCCGGGCGACATCGGCATCTTCCTGAGCTGGGTCTGACGAACGGGCCGGCGCGAAACGCGGGCGTCACGCGGCCTTGATGTGACTAAACCAATCGGTTAAGTATTCGCCCCTGAACCGAGAGGCAGGGGATGAAGGTCTATTACGGTTGGGTCGTGGTGGCCGCGGGCGGGCTGATGGGCTGCGTCGCCATCGGCGCGGTATTCTCCCTGGCGGTGTTCCTTCAGCCGATGGCGGAGGCGAGCGGCTGGTCGCGCACCGGCATCTCCACCGCCATGACCATCGTCTTCATCACCATGGGCTTCGCGTCGTTCGCATGGGGCGCCCTCAGCGACCGCTTTGGGCCGCGCCCGGTCCTGCTGGCCGGCGGGCTGCTGCTGGGCCTCGGCCTCGCCCTCGCCAGCCGCGCGGCCTCCCTGCTGGAGTTCCAGCTGATCTACGGCATCATGGTGGGAGGCGCCGCCGGCGCGGTCTTCGCGCCGACGATGGCGAACGTCACCGGCTGGTTCGACCGTCACCGCAGCCTCGCCGTCTCCCTGGTCTCGGCCGGCATGGGCATGGCTCCCATGACCGTCTCGCCCTTCGCGAGCTGGCTGATCACGACCTACGACTGGCGCACCGCCCAGCTCGCCATCGCCGTGCTGGCCTGGACGTTGCTCGTTCCGACGGCCCTGCTGGTGCGCCGGCCGCCGGCTGCGTCCGCCGCGGCAGTGCCCGCGATGCCGCTGCCCGGCGCCGCGGATCCCGCGATGACGGCCGGCCAGGCCCTGCGCTCGCCGCAGTTCATCGTGCTCTCCCTCACCTATTTCTGCTGCTGCGCCACCCATTCCGGGCCGATCTTCCACACGGTGAGCTACGCCATCGCCTGCGGCCTGCCGATGATGGCGGCGGTCACGATCTACAGCGTCGAGGGGCTGGCGGGCCTGGGCGGCCGCATCCTTTTCGGCCTTGCCGGCGACCGCTTCGGCGCCAAGCGCGTACTGGTGATTGGCCTGTTCGCCCAGGCGCTGGGCGCCGGCGCCTATTTCTTCGTGCGGCAGCTCGGCGAGTTCTATGCCGTGGCCGCGATATTCGGCCTGATCTATGGCGGCGTGATGCCGCTCTACGCCGTCATCGCCCGCGAGTATTTTCCGATGCGCATCATGGGCACAGTGTTCGGCGCCTCGACCGTGTTCTCCAGTCTCGGCATGGCGCTCGGCCCGGCCGTCGGCGGCTGGATTTTCGATGCGACCGGCAGCTACGGATGGCTGTACATCGCCTCTTTCGGCATCGGCCTCGGGGCCGCGGCGATCGCGCTGGCCTTCCCGCCCCTGCCCTCGTCGCGACGCGCGGTGGCGCAGCCTGCCTGAGCCGGCACCGCCCGGCGAGACGCCGTGCTACTGGGCCGACAGGAGCTGCTGCGTGACCTGCCCGCACGCCACGTCCTTGGCCGTGCCGATCACCGGCGTCGGGATCGGGAAGACGCGGCCCAGCGCAAACTGCGGCTGTCGCAGCTTGCCCTGCACGATGACCGCGCCGTGCAGGTCGAGCAGGTCGAACTGCTTGGCCTCGGCGTCGACCTCGGCCTTGATCGCCTGGGAGATCAGCGAGGCCGATCCCTGGACATGCAGCACCGACTTTTCCGTATCGAGCAGCGTGCGGTCGAAAGTGACCGTGCCGCGATGGAAGTTCAGCCGTCCGACCGCGCACTTGATCGGAATGCGATGGTCGCCCGTGACGTAGAGGATCAGCGCGTCGAAGATCTGCAGGCCGGCCAGGCTCACCATCAGGCTCGACACCGAGCCGCCACCGAGCGCCACCGAGAAGTGGCCGTCGGCCGTGCCCATGACCTGTGCCAGCGAGCGGCCGACGCCCGCCAGGGCGAGCCGCCCCTGAACCTTGCCGTAGGTCGTGTCGAAATACCGCGAGTTGCGGAAGAAGTTGCGCAGCTCGATGTCCTTCAGCGCGAGATTGGTGCGGACCTTCGGCGTATCGGTGCGGGCATCGATCACCAGCTCGCCCGCGATCGTACCGGCGCCGCCCTGGCCGTCCCCCAGCAGCACCATCGTCAGGGGCTTGGCCGTCAGCACGCCATTCTGCACCAGGACCCGGAAGGACAGGGCCTGGACCGGCAGCCAGGGCGGCGCGATCACCCGCTTGGCGTCGAGCGTCACGTCCATGTTCATGGCCCTGAGGCGCTCCACCTTGAGCGGGACGTTGGGAAAGAGATCGCCCGAGGCCTCCAGCTGCTGCTGCGTCCGGCGCTGCTGCGGCGAGACCGTGCCGCCGGGCTTGTCCGGCGGCGCGCCGATCAGCGGCGCAAGGTCGGCAAAGACCAGCTTCTGGGACACGAGCTTCGCGGTCAGCAGCGCCGGCTTGCGGCGCTCGTCGACCAGGACCTCGCCGGTGAGATCGCTGTCCCCGACGTGCCAGCGGCTCTGCGCGAACTTCCAGACCCCCGATTCGCGCAGCAACTTGCCGGCGATGCGATAGGGCGGCGTCGGTGGGCCCGGGATGCCGAGGAGCGGGTAGATGTCGGCGAGATTGTTGCCCGACATCTGGAGCTCGACATCGGCGCCGGTCCACTGGAAGGGATCCTGGACCGTGCCTTTCGCCTTGAGCTTGGTGGCGCCGAAGGTCACGTCAAGATCGAGCGGATAGGGCTGGTCGGTGTCGCGCAGCATCAGGATCGAGCCGCCGACGAAGTTCACCGCCAGAGGCTGCCCTTCGAGCTTGCCCTTGAGCTTCAGTTCCGCCTTCGGCTGGTCTCCGGCCTCGCCCGTCGCGGTCGAGACCGTGCCGTCGAGGTCGAGCTTGCGGTGCGGGTCTCGGTAGCTGAGCTTGCCATCGGTGATCCGAAGATGGCCGACCAGCGGCGTCTCGAAGCGGTTGTCGGGTGCGACGATCTCCTTGGTCGCGGCCGCTGCAGGAGGAGCTTCGCCCAGCGCCCAGTTGATCTGGTCGTTCTCGCCCACCTCGACGACGATCTCCGGCTTTCGCAGCACCAGTCGCGGCAGCACGATGTCGCCGGCCAGGAGCGGCCAGAGCCGGATGGCGAAGTCGAGCTGCTCAACCTTGAGCATGTGCGGCTCTTTTGCCCATTTCGCATTGGCCAACTCAACACCGGACAGTCGAACATCGGTGGTCCAGCCCCAGTCGATGTCGATATGCGCAATGGTCGTCTTGCGGCCGAGCACGCCGCTCGCCCGTGCCGCGGCCTCGTCGCGGAAAGTGTCGGACGTGAGATAGAGGTAGAGTCCGCCCACCGCGAGCACGAACAGGGCGACCAGAACGCCGGCCGTCCAGCCAACGATCTTGCCGATGCGGCGCCACGGGAACGGTGTCATCGCGGCTAAACGTTCACGCCGCCTGCCGGTTCCCCCGTCCGAGCGGTCGGCTGCTGATCCCGGGACCGGTCAGCCCGGTCGCCCCCGCCGCAGGGCCCGCAGCCCCGGCCGCGCCGGAGCGACGACGATGCGTTGCGCGCCGCCGGGCTGGAGGATCCGCCAGGCCAGGCGCCGGCGGCGAAGCAGGGCTCGATCGACCGCCTCCGGCGGCAACTCGATGCGCTGGCAGGCCTCGGCGTCAGGCCACAGGTTTCGCACGACCTCGTCGCAGGCCTGGCGCGGCGCGCCGCGCAGCGACGCCAGCGGATCGGCCCAGTCCTCGAGCGGGTCGCGACCGGCCCGCCGCAGGTCCCATGCGAGCCGCAACAGGGCAAGAGCCAGCCACGCCGTCAGGGCCGGCAGGACATAGCGGAACGCGGGATGGGCGTCGTCGGTCATCCACGTCCAGGCGCTCGCGCAGCCGCCGGCGACCGTGAGGACGATCCCCCCGACAAAAACGGCAGCGGCGGCGAGACGGAAACGACGGGACATTGGCGCGGGCTCCTGGCAACGCTCGCACGTGATCCCCCACACCCATCCTAGCGATGTCATGCGAAACGCAAATCTGGATAACTCGGCCGTCGGGCGCGTCCGCCTGGCCGATTCAATGGAAGACGGAGGCAAACACCTCTAGCCTCGCCGGCAACAGCAAGGAGGAAGCAGCCATGGCTCTCTACGAGCTCAGGACCTACACGCTCTACGTCGGCAAGATGGCCGAGGCCGTCAAGCTCTACCAGGAACTCGGCTTTCCCGCGCTCAGGAAGGGCGGCCACGACAAGCATCTCGTGGGCTACTTCCAGGGCGACACCGGCACCATCAACCAGATCGTGCACATGTGGAAGTTCGACGACGATGCCGGACGGCGCGCGCACTGGGCCGCGGTGTTCGCCAACAAGGACTTCACCGAAGGCTTCGCCTCGAAGTTCAGGCCTCTCGTCATGACGCAGGAAGTCAAGCTCCTGCACGCCGCCCCGTGGGGACCTCACCCGTAGACCATTACGCCAGCTGCTCGACGACCCTGCCGAGCCGCTCGAGGGTCTGCAGCACCGTCTTCTGCCCGAGCCCCGGCCATTGCACGCGTAGCAGCATGTGGTCCGTGCCCGTGCGCTCGCCGTAGCGCCCGATCTGGTCGACCACCTCCGCCGGCGAGCCGATGACGAAGCGACCGGCGGCGAAGCGGTCGAAGTCGCCGCGGATCCTGTCGGCCGGCACGAACCCCGTCGCCTCGCCCCAGCTCGCATAGGCCTCGTACTTGAACGACAGCGGCTCGCGCACCTCGTCGAGCGCATTGCCGACGCCGCTGCCCACATGGCATTCGCGGATGATCGGGAACTCGCGGGCGGCCGGCAGGCCGGCCGCCGCCCGCTCTTCGCGGAACTGCTCACCGAGCCGCCGCACGCCCTCCTCGCTCACCATCGGCGAGGGCATCCAGGCATCGGCCAGGCGCGCGGCGCGCCGGACCGGGATTTCTGAATCGCCGGCCATCCAGATCGGCGGCCCACCGGCCTGCTTCGGCCGGACGCTCGCCTGCACCTTGTCGAGCGTGTGGAACCGGCCGCGGTGCTCGACCACATCGTCGCGCCACAGCTTGCGGATCACCTCGACGCCTTCGACGAAGCGCGCGACCCGTTCCTTGATCGGCACGCCGATCGAGGCGAACTCCTCCGGGCGGTAGCCCAGGCCCAGCCCGATGATGGCATTGCCGTCGGTCAGCCAGTCGAGCGTCGCCGTTTCCTCGGCCACGATCACCGGGTTGAGCAGCGGCAGCAGCAGCAGGCCCGGCCCCAGTCGCATGCCCTCCGCCTCGGCGGCGAGCCGGGCCAGCAGCGGCATGGCCTGGAACATCTGCAGCGGGCTCGACACGAAATGCTGGCCGACCATCAGCGAGACCAGCCCGCTCGCACGCGCCGTCCTCACCTGCTCGGCGAGGTTGGCGAACTCGGGCCCGAGATCCGCGCCCTGTCGCCACTGCGTCGCCATGTAGAGCCCGAGCTTCATTTGCGCCTCCCTCTGCCGGCCGGCAGCGAGTGTGGCGCGTTGAGCCGTCCGATCAAGGGACTCGCGGGCCCGAGGTTGCCGATAAAATTGGCGGGCGCCGGCGTGATCCTCTCGCTGCGGCCGGCGTTGCCCTTCACATCCTGACGTTGAAGGACACCGGCGATCGCCATGGTCGAGACATCGCAAGATACGACCCGACAGGACACGAGGCGGCAGACGGCAGAGGAGTATCGGGTGGAGGCCGCCCGCGCCCGCCGGCTGGCGACGGGACTCGCGGCCGCGGACGCACAGCGCCTGCTCGACTATGCCCAGGATCTCGAGGCGCGCGCCCGGGTCGCCGATTCGGACGCGACTCCCCGCACGGAGCGGTGAGGCACGTCAGAGCGGCGGCAGGGCGGCGCGCAGGCTCGCGTCCGAGACCTGCATCAGGCCGTTGAACGGGAGGCCGAGCTCGAGAATGAGATAGAGCGCCGCCGATGCCGACAAAATGGAGATGCCGAGCACGACGGCCAGCGTCGGATTGGGCGGGGTGATCATCGAGAAGGTCGAGAACAGGAACACCAGCCAGATCACCAGCACGACCATGAAGGGGCCCGATACCGAATCGGGCGGTCGCGCAAACAGCGACAGGCGGGCCTGGGAGATGTCGTTGACGAGCTGCAGGGCCCGCGCATGCACGGAGGACTGGGTCGCGTCGGACGGCTGCAGGTGGCGGATCATCGTGAGCGCCCGGGCGCCGACGCGGCCGCTTCCCGCAGCCCGCCGCTCGCCGCCGCCCTCCGGATACCAGATGGATCGAATCAGCGGATCGATGTCGGCTCGCAACTGCTGGCGGATCGGGCGCGCCTGCGGTCCATAGTCCTCCAGCACCTCGTCGAGCTCGGTGAGGTCCGCGGCCAGGCGGCTGACCGCAGCGCTGGTGGTCTCGAAGGACGACCGGGTCGCCGCGAACATCAGCGCCAGCACCAGCGCCGAAAGGGTCCCGACCAGGGCCGTTGCGAGCTTGATCGTATCCTTCGAATCTCCCGTCACGTGGTGCTCCGGCAGCCTCGACCGGATGAGGGAGCCGATGAGGATGCCGGTCGAGATCAGGAGAAAGGCCGACGCGGCCACGACGATGGGAGTCACGGGAACCTTTCGGTGGAGGCCGCCTCTTCTGTACCCGGCCCTCCGGCGACCCTCAATGTGCCGATCGCAATGGGCGGACAGAGGCCCGCACCGTTCGCTCCGCGGGCAAGGCGGTTCACGCGCCTCGCCCCCGTAAGCCCGACGTAAGCCCCGCCCATTAGGGTCCGACGATCCGGCCGGCCTTCGGGCTTCGGTCGCAATGCGATCGGTCTGGGGGAGGGTTTGGATGGACCTGCTGCACAATCTGGTCCTGGGGCTGGAGGTGGCGTTCACCTTCCAGAACCTGCTCTACGCCCTCGTCGGCTGCATGGTCGGAACGCTGATCGGCGTCCTGCCCGGCATCGGGCCGGTGGCGACCATCGCCATGCTGCTGCCGATCACCTTCCATCTGCCGCCGACCGCCTCGCTGATCATGCTGGCCGGCATCTACTACGGCGCCCAGTATGGCGGCTCGACGACCTCGATCCTGGTCAACCTGCCGGGTGAGGCCTCGTCGGTGGTGACCTGCCTCGACGGCTACCAGATGGCGCGGCGGGGACGCGCCGGCGCCGCCCTGTCGATCTCGGCCCTGGGCTCGTTCTTCGCCGGCACGATCGGCACGATCATCATCGTCATCTTCGCCGAACCCCTCACCCGCATGGCGCAGAAGTTCGGCCCGGCCGACTACTGCTCGCTGATGGCGCTGGGCCTGGTCGCCGCCGTCGTGCTGGCCAGCGGCTCGGTGATCAAGGCGATCGCGATGGTGTTCCTCGGCCTGCTGTTCGGCCTGGTCGGCACCGACGTCAACACCGGCGCGCAGCGCTTCACCTTCGACATCGCCGAGCTCAGCGACGGCATCGACTTCGCGCCGATCGCCATGGGCCTGTTCGGCATCGCCGAGATCGTGGTCAACCTCGAGAAGCATCTCGAAAGACGCGGCGGCGCGATCAGCGTCGGATCCCTGTGGCCGACCCGCGAGGAAATCCGCCGCGCGATACCGGCGGTCATCCGCGGCACCACGCTGGGCTCGCTGCTCGGCGTGCTGCCGGGTGGCGGCCCCACGCTCGGCGCCTTCTCGTCCTACACGCTCGAGAAGCGGATCTCCAAGAACCCCGGCGAATTCGGCAAGGGCGCGGTGGAAGGCGTGGCAGCTCCCGAGGCGGCCAACAATGCCGCCGCCCAGACTTCCTTCATCCCGATGCTCACCCTCGGCATCCCGTCGAACGCCGTGATGGCGCTGATGGTCGGCGCCATGATCATCCAGGGCATCCAGCCCGGCCCCGAGGTCATGACCAAGAAGCCGGACCTGTTCTGGGGAATGATCGTGTCGATGTGGATCGGCAACCTCATGCTGGTCGTCATCAACCTGCCGATGATCGGCATGTGGGTGAAGCTGCTGACGGTGCCCTACCGCTTCCTGGCCCCGGCCATCCTGCTGTTCTGCTGCATCGGCGCCTACAGCCTGCAGAACAGCACCTTCCACGTCATGCAGGTCGCCGCCTTCGGCGTGCTGGGCTACGTCTTCGTGCGCCTGGGCTGCGAGGGCGCGCCGTTCCTGCTGGGGCTGGTGCTCGGTCCGCAGATGGAAGAGTACTTCCGGCGCGCCATGCTGCTGTCGCGCGGTGACCCGTCGGTGTTCATCGAGCGGCCGATCAGCCTGGGGCTGCTGATCACCACCGCGCTGCTGCTGATCCTGATGGGCCTTCCCAGCATCAAGAAGGCTCGCGAGGAGGCCTTCCAGGAAGAAGGCTGACGGCGGCGACTGCCCCTGCCATCCTCAGGGATGGCGGTGAGGCGCCGGCGTGGCGGTGCCGTAGCCGCGCAGCGCGGCATACCGGGCGACCTGCTCCGGCGTCAGCACCTCGACGGTGACCAGATGGTAGCGCAGGTGTGCCGCCCGCAGTTCCCCCTGGAGCACAGCCGCCGACCGGACCGCTTCGTCGAGAGTGGCCTTGGTGACCGCGTGGCCGGCAAATTGCCGGTCGAGCGCGGCTTCCGCGGCGATCAGCCGGTCGCCGAGCGCCATGGTCTCGTGCTTCATCGCCTCGAAGAGCTCGGCCATGCGCTGCCGTTGACCGCTGCTCAGGGCCAGCGGCTCGGCAAGCTCGAGGACGTGAGCCGGTCCCGGATAGCCGTTGAGCTCCGCCGCCAGCGCGAGGCCCATGCCGCTCCCAGCCTTTAGATCGTCGATCTCCTTTTCGGACAGCGCCTTGATCTCGCGACCCTGGAAGCCACCGTAAGGCTGCGACGGTGCGCCATGGTGCTGGGCGCCGGCAGGAAGCGGCAGCGTGAGGACGCCCACCAAGGCCAGGCTCGCGGCGCGCGCCGTCGTGCGCCGCGTCATGGGACGACGACGCCGCAGATGATGCGGTCGCCGGCATTGCCCGCGGGATCTGACTTGTAGTCGTCGGCACCGGCATGGATCACCAGCGCCGAGCCGTCGCCGTCCAGGACCGAGTTGGCCTGGCCCTTGACCAGCGAGATCATGGGATTGGCGACCTCGATCGTGAGCTCGCCGCTGGCCGGGATGTGGAGATTCGGCATGTCGCCGGCGTGCGCCCCTTCCTTCGCTTCCATGCCGTGCTTGTGCCCGGCCGGATTGAAATGCGGGCCGGCGCTGGTGAAGGGCGGCTCGCACTTGCCGACGGCGTGCACGTGAAAGGCATGCTCGCCGGGCGGGGCGCCCTTGAGCGACAGCCGGATGAGCACCCCGTGCGGCGTCTGGAGGAACTGCGCCTGTCCCACATCCTTGCCGCTCGCGTCCTTGAGGACCGCCTTGGCGGTCTGCTGCGCCCCGACGCCGAGGGGCGTCAGGCAAACTGCTACCGCCGCCAGACCCAGACCAATAGACCGACCGATACGCATGACTGCCTCCGATCCTCCGCTACAGGGAGCGGCATGGTGTCAGGACGCGGGACGAACGCCAAGGTTCCCGCCGCACCGATCACGCGCTTGCCTCGTCGGTGACCTCGGCGGCGCGGCCGAGACGGCGCTGGACCAGCCCGATCAGCATGAAGGCGACCTGCAGCGGGATGCCGAACAGCACGATGCCGATTGCGAACAGGACCAGCCGGTCGCCGAGCGTCGGCAGCTGCTCGGCGTGGCGCAGGATCACCGTGATCCCCTCGGTCACGCCGATCGCCGCCGCAGCGCTCGACGACATCACGAGCACGAAGAAGGCCCGGGTGACGTTGGGCAGGAACAGGAGGGCACCCTGGGTCGACCCCCCGCGCAGATGGCGCAGCGCATCGACGCCCGCGTCTGACACGTAGGCCGCCGAATAGGGAAGCAGCGACAGCGCCACCGTCATGATCCCGGAGAGCGCGATCGGCACCCCGAACAGGCTGGCGTCGCGCGGCACGGCGTTCAGCAGGAAGAACATGACCACGAATGTCGGCGCCGCGCGCATCAGCGCCACCGCCGCGTCGGCGATCCCGCCCGCCACGCCGCCGGCGAGCCGGCCGAGGGCAAGCACGAGGCCGAGCGCCAGGCCGAGCGCAATCGCGATCGAGGCGATCTCGAAGTTGACCGCCATGCCGGCCAGGAAGGTCGGCAGGAAGTCGCCGGACAGGCGTTCCAGGAGCGACGTCATGCCGGCACCGTCCCGGCGAGCGACCGTCGTTCGAGATAGCGCTGGATGCGGCCGCAGATGAGCACGACCACCATGACCACCAGCGTGTAGAACACCAGCAGCAGCGTGTAGGTGGTGGCCCGGCCGCTCGAGAAGGACGTGATGTCCGTAAGCGCGCTCAGAAGCTCCGGCGCCCCGATGAAGCTCGCGATCGGCGTGCCCTTCGCCGCGTTGATCAGGAAGGCGACGATCTGCGTCGCGGAGCGTCCGAGCGCGCGGCCGAAGAGGGCGGGGCCACCGGCATTCTCGCGCCTCAGGCTCCACATCGCTTCGGAGATCGCCTGGCCGGCATTGGCGCCGTTGGCCAGGCCGAGCGCCACGATCGCCGCACCGAGCGCCACCGCCGCCGAATAGGCGAACAGGCCGTGCGCCACGGCGGCGGCGATCACGAGGGTGAGCACGATCGGCGAGGATTGCAGCGTCACCGTGAGCAGGCGGGCCGACCACCGCAGCGGTGCGAATCGCGAGCCCATCGCCGCGCCCATGGCCAGCGCCACGAGCACGGTGGCAGCCAGCGCGCCACCGATCAGGATCAGCGAATAGGCGACGCCGTCCTTGAACACCGACCAGGCAGGGGCGAGCTTGAACATCGGCAGCGTCAGGTCGACCCCCGTGGTCCGGCTCACCCAGGCCTGGAAGGCCGAGACCTGGGGCGCGAAGCTGGTCGCCTTCAGGGCCGCATCGAGCGGCGGCAGGATGCAGGCCGGGTTGCGGCTGCCGTCCGCGGTGTCGCACTTCGCCTGGCGCCAGACCTGCCGCTGCTCCTCGAGAAAGCCCAGGCCGATGCTGTGCAGCCGGCCGATGTCGATGAACAGCCCGTCGCGATGGAAGACCTGGCTGATCAGCTCCAGCGCCCGCGCCAGCTCGTCGCTCCCCTGGCGCGCCACCGCCATGCCCCACGGAACCTGCGCGAAGCCGAATTTCTGCACGAAGCGCTTCGCGAAATCCGTCTCGGTGAAATACTTGGCGAAGAAGCTGTCGTCCTGTGCCGCCAGCCGGCAGGTCTGGTCGCGCAACCGGTCGGGCAGGACGCCCGCCTCGTCGAACAGCATCAGGCGCGCGCCCTGGGCGACGAGCTGGGCGTTCGAGCCGTTGCCGATCGTGACGCAGACCGTGCGTCCGGCCAGGTCGTTCATGCCGGCGACCTTGAGGTCGCGCGGCCCCACCATCGCCGTCTCCGACCGGTAGTAGTGCGGCCGGATGAACTTCACCTGCGTGTCGCGCTGGGTGTTGTGGCCCATGGTCGCGATGATGAGGTCGATCCGGTCCTCGGCGAGCAGCGGGATGCGGGAAGCCGCGTTCACGCGGATGAAATCGACGTCGACGCCGAGCATCCGGGCGATGGCCAGCGCCACGTCCACCTCGTAGCCCTCGCGCCGGTCGCCGTGACGCATGGCGAACAGCGGATAGTAATCGCGGATGCCGACACGGATCTTCTTGGCGCACAGGATCTTGACCAGGCGGTCGACGTCCGGCTTGGCGCAGTCGTCGGGTATCTCGGCCCGCGCCTGCCGCAGCAGGGCGGCCAGCGCTGCATCGGGACTTTCGGCCCGGCCCGGCGCGGCTCCGAGAAGGATGGCGAGCAGCACCCATGTTGCGGCGAGGATGGGCACGAAGCGCCCGAGGCCGGCGCCCGGCGCGCCGGTTCCGCGAACCCGCGCGATCATCGTAGCGACTGCCCTGCCCGCGCGATCTCGACGACGTGCATCTCGCCGAACGCGTACGGTCCGTAGCAGTGGATCGTGCACCCGTCCTCGATGCGCATCACGGCATTGGTCATCCGTTCGCGCTTCTCCGGCGAGATGTAGACGAGGGTCTTGAGGACGCTGCGCATCTCGAGGCCGCTGCGCGCCAGCACGACGCGCGAGCGCTCCAGCCCGACGAACGCGTTGTGGGTGATGAAGGCCCGGCCGTCCTCGCCGAGATGACCGTCGAGGCCTTCGAGGAAGGGATCGAGCAGCGCGCGACCGCTGGCGCCGCCGGCGCTCCAGGTCGGCAGGCGGCCGGGAACGTCGGCCCGCTCCATGGGAAAATGCGGCAGGTTGGCGACCACCATGTCGAAGCGCCGGCCCGCCACCGGCAGCCACATGTCGCCGAGATAGAACTCGGCCGCCTCGCTATGGCCGAGCTCGGCGAGCAGCAGCATGCCGGAGGAGACGGCGTCTTCCTCGATGTCGATGCCGCAGAGCTGGGCGGCACCCAGCGCGCCGAGCGCGGCCAGCACGACGCCGCTGCCGGACCCGACCTCGAGAACGCTGGCGCCGCGCACGCAGTCGCGCCGCGCCTGCAGGACCTGGATCAGCGCCGCCGTGTACTCGCTGGGCTGCAGCGCCGCCGGCGTCTCGGCGACGGCCTCCGGAAGCGGCTCGCGAACCAGTCTGGGCTTCACGACGAATTACTCATGGCACACCCCCAAAGCTCATGCCGTGCACACTCCCAAAGCTCATACCGTAACGAGCCGCTTCGCCAACGCCGAAGCCACCGGATCGTGCGGAAACTCGGTCAAAATCTCGCGGTAGCGGCGCGCCGCCAGCGCGTGGTCTTCGCGGACCAGCGCCTCGTACGCGAGCCGCGTCAACTTGCAAAGGCGGAGCGTCGCGGCGTCGGGCTCCAGACCCGGATCGTCGGCGCCGTAGACGCCCATCAGCTCGTAGATCGGCACCTTGGCGCGGCGGCCCTTGACCGCGACGTCGTCGATCGGCCGCACGCAGAGCCGCTCCCCCGCCTCCTTGAAGACGGAGTGGCTGATGCACACGCGGATGCCGAACTCCTTGTTGATGCCCTCGAGGCGCGAGGCGATGTTCACGCCGTCCCCCATCACCGTGTAGCTCATGCGCTCGCGCGAGCCGATGTTGCCGACCAGCACGGCATCGCTGTGAATGCCGATGCGGACATTGAGCGGCTTGAGGTCGTCGGCTTCCCAGCGTCCGTTCAGCGCGTCCATGCCGCGCTGGATGCGCATGGCCGCGACGCAGGCGCGCCAGGCGTGATCGTCGAGCAGCGCCGGCGCGCCCCAGAACGCCATCACGCCGTCGCCGATGAACTTGTCGATCGTGCCGTGCTCCTGGTTCACGGTCTTGGTCACCAGTTCCAGATAGGCCGAGACCCTGAGCAGCAGCTCCTGCGACGGCACCTCTTCCGAGAGCGACGAGAAGGCTTCGAGGTCGGAGAAGAAGATCGTGAGGAAACGGCTGTGGCCGCCCAGCTCCAGCTTCTGCTCGGACTGCAGGAGCTGGCTGACCAGGCCGATCGGAACGAAGGCGGAGAAGGACTTGACCGCGGCATCGAGCGTGTCGATCGCCCGCGACAGGACCGCGATCTCGCGAATCGAGGAGGTGACGGCCGGCAGCTGCTCGCCGCCCAGCTCCTGGATCCTGCCGACCTTGAAGGCGAGCTTCTCCAGCGGCGCGGAGATCACGCTCGTCAGAAGGTAGATGACGATGATCTGGACCACGACGGCCAGCAGGCCGAACGCCGCCAGGCGCAGGTTGTTGCGCTGGAAGGTGCCCGTGAAATCCAGCATCGGCGTCACGATGAAGAGCTGCCAGCGCTTGCCGAACTCGGGCGAGAGCGTCGACAGGCTGCCGACATACTCCTTGTCCTGGTAGGTGAACGTGTAGAGGCCGTCGCTGCCGCGCGGCCGGGCGCTGAAGGCGATGGCCGGCAGCTCGCTGGGCAGTGACGTGACGTGCAGCAGTTCGAGCTTGCCGTCGACGTTGGCATAGGTCTTGGACAGGTCGGATGCGGCGATGACCCTTCCCTGGTGATCGAGGATGTAGCTCAGCGTTCCCGGGCTGACCTTGCGCTCCGCGAGATACTGGCCGAGCCCCGTCAGCGTGATGTCGATGGCGGCGACCCCGCGCAGCTTGCCGTTGCTGTAGAACGGCGCCGCCACCGTGAAGCCGATCAGGCCGAGGGTCGCGAAGATGTCGGGATCGGAGATCATCTCGGTCCCGGCGTCGGCCGCGCTGCGATACCAAAGTCGGGTGCGCGGATCGTAGGTCGTCGGATGCTCGCTCTCGCCCAGCCGCTTGAGGTCGGCGTCGAGGAAGAGATAGTGGTCGAGCACGGGTTCGCCCGGCTTGCGCACGATCCAGCGATAGGCGAAGCGCGATCCCTCGGGCGGCAGCTCGTCCTGGATCTTGACCGCCGCGTCGATGCGGCGGGTCTGGCGGAAGGTCCCGTCGCTCAGCCCGACATAGGCGCTGACGATCTTGGGACTGTGCATCAGAATCGAGTGGAAGTACCGGAAGCAGCGGCCGTCCTCGTAGAAGGCCGGATTCTGGCTGCCCAGCGCCGCCGCGGAACGCACCAGCGACTTGATGGGCGTGAAATCGTGCTCGATGTTGTCGATGGCGTCGGCGCGAAAGCGCTCGACCAGCTCCTGGGCATTGGCGCGCGCGAGCCGGTCATTGGAGAAATAGGTGACGCCGATGATGGCGCAGAATACCGGCAGCGTGAGCAGCACGAACGACGTCAGGATGCTCGGCTTCAGACGCAGATTGCTCCGAGGAAAAATCATGGAGAATCCGTCGTTTGCGGCGACTTCCTGCGCCACACGTAAAAGGGGAATCGCATGGTAACGGATCGCGATTCCATCGTCTATGCGACGCCCGGCGGCATATCGGGCGGCCGTCTCAGATGCCAGTCGGTCGCCTGCTGAAAGGCGTGACCTGCCGCCAGCAGGCGGCTTTCGTCGAAGCCGCGCCCGACGATCTGGAACCCCACCGGCACGCCGTCGGCCGTGAAGCCACCCGGCAGCGTCAGGCTCGGGTGACCGCTCATGTCGAGCGGCGCCGTATAGCGGAGCCGCGACGCGACGCTTTGCTGTGAACGGGTCCGCAACGCGGCCAGCGAAGGAGCGGCCACGCCCATGGTCGGCAGGATCAGGAAATCGATCGTCGACAGCAGCTGGTCGAGTTCGCCCTTGATGCATGCGCGCAACAGCAGCAGCCGGCCGTATTCGACCCCGGACAGGGCGCGGCCCCGGTCGAGAAGCGCCGCGAATTCCGCGCCGTACTCGCCGCGGCGTGAGGGGAATGTCGCTTCGTGGGCGAGCGCCGCCTCGACAGCGCACATATCGAGCCACCGCTCGGCCGCCTCGTCCAGCGATGGCAGGGTGACGTCGACGGCCACTGCGCCAGCCAGCCGGAGCGTGTCGACGGCACTGTCGACGGCGCGCGCGGCATCGTCATCCAGCCCGACCAGGTTGACCGGGACACCCATCCTGCATCCGTGCACCCCGGCCGCAATCGATGCCGCATAGTCCGGCACGGCATGCGGTGCGGCGGTGGGATCGGCGGCATCGGCGCCGGCGATGACGCCGAGCACGATCGCCGCGTCATGGGCGGTGCGGCACATCGGTCCGACATGGTCCAGCGACTCCGCCAGCGGAAACACACCGGCCCGGCTGACCCTCCCCCAGGTGGGCTTGAGGCCGGTCACGCCGTTCATGGTCGATGGAAATCGGATCGAGCCGCCGGTATCGGAGCCCAGCGACGCGAAGCACAGGCCCGCCGCGGTGGCCACGCCGGAGCCCGACGACGAGACGCCGGTCCAGTAGCCGGCATTCCACGGATTGACCGGCGGGTCGATGCTGGGATGGTGCAGGCCGTAGGCGCCCTCGGTCATCTGCAGCTTGCCCAGCAGGACCGCGCCGGCCTGCCGCAACCGGCTGACCACCGTGGAGTCGGTGCCGGGAATCCGCTCGCGATGGATGGACATGCCGGCCGCCGTCGCCACGCCTTCCGTGTCGCACAGGTCCTTGACCGCGACAGGCACGCCGTGCAGCGGCCCGCGGCTCCGGCCTGCCGCGCTTTCCGCATCGAGGCGCGCGGCCTCGTCGAGCGCACGCTCGGGCGTGACGGTCGCATAGCTCCGGAGACGGCCATCGAGCCGGTCGATGCGATCGAGCAGCGCCTCAGTCAGCTCGACGGACGAGAGCGCGCGCCGCGCGAGCCGCTCCGCCGTCTCGGCGAGCGACAGATAGTGCAGATCGGCCGTCATAGCAGCCACCCCTTCCCCCGGGGCAGCTTAGCGTCAAAGGGCCTTGTCCATCACCTGAATATGTTCGCCGCGATAGACAAGCCGCTCGAGCCGCCGCCAGCCCAGGCGCGCATAGAGTGCCGGTGCCGACGCCGTGAAGAGATAGAGACGGCGATGACCGAACTGCCGCGCCGCCGCTTCGCAGGCACGGACGAGCGCCGAGGCGACGCCGCGGCGACGGGCTTCGACCGGAACGAACACGCTGGCGAGCCACGGATTGCGCGGATCGCCCTCGAGATCGTCAAGGACGAGCGACGCCGTGCCGACCAGCGAATCGGCCGGATCGAGCGCGATGAATACGCAGGGGACGCAGTCGACGTGGAGGCTGGCCCGGACGCGGCGCTCCCGCTCGGGCAGCGTAGAGGTGGGATCGAGATGACCCCACTCGGCATAGCCCCAGGCGACGACCCGACCGACGAGGTCGGGTCGTTCGGCCAGGGGAATGATCTTCAGGCTACTCAGCGGCCTTGAGGTTGACGGCGGCGGACCGGCCCCGCTCGGTCGCGATCTCGTAGGAGATCTTCTGCCCTTCGCGCAGCCCGTCGAGGCCCGAGCGCTCGACCGCGCTGATGTGCACGAACACGTCCTTGCCGCCATCACCGGGCTGGATGAAGCCGAAACCCTTGGTGGCATTGAACCACTTCACCGTTCCTGTAGGCATTTCTCTCTCCTGGCAGTTGGTCGAGCCTTTGCACATACAAACGAGCAGCCCGCGCGCTCGCTGCAACGGTCCGCGACAACTCGAGGAATTTGGGGAAGCAGCGCGTGGATTAATCCGAAGCCGGTGTGGGTTCGGCCGCCAAGGCAAGGCCAAGTTCGTAAGTCGTAGGGCCGCATATGAAGCCGTAACGCGGTCAAGTCAAGATTGGTTGCCGGGCGGCCGCTCGAGCCCCGACCGGTCACATTGTAGCGCCGATTTTCCATGGCTCGAACTCGTCGTCACCGATGCCCAGGGCCTCGGATTTCGTCTTCTCGCCGGAGGCCGTGCGCAGGATCAGGTCGAAGATCCGCCGGCCGCTTTCCGGGATGGTTTCATCGCCGTCGACGATGGTGCCGCAGTTGATGTCCATGTCGTCGGTCATGCGCCGGTAGAGCGCGGTATTGGTCGCGAGCTTGAGGGACGGAGCCGGTTTGCAGCCGAACACGCTGCCGCGGCCGGTCGTGAAGCAGAGGATGTTGGCGCCGCCCGCCACCTGGCCGGTGGCCGAAACCGGATCGTAGCCCGGCGAATCCATGTAGACGAAGCCCTTGGCCGTGATCGGCTGGGCATACTCGTAGACGTCGACAAGGTTGGTGGTCCCCCCCTTCGCGACCGCCCCCAGCGACTTCTCCAGGATGGTGGTCAAGCCGCCGGCCTTGTTGCCCGGCGAGGGGTTGTTGTTCATCTCGCCACCGGTGCGGGCGCAGTGGTCCTCCCACCACTTGATGCGGCGGACGATCTTCTCGCCGACCTCGCGGCTCACCGCCCGACGGGTCAGAAGATGCTCCGCGCCGTAGATCTCGGGCGTCTCCGACAGCACGGCCGTGCCGCCGTTGCGCACCAGCAGGTCGACCGCCGCGCCCAGGGCGGGATTCGCCGAGATGCCGGAATAGCCGTCGGAGCCGCCGCACTGCAGCGCCAGGATGAGCTCGCTGGCCGGGATCGGCTCGCGAGCGACCGCGTTGGCCTGCGGCAGCAGTTCCTTCAGGAACGCGACCGCGCGCATGACGGTGCGCGAGACCCCGCCCTCGTCCTGGATCGCCATCGGAATCATCCTGGGACCTTCCTTCAGCCCTTCGGCGTTCATCAGGCCGGCGATCTGGTTGGTCTCGCAGCCCAGGCCGAGCACCACGACGGCCGCCATGTTGGGATGACGGGCATAGCCGGCCAGGGTGCGGCGCAGCACGTCCATCTCCAGCCCGCTCGCCGCCATGCCGCAACCTCCGCCATGGGTGAGCGGCACGACGCCGTCGATGTTGGGATAATCGGCGAGCAGCGGCTCGAGCCGGGACGCGATCATGCGGCTGGTCGCGGCGGAGCAGTTCACCGTCGTCACGATGCCGATGTAGTTGCGCGTCGCCGCCCGGCCGTCGGCCCGGCGATAGCCCATGAAGGTGGCTGGCGGCACGACGGGCTCGGTCGGCCGCGCATCGGCGCAGAAGGCGTAGTCGCGCTCGAAGTCCCCCATCACGCAGTTGTGCGTATGGATGTGCGTGCCGGGGGCGAGGTCCTCGGTCGCGAAGCCGATGATCTGGTTGTACTTGCGCAGGGGCTCGCCGCGCCGGACCGCCTGCGTGAGAATCTTGTGGCCGGGCGGCACGCGGCTCGCGGCAGCGACGGGGCCCTCGAAAGCAGTGCCCGGCAGGATGTCCATGCGCGCCACCACGACGTTGTCGGCCGGGTGCAGCCGGATGGTCAGGGGAGCGGCCATGGGAATCCTCCGAATCTTCTTCTGGCCGGCCAGGCCGGCGTCCCCATGATAGGCCCTGCCGGGCCAAAGAAAAACGGGCCCGCTCGCGCGGACCCGTCCTTCTGCGGAAGCCGGGATCGGCTAACGGCGGTTGTTCGACCAATCGAAGACGTTGGGGATGCCGTCACGGTCGCTGTCGCCCAGCATGCCCTGCTGGCGGTACTGGTTGTTGTAGCTCTGGCGGTTGTCGTACCGGTCGTACTTGTTCGGGACGCCGTCGCGGTCGCGGTCGCCGTTCGGACCGTTCCCGTGGCGGTTGTCCGTGCGATCGTAGCGGTTCGGCACGCCGTCTCCGTCACGGTCCCAGCGGCTCGGCACGTAACGCCACTGGTCACGGCCGTTGGCCGTATAACGCTCCCAGTTGTCCGGCACGTAGCGATAGCCGGGGCGGGCGGCGACCCAATGGCCGGGAGACCATTGGTAGCGATCGTTCACGAGGTTGTAGTGGCCCGGCGCCCAGACGTAGCCGGCGCGCGGGGCCGGCACGGCCTCGTAGGGGGCCGGCGGCGGCGCCTGGCCGAAAGTGATGGACACCTGCGCGTCCGCCGAATTGAAGGGCGCCGTCATGACCGTCGCCATCGACAAGGTGGCGGCGGCGAGCGACGTCATCACGATGTTCTTCAGCATGACACTTGCCTCCAGTCTGCGCGCCCCGTCCTGGCAGCGCGCTCATGGACGGTATTACGCAAGTCGCGGCGAGGGCGTTTCCGTCGGTATCGGGGAATTCGCGCGCCCATTTCGCCTTGTTTTGGACACGCTCAGGTTCCCACGAGAAGCAGAATCACACCGGCGACACTGACGACGATTCCCAGCAGCCCGATCAGGTGAAGGCGCTCGTCGCGCAGGAAGAGGAAGCTGAGCAGGACGGCGATCAGCGGAAAGATCGCGACCAGGGGCGCGACAAGCGTAATCGAGCCGAGGCCGAGCGCTGCATAGAGAAGAAGCGTGGCGAGCCCGTTGGAGAGACCGACACCGATGAACCATAGCCGCCCGATGGGATCGACGGGACCTGCGGCGAGCGCCCGCCGGCCGACGAGCGAAACGATCACTACGGTCGACAGGAGGTAGCCGATAGCGGCCGCCGCCAGCGGCTCGTGCCACAGGCCGAGGCCCGTCTTGATCGCCGGCTGGATGGCGCCGCGCACCAGCGCTGCCGCCAGCGGAAGGCCGAGCACCCAGACCGACCAGCGCCGGCCGCCGGCGCCGCCGCGCAATGCCATCAGGGCGACGCCGGCCACTACCAGGACAAGGCCCATGGCCTGGGAGACCTTGAGTGCCTCGTCGAGGAACAGCACAGCGCCCAGCACGGCGAAGATCGGGGTGACGTTGCCGGCGGCGCCGGCCACCGCCGGTCCCAGCCGCTCGTTCGAGCGCACCGCCAGGATGGAGACGAAGACCGGGAAGACGCAGCCGACGGCGGCAAAGATGAGGGCTGCCGGCCAGTTGAAGGCCCGCCAGTCCACGAAGAAAGCGGCCGCCAGACAGGCCGCCACCATCGAGCCGCCGATCGAGTAGAGGGGCGAGCGCCACGACGGCACGGTCCGCAGCCCGTACTGGGTCAGGATCAGCGCCAGGGCGAAGCAGAAGGCCGCCCCCAGGGCGAGCAGCCCGGGGGCCAGGTTGGCCGGGTCGGTCATGGTCTGCTAGAAGCGCCGGCTTCCGAGGCGGAGACGAGAGACAATGGACACGCTCACCTACTGGAACGGCACCTGGCACGAGGGCAACCCGGCGATCCTGGGGCCCCGGGACCACGCCTTCTGGCTGGGCTCGATGGTATTCGACGGCGGCCGCGTCTTCGAGGGCTGCGGCCCCGATCTCGACCTCCATGCGGAACGGGTCGTACGATCGGCCCGGGCGCTCGGCCTGAAGCCGACCAAGACCGCCGGGGAGATTCTCGCGTTGATGCACGAGGGCGTCCGCCGCTTCGGTCCCAAGGCCGAGCTCTATGTCCGGCCGATGTTCTGGGCCACCAAGGGCGGTCCCGGACCGATCTCGGTCGACGGCGATTCCACCCAGTTCCTGCTCTGCGTCTATCACTCGCCGATGCGCGCCGGCACCCCGCTCACGCTCGGCCTGTGCCGCTCGATTCGCCGGCCGACGCCGGAGAGTGCGCCGACGGATGCCAAGGCCTCGTGCCTCTATCCCAACTCGAGCCGCGGCGTCGCCGAGATGCTGGCGCGCGGCTTCCAGAATGGCATCGTGCTCGACGCGGCCGGCAACGTCGCCGAGACCTGCAGTTCCAACCTCTTCCTGGCCAAGGACGGCACCGTGTCGACGCCGGTTCCCAACGGCTGCTTCCTGGCCGGCATCACCCGCAACCGCGTCGTCAAGCTGCTGCGCAACGCCGGCATCACGGTCGAGGAGCGCACGGTGACGCTGGCCGACCTCGACGATTGCGACGAGATGTTCACCACCGGCAACGCCGGCAAGGTCCAGCCGGTCAGCCGCTACGAGAGCCGCGACCTCCAGCCCGGCCCGATCGGCCGCCAGGCGCACGAGCTCTACATGACGTTCTCGCGCACGCAGCGGGTGATGTGAGGCGCGGAAGCGCGATGAAACCAGGAAGGTTGATCAGCGGAGCGCACCCCCTTCGGCTCGGACGCGCATCCACAGCACAGCGGCGTTGAGCAGCGAGAAGACCACGCCGAACCAGACCAGGCCGAAGGCCAGCGGCAGGACCAGTATCTCGCCGGCCACGACCGCGTAGTTGGGATGCGCCAGGAAGCGGTAGGGGCCGCGCCGCACCAGCGGTGCGCCCGGAAGGACGACGATGCGCGTCGTCCAGCGCTCGCCCAGAGTCGCGATCACCCAGACGCGAAGTGCCTGCAGGACGAGGAAGACGGCGAGCCACGGCCAGCTTACGTCGCCGTGCCCGTATCCGACGACGAGCAGCCACAGTCCGATCAGCCACGCGGCGTGCAGCAGCACGATCAGCGGATAGTGGCCGGGCGCCACCTCGCGGGCGCCGCGCGCCAGCAGGCGCGCGGTATTGCGGCGGGCCAGCACCAGCTCGCCCAGCCGCTGAAGCGTGACCAGCGCCAGGATCAGGCCGCCAAGGACAGGCAACTGCACGTGAAACCCGGACCCAGCGCGGTCAGCACGGTGCGGTGCGGCATGCCGCTGCGCACCAGCCGCTCCAGCACGAACAGCACGGTCGGTGCGGACATATTGCCGTACTCTTCGAGCACAGCGCGCTCATGGTCGAGAGCCCCCTGTCCCAGGCGCAGCGTCGCCTCCAGCGCCGTGATCACCTTGGCGCCGCCGGGATGGCAGGCGAAGCGGTCGACCGCCGCGCGGTCGACGCCGATCCGTGCCAGGATGCCCTCGACCGCCGCGCCGACCCTCTCCTCGGCGAAGGGCGGAATGGCGCGGTCGAAGATCACGCCCAGCCCCGTCGGGTCGACCTTCCAGCCCATGATGTCCAGACTGTCGGCCCACAGATGTTCCCCTGCCCCCTCGATCTGCGCCAGGCCATCCTCGCCGGTCCGCACGACGGCGGCCGCAGCGCCATCACCGAACAGCGCCGTCGCCACCATGTTGGCGCTGGTGAGCTGGTCCATGCGGAAGGCAGCAGTGCAGATCTCGATGGCCACCATCAGCACCGTGGCGCCGGGCCTTGCCCGCGCCAGCCGGCTGGCGATGGCGAGACCCGATACGCCGCCCGCGCAGCCCAGCCCGAACACCGGCACGCGCTCGACGTCGGCGCGGAAGCCAAGCCGGCCGGCGACGCGCGCCTCCAGGCTCGGCGTGGCGATGCCGGTGGACGAGATCGTGACGATCGTGTCGACCTCGGACGCCGCGATGCCGGCCTGGTCGAGGGCAGCGCCTGCTGCCGCGACGAATAACTCCTGGGCACCCTCGAGGTAGGCCGCGTTGCGCTCGGGCCAATCGAGATCGCCGAGATACCAGTCGAGCGGCTTCACCGTGTAGCGGCTGCGGATTCCCGCCGTGTCGAACACCGGCGCCATCCGTTCGAAGGCGGCATAGCGGTGGGAGAAGATCCGCCGCGCCGCCGCCGCAGCGTCCGACTGCAAGAGGCGGTGCGGCGGCATGGCCGGCGCGACGGAGAGAAGGGCGACGGGCAGGCACGAATCGGTCGGCATCGGCTTCCTTGCAAGGAGGGACAGTCAGGCCGGGCCCTCCTTCCCTAGGCCGGTCGGCCTTTCGATGCCAGACATTCCGCAAATCGGCCGGGCCGCCGCGCCATCAACTTAGCGCGACTCGGCGGACGCGCTGACGCCTTTCACAGGAACTTCTCCTTGATGTCGATGGTCGAGCGCTGGCCGATCGCATCGAAATGGCTGGCCAGCCAGCTTTCGGCGACGTCCCGGCCGATCTCCTTGAGATGGAGCAGGAAATCCATGCGGGCGTTCAGCTTGCTCGACACGCCGAGCCCGCGCATCCGCTGCTCCGCCTCGATCCAGTGCACGTTGACGCGCTTATACTGGTTGTTGTCGAGCTTGCCCTCGTCGATCAGGTCGGTGACGAAGGCGATGGCGCGCATCTCGCGCATCAGCGACGAGTTGAAGCTGATTTCGTTCAGCCGGTTCATGATCTCCGCCGCCGTCGTCGGCACGCGGTCGCAGCCCAGCGGATTGACCTGGACGATCACCACGTCGGCAGCTTCGGCACCATAGATCAGGGGAAAGATCGCGGGGTTGCCCATGTAGCCGCCGTCCCAGTAGGGCTCGCCCTCGACGGTGACGGCCTGGAACAGGAACGGCAGGCAGGCCGAGGCCAGCAGCACGTCGGGCGTGATCTCGCCCGACTTGAACACCCGCACCTTGCCGGTCTTCACGTTGCTCGCCGAGATGAAGAGCTTGACCGCCCGGCAGCCTTCGAGCCGCTTGAAGTCGACCGAGTTCTCCAGCACGCGGCGCAGCGGGTTGTAGTTCATCGGGTTGAACTGGTAGGGCGAAAGCATGCGGGTCAGCATGTCGAACGCCACGAAGGCGGTGGAATGGTCGAGGTTCCAGCCGGCCGTGGCGCGGTCGAAGGCACTGGGCTGGAGCGGCCCGTACTGCGCCGCCTGGCTGATGTTGCGCCAGAAGGCCTCGAGCGCGCGCCGCGCCTCGTCCCGGCCGCCGCGGCCCATTCCGTCGGCGAACACCGCAGCGTTCATGGCCCCCGCCGACGTACCGGAGATGGCCTCGACCTCGATCCGATCGTCCTCGAGCAGGCGGTCGAGGACGCCCCAGGTATAGGCCCCATGGGCGCCGCCGCCCTGCAGGGCGAGGTTGATGCGCTTGACCGACATGGCTTCGTCTCCGTCAGTGGGCGGTCCAGCCGCCGTCCATGGGCAGGGCCGCGCCGGTCACCGAGGCGCCGTTGTCCGAGCACAGGAACAGGGCGAGCGCCGCCAGCTCCGCAACCTCGACGAAGCGGCGGTTGGGCTGCTCCTTGAGCAGGACGTCCGACACGACCTTCTCGCGCGGGATGTCATGCGCGGCCGCCTGGTCGTCGATCTGCTTCTCGACGAGCGGCGTGCGCACGTAGCCCGGGCAGATGGCGTTGCAGGTGATGCCGTCCTCGGCCGTCTCCAGCGCCGTCACCCGGGTCAGGCCGAGCACGCCGTGCTTGGCGGCGACATAGGCCGCCTTGTAGGGCGAGGCGACCAGCGCATGGGCGGACGCGACGTTGATGACGCGTCCCCAGCCGCGCTGGCGCATGCCGGGCAGCACCATCTTGGTGGCGTGGAAGGCCGAGCTGAGGTTGATCGCCATGATGGCGTCCCACTTCTCCTCGGGGAATTCCTCGATCGGTGCCACGTGCTGGATTCCGGCATTGTTCACCATGATGTCGACGGCGCCGAACGTGTCGGCGGCCTGCCGCACCATGAGCTCGATCGCCCTGGGCTTGCTCATGTCGGCGGGCGAATAGACGATGCGGGCGTTGGTGCGCTGCGCGAGGTCCGACCGCGTCTTCTCGATCTGGGTCGCCTCTCCGAAGCCGTTCAGCACCACGTTGGCGCCCGAGCGCGCGAAGGCCTCGGCGATGCCGAGCCCGATGCCGCTGGTGGAGCCCGTAACGATGGCTGTCTTGCCCTGAAGCATGTGCAATCTCCCTCTCTTCGGTGACCGCACCTTGCGCGCCGGCCGCCCGCGCCGGAAATGCCGCCTGCCTACCGATTCGATAGCGCGTGCGCATCGCGCAGGGCCTCGAGCGAGGCGAGCAGCGCCTGCGGATCGGGCCAGCGCGCGGGATCGACGTCGCTGAATGCCCAGGCGACTCGCGCGCTGGGCTCGACGACGAACACGGCGGGCACGGGCAGCCGCCAGGTCTTGTCCTCGTGCAGCGTCGCGAGATCGCGCCCGCGGTCGCGATGGAGACGGATGTGGCCGGCCGACATCTCGTAGGCGAGCCCGCAGGTCCGGGCGAAGCCGTTGCCCGGATCGCGCAGCAGCGGATAGCGGACGCCGTGCCGGGCGGCCGACGCGGCCACCGTCTGGCGGCCGCCCGGCATCACGCCGACCGCCGTCGCCCCCAGCGCCTCGATCGCCGGCCGCGCCTCCTCCAGCGCCACCATGGTCCGCTCGCAATAGGGGCACCAGCCGCCGCGGAACAGGGCAAGGACCAGCGGCCCCCGGTCCAGCAGGTCGCCCGAGGCCCAGGACCGGCCCTCGCCGTCTTCCAGCGTGAAGTCGGGGAGGTAGTCGCCGACCGCCAACCCGTCCTCCGCGACCCGCAGCATGCGCAGGCGGTCCATCTCGTCCTCGAAGTCGGCCCGGTCGCGGGCCGAGAGCGCCGCTCTGTGGCGCAGGCTGAGCTCAAGCAGCGTTTGGGAAAGAGACATGCCGACTGAAGTCTGACGAACCCCCGGATCGGCTGGAAATACCTTCCGGTTTGGCTGTCGATAGCCGCAGGCTATGATGAGGTCGGGCATTATGCCGGGGCCTGCGAGGCCGCTCGCGGGGGGAGCTGCCACCGTGGAAATGCACCAGATTCGGTATTTTCTCGCCGTTTGCGAGACGCTCAACTTCACCCGCGCGGCGGAGGCCTGCAACGTGTCGCAGCCGTCGCTCACGCGGGCGATCAAGGGGCTGGAGGACGAGCTGGGCGGACCGCTGTTCCGGCGCGAGCGCAACAACACGCACCTGACCGGCCTGGGCGAGATGATGCGGCCGCATCTCGCGCAGGTGCTGATCGAGACCGACGCGGCCAAGGAACGGGCGCGCAGCTTCGCGCGGCTGGAAGACGTCGAGCTGAAGCTCGGCATGATGTGCACGATCGGTCCTCGCCGCTTCGTGCCCTTCCTGCAGAGCTTCCGCGAGCGCCATCCCAGGGTGAGGCTGGTCGTGCAGGACGGCGGCCACAGCGAGCTTCAGGAGCGGCTGGCGCAGGGTGTGCTCGACGTCGCCGTCTACGGCCAGCCCGAGGAGATCGACGAGCGCTTCCACGCGCGCCGCCTCTACGACGAGCGATTCGTTATCGGGGTCTGTCCCGGCCATCCGTTCGACCACCAGAACGCCGTGCGCGTGGCCGACCTCGACGGCCAGGCTTACGTCAACCGCCTGCAGTGCGAGTTCTTCGACCATGCCGGGCGGGTGTGGCGCGAGCACGGATCCAAGGTGAAGATGGTCTTCCGCTCCGACCGCGACGACTGGGTCCAGTCGATGGCGCTGGCCGGCCTCGGCTTCACCTTCATCCCCGAGCACGCCGTGTCGGTGCCCGGTCTGCGCGTGCGGCCGCTGATCGAGCCCGAGATCGTCCGCACGATCCAGGTCGTGACGGTGCGCGGCCGCCCTCACCTGCCGGCCGTCGGCACCTTCGTGCGCGAAATCCTCGCCTATCCCTGGGGCACCGCGGCGTAGAGCGTTTTCCCTTGAGGTCGAACCGCTTGCGGTTCCACCTCAAGGGAAAATCGCGCGCGCGGATCGGTGCTTCGGCGGGCCCATTCGGTCCAGCTGATTCCAGCCGGACCGAATGGGCTCTAGCATCGCCGCCGCCGAGGCTATCGAAACGATGGCCACTCGGCATTTCTGTCGCGCCACCCGTGCGCCGATGCTCCGTGCATCGCCGCGGCCGCTCCGGTCGCGGCCCAACGCACGGAGCAGCTCATGTTCATCCGCAGTCTCGTCGCATCCACCCTCGCTGCCGGCATGCTCGCCGCAGCCGGCCCCGCCTTTGCCGGCGAGTGCCCGGCCAACCAGATGCGCGCCGACGCCACCAAGGCCGTGACCCATGCGCCGAAGGGCGTGACCGACAAGGTCCTGTCGCAGATCGACCTCGCCGGCGAGAAGGTCGCCCTCAAGGGCCATCTCATGCGCGTCCGCCAGCTCGAGATCCAGCCGGGCGGCATCGTGCCCTGGCACAGCCATGGCGACCGGCCGGCCCTGATCTACATCGTCTCGGGCCAGATCTACGAGCACGCCAGCAACTGCGCCACGCCGATCCTGCACAAGGCCGGCGAGGTCGCGCGCGAGACCCATGCCACCGCGCATTGGTGGAAGAACGAGGGGACGACGCCGGTCGTGCTGCTGTCGTTCGACATCCAGCACGATCCCAACGACCACAACATGTGATCGGGAGGTCCGGCATGTCGGGTGTCCTGCGCGCGGTCACGATCGGCCTTACGGCCTTCCTGACCGTCGTCGATCTGTTCGCGACGCAGGCCATCCTGCCGGCGCTCACCGCGGCCTACGGCGTCTCGCCCGCCGCGATGGGCTTCGCCGTCAATGCCAGCACGATCGGGATGGCCGCTGGCGGGCTCGCCGTCGCCCTGTTCGGCCGATCGATCGACCGCCGGCGCGGCATCCTGGTGAGCCTCGTCCTCCTGTCCCTGCCCACGGCGCTCCTGGCCTCGATGCCGGCGCTGCCGCTCTTCACCCTGCTGCGTATCGTGCAGGGCATCTGCATGTCGACCGCCTTCGCCCTGACGCTGGCCTATCTCGGAGAGCACACCAGTGCCCGCGACACGGCGAGCGCCTTCGCCGCCTGCATCACGGGCAACGTCGCGTCCAACCTCTTCGGCCGCCTGCTGGCGGCGGGCGTGGTGGACCATCTCGGCCTCGCGGCGAACTTCTGGTGCTTCGCGGCCCTCAACCTCGGCGGCGCCGTGCTGGTCTGGTTCACCGTCGAACGCACGCAGCCCATGCGGCAGATGGACATGACCGGCGGCTCGCCGCTCTCGAGCTGGAGGATCCATCTCGCCAACCCGGCGCTGCGCGCCGCCTTCGCGATCGGCTTCCTGATCCTGTTCGCCTTCATCGGCACCTTCACCTACGTGAACTTCGTCCTGGTCCGACCGCCCTTCGGCATCGACATGATGATGCTGGGCGTCGTCTACTTCGTGTTCCTGCCGTCGGTGGTGACGACGCCGCTGGCCGGCCGGGCAGTCGCCCGCTTCGGGACGCGGCCGACCCTGTGGGCCGCCTTCGGTCTCGCCCTGACCGGACTGCCCCTGATGCTGGCCGGCTCGCTCGCCGCCCTGATGGCGGGTCTGACCCTCGTGGCGGCCGGCACCTTCTTCGCGCAGGCGACGGCCACCGGCTTCGTCGGGCGCGCCGCGTCCGTCGACCGTGGCGCCGCGAGCGGCCTCTACCTCGCGAGCTACTTCCTGGGTGGACTGGCTGGCAGTGCCGTGCTGGGCAAGGCGTTCGACGATCTCGGCTGGACGACCTGCGTCGCCGGCATCGGCGCGGCGCTGCTCGCGGGCGGCCTGCTCACGACGCGGCTCATAGCCCCCGGCCATCGAGCCGATGCCCCGTCGGCATTTCAACCCGCGACGGCCGGCCGCCAAGGTGGCGTCGCGCAATAGTGCGCTCCAACCCAGGGAGATCCCATGTCGAACCGCCTCATCCCGTTCTGCGCCGCGGCGCTCGCCGCCCTGTCCCTCGTCGCCACGTCGGCGCGCTTCGTCCAGGCGGAAGGTGCGCCGCCTGCGGCTTCCGCCTCGGGCGTGATCACCAATCAAAGCGCCTACGGCCTGGACGAGACCGTGGCGCGCCTGAAGAAGGACATCGCCGCCCAGGGCATCACCTTCTTCCAGGAGATCGACCAGTCGGCGCTGGCGGCGAAGGCCGGCATCACGCTGCGCCCCTCGATCCTGCTGGTCTTCGGCAACCCGCCGCTCGGCACCCAGTTCATCACGGCCAACCCCCAGGCCGGCCTCGACTGGCCGGTGCGGATGCTCGTCTATCGCGACGAGACCGGGACGGTGAGGGTCGCCTATACCGACTTCGGCTGGATCGCCCGGCGCCACGGCGTGGCCACGCGCGACGCCCAGTTCAGGATGGCGTCGGAGGTCGCGGCCTCGATCGCCGGCAGCGTCAGCGGACGCTGAGCCATCGGAAGAGGCCCACCGTCGTGAGCAGCCCGAGCGTGACCAGGCAAAGTCCCGCCACCTGCAGCACGCTCGGGATCTCGCCGACCAGCGGGATGCCGACCAACACCGAGACCGCCGGCACGATGGCCGGGAACAGCACGGCGCGGCTCACGCCCAGCAGCATCACCGCCTGGCTGTAGGCGACCATCGTGACCGCGCCTTGAAGCCCGCCCTGCACCAGGCCCTGGACGGCGAGCAGACCGAGTGGCAGCGCCATCAGATGGGCAACGCCCATGACCGCGAGGTAGGCGGGCGTCGAGATCGCGAAGGACAGGACCGACACGACCGCGGTCGCGCGCAAAGCCGGCACGCGCCAGTGGCGCAGCAGCAGGGTGAAGCCCGCCCACAGGACGCTGGAGGCGAAGAACAGAAGGTCGCCCAGCCACGCCTTCTCGCCGCTGGGCTGCGCCAGCCCGTCCCATCCGATCAGCACGATGCCGCCGAGCACGATCGCCGCGCCCGCCAGATGGTTGCGGCTCAGCCGTTCGCGCAGGAAGAACGCGGCACCGATCGTGCTGACGATCGTCACCGTCGAGGGCGCGATCACCGCGCCGTGGGCCAGCGGAGCATAGCCGTAGCCGCCGGTCTGCAGCAGCGCGAACGGCGCGCCGCCCAGTACGGTCAGAACGAGCGAGCGACGCCATCCGATGCCCGCGAGGTCGCGCACGCCGAAGCGCAGCAGCAGGGGAAGCATGATCAGCCCCGCGACGATGAAGCGGGCGAAGATCATGTCGACCGCCAGCAGCCCGGCGAGGATGCCGGCGCGCGCGCTGGCGAAGCTGAGCGACGCGCCCAGCGCCATGACCGCGCCGCAGAAGAAGCCCCAGCGCTCGCGTTTCGCCACGCGCTGCGAATCGATTGTCGTCATCGCCCCGGCGCTAGCACGGACCGCGCCAGCCGCCCAAGAATTTTGTAGCGCTCGTTCCAAAATGGGTGTCTGATGCGCCATGGCTCGACTGAAGGCCTTCGACGAGGCTCGGGCGCTCGACGCTGCCGTCGACTGTTTCTGGGCGCGTGGGTTCGAGGCGACGTCGGTGCGCGACCTCACCGAGGCGATGGGGATCGGCGGCGCCAGCCTCTACAACGCCTACGGCGACAAGCGCGCGCTGTTCGCGCGGTCGCTCGAGCGCTATGCCGACCGTTCGATGCGCCAGCGCATCGCGCGCATGGAGACCGGGCACCAGCCGCGCGCGGCGATCCGCGCCTTCATCGCCGAAATCATCGAACGCTCGCTCGACGACCGTGACCGCAAGGGCTGCCTGCTGGTGAACTCCGCGCTCGACGTGGCGCCGCACGATGCGGAGATCGGCAAGGTCGTCGCAGGCTATCTCGAGGAGATCCGCGCCTTCTTCCGCCGCAACGTCGAGGCGGCGCGCAAGGCCGGGCAGATCCCGCGCCAGGCCGACGCCGATTCGCTGTCGAGCCATCTGCTGGGCGTCGTGCTCGGCATCCGCGTACTGGCGCGCACCGGCGCCGCCCGGCCGATCCTGGAAGGCGTGGCCGCGCCCGCCCTCGACCTGCTGGAGAAGCGGAGATGATTGCCCATCTCAACGAGAAGACCCTGAAGGACCTGCCCGACGCGGGACCGGTGACGATGCTGAACCTGATGCGCTTCCGCGAGCGCTCGCTCGACGGAAACGGCAGCGGCTGGGACGCCTACCTGCGCTACAGCGCCCTCGCCATCAGGCAGATCAAGGCGCGCGGCGGCACGATCATCTGGACCGGCGACGCCGAGGCGGTGGCGCTGGGCGAGGCCGATCGGCACCGCTGGGACTATGTCGCGCTGGTGACCTACCCGTCGCGCGCGGCCTTCCTCGACATGATGGGCTCGTCCGAGTACGCGGCGGCCAATGTCGAGCGCGAGAACGGCTGCGCCGACCACGCCATCGTCGCCGTCCGCGAGACCTACCGGAAGTTCGATCGACCCTGAGGGAGAATCCGATGTCACTGTCCGAAAAGCTCGCCGCCACCCGCGCCGCTTCGGAGAAGCGCATCCCGCCCGATCGCGCGGCCATCATGGAGCGGGCCACCGAGGATCTCCGGCGCTCCGGCATCCTCGATCGCATCGTGAAGGTCGGGGCGGCGATGCCCGCCTTCGAGCTGCCGGGCTACGACGGCCGCCGCGTCTCGTCGGACGAACTGCTTGCCGGCGGCCCGATGGTGCTGTCCTTCTTCAGAGGGTCGTGGTGACCCTATTGCCGGCATGAGCTGGACGCTCTGCAAAGCATCTACACGGACATCCTCGGTCTCGGCGCCTCGCTGATCGTGATCTCACCCGAGCTGCCGGACCGCATCGCCGACATGGCGTCGAAGCAGAAGCTCGCCTATCCCATCCTGTGGGACGAGAAGTCGGCGGTCGCCGAGGCGTTCGGCCTCGCCTTCGTCCTTCCCGAGGACCTGCAGGAGGTCTATCGCGGCTTCGGCAACGACCTCGCGGTGCGCAACGGCGATCCGTCGTGGCGCCTGCCGGTGCCGGCGCGCTTCGTCGTCGACGGCCAGGGCATCGTCCGCGGCGTCGAGGCCGACCCGGACTACCGCTTCCGGCCGGAGCCCGAAGCGACCCTCGAGGTCCTGCGCAAGGTGGTGGCCGCCGGCTGAGCAGGCCGGCGGATCTGGGAGGAACAGTCATGGTCAAGCGTCTCGGCGACATGCCCGAAGTGGAAGCCCGGCATCTCGCGCGCATCGAGTGCCCGACCTACGAGGACACGCCGCCGCTCGCCGGCAAGCCGCTGGCCGAGCGGCGGGTCGCCATCATCTCGACCGCCGGTCTGCACCGGCGCGGCGACCGTCCCTTCCGCCCGGGCGACGGCAGCTACCGCGTGATCCCGGGCGAGACGCCGGGCGCCGACCTGGTGATGAGCCACATCTCGGTCAACTTCGATCGCACCGGCTTCCAGCAGGACCTCAACGTCGCCTTCCCGATCGACCGGCTGCGCGAGCTGGTGGCGGACGGCACGGTGGGATCGATGGCGTCGGTCCACTATTCGTTCATGGGCGCGTTCCCGCCCGAGGCCGCGCGACCGCATGCCGAGCACCTGTCGGGCCTGCTCAAGGCCGACAGGGTCGATGCCGCCCTGCTCGTCCCGGTTTGACCCGCCTGCACGCGCGCCGTGGGCGCGCTCGGCCATTTCCTGGAGCGTGCCGGTATCCCGACGGTGGGCATCAGCCTGGTGCGCGAGCATACCGAGACGATCCGCCCGCCGCGCGCCCTGTGGGTGACGTTCGAGCTCGGCCGCCCGCTCGGCATCCCCGACGACGCGCCGTTCCAGCGCCGCGTCGTGAAGGCGGCGCTCGACCTCCTGCAGCGGACCGACGGGCCGCTGATCGCCGACTATCCCGAGCATGTCGCGGAGGAGGCCGACTTCACCGGCTGGGCCTGCCCGATCAATCTGGCGCCGGCGTCGGTCGACTCGCTGGGCGCCGAGATCGACCGGCTGGCCGCCTGGCACGACCGCGCCGTTGCCGCGCGCGGCCGCACGACGGTCGGCGTGTCCGGCCTCGACATGCCGGCCGCCGGACGGCTGGTGACGGATGCGCTCGAGGGCGAGCTGCCGCCGGCGCAGGCGCTTAAGGAGGCGATCGACGATCTCAAGGCCTACTACCTCGAGGCCGCCACGTCCTTCCCCGACCCCGGATCGTCGCGGACCCGCAAGGCCTGGCTCTGGGAGGAGACCAGGCTCGCGAGCGTGCTGCTGGCGCTGCAGCCGAAGCTCGCCGCCAGCGAGGATCCGCAGCACAAGGTGCTGGGCAACCTCACGCTGATCCCGGCGACCGAGCGCCATCGCCTGGGCTGAGCGGCGCTGGGACCAGGTTCCACGGGGTCGCGGCGGAAGGGAGCGCAACGAGTGGCGGCGTCGTGCGTTGTCGCCGAGGCAAAGCCTGCGCATCCCCCTGTCGCCCCTCTCCTGCTCCCTCTCATGACCGATCTCCTCGACGAATTCGGACGGCCGACCTGGCTGGACTTTTCTGTCATCGCGACGCGGCTGCTCTTCGCGGCGCTGCTGGGCGCGGCCATCGGCTTCGAGCGGGAATGGCGCAATCGTCCGGCCGGGCTCCGCACCCACGTCCTTGTGTGTGTCGCGGCCGCCACCTTCGCCGTCCTGGCGATCGAGATCGTGCACGCGCCGGTCTTCGACCGGGAGGGCATCCGCACGGACCCGTTGCGCCTCGTCGAAGCCGTGACGGCCGGCGTCGCGTTCCTGGCCGCCGGAACGATCGTCCTGACTCGCGGCCAGGTCCATGGCCTGACGACCGGCGCCGGCATGTGGCTGGCGGGCGCCGTCGGCCTCGCCTGCGGGCTTGGCCTCTGGCAGATCGCCGCCTTCTGCACGGGCCTCGTGGTCGCGGTGCTGAGCCTCCTCCAGGTGCTCACGCGGAAGCTGGAGCTCGTAAAGGAGACCCAGGAACCCGCCGCACGCGATCGGCAGGACGACACTTAGCAGAGGCGTTACTCCGCGGGATGGCCGCGAGCCATCAGGGGGCGCTCGATCCCGAGCAGGCGGTCCGCCGCGGCGCGCACGAGCCGCCGGCCAGGGCGCTCGACCAGCTGATACATGCCCGTGGCCAGCGCGGTGGCCATGGCTGAAGCGATGACGAAGTTGACGGCCTGCGACGCGGCGAGACCGAGGCTCCAGGTGTCGGGCGTCCCGGAGAAGCCCATGTGCGGCGTCAGGAAATGGAACAGGTAGAGCGAGTACGAGACCGTTCCCACGAACACGATCGCGGGTCGCGAGAGAAGCCAGTTGGTCGGCGTGCGGCTGGTGCAGCCCATCATCACCAGCGCCGTCGCCACGGACACCAGGAGCGCCTGGTCCAGGGCGCCGACCGCATGGCC
Source organism: Reyranella sp. (assembly GCF_965229815.1). Classification (GTDB taxonomy): domain Bacteria; phylum Pseudomonadota; class Alphaproteobacteria; order Reyranellales; family Reyranellaceae; genus Reyranella. Next base: position 3,101,360 of record NZ_CBDDJN010000006.1, read on the forward strand.
CGAGGCGACGAGCCCGTAGGCGAGGACCAGCGCGAGGCCGCCAGCGGTGCTGGCGGCGGACTGCATGGCGGCGGGTACATGTCGGCGCAGCCGGCACGCCACGACGCCGAGGGCGAACTGCATCGACACGCCGTACGGCGACCCCAGGAAAAGCCAGTGTCCCCAAACCCCCTCGTTCCAGTCGGATGCCACGACAGGGTGGAGTTTCCAGGCTTCGTGGAGGAGCAGCCAGGTCGAGAGCAGGAACAGCGGGGCGAGCACGGACAGCCTCAGCCGCCAGCGCGGCAGCGCCGCCACGACCGCGGCGCCGATGGCGAAGCCGACGTAGAGGCCGGCCTCGACGCTCAGGCTCCAGGCGACATGGAAATGATCGTCGACCGGCACCATGCCGGCCAACCGCACGGGGAACCAAGTGTAGACCAGCAGCAGGCGCGACAGGACATACTCGCGCACCTGGTTGTCTCCCAGATCGTGCAATGCCGGCGTGCGCAGCAGGATCACGACCGCGAAGACCAGGAAGGCCGGATACAGGCGCGCCACCCGGTAGAGAAGCAGACGCGCCGTGAGAAAGACCGGTCGGTCGCGCCAGTCCCAGTCGCCGTAGCTCAGGGTGATGACGTAGCCGCTCAAGGTGAAGAAGATCGCCATGCCGATGCCGGACGTGCCGGCAAGCTGTTCCAGCAGCGGCTGCGGTGTCGGCCCGATTCGCGTCCACTTGGCGAAGTGGTCGACGACCACCAGCAGGGCCGCCAACCCTCGCAATCCGGTCAACGAGGGGATCTCGTTGGCGCTGCTCGCAAGCGTCATGTGCGTCGATCGATCGTCGAAAGCATCGCGGGCAACGGGACGGAGACAGGATCGTTGCGGCCGGGACATCCGATCTCCCCGCCCCGTGAACCCGTGCCTCCCACCCCGGGATCAAGATCCGCCAAAGGTTTCTCGCCGGAGACGTCCAAGGCGCTGGCCGGTGTCGTCGGCCTCCCCTGTGGGCTCATCTCTGGCAGATCGCCCCCTTCTCCAAGGGCCTCGTCGCGGCGGATGGTTAGTTGCAGACGGCTGGGCCGGCGCGTCCGGCATCGGCCTGATCCCCGACCCGCGCTCGTGTAGACTGTCTCGACAAGCAGGCGACGAGGAGGTTGGGGATGCAGATCGGTATCACGATGTTCGCGACGGACTATGCGATCCCGCCGCAGGAGCTGGCCGTCGAGGCCGAGCAGCGCGGCTACGAATCGCTGTGGTTCCCCGAGCACAGCCACATTCCGACCAGCCGGCGCTCGCCGTGGCCGGGCGGCCCCGATCTGCCGAAATGGTACTACGACACCTACGATCCGTTCCTGGCGCTCAGCGCCGCCGCGGTGGTGACGAAGACCATCAGGCTCGGCACCGGCGTCTGCCTGGTCGTGCAGCGCGATCCCATCTACTGCGCCAAGGAGGTGGCGACGCTGGACCGGCTCTCCGACGGCCGCTTCCTGTTCGGCATCGGCGGCGGCTGGAACGCCGAGGAGATGGAGGACCACGGGACGGTCTTCGCCACGCGCTTCAAGCTGATGCGCGAGCGCATCGAGGCGATGAAGGAGATCTGGGCCAGGTCCAAGCCGAAATATGCCGGCGATCTGGTGAAGTTCGACGAGATGATGCAGTGGCCCAAGCCGGTGCAGAAGCCGCATCCGCCGATCATCGTCGGCGGCGGCTTTCCCCACGGCGCCCGGCGGGCCATCGCCTATTCCGACGGCTGGATGCCGATCGGCGGCCGCGGCGGCGACACGCTCGCCATGTTGCCGCCGTTCCGCCAGCTCCTGAAGGAGGCGGGCCGGCCGGAGTCGGAGGTGCCCATCACCATCTTCGGCGTCGGCATGGACGGCGATGCGCTGAAGCGCGCCCGCGACGCCGGCGTCTCTCGCGTGGTGTTCGGCGTGCCGCCCGAGGCGCGCGACAAGGTCCTGCCGCTGCTCGACAAGGGCGCCGCGCTGATGCGCGACGCCTGAGGCGATCGCGGCCGGCGCTTCGCGCGCAAGGCGTGCCGTCGTTCGGCGCGCCGCTCGCGCGTGCCAGCCCGCCTCATCTCATGCCGCTCTGGCGGCTCGTCGGGTTTCGGTCCGACAGGCCCGGTTTCGAATCGTCCGGCGCCGCTCATCGTCGGAGCGGCGGCCGTGCGTTTTCTCACAGACCCACATCGCGTCGCGTGATCTGCTCTGCCTGCCATATCACGCGTCGACATGCACGCATCAGGAGTATCCGGAAGAGTAAAGCAATGCGCTGATGTAGCGAGGCTGACGCCGCTGGGGGGCTGGTCGGATGTCGGGCGATCGAGGCTTTTCGTTTCCCATCACCGCGATCAGCGTTGCGGCGCTGCTCGTGTCGGGTACCTACCTGGCTCCGCACGCGCTCGAGGCGCTGCGGGTGACGGAGTCCGATGCGGTCAAGGTCAGGCTGGCGGATCCGCCCGTCGAGGCGCGCCTGTGGGAGGATCCCCTTGCCGCCCTCGTCCGCCATCGCGCGAAGCTCAGGGAGGGCTGCCCCGACGGAACGAAAGGGGCGGCCGCCCGGGATCCTCGCTGCACGGACGGCAAATGGGGGGCGGACGCGCTGCCGAAGGAACTCTGGGCCAACGACGCCGACGTGACCCTGATCGCCGCCTTGCTGCCGGGCACGGGGTTCGTCGGCGTCGAGGAATCGCGCCGACGCCTGCGCCATGCCCTGCTCGCCGGCCTGGGCGCCCGGGAGTTCGTCCCTGACGACAGCGAGGGCATGCGCCTGCTGTCCATTTGCCAGGCGTTCAACCCCTGCAAGTCGGAGCCGGACCCGGCAAAGACGCCGACGGAGCCTCCCGCGCCGGCTGCGCCGTCCGTGTCGTTTCGTAGCGCGCGGGTCGAGGTTGTGGTCTCGCTACACGGGCGAATTCCGACGACGACCGACGCGCCTGCAGCCGGGACCGCCTCGCCGCAGGGACGGGAAGCGACGGTAAAGTCGAAGACCCACGCCTTCGACATCGCCTTCGAGACGCTGAGCGCGGGCGGGCAAGGTCGGCCCAGGCACGCGGTGGTGCTGTGGATCGACGACACGAAGTTCGGAAGGCAGTGGCTCAGCAGGCTGGCAGGCCTGCTGGATGCGGTCTCCTCGCCGGGCGGATCGAACGTGCGGTTGCGTGTCGTGGGGCCCTTCAGCTCCGACAAACTGGTGGATGCGCTGGCCGACGACTATGGCTCGATCTCTGCCGAGCAACGGTCGGCGCTGGCCAACCTGCAATTGATCAGTCCCTATTCGACGGCATCGGCAGAACAGCTCCGGTCGGCAGCGGCGAAGCGCCTCACAGCGGCCTCGCTGTCGGTAGACGTCACGGAGCCTTTCGCTTCCTGCGCTGGCGGAGCCGTCGACTGCATCGACGAGGCCTTCAAGGAGAGGTTGGGAACTGTTGGGCAGGTGCGCCTCGGGCCCGTCCCGGACGAAAGCATCCTCGCCGAACCCTTCTTCGTCCGCACCATTGGCCGCGACCTCCGCCAGATCGACCTCCTGGTCAAGGAGTTGCGCGCCCGCGGTGTGGACGGTCGCGAGAGCCACCGGGTTGTGCTGCTGCGCGAGTGGGACTCGATCTATGCCCGCAAGTTCGCCGAGGACCTGAAGGTGCGGCTCGCCGAGGAAACGGAAGGGAAGATTGAACTGGAAATCCACTCCTACCTGCGCGGCCTCGACGGTGCCACCGCCGACGGCGCGCCGAAGCTGCAACGGCTGGTGCCGCGTGGCGACAAGGATCGCGACGACCGCAAGGCCAGGGTGGAGGTCGAGTGGCCGGAAAGCCGCGATCAGCGCGACTATGTGCGCCGCCTAGTGGCCGAGATCGAGGAGGGGCCCCGGCGGGACGACCGGACGAAGGCAAAAGGCAAGGTCATGGCGGTCGGCATGATCGGCGCCGACGTCCACGACAAGTTGATCCTGGCCCAGGCGTTGCGCGCGGCGTTCCCCGACCGCGTGCTCTTCACCACCGATCTCGATGCGCGGTTCATGCATCCCGAAGTCCTGGGCTACACCCGCAACCTCATCGTAGCATCGAGCCTTTCCCTGGTTCCCGACCCTGTCCCGACCGTCGGCATCGCACCGTTCCGTGAGGCCTACCAGACCGCAGTCTATCGCGCTGCCTACTATGCCGTGGGTTCGCCGTCGGCCGCTCCGCCCGAGCCGCGTGGCCGCTTGTTCGAGATCGGCGGCGATGGCGCGGTCGAGCTCGACATGGACGAGAAAGTCTCGAAACCGGAGTCGGAAAGGCGCCTCCGATACGCGCTGGTCGCGCTCGGCGCCCTGGCGGTGCTGGGCTGGGTCATGCTGTTCGGCAAGCCGGCGCCGGCCATGAAGACAGCGTTGTCGAGAGACGAAGAGGTCGACGAAGTGCCCAACGGCCCGTCGACCGGCCTGCTGTCCGGCCTTCAGGCCGCGGCCTGGGGCTTTGCGCTGGGCGTGGTCGTCGAGCTGGGATGGCCCGGCACGGTCGGCCTTTTCCGGGCGCTGGTGCTCGCGGCCGCACTGGCGCTCGCCTTCTGGTCGGTCGTCTATCTCATGCGCCGCGTCGGCCGAACCGCGGGTTGGTACGTGGCGGCGCTGGTCGGGCTCGTCCCGTTGATTCTGATCGCCGCGCTGGCCTCGTGGGCCTGGACCCTCCTGCCGCCGCTCGACCCCACCGGCGCGCGTGAGCCACTCGCGCCGGGCAGCGGCATCAGCACCTGGCCCTCGCAACTTTTGCGTACGCTGGGCGTCGTGCTGTTCGCCTGGTTCCTCGACTTCGCCTGGAACGGCAGCACCGCGGCCGCCCGCACGATCGACCGGAGCTACTTTGCGGCCGGGCCCCGTTCCGCGCCCTTCACGTTCTGGCGGCTCAACCCGGGCAAGGAGCCGCACGAGATCGGCGGCGACGGATTGTGGTTGAGCTATCGTGGCGTGCTCGGCAACTGGCCGCGGCTCCTGCGTATGGTCCTGTGGTTCGGGGCTGTCTTCGTCGTCCTCGCCGGGGAGGGGGCGATGCTGGGGGGCGAGACGCCGGAACTCCCGGCACGCGGCGTGGACGATCGCCGCCTGTTCCTGATCACCACGTACCTGCTCGTGTTCGGCACGGTTTTCCTGCTCATGCTTGTGGCGGATACGACGGTGCACACTTGGCGCATCGTGGCCATTCTGAAGAAGGGCCGCACGGTCTACCCCGGCAGCACCGTCTCTTCCTACTGGACCCGGCTCGGGCTGCGCCCCCTGCAGCCGCAGGTGCAGGCCCGCGTCGAGGACCGCGGCGGGAGCAGCGGCGCGCCGGAGCGCAACTCCCTGCTCGACGACTGGATCGATGCCCGGCTGCTTGCGGCGCACACCGAGAAGATCGGGCCGCTGATTTTTTACCCCTTCGTCCTGATCGCATTGCTGATCGTCGCCCGCAGCCGCCGGCTCGACAACTGGGCGCCGGGCGGCTTCGTGATGGTGGCACTCGCGACCTATCTGCTTTGGGCCGTGGCCATGGCTGCGATGCTGAACATCATCGCCGAGATCGCGCGGCGCGAGGCCGTGGACAACATGCGCGCCGACCTTCGCTGGATGGAAGGCCGCGGCAAGCCTTACGAGAAGGTGATTGGCCCCTTCAAGGGCGTCATCGACGACGTGGTCAACCTGCGCCAGGGTGCCTTCGCGCCGTTCTTCGAGCAGCCGCTCGTGCGGGCGATCCTGGTTGCGCTGGGCGGCGCGGGCGGCATCCAGCTTCTGGAGATGGTCGTGTTCGGGCGGTAGGGCGGCCGTCCACGGCAGTCGCGCGCGGGAATGAGAGGAGGCGGAGCCAAAGGCGATTCCACCTCAACGCGTTTCGCCCCGTGGGCCCGCTTCCTGCCGTTCGCGGAGCAGGTCCGTCAGCACCTGGCGCAGCGTCTCGAAGTCGACAGGCTTCTGTAGCAGCGGGCGTTCGGACAGCGATGGCGGCAGCGTCGACCGGTCGAAACCCGACACGAACACGAACGGCACGTCGCGCACCGCCAGCGCCTCGGCCACGGGAAACACCGGCTCGCCGGCCAGGTTCACGTCGAGCACGGCGGCATCGATCTGCGCTTCGTCCGCGATCAGCGCCTGCGCCCGGCCGAGGCGCGGCGCCGGTCCCACGACGACGGCGCCGGCCAGCACGAGGTAGCGACGGAGGTCTTCGGCCAGCAGGTACTCGTCCTCGACGATCAGGATTCGCCGGCCGATCACGGCACCTCCGTCAAAGGGACCGCGATCGTGCAGCGGACGCCGTCCCGCCCCAGCGTGTAGGTGGTCCGGGCGTCGAGCTGGTAGGGCAGCGCGCGCTCGATCAGCTCCCGCCCGTAGCCGGAGCCCGGTTCCGTGGCGGCCGTCGTCGCGCTGTGCTCGCGCCACTCGACCTGCAGCTCGGGTCCCTCCTCGCCGGCCTCGACCTGCCAGCGGATCTCGAGCGAGCCGCCGCCGGCCGCGAGGGCGCCATGCTTCACGGCATTGGTGGCGAGCTCGTGCACGGCGAGGGCCAGCGTCTGCACCTGGCGCGAGCGCAGGCCGATGCCGGCCGGACCGTCGAGCACGACCCGCGGCGATTCTCCCGCGCCGTGCGCCTGCAGCTCGTCGCGCAGCAGCGCGTCGAAGGCCACCCTGTCGCCCTCCCTGAGCTGCGACAGCAGCCCCTGCGCGCGCGACAGCGCCGCCAGGCGGCTCGCATAGAGGGTCTCGAACGCGGCCATCGTCGTCGTTTCCCGCGCCGTCGTCTCGACCAGCGCCTGCACGACGGCCAGCACGTTGCGTGTGCGGTGCTGCAGCTCGCGCACCAGCACCTGCAGCCGCTGCTCGCTGTCGCGCAACGCCTCGTCGGCGCGCCGGCGGGCGGTCACGTCCTGGCCGACTTTCAGGAAGCCCTCGATCCCGCCCGTGCCGTGGATGGGCACGACCCGCCCCTCGATGAAGACGCGCGACCCGTCCTTGTGCTGGTGCCAGCGCACGTCGGGCGCCTCGCCCTCGCGCGCCGCCTGCGCCCTCTCCCGCGCCGGCGCGCCGGTCGCCCGGTCCTCAGGGACGAACAGCACGTCGGCCGGCTGGCCGCGGATCTCGTCCGGGGCCCAGCCGAACACCGCCTCGGCCCCGCGATACCACTCCGCGACCCGGCCGTCGGTATCGATGGTGAAGATGGCGTAGTCGCGCGTGCTCTCCACGACCGCCAGGTGGCGCTCCTCGCTGCGGCGGAGCGCCTCCAGCGCCCGCCGCGTCTCGGCCCTCGGCTCTCCGTCCTCGCCGGTTGCGGCGGTCATGTCGGTTCCTGCGCTGGCTGCGTGCTATGGTGCGAACGGCCGCTCCGGGCCGCGGTTGCCCCGGCCGTTCCGGCCATCGCCGCCCGGAGCCGCGCCGGAAAGGGAGGATCCATGCTGCAGTCCTCGACGCTTCTCGCCGACGCCCTGGCCGACCGTCTCGTCGAGGCCTTCGAGCGCAGCTACGGCGGCTCGGCCCCGGAACAGTCGGAGATCCTGGGCGAGGCGGCGCGCCTGGTGATCGAGCGCCTGTCGCTGAGCGACGCGCTCTACCACAGCGCCGAGCACACCGCGCTCGTGACCCTGGTCGCCCAGGACATCCTGCGCGGCCGGCGGCTGGGCCAGCCGGTGCCCGTCGACATGTGGCTGCACGTCGTCCTGGCCGCGCTGGCCCACGACATCGGCTATGTCCGCGGCATCTGCCGCGGCGACACCCCCGACCGGTTCGTGGCCGGCCTCGACGGCAGCACCGTCACCCTGCCGCGCGGCGCCTCCGACGCGGCCCTGTCGCCCTGGCATGTCGACCGCTCCAAGCTCTTCGTCCTGGAGCGCTTCGCCGGCCACCCGCTGATCGACGCCGAGCGCCTGGCCCGCAACATCGAGCTGACCCGCTTCCCGGTGCCCGACGACGGCGACCATGCCGAGACCGGCACCGAGGCCGGGCTGGTGCGCGCCGCCGACCTGATCGGCCAGCTCGGCGATCCGCTCTACCCGCGCAAGCTGAACGCGCTGTTCCACGAGTTCGAGGAGATCGGCGTCAACCATCAGCTCGGCTACACGACGCCGGCCGACGTCGCCGACCGCTACCCGGCCTTCTTCTGGGCCCGCGTCGAGCCCTATCTCGGCGAGGCCATCGAGGCGCTGGACATGACCGGCGAGGGTCGGCAGTGGCTGGCCAACCTCTACGCCCATGTCTGCGTCATGGAGCACGGCCGCCGCACCAAGGGACCGCACGCCGCCGCGCCGGGCCGGCCGGGCGGCCTCGTCCTGCGCGAGCTCGGCCGCCTGCGCTGACCATTGGAACGCTGGAGAGAGTAGACCCCGGGCGGCCGCTCAGTCGGCGGCCGTCGCCGCGGCGATCAAGTCCCGGGCGGGCGGGAGATGCGGCAACAGGCACTGGGGATCGATCGGCCGGCGCACGATGGGGATGCGGGCGAGCGGGGACATCCAGGGGATGAACGGCGTCGTCTCCGCCACGATCACCATGCGCGTGTCGCGCGCGTGCAGCAGCAGCCAGCGGGCGACGTCCAGCCCTTCGCTGCGCGCCGGCAGGTTGAGCTCGGAGACGACGACCCTGAACGGTGGCTTCTCGCCGGCCTTGCCCTGGCCCAGCGCCTCCAGCGCGGTGCGCACGCAGCCCACCTGGCAGGATCCGAAGCCCAGGCCGTTCAGCAGGGCGACCAGCGTGCCCGACACGCGATCGCTCGCGACCACGAGCGCCTGCGGACGGTGGACGGCCGTCTGCACCCTCTCGATCCTTCGCCCGGCCGGGATCCTGTTCGACATGACACTACTCCGTGACGCTGTGCGGCCCGTAGCGCTGGCGGACGGTCGGAACCTTGCTGGCTTCGCCGCCGCCCGGCTGCCGGGATTGGCGCCGGACACGCCGGTCCCGCTCCCGCAACGGGAGGGGAACGGCGGTCTGCGAACTCGTACGCGATCGGATACGCATCGAAGCTTCCCTGTTTGACGTCGCCGGCACCGGTCCGGCCTGTTGGCGGGCGAACGACCTCACCACGCAAAAGGCGTGCTTCGGTCACTCCAAGATCACTGGACCCACGCGCCATCATCGCACAGCCGGACGGGGACAGGACCGGTCGGATCGAGCAAGTGCGAGGTCGATTCGCGACCCGCGAGATGTTCATCGTTCATCATCGTCTCGGCATCTTTTTCATCGCCGATGCGACATTGGCGCGATCCATCGGCGGACTCTTCGCGAGAGTCGCTGACGACGTCGCCAGCGGGACGTCGAAAAAAGTCGATGGCATGGGCAACGAACGCCCCAGGGCGTGAAGCTCGACGCGACGTCGCCGCTCGAGGTTCGTCGCTCGACGATTGTCGTCGATTCGGCGCGTCGACGAAGCGGAAGAGAAGAGCGCCGGTGTCTGTCGCGGAGAAACGGTGCAGGAAGGCTGACCCATTCGCGACCCTCGCGCTTGTCCGAATCCGCGCGGCCTCCTTCGGCGCTAGTATCGCGGCGGGGCGGAAGTTCCGACGGTGCATTGGGTGGTGCCGGATCGGAATTCCCGGCGAGCGGCCGAAAATCGCTGTGGGAGGCGATGGCGATGCTGGTGTGGGCCAGTTGCCTGATGACGTTGCTGCTTGTGGGGTTGACGAGGCGTGCCATCGCGCGGGGCACGCTTCGTCCCGCTCGCTTCTGGCTGGTGGCGGCGGTGCTGTGCCTCGCGCTCGCCCTGGCGGGCGTGGGGAACGCACCGTCTTCCGCCCACGGCCTCCACCCTGTCGCCGAACTCGGCGACGACGGGGACTGATTTCTGCCGGATCGCCGCGTTGCCGGAGCGCGGACCGTTCTTCCGCGGCGCGGCCCGGTCTGCTTCAGTTCGCCCGGTTGTACTTGCCGATCACCAGGTGGGCCTTGCCCCATTCCTTCCGCGGCAGCGTGTAGGTCTTGGGCGGATTGTACTGCTTCACCGTCCAGCTCTGCTCGTTGACCCGCACCAGTCGCTTGATCAGCACATAGCGCGTGCCGTCCTTGTCCTCTTTCAGGAACACCGCATCGTCGCCCGGCGACACCGAGGCCGACGGATTGACCAGCAGCAGGTTGCCGCGCTCGTACGCCGGCTCCATCGAATCGCCCGACACGAAGCAGCCATAGGCCTCGCGCACGCCGGCGAGCTGCGCGTCGCGCGGGATCCACGCCACCGGTTCGCTCGACAGCACCATGGCGCCTTCGCTGCCGCCCTGCGCCGACGAGAAGACCTCCAGCGGCGGGCGGGGCCCGGAAGCCGCTGCCGCTGCCGCGCCGCCGGCGGCGCCGCCACGCCGCGAGCTGACCTCGGCGAAGGCGAATTCTGGCGACTCCTCGCCGAAACCCTCCGGCGGCCGCTTGTCGCCTCGATTGCTCTGCAGCCACGTCACCGACACGCCGAGGGCTTGGGCGAGCTGCACGATCGACTTCGGCGCCGTCTCGCCGCGCCGCTCGATCTGGGCGATGCCGCCCTGCGTGATCGGATAGCCCACGCGCGTCACCCGCCGCGCCAGCTCGGCCTGCGACCAGCCGTGAGCCTCGCGCTCGCCCTTCACCCGTTCGCCCAGTGTCGACATGTCTGCACCGCCCATCTTGCAACAACGGTCATTATGAAGCAATAACTGACGTCATGTCAACGCGGCGGCCGCACCGCATGCCACGCGGCGCGGCGGTGCCGGGACCCGGCGCGCGCCCCTTCAACGTCATCGGAAGAAGGGCCGGCACCCAAGGCCGTGCGACCGGTTCGTCGATGACCGTGAGGCCGCCGTCATTGCCTGCAATGTCGTCAGTGCTGGCGACGGCGTCCCGGTGCCGCGGCCTGCCGTCAAAGACTGGATCGAGACTCCGCGTCGGCCCGGCATTACCCAGTCCCCATGCTGGAGCCGCTTCCCGTTCAGACCTTCGGCGACATTGTCCGTCATGGACTGGAGCTCCATGTCTATTGCGCCCGTTGCTTCGCGTTGCGCCGAATCGATCTCGAACGGCCGGCACTCCTCGACCGCGGCTTCGCGACCTCCCGCTTTCGCTGCGCACGCTGCGGCGCCCTGGGCATGCCCAAGGTGCGGCCGCCGGCACCGCTCCCGGTGGGCGGCCCGCAGATGCTCGCCTTCCTGTGGTGCGATTTCTGTCTGTGGCAGATCGATCATGTTCCGGTGGACCGCCCGCCGTGGTCGCGGCAGAGGCCCTACCGATGTCCCGGTTGCCGGGGGACCGTGAAGTGGCACTTCGCCGGCCCGACGTGGCGGCCGGAGAGGGCCGAGCCAAATGATGAGAAGCCGGTCAGGGGCTTGCGAGCCCAAGATTGAGCATCGTCAGTTCGGCGGCGCGCACATCGACGTCTATGCGGACATTTACCCATGCGGCTGGGTCAGGGGTTGGCTCCAACGGCGGCATCAGGAGCGGCCCCGTTTTGATCGAAAGTTCGCTGATGAGATAGTCGTCTTCGAGCAAACAATAGAGTGGGTCCGGCAGGTTGCCCGGGGGATCACCCTTGTCGCTGTCGAGCGGTCCTCTCAGGCCGTCTAACAGAGTCTTGATTCGGTTATCGAGATCCCCCGCATTGTTGACGATGTTTCCAGGCTCATCGCCTCGGAGGATCTGAATATCGAGCGCCGCTAGCATCTTTACTTCGGCGACTACGAGAGGAACGACCCGTCGCTCCTTAATTTCACGTGGGAACCAGGAGACGAGGGTAGACCGTTCTGATAACGGCGGCCGCTTCCAGAGAAGGGCCAGTTGTGCGCTAACAACTCGGCGAATAGCCCAGATTTCGGGGGCTCGACGGACCTTTGTTCGATAGTCATTGCCGTTCGACGAGTGCAGTTCCCCATCATACCGCAGCGTAAATTTCATCGCGGAAACCTACCTTTCCGGGTCGGAGGGCATTTCGACCGCACCCTAGACATAGCACACACACTCCACTGCTTGATCAATAACGGCCGTTATGTCATCGTTCCAGTCATGTCCTCGGGTGCATTTCCAAGTCTTCTGCCGAAGCCAGTCCTGCCCGGCTGTTTGCCTTGCTTTCGGCCGATCGAGACACCATCACCAGAAGCGGCACGACTGCCACCTCGCCGAAAGCGCTGGGACGCTCGCTGTGCCGAGATCCTGGCCAGCGACACCAGCCGGTCCAATGCCGAGGTCGCCGCGCTGATCGAGGCGGCGACCGGGCTGCGCTTCAGCGTATCCGTGATCTCACGCCATCGCAGCACGCTCGGTCTCGACGCGCCCCGGCACAATGACTGGACCTCGCCGCTGCGCCGCTGGCAGCCCTGGCAGGGGCACGCCGCGCGCCGGCGGTAGGGAGGGCTCGGGGCGCCCGCGATGCCCTTGACTCCTTGGCGCAATCTTGTGGCCTATCCCTGCCGATCGTCACCACCCGAGGATCGGCACCATGGCCTCACCCGGCCGCCCCACGCGGTACACGCCCAACGCCTGCGACGTCGCGCGCCGCGCCTGCATGCTGGGCGCCACCAATGACGAGCTGGCCGGGCTGCTCGGCATCAGCCGCGCCACCCTGCACAACTGGATGGACCAGTATCCGGCGCTGAGGCAGGCGGTCGACGAGGGCAAGCTGCATGCCGACGCACAGGTTGCCGAGAAGCTCTACCAGCGGGCCATCGGCTACCAGCGCCCGGCCGTGCGCTTCTTCGCCAATCCCGATGGTCCGCCGACCGAGATCAACTACACCCACCACCACGCGCCCGACACGACGGCCGCCATCTTCTGGCTGCGCAACCGCCGCCGCGCCGACTGGCGCGAGCAGGTCGAGCACCGCCACAGCACCTCGCATGAGCTGCTGGTCATCCTCGAGGCCGCGCGGCTGCGGGCGCGGCCGGGGCTTCCGATCGACGACAAGGCCCTTGCCCTGCTGGCGCCCGGTTCGCAGGCGTCCGCCGGACCCACGGACCTCGACACCGCATGGGGGAAGGGGGAGGTCGATGACCACGACGCCTGACGCCCCCGCCGAGCTGCATCGGGACATCGGCGCCTTCGGCCTCGATCCACTGGGTTACGTGCGCTTCGCCTTCCCCTGGGGCGTGCCGGGCACGTCGCTGGCGGCGGAGACCGGTCCGGAGCCCTGGCAGTGCGAGCTTCTGCAGGCTCTGGGGGAGGGCCTAGCCCGCGCCGGCGGGACCGACGCGGCACTGGAAGCCGCCGCCGTCCGCCTCGCCGTCGCGTCGGGCCACGGCATCGGCAAGTCGGCCCTGGTGTCGTGGATCATCCTCTGGGCGCTCTCGACCATGCACGACACGCGCGGCGTGGTCAGTGCCAACACCGAGGCGCAGCTGCGCACCAAGACCTGGCCCGAGCTCGCCAAGTGGCACGGGCTTGCCATCAATCGCGACTGGTTCGCCTACTCGGCGACGGCGCTGCAGTCGGTGCTGCCGGGCCACGAGCGGACGTGGCGCGTCGACTGCATCACATGGTCGGAGAACAATACCGAGGCCATTGCCGGCCTGCACAACAAGGGGCGCCGCGCCTTCGCCCTGCTCGACGAGGCCTCGGCCATTCCCGACGCCGTGTGGGAGACGATCGAGGGCGCCCTGACCGACGCCGGCACCGAGCTGTTCTGGTGTGCCTTCGGCAACCCCACGCGCAACACCGGCCGCTTCCGCGAATGCTTCGCCGGCGGACGCTTCGCCCATCGCTGGCGTCACCGCCAGATCGATTCCCGCTCGGTCGGCATGACCGGCAAGGCGCAGATCGCTGAATGGGTGAAGGACTACGGCGAGGACTCCGACTTCGTGCGCGTCCGCGTGCGCGGCGAGTTCCCGCGTGCCGGCTCGATGCAGTTCATCGATGGCGAGCGTGTCGACGGCGCGATTGCCCGCGAGCTGGTCGAGGACCCGACAGCGCCCCTCGTCATGGGCGTGGACATCGCCCGCCACGGCGCCGACCAGACCGTGGTCCGCTTCCGCCGTGGCCTCGACGCCCGCTCGATCCCGCCGGTCAAGTTCCGTATCCCCGACCTGATGCTGATCGCCAGCCGCGTCATGGAGCTGGTCAACGGCCACCGGCCGGATGCAGTCTTCATCGACGGCACCGGCATCGGCTGGGGCGTGCGCGACCGCCTCGCCCAGCTCGGCTGCCCCGGCCTGGTCGGCGTCGACTTCGGGGCGAAGGCCGACAGGACAGACGGCATCACGGCGCGATACGCGAACAAGCGGGCCGAGATGTGGGGCCTGATGAAGGATTGGCTGGCGGCCGGCTGCCTGCCCGACGACCGAGACCTCGCCGCCGACCTGACCGGCGTCGAATACGGCTACGACGCCTCCGACGCGCTGCTGCTGGAGCGCAAGGACGACATGAGGAAGCGCGGGCTGGCGTCACCGGATGATGGGGACGCAATGGCGCTGACGTTTGCCCATCCGGTGTATCGGCAGGATCCAGCGGAGGAGCGGCGAATCGAGGAGAAGATCCAGCGGATGAAGCGGCGCTTCTTGTGACAGCGGCACAATCGGTTGCTGTGGCTCGATCAGGCCCCTTCAAGGGCTATTGTAGCACTGCCACATCATCGCAACCCGGTTAGGTCCGGACGGATGGGCCACATCTCCAGGATTGTTCGCGAACATCTGCATAAGCAAGTTGAACGCTTGCGGCGGAAACCAACCTTGCTGTTTGCCTGTCTTTACTGACCAGCAATCCGCAGCGACTTCGTTTGCACCCACTACACTGTGTCCACACTCATGCCCAACCCAATACAATTTCAGCACCGTTGGCAGTTGATTGAGCACCATCGGGTTCAATCGGATGACGCCCATTCCGTTGTTCATCCCAACGTCGGGGAGCGTCGGATCTAGTACGAATGTGTTTGCGCCGCAGACAATTGGAAACCCATCTACGGAGAAGGTTCCTGGCGGGAAGACCTGCGCCTTCGACTGCGTAGTTGATAGGGTCGAACCTGCGAACAGGAGGACCGCTGCAATCCGCCGAAAGATGTTGAGCCTATAGCTCACTGGCGCTTCCATGCACGGCCGGATTCCATAGCGGACTACTTCAGAAATAGCCGTAGGAAGGGCCTGCTCACTTGCTTGCCGGAAGCGTCACGGTGGGACTCGCGGTCACATTGCCGTTGACGCCCACGCCGCCAGTCGCGTTGCCGGAATTACTCTTCGCTGATCCGCCGCAACCGGCAAGCGTAATGCCTATTGCGCAAGTGATGGTAAAGAACAGCGCTTTCATGGAATGTCTCCGTCTACATCGCAGTGCCGGCGATCGGCCCATACATTGAGGGGCAGTAACACGCCAGACCCTTCGCCAACGTTCCTGGCAACATGCACATGCCGAACGGAGTACCGCAGCGATTGGCTAGGTCCGTTTTTACTAACGTTACTGGAATAGATAGGCCCGTGCCTCCAGTTGGATTTCCGCCATCGCTATTCGCATCGCCGCCACACGCAGTTAGGTTTACGCTTACAAACAGCGCTAGAAGCACTGAAAAGCTAACAATGAGCCTTGCTGGCGCAGGAAGAGACGACATTCCTTTGCTCATTCCTCAAACAGTTGAGGCAGCTTCAGATTACTTCTCTGAATAGTAAAGCAAACAAAAGTTGCACGAGTCAAGCGACATCTCTTCAACCAAAGACGTAAATGAACGTTTCCGGTGACCGTTCGGCAGATGCGTTGTGTTAACCTCTTTCCGCGCTTTTGGGATCGCCATAACTGCCTCCCAACTGCTGTCATGGGCACTCCAAGTGCGCTTGACTCCTTGACGCAATCTTGTGGCCTATCCCTGCCGGCTCCACCGAGGACCGGCCCGTGCCTCCTGCCTCTTCTTCATCGCGCTCGCTCTCCGACGCCGACCTGCTCTCCCTCCTGCGCCGCGAGGAGCAGGCCGCCGCCGGCTACCAGGACTCCGCCCTGTCGGCCCACCGCCAGCAGGCGATGGCCTACTACGACCGGGAACCCTACGGCACGGAGGAGGCCGGCCGGTCCCAGGTCGTGACCTCCGAGTTCGCCGACGCCGTCGAATCGATCATGCCCGGCCTGATGCGCGTCTTCACCGGCAGCGACTCGCTGGCCACCTTCGCGCCGCTGGCGCCGGGGCAGGAGCGGTGGGCCCGCGAGGCGAGCGACTACGTCCCCCATGTCCTGATGCGCCAGAACGACGGTTTCCGGATAGTCTCCGGGCTGCTGAAGGACGCCCTGATGCATCGCCTGGGCGGCGTTGCCGTCGACGTCGAGACCGAAGAGGACACCACCGTCGTCCCCCTGCAGGACTTGCCGCCCGACGCGGTCGACCTGCTGATCGCGGCCGCCGAGGGGCAGGGCGCCTCGGCTGCGGTGGATGCCGAGGCGGCGACGCTAGCGATCACCCGCCCGCGACGCCGGGTGGTCGTCGAAGGAATCGCCCCCGAGGACATCCGCTTCAGCCCAGCCGCCCGCGACGAGGACTCGGCCTCCTTCGTGGGCTTCGTCAAGCGTGCCTCGGCATCCGACCTGGCCCGGCTCGGCCTGTCGCCCGGCGAGATCGACGACCTGCGCTCCGATGGCAGCGAGACCTCGGTCGAAGAGGCGCAGCGGACCGACGGCCTGGTCGGAAGCGACGCCCGCGCCCTCGACGGGGACAGCGAGCGCCCCCTCTGGCTGGTCGTGGCCTGGATCCGCGCCGACGACGACGGCGACGGCATCTCCGAGCGGCTGCGCGTCGTCTACACCCATGCCGGCGGGACCGCGGGCCGGATCGTCGAGCGCGCCCGCTGGGAAGGGCCGGCGGGCGTGGCGCTGGCGACGCCCATCCTCATGCCGCACGCGCTGGTCGGCCGCTCGCTGTTCGACCAGACGAAGGACCTGCAGGAGCTGGGCTCGGTGCTGACGCGCGGCCTGCTCGACAACCTCTATGTCGTGAACCAGCCGCGGCCGGTCATTTCCGACCAGGTAAACATCGACAGCCTGATCGACTGGGTCCCGGGCTCCCCCGTCCGCCTCAAGCCCGGCGCCCGGCCCAGCGACAACCACGTCACCTGGCTGCAGGTGCCCAACATCACCGGCGGCGCCCTGGCGGCGCTGGAGCACTTCGCGACCGTGCGCGAGAATCGAACGGGGGTAAGCCGGTACAACCAGGGCCTCGATGCTGAAAGCCTCAACAAGACGCTGGGCGGGCTCGACCGCATCATGTCGGCCAGCCAGCAGAGGCAGGACCTGATCGCCCGGGTTTTCGCGGAAACCGCCATCAAGCGGCTGTATCGCCTGATCTATCGCGCCATCAAGCGTGCTGCCACCGGGCCGATTTCCTATTGGACGGGCAAGCGCGATCGCTTTGCCTCGTGCGATCCCAGCCAATGGCCCGACGAGCTCGAGCTGTCGGTGGATGTCGTCGGCATTTATAACCGTGAGCAGGCCCTGGGCCACCTCGCGACCATCGGAGGCCTGCAGGAAAAGCTGGTCGCGTTGCAGGGCGGACGTGCCAACGGCCCCTTCGTGACAGCCGAGAATATCGCCGCCGCCGCGCAGAAGCTGACCGAGGTGCTGGGTTACAAGACCGCTGGCCTCTTCTTTGAGCCACCGGACCAGGTAGCGGCGGCTCAGGCAGAACCAACGCCACAGGCAGTTGATCCGGCGCTCCAACTGGCCCAGGCTCAAATCGAGATACAGCGCGAGCGGGCGCGAGCGGAGATCGCAATTCGCCGCGACAAGACGCAGGCCGACATCGCGATCGCTGCGTTCAAGGCTCGGCAGTGGGCTGAAATCGAATGGAGAAAGGCAGCTCGTGTGGCTGGGTAGTGCCCGTCGCTCGATCCGCCGCGTCCGCGGGTACCGTAAGAGAGTTTCTAGCCGACCTCTCGGTGCTCTGGATGTCGAATACTCAATTCCCGCGAATAGCGACCGAGGCCAGAGTCTCCCCACCGTGACCGGCTCAGCGATACCTGTATGCCGTCAACCACGAAGGCCTCCGGCTCGGCGGCCAGAGCACCGACGTAGGCCGTTGTCGCCCGTTCATCCCCCAATGCTTTGGTAAGCAAAGTCCGTGCGCGTTCATCGAACGCACGCTGCACTTCCCCTGTGTCACTCTTCTCCGAGCCATCGACTTCGAGACGTAGCCGCGTTACCGCCCGGTCATTGCCATTCAGGGAATAAGAAGCCCGGTCGGTCAAAACTTCTTTGTTCAGCTGCACCGACGGCGTGTGTGCGAACCAGTCACTTCGAGTACGGTGATAGTCGTCGGTGACGAGGCCATACTCTTTAAGAAAAAGCCGCGCCGCGTACGGCGACCAACCCTCCGCATGCGAAACGGCAGGCGGATTCTTTTCGAGCCTGAGGAGATTCTTGATTTCGCGAATAGCGGTATTGATGCCCTGTTTGTCAGTGATGTCGCGCAGCCAGATGTCCCGCGCGAGGCGTCGCACACCGTCGATGTTCCAGCCGAAGGCGACCAAGGCCCTCCATCGTGCATAGCGGGCAATGGGGGCCTGAACTGGCCGTACTCGGAGAGAGATGAAGGCTTCCTCGTAGACCAAGAAGACAGCAAGTAGGAAGATAAATGGTACGAACATTAGCCAAAGTAGCAAAGGCAGTCCGAACTCGCGCAGTGTCGTCAACGACCAGAATGTAGTGACGCTGCTAGCAACCAGCCAACAGCTGACCCCAAAAATGACGAGACCTGTAGTTATCTGGAGCCCGCGCAGCAGCTTCAGCACTTGGGGGATGCCGGGCTGGTCTTTCTGATGTTCAGCAACGGTCGTAAGTACGGTAAGGAGCGCCAGCAGCGGAAGCATGAGAACTTCGATCCACAGCGGGAAGCTTACCAGCTCGACTACAAATAGGATAACGGCAGAGAGCTTGAATGCATCACGCACGAGCTTGCGAAGTATATTTGGTTTGTCCTTGAGCTGGACTGCTTCGAAGACGCTGCCGAAACCAACCGAGAGCCACCACAGCAGCGTTGATTTAAGATTTGGCCATTCCCAAAGGTTCAACTTCGCGAGCAGCCAGACACAGACCGCTACGTAAAGGGACATGAGCAACCAAACGAATGCGAGCTTTGGTACAAAGAAGGCCCGCACAACCCTGAGCGCGAGAGGGCGTCCCTTTCTCCACAGCAACACGGCGACAAGCGCCAAGCTCAGATAGACTAGGGCGGCAATCTCGCGATTGCTCAGCTCAATTCTAAAGTCCCCAGGTAAAGACATATGCTAACCCGCACCCCACGGGCGACGACAATTGCCCACTTCTCTTGTGTTGGCTAGAACGGGAAGCCTCCGTTGTTCTATTTGCGGTCAAACAAAAGTGGGAGTTGAAGGGTAGAGAGATTGGCCCTTACACTCAACCGGCGCTAAACATGATTGCTGAGGACAGTATTTAGGCAACTCATGCGGAAGAAAACCAATCGGGGCCTGCCAATCGCCCGCCTACTGATGGTCGTTAGCAGCTTGGCGCCACTGTTCGTGCTATGGGCTATCCGTGGCGCGTCACCAGTCCCGGATTGCTACTGGATCGGAGGCTGCCTTGCGCTCGCCGTCCTTCCGACAATGGCGCTGATCGGACGTTGGCTCGTAGCCATTCGCCGGAATGATCACCGGATCCTGATCGTCACCGCTGCTCGGGACCATAGCGATCATCTCTTGATCTATCTCTTCACGATGCTCTTGCCGCTCTACGCCGCCAACTTAACGAGTACGCGTGAATTGATCTCTGTGGCCACTGCCTTTGTATTCATCGTTTTTCTCTTTTGGCACATGAATCTTCATTACATGAATCTCGGCTTCGCGATCCTCGGCTTTCGAGTCTACACCATCGACTTGAAGGGCGCGGACGGGGGCGAGGGTCGGTTTCATGTCATACTGCTTTCGAAGCGAATGAATTCTCCGCAGGCAGGAGCGCTAATCCACGGCCTGCGCATTAGCGACACTGTCTACGTTGAGAAGGCGTCGGCCCATGCACCCTGACTTCAATTTCAACCACATTGTGTCAGTTGAGTTCTGTGTAAACCTTAGGGACACGAACGGGCAAGGGACCAACTACTTGGTCCCGACTGACCGCTCCGTCCAAGACGCCCTAAGCCAAGTATTGGAGGCTACAACGGTTGCTCTAGCGCCGAACGATGGGAGCTGGCCAACGTTCGAATTCTCTGAGAAGTATGCCTCAAGGGAGAATTTGCGCGCCGATCTGTCGGCCGGTGAGATGGCAGTAGTCAAGGCGCTGTACGACGATGAAGGCTGGCCTACTAGCACCTCCGCACTCGCCGATCCGGCGCATCTGGTTTACTACTTCGGTGTTTTCCGCGACGATAAAGACCGCAAGTTGTTGGGGGTTCGGAAGGCAACGCAGTTCAAGGGAGCCTTTAAAGGTCGCTACGTGTCGATCATCGACGATACGTTGCGCATGGTCGCTGACAAAGTCTTCAAGCTCGATAGCGAATTCGACTTTCTCGTTAGCGCGCAGCACGTCTACATACTCCATCCAACCGCGTTCGAACACATTGCAAGAGTTGAAGCATACGCGGCGGAGCGCGCCAAGGAAAAGACATTGGCGCTTGGCAGAGTCGTGACGTTTGTCGATTTCGAGGCACTTGCCGATTACGTGGAGAAGCACAAGCGAGCCGCGCGATTGGTTGCCGCTCTAAGTGTTCGTGGCGACTTGGGCACCGTGACCAAGACCATGTTTAAGAGGGCCGCGTCGCAGACCGGTGTTGTCCTTCGGCGGGCGGGCGACAAGATTGTGCCCGCTAAGGGAAGCGAACTTGGCTGTCTCGAGATACTGGACCATCGGCGGTACACTACTGCGCTGCGGCCAGGTCCTAAGCTTGCCTTCGTTGCGAGTAGCCGACGCCCGATCAGTCACTAGCACGGCGGCATGGCTTGCCCTTAGACCAGGAGCCCCACCACATGGTGGCTCTGCAGAGCGGCCGGCCCGACGGCCCCTTGGTGACGGCGGCCAACATCGCGAGTGCTGCGCAGAAGCTCACCGAGGTACTGGGCTACAAGACGCCGGGCCAATTCTTCCAGCCGCCCGGCGCCCCGGCCTTCCCAGCGCCGCCGACGGTCGAGCCGGCGCTGGTCCTGGCTAAAGCGCAGATCGAGGCGCAGCGTGAAGCCGCGCGCGCCGACATCGAGATTCGGCGCGACGAGGCGCCGACCGACATGGCCATTTCAGCATTCAAGGCTATTCAGTGGGCTGAGATCGAGCGGTTCACGGCCGCCGCCAAAGCCTCCATTGGGCAGCGGGGCAATAGCAACGATAGGCTCGTCAAGCGCAAGTGGGTATGGTAGCGTTAACAATAATGCAACCCCGACGGGCATAGTGGCAGACCATCCTACCCTGGTCGATCAATGGCTTGCCGCCCTCAAGAGCAACCCCGTAGTCGCGGCAATCGTGGTGGCCGCAATCGTCGTTGGCGCTTCCTGAGAGCGCTGACTTTTCACGGCGATTGAAGCAGCTGAGTACCCGCAAGCTTGGGAAACGCCCAGCCGGCCGCCAGTCACTCGTAGTTTGGACGTTGATGCTCGAACGCCCTAAACGCCCCCTCGATTTCATCGATTAGTCGCTGATGCTGCTGAGCCAAGAGACGTGCTTCATCCTTGCTGCGGTGGAGCAACCTCGGAAACTCGGCAGTTGATCTCCCTTTGTCGGCAGGCTTGTTTGATCCTCGCCAGGTTTATCGCCAATTCAGTCGACGGATGTTGAACGTTCGAGATAGCGGCAGAAGGCATTCGCTAGTCGCATCTGCCCTGGCGTCCGGCACTCCGCCTCAAACACGGCCGGGGCAGCCACCAGCACGCAGAGACACTTCGCGCGCGAAGTCGCGACGTTGAGGCGGTTCGCGCTGTACAAGAATTCCATGCCCCGTGGCGCGTCGGCGTGGCTCGATGTGGTCATCGAGTAAATGACAATCGGCGCCTCTTGCCCCTGAAACTTGTCGACCGTCCCGATGCGAGCGCCGTGAAGGCGATCCTGTAGTTCGAAGACTTGGGCGTTGTAGGGGGCGATGATCAGGATGTCTTCCAATGAAACCGGTCGCTCGAAGTCATCCCGATCGACCCAGGTCGTGCCGGACCTCAGAATTCGCTCAACGAGTTCCTTGATGGCCTCCGCTTCTTCCGGTGAAGAGCTTTGGTTCCCCTGGTGCGGGACAGCCAGGTACCGCAGCCCCGACCCACTGATCGGTCCGGTCGAGCGGATGGCCTGGCGCTCCAACCCGGGATGCGCGAACAGGCGCCCCTCATAGAACATCTCCGACGTGAAGGAGCAGATGTCGGGATGCAGGCGCCATGTCTCCGCGAGGAAGAGGCCGCGGTCGGCGGGTATCGTCGCATGCTCTCCGAGAATATGGTCGAGCGCCGACACATCGGTGCCTTCCGGATGGCTTCCCTGCATGGGCTGCTCGAGCTGACGCGGATCGCCGAGCAGCACGATGCTCTCCGCCGCCTGCGAAACGGCCAGGACGTTGGCGAGGGACATCTGCGCCGCTTCGTCGATGAACAAAACGTCGACGGCCTCGGCGGCGTCCGCTCGGGCCCAAAGCCATGCCGTTCCCCCGGCGACATCGTGGGTGTCGGCGATAGCGGCGAGTAGCTCGTCATTCTTTGTCGTGAACTCCAGGGCGGCGGTATCGGCCTCCGTGTCGGACACCTTCTGGATGCACCGCACTGTCTGTCGCCTGGCTCGCGCCGCCTCAACGACGCCATCCAGGAGATTGCGCACGACCTTGTGGCTGTTGGCAGTCACGCCCACTTTCTTGCCGGCCTGGACCAGGGCGCAGATCATCTGGGCGCCCGTATAGGTCTTGCCGGCACCGGGTGGACCCTGGATCGGCAGACAGCCGGCGAGCTGCGGGGCCAGGCGTACCGCCGCCTCCACCGGCGTCTCATCCTCTCTTTGCAGCTCTTGTCCGCCATGTTCCGGTGCCACTCTCAGGAGCAGGTCACGGGCCGCTCGATAGGGGCCGTTGCCTTCGATGCCGTTGGCGGCGACATGCTCGCCGATTCGCACCAGAGCCTCGGCCAGGACCTTCGAATCGATGACTTTGTGAGCGTAGACGGCACTCGCGTGAACGTCCTTGGTGTCCTGCCGCTTCTTGATGTCGACCGTCCTGCCCTCGACGGAAATGGCGTCCACCTTGCCGAACTTGTTGCCTTGGTTGTGGAGCTCTTCGTCGCCGCGCAGCTCGGTCTCCTGGGCGGGAAAGCTGTAGCGATGAACAGGCGCGCGGGTCGTGCCGCCGACCTGCTCCAAGAAGGTCAGCCCCGAAAGGGCAGCCCGCTCGTCCAGGAGGTCCTCCTCGGAGAGGCCGCCGAGGCGGAAGTACTCCCACCAGGCGGTCTTCTCCTCGCGGCGATGCCAGTCGAGAACGTGGGCCAGCAGCCACCGCGCCTTTTCCTCGTCCGACCGCTCTCCGGGTTCGACCGATATTCCGGCAGTCAGCCGCCCGACCAGCATGGCAACTTTCTGTTGCCACTCGCTCAGCGCTTCGCTGACCGCGCCGTCCCCAAACACCGGCCGCGGGATGTCGGCGCCGCCCGCCATCGCCGCGGAGCGTACGCCTTCCAGCCAGTCGCGCAGGCCCAGCGCAGAAAGACAATCGTCCTGGTTATAGGCTTGGACTAGCGCCCGGTCCTCGTCCCGGATGCCGTCGATGTAGCCCAGTTCCAGGCAGGCTTGCAGGTTGGTCATCAGCCGACCGACATCGGCCAGGGGCGCGCTGCGCTCGAAGCCGTAGAGCGGTTCCAGTCGCTTGATCGAGTAACTCTCGATGCTGGCACGAATGCTGTGCCGCGTAACGGCGTACAGATCGACGAAGGCGCCGCTCCTCAGGAGATGGTCGATCTCGTTCTCCCGAGTTGCGTAACGGCCCATGAGGCGCTTGAGGGCCGCGGGCTCGTAGGGAGCGTAGTGGTAGATGTGGAGATCCGGCCATCGTTCCAGGCGCTCCATGACGAGGTCGATGAAACTTTCGAAGGCGGCCTTCTCGGCCTCGCGCGTCAGGGCCCACTCCCCGGTGTAGGCTCGACCGCCGGCCTCGTCGCAAAGCACGTAGCCGAAGAGATACTCCAGGCCGCCGCCGCTGACGAACGGGTCGCCCTCGAAATCTAGGAAGACATCGCCCGCCGAGGGCGCCGGCAGAGTGCAGAGGCCGAAGCCCGGAACGATGGGCAGCACCTCGTGCAGCACTTGGCCCTTGGCTCGCCCTTCGACCTGAAGGCGCGCCTGTTCGCGAATCCGCTCATAGCTCGCCTTGGCACCGCGTTCTGGCTTCCAGGGCAGGGGAAGGGGAACCGCCGCGAGCGCCGTGGTCGTCCCCACCGCGTGACGGCCAAGCTCGCCGATCTGGCCCTTCGATATGCCCGCTACCAGGGAGAGGTGATCGTCCGCGCGCCGCCGGCTCTCGCAGTCCTGCCGCCAGCGACAGATCTCGCAATGGGCCGTGGGCTCGGGATAGAGGCGCGCGTCGTCCTCGGCGGCGACGGCCTGCTCGAGGCGCCATCGTACCCAACGGTAGTAGGCGGCGAAGTCCGCCACCCGGTACTCCTGGGCCTCAAAGCCTGTTTCCGGTGTGACTACGTAGACCTTATCCGGAGGAGCGCCCTGAACTGATCCCAGCAGGTCGGCATAGAGGGTGAGCTGGAGAAGGGTGCTTCCCTTGGTTTCCTGTGACAGCTTGGTATCAACGATCTCGTAGGTCCACGCCCCGAGCCTGCTCGGCTTCTCGACGCGCAGGAGCACGTCGGCGCGGCCGACCCATTCGCCGGACTGCAACGCCGCTTGGGCGATAACGTCGGCACCCTCCTTTATGGCCGCAATCGTTGCGGCCACGGAGGCCGAATCGATGCCGAAACCGTCGATTGTTGTGATTTCGCGGCCTAGCGCGCGCAGGTGATCGAGGTATCCTTGTTCGTGTCTGCGACCGCGCTCGATGAGCACTTCTCGCGCCGGATCGTAGTGGCTGGACTTCGAAAGCGCGCCTCGAGCTACGCGTAGATCCAGCTGAGTTAGGTAACGACAATTGATATGACCGATGAGGTCCGAGGCGCTCAGCCGAAGCGATTCACCGAAGAATTC
Source organism: Reyranella sp. (assembly GCF_965229815.1). GTDB lineage: Bacteria > Pseudomonadota > Alphaproteobacteria > Reyranellales > Reyranellaceae > Reyranella. The sequence continues at coordinate 3,126,332 of NZ_CBDDJN010000006.1, forward strand.
CATTTGGTTCTCCCAATCGACAGAGACGTCACGCGCTAAGCCCGTTGCCATCTTTTGATGGCAAATGGCGGGTAGAATGCATAAACGGCAATACAATCCGGCATTTGCACGGGTTGTGCCATGTGATAGAAGGACCCGCAAAGGAGCACATCATGTCCTACGCTACGATTCGGCAGGCAATCCTTGACCGATGCTGCCTGTCTGCGAACTACCGAGGTGAATTGCGGCACTTCGCTCCTCATGCGCTCGGACGGAGCAATAGTGGCGAAACCAACGTCATGGCCTTTCAGTACGGAGGTAGCAGTTCCAAGGGATTGCCACCGGGCGGCCAATGGCGGTGCTTCCGCGTTGAAGATCTTTCCGGGGTCTACCGCAACGATGACCCGTGGCACACAGCGCCCGATCACAGTAGGCCGAATACTTGCGTTACTCGGGTCGACGTCCAAGTTTAACAGCGACGCGATATTCGTCCTGCCGAAGGCCGGACTCCCTTTCTTTGCCAATGATTCCCGAACGATGGTCTTGTTGCATTTCTCACTGTTGTTGGGTGCGCGTTTTCTGCTGCTGGAGCTTCAGCGGCTAGCCGAAGGTTGAATTCCATTGCAAGGGTGGCTGTTGGGCACACAGCGCGACTGCAATCTCCAGCCTTTCCCGACGCAGCGCGCTCAGATGCACTTCGTAAGGTCGAGAATGTCCTGGCAAGCGCGCTCGAGGTTGGAAGAGCGGAGCCCCTTTCCCCACACGAACGCCAATCTTGTCCCGATGTGCAGCGTGTTCTTTTTAAGGTGACCGGCGTGCCCATAAAGCTTGTCGGCCTCTGCCTGCGCGGCGGCCCAGTCGGTTGAACCAATATCCTCCTCAACTACGGCACCAATGTCTGATTTCCATAACACAAAGCCCTTGCCCCAGACTGTCGCAGTGGGAAGCGGGCTGTCATTGGAAGCTCCCAATAGCGTCAACAGTGCTTTGTTGTCCTTTTCATGTTTGCTTCTACTTCCACTCTTGTCTGGCTTGTCGGCGTCCGAATCAATCACAACGAAAGTTGGAATTTTTAGGTGCTTGGCGATTATGACGGGCTGAAGCATCTCGCTCTTTCCGTTAACAGGCACTATGTGGCAGCCAAGTCGTCGGAATTCTGACCATTTGCCCATGAGGTTCAGATAAGCCGTGATGTAAGCGACATCTTCGAGCCCCTCGACTAGTACAAGTCGACGCGCAAAGAAGATTTCGTTTAGCGCAGGTTGCAGTGCTTGGTGGATTCTGGCTAGCGTACTGGATATGGCTCTTGGTGGCTCACCCGTGGTTTGTGAGATGGTAGCTGCGACATCGCCATAGGACATATATGCAACTTCGGAACGTCTTTTTTCGGATTCTCGTCTGACAAGTCGAACATTTTGAAAGCCTTGGCCGGATACAAAGAACGGGCTGTGCGTCGACACAACAACCTGGGCGTTGCCTTCGCTTAGTTCATGCAAGACTTCGGCAAGGTGACGAGCTTGAGGCGGATGCTGATAGAGTTCTGGTTCTTCACATCCGAGAATAAGAAGAGGTCCTGCGTCGTTCGTAGAGGCGAGCTCTTGAAGCAGTGCGAGCAAGTAGGAGCGCTGCAGGCCGTGTCCAAAACGGCCCAACTCACCTTCGAAGTTTCCCTCACCCGCGATGAGTTTCGCGAAGGGCTCGTCGACGCGAACGCTCGTTTCGGGATTCTGGCTCCACTCAAGCCGTACTGTCGCTTCAGGATGCGCCCATTGAGCCAGCCGCATTCCTAGAGAAGATGACAGTCCTTGGAGAACATTCTGACTGCTCAGAAGCAGCCTTTCGTACTCTGCTTGGGCTTGAGCCTTCAGCGCTTTGATGGCCGCGCCAAAGTTGGCCTTTGAGCGAACCGTTCGAGCTAGCAACTGTCCCAGAGCCGTATTTCGTGCCTCGATCTGCTCCGCAGTTGCATCCTTGACCGCCGGCACGTACACCCATTGCACGTACTTTCCTAGTCGATGGGCGCCTTTCGTGGCTCCATAAAATTGATCTTCGCTTGCTACCAGCTGGCATTTCGCCGGATGGGCAGCTTCATAGTCGCGTAGCACCGAAGTCATCGCATCCTTTGTTTTTGCGCCAGCGACATCTGGTAGCTGCTTTCTGATTTCAGCGAACAGATCCTTCAGTTCGGATACTGGCCTCCTATCATTGAGAGCTTTGAAGTACTTTTTGAAAGCCGGCATCACCAGCCGTTGGCCTATTTGCCGAACTACTGCTGAGCCGGTTGCTTTGTCGAAGGAAGCAACCGCGGACACGACGAGTTTGCCTTGTCGATAGTAGTCGGCGAAATGCACCTGGGCGTCGGCGTCCAAGCCCGCAAAGGTGACAGTCACCTCGATTGGCTCGTTGGTGTTCCTCTGATGGAAGTCCTCTTCGGACAATTGCGCCAAGTCGGTCGTCGCATGAGTGGTTTCCCTGAAGAAGATGTTGAGCGCGCAGAGGATTGTTGACTTGCCTGCGCCGTTTGCGCCGACGAGGCACGTGTACTTGTTGAAAGGCACTGTGACGTCAGCGAAAGACCTCAGATTCTTTATCCGAACGGACTCGATGTGCATGATGCCCCCGCATCGCTTCTGGTGGACTGTCTTGCGCGGAGTCCACACCAACTTTGATTTTCCCTTCCCCCCTCTATATCAGCCCGAACGGCTTCCAAAGAGCAATAGTCGGGGCTGCCGCAACCGCGGCGCGCGGCTCGGTTCGCAGGCCCGCTCACTTGCGGCACAGGCAGGTCCAAAAGAAGAAGATGTGGCCATCTGCGAGACGCCGCACGGTTTCAACCTGTTTGGATGTCCAAGGGAGGTGGAAGGCAGTTGCATTGTCGTTTTCCTGAGAATCCTGTTGACTCCTTAGCGCAATCTTGTGGCCTATCCCTGCCGACGCTCACTGCGAGAGGTTCGGCACATGGCCCCCGGCGGCCCCACACTCACCGACAATCCTGACGGCAACGCCGTCACCGCGCACGACCGCGAACAGAAGTATCGCCGCGCCCGCGAGGTGCTGGCCGAAGCCGGCTGGCTGTTCGACGACTTCGTGAACGGCGAGATGCGCCGGGTGCTGACCAGCGACCCCGACGACATGACGACGCGCGAGGTCGCATACACGAGAGCGCGTGTCGCCACCGAGCTCAAGGCTGGTCTCGCGGGAATGATCGAGGAGTTCGAAGCGGACGCTCAGCTCAAGGAACGCCGCGACCTGATAAAGGAGAGCCTCTATGGCCGGCGATCCTGAGACGGTCGACGCCGTGTTGGTGGATGTCGCCGACGCCGCGGCGCTCATGGCCGATGCGACGTTGCCGACGAACGAGGCGGCAGGGGCCGCATCGCCGGGGACGGCGGATACTCCGATGGCGGCTGGAGGCGAGGGTGCGCCCGCGACGGCCGAGCCGGTCGACGCCGATGCGGTTTCGCCGGCGCCGGAGGACGGTTCGGCCGACGACGCGGTCCCCGACTTCTGGGCTGACGCCGACAAGGGTGCCTGGGCCAAGGTCCCGGCCGACCTGCGCGCCGTTCTCGCCCGGTACGAGCGGCAACGGGCCGACTCGGTGGCCGAAACGACGCGCCGGGCGGGCGAGGAGCGCGATGCGGCGGTGCGGGCAGCCGAGGCCGCCCACGCGCTGGTCGCCCAGTCGGCCGACTGGTGGCGTCACAACGGGCTCGCCCTGCGGCAGGCCTTCGCCGACCGCTGGTCGCGGATCGACTGGAAGGCGCTGGCCGAAAAGGATCCGGCCGAGGTCGGCCGCCTGATGCAGCAGCGCCAAGACGAGGAGGCGCTGCTGGCCGAGGCGGCGCGGGTCGAAGCTCGCCGCGCCGAGGAAGGCAAGCTCGCCAGCCGCCTGCCCGACTGGTTCGGCACCCCGCCGGTCGCGGAGCGCACCTGGGGCGAGCTGCGCCGCTATCTATTCGCCAAGGGCATCGCCGCCGACCGCATCGAGGCGGTGCACGAGGCCCCCATCGTCGAGATCGCCCTCAACGCCATGCGCTTCGAGAACGCCCAGGCGCTGGCCCAGCGCGTCCGCCAACGGTCACGGAACGGTTCCGAGACGGCACGCGCTGCGGCTGGTCCTGCGGCGGCGTCTCCGGTGCGCGTCTCCCCGGGTCCCGCCCACCTGCCCGGGGACCGCGCGCCGGAGGCTGCTCGCGCGGTTGGCGACCGCTTCCGCCGCTCCGGCGGGGCGTCGATCGCCGACGCTGCCGAACTGATCCGCCTCAGCGACCTGTAATCAGGCGCGCAACGACCTCTAGTCCCCGAGGAACCGCATGGCCGCACCGACCAACACCTTCATCAGCAACAGCGCCGTGGGCAACCGCGAATCGCTGCACGACATCATCGGCATCCTCAACAAGGACGAGACGCCCTTCCAGTCGGCGATCGGTGCGGGCAGCGCCGATGCGACCTACGAGGAATGGCAGCTCGATGCGCTCGGCAACGCCGACACCGCCAATGCCCATCTCGAAGGCGACGACAGCACGGCGGTTGCCGTCACGCCGACCAGCCGCGTCGGCAACCGTACGCAGATCTTCAAGAAGCCCTTCACGATCTCCAACACCCAGGAGGTGGTGAAGAAGGCGGGGCGCGATTCGGAGATCAGCTACCAGGCCGCGCTGGCCGGCCGCCGCATCAAGATGGATCTCGAGGCAGTGTGCTGCCAGAACCAGGCGTCGCAGGCCCAGTCCGGCGCCAACCCGCGCAGGCTCGGCGGCTTCGAGTCCTGGATCACCTCGAACGTGAGCCGCGGCGCTGGCGGAGCGTCCGGCGGCTTCACGGCGGGCAACACGGTGGCGGCCACCGACGGTACCCAGCGGGCCTCGACCGAGACGCTGCTCAAGGGCGTGATCCGTGCCGCCTGGACGGCCGGCGGCAAGCCGACCCTGCTGCTGATGGGCGCGGCCCAGAAGCAGACCTTCTCGGCCTTCACCGGCATCGCGACCCAGTTCCAGGAGCCGAAGGGCAAGGCCGCGACCGTGATCGGCGCCGTCGACCGCTACGTCTCGGACTTCGGCACCTTCAATGCCGTGGCGAGCCGATACCTGCGGGGCCGCGAGATCGAGGTCGTCGATCCCTCGCTGTGGCGCCTGCTGTGGCTGCGCAAGTGGAAGAAGGAGGAGCTGGCCAAGACCGGCGACGCCCGCAAGTTCCACCTGATCGGCGAGGTCACCCTGGAAAGCCGCAACGAGGCCGGCAACGGCATCGTCGCGGACCTCACCTGAGGAGCGGCGCATGACCGGCAAGCCCGAGATCGCAACCGCTCTCGCGTCTTCCCCGACCGAGATGGCCACCGTCGTGATCACCGTCGACCACGTCTACCTGCCGCTCGACGATGAGGGCGCCGGAATATTGGACTGGGCGGTGTCCAATAATTCGACGACGAAGGTGGCGCGCCGCACGCGGCTCAATGTCCCGCTCGACCTCGCCTGCTTCCTCTGTGATCGTGACCAGGCGGAGATCGTGTCGTGAGCCCGCGGCTTCTCGGCTTCGACCGGGCGACCGGGCTCGCCCAGTGGTGGCTCCAGGACGGCGAGGGCAACTGGGCCCAGATGGCGTCGCAGGTCGCCGCGCCCATCCTGGATCTCAACCGGGAAGCCGCCAATCACTGCGATCCGTGGAACGCCGCGCGCGACGTCCGCATGGTCGCCCGCATTCCGCTGATCGTCATCGCCAAGTGGCGCAACGAGCTCGGCGTCGACTACTGGAACCCCGATCACCAGCAGAAGGTCGAGGCCCTGCTGGACGATCCCGACTGGCGCTGGCTGCGCACCGACGGTGCTGCGAGCAACATTCTCCTCATTGCTGGGGGCGCGCTACTCCGTAGCGCTCATGGGGTGCCGCGGGGCGAAGAAGACGCGCGATCGGAGTCGCGTGCGCCCGGCAAGGAGGCGCTCTGATGCCCGCCCAGATCACCACCTATGCCGGGCTCAAGGCCGGCGTCTCGGCCTGGCTGGCGCGCAGCGGCGACGCGCTGCTCGACAGCCGCTTCGACGACTTTCTCGCGACGTGTGAGCGGCGCCTGTACTACGGCCACGCCACCGACGATCCGGGCAATCCGCTGCGGTCCGAGCCGCTGCGCATCGTCGAGATGGAGACGGTGGACGATGGCTTCGTGCTGCAGGCCGAGGTCGCTCAGCCGCCGGACTTCCTCGAGCTGATCTCGGTCCAGCTCGCCGGCCCGGACCTTCCGCTGCAGATCGTGAGCCAGCGCACGCTGGACGGGCTCGGCGGCTCCGGCGGCCAAGGGCTGGGCGGCGTGCGCCTGATCGCGGTGTCGGGCACTGGCTTCCGCGTCAAGGACGATCCGGCCGGCGCGACCGCGGCGCTGCGCTACTACCGTCGGCTTGCGACGCCGGCGGGCGCGGCGGCCAACGAGATCCTCGCGCTCTATCCCGATGTCTATCTCTACGGCTGTCTCGTGGAGGCCGCCATCTTCACCCAGGACGAGGCGGCGGCGCAGCGCTACCTGCAGCTCTACAACGCCTCGGTGGCCGGCCTGAACGCGCGCACGCAGCGCATCACGGCGTCGGCCGCGCCGGTGATCCGCCTGCGGGCGGGGATGCTGCCGTGAGCGCCGCTGTTCGATCCCGCGTCGGCGGTCTCGGCTGCCGTCAGCCGCCGTGCCGGCGCTGCCAGCCGGCCAGCTGGCCGTCCAGCAGGGTCCGCGCCGACCGGAACGACGGATGCATCTCGTCGAGCTCGGTATCCTCGAGACCGGCCAGCGCGGCGTCGAGGATGTCCGTTCCCTCGGCGTGCGTGATCAACCCTTTTCGTTCGAACTGCAGCAGCATTTCCGTCGCGATCGCCATGGCGGCGATGCCCATCGCCGCCACCTCGGCCAAGGCCATTGGCTCCGGTTTCTCCGCCATCACCACCCCATTGTCCACGAAGCCCATCCCAAGGGGCGAGAGTATGCCGACCGTGATGCGGCGAGTCGATGGAGAGTCCGCATGACTGCCATCCCATTTGCAGAATGGCGCCCCGACATGCCGGCCCTGGGCCCTTGGGCGCGCGAGGCGCTGAACGTGGTTCCGGCCGAGGAGAGCTACGGGCCGCTGAACGGGCTGGCCGGCGTGTCGACGGCGCTGGACGCGCGGGCCCAGGGCGCTGCCTGGTTCCGCGGCACGGACGGCACCACGCGCATGTTCGCCGGCGATGGTGCGAAGCTCTATCTGCTCTCCGGCTCGATGTGGAGCGACGTGTCCCGTCTCGTCGGCGGTGCCTACGCCCCGGGCGGTGACGGCGCGTGGCGCTTCGCCCAGTTCGGCCCGCTGGCGCTGGCGGTGAACGGCGTCGACGCGCCGCAGAAGTTCGATCTCGCCACGGGCACGCGCTGGGAAGCGCTGGGCGGCACGCCGCCGGTCGCGGGTTTCGTGACCACGGTCCGAGACTTCGTGCTGATGGGCAAGGTCGGCAATGCGCCCCAGCGCGTGCAATGGTCGGGCATCAACAATGCCGAGCTCTGGGGCACGGTGACGGCGAGCCAGGCCGACCTCCAGGACCTCCCCGACGGAGGAAACGTCACGGGCCTGGTCGGCGGCGAGACCGCGCTGGTCTTCCAGGAGACCGCGGTGCGGCGCATGACCTACGAGGGCCCGCCGGTCGTGTTCCGCATCGACAGGATCGCGAACGACGTGGGCTGCAGCGTGCCGGGCAGCGTCGCCGGGCTGCTCGACATGGCGTTCTTCCTGCACAAGTCCGGCTTCTACATGGTGCAGGGCGGCCAGAGCATCGTGCCGATCGGCCGCGGCAAGGTCGACCGCACCTTCTGGCGCGACTTCGACGAGGCCAACCAGTTCCGCGCCTCCTCGGCGATCGATCCCGTCCGCGGCCTCTATGTCTTCGCCTACCCGGCGAACGGCAGCGACGGCACGCCCGACCGGCTGCTCATCTACAACTGGCGGACCGGCCGGTGGAGCCGCGCCGCCCTGTCCTGCGAGATCGTGTTCGGCGGTGTCAGCCAGCGCTCCTGGACGCTGGAGGAGCTCGACGCCTTCGGCGGGCTCGACACGCTGCCCTACTCGCTGGACAGCTCCTACTGGACGGGCACGCTCTCGCTCCTGCTGTTCGGCTTCGACACCGGCCATCGCAGCGGCTCCTTCTCCGGCGCGACCCTCGAGGCCGTCTGCGAGACGGCGGAGTTCAACCCGGGCGAAGGGCGCCGCGCCGTCGTCCGCGGCTGCCGGCCGCTGATCGACGGCGGCGCGCCGCAGGTCCAGCTGGGCGCGCGGGAGACGCAGGGGACGCCGGTCGCCTGGGGGCCCGCGGTCGGCCTGACGGCGGCCGGCCTCGCGCCGGTCTACGGCAGCGGCCGCTACTTCCGCGCCCGCGTCGTCCTGCCCGCGGGCTCGGTGTGGACCAACATCCAGGGCATCGACGACCTCGACGTCCGGGCGGGAGGCGCGCAATGAGCCTGCCCGCCCTTCCCGTCACGGCCGACACGCGCTCGATCACCGAGCGGGTGAACGTGCTGATCCGCGACTACAACACCCTGTCGGGCGTGCCGGCCGGCTGCGTCCTGCCGTTCGCGGGCGCCGTCGCGCCCGACGGCTGGCTGCTCTGTGCGGGCCAGGCCGTGTCGAGGACGACCTATGCCGACCTGTTCGCCGTGCTCGGCACGACCTATGGCGGGGGCGACGGCAGCACCAGCTTCAACCTGCCCGACCTGCGCGGCCGCGTCGCCGCCGGCCGGGACGACATGGACGGTGCCGATGCCGGGCGGCTCGCCGGAGCGGTCGTGGGCCGCACGGTGCTGGGCGGTACCGGCGGGGCGGCGACTCACGTCCTCGGTCTTGGCGAGATGCCGGCGCACAGTCACGGCGTGAACGATCCCGGCCACGTCCACAGCTACGGCGCCGGCCAGGTGCCGAGTTCGTTCACGCCGCGCGGCACCAACGGCGACGGCACGAACTTCAACAACAATCCGACGACCAACGCTGCTGTCACCGGCATCTCGGTGCAGAGCGCGGGCGGTGGCGGTGCGCACAACAACACCCAGCCGACCCTGATCCTGAACTACGTGATCGCGACATGAAGGCGACCCTCGTTTCCCGGCACGACCTGCCGCGCGCCTGGCCGCATCTGTGGCCCCTGCTCGAGCCGGCCGTGCGGCGCTCTGCCGACGTTCCGGCACCGCGGCCCCTGGCGCGCCTGATCGCCGGCGAGGCCCAGCTCTGGGCCGTCGTCGAGGCCGGCCGGCCGATCGCCGCCGTCGTCACCCAGATCACGCTGCAGCCCGAGACGCGCTGCCTCGTGTGGCTGGTCGGTGGCCGGCGGCTGCGCGACTGGGCGCCATTCTTCGTGGCCCGGCTCGAGGCCTGGGCGCGCGGATGGGGCTGCGTGTCGATCTGGGGCGCCGGCCGGCCGGGCTGGGCGCGACTCGTCGCGGCGATGGGCGGCGTGCGCATCGCCGACGTCGACGGACAACCGGCATGGGAACGGAGGATGGCATGAGCAGCGGCGGAACGAGCGGCCAGCAGGTGCAGAACACCTCGAACAACAGCGTCAACGGGCCATCGCCCGTCATCGCGCCCAAGCTGGAGGCCCTGGAGGGCGACCTCTGGAAGTACTGGGCGGACCACGCCAACGCGCCGGGTTACTTCCCTGGCGGCACGGTGGCGCCGCAGGGCGAACGCACGGCGTCGGCGAACACCGCGCTCTGGCAGCGCGGCGCGGCCGGGCCGTCGCTCACCGCGCCTGCCTACGGGTTCGTCAACGACACGCTCGCCGGCAAGTATCTCGATGTCGACGGCAACCCCTGGTTCCAGAAGGCGCTGGCGGCCTCGTTCCGGCCGCAGACGGAGCAGTTGCGCGACATCACCCTGCCCGGACTCGACGCCAGGTTCTCGGGCGCCGGGCGCTACGGCAGCGGCAACCACCTCGACACGTCGTTGCGGGCGATCAAGGACCTGGAGCAGACCCAGGCGGATGCCGCGGCGCAGGCGGCGGCCGGCGTCTACCAGGGCGAACGCGCGAACCAGGCCGCGGCGGCGGGCCTGCTGCCCGGCCTGCAGGCGATGGACTTCCAGAACCTCGACGCGTTGCAGAGGGCCGGGATGCTCGACGATGCCCATGCCCAACGGCTGCTCGACGACGCCAACAGCCGCTACGCCTACGAAACGACGGCGCAGCCCAACTGGATCTCCGACTTCGCGAGCCGCATCCTCGCCGCCTACCCCGGCGGACAGACCAGCAGCAGCGGCACCACGACGTCGTCCAGCCAGTCGTCGAGCCATCCCAGCGGCCTCGACACCTTCATGAGCCTGGCGCGCCTCGGCCTGCAGGCGGCCCCGATGTTCGGCTTGAGCGACGCCCGCCTGAAGGACGTGGCGGGAAGGGTCGGGGCCACCGACGAAGGCCTGCCGCTCTACCTGTATCGCTTCAAGGGCGACGACCAGCCCCGCATCGGGCCGATGGCCCAGCAGGTCGCGGCGATGCGGCCCGAGGCCGTGCGCCGGCACCCGTCGGGCTACCTGATGGTCGACTACCGGAAGGCGACGCCGCCGGGAGGCCTGCTGTGAGGCCGAAGAGCGGGCTTCCGCCCGCCGTGCCTGGGAAGACGGGACACCCCGTTTTCGCTCGAAGCGATGCTGCAGTCGCGGGAGGCGGTCGATGACCGATATTCCGGCGGCCAACTGGAACGAGGACGACGCCGCGAACGCCACGGCGGCGCCGGACGGCGCCCCCGAGGGGATGGCCCCGAGCGGCGTCAACAACGTGCTCCGGGCCCACCAGGGGGCCGTGAAGCGCTGGTACGGATGGTCGACGCCGAAGACGACCGGCGGCAGCTCGACGGCCTACACCCTCACCTATGCGGTCGCGCCGGCGTCGCTCGTCGACGGCATGACCCACCTGGTGCAGTTCCACGTCGCCAACGGGGCCGGCGCGACGCTCAGCGTCGACGGGGTGAATGCCATTCCGCTTCACTACTACGCAGCCGACGCCTGGCGGGTGGCGCCGCCGGGCCTCGTCGCCGCCGAGGAGATCCGGACGGTGGCCTACCACGCCAGCAGCGGCGCCTACCGACTCCTCGGCCCCGACGTGACCGGCGACATCGTGCCCACCGCCCGGTCTTCCGCGCGCGCGGGAACGCTCCTCTGCTTCGGCCAGGCGGTCGCGCGCACGACGTACGCCGGGCTCTTCGCGGCGATCGGAACGACCCACGGCGCCGGCGACGGCAGCACGACGTTCAACCTCCCCGATCTCCGCGGCCGCGTCGTCGCGGGGACGAGCAACATGGGCGGCGCCGATGCCGGCACCCTGGCCGGCGGCGGATCGTTGGGCGCGGCGCTCGGAGGTCAGGTCAACACCGCGACGACCAATGTTGGCGGAAGTGCATCGGGCGTTCTCACTGGCCAGACCAGTGGCCCGACCAGTGGTCAAGGGAACTGTGTCGGAGGAGGGAGTGGGCAGGCCTCGGACTGGAGCCATGTGCACAACGTCACTGTCAGCGGCTCCTTGGGCATCAGCGCGAGCGGCGTATCCAGCGCGTTCAGCATCGTGCAGCCCACGCGCGTCCTCAACTATGCGATTCGAATCTGAAGGGAGCAGCCGATGAGCGCGATCTCCACGAACCAGCTTCCCGCCGCCTACTGCGGCAAGGACCAGCTCACTGCCTTGTCGACGGTGAAGAGCCTGTCACCGCCGGCAAACGCCCGATGGGCGATCCTGGTGCCCGAAAGCCAGGCCATCCGGATCAGCCTCGCCGGCGGCTCGCCCGGCACGCCGACCGCTGCCGACATGCTGATCGCGGTCGGCCAGCCGGTCGAGATCACGACGTCCCTGGCGGACGTGCGCGTTCTCGAGGCGGCGGCGAGCGCCAAGGTCAACGTCTGGTACTTCGGGTAGGAGGTCACGATGCGAATCGGCACGGCTCCCGTCTCGTCGGCCGCGATCGCCGCGGCGCTCGGCTTCATGCCGCTCGACAGGGCGGGCGACACGATGACGGGAAAGCTCACGGTGAATGTTGCCGCCGGCGATCCGCTCGACATCCAGATCGGCGGAACGTCCCGTCTGCAATATGTCGCGGGCATCGAGGCCCTCAAGGTCGCGTATGCCACCGGGTGGGGCGCGCAGCTCCGCTATGTCGGCATGTCGACCCGGTCGACCGGCTATATCGGCTGGTCGTCGTCGGACAGTGCCGACGGCACCATCGACCTCGGCCTGTGGCGGGACGCAGCGAACGCGTCCGGCCAGCGCAACGGCGTGAACCCCCAGGCCTGGCGCCTCTACAACACCTACACCGATGCCTCGAACTACGAGCGCGGCGAGATCGCCTGGGTGGCAAACGCGCTGACGCTCCGCTCGGTTTCCGCGGGAACGGGGAGCCCGCGCCTGGTTCGCGTGGGCGGCAGCAGCGTGATCGAGGTCGACGACAATCTCGGGCTGATCTCCGCCTATCGTCACGGAACGTCCTCCAGCACGATCTTCGCCGTCCTCAGCAGCGGCATGACGGGTACCGCGATCAATCACACGCGCCTGGCGCCCAGCATCAACCAGTCGTCGGGCAGCTATAGCGTCCTCGACATCAACCCCACCGAGACTGCCATCGGTGCGGGCCCGCACTACCTCGTGAAGGGGCGCATCGGCGGAGGCGCCATCGTCTTCGGCTTCGACAATGCCGGTCGTCTGCTGATGCAGGAGAGCGCCGATCCGGTCGCGCCACCGGCCGGCAACGCGACCCTCTACGTGCGCGACAACGGCAGCGGCAAGACGCAGCTGGTCGCGCGCTTCCCGACCGGCGCCGTCCAGGTCGTCGCCACCGAGCCCTAGGAGACCGACATGTCCGTTCAGCAGGATCTCGACGATTTCGCCAACCTCATCGCGCGCCTCCCGGCGGAGCAGCAGGCCGCCCTGGAACGGGCGCGGGCGGCGTACAACGCGGCCTACCCGAACGCCGCGCTCGCGACGTCCGAGGCGTACTGGCGGTTCGTCTTCGTTCGCGCCAGCGAAAGCTATCTCGTGCAGTACCCGGAGGCCCCGTGAGCGGCCCGACGATCCCGCGCGGGGGTGCCCGCTTCCTCGCCGAGCGTATCGGCCAGGACGCGCTGGCGATCGCCGAACTGATCGATCTGCTGGCCGAACGCGAGGCACGCCTCGCCGAGCTCGAGTCGAGGCTGGCGCGATTCGAAGCCGGCCAGCCCGATCCCGCGCCGGCCTAGGAGAATGGCATGGCCACTTCGCCCTACGACGAAGTCTCGCTGCCGCGCCCGGCGCTCGACGCGATGCTGGAGGACGCGGCTGAACGCGGCGCCCGCAAGGCGCTGGCCTCGGTCGGGCTCGACGATCCCGCCGCGGCCCAGCATGTGCGCGGCCTGCGCGACCTGTTCGACGCCTACCAGTCCGTCCGCAAGGGAGCACTGCGGAAGTTCGGAGAGATCATCGCCTACATGATTGTCGGCGGACTGGCCCTGCTTGCCTACACGAAATGGAGGTCGTGATGCCCCGTGAGATCAACCCGGCGGGTTATCGCCTGATTGAGGAATTCGAGGCCGGGCCGCTAGGCAACGCGCGCCCGGCGCTCGTCCCGTATCGCTGTCCCGCCGGCCGGCTGACGATCGGCTGGGGCCACACGGCGGGCGTTCGTCCCGGCATGGCGATCACCGAGGCGGAGGCCCATGCACTCCTCGACGCCGATCTCGACGCTGCCGAGTCCTGCGTCGAGGGCAGCGCGATGCGGCGGCCGACCGACAACGAGTTCGCCGCCATGGTCTCGCTGTGCTTCAACATCGGCGAGGCGGGGTTCCGGAGCTCGACGGTGCTGCGCCTGCACAACCGGGGCGATGCGGCGGGTGCCGCGGCTGCCTTCGGCCTCTGGCGCAAGATGACCGATCCCGAGACGGGTCGGCTCGTCGACAGCGCCGGCCTGATCCGGCGCCGCGGCGTCGAGGCCGACCTGTACCTGACGCCGGCGATCGAGGCGCCGTCGCAGGCGATGCCGCAGGTCGTCGCGGCGGAGCGGCCGGCGGTCGCGAGCAGGACCGTGATCGCCGGCGGCGTCGCCGTGGCGAGCGGCGCGGCCAGCATCGCCGACCAGATCGACCAGGTGACGCCGGTGCTGACCAGCCTCACTTCGGCGGGCGCGTCGCTGCAGGGCCTGATGAAGCTCGGCGGCGCGGCGCTGTCCGTGGTCGCCCTGGCGGCGGTGGGATACATGCTCTGGCGCTACCTGCAGAAGCGCCGGCGCGGCGAGGTCCTGTCGACATGAGCGCGCTGCTGGCACAGCTCCGGTCGAGGCTGCTGGTGGTCGCCGCCATCGCCCTCGGACTTCTGCTCGTGGTTGCCAGGCTGCTGAAGGCCGGACGCGACCAGGAGCGCGCCGATCAGGCCGAACGAAACCAGGTCACGCGACGGAGGATGGAAGATGCGGAAGCTCGCGGCCCTCGCACTGCTGACGACGTGGACCGGCGCCTGCGCGACGGCACCTTCTAGCAACGTTTGTCCGCGCGAGGTCGACTACACGGCGGACCAACAGCGGCAGGCCGCCGAGGAACTCGCCGCCCTGCCAAAAGCGGGAATCGTGCGCGGCACGATGATGCCCGACTATGCCCGGCTTCGCGATCAGGTGAGGGCCTGCCGGGCTGCCGCTCACTGAAATGGCGTCGGCAACGCTGCGAGCGCCAGCGGCCCGGAGTTGCTGTCGCCTTGCCAGCAGAGATCGAACTCCAACGTGAACAAGGCGTCGTCGAATTCGGATGGCGCCACGACGGACAGGGAGCGTTCGAACGGATGATCCAGTTTCATGACGTCATCTCCGGCGTCGATCCGGACACTGCCTTCGATCCGCTCTTCCTTCACCCAGCGATTGCCGTTCGCGAAGCCTCGAAGATGGACCTGATAGTGAAGAATGCCTTTGCAGGGAGCTACGACCTCGAAGCGCAGGCCACGCACCTGAGGCAACGTGGTCCATGCCTGTCCCCACGACTGGGCTTCCGCGCCGATCGACAGATGGTCCGGCGCCTGGAGGATGAGGAAGCTCGTCTCCGGCAAGGAAGCCCGCTCGCGGTTGAACGGCCGCGAAGGATCATAGGCGGCCAGTGCGCCGCCGATTTCCCGCCATGCCGGATTGGCAGCGAGGAAAACGCGCGCGGCCTTGAATGGCCCCGCCTGTTCCGCGTTGTCCATCACGACGATGCCGCCGGATTCGATCAGGCGCGCCGACATCTGCAGGTCGAAGAAGGCATATTCGAAGTCGTGATTCCCGTCGACCAGGATCAGTCCGAACGACTTGTCCTCGAGGACCATCCGCGAAAAGAAATCCATCGAGCTCTTGGCGTGGAACTGCACATGGTGCTGCAGTTCGGCCGGCCACTGTCCGATGATCGGAGGGCAACGGTCGCCGCCGTAGGGGTCCGCCGTGTGCACGACACCTTCTCCGTTCTCCCAGAGGGCACGGGCAAAGACTTCCGTGGTTCCGGCGTGGAGGGTGCCGATCTCGGCGACGAGCCGGGGGCGCATCATCCGCACCAGGCTATAGAGGAGCGTCCGGGAATGGTCGCTCATCAGCGATCGGGCCGGATAGTCCTTGAAGTAGGCCAGAGCATCAGCATAGGCCGGCGTCGACCTCACGCTGGGGACGTCCGGCGACACGCCGGCGAAGGCTGCAATGGTCGTCAATGGCCGAATGTCAGCCACCGGCGGGGACGACGGCGCCGGTGTCGGTTGATGACGCAGCAAACGCGAGAGAAAGGACATGGCCCCAAGATGCCGACCACGGTCCGTGATGGCAATCGAGCCGAAATTCGACCCTTCCCCGCGAAGTGGCCTACACCACCGCCGGCAACGCTTTCACTTCGATTGCCATGCTTCTAACTCAGGACACGAACTGAGAACCAGGATGATACCTGTCGAAGTTGAAGCGAATGACGATCGTATGGTTGCGCCGTGAAGTCCCCCCACTTCATGCTAGCGGGCCGTATAAGAACTTGAAGCGATAGTCGTTCTCTCGGGAAGGGATACGAGGGAAGCGTAAAATGTGGAGTTAGGGACGACCAGATGAAGGCGTCTCCCATTTGAAGTAGCGCCGTAGCAGCTTCTGGAGAGCTAGCGCGCAAATGTGTCGATAGCGCACGCTGGTATCTTTCATAGCGTTCACCTAGCGAACCTTCAGTCGATAGGCCAAGGGCAGCTTCCGTCAAGACGCGACCTATCGGCCAAGCGATGACTGCAGGTGAGCCGGAACGATGATCCAGGTCCTGCAATGGAATCCAGACGGTATGAGAGTGGCCAAGGGGGGCCGTATCGAGTGACCAACTATCGAGATGAAGTTCTGTGGTTTGTGCCGCGAAGAACAACAGAACCTGGTGAATCACATAGTGCTGCTGGCGGTCGAGAATGTTCAGTCGTTCGCCGAGTGCGTCGGATGTCACCAAATCCATCAAAGCCGTGCCGAGGTGACCGCCTAAACTGTCCGCAAGGGAGAGATGCGGATGGAGTAGTGGATTTCGAACGAGTAGCGTTCCGGGGAAAAAGTCGTTGGGGGCTGGCCTTCCATCCTGACGGAGCAGTTCACCGTCAAAGCTCGGAATACTATCGCGTATTAGCTCCGCAATTTCGGCGATGTTTTGAGGAGCGAATGCGTTTCGAAAAACGCAGTATCCGTGCTCGCTATAGCAACGCCGCGCGCTACGGCGGGACCAAAACTTGACGACGCCCATCAGAAGTCGCCCTTGCAATGGCCGATCACTTGATGGCGGACCCGGCGAGATTCGAACTCACGACCTCTGCCTTCGGAGGGCAGCGCTCTATCCAGCTGAGCTACGGGTCCGGCGGGCCGGACCATACCGGAGGGGCTGGATCAGCGCAACGCGCTCGCCTCAATGGTGGGCAAAGAGGCTGAAAGCGGGCATCTGGCGATGCTGTGGGAAGGTTTTTGATGGACCATGCCCGAGCCTGCCCCAGCTCCAGGCAGCCCGCCCGCGAGCTGCCTTGCTTCACGCACCGCTAACCGTTGCGCAGACCTCATGCCGGCATCGGGGGAGTACCGCCAATCACCGGAGATCCGTTCCGACGGGCACGCCGGAGGATCAGATGGGCCGGCATGCCCGCGACCAGCCGCAGGACGTACATCGAAGTTGCGGCGGGCACGAAGATCGCGAGAGGACGGCATTCGCTTTCGGCCACCGCGGCATGGTCCACGGCCGCCCCAGGCGGTGCGACGAGGAAGGCAGCAGAAGCCGCTTCAACGACGTGTCGCCGTCCTCAGGCCGCGCCCATCATCAGCGCTTCCTGGTCCTCGGGCGCGTAGAAGAAGTCGCCCGGGCGGAAGTCGTGGCCGAGGTCGCCCAGCAGGCGGCGCTGGCGCGGCGTGCAGCGGTCGAACAGCCGCGCATAGGGCGCGCCGAAATCGTAGGGACGCATGAACATCTGGCAGTAGTTGTAGAGGATGGTCTTGCGCGGCTTGCCGGAATGGTTGGGCGACGGGCCGTGCCACAGCGCATGCGGAAAGACGTAGGCGTCGCCGGCGCGGCCGAGCAGCGGCACGGCTCCGGGCGAAGTCGGGCCGGGGATGCGCTCGGCGCGCTCGGGGAAGGGCCGCAGGTGGCTGCCGGGCAGCACGGTGAAGTTGCCGCTGTCGGGCTCGGTGACGTCGGTCAGCAGGTACATGACCTTCACCGCCAGCGGCCGGCTGGTCTCGGTCACGCGGATGGCGCGCTGCGCCTCGCCGCCGTCGGTATGGATGTAGCCCGGGAAGGTGTCGGTCGAAGCGCGCACGATCGCCTGGCTCATCGAGAACTGGATGAAGGGGCCCATCAGGTCGAGGATCAGGTCGAAGACGCGCGGCCGGTCGATCAGGTCGATGAAGGACTGGTGGTAGCCGAGGAGATCGCGGCGATCCATGAAGCCGTCGACGGCGAGATCGGCGTGGTCGGTCCAGGCATAGTGGCCGCGCGGCAGACGTCCGGGCGCCGGCTCGTAGCCCGGCTCGCCGCGCACGCGATCGAGCTGGGCCGAGAAGAAGTCGACCTCGGCCGGACTGAGCGCGCCGCGCAGCTGCAGGTAGCCGTCGACGGCCCACTGTTCGCGCTGTTCCTCGGTCAGGATACGCTTGGTGTTGGCCAGCATGCCCGCCTCCCTGCGGTCGTTGCGACGCAGCCCATTCTAGCCGTCCGCGGGCACCTCGCGTCCAGAGGCGGCGGCGCGGGGCAGCCGTCAGGCGAGCGCAAGGCGCCCGGCGCTGGAGCGTCAGCGCGGCCCGGTCGGGTCGAATTGCAGGTCCACGCGGACCAGGCGGCGGCGCCGCAGCGCCACATCGTAGGATTCGAGAAGACCGAGCAGCACCTGCTCGCTTTCCGTGACGGGTTGGCCGTCCATCCGCAGTTGCTGGACCAGCATCCGCTGGGCAGCGATCTGGGCATCGATCTCGGCCAGGTGGCCGTCGACTTCCCTCAGTTCCACTTCGTCGATCTCGGGCAGGCCGGTGTCGTCGCGGGGCATGACACCTCTATGAACGCCTGCTGGCAGGATTGGTTGCAGTGCAGCAACCCCCGACGCGACGGGCCCGTCGCCATCACGGCGCGCGACCCACGGCCCGGGACGTCACAGGAAGGTGACGCGCGCCTCGCGGCCCAGAATCGGCGGAAACGCGACCCCCTTGGCCGGCTTGATCTCGACCTCGACCTGGCGGACGTTGGCCTCGCCCAGGTCGGCCTCGCTGCGCTTGGTGCGCTTGACGCTCATGGGCGCCATGGCCACCTCGCCGGCATAGACGGTCGAATCGCCGCGAAAGACGACCTGGACCGGCTCACCCGCCTTGAGACGATGGAGGTGAAGCTCGTCCAGGGTGGCGAAGACCCTCAGCTCACCCATGTCGACGATCTTGGCGATGCCGGCGCCCGAGGCGATCTCGCCCTGGCGGGAGTTGATCTGGGTCACGATCCCGTTGATCGGCGACCGGATCAGCGCCTCCTCCCGGGTGCCGAGGGCACTGTCGAGCGCGGCCTTCTGGCGCTCGATGTCGATCGCGTTCTGCTTGAGATCGTACTTGAGCTTCACCTTGGCGAGTTCGAGGTTTTCGCGCTGCTGGCGCAGGCTCTCCGCGGCCAGCCAGATGTCGAGCTCCCTCTCCTCGGGCGGCTGGCCCTTGCGGGGACGCAGGATGGTCTGCAGCTTGTCGTTCAGAAGCGCCGACTGATAGGCGTCCTCCTGGAGGGCGATGTCGGTCCGGCGCGTGCCCTCGAGGACGGTCGTCCGGAGGCGCTCCAGCTTGGCGAGGGTGTTCTCGGCCATCTGCACGCTGACCTCGGCCGCCGGGTAGTTGGACAGCACGCCGATGATCTCGCCGCGCTTGACCTCCTGGCCTTCCCTGATGCGCAGCTCGTTCAGCACCGCGCCGCCATTGGGGTTACCCGCGACCATGACCGTCCCGGCCGGAGCCTCGGTGTAGCCGCGCGCCAGCAGGGGACCTTGCGCCTCCGGCGGCGCCGTCCCCGTGCCATTGGCCTGCTGGCTGCGGGCGATCCATGCGCCCGCGACGGCGATGGCCCCGATCGCCAGCGTCCCGGTGAAAAAGCGTCTCAACGTGCCCACCGTCACCTCTGTCTCGCCCGCCACACCGGCGACCGTCCGGTCGCCGACCCGACGGCCCCAAGTCCAGACGCTCATTTGAGGCAAGAACCTTGGCGATTCAATGGGCTGCGTGACGCGGCCGCGTCCAGGCCCCGAGATAGTGGCATTTTTGTGCCGGGACGGCCTACCGGCCGGGGAATCGCCCTATTTGGTGGCCTTGTCGTAGGCGATTCCGAAACCCAGCAAGGGCACGTCGACCGAGAGGGCGGGCTTTCCGGGAGCGCCGAAGGTGAGCTTGAGCGTGGTCCCTGCCCGCAGGCGACCGAGAAGCGGCTCCTTCAGGGGCACGTTCACGATGCAGCCGACCGGGGTGCAGGTCTGCACCGGGAAGCGCTCGACCGGCCCGTTGTCGATCTTGAGCTGGATCGGCTCGGCGAGGCTGATGCCGAGCGGCAGCTGGAGGGCCAGCGTCGGCGCCTTGGTGTCGGGGGCCAGCCCGGCGGCCAGCAGGGCGATCAGCTGCTTGTCGTCGCGGTTGAAAAGCTGCTGGATCGCCCGGCACTCGAGGGTCTTGCCGTCGCCGGCGCAGTCGACCCGCCAGGCGGCGGCACCCTCCTGGGCCCTGGCCTCGGGCGCGCCCGCAGCCCCCGTCGCCAGGGCGAGGCCCAGCAGCAGAAGACGGGCGGCGCGGATCTGCCGCCGCAAGGTCCCGCGCCAACCCACGGTCAGGACTTCTTCGGCGTATACGCGCCGCCGGACGAGGCCGCCCGCACCTCGGCCGCGGTCTTCGCCTGGCGCAGCAGGACCAGCCGGCGCGCCTCGTCGTCGAGCATGGCTCGGGAGTTCTTGACCACCGCCGCGGCGTGCTGCGCGGGAAACTTCACGGCGCCGTTCTCGTCCATGTGGACGAGGTCGCCGGGCGCCACGTCCATGCCGCCGACCGAGACCGGGACGTTCACGGCCTGGACCGCCATCTCGCCGTGGCCGGCCGTGACGCCGCCCAGCAGGAGCTGGAAGCGCAGCTTGCGGATCGCGTCGACGTCGCGCGAGGGGCCGTTGGAGATCATGCCCACGCAACCCACGGCCATCATCGAGCTCACCATCATCTCCCCGGCCAGCCCCGCCTTGGCGTGGATCTCGGGCGGCCACTTCTGCTGCAGCACCAGCACGGTCGGCTTCTGCATGGCGTCCAGCGCGTCGATCACGTCCATGAACGACAGGCGGCCGGAGAAGTTGGGGTCGGGCAGGCCGTAGACGCAGGTGACGGCGTAGCCGACGATCGGGCCCATCTCGGGATAGAGGCAGCGGATCGAGCTGTCGGTGTACCAGTTCTCGGTCCAGGGATTGTAAAGTCCGAGGCAGAGCGGGTTCTTCGGGTAGGTCGCGACCACGTTGGTGATGGTCGGCGTGTCGATCTTGCGCAGCTCGGCAAAGGTGTCGTCGGACAGCGTGACGGACGTGTCGGGCATGAGCGTCTCCCCTTCAGCGGTCGCACCCCGTCCGGCCGGTTGCGGCGCGAGGGACGTGCGTTCGTTCGATCGGCACCGGTTCTCGCCCGAATGCGGGCTCGTGGGCAAGAGGCATCCGCCCGCGCTGCGCCCCTTCAGGGCACGAAGACCAGGAAGACGTAGACCACGAACAGCACCAGGTGGACGAAGCCCGGCAGGATGTTGGTGCGGCCGCCGCCGAAGGTCACCAGGCTGATGGCGAAGGTCAGCACCAACAGCACGGTGTCCGCCGTGTCGAGCCCGAGCTCGAGCGGCACGCGCAGCGGCAGGGCGATCAGGGTGACCGCCGGAATGGTGAGACCGATCGTGGCGAGCGAGGAGCCGAGCGCCAGGTTCAGGCTCTTCTGCAGCTCGTTGCGCCGCGCCGCGCCCAGCGCCGACACGGTCTCTGGCAGCAGCACCAGCAGCGCGACCAGCAGGCCGACCGCCTCGATGGGCGCGCCGATCCCCACGACCGCGCCCTCGATTGCGCCGGCGACCCCCTTGGCCAGCAGCACGACGGCCACGAGCCCGACCAGAAGCAGCCCCACGCTCTCCAAGAGCTGGCGCGGGCCGGGCGCCGTCCCGTCGGGATCCGGCCCTTGGTCCGACAGGAAGTAGTCGCGGTGGCGCACCGTCTGGACGTAGAGGAAGACGCCGTAGAGCAGGACGGTGGCGAGGGCGACGAAGCCGAGCTGGCCCGGCGTGTAGTACGGGCCGGGCTCGCTGGTCGTGTAGGCCGGCAGGATCAGCGTCAGCGTGGCGAGCGGCATCAGCACCACGAGGTAGGCGCTGGCGCCGGGCAGCCGGAAGCCCTGCTCGCCATAGCGCAGGCCGCCGACGATCAGGCACAGGCCCACCACGCCGTTGCATACGACCATGATCACCGCGAAGACCGTCTCGCGCGCCAGCGACGGCTGGCCCTGGCCGGCGAGCATGATCGACAGGATCAGCGAGACCTCGATCACCGTGACGGCGACGGTCAGAACCAGCGTCCCGTAGGGCTCGCCCGTGCGGTGGGCGATGACGTCGGCGTGATGGACGCAGGCGAAGACCACGCCCAGCAGCAGGAGCAGCCCCACCACCGGCAGCGCGACCGAGAGGACCGGCGACGGGCCCGCGGCGACGGCGGTCTGGACGACCGCCAGGGCGAGCCCGGCCGGCGGCAGGATCCGCCACAAGGTCTTCCGACGGGCATCCGCCATGCGGCCTCCGGGCTGCGAGGATCGGCGTCAGGCGACGCGGCGGCGCGCCTTCCACCAGGCGGCGACCTCGCCGACCACCCCCTTGCGGAAGGCCATGACGATCACCACGAAGATGAGACCCTGGATCACCAGCACGAACTCGCCGGCGCCCGCAAGGTAGTTCTGCATGGTGATGATAATGAAGGCGCCGATGATCGGGCCCACGATGGTGCCGAGCCCGCCGACCAGCGCCATCAGCACGACCTCGCCCGACATGGCCGCGCTGACGTCTGTCAGCGTGGCAAACTGCAGGACCATCGCCTTGGTGGCACCGGCCAACCCGGCCAGCGCCGCCGACAGCACGAAGGCCAGCAGCTTGTAGCGGTCGGCCTCGTAGCCCAGCGACAGGGCGCGCTGCTCGTTGTCGCGGATCGCCTTCATCACCTGGCCGAACGGCGAATGGATGATGCGATAGATGGCGCCGTAGCCGAACAGGAAGATGGCCAGCACGACGTAGTACAGGACCTGGTCGTCCTTGGTCGGGATCAGGCCGCCCAGCAGCGGCTTTCGGGCGATGCCCTGCAGCCCGTCCTCGCCATGGGTGAACGGCGCCTGCACGCAGAAGAAATAGACCATCTGCGCGAAGGCCAAGGTGATCATCGCGAAGTAGATGCCCTGCCGGCGGATCGCCAGCGCGCCGGTGGCGAGGCCGAGCACGGCGGCGCCGCCGACGCCCGCCAGCAGGCCGAGCTCGGGCGGCATGTCCCAGGCCTTGACGACGTGGCCGTAGAAGTAGCCGGCGATTCCGAAGAACATCGCGTGGCCGAAGCTCATCAGGCCGACATAGCCCAGCAGCAGGTTGAAGGCGCCGGCGAACAGCGCGAAGCAGAGCGCCGTCATCAGGAATACCGGGTAGGCGATGAAGGGCGCGGCGAGCGCCAGCACGGCGACGAGCCCGACGAGGACGAGGCGCTGGCCGCTCATCGGGTCTGCCCGAACAGGCCGGCCGGCTTGACCAGCAGGACCAGCGCCATCACCACGAAGATCACCGTGTTGGAGGCGGGTGGATAGAAGACCTTGGTCAGGCCCTCGACCAGGCCCAGCCCGAAGCCGGTGACGATCGAGCCCATGATCGAGCCCATGCCGCCGATCACCACGACGGCGAACACGACCAGCACCAGGTTGGTGCCCATGAGCGCCGAAACCTGCTGGATCGGCGCGGCCAGCACGCCGGCCAGGGCCGCCAGCGCAACGCCCAGCCCGTAGGTCAGGGTGATCAGCCGCGGCACGTTGATGCCGAAGGCGCGCACCAGGGTCGGGTTCTCGGTCGCCGCCCGCAGGTAGGCGCCGAGCCGCGTGCGCTCGATCCCGTACCAGGTGGCGAGGCAGACCACGAGCGCCGCCACCACGACGAAGCCGCGGTAGGTCGGCAGGAACATGAAGCCGAGATTGTAGCCGCCGGGGATCGGGTTGGGATAGGGCGCGCCCGAGGAGCCCCATTTCCACTGGAACATCCCCTCGATCACCAGCGCCATGCCGAAGGTCAGCAGGAACCCGTAGAGATGGTCGAGATGGTAGATGCGTTTCAGCAGCAGGCGCTCGAGGACGACGCCGAAGAGCCCGACGATGATCGGTGCCAGCACCAGCGAAGCCCAGAACGGCACGTCGAGCAGGCCGAGCAGCAGCCAGGCGGCGAAGGCGCCCATCATGTACTGCGCGCCGTGCGTGAAGTTGATGACGTTCAGCATGCCGAAGATCACGGCGAGGCCGAGGCTCAGCATGGCGTAGAAGGCGCCGTTGATCAGGCCGAGCAGAAGCTGGCCGAACAGCGCCTGGGGAGGAATGCCGATCAGCTCGAACATGGTCTACACCCCCAGGTACGCCTGCAACTTGCCGATGTTCTGGCGCACGTCGTCGGCCGTCATGACGTCGACCACGTGGCCATCTTCCATCACGTAGTGCCGATCGGCCACGGCCGCCGCGAAGTGGAAATTCTGCTCGACCAGCAGGATGGTGAAGCCGCGGCCCTTGAGCTGGCGGATGATCTCGCCGATGCGCTGGACGATCACGGGCGCCAGGCCTTCCGTCGGTTCGTCGAGCAGCAGCAGGTTGGCGCCGGTGCGCAGGATGCGTCCGATCGCCAGCATCTGCTGCTCGCCGCCCGACAGCTTGGTGCCCTGGCTGCGACGGCGCTCGCGCAGGTTGGGGAACAGCTCGTAGATATCGGCCAGCCCCAGACCGCCCGGCCGCACGACCGGCGGCAGCATCAAGTTCTCCTCGACGTCGAGGCTGGCGAAGATGCCGCGCTCCTCGGGGCAATAGGCGATGCCCAGTCGCGCGATCGTGTCGGACGGACGTCCCACGATCTCCTGCCCTTCGAAGACGACGGAGCCGGTGCGCTTCTCGACGATGCCCATGACCGACTTCAGCGTCGTCGTCTTGCCCGCCCCGTTGCGGCCGAGCAGCGTGACCAGCTCGCCGCGGCCGATCTCGAAGCCCACGCCGTGAAGGATGTGCGACTCGCCGTACCAGGCCTGCAGGCCGTCGACCTTGAGGAGCGTCTCAGCCATGGGCCGCTCCCGTCTCGCCGGTTCCGACATAGGCCTCCACGACCGCCGGATCCTTGGAGACGGTCTCGTAAGGTCCCTCCGCCAGCACCTCGCCGCGCGCCAGCACCGTGATCGTGTCGGACAGGTCGGCCACCACGGACATGTTGTGCTCCACCATCAGCACGGTGCGGTCGCGGGCGACCGTCCGGATGAGCGCGGCGATACGCTTGATATCCTCCTGCCCCAGGCCGGCCATGGGCTCGTCGAGCAGCATCATCTCGGGCTCGAGCGCGAGCGTCGTCGCGATTTCGAGCGCCCGCTTGCGGCCATAGGGCAGCTCCACCGCCGGAAGCTCGGCAAAGTCGGCCAGACCGACCGCGGCGACCAGCTCCAGCGCCCGGGCGTCGAGTTCGCCCAGCACGCGCTCGGTCCGCCAGAAATGGAACGAGTTGCCGAGACGGCGCTGCAGGGCGACCCGCACGTTCTCGCGCACCGAAAGGTGCGGGAACACGGCCGAGATCTGGAACGACCGGGCCAGGCCCAGGCGCGCGATGGCCGCGGGCGAGCTGCCCGTGATGTCGCGCCCGTTGAAGCGGATGCGGCCGGCCGTCGGCGTCAGGAAATGCGTCAGAAGGTTGAAGCAGGTCGTCTTGCCGGCGCCGTTCGGCCCGATCAGGGCGTGGATCGTGTGGCGCTGGATGCGCAAATCCACATTCCTGACCGCGACAAAGCCCTTGAACTCCTTCGTCAACCCGGTCGCTTCGAGAATGACGTCTTGTTGTACCATCCGCCTCCCCATGCGGTGCCGCGACTTAAACGGAGGTTGATGCCGCTGTCCAGCACTGGCGTGTCGGGCGCGCGGCCGTTAGATTTCGCGGTGTGCGGGGAGTGTAACCGCCTATGGGAGGAATAAGCGTATGAGTGTTTCAGTCAATGCGTGGCGCGTGGGCGCTGTCGCTGCACTGGTCGGAGCGACGGCGCTCGGCCTGACGGCAGTCGCCCGGGCCCAGGATCCGGCGCCGCTCAAGATCGGCGTCATGGAAGGCTTCTCCGGCGTCTACGGCGATCTCACGGCCGGCGAGGTCGAGGCGATGCAGCTCGCCGTCGAGGATGTCGGCGGCAAGGTGCTCGGCCGCCCCATCGAGATCCTGTCGGCCGACCATCAGACGAAGCCCGACGTCGGCGCGTCGATCGCGCGCCGCTGGTACGACGTCGACGGCGTCAAGATGATCACCGGCATCGGCACCTCGTCGGTGGCCCTCGCCGTGCGCAAGATCGCCCAGGAAAAGGGCATGATCGACATCAACACAGGCGCCGCGTCGGCCGACCTGACCGGTCCGGCCTGCTCGCCGACCGGCGCGCACTGGGTGTACGACACCTATGCGCTGGCCCATGTCACGGG
The DNA here is from genome assembly GCF_965229815.1 of Reyranella sp. Classification (GTDB taxonomy): domain Bacteria; phylum Pseudomonadota; class Alphaproteobacteria; order Reyranellales; family Reyranellaceae; genus Reyranella. The sequence continues at coordinate 3,152,481 of NZ_CBDDJN010000006.1, forward strand.
CGATGCGATGGTGAAGGCGGGCGGCGATTCCTGGTACTTCCTGACGGCCGACTATGCCTTCGGGCACGCGCTCGAGCGCGACGTGACCGCGGTCGTCAAGGCGGCCGGCGGCAAGGTCCTCGGCAGCGTCAGGCATCCGCTCAGCACGCAGGACTTCTCGTCCTTCCTGCTGCAGGCCCAAGCCTCGAAGGCCAAGGTGATCGGCCTCGCCAACGCCGGCCAGGACACGATCAACTCGATCAAGCAGGCTGGAGAGTTCGGCATCGTCAAGGGCGGCCAGAAGCTCGCGGGCCTGCTGGTGTTCGCGACCGACGTCCAGTCGCTGACCCTCCCGGTGGCGCAGGGACTGGTGCTGACCGAGTCGTTCTACTGGGACCTGAACGACGAGACTCGCGCCTGGACCAAGCGCTTCCGCGCCAAGAAGGACAAGCTGCCGAGCATGCTGACGGCAGGCGTCTACAGCTCGACGCTGCACTACCTCAAGGCCGTGCAGGCCGCCGGCACCGACGACCCCAAGGCGGTGATGGCCAAGATGCGCGAGATGCCGGTCAACGACGTCATGACCAAGAACGGCAAGCTGCGCGAGGATGGCCGCCTCGTGCGTGACATGTACCTCTTCCAGGTGAAGTCGCCGCAGGAGTCCAAGGGCAAGGACGACATCTACAAGCTCGTCGCCACTGTGCCCGGCGACAAGGCCTATCGTCCGATGAGCGAAGGCAAGTGTCCGTTCGTGAAGTGACGCCACGACCGATCGTATAGCGAAAGGGCGCCTTGAGGCGCCCTTTCTGCTTTCGGAGGCGTGTCGACGGAGCCGAATTAACCGTTCCGGGTAGGATCGAACTGACGCTGGCATTCGAGGAGGGCCAGCAACATCGCGGCGTTGCCAGCGAGAGGGATCCGGGTCGCTTCCATCGCCCGGAAGGAAACGCTGAGCGTGGTCCGCTTCACGAAGTCGGCAACGAAGGGCCGGTCGAGGGTGTCGATCATGACGGTACGACCCTGCGACGGGACCGCCGCCATCGGCCGGACATGCCTGACGGCGTCGTCGAACACGAACTCGAGCGTGTGCATCCGGCCGGACCGGACGACTTGCAGGGCGTCGGCATAGAAGGACAGATAGAGCTGACGACTCCGCATATCGAACCCGATGCGCAGGTCGGTGCCGTCGGAATAGGTCCTGACCGCAAAGCAACCGTCGGCAAGAGTCTTGTCAACCATGATCTCCCACGCCTCGACGCGGCCCCAGGGCTCGACCTCGCCGTCCGCGGCGCTGACCGGCGAGGCCATGGCGAGCGCTCCGAGGAGAGCAAGGATCGCGAAGTAGTAGTTTCTGACCATGATCGTCTCCCACCTTGTGCCCATTCGCAGGAGAGACGAGAGGCGACCGGCCATCGTTACAGCGCTCGCGCAGCACGGCGGACGGCGGAACCGCCAGCGGTTCCACGGGCGTGTGATCTACCCTAGACTACAACCAGTCGCGGAGCACTTTGTTGGCGAGAGCGCCCGTTTCCCCTTCTGCCCAGTCGGACATCGAGCTGGTCGACGACGTGCTCAGGGGCGCTCCCGGGGCCGTCGAGGCCTTCTACGATCGCCACAGCCGCGTCATCTATCATTGCATCCGGTCGCGCGCCGCACCCCAGGATGCCGACGACATCTTCCAGGCATTCTTCGAGCGCATGATGAAAAACGGCTTCCGTGCGCTTCGGCTCTGGCAGCGCGGCACGTCCCTGCCCGTCTATCTTTCAACGGTCGTGCGAAATTTCGTGACCGACGTCCACCGTGCCCGGCGCTTCCGGGAGGAAGCGGTGGGCGGACCGATGGAGCTCGAGCCCCTGTCGGACAGCCAGTCCGAGACAGTGTCTACGACCAGCCAGCTCAAGGAATTGCGGCAGATCGGGGTTCGTGCTTGGGCCGTGCTCGAGCCGCGTGATCGACGGCTGATCTGCGATCGCCTGCATCGCGACCTCGACAACGAGGCGATTGCCGCCCGCCTCGATCTGTCTGCCGGCGCCCTGCGCACGGCGATGTCCCGCGCCCAGGCCCGCTATCTGACCGAGGTGCGCCGCCGCGCCCCCGAATTCTTTCCCGGGGCGGCGTAACGGCATGGCCGGGGCACGCGTCCCCTTCTGCGATGCTAAGGTCGCACCATGACCGATCGCCCGCCCGACGGACATGACGAGCCGGCCACCGATGATCCGGTGATGCTGGCCGTCCTCGCCAATTCCGGGCGCGAATCGGCGCTGCTGTCGCCGGACCAGGAGAAGCTCCTGGACGACTGGATGGCAGGTGCGCTGTCCACCGAGGACGCCGCTCGCGCGGCCGTGCTGGTCAGCCGAAACGCCCTGGCCGCCGAGCGCGTTCTGGAATGCCGCCTCCTCGCGGCAGCCGCAAGCGGCCCTCCCGTGCCGGAGTCTCTTTCCAGCCACGTGCTGAGCCGCCGGGCACCCCCGTCATCAGCCGCGTCGCGCCCCTGGTGGACGACCTTCGGACGCTGGCAATGGATGGGTATAGCCGGCGCCCTGGCCGTCGCCTCGGTCCTGGCCGTCGCCGTCGTGCCGCTGCTCCAGGGACTGCACGTGGTCCCGGTCCAGGTGGCCATGGTGACGATCGGCGACCGCGACGCGCTCTTCGAGCCCTCGGACATACGCCGCCGCGACGGTGCACCGCCGCCCCCGGCGGCGGACCTGCGCTTCCGCGACGTCGAGATCCCGACCTCCGTGTTGGAAAGGCTGCTGGCGCCGCCCTCCTCCTCTCAGGCTCCCGTCGTCGCCCGAGAGCTCGAGACCTACCTCCCGACGGGAAGCGACGAGCCGATACGACTGATCGTCGACCGGGCGCTGAGACAACGCGTGGAGAGCCAGCGCGGGGAGCCCCGCATCGCCGTGCGCCTCTACGATCTCGCTGACCCGCGGTCGGCCGCGCTGCGACGGCTGGTCGACACGCTGCCCGACACCGGCCGCGCCTATCTTCTCACCACGGTTCCGTGAGCGGCCGCAGGATGGCACCGGGCCGCCGCTGGCTCGCCCTGCTGACCGCGCTGTGCGGTCTCGTCAGCGCCCTGCCACCCCCGGCGCCCGCGCAGGTTGCGGAATCCGTCGCTGCCGCCGAGAAGGTCATGCGGCTGATCGGAGATGGCCGCAACCTCGATGCCATCGCCGCGATGAAGTCGACCTTGTCCAGCCTGCCGCCGTCGGAGCGGCAGGACTTCTTCCAGTTCGCGGCTCGCAACTGCCTCGCCCTGTGGGATCTGGACTGCGCTCGCGATGTCGGCGCGCATGGACTTCAGGGGGGATTGCAGCTCGCCCAAGCCCATCCGGCGACCATCGGGTCGAGCCTGCTCTTGGCCGATGCGATTTCCGTCATGACAGGCCAACCCTTCACCGACGTCCAGCGTCGTGGCGCCCCTCCCGCCATCATCAATCCGGCGACCGATCCGGTGCTGTTCGCCGACCTGGAGCTGATGCAGGCGTGGCAGGCCGTGCGCGACCAGGATCTGGACTCCGCGCGCGACCATGTCGACAAGGCGCTGGCCAGCACCCTGTCCCTCCCATTCCAGCAGTTCGACGCCGCGCGACTCCTGCTGGGCATCGGCCGCCAGTTGGTGGCGAACGACGAGATCGAACGGGCCTTTCGCCTGGTCATTGCCGCCGAACCGATCCTGAGGGCCCTGCCACCCCGCAGTTTCCTGCGCTACGAGCATCTCCACCTGCTCGCCATCCTGAATGCCTATGCCAGAAACCATGACGCGGCCGCGCACTTGTTTCGCGAAGCGCTGTCGGTCCTCGACGGGTTGCAGCTTGCGCCCCTGCGTCGCACGGAGCTGAGGGCCGGCGCGCACAGCGATCTGCTCGGCGTCGAGGTGATGCGCGGCGACCGGGTCGCCATCGCAGCGCTTCTGGCGGCGCACCCTCTGGCACCCGGAAAGCCCTCGATCCTCGCCCGGGGTCATTTCGCCAGCGTCGGCGAGTTCGACTTCGCCGCCGCCGAGATCCTGGCGCGGGCCGTCCTTCAGGATCGGAGCGATACCGGCTGGCTGCCTCTTCTGGCGTCGTCCGGCTGGACCAGCGATCCCGACCGGCAACGGGCGGCCCGGGCGCTCCGCGAGATCGCAAGGGGCCTGGCGCTCGAGGCGTCGGACCCTCCGGAAGCCAGGCGAGCGTTCGTCGAAGCCGGCCGGCTGCGCGTGGCAGCCCTTCTGCCGTCCCGTGGGACGGCCTTCCTCTCCCCGCCTGCCTTCTGGACCGACCGGGTGGTGCTTTCCCTGGCTGCGGAGGCGACGTTGTCGTCCGCCGCCCCCGACTTCGCGCTGGTGCTGAGGTCCCAGGTCATTCTCGGCCGCTCGCTGGCGTCGAGCCCGGACGACACCCTGACCCTGCAGGCAAGACAACCCGGCGAAGGGCACAGACGGGCGGTGCAGAGCCTGCGTGCGATGGATTACAGGCGCAGAGCCTGGGAGAAGGAAGAGCTCGCCGTCCTCGCCCGCCGACTCATCGGTGCGGCGGGCCGGCCGCCACCGACGCTGTCGCAGGAGCGCCTCGATCTTCTGGCGGTGGCCAATGACTTCATCGTCGAGCACCGGCGCCTGCTCCAGGTCGTCTCGGCGGGCGCGTCGGAAAAGGATCGGTCCCTGGCCGACCTGTCATCCGTGCAGCGCCAACTGCGTCCGGAAGAGGCCCTGGTCTTTTACCTGCCATTGTTCGGCAAGTTGGGCAAAGTCTGCATCCGCCGCGACGGGGCGGCGGCGGCGCTCCAGCAGCAGGTCGAGGGCGACGCGACGGATGCCCGGCTTCTCTGGTCGGCATTGACGGCGACCCATGCGGCCTCGATCGAAGCCGACAGCGCATTTCCAGCCGAAGCCGCCGTCCGGATGCGGCATCTCCTGTTCGGCGGCCTGGACGGCTGCCTGAAGGCCAGTCCGCGCGTCTACCACATTGCGCCGCGCGATCTCGCGGAACCGGTACCTCCCGCCGTGCTGCTCGATGCGGTTCCTCCCCGGCTTGGATCCGGCTTCGACCTGCGCCAGGCCCGCTGGCTCATCCGCGACCATGCCTTCGTCAGGACCGCGTCGGTCGAGACCTTCGTCGCGACCAAGCTCCTCTCCCGGTCCCGACACGCGACCCTGGACTACCTGGGCGTGGGAGATCCCGTGCTCAGGCCCCGGCAAGCCGCCACACCCTCCCTCGCCGCGCTGCAGGAGCTGCCGGAGACGACCGAGGAGCTGCGCCGCGTGGCCGGCCTGTTCGACGCTTCTCGGGTCCGTGTCCTCGACCGCGATCAGGCGCGTGAGGAGAGATTCAGGCTGCAGCCGCTTTCGGAGTTCGACATCATCCACTTCGCCACGCACGGCGTTTTCCTGCCCGACCTGCCGGGCCTGTCGGAGCCCGCGCTGGTGCTCACGCCGGCGGACCGCGGCGATGCCTTCGACGACGGGCTGCTCACGGCCTCGCAGATCGCCACCCTGCCGCTGCGTACGCGTCTCGTCGTCCTGTCGGCCTGCAACTCGGCGCGGTACGAGGACTCTCTCCGCGACAACGGGATCCAGGGACTGTCGGCGGCGTTCGCCATTGCCGGCGTGCCCGCGACGATTGCCGCCCAGTGGACGATCGACAGCCGCCTGACGCGCGACCTGATCGTCGCGACCTTCGAGCGCGCGCGCGGCCCGGCCGCGCTGCCTGTCGCGGACGCCCTGGTGGCGGCTGTCCGTCGTCACCTGGACGGCTCCACCCCGCGCCCCCTGCTGCATCCACGCTTCTGGGGGGCGCTGATATCGCTTGGCGACGGCGCGTTGCGCCTCGATGCTGCCGACCCGCCGGCGATCCGCGAACTCGGGCCGTTCGCGAACGTCGATGCCTCGGCAGACGGCGAGATCCTGGCGGCCGCCCCTCTCGCCGCCGGATTCGTGAGCTCGGAGATCGGTCCCTGGAACGGCAAGCGCTCGCCGTCCCTGGTGCGCCGGCGCGCGATCGACGGCACGGCAACGTGGCAGGTCGCGGATGCGCTGGTGGGGGCAGGCCCTGTCGCCGCGGCCGAGGGATCGGTCTTCGTCGGCGGCTACGAGTCCTCCGCGACCGATGCCGACACCGTGGAAGCGGTCCTGCGGCGGATCACGGCAGACGGAAAGGTCGCCTGGAAGCGGAAAATACCGGCCAACACGCCCCGTGCGCTGGTCGCCGCCGTTGCCGCGGCGCCGGACGGGCAGGCCCTCGCGCTTGCGGGGCCGATGAACGGACGCGCCGACGGTGCCGACTACACCCTCCATCGCTTCGATGCCGACGGATCGCCGCTCCGGCACCATACGCTCACCTTCACGGGCGATTCGCGGTGGCGCCTCTCGGCCATCCTCAGGGTCCACGGCCGGCGCGGCCTCGTGGTCTCCAACCGCGGCCCCGTCTTGCGCATGCGCGCCGACGGCCTGAACGCGCTCGGCCTGCCGGCGGTTTGCCGGGAAGGCCGGACGGCCGACCTGGTCCTCTTGGATACCGATGGGTTGCGCGAGGAGCGGCGCTCCCGGATCGAGGGATTCGAAGCCCGGGACGCCCTGCCGAGCGGGAGCGGCTGGATCGTGGTCGGAGACGCGTCGTCGGGCTGCGACGGCCAGACGCGCGCCGCCGCCTACGTTCTGACGAACGACGGTGCGGTCAGAAACATATGGACCGACCCGTCGTCCTTCGAGACGACGGCCGTGGCGGCCCGCCAGATCGGGGATGACATCGAGATCGTCGGGCGCCTGCGCCGCTCCTTCGCCGTCCGGGAAGACAGGCGTCCCACCCGCATGCCCGACTTCGCAACACTGCGAAGCGGCAACGAAGCCTTTCTGTCCGACGAGGTCCTTGCCGTGCGCCTCGCACCCGATGGCACCGAGCGGCAGAGGGACTGGGTCGGTGCCGGCCTGCCGATCTGGCCGATGGGCATGGCATCCTCCAGCGGGCACAGCGTGATCGTGGGCTCGGTCGGCGCCCGGCCGCTCTGGCTGCCGCGCTGAATTCCATCCGGCGGTCGCTGCCACCTTGCGCGACCACGGGCGCTGCTGTCTCATGACGGCGAAGGCCCTCGTCGACAGGGGCAAGGGAGTAACGCACGCGTGGCCGCGCCGACTCGTCCGTTGAAGGGCGCCTGGGGCATGACTGCCCTCCTGTTCCTGTTCATGCTCATCAATTTCGCCGACAAGGTCGTGGTCGGGCTGGCGGCCGAACCGATCCGTGCCGAGCTGAATCTTTCACCCGAGCAGTTCGGCCTGCTCGGCTCCTCGTTCTTCTTCCTGTTCGCGATTTCCGCCGTCCTGGTCGGGTTCATCGGCAACCGGGTGCAGAGCCGCCACATCCTGGTGGCCATGGCGCTCGTCTGGTCTCTGGTGCAGTTCCCCATGCTGGGCGCGGTGAGCCTGGAGATGCTGATCGCCTGCCGCATCGTGCTCGGCGCGGGCGAAGGCCCGGCGGCACCGGTCGCCACGCACGCCCTCTACAAGTGGTTCCCCGACTCCCTGCGCGGCCTGCCCACGGCGGTCATCGCCCAGGGATCGGCGATGGGGGTCATCGTGGCGGTGCCCCTGCTCAACTGGATCATCGTCCACCATTCCTGGCACTGGGCCTTCGGCGCGCTCGGCATTGCCGGCCTGATCTGGGTGGTGCTGTGGCTGATCTTCGGCCGCGAAGGCACGCTGGTGGATCCGCCCGTCCGCCAGGCCGCCGGCGGCGAGGAGCGCATCCCCTATCGCCATCTCCTGACCTGCCCCTCCATCCTCGCCACCTGCTGTGCCGGTTTCGCAAGCTATTGGGGGCTGGCGATCGGGCTGACCTGGTTCACCTCCTACCTGGTCGACGGCCTGGGCTACAGCCAGACGGTCGGCGGCAACCTGACTGTCCTGCCCTGGATCTTCGGCATGATCGTGGTCCTGACGGGTGGCTTCCTCTCGCAGCGCCTCATGAGGTCCGGCGTGTCGAGCCGGATCGCCCGCGGCGTGCTCGCCACCGGGACGGTGACGCTGGGCGGGCTGCTGCTCCTCTTCGTCGGGGAAACGCCCGTGCGCGAGCTCAAGCTCGCGCTGGTCGTGATCGGCGGCGCGATCGGCAGCACGATCTTCGTCGTGACGCCGATGATCGTGAGCGAGCTCACCCCGCAGTCCCAGCGCGCCAGCATGCTCGCCATAGCGACATCCGTGGTGACCCTGGCCGGCGTGCTCGCGCCCCTGGCGATGGGGACGGTGATCCAGAACGCCGCGACGCCGCTGGCCGGGTACGAGCGCGGCTATGCCATTCTCGGCGGCCTGCTCCTGTCGGGCGGACTGATCGGCCTGTTCTTCATCCGGCCGGAGGCTGATCGCCGACGGCTGGCGGCGTGCGCCGTGGTCCTCCCCGCCGTCCCGGCGGTGCGCGCTTGAGCGGACAGTCGGAGCGCCTACAGCCGCTTGATCATGAGCCAGGTCGGCACGTCTTGAGGCTGGTAGGAGACCATCCGGTAGCCCAGCCGCTCGTAGAAGCCGCGCGCGGTCAGGGAAGAATGAAGTCTGAGATCGATCACCCCGCAGGCCCGTGCATGGCCCTCGAGATGAGCGACGAGGCGGCGGCCGAGACCGCTTTTCTGGCGCTCGGGGGCGACGAACATCTGGTGCAGGCGATCGCCGCCCAGGCTGATCGTGCCGACGAACACGCCGTCCTCGACGGCGACGAAACAGTCGCGGGAGGCCATACGCTCCGCGACGCGCGGCGGCGCCATCGCCTGCAGCAGGCTCTCGATCGCCGCCGGCTCATAGTCCGGCACGTTCGACGCGAGGATCGTCCGCTCGATCAGCGCCGCCAGGGCGACCGAGTCGTCGGGCACGGCCCGGCGGATGGCGGGGAATGACATGGCGCCATCCTATCACCGCGGCGTTCGCCCGGCGTTTCAACGGCTCCCATAGGCACACACCATGACCCGTCTTGCTCGCCGCCGCGTGCTGTCCGTCCTCGGCAGCCTGCCGCTCGCCGGCCCGCTGGCCGAGGCCCAGCCCGCCGACTTTCCCGACCGCCCGCTGCGGATGGTGGTCGGCTTTCCACCCGGCGGGCCGAACGACCTGCTGGCCCGCATCGTCGCGCCGGGCATCGGCGAGCAGCTCAAGCGCTCCGTCGTGGTCGAGAACCGGGCCGGCGCCAACGGCGAGATCGCCGCTGCGTCGGTCGCGAAGTCACCGCCGGACGGCAGCGTCTTCATGCTGGCCTCCAACGGGTCGACCACCGTGGCGCCCGCCCTCAACCGCAACATGGCCTTCGATGTGCGCACCGACTTCGTGGCGGTGGCGCCGATCGGCATCAACCCCATGCTCCTGGTCGTGCGGAACGACCTGCCGGCCGCGAACGTCACGGAATTGCTCGCCCTGGCCCGCGCCCAACCGGGCAAGCTGAACGGCGCCTCCGCCGGCGCCGGCGGCGCGACCCATCTCGCCCTCGAACTGTTCAAGTCGCTGGGCAAGGTCGACATCGTGCACGTCCCCTACAAGGGTGGCGGGCCGGCGATGGCCGATCTCATGGCCGGCCTCGTGGATGTCTATTTCGGCGGCCTGTCGACCGCGCTGCCGCATGTCCGGGCCGGGAAGCTGAAGGCGCTCGGCCAGACGACGCTGGCCCGGTCGGCAGCCGCGTCCGACATACCGACGATCGCCGAGGCGGGGCTGCCGGGCTACGACGCCGCGATCTCCTACGGAATCTTCCTGCCGGCCGGCGCGTCCCCCGGCCTCGTGCAGCGCCTGCACGCCGCCGTCGACACGACCGTCCGCTCGCCCGAGATCGCGCGCAAGTTCGCCGACCTCGGGGCCGATCCGCAGTTCGGCACGCCCGCGGAGTTCGCCGCCTATGTCGCGGAGGACCTGGAGAAATGGGCCCGCCTCGCGAAGGAGGCGGGCCTCAAGTCGGATTGACCGCGCCTACTGGACCGACGAGAAGGCCGTGGGCGACAGGAACTGGTTCGAGACGTTGGCGACGATGGCGCCGTCCTTCTCCGTCTCCGCCCGCTTCGTCAGCCATTCGGGGTCGCTGGCGAAGGCGTTCCACTTCTTCTCGCGGTCGGCCAGCGATTCCCAGGCCAGCAGGTAATAGAGTTCCTGGTTCGATTCGCCGACCAGCGTGGTCCAGAAGCCGGCCTGCTTGATGCCGTGCTTGTCCCACAGCTTGAGCGTGATGTTGGCGAAGCGGTTGAGCAGTGCGGGCAGGCGGCCCGGGACGCACTTGTAGACGCGCAATTCGTAGATCATGGCTTCCCCCTCGGTGTTTGGGCTCTTGCGGACAGGCTTCAGTAGGCGCCGTCGAAGCGGGGCACGAAGCCGCCGCCCTTGTGATCGATGTGGCAGGTGAACGGCGCGCCGAAGTGACAGGGCATCAAGCGAGCGCCCGAGCCGGCACAATGTTCCAGCGCCTCGCGGCGGCTCCTGCGCGCGCCGTCGGCGTCGGCGCAGGCAAAGCTGTTCCATTCCGGGTGATAGACCTGAAGCGCGTGGTGAAGGATGTCGCCGCAGAACAGAGCCCGGTCGCCGCGCGATTCGAACTTGATGGCGATCGTACCCGGCGTGTGGCCCGGCGCGGGATCGACCCGCAGGTTCTCGTCGATCTGGGCAGCGCCGTCCACCATCTGGGTCAGGCCCGCCTCGACCACAGGCAGGACGGAGTCGCGGAACGATCCCGCGTTGACAGGTCCGGTCCTGGGATCGGAATCGAGCTTCAGATAGTGGTCGTAGTCCGCGCGGCTGAAGACGTACTGGGCATTGCGGAAGGTCGGCACCCACTTTCCGTTCTCGAGTCGCGTGTTCCACCCGACATGGTCGACATGCAGGTGGGTGCACATGACCATGTCGACGTCGTCCGGATCGACGCCCGCCTCCTTGAGACGCTCGAGATAGCGGGTCTCCATCAGATGCCACTTCGGCCGATGGGGTCGCGACTTGTGGTTGCCCACGCAGGTGTCGATCAGGATGCGCTTGCCGCCGATCGTCAGCAGCCAGCTGTGGACGCTGAGCTTCAGGAAGCCCGAGGCCTCGTCATAGTGATGGGGCAGCAGCCAGTCGCGATGCTGCTCGACGACATCCGGACGCCAGTCGGGGAAGAAGACCTTGGCGTCGAAGTTGGGCTCGTAGGATTCCTCGATGCGCCGGACCGTCGCGGCCCCGAGCTGCATGTCCTTCATGTCCAGTCGCCTCCCCCTTGGCGGCGAGCTTATCGTCGCCGGGAGGCTCTCGTGAAGGCTGTCGTTTCGTTACGCCACGCGGCTGCTCAGAACGGCAGCCGGCGCGCCTCGACCCTCTCCAGGTGCCGGAACTCGAGCGCCGCCACCGCGGCGCTGCCCAGCGGCATCGCCAGGAGAAGCACGATGAAGTGGACGCCCAGCGTCCAGCCGTCGAACAGTCCGGGCAGCAGGGCACCGACCGATACGGTCATCACGAAGAAAAGGACGGCGAAGGCCAGGCCGCAGAAGGCGCCCATCATGGCGGCGACGCGCATCGTGCCCGCCATGGAGCGACCGATGTAGTAGCTGAGGGCAAAAGCCAAGCCGCAAGCGACCAGGGCAGTGATGCTCTCCATAACGCACTCCTCCAGTACACTCTCTACAACGAGAAATCAGAGCTCATCCAGTGCCGATGATGTTAGTTTCCCGCCGTTTCCCGATTTCTGGAACCTCCAAAAAACGCATGACTGACTGTCCTTTTGCCTGGATTTCTGCATTTGAAATCACGTCATCGTATCGTCGTGGTGAAACATCGCCCGTCGAAGTCGTGTCTGCCATGCTGGAGCGTGCATCGGCGCTGCAACCTTTGCTCAATGCACTGGTCAGCCTGGACGCCGACGGCGCGCTCGCGGCGGCGAAGGCGTCGGAGGCCCGCTGGCGCGCCGGACGTCCGCTGTCGGCGCTCGACGGGGTGCCGACCACCATCAAGGACACGACACCGGTCAAGGGATGGCCGACGCGCTACGGCTCCCACGCGACCGACGATGCGCCAGCCACAGAGAGTGCGCCGGTGGTCGATCGCTTCCGGGCGGCCGGCGTGGTCCTGCTCGGCAAGTCGACGACCCCGGAGTTCGGCTGGAAAGCGCTGACCGATTCGCCCCTGCAGGGCATCACCCGCAGCCCGTGGAACACGAACCACTCCCCCGGCGGCTCGTCCGGCGGCGCCTCGGCCCTCACGGCGGCCGGGATCAATCCGTTCAACCACGGCAACGATGGCGGCGGATCGATCCGCATTCCCGCCGCCCATGCCGGGCTGGTGGGCCTGAAGCCGAGCTTCGGCCGCATCCCGCAATATCCGGCGGACTCGCCGTTCGCCGACGTCATCAGCCAGGGCGTCCTCGCCCGCTCGGTCCTCGACACGGCCCTCGCCCTGACGATGCTGGCCGGCCCCGACGCCCGGGACTGGCGCTCCCTGCCGGCCGAGGGACGCGACTATGCGACCGGCCTCGAGGGCGGCGTGCGCGGCTGGCGGATCGGCCTCAGCCTCGATTTCGGCCATGTGACGCCCGATCCGGAAGTCCGTGACCTCGTTGCGGCGGCGGCGCGCCGGTTCGAGGCGCTGGGCGCGACGGTCGAGGAGGTCGGCCCGCTGATCGCCCCGCTGCAGGAGAGCTTCGAGCCGCTGTGGATCGGCAGCTTCGCCACGCGCCTGCGCCAGATCCCGACCCAGCTCCACGCCAAGCTCGACCCCGGCTTCCGCGCCGCCGCCGAAAAGGGGCTGTCGATCACGCTGGCCGACTACGCCCGCGCCTACGAGGCCAAGTCCAAGCTGGCCCGCGACCTCGGCCTCTGGCATCGCCGGTACGACCTGCTGCTGGCACCCGTCACGCCGACGGCGCCGCCGCCGGTCGACACGCTCTACAATTCGGCGGACTTCCCCCGCTGGACCAAGGGCGCGCCCTACACCCTGCCCTGCAACCTGACCGGCCAGCCGGCGGCGTCGATGCCGGCCGGGCTGACGAAGACCGGCCTGCCGGTCGGCATCCAGCTCATCGGACCGCCGCGCGCCGATCAGCGCGTCCTGCAGGCGATGCGCGCCTATGAGCTCGCGACGGGATGGGAGTGGCCGCAGCCGAGGGTCGTGGAAACGCTGGCCGCCGCTGGCGGGACGGCGCGCTGAGCGCCTGTCCCGGAGCGGCAGGTGTTGTTCAGTCGAGGTCCATGCCGTCCATGCCGGCATTCTTGCGCGCCTTGCGGGCCAGCTCACCCAGCACCTTGCCGGCCTGGTGCGGGTCCATGATCTGCTCGACCGTCGGTCCCTTGTGCCAGCCCTCGGCGACCGCGAACTGGCCGTTGCCGGCCTGGAAGACGCGGCCGGTGACCTCGCGGCTGTCCTCGCTGACCAGCCAGGTCGCGACCGGAGCGATCCACTTGGGGTCGCGCCGCTTCTTGTCCTCCTCGCTGTAGTCGCGCAGGTCCTCGGTCATGCGCGTGAAGGCCGACGGCGAGATCGAGTTCACCGTGATGCCGTAGCGGCCGAGCTCGCGTGCCGCGATGATCGTGAAGGCGGCGATGCCGGCCTTGGCGGCGCCGTAGTTGGTCTGGCCGATGTTGCCGTAGATGCCCGACACCGACGTCGTGGTGACGATGCGCGCATCGACCGGTCCGCCCTTTGCCTTTGCCTGGTCGCGCCAGTAGGCGGCGGCGTGGCGGGCCGGCGCGAAGGTCCCCTTGAGATGGACCTTGATGACCGCGTCCCATTCGTCCTCGGACATATTGACCAGCATGCGATCGCGCAGGATGCCGGCGTTCAGCACCACCGCATCGAGCTTGCCGAAGGTCGACACGGCCTGATCGATCATGCGCTTGGCGCCGTTCCAGTCCGACACGTCGTCGCCGTTGGCGACGGCCTCGCCGCCCTTGGCCTTGATCTCGTTGACGACCTGCTGGGCGGGGCCGACATCGTGGCCCTTGCCGGCGCGGTCGCCGCCCAGGTCGTTGACCACGACCTTGGCGCCGTGCTCGGCCAGCATCAGGCAGTGCTCGCGGCCGACGCCCCGCGCGCCGCCCGTCACGATGGCCACTCGGCCTTCGCACAATCTTGCCATTGCTCCCTCCCGTTTCTGCCGTGTCTGGTGGCGATTTCCTGCGCTAGTCTAGCGGCTGGCCCAGGAGGATTGCCATGGACACGCTGCCGCTCGTCGCCCCCGAACAGGTCGGACTTTCCGCAGCGCGGCTCGATCGCATCCGCACCTGGATGCACCACTGGGTCGACAGCGGGCGCCTCGCCGGCATGGTCACGGTAGTCATGCGGCGCGGCCAGGTCGCCTTCGCCGACACCGCGGGCAAGGCCGACATCGAGCGCAACAAGCCGATGCGGCCGGACACGATCTTCCGCATCTATTCCATGACCAAGCCGCTCACCTCGACGGCGATCATGATGCTCTACGAGGAAGGCCGCTTTCAGCTCGACGATCCGATCTCCCGGTTCGTGCCCGCCTTCGCCAACCCGCGCGTCTATGCCGGCGGCAGCCGCGGCAAGATCGACACGGTCCCGGGCGAGCGCGAGATCACGTTCCGCGACCTGCTCACGCACACGTCGGGCCTGACCTACGGCTTCATGGAGAGCAACCCGGTCGACGCGCTCTACCGCTCCAGGACAGGCGGCGTCGACTTCCAGACCGGCGACACCAGCCTCAAGGACATTGTCGAGCGGCTGGCGACCTTCCCGCTGATCGCCCAACCCGGCAAGGCCTGGAACTACAGCGTCGCCACCGACGTGCTGGGCTACCTGGTGGAGGTCATCTCGGGCCAGCCGTTCCAGACCTATCTCAAGGACAAGGTGCTGACGCCGCTCGGCATGGTCGACACCGACTTCCACGTCCCGACCGACAAGCACGAGCGCTTCGCCGCCAACTACCAGCCCGGTCCCGACGGCAAGCTCGCCCTGATCGACGATCCGGGGAAGAGCCGCTATCTCGCGCCGCGCAAGGTCAATTCCGGCGGCGGCGGCCTGGTTTCGACGGCCTCGGACTATCTACGCTTCTGCCGCTTCATGCTGAACAAGGGCGAGCTCGACGGCACGCGCCTGCTCGGCCGCAAGACCGTCGAGCTGATGACCATGAACCATCTCAAGGGCGACATGGCCGACATGGGCATGCCGCGCTTCTCCGAATCGACCTACTACGGCGTCGGCTTCGGGCTCGGCTTCTCGGTCATGATCGATCCTGCCAAGGCGCACATCCTCGGCACGCCCGGCGAATATGCCTGGGGCGGCGCGGCCTCGACCGCCTTCTGGTGTGATCCCGCCGAGGACATGGCGGTGGTCCTCCTGACCCAGCTCATGCCGTCCTCGACCTATCCGATCCGTCGCGAGCTGCGGGTCCTCTCCTACCAGGCGATCGTCGACTGAGGGCCAGGCACGCGATGAGAAACACCGGCTCCATCACCGTCACCAGGCTCCACCCGCTGTTCGGGGCGGAGGTCTCCGGGATCGACATCACCCGGCCGCTCTCGGAGCGGGAATTCGGCCCGATCCGCGCCGCCTTCGAGGAGCACTCGGTCCTGCTGTTCCGCGACCAGCCGATGGACGACGAAAAGCAGGTGCAGTTCAGCGAGCTGTTCGGGCCGCTCGAGACGACCGGCCTGTCCAATCCGGCGGCGGGCACCAAGTTCCAGCGGCAGTCGAATCTCGACATCATGACGGGCGAGCCCATCCCGCCCGACGACATGCGCATGATCTACCAGAAGGCCAACTACTTCTGGCATTCCGATTCGTCGTTCAAGCGCGTGCCCTCCCTGTGCTCGATCCTCACGGCGCGCGTCTGCCCGCCGGAAGGCGGCAACACCGAGTTCCTCAGCATGCGCGCCGCCTGGCAGGCGCTGCCGCCGGCGCTGCAGGCCACGATCCACCCGCTGATCGCCGAGCATTCGCTCGAATATTCGCGCAACCGCGTGCAGAAGGGCATCCTGAGCGACCGGGCGCTGGCCGAGCTGCCGCCGGTCAGGCAGCGCCTCTTCCAGGACAATCCGGTGAACGGCCGCCGCGCCCTCTACATCGGCGCCCATGCCGGCTTCATCGTCGACTGGCCGCGTGCGACCGGAGAGGCGCTGCTCTACGAGCTCACCCAGCGCGCCGACCAGCCGGCGTTCCGGCTGTCGCACGCCTGGCGCGAGGGCGACGTGATCGTGTGGGACAACCGCGCCGTCCTGCATCGCGCCACCTACTACGACACCGAAAAGTACAAGCGTCTGATGCAGCGTACGACCATCGCCGGCGACCAGCCGACCGTCGTCCAGTAAGAGATGGCCGAGCCGCCGCCAGGGCCTTCCGCCGCCGACGGAATGCCGCCCGGCCTGCCGCGTGTCCTCGCGGTGGCGACGATCACCATCGGGCTGACCATGTCGGTCCTCAGCAACTCGATGACCAATCTGGCGCTGCCCTACATCGCCCACGATCTCGGCATCACGGCGGAAAGCTCGATCTGGATCGTCAACGCCACTCAGATCGCCCTCATCATCTGCCTGCTGCCGGTCGCGGCGCTGGCCGACATCGTCGGCTACCGGCACGTCTATCGCTTCGGCCTGGTGCTGTTCTCGCTGGCCTCGATCGGCTGCGCCGTGGCGCCGTCGCTCGGCTGGCTGCTGGTCGGGCGTACGCTGCAGGGGCTGGGCGGCGCGGCCATCATGTCGGTCCAGCCGGCCCTGGTGCGCGCGATCTATCCGCGCGCCCAGCTCGGCCGCGGGCTCGGCTTCAACACCACGGTGGTGGCGACCTCGCTGGCCGCCGGCCCGTCGATCGGCGCGGCCCTGCTGTCGATCACCTCGTGGCCGATCCTGTTCGCCGTCTACGTGCCGCTGGGCATCGTCTCCTTCGTCCTGTCCGAGCGCTACCTGCCGCACACGACGCACACGCACCGGCCGTTCGACTTCATCTCCGCCGTCCTCTCCGGCGCCACTTTTGGCCTGCTGATCTTCGGCATCGACGGCGTCGCCCACGGCCATCGGCTTGTCGTGGTCGTGGCCGAGTTCGCCACGGCGGCGATCCTCGGAACGGTCTTCGTCCTGCGCCAGCGCGGCCTCGCCGATCCGATGATGCCGATCGACGTCTTCAGGCGGCCGATCTTCTCGCTCTCGATCTCGGCCTCCACCTGCACCTTCACGGCCCAGGGCCTCGCGTTCGTCAGCCTTCCCTTCTTCTTCCACACGGTGCTGGGACGAGACGCGACCGACACCGGGATACTGCTGACCGCCTGGCCACTGGCGCTGGCCTGCGTCGCGCCCATCGCCGGCCGGCTCGCCGACCGGCACCATCCCGGCCTGCTCGGTGCCATCGGCCTCGCCGGCATGACGGCCGGGCTGGTCCTGACGGCGCTGCTGCCGCCCGACCCGTCGAGCGCCGACATCATGTGGCGGCTCGTCCTGTGCGGCGCCGGGTTCGGAATCTTCGCCTCGCCCAACAACCGGCTGATGATGAACGCCGTGCCGCGCGAACGCAGCGGCAGCGCCGGCGGCATCATCGCCACCGCCCGTACGCTCGGCCAGACGATGGGGGCGGCCCTCGTGGCGGTGGTGTTCGGCCTGTTCGACTTCTCCGGCGGCGGCGCGGCCGAGGCCGCCCAGGCCGCGATCTGGCTGGGCGCGGGCTTCGCCGCCACGGCCCTGGTGATCGGGAGCCTGCGGCTGAGGCACTGACGCCCCTTCGTGCTATCCATGGGCGTGCGCAAGAGATCCTGGCCCAACCCGTCGCAAGCCAAGCTGCTCGCCGGGGCCGTAGTCGTCGGCCTGGCCGCGGGCTACCTGACCGGCCTCTGGTCCGACCTGGCCTACTGGTTCGACGGCCTCGTCGGGCTGCTCGCCGACAGCACGCTCGTGCCCAACTGGCTGCTCGGCCTGTTCGCCGCCTGTGCCGTCATCGTGGCCGGATGGCTCGGTGCCGCGCTCAGGCCTTCCCGCGACTCCCGCCCGTCCTCATCCGTGACCAGCGAGGACAGTTTCTTCAACATCCGCTGGCGCTGGGCCTACGACGGGTCGGGACGCGTCGAGAAGCCGACGCCCCACTGCCTGCGCTGCGGCAACCGGCTGGTCGTCCGGCAGGTCGGCGACGATCGCGGCCCCGAGTGCTACGAATGCCGCTGCGAGCACTGCGGCCACGTGGCCTGCGAGATCGAAGGCTCCGTCGACGACTTCGAGAAGCGCGTGCTCGACCGGATCCACCAGGTCACCTCGGCTTAGGCCGCGGAGCCGGCGGCTCTAGGCCGCGGCGCGGTGCATCTCGCGGAACAGCGACGGCGTCATGCCGAAGCGGCGCTCGAAGGCCTGGCCGAGACGGGCCGGCGAGTTGAGGCCGACCTTGCCGGCGATGGACTTGAGCGGCAGGCCCTGCGCCAGCAGCGTGCGCGCCGCGTCCAGCCGCAGGTCCTCCACGAAGTGCGCCGGCGTCTTGCCGGTGGCCTCGGTGAACTTGCGGTAGAAGCTGCGCTCGGTGAGGCCGGCGCGCGCCGCCAGGCCGGGCACGTCGAGACGCTGGGCGAGATTGTCCTGCATCCAGTCGATCAGCCGGGCGAACGGCGCCTCGGCGGCCGTCTGGGCACGCAGCAGCGGGCTGAACTGCGACTGGTAGCCCGGTCGGCGCGCATAGAGAACGAAATGGCGGGCGATCAGGTTCGCCGTCGCGGCGCCGAGGTCCGCCTCGACGAGCGCCAGCGCCATGTCGATGCCGGTGGTGACGCCGGCCGAAGTCCAGACCTTGCCGTCGACGACGTAGAGCGCGTCGGAGTCGACCGAAAGCGCGGGGAACGATTCGGCCAGCCGGTCGCAGCTCGCCCAGTGCGTCGCGACGCGCCGGCCGTCGAGAAGGCCGGCGGCGGCCAGCACGAAGGCGCCGGTGCAGACCGAGCCGTAGCGGCGGGTGCCCGGCGCCACGCGCAGCAGCCAGCGCCGCAGGTCCGGCCGCTCCATCGCCACCTTCAGGCCGCGCGATCCGCCGGCGACCAGCAGCGTGTCGGGCTGGCCGCCGATTCGCACGCTGTGCAGGGCGACGCCGGCATTCGATACGACCGGACCGCCGTCGGGCGACACGATGCGAAGGTCGTAGAACGGCTCGCCATGGGCCTCGTTGGCGGCGCCGAACACCGCAGCGGGACCGCTGACGTCGAGGAGCTGGCAGCCCGTATAGGCGAGGATGTCGAGGCGGTGCCGGGGCATTGGCAGAAATTAGCCTAAGTTTGTCATTTCTGCCAGAGCGATCCTCCCCTAGTGTCCCTTCGTTCCAAGGAGATCGTCATGACTGAGCCCGTCGAGATCGGCATTCTGCTCTTTCCCAAGGTCACCCAACTCGATGCGACAGGCCCCGCGCAGGTCCTGTCGCTCGTGCCCGGCGCCCGCGTGCACATGATCTGGAAGACGCTGGACCCGGTGCCGACCGACGCCGGTTTCTCGATCATGCCGACGACCACCTTTGCCCAGTGCCCGCGCCTCGACGTGATCTGCGTGCCCGGCGGCGCGGGGCAGGTCGAGCTGATGGTCGACCGGGAGACGCTGGACTTCCTGCGGCGCCAGGCAGAGACGGCCCGCTACGTCACGTCGGTCTGCACCGGCTCGCTGGTCCTCGGCGCCGCCGGCCTGCTGCGCGGCTACCGTTCCGCCTGCCACTGGGCCTGGCGCGAGATGCTGGCCGACTTCGGCGCCGTCCCGGTCGCGGAACGCGTGGTGCGCGACCGCAATCGCATTTCCGGCGGCGGCGTGACGGCGGGCATCGACTTCGGCTTCACCGTTGCCGCCGAGCTGGTGGGCGAGGAGGCCGCGCGGTCGATCCAGCTCATGCTCGAATACGATCCGCATCCGCCCTTCGACTCGGGCTCGCCCGAGAAGGCCGGCGCCGAGCGCGTCAAACGCCTGCGCGAGCGGATGGCACCGATGCTCGAGAACCGGCGCAAGGCCAATGCCGAGGCCGCGGCGCGGCTGGAGCAAGCCGCGTCGTAGGCCGGGGCAACGAGCGTTCGATCGGAGTCGGCCGAACGCTCGATGCCGAGGATGGGGACGGCTCGACTTGCCGCAAGTCGCTCTAGGCGCGCCCCGCCGTCGCGCTTTCGATGGTGACCGCCTTTCCGGCAGCCGTGTCGAACTTCAGCCGCCGGACATGGTCGAGATCGCGACCGGTCACGCGCACGAAGCGGCTGCCCTCGGGATAGTCGATCGCGTGGATGGCGCCGACGTCGTACACGCCTGCATGGCCGGGCTCGAGCCGGTAGCTCCTGATCTTCTCGAGCCGAGCCTCGCCCGGCCCTTCGCCGCCGTCCAGGCGACGGTACTCGCTCATGTCGGTGTGCTTGACGGCCTGTCCGTAGACCGCCCACGAGCTGCCGTGGTCGTGCGGCGGGCTGCGATGGGGCTTGGGATTGCAGTGGGCGAGAACGACGAAGCCGAGATCCTTGTCCTCGTAGAGCTTGCGCGTGCCCACCGGCGCCGCCGGCCCCACCGCCTCGTCGACGAACGCTTCGTTGGCCAGCAGCTTCTCCAGCAGCACCCGCACCTTCTCGCGGCCGGCCGGCCCCTCGGTGCCGGCCAGGGCCGTCGCGGCATCCTTCACGAAAGCGTCGAGCGTGTAGGTCATGGCGGTCCTCCCGGGCGAAGATCGCCATGGTCGGACCGGCCGTCGCCGGCTGTCAACGCCCGCCGAGGACGCGCCGCGCGATCACCATCCGGTGCACTTCCGACGGGCCTTCGTAGACGCGCATGGTGCGCACCTTCTGCGCCAGCCAACTGAGCGGCAGCTCCTGGGTGACGCCCATGGCGCCGAACGCCTGCTGGGCATGGTCGATCACCTCGGTCGCCATCTCGGTGGCGAAGACCTTGATCATCGAGGCCTCCATGCGCACGTCGCGTCCCTCGTCCTGCTTGACCGCGGCGTCCATCACCATCAGGCGGCAGGCATGCAGCTTGGTCGCGGCATCGGCCACCCACCACTGGATGGCCTGCCGGTCGGCCAGCCTCTGGCCGAAGGTCACGCGCTGGTTGGCGTGCTCGACCAGCATGTCGAGGGCGCGCTGTGCCATGCCGATGCACCAGGAGCCCATCTGCAGGCGGCGCACGGTGAGGCGCAGCTGCATGGGCGCGAACCCGGCGCCGATGCGGCCCAGCACCTGGCTCTCGTGGACCCGGCAGTCCTCGAACACGACCTCGTAGGTGCGCTGGCCGGCCAGCATGGGGATGGCACGCGCCACCACCAGGCCGGGCGTATCCTTGTCGATCAGGAAGGCGGTGATGCCGCCGCGCGACCCGCGCTCGGGATCGGTGACGGCCATGGCGATCGTGAAGTCGGCCTTGGCGATGCGGCTGATCCAGATCTTGCGGCCGTTGATCACCCAGTGGTCGCCGTCCTTCACCGCGCGCGTCTTCATGCCGGCCGGGTCGCCGCCGGCGCCGGGCTCGGAGATCGCGATGGCCGAGGTGGTCTCGCCGGCCGCATAGGGCTCGAGGTATTTCTTGCGCTGCTCGGGGCTGGCGGTCGCCAGCAGCATGTGCAGGTTGGGCGAATCCGGCGGGAAGGTGAAGGGCACCGCCGCGTAGCCCAGCTCCTCGTTGACGCCGACCAGGGCCACGGCCGGCAGGTTCGCCCCGCCCGCCTCCTCCGGCACGTCGAGCGCCCACAGGCCGAGCTCCTTGCATTGCTTGAAGAGCTTCTGGTTCTCCTCGTCGCTGAGCGCCGCCGGCTGACCGGCGGCGAAGCGGTCGAGGATGTTCTTCTCCAGCGGCATCAGCTCGTTGCGCACGAACTTCTTCACCAGCTCGCGCAGCATCTCGTGCTCTTCGCTGACCTTGAACATGTCCCTCTCCTATGCCTTTCCGATGCCCTTGTTCACGAATTCCAGCGTGTGCGTGCGCGCGACGTCGATACCCGACGGCAGCACGCCGACCGCGACCATCGACGCGTAGAAATCCTGCCAGCGCCCATCGCTCATCGCGCCGATCCCGTCCTTCAGCGCATCACCCGACAGCACGATCCCGCGCTCGTTCATGACCTTGATCGCGTAGGCGATCCTGTCGTCGGTCTGCTCCGGATTGGCTTCCTTGATCAGCGCGTTGGCGGCGGCGGTCGCCGGGCCGCCCTTGAGGTACTGCGCCCAGCCCTCGAGCGTCGCGTCGACGAAGCGCTGGACGAGGTCCTTCTTCTCGGTGGCCATGCGGCGCGAGATGGCGATCGTCGTCTGGTAGGCGCTGTAGCCGGCGTCTGCCAGCAGCAGCACGACCGGCGGCCGGCCCAGCGCCTTCTCGATCGAATAGGGTTCCGACGACAGGAAGCCCTGCTGCACGGCGTTCCTGTCGGCCAGGAAGGGCGCCATGTTGAAGTTGTACGGGCGAAGCTGCGTGTCGGTGAGGTCGTATTTCCGCCGGATGAACGGCCAGTAGGTCACCCGCCCGCCGCTGCCGATCAGCAGCGTGCGCCCCCGCAGATCCTCGAAGGTCCTGAAGCCCGTGTCCGGATGGCCGATCAGGACCTGCGGATCCTTCTGGAAGATCGCGGCGATGGTGAAGAAGGGAGCGTCGATGTTGACGAAGTTGAACGCCTCGAAGCTGTTCGACATCGCCATGTCGACCCGGCCCGCCAGCAGCAGCTGGCTGACGTTCAGGCTCGGGCCTCCCTGGCGCAGGTCGCACTCGATGCCGGCCTTCGCATAGAGACCGGCGGCGATCGCCTGGTAGAAGCCGCCATGCTCGGCCTGGGCGCGCCAGTCGGTGCTGAAGCTCACCTTGTCCAGCGTCCGCGCCCGGCTCCGCCGCGGCAGGACCGCCAGCAGCGGGCCGCCCAGCGCCAGACCCGCCGCTCCCCGCAGGGCTGCGCGTCGCCGAAGCCGATAGGCGGTATCGCTCATGCCTTATCCTCTCCGACCGTCCAGTAGCATCGCCAAGCGCTCGCGCAAGGCCGTCGTCGACACCTGCATGGCGCCGAGCGTCGGCATCCAGGTCTCCCAGTAGGGCCGCAGCGACGCCGGCGGATACCAGTCGGTGGGAAAGGCCCCGACGGCGAGGTTGGCCCGCCGCGCGAGCTGCAGCGCCCGCGGCATGTGATAGGCCGAGGTGACCAGCGCCACGCGGCCATCGCCGACCAGGCGGCGGACATTGCGGATGTTCTCGACCGTGTTGCGTGCCTCGCCTTCGGCGACGATCGCGGTCGCCGGCACGCCGAGATCGATCAGGAAGCGACGCATGGCCTCGGCCTCGGTCGTCGCCGGGCTGCCCGGCGGCAGCAGCGACCCGCCCGTGACGATCACTTCCGGTGCCAGCCCGCGATGGTAGAGCCTGGCGGCATGCCACACGCGATCGGCCGAATCCGTCAGGCTGGGGTCGGGAAGCTCCGGCGGCGCCGCCGGGACGATGCCGCCGCCCAGCACGACGATGGCGGCATAGCAGCAGGCCGGCGCCTCGGCGGCCGCCGCGCGCGCCTCGTCCTGCAGCGACAGGAGCATCGCATCGCCGACCGGCGGCATCGCGAGCACGAGCGTCTCCGCGACCGCCACTGCGACGCCGAGGGTGGCAAGCCGGCGCAGGCCAAAGACGGCCAGCACGATCCCCACCACCACGGCGAGCGCCAGCGACGCGGGCGGAAAGATGAAGCCGCTGAGAAACTTGAGGACGACGAACGTGTCCATGGATCGGAACCGCGGCCTATGCCCGGCCTGGCCGCGGAGCGCAAAGCGTCCCCGCCAGAAATGGGAAGGGCGGGCCCGGCTGCCGCCGCGACCCGCCCGTCTTCAAAAGACCATCGCGAATCAGGAAATGCCTAGATGGCTTCCTTGAGATCCTTGGCGACCCGGAAGGCGACCTTCTTCGACGCCTTGATCTTGATCGCCTCGCCCGTCGCCGGGTTGCGTCCCATGCGGGCGGGACGGCTGCGGACCTGAAGGATGCCCAGGCCGGTGATGCGGACCTTGTTGCCCTTCTTGAGATGCTTCACGACCAGGCCGATGAAGTCTTCCAGGGCACCGGTTGCGTCCTTCTTGGTCATGCCGGTCTTCTCGGCCAGTTCGGCCGCTACCTTCGACAGCGGAACGGTGGGAGCGGAGGGTTTGGTTGCCATAGTGAGGGGTCCTTACATTTTCGTTCGTCAACGTCTTCCTGACGCCCCAGGGCGCGTTGACGGCCCAAGGTTATCCACGAATCGCTATGCCGCAAGCCCTCAATGCACGAAAAATGTCGATTCTTGGGGCTTTTTCGGCCATTTGGAGCAGTCATCCACAGAATGCGGAGAGCGTAGAGCGTGTCGACTCCCGGCCTGATCCCGACTTTCACCACCGCCGTCAACACCTGGCAGTGCGACGAGAACGACCATCTGAACGTCCAGTTCTACACCGAGTTCGGGCACGAGGCGTCGGCCCACCTGATGGCCGGGCTGGGCCTCGGACCGCGCGCGCGGCGGGCTGCCGGCCTGGAGCTGACCGTGGCGAGCGACCATATCCGCTACCTCCGCGAGTTCCGCGTGGTCGACACGGTGGCCGTCCGCTCCGGTCCGATCGAAATCGGCGAGAGCGACCTTCTCGTCTACCACGAGGTACGGAACGGATCGGACGACAGCCTGGCCGCGACGATCCGGAGGCGGCTCGTCGCCGCGCAGCCGTGGCCGCAGGACTTCCGTCGTCGCAGCGAGCAGGCCCTGGTGACGCTGCCGGCGCAGGCCGCGCCACGCAGCGTGGGCAAGATCGCCCTCCCCGATCTCACGTTGGGCGACGCCGCACGCTGCGGCCTGATCGAGGTGGGACGCGCCGTCGTCGTTCCGGCGGAGTGCGACGAGCAGGGCGAGCTTCTGCCGCATCACCAGTTCGGCCGCTACTCCGACGGCGCCCCGCTCCTGTGGAATCACCTCGGCTTCGACCGCGCCGCCATGCAGGAGCGACAGGAGGGGTCGGTCGTGGTCGAGATGCTGAACCACTATCGCCGGCCGCTGCGCGCCGGCGACCTGCTGGTGGTGATGAGCGGACTCGCCGCCTACAGCGACAAGACCCTGACCTTCACCCATTTCCTGTTCGAGGCCGAGACCGGCACGCTTGCTGCTTGCGCCGAGGCGGTCGGCATGAAGTTCGACCAGAAGGTTCGCAAGATCATGACATTCAGCGACGACGACCAGGCGCGGCTCGACCAGCGCAAGCTGCGCCTCGCCGCCTGAGGAGAGACCCGATGGATGACAAGACGCGCCTGATCGCCGAGACCGCAAAGCAGCTTCAGGGGCTGAGCTACGACGAGAAGCGCCTGGCCGAGATCGCCGCCGAGGTCGAGATCCTGAACGCCGCGGTCCGCAAGGCGGCCGCCGCGCGGCTGACCTTCGACGACGACCCCGCCGCCTTCGCCAGCGTCATGGCGAGGGAAGCGAAATGATCAACGACGATCTCGCCTTGCGCGATCTCAGCGACATCGCCGATGCGATCGCGGCTGGACGGATCACGTCGGTGCAGGCGACGGAAGCCTGCCTGGCCCGCATCGCGGTGTGGCAGCCGAAGACAAATGCATTCCTTCGGCTGAAGGCCGAGAAGGCGCTGGAGCAGGCCCGCCTCATGGACGCCGAACTCGCCGCCGGGAAGCGGCGCGGCCCGTTGCACGGCGTGCCGCTGGCGCACAAGGACATGTACTATCGCGAAGGCGAGCTCTCGACGGGCGGCAGCGCGATTCGTCGCGACTGGGTGGCGCCCGTCACCTCGACCGTGCTGAAGAGACTCGACGACAGCGGTGTCGTCGAGCTGGGCTTCCTCAACATGGCGGAATTCGCCGCCGGCCCGACCGGCCACAACGTCCATCACGGCCATTGCCGCAACCCATGGGACAGAACGCGCGTCACCGGCGGCAGCTCGAGCGGCTCCGGCGCCTCCGTCGCCGCGCGCATGGTCTTCGGCGCCCTGGGCTCCGACACCGGCGGCTCGATCCGCCTGCCGGCGGCAGCCTGCGGCGTTGTCGGCATGAAGGCGACCTACGGGCGCGTCAGCCGCGCCGGCGCCGTGGCGCGATCGTGGACGCTCGATCATGTCGGGCCGCTCACCCGCACCGTGCGCGACAATGCCCGCATGCTGGCGATCGTCGCGGGTCATGATGTCGACGATTCGACGACCAGCGAGAAGCCGGTGCCCGACTACGAGGCACTGCTCGAGGGCGGGGTCGCCGGCCTGAAGATCGGCCTGTCGCTGCCCGAGGCGCTCGTTCCCGTCGACCCGCAGATCGGCGCCGCCGTGCAGGCCGCCGCCGATACGCTCGGCCGCCTCGGCGCCACGATCACGCCCGCCCGCATGCCCGATTTCACCGCGCTCTATCGCGCCGCCGAGGTGATCGTGAAGTGCGAGGCGGCGGCCATGCACCGGCCATGGATGGAAGCGGACGCGCCCTATGCCAACCAGGTGCGCACGCGCATGGAGGCCGGTTTCTTCATCCCGGCGACGCAGTACATCGACGCGCTCCGTCTGCGCGCCCATTTCGTCCGCGAATTCCTGGCGACGGCGATGGACGGCGTCGACGCGGTCCTGCTGCCGACCATCCCCTTCCCCATTCCCACGATCGAGGAGACCGACGTCGAGGCGTCGGGCGGCCCGGCGACCCTGACGATGGTGGCGCGCTTCACCGGCCTCACCCGTCCCTTCAACACGCTCGGCCTGCCGGTCCTCTCGCTGCCCGGCGGTTTCGATTCCAACGGTCTGCCGATCGGCTTGCAGCTCGTCGGGCGTCCGTTCGACGAGGCCGGGCTGTACCGCATCGGCCACGCCTACCAGGAAGCGACCGACCACCATCGCCGGTTGCCGCCGGACTGACCCCCCTGCCCGCGATTTTTCCGACGCCGCGGAAACGCCCGTGGCATGATCGGCAAAACTTCGGGAGGAAAAGGAATGGCGGATGCACCCAGCGTCGAGCGCCAGCGGCGCGCCCATGTGCCGGACGAGGCATGGCTCGCGCGGCAGGCGGCGGAGACGATCCTCGAGCCCGATCTGCCGATCGTCGATCCGCATCATCACCTGTGGGATCACGCCAATCATCGCTACCTGCTGGACGAGCTGCTGGCCGACACCGGCTCGGGCCACAATGTCGTGGCGACCGTCTACATCGACTGCCGCTCGATGTACCGCGCCGACGGCCCCGCCGAGATGCGCCCGGTGGGGGAGACCGAGTTCGCCAATGGCGTCGCCGCGATGGGCGCCAGCGGGGTCTACGGCCGGACGCGTGCCTGCGCTGGCATCGTCTCGTACGTCGACATGACCCTGGGCGCTCGGGCACGCGCCGTGCTGGAGGCGCACATCGCCGCCGGCAACGGGCGCTTCCGCGGCATCCGCCACGCCGGCGGCTGGGATCCCAGTCCGGACGTCCGCAACAGCCACACCCACCCGCCCGAGGGCCTGTACGGCCGGCCGGACTACCGCGAGGGGGTGGCCCAGCTCGGTGCGCTCGGCCTCACCTACGAGGCCTGGCAGTACCATCCACAGCTCAAGGAGGTCACGGCGCTGGCCCGAACCGTGCCGCAGACGACGATGGTGCTGAACCACTGCGGGGGCCCGCTGGGCATCGGCCCCTATGCCGGCAAGGCTGACGCCGTCTTCGCGGCCTGGAAGGCCGACCTCGCGGAACTCGCCCGCTGCCCCAATGTCGTGGTGAAGCTGGGCGGCCTCGGCATGGACATCGGCCTGTTCGTCGACCAGATGAAACGCCCGGCACCACCATCCTCGGAGGAGATCGCCGCGGCCTGGAAGCCGTGGATCGAGACCTGCATCGAGGCGTTCGGCGCCGAGCGCTGCATGTTCGAGAGCAACTTCCCCGTCGACAAGCTGTCGACGGGCTATGCGGTCCTGTGGAACGCCTTCAAGCGCCTGGCCGCCGGCGCCTCGGCGGCCGAGAAGACGGCCCTGTTCAGCGGCACGGCCCGGAGCATCTACAGGCTGCCGTAGATCGGGCCCCTCCTCCCGATCACACCGTGAGGTTGACCGTCACGTTCTTGCGCTGGGTGAAGCTGTCGAGCATGCCCTCGAGCGAGAACTCGCGGCCGATGCCGCTCTGCTTGAAGCCGCCGTAGGACATGCCCGGCACCTGGCCGAGGCCCTGGTTGACCTGCACCCAGCCCGATTCGACGGCGTGCGCCGCACGCAGGCCGCGGCCGATATCGTGCGTCCAGACATAGGCGGCGAGTCCGTAGTGGCTGTCGTTCGCCATGCGGATGGCCTCGGCCTCGTCGCTCCAGCGGATCGCCACCAGCACCGGCCCGAAGATCTCCTCGCGCGCCAGGCGCCAGTCGTTCGACCGGTCGGCGAACACGGTCGGGATGGCGAAGTAGCCTTCGCTCAGGGGGCCGCTCTTGGGCGGCAGGCCGCCGAACACCAGCTTGGCGTCGGTGCGCTTCAGCCCCTCGTCGACGTACTTGCAGACCTTGGTGAACTGCTTGTTGTTGATGATGGTGCCGATGTCGGTCTTCTCGTCGAGCGGATCGCCGATCTTGAGCGCGGTGGTCTTCTTCTCGAGCTTCCCGAGGAAGGAATCGAAGATGTCCTCGTGCAGGAACAGGCGTGACCCGGCCGTGCAGCTCTGGCTCTGGCGGGTGAAGCGCATGGCGGCGATGATGCCGTCGACCGCCCAGTCCTCGTCGGCGTCGGGATAGACGATCGACGGGCTCTTGCCGCCGAGCTCCAGCGACACCGGAACGATGCGCTCGGCCGCCGCGCGCATCACGATCTTGCCGACCTCGGTCGAGCCGGTGAAGGAGAGCTTGGCGATGCCCGGATGGTTGATCAGCGCGCCGCCACACTCCTCGCCGTAGCCGGTGAGCACGTTCAGCACGCCGGGCGGCAGGAACTCCTGGCAGATCTCGGCCATCAGCAGGACGCCGAGCGGTGCGTCCTCGGCCGCCTTCATGACCATCGTGTTTCCGGCGCACAGGGCCGGCGCGATCTTGAGCGCCCCCAGCATGACCGGCGCATTCCACGGGATCACGGCGCCGACCACGCCCAGCGGCTCGCGGCGCGTGTAGGACAGGACGTTCTCGCCGAGCGGGATCGTCTCGCCCTTGAGCTCGCCGCCCAGCCCGCCGAAGTAGCGGAAGATGTCGGCAGTGAGGTTGGCCTCGCCGCGCGCCTGGGTGCGCAACGCATTGCCGGTCTCGAGCGAGATCGTGCGCGCGATGTCCTCGGCGCGGGCCTGCAGGGCCTCGGCGATCTTGAGCAGCACCTTGCCGCGCTCGCGCGCGGGAACCTTGCGCCAGTCGACCTGCGCCTTGGCCGCAGCGGCCACGGCGCGATCGACGTCGGCGGCGTTGGCGCGCGGCACCTCGGCGACCGGCGTGCGCTTGGCGGGATTCTCGACGGTGATGCGGGCGCCCGACGCGCTGTCGACCCATTGGCCGCCGATCAGCATGCCCTTCGACGAGACGGCGTGTGCCTGCGACTTGCTCTGGGTGGCGGTGCTGGACATGCGAGTCCTCCGGTTACCGTGAAAGGGCCGGAGTGTGGCCCGCATGGCCAGCCGCTACAAGTTACGCCGCGTGCGCGAGCGGCGTCGCCAGCGCCTCTTCCGCACTGAGCGTGCGAGCAACGGCGTGCACCGTTGCCGCAATCCGGACCGATGCCTGGATCTGCTCGATGGAGAGGCCATGCTCGCGGCAGACCTTCTCGTGAGCCTCGAGGCAGAGGCCGCAGCCGTTGACCGCCGAGACGACCAGCGACCACAGCTCGAAGTCGACCTTGTCGACGCCCGGCCTGGCCATGGCGCTCATGCGCAGGCGGGCCGGCAGGGTCTTGTAGTCGGCGCCGTGCACGAGATGCACGAACCGGTAGTAGATGTTGTTCATCGCCATGAGCGACGCGGCGATCTTCGCCGCGTTCAGCGCCTCCGGCGAAAGCTCTCCGGCAAAGGCGCCGACCACGCCCTGCGTGGTCGGTCCGTGGTTCGCGGCAAGTGCCGCGGCGATGAAGCAGCCGGCCCGCTGCGGCGGCGACAGCAGCGTCTCCGACGCGAGGCTCGACAGGTTGAGCTTCAGGTCCCGCGCATAGTCCGGCAGCCGGTCCTTCAGGTCGTCGAGGGTCATGACGGCTAGGCCGCCTTCAGCACGTCGTCGCCCTTCTGCCAGTTGCACGGGCAGAGCTCGTCGGTCTGCAGCGCGTCCAGCACCCGCAGCACTTCCTGCGGATTGCGGCCGACCGACAGGTCGTTGACCGACACGAAGCGGATGATGCCCTCGGGATCGACGATGAACGTGGCCCGCAGGCAGACGCCCTCCTGCTTGTCGAGGATGCCGAGCGCCTCGGACAGCTCCCGCTTGATGTCGGCCAGCATGGCAAACGGCAGCGCCTTCAGGTCGGCATGGTTCTGGCGCCAGGCGAGATGCACGAACTCGGTGTCCGTCGACACGCCGTAGACCACAGCGTCGCGGTCGTTGAACTCCTTGTTGAGCTTGCCGAAGGCGGCGATCTCGGTCGGGCAGACGAAGGTGAAATCCTTCGGCCAGAAGAAGACGACCTTCCACTGGCCGGCATCGGTGGTGTCGGAGACCTGCTTGAAGGCTGTTTTCGGATCGGTGCTCACCACCGCCTTGAGGTCGAACGCGGGGAACTTGTCGCCGATGGTCAGCATGGAACGCTCCTGAACAAAGATTGGAACGATTCCAATATCTCCAATGACCGCCTAATTGCAAGTGCTTCGCAGAGTCATTTAATAATAAGCCATTATTTGTTCTTTTTCAGAGCCTTGCGCTTACGCTTGGCGGTCAGCTCGCCGTACTTCATCCCTTCCAGCTTGATCCCGTCGGGATCCAGGAAGAACACGGCGTAGTAGTCCTCGTAGTACTCGTCCGCCGGATCGACGATGCGCACGCCTTCCTTCTCGAGAAAGGCCTGGAGCGCGTCGACGTCCCGCCGGCTGCGCAGTTCGAAGGCGTAGTGGTGCAGGCCGACATCGCCGATCCGGTAGGTCTTGCGGCCCTCCGCCGGCGCGATCCAGTAGCGCGTCCGGCCGTTGGTCCAGCCGATCGTCTGCGGGTACTCGTCGGAAATCTCGAAGCCGAGGAAGGCGAACAGCCGGCCGTAGAACGCCTTCGACTTCTCGTAGTCGCGCACCCGGATGGAGATGTGGTCGATGCCGACCACCTTGCAGACCGGCTTCGACTTCGACTTCGCCATGCTGCCCTCCTTCGGGATTTCCGTGGCCACAACGGCGGGGATGTCGGAATGTTTCGCGTCGGCCAGAACGACTATGGGGGGCAATATGAGGTCACTGTCGAGGGCCATCGCGGCATTCGCGCTGGCAGGGATCGCGTGGACCGCCATGCCGGCGGAGGCGCAGACCATCGACCGGATCCGCAGCAGCAAGACGCTGCGGCTCGGCTACAATCCCGACGCGCCGCCGTTCTCCTTCCTCGTTCCCGGTGCCTCCGCCACGGCCGAGCCGCAGGGCTATTCCGTCGACCTCTGCCGGTCGGTCGCGCGCAAGCTCGGCGGGCAGCTCGGCCTTCCCGATCTCAAGGTGACCTGGGTCAAGGTCGACACCGCCGACCGCTACGAGGCGATCACCGGCGACAAGGCCGACCTGCTGTGCGAATCCTCGACCGCCACGCTGTCGCGCCGCAAGATCGTGGACTTCTCGATTCCCATCTTCATCGACGGCGCGAGCTTCGCCATCCGGCCCGACGGGCCTCGCGACGTGAAGCTGCTCGCGGACAAGAAGGCCGGCGTGCTGCCCAGGACCACGACCGAGCAGGACCTGCGCCGGGCGCTGGCCCATGCGAAAGTCTCCGCCGAGGTCGTCCTGGTCAAGAGCAACCAGGACGGGCTGGACCAGCTCGACAAGGGAACCATCGCCGCCTATTTCGCCGACCGGGCCACCCTCACCTTCCTGCTCCGGAAGGAGAAGAAGTTCGCCAGCCTGCTGCTGGCGGACACCTATCTCAGCGTCGAGCCGATCGCTCTCGCCCTGCGCCACGGCGACGGGGAGTTCCGCCTCGCCGTCGACACCGCGCTCAGCCACATCTACCGGAAGGGCGAGATCGTCCCGATCTTCAAGGAGGCGTTCGGTCCGCTGGCCAATCCCAGCGCGCTGCTGGCCGCCCTCTACCAGGTCTCGGGCTTGCCTGACTGACCGAGTCGGGCCATCTGCAAGGGATGCGTCTTTCCGTTCTCGATCAGTCGATCGCCGTCGCCGGCCGCCCCCAGGACCAGTCGATCCGCAACACCGTGGCCCTGGCCCGTCATTGCGAGGCCCTGGGCTACGAACGCTTCTGGGTCTCGGAGCATCACAACCATCCGACCATCGTCGGCACCGCGCCCGAGATCGTCATCGCGGCCATCGCCGCCACCACCGAGCGCATCCGGATCGGCAGTGCCGGCATCATGTTGCCGCACTACTCGCCCTTCAAGGTGGCCGAGGTCTTCCGCGTGCTCGATGCCCTGGCGCCCGGGCGGATCGACCTCGGGCTGGGGCGGGCGCCGGGATCGGACGGCCGCACCGCCTTCGCCCTCAACCCGGCGGCCAACGAGCGCCCCGAGCATTTCCCGGCCGACGTCCGCGACCTGATCGCCTGGGTCCACAACGAGCCGCTGGTCGAGCGCCATCCCTTCGCCATGGTGCAGGCCTTCCCGCAGGCCGAGACCGCGCCCGAAGTGTGGATCCTGGGCAGTTCCGACTACGGCGCGCAGGTCGCGGCGATGTTCGGCCTGCCCTACTGCTACGCCTGGTTCTTCAGCGACGGCGCGGGCGGCGAGCGGGCCATCAAGCTCTACAAGGAAAAGTACCGGCCGAGCGCGCGCCATCCCGAGCCTCGATCGGGCCTCTGCGTCTGGGCGCTGGCGGCCGGGACGATGGAGGAGGCGCAGCACCATTTCACCTCGCGCGCCCTGTCGCGCATGAATCGCGACCGCGGCATCCTGGTGCCGCTCGACACGCCCGAGGCGGCCGCCGAAGGCCTCAAGGCCTTCGATCCCGGCCGTGTCGAGCGCTTCCGCCGCGATTCCTTCGTCGGCACCGGCCCCGAGGTCGCCCAGCGCATCGTCGATCTCAAGGAGCACGTGGGCGTCGACGAGATGGCGGTCGTCACCTGGACCCACGACGAGGAGGTGCGGCGCGCGAGCTACACCCACCTCGCCCGGGCCATGGGCTTCGCGCCGGCCTGATCGTCAGCGCGCCTCGGTCCAGCTCTCGGAGAAGGCGAGCGCGCAGGTGCTGAACGGACGGCCCTCGCGTTCGCGCTTCCAGGGCAGACCGCGCGCCTGGCTGCCGTTCAGCGTCAGGCGCGCGCCCATCGCCGGCACAAGCACGGTGCAGACCCCGTAGGGCCGGTTCTGCGGCGGCTGGTTGGGCTCGGTGTGGATCAGCAGCGGCTCGCCGATATCGTGCCAGGTCATGGCGATGTCGGCGTCGTGCGCCTTGATGTGCTCGGTCCAGAAGTAGCGCGGATCGCCCGACTTCGAGAAAGCGGCTTCGATCACCGGGATCGACGTGTCCTTGAGCTCGGCGTTCAGCATGCCCTGCACCGTCTGCTGCAGCCAGCGCGCCATGGCGATGTTGTCGGAATAGATCCGCCAGTGGCCGTGCGTGAGCTCGCTCTTGAGGTAGAGGACGTGGCCGGGGCCGGCCGGGCAGAACAGGATGCGCCAGTAGCTGGCATCGGTCGTGTTCGGCTCGCCGTCCTTCTCGCTGAGGCGGATGAACGGGTTCTCGCCGGTCAGGATCAGGCGATGGGGATCGGCGACGGGCATGATTTGTCTCCCTAGAGAACCTGGTTGCGCAGCGCGGCCTTGTCGTCGCGCCACAGGCGGTCGAGATTCTCGACCAGTATGTCTATCACGTTGTCCTCGTAGGCGCGCGTCTCGCCCGCCGTGTGGGGCGTGACGAAGACATTGGGCAGGGTCCACAGCGGCGATGCCGCCGGCAGGGGCTCGTCGGCCGTGACGTCGAGCGCGGCGGCCCAGATGCGGCCGTCCTTCATCGTCTCGATCAGGGCGGACTCGTCGGCGACCTTGCCGCGGGCAACGTTCACGAACACCGATGACGGCTTCATGGCGGCGAAGGCGGCGGCGCTCATCAGGCCCGTCGTCTCGGGCGTGAGCGCGCAGGTCAGCGCGACGATGTCGGCCTGCGGCACCAGCTTCACAAGATCGCCCATCGCATGGATCTCGTCAGCGCCGTTGGCACCCTGCGACGGGTCGCGGCGGATGCCGACCACTTTCATGCCGAACGCCTTGGCCAGCGTCGCGAGGTGGCTGCCGATGCGGCCCATGCCGACGACCAGCAGTGTCTTGCCGCCCAGCTCGTCCTCGCGTTGCGCGAGGTCGCCGATCATGCCGCGCCACATCTTCCTGTGCTGATTGTCCCGCGCCTCGGGCAGGCGGCGGAAGATCGCGAGGATCAGCGCGATCGCATGCTCGGCGACGGCACGGGCATTGACGCCGGCCGCGCTCGCCAGCCGCACGCCCTTGGCGCCGAGCTGCTCCCTCGAATACTGGTCCATGCCGGAGCTGATCGACTGGATGAATTTCAGCTTCCTGGCGTGGGGAATGAGGTCGTTCTTCCACATGCCGGAGGCCACCACCACGTCGGCCTCGCCGATGCGCTTGACGAGATCGTCGTACGACCAGGTCTGGAAGCTCTTGATCCCGGTGCCGCGCTTCTCGAAGCGGGCCTGCATCTGATACGCCGCATGCGCGAAGCAGATCGTCAACTCGTCCTTGGCTGGAAACATCGGCACCTAAATTCTCCCCTCGCCCCAACCTAGCGCCCGCGCACGCCCCATTGGAAGCGCCATCGCGCTCGGGATCAGAAGCGGTCGGGCCGGAACGGTTCGAGGTCGACGGTGGTCGGCCGGCCGGTCGCCAGCTCGGCGACGAGCTGGCCCGTGATGCCCGCCATGGTGAGGCCGAGATGGTCGTGGCCGAAGGCGAAGAACACGTTGCGATGGTGCGGCGAGCGGCCGATCACCGGCTTGGAATCCGGATGGGAAGGCCGTGGCCCCATCCAGCGCGAGGCCGGCTCTCCGCCAAGGTCCGGCAGCAGCGCCCGGGCGTGCCGGGTGATGCGGTCGGCGATGCGCATGTCGGCCGGCGCATCCGGCGCGGCGATCTCCGAGACGCCGGTGGCGCGGATGCCCTCGTGCATGTGGGAGATCGACACGCTGCGGTCGGCCGACACCACCGCCCGCCGGAGCGCGAAGCCGGGATCGGCGAACATCACATGGTAGCCGCGCTCGGCCTCGAGCGGCACGTGCGTGCCGAGCTGGGCGGCCAGCGAGCGCGACCAGACTCCGGCGGCGATCACGACCGTCTCGACGTCGATCGGGGCGCCGTCGGTGAGAAGCCTGACCGGTCCCTCCGGACCGATGGCGAAGCCGCGCGCCTCGGCGCTGGCGATCTCGCCGCCGCGGCGCACGAAGTCGGCTGCCAGCGCCTCGCACAGCCGGAACGGATCGATGGTGCGGCTGACGTCGGGTAGCGACACCGCCCTGACGATCCGAGGCGACAGCGCCGGCTCCATCTGGCGCGCCTCGTTGCCGTCGAGGATGTCCATGTGGACGCCGTTGCGGCGCCGCAGGTCGAGCGCATAGGCGGCCGCGGCGAACGCCGCCTCGCTCTCGAAGGTCATCATCAGCCCGTCATGCGCCACCCATCGGCCGGCGTCCGCGGCCTCGATCAGCGGGGCATAGCC
Source organism: Reyranella sp. (assembly GCF_965229815.1). Taxonomy (GTDB): domain Bacteria; phylum Pseudomonadota; class Alphaproteobacteria; order Reyranellales; family Reyranellaceae; genus Reyranella. The sequence goes on from NZ_CBDDJN010000006.1 coordinate 3,188,028, forward strand.
GGCGAGGGCCTGGATCAGCAGCGAGTTGCGCGCGGCGGCAATGGCCTCGACCCGCTCGGGCCGGGAGGCCTCGACGAAACGCCGGAACCACGGCAGCGCGCGAGGCACATGGTTCCAGCGCAGCTTCAGCGGCGATTCCGGGTCGAGCAGCATCCGCGGCACCCGCTTCAGCACCCCGGGCAGCGCGAACGGCACGCACGACGCGGTGCCGAAACTGCCGGAATTGCCGAACGAGGCGGCGCGCCCCGGCTCGCCGCGTTCGACGAGCCGGACGCCGAAACCCTGGCGCTGCAGATGGAGCGCGCAGCAGATGCCGACGATTCCGCCGCCGATCACCGTCGCATGCCTGGTGTTCATCGCGTCGCTTTCCCTGCTTCGGCCGATCGCGCAGTATGCACGCCGCCAACACCAGGGGAACCGCCATGCGCCGCAATCCACTCCGCGAATGCCTGACCGCCGGCAAGCCGACCGTCGGCACGCACATCCTGTCGGCCTGGCCGACCCTGGTGGAGCTGATCGGCCATTCCAAGCAGTACGACTATGTCGAGTTCACCGCCGAGTATGCGCCCTTCACCATGCACGATCTCGACAATCTCGGCCGCGCCTTCGAGCTGATGGACATGGCCGGCATGATCAAGATCGAGCAGACCCAGTACACCCACCAGGCCATGCGCGCGATCGGCGCCGGCTTCCAGAGCGTGCTGTTCGCCGACATCCGCTCGGTCGAGGACGCCCGGCTCGCGGTCGACGCTGTGCGCGCCGAGACGACCATGGCCAAAGGCGCGCGCGGCCGCGGCCGGCTGGGCGTCGGCATGCGGCGCGACGTCGGCACCGTTCGCCAGGGCGGCACGCCGGCCTATGTCGACGCCCTGAACGAGGTCGTCATCGCCATCATGGTGGAGAAGCAGTCCTGCGTCGAAGACCTCGAGGCGATCCTGTCGGTGCCGGGCATCGACATGGTGCAGTTCGGCGCCTCCGACTTCTCCATGAGCATCGGCAAGACCGGCCAGTACGGCCATCCCGACGTGCTGGCGGCCGAGACCAAGACCATCCAGACCGCGCTGAAGATGGGCCTTCACCCGCGGGTCGAGCTGCGCGACCCCAGCCAGGCCGGCAAGTACCTGGCCATGGGGGTCAAGCATTTCTGCATCGGCTGGGACGTCCGCATCCTGGCCGACTGGTGGGACACGAAGGGCGCCGAGATGCGCGACCTGCTGCGCGCCAAGCCGAAGAAGGCGACGGCCAAGGCTGCCTCCACCGCCAGGCGCGGCAAGGGCAAGCCGCAGGGTGGCAAGGGCAACGGCGCGGCCCGCGGCAACTACGCTTAAAGCCCGCTCGCATCGAGACGATCCAGTCTGCGGTCCCGGACTCCAGTCAGCGCTCGACGCCGAAGACCAGCGTGGGCCAAAGGTCGTGCACCCGGGTGACGATGACGCGATCGACGTCGGCACAATGAAGCGGACTGGCGATCCGTCCGGCGCCTTCATGCCAGGATTGAATGCGGTGCCGCCCGAGGAGGAAGAGTTGCACTCGGACCTTCTTGTCGTCGACGAAGATCAGCGCGTGGGTTCCCTCCGGCACGTAGGGTCCCATGGCTTTCAGATGGGCATTGATCCGATCGCTGAACGGCTCCTTCTCGTCGATGCGCGAGGCATAGGACCTCAACTGGCAGACCCTCTCGGCCGGCCTCTTCAGGAGATCCCGCAATCGAACGACGTCGCCGACCCTGATCCTGTCGAGATCCGCCGGATCGATGACCTCGATTTCCCTCTTCTTCGATCGGCAGCCGCTCGCCAACAGGGGAACGGCACAGAGGTTCGCGAGCAGTCGACGGCGCGTGGTCAAGGAACGTTCCTCCCAACCGTGAGCTGATTCGCCCTCGGACGTGGTTGATGCTGTTCACCTGACGTCGTGTCGACGGGCATCGTTACACGTTTCTTTCCCGAATTTTTTCCTAGTCTAGCCGCTGGCCTGCGATAGCCCGATCGCTTGCTGTCGCTGCCTAGAACAATCCTCCTTTGGGCATGCCATTGGTTCGGCGGATCCGCTCGATTTCGTCGTTCGATAGCGGATGGTCCTGCGGTGCCGGCACAAGGAAATCACCTCCAATGTACGGTCCGTAGTACCGGTGAGGTCTGATACGGAAGGTCGGGGTGAACGGCCCTCTCGCTGCGGGGGCCCCGAACGGCGGCGGAATTTTCCCTTCGTAGATGTGATTGCGATCATAGTCGTAGGGAGACGGCACCAGGGTGGGTCCCGTGTAGTAGCGGGCGTCTTGGGACGGATCGAGGATCAGGTCGCCGCGCTTCAGGGCGCCGTGCACGCGGTCCGCAATGTCGTCGTTGTCGACCGCCCCGGCGGCAAGGCCACGACCGGCCGCGTTGTTCCATCGATCCATGTGCTTCGCGTAGCTGTGCTGAGAAGCAGAGCGCCTGTGTTTGAGATCCCCCCATACCTCGTTGACGTCACCGAACAGGTGCGCCGGAAGTGGACCATACTCCCGGGGCCATCGCGGCGCTGGCGTAGGCACGCCCACGCTCCGCACCCATCGTCGATCGCCCTCTCCATCCGGCAGGGCTGTCACGGAACGCGCTCGAATCAATCCGCGTCGGCGGACGGGCATGTCAGCTTCGAATGCCGCTTATTATCAGCACTCCTGTCAATGTTGCATGCGCGCCCGCAAGGTCCACATTCCCGAGAAGCGATCATGCAGGCCGATGACCGAAGTGCAGGAATGAGCCCAGGAATCACGAACGATCGGACAGTCCCCCTTCCCCCGGCGGCCGAGCGGCGTCCGTCGCGGCGCACGCTGCACGGCATCGTGCTGACGGACGACTATGCCTGGCTGAAGGATCCCAACTGGCAGGAGGTGCTGCGCAAGCCCGCCCTGCTCGATCCCGACATCAGGGCCTATCTCGAGGCGGAGAACCGCTACACCGAGGCCTGGCTGCTGCCGCTGCAGGACCTGCAGAGGACGCTGGTCGCCGAGATGCGCGGGCGGATCAAGGAGGACGATTCCAGCGTTCCCCAACCCGACGGGCCCTTTGCCTACTTCTGGAAGTTCAATCCCGGCGGGCAGCACGAGACGATCGGCCGCCTGCCGCGCGACGGCGGCGAGAGCGAGATCCTGCTCGACGGCGACGCCCTCGCCGCCGGGTCGGTCTACTTCAAGTTCGGCGGCACGCGGCATTCGCCGAACCATCGGCTCGAAGCCTGGAGCGCCGACGTCAAGGGCTCGGAATACTTCACCGTCCGGGTGCGGCGGTGGGACACGGGCGCCGATCTCCCGGACGTGATCGACCAGACGAGCGGCAGCGTCGTCTGGGGCCACGATTCGACGTTCTTCTACTACGTCCGGGTCGACGAGAATCACCGGCCCCTCCGCCTCTACCGCCATCGCCTGGGAACAGCGCAGGCCGACGACGTGCTGGTCTACGAGGAGAAGGACAATGGCTGGTTCGTGCGCGCCGAGGAGAGCGCGTCGGGCCGCTTCTGTGTCGTCGCGACCGGCAACCAGGCGACCTCCGAGCGCTGGCTCATCGATCTTGCCGATCCCGACGCCGCGCCGCGGCTCGTGGCGCCGCGCGAGACCGGCGTGCGCTACAGCGTCTACGACCGCGGCGACACGCTCTACATCCTGACCAACCAGGGCGACGCCATCGACTTCCGCGTCGACGTCGCGCCGCTGGCGACGCCCGGCCGGGAGAACTGGCGCGAACTGATCCCGCACCGGCCCGGCATCTACCTCGTCAAGGTGTCGCTGCACGCGGGCCATCTGGTGCGGCTGGAGCGCGAGAACGCGCTGCCCTCGATCGTCGTGCGCGACCTCGCCGACGGGACCGAGCATGCCATCGCCTTCGACGAGACGGCCTACGCGCTCGACATCGTCGACGGCTTCGAATTCGACACGACGCGGCTGCGCTTCGCCTATTCGAGCATGACGACGCCGGCCGAGGTCTACGACTACGACATGGCGGGCCGCCAGCGGGTGCTGCGCAAGCGCCAGGAGATTCCCTCGGGACACGATCCGGCCGACTACGTCACGACCCGGATCATGGCGCCGAGCCACGACGGCGCCCTGGTGCCGGTCTCGATCCTGCACCGTCGCGACCTGCCGCACGACGGCAAGGCGCCGCTGCTGCTCTACGGCTACGGTTCCTACGGCATGGCGATGCCGGCCTCGTTCTCGGCCAATCGCCTGTCGCTGGTGGATCGCGGCTTCGTCTACGCCATCGCCCATATCCGCGGCGGCTCGGACAAGGGCTGGGGCTGGTACCTCGACGGCAAGCTCGACCGGAAGACCAACACCTTCGACGATTTCGCCGCCGCCGGCCGGGCCCTGATCGAGGCGCGCTACACCGCGCCCGGCCGCATCGTCGGGCACGGCGGCAGCGCCGGCGGCATGCTGATGGGCGCCGTCGCCAACCGCGCCGGCGAGCTGTTCGCCGGCATCGTCTCCGAGGTGCCGTTCGTCGACGTGCTCAACACGATGCTCGACGACACGCTGCCGCTCACGCCGCCGGAATGGCCGGAATGGGGCGACCCGATCACCGACCCGGCGGCCTTCCGCCATATCCGGTCCTATTCGCCCTACGACAATGTCGCGGCCCGGCGCTACCCGGCCATCCTGGCGATGGCCGGCCTGACCGATCCGCGCGTCACCTACTGGGAGCCCGCCAAGTGGGTCGCCCGCCTGCGCGCCACCATGACCGGCGGCGGACCGGTGCTGTTGCGCACCAACATGGGCGCCGGCCATGGCGGCGCGGCCGGCCGCTTCGACCGGCTCGAGGAAGTGGCGATCGCCTACGCGTTCGCACTCGCCGTCACGGGCACTGCAGCAGGCGAATAGGGCAAGCTGATGCATGGCGTGCGGCTACAATAACCGAAGTTTTCATTCGACTCAAGGCGCGAGCGGCCGGTCCCATGCGGGGCGACAGATTCTTGCGACTTTTTGGGCTCCAGGAGCCACCGCCGCTGGTGACGAACCTTTGGAAAACACCAGATATCGGTGACTGCACTGCAGTCATCATCGAAAGGTATGGAGCCGCGCGACTGCCCTACCGGTCGCCTTCAGTCTTCGCGTCCTCGACGGTCAACACCAGCTTCTGGATCCCGGGCTGCCGCTCGGGCGACAGGACGATCGAGACGGTGAGCCGGCCGCGCGCGCCGGCCAGCGTGACGCGGCCGGCGAGCGCATGGGTGGGCTCGATCGTCTCGATGTCGGCCTCGCCCACCTGTTCCTTCAAGCGCGCAAGTTCTGCATTGCGCAGGGGCGGCGGCATATCGAGGAAGAAGTTCGAGGCGCAGGCCGACGCCGCATCCTCGATGCGCCCGGACGCCCAGGCGGCCGCCACCGCGTCGACGGCGCGCCGCAGCGCCCGCGAGGGCACGGCCGGCGGCGGCTTCGGCCGCGCCTCGTGCAGGACCCTGGCGAGCTTCGGCGTCAGCTTCGACATCGGCGCGTAGGTTCGGTTGGCGAAGGCGAACACGCCCCAGCCGCGCTCGGGCAGCAGCAGCACGTGCGAGCCGTACCCCGGGAGGCCGCCCGCATGATGCAGGAGACGGCCGAGCACGGGATCGAGCGTGTTGTTCAGCCCGTATCCATAGGCGCTGGGCCGCGGTTCGGGACCGTCGGGCTGGAACGGCGGCGCATGGAACAGGCCCAACTCGCGCACGCTCGCGCGCCGCACCGGCCCCGTTTCGGGATCGTCGCGCGCCGGCCAGGCCGACAGCAGGAAAGCCACCCAGCTTGCATAGTCCGGCGCGGTGGTGACGAGCCCGCCCATCGCGCCGACCTCGCCGTCCGGCTCGATGCGCTCGCGCGACCAGGTCTCGCCGTCGAGCCGGTAGCCGAAGGCATAGTCGCCGCGCGACGCCGCCGGCGCGTCGAAGCCCGTGCGCGTGAGACCGAGCGGCGCGAGGAACAGGCGCCGCACATGATCCTGGTAGGGCTCGCCGCTCACGTTGGTCAGGACCCGGCCGAGCAGCGCATAGCCCAGGTTGGAATATTCGAAGGCGAGGCCCGGCGGCCGGGCGAACAGCGTCCCGGTCGCGATCACGTGGTCGAGCTGGGCCGGCGTCATGCCGAGCACACGGTCGCCCCAGGGATCGTCGGTGACGAAGCCCGCCACATGGCTGAGAAGGTGGCGCACCGTGACCGGCGCGCTGTCCGCCGTGGCGGGCTTCACGGCGGCGAACTGCGGCACGTAGGTCGACAGCGGTGCGTCGAGCGCGAGCTTGCCCGCGTCGCGGAGCGACAGGATCGCCAGCGCCGTCATGTTCTTGGTCATCGAGGCGATGCGGAAGGCGGTGTCCCGTCCCACCGGTCGGCCGGCTTCGCGGTCGGCCAGGCCCAGCATCGTCACATGGACCAGCCGGCCGCCCTCGACGATGCCTGCGACGAGGCCGGGGAGCTTGTGCTCCTCGGCAAAGGCCGCCGAGGCCGCGTCGATGTCAGCGAACATCGAAGCATCATAGCGGGCGGCGTACACGGGCGTCGCCTGGCATCCTTACCGCAGTCGAGACGGGCATCCACGGCACCTGGAACGGAAGGGTCGACGGCGCGCCTCCATGGGCGCAGGATCGGCGGGCAATGACGGCCCCCGAGGCCGCAGCCAACAAACCGACGATCAGGAGGAACGACCATGAAGGCAGAGGCCGACAAGGTTCTGAAGGACGCCGTCGCCCGGGGCGACGTGCCCGGCGTGGTGGCGGTCGCCACCGACGCGAAGGGAACGACCTACGAGGGCGGCTTCGGCAAGCGCACGCTCGGCGAGTCGGCCGACATGACGCCCGACACGGTCGTCTGGATCGCCTCGATGACCAAGGCCGTCACCGGCGCGGCGGCGATGCAGCTGGTCGAGCAGGGCAAGCTCTCCCTCGATTCGCCGGCCAAGGCGGTGATCCCGGCCCTGGGGAAGGTCGAGGTGCTCGACGGGTTCGACGACAAGGGCAAGCCGAAGACCCGCAAGGCCCGGGGCGATATCACGCTGCGCCACCTGCTCACCCATACGGCGGGCTTCGGCTACGACATCTGGAGCCCCGAGATCGCCAAGTACATGGAGGCGATGGAAGTCCCGGGCATCATCAGCTGCCAGGACAAGGCGCTGACGACGCCGCTGCTGTTCGATCCCGGCGAGCGGTGGTTCTACGGCATCAACATCGATTTTGCCGGCAAGATGGTCGAGGCGGCGAGCGGGCAGAAGCTCGGCGCGTACATGCAGGCCAACCTGTTCGGTCCGCTCGGCATGGACAGCACGGCCTTCCGGATGAGCGACGGCATGCGCGCCCGCCGGGCCACCATCCACCACCGCGGCGAGGACGGGAAACTGGTTCCGGACCCGACGATCGAGATCCCGCAGGAGCCCGAGTTCGAGATGGGCGGCGGCGGTCTCTACAGCACGGCGGGCGACTACCTGAAGTTCGTGCGCATGATGCTGAACCAGGGAAAGTCCGACAAGGGCGAGGCGGTGCTGAAGCCTGCCACCGTGGCCGAGATGTCGAAGAACGCCATGGGCGACAGCAAGGTGACGTTGCTCAAGACGGCCGCCCCGCCCTTCTCCAACGACGCCGAGTTCTTCCCCGGCATCGACAAGCAGTGGGGCCTGTCCTTCATGATCAACAACCAGGACGCCCCGACCGGCCGTTCGGCCGGCAGCCTCGCCTGGGCGGGCCTCGCCAATACCTACTACTGGATCGACCAGAAGAAGGGCTTGGGCGGCGTCTATGCCACGCAGATCCTGCCGTTCGCCGACGTGAAGTCGCTGCCGCTGTTCCACGCCTTCGAGAGCACGGTGTACGGGCGATAGTCGACCGCGGCCGGTCGCGACGCGCGGCCGCGCCTCAGGACACCAGGCCGAACAGCTCGGTGTCCTCGCGGACCCCGCGAAGGCGGTGGTAACCGAGCGACACGAGCCGGTGGCGGCTCGTGTCGGCGGCCCGGGCGAAGGCCTGGGACATCAGCAGGTTGCGGCCGAGCGAGTCGCACAGCCGCTCGATGCGTGAGGCCTCGTTGACGGCGGGTCCGATGACGGTGAAATCGAGGCGATCATCGGCGCCGACATTGCCGTAGTGGACGTGTCCGACATGGAGCGCGACGTCGAGTGCGGGAGTCGGCAGCGACCGGCCCGCGCGGCGCGCCTCCAGCGCGGCCATGGCCGCCAGCGTCTCGCAGGCCGCGTCGAGTGCCTTCCCACAGACCTCGGCGCGCGAACGACCCTCGACCCGGAAGATCGCCAGCAGGCCGTCGCCCAGGAACTTGAGGATCTCGCCTCCGTGGGCGACGACCGGGCGCACCATGCCGTCGAAACAGTCGTCGAGCAGCGTGATCAGCTCCTGCCCGGGCATTGTGTCGGCAAGGGCCGTGAAGCCGCGGAGGTCGGTGAACAGGAGCACCGCCTCGACTCCCTGGACCTGGCCCCGCTCGACCGTGCCGGCCAGCACCCGGCTGGCCGGATCCCGGCCGAGATAGGCGCCGAGCAATCCTTCCCCGATCGTTCGCAGGGTCGTGGCCTTGGCCGCCAGGGCGAAAACGGGGAGCAGATCGCGGACGAGCGCCATCTGGCTATCGGTGAAACCGGCCGGGGCGTCGGTCGCGAGAGAGCAGACGAGCCACAGTTCTCCCCGGCGCTCGGCATCGAGCGGATCGCCGGCCTTCGGCACGAGCGGGCCGAAGGGAAAGACCCACCCGTACCACTCCGTCATGCCGGCGGCGCGCAACTCGGCGAAAACCGGCAATTCGTCGCGCGGCGCCGGCGAGGTGAAAATATTGCGCCGTTCTGCAACCGATCGCTGCAACATCGATGCGAAGGGACTTTGGCGCAGCATGGGCGCATCGATGTCCGACTGCCGAAACTCGAAACGCGTGTTCAGCCCCTGGTCGCGTTCCCAGATCAGGCTGCGGACCCGCACGAGCGGATGAAGCGTGCTCGTGCCGACAAACATGCGTGCCAGCGGCACGCCAAGCTCGTTGAGCCGCCGGGCAAAGCCATCGACGAGCGCTTCGATCGGCAGGTTCCCGAGGCCGGCGTCGGCGAGCCAGCGCGTGACGTCGGCCTTCAATCGTCGCCTATGGTTTGGTGCGGTTTGCCGCGCGGCAGCGACAGGTGTCGTATTGATGCAGCTCGACCATGTTGCCACACGGATCATTCATGAAAATCTGGGTCGAATCAGGGCTGACCAGGCCTTCGATCACCCAATACTTCACGCCCATTCGGTCGAGCTCCGCTCGAGTCTCGGCGATGCTTTCGACGGCATACGCAACGTGCGGTCGGGTCGGATCCTCGCCGGGTCCCCTGGCGACCGGCGACGGTTGCGGGCCACCGATAAGATGAATCTGCCCCACTTCACCGACGTTGACCCAGGCCCCCGGGATACCGGGAATTGTTGGCCGACCCGAATCGCACTGCAGGCCGAGGACGTCGGCATAGAAGTCCTGGGTCGCCTTCAGCAGATTCGCCTCGTCGTCGACACGCACGCCCGTGTGATGAATCTCCAGAACCTTTACGGCCATGATATCTTCCTCCCGGATGAAATGAACTGTTTCTTCAGCTTGCCATCATTTTGCCCGTGGCAAAGTTGAGCGCAATGGTATTGGAGTTCACATCGCGTCAGCCTCTGTGCAACAAACGACTCCCGGAAAACGTTATGTGCCAAATCGCATTGCATGGCGGGGCAATAGTCTCTAATCCAAAGCGGCGATCGGCGTGAGCGAAAGGAACCAGCGTGAAGGCGATCAATTCCATGACGTTGACCGAGCTGCTCAAGGCGAAGACCAAGCTGGAGTCCGCAATCTTTCAACGCCTTGATGCCGAACGCCGGGAATTGAGCAAGGCCATGACGCGCATCGAATCGCAGGGCGCTCGGAACGCCAAGCGCATGAAGTCGCTGGGCCGCAAGCCGCGCAAGGCGCGCAAGCTTCCGATCCGGTTCCGGAACCCGGAGAATCCCAGCGAGACCTGGGCGGGACGGGGCCTGCGTCCGCGCTGGCTGGTGGCCGCCCTCAAGAGCCGGAAGAAGAAGCTGGCCGACTTCGCGGTCGAATAGGCCGCCGTCTCCGTCACGTCGGTGGCGGTACCATGACGCCTTCCGGCAACGACGCGCAGTGGTCGTAGATCTCCGACGGCCGCGTGAACCAGACCTTGTCCTTCTGCGGATGGCCCGCGATGTGCTGCAGAGCCTCGCGCAGCATCCTGAGCCTGTAGGGCTGGCCGACGATCATCGTGTGCAGGGCGATGCCGCAGACCAGCGGCTGTCGCGCCGACTGGCGCAGCAGCTCCTCGAACTGGCCGATGATGAAGTCGCGGAACTGTTCCGGCGTATGGTGCCGCACCAGGATTTGCGGACTGTCGTTGATCTCGATGGGATAGGGCACGCTCATCAGCGGGCCGGAACGGGTCTTCATCCAGAGCGGCTGGTCGTCGGCCGGCCAGTCCATCAGGAAGTCGAAGCCGGTCTCCTTCAGCAAGTCGGGCGTGTGGTGGCTCGAGGCCATCCAGGGCGCCATCCAGCCGCGCGGCCGGCGGCCGGACGCCTTCTCGATCGCGTCCCGCACCTCCTCGAGAAAGCGCTTCTCGTCGGCCTCCCACATGAGGCCGTGGCGTTCGGCGTTGGTCCGGCCATGGCCGATGAACTCGTCGCCCCGCGCCTTCAGGGCGTCGACGATCTGGGGTGCGTAGTCGAACACCGTGGTGTTGATCAGATGCGCTGCCGGCAGGTTGAGTTCGTCGAACAGGTCCAGGCACCGCCAGACGCCGACGCGGTTGCCGTAGTCGCGCCAGGCGAAGGTGCGCGGATCGGGCGGCGTCCCGGCCACGGTCAGGAGATGGCCGTCGCCGGCGCCGAAGGCAAAATGCTCGATGTTGAGGCCGAGATAGACGGCCAGCCGCTTGCCGTCCGGCCAGGAATAGTCCTTGCGCTCGGTGATCGGCGAATAGGCATAACGATTGTGATACGGCAGGCGGAGCATGGATCGATCCTTGTTACGACAATGCTGTCATTCCGAGCGCAGCGCCTGCCCTGAGTGAAGTCGAAGGGAGCGACCTTTCCTGTTGCCTCGAAGGTCCCTCGCTTCGCTCGGGATGACAGTGTGCGCGGTCCCCGGGCTAACGTCTCACCACGGCGACCTTGTTCTCTTCCGACTCCACGGCATTCATCGCCCGGAAGCGGGCGACCGCCTCCGCGTGGAAGGCGCGTTCGGCGGGACCGGCCTCATCGGTCGGCCGGCGCTCGTCGTCGAAATTTCCGTACCTGTCCTCGCCGCGCACAAGCATGGCGGTCACCCGGGTGTCCGCCGTGCAACGCGCCGACGTCGGAATGTAGCTGATGCCGAGCCCGATGCGCCGGTCGGTCGAGCGGTTGGGCCGGGAATTGTGGACCAGATGCGTATGGTGCAGCGAGAACTGTCCGGCCTTGACCGGCATGAAGGCGGTGCGGCGACGATCGACATCGACGGCCAGCGTCTGGCCGCGCGACAGGAGATTGTCCGTGTCCTGGAGCTCGGCATGGGGCAGCTGACCCAGCCGGTGCGACCCCGGGACCACCTCCATGCAGCCCGCCTCGACCGGCGCGTCCGTCAGCGCCACCCAGGCAGTCACGTGGCACGCCGGCTCGAGCGCGAAATAGGTCGCATCCTGGTGCCAGCTCACGTAGGTGCCCGATCCCGGATCCTTCGGCCAGACGGAGAGATGGAACAGGCGGATGTCGGGGCCGATCAGGTCCTCGACCGCGTCCAGCACCTCGGGCGAGTGGACGATCTCGTCGACCCACGGGAACAGCAGATGCGGCTTGAAATTGTGGCCACGGGTCATCTTCTGGCCCTGGGCCCGCTCGAACGTTTCGAGCCTGTCGCGCCAGGCGCGGACGCGGTCGGGCGAGAAGGCATCGACGGGGCAGACAAAACCGTCCCGCTCGTACTGGGCGACCTGTTCGGTCGTGAGCTTCCTGGGCATCAGTGCGCCGTCCAGCCGCCGTCGACGAACAGCAGCGTTCCCGTGACGAAGGAGGAGTCGTCGCTGGCGAGGAACAGGGCCGCGCTCGCCACCTCCTCGGGTCGCCCGATCCGTCCCATCGGATGGCGCTGGCGCCAGAACGCCCGCATCTGGTCGGGATCGGCATGACGTTGCAGGGAGCGCGCCGGCATCGGCGTATCGATCACGCCGGGCATCAGCGCATTGATCCGGATCCCCTGATGCGCATGATCCACCGCCATGGTCTTGGTCAGGGAGGCGATGGCGCCCTTGGAGGCGATGTAGGCTGCATTCTTCCCGAGGCTCGACTGCGCAAGCTGCGAGCCGACGGTGACGATTGCCCCCGCGCCGGCGGTGATCATCGGACGGATGGCATGGTGCACCCACAGGTAGGTGCCCTTGACGTTGACCGCGAAGGTACGGTCCCAGTTCACTTCCTCGATCGCGTCGACGGTACCGCCCAGGGAGATGCCGGCCGCGGTCAGGAGCACGTCGATGCGCCCCCACCTTTCCATGACCTGCGCCACACCGGCGGACGCTTCGGCATCGCGACTGACATCCCCCGGCAGGACGATGGCCTTGCCGCCGCCCGCCTCGATGTCGGCCGCCACCTGACCCAGGCCCTGCACGTCCTGGTCCACCAGGGCCAGCCTGGCGCCTTCAGCCGCGAACAGGCGGGCCGAGGCGGCGCCGATGCCGGAGGCCGCGCCGGTGACGATCGCCACCCGATCCTTGAGCTTCATGGATCAAGTCTACGGCCGTGATGGCACCTTGTCAGCGCGGCCGATTGCGCAGCGGTTTGCGACGCGCCCGCCGCGCCATCATGTTGAGACCCTCGACGAAGGCGGAGAAGGCCATCGCCGCGTAAATGTAGCCCTTGGGAATGTGGAACCCCATGCCGTCGGCGATCAGGGTGATGCCGATCATCATGAGGAAGCCCAGCGCCAGCATGACGATGGTCGGATTGTTGCCGATGAACCGCGCCAGCGGATCGGCCGCCAGCAGCATGAGGCTGACCGCGACCAGGACAGCGATGATCATGATCGGGAGGTCGTCGGTCATGCCGACAGCGGTGATGATGCTGTCGAGTGAGAACACCAGATCGAGTATCAGAATCTGGCCGATGGCCGACGTCATGCTGACCCGAAGCACCTCACCGGCGCCGGTGCCGTGCTCGTCTTCTTCCGAGACCTGGTCGTGAATCTCGCTGGTCGCCTTGTAGATCAGGAAGAGGCCGCCCCCGATCAGGATGAGGTCCCTCCAGGAAAAGCCGTGGCCCAGGAGTGAAAAGACCGGCGTGGTCAGGCTGGCGATGAACGCGACGCCGCTCAGCAGGCCGAGGCGCAGGACGACGGCCAGGCCGATGCCGATCCGCCGGGCCATCCTCTGCTGCTCCGCCGGCAGCTTGTTGGTGAGGATCGAGATGAAGATCAGGTTGTCGATGCCGAGAACGACTTCCATGACGATGAGGGTGATCAGCGCCGCCCAGGCATTGGGATCGCGGGCGAGGATGAGGAGTTCGTCCATGATCCTCTCAACATAGGCAAGGCTGCCGCGCGCCGACAGGCCTTTCCTTTCGCAGGCCGCCGGGCTACCTCCGACCCGCCATGAATTCGCCCGCCGCGGCTCCGCGGCCCCTGCCGACACGAGCCCCGACGGTGGCCATCGTGCTGCTCTCGCTGGCCGCCTTCGCGTCGGCCGCCAACATGCGCGTGATCGACCCCCTCCTCGTGCAGCTCTCCGCGACCTTCGGCGTGACCGTCGGAACGGCCTCCATCGCCGCCACGGCCTTCCTGCTCGCCAACGGGGTCTTCGTGCTGGTCCATGGGCCGTTCGGCGACCGCTACGGCAAGATGCCGGTCGTGGCCATCGCCTGCATCGCGGCCGCCCTGTGCTGCATCCTGAGCAGCCTCGCCACCTCGATCGCCTGGCTGACCGTGGCTCGGTTCCTGACCGGCGTCACCAGTTCCGCCGTGATCCCGCTCGCGATCGCGTGGGTCGGCGACAATGTGAGCTACGAGCGCCGCCAGGCGACCCTGGCCCGCTTCCTCACGGGCCAGACGCTGGGTCTCATGACCGGCTCGGCGATGGGCGGGGCGATCGGCGACTGGCTGGGCTGGCGCTGGGTCTTCGCCCTGCTGGCCGTGCTCTACGTCATTGCCGGCGTCGCCCTCTTCGCCGTGATCCGCGCCCGGCCCGACATCGCCCACGCGACGGGCCAGGGCCGCGGCTCCATGATCGGCCAGATGGTCGGCGTCCTGCGCCGCCGCTGGGCACTGACCGTCGTCCTGGTGGTGGCGCTCGAAGGCGGCATGTTCTGGGGCGCCTTCACCTTTGTGGGCGCGGACCTGCACCAGCGCTTCGGCCTCGGGCTGGCCGCGCTCGGCCTCGCCGTGGCGGCCTTCGGCGCCGGCGGCTTCGCCTACGTGCTGGTGGCCCCCCATCTCGTCCGCGTGCTGGGCGAGCGCGGCCTCTGCCGGTGGGGCGCGGCCGGGCTCGGCATCGCCTTTGCGGCCATGGCGCTCGCCCCGACGGCCGAGGTCGAGTTCGCCGCCGTCGCGCTGTCCGGCGTCTCCTTCTACATGCTGCACAACACGCTGCAGACCCACGGCACGCAGATGGCGCCCGAAGCGCGCGGCGCGGCCATGGCCCTGTTCGCGCTCTGCCTGTTCGTCGGCCAGGCGATCGGCGTGCCGGTCGCCGCGCCCATCGTCGACCGCTGGGGCGCGCCGCCGGTCTTCTGGGCGGCCGCCATCGTCCTGCCGCTGCTGGGCTTCTGGTTCGCCGACGCGTTGCGGCGGCGGCCGGCCTGACCGCTCAGTTCTCGGGCGGGACGCGGAACGCGTAGGGCTCCTCGAGCATCGCCGTCTCGTCCGCCGTCAGCGTGAGCTCCGTCGCCTCCGCAGCCGAGGTCAGCTGTTCGAGGCTGGTGGCGCCGATGATGGGGGCGCCCATGTACGGCTTGCCGAGCAGCCAGGCCAGCGCCGCCTGGGCCGGCGAGGCGTTCTTGCCCGCGGCGATCTTCTTCAGGCGATCGACCACCTCCCAGTCGCCGTCGCGGTAGGTGCCCGCCTTCACCTGGGCGTCGTTCTTCGAGCGCTCGGTGTCGCCGCCGCCGTCGCGGCTGCGATTGCCGGCCAGGAAGCCGCGCGCCAGCGGCGAATAGGGAATCAGGCCGACACCCTGCTCATGGCAGAGCCGGTTCATCTCCCGCTCCTCCTCGCGCTGGACGAGGTTGTAGAGGTTCTGCATCGCTATCGGGCGCGCATAGCCCTTCCAGTCCGCGATCATGAGCATCTGGGCGAACTTGTAGGCCGGCATGGTCGAGCCGCCGATGTAGCGAACCTTGCCCGAGCGCACGAGCTGGTCGAGCGAGTACATGGTCTCCTCGATCGGCGTGTGGGGATCGAGGCGGTGGACCTGGTAAACGTCGATATAGTCCGTCTGCAGCCGCCTGAGCTGGGCATCGACGGCGCTCATCAGGTGCTTGCGGCCGGTGCCGACATCGTTGGCGCTGTCGCTCATGCGGATGCCGACCTTGGTCGACAGGACGATGTCCTCGCGCTTCGCCATCTTCATGAGCGTGGCGCCCATGATCTCCTCGGAGCGGCCGGCATTGTAGGCATCGGCTGTGTCGAAGAAGGTGATGCCCACATCGAGCGCCCGCCTGAAATAGGCCGGCGCCTCGGCCTCGTCGAACTTGCCCCAGCCGCGGCGGCCCTTGGCGCCCCACGAGTTGCCGCCCAGGCAGATGCGGCTCACGATCAGGCCCGAGCGGCCCAGCGGTCCGTACTTCATCGACAATCCCCCTTGCCGGCCGGACCCTAGCAACCCACCTTGGGAGCATGAAGGTCCTGATCGAATATTGCGGCGCTTGAGGTTATAAGCCGCAGGCCCTCCGTGTGAGGGATTTCCTCCAGAAGCAGGGCGTGGCCGACATCGAGCTGCGCCCGGGCAGATCCGGCCAGTTCGACGTCACCGTCGATGGCGCGTTGAAGTACACCCGCAGCAAGACCGGCCGCTTTCCGACCGACGACGAGATCGAAGATTTGATGGAGACGTAGGCGGGCGCCGTCCACTCGCGCACGCCTTCTTCTCATGCCTCCTCTCCCCCTTGGGGGAGAGGCTGGGTGAGGGGGTGATGCAGGAGACGGTCATTGCGTTGCCCCCTCACCTAACCTCTCCCCCGAGAGGGGGAGAGGAACATGAGGGCAGGGATCGGCACGGCAGATGCCTACGACAGCACTTCCTTGTTCACGACGTTGGCGGCGTTCGGGCGTCCGTCGAACACGCTCAGGATGTTCTCGATCGCGGTCGTCGCCATCCGGTCGCTGGCTTCCTGGGTGACGCCGGCCATGTGGGGGCTGAAGATCACGTTCTCGAGGCCGAACAGCTTGTTGGCCGGATCCGGCGGCTCGCGGTCGAGCACGTCGAGGCCCGCTCCCCGCAGCCTGCCGTTCGAGAGCGCGTCGTAGAGCGCGTCCTCGTTGATGATGCCGCCGCGCGCGGTGTTGACCAGGAACGCCGTCGGCTTCATCAGCCCGATCGTCTCGGTATTGAACATGTTCAACGTCTCGGGCGCCTTGGGGCAGTGGATGGACACGAAATCCATCTTCGGCAGGACCGCCTTGAGGTTGGTGACCTTGGTGGCGCCGGCGTTCTTGATGTCGGCCTCGGACAGGTTGGGATCGAGGACATGGACGTCCATGTCGAAGGCGACGCATCGCTTCACGGTGCGCGAGCCGATGCGGCCCATGCCGACCACCAGGATGGTCTTGCCCGACAGGTCGGCCGGCAGTTCCGAGAGGCGCTGGCCCCAGCCGTTCTCGCGCACGAACCGGTCGTATTTCTTCACCAGCCGCGCCGAGGCCAGCAGCATGTACATGGCGTGCTCGGCAACCGACACTGAGTTGGCGATGCCGGTGGTCATCAGTGGAATCCTGCGCTTGTTCAGCGCCGGAATCTCGACGGCGTCGAAGCCCACGCCGAGCCGCGCCACGACCATCATGCCCGGCGCCGCGTCGAGCTCGGCCTGGCGGAAGGGCGTCGCGCCGAGCGTCACGGCGTTGGCATCCTTCAGCTTGGGATGGAGCGAAGGGACAGTGTCGTCCGTGAGGATCTCGTAGTCGACGTCGTCGCGCGTTTTCAGCAGGTCGATCCCCGCCTGCGGCAGGCGACCGACGATCAGCACCTTCTTGCGGTTCTTGCCCGTGCTCATTTCCCCCATCCTCTGGTCCTGGCCGCAAGATCGTAGAGGGCCGCGTCGGGCTTCGCCAGTTCCGGCGATCGGCGGACCGGCAACGCGCCGTGCACCGCCGACGTTTACCCTCCATGAAATTCCGCGAAGCAATCGAGCGCGATCTGGAGGACTTGCTGGACCTGGCCGAAAGGGTGCGGCGTGCGACCGGTATCTCTCCCCTTACGGAAAACTTGCGGACGGTCATTGCCGGTCTCGGAAACGACCACCTGGCGCAGGAACGTCGCCTGGAGGAGGCCGCTTTCGATCTGCGCAGGGCCTGGCTGACGCTCGCTCACCGACCCGCCGATCGGAGCCTGAAGACGCCACGCCAGGGCGACGTCGCCCACGTTCCCGCCGGGCCGGGAATCGCCTTCGGCTACGAGCGCGATCTCGATGCCTCCGTCCTCGAAGCCCGAGGGCCCGGCTACGCGCCGACGCCCGCCGGCTGGTCCGGCGAGACCGTTCTGTTCAGGAGCGGTCAGGCATCGCTGGCCGCGATCCTCCAGTTCGCCGCGTCACGGTGGGGCCACCGTCGGGCGCTGACCGTGGCGCACGCAGGCGCCTATTTCGAGACGGCCGCCCTGCTTCAGGCATGGCCATCCCGCCTGATGCGCCGCGCCGCCGAGGACGCTGCGGACACCGACATCGTCATCGCCGAGCCGGTCTCCTGCGATGGCGGCTTCGGTCTCTGCCGTCGCCTGCCGCGGGCCCGGCGTCTGCTGGTGCTCGACCTGACGCTGTCCGGCCCGGCGCACGACCCGACCCCCTATCTCCCGGCGGTGGCGGAGGGCGGGATCGTCATCGCCTACCGTTCGGGACTGAAACTGGACCAGGCCGGCCTCGAACTGGCCAATGTCGGCATCGTCCGCGTTGCCGCGCGGGCGCGTACGGGCGCGGCCGGCGAGGCAGCCGATTCCCTGCGCACGCTGCGGGGACTGATGGGAAGCGGCCTGACCCTCGACGAGGTGGCGGCCCTCTCGGCCCCGTGGTTCATGGACCGGGCATATGCGGTCCGCTATGCCGGCTCGGTGTTCGCCGCGAACCGCCGCCTAGCCGCGGCGATTGGCGCGCAGTCGCGCGTTTTCGCCGCCGACAGCCACCCTTCCCTGCTCGACCGCCCGGCCAACGCGCCCTTCTGTGCTCTTCGACTGCGAGAAGACGGACCGGCCAGCCGCTATCGCCGACTGGAAGCGATCCTGAAGCGGGAGTGCGCACGCCGCGGGCTGCTCGCGACGCCCGGCGGTTCCTTCGGTTTCCGCGGCCATCGCTTCGAGGCCATCGAGCCGGAGCTCGGTCCGCCGTTCCTGCGGCTGGCAATGGGCTGGCGCGAGGGCCACAGCCGGTCAGGCCTCACCGAGCTCGTCGCCGAGATGGCCGCTCACCCCTCGTTTGACGCCCTCGACCGCGCCTATGCGAGATAGTGCAGCGGTAGCCGGGTGGTCGACTTGATCTCCTCCATGGCGAACATCGAGGTCACGTCGGACAGCTCGACCTTGGCGATCAGCCGCTTGTAGAAGGCGTCGTAGGCCTCGATGTCCGGCAGGGCCAGCCGGATCAGGTAGTCGATCTCGCCGCTCATGCGGTAGCAGTCCATCACCTCGGGAAACGAGGCGACCGCCTTGGCGAACCGCGACAGCCACTGCGCCGTGTGCTGGGCGGTGCGGACGGCGACGAAGACCGTGACGCCCGCATTGACCGACTTGCGCTCGAGCAGGGCAACCCGGGCCCGGATGACGCCGGCCTGCTGCAGTCGGTTGATGCGTCGCCAGCAGGGCGTCGTGGACAGGCCGACCCGCCGCGCAACCTCGGCCAGGGGCGTGTCCGCATCGTCCTGCAGGCAATCCAGAATCTTCTTGTCGAAGGAATCGAGCGATAATTTTGCCGCCATGGTTGCTCTCTTGGAATGATTTTCTCAAGGTTGCCGCAGGCGACACCAAACGAGCAAGCCGTTTTCCGCCGCCGTCGCTAAACTCGATGCAATGTTTCGCCGCTTCACCGACCATCCGGCCTCCGTCAACGAGACCTACTTCCAGCACATGGGCGCCGCCTTCGGCTTCGGTGCCAGCATGCTGGCGGGTTCCCTCGCCTGCTTCGTGCACGGTCTCTTCCCGTGGCTGTTCCTGACGCGGGGAAGCGACACGATCCGCGCCTTGCATCACCGCATGGTCACCCATCGCGTCGTGCGCCCGGCCCGGTCCGGCCGCTCCACGGCCGTCGCGGCGGGCGATTAGCTCCGCTCTCCATTCTGGTCTGCCCGCCGCGACGCTTCGGCCGATCCTTCACGCGGTATCCGTCTCCCGGCCGAAATGCTAGGCTGACCGGCCGTCGCGGACCGGTGACGCCGATGCGGCCTGCAACTCGCTCTCCGCACCCTGCGTTTCCGTAGCGACTCGCCGGAACGAAGGAGGCACCAAATGAACACGCCGCTCAGGATCACCTTCCAGAACACGCCCTCGAGCGACGCCGTCCGGCAACTGATCGAGGAGCAGGCGGCCCATCTCGAGCAGGTGTTCGAACGGATGACCGACTGCCACGTCGTGTTCAAGCTTCCGGACGGGAACCACCGCAGCGGCGGACCCTACGAGGTGACGATCCACATCAAGATGCCGGGCGGCGCATCGATCGACATCGACCGCACGCCCGGCCAGGACGAGCGCTTCGGCGATCCGCAATTCGCCGTGAACGACGCCTTCCGGCGCGCCCGCCGTCGCCTCCAGGACCGGGCCAAGGTGCTGCGCCAGGAAGTGAAGGCGCTGCACGGGCGCGTCGACCGCACGCTCGACCAGCCGCCGGAAAAGTCCGAGTAGTCCGGAAGCCTCACCCTCGCCGCGCGACGCCTCGTTCGTCGAGGCGCTCGCGCAGCAAGGCAATCCGGTCGCCGCCCCAGAAGAGTTCGCCGTCGAACACGAAGGTCGGCACGCCGAAGACGCCCGAGGCCTCGGCCTCGCTGCGCAGCCTGTCGTGCTCGGCCCCGCCCTCCCCTGCCAGGAAATCGGCGAAGCCGGCAGGCGCCCCCACCTGCTGGAGAAGGGCGGCGACGGCCTCGATGCTTTCTGGGTCCAGCTCGCGCTTCCAGAAGAGATCGAAGATCCGGTCGTTGTAGGGACGGAACACGCCGTGCCGCCGGGCGAAGAGCATCCCGGCATTGGCCGGCCGCGCGTAGAAGATCTTCACGGGCCCCTTGAGCACCAGCCCCTGCTTGTTGGCCCAGCGCCGCGCGTCCATGTAGGCGTAGCGGACGCGCCGCCAGTGATGCGGATCGCGCTCGGCGACGGAACCCTGGAAGGAGGCGATGTCGAGCGTATAGGGCCGCCATTCCAGCTCGATCCGGTAGTCGGCCTCGAGCGCGTAGGCCCACGCCTTGGCGACGTAGGCGTAGGGACTGACATAGTCGCTCCAGAGCACCACCGTCGGCGGCGCGGCGTCGGTCACAGGCGGCTCTCCCGTCGGCCCATCCACCAGAAGAAGGCCGCGACCACGAGCACCAGCAGGGCACCGACCAGCAGCAGGATGGCCGACTCCTGGATCCACGCGATGGCGGGCACGGCCAGCGCCAGGAAGACGCCGACGGCCGAGATGCGCCACACCGCGGCATGCACGCCGGCCACGAAGGTGCCGAGTGCCAGCAGGATGAGCAGCGACAGGCTGGTGGCGTTGTCGTTCACCACGCCGCGCACCTCCGGAAGGAACATCAGCCACATCGCCCCCACGAAGGCGAGCCAGTGCAGCGCCTGGGTGACGACCAGCCTCATGTGGCCCGCCCCGGTGTCCAGCCGGCGCCAGCCCGAGATCACCACGATCAGCGCATAGAGCGGCGCGAGCGCCATCCAGTAGTAGTAGGTCGCCTGTCCCCGGAAGCTCGTGAGGACGATGCCGCCCACCGCCAGCGCCAGCATCGCGGCGTAGGGAAGGTCGCGCAGCAGCCAGCGCCCGATGCCGCCCCGCTCCAGGTCAGCCCCGTTGCTCACGGCTCACCTCGCGTCCCGGGCGAGCTTCTTCTCGACCACGCGGGACCACAGGGTGGCGCCGAGCGTGATGATCTCGTCGTTGAAGTCGTAGCCGGGATTGTGGACCTCGCAGCCGCCTTCGCCGCCGCCGTTGCCGATGTTGATGAAGGCGCCGGGCACCTTCTCCAGCATGTAGGAGAAGTCCTCCGAGGCCATCACGTACGGACCCTCTCGGTTCATGTTCTCATCGCCCACGATCTCGGCGGCGACGTCGGCGATGAACCTCACCGAGTCCCGGTCGTTGACCAGCGGCGGGAAGACCACCCGCACGTCGGGCTCGGCCTTGCCGCCCAGCGTCTGGGCGATGCCCTTCGAGATCGTCTCGATGCGCTCCTTGACCAGCGCCATCGTCTCCTTGCGGAAGGCGCGGATCGTGCCGCGCAGCACCGCTTCCTGCGGGATGACGTTGTAGGCGTCGCCGGCATGCATCTGGGTCACCGAGATCACCGCCGAATCGAGCGGCGCGATGTTGCGTGACACGACGCTCTGAAGGGCCGAGATGATCTGGGTGGCGATGATGACCGGGTCGACGCCGCTCTCCGGCCGCGCCCCGTGGGCGCCCTTGCCGGTGATCTTGATGTCGAACAGGCCGCCGCCCGCCATCTGCGGGCCGGAGCGGATCGCGAACTTGCCGACGTCGAGCTTGGGCCTGTTGTGCATGCCGAAGATCTGCTCGCAGGGGAACTTCTCGAACAGCCCGTCCTTGACCATGGCCTCGGCGCCGCCGCGTCCTTCCTCGGCCGGCTGGAAGATGAAATGCACGGTGCCGTCGAAATTGCGCGTCGCCGACAGATACTGCGCCGCGCCCAACAGCATGGTCGTGTGGCCGTCATGGCCGCAGGCGTGCATGCGGCCCTCGTGCCGGCTGCGATGGTCGAAAGTGTTGTGCTCGTCCATCGGCAGCGCGTCCATGTCGGCCCTGAGGCCGATGGCGCGCGGGTTGTTGCCGACCCGGATCGTTCCCACGACGCCGGTCTTGCCGACGCCGGTCGTGACCTCGCAGCCCCATTCCTTGAGCTTGCTCGCCACGATCTTCGACGTCCGCTCCTCCTCGAAGCCCAGCTCGGGATGGGCATGGATGTCGCGCCGGATGGCGGTGAGCTCGGCGGCGGCGGCGGCAATCTTGGGTTCGATCTTCATGTGTTGTTCAAGGCTCCAGGAGGAAGGCGGTGATTACACGCCGAAATTCGGCGGCATGCACGTTCGGAAAGAAGTGCCCGCCGTCGGGCAGGACATAGGCCCGGGCCTCCGGGATCAGGCGCACCAGCTCCTCGGTGAAGTAGAGCGGGGTCACCATGTCATCGCGGGCGCAGATCGCCAGTGTCGGCGCGCGCACCGCCTGCAGCCGGTCGCGCCGGTCGTGGGCCACGATGGCGGCGATGCGCGACAGCACGATCTCCGGCAGCGGAATGGTCTCGTCGGCCCTGGCTTCGGCAACGGCGAGGTCGGCGTCGTGGTCGCGAACCCAGAACGGCGAATTGAGCGCCAGCGCGCTCGACTTGACGTACGCTGTTGGTCCCAGCTCCTTCAGCATCAGGGCGCGAACCTCGAACAGGCGGCGGAAGAACGCGTCGGTCTTCGCCCAGGTCGCGCTCAGCACCAGCCGGTCGATCCGGTCCGGATGGTCGATCGCCAGCACCTGGCCCATCGCGCCGCCCGTCGAATGACCGCACCAGTGGACCTTGGCGAAGCCCAGCGCATCGATGAGCTGGAGCGCGTCGTCCGCCATCTGTTCCACCGAGTAGTCGATGCGCGACAGGGTGCTGCGCGCCGTGCCGCGATGATCGTGCACGACCACGGTGAATTCGCGCGCCAGCCCCGCCAGGTTTGGTTCCCAGAAGCGGCCGTCGCCGCCCAGGCCGGGCACGAGGAACAGCGGCGGCCCGCTGCCGTGCGTCTCGTAGTAGAGCTCGGCGCCGTCCTTCAGCCTGACGTGTGGCATCGCATCCCCTTGGCTCGCTATAGTGCCCTGTCGTACATCCCGTCGGCCGGCCGGGACGGGTCCGGGTCCCACCCACGACGGAAGCCGCTGCAGGGAGGTAAGCGCACGATGAAGCGTCTGTCGATTGCCGCGATCCTGATGGTGGCCGGCTGCGCGCCCGAGCAGGCGCCATTGACCACCTTCATCGCACGACCTGCGGCCGACGACCCCACGCCTTTCGGCATCGCCTACGTCTGCGAGGGGCGCAAGGAAGTGACCGTCGTCTACGCCAAGAACCGCGCCTCCGTGACCTACGGCGACAAGACCTGGCGCATGGAGTTCCAGCCGATCGCCGGCGGCTTCCGCTATGCCGACGCCGCCAACGAATGGACGGGCCGCGACGAGCTGGCGTCGCTGCGCGAGAACGGTACGGCGCGGCCGATCGCCTTCAACTGCCGGCCGGCCCGCCGGACGACCTGACCGTCAGCTGAGCCAGAGCCTGATCCCGAAGCCGACGAGCGCCACCGCGCCGACGCCGCCGGCCCACAGCGCCACGAACCACAGCCACTGCCGCGGCGTCGGCATCCCGAGGGCCTGCCTCAGTGGTAGCCCTCGTGGCCCGTCTTGCCGCGGAACACCCAGTACGAATAGCCGGTATAGGCGAGGATGACCGGCACCAGGATCAGCACGCCCGGCAACATGAAAGCAAGGCTGGCATCCGGAGCGGCGGCGTCCCAGATCGACACTGCGGGCGGCACGACATAGGGGAAGATGCTGATCCCGAGGCCCACCAGGCTCAGCACGAACATCGCCAGCGCCATCAGGAACGGCGTGACGTGGTGGCGCCGCGCCAGGCTCCAGAAGAAGACCAGGCAGACGATCGCGACGAGGAGCGGCACCTGGGCGGTGAACAGGATCTCCGGCCAGGCGAACCAGCGGAT
Organism: Reyranella sp.; assembly: GCF_965229815.1. GTDB lineage: Bacteria > Pseudomonadota > Alphaproteobacteria > Reyranellales > Reyranellaceae > Reyranella. The sequence continues at coordinate 3,212,102 of NZ_CBDDJN010000006.1, forward strand.
CCAGTAGGCCTCGCGCAGGAACGGCGTCCAGGCGCTGACCGCGCCCATCGCGACGATGGTGCCGATCCCGAGCCGCAGCGACAGCCGGTAGCAGCGCTCCTGGAGGCTGCCCTCGCTCTTCATCACCAGCCAGGTGGCGCCGAGCAGGGCATAGCCGCAGACCAGGCTCAGCCCGACGAGCACGCTGAACGGCGTCAGCCAGTCGAACCAGCCGCCGCCGTAAAGGCGGTTGCGCACGACGATCCCCTGCAGCAACGCCCCCAGCGTGACGCCCTGGGCGAAGGTCGCGACGACGGAGCCGACCGTGAAGGCGAAGTCCCAGAACGGCCGGTGCGCGGGATCGCGCCAGCGGAACTCGAAGGCGACGCCGCGGAAGATCAGCGCCAGCAGCATGGCGATGATCGGCGCGTAGAGGGCCGACAGGATCATGCCGTAGGCGAGCGGAAAGGCGGCGAGCAGCCCGCCGCCGCCCATCACCAGCCAGGTCTCGTTGCCGTCCCAAACCGGGGCCACCGAGTTCATGGCGCTGTCGCGCTCGCGCCCGGTCTGGAACGCCGGAAAGAGGATGCCGATGCCGAGGTCGAAGCCGTCCATCAGCACGTAGGCGAAGATCGCGAAGGCGATGATGAAGGCGAAGAACATCGGAAGGTCGAACGCGAACGGCATGGTCAGACCTCCTTGCCGCCGGCCAGCGATTCGGCGACCGCCGGGGCGGGGGTGATGCCGGCGGCGCGGACGGGCTGACCGCGCTCGGGGCCCGCCTCGCCGCGATAGGGCGAATGGCTCATGAGGCGCAGGATATAGAGCGCCCCGGCGCCAAACACGATGAAGTACACGACGATGAACGCCAGCAGCGAAGCCGCGACCGCCGGCGCCTGAAGCGGCGAGGCCGACTCCGCCGTGCGCAGCAGGCCGTGCACCGTATAGGGCTGTCGCCCCACCTCGGTCGTCACCCAGCCGGCGATCACCGCCACGAAGCCCGCCGGCCCCATCGCCACCGCGAAGAGATGCAAGAGCCGGCTGTCGTAGAGCCGGCCGGCGAAGCGCGCGACGAGGCTCACCGCGCCGAGGAGGAGCATCAGGACGCCCAGCCCGACCATGATCCGGAAAGCCCAGAACACGATGGCGACCGGCGGCCACTCCGACGGAGCGACCGAGTTCAGCCCCTTCATCGGCGCGTCGAGCGAATGCTTGAGGATGAGCGACGAGGCCTTGGGGATCTCGACGGCATACAACGTCTCGGACGCCGCCTCGTCGGGCCAGCCGAACAGGATCAGCGGCGCCCCGTCGGGATAGTCCTTGAAGTGACCCTCCATCGCCATGACCTTGACCGGCTGGTACTCGAACGTGTTCAGCCCGTGCTGATCGCCGGCCAGGATCTGCAGCGGCGCCACCACGGCGATCATGCCCATGGCCATGGAGAACATCACGCGCGCGCCCTCGTTGCCGCGCTCGCGCAGCAGGTGCCAGGCGCCGACCGCGCCCACGACCAGCGCCGTGGTGAGGTAGGCGGCGAACACCGTGTGGACCAGCCGGTACGGCAGGGAGGGGCTGAAGATCACCGCCAGCCAGTCGGCGGGCACGAACTGCCCGCCCGGATTGATCGCGTGACCGGTCGGCGTGTGCATCCAGCTGTTGACCGCGAGAATCCAGAAGGCCGAAAAGAGCGTGCCGCCGGCGACCGCCAGCGTTGCGGTGAAGTGCAGGCCGCGCCCGACCCGGTTCATCCCGAAAAGCATGACGCCGAGGAATCCGGCTTCGAGGAAGAAGGCGGTCAGGACCTCGTAGGCCATCAACGGGCCGATCACCGGCCCCGCCTTGTCGGAGAAGGCCGACCAGTTCGTGCCGAACTGGTACGACATGACGATTCCCGACACCACGCCCATGCCGAAGGCCAGCGCGAAGATCTTCAGCCAGTACTTGAAGAGGTCGAGGTAGACCTGCCGGCCCGTCCACAGCCACAGCCCTTCAAGGACCGCGAGGTAGCTCGCCAGCCCGATGGAGAAGGACGGGAAGATGAAATGGAAGGAGACCGTGAAGGCGAACTGGAGGCGGGCCAGCAGGACCGCATCGAAGGACTCGAGCATGGCTATCTCCCGCGACGGAGCGTCCGTCCCGTCTCAAACGATACGTGAAGCATAGGCCGGCGATGTCAATGCGACAGCGAGGACGTCGAGCGCGCCGACGAGATCGGACCGGCTGCGCGGCGCGCCGAGCGCGATGCGGATCGCATGCTGGGGATTGGCGTCGACGGCGAAGCTGTCGCTGGTCACCACCGCCAACCCCTGCCGCTGGACGTGGGCGGCGAACTCCGCGCGCGTCCACGACGGCGGCAGCGGCAGCCAGGCATGATGTCCCTTCGGATGCGCGGCATAGTCGTGGCCGGCCAGCGCCTTCGCCGCGAGCTTCTGCCGCGCCGCCGCCTCGGCGACGATGGCCGCCACGATGGCGTCGGCGGTGCCGTCGGCCAGCCAGCGCATGACCAGGGCGACGGTGAGCGGCACCGGCATCTGCGACACGGTGCGCAGCGCGTTGGCGACGGTCGACGCGGCCGTACGGTCGGGCGTCAGCACCAGAGCGGTGCGCAATCCCGGCGCCAGGCACTTCGACAGGGTCACCGCGAGGTAGGCGCGCTCGGGGATCAGCGTCGTGATCGGCTGCAGCCTCGGCTCGAAGCTGCCGTAGGCATCGTCCTCGAGCAGCACGAGGCCACGGCGGCGGATCACGGCGGCGATCTGCTCGCGCCGCGCAACGCCCATCGTGGCCGTCGTCGGATTGTGGATCGTGGGGACGAGATACACCGCCCTGGGCTCGTGTCGTTGCGCGGCCTCGTCCAGCTCCGCCGGCAGCATGCCCTCGCGATCGCCCTCGACGCCGATCAGGCGCAGGCCGAGCGCCAGCGCCGCGGACTTGAAGCCGGGATAGGTCAGCCGGTCGACCAGCACGGAATCGCCCGGCCGCGTCGTTGCCAGCAGAAGGGCAACGAGCGCGCTCTGCGTGCCCGGCGACAGGACCAGCCGTCGCGCCTCGGCGCCACGCACGCGGCGGCGCAGCCAGTCCGCCGCGACGCCGCGGTCGGTCTCGCTGCCTCCGGCCTGCTGGTAGCTCAGGAAGGCCGAGACGCCGTAGCCCCGCTGCAGCGCGGCGAGCCCGCGCGCCACGCGGCCCTCCAGGTCGGCCTCGATCGGCTCGGGCGGCAGGTTCATCGACAGGTCGAAGGCGACGCCGGCCGCCGCCGCGCGCGGCGCCTGCACCCGGCTCTCGGCCACGAAGGTGCCCTGCCCGACCCGCGCCTCGGTGAGGCCGCGCCGCCGCGCTTCACCATAGGCCCGCGTGACGGTCGTGAGGTCGACTCCCAGGGCTCGGGCGAGTGCCCGATGCGTCGGCAGCCGGTCGCCGCGGCGCAGCCGTCCCGAGGCGATGTCGGCGGAGAGCGCCTCGACGATGCCTTCGTAGACCGGGCCGCCTGCGCCCTCGATTGTAGGGACCCAATCCATACAATATGCCCTCTCTGATCTTGATTGTATGCCTCATTGCAGGGACATACTCAACAGCGAGAGGAGAAACCCATGGAGAGAAAAGACCCTGCCGTCCTGCTGCGCGGCCTGCGCGGCCGCTGCCCCGCCTGCGGCGAAGGGCGTCTGTTCCGTCGCTTCTCGAAGGTCGCGCCGGCCTGCAGCGCCTGTGGCGAGGACCTGCACCATCACCGCGCCGACGACTTCCCCGCCTACCTGGTGATCGTGATCGTCGGCCACATCGTCGTGCCGCTCACGCTCTGGGTCGAGCTCGCCTACGCCCCGTCCTACTGGGTGCATGCCCTGATCTGGGGCCCTCTGATCGTCGGCCTGTCGCTGGCGATGCTGCAGCCCCTCAAGGGCTTTGTCGTCGCCCTGCAGTGGCAGATGGGCATGCACGGCTTCGGCGAAGCGAGGCGCCTGCGCGCCTGAACGGCGCCGCCGTCAGCCCCAGGCGGCGAAGACCCGGGCGATGGCCGCGCGATCGAGCCCGGCGCGGAGACAGGTCTCGAGCAGCACCCGCGCTTTCAGCGGATGCAGCCGCCCGCCCCAGATGAGCCCGGCCTCGAGCAGGGCGATCTCCGAGCTCGCACCGCCATAGGTATGCCGCAGCAGCGGGCCGCCGCCCGCGCGTGCCGCCACGACGGTCGGCAGCGCCGCGGCGAGGCGCCCGGCCAGCGGCGCCAGGCGTTCGGGGACATGGCCGCCGCCCATCGCGGCGACCACGACGCCGCGATAGCCGAGCCGGTCGGGCGCCGCCAGGATCGCCTCGATCAGCCCGCCCGGCTCGTCGAGTCCCATCCACAGGAGCGCGACCGGCCGGGCCTCGCCGGAAACCTTGTCCAGCGCCTGGCGCGCGACCTCGATCGCATCGCGCACCGGCAGGCCGAGCGGCACGACCCGATCCTCGACCAGCGCCGCGATCGGGCCGGTCTGCGGCGACGCGAAGGCATCGATCCGCGTCGGATGCGCCTTGATCACGTCGGCCACCGCATGGACCTCGTCGAGCATCACCGCCATGACTCCCAGCGAACGCGTGTGCCTGCGGATCCAGGGATCGCCGGCGACGCGCACCGCCGCCAGCAGGTTGCCCGGCCCGTCGGCGGACGTGAGCGCCGGATTGCGCATCGCCGCCGTGACGATCACCGGGATGTCGCGCTTCACCAGCAGGTCGAGCAGGAAGCCCGTCTCCTCCAGCGTGTCGGTGCCCTGCGTCACGATCACGGCATCCGCGGCAGTCGCCGCGATCTTGCCGGCGACGGCATGGATGTCGTCGAACGACAGCGAATGGCTGCCGACGCGCGACACGGTCTCGGCCTCGATATCGGCCAGTTCCTTGAGGAGCGGCACCGCCGCCACGAGATCGTCGGCGCCGGCGCCCATCTGCATCACGCCGCCGGCGTCGGGCCGGGTGGCGATGGTGCCGCCCAGCGCCAGGACATGGACCCGGAGCCGGCTCACGACACGAGCCTCAGCGAGCCGAAGAAGCGCTCGGCGGCCGGTCCGCGCACCGCGTCGGCGGACCCCAGGCAGGCCAGCGACACGTAGCGCCGGCCCTTCAGCAGCACGAGCTGCCGCAGCAGCCGGCCGCCGGCCACGGCGCCGACCGATTCGACGGCCGGCGCGCCCTGAACATCGCGCCACTGCACGCTGCTCCACTTGCCGCCGGCCAGCCGCTCGGCCCGGTCGTCGAGCGCGGACTGCAGGTTGCGCCGCGGCTGGCGCACGTCGACGTCGGCGGGATACAGCGCGGTCTGGGCGACGAAGGCCATGCCGCCGCTGTCGAGACTGTAGGAATGGTAGGGAAAGGCGGTGCCGCCGGGCGAGCGCGTGTCGATCACCTTGTAGGTGGGCTCGCCCGGCATATCGACGATGAACGAATGATCGGCGCCGCGCACGGCGTACCAGGTAGACTGCGCCGCCGCGTCGAAGCCTGCGAGCGCCAGCGGCAGCGCCGCGAGGGAGCGTCGAGAGAGGGTCATTCCGCCGCCAGCCGCGGTCCGAACTTCTCCCGGGACTCGGCCTCCGTGTAGTAGCCGCGCGCGACGTCGCGGGCGATCGCCGCCGGGTCGCGCCGCGCCGGATCGCCGAAGCCGCCGCCGCCGGGCGTCGAGACCCGCACGACGTCACCGACGCCGATCTGGATGTCCTGGTCCTTGGAAAGATGCGCCGGCCGGTAGGATCGGCCGCCCTGCTCCACCGCCACGGTGTTGACGGCGCCGTCGCCGCCGCCCAGCACGCCCTGCGGCCCGGTGCGGCCGTGGTCCATCACCATCGACACGCGGGCCTCGCCGCGGCGCAGCCGGATCGCGTAGTTGATGCCGAAGCCGCCGCGGAACTCGCCGGCGCCACCCGAGCCCTCGCGCAGGGAGAATTCCTCGAACAGCACGGGATAGAACTGCTCCAGCACCTCGACCGGCGGCATCTTGGAGATGCCGATGGTCGAGCAGCCGTTGCTGAGACCGTCGCCGCCCTGGAAGCCGCCGTAACCGCCGCCGGTGAAGAGGTACATGATGAAGTTGCGCTGGCGCTCGGGATCCCAGCCGCCGACGCCGAGATTGCCCGACGTGCCCGCCGGGGCGGCGAACAAGAGGTCGGGGATGGCCTTGGTCATGGCCGCGAACACCGCCTCGGCGATGCGCTGGCTCACCTCGGCCGCGCAGCCCGAGACCGGCCGCGGATACTTCGCGTACAGGAAGGTGCCCTCGGGCTCGACGATGGTGAGCGGCTCGAACGTGCCGGCATTGATCGGCACGTCGGGGAAGATGTGCTTCACCGCGAGGTAGATCGCCGACTTGGTCGTGGCGATGACGCTGTTCATCGGCCCGCGGCAGGGCGGGCTGGAGCCGGTCATGTCGAAGGTGAGGTCCTCGCCCTTCTTGGTGACCTTCATGCGGATCAACAGCGGCTCGTCGACCACGCCGTCGCTGTCGACCTGCGCGCTGCCCTCGTAGACGCCGTCGGGAATGGTGGCGATCTTCGCCCGCATCTGGCGCTCGGCGCGATGGCGCATCTCGGCGATCGCCTGCCGCACGACCTCGGCGCCGTAGCGGTCGATCAGCGCGGTCAGGCGCTGCTCGCCGGTGGTGAGCGCGGCGGCCTGGGCCTTGATGTCGCCGATGCGCTGGTCGGCGATGCGGATGTTGCTGAGGATGATGGACAGGATCTCCTGGTCCATCTCGCCCTTCTTGAAGAACTTCACGGGCGGCAGCCGCAGCCCCTCCTGCTCGACCTCGGTGGCGCTGGCCGAGAAGCCGCCCGGCACCATGCCGCCGACGTCCGGCCAATGGCCGGTATTGGCCAGCCACGCGAACAGCTCGCCCTTGTAGAAGAACGGCTTCACGAACCGCACGTCCATCAGATGGGTGCCGCCGAGATAGGGATCGTTGACGATGAAGACGTCGCCGGGATCGACCGTGCCGGCATAGTGGGTCTTCACCCGCTCGATCACCGCCCGGGTCGAGAACTGCATGGTGCCGACGAACACCGGCAGGCCGAGCTCGCCCTGGGCGATCAGCGACCCGTCGGCCGCGTCGTAGATGCCGTCGGAACGGTCCATGCCTTCGGAGATCACCGGCGAGAAGGCGGCGCGCACAAAGGCGAGGTCCATCTCGTTGCAGACCTGGATCAGGCCGTTCTGGATGACGGTCAGGGTGACGGGATCGAGGTTCGACATGCCGTCATGACTATCACAAGGCGTCCGTCAAATCTTTCGCTGAAAGGCGCGCAATGTACGATCGGCCAGGCGGTAATACTGCGGCGGACGTCCTCGCGTCACCTGTGCATTCTCCAGTTGCACCGGCTCGATCGTCTGCAGTTCGAGCATCTTGCGACGGAAAGACGACGGATCGAGCGATTCTCCCGTGGCAATCTCGTAGACCCGCTGAAGCTGCGGATACGTGAAGTGCCGCGGCAACAGAAAGGCCGGCAGCGACGAATAGGAAGCCTTGCTGCGCACGCGCTCGACAGCCCGCTCAACGATGCGGTCGTGGTCGAAGGGAAGCGCTTGAATGTCCTTCACCGGCACCAATCGCACCGAGGATTTCCTCGGGATGCCTTCGTTGGGTGCCACGGCGCAGTAGCTGATGGTCACGGACCAATCCCGAGGGTCGCGCGCCCGCCCGCTGAACGTATAGAGCTGCTCGATGTGGACGTCTTTGACGCCGACCTTTTCGCGCAGGACCCGACGGGCAGCAGCGTCGGCATCGGAATCCTCGTCGGTATGAACGAAGCCTCCGGGCAAGGCGAAGCGGCCGCGGAACGGCGCCTGGTCCCGCTGAACCAGGCAGATCGCCAAAGCGTCGTCGACGATCGTGAAGAGCACGACGTCGACGGTGGTCAGGGGCCGCGGATACTCCATTGGGTGGACCTGTCGCCTTCAAGGCATTGGATTGCCGGCACTCTTATCTCATTATTTTTTATTTGCAAAATACCACTAATTAGCTCATCGTCGACTTGTACACAGGAGGATGAGATGGGCTATTCGAGATGGGACAGTTCAACTTGGCGCGGCCACAGCGCCGGTCACTCCGGCCTCCGGCGCGAGGAAATCTTCCGTCGGCGAAGCCTCGATCGCGACCTCGATCCCCGTGGCGTGCGGATGCGTGAATCGCGGGACTCGACCTTCAATCCGCAGTCCAATGCCGTCATCGTTGCCCTCGACGTGACCGGCAGCATGGGCATGGTCGCCGAGGTGATCGCCCGCCAGGGGCTGGGCACGTTGGTCGAGGAAATGCTGGTCCGCCTGCCGGTCAGCGATCCCCACCTGTTGTTCATGGGGGTTGGCGACGTCAAGAGCGACCAGGCACCCCTGCAGGTCACGCAGTTCGAGGCCGATATCCGCATTGCCCAGCAACTCGAGCGGATCTGGCTCGAAGGCGGCGGCGGCGGCAATAACAGCGAGAGCTACGCCCTGCCCTGGTACTTTGCGGCACGTCGTACGGCGATCGATTGCCATGAAAAGCGCGGCCGCCGCGGCTACCTGTTCACGATCGGCGACGAGATGCCGCCCGAACCGTTGACGGCCCAGGACATCTGGCAGGTGTTCGGCGACGAGGTTTCTCAGCCGATTTCGGCGGCCGCGGCGTTGGCCATGGCCGAGCAGCGCTACCACTGCTTCCATATCGTCGCCGAGGAAGGCTCCTACGCTCGCGCCCATCCAGATCGCGTCGTGCCGGCTTGGCGGGACTTCATGGGGCAGCGGGTGCTTCGCCTCGCCGACCACCGCCGTGTCGCCGAACTGATCGTCTCGGCAATCGCCATCAATGAAGGCGCCAACCCGCGCGACGTCGCCGCAAGCTGGAACGGCGACGCTGGCGACGTCGTCGGCCACGCCTTTGGCGGTGCTCCCTCGCGCATCACCGGCGTGCTGGGGGATTGGTTCCGACGGAGGCTGCCGTGAAGAACACAGCGATCGCCGTCATCGGCGCTCACTACGGCGACGAAGGCAAGGGCCTGGTCGTCGACCGTCTGGTCCGCGACCTCGCGCAGCCATGGGTCATCCGATTCAACGGCGGGGCCCAGGCGGGTCACACGGTCAGCCTGCTCCATGGACGACGCCATATATTCAGCCACTTCGGCGCCGGCACCTTCGCCGGCGCGCCGACCTTCCTCAGCCGCTTCTTCGTGTCCAATCCCCTGCTGTTTCTGCGCGAAGCTCACGAGCTCGAGGCGTCCGGCGTCGCGCCACGAATCGTCGTCGACCCGCGCTCCCCGCTGACGACGCCGTACGAGGTGCTGCTCAACCGCTCGGCCGAGCGCGCCCGTGGCAATGGTCGCCATGGCAGCTGCGGTGTCGGCTTCGGCGAGACACTCGAACGCCAGGAGCGCGGCCTTTCGATCACCGCCGCGGACCTCAACGTGCCAGACGTGCTGCGCTCGCGGCTTACTTTGCTGCGAACGACCTATGTTCCCCGACGCCTGGCCGATCTCGGCATACCCATTGATGCCGAGTTGCAGGCCGATCTTGCCGATCCCGAGCCTGTCGCCCGCTTTGTCGAGCTGGCGGACGCGTTCCGCCAAAGGATCGAGATCGCCGGCATCGATGCCTGCCAGGGCAGGCCCGTCGTGTTCGAAGGCGCCCAAGGCCTTTTGCTCGACCAATCCCTCGGTGACTTCCCGCACGTGACTCGGTCCTGCACAGGCCTGCCCAACATCGTCGACCTTGCAGGCGACCTCGGCCTGCCCGCCGTCGAGGTCTTCTATGCCATGCGGACCTACATCACGCGCCACGGCGCGGGCCCTCTTGCGGGTGAGCTCGACTCTGCCCCCTACTCAGAGGCCACAGATGCCACGAACCAGCCCAACCCCTTCCAGGGGCATCTCCGCTTCGCCTTCGCCGATCCTGCCCTGAGCGTGGCGACCATCAAACGGGACTTGGCTCGCTCCTCGCGGCTCACCATCATTCCGTCACTCGCCGTCACCTGCCTCGATCAAGTCGCCGGACCAGTCAGCTGCCGTGACGGCGGCGGAACCAGAGAGATCGATCCGGACGACTTCGTCGGTCACATTGCCGGTCGGATCGCTGCCCGCCGCGTCTTGCAATCGCATGGTCCGACGGCAGAGACCGCCCGATTTAGCACCGTTGCACTACGTGCTGCCGCCTAGCCGCTACAATTCAACATCACCCTTGAGCAGGCGCTGGACGATGCCGCGGTTCAGGATCTCGTTGGTGCCGTCGGCAACGTTGACGATGCGCAGCGAGTGCCAGGCGTGGTGCAGTCCGACCTCGTTGGTGAAGCCCATGGCCCCGTGGGTCTGCATGGCGCGGTCGACGGCGCGGTAGCCGACCTGCACCGAGTAGGCCTTGGCCATCGACAGTTCCTTGACGGCGGGCGCGCCCTGGTCGAGCAGCAGGGCGGCGTTCAGCCCCATGAGATGCGCGCCGTGCAGCTCGGTGGCGCTCTCGGCCAGCGGGAAGGTCACGCCCTGGTAGTCGGCGATCGGACGGTCGAAGGCCCGGCGCGTCTTGGCATACTCCAGGGCGAGCTCGAGCGCCCAGCGGCCGTAGCCGACGGCGCGCGCCGAATTGTAGATGCGGCCGAGCGACACGCCGTAGAGGGCGGCCGCGAAGCCCTGGTGCAGCTCGCCCACGACCTGCCAGGGTTCGACCCGTACATCCTCGAGGCGCAGCTCGGCCTCGTCGCCGCCGATATGGCCGAACAGCTTGATGACGCGCTGGACCTCGAAGCCCGGCGAATCGGTCGGCACCAGGAAGGCGCTGATGCCGCCCCGCCGCTTCGCGGCACGCTCGGGATCGGTCTGGGCAAAGACGATGCAGTAGTCGGCGACCGGCGCGTTGGAGGTCCAGATCTTGCGGCCGCTCAGCCGCCAGCCGTTGCCGTCCGGCCGCGCCCGGGTCGCAAGCGCGGCGGCATCCGATCCCGCCCCCGGCTCGGACAGGCCGAAGCACATCGACGCCTCTCCCGCCATCATCGGCGCCAGGATGCGTTCGCGCGCCTCGTCCGTGACCTTTTCGAGAAGCCGGCTGGGACCGAAGGCCCAGTGGCTGATCACATAGAGCATCAGCCAGTTCTGCGGCCCGCACAGGCGGAACAGCGCTTCCCAGCCGACATAATAGGCAAGGTGCCCCAGACCGCCGCCGCCCAGCGATTCGGGCACGCACATGTTGTAATAGCCGGCACCCGCCGACACGCGGCGCACCTCGTCGATCAGCGCCTTCAGCGCGTCGGAGAAGCGGCCGTCCTCGCGGTACAGCCGTCGCGGATCCTCGAAGAGATCGCGATGGGCCTCATGGCGCGGCAGGATTTCCTTGCGCGCGAAGTCGAGCAGGCCTTCGCGCACGGCGCGCACCTCTTCGGGCAGTTCCCAGGCGATGGCGGACAAGCAGACCTCCCCTATCGACATTCGAACGTACGAGTAGTGGGGGCATTCTTGGCACGGTCCCTGCGGGACTCCAGCGGATCGAGGCCGGGCAAACCGCGATACGAGACCTGCAGTGCAGGCTGGCGGCAGCCCCCGGCCGATACGATATGATGGGGACTTCTCCCCCAAACTCCTTTCGGACGGACCGCCCATGAACGCGCCAGTGGCCGCGAATGATCCCAGTTTGATGAAGTTCGGAATCGGCCAGCCGGTGCCGCGGCAGGAAGACCCGACGCTGCTGCGCGGCCAGGGCCGCTACAGCGACGACTTGAGCCTGCCCAACCAGGCCTGGTGCGTGATGGTGCGCAGCCAGGTGGCGCACGGCGTCATCAAGGGCATCGACACGGCGGAGGCGAAGACCATGCCCGGCGTGCTGGGCGTCTGGACCGGCGCCGACCTCGCCGACTACGGGCCACTCAAGACGCTGATCCCGGTGCCCAACCGCGACGGCTCGCCGATGAAGACGCCGGTCCGCCCGTCGCTGGCGAGCGACAAGGTCCGCTTCGTGGGCGACCCGGTGGCCTTCGTCGTCGCCGAGACCCTGTCGCAGGCCAAGGACGCGGCCGAGGCCGTGCTGGTCGACATCGAGCAGCTTCCGGCCGTGACCGACGCCCGCGCGGCCACCGAGCCCGGCGCGCCGACCGTGTTCGACGACGCGCCCGGCAACATCTGCCTCGACTATGCCTACGGCGACAGCGCCAAGGTCGCCGAGGCCTTCGCCCAGGCCGCGCATGTGACGCGGCTGCGGCTGGTCAGCAACCGCATCGTCGTCTGCGCCATGGAGCCGCGCTCGGCGCTGGCCGAGTACGACGCCGCGACCGACCGCTACACGCTGCGGGCCGGGAACCAGGGCGCGTTCGGCCTCAAGCACCAGATGGCCGACCTGCTGAAGATCAAGCCCGATCAGATGCGCATCCTGACCGGCAATGTCGGCGGCTCGTTCGGCATGAAGGGCTCGCCCTATCCCGAGTATGCCGGCCTGTTCCATGCCGCGAAGATCCTCGGCCGGCCGGTCAAGTGGACCGACGAGCGCTCGGGCTCGTTCCTCAGCGACCAGCATGGACGCGACCACGATTTCGACGCCGAGCTGGCGCTCGACAGGGACGGCCGCTTCCTGGCGGTCCGCCTCACCGGCTTCGCCAATGTCGGCGCCTATCTCGCCAATGTCGGGCCGCTGATGGGCTCGATGGGCGTCACCCGCAACCTCGCCGCCATCTACCGCACGCCCCTGATCGAGGTCGCGACCAAGGTGGCCTTCACCAACACCTCGCCGGTCGGCGCCTATCGCGGCGCCGGCCGTCCCGAGGCCAACTACTTCATGGAGCGGCTGATCGAGACCGCCGCGCGGGAGATGGGCATCGATCCGGTCGAGATGCGCCGCCGCAACCACATCAAGCCCGAGGAGATGCCGTTCAAGACGGCGTCGGGCACGACCTACGACAGCGGCGAGTTCACGGCGCTGCTCGACAAGGCCCTGGACGTGGCCGACGTCGCGGGCTTCGCGGCGCGCAAGGCCGAGAGCGCGGCGCGCGGCAAGCTGCGCGGGCTGGGCATCGGCGATTTCCTCGAGGTCACGGCGCCGCCGACCAAGGAGATGGGCGGCATCCGCTTCGAGCCCAACGGCGACGTCTCGATCATCACCGGCACGCTCGACTACGGCCAGGGACACTGGTCCGCGTTCGCCCAGGTGCTGACCGAGAAGCTCGGCGTGCCCTTCCACCGGATCAAGCTGATCCAGGGCGACAGCGACCTGCTGATCGCCGGCGGCGGCACCGGCGGCTCGAAGTCGATCATGGCGAGTGGTGCCGCGATCGTCGAAGCCTCCGACAAGGTGATCGACAAGGGCAAGCAGATCGCCGGCGTGGCACTCGAGGCCTCGGCAGCCGACATCGAGTTCGCGCTCGGCCGCTTCTCGATCGTCGGCACCGACCGCGGCATCGGCATCATGGAACTGGCCGAGAAGCTGCGCGGCGGCCTGAAGATGCCCGAGGGTGTGCCCGACACGCTCGACGTCAGCCATGTCCACGAGGCGGCACCGTCGGCCTTCCCCAACGGCGCGCACGTCGCCGAGGTCGAGATCGATCCCGATACCGGCTGGGTCGACGTCGTGAAATACACGATGGTCAGCGACTTCGGGACCGTCATCAATCCGCTGCTGGTCGAGGGCCAGAGCCACGGCGGCGTGGTGCAGGGCATCGGCCAGGCGCTGTTCGAGAACGTCGTCTACAGCGAGGACGGCCAGATCCTGACCGGCAGCTTCACCGACTACGCCATCCCGCGCGCCTCGGACACGCCGTCCTTCCAGATGGACTACCATTCGGTCCCGGCGAAGACGAACGTGCTGGGCGCCAAGGGCTGCGGCGAAGCGGGCTGCGCGGGCTCCCTGCCGTCAGTGATGAACGCCATCTCCGACGCGCTGGGCGGCAAGCACATCGACATGCCGGCCACGCCCGAGCGGGTCTGGGCGGCGCTGCGGGCCTGACCGGGGCCTGGCCGGGGGCCCGCTTCACCTACGTGCCTTCCGAAATGGAAATGTGGCCGGCGCTGTGCCGCGTCGGCCGCATTTCTGCAGGATTCACGCGAAGCGATGGCCAAATAGTGTGGAGAATCAAGGCGTAGGCGCCCGAATCTATTGTGGCAAATATGCAACATTTGTTGGACTAGGACGTCTCCCTCCGCCACAATGCGCTTGGCCGCTCGGCCATTGTGTTGGTTCCAAGGGGGAGAAGCTGATGGCGTTGGGAAGCGGGCGCCATGCCCGATCGAGCCTGCGGGTCTTCCTCCAGGCCTCCGTCCGCCCCGTCCTGGTCCTGGCCGCCGTGGGCCTGCTGGGGGTGACGACGGCTCCGCCGTCCGCCCTGGCCCAGGTCAAGGCACCGGCCAAGTCCAAGCTGAAACCCCACGCCAAGGCCACCTCCCGCGCCGCGCCCAAGGCCGACCCGACCGACAACATCGCCAACGAGCTCAACGCCAAGTGGCTGCGCGAGAACGGCGCCTTCTCCGGCTTCAAGCAGGCAGAGCCCGCCCCCGTCCCGGCATCGTTCGCCAGCCCGGCCGTCGCCAGCGATTGGGGCGATCGCCTCGTCACGCGCGCCATGAAGTATCTCGGCACGCCCTATCGCTATGGCGGCACCACGCCGAGCGGCTTCGACTGCAGCGGCTTCGTCTACTACCTCTACGGCGCCGTCTTCGGACAGACGATCCCGCGCATGCCGCACGACATGGCGGCCGAGGGCATGCCTGTCGCCCGCAACGATCTCAAGCGCGGCGACCTCGTCTTCTTCGGCCATCGCGGCCGGTTCACCCATGTCGGCATCTATGCCGGCAACGGCGAGTTCGTGCATGCCACGCATCGCGGCTCGCCCCTCCAGGTCTCGCTCCTCGACTCCGACTACTACCGCCAGCACTACATGACGGCGGTGCGGCTTTCCCCGCGGTAGCGGCATCTGACAGCTGACGTCGCCATCGTCGGCTGCGGACCGGTCGGCGCGCTTCTGGCCAACCTGCTGGGCCAGGCCGGCCTTTCCGTCGACATCTTCGACCGCGAACGCGAGATCCATCCGCTGCCGCGCGCCGTGCATTTCGACGGCGAGGTGATGCGCATCTTCCAGAATGCGGGGCTCGCCGGGCAGATCGCCCCGGTCGTGCGGTCCTCGTCGCGCGGCATGCACTTCGTCAATGGCGAGGGCCAGACGCTCATGGTCCGACGCGGCATCGACGGGCCGGGCCCGCACGGCTGGGCGGGCAACTGGTATTTCCACCAGCCCGTCCTCGAAGGCGTGCTGCGCGAGGGCCTGCGGCGCTTTGCCAACGTCCGCATCCATCTGGGCCACGAGGTCTGCTCCGTCGACGACGTCGACGCCCGCTACGTCGTCGGCTGCGACGGTGCGCGCTCGATGGTGCGCCAGGCGATCGGCAGCAATCACCGCGATCTGGGCCTGCACCAGCCCTGGCTGGTGGTCGACCTCCTGTGCGATCCGGCAAGCCCCCGCGTGCAGGCGCTGCCCGATTACACGATCCAGCTCTGCGACCCGGCCCGGCCGATGACGGTCGTCAATGTCGGCGGCGGCCGGCGGCGCTGGGAGATCATGCTGATGCCGGGTGACGACACCGCGCGCCTCACCGAGCCCGGCATCTTCTGGCCGATGATGGCGCGCTGGCTCGACCCCGACGATGCGCGGCTCGAGCGCGCCGCGGTCTACACCTTCCATTCGGTGGTGCAGGAGGGCTGGCGCCGTGGCCGCCTGCTGCTGGCGGGCGATGCCTGCCACCAGACGCCGCCGTTTCTCGGCCAGGGCATGTGCGCGGGCCTGCGCGACGCCGCCAACCTCGCCTGGAAGCTGGCGGCGGTCGTGCGCGGCGAGGCGCCGGACACGCTGCTCGACACCTACGAGAGCGAGCGCCTGCCGCACGTGCGCACCTTCATCGAGCTCGCCGTGAAGCTGGGCGGCGTGCTTCAGGAGACCGATCCGGCCGCCGCCGCCGCGCGCGACCGGCGCTTCGCGGCAGGCGCGGAGATCTTCGACTTCCCCCAGCCGCAGCTCGGCCCGGGCTGCCGCCTCGACGGGCCGCCGCCGGTCGGCACCATCTTCCCCCAGCCGCTTCTGGCCGACGGCCGCCTGATGGACGAGGCGATCGGCCAGCGTTTCGCGATCGTGGGGGATGCCCCCGGCCTGGCGAGGCTCAGGCCCGACGCCATCCGGCTGCCCGGGGTGGGCGGCGACTGGCTCGCGCAGCATGGCCTGCGGGGCGCCCTGCTGCGCCCCGACCGCTACATCTACGCGGTATCCTGACCGTCAGGCCGGCGTGAACATCGGCAGCGGCGGGCCGCCGTCGGTCGCCTTGAAGACCACCTTCACCGGCTGCTCGCACTTCAGCTTGTCGAAGTCGCAGTCGACGATGTTGGTCACCATGCGCGGCCCCTCGGCCAGCGTGACGTAGGCCATGGCGTAGGGCACCGGCGCGCGGCGCATCACGCTGTAGGAATAGATCGTCCCCTTGCCCGACGCCTCGATCCACTCGGTCTTGTCGCTGAAGCAGAAGGGGCAGATCGTGCGCGGATAGTGGTGCGCCTCGCCGCAGCTCGTGCACTTGCGGACCAGCAGCTTGCCCTCGCCCGCGGCCTTCCAGTAGGCCTCGGTCTCCTGGCTGATGGCCGGCGCCGGCAGCTTGCGCTCTTTGGTCTCGGCCATGGTCTACTCCCTCTCCAGAATGACGGTGGCGCTGCCGTGGCGCAGGCCGAGCGAGCCGCCGGTGCCGTGCGCCAGCGCGAGATCGCAGTTCTTCACCTGCACCTTGGGATGGGCCTCGCCGCGCAGCTGGCGGACCGCCTCCAGCACCTTGGTGAGTCCGCCGCGGTTGCCCGGATGGTTGCTGCAGAGGCCGCCACCGTCGGTGTTGAACGGCAGCTTGCCGGTGCCCGAGATCAGGTTGCCGTCGGCCACCAGCTTGCCGCCCTTGCCCTTCTCGGCGAAGCCCAGGTCCTCGAGCTGCATCAGCACGGTGATGGTGAAGCTGTCGTAGATCGACACGTACTTCATGTCGGAGGGCTTCACGCCCGCCTCGGCGAAGGCCGCCGCGCCGGTGAAGCGCGCGCCCGAGTAGGTCAGGTCGACCTTGCCGCCCATCTGGGTCTTCACGAACTCCGAGGCGCCCAGCAGCTTGATCTTGGGCCGCTTGAGCTTGGCCGCGATCTCGGGCGCCACGACGACGATGGCGCCGCCGCCGTCGGTGATGACGCAGCAGTCCAGCCGGTGCAGCGGATCGGAGATCATCGGCGAATTGACGACGTCCTCGACCGTGACCACGTCCTTCAGCAGCGCATGCTCGTTGTACTGCGCATGGTGCGAGGCCGCGACCTTGATCCAGGCGAGCTGCTCGGCGGTGGTGCCGAACTCGTGCATGTGGCGCATGGCGCACATGGCGTACATGTTCACGACCGTCGGTCCGTAGGGGAACTCGAAGGGCTCGTCCGGCGTCGGCGTGCCGCCGCGGCTGCGCGGCACCGTGCCGGTGGCCATGCCCTCGGCGCGCGGCCGGCCGGCCAGGGTGATCAGCGCGACCTTGCACTTGCCGGCGGCGATCGCCTCGGCGGCGTGGCCGACATGCAGGACGTACGAAGAGCCGCCGGTGTCGGTCGAATCGACGTGCCGGGGCTTCAGCCCCATGTACTCGACCATCGACATCGGGCCGAGGCCGGGCGCGTCGCCGGCGCAGAAATAGCCGTCGACATCGTCCTTGGTCAGCCCGGCATCCTCTAGCGCGCCCTTCGCCACCTGGGCGTGGATCTGCGCCAGCGAGATGTCCTTGGCGAGCCGTGTCGGATGCTCGTAGATGCCGGCAATATAGGCCTTGCCCTTGATGCTCATCGGCAGGCTGTCTCCTTTTCCATGCTGCACCGCATCGTGGGCGATAAGGTCCTCACGGAAAAGCGAGAACTTCCGCCCTGTAGAACCCTGCATGCCTCACTAGGGTCGCCCTTCGGATCGCCTGACAGAGACGGGCCGGCCGCCGAACGCCGCGGTGAGCATCTGCCTCAAGCCCTGGGACAGCTCGTTCTGACGCGCCGTGAATGCCGGCGACGCCGAGGTAAGGACTGTCTCCACAGCGATGCCGTCTTTCAGAGGATGGGTCGAGATGCGAGCGACCAATGCCAGCTCGGCGGCGCTGACGGGCGGCGGCTGAACGAACCGTTGAAACTTCGGAGTCAGTCGCTCCCGCCTGAAGCCTGACCCCAGGAGAAAGTTCTCGATGAGGGTTTCGGCACGCTGCGCCTCGTCCGCCTGCGCTGTCTCGATTTGCACGGTGCTATAGGTGAATGAGAGGTGGGGCGGTGTGGTGCTGAATGCCACCGTAGGGAAGCGCCTGCGCAATGCGGACTGAATCACGGTATCGATCGCGTCGACCCACTCCTTGCGAGCGGCGTCTTCGGGCTTTGGCTGCTCGGGCAGGTAGATATGGATATTGTAATAGATCAGCCTGCGTGATGAATCGTAACTGACCTCCAGGTCTCCCCGTCCGAGCACAACGATTCCCCCCAAGCCGCCGACATACGACCTGCCGACGTCGAGGGCGGTGCACCTGCTGCATTCGAGCGAGTATTGAGCCGCCACCTGGTCGAACAGGGCGACCAGCTCGCCTTCGACCCCCGGGTCGTGATCCACGGGGGGAAGTTCCACGGTACGGCTAGGTCCGTATGGGTGCAGGCCTGCGAACTGTACGCCGCTCGCCGTGAATGCAAGGAGGCAGACGCTTGCGGTGCAACAGACGAAGAACTTGCTGGACTGAACCAACGGCAGCCGGTCGGCCGTCCGACACACCAGCCCGACGACCGGCAAGGCGATGAGGTCGCTCCAGTCGACCGTCCGGCCGAGGCCGAGCGACGAGACGGCGTTGGCCGAGTCGATCACGCCCTGCGACCACGGCGATTTCCAGAACACGAAGAGAATGCAGACCGACGCTCCAACAATGCGCGCCTGCCGCGGCCAAAGCGCCAGCAGGAAAATCGTGGAGGCCGCCAGCCCGGCGAAATCCGAAAGCTTGCCCGTCATCCAGTCGTGTAGGGCGGGCTTCAGCACGAAGTCGTTGAGCACCAGCAGCGCGACAAGCGCGACCAGCACGGGAGACCTGAGCAGATCGAAGCGCTTCATGGCGGGGCCCCGGAGCGGCGTTTCGAGACAGGGCCCGTCTTCACGCAAATGCGAGAACGTGCGCCCCGTGAAAGCATGCTCGTGCCGAGGAGCCTGACTGGAGCGCGGACCTAGAGATCCGCGCTCCGGCAGCTTCATTCCGCCACGTCGCGCGCGCCCACGGTGCGCGAGCGGAACTCCTCCGGCACGTCGCGGCCCACGTCGGTGAAGGCCTTCTTCACCGCGGCGACCGTCGGGCCGAACACGGCCTTGCGGTTCTCGCGCGACCAGGCGTTGGAGCCGATGATCGTGTCGAGCGAGCCCTGGAAGCGCGGCATGACGTAGCGCGCGAACAGCTCGTAGGAGCGCATCGTCTGCTCGCGCGTCGCCCATTCGTGGGCGCGGAACAGGACGCCGCCGAAGCCGCCCTGGGAGTAGCCCAGCAGCTTCTCGATGCCCTTGGCCACGGTGTCCGGCGTGCCGACCAGGGTCGTGCCGTTCTTGACGCCGTCGCGCAGCGGCTCGTCGGAGCGGCCGGGCGGCCGGCCGAGCGTGTCCTCGAAATAGGTGACGGTCTCGCAGCGCTCGCCGGCATGGACCTCGCGCAGCGCCTGCTCGTCGTCCTCGGCGAGATGCGCGTTGACCACGATGCGCCACTTCGAACGGTCGGCCTTGTGGCCGTGCTTGGCCGCGGTGTCCTCGTAGATCGCCCACTGCTTGGCCATCGCCTCGGGCCCGCCCGGCAGGCCGGCGCCGATCGACAGGACGCCCAGCCCGTGCTTGCCGGCTGCGATCATGCCCGAGGGCGTGATGGTGCTGGCGCAGGCGATCGGGAAATGCGGGTAGCTGTAGGGCGCGAGATGGAGCCTCGCCTCCTTGAGCTCGAACCAGTCGGTCTTCATCGTGACCGGCTCCTCGCACTTCAGGAGCTGCATGATGGCGCTGAGCGACTGCTCCATGCGGTCGCGCTGGGTCGAGGGCTCGATGCCCATCATGTAGGCGTCCGACGGCAGCGCGCCCGGGCCGCAGCCCAGCATGGTGCGCCCGCGCGACATGTGGTCAAGCTGCACGAAGCGGTTCGCGACCATCAGGGGATGGTGGTAGGGCAGGCTGGTGACGCCCGAGCCCAGCCGGATGAAGCGCGTGCGCTCGACGGCGGCGCCGATGAACACTTCCGGCGAGGCGATGGTCTCCCAGCCGGCCGAGTGATGCTCGCCGATCCAGGCCTCGTCGAAGCCCAGCTCGTCCAGCCACTCGATCAGCTCCATGTCGCGGGCCATGGCCAGCGTCGGATTCTCGCCCAGCCGATGGAACGGGGCGAGGAAGATGCCGAACTGCAGCCCCTTGTGATTGCCGGTCTGTGCCATGTGAAGCCTCCGTATGCCGCGACGCAGGGCCCGTCCGGCCAGCGGAAAGCCGCGGCCAGGATACGCCCTGCAGAACGCCAACCGCTGTAGCACGCGGCCGGCGTTGACCGAAGCTGCGGCTTGCGCCGATCATCGTCCGATGACCGATCCCGTCCTGCCGCTGCAGCGCTTCACCGTCGTCGAGGTGAACGACGCCGGCGTGCCGCTCTGCCTGCGGCTCGCGACCTCCCTGGCGGCCAAGATCGCGGCCGATCTCGGCGCCGACGTCGTCAAGGTCGAGCCGCCCGGCGGCGACCCGGTGCGCCGGGCGGCGCCCCTGCTGCCCTCCGGCGCCAGCGCGCTGTTCCATTTCCTCAACACCTCCAAGCGCTCGCTCGTCCTCGACCTCGCCGCCGATGGCGGCCGGGCCCGCCTCGCGCAGCTGCTCGAGCGCGCCGACGCCTGCCTGTTCGAGGAGCCCGCCGCGGTCGCGCCGCTGGCCCGCGCCAGCCGGGCGACGCCGGTCGAGATCGCCGCCTTCCCCGTCGAGATGGATGCCGCTTCCCGGCCGGTCAGCGAGCTCGCCATCCAGGCGCTCGGCGGTCTGATGCACATGATCGGCGAGCCCGAGCGCAAGCCGCTCAAGCTCGGCGGCCACCAAGCCTCCTACGCCGCCGGCCTCACCGCCTTCACCGGCCTCGCCGCCGCGCTCGCCGCCCGCGATGCCGGCCAGGCGGCGCCTCCGGTGCGCGTGTCGCTGGCCGAGGTGATGCAGTGGGTGAACTGGAAGGCGGCGTCGGGCGCGGCCGCCACCGGCACCTCGCCGGGCCGCGAGGGCAAGCGCTCCGAGTTCCAGGTTCTGCCCTGCCGCGACGGCCATGTGGCGGTGGTCTACACCGTCACCCAGTGGCCGGCGACGCGGGCGCTGATCGGCGATCCCCGGCTCGACGATCCGAAGTTCAACACCCGCGCCGGGCGGCGCACGCATATCGACGAGCTCTACGCCGTCATCGCGCCGTGGTTCGCCGACAGGACGCGCGCCGAGATCCAGAAGACGGCCCAGGCCAAGGGCGTGCCGTTCGGCCCGATCTTCACGCCCGCCGAGCTGCTGGCGACCGAGCAGTATGTCGCCCGCGGCTTCCTCGCCGAGATGGCGCATCCCGAGATCGGCAAGGTGCTGGTGCCGCAGCTGCCCGTTCAATGGAACGGCCGCTCGTTCGCGCCGCGCCCGGCGCCCTCCCTCGATCGCGCGGAGCTCGCGGCATGACGGGTCCCCTCGCCGGCGTCCGCGTCCTCGACTTCGGCCTGCTGACCGCGGGCGCCAACACCTCGGCCATGCTGGCCGATCTCGGCGCCGACGTGATCAAGATCGAATCGGGCGCCTATCTCGATCCGTTCCGCGTCGTCGGCAAGATGGACAATGACGCGGGATGGTGGAACCGCTCGCCGCAGTTCCGCTTCACCAACCGCAACAAGCGCGGCCTGGCGCTCAACCTCAAGGATCCGGAGGGCCAGCGCGTGATCCGCGAGCTGGCCGCGCACTGCGACGTGGTGGTCGAGAACTTCCGCCGCGGCGTGCTCGATCGCGCCGGGCTGGGTTACGCCGCGCTCCAGTCCGTGAACCCGCGCATCGTCTTCGCCGCCATCTCCAGCCAGGGCGACACCGGGCCGGAGCGCATGAACGTGTCGTTCGGCAGCACGCTCGACGCCACCTCGGGCATCGCCTCCCTCACCGGCTACGAGGGCGAGGAGCCGCGCATCTCCGGCATGGACGTGAACTATCCCGACCAGATCGTGTCGCTGTTCGCCACCGGCATCGTGATCGCGGCCGTCATGGAGGCGCGCCGCAGCGGCAAGGGCGCCTTCCTCGACTTCTCCCAGCGCGAGGTCGCCTCCTTCACGGTCGGCGAGGAAATCCTCGCCGCCTCCGCCGATCCGGGCCATCGCCTGGCGCCGCGCGGCAACGCGGAGGCCGGAATCGCCCGACAGGACGCCTGGCGCTGCCGGGACGGAAGGTGGATCGCCGCCACCCTCGACCGGCAGGACGACTCCATCGCCGGCCTGTGCGCCGGCCTCGACGCGGCCGAGGCGGTCGCGGCGCTGCTGGCGCGCGGCATCGCTGCGGCGCCGTGCAACGACGGCAACGACCTCCTGGCCGATCCCCGGCTCGCCGGCGTCACGCTGGTGCGCGACGAGCAGGGCGGCCTGGTGAAGGGCCTTCCCTATCGCCTCGACGGGCGCGGCATCACCATCGAGCGTGCCGCGCCCGACCTCGGCCAGCACACCGAGGAGGTGCTGCGCGAGCTGCTGGGCTACGACGCGGCCGCGCTCGAGAAGCTCGATGCGTCGGGGGTCACCTCGACGACGCCAACCGTGGGAGACGTGTGATGCCGCGTGCCGAGGTGCAGAAGCTCGTGGAGCGCATGGCGATCCCCGCCATCGCGGCGCCGATGTTCCTGGTCTCCAATCCCGCGCTGGCGCTGGCCTGCTGCGCCGAGGGCGTCATGGGCAGCTTTCCCGCCCACGGCACGCGCAGCCGGGAGGAATTCCAGGGCTGGCTGGACGAGATGCAGGACGGCACGAAGCGGCTGGAGGATGCCGGCAGGAAGCCGGCGCCGTGGGCCGTCAACCTGGTCGTCCATGCCTCCAACCCGCGCTATGCCGGCGATCTCGAGCTGGTCGAGAAGTACCGGGTGCCGGTGGTGCTGACCTCCAAGGGCGCGCCAGGCGACGCCATCAAGCGCATCCACGGCTGGGGCGCCGTGGCGCTGCACGACATCGCCAACCGCCGCCACGCCGAGAAGGCGCTGGAGGCGGGCGTCGACGGCGTGATCGCCGTCGCCGGCGGCGCCGGCGGCCATACCGGCACCATCAACCCCTTCGCGCTGATGAACGAGGTCCGCCAGCTCGGCGACCACTTCGCGGTCGTGCTGGCCGGCGGGCAGACGACCGGCCGCGACGTGCTGGCGGCCGAGGCGATGGGCGCCGACCTCGCCTATATCGGCACGCGCTTCATCGCCACGCGCGAGGCGATGGCGGCGGCTTCGCACAAGGACATGATCCTGCAGACCCGCGCCACCGACGTCTTCCTCACCGCCTCGATCGACGGCGCGCCGGCCAACTGGCTGACGCCGAGCCTGCTCGCCGCCGGCATCGACCTCGACGTGCTGCGCACCACCCTTCCCGGCAAGGTCGTGTCGGCACACGAGAACAAGAAGCGCTGGAAGGACATCTATACGGCCGGCCACGGCGTCGGGAACATCGAGGACATTCCGACGGCCGCCGATCTCTGCCGGCGGCTGGTCGCGCAGTACCAGGACGCCCGCAAGGACTTCCAGCGGCTAAGGGCATAGGTCGTCCTGAGCGGAGCGAAGGACCTCATCGCCGCTTGCTACCGGTATGGGATCCTTCGCTGCGCTCAGGATGACATCAAGCTTTTCGCTTCGCGCAACGAGTCCGGTGGCATCGCCGCCTCCCCTGCTCTAGGCTTCGCCCCTCAGATTTCCGGGGGCACAGCGTGAAGACAAAGGCAGCCGTCTGCTTCGAGGCCGGCAAGAACCTCGAGATCGAGGAAGTCGATCTCGAAGGACCCAAGTTCGGCGAGGTGCTGGTCGAGATCAAGGCGTCGGGCGTCTGCCATACCGACGAGTTCACGCGCTCGGGCGGCGATCCCGAAGGCCTGTTCCCGGTGATCTTCGGCCATGAAGGCGCGGGCGTCGTGGTCGATGTCGGGCCGGGCATCGTGTCGCTGAAGAAGGGCGACCACGTGATCCCGCTCTACACGCCGGAATGCCGCCAGTGCAAATCCTGCCTCTCGGGCAAGACCAACCTCTGCACCGCCATCCGCTCGACCCAGGGCCAGGGCGTGATGCCCGACGGCACGTCGCGCTTCTCGCTCAAGGGCAAGAAGGTCCATCACTACATGGGCTGCTCGACCTTCTCGAACTACACGGTGCTGCCCGAGATCGCGCTGGCCAAGATCCGGCCCGACGCGCCGTTCGACAAGGTCTGCTACATCGGCTGCGGCGTGACGACCGGCATCGGCGCGGTGATCAACACCGCCAAGGTCGAGCCCGGCGCCAACGTGGTCGTGTTCGGCCTGGGCGGCATCGGCCTGAACGTGCTTCAGGGCGCGCGCATGGTGGGCGCCAACATGATCGTCGGCGTCGACCTCAATCCCGACCGCGAGGCGCTGGGCCGCAAGTTCGGCATGACCCACTTCGTCAACCCGGCGATGCTGGGGGACAAGGACCTCGTCGCCCATCTGGTCGAGCTGACCGACGGCGGCGCCGACTACAGCTTCGAATGCGTCGGCAACACCAAGCTGATGCGCCAGGCGCTGGAATGCTGCCATCGCGGCTGGGGCAAGTCGGTGATCATCGGCGTCGCCGGCGCCGGCCAGGAGATCTCGACCCGGCCGTTCCAGCTCGTCACCGGCCGGCAGTGGATGGGCACGGCCTTCGGCGGTGCCAAGGGGCGGCGCGACGTTCCGAAGATCGTCGACTGGTACATGGACAAGAAGATCGACATCGATTCGCTCATCACGCACGTGATGCCGGTCGAGAAGATCAACGACGCCTTCGACCTGATGCACAAGGGACAGTCGATCCGCAGCGTCGTCACGTTCTAGGGGGAAGCATGCGCAGGATCGGCGACGCGACGATCGACAAGGTCGAGGAGATCAACGGGCCGGGCTTCGCCGCCCGGCGGATGTTCCCGCGCTTCGATCAGCAGGCCTTCGATGCCCAGAAGGGCTGGATGAAGCCGGATCACGTCGCGGGCGAGAAGGACCAGCTCGTGATGAGCATCCACAGCTGGATCGTCCGGACGCCTCGCCACACGATCCTGATCGACACCTGCCTCGGCAACCACAAGCAGCGCGCCAACCCCGGCTGGAACAATCTCGATACGCCCTTCCTCGATCGCCTGAGAGCCTGCGGCTGCCCGCCCGAATCAGTCGACTTCGTGATGTGCACGCACCTGCACGTCGACCATGTCGGCTGGAACACGAAGCTCGAGAACGGACGCTGGGTGCCGACCTTCCCCAACGCCCGCTACCTGTTCGGCAAGCGCGAGTACGCGCACTGGGAGAACGAGCGCAAGACACAGGATGCCGCCAGCGTGAACGGCGGCTCGTTCGACGATTCGGTGCTGCCCGTCGTCGAGGCCGGCAAGGCGGTGATGATCGACAGCGACCACCAGCCCGACCCGATGCTCACCATCAGGGACTATCCCGGCCACACGCCCGGCTCGATCGCCATCAACCTCAGCGACGGCGGCCGCCGGGCCACCTTCTCGGGCGACATCATGCATCACCCGATCCAGGTCTATCATCCCGACTGGTCGAGCCAGTTCTGCTGGGACCAGGACCTGTCGGCACGCTCGCGCCGCAAGCTGCTCGAGGACTGCGCCGAGAGCGGAGCCCTGCTCTGCCCGGCCCATTTCGGCGGCACCAATGCCGGCTACATCCGCCCGCAGGGCGACGCCTTCGCCATCGACTGGGACGCTGGGGCGTGAGGCTCACGCCCCTGCTCGACGGGCTTGGCTTCGGCGAGGGTCCGCGCTGGCGCGACGGCAGGCTGTGGTTCTCCGACTTCCGCTTCCGGCACGTCCGGACGGTCGACGAGACGGGCCGGACCGAGATCGTCGTCGAGATGCAGGATGCGCCATCGGGACTGGGCTGGCGGCCCGACGGCACGATGCTGATCGTCAGCATGGCCGAGCGCCGCCTGATGCGCTTCGCCGGCGGCGCCCTCTCGGTCGAGGCCGAGCTCGGTGCTCTGGCCGGCGGCAAGTGCAACGACATGGCGGTCGACGCAAGCGGCCGCGCCTATGTCGGGAACTTCGGCTACGATTTCGAGGCTCGCGCCGAGCCGCGCACGACCTGCCTGATCCGCGTCGATCCCGACGGGTCGGTGCATCGCGCGGCCGACGGGCTGATGTTCCCCAACGGCACGGCGATCACCCCCGATGGCGCCACGCTGGTCGTGGCCGAGACCTTCGGCCATCGCCTGACCGCCTTCGACGTGGCGGCCGACGGCAGCCTGTCCAACCGCCGCACCTGGGCCGCCCTCGAAGGCTGCAGCCCGGACGGCATCTGCCTCGACGCCGAGGGGGCGATCTGGGTCGCCGATCCGCGCGGCCGCCGCGTGCTGCGGGTCCGCGAAGGCGGCGAGATCACCCACAGCGCCGACCTCGCGCCGCGCGGCGCCTACGCCTGCATGCTGGGCGGGGCCGACCGCCGGACCTTGTTCGTGGTCACAAACAGTGTCGGCGGGACGGCGAACGCCGAGCCCGTCGGCCGCATCGAGACGGTGCGCGTGGACGTGCCGGGCGCGGGACTGCCCTAGAGGGGGGGACGAAAATGAAGGGACCAGAAGACGACGCCGGCCTGGCCGGCAAGGTCGCCATCGTTTCGGGCGGCGGTGCCGCCGGCGACGGTATCGGCAACGGCCGCGCCGCGGCCATCCTGCTGGCGCGGGCCGGTACCAAGGTCGTGGTGGCCGACCTCGACCTCGCGCTCGCCGACCGCACGGTCTCGATGATCAAGGCGGAAGGCGGCACCGCGGTCAGCCACGCCGGCGACATGACCAAGGAGGCCGAATGCAAGCGCCTGGTCGACGCCGCGGTCGACCACTGGGGGCGCCTCGACTTCCTCGACAACAATATCGGCATCGGCAGCCGCGGCAGCGTCGTCGAGGAGAAGCCCGAGGAGTTCCGCCGCGTCATGCAGGTCAACGTCGAGACGATGTTCCTGCTGTCCAAGCACGCCATCCCGGCGATGATCAAGACCGCCAAGGGCGGGTCGATCGTCAACATCTCGTCGATCTCGGCGCTGCGGCCGCGCGGCCTCACGACCTACACCGCTTCCAAGGCCGCGGTGATCGGGCTTACCCAGGCGATGGCGGTCGACCATGGTCGCGACCATATCCGGGTCAACTGCATCTGCCCCGGCCCGATGTACACGCCGATGGTCAACCGCGGCAACGGCATGAGCGAGGCCGCGCGCGCCCAGCGCGCCGGCGCCTCGGTCCTGAAGATCGAGGGCACCGGCTGGGACATCGGCCATGCCGTGCGCTTCCTGCTGTCCAACCACGCCCGCTACATCACCGGCCACGTGCTGGTGGTCGACGGCGGCGTCACCCTGCAAGGCCCGGCGCGCGACTCCGAAGGTCACTAGCCGGGGACGCGCCACTCCAGTGGCGCGATCAAGAATCAAGAGAAGACGCGCCACTGGAGTGGCGCGCCCCCAGCAAAGAGGAGAACGCAAAGAATGGCCCGCCTGCCCTATCTCGAGCCCGACCAGGTCGCGCCCGAGTATCGCGACATGCTGAAGCGCAACACCAACCTGCACAAGCTGCTGGTCAACTCGCCCGACATGGCGAAGGCGTTCAACGGCATGGGCAACTTCATCCGCCACAAGAGCAAGCTCGATCCGCGCCTGCGCGAGCTCGCCATCCTGCAGGTCGGCTGGATGGAGCGCTCGGAGTACGAGTTCACCCATCACGTCAAGATCGGCAAGGAGTTTGGCGTCACCGACGAGGACATCAAGGGCCTGTTCGCCGAGACCGAGGGCAAGCCCTCCAGCCTGGAGCCGCTCGCCAAGGCGATCCTCAAGGGCGCCCGCGAGATGGTGCGCGACATCGGCATGTCGGAGGCGACCTTCGCCGAGATCAAGCAGCATCTCAGCAACGAGCACATGACCGACCTCGTGCTCACCATCGCCTTCTACTGCGCCGTGGTGCGCGTGCTCGCCACCATGAAGATCGACAACGAGCCCTACTACAAGGAAGTGCTGCAGCAGTACCCCATTCCGGGCGTGAGCTGAGGAGGAAACGCCATGCGCCTCAAGGACAAGGTCGCCATCGTCGTCGGTGCCGGGCAGAGCCCCGGCGAGGGCGTCGGCAATGGCCGCGCCACCGCCCTCACCTTCGCCCGCGAGGGCGCCAGGGTCCTGTGCGTCGACTACAATCTCGGCAGCGCCGAGGAGACGGTCGACATGATCGAGAAGGGCCAGGGCACCGCCGCCCCCTTCGAGGCCGACGTGACGAAGGAGTCCGACATCAAGGCCTTCGTCGCCGACGCCGTGAAGCGCTGGGGCCGCGTCGACATCCTGCACAACAATGTCGGCGTCTCGATCTCCGGCGGTGACGCCGAGCTGCTCGACATCACCGAGGAAAACTTCGACCGCTGCGTCGCGATCAATCTCAAGAGCTGCATCCTCGCCTGCAAGGCGGTGATCCCGATCATGCGCGAGCAGAAGAGCGGCGCCATCGTCAACATCTCCTCGATGGCCGTGATCACCACCTATCCCTATGTCGCCTACAAGGCGACCAAGTCGGCGATGGTGTCGTTCACCGAGCAGCTCGCCTACCAGAACGCCAAGTATGGCATCCGCGCCAACGTCATCCTGCCCGGCCTGATGAACACGCCGATGGCGGTCGACACGCGGGCGCGCGAGTTCAACAAGCCGCGCGCCACGGTCGAGGCGGAGCGCGATTCCAAGGTCCCGCTGCGCGGCAAGATGGGCACCGGCTGGGACGTCGCCAATGCCGCGCTGTTCCTGGCATCGGACGAGGCCAACTTCATCACCGGCGTCACCCTGCCGGTCGACGGCGGAGCGAGCGTGAACCGCGGCTGAGGCACGATCCTTGCCTCGCCCCAGCCCGCGGGCAGGACAGTGAGGGAGAAGCGATGAAGCGTCTGGCTGGCAAGACCGCCCTGATCACGGGCGCCTCCTCCGGCATCGGCCGCGCCATCGCCCGCAGGTTCGCGGAGGAAGGCGCCATCCTGCTGCTGATGGACGTCACGGAAACGGTGCGCGAGGGCGGCGAGCCGACCCATCGCGAGCTCGGCGTTCCGTTCTTCCAGGGCGACGTGTCGAGCGAGGCCGACGCCGCGGAGGCGGTCCGGCGCGCCGCCGCCCCGACCGGCCGGCTGGACATCGTCGTCAACGACGCCGTCTACAATATCGGCGGCAAGCTCGCCGACACCAGCCTCGACGAATGGAACCGCAGCATCGAGGTCAACCTGACCGGCGTCTTCCTGATGTGCCGCGCCGCGGTCCGTCGCATGCAGGGCCAGGAAATCCGCAACGAAGTGCGCGGGCGCATCGTCAACATCTCGTCCCAGCACGGCATGATCGCCGCGCCGGAGGCGGTCGCCTACGGAACGACCAAGGCCGGCGTCGTCTACCTGACGCGCCAGGTCGCCGTCGACTATGCCAAGGAGAACATCGTCTGCAACGCCGTCGCGCCGGGCAAGATCCTGACCGGCAAGACCGGCCGCGCCATCGAGCCGCGCTGGATCGACTACAGCCATGCCCGCACGCCGCTGCCGCGACTCGGCCGCTCCGAGGACGTCGCCAACGCCGTGCTGTTCCTCGCCTCCGACGAGGCGACCTTCATCACCGGCGAGAACCTGATGGTCGACGGCGGCTGGATGGCCGGTTAGAGCGGTCATGACATGGGTCGCCCCCTTGCCGGGGGCGCGCCACTCCGCCGGAGCGCGGACCTCCAGGTCCGCTCATGATCATGATGCGGACCTGGAGGTCCGCGCTCCAAAGACGCGCCACCCCCGTGAGGGGGAGAGGAGCATGAGGAACGCATTCTTTCGCTCCCGACGCACGCCGCTGCGATAACTTCACACGCTCGGAGTGGCGTGCCCCCAGCAAGACGGAGTCATCGAGCTTTAGAGCGGCTTGCGATAATCGCATTCCTCGACGTGACGTACCGCGCAGGCGCCGATCGTTACCTTCGTCTTGTCTCGACGTTGAGCTCCCGTCAGACCAGCGCGAAGCGGTCGACGTCGACCAGGCCGCGGTCGGTGATCCTGAGATGCGGGATCACCGGCAGGGCGAGGAAGGCCATCTGCAGGAAGGGCTCGTGAAGCGGCGTGCCCATGGCGGCGACGGCCGCGCGCAGGCGGCGCAGCCCCTGCTCGACCTCCTCGAAGGGGCGGTCGCTCATCAGGCCGGCGATCGGCAGGGCGAGTTCGGCCGTCACGTTCCCGTCGACGGCCGCGACGAAGCCGCCCCGCAGGGCGATCAGCCGGTTGACGGCGGTCGCCATGTCCGCGTCGTTGCAGCCGATGACACAGATATTGTGGCTGTCGTGGCCGATCGACGAGGCGATGGCGCCGCGCGTGATGCCGAAGCCGGTGACGAAGCCCAGGCCGACGCCGCCGTGGCGGCCGTGGCGCTCGAGGACCGCCACCTTGAGGAGATCGCGCCCGAGGTCGGCCACGACGGCGCCGTCGCGGACGGCGAGCTCGAACTCCCGCCGGTCGGTCAGGATCTGCCCGGGCCGGATGCCGATCACCGGCGAGGCGACGGGACCACCGACCGCCGGCATGCGGAACGTGGCGGCGCTCACCGGCGCGCGCTTCACCGAATCGGGGCCGACCAGCGGCACGTCGGGCCGCGCCCGGAAACGGTCGGGCGTCACCGGCGTGCCGCGGCAGATGACGGAGTGGACCCGGCAGGTCGCGAGGTCCTCGAGCAGCACGAGATCGGCACGCTGGCCGGGCGCCACGAGGCCGCGGTCGACCAGACCGAAGTGCCGCGCCGCCGACCAGGTCGCCGCCCGATAGACGTCGAGCGGCCGCACGCCCCGGCCGATCGCGGCGCGGATCAGGTGGTCGACATGGCCTTCCTCGGCAATGTCGAGCGGATTGCGATCGTCGGTGCAGAGCGACAGGAACGGCGCACGCTCGGTCGTGATCAGCTCGGCCAGGGCGGCCAGGTCCTTGGACACCGTGCCCTCGCGCACCAGGATCTGCATCCCCTTGGCGAGCTTCTCGCGCGCCTCGGCTGCCGAGGTCGTCTCGTGGCAGTTGCGCACGCCGGCGGCGATGTAGGCGTTGAGGTCGTAGGAGGAGAGCAGCGGCGAATGGCCGTCGATCTGAACGTCGGAGAAGGCGGCGAGCTTGGCCAGCACGCCGGGATCCTTGGCCAGCACGCCCGGCACGTTCATGAACTCCGCGAGGCCCAGCACCTTGGGGTGGTGCTTGAACGGCAGCAGGTCGGCGGCCTCGAGCGTCGCGCCCGACGTCTCGAGATGGGTGGCCGGCACGCACGACGAGAGCTGCACGCGCAGGTCCATGACCGTGACGGCGGCGCAGTCGAGGAAGTACTTCAGCCCCGTGATGCCCAGCACGTTGCAGATCTCGTGGGGATCGCAGATGGCCGTCGTCGTTCCGCGCGGCACGACGCAGCGGTCGAACTCGAGCGGCGACACCAGGGTCGATTCGCAATGGACGTGGCTGTCGATGAAGCCAGGCACGGCGACCAGGCCGCGCCCGTCGATCTCCAGGGCGCCGTGATAGGTCTCGTGCGTGCCCACGATGCGATCGCCGGCGATCGCGATGTCCCCCGTCGCCACCTCGCCGGAAGTGAGGTCGAGGATGCCCACGGACTTGACCACGACGTCGGCCGGCGCCTTGCCGCGCGCCTGGTCGATGATGTCGGCGAGGCGGGATTCGCTGAGCTTCTCTCTCATCGTCCCCCGCTTATAGCCGATTTATGTCGTGCTGATGGCGCGGCCCGCGGCGCCCCGGCCGGTCAGCGGCGGGCCGCCTCGACCAGCGCGCGGATCGCCCAGCGCTTCACCCGCCGCGCCTCGCCATCGTCGAGCTGCAGCACGTCCTTGAACACGACCATCGCCTCCGTTCCGACCACCAGCGCCAGCGCCTTGGCCAGCAGGTCGACGGAGGCCGGCTTGAATTGCCGGCGCGCCGGCTCGAGCGCCGCCTCGATCAATGGCGTGCGCCGGTTCTGACGCAGCGGCGTGCCGCCCTCGACCTCGCCGCGCGCCGCACGCTGCAGGGCATTGGCCAGCATCAACCGCAGACCGGGCTCGTTGGCCGAGATCATCTCCTGCAGCGCCGCGTCGACCTTCTCCAGCCGTGCCACCGGGTCGGTCGACGGGCTGCCTTCGAACAGCGTCGCGGCATCGGGCGTCACGACGTCCAGCGCAGCCTCGGCCAGCAGCGTCTCGGTGCTGGGGAAATAGCGGTAGGCGGTGGCGCGCGACACCAGCGCCGCTTCCGCGACCTCGTCGACGGTGGGCCGCCGGCCCTGCTTCATCAGCTCGGACGCGGCGTGGAGCAGGTCCTTCCGCGTGCGCCTCTTCTGGTTGGCGCGCCCCACCGGCCGGGCCATCAGGCGGCGGACGAAGGCGGCGCGAGCTGCTGGAGGATCGAGGCGAGGTCCAGCCAGACATTCTCCCGGCGGATCTCGCCGGATTCCGCGAACTCGACGACGTGCAGGAGCCGGAACGACAGCGGACGGTTGGCGCCCTCCAGCCCGAAGGGACGGCCGACCGCGCGGCCCGACCACACCGATTCGTCGACCAGGAAGTCCGGGCCGTACAGCCGCCGGGTGCAATCGATCCTGCCATCCGCCAGGTCGGCGAACAGCGTCTCGTAGAAGCCGCGCGCCGCCGGGCGCCCGCGGGTCGGACCGGTCGGCCAGCCGACGATGTCGTGATCGACGTCGGCCGACAGCGTGCCGAGCACGCCCTCGACGTCGTCGGTCGCCTCGAAGTGGAAGTGCTCGTCCATCCTGCGGTCCATGTCCTGCCGGCTGAGCGCCATGATGAGTCTCCTCGAATGAGATGCAGGCCGTTTAATGAGACGATTATCTCATGTCAAGTCGCTCATCCCATGGATAGGTGGACCGCCCGATCCTGACGCCGAAATGAAGGCGCCCGTTCGGCTGGCGATGTGGCGACCCTGGCCGGCCCTTCCCGCTTCTTCCGGCGGCGCTGTAGGTTGGCCGCCTTCAACCAAGAGGAAGCGTTCATGATCAATCGTCGCGCCGTCGTCGCCGGCTCGATCGCCAGCCTGGCGATGCCGGCCGTGGTCCGGGCCCAGTCGGCCCAGCCCGTCCGGCTCGTCGTTCCCTACGGTCCGGGCGGGTCGACCGACACGGCGGGCCGGGTGCTCGCCGAGCGGATGGCGAGCGACCTCGGCCGCACCATCGTCGTCGAGAACCGGCCGGGCGGCGGCACCATGGTGGGCATGCTGAACGTCGCCAAGAGCAAGCCCGACGGCAACAGCCTGCTGGTGATGACGACGACCGCGGCGCTCCTGCCGGCGTTCGACGTGCCGCTGCAGGTCGAGCCGCAGAAGGACCTGGCGGCGGTGAGCCAGCTCGCCGACATCCCGTGCGTGCTGGCGGTGAACGCGAACAATCCCGCCAAGACCTTCGCGGAGTTCATCGACTGGGTGAAGGCGCAGCCCGGGCCGGTCCACTACTCGACCTCGTCGAGCGGCGGCCTGCCCCATCTGTGGGGCGAGCTGATCGCCACCCGCACCGGCGGCAAGCTGCAGCACATTCCCTACAAGGCCGCCGCCGAGGCGCTACGCGACGCCGTGGCCGGCCATGTCCCGGCCTTCGTCGACGTGACGACGCCGGTCGACGGCCAGATCAACGCCGGCACCATGCGCGGCCTGATCTGCGGCGCGCCGCAACGGGTGGCCAACGTGTCGAGCGTGCCGACGGCCCGCGAGCTCGGCGTCCCCGAGCTGGAGGCCGCCGTCTATTTCGGCGTCGCCACGACCGCCGGAACGCCGGCCGACGTCATTGCCGCCTGGAATACCGCCATCAACGCCGCGCTCAAGGACGAGACGGTGCGGACCCGCCTGACGGGGCTCGGTTTCGTGCCGACCGGCGGGACGGCGGACGCCTATACACAGCGCCTCGCGGCCGAGACGGTGCGTTGGCGCAAGGTCATCAAGGCCGCCAAGATCCCGCCGCCGGTCTGAGCCGCCGGCGCCGCTCGTCGGGAATGGCCGGCGGTCCCAGTGCCGCCGGCCGATGCTTGCTACGAACGCTCAGTTCGTCTTGCTCTGCGCCGCCTTCGCCTCCTTGAGGACGAACTCGAGCGCCTGCTGCGCGGGCAGGCCCTTGGCCTTGCCGTCGGCCACCCACTTTTCCCAGACCGGCTTGCCGGCCTTGTCGATGAACGGCTGCAGCGTCTCGGGCGTGAAGGTGATGCGCTCCAGCGTCTTGTCGAACAGCGGGATGTTGCGCTCGTCGGCCTTGCGGTAGACCTCCTTGGCGACGCGGTAGAATTCGGGCCTGGCGTCGTCCATGAGCTTCTTGTACGGCGCCGGCAGCTTGGCGTAGGCCGACTGCGAGAACACCCAGGCATTGTTCACGATGCCGAAGTTCATGCCCATCGTGTACCACTTCGACACTTCGTAGAGCTTGTAGGCGGCGAAGGCATAGGAGAACGGGAACGACGCCGCCTGGAAGGTGCCGCGTTCCAGCGCGGTATAGACCTCCGGCGCCGGCACCGAGGTCGGCACCGCGCCGATCGTGCGCATGGCGTCGCCACCGGGCCCCAGGGCGCGCACGCGCATGCCCTTCCAGTCATCGAGGGTCTTGGGCGCCTTGCCCGTGCCCATGAACTCGTACGGCGGCAGCAGCGCGGCGTACAGCGCCACGCCGTTGAAGCGCGCCAGCTCCTTCTTGGCAGGCTCCCAGTTGTAGAAGGCGGTCTGGACCTTCTCGTAGGCGTCGAGGTTGGGGATCGGCAGGTACGGCAGGTCGAGCGCCAGGTGCAGCGGCGTCTTGCCCGGCGTGTAGCCGAAGGCCACCAGGCCGCCGTGGATCGCCTCGATCTTGAGCGAATCGAGGACCGACTTGGCCGGCGCGATCGATTCGCCGTAGTGCAGCTTCAGCGTGAACTTGCCGCCGGTCTTTTCGTCGAGGTACTTGGCGAGGAACTCGATCGGCGCGGTGACCTCGCGTGGCGGCCCGTAGATCGCGATGTCCCACACGACCTTCTCCTGGGCGTTCGCCGCGGGCGCGAGCAGCAGCGCGGCCGCGGCGATGGCCGCCATCCTCCTCTTGATCAATGCCATGGTTTCCTCCTGTTTTCCGGTCTTGTCGTGGTCGTCATCCGGGAGACATGCTCTCGGGCAGGAACGTCGCGATCTCGGGAAAGGCGATCAGCAGGGCGATGGTCAGGCAGTCGGCGACGACGAACGGCCAGATGCCGGCGAACACCGTGGTGAGCGGAATGTCCGGTCTCACGCCGTTGACCACGAAGCAGTTCAGGCCGACCGGCGGCGTCACCAGGCCGATCTCGACCATCTTGACGATGACGATGCCGAACCAGATCGGGTCGTAGCCGAGCTTGAGGATGATCGGGAAAACGACGGGCAGGGTCAGCAACAGCATGCCGATCCCGTCGAGGAACATGCCGAGCACGAAGTACAGGCCGAGGATCATCAGCAGGATGGCCAGGCGCGGCACGTGCAGGCCGCCGATCCATTCCGAGACGGTCGTCGGAACGCCGGTGAAGCCGAGGAAGCGGACCAGGATGAGGATGCTCCAGATGATCGTGAAGATCATCACGGTGAGCTTCGAGGTCTCGCGGATCGCCTCCCAGATCGCGGCCAGCTTCGTGCGGTGCGCCAGGGCCAGCACGAACATGATGAAGGCACCGGCGCCGCCCACCTCGGTCGGCGTCATCCAGCCGGTATAGAGTCCGCCCAGGATGATGCCGATGACGGCGAGGATGCCCCATGTCTGGCCGAGCGAGCGCATCTTCTCGCGGAAGTCGACGGCCGGCATCGGCGTCGCGAGCTTGGGGTCGATCTTGCACCAGAAGATGATGATCAGCGCGTAGTTTACCGCGGAGATGGCGCCGGGAATGAAACCCGCCAGCAGGAGCGCGCCGACCGACTGCTCGACGATGATGCCGTAGATCACCAGGATGGCGCTGGGCGGGATCAGCGACGCCAGCGTGCCGCCGGCGGCGACCGTCGCGGCGGCCAGCCGCTTGTCGTAGCCGTAGCGCAGCATCTCGGGGATGGCGACGCGGGAGAACACCGCCGCCGAGGCCGTGCTGGCGCCGGACACCGCGCCGAAGCCCGCCGCCGCGAACACCGTCGCCACCGCGAGGCCGCCGGGCAGCCGGCCCAGCCAGCAGCGCGCGGCGTAGAACGCGCCCTGGGTCAGGCCGGCGTGGAAGGCGAGATAGCCGATGAGGATGAACATCGGCAGGACCGACAGCGTGTAGTGCGTCGACTCGGAATAGGCCAGCAGGCCCGAGAGGCCGGTGCCGGGCGCCCAGCCGCGCACCGCGATCAGGCCGAGCACGCCGGTGATGCCGGCGGCGAAGGCGATGCGCACGCCGAGCAGGGTGAGAAGGATGACGCCGCCGCAGGCGAAGAAGCCGGCTGTCAGGGGATCCATGGCGGGCCCTCAGCGGCCGTTGGCGGGGCCGGAGCCGCCGTCGATCCTGCCCAGGACTTCGCGGATCTGGTCCTGCGCGACGTCCTCGACATGCTTCACCACCGGTACCGCCCAGGGCGGCGCGTCCGGCAACACGACCAGCCGCAGATAGCCCCACAGGTTGACCAGCAGGCGGAGTTCCAGCAGCGCCAGCGCGATCGGCACGACCAGCTTGGAGGGCCACACCGCGACATGGGCGTCGAGCGTCTCGTCGCCCAGGGAATACGAGCGCCAGGCATCCTGGGCGCTCGCCCAGACGATGATGCCCACGTAGACGACCGCCACCAGCACGGCGACGGATTCGACGACCCACAGCAGGCGTCCCTTGAGGTTGGCCACCACGAGGTCCATGCGCACATGACCGCCCTGGCGCTGGCAGAAGGCCGCGCCCATGAAGGCGAACACGACCATGCCGACCTCGATATAGTCGATGGCGCCCGGCACCGGACTGTTGAACAGGCGGCGGCCCAGCACCTCGGCCATCGTCAGCCACATCAGGGCGAAGATGAAAAGCCCGCCAATGTCGTTGAAGAGGTTCTCCACGCGCCCCAGCGCGCGATCGACCGCAAGCAGGAAGCTGCCGTCGTCTCCCGTACTCACCGAACGCTCCATCGTCCCCCCAACCCGAAACTCGACAGGGGGCACCACAGGAACGCGCATGACGAGCATCACGCGACGCAACCGATCGGGCGCAACCGGCGCCCTGCCTCCCAGTACCCGCTTTTCTTGATCT
The DNA here is from genome assembly GCF_965229815.1 of Reyranella sp. Lineage (GTDB taxonomy): Bacteria > Pseudomonadota > Alphaproteobacteria > Reyranellales > Reyranellaceae > Reyranella. The sequence goes on from NZ_CBDDJN010000006.1 coordinate 3,249,457, forward strand.
TGTTCCGACCCGCCTGACGGCCGGCCTACGCACGAGGACGCTACGCTACCACTCGAAACGAGGCGCGGATGTTCTGCGGGTTGGCGATCCGAGTCAACCGGATCGGCGGGATCGGCAGGCCTGCGTTCAGGCGGCGGCCCGTGTCGCCGCGCCGTCCCGCCAGTCGAGGCCGATGTCCAGGACCTGCGCGCTGTGGGTCAGCCAGCCAGCCGAGATCAGGTCGACGCCGCTCGCCGCGATGGCGGGCGCCGTTGCCGGCGTGATGCGGCCGGAGGCCTCGGCGATCGCCCGGCCGCCGATCCGGCGCACCGCCTCGGCCAGCATGTCGGGCCCCATATTGTCGAGCAGCACCGCGTCGGCGCGCCCGGCGAGCGCCTCGTCGAGCTGGTCGAGCCGGTCGATCTCGATCTCGATCTTCACGAGATGGCCGATGCCCGCGCGTGCCGCCCGGATCGCCGCGCCGACTCCGCCCGCCGCCGCGACGTGGTTGTCCTTGATCAGCACGGCATCGTCGAGGCCGAAGCGGTGATTGACGCCGCCGCCGGCACGCACCGCGTACTTCTGCAGCGCCCGCAGCCCCGGCATCGTCTTGCGCGTGCAGCAGATCCGCGCCTTGTGGCCGCGCACCGCGTCAACCAGCGTCGCCGTCGCCGAGGCCACGCCGCTCAGATGGCCGAGGAAGTTGAGCGCCACCCGTTCGGCCGTGAGCATGCCGCGGGCGGGACCGGCGATGGTGGCGATGCGGTCGCCTGGCGTCACCCGGCTGCCGTCGGGACGCTCGACGACCATCTCGATCGCCGGGTCGACCAGGCGAAAGGCGAGCGCCGCCGCGTCGAGCCCGGCGACGATCCCGGCCTGCCGCGCCACCAGGGCGGTTTCCGCCCGTAGCCCGGCCGGCACGATGGCGTCGGTCGTAAGGTCGCCGGCCCGACCCAGGTCTTCCAGCAGGGCGGCGCGCACCGGCGCCTCGATCATCAGCAGGGGCAAGGAGGTGAGCATGGTTCAGGCTCCGGCAGCAGCGGTTTGGCGAACGGGGGTGACAGGTGCGGTGCGGCAGACGAGCCGGCTGCCGGTATCGTGGACGCGCAGCAGCAGGCGGCACGCCCAGCCCGGCGAACGGCCGGGAAAGTCGGTGCGATGGTGGCCACCGCGTGTTTCCTCGCGCGCGAGCGCGGCCGTCGCGATCATCAGCGCCACCAGGGCGGGATCGGCTGAAGCACCGCCGGCGAACGCCTGCGGCTGAAGCCCGGCAACGGCCGCGTCGAGGCCGGCGCGGTCGCGCCCGACGCCCAGCGACGCGCTCACGAGGGCGCGGAGGCTTTCGGCGCGCGGCGCCGGTGGAACGACGGCAGGACGCGGGCCGGGCAGCGGCGGCACCACCGCGCCCGAGAGGCTCTCGGCGACCGCGCCCGCCCCGACCACCGCCTCGAGCAGCGAGTTGCTGGCCAGCCGGTTGGCGCCGTGCAACCCCGTCGACGCGACCTCGCCACAGGCCCACAGGCCCGGCACGTCGGTACGGCCCTCGGCATCCACGACGACTCCGCCCATGTGGTAGTGCGCGGCAGGCCGCACCGGCAGGGGCTCGCGCGCGGGATCGAGCCCGGCCGCGCGGCAGTGTGCGGCGATGGCGGGAAAGCGCGCGGCAAAGCCCGCTCCCAGCGCCGACCTTGCATCCAGGAAGACCAGATGGCCCGCGGCCAGGTGGCCGGCGACGGCGCGCGAGACGACATCGCGCGGCTCGAGTTCGGCCCGGCCGTTGCCGGCCATGAAGCGGGCTCCCGTCTCGTCGATCAGCACGGCGCCCTCGCCCCGCACCGCCTCGCTGACCAGGGGCATCGGATCGCGGCCGACGTCGAGCGCGGTGGGATGGAACTGCACGAACTCCATGTCGGCCAGGGTCGCGCCGGCTCGCGCCGCGAGCGCCACGCCCTGGCCGATGGCGCCCAGCGGGTTGGTCGTGTGCTCGAACAGGCCACCCAGCCCGCCGCAGGCCAGCACGACCCGTCGGGTCGGCAGAAGGCAGGCGCCGCTCGGGCTGGCCGCCAGAACGCCGGCGATGCCGCTGCCATCGACCAGGAGGCGGCGCACCTCCAGGCCTTCGATGACGGTGATCGAGGGTGTTGCCCTGATCGCTGCGACCAGCGCCCGGACGATCGCCGCTCCCGACCCATCGCCTGCGACATGGACGATGCGCCGCCGGCTGTGCGCTGCCTCGAGGCCGAGCGCCAGCCGGTCCATCGCATCCCGGTCGAAGCGGACGCCGTACGCTTCCAGCCGCGCGATGGCGGCCGGCGCCGCCGCCGTCACGGCGGCCACGACGGCGGGATCGCAGAGCCCGTCGCCCGACGCCAGCGTATCGGCGGCATGGCGGTCGGGCCCGTCGTCGTCGCCCAGGGCGGCCGCGATGCCGCCCTGCGCCCAGGCGGACGCGGCACCCTCGCCCAGCGGGAGGCTCGCCAGCAGCACGACCGGTTGCGGCGCCAGGCGGAGGGCGGTCATCAGCCCGGCCAGGCCGCCGCCCACGATGACGGGTCGGCCGGCCAGCTCGTTGCGCATCGTCTCCATGGCCAACCCCTCAGCGCACGGCCAGCATGCGCTCGACGGCGCGACGGGCCGGCGCCGCGACGGCAGGATCGATGGTCACCTCGTGCTGCATCGTCTCGAGCGCGCGGCGAATCCCGGGCAGCGTGATCCGCTTCATGTGCGGGCAGAGATTGCAGGGCCGCACGAACTCGATGCCGGGATTGGCGGCGGCGATATTGTCGCTCATCGAGCATTCGGTCATCAGGACCACGCGGGCTGGGCGTTCGCGGGTGACGTAGTCGGCCATCGCCGCGGTCGAGCCGGCGAAGTCGGCGACCTCGACAACCGACGGCGGACATTCCGGATGGGCCAGAACGACGATCCCGGGATGGCCCTCGCGCAGCTGCCGGATGTCGGCGGCGGTGAAGCGCTCGTGCACCTCGCAGTGGCCGGCCCAGGAGACAATCTCGACGTCGGTCTCGCGCGCGACGTTCTGCGCCAGGTACTCGTCGGGCAGCATGATGACCCGCTTCACCCCCAGGCTCTCGACGACCTTGCGGGCATTGCCCGAGGTGCAGCAGATGTCGCTCTCGGCCTTCACCGCGGCCGAGGTGTTGACGTAGGTCACGACCGGCACGCCGGGCCAGCGCTGGCGCAGCAGGCGGACATCCTCGGCCGTGATCGACTCGGCCAGCGAGCAGCCGGCGCGCAGGTCGGGGATAAGCACCTGCTTGGCGGGATTGAGGAGCTTGGCGGTCTCGGCCATGAAGTGCACGCCGGCCAGCACGATCACGTCGGCATCGGCGCGCATCGCCTCGCGGGCGAGCGCCAGGCTGTCGCCGACGATGTCGGCGACGCCGTGGAAGATCTCCGGCGTCTGGTAGTTGTGCGCCAGGATGACGGCGTTGCGCGCGCGCTTGAGGTCGAGGATCGCCTCGACGTCGGGTGCGAATTCGGACCACTCGGCCGGCAGGATGACCGACTTCACGCGCTCGTAGCGCTGCAGGGTTTCGGCGGAAACAGACATGGCGACCTCTTTTGCTCCGTCTGAGCATTGTTATGCTAGACATGAGCAAAAGGGTTCGTCAAGGGCCGCGGACGCTGGATGCCGCCAGGATGTGGATGGAAATCTATGAGCGGGAGAGTGGAAGCTTCGAGCCGGCGACGGCGCGCTCGGCCACGATCTCGCGGCGGAAGCGGAAAAGCTTGGCGGGGCGGCCGCCGGTGCCGGACGTCATCGCGCCGGTCTCCTCGACCAGGCCCTGCTGCTCGATCAGGCGGCGGAAATTCTGCTTGTGCAGCGAGCGTCCGGCCAGCGCCTCGACCGCGCGCTGGAGCTGCCCCAGCGTGAAGTCGCGCGGCATCAGCTCGAACACGACGGGCCGGTACTTGATCTTGGCGCGCAGGCGGGCGAGGCCGGTCGCCAGGATGCGCCGGTGATCGTAGTGCATCGGCTCGCCGGGGATGGGATCGGCGACCCGCTTGCGCGCGCGCGTCCCCGCCTCGGGCACCAGCCCGGCCTCGTAGAGGAGCTCGTAGCGCTGCAGCACCTGCTCCTCGTTCCAGCCCGCCAAGTCGAAATTTCCGTCGACGCGCTGCCGGCGATCCCGCCGGACCGTGTCGGACGCGGCGTCCACCCAGGCCTTGAGGCGCGGCAGCAGCGCGCGGGTCAGCAGGCGCGGCGGCCCGTCCCGCCAGTCCTCCCAGGGAAAGTAGCGGTAGATGTTCTGCCATCCCGGCTCGTGCTGGCCCGCCTCGGCGCGTTCGCGCGTCAGGCCGAGGTAGGAGATCGAGACGATGCGATAGCCCTGGGTCGATTCGCGGTAGCGGTCGGCGAATGTGTAGAGCTGCTCGACATAGCCGAGCGGATGGTGCGTCTGGCGCTCGACCCAGGCCCGCAGGCCGGTCTGCAAGGTCGGATGGTCCGTCTCGAAGGGTCCCGACGGCAGGAGCGCGCCGTCCTCCAAGGTGAGGACCTGGGGTTGCTCCGCGATCAGGGCAATGAGGACGGCGTTGAGCTCGACGGCGACGGGACGGGGACCTGGAGGCATCGCATCCATTATGCCCGTTCTTTTCCGTCTCCGCCCGGTGCACAGTGCCCGCCCGGCCCAGTCAACGGAGGCAACGGCATGGCGCGACGCAAGGCCACGACCCACGACGAGAACTCCCCGGAATACCAGCGCGGCATGGCCCAGATCCGCAAGCAGCTCGGCCCCATGGCGGATTCCTACATCCGCAATATCAAGGCGCTGGCGCCGGAATTCGCCTGGGTAAACGTCACCTTCCCGTTCGGCGAGCTCTACCCGCGCGACGTCATCGACCTCAAGACCCGCGAGCTCTGCACCGTGGCCGCGCTGACCGTGCAGGGCTTCTCCCTCCCCGAGCTCAAGCTGCACATCAAGGCGGCGCTGCGCTGCGGCGCCTCGCGCGCCGAGGTGGGCGAGATCATCACGCAGATGATCGCCTATTGCGGCTTCCCGGCCGCGACCAACGCCCTCATGACCATGAAGCAGGTGTTCGAGGAGCTGGATGCGGCCGCCAAACCCGCGCGTCGAAAGAACCAGAAGGCAGCAGCCAAGCGGAGGCGAGCATGAGCGGCAAGCAGAGCGGCGCGCAGCTGCTGGTCCGGACCCTCGAGGCCCAGGGCGTCGAACATGTCTTCGGCATCCCGGGCGCCAAGATCGACCCGGTGTTCAATGCCCTGCTCGATTCGCCGATCAAGACCGTGGTCTGCCGGCACGAGCAGAACGCCGCCTTCATCGCAGGCGGCATGGGGCGCATCACGGGCAAGGCCGGCGTGGTGCTCGTGACGTCGGGTCCCGGCTGCTCGAACCTCGTGACAGGCCTCGCGACCGCCAATACCGAGGGCGATCCGATCGTGGCGCTGGGCGGCGCGGTGCCGATCGCCGACCGGCTGAAGCAGACCCATCAGTCGATGGACACGGTCGCGATGTTCCGGCCGGTGACCAAGTATGCCGCCGAGATCGATGCCGGCGACGCGGTCTCCGAGGCCCTCGCCACCGCCTTCCGTGCCGCCGAATCGGGCCGGCCGGGCGCGGCCTTCCTCAGCCTGCCGAAGGACGTGATGAAGGGGCCCGCGCCCGACGAAGTGCTGACGCCCGCCCGCTGCCCGGCCCTGGGGCCGGCCGATGCCGGCGCGATCGCCGAGGCGGCGCGACTGATCGAGGCGGCCGAGCGCCCGGTCGTGGTGCTGGGCATGCTGGCGAGCCAGCCCGCGGCCGCAAACGCCATCCGCGCCTTGCTGGTGCAGAAGAAGCTCGCCATCGCCGGCACGTTCCAGGCGGCGGGCGTGGTGCCGCGCGAGCATGTCGACTGCTTCGGCGGCCGCGTCGGCCTGTTCCACAACCAGCCGGCCGACCGGCTGCTCGATGCGGCGGACCTCGTGCTGACCATCGGCTTCGATCCCGTCGAGTACGACCCGGCCCTGTGGAACGCCGGCCGCACCCGCAAGCTCATCCACCTCGACTGCGTGCCGGCCGATCCCGACCGCCACTACCGGCCCGACCTCGAGCTGCTGGGCGACATAGCGGCCACGCTGTGGGCGCTGGCGCCGCTCCTGAAGGCCCGCCCCCGCCCCGCCCAGGCCGACCTGCTGGCCGAGATCGCCGCCGAGCGGACGCGCGCGGCGGCGGAGGCGGTCCGGCATGCCGGCATGCCGGTTCATCCGATGCGGATCGTCCAGGCGCTGCAGGCCATCGTCGACCAGGACACGACGCTCTGCGTCGACATGGGCTCGTTCCACATCTGGCTGGCCCGTCACCTGCTTGCCCACCGGCCGCGCCAGATCCTGATCAGCAACGGCCAGCAGACCCTGGGCGTCGGCCTGCCCTGGGCGATCGGCGCCTGCCTCGCCGATCCCGGGCGCAAGGTCGTCTCCGTCTCGGGCGATGGCGGCTTCCTGTTCTCGGCCGTCGAGCTGGAGACCGCCGTGCGCCTGAAGTGCAACTTCGTGCACATCGTCTGGATCGACGGCCACTACGACATGGTGCGCTTCCAGGAGATGGCGGCCTACGGCCGCGATTCGGGCGTGACGTTCGGGCCGGTCGACGTCGTGAAGTTCGCCGAATCGATGGGCGCCCGCGGCTTCGCCGTCACCTCGCCCGACGAGGTGGCGCCGGTGCTCGCCAAGGCAATGGCGATGGAAGGGCCGGTGCTGATCGGCGTGCCCGTCGACTACAGCGGGAACCAGGCGCTGATGGCGGCGCTGCATCCCGACGTCATCCACTGACGCCGGACGCGCTTCAGTCGAGACCGTTGCCGCCGTAGAGCCAGTCGAGCGTGTCGAGCCAGTCGGCCTGGCTTCGCGCGCTCATGATGGCGTTGCGCAACGCGGCATGCGGCCCGGCCGGGTGGTAGACATGGTCGCCCATGGCCCGCGACATGAGCTGCACGCGGGTCGTGCGCAGCACGCGACGGTCGCGATAGGCGGCGAGGCCGGAATCGAGGGCCTCCGTCCGCGCCAGCGAATCGGCGAGGCAGACCGCGTCCTCCATCGCCATGCAGGCGCCCTGGGCCATGTACTGCAGCATCGGATGCGCGGCGTCGCCCAGCAGCGCCACGCGGCCGTCGATCCAGCGGTCGGTCGGATCGCGGTCGCAGAGCACCCACATCCGCCAGTCGCGACCGTGATGGATGATCGACTGGGCACGCGCGCAGACATGGGCGAAGCCCTGCCGCACCGTCTCGGTCGCCACCGGCTGGCCGGCCACGGGCTCGGGCGCGTCGCTGTGGTAGGTGACCACGAGGTTGAACACCTTCCAGCCCGACAGCGGATAGTGGACGATGTGGCACTTGGGGCCGGCCCACAGCGTGGCGGCGTTCCAGCGCAGGTCCTCGGGCATGTGCTCGGTCGGGATCACGGAACGGTAGGTCGTGTGGCCCGAGACGCGCGGCGCGCCGTCGGCCGCCACCTGCCGGCGCACCGCCGACCACAGGCCGTCGGCGCCGACCAGGGCGGTCCCGCGGACTGTCTCGCCGCCGGCCAGCCGCGCCGCCACGCCATTCTCGTCCTGGTCGTAGCCCGTGACCTCGGCGCGGGTGCGCAGCTCGATCAGCGCATGGTCGCGGCAGCCGCGCAGCAGGACGCCGTGCAGGTCGCCGCGATGGACGACCGCGTAGGGATTGCCGAAGCGGGCGCGAAAGGCCTCGCCGAGGTCGATATGGGTGATTTCGCCATCGACCAGCGCGTCCATCAGGCGGAGCTGGTCGATGTAGACGGCCATGCCGCGCGCCGCCTCGCCGACACCCAGCCGGTCGAAGGAATGGAAGGCGTTGGGACCGAGCTGGATGCCGGCGCCGATCTCGCCCAGCTCGGCGGCCTTCTCGAGAACCAGCGACGGGATGCCCTTCTGGGCCAGGGCGAGCGCCGCGGCGAGGCCGCCGATGCCGCCGCCGGCGATGAGGATCTTCTGTCCGGTCATGTGCGCCCGTCACCCCGAGCGCGGCATGACAGCACTAGCGGGGGCCGCCGACAACCTTGTCGTCATGCAGCTTGCCGATCGCGCCGGCAGAGAGGCCGAGGATGCCCGACAGGATCTCGTCGGTGTGCTGCCCCAGGACCGGCGCGGGAAGCGGCCGCTCGCGCTCGAAGGCGCCGAACTGCAGCGGCGTTGCGGCGACCGGGTAGCGGCCGATGCCGGGCTGGTCGAGGATGGTGAACATCGGATTGTCGAGGACGTTGGTGCGGTCGGCCGCGAGCTCGCGGAAGGTCTGGTAGGGCGCCCACAGGGCGCCGGCCTGCTTCAGCGCCGCGCCGACCTCGGCAGCGCTGAGCGACGCGACCCAGGGCTCGATGACGGTGCACAGCTCGGTGCGCGCGATCCAGCGTCCGGCATCGGTCTTCAGGTCGACGCCCTTCGCGCTCTCGATCTGGCGAAACGCCTCGGCGAACCCGCCCGCCGTCGCGAGCGCATCGACGTGGCGGTCGGAGAAGATGCAGATCATGACGAAGCGACCGTCCTTCGTCCGGAAGTCGCGCCCGAACGTGCCGAAAATCTCGTTGCCGAATCGCGGACGATCGACCTCGTTGACCACCGCCTCGCCGAGGTAGCCCAGCGCCGAGGTGGCGGCGAGCGCCATGTCCTGCAGCGGCAGGACGATGCGCTGGCCCGCGCCGGTCAGGCGCCGGTGCCGCTCGGCGGCCAGGATGGCCATGGCGCCGGCATAGGCGGTGGCGAGGTCCCAGGGCGGCGCGACCGCATTCACCGGCCCGCCGTGGCCGACCGGCCCGGTCACCATGGGAAAGCCGGTGATGGCGTTCACCGTGTAGTCGACATGGGCCGCGCCGTCGCGCGCGCCCACGATGTTGAGGGCGATCAGGTCGGCGCGCTCAGCTGACAGCGCCTCATAGGAGAGCCAGCCGCGTGCCGGCATGTTGGTCGTGAAGATGCCGGCGCCCTCGCCGGGCGCGGTGATCAGCGCCGTCAGCAGCTCGCGGCCGCGCGGGCTGCGCAGGTCGACGGCGATCGAGCGCTTGCCCTTGTTGAGACCGGCCCAGTAGATCGAGCGCCCGTCCTTCGTGACCGGCCAGCGGTCGCTGTCGAGACCGCCCTTGATGTCGTCGAAGCGGATCACGTCCGCGCCGAGCTGGGCAAGCGTCATGCCGCCCAGCGGCGCAGCGATGAACGCCGAGCCTTCGACGATGCGAAGGCCGGTCAGGATGCCTGTCATGGTTTCTTCCCGTGTCTGTCTTGCTTACTTCTTGAGGCCGACGAGGTTGTTCTTGCGCTTCTCCAGCCACCAGCCGTACTCGGGCGTCCACATCTCGAAGTCGCCGTCGCAGCCCAGCTCCTGGGCGGCGTGCAACGCCCAGAACGGATCGTAGAGTGCCTGGCGGCCGATCGCGATCAGGTCGGCATCGCCGGCCTGCAGGATCGCCTCGGCCTGCGGCCCGTCAAGGATCAGCCCGACCGCCATCGTCCGGATGTCCGCCTGGCGCTTCACCGCCGCGGCGAACGGCACCTGGAAGCCGAGCGAGCGCTTGACCGGCAGGGCCGTCGACACGCCGGTGAGGCCGCCCGAGGAGCAGTCGATGACGTCGACGCCCAGCGCCTTCAGGGCCTTGGCGAAGACGACCGTGTCCTCGACCTCCCAGCCGCCGGCGCCGTCGACCGAGGAGACGCGGATGAACATCGGCTTGTTCTCCGGCCAGTTCTCGCGCACCGCCCTGGCGGCCGCCAGCGGGAAGCGCATCCTCCCGGCGCGATCGCCGCCATACTGGTCGTTGCGCGTGTTGCTGATCGGCGAGAGGAACTGCGCCAGCAGGTAGCCGTGCGCGCCGTGGATCTCGATCACGTCGTAGCCCGCGGCATCGGCGCGCCGCGCCGCCTCGCCGAACTTCCTCACGAGGGCGTCGATGTCGTCGTCGTCGAGCTGGCGGGGAATGGTCCAGCCTTCGGCGGCCGGCAGCTCGGACGGTCCCACGACCTGCCACTTCTGCCAGCCGGCACCCTCCGGCCCGAGCTGGCCCGGCTTGTCGAAGGAGCGCGGCGTGCTGCCCTTGCGGCCGGCATGGGTGATCTGGGTCGCCGCCAGCGCCCCCTCCTGCTTCAGGAAACGGACCAGCCGCTTGTGCCCCTCGATCTGGCGGTCGTCCCACAGGCCGAGATCGCCCTGGGTGACCCGGCCGCGCGGCTCGACGGCGCAGTTCTCGGTGAAGACGATGCCGAACTTGCCCAGCGCGAACTTGCCCAGATGGACCAGGTGGTAGTCGTTCACCTCCCCGTCGGTGGCGCGGTACTGCACCATCGGCGAGACGACGCAGCGATTGGGCGCCGTGACCCCGCGCAGCGAGAGGGGCGTGAAGAGAAGCGGTTTCTGCAAAGGACGGTCTCCCGGAGGGGATGGCTTGGCTGGGGGCGAACATAGACCGGGCCGGAACAGGGGCCTATCCTCGCTGCATGCATGACCTCGTCATCCGAAACGGAACCGTGATCGACGGCTCCGGCGCGCCGCGGCGGATCGCCGATGTCGCCGTCGAAGGCGACCGCATCGTCGCCGTCGGGGCGGCGCTGGGACCCGGCCGGCGCGAGATCGACGCCGACGGGCTGACGGTGATCCCGGGCTTCGTCGACATCCATACCCACTATGACGGCCAGGCGACCTGGGACCCGTTCGTCACGCCCTCGTCCTGGCACGGCGTCACGACCACGGTGTTCGGCAATTGCGGCGTCGGCTTCGCGCCGGTGCGGCCCGGCCAATCGCCCTACCTCATCAACCTGATGGAGGGGGTCGAGGACATCCCGGGCACCGTGCTCAGCGAGGGCGTCAGCTTCGCGTGGGAATCCTTCCCCGACTACCTCGATGCGCTGGCCGCCATGAGCCGCACCGTCGACGTCGCCGCCCAGCTCCCGCACGGCGCGCTGCGCTTCTACGTCATGGGCGAACGCGGCACCGACCATGCCGAGGCGCCGACCGAAGCCGAGATCGAGGCGATGACCCGGATCACGGAGGAGGCGTTGCACGCCGGCGCGCTGGGCTTCACCACCTCGCGCACCACCAAGCACCGCGCGCGCGACGGCCGCTTCACCCCGTCCCTCAGCGCCCGCGAGGCCGAGCTGCTGGGCATCGCCCAGGGCATGCGCCGGGCCGGCCGCGGCGTGCTGCAGGTCAATTCCGACTTCGGCCCCGGCGAGTTCGAGGCGCTCGACGCGGCGGCGTCGCTGGCCGGCCGGCCGCTCTCCTGCCTGCTGGTGCAGGTCGATGCCCAGCCGAAGCTGTGGCGCGAGACGCTCGACCAGATCCATGGCGTGCGCCGGGCCGGCCGGATGGCCAATGCCCAGGTCGGCTCGCGCCCGATCGGCGTCATCATGGGGCTGGAGACCACGGCCCATCCCTTCGCCGCCCATCCGGCCTGGCTGGAGATGCGCAAGCTCTCACCCGCCGAGCGCCATGCGCGCCTGGGCGCGGACGCGGAGCTGCGCCGCCGGCTGGTCGAGGACGCGCCGTCCGGCGGCCCGCGCGCCTTCATGGCCGAAGCCTTCCACAAGATGTTTCCGATCGGCGACCGTCCCGACTACGAGCCTGACGCCGACGGCTCGATCGCCGCCATCGCCGCCCGCACCGGGCGCACGCCGCAGGCGGTGGCGCTCGACGAGATGATGGCGCGCGAGGGCAAGGGTCTGCTGATGCTGCCGTTCGAGAACTACGCCTACGGCAGCCTCGACGTGGTGCACGAGATGATCACCGACCCCGCGACCGTCCTGGGCGTGGCCGATGGCGGCGCCCATGTCGGCGTGATCTGCGACGCCTCCTCGCCGACCTCGCTGCTCACCTTGTGGGGCCGTGACCGCACGCGCGGGCCGAAGCTGCCGCTCGAGTTCCTCGTGGCCAAGCAGACGCGCGGCACGGCCGAGGCCTACGGCCTGCTCGACCGCGGCCTGCTGGCGCCCTGCCACAAGGCCGACATCAACGTCATCGACTTCGACGCGCTCGCCCTGCAACGGCCGGAAGTCGTCTACGACCTGCCGGCGGGCGGCCGCCGCCTCGTCCAGCGCGCCACGGGCTATCGCCACACGTTCAACGCAGGCGTCGAGACGCTGCGCGACGACGAGCTGACCGGCGAGCGGCCGGGACGGCTGATAAGGGGCGCCCAACGTGGCGGTTAGGGCGCTATTCAACTTACGTACGCCGCTTAGCGACAGGTGCCCTTTCCGCATCTAATGACAGTTGCATTTCGAGTTGGATAGATTACCAATTGTAAATGCGATCGCCGAGGCACCTCTTAACAAGCTCAAGGCTTATTCGACTACAACGTTTGGTCGCTTCTGGCCACTTCCCTTCAGAACTACCTCCGCCATTTTCAACTCGGCAGCTTAGCCAGCATGCTGACGACCTCGTGCGGCATTGGAATGAACACGAGCTCCGTAGGTTCATCACTCGCCCGGAGATAGTGAGCGTCCCTCGAGCGAGACGCGTTAGACGGCAAGTTTCAATTGTCAATCCAATCAGTCAGCTACATCTATCCGATTTGATTGCACGAAACTGGACAGAAATTCGGGCCCGCCTAAATCGTTCAGAAATTGGCGAATTTGAACCTCTCATTCAGGTTGAGCGAGATCGGCGAGCAATCGCAGGTATCGATTTCGGGAGGGTCCATCGTAGAAAGATCGCGATACTTGCGCGTTACGGGAGATACGTTCAGACGGACATCGTGCGGTTCTTTCCATCCTTACCTACACACACGATCGCCTGGGGTCTTTTGGGCAGAGCTTGGGTACAAAATTCAGACAACGAGCGCGAATTTAGGGATTCAGAAGCAAGCCGCATAGTTGCGGCTGTGCGTTCAGGGCAAGGGGGCGACGAAACCGGTATCCCAATTGGTCCAGACACCTCCCGCATACTGTCAGAACTCGTCGCTACCGAATTGGAAGATGTGCTTAGAGGTCATCTCCCCGATCTCGCAACTCGAGGCGTTCGCTACGTCGACGACGTAATCGTCGGAATAAATGAAGACGAGTCGCCCGACGCGGTCGTCGCAACTTTATCATCAGCCCTCTATGAGTTCGATCTCCAGTTGAACGACGAAAAGACTTCGACGCAAGGAGTTGGAATTTCTACTTCGCCAGATTGGCTTCATTTCATTCGGCAGTTTCAGGTTTCCGAACGGACTCGGCGCCAAAGGGAGGATTTGGAGTCATTTTTTACTGAAGCCATGCATCGTGCCGATCAACATCCGCGAGCTGAAGTTCTTCTGTACGCAACAAAAGTCGCCACAAGCTTCCCCATTCGAGAAGAGAATAGAAACTTCTTTGTGAGATGGTTGCTATACGCTGCACGAAGGAGTCCGTCTTGCCTAAGCTACGTCGCGGAGCATCTTGCCTTTCAACATAGGAATGGGCAACAGGGTGCCGTCGCGGACGTTCACCATTTCATCCGACAACAAATTCGGCTCAAAGCCCGCGCGGCGCATACACTCGAAGTGGCTTGGCTGCTCTTTTGGGCGCGCGAAACTGAAACCCGATTGCCAGGCGACCTCCTCGAAGACGTGACTCGCCTGCGAAGTGGCGTCTGCGCGTTGCTGACGCTGGACCTTATTCAAAGGGGCTTTGTAGATGGGTCCATTAACTCGGATTTCTGGCGTTCATTCGCAACCGACGATGGCCTCTCCTCCGAAATGTGGCTGGTCGCATACGAGGCCTCACTGAAGCGATGGTGGCCACAGCGTACAAGTCGGTCTTTCATTAGGGATCACCGATTTTTCGGTGAGCTACTTCAGAGAGAAATCAGTTTCTACGACCCTGGCGCGCGGCCTCGACGAGAGGGATCTCGCCGTTCGTTCTCACCGTTCGACGGCGCAGAAGCCACGTCGTATCTCCAATTCTAAACGCGAGGGAACACATGACTGATTGGCCATCGCTGCTCAGCTCTGCTCGGCTTCAGGACAGCAAACCGCCGATGGGCGAGGCGCAACGGACGCCATTTCAGCGCGACTTCGATCGGGTTGCCTTTTCTTCGCATTTCCGCCGCCTTCAAGACAAGACGCAAGTACACCCTCTCGCCGATTCAGACTATGTGCGTCGACGCCTTACCCATTCTCTTGAAGTGTCGTGCGTAGCTCGCTCACTTGGAACCTTTATCGGGCGAGCGCTCAAGAATCGTGGTGACGCTGCTCTCGATCAAATGGAAGAGCTTGCGGCAGAGGTTGGCCAAATCGCCGCCGCTGCGGCTCTAGCACACGATATTGGGAATCCACCATTTGGCCATATTGGTGAAACGGCGATAGCGGAGTGGTTCGAGACCAATTCCTCCAACGAACTATTCAAGCAACTAAGCCCTGCAGAAATGGCTGACCTTCGCCTCTTCGAAGGTAATGCTCAGGGGTTTCGAATTCTGGTGCGCCTTGCAAACAGTCACGTGGGGCTAAAGCTGACAGCCGCGACACTGGGCGCTTTTACCAAGTATCCAACGAGCAGCAGCGCGCGACGCAGACCCGGATACATTGGGCAGAAGAAGCACGGCTTCTTCTGCGCCGAATCAACTGAGTTTGCGAAGCTTGCGTGGACACTAGGCTTGCGCAGTTTGACAGAAGGGTCTTGGCAAAGGCACCCGCTAGCATTCCTAGTCGAAGCCGCGGACGACATCTGTTACCGCATCATTGACGTCGAAGACGGCGTAAAGGTCGGAAGAATTGAATACCGTGACGCTGAAGCTTGCCTCCGCGCGCTATTGCCTGGAAACGTTAGCTACAACCCATCCGTCGATGACAAAGATTCCAACTTAGGTTGGCTGCGTGCAACGGCAATAGGCAATCTTATCGAGATTGTTCAACAAGTGTTTCTTGAGAATGAGGCTTCAATTGTAAACGGCGAATTCGGAACTAGTCTGATCGAAGGTTCGCCATTGGCTAGTGCGGTGGAAGACGCGAAGAAACTAGTCGAGGAAAGAGTGTTCAAATGGGATCGAACAATTCGGGCTGAGATTAGCGGGGTTAAGATGCTGCACAGCTTGTTGGACGACTTCATCAACGCGGCCGCCGCGCCCCAAAAGGCTTCGGGCAAGAAGCTGCTTGCCATAGTTCCTGGCTACGATCTGAGAGCTGCTCCGTATGAACAGCTTTTATCGATTACAGACTTCATTTCCGGCATGACTGATTCTTATCTCGTCGAGACGTACCAGCAAGTCCATGGCGTAGCGGTGCCTTGATCCGACCTTGAGCTACACCGTCATGTGGCGGCGCACGGCCTCGGCATCGAAGGTCTCGCGCGTGCCGGACAGCACGATCTCGCCACGGTCCATGACCGCGAAGTCGTCGGCCAGCTCGTGGGCGAAGTCGAGATACTGCTCGACCAGCAGGATCGCCATGTCGCCGCGCTGGCGCAGGAAGGTGATGGCGCGGCCGATATCCTTGATCACCGACGGCTGGATGCCCTCGGTCGGCTCGTCGAGCACCAGCAGCTTGGGCCGCATGGTGAGGGCGCGGCCGATCGCGAGTTGCTGCTGCTGGCCGCCCGACAGGTCGCCGCCGCGCCGCCGCAGCATCGACTGCAGCACCGGGAACAGCTCGAACACCTCGTCGGGCACCTTCTTGTGCTCGCGGCCGACCGGTGCGAAGCCGGTCTCGAGATTCTCCTTCACCGTCAGCAGCGGGAAGATCTCGCGCCCCTGCGGCACCAGCGCCACGCCGCGCCGCGCCCGCTCGTAGGGCGGCAGGCGGGACATTTCCTGCCCGTCGAGCGCGATCGATCCGGCGGCGATGGGCTGCAGGCCGCAGATCGCCCGCAGCAGGCTGGTCTTGCCGACGCCATTGCGGCCGAGCAGGCAGGTGACGCGGCCGATCGTGGCGCTCAGCGACACCGAGCGCAGCGCCTGGGCGGCGCCGTAGTAGAGGTCGACGTTCTGGACGGTCAGCATGGCGGTCATCGTCCGAGATAGACTTCGACGACGCGCGGATCGGCGCTGACCTCGTCGAGAGTGCCCTCGGCCAGCATCGAGCCCTCGTGCAGCACCGTGACCTTGACGCCGAGCGCCCGCACGAAGCTCATGTCGTGCTCGACCACGACGACCGAGTGGGTCTTGTTGATCTCGCGCAGGACCTGGGCCGTCGTCTCGGTCTCGACGTCGGTCATGCCCGCCACGGGCTCGTCGACCAGCAGCAGCTTGGGATCCTGGGCGAGCAGCATGCCGATCTCCAGCCACTGCTTCTGGCCGTGGCTGAGGCGCGCCGCCAGCATGTGCTGCTGCGGCTCCATGCGGATGATCGAGAGGATCTCGTCCAGGCGCTCGTTCTCGGCCCGGGTCGGCGCCGCCAGGAGGAGCTTGTACCAGCTGCGCAGGCCGGCCAGCGCGAGCACGAGATTGTCGCGCACCGTGTGGTTCTCGAACACGGTAGGCTTCTGGAACTTGCGGCCGATGCCCAGCGTCGCGATGTCGGCCTCGTCGAGCTTGGTGAGATCGGCTTTGCCGTCGAACACGACCTCGCCGCCGTCGGGTCGCGTCTTGCCGGTGACGACGTCCATCATCGTCGTCTTGCCGGCGCCGTTGGGCCCGATGATGGCCCGCATCTCGCCCGGCTCGACCAGCAGCGACAGGTTGTTCAGCGCCTTGAAGCCGTCGAACGAGACCGTGACGCCGCTGAGATAGAGCAGCGCCGAGGTGCTGCGATGCTCGGTCAGGCTCATGCCGCCGCCCTCGCCCGGGCGGTAGCCGCGCGTCCGCGCAATTGCCCCCACAGGCCGACGATGCCCTTGGGCAGGAACAGCGTCACGGCGATGAACAGGGCGCCGAGCGCGAACAGCCAGAGCTCGGGCAGCGCGCCGGTCAGCCAGGTCTTGCCGAAGTTGACCGCGAAGGCGCCGATCACCGCGCCGATCAGCGTGCCGCGACCGCCAACGGCGACCCACAGCACCGCCTCGATCGAGTTGGCCGGCGAGAACTCGCTGGGATTGATGATGCCGACCTGCGGGACGTAGAGCGCCCCCGCGACTCCCGCCATGGCCGCCGACAGGACGAAGACGAAGAGCTTGTAGCCCTCGACCCGATAACCGAGGAAACGCATGCGGCTCTCGGCGTCGCGCACCGCCGTCAGCGCCTTGCCGAAGCGCGAACCGACGACGGCGCCGGATATCACCAGGAAGATCGCGAGCACGAGTGCGGAGGCGAAGCAGAGCGCGGCGCGGGTCCCGTCGGCCTGCACGGAAAAGCCGAGGATGTCCTTGAAGTCCGTCATGCCGTTGTTGCCGCCCAGGCCCATGTCGTTGCGGAAGAAGGCCAGCATGAGGGCGAAGGTCATCGCCTGGGTGATGATCGACAGGTAGACGCCGGTGACGCGGCTGCGGAAGGCGAACCAGCCCAGCGCCAGGGCGAGCAGGCTCGGCACCAGCACGACCATGATGGCCGCGAACCAGAACATGTCGAAGCCGTGCCAGAACCAGGGGAGCTCCTTGTAGTTCAGGAACACCATGAAGTCGGGCAGCAGCGGATTGCCGTACTGGCCGCGGCTGCCAATCTGGCGCATCAGGTACATGCCCATGCAGTAGCCGCCGAGCGCGAAGAAGGCGGCGTGGCCCAGCGTGAGGATGCCGCAGAATCCCCAGACGAGGTCGACCGCGAGCGCCAGCGAGGCGAAGCAGAGATACTTGCCGATCAGCTGCAGCACCCAGGCCGGCACGTAGAACGGGCTGGTGGGCGGCAGAAGCTGGTTGAGCAGCGGCAGCGCGATGCCGATCGCCAGGACCAGGAGCACGAAGGCCCGCAGCATGGGTCCCATGCCCTGCCAGAGGAAGCGCGTGATCATTCGACGGACCGCCCCTTCAGCGCGAACAGGCCGCGCGGGCGGCGCTGGATGAACAGGATGATGAACACCAGGACCAGGATCTTGCCGAGCACGGCGCCGGCATAGGGTTCGAGGAACTTGTTCACGATGCCGAGCGCGGTGGCGCCGACCAGCGTGCCGAACAGGTTGCCGACGCCGCCGAACACCACGACCATGAACGAGTCGATGATGTAGCCTTGGCCGAGATTGGGACTGACATTGTCGATCTGGCTCAGCGCCACGCCGGCAAGTCCCGCGATGCCCGAGCCGAGGCCGAAGGTGAGCGCGTCGACGCGCGGCGTGCGGATGCCCATGGCCGAAGCCATCGGCCGGTTCTGGGTGACGGCGCGCATGTAGAGGCCGAGCGGCGTCTTGCGCAGCAGCAGGATGAGCGCGCAGAACACGACCAGCGAGAAGACGACGATCCACAGCCGCCCGTAGGTGACGGTGATCTGCCCGACCTGGAAGGCGCCCGACATGAAGGCCGGCGCACCCACCTCGCGATTGTTGGGGCCGAAGATCGAGCGCACCGCCTGCTGGAGCACCAGGGAAAGACCCCAGGTCGCCAGCAGCGTGTCGAGCGGCCGTCCGTACAGGAAGCGGATGATGCCGCGCTCGATCAGGATGCCGACGCCGCCCGCGACCAGGAAGGCGAGCGGCAGGGCGAACATCAGCGAGGCATCGAACAGGTGCGGCGCCGAGGTGCGGATGATCTCCTGGACGACGAAGGTCGTGTAGGCGCCCAGCATCACCATCTCGCCGTGCGCCATGTTGATGACGCCCATGGTGCCGAAGGTGATGGCGAGCCCGATCGCGGCCAGCAGCAGCACGGAGCCGAGCGAGATGCCGTACCAGACGTTCTGCGCCGCTTCCCAGGCCGACAGCGTCTGGCGGACCTCGCCGGCGGCCGCGGTGGCGGCGGCCTTGACCTCGGGATCGGACGACCGGTTGACGGCCGCCTGCAGGACGCTCAGCGCATCGCTGTTGCCGCGCTTGCGCACGACCTCGAGCGCCTGGAGCTTCTGCTCCTTGCTGGCGTCGGAAACCAGCACCACGGCGGCGCGCGCCTCGTTGAGGGCGGTCTTTACGCCGGCATCCTTCTCGGCGGCGATCGCCGCGTCGAGGGCGCCGAGCGCGGCGGGATCGGGGCGCTTGAACAGCGAATCCGCCGCCTCGCGGCGGACGCGCGCATCGGGGCTCATCAGGGTGAGCGAGCCGACCGCGGCCTCGATGACGCCGCGCAGCCGGTTGTTGACGCGAACGCGCTCGAGCGCGGCTTCCGGCGCCGTGCCGGCGGGCTTGCCGGTGACGGCCTCGACCAGCGCGAGCTGGTTGCCGTCGGGGCTCGCGATCACCACGACCTTGTCCGCCGTGCGGACGTAGAGCTGGCCCGCGCCGAGCGCGCGCAGGATGGGCGCCGCGCGCGGATCACCCGAGGCGGCGAGCGCCGCGATCGCGGTCTCGCGATCGCTGAACCCGCCGGTGGTGAGATTGTTGACGAGAGCCGAGAGGTCGGCAGCCAGGGCCATGCCGGCGATCAACACCGAGGCCAGCGCCGACATCACCCCCGTTAGCAGGCGCAGGAAGATCATGGTTCTGAATTAGCCCGGAGATGGAAACGGGGCGACAGGAAATGTCGCCCCGCCCCTGTGGGTTGAGCGGAAAGGATCTACTTGCCCTTGCCGCCGCACTTGCCCGTGGCAACGTTGAAGTTGCCGCAGTTCATCGGCTTGCGCCAATCCGAGATCAGGTCCTTGGAGTCGGGCAGGTAGTCCGACCACTCGTCGCCGAGCACCAGGCCCGAGGTCTGCCACACCACGTCGAACTGGCCGTTGTCCTGGATCTCGCCGATCAGGACGGGCTTGGTGATGTGGTGGTTCGGCATCATCGCCGAGTAGCCGCCGGTCAGGTTCGGCACCGTCACGCCGATCATGGCGTCGATCACCGCGTCGGGATCGGTCGTGCCGGCCTTCTTGACCGCCTCGATCCACATGTTGAAGCCGATGACGTGCGCTTCCATCGGATCGTTGGTCACGCGCTTCGGGTTCTTGGTGAAGGTCTGCCAGGTCTTGATGAAGGCCTCGTTGGTCGGGTTCTTCACCGACTGGAAGTAGTTCCAGGCCGCGAGATGGCCGACCAGCGGCTTGGTGTCGACACCGGCCAGCTCTTCCTCGCCGACCGAGAAGGCGACGACCGGGATGTCCTTGGCCTTGATGCCGGCGTTGCCCAGCTCCTTGTAGAACGGCACGTTGGCATCGCCGTTGATGGTCGACACGACGGCCGTCTTCTTGCCGGCCGAACCGAACTTCTTGATCTCCGCCACGATCGACTGCCAGTCGGAATGACCGAACGGCGTGTAGTTGATCATGATGTCTTCCTGCTTGACGCCCTTCTGCTTCAGGTACGCCTCGAGGATCTTGTTGGTCGTGCGCGGATAGACGTAGTCGGTGCCGGCCAGCACCCAGCGCTGCACCTTCTCGTTGTTCATCAGGTAGTCGACCGCCGGGATCGCCTGCTGGTTCGGGGCCGCGCCGGTGTAGAACACGTTGCGCGAGCTCTCCTCACCCTCGTACTGGACGGGGTAGAAGAGCAGGCCGTTCAGCTCCTCGAACACCGGCAGGACGGACTTGCGGCTGACCGAGGTCCAGCAGCCGAACACCGCGGCGACCTTGTCCTTCTGCAGCAGCTCGCGCGCCTTCTCGGCGAACAGCGGCCAGTTCGACGCCGGATCGACGACGACGGCCTCGAGCTTGCGGCCGAGCACGCCGCCCTTCTTGTTCTGCTCCTCGATCAGCATCAGCATGACGTCCTTCAGGGTCGTCTCGCTGATCGCCATCGTGCCCGACAGTGAATGAAGAATGCCGACCTTGATCGGCGGCGCCTGGGCGAAGGCACCGCTTGCCGCCCCCGCGATCAGGCCGGCGGCCAACAGGCCCGCCCGCATGGTTGAACCGAATTTCATCCCGCTCTCCTTTATCTGACGGAACTCCCCGTCAGAGCGAAGAGAGCAGGAGGCGTGCCAAAATCCCGGCTAGGGGCTGGTATAACTTTTAATGGGCCACGATCACGAGAGCGCCGGCCGCCATCATCGCGCCGCCCACCGCCCGCACGCCGAGGTCGCCCGCCAGGCGGCGGACGCTCCAGGCGAGCGCGAGTCCGGCCGCCTGCAGGACGGCAGTCGCCACCATGAACCCCAAGATGTAGCCGCCCGCGCCAGCAGCAGGCGCTTCCTGTGCGTGGGCATAGCCGTGGAAGAAGGCGAACAGGCCGACGATGACCATCGCCCAGGCCGCCGGAAGACGCACGGCACCCATGACGAGCCCGCCGATCACGAAAACCGATGCCAGAATGAACGCCTCAACAAGCGGCAGTTTTATGCCTGCAAAACCGGCAGCTGCCCCGACGGCCATCATGACCAGGAAGGCGAGCGGGACCAGAAGCGCCGCCGCGGGCCGGCGCAGGGCCAGCAGGCCGGCCCACATCCCGACGCCGATCATCGCCGCGAAATGGTCGAGCCCGGTGAAAGGATGGACGAAGCCGGAAGCCTCGTGGCCGGGATGCGCCAGCGCCGGGGCGGCCATCGACAGGGCGACCAGGCTCAGGACGATCGGTTTACGCATGGCTTACTCCTTGGCGACAGGACGCTCCGCGAGGCCGCCCTGCCGCACGATGAAGGACGCGATCTCCGCGACGCCCTTGTTCTCCTTGAGATTGGAGAACAGGAAGGGCCGCTGGCCGCGCATCCGGCGCGCGTCGCGGTCCATGACGTCGAGGTTGGCCCCGACCAGGGGGGCCAGGTCGATCTTGTTGATCACCAGCAGGTCGGACCGGGTGATGCCGGGGCCGCCCTTGCGCGGGATCTTCTCGCCGGCCGCCACGTCGATCACGTAGATCGTGAGGTCGGCCAGCTCGGGCGAGAAGGTGGCGGCCAGGTTGTCGCCCCCCGATTCCACGAACACGACCTCGAGATCGGGCCACTGGCGCACGATGTCCGAGACGGCCGCCAGGTTGATGGAAGCGTCCTCGCGGATCGCCGTGTGCGGGCAACCGCCGGTCTCGACGCCGACGATCCGCTCGGGCGCGAGCGCCCCGGCCCGGGTCAGGAACTCGGCGTCTTCCTTGGTGTAGATGTCGTTGGTGACGACGGCGATGTCGTAGGTCTCGCGCATGGCCTTGCACAGGCGCTCGACCAGCGCCGTCTTGCCGGACCCGACCGGCCCGCCGACTCCCACTCTAAGCGGACCCCGCAGACTCATTGACGTTCCAACTCCCCGGCGAGCAGGGCGACGAAGCTCGCGCCCATCAGCAGACAATACGGCGAATAGTACCGCTTGTTGCGCGTGGCAAATGGTTCGTCGCGAAAATGGCTGCGCCAGGTCGGCGTGAAGCCCGCCACGCCGCGCGCCAGGAACACGCCGGCGATGGCATAGGTGACGGACTGCACCCAGGTCTCTTCGGCGCGGCCCAGCATGACGAAGGGCCACAGGGCCAGCAGCGCCAGTGCGGCCGCCACGCCGTGGCATTGCCAGGCCGGCGGCATGCGGCGGCGGCCGTCGCCGACCACGGCACGCACCAGCGCCCCCTCGTCCGCCTCCGGCCAGTTGTAGCCCAGTCCCCACATCGCATGGATCACGGCGATGGCGCCCACGCCGACGAACAACAGGACGGCGAACACGACCGTCATGAGCGGAACAGACGCGTGTACTGCGTCTCGTGGCGCAGCGAGCACCAGTCGAGCAGCGGCGTCGCCGTGCCGACCTCGTCGAGCGAGGCCACGGCCTGCGCCGCCTCGACGGCCCGGCTCACCGCCGGTTCCAGCGCCGCCAGCGCCCTCTGGCCGTCGCTCTGGCCCAGCGGCACGGACCGGACGGCCGCCGATATCAGGTTGGCCGCAAAGGCGTGCAGATATCCCCCGAGCGCCGTCTCGAGCGCGATCCCGTGTGCCGCCGCCGCCAGCGCCACCGCCACGGGCAGCGCCAGCTCGCCGCCCAGCCGCTCGTGCGCGGCCTCGAGAGCGTCGTTCGGCCAGGCGGTGCGCGTGATTGTCAGGAACGACCCGCCCTGCTGGCGAGATTCCAGCGCCATCTCCGCCGTCCCACGCCAGGCGGCGGCCCGCTCGGCGATGCGGTCGAACTCCGGCCAGTCCTCTGCCGAGGCGGCCCGCCAGGCCGCGGCGAACAGCGCGCCGTCGACAGCGCCGGTCCCCTGTCGCAGCACGCTCTCGAGCCACGTGACGAGCGTGGCGCGATCGCCGACCAGTCCCTCCTCGACCGCCGTCTCGATGCCATGGCTGTAGCTGAAGGCGCCGATCGGATAGGCCGGCGACAGCCAGGCGAGCAGCCGGTAGAACGGATCGACGGCCATGGATCAGTCGTGCCGCTCGGCGTGCAGCGATCCGTGGCGATGGCCGAGGTCGTGGTTGTGCTGTCCATAGGCGCCGCCCTCGGGATCGAAGGGCGTGCGCACCTTGCGCACCTCGGCGCCCAGTCCCTTCAGCATGTCGACGATGACATGGTCGTCGCGGATCAGGATGCGGTCGGCGTCGATCTGCGCCGGCAGGTGGCGGTTGCCGAGATGCCAGGCGATGCGGGCGAAGGCGGCGGCATCGCGGCCGCGCACCTCGACCAGATCTTCCTCGGCCGCCAGGACCTCGACGAAGCCGCCCTCCTCCAGCCGCAGCCCGTCGCCGGTGTGCAGGACGATCGGCTCGACCAGGTCGAGCAGGAAGTCGAGCCCGCCGTCGCCCAGCATGCGCAGCCGCCGCCGGTAACGGTCGTCGAACAGCAGCGTCACGCTGTCGACCCGCTCGGCCGATGGCCACTGCCCGGCGCGCGCGACGTCGATGGCGCGCTTCATTGCCGGGGGCGCGCCACTCCGTGGCGCATCTTGGAGCGCGGACCTCCAGGTCCGCTCATGGTCATGATGCGGACCTGGAAGTCCGCGCTCCGTATGAGAGTCATGATCAAAACAGGAAATACCGCTGCGCCATCGGTAGCGTCTCGGCCGGCTCGCAGGTCAGGAGCTCGCCGTTGGCGCGAACCTCGTAGGTCTCGGGGTCGACCTCGATCGTCGGGCAGAGCGCGTTGTGGACCATGTCCTTCTTGCCGATCTTGCGCGTGCCCTTGACCGGCAGCACGGGGCGGCTCAGCCCCCATTTCTTCGCGACGTTCTTGGTGATCGCCGCCTGCGACACGAACAGCGCCGGGCTGGTCACCAGGCTGCGGCCGAAGGCGCCGAACATCGGCCGGTAGTGGACCGGCTGCGGCGTCGGGATCGAGGCGTTGGGATCGCCCATCGGCGCGGCGACGATCGAACCGCCGATCAGCACCATGTCGGGCTTGGCGCCGAAGAAGGACGGCGACCACATCACGAGGTCGGCGCGCTTGCCGACCTCTATCGAACCGACGTGGCGGGCGATGCCGTGGGTCAGCGCCGGGTTGATCGTGTACTTGGCGACGTAGCGCTTGACCCGGACATTGTCGTTGTCGCCCTGCTCCTCCTTCAGGCGGCCGCGCTGCTTCTTCATCTTGTCGGCGGTCTGCCAGGTGCGGATCACGACCTCGCCGACGCGGCCCATCGCCTGGCTGTCGGACGACATCATCGAAAACGCGCCCATGTCGTGCAGGATGTCCTCGGCGGCGATGGTCTCCTTGCGGATGCGGCTTTCGGCGAAGGCCACGTCCTCGGGAATCTTCCGATTGAGGTGGTGACAGACCATCAGCATGTCGAGATGCTCATCCACCGTGTTGACCGTGTAGGGCATGGTCGGGTTGGTCGACGACGGCAGCACGTTCTTCTCGCCGCACAGGCGGATGATGTCGGGCGCATGGCCGCCACCCGCACCCTCGGTGTGGAAGGTGGCGATCGCCCGGCCCTTGAAGGCCGCCCGCGTGGTCTCGACGAAGCCCGATTCGTTCAGCGTGTCGGTGTGGATGGCGACCTGCACGTCCATGCGGTCGGCCACCTTCAGGCAGTTGTCGATGGCGGCCGGCGTGGTGCCCCAGTCCTCGTGCAGCTTCAGCCCGCAGGCGCCGGCCTCGACCTGTTCCTTGATGCCGGCCGGCTTGCTGGTGTTTCCCTTGCCGAAGAAGCCGAGGTTCATCGGCAGGCCCTCGGCAGCCTGCAGCATGCGCCCGATGTGCCAGGGGCCGGGCGTAACGGTGGTGGCCAGCGTGCCGTGCGCCGGGCCGGTGCCGCCGCCCAGCATGGTGGTGACCCCGCTGTACAGCGCGTCGTCGATCTGCTGCGGGCAGATGAAGTGGATATGGCAGTCGATGCCGCCGGCGGTCACGATCTTGCCTTCGCCGGCGATCACCTCGGTGCCCGGGCCGATCACGATGTCGAC
Source organism: Reyranella sp. (assembly GCF_965229815.1). GTDB lineage: Bacteria > Pseudomonadota > Alphaproteobacteria > Reyranellales > Reyranellaceae > Reyranella. Next base: position 3,274,596 of record NZ_CBDDJN010000006.1, read on the forward strand.
CTTGGGCTGGATGTCGGGATTGCCCGCCTTGCCGATGGCAACGATGCGGCCGTCCTTCAGGCCGATATCGGCCTTCACGATCCCCCAGTGGTCGACGATCAGGGCATTGGTAATCACCGTGTCGACGGCGCCCTGGGCGCGGGTGCGCTGGCTCTGGCCCATGCCGTCGCGGATCACCTTGCCGCCGCCGAACTTGACTTCCTCGCCGTAGACCGTGTGGTCCTTCTCGACCTCGATGAAGAGGTCGGTATCGGCCAGCCGCACCTTGTCGCCCACCGTGGGGCCGAACATGTGGGCATAGGCCGAGCGCGAGATCCGGGTCGGACCTTCGTTCGACGGGCCGACCTTGGCGATCGGACCGAGCTTGCCCGAGACCTGGGCGCGGAAGCCGTGGCTCTCGCGGCCGCCGAGATAGGGCGTCAGCCGCACGGTGCGCGACTGGCCCGGTTCGAACCGAACGGCGGTACCCGGGGCGATGTCGAGCCGCATGCCCCTGGCGCGCTTGCGGTCGAACTTCAGCGCCGCGTTGGTCTCGAAGAAATGGTAGTGGCTGCCCACCTGGATCGGCCGGTCGCCGGTGTTGGCGACCTCGATCGTGATCGGGTTGCGGCCCTTGTTGAGCTCGAGCTCGCCGGGAGCGGCGACGATTTCACCGGGGATCATCGCGTCTCTCCTCAGCGGATGGGGGCGTGGACGGTGACGAGCTTGGTGCCGTCGGGGAAGGTCGCCTCGACCTGGATCTCGGCGATCATGTCGGCGACGCCGTCCATGACCTGCCCGCGGCTGAGCACTTGGGCGCCCGCCTGCATCAGATCGGCGACCGAGCGGCCGTCGCGCGCGCCCTCGACGACGAAGTCGGTGATCAGCGCCACGGCCTCGGGGTGGTTGAGCTTCACGCCCCGCTCGAGGCGGCGGCGCGCCACCACGGCGGCCATGGCGACCAGGAGCTTGTCCTTCTCACGCGGCGTCAGATTCATCGACGGTTTCCCCCTGCCGGTCGCGCCCGACTATAAGTGGCTGCATCAAACATGCCAGACTCGCGGCAGCCGCCGGCCGCGGAATTCGGTGAGAAACCGGATCGTGGCGGCGCGGACGGCCGTCGCCTCGCCCAGCAGCCGCGCCACCATCACGCCGTTCACCACCGTCACGCCCGCCCGAACGCCCTCGGCCGCCTCGAGCAGCGCCCGCGCCCGCTCGGCCTGCGGCTGCGGCGCGTCCCAGACGCCGATCACCGTGGCGAGGGCATTGGCGACGCCGAAGCCCGCACCGGCCGGAGTCTCGCCCTCGACCCGCAGCGTGTCGGTCCAGACCAGCCGGCCGGGTCGCCGCACCGACCATGAATCCAGCAGCAGCCCGCGGGTGAAACGCTCGCCCGAGGCGGCGCGGCCCAGCACGACCATCTCGCAGGCGAGCAGGCTGCCGCCGGGCTCGACTTCGGCGACGGTGCGGCGCTTGAGCTGCGCGCCCTCGAACACGATGGTCTCCTGCGGCAGCCAGTCGAGGGAAGCGCCGTCGGCGACGCGCACCGCGACATCGATGGCGCAGTGTTCGCTGCCGTGGGCCGCGCGATAGATCTTCTCCGCCGCCTGGGTGGTGGCCAGCGCGGTCGCGCCGGGGCCGACTTCGATCGCCATGTCGAGGGAATCGCCGCCGGTGACCCCGCCCGACGTGGTCAGCAGCACGGCCTGCGGCGGTTCGCCGGGCTCGGGGTGCGGGAACAGGACCCGGCAGGGATCGCGTTGAAAGAGGTCGCCCAGCCGGGTGACGCCGTCCCGCCGGTCGAACGCCACCCGGCATTGGCCGGAGGCGCGCTGGAGACGGGGTGGGCTGGTGGTCATCGGCCCGCTCTTGATAGAACAGGAGCCGAAATGAGCAAGGCCTTCACCAAGGAAAGCGACGGCGAGGACGAGGACGATCTCCCCGAGGAGATCGCGGGCCTGCCCGCCGGCGCCAAGAACTACATGACACCCGACGGCTTCGCGCGCATGCGCGAGGAGCTGATGACGCTCATGCGCAAGGAGCGGCCGGAGGTCGTGCAGGTCGTGTCCTGGGCCGCCGCCAACGGCGACCGCTCGGAGAACGGCGACTATCTCTACGGCAAGAAGCGCCTGCGCGAGATCGACCGCCGCATCCGCTTCCTCAGCAAGCGCCTCGAACGCTCGGAGGTCGTCGACCCTGCCAAGCGCCCCAAGACCGACCAGGTCTTCTTCGGCGCCACCGTCACCTGGGCCAACGAAAAGGGCAAGGAACGGACGGTCAAGATCGTCGGCGTCGACGAGGTCGACCCGGGGCGCGGCCATGTGAGCTGGATCTCGCCCATCGCGCGCGCCGTGATGCGCGCCCACGAAGGCGACCTCGTCCGGATGCGTACCCCCGGCGGCGAGGAGGAGATCGAGATCGTCAAGGTCGAGTACGTCTGACGGCGTTCCGGGCCGTCCCCCGCCCATGGCCCAGCCCCGGCCATTTCTGGACACCGGTGCGTCCAATAATGGGGCCGGATGGCCGGCCGCCCTCAGCCGCCCGCATGTCCCTCGTGCTGCGGCAGGTCGTCGGCGATGGTGTGCCAGGGAGCCTTGGAACCCACGAAGATGTGGCAACCCGGCCGGATCGAGGGCGCATCGACCAGCGTTCCCATCGCGACATGCACGAAGGCGCCGTCGCGCACGACGGAGAAGAGCAACGAGCCGCAGCGGGCGCAATGCGTGTCGTTGTTGAGCGCGTCGCCCTGGATCAGGAGCGTCCCCGCGCCATGGGTGACGGCCAGCCGGTCGCGCTCGATGCCGGCGAACGGCTTGAACGCCGACCCCGTCGTCCGCCGGCAGTTCGAGCAGTGGCAGTACATGGCGTAGCGGAAGGCGTCGTCGACGGCATAGCGGACCGCGCCGCAGAAGCAGCTTCCGGTCAGTCTGGCGATCATTGGATCCGCCCTTCGGGAATGAGGTGACGGCAGCGAAAAGGTGGCCGGCGCATGGGGTTATCAAGGTCGAGGACATGACCAACCTCCTTCGGCAAAGGTCGGCCACGACAAGCCACAAGATTGCGCATGGATGTCAAGATCATCCGGGCAGCATGAACGGCTTCAGAGGAAGCTGTTCGATAAACCGGACGGGGCGACCGACAGGTGAGAGCAACCGATCACCCTCGATGCCCGGCGCGTTACGATATCGAAAGCGTGCGGTCCCTCGAATCGCGAGATCGTTCGCTTCCGTGACCTTCATCCCGGCGACCTTGCGACGACGTCGAATTTGGCCGACCGCACGGCCAAGTCGGCGCCGGGAATGGCGATGACGAAGATGAAATCCCGGCCTTCGGCCGCGCTATCCGGCAGTTCGACCGTCACTTGAAGAGTGCCTTCCACGCTGGTCCGGGCCTGCTGGATCAGCTTGTAGTCGCCTCCGGGCGGCCCGCCTGCGATGTCGACAAGTCGATTCGACGGAAGGCCGATCGCCGACAGCGTTACAGGAGACCCGGGAGCGCCTGTCCTGGCCGAAAGCGAAATCTGCGCTTCCGCTCCGTCCAGGCCTGGAATGCTGAGGCTTCTGCCGAGCCTCCGGACACTCTGATGCAGGTCTGGATTGCGGGTGATGAAATCCTCGATCGACTCGCCCGCGGATCGGGCGGCCCCCTCGATCGATTTGCCGGCTCGCTCGGCATAGGAGCTCAGGCGGTCGAGAAGCAGATTTTCCGATTCGTCTCCCGCCCGCGCCACCTTCAGGGTCATTCCAGCGCGAAGGTCTCTGGTGCCCTCGACTCGGGGGTTGAGATCAAGAATCAGCCCTTCAGTGATGCCGCAGCGATTGGCAATGTCGCTCAGTGTTTCGCCGGGTCGGACCTCGACCTGGGTCCCACAGCTGGCATACGCCAACCTTCCCGACAGGGCCAGACAGAGCGATACGCCGAGCGCGAGGCCTTTCCGCGCGCGGGAAGTCGGCTTTTTTGGCATTGCTCATCCCTCCTCCGAAATCCGGAACGTCAAGGAGCGCCGTTGCTCGCGGGTTCCGACATGGGCTCGAGAAGCGGACCGATGATGTGCCGCCAGACCCGACATTTTGAGAGAGCTGACAAAAGGTCATCCGTAGCGGGCATTGGACCCACCACGTCCGAATCCCAAATCGCGACGCGGCGGCAACCGTTGCTTCCCGGCCGGCTCTTTGTCCATACCGGGGTGTTCCCAGTTGCATTCCGGACCCGCCCTGCCGCAGCTCCCGTGGCTCGGGCATGGCTGCCGGCCGGGCGGGACAACTACACCTAGTTGCAGACGGACAACCCTCCCGGGCGAAGCAGGCTTCGGTGCCAGCCTGCCCTTGGACATCGCGACCTCCTCATTCATCCGAGGGAATGTTGCTGTCTCGCCCGAGTTGCCGGCAGCAGGAAGAATGCCTCCCGGCAATCCCTCAGACGATCCAGGGCGTCCAGCCGGCGTACCGCGACTGGACCCGCCCGCGTGGAATGCTGAGCGCGATCAGCGCCGCGCCGGCGATCACCGAAGCCACCACGTCCACCGCCGTCGCGCCGGTAAGCAGGGGCATGAGGATCAATCCGGCCGCCCACACGACGTTCAGCATGCGGACCGGCCGCGCGATCTCGGCGGCGGCGATCGCCGTCGTGGTCAGCACCATCGCTCCCAGGACATGGTGGGTGTCGGCCGCCAGGCCTTCCGCCCCCAGCGTCACGCGGGTGAACATGAGCCACACACCGATGGCCGCCGCCCCCGCGAGGTTCCAGGGCAGCGACACGCCCCCCGCCGCCATTTCCCGTGCAACGGCCGGCAGCGGCCGGTCGAACTCGTCGGCCCCGGCCGCCGGGTTGCGTCCCGCGTCCTGTCGATCCTCGTCGGTATCGCCGAAGAACAGCACGCGTCCCAGCGACCGGCCGGCCAGACGCCTGCGGCGCAGGAACTGCAAGGTCGCCAGCAGCTCGTCCAGCGAGTACGGGATCTGCACCAGCATCGCGGCGGCCGCGATCAGGCACAGCGAGCACCAGGTTCCGATGACGATGGGCTGGATCACGATGAAGGTGATCGACACGGCGCCGAGCGGCACGATCATGACGCCGAACAGCAGCACCAGCCACGGCATGGTGCGCCAGCGCCGAGTCGAGCCGATGATGCCGGTGACGATCTCCAGCCCATAGGTGAGCGCGCCGACCGCGGCGTCCGGCACGGGCCAGGCCCGCGACACCGACGAGGTGATGATCTCCTCGGTGCCGTTGCGCGGGTCCGGGCCACCGCCGAAGAAAGGCTCCCACACCGAATCGACGTGGCCGAGCTGGTAGGCCGCGAGGTAGCGCGAGATCAGGAGACCGATCACCGCCAGGCCGATGATCGGCAGGCGTTGCAGCCATGCCGACGGATTGTAGTCCCATCCGGGCGGCACCGCCGGCCCGCTCGACGCCGCCAGCGGCGAGGGACCGGGTTCCGGCGGCGTGCCGAGGGCGAAGGCGGCGATCAGGCCGCCGACCAGCGTGTCGTTGAGATAGGCCATGCCGTTGTCGGTCCAGAACAGGAACGGCGCGGTCATCACCCACAGGCCGACGAGCGCGGCCGCCCAGCGCGCCCAGGCATTGCGCCCGTCGAGCGCCAGCGCGCCCAGCCCGGCCACGGCGAGCCCGGACAGGACCTCGCTGGTCGCCAGCACCGCGGAGTCCAGGCCGATCAGCGGCGGCGTCGCCGCCAGCCACAGGCCGAGGAAGACGTTGGCCAGGTGCGCCCAGCGATAGCGCCGGTGCTCTTCCCGGTACACGTCCTCGTGCCGGGCGCGCAGCGCCTCGGGGTCGTGGCCTTCCCGTTGCGCGGCGGGCAGCCAGGGGGGCGGCGTGATCTTGTTGGCTTCGTACCAGCCGACGGGATCATCCTTGAGGCTGGCCACGAGCCGCCTCAGCCCATCCACGAGGCGGTGGCTGGGCGTCCAGCCGAGCCACCGTTTCGCCGCTGCGATATCGAGCGCGTAGTGGTCGTCCGCCATGTCGACCATGAACGGACGGATGAAGGGCTTTTCGCCCTGGTCGAGGGAATCCGGGACGACCGGTTCCAGAACCTGCTGCGCCCACGCGCCGGCCCTGGCCAGCGGCTTGGGAACCTCCAGGGTCGGCCAGCCCTCGCCGTGAATCTCCCGGGCCACCACATCCTGGATCTCCGCGTATCCCAGGGTCTCGGGTTCCCCGACCAGGAGCGTCAGTTCCTCCGGCAGGTCTGCGCGGCGATCGACGACCCGGCGGAAGGCATCGATCATGTCCGCCCGGTGCAGCATGCTCTGCCCGGCGCCGGTGTCGCCCGAATAGAGGCGGCTTTGGAGGTCCTGCTCGTAGATGCGTGCGATCTGGCGGGACAGCGTCGGGACCGCCGTGCGCTCGTCGTAGAGCCCGGCAAGATGCAGCAACACGACCGGCATCGCACCGTGATGATGCCGGATGACATCCTCGGCCTCGGCCTTGGATTGGGGATAGGCCCAGCGGGGCTCGATCGGCTGGCTCTCGTCGATTCGCTCGCCGGGCCGGCCCGGGCGATGGACCAGCATCGTGCCCGAATAGACGAACTGCTCGACCTCGAAGGGCTGCAACACGTCGAGCAGCCGGCGCGTGCCCTCGACATTGACGCGTCGGTAGAGCGGATTGTCCTCGCCGCTGAAATCGAAGAAGGCCGCGAGATGGATGACGCTCGCGATGTCGCCGCCGAAGCGGCGGCGCACTTCCTCGAAGGCGGCCTCCACCTCGGCATCCGAGGTGACGTCGATCGGCACGATCGGCGTGCCGTCGTCCAGTTCACCGCGCTCGCGGTCCAGACCCACGACGCAGTAACTTTCCTGCAGCGCCTTGGCGAGCTCCCGACCGACATTGCCGGCGGCACCCGTGATCAGGACGATTGGTCGGGAGGCTGACATCAGGCCCTCGCTTTCGTTCTGACTTCTGTCGGCAACGGTCGCGGACGGCCCGTGTTCCCGTGCTTTCGGGCAGGGAAACGGTGCAATGGCCGCTAGGATTGCCGCGAGGCGCCATCTGACGCCGATCGGCCGGGCCCGGGCCGCGCAACGTCGGCCAGAGTGCCGTCGCCGGGCGGCCCCTGACGCACGACGCTGATCGATCCATCGGTCTCCAGGACGACCGCGGCAAGGTCGGACAGGTCGGCGACCCCTTCGGCGCGGACGGCCGCCCAAACTTCCTCGACCGTGACCCGCTGGCGGCGCAGGGCGCCCGGCACGAGCTGTCCGCGGTGCACGAGCAGGGTCGGCTCGGACTTGACGAGGTCTCGGAACGATTGCGACCGCACCGACAACCAGGTGATGCCGTATTGCAGCGCGATCAGGAGAGCCAGAGCAAGCAGACCCTCGGAGAGGGCGACCGACTTCGTCAGGATGAGGGAGGAAAGCGTTGAGCCCAGCGCGACGGTGACGACGAGGTCGAAGGCGTTCAGCTTGGTCAAGGTACGCTTCCCGGAAACCCGGAGAAAGACGATCAGCGCCCCATAGGCGAGCGTGCCGGCAACCAGCACGCGAAGAAGACCGGACCAGCTATCGAAAAACATGCGAGTCTCCCGTTGGGCATGCAAAGCCGGTCCTGTCGCTGGGGTCTCTCGCGCAGCGTTGATCTTGTCGAGGACCCGTTCGGCTTTGCCCCGAAACGGCGCGAGACCACCCCCTGCCCGCCCGTTATCCCAGGAAGCCCCGTCGAACTGCAAAGACGGAGCGGTCGTCCGGGTTGCGCATAAAAGCGATCTGTATCCAGATCAGCGGGGAACTGCGCTGCCCGAACCGCGCGCCGCGAACGCCACACCGAGGGCGGGCATACAGCCCGACCGTGAATACCGGTTGGCCTTCCCCTCGCCGCCGTTCGGGGTGACGATGAGACCGGATCGACCTCCGGCGCCTCGGAGCCGGACGCCGACCCGGGACGAGGGCCGTCGAGAACGCGTCTATCGCGTTTCCGCGTGCCACCGACGCAAGGCAAGGAACGGAGGAAGGGAATCCGGATGCAGCGCTTGACCCTCACCGTGGACGACGAGCTCGTCGCCGCGCTCGACGACCACATGAAGGCCCACCGCTACGCGAGCCGGTCCGAGGCGCTGCGGGACATCCTCCGCGAGGCGGCGGCTCGACGGCGGCTCGACGCCAGGCCGGCCGGCCCGGCGGACGGGTTCTGCATCGCCACCCTGTCCTACGTATACGACCACGAGACGCGCGACCTCGGCCGTCGCCTCACCCGCGCCCAGCATCGCCACCACGACCTTCAGATGGCGACCCTGCATGTCCATCTCGACCACGAATCCTGCCTCGAGGTCGCCGTGCTGCGCGGCCCGGTCACGGCGGTGCGCCAGGTCGCCGACGAGACGGTGAGCCAGCGTGGCGTGCGCCACGGCGCGCTCCATCTCGTCCCGGCCGATCGCGTGCGCACCCGCCACGCCCATGGCGGCAAGCCGCACGAGCACGATCACATCCATGCCTGAGCCGTGACGTTCGACCGTTTCGGCTGCCAGCCTCCCCCCCCCCGAAAACGCTCGAAGCCGGCATCGGCTCGGCGCACGACAATCCAGGCCCCCCGTCCGAGGCAACCGGGACCGGGGCAGGACAGTTTAAGACGGTGGAACCCGAACAGTCGGAGGACACCGCCGTGCCCCACAAGATCATCGCCGACTTCGACACCCGCCGAGGCGCCGAAACGGCCGTCGAGCATCTCGTCCAGGAACATGGCATCGACCGCTCCGCGATCGTCGTTCGCGCCGCCGGCACGGACAACTCGTCCGGGACCCGCCGCGCCGGGGCGGATGCCGAGAGCGGCCACGCGGGCGTCGAAAGACACGGCGACCCGGAACTATCGGGCCCGATCGAGGTCGCCGTCACCTGCCCGGAGGACCGGACGAACAGCCTCCAATCGGCCTTGAAGAAAGACGGGGCCATGAGGCTTCGCGCCGCCTGAGGCCGCGTCGCAGGGCCATCCGGCCACCATTCACTGGAGAAGCCGATGAACAGCCCGAAGGCGGATGACCGCCGTCGCAGATCTTCCGGAGGCGCCGCCGATCACCCGGCGTGGGATGAAAGGGTCGGCACGCCGAAGGACCGTCCTGCGACCGACATCGTCGAGGACGCGCACGGGCAATACAGCGCCTCCGGGCAGAGCGACGATCCCGCACGCAACGCGTCGGCCGTCCGCTCCGCGGGCGCGCATGGCCCGGCCCAGACGCCGGGCTTTGATGACGAAGGGGCGAATCCGCAGCCGCAGGAACAGCAGGCCGGCAAGGAACCCATGACGAGGGCCCAGGCGTCGCGTCTCAACACCCTCTGCGAAGAGGCCAAGGTCGAAACGCCGACACGACCGCTCAGCAGGCGCGAGGCCTCGGCCCTCATCGACCAGCTCGAGGCGCGCCTCACCCGCTGACACGACCCCTCGCATCCGCATGCCTGGCACCGCGCTTGACCGGTCCCGGGCGCCGGCCGAGTCTCGTGCCATGTCCGTCGCGATGCCCGCCCTTCCCGTCCGCCCCGAACGGCTGTGGGCGGCGCTGCTGGCGGCCACGGTGATGAACCTGCCGCTGGGCTCCGTCTATGCGTTCAGCGTCCTGCTGCGGCCGATCGAGCAGGAGCTGGCGATTCCGCGCTCGGCCCTGTCGCTGGTCTTCGGCCTTGCGACAGCGGGATTCACGGTGGGTTCGGTAGGCGCGGCCTTCCTCTATCGGGTCGCGCCCGCACCGGTGCTGGTGATGCTGAGCGCGCTTGCCGGCGCCTGCGGACTCGCCCTGGCGGCGACGGCGAACGGTCTCGCGCCCCTGCTGCTCGGCTACGGCATCGTGTTCGGGACCGGCGGCGGCGTCGCCTTCATCCTGCTGCAGCAGGGCGTCAACATGCTGGTGCGCCGCCGCCAGGGCCTGGTGAACGGCTATCTCGTCAGCCTCTACCCGATGGGCGCGATGATCGCGACGCCCGCCTTCCATGCCTGCAACGAGGCCTTCGGCTGGCGCACGACGCTGGGCGGGCTGGCGGCCGTGCTGGTGGCCTGCGGGGCTGCGGCGGCAGTGCTGTCGCGGCACAGCGGCGCGCGGCTGGTCGGTGTGCGTGCCGCCCCGTCGCCGACGGGTGGCGCGGCCCCCGACGACGGCCCTGCCCCGCTCGGCGCGACCTTCTTCAAGCTTGCCACGACCTTCTTCCTCGCCGCCGCGGCCGGACTGATGGTGCTGAGCCAGGCGCGCGAGATCGTTGCCGCCTATGGCGGCGCGACCACGCTCGCGGTGGCGGCGACGACGGCCCTCACCGGTGCGATCGCGCTCGCCCGCATCAGCGGCGGCTGGCTGGTGGACCGGTTCGCGGTGCCGCACGTCATGTGCGCCGCCAACGCCTTGGCGCTGGGCGGCGGGCTGCTGATGACCCTGCTGCCGGCGCCCGGCACGGCCGTGCTGGGGCTGGCGATGATCGGCCTGGGCTACGGCTTCGTGTCGGGCGCCACGGCCGGTGGCATTGCCCTCTACTGGCGGCCCGGCGACTACGGCCGCGTCGCGGGCCGCACCTACATCGCGTGGTGCCTGGCCGCCATCAGCCTGCCGGTGCTCGCGGGCTACCTGTTCGACCTCACGCACGCCTACGGCACGGCGGTGCTGATCGCCGCCGGCGCCAACATCGCCGGCATGGCGGTGGCGCTCACGCTGCCGCGCCGCGGCTGGCGGCAGGCGGGCTGACAGCCCGCTCTGCGGTCACGCGGTGGCCGGCTCGGCCTGCGCGGCGTAGCGACGGCAAAAGGCCTCGGCGAACAGGGAAGGCGACTTCTGGAGAAGCCGGAAATAGTCCTCGAGCCCGCGCAGGTCGGCGGCGTCGAGGCTGGCCCAGTACTTCCGGACGATCTCGCGGTCGCGGATCTGGTAGTGGTCGAGGAATGCCTCGCTGCGGGTGCAGGTGGTGCAGCAGCTGGTCGGGCTGTCGGCCGGAGCCTTCCCGCCGGCCGGGAAATCGCGGCGCACGGCTTCGAAGTGCCCGTTGCGCCAGATCTCGCCGAACGAGCCGGACGCACCGGTAACCTGGCCGAAGTCGGACTTGCGGTCGTAGAGGCCGCAGCAGGGGAGCACCGCCCCGTCGGCGTTCACCGTCGAATAGGAATAGTGCCAGCCGCAGGACCGATGGGCCGGCTTGCCGGGCGTCATCGGCAGGAGCCCGACCGGCGTTACGTAGTCGGCGGTGCTGAGCTGGGCCCGGCGATCGGTCTGGTAGGGGTTGGGCCTGCCCTCGCGCCGGTAGGTCGGGGTCCAGTGGTCGTAGTGCGGCATGAAAGCCGCATCGCGCGGCTGGAACACGATGCCGTGGTCCCGGCAGAAGGCGGCGGTTGCATCGATCTCGTGCTCGTTGAACGAGAAGATCAGGAAGCGCCATACGATGTTGGTGTCGAGCCCATGCCTTTCGCGGATCTCGACCAGGCGTTTCAGGTTGGCGATCACCAGGTCGAGCTGCCCGCCGGCGCGATACTTCCCGTAGGTCTCCTGGGAGAAGCCGTCGATCGAGGCGCCGAGCTCGTCGAGGCCAGACAGAAGGAGGTCTTCGAGCATCCCGTCGTCGCAGCGCAGCGAGAGGTTCGAATCCATGGCCGTGTAGATGCCCCGCTCGCTGGCCGCGCGGACATAGTCCGGCAGGCTGTCGTTCAGCAGCGGCTCGCCCCAATTGTAGAAGTTGCAATAGAACATGACGTCGCCGAACTCATCGAGGATGGAGTCGAGGACGTCGTGGCCCAGCCGTGCCAGCGGCGCGCGCTTGCGGAACGGCTGGCGGCGCTTGCGGAACTCGTTGTCCAGCCCCGTCATGCAGCCGCGGCAGCGCAGCTGGCAGATGCTCGACGGGTCGATCGTCATCACATAGGGGTAGGAACGCGGCTTGAGCACGCCGGCGATGCGCTCGTACTTGGCCGTCAGGAAGTTCTCAAAGGCCGCGTGCGAGGCCTTCTTGGGGATCGGCGCGCGCTGCTGGGTCATGCCACGCCGATGATCGTGGTCATGGTATGCCGCGCGCCGGGCGCGAGATGCACGGCGTTCGGACCGGCATTCGCCGTCTCGACGCACACGAAGTGCTTCCAGGCCTCGCCCAGATCGGCCATCGCCTTGCCCTTGGCCTCGCCCGGGTTCCACGCGACCGTCGTCGCCGAGCCCTGCTTGTCGACCCGGATCCGGCGCCCGAGCACGGGATCGTCGACCGTGCAGGAAACGGTCGTGTTCACGAAGGTGCGGTCGACCTCCCCGTCGAAGACGAGCGGGCCGTCGCCGGAGACGCGCTCGCGCAAACCCTCCGTCCGGTCGAGGAACGTCGTCTTTTCGAGACCGTGCACGCGGGTCTTCGCGGCATCGCCGACCCTGAGATAGTTGTGCAGGGCCGCCTGATAGACGAAGGCGGCGGCGCCGCTGTTCTCGACCTCGAGGGCGACCTGCAGGCGCGTGTCCAGCGTGATCCGGAGCCGGGCCACGAAGTCGGCGTCCCAGAGCGCGCGAGTGGCCGCGGTCGTCCCGAGGCGGAAGACGAGGCGCACGACACCGTCGGCGCCCTCCGCCTTCTCCTCCAGCAGCCATTCGCTGGTGCGCGCGAAGCCGTGGGCCGGCTTGGCCGGATCGGTGGGATGCGGGCCGAACCAGGGGAAGCAGAGGGGCACGCCGCCGCGGATCGCCGTTCCCCGGGCGAAGACCGCGCGCGGGCTGAGAAACAGGACCGGCGATGCCTGGCCCGCCGGCGTCCATTCGCAGACCTGCGCCCCGTACGCCGTCACGCGCGCCCGGCACCGGGACGTGTCGAAGACGAGGAAGGGGGGAAAGTCCATCGGCTCGGCGCTGCTCCACAAGTCTCTACCCACGCCGCGATGCTACACGATCGGCGGGGCGCCGTCGTCCGCCCCCGATCAGGTCGCGCCGGCCTCGGGAAAGTGGAGACCGCGCCGTCCCTATTTGGCGACGCCGAAGAACATGTTGGGGAAGTAGAGCGCGATGTCGGGGAAGGCGATGATGATCAGGACGCCCACGAAGGTGACCAGCACGTAAGGGATGACCGACCAGTAGATGTCGCTCATCGTGACTTCGGGCGGCGCCACGGCCTTCAGGTAGAAGAGGTTGAAGCCGAAGGGCGGCGTCATGTAGCCGATCTCCATCATGATGATGAAGATCACGCCGAACCAGATCGGATCCCAGCCGTAGCGCTGCAGCACGGGCAGGAAGACCGGCAGCGTGATCAGCATGATGCCGACGGGGTCCAGCACCATGCCGAGCAGCAGCAGCACGAAGAGCATGAAGGCGAGCGCCCCCCACTGGCCGCCCGGGATCAGCGACATCAGGTGGTTCATCAGGTCGTTGGCGCCCAGGGTCGTGTAGGCCGTCGAGAAGGCATGGGCGGCGAACAGGATCCACATGATCAGCGCCGTCAGCCGGAGCGTCTGCATCGCGGCGTCCGTCAGGACGGCCATCGAGAGCTTGCGATGCACCGCCGAGGCGGCCAGCGCGCCGAACACGCCGAGCGCGGCCGCTTCGGTCGGCGTCGCGAAGCCGCCGAAGATGGCGCCCAGCACCAGGCCCACGATCAGCAGCGGCAGGAACACGGCCTTGAGCGAGCTCAGCCGCAGCGACCAGTCGCCGCGTTCCTCGACCGGCAGCGCCGGCGCCAGCGACGGCTGCAGCCATGCGCGCACGAAGATGTAGATCGAGACCAGCACGAACAGCAGGATGCCGGGGCCGATTCCCGAGGCGAAGAGCCGGCCGACCGAGACCTCGGTCAGCAGCGCGTAGAGCACCATGAGGATCGAGGGCGGGATCAGGATGCCCCAACCGCCGCCGCAGTTGATCGCGCCGACGGCGAGGCGCTTGTCGTAGCCGCGCTCGAGCATGCGCGGCAGGGCGATCGTGCCCATGGTGACCACCGCGGCGCCGCTGATGCCGCTCATCGCCGCGAAGATGGCGCAGATCGCCACCGTGCCGATCGCCAGGCCGCCGCGGATGGATCCGAACCACACGTGCATCATGCGGTAGAGATCCTGCGCGACGCCGGATTTCTCCAGCAGCATCGCCATGTAGACGTACATCGGGATGGCGATGAGCGTGAAGCTCGTCATCGAATCCCAGAACTTCGACGCCACGATGTAGAAGCCGACCGGGCCCATCGTGAAGTACAGGAAGACGACCGAGATGCCGCCCAGGGTGAAGACGAGCGGCGTGCCGATGAACAGGAAGAACAGCAGCGAACCGAAGAAGAGGAGCGTGACGAGTTCGACGGACACGGGGGATTCTTCCGTTCAGTGAGAGGGTTCGTCGGTTGCCTGCTTGCCGAAGATCGCGGGATCGTTCTCGATGCCCATGACCGTGCGGATGTCCGACGCGATGCGCACCAGGCCCTGCAGCAGCAGCAGGACGCCGGCGACCGGAATCGCGACCTTGACCGGCCAGATGTACGGATTCCAGATGCTGTTCGAGGTCTCGAGCGCGACCGCCGATTCCCAGGCCATGTCGGTGCCCTGCCAGATCAGCACGCCGAGGAAGAGGAAGAACAGGAACGAGGTCGCGAGGTCGACCCGCGCCTTGTTCCGGGCGCTGAACCGGCCGTAGATGATGTCGACGTTGACGTGCGCCCGCTCGACCAGCAGGTAGCCGCCGCAGATCACGGCGTAGACGCCGAAGATCAGCTGCGCGAACTCGGCGGTCCAGATCGCCGCGCTGCCGACCACGTAGCGCATGATCACGTCGGCCATCAGCAGGAGGAACATCGGCGCGATCAGCCAGGCGGCGATCCGGGCGATCCATACGTTGAGGCGCGTGATGGCGCCCGCGATCTTCAGCATCCTGTCACCTGTACCGGGTCACGAGGAAAGGCGGCGGCATTCGGATGCCGCCGCCGGAGAGATGTCACATCGGGCATACGGGCCTCTCCCGGAGGATTCCGCGAGAGGCCGTCCGGCGCCACCGCCGGCTCAGACGTACCCGAGGTCCTTCATCAGGCCGATCAGCGCCTTGGCGCCCTTGGCCGCGATCGGCCCCTTGCCCTCTTCCTTCTTGAGGATCTTCTCGGACGCCTCGGCGAACTTCTTCAGCACGTCGTCCGGGAAGCGCACGACCTCGACGTTCATCTTGGTCACGCCGGTGTTGAGCGCGATCGCTTCCTTCTGCAGGTACTCGACCGAGCGCAGGAAGTACCGCTCCTCGAGCAGCGAGGTGAACTGCAGCTTGAGGTCGGGCGGAAGCTTGTCCAGCGCCGCCTTGTTGACGAGCCAGGCATCGTTGGTGATGCCGAGCGCCGGCTTCATGTGGAAGCGCGCGACCTCCCAGAACTTCATGGAGAGCGCGCCGATCGCCGCGCCCCAGTGGGCGCCGTCGACCACGCCGGTTGCCAGCGCCTGGTAGATCTCGGGTCCGGCGACCTGCTGCGGCGAGGCGCCGGCGGCCGCGAGGTATTCGAGCATCGTGCCGGACGACCGGACCTTGAGCGAGCCGAGATCGGCCGATGTCTCGATCTTCTTCCGCAGCACCAGCTCGGTCGGATAGGCCTTCTCGCCCTTGATGATCACGCCCTTGGGCCGCAGCTCCTCGTTGACCATGTCCTCGATGCCGAGGTTCTTGGTCAGCTGCAGCATCTCCCAGGTCTCGCGCAGCGTTCCCGGGACGCCGTAGAACAGGCCCATCGCCTGCGCCTCGCCCAGGATGTAGCCGGGCGAGATCGTGCCCATGGGCACCACGCCGCGGCGGACGATGTTGTAGATCTCGCGGTCCTTGGCGATCTCGCCGGCACCGAACAGTTCGAGCTTGAAGCGGCCGCCGGTGCGCTCCTCGAGCAGCTTCGCGAGGACGCCCAGGCTGTCGTTGAAGGAGCCGGAAGCCTTGGGCCAGTGCGACTGGACCTTCCACGTCACCTTTTCCTGCGCCATCGCACTGCCGATGATCGCCGGCGCGGCGACGACGACCGTCGACCCGGCGAGGATGGATCGGCGGTGGAGCGGGTTACCAAGCTTTACCACGTGAATTCCTCCATAACTTTCGCAGCCCGTGTGACACGCGCGGAACGGGCAAGTCAATCCGAGCAGGCTCTGCGGATCGTCATTCCATTTTGCGGAATGTCTTCGCGCACGGTCCGTGCCTCGAGCGGGCACCGGGGCGGCAAACGTCTTCACGATCGCGACCTCGCGCCGCTATGGTCGTCGCCCCTCTCAGGAGACGTACGGCATGAAGCTTTCGGGAAAGGTCGCGCTCGTCACCGGCGGTTCGCGTGGGATCGGACGGGCAACGGCGCTGGCGTTCGCCGCGGAGGGTGCCGACATCGCCTTCTGCCATCTCGACGACGGCACCCAGGCCGATGCGACCGCCGGCGAGATCCGCGCGCTCGGCAAGCGCGCGCTGCACCGGTCGGTCGACGTCGCCGACATCGCCGCCGGACGAGCCTTCGCCGAGGAGGCGGCGCGCGCGCTGGGACCGGTCGACATCCTGTTCAACAATGCCGGGATCAACATCCGCAAGCCGTTCGAGGCCTACACCGAGCAGGAGTTCGACCGCATCGTCGACGTGCATCTCAAGGGCATGTTCTTCATGGCGCAGGCCGTCTATCCGGCGATGGTGGCGCGGGGCGAGGGCTGCATCATCAACGTCGCCTCGCAGCGCGCGCTGAAGGGGGCGGTGAACTCGGCCCCCTACTCCGCCGCCAAGGCGGCGATCATGGGCTTCACGCGCGCGCTGGCCTGGGAGGCGACGCCCAAGGGCGTGCGAGTCAACGCCATCGCGCCCGGCCCGGTGGTCACCGACCTGACGGCGGCCATGACGCCGGAGGATCGCCAGGCCTTCATCGACGCGCTGCCCGTCGGCCGCTTCGGCCGTCCGGAGGAGGTCGCGGCGACCGCGCTCCTGCTGGCCGGACCGGACGGTGGCTTCTACGTCGGCGCCACGCTGTCGCCCAACGGCGGCGACGTCATGTACTGAAGCCGGCGTCAGGACGCGGCCGCGCCGTCGGGAGCCAGCATCGCCGCGGCGAGGACGGCATAGCCCGCCCGCCGGGCGGCATGACCGCGTTCGCCGAGTTCGGCACGGCCTTCCGGCGTCAAGCGACCGGTCGCGGCGTCGGCCAGCAGGACTCCGCGGCGCACCACCAGATCGGTGAACGGCGTCGGCTCGCGCTCGGCATAGGCGCCGAGCGCCAGCGCGTGCCGTCTTGCCGCCTCGCCATGCCCCTGGGCGAGCTCGGCCTCGATCGCGTATCGACGGAAGAAGAAGTGGTTGTGCCCGAGCGTCGGCGCCTCGAGCAACCGGTCGCCTTCTTCCAGCAGCGCTTCACGCTCGGTGGCGTCGTCGACCAACCGGGCCGCCAGGCCGAGCACGGCGGGCCCCAGATAGGCCATGGCATGTTCGCGGCAAAGCATCACCGCCTCGCGCGCCATGGACGTGGCCAGCGCCGCGTTGCCGGCCAGCGCCTGCAGCTCGGCGCCGAAGATCAGGTTCTCGCCCTCGAACCGCCAGGCGCCCAGCTCGGCCACGATGGCGCGAGCCCGGTCGACATGCGGCAACGCCTCTTCCGTGCGGCCCGATTCCATGCCGGCCAGCATCAGCGCGTGCAGGGCGATGAGCTCGGCCCGCGGATTGTGTGCCTGGCGCGCCATCACGCGCGCGAGCTCGGCCATCTCGCGCACCGAGTCGAGCCGCATCATGAAGCATTCGGCAATCGCCGCCATCGGTCGGTTGGCAATCTCCACCGAGGCCGTCCCCGCCCGCCGTGCCGCCTCAATGCAGCGCTGCAGCGCCTCGAGAGCCGAGCGCATCTCGCCGCGCGCATAGTAGGCATCGGCGAGACCGCCCAGCGCGCGCGCCACCAGCGCCGGCGACTGCGCCCGCTCGGCGAGGTCCAGCGCGGCGCGATGCTCCTGCATGCAGGCATCGACCCGGCCCATGGGGAACAGCAGATTGCCGCGCAGGTAGCGGCAGCGCGACGCCAGCGCCGGCAGGTCGACGGAATCGGCCAGGGCCTGCGCACGGTCCAGCGCCGCGGTCGCGCCGGCGAGATCGTCGACGATGCGCAGCGACTCGGCGATGCCGAGCTCGGCCTCGCCGCGGCCGACATCGTCCGAGGCACGCGCCAGCGCCGTCTCGAAATGGCCCCGCGCGGCGCGGGCCGCGCCGAGCTCGAGATGCAGGCGGCCGGCCAGCAGGGCGAGTGCCACGACGTCCGTGTCCTCGCGCGCCAGGGCCAGCCCGCGCTGGGCGTTCTCCAGCGCCGCGGCGAGACGGCCGGCATCGCGCAGGCGTTCGGCGGCGGCCTGGTAGGCGCGCGCCGCGCCGGGATCGGCCGCGCGGTCGAGATGCTGCGCGCGCAGCTCAGGCTCGCCCTCCCCCAGCCAGTCGGCGGCGCGACGATGCAGGCCGCGGGCGGCTTCCGACAGGAGCGAGGCATAGGTCGCCTCCTGGATCAGCGCATGCGCGAACATCAGGACGGTCCCGTCGCGGACCAGCAGGCCGCCGTCGAGCAGCGGCCGCGGATCGTAGGCGGGATCGTCCGTCAGCGCCTGCAGCGCCGGCGCGGGGAAGCGCTGCCCCAGAACGGACGCCGCCTGCAGGGCGGCGCGATCGGCGCGACCGAGCCGGTCGAGCCGCGCCTGCACGAGGCCGCGGATGGAGCTCGGCAGGGAAGGCGCCTCCGCCTCGGCGGCGCTGAGCGCGAGCTGCTCGAGGAACAGCGGATTGCCGCCCGACCGCGCCACGAAGCGGGCGACCTGGGTCTCGTCGACGGCGCTCGCCGCCGCCTGCGCGAGACGCCGCATCGCCTCGCCGGCGAGCGGCCCCAGCTCCACGACGACGACCGAGGCGCCGCCGAGGTCGCGCCGGAACGCCGAGTCGAGGGGATCGCCCTCCGGCCGCGACGTCGTCAGCAGCACCAGCGGCAGCGCCACGGTGAGCCGCGCGGCGGCGCGCACGAAGGCCCGCACCGTGTCGCTGGCCCAGTGCAGGTCCTCGACGCCGATCGCGAGCGGCGTGGCCGCGCTCGCCGCGCCGGCCAGCGCGGCGACGGCGTCGGCACGCAGCGCGCTGCGCCGGGAGTCCTGCATGGCGGCGTAGGGCGTGGCCAGTTCCGGGGGCATGTCACGCTCCAGCACGTCGTGCAGCGCCGCCCGGAGACCGGCCTCCACGGCCGGGTCCTCGATCCAGTCGGGCCGCACGGCGACCAGAGCTTCGGCCAGCACGCGCAGCGGCGTCTGGCGGCGGCCGGCGCCGAAGTCGAGCACCCGCACGAGGATCCCGACGAAGCCGCGGCGACCGGCTTCGGCAAGCGCCTCGGCCAGCAGCCGGCTCTTGCCGATCCCGGCCTCGCCGCGCAGGTGCAGGACCGCGCCATGCTGCGAGGCCGCCAGCATGGCGGCGATCTGCGCGAGCTCGATCTCGCGTCCGACGAACGGCAGGCGGCCGCCCGCGGCGCCGTCGCGCACCTCGTCGAGCCGCCACAGGCGCTGCGGCCGGGCGATGCCCTTGAGCGGCCGTTCGCCGAGCGTCGTGCCGCGCACGCGGCCGGCCACGGCGCGCCAGGTCGCATCGTCGAGCACGACCTCGCCCGGCCCGGCCTCGCCGACCAGGCGCGCGGCCAGGTTCACCGTGTCGCCCAGCACCGTGTAGTCGCGGCGCACGCTGCCGCCCATCTCGCCCGCCACGACCTCGCCGAGCGCGATGCCGATGTGGCTCGCGAGCGGCGCCGAGGCCGGCCGGCCGAGCTCGGCCGAGAGGAGCGGCACGGCGCTCCGGATGGCGTCGGCCGCCGCGACGGCGCGCAGCGGGTCGTCCTCGTGCGCCACCGGCGCGCCGAAGACGGCCATGGTGGCGTCGCCGATATGCTTGTCGACCGATCCGCCGTGCTCGACGATCAGCTCGTCGGCCCGCGACAGGAACCGGTCGACGATGCGCCGCATCTCCTCGGCGCCCAGCGCGCCCGAGAGCTCGGTGAAGCGGCAGAGGTCGGCGAACAGGACGGCCACCTGCCGACGCTCGGCCTCGGGTGCCGCCGCGGCCGGCGCTTCGCCCTCGCGCAACCGTGCGATGGCGTCGAGCAGGCGCTTGCGATGACCGAGCGAGCCGACGCCGAGCTCGCGCAGATCGTCGGCGCCCAGCCCGCGCAGCAGCGGTCCGTCGATGTGGTTGGCGACGAAGGAATCGCCGTATTGGCCCAGTCCCAGGGTCTCCAGCCAGCCGCGGACATCCATGCGAGCACCCGCCTCCCCTCGGGCAACGCTACGCGGTTCGCACGGCCGATGCATCATCTCCACCGTGACCCAGTGGCGACAACGGCGAGGCGGCGTGGGACGCCCGGTCAACGCCTTTGGGACGCCCAGTCAAACATCGCCGCCGGCGCAACTGCTAGTGTACGAACCCGCGGGGCTGTTCGACGTCCCGCGTTCGCGACAACCGTCGCGCAGGAGTACCGATGGAAGAAGAAGACGACAACGAGCCGCAGACCTACTTCCCGTCGGTGTTCAACACGGCCAAGGGCGGATTGTTCGGCGGCTTCTTCGACGGCGCGAGCGTGACCGACCCGAACGTCGCCGCCCTGATCATGGACTACCGCTGGACGACGTCTTACCTGGGCGCGACGGCGGCGACGACCATCAAGTACTTCTTTCCCACCTCGGCGGCCGACTACCAGATCTTCCCCTCGCCCAACAGCGTCGACCCGGTGTCGCACGTTCCGGTCACCGACATCCAGAAGGCGGCCGTGCTGGCCAGCCTCGGCCTGATCGAATCGTACACCCAGCTCACCTTCGTCCAGGCCGCCTCGGGCACCGCCGCGGACGCCACCCTGCGCTTCGCCCAGACGACGAGCGGCAACGGCGGCTCGCACGCCCGCTTCCCCTCCAACGACGGCCCCTATTCCAAGTCCGACAGCCGCGACGCCGGCGACAACTTCCTGGGCACAAACGGCGATCCGCCCGGCCAGTTCTTCGGCACCGACCAGTTCAACACGATCATGCACGAGCTGGGGCACTCGATCGGGCTCAAGCACGGGCATGACACCAGCCTGCACGGCGCGCTGGCGCCGCAGTACAACGACAACGAATTCTCGGTCATGACCTACGCGAGCTGGCTCGGCTCGCCCGGCGTCGACGTCGCCCCGACCGAGGCCATCGCGGGCTCCTCGCCGCAGAGCTACATGATGTTCGACATCGCCGCCCTGCAGGAGCTCTACGGCGCCAACTTCGGCAAGCTCGGGATCAAGGCGGTCTATACCTGGGACACGGTCACGGGCCAGCAGCTCATCGACGGCAGCGCGGCGCCGAATATCGGCGCCTCCTCGACCAGCAAGATCTTCTCGACCGTGTGGACGCAGGGGGCGCTCGCCTTCTTCGATCTCAGCGCCTTCACCCAGGACCAGGTCGACGACCTTCGTCCCGGTCACTGGCTGAAGTTCGACGACACCAAGATCGCCGAGCTCAACAGCCTCGCCGCACCGGGCGATCCCGACTACTATCTGGCGCAGGGCAACGTCTACAACGCGCTCCTCCATCACGGCGACCTGCGGTCGGCGATCGTCGGCCTGACGACGGGCATCGGCAACGACACGCTGATCGGCAACGACCGCGACAACGTGCTGAACGGCGGCGCCGGCGACGACATCGTCGTCACCGCCGGCGGCAACGACACGGTGAGCGGCGGCGCCGGCGCCGACACCTTCCATTTCGGCGGCGGCCATTCGACCCTGCGCGACACGCTGGCCGACCTCAACGGCGACACGGTCCGCGAGTTCGGCTTCGGCGCCGTCGACGTGCTGGGCGCCCGCCTGGGCTGGGACAGCGTGTCGGTCACGGCCGGCCAGACCACCATCAGCTCGGGCGGATCGACCGTCACCCTCGACGGAGGCTTCGCCGGCAACGGCGTCTTCCTCCTGTCGGCGCGCGGCAGCGGCGCCGACGCCCATACCGGGCTGAGCTACGTCAACTACCTGCCGACGCTCGCCGAAGGCGTGGCCGTCGACACGGCGTCGATCAACGGGCTCGCGGCCCAGCCTTTCCTGAGCGGCGACGGCGCGGTGCGCTTCACGCTCGACCTCAAGTCGGCGGTCTCGGCCTTCGCCAACAGCCTCGGCTACTACAAGATCGCGGCCGACGGCACGATCTCCGACGTCCATATCCTGTTCGCCAACACGCTCGACGTGGCGGCGGGCGCCCGGACCGTCGATCTCGGCGTGCCGGCGAGCGGCGAGCATATCGGCTTCTTCCTGATCCAGGACGGCTTCCGCGCCTACGGCAACCTCGCCGACGACCTCCTCTTCCTGGCGCCGGGAACGAACCAGGCGGCCACCACCAACAGCGGGCTGGCGATCCTGTCGAGCGCCAGCGCCGGCGCACTCACCACCGCCCAAATCTTCCATTCCTCCGCCGGCCTCAATCCCGACGGCGCCACCCAGGTCCTGTCGGGCGTGCAGGCCGGCGGGCTCGAGCTTCAGGTCGGCTTCGAGGACCTGCCGACAGCCACCGGCGACCGCGACTTCCAGGACGTGGTGATAGCCATCCACGTGAACGGCGACGGCTTCCTGTTCACCTGACCGATCAGGGACCGGCGGGCGTGTCGACGATCACGAGGGCGTCGCTCCTGACGTCGACGTGCTTGCGGCCCTCCGGCTGAAACAACTCGTCGGGCGCATACTGGAAGATTTCCACGTCCTCTCCCTCGCACTGCATGATCCGCGACCGGTCGACGGCCTCCCGCCGCTCGAAGCCGAGGCCGAGATGGGGCACCATTCGAGGGTCCGCCGTGCTCGATGCCACCCACATGATCACCGGCACGAAGCCCGGCCCCTGTTCCGTCTCGAACCAGGCCGCAGTCCTCTCGACGAGGCGCACCGCCTCGGGCGTGATGGACACTTTCCTCATGTCTTCCTCATGCCGGAGGCCCAGACCTTGCCTCCCCAAGGAGAGGACATGGGTCACGGGAGGATGATAGTGCAGTTTGGCAGGCGGATCAATAACCTCAGTAATTATACCATAACGAAAGTCTGCTCCTGATGTCTGGGAGCCCTCCTGATTCACCGACTTTTTGGGCTCCAGAAGGGGCCGGGTATAGGGACCTCCGGGGCCGCTCCCCCAAGGGTTTGTGGCGGCCCGCCGTCGATGCCGGCAGTGCCGTCACCTGAGGCACAATCCGCTTGGCTGGAGTCAGCCGGACCGATTGCACGCGCTGAGGCCAGCATCCCCTGTGCATGCGATCCCGGTTGGGTGGAACCGCGTGCGAGTCCATCTAGCCGGAACTCGCTCCGCCCAGCGCCGCCTCGAGGCCCGTCACCGGCGGGCCGGCGGCGTCCGGCCGCCGCGCCTCAAGCAGGCGCCGCGCCTCGTCCAGGCGGTTGGCCCGCAGGCAGGCGCCGAGCAGGGTGAAGTCGATCAGGTCGTGCTGGGCGCGGCTGCCGCCGATGCGCTCGTTCTGGCCGGCGAGCGGCGACAGCGCCTCGATGGCCGCGTCGTCGTCGCCGCGCTCGAAGGCGAGGAAGCCGCGCGCCAGCGCCGGCAGATAGTCGCCCGAGAGGTAACGCCCCTCGCGCGCCAGTGCCTCGATCTGGCGGGCGCGCGCGTCGGGCGCGGCCGCCTCGCCGCGCGCCGCATCGCCCATCACGGCCTGGGCCAGGATGACGTGAAGGTCGTAGAGCCCGTTGCCCGGCCGCGGCAGCGCCGCCAGCGCATGCTCGTGCAGCGCCCGCCAGGCGGCGGTGTCGCGCGGATGGCCGGCCAGCTCGGAGCGCCACAGGAAGGCGGCGCCGTCGGAGATCTTCTGCTGCGGCCCGCCGCTGTGCCGGTCGGGCGCGATGGCGTCGCGATAGAGGCGACCGGCTTCGGCGGCGTTGCCGGCCAGGATCTCGCACAGCGCCAGGTGCCAGCTGAGATGGCCGTGGAAGAAGCCGTCGCGCGGATAGTCGGCGAGCCATCCCGGCAGGAAGGCGCGCGCCGCCGCGAGGTCGCCGGTCTCGTAGCAGACATGGGCGAAGGCATGGGCGCCGTGGGCATTGTCGCGCCTGGCCGCCAGCGACCGCTCGGCGAGCGCGCGCGCCCGCGCGAACTGCCCGTCCTCCGCCAGCGCCAGCGCGTGATAGGAGGCGAACCAGGGATCGTCGCCGTAGGCCGGCGCCAGCCGGTCCATCAGGGACGCGACCTGCTTCTTCTGTCCCAGCTGCCCCGAGCCGCCGATCAGGCCATTGGGATTGGACGCCGTGGCGACCACCAGCGCATCGCGCGGCCACGCGTCGAGATGGGCGTACAGGGCCGCCAGCGCCGCGTCCGTCTCGCCGGCGAACACGCGCTCGAGGAAGGCGACATGGCTCGCCTCGCGTTCGGACGCCGACGCCGTCAGCTCCCTCGCTGTCGTCAGCGAGGCCCGCGTCGCCGCGACGTCGCCCTGCCGCAGCAGCACCTGCGCCCGGCCGGCATGGGCCAGGGCGAAAGCGGGGTCGGCCGCGATCGCCCGGTCATAGGCCGCGAGCGCGCCGGGATAGAAGGTGAGCGCCAGCCGGGTCGCCTCGACATAGGCGTCGCACGCAGCCGGCGATGCCGTCGTCAGGGGGAGATCGTAGAGGTCGTTCGGCATGAAAATTCCTCGGCGCTCCGGGCAAAGACGCGATCAGGCGGCAGCGGCGGCGCCGGCCCTGGCCGTCGGCGTTTCCTCCAGCGACGAGCAGGCGCCGCTGACGCGGGTCTGGCGCATGTAGCGGCGGTGGCGGTCGGCATCGTAGCCGCTGCCGGCATGGAGCAGGCAGCGATTGTCCCAGAAGACGACGTCGCCCGGCTGCCAGGCATGGTCGTAGACGTGCTCCGGCCGGATCGCCTCGTCGGTCAGCCCGTCGATCAGGGCGCGACCTTCTTCCCGGCTCATGCCCTCGATCTCGCGGACGTGCGAGCCGAGGAACAGGTTGCGCGCGCCGGTCGCCGGGTTGGTCCGCACCAGCCGCTGGCGCACCGGCGGCAGCGAGGCGGCCAGCTCGGGCGACACGGCATCGGGGGCGACCTTCGAGCGCGAATAGACATAGTCGTGGATCGCGATCAGGGGCTCGAGCTCGGCCTGGCGCTCGGGCGACAGGCGGTCCCAGGCGGCGCGCAGCGAGACGAACATCGTCGTGCCGCCCTCGGACGGCGTCTCGTAGGCGCACATGATCGAGAGGTAGGCCGGCACCGGTTTGAACGAGGCATCGGAGTGCCACATGTTGTTGCCGGTCAGGAAGATCGTCTTCCTGTGCGTGTTGCCCAGCACCGACCCGTCCTGCTGGACGTTGCCGATGGTGCCGAAATACTCGACCTTGCCGAGGCTGGTGTGGCTCGGCTCCGGGTTGCCGAGCCGGCGCGTGAGGGCGAGCTGTCGGTCGTCGTCCATCGACTGGTCGGGAAAGCAGACGAACGAATACCGGTCGATCGCCGCCCTGATCTCCTCGACCAGTTCGGGGGGCAGCGGCCCGGCGAGATCGGCGCCGCGGAGGCGGACGCCGAATTCCGGATGCAGCGGCTCGTAGTACAGCGCGTTCATGGCACCTCCGGGGACCTTGCGGCCAGGCCGTCACCAGCCGCCCGACTCTAGCCCTCCACCGCCGCGCCAGCTATGCCGCCGCGCCGCCCTTCGGAACGTGCGCCTTCAGGAACCGGCGGACCCGGTCGATCGTGCGGGCCTTGAGGTCCGGCGGGTCGCGCCACGGGAAGACCGTGATCTCGGCATTTGGTGCCAGGGACGCCACGTCGACCGAGGTCGGCAGCGGATGCGACGACGTATCGTCGGGCAGGACAAGGATCGGCGTCGGGCAGCCGGCGATGAAGTCGCGCGGGACGCTGTAGAGGAAATCGGGCTGCGCGCGGAAGAGGCTGTCGAAGTATTTCTCGATCGTCTCCTCCGACACGTCGGGCCGGCGCTCCCGGAAGCCGGCGAGCCAGTTCTGCCGGCTGTGGCGCACCATGACGTCCGGGTCCTCGGGCCGGTGGCCGACGGTCTGGCAAAAGACGGCGGCGACGACGCGGTCCCGCGCCCGCTGCAGCAGCTTGCCGGCGAAGCAGCCGCCGATGCAGTAGCCCATGTAGAAAAACTCCCGGATGCCGAGATGGTCCATCAGCCCGAGCTGGTCGTCGGCAAACGCATCCCACGCGTTCTCGACCGGCACGGGACCGGTCGACTCGCCGCCATTGGCGTTGCGCTGGTCCATGGTGATGCAGCGGAAGTCGTCCTTGAATTCCTCCATCGCGTTGAACACCGCCGTCTGCCAGTTGCTGACCCGCGAGTTCAGGCCGCCGCCGGGGGTGACCAGCAGGGGAAAGCCCGAGCCGGTCTCCTCGTAGCGGATGCGAACGTCGCCTGACTGATAGAACGGCATGAACTCCTCCCACGGACGGCCGGGCGTCACTGTAGCGGCACGTCTCCCGCGGTTCGATCCCGACCTTCGGTCTCGACCGGCAGCGCGAAACGCCAGATTGTCCCGCGCCGGTGTAGGATGATGCGTCTTCCCCACGGAAAGGACCGACCTCATGACCCTCACCCTCGCGGAGGCGAATCGCGTGATCGCCGGCGCCATCGAGAAGGCCGAGCAGATCGGCGCGAAGATGAACATCGCGGTATGCGACGCCGGCGGCCGGCTCCTCGCCTTCCAGCGCATGGATGGCGCCATGTGGGCGGGCTCCTTCGGCAGCCAGGGCAAGGCCATCGCCTCGGCCGCCTTCGGCCGCCCGAGCGGCGACCTGACGCCCCGCGCCGATCACCCGACCCTGCGCGGCATCGCCGCCGCCGAGGGCAACCACATGTTCTACGGCCAGGGCGCCGTGCCGATCTTCCGCGACGGCACCCTGATCGGCGCCTGCGGCGTCGGCGGCGGCACGGCGCAGGAGGACGAGGACTGCGCGCGGGTGGGGGTGGAGAGGCTTTGAGGCCCCCAACGCGTGTTCCTTGTTGATGTTGCCTTAGTATGATAACCGTGCGCTGTGAATCACCCGCGTGATCCGACCCTCGACGTGCTTCTCGACCTCGATGGGCAGGTTCTCGTGGTAGACCCAGAAGGTGGTCATTGGGTCCGGTTCGTCGTGAGAAGGGTCCCGGCATCATCGAGGAAGCCGCATGGCATCGACTACTCGCTCACGCTCCACGGCCCGGATGGCGGACGGCTGGTCGGGTTCGACAATGCCCATCCCGTAGCGAGCCAGAAGCAGGGCGAGCCGCAGGACCACCGTCATCGATTGCGGACGACCAAGGCCTACTCTTACCGGGACGCAGCGAGTCTGCTTGCAGATTTCTGGACGACAGTGGATGCCGTGTTGCGCGAGAGAGGGGTGATCCGATGACCACGCTGAAGGTGGGCATTGCCAGCTATGAGGAGATGAAGGCCCGCACCATGGCTGTGGCGCGTGGCAAGCGTCGCGTCTCCGTCAGCGAGCCCAAGGTCTGGTTCACGTCGACCGAGTCGTTTGCAAAGGTCCTGTCCGCCGGCAATCGCGATCTGCTCCGCCTCATCGTCGAGAAGGCGCCCGGCTCCCTCGACGAACTGGCCCGTCTCACGGGCAAGGCCAAGTCGAACCTCTCGCGCACGCTGCGCACGATGGAAGGCTACGGTCTGGTCCGCCTCGAACGCGGCGAGCGAGGGCGCATCGCGCCGAAGGTGCTGCACGATCGCGTGGAACTGGACTTGCCGCTCACATTGTCGCGAAAGGCGAGTTGACCCCTTCGTCGGCTTGCCGGCTCACGTCCGGACTTTACGGTGGCTGTCCGGCGGCGAGCAGCGCAGACGCCGGGACACGAGGTCAGCGCCGCTTCAGCTCCGCGAGCAGCCGGTCCACGAACCTCGGCGAATAACCCAGCAGCGCCGCCTCGTCGGCCAGCTCCGTCTCGAGCCGGCCCAGCGCCTCGACGAACGAGCCGCCGCTTTCGGCCGAGCGGGCGAGCGCCTCCTCGACCAGCTTGCCGGCCTTCTGCTTGCCCATCCTCGCGGCCAGCAGGAAGGTCGCGCGCTCGGCCAGCACGGCGGCCTCGGTGGCGTCCATGTTGGCCTGCATCGCGTCGGCGTCGAAGGAGAGGCCGGACGCGACCTCGTGCATCGCCTGCGTCGCCGAGGCCAGCGCCTCGACCAGGGCGGCGAGCGTCGGCCATTCGGCCTGCCAGCCGCCGAGCGCTCGCTCGTGCTCCTGCGGCAACGCCGCCACGATGGTGGCGGCCAGCATCGGCGCGCGGGCGGCGGCCGAGAGGACCAACGCGGCGCCGACGGGGTTGCGCTTGTGCGGCATGGTCGAGGAGCCGCCGCGGCCGGGGCCGGACGGCTCGGCCGCCTCGCCCAGCTCGACCTGCATCATCAGCGAGATGTCGCGCGCCGCCTTCGCCAGGGCGCCGACGACCAGCGCGGCATCCTGGGCCAGCGCCGCCACGCGCACGCGCTGGGCGAACCAGGGCGCGGCCGGCAGGTCGAGCTTCAGGCGCTTCGCCAGCGAGACCATGACGCGCTCGGCCTTCTCGCCCAGCGCCGAGAGGCTGCCCGAGGCGCCGCCGAACTGCAGCACCTGGGTCTCCTCGAAACTGGCCTCGAGGCGGCGCGTGGCGCGGGCAATGTCGGAGGCCCAGCCGGCGATCTTCTGGCCGAGCGCGAGCGGCGTCGCCGGCTGCAGCAGGGTGCGGCCGAGCATCGGCGTCCGGCGGTGCTTGCGTGCCAGGCCCGCGAAGGCCGCCACGATGGCGTCGAGCTCCTTCAGGACCGGCGGCAGCGCCTCGCCGAGTTGCAGCACCATCGCGGTGTCGATCACGTCCTGGCTGGTGGCGCCCCAGTGCACGTAGCCCGCCGCCGCGGCATCGCGCCGGGCGACCGCCTCGGTCAGCGCCTTGACCAGCGGCACGGTGAGCGTCGCGGTGCGCCGTGCGGCCTCGGCCAGCGCGGCGGCATCATAGAGGGCCGGATCGCAGGCCTTGACGATGATGGGCGCGGCGCGCCTCGGGATCAGGCCGGCGTCGGCCGTCGCCTGGGCGAGCGCCGCCTCGAAGCGCAGCATGTGGCGCAGCGTGGCGAGGTCGGAGAAGGACTCCGCCGCCAGCGCCGCGGAGCCGAGCGCGTTGACCAGGCGCCCCGCCATGTCAGACGTCGAAGAAGACGGTTTCGGTCGGCCCGCCGAGGTGGATCGGCAGGCGCCAGGCGCCCTGCTCGTCGCGCCGGGCGATCAGCGTCAGCCGCCGCGCCGGCTCGACCAGCTTCAGCACGGGATCCTCGGCCAGCGCCGGGTCGCCGTCGAAGTAGAGGCGCGTCGCCAGGCGGTTGAGCACGCCACGGGCGAAGATCGAGACGTTGAGATGCGGCGCCTGCAGGCTGCTACCCCCGGCCCCACCATGCGGCCAGGGCACGCGGCCGGGCTTCACGGTGGAGAAGCGGGCGCAGCCGTCGGTGAAGGTGGAGGCGCGGCCGAAGCCCTCGAAGCCGGCATCGAGCGGCAGGTTGCGGCGATCGTCGGGATGGTTGTAGCGGCCGTGGCTGTTGGCCTGCCAGAGCTCGAACAGCCCGTCGGTGACGATCGCTCCGTCGACGTCGTGGAGCTCCAGGACGACCTCGATGCGCTCGCCGGGCACGCCGGCGGGCGCGAGGTCGCAGTGATACGTGTTGACGACCGTGCCCCAGTAGAAGGGCCCGATGGTCTGCGACGGCGTGAGGACGGACGACATGGTCATTCCATCGGCGTGGCGTTGCGGCCGCGCAGGACGATGTCGAAGCGGTAGCCCAGCGCCCACTCGGGCTGCGTCAGGTCCATGTCGAAAGCCGCCTGCAGGCGCTCGCGCGCGCCGGCCGGCACGGCATTGTAGATCGGGTCGAAGGCCAGCAGCGGGTCGTTGGGGAAGTACATCTGGGTGATCAGGCGGGCGGCGAAGCTCGGGCCGAACAGCGAGAAGTGGATATGCGCAGGCCGCCAGGCATTGTGGTGGTTCTTCCACGGATAGGCGCCGGGCTTGATGGTGACGAAGCGGTAGCGGCCCTCGGCATCGGCGCGCACGCGTCCACCGCCGGTGAAGTTGGGATCGAGCGGCGCATCGTGCTGGTCGCCGGGATGGTGGTAGCGGCCGGCGGCGTTGCACTGCCAGATCTCGACCAGCGCGTTCGGCACCGCGCGGCCGTCCTCGTCGAGCACGCGGCCCTGCACGGTGATGCGCTCGCCGAGCGGCTCGCCCATGCGCTGCTTCGTGAGATCGAACTCGCCGGCGCCCAGCCGCTCTTCGGCCAGAGAAGGACCGGTGATCTCCGACAGGCTGTGCGGCAGCACGATCGCCGCCTGCCGCGGCGCGCGGCCGGTCGTCGACTTGTAGTCGGGCGACAGGTTCGGCGGGTGCTGGCCCGGCGCGGGCCGACGGTACGTTTCCTCGTTCATGGGCATGATCCTAGAGCATCATGCGGTTGGCTGAGAACAGCCAACCTCGTGAGGCCCTCCTGCAGCACACGGCATTCGTGCGCGCGGAGGCTGCCGCGCTCCAGGAACACCCGCCGCCCTCGGCCGGCGGGTAGCTATTGCCGCTGCTTCACCTCCCGGATCAGGCCCGTGACATCGGCCTCCGACAGAAGCCGAAGGTCGGCGTAGGCCGCGTCCGTCGCCTTCTTGTCGCCCGTTCCCTCGCCTTCGACCCGATACCCTTGTCCGGTCGGCGAGGGGGTCACCAGGAAATAGAACGGAGCGGCGGGATTGCCCTCCACAGGGACGACGAGCAGGGCGACCTCGTCGCAGGCGTGGACGTTCCAGTCCGAGCCGCCGAAGGTCCGGACGATCGGCTTGGTCCGGCAATCGAGGGGCTTCGTGGCCGGGACCGCCGACTGTCGGGACCGGGGCGTCGCTCGGCGGGTCTCGGCGACCAGGGCCGCAAGCTCGGAGGGCGACAGCCGCGACAACGCGTCGGCGGCGGCCTGGATCGCGTCCGGGTTCCCGGTGCCACGGGCGTCGATCGTGAAGCCGCCCGGGGACGGGAGTGTCGTGTAGCCGCCGCGGGTCGGATAGCTCATTCGGGCGTCGGCCGACGGGAACATCGCGATAAAGGCCGGATGGGCGGCGCTGTTGGCGACGGCGAGCAGGGTGATCGTGCGGTCGTCGACGCAACTGGCAATCGACCAAAGCGATCCGCCGAAGGTCCGGTCGATCGGACCGTACGGGCAGTCGAGCGGCGTGCCCTGAGCGAACGCCGCCGGCGCGTAGCCGGCGAGGAACGCCGACAGCAACATCGCCAGGAAAGCCGGAATCCTCATCGAATCTGGACGCACGGAGCCTGCCATCGATCTATCGGGACTGGTCGATGATCCTATCCTGGTAGGGACGCCACGTCTGGCGACTGAGCTCGTCGCGCAGCCACTGGGGACTGTCCGGCGCCTGCCATCGTCCCAGTCCCTCGCCTTCGGTACGGATCTCGGGCCCATCCGCGGTCGGGACGATCGAATGCACGACGTAGCCCGGAAAGAGCGAATGTCCAGGCTCCGTGACATTGACGACCACCGGGTTCCCGTTGTCATCGTGGCGAAGATAGGAGCGAACGGGATTGAAGGGTGCCCCCGCCCGAAGCCGGGTCGCTCCCAGGTAGGCACCATAGGGCGTCCAGGGCGTCGCCTCGTTCAGCGTGCCTTCCGGCGTCGCCGGATGGTTCAGGAACTCGGGGCCCGGTGTCGGGCGGTCGATCAGTCCCTGCAGCAAACGTTCCTGCGGCGCGCGGGTGGCGCCCGACCGAACGTCGTACTCGTGATACCGCCGGTCGTCGGGGCCGATGCGGTCCGGGAACCCAAGCGGGGCCGGGACAGCCGGATGGAAGGAAGTACCGCCTGAAGATCTGCAGGAGAGATTGCCCTGCGCCACCGTGCAATCCACGGGCGTGGCACCGGACAGGTCGCTCGTACCCGGCGGAAGTGCGCCGGCGGAATCCGAGAACACCTGCAAATTCCTGTCGGCGACGCCCACGCGAAAGCCCGGCACCTCGTCATCCGGCTCGACCTGAAAACCGAAGACCTGCCGTCCTGGACGCATCATGTACATTGGACGCTCCTTGCAGGCGCGTGTCGCCCGCGACCGTCGATTGAAAGCAGTGAAGCTCTTCAATCTAGCGGAGGGGCGATCGCCAGTCAATAACTTCCGTGCTAATTAAAAGCACGAAAGTCATTCCCGCCTCGACCGTCGAAGGCGCACCGGCAGCATGACCCACCTCCGTCGGCGCGAAGACGTTCAGGTCTGGAACCGGGAAACGCGGGCGAAAGCCCGGTCAGTTGCTGTTTTCCAGCCGGCGGATCGTGTAGTCGCGGCCGCTGCGCTCGACCTCGAAGCGGACCTTGTCGCCCGGGCCGAGGCCCTTCAGCGACGCATCGTCCGCCACGGCGAACACGCGCGTGCCGCCGTAGAGGAAGAGCTCAGGCACCGGACGGTACTCGAGCGTGAGGCGGCGAGCCTCGCGATCGACGGCGACGACGCGACCGCGCGCCAGCGGCTCGTCGACCGGCGGCGCCAGCCGCTCGGCGACGGGCACGATGGACTCGTCGGCGACCGGCGGCTCGCCGGGCAGCGTCTCGAGAGCGAAGGCGGGATTGGCGGCGACCAGGGTCGCCAGAAGCAGGAAACCTGCAAGGGGCTGAAAGCGGTACATCATCATACTCCAGCGCCCACGTGGGGAATCGGGCGCGGGAATTCCAGTGGCGCCGGCGGTAACCGACCCACCGCGACGTCACGGTTGCGTGCGCAGCGACCCTGAATGAACGGTCGCTCACGCCCCTCCCGGCGCCCGAGGCGACGGACGATCGATCAGGCCGCCCGCACCTCGAGTCCGTTCGGCGTGGCGCGATAGCCGGTGAGCGTGCGGTCGGCGAAGCCCAGCCGCCAGTCGAGCATCTTCGCTGTGTACTCGGCGACCCGGGCGGCATAGGCCGGGTCGGCGGCACGGTTCACGAACTGGCCGGGATCCTCCTTGAGGTCGAACAGCAACGGCGGCAGGGCGGCGAAGTGGACGTACTTGAAGCGCTCGTCCTGGACGACGGCGAGCGAGCAGCGGTCCATCGGCACGCCCAGCGCCGATTCCGGCTTGCTGTAGAAGAGGTCGCGGAAGTCGAACTCGTAGTGCACCTCGGTGCGCCAGTCCGCCGGCGGCTGGCCTTCGCAGAAGCCCAGCAGCGAGCGGCCGTCGCACTGGCGCGGCACCGGCAGTCCGAGCCATTCGAGGATGGTCGGCATCGTGTCGATCGTCTCGGTGAAGCGCTCGACCACCGTGCCGCGCGTGCCGTTGGCCTCGGGCCTCGGGTCGCGCACGATCATCGGGATGCGATAGGACTCGTCGTGGTAGCCGACCTTGCCCAGCAGGTGATGGTCGCCGAGCTGCTCGCCGTGGTCGCAGGTGAAGACGATCAACGTATCGTCCCACTGGCCGGTCTGCTTCAGATGGTCGAAGACGCGACCGAGCTGGTCGTCGATCTCGCTCATCAGGCCGCAATAGGTGGCGCGCATCTGCGCCACCTGCTCCTCGCTCATCGCCGAGCCGAGGCCCCGTCCGTCCTGGAAGAAGCTCGCCTGGTTGATGTTGTCGACGTAGTAGGCGAGCAGCGGGTGCTGCGCGGCCTCCTCGGCCGGCGAGGCGGCGCGCACCGGCTTCGGCATGTCCTCCGGCCGGTACATCTCGTGGTAGGGCGCCGACGCGATGAACGGCGGATGCGGCCGGTAGTAGCCGAGATGGAGGAACCACGGCTTGCCGGCGCGGCCGCGCAGGTAGGACAGGCCGCGCTCGGTGAACCAGGCGGTGTCGGACAGTTCGCGCGGGATCACCGCCGGCCGCGCGGTGGCGCCACCGCCTTCTCCCGCCGCGCCCTGCGGCAGCCAGATGTCCTCGCGATTCTCGGGCAGCTTGAAGCCCTGGTTGGCGACCCAGCCGAAATAGGCGTCCTTGTAGGGCTCGAAGGCGCCGACCGGGCGGAACCCGTCCATGATGTCGCCCAGCACCAGGAAGCGCGGATCGCTGGCGCCGGTGGTGCGCGGGTCGGGTGTCGTGGTCGTGTAGCCGACCAGGGCGGCGTCATAGCCGCCCTTGCGCAGCTCGTGGCCGAGGTTGGTGAAGCGCGCGTCGAGCGGGATCGTGTTCTGCACCGCGCGGTGGTTCATGAGGTAGAGGCTGGTCAGCAGGCTGGCCCGTGCCGGGCCGCAGGGCGCACACTGGGTGAAGTGGTTGCGGAACGTCACGCCCTCGGCGCACAGCCGGTCGATGTTGGGCAGCTTGAGATAGTCCGCCCCAAGCCTCGGCAGCATCAGGCCGCGCCACTGGTCGACGACGATCAACAGGACGTTCTTGGGCGCTTGCGGGTGCATGCGGATTCACCGGGGTTGGAAGATTGCGGTAAGGTGACGACAAATTCGCGGAGGAGACAACACGTGGCGCGTTTCAGGATCGTGACGACGGGACCGGGAAACACCGATCACTCGCTGGAAATGGAGGCGCTGGCGCCCCTGGGGGCGGAGATCGTGGAGGTCGGCGGCGGCGACGACGAGCTCGTCAAGGCGGTTGCCGACGCCGACGCGATCTACGCAAAGGGCCGGCCGCGCATCTCCGCCCGGGTCATCGAGGCTGGCAAGAAGCTCAAGGTCGTGTCGCTGGGATCGGTCGGCGTCGATTCGGTGGACGTCGAAGCCGCCACGAAGCTCGGCATCCCGGTCACCAACTGCCCGGACACGTTCATCGAGGAGGTCGCCGACCATGCCATGACCCTGATCCTGGCGAGCTGGCGGCGGCTGGTGGTGCAGGACCAGATGGTGCGCAAGGGCGAGTGGGCCAAGGCGCGGCCGATGCTCTACCAGTTCCCGCGCCTGATGGGACAGACGCTGGGCTTCGTCGCCTTCGGCCATGTCGCCCGCGCCGTCGCCCGCCGTGCCGCGCCCTTCGGCTTCCAGATGCTGGCCTACGATCCCTATATCGAGGAGCTGGTGATGGCCGACTATGGCGTGCAGCCGGTCGGGCTCGACGAGCTGCTGCAGCGCTCCGACATTGTGAGCATGCACGCGCCCGGGACGAAGGACGCGCATCACCTGATGAAGGAGCAGCACTTCAGGAAGATGAAGAAGACGTCGCTGTTCGTGAACACCGGCCGCGGCTCGACGGTCGACGAGCCGGCCATGATCAAGGCGCTGCAGGAAGGCTGGATCGCGGGCGCCGGGCTCGACGTGCTGGAGACCGAACCGGTCGGCCACAACAATCCGCTGCTCGGCATGGACAATGTCATCCTGACCGCCCATGTCGCCTCGGCCTCGAGCCGCTTCGACCAGGCGCGCAAGCGCCGTGTCGGCGCCGAGCTGTCGCTGGTCCTGTCGGGCAAGTGGCCGCGCGCCTGCGTCAATCCCTCTATCCTCGAGAAGTCGAAGCTGGAGCGCTGGCAGCCCTTCTCCATGGAGCGCGGCCCCGGGAACTGAGGCGGCGTCCCCGCCAGGCCGGAAGGGGTTCGTGGCGGGCCACGAACCCTCCGGCCGGATCGCCCTCCTCCCCGCTTCTCCCCCCGGGCCAGGGGCGAGGCTACGTCCCCTGTTCCAGCAGCCGCCGGCGATCGGCGATCGCGCGCTCGCACTGGCCGAGGCTGTCGAACGGGCCCATGACCATCCGCCCGGCATCGTCGACGGCGTACCAGCCCGGCTGGGTCACGTTGTAGTCGCCGACATCGTCGGCATGCACGTCCACCGCCGCCAGATCCTTAGGTGAGGCCATCTCGTTCTCTCCGCGCAGCGGCGGAACCTTCCTCTCGCGCCCGAATTGACGTGGACGATGAAAGTTTCTGTCGGAACCCGTCATTCGCCGTGACGCGGGCGGTGCCAGTCGCTACTTCTGTTTCAGGCATGCTTCAGTTGCTGTCCAGAGCCTCGCCGCGGTTGGCGCGTCGCCCCGTCAGGATCCTTCCGGTGCTGGCGTGCGTGCCGGGAGACGATGTCTGGTTCCTGCGCCTGGCGATCGCCTTCCTCGCGCATCTGCAGCGCGGCGGCCAGATTGCCGATCATGTCCATGGCGGAACCGTCGGCGATCCCGCCGGACCGGCCTTCAATTTCGACCATCTGCGCGGCGGACCGCTGCTCTGGGCACCGGGTCTGGCAGGCGCCGACCATCTGTTCATCGGCCACACGGTCTGTCCGGGATTCAACAGAATTTCTTCGGAATTTCCGTGGTGGAGCGCCACGACCTTCTGCGCGCCCGGGTACGACTATCTGCACGAAGGGCTGAACCACAGCCACGTACCGGTCGACATGGCGCCGCATGCCTTCGTGCCCCTGGCGGTCGCCGATGTCGACGCCGCGGCCTGGAGCAAGGCGCGCCAGCGCGCCGTCCTGGTCCACGGCGATCCGATCGAGCAGGCCGCCACCTACTTCGCCTACCGGCGTGCCCATGTGCGTCCCGCCTTCAGCCGCCTCGAGGGCCGTCCGCTCGCGGCCTGGACGTTCAGGGACTACCTCCTTCGCCACGCCCTGCCGTCCTATGCCAAGCTCTTCATCTCCTACCAGGCGATGGCGCGGGCGCGGCCGAATTGCGTGCAGGTCAGCAGCGCCCTCGCGCTGCGGGAGCGGCCCGCAGAGGCGGTCGCCGAGATCGTGACGGCCCTGGGCGGCCGCAGGCCGGCCCTGGCGATGGCGGCTCAGGCCACCGATCTCGCCAGGCGCCCCCATCGCCAGGCCATCGAGGCGTTGCTCGGGCGCCGGCTGGACGGCACGCGACCGAGCCGTGGGACCGCGCCACCGGCAGTCGTTCCGGACGACGACGCGCAGGATCCGGCCCTGCGCCGCGAGGCGATGGACGTCCTTGCTTCGCTGGGCGTCGATACGACGTCCTTCCCCGCACCGCAGGAGCCGCCGTCCCGGCCGGCACGCGCCGCGTCCGGCGCATAGATTTCCCACGCGCACGGGCATTGCTTAGGGTGCCGACGCAATGCAAATATTTGCATGCGTCCGTCCCGACGGGATGGAGATCCTCCTTCGCCTTCGCCTAAAGGGGAGCTTCCTGCGTGAAGCACAACGTCGTGGTGACGACGCATCACAAGACCGGCACCGTGTGGATGTCCACCGTGTTCAAGGCGATCGCCCGATCGGTCGGCGCCAACTACGTCGACTTCTGGACCCAGTACGACCGGCTGGAACGCGCATTGCGCCCGCCCTTTGTCCTGTTCAACCATGATTCGACCTTCGTGAGGCACGCCGGAGTCCTGCGGCGCCCCGATGTCCGCATCCTGCATCTCATCCGCGACCCGCGCGACGTGCTGATCTCGGCCATGCACTACCACCGGACGGCAGAGGAGCCATGGCTGCTCGAGCGCCCGCCGGGCAACGACAACGCACCCTACCGGGAGCGGCTCAACGCCCTGCCGACGGAATTCGATCAGTACGTCTTCGAGCTGGAGAACTCGACCAGCAGCACCATCGAGGCCATGCTCGACTGGCAGTACGATCGCGCCAACTGCCTCAACGTGCGCTACGAGGACCTGTGGCAAGACCGGTCGATGGAGCTGTGGACGCGGATCCTGGACTTCCTGGGCTTCGAGGAGAGCGAGCAGGAGGCCGGACGCACGGCGTTCTGGGCCAACAGCCTGTTCGGCACCGCCGGCCGCACCCAGCGCAGCCACGCGCGCTCCGGCGAGGCCGCCCAGTGGCGGCACAAGTTCACGCCCGACCTGGCCCGCGCCTTCGTCGAGCGCTTCCCCGAAGCGCTCCAGGAGCTGGGCTACGAGAAGGACGACCGCTGGATCGAGGAGATCGAACGCGAGGCCATGGTCCATCAGGCCTGAGGAGCGGCAGCGCGACGAAGCGAGGCACTCCGGTTCAGGAGAGGAGCTTCCGCCGCTCGCCAATGGCGCGGTCGCACTGCCGCAGGCTGTCGAACGGGCCGAGGACAACCGCGCCGCCGTCGTCCACCGCGTACCAGCCGGACTCCGTGACGTTGTAGTCGCCGACATCGTCGTCGTGCACGTCGACCGCGCTGAGATCGTGGCCCGACGCCAACGGCGACGGCGGCGCGCTCCAGCCGCTCGCGCCCTGCGGCGGGCTCTCGCGATCGTCCAGTCCGATCAGGCGGGCGAGAAGGCTCGGCATGAAGGGCAAACGCCGGCCCGCCGCGCGGGTTGCGTCAGGGCCGCCGGGTCCAGGATGCGGCATTGACGGCGCCCGGCGGCACCTCGCCCTTCACCAGGGCCTCGACCTGGCGCACCGTGTCGAAGGCCTGGCTCTCGCTGGCGGGCGGCGTCAGCCCGCCGATATGCGGCGTGGCGACGACGTTGGGCAGGCTGGCCAGCGCCGGCGACGGCATCTGATCGGGCGCCCGGCCGACATCCATCGCCGCCCCGGCGAGATGGCCAGAGGCCAGCGCCTCGGCCAGCGCCGCCTCGTCCACCAGGTTGCCGCGCGACATGTTCACGAAGAAGGCTCCGGGCTTCATGCGCGCGAAGGCAGCGGCATCCATCAGGTTCTCGGTCTCCTCGTTGGCGATGGCGAGGCAGATCACCGTGTCGGACTCGCCCAGCAGATCCTCGAGCGACCGCTTGGCCAGCCGCGGATCGTCGACCTGGGCGTACGGGTCGGACACCAGCACCTTGACGCCCAGCGCCAGCAGCACCGGCGCCAGTGCGCGCGAGATGCGGCCGTAGCCCACGATGCCGATGGTGCTGCCGCCCAACTGGCGGCCGACCCGGATCTCCGGCTGGCGACCGGCCTGGTAGTCGGCGACGGCGCGCGACACGCCGCGCGACAGGTCGACCAGCAGGCCGAGCGTGAGCTCGACGACCGAGGGCACGAAGCCCGCCTCGGCGTGGGTCACCAGCACGCCGGCCCGCGAGGCGGCGGCGACGTCGATGTTGCGGATGTCGATGGCGCTGCGCATGACCACTTTCAGGCCGGGCAGCGCATCGAACACCTCGGCCGGCACCGCGGTGGCGCGGTCGGCGATGATGAGGTCGACGCCGCGCCCCATGCCGATCACTCCCGGCGCGTCGAGCGGCGCATCGCCCTCGTGCAGGACGAGCTCGACCCGCTCGTTCAGCCGCGCCAGCGCCCGCGCGCCATAGTACTGCCGCCGCGCCTGCGGGACATGGGTCAGCAGGAGCTTCATTCTGGCTGTCTCCCTCAGCGTCGGGGTAATCTATCTGTCGTCCTGAGCGAAGCGAAGGACCTCATCGCCGCCGGCAACCGGCATGAGATCCTTCGCTGCGCTCAGGATGACATGAAAAGAGGAAACAAATGACCGCCGCCGCCAGCAAGAAGAAGACGCCCGCCGACCTGCGCAGCGCGCGCTGGTTCGCGCCCGACGACCTGCGCGCCTTCGGCCATCGCTCGCGCGCCATGCAGATGGGCCTGGCGCCGGAGGACTGGGTGGGCAAGCCGGTGATCGCCATCCTGAACACCTGGTCCGAGGCCCAGCCCTGCCACATGCATTTCAAGAGCCGGGTCGACGACGTGAAGCGCGGCATCCTGCAGGCCGGCGGCTTCCCCATGGAGCTGCCGGCGCTGTCGCTGTCGGAGAGCTTCCTCAAGCCCACGACCATGCTCTACCGCAACCTGCTCGCCATGGACGCCGAGGAGCTGCTGCGCGGCCATCCGGTCGACGGCGTCGTGCTGATGGGCGGCTGCGACAAGACCACGCCCGCCCTGCTGCTGGGCGCCATCAGCATGGGCATCCCGGCGATCTACCTGCCGGCCGGGCCGATGCTGCGCGGCAACTGGAAGGGCAAGGTGCTGGGCTCGGGCTCCGACGCCTGGAAGTACTGGGACGAGCGACGCGCCGGCAAGATCTCGGACGAGGACTGGGTCGACGTCGAGGCCGGCATCGCCCGCAGCTACGGGACCTGCATGACCATGGGCACGGCCGCCACCATGATGGCGATGGCCGAGACGCTCGGCATGTCGCTGCCCGGCGCCTCGTCGATTCCGGCGGCCGACGCCAACCACATCCGCATGGCCGCCGAGACCGGCCGGCGCATCGTCGACATGGTGTGGGAGGACCTGACGCCGCCGACGATCCTGAGCCGCGACGCCTTCCTCAACGCCATCACCGCGGCGATGGCTGTCGGCTGCTCGACCAACGCCATCATCCACCTGATCGCGCTGGCCCGCCGCGCCGGCCAGGACATCGGGCTGGACGATTTCGAGCGGGCCAGCCGCATCGTTCCGGTGATCGCCAACATCCGGCCGAGCGGCGACCGCTACCTGATGGAGGATTTCTTCTATGCCGGCGGCCTGCCCGGGCTGCTGAACGAGATCAAGGACCACCTGCACCTCGGCGCGATGACGGTGACGGGCAGGACGCTCGGCGAGAACATCGAGGGCGCCGAGATCTACAACGACGACGTCATCCGCCCGGTCGCCAATCCGATCTACAGGGAAGGCGCGCTGGCGGTGCTGAAGGGCAACCTCGCGCCCGACGGCTGCGTCATCAAGCCGTCGGCCTGCGCGCCGAAGTTCCTGAAGCACACCGGTCCGGCGCTGGTGTTCGACGACTATCCGTCGATGAAGGCCGCGATCGACCGCGACGACCTCGACGTCACCGAGGACACGGTGCTGATCCTGCGCAACGCCGGCCCGCAGGGCGGTCCGGGCATGCCGGAATGGGGCATGCTGCCCATCCCGAAGAAGCTCGTGAAGCAGGGCGTACGTGACATGGTGCGGCTGTCCGACAGCCGCATGAGTGGCACCAGCTACGGCGCCTGCATCCTGCACGTCTCGCCGGAATCCTATATCGGCGGGCCGCTCGCTTTGGTCAGGACCGGCGACATGATCTCGCTCGACGTCGACCGGCGCACGATCGACATGAACGTGCCGGACGAGGAGCTGGCCCGGCGCAAGGCGGCCTGGAAGAAGCCCGAGGCGCGCTACGAGCGCGGCTATGGCTGGATGTTCACCCGCCACATCAAGCAGGCCAACGAAGGCTGCGACTTCGACTTCCTCGAGACCGGCTTCGGCGCGCCCGTGGCCGAGCCTTCGATCTACTGACGCCGCCGATGCTGCCGGACCTGATCGAGGTCGTGCCGCCGGCACGGCCGCCGCACTGCACCGTCGTGCTGCCGGGCTCCAAGAGCCTGACCAACCGCGCGCTGATCCTGGCCGCGCTGGCCGGCGGGACGGTCACGCTCACGGGCGCGCTGTGGAGCGAGGACACGCAGGCGATGGCCGACTGCCTGCGCCGGCTGGGCTTCGGCGTCGACGTCTCGGACGATCCCGACGAGCCCGCCAACCGCACCTTCGTCGTGCAGGGCGGCGGCGGGCGCATTCCCAACGCCGGCACGCCCGACAAGCCGCTAGAGCTGTTCGTCGAGAATGCCGGGACCGCCGCGCGCTTCCTGCCGCCAATGCTGTGCCTGGGGTCCGGCAGCTACCGCGTGAGCGGCATCCCGCGCATGCACGAGCGGCCGCAGGCGGCGCTGGTGCAGGCACTGCGCGCGCTCGGCTACCGCATCGACACGCCCAACGACCGGCTGCCCGCGGTCGTGCACGGCACCGGGCCGCGGCCCGGCGCCGCCTGCACGGTGAGCGTCGAGGACAGCTCGCAGTTCGCCTCGGCGCTGCTGCTGAGCGCGGGCATCGGCGGCTGGCAGGTGACGGTGAGCGGCGCCAACGAGGACGAGCTGCCCTATGTCGACATGACGCGGCGCCTGGTGAAGGACTTCCCGTGGCGCGGCGGCACCTATGCCATCGAGGCCGACGCCTCGGGCGCCAGCTACTTCTGGGGCGCCGACTGGCTGCTGCGCGACGGCGGCGGCCGCGTGCGCGTCGAGCCGACCCCGCGGAGCGGCCTGCAGGCCGACCAGAAGTTCCTCGACCTGGTCGCGCAGGGACCGTGGCGCGGGAGCTATTCGCGCCAGACCGACCTCGCCGACAGCATCATGACGGCGATCGTTCTGGCGCCGTTCGCGGCCACGCCGACGCGCTTCACGGAGCTCGGGCGCCTGCGCGTGCAGGAGTGCGAGCGGGTGGCCGCGCTGCGCACCGAGCTGACGAAGTGCGGCGCCCGGGTCGAGGAGAACGGCGACACGCTCACCGTCCATCCCGGCCCGCTGCACGGGGCGACGATCGAGACCTACAACGACCATCGCGTGGCCATGTGCTTCGGCATGCTGGGCCTGCGCGTGCCCGGGATGCGGCTCCTGAAGCCCGCCTGCGTGCGCAAGACCTTCCCCAACTTCTTCGCCAAGCTCGCAGGCCTGGGCGCCGGGATCACGGACGGCACCGGCCGGCCGCTCGGCGGCGCGGCGCTGCTGGCCTGAAGGGAGAGAAACGATGAAGTCCTACGACAAGCTCCGCACCGTCAGCACCGCGACGGTGGCGACGGCGCTGTTCAAGCGCGGCTTCCGCACCCAGTTCATCCAGAACGTCCATCCCCTGTCCGCCGGCCAGCCCGTGCTGATCGGGCCGGCCTTCACCCTGCGCTACATCCCGGCGCGCGAGGACCTGAACCGGCTCGACGTGTTCCGCGATCGCGGCCATCCGCAGCGCAAGGCGGTCGAGGACTGCCCGCCCGGCGCGGTGATGGTGATGGACAGCCGCAAGGATGCGCGCGCCGCCTCGGCCGGCGCGATCCTCGTGACGCGCCTGATGAAGCGCGGCGTGGCGGGCGTGGTGACCGACGGCGGCTTCCGCGATTCGGCCGAGATCGCGGCGCTGGGATTCCCTGCCTACCACCAGCGGCCGAGCGCGCCGACCAACCTCACGCTGCACCAGGCGATCGACATCGACGTCCCGATCGGCTGCGGCGACGCGCCGGTGTTCCCGGCGACACGATCCTGGGCGACCAGGACGGCGTCATCGTCATCCCGGCGAACCTGGTCGACGAGATCGCCGAGGAGACCTTCGAGATGACGGCCTACGAGGATTTCGTCACCGAGCAGGTGCACGCCGGCCGCGGCATCTTCGGCCTCTACCCAGCGACCGACCCGCAGTCGCTGGAGGACTTCAAGGCATGGCGGACCAAGAACGGGCGCTGATCCGGACCGAGCGCGGACCTTCAGGTCCGCATCATGAGCTTGAGCGGACCTGAAGGTCCCCGCTCCGTCACGCCTTCATCACCGTCGGCTCGCCGAGCAGCGAGACGTGGGCGGCGACGATGCGCCAGCCTTCGGGCGTGCGCATCCAGGTGTGGCTCTGGCGGCCGATCCGGTCGACGCCGTGGCGCTGGAACTCGCAGTTGGCGGTGCCGAAGTCGCGGCCGTAGGTGGCGACCACGACCTTCAGGAGGTCACGCTTGACCGCGGCCCCCGGATCGCGGCCGGCGCGGAAGGCGGCA
This sequence comes from Reyranella sp., assembly GCF_965229815.1. Lineage (GTDB taxonomy): Bacteria > Pseudomonadota > Alphaproteobacteria > Reyranellales > Reyranellaceae > Reyranella. The sequence goes on from NZ_CBDDJN010000006.1 coordinate 3,317,743, forward strand.
ATCTGGTCGTAGCCGTAGAGCTGCTCGCCGACGCCGTAGCGCAGCGTGTGCGGGCTCTTCCAGAACAGCTCGTCCAGCGCGGCGACGTCGTTGTCGTTCAGCGCCTTCTCGTAGCGATAGAAGGCCGCCGTGACCTCGGCCACGACCTCGGGAATGTTGATGTCCATTCGATGAGTCCTCTCAACGAATCGTCCTGGGCGCAGCGAAGGACCTCATCGCCGGCTGCAACCGGCCTGAGATCCTGCGCCACGCTCGGGATGACAGTGGATCAGGCCGCCGGCGCGCTGGCGACGCCTTCCTTCTCGAGATGGCGCGCGACGCGAAGCGCGGCCGCCTCGTTGAAGTGGTTGGCGATGACCTGCACGGCGATCGGCATGCCCCCCGGCTTCTGCAGCGGCACCGCCACGACCGGCAGGCCGATGAAGGAGATCGGCTGGGTGAACAGGCCGAGGTTGGGGCGCACCGCCATCTCGACACCGGCCAGCGTCATCATCGTCTGTCCCAGCTTTGGGGCCGAGCACGGCGTGGCGGGGGCCAGGATGATGTCGACGTCGGTGAACAGTTTTTTCACCTCGGCGTAGTAGTGGCGGCGGAAGCGCTGCGCCTTGACGTACCAGGAGCCCGGCAGCAGCGCTCCCGCCATCAGACGCTCGCGCGTGTCGGGGTCGAAATCCTGCGGCCTGGCGCGCAGGCGCGGCACGTGGAGCTGGCCGCCCTCGGTGGCCGTGATGACGTAGCCTGCGCCCCGCGCCGCAGCGGCGTTCGGGATCACCACGGTCTTCGTCGCGCCGAGCGCCTTGGCCACCGTGGCGACGGCCTCGAAGGCCTCGGGCTCGGCCCCCCTGGCGAAGTAGTCGCCGGCGACGGCGATGCGCAGGCCGGCGATGCCGTCGTTCAGGATCTGCGCCGTCGGCTCGGCCGGACGGTCGGTGCATGCCGGATCGTCGGGATCCCAGCCCTGCATGGCGTCGAACGACACCGCGAGGTCCTCGACCGAGCGCGCGATCGGACCGAGATGGTCGAAGGAGTCGATCCAGGGAAAGGAGCCGGCGCGGCTCAGGCGTCCGTAGGTCGGCTTCAGGCCGAACAGGCCGCAGAGCGAGGACGGCACGCGGATCGAGCCGTTGGTGTCGGAGCCCAGCGCCAGCGGCACCTCGCCCGCCGCCACCGCCCCGCCCGAGCCGCCGGACGAGCCGCCCGACATGCGCGTCGGGTCGCGCGGATTGCGCGTCGGGCCGTAGTGGGCATTCTCGCCGGTGAAATCATAGGCGTATTCGCCCATGTTGAGGCCGCCCACCAGGATCGCCCCGGCCGCCTCGAGCTTGCGCACCAGGGCGCCGTCACGCGCGGCCTTGGGCCCATCGATATTGATCTTGGAGCCGGCGCGCGTGGGCAGGCCCTCGATGTCGAACAGGTTCTTGACGGCGAAGGGCACGCCAACCAGCGGGCCGCGGTGCAGGCCCGAATCGATTTCCTGGGCCCGCTTGCGCGCGCGGTCGGCCACGACGTCGGTGAAGGCATTGATGGTGGGCTCGCTGGCCTCGATGCGCTTCAGGGTTGCATCGATCACCGCCGACGCCTTGGCCTTGCCGCTCATCACGGCACGGGCGATGTCGCCGGCCGTCGCGTCCTTGGACAGGGGATCGGTCATGGCCGGAACACCGGCGCCGAGGTGAGGTCGTCGTCGAGCTCGACCTCGAGCAGAGGGCGCGCGATCGCCATCGACCTCTCGAAGTTCAGCAGAACCTTGTCGCGATATTCGGGCGCGATCGGCAGGCCGATCGCCTTGGCCGCTTCATCGACCAGTTTTCCAATGTCGGGCTTGTCCTCGGCCATGATGTCCCCCCCGATTCACATCAAGTGACTAGATTCACACCAAGTGACATGCAACCTGCCATGCGGGGCCGATGGAACGCAAGGCCGGCATTTCCGCCGAGCAGCGCGGCTCACCCTTGGGGCACCGGCCGTAGAAGCGACAGACCGTGGGATCGGGGTCAATCGGGCTGCGCGGCTCGCCCGACAGCCGCAGGCGCCCGACCCTCTTGTCGGGCTCGGCCTGCGGGATCGCCGAGATCAGCGCCTGCGTGTAGGGATGCTTCGGAGCGGCGAACACCTCGGCCGCCGGCCCCTGCTCGACGATCTTGCCGAGATACATGACCAGCACGCGGTCGCAGAGCAGGCGCACGACGTTGAGATCGTGGCTGACGAACAGGTAGCTCATGCCGAGCTCGCGCTTGAGCTGCTGCAGGAGCTGCAGGATCACCACCTGCACCGAGACGTCGAGCGCCGCCGTCGGCTCGTCGAGGATCAGCAGCTCGGGCTCGACGGCGATGGCGCGGGCGATGCCCACGCGCGCCTTCTGGCCGCCCGAGAGCTGGTGCGGGAAGCGGCTCAGCAGCTCGCGCGGCAGGCCGGTCATGTCGGCCAGGGCCTCGACCCGGCCTTTCAGCGCCGCGCCCGACATCCGCTTCATGCGGCGCAGCGGATCGGCGATCGCGTCGGCCGCCGTGTAGCGCGGGTTGAGCGAATCGCCGGCATCCTGGAACACCATCTGGATGCGCGGCCGGTTGGCGTTGCCGGCGAAGGCGCGCGCCTTCATGTCGGCGAGCTCGGTGCCGGCGAGGCGGATGCTGCCCGAGCTCGGGTCGAGCAGGCGGTTGATCAGCCGCACCAGGGTGGACTTGCCGCAGCCGGATTCGCCCACCAGGCCGACCGTCTCGCCCTTGGCGATGGCGAAGCTCACCTCGTCGACGGCGTACAGGAGCCGCTTGCTGCCGACGTCGAAGCGCTTCGCCAGCTCGGCGATATCGAGCAGCGCGGTCACAGCGGGTTCCAGCAGGCGACGAGGTGGCGCTCGCCGACGACCCGCCGCGGCAGGGGCTGGGCGCAGGCTTCGAGGCGGCGCTCGCAGCGGTCGCTGTAGCGGCAGGCCGGCAGGTCGGCGCGGCGCAGGTCGGGCAGGCCGCCGGGGATCGAGCTGAGCTCGGCCAGCGAGGCGGTCTCGCCCGGCGTCGCGGCCAGCAGCCGCGCCGAATAGGGATGGCGCGGATGGACGAACAGCTCGTGCGCCGGCGCCGTCTCGACGACGTGGCCGGCATGCATCACCACGATGCGGTCGCAATACTCGGCGGCGAGCGCCAGGTCGTGGGTGATGAAGATCGTCGCCATGCCCGCCTCCTCGGCGAGCTCGCCGATCAGGTCCATGATGACGGCCTGGGTGGTGACGTCGAGGCCGGTGGTCGGCTCGTCGGCGATCAGCAGCGCGGGCCGGCAGGCCAGCGCGATGGCGATCATGATGCGCTGGCACATGCCGCCCGACAGCTCGAACGGATAGGCCTCGGCGCGGCGCTCGGGATCGGGGATGCGCACGCGCTTCAGCATCTCGACGGCGGCGCGCGGCGCGTCGGGCCGCGTCGCCCCGCCGTGGCGCACCAGCACGTCGGCGATCTGCCGGCCGACCTTGCGGATCGGGTTGAGCGCCGTGCGCGGGTTCTGGAAGATCATCGACAGCTCGCGGCCGCGCTGCTCGGCGAGGTCGTGCTCCGAGAGCGCCAGCAGGTCGGAGCCGCCGAACAGGGCGCGGCCCGAGGTGACGCGGCCGGCGGCGTCGAGGATGCCCATGACGGCGAAGGCGGTGACCGACTTGCCCGAGCCCGATTCGCCGACCAGCGCCACCGTCTCGCCCTTGTCGACGGAGAAGCCGACCTGATCGAGCACCTTGACCGTGCCCGAGCGGGTGCGGAACTCGACCGACAGGTCCTCGACCGCGAGCGCCGGAACGGAAGTCACGTGCGCTTCCTCGGATCGATGATGTCGCGCAGCCCGTCGCCCAGCAGGTTGAAGCAGAACACCGCCAGCATCAGCGCCGCGCCGGGGAACAGCGCGATCCACCATTCGCCCGACTGGATGAAGTTGGCGCCCTCGGCGACCATGATGCCCCACTCGGCGTCGGGCGGCCGCACGCCCAGCCCGATGAACGACAGGCCGGCGGCGTTCAGGATGGCGTAGCCCATGGTGAGCGACATCTGCACCATCATGATGGGCATGATGTTGGGCAGGACGTGGCCCAGCAGCACGCGCGCCTCGCCGTTGCCCGACAGGCGGGCCGCCTCGACGAAGCCCGCCTCGCGGCGCACGTTGGCCTCGGCGCGGGCGACGCGGGCGTAGAGCGGAAAGTTGATGATGGCGGTGGCGATCACGATGTTGATCACCTTGTTGCCCAGCGCCGCGACGATGCCCATCGCCAGCACGAACAGCGGGAAGGCCATGATCGTGTCGGCGAGGCGGCCGACGACGCGGTCGGTCCAGCCGCCGAAATAGCCCGCGGCCACGCCCGACAGGGCGCCCAGGAAGAAGGCCAGCACGACAGAGGCGAAGGCGATGGTGAGGTCGAGCCGCGTCGCCACCAGGACACGGCTGAAGATGTCGCGCCCGAGCTGGTCGGTACCGAACCAGTGCGCCGCCGACGGCGGCTTCAGGGCCATGGCGGCGTTGGTCTGCAGCGGATTGTAGGGCGCGATCAGCGGCCCGAAGATCGCCGCCACCAGGAACAGGGCGAACAGGCCGAAGGCGAGCCCGGTCACCGGATTCTCCGACAGCACGTAGCGGGCGTGGCGCAGCAGCGGCATCATGGTCAGGCGTCCAGCCGGACCCGCGGATCGACCAGCCCGTAGAGCAGGTCGATCGCGAGGTTCAGCACCACGTAGAGGATGGCCATGGTCAGCACGAAGCCCTGCACGGGGGCGTAGTCCGACGTGATCAGCGCGTTGACCGCGTAGAGGCCGATGCCCGGCCAGGCGAACACGGTCTCGACCAGCACGTTGGCGCCCAGCAGGAAGGAGAAGACCATGCCCAGCGTGGTGATCACCGGCAGCACGGCGTTGCGGAAGGCATAGGTGAAGACGACGGTGCGCGGCGCCAGCCCGCTCGCCCGCGCGGTGCGCACGAAGTCGCTGCCGAGCACGGCCAGCATCGAGCCGCGGGTCATGCGCGCGAGCGGCGCCAGCGAGAAGATGGCCATCGAGATCGCCGGCAGCGCGAGCTGGCCGAGCGCACCCCAGAAGGTCTCGAGGTTCCCGGTCAGCAGGGAATCGATCAGGTAGAAGCCGGTGATGTCGGTGGGCGGCGAGAGAAAGACGTCGAGGCGGCCGCTCGGCGCCGGCGCCCATTGCAGCAGGTAGTAGAACACGTAGGCGAACAGCAGGCCGGTGAAGAAGACCGGCAGCGACACGCCGGCAGTCGTCACGATGCGGCAGAGATGGTCGATCCAGGTGCCCTGCTTCACCGCCGCCAGCACGCCGAGCGGGATGGCGATCGCGACCGCGAGGACCAGGGCGAACAGCGTCAGCTCGGCCGAGGCCGGCAGGCGGGTGGCGATCTCGCTCACCACCGGCTGGCCGGTGCTGAGCGAGTTGCCGAGATTGCCGTGCACGAGGTCGCCGATATAGGCGACGAACTGCTCGGGCAGGGACTTGTCGAGGCCGAGCTTGGCGCGGACCTCGGCGATCGCCTCGGGGCTCGCCGAGAGGCCGGCGAAGTAGGCCGCCGGGTCGCCCGGCAGCAGGCGCGTCAGCATGAAGGTGACGATGACGACCCCGACGATGCTCGGGATCGCCGTCGCCAGCCGTGACAGCAGGATCTTCAGCATGACGCCCCCTGCCCCAGGCCCCGGCTAGCCCTTGACGAGCTGGCGGTAGTCGAGCTGGCGATGGAACCAGTAGCGGTAGCCGGTGACGTTCTTCTGCATCGCCACGTTCAGCAGCGGCTGGAAGATCGGCACGCGCGGCACCTCCTCGAAGGCGATGTCGATGAAGCCCTTCACCGCCGCCTCGTATTCCGGCCCGGTGGTGAAGCGCGCCTTGTCGATCAGCGCGTCCATCGTCGGGTTCTTGTAGGACATCGTGTTGAAGACGGCGTTCTGGCCGTGATAGCACCAGTAGAAGAAGTACTCCGGATAGTTCAGCCAGCCGCCGAAGGCGTTGGTGATCATCGGCATGTTCTTCTTCAGGAGCTCGCCCCGCCAGTTGGCGCCCGGCACCTTGTTGATCGTCGTCTTGATCCCGATCTTGCCCAGGCTCTCCTGGATCAGCACCGTGAGCGGCTCGTTGGTGCTGGCGAGGCCGAGGTCGAACGACAGGGTCGTCTCGAACCCGTTGGGATAGCCGCCTTCCGCCAGCAGCGCCTTGGCCTTGTCGAGGTCGGTCTTGTAGCCGTCCTTCTGCGGCCAGTAGACGCCCTTGAACTTGTTGTCGGCGCCGCCGAACAGGGGAATGCCCTGGCCGAACATCACCGCGTCCATGATCTGCTGGTACGGCAGGGCATAGGCCACGGCCTGGCGCACCTTGACGTTGTCGAACGGCTTCTGCGTCACGTTCATGCCGAGATAGATCATGGCATTCTCGATCGGCGTGCCGATGACGGTGAGCTTGGGCGAGTTGCGCAGCTCGGAGAAGTCCTTGGGCGGCAGGTCGAACGACAGGTCGGCGTCGCCGCGCTCCAGCAGGGCGCGCCGGTTACCGGCCGACGGGATGATGCGCATGATCACGCGCTTCACCTTGGGCAGCGGGCCGTTCTTCCAGTCGTCGTTGCGGATGTAGACGACTTCCTGGCCGGGCTGCCAGCGCTCGACCTTGTAGGCGCCGCCCGAGGCATGGTTGTTCTTGTACCATTCCATCGCCCAGGGATCGGTCGCGGTCGCGTGCTTCTTGCACAGTTCCGAGTTCATGATCACCGGCACCGGCACGCCGAGGTCCGGCATGGTGAGCTTGTCGGTGCGCAGGAAGTCGACGCGGATCGTGTGGTCGTCGACGACCACGAACTGCTCGGGCTTCTGCAGCGAGCCGGCCGCCATCTGGAAGGTCGGGAAGCCGCCCACCGTGACGGCACGGTCGAACGACCACTTCACGTCCTTGGCGGTCACCGGCGTGCCGTCGTGGAACTTGGCGTCCTTGCGCAGCTTGAAGGTCACCGAGGTGGGCTTGAGGTCCCACTCCTCGGCCAGTTCGGGCTGAAGCTTGGTGTAGTCGTAGTGATCGTTGCCGTTGGCGTCCTTCTTGACGCCGTAGGTCATCAGCCGGTCATGGGTGTTCCACGACACTTCGTAGGCCGGCCGGTTGGCGCCGACGCCCTGGATGTCCATCGAGTTCGGCGGGCTCTCGCCCACGATCAGGAGGGTCTCGTTGCGCGCCTGCGCCTTGGCCTCCGACCAGATGGCCGGGGCGACGGTTGCCACGGCGCCTGCCGCCGACGTGGCCTTGATGAAAGAACGACGCTTCATGTCTCAGCTCCCTGTCCCCGCACTTGGACAGAGGAACTGCAAGCGATATGCCAGCCCGCGAGAAAGCCGGTTTCAGGGGCTTTTTCGCTTATTTTTCAGTCAGAACCGGCGGGTCGACTGCCTCGCCGGCCTGCGCCTGAAGCAGCCGGGCCGCGCCCTAATTGTATGCAAAGTGGTTCTTTTGCATGCGTATTTGGGATTGGCATCGCTTTTGTATGCAATCGGCGACCCGACCCTTTAGAGAAGAGCGATGACGTCTGACCTGGATCTCGGCCTTCTGGCCCTCGGCGCCCGCTACGCCGACGGCAGCCTCACCTGCCGGCAGACGGTCGAGGAGGTGCTGGCCCGGATCGCCGCGGCCGGCGATGACAGGGTCTGGATCTCGCGCGTGCCCGACGATGCGCTGCTCGAGGCGGCGGCGGCGCTCGATGCCCGCCGCGGCGAGATCGGCTCGCTGCCGCTCTACGGCGTGCCCTTCGCGGTGAAGGACAATATCGACGTCGCCGGCCTGCCGACGACGGCGGCCTGTCCCGGCTTCTCCTACGTGCCCGACCGCTCCGCCGAGGTCGTGCAGCGGCTGGTCGATGCCGGCGCCATCGTCGTGGGCAAGACCAACCTCGACCAGTTCGCCACCGGCCTGGTGGGCGTGCGCTCGCCCTACGGCGTGCCGCGCAATCCGTTCGATCCGGCGTTCGTGCCCGGCGGCTCGAGCTCGGGGTCGGGCGTCGCGGTCGCGGCCGGCCTGGTGAGCTTCGCGCTCGGCACCGACACCGCGGGCTCGGGCCGCATCCCGGCCTGCTTCAACAACATCGTCGGCCTGAAGCCGACGCCGGGCCTGCTCAGCACGGAGGGCGTGGTGCCGGCCTGCCGCTCGCTCGACTGCGTGTCGGTCTTCGCGCTCTCCTGCGCCGACGCCGACCGCGTGCTGGACGTCGCCGCCGCCACGCAGCCGACCGAGCCGTTCGCGCACGCCTTCCGCTTCGGCGTGCTCGACGCCAGGGACGCGGAATTCTTCGGCGACGAAGCCTATGCCGCTCTCTATGGCCAGGCCATCGACCGGCTGACCGCGCAGGGCGGCACGCCGATCGAGATCGACTATTCGCCCTTTCGCGACGCTGCCGGGCTGCTCTACGGCGGTCCCTGGGTCGCCGAGCGGACGGCGGCCGTCGGCGCCTTCATCGAGGGCGCCGCGCAGGACGCCGGGATCTGGCCGGTCACGCGCGACATCGTCATGGCCGGCCGCGAGTACAGCGCCGTCGATGCCTTCGAGGGCCAGTACGAACTGGCGGCGCTGAAGGCGGCCGCATTGGCGCAGATGGCCGGCCTCGACTTCCTCGTCGTTCCCACGGCGCCCACGATCTACCGGCTGGCCGATCTCGAGCGCGAGCCGGTGCTCTTCAACACCCATCTCGGCCACTACACGAACTTCGTGAACTTCTTCGGGCTCAGCGCACTCGCCCTGCCGGCGGGCTTCCGGCCCGACGGCATGCCCTTCGGCATCACGCTGATCGCGGCGGCGAACCGAGAGCGCGCCCTGCTCGCCTTCGGCGCCGGATGGCAGCGATCGATAGCGCTGCCGCTCGGCCGGACCCGCAGCCGCCTGCCGGCGCCCGAGTTCGACCCCGTCGTCGCAGAGGACCGCGTGCCGATCGCGGTGGTCGGCGCGCACATGAGCGGCCTGCCGCTCAACGGCCAGCTCGCCGACCTCGGCGGACGCCTGGAACGCACCTGCCGGTCGGCGGCGCTGTATCGCCTCTATGCCCTGCCCGGCGGCCCGCCCCGCCGCCCCGGCATGGTGCGGGTCGCGGCCGATGGGGCGGCACTCGAGCTGGAAGTCTGGAGCCTTCCGGCCGCCCGCGTCGGCGCCTTCCTGCGCCGCGTCCCGGCGCCGCTCTGCCTCGGCACCGTCACGCTCGACGATGGATCCGGCGTCACCGGCTTCCTGTGCGAAGCACACGCCGTCGCCGGCGCCGAGGACATCACCCGCCTGGGCGGCTGGCGAGCCTTCCTGAAGAACACCGCCTGACGAATCGCACGCGGCCCCTTGAGCCGCAATGCGATACTTGTCATAGTGTGTGCAAGACGCGCCGTTTCATAGAGCGCAACAGGGAGGAATTGCTATGCGAGTACCGGCAGCTGTTGCTGCGGGCGTGCTGCTGGGCGCCCTGACAGCCGGTCCGGCTTCGGCCGAGACCATCACGTGGAACTTCAACATCTTCGGCCCGCCGCGCGCGGTCACGGCCGGCATCGAAGCCATGGCGGACTTCTACAAGAAGGAGTCCAACGGCAGCTTCATCATCAAGATCGCCTACGGCGCATCGCTCGGCCCCGAACGCCAGGCTCCCGAAGCGATCAAGTCGGGCGGCTACGAAGGCGCGCAGCTCTGTGCCGGCTACTATCCCAACAAGTTCCCGCTGACGACGGTGCTGGAACTGCCGTTCCTCGTGCCGCGCCAGCTCTCGGAGAACGCCAAGGTCTACGAGGCGGTCATGAACGCTCCGCCGATCGCCAAGGAGATGGCCGATCGCTGGAACATCAAGTACTTCGGGCCGACCTTCCTGCCGGCCTACGAGTTCATGGGCAACAAGCGCATCGCCGGCGTCGGCGACATGAAGGGCGTCAAGATGCGCATCAGCGGCCTCAACGCCAAGGCGCTCCAGTCCTTCGGCGCCGTGCCGACCATGGTGACGGCACCGGAGAGCTACCAGGCGCTGGAGCGCGGCACCATCGACAGCTTCGGCTTCCCCTACAGCTACACGTTCGGCGCCTACAAGCTCTACGAGGTCGCCAAGTACGTGACCGAGGGCATGGCGATGAGCGGCTTCGTCTGCTGGCAGGGCGTCAGCCTGACGGCGTGGAACAAGCTGCCCGACAATCTCAAGGCCAAGCTGCCGCAGGCCCGGGCGCTGGCCGCCGAGGCGCTGCTGAAGGCCTACAAGAAGGAAGACGACAAGTGGATCCCGACCTTCAAGGAGAAGCTTGAGGTCACGCCCTTCCCCGAAGCCGAGCGGGAGAAGCTGATCGAGGCGTCGACGCCGATCTGGAAGGCGTGGGCCAAGGAGCAGGACGAGGCCGGGCGGCCCGGCACGCAGATCCTCGACTTCGTGAAGGCGGAGGTCGCCAAGGTCAAGGCGCAGGCCAAGAAGTAGCGGACCGGACGTTCCGGCATGCATGAGCTGGCCATCCTGGCCGCCGCCGTCGTCGCCCTGATGGCGGCGACGACGGTCGCCGCGTCCCTGATCGGCCGCGCCCTGCGCCGGGTCGAAGTCGCCCTCGCGGTGGCCGCCGCCGCCCTCGCCTTCTTCGCCATGGTGTTCGTGGTCGGCGAAGTGGTGATGCGCTACGGCTTCGCGGCGCCGATCCCCGGGCATCTCGAGCTGTCCGAGCTCTTCATGCCCATCATCGTCTTCCTCGGCCTGTCCTACACGCAGGCCACGCACGGCCATGTCGGGATGGACCTGGCGCTCGACCTGATGCCGGAAGCCGGGCGCCGCCGGGCGACGATCGCGACCCTCCTGATCAGCATCTTCGTCTGCGCCGTGCTCGCCTGGTTCAGCGCGAAGAACGCCTGGCAGCTGTGGGTGTACGACGACGTCACCATGTCGCCGCCCTACTACAAGACCTGGCCGACCGGCGCGGCGGTGGCGCTGGGATACGGGCTGACGGCGCTGCGCATGTACCTCCAGGTGCTCCACCTGTGGAATCCGGAGCGGTTCCCGGCCAACGAACCCGACAGCGGCGGCTTCCATGCCGTCGAATGAGGCGCGCGGCGGCCGCCGCGGCCGCACGACCTGCACAAGGGAGCCGAGCGATGGACCCCGTTAGCACCGGCATACTGGCGCTCACGGCGCTCACGCTGTTCCTGCTGTCGGGCGTGCGCATCGCCTTTGCCACCGCGATGTGCGGCTTCTTCGGCCTGTGGCTGCTGCGCGGCTACGATCCGGCGGCGTCGCTGTCGATCCAGTCGATCCTGGGCCACCTGATCAACTACAACCTGCTGGTCCTGCCGCTGTTCATCATGATGGGCTTCTTCGCCTATTACGCCAACATCACACGCGACATCTACTGGGCGGCGCGCCAGTGGCTGGGCCACCTGCCCGGCGGACTCGCCGTCGCCACGGTGGTGGGCTGCGCCGGCTTTGCGGCCGCCTGCGGCGCCTCGACGGCGTCGGCCGCCGTGATGGGCCGGGTCGCGTTGCCCGAGCTCAAGAAGTACGGCTACGACGACAAGGTCTCGACCGGTTGCGTCGCGGCCGGCGGTACCATGGCGATCATGATCCCGCCCTCGGTCCTGATCGTCATCTACGGCTTCATCGCCGAGGAGTCGATCGGCGCGCTGCTGCTGGCCGGCATCCTGCCCGGCCTCCTTCAGGCGGCGAGCTACGTCGCCATGCTCCTGCTGCGCTTCAAGCTCAATCCGGCGCTCGGCCAGCCGATCACCGGCATCACCTGGCGCGACCGGTTCGTGGCGCTGAAGGGCATCTGGGGCATGATCGCCATCATCCTGCTGGTGATGGGGAGCATGTACACCGGGCTGGCGACGCCGACCGAGGCAGCCGGCGTCGGCGCCTTCGGGGCACTCCTGATGGCCGCGCCCCGGTTGCGGCTGAAGGAGTTCGGCGCCTCGATGATCGAGACCATCCGCACCACGTCGCTGATCTTCGCCATCGTGGCCGGCGTGCTGATCTTCGTGCATTTCCTCGGCTTCACCGGCACGCCGGCGGCGCTGGCCAAGGGCATCACCGAGCTCGACGTGTCGCCCACGATCGTCCTCATCGGCATCCTCTGCCTCTACCTGGTCCTGGGCATGTTCATCGACGGCATCGGCATGGTGCTGCTGACGGTGCCGATCATCCTGCCGACCATCCAGCAGCTCGGCATCGACCCGATCGTGTTCGGCATCCTGGTCGTGCGCATGGTCGAGATCGGCCTGATGACGCCGCCGGTCGGCCTCAACGTCTATATCCTGAAGGGCGTCGCCAAGGGCGTCAGCATGGGCGACATCTTCCGCGGCTGCGGCTGGTTCGTCCTGGTCGACATCCTGAACGTCGCCCTGCTGGTCGCCTTCCCCCAGATCATCCTGCTCATTCCGCACAGCATGCTGAAGTGACGCCGCCCGGCGGGCGTCGGGGACCGCCCGGTTTCCCCGCGCCGGGAAACGCTCTAGGCTCCGCGCCGATGGAGGAAGCCCCATGAGCGGAAAGATCGCGGTCGTCACGGGCGCGGGCAGCGGCATCGGCCGCGCCTCGGCGCTCGCCCTGCTGAACAACGGCTACAAGGTGGCGCTGGCCGGCCGGCGCAAGGACGCGCTGGACGAGACGGCGAAGATGGCCGGCAACAATGCGCCCAACGCGCTCGCCGTCCCCACCGACGTCACCAAGCGCGACGACATCGTGGCGCTCTTCAAGACGGTCAAGGACACGTGGGGCCGCCTCGACCTGGTGTTCAACAATGCCGGCGGCGGCGCTCCGCCCGTGCCGCTCGAGGAGCTGCCCTACGAGACCTGGCTGTCGGTCGTGGCGGCCAACCTCACCGGCCCTTTCCTGTGCACCCAGGAGGCCATGAAGATCATGAAGGACCAGAAGCCGCGCGGCGGCCGGATCATCAACAACGGCTCGATCTCGGCCCATGCGCCGCGGCCCTTCTCGGTCGCCTACACCTCGACCAAGCACGCCATCACCGGGCTCACCAAGTCGACCTCGCTCGACGGCCGCGCCTATGACATCGCCTGCGGCCAGATCGACATCGGCAATGCCGTGACGCCGATGACCGAGCGCATGACCAAGGGCGTGCTGCAGCCCAACGGCACGACCATCCCCGAACCGCGCATGGACGTGAGCGCGGTCGCCAACGCCATCCTCTACATGGACAGCCTGCCGCTCGACGCCAACGTTCAGTTCATGACCGTGATGGCGACGAAGATGCCGTTCGTCGGTAGAGGTTAGCGCGTCAGACGCGCTAACCTCTGGCGGGCGGCAGTGCTTGTAACCAAGCGCGAAAGCCCGCACCGCGCAGAAAAGACAAGAGCGCGAGCAGACTTGGAGGTCCGCACCCGCTTTAGACCCTGATGCCGGCCTGCCGAAGATCGGCAAGGAAGTCCACCATGAGGCGGTAGGCGACGAGGCTGCCCTCCGCCAGGCGTCGGTGCGTCGCCGCCGGCACGATTAGGCCGCCCTTGCCGACACGCACGCAAAGCCCCTCCTTGAGCAGCGCCTGCGCGTGGCGACGGACCGTCTCGTAGGGCAGGCGCAGCGACTGCGCGATCGCCATGACGTTCACCGGCAGGCGGCTCTTGTCCTGCAGCAAGCCACGCGTGCCGGCCGTCGCGGTGTTCGTGACGTGCTTGACGTTTGCCGTCCAGATCGCGGTGTAGACCAGCCCCTTGGTCATCGCGCCCCGCCAATAGGTCCGCATCGCCTTGAGGCCCGCCAGGAGAGCGGCCGTGCCGGCACGGGCGATGGCGACCTGTTCCTTCTCGAGCCGACCCGACCGCGGCAGGCCCGATGACTTCATGCCGTATCTCACCATTCCGACGCGCGTCAGATCGACGAGGACGCGGGTGGTGTTGAGGTAGAGGCGGCGCAGGAACGCGGCGACGCGACGGCTGCGGCGCACCGCGGCTGGCACCATGATGCCACCTCCCTCTTCCCGGCATTGCCCGGCCCGAACGAGTTCGATGACCTGGCGGCGCACGGTCTCGTAGGGCGTTCCGAGCCGGCGCGCCAGTTCCCGTATCCGCACCGGGGCACGGCCCGGCATCCCCGCCTGGTCGTGCACCAGCGTGGTGAAGATCGCCCCGCGCACGAGGTCGTCCTGCAGATCGCTCAACAGGTCGAAACCGCGCAGGCAATACTCGGTGAAGACCCGCAGCACGGGATAGACATGAGGCGGCAACCGGGACGAGTCGGGCGGCCGGTCCTGCCGGCGCACCGCCTTGCGGGTCGCTGCCGTGAGTGACGCCTTTGGCGCGCGGACGTCGTTGCTTCCCCTTCCAGGCTTGCGAGAGGGCGATGTCATGGGGATTCGACCGGGACGAGCGACGCCACACGCTTGCACACGATCGACAAGCACGATGGACGACCCGACATGAGCCGGGCCGGTGTTGGGCAGATACTGTCAAGCATGCGACGCACCACCAGCACTCTACGCATCGAAGAACCCGCGTGAAGGCAATTCGCTGCTGCCAGCATCAGTTGCGAGTGACTGAGTTTATTTCAGTGAAAATGCTGCAAGTTGTTTGCGCATCGACAGCCGAAACACTCGACATTTCAAGCTCCAGCGCGACTTGAGAGCGCGCTCCCGTCTACGACCAGAGAGTGTTATCGACCGATGCCGACAACTCGCGTCGTTTCGATGCCGGGTGGCTCATTTTGTGTAGTCCGCCGGCTCATTTTGGTGACGGTTGGCCTTCTGTGGCGACGTGCACTGCCCCTAGTTTCATATCGGGAAGAGTTCGTCGACGCTGGGGTTACGCGTCGACGCGAAGCCTTGGGTTAGGAAGGGCCGACGATGCGACGCACGCGAGTGACCTCGATCACGTTGCTGTCCGCGATCGCATCCACCGTGCTCGCCGCCGGCGGCCAGGCTCTGGCGGACGGCGGAGCCGGCGGCAGCGGCCCGGCGGGCACCGGCGGCGCGGGTGGCGCCGATAGTGCGACCGGAGTCGGGGCAACCGGCGGGGCCAGCAGCCTCGCCCGATCAGGAACGACGGGTGGCGGCGCCGGTGCGGGGGGTGGCGCCGGCGCCACGGGGGGCGATGGCGGTGACGGCGCAGCCAACAATCCCGCCCTTGGACACGGCGGGGCCGGCGGCGCAACGCCGGGCGCGGCCGGCGGAAACGGCGAAAACGGGTCGACGGCGGGTGCAGGCGGCGGCGGCGGCGGCGCCCATGGCATTGTCAGCGTCTCATTGCCAACGATCGCTGTCACTGGCGGCAACGGCGGAAACGGCGGCCATTCG
The DNA here is from genome assembly GCF_965229815.1 of Reyranella sp. Lineage (GTDB taxonomy): Bacteria > Pseudomonadota > Alphaproteobacteria > Reyranellales > Reyranellaceae > Reyranella. The sequence continues at coordinate 3,332,978 of NZ_CBDDJN010000006.1, forward strand.
ACCGGCGGCGGCGGCGGTGGCGGCGCTGGCGGCTACGGCGCCGTCGTCACCGGCAGTGGTCTGACCGGGACGATCGGCGAGAACCTGGCCGGTGGCAGCGGCGGAAACGGCGGAAATAGCGGAGGGACGGCCGCCAAGGGCTCTGGTGGCAGTGGCGGCAGCGGCCTCCGGCTCACCGGATCGTCGAATGAGGTCACGCTGGGCGGGACGGTGAGGGGCGGAAACGGCGGCACCCTCGGGACCGGCGGAGGCGTCAACGTCCCGGCCGGCAATGGCGGGACGGGCGTCGTCTCAGGTTCGGGCAACACATTGATCATCAGCGGATCCGTGAGCGGCGGAACGGGCGGCGACCAGGCGACTTCCGGAACGGCTGGATTTGCCGGGAGCGGCGGCATCGGCATCACGGCCTCCGGATCCAGGATCGTCGTAACCTCGACGGGCTCGGTCGCCGGCGGCCTGGCTGGAAACGGCGGTCCTCAGGCAAATGCGATCCAGTTCCTCGGCGGCACCAACACGCTCGAGATCCACCGGACCGACGGGATTTCGGGCACTGTACTCGCCGGCGGCTCCAGCGACACGCTCAGCCTCGGCGGCACTGCCAGCCAAACCTTCGACGTGTCGCAGATCGGCGCCACTGCGCAGTATCGCGATTTCGATTTCTTCGCCAAAACCGGCACCGGCACCTGGACGCTGACCGGCGACCAGTCGGGCACGACCACACCCTGGACCGTCGAACAGGGCACGCTGGCGATCTCCGATTTCCTGTCGCTGGGCAGCGAGGCCAGCACGCTGACCCTCGGCGGAGGCACGCTCAGCGTGACGGCGGCGGCCGCGACGTCGCGCGCGGTGACGCTGGCCGGCGGTGGCGGCGCGCTCGATACGAGCGGCGGGAACGCGACGCTGTCGGGCGTCATCTCGGGCGGCGCCGCCGACACGTTGACGAAGAGCGGCGCCGACACGCTGACCCTGACGGCCGCCAACACCTACGATGGCGCCACCGTCGTCGCCGCCGGGACGCTGGCCATCGGCAACGCCGGCGCGCTGGGCTCGGTCGCGAACGGAACGACGGTGCTCGGCGGCGCCACCCTGCAGCTCCAGGGCGGCATCGCCGTCGGGCTGGAGACCCTGACGCTGGCGGGCAGCGGCGCGTCGAACGGCGGCGCCCTGCGCAGCGCATCCGGCGACAACAGCTTTGCCGGCGCGATCGCGCTCAGCTCGGCCGCCCGCATCAACAGCGATGCCGGCACGCTGACGCTCTCGGGCAACATCGCCGGCGCCGGCCAGGCGCTCACCATCGGCGGCGCCGGCAACACCGTCATCTCCGGCATCATCGGCACCGCGACCGGAACGCTGACCAAGGACGGAACCGGCGTCCTCACGCTCACCGGATCGAACACGTACAGCGGCACGACGACGATCTCGGCCGGCACACTGCAGATCGGCGCGGGCGGCACGACGGGCTCGCTCGGCACGGGCGCCGTGACCAACAACGGCACGCTGCAGGTCAACCGCTCCGACACGGTCACCCTCGCCAATGCGATCGGCGGCACCGGCAGCTTCGTGCAGGCGGGACCGGGCACCACCATCCTCACCGGCAGCAACAGCTACAGCGGCGGCACGCTGGTCGCCGCCGGCACACTGCAGGGCACGACTGCCAGCCTCAAGGGCAACATCGCCAACAACGCCGCTGTCGTCTTCAGCCAGGTCGGAAGCGGCACCTACGCCGGCAACATGTCCGGCACGGGCTCGCTCGCCCTCCAGGGTGGCGGCAGCTACACCCTCTCCGGATTCAACAGCTACACTGGCGGCACGTCCGTGGCCCCGGCCACCACTGTGATCGCCAACGCCGCCAGCCTCCAGGGCAGCATCCTCAACAACGGCAGCATTACCTTCAACCAGACGGGGCCGGGCACCTACGCCGGCGCCATGGCCGGCAGCGGCAGCATGACCCTGCAGGGCGGCGGCGCGCTCACCATCGCGGGCAGCAACACCTACACGGGTCCGACCACCGTCGATGCCAGCACCCTCATCGTCAACGGCAGCCTCGCCAGCACCGTCACCGTCGCCAACGGCGGCATCCTTGCCGGCAGCGGCAGGATCGGCGCCTTCGTCTCCTCCGGCGGCATCATCGCGCCCGGCAATTCCATCGGCACGCTCACCATCAACGGCAATTTCGTCCAGAACGGCGGCACTTATGTCGTCGAGGCCAACGCCCAGGGACAGAGCGACCGCGTCAACGTCGCCGGCACCGCCACCCTCAACGGCGCCAACGTCCAGGTCCTCGCCGCCACCGGCACCTACGCCACCAGCACCACCTACACCATCCTGAACGCCACCGGCGGAATCAGTGGCACCTATGCCGGCGTCAGCAGCAACTTCGCCTTCCTGACGCCATCGCTGACCTACGATCCCAACAACGTGTTCCTTACCCTCGCCCTGCAGGGGCCGGCGCCCTTCTCGGGCTTCGGCGGCAACACGCCCAACCAGCGCGCCGTCGGCACCGCCCTCGACCGGTCCTGGGCCACCGCCACGGGCGACTTCGCCACCGTCATCGGCGCCCTGGCCAACCTCAACACCAGCCAGGCCGCCCCCGCCCTCAACGCCATCAGTGGCCAGCCTTATGCCGACTTCGGCACCACCAACATCGCCAGCGCCGCGCTGTTCATGAACACGCTCGGCCAGCAGATGGCGATGGCCCGCGGTGGCGCGGCCCGCAGCGGCGCAACCGGCAGCGGACAGCGCAGGGCCCTGGCCGAGGCCTGCGACGTCGCCGCCTGCGACGGCGCCAGCCCGTTCAGCGCCTGGTTCAGCGCCCTCGGCAGCCTCGGTTTCGTCCAGGGCGACAGCAACGCCTCGACCCTCACCTACAATGTCGGCGGCGGCGCCGCCGGCATCGACTACCGCGTCGATCCTCGCATCCTGGTCGGCCTCGGCCTCGGCTACACGCACGGCACCCAGTGGGTGAACGCCTTCATGGGCCAGGGCTGGAGCGACTCGGTCAGCGTCGCCGCCTACGGCTCGTTCACTCAGGCCGGCTTCTATGCCGATGCCCTGGCCGGCTATGCCTATGTCGGCAACCAGATGCAGCGGCAGATCCAGGTCCCCGGCCTGCAGGCCCGCACCGCCAACGGCAGCACCGGCGCCAACCAGGTCCTCGGCCAGGTCGAGACCGGCTACCGGCTCGGGCTGTGGGACGCCGCGACGAGCCTCACCCCCTTCGCCCGCTTCCAGGCATCCAGCACGAATCAGAACGGCTTCTCCGAATCGGGCGCCAACGCACTGAACCTCAACGTCGCCCAGCAGACCACAAACTCTCTCCGCACCGTGCTCGGCGCCTCGATCGCGAGCAGCCTCGCGCTCGGCAGCGAGCGGTTCCTGTCCCTCGCGCTCCGCCTCGGCTGGCAGCACGAATACGCCGACACCGCGCGGCCGATCACCGCCGCCTTCACCGGCGCCCCCACCGCCGCCTTCACCGTCTACGGTGCGACGCCGACCCGCGACAGCGCCATCGTCGGCTTCTCCGCGACGACCAGCATCGCCCAGGCCACCGACGTCTACCTGCGCTACGACGGCGAGCTCGCCGTCGGCACCGACAACCACGCGTTGACCGCCGGCCTGCGACTTTCCTGGTAGCTTCAGGCGCGCCCTCCTCTCGCGCCGATCGAGGTCTCCGGCGCGCGAGAAACAATGCCGGACGCGTGAGCCCGACAGGCCCGTCGTCCTGCTCTCCGAAAGATTGCTCTCGTCGGACCGACAGCGACCGGAAACTGTGGGACGGTCGGCATTGCGACACCAGTCCGGCCCTACCCATTCCGGGGCACGGACGGCCAGAATCTGACGATTGCCTCAATCTGGGTAGTCCTGACCTTCAGCACGCACGAGTCGTCGCGCAAGCATCTCCCGGTCCGCTCATGACAACCGTGGAGTGCACATCGTGCGTGCCGTCCGTCCTTCGTGTGCCGCGCGCCGGTTGGCGACGTTGCTGTCGACGACCTGCCTCACCACTTGTCTCATCCTCGCGGCCGGAAGCGGCGCCGCCCTGGCGAGGGGCGGCGACGGAGGCAGCGGCGAAAACGATTCCGTGGGCGGCGGTGCCGGCGGCTCCGGCTTCACGGGAACGGCCGGAAACGAAGGGGAGGGCGATTCCAACGCAGCCGGCGGCGGCGGCGGCGGTGGCGCTGGTGGCGGAGCCGGTGGCGCCGGCGGTTCATCGGGCGGCGACGTCGGCGGCACCGGGGGCGACGGCGGTGCCAACGGCAACGGAAGCGGCACCGTAAGCCTGGACAATGCCGGGACGATAGCCGGCGCCGTGGGAGGCAACGGCACCAGCGGCAGCGGCCCCAGCAACGCGAATGGCGGCGGCGGCGGCGGGGCCGGCGGCTATGGCGTCATCACGACCGGAACCGGCGCCAGCAGCAACAGCGCCGCCGTCACGGCGGGCAACGGCGGCAACGGCGGCGACGGGCAGGCCAGCGGCGGGAACAACGGCGGGAACGGCGGCAGCGGCGGCGACGGCGGCATCGGTTGGCAGTTCACCGCCTCGGGCGCGACACTCACCAACACCGGCACGATCACGGGCGGCAATGGCGGCGCCGGCGGCGCCGGCGGCTTCGGCGCTGGGAACGTGGGCGTCGGTGGCGCCGGAATCGTCGGCACGGGACTCGCCATCGTCAATTCCGGAACAATCTCGGGGGGCAACGCAGGGTCGGGAGGTTCCCGGGCCAACGCCATCACTTTCGCCGGCGGCACCAACGTTCTCGAGGTGCGGTCAGGCTCGACCATCAACGGCAACGTGCAGGCGGCAAGCCTCGCCGACACGCTGCGGCTGGGCGGCTCGGCTGATGCCTCTCTCAACGTCGCCACGATCGGCACGGCCGCGCAGTACCGCGGCTTTGGCGTGTACGAGAAGACCGGCAGCAGCACCTGGACGTTGACCGGAACCACGACCGCCACGACGTCGTGGACGGTGAGTGCCGGTACGCTCTCGGTTGCGGAAAACGGCAGTCTCGGTGCCAATGCCTCCACGCTCACGCTGGCCGGCGGCACGCTCAGGGCCACGGCAAACTTCGCGAACGCGCACGCCCTGACGCTGAACAGCGGCACCACCAACACCATCGACGTCGACAGCGGCGTGACCCTGTTTCAGAGTCGCGCCATCGGCGGGACGGGCGGCCTGACCAAGACGGGCGATGGTTCGCTCTGGCTCAACGCCATCAACGCCTATGAGGGCGGGACGACGATCAAGGGCGGCAAAGTAGCCATCTCGGCCGACGACGGCCTCGGCGCCGCAAACGGCAGCGTGACGCTCGACGGTGGCACCCTGCAATTCGCGGAAGCCCTCATCCTCGCCAGCACCCGCACCCTCACGCTGGGCGGCGCGGGCGGCACGATCGAGACCGGTGGCTTCAGTGCCAGCACGATCTCGCAGTCGATCGGCGGAACCGGCGGTCTGACCAAGATCGGTGGTACCACTCTCCTCCTGTCGGGCAACAGCACCTATGCCGGCGGCACCACGGTCAGCGGCGGTACCCTGCGGATCGGAGCCGACAATGCCTTGCCCACGACGGGCGGGCTGACGGTCAACGGCACTGGCGTCCTCGACCTGGGCGGATTCCGGCAGACGGTGGGCCGGTTCCAGTCGTCGGGCTTGCTCGCCGGAGTTCGCCTGGAAAACGGTGCCGTGCTGACCGCAGGCGATTCCAGCGATACGACCGTCGCCGCCTACCTCGTCGGCGATGCTACCGGCGCCTTCGTCAAGCAGGGCAGCGGCACCATGACCATCACCAACGCCGGCAACACCTACGGCGGCGGCACGACGGTCACCGGCGGGCTGATCAACTTCACCAGTCTCGGAAACTTCGGCACCGGCAACATCACGCTGAACGGCGGCGGCCTGCAATGGGCAACCGGCAACACGATCGACGTCTCCCGCAGGCTCGATCCGCTCGGTCCCGGAGGCGGCACGTTCGACACCAACGGCAACACGGTCATGCTAGCGTCGGCGATCAGCGGCAGCGGCGGCCTCACCAAGGCCGGCCTGGGGACTCTGATCCTGACCGGCGCCAACACCTATGGCGGCGGGACGACGGTGTCGGGCGGCACGCTGCAAGGCACCACCGCGACCCTGCAGGGCAACATCGCAAACAATGCGGCCGTTGTGTTCAGCCAGAGCGGCAACGGCACCTATGCCGGCAGCCTGTCGGGCACGGGAAGCCTCGCCCTGCAAGGCGGCGGCACCTACACCTTCACGGGCACCGGCAGCTTCAGCGGCCCGACCACGGTGACCGGCAGCGGGCTGGTGGTGAACGGATCGATCGCGAGCACCGTGACGCTGGACAGCGCCAGCAGCATAGGCGGCAGCGGAACGATCGGCGGCCTGGTCTCGAACGGCGGCACACTGGCGCCGGGCAACTCGATCGGCACGCTGACCGTCAACGGCAACTTCGTGCAGACGGGCGGGACCTACGTCGTCGAGGCCAATGCCCAGGGCCAGAGCGACAGGGTGTCCGTCAACGGCAGCGCCACCATCAGCGGAGCGGCGGTCCAGGCGGTGGCCAGCGGCAGCTACGCCACCAGCGCCACCTACACGATCCTCAGCGCCACCGGCGGGGTGTCGGGCACCTACAGCGGCGTCACCTCCAACTACGCCTTCCTGACGCCGAGCCTCAGCTACACCGCCAACAGCGTTCTGCTGACCCTGGCCCTGGAGGGCGCCACGCCGTTCTCGGGCTTCGGCGGCAACACCGGCAACCAGCGCGCCGTCGGCGCCGCGCTCGATCAGACCTGGGCCAGTGCCACCGGCGACTTCGCCACCGTCGTCGGCGCGCTCGCCAACCTCACGACCAGCCAGGCCGCGCCGGCGCTCAACGCCGTCAGCGGCCAGCCCTATGCCGACATTGGCACCACCAACGTCGCCGGCGCCGCGCTGTTCATGAACACGCTTGGCCAGCAGATGGCGAATGCCCGCTCGGGCACCGCGCCGGGCGCGCGCGTGGCCCTGGCCCAGGCCTGCGAGATCGAGGCGTGCGACGACACGCGGCGGCTCAGCGCCTGGTTCAGCGGCCTGGGAGGCTTGGGCTCGATCCAGGGCAACGGCAACGCATCGACGCTCACGTACAATGTCGGCGGCGGCGCGGCCGGAATCGACTATCGCCTCGACCCGCGCTTCCTGGTCGGCCTCGGCGTCGGCTACGCGCACGGCACCCAATGGGTGAGCGGTCTCATGGGCCAGGGCTGGAGCGACTCGGTCAGCGTCGCCGCCTACGGCTCCTTCATGCAATCGGCCTTCTATGCCGACGCACTGGCAGGCTACGCCTACATCGGCAACCAGATGCAGCGGCAGATCCAGATCCCCGGCCTGCAGCCGCGCACCGCCTCCGGCAGCGCCGGTGCCAACCAGGCACTGGCACAGGTCGAAACCGGCTACAGGGTCGGCCTGTGGGACAGGGCGAGCGTGACGCCCTTCGCACGCTTCCAGGCCAGCAGCTCGACACAGAACGGCTTCACCGAGTCCGGCGCGAACTCGCTCAATCTCACCGTCGCGCAGCAGACGACGTCGTCGGTGCGTTCGGTGCTGGGCGCGGCGCTCGACAGCACCATCGGCGCCTTCGGCTTCGGCCTGCGGCTGGGCTGGCAGCACGAATATGCCAATGTCGGCCGGCCGATCACCGCGTCGTTCGCCGGTGCGCCGTCTGCGTCGTTCACCGTCTATGGGGCGACGCCGACGCGCGACGCCGCCATCGTCGGCTTCTCGGCGACGACGGCGATTGCAGCGGCGACGCAGCTCTACCTGCGCTACGACGGCGAGCTCGGCGCCGGCACCGACAGCCACGCCCTCACCGCCGGACTGCGGCTCAGCTGGTAGAGTTCAAACCTGCACCCCGCGGTGGCGCAGGTCGGCGAGGAAGTCCAGCACGAGCCGATGGCCGATCTCCGGCCCGGCCGAAATGCGCAGAATGAACGCCAGCGGCACATAGAGCCCGCGGCGTCCGGCGCGGATGCAGATGCCCTCCTGGACCAGGGAATCGGCATGGCGGCGAACGGTCTCGTAGGGCAGGCGTAGCGACCGGGCGATCGCCGACACGCTGACCGGCACGCGAAGGCTGTCGGGCAGCGATATCCGGTGCGCCGCCGGCGTGCTGTTGGTCACGTGCTTGACGTTCGCCGTCCAGATCGCGGTGTAGATCAATCCCCTCATCAGGTCGCCGCCCCAGAAGGTGCGCAGCGCGCGAATGCCGGCGAGCAGCAGCCCGGTCGCCGCGATGGCGATGGCGGTCTGCTCCGGCGCCAGCCGGCCGGCCTCGACGCTGCGCCGCGACGACGAGGCGAAGGCGGCGACCTCTATGCGCGTCAGGTCGGCCAGCAGGCGGACAGCGTTGACGTAGATTTTGCGCAGGAACGTCGTGACGGACCGGCCGCGCAGCACGGCCGGCGGGACGGAGACGCCATCATCCGTCACCACGCACTGGCCGCTTCGCGCCAGGCCCAGGACGCGGCGGCGAACCGTCTCGGCCGGCATGTCCAGTGCGCGAGACAGCTCGCGCACGCTCACGGGCTCGCGCCGCGGGGGCGTCATCTGGTCTCGCACCAGCGTCACGACGATCAGGGAATCGATGATGTCGTCCTGCACGCGGGTCAACAGGTCGAGGCCCCGCAGATGGAACTCCGTGGAAACGCGCGTGACCGGGAGCGCATCGCGATGGAGCTGCGACGTCGCGGGGGCATTTGCCTCGCTCATCGGGGGATTCACCTCGTGCACCGATTCTGCACTCGATACCCGAATTGCCAACAATTTGCATTGGCCCCTTCCGACGGGGCCGCGCGCGACCGTTTGCCGGCCCTCTTGGCAGGTCGCGAGCGTTCTTGGGGCTCGGGCTTGGCCGCGGGCCGGCGTCAATAGCCTTCGTGCATCAGGGGGAAGGCCGAGTGGACGCCGGGCAGGTTGGTCGGCACGCTCGCGGAGATATAGCTCCTGTCGAGCTGCTTCAGGCTGGTGACGCCGAGCAGGCCCATAACCTCGTTCATCTCATCCTCGAGCAGCTCGACCACGCGCTCGATGCCGGCGGCGCCCGCCGCGGCCAGTCCGTAGCAGTAGAGCCGGCCCAGGCCCACCCAGTCGGCGCCGAGGCAGATCGCCTTCACGATGTCGCTGCCGCGGCTGAACGAGCCGTCGACCGCGACCCTGGCCCGGCCCTTCACCGCCTCGACGATCTCGGGCAGCACGGCCGCCGAGCCGCGCCCATGGTCGAGCTGGCGGCCGCCATGGTTGGAGCAGTAGACCGCCCAGACCCCGTGCTGGCAGGCGATCTCGGCGTCCTCGCCGGTGCCGATGCCCTTCAGCATGAACTTCACGTCGGGGAACCTGTCCTTCACCCGCTTGAAATTGTCCCAGGCGAAGGCCGCCTGATGATCCTGGCCCGTCGCCGCCGTGCGCCACGACTTCACGAAGCGCTTGGTGATGTCACGTTCGCGCCGCGAGTAGACCTGCGTGTCGACGGTGATGCAGAAGGCATCGTAGCCCGCGTCCATCGCCTGCTTCACGCGATCGGCGACCCAGGCATCGTCGCCGCGCACGTAGAGCTGGTAGATCTTGGGCCCGTCGCCGCCCTTGACGATGTCCTCGAGCTTGAGCGTGGTCACCGAGCTGATCAGCATGGCGACGTTGCCGGCTCCCGCCCCCTTGGCGACGGTGATGCCGCCGCCGGGCTCGAAGGATTCCAGCGACCCGACGGGCGCCAGCATCACCGGTAGGCGGATCCTCTTGCCCAGGATCTCCGACGACGGGTCGATGCTCGAGACGTCGCGCAGCACCCGGGGGCGGAAGGCGATGGAGTCCAGCGCCATGCGGTTGCGCCGCAGCGTCGTCTCGGTCTCGGTGCCGCCGATCAGATAGTCCCAGATGTTGCCGTTGAGCCGGACCTTCGCCGCCTTGACGATCTCGTGCAGCGTCGCGAATTCGTTCTCCAGGCCGCTTGCCATGGTCCTCCCCGCCGATTGCCGCTGGAGCATGATGAGATCGGCTGGAACAGACAATCTCATCATGCCCTCTCGCAACAACTTCCATCGTGCCGCGCGAATGGGATGAGATGGAATCGGTTGCGATTCCATCTCATCCCATTCCGCTCTAGGATTAACCTAATAAGCAAGCGGAGGAAACGATGCCGGGAGCACGCTCTACCGCATCGCGCAAGGCGACCGAAGCGCCGGTGACCGTCCGGCCGATCAACGGCTTCATCGGGGCCGAGATCGAGGGGGTCGATCTCCGGCAGCCGCTCGGTCCGGCCCAGTTCCGGACGATCCACGAGGCCCTGGTGCGCTACGAGGTGATCGTGCTGCGCGACCAGGACATCACCGTCGATCAGCAGATGGCGTTCGGGGCCCGGTTCGGCGAACTGTCGATCCATCCCTTCTCGCCCAACCTGCCCGACCGGCCCGAGGTCATCATCCTCGACTATTCGCGGGACAACCCGCCGGCGCTCACCGACATCTGGCACGCCGACGAGACCTTCCGCGACTGCCCGCCGATGGCGACCATCCTGCGCGCCAAGGTCGTCCCCGAGACGGGCGGCGACACGCTGTTTGCCAGCATGAGCGCCGCCTATCGCGGCCTGAGCGACCGCATGAAGCAGCACATCCACGGGCTGGAGGCGCTGCACGACTTCAAGCCGTGGCGGCCCCTGTTCGGCCAGAGCGACCGCGCCAGGCTGCGACAGCTGGAGGACGATTTTCCCAATCCCTGGCATCCGGTGGTGCGGGTCCACCCGGTTTCCGGACGGCGCGTCCTCTACGTCAACCAGCAGTTCTGCGTGCGCATCAAGGGGCTCAAGCCCGACGAGAGCGACGCGCTGCTGGCCTTCCTCTACCGCCAGGCGACGATCCCGGAGTACCAGCTGCGCGTGAAATGGCGGCCCCACACGCTGGTCATGTGGGACAATCGCTCGGTCCTCCACTACGCGGCGCACGACTATTACCCCGCCCGCCGGACGATGGAGCGCGTGACCGTGAAGGGCGACCGCCCCATCGGCGTCGATGGTCCCTACACGGTCGCCGATGTCGAGGCGAACGGCACCGTGAAGCCCGTCGTCCCGGAGGGCACGCGGCCCGGCCCGCGACGGGCGTTCGACCGATACTGAGGGTCCGGCCAATCATGAAGAAATTGTGGCGCGGTCGCGCGACCTTGCCGCCATTGACCTCGGCAACTTTCAGCGATTTGATTCGTCATGAATGCGGCAGATACCGCAGCCAAACGACAGGGCGGGCTCACATGAACAGACGCGTCTTCGCCAAGAGTATCCTTTTCAGCCTGCTCTGCAGCCCGGCCTTCGCCGCCGACCCGCTGCCGACGATGCAGGAAACGCCGATGCTCGAGAGCGAGGTGAAGTCGGGCGCGCTTCCGCCCGTCGGCAAGCGCATCCCCGAGCAGCCCTGGGTGGTGAAGCGCTTCGCCGGCGGCGAAGGCCCCGGCAAGCCCGGGGGTGACCTCAACATTCTCGTGGGCAGCGCCCGCGATACCCGCCTGATGACGATCTACAGCTACACCCGGCTGATCATCTACAACGACAAGTTCAAGCTCATGCCCGACATCCTCGAGAGCTACGAGGACAAGGAAGGACGCGAGTTCACCTTCAAGCTCCGGGCAGGCCACAAATGGTCCGACGGCCATCCCTTCACGACCGAGGACTTCCGGTTCTTCTGGGAGGACGTGGCCAACAACAAGGAGCTGTCGCGCTCCGGCCCCTCCGTCGAGCTGATGGTCGACGGCCAGCCACCGAAGGTCGAGATCATCGACGAGCGCACGATCAAGTATTCCTGGGACAAACCCAACCCCTACTTCATCGAGAGCCAGGCCCGTGCCGCGCCGCTGTTCCTGTTCCGGCCGGCCCACTACCTCAAGAAGTTCCATGCCAAGTACACCAACCCCGACGAGATCGCGAAGTCGGGAAAGGGCGGCCAGCAGGGCGGCAGCTGGGTGCAGATCTACAAGCGTCATGACGTCATGTACGCCAACGACAATCCCGAGCTGCCGACGCTCAATCCCTGGGTGAACACGACGCCATCGCCGTCGCAGCGCTACGTCTTCGTGCGCAATCCCTACTACCACCGCATCGACGAGAAGGGTCAGCAGCTCCCCTATGTCGACCGCGTGGTCTTCACCCAGGTCGCGCCCAACCTGGTGCCGGCGAAGGCGGGCCTGGGCGAGGCCGACCTGCAGCCGCGCTATCTCAACATGCGCGACTACACGTTCCTCCAGAAGAGTGCGAAGAGTTCCGGCATCGAGGTCCGCCTGTGGGAATCCGGCTCGGGCTCCCAGCTCGCGCTCTATCCCAACCTCAACGCCAATGACGAGGAATGGCGCAAGCTGATGCGCGACGTGCGCTTCCGCCGCGCCCTGTCGCTGGCGATCGACCGCGACGAGCTGAACCAGGTCGTCTATCTCGGCCTCGCCAAGCCCTCGAACAACACGATCATGGACCGCTCCGAGCTGTTCAAGCCGGAATACGCCACCAAATGGGCGAAGTACGATCCCAAGCTGGCCAACAAGCTGCTCGACGAGGTCGGGCTGAACAAGAAGGACAGCCAGGGCATCCGCCTGCTGCCCGACGGGCGGCCGGCCACGATCGTCGTCGAGATGGCGAGCGAGGAGACCGAGGATGCCGACGCGCTGCACCTGATCTCCGAGATGTGGAAGAAGGTCGGCATCAAGATGCTGACCAAGCCGCAGACCCGCGACAATTTCCGTCTGCGCACCTTCTCGGGCGAGGCCAACATGACGGCCTTCGCCGGCGTCGTCACCGCCGTGCCCACCCCCAATACCAGCCCCAAGGAGTTCGCGCCCACGATGCAGGGCGGGCTGCAATGGTCGCGCTGGGGCATGTTCGTCGAATCCAAGGGCAGGATGGGCGAGGCCTGCGACATGCCCGAAGCCTGCAAGCTGCTCGACTACGTGAAGGAGTGGGAGCACGCCACCGACGAGGCCGGGCGGCGCGCCGCCTGGGACAAGATCCTCGAGGCCAATGCCGACGAGGTCTTCTCGATCGGCACGGTCAACGGCATCCGCCAGCCGATCGTGGTCGGTCCGAAGATCAAGAACGTGCCGAAGGAAGGCTACTTCGCCTGGGATCCGGGCGGGTATATCGGCCTCTACCAGCCCGACACGTTCTGGATCGCGAAGTAACCCTGTCATCCCGAGCGCAGCCCCTGCCTTGAGCAGGGGCGAAGGGAGGGACCTTTCCGGTACCGAAAGGTCCCTCGGCCTGCGGCCTCGGGATGACAACCTTCACCACGTATCGATGTTCGGCCGCTTCTTGTGCGGGTTGCGCGGGCGTGGCGGCGCGCCCAGCAGGGCGGTCGCGATCCAGCGCCGTGAATCGGCCGGATCGATCACCTCGTCGACCTCGAAGTAGGTCGCGGTGCTCAGCGCTTTGCCGCGCGCATAGGCTTCGGCGACCATGCGGTCGAACAGGGCCCGCCGCTCCACGGGATCGGCGATCGCCTCCAGTTCCTTGCGGTAGCCGAGCTTGACCGCACCCTCCAGTCCCATGCCGCCGAACTCGCCGGTCGGCCAGGCGATCGCGAAAGTGCCGGCATGGAACGAACCGCCGGCCATGGCCTGGGCGCCCAGCCCGTAGGCCTTGCGCAGCACGATGGTGCCGAACGGCACGCCGAGATTGGCGCCGACCACGAACAGCCGCGAGCAGTGGCGGACAAGGGCGGTCTTCTCGACCTCGGGTCCCACCATCATGCCCGGCGTGTCGCACAGGAACAGGACCGGCAGGTCGAAGCAGTCGCAGAGCTGCAGGAAGCGCGCCGCCTTGTCCGATCCGTCCGAATCGATGGCGCCGGCGAGATGCACCGGGTTGTTGGCGACGATGCCCAGCGGCTTGCCCTCGATGCGCGCCAGCGCCGTCACCATGCCGGGACCGAAGGCGCGGCGCAGCTCCAGCACCGAGCCCTCGTCGCACAGCGTCTCGATGACGCTGCGCACGTCGTAGACGCGCAACCTGTTCTCCGGGATGGCCCGGCGGAGCAGGCGCTGGTCGGCCGCCCGCCAGTCGGGCAATGCGCCCTGGAAGTACGACAGGTACTTCTTGGCCACCGCGACCGCCTCGGCCTCGTCCTCGACGGCGATGTCGACTGTGCCGTTGGGCACCTGCACGCTCATCGGGCCGACCTCCTCCGGCGCGTAGACGCCGAGATTGCCGCCCTCGATCATCGCCGGCCCGCCCATACCGATGGTCGAGTTCCTGGTCGCGATCACCACGTCGCAGCAACCCAGGATCGCCGCGTTGCCGGCGAAGCAGCGGCCCGAGTTGATGCCGACCAGCGGCGAGGAGCCGCTCAGCCGGCCGAAGATGTGGAAGGCCATGGTGTTGAGGCCGGCCACCGACTGCAGGTCGACGTCGCCCGGCCGGCCGCCGCCGCCTTCCGTGAAGAAGACCAGCGGCAGGCGCTGCTCCTCGACGATCTCGAACAGCCGGTCCTTCTTGTGATGGTTGGTCTTGCCCTGGGTGCCGGCCAGCACCGTGTAGTCGTAATGGGCGACGGCGACGCGGCTCTTCTCGGGGCCGAACAGCGCGCCGTTGACTCGGCCGATGCCGGTGATCAATCCGTCCGCCGGCGTGCGTTCGATCAGGTCGTCGAGGCTGCGCCGCGTGCGCTGGCTGGCGATGGCGAAGGCGCCCCATTCGACGAAGCTGCCGGGGTCGACCAGGTCGTCCAGGTTCTCGCGGGCGGTGCGCTGGTTGGTCCTGCGCCGTCGCGCCACCGACTCGGGTCGCCGGTCGTCCAGCGTGAGCGCGCGGCGTTCGAAATATTCGGCGAGGTCCGGACGGACATGCTCGAGGTCGATCGCCTCCTCGGCGGCGGCACCCGCGACCTCGACCTCGGCCTCCTCGACGAACAGGAGGGCGTGGCCCTCGTAGACGGTCTCGCCCGCCGTGACGGCGATGCGCCGCACATAGCCGCGCGCCGGGCTGCGGATCTCGTGCTGCATCTTCATGGCGTCCATGACCAGCAGCGCCTGCCCGGCCGCCACCGCGTCGCCTTCCGCGACCGAGAGGCTGACGATCGTGCCCTGCATCGGCGCCTTCACCGGCACGGTGCCTTCCGGCCCCTCCTCGTCCGCCACCGCGCCGGACGCCGCCGGCACGGCCTTGCCGAAGGTCAGGACGGCCAGCGGGTCCACCGCGTCGACCCGGGCACCCACCTGCCGTCCGGGGGTGGCCGGCGGCGCCGCCTCGAAATAGAGGCCGCCCGGCAGCTTGCCCGCGGCCTCGATCAGCGACGCGGCCCGCTCGTCGATGAAGCGCGTATGGACCCGGCCGGCACGGACCTCGTCGTCGGCCAGGAGAGCGCGCAGGAAGGCGATGTTGCTGGGCGCGCCTTCGAGGCGAAAGGCCGCCAGCGCGCGTTCGCCGCGCGCCAGGGCCTCGCCGAAATCCGCCGACGGGCTGTGCACGATGAGCTTGGCCAGAAGCGAATCGAAGTTGGGGTTGGTGCGGTAGCCGGCATAGCCGTAGGTGTCGACGCGGACGCCCTTGCCGGACGGCGGCTCGAACACGGTGAGCGTGCCGCCGCCGGGACGGGCCGAGCCGTCCGCCGTCATCGTCTCCATGTTGATCCGCAGCTGGATCGCATGCCCGCGCGGCGCCGCGCGCGCGACGCCCGTGTCGGGCAGGCTGGCGCCGCCGGCCAGCAGGAGCTGGGTCCTCACCAGGTCCACGCCCCACACTTCCTCGGTCACGGTGTGCTCGACCTGCAGGCGCGGATTGGCCTCGATGAAGAAGAACGCGTCGCCGTCGGCCAGGAACTCGAACGTGCCGAGGCTGCGGTACGCCACGGCCCGGGCCATGGCGACCGCCGCGGCGACGATCTCCTCCCGCAGGGCCGCGTCGAGATGGGGGCTGGGCGCCAGCTCGACGATCTTCTGGCTGCGGCGCTGCAGGGTGCACTCGCGTTCGCCCAGGGCGACGATGCCGCCCTGGCCGTCGCCCACGATCTGCACCTCGATGTGCCGCGCGCGGCCGACCAGCCGCTCGGCATAGAGATCGCCGTTGCCGAACGCGGCCTTCGCTTCCGCCGAGGCGCGGGCGAAGGCGTCGGCCAGCTCGCCCTCCTCGCGCACCAGGCGCATGCCGCGCCCGCCGCCGCCGGCGATGGCCTTGAGCGCGATGCCGGTCCTCGCATGCGCCTTCAGGAACGCCCTCGCGCCGGCCAGGTCGACGATGCCGGTCCCCGGCAGCACGGGCACATTGCACTGCTCTGCCTGCGCCCGCGCGCTCGTCTTGTCGCCGAACAGCCGGAGCTGCCCGGGTGTGGGGCCGACGAACAGGAGGCCGGCCGCGGCGCAGGCCTCGGCGAAATCGGCATTCTCCGACAGGAAGCCGTAACCCGGATGCACGGAATCGCAGCCCGCCTTCCGCGCCGCCGCGATCACGCTGCCGATGTCGAGGTAGGCTGCGGCGCCCCGGCCCGGCAAGGCGAGGGCCTCGTCGACACGCCGCACGTGCAGCGACGTCGCATCGTCTTCGGAATGGAGGCCGGCGGTCGCGATGCCGAGCTCGGCGGCGGCCTGGGCGATGCGGATGGCGATCTCGCCGCGATTGGCGATCAGGAGTTTCTTGAGCATGACGGCCGTGTCTCGGGGTAGAATCGCGCTCGATGTCGAAGAGCCTGCTCATTGTGGCCCATGCTCCGTCGGAGAACACCCTCTCCCTGCGGCAGGCCGTGGAACGCGGCGCGCTCAGCGAAACGGATATCGACGTCCGCGTGGTCGCGCCCCTGCAGGCCGGGCCTGAGGACGTGCTGGCGGCCCAGGCCGTCATCCTCGGGACGACCGAGAATCTCGGTTACATGAGCGGCGCGCTGAAGGACTTCTTCGACCGGTCCTACAATCCGCTGCTCGAGCGCACCCAGGGGCTGCCCTGCGCGGTCTACATCCGGGCCGGCAGCGACGGCACCGGCACGCGGCGCGGCATCGAGACCATCCTGACCGGCTTGCGCTGGCGTCTCGTGCAGGAGCCGCTGATCTGCCGCGGCGCCTGGCAGCCGGCGTTCGTCGAGCAATGCGAGGAGCTGGGCGCCGCCATGGCGGCGGGCCTCGCCGGCGGTATTTTCTGACCGTCCCGGCCGGGACGCTCGATGCCGGCGCCGGCTGCTCAGTCCCTCACCCGGCGGCCGCGGGCGCGCCTCCCGACCGATGCCGCGGCAGGATCCAGAAGCAGACGACGCCGATAACCGCGATCAACGCGGCCATGACCAGCAGCGTGAGGCGATAGCTGTCGAGATAGGCCGTCGTCGCGCTGGCGATCACCTCCTGCACCAGCTTCGCGTCGTAGGCCGTCGCCGTCCCGGTCTGCACGTACGACTGGATGATGCCGACCGACTGCGCCTGCTCGGCCGGCGTCGCGCCGGCCTGCTCGAGGCGCTGGCGCAGGTCGGGCGAGAACAGGCCGTAAACCAGCGACGAGGAGAGCGCGAGGCCAAGCGCGAAGCCGAACTGGCCGAACGCGGTGCGCGACGAGCCGATGGCGCCCACCAGCGCGGGCGGCGGCTTGGCGACGAAGACGTTGGCCGTCGGGGCCTGGGTGAGCATGAGCCCGACACCCGCCACCATGAGCGGTACTACGAACACGAGGTAGGACGTCGACGGGCCGGCGAAGGCCATCGCCGCGAGAGAAGCCGCCATGGCGATCAGCCCGACCGGGACGAGCAGGCGCATCGACACGCCGCGCGCCACCAGACTTCCCGCCCAGCTTGCCGCAACGATGCAGGCGGCGATGAACGGCAGTTGGCCGAGGCTCACCTCGAAGGGCGTGAAGCGATAGACGTACTGCCAGAGCAGCGAGAGCTGGATGGCCACGACCGCGTTGCCGATGTTGAAGGCGATTCCGGCCAGCGCGCCGACCATCAGCTCGGGATCGCCGAAGGAGCGGATCGGGAAGGCCGGCCGCGCCGTCCGCGCCTCCCACCAGGAGAAGCCCACGAGCATCGCTGTCCCCAGCGCCAGCGGCGCCAGCACCCGGACACTGCCCCAGCCCGCCGAGGCCGCGTTGCTGACGCCGTACAGCACGGCGACGAGACCGACCGCCACCAGCGCCAGGCCGATGCCGTCGAACCGGCCCGCCGCCGGATCGCGGGCTTCCGGCACGCTCCGAAGGCACAGCAGCAGCGCCGCCACGCCGACGGCCGGGCCGAGCAGGTAGGCGGCGCGCCAGCTCACGCCCGCGAGATAGCCGCCGAGCAGGCACAGGACCACGACGCCGAGCGTCTGCAGGGCCAGCCAGCGCGCCACCGCCTTTGCCAGCGCGTCAGGGTCGGGCGCGATCGCCCGCAGGAGCGCGAAGGAGAGGCCGAAGGAGGCGGCGAAGCCGACCCCCGACAGGACACGCCCGAGCGAGAAGATCGCCGCATTCGGGGCCAGCGCCGTCACGATGCCGCCCGCCAGCGTCACGACCAGGCCGAACAGCATGATCTTCCGGCGCCCCAGCCGGTCGCCGAGGCTGCCGGTCGTCAGGATGGCGGCGGCGATGCACAGCGTTCCGATGCTCGCGGCCAGCGCCCGCCCGGCACCGGTCATGTGCAGCTCGTTGCCGGCCGCCACCACGGCGATGTTGTGGATGGACGGATCGAGGCTCATGGGCATGGAGGCGCCGACCAGCGCGAGCAGCGCCGGAAGCGACGATCGCGAGGCATCGCGCCGCGTGCCGGCGTCTTCGGTCGCTGGGCTCATGGCGTATCCGACGTTCAGAAGCGGAGGGTGAAGCCCACCAGGGGCCCGTGCAGGACGAGGTTGGCGCCTGCGGCATTGCTGCCCCAGCCCGTGCTGTAGTCGACGCCCAGCGCGCGATAGCCGATCACGCCGGCCAGCGAATAGCCGGTGAATTGCCAGGAGTAGCTGTAGACGCCGACCGCCTGCCACGCGATCTGGCTGGCGAAGCCGAAGCCCCCGACATCGCCGCGCACCATCAGATGCTGGCTGGGCGTGAACTGGTGCCGCACCCGCACGCCGATCACCGGATCGACCCAGGCGACGTTGCCGGAACGGGCGATCGAGAAGGCCCGTCCCTGCTCGATGCCGAGGCTGGTGACGTTGACCGACGCCAGCACGTTGAGATTGATGTCGCTCGACTGGCTCCAGTAGCGGAAGCCCAGCAGGCCGTCGATGGCGGTGAACGATCCGGGCGCATGCGTCCAGCGCGCGGCCTCGTAGAGGCCGCCCATCTCGATGATGGTCATCGAGGTCGTGAGCGCGGTGTTGGTGCGGGCGCTGAGCTGCACGCCGGGCAGCGGATTGCGGTAGGTCGCCGACCCGCGGTCGAAGCCGAGCTTGGTCCAGACCAGGTCGCCGTAGACCCCGACCTTGCCCTTGTCGGCCTCGACATAGGCCATGAACGCCGCGATCGAATCGCTCTTGGCGACGATCTGCGGGAAGCTCGCGTTGAGGTCGACCGTCTGCCCGCGGGACGTGAGGCTCCCGGAGACTCCGATCAGCCAGCCGTAGGCGGTGGCCTGGAAGCGCCAGCCGTCCGGGTCGGATGCGGGCGGCTCGCCGGCCGCCTGCCCGATCTCGACGCCGGCCGTCTCCCCGTCGGCGGCAAGGACGGCCATCGGGCTGCCGAGGGTGCAGGCGATCGCAAGGGCGATGGCGGTCCTGTCGACCCGGGAAGTTTTCGTCACGTCCGACCTCGCGGAACCACGCCCGCCGGCGGCGGGCCGCCCATGGCTAGGCCCCGTCGTCCGGGGTGGCTATCCGAATTGCGCAGGTCGGGAGCGGCCGGGTTCCCGCCCGCTCGCGCCAGGGTGGCGCTCGGGACCTCGCCGAAGGTCTCGCCATAGGCAGCGGCAAAGCGGCTGAGATGCCAGAAGCCGAGGCCGAAGGCGACGTCGGTCACCGTCGCACCCGCCTCCGGACGCCGCAGCATGGCGCGTGCCCGCCACAGGCGCCGCCAACGCAGATAGGCCCACGGCGACCGGCCGGTCCGCTGGCGCACCACCGCTTCCAGCGAGCGGCGCGACGTCCCGCTGCGGCGGCAGAGCGTCACCATGTCGAGCGGCCCCTCGCCCGCCTCCTCGATGGCCCGCTCGAAGCGCATCATGATCCGCGAGTGACGCCCGACCGCCGCGCGGTCCGGACGGAAGGCCCCGTCGTCGCCCAGCGCGGCGATCACCTCGAGCTGGGCATTGCGCAGGGAGACCCGGGTGGCCGCGGTCGCGAGCAGCCGCGGTTCGGCGTCGAGGCGATCCACGAGCGCGCGCCCCAGGGCGACGAACCGCTGGCGCGCGCCATGCAGCGCCACGCGCCATCGACCCGGCGCAACGGCAGCCCGGAAGGGCAGATCGAGCTCGGCGGCTGCGGCGAAGAGCGACGGCTGGAGGGCGAACGTCATGATCCGCGCCCGGCCGGCGCTGCGCATCGTGCCGCCCTCGCCCGGCCGTACCGGGACGATCTCGTCGTCCGCCACGGCCTGGCCGTTCACTGCGCAGGCAGGGCTGATCACGTGCCACACGTTGAAATCGCGCACGCGCTCGTCCAGCGCGACGAGGGTGGCCTGGTCCATTTCCAGCCGGGCCAGGACCAGCCCGTCGAGATCGAGGTGCCAGTAGCGCCCGTTGAAGGCGGGTCCCTCGTCGGCGACACAATGGATGGTGGCCCCCGGGATGGCCCGGGCCAGTTCCTCGCCGTCGTCGCTCACGGTCCGGTGAAAGACAGGCATCACGTCAGGCCACGGCACCTCTGTGCGGCCGGCCGCAGGGCCGGCCTGCCGACAGTATGCCACAGATCGGCGACGGGACACGCGCCCCTCCCGTCACGAGCTGAGCACGCCCAGGGCATTGCGCAACGGGTCCGGCGAGATCTGCATGAGGCCGCCGAACGGATCGTTCAGTTCCAGGATCAGGAAGATCGCCCCCGAGGCCGACAGGGCGATGACCGCCAGGATGACGCCGCTGGTCGGATTGACCGCCGTGAACAGCGTGTATCCCGCGAACAGGATGGTGAGCCAGAAGACCACGATCACCAGGATCGCCGTCGGCAGGCCGGCCTCGCTTTCCTCGAACAGCAGCACCCTCGCCTCGGTGATCGACGCCACGATGGCGAGCGCCCGGAACTTCAGGCTGCGCTGCACGTCGGTCTGCGGCGCCAGCGCCTCGACCGCCTCGTAGACCTTCTCGCCTTCGAGGCTGGGCTGGTACGGCGCGCCGCCCGTCGGCGGAGAAATCGCCCGCTGCCCCCAGATTCGGTCGATCATCGGTCCCATGGCCACGCGCTGCATCTCGCGGGCCGCCCGGGCCTCCGGTCCGTAGCGCTTCAGCAGCTCGTCGAGGAGCACCAGCTTGGCGGCGATGGTCTTGATCTCGCTGCGCTGGGTCTCGTAGGTGCCCTTGGCGGAAGTGATCAGCAGCCCCAGCACCAGGGCGGTGACGGTGGCGATCAGGCCCGAGCCCAGCCGCACCACGTCTTTCGACTGGTCGTCGAGATGCTGTCGCGGCAGGGAGCGCCGCAGCACCGTGCCCAGCCAGGCGCCCAGGACCATCAGCGCGGCGGCGGCCAGCGAAATCAGCAGGGGGTTCACGGCCGCCACTCTCCTCGTACGGGACCGCGCTATTGTGCCGTGTAGCCCCCGTCAACGACCAGACCCGAGCCGGTCATGAAGCCGGCATCGTCGGACGCCAGGAACACGATGCCCTTGGCGATGTCCTCGGCCAGGCCCAGCCGGCCGATCGGATGCATGCGGATCGAGACGGCGCGCGTCTCCTCGGTGTCGTTCGTGCCCTGCGCACGGGCCCGCATGGCAAAGGTCTGCTGGCCCATGTCGGTGTCGATGACGCCGGGATGGATCGAGTTGACCCGGATGCGGTAGCCCTTGCGGCCGAACTCGAGCGCGGTCGACTTGGTGAACATCGTCACCCCGCCCTTGGTGAGCGAATAGAGCGGATCGAGCTGCGAGCCGACCAGTCCCGCCACCGAGGCGAGGTTCACGATGGCGGAACCGTGCGCGCTCCCGGCGGCGCTCGCCTTGAGGGCGGGCAGCGCCGCCCGCGTGCCCAGCACGACGCCGGTCAGGTTGACGGCGACCAGCCGGTTCCACTCGTCGAGGCTCGCATCCTCGACGCCCTTGCCGATGAAGATGCCGGCATTGTTCACCAGCACGTCGAGCTTGCCGAACTTCGCGAGGGCGGCGTCGATCGCCGCCTGCCAGCTCGCCTCCTGCGTCACGTCGAGCGACACGTAGAGCGCCTGGCCGCCCGCGGCCTCGATCTCCCGCGCGGTCTGCCGGCCGCGCTCGTCCAGCACGTCGCCGATCACGACCTTCGCGCCCACGCTCGCCATCAGCGTCGCCGTGGCGCCTCCGATCCCGCGCGCCGCGCCCGACAGGAACGCGACCTTGCCATCCAGCCTGTTCATCTTTCCTCCCGATCGTCTTCGGGAGGCATGCTGCCTGCCGCCGGCCGCCGGCGGAAGGGCCGATTGGTCAGCCCTTGAGCTTGTTGAACGGCACGTCCTTGTCGACGCGCACGTCGGCCGGCAGGCCGAGCACGCGCTCGGCCACGATGTTGCGCAGGATCTCGTCGGTGCCGCCGGCGATGCGGAAGCCGGCGCCGCCGACCCACTGGGCCTGGAAGCCCGCGGCGTGCGGCACGTCCTCCTTCATGATGCCGGCCGGCCCCATCAGCTCCATGGCGAAGGCGCCCATGTCCTGCATCTTCGGCGCGGCGACGATCTTGATGATCGACGATTCCGGTCCTGGCGTCTGGCCCTTGGAGAGGGCGGTCAGCGTGCGGTAGCGCGTCAGCTTCAGCCCCTGCTGCTGGACGTACCAGTCGGCGATCTTGGAGCGCACCTGGCTGTTGCGGATCGCCGGCCCGTCCTCGAGCTCGGTGTCGCGGGCGAGCTCCATCAGCTCATCGACGTCGAGGCCGCCCGAGGGCAGGCCGACGGCCAGCCGCTCGTTCATCAGCGTGGTCAGCGCCGCCTTCCAGCCCTCGCCCACCTTGCCCAGCCGCTGGCTGTCGGGGATGCGCACGTCGGTGAAGAAGACCTCGTTGAAGTTGGCGCCGCCCGACATCTGCTTGATCGGCCGCACCTCGACCCCCGGCGTCTTCATCGACAGGAAGAACATGGTCAGTCCCTGGTGCTTCGGGACATTGGGATCGGTGCGAGTGATAACGATGCCGTAGTCGCTGTAATGCGCGCCCGAGGTCCAGACCTTCTGGCCGTTGATCACCCAGTCGTCGCCGTCGCGCTCGGCCCTGGTGCGGATGCCGGCGACGTCGGAACCGGCCGCCGGCTCGGAGAAGAGCTGGCACCACACTTCCTGGCCGTGCAGCGCCGGCTTGACGTAGCGCTGGAGCTGCTCGGGCTTGGCATAGGCCATCATGGTCGGGATGCACATGCCCAGCCCGATGTCGAAGAAACCGAGCGGCACCAGGTAGTCGGCCTCCTCCTGCTGGTAGATCACCTGCAGGATGGGCGAGCCGCCACGGCCGCCATATTCCTTGGGCCAGGTGATGCGCGCATAGCCTGCCTTCGCCTTCTTGTCCTGCCACTCCTTCGCCTTCTTGAGCAGCTCGGGATCGTCGTTGCGGGCGCGGAAGCTCGCCTTGTCGTCGCTCTTGCGCGTGGCGTTGGCGTCGAGCCAGGCGCGCACTTCCTTGCGGAACGCGGCTTCTTCCGCCGTGTCGTTGAAGTCCATGGTTTCCTCCACTGCAGCTTTGGTTAAGCTGCGTTCTTCTGTTCGAGGCGGCTGACCAGCTTGTCCTTCCACGCCATCGGGCCGCCGATCGACAGGGCCATCACACGGGACCGGCGGTAGTGGAACTGGGTGTCGGCCTCCCAGGTGAAACCGATGCCGCCGTGCGTCTGGATGTTCTCCTTGGCCGCGAAGTCGTAGGCCTCGGTGGCCGCGATGCGCGCCGCCGCCGCCGCCAGCGGCAGGTCGGCACCGCCCTCGGTCAGCATCATCGCGCCGTAATAGGCGTTGGAGCGCGCCAGCTCGAGCTTGACGTAGCAGTCGGCCAGCTTGTGCTTGATCGCCTGGTAGGAGCCGATGGCACGGCCGAAGGCCTGGCGCTGCAGGGCGTAGTCGCGCGCCATCCACATCGCGGCCTCGGCGCCGCCCACCTGGGCGAAGGCGAAGTACACGGCGGCGGCATCGTAGAGGCGCTCGAGCGTGCGCCAGCCCTCGCCCTCGGCGCCCAGCAGCTCGGCGGTGGCGTCGGTGAAGGTGAGCTCGGCGTGCTTGCGCGCCGGGTCGATCGTCTCGACGCGCTTCTTCGCCACGGCCGCCTGCTTGAGATCGACCAGCACCAGAGACACCGCGCGATCTCCTTGCCCGCCGGTGTTGGCGAGCACGATGGCGAAGGTCGCCGCCTCGCCGTCGGCCACCGGCACCTTCTTGCCGTTGAGGCGGCCGTTGCCGAAGGTCGTGCGGATGGTGCGCGGCTTGGGCGGCTGCGCGCCCTCGGCGACGGCCAAGGTGCCGATCGCCTGGCCGGCGGCCAGCGCCGGCAGCCACTTCTTCTTCTGCGCCTCAGAGCCCGCGAGCTTCAGCGCCTCGGTCGCCAGCACGACCGACGTGTCGAACGGCACCGGCGCCGCGGCGCGGCCAATCTCCTCGGCGACGACGCAGAGCTCGAGCGGCGAGAGGCCGAGCCCGCCATGCTCCTCGGGAATCGCGATGCCCGGAACGCCGAGGTCGACCAGGCCTTTCCAGACCTCCTCGGCATGGGTCTCGTTGCCATCGAGCACGCGCCGCACGACTTTCGTCGGGCACTTGTCGGTGAGGAACTTGCGAACCTGCTCCTTGAGCAGCTTCTGGTCGTCGGAGAAATCGAAGTTCATGATGGGGGCAGCCTAGCAAGCAACCTCGCATCGGGGAACGGTAGAGGGTTCCGACCTGCGGTTGCACGAAACGGCACATTTCAAGGCGTGATAGGATGAACGGATGGACACGACCGCGATCAAGGACTGGCACGCCCACGTCTACTTCGACGCCGCTTCGCGCGAGCCCGCCTGGGCCTTGCGCGAGCGCATCGAGAAGGCCTTCGACATCGAGATGGGCCGCTTCCACGAGAAGCCGGTCGGCCCGCATCCGCGCTTCAGCTACCAGGTCGCCTTCCGCAACGACCAGCTCGCGCCGCTCCTGTCCTGGCTCACCCTGAACCGCGGCGACCTCACGGTCTTCGTCCATCCCAATACCGGCCACGACCTCGAAGACCATCGCGACCGCGCGATCTGGCTCGGCCAGCAGGTGCCGCTGGTCCTCGACATCTTCACGAACAGGAAGGACTGATCATGGACTCGCTTCTGCCGCTGGCGAAGAAGGTCGGCGACAAGCTGAAGGCCCGCAAGGAGACGGTCGGAGTCTCCGAATCCTCGGCCGGCGGGCTGATCTCGGCCGTGCTGCTGGCCGTGCCCGGCGCCTCGGCCTACTTCATGGGCGGTGCCGTGGTCTACACGCGGCCCGCTGGCGAGATGTTCCTGGGCGCCACCAAGGAAAAACGCGCCGGCATCCGCTCCTCGTCCGAGCCGTGGGCAACGCTGGCGGCCGAGCTGGTGCGCGAGCGGCTGAACACGACCTGGGGCCTCGCCGAGACCGGCGCCTCGGGCCCGACCGGCAATTCCTATGGCGATCCCGCCGGCCACACCTGCGTCGCCGTCGTCGGCCCGAAGGGCAAGATCGCACGCACGCTGCGCACCGGTTCCAACGACCGCGTCGCCAACATGCGCGCCTTCGCGGCCGAGGCGCTCAAGCTGCTGGACGAGCAGCTTTCCTGACGAGAGGCTTCGCGCGACTGAGCGATCGACTTCGGCCGGTCAACCGGCGCCCGGCCTCATCAGTGCGGCCAGAGCGAGGCTCAGCCAGCCCAGGATGAACGCGGCGCCGCCGATCGGCGCCACGGCCCCCATCCAGCGGGGCCCGCCGAAGGCGAGCGCGTAGAGAGCTCCCGGAAAGAGCACGCTGCCCAGCACGAACAGGCACTGCGCGACGAGAGCGACGGGCGCGTTCACCGTCGCGGTGCGAACGAGGACCACAACGCCGATGATCGCGAGCGCGTGGATGACCTGATACTGGCTGCCGGTCTGCAGCCACTCCCTCGCCTTGCGGCCGGCCTCGGTCGACAAGTCGAGGCCGTGGGCGGCGAAGGCGCCGACGATCACCGAGATCGCGCCGCTCAGCGCGGCGACGACGATCCAGCCCTTGGCCGCGGCGCCCATGGTCACTCCGGCCGCCGCGTCGGCCGGCCGCCGGCGGTGATGCCGCCGTCGATCACCAGCTCCTGGCCCGTCATGTAGCCGGCGGCGTCGGTGCAGAGGAACAGCACGCCGTTGGCGATGTCCTGCGCCAGGCCGACGCGCGTCAGCGGCACGGTGCCGGCCGCCCGCTCGGCGGGATCGATCGGCGCGTTGCGGCGGTTGCCCTCGGCGGCGGTCGGGATTTTGTCCCAGATCGGCGTGGCGATGATGCCGGGATGCACCGAGTTGCAGCGGATATTGTCGTGCGCGTGCTCCAGCGCCACCGACTTGGCGAACAGGCGCACGCCACCCTTGGTCGCCGAGTAGGCGGCGAGCCCGGGCGCGCCGCGCAGGCCCGCAATCGACGACATCAGCACGATCGAGCCGCCGCCCGCCTTGCGCAGCGCCGGGATGGCGTTCTTCACCGACAGGAAGACGCCGTCGAGGTTGATCGCCTGCTGCTTCTGCCAGTCGCCGAGCGTCATCGTCTCGATCGGCGCCATGATGCCGATGCCGGCATTGGCGACCATGATGTCGAGCCGGCCGAACTGCGTCTCCGCCTCGGCGATCACGCCGGGCCAGGCCGCCTCGTCGCGCACGTCGTGATGGCGGTAGCGCGCCGTGCCGCCCGCCTTCGCGATGCGCTCGACCAGCGCCTGGCCACGCGCGTCGTCGATGTCGGTGATGAGGACCTTGCCGCCCTCGCGCGCCAGGGTCTCCGAGCAGGCCTCGCCGATGCCGGAGGCGCCACCCGTGACGATGGCGGCCTTGCCCGAGAGCTGACCCATGCTAGTGCCTCCGATCGTGAATGTGCGGGGTCATGGTGCTCAGGATCATGGTCTTCCGGACCGCGAGCCTCCCGGCCCGCTCATGATCATGAGCGAGCCGGGAGGCTCGCGGTCCGGAAGAGTCATGACGGCGGCTACCGGCCCTTCCAGTTGCCGGGTCGCTTCTCGGCATAGGACTTCACGCCTTCCTTGAAGTCCTCGGTCTTGCGCGTCCAGTCCTGCTCCGTGAGCTCGCGCTCGGTCGCGACCTCGGCCGCGTCGGCGAAGCCGCGGCGCATCGTCTCGCGCGTCGACAGCAGCGCCAGCGGGGCGCTCTCGGCGATCTCCTGGGCGAGTTCCATCGCGCCCTTGCGCACGTCGGCCAGCGGCACCAGCACGTCGGCCAGGCCCCACTCGACGGCCTGTTCGCCGCCGATGCGGCGGCCCGTGTAGAACATGAGGTTGGCGCGCTGCTGGCCGATCAGCCGCGGCAGCGTGTAGGTCAGCGAGAAGCCGGGATGGAAGCCGAGCCGCGTGAAGTTGGCGGCAAAGCGACCCTCGGCGCAGGTCACGCGGAAATCGGCCATGACGGCGAGGCCGAGGCCGCCGCCGATCGCCGGTCCCTGGATCGCTGCGACGCTGGGCTTCTTGGCGCGGAACAGGCGGGTCGCCTCCTTGTAGAGGTGCTTGCCGGACTCGGCGGCGCCGGTCTGCGGCCGGTTGGCGAAGTCTGCGCCCGCGCAGAACGACTTGCCCTGGGCGCACAGGACATAGGACCGGATGCCGGGCTCGCGGTCGAACGCCTCGAAGGCATCGGCGATCTGGTTGATCAGCGAATTGTCGAAGAAATTGTGCGGCGGCCGCTGGATTTCGACGATGCCGACCGGACCTTCGTTGCTGACGCCGATATCCTTGTAGGTGGCGCTCATCTTTCTCTCCCAGGGGCTATAAGTGAGCGGCGATATTGCCCCGCCGCCGGGGCGCCCGTCGAGTTCCAGAGGGTTGGGGAGGACGATCAATGCCGCAAAGCGAACACCAGGCACCCGGTCACGCGCTGGTCGTGGGCGGGGGCACCATGGGCGTGGGAATCATCGCCATGTTCCTGGCCGGCGGCTGGAAGGTGGACGTCGTGTCGCGCTCCGCCTCGACGCGCGAAGGCCTGCCCGACGCCTGCGCCCGCGCCCTCACCGCGCTGGGCAAGCCCGCCGACACGTCGGGACTGGCGACCTGGGCCACCCTGCCGGAGGCGGCCTGGACGGCGATCGACATCGTGGTCGAGACGGTGACCGAGGACCTCGAGCTGAAGCGCCGCCTGTTCGCCGAGATGGAGGCGCTGGCGCGGCCCGATGCCGCGATCACCTCGAACTCCTCGAGCTTCCCGATCAGCGAGATCGCCACGGGCCTCGCGACGCAGGGCCGCATGATGGGCCTGCACTTCTTCATGCCGGCGCATCTCATCCCCCTGGTCGAGGTCGTGCGCTCGGTCCACACCGACGTCGCCCTGGCCGAGCGTGTCGGCGCGATCATGCGCGCGCTGGGCAAGCGGCCGGTGCAGGTGAGGAAGGACGTGATCGGCTTCCTCGGCAACCGAATCCAGGGCGCGCTGATGCGCGAGGCGCTGTGGCTGATCGAGCAGGGCGTCGCCTCGCCCGAGGACATCGACGCCACGGTGCGCCTGTCGTTCGGCTTCCGCTATGCCGCGGCCGGCCCGATCGTGCAGAAGGAGCATTCGGGCTGGGACACGACCTGCGCCGTGGCCAAGATCATCTGGCCCGACCTCACCAATGCCGACGGCCCGCCGCCGGTCCTGCAGAAGAACGTCGACGAGGGCCGCATCGGCTTCAAGACCAAGCGCGGCTTCTTCGACTGGGACGACGAGTCGATCGCCAGGGAGCGCGCCCGCTACGAGCGCGCGCTGCGCAAATGCCTCGAGATATTCAAGGACGAGGGGATTCTCTAGACGACGTTCCTGCGGACTGAACTGCACATGCGTAAAGTGGCTCCGTCGTCCCGACCGGAGCGCAGCGGAGTGGAGGGACCTCGCTTCAACGACTAGCCAAAATTCGCTGCGACAAGGTCCTCCCCTTCGCGCTTCGCACTCCGGTCGGGACGACGAATGGAGTGGAGCCGCAATCCGCGCGGGACGCACGTCTTTCGCGTGATCTGATCATGATCTTCTGGACCGCGGGCCTCCAGGCCCGCTCATGATCATGAGCGAGCCTGGAGGCTCGCGGTCCGAAAGACGATGAACACCACGAAGTGGGCGACTACGCAGCGCGACCGCGATCGCCGCCACTGCCGCCGAAGCGCCGGCGCTTCCACTGCGGGCGGTCGGCGCCGCGCAGCGAAGGAGTGCGGCGCGCCTCGCGGTCTACGGTATCGGCGCGATCCTGGTGGCGATGGCCCATCTCGCCCTGCTGCAAACGGGGCCCGGCCTCCTCAAGTAGCGCGACATCGACCGATCGTCTGCCATGCTAGGATGGCCGGCATGAAGGTCCTTGCCTTTGCCCTGGTCCTCGTCTGGCTCGGCCTGGGATTTTGGATCATTCGTCTCAGTCTCGGCTTGCGGTCGGAGTATCGACCGCCGTTCGGCCTCGCGGGTCCGCTCGAAATCCTTCGGCTCGACTTCTACACCGACAGGGGCAGGACCATGATCGCCAAGGCGGCCTGCGCGCTCGCCGTGGCGTCGCTTGTCGCGGTCCTGGCCAGCCTGGTCATGGTGAGGCTGCCGCAGCCCGTCGAGGTCGCCCGACCCGGCGCGCGGACTTTCCCGCCCGACTTCGCCTTCTACATCACATCGGCGATATTCTTCACGGCGGCGCAGCTGGCGGGCTTCATCCTGTTGCTGGCCGCAGCCGTCCAATTCGCCTGGGCGACGTTCCGCCCGTCCGCGCGGGCGTTGAAGCTGAACGCCAAGCGTCACGCACTCTACGGCGTCGGGGCGATCGTACTGGCGATCGCCCACTTCGTGCTGCTCAGGATCGGACCCGACCTGCCGAGGTAGCTCGCAGCGCCTCTTCCATCGTCCAGAATCATGTTCTTCCGGCCGGCAGGATCATGCCCGTGCTCGGGGCCGACGCAAAAAGGGCGCGCCCGGGAGGACGCGCCCTTTGCGATCAGCGAGCCCGAGGACTCGCGAAAGCTTGAGCTGCTTTAGGCGGCGCGGCCGCGGCCGCGGCCCCCGCCACCCCCGCCGAAGCGACGACCACCGTTGCCGCGCGGCGGACCGCCGAACGGACGGTCGCCTTGCGGGCGCGGCGTGTAGGGCCGGTTGCCGTGCGGGCGTCCGCCGGCAGGATGCTCGCCGTGTGCCGGACCGGACCGCGGGCGATCGTCGCGCGCGCGATCGTCACGCGGCGCGGCGCGATGGTCGCCGCGAGGCGCATCGCGGTAGTCGCTCCGCGGCGCGTCCCGGTAGTCGCCGCGGGGTGCGTCGCGGTAGTCGCCACGCGGCGCGTCCCGATGGTCGCCGCGGGGCTGGTCGCGATAGTCGCCGCGCGACCACTGATGTTCGGCCGGCGCCGGCGGACGGTCGCCGCGCGAGCGGTCGCCGAAGGCACGCTGGCCCGCCGGGCCTCCGCGGCCCTGGCCGCCTCGACCCTGGCCGCCGCGGCCCGGAGCGCCACCCCGGCCGGCACCGCGATGCCCATGCGGGCGCTCGTCGCGCTCGTCACGCTCATCACGCTCCGTGCGGGGGCGCGCCGGCGGCGTCGCCGGCATGTCCTCGTTGGCCGGCGTGGCGACGATCGGGATGCGCTGGTTGGTCAGGCGCTCGATGCTCTTGAGCTGGCCGCGCTCGCTGCCGTCGCAGAAGGAGATGGCGATGCCCGAGGCGCCGGCGCGCGCCGTGCGGCCGATGCGATGGACGTAGCTCTCGGCGTCAGCCGGCAGCTCGTAGTTGATGACGTGCGTCACGCCCGTGACGTCGATGCCGCGCGAGGCGAGATCGGTCGCGACCAGCACGCGGGCCTTGCCGCGGCTGAAATTGTCGAGCGCCTTCTGCCGGGCATTCTGCGACTTGTTGCCGTGGATCGCCTCGGAGCGCACGCCGCGATCCTCGAGCGCCTCGGCGACGCGGTTGGCGCCGCGCTTGGTGCGGGTGAAGACGATGACGCGCTCGAGCGTGTCGTCGGCCAGCAGGTGGCCGAGCAGCGCGCGCTTGGTCGCGGCCGACACGAAGTAGACGCGCTGGTCGATCTTGTCGACGGTGCGGCCCTGCGGCGCGATCTCGACCTTCTCGGGGTTCTTCAGGATCTCCTGCGCCAGCTTGGCGATGTCGCCCGGCATGGTGGCCGAGAACATCAGCGTCTGCCGCTGCTTGGAGACCGAGCCGATGATGCGGCGCACGTCCTTGATGAAGCCCATGTCGAACATGCGGTCGGCCTCGTCGAGGACGAGGAAGGTCACGTTCGAGAGCTTCACGTTGCCGCGCTCGACGAGGTCGAGCAGGCGGCCCGGTGTCGCCACCAGGATGTCGATGCCGCGCGACAGCGATTCGATCTGGCGGCCGTAGCCCAGGCCGCCGACGACGGTGCAGAGCCGCAGGCCGAGGCCGCGACCGTAGGTGTCGAAGCTGCGCGAGATCTGGACAGCGAGCTCGCGGGTCGGCGCCAGCACGAGGCAGCGCGGGCTCTTGGGCTGCGGCCGCTCGCGGAAGCCGGACAGGTGCTGAAGCACCGGAAGCGCGAAGGCCGCAGTCTTGCCGGTGCCGGTCTGGGCGATGCCCAGCACGTCGCGACCCTGCAGCAGCGCCGGGATGGTCCGCGCCTGGATGGGCGTCGGCACCGTGTAGTTGGCGGCCTCGAGGGCGCGCAGCAGCGGCTCGGCGAGGCCGAGATCCGCAAACGTAACATTACTCACTGAAATACAGTCCTTTTGGCCGCCGACCGTGCCTTGCGGGCACGCGTATGGATGGCGGCTTTTGGCCCGTTCCCGCGCGCGGCTGGGACGGCTCTTCTTTGGGGGATTGTCTCGGGATGAAGCGCCGTCACACAAGAGATGGGGCGCGTCGCGCGATCGCGAGAAACCTTGGTCAGCCCGCAAACCGGCGGGCTGGCGCGTGTATGACGGTGCACCGCAGCAAAGTCAAGCGGCGGCATCGTGGCAGGAAAGCGGCCTCGCCTCCTCCTGCGCGTCCGGCGTCAATGAGCGCGCCGCCGCAGCAGCCGGCCCGGCAGGTTGCCGGTGGGCTCGTTGTCGCGCAGCAGCACCTCGCCGTTCACGATGGTGGCGTGCATGCCCTCGCAGGTCTGCTTCAGCCGCTTGGCGCCGGCCGGCAGGTCGCACACGACCTCGGGCATGTGCGGCCCGACCGTGTCGGGGTCGAACACCACGATGTCGGCCGCCAGCCCCTCGCGCAGCAAGCCGCGGTCGTGGAAGCCGAACTGGGTGGCGGTGTCGTTGGTGATGAGCTTCACCGCCTCCTCCAGCGTGAAGGCCTGGCGGTCGCGCACCCAGTGGCTGAGCAGATGGGTCTGCAGCGAGGAGTCCATGATCTGCGAGACATGGGCGCCCGAGTCGGAGAAAGTCACGACCGAGCGCGGATGCTTCATCAGCTCCAGCGCCTCCTCCTGGTTCTCATTGGCGATCGGCTGGATCATGAAGAACTTCATGTCGCGCTCGAGCGCCATGTCGATCATCAGCTCGACGGGATGCGTGTTGCGCTGCCGCGCCAGCTCGGCCATCGACTTGCGCGGCTCGCGCATGTCGGTCATCGCGTAGATCCAGTCCCATTCCGGCGGCCGCGCCTCGGTGCCGCGCACCGTCGGTCCCTCGTAGGGACGGGAAGCGACCTCGACGAGGCGGCGGCGCCTGTCGGCATCGAGCAGCCACGCCTTCTGTTCGGCGAGTGGCAGCTTGCGCATGTCTCGCCAGACATCCCACTTGTCAAACGGCAGCTGGGTCTCGAACGACAGCAGCACGTTGAGCGCGCGGCTGTGGACCTGGGCGAACATGCGCCCGCCCTGCCGGTTGGTGCGTTCGACGATGTCGAAGGTCGAGCGCCAGCCGCCCGGCAGGGTGCGGCGGTTGAACAGGCCGAAGGTGATCGGCCGGCCGCTCTCGATCGAGAGCTTCGAGAGGCCCTCGTAGTAGCGTCGTGCCTTGTCGCTCTCTGCGCCGCGCGGCTCGCCCGCGACCTCGACCATGCCGCCGCCCATCGCCTTCACCAGCGTCTCGAACTCCTCCCAGGTCGCGAGCCGGCTGGCGACCGGCTTGTCGTCGGAGGTCTGGTGGTTGACCGAGCGCGTGGTCGAGAAGCCGTGCGCGCCGGCCGCGACCGCCTCCTTCGTGAGATCGACCATCCGGCGGAGATCGTCGTCGGTCGCGGCGTCGGTGAAGGCGCGCTGGCCCATCACGTAGGTGCGCAGCGCGCAGTGGCCCATGTAGCCTGCGTAGTTGATGCCCTTGGGAAGCGTGTCCAGCACGTCGAGGAATTGGGGGAAGCTCTCCCAGCGCCACTTGATGCCGGCCAGCATGGCGGCGCGGCT
>NZ_CBDDJN010000007.1:0-8088 GCF_965229815.1 Reyranella sp.
AACGGCCAGCCGTTCGGGCCGGCGCTCGCCGCGGTGAAGACCCGGCTGGACGATCCGACGCTGGTGGCGCCGCTGGAGCCTTATGCCGCCACCGGCCTGCCGACGCGGCGCGAGCTGATCGACGCCTATCCGAAGGCCGAGGCCGCCGTGCGCGAGACGGTTCGCGGGGAAGCCCAGTCGGAAGGCTTCGTGGCGGGGCTGCTGGCCAACGCCGAATCGCTGGTGAAGGTCCGGCGCACCGACGCGCCCGAGGACGGCGGCGTGACCGCCACCCTGGACGCCATCCGGGCCGACCTCGCCCGCAACGACCTGGCGGCGGCGTCGACGGCATGGACCAACCTGCCGGAGCCGGCCCAGGCCGCCTCCAAGGACTGGCATGACCGGTTGGCGGCGCGCGTCGCCGCCGACAGGCTGGTCGAGAAGGTCACCACGGACGTGCTCGGGAGCCTCGCCGAAAGTTCGACGGCGCCGCCGGCCGCGCCGGCCGAACCCACCACGCCCGGGAACTGATCGAGCGGAAGCAAAAGCCATGATTCGCCTTCTTGTGTTCCTGGTCCTGGTCTTCGTGCTGGCGCTCGCCGGCGCCTGGGTGGCCGATCGCCCCGGCGCGGTGGAGATCGACTGGCTCGGCTACCAGATCCAGACGTCCACCACCGTCGCGGTGGTGGGTCTCGTCGCGGTGGTGGTCGCCGCGATCATCCTGTGGTCGCTGTTCCGCGCCATCCTGCGCTCGCCGGGCAAGCTGTCGCGCTTCTTTCACCGGCGCAAGAAGGACAAGGGCTACCGGGCGCTGTCGAACGGCCTGATCGCCGTGGGCTCGGGCGACTACCGTCTCGCCCGCCGTTATTCGGTGGAAGCCCGCCGCACCCTTCCCAACGAACCCGCCGTGGCGCTGCTGGAGGCGCAGACCGCGCAGCTGGGCGGCGACCGGACCCAGGCGCGCTCGGTGTTCGAGGGCATGCTGGAGGACCGCGAGACGCGGCTGCTCGGCCTGCGCGGCCTCTACATCGAGGCGAGCCGCGAAGGCGAGGGCGAGGCCGCGCGGCACTATGCCGACGAGGCGGCCGAGGTTGCCCCGAGCCTGCCGTGGGCGGCGACCGCCCAGTTCGAGCACGCCGCGGCCGATCGCGACTGGGAGGAGGCGACCCGCATCCTCGACCGCAACGCCCACAACAAGCTCGTCGACAAGGCCAAGGCGCGTCGCCTGAAAGCGGTGCTGCTGACCGCCCGCGCCAACGAGATCGAGCTGGGCGAGCCGGAGAAGTGCCGGGCGCTGGCGCTGGAGGCGCACAGCCTCGCCCAGGACCTGGTGCCCGCCGCCGCCGTTGCCGGCCGCGTGCTGGCACGCCTCGGCGACGTGCGCCGGGCCAGCAAGATCATCGAGCAGACCTGGAAGCGGACGCCGCATCCGGACCTTGCCGAGGCCTACAGCCACATCCGCCAGGGCGATGCCGCCCGCGACCGGCTGAAGCGCATGCGCGGCCTCGCCGCGCTGCGGCCGACCAGCGACGAGGGCGCCTTCGCCATCGCCGAGGCGGCGATCGACGCGCGCGAGTTCGACGAGGCCCGGGCGGCCATGCGCCCGATCCTGAACAACCATCCGACCCAGCGGGCCTGCCTGCTGATGGCCGAGCTGGAGGAAGCGGAAACCCACGACCAGGGCCGGGTCCGCGAATGGCTGTCGCGGGCGGTGCGTGCGCCGAAGGATCCCGCCTGGACCGCCGACGGCATCGTCTCGGAGACCTGGGCGCCGGTGTCGCCGGTGTCGGGGCGTCTCGACGCGTTCGAATGGCGGGTGCCGTACGAGGCGATGGGCGGCGCCATCGAGCCGCCGATCGACGAGGCGATGTTCGAGGCGGCGCCGCCGGCGCTGAAGACGGTGTCGGCCACGGCGCCGGCCTCGGCGGAAGCGGCCGTGCTGGCGGTGTCCAGCGAACCGGCCGCCGCCAGGCCGGCGGAGTCCGTTCCCGCGCCGGTCCCGGCCGCGGCGGACACTCCGGCCGAGACAAAGACACCCGCGGCCGAGCCCGCCCCGATCGAGCCGGAAATCGTGCCGCCGCCGGCGGCGAAGACGGCGCCGCCGATCGCGGAGGAGAACGTCACCGATCTGAAGCCCGTACCGGTGCCCGCCGATGGCGAGCCCGCCGCGGACAAGGCCGGCCCGGCGCCCGCCGCCACCGGCGTCCGCCCGGAGACGGTGCGGTTTCCGCTGGAGACGCCGCCCGACGATCCCGGTCCGGACACCGACGGCGACGAGGAGCTGCCCGACCCCAAGCGGCGGATGCGCTTCTTCAACTGAGCCCGGCGCCGGCGGGGCCGACGGACGGCCGACCTTGGCCGATGGTCCGACCCGCCCTATAGTGCGGCGCGTCAACACACGGTGGACTGCGCGCATCGGCATGGCCGGCCCCACACGGCCGGCCGCCACGGACAAGCGTGCGTCCGCGCATTCCTCCGGAGCACCTCGGCGCCGAGGCGAAAGCGGCCTGGCCGGCGGCGGCGCGCTCCCCAGCATCAATCCGGATCTGTCGTCTCCCCCACCGGGTGAGCCCGCCCGACGGGAGAGGACGCCGGCGAAAGGAGACTTGAATGACCGATTCCGCCACCGAAAGGCTTGCCCAGGTCTATGGGGCCAGGTCCGATCAGGAACGGCGGTCCGCGTATGCGGCCTGGGCGAACGACTACGAAAGCGACCTCGCCAATTTCGGCTATCTGCTGCCGGGCGTCGCCGCCGCGCTGGCGGCGCGCCACGTGGCCATCGGTGACGGGACGATCCTCGACGCCGGCTGCGGCACCGGGCTGGTCGGTCAGCTGCTGTCGCTGGTCGGGTTCGGTCCGATCGTCGGCGTCGACCTGTCGGAGGACATGCTGGCGGAAGCGGGCAAGAAGGGGGTCTACGACGAGCTCCGGATGATGCGGCTCGGCGACGAGCTGGATTTCCCCGACGACGGCTTCGCGGCGATCCTGTGCGTCGGGACCCTGACGCCGGGCCACGCCGGTCCGGAGACCATCGAGGAACTGCTGCGCATCGTCCGGCCGGGCGGCCGCATCATCTTCTCGCTGCGCGCGGACGAGGGCATCGATCCGGGCTACGGCGAGATCATCGAGCACCTGCAGTTCGACGGCCGCTGGCGGCACGTGGAATCGAGCCCGGCCTTCCCGGGCATGCCCGGCAAGTCGGTGGAGATCCTGCACCGCATCCACGTCTATTCGAAATAGCGCCGGACGGCGGCCTGCGGCTCAGACGTGCTGGCCGCCGTTGATGTGGATCTCCGATCCCGTCACGTAGGACGAGGCGTCGGTGCACAGGAAGAAGATCGTGCTGGCGACCTCGGCCGGCTGGCCGAGGCGGCGCAGCGGGATGTCGCCGATGAGGTCGCGGGTGCCCGGCGACAGGATCGAGGTCTCGATCTCGCCCGGCGCGATGGCGTTGACGCGGATGCCGTGGGGGCCGAAATCCGCCGCCATCTCGCGGGTGAGCGCGGCAAGCGCCGCCTTCGACGTGGAGTAGGCGCTGCCGGCGAACGGGTGCACGCGCATGCCGGCGATGGAGGTGACGTTGACGACCGAGCCCTGGGCGCGGGCGAGTTCGTCGAACAGGCCGCGCGCCAGCATGATCGGCGCGAACAGGTTCACCTGGACCACCTGCTGCCAGGTGTCCATCGGCGTCGTCAGCGAATCGAGGCGGCCGCCGTCCTCGCCCTTCGGGCTGATGCCGGCGTTGTTGACCAGCGCGTCGAGCAGCCCGCCCTCCGCTTCCACCCTGAGCCGGATCTCCGACACCGCATGGTCGATGCTCGCCTGGTCGGCGAGGTCGACCTGGATGTGGTCCTCCGGGCCGGCCGGCCAGGGGCACTTGTCGGTGAAGGCGTGCCGCGAGCAGGTGATGACGCGCCAGCCGGCGCTGGAAAAGCGCTTCACCGTCGCGTGGCCGATGCCGCGGCTCGCGCCGGTGAGTACCAGGGTGCGCCGTCGGGCGCCCGTGACTTGGTCGATCATGCGGTCGTCTCCCGGGCCGGCGACGCGGGCCAGAGCCGTCGCGGCCGCGTCCTCCGTCTATCACAGGCGCCGCCGGCGGCCTATCGCGGCGCGACCGGGCCGGCCGGTGCGGCCGACGGTCCCGGGCGCCGGTAAATCCTGACCGGATGTCACCAATTTTTTCGGGGAGTCGCCCCAAAAGGTCTGGACGCACCCGGCGATGCGGGATATTTGAATTATTCCAATCTGTATTGCAACGAACGGAGCCAGCCGGCATGAAGGGCGATCCCGAGGTCATCGACTATCTCAACCGCGGCCTGAAGAGCGAGCTGACGGCGGTCAACCAGTACTGGCTGCACTATCGCCTGCTGGACGACTGGGGGTTCACGCTGCTCGCCAAGAAGGAGCGCGAGGAATCCATCGAGGAGATGCACCACGCGGATTCGTTCGTGACGCGCATCGTCTTCCTCGAGGGGCTGCCCAACATGCAGACCCTGGAGCCGCTGCGGATTGGCCAGAACGTCAAGGAAGTGCTCGAGTGCGACCTGGCGGCCGAGCATTCGGCGCGCGAGCTCTACCGGGAAGGGCGCAAGCTCTGCCACGACAAGGAAGACTACGTGTCGATGGCGCTGTTCGAGAAGCTGCTCTCCGACGAGGAAAGCCACATCGACTTCATCGAGACCCAGCTGCAGCTGCTCGAGACGATCGGCCTCGAGCGCTATTGCCTGCTGCAGGCGGCGCCGGCGAACGAGGCCGAGTAGGCCTTGCCTGACGCGCCTCCGGTCTCGACCGGATGGCTCACACGAACGAAGGCGGGTGCCGCGGCGCCCGCCTTTTTCATGTCCGGCTCAGTCCAGCCGGGTGACCGCGCCGCCCGCCGCCTCGGCGTCGGCCGGGTCGTGGGTGACCAGCAGGACCGGCAGCCCGCGCTCCGCCGCGGTGTCGAACACCAGCGTCCGGACCTGGTCCCTCAGCGCCATGTCGAGCTTGGAGAAGGGCTCGTCCAGAAGCAGGGCGCAAGGGCGGGCCGCCAGCACGCGGGCGAGCGCGACGCGGGCCTGCTCGCCGCCCGAGAGCGTGGTCGGATCGCGTGCCTCGCAGCCCTCCAGCCCGACCTCCCGCAGCGCCCGGCTCACGGTCTCGGCCCGGGCCCGGCCGCGGACGGCCGCGGGCACCGCGAAGCGGACGTTTCCGCCCACCGAGAGATGGGGAAACAGCAGCGGATCCTGGAACAGCAGGCCCATCCGCCGCTCGGCCGGGCGCAGTGGCGCAAGGTCGACGCCGTCGAGGGCGAGCCCCCCTTCGCCCGAGAAGGGCGCGCGCAGGAAGCCGGCCACGTAGGCGAGCAGGGTAGACTTGCCGCTGCCCGACGGACCCATCACCGCGTGCACGGCGCCGGGGGCGATCCGCGCCGACAGCGACAGCAGCGGCGTGCCGGCCTTGGCTATGGTGACCCGGTCGAGGACGAGGCCGGTGGCGGACGGGCTCATGGCTGGGCGTTCCTCAGGCCGCGGCGGTTGCGGAAGACGACGGCCGGCACGGCCAGCGCCAGCGAGAAGGCGAGCAGCGGCAGCACCATCTGCAGCACCGAGGCGACGCCGATCAGCCGGCGCGAGCCGCCGGCCGACAGCGCGATGGATTCGGTGGTGACGGTTGCGATGCGGCCGGCGCCGATCAGCGCGGTCGGCAGGTAGAGCCCGACGGAGACGGCGAAGCCGACGGCCGCGGCGGTGAGGATCGCCGGGAGCAGCAGCGGCAGGCGGATGCGCAGGAAGATGCGGGCGTCGGAGGCGCCAAGCGCCGCCGCCACCGCGCCGTAGCGCGGATCGAGGGAGCGCCACGCGTCGCCGAGCGACAGGAGCACGTAGGGCAGCACGAAGACCAGGTGGGCGAAGACGACCGCGCCGAGGGAGGGGCCGAAACCGGCGGCGAGCATCAGCACCTGAAGGCCGAACAGGAACGACACCTGGGGCACGACGATCGGCAGGTAGAGCAGCGACAGCACCCGGGGGCCCGGGGCGCGGGCCCGGCGGGTCTCGTTCTCCAGGCAGGCAAGGGTTATGGCGGTGGCGATCAGGGTGGCCAGCAGCGCCACCAGGACGGTGACGGCGAGCAGCGCCCGGGTGGCGGGCCAGTTGTCGGTCCAGCCGCCGAGGGAGACGCGGGAGGGGAGCGCGTCGGGGAAGCGCCAGACGTCGGCGACCGACCACACGGCAAGACCGAGCAGCCCGAGGCCGACCAGCACCGCGCACAGCAGCGCCAGCCCGGCGCCGATCAGCCGGGCGGCGCCATCGCCGGCGCGGCGTTGGCCGGAGACGATGGCCCGCCGCCCGGCGGCGCGCGCGCAGCCTTCCAGCAGCAGCCAGAGCAGCATGGCGGCCCCGGTCACCCCGACCTGCAGGAGAGCGCCGGCGGACGCGGAGAATCGGCGGGCGAGGTCCGGATCGCCCATCCAGCCGACCAGCCGCACGGCGAGCGGTGCGGGCGTGGTCGGGCCGAGCACCATGGCCACCTCGACGGTGGCGGTGGCGAAGGCGATCACCGCGAAGATCGGCAGCCGCAGCTGCGGATAGAGCCGGGGCAGGACCGCGTAGAAGAAGCCGGCGACACGGCCGTAGCCGAGGCCGGTGGCGACCCGGGTGAGGCGGTCGGCGTCGGTCTGGGGAAGGGCGGCCAGCGCCATCAGCAGGAGGAACGGGACCTCCTTGGCGACGAGCGCGGCGATCATCGCCAGCCCGGCCGGGTCGTGGACGATCAGCAGGTCCGGCGGCCGCTCCAGCCCGGTCGCCCAGGGCGAGGCAAGGCGGACCAGCCAGCCCGACGGGCTGATGAGGAAGGCGAGGCCGAGGGCCGCCGCGGCGTGCGGCACCGACAGCAGCGGCGACAGCACCCGCCGCATCCACGCGAAGGCCCGGGTCTGCGACCAGCCGGCCAGGAACAGCAGCGTGATCGCGGTGGCGATGAGCGTGGAGGCGAGCCCGGTCCACAGGCTCAGCCCGACCGAGGCGGCAAGGCCGGGCTCGGCCAGCAGCCGCGTCCAGGGGGCGAGGGACGGGCCGGTGCCGCCGAGCGCCGGGAAATAGCCGAAGGCCGGCAGGGCGACGCCGGCGAGGCCGGCGATCACCGGGCCGATCAGCAGGGCGATCGCGGCCGCGGGGGCGAGGCGGAGCATGGTCAGCGCCCGACCGGCGGGCTAGCGGGTCCCGTAGCGGACGGTCCACGCCCGTTCGAGGCGCTCCGTCCAGCTCGGGTCGGGCTCGCGCAGGGTCGGCCGCATCTCCGACGGCGGCAGCAGCGCCGGATCCTCGGCCAGCGCGTCGAACAGGGCGCGGTCGGCCTCGCCCAGCCCGGCGATGTCGAGCACCGTCGGGTCGCCCCAGATGGTCGGATCGGCCTTGCGGGCCTGGGCCCGCGGCGACAGCAGGAAGTTCGCGGTCACCAGGGCGCCCGCCTTGGCGCTGGCATTGTAGGGGATCGCCACGAAGTGGGAATTGCCGATCGAGCCGCCGTCCAGCACGTAGGGCCGGACGGTCCCTGGCAGTTCGCCATCGGCGATCGCCGCGCTCGCGTCGGCCGGATTGAAGGTGAAGGCAAGGTCGGTCTCGCGGTCGGCGAACAGCCGGCGGAGCTCGGAGACGTTGGCCGGGTAGGCGGCGCCCTTGCGCCAGAGGTGCGGGGTGATCTCGTCGAGATAGGCGAACACCGGCGCCACCTGGGTGTCGAAGTTCTCGTCGGTGGCCGGGCGGTCGAGAGCCAGGCGATCCGGCGCCAGCGTCACCAGCAGCTGCTTCAGAAAGGTGGAGCCGAGGAAGTCCGGCGGCTGCGGATAGGTGAAGCGGCCGGGGTGGTCGAGGATGTAGGCCTTCAGCGCCTCCAGGGTGCGGGGCGGATCGGCGAGGGTGTCGGTATCGTGCAGGAAGACCAGCTGCGCCATCCCCCAGGGCGATTCCAGCCCGTCGACCCGCACCGTGGCGTCGGTGAGCACGGTCGGCTTGCCGTCGACGTCGACATGGGTCCAGTTAGGCAGCAGCGTCGCCCATCCCGGCGACATCAGCAGGTCGTGCTTGCGCATGGCGGCGAAGTTCTCACCGTTGATCCACACCAGATCGA
>NZ_CBDDJN010000008.1:0-598752 GCF_965229815.1 Reyranella sp.
GGCGCCTGGCCGCCGGTGGCGACGTTGATCAGGCCGAGGCAGGCGGCGACGTTGCGCATCAGCGTCATGCCGCGCAGGCCGAGCGGGGCG
Source organism: Reyranella sp. (assembly GCF_965229815.1). Classification (GTDB taxonomy): domain Bacteria; phylum Pseudomonadota; class Alphaproteobacteria; order Reyranellales; family Reyranellaceae; genus Reyranella. The sequence continues at coordinate 91 of NZ_CBDDJN010000008.1, forward strand.
GGGAACTTCGGCTGCAGGATCGAGCCCGGCCGCAGGGTCACCTCGTCGATCACCCGCACCGCGCCGTCGTTCAGGAGGTTCTCGGGATCGCCGCCCAGCAGGTAGAGGCCGAACACGGTGCTCGGCACCTGCGGCGCCATCAGGAAGTTGACCGGGCCCGGCGTCTGGTCGTCGCTCTCGCTGCAGTCGAGCGCGATGCGCTCGGGCGTCACGGTCAGCCGGTAGCGCAGGTGGATCGGCCCGTGGCCCTGGCCGTCGGAATCAATCCGGTCGGTGAAGCGGTACTCGCCCGGCGGCGCCAGCGCCCGCAGCCGCTCGCGCATCGCCCGCTCGCTGCGCTCGATGAGCTGGCGGAAGGCGTCGAGCATGCGCGCCTTGCCGAAGCGCTCGAACAGCTCGCCCAGCCGCTTCTCGCCCAGGCGCACGGCGGCGACGGCGGCGCGCGTGTCGCCCTGGATCATCGCCGGGAAGCGCGAGTTGCGGTAGAAGATGCGCAGCGCCTCCTCGTTGAACTGGCCATCGCGCGCCAGCCGCACCGGCGGCACCATGATCCCTTCCTGGAAGATGTCGACGCAGTCGGGCGACAGCGAGCCCGGCCGCAGGCCGCCGACGTCGTTGAAATGCGCCCAGGAATGGGCGAAGGCGACCAGCTCGTCCTCGGCGAAGATCGGCGACACGAAGACCTGGTCGGGCGTGTGCGACACCGCCCCCTTCGACAGGTAGCAGTCGTTGTACCAGTAGAGGTCGCCGGGCTTCATCCCGGCCAGCGGGTAGTAGTCGAGGATGGGCGCCAGGATGTCGCCGAAGGCCGGCAGGTTGGTGCCGACCACCAGCTTGCCCTGGCCGTCGAACAGGGCGGCGAAGAAGTCCTTCTTCTCGCGGATGAAGGGCGACATGGCGGTGCGCTCGATCAGCGCCTCCATCTCGCTCTGCGCCGCCCGCAGGGCGCCGCGCACGATCTCGAGGGTCACCGGATCGCAGGCCGTGGCCACGGGCAAGGGAGTGAGGTCGTTCATGTCACGCTCGGGGTCGGATCGGGGGTGAGGTCACGCCAGCGCAGGCAGCTTACCAGATGCCGGCCGTCGACCGGCTCGGACTCGGGGCGGCTGCGCGCGCACTGCGGCTCGGCGTGGCGGCAGCGCGGGTGGAAGGCGCAGCCCGGCGGGATGGCACCGGGCTTGGGCGGCTCGCCCAGCACCGGCACCTGGTCGACGGGGGCGCTGTCGAGGCGCGGCGAGGCGGCCAGCAGGGCGCGGGTGTAGGGATGCCGCGGCGCGCCGAACACCTGATCGGTCGGCGCCGTCTCGACGATGCGGCCGAGATACATGATGGCCACGCGGTCGCACAGGCGTCGCACCACGGCGAGGTCGTGGCTGATGAAGAGATAGGTGAGGCCGAGCCGGCTGCGGAGGTCGCGCAGCAGGCGCAGCACGGTCGCCTGCACCGAGAGATCGAGCCCCGCCGTCGGCTCGTCGAGGATCACCAGCCGCGGTTCCAGCACCAGGATGCGCGCGATGCCGACGCGGCGCAGCTGGCCGCCGGACAGTTCGTGCGGGTAGCGGCCGGCCATCGCCGGATCGAGACCGACCTCGCCCAGCGCGCGGCGGACGCGGGCCTGGCGGTCGGCCGCCGAACGGTTGCCGCGGATCGTGAGCCCTTCCTCGAGCGAGCGGCCGATCGACCACCAGGGATCGAGCGCCGCACCGGGATCCTGGTGGACGTACTGGATGTCGCTGCGCACGCGCCGGGCCTGCTGCGGCTCCAGCCCGTCGACGGTGCGGCCCTCGAGCACGATGCCGCCCTCGGTCTCGCGCTGGACGCCGAGCAGGGTGCGCGCGAGGGTCGACTTGCCGCAGCCGCTCTCGCCTACCAGGCCCAGGATCTCGCCCGGCGCGATCTCGAGATCGACGCCGTCGACGGCGCGCACCCCGGGCGAGCGCCGCCCGACCAGCGGACGGTGCCGTCCCAGCACGGTCACGAGGTTGCGCACCTGCAGGAGGGCCGCGCTCTCCGTCGTCGTCGCCGCTGCCATCATGCCGCCCCCTCCGGCAGCGGCAGCCCGGTGCGCGGGCAGGCGACGGCATGGCGCGGCGACGTTTCCGCGAAGACGGGCCGCGTCCGGACGCAGTCGTCGACGGCCAGCGGGCAGCGGGGATGGAAGCGGCAGCCGGCGGGCGGCGTGAAGGGGCTCGGCACGCTGCCCGGAATTCCGCCCAAGTCGGTGGCGCGGTCGGGATGGCAGCCCAGCAGCAGGCGGGCATAGGGATGGGCGGCCTCGTCGATCAGCCGCCGCGTCGGCGCCGCCTCAACCGTCTGGCCGGCATAGATCACGCTCACCTCGTCGCAGAGCTGGGCGACGACCCCGAAATCGTGGGTGACGAACAGCATCGAGAGACCGAGCTCGGCGACCAGGTCGCGCAGCAGCTTCAGCACCTGCTGCTGGGTGGTGACGTCGAGGGCGGTAGTCGGCTCGTCGGCGATCAGCAGGCGCGGCTGGCAGGACAGGGAAGCGGCGATCAGCAGGCGCTGGCGCTGCCCGCCCGAGAATTCGTGCGGATAGCGTTCCAGGGCGCGCTCGGGGTCGGGCACCTGCACGGCGCGCAGGAGATCGACCAGCCGCTCGCGATGGCGGCCCTTCCACTCGGGCGGCGCATGCCAGCGCATCGTCTCCAGCATCTGGGCGCCGACCTTGAAGACCGGATTGAGCGACTGCAGCGGATCCTGGGGAATGAAGCCGATCGCCGAGCCGCGCACTTCGCGGGCCAGCACCGGCGCAGGCAGGCGGGCGAGGTCACGGCCCTCGAACACGATCTCGCCCGCCTCCAGCGTCGAGCGCGGCGGCAGGACGCCCAGGATGGCGCGGATCAGCGTGGACTTGCCGCAGCCCGATTCGCCCACGACGCCGACGATGCGGCCGCGCGGGATCTCGAGGTCGACACGGTCGAGGATGCGCGCCGTGCCTTCGTCGCCGCGGATCGAGACCGCGAGGTTCGAGACCTTGAGCAGCGGCTCGCTCATCGCGACCGCCGGAGACGCGGGTCGACCAGGTCGCGCAGCCCGTCGCCCAGAAGGTTGAAGCCCAGCACGGCGATGAAGATCGCGAGCCCCGGGAAGGTGGCGAACCACCAGGTCTCGGGCAGGAACTTGCGGCTCTCGGCGATGGCCAGTCCCCAGTCGGGATCGGGCGGCGTGGCGCCGACGCCGAGGAAGCCCAGCACGGCCGCCGTCAGGATGGTGAAGCCCATGCCGATCGTGGCGCGCACGATGATCGGCGAGGCGGCGTTGGGCAGGATGTGCAGGAAGAGGATGCGTCCGGTCGAGGCGCCGATGCCCTGCAGCGCCTCGACGAACAACGCGTTCTTCAGCCGGCGCGTCTCGGCATAGACGGTGCGGGTGAAGAACGGCCAGTAGGTCAGCGTGAGCGCCAGCATGGCCGTGTCGAGGCCGGGCTTCATGAGCTGGGCCAGCGCCAGCGCCAGGATGAGCTGCGGTACCGCCAGGATGACGTCGGTCACGCGCATGATGACCTCGGATCGCCAGTCGCGCAGGTAGCCGGCCAGCAGGCCGAGCGGCACGCCGATCAGCATGGCGCTGCCGACCACGGTGAGCGCGATCACGAAGGCGCTGCGCGTGCCCAGCACGACGCGGCTGAAGATGTCGCGGCCCAGATTGTCGGTGCCGAACCAGAACTCCGCCGACGGCGGCTTGAAGCGCTGCAGCAGGTTGGACTGGAAGGCCGCCTCAGGGTGCGGCGCGAGCTCCGTCGCGAACACGGCCACGACCAGCCCGAACAGGACGATGGCCAGCCCCAGGACGGCCGGCACGTCGCGCAGGAACTTGAGCGCCACCAGCCTCATAGCTGCTCGGCCACGCGCGGGTCGAGGAGGCCGTGCGCCAGGTCGACCAGGATGTTGATGAAGGCATAGATCACGCCGACCACCAGGGTCACCGCCAGCACCGCCTTGTAGTCGCTGGTCAGGATCGCCTGCACGGCGTAGCTGCCAAGCCCCGGCCAGTCGAAGATCGCCTCGACCGCGACGGCGCTCGACACCAGGGCGCCGAACAGCAGGCCGATCTGGGTCACCGCCGCGATCACCGAGTTGCGGAGGACGTAGACCCAGACGATGCGGCGGAAGGGATAGCCGATCGCCGTCTCGTACTGCACGAAATCGCGCTGCATCGTGTCGAGGACGCCGGCGCGGGCGAAGCGGGCGATGGTGGCGAGGGCCGGCACGGCGAGCGTCACCGCCGGCAGGGCGATGTGGCGCAGGCTGCTGATGAACTGGGTCCAGCTGCCGGCCAGCAGCGAATCGATCAGGAAGAAGCCGGTGACGTCGGGCGGGGCGCCGACATTGACGCCGATGCGGCCGCGCAGGGGCAGCCATTCGAGCTCCATGGAGAACAGGAGCTGCAGCATGATGGCGAACCAGAACGACGCCACCGCCAGGCCGCCCACGGTGGCGACGCGGACGACGTGGTCGAGCGGGCCGTTGTGGCGCACGGCCGCCAGCGTGCCGAGCGGGATGCCGATCAGCGCGGCCAGCAGCAGGGCGGCGAAAATGAGCTCGATGGTCGCCGGCAGGGTGCGCGCCACGTCGCCGGCGACCGGCCGGTTGGAGAAGACCGAGTTGCCGAGGTCTCCCGTCAGGACCTGGCCGACATAAATGCCGAACTGCTCGTAGAGCGGCCGGTCAAAGCCGTACTTCTTGCGGATCTCCTCGATCTGTTGGCGGCTCGAATTCTCGCCGGCGAGCGTGGCCGCGGGGTCGGCCGGCACCACGCGCACCAGCACGAAGGTGAGCACCATCAGGCCGAGCAGCGCCGGGATCGCGAGCAGCAGGCGTCGGATCAGGAACGGCAGCACAGCCCGTCCCCGCTAGCGGCGGGAGCGGCGCCGGCCGCTCCCGCCCATGCTGGCATCGGTCATTCCGAGAGGGACATCCAGCGCAGGTCGCCGCCGCCACCCACCGGGCTGAACTTGTAGCCCTGGACGCGCTTGTTGAGCCCGCGCAGCTGGATCGTGTTGTAGACCCAGATGTCGGGCGAATCGGCGACGATCTGGGTGATCGCCTCCTGGTAGAGCTTGCTGCGGTCGTCCTGCTTGCTGGTCGAGCGCGCCTTGCGCAGCAGATCATCGACCTTCGGGTTCGAATAGTAGGCCGACGCCTTCCAGGTCCCGAAGAACTGGCTGTCGTACATCTGGCCGACCCAGTTCTCGGGATCGACGAAGTAGGTGCTGACCCAGTGGATCCAGAGGTCCGGCGAGGTCTCGGCAGTGCGCGTGGCCGTCGTGATCTGTGGCCAGGTGCTGGGCACGATCTTCATCTTGATGCCGAGCTTCTGCAGGTCGGCCTGGAACATCTGCGCCGCCTGCGAGGTCTGCTCGAGCTCGCTCTGGATGTGGATCTCGACCTCGCGATCGAGCTTGGCACCCTCGGCCTTGGCCTTGTCGCAGAACGACTTGGCCACCGCCATGTCGTACTTGTATCCCTCGAGGTTGGGCGGATTGCCCCACAGGTTGCGCGGGTTGGGGCCGGGATTGCGGTCGACGAAGCCCTTCAGGATGACCTTGTTGAAGCCGTCGTAGTTGAACGCCGAGGCGAAGCACTTGCGGGCGTTGATGTTGTCGAACGGCGGCTTCTTGTTGTTCATGCGGATGATGAAGATGCGCATGGATTCGTCGCGGGCCACGCGGGTGCGGGCGTTCTTCTCCACGCGCTCGACCTGGTCGGTCGGCAGGTAGGAATCGGTGGCGTCGATCTCGCCGCGCATCAGCGCCAGCACGCGGGTCGAGGTCTCGGCCACCGGACGCGACTTCACGAGGTCGATCGGCTTGGGATTGTCCGACCAGCCCTTGAAGTGATCCTTGTTGCGCTTGAGGTCGAGCGCCTCGCGCGGGCGGTAGGTGCTGGCATCGAGGCTGTAGGCCCCGCTGCCGGCGTCGTTGGCCGAGAGCCAGGCGGTCCCGAAGTCGTTGTCCTTGACGTGCTCCTTGACCTGCTTCTCGCTCACGATGGCGACCAGCGGGATCGCCGCCAGGAACGGCGCATAGGGCTTGTCGAGGACGAACTTGACCGTCTGCGGATCGGGCGCCGTGACCTTGTCGGGCTTCAGCACCGGCAGGAAGGCGCCGGCCGGGCCGCGCTTCATGCCGAGCAGCCGCTGGAAGCTGTAGACGACGTCGGCCGAGGTCAGCGGGCTGCCGTCGTGGAACTTCGCGTTCGGCACCAGCTTGAAGGTCCAGGTCAGCCCGTCATCGCTCACCGTGTACCCGGTCGCCAGCCAGGGCTGCAGCTCCGGCGGGTTGCCGACATAGCGGTACAGCGTGTCGTAGGCGTTCAACAGGATGAACTGCATCGGCACGTCGAAGATGGCGTGCGGATCGAGGCCGGCCGGCAGCTGGTCGCCCCAGACCAGGACCTTGCTGTCCTGCTGGGCATTGGCGGCGAGCGGCGCGGCGAGACCGAGCGCAAGTGCGCCGGCGAGGGTCAGTCTGGTGAAATGATTCATGCGTCTTCTTCTCCCTGTTCGTGTGACGCCGCCCCAACCCGGGCGACGTACGACTACTCCCCGAAAACGCGGTCGGCGGGCAGGCCGAGGCACGACCTCGGCCGGCGGCAGGATGCCTGCACCCGTCGCCCGGAAACTCCATCGATGCGGCCGATGTTCTCCCTTACCCTCGACCGTGACCTTGGGCCCGCCGCGGTTGCCGGGCAAGGCCGCGTCTTCAAGGCGCCTTGCCGGGCCCCCGGACGCTGCCCTAGGCTCGGCCGTCCGAATGATCCCCGTGGCTGCGCTGCGAAAAGCGTGCCACCTGCCAGGAGCGAGTCCCATGTCCGGCGTCAGCAGCGAGGAAATTCCCATCATCGACGTCTCGGGCGCCATTGCCGGCGATGCCCAAGCGCTCGAGCGCTGCGCCCGCGAGCTGCGGCATGCCTACGAGGATGTCGGATTCTGGTTCATGACGGGGCACGGCGTCCCGCAATCGCTGGTCGACCGGGTCTTTCTCGAGGCGGCGCGCTTCCATGCCCAGCCGCTCGAGGAGAAGGTCGCGCTCAAGATCAACGAGCACAATATCGGCTATCTGGCGATGAAGGCTGCGACGACGCGCCATTCCGACGTCAGCACCAACAACAAGCCGAACCTCAACGAGGCCTTCTTCGTCAAGCGCGACCTGGCAGCGGACCATCCCGACGTTCTCGCCAACAAGCGGTTCCGCGGCGCCAACCAGTGGCCGGCCGGGCTGCCGGGCTTCCGCGAAGCCGTCGTCGCCTATTGCGACGCGATGGAGGGCGTGGCGCTGTCGGTCCTGCCGATCTATGCCGTGGCGCTCGGCCTGCCGGCGGAGCATTTCGCGCCGGCCTTCCGCGAGCCGCAGTACACGCTGCGCATGTCGCACTATCCGCATACGCCGGTGCTGGGCGAGGGCGAGTACGGGCTGGCGCCGCACGCCGACACGTCCTTCATGACGCTGCTGGCGCAGAACAAGGTGCCGGGCCTGTCGCTGCGCACCGCGTCGGGCCGATGGATCGACGCGCCGGCGATCGAGGGCGCCTTCCTGGTCAACAGCGGCCAGATGCTGAACCGCTGGAGCAACGGCCGCTTCCGCGCCACGCCGCACCGCGTCGTCAACCGCTCGGGCAGCGAGCGATATGCGATCCCGTTCTTCTTCGACTGCACGATCGACCACGAGATGGTCTGCCTTCCGTCGTGCACGGATGCCGCGCATCCGCCGAAGTACGAGCCGACGACCTACTCGCAGTTCATGACCTGGTACCAGACACAGAACTACGACCATGTGCGCAACGCCGAGGGCGTCCGGCTGCAGGCGAACTGACGCCGTCACGGCGTCACCAGAACCACAACGACAATAATGAAAACGGGAAGAAAATGCCGGGACCGCTTGCAGGCGTGAAGGTCGTCGACCTGACGGCCGTGTTGCTGGGGCCGTACGCCACCCAGCATCTGGCCGACATGGGCGCCGATGTCATCAAGGTCGAGCCGCCGGAAGGCGACCTGCTGCGCGCGTCGGGCGGCTCGATGGGGCGCGACAAGGCGATGGGGCCGATCTACATGGCCGCCAACCGCAACAAGCGCTCGCTCTGCCTCGATCTCAAGAAGCCGGCGGCGTGCGCCACGCTGAAGACGCTGATCGCCAGGGCCGATCTCTTCATCCACAACAGCCGGCCGCAGGCGATCGAGCGGCTGGGGCTGGGCTACGAGGACCTGAAGAAGGTCAATCCGTCGATCATCTACGCCTACTCGTTGGGCTACGCCCGCAAGGGACCGTACGGCCACAAGCCCGCCTTCGACGACCTGGTGCAGGGCGTGAGCGGCGCGGCCTCGCTGCAGAGCCGCGTCGACGGCCTGCCGCCGCGCTTCATGCCGAGCCTGATCGCCGACAAGACGACCGGCTTGCATCTCTGCATCGCCGTGCTGGGCGCGCTCTACCATCGGCAGAAGACCGGCGAGGGCCAGTTGATCGAGGTGCCGATGCTGGAGACGCTGGCCTCGTTCTGGCTCACCGAGCATCTGTTCGGCGCCACCTGGACGCCGGAGCGCGGGGCTATGGGCTACGACCGCATCATCAACAAGTTCCGCAACCCGTTCAAAACCCGGGACGGCTACATCTGCGCGCTGCCCTACACCGACGCGCACTGGCTGACCTTCTTCGAGCTGGCCGGACGGCCGGACCTCGCCAAGGAGAAGCGCTTCATCGATCGCAACGAGCGCGCCAAGAACTTCAGCGAGCTCTACCAGGTGCTGGCCTCCCTGCTCGAGCACCGGCCGACCGACGAATGGCTGGAGATGTTCGACAAGGCCGACATCCCGGCGATGCCCGTCCGCACGCTCGAGGACCTGCTCGAGGATCCGCACCTCAAGGCGACCGGATTCTTCACCGCACGCGAGCATCCGAGCGAGGGGCCGATCACGACCTTCGCGAGCCCGCTCGACTTCGAGAAGACCAAGGTCGAATTCCGCCGCCATGCGCCGCGCATCGGCGAGGACGGCGTCGACGTGCTGCGCGAGGCGGGCGTCAGCGACGCCGAGATCGACAGGCTGAGGGCGGACAGGGCCCTGATCGTGCCGGCGCCGATGGCATCGTGACGGCATCGGCCGGCGCCTACGTTCCGGGCGCCGTCTCCGGCGCCTATCCGGCGCGACCCGGCAACGCGGTACGCGCCTTCATCGACGGACCGCAGATCATGCGCCGCATCGGCGAAGCCATGGACGCCGCGCGCCACAGCATCTGGCTCACCATGGCCTTCTTCTCCGAGGACTTCCTGGTACCGGACCGGCAGGAGCCGCTGTTCGACGTGCTCGATCGCGCCGTGGCGCGCGGGGTGGACGTGCGGCTGCTGGTCTGGCGCCCCAATCCCGAAGCGGCACCCGCCGCCCGAATCTTTCCCGGCGGACCCGAGCAGCGCGCGCTGCTGGCCAGCCGCGGGTCGCGCTTCAAGATCCGCTGGGACCGGGCGGCCGGCGTGTACTGCCAGCACCAGAAGAGCTGGGTGATCGACGCCGGCCAGCCGACCGAGACGTCGTTCGTGGGCGGGCTCAACCTCACCAGCGTCGCCATGCGCTTCCACGACGTCTACGTCGAGGTCCGCGGGCCATCGGCGACCGACGTCCGCCACAACTTCGTCGAGCGCTGGAATGAGGCGAGCGAACGTCACGCGCCGGACGGCAACTGGATGTGCGACGCGACCGACGCGCTGCCCTACGCCGAGAGGCCGGCGGCGGCGTGCGGGCCGAGCACCGTGCAGATCCAGCGCATGCTCGATCCGCGTCGCTATCCGCCGGAGCGGGCGGAGCGGTCGATCCTGGAGCAGTACCAACAGGCGATCGCGGCGGCCCGGGAGACGATCTACCTGCAGAACCAGGCCATCCCGATGCCCGAGGTCGCGCGGCCCCTGCTGGCGGCGGTCGAGCGCGGGGTCGAGGTCGTCCTGCTGGTGCCCGCCATTCCGGAACCCTACGTCTTCGCGGCGCGCAACGATCCGCGGGAAGCCGCGCGGTTCTGGGGCATCGAGGCGCTGGCCCATCACGACAACTTCACGCTGGCCGGCCTGGCGGAGCCGCGCGACGGCGCGCACCACGCCGCCTACGTGCATGCCAAGATGATGGTGGTCGACGATGTCTGGGCGACGGTCGGGTCCTGCAACCTGCACCCGTTCTCGCTCGCCGGTCATACGGAGATGAACGCCTCGGTCTGGGATGAAGCGCTCGCCCGCGACCTGCGCGACCGGCTGTTCGACCGGCATCTCGGCACCGACACGCGGGCGCTCGACGGCCGCGCGGCCCTGCGCCTGTTCCGTGACTGGGCCCGGGGCAATGCCGCGCGGATCGAGCGGCGCGATCCCGGCTGGCGGGGGCGGGTCTTCTGCCTGTCGCCGACCGCCTACGGCACGGCCGCGAACGTAAAGCCGGACCTTTCGTAGCCCAAACCGTCGTTCGTCATTCCGTCATCTGGCGGGCCTAGGGTCGGGCTCGACGAGCATCCATGAGCATGACGTATCCCGACAGCGCGGCGCCGATGGATCCGGAGCCGCCACCGGCGGCGATCCCGGGCCTCGTCTGGGGATTCCGCATCCTCGACGACGGCACGGCCAGTCCTTTGCCCGTCGGCGAACCGGTGGGTCTTTCCGGCGAGGGCTGGCTCTGGCTCCACCTCGACCTGGCGGACGTGCGTGCCGTCCAGTGGCTGCGCGCCGCCGACCTGCCGGACTCCGCCGTCGCCACGATGCTGTCGCACGACCCGCACCAGCAGATCCACGCCACGGAGAGGGTCGTGTACGGCGTCCTGGTCGACCTCGTGCGCGAGATCCATGGTGCGACCGACGATGTCGGCCACCTTCACTTCATCATGACCGACCGGCTGCTGCTCACCGGCCGGCGCCATGCGCTCACCGCGCTCGAGGCGGCGCGATCGACCCTCGCCGCGGGCGTCGCCCGGGTCCCTCACTGCGCCTCGCTGCTCGAGCTGATCGTCGAGCACGTGGCCGACGGCGTCGACGAGGTCGCGGAAGAGCTGGAGGCCAAGCTCGACGACATCGAGGATCATCTGGCGGTTCGCTCGATCGGCGTCGCGCGGCGCAGCCTGGCCGGCGTCCGGCGCGCCAGCGTCCGCATGCATCGCCACCTTTCGGGGCTGCGGGCGGTCCTCCATCGCCTGGAACGGCAGGGCCCCCGGGCGGTCGATCCGCGGCTGCAGCTCCGGGTCGGCCATCTGGTCCAGCGGCTGGACGTGCTCGATCATGCAGTGCTGGAGATCCGCGAACGCGGCTACAGGCTGCAGGACGAGGTCTCCGCGACCCTCAACGAGGAAACCAACCGCCACCTGCATCTCCTCTCGATCCTGACCTCCCTGCTGCTGCCGCCGACCCTGGTGGCGGGCGTTTTCGGCATGAACACCAAGGGCTTGCCGTTCACCGAGGAAAGCAGCGGCTTCCTGTGGGCGATGTTCCTGGTGATCGGATCGTCGGTCGGGGCATACCTGCTGCTGCGACTGGTCGGCATCCTGAGGCCGCGCGATTGACGGCAGGCTTCCGCAGGTCCATCGCCACGTAAAGCCGTTCCGCGTCGCGGCGGAAGGAGCCGCGATCCGGTCCCTTGGTGCTTGTCCGGACGGGTCTCGGGGCTAAACTCCGGCGCAATCAAAACCCCGCTCCGGGAGGGTTCGATGGACCTCGCTTTCACCGCCGAAGAGCAGGCGTTCGCCGACGACGTGCGCGCCTTCGTGCGTGCCAACCTGCCGCCCGACGTGCGCGACAAGGTGAAGAACGGCAAGCACCTGATCCGCGACGACTACATGCGCTGGCAGCAGGCGCTCGGGAAGAAGGGCTGGCTGGTCTACACCTGGCCCAAGAAGTATGGCGGCCCGGGCTTCACGCCGGCCCAGCGCTACATCTTCGAGAATGTCTGTGCCGAGGAGTACGCGCCGGGGATCATCCCCTTCGGCACCAAGATGGTCGGGCCGGTGATCTACACGTTCGGCAGCGACGAGCAGAAGGCGAAGTACCTGCCGGCGATCCGCGAAAGCACCGTGTGGTGGTGCCAGGGCTACTCCGAGCCCGGCTCGGGCTCCGACCTGGCCAGCCTGCGCACCAAGGCCGAGAAGCAGGGCGACCACTACATCGTGAACGGCTCGAAGACCTGGAACACGATGGGCCACTGGGCCGACTGGATCTTCTGCCTCGTGCGCACCGACCCCAAGGCCAAGCCGCAGGAGGGGATCTCCTTCCTGCTGATCGACATGAAGACGCCGGGCATCACCGTGAAGCCGATCATCATGGCCGACGGCGGCCACGAGGTGAACGAGGTCTTCTTCGACAACGTCAAGGTTCCGGTCGCGAACCTCGTCGGCAAGGAGAACGAAGGCTGGACCTGCGCCAAGTTCCTGCTGGCCAACGAGCGGCTGGGCATCGCCGCGGTGCCGCAGTCCAAGCGCGGCGTCGAGGCGCTGAAGGACATCGCCCGCGCCGAGCAGGAGGACGGAAGGCCGCTGATCGAGAACCAGTCGTTCGCCGAGAAGATCGCCGATCTCGAGATCCAGGTGACGGCGCTCGAGTTCACCGAGCTGCGCGTGCTTTCGAGCATGGCGCATGGCGGCCAGCCGGGACCGGAAGTGTCGGGACTGAAGATCCGCGGCTCGGAGATCCAGCAGCGCATCACCGAGCTCACCATGGAAGCGGTCGGCGAGTACGCCGCGCCCTACCTGCCGGGCCTGCTGTGGCAGGGCTCCAACGAGGAACCGGTCGGGCCTTCCTACGCCCATCTCGCCGCGCCGCGCTACTTCAACAACCGCAAGACGACGATCTACGGCGGCAGCAACGAGATCCAGAAGGGCATCATCAGCAAGATGGTGCTGGGGCTTTGATGGTCGCTACCGAATTGCTGTCATCCCGAGCGTAGCGAGGGACCTTTCCCGGGGCCTCAAAGGTCCCTCGCTACGCTCGGGATGACAGCCTCCTCTATCTTCAACGACGGTCGACAAATGGATTTGGCACTAAAACCCGAACACCAGGCCTTCGCCGACGAGGTCCGCGCCTTCGCACGGGCCAACCTGTCGCCCGCGACGCGGGAGAAGACCTTTTCCGGCAAGCACTACGACAAGGACGACCATGTCGAGTGGCAGAAGGCGCTCGGTCGCCAGGGCTGGCTCGCCTACACCTGGCCGAAGAAGTACGGCGGGCCGGGCTGGGACGTCACCCAGCGCTTCCTGTTCGAGAACGTGCTGGCGGAGGAGGGCGCGCCGCGCATCATCCCGTTCGGCGTGAAGATGGTCGGGCCGGTGATCTACACGTTCGGCAGCGACGAGCAGAAGGAGCGCTTCCTGCCGGGCATCCGCAGCTCCGAGGTCGCGTGGTGCCAGGGCTATTCCGAGCCCGGCGCCGGCTCCGACCTCGCCAACCTCCGCACCCGGGCCGAGCGGCAGGGCGACCGCTACATCGTCAACGGCCAGAAGACCTGGACGTCGTTCGCCCACTGGGGCGACTGGATCTTCTGCCTGGTGCGCACCAATCCCGACGCCGGCAAGCCGCAGGAGGGCATCTCCTTCCTGCTGATCGACATGAAGACGCCGGGCGTCACGGTGCGGCCGATCATCATGCTGGACGGCGCCCACCACGTGAACGACGTGTTCTTCGACAATGTCGAGGTGCCGGTCGCCAACCGCATCGGCAAGGAAGGCGAGGGCTGGACCTGCGCCAAGTTCCTGCTCGCCAACGAGCGGCTGGGCATCGCCGAGGTGCCGGCCTCCAAGCGCGGCGTGCGCTCGCTGAAGGACATCGCCCGCGCCGAGCCCGCCGACGGCGGCAGCCTGGCCGACGATCCGGCCTTCGTCGCCCAGATCGCCGACCTCGACCTGCAGGTCCAGGCGCTGGAGATGAGCGAGTTGCGCGCGCTCTCGACCATGGCGCTGGGCGGCGCGCCGGGGCCGGAAGTCTCGACGCTGAAGATCCGCGGTTCCGAGATCCAGCAGCGCATCGCCGAACTCGCCATGGAGGCGGTCGGCGAGTACGCCCAGCCCTACCAGCCCGGCATGCTGTTCCAGGACACCAACGAGACGCCGGTCGGTCCCGACCATGCGCCGCCGGCCGCTCCGCGCTATTTCAACATGCGCAAGACCAGCATCTACGGCGGCAGCAACGAGATTCAGAAGAACATCGTGTCCAAGATGGTGTTGGGGCTATAAACGCACCGGAATTTGGAGGAAGACGAATGGACCTGTCCCTTTCCGACGAGCAGAAGCAGCTGCAGGACGGCGCCGAGCGCTTCGTGCGCGACAAGTACGCCTTCGAGACGCGCCGCAAGATCGCGGCGACCGAGAAGGGCTGGCTGCCGGAGAACTGGGCGCAGTTCGCCGAGCTCGGCTGGCTCGGCATGGCCTTCTCCGAGGAGGATGGCGGCTTCGGCGGCGGGCCGATCGAGACCATAATCGTCATGGAGCAGTTCGGCAAAGGACTGGTGCTCGAGCCCTTCCTGCCGACGGTGGTGCTGGGCGGCGGCATGATCGCCAAGGCCGGCTCGAAGGCCCAGAAGGACGCGCTGCTGGCGCCGATGATCGAGGGCAAGAAGCAGTTCGCCTTCGCCTGGCTGGAGCGCCAGTCGCGCTACAACCTCGCCGACGTGTCGCTCAAGGCCACCAAGGAAGGCGCGGGCTGGTCGCTGTCGGGCCACAAGGGCGTCGTCTACAACGCCCCGTCGGCCGACGAGATCATCGTGCTGGCGCGCACCTCGGGCGGGCCGCGCGAGGACAAGGGCCTCACCCTGTTCGTGGTCGACGCCAAGGCCAAGGGCATCAGCCGCCGCGACTATCCCACCCAGGACTCGCTGCGCGCCTCCGAGCTCACCTTCGACAAGGTCTCGGTCGGCGCCGACGCCGTGCTCGGCACGGTCGATGACGCCTTTCCGGTGGTCGAGGACGCCGTCGACAGGGCGATCGTCGCCCTGTGCGCCGAGGCGACCGGCTGCATGGACGCGATCAACGCCGCGACGCTGGAATACATCAAGACGCGCAAGCAGTTCGGCGTGCCGATCGGCAAGTTCCAGGTCCTGCAGCACCGCATGGTCGACTGCTTCACGAATGCGCAGGAAGCGCGTTCGATGACGCTGATGGCCTCGCTCAAGATCGACGACAAGGATCCGGTCGTGCGCCGCAAGGCGGCCTCGGGCGCCAAGGTGCAGATCGGCAAGTCCGGCAAGTTCTGCGGCCAGAGCGCCGTGCAGATGCATGGCGGCATGGGCGTCACCGACGAGCTGTCGGTCAGCCACTACTTCAAGCGGCTGACCATGATCGACCTGATGTTCGGCAACCAGCAGCACCACCTGACGCGCTACAGCAACCTCGCCATGGCGGCGTGATCGCGGCTTCTTTGTCCGGAGCGCGGACCTCCGGGTCCGCTCATGTCGATGATGCGGACCTGGAGGTCCGCGCTCCGCAATGAGCGCCATCGTCGACGTCATCGTTCCGGTGTTCGGCATCGTCGCGGTCGGCTGGGTGCTCGGCCGCACGCTGCTGACGCCGGAGGGGCTGCGCGGCCTGACCCAGGTCGCCTTCTATGCCTTCTTTCCCGCGCTGCTGTTCCGCTCGATGGCGAAGGTGCGTCTCGAGGCGCTGGAACTCGACATCATCGTCGTGTTCTTCGGCGGCGCGATGCTCCTCTATTTCCTGATGCTGCCGCTCGGCCGCCTGCTCGGCATGAAGTTCGGCGACCAGGCGGTGTTCGCGCTGTCCAGCACCTTCTCCAACGGGGTCGGCATCGGCATCCCCTTCATCAGCTATGCCTTCGGCGATGCCGGCCTGGTGCCGCTCCTGATGATCATCAGCGTGAACTCGCTGATCCTGCTCACCCTGTCGTCGTTCCTGATGGAGATCGGTTCGGGCGGCGGTGGCGGCCGGCTGCTCGGCAAGCTGGGCGGCGCGGCCCTCACCATGCTGAAGCACCCGGTGATCCCGCCGATCTTCGCCGGCCTCGCCTGGGCGGAGCTGACCGCCTTCTTCCCCGGCCTCGCCACCCCGGTGGTGCTCGACAAGGTGCTGCAGGCGCTGGGACTGGCGGCGCCGCCCTGCGGCCTGATCATGGCCGGCGCTTCGCTGGCCCATGTCGGCATCAAGGAGCACTGGCAGCCGGCCGCGCTGGCGAGCGCGGTCAAGCTCGCGGCCATGCCGCTGCTGGTCTGGGTGGCCGGGCGCTACCTCTTTTCGCTCGACCCGCTGTGGCTCACCGTGGCGACCCTGAACGCCGCCCTGCCGGCCGGCGCCAACGTCTATCTCGTGGCGCAGCTCTACCGGACCGGGGTGGGGCTGGCGACCAACGCCGTGGTGATTTCGACGGGCGCAAGCGTGCTCACTTTGTCGGTGGTGCTGATGCTGCTCGGGGTGCAGACTCGCTGACCTCCAGCCACGAGGAAGACGTCATGGCGTACGAAACGGTCCAGGTTCGCAAGCTCACGGGCGGCTGCGGCGCCGAGGTGCTCGGGGTCGACGTGAAGGCTCTGAGCAACCGCCAGTGGGACGAGGTTCAGCAGGCCTTCGTCGAGCACGGTGTCGTCTTCTTCCGCGACCAGAAGCTGACACCCGAGGAGCATATCGCCTTCGCCCGGCGCTGGGCACCGATCGACGTCAACCGTTTCTTCAAGTCGGTCGCCGGCCATCCCGAGATCGCCGAGGTGCGCAAGGAGCCGGAGCAGAAGACCAACATCGGCGGCGGCTGGCACACCGACCACAGCTACGATCCGGAGCCGGCCATGGGCTCGCTCCTGCTGGCGCGCGAGCTGCCGGAGGAAGGGGGCGACACGCTGTTCGCCAACATGTACCGCGCCTTCGAGACGCTCTCGCCCGGCCTGCAGAAGACGCTCGAGGGCATGAACGCGGTCCATGGCTCGGCGCACATCTTCGGCGCCAGGGGCGTCAACGCCGCCAACCCCGAAGGCGCCAGCCGCTACGAGAACCAGCACCTCGTCGGCGACGACGTCGTGCACCCGGTGGTGATCCGCCATCCGCTGAGCGGCCGCAAGGCGCTGTACGTCAATCCGGCCTTCACGCTGCGCTTCGAGGGTTGGTCGGTCGAGGACAGCCGGCCGCTGCTCGAGCATCTCTACCGGCATGCATCGCGGCCCGAATTCACCTGCCGCTTCCGCTGGGCCGAGGGCTCGATCGCGCTGTGGGACAATCGGGCGACCTGGCACTACGCCGCCAACGACTATCAGGGCGAGCGGCGCCTGATGCACCGCATCACCATCACCGGCTGCGCCCTGCAGCCGGCGATGGCCGCGGTGCCTACGGCTTGAGCTTGAGCGTCATGGCGGCGACTCCAGCCGCGAGGTTGTAGCCGGCGTCCTTCACGATTCCCGAGGCGAGCATGCCGATCTCGGCATTCGGGCCGCCATAGAGCCAGTTGCCGCCGGCCTGGCTGCCGACCGCGGCCGAGCTCTGCTCGCCCACATAGGTGCCGCCGAGGTCGTAGGAACCGCGCACCGAGCCCAGCGAATAGACGCGCCAGATCGTGTGCACGGCCTTCGTGTAGCCGATGTCGATGCCGACCTTGTCGATCGAGCCCGTGTACTGGGCGCTCTGCGTGCCCTCCTTGTTCAGGAAGACGCAGTCGAGGCTCTTCTTCGAGGCGAGGATGTAGCCCGTGCTGCCACCGACGTTGCAGGTCAGCGAGCCGATATAGATGCGGGAATTGGCGTTGGTCGTGTTGAGCTGCTGCGGGGTCGACTGCTGCATGCAGGCGCCGGCCGTGAGGGCGATGGTGGCCGCGACGGCGGCCGAAAGACGTGCGTTCATTCAGTGTATCTCCTTGGCGGCGCGCACTATCGCACACTTGGGCCGCGATGGCCGACGGCAATCGGCCGGCAGCCTCAGTCGACGAGCGGGTGCAGGCAGGCGACGTCCCGGTCGTGACCGGCCGGCCCGAGCGGCGGCTCGTGGGCGCGGCAATCTGCCGCCGCGCGTGGGCAGCGGCCGGCGAACCGGCAGCCCGGCGGCAGGTCGATCGGGCTCGGGATCTCGCCGGCCAGCGTCTCGGCGATCGGCTGGAAGAAGCGCGGCGAGGCCTCGAGCAGCGCGCGGGTATAGGGGTGCAGCGGCTGGCGCAGCACCTCCCGTGTCGGACCCGTCTCGACGATCCGGCCGAGATACATGACCGCGATCCGCCGGCAGAGATAGCTCGCCACGGCAAGGTCGTGGGTGATGAACAGGAGCGTCAGCCCCATCTCCTGCTGCAGGCCGCGCAGCAGGTTGAGGAGCTGGGCCTGGGTCGACACGTCGAGACCCGACACTGCCTCGTCGGCCACGATGACCCGCGGCTCGGAGGCCAGCGCGCGCGCGATCGCGACGCGGCGGACCTGGCCGCCCGAGAGCTGGCTCGGGTAGCGATGCACCGTCTCGGCGGGCAGGCCGACGCGCTCCAGCAGCGAGACGACGCGCCGGTGCAGCGCCGACGCGGGGCAGAGCGCATGCTGGCGGAGCGGCTCGCCCACCAGGTCGAGCACGCTGAGGCGCGGATTGAGCGAGCCGCGCGCATCCTGGTAGACCATCGCCACGTCGCGCTGGAAGGCGCGGCGCTTGTCGTCGGCCAGGGTCTCGATGTCGTCCTCGCGATAGAGCGCGCGGCCGTTGCTGGCCTCGGTCAGGCCGAGCAGCACCCGCAGCAGGGTCGACTTGCCCGAGCCGCTCTCGCCCACGAGGGCGACGCTGTCGCCGGGCTCCACCGTCAGGCGCACGCCGTCGAGCGCCGCCAGCCGCCGCGGCGGCGCACCGCCGAGCCGCGCCCAGCCGCTGCGGTCGATCCGGTAGACCTTCTCGACATCGAGAAGGCGGAAGATCGGCTGCGTCTCCATCATCCCGGGTGCCAGCAGGCGACATCGCGCTCGTCGAGGCGGCGCAGGGGCGGCGTGCTCGTCGTGCATTTGGCCGTGGCGCGCGGGCAGCGCGGCGCGAAGCGGCAGCCCGCCGGCATGGCGCCCAGCGCCGGCAGGCCGCCCTCGGGCGGCGTCAGCGTCTCGGTGTCGAGCTCGATCACGCAGGATTTGAGGGCCTGGGTATAGGGATGCAGCGATCGCCGCAGGACCGTCCCGGTGTCGCCGGCCTCTACGACCTGCCCGGCATAGAGCACGACGATCCGGTCGCAGACCTGCGAGGCGAGCGCCAGGTCGTGCAGCACGAAGATGCAGCTCGCGTCGCGGGCGCGCACCTGGCGCAGGATGAGCTGCATGATCTGCGCCTGGATGGTGACGTCGAGCGCGCTGGTCGGCTCGTCGGCCAGCAGCAGGTCGGGGTTGCAGGCGAGCGCGATGGCGATCATCACGCGCTGCTGCATGCCGCCGGACAGTTCGTGGGGGAAGGCGGCGAGCCGCGCCTCCGCGTCGTTCAGCCCGGCGCTCTCCAGCAGCTCGATGGCGCGCTTGCGCGCTGCCGCGCGCGTCAGGCCGAGCAGGCGCCGCAGCGGGTCGGTGAGCTGGCGGCCGACCGTGTAGCAGGGGTCGAGGGCGGAGGCCGGATCCTGGAAGATCATGCCGATGTGCCGGCCGCGCAGGCCGGCCCACGTCGCCTCGGGCTCGGCCAGAAGGTCGTCCCGGCCGGCGAAGGCCATGCTGCCCTCCAGCGAGACCGCGGGCGGTCGCAGCAGCCCGATTGCGACGAGGGCGATGGTCGACTTGCCGGCTCCCGATTCGCCCACCATTCCCAGCGTCTCGCCGCGGCCGAGCTCGAAGCTGACGCGATCGAGCACCGAATGGCCGTTGCGCGCCAGCGACAGACGGCTGAAGGAGAGCAGCGCTTGGTCGAGCGGCATCGCGATCCCCTGCCTAGCGGTTGGTGCGCAGCTTGGGATCGAAGCGCTCGCGGACGCCGTCGCCCACGATGCTGAGGGCGATCAGCAGGAGGGCGAGCGCCGCGCCCGGCACGCCGGAGATCCACGGCACGATGCTGATGAAGGCCCGGCCCTCCGCGATCATCAGGCCCCAGTCGGGCGCCGGCGGCACGACGCCGAGGCCGAGGAAGGACAGTCCGGAGGACACCAGGATCGCCTCGCTGATCCGCACGGTGGCCTGGACGGCGAGCGGAAAGATCACGTTCGGCAGGATGTGGCGCCAGACGATCCGCAGGCGCCTCACCCCCATCAGCCCGGCGGCCTCGACGAAGGCCTGGGTGCGGACCTGCAGGACGTCGGCGCGCACGGTGCGGGCGAACGGCCCGACCAGGGCGAAGCCCACGGCGTAGATCACGTTGTCGACGCCCGGCCCCAGGATGGAGATGAACGTGATCGCCATGATCAGCGAGGGTAGGGCCAGGATGGCGTCGACGAAGCGCATCAGCCCCCATTCGACCGGCCCCTTGAGCAGGCCGGCCGCCAGCCCGATCGCGAGGCCGCCGGCGGCGCCGAGGGCGACCGACAGGAAGCCGATCAGGAAGACGTAGCGCGTGCCGTAGATGACGCGCGACAGCAGGTCCTGGCCGAACGAATCGGTGCCGCACCAGTGGAGCAGGCTGGGCGGCGACATCAGATGGTCGGAATCCTGGTAGGCCGGATCGTAGGGCGCGACCCACGGCGCGAAGATCGCGGCGAACAGGAAGGCGGCCGAGACGAGCGCGGCGATGACGAGGAAGGGCCGGCGCCGCAGCATCCCCGGAAGCGCCCGCACGAAGGCCTTCGGCCGCGACGGCGCCTCGTCGACCATGCGCAGCGGGATGTCGTGGGCGACCATCTCAGCGCGGCCTGAGGCGCGGGTCGAGGATCGGATAGGACAGGTCGACCACGAGGTTGGTCAGGATCACCAGGCAGCCTGTCACCATGACTCCGGCCTGGACGACCATGTACTCGCGGTTCAGCACCGCATCGGTGATCATGCGGCCGAGGCCGGGCAGGGAGAACACCGTCTCGGTCAGGACCGCGCCGTGCAGCAGCGAGCCGAGCTGGAGGCCGATGATGGTGACCAGCGGCATCAGGGCGTTGCGCATGCCGTGGATCCAGATGACCCGCCATTCCGGCTCGCCGCGCGCCCGCGCGGCGGCGATGTAGGGCTGCTCCAGCGTCTCGACGAGGTTGGCGCGGGTGATCCGTACGATCAGCGCCATGAAGGGCGTGCTGAGCGTGATGGCCGGCAGGACGAGATGGTACAGCCCGTCGCGGAAATTCTCCCAGGGCGCCACGAAGCCCATGGTCGGAAAGAGGCCGAAGGCGACGCCGAAGATCCAGATCAGCAGGATGCCGAGGTAGAAGCTGGGGAAGGCCGAGCCCGTCAGCGAGAAGGCCGCCGCCGCCGCGTCCCAGCCCGTGTCCTTCCGGACCGCCGAGACGATGCCGAGAGGCACGCCGATCAGGATGGCGAGACCGAGGGCCGCCGCCGACAGGACGAGCGTCACCGGCAGCGCCTCGACGAAGGCGTACTGGAAGATCGGGGTGCGGCTGACGAAGGAGGTGCCCCAGTCGCCATGGACGAAGCGCTCCAGCCAGTCGATGTACTGCTCGGGCATCGGCCGGTCGAGGCCGAGCTTCACCATCAGCTCCTGGTGGGCCTCCTTGGAGTATTCCTCGCCGAGCATGAGCTCGACCGGATCGCCCGGCGCCAGCTTCAGCACGCTGAAGCTGACGGCGGAGACGATCAGGAGGACGACGGCGGTCTGCAGAAGTTTCAGCAGCCCCCGGCGCAGCATCAGAGGCTCACGGTGTGCAGATCCAGGCTGTCGGCCGGAATGTACTTGAAGCCCTTGACCTTCGTGCTGAGGATCTTGAACTCCGGCATGTGGGTCAGGATCGCCATCGGCGCCTCGTCCATGAGGATGTCCTCGGCCTTGACGTAGAGGTCGCGCCGCGCCTTGACGTCGAGGATCACCTGCGCCTGCTCGACGAGCTTGTCGAATTCCGGGTTCGCCCAGCCCGAGAAGTTCCACGCCTTCCCGGAATGCCATTCGGGGAAGATCGTCTCGTCGGGATCGAGATCGGCCGACCAGGTCATGTCCAGCATGTCGAACTCGCCGGCATTTCGGCGGCTCACCCAGGTGGCGCGCTCGACCAGCTCGAGCTTGGCCTTGATGCCGATCTTGTCGAGCATCGGCACGATCGTCTGGGCGACCCGGGTGCCGTACTGGCCCTGCTCGGAGGTCAGGAAGGCGACCTCGACCGGTCCCTGCTCCTTCGCCTTGGCGCGGAACGCCTTGGCCTTGTCGAGGTCGAGGAACTGGCCGCGCCCGCTCTTGGCGATGTTCTTGTCGAAGAAACCCGTCATGGGCGGCGAGATCGGCGTGTAGGCGGGAATGCCCGCGCCGAAGAACGCCTGCTTGATGAGCGTCTCGCGGTCGATCGCGAAGCCCACGGCACGGCGCAGGTTGACGTCGTCGAACGGCGGACGGCGGCAGTTCATGGCGATCAGGGAGTAGTTGCCCTCGATCTCGCCATAGACCTTGAGGTTGGGGTTGGCCTTGAGCTGGTTGATGAACTGCAGCGGGCTGTTGCTCATGCCGTCGACGCGGCCGGCCAGCATCGCCGCGACCGCGCTCGACGCCTCCTTCATGATGAGGAAGGTCGCGCGCTCGAGCTTGGGCAGGCCCTTCTCGAAATAGTCGGGATTGCGCTCCAGCACGATCGAATCGTTCTCGCGCCAGCTCACGAACTTGAACGGCCCGGTGCCGACCGGATTGCGTCCGAAGTCCTTGCCGTACTTCTCGACGGCCTTGCGCGGCACGATCGTTCCGGCGCGCCCGGTGCTGCCGGTCAGCGCCACCGGCAGGAAGGCGTAGGGCTTGTTGAAGGTGAGCTTGACCGTCAGCGGGTCGACGACCTCGACGCTCTCGAGATATTCGTACTTCCAGGCATGCGGCGATTTCGGCGTGCCTTTCCACACGCGCTCGACGCTCCATTTCACGGCTTCGGCGTCGCACGGCTCGCCGTCGTGGAACTTCACGCCGCTGTGCAGCTTGAAGACGTGCGTCTTGTCGTCGAGCAGCTTCCACGATTCGGCGAGGTCGGGCACGAACGCGACCTTCTCGCCGTCGTAGGTGATCTTGAGCAGGCCGTTGTAGATGTTGTTGTGGATCTTGATGGCGCCGAGATAGCCCGTGAAATGCGGGTCGAGCGTGTCGACGAAGTCGATCCAGGCGAGCTTGATGTGTCCGCCGTTGGCGGAGGCGGCTGTAGGCAGGACGGCAGCGGCTGCACCGGCGCCCAGTCCCTGCATGAGACGACGGCGGGAGAAGCGCGCGGCCAAACGATTGGCGAGAGTCTGCTTGTGATCGATCTGCATCTGGACACTCCATGTTCCCCGATGAGCTCTACAGAGGCTCTGCATGTCCCGTGCCATGCTGCGCCGGTGCGCTGGAGTCAGGCTTCGCCGACGGGCTCGCGGACGGCATTTCCGGGCGTGGCGTTTACGAAGCGTGCATCGATGCGGCGATTGCCTGCCGATTGATCAACGGCGCGAGAGAATTTTACAGCTGCAACTCGCCTTGTCGGCCGCGATCTATCGCAGCGCTGCCCATAGGAGGGCGATGCCGGCGATCACCATCACGCCGTCGAGCAGGTTCTGGAACGTCTTCACGCTCAGGCGCTCGACGATCAGGCGCGCCGTGTAGGTGCCGGCCATCACCGAGGATCCCGTGATCAGGCCCTTCACCACGATGTCGAGCGGCAGGGCGCCGAACTGCCGGAAGGTGATGGCCTTGCTGACATAGAGTGCCAGCGAACCCGCGGCCTCGGTGGCGATGAAGGCGCCCTTGACGAGGCCGTAGGCGGTGAAGGCCGGGACGCTGAGCGGTCCGGTCGAGACGACGATGCCGGTCAGGAAGCCGATGGCGGCACCGGCCAGCATCAGGCCGGCGAAGCCGAGCGAGAGCCGGCGCCGCGCCAGCCAGCGCCGACCGGGCACCATGACCAGGAAGAAGAGACCGAGCGCGACGTCGACGGCGCGCTCGGGCAGGACCAGCAGCGTGCGCGCGCCGAGCGCGGCCGCGGGAATGCCCCCCAGCGCGTAGGCGCCGCAGGCGCGCCAGTCGATCTCCTTCCACCACGAGGTGATCTTGGCGAAGTTCGACATCAGGGCGACGACCGCCATGATGGGCACCGCCTCGCGCGGTCCGAAGGCGAAGACGAGGACGGGCAGCAGGATGATGGTCGCGCCGGTGCCGACGATGCCGCTCACGGTGCCGGCGACGAAGCCGACGACCAGGACGAGCGCATAGGTCATCGGAGCGCGGACCTCCCGGTCCGCTCATGCTCCTGCGGACCTGGAGGTCCGCGCTCCGCTAGTAGCCGAGGTTCGGCCGCAGCCACTTCTCCGCCTGCTCGATCGGCACGCCGCGCCGCCGCGCATAGTCCTCGACCTGATCGCGGTCGATGCGGGCGACGCCGAAATACTGCGCCTCGGGATGGGCGAAGTAGTATCCCGACACCGCCGCCGTCGGCAGCATGGCGAAGCTCTCGGTGAGGCTGATGCCGGCGTTCTGGCCCGCGTTGAGCAGCCGGAACAGTTCGGGCTTCTGGCTGTGGTCGGGGCAGGCGGGATATCCCGGCGCCGGCCGGATGCCGCGATACTTCTCGCGCACCAGCTCGTCGTTGCCCAGGGCCTCGTCGGGCGCGTAGCCCCACAGCGTCTTGCGCACGCGCTCGTGCAGGCGCTCGGCGAAGGCCTCGGCCAGACGGTCGGCCAGCGCCTTCAGCAGGATGTCGGAATAGTCGTCGTGATCGGCCTTGAAGCGGGCGAGATGGGCCTCGATGCCGTGGCCTGCCGTCACGGCGAAGCCGCCGATCCAGTCGGCCTTCGGCGAGATGAAGTCGGCCAGGCACATGTTGGCGCGCGGGGCACGCTTCTCGATCTGCTGGCGCAGGAAGTACAGCCGCGACACTTCCTTGGCATGGGTGTCGTCCTCGAACAGCACCACGTCGTCGCCGTCGCGCCGGCACGGCCAGAAGGCGACAACGCCCTTGGCGGTCAGCCACTTCTCGCGCACGATGAGCTCGAGCATCTTGCGCGCGTCGGCGTAGAGCTTGCGTGCGCTTTCGCCGACGATCTTGTCCTCGAGGATCGCCGGATAGTTGCCGGCCAGCTCCCAGGCACGAAAGAACGGCGTCCAGTCGATGCGCTCGACCAGCTCGTGCAGCGGATACTCGGCGAACACCCGGGTGCCGGCGATGGCCGGCCTGGGCGGCGTGTAGGCCGCCCAGTCGATCTTGAAGGCGTTGGCGCGAGCGGCCTGCAGCGTGATCAGCTTTTCCTTGGGGCCGCCGGCGCGCTCGATCCGGATCGCTTCGTACTCGCTGGCGACCTTGGCGGCGAAATCGGCCGCCTGGGCGCCCGACTCCGAGACCAGGGCGGTGCACACGCCGACCGCGCGCGAGGCGTCGAGCACATGCACGGTCGTGCCCTTGTAGCGCGGCGCAATCCGAAGCGCGGTGTGGACCTTGGACGTCGTGGCGCCGCCGATCAGCAGCGGCAGGTGGAAGCCCTGGCGCGTCATCTCCTCGGCCACCGTCACCATCTCGTCGAGCGACGGCGTGATCAACCCCGACAGGCCGATGATGTCGGCCTTGTTGTCGTTGGCCGACTTGAGGATCTCCTGGAACGGCACCATGACGCCAAGATCGATGACCTCGAAGTTGTTGCACTGCAGGACCACGCCGACGATGTTCTTGCCGATGTCGTGGACGTCGCCCTTGACCGTCGCCATGACGATCTTGCCCTTGGGCCGCGACGTCGCGGTCTTCTCCGCCTCGATGTAGGGCAGCAGGTGGGCGACCGCCTTCTTCATGACGCGGGCGCTCTTGACGACCTGCGGCAGGAACATCTTGCCGGCGCCGAAGAGATCGCCGACCACGTTCATGCCGGCCATCAGCGGGCCCTCGATGACCTCGATCGGCCGCGCGATCTGCTGGCGCGCCTCCTCGGTGTCGGCGACCACGAACTGGTCCATGCCCTTGACCAGCGCGTGCTCCAGCCGCTTCTCGACCGGCCAGCTGCGCCATTCGGCGTCCTGCGTCTCGGTGACCTCGCCGGTGCCCTTGTACTTGGGGGCGAGTTCGAGCAGCCGTTCCGTGGCGTCGGGGTTGCGGTTGAGGATGACGTCCTCGCAGGCGTCGCGCAGTTCCTGCGGGATCTGGTCGTAGACCTCGAGCTGGCCGGCATTGACGATGCCCATGTCCATGCCGGCCTGGATCGCGTGGTACAGGAACACCGAGTGCATGGCCTTGCGCACCGGCTCGTTGCCGCGGAAGGCGAAGCTGAGGTTGCTGACGCCGCCCGAGATCTTGACGTCGAGGCAGCGCGCCTTGATCTCGCGCGTCGCCTCGATGAAGTCGACGCCGTAGTTGTTGTGCTCCTCGATGCCGGTGGCGACGGCGAAGATGTTGGGATCGAAGATGATGTCCTCGGCCGGGAAGCCGACCTGGTTCACCAGGATGTCGTAGGCGCGGCAGCAGATCTCGACCTTGCGCTGCCTGGTATCGGCCTGGCCCTTCTCGTCGAAGGCCATCACCACGACGGCGGCGCCGTAGCGCCGCACCTTGCGGGCCTGGGCGATGAAGGGCTCGACGCCCTCCTTCATGGAGATCGAGTTCACGATCGGCTTGCCGGCGACGCACTTCAATCCGGCCTCGATGACGCTCCACTTGGAGCTGTCGATCATGATCGGCACGCGGGCGATGTCGGGCTCGGCGGCGATCAGCTTCAGGAACGTGTCCATCGCCAGTTCGGCATCGAGCAGGCCTTCGTCCATGTTGACGTCGATGATCTGCGCACCGCTCTCGACCTGCTGGCGGGCGACCTCGATGGCGGCGCCATAGTCGCCTTCCAGGATCAGCTTCTTGAACCTCGCCGATCCGGTGACGTTGGTGCGCTCGCCGATGTTGATGAAGGTGGCACGCTGGGCCGTGGCGCCCTCGCTGGTGGGTTCGTCACTCATCAGAAGAAACTCGCCGCCTCCATGCCGGACAGTCGGAGCGCCGGGGGCAGGGCATGCCACTGCCGCGGCTTCACGCCCTTGACCGCCTCGGCGATCGCCTTGATGTGGGCCGGCGTCGTGCCGCAGCAGCCGCCGACCATGTTGAGCCAGCCGTTGTCGGCCCAGCCCCGGACCAGCCGGGCCGTCATCTCCGGCGGCTCGTCGTAGGCCCCGAGCTCGTTGGGCAGGCCGGCGTTGGGATAGACGCAGACCATGCCGTCGACCTGGGGGTTGAGCGCGTTGACGTAGGGGTGCAGCTCGGTCGCGCCGAAGCTGCAGTTCAGTCCCATGGTCAGCGGCTTCGCATGCCGCACCGAGTGCCAGAAGGCCTCGACGGTCTGCCCCGAGAGGTTGCGGCCGGCGAGATCGGTCAGGGTCATGGAGACCATGACCGGCAGCTCCTCGCCCCGTGCCTCGGCCGCCTCGTCGGCGGCGACCAGCGCGGCCTTGGCGTTCAGCGTGTCGAACACCGTCTCGATCAGGACGAAGTCGACGCCGCCGTCCAGCAGCCCGTCGATCTGCTCGCGGTAGATGCCCTTCATCTCGTCGAAGGTAACGGCGCGGAAGCCGGGATCGTTGACGTTGGGCGACACCGAGAGGGTCTTGTTGGTGGGCCCGAGCGCGCCCACGACGAAGCGCGGCTTGGCGGGATCGCGGGCGGTGGCCTCGTCGGCGCAGGCCCGCGTCAGGCGGGCGGCCGCCAGGTTGATCTCGCGCGCCATGCCGGGAATGCCGTAGTCGCCGAGGCTGATCGCGTTGGCGTTGAAGGTGTTGGTCGCCAGGATGTCGGCACCGGCGTCGATATAGGCCTTGCAGATCTCGCCCACGACGTCGGGTCGCGTCAGGTTCAGGAGATCGTTGTTGCCCTTCTGGTCGCTCGCGAAGTCGCGCCCGCCGCGATAGCCCGCCTCGTCCAGCCGGTAGGTCTGGATCATGGAGCCATACGGGCCATCCTTCACCAGGATGCGCTCGCCGGCGATCTCGCGCAGCTGCCGGGCCTTCTCCGCCCTTGTCCGCCCTGAGCTCTGTCGAAGGGTCATTGGGGGCGCACTCCCAGCAGATGGCAGATCGCGAAGGTCAGGTCGGCGCGGTTCAGCGTATAGAAGTGGAACTGGTCGATCCCCTCGTCGCGCAGACGGCGGCACAGGTCGCCGGCGACGGTCGCGGCGATCAGGCGCCGCGTCTCGGCGTCGTCGTTCAGCCCCTCGAACAGGCTGGCCAGCCAGGCCGGCACCTTGGATCCGCACAGGCCGGCCATCTTGGTGATGCCCTGGAAGTTGGTCACCGGCATGATCCCCGGGACGATCGGAACGTGGATGCCGGCCGCCGTGGCGAGGTCGCGGAAGCGCAGGAAGTCGTCGGCCTCGAAGAAGAACTGGGTGATGCAGCGGTCGGCGCCGGCATCCACCTTGCGCTTGAGGTTCTCGATGTCGGCGCGGACATCGGTCGAATCCGGGTGCTTCTCCGGGTAGCCGGCGGCGCTGATCTGGAAGTCGCCGATCTTCTTCAGGCCGGCGATCAGGGCGGCGGCGTTGGCGTAGCCGCCGGGGTGCGGACTGTACTTGCCGCCCATGCCGGTCGGCGGATCGCCGCGCAGCGCCACGATGTGGCGGATGCCGGCATCCCAGTAGGCGCGCGCAATCTCGTCGATCTCGGCCTGCGTGGCGCCGACGCAGGTGAGATGGGCGGCGGGGTCGATGCCCGTCTCCTTCTTCAGGCGGACCACGGTCTCGTGCGTGCGCTGGCGGGTCGAGCCGCCAGCGCCGTAGGTCACCGAGAAGAAGGCGGGCCTGAGCGGCGCGAGGCGCGTCACCGTCTCCCAGAGCGTCCGCTCGGCCGCCTCGGTCTTGGGCGGCGAGAACTCGAAGGAGACCTGCAGCCGCTGCGGCGCGCGCGCCGGGAACTCGGCAGCCGTGCTGCTGTAGGGGCCGCCCAGCGGGCCGGTGTCGGGACTCATCGGGGAACTCCTTGGACGGGAGAGGGGACGTGGCGCACGGCGCGCGCCGGCGCCTCGCGCTCGCCGCGCCAGATGCCGGTCATCAGGCGGCGGCCGGGAAAGTGGATCGGCTCGAGCGGGCTCAGCCCCGCGCTCCTCAGCCAGCCCTGGACCTGGTTGTCGGCGAAGCCGAGATGGACATGGGCATGCTCGCGCTTCAGCTCGACGAGATCGTGCGGCGAGAAGTCGACCACCAGCACGACGCCGCCCGGCCGCACCACGCGCGCCGCCTCGCTCAGCGCCGCCGCCGGATCGTCGGCATAGTGCAGCACGTGGTGGATGGTGACGACGTCGAAGGCGTCGGCCTCGAAGGGCAGGGCGTACATGTCGCCCTGCCGGATCTCGACATTGTCGATGGCCGCGCGCGCGAGGTTGGCGCGGGCCAGCGCCAGCATCTCGCGCGACTGGTCGACGCCGACGGCCTGCTCGACCCGGGGCGCCAGCACCTCGAGCAGCCGGCCGGTGCCGGTGCCGATGTCGAGCAGGCGCCGGGCGCCGGCGGGAAGATGATGGACCAGCGCGCGCTCGATCTCGCGGTCGGCGACGTGCAGCGCGCGCAGCTCGTCCCAGCGCTGGGCATTGTCGCGGAAGAAGCGGACGGCGGCCGTCTGGCGGCGCTGCTGCAGGGCGTCGAGGCGGGCCCGGTCGGCGGCGATCCGCACATGCTTGGGATCGAGCCGGCGCACGAATTCGTGCACCAGCGCGGCATCGTCGCCGCCGGTGACCAGGCGGAAACGGGTGAACTGGGCCTCGCGGAAGCGCTCGAGCAGGCCGGCCTCGACGAGGAGCTTCAGATGCCGCGACACGCGCGGCTGGCTCTGCCCCAGCACGTGCACGTAGTCGCTGACCGTCAGGTCCTCGCGCGCCGCCAGCGCCAGGATGCGCAGCCGCGTGTCCTCGGCGGCGGCGCGCAACAGGGTGAGCAAGTGGTCCACAAGATGAATAATATAAGTATATCTTTATGTATGGCAATATGAATCTTCGGTGTTCAGGACACGTGCGAAAAATCCGATACAAACCTCCCCGGCGTATGCACTTCAAACCACCGTCGCCGTATGCAACACTCTCTGTAGGGGGACGGCCGGCGCGCCGTTTCGGATGTTCCGGCCCGGAATTGCCCGGGCTCGGGGGATGGACCCGGGGTAGACATAGATGTTGGGAAGCGTGTCCAAGTCGATGACGGCTGGCGCCCGGCGCGCGGTCGCCGCGGCGGCCCTGGCCGCTGGGTTGCTCGGAGGATGCGCGTCCGGCGACACCGGCGCCGCGGAGGTCTGGGACCCCATCGAGACTCCGAACCGCTTCATCTTCTCGATCAACCGCGCCGTCGACATCATGGCCATCCGGCCGATCGCGGTGCTGTACCGCGACTGGGTGCCGGAGAAGGCGCAGAAGAGCGTCCGCAACCTGCTCGACAATCTCGGCGAGCCCGTGACGGCCATCAACGAGGTCTTCCAGGGCGATCCCAGCCGTGCCGCGACGACGATGGCGCGCTTCCTGGTCAACAGCACGATCGGCGTCGCCGGCCTGTTCGATGTCGCGGCCTCGTTCGGCCTGGAGCGCACCAAGGAAGATGCCGGCCAGACGATCGGCCTGTGGGCGGGCAAGGGCGTCGAACCGGAGAATGGCGGCTTCTACCTCGTCCTGCCGCTGATCGGCCCGTCGAACGCCCGCGACGCCACCGGCCTCATGATCGACTATGCGATCGACCCGTTCCAGATCCTGCCCATCGCCTTCAACTGGGACTGGTTCTACTACACGGGCCCGCGCTATGCGCTGAACGTGATCGACTACCGGTCGCGCACGATCTTCGCGCTCGACGATCTCGAGAAGAACAGTGTCGACTACTATGCCGCGCTGCGCTCCGCCTACACGCAGAACCGCGCCGAGCTTATTCGCGCCAAGCGTGACAAAACCGACACCAAGGCCGAGTTGGAGCGCCGCGACAACCTTGCCCTGATGCGGTAAGAAACCGGCGGAAAATTCCGTCGTTGGACTTCCAGCCCTCGAAGCCAGTCAAGGAGCGAATCGTGCCGCTGCACGCATCCCGCCGCGTCGTTCTTCGTCTTGCCGCAGCTGCCGCCGCGTTCGGCACGACCCTGCCGGCGATCGCCCAGCAGTCGCCGGGCCAGCTCATCCAGGCGACCGCCGACGAAGTGATCCAGATCATCAAGTCGACGACGCCCGGTCCGGCGCGCCAGGCCGCCATCCAGCGCGTCCTGCAGACGCGCTTCGACCTGCCCTACATGGCGCAGGTCGCGCTCGGCACGCACTGGGCCCGGACCACGCCCGACCAGCGGGCGCGTTTCATCAGGGCGACCGAGACCGCCGAGGCCCGCGCCTACAGCGACCGCTTCGGCAAGTACGGCGGCGAGACGCTGACCGTGGGCAAGACGGTGAACCGTCCCAACGGCGTCGCGATCGTCGAGAGTCAAATCGACCAGAGCAACGGCCGGCCGATCAAGCTCGACTGGGAGGTCCGCCAGACCGCCAGCGGCCTGCGCATCACCGACGTGAAGATCGAGGGCGTGAGCATGGTCATGACTCGACGTTCCGATTTCAATTCCTACATCCAGAGGAACGGCGGCAGCGTGCAGCCCCTGATCGACGAGCTGGAGTCGCGCGCCCGCTGAATTGCGCCGGTGTGCCGCCGGGCGTAGACTTTCCGGCGGGAGGCGTATCATCGGCCCGCCATGTCATCGAATGGTCCGGGTGGAGGAGAGCGCCATATGGACAGCGCCGTTTTGAAGAACCAGGCGGAGCCGCGCTCCGTCGACCCGGTATGGGCCAAGATCCGTGAGGCTGCGCAGGTTGCGTCTGCCGCCGAGCCCGTCCTGGCCGGAACGCTCCATGCCACGGTCCTCAGCCAGTCGCGTTTCGAAGGCGCGCTGAGCTATCACCTCGCCCGGCTGGCGAGCACGACCGAGGTGCCGGCCGCCCTGATCCGCCAGATCTTCGACGAGGCTCTGAACGCCGACCCGTCGATCGGGCTGGCGGCGCGGGCCGACGTCGTGGCCGTGGTCGAGCGCGATCCGGCCTGCACATCGCACCTCGATCCGCTTCTCTGGTTCAAGGGCTTCCACGCGCTGCAGACCTCGCGCGTCGCCCATTGGCTGTGGCTGCAGGGCCGCCAGGCGCTCGCCCACTTCCTGCAGAGCCGCGCCAGCTCGCTGTTCGCCGTCGACATCCATCCCGGGGCCCGCCTGGGCAAGGGCATCTTCATCGATCACGGCACGGGCGTGGTGATCGGCGAGACCGCCGTCGTCGACGACGGCGTGTCGATGCTGCACGGCGTCACCCTGGGCGGCACGGGCAAGGAGCGCGGCGACCGCCATCCCAAGGTGCGGCGCGGCGTGCTGCTGGGCGCCGGCGCCAAGGTGCTGGGCAACATCGAGATCGGCGCCTGCGCCAAGATCGCCGCCGGCAGCGTGGTCCTGGAACCCGTGCCCGCCGGCTGCACCGCCGCCGGCGTGCCGGCGCGCATCATCGGCTGCGTCGACGTGCCCGAACCGGCGCTCGAGATGGACCAGCGGATCTGACGCGGCGGCGTCACCCGCCGCCCGGCCTCACTGGGCGGCGAGGTGCAGCGCCTTGATCGACTTCAGGAGCTTGCGCAGGTTTTCCTTGTGGTCGGCGTCGAGCGGCTTGTTGTTGTCCGTCTCGTCCTGGAGCGACAGCTCGGCCTCTTCCAGCCGGCGGATGAAGTTGATCGCCTCCGCCGACTTCAGTTTGTCGCCCCCCGACACGAGCTGGTAGATCGTGAGGTAGAGCGACCCCAGGCTGCGGTTCTGCAGTTCCGGCGTCAGCGGGAACTTGCTCTTGAACATGCTGTCCATGGCCGCCTTCGCCTGGCCGACCGTCTTGGCATTGCGCAGCCCGTACTCCATCTCGTCGAGGCGGTTGGTGATCTCGAACTTGTGGGTGGCCAGCATCTCGCGGTTCTTCATCTCGACTTCGTGCTGGTGCTGGATGTTCTGCAGCAGCGCCGCACCGCCCGTCAGGACCACCGAGGACAGCAGCCACATGCCGAGCGTGCTGTTGAAGAAGTCGAAGAGCCTTTTGCCGAAGCCAGGCGAGGGCGGGTCCGGCGGTGGCGGTGGCGGGGCGGGGGGCGGCGGGTTGTCTGCATCCAGGCGCTTGCGGATCTCGTAGCGGAGCTGCTCTTCCGCCTCGATATGCCTACGCTGCTCGTCGGTCAGCATGTCCCCTCAACGGCCGCGGGACGTCGCCAGGCTGGTCGCCCGCGCGCGCCGCAGCTTCCCCCAAAGCCGCACAGAGCCTGTGCTATTGCCCAAACGAACGGCTGCCTGCAAGAGGCGGTTGCCGCGCCCCTCGTGCCGCCGGCGGCGGTCAGGGGCCCTTGAAGTCCGCCGGCTGGCGGATCGGCCAGACTTTCGACATCAGCCAGGAGACCAGCAGTCCGACCAGGCAGCCGAACAGCACCTCGGCCACCTTGTGCAGCCCGTGCTCGATGCCGGTCAGCCGCGAATGGGTGCTGAGGCCGGCGGCGATGACGATGGCGGCGGTGATCGGCGCCTGGCGCCACATCGTCTGGATGTGGATGACGTAGGACGACAGCAGCACGGTGACGGCCAGCGCCAGCGGCAGCATCCATTCCGCCGGGCCGCCGACGATCAGGAAAGTGAGCCCGACGGCGCAGCCGACCAGCACGTTGATCAGCCGGCTGCGGAACATGCGCGCCGCCTCGTTCACCTGGGGATCGGAGGCGGCGACCATCGAGGCGATCGCCCAGATCGGGTTGGTGTCGGCGATGTGGGCCAGCGCGTACCAGACGATGATGGTCGCGATGAAGACGTTGACCGCGAAGCGGATGCCGAGGATGTCGCGGGGCGGCTTGGGCGGCCAGGTGAACGGCAGCTTCATGCGCGCCCCGACCGGCTCCTAGCGGACCAGCGGCTTGTACTTGATGCGGTGCGGCTGGTCGGCGTCGGTGCCCAGCCGGCGGTGCTTGTCGGCCTCGTAGTCCTGGTAGTTGCCCTCGAACCATTCGACGTGGCTGTCGCCTTCGAAGGCCAGCATGTGGGTGGCGATACGGTCGAGGAACCAGCGATCGTGGCTGATGATGACGGCGCAGCCGGCGAAGTCGGCCAGCGCCTCCTCGAGCGCGCGCAGCGTGTCGACGTCGAGGTCGTTGGTCGGCTCGTCGAGCAGCAGCACGTTGGCGCCGCTCTTCAGCATCTTGGCGAGGTTGACGCGGTTGCGCTCGCCGCCCGAGAGCTGGCCGACCTTCTTCTGCTGGTCGGCGCCCTTGAAGTTGAACGAGCCGCAATAGGCGCGGCTCGAGACCTCGCGGTTGCCGAGCTTGATGATGTCGAGGCCGCCCGACAGCTCCTCCCACACCGTCTTGTTGGGATCGAGCGTCTCGCGGCTCTGGTCGACATAGCCCAGCTTGACCGTCGGCCCGACCGAGAAGGTGCCGGAATCGGGCGTGTCCTGGCCCGTGATCATCTTGAACAGCGTGGTCTTGCCCGCACCGTTGGGCCCGATCACGCCGACGATGCCGCCCGGCGGCAGGTTGAAGGACAGGTTGTCGATCAGCAGCCGATCGCCGAAACCCTTGGAGATGCCCTCGGCCGTGATGACGTGATCGCCCAGGCGCGGGCCCGGCGGGATCACGATCTGCGCCGTGTCGAGCGTCGCCTTCTGCTCCTCCTCGACCATCTGGTTGTAGGCGGCGATGCGCGCCTTGCTCTTGGTGCGCCGTGCCTGCGGGCTCTGGCCCATCCATTCCAGTTCGCGCTGAAGGGTGCGCCGGCGGGTGTCCGCAGCCTTCTCCTCCAGCGCCAGCCGCTTGTCCTTCTGCTTCAGCCAGGACGTGTAGTTGCCTTCCCACGGGATGCCGGCGCCGCGGTCGAGCTCGAGGATCCAGCCGGCGACGTTGTCGAGGAAGTAGCGGTCGTGGGTGACCGCCACCACGGTGCCGGGGAACTCGCCGAGATGGCGCTCCAGCCAGGCCACCGACTCGGCGTCGAGATGGTTGGTCGGCTCGTCGAGCAGCAGCATGTCGGGCTTGCTGAGCAGCAGGCGGCAGAGCGCCACGCGGCGCCGCTCGCCGCCCGACAGCTTCTCGACGTCGGCATCGCTCGGGGGGCAGCGCAGCGCGTCCATGGCGATCTCGACGGTGCGGCCGAGGTCCCAGCCGTTGCCGGCGTCGATCTTCTCCTGAAGCTCGGCCTGCTCGGCGATCAGCTTGTCCATGTCGGCGTCGGGGTCGGAGAAGGCGTTCGACACTTCCTCGAAGCGGGCCAGCATCTGCGCCATCTCGCCGGCGCCGTCCATGACGTTGCCCAGCACGTCCTTCTTGGGGTCGAGCTTGGGCTCCTGCTCGAGCATGCCCACCTTGGCGCCCTCGGCCGCCCAGGCCTCGCCGGTGAAGTTGTCGTCCTGGCCCGACATGACCCGCAGCAGGGTCGACTTGCCGGCGCCGTTCAGGCCCAGCACGCCGATCTTGGCGCCGGGCAGGAACGACAGCCAGATGTCCTTCAGGACCTGCTTGCCGCCCGGATAGGTCTTGTTCAGACCCTTCATGACATAGATGTACTGGTACGCGGCCATTGGCAGCTCCGGTCGGACGGGAGAAACGGGGTTCGGGCGCGCTTGTAGCGGCCCTGACGCTCGGGTTCAATGCGCCCGGGAGAACGCTCACGCATGCTGACGGAATCGTCCGTCCTCGCCCTGTCGCTGGCCTATCTCGGGCTCCTGTTCGCCGTCGCCTATTTCGGCGACCGCTACGCGCGCGACTGGTCGGCCCGGCCGGTGGCCCCGGCGGTCTATGGCCTGTCGCTGGCGATCTACTGCACCTCCTGGACTTTCTACGGGGCCGTCGGGCGGACCGCGACGGCCGGCATCGACTTCATCCTGATCTACACCGGGCCGGCGCTGGTCGTGGTCGCGGGCTATCCGATGCTGCGCAAGATGGTGCGCCTGGCCAAGCAGCACAACGTCACCTCGATCGCCGACTTTCTGGCCTCGCGCTACGGCAAGAGCCGTGCGGTCGGCGTCACGGCCACCCTGTTCGCCACGCTGGGCGTGCTGCCCTACGTCGCGCTGCAGCTCCAGGCCGTGTCGTCGACGTTCCGGACCATCGCCGCGCCGGCGCCGACGCCCGGCAGCGTCGCCGGCGTCGTGCACACCGACACCTCGCTGATCGTCGCCGCCCTGATGGCGGTGTTCACCATCCTGTTCGGCGTGCGCCACGTCCAGGCATCGGAGCAGCATCGCGGCGTCATGCTGGCGATCGCCTTCGAATCGGTGGTCAAGCTGCTGGCGCTGCTCGCGGTCGGGCCGTTCGTCCTGTTCGTGCTGTTCGACGGGCCGGCCGACCTGCTGGCCCGCGTCGAGGCCGCGCCTGCGGTCGCGGAGCGCATCTTCCGCGAGGGCTCGCCGCTCACCTGGATCGTCACGACATTGCTGTCGGGCATGGCCTTCCTCTGCCTGCCGCGGCAGTTCCATGTCGCCGTGGTCGAGCACGGCCATCCCGCGAGCCTCGGCACGGCCCGCTGGCTGTTTCCCGTCTACCTGATCCTGATCAACCTGTTCGTCGTGCCGATCGCGGCGGCCGGCCTGCTGCTGCTCGGCCCCCAGACAAGCCCCGACCTCTACGTGCTGCAGCTGCCGCTGGCCAACGGCGTCAGCTGGCTGTCCGCCTTCGTCTTCATCGGCGGCCTGTCGGCGGCGACGTCGATGGTCATCGTGGCCTGCATGGCGCTGTCGGGGATGATCGGCAACGAGCTGGTCATGCCCTACCTGCTGCGTCGCCAGGGCCGCTGGGGGGCGGGCGTGCCGCGCGACATGGGCCCGCTGGTCGTGTTCGTCCGCCGCGCCGCGGTCGTCCTGATCCTGATGGCGGGCTACGCCTACGAACGCATCATCTCGGGCTACCTGCCGCTGGCCTCGATGGGCCTGATCAGCTTCTGCGCCGTCGCCAACTTCGCGCCCGGCCTGGTGCTCGGCCTCTACTGGCGGCGGGCCCATCGCTACGGCGTCGTGGCCGGCCTCGCCGGCGGCTTCGTGGTCTGGCTCTACGCGCTCCTGATGCCGAGCCTGCGCCAGGGCACCGCCGAGGGCCAGATCGCGCCGTTGCAGTCCTACCTGCCGGCGCCGCTGGCCGAGCTCGACCCGGTGGGGCAAGGGTTCGTGGTCGGCATCATCGTCAATGCGCTGCTGCTGGTCGGCGTGTCGCTGCTGGTGCGCGCCCGCGGCGCCGATGCCGAGCAGGCCGACGCTTTCGTGCTGGGCCCCGACGCGCGGGGCGAGGGCGCCGAGCCGCCCCGCCGGCCGGCGCCGGCCGACGCGGCCCGCATCGACGAGCTGCGCGAGCTGCTGTCGCGCTTCGTCGGCGCCGACCGTGCCGGCCGCGCCCTGGCGGACGAGGGGCTCTCGATCGAGAGCGCGCTCATCCGCACCGAGCGCCTCTTGTCGGGCACGCTGGGCGCGGCCTCGGCCCGGCTCATCGTCGCCGCCTACGGTCGGCGCGGCCGCCTCCTGCCGCCCAGCGCGCGGGCGATCATCGACGAGGCCTCGGAGGCGATCCGCTACAACTACGAGATCCTGCGCAACACGCTCGACCATGTCGGCATGGGCATCGCCGCCTTCGATCGCGACGGCCGGCTGGAGATCTTCAACGACCGGTTCACCACGCTCCTGTCGCTCGACGACGAGGCGGTCGCGGTCGGGGCGTCGCCGGCCGACTGCGGCGCCACACCCGACGTCGCGGCCCTCCTGCGCCGGCCCGGCATGCCGCAGACGCACGAGATCGCCACACGCGAAGGCCGCGTGATCGAGCTCAGGCTCGACCCGCTGCCGGGCGGGGGCTTCGTCGCCTCGTGCAACGACGTGACGGCGCGCGTGCGAACGGCCGAGGCGCTGCGCGAGAGCGACCGCCAGTTGCGCCAGTCGACGGAGACGCTGGAGCTGCGCGTCGTCGCGCGCACGGCCGAGCTCGAGGCGAGCCGCGCCGAGGCCGAGGCCGCCAACCTCGGCAAGACACGCTTCATCGCCGCCGCCAGCCACGACCTGCTGCAGCCTCTGCACGCTGCCCGGCTGTTCACCGCGGCGCTGACCGACCGCGACCCGCGCAACGACCTGGTCGGCAAGGTCGACGCCAGCCTGGGGGCCGTCGAATCGCTGCTCGACGCGCTCCTCGACATCTCCAAGCTCGATGCCGGCGCCTTCAAGCCCGAGCCCCGGCCGTTCGCGCTGCAGCCGCTGCTGGAATCGCTGGCCACAGCCTTCGCGCCCGTGGCGGCCCGCCGCGGGGTCGAGCTGGTCGTCGTGCCGACCCGGGCCTTCGTGTCGACCGATCCCGCCTTCCTGCGCCGCATCCTCCAGAACCTCCTGTCCAATGCCCTGCGCTACGGCGCCGTCGAGGGGCGGCCGCCGCGGGTCCTGCTGGGCTGCCGCCGCTTGCGCGACGGGCTGCGCATCGAGGTGCGGGACAACGGGCCGGGAATCGCCGCCGACAAGCAGGCCATCATCTTCGACGAGTTCGTGCGCCTGCAGCCGGAGGACGAGGCGCCGCGCGAGGAGCGCGGCCTGGGTCTCGGCCTGGCGATCGTCGAGCGCATCGCGCGCATGCTCGACCTGCCGGTCGGCCTGTCGTCGGCGCCGGGCCGGGGCTCGACCTTCTCGGTCACGGTCGCGCGCGCACCGGCCGTCGTCGCGGCCGCGCCGGCGGCGCCCGCGCCGCAGCCGGCCGCCTCGATCGAATCGGGCCGCTTCGTGCTCTGCATCGACAACGAGGTCCGGGTACGCGAGGCGATGGCCACGCTGCTGGCCGGCTGGGGCTGCCGGGTGGCGACGGCGGCGTCCCAGGCCGATGCGCTGGCGCAGATCGCGGCCGCCGGGCGGCTGCCCGACCTCGTCCTGGCCGACCTGCATCTCGACGATGGTCCCGACGGGCTGGAGGTCGTGGACGCACTGCGGAGGACCTGGAACCGCACGGTGCCGGCGGCCCTGATCACGGCCGACCGCGATCCCACACTTCGCCTGCGGGCGCGCGCCCAGCGGGTCGAGCTGATGCACAAGCCGGTGAAGCCGGCCGCGCTCCGCGCCCTGCTGCGGCTGCGCGACCGCGTCAGGTCGGAGGAAGAGCCAGTCCCCGCGCTTCGATGACGGCCTGGGTGCGCGAGCGGACGCCGAGCTTGCGCAGGATCACCGTGACATGGGCCTTCACCGTCGCCTCGCCGACGCCCAGCTTGAAGGCGATCTGCTTGTTCTGGTCGCCCTGGACCATGAGCGCCAGCACCCGCCACTGTTGCGGCGTCAGCTGACTGGCCCGCTGGGGAAAGCTATCGGCAAGCGCCTCCTCGGGCGGGTCGAAGACTTCGCCGTCGAGGACGGCGCTCACGATCCGGACGATCTCCTCGAGCGCGGCGGACTTGTCGATGTAGGCGGAGGCGCCGAACTCGTAGGCGCGCCGCACGACCGTCGCCTCGCGCGCCGCCGAAACGACGATGATCGGCACGATGGGATGCTGCGAGCGCAGCAGGGCCACGCCGGTCAGCCCGTCCATCCCGGGCATGTCGAGGTCGAGCAGCAGTGCATCCGTCTCGGG
Organism: Reyranella sp.; assembly: GCF_965229815.1. GTDB lineage: Bacteria > Pseudomonadota > Alphaproteobacteria > Reyranellales > Reyranellaceae > Reyranella. Next base: position 39,598 of record NZ_CBDDJN010000008.1, read on the forward strand.
TTCCCGCTCAAGCGCCGCCTCGACCTGCGGCAGGGCCGCGGCCGTGGCGATGCGGGCGCCGGGGAAGGCCTGGGCGAGGGCCGACGCCAGCGCCTCTCGCACCATCGGATGGTCGTCGGCTACGAGAAAGGCGGGCGTCTCCACCATGGCGCGAGCTTGAGCCGCGCCCTCGCGCCGCGTCAAGGCGCGAGCGTGATCGGGCGGTTGCTCAGCGCGTCGTGCACGATCTCCGGCGTCTGCGCTGCGATCGCGAGCGCTTCCCGCAGCCGCGAGAGCGCCTTGCGGCCGAGCCGCCGGGGATCGACGCGGTTGCCCGCGGCCAGGCCGCCCGCGATGTCCTCGAGCTGCTGCTCGAGGATCGCCTCGACGATGATCGCGCGGGCCTCGATCAGCGACTGCGCGGCCTCCTCGGCGAAGGCGCCCTTGGCCGCCGTCTCGAGGAGGCGCGCATCGGTTCCCGTCGCGGCCGATCCCCAGGCCAGGGCCGCGGCACGGGCTCCGGCGACGATGGGGAACAGGCCGTGCTTCTTGAGGTCGATGCGGCCCTCGCGGGTGCGCAGCCGGCCAAGCAGGTCGGTCGGGCTGGGGACATTCTCTCCGGCCGCCGCCAGCAGGCGCAGGAAGGTGGGCGCGCGCCCGGCGGCGTGCACCGCGTGCCGCCGCAGGGCGCCGGCCAGCCGGCGCTCTCCGAGGATGCCCACGAAGTCGTAGAAGATGTCGACGCCGAGCAGTGCCTCCGGCCGGGGCCGGGCGACCCAGGAGTCGATCTCGGCCTGCCAGCCGGCGAGGGAATGCCGATAGGCCGGATTCTTTGCCATCACCCCGCCGGGGCAGTACGGAATCCCGGCCTGGTCGAGCAGCCGGTTCAGGCGCCCGGCGAGATCGGCGAACCAGGCGTCGTCGCCCGGGCCGCCCTCGTGGATCAGCGCGTTGTCCTGGTCCGGCGCCAAGAGCGATTCGCCCCGCCCGGCGGACCCCAGGACCAGCAGGCACCACGCCGCCGGCGGAGGGCCGCGCCCGGCCGCTTCCATCTCGGCCAGCGCCAGCTCGCCGGCCCGGGCGGTGAGGTCGCGCGTGATGCCGGCCACGACCGCGGAGACCTGGGTTGCGCTCACCTCTTCCCGCCGCAGGGCCCGCACCAGATCCGGCAGCCTGCCGTGCTGCACCGCCAGGGCCGCGCCGTCCCCGGCGCAGGCGATCTCGTCGCCGAGCGACAGCGCCGTCGCCGCGCGTTGCTTGAGGAGGGCGCCCGTCGTCAGCATGCCGACCGGCCGGTCATGGTCGTCGACCACCGGCAGATGCCGAACGCCGAGCCGGCTCATGCGGGCGAGCGCCCGGTAGAGCGGCGCGTCGGCCTCGATCGCATGCACCGGCGCGGACATTGCCGACGATACCGGCACGGCGAGGCCGCCGCTCCCGGCGGTCACCGCGCGCAGGATGTCGCGCTCGGTCACGATGCCCGCGAGCCGGCCGTCGGCGGCCAGGACGACGACCGAACTGGTGCCGCGCTCGACCATCAGCCCGGCCGCCTCGGCGAGCGGCCGGGCGGCGTCGACCGCGGCGACGGGGCTGGTCATCAGCTCGCTGGCGCGATGACGGTAGGGGAACGAATCCAGCCGCTCGAGCGCCGCCGTGTCCATGGCGTCACGGCCGCGGCGGGCGCTGCAGCGCCGCCACGCCGCCATAGGTGCCGCGGCCGTCGCCGATCAGGCGGCGTGCCAGGGCGACGAACAGGTCGGCGGCCATGCGCGCATCGCCGGCCGCCGTGTGTCGTTGGCCGCGACGCTCGATGCCGAACCGGCCGAGCAGGTCCTCGAGGTCGAGATGCTGGTGGGCATGCGCGGTCGCGGCGACGAGGCCCGCCGTGTCGAAGCTGGGCGGCTCGCGCCAGGGCAGGCGCGCCCGGGCGGCCTCGCGGCCGATGATGGCGAGGTCGAAGCCGACCACGTGGCCGACCACGACGGCGCCGGCCAGGCTGTCGGCGATCGCGGGGAAGGCGGCGTCGAAGGTCGGTGCGCCGGCCAGTCTCCGGCGATCGAGACCGTGGACGGCCACGGCACGCGCCGGGATGTCGATCCCGGGATCGATCAGCAGGTCGACGGTCGGCTGCTCGGCCACCGCGAGGCCCTCGCCGATGCGGATGGCGGCGAAGGAGACGATGCGGTCGCGGCGCGGATCGAGACCTGTCGTCTCGCAGTCGATGGCGACCATCGGCAGGCGATCGAGCGGCGTGTGCACGAAGCCGTTCCAGCGCCCGCGCGGCTCGGGGCGGCGCAGGTAGCGGCCGAGCAGGGCCGCGATGCTCATCCGGCCGCGACCAGCTCGTCGCGCAGCGCCGGCGCCATCAGCAGCCGACGCAGCCGATCGTTGAAGGCGATCATGCCGAAGGCCAGCGCATTGCACAGGACCATGCGGTTCTCCACCGGATCGCGCGGCGCGAAGGGCAGGGTCTCGAACACGCGCGCCCCGGTCGCTTCGGCATAGGCCTGCGGGCTGGCCGGCTCGTCGCCGCGGCTGGCGAGGCGGGCTCGCAAGGCGGCGATTTCGGCGGTCCAGCCTTCGGGCCGGTGATCGGGAACGGGATGGCCGGCAAGGATCGTGGCATAGAGGTCGCCCAGGCGCGCATCCAGCTTGTCGCGCGGCGCCCCTGCCGTCTGCAGGCAGGCCTGGGTCAGCACGATCATGTCGGCGAGGACGCCGGCGAACCCGTCCCAGCGCGACACCGCCAGCCGGTCCTGGAAGCGCTGATCGCCGAACGCCTGCGAGCTCAGGATGCCGAGCTCGTTGCGCGTGAAGTCCACAATCGAGCGTTGTGCGAGATAGGCGGCCTCGCCGTCGAGAAATTGCTGCAACGCAGCAAGTGTCCGTACCTTGGGCTTGGGGAGGAACGACTTGAAGAAGGACAGCATCTTGAAGCCCGGGCCTTCGACTTTGGTCTGATTGTGGCGGCCGTGCGGCAGAGTACTCTGTTTGCAGCAAGAAGCTAGGAGCGCCGCATCACGGCGCCATGGGGAGGACACAGCACAGTATGCGCTGCGAGTCCGAATCTAGTCCGCCGCCATCGCCCGTCGCCGGCGTGCGCCCCGTCGCGTCTGGTGCACCTAAAAGCTGAAAAAAATAGGAGGAGAAACCGGCATGGCTGAGAAACTCGACGCTGCCCAGATGCAACGCTACTGGCGCAGAACCTCCCGGCTGATGTGGACCATCTTCGGGTTGTGGATCTTCTTCGGGTTCTTCGTCCAGCTCTTCGCGGTGCAGCTCAACGAGATCGTGATCTTCGGTTTCCCGATGGGCTTCTACATGGCCGCCCAGGGTTCGCTGATCGCCTTCGTCGTGCTGTGCGCCTGGAACGCGGTGGCGCAGAACAGGATCGACGAAGAGTTCGGCGTCCACGAAGACTGAGCGGGGGGAGATCCAAATGGCCAACACCAGTTCTGCCTCCAGTAGCGGCTTCATCGGCAATCTCGGCAAGATCTACGGCGGCTACACCGGCGGCTTCATCGTCTTCACGCTCATCCTGGCCGTTCTCGAGCAGATGGGCGTGCCGAACAAGATCATCGGCTACTGCTTCGTGATCCTGACGATCGGCGTCTACGCCTACATCGGCATCCTGTCGCGCACGATGGATCTGTCGGAATACTACGTCGCCGGCCGCAAGGTCCCGGCGCTGTACAACGGCATGGCCACCGGCGCCGACTGGATGAGCGCCGCCTCGTTCATCTCGATGGCGGGTGGAATCTATCTCGGCGGCTACAATGCGCTGGGCTACGTGCTCGGCTGGACCGGCGGCTACGTGCTGGTCGGCATCCTGCTCGCGCCGTACCTGCGCAAGTTCGGCCAGTTCACGGTGCCCGACTTCCTCGGCACCCGCTACGAAGGCAACGGCGCCCGCCTGTGCGGCGTGATCGTGCTCTTCGCCGCGTCGTTCACTTACATCGTCGCCCAGTGCTTCGGCATCGGCATCATCACGTCGCGCTTCCTCGGCATCCAGTTCGAGCTGGCGATCTTCGTCGGCCTGCTCGGCATTCTGGTCTGCTCGATGCTGGGCGGCATGCGGGCGGTGACCTGGACCCAGGTGGCCCAGTACATCATCCTCATCATCTCCTATCTGGTGCCGGTGATCTGGCTGTCGACCAAGAAGTACGGCATTCCGATTCCCGAGCTGACCTACGGTCAGGCGCTCGAGCAGATCACCCAGCTCGAGAACAAGCTCGGCATCGCCAAGCACTTCACCGACGCCTTCACCAACGCCAAGGGCGAGTTCACCTGGCAGGAGTTCAACAACTTCTGGGCGCTCGTCCTCTGCCTGATGATCGGCACCGCTTCGCTGCCGCACATTCTGATGCGCTACTTCACGACGCCCAGCGTGCGTGAAGCTCGCAACTCGGTCGCCTGGTCGATCTTCTTCATCTTCCTGCTCTACTTCACGGCGCCGGCCTATGCCGCCTTCGCGAAGCTCGAGATCTACCAGAACGTGATCGGGCAGCCGATCGCGCAGCTCCCGGCGTGGGTCCAGAACTGGTCCCAGGTCGGCGGCCTGCTGACTATCAAGGACGGCAACAGCGACGGCATCCTCCAGCTGTCGGAATTCGTCATCAACCAGGACATCATCGTCCTGTCGATGCCGGAGATCGCCGGCCTTCCCTATGTCGTCTCGGGCCTCGTGGCCGCGGGCGGCCTCGCCGCGGCGCTCTCCACCGCCGACGGCCTCCTGCTGGCCATCGCCAACGCGCTGAGCCACGACGTCTACTACAAGATGATCGATCCCAAGGCCTCGACCGCCCGCCGCCTCATCGTGGCGCGCTCCCTGCTGATCGTCGTGGCGCTTATCGCCGCGGCGGTGGCGGGCACCCGGCCGTCGGGCATCATCCAGATGGTGGCGTGGGCCTTCTCCCTGGCCGCAGCGGGGCTGTTCGCGCCGCTGGTGCTCGGCATCTGGTGGAAGCGCACGACCAAGGTCGGCGCGATCAGCGGCATGATGGCGGGCTTCGCGGTCTGCCTGTTCTACCTCGTCATGACCCGCTACGCGCCGGAGACGTTCCGGTCGATGTTCGGCACCGACCTGTGGTTCGGCATCCGCAACATCTCCTCGGCCCTGTTCGGGCTGCCGGTCGCCTTCATCGTCACCTGGCTGGTCAGCCTGATGACGCCCGAGCCGTCGAAGGAGATGCAGGACTTCGTCGACTCCATCCGCGTCCCCCGGGGCGTGGTGGCGGGCGCCACCTGACCGTCCAGGCGGTCGCGAAAACGCAGCAGGACCCCGCGAGGGGTCCTGCTTTTTTGTGGCGGCCGGGTTAGGTTGCAGGAGCGGGAGGGCACGGCGTGGGGACCCAGGACATCTGGTGGAGCTACTGGTACTTCCACCTGCCCAACTATTTCCTGTCGCTGGTCTTCTACTGCCTGTTCGGCCGCTTCTTCCTGTCCTTCTTCCTGCCGCCCGACAGCCCCAACTACATCTACCGTTCCTTCCGCTGGCTCACCGAGTGGATCTACCGCCCGGCGGCCTTCGTGACGCCGTCGGCGGTTCCCCCGGTGCTGCTCGCGCCCGTCGCCGCGTTCTGGGTCGCGATGCTGCGCGTCCTTCTCTTCATGGTGCTCTACCAGTTCGGGCTGACTCCCCGTCCGCAGGCGGCGGGGTGACCATGGACCGCAACTTCGTCCTGTTCGCGATCGTGGGCATCAGCATCCTCAACGGGCTCTTCTCGCCGTTCCTCGCCGTCGCCCTGCCGGTCGCGGCGGTCCTGATGCCAGAGGTGTTCCCGCGCTCGGTCGGCTGGGTGCTGTTCTTCAGCTCGCTGCTGGTCGCCACGGCGACGCTGCTCGTCTCGGGCGTTCCCGCGGCCCTCTACGAGCGGCTGATCGACCGAGGCCGGGGCGGCGGCGTGCCGCTGGCCATCTGGCTGGCCGGCGCCGCGGTGCTCACGCTGCCGGCGCTGCGTGGCTTCGGGTGACGGCGCCGTCGGAGCCTGGGGCGGTGGTACGGGCGAGCGTTTCCTGGCGGGACGACTTCCCGCACGCTTCGAGCGCGAAATCGCCCGCGAGGCGGGCTTCGCCGGCCCCTGTCTTCCCCGCGGGAATGTCCCCGCAACCACTGTAGTTTGGAGCCCCGCGGTCGGGCGACGGGCGTGCTGCGGCAACGCGGCGTTGGTCGAATTCGGCCGGGACGCTAAGCTCCCGCGCATGACCTACGAGGACATCAGGCGGCACGCAGAAGTGTCGGTGCGGCGCGGCTGCGGCTTCGTGATGATGGCCATCGTGACGGCGATGGTCGGCTTCTCGAGCGAGCCGTGGATCGCCGTCCGCAGCGGCGCGCTGTTCGTGACGATCGCTTCGGTGATCCTGTTCTGGCGGGGCTGGACGGCCCGCGAGCGCAACTACCGCCGCACCGAGGTGTGGCTGATGATCGAGGACGAGCCGGCGCTGCCGCGCGACCGCCTGCAGTCCATGATCGGGGGCGCGCTGGCCGACGCCTACTACAGCCACGCCCGCCTCGGCGCCTTCATGGCGCTGTCGATGTGCGCCATCGCCCTGGCCATCGGCGGCGGTTCTCGGTAGGGGCTCCCATGAATCTCGACGCCATCTCGATCGGTCACCATCCGCCCGACGACGTCAACACCGTGATCGAGGTCCCGATCGGCGGCGAGCCCGTCAAGTACGAGATGGACAAGGCGGCCGGCACTCTGGTGGTCGACCGCTTCCTCTACACGCCGATGCGCTACCCCGGGAACTACGGCTTCGTTCCGCACACGCTCTCCGACGACGGCGATCCGATCGACGTGCTGGTCGCCAACACGCGGCCGATCATCCCGGGCGCGGTGATGAACGTCCGGCCGATCGGCGTCCTGCGCATGGAGGACGATGGCGGCGGCGACGAGAAGATCATCGCGGTGCCGTCCTCGCGCATCACCCAGCGCTATGTCGGCGTCAAGACGCACACCGACCTGCCCGAGATCACCCGCCACCAGATCGAGCACTTCTTCGTCCACTACAAGGACCTCGAGCCCGGCAAGTGGGTGAAGCTGCTGGGCTGGGGCGACGTCGACGAGGCCCGCCGCCTCATCGCCGAGGCCATCGAGCGCGCCCGCGCCCGCACGTGACGCGGCGACTACCTGCCAGGTAGTTGCCCTGCCCGGTTGCTCCGGCTCACCTGACGACGAGGTGAGATCGATGAAGGTGGCTTTCGCGGGATCTTTCGCGGTCCGGCTCCTCGACGCGGTGCGTCCGCTCCTGTCCGTCCCTTGCTCCCTTCTCGTGGAGGAGGACGAGACGGCGATCCTGCCGCGGCTCGCCGACGTGGACGTGCTGGTTTCCATGGGATTCACGGCGGCGATGGCGGCTGCCGCACCGCGGCTGAGACTGGTCCAGGTGCCGGGCGCAGGGCTCGACCGGATCGCGCGGGACGTTCTCGGTCCCCGGACCCGGCTCGCCAATGTCCATGGTCACGAGACCGCCATCGCCGAGTACATCATGGGTGCGATGCTGGCGCTGTCCCGGTCGTTTGCCGCTGTCGATGGCGCGCTGCGACGCGGAGAGTGGCGCAGCCAATGGGCCGTCGGCGCAGCGGTTCCGGCGCTGTGGCCGGAACTCGCCGGCCGGACTCTCGGCATCCTGGGCTTCGGCCATATCGGCACCGCGCTGGCCCGGCGTGCGCTCGCCTTCGACATGGAGGTGTGCGCCGTCCGCTCGCGGGCTGCGGCCGCCGTGCCGGAGGGGTTGCAGTTCCTGGGCGGCCCCGACCGGCTGGACGAGCTGCTGGCCCGGTCAGACCATGTCGCCGTCACGCTGCCTCTGTCGCCGGCCACGCGCAACCTCCTCGATGCGCGACGCCTGGCGCTGATGAAACCCGGCGCATACCTGGTGAACGTCGCGCGGGGCGAGGTGGTGGACGAGGTCGCCCTCTATCGCGCGTTGACGAGCGGCCGGCTGGCTGGCGCGGCGATCGATGTGTGGTATCGCTATCCGGTGTCCGCTGAACCGACGCCGCCGGCGAACCGGCCCTTCCATGAGCTGCCCAACGTCCTCATGACGCCGCACGTTTCCGGCTGGACGGACGGCATGATGCGGGCGCGCGCCGGATTGATCGCCGCGAACATCGCCCGCACGGCGCACGGCGAGGCACCGCTCAACGAGATCGCACCGGCGCCCTGAGCGCGAGCGCCCGATACCCATGACCGGATCCCTCGCCCGCTGGGCCGCACGCCTGCCGTTCTTCTATGGCTGGGTGATCATCGCCGTCGCCTTCGTGACCATGGCGATCGCGGTGACGGCGCGCACCGCCTTCTCGCTGCTGCTGCCGCCTCTGCTCGACGAGTTCGGCTGGGACCGCGGCGTCGCGGCCGGCGCCTTCTCCTTCGGCTTCCTGGTGTCGGCCGTGCTGAGCCCGTTCGTCGGGCGGGTCATCGACCGGCGCGGCCCGCGGCTGGTGATCGAGGCCGGCGTCGTCCTGACGGCGGCCGGCCTGCTGCTGGCGCCGCTGACGCAAAGCCCCTGGCATCTCTACGCGACGCTCGGCGTCCTGGTGGGCGCGGGCGGCAACCTGATGAGCTTCACGGCCCATTCGCTGTTCCTGCCCAACTGGTTCGTGCAGCGGCGCGGCCTCGCCATCAGCATCGCCTTTTCCGGCGTCGGCGCCGGCGCGATCGTGCTGCTGCCCTGGCTGCAGGGGATCATCCTGGCCGACGGCTGGCGCGCCTCCTGCTGGGCGATGGGCCTGCTGGTCCTCGTTGCCCTGGGACCGCTCAACCTCCTGGTGCGCGGCCGGCCGCAGGAGCTGGGGCTGGAGCCGGATGGCGCGGCCGGCGGCGGCAGCGCGGGCGCGGCCCGCGCCGCGTCCAACATCGTCGACCCCGCCTGGGCGTCGGTCGAATGGACTCTGGCGCGCGCGGTGCGCACCGCCCGCTTCTGGTGGCTGGCGATCGGCTTCACCGGCGCGCTGTTCGCCTGGTACGCCGTGCAGGTGCACCAGACCAAGTACCTGATCGAGGTCGGCTACTCGCCCGTGGTCGCGGCGTGGGCGCTGGGCGTGGTGAGCGTGGTCGGCATTCCCGGCCAGATCGTGCTGGGCGGCCTGTCGGACCGCATCGGCCGCGAGGCGGTCTGGACCGTGGGCTGCCTGGGCTTCGCGATCTGCTACGGCGCGCTGGTCGCGATGGAGGCCGATCCCTCGCCGGTGCTGCTCTGGCTGATGGTGATCTCGCAGGGCACGCTGGGCTACGCCATGACCTCGGTGATGGGGCCGATCGTGCTCGAGATCTTCGAGGGACCGCACTACGGGTCGATCTTCGGCACGCTCACCATCGCGCTGATCTGCGGCGGGGCCGCGGGGCCGTGGGTGACCGGGCTCATCCACGACGCCACGGGCAGCTATCGCCTGGCCTTCTTCCTCGCGATCGGCTGCTGCGTCGTCTCGGCGGCCGCGATCTGGCTGGCCGGCCCGGGCCGCGTCCGCCGCGTCCCCGGGCGCGCCTCTTCCGCCGCCTGAGCGGGCCGCTTGCGACCCTGCGCCGGCACGGCTGCGCCGTAGAGGATGGCCTCGATGATGGTCCGGTAGCGCCGGGGCAGTCGCTCGCCGTCGATCGGCGGCAGCGCCTGGTTGGTGCCCCGCGCGCCGTCGCACAGGCTCTGGGCCAGCGCCGCCGGCGTGACGCCGGGCTTCAGCCGCAGCAGGCGACGGGCCTCGAGCTCGACCAGCAGGCCGGCGACCCGGGCCTGGAAGTCGACGGCCGCCGCCACCATGAGATCGCGGCCGCGACGGAAGGCCTGGTCGTTGATCTCGAGCGCGTGCGGCGAGCGGCCGAGCCGTCGGCGCGCGTCGCCGTAGCGTACGTCCATGACCTCGACGATCACGTCGACCGCATCGCCGCCGCCGTCCAGCACCCGCCGGCCGGCAGCGAGGCCGCGATCGATCGATTCGCGGCCGTAGACGTCCAGCCAGTGGCGGAAGGCCTCCTCCTTGCTGGAGAAATGGTGATAGAGGGCGCGCCGGCTGAAGCCGCAGAGCTGGGCCAGGCCGCTCATGGTCATCTGCTCGTAGCCGTGATCCAGGAAGGCCTGCCGCAGGCGCTCGGCCAGGGTGCCGGCCAGGGCGCCGATAGGGGAGGGGGCAGCTGTCATGCGTCTTCTCATATTGCACAAATCTGAGAAGTATGAGAAGTCGGACCGTCGTTTCCGCTCCACGTTTCCAGCCTCGGTGCAAAGCGATGGATGTGTCGATCGAGCCGGACCCGATCCCCCTGACGACGGCAGACATCGCCGGTCATCCGGCCCTGCACGCCGCCATCCGCCGGCAGTCGCAGCTCCTGCTGCAGGCATTCGACGGCAGCCCGCGCCTGTCCTCGGTCTTCGGCACGCAGCATCGCTGGCTGATGGGCCAGGCGGCACTCGCCCTTTACTTCCGCAGCGGTCCGAACAATGGCGGACCCGGCATCAGGACGGCGAAGCTTCTCGACCTCGTGGAGCAGCACGGCGTGGCGAGCCGCAACACCGCGGACGCCTTTCTCAAGGAGATGCTGAAGTACGGCTTCGCGCAGCCGGCGCCGGAGTCGAAGGACCGGCGCGCCCGCCCGATCGAGCCGACGGCGGCCAGCCTCGACGCGCTGCGCGGCTGGCTCGGCATCCACCTCGGGACGCTCGACATGCTGGACGGCGGCCGTCGGCTCGAGGCGTTCCTCGCCCATCCCGAGTCGCTCGCCGTGCTGCAACCGCTGATCGCCGACGCGCTGCTGGCATCCACGCCGGTGCGCCAGCCCACCGGCACCTTCTCGCTGTTCACCTGGCTGAACAATGGCGGGCAGGTCATGGACTGGCTGATCGCGGGCATCGACGAGGCTTCGGCGGACGCCGAGCGCGTTCCGACCGGCGTCGTGTCGGTCGGCGTGATGGCGCAGCGGCTGAAGCTTTCGCCCACCCATCTCGCGCGCAAGCTGCGTGAGGCGGAGGCGCTCGGCAGCATCGGCTGGCAGGGCCGCCGCGGCCACTCGGTGATGTGGGTGTCGGCGGGTTTCCGTCGCGAATACACGGACGCCCAGGCGGTCAAGCTGGCGATCATCGATGCGGCGTTCGACGCCTGCTTCCGGCCGCGGCGCGGCGCCGAGCCCCGGGACGCCGCCCGTCATCCGGCCGCTCCCGGCGCGGCGACGGGCGAGGCTTCCTTCAGCAGCTCGTAGATCGCCGCGCCTTCGCTGTTGGCGTGGCCGGCCTCGACCAGCCGGGCGAACCACTGCAGCGTCGGCGCGAGCAGCGGCGCCTCTATGCCGAGCCTCCGGCATTCGGCATCGATATAGCCGAGGTCCTTCAGCATGACATGCGCCGGTCCGGGGGCCGGGCGATAGCGTCCCTCGGCCATCAGCGGCGCGCGCGCCGCGAACACCGGGCTGGACGCGAAGGACGAGCCGATGGCCTCGACCAGCCGGCGCGGGTCGATGCCGGAGCGGGTGCCGAGCAGCATCGCCTGCGCCGTCGCGAAGGTCCCGACCATGACCAGCAGGTTCGCCGCCAGCTTGACCGCCATGCCGGCGCCGAACGGGCCGACCCGATGGCTGGTCGGGACGATGGCGTCGAGGACGGGCTGGCAGCGGTCGATCGCGGCGGGATCGCCGCTCGCGAACAGCACGCCCTGGCGGGCGCGGATCACCGGTGGCGTGCCGCTGACCGGGCAGTCGAGCATGGCGGCGCCGCGCGCCGCCAGGGCGTCGGCGAGTTCCTGCTTCAACGCCACCGGGAAGGTGCCCATGTCGACGACCGTGAGGCCGGCATGGGCGCCCGCGACCAGACCGTCCTCGCCGAGATAGGCCGCGCGCATCGCCTCTTCGCTCGCGAGGGCGGCGATGACGACGTCGCTCGTGCGCGCCAGCGCCGTTGCGCTCTCGGCGAGGCGCGGGAAGTCCGCGGCCGAGGGGCGGCGCACGGCGGTCGCGGCGTAGCCGGCTTCGGCGAGGTTGGCCGCGACGGCGCGGCCGATGTTGCCGAGCCCGAGAAGGCCGACCCGAAGTGTCGTCGTCATGGCGCGTTCCTCGCAGCTTTCGCGCAGGCTCCCACGCCCGCCGGGGATGCTTCAAGGCGGTCGTGCCGCAGGCCGTTGATCTGGAACAAGGAGCGATCGTGCCTACAATGCTCTGTCTGTTCCTCTTCTTCCCGCATTGGCAGAGGACGGTGGACGCATGGATGATCGGATCGCGGCGTCAGCGACGGAGACGACGGGCCGGGTGCTCACCGTGCGCGGCGCCGTGGTCGATATCGCCTTCGACTCCGCCTTGCCGCGCATCGACGAGGCGCTGGTCGTCGACTGGGACGGCGACGGGCCGCTGATCGTCGAGGTCCAGGCCCATCTCGACGCCGGCACGGTGCGCGGCGTGGCCCTTCAGGCGACCGCCGGCCTGCGCCGCGGCACGCCGGTGCGCGCGACCGGAGGGCCGGTCACGGTGCCAGTGAGCGACGACGTGCTCGGCCGCCTGCTCGACGTCACCGGCACGGTGCGCGACGACGGGCCGGCGCTGCCGGCCGGCCTGCCGCGGGCGCCCATCCACCGGCCGGCGCCGCCGCTCGGTGCGCGTAGTGCCGCCACCGCGATCTTCGAGACCGGCATCAAGGTCATCGATCTGCTGGCGCCGCTGCCGCAGGGCGGCAAGGCCGCGATGTTCGGCGGGGCGGGCGTGGGCAAGACCGTCGTGGTCATGGAGCTGATCCACGCCATGGTGCAGAGCTACCAGGGCATCTCGGTGTTCGCGGGCGTCGGTGAGCGGTCGCGCGAGGGCCACGAGCTGCTGGCCGAGATGCGCCGCTCGGGCGTGCTCGACCGCAGCGTGCTGGTCTACGGCCAGATGAACGAGCCGCCGGGCGCGCGCTGGCGCGTCGCGCTCACGGCGCTCACCATCGCCGAGCATTTCCGCGACGTCCGGCACCAGAACGTCCTGCTGCTGATGGACAACGTCTTCCGCTTCGTTCAGGCGGGCAGCGAGGTGTCGGGCCTGCTCGGCCGGCTGCCCTCGCGCGTCGGCTACCAGCCGACGCTCGCCAGCGAGGTGGCGAGCCTGCACGAGCGCATCGCCTCGGTGGGCGGCCAGTCGGTGACGGCGATCGAAGCGGTCTACGTGCCGGCCGACGATTTCACCGACCCGGCGGTGACGGCGATCTCGAGCCATCTCGACAGCATGATCGTGCTGTCGCGGTCGATGGCGGCCGAGGGCATGTATCCCGCCATCGATCCGCTGCGCTCCTCGTCGATCCTGCTCGATCCGGCGGTGGTCGGCGACGAGCACTACCGCATCGCCGAACAGGTGCGCGAGACGCTCGCCCGCTACGTCGAGCTGCAGGACATCATCTCGCTGCTGGGCGTCGAGGAGCTGAGCGCGCGCGACCGGCTGGCGGTCAGCCGGGCCCGCCGCCTGCAGCGCTTCCTGACCCAGCCCTTCACCGTGACCGAGGCCTTCACCGGCAAGCCCGGCCGCTCGGTGCCGCTCGCCAAGACCCTCAAGGGATGTCGCGCCATCCTGGACGGCGTCGGCGATGGCTGGGCCGAGAGCGCGTTCTACATGGCGGGGGATCTCGACGACGTGCGGCGGCGCCATGAAGCGGCCGCCGCGACCGGGAAGGCGGCATGAGGCTCCTGATCGCCACCCCGACCGAAGTGGTCGTCGACGAGCCCGACGTGCGGTCGGTGCGCGCCGAGGACGAGAGCGGCGGCTTCGGCATCCTCGACCGCCACGACGACTTCCTGACGGCGCTGACCATATCGATCGTGAGCTGGGAGCGGCGCGACGGAAGGCGCGGCTTCTGTGCCGTGCGCCGCGGCGTGCTGTCGGTAGTCGACGGAAAGGAAGTCGCCGTGGCGACGCGTGAGGCCATCGCCGACGACGATCTCGACCGGCTCGAGACCGGCGTGCTGGCCGCGTTCAGCCGGCGCAGCGACGACGAGCGGGCGGCGCGGACCGAAGGGCTGCAGCTCCAGATGCGGGTCATCCGCCAGATCGTGCGCTACCTGCGTCCCGACAGCGGCGGCACCGCGGAGGGCGGCGCATGAGCGACCCGTCGCCGGGTGCGCCGCCGCCCGAGGATCCGCTCGAGGACCCGCCCGAGGACCCGATGGTCGGGGCAGCTCGGCGCGAAGGCGAGCGCCGGCGGCGGTGGCTGAGCGAGGGCGCACCGTCGGTCGCCCGGTATGTCGGGCAGATCGGCGTGCTGGGCTGGATCGTCGTCACCCCGACCCTGCTCGGCCTGTTCGCCGGACGATGGCTCGATCATCGCTTCGGCACCGGCATCTTCTGGAGCGCACCGCTGCTCTTCGTCGGAATCGGAATCGGAGCCTATTCGGCCTGGAAGTGGATACATCGCCAATGACCCTGCCTTCGCTCCTCCTCGCCGCGGCATCGCTCGGCCTCGGCATTCTCGTCGGCGTGCTGCACGTCCTGTCGCTGCGCTGGAACGCGCACCTGTTCGTGGCGGGCGGCTCGCTCGCCGCGGCCTTCGGCGCCCAGCTCCTGCGGCTGGCGCTGGTCGGCGCGGTCCTGGCCGCGGTGGCGATCGCCGGCGGGACCGTGCCGCTCCTGACGGCCGCGGCCGGCCTCGTCGGGTCGCGCGCCCTGCTCGTGCGTCGCCTGGCGAGGGCGTGATGGACTCGCCGCTCCTCGCGCGCGTGCTGTTCACCGTCGGCCCGGTCCCGATCACCGAGCCCGTGGTGGTGACCTGGGGACTGATGGCGCTGCTGGCCGGCGGCGCCGCCGCGCTGACCGCCCGCCTGAAGGTCGTGCCGTCGCGCCGGCAGGCGGCCATCGAGGTCGTGGTCGGCGCCATCGAGGGGCTGATCCGCGAGACGCTGCGCACCTCGCCGGCGCCCTACATCGCCCTGCTCGGCACGATCCTCCTGTTCATCCTGGCGGCCAACTGGTCCTCGCTGATTCCCGGCGTCGATCCGCCGACCGCGCATCTCGAGACCGACGCGGCGCTGGCGCTGATCGTGTTCTGTGCCGTCATCTACTACGGCGTCCGCAGCCGCGGCCTCGGCGCCTATCTGCGGACCTTCGCCGAGCCCAACGTGCTGATGGTGCCGCTGAACGTCGTCGAGACATTCACGCGCACCTTCTCGCTGATCGTCCGCCTGTTCGGCAACGTCATGAGCGGAGTCTTCGTGATCGGCATCGTGCTGTCGCTGGCGGGCCTCCTGGTGCCGATCCCGCTGATGGCGCTCGATCTGCTGACCGGCGCCGTGCAGGCCTACATCTTCACCGTGCTGGCCATGGTCTTCATCGGCGGCGCCATTGCCGAGGGCCAGGCCGGCCCGGACAAGGAAGGGAAATCGTCATGAACTGGCTGGAAATCGTCAGCATAGTCTCCGCCGCCTTCGCCGTGTCGTTCGGCGCCATGGGCCCGGCCCTCGGCGAGGGGCGGGCGGTCGCGGCGGCCATGGACGCCATCGCGCGCCAGCCCGAGGCGGCGGGCACGATCTCGCGCACGCTGTTCGTCGGCCTCGCCATGATCGAGACCACGGCGATCTACTGTCTGGTCATCGCGCTCCTCGTCCTGTTCGCCAATCCCTTCGTGCACTAGCAGCATGCAGCTCGACTGGTGGACGCTGGCACTCCAGACCCTCAACGTCCTCGTCCTGGTCTGGCTTCTCGGCCGCTTCTTCTTCCGGCCGGTGGCGGCCATCGTCGCCCGCCGCCAGGAGGAGGCGGCCAAGGTGCTGGCCGACGCCGAGGCCGCCCGCCGGGAGGCCGAGGGTGCGCGAAGCCGGGCCGAGGCGGACCTCGCCGGGATCGGCGAGAAGCGCCAGGCGCTGCTCGACGAGGCGACGCGCCAGGCCAAGGCCGAACGCGAGTCCGTCCTGGCGGAGGGGGCGCGCGACGTCGCCCGCCTGCGCGACGAGGCCGCCGCCGCGGCGGCCCGCGATCGAGCTGCCGCCGACCGCGAGATGATCTCGCACGCCGCCGCGCTCGCCCTCGACATCGCGCGCCGCCTGCTCGGGCGCCTGCCGCCCGCCGCCGGTTTCGACGCCTTCGTCGAGGAGCTGGGTCGCCGGGCCCGCGGCCTGTCGCCCGAGGCACGGGCCGGGCTGGCGCCGGCTGCGGCGGGCGAGCCTTTGGCCGTCGTCGCCGCGACCGAGCTCGCCCCCGAGCAGCGCCAGCGCGTGCAGGCCGTGCTGCGCGACGCCCTGGGCGCCGAGCTGCCGCTGGCCTTCCGCCGCGACCCTGCGCTGCTGGCCGGGCTCGAGGTGCATGGCCGCACGACCGTGCTGCGCAACAGCTGGCAGGCCGACCTCGAAGCCATCCGACAGGAGATCGAACGTGAGCCCGGCCCCCGATCCGCTTGACGCCTGGCTCGACGAGGCGCGGACGCGCGTGCGCTCGGCGGCGCTGGGCGCCCGCAGCGAGGTCTTCGGCCGCGTCGAATCGGTCGCCGACGGCATCGCCATGGTGTCGGGCCTCGACGACGTGCGGCTGGACGAGCTGCTGCGCTTCGAGAACAGGCAGATGGGCTTCGCGCTGACCCTCGAGCGGGACGCCGTGGGCTGCGTGCTGCTCGACGAATCCGACGGCATCGAGGCCGGGCAGACCGTGCGCGGCACCGGCGAGGTCGTGCGCGTCCCGGTGGGACCTGAGCTGCTGGGACGCGTGGTCGATCCGCTGGGCCGGCCGCTCGACGGCGGCGAGCCCATCGCCACCGAGGACCGCGAGCCGGTCGACCGTCCGGCGCCGCCGATCGTGAGCCGGGACTTCGTGACGGAACCGGTGCAGACCGGCGTGCTGGTGCTCGACGCCATGTTTGCCCTCGGACGAGGGCAACGCGAGCTGATCGTCGGCGACCGCGCGGTCGGCAAGACCGCGATCGCCGTGGACTGCATGATCAGCCAGCGCGCCAGCGACATGATCTGCGTCTACGTGGCGGTCGGCCAGAAATCCTCGACGGTGAGCCGCGTCATCGACGCGATGCGCCGGTACGGCGCCTTCGACCGCTGCATCGTCGTGGCGGCGGGTGCGTCGAGCGCGCCGGGGCTGCAATGGCTCGCCCCGTTCACCGGCTTCACCATGGCCGAGTATTTCCGCGATCGTGGCCAGCATGCGCTGGTCGTGGTCGACGACCTCACCAAGCACGCCGCGACCCATCGCGAGATCGCCCTGCTGACCCGCCAGCCGCCCGGCCGCGAGGCCTATCCCGGCGACGTCTTCTATGTTCACGCGCGGTTGCTCGAACGTGCGGCCAAGATGTCGAAGGCGGCCGGCGGCGGCTCGCTGACGGCGCTGCCGATCGCCGAGCTCGATGCCGGCAACCTCAGCGCCTACATCCCGACCAACCTGATCTCGATCACCGACGGCCAGCTCGTCCTCGATTCGCGGCTGTTCCAGGAGGGCCAGAAGCCGGCGGTCGACATCGGCCGCAGTGTCAGCCGCGTCGGCGGCAAGACGCAGGCGCCGGCGCTGCGCGAGGCGGCACAGACCCTTCGCCTCGACTATGCGCAGTTCCTCGAGCTGGAGATCTTCACCCGCTTCGGCGGCGTGACGGACGACCAGGTCAAGGGACGGCTGGAGCGCGGCCGCCGCGTGCGCGCGATCCTGTCCCAGCCGACCTATGCGCCGCTGCGGCTGGCCGACGAGGTGGCGCTGGTGCGCGGCGTGCAGGCCGGGCTGTTCGACGCCGTGCCGCTCGATCGCCTGCGCGACCTGCGCGCTCGGCTGCCCGCCTGGCTCGACCGCACGGCGTCCCCGACGGTGGCCGCGATCGGCGCGAGCGGCCGGCTCGACGAGGCGGGCTGGAAGGCACTCGACGCGAGCCTGGTGGCGCTGGCGGCCGCGGTCGCGCCGCCGGCGAAGGAGCCAACCTGATGGCGGAGCGCCAGGCCGATCTCGCGGCGCAGATCGAGAGCGTGCACCAGCTCGACTCCGTCGTCACCGCGATGCGCGGCATCGCCGTCTCGCGGGCGCAGAAGGGCCATTCCCTGCTGCCCGGCATCGAGGCCTATGCCGCCGTCGTGTCGCGGGCGATCGGCCAGGCACTCAGCCTGGTGCCGTCGGACGGCGCTGCGGCAACCGACGGCAGTGCGGCGCGGCGGGGGCTGATCCTGTTCGGGGCCGAGCAGGGCTTCGCCGGCGCCTTCAGCGATCGCGTGCTGGCCGTGGCCCGGCAGGAGCCCCCCGAGACGTCGCTGTTCGTGGTCGGCGCGCGCGCGGCGTCGCTGGCGGCCGAGCGGGGGCTGAAGCCGGTCTGGCAGGCCTCGATGGCGACGCGGGCCGAGGCGATCCCCGATCTCGCCAACCGCCTGACCGAGGCACTCTACGACCGCGTGGCGCGCACCGGCCTCGCCCGTGTCGACGTCCTGTTCTGCCGCGTGACCGGCGCGGGCGGGATCGTCGCCGACCGCCATTCCCTGCTGCCGGTCGACTTCAGCCGCTTTCCGCGTCCGTCCGGCGAGCGCCGGCCGCTGGTCAACCTGCCGCCCGGCCGCCTGGTCGAGCGGCTGGCCGCCGAGTACCTCTACGCCCAGCTCGTGCGCGCGGCGATGCACGCCTTCGAGGCGGAGAACGAGGCGCGCATGCTCGCCATGAGCGCCGCCCGCAGCAACATCGAGGACAAGCTGCAGGATCTCACGCAGCGCGAGCGGCAGCTGCGGCAGCAGGAGATCACGGCGGAGATCATCGAGCTGGCGACCGGGGCGGAGGCGTCGGCGGCGCCGCGTCGGTAGTACTGACATGGGTGTTTTTGCGATTGCGACCTATTCGCATCTATGGTGATGTGCCGTTCTCTTGGAACGCCTTCCACCGATCCGCCGCAGTGACCGCCGATACGACCACCATCTACATGCGCAACCGGGGAGCCCTCGTCGACTATGCGACCGGCATCGTCGGCTCGCGCCCGCAGGCCGAGGATCTCGTGCAGGAGGCCTGGCTGCGCTTCGACGACGCCGCGCGGAAGCGCTTCGTCAGCGAGCCGCTGAGCTATCTCTATCGCATCGTCCGCAACCTGGCGCTGGACAGCCGCCGCCGCGCGGCGCGCGAGAGCCGGGTCTTCACCGCGGACGATCCCGAGATCGCCGCCGCTTCCTCGCTCGACGCGCCGTCGACGCCGGAAGCCATCGCCCTGCACCGGGACCAGCTCGACGCGCTGATGACGGCGCTGGCCGATCTGCCGGAGCGAAACCGCATCGCTTTCGAGATGCACCGCCTCGCGGGCTGCACGCTGCGCGAGATCGCCGCGACCCTCGGCGTGTCCGTGTCGCAGGCGCAGGTGCTGGTGATCGAGAGCATCCAGCACTGCAAGCAGAAGCTGCGGCGGGCCTGAGCGGAATCTCTGGAAGAAGCGGCCGCCCGGGCGTTAAGAATGAGGAAGACCGTTGCCGCCTCCGACGAACGGAGACGGGCAGGGGAATGGGATGGAACGAGCGGAAGACAGAGCCTCGTTGGAAGCCACGCGCTGGCTCGTCGAGTTGCACGAATCGCCCGGCGATCGCGAGATCCGGCGGCGCTTCGACGCGTGGCGCCGCGCGAGCCCGCTCAACGCGGCGGCCTGGGCGGAGACCGAGCAGGTGTCGGCCCTCGCGACCGGCATGACGCCGGCCTACGAACCCGTCTGGGAGCCCGTGGTCGCCGGCCGCCCGCGCGGACGGCCAACCTCGACCGTGCCGGGCCGCTTCGCCGCGTTCCTGCGCCCGGGACGGGTCGGCTTGGCCGTCACGGCCCTGGCGGCCTGCATTGCCGTCTTCGTCGTGCCGCCGATCGTGCAGCGCCTCGGGGCCGACTACGCGACATCGACGGCGGAGCTCCGCAGCGTCGTGCTGCCGGACGGCAGCGAGGCCACCCTGGCGCCCGACAGCGCTCTCGCCGTGGCGTTCGATGGCGATGCCAGACGGGTGCGGCTGCTGGTCGGCGAGGCCTTCTTCGACGTCCGGCCCGATCGCAGCCGTCCCTTCCGCGTCCTCGCGCGCGAGGTCGAGACGGTCGTGGTGGGGACGCGCTTCGACGTGGAGATGTCCGACGACGGCGTGCGCGTCTCGGTCGAGCGCGGCGCCGTCCGGGTCGGATCCGAGGAATTGCAGCCCGGACAGGCCGTGCACGTGGCGCCGGGCGGGCGGGTCTCGCGTGCCGAGACGTCGCCCGACATGGTCGCGGCCTGGCGCGACGGCCAGCTTGTGGCCCGCAACGTGCCGCTGCGCACCGCCGTCGACCAGCTGCGCCGCTACTATGGCGGCAGCATCCTGCTCACCGATTCGGCGCTGGGCGATCGCCGGATCACCGGCGCCTACAACCTCGCCGACCCGGAGGACGCGCTGCGCGCGATCGCGCAGGCGCACGGTGGCAGGGTGCGGCGCATCACGCCCTGGCTGCTGATCGTCTCGGCGTCCTGACTTTCTCTGGAAACGCTCCCTCCGCCGTCGTCGCGTGAGTGAGAGGCCGCGAGCCTCGCAGCGGGGAGCAGAGTGTGAACGGGAAGCGTATGCGATGCGCGGCCGGCGTAGCCGCGTCGATGATGGTCGTCCTCCAGGCCGTGGAAGGACAGGCTCAGCAGGTGCCGGCGTCTGCGGGGCCGCAGATCGTGCAGGCGGCGACGCGCACGTACAGCATCCCGCCGCAGCCGCTCGAGAGCGCGGTGCCGCTGTTCGCGCGCCAGTCCGGCCGCCAGGTGACGGCCGACGCCGCGCTGCTGCAGGGGCTCGCGACGTCCGGCGTGCAGGGCGCGCTGTCCTTCGATGACGCATTGCGGCAGCTGCTGGCCGGCACGGGGCTCGGCTATCGCGTGGTCAGCGGCACGACGGTCGCCCTGCAGCGTCCCGGCCAGAGCGACGGCGCACCGCCGGGCATGGTGCTCGATCCCGTGCAGGTGCAGGCGAGCGTGCCGCCGCAGGCGATGATCGACAACATCCCGCCGGCCTATGCCGGCGGGCAGGTCGCCGTCGGCGGACAGCTCGGCCTGCTCGGCAACCGCGACGTGATGGACACGCCGTTCAACCAGACCAGCTACACGGCGAAGAAGGCGCAGGACCAGCAGGCGCAGACCGTGCGCGACGTGCTGATCGACGATCCGTCGGTGCGCGTCGGCCGGCCGACGGGCAACAACGGCGCGCAGAACATGTCGATCCGCGGCTTCACCGTCGAATCGATGGATATCGCCTTCGGCGGCCTCTACGGCATGCTCCCGACCTACGCGATCGGCGTCGAGCTGGCCGAGCGCATCGAGGTGTTGAAGGGACCCAGCGCCATGCTGAACGGCATGCCGCCGGCCGGCTCGATCGGCGGCACGGTCAACATCGTTCCCAAGCGCGCCGGCAGCGAGCCGCTGACCCGGCTGACCGCCGGCTACACGTCGGACGCGCAGTTCGGCGGCGCCGTCGATATCGGCCGCCGCTTCGGCGCCGACGAGGAGTTGGGCGTGCGGGTCAACGGCTCGTTCCGCGCCGGCCAGACCGCGACGCGGTGGAACGCCGATGAGCTCGGGCTTGCAGCGGTCGGCGCGGACTATCGCGGCGACGGGGTGCGCGCCTCATTCGATCTCGGCTTCCAGTCGCAGTACATCAGCGGCGGCATCGGCTACGCCAACCTGCCGGCGGGCGTCGGCGTGCCCGGCGTGCCCACACTGTCGAACAACTTCATCCTGCCCTGGACCTTTTCCGCCAGCCAGGACGTGTTCGGCGTGGCGCGCGGCGAGGTCGACGTGACCGAGGGCCTCACGCTCTACGCCGCCGTGGGCGGCCACGACAATCGCTGGTCGTCGCTGTGGTCGGGCGATCCGATCGTGAACAACGTCAACGGCAACAGCACCCAGACGCCCTATCGCAACAATGCCTACGAGATCGACTGGACGAGCGAGATCGGGTTGCGCGGCGAGGCCAGGACCGGCCCGGTCGACCACGGCTTCGCGGTCAGCGCCATGCGGTTCCTGCAGCAGTCGGGGTTCGGCCGCAGCATCGGCACGGCCTACGCCTCGAACATCTACACGCCCAACGTGATCGCGCCGCCGACCCTCCTGGCGCGGACACCGACGAAGTCGAGCAGCCAGCAGCTCACCGGCCTCGCCATCGCCGACACCCTGTCGGCGGCCGACAAGCGGGTGCAGCTCACCCTGGGGGCCCGCCTTCAGCAGGTGAGCTCGCAGAACTACGACCTCAACACCGGCCTGCAGACGGCGCGCTACAGCGCGGAGGCGCTCACCCCGTCGGCGGCGCTGGTCGTGCGGCCGTGGAAGTCCGTGTCGTTCTACGGAAACTTCATCCAGGGACTGCAGCCGGGCACCGTGGTCGGTCCGACCTTCGCCAATGCCGGCCAGGTGTTCCAGCCCTACAAGTCGACGCAGTTCGAGGTCGGCACCAAGATCGACTGGGGCAAGTTCACCACGACGCTGAGCGCCTTCCAGATCAGCCAGCCCAGCAGCGTCACCGACGTCGCGACCAACACGCTCACGCAGAACGGGCTGCAGCGCAACCGCGGCATCGAGTTCAACGTCTTCGGCACGCCGACCGAGGGCGTGCGGCTGCTGGGCGGCGCCATGCTCCTCGAGGCGATCCTGCTCGGCACGGCCGGCGGCGTGAACGACGGCTGGCAGGCGACGGGCTCGCCGAACCTGCAGGTCAATCTCGCCGGCGAATGGGACACGCCGTTCCTGCCGGGCCTGACGCTCGATGGCCGCGTCATCTATACCGGCCAGCAGTATGTCGGCCTCACGACGCCCCGGCTGTCGATCCCCGACTGGGTCCGCTTCGACGTCGGCGCCCGCTACGTGCTCGACGGCGTCAGGAGCCCCACGGGCAAGCCGGTGGCGATCCGCTTCAACGTCGAGAACCTGCTCGACACGAACTACTGGGCCGCCGTCACCTACACGACGCGACTGAACGTCGGCACGCCGCGGACCTTCAGGCTCGCCCTGACCGCCGATTTCTGACGCGCCGGTGTCGCACTCTCGCGCCGCGCAAGCGCCGGATCCGGGAAGCGCAGCCTGCCGGCACCTCGGGCGTCGGCAGGACCGTGGGGAGGCTCCCCGATCGCCGCATTGACCGGAGCCATCGCTTGCGAACGGCGTGACGCCCAATCTAGTGTCCTGAAGGCTTGGAAAATGCGCGGCGGGATGTCCTGACGGTCCGGAAGATCGGATGCCGCACGAGCCGGCCGCTGGCCGCCAAGAGATGGTTGGACAACGATGTGCCGGAGCGCGAGTCATGGAACGCAACGTCGGGCGAACGGTCGCGTCGACCGAACGCATGGTCGACTACGATCGCAACTCCTCCATGCAGGTTCAGATGGTCCGCGCCCGGGCGCAGTGGTTGCGTGCCGCGGTCGAGCGCATCGGTCCCGTCACGCCGGAGTTCACGGTGATGGACTATGGGTGCGGTCCCGGACATAGCGCGCTCCACGCGGTCCTTCCGGCGATCGAAGCCTACCGGCAGATCGATTCGGAGGGCACCATTGTCGTCCGGCATTCCGACCAGGCGGGCAACGACTGGAGCGCGCTGATGGCCCTCGTGTTCGGTCCCGATGGCTATCAGCGTCATGCTTCCAGGGTTCGGACCGAAGCCGTTGCCGGTTCCTTCTACACGCGACTTTCATCGCCGCGCTCGGTCGCACTGGGCACCTGCTTCGCGGCGAGCCATTGGCTGAGCCGGGCTCCTGCACCGTATTCACCCGGAACCGCATGGTTCGCCGACCTGAAGGGCGAGGCGCGAGCGGAATTTGCCGCGCTGGCGAGAGCCGATTGGACTCGATTCCTGCGTTGCCGCGCCGAAGAACTGCGACCGGGTGGGATATTCATCGCCTCCACGCTCGGCAGCGTCCCGGATGACGGCGAGATCAACGGCATCCGTTCGTCGGCCAGAAGGCTCTATCGCGCGATTTTTCGGGTGGCGCAGGGGATGGTTGCCGATGGCTTGCTCGACCGTTCGGCCCTCGATCATTTCGTGTTTCCGCTGTGGTTCCCAACGGTGGAGGACGTGTGCGCACCGATAGGCGCGGAGCCGGACCTGAGCGACAAATTCGAGATCCTGGAAGCGACGGTGACCCCGGCCGCCGTTCATCCCGACGATGCGTACGAGGAGTCGCTGGACGACCCGGCAACGTACGCGCGGCTCTACGCCGGCTACGTTCGCGGATTTGGCGAATCCAGCCTGCGGCTCCACTTGTTCGGTCCCTCGGCGAAGAACCCGGCGGAGGTCGACAGGCTCACCGAGGACTTCTTCGAGCGCCTGACCCGGTTCTACCAGTCCGAACCGGGGCGCCACGCATCGGAAACCCTGACGATGACGTGTGTCCTGCGCCGACGATAGGATGCCGCTGCTTTCTGCGACGAGCGTGGCGGCTCCGTCGCTGCCGATCGCGGGGTACAGGGTGACCCGTGAGGGGGAAGCAACGCTCCCTGGAGGTGGCGGGGCGACGCGCTTCGCTTTCTGTCCGGGCGGCGTCGTCAGGAGGCGCGGCGGTCGAGCCGGGTGGGCGTGTGGCTCCCGTCGAGGCGTGACCGCACCGGCTCGGACACCGGCGCGGCGAGCGCCCCCGCGATCATGTCGATCAGGTTCTCGACGGCCCGCTGCATGTCGAAGCCCCCGCGTTCCCGTGCCTTGCGGGCCCTGATCCTCTCGAAGTCGGCCAGGCTGAAGGTCACCAGGGCGATGCCGGTCAGGTATCGCTGGCTGAGGACGGCGGACGGCAGGCGGGGCAGGGCGCGCTCGAGCCGGGCATAGACGCGGCGGAAGCCGCGCTGCGATTCCTCGCTCGCATGCGCGGCGAGGTCGATGTCGGGATGGATCTGCGCGGCGGCGAGGAAGCGGTTGTAGTAGTTGTCCGGCCGCCCGGCGAGCAGCCCATGGGCCAGCGGCCGCACCAGGGCCTCGACGGCGGTGCGCAGGTCGTCGAGGCCTTTCTCCTCGCAGGCGTCGAGGAACGCATTGCGCAGGGCATCGACCTCCCGCATGCGCAGCCGGATGATGGCGTCGAGCAGCGCTTCCTTGGACCCGAAGTGATAGTGCAGCGCCGAGTTGTTCTTCTGCTCGGCCTCGCGGGCGATCTCGCGCATCGACACGCCGTCGAGGCCACGCTCGGCATAGAGGCGCTCGGCGGTGGCGAGCAACAGGTCGGAGCTGCTGCTGGCGGCGGCGGCGCGCGGACGCGCGGGTTCGCCCGCCGGTCGGGGAGGAGGGCGCTTGGTGCTCGCGGGACGGGCCATGGACCGCACTATCTACCGTCCGGTGCAGATTGGGGCAACTGACTTACATTTTAAGTCACGTGCTTGACAGCGGTTAAGTCGGGTGATTTATCTGGCTGCCTCGCAGGCAGGAGAACGCAAACGTGGACCTACCCGATGGAATGACCGTCGAGCCCGTCTCGCCCGCCCTCGGTGCGGAGATCCACGGCGTCGACCTCGAGACGGCGGCGGGCGATCCGGCGCTGATCGCGTCGATCCGGGCTGCGCTCTTGCGGCACAAGGTCCTTTTCTTCCGTGACCAGGACATCTCGCCGGCCGCGCACGTCGCCTTCGCGCGCGCCTTCGGCGAGCTCGAGGTCCATCCGGTCTTCCGGCGGCATCCGGATCATGACGAACTCGCGCTGCTCGATCGCGGCAACCGGCGGCCGGCCAACGAGAACATCTTCCATTCGGACACGACGTGGCGCGAAGCGCCGTCGATGGGCTCCGTCCTGCGCTGCGTCGAGTGCCCGCCGGTCGGCGGCGACACGATCTGGTCCAACATGGCCCTCGCCTACGAGCGGCTGCCCGAGCGCGTGAAGACGATCTGCGAAGGGCTCTATGCGATGCACGACATCGCCCATTCCTTCGGCGGGGACTTCACGCCGGCCCGGCGGCGCGAGCTCGGCCGCGAGTTCCCGGCGCAGGAGCATCCCGTCGTCGCCGTCCACCCCGAGACCGGCGAGAAGCTGCTCTACGTCAACCAGGGCTTCACCACGCACTTCACCAACTACACGCAGAAGCGCGAGCGCAACATCGGAGAGGATTTCGCGATCGAGGCGAACAGGCTGATGAACTACCTGTTCAGCCAGGCGGCGCATCCCGAATTCCAGGTGCGGCTGCGCTGGAAGCCCAACACGATCGCCTTCTGGGACAATCGCTCGACCCAGCACTACGCCGTCCAGGACTATTTTCCGGCGACGCGCCGGATGATGCGCGTGACCATCGTCGGCACGCGGATTCGGGGCGTGAACGACGGCGACGAGGCGGCCAGCGAGTCGCCGCCCCGCGCCCAGGCGGCGGAGTGACGGACCAGACCGGCATCGGGAATAGAAAGAATCAAGGGAGGAAACCATGAACAGAAGAAGCGTCATTGCCGGAGCGGCCGCGGCCGGCATCGGCCTGGCCGCGTCGCGCGCCGTCCAGGCGCAGCAGGATGCGCTGCTGACGATCGTCGGGCCGTTCGGGCCGGGCGGCCTGAACGACATCGTCGCCCGCATGTACGTGAACAAGGCGGCACCGCTCCTGAAGCGCACCGTCATCGTCGGCAACAAGCCGGGCGCCGGCGGGCTGATCGCCGCCCAGACCGTGCTGCGCGCCACCCCCGAATCGTCCCTGCTGGTGGCCAGCAACACGTTCCTGATCGCCGCGCACGTCTACAAGGAAGCCGGCTACGATCCGATTCGCGACTTCACGCCGGTCACGCCGCTGTTCACGACATCGGCCGTTTGGGTGGTGCGCAAGGATCATCCGCTCAAGGACCTGAAGGGCCTCGTGGCCGACGCCAAGGCCAACCCCGGCAAGCTGACCTATGCGACCAACGGTGTCGGGACCTATGCGCATCTGCAGATGGAGCGCTTCAAGAAGCGCTACGGCATCGACCTGACCCATGTGCCGTTCCGCAGCCTGCCGGAAGGCAGCATGGCGGTGATGGGCGGCCAGGTCGATCTCGCCGTCGATACGCCGTTCGCCGCCGCGCCCCGTGTGAAGGGCGGACAGCTGCGCCCGCTCGCGGTCTTCGGCCCGAAGCGGGAAGACGCCTTCCCCGACATCGCCACCGCCGACGAGCAGGGTTTCGGCGAGCCCAATCCGCTGACGATCTTCTGCGGCCTCGTCGCGCCGGCCCGCGCGCCTGCCGCCTACGTCGAGGGGCTGCAGGAGGCGAGCCGGCAGGCGATCCGCGATCCCGAATTCGTGGCCCAGCTGCGCAAGGGTGGCGTGTCGCCGTTCGAGGTCTCGGCTGCCGACCTGGCCGGGATCATGAAAGCGCAGAACGAGCGCTATGCCGAGCTGATCGGCGCCCTCGGCATCTCGCTGACCTGAGCCGGCGCGCGACATGGCCGGTCCCCTCGCCGGGCTGAAGGTGCTCGACATCGCGACCGTGATCGCCGGGCCGTTCGCGGCGGCTCTGCTGGCCGACTACGGCGCCGACGTCACGAAGGTCGAGCTTCCCGGCAAGGGCGACCCGATCCGCGACTTCCCGCCCTTCCGGGACGGCAAGTCGCTGTGGTGGAAAGTCGCCAACCGCGGCAAGGACCTCGTGTCCCTCGACCTGCGCAAGGAAGCCGGCCGCGACGTGTTCAAGCGCATGCTCGCGGGCTGCGACGTGCTGATCGAGAACTTCCGGCCGGGCACGCTCGACGGCTGGGGGCTGACCCGAGACGTGCTGTGGGAGATCCAGCCGCGGCTGGTCATCCTGCGCATCACCGGCTTCGGCCAGGACGGGCCCTACGCCGACCGGCCGGGTTTCGCCCGCGTGTTCGAGGCGATGAGCGGCCTCACCTACATCACCGGCCATGCCGATCGCGAACCGCTGCACATGGCCTATCCTCTGGCCGATCCGATCGGCGGCGTGTTCGGCGTGGCCGGCCTGCTGGCGGCGCTCTGGCGCATCGCCCGCGATCCCGCGGCGAAGGGCGAGGAGGTCGACCTCGCGATGACCGAGGCGACGTTCCGGCTGCTCGATGTCCTGCCGGTCGAGTACGAGCAGCTCGGTGACGTTCGCGAACGCTGCGGCAACGGCAACCTCTATTCCGCGCCGGCCAACGTCTATGCGACCCGGGACGGCAGGTACGTGTCGCTGGCCGGCAGCACCCAGGCGATCTTCCTGGCCAACCTGCGGGCGATCGGGCGCGAGGATCTCGCCGCCGACCCGCGCTTCTCGTCCAACTCGCAGCGCGTCCGCAACGGGCCGGCGATCGACGCGATCTTCAAGGACTGGATCGCCGGGCACACGGCGGCGGAAGTGCTCGCCGCCTTCGCAGCGGCCGGTGGCGCCATCGCGCCGGCCTATTCGTCGGCGGACATCGCCCGCGACCCGCACTTCGCCGCACGGCAGGCGATCGTGCCGGTACCCGACGAGGACTTCGGCACCGTCGGCATGCCCTGCGTTGTGCCGCGCTTCCCGCAGTCGCCGACCGCCATCCGCCACTCTGCCGGGGCGCTGGGTCGGGACAACGAGCGGATCTACGGCGCGCTCGGCTACACGGCGGACGACCTCGCGCAGCTTCGCGCGGAGGGCGCGATCTAGCGCCGTCGCCGTTCCCGCGCCGCCCGGGCATCGCCGGCGGGCAAGACCATCCCAGGACATCGAGGAGCAGCAGCCGTGGATTTCGGCGACGACGAGGATCAGGCCGCCATCCGGGAGGCGGTCGCCGGCACCTGCGCGGCCTTTCCCGAATCCTACTGGCTGGAGCGCGACGAGGACGGTGTCTTCCCCGAGGCCTTCTACGCCGCGATGGCGCGCGACGGCTGGCTGGGCATCGCCATCCCCGAGGAGTACGGCGGCTCGGGGCTGGGCGTCGCGGAGGCTTCCGTGCTCATGCAGACCATCGCCGAGACCGGCGCCTGCATGACCGGCTGCTCGTCGATTCACATCAACATCTTCGGCCTGATGCCGATCGTCGTCTTCGGCTCCGACGAGCAGAAGCGGCGCTGGCTTCCCGGGTCCGTGTCGGGCCGGGTGAAGTCGTGCTTCGGCGTGACCGAGCCCAATACCGGGCTCAACACGACCCAGCTCAGGACCCGCGCCGAGCGTCACGGCAATCGCTATGTGGTGAACGGCCAGAAAGTGTGGATCTCCACGGCCCAGGTGGCGCACAAGATCCTGCTGCTGGCCCGCACCACGCCGCTCGAGGAGTGCCGGTCCCGAACGGGCGGGCTCAGCCTGTTCTACACCGACCTCGATCGGCAGCGGGTCAGCATCCGGCGCATCCCGAAGATGGGCCGCAAGGCCGTCGATTCCAACGAGCTGTTCATCGAGCGGCTGGAGATTCCCGTCGAGGACCGGATCGGCGAGGAGGGCGAGGGCTTCCGCTACATCCTGCACGGCATGAACCCCGAACGCGTGCTGATCGCGGCCGAGGCGGCCGGCATCGGCAGGGTGGCGCTGCGCAAGGCCGCCGCCTATGCCGGCGAGCGAATCGTCTTCGATCGCCCGATCGGCCGCAACCAGGGCATCCAGCATCCGCTCGCCCGCAACTGGATGGAGATCGAGGCGGCGGACCTCATGATGCAGAAGGCGGCGTGGCTCTACGATCATCGGCGCGACTGCGCCGCCGAGGCCAATGCCGCCAAGTACCTGTGCGCCGAGGCGGGTTTCCGTGCCGCCGAGCAGGCGGTCCTGACGCATGGCGGCTTCGGCTACGCCCGCGAGTTCCATGTCGAGCGCTACCTGCGCGAGGCGATGATCCCGCGCATCGCGCCGGTCAGCCGCGAGCTGATCCTGTCGCACATCGCCGAGCGCGTGCTGCGCCTGCCCAAATCCTACTGACCGACCCACCGATCCGCTCCGAGTCACCATGTTCCGATCCTTCCTGCTGGCGCCCGCCAACCGCCTCGACCTGCTTGCCAAGTTCGCCCGCGCTGCGGCCGACTGCAGCGTCATCGATCTCGAGGACGGCACGCCGCCGGCCGACAAGGAGGCGGCGCGCGCTTCCCTGCCGGCGGCGGTCGCCGCCGTTCGCGACGGCGGCTATCGCGGCCTGCTGACGGTGCGCGTCAACGAGCCGTCTGCGCCCGGCTACCTCGAGGACCTCGCCGCCGCCTTCGCCTGCGACATCGACGGCGTGGTCATCCCCAAGCTCGAGGAGCCGGGGCCCCTCTGGCCGGCGCACCACCACATCGCGCGCCTGCGGACGCAGTTCCCGGAGAGATCGGCCCGGTTCGTGATCGGCGGCATCGAGAGCGTGCGCGGCGTCCAGAACGCCGCCGCCGTGTGCCGGCCGGACCTCGGCGTGCGGGCCGCCTATTTCGGCGCCGAGGACTTCGCCGCCTCGATGGCCGGCCGACGGACGCGCAAGGGGGCGGAGGTGCATGCCGCGCGGTCCCTGGTCGTCATGGCGGCCCGCGCCGCCGACATCGCCGCGATCGACCAGGTGGTCGTGGACATCCGCGATTCCGAGCTGTTCGTGGCCGATGCCGGCGAGGGGCTCGACCTGGGCTACGACGGCAAGACCTGCGTCACGCCGGGCCAGGTGAAGCTCGCCCATCAGGTGTTCTCGCCGAGCCCGGACGAGCGCGACTTCGCCCGGCGCCTCATCGCTGCCTACGAGGCGGCGCTGGCCCGCAACGTCGGCGTGATCGAGTTCGAGGGCAAGATGGTCGACGGGCCGCTGCTCAAACGCGCCCGCGCCATCGTGGCGACTCCCCTGTCATGACGGTCCACGTCCATTCGATCGACCGGCTCGACTTCTCGCGCCATGTCCGGCCGGGCGTCGGCTTCGTCGTCGGCCAGGCGGCGGGGGAGCCGTCCACGCTGACCCGGGCGCTGGTCGGGCAGCGCGCCGCGCTGAGCGGCAGCACCGTCTTCCTCGGGTCGGGCTTCTCGACGACCTTCCAGCCGGAGCATGGCGATCATCTGCGCTTCCGGGGCATCGGTGGCATCGGCAGCCTGCGCCGGCTCGCCACCGCGGGCGTGCTCGACCCCCTGCCGTGCCATATCTCCTCGATCGCGCCGCTCATCGCCCGCGGCGACATCGCCTGCGACGTGGTGCTGCTGCAGGTCTCCCGTGCCAATCGGCAGGGCGAGCACAGTTTCGGGCTGATCGCCGACTATGTCCGGGCGGCGGTGGCGCGGGCCTCGCTGGTCGTCGCCGAGGTCAATGCGCGCGTCCCCTGGACGCCCTGCGAGACGCCGTTGCGCAGCGACGAGATCGACATCTGCGTCCATACCGACGAGCCGCTGATCGAGGTGCCGCCGGCGCCCTTCGGCGACACCGAGCGCCGCATCGCCGCCCATCTGCAGGCGGCGATCCCCGAACGCGCCACGCTGCAGATGGGGATCGGCGCGGTTCCCGAGGCCGTCGTGGCGAGCCTGGTCGATCACCGCGATCTCGGCATCCATTCCGGCATGATCGGCGATTCCGTGGCGATGCTGATGCAGCGCGGCGCCGTGACCAATGCCGCCAAGGGCCTCGATCCCGGCGTCACCGTCACCGGCAGCCTGATCGGCACGTCGATGCTCTACCGCTTCGCCGACCGGAACCGCTCGCTGCTGCTGCGGCCGAGCAGCTACACCCATTCGGGCGCTCACCTGGCGTCGCTGCGGCGGCTGGTCTCGATCAATTCCGCGCTCGAGGTCGACCTCACGGGCCAGGTGAACGCCGAGGCGATCGGCGATTCCTATCTCGGCGCCGTCGGCGGCCAGGTCGACTTCGTCCGCGCCGCCGCCCGGTCGCCGGACGGACTGTCGGTGATCGCCCTGCCGGCGACCGGCAGGCGCGGCGAATCCCGCATCGTGGCGGCGCTGTCGGGACCGGTGACCACGGCCCGCAGCGACGTCGACGTCGTGGCGACGGAGCACGGGCTGGCGAAGCTGGGCGGGCTGACGCTTCGCGAGCGCATCCGTGCCATGGTGGCGATCGCCGCGCCGGAACATCGCGAGACCCTGCTGGCGGCGGCGCGCCGGCACTGGAAAGGAGCATGACCGTGTCCGATGTCCTGTTCGAGGCCGAGGGGCCGATCGCCATCGTCACCCTCAACCGCCCGGCCCAGCTCAACGCCATCAACAGCGGCATTCGTCAGGGGCTTGCCGACGCCTGGCGCAGGTTCGAGCAGGACGAGGCGCTGAAGGTCGCGATCCTGACCGGCAGCGGCGAGAAGGCCTTCTGCGCCGGCATGGACCTCAAGGAGGCGGCGGCGACCGGCCTGCGCGTGCCGCCGCGCGACTTCATCCCGGTGCTGGGCGACAATGTCCACGTGTCCAAGCCGGTGATCGCGGCCGTGAACGGCGTCGCCTATGCCGGCGGCTGGCTGTTCGCCCAGATGTGCGACCTCTGCGTCGCCAGCGAGAATGCCGTCTTCGCCATCACCGAGCCCAAGGTCGGCCGCGGCGTGCCCTGGGCGACGCCGCTGATCCACATGCTGCCCCAGCGCATCGTGATGGAGCTGCTGCTGACGGCGCGGCCGCTCGATGCCCGTCGCGCCTACGAGCTGGGCTACGTCAATGCCGTGGTGCCCGCCGACCGGCTGCGGGCGACGGCGCTGGAGCTGGCGGAGACCATCGTGCGCAACGCGCCGCTCACCGTGCGGGCCGCCCGCGAGCTCGTCTACATGTCGACCGAGATGGGTCGCTCCGCCGCCCTGCGGGCCGGCCGCGCCCTGTTCGAGCCCGTCTATCTCAGCGAGGACGCCCAGGAGGGACCGCGCGCCTTCGCCGAGAAGCGGCCGCCGAACTGGAAGGGGCGGTGAGAGGATGCCGTGGTTCGGGTGGTAGGGCCGGCAGGATTCGAACCTGCGACATAACCGTTATGAGCGGCTCGTTCTAACCACTGAACTACGGCCCCGCACCCGGGCGGGGTTCTAACGCACATTCCACGCGGCTGGAACAGCCGGAAGGATCTGCGTCGGTCGTCGGTCTCTCGAGCACCAGTGCGATCCCGCCCGCTGGCAGGGGGACACGCCGAACCACGCCTCCGGGGCCGCCGCGGAGGCGGCGGAACCCGGGATGTCTTGGCTAAGGCCAATCAGGCCGCCTTTGCCCGCTGCCCGCGCAAGGCGGTGCGCAGCGCATTGTCCAAGATGTCCATGCCGCGGTCGATCTCGGCGTCGGTCGAGACCATCGGCGGCACGAGGCGCACGACGTTCATGCGGCCGTGGCTGCCGCGCGACTGGACCAGCAGCCCGTCCTGCTGGCACTGGGCGACGACGGCGCGGCAGAGGTCGCTGGCCGGCGCCTTGGTGCCGCGATCCTCGACCAACTCGACGCCGTAGAGGACGCCGCGGCCGCGGATGTCGCCGATCGCCTCGATGTCCCTGGCCATCGTCTCGATCGCAGCCTGCATGCGCCGTCCGATCGCGGCGGCGCGCTCGACCAGGTTCTCCGTCTGGATGATGTCGATGCTGGCCACGCCGGCGGCACAGGCGATCGGATCGCAGGCATGGGAGCGGGTGGCGAAGTATCCGTTGTCGACGGCCCGCCGGGCGATCGCGTCCGTGGTGCAGACGGCGCTGATCGGCATGCCGGCGCCGAAATGCTTGGACACGGTCATGATGTCAGGCACCACGTCCTCGTGCTGGTGGCCCCACAGCTTGCCGGTCTTGCCGAGTCCGGTCTGCGATTCGTCCATGATCACCAGCATGCCGCGGTCGTGCGCCATCTTCGTGAGCGCCTTCACGTAGCCCGGCGGTGGCACGATGATGCCGCCGGCGCTCAGCACCGGCTCCAGGATCACGGCGGCCGGCTTGGCGGTGAAGTTCGCGTCGGCGATCTCGAAGCTGAGCTGCAGGCACTTCTCGACGAAGTCGTTGCCGCCCGCCAGAGGCGAGCGATAGGCGTAGGGGGTCAGGATCGCCGAGGTGCCGGGGGCGGCGAGGCGATGCTTGGCGCGGCCCCAGCCAAAGGTCAGCGACCGCGTCACGAACGACGTCGAGCCGTGCAGCGCCATGTCGAGCGCCAGGACATCGACGCCGCCGGTTGCCTTGCGCGCCAGGTCGATCGCCGCCTCGATGGCGTCGCTGCCGCTTACCAGGAACAGGGTCTTCTGCAGCGGCGGGGTGAGAATCTCCCCCAGCCGCTTGTGCAGCTCCAGCCGGTCGACGTTGAGGAACGTCTTGGTCGAATGGCTGATCGTCTCGAGGCTGCGCTTCACCGAGGCGACGTAGAGCGGATGATTGTGCCCGAGGGCCGCCGCCATCTGCCCGGAGCCGAAGTCGAGGTAGCGCTTGCCGGTCGTGTCGATGACCTCGATGCCCTCGGCCCGCTCGATGATCGGCCGGTTCTCGAGCCCCGCCATGTAGGCGCCCGCGGGCGTCGGGATCATCCACTGATCCGAGATCTCCTTGGCCTGCCTCGCGTCCATCTCTTCCTCCAACACCCGATGCCTACTGGACAGGGCGGGAAACTACGCCCAGTATCGTCGAAAGTAAATTGTAGACAATTGAGAAAGGGCAAATGTTGTCAGCGAGGAACCTTGCGGCGGCGGCAACCGGTCGCGAAACCGGAGAGGTCGTGTCGTTGCCCGAGACGATCCCGTACTTCCTGGCCGACCGAATCAAGGCGGGGATCATCCGCTGGCGCTATCCCCCGGGCAGCTCGATGCGCGAGACCGATCTTGCCGCCGAATACGGGGCCAGCCGCGGTCCGGTGCGCGAGGCGCTTCGCATCCTCGAGCTCCAGGGGCTGGTGGTCCACGCCCCGCGCCGCGGCTTCAAGGTCAAGCACTACACCGCCGACGACCTGCGCCACCTCTACCGGCTGCGCGCGGAGCTGGAGGGAGAGGTGGTGGATGCACTGGCGACCAAGCAAGTCGACGCGCTGTGCGACAGGCTCGACCGGATCAATGGCGTCATGCGCGACTTCGCGGCGCGTCGCGACCTGGAAGGCTACTTCTCGCACAATATCGAGTTTCACCAGCTCATGATCGACAGCACCGAGAGCTCGGTGCTGCGCACGATCCTGCACCAGGTCAACGCCATGTCGCTGCCGGTGCGCTTCATCCTGCTGCTCGACGAGTTCTCGGGCCGGGCCGAGTACAGGTATCACCGCGACATCACCCAGGCGATCCGCAGCCGCAATTTCCAGATCGCGCGGAAGATGACCGTCGAGCACATCACCCGGAACCTCGGACGTGTCGTCGACGTCTATGCCGCCGCCCTCGACAAGTACCGGGAACGTTGAGCATGCCGGTTCTCGCGGGCCTGCCGCCATCGGGAACGCTCGCCGTCGGCGATCGGGTTCGGGCGTTGCGCGCGGGCGGCAGGACGATCTTCAACCTGGCGGGCGGGGCGCCCGATCCGGCTCCGCTGGTCGGCCTTCGTGGCCCGACGATCGCACCGGCCGAGAACGCGCTGGGCGATCCCTGGGGCGAGTCCTTCCTGCGCAAGGCCTTTGCCGACCGCCTGGCACGCCGCCATGGCGTCAGTCGCAGCGAGCGCGAGATGGTGGCGACCATCGGGGCCAAGCAGGGCGTCTTCTTCTCGGCATTGGCCCTGCTCGAGCGGGGCGACGAGGTGATCGTGCTCGATCCCTGCTGGTCGACCTATGCGCCGTCCATCGCCCTGGCAGGGGGCCGCGCCGTTCCGGTGGCGCTGGCCGGGCCGGACTTCCGCCTCGACGTCGCGGCGATCGAGGCGGCCGTGACGCCGCGCACCCGGGCCGTCATCGTCACCACGCCGCACAATCCGACCGGCCGCGTCTTCGGCGAGGCCGAGCTCGCGGCACTGGCCGGGCTGGTGGAACGGCGTGACCTGTGGCTGATCTGCGACGAGAGCTTCGACCTCTTCGTCTTCGACGACAATCGCCACCTGAGCCCGGGCCGGTTCGAGGCCATCCGCGAGCGCACCATCCTTCTTTACAGCTTCTCCAAGGCTTTCGCGCTGCCGAGCTACCGGATCGGCATGCTGGTGGGGCCGGAGGAGATCTGCCGAATGGTCGCCGTCTGCACGCAGCAGCTCATCTCGTCGGTGTGTCTCGCGTCGCAGAAGGTCGCCTGCGAGGCGATGGCGCGCGAGGACGAATGGGCGCCGGCGCTCCGACGGGCCTACCAGGAGAAGCGCGACACCTGCCTGGCGATCCTGGCGGAGGAACCGCGCTTCGGTCTCTCCGTGCCGCAGGGCTCGTTCTACCTGTTCCCCGGCATCCAGCGGTTCGGCCTCTCGAGCGACTCCTTCACCGCGCATCTGCTCGACCAGGCCGGCGTCGCCGTGACCTCGGGCGCCGTGTTCGGCGCCGCCGGCGAGGGCCATGTCAGGATCAATCTCGTCGGACCATTGCCGGCGATCGTCGAGGGGGCACGCGCCTTGCTTCGAGGCCTGCCGACATGAGCGCGCTCCTCGAGATCGACGGCCTCAACAAGAGCTTCGGAACGCTGCCGGTGCTGCGCGACCTCAGCCTCGACGTGGCGGCCGGCGAGGTCGTCTCCGTGTGCGGCGCCAGCGGCTCGGGCAAGAGCACGCTGCTGCGCTGCATCAATGGGCTCGAGGACATCGACAGCGGCAGCATCCGATTCGAGGGAGCCGAGGTGCCGCGCAGCCGCGCGGGGCTGCGGGCGCTGCGGCGCCACATCGGCATGGTCTTCCAGTCCTTCAATCTGTTTCCCCATCTCACGGCCCTGCAGAACATCTCGCTCGGCCCGCGAAGAATTCTCGGCAAGAGCAGCGGCGAGGCACGCGAGGCGGCGCAGCGGCTGCTGGAACGCGTGGGACTCGCCGACAAGGCCGATGCCTTTCCGGATTTCCTCTCGGGAGGCCAGCAACAGCGCGTGGCGATTGCCCGCGCGCTCGCCATGCAGCCATCGCTGATGCTGTTCGACGAACCGACCTCCGCTCTCGACCCCGAGATGGTGGCCGAGGTGCTCGACGTCATGCGCGGCCTCGCCGGGCAGGGAATGACGATGGTGATCGTCAGCCACGAGATGAATTTCGCGCGCGAGGTCGCCGACCGGGTGGCGTTCATGCACGCCGGCATGATCGTCGAGGTGGCGCCGCCGGCCGAGTTCTTCCGGGCGCCGAAGAGCGAGGAAGCCCGGCGCTTCGTGCGCACGGTGGTTGGACAACGGATTTCCGTCGAAGGAGGGGTGGGATGAAGAGAAGGTCATTGATTGCCGCAACCGGTCTGTTCCTGGTTGCGGCCCCGGCGTTCGCTCAGGCGCCGGCCAACACGCTGGACGAGGTCAAGAAGCGCGGCGTCGTTCGCGTCGGCGTGCGCCAGGATGTTCCGGGCTTCGGCATCGTCGACGAGAAGGGCGAGACCGTGGGCTTCGACGTCGACATCGCCAACGAGATCGGCAAGCGGCTCGGCGTCAAGGTGGAGCTCGTGCCGGTGACGGCGGCGACGCGCATCCCGCTGCTGCAGCAGGGCCGCATCGACATGATCGCCGCCACGCTCACCCACTACCGCGAGCGCGACAAGGTGGTGGATTTCACCGTCGGATACTTCTGGACCGGCCAGAAGCTGATGGTGAAGAAGGACAGCGGCATCAAGTCGGCGGCCGATCTCGCGGGCAAGCGCGTCGGCACCACGTCGGGCGCGCTGGCGCTCAAGAACCTGGCGGCCGCCCAGCCCAAGGCGGTGGGACAGACCTTCGAGGGCTATCCCGAGGCCTTCCTCGCCCTGCAGCGCGGCCTGATCGACGCCGTGGTGGCCGACATCATCATCCTGGCCGGACTGCGCGCCAACTCGCCCAAGCCCGAGGACTATCTGATCGTCGGCGAATCGCTGGGCGGCGGCGATTATGCGATCGGCGTGCGCGAGAACGATTCGAAATGGCGCGATGCTTTGAACTTCGCCCTGCAGGACATCTGGAAGGACGGGACCTGGGACAAGATCTACGGCAAGTGGATCGGTCCGGGCACCAAGCTCAACCTCAAGAAGGACGAGATCGGCTTCAAGATGGAAGTCTGGGACTGACGCCGGATGTACCAGTTCGACTGGAGCATCCTGTGGGGAGAGGGGGGGCGCCTGCTGGTCCAGGGCGCCCTCGTGACCCTCGAACTGGCCGCCCTTTCGCTGGTCCTGGCCCTGGTCCTGGGATTCCTGTTCGGGGTGCTGCGCTGGTCGGAGTTCGGACCGCTGAAGCCGTTCTGCTGGCTCTATGTCGAGCTGCTGCGCAACACGCCGCCCCTGGTGCAGATCCTGTTCTGGTACTTCTCGGCCACCGTGATCCTGCCGCCCGGTGCGATCATGGTGCTGCGCGACTGGGGTTTCCAGTTCGTCGCCGTCATCTTCGCGCTCGGCCTCTATCACAGCGGCTTCGTCGCTGAGATCGTCCGTGGCGGGCTGAACGCCATCCCGCGCGGCCAGTACGAGGCGGCGGCGGCGATCGGCTTCAGCTTTCCCCAGTCGGTCCGCTACGTGCTGCTGCCGCAGCTCGTGCGCATCATCTCCCCGTCGCTGGTCAACGAATCCGTAAGCCTGATCAAGAACACCTCGCTGGCGCTCGCCGTCGGGGTCGCCGACGTCACCTACCAGGCGCGCTACATCGACTATTCGAGCTTCCGCGGCGTCGAGGCGCTCACCGCCACGACGCTGTTCTACTTGGTGGTCTGCGCCACCATCGCCGGGCTGGGTCATGTGCTGCAGCGCCGGCTGTCGCGGAATCGGCGGATCGCGGCATGAACTGGGAGCTGGTCTTCACCGAGAACAACGTGCGGCGCCTGCTGATCGGCGACTGGCCGCGCTCGCTGGGCGGCGTCGCGCTGACGATCGAGCTGTCGCTGATCGGTATCGTGCTGGCCACGCTGCTCGGTCTGGCGGTGGGCTATCTGCGCTTTGCCGGGTCGCGGCCGGTCCGTTGGCTGGCGGGCCTCTATGTCGAGCTGCTGCGCAACATCCCGCTGCTGGTGCTGATCTTCTGGGCCTACTTCGCGCCGCCCTACTTCGGATGGGAGCCGAGCAAGTTCGTCAGCGTGCTGGTGGCGATCGTGCTGTTCAACGCCGCCTATCTCGCCGAGATCGTGCGCGGCGGCCTCCTGTCGGTGCCGGTCGGGCAGGTCGAGGCGGCGCGGGCGATGGGCTTGTCGTCGCTGCAGGTGGCGCTCTACGTCCAGCTTCCGATCGCGGTGTTCAACTCCATCCCGGCGATGACCGGGCGGTTCATCACCCTGCTCAAAGGGACCTCGCTCGCCTTCCTGATCGGACTTGCCGAGGTGACGGAGATCGGGCGGCAGATCAACAACCGCCTGCTCACCGCCCCGGTCGAGGTCTATGCCACGCTGCTCGCGATCTACTTCATCCTCAATCGCACGCTGAGCGCGGTCATGCGGCTGCTCGAGGACCGCCGCCGCTTCAACCGCATCCTCTGCTTCTTCGCGCGCTGAGCCGCCTCATTCCGCCGGCGGCACGAACATGTAGCCGACCCCGCGCACCGTGCGGATGACCGTCGGCTTCTGCGGCGTCGGCTCGAGCTTGCGGCGGATGCGGGTGACCCGGAGATCGATCGCCCGGTCGAACGGGTCGCGGCTGCGATGGCTGGTCGTCTCCAGCAGCCAGTCGCGCGACAGCGGGCGGTTGGGGTTCTCGGCGAACAGCTTCAGGATGTCGAACTCGCCTGACGTCAGGGCGACGTCCCGGCCCTCGCCGTCGAGGAGCTGGCGGCGTGACAGGTCGAGCGTGTGGCCGCCCATGCGGATGCGCTCGAGCAGGGCGGGCGTCACCTTGCTGGCCGAGCGGCGCAGCACGCTCTTGCAGCGCGCCAGCAGCTCGCGCGGCTCGTAGGGCTTGGCGACATAGTCGTCGGCGCCGCTCTCCAGGCCCAGCACCTTGTCGACCGAGTCGCCCGCCGCCGTCAGCATGATGATGCCGACCTTCGGGCTGGTCTCGCGCAGCCACCGCGCCAGCGCGAACCCGTCCTCCTGTCCCGTCAGGTGGACGTCGAGCAGCACCAGGTCGGGCATGGCGCGCGCGATCTGGCGCCGCATCTGGGCGCCGTTCTCGACGGCGATCACCCGGAGGTCGTTGCCGTTCAGGAAGGCTTCGGCCGCGGCGCGCTGGAAGGCGTCGTCCTCGACCAGCAGGACGGAGGGGCGGAACATCGGCGGGTCCAGGAACTCTGAATTCGTCCTGGAAAATAACACTGTTTTTCAATGAGATATAGAGAATACTTGAGAAACTTGATGCGCCCCGGCCCGGCTTGCCGATATCATGCGTCCATGTCGTTCCCGCTTTCGAGACCCTCGCCATGACCGTCCTGCGGACCCGGGATGACACGCCGTCCGGCGCCGATGTCCAGCCTCGCGGCTGACGACGCGGCAGGGTCCGCGCCGCCGGCCGCGCCGGCGAACCAGGATGCCTTCGTCCGCGCCGAGCTCGTCCGCCGCCTGTTCGAGGGCTCGGCCCAGGCGCGATACTTCTCGCTCGTCCTGTGGCCGGTCATCGCCGCCATCTACTGGCGGCAGGTCGACCTGCTCGAGCTCGCGCCGCCCTTCGTCGCCCACATCCTCGTCACCATCGCCTTCGACGTGCTGCGGCGGCGGTTCGACCGCGCGCGGCCGTCGGATGCCGAGACGCTGCGCTGGGGCCGGTGGTTCACCGGCCTGTCGTTCCTCGCCGGCGCCTGCTGGGGCGTGGCCGGCTACATCCTCGCCTCGACCGACTACGAGCTGCAGCGCATGCTGCTGGGGCTGGTGCTGCTGGCCACCATCACGACCGCGGTGCCGATCCGCTCGTCGCATCCGCCGACCTTCTATGCCTTCGCCGGCGCCACGACGATCCCGCTGCTGTTCGTCCTGGTGACCGAGCCCGATCCCTTCTACCAGCTCGTCGGCATCGCCGGCGGCGCCTATCTCGGCCATCTCATGGCCTATGTGCGCGACGTCCATCGCTGGCAGTACGACAATATCGCGCTGGCCTGCCAGAAGGACGAGCTGGCCCGCCGCCTGCAGGTCGCCTACGACGAGGCCCGACGGGCGCGCGACGAGGCGATCGCTGCCCAGCGCGAGGCCGAGACGGCCAACCAAGCGAAGTCGACCTTCCTCGCGACCATGAGCCACGAGATCCGCACGCCGATGAACGGCGTGCTGGGCATGATCGACGTGCTGGAGCGGACCGACCTGTCGCTCGATCAGCGCGAGGCGCTCAACACGGTGCGCTACTCGGCCTCCGCGCTGCTGCGCATCCTCGACGACATCCTCGACTTCTCCAAGATCGAGGCCGGACGGCTCGACCTCGAGCGCATCGAGGTCGGCACCGTGGCGCTGGTCGAGTCCGCCGCCGAGACGCTGGCGCCGCAGGCCGCGGCCAGGGGCCTGGCTCTGACGGCCTTCGTCGCGGCCGACGTGCCCGAGCGCGTCATGGGCGATCCGCTGCGCCTGCAGCAGATCCTGTTCAACCTGCTGGGCAACGCCATCAAGTTCACGGAAGCGGGCTCGGTCCGCCTGTCGCTGGAGACGGCCGGGCCGGGGCGGCTCTGCATCCGCGTCGCCGACACCGGCATCGGCCTCACGGAGGAGCAGCGGCTGCGGCTGTTCCAGCCGTTCGTGCAGGCCGACAGCTCGACCACCCGCCGCTTCGGCGGCACCGGGCTCGGCCTGTCGATCGTGCGGCGCCTCGCCGAGGCCATGGACGGCGCCGTCGAGGTCGAGAGTGCGCCGGGAAGCGGCTCGACGTTCCGGGTCACCGTCCGGCTGGAGGCGGCGCCCCCGGCGCCGCGGCGCGACCGCATTCTCGAGGGCCTGTCGCTCGAGGTTCGCCTGCCCGATGCCGAGGAGGCCGCCGCCGTCGCCCGCTACCTGGCCGATGCCGGCGCGGACGCGCGCGCCGCCCCATCCGAGGTCCTGGGGGGCGAGGGCCTTCCCGGCATCCGGCTGGCCGGCGCCGAATCGCCGCTGCCGCTCGCCCGGCCGTGGCGGCGCGAGGCGCTGGTGCGCGCCGTCGCCCGCGCCGCCGGACGCCCGGTCGCCGCCGTCCGGTCCGCGCCTGTTCCGCCGGGATCGCTCGGGGCCCGCGTCCTCCTGGTCGACGACAATGCGGTCAACCGCAAGGTCCTGGCGCGCCAGCTCGAGCTCGCCGGGGCGGCGGCCGACACGGCCGCGGGCGGCGAGGAGGCGCTGGCCCTCTGGCGGACCGGCGCCTACGACCTCGTGCTGGCCGACCTGCAGATGCCGGGCATGGACGGGTTCGAGCTGGCGCGGCGCATCCGTGCCGCCGAGGCCGCGACGGGGCGGGCGCGCGTGCCCATCCTCGCCGTCACCGCCAGCGCCCACGAGGACGAGGAGCAGCGCAGCCGCGCCGCCGGCATGGACGGCTTCGTCACCAAGCCGATCGGCATCGACCAGCTGCGGGCCGTGCTCGCTCCCTGGCTGCCGCGGGCGGCCGCATGAACCGCGACGGGACCCTGGCCTATGACCGGCATCGGCTGGTCGAGCTGTTCGGCGACGACCCCGTGACGCTGGCCGAGGTCGAACGCGACTTCGTGGAGACAGCGAGGCTGGCCGAGCGCGAGATCGCCGGCACCGCCGACCTGGGCGTGATCGCCCGGGCCGCCCATCGCCTGAAGGGCGCCTCCGGCATGATCGGCGCGGCGGCATTGCAGGCCTTGGCCTCGGCGATCGAGGCGGCGGCGCGCACCGCCGACCGCGACGGTCTCGCCGGCCTCGCCGCCCGGCTCGACCCCGAGGTCCGGCGCATCGCGCGCCAGGCGGGGATTGACCCGGTGACCCTGTCACCCCGAGCGTAGCGACGGGCCTTTGACGGGCCGCAGCCGGGAGGAGACGCCATGATCAGGATCCATCATCTCAACAACTCGCGCTCGCAGCGCGTCCTGTGGCTGGCCGAGGAACTCGGCCAGCCCTACGAGGTCGTGCCGTACCAGCGCGATGCGACGACGCGGCTGGCGCCGCCGGACCTGAAGAAGATCCATCCGCTCGGCAAGTCGCCGGTCATCGAGGACGACGGCCGCGTGGTGGCGGAAACCGGCGCGATCCTCGAGTACCTGGTGCGCAAGTACGACGACGGCAGGCTGGCGCCGGCGGTCGACCCCGACTCGGCCGACTACCGTGCCTACCTGCACTGGATGCATTTCGTCGAAGGCTCGGCGATGCTGCCGCTGATGCTGAAGCTCTATGTCGGCCGGCTGGGCGACGCCGGCAAGCCGCTGTGGCCGCGCATCGACAGCGAGCTCGCGAACCATTTCGGCTACATGGAGGATGCGCTGGGCGGCAACGACTACTTCGTCGCCAACCGCTTCTCGGTGGCCGACATCCACCTGTCGTTCATCCTCGACGCCGGCGCGACGCGCGGGCCGCTCGCCGACTATCCGCGCCTTTCCGCGCTGCATGAGCGCCTGAAGGCGCGGCCGGCCTACCGGAAGGCGATCGAGCGCGGCGGCCCCTACGAGCTGGGGCGCTAGCCACCTCATTCGTCGTCCCGACCGGAGCGGGGAGTGCCGAGTGCAGGGACGACGCTCTGTCATCCCGAGCGTAGCGAGGGGCCTTTGAAGGGACGGGAAAGGTCCCTCGCTGCGCTCGGGATGACACCTGGGGTCACCCCCTTCGTGCAGGTGCCGCGGCCGAAATCCACCCGCATGCACTATAGTGGTTATTGTATACTTGAAGGAACGAGCCGCATGGGGTGTCGAGATACCGCGTGACAGG
This sequence comes from Reyranella sp., assembly GCF_965229815.1. Classification (GTDB taxonomy): domain Bacteria; phylum Pseudomonadota; class Alphaproteobacteria; order Reyranellales; family Reyranellaceae; genus Reyranella. The sequence goes on from NZ_CBDDJN010000008.1 coordinate 82,993, forward strand.
CTGGCGACTCGACTCCTCTCGCAGTTGTGGGCAGATTTCCCGACTCAACTGGGGAGGAAGCGATGGCAGACAATACCACGGTCCACATTGGCGAGAATTCACCTGAACAGATTGCCTACAAGCTGTTCAACCACATCGTGACCGTCGAGAACAGAGACATCTACAACCATGGCAGGGCGAACTCGGCGGATCGAGCCTACATACTCAAGACGTACTGGGAGTGTCGTCGAGTGGCAGTGCTGGGCCGGAATCCCGAGGAGCGATGAGCCAGAGCCAGTAAGCCTCGGCCTCCTTCACGATCTTATCGGCACTGCAAAGCCGTTCCATCGCGGCGGCCAACTTCAGGCATTCGAGCTTGAGATTGTCGGCATCCATTCGCGCCCTCCTTTGTGGTATCACGGCACCACAATCGGAGAACATAAGCATCAGGTGGCCCATGGCCTCGTGCGATGAATCGAAGCTAGAGATCGAGATCACCCCCGAGATGATCGAGGCGGGAGTAGAGGCATTTTGTTAATGGGGTAGTCGAGTCGAAGAACCCTCGGGGTTGTTGGTGCTAGAAATCTTCCGAAAGATGAAGCAGGCGCAGCAATTTACTTAAGGCGCCAAGTAGTCGGCCCCTCAATAATAAGCATCTCATGCCGATGCTTGGGGATGATCTGTACAAACATGATCGCAGCGACGTAACAAACAGCAAAAAAGCAGCGTGCAGGATCGTGCACGTAGTCGTCTGGAGCATACCCAGAGCCCACGAGCACGTGAGAGTAGTTCAGTAGGCGGCAAGCCTGCGTAACCTCGTTGGTGCTAAAATCAACGTGTTGGTGTGCGTGCGCAAACGTGTTCCGGATGCTCCGGAGCAGGTCGAGGTCTTTCCGCAGTTCTGGACCAAAAAAGCCGAGCGCCTGAGCCATTCGGATCTTGTTGGAAAACGTGGACAGAGGACCATTGGAACTGTCGCTGAAAAGTTCCTTTCGGCGGTCGCTGTTCAAGGCTTCAAAGCGAGTCTCAAGTGCGTCTTGAAGGCTCGCATCCAGCATTGCGACAGCCGTAAGACACTCGCCACGATAGTCACGTGTCACCGTCCTTTCCCTATAAAATGCGGCGCGCATGAATTCAATCGTTGCAGTAGATGATGACCCTTTCATTAGGGCCTTGAGGCTCCTGAGCGCATTGTCACGCCCGACTGGAGGCATTTTGCCCTTGGTCATGCTATCCTTCCCCTGTGACGCCCAAACAACAGCGTGACGACTATCCCCCGACAGAAGCCATGCGTAGGCGCGATGCGGCATTGCGCGCAGCGTTGAGTATGCCAGCGATTCCACACGCGGTGTCGAGCCGGAAGGCAAAGAAAAAGGCGGCACCAAAGCGCCGCCCGAAGTCATCGAAGTAGCTTCGCGAGCAACTTCCGTAGCCGCTCGACCTCGTCGCCCTTAGTGAGCCTGAACGTAGGTAAGGCATTTACAGGAGATGCCCCTTAGCACCTTACGGGTCCGCGCGTTGTCGTCCACGCCGAGCTTGGCGCGGTTGCTGTAGCGGAAATCAAACTCGGCCAGATAGCGGTGAAGGTGGCGCTCGTCGCAGTGCTGATAGACGCCGCGCATGCCCTTCTTGAAGATCGAGAAGTAGCCTTCCAGCGTGTTCGTGTGGGCGGTGTCGCGGGCGTATTCCTTGACCGAATGGTCGACCGCCTGGTGGCCGCCCTTGAAGGTCCGGCCGATCCCGACGAAGCGCTTGGCCTCATCCGTGTTCAGCGTGCTCTCGATGTCCAGATGCTTCGCCATGTGAGGGACGATCTCCGACACCGTGGCGCGATCGATATGGAAGGACCGGACCTCGCCGCCACGCTCCACCAGAGAGAGCACGGTGCGCTTGTGGGCCACGCCGCCACGGCCCATGACCGCACCGGCCTTGCGGCCGATAAAGGTCTCATCGGCCTCCACGTGCTTGCCCTTGCCGCCCAGCGGCGGCGGCACGACGCCGCCAGCCTTCATCGCCTCGCGGATGCGATGGCACATGAACCATGCCGACTTGTAGGTGATGTTCAGCGTCCGGTGGACTTGATGGGCGCTGATGCCCTTCTTGCTGCTGCACATCAGATGGAAGGCGGCGAGCCACTTGGTGAGGGGGATATGCGACCGCTCAAAGACAGTCCCTACCGTGACGGTGAACTTCTTGCGGCATGAGCCGCAGTGCCACAGGCCCTTCTCAGCCGCCTTGCCGCCCAGCGCCTTGACGTTGGTCAGGTCGCCGCAATGCGGGCAATAGGCACCATCCTGCCAGCGGATCTTTTCCAGATGCTTCCGGGCGGCGGTCTCGTCGGAATAGATGGGGTCGGTCAGTCGGTCAGATCGAGCATGAGGGGAAACTACCCCTCGCGGCTTGTTCCGTGAAGTATATAATGACCACTATGGTTATTGAAAAGCACCACAGTTAGTGGCAAGATGCGAGGGCCTGCCGTTCTATCCATCGTTGGTCCCTCGCCCGGCGTGCGTGTGCGTGTGCGTGTGCGAGGGCCTGTGTCGTCGGTGCGCCGACGGATCGCCCCGGACGCCTCGGCGTCACACCGGCGAAAACCATCAGCGAAACTTGCGCAATTATCCGAATTACCAGGGAGAGCGTGTCATGCCCTCCCGACCCACAAGAACCGGACTACCGGCGCTCGCGCAGCCGGATGGTCGACGAATAGGACAACAGCTTGCGCCCTTCCTGTTCCAGCAGGCCGCGCACGAAGGCCAGCGCCTTGCCGTGGCGCGGCACCTCGACCCGGGTGGTGACCGGCGCGGTCGGCGTGCCGGCGGACAGGAACTCGGCGGCGAAGGCCACCGTGCTGGTGGCCTTGCCGGTCACCAGGGCGGCGGCCCGCGTCACCGCCGAATCGGCGAAGCTCATCATGTAGCCGCCGTGCAGCGCGCCGCCCGAGTTGCACATGTGCGGCAGGGTCGGCTGCACCAGGGTGGCGCCGTCGCTTTCGGTCCGCGCGTAGGACGGGCCGATGTGGCGCGAGTAGATGCTGGCGCCGGCCAGCAGGTCGAAGCCCGGCGGCACCGCCTGCACGGCCGGTGGCGGGGTGCTCGCGGCTTCCTGCTTGCGGGCCATCGCCTTGTCGCGGGCGACGTGGCGGCAGACGCCCGACCACAGGGCGATGACGCGGCCCTCCTGGGTGATGCGGCCGCGGGCGAAGGCGAGGCGGCCGGTGACCTGCAGCGGCTCGCCACTCGCCTCCAGCGGCGGCCCCAGCCGTCCGGCGTCGAGGAACTCGACGGCGATGCTCACCGTCACGGCGAAGGCGCTGTTGGTGCCGCCGTCGGCGGCGCGGCCGGCGACCAGGCAGAGCGCATAGTCGGCGAAGGCGAGCGTCAGGCCGCCATGCACGCCGCCGGCATAGTTGCCGTGGCGGTCGTGGGTCGGCAGCACGCAGTGCACGCTGTCCGCCTGCCGCGGGTCGCCGGTGATCCGGTAGTAGAACGGGCCGACATGGTCCTCGAACGGATCGGGCGGCACGAAGACCGAGTACTGGCCGAGATCGATGGCGGAATCGGGCATGCGGGAACTCTGGCGGTGGGGCTCTTGTGAAGCGTCGCGACGGCGCTCTATTAGACGGAATTCCCCCAACGACAAAGAGCCACGGAGCGAAACGTCATGGCAGCCGTCCACAAGGTCGACATCTCCTGGGACCGCCGGCCGTCCGGCACCGTGGCGACCGTCGTCTACGACAATGCGCGCAAGCTGAACGCCGTCAATCCGCCGGCGCTGCTCGACCTCACCGAGGCCTTCCAGTCGCTGGCCCGCGAGGACGAGCTCAGCGTGGTGGTGCTCGCGGGCGCGGGCGGCCGGGCCCTGATCGGCGGCGCCGACATCAACCACATGGTGACGATGAAGGCGTCGGAGGATGGTCGGAAGTTCCTGACCCAGATCCACAGATTCTGCCAAGCCATCCGCGACTGTCCCGTTCCGGTGATCGCCCGCTGCGAGGGCTACACGCTGGGCGCCGGCCTCGAGGTCGCCGCGGCCTGCGACATGCGCATCGCCGCCGACAACGCCTTCTTCGGCATGCCCGAGGTCAATGTCGGCCTGCCCTCGGTGGTCGAGGCCGCGCTGCTGCCCCGCCTGATCGGCTGGGGCCGCACCTCGCGCCTCCTGATGACGGCCGAGACCATCGACGCGGCCAAGGCCGAGAGGTGGGGCCTGGTCGAGGAGGTCGTGCCGGTGGGCGAGCTCGACGCCGCGATCGAGCGCGCGGTGCACGCCATCGTCGAGGCGGCGCCGCGCGCCGTGCGCGCCCAGAAGCGGCTGATGCGGCGCTGGGAGCGGCTGTCGATCGACGAGGCGGTGCAGGCCGGCATCGATGCCATGGCGGAATCGGTGACGACCGGCGAGCACGTCGAGCGCATGACCGCGTTCGTCAACCGCAAGAGGAAGTAGCCATGGCACACGGGGCCAGGACCGTCCGCGTCGGCTGTCATTCCGGCTTCTGGGGCGATACCGAGAGCGCCGCCGCCCAGCTCGTGCGCCACGGCGACGTCGACTACCTGGTGAGCGACTATCTGGCCGAGGTCACCATGTCGATCCTGGCGGCGCAGAAGTTGCGCGACCCCAAGGCGGGCTACGCCGTCGACTTCGTGAGCGTCGTCATGGCGCCGCTCGCCCGCGAGATCGCCGAGCGGAAGATCAAGGTGATCACCAATGCCGGCGGCGTGAACCCGCAGGCCTGCCGCGACGCCGTGCTCGAGGCCTGCGCGGCGGCCGGTGTGTCGCTCAAGGTCGCCGTGGTGCTGGGCGACGACCTGCAGCCGCGCGCCGAGGAGCTGCGTGCGCTGGGCCTGCGCGAGATGGACACCGGCGAGGCGCTGCCGGCCCGCATCACCAGCATGAACGCCTATCTCGGCGGCTTCCCGATTGCCCGCGCGCTCGACGAGGGCGCCGACGTGGTGATCACCGGCCGCTGCGTCGATTCGGCGGTGACGCTGGGCGCCCTGATCCACGCCTTCGGCTGGACCATGGACGACCACGACCGGCTGGCGGCGGGCACGCTGTGCGGCCACATCATCGAATGCGGCGCCCAGTGCAACGGCGGCAATTTCACCGACTGGCGCCTGGTGCCGGGCTACGACGACATGGGCTTCCCCGTGGCCGAGGTCGAGGCCGACGGCAGCTTCGTGCTCTCAAAACCAGAGGGCACCGGCGGGCTGATCACGCCGGCCACCGTGGCCGAGCAGATGCTCTACGAGATCGGCGATCCGCGCGCCTACATCGTACCCGACGTCGTCTGCGACTTCACCCAGGCGACCTACGAGCCGGTCGGCAAGGATCGCGTGCGCGTCTCGGGCGCAAGGGGGCGGCCCGCGACCGACACCTACAAGGTCTCGACCACCTGGCCCGACGGCTACAAGCTCAGCGCCATCTTCATGATGGGGGGCCGCGAGGCGGTGGCCAAGGGCCGCCACAGCGCCGAGATGATCGTGAGCAAGACGCGCCGCCTGTTCCGCGAGAAGAACCTCGGCGACTTCCGCGACGTCAGCATCGAGGTGATCGGCGGCGAGGCGACCTACGGCCCGCACGCACGGGCGCAGGAAAGCCGCGAGGTTGTGGTCAAGATCGCGGCCAAGCACGACCAGAAGGAGGCGCTCTCCCTGCTCGGGCGCGAGATCGCGCCGATGGCGACCGGCGGCGTGGTCGGCATGACCGGCAGCTTCGGCGCCGGCCGCGTCTCGCCCTCGCCGGTGATCCGCATGTTCTCCTGTCTGGTCCCGAAGACGCTGGTGCCGGTCACCGTCGAGCTCGACGGCCGCACGATCGTCCTGGAGGAGGGTGCCAGGAGCGGCGGCTTCACCGCCGACCAGCTGCCGCAGGAAGCGCCGCCCGCGCCGCCGCTGCCCACCACCGGCCCGAACGCGGCGACGGAAACCGTGCCCCTGGTGGCGCTGGCCTACGGCCGCTCCGGCGACAAGGGCGACAACGCCAACATCGGCATCTTCGCCCGCCGGCCGGAGTACCAGCCGATCCTGGACGCCGAGGTGACGGAGGAGGCGGTGGCCAAATACTTCGCCCACCGCATCGAGGGCAAGGTGAGCCGCTGGCGCCTGCCCGGCATCAACGGCTTCAACTTCCTCCTGCGCCAGGCGCTGGGCGGCGGCGGCATGGCCTCGCTCAAAGCCGACCCGCTGGCCAAGGCGTTCGCGCAGATGCTGCTGGATATGCCGGTCAGGGTGCCGGCGGCGGTGGCTCAGAAGCTGGCGGCTTAGCATTGCGGCTCACTGCGCGTGCCCTCGCTCGATCCACTCGTGAACCAGGTAGCTGAGATCGAAATACGAATCCCTGTCGCCTTTGCACCAATAGTCGCGCTGAATGAGGTTTCGGTCGGTGACCAGGCGCAGTCCGGCTTCGAGCTGGCCACCGCGCGCGAGGGCGATGGCTTGCAAACCATAGGCGGTGCAGCGCATCCGCGCCGCGTCGTCTGCACTCAACGCCGAGAGCTCACTGGGCGGTGTGCGCAAGAGCATGTCGATTTCGTCGCTGGCCGCCGACCAAGCAAGGGCGTCAATCGCCTCCAGCCAGTTCGCGACTTTTCCAGGGGTGTCGCCGCGCAAGGCCTCCGTCAACATCGAAGCGTCGAAAGGTTCTCCGAGTTCGCGCAGCAGCATCACGCCGATAAAAACGTCTTCACCGTAAACGCTCGAAACAAAATGCCGCAGAATCTCCTTAGCCTTCTCCGTTCGCCCCTGGCGCAGGAGCAAGAACACGACGGCGGTATCGGCTCTGTATTCCAAGTCGATATACGCGTCGATCATCGCCTCTGCCTTCTTTTCGAGGTCGGCGTTCTGCAGGCTCATGGCGATATCCGTAAGCATGGACGCGTACACCTGTTCGCGAACCTGCGGGTGAGTCGACGCCAAGGCACGGGCCTCGCGGCCCTGCCCTTGTTCGATCAGGGCGGCGTATCGAAGGAATTCGCCGCGGCCAGGACTGGCCTGGTCAAGGCGCCGCCGCTCGGCCGCCGAGTGCGAGAGGATGCGCAGGGAAATCTGGGAATGGGGGAACTCAAACATGAACCGCTTGACGGCTTTCATGTCGAGAGCTTTGGCTGCCGCGTCATCGACTTCGCCGCCGGCCACGACGCGCGCCACCATCAACGACTGTAGCGTCTGCGTCATCTCCTTATGGCGACGTTGGCGATCGGCCCACGCGAGGACGGTTTTTTCGTCCGCCCCCTTGGGCAGAACACCAGTCGGATTGTTCGCAATCTCGCGAACGATCAGCCCAACGAGCCCGTCAATGAGCTTGAGAGATGTGGTGTTGCTCCCTGTCCCGGCCAAGGCCGCTGCCAAGTCGGCGGCGAGCGATCCGCTGAAGCTGGGAAACCCGTCGAACGGAGGCTGAGGAATGGACAGCCATTGAATGCTTCGCGCTCTCCAGCGGGGCCATTCGTTCCAGAGTTTCGCTTCGCATTTTCCCCACCCGGAGGAGCCGGCGACCGAAGTGAGCGAATTGACGCCCGGCGCTTCGAGCACCATGCGGACCAAGCGCAGCACGTTGTCGCTGTGCCCTCGGCGACTTTCCGTCACCGCCAGCCTGGTGAGCATCGCAAGTCCGTTTTGCGACAACTCTTTCGCTGGCGGCATGTATTGCAGGGCGCGGCTTTCAGCCTCGGCGGCCATGCCGAGTTCCGCCATGACATTCACGGTTCTATCGGCCCAGATTGGCGAGGTGAGCTTTGTGGCTGCGTAGCCGGCCAAGTCGTACTTGCCCTTCTCGCAGAGATCTTCGAGCTCACCGTCTGACCAGGGTTGCGCGGCAATACGTGCCGTCACATCGTCTCGCCTGTTGGCATTGACCAGGCGCCGGAAGTCATAGCGGCGAAGCTCGCTGCCGGCATCGCTCCCCAGAAGCGCCTGGAGCAAATGCCTGACGCGATTGCGGCCGTAGCGCTTCTCATTGAGCGCGACGATTTCCCACTCGATGCCGTCTCGGAGAGATCGCGTGATATCGATGGCGTTCAGGCCCCGCCCGATGTCGTTGAAACGTCGCGCCACGTGGCTGAGATCGTCTTGTGTCGGCAGGGACATCTGCGCGACGTATGCCTCTGAATACATGCGTTGCCGCAAGGCAAGGTCCTGCTCGCGCCGCGCTCGAACCAAATGCTCGGCGACCAACTCGTTCGCCCGCGCAAGCGTCGTGCGCTGTGCCGCGGCCTGGGCCGCAGCTTGCGGAGATGGGCCGGCGCTCGTTGCCAAAGCAATGGCTCCGAGAACAATCGATATTGCCCTGATAGGAGACCTCCTGCTGTACCGCATCCGATCTTATCGGTTGACCCTGCCGGCACCTACGTCTCTTCCGTCAACGTCCTGCCGCGCTCACGGTGCGCCGCTTCCGTCGGCGCCCCTCACAGTCCCTTCACCGCCTCCCGCGCGATCGGCTCGCCCCATTCCTGCAGGAAGTGGCCGCCGGCGGCGATCTCCAGCGGCGGCGGGCAGCCGTTGATGTCGGCATGAAGGGCGCGCATGACCGGCGGGCCCAGCACCGGGTCCTGCATGCCGATCGCCATCAGGCTGCGGCCGGTCCAGCGTTCGCGCCAGAAGCTGCGGGCCTCGCGCGACAGCGCCGCGCCGGGCGCGTCGGGGCGGTCGGGCACCAGGTTGGGGAAGCGGCGCACGCCCGCCTTGTAGGTGGCGTCGGGGAAGGGGGCGCCGTAGGCCGCGGCTTCTTCCGGGGTGAGGTGCGGGCAGGCGCGGCGCATGAGGGCCGCGACGTCCATGTCGGGGCGGCTGTTGGAGAAGGCGCGCCAGTCGAGGAAGCCCTTCGAAAGCGGCGCGTCGCCGGTGGCCAGGGTCGTGTTCATGACCAGCAGCGACCGGTAGCGGTCGGTTGCCGCCATCGGCAGGGTGAGGCCGATCAGGCCACCCCAGTCCTGGACCACCAGGACGATGTCGCGGAGGTCGAGCGCCTCGACCAGGTCGAGGATCGTCTGGCGGTGGAAGTCGAAGGTGTAGACGGCGTCGTCGGTGGGCTTGTCCGAGCGGCCGAAGCCCGCGAAGTCCGGCGCCACGACGCGGTCCCCGGCGGCAAGGAAGACCGGGATCATGCGGCGGTAGAGGTAGCTCCAGGTCGGCTGGCCGTGCAGGCAGAGCCAGGTCCGGGCGGCGTCGCGCGGGCCCTCGTCGATGTAGTGGAGGCGCAGCCCGTCGGGCCGCTCGTGGAAGCGCGGTGCGTAGGGCCAGCCGGGCAGGCCGGCGAAGCGGTCCTCTGGTGTGCGCAGCCTGTCCATCAGGTGTATCCTCCCGCCATGACCGCCCCCTCGAAAGCCATCCCGCAGAAGGATGAGCGCGCCGAACGGCTGGCTGCCGCTTTGCGCGAAAACCTCAAGCGCCGCAAGGCGCAGGCGCGTGCCCAGCAGGCGGCCGACAAGCCCGCCGGCCCTGCCAAGGCCGACGGTTGAGCCCGGCGGTTGTTGAGCCCGGACCTCTCCTCCTCTAGAAGCGCCCCAATGAGCATTCTCTCCGACCGCTGGATTCGCCGCATGGCGCAGGAGAAGGGCATGATCGAGCCCTTCGTCGACGCCCAGAAGCGCGAGGGCGTGATCTCCTACGGCCTGTCGTCCTACGGCTACGACGCGCGGGTGGGCAATTCGTTCAAGATCTTCACCAATGTCGATTCGGCGGTGGTGGACCCGAAGAACTTCGCCGCCAACAGCTTCGTCGACCGCACGGCCGACGTCTGCATCATCCCGCCCAACTCCTTCGCGCTCGCGAGCACGGTCGAGTATTTCCGCATCCCGCGCGACGTGCTGGTGATCTGCGTCGGCAAGTCGACCTACGCCCGCTGCGGCATCATCGTGAACGTCACCCCGCTCGAGCCGGAGTGGGAAGGCCACGTGACGCTGGAATTCTCCAACACCACGCCGCTGCCGGCCCGCATCTACGCCAACGAGGGCGCCTGCCAGTTCCTCTTCCTGCAGGGCAACGAGGCCTGCGAGGTCTCCTACCGCGACAAGGCCGGCAAGTACCAGGGCCAGCGCGGCGTCACCCTTCCGCGGATCTGAGGGGCGGCGACCGATGGACCGACTTCGAATCAGCGGCGGCCGCCCGCTCAACGGCGAGATCCGCATCTCCGGCTCCAAGAACGCCTCGTTGCCGCTGCTGGTCGCCTCGCTGCTGACCGACCGGCCGCTGACGCTGCACAACGTGCCGCGGCTGGCCGACATCACCACGATGATCCAGCTGCTGCAGCAGCACGGCGTCGAGGTGAATGCGGCGCCGGGCGAGAACGGCCACGCCCACGGCACGACGCTGACGCTGCAGGCGGCGAAGATCGCCTCGACCACGGCGCCCTACGACATCGTGCGCAAGATGCGCGCCTCGGTGCTGGTGCTGGGGCCGCTGCTGGCCCGCGAGGGCGAGGCGCGGGTGTCGCTGCCCGGCGGCTGCGCCATCGGCGCCCGCCCGGTCGACCTGCACATCGCCGGCCTGAAGGCGATGGGCGCCGACATCGAGATCGACGGCGGCTACCTCGTGGCGCGCGCGCCCAAGGGCCTGCGCGGCGGCCGCTTCACCTTCCCCAAAGTGTCGGTCGGCGCCACCGAGAATCTCATGATGGCGGCGGCGCTCGCCCGCGGCACGACCGTGCTCGACAATGCCGCGCGCGAGCCCGAGATCACCGACCTCGCCGAGTGCCTGGTCGCGATGGGCGTGCCGGTGCGCGGCATCGGCACCGAGACCCTGTCGATCGACGGCGTGCCCTCGCTCAAGGAGGCGTCGCACCGCGTCATCCCCGACCGCATCGAGATGGGCACCTATGCCATGGCGGTGGCGATGACGGCGGGCGACGTCGAGCTGGTCGGCGGCCGGCTCGACCTGATCGAGGCGCCGGCCCAGACGCTGCGCCAGGCCGGCGTCAGCCTCGAGAAGACCGAGCGCGGCCTGCGGGTGCGGCGGGCCAACGGCATGCTGACGGGGGTCGACGTCATGACCGAGCCGTTCCCGGGCTTCCCGACCGACCTGCAGGCCCAGATGATGGCGCTGATGACCCGGGCCGAGGGCGCCTCGATGATCACCGAGACGGTGTTCGAGAGCCGCTTCATGCACGTGCCCGAGCTGGCGCGCATGGGCGCCAACGTCACCATCCACCACGAATCCGCACTGGTGCGCGGCGTGCCGAAGCTGCGCGGCGCCGAGGTCATGGCGACCGACCTGCGCGCCTCGGTGTCGCTCGCCATCGCTGCCCTGGCGGCCGAGGGCGACACCACGATCAACCGCGTCTACCACCTCGACCGCGGCTACGAGCGGATCGAGGAGAAGCTCGGTGCCTGCGGCGCCGACATCGAGCGGATCAAGGGATGATGGAGCCGCTGCGGCTGTCGGCGCTCGACGCCGAGGACCTCGCGGTCGTGTCGGCGGCGATCCAGGATTCGCTGGTGGCGGTGCGCGACTGTGCCTATCTCGCCGACGAGAAGCGCTTCGTTCTGCTTTTGAACCGGTTCCGCTGGGAGGCCGATCCCGCCGCCGACGGGCTGAGCCGCACCCATTCCGCCCTTGTTTTCAACGAGGTGACGGCGGTCCGTCACCGCTCCATCCCGCTCGACCAGCCCGACCGCATGCTCGAGCTGCTGGCCGTGGTCCAGGAGGACGACCGCTCGGTCACGCTTCGGTTCGCCGCAGGACGCGCCATCCGGCTGGAAATCGGCCGGCTCGCGTGCCATTTGGGGGATGTCGGGGAGCCTTGGGCCACCCCCTGGAAGCCCGCCCATCCGGTCGAATAACCCCCGCGGTCGTTCGCCCCGAGGGGGCGGGCATTCGTTACTGGAGCGAACGGTCGTGCAGGCGAGCGAAGCCAACGAGAAGCTGATCCTGGCGGTCCCCAAGGGGCGCATCCTCAAGGAGGCGATGCCGCTGTTCGCGCATGCCGGCATCGAGCCCGAGCGCGCCTTCGCCGATCCCGACGCGCGTCAGCTCCGCTTCGCCACCAACCATCCCGACCTCGACATCATCCGCGTGCGCTCGTTCGACGTCGCGACCTTCGTCGCCTTCGGCGCCGCCCATCTCGGCATCGCCGGCGCCGACGTGCTGATGGAGTTCGACTTTCCCGAGATCTATGCGCCGATCGACCTCGGCATCGGCCACTGCCGCCTCGCCGTGGCAGAGCCCGTCGAGATGGCCGGCAGCGACGATCCGCGGCGCTGGAGCCACGTCCGCATCGCCACCAAGTATCCCGAGGTGACGCGCCGGCACTTCGCCGCCCGCGGCGTCCAGGCCGAGTGCGTGAAGCTGTCGGGTGCCATGGAGCTCGCGCCGTCGCTGGGCCTCAGCCACCGCATCGTCGACCTGGTCGATTCCGGGCGCACGCTGCGGGAGAACGGGCTGGTCGAGATCGAGCACATCGCCGACATCACCTCGCGCTTCGTCGTCAACCGCGCCGCGCTCAAGACCCAGCCGGAGCGCATCGGCCGCTGGGTCGACCGCTTCCGCGAGGTCTCCCGTGCAGCCTAGGCGTCTCGACGCGTCGGCACCCGGTTTCGAGGCGGCGTTCGCGGATTTCCTGGGGCGCAACCGCGACACCGACGAGAATGTCGACCGCATCGCCGCCGACATCGTGGCCGACGTGCGCGCCCGCGGCGACGCCGCGCTGCTCGATCACACGCGCCGGTTCGACTGGGCGGCCCCCGACGCGGCGAGCCTGCGGGTGAGCGACGCCGAGCGCCGCGCCGTCGCGGCGGGCGTGCCGTCCGCCCAGCGCGAGGCGCTGGTCTTCGCGGCCAGCCGCATCGAGGCCTTCCATCGCACCCTGCTGCCCAGGGATGTCGGGTTCACCGACGCCACCGGCACGCGGCTGGGCGCCCGCTACCGGCCGGTCGACGCGGCCGGCGTCTACGTTCCGGGCGGCACGGCGGCCTATCCCTCGTCGGTGCTGATGAACATCGTGCCGGCCAAGGTGGCGGGTGTCGGCCGCATCGTCATGGCCGTGCCGACGCCGGGCGGCGTCCTCAACCCGCTGGTCATGCTGGCGGCCGAGATCGCCGGGGCCGACGAGGTGTGGCGCATCGGCGGCTCGCAGGCCGTGGCGGCGCTGGCCTACGGCACGGAATCGATCGCGCCCGTGGACAAGATCACCGGTCCGGGCAACGCCTATGTCGCGGCGGCCAAGCGCCGGGTGTTCGGCCAGGTCGGCATCGACCTGATCGCCGGCCCCTCGGAGATCCTGGTCGTGGCCGACGGGCAGAACGATCCGGCCTGGATCGCGGCCGACCTCCTGTCGCAGGCCGAGCACGACGCCTCCTCGCAGTCGATCCTGATCACCGACGATGCCCGCTTCGCCGAGGCCGTCGCCGCCGCCGTCGAGGCCGAGCTCGCCACGCTCGCGCGGGCCGAGATCGCCGGCGCGAGCTGGCGCGACAATGGCTGCATCATCCTGGTGCCCGACCTCGCCGCCGCCGCGCCGATCGTCGACCGCATCGCCGCCGAGCATGTCGAGCTGGCGATGGAAAGCGGCCCGGCCGAGGCGCTCAGCGAGCGCATCCGCCATGCCGGCGCGATCTTCATCGGCCGGCACACGCCGGAGGCGGTGGGCGACTACGTGGCCGGCACCAATCACGTGCTGCCGACCTCGCGCGCGGCGCGCTTCTCGGGCGGGCTCGGCGTCGCGGACTTCCTGAAGCGCACGTCGATCGTGGCCTGCACGCCCGAGTCGCTGGCGGTGCTCGGTCCCGCGGCGCTCGCCCTGGCCGAGGCCGAGGGGCTGGGCGCGCACGGCCGCTCGGTGTCGATCCGGTTGAACCGCCGCGGCTAGGGCCGGCGATGCCCGATACGACCCGTCGCATCATCGACATCGTGCTCGACGAGGACTCTGTCGCGCGTCGCTCGCCCGAGGTCGAGCACGAGCGCGCCGTGGCCCTGTTCGACCTGCTGGAGGAGAACGACTTCGCGCTGGTGGGCCTGCCCGGCCCGTACAAGCTGCGCATCGGCGTGTTCGAGCAGCGCCTGGTGTTCGACGTGCGCGACGCGGACGAGAAGAAGCTGCGCGACATCGTGCTGTCGCTGACGCCGTTCCGGAAGGTGGTGAAGGACTATTTCCTGGTCTGCGAGAGCTACTACGCCGCCATCAAGAAGCTCGGCCCCTCGCAGATCGAGGCGCTCGACATGGGCCGCCGCGGCCTGCACAACGAGGGCTCGGAGCTGCTGCGCGAACGGCTCGAGGGCAAGATCGAGATCGACCTCGACACGGCCCGGCGGCTGTTCACCCTCATCTGCGCCCTGCACATCAAGGTCTGAGAAACCGCAGGCGATGACCGGACTTCCCGCCAGCCTGCTGTTCGCCTGCAGCGAGAATTCCGTTCGCTCCCCGATGGCCGAAGGGCTCGCCAAGCGCCTCTACGGCCACGCCGCCTACATCGATTCGGTGGGCGTGCGGGCGACCGAGGTCGACGCGTTCGTGGCCGCCGCCCTGGACGAGGTCGGGATCGACATCCATCGCCACCACGCCAAGACCTTCGGCGACATCGACCCGAGCTCCTTCGACCTGATCGTCACCCTGTCGCCCGAGGCCCATCACCGGGCGCTCGAGGTGACGCGCGGCACCGCGACCGAGGTCGAGTACTGGCCGGTGCCCGATCCCAGCGCCGTCGAGGGCACGCGCGAGGCGCGCCTCGGCGCCTATCGCGGCCTGCGCGAGCAAATCCTGATGCGCCTCGAGGCGCGCTTCGGCGGCGCGCGCGGCCCGTCGGTATAGGACGCCCGCCGCGGCGCGCCGGAAGAAGCACATCCCCGCGACGGGGAGAGCCCCCGCCGCGGGGATGGTGCGCCGGCCCGGAGGCGCGTTCCCTCCCATCTGGAACACCGTCGGCGGATTCGAACGACCCGCTCGACGGCTGCCCGTCTCCCAATCCTGCCGGCGCAGGTCCTGAGGCTTCCTGCTTCGGCTCGGCCTGGTCTCAGCTCTTGCCCGGAGCCGATTTCGCCAGAATCTCGGCGCAGGCACGCGCTACGTCGGAATCGGCTTCCTTGCTTCCGGGCATCACCGCGAAGCCGCTCTTCTCGACCGCCTTGGAGCGGTCCCACCAGTCGGCCTTGGCCAGCGCCGCGATCTTCGCCGAGGCATCGTCCTGGGCTCTGAAGCGCTGGGCGCAGATCGGCGCCAGCGCGGCCACGCGCGAGTCGGTCGCGGCGACGGCCGCTTCCTTGCGCGCCGTGGCGCCGGTCACCCAGCCGCCCCAGCTGAAGCCGACGACGGCACAGAGGATGGCGCCGCCGACGGCGCCCCAGATGACGGGTTTTGTCTGTGATGGAATCTTCATGGTGAAGTCCTTCCTGTTTGACCCCTGAAAAAGGGGAAGCGTCGCCTTCCCAGTCCTGCGGTACAGGCCTGCGACTCGGACGACTGTTGGGATCGTGGAGAGATCTTCGAAACGAAAACGCGGCGGGTTCGCATCGCCGGTCGGCCTGCAGCGCCCGATGCGACGGGCAGGCCCTCTGTCTCTCTTCTTAGGGTTTCCACCCTAGGCATGAATAAAGGCCACAAGATGTCGGCACCGACATCATATTGCTGCTCGAATCATGCCTCGCCGACGCGGCGGCGTCGAAGCCGCATCGCCGGCCTCGCCCGTCCAGCGGGCCGGCGCTTCTCGCGCGCGTCAGTTCGCGCCGTGGTACCAGGCGGCGCGGTGGCCGGTATGACGGGCCGTCGGCAGGTTGATGATGTCCATGAACACCGAGGCCGCGCCGTCGCCGCCGGCCAGGTCGCCCTCCAGCACGTCGACGTCGAAGGTCAGCCGCTCACCCTCGAGCTTGGGCGCCTTCAGCACCATGACGGCGTCGACCACCGAATTCTTGCCCTTCATCAGGACCGACACGGTGGCGTTGGGCGGGGTCTTGTAGAAGCTGTCCGGCGACTTGACCGTCCACTCGTCGAGCAGATGCGCGGTGAGCGCGTGGCCCGCCGAGCGGACCGGGCGGTCGGCGAAGATGATGGCGTTGGGCGACACGCCCTCCAGCACCAGCTTGCCGCCGTCGAGCTTCGCGCCCCTGGCGTTGAGCACGATCATCGACGGCACGACGCGCGGCGGCTGCGGCCGGCCGACCGTCTTCGGGACGGTGCCGGGACCCGCGGGGGACTGGGCGGCGGCGGGGAGGGGCGACGTCGCGAGCAGCGCCGTCGCGGCGAGGATCGAGGCCAGCGCGGCCGGGAAGCGGATGCGGTTCATGGCGGGCCTCAGTAGCAGGGGAGCAGCGGGGGCTTGCCGCAGGTCGGTCGGTTGAACTGCTGCTGGTAGCGCGGATCGATGTCGGGCGGCGGCGGCGCGCCGACCGACGGACCGTAGTCGCGCGGCGGCGGCACATAGGGATGGGTCGGCGAGGGGTTCGACCAGCCGCTGAAGGTGCTGGTGCCGTGGGGATCGCCGATCGCCGGCGTCTCGCCGCCGGTGGTCTGGCTCTGGCCGTAGTAGGTGAAGCCGTTGGGGCTGGTGCCGAACCAGATCGTGTCGATGAAGACCGAGGCCGGTCCGTCGGCCTTGCCGAGGCTGCCCTCGAGCAGGTGCACGGTGAAGGTGAGCTTGTCGCCCTCCAGCTTCGGCGACGTCAGCACGACCACGATATCGGCCACGCTCGATCCGTCCTTGCTGAACACCGAGGCGGTGGCGTTGGGCGGGTCCTTGGCGAAGCTGCCGGTGCGCCAGATCTCGACCATCTGCGGCGTCGGCATGTGGCCCACCGTCCGCACCGGCCGGCTGGTGAACAGGGTGGCGGTCGGCTGCACGCCGTCGAGCACCAGCTTGTCGCCGTCGAGCTTCGCGCCGCGCGCGTTGAGCACGATCAGCGCCGACGAGTAGTGGCGCGACGAGGGCACGCCGATGGTCTTGGGTCCGCTCGAGGCCGCGGCCGCCTGGGGCGCCGCCGGCGTCGGGGCGGCCGGCGCCTGGGCGAAGGCCTGCCCGGCGGCCAGGATCAGCGCGGCCGCGAGGCCGCACGCATGCTGTGCATTCATGGCAACTGGTCCTTCCTTCCCCCGGGCGATCGCAGCCGTGCCTGTATAGGGGAGCGGCGCGCGAGTGAGAAGGGCCGACGCCGCCTCGCGCGGGTCGCTGCGTTTCGCCCCGGAGAGTTGACGGCGTGTTGACTAAACCCGGCTCACGCCCCATTTTCCGGCGCCTTGTCATCAATTTGCATGCTGGAGGCCGGATGGCCAAAGAAGACCTGATCGAATTCACCGGGGTGGTGTCCGAGCTGCTGCCCAACGCGATGTTCCGGGTGAAGCTCGACAACGACCACACGATCCTCGCCCATACGTCGGGCAAGATGCGCAAGAACCGCATCCGCGTGCTGGCAGGCGACCGCGTCACCGTCGAGATGACGCCCTACGACCTGACCAAGGGCCGCATCACCTTCCGCTTCAAGTAGGCGTTGAGCGCGCCGACGCACCCGCCGCTCGTCCTCGCCTCCGCGTCGCCGCGCCGGCTCGACCTGCTGCGGCAGGTGGGACTGGAACCCGCCGCAATCGATCCCGCCGACATCGACGAGACGCCCGCGTCGCGCGAGCTGCCGCGCGCCTATGCGCTGCGCATGGCGCGGGCCAAGCTCGCCGCCGTGGCGCCGCGCCACGCGGGCAGCATCGTGCTGGCCGCCGACAGCGTCGTCGCCTGCGGCCGGCGCATCCTGCCCAAGGCGGAGACGGAGGAAGAGGCGCGAGCCTGCCTGGCGCTGCTGTCGGGGCGCCGCCACCGCGTGCTGGGCGGCGTTGCCGTCGCGTCGCCGGACGAAAAGGTGCGCACCCGGCTGGTCGAGACGGTGGTGCGCTTCCGGCGCCTGGAACCGGGCGACGTCGCGGACTATCTCCGCTGCGGCGAATGGCGGGGCAAGGCGGGCGGGTATGCGATCCAGGGCCGGGCGGCCCTGTTCGTCGCCTTCCTCTCGGGATCGTACAGCAACGTCGTCGGCCTGCCGCTTTTCGAGACGGCGGCCCTGCTGCGCGCCGCCGGCGGGGCGCCGCGATGAACCGCGTCGACCGCCTGATCTGCCAGGTCCTGCCACACGCCTTCCTGATGGCGCTGGTCTCGGGCGGGCGGCTGCTCGAGCTGCAGCTCGTGCGCCGGGACAGGCCCTCGCGCGTCGAGAGCGTCTTCCTCGGCCGGCTGGAGCGGGTGATGCCCGACCTCGACGCCGCCTTCGTCGACATCGGCATCGGGCGCTCGGGCTTCCTGCGCGCCGAGGACCGGGCCGGCATCGACGACTGGCCGCCGCCGGGCGCGCCGCTGCTGGTGCAGGTCCGCCACGACGGCGAGGGCGACAAGGGTCCGCGCCTGTCGATGGATATCGCCGTCACCGGCCGCTACGTCGTCTACCATCCGCTGGGTGCGGGCGTCGGCTTCTCGCGCCGGCTCGAGGGCGAGGCCGAGCGCGACCGGCTGCGGCGCCATGTCGAGGACCTGTTCGAGGGCGGCGTGGTGATGCGCACCGCCGCCGCCGGCGCCTCGGCCGAGCTCCTGAAGGCCGATGCCGCGCCGGTGCTGGAGCGCTGGGAGCAGATCCGGCGGCTGGCCTTCAGCACCCAGCCGCCGGCCGACCTGTCGGCGCGCATTCCCGGCGACCGCGACCCGATCAACCGGGCGCTGCGCGACCATGGCGCCTCGCTGGAGGAGATCATCCTCGACGACCGCACGATGGCCCGTTCGCTGCAGGACAAGATGGATCGGCTGGGCGAGAAGCTCCGCGTGCGCTGGCACAACGGCCCGATGCCCGCCTTCGACATCGACGACGTGTCGGGCCAGATCGACACGGCGCTGGCCCCGCGCATCGTGCTGGAGAGCGGCGTCGAGGTGCTGTTCGAGCCCGGCGAGACGCTGATCGCCGTCGACGTCGACAGCGGCAGCGCCGGCGGTCGCCAGGGCCGCGCCCCGCGCCGGGCGGTCGAGGTCAACCTCGAGGCTGCGCCGGCGATCGCCCAGCAGCTCCGGCTGCGCAACCTCGCCGGCGCCGTGGTCGTCGACTTCGTCACCATGCGCAGCAGCTACGATCGCGACAAGGTCCAGGCGGCGCTCGCCGAGGCGCTGGCCGAGGACCCCGTGCCGACCCAGATCTACGGATTCACGCGGCTCGGCCACTTCGAATTGACCCGGGCCCGCCGCGGCGCGACCCTGGCAGCGCAGCTCGAGGCGCTGCAGAAGGCCGATGACTGACCGATCCCTTCCCCCTCCGCTCCGCGCCGTTCGCACGGCGGCCCGGTGTCCCGTCTGCAGCAAGGACGTCGTCGCCGGCTACCGGCCATTCTGCTCCAAGCGCTGTGCCGATATCGATCTCGGCCGCTGGCTGAAGGAAGGCTACCGCATCGAGACGGAGGAGGGGCCGTCCGAGGACGATCCCGAAGCGGCGGGGCCGTCTGGACAGGGCGGCTGACGCATCCTATAAGCGCCGCCGCCAACACGTGGTGCGCCCAGGTAGCTCAGTTGGTAGAGCATGCGACTGAAAATCGCAGTGTCGGTGGTTCGATTCCGCCCCTGGGCACCATTTCTTTCCACAATTTCGGATCGTCGGATCGGGCGCGGCGAGTTGGCGCTTTGCGCCGATTTCGCGACTTCACCGATTTTCGTAGGTGCGCATCACTCCGCGAAAGCTATTGCAGCTGCTTTTCATCGAGAATCTGTGGCAGCTGATCCCACGTCTGCCCGTCGAGCGTGCGGCCGGTCCGCTTCTTGTTCACGCCGCCCCTCGGCGAATACCGCCTGGGTGAAGTCGAGGGGTACCTTCGCGTGAAACAGGTCTGACATCGAATTGACGAAGATGATCCGGCCGGTCGACCACGTCTTTGGTATGTCGAGGGATGCGCGGTCGAGATTCACGCGGCCATTCCACTTGTAGCGGCCGCCCGACTTCCTGGTCAGGGCCGTATACCTTCGGCTGACCCATGGCTTCGAGCCGCGCCGCAAGACGCATCGCATAGCAGTTCGTACAGCCCGGCGAGAGCACGGAACAGCAAGAGTTCACCCCTGCGTTGACGGAAGATCGGCGTGGCGAGCGCACTATTGATGCGTTTGTAGTTGAAGAAAAACAGACAATCGTAGCCGAACTCTTTGATGAGCTCTTGGGTGGACCTGAAGGGATCAATGAAGGTGAACGACGGTATCACCGAAGTGTTGAGAAAATGCTGCTCGATACTCTTGCCCACCTTGACGTTGAGAACGGTAGGTTTGGAGTCGAAGCCTTCGAGCCGCCGCGTGGGAGTCGGCGGCCCTGTAGGTGTTTGAGGCGTGTGAGAATTCGGGTGCCGCCCCTCTTTATGGTGAAAAAGGCTACCACGCCTATTGGCTCAGGCAACCATGTCGATATTAAGTATCAGCTCTGCAACCGACATATCCTTCCCGAACTCAAACATCGGGCTCAGAATACGGTGGGGAAGCGGGGAGAGCTGGGGAATGGGAAGAAACGCTGAGGATCTGCTGGGCAAGCTTACTCTCGGGGCCAGCCAAATTTCCGAGCTCACGGCACAGCTAAAGCAGCTACTCCCTGGATCACCGGAGCACGCAACCAAAATTGTAGAACTAATTGCTGTCCAAGCCGAGGCGGCTTTAGTCGCCGATAAGATATGGCAGACGGCCTTTTCGATGCTGGCTCAGGAGATGTGGGAGCTTAGCGATCGGATCGAAGAGTTGGAGGGGCGGTTAACCGATGAAGAGCGCGACTAGCTTTTCTGTTGCCTTAGCCAGCGTCCCGCGGCGTCGATCTTGCGCCACCTCGCGAGGGTGACGTCGCCCCGGAGCTCACTGCTCAGTGATGGGACTGACGAACAGGAGAAGCGACAAAGAGAATCGGAACGCTAAGCCGCCACCACATAACGGTTCGCCGCCTACTAGAGCAGGCGACCAAGCCAACCGCAACCATGATGCCGGATAGCGCTCGCATGTGGCGTCGCCAATCTAGAACCAGAAGTTGACGACCCACCCCTTCGGCGCAGCGAAGCGACAGTCTCCTCATGCGGCGCTTTTTCCACGCGGCTTGCACGAGTCCGGGTCTCGGCACCGAGTGTCACGCAGACCATGCAAAGCCAGCCGCTACGCGCGCCCTACCGCTCGCGGAAGGCTCTCGCGATCTGGTCCCTGAGCGGCTTCACGAAGTAGGAGACCACGGTGCGTTCGCTGCTCTGGATGAAGGCCTCGACCGGCATGCCCGGCACCAGCTTCAGGCCCTTCAGGCGGGCGATCTGCTCGGCCGGCACCTCGATGCGCACGACGTAGAACGGCGCGCCGGTCTTGTCGTCGTGTCCGATATCGGCGGAGACCACCGTCACTTGGCCGAGGATCTCCGGAGTCGTGCGCATGTCGAAGGCGGAGAAGCGCAGCACCGCCGTCTGGCCGATCTGCAGCTGATCGATGCTCTGCGGCGCGATCTTCACTTCGACGGTCAGCCGGTCGGCGGCCGGCACCACCAGCATCAGTGTCTCGCCGGCATTGACCACGCCGCCGATCGTGTGCACCGCCATCTGCAGGATGGTGCCGTCCTGGGGCGCGCGGATATCGATGCGCTGAAGCTGGTCCTCGGCCGCCACCTTGCGCTCCACCTGCTCGGCCGTCTTGGCCTCGATGTCGCGCAGCTCCTTGGCGACCTCGCTGCGCATGTCCTGGTCGATCTGGATGATCTGCAGCTCGATCTCGGCCCGCTTGCCGCGCGCCCGGGCCATGTTGGCGACCAGCTGGTTGCGCTCGCCGTCGACGCGGGTGGCGTCGCGTTCCAGGGCGGTCAGGCGCGAGATCGGCACCAGCTTCTTCTCCCACAGGAGACGAACTCCCTCGAGCTCCCGGTCGATGATCCCGAGCTCCTTCTGCTTGGCCTGTTCCTGGCCGACGAAGCCGCGGACCTCCTCGTCCAGCTGGCCGATCTGCTCGCGCAACTGCGCCTTCTGGCCGCGCCGCGCCTCGGTGCGGAAGGCGAACAGCTTGCGTTCGCTGGAGAGCGTCCGGGACACTTCGGGATCGTCGACCCGCGCCAGAAGCCCGTCGGGAAAGACCAGGCTGTCGAGGTCGTCGCGTTCGGTCTCGAGCCGCGCGCGGCGGGCCGACAGCTCGTCGAGGCTCTTGCGGATGATCGCGAGATTTGCCCGCGCCACCGTGTCGTCGAGCTGGACCAGAAGATCGCCCGCCTTGACGGGGACGCCATCGCGCACGAGGAGCGTGCGGATCACGCCGCCCGTCGGATGCTGCACCTTCTTGACGTTGGAATCGACGACCAGGGTTCCCGGCGCCACGACCGCGCCGGCGATCTCGGTGGATGCCGCCCAGCCGCCGAAGCCGCCCACCAGCAGGACGATGACCGCGAGGCCGGTCGCCGCATGGCGACGCAGGGAACGATTCGAAACAGTCTGTCCGGTCATCATGCCGCTCCCTTCGCGCCGGCCACTTGCCTCATCCGGCGCGGCACGAGGCGATGGGGCTGCAGCACGTCGCCCAGCACCTCGTCCCGCGGCCCGAACGCCTGCAGGCGGCCGCCGGCCATCGCCAGGACCAGGTCGAGGTTGTGCAGCGCCGCCGGCCGGTGGGCGATGACGACGACGATGCCCTTGCGATTGCGCACCTCTAGGATCGCCTGCGCCAGCGCCTGCTCGCCCTCGCGGTCGAGATTCGAGTTCGGCTCGTCCAGCACCACGAGGAAGGGCTCGCCGTAGAGCGCGCGCGCCAGCGCGATGCGCTGGCGCTGGCCGGCCGACAGCGCGCCGCCCTGTTCGCCGATCCTCGTTTCGTAGCCTTCCGGCAGGCGCAGGATGAGGTCGTGCACGCCGGCGCTGCGGGCCGCGGCCACGACGCGGCCGGGCTCGTAGCCGGGCTCGAACCGGGCGATGTTCTCGGCGACGGTTCCATCGAACAGTTCGACGTCCTGCGGCAGGTAGCCGATGTGCGCGCCCAGCGCGTCCGGCGCCCACTGCTCGATCGCCGCGCCGTCGATCCGGACCTTGCCGCGCACCGGCGACCAGACACCGACCAGGGCGCGCGCCAGCGACGTCTTGCCGGCGGCGCTGGAGCCGATGATGCCGAGTCCCTGCCCGGCCTTCAGCTGGAAGCTGACATCCAGCACGGCCGGTCGCGGCGAGCCGGGCGGGCACACGGTGAGGGCCTCGACGGCGAGCCCGTCGACCGGCACCGGCAGCGCCATCGGCGCCTCGTCCGAGCCGCCGGCCGTGACCTCCGACAGGCGGCGCCAGCTCTGCCGCGCCGACTGGAAGCTCTTCCAGTTGGCGATGGCGAGCTCGACCGGCGCCAGCGCGCGCGAGGTCAGGATCGAGCTCGCGATGATGATGCCGGCCGTCGCCTCCTGGTTGATGACCAGGTAGGCGCCGACTCCGAGGACGCAGGACTGCAGCAGCATGCGCAGCACGCGCGTGGCGGCGCCGAGTCCGCCCGCGATATCCGCCGTCCGTTGCTGGGCATCCATGTAGCGGTCGTTGCTGGCCTGCCAGCGCGCGCCCAGGCGCCGGGTCATGCCCATGGCCTTCAGGACTTCGGCGTTGCGGCGGCTGGCTTCGGCGAGCGACAGGCGACTGGCGCCGAAGCCGGACGACGCGCGCGCCGGGTTGCGCGTCAGCAGCTCGGTCACCAAGGTGAGGGCGACCAGGAGGAGGGCGCCGGCCAGCGCCGCCAGCCCGATGTAGACGTGGAAGGCGAAGCAGATGCCGAGATAGAGCGGCATCCAGGGCAGGTCGAACAGTGCCGCCGGGCCGGTGCCCGACAGGAAGCTGCGGATCTGGTCGAGGTCGCGGATCGCCTGCAGGCCGTCGCCCCGCCGTGGGCCCTTGAGGGGCTGGCGGACGACGCCTTCGTAGGCGATCAGATTGAGCTGCTCGTCGAGCGAGCGGCCCAGCCGCACCAGCATGCGGCCGCGGATCATGTCGAGGCCGCCCTGGACGGCGTAGAGGCCGGCCACCACGGCGATCAGCGCGATCAGCGTCGGCACGCTGCGGCTCGGCAGGACCCGGTCGTAGACCTGCAGCATGAACAGCGATCCGGTCAGCATCAGGACGTTGATGACGCCGGTGAAGAGGCCGACCGCCGCGAGGGACGTCCGGGAGGCCCGCAGGGCGCGGGCCAGCGGCGAGGACGCCGCCGGCCCGCGCTGGGCCGTGTCGATCACGGTCACATCGGTTCCCCGGCTACACGGAGCGGAAATCGTCCTGCGTCAGGTTCGCCAGGGCGACGTCCTGCAGGGTGATGCTGTTGTCGGCGTCCACCGTGATCACCGTGCCGTTGCCGGAGGCCGCCGCGTGCGCCAGCACGTCGGCGGCATCGGCAAACACGCCGTCCCGGAACTCGATCACGTCGCCGTCGCCCGGCGTGAAATCGACGACCGTGTCCTGGCCGAAAACGGCCTGGAAGACGAACGTATCGGCACCGGCGCCGCCCGCGAGCGTGTCGTTGCCGGCACCGCTCACCAGCGTGTCGTCGCCGGCGCCGCCGGACAGCGTCTGACCGCTGACATCATTGCCGACCAGGTCCAGGATCTCGGCCCCGAGGGCGCTGTCCTTGATGGTGAAATTGGCCGGCGACAGATCGCCGAGGGTGACGCCCGCGAGCGTGACGCTCTGGTCGTTGCCCGGCACGCCAAACACCACGCCGTCGTCGGTCTCCGCGACGGTGACCTCGCCGGCGCGGAACCAGTCGACGAAGATCGTGTCGCTGCCCGGGTCGAAGCCGTCGACGACGGTGTGCTGGCCCCAGTTCCAGGTGACGACGACCGTCGCGTCCGCCTTGGTGACGTCGGCCGTGCCGTTGGGGTTCGTCGGCTCGCCGACGCCGCCGTCGCTCCCGTCTCCGGTGTTCCCGTCTCCGGCGCCCCCATCTTCGGCGCCCCCATCTTCTGCGCCACCGTCACCGCCGGACGACTCGCCGGAGCCGACAGCGTCCAGGATCTGCGCCCCCAGCATGCCGTCCATGACCGTGAAGTTGGCCGGCGACAGATCGGTGAGGCTGATGCCCGCGAGCGTGACGGTCTGGTCGTTGCTCGGGATCGAGAACACCACGCCGCCGTCGTTTTCGGACACGGTCACGTCGCCGGCGTGGAACCAGTCGATGAAGATCGTGTCGCTGTCGGGATGGAAGTCGCTGACGACCGTGTCGTGACCCCAGTCCCAGGTGATGACGACGTCGGCGGTGGCCGCCGTCACGCCGGCCGTACCGTTGCCGGCGGTGCCGCCGCCACTGCCGGTGTCGCCACCAGTGTCGCCGCCCGCATCGCCGCTTCCGTCACCCGAGCCGTCCCCGGAGCCGTCACCAGACCCGTCGCCCGAGCCGTCGCCGGAGGAGGCGCCCGATCCGACCAGACCGAGGATCTGGCTCGCCAGGGCCTGGTCCTGGATCGTGAAGTTGGCGGCCGACAGCTCGGCCAGGGTCACGCCTTCGAGCGTGACGGTCTGGTTGTTGCCCACGATCGCGAACACCACGCCGCCGGCGGTATCGCTGACCGTGACGTCGCCGGCACGGAACCAGTCGACGAAGATCGTGTCGCTGCCCGGGTCGAAATCGCTGATGACCGGGTTCTGGCCCCAGGCCCAGGTCAGGACGACGTCGGCAGTGGCCGCCGTCACGCCGGCCGTGCCGTTTCCGGAGGTGCTGCCACCGCCATTGCCGGTATCGCCACCGGAATCGCCGCCAGTGTCTCCACCCGTGTCTCCACCCGTGTCGCCGCCGGTGTCGCCACCCGTATCGCCGCTTCCGTCCCCTGACCCGTCGCCCGAGCCGTCGCCGGAGGAGGCACCCGACCCGACCAGCCCGAGGATCTGGCTCGCGAGGCTCGAATCCTGGATGGTGAAGTTGGCGGCCGACAGCTCGGCCAGGGTCACGCCTTCGAGCGTGACGGTCTGGTCGTTGCCGGGGATGGCGAACACCACGCCGTCGGCGGTATCGCTGACCGTGACATCGCCGGCACGGAACCAGTCGACGAAGATCGTGTCGCTGCCCGGGTCGAAGTCGCTGATGACCGTGTCCTGGCCCCAGGCCCAGGTCAGGACGACGTCTGCCGTGGCGGCGGTGACGCCGGCCGTGCCGTTGCCGGAACTGCCGC
Organism: Reyranella sp.; assembly: GCF_965229815.1. Classification (GTDB taxonomy): domain Bacteria; phylum Pseudomonadota; class Alphaproteobacteria; order Reyranellales; family Reyranellaceae; genus Reyranella. The sequence goes on from NZ_CBDDJN010000008.1 coordinate 109,011, forward strand.
CGGAACCGGAGCCGCCGTCGCCCGGTGTTCCGAGGCCTTCGTCGCCGGTCAGGCGATCCTGAAAGTAGGCGATCAGCTCGGAGGGAGTGGGCGAATCATAGCCGCCGAACTGCACGACGTACTGCAGGATCGACGTGCCGTACTCGTCGGAGCTGAGCGTGCCATGGAGCAGGAAGTCGACGACGGCCGGCGCACCGCGCAGATGGGCGGCGGCGAGCAGGCCGGTCAGGCTCAGCGTCGCCGTGACGCTCTGCCCGCTCAGGACATAGGTGTGGGTGGTGCCGAGATAGTCGTCGAGGCTCTTGCCGGACGCGGCCAGTCCCTGCTCGATGATGCCGAGGTTGTGGCCGAACTCTTCGCGGATCGCCACGTCCTGCGCGTCCTGGGTCATGAACTCCTCGAGCGACTCCACGCCGTTCTTGCCGGTCCAGGTCCCGTCCCAGGTATTCGTCGCCGCCCCGTTGCCGTAGTAGAGATCGTCGTCGTAGTAGCCGAGATCGATCAGCAACGCTTCGCCGAACTGATAGCCGACGAAACCGTAGGAATTGGTCGACCGGTAGGCCATGGCGGTCCACTCGGCGTCCGTGAGCTGCGACCAGCTCGAATACTGGGGAAAGTAGGTTTCGACCGACCCCCCGGCCCATTGATCGAGCTGCCAGTCCTGGATGATTCCTTCGTTATAGCGTTCCCTGTCCCATCCGGATTCGAAGGCAAGCAGGTCGGCGAGGAAATCGGCGAACGTCACACTCATGGCAAAGCCATCCCAAATAAAGAAGCACTCCCCAACGCGCCTTACGAGTCGAACTGTGACGAAAACCGGGCGTTGGAAAGATTTTTCAGGGCACGGGGGCTCGGCCGGGGATACAGCAACACCATCGGCCTTCTCGTCTTGATCGTCGAGCTGTGGCGACCTTTCGAATCTCCCATCGGCCAGACCGTTTGCGGAAGCAGGACAAACCAGATGCCGCTCGACGACCTCTTCGTCGACGGGCCATCATTTCCAGAAGCTGCACCTTGCGCCTTCATCACCTTGCCCTCGCACGGCTTGCAGGTCGCGCCGCACCTTGCTCGATCCGGATGGGACGCAAGCTCCCATGGGGGCCTCCATCACGCGCGCCAGCGATCGAGTCGAAGAGCCGGGTTGCAAATGTGCGTGCCGGCCGTATGGTGAAGAGGTCTGGAGCGGTTCCCGATGGATCGGGCGCTCGATGCTCGGCGGAAGTTTGTCTTCGCCACGAGACCCAACGTCTCAAGCGATGGCACGTGTGATGCGCCGTTGGCCGTAGTCTCTGCTCCGAGAACGACGAACGGATGTGTCATGAGATTGTCCACGTGCACGCCAACGCGTTCCAGGTGAAGGAGTCCTCTTCCGCCCAGGTGCTCGATCCGAGGCTGGTCGGCGCCGACGCGCCGATCGTGCAATCGCGCATCGACGCGTTGAGGACCATCGATCATCCCGACCAATCGCGCGACACGATGATCATCCCGCCGAATGGCCATCTGCGCGTCTGGAGCCGAATGTACGCGAAGCGCATCGGCAAGACGGTTCTGCACTGCCATGTCCTCGCCCACGGGGAGACGGCGATGATCCAGAATTTTCTCATCAAGCCAAAGGGGGGCGAGCGGGTAGGCTGAGCGGCCGCCGCGATCGATTGCTGGGAGAGGGGATCGATATGAACCGGAAGGGATTGTTCGCATTTGGTCTTGCCGCCATCCTGGCTGCCGCGGCCCCGGCGAGCGCCGAGATCAATCCCTGGATCCAATCGGAACTCTACAACCCCTCCAAGTGGGACAGCGCCGGCCCACAAACCGACACCCATTGGTTGCACCCGGGAGCCCTCAAGTTTGGCCAGAAATGGGGGTGGTTCTCGGGCAACCTGCAGTCGCCCAACGTCACCGGCAGCTGGGGTGGGCTGCGCGATCGGCTGGAACTGCAAGGCGTGGCATTTTCGAGCGCCCTTGTCGGGCAGTTCGCCGCCAATCCGGCCGGCGGGCAAATCCCGGGCAAGGCGAGTTGGCTCAACGACTGGTCCTTCGGGATGTTTGTCGATTTCCGGCGCGTGCTGGGCAGCGCCTATCGGACCTATTTCACGGCGTCGTTCGATGTGACGACGGGAAGCCCGAGCCTCACGCCGAGTTACGTCGGCAACTTCTTCCCCGTCCAGCTCTCGAACTCGACCTATCCGCAATCCCAGCCGCGTCTCGTCCACGCGGCGTTCGGCACACAGCTGTTCGACAACACGTCCGAGCTGGCGTTCGGTCGAATGATCACCGGCGAGGACTTCGCGTTCATCTCGCGGGCCTGCACCTCGCTCAACCAAGCCATCTGCGCCAACCCGATCGCCGGAGCCAGGGACATCAGCTTCCCGACCTATCCCAATGCGGTCTGGGGCGGGCGATTCAAGGTCAAGCCGGGCGAGCGCTGGTACGCCCATGCCGGCGCCTATCTCGTCTATCCGACTCTCGGCGACCCCGCTCTCCACGGCGTGGAGTTCGGCGCACCCGACGGATCGGGCGTCCTGGCGATCGGCGAAGCGGGCTTCAACGTCGGCACGCGAGCCGGCGTGACCGGCCTGCCGGGAACCTACAAGGCCGGCTTCTACTACGACACCGAGACGCTGACGAACCTCTCGACCGGCGCCAATCAACGCAGCACCTGGGGCATGTACGCCATCGGTGAGCAGATGATCTACAGCGCGAACGACAGCCACTCCAAGGGACTGTGGACCTGGCTGTCGCTCAGCTACGCGCCACCCGACGTCAACGAGGTGACGTTCATGGCAGCCGGCGGATTGAGCTATGTGGGTCTCCTTCCCAGCCGGCCGAACGACACGCTTTCGGTTGTCGGGGCGGTTGGCCGCTTCAGCGAATATCTGTCCAGTCAGGGAAGCGAAGTCGTGATCGAGCTGAACTATCGCGCGCAAATCCTTCCGTCGGTCTTCGTCCAGCCCGACATCCAGTACATCGTCAATCCCGATGGCAAGTTCACCATCGCCGATGCACTGGTCATCGGCTTCGCCGTCGGCGTGACGTTCTGACAGGACTGCGAGCCGTTTGCCGACAGGACAACCGTCTATCGGTCGGTATCGGCCAAGAGGCTTGACGTTGCACACGTTGTGAAGGTCTACTGCACACATTCCTGGTTGTGGAGATCGCGGCATGCCATTCATCGACGCGAAGCCGTACAAGTTTCAGTTCGATTTCGACCATGTCGCGCTCATCTGTATCGATATGCAGCGGGACTTCTGCGAACTGGGCGGCTTTGCCGAGGCGCTGGGCAACAACGTCGCGAACGTGCAGCCCTGCATTCCAGTGATCGCCAAGCTTCAGGCCGCTTTCCGCAAGTGGCGGCTGCCGATCATCCATACCAAGGAATGTCACAAGCCCGATCTCTCCGATCTGCCCGCCGCCAAGCTCCACCGCGGCAACCCGAAGATCAGGATCGGTGAGTTCGGGCCGATGGGCCGCATCCTGATCGACGGTGAGCCGGGAGTGGAATTCATTGCCGAGAACGCGCCGCGCGAGTGGGAGCATGTGATCAGCAAGCCGGGCAAGGATTCGTTCTACCGGACCGATCTCGACGAGTATCTGATGCGCCGCAAGATCGCGAGCCTGGTCATCACCGGCGTGACCACCGAAGTCTGCGTGCAGACGACGATGCGCTGCGCCAACGACCGCGGCTACGACTGCATCCTGGTCGAGGACGGTACCGACAGCTTCTTCCCCGAGTTCAAGGAATCGACGCTGAAGGCCGTGGTCGCGCAGGGCGGGATCGTCGGCTGGACCTGCAAGTCCGACATCCTTCTCGACATGCTGGCCGACGAGAAGTCGTACGGCGCCTGACCCGCGACGGCGGCCACGGGGCCGCGCCGCTTGCATGACCAGGCGCCGGCCGACGCCGTTGGGGGATGGGGCGAGCTTCGGATGAAGGCACCGGTCGACTACATCTTTCCCCCGGTCGCGCCGGGCGACGTCCCCTACTGGCGGCGCGCGCTTCGCGGCTGCTCGCAGCTTTGCTTCCAGTCGAACGAGCTCACCGGACTGTTCTTTCTCGCCGCCGTGCTCGTCGCCTCGCCGATCGCGGCCGCGTACATGGCGGTGGCGGCCGTCCTGGCGCCCGGCGGGCGCATGCTGCTGGGCGAGCGCAGCCCGATCCTGGAGACCGGGATGCCCGGCCTCAATCCCTGCCTGCTGGCGCTGTCGCTGCCCGCCTTCTTCCAGACGGGATGGACCGATGTCGGCATGTGGCTGGTGCTCGTGGTCGGGGTCGCGGTCACCGTCGTCCTGGTCCGTCTGTTGGTCGCCCTCCTTCCGTTCCCCATCCTGGTCCTTCCCTTCCTGATCGTCTTCTGGGTGCTGTGGGCGCTGGAACCCCATGTCGACTTCCTCCAGCCGGCGGTATCGGTGGCTCCCGTCGCGACCGCTGCCTTTCAACCGGTCGAAGCGGTGCTGCGCGGGCTCGGCCAGACGATGTTCCTGCCCACCGTCCTGTCGGGCCTGCTGTTCCTGGCCGGCATGCTCGCGAGCGACTGGCGGCAGGCCGTGGTGGCGCTCCTGGGGGCGGTCATAGGCACGGTGGTCTCCTACTACTACCGGCACGAGGCGACGGCCGGCGCCGACCTCGGCCTCTTCGGCTTCAACGGCGTGCTGGCGGCGGTCGCCGCCTACGTGGTGTGCGGCGGCCGGCTGCGGCTCGCCGTGCTCGGCGCCCTGCTGGCGACCATCGTGACACCGGCGATTTCCGACCTCGGCATCAAGGCGGCGCTGTCGGCGCCCTACGTGCTGGCCACGTGGTTCCTGCTCTTCCTCGGCTGGATCGATGAGCGCTGGTTCGACACTGCCGGGGCCGGGACCACGGCTGCGCCCGCATCCGGAGCCCAGAAGACACCGACGCCTTGACGAGGCTCGCAACGGAGACAGCCCATGTTGCAGCTGACCATGCCGCTCGTGCTTTCCGACATCGTGCGCACGCCCGGACACGGCGCCTGTCGAAGGTGGGGTGAACATATGCGCGGGAGGCAGCTGCCATGACGACGATCGTGTCGGAGCCGTATCCGTGGCCCTACGACGGCGACCTGCGGCCGCAGAATACCGCGTTCGTCATCATCGACATGCAGATGGATTTCTGCGCCAAGGGCGGCTACGTCGACAGCATGGGCTACGATCTGGCGCTCACGCGCGCACCGATCGAGCCCATCGGGCGCGTCCTCGCCGCGATGCGCGACAAGGGCTATCACGTCTTCCACACCCGAGAGGGGCACAGGCCCGATCTCAACGATCTTCCCGCCAACAAGAAATGGCGCTCCGACCGCATCGGCGGCGGCATCGGAACCAAGGGGCCTTTGGGTCGTATCCTGGTTCGCGGCGAGCCTGGCTGGAACATCATCCCCGAGCTCGCGCCGAGGGATGGCGAGCCGATCGTCGACAAGCCCGGCAAGGGGAGCTTCTGTGCCACCGACTTCGAGCTGATGCTGCGCCAGCGCGGCATCGCCAACATCATCCTCTCCGGTGTCACCACCGACGTGTGCGTCCATACGACGATGCGCGAGGCCAACGACCGCGGCTTCGAGTGCCTGTTGCTCGAGGACTGCTGCGCCGCCACCGATCACGGCAACCATCTCGCGGCGCTCAAGATGGTCAAGATGCAGGGCGGCGTCTTCGGCGCCGTCGCCACTTCCAAGGCATTGCTCGAGGCACTCTAGCAGCGACGCCGCGCTTGCACTGCCGGCGACTCGAACACCAATCGGTGCGAGGTTTCCATGGCGGTGAGCGGAAACAATTCAGGGTGGAGATCGAGGCCATGGACCTGTTCGTGAACGGCACGCTGATGCGTGGACTTGCGTTGCATCGCAACCTGGAGGGCGCCGAATTCATCGGCGCTGTCCGCACCGCGCCGGTCTATCGGCTCTACTCCATCGACGATGTCCATCCCGGCATGTTCGAGGTCGAGACCGGCGGCGTCTCGGTCGCCGGAGAGATCTACCGCATGAGCGATCAGGTGCTCGCACGTGTCGAGGCCGGCGAACCGCCCCACCTCTACCGCGGTCCCGTCAGACTGGCGGACGGCCGAACCGTCGACGGCATCCTGTTTCCGCGCGACATCGCCGAAGGCCGCCACAAGGACATTTCCGAATTCGGTGATTGGCGCGCCTACGCCGCAACCTTGCGGCGCGACTAGAGCGTGATGACATTGGGGCGATTCATTGCTGGGGGCGCGCCACTCCCGTGACGCATCCTGGCGACGACAGCCGGCGAGCGCCGCGGAGTGGCTGCAAAGCTGTCCGAGCGCGGACCTCCGGGTCCGCTCAGGATCGTGAGGCGGACCTGAGGTCCCCGGTCCAATGACGCGCCACGGCGAGGTTGTGAAGCTATCGGAGCGCGGACCTCCAGGTCCGCATCAGGTTCATGAGCGGGCCTGGAGGCCCGCGGTCCAGAAGAGCATGACGTGCCTCGGGCGTGGCGCGCCCCTGGCAGCGAAAGAACGCGCCCTTTCTCATGCTCCTCTCCCCCGCCAGGGGGAAAGGTTGGGTGAGGGGGCTGGAGGCAGCCTTCGATCCCCCTCTCCTAGCCTCTCCCCCTGGCGGGGGAGAGGAACCCGATTGTCTCTACCCGAGCGCCCTCCGATAGCTTCACAACCTCGGAGTGGCGCGCCCCCAGCGAAATGGTGATGGACCTCAAGTCGTCGCGCTGTAGATCCCTTCGGTCCGGATGGGCCGTATCCCGAGCGAGGGCGATAAGGACCTTTGCCGGGACCGGCACACGCATGGTCTGCTAACCTGAAGGAAAGAACAATCCAGGGGAGTGTCTGGTGCGCGTCTGGTCTCGAATCGTCCTGGTCGTTGTCTTTGGTCTCTGTGCCTGCGAGCAGGCGCCGGTTCAGTCGTCCAGAGTGCTGTCCAAGCCGGAACAGGCTGCCCTTGGCCCCGTCGACGGGATCGTGACGATACCGCAGACCGAACCGGACGTAGCGTTCACCCCGACCGGCACCGCGGGCGCCGGAGGTCTGCTGGGCGCCCTCGTGTACGGCATCGCGGATGGCTATCGGAAGGCGGAGGCCAAGAAGGAAGCGCGGACGCTGACGGATGCGCTGCAGGGATTCGATTTCAAGGAGGAGTTTTTCGCAGCGGCCTCACGCCGGCTCGGTGCGGTGCAGAACATGAAGATCGTCATGCGTCCCACCATGAACACGGCCACGGATACCGCTGCGGTGCGACGGCTGTACGACGAATCGAAGGATGCTTCGGTGCTGCTCGTGTTCGCGAGGCTGGGTTTCAACTCGGGCAACCTCGTGCTGACGGCGGGAGCCACGCTCTTCCCGAAATCGGCTCAGTTGAAGCGGTTGCGCCCGCGGCCGGACGACGCCAACTTCCTCGAGATCGGGAATGCGCTCTACCGGGACGTCGTCACCGTCACGAAGGCGTCGGTTACACCGGCGACAGTCCGCTCCAGCCTCGCGGCTGCCATCGACGAGGCCACGGCAACGCTGGCGGCGAATCTCGAACGGACCCGATAGGGATCGCGGTCGGGTCCGCGGCACCTCGCGAGGGCGGAGGGCGTCCGCCTCCGGCTTACGTGTACCTTACTGCGGCATCAGCGATGGCACAGGGCAGCTGCGGTGAAAGTGCGGGGGCCCATCGCTTGCCCCCGGGTCGGTCCACTGGCACCAAGGAAGGTGCCGCGCGACCTGATCATGCTCATGTCTGTTGGAACCGACCCCATCCATTTGAACGACGCTCTCGGTCTCGTCGCGACCGAGATCGAGAAGATCCAGGCCGCCGTGAGGCTTCTGCAGGCCGCCGTCGATCAGGTCGAAGCCGGCATCCCGCGTTCGGCGCCGCTACAGGTCTCGCTCGGCCAGGTCCGCGAGATCGGACGGCTGATCGAGGATCACGCCCAGGCGGCGCTCGCGCATGTCACCGACTCCGATCGCGCCACTCCGGGAATCGCATAGGAAGCCTGCCTGAGCCTCCGTTCAGGGGCCGGGTGGTTCGCTCACGAAATCGTGTGGACCGGCAGGCTGTCAGCCACGCGGCTACCGATGGGACGTCGCCCGTCGCTGCGGACGGGCCGGCGGCACGCTCGGCGTCTTCGGGCCCTCGGGGTCGCGCAACTTCTTGACCTCGCCGCGGTCGGGATGCCGTTGCCGCTCGTATTTCTGACGGGACACCATCGGCAGCAACGAATCGGGGACGGGCGTCGAGCGCGCCCGACCCGATGAGGACGCTTGCTTACCCGATCCGCGAAGAGGCGAGGCCATGTGCGATCCCTGGCAGCTAGAGGCGAGACGCAAGCCGACGCGAAGATCTCAACTTCGGCGAGAATGCCACAGCGCCTATGCTATTTGTGGCAGGGTTGAATTTGCATGTGCCGTTTCGCGACCCGCGTTTGGCCCTTTGCAGACCCGTGACAGATCAGGCCGCTCGAAGATCCCGTCAGAATCAGTCGATGTGCAACCAGGAGGGCCGGCCATTCGTTCTCCGCCTCTGGCTTGGCCAGCTGCCAGAGGAGTGCCTGATGCCCAGAACCATCGTCCCCGGGATGCGGTCCGCAGGCGAGCCTCTCGAACGCCTTGCCGGTCGAGCGAGGCGCCTCGGCATTGTGATCCTGTCCGGTGTGGCGGTGCTCGTCGCAGTTGTAGGCGTTGCTTTGGCGCAGGCGTCGGGCAACGACGTGCCGGCGCCCGCTCCGCCAAGGGTCGATGTCCAGTCCGTCGTCGGCGACGAGGAGATCGCCAGGCGCCTCAAGGACATCATGGCGGCGACCGGCTGGTTCCCGGAGTACGCGGTCGAGGTCAAGGACGGCGTCGTCTTCCTGACGGGCCGTGCGGCCACGGACGAGTTCAAGAAGTGGGCGGGCGACCTTGCCCGCAACACGCAGGGTGTCGTGGCCGTCGCGAACCGCCTGCGGGTCGTCCAGCCGGTCGCCTGGAACTTCGCGGCGACCCGTGAAGGCTTCGACGAATTGCGCCGCGACGTTTCCCGCGCCCTGCCGTTCGTCGTGCTGGCCTTCCTCATCCTCGGCCTGTCGCTCGGCGTCAGTTGGGTGACGCTGAGAGTTGTCCGCGCCCTCCTTCGCGATCGGCTGCATTCCCGTCTGATGCGCGGGGTCGCCGCCTATGCGATCGCGGCGCTCGTCTTCTTCGCCGGCCTGTACATCGTGCTGCGTGTTTCGGGCCTCACCCAGCTCGCGTTGACGGTGGTCGGCGGTACGGGGCTGGTCGGACTGGTGCTCGGCATTGCCTTCCGCAGCATCACGGAGAACTTCCTGGCGAGCATCTTCCTCAGCTTGCAGAGGCCCTTTGACACCGGGGATCTCATCGAGGTGGCGAACGAGACCGGCTACGTCCAGCAGCTCAACATCCGTTCCACGGTGCTGATGACGCCGGAGGGCAACATCGTCGAGGTGCCCAATGCGACGATGTACCGGGAGAACTTGCGCAACTTCACCACCAATCCACAGCGGCGCGAGTCGTTCGTCGTCGGCATCGGGTACGACGACTCCATCGATCTTGCCCAGGAGGTCGCGCGCGGGGTGTTGCTGGCGCATCCGGCCGTCCTCGGCGAGCCGGAGCCCCTGGTGCTGGTCGACAATCTCGGCAAGGCGACAGTGGACCTGAAGATCTACTTCTGGTTCGACGGCAACGAGCACAGCCCCATCAAGGTCCGTTCCTCGATCATCCGCCTCGTGAAGCGGGCCTATCAGCAGCGCGGCATCAGCATGCCGGACGAGGCGCGCGAGGTCGTCTTTCCGCAGGGCGTTCCGGTCATCATGTCGGAGGGCGCCCGTACCGGGCCTTCTCCGGAGCCGCGCCCACCGACCGAGTCGGCGGACAGCGTTTCGACCGAAGCCGAAGCCGGGCTCGGGAGCGAGGCCGGGCTGCTGAAGGAACAGGCCAGCCGCGTGCGGCCGGTGGCTCCCGGCGACAATCTCCTCGCCGAGGCCAAGGGGCCGCCCGGCTGACGCGCTGCCTACTTCGGCGGGGCCGGCGCCGGTCCATTCAACCGCCGGGCGAGCATCGCGCGCAGCGTGGGATAGGCGACCTCGGCCATGAAACGGTTGCCGTCGGGCGTGTAGTGGACATAGTCGATGAACACCGTGCCGGGATGGGCGCGCAGCGCGTCCGTCGGGTCGATCACCGGCACGCCCTGCCGGTCGAGGATGCGGTGGAAGGCCTGCCGCGAGGCCTCGAACTGGGCGATGCGGTTGGGATGATTCCGGATCGGATCGGCCAGCGAGTGCTCCTCGTCGCTGAGCGGCTTGACGCCGACGAGATGCGCCAGCGCCGGCTCCCAGACGAAGACGATGCCCTGTCCGGCCGCCCGCGCGGCGGCGATCATGGCATCGGCGTAGCTGGCATAGAGCCGCATGTAGGCGTCCTGCTCCGCCGGCGTCTCCGGCCGCAGGGCCGGGTCCGGCCGCGGCGGGCGGGCGGGCGCCAGGCGGGCCGCCAGCGCCACCAGCCGGTCGGCGAGCGCGCCGCTGCCCTTGTAGGCCAGCGCCAGCAGCGCCGAATGTTCGGCGCCAGTGCGCCAGGCGCGCTCGACGAAGGCCGCCGCGCTCTGCTCGTTCACCAGCCGCTCGAATTCCAGCCGGAAGGGATGCGGCGCCTGCAGGGTCGTGCGGCCGGCCGCGAAGTCGCCGGCCTCGCGGAACCAGAAGAAGTTGTTGATGCCGCCGAACACGACCACGAGGTCGGCATCCCAGGCGATGTACTCCTCGAGATAGGCGCTCGCGATCTCGACGATGCGGTTGAAGTTGACCGCCGCGTTGATGACCTCGACCTTTCGTCCGGCCAGCGTCGGGTCCTTGGCGAACAGCGCCTCCAGGAAGGGCGCGATGGTTGCGTTGCTGCCGACCCGCCCGTAGCGCTCGAGGCGGGCGCCGGCCAGGCCGGAATAGAGCACCGAGCCGCCCAGCAGGAGCACGCGCAGCGTGCCCGGCGGCTTCTTCTTCTGGTACTCGCCGAGCGAGCGGAAGCCGCTGCGGTCGATCTCGTAGCCGGGCGAGGTCAGGCCGGGATTGTTGCGCACCAGCCCGTAGGGCGACCAGCGGTAGACCGACAGCGACTGGAAGGGCCGGCCGGCATAGGCGTAGATCATGCCCTGCGAGATCGCCTCGCCGACCAGCGCCAGCAGGGCGAGCAGGGCGAACACCCGGCCCCAGCGGATGGGCGCCGCCGTCGCGGCCGGCCGGTCAGAAGCGGCCATAGATGAACTGCCCGGCCGGCAGCACGATGGCGTTGCGCAGCATGACCATCACCATGATCGAGACGACGACGAACAGGATCTTGCCCAGCACGATCCCCTCGCGGCGCGTGACGGGCAGGCGGATCCAGCCCCGCCGCTTGGCCAGCAGCAGGGCGGGCGGGGCGAGGACGACCAGCACGACCAGCGGCAGCAGCCAGAGGGGGAGGCGGTCGATGTTCATGGCAGCCGCAGGATCGTCGCCAGGCGGTCGATCGGCAACACGAAGAAGATCCAGCCGACCGACACGAACAGGAAGGTCGCCGCGATCCCCAGCGCCTGCTGCGGCCGGCTCTTGCGGCCGGTCGGGCGGACGCCGCGGCCGCGCTGGAACCGCATCCAGGCGTCCTGTGCCGCGAGGCCCATCGCGTGCCACAGGCCCCACAGCAGGAAGTTGGCCGTGGCGCCGTGCCAGAAGCCGCACAGGAGGAAGGTCGCGGCGTAGCCGACCACCGACACGGTCCCCGGCGAATGCGGCCACGCCTTCTGCAGCACGCGCACCACCGGCACGAAGACGTGCGCGGTCAGCGCCCGGCTGAAGGTGATGTGCCAGCGCCGCCAGAACTCGCGGATCGACGCGGCGGCGTAGGGCCAGTTGAAGTTCTCCGGCACGTTGACGCCCATCAGCCGCGAGCAGGCGATCGCCAGGTCGCAGTGGCCGGAGAAGTCGCAGTAGAGCACGACGCCGTAGACGATCGCCGCCCACAGCAGCTCCAGGGGAGAGACCGGAGCGGCCGGATCGAGGGCGAGCAGGCTCGCCGGCGCGAGCAGCCCGGAGATGCCGAAGATCTTCACGATGCCCAGCGTCAGGCGGAAGGCGATGTCGACGGCGGCCTCGCCGTCGATCCGGTAGGGCTTGCGCAACTCGGCCTGGAACTCGCTGAAATAGTGCATCGGCCCGACCAGAAAGGTCGGCAGGTGCAGCAGGTAGGCCAGCACCTCGACGGGATCGGGCGAGCGGGTCTTGCCGTCGCGGATGTCCTTCAGCAGCGACCAGGTCTTGACCAGCATGTAGGAGGCGCCGACGAACAGCAGCGGCGTGAGGCGCGACCAGCCGTTGGCGGTCGCGAGCTTGCCGACGAACCAGCTCAGCAGCAGCGGCCCGGCGGCGAGGAACAGCAGCCCCATGGTCGCCGTGGTGCCGCGCGCGGCCACGATGCGGCATCCGATCGGCACCGCCACGACGCAGACCGCCAGCGCCGCGAGGCTGGTGGCCGGCAGGTCGAGCAGGCCCACGATGCCCGCGATGCCGATCAGCGCCAGCGCGCCGGCGCGCCCGCGGATCGCTTCGGGCGGCAGGAGGTGCGTGGCGGCGAAGCCCGCGGCGACCAGCGCGTAGAAGGTGGCGAGGAAATACATCTAGTGCCCGGGTTGGCCGGTCCCGGCGGTCTCGAGGTAGCGCCGCCGGTTCTCGGCCCGCGAGATCTTGCCCGCGGTCGACTTCACGAGGCTGCGCGGCGGCACGATCCGCACGTCGCCCGCCGTGCAGTCGAGCGACTGGGCGATCTGGCGGCGGACCGCCAGCACGACCTTGCCCGTCGGCTCCTCGGGCCGGCTCTCCAGCAGGATCACGAGCTTCTCGGTGCCGGTGACGCTGTCGGGAACGCCGAAGGCGACGACGCGGCCGGCAATCACGCCGTCGACCGTGCCGACCAGCGCCTCGACGTCCTGCGGGTAGTAGTTGCGGCCGCGGATGATGATCAGGTCCTTGAGCCGGCCGGTGACGTAGAGCTCGCCGTCGAGCGTGAAGCCGAGATCGCCGGTGGCGTAGAAGCCGCGCGCGTCGATTGCAGCGGCCGTGGCATCGCTGCGGTAGCCCTTGAAAACATGCGACCCGGCGATGTGGATCTGTCCCAGCCGGCCCTCCGGCAGGATCTGGCCGGCGGCATCGCGGATCTCCAGCGTGACTGTGGGCAGGGCGCGGCCGCAGGATACCAGCGTCACGGCGTCCGCCGCATCGGCGCAACGGGGCGTTGCCCGCCCGTCGCGATCGAGCGCGTCGCGCGAGACGGCGGCGCGGCGGGGCGCGCCGATCTCGTTCTGGGTCACGCAAAAAATTGCCTCGGCCATCGCGTAGCTCGCGATCACCTGGCCGGCCCGCACGCCGTGGGTTGCCAACCGATCGACGAAGGCGGCGACGGCTTCCTCCATCACCGGCTCCGAGCAGTTGATGAAGGCGCGCAGGCCGCCCAGCCGCCACGGCCGGCCGCGCTCGGCGGCCGCCTTCAGCACGCGGTCCTCGACCAGCACCCGGAAGGCGAAGTTGGGCAGCCAGCACAGCGTACCGTGGTGCGCCTCGATGGCGTCGAACAGGAGGGCCGGGCGCTGCACCCAGTCGAACGGCGACATCTCGACCATGCGCAGCCCGCTCATCAGCGGCGTGACGAAGCAGGCGATGAAGCCCATGTCGTGATAGAGCGGCAGCCAGCTCACCACGACGTCCTGCGGCGTCGCCTCGAGGCGCTGCAGCAGGGCCCCGGCATGGACATGGAGCTGCCGGCTGGTGAAGCCGACGGCCTTCTGCAGGCCGGTCGTGCCCGACGTGTGCTGCACGGCCACCTCGTCGTCGAGCCCCGCGCGCTCGTCGATCGGCACCGCCTCGTCGGTCGGCTGCAGGGAATCGGTCGCGAGCCAGGGCGTGCCGGCCGGCATCAGGCCGCCGAGCGCCGCCTGCGTCCCGTCGTCCAGGATCACGGCGTCGAGCCCGAGATGACCGACCATGCCGGCGAACCCCTCGGCATACTTGCGCGGCTCCATGCGCGGCGAGGGCGGGGCGATCACCGTGGGCACGTGACCGGCCCACAGGGTGCCGAGCCAGGCGGCATGCAGCCACGGCCCGCTGCGATGGACGATCGCGACCAGCGAGCGGTCGCCTAGCCCGAGGTGCCGCAGGGCCGCGTTGACCGCCTGGGCCCTTGCCGACAGCTCCCGAGCGGACAGGGGACGTGCCTGGCCGTCCAGGGCGACGTAGGTCGCCACGGTGCGGTCAGGCTGGCCGGCGAGGCGGTCGCGGAGATGGAGGCCGAGCGGCAGCACCGGCGGCTGGGCTCCGTCAGGCGCGCGTCGCGAGGTATGCCCGGATGCGGTCGATCGATCCCAGATTGTCGACGGTGGCGTCGCTGTCGGGGATGCGCAGGCCGGGGTAGGCGGCTTCCAGTGCGGCGACGATCGTGGTGAGGGCCAGCGAATCGATGATGCCCGATTCGACCAGCTCGAGATCGTCGGTCAGGTCGATGCCGCTCAGCTCCTGCTTCAGCGCGTCGCCGACCACGCCCCGCAGATTCGCGTATTCCATGCCGTCCTCGCCCGACGCCGCGGCGTTGTCCCCGAAAGGATCGCGCGGCTCCCACGCCAAGCGCTCTAGCTACCCACCCCGTCCGGGCAAGTCCACACCGTCGCGCGGCGGGGGGCTGGTCGACACGGACTGCAAATTTCGTCCGGGGCGTTGCGTTGGCGTATCGGAGGCCGGCAGGGTAGGCTCGGCGGGCGCGCGTCGGCGACGGATACGAGGGGATGACGACACTTTTCGAGTACGATCCCGATCTCGGCTATCGCTTCGTGCCCCATCTCAAGACCCGCGTGGCGAACGACGAGGGCGGCTACCTGGTCCGCACCAACGGGCAGGGATTCCGCAACGATCGCGAGTTCGAGCGCGACGATCCGGCGAGCCGCATCCTGGTGTTCGGCGACTCCTTCACGGCCGGCGACGGGGTCTCCAACGGCAGCCGCTACACCGACGTCCTCGAAGGGCTGCTTTCCGCCGCCCAGGTCCACAATTTCGGCCTGCCGGGCAGCGGCACCGACGTCCAGTATCTCTGCTATCGCAAGGTGGCCGCCGGCGCCCCGGCCACCGCGATCGTGATGGCCGTGCTGGTCGAGAACATCCGGCGGATCGTCAGCCCCTACCGGCCGTCCCAGACGGAAGACGGCAAGGTCGAGTTCCTGGCCAAGCCGTATTTCGAGCTCGACGGCGACAGGCTCGAGCTGCGTCACGTGCCGGTGCCGCGCGAGCCCGTCACGGCGCGTGAGCTGGAGGGCAACGATGCCGTCGACCGCGGCGGCCGGTTCCCGATGCTGCGCAAGCTGGTGCGCTCGATGGGCCTGCAGGAGGTGGTGCAGCAGCTCACCCGCTACCAGCCGACGCCGGAATACGACAGCCCCGACAACCCGGCCTGGCGCCTGATGCGCGCGATCCTGCTGGCCTGGCGGGCGGAGGTGCCGCAGCCCGTGGTGCTCATGCCGCTGCCGCTCTACCAGCATGTCGAGGGCACCGCCGACCCGCCGGCCTATCGCCAGCGCTTCGCCGAGCTGGCCCGCGAGGGCGGCTTCGTGCTGCACGATCCGCTGGACGACCTCCTCGCATACGATGCGCAGACCCGCCGATCCTTCCGCTTCAAGCGGGACGTGCACTTGACCCCGGCGGGCCATCGCGCGATAGCGCAGTCGCTGGCCGGGACGTTGCGTCGGCTTGTCGGTGAAACGGCGCCAGCGACGGGAAGGGCCGTGTGACTGCGCCGTACATCCTGGGTATTTCGGGCCTCTATCACGATTCGGCCGCTGCCATCGTGCGCGGCGGCGAGATCGTCGCCGCGGCGCAGGAGGAGCGATTCACGCGCCGCAAGCACGATCGCCGCTTCCCGGCGAACGCGGTGAACTACTGCCTGGGCGAGGCCTTCGTCGAGCCGTCCGACCTCGAGCTGGTCGCCTACTACGACAATCCCTGGCTCACCTTCGATCGCGTCCTGCGCAACTTCGCCGCCGTGGCGCCGCGCGGCCGCGAGCCCTTCGGCGCGGCGATGCGCTCGGTGGTCGGCGAGAAATTCAACGTCGGCGCGCTGATCGAGCAGGCGCTGGGCACGCGCCGGCCGGTCGCCTATGTCGACCACCACCTGTCGCACGCCGCCTCGGCCTTCTATCCCTCGCCGTTCGAGAGCGCCGCGGTGCTCACCATCGACGGCGTCGGCGAGCACGCGACGCTCACCATGGGCCATGGGCGCGGCGAGCGGCTCGAGCTGCTGCGCGAGATCCGCTACCCGCATTCGCTTGGCCTGCTGTACAGCGCCATCACCCAGTATTGCGGCTTCAAGGTCAATTCCGGCGAGTACAAGCTGATGGGGCTCGCCCCCTACGGCGAACCGCGCTTCGCCGACCTGATCCTGAAGCACCTGATCGACGTGAAGGACGACGGTTCGTTCGCGCTCGACCTCGACTATTTCGCCTTCATGGACGGCGCGGCGATGTCCGGCGAGAAGATGCATGCCCTGTTCGGCGCGCCGCCGCGCGAGCCGGAAAGCCGCATCGAGCTCTTCCACATGGACGTGGCGGCCTCGATCCAGGCGGTGACCGAGGAGATCATGCTGCGGCTGGCCCGCGAGGCACGGCGGCTGACCGGCGAACGGAACCTCGCGCTGGCTGGCGGCGTAGCGCTGAACTGCGTGGGCAACGGCAAGATCCTGCGCTCGGGCATCGTCGACGGGCTGTGGATCCAGCCGGCGGCCGGCGATGCCGGCGGTGCGCTGGGCGCGGCGCTCTACGCCGCCCACATGGGGCTCGGCGTGCCGCGTCCGCCGCGGACGGGCGGGCGCGACAGCCAGCATGGCAGCTATCTCGGTCCGGCCTATTCGAGCGCCCAGGTCAGGGCCTTCCTCGATCGCGAGGCCTATCCCTATGCCCGCGTGACCGATCGTGCCGAGCGCGCCCGCCGCGTCGCCGAGGCACTGGCCTCGGGCAAGGTCGTGGGACTGCTGTCGGG
Organism: Reyranella sp.; assembly: GCF_965229815.1. Classification (GTDB taxonomy): domain Bacteria; phylum Pseudomonadota; class Alphaproteobacteria; order Reyranellales; family Reyranellaceae; genus Reyranella. Next base: position 126,006 of record NZ_CBDDJN010000008.1, read on the forward strand.
CCGCATGGAGTTCGGCCCGCGGTCGCTCGGCGCCCGCTCGATCCTGGCCGATCCGCGCGGCGCGGAGATGCAATCCAAGGTCAATCTCAAGGTGAAGTACCGCGAATCCTTCCGGCCGTTCGCGCCGGCGGTGCTCGATTCGCGGGCCGGCGACTTCTTCGAGCTGGAGGGCGAAAGCCCGTACATGCTGCTGGTCGCGCCGGTGCGCGAGGCGATCCGCCAGCCCTTCGACCTGGCCGCCTTCCGCCAGGGCGTCGCCGACATGATCCCGGAGGTCAACAAGGTCCGCTCGACCCTGCCGGCGATCACCCATGTCGACTACAGCGCGCGCGTGCAGACCGTGAGCGCCGCCGACCAGCCCGACTTCCACGCCATCCTGCAGGCCTTCGAGGCGGCGACCGGCTGCCCGGTGCTGGTCAACACCTCGTTCAACGTGCGCGGCGAGCCGATCGTCAACACGCCGCAGGATGCCTATCGCTGCTTCATGCGCACCGACATCGACCTGCTGGTGCTGGAGGATTGCCTGCTCGAGAAGGCCGAGCAGCCGGCCAGCGCCGAAGGCGACGACTGGAGGAAGGAATTTGTCCTCGACTGACGAGCTGCTGGACGCGCTGTTCGCCGCCCTGACCGCCGAAGACGGAAAGCCGGCGCTCGACCCGCGCATGGCGCTGCGGTCCGACCCGGCGGCCGGCAGCTACTTCATCCCGGCGCCGCGGCCAGCGCTCAGCCTCGACGAGATGCGCCGGCCGGACCGCGAGGGGCCGCTGGCGGAGCTGCAGCACGTGCTCGCCGACCTGCCGGCCGACCGGCGGGCGGCGCTGATCGAACGGGTGACGGCGCTCCATGCCGCGCTGGCGACGGCCGCCCAGGGCGAGGGCGAGGCCGAGCCCTCGTCGCTGATCTACGCCTTGCACTGAGATGGCCGGGCTGAAGCGGGCGATCATCGCGACGGCGACCGGGCTCGGCTGCCTTCCCGCGGGTCTCGCCGCCCAGCGCGCCCTGTTCGGTCGCCATCATCTGCGGGTGCTGAACTATCACCAGACTCCGGCCCATTCGCGCGACGGGCTGGAGCGGCAGCTCGCCTTCTACCTTCGCCATTACGATCCGGCGGGACCGGACGACCTCGATGCCTGCCTCGCCGGGCGCCTCGCGGGAAACCGGCCGCGCCTGCTCATCACCTTCGACGACGGCTATCGCTCCAACCACGACGTCGCCGCGCCGCTGCTGGAGAAGCACGGCTTCCGTGCCTTCTTCTTCCTGCCCGAGGCGTACGTGGCGGCCGACCGCGCGGCAGCCGACGCGGCCTTCGCCGCCGCGAGCGACGAGCCGGAGCCGCGCCTGTGCTGGCCGGAGGCGCGGGCGCTCGAGGCAAGCGGCCATCGCATCGGCTGCCATTCGCGCACCCACGTCCGGCTGGGCGACGATCTGTCCGGCGAGCGGCTCCATGACGAGATCACCCGGGCCGGGCAGGACATGGCCGCCGCGCTCGGCCATCCGGTCGAGGATTTCTGCTGGGTCGGCGGCGAGGAATGGTCCTACGGCGCGGGCGCCTTCGACGAGATCCGCCGCGCCGGCTATCGCCGCGTCTTCATGACCAATCTCCTGCCCGTGCGGCCGGGCTCCTCGCCGATCTGGATCCAACGCACCAATGTCGAGGCCGGCTGGCCGCTGCGCGAGGTCGAGTTCTATCTCAGCGGCCTGATGGACCTCGCCTACGCGCCCAAGCGGCGGCGCCTCGCACGCAAGCTGCTGTCGCGCGCCTGAGCGGTATCGCGGCGACCGCGCTCAGTGGCGGACGACCGCCGCTTCCGTTTCCTCTGCAGGTCTGCCGGTAAGGTCCCGCAGGTGTCCGAGAACCGTGCTTTCGGTCACTGGCCGGACCAGGAGCGGCACACCCGCCAGCGGCGAGGAGGTCGGGATCCAGACCATGGCGTCCGCAAGCAGCAGCAGGCCGGTCTCGGGGAAGTGCCTGCGCGTCCAGCGGGCGACGTCCAACCCGTCGCGACCGCCGTTCAGGGACAGGTCGGCGACAACGGCGTCGACCGGCTGACGCTCCAGGGCCCGGATCGCCTCCGGCACGGAAGCCGCGCTCGCGGTCTCGAAGCCCTCGCGGCTGAGGACGGATTCGAGAGCTTCGCGGGGGGCTCGAGCGTCGCCCACGACCAGGATGCGGGGCGTGCCGTGAGGGGCCGACACCGGATGGCTGGACTGACGCGCGCTCACGTCGGGACCTCCAGGCCGTAGCGGGCGAATTCCTGGCCGACCGTCGGCAGAAGGGCGCGCGCGGCCCTCTCGTCGGCCAGACCCTGAGCGGTCTGTCCCGTGGCCCGCCGCGCCATGCCGCGACCGAACAGGGCGAGCGGCCGGTTGGGATCGGCCTGCAGCACCGCATCGTATTCCTCCAGGGCCTTCTCCGGCTGACCGCGCTTCAGGAAGATGAAGCCGCGGGTCTCGCGCGTTTCGAGGTTGCCCGGCTGCAGCGCCAGCGCGCGATCGCAGTCGGCCAGCGCGTCCGCCAGGTCGCGGCCGACGATGGTTCGCGTCAGGCAGCGGTTGGCATAGGCCCAGACCAGCGTGTGATCGTGGCGCACCGCCTCCGAATAGTCGGCGATCGCATCGTCGTACTGGTGCTTGGCGAAGTGGGCGTAGCCTCGATTGTAGTGGGCGAGCACGTTGTCCGGATCGAGCTCGAGAGCCGCATTGGCATCCTCGAGCGCGGCGTCATGGTCGCCACGGGTGGACAGGATGGCGGCGCGATTGACCAGCGCGGCCGTGAAGCGCGGATCGAGCTTCAGTGCCTCGGAGTAGTCGGCAAACGCCTGGTCGTTGTCGCCGAGGCGGGCGGCCACATAGCCGCGCAAGAAGATCGTCCGCGGATTGTTCGGCGAGAGCATCGCCGCCCGCTGCGCGTCGGCCTTGGCCGCGCCGAGCTCCGACAGCCTGAGATGCGCGTCGGCGCGGAAGAGCAGGCTGTCGACGTTGTCGGGCACGATCGCCAGCGCGCGGTCGAAGGCGGCAATGGCCTCGCGGAGGCGCGCCGGATCGCGGGCGAGCAGGATGCCCCGGTCGAGATGGGCCCGCGCATTGCCGGGGTCCTGGGCCAGGGCGGCGTCGTAATCGGCGAGCGCCCGGACGGCATCGCCGATTGCGTGCCGGGCGATGGCGCGCTGCAGGAAATGCGCCGAGTTGAGCCGGTTGGGCTCGGTCAGCGAGTCGAACTGCGCGACGGCGGCCCGGAAGTCCGCCTGCGCCCGCTCTTCGTCCCGCACCGCGCGATAGGCCTGCCCTCTCTGGACGAAGGCTGCGGCGCGATCGGCGCCTGCAATCGTCTTCGAGTCCAGAGCGGCCGAGCAGGCCACGATTCGAACGGAAGGCGGCGTCGTGGTGCTGCCGATGCAGGTCGTGGTTGGCGAATCCGCTGCCAGCGCGGCAAGGTCGACGCTCCTCTGGGCGTGGGCGGCGACGGGCACGCCGAGCGCCGTGACGATTGCGAGGAGTGAAGTGATCCGAGGTCGCGCGACGGCGCGTACTGACATGGCGACTGGCTCCGTGTGTCCGGGATGAGGGCCGGTGTTGGTGCGCGAACGTCATCCAGACATGCAAAGTTGCAGGTCTCTGGTCGCGAGATTTCGGGTGTGACGCTGCGGATTCCCGCGGTCTTTTCTCGCTTCACCAATCGTCAGTTGAGGGGGCCGGACTGAAGATCGCGCCGGCGGAGTCGCGCTTCAGGCGAAGCTGAATCCCATGGTGCGGGCGTAGTAATGGAGCCCGCCATCCTGGACGATGAGGGCGAGTGCGATGTCGTCGTCGCGCACCGCGTCGCCGGCCACCGGCGCGTTGCGATGGTCATGGGTGACGCCGGCCGGCGTCAGCAGGGTCGCGTGCTGCGTCCAGGGCAGCCGCTGGCCGCCGATCGTCGAGGCGCAGCGCGCCTCGCGCAGCGCGAGCACCAGGGCCGCGGCGTTGTGACGGTGCGGCCGCTGCGATTCGCCCGGGCGGACAGCGTTCAGGGTGAGCGTGAGGGCGGGGAGGCACGTTCCGAGCCGCTCGGTGCGGGCGCTGGCCATGAACAGGGCCCGGCCCGGCGTGTCCGGTCCCATCGTCCGCTCGTAGAGCGCCCGCAGCTCGCGCCCGATGTCGTCGGCGCGATAGTGCGTCGCGTCGATCGCTCCGCGCCCGGCGGTCTCGGGCCGGACGCCGAGGAACGCCAGCGCCGGCTCGTCGGTGGCCAGCCACAGAACCGAGTCCTCGTCGGCGTGCCAGGTCGAGGCGATGCCGCCGGGCAAGGCGAGCATGTCGTCGGCTTGCCAGGCCATGCGCTCGCCATCGCGCTCCAGCGTTCCCGCCCCCTGCAGCACGGCCCAGATCTCGCCGCTCGCGGGCAGCGTGGCCCGCAGCATCTCGCCGCGACGGATGCGCGCGTAGCGGGCCAGCATGAACGGCGTCGTCGCGGCGTGCTCCGTGCCGAGCGTCGCCGAGAGGTCGAGGGCGACGAAGCCGGTCGGCGTCTCGCGGGCGAAGGCGCGGCGCTGCTCGTCGACGAAGGCGCGGGGAGCGAGCGGCGCGCGCATGATGTTGAAGCCCTTCTCGACCGGCACATAGCGCGCCCGTTCCGCCTCGATCGTCATCGTCGTCTCCTCACAGCGCCATGAAGCCGCCGTCGGTGCACAGGACGTGGCCGACGACGAAGGACGCGGCGTCGGAGGCCAGCCACGCGACGGCCTCCGCCACCTCCTCGGGCTGGCCCATGCGGCGCAGCGGCAATCCCGCGGCGACGGCGCTCATGTCCATGATCTTCGAGGCCAGCATCATGTCGGTGACGACCCGGCCCGGGGCCACGGCGTTGATGCGCACGCCGCGCTCGGCATATTCCATCGCCGCCGAACGCATCAACGAGATCACCGCCGCCTTCGACGCGGAGTAGAGGGCGAGGCCGGGGTTGGGATTGCGCAGCCCGCTCACCGAGGCATTCACCACGATGGCGCCGGAGCCGCGTTCCGCCATGTGCCTGATCTGGTGCTGCAGGCAGAGATAGACCGACCGCACGTTGGTATCGAAAACCCGCTCGTAGAGACCGGCATCCTGCTCGGCGATGGGCGCGCGGGGTTCCTGGTAGCCGGCATTGTTGAAGGCGACGTCGAGATGGCCGAGGTCGGACAGGATCGTCCGATGCAGCCGCTCGATCTCGTCCGGCCGGGTGACGTCGGTCGGGACGAAGCGGGCCGCCGCGCCGGTCTCGGCCAGGGCCGCCACGGCCGCCTCGCCTTCGGCGCGGCGACGCCCGGCGATCACCACCGTGGCGCCGCGGCGCGCGAAGGCCAGCGCCGCCGCACGGCCGATGCCCGTCGCGCCGCCGGTGACCAGGACGACCTTGCCCTCGAAGTCGCGCATCTAGGCCTCGCCTCCGACGCGCGCCCGCTCGACGATGGCGCGCTGGTCGAGACCGGCCGGTAGGCTGCCGTAGGCGGCACCGCCGTCGCCGTCGAGGCGGCTGGCGCAGAAGGCGTCGGCCACCTCTGCCGGCGCCTGGCGGACCAGCAGGCTGGCCTGCAGCGCCACGGCCATGCGCCCGGCAATGCGGCGGGCGCGCGCCTCGTGCTCCTCGGGCCGGCCGAGCTCCGCTTCGAGGGCGTCGACCGCGCGGTCGAGCCGGCGGTCGCCTCCCTTCGCCAGCCGCACCTCGTCGAGGAAGGCCGGCACCGTTGCCGGCGTGCGGGCGGCGGCGCGCAGCACGTCGAGGGCGATGACATTGCCGCTGCCCTCCCAGATGCCATTGAGCGGCGCCTCTCTGTAGAGGCGCGCCATCGGCCCTTCCTCGATGAACCCGTTGCCGCCATGGCACTCCAGCGCCTCGTGGACCACGCCGACGGCGCGCTTGCAGTTCCAGTACTTGGCGACGGGGGTGCCGATGCGCACCAGCAGCGCGGCGGCCGCGTCGCCCGCCTGCTCGTCGTCGACGGCGCGGGCCAGCCGGAAGGCGAGCAGTGTGGCGGCCTCGACCTCGATCGCGAGGTCGGCGATCACGTTCTGCATCAGCGGCTGGTCGACCAGGCGACGCTGGAAAGCCAGCCGCGAGGTCGTGTGATGGATCGCTTCGGAGAGCGCACGTCGCATCAGGCCGGCCGAGCCGATGGCGAAGTCGAGGCGCGTCAGGTGGGTCATGGCGAGCGCCGCCTTGACGCCCTGGCCTTCCTCGCCGACCAGCCAGCCCAGTGCGCCACGATACTCGATCTCGCTCGAGGCGTTCGACTTGTTGCCGCACTTGTCCTTGAGGCGCTGGATCAGCAGCCGGTTGCGCGTGCCGTCGGGCAGCCAGCCCGGCAGGAGAAAGCACGACAGGCCGCGATCGGTCTGCGCCAGGGTGACGAAAACGTCGCTGTGCGGGACCGAGAAGAACCATTTGTGGCCGTCGATGCGATACGCCTCGCCCGGGCCGCGCCGCGCCGTCGCCGGCCGTGCCACCGTCTGGGTGGCGCGCAGGTCGGAGCCGGCCTGCTTCTCCGTCAGGGTCATGCCGACCGTGCCGCCGGTCTTTCGCTGCATCGGCGCCGCCGCCGGATCGTAGCGGGTCGACAGGATGAACGGCTCCCACACGGCGGCCAGCTCGGGCTGCAGGCGGAGCGCCGGGATCGCCGAGTAGGTCATGCCGAGCGGGCAGCAGATGCCGCTCTCGCCCTGGTTCCAGAGATAGGAGAGCAGCCCGCGCGCGACATGGGCGCCGGGCTTGCCGGCCGTCCAGGCCAGCGAATGGGTGCCCTGGCCGATCGCCAGCGCCATCAGCGCGTGCCAGGCTGGATGGAAGGCGATTTCGTCGACGCGATGGCCGAACCGGTCGTGGCTCACCAGCTCGGGCGTGTGGCGGTTGGCGTCGCGCGCCAGCGCGGCGACCTCGGCGCTCGCTACTGTCGCGCCGGCGTCGGCCAGCAGCGGCTCGGCCCAGCCGATCGGGGCGCGGCCGGCGATCTCGCCCAGCAGGCGGTCGTCCTTGAAGGCATTGTGGCCGGTGAAGGGAGTCGCCTGGTTCATGACCTCGTGCGTGGCGTAGCCGTCGGGCGGCAGGACGGGCAGGCGCGAGAAGAGCTCCGTCGCGGCGGTCGAGGACGTCGTGGTCATGGCTTGGCCTCCGTCGCGCCCAGGCTGGCGCGCAGGCAGAATGCGGTGATCTGGTCGACGAGATGACGGTCGGCGCGCGGACCGGTGCCCCGGGACGGCGCGAGCGGACCCACCAGCGCCTCCATGAAGGCACCGACGATGCACGCCGCGGCAACGGCGGGGTCGAGCCGCGGGAAGACACCGCGCATGATGCCCTCGCGCAGGATGCGCTCGAAGCAGCGCGCGAGCTGGGCGCGATAGTCGAGGCGCACCGTCTCGACCTCGGGATCGACCGGCTCGGCGATCAGCGCATAGGCGAGGCGCCGGCCGCGCAGCGCCCGGGTGGCGAAGGCACGCACGGCCGACTGCAGCGTCTCGGCCGGGGCGCCGCCCTCGGCGGCGATGGCCGCCACGATGCCGACCTCGCGCGCCGACACGGTGGCGACGATCTCGGCGCAGAGCTCGGCCTTCGACGCCCAGTGCCGGTAGACCGTGCCGGTCGCGACGTCGGCGCGCGCCGCCACGCGGTCGACCTGGGCGGCGGGCCAGCCGCCGTCCGCGACCAGCGCACGCGCCGCCTGCAGGATCCGCGCCCGCTTGTCGGCCTGACGCCGGGTGGCGTTCTCGGTGTGGCGGTAGACCACAGCTGCCCGTCCCTTCGACTTCAAGAAATGAACCAAAGTTCATTTTCGGGAAGGAATGAACCCGAGTTCAGATGTTGCGTCAAGTGCCGCCTCGTCCGCGGAGCGGCTATACAGCGGCTATACAAACGTATGACAGACCGCCGGCCCGCTTTGTGCGAGAGCGGAGAGGCCCGGCCGACGTTGGACGGCGGCCGCCCGGAGATCCATGAGATGACGACGCGCTTTCCGGTTCCCGACCGATCCTCGCTTGCGATGCCGTTCCTGACGGCGTTGCTGGCGGCCGTCATCTTCGTCGTCGACACCGCGACGCCGCTCGATGGCGCCATCGCCGTGCTCTACGTCGCCGTCGTCCTGCTCGCGATGGACTTCGCGAGCGAGCGGGGCATCCTGTTCGTCGCCGCGGGTTGTGGGGCCCTCACCCTTCTGAGCTTCGCGATCTCGCACGGCGAGAGTGCGGACACCGGTCCGATCATGCGCGGGCTGGTCAGCCTGGCGGCGATCGGAATCACTGCGCTGCTGGCCGCGCGCAACCAGCGATCGCAGGCGACGGTGCGCGAGCATGCAAGCCTGCTCGACCTGACCCACGACGCCATCTTCGTGCGCAACCAGGACGACGTCGTCACCTACTGGAACCGCGCCGCGACCGACCTCTACGGCTGGACGGCCGGCGAGGCGCGGGGACGCAAGGCGGCAGAGCTGCTCCATACGGAATTCCCCGCGCCTCCGGCCGACATCACCGCCGGGCTCCTGCGCGACGGGCGCTGGGAGGGCGAGCTGGTGCATCGGGCGCGCGACGGCCGTCGCCTGGTGGTGGCGAGCCGCTGGGCGGTGCAGCGCGATCCCCGGGGGCGCCTGGCCGCGGTCCTGGAGACCAACAACGACGTCACCGAGCGCCGCGGCATCGAGGACGGGCTGCACCGGGCGCAGAGCGAGCTTGCCCACGTCTCGCGCGTGGCGACGCTGGGCGAGCTGACCGCATCGATCGCGCACGAGGTCAACCAGCCGCTGGCGGCCATCGTCACCAACGGCGAGGCCGGGCTGCGCTGGCTCGGCCGTCCCGTGCCCGACATCGCCGAGGCGCGCCAGTCGGTCGAGCACATGATCCGCAATGCCCAGCGTGCCAGCGAGGTGGTGCGTCGCCTGCGGGGCCTGTCGCGTCGCGACGGGCCGGCCCACGACGTCCTGGCGCCGGCCGAGGTCGCCCACGAGGTCGGCCTGCTGATCGCGCGCGAGCTGACGGTGCGGCGCGTCGCGCTGTCGGTGGCGGCGCCGGACGACCTGCCGCGAGTCCGCGGCGACCGCGTTCAACTGCAGCAGGTCATCATGAATCTGCTGATGAACGGCATCCAGGCGATGGCCGAGGTCGAGGACCGGCCGCGCAAGCTGACCATCGAGCTCGGCCGGTCGGGCGGCGACGTGGTCATCGCCGTCACCGATTCGGGGCCGGGCCTCGATCCGGCGCAGCAGGAGCGGCTGTTCGAGGCTTTCTTCACCACCAAGCAGGATGGCATGGGCATGGGCCTGTCGATCTGCCGCTCGATCATCGAGGCCCACGGCGGTAGCATCCGGGCGGAGAATGTCGAGGGCGGCGCCTGCTTCCGGGTGACTTTGCCCGCCGTGAACGAGGCCAGCCATGCGGCGCCCTGAGACCCGCCCCGCGCCTGAACCGCCATCGGCGCCGACCGTGTACGTGGTCGACGACGACGAGGAACTGCGCCTGGCGCTCGCCAATCTGTTTCGCTCGGTCAGCCTGCCGGCCCGGGTCTTCGGTTCGACGGCCGAGTTCCTCGAGGCCGTGCCGGCGCGCTCGCCGGGCTGCCTGGTCCTCGACATCAGGCTGCCCGGGGTCAGCGGGCTCGAGTTCCAGAGCCAGCTCGCGCGCGCCCACGCCGAGATCCCGATCATCTTCATGACCGGCCACGGCGACATCCCGATGTCGGTGCGCGCCATGAAGGCCGGCGCCATCGACTTCCTCGTCAAGCCTTTCCGCGACCAGGACATGCTGGATGCGGTTGCCGTCGCCCTGGAGGCCGATCGCATGCAGCGCCAGCAGCACGATCAGTCGGCCGGCGTGCGGGAGCGCTTCGAGCGGCTGTCGGCGCGCGAGCGCGAGGTCATGACACTGGTCACGCGCGGCCTGATGAACAAGCAGGTCGCCGGGGAACTCGGGCTGAGCGAGATCACCGTCAAGCTCTATCGCGGCCAGGCGATGCGCAAGATGGGCGCCGGCTCGCTGGCCGACCTGGTCCGCATGGCCGAAGCGCTGGAACTGCACGGCAGGCGGGCCTAGGCGGCCGGACGGCGGCCCAAACGAATGTATAGGTTTCGCCCGGCGAGCGGCAGGACCAAGTTCGGGCGATGAACGCCCCGACCATCGCCGTCGTCGACGACGACGACTCCGTCCGCGCCGCCCTGGACAATCTGCTGCGATCCATGGGCATGACCGTCGTCACCTTCGGCTCGGCGGAGGAGTTCCTCGACTCGCCGCGCCGCGACGAGGTGAGCTGCCTCGTCGCCGACGTCCAGATGCCGGGCATGGGCGGCCTGGCGCTGCATCGCCAACTGGCTGCGGAATCCAGGCGCGTCCCGATCATCCTGATCACGGCCTTCCCCAAGGACCATGTCCGGCGCGAGGTCGAGGCCGACGGCGCATTCGGCTATCTCGCGAAGCCGTTCGAGAGCGCCTCGTTGCTCGCCTGCATCGACCGCGCCCTGGATGAGGGCCATACGGGCGCCTGAAACAGACCGGCATGTCATACGAAGGTATGGGCCGACCGTCCCAAGGCACGGATGGCCGCCCGTCGCGCTGTCCGTCACTGTTGGCCATCTTCCGAGCCAGCGAGGGGCCCATGTCGAACCCGCAGATGTCACGTCATCCGGAAAGCGCACCGCCGCCGGCGGCCGACAGATCGTACCTGTTGCGGCTGGCGACCGGGGAAGAGCCGGTCTCGGTGCTGGTGACCGGCGAGGCGCGGCCGCCGCTACCGGTCGGCTCCGCTGGATCCGCCCTGCACGTGCGGTCGCAGCCTCTCCATGCCGCGCTCGCCGCGGTGTCCGAGCGGCTGGGCGGCGGCACTCTGATCGGCGCCGAGCCGGCTCTCGTCCGCGATCCGATCGTCCAGGCGCTGACCGGAGTGCTGGCGTCGAGGAGAGACGTTTCCGGCGAGATCGGGATCGTGTTCGGCAATGCCGTCGGGGCCGCGCTGGTCGCCCGCCTCGTGGCCTTGCACGGTGCCGGCGGCGTGACGGTTGCGACCGGCGGCGCCGACTGTGTCCTGCCGAAATGGCGGCTGAAGCGTGTCGTCGATCATGTCGACGCGAACCTCTCGAGGCGCGTCCGCCTCGCCGACATGGCGGATGCGGCCGGCCTGTCGCGCATGTACTTCGCCGCCCGGTTCCGCCGGACGACCGGGCTGCGGCCGCACGAATACCTGCTGCGCCGCCGCGTCGAGCGGGCGCAGCAGTTGCTGCGCGATCCCCGACGGACCCTGGTCGAGATCGCCCTCGGCGTCGGCTTCCAGACGCAGGCCCATTTCACGACCGTGTTCAAGCGGTTCAGCGGCGAGACGCCGCGCCGCTGGCGGCAGCTCGCCCTGCTCCGGGATTCGGCGCCGGCCGGTCGGGACCGCGGCCACCCGCGGGCCCTTGTGCGCTGATCGAGGCCGGCCGCCCGTTGTGGGCGACCGGCGGACGGGTGCCTGCCGCGGCGTCCTAGGCCGCCGCAGCCAGTTCCGCCGGCACGTTGCGGATCAGGTGGTCGAAGGCGCTGAGCGAGGCCTTGGCGCCGTCGCCCAGGGCGATGACGATCTGCTTGTAGGGCACCGTCGTGGCGTCGCCGGCGGCGAAGACGCCGGGCAGGGACGTCCGGCCGGCGGCGTCGACCTCGATCTCGCCGCGTGCGGTGAGCGCCAGCGTGCCCTTCAGCCACTCGGTGTTGGGCACCAGCCCGATCTGCACGAACACGCCCTCGAGCTCGATCCGGCGCTCGGTGCCGGTCGTGCGATCCTTGAACGACAGGCCGGTGACGCGGCTGCCGTCGCCATGGACCTCGGTCGTCTGGGCCGAGGTGATCACCGTGACATTGGCCAGCGATCGCAGCTTCTGCTGCAGCACCGCGTCGGCGCGCAGCTTCGCGTCGAACTCGATCAGGGTCACGTGCGCGGTCAGGCCGGCCAGGTCGATCGCCGCCTCGACGCCGGAGTTTCCACCGCCGATCACCGCCACGCGCTTGCCCTTGAACAGCGGCCCGTCGCAGTGCGGGCAGAAGGCGACGCCCTTGTTGCGGTACTGGTCTTCGCCCGGGACGTTCATCTGCCGCCACCGCGCGCCGGGCGCCAGCACCACGGTGCGGGCCTGCAGCGTGGCGCCGCTGGCCAGCGTCACCGTCAGCGGGGCGCCGGCGGCGCCGGACGGGGCCAGCCCGGTGGCCGTCTGCAGGTTCATGATGTCGACGCCGTACTCGCGCACATGCTCCTCCAGCGCCGCGCCCAGCTTCGGCCCCTCGGTGTGGCGCACCGAGACGAAGTTCTCGATCGCCAGCGTGTCCAGCACCTGGCCGCCGAAGCGCTCGGCGACGACGCCGGTACGGATGCCCTTGCGCGCGGCGTAGATCGCCGCCGCGGCGCCGGCCGGCCCACCGCCGACGACCAGCACGTCGAAGGCGGCCTTGGCCGAGAGGGCCTCGGCCTGGCGTGCCGTCGCGCCGGTGTCGAGCCTGGCGAGGATCTCTTCGACGCCCATGCGGCCCTGGCCGAACGGCTCGCCGTTCACGAACACGGCTGGCACCGCCATGATGCCGCGAGCCTCGACCTCCTTCTGGAACAGCGCACCGTCGATCGCGACATGGCGAATACGCGGGTTGACCACGCTCATCAGGTTGAGCGCCTGCACAACGTCGGGGCAGTTCTGGCAGGACAGGGAGAAGTAGGTCTCGAACCGCCAGTCGCCGTCGAGCGCGCGGATGCGCTCCAGCGTCTCGGCCGACTGCTTCGGCGGATGGCCGCCGACCTGCAGCAGCGCGAGGACGAGCGAGGTGAACTCGTGGCCGAGCGGAATGCCGGCGAAGCGCACGCCGACGTCGGTGCCGGGCCGGACGATGGCGAAGGAGGGGCGACGCTCGTCGTCGTCGCGGCGCACGACGGTGATGTGGTCGGAGAGTGCCGCGATCTCGTCGAGCAGCGTTGCCAGCTCGCGCGACTTGTCGCTGTCGTCGAGCGACGCCGCGAGCTCGATGGGCTGCGTGACGCGGGCAAGGTAGCCCTGGAGCTGGGTCTTGAGAGCGGTGTCCAACATGACGATGCCTCGGGAAACTCTGTGCGGAAGGGAAGGTCCCCGGCCCCGAAGGGCCGGGGAAAGCGCGGTCAGATCTTGCCGACCAGGTCGAGCGACGGGGCGAGGGTCTTCTCGCCTTCCTGCCACTTCGCCGGGCAGACCTCGCCGGGGTGGGCGGCGACGTACTGGGCCGCCTTGATCTTGCGCAGCAGCTCCTTGGCGTCCCGGCCGACGCCGCCGGCGGTGATCTCGACGATCTGGATGCGGCCCTCGGGGTCGACCACGAAGGTGCCGCGGTCGGCGATTCCGGCATCCTCGATCAGCACGCCGAAATTGCGGGCCAGGACGTGGGTCGGATCGGCCAGCATCGGGTAGGCGATCTTGCCGATCGCCGGCGACGTGTCGTGCCATGCCTTGTGGCTGAAATGCGTGTCGGTCGAGACGCTGTAGACCTCGACGCCGAGCTTGCGAAACTCGGCATAGTGATCGGCCAGGTCCTCGAGCTCGGTCGGGCAGACGAAGGTGAAGTCCGCCGGATAGAAGAAGAGCACCGACCACTTGCCCTTGAGGCTGGCCTCGGTGACCTCGATGAACTCGCCCTGCTGGTAGGCGGTCGCCTTGAAGGGTTTGATCTCGCTGTTGATGATGGACATGTCCTGCTCCGTTTTGGTGGCGGCCGCTGCGGCCTCGCCAACGGAGATAGGGTCTCTTGACTTCAGAGAAAAACGAATAATATCAATCGTCATGATCGATAGAGACGATTAATGGCCAAGCCGCTGCCGACCCTGCGCCAGCTCCAGTATCTCGTGGCCGTTGTCGACCGCTGCCATTTCGGCGCGGCGGCGCAGGCCTGCGCCGTCACCCAGTCGACCTTGAGCGCCGCCATCCAGGAACTGGAGGAGCTGCTCGGCGCACCGCTGCTCGAGCGCAGCAAGCGGTCGGTGGTGCCGACGCCGCTCGGGCGCGACATCGCCGAGCGGGCGCGCGCGCTTCTGCAGGGGGCCGAGGACCTGGTCGACGCCGCCCAGGCCGGCCGTGCCGTGATGGCCGGACCGCTGCGCCTCGGCGTCATTCCCACCATCGGCCCCTTCGTATTGCCGCGGACGATGCCGCGCCTGCGGCGCGCCTTCCCGCAGCTCAAGCTCTACCTGCGCGAGGAGCAGACCGAGCCGCTGGTGGCCAAGCTGCAGGCGGGCGAGCTCGATGCCGTCCTGCTGGCGCTGCCGTATCCGCTGCGCGACCTCGAGGTCATGGAGATCGCGGAGGATCCCTTCTGGGCCGCCTATCCGCCCGGCCATGTGGTGCCGGCGGGCAAGCCGGTGCAGCCCGGCGACATGGCGCTCGAGAACCTGCTGCTGCTGGAGGACGGGCACTGCCTGCGCGACCAGGCCCTGGCGGCCTGTCATCTCGAGGGGGCGCGGCGCAACGAGGCGTTCCAGGGCACCAGCCTCCACACGCTGGTGCAGATGGTGGCGAACGGGCTCGGCGTCACGCTGCTGCCGCAGATGGCGATCGACGCCGGCATCCTGCGCGGGCTCAACCTCCCGCTGCGGCCGCTGGCGGGAAAGTCGTCGGCGCGGCGCATCGGGCTCGTCTGGCGACGCAGCTCGGCCCGCAAGGAAACGTTCCGCACGCTCGGCCAGGCGCTCAAGGCCGAGCTCGACGCGATGGCCCAGCGCCGCGCCGCCTGACGGGACCTGCACGGTTCCCTCCGACTGCGATCCGCTCTAGCCTGTCCGGCGAACGGCCGATCGGTTGGTCGGGCGTCCAAACAGGCAAAGGAGGCCGGCGATGTCCGAGCAGAAGAAGAAGGTCCTGCAGCGCTTCGAGGAGCGCCTTGCCCGGCTCGAGGCCCTGCGTCACGAGAAGCCGGCGCGCTGGCAGATCTTCCATCTCCACAATGCATTGAACGTCCTGCCGGACGACCATGGCGCCGCCGACCTCCATCTCGACGAGTTCGACCGCCACGACCTCGCCAAGGAGTATCCCGAGCTCGAGGCCGACCACGTCCCGACCGTCGAGGAGATCCGCTCGCGCTTCGACATGGTCGCGGGCGGCTTGCTCTAGCGCCTGCGGCACGACGATGGGCGCGACGCCGGAGGTGCGGCCGACGGTCCCCGGCGATCAGCCGGGGACGGACCGCGATCCCGACGTCATCGTCATCGGCGCCGGCGTCGCCGGACTCTACCAGCTCCATCGCCTGCGCGGGCTCGGTCTCCAGGCCAGGGTCTACGAGGCCGGTTCGGACGTCGGCGGGACCTGGTACTGGAACCGCTATCCCGGCGCCCGCTTCGATTCGGAAAGCTGGTCGTACGGCTACTCCTTCTCCGAGGAACTGCTGCGGGAATGGGAGTGGCCCGAGCACTTCGCCGCCCAGCCCGACACGCTGCGCTACCTGAACTTCGTCGCCGACAAGTTCGACCTGCGGCGCGACATCCGTTTCCGCAGCCGGGTCGTCGCGGCGCATTTCGACGACGCGGCCGATCGCTGGACGATCACGCTCGAGGACGGACGTCAGGACCGTGCGCGCCTGCTGATCACCGCGCTCGGTCCCCTGTCGGCCCACACGCTGCCCGAGATACCGGGCCGCGACACTTTCCGTGGCCAGGCGTTCCACACCGCGCGCTGGCCGCGCGAGGGCGTGGCGCTGGCGGGGCTGCGTGTCGGCATCATCGGCACGGGCGCCACCGCCATCCAGTGCATCCAAACGATCGCCCGGGAGGTCGGATCGCTGACCGTGTTCCAGCGCACGCCCAACTGGGCGGCGCCGCTGCACAACCGGCGCATCACGGCGGAGGAGCAGGCGCGCATCAAGGCGTCCTATCCCGAGATTTTCGAGCGCTGCCGGCAGACCAGCACCTGCTTCATCCACCAGACCGACCCGCGGCGGGCGCTCGACCTGTCGCCGCAGGAACGCGAGGCGTTCTGGGAGAAGCTCTATGCCGAGCCGGGCTTCGGGATCTGGGTCGGCAACTTCGCCGACGTGCTGACCGACAGGACGGCCAATGCGCTCGCGAGCGAGTTCATGGCGCGCAAGATCCGCGAGCGCGTCAAGGACCCCGCGGTGGCCGACAGGCTGATCCCGAAGACTCACGGCTTCGGGACACGCCGGCTCCCGCTCGAATCGGGCTACTTCGAGGTCTACAACCAGCCAAACGTGCGGCTGGTCGACATCAACGAGACGCCGATCGAGCGCATCACGCCGGAAGGGCTGCGGACCAGCGCCGAGGCGTTCGCCTTCGACGTGCTGATCTACGCCACCGGCTTCGACGGCGTGACCGGTCCCTACGACCGCATCGACATCAGGGGCCCCGGCGGCCGCCGCCTCAGGGACGACTGGAAGGGCATGCCGCGAACCTTCCTGGGCATGCTGGTCGACGGCTTTCCCAACCTCCTGATGGTGCTGGGGCCGCACACCGCGCGCGGCAACATCCCGCGCAACATCGAGGAGATCGTCGACTGGGTGACCGACCTCGTCGCCTTCATGCAGGCGCACGGCCAACGTCGCGTCGAGACGCGGCCCGCCGAGGTCGACCGCTGGGTGAGCGAGGTCGAGAAGGCCGTCGAAGGCCAGCTGTTCAGCGAGGTCAACTCCTGGCAGACGGGCGTCAACCGCAACGTCGAGGGGCGACAGGTCCGGCGGGTGCTGGGCTACTATGGCGGCGCCGTGGCGTATCGCCGCCGCATCGGCGACGTCGCCGCATCAGGCTATCGCGCGCTGCTGTTCGATGCGGGCGGCGCGCGCGGAACGATGTCTGGCTGAAGCAGCCGCGCGTCCGGCGTGCGCTCAGGCACGGGCACAGCGATCGGCGATGTTCTTCGCACCGCTGCCGGCATCGGTGGTCGGGCCGCCGTAGATGCTGCGGTACGCGACCTCCGTGCCGCCGCCGCCGATCGCCCGGATGGTGAAGGTGCCCGTCACCGTCCCCGTCGGCGCCGTCGTCACGACCTCGGCGCGGCCGGCCGAGAAGGTCGGCGTCACCTTGGTCAGGGGCCCCTGCGAGCCCGCGATGATGCAGTTGGCCATCGTCTGCCAATTCGCCTGGTAGACGGCGGTCCAGGTCGCTGGCCTCTGCTCCATCTGGCTGGCGGATTCGCAGGCCGTCAGCGCTGCAAGGGCGAAGAGTCCGAGGACGAGACGTGTGTTCATGCGTGCAGGATGCCTCGAACGCCGGCGCTGCTCAACTGGCCTTGCGCACTGCGCGCGCGACCTCGCCCCAGCGTTCGAGAATCCTGGGATCGACCTCGCGCCAGTGCGAGGCGAGATAGATCACCAGCCGCTGGGCGATGCCACGGTAACGCTCGATCATGCGGTCGGCGACGTCGTCCCAGCGCGCGACGATCGCGAACTGGTCGAGGATCTCCTCGCCGATCAGCGCTTCGCTGGCCGCGCTGTCGCCCGCCTTCAGGCAGGCCGCGAGCTTGTCGCGCAGGCCGACATGGCCGAGGTCGTCGAACTGGAAGGCGTAGTTTGGCGTGGCGCCGTAGAAGGCGAGGGTCGTCCTGGCCTCCTTGATGGGCAGCGCGCGCTCCTCCGGCGTATCGCCGGCCGCGACGATCACCGGGATGATCTTGTCGATCGCGGCCGGATCGCGGCCAGCCCGCGCCGCGCCCTCGGCCAGGCCGGGCAGCAGGCGGTTCCGGATGTAGTGCATGGAATGCATGGGATGGACGTGCACGCCGTCGGCGACCTCGCCCGCCACCCGCACCATGATCGGCCCGACCGCGGAGATGTCGACCTTGACGTCCTCGAAGCCGTGCCGCGGCGGCGTCCACTGCTCGGGCAGGAGGCTG
The DNA here is from genome assembly GCF_965229815.1 of Reyranella sp. Classification (GTDB taxonomy): domain Bacteria; phylum Pseudomonadota; class Alphaproteobacteria; order Reyranellales; family Reyranellaceae; genus Reyranella. The sequence goes on from NZ_CBDDJN010000008.1 coordinate 143,807, forward strand.
AGCTTGTAGTAGGGGCCGTCGTGCCGCAGCGGCTCCTCGCGGCGAAAGGCCCGCAGGCAGGCCTTCACCGCCTGGACATAGTCCTTCATCTGCGGCGCCGGCTTGTCGAACGGGCTGGCGTAGCGGCGGGTGACGTGCGCCTTCACCTGGCTGCCCAGGCCGAGCCGGAAGCGGCCCCCGGTGTTCTGCGCCAGCTCCCAGGCGATCTCGGCCGACACCATCGGGCTGCGCGCGAAGGCGATGGCGATTCCGGTCGAGAAATGCAGCGACGGGGCGGCGAGGGCGGCGGCGGCGATGTTCATCCACGGGACCTGATGGCCTTCGGTGAACAGCATGCCGGAGAAGCCGGCCGCCTCGGTGCGCTTCGCCAGGGCCGCCACGTTGTCCCACGTGGTGGCGCGCGTCATGACATCGAATTCCATGTTTCCGTCCCCAGGTTTGCTCGGACAGTAGCCCGGCGGCGCCGGCCGGCCAACGGACCGGTGCATTCTTCGGGATTTCCGCAAGGCCCATTCCGATCATTCGACATTATCGCGGGACCGCCGGCGCGCCATCTTCGGGCCATCCCAACGAGGAATCCCGCCATGACCAATGTCCTTCTCGTCCATTCGAGCCTGTTCGGCGACAAGTCCGAATCGCTCGCGGTCGCCCGCGCCTACGTCTCCGGCCTGCCGGACGCGCGGGTGACGGAGCGGGCGCTGTCGCCGTCGACCGTGCCGCATCTCGAGGCCTCGACCTTCGCCGCCATGCGCACGCCGGCGGCCGAGCTCGACGCCGCCCAGAAGAGCCAGCTCGCCCTCTCCGACACGCTGGTCGCCGAGGTCGAGGCGGCCGACACGATCGTGCTAGCCGTGCCGATGTACAATTTCTCGATCCCCTCGACCCTGAAGGCCTGGATCGATCACGTCGCCCGGGCCGGCCGCACCTTCCGTTACACGGAGAAGGGGCCGGAGGGGCTGCTGACGGGCCGCAAGGTCGTGATCTTCGCCTCACGCGGCGGCGTCTACAGTAGCGAGAGCCCGGCGGCGGCGTTCGACTTCCAGGAGCCGTACCTGCGCGCCGTCCTGGGCTTCCTCGGCCTCGGCGACGTCACCGTCGTGCCGGTCGAAGGCCTGGCCATGGGCCCGGACGCCGCCGCCTCGGCGCGCGCCAAGGCGATGGCCGAGGCCGGCCGCCTCGCGGCGGCGGCGGCGGAGCGCAAGGTGGCCTGAGTAGCGGCGCGGCTCAGCGCCGCCGCTCCCGCCGGGCCTGGCGCAGGAACTCCACCAGCGCCTTGAGCGGCGGTCGCAGCTGGCGGCGGCTCGGATAGTAGAGGAAGAACCCGTCGAGGGCGGGCGGCTGGAACTCGTCGAGCACGGTCAGCAGCCCGCCGTCGGCGAGGCCGCGCGCCACCATGGTGCGCGGCATCTGCAGCAGGCCGGCGCCGGCGATGGCGGCGTCGATCGCCATCGGCGCGTCGTTCACGACCAGCCGGCCGCTCACCGGCACCTCCACGGTCCGGCGCCCCAGCCGGAACCGCCAGCTCGCGGTGGCGCCGCTGCCGAATCGGATGCGGATGCCGTCGTGCGCCGCGAGGTCGCGCGGCGTGCGCGGCCGGCCGCGTTGCGCGATGTAGCCCGGCGCTGCCACCGCGACCATCGGGACAGATTCGCTCACCCGCACCGCGATCATGTCGCGCTCCAGCCGCTCGGCGGCGCGGATGCCGGCGTCGAAGCGGCCGGCGACGATGTCGACCAGGCCGCTTTCGGCCGAGACTTCGAGGCTGATCTGGGGGTAGGCGGCGAGGAAGCGCGCCAGCACCGCCACCATGTCGGAATCGATCGCCGGCGGCGCCACGGTGAGCCTGAGCTGTCCCGCCGGCTTGTCGCGGAAGTCGTCGACTGCTTCGAGGGCGGTGCGATAATCGTCGAGAGCGGGCTTCAGCTGGGCCAGCAGCCGCTCGCCCGCCGCCGTCGGCGCGACCGAGCGCGTCGTCCGCTCGACCAGGCGCACGCCCAGCCGCATCTCGAGCTGGCGCACCAGCTCGCTGACCCGCGGCGGCGACAGGTCGAGCTGCCGGGCGGCCCGGCTGAAGCTCTTCTCTTCGAGCACGGCGACGAAGGCACTGGTCTCTGCAAGGCCGGGCAACGTCATAGGGCGCTCACTCTTCGCGATTTCCGAACAGCCGATCGGGATTATCCGCCACGGTCGCCGCTCCGTCGAGGCCGCGACGCGAGACGGCGGCCTTGCCACGGCGGCGGGGTCGGCTCCAAGCTCGCCGTGGGAGGCGCGCTCACCATGGCGACAGGCAACAACGATCTCTACGACTTCATCGTCGTCGGTGCGGGCTCGTCCGGCGCCGTCGTCGCGGCGCGGCTGAGCGAGAGCGGCCGGCACCGGGTGCTGCTGCTCGAGGCCGGCACCGAGGGTTCGGGCTACTTCTGGTCGCGCGTTCCGGTCGGCGTCTCCAAGATGATCGACCTGCCGGCCGTCAACTGGTGCTTCTCGTCCGAACCCGACGAGGGCTCCGGCGGGCGCCGCATCGACGTGCCGCGCGGCAAGATGCTGGGCGGGTCGAGCTCGATCAACGGCATGGTCTATATCCGCGGCCAGGCGCAGGACTACGACCACTGGGCGCAGCTCGGCAACCGCGGCTGGAGCTGGCAGGACGTGCTGCCGGTCTACCGGCGCCTGGAGAACTATGACGGCGGCGCCGACGAACTGCGCGGCCGCACTGGCCCGCTGCGCATCACCGACACGCCGCGTCACCGGGTGCCGCTGCTCGAGAAGATGATCGAGGCCGCCGGGACGATCGGCCTGCCCTTCAATCCGGACCTGAACGGCGAAAGCCAGGAGGGCATCGGCATGTCGCAGGTGACGATCGCCCGCGGCCGCCGCCAGAGCACGGCCTTCTGCTACCTAGATCCGGCGCGCGGCCGCGCCAACCTGACGGTGGAGCAGGGTGCCCTCGCGGAGACATTGGTCTTCGAGGGCAAGCGATGCGTGGGCGTTCGCTATTCGGCGGCCGGCGCGAAGCGCGAGGCGCGGGCGTCTCGCGAGGTCATCGTCTGCAGCGGCTCGATCAACTCGCCCAAGCTGCTCGAACTGTCGGGCATCGGCCAGGGCGAGCGGCTGCGCGGGCTGGGCATCGTGCCGCTGCACGAGCTCAAGGGCGTCGGCGAGAACCTTCGCGACCACTATTCGCCTCGCGTGAAGTTCGCGATCACGGCGCGCAACGCCACCTTCAACGACAATGCGCGGGGCTGGCGGCTGGCGCGCGAGGCGCTGAAGTATGCGCTGTGGGGCGAGGGCTTCCTGGCGACGACGGCCGTGCCGATCCGCATGTATTTCCGCACGCGCCCCGGCCTCGAGACGCCCGACGCCACCATCTCGGTGCTGCCGTTCCTCTACGAGATGGTCAACGGCGAGCGGCGTGTCGCCCGGCGCCGCGGCATCACCATGAACGTGAACGTGCTGCGCTCGGAAAGCACCGGCTCGGTGCACGTGGCGTCGGCCGATCCGGCCGCGCCGCCGGCCATCCGCTTCAACTTCCTGTCGGCCCGCGCCGACCGCGAGGGGCTGCTGGCCGCCATCCGCAAGGGCCGCGAGCTGATGGCGACGTCGCCGCTGCGCGAGATGACGGGCGAGGAGATCGCCCCCGGCGCCCATCTCAAGACCGACGAGGAGATCCTCGACTGGGTACGCCATAATGCCGAGACGACCTACCATCCGGTCGGGACCTGCAAGATGGGCGGCGATCCCATGGCCGTGGTCGACAACGAGCTCCGGGTGCATGGGCTCTCGGGCCTGCGGGTCGCCGACGCCTCGATCATGCCGACGCTCACCAGCGGCAACACCAACGCGCCCTGCATCATGATCGGCGAGAAGTGTGCGGAGATGGTGCTGGCCGCTGCCGCCGCGCCGGGTCACCGGGCCGCGGCGTAGGGCGTACGCTGGCGGAGCCTGGAGGCTCAGCCTTCGACCAGCGGCAGCAGCGCGGCGTAGTGGATGGCTGCGGCGGCCAGCACGCAGCCGTGCCACAGCGCCCGGCCGTAGCGCAGCGCGTGGGCGAGGTGAAAGGCGACACCGATCGAGTAGACGATGCCGCCGGCCAGCAGCAGCCACAGCGTCGTGCCATCGAACGAGGCGATGAGCGGCCCCAGCGCGACCACGCCGACCCAGCCCAGCGCCAGGTAGAGCACGACCGATATCGTCTCGATGCGACGCGGCTGGCAGAGCTTGGCGACGACTCCCGCGATGGCCGCGGTCCAGACGCCGCCCGTCAGGATCAGGGCCCAGCTCCCCGGCAGGCGCACGGCAATGGGCGTGTAAGTGCCGGCGATCATGACGAAGATCGCCGCATGGTCGAGCCGGCGCAGCCAGTCGCGCCAGGGGCATGACAGCCAGATGCTGTACACGGCCGAGCAGCCCAGCATGGCGAGCAGTCCCGCGACGTAGAGGGCGGCCGGCACGACCTCGCCGGCCCGGGAGGAGTCGATGGCCCGCATCAGCATGAGCGGGGCGGCGGCGGCGGCGAGGCCGAGGCCGATCACGTGGACGGCGACATCGGCGCGGTAGGCGCGTGCTGTTGCGGGCATCGGTGCCTGGCTCCTGTCCGGCGGAGGATGATGCGAGGACGACTCCGGCGGTGCAAGAGGCGCGCCGACCGGGCGGCTGCGAAGCTTCGGAGATGTCGTCGCCGGCCGCTAGGGCGTGGTCAGGCTGTAGACTCGTGCGGCCGTGCCGCTGTAGAGCGCCTTCTTCTCGGCGGCAGAAGCGCCCCGGGTGACGATCTTGAAGGCGTTCCACAACTCGGTATAGCCGCAGGACTGCTTGTCGGGCGGAAAGTTGCTCTCGAACATGCAGCGTTCGGGCCCGAACAGCTCGATGCAGGTCTCGATGTAGGGTCTCCAGGCCTCGGCCAGCTCGCTCGAGGTCGGCGGGACGTCGCGGAAGTGGAAGCCGAAGCCGAACGAGGTCATGCCGAGGCCGCCCAGCTTCACGTTGACGTTGGGGCATTGCGCCAGCGCCTGCATGCTGGCCTTCCAGGCGGGCAGCGTCTCGGCCTGGCGGCCGGCATACTGGCCGACCCCGAGATGACCGCCGACATGGTCGACGATGATCGTCTGGCCGGGAAACGCGCGGGCGAGGTCGAGGAGGTCGGGTAGCTGCGGGAAGAAGTGCCACGAATCGAAGGTGAGGCCGAGCTTGCCGAGTTCGGCGAAGCCTTCGCGGAACGTCGGATCGAGCAGGCGATGGCGCGGGATCGGCCGCGAGACATGCCGGCCGGCGACGCCCTCGTCCCACGATGTGCCGTAGCGGATGCCGCGGAAGCGGCCGCCGCCGACGGCGATCCCGGCCTCGAGCACCTCGCGAACCGCCGCGCCCAGCATCAGGTCGGCCCAGCCGACGATCGCCTCGCAGACCCGTGTCGGTCCGTACTGGCCCGAGGCGCTCATGGCGGCGATGCCGTTCACGAACTCGACCTCGCCCAGCGGCTTCATCGGCTCGGGGCCGGTGGCGCGGAACATCGACTGGCATTCGAGGAACACGGTCGACACGATGTTGTGGCCGCCGCCGGTATCGACGAGCAGCTCGGGCAGCAGGTAGGTGCCGCGGCCGCGATGCGGCGCATCCCACAGATGGTGGTGCGGATCGACGATCGGCAGGTCCGGCTCGAGGGCCGCCTCGGGCGGCCGCCGGGCCAGCCAGGCCGCGAGATCGGCATTGTTCCGATGGATCAGTCCGCGATATTCACCGTCGGCCATGGTCGCTCCCTCCCGTCCGGAGACGAGCCTACGGCAGGAGCGGAGTGCAGGGCATGCGGATTTGCGTGTACGGGGCCGGGGCCATCGGCGGCAATTTCGCCGCGCGCCTCGCCGAGGCCGGCAACGACGTGTCGATCGTGGCCCGCGGCGCCCATCTCGAGGCGATCCGTGCGCGCGGGCTCACCTTGCTGGCGGGCGATCGCAGGATCGTGGCGCCGGTGAAGGCATCCGACCGGCCGGCCGATCTCGGACCCCAGGACGCCGTGCTGGTGACGCTGAAATCGTCGGGCCATGCGGTGCTGCCGGGCGCCATCGAGCCGCTGCTGGGGCCCGACACGCCGGTCGCTTTCGTGCAGAACGGCATTCCCTGGTGGTACGGCCATGGACTTTCCCGTGAGCGTCCGGCGGCGCCGGATCTGTCCCGCCTCGACCCGGGCGGGGCACTCGGCCGGTCCATCGGCATGCATCGTGTCGTGGGTGCGGTCGTAAGCTCGCCCAACCACGTGGTCGAGCCGGGGGTGGTGCACAACGAGGTGCCGGACCGCAACATCCTCTGGGTCGGCGAGCCCGACGACCGGGCGACGCCGCGCATCGAGGCGCTGCGCACGGCGCTCCGGGCGGCCGGCATCGCCTCACCGGCGACGACCGACATCCGCTACGAGATCTGGCACAAGCTGATGGCGAACCTCACCGGCTCGACGGTCTGCCTCGTCACGGGACAGCCCGTGCACGTGCAGGCGAAGCCGCTCACCAATCGCCTGGCCCGCCGCGCCCATGCCGAGGCCCTGGCCGTCGCCGCGGCGCACGGCGTGGTGCTCGACGACAGTCCCGACGAGCGCTACGGCCCCAAGCGGGTCTACACCAGCCATCGGCCTTCGATCCTGCAGGACTACGATCTCGGCCGGCCGATGGAGGTCGAATCCATCGTGCGCGCGCCGCTCGCCTTCGCGCGCAGCGCCGGCATCGAGACCCCGACGCTGGACGCCATCGAATCGATCTGCGTCAGCCTGGCCGAAGCGAAGGGGCTTTACGCGTCCTGAGCCGGCGGTAGGATTGTCCGACAAGGACAAGATGCGAGGAAATGCCATGAAAGGCAGGATCATGCGCGCCGCCACCCGCCCGACGAGCCGGGCGGAAGCGGCCAACTTCGTCGGCACCGTGATGTCCGATCCCGTCTTCGCGCCGGAGGGCCCCTCGCGGCTGCGGGCCTCGCGCGTGTCGTTCATGCCGGGCGGACGCACCAACTGGCACCAGCATGCGGTCGGCCAGATCCTCTACGTGCTGTCCGGCGTCGGCCGCTACCAGCTTGAGGGCGAGCCGGTGCAGGAGATCCGTGCCGGAGACACGGTGGTGATCCCGCCGCTGGCGCGTCACTGGCATGGCTCCGGACCCGACACGATGATGGTCCATCTCGCCATGTCGGAAACCAACGAGAAGGGCGAGGCGACGAGCTGGTTCGAGCCCGTCAGCGACGCCGACTACACGAAGGCGCCGTCCAAGGCCTAGAGTCGCTCGCCTCGCGACGATTCGAACTCCTGTCCTCCTTCGAGGGGAAAAGGCGCTTGCTCGACGGTCAGGTCGCGGTGCCGCCGACGGTCAGCGCGTCGATGCGCAGGGTCGGCTGGCCGACTCCGACCGGCACGCCCTGGCCGTCCTTGCCGCAGGTGCCGATCCCGGGATCGAGCGACATGTCGTTGCCGACCATGCCGACCTTGGTCAGCGCCTCCGAGCCGGCGCCGATCAGGGTCGCGCCCTTGACCGGGGCGCCGAGCTTGCCGTTCTCGATCAGGTAGCCCTCGGTCACGGTGAAGACGAACTTGCCCGACACGATGTCGACCTGGCCGCCACCGAAATTGGCGCAGTAGAGGCCCTTCTTCACCGAGCCGATGATCTCCTGCGGGGCCGCCGAGCCGCCGAGCATGAACGTGTTGGTCATGCGCGGCATCGGCGCATGGGCGTGGCTCTGACGCCGCCCATTGCCGGTCGGCCGCACACCCATCAGGCGGGCGTTCTGGCGGTCCTGCATCAGCCCGACCAGACGGCCGTCCTCGATCAGCACGTTGCGCTGCGTGGGCGTGCCTTCGTCGTCGATCGTGAGCGAGCCGCGGCGGTCGGCGAGCGTGCCGTCGTCGACCACGGTGACGCCGGGCGAGGCGATCATGTCGCCCATCATGCTGGAGAACATCGACGTCTTCTTGCGATGGAAGTCGCCTTCCAGCCCGTGGCCAACCGCCTCGTGCCACAGCACGCCGGACCAGCCGGCGCCCAGCACCACCGGCATCTCGCCGGCCGGCGCCGGCACGGATTCGAGGTTGACCAGCGCCTGGCGGATGGCCTCGTCGGCCTCGCGCTTCCAGTATTCCGGCTTGAAGATGTCACCGTAGGCGGCCCGGCGGCCCGAGCCGGTGCTTCCGGCCTCCATGCGGTCGCCGTTGGCGCAGACGACGCTGACGTTCAGCCGCACCAGCGGCCGCACGTCGGCGGCCCGCCAGCCGCCGGCCTTGATGATCTCGACGACCTGCCAGGAGCCCGACAGCGAGATCGAGACCTGGCGCGCCTTGGGTTCCTTGCCGCGAACGTAGGCGTCGATCTCCTGCAGGAGCGCCACCTTGCGGGCGAAGGCCTCGCCGTCGATCGGGTTGTCGTCGGCGTAGAGGAGACGGTTGGTGCCGCGCGGCGATTCATCGGCCGTGCCGCCGCGTCCCGAGCGCACCGCCTTCACGGTGCCCACCGCCCGCTTCAGGGCGGCCTCGTCGAGCGCGGAGGCATGGGCGAAGCCGGTCGCCTCACCCGCCACGGTGCGCAGGCCGAACCCCTGCGTCGTGTCGAACGAGGCGCTCTTCAGCTTGCCGTCGTCGAACGAAAGGCCCTCGCCCTGGACGTATTCGAGGAACAGCTCGCCGTCGTCGCATCCGGCCAGCGCCTCGTCGACCATCCGGGTGGTCTGGCGCGGGTCGAGCCCGCCCTTGCCGAAGAACAGGCCGTCCGCGGTGGCGAGGTGGTTGATCGACTTGCTCATGGCAATAGTCCTTCGGCGCAAGGGGTGTTGCTGGTAAATTGGGCACGAGCCGGCACGGGCGCAAGTCGCCCGGCGGGCCGTGTTGAGGTCGCGCGATGAAACAGATCCTGCTCTTGCTCGTCGTCCTGGGCGCGTTCCTGCCGGCGGCGTGCAAGTCGCTGCCCGGTGCCGACGGCCGCTATGCCGATTTCGACCGGGGTCGCAGCAACAACCGCGCCGAGCTGCCCGCGACCGACGCCGCGCCTACGCTGTAACCAGCACGATCTTGCCGAAATGGGCGTTGGCCTTCATGTGGGCCAGCGCCTCGGCGGCCTGGGCCAGCGGAAACGTCCGGTCGATGGGCAGTGCCAGGGTGCCGGCCTCGATCGCGGGCCAGAGGTCGGCGCGGGCCGCCTTGACGATGGCGCGCACCTCCTCGGGGCCGCGGGTGCGGAAGGTGACGCCGATATAGTCGATGCGCTTCAGCGCATGCAGATCGAAGTTGAACTCGCCCTTCATGCCGCCCAGCCGGCCGACATTGACGATGCGGCCGAGGATGGCGGCGGCCTCCATGTTCTGGTTCATGACCCCGCCCGACACCTGGTCGACGATCAGGTCGACACCCTTGCCGCCGGTCGCCTCCTTGACCTTGTCGGGCCACTTGGGGTCGCGGCTGTCGAGAGCGAGGTCGCAGCCGAATTCCTTCAGCCGCGCGCGGCGGCCGTCGTTGGTCGAGGTGCCCATGACGATCGAGGCGCCCATGTGCCTGGCGATCTGCATGCCGAGCAGGCCGACGCCGGAGCTAGCGCCCTGGATCAGCACCGATTCACCCTTCTTCAGCCGGCCCGCGCCGACCAGGGCGTTGTGCATCGTCTGCACCGCCACCGGCATGCAGGCGGCCTGTTCCCAGGTCATGTTGTTGGCCGGGATCTTGTGGGCGCGGCCGGCATCAGTGACGGTGTACTCGGCGTAGGTGCCGGCGGCCGAGCTCATGACGCGGTCGCCCGGCTTGAAGTCCTTGACGTCGGCGCCGACGGCTTCGACCTCGCCGGCGCATTCCAGGCCGACGATCGCCCCCTGACCGCCGACCGTGCCATGGCGGTTGCCCGCCGCCACCGCGAGGTCGGCGCGGTTGAGCGAGGCGGCGCGGATTCTGATCAGGATCTCGTGCGGCTTGGGCTGGGGCTTGGCGACGTCACGGATCTCGACGCCGGTCTCTGTGACCACGGCTGCTTTCATCGTTCTCTCCCTCACACGATCCTGCTGTCGCGGCCCTGCCAGTAGCGATCGCGCAACAGGCGCTTGTAGAGCTTGCCGGTCGGATGACGCGGCAGCTCGGCCTCGAAATCGACGCTGCGGGGACACTTGATCGGGGACAGATGCTCGCGGCAGTAGGCCATCAGCTCCTCGGCGAGCGCAGGGCCCGCCTCGGCCATGTCGCGCGGCTGCACCACCGCCTTCACCTCCTCGCCGAAGTCGGGATTGGGCACGCCGAACACGGCGCAATCCATGACCCTGGGATGGTTGATCAGCAGGTTCTCGGCCTCCTGCGGGTAGATGTTCACCCCGCCGGAGATGATCATGAAGGCCTTGCGGTCGGTGAGGTGCAGGTAGCCGTCCGGGTCGACGTAGCCCACGTCGCCCAGCGTCGTCCAACCCTTGGGATGGCGCGACTCGGCGGTCTTGCCGGGATCGTTATGGTACTGGAAGGGCCGCCCGTCGGCGAAGTAGATCGTGCCCGGCTGGCCGGGCGGCAGCTCGTTGCCGTCCTCGTCGCAGATCCGCAGGGTGCCGATGACGGCTCGGCCGACCGTGCCCTTGTGGTCCAGCCATTCGGCGGAGTTGCAGAGGGTGAGCCCGTTGCCTTCGGTGCCGGCGTAGTATTCCCAGATCACCGGGCCCCACCACTCGATCATCTTCTCCTTGGTCGGGATCGGGCAGGGGGCGGCGGCGTGGATCGCGCATTTGAGCGACGAGACGTCGTACTTGCGGCGCACGTCGTCCGGCAGCTTGAGGAAGCGCACGAACATGGTCGGCACGACCTGCGTGTGCGTGATGCGATGGTGCTCGACCAGCTTCAGGAACTCCTCGGCATCGAAATGCTCCATGATGACCGAGGTGCCGCCCAGCCGCATGACGCTCATGTTGAAGCGCAGCGGAGCCGCATGATAGAGCGGCGCCGGCGACAGGTAGACGGTGTTCTCGTCCATTCCGTAGAGCTTGCGGGTGATGGCGAGCAGCGGATTGTCGAAGTCGATCGGCTGCGGTTCGACGACCGGCAGGACGCCCTTGGGGCGGCCGGTCGTCCCCGACGAGTAGAGCATGTCGTTGCCCGCCGTCTCGTCGGCGATCGGCGTCGCCTGAAAAGTCGCCACCGCCTCTTCCCAGGATGCGTAGCCGGCGATCGTGCCGTCGATCATGTAGCGGTGCGGCACCTTCGCCATCAGAGGCACCAGCTCGGCCGCCGTTGCGGCGAGATGCCGGGAGGTGATGAACAGGCGCGCCCCGCAATCGCCGACGATGTAGTCGACCTCGGCGGCGGTCAGTCGGGAGCTGATGGCGGTGTAGATCAGGCCCGAGCGCTGCGCTCCCCAGCAAATCTCGAAGAATCGGGCACTATTCTCGACGAACAGGGCGATGTGGTCGCCCGCGCGCAGGCCGAGCGAACGGAAAAGCTGGGCGATGCGATTGGATTGCTCGTCGAGCTGCCGGTACGTCACCGTCTCCCCGCTGCCGGCCATGATGTAGGCCGGCTTGTCCGGGGTTTTCCGGGCATGGATGTACGGATGCACGCGCGATTTTCCTCCGCAAAAGCCGTCTTTTCAGGGCGTCATAGAACCCAAGGCCGAGGGCGAGAGCAAGGTATCCGGCGCCGGGCGGGCGCCGCCGAACCGCAGACCGACACGCAGTCTCCGATTAGGCACGCTTGCGGACCTGAATGTGGCACTTGCCACAGACGGACATCAACTTTGCGTTCAGCCTCACACAAACTGTTACCCAGATACTTGACGTGGGAGCGCAATTTTGGTGTGTAGTTTTGCGACCTGAGGGGAAGTGTGGACAGGTCGTCAGAGTCTCTATCCAAGATCGCGCGGCGTTGCCGACGCGCATTGCCGTACGCTTGACAACTTTTACGCGTAACAGGATTGGGATATTCTCTCGAGGAAGGTTGACCCAGATCAATACCGCCGGATCGGGGTAACGCGAGAGTCGGCTGTGGGGGCCGAAAAAACTTGGGTGTGGGTGTGTGGGAGGCGACATGGCGAGGAAGCGCCCGTCAAGTCACAGCAAGGAGCAGTTTGCGCTGTTTCTTGCCCGTGTCGGTGATTCGTTTGCCGACAGTGACGAAACATTCGACAGTGCCGTCGACAAATTGTTGCGGCGCGGCCGAAACGGTAACGGCCATCCGGCCGCGACATCGACCGAGGGAGAGGGGCCCCGGACGAAGGCGCGAAGCCTTCCCGAGACTCCCGATTTCGACGCGATCGAGCGGGCCGCGCGCGATTCACGGGACGGGCAGGCCAACCTGTTCGCGCTGATCGGCCAGCTCGTGGTCGGCTGGTCGAACAACGAATCACTGCTGATCTACGTGCTCATGCTTCTGCTCGAGACCGAGGAGCGCTCGGCCGCCGTCGTGTTCTCGACCCTCAACACGACGCGCGCGCGCCTGGACCTGGTACGCCGCCTGATGCTGCTGAAGGTGAGGGATCCGGGGGTTCGCAACGCGATGGACTCGATCGTCCGTCGCTTGGCCGACGCGGGACGGGCGCGCAACGAATTCCTGCACGCCATGTTCTCGGTCGACGAGTCCGGGCAGATCACGCACACGCAGGCGATGCGCCTGTCGGAGACGAAGGGGCGCTTCTCCTTCGGCGATCGCGAGCCTCTCGACGCCAATCGGCTGTCGGGCCTCAGGCGGACGCTCGACGAGCTGCGCGCGCTGAACCGTGACTTGTGGGCCGTGCTGCCTCGCCTGCGCGAGGCGGTGGGCCGCGAAGGTCCGTCCTGCCAGGTGCCTCCGGCGGCCCCGCCGAACTAGAGCGGGATGAGATGAGCTGGAATCGCGTGCGATCCCAGCTCATCTCATCCGCGCGCACGAAGTGTCGTAGGTTGTAGAGGCGAGACGAGATTGGCTGTTCTCCAGTCTCGTCAGGCTTCCGGCGGTCAACGGCGCCGTCGGCGGCGCCGATCTACGGGCAGTCCCGGTTGGGGTGTTCCCGCCGGTTGGACGGGTTGGCCATGGGACCGTGCGACGGCGCATCTTCGTCGGCGGCGCTCGCGGCCTCGGCCAGGCGGCGGAGCATTCCCGAAGCCGTCTTGAATGACACGTTGATGACACGTTGCAGGTGGTGCGGCCGCATGGGCTTGGTGCCGCCGTCGGTCAGGTAGATCGCCTGCAGCCACTTGTGCAGCGGGACGTGGCTCGACGAAAATATGGTTCCGTGCGTGACGGAGAAGATTCGGCGGCAAACATAACATTTGTGCGCGCCGATCCGCGTCGAGGCGCCGTCCAGTTTCCCGATCCGTCCGTGGCTTCCACAGCGCGGGCAAACCGGACCCTCCGGCCAGAGAATCTTCTCCAGGTAACTGTGGGCACTGAGCTCGTCCTCGAAACGAGCCAGTGAAACCGGCCTTTCTGCCTTCTCCGACCATTTCATCTCAAGTCACCTGTCCGAATGGTTTCGCGTTCAACAACACGCGCCTTGAAAGCAGATTCTTGTTATTTGGACGGCCTCGTCGTTCAGGGGAATAAGCATTAGCAAACTATTAAGGGTTATTGCACTAGTGGGTCCGTCAACGCCTATCGATAGTATCTTCTGCTGCCGCAGGATGGGCCCTGACGAATGCGACCTGCCGGCACCTGGCCAAGAATGCGGGCGAGTCCTGCAGTGATGTCGAATGCGCCGAGCCCCTCTGCGGCCATCAATCGATAGCAAACTCTAACCAATCCGGGCCGCGTCCTTGCTGTGACATTGCCGACCCCTCGACGAGACGGCGCATGGGTCGTCGTTGGTCGGTTGAGACGAAGGGAACAGACGAAGATCATCCTCCCCGCGGTCGCATCGCGGTCACGTTGATGGCCCGCATACAACCGGGGCGAGTGCAGGTTAATTCCGGCGGTCGCCTTGGAGGGGGCAGGCTCGCGTACCGCGCGCGATCCGGCCGAAAAGCCAGGGAGGCGACAATGCGCTGCTAGGTGCCCTGCTACCGTGTCTCGCCGGCGAAGCAGGCCTGACACGTTCCCGTCAATTCATTGTCAATTGCGCCTCGATGGCGATGCTCCGCGCACAGATGAATAGCGGACATGGCCGAAGCAGGTGCTTCCGTTTTCTCAAGGAGAAGAAGTCATGTCTCAGCACAACCATCACAACAACCACAACGATCCGGACGACCTGCAGGCTCAGGCGCAGGCCCAGCTCGAGGCCCAGCTCCAGGGTCAGGGCCAGCTCCAGGGTCAGGGCCAGGGTCAGGGTCAGGGTCAAGGCCAGGGCCAGAGCCAGGGTCAGAGCCAGTACGAGTCCCAGGCCGCGGTCCAGGCCGTTGCCCAGTCGGTCGAGTCCGAGAACCACAACGGCAACCTGAACGGTAACGGCAACCTGAATGGCAACGCCAACGGCAACGTGAACGGCAATGCCAACTACAGCGAGACCGAGAGCAAGGTCGAGGGCAAGATCGAGGGCGAGGTCGACAACGAGGTCGAGAACAAGGTCGAGACCGACGTCGATACCGAGGTCGAGACCAAGGTCGAGAACGAGGTGGACGTCAAGGTCGACGTCGATCTCGATCTCGACGCGCTCAAGGACCTGAACCAGCCGGCGATCAGCGCCGATCACCTGGACGGCATCTTCTTCCAGATGACCGACACGGTGAACCAGTCGATCAACGACGCCGGCACCGCCACGATGTTCAACCTGGATCAGGTGAACAACCTGGTGGACAACGACTACCTGACCAACCCGTCCGTCAAGCTGGACGCGGGTGGCTGGGACTCGGGGTCCTACGGCAGCCTGTTCTCGCAGACCGCGACGGCTGACGGCGGCTACGCGAAGATCGACGACGCGGTGGCCTCGACGCACGACGGCTCGCCCGCCAGCCTGGCGGCCGACGCGGCGGCTTCGATCTCGCAGGATGCCTTCACCCAGAGCATCGTGATGGGTGCGAACATCCAGTTCAACCAGGCGAGCCTGGACGTGGTCGGCGGCGACGTCACGACCACCGACGGGACCGACGGCGGCGGCATGTCCGGCGGCGGCGGCCACCACGGCCACGGCTAAGACTGTCAAAGGGGAGCTCGCCCGGCATCCGCCGGGCGAGCCTTCTCTTCCCTGCGTCACGCTCGTGGACAGCCCCCGCTCCCCCATCGGTAGGGAATTGCCATGTTGCTCGCGGTCAAGAACCGGTTTCTCTCGCTGTTCAGCGGTTACCCGTTCATCCCGGAGGCACAGGCCCGCCTGTGGGTCGACTACGAAGACGGGCTGGGGCCGCCGCGCAAGCAGCCCGACGACAATCCGCCCGACCGTCATCCGGCGCCGCCTGCCCAACCCGACGAGCTCGTGACGGGACGTGGTCCTCACTTCCCCGAAGCACCGCCCGATCCGTGGCAACTCGCCGGTCTGCACCGGGTCGCGCCGGGCGGGCCGCCGGATACGCATCACTTACCGACGCTGTATTCCAAGCCGGGCCTGTTCGACCACTATTCGAGTCACGGCGCCGGAGGCGGGGGCGGACTGCTCCAGCAACGCCAGATCCATATCCAGTACGGGAACAACAGCGACCAGATCGACGCGCGCATCGACCAGGTGAACGTCCTGCACGAGGGCGATGTCGTCACGACCGACGGCCAGCCCGTGGCCTGGCCCCATCTTCCCGGCCCCACCCTGGCCGATCTGGTGCATCAGGCGTCGACTCATGTCCCGGCGCGCTTCGTCGACCTCGAGGGCGACCCCGAATCGGTTGCCGCCAACCTCCGCGAGGCCGCGTCCAGCGGCACCGGTCCGCAGACGCTGCAGCCGGGAGTCACGGTCGACGGGAACCTGGTGCCGGCCGAAGCGCCGCTGCCGCAGCCGCCGACTGGGCTCGTGGCGCCGCTGCCGACCGACCACGGCGCCGATATCGCCGCCATCCGCACCGGCAACAATATCCTGACGAACGAGGCCCTCATCTACGACACGCAGGGTCTCATCGGGTCTCTGGTGGTGATGGGCGACAGCCACACCAGCAACGTGATCGTCCAGACCAATGTCCTGGCCGACGAATCGCAGATCGCCGGCGCGCCGGCCCAGGCGTCGCTCCAGTCCGGCGGCAACGAGGCGCACAACGTCGCGCAGTTCGTCGACGCCCTCGACAGCAATCCCTACGTGATGGGCTTCCGCGCCGGCTCGAACTGGCACGTCGACTGGATCGACGGCGATTTCTACGACGTGCGCTTCGTCAGGCAGTACAACGACCTGCGGGACGGCGATCTCGTGCAGCAGACGGCCGCCGATCACTACAAGTTCATCGACACCGGGTCGAACGAGCTGGGCAACCTCACATCGATCCTGTCGTCGGGCACGCAATACGACCTCGTCGTCGTGCTGGGCAACTACTACGGCGTGAACTGGATCCTGCAGACCAACGTGCTGCTCAACAGCGACTACGTCCTGGTGGACGGCGATTCGCAAGGAGCGGTCACGATCTCCACCGGCGCCAACTGGGCCAGCAACACCGCGACGATCGCCGACTATACCGGCGGCGGCATCCACGCCCTGACCGGCGACCAGGCGAACATGGTCGGGGCCCTGCAAGGGGGCGGCGACACGGCGAGCGGCAGCCTCGCCCATGCCGTGCCGGGGGACGGGAGCGGGCTGCTCAACGTCCTTTTCATCACGGGCGACTACTACAACATGAACGTGATCGAGCAGACCAACATCGTCGGCGACTCCGACGTGGTGCTGCAGACGCTGAAGGACAGCGAAGCGGGCTATGTCGCGACGGGCGGAAACCACGTGAGCAACGACGCGGTGATCGCCACGCTGGGGCCGCTGGGCGGCCAGTATGTCGCCGGCCAGACCTACAACGAAGCCGTCCTGGTCCAGACCAACATCGTCACCCCGGAAGGCGAGCAGCCGAAGACCGTGGTGACCAACGATCCATCGGCGCTCGCACCCGAGGCGGCCGTCTTCGTCCAGCACGCGCCGGAGCCGGAGGCGCAGGACCAGCACATTGCCGCCGCCCCGAACGACGCGGGCGGGTCTGTCTCGTCGGATCCCCTGGCCAGCGTTCTCAGCTGACCGGGACCCAGGAAAGGATCGTGTCATGAGCATCGCATCGCCCGCCGCCGGCCCCGTGCCAGACCTGTCGGTCGCGGCGCCACGGTCTCCGTCGACGCCCCGGACACCCATGCTCGGGAAGCGTTCCTCGGACCGCGACTTCCGCGAGGTGCTGGGCCGCGGCCTGGCGCTGGTGCGCCGGAGCCTGATCCATGTCGCGCTGTTCTCCTTCGCGGTGAACACGCTCATCCTGGCGGTGCCGATCTATCTCTTCCAGATCTCGGATCGCGTCCTGACCAGCCGCAGCATGGACACGCTGGTGATGCTGACGATCGTCGTGATCGGGGCGCTCATCATGCATGTGCTGATCGACATGGTGCGCCGCTTCATCCTGATGCGCACCGCCGTCGAGGTCGAGAGCAAGCTCGGTCCGGCGGTGCTCAGCGCCGCCGCCAAGGCCTCCCAGAACGGCTCGAGCCGAGAGTTCCAGGCCCTGGGCGACCTCCAGCAGCTGCGCAACTTCATCACCGGATCGGTCCTGCTCACCATGCTCGACGCGCCGGTGGCGCCGCTCTACCTGGCGGCCGTGTTCCTGGTGCATCCCTACCTGGGCTTCATCGTCAGCGGGGCGGGACTTGCGCTGCTGGTGATCGCCTACCTGAACCAGCGCTTCACCGCCCAGCCGTTCTCCCAGTCCACCATCTACGGCATGCGCGCGACGCTCCAGGCCGACGCGATGGCCCGCAACGCGGGCGTCCTGAACGCCATGGGCATGGTGCCGGAAGCCGTGAGCATCTGGGGGCGCGAGACGCGCGAATCCCTGCGCTCGCAGGTGGTCGCCCAGGACCGCAACATCCTCCTGGCTGGCCTGTCGAAGCTGATCCGCCTGACCACGCAGATCGGCCTGCTGGGCACGGGCGCCTGGCTGGCGCTGCAGGGCGACCTCACGGGCGGGATGATGATCGCGTCCTCGATCGTGGCGAGCCGCGCCCTGGCGCCGATCGAGGGCACGATCGAGGGCTGGCGCAGCTTCGTGAACGCGCGCATGGCGTACAGCCGCATCCGCAGCCTGCTGCAATCCTCGCCGCTCAACTTCGAGCGCCTGCGGCTGCCCAAGCCGCACGGGCTGGTGACGGTCGAGCGCGTCCTCTACGTGCCGCCGCCGAACAAGCAGGTGATCCTGAACGGCGTGTCGTTCACCCTGAAGCCCGGCGAGTCGATGGCGATCGTGGGCGCATCGGGAACCGGCAAGTCGACGCTGGGCCGGATGCTGGTCGGATCCATCCTTCCGACGGCGGGCTCCATCCGCCTCGACATGATGGACCTGCGCAACTGGGACCCGCGGCAGTTCGGCGAGAATGTCGGCTACCTGCCGCAGGACGTGCAGCTCTTCCCCGCGACCATCAAGGCCAACATCGGCCGCATGCGCGAGGACGCGACGGACGAGGCGGTGTTCGCGGCCGCCGAGCTGGCCGACATCCACGAGATGGTGTCGAACTTCGCGCATGGCTACGAGACGCCGATCGCCGTCGACGGCAGCCCGCTGTCGGGGGGGCAGAAGCAGCGGGTCGGCCTGGCGCGCGCCTTCTTCGGCGAACCGCGTCTGGTGGTCCTCGACGAACCCAACTCCAATCTCGACGTCAGCGGCGAGATGGCGCTCGGCCGGGCGCTGATCAAGGCCAAGAAGCGCGGCATCACCGTGGTGGCGATCACCCAGCGGCCGGCCCTGCTGCGCAGCGTCGACAAGATCATGGTGCTGAACAACGGGACCGTCCAGGCGCTGGGGCCGCGCGACGAGATCCTGCCGATGATCTCGCCCAAGGGCGCCAACCGGGGGGACGGCGCCAGCATCGTCGATGCTCTTCAGGGCTGACGTGAAAGTGCGTGGGGTCGGGGAATTCAGGTGTGTGGAGCGGGGCGATGAAAAGAGAGCAGGATTGGTACGAGCACATTTCGCGGTCGAGCCGGCGGGCCTCCTGGATCGGCGCCTTGCTGCTGGTCACGTTTCTCGCCGGGTTCGGCACCTGGGCCGGCGTCGCCCTGATCGCCGGTGCGGTGGTGACCGCGGGTTCGTTCACGGCCAGCGGCGAGAACAAGGTCGTGCAGCATCCGGACGGCGGCGTCATCAAGGAGATCCTGGTCAAGGAAGGTGACGTGGTGGACCGCGGCCAGGTCCTCGTCCTGCTCGACGACACGGTTCCCAAGGCCGAATTGCGCCGCCTCATCCTGCGCGAGGCGCGGTTCGAGGCGATGCGCGTGCGGCTCCAGGCCGAGGCGGAGCGCAAGTCGTCCTTCGACTGGCCGGAGAGCCTCGCAAGCCAGGCCGGCGACCCGCAGATCGCCGCCCTGCTCGAGGCGCAGATGAGCACATTCATCGCGCGCCGCCGGAACATCGACAGCGAGGTCGCGTCGATCGAGGAGAGCGTCAACGCGCTCAACGAGCGCATCCGGGCCGGCAAGATCCAGATCCTGAACGTCGAGCGTCAGGCATCGCTCTTCGACGAGGAGATCGCGACCAAGACCCAGCTCGTGAGCAGCGGCCTGATCCGCCGCTCCGAACTCCTGACGCTGCAGCGCGGCCATGCGGCATCGACCGGCGAGATCGGCCGCCTGCTGGGAGAAGTGGGCGACGCGAGGGACCGCATCGCGCGCGCCAGGGAGCAGATCAACGGCGTCTACATCGCGGCGGCCAAGACCGCGGTCGAGGAATTGCACCAGACGCTGGGCGAGCTGCAGGACGTGCGCGAGCGCATCCGCTCGGCGCGGTCCGTGCTGGACCGCATCCAGATCGTGGCGCCGGAGCGCGGCACCGTGATCAAGATGCGCTACCACACGGCCGGCGGCGTCGTGGAGCCCGGGCGCAGCATCATGGACATCCTGCCGACGGAGGCCGATCTGCTGATCGAGGTCCGCGTGCGGCCGCAGGACATCGACCATGTCAGGGTCGGACAGGAAGCCACGATCCGGATGAACTTCATGAACGCGCGATCGACGCCGATGCTCAACGGGCGCGTCGTCTACCTTTCGGCCGACGCCGTTCCCGAGCGCGGCGGCGTCAACGCCAGCCTCGACGGCGCCAGTCGCGACGTCTACATGGCCCGCGTCCAGGTCGGGCCCGGCGAGCTCGATCGCGTGCCCGGACTGCGGCCGATGGCTGGCATGCCGGCCGAGGTGTTCATCACAACCGGCGACCGCACCTTCTTCGAGTACCTAACCAAGCCGATCAAGGACAGCTTCGCCCGGGCCTTCCGCGAGTTCTGACCGGCGCAGGGCTGGGGCGTTGACCCGGTGGGGGCCTTCGGGTTTATTCCTGCGGCACCGAGCGTGCCCCCGTGGCGGAATTGGTAGACGCGCCTGACTCAAAATCAGGTTTCCTCACGGAAGTGTTGGTTCGAGTCCGACCGGGGGCACCAGGGCGCCCGGTCCGCCCATCCGGAAAATTCATTCTTCCCCATGTCCGAGTCCGCGGCAGGCGGCGTCACGCTGCCATGGGCCTGCCCTCCCCGGCCGGCACGAGTCGCTAGATAATCGGCCAGATATCGCGTAAAGGACACGCTTACGCGATATCTGCACAATATCAGGGCAAGTTGGCTGGTGGTCTCCAGGACGTATCGAGCGGTCGTGAGCGCAACAGACGACCGTGGTGACGCCAAAGGTCGCTGGATGGCGGTCGCTGCGGCCCTTTGCGTCAGCCTCGCCGGTTGCGATCTCCTGCCCAGCGACGGGCCCAGCGCCAACCAGATGCTGGCGCACGTCTCCGAGAACCGGAAGGGCGATCCCGCCTCCGTGATGCGCGTCGCCATGGTGACCCTGGACGCGAGAGTCGCCCAGGACGCGAAGCAGTACTATCAGCCGACCTTCCCGACGGTTCCGGCGG
The DNA here is from genome assembly GCF_965229815.1 of Reyranella sp. Classification (GTDB taxonomy): domain Bacteria; phylum Pseudomonadota; class Alphaproteobacteria; order Reyranellales; family Reyranellaceae; genus Reyranella. Next base: position 164,681 of record NZ_CBDDJN010000008.1, read on the forward strand.
TCTTCCAGCAACCGGGGACGTTCGGTCGCGCCGGCGTCGGCGACGTCCTGCGGGTCACCATCTGGGAAGCCGCGGAAACCGGGCTTTTCGCGGGACGCGAGCGCAAGGGAGCGGACGTCACCGTCCGGGTCGATGTGGATGGCACGATCGCATTGCCGTACGCGGGTCGCTTCCCGGCCCGCGGCAGGCGACTGTCCGAGATCGAGAACGACATCGTCGCGCGCCTTTCCAGCAAGGCCGTCGATCCCCAGGCAACCGTGATGGTCGCCGACAACGTCAGCAGTGCGGTCTCGGTCCAGGGCGAGGTCAACAAGCCTGGGCCCCAGCCCGTGGAGCGGCCCGATCAGCGGGTGCTCGACATGATCGCCCTTGCCGGGGGCACGAAATTCCCGGCGTACGAGACGTCCGTGCGCCTGACGCGCGGGCGGTCGACCCTGTCGGTGCCCGTGCAGGACGTGATCGATCAGCCCGACATGTTCAACGTGTCGGTCGCGGCGGGCGATACGCTGCTTGTCTCCCGCAGGCCGCAGACCTTCATCGCCCTCGGCGCCGTCCTGCAGCCCGGCGAGCAGGTCTTCCGCAAGTCGAGGCTCAACATGACCGAGGCGCTGGCCCAGAGTCTCGGCCTCGATGCGCAGCGCTCCGATGCCAAGGGCGTCTATCTCTTCCGCCGCGAGCCGGTCGACCTGGCGCGCCGCTATGGCGTTCAGCTTCTCGCCGAGGATCGGGAGACGGTGCCGATCGTCTACCAGGTAGACCTCAAGCTCCCGCAAACCTACTTTGCGATGAACACGTTCCCCGTCAGGCCGGGCGACATCCTGTTCGTCTCGCAGGCGCCGCTGTCGGACGCCGCGAAGTTCTTCCAGATCCTGTCCGGCGCCGCGGGCACGGTGGCCATCCCGCGCACGCTCGGCGGCAATTTCCCCAGCGGCGGTTGAGCGGCGGAACCGTCGGGCTCTGCCGGTAGCATCGATCCGAAGCTGCGAAGGGCCATCGCGGATCACCATTATTTCCAGCGACCTGTGCACCACGCTCTCTTGAGCGGGCGGGGCGGATCTCGACTTTCGTGACCGTTCCATAGCGTTCCTGTGACGCGATCGGTCGGGGCGCCCTCAGTCGACGGCCCATGGCCTCGATCTTTGACTCCCGATTGGCAGTCCCTTACAAAGCGAACCCGCCGGAAGGGCCTGGCTTTTCCGGATGCGTCTGGTCAGAGAGGGGTGGGAATGCACGAGGGTTGGGGCACTCGCGCGTTGCCAAAGCAGTGGACGACTGCCGAGACGGGTCTCCACGTTGGTGGAACCGCTGTCCTGCCGTCCCGGGCCGAGGCGGTGACCTCCGGCCTCGGTTCCGCCATCATCATGCACCGATCACGAATCCATGGAGTGCCATCGGCTGGTCGATCGGCTGAGGCCGGTCGTTGGCGTGCGAAGCGCCCGGATCGGCGTGGCTTCCCGGCCCATCGTCAAGCCGTGAGCAACGGAGCCCTGCAGGATGCTTGAGTAGCGATCGAACGAAGTGGGTTGGCGATGCGCTATCTGATTACGGGAACTGCCGGATTCGTCGGGTTTCATCTTGCCAGACGGCTTCTTCGAGACGGCCACAGCGTGCTCGGCGTCGACGGCATGACCCCCTACTACGACGTCAAGCTGAAGGAAAACCGTCACGCGGAGCTGGGAAAGTTCGGGTCGGCCTTTCGTCCGCACGTCTGCCTGCTGGAGGATGCCGGCGGACTGTCATCCGCCGCGCGGGAGTTCAAGCCCGAGGTCGTGGTCCATCTGGCGGCCCAGGCGGGCGTGCGCTACAGCCTCGAGCATCCGCGCGCCTATATCGATTCGAATGTCGTCGGCACGTTCAACGTGATCGAGATCTGTCGCGAGCTTCGACCGCGCCACCTCGTCATCGCCTCGACGAGCTCGGTGTACGGGGCCAGCACAGACTTCCCGCTCGCCGAGACGGCGCGTGCCGACCACCCGCTGACGATCTACTCGGCATCGAAGAAGGCCGCGGAAGCCATCGCCCATTGCTACGCTCATCTGTGGGACATCCCCACGACGGTGTTCCGCTTCTTCAGCGCTTACGGTCCCTGGGGACGTCCGGACATGGCGTTGTTCAAGTTCGTGGAGAACATGCTCGCTGGGCGTCCCATCGACGTCTACAACCGCGGCGAGATGGAACGTGACTTCACGTACATCGACGATCTCGTGGAATCGATCGTCCGGCTCTGCGACAAGCCCCCCGTGCGCGGCGAAGCACGCCGGGTGGCCACGGACTCGACTAGCCCCGTCGGTCCCTACCGCATCGTCAACATCGGCGGCGGCAAGCCGGTGAGCCTGCTGGCATTCATCGAGGAGATCGAGAAGGCGCTCGGACGCAAGGCCGAGCGGAACTACATGGGCATGCAGACGGGCGACGTCGTTCGCACGGAGGCGTCGACGGAATTCCTGGAAGCCTTGATCGGCTTTCGGCCGGCCACGCCGGTTTCCGTCGGCGTGGGGGAATTCGTGCGCTGGTACCGCGAGTACTACCGGGCGTAGGAGAGCCCGCAGCATGGCACCCGAACGCGGCAGGCCGTCGATGTTCGCTCTCCCACTGTCCAATCTGCTGGCATCGCAGCGATGGCGTCGCGCCGGGATGCGCGAGGTGTTCCGCGCCGATGTCGCTGACGATCCGATCCGCGCTTCGGTGGAGCGCGGGATGGCAGCGGGAAGGGGCGATGCTCGGCCTCCTCCTGCCGTTCGAGAGCATGCACGTTCCATCCGGCGCCGTGCGCTCGCATCGAGCGACCGAACGGCGACGATCCGTGAGCTGCTCGACCTGATCCGCGACTATCCGGGCATCGAGGAGTTTCAGGGCATTGTCGCGCAGCTGCTGACGGAAGAGGGCGACGAGCACGCGCTGGGTGCCTGTCTTGGTGTGAGCACCCGATTCCCGGCATCGACGGCGGCCTTCGACAGGCTCATCAAGCGGATGCGGCAGGACAGGGGGGCCGGTGCGGCCCGTGAGATCCTGCGCGCTCGCTTTCCGCGGCTGCCGGCGCAGTTCGACCACCTGCTCGCCTATGCCGAAGCCTGCGAGGCGGTCGGCGATGTCGACCAGGCCATGGAGGCCTTCGCCCGCCTGTCGGGGATCTTCGCGAAGCGCCGGGACTCCTGGCTTCTGGCGTCGGCGTGGCTGGAAGAGGAGTTCGGCGCTCACCGTGCCGCCGTCATCCTGCTTCGCCGTCTGGCGGCCGGGGCAGGGCTTGGACCGCCGTTGATCGGTGAGGACAAGCACGTCCATTCCGTCACCAGTGCGATCAGTCGCGACGAGCCGCTACCCGGCGGAGATCGATCGACTGCCTCGGTCAAGGTGCTGGCGGCGCTGTTCGAGCGGATCCTGGCGGAGCGCACGGAAACGGCGCTTGCCCCGACGGGCCGGGCTGGTCCGGTCGTGTTGCTGACCGGATCGCTCGGGGCAGGCGGTGCCGAACGCCAGCTGGTGGCGACCGCGATCGGGTTGAACGGCATCGGCAGGGAGCAGAGAACGCTCGCCGACGGTGTGACCCTGGATCGGGTCCAGGTGGTAGCGAGGGCGCTGGACGATCGGGAAGACGGCGCGTTCTATCTCGCCGAGCTCGAGCAAGCCGGCATTCCCGTGGAGTCCTATCGCGAATGGCCGGATTTCGCCGGCGATCTCGCGACTTCCGCCGTACGCCCCGCCCTTCGGGCCCTCGGGTTCCTTCCGTGGTCCACCGCCGAGGCGGTCATCAAGCTGACCGACCGGCTACGGGCCATGAAACCGCAGATGGTCCACATCTGGCAGGATGGGCTGGTCTATGCGACCGGCCTCGCCGCCCTGCTCGCCGGCGTGCCGAGAATCGTGCTGAGCGGCCGGTCGACGCCACCTCCTGACCGGCGCGAGCGGTATCTCGTGGAATACGACATCATCTACAAGTCGTTGCTGCGCGCCCCCGGGGTGAAGCTGTCGGTCAATTCGACCTATGCCGCCTCGCGCTACAGTCGGTGGCTCGGCATCGACCCCCGGGAGATCCTCGTGGTTCCGAACGGTGTGGCGCCCCTGGCCACCGAAGGCGATGCCGCGTCCGAAGACGCCTTCCGCACGTTCACGGACAGGACATCACCCAGCTCGCTGACACTCGGCGGGGTGATGCGTCTGGACGAGGTCAAGCGACCCCTGCTGTGGATCGAGGCAGCCGCTGCCGTGGCGGCCCGGATTCCCGACGCGCGCTTCATCCTGGTCGGCGGCGGACCGTTCCGGAAGCGGGTGGAGAAGCGGGCAGAGGCTCTTGGCATCGCCAGCCGATGCCTTTTCGTGGGTCGGTCCGCCTTCGTCGGATACTGGCTGCCGAAGATGGACATTCTGATGCTCCTTTCGGAGCATGAAGGTCTTCCGAACGTGCTGATCGAGGCCCAGCTCATGGGCGTGCCTGTCGTGACGACCGCTGCGGGTGGCGCTCCGGAAGCGCTGGTGCACGGCAGAACAGGCATCGTTGCCCCCCTGCATCCGTCTCCTGCAGACGTGGCAGGTCTGATCGCGGACCTCGTGGCCCAGCCGGATCGTCTCCGGGAAATGGCGCTGGAGGCAAGGCGCTGGACGATGGGCGCGTTTGCCCTGTCGCACATGCTGTCGAAGACCCTCGAGGCGTACAAGGCTGCGGGGCTCGCGCGCGGCGTGCGCCCGACGTTCGACGAAGGCCGGCCCGAAGACGCCACACGGGGGAGGCCATGACAAACTGCCATGGGAAGCACCGTCGGGCGGCGCTGTCGCATTGCGGCCCACATGCATTCGACTATCATGTCGAGCGAAGGCGCGATGCTGCCGCGAACGTTTGCCGGTGGCGGAACCGAAGGGCGCGGAACATTGCTGCTTCGTGAAGAAGTGACGGTTGCATGGCACAAGGGTAGCGCCGCAATCAGGGCGCACGTTCGCATCGTTGCGGCGCTCATTCGGCGAGAGATGAAGGCGCACTTCGGCGCATCGCGAATTGGCTATCTGTGGGCCCTGATCGAACCCGCCCTCCATCTTGCCCTGTACCTCGTGTTCTTCACCCTCATCTTCAAGCGGCATACGCCTATCGGCACCAGCATCGCCTTGTTCATGCTGAGTGGCATCGTGCCCTATTTTCTCTACAGCAAGCTCGCGACGTATGTGAGCGCCTCCATCGGCTCCAACAGAAATCTGCTGACGTTGCCGCCCGTGAAGCCGCTGGATGTCGTGGTTGCTCGAGTGGTGCTCGAGGCGGCGACCTACATGTTCGTGGGCGGCCTGATGTTCTTCGGCCTCTATCTGTCGGGCGTCCCCGAGGCGATACCGCATGATCTTTTGCGAGTCATGGAAGCGTGCGCCCTGGCGATCGCCTTGGGACTTGGAATCGGCATGATAAACATCGTCATCGTGAGCTACTTCCACAACTGGATGACCATCTTTGGAATGGCGTCCTTTCCCTTGTGGGTTTTTTCCGGGATCTGGTACCTGCCGGAGCAGATCCCCGAGCCGTATCGCGACTACATGCTGTACAATCCCATTCTGCATGTCGTCCTGATGTTCAGGACGGGATTCTACTGGAACTACAACGCTGCGTTTCTGGATACTTCATACGTTGTCACGGTAAGCCTTCTCCTGATCGCCACGGGCCTGGCCTTCATGCAAGTCGCCCGTCGCAAAGTGCTGGAGCCTGTGTGATCGTTTTCGAGGACGTTTCCCTGAGCTATCCGACCAAGTTCGGCCGGAAGGTGGTGCTCGACAATCTCAATGTGACGTTCGATACGCGCCGCAACATCGGCGTCCTGGGTCTCAACGGCGCGGGCAAGTCGACACTGATGCGCCTGATCGGCGGAAGTGAATTGCCGGACCGCGGAAGGATCAGCCGTCACGACGTGAGCGTGTCGTTTCCGCTCGGCTACACCGGATGCTTCGCTGGAAACATGAGCGGGCGGGAAAATGCGGCGTTCCTGGCGAGGGTGTACGGGTACGACGTCGCCGAAGTCGTCGATTTCGTGGAAGCGTTCGCGGAGCTGGGCGAATACTTCGACGAGCCGGTCAGGACCTACTCCAGCGGCATGAATTCGCGGCTGGGCTTCGGCGCGAGCATGGCGTTGAAGTTCGATGTGTACCTCATCGACGAAGGGTTCAGCGCCGGCGATGCGCGCTTTCAGGCTCGCTGCCAGGAGACGTTCAACAGCCGCCTCAAGCACAGCCGCATGATCGTCGTGTCTCATTCTCCCGAGACCTTGCTCACCTACTGCGACGTCGGCGCGACGCTGCACGACGGGAAATTGACATGCTACGACAGCATCAAGGAAGCGGTGGCATGCTACAATGAGATCGTGAAAGACCCGGCCAACAGCCTGAAGGGTGTTGCCTAAGATGCCGATCGAACCCGCGCGCGACGAGACCGGGGATGAAGTTTCCGCCGCCCCGGAGGTCATCCGGCAGAAGACGATTCAGGTGCTGGGCGAGCGCATCAAGTTGCTGGGCGTCGATCGGTCCGGCGCATACGAGCACTACAATCTGCAGCTCGCGAGCGGGTTTCCCATTCCGGTGGGTGAGCGCGCGATCTTGGACCTGGTGAGGACTCGCTATTCGTTCCTGAGGTCTTATCACGAGATCGGGTCGGGCCTGGGTACGCTGCCCCTGATGCTCGCGCACGATGGTTTCGCCTCGGTCGGCATCGAACGCGATGAGCGCAGGCACCTGACGGCCACGGCCATCCTGCGCGAACTCAGCGCCGACCTGCCCCATATCGAGAGCAATTGCCGGCTGCTCGGCGCTCCTTTCCCGGACGCGGTGAACGACCTCGATGTTTCGCACTCGATGGCGATCCTGACGGACTTCGTTGCATCGCAGACAAGCGTGGAGTATGTCCGCCTGTGCCGGGGCCTGGCGCAGTACCGGTATGTCCTGCTGGATCTTCAGCGATTCTGCACCAAGCGCAACACTCCCCTCGAACGCGAGAAGCTGGTCGAGGAGTTCCGTTCGTACGGCCTCTTGCCAACTTCGGAGATCATCGATCTCGAGGCGCAGGGATTTTACCAGCTCTTCGAATGCAGTCCCCCTGCCGATCGGCATTATGTGCCGACGGAAATCGCCGAAGCCCCGACAAGCGAAGGCAGCATGGAGAAGCCGGTCGCGGCGGAGAGGGCTTTGGTGGAGCAACGCGCTCCCGAGCTGCCCTCGACCCCGGCCCGCACCGCCCTTCAGACGCGGCCGACGGGCGAGTTGACCGTCCATGACGGCGAGCTCGACCCGCCGCGCGTCTCCACCATGTTCCTTCCGCGGATGCCGCGTCAGGCGAAGCGCCGGCGCTTTGGCGGGTTGCTCGGGCTCTCGGCTCTCATCGTGATCGGGATACCGGCCCTGCTGGCGGTCATCTACTATGGTTATGTCGCGTCCAACCAGTATGTCACGTCGTTTCAGTTCGCGGTCCGGGGACCTTCCCAGGCCATGACCGGACGGTCGGGGGCAGCGATGATGGGGGCGACCGCCATGTCGCCCGATTCCTTCGTCGTCACCGACTACCTGAACAGCGCCCAGGCGATCACCGACGTCGAGCGGGACGTCAATCTTCAGGCGATGTTTTCACGGCCGTGGATCGACTTCGGGTCGCGACTGCCGGCCGATCCTAGCGCGGAAGAACTGAAGGCCTACTGGGCGAAGATGGTGTCGGCCCAGTTCGACCTGATCTCGGGGAACATCACCGTATCGGTGCGGGCGTTCACGCCGCAGGATTCTCTGAATCTGGCAAAGACCCTGGTCACGACGTCGGACGAGATGTTCCGCCGGCTGAACGCCAAGGCCCAGCAGGACTTCGTTCGGATCGCCGATGAAAGCGTTGCCCGGGCCCAGGAACAACTCGCGACGGCGCGGGAAGCCTTGCGCGAATTCCGGCAACAGAGCGGACTGGTCAATCCCGACCAGACGGCGCAGGCAGGCGCTGCCATCATCGACGACCAGCGCAAGGAACTCGCCGGCCTGCAGACCCAATATGCCGCCATCAAGTCGGCGACGCCGAACTCGCCGCTGCTGAAGGGCCTGCAATCGAAAATGGTCGCGCTCGAGGCGCAGATCAAGAAGGACGATCCTCTCGGGTCGTCGACCGTGAAGGCCGTGAGCGCAGAAGCCCTGGCTCGGCATCAGTCGCTCGAGCTCGATCGCCTGTCGGCCGAGAAGCAGTACACGGAAGCGCTGGCGCTTCGCACCCAGGCCTACCTGACGGCCCAGAACCAGCAGTCGTACCTCGCGCTGTTCGTGGCGCCGACCCTGCCCCAGAAGTCGGTCTATCCCGACCGGACGCGGGCCATCGCCGCGGTGGTCCTTGCCGCCGCCTTGGCGTGGTTCGTCGGCGTCATGATCACCTATGCCCTCCGCGACCATCTGATGTAGGCAGGGCGGCGCTCAGCGGGCATTCAGGTCCCATCGGCGACGCGCATGTCGGCGGCGCCGGAGCGAGAGGGAAAGCCTCCCGCGGCGAACTCGGCGAACGGATCGTCGTCGCCGCTCACCGGCCGGCTGCCGTCCGAGTCGATCCAGGTCCTGAACCACGTTTCGAGCATCAGCAGCGCCCATAGCCGCGTGCCGTGCTCCTGGCGCTGCGTCCGGTGCTCGGCCAGCATCTGCTGCACGAACTCCCGGCGCACGAGGCGGCGGTCGGCGAAGCGCGGACTCTGCAGGACCGCCTCGGTCGCCTCGCGCAGCTCCTCGCGCATCATCTTGGCGACGGGCACGCGGAAGCCGACCTTGGGGCGGTACATGCATTCACGCGGCACGAAGGGCTCGAGCGCCGACTTCAGCAGGGCCTTTCCTTCGTTGTCCCAGACCTTGCGGTCGCCGGGAATGCGCGAGACCCATTCGACGAGGGTGTGGTTGAGGAACGGGGCGCGGGTTTCCAGGCCATGCGCCATGGCCGCCACGTCGACCTTGGTGAGGAGATCGCACGGCAGATAGGTTGCAAGGTCGATTCGCCCGGCCTGCTCCTCCGGTGTCAGCCCGTCGACGACGCACTCGGCCAGGCTGTCATAGGCGCAGCGATCGAGGCAGGGCAGGAGCGCGAGATCGTAGCCGGCGAGTTTCTGCCGCTCGCGGAACGTCTCCATCAGGTAGCCGTAGGCGTCGCCGGCGGCACGCCGATGGGCATCCAGGCCGCTCGGCGCATAGAGGTCCGGCAACTGCCGGCCTCCGGCGTTCCGGGACATGGTCGCGCCGAAGCGGAAATAGCGCTGGTAGCCGAGCAGGGTCTCGTCGGCGCCGTCGCCGGTCAGCGCTACGGTCACCGCCTGCCGGGTTTCGCGCGACAAGGCGTAGGTCACCAGCGCGGAAGAGTCTGCGAACGGTTCGTCGTAGTGCCAGGCGAGATCGCGCACGCTGCCCACGATCTCCTTGCCGTAGGTGAAGACGTGATGGTTGGTGCCGTAGCGCTCCGCGACCATCGTGGCGTAGCGGGTCTCATCGTAGTCGCCGAAACCGAATCCGGACGAGAAGGTCTCGATGGGACCCTGGTGGGTCGGTGCCATCATCGCCACCACGGCGCTCGAATCGACGCCGCCGGACAGGAAGGCGCCCAGGGGCACGTCCGCCACCCGGCACAGGGTCACGGCTGCCCGGATGCGGTCGATCAACTCGCGTTTCAGATCGGCGACGCTGCCCTGCACCGGTTTCTCGCCGGCAGGCGGGAGCTGCCAGTATCGCTCCAGCACGGGCGGCTTGCCGCGCTCGCAGATCATCAGATGGGCCGGTGGCAGCCGCCGGATCCCGGCGAAGGCCGTTTCCGAGCCGATGACGTAGCTGAAGGTGAGGAACTCGTGCAGGGCCTGCGGATTGGGCCGGCGCGGCACGCCGGGCCAGGTCAGGAGCGCCTTTATCTCCGATCCGAAGAGGATGGCGTCCGGCCGTTCCATGTAGTGCAGCGGCTTCTCGCCGAAGCGGTCGCGGGCAGCGACCAGGCGCCGGGTGCGGGAATCCCAAATGACGATGGCGAACATGCCGACCAGCCGGGAGAAGAGGCCGGTGTCCCATTGGCGGAAGCCGTTGACGATGACCTCGGTGTCGCCGGTGCTGCGGAAGCGATGGCCGGCGGCGATCAGCTCGTCGCGCAGTTCCCTGAAATTGTAGATGGCGCCGTTGAAGACGACATGAACCGTGCCGCCATCGTCGTGCATCGGCTGGTCGGCCGCCGCCGAGGTGTCGATGATGGCGAGACGCCTGTGCGCCAGCATCACGTCCTGGTCGATCCAGACGCCTTCGCCGTCGGGACCGCGATGTCGCAGGGAGGTTGCCATGGCGAGGCCGCGACGGCGCAGCTCGCGCTCCGGCACCGCGCCGGCGTGTGTCAGCAGGGCCGCAGCCAGTCCGCACATCCGATCTATTTCTCCAGCACGATATAGTAGCGCATGCGGCTGGTCGTCGTTTCGACGATCCGGCACTTCAGCTGACGGGGAAGATCCTGGACGACCCGCGGTCCGATGTAGATCGGTTCGCCGGGACGCACCGCCGCCTGGACATCCGTGCCATAGCGTTGAGCCGTGAAGAAGAGGCGCCCGCCGGGACGGAGCGCGGTCAGCAGCTTGCGCAGGGCGTCCAGCGGCCGCTCGACATGCTCGAAGGCCTCGCAGAAGGCGATGAAGTCGACGCTGTCGGCGTCGACGACGGAAAGCAGGTCGTCATTGTCGATGTCGAAGACATGCGCCTCGAAGCCCTGCTCGCGCATGTGGGCGACATACTTCTCGGCCAGCTCGAGACCGACCAGGCGCTGCCACCGGTGCGTCTTGCGTCGCCGCGCCACCTCGAGATACTGCCCGACACCGCATGCGGCATCGACCATCACGGTCGCGTCGGCCGGGATCCAGCGGGCGAAGCGCTCGTACGCGTCCTCGTAGCCCTTCCACTCGGAGGCTGTCCGCATCTTGCGGATGTAGTGGTCGGTCGCTCGATAGCCGCTCTTCTGCTGACTGGGCACCGGATTGAGGAAGATGGTCTCGCAGTCGTTGCAGATATCGAAACCGTACAGGATGCCGGGCACCTGCAGAGTGGGAATCTGGTCGAAATAGCCGCCGAACACCTGGATGGGTTCCGGCAGGGTGGTGGCCGGCATGCGCCACAGGGGCTCGACATGCGCCGAGTGGCAGACGGGGCATTGCGTGAGCTGTTGATCCCCCGCCATCCGGAAGAGCCGGTCTCGACGGCTGGGCGAGCCGAGGCGACGGCCGGGAGCCTGCGGCTGGCTCGCGGTGCGCGACTCGGCCGGCGCCGTGACGACATTGTGGCGTCCGATACGCCGGCTTCGAAAGCGCCAATAGTCGTAGGGATCGTCGGCGTAGAGCCGTTCGACCGGTCTGAAGCTGGTCGTTCGCAGGGTCTCGAAGAGCTCGTCGCGTTCAGGCTGGCTGTCGCGGCTTTTGCCGAAGCGGGCCAGATCGAGGATGAGCTCGTCACAGGCGGCCGCGGCGTCGGTGATCGCCGACTCGTTCTCGGCGCTGTAGGAGCTCGTGATGTTGGTCGCGATGCAGAGGTTGATCTTGTCCGCGGCGAGCATGTCGTCGAGGAAGGCGAGCGGAAAAAGCCCCTCGGGCGCGAGCAGCAAGCGATCCTGCAGGACAGGGAAGCGCCCGACCTGGTCGTCGAAATGCCACTGGCAGGCGGCATGGCGCCGGGCATTGCCCTCGAAACCCAGCACGTCGAAGCCGAGGCGCGCCATCAGGATGGCAAATCCGCCCCATCCCGTGCCGATCTCCACGATCCGGGTGGCCGTCGCGGGATAGCGCTCGACGATCGCTGCGGCCAGCGCGATCTCGTAGGCTTCGAGCGCCCGCCCGCCCGCAAGCTTGGCGAGATAGAGCTCGTCCGGCGGGAAGCGGGCGCCGTCACCGTCGATCCAGGATCGGTGGAGCGCCGTGAGTTCGGCCGCCATCTCGTAGGACGTGGTCGGGGGCAGTTCCGGCACCATCGGCTCCGCGACCGCGGCGACTGTCTTGGCGGAAGGCGTTGCCGCCGTCGCAACGGTACGCATGCCCGATCCACCGTCCAGTTGAGCGAGGCTGCTGACCACCTCGTTGACGGTCTGGAAGCGCAGGTCGATCCCGGCGCGGTCGCAGACTCGCGCCAGGGCGTCGAATATGGCGGCGATCTCGGGACGGCCGTGCGGAATTCCCGGGCCTGGTTCCGGGAAGTGGTAGTCCGCCCTCATCGAGTGGGCGTGCGTCTTGATGAAGAGCGTCTCTCCCAGGACAACGGACTTTGCGAGCCACGTCGCCACGACCCGTTCCGCATCGTTCAGGAAGTCCCGGTTCGCGCCCGAATGGTAGTCCAGCGAGGAATGAACGGCCTTGATCGGGGAGTTCCAGATGAAGAATCGATCGGGCCGCATGACCCCGCTGCCGGGCGCGACCGGTCGAGGATCCGACCGATCGTCGTCGTAGGCGCGGGCAAGGTCGATCGGCCGGCAGGTGAAAGGCGCTTCCAGCTTCGGATCGCAATAGCCGCGTCCCGCCGGGAAGGAGAAATCGCCGTACCCTCCGTGGCGCGCGAGCAAGGCCATCTCGCCGGTCACGTGGCAGATGAGCGGATCGGATGCGTTCAGCGCCCAGTTGCCGTGAATGAATGCCCACCGCTCGAAGGGTTGGCCGGTCTCGCGCGCGATGGCCTCCTTGCACAGCCGGATGTGCAGGTCCAGGCGACGGGCATCCATGTCGTCCGTGCTCGAAGCGTTCACCCAGCGCGAGACCGGGTGGTCGAAGCGGGAATCGTTTCGCGTCCAGAACTCGTGATGGACATGCAGGTGGATTTCGTGGCCGTCCGCCAGCAACGGGCGGATCGCCCGTGCGGCCAGTCTCTCTTGCTCCGACGACCGTGCGAAGAAGACCACCTGGTCGTTTTCCACACAGTGGTCGCCGCGCGGTAGGGGGCCCTCGCCCTTGAGCCGATAGGGGACGAAGACGTTGTAGAAGAGACTGAGCCGCCGCGTATACCGCGACGACCGCGCCGCTGCGGCCATGCGATCGACCGCCCGAGCGCTTTGCTCGTCGATGCTGCTCGACCACGGCTCGAAATGATCGGCGTGGAAATAGCACACCGACGTGCAGCCTCGCTTCTTCAGGATGTCAGCCAGGGCATCGATCGTCATGGGGCGATTCCGTAGACTTCGAGGGTCCGCCGCACCATGGCCTCCATGCCGAAGCGCCCGCGCACGAAGGACGGCGCCTGCTCGCGGGCCCGGCTCATCCAGCCGGGCTCGGTCAGGCAGCGATCGACGTGCCCGGCCAGGGCCTCGGCGAGCCTTTGGGGCTCGGCGCTGCGCACAGCCCAGCCCGTGACGCCGTCCGCGATGGTCTCGGCAACGCCGCCGACGTCGGGCGCGACCACCGGCACGCCTAGCGACTGCGCCTCCAGCAGGACGTTCGGAAGACCTTCATGCCGCGACGTCAGCAGGACCACATCCATGGCCTTGTAGCAGGAGCCGATCTCGTCCCGCCGCCCCGGCAGATGCAGGCGGTCGGCGATGCCGAGACGAGCCGCATGGTCCTGCATGTCCGCCCGCATCGGCCCATCGCCATAGACGATGAAATGCGCCCTTGGCTGCAGCCGTTGAATGGAGGCTGCGGTCTCGACCCACAGGAGCGGCCTTTTCTCCTCGCTCATGCGAAAGGCGCTGCCGATGACCGGCGCGTCGCCGGCGATGCCCAGGCTTGCGCGCACGGTGCGCTGGCGCTGCGGATCGACGCTGCGGGCGAGCTGGTCGAAGTCGATGCCGTTGTAGACGACCTCGATCGCGGCAGGGTCGATGCCCAGCCAGTCGGCATAGTCGGCCGCGCCGGCCCGGCTGTTGTTGCACAGGACCACGGCGGGATGGCCGAGCACGGCCCTGTAGCCTTCCTGCATGAAGCGCTTGAGGCGGCGGCGCGGGTTGTCCGGACGGACGCTGCGGGTGCCGAGGACGATTCGCGGGACGCCGGCCAGCAGCGCGGCGACCACAACCGTCAGGTTCGTGGCGTCCTGCCAGGCATGGACCACCTGGGGCCGGCGCCGGCGAAACTCCCTCATCCAGAAGGCGATCAAGCCGGCCATGTCCGGCGGAAACGACCGGATCAGGTGCGCATGGGGCGCGAACTCCGGCAGAACCAGGCACGATTCGAGCGCGTTGTCCGGCGGCGTCACCACCGCCACCGACTTCTCGGTCAGCAGCGGCAGGAAGAAGTCGCGCTGCGTCCGCCGGGACAGCGAGATGCAGAACAGGCCGAGGTCGAGCGGTGGCGTCGAGTCGCTGAGGCCGCGCAACAGGTTCACGACCTGGCGCTCGGCGCCGCCGGGCGCCAGGGACGATGTGACCGAGATGATGCGGCGCGGCAGCGGTTCGTAGGGCGCAATGGCCGTGTCGGCGAGCGTGCGCACCAGGTCGAACAGGCGCTCGGGGACGAGGATGCCGCCGGCCCGCGGGGGGGCTGCGGCCAGGTCGACATGGTCGACGCCCACCAGGTTGAGGGCATGCACCGTATCGACCAGCTGCTTGGCCACCGCCACGTCGGACGGCTTCAGCTCCCGGGCGGCCAGAAGGTGGTGGAACGCGCCGTCGATGATGCCCTGGCGGAAGTAGTGCTGGCCGAGCCGGGCATGATGCGCGGCCACTTCGGGTTCGGCGGCGATCGCCCGCTCGAAGTAGTCGACGGCGCGATCGTGGAACTGTGCCGCCTGCGCAGCGAGGCCGAGCTTCACCCAGGTCGCGGCGACCGGCGGCAAGGCGGCCTCGGCGGCGTCCAGGGCGGCCAGCGCCTCCGCATCACGCTCGGCACTCGCCAGCATGAAGACCAGCTCGTACCACGCGTCGGCGTTGCCCGGCGTGAGGCTGCAGACCATGCTCCACGCGCGGACGGCTTCCTGGGTGCGGCCCAGTTGCCGCAGCAGGCGGCCGCTGTAGAGCAGCGCATTGGCATTGGTCGGCTCGAGGGCCAGGACCTTGCCATAGGAGGCGAGCGCCTCATCGATGCGATCGAGCGCCTGCTGGCTGCGGCCGAGGCCGACAAGGACATCGGGGCGTCCGGGATTGAGCCTGTGCAGGGTCTCGAACGTCGCCGCGGCGACGCTCCATCGGGCCTGGGCAAACGTCAGCCGGGCGAGGCCCATGAGGGCGGCCGTATCCAGCGGCGCGCGGGCGAGCGCCGCGCGGTACTCGGCCTCCGCTTCGGCGAAACGGCGAGCCCGTTCCAGCAACGTCGCCCGTTGGACCAATGCATGAGGAGCGCGCTCGTCGCCTTCGGCGACGACGCGCCAGAGGTCGAGCGCCTGCTCGAGCCGGCTTGCGTCGAGCGACAGCAGCCGGGCCAAACGAAGCAGAGCGTCGCGATCCTGCGGGTTCTCCTGGAGGATGGTCCGATAGGCCCGTTCCGCCCGCTCCCAGTCGCTGGCTTTCTCGTGTTCCCGGGCCAGTGCGAGGGCCGTGCGGGGGATGGCCACGAGATCGGCCGCGTCCTGGCGACCGAGCTCGGCGATGGCCTCCGCCGCCTTCTCGTGCCCGGGGTCGATCCGCAGGACCTCGACATACTGGTCGACGGCTGCCTCGATCTTGCCGCTGCGATGGAGCGCGCGGGCGAGCTGAAAGACCGGGCCGACGCGTTGGGGCGACAGGTCGACCATGCGCCGCCAGACGACGACCGCTTCCTCGAACCGCCGCTCGCGCAGCAGCAGCCGACCGAGGCCGATCAGGGCTGACGGACGCCGCGGCTGCCGCGACAGCAGCCGGCGATAAATCCGCTCGGCAGCGCCGGGACGCCCGGCCCGCTCATGGCGCTCGGCCAGGAGGACCGGCCATTCCCGCGGATCTAGGACGACGCGAAGGCCCATTCAGCACGCAAATGGTGGCACGTTCCGGGGTGAGTAGGCACCCCCATCCTCGCCGTCAATTGCCGGCGGATCGGACGATCCGGTTCCAGGTCCGAGGGGGATTGCTGGCCGCGACGCGACCCCGCACAGTGCCGCCGATGCTGGCAGACAAAGACGACACAGGGACGGATGGTGTTTTTCCCCTGGCCCCGCCTTTTCGTCCGGAGGGGACGAGCGGCTGGATCGCCGATCTGCCCGCGGCACTGCATCCGCTGACGGACACGAATGCCGAGCCGCACCGGTCCCGGTTGCGCCTCTTCGAGGACGGCCAGGCACTGGGCCCCTCGCATGCCGGCCACGAATCGATCCGTCGCACCGGCAGGGGCGCTCACTCCTTCTGGACGGAGGTCCTCTACTTCTCGACGAGCGATGGCAGCGATCCGAACACCAACGGTCGATCCTACACGGCCGTGCTGGCCCCCCCAGCAGCGGCTCCGGGACCGGTCGGGGCCGCCCCCGACCATGTCCAGCCCGAATGGACGCGACCCCAACGCCCGCTGCGCTGCGCCTTCTTTGGCCTCGGCAACCGCGGCCTCGGCCTGATGCAGCTCGCGAGGAGCTATCCCGGTGTCGAGATCGCCTGGGTCATGGACCGGTCGGCCCAGCGCGTGAGGGAAGCGCTGACGCTCTGTGGTCACGGTGCCCGCGGCACGACGGACATGGCGGTGCCTCTTGCCGACGAGACGGTCGACATCGTCTTCGTCACCGTTCCCGATCATCTCCATCGCGCCATCGCGGAACCCGCGTTCGCGGCAGGCAAGCACGTCTTTCTCGAGAAGCCGCTGGCGACGACGGCGGCGGATGCCGCGGCCATCCTCGCGGCCTGGGGGCGGAGCGGCCGCGTGCTGCAACTGGGCTATGTGCTGCGTCAGGCACCGTTCTATGCCGCGATCCGCGAGACCGTCCGCAAGGGCCTGCTCGGACCCGTCCGCCTCGCCACCCTGTTCGAGCAGCTCGACGTCCGCCACGGGGCCAGCTTCATGCGACGATGGCATGCATCGAGTGCGCAGTCGGGTGGCCTGATGGTGCACAAGGGCTGCCACGATCTCGATATCGTCTGCTGGCTGCTCGACGGACGGCCCGAGGCCGTGAGCAGCTTCGGCGGCACCGACACGTTTGCCGAGCCTCCGCCGGCCCCGTTCTGCTCGCAATGCGACCGGCGGACCGCTTGTCCGTATGTCGATACCGGGCTGCATGAGCGGCGAACCCCGGAGGAAGTGGCGGACCCGTCGGCCTACGGGCTGGATCGGTGCGTCTTCCATACCGATAAGGACATTGTCGACAACCAGGTGGTTTCGTTCGTCCTCGATACCGGCGTGCGCGGGACCTTTCACCTCTGCGTGCAGGGACCGGTTCGCACCGAGCGCCGGATCACGCTGATCGGCGACAGAGCGCGCCTCGACGGCGTTTTCGAGGATGGGACGTTCACGGTCACCTACACCGATCGTGCGCAGCCGGGTTTCGTCTGGACCGCGGATGGCCGCAGCCACGGTTCGCATGGCGGTGGAGACCGCGTGACCATGCTCGAATTCCTGAACGCCTGCGTCGGCCGGTCACCGGCGCCGATCGTCTCCGTCGAGGAAGCGTTGCGCGGTCTGGTCTTCGCGCTGGCAGCCGAGCGCGCCCGGACGGGAGAGAAGGTCGTCCGCCTTGAAGCCAGCGATTTCGCTCTCGTCTCCTGACCGGCGCGATCAGTCTGCGGCCGCAGCCATGCCGCGGGCGGCAGGGTCGGGCAGGCCCCTGAAGAAGTCGGCGAGGGCGGCGGCTTCCTGAAGCTTCGGATCGAGGCGCAACGCGGCCTCGGCGGCAGCGAGGCCGCGGTCCCTGATCCTCAGCGAGCGGCAGCAGCGCGCGACCTGCAGATGACTGTGACTGTCTTCGGGATTGCGGCCGCTGAGGCCTTCCCACACCGGAAGGGCCTCGGGATAGGCCCGCATCCGCATCAGCGTGCGCCCCAGCACGGTCGCCGCATAAGTGTCGCCGGGCACCTTCTCGAGGTAGCGGCGGCTCAGGTCCTTGGCTGCATCGGAAGCGGCGTTCCAGGCCCTTCGGATCTGCTCTCGTTGTTGATGCAGGAGGTCGCGCTGGAGCTGCTGGACGGTCGCATCGCTCGGCCGAATTGACAGGGCTGCCTGGGAGAATCGCCAGGCTTCGTCGATGTCGCCGGCAGCGGCGGCGCTCCTCGCATCCTGCACCAGGGGCGAATGGAGGGCGGAAATAGACGCGTCCACTTCCCTCCTGGTCGCAGCGTCGCCCAACTCCTGGGCCTTCCGGAACACGGCCAGGGCCGCGCACCGGTCGCCGCCCTGATTCAGGGCAAGGCCATACGCCAGCCAGCCGCCGGCATCCTGTTCATTGAGCTCGGTGTATCGCCGGAAGGCGTCCACCGCCTCGGCGATGGCACCCCGCGCGAATTCGGACCGACCGACGGTCTGCCAGGCCTCGGCGCACCCGGGATTGATGCGCGCAGCCATCCGGCCATGTTCGATCGCGTTCGCGAAGTCGCGGCTCCTGAAGGCCTCATGCATGGCGGTCAGGCTGGGAAGGCTGAGACGATCCAGAGCACGAGCGAGTGTGGCATCGCCGGGCTGGATGATTCGTGCCGCCCTGTAGAACGAAGCGGCCTCGAGATCCCGCGAAGCGAGTTCCTTTTCCAGCGCAGCGACTAGCCACCCCGAGGCGGCCTTGTTCACGAACTCGGTCAGCGGGGGGCTGCCTGGGAACCTCGCTTGCAACAGCGGGATGATCCTGGCCACCCGTTCGCAGTCCAGATTCTGCATCAACCGTGCCAGCACCTTGAGGGCACGAGGCTGGTCGGCCGCGAACAGCCGGACAACGAACTCGTCGCATGTCTCGGGCCAACCCGATGCCAATCCGGCGCTGACGGCAATCTGCAGCGGTTCAGCAATATTGGGCCGTTGCTCGGCTGCCTTCGCCGCCCATCTCAATGCTTCCGCGTATGCCTTGCGATGCAGGTGGATGCGCGCAACCTGGAGTGGAGCTTCTGTGTCGCCGGGCGCGACACGTGCCAGCCGTTCCCAGTAGCTCAAGGCGAGATTCTGGTCGCGCCTCAGGTTGCCGATCCGGGCTCCGGTGCGCAGCGCTTCGATGTGGTCGTTGCCGTACGACAAAACCCTCTCGACCACTTGCAGTGCCGCGGCATAATCTCCGGCACGAAATTTCAGTCTCAACTCAAATATCGACGATTCCAGTGGCAAGAGGTTGAGCTCTTGAATCTTGGCGACCAGCGACTGAAGCGCCACCGCGTTGCGTTGACGATCGAGACCGTCGAGCAACGGCAAGAGTGCCCGCGGATCTTTGGCCAACTCGGCGTGCGCGGCCCCAATCGTCGCTGCAGCTTCGTCGGCTCGCCCCGCATCGAGCATCTGCTGCAGTGTTTGCAGCGTGCGCGCGATAGTCATGCTGTTTCCCCGCAAGAGGCGTTTCCCACCCGGAGCGCCTCCAATGCCACCGACTGCAAAAAGCCAGACACTGTTGCTAGCGTCAAGATGATAGATAACACGCGGGCATTTCATGCCGCTGACGGTGGCTCGCTTTCGCAGCGCAAGGGAGCGCGCTTGGGCAATGACTGAACGATGAGCGAGCTCGCAGACCACGATCCACGACGATCGGGCGGCTCTCGTCGGCTTGTCGTATCGATGTGCTACGCGCGGCTCGGCCAGCTCCTCGATTGGATCGGACAGCCGGCACATGCCGAGGCGAACTATCGTCGGGCTCTGGCATTCTGCCCGAGTCACCTGGCTGCCTCGAGCGGTCTTGGCCGACTGCTCCTGCGGTCGCGACGCTTCGAGGAAGCTGCCGATATCTGGCACGGCGTCGTCGAGCAGAGTCCCGCGTCACCGGCCTTCGCCTTCCAGTTCGCGCGAGCCCTCCATCGCAGCGGACGCGTCGAGGAGGCCACCGCGCAATACCTTCACGTCCTCGCCCTCGACCCGCTGCACGAGAAAGCCCTCGGCGCGCTGAAGCAGCTCGCGGCAGCCTATGTAACCGGGAGTAGAGCGACGGCCCCGTCCCGCATCGAGAGGACAACCGAGATCGGCCGCCGGATCCTGGACCTCACCTCCGCGTCGCCGGAGGGGCTCGTCGTCGTGGAGGCGATCGCGCGTGCGCTGAGCGCCGCTGCGATGCCGCACCTCGAGCAGGCACCCCACATTGCCCTGGCGCACTACACGGCGGCTCTCGTCCTTGTTCCCGAACAGAGCGAAGCGCAACGCGGCGCGGCGTTGTGCTTCGAGCGGACCGGCCAGTTCGCAGAGGCCGTCGCCCTGCTGGATCGGCAGATCGAAGCCAACCCCGAAGCGGTGGAGCCTCGGCTGCAGAGAGATCGTATTCTGACCTCGATGATCGAGGCGGTGGAGCGCCCGGTCCCCGATGACGGCCGTGCCGGGCGCGAGGATGGGCTGCGGGCCGCGCAGGAACGCGAAGCGATGCTGGCCCACGCCCGCCGCCTGATCGCCGATGAACGTGGCGGAACGGTCGCGGCGAAGCCCGAACCCGCTTCGCTCCAGCAACGGCTCCACGCGGCCCGCGACGCCGCGCGCGAGGGCCGCGTCGCCGAGGCCGAACAGATCTTCCGAGAGGTTCTCGACCGCGACGGCACGGAGGTGGATGCGCTTGCAGGACTGGCGCAGCTCTGCCGGTCGCAGGGGCGTTGGTCGGACGCCGCCGAGCTGCTGGCACGCGTCATCGTCTTGCGACCGCAGTCGGTTCAGCCCAGGCACTGGCTGGCCCACGCCCTTCTGCAGGATGGCCAGCTCGAGGCGGCCGCCGGCGCCTACACCGATCTGAGCGTCCGCGAGCCGACGTCCGCCGACGTGTGGCAGTCGCTGGCCCAGCTGCAGAAGCGACTGGGCCGATGGTCCGCCGCCCGCGAGGCCTGGGCTCGCCTGATCGAACTTTCTCCCGATCGCACCGGGCCTCGCTTCGAACTGGCCTGGGCATGCCATCAGGAAGGGGATGTCGCGGCCGCGCAGGCGCGGCTGCTCGACGTTCTCGGCGTCGATCCGGACCACCGGCCAGCGCTGGCCCTGCTGGGCCGCATCTCGTCGGGGAACGATCCTGAAGCATCGTTGGCCTGGTGGTCGCGGCTGGCGGCACTCGACGCGGAAGCGATCGAACCACCGTTGCAGATCGCCCGCATCCACCTGCGCCAGGAACGCCTGCCCGAGGCGGAAGCGGCCTTCAGGACCGTTCTCGAAGCGCAGGCCGGTCATGCGGAAGCCTCGGCATCGCTGGCCAGGATTCTCTTCGAGCGCGCTCCGGGGGAAGCAATCGAGGTGCTGCAGCGCTGGGCTCGACACGATCCGCTGTCGGCCGCGCCCTGGCTCGTCCTGGGCCGGCTGCATGCCGACGCGAGGCAAGCCGACCTGGCCGAGGCTGCGTACCGCAAGGCCCTCGATGTCGACCCGGCGAATCTCGAAGCGCTGACGCGCCTGGCGCGCCTTCTGGGCGGCAGCGACCGGCAGGACGAAGCCCTGGACGTGTGGTTGCGCCTCGGCGACCTCGCGCCGGACAGGGTGGAGCCGAAGCTGCAGGCCGCGCGGATCCTGTACACGCGCCACGATCCCCGGGCGGAGGCCGCTCTGCGCGGCGTGCTGGCGATCGAGCCCGCGAACAGGCAGGCCTTGCGGCAGCTCGCGCAGCTGCTCGGCCGGACGCGCGCGACCGTCGATGCCGCCCTCGAGGTCTGGCAGACTCTCGCCGATCTTGACCCCGAGTCTGTCGTGCCGATAGCGCAGCGCGGCCGATTGCTGGAGCGGATCGGACGGACGGCCGATGCCGAGGCCGAGTATCGCCGCGCCATTGCGCGCGACCCTCGCCATTCGATGGCTCTCGGTGACCTGGCGCGCTTCTACCGCGTCCAGCGACGCTGGGAGGAGGCTGCCTCCGTCTACCGGACTCTCCTTGATCTCGATCCGGATCGTCTCGACGCGGTCCTCGGCCTGGGCCAGTGCCTCGATCGGACCAATCGTCTCCCGGAAGCCAGGGATCTCTACGACCGTGCGCTCGCGCTCGATCCTGCGAACATCACAGCCCTCGGCTATCGCGGGCGGCTGCTGCGGGCGCGGGGCCAGGTCAACGACGCGATCGCCGACTTTCGCCGGATCTGCGACCTGGAGCCCCGGAACGCCGAGGCCTGGCATGAGCTGATCTTCCAGCTCGCGGGAGCCGAGCGCGAGCCGGAGGCGCTGGACGCGCTGGCCCGGGCCGAAACGGCCCTGGGCGAGACGCCACAGGCGTGGGCGATCCTGGGGCGAGCGGCGGCGGCGTCGCTGTTCGACGACCAGGCCTTTGCCTATTTCCGCCGGGCGATCGAGGCGGAGCCGCAGAACGCAGCTCACCACGCGCAGCTCGGCCTCCACTACTTCCGCCAGGGCATCCTCGACGGCGCGCTCCACCATCTCCTGGACAGCCGCGACCTCGATCCCCGCGACGTCGAGGTGGCACGGTCACTGTTCGATACGACGAGCGCGCTGCAGGAACTCGGCTTCGACCATGTCGCGTTGCGCCGGCAGCCCCGTACGGTTGGAGACATTCTCGTTCCCGAGCGCCTCTTCGCGCATGTGAAGCGGCTCTCTGAGACCGTCGTCCGACCGTACGACCCGGTTCCCCGCAAGATCGTGGCGATCAGCGCCACCCTGGCGCCGGGCGGCGCCGAGCGGCAGCTCGCGAACATGCTGCGCGGCCTGAGCGATCCCCGGTTCGATCTCGACCTGGCGCTGTTCTGCATCTCGCTGGCGCCGAGACTGCGCCGCGACTTCTTCCTCCCCGTGCTGGAGGACACGGGCGTCGAGGTGGTGGTGCCGGACGCAGCCGCGGCCGGCGACTATCTCCACGACCCCGATGTGAAGCCGTTCGCCGCCGTGATCCGCCTTTTCCCGAGCGACATGGTCGGCCCCATCGCGTTCTGGCTGAGGGAGTTCCGCCGGCGGCGGCCCCAGGTGGTTCACGCCTGGCAGGACTCCACCAATCTCACCGCCGTGGTTGCCGGCCTTCTCGCCGGCGTGCCCCGCATCGTCCTCTGCTGTCGCAGCGTCCGGCCCGACAATCCGCGTCGTCGCCTGCGGCGGTACATGCAGGCCGCCTATCAGGCCGTGCTGGCGCATCCGGCGGTCGTCCTGAGCAACAATTCGCGAGCCGGCGCCGATGACTATGCCGCGTGGCTCGGCATTGACCCCGCGCGCGCCGAGGTTGTTCATAACGGCATCGACTTCGATCGGCTCGACAGAAGCGCCGATTCACGCGAAACTGCCAACATACGGGAGCAATTGGGGATTCCGCCCACGGCGCCGGTCCTCGGGAGTGTCTTCCGGATGAGCGAAGAGAAGCGGCCCCTCCTGTGGCTGGACGTCGCTGCGGCGGTGGCCCGCAGCAACAGGGATGTGCAATTCGTGGTCTGTGGGGATGGGCCGATGCGCGACGAGATGCGCGATCACGCGTCCGCCCTGGGGATCGCCGACCGCCTGCATATGCCGGGAGCCCAGGCCAACATCGGTTCCTGGTATGGAACGATGGACGTGGTGATGCTGACGTCGCGGCACGAGGGTCTTCCCAACGTCCTCCTGGAGGCCCAGTCGCTGGGCATTCCCGTCGTGGCGCCCGATGTCGGCGGCATGAGCGAGGTGGTGGAGCAGGGGGTGACGGGATGGACCGTCCGCGACGCCGATGCCGAAAGCCTGGCGGAGCGGGTCCTGTTCTGTCTTTCCGATGAGGCCTGGCGGGCGGCCGCGACCGAGCGTGCGCCGCGCTTCGTGCGCGAGCTGTTCAGCGTGGAGGCGATGCTTCGCCGCAACCTCGAAGTCTACGGCATCCCGCCGCAGGCGGCGACGCATGCCTGACGGTGGAATCCCGGGAAGCGGACTGTCGATGACCGATCTTGCCGACATCCTCAGGAGCCGGGCGATCCGGTGCGTCTACTACTTCCACGCGGATCATTTCGAGCCCTGGTCCCTGGGACTCAACGAGAAGACGGCCCGTGGCGTCGAGCGCTTCGGGGAGATGTCGCGCAAGTCGCCTTATGGCAGCAGGATCAGCCTCTTCTACTGTCCCTACGTGCCGTACTACCTGACGCCGGAGGGCGAAAAGAGCCCGGGACGCCGCGTCGACGGGGACTCGGTGACGTTCGGAAGTCGTTCCTCCGAGCAGGAGGCGATGGCGGAACGGGTCATCCGGCCGCTCATGGCGGCCGGCGGCCACGAGTTTCACCTTCACGTTCATCACGAGTTCTGGACGCGGAACGAATCCAACTTCGACAATCCCGTCTCGCGCTGGGTCAACGCGAACAGCACGGCTGCCCTCGACGAGCGGCGCCTCGATCTCTTTTTCCAGCTGTGCAAGGACGTCATCGCCCGGGAGCTGGGCGGGCCGTTCGACCGGTGGGCGTTCGTCCACGGCAACTGGGCGCTGGCGGCGTCCGATCCGCTGATCTGCACGATCGAGACCGAGCTCGCGATGATCATGCGGCACGGCGGCTTCGGCGACTTCTCGTTTCCCGCCGGCCGCGGATACTGCGATCCGAAGCTGCAGGCGCCGTTCACCTGCCTGCCGATCGACGGCAAGCGGGGATATGACGAGCCCGCGTCCGATCCGCGGCAGATCGAGGCGGGAAGCAACGCGTTGAGCGCCGATCGCTTCTTCATCTGGAACTCGCCGATCAAGGCCAGGTACTCGTCGATCGACTATTACTCGGAGGCCAATCGCGAGCTCTTCAAGGATCCCTCGGCAGTCCTCGCACAGTGGCTCGGGAACTCGGTGAGCCTGGGACCGGACCTGTTCATCAAGACCCACGCCCATTCCATGAAGTGGGAGTACGGGATCAGCGAGGACGGCTCGCCGATCCCCCATTGCCATCCGGATGTCGTGAGGATCTTCGACGAGCTGATGAGGGTGTGCGACCGGGCGGGTGTCGAGTTCAAGCCGGTGACCGTCAATCAGGTCATGGACCTTGTCGGCGCGTTCGACAGGGGCGCCGACCCGTCGGCGGCGCGCGCGGCCTGGTATCGCGAGCCGATGGCGCCGGTGGCCGCAGACGCATCGATCGTCCCTGTCCCCGGCCGACGCCGCGCCAAGCCGGCGGCCCCGGTGGTGGCGCACGCGGTCGCCGGCGGCGCGACGGTACAGCTCCGCGCCGAGGCGGCGCCGCCGGCCGATCCGTTCGCGGTGCTGGGTCGCGAGATGGCATCCGTCCTGCGCGCCTGGCTGCGCGATGACGTCGTTCATGCGCAGGGTGCCGGCGACTTCTACCGCGATCTGCTCGCGGGCGATCACGTCCTGCAGGACTACGAGCGCGCGGTCCTCGACTATGTCAGGGCGGAATGTCCGGCAGAGGGCTCGACCATCGTCGAGGTCGGCGTCGGCTACGGCATCCTGAGCCTGCTGCTGGCGGCGTCGGGCTACGAGGTGATCGCCTTCGAGGGCGATCCGTCACGCTTTGCCGGCCTTCAGGCCCTGGTGAAGGCAATGGAGGGGCATGTCGGCCGCGGCGGCGGAAAGGTGACGCCGGTGCGCGGCTGGTTCCCCGACGCCCTGGATGCCTCGATGCTGCGGCCGAACCGCCGCAATGTCCTGGTGACCACGAACATCGTGGCTTCTGCTTCCGCGAAGAGGCAGGACGCGATTCTCGAGGCCGCGCGCAGGTTCGACGATCTGCTCATCGACACCACGCGCTTCGGCATCCGTCGCTATGACCCCGATGTCGCCGAATCCTTCCGGGCCAAGATCACCGCCGTGTCGCGGCCGATGAGGTCGGTATGGCGCAAGGGTCCCAACGAGATCTGGCACTTCCGGACGTTCAGGAACGGGGAAGCTCCGGCGTCCCAACATGCTGCAGAGGTATCCATGGACACCGTCGCGAGTTCGGAGAGCTGGCCCGCCGTCGACGTCGGGACCTTCAATGAGGAGCTGCTCGGGCTGCACCGCACCTGGATGAAGGGCCAGGCGGAAGCGCAGCAGACCGACGAGCTCTATGCCGCCAAGCTCGGACGCAACAGCACGCTCGAGGCCTACGAGAAGGTCGTCGCCGCCGTCATCGCGAACCGCTTCGGGCGCGACACGGAGATCGTCGAGATCGGCTGCGGATACGGGGCGCTCTCCCTGTTTTTGGCGCGCAACGGGTTCGTCGTCCACGGCTTCGAAGGGGATCGTCGTCGCTCCGCCGCGGGCGCCTGGCACGTCAAGGAGTACGTCGCACGGCACCCCCGGCTCGCGGACCGGGTGGCGCTCACGGCGGGCTTCTTCCCGGATGCGCCGGGATCCGACCGGCCGACGGGGCGCGGCAGGCGGCTCTGCGTGGCGACCAACATCACCTGCAGCTACACGGCGGATCATCAGGCCGCGATCATCCAGGCGATGAGCGGCTTCGACGCGGCCGTGATCGATCTCGCGCGCTTCGGTCGCAGCCGCAACGCGCAGGAGGAGCGGGACGCGCTGCGCGCGGAGCTGGACCGGGTCGGGCTGGAGCCGGTCGAGCGGCTGTACTTCGCCGCTCCCTACGAATACTGGCTGTTCTCGGCGAAGCGGGCCGCGGACGCGGCGCAGGCGGCGCCGGTTGCCGTCCCTGCCAGGCCCGTCGCGGTCCCCGCGCCGAAAGCGGATGCCGCTGCGCCGGCGGCCGCAGCGGCCCGGGATCGGGCCGCTCCGGCTGTTCAGCCTCGCGGGGCGGACGCGGTCTTCCCGTTCTCGGGCCAGTCCGGCGTCCTGTACTCGGTCTACGGCGACCGGCATATCGACGCCTGCCCGGTGTGCCATGGCAGCAACGTCGCAGGCCTGTGGCGCATGCCGATGACCAGCCTGAAGGAAGCCATCAGCGTCTTCGGCGGATACTTCAACCAGATCCCGACGCTTCAGGTGCCCGCCACCGTCTACTGCTTCGACTTCTGCCGGGACTGCGAAAGCATCTTCCTCAATCCGGCGCCCAGGATGCAGAAGGACCAGTATCGCCGGAGCGATCACTATCTGCGGACCCTGAAGGACAACGAGGCCCAGTGGCAGGGCTATGAGAACGCCTACAACCGGTTCGCCAAGTGGATTCCCGAGGACGCGACGACGCTGATGGACGCGGCGTGCGGCATCGGGCCGTACCTCCACGTGGCGCGCAAGCGCGCACCGGACCGCTGGCGCCGCCTGATCGGCCTGGAGCTCTCGGAGAAGTACGTCGAGTACATGCGCTCGCAGGGCCTCGAGGCCCATTCGTTCGACATCGACAACGACGATCTGAACCAGTTCGTCGCGGCCGAAAGCGTCGATTTCATCACCTTCTGCGAGGCGTTCGAGCATGTCGAGCGCCCGCTCGATGCGCTGGAGAAGCTCCTGGTCACCCTTCGCGCGGGCGGCCGCCTCTATTTCACGGCCCAGCGCTACGGGACGGACGTGCAGGCGGCGGTGCGCCCGGGCGAGCCGATCTACATCGGCGAGAAGGTCATGAAGGAGCTGCCCGCCCGGCTCGGCTGCAAGGTCGTGGACGTGACAACGAGCGGCATGCGCTACTACGTCGTCCTGGAAAAGTAGGCCCGGCGATGTGCGGGCTCGCCGGCGGCGTGCTGAAGAAGGCGGACAGCGTCCCGCTCGCAGAGCTGCGCCGCCGCGCCGCGTCCATGGCGGCGATCCTGCATCACCGCGGGCCGGACGGGCACGGCACATGGGTCGATCCCCAGGTCGCCCTGGCGCATACGCGGCTGGCGATCATCGACACGACGACTGCCGCCGCCCAGCCCATGCACGACGAGACCGGCACGGTCCATGTCGTCTTCAATGGGGAGATCTACAACTTCCTCGAGCTGCGGGCGGAGCTGGTGGCGGACGGCTACCGCTTCGCCAACCGCAGCGACACGGAAGTGATCGTCAACGGGTACCGCAAATGGGGGACGGGCCTGTTCGCGAAGCTCGTCGGCATGTTCGCCATCGCCATCTGGGACTCGCGGCGCAAGCGGCTGGTCCTGGCGCGCGACCGCTTCGGCGAGAAGCCGCTGTACTATGCCGATCGCCCCGACGCCCTGGTGTTCGGCTCGGAGATCAAGGCGCTCCTGACCTGGCCCGGCATGCCGCGCCAGCCGGACATGGCGGCGCTGCACGACTACCTGTCCTTTGGCTTCACCCTCGGGCCGGGCACGGCCTTCGCGGGCATCGGCCGGCTCCAGCCGGCGCACTTCCTGGTCTGGGACATCGGCAACGCGCCGACGGTGCAGCGGTACTGGCACATGCCGGTGCCCGAACCCGGCGCCACGATGGGCACGGTCGAGGATCTGCGGCACGAGCTGATCGACCGTCTGCGCCAGGCCGTGAAGTACTGCCTCGTCTCCGACGTGCCCCTGGGGGCCTTTCTCTCGGGCGGCGTCGATTCGAGCGCCGTCGTCGCCACCATGGCCGGGCTGCACGGCGGCGGCATCAAGACCTTCTCCTCGGGCTTCGGCCTCGAGGACTACGACGAGACCCGCTACGCCACGATGGTGGCCGAGCGATACAGGACCGATCACAGCGTCTTCACCTTCGGCAGCGAGCTCCTGCGAAGCGTCGGCGACCTGGCCTGGTACTACGGCGAGCCGTTCTCCGATTCCTCCGCCCTGGTCACCTACGCGCTGTCGCGCGAGACCCGGCGGTCGGTGACCGTGGCGCTGACCGGCGACGGCGCGGACGAGACGCTGCTCGGCTATGCCCGTTACTTCGCCTACGGCGACATGCGGCGCAGCAATCCGCCCCAGGGCGCGCGCCGCCTGGGCAAACTGTACGTCGCGCCGCCGAGCGGGGACGCCGACGCCATGGCGGCGACCGACGCCTATGGCTTCATGCTGGAGCGCTTCCGCGAAGGCCACAAGCTGGCGGGCTACGGCATCGCGATGCTGCCCCATGTCGGCCATTGCTCCTACGAGCGGCTGCGGCCCTACTTCACCGAAGGCGTCGCCCCGGAGGAGGCCGCGGCGCGCTTCGACCAGGCGACCTACCTGCCGGACGACCTGCTGGTGAAGGTGGACATCGCGGCCATGGCGCAGGGGCTCGAGACCCGGGCGCCGTTCCTCAATCACGAGCTGGCCGAGTGGTCGGCGCGGATCCCGGCCCATCTGAAGATCTGGGACCGCGAGGGCAAGGCGCTGCTCAAGAAGGCGCTGGAGCCGCTGCTGCCCCACGAATGCATGTATCGTCCCAAGGTCGGCTTCCGCGTGCCGGTCGCGAAGTTCATGAACGAGGAGATCCGGGACCAGACGGACGGGCTTCTCCTCAGCGACCGGTTCCTCGATCGCGGCATCATCCGGGAGGATTTTGTCCGCGAGATGCTCGATGCCCACCGCAGCGGCCGGCAGGGCCATGGCACGCGCCTGTGGGCGCTGCTGTCGCTGGAGATGTGGTTCCGGACGTGGATCGATACGGACAGCAACGGGCGTCTCGACGGTACTGACGATCCGTTCGCCGATCTCGCAGGCGGTGAAGAGCGCTCCGTCGACTATCGGGCCCCGACGGCCTCGGCGCCTGCATCGCCCCCCGCGCTGTCTTGACGTCTGAAGAGCCGGGGGCGATCAACATGTGCCGTTCGCTGGTCTGGCATCGGCATCGACCGCGGCTCGCGTGGAAGATCGTGCAAGGGAAGCTGAACGCCAAAGGCGGAAGGAAGCCTGATGTCCTCGGGCGAACGAGGTGCCGCCACGTCGGGGACGGTACGGAATTTCTTGGGGTGGCGTGATGCTGGGAGAAATTTTGCGGCGCCGCGGAGTCCGCGCGGTCACCTGGTTTCATTCCGACCACTGGGAGCCGTGGGCGGGCGGCATCAGCGACGTGACTGTCCGCCGGGTAGAGAGCTTCCTGAAGCAGGCGAAGCGGTCACCCTTCGCGAACAAGATGACCCTCTTCTACCTGCCGGGGACGGTCTATCACCTCAATCCGGACCGCCGCAGCACCGAAGACGAGATCGTTCGTGTCTCTCCGAGGTCGGAGCGCGAAAGCGAGCTTGCACGCGACAGTATCGGTGCGCTCCGAGGCGCGACCGAGGTCGAGTTCCAGGTGCATCTGCATCACGAGCATCTCGTCGGAAACGAGGGGAATTGGGGAGAGATCCATCGGCTAGTGAAGGAAGTCACCGATCCGCAGCAGGACGAACGGCGGCTTCACTACCTGTTGGGCGTCGAGTTGGCGATCCAACGGCACGACACCGGTGCACCGCTGGACAAGTGGGCTTTCGTGCACGGCATGTGGGCCTTGAATGGATCGGACAAGGCGGTCTGCCAGATCGACAATGAGATCTCGATCCTGATGGAGCATGGATGCTGGGGCGACTTCACCTTCCCGGCCGGCCGATATCACTGCGATCCGACGATCTTCGAGCAGCCTTACACCTGCAAGCCGTTCAAGGCACCGAAAGCCTATGATGACCACCGTGGCGAGCTGGTCGCGGTCGATGTCGGTGCGGGCGCCATTCGCGATGGCAGGTTCCTCGTCTGGAACTCGAAGGCCAAGCACAGTGTCTGCTCGCTGGACTTCTACGATCCCAGCGACCTCAGTCGCGTGAAGCACGCCGACCATATCGCGTTCTCATGGTTCGCGAACTGCCCGGTCGTCGACGGCGTCCTGTACATCAAGACCCATGCCCACTCGATGCATGCGAGCTACTACGAGGATGGCAACTGCACGCCTCTCGCTTCACCGAACATCCAGCCCATCTGGGAGCGGCTGCAGCGGGGATGCGCGGAGGCCGATGTCGAACTGAGGCTCGCCACGGTCGGCGAGGTCCTGGCCTCTCTTCGCGAAGTTGACCGTCGGACCGGCGCACCGCCATGCAGCACCGCCTCGAGCGCAATTCCATCCGTGGAGCTGCAGGCAATGCCTCTCCAGAGCGGTCCAGACGCCTTCGGCATGGTCAATCTTGCGGCGGTTTCGACCTTGGTCGATTGGCTGGGCTCCAATCCCGATCGGATCCGGTCGGCCGGAAGCTACTACACGACCCGGCTGGAGAAGGGGAGGCTGTTCGTCGATTCGGAATTGTCCATCGTCGACTACAGCAGAAAGCGCTTTCCGCGCATGGCCCGCTTTTTCGAGCTGGGCTTCGGCTTCGGCGAGCTCAGCCTGCTGCTGGCGTTGAGCGGCTTCCGCGCCACGGGGTTCGAGTCCGACAGTGGTCGCCATGCCGGTGCGACGGCACTTGTCGCCAACCTTGAACAGCGCGGTGTCGACGTAAGCGGGTTGTCCCTGGTCTATGGGTCGTTTCCCGACGCGCTTCAACTTTCCGCCTTCGACGAGGAAGGCGAAACGGTCTTCGTTGCGACGAACGTGACCAGCAGTCACGTCATGCAGACCATCGACTATGTCCATCGATCGTTGAGACTTTTCGATCATGTCATAATCGACCTTACGCGATTCGGCGAAGTGCGAGACGAGCAGTCGCAGCGGGACTTGATCGAGACTCTGGCTGAATCGGGCTTCGCCGAAGCTGCAAAGGTCTATTCTGTCGGCGAGAGCGACATTCGTCATTTCACCCGGAGACCAGCGAGAGCTGTGGATGACCGGGCGGCGACGGACAGTTCCCTCAGCGAGGAGGTGCGGTACGCCGATCTGGGCGGTCCGGTGCCACGCCGATTCCAGAAAGCGCCCCTCTACATCTTCACGGGAAAGGAAGTGCCGGTAGAGGCGGTCCTCCCGAGGATTCCGCTGGTTCCGCGATCCTGGCTCCCGACCACCCCGATCCAGGTTGCCGCCGTTCGCCCGTCTTTTGGTCAGTCGGCCGGCGCCGCCGAGGTGGGGTTTCGCGAAGGTGCGGAACCGGGAACGGGAAGCTTTGTCTTCAGCCGCTTCGGCGGTCACTGCGTGACAAGCAGTTTCGGCGTCTTCAAGTGCCTGATCCTCGATCCGGGTCGCGGCCGGGATCGGCATGCCTTGGAGATCTTTCGATTCGCCGCTGAGAACATTGTCCATTCCTGCGTCGACAAGCCCGTGGCACTGCCATGGGCGAAAAGGACCAGATACGTTCGGCCCGATCTCCTTCTCGCCAAACTCTTCCAGTCCGACCAGCCGCTCGGGGTTCACTGTGACCATGCCGCCGAGGTCACGGCCTACCTGCTGCATTTGAGCGGCTATCAGGTCCGTGAGGTTGCCGTCATCGATCCGGCCATCAACTCCGGACACGTGGTCATGGAGGTATTCCTGCCCGAGCAGGGTCGTTGGGCGATGCTGGATGTGGACTATGGCGTCGTGGTCAGCGATCGGGGAGGGACGCTGATGGGCGTGGCGGAGATCATGACCTGTGCCGATCGAAGACGCGACCTCGAGGTCAGGCAGATCGTCGAAAAGCAGTGGGCGCCCGCCGCATACAATGTGGCCGAAGCCTTCAGCGGCCAGATCATGCTGCCGACCGGCACGACCATGGGACCGCCGACGGTCGACGGCGATAGCTACCATGACGTGATGGATCGTTGGTTCCGAGCTCGGATCGTGTTCGACCACCGAGGCTTCGCGGACGGATTCGACGACAATCGGCTCGACGCGCCGGTCGAGCTGGCCTCCGCGATGCAGGCCCGCGGCGCCTCGATGGGAGGTGGCGGGGGCCTCGTCGAGGCTGGCGAGAATCTGGCGCCTGTGGGAAAGGACGAGACGATGGACGGAGCAATGGCCAGCTCGGCTGATTTCGATCCTTTTCAGACCTTCAAGTCGTACTTCTCGCTGGCGGGATCTGTGAGGCTGAGCGCGTGTCCCGTCTGCGAAGGCCGGAAGATCGCGCAGATCTGGCGCCTTCCCCAGTCACGCCTCGATGGCAAGACCTACCTGAGTGCGCCGGGTTCAGCGCACCACAACACGTACCTGGACTATCTACCGCTCCTCAAGGTGCCGCAGGAGATTTATGGCTTCGACATGTGCGCGGATTGCCATTCGATCTTCCGCAATCCCAAGGATGACGATCAGGAGACCTACAAGCGTGACACGTCGAAGGTGCGGTCCTTCAAGGAGCACGGTGTCGAACCGTTCCGGGGGTCCGCCGAGATGTACGCAGCCTGGTTCCCCGAGAATACCCGCTTTGTGGTCGATGCCGCATGCGGCTCGGGCCAGATACTCGCGATCTACAAGGACAAGTATCCGAACCTGAAGCTTTTCGGCCTGGAACTCTCGGCACCATCCGTCGAGTGGATGAAGGAGCTGGGCATTGAAGCCGCGGTTGCAGACCTTGACCTCGACGACCTCGACCGCCACGTGGCGCCTGGCACCGTCGACTTCATCGTCTTCAACGAGGCTTTCGAGCACGTACGATCGCCGGTCCATGTGCTGAAGAAGATGTTTCGAATGCTGAGGCCGGGCGGGCGCATTCACTTCACGGCTCAGTACTTCGGTCCGGAGAACGGCCTTCAGATCAGGGTAGGGGAGCCGATCTACATTGATCGGTACGGGCTGGACTGGGTCATCGCACAGGTCGACGCCGAGTTGATCGACCTGAAGGCGGACATCAAGTTCAGGGTGACTCTCGAGAAGAAGTCCTGAGCGAACCGGGCCGAGTCTACCGTTGCGTTCGGTGTATTCACCCTTTGACTACTGGCAGAGCTCGGAGTCCCAGGCCATCGTGCCGCCGGGTCCGGCCCGGCGGAGGACGCACGCACCGGCGCGCACGGCGCCCAGCTTGCTGAAATCGAGGACAGTTTCGCGGGAGCGATAGAGCGGATCGGCAACGCTTTCCGGCCGGGTCTGACCCAAGACCTCATTTGCGGCGGTCAGGTTTCCTGTTGTCCGGAGGCGGCCGTCGCTCTCGTGAGGCATACGCATCGCTGCAGGTGTCGTGATCGTCCAGGCTCCGAGCGGAGGTCGGGAAGTCTCTGTGAGCTGGCCGAACCAATTCTGTTCCACCAGGAGGGTGGCGCCACTCAGCGCCACGGCTGCGTAGGACGCCGTGTAAGGACGTCCGTCGACGTGGCGCAGGGGCTCGAACGCGAATACGTTGTTGAAGACGTCGGCAAAGGCACGTCCTGACGCCCGAGGCATGCGTTGAGCCGCGCCGTGAAAGACATTCCCTTGGAGGGTCAGGAACATGCGCGTGGACCCCTCACGGTATTCCTTCACTTTCTCGCGTGTGCAGTTGGGAACTTGCTGTACCTCGCAGTCGGTGAACCCGTAGATCATCACCCTGTCGGAGTCACGGAATCGGTTGAAGGCTACCGTGATCCGCGAAAGGGCCCCAGCCGGCCACGGCTTCTCCCCCGGTGTCACGACGATGTCGAAAC
Source organism: Reyranella sp. (assembly GCF_965229815.1). Taxonomy (GTDB): domain Bacteria; phylum Pseudomonadota; class Alphaproteobacteria; order Reyranellales; family Reyranellaceae; genus Reyranella. The sequence continues at coordinate 198,748 of NZ_CBDDJN010000008.1, forward strand.
AGCCGTGGCCACAGAGCGAGAAGTCGTTGTGGGCGACCCAGATGCGATCCGTCGCGCCGTCGCTCCGCAGGATGTCCGTCAAGGTCCGGCGCGGAGGATTGTGCAGGTCGAAGTCCGTCCTCCGCAAGGTAAGCCCGTAGAGGATGACATTCCGGCTGTCGCGAATGTAGAGGACCATCGTATGCTGCGTGGCCTGCAAGACGACGTTCTTGCAGCTCGCGTCGATCGTCAGGTTGTCCGGTAGGTCCATCTGCCACTTCACGTCGATAGTCATCGGGCCGGATTGACCAGCGCCGAACACGACCCACATCGGCACCTTGCGAGCGCGTGCCTGGTCCACGCCGTATCTCAGGGTGCCGGGAATCGGCTTGTCGCCTTTGCGCACGTCATAGTCTCGGTCATCGGTGACCACATAGAGTTGCCCGCCCAAGCCCCCGGTGGTGTCTGCTTCACGGGCGAACCCGGTCATCTCTGCGAGAATGTCGGCTCCGGTGACCCTTCCATCCTCGATCGTGAGCCCCGGCCTGGGCTGCGCGGTGCCGCAGGCCGGCCGAGGAGCGGAGCCGGGTGATGCGCCCGACAGCTCCTGCATTCTCGCCAGTTCCGTGGCTGCCGCGGTCGGTTGCTGCGCGTGAGCTGGTTGTCGAAATCCGGCTGACGCAGCGGCACCAGAAAGCACAAGCATCAAGGCGAGCTCGGCCAGTCGCAGCCCCGTGCGCTTCGGCGCCGCGGAAGAGGGGGCATCGCCCAGAGGATCGACGCTTGACCTGTCCGGAGACATGGAGGACCTCGTCATTTGGGAGATGAGCTCCAGTCTAGGGCTGATGTCTGAGCTTTACCAAACCGCGGCAGACCCTGGGAATTCTGGTGCGACAATGTCGGTCGATCTGATGATGCACATCACGTACTGTACGGGCTCTGACGGGGCCTACGTGAGGCAGCAGTGACTGGAACGGATGAACGGCCACTTCCGCCGTGGGTGACGCGTCTGCGTGAATTGCTCCTTCCAGTGCTGCGGCATCAACTCGAGCGATTGGGTGCTCAAGCAACGGGAGCGTACAATTTCTACAATGTCCGGACGCAGACCGGACAAGTCTTCATGGACTACGAAGTCGAACTGACCCGAAAGCTGCTGGAGAAGCGGCCGGCTATACGGCAGGTCCATGAGATTGGCTGCGGTTTCGGGCAGTTGATGTTCCTGCTCGGCTGGAATGGCTTCAAGACGGTGGGTTTCGAAGCGGACCGGGCGCGCGGTCGGACGGGGAGAACTCTGCGAGAGATCCTGGATCTGGTCGATCCCGAACTCACGGGTAACGTCCAATTGCTGGAAACGAGCTTTCCGGCGCGCGATGCGGTCATCCCTGACGCGCACTCGCTTGTGCTGACGACGAATCTGGTTGCGACATGCGACCTTGCCCGAAAGCTCGAGATCCTTGCCGAGATGCGAAAGTATCCCTTTGTCCTGTCGGACGTTCAGCGGTTCTTCGACCACAAGCCAAACGTCGAGGATGAGCCAGAGATTCTCGCTCTATTCGCCCAGGCCGGATTGTCGGAGCCGGAGTTGTTCTTGGATTTGGGCACAAGCGGACGGTACTATCTCTTTCGAAATGTTCATTGAGCTGAAACATCATTGTTCTTCACAAGGAGACTTGTACGGATAGAGCTTCAATCCCTCACTCGGTATTACTCGAAGTTGACAACGTAGTACCGACCGGGCCCTCCGGTCTCGAAGAGAAGCTTTGGACGCTGCTTCCAGATGAATTCCAGTAGCTCGAGTCTCTCGTCCCATTCCTCCGCCGTCCTGAAGATTCCGAAGAGCAGGCAAACATCAAAAATGAACGCGCTGTACCTGGCTTGCACGGCCTTGAGGAATGACTCGACGAACTCAGGCGATCTGACGGCGCCAATGTTGGTGCTGATGGCATACGCTCCCCTCGTGTCGAGCGAATCGAACACGTCGGGAGCCGATGCGCACACCATCTGAACTCTGTCTGGAAGAGTTGCATCATCCAAGGAGAGAGATTCGAGAATCCGGGCCCCGTGAGAGATCCGCGATCGCGTGTTGTCGATGTTCACAGCCCTCCGCCCGGTCAGGCCGAGCGTTATCGGAATGAGGCCAATGCCTCCACCAATCTCATGATAGGCGCGCGCCGGTGCCAGACCATCGATCTCATGCAGCAACTGGCGCTCATAGTAAGCCAGGGGGTCGTTCAGTCCGATGCGGCCGGTGTAGAATGTGTCCGCTACGGTTCCGTTATTGAAAACGGAGGTCTGATGAATGAGCCGGATTTCTGCCATCGCCGGACCCGTTAGCTTTTCGATGGCTTCACTCATTGTTAGCATTCGCGTACCGACTCCTGGGAATGGTGACAGCGCCACCATTGGCAAAGCCTACCAATCGTTGGAGGCCCCGTAAAAGGTTGCCTGCTTCAGTCATGGCACGCTGTTGTGTCTGCAGGCCGGTCTTCGGCCGGCCTGGACAAGCCCTTGAGATGCCGTTGAACGACCGTCGCAAGGGAGTGTGCGAACAGCTGCGAGGCCAACGTATTTCGGGCTCTCAGAACAGCGGTTGCCACCTTGACCGGCGAGGCAGCGAGCCACTACTGTCAAATTGGTGGTAGACTGATTCGCTCGCGGAAGAGCGTGGCGAGAGGTCCAGGAAGTTGAGCGGTCGGGTGGGGAAAAGGGCGCTAATCACCGGCATTACGGGACAAGACGGGTCCTATCTGACCGAGCTCCTCGTCTCCAAAGGGTACGAGGTGCACGGTGTGTTGCGCCGTGCCAGTCTTTTCAACACGGATCGGATTGACCACCTCTACCACGACCCGCACCAGGTGAGGCCTTCGGTGTTGCTCCACTATGGAGACTTGGCCGACGGTGCCAGCTTGCGCCATGTGCTGGAGACCGTTCAACCTGACGAGATCTACAACCTGGGGGCACAAAGCCATGTCCGGGTTTCTTTTCAGATTCCCGAGTACACCGCTGATGTAGCTGGCCTCGGCACGCTCAGGATGCTTGAGGCGCTTCGCGAGCATGCCGAGCGAAGCGGACGACATGTGCGATACTATCAGGCGGGGTCGTCTGAGATGTTCGGCGCGGCCGCGCCGCCACAGTCGGAGAACACTCCCTTTCATCCCCGCAGCCCCTACGGGGTGAGCAAGGCGGCCGCTCATTGGTATTCGATCAACTACCGGGAAGCTTACGGCCTCTTCATCTGTAACGGCATCCTGTTCAATCACGAAAGCCCGCGCAGGGGCGAGACGTTCGTCACCCGGAAGGTGACGCGCGCGGCCACGCGCATCAAGCTCGGATTGCAGGACAAGCTCTATCTCGGCAATCTGGACGCCAGGCGTGATTGGGGCTTCGCGGGCGACTATGTCGCCGCTATGTGGCTGATGCTTCAGCACGAAGTTCCCGATGACTTCGTCATTGCCACCGGCACCTCCCACACTGTTAGGGAGTTCGTCGAATTGACCTTCGACCAGGTCGGTCTCGATTGGTCCAAGTATGTCGAGTTCGATCCCAGGTACCTGCGTCCAGCCGAAGTGGACTTCTTGGAGGGCGATGCGAGCAAGGCACGTTCGATCCTGCGGTGGGAGCCAACGGTCGGTTTCAACGAACTGGTACGAATGATGGTGGAGAGCGACCTCGAGTTGGCTCGACAGGAGAGAACGCTCATCAACGCCGGCCACAACGCGCCTGAGCGCGGCAGGGCGACCGTGAGGCAGGTTTAGACGTGGCCGAGCCGATCATCTATCCCCTGGCGGGCAAGAGGATCTATGTCGCGGGCCATCTCGGAATGGTTGGCAGCGCCGTGGTGCGCCGGCTGCAGGGTGAGGACTGCGAAGTCCTCACGGCGGACCGGCGAGAGGTCGACCTGCGCAACCAGGAGCAGGTGCAGCGTTGGATGCGCATGTCACGACCCGATGCCGTGGTCGTTGCAGCCGCAAGGGTCGGCGGAATCTTTGCGAACGACACCCGGCCCGCCGAGTTTCTGTATGACAATCTGATGATCGAGGCGAACATCATCGAGGCGTCGCGCGACGTGGGCGTAGAGAAGCTGCTGTTCCTTGGGTCTTCCTGCATCTACCCCCGTCTGGCAAGCCAGCCGATGCCGGAAGAGGCGTTGCTGACTGGCCCGCTCGAACCAACCAACGAGTGGTATGCAGTCGCCAAGATCGCGGGCATCAAGCTCTGCGCCGCTTACCGCCGACAATACGGCTGCGACTTCATATCGGCCCAGCCTACCAATCTTTATGGGCCGGGCGACAACTTCGATCTCCTGAGCAGCCATGTGATCCCGGCGCTCATCGCCAAGGTTCATCACGCCAAGTCGACCGGCGCGCCCAGCGTCGAGTTGTGGGGAACCGGGAAGCCGAAACGTGAATTCATGCACGTGGACGACCTGGCTGATGCCCTAATCTTCCTGCTGCAGCGCTATTCCGCCGAAGGGCATGTCAACGTCGGCACGGGCGAAGAAGTGTCGATCGGCGAGCTTGCGAACCTCGTGCGGGACGTTGTCGGCTTCCGGGGTCACTTCCACCATGTGACCGACAAGCCCGACGGCATGCCTCGCAAGCTGTTGGACGTCTCGCGTCTCAACCACCTTGGCTGGCGTTCATCGATTTCACTGCGAGATGGTCTCGAAAGCGCCTACCGCTGGTACGCGGAGCATGGCAAGGGCTAACGGCGGCCGGATCAGCCGGTCTGAGTTGTCTGGCTCTGGATCACGTTGAGCTGTGGGTTGGGCCAATGGGTGTGACTAACGTGATAGGGGGATCCTTTGCCAAGAATTGAGTTTCGACCCAAGTCGCGCGTGCGCCCTGAAAGCGTCTATCTCCATCAGCATGTGCGCAACGTCACGTCACAGATCGGCCAGGACGGCATCTTCGAGAAGATGCTCGAGATCATTGGTGCCGAGAACAAGTGGTGTGTCGAGTTCGGTGCTTGGGACGGGAAGTATCTCAGCAATACCTGGAATCTCATCGCCAACCACAAGTGGTCGGGCGTCTTGATGGAAGGCAACGAAGCGAAGTTTCGGGAGCTTCAGGCGAATCATGCGGCCCACAACGTCGATGCCTTCAACGAGTTCGTGGGCTATTCGGGCGAGAGTCGGCTCGACGAGATCCTGAAGCGTACCAAAGCGCCCGCTGACTTCGACCTGTTGTCGATCGACATCGATGGCAACGATTGGCACGTGTGGGAATCCCTCAAGGACTATCGCCCGCGAATCGTTTGCATTGAATTCAACCCGACCATCTCCAACGATGTCTTCTTCGTTCAAGATGCCGATCCGAAGGTCAACCAAGGGTGTTCCCTGCTGGCATTGATCGAGCTGGGCAAGGCCAAGGGGTATGAGCTGGTCGCGACCCCCTCTTGGGATGGAATCTTCGTCCCCAAGGAACTGTTTCCGAAGTTTGGAATTGCGGACAACAGCATCGACGCGATGTTCACGGCGCACCACAGGGAAACGCGCTTGTTCCAGGGCTACGATGGAACATTCTACACGGCTGGTAATCTGACAGTTCAATGGAAGCAGATCCCGTTTCAGTGCGACGAGTTGCAGGTCTTGCCGCGGGCGATGCGCCGTTGGGGATGAGCGACGAGCCAGGGGCGTGGCGGCCTACCGGTTGAGAGGGTGACGCCGGGGATGAGGAGGCAGAGACCGACCGGAAAATGGAAGGGTCTTGACACGTCCGAGTGGCGTGCGTTGATCCCCGTTACATTCCCTTGAGGGTGAGTGCAGTGATTACGATAGACTTCGTCTACGATCCCCGATACGCGGATCGCTTCGAGCCATTCTTCCGCATCAAGGATCAATTGGCGGATCTCTCCGTCAGGCTGCTGGACAACGCGCCCGGCGCTTCCTCTGACGTCGCCATCGTTCAAAGCCATCTCGTGGGAGAACTGCGCGGCAAGAAGGATACTCGGGTCCTGCGGCCGATGATCGTCAACGAACGTGCCGACCAGGAAACCATTGCGTTCCCGAATCGCGGCTTGCTCAAAGAGCCGAACACGCTGGCTTGGCTCAAGGAATGCACGATCCGCGATCCCAGCCTTCATAACGCACCGCATGTCGGCGGCTACTACCATTACAACGTCATTGCTCACGATCCGTCGAAGTATCCGGAACAAGTGCCGGACGTGAAAGTGGATGCCAGCGATATTGCAAAAATCCGGCTGCCGTTCTCGGTCGCCTCATATTCGAGGTTTGCGAGGTTACGCGCACGCCCGAGCGTCGAGGCAAGGCTGCGTAACGTGGATGCCTTCATGTGGGGGACGGTCAAGTCGGCGCATCCACTCTACCAGGAACACCGCGCTTCAGGCTGCCGCGCCTTGGCGAACGTGGCTGCAAGCAATCCCCACTATAATGTCCTGCTCGGGGTCGGCCGAGGACTGGGAGATTCCGAGGTCCACGACATACTGTTCCGCTCCAAGATAGTGGTCTCTCAGTTCGGGCACTCGATGAGCAGCTACAAGGATTGGGAAGCGCTCTATGCGGGGTGTGTCCTGATAAGGCCGGATGCAAGCTTGCAGCAGAACTACCTTCCCGACGTGTTCAAGGACAACGAGTGGTATGTGCCATGTGCGCCGGACTTCTCCGATCTGGAGCAGAAGATGGCCATGGTGCTCGAGGACTACCCCCGGTACTTCGAGCGCGCCCAGATCGCTCGATCGGCTTTGATGGAATCGACAAATGCCGATCGGCTGGCGAGCGATTTTTATCACATGATCTGTGACGTTCTGAACGAAGCTCCATCTGCAAGTGTGCGCCGCTTCGCTCCTATCGAGCCGGCGTCCTATCGGGAGGCCGTTCCCGACAACTTGAAGGGGGCTGGGCAGCCTTCGGTGGCACGCGAGTATTTCTCCAACACAGGGCACAACGCCATGTCCAACGACGATGCCGGCGCAACACCACTGCGCGGCGAGAACCTCTTCGGCGCCACGGCCGACCTGGGAAGCGGAGCCTGGGCGATTGTCAGGAGCCAACTTGATCCTGCGCCGATCGGTGGACCGGGGGGAGTCGTAGGCCGGAGACTGGTTGAGGATACCTCCGCCAGCACGCATGACTTCCGGCGAATCCTGCCGAAGGAAAGCGTCCAGGAAGACTATGTCCTGAGCTTCATGGCGAAGCCGAAGGAACGGTCTCTGGTTCAGGTTTGGCTCGGCTCGTCGACGCAGGCCGAGCGTGCGCAAATCTCCTTCGATCTATTGCGAGGGAGAACCCTGAATGCGCGAACTCAAGGGAAAGGTTGGGCAAACCTCGGCGCCGGCATGTCTTGCCTGGACGACGGGTGGTGGTGGTGCTGGACCGCGGTCCGCACGGATGACACCAGCCATCTCGCTACTCTGGTCGCGCTGGAAGCGCCCGATGGCAACATAGGCTTCGGTGGCGACGGTTCTTCCGGCATGTGGTTTGGGAATCTTCGGCTGGAAAAGGGACGAGTGCCGACGTTCGTGCTGCCAACTGCAAGCAACCCTGTTCCGGTCTCGGGCAAGGACACGGGGGCGACGAAGGATGCAGTGAAGGTTTCGGTCGAGATGGGGGAATACTACGATCGCTATTTCAGCACGACGAGATCGCGGGAGATCGCTGGGTTCCATGGCGACTATTTTCTCATGCGCTATATGTTCAATCTGCTGGAGCAGGCGGATACGTTCGTGGAAACGGGTTCGCTCTCCGGCGACACGGTCGGGACGGTCGCCCGAAACTTTCCCGATGTGGATTGCCATACCTGCGAGCTCGATGAACGCAATTTCTCGATCACTCGAAGGCGCACGGAGCAGTACGCCAATGTGACGGCGTCCAATGAACCCTCGCCGGATTTTCTGTATTCCCTGTACGACAGGCAGCCGGAACTCAAGACGCGGCGCGTCGTGTTCTGGCTGGATGCGCACGCTCGCGGCGCACTCCCGCTTCCTCAGGAGGTCGAGAAGATCACGGCGTCCGGTACGGAATTCTGCGTGGCTATCGATGATTTCCAGGTGCCGGGCCGCCCCTATTTCCAGTTCGATAGCTATCCACCGCTTCAACTCAACTGGGATTTGATCCAGCCTTACCTGAAGGCGGGGCGCAAGTACAAGATCGTGTACCCGAAGTACGAGACCCATACGTCACTGCACGCGCCGCGTGTCGGTTGGATCGTTGTTGTCGCAGGCGACTGGAAGCTCGCGCCCGACGGGCTAAAGGATCTCTACGATGTGTTCGATTATGAATCGCCTCCAGAGATGCTATCAGCGTGATCCAAAGCGGCGAATACTTTGAGCGTCAGAAGCGACGAATGCATAGTCGCGGGCTCTGATTTTTAAGTTAGTCGCCGCTACCCCGGTCGCTTCATCTGAAGAGCGGATGCTAGCGCGATTGGACAGGCGTCGCGCGCTTCCCACCCAGGTTGAAGGTATGGCGTGTCGCAGGACTCTCGGAAGGTGATCCGATGTCTGATCCGTTCAGCAAATTGTTTGCCGATTGGCGCTACCCTGCGCCCTACAGCATGTTCCACGACAAGCCGTCGAGAATGCCGGGGTCCCTTATTGGTCCGCTGGGATTTCCCAACCAACTCAGAGTAGGTGACCCGAAGCCCGAAGGGGAGGTCCGCATCTTTGTTATCGGCAACTCAGCCGTTCGGGGGCCGGCAAGTGAGTTTTCGATCGCGACCCAGCTCGAAGGCTTCCTTGGATCACCGGCGAGGGTCTACAATTTTGGCATCGAGAGCGCCAACACGTGGCAAGGCCTCATGCTTCTGGTGAAGACGCTCGCTGATCTGGAGCCCGATATCGTTGTTGTCTATGACGGTGTGACAGATCTCATTGTCCCTCTCAGTTACGACCCACGACCTGGCTATACCTACAATCACTATATGCTGGAGCTCATTCACGAGGCCGTTGGGACAGGGAAACTTGCTGAGTTCGATCTTATGCGCGCTGAGCTGTCACGACGTACGGATTTGCGCCGTGAGGTTCAGTACGACAGTGCGTCTTGGACTGAAGCGATCATCGACGCCTATATTGGGGCGATCCGACGCTACTGTTTTGTTTGTCAAGGTTTCGGAATCCGGTTCCTCCACGTCTTTCAAGCTGTGCTGGGTCACAAGGATCGCCTCGTTGGCGTCGAAGTTGGCTTCAAGCCAGTCGCAGCGAGGTATGCAGAACTCTTTGACGCGGCCGCTACCCGGCGTCTAGGGCTGGAGGATCAGTTTCCTGACCGTGATCGCGTTCGCTTCGGTAACGCGAGCGCTCTCTTCAGGGAGCGGCCAGAGGAATGCTTCACTGACTACGTTCATCTCCAAGACAGAATGCAAACCGTGCCGGCCCGCTATCTCGCCTCACTGCTAAGAGACTGGATATGAACGCCTTCCTGTCCGCGATTAGGCGCCATGTGGATAGGGAGCCCGAGAGAACCTTCTGCCAGTTTGTGACATCAACTGACACCATCTCTCTTACGTGGCGCGATTTCGGCATCAACGTATCAGGATACACTCGCCGATTCGGCTCGGTCGAACCGGGAGTCGTGCTTATCTTTCTGAAGCATACCCCGCATCTATACTGGGCCTTCTTTGGTGCGATGTTTGCCGGACTCGTACCGTCCTTCATGCCGTGCCTGTCCCTAAAGCAGGACCCGGCAATCTACTGGGGCTCGCACGTCACGTTGCTTCGGCACATAAAGCCCGTAGCGATCGTTTCCGATGCAGAGACATTCAGTGAAATGCAGGCCAATGGCCTTGATCTCGCGCCGTACTGCTGTGTCGATGTCGCCACGGTCGGGCCGGGATCGGGCGATCTGTCGGAGATTGGCGACGCCACCACCATCGCCCTCTTGCAGCACAGTTCTGGTACGACCGGACTGAAGAAGGGTGTTGCTCTTAGTTTCGCCGCGATTGTTTGCCAGCTAGACAGCTATTCTGCGGCCCTGGCAATTGATAGATCGGACGTCATTGTCTCTTGGCTTCCAGTCTATCACGACATGGGGCTCGTCGCGTGCCTATTGTTGCCGACGTACGTCGGGATACCTCTAGTGCACATCGACACCTTCCACTGGCTGACGCGGCCGGGGATCCTCCTGGAGTACATCACGACCCATAAGGGCACGCTGTGCTGGCTGCCGAACTTTGCCTTTGAGCATATCGAGCGGACTGTCCGGCCAGGGAAAAGCATCGATCTTGGCAGTGTGCGCGCTCTCATCAACTGCTCCGAGCCTTGCAGGGCGCCAACATTCGACCGATTTCTCGCGAAGTTCCGTCCGCTTGGAATCGACGAAACGAAGCTTCAAGTGTGCTATGCGATGGCAGAAGCCGTCTTCGCCGTTACGCAGACCGAGCTTACGCATCCGGCTAAGCGCTTTATGGCCGATACCGAGGCCTTGCAGGCAGGCTGGGTCACAGCGACGACGGACGGCGGCACGGAGCTAGTCTCGGCCGGGCGGGAAATCGATGGCATCGAAGCCTTGGTGCTTGATCGAGACGGCGGTGTTCTTCCGGAAGGAAGGGTTGGTGAGATTGGGCTGAGGGGAAAGTTTCTGTTCTCCGGATACTACAAGGACCCGGCTCTCTCGGCCTCCAGAAGCGCGGGCGGTGTCTATCGTACCGGCGATCTCGGCTTCCGCCGTGGCGGTGAGCTTTTCATAGTTGCACGGATCGACGATCTCTTGATCATCAACGGAAAGAACATCTACGCCCATGAAGTCGAGGCCATCGTCAATGCAACAGTCTGCGGAGTGAAGCCCGGCCGTGTCGCGGCAATTTCCATCTTCAACGCCACTGCGGGCAGCGATGTACTTGTCGTCATTGCTGAACAGTTGGAGGATGGTGCGGACGCCAATCGGGCGAAGATCTCGGAGGCTGTGTTTTCCCAAATTGGGGTCACGCCATGGGATATCCGGATCGTGCCGTCCGGCTGGCTAGTTAAGACCACCAGTGGGAAGACAAGCCGCAAGGAGAACAGGTTGCGCTATCTGAGCGAGGTAGGCCATGACTCGTCAGGAATTGGTTAAGAGAATCGAGGACGTTGTAGCCAGCGAGATCGGCGCGGCAGAAGTCCGTATGGACGACGGCGGAACGGCTGCCGACATTGGCCGGTGGGATTCGATGGCACACGTCCGAATCATGCTGGGCATCGAAGAGGCCTTCGGGATATCGATGGACATAAGCACAACCTACGAGTTCGCGAACTTTGGCGCCCTCTTTGACTATGTCGCTGATCGAGCCGCCCGGGGAAAGTGACGATCCTGGCGTACGAGAAATTGTGGGATGACCATTCGGCCGGGGCGACTAAACCTTGTCTGAAAACACGAAACGAGCGAAATGGGCATCCAGATGGCCGGCGATGTCCGGCAGGCGTTCGGCCGATTGGGCGGTCGCGGCAATGCTGTCGAACAGACCTGTCCGCTCGGTATCGTCGTCCCGGACCCGACCGAACAGTCGAAGGTCGAGGATGACCACGCCAAATGCCGGCATCGACTGAAGTATGGCCGCTTGCTGCGCAGGGTTCCAGTTTGACGCGACATTGGTGAACACGAGAATCGAATTCGGCTCGTGCCCTTCGCGTCTCCAGGCCCCGGGATAGAGCCCTTCTATGATATCGTACCGGGGGCCAACGTCGGGCCAAGTGTCGACGACGGCTGCGCGGATGCGACGCGCCGAGGCGACGCGGAGTCGATAGTTCTCGATGGCTGTGACCGTCATTCCACTGCACGCCAGCGCGCAGGGCAACGTTCCGATGCCTGTTCCGGCATGAACGACATGGCGGTCGCGGAAGTGGGCGAGGAGATATCGGGCCAAGCGTTCCTCGTACTCCATCAGCCCGCCGATTCTCTCCTTTATGCGGGACGAGTAGTAGTCGAAGAACCCGGACTCTTCGGCGCCACGGTCTGCGAGGATCTCCTGCAAAAGCCGGAACAGGTAACCGTCCAGGAAATCAAGGCTGACGGATGGTGCTAGATTGGCCTTCATTGTGGTAACGCAGGGCTCGACCAGGTCGTTTGATACCAAGGCCCAGGGCTGTGAGTAGCTCCAGCAGGGTCGGGCGGATCGAAGGGGAACCATCCCAAGTGGGTGAGAAGAGCGCGACGGCACCTCCGAGGCTAGGGCCATTACACGCAGCCCAGCTCGTTCGCAAGATCGACTCTGCATTGGTTGAGCTTCACTCCAGGCGCCTTTCGGAGCTCGGCGTCGACGGGAGCGGCTTGTTCAACCACTATGCGGGCCTCGTGCACCAGGGCTCCATAGTTCGCTGGGACGAAGATCAGGCATTCCGGTTGGTCTGCGAGGCATTGCCCGCCTATGGCGCCTACGCCGTGCTTCGGGCCGGGTTGGGCGAGCTGGCCTTTCTGCTCAATGGCGCGGGCCTGGATGTTGCGGCTTGCGAGCCGAACGCCGGACGCCTGAATGCCCTCGGGGCGGGGCTGGCCCATCTTCTTGCCGGCAACCTGGTGACTAACGACCGCTTCGCGATCGTGCCGGATTTTGTCCCCGACCGAGTCAATGCGCGCCCGTTCCTGGGGGTGGCCACTGACTTCGTTTTCGAGCTGCCGCTTGAACAGGACCAGGCGTTCTGCCGAAAGCTGCAGCTGTTCGACGGCCTCCTGATCAATCCCCGCCTGTTCGTTCGCCTTCGGGAGACGCCGCAGGAACAGGACGAAGTTGCCACCTATCTCCGGTCGCTCGGCTTCTCCGAGGTCGCGAGATTTCCAAGGGAGCAGATGATCTACTTCGCGCGGTCCTCCGGCGCCGGGCATCCGGCGCCCGAAGGCCCGGCGCCTGAAGGCCAGGCGTCGCCTGGAGGCGCCGGCGGTGCCTCGGACTTCGACAGGCTGGCGGCGCGCCTCGTGGCGCTCGCTCCTCCCGTGCCGGCCCCGACCCCCGGCACGACCTGGATCGAGCGACGCGTCAGCAAGTTCGATCTTCGCTCCGCCCTCGGCGACGACGAATGAACGTCCTGGGAATCTCCTGCTACTACCACGATGCGGCGGCCGCCCTCGTTCGCGACGGGGTCGTCGTCGCCGCTGCCGAGGAGGAACGGTTCACCCGACGCAAGCACGACCGCTCGTTCCCGGCGCGGTCGGCCCGCTTCTGCCTCGACTTCGCGGGCCTGGCGGGGAGCGACCTCGATCTCGTCGTCTTCTACGAGAAGCCCTTGCGCAAGCTGCAGCGCGGACTGCAGGTCGCCGCCGCAGGGGACGGCCGGGCCGCCGAGACGGCGAGGCGCCTCGTCCAGCACTACGTGCATCGAACCGCGATCCTGCCGCAGCTCCTGGCGGACACGATCGGCTATCGCGGCGAACTGCAGTATTGCGAGCATCATCTTTCCCATGCCGCGTCCTGCTTCTACGCATCGCCCTTCGAGGAGGCGGCCATCCTGACGGTCGATGGCGTCGGGGAATGGGCGACGACCGGCCAGTTCGTCGGCAGCGGCAACCGCATCGAAGCGGTGCGGGAGATCCGCTACCCGCAATCGCTCGGCATGTTCTATGCCGCGATGACGGCCTATCTCGGCTTCGAGGTCAACGAGGGCGAGTACAAGGTCATGGGCCTGGCGTCGTACGGGCGGCCGACCTGCGCCGCGCAGATCGAGGAGCTGGTCGCGCTGAACGCCGATGGCAGCTTCGCCATCGACCTGAGCTACTTCGACTTCGTCCATTCGCTCGAGCGGATGTTCTCGCCGAAGCTTGTCGATCTGCTGGGGCCGCCGCGGCTGCCCACCGAGCCGGTGGAGCAGAGGCACATGGACATCGCCGCCTCGGTGCAGCAGCGCATCGAGGAGGCGCTGATCGGCCTCGTCCGGTCGGCGCACGACGTCGGCGGATCGCGAAATCTCTGCATGGCCGGCGGCGTCGCCCACAACGTCGTCGCCAATTCCGCGATCCAGCGCAGCGGCCTGTTCGACGGGATCTTCATCCAGCCGGCCTCGGGCGACAACGGCGCGGCGGCCGGCGCGGCGCTGGAAGGCTATTGGCGGGCCGTCGAGGCGCCTCGCGTCCCGCAGCCCCACTACGACACGTGCCTCGGCCCGTCCTTCGAGGATGACGGGATCGCCAAGGTGCTGCAGGCGAGGCGCCTCGTCTTCCAGCGACTGGAGCCGGCAGAGCTTTGCCGCGAGGTCGCGAAGCTGGTCCACGACGACTTGGTCGTCGGCTGGTTCCAGGGGCGCATGGAGTTCGGGCCGCGCGCGCTCGGCCATCGCAGCATCCTCGGCAATGCCTGCAACCCCGAAACCAAGGATACGCTCAATCTGCGGGTGAAGCTGCGCGAGGAGTTCCGGCCCTTCGCGCCGATCGTCACCGAGGAGTCGCTGCAGCGCTACTTCGACCAGCCGACGCCGAGCCCCTACATGCTCTATGCCCCCCGCGTGAAGCAGGGGATGGAGAAGCTCGTGCCGGCCGGCACGCATGTCGACGGCACGGCGCGCGTCCAGAGCGTATCGCGCGATCGGGAGCCGCTGTTCCATCGGCTGCTGACCGAGTTCGAGGCGCTGAGCGGCGTGCCGGTCATGATCAACACATCCTTCAACATCCGGGGCGAGCCCATCGTCTGCACGCCCGAGGATGCCGTGAACTGCTTCCTGCGGACCGATATCGACTATCTCGCCATCGGCAACTTCCTGGTTGAGAAGCCATTCTGATGCGGGGATATTCGGCAACGAGAAGAGCGAGCGATCCATGAGCGAGGAACGCGACTACCCGGTCACTGTCATTCGGCGCGAGCTCCAGCGACACCTGGAGGATGCCCGGGCCGCGGGGGCGGCGCCCTGGACGATCGAGGCGATCGCGCTGCTGGCGCAGGAGGCGGCCGCGGTGCCCGCTCCGGCCGAACGGTCCGAGACGATTCCGACCTACATCTACCCGCATTGATGTCGCCGGCCGATGGCTGCCCTGGCTGAAACGCGCGACGTCGGCTCGACGCTGGCACTTCCGGCTTCCGTGCGGCGGATCTGCTGCCTCGGCGATTCGATCACCTACGGCCAGGGCGTGGCCCCCCGGCAGACGCTCGCGATGCATGTGGCCCGGTTCGCGAACATCGCCTATCCCGATCAGATCGTGTGGGTGGACAATCGTGGGGAGAGTTCCGGCAACATCTGGCATGCTTGGGCGCCGTTCGCGCGTCTTCTCGACGACGTACGCTACGATGCGGCGATCCTCAGCATCTGCCAGAACGACGCGCAGATCTTCGAATCCAATTCCGTCCGGTATGGCGAGGCCGATGGCCGGAAGTGGGTCGAGGACGGGGCCCTGGCGCCGCTGCTGCAGCGAACCGTTGCCGACCTCGCGCAGACGGCGGCCCGGCACGGATTGTGTCTCCTGCTCGATTTCTACACGCTATGGGACAGCGATGCCCCGCTGATCGAAGCCGTTTCCCGCGAATGCGACGCGGTCGGCCTGCCCTTCGTCGACCTCCTGCAGTTCCTCAGGGAGGAGAGCGGCCTGTCGGCCGCGGAGTTCGTGGCATCCCCCTTCGACGGGCATCCGTCCGACAGCGGGCACCACGCGGCGGCGCGCCGGCTCGTCGAGGAACTGCGCCGGCACTGGCAGCCGCCCGCCGATCCGACCCCCGTCGCCGAACGACTGCTGGCGGCCTGCGATGAAGCGATGCGCGCCGGCTGGGCGGCCGACGACATCCTCCACTGGGCCTTGCTGGTGCTCGATGCCAAGGAGATCGTGTCGCGGCGAAACCGCGGCAGGCATCCCGACCTTGTGCTGGGGGATCTCGCCGGCGCCCGCGCCGCCATCGAAGACAGGTATCGCGGCTGGTACGCGCGGCACGCCGCGGCGGCGCAGGCGGCTCTCGATCGCGGCCGGCGGGACGAGCTGTGGACGACCCTCGACAGGGCCTACACGTCGGTCCGCAATCTCGGCGAGATCGCGTTCGTGCTGGAGCGCTTCCACGAGGGGCCGGTCGTCGCGGAGCTCTGGGACCTGCTCGCGCGGGCGGGCTACTACACTGCGCCGGGGCGACTGTCGCCGTTGCCGGCCGACCTGGCGGCGCATCTGCTCGCCGTCGCCGACGCCTCGGCCACGCTCGCGGCGAGCGAGCAGGCCTCGTTCGGACGGGCGTTTCACGCGGTCCGGCGCGACTTCGAGCGCAACCTGCGCGCACTGGCGGCACTGCTGTCGCGGGAGCGGCGGATCGCCGCCTTCGACGCCAACGCCCTGCGACTCTGGCAGGTGGCGCACAACCTCGTCACCTCGACCTGGACGTCCCTCGAGGAGTTCGCCCGGGCGACGAGTGGCACGGCGGCGGCGCTGCCGCCGAAGCCGGTGCTCTTCACGACGGTGGACGTGCGCGTCGAGCGCAACACGGCGCGTCCCCGGCGCGGCGGCCTCTGCAACCTCACGGTCGAGATCGACTACATCGAACCGCTGCGCGCGCGCCGGAGCGACAAGCTCTGGGCGAGCATGGACGAGGACACCTATGCCTACCGCTTCGAGGTGCCGCTCCTCCTGCTCGGGGACGTCGGCATCGGCGTCCCCGCCTGGGACGACCGGCACAAGGCCTTTCTCGAAGGGGACCTGCGGCTCGCCCGCGTGGAGATCGGCAATTTTCGGGCTGATGCGACGTGGACCCGACGGTCCTTCCTCTGGCAGCCGCCGGAGGCGGCGCCGCCACTGCACTGGCTGAAGCTCGACCGGCTGGCGCTCTTCGCCGAGATACCGCGGGCGGAGCGGCAGGGGACTTCGTCGCCCATCGAGGCCCAGGGCGGCCTCTTCGGGAAGATCCGCACCTTGTGGTCGCCATGATCCCGAGGGCGGCCCTGCGCATCCGGCAGCCTCGATGCAAAGGGCTTTATCTTCAATTCGTCGTCGGCCGACGGTAAGCTGCGCGACGGGGAATCGGGTCGGCTTGGGATCGGTCTCTGCGTGATGGCGTCTTGATCGGCTCCGACAGGATACGGAGAGCGGTCACGGCGCCACTGGGACGCGTAGGAGCGGGAATTTGCGGAGATTCTTCAGCAGAATCGCGGGTGTGGATCCGGTGGCGCTGGAGGATTGCCCGGGCACCGACCGCATTTGGGCGGCCCAGGTCGGGTTCTCCCTGGTCCTGAACTTCGTCGTGGTGTTCGGCCTGACCTACTATGCGGTCGGCTACTTCTTGGGCGAGCTCTACGTTCGCATCTTCGTGGCCCTGCTGGTCGCGGCCGTGCTGACGAGCTTCGATCGCGCCCTGTTCCAGTTCGACTGGTTCACCGTCGCCCTGCTCCAGGAAGCGCGGGAGGGGGAGAGCCGTTCCGGGACGTTCCTGCAGCGCGTCGCCGCGTTCGGGCGCCCCATGCTGCGGCTCTCGCTGCGGCTCGCGATTTCCCTGGCCATCGCCTACACGCTGTCGGTCTTCGTCGAGCTCGCCGCGTTCGACGAAGCCATCCGCGAGAGGATGGCCATCGCGAACTATGCCGACAACGAACCCTATCGACAGAAGGTGGCAGCGTTCGAGAAGGGGCTGGACGAGCAGGCGGCCCAGCGGCGGGCGGCGATCGGCCGGGTCGAGGGCGAGATCGTGTCGTTGCAGCGGGGCTTCGTGTCGCACACCGCGCAGGACGAGTACGACGCGCTCCGCCGCAGCGCGGTCGACGCGCGCACCCGCGTCGCCGCGACCGAAAGGACCGTGGCCGACAACGAGAAGCGGATCGGCGAGCTGAACCAGGACATCTATGCCGAGCGCTACGGCCTCAAGGACAAGCCGCATCGCACCGGCAGGCCGGGCTGCGAGCCCAACAGCGTCTGCTACAGCCTCGTGCTCACCGTGAAGGAGATGCGCGAGACCAACGAGAAGCTGCTGAAGGAGATCGACTCCCTGCGCGCCGAGGCCGCGGAATTCGACGCCAGGGCCAGCGACCTCGCGCGGCGGCGCAGTGCCGCCGACAGCGAGCTCGTCGCGTCCATGCGCCGGGACCTCGAGACGCTCCGGGAGGAGGCGAGCGCCGCCGAAGCGCGGCGGCCCGACCTCGTCGCAGGGTACCAGGCTCAGCTTCGGCAGGACGGGACGTACCGGCCCTTGCGGGACGATCCGATCATTCGCCTCGGCATCCTGAATGAGCTCCGGCGCGATCCCGTGAGGGGCCAGGCCTTCACGGAGATGTCCTACCTGATCCGGGCATTCATCGCCTTCCTCGAGCTGGCGCCGGTGCTTGCCAAGATCTTCTTCGCCCCGCCGACCGTGTACTCCGCCCGGATCAGGGCGGCGATCGTCCAGGGCCAGAGCCGCGCCCTGCGGGAGGCCAGGGACCCGGTTGGGGCCCTGCCGTTCGGGGTCATCGACGTCTACGGCGTCAACGAGCCGGCCAACGTGGCCCTGCTCGCCAATGACCACGGCCGGCGCGCCCCGGCGCTCGCCGACGCGCAACCGTCGATGATCGCGATACCCCGCGGCGGGGCCGCGGCGGAGCCGCTGCCGCGGTCCGGGTTCGGCGCCGTCGAGCAGCTGGCCGTGTCGCGACTGGCCGAGTGGATCGGCGCGGAGCCGGACCACCGGCGCGCGGCCGGGGAATACTACGCCGCCAGGCTGGCCGAGGGCCGCTTGTTCATCGACTCCGACATGGCCGTCGTCGACTACAGTCGCGAGCACTTTCCCCGGGACACGCGCTTCTTCGAGCTCGGCTTCGGCTTCGGCGAGCTCAGCCTGTGCCTCGCCTTGAGCGGCTTTCGCACGGTCGGGTTCGAATCCGATGCCGGCCGCCACGAGGCGGCCTGCGCCCTGGCCGCCGCGGTGGCCGGGGAAGGGTACGACACGGGGGAACTGTCCCTGGTGTATGGCCTGTTTCCGGATGTCCTGCGGCTCGACGGCGGCGGGCTGGCGGGAGAATCGGTCCTCGTGTCCACCAACGTCACCAGCAGCCTGA
This sequence comes from Reyranella sp., assembly GCF_965229815.1. Taxonomy (GTDB): domain Bacteria; phylum Pseudomonadota; class Alphaproteobacteria; order Reyranellales; family Reyranellaceae; genus Reyranella. The sequence continues at coordinate 217,570 of NZ_CBDDJN010000008.1, forward strand.
TGATGGCGGCGATCGACAAGGTCATCTGGTCGCTGCGTCTCTTCGACCACCTGATCATCGATCTGGCGCGTTTCGGCGAGGTCCGGGACGCCTCATCGCAGCGCGCCTTGGTCGACAGGCTCCAGGAGATCGGCTTCAGCGAGACGGCGCGGGTCTACGAAGCGGGTGATACCGACGTTCGGCACTTCGCCCGGAGGGTCCGCGCGCACGATCACTGAGAGCACGCACTCTCAGGGGGCCGCCCCGAACAGCCCGCCGCTCGCGTCGCGCAGGGTATAGGGCGGCGCGGTATCCATGTGGCAGGTCGTCATCGCGTCGTGCAGCGGCCAGAAGAACACGGCCTGCAGCGGCACCTGCGCGTCGCTGAAGGCCTGCAGCAGCTGCTGCAGGTGCTCACGATTGTCGTAGCTGTTCTCGCCGATGACGAACGGGATGTCCTTGTTCGGCCGCTCGGCGAGCACGCGGCGGATTTCCTTCGGCGTGTCGAAGTCGGTCCGCGCATAGGCGTGGATCAGGTAGAAGGACGGCCCCTTGCCGGCATAGAGCCGGTCGGTCTCCGCCTGCGCGCCGGTGACGACGAAGCGGCGAATGCTGCAGGAGATCGAGGTCCGGTCGTTCGGGTAGGCCCTGGTGTAGCGTCCGACGATCGCCGCGACGTAGGTCTGCAGGGTCTTGTGCACGAGCAGCGGCTTGTCGGGCGGGCAGTATTCCGGCCCGAGATCGAGGCGGAGCGGTACCGGCGGCGTCGCGCCCAGCGCATCGCGCACCGCGAGGACGAAGTCGCCCGACGCCGTGATCGAGAGAGGGTCGAAGCATTCGCCCCATTCGCCGCGCCGGCAGATCGGGCTCGAGGTGCCCTGCGGCGAGAAGCCGAGGAGAGAGCCGGTGAAGCCGGCCGCCGCGACGTCGTTCTGATATTGGCGGATCAGGCGCGCGGCGCGCCCCGGATCGGCGACGTCGAACCAGTCGCCGTCGCCTTCCCGGATGCGGCCGAACCAGACGAGGGTCCGGATCTCCTGGAAGCCCGAGCGCCTCATGTCCGCGAGGTCTTTCCGGACGCGCTCCCGCACGCCGGGCTGGTCGTAGCGCGGCAGGAAGGCGCCGGCCTTCATCGTCGCGCCCCGCGAGCGCGTCCTGCACTCCGCGACCTTCTTCGGATCGACGTTGAGGTAGGAATAGCTCATGCCGAACGGCGGCGGCGCCGGCTGCGCGGCGACCGGGAGCGCGAGGCCGAGCGCGGCGAGGGCGCCCCAGATGAGCCTCTTGGCGGCCGTCCCCGATCGGATTCGCATGGCGGTCTCCTGTAGCGGCTTCGAGATGTCTGCGCCCTGCGGCTGTCGCCGGTCGTCGGCGCGATGATAGCCTCCCGGCGAAGGAGAGACAGGCCCGCAGACCATCGGGTTCCTCTCCCCCGCCAGGGCGAGGCTATCGCATTTGATCAATATCTCCGTCATCCCGAGCGGAGCCGCCTGAAGGGCGGCGATGTCGAGGGACCTTTTTTCGGGCTGCTTCCGCAAAAACAGGTCCCTCCGCTCCGCCTCCCTTCGGCTGCGCTCAGGGCAGGCGCTACGCTCGGCTTCGGTCGGGATGACGGGGCTTGGACCTCGAGGTCCTGGACTAGAAGATCCCCGCCGACGCGAGATGGCCGACGATCCGGTCGGCGATCTCCTCGGCTGACTGTTCGGCCGTGCGGAACGTCAGTTCGGGCGTGGCGGGACGCTCGTAGGCCTGGTCGATGCCGGTGAAGTTCTTGATCTCTCCGGCGAGGGCGCGCTTGTAGAGGCCCTTCGGGTCCCGGGCGATGCACACGTCGAGGGGCGTATCGAGGAATATCTCGATGAACTCGCCCGGGGCCACGAGCTCGCGCACGAGCCGCCGTTCTGCCGCGAAGGGCGAGATGAACGAGCAGATCACGATCAGCCCGGCCTCGACCATGAGCTTGGCGACCTCGCCCATGCGGCGGATGTTCTCGACGCGGTCGGCGTCGGTGAACCCAAGATCGCGGTTGAGGCCGTGCCGGACATTGTCGCCGTCGAGCAGGATCGTGTGGGCCTGGCGGGCGATCAGCCGGGCCTCGACGAGATTGGCGACTGTCGACTTTCCGGCCCCGGACAGGCCGGTGAACCACAGGATCACCGGCTTCTGGTGCTTGATGAGCGCCCGTTGAGCCTTGCCGACGGCAAGCCGCTGGACGTGGATGTTGGTGGCCCGCCGCAGCGGGAAGGCGATCATGCCGGCGGCGATCGTCGCGTTGCTCGATCGGTCGATCAGGATGAACGCGCCGGTGACACGGTTCTGCTCGTAGGGGTCGATCGCGATCGGCGAGCTGGTCGCGATGTTGCAGAAGCCGATCTCGTTCAGCGCCAGCATCTTGGCGGCCAGCTTCGCCTGGCTGTTCACGTCCAGCCGATGCTTGATCTCGGTCACGGACGCCGGGATCGTGCGGCCGCCGATCTTCAGCAGGTAGGCACGGCCGGCCAGCAGATTCTCCTCGGCCATCCAGATGATGTGCGCCGCGAACTGATCGACGAGGTCGGGTCGTTCCTGCGGCGGGCAGAGGACGTCGCCCCGCGAGGCGTCGACGTCGTCCGCCAGGACGAGCGTGACCGACTCCGAGGCCTTCGCGCTTGGCAGGTCGCCATCCATGGTCACGATCCGCGAGACGCGCGTGGCGCGACCGGAGCCCGCGACGACGACCTCGTCGCCGACGGCGATCCGACCGGAGGCGACCGTTCCGGCCAGGCCGCGAAAGTCCTGGTGCGGACGATTGACCCACTGCACCGGAAAACGCAGGGGACGGTCGTCGAGTCCGGTCGGGACATCGATCGTCTCGAGGTAGGCGAGCAGGCTCGGACCTTGCCGCCATGCCATGTTCGGGGAGGGGTCGCAGACATTGTCGCCGAAGCGGGCGGAGATCGGTATCGCCTCGATGGTGTGGAAGCCGAGCGAGGCTGCGACCGTGTCGAATTCGCCGACGATGCGCTCGAAGACGGCCCTGTCGTATCCGACGAGATCCATCTTGTTGACGGCCAGCACGACGTGGCGGACACCGAGCAGCGACACGATCGTGGCATGCCGGCACGTCTGCGTGAGCAGGCCCTTGCGGGCGTCGACCAGCAGGATGGCGAGATCGGCGTTGGAGGCACCGGTCGCCATGTTGCGTGTGTACTGCTCGTGCCCGGGACAGTCGGCGACGATGAACGAGCGTCTGGCCGTCGCGAAGTAGCGGTAGGCGACGTCGATCGTGATGCCCTGCTCGCGCTCCGCTTCGAGCCCGTCGACGAGCAGCGCGAAGTCGATGCCGCCGTCCGTCGTCCCATGCTTGCGCGAATCCCGCTCGAGAGCGGCGAGAAGATCCTCGTGGATGAGGTCGCGCTCGTAGAGCAGCCGGCCGATCAGGGTCGACTTGCCGTCGTCGACCGAACCGCAGGTCAGGAAGCGCAAGGCCGGGCGAGCGACGGCGCCGATCGTATCGGCGATTCCCGGCATCGCGGCGGCGAGGGGATCGTCCATCAGAAGTACCCCTCGCGCTTCTTCCTCTCCATCGAGCCGGATTCGTCGAAATCGATGAGCCGGCCCTGACGCTCCGACTGGGTGGACGCGCGCATCTCGCGGATGATCTTGTCGAGCGTGTCGGCGTCGGATTCGATGGCGCCGGTCAGCGGGTAGCAGCCCAGGGTCCGGAACCGCACGCGCCGCCGCTCGATCCGTTCGTCGGCGGCCAACGGGAGCCGGTCGTCGTCGACCATGATGAACGTCCCGTCGCGGCGCACGACGGAGCGCTCCCCGGCGAAATAGAGCGGCACGACGGGGATGCTCTCCGCGGCGATGTACTCCCACACGTCGAGCTCGGTCCAGTTGGACAGGGGAAAGACGCGCACCGATTCACCGGGGGCGACGCGCGTGTTGAAGATGCGCCAAAGCTCCGGACGCTGGTTGCGCGGATCCCAGGCATGGGCGCTGGTGCGATGCGAGAAGATGCGCTCCTTGGCCCGGCTCTTTTCCTCGTCGCGGCGGGCGCCGCCGAACGCGGCGTCGAACCTTCCCTCGTCGAGCGCATGGCGAAGCGCCTCGGTCTTCATCACGCGCGTGTGGACCGATGCGCCCGAGGCGACAGGGGAGACGCCCTGCGCGACGCCTTCCTGGTTGATGTAGACGCGCAAGTCGAGGCCGAGCCGCCGGACCGTGTCGTCCCGAAAGGCGATCATGTCGCGGAACTTCCAGGTCGTGTCGACGTGGAGGAGCGGAAAGGGCGGCTTGGCCGGGAAGAACGCCTTCAGCGCGAGGTGCAGCATCACGCTGGAATCCTTGCCGATCGAATAGAGCATGACCGGGTTGGCGAACTCCGACACCACTTCACGAAGGATGAAGATCGATTCATCCTGAAGTTGGCGGAGATGGTAGGGGAGCCGGCGACCGCTCATTGCTGCGGATTCTAGCGGGAATCGGCCGTTCTGGCCGTGGGGCGCCAGGGAACGGTTGGTGCGCGCTGGATATTTCGCATGCTGGGCTTTCGAGGCCTTACAATTTGTCGGAGGAGAAGGTCAAGACCCGGATATCGCGACTTCCGACGCCCGGCCCCTGAAAGTCTGCGCTCTGCGGCTATCGCCGGTCTCCGGCGCGATGATAGCGTCCCGGCCGAAGAGAGACAGGCATGCCGACCATCTTTGCCCGCGTATGCCGCCTGCGACGCGTCCTTGCGCCGGCCCTCGGCGTCGTGATGGCAGGCGTCAGTCATTCCGCCCTTGCCCAGCTGGTGCCGCTCCCGCCCGGGCAGGTGGTCACCGGCCCGATCGGCAATCTCGACGGGCCGAGCGTGCCCTCGCTCACGACCGGCGCGGCCGCCAACTTCTATACCGGGTCGGTGGAGGGCGGCTTTATTCCTGGCGCGCCCGCGGCGGTCGTCAAGACCTCGGTGCCCACCCAGTTCGTGCGCTTCTTCAACAACAACGATCCGAATACGCTGGGACCGGCGGTCGGACCGTGGATCGCGACGTCGAACAGCGTCCGGGGCCTGACGGCAGCGCAGGTCAAGAACATCCTGGCGCTTCCCGACCTTCCCACCTCCGTGGCGATCATCAATCTGCCCGCTGGCACCTGCATCCTGGGTGGCCAGGGCAATCCGGCGCTGGGCAATTTCCCCGCCAACCCGCCGGCCGTCCCGACTCCCGGTCCGTGGGGGGCGGCCGGTGCGCCGCAATACTACATCGTCGGCCAGGACAGCGGGTCGGGATGCGCCGCGCCCCAGAGCACGGTGGTCCTGACGGCGACGGTGATGCTGAACATGGGCACCTACGCGCTGGCCTATGCGCCCAACGCCGGCGGGGGCAACACCGGCTCGGTGGCGAACGCGCTCGATCATGCCGTGTTCCCGGCGCCCTTCACGGCCATGGACAGCGTCTACAACAGCCTCGACCTGCTCAACTTCACGAATCCGGCGCAGCTTCGCTGGGCGCTGAGCCAGCTCGGCGGCGAGATCAACGCCGACCTCGCGTCGGTGAGCGTCGAGGCCGGCCGGAACTTCCTCGACGTGGTCGGGCAGAGGCTGCAGAGCGTTTCGTCGGCCACCTCACCGTTGACCACGTCTGCATCGGTCACCCCGGACGGGCGCGGGCAGGTCTGGTTCAATGCCGCGGCCGGCGCCGGCTCGATCGACGGCGACGGCAACAGCCACGCCTTCAACTTCAACTCGGCCGTGATCGCGGCGGGCTTCGACTACCGGATCGCGCCCCGGTCGACGCTGGGCATCGTCTTGGGTTTCACGCCCTCCGCCTTCTCGACCAGCGGCCTCGCCGGCAGCGGCAGCGCCTATGGCTACTATGCCGGCCTTTACGGCAGCTACGGCGCGGGGCCGCTGTACGTCGATGCCGTCGCGAGCTTCGGAACGACCAGCTTCTCGGTCTCGCGGCAGATCGCCTTCCCGGGACAGTTCGGCATCACGACGGCGCAGACGAACAGCAACGCCTTCCTGTCCGCGGTCGAGGTCGGCTACCGGACCCGTCCGTTCGACGCGACCACCGTCACGCCCTTCGCCGGGCTCCAGTCGGTGAGCCTGTGGCAGAACGCCTTCTCGGAGTACGGAGCCGGCGCGCTGAACCTCGATGTCGCGGCCCGGAGCATGACGTCGCTGCGCAGCGTGCTGGGCGCGGAGGTCGCGCGGAACTTCGCTCTCGGGGACTCGCTCGGCCTGCAGGCCCGCCTCAGGCTGGGCTGGGCGCACGAGCTCGCCGGCGTCGACCGGTCGATCATGGCATCGTTCCAGCAGCTCCCCGGCGCGAGCTTCCAGGTGACGGGCGCCGAACCGTCATGGAACGCCGCTCTCGTCGGCTTCGAACTGTCGACCGAAGGCGCCGCCCGGCTATTCCTGAGATACTCGGGCGAGTTCAGCCAGGCGCAAAGCGGCCACGGCGCGACCGTGGGACTGACGGCCCGCTTCTAGTCCGGAGGCGGGAAAGCCTCGCTGCCGCTTGACTTCCCCACCGGAGATTGTGGCCCATCCCGGTCGTGACCGGTGTTCCGACGGGAGTGCCTGCGAGACGACACCGAACCCTCATCGCGTCCGGACCTGCCAGCGTCTTCTCCGGCGCGGGTCGACAACCGGAGCCGCATGGGGGATCGACAAGCCGTCCCGCAAGTCGACCGTTGGCCACCGGTTCGCCCTGTACATGTCACCCATCTTCCATCCGGGAGAGAGCTCATGACGACGAACGAATGCCAACGACGGACGCATCCGGCAGTGACCATCGACGCCGTCGCCGCCGGCCGGACGCCGTGCGGCGGGACAAAACGCTGGGTGCCCGACGCTACTGTTTTTCTCTCGTCATTTCAGGCGCTTGGCGAGCGGCCTTGAGAAACGTTAGGGGCCGCCTTGCCGGTATCTAACGTTTTCCCGACGCCCGCTTCGCCATCATGCGCCCCATGCCGCCGCTTCCGGCGGCCCGCTTGCCCTCAGGCCGGGAGCGAGCGGGAGGCGGCCGAGCGGGCGGGGCCGCGCTCGAGCAGATAGAGCTCCCAGCCGAAGATCGAGGCCACGACCTGGGCATGCTCGAAGCCGGCCTCGCGGAACATCTCGAGGTTCTGCTCGCGCGACAGCGGCCGCAGCGCCGAGCGGACGGCCCGTTCCTTCGACAGGACCTCCTCGTCGGAGAAGCCCATGGCGTGCTTGTAGGCGTTCAGCAGGTAGTGGTGGGTCATCTGCTGCTTGCCGTCCTGGTCGACGACCTTTTCCGCGACCACGGCACAGCCGCGCCAGTCCAGCGATCGCTGGATCTTCTCCAGCACGCGCTTGCGGACGTCGAACTCCAGGAACTGGAGCGTGAACAGGCAGGACACGAACACGACGGACGACGGCAGCTCGAAGGACTCGATGTCGTCGAGGACGTATTTCGTCAGCGGATGGGAATCCTTGCGCCGGGCGGCGGCGATCATCTCGCGCGCATTGTCGACCGCCACGATCTCGACCGGGACGGTCTCCTTGAGGCGCCGCCGGATGAGACGGGCCAACCGGCCCGTCGAGCAGCCGATGTCGACGCAGGTGGTCCCGGGCCGCGCCACGGCCGCGGCCAGCAGCGCCGTGGTCCGCAGGAACATGCTGTGGAACGGCACCGACTTGAAGATGTGGCTCTCGAAGGTCCCGGCGAGGAAATCGAAGTCGATGTTGTTGTCGCCGATGCCGATCTGCTGGTGCTCCAGCCGGTCCTGTTCCCGCTGTGCGCCATTGGCCGTCGGCTGTGACAGCCGCCGTGATTGCCCGAGGAGCAGGTACTGACCGGTGGAGATGACGTCGATGTCCTCGAGGACGAAGTGCTCGAGGAAGAGTTTCTTGAACTCGTTCAGCCCGAAGGCGGTGATGTGCGTGCACAGGATCGAGTGCGGCTTGCCCGGCCAGACCTGGTCATAGACCGTCTGCAGCGGGGACAGGGTCAGCATCACCCTGCGGTACTTGGTCGAGATGTCCCGCAGGACCTTCATCGGATCGTCGAGGAACTCCAGGATGCCGATCATGACGGCGCACTCGGCCTCGACCCGCGGCACTTCCTGCGCGTTCAGGTCCACGACCAGGCAATCGGGACTGCGGGCGACGACGTCGGCGGGCACGTAGCCGACGCCGGCCGGCCGGATGAACTCGCCCAGCTTCATGTTGCCGCAACCGAGGTCGAGGACGCTCGCAATGCCGAAGCCGATGATCTTGTCGGCGACATCGCGCGCCCGGTTGGGATTGGCGTGGCCGAACGTCTTCTTGGCGTCGGCCCACCGTTCGGCGGGGGGCTGCTGAGCCTGGCTGGACCTGATCGGAAGTTTCATGCCGTCGTTACCTGCGGAAGCCGCTTCAGGGTCGTCCGGCCAATCTACAGGGTGAGTCCGGCATGGCGAATCCTTTCGCCGCGCGTCGCGCTAGCGCGACACGCGCATGAAGCGCAAGGGCAAGGTGTCGTACTGTCGGAAGGTCCTGCTTTCGCGCAGACGCGGTCCTCCGGCCGGATTGATCTCGAAGGTGGCGACGATGCGGGCGAACGCGGCGCGCAGCTCGACCCTCGCAAGCGCCGCGCCGACGCAGGCATGCACGCCGCCGCCGAATGCGAGATGGGGAGGACCGGCGCGCGCGGGATCGAGAGCGTCCGGCTGTGCAAAGGCCGTCGCATCGCGATTGGCCTTCTCGATGTCGATGATGATGCGCGCGCCAGCGGGAATCGTCGTCCCGCCGACGACGATGTCCTCGGTCGCCACCCGGGCGACGTTGCGGCGCAGGGGCGGATGCAGGCGCAGGATCTCTTCCGCGAAGCCGGTCACGAGATCAGGCTGCCGCCGCAGGTCCGCCTGCAGCGACGGGTTGCGGGCGAGCGTGTCGAGGCCGCTGGCCAACGCACCCGCGGTCGTCTCCACGCCCGCGGATACGAGGAACACGAGCCGTGCATAATCCTCGCGGCGCACCGCCGGCCCGGCCTTCTCGCCCATCATCTCGACGAGTTCCGCAGCTGCGGCCTCCATGAGTCTCAGTTCGCGCACCGCATGGACGCGGGCCGCCCAGAGTTCCGACATGCGTCGTGAAAGAATGCCGATCCGGTGGACCTCGGCCGGCGCAAGACCCATCGCATCTGCGACGACGCTCTCAGGCAGGGCCTCCGCCACGAGCTGGACCGCGTCGGCTCTCGCGTCCTCTCCGAGGGCGGCCAGGCGATCGTCTATCCACTGCGCGACGCGCTCCTCCGTCCATTGGCTGGAGAGGCTCGAGAGCATCTCCCTGAACCACGCCCGCGACGGCGCGTGGGCCGGGTCGTTCTGGAAGGGATGGCTGGTGCCCACGAGCAGGCTGAGGTTGGAGAGTGGGCCGTCGACCATCCGGCTCGACAGGCGCGCGACGGTTGCCGCCACCTCGCCCAGAATCAGTCGGCGATCCTTCAGCAGCTCGCGCGCAACGGCATGGCCGGCCACGACGAAGGCCTGGTCGGTGGCAGACCACTGCACGACCTCGTCGCCGCGGCAGGCCGAGTCGGATGGGTGGGGCGGCACGGAGGCGAACTCTGTTTCCGGGGCTTGCCCTTCCAAGCTAGCCTGCTTCGCGCCCGCGACGCTACTATGCGAGGCGACACTCCGGGCCATTCCTCGTCTGATGCATTCCTGTTTCCTCAGCCAGATCCTGGCCGATCACGCCCGGACCCGCGGCTCCCATCCGGCGCTGGTTTTCCTGGCGACCGGCGTCGATGAGACCGACCGGTTGAGCCATGCCGAGCTCGACTCGCGGGTCGAGGCCGTTGCGGCCGGGCTTTGCGGCGCGGCGCTGAGCGGCCGGTCGGTGCTCGTCGCCCTGCCGCCGGGCGCGGATTTCGCCGTGCTGTTCCTGGCCTGCCTGAGGGCCGGGACGGTCGCCATCCCGGCGCCCTATCCCGACACGTTCCGCCACGTCGACAGGATCCGGGCGATCGCCGCCGATGCGCGGCCGGCCGCCATCGTCAGCGACGAGGCGGGGCTGGCGAGATGCGCGATCGGCCTTCCCGGCATGACGATGAAGGAGCTCGAGATCGCGCCCGGCGCCGCGGCCCCGGCCGAACCGGCCGACATCGCCTTCGTTCAGTACACGTCGGGATCGACCACGGCGCCGAAAGGCGTCGCCATCACCAACCGCAACCTGGTCGCCAACCTCACGATGATCGCGGAGAGCGCCTCCCTCGATGCGGGATGCATTTCCGTGACGTGGCTGCCGCACTTCCACGACATGGGGCTGATCGGCGGCCTCTGCCTCCCGCTGCTTCTGGGCGGCACCGCAGTCGCGATGCCGCCGCAGGCCTTCATCAAGAAGCCGACGCGCTGGCTGCAGGCCATGCATCGCTACCGTGCGAACCTCTCGGGCGGACCGAGCTTCGGCTACGACATCTGCACCCGCCGGCCGTCTGGCGACTTTGCGTCGATGGACCTTTCGGCCTGGCGCATCGCCTATTGCGGCGCCGAGCGGGTGAGGGCGTCGGTCCTCGAGCGGTTCTCCCGTCTGCTGGCGCCGGCCGGGTTCGATCCCAAGGCGGTGCTTCCCTGCTATGGACTGGCGGAGGCCACCTTGATGGCGACCTGCCCCGTGCCGGGAACGGGCGTCCGCCAGGTCTCGCTCGAGCGGCCGCGACCGGCGGGGAGCTCGACCTTCGCGTCGTGCGGTCCCGCCGTGGCGGGCTCCGAGATCAGGATCCGGATGCCCGACGAAACCTGGGCGGCGGCGGGCGAGATCGGGGAGATCTGCATCCGCGGAGAGCATGTCTCTCCCGGCCTCTGGCAGGGCGAGCGGAAACCGCCGCGGCCCTTCGCCGATCGCATCGTCGAAGGCGGGGCGCTCTATCTTCGCACGGGCGATCTTGGCGCGATGGTCGATGGCGAGCTGGTGCCGGTGGACCGCATCAAGGACGTGATTGCGGTGCATGGACGGAAGATCCACGCCGCCGACGTGGAAGCCACGGTGCTCGAGGCTTGTGACGCCATCGGCGGCATTGCCGCGGTCGGCCTGGACGAAGGCGATGGCGAGCGGCTGGTCGTATTGTGCGAGGTGCGCCGCCCGGACATGGCGGCGGTCGATCCCGCGGCTCTCGCCGCCACGGTCGCCAATGTCCACGGCATGCTGCCGGATGTCCGGCTGATCGTGCCCGGCAGCCTGGACCGGACGTCCAGCGGCAAGGTGGCGCGATTTGCCTGCAAGGAGCGCCTTCTGCGCCCCACCACGGTCGGGCCGGGCGCCGCTGCCACGGTACGTAACGACGAGGAGAGCAGAGTTTGATCGACCCGGAAGCCCTGCGCACCTGGATGGTGGACTACATCTGCTCCGTCCTCTCGCTCGAGAAGGCCACCTTCTCGACGACCGCGACCTTCGATTCGTACGGCCTGGATTCGGTGGAAGCGGTCCTGATGGCCGGCGTGATGGAGGAGGAGTTCGGCGTGCAGGTCGATCCGGCGCGGATGTTCGAGGCGCCGAGCGTCGACCAGTTCGTCGCGCTGATGACGGGAACCGACGCAGCGGCCTTGTCCACGCCCGAAGCCTAGGCGCGTGCCGGCCGGGATGCCCGATCTCAGCATCGTGGTCGTCTCCTACGAGATGGCGCGCGAGCTGCCGCGCACGCTCCGCTCCCTTTCGCCCGCCTATCAGGGGATCGACGCCGCCCGCTACGAAGTGATCGTCGTCGACAACGGCTCGCGGCGACCGCCGGCGCCCGACGAGTTCGCGACCCTGGGCATCGACCTGTCGATCGCAAACGTTGGCGGGACGTCGCCTTCTCCCGTGGGTGCGATCAATCACGGCATCGCGCGCGCAAGGGCCGACCTGGTCGGGGTCTGGATCGACGGCGCGCGGCTGGCCTCCCCGGGCCTGCTCCGCGCGTGTCTCGGGGCGGCACGGCTGCACCCTCGGGCCGTCGTGGCCACGCTCAACTATCAGCTGGGTCCCGAGCTCCAGCGGATCAGCACCGCGAAAGGCTACGATCAGAAGAGCGAGGACGGCCTCCTCCAGGCGATCGGCTGGCCGGCGGACGGCTATCGGCTGTTCGACATCGCGACGTCGGAGATGCCGGGAGGGCCGCAGGGACCGTTGCTCGAGAGCAATGCCCTCTTCATGGCGCGCGCGATGTGGGACGAGCTCGGCGGCTACGATCCGGCGTTCGACGAGCCGGGCGGCGGCATGGTCAATCCCGACACGCTCATCCGTGCCCTGGCGTTGCCCGGCAGCCAGCTCGTTCGCGTCGTCGGCGAAGGTACGTTCCACCAGTTTCACGGCGGCCTGACCACCTCCACGCAGCGGGGGGCGATGGATGTCGTGAAGGCCGGCGCCATGACCTACTACCGGCGGCGCGGTCGGCCGCTGTCGGCCGTGCGACAGGTCGGATGGATCTTCGATAGCCGGCGGGGAACGGCGTTGTCAGGATCCGCGACAGAGCGAATCGAGCAGGGCGTCGAACGCGCCGTCGGCGATCAGGTGGTCGACGACGAGATGGTCGGCGACGCCCGCAACCGGTCTCAGTAGGACGTTCGCCAGCCCGGCGATGCGCTGGGCCTGTGCCACGTCCTCGGCATTGTCCGTGCCGTAGTACTGGTGGAAGCGGGTGCGGCTTGGAGATTGCAGGAGCGGGACGAGATCGAAGGGCAGGTCCTTCTCGCGCTGCAGCAGCAGGTGCACGAGGTAGGAGGGGTTCCAGACCGACGCCGCCGTCGAGCCGAAGAAGGACGATGCCAGGGTCGGTCCCGCGAAGGAGATTGCGTCGTCTGCTCCGAGAAGGGCGCCGTACCGCAGGGCCGAAAAGCCGCCCGAGGAGGATCCCAGCACGATCGTGCGCGGGGCGCCCAGATCTTCGACGAGGCGCTGCAGGTTGGCTACGGACTGCGGCTCGTCCGCGCCGAGGCTCGCGATGCCGGTCAGGAAGGCGCGCTTGCGGAAGTCGCGGACATAGACCGTGTTCACGTCGTGGGGCGCGAGCAGGGCGTCGAGGAACGTCAAGGGCAGATTGCCGAACAGGGCGCCGGCCATGACGATCACGGTGGCCCGGGCCCGCCCCTCCGCCCGCACCGCCTGGACGTCCGCCGTTCGGTCGTCCCGCAACCGCGCGCGGCTTCGCCACCACGCCGGAGGACGGGAGCGCACGGCCGCCGCCACGGGTCGGAGAAGCGAGGCGACCGGCTCGTCGAAAGGCTGATTGAGCAACGCGATCCCTTCGTCGATCTCGCCGGCGTCGAGGCTGGCGAGGGCGAACTGGTAGCGGAAGCGGCTGTCCTTGGCGTCGACCGGCGTGGACGCCTCCTTCACCCGGGCGAAGAGCCGAAGCAGGCGGCTCCGCTCCAGCGTCATGCGGTTGAGGCGGTACAGCACCATCCAGTCGATGGGCCAGCGCGCGATCGCTTCGTCGAGAAGATCGGCGGCCCGATCGAAGTTTCCCGCCCGCTGGTGGAACATGACGAGCCGGCGATAGAGGTCCGTATAGTCCGGTGCGTCGGCCTTCAGCTTTTCGAGAGCGGCGATTCCCTCCGCCAGGCTGTGATGAAGGGCGAGCAGTTCGGCCCGGAGGACCCGGCCCTGCGGGGTGCTGCGACCCTCGTGCTCTGCACGCTCGAGTACCTGCAGGGCGGCCTCCGCATCGCCCCGCTCGGTGTAGGCGATGGCCAGGCGCAGTTCGAACCGGAAGAGACCACAGGTTGGCGCGAAGCTCTCGAGCAAGGCCAGGCGGTCCTCGGGACAGCTCTTCACCACGAGTTCGTGCAGCAGGCCCTGTTTCATCCTCTCGTCGAGGGCCGAGGCCGCGCAGGCCGACGCCACCGTCGCGGCCACGGCCGGCGAGAGCGGGCCCGACTGGAGGAGGGCCAGGATGCGACCGGCCGGCCAAGGCAGACCCGTCCCGGACGCGAGCAGATCGGCGTAGTGGGCGGCGGCGGCATCGTGTCCCTCCAGGCGCGCCAGCACGTCGCCCTTCGTGAGGATGAGTGCCGTGTCGCGCGGCCAGCGCTCGCGCGCTTCGTCGAGAAGGCTGGCAGCGGCCGGCACGTCGTTGCGGTCCAGGAGGGCGCGAATGGAAGCGACAGCTTCGGACGCGCTCTCTGCCGTCGGTTTGATCGCCATTGCGATATTGCCTACCATCGACCCGCTGAGATGACGGCCGAAGGCAACCTAGAAGTCATGAATGTTCCGGACAAGCCGGTTCTGATCTCAGGCATGTTCGACATGTGCAATTTCGGCGACCTGCTCTTCCCGCTTGTGGCCGCTTATCGACTCGGCCTTCACGGCCTCAGGGTGATCCCGCTCTCTCCCACCGGTGCCACAGTCGGGCTGGCCGACGCGCTCCCGTCGATGGCGATCGAAGCGGTGCTGGTGGAGCGCCAGCCGGCCCGCGGGATCCTGCTGGGCGGCGGCTACATCATCCACAATCATCCGATGCACTTCCTCGATCAGTACGAATCCGCCGCGCTCGCGGACTGGATCGGCGCCGGGATGTGGCTGGGCGCGACGATGGCGGCGGCCCTCCAGGACATTCCGGTCGCCTGGAATGCGCCGGGTGTTCCCCATCCCTTCGCGCGCGGACAGCGACCGATCATCGACGCGGCGTTGCGCGCGGCCGACTATGTCTCCCTGCGCGACGAGGGAAGCCGGGACCTCCTGGCGCCGCCGGACGACGTCGCACTGTCGATCGTGCCCGATCCGATCGCCGACCTTGCGCGCATGTGGCCAGCCTCCCGGCTCGAGGCGCCGTTCCGCGACTTCCTCGCCCGAAAGGGGGCATCGCGGGGCCAGCGGTTCGCGGCGGTGCATGTGCGCAACCGCTCCCTTGCCGGCATCGGCAGCGGCGGCATGGCGGCGGCGCTCGATTCCTTCGCCCGGCAGCAGGGCGTCTGCCCGATCCTGATCGCGGTGGGCCAGAGCCACGAGGATGACGTGACGGCCCGCGACATTTCCCGCCAGATGCAGGTCCGTCACCTCGTCCTCGACGATCCCGTCAGCCTCGTCGAGATCGCCGCGGTGATCGGCAACAGCGCCGTCTATGCGGGGGCCTCGCTGCACGGATATGTGGCCGCCGCGGCCTATGGCGTGCCGGCCGTGCTCGTGGCGCTTCCGGCCTACCG
Source organism: Reyranella sp. (assembly GCF_965229815.1). Lineage (GTDB taxonomy): Bacteria > Pseudomonadota > Alphaproteobacteria > Reyranellales > Reyranellaceae > Reyranella. The sequence goes on from NZ_CBDDJN010000008.1 coordinate 232,642, forward strand.
CAAGTTCGCCGGCTTTCTCGATCACACCGGTCGTCGGGCGGACCTGGCCCACGACTGGAAGTCGGCGATCGGCCTCGCCGTCGAGCGGCTGGCCGGCGACCCCGGTTTGGGCATTCCGAGTGCCGTCTCCGCGGCGCTCGACCGGCATTGGGACAGCGTGGTGAATGCGCTGTCGGACCCTTCGCGCCGCCGCAGGGAGCGTGCCGATTTCATGCGGACCTGCCTGCGCATCGGTGTTGCCAGGAACGGTCCCCGCTGGTTGCATCAGCCGATGATGCGTCGGGATCATTCCCGGGACGGCGCGGTCCCCATCGCGGCGGGCCGCCGATGAGCCTCTCCGCCGTCCCTGTCGCCTCGGAACACCGCAGCCGGTTCTACGCAAGCGGCTATCTGTCTCCGCTCTCTCCGTTTGCGCCCGAGGAGGCAGCCGGGTGGCTGGCCCGCCTGAGGAGCGTCGAGCAGAGCATGGCCGGGCGGCTGCCGCCGGCCTTCAATGCCAGCCCCCATCTGCTGATGCCGTGGCTCTGGGACATCGTCCACGATCGCCGACTGATCGATCCGATCGAGGAAATCCTCGGCCCCGACATTCTCTGCTATGGCTCGAGCTTCATCATGAAGCGGCCGCAGGACCGCAAGTTCGTTTCGTGGCACCAGGATGCGACCTACTGGGGCCTGTCGTCGCCGGAAGCGGTGACCGCCTGGATTGCCCTGACCCCCAGCGACCGCGACAGCGGATGCGTGAAGGTCCTGCCGGGAACCCATCTCCGCCAGCACGACCATGTCGACACGCGCGATCCGCTCAATCTTCTCGGGCGGCGGGAGAAGGTGGTGGCCGACATCGACGCCGGCCAGGCGGTCGATCTCGTCCTGCAGCCCGGACAGATGTCCCTGCACCATGTTCTGGTCATCCATGGCTCCGAGCCGAACCTGTCGAAGGAGCCCCGCGTGGGCTTCGCGGTCCGGTTCATTCCCGGCCATGTCGGCCCCCGGGACGGTCTCAGGATGAGCGCGACCTTGGTCCGGGGACGGAATCGCGGAAGCTGCCATCTGGAAGAGCCGCCGGAAGGCGACTTCCATCCGGCCGCGGTGGCGCGGCACGCCCAGATGTTCCGGCGCGCCATGCGCGTGATCTTCGCGGGGGCCGGTCGCGCCGCGCCGGGGCCGTCCGCGCCCCGGGACGGTCGGTGATGGCCGGCACGCTCCGCGCGGACGAGGTCCGCCGCTACGAGCGGGACGGGGTCGTCCACCCGATACGGGTGCTCGACGACGCGGAGGCCCAGCATCTGTTGGCGCGCCTCGAAGCGGTCGAGCAGCATCGCGCCGGACGGATTCCGCCGGCATTGAACGTCAAGATCCACCTCCTGCTGCCGTGGCTCTGGGACCTGGTGCATGACCGCCGGATTCTCGATCCCGTCGAATCGCTTCTGGGGCCGGATATCCTGTGCTGGGGCTCGAACTTCTTCGCCAAGGAGCCGCACGATCGCCGGCACGTGCCCTGGCACCAGGACACGACCTACTGGGGCTTGTCCGAGCCGCGCGCCCTGACGGCCTGGGTGGCGCTGACGCCGAGCAGGCTGGAGAACGGGTGCCTGCAGGTCGCCCGCGGCACCCACAGGTCGCCGCTTCGTCATGTCGAGACGAAAGACGAGGCCAGCATGCTGCCGATCCGCGAGAGGCTGGTGGAGGGCGTCGATCCCGCACTCACCGAGCTCGTCGAATTGTCGAGCGGAGAGATGTCGCTGCATCATGGTCGCCTGGCGCACGGTTCGGCGGCCAACGAGGGAAGCCATCGCCGTGTCGGCTTCGCGATCCGCTATGTCGCCTCCGATGTCGGTCTGGCGGGCACGGCACGCTCGACCGCCACCCTGGTGCGCGGTCGCGACTTCGGCCGCTTCGGTCTTGAGGAGGCACCCGGCGGCGAGTTCGACGCCGATGCCCTGCGTCGCTACAAGCCCGTCCTCCGCTCGTGGATGTCGGCGGTGACGGAAGCGGTCGAGGCGTATCGCGGACGGCCGGGGCAGGGCTGACGGGTGGCTCGCGAGACCTTCAAGCCCCGTGGCCTGCCGATCAACCTCGGCCTGCCGGCGTTGCGGCGCGACAATCCTTGGCCGGACTGTGCCTACGGCACCACGGCTCCGTTCTTCCTGGCGCTCGACGGCGGCGGGCGTGGCGGACGCGAGATCATCATCGAGGCCCTCCGGGCCAACGACGTGAAGGTGATGATCGAGGTCGGCTGCTTTCTCTGCGGCTCGACGCTGCAATGGCTCCGGGCGTGCGACGAGCTGACGGTCATCGGCGTCGACACGTGGGATGGCGACTGGGCGAGTTACCTGGAGTGGAGTGCGAGCGATCCCGCGCAGTCGGTGAATGTGCGGCACCTGGCGCCGGAGGAGCTCGCGCGGATCGTCGCCGAGATGCGGCGCAGCGGGACGTTCTGCACGGCCATGAACAATGTCCGGGCCTATCGCGATCGCTTCGTGCCGATCCGGCGGCGCTCGCCCGACGCGCTGCGCTACCTTTCCCAGAAGGGAATCGTGCCCGAGCTGGTCTATATCGATGCCGGCAAGGAGCGCCTCGATCTGGAGGTCGCGCACGAGCTGTTCCCGCAGGCGATCCTCTGCGGAGACGACTGGCTCTGGCCGGATGCGAGCGGCGTCCTGCGCATGCAGAACCATGTCAAGGCATTCGCCGAAGAGCACGATTGCGAGATCCGATCCGAGCGCCAGAGCTGGTTGCTGATCCCTCGGTCGTCGAAGGGAGACCCGGTCGCTCTCGCATCAGCAGGCATCGGCGGATGACGCGGGCTTGTTGTGTCCTACGTGTCGTCGGTCGCGGCGCGCGATTCCACGCCGAGCTTGGCAAGTAGGTCGCCGGCGCCGCCGGCGCTTTCGACGCTCGCGACCGCTTCGCGGAGAAGCACGCTGCGGACGTCATGGGGCAGGGAACTGTCCCTCAGGACGTCGACGTAGAGATCGCAGGCCTGCGGCAGCTGGTTCCGCAGCAGGTGCAGCCGGAACATCCGGGCGACGGGCCAGGGGTTGCGCGGAAAGTCGTTCATCGCCGCGCGAAAGCAGGCCTCCGCATCGTCCAGGCGGCCGGTCCGTGCGAGCCACTCTCCGAGAAGCAGCCGGGGCCGCGGTTCTCCCGGACGGCGGGACACGAGGTCGCGCAGGCGCTCGCCGATTTCCGGCAGGGTGGGGCCGCGCAGCGCTTCGGCGAGGGTGGAGACCTCGTCCACGGCCGACGCAGCGGCCCTGGCCGCGGGCTCGACGAGGCACCCGTCCGCCACGATCCGTGAAGACACGTCGGCCGCGTTCATCAGGACCTGCGCCAGCCCGGAGGCGCGGGTGATGATGTAGGCCATGTCCTCGACGCCGGTCACGGGATCGCGTCCCGTCACGGCGATGATCTGCTGCTCGGGAAGCTCGGCGGCCAACACGGGCTCGACGTCGCGACCGAATACCCGGTAGTGGCCGTGCTGGTCCGCGCGCGGGTATCCCCAGTCGGTCGTGAGCGGCCGGTCGATCGGGGCAGGGAACGACACGAAGACGAAGCCGCCGGGCCGCGTGATGCGGACGAGCTCCCGCAAGGCCGCGCGATAGTCCGGCACGTGCTCCAGGACATGATTGCAGATCACGACGTCGTAGGATGCGTCGGCGCGGTCGATCCGCTGCACGTCGAGGCTGTTTCGCTTGCCGTAGATGCTCACCTCGTAGCCTGCGAACCATTCGGCGGAGGCGGAATGGTCCAGGCTGAAGGCGAGGCACGACAGGTTCCGCAGGTCCGGCGTCCGGAAACTGTCGAAGATCAGCCGGAAGATGCGATGACGCTCGAGGGAGCGGCACCTGGCGCACTGCGGCACCCGGCCCGTCCTGCTCAGGCGACCGCCGGGCCCTGGCGTGAAGGTCGTGCCGAAGCAGATCGGGCAAGGCAGCGGCGCATCGTTCATGACAGCCTGGACAGCGCTCAGCTGCCATCGATGCGGCGGGTCCCTGAGACTTTCCTCGAGCAGGCGCCGGCGCGCGGCCTCGGCGTCCGGGTCTGCGAGGCGGACATGCCGCCGCACTTGCTCCCAATGCTCGCGCACGAGGCGGCCGGTCCGGTCGAGTCCCTGCCTCTCCTCGTCGGTCAGCGCCGCGAGACAAGTGCTGCCCTCGGCCTCTGCCTGCGACCAGTCCTCGACCAGGCGATACGGCATGCCGACCTGCTCCAGGAAGCCGGCGAACTTGGGCATCGTGGTCTGCGCGACGGCGAGGCCGGGCCGGCGGTACGACAGCGCGGTGATGAGTCCGTGCAGGGAAGAGCCGGCATAGCCTTCCGAGTGGGCGATCAGGGCGGCGACCTCGCCCAGGCTGCGCGGGTGGTCGACGGCGAGGCACCGCCCGAGATGGGACGCGATCGTCGTCACCAAGACGCCGTCGCCGTGGCAGGGTCCGATGGCGACGAGGACCGGAAAGGCGTCGTTCTCGACCGCGATCCGGGCGATGGCGGCGGCGGCACGCTCAGCGCCGCCATCGAGGTAGCGCCGGTTGGCGTGAAAGACGATCCATCGCCGGGGCAGCGCGACGCCGCGCGCCAGGAACGCCTCCTCCGCCTGCTGCCGCAGCCCGTCGGCGGGCCACATCTCCGAGACGCCGAGCGCCACGTCGGGCACGACAGCGACGTCTCGTCCAGCAGGCAGCCAGTCCCGGCTCTGCGCATCGCGCGTCGCGATATAGTCGCAGGCTTCGACGGCGAGCGCGGCCAGCTCCTGTGCCCACGAAGAGCGGAGCGGCGCGGGCAGGCCCGGCGCGTTCCACACGAGCCGCGCGCCGCTGGACGCGGCGACGAGGGCGGCGCCGAGCCAGAGCGACGGATAGGCGAACGGCCGGCGCGTGCCCAGCGGCGCGTAAGCCGGCAACGGCGTGGTTTCGGCGGAGACGATGTTGCCGCCGCCGACGATGCAGAGGTCGGGCCGGCTGGCAGCCGCCTGTGACACCGGCCTGGCAGCCATCGCATCGGCCCACGGGACGGAGGCGCCGACCGGCGAGAAGGCGTTCAGGGTCTCGCCCTCCCGGCAGAGCGCGTGCCTGACGAGAAGCGGGAACAGCAGATCGCCATAGTTCTCGACATCGAACGTGCCGAACAGGGCGATCGAGGCAGCGGCCTGCCGGGTCATGGAGCGGAAGCTGCGCGGGTGGGTACGGCCCGAGGCTGAGCCTCCAGGATGGCGCGGACGTGCTCGAGGATATGCAGCAGGCGCGTCTGCCATGACCATTGGTGACGGTATTCGTCGGCCGGGAAGACGCGGCCCATCCGCGCGCGATCGGCGAGCGCGGCCTCGATCTCCGCGACGAAATGCTCGGGCAGGGCGGTCCGGATGTCGTCCTGGAAGTCCTCGATGCTGGGTACGGGTGTCGAAACGACCGGAATGCCGAGGCTGCGATAGACGTAGATCTTGAGGGGATTCATTGTTTCCGACAGCGACGTGCGGAGGTGCGGAACGATCGCGACGTCGAGGGCGGCCACGTGGCGAAGGGTCTGCTCGTAGGGCATCACCCCCAGCGCACGCACATTGGGCCGCGCGAGGATCGACGCAGCCTTCGCCGTGTCGGGGACGGCGCCGATCAGCAGGATGGTCCAATCGGGTCGTGCGACCGCGATGGACTCCAGCAGGGGCCAATCGAACCGGTGGGTCAGGCTCCCGGCATAGCCGATGATCGGCCGGGGAAGCTTCTGCATCTCGGCGGGAACCGGCCAGGAGCCTGCCTCGGCGTGAACTTCCATCCCGTTCGGGACCAGGCGGGTCGGGAGTCCCTCCGCCTTCAGCCATTCCACGAGCGCGGCGTTGTTCGCCGTCGCAGCGTCCGTCAGGGCAAAGACGTCGTGGTAGCTCCGGGCGATCCTGGCGCGCCGCAGCGCCGGCATGGGCCACTGGCGCTGGTCGTCGATGACGTCGCTCAGCACGAACGAAAAGCCGAGACGGGCCTGGATCTCGGGAAACCACGGGACCACCGGGCAAACCCAGGCGAGGACGTTGTCGGTCATTCCGAGGTCGGCCATCCAGCGCTGGACGGCGTTGGGAAAGGCCGATTCGAGGGGCAGTTCGCGGCCGAGCAGGCTCGTCTCCTCGCCGCGGTAGACGAAGGTGCGGCGATGCACGCCGTCGGCGTCGTCGGCCTCCAGGAAGCGCTTCACGACCTGCGCCGCGATCAGCCGGCCCGGGCTGCGATCGCCATCATCCGGCGGCCCGGCGAGGACCGAGAGCTGGTCGACGCAGATCGGCGCATCGATCTGCAGGATCCGCCCGATCCTCGGGAGGCGGCTGAGCGCCTGCACCAGCATGTCGGGCCGGCGTCCGTACAGGCCGGAATCGTTCTGCTTCCAGAACAGCACCACGTTCAGGTCTCGATCCAGGTCGCGCAGCGGGCCGACGCGCGTTCCACCGCCCAGCAACCGCGCACCCTGCCGCTCCCAGTCCCCGGTCAGGCGACCGGGCATTTCCCGGTCGATGTGACGCAACAGGATGCCGAGATCGGCGGGCACAGGAGTCGCCTCTCGATCGAAGAGGCCGTCGATGACGGTGGCGAGCCGTCGGGCGTTTACGGCATGCGACAGTTCCTGCCGGAAGAATGCGCGGCGCTCGTCGGCGGCCGTCGTGCCGCTTCCGATGGCTGCGAGCGCTTCGCGCAGGCGCTCGACGAGCGCGTCCTCTCCCATCGCTTCGTCGATCAGCGTGATGCGGCCCGGCCCGACGAGGTCCTGGATCGGCGGCACTGACGTGGCGATCACGGGCGTGCCGGTCGCCAGCGCGTCGGTGAGCTTGGCGGGCGTCTGCGACAACGCAATCGGGCTCGCAGGGTCCTGGAGGACGCAGACGACGTCGGCCATGGCGTTCAGGGCCGCCAGCCGCCCGAACGGCTGATCGGGGTGGAAGACGATGCGCGCCGGCGCCATCGCAAGCAGGTCCCGCTTCAGCGCCTCGTCGGCGATGGTGCCGACGATGCAGAGAACGGCGCGGGAATCGTCCAGGGCCTGGAGGCCCGCCGCGATGCTGATCAGACCCTTGTGACGCCTCGGCGTGCCGAGGAAGAGAATCACCCGGTCGTCGTCCGAGAATCCGAACTCGCGGCGCAGCGAGTCTCTCTGCAACGCGGCGGCGTCGAACAGGCGCTCGTCGCGGGAATGGCGGATGACCGTGCCGCCGAAGCGCTTCTGGAGAACGGGATTGCAGGTCGTGCGGGCATCCGCCGCTCCGAGCATCGAGACGGCAAGCCGTGTCCAGCGCTTGCCGTACGGCGCCCTCCAGTCGGAGGCCTGGGCATCCGCAAGGAAGGCGGCAAGGTCGAGCGGTTCCCGCGCGTCGACGAAGGCGAGTTCGTCGTCGTCGATATCGACCACGAGGCGCGCCCCGTGGATCGCCTTGTAGAGCAGGCCAATGAGCAGGCTCGGCAGCCTCGGCTTGGAGACCAGGGCGACGTCGCAAGGGTGTTCGACGACGAGGCGCAGGGCGCCGTTCATGAAGTCGGCGAAGCTGGCCGCGTGGAAGCCATGGACCTCGATCTCGCGCGCGGTATCGAGCAGCGGCTTCCAGAGGTCGTTTCCATAGGCGGGAAAGATCGGCCCGACCAGCTCACACTGCGCGTTCCGGGCCGCGAGCTCGGCCAGCACCCAGGCCCGGCCGACGGGGTTGTGGGAGAGGTCCCAGGCGACGACCACGACGCGCCGCCGGTCCTCGCCGCTCGTCGAAGGGGCCGTCGCGGGCCAGGTCAGCAGCTCAGGCCCTCCGGGCGTGCCCTGGCTCTCGAGGCGGCGGCGCAGGTCGGCCAGCCGCTTCGGCATGAAGGAGAGGTCCGGGCGGGCCCGGTGGGCGCGCTCGAAGGCGGCGAGCGCTTCTGGCAGCCGGCCGGCGGCCTCGTGCAGGTCGCCCTGGCCGACATGGGCCCACGCGAAGTCGGGATCCGCCGCGAGGGCTCTGTCGTAGAGCGCCGCTCCTTCCTCGATCCTGTCCTGCTCGACGAGCGCCATGCCGAGCTTGTAGAGCAGCGCCGGCGACGTAGGCCTGATCTCGACCAGAGTCCGGTAGATCGCTTCCGCGTCGGCGAAGCGGCGGTGGTCGGCAAGCTCGTTGGCGAACTTGAAGCGTTCGGCGAAATCCGTCGTCGCCGGACCGGCACCCTTCTTCCCGGAAGGAGCGGGTCGTGAGCCCGTCAGCTTCTCGGCCAGCGCCTCGATGTCTTCGAGACCGGGATGCAGGGCGACGGCGCGCCTCAGATGCGCAATGGCGTCGTCGCGGCGGCCCTGGGCCTCGGCAACGCGGCCCAGGCCGACTTGGACGTATGGCTGCGTCTCATCCAGGACAGCGGCGGCGCGAAAGCTGGCGTCTGCACCGTCGAGGTCCCCGAGCGCGAGCCGGGTCTCTCCGAGACGGCAAAGAACTTCTGCCGACGCCGACATCGTGGTGGCTGCTGCTTCGAAGGCCGACCGGACGTCCGCTACCTCCCGCCAGAGTTCCGTCGCCGCAGCCACGCGTCCGGTCGTCGTACCGCGCGCCAGTGGTTCCTCCGACAGCGGGAGGTTGGCCGCCGCCATGGCACCCATGCTACTCGTCATTTCCCTTCGATGCCTGCGGTGCGCCTGCAGGAACTAGCTGTTGCGTCATGATACGGGCCGTCCCGGCGACGGCGCAACGGGCGCCCTGGTCCGCGTCGCGGAGGTGCCGCGCGTCCAGGAGACGGGCGTTGGCGTCGGGCGTCGGTTCGGCGTATGCGGGAAGCGAGCAAGAGAGGGGACGCAATGGAGATCGCGAAGGTGGAGCCGGGAGTTTCGGGCCCGAACACCGGAATCCTTCGAACGCAGACGTTCCGCTACATCCTCGACAACCTCATTCAAAGCCCGAAGGGGAGCCGGCTGGTCGACCTGGGCGCAGGTCCCTGCATCTTCTCCAGGATTTCAGCCGGGCGGGGCTTCGACGTCACCGCAGTCGACGGGCGGGACGAGCGCAAGCCCGACGATCTTGAGGTCCCCTTCGTCAAGAGCGACGTGCGGACGTTCGATGTCAGCGACTTTCAGGTCATCCTCATCATCGGACTGCTCTATCACCTGACCCTGGACGATCAGATCGACCTGCTGTCGCGATGCCCGAAGTCCAGCGAACTCGTGGTCGACACGCAGGTCCATATCCCCGAACTGGTGGGCGCGGCCTCGGCGGCGGAGCGCCAGGGCTTCGCCGACCGGCCGGTCTCCGACCGGGGCTATGGCGGCATCCTCTTCCCGGAAGCCGACAATCCGATGGCCGCGATCGGCAACCGCGTCTCGTGGTGGCACACCGAACCCAGCCTGATGACCTTGTTCGAGAACGCAGGGTTCGAGCATGTTACCGAAGTCGCACCGCCCTATACTTCCAAGTACGGCGCCCGCCGTTGGTACGTCGTCAGCAACCCGCGGGCGCTGGATGCGCGCCTCTCAGGCACGGCGGCCTAGGCGCGATGGCCCTCGTGCAGGTTTCGTGCGGATCAATAGGGGGTAGGAGCTCTCGCAGACTTCCGCTACGGTCCGGGCGGAGCAGGGGCATTTCGACGTTGTTGTTGAGGATGAGAGGAGCAGCGGCAGGGCTGCTTGCCAAGGCCGGGATGGCCATCGTTGCCTTGACCGTCCTGTCGGCCTGCGAGGGGATGCCGGGCTCGGGGCCGATGTCGGCCGACTTCAACGCGGCGGCCCGCCCGACGTCGACCGGCCAGACGCGGTTTGCCCTGGTCGAGGTGGACCAGAACATCGTGGCGGTGATGGAGCGCTGGCAGACAGCATCCTTCCGCAACACGTTCGGTCCGACCCGGCCTCCCGCGACCCAGACCATCGGCGTCGGCGATTCCGTTCAGATCGTCCTGTGGGAGGCAGCGGCCGGCGGGCTCTTTTCCGCGCCGGCGGGCGACCGCCTGAGCCCGGGCCAGCGTTCGGCGACCATACCGGAACAGGTCGTCGGTGCTGACGGCGCCGTGACGGTTCCCTATGCGGGGCGCATCCGCGCCGCGCATCGCACGCCCAAGCAGGTCGAGGAGGCGATCGTCCACGGCCTGGAAGGCAAGGCCATCGAGCCGCAGGCTCTGGTCACGGTGACCAAAAACGTCGCCAACACGGTGACGGTCGTCGGCGAAGTGAGCGGCGGGGCCCGCATCCCGCTCAATGCCGGCGGCGACCGGATCCTCGATGCCCTGGCCTCGGCGGGCGCCACCAAGGCGCCGGTCCACGAGACGTTCATCTCGCTGGTCCGGGACGGCCAGTCGGCGCGCGTTCCGATGCAGTCGCTCCTGCTCAATCCGCGTGAGAACATCTACGTCTTTCCGAGCGACGTCATCACCGTCACCCGCGAGCCGCAGACCTTCACGGTGGTCGGTGCAACGGGGCAGAACTCCGTGCTCCCCTTCGATGCGATCGGCCTGACGCTCGATCAGGCCATCGGCAGGGCCGGGGGGCTGAACGATCAGCGCGCCGATCCGATGGGTGTGTTCGTGATCCGGTTCGAGGATCCGACCAACTACGATCAGCTCGGCCTGCCGAGGCCGGCGCCGGGGACGACGTCGCAGGTTCCCGTGATCTACCGCGTCAACATGCGCGATCCCAACAGCTTCTTCCTGGCGCGCCGCTTTCCGATGCACAACAAGGACATCCTGTTCGTTTCCAGCTCGCCGGCGACCGAGATGCAGAAGGTGGTCAACTTGATCATCGGCTTCATCGTGCCGGGGGCGAGCGTGGTCGCCGTATCCGCAGCGGTGCGGTGATGCCGGGCGGCGGCGCGCATTCGGGCTTCGGCGTGAATGACGACCGTCGTACTCGGTAGCGGACCAAAGGCTGCCTGGGCCAGGGCGGTCCTCGGGCGCCTGAGCATCGGCGGGAGCGACATTCGTGCGGTCGAGGGAGGCTTCAGCCGTGCCTCCCTGGACGATGTCGCGTCGTCTCCCGTCGACGCGCTGGTCCTGGTCGACCAGGTCGTGGATGTCGGTGCCCTTGCAAAGCCCTCGGAGAAGGTCCTGTGCGACCTCGTGCGGCCGAACGCAATGCAGTTCGCTTTCGCCCGCGAGGTGGCCGCGCGGGCCCGGTGCACGATCCAGCTCGCGCCGGGCGCGCCTGTGGAGGAATGGGCAACAGCCCTGGCGGACCTGACCGGTACTTCGCCGGATGCGGTGCGCGAGCACATGTCCGGCTTTCCGGGACCGACCACGGCATCGCTGAACGGGCTGCCGGAAGGGCCGGTGGCGAACGTCGTCAGGGGCTATCTGGCGCCGTTGAGCGCGGCCTGTGCAACGGCGGCGCCTCTTTCGCTGAACTGGCAACGGGAGCTGTTTCTCGATGGCGACGCGCCCGGGACGATGCTGCCGGCGGCGCCGGAGGTCGGCGGCCGTCCGCGCATCCTGGCCTACGGACCGTACCTGCCCCTGCCCGTGGGCAGGTGGTCGGCAACGGTCTACCTCGGCTTCAGCAACGAGATCGGTCGCCTTCCCTTCATCTTCGAGGTCGATGCCGGTGGCAGCGTGGCGCGCGGGTTCTTCGAGGTGGAAAGGGGCGGGCTCTTCTCGCTGTCGCTCGATTTCGAGGTCGCGCAGCCTCTCCACCTGGTCGAATGCCGGCTGATCAGCCAGGACTCGGCCATCGAGGGACAGTTCTCCCTGATCGAGGTCCAGCTCGACCTCCAGCCGGGCGAGGCTCCGGCAGGCTACAGGGCGCCGTAGATTCTCCCGGCGACGGCGACGTCCTCGACGATCCGCCCGCGTCCATTCTTCATGATGAGCGCGCTTTGGCAGTACTCCTTGACGATCCCCGAATCGTGGACGGCCATGATCATCCCGCAGTGCGCCCTGCGGCCGAACAGCTCGTCATGGCATTTGATCTGAAACCGACGGTCGCCGACGAGGATGACCTCGTCGATGAGGTAGCATTCGAAATCCATGGCCAGGGAGAGCGCGAAGGCGAGGCGCATGCGCATGCCGTCCGAGTAGAAGCGGACCGGCATGAACAGGTGACGTCCGAGCTCGGAAAAGTCCTTCACGTAGTCGGTCGTCTCCTTGATCGGGAGTCCGTAGAGGCGACAGAGGAAGCGGACATTGTCGGCGCCGGTCAACTGTCCTTCGAAGCCGCCGCCGAGAGCCAGCGGCCACGAGAGGCGCAATCCGCGCCTGACCTCTCCGGAGGTCGGCACCAGGATGCCGGACAGGATCTTGATGAGCGTCGACTTGCCGGACCCGTTCGGTCCCAGGATGCCGAGCCGCTCGCCCTGCCCGACGCGGAACGATATGCCGTCGAGCGCCCGTACCGAACCGTGCTCGCCCTCGAAGGTCTTGGTGACCTGTATGACATCGACGCAGCGGACGGAGGCATCGCTGGACAAAGCTGCCGCAGGTTCCGCGGACAGAGTCATTGCCGGTCAGGGATCGGCATGTCGCCGGGCATCTGCGGCGAGGATGCTCCAGATGCGATAGGTCATGTAGCCGGCAACCAGGACGGCCGCCGTCCAGAGCAGGCCGAGCGGGTAGGCCGGATAGTCCGGGCGGCTGGGTTCGGCCACGCGCTCGAGGTAGATCCGCTGCCGCTGCGCATCGACGCGCGCCGTCTCGACCGCGGTCAGCGCCGCCATCAGGGCACGCTCGGCGAATTCCCGTTCGAGCATGAGCCGCTCGTACTCGACGATCCGCGGCGCGATCGACTTTGCATCGCCGGCGAGGCGCTGGCGCTCTTCCACGATCTGGGCCTCGATCGCGGCCCTGCGGTTCCGCAATGGGCCGGCCTGGGGCGTGCGGGGCGAGTTCTTGGCGAGCTCGTTGAGCTGCACGCTGATGTCGGCCACGTCGACGGACAGGCGCGCGATCGTCTCGACGATGGCCATCGTCGCCTGGCTGGGATCGATCAGCCGCTCGCGTTCGCGGAACGCGGTGAGCGCCGCCTGGGCGTCGATGGTCCGCTGGCGCATGCGCGCCGCCTCGCTCTCCGCTGTCGAGACGGCGTCGCGGCGGGACCGATCGTTGAGCCGGTTGACCAGCGTTTCCGCGGCATCGAGCAGGGCCCGGGTAAGCCGGTCGGCGTCCGCCGGGCGGAAGGCTTCCATCCTGAGCGTGCTGATTCCGGTCGTGCTGTCGAAGTCGATCGAGATCAGCCTCTGGAAGTGGCTGTACAGGCCTTCCTCGGTATCGGACGTGAAGAAATTGGGAAACTGCCAGAGGGGATCGCCGTTGCCCGCCGCGATGGCACCCCGGAGGTCGGCGCGGTCCACCAGAAACTTCATGGCGTCCCGCGATTCCAGGAAATCCTCGACGATGTATCCGTCCTCGTTCGCGCGCGTGACGCCGCTCACCGCGTGGGTCAGCCCGGCGGCTGCCGCGGCGTTGGCGGTGCTCTGGCCAGGCGTTCTCAGGATGAAGCGGGCTTCGGACTCGAAGCGATCGGCGGCCACCAGCCAGAAATAGGCCGCCGCAAGGCAGGTCGGGAGGACGACGAGCAGCCAGAAGGACGGCCGGCCGGCGGCCAGCCACCGGTATCGGGCCTTCGTCGGCGTCGCCTTTTCATCGGCTGGCTGCGGCTGCGCCTCGACAGGCACGTCTCCGACCGGCGTGAGCCGCAGGAGACGTGCATAGGTTTCAAGCTGTGAAGCGTCCGGCATGCAATCATAGACTAGCATCGCGGCTCCCGCGGGTGAAGGTTGGGCGGCCTCCTGCCGGCGTTGGACGGCTGGGCGCCGGAATGTCAGGATTGAACATGGCGGACAGGGACGGAGCGATTTCCTGGGCGGATCAGTGGGCGCCGGCCGGGACCCGCGGGCCGGGGCGCAGGCTGTCCGGCCTGCGGCTGCGGGCGATCATGGGAAGCCGGCTCCTGATCTGGCTGGCGTTGTTCCTGCCGACATTCCTGGCCGCCACGTACTTCCTGTTCATCGCCGCCGACCAGTACGAGACCGAGTCCCGCTTCGTGGTGCGGTCCGCCGCCAAGCCGGACATGTCGGGCGGCCTGGCCTTTCTGGTTCAGCTCGGACTGGCTCGCTCCCAGGACGATTCGTTCATCGTGCAGAATTACCTGACGTCGCGGGACGCCGTGGCTCAGCTCAAGGCGAAGCTGCCTCTGCTCGAGATGTACGGCCAGAGGGATGCCGACTTCATCGCGCGCTATCCGTCGTTCCTGTTCGGACGCACCGACGAGGAGTTCTATCGCTACCTGCAGTACGCGATCACGGTTTTCCACACCGACAAAACCGGGATTTCAACACTGCGCGTGAAGGCCTTCCGTCCGGACGACGCTCAGAAGATCGCCGTCACGCTCCTCTCCCTCGGTGAGGACCTGGTCAACCGGATCAACCATCGACTTCGGACCGACGCGGTCGGCAACAGCCTGTCCCAGCTCGAGGCGGCCCAGCAGCGCTTGATCCAGGCCCAGACAGCGCTCACGGAGTTTCGCAACCGCGAGCTGATCGTCGATCCGACCCAGAACGCCGTGGCGCTGTCGGAGCTGATATCCCGTCTCTCGGGGGAACTGGCGGCGACTCGCGCCCAGGTCACCGAGATGATGACGGGATCGGCGTCCAGCCCGCAGCTGCTCGGATTGCGCCGCAAGGCGACGGCACTGGAGGAGCAGATCGCGCGCGAGCGGGCACGCATCGCCAGCAGCGCCGACGGCCTCGCTGCCCGCATCGCCGACTATGAACGGCTCAGCCTGGAGCGCGAGTTCGCCAACCGGATGGTCGGCAGCGCGGAAGAAGAGCTGGTCAGGGCGCGGGCCGACGCGGCACGACAGCTTCTCTACCTCGAGCGGATCGTCGAGCCGAACAAGCCCGACTACTCGACCGAGCCTCGACGGTGGCGGGGCCTCCTGACCGTGTTCGTCGGCAACCTTCTGCTCGTCATGATCGGCTGGCTCGTCATTTCGGGCATCCGCGAGCACGCGGCGCCCCATGAGTAGGCTGCGCCGGGGGCTCGCCATCCAGGGGCGGAACATCCGCGCCTTGATGGTGCGCGACATGATGATGCGCTACGGCCGGGGCAATATCGGATTTGTCTGGATCGTCCTCGAGCCGATGCTGCTGACGGTCGGCGTCATGGTCGTGTGGTCCTACACGATAGGGCCGCAGAAGCAGGGCGTGAAGCTCGTGGAACTCGTGCTGACGGGATACATGATGCTGACCTTGTGGCGTCATGTGACCAACAGCGCGATCACGATCTTCCGCCGCTCCTCCGGCCTGCTCTATCATCGAACCATCAGCCTGTTCGACATTCTCCTGGCCCGCGGGTCCCTCGAGTTCGTGGCGACCGCGACGGCTTTCCTCGTCGTCTGGGGAACGCTCTACCTGGCAGGGCTGGTCGGGCCGGTCGAGCGCTACGATCTCCTGTTCGCCGGATGGATCATGATGGGGGGCCTTGCGCTGGCCTGTTCCGCCGTGATCGCGGCGGTGACGGAGTGGTCCGAAGCGGCGGAAAGGATCATCCAGCCGCTGCAGTACATCAGCTTGCCGGTATCCGGGGCCTTCTTCATGGTCGACTGGTTGCCGACATGGGCGCAGAAGGCGGTCTTGCTCAATCCGATGGTCCATTGCTACGAGACGTTCCGCGCCGGCTATTTCGGGCATCAGGTCGTGTCCCACTACGATTTTGGGTACTTTGCCGTTTGGCTGTTCGGCCTGACCTTTGTCGGCGTCGTCAGCGTCCGCCTGGTCCGCGATCGGGTGGCGCTGAGCTGAAGTCCCGTGAGAAGGGCTGCCGATCCGTCGGGGACGCGATGAGAGTGTGCCGGCCCGCCGTGCCGGTAGGGGAGACACGAGAGACGGATGGGTCTTCGCATAATCGTTGGGGTTCCCGGATCGGGGAAGTCCGCTCGTATCATCGAGATCGTCGAAGAACGCAGGAAGCGGCAACAACCGGTCTACCTCTTCCTGTGCCGCGACGGCGGGGTTCTGGAGAAGTCGGCATCCATTGCCACTCACGGCCTCGTTTCGAGCCGGAACGGACAACGCACGGCGATCGATCATTTCGAGACGACGGCGACGACGCTCGATATCCTGCGGCCTTTCCTGGAAGATCGTGAACCGGCAACCTTGGTTTTCGAGGAAGCCCAGTACTTCCTGGCCGATATCGCGCCGGTCTGGGTTCGGCTCCACGAGCGGGGACATGACGTCTGGGTCTCGACCCCTACGGAGCAGCAGCGGCAGTTCCTGCAGAAGAGCGGAGGCGAAGTGACGACACTCGTGGCGAGGTGCAACCTGTTTGCCGATGGGGATGCGACCCAGTTCTTCATTCTGCCGGAGACGAACACGACGCTCTCGGTCTGCGATTCCTGCGCCAAGCTGCTGCGCGACAAGGCGGTCGAGACGATCTCCCTGATGCTCATCAAGAACGAGCCGCATCGTGGCGAGAAGCGGGTGTACCAACCCATCGAGATCGACCTGCCACAGTTCCGGGAACTCGTGCCGATACGCGACGATTCGCAGGTTCGCGCCGGCATCATGGAAGAGTTCGTGAAAAAGCACATGCCGTCCTTCGAGCGCCGTTCGAAGACCTACATCGACATCGGCTGCAACACCGGCTTCTTCTGCCAGCGCATGGCGGGTCTTGGCTTCACGGCGCGGGGCGTCGACGTGGTCCGCGACGACATCCTGACCGGCAAGCTGCTGGATACGTATTTCTTCCGCAGGTACCCCGACCTGATTACCGCCGACGCGGTGGAGTTCCTCCTGAACGACGATTCCGAGTACGACGTCACGTCTTCCTTCAGCGTCTTCCAGTGGCTGTACCTGCAGTCGGACAAGGAGAAGGTTGACCGCGCGCTCTCCCTGCTGTTCGAGAAGGCGCGGTCCCTGGTGTTCTTCGAGATGGGCTACAAGAAGGAGGCTCACTACGCGGAGCGCCTGGCCGAGGTCATCGACCGCGACTGGATGTTCGAGCGAATGCGCGGCAGCGGACTGTTCTCGGACATCGTGCTCTACGAAGAGGGGACGAACGGCCTGAAGCGCGACTTCTTCGTGGGAATCCGCAAGCAGTGACGCCTGTCGAGTTGGGGACCGGCGGGCATGCGGCGCTGGTTTGAAGACCCGCGGCTGCCGCCGGTTCCTCGCGAGGAACTGCTCGGAGACCTGCGCCCCGTCGAGCAGTACCGCGTCGACAGCATGCCTCGCGAGACGAACGGAGGCGTCGAGGTCCGGCGATACCTGATTTCGGGCATGCGGCGGAACGGCGTCGACGTCGACATCTCGCTTCGCCTGTTTCTCGTCGATCCCGACGACCGCCGCGTGCTACTGACGCTTCCCGGCGGGGCCGGGCGTATCGACGATGGGCTGATGACGTGGCTCGCCCGGCATCTCGGGGCCAACCACGCCGTCGTCGACTGGGTGGGTCGCGGACAGTCGGGCAGCCATGCCGGCCTCGAAGGAGCGCCCGATCCCCTGTTCATGAACGGCGATTCCTTTCGCGACTGTTTCCAGTTCTACAACGTCGCGGCGATCTGGTCGGCGCTCAACTGGCTCTTTCACGCAGGCTACGAGCCCAAGGATGTAGTCGGCGGCAGCTGGGGCGGCGTCTACTGCTTCCTGCTGGCGGCGATCGATTCGCGAGTCGAGAGGATCTTCTCGTCGTTCGGATGCGGCGGCTTCGTCCTGCCGGGCATCGAGAAGCGCAACTACTGGGATTTTGCGATCGAGCACATCGGACCGGACCGCTTCGCCGCGTGGTGCGCGGCGTTCGACCCGATCCTCCGCATGAGCGACGTCGGCGCCGAGGTCTATTTCGAGACGGCGACCAACGACAAGTTCTTCTCCCTGGACATGGCGATGGAGACCTGGCGACGGGTCAGGCGGCAGAACTTCCTGTCTCTGGCCCACAACCAGGACCACAGAATGGGGCTGAACGGGCTTCAGCCCTATCGCATTCAGAAGCTTCCGTCCGACTCGCCTGTGCTGGCGGAATGCCGGGCGGCGAGCCGAAAGCACCTCACCTGGGAGGTCGGATCCGACACCGTTCTCTGCTGGCCGCTGTCGCCGGCGGAGAAAGCGCTCTCGCGGCTCGTCGTTTCGGAGCAACTGCCGCGGCACGGCAACATGAGCCGTGAATGGCGGACCGTCGAGCCCATGGGGGGAGTGGCCGAGGCCGCTCTCTTCCGGATCGAGCCGACGCATCTGGATGCCGGCATGCTCTACTATCTTGATCGCGAGGTCGCGGTCGAGGGTTCCCCCTTCAAGGTTGCGACTCCTGTCGTCGGCGACACGGCGCGCAGCCGCGCGCTGGCCGGCGTCGTCCCGGCGTTGGCCCACGGACGCCTCCTGGATGCGGAGCTGGAAACCCTGCTGCATGCACCGGTCGGCGACAAGATGGCGCCCAGGATCGTCGCGGATGACCGCGGATGGACCCTGGCCTTCAGCGGCGCGCGGCGGCTCCGCACCATGCGCTTCGGCGTCCGTCCGTGGCTGCTCCCCGCCGGCTGGTCCGCCGTCCGCCTCGTGCTCGCCGGCCCCACTGACGACAAGACCGGCCGGCTCCACCTGATCCTGTCCACCGCGTACAATACGCGGGCCGAGCGCGCGGTGGGTCAGAGGCTCTCGGCCGTGGCATCGGTCGCCGACGGCGGGAAGCGGATATTCCACTTCCGGCGCGAGGCCTTCGCTCCTTTCTCATTGTTCGACGGCCGCTTCGGCGATGGCCCTCCCTTGGGCAGCATGGAAACGGTCGCGGGCGAGTTCGACGCGATCGGCCTCGCGGATCCCGAGGGCGGCGAACCGGTCGAGGTCTCGATCGTTTCGATTGTCGTCCAATAGGATGCGGGAGACGCAAGCAACGCCGCGCGCCTCCTCACGCCTGCTGCCGACTTCCGCCGTCCGTCGATCTGTAGATGGAGAAGATCTTGAGCCGACCGGCGCCGAGTGCCGCATCGTTCTTCCAGCGCAGGGTCGTCTCGACCTTCTCGAGCCCATAGTCGGCGAGCAGTCGGTCCATCAGGAGTTCGGAGAACCACCAGGTGTGCGACCTGTCCGGGCCGTGCCCGGCGGGCGTGTACTCGCAGACCGCGCGGTCCTCGTCGACGGCGGCATACTCGATGACCAGGCACCCCGACGTGCGCTCGGCGAGGCGGCGCAGCGCGACCTGCCAGTTGGCGATGTTGTTGAGCACGCTGAGGCAGATGACGATATCGAACTGTCCGAGGCCGGCGACGGCCGCGCTCGACTCGATGTCGCCGAAATCCATGCGCAGCAGGCGGGGGTTAATCATCGCGATCCGTGCAAGAACAACCGATGCGTCATGGGTGCGCCGATCGATCTCAATTCCCGTGTAGGCGCCCGCGCCGGCCTTCAGGAAATAGTGGCCGTAGTGGCCGAGATGGCTGCCGACATCGAGCACGCGAGTATCGGGCCCGATGGCCAGCTTCCTGGAGAAATAGTGCAGCTTGGCCAGCGGTTCCCGCGTCGGGTAGGCAGTACGGTCATCGAATGTCGACGTGGAGAATCCATTGCTGAACGACACTTCGAGGCGATAGGGCCGGTATGGTTGCAGCAGCGAAGCAGTTTCCTCGGCCGGCAACGCCGTATCGATCCGCCAAGTGTAGTCTGTGGACATCGACCCCGCATTGAGTTGGCCGGCAAGGGCATGCCGTCAGGTTCACGCCGCAGCCAGGATTGATACTTCCCACAGGGAAACATCGATATCAAACGGCCGGCCTGTCACACATTTCAAATCCATGTCGTCTGGGTTATCAAGAGCTGGGGAAGCGGCGCACGACGCCGGCAAAGGTCGGGAATGAGCGATGAACTTTCAGGCTTGCGATGTCGGCTTCGGCGGATTGAAGCTGATCGAGGCGCGCCGTTTCGACGATGATCGCGGCTATTTCGTCGAGACCTGGTCGGCGGCTTCGTTCGAGGCTCTCGGAGTAGGAACGGCGTTCGTCCAGGACAACCAGTCGCTCTCGCGCCGCAAGGGCACATTGCGCGGGCTGCACTTCCAGTCCGAGCCGTTCGCTCAAGCGAAGCTGGTGCGGGTGCTCGCCGGAGCGATCTATGATGTCGTCGTGGACCTGCGCGAGTCCTCGCCGACGTATGGCCGCTGGTTCGCGATGGAGCTGTCGGCCGCAGACAATACGCAGCTCTTCATCCCGCGGGGACTCGCCCACGGCTTCTTCACACTGGCTGACGATACATTGGTCGCCTACAAGGCCGATGCCCCGTACGCGCCGCGTCATGATCGTGGCATCCGGTGGGACGATCCCGATCTCGCCATCGAGTGGCCCATTCGCGACCAAGTCCTCACCATCTCCGACAAGGACCGCAGCTTGCCGGGCTTCCGCGAACTGGCCGCGGTCGAAGCGCGGTGATGGATCGCCGGGGACGTCACCACACTCCGGCGACGCCGGTCGCCGAAGGCGGCGAGCGGGCCAGTCGGTCATGACCGCGACGGTCCGCTTCCTCGTGTTCGGAGGCCTGGGGCAGCTGGGACGGGAGCTCCAGCTCGCGGCCCGAAGGAAGGGCGTGGCCCTGACGGCGGTGGGCCATCGGGATGCCGATGTCGGGCGTCCGGACTCCGTGCGGGACGCGATCGTCCGGGCGCGTCCAGACGTCGTGGTGAACGCAGCCGCCTACACGAAGGTCGACCTGGCCGAAGCCGAGCCGGTTGCCGCCTGGACGGCCAATTGCCTGGGGGCCGCGACGGTCGCTTCCGAGTGCGCGGCTGCGGACGTGCCCCTCGTCCACCTGTCGACCGACTACGTCTTCGACGGCTCGAAGCCGTCCGCCTACGACGAGTCCGATGCCGTGGCGCCGCTCGGCGTGTACGGCGCTTCCAAGGAAGCCGGAGAGAAGGCCGTCCGGGCGGCCTGGCACAAGCACCTCATCCTTCGGACGGCCTGGGTGTATGGCCGCTTCGGCAGCAATTTCCTGAAGACGATGGTTCGACTCGCCCGCGAGCGCGAGTCGCTGCGGGTGGTGTCCGATCAGGTCGGCAATCCAACCGCCACCGAGGATCTGGCCGAAGCCGTTCTGTGCGCCGGCGCCGGTGCCGCCGCCTCGGACGACCGGTGGGGGACCTATCACTTCGCGGGCTCCGAGGAAGCTTCCTGGCACGAGTTTGCCGTGGCGATCGTCGAGGCTCAGGCGAGTCGCACCGGCCGCCGGCCCCCTGTCGCCGCGATCCCCACCGTGGAGTTTCCGACGCCGGCAAGACGTCCTGCAAACTCCCGACTCGATAGCGCGCGCTTCATCTCGGCATTCGGTCTCGGAGCCGCGTCCTGGCGAAGCCGCGTCGGCCCTGTCGTGAATGCCGTGCTCGAAGACGCTCCCGTCCCGCCCTAACCCGGTCGAGGCGGAGGCGCCCGTCCGAGGTTCAAAGATCCAGACACATTCCCAGTCGACCCATGGCCCGCAAGAAATCCAAGAAGACCTCCGAGATCAAGGTTCGCGACCTCGTCAAGAAAATGAAGTCCGTGCAGAAGGAGCACACGTACCAGCTAGCGAGCATCCTCCGCGAAGTCGAAGGGCGAACCGGCCGGCCCCTGCCGTCGAACGCCGAATCCCTCGAGCAGCTGCAGCAGAAGGTCCAGGATCACAGGGCCGAGCGTGCGCGCTTGCAGGCGGAGATCGCGGCTCTGCGCGGCGACTGCACCACGGCCCAGGCCCTGGTCGAGGGGCTGTTCGTCCAGATCGAGGCCTGGCGCAGCCGGGCAGCGAGGCTCGTCGAGGACATCGAGACACGGCTGCAGCTTTCGGCGGCGCGCACGGTCAAGCTCGAAGGACAGCATCGCGACCTGATCGGCGAATTGGGGGATGCCGCCGCACACGCGATCCCGGGCCCCCTGGAGCGAGGGGGGCCGATCGAGGAGCGTTTCGTCGAAGCATTGGACGCGAAGACGCGCCGCTCGATCCGCAAGCTCGACGTCTCCGATTTCGTCGGCGTGGGCGACAAGGCGAATGCCGCGCGGGACTGGAAGCTGGCGGCCTCCTGTTATGCGGCCGCCCTTCAGCGGGACCCCTCGCTGGCGGCAATCTGGGTGCAGTTCGGTCATGCCCTGAAGGAAGACGGCCTGCCGGGACTCGCCGAGATCGCCTACCACAGGGCCACGTCACAGGCGCCGGGCTCCGTCGACGGGCATGTCCAGCTCGGTCATTTCCTGCTGCGCGTCGGTCAGGCCGACGCGGCGCGGGCCGCCTTCGCGAAGGCGGCCGCGCTTGACCCGAGCGTGGCGCCGCTCGTCGCTCAGGCCGCCCAGCTGGCTGTCGCCGCCGAAGGGCAGACCGTCGAGCTTCAGGCTGCCTTGAAGAGCATGGTTGCGGAGGTCACGGAAGTCGTCGCATCGAAACGGGCCCTGCGGCCTGCGTCGACTGCCACGGCCGATTCGCCCCAGCGACCGGCTGGCCTCGTTCCGGCCGGTTCGCTCAACAGGAGCCTGGGTGAGCGCTATGGCGAGATGCTTGCCACGGCCCTCGGGAGCCCGATGGGGCAGGACATCATCTGGCTCGGCGTCATCGACTGGGACTTCCGCATCCAGCGTCCGCAGCATCTGGCGCTCAATCTCGCCCTTCAGGGTCGCCGGGTGTTCTACGTGTCGGTGGGTTTCGAGCGCGCCGACAGCGACGGCCGTTTCAGGATCACCCGGTCGCCGAGCCTCAACGTCTTCGAGGTGAAGCTGCGGTTGCGGGGAAGCATTCCGCCGAACATCTACGCGGGCTTCGACCGGGATCAAGTGGACGATATCCGCGCCGCTCTCGACGAGGCGATCGCTGTCCTGGCCATTCGCGCCCCGGCTGTGGTCGTCCAGTATCCGAGCTGGTATCCGATCGCCGTCGGCGTGCCCGGCGCGCTGGTCGTCCACGATTGCCTCGACCTGGTCGGTGGATTCAACAACGTTCCACCGGCCATGGTCGAGCTCGATCACCGGCTGACGCGCGAAGCCGACGTCGTCGTCACCAGTTCCGCGCCGCTTGCCGATCGCATGGGGCGCGACAGCGTTGTCGTTCGGAACGCCGCGGAGATCGCGCATTTCGCGCAGGCCGTGCGGGACGAGGAGCGTGCCGCGGATGCGCCTCCGACGATCGGCTATTTCGGGGCGATCGCGGAATGGTTCGAGATCGACTGGGTGCTCGACTGTGCCCGCGCCCGGCCGGACTGGCGGTTCCAGCTGATCGGGAACATCACCGGCTTCGACCGCTCCGAGAAGGTCATCCCCGACAATGTCATGTTCACCGGCGAGGTGCCCTACGCCGAACTGCCCGCATGGCTTCGGGAGTTCGACGTCGCGCTGATACCCTTCAAGCTCACCGAGCTGATCCAGTGCACGAACCCCGTCAAGATGTACGAGTACATGGCGGCTGGAAAGCCGGTGGTTGCCACCGCCATGCCGGAAGTGGTGGCGGGCTCCGACCTTGCGTACATCGCCAGCGACCCGGCGGGGCTCGAGAAGGAGATCGCCCGGGCGCTGGCCGAGGATTCACCCGAGTTGCGCCAGCGACGCCGGGCGTGGGCTGCAGCGCACAACTGGGAGGATCGGGCGGCTGCCTTCGCCGATGCGCTCGATGCCGCGACACCCAGGGTCTCGATCGTGATCCTGACCCACAACAACTGGAGCTTCACCAATGCCTGCCTGCATTCGGCGCTCGGCCTGAGCGACTATCCCGATCTCGAGATCATCGTCGTCGACAACGCGTCCACCGACGAGACTCGCTCTCGTCTGGCCCGGATCCGGGATCCGCGGGTCAAGGTCGTCCTGAACGACGGCAATATCGGCTTCTCCGCCGGCAACAATACCGGCCTGAAGGCCGCGACGGGCGAATACGTCGTCATTCTCAACAACGACACGTTCGTCACCAGGGGCTGGGTTCGCGACCTGATCCGGCCGATGATGCTTGACCCCGAAATCGCCCTCGTCGGGCCCGTCACCAACAACATCGGCAACGAGCAGAAGCTGGCGATCCACTACGCCAACATGCAGGAGATGGCGGTCACGGCGCGGACCCGCGTCCGCCGCCAGCTCCGGTCGCGTTACGAGACGACCGGCCTCGCCTTCTTCTGCGTCGCGCTGTCTCGCGCGGCCCTGGAGAGGGTCGGCTACCTGGACGAGGCCTATGGCCTGGGCTTCTTCGAGGACGACGACTATTGCCGACGGGTCGAGCAGGCCGGGATGCGCATGGTCATCGCGGACGACGTGTTCGTCCACCATCACCTCTCCGCTTCGTTCAATTCCCTGGGCGCCGAACGAAAGCGCGAGCAGATGGCGCGCAACAAGGCGATCTACGAAGAGCGATGGGGCACATGGAGGCCGCACGTGTATCGCGACGAGGAAGGGTATGGCTCGTGACGTCCTGCCAGGGCAGGCGAGAGCGCGACGGCGCGGAGACGCTCCGTAGTGCCTAGGGTCCTTTGCATCGTCGGAACGCGGCCCGAGGTCGTCAAGATGGCCCCGGTGGTTCGGCGCCTGAAGGAATCGAAGGACATTGACTCGATCCTCATGCTTTCCGGCCAGCATAGGGAGCTGGTGCGCGCCGCCCTCGGCCAGTTCGGGCTGCGGGCAGACGAGGACCTCGATCTCATGGAGCCCAACCAGAGCCTGGACCGCCTGACCAGCCGCGCCTTCGACCGGCTGGGAGAGCGCCTGCGGACGCTTCGGCCCGACCTGGTTCTCGCCCAGGGCGACACGACGACGGTGATGGTGGCGGCCGTTGCCTGCTTCTACGCCGGCATCCCGTTCGGCCATGTCGAAGCGGGCTTGCGGACGGGAGACCTCCGCAACCCCTTCCCGGAGGAATTCAACCGGGTGGTCGCGGGACGCGTGGCGACGCTCCATTTCGCGCCGACGGAAGCGGCCGGCAGGGCCCTGATGAAGGAGGGCGTCCGGCCGGAATCGATCGTCGTCACGGGCAACACCGTCATCGATTCGCTCGCCGACTCCGTCTCACGGGTCGCCGCCTCGGCTCACGAACCTGGGGCTGGCCAGCGGCTCGTCCTGATGACCTCTCACCGCCGCGAGAACTTCGGGGAGCCGATGCGGCGCTCGTTCGAGGTGATCCGTGACATCGTCGCGACGCGACCCGACCTTCATCTCCTGTATCCGGTTCATCCGAATCCGAACGTCCGAGGCGTGGCCGAGGAAGTGTTCGCGAATGCGGAGAGAATCCTGCTGATCGATCCGCTGGACTATCTCCCTTTCGTCGCCGCGATGAAGGCGGCTTACGTGATCGTGACCGACAGCGGCGGCGTCCAGGAAGAGGCCCCCTTCCTGTCGAAGCCGGTCCTGGTCCTGCGCGATGTGACCGAGCGACCGGAGGCGGTGTCGGCGGGCGTCGCCCGGCTCGTCGGCACCGACGGCGAGTCGCTGGCTGCGGCCTTGAGCGAGCTTCTCGACGACGCCTCGGCCTACGGGAGAATGGCCGCCGGCGGCTCGCCCTACGGCGACGGCAAGGCCAGCCTCCGCATCGTGCAACGCCTGCGCACCTTCCTTGGACTGCCGCTGGAGGAACCGCCGCTGGCCCCGTTCGGCCGGGCGGATGGCTGACGCCGGCGGCACCGTCGTCCCGGGACGCCCATGAGCGTGCGTGCGCTGCGGATGGGGCTCGTCGGCGGGATACGGCGTTCCGCCGACCGCGCGCTGAGGGAGGGACGCTGGCGCGAGGCGGCGCGCCTCTACCGCATGATTGCCTGGATCGGTCCGGCGGACGCCGGCTTGTGGGTGCAGCTGGGGCATGCACACAAGGAGGAGGGCGACCTCGAATCGGCCGAGGCGGCCTATCGGCGATCGACCTGGCTCGACGAGACCTTGGCCGACGGCTGGCTGCACCTCGCGCATCTGCTGAAGCGTCGGACGCGCCTCGACGAGGCGGAGGCCTGTTTCGGGAAAGCGGTCGCTCATGGTCGCGTCGGGGATGGCCGGGTTTCCGCCGAAGCGATTGCCGCGCACGCAGGGCTCGCCGATCTCCATCGCGAGCGCAAGGACTGGAAGCGCGCCGCGATGGAGTATGGCGAGGTGCTCGCCCTGCAGCCGGGCAACGCGGCGATCCGGGTCCAGCTCGGTCACGCGTTGAAGGAACAGGGAGAGCTGGAGGGAGCGGAAGAGGCCTACAGCGCGGCCCTCCAGGCCGATCCGGGCAGCGCCGACGCGATGGTGCAGCTGGGTCACGTCCTGAGACGACAGGGGCGCAGGGCCGATGCGGTGGCATCGTATCGCCGGGCGCTCGATATCGCTCCCGAGTCCGACGACGCCGCACGTTCGCTTCTCGCGGCGGTCGGATATTCGCCGCTGGAGCTCGCCCGGCTTGGTGGTGATTGCGCCGCGGACGCGCAGGGGCTGTCGGAGGAAGAAGTCGTCGCCGCGTTCCGTCACGGCGCATCCCGGCTCGACATTCTCTGGTTCGGCAACGTCGAATGGCACTTTCGCCGCCAGCGGCCGCAGCAGCTCGCGCTCGCCCTGGCCGATCTCGACGTCCGGATCGTCTACGTTTCCATGCTTCTCGAGTCGTCGGACAGGCCGGCGTTTCGCGTGATCGGCCGGCCCCATGCGCGTGTGGTCGAGGTCCGGCTGGGCTTCCCGAACGGGGAGCGGTCCGACCTGGCGAACGGCCTGTCCGAAGAGGCGGTCCGCGGCGCGGCAGCAGCCATAGCCACGCTGGAAGCAGGCCTCGATCTGTCGGCCCCCGTGGTCATGGTGCAGGAACCGTCATGGGAGCCGGTGGTGCGCTCCCTGCCGCGTCGCCGCCTGGTTTATGACTGCGTGGACCTGCTTGCCGGCTTTCCCGATAGCGTGCCCGCCCGGCTGGCCGCCGAGCGCAGGCTCCTCGAACTTGCCGACACCGTCGTCGTCGCCTCGGCCCCTCTGGGCGATGCGCTGAGCGAGCACAGGCCGCTGCTCCTCCGCAACGGCGTCAACGTCGACGACTTCGGACCGCCGCGGGAACGCGGCGCGCAGCGGACGGTCCGGGTGGGCTATTGCGGCGCAGTCCGGGAGTGGTTCGCCTTCGATTGGCTGGCGCATTGCGCGCGGCACCATCCCGACTGGGCGTTCGAGATCGTCGGTCGCGTCGAGGTGCCCCTGCCGCCCGACGTCGTTCGCCCCAACGTTACCTTTGTCGGTGAGGTCCCTTACCCGGAACTGGCCCCGCGGGTGGCGGCGTTCGACGTCGCCTTGATTCCGTTTCGCGTCGATCCGCTCACGCGCGCGACCAATCCTGTCAAGCTCTACGAGTATCTGGCGGCGGGGAAGCCGGTGGTCGCGACGTCGTTGCCGGAAACACGTGTCGCGGGCGACCTCGTCTACCTGGCGGAGGACGAGCGCTCGTTCGAGAATGGCATCGAGCAGGCCCTGCGGGAGGATGGCGTTGTTCTTGCGCCACGGCGGATCGAATGGGCGCGACGCAATACCTGGAAGGCGAGGGCCGAGCAGCTGCTCGCGGCCCTGGACCAGGACGAGGCCGCTCAGAGCCGCCCGTAGAGGTCCTGGAGGCGCGCGTTGTGGGCGGCCCGGGAAAAAGTCCGTGCGCGACAGCGCCCGCGTTCGGCAAGGGACTGGCGCAGGTCTTGGTCGGAATCGATCGTCCGGATGGCGCTTGCCAGGTCGTCGACGGAATAGGGATCGGCGAGCAGCGCGGCGTCGCCGGCGACTTCCGCGAGAGCGGTCGAGTTGGAGGTGATCACGGGCGTCCCGAGCAGCATGGCCTCGACGACCGGAAGGCCGAAGCCCTCGTAGATCGACGGGAACAGCACGGCCCGCGCGCCTCGGATCAGCGAGACCAGCCGTTCGAGCGGGAGGTAGTCGAACCGTCGCACCTGGCGGTGGCGCGTCAGCCGGGTCCCGTCGAAGCGGTAGCTGCTGAACCGTTCGTTGCCCAGCTTCCTGAGGTCCGTCTGGTTCTGCCAGCCCTTGCCGCCGACCACGATCAGCGGATGGTCGACCCCGGAGGCGACGTAGGCGTCGACGAGCCGGGCCACGTTCTTCTTCGGCTCGATGGCACCGTAGTAGAGGAAGTAGTCGCCGGGCGTCAGCCCGAACGACCGTTCGAGGTCGAGGGCGATGTCGTCGTCGCTGCGCGCCAGGAGATGCGGCGGAAACTCGACAGGCTGGTAGGTGTTGGTGACGCGCTTCTCGTCCACGCCCAGGAACTCGACAATGTCGCGCCGCGAGTGTTCCGACACCGTGACGATGTGATCCGCGTTCTTCGCCAGCGCCAGGAGCATCCGGTAGAAGTACTTCTTGTCGTCGAGCGTCGTATGCGGCAGTCGCAGCGGTACGAGATCGTGGATCGTGTAGACGTTGGCGCTGCCCTTGACGCAGAGCGGAAGGGGCTGCGTGGCGTGGAACAGCCAGGGCTGCACGGGCGGCTTCAGCGGCGCCAGCTTGCCGTAGAGCCAGAAGTGCGCGCTCACGGCGTCCTTGAGGTCGGTGACCGCGAACAGCCTGTCGAACATCTTGAATTTCTCGGCCGTCGAGCCGACGACGAGGCCGCTCAGGGTGAGTTCCGTCGGGCGCAGGCCGAACAGGCAGCGGAAGGGATGGCCGGCATGTCGCTTGGCCGCCTGCCACATCGTCTCGCCGTCCGGCGGCGGAGAATCGAAGGCGAGAATCTCGTTCAGCGGGCCGAGGCCGGGGGCGAGGCTGCGCCTGACGCTGAAGACGCCATCGACCTCGTGGCCCAGCTCGATGGCAGACCTGACCAGGTTGCCGGCATAGGTCGCGATCCCCGTTCCGCTCGCGAGCGTCATGTTGTCGACTTCGTAGAGGATCGGGCCACGCGCCATGGAACCGGGGAGCCCCTCTAGGCGGAGAAAAGCAGGAGTCTGTCGCGACGCGGGGCCTTGTCGATCACCGACTCCCGATCCACTGGGAGGATCTCTCCATTCAGCGTGATCTCCTCGGCCTGGGCATATCGCATCGTCAGCGAATCCAGGAAGGCGGCCGGGTCGGCATAGCGCGCCGCGTTGAACTCGAGGATGATGGTCGGCCTGTCGCGCGCGATCAGCTCGGCCATGCCGTTCACGATCGCCGTCTCTGCGCCCTCGGCATCGATCTTGATCAGATCGACCCTGGCGCAATCCCTCGTGATCGAATCGAGCGTGACCGTGGCGACCTCGACCGTGGTGCCGCCGGGGTAACCCCTGTGCCCTACGAGCTGCGCGTTCTTTGGCTCGCCGTCCGGGCAGAACAGGAGCGCCTGGCCTTCCTGGCCGGAAAGCGCCTGGGAGACGATCGTCGTCCGGTCGGCATATCCGTTCAGAAGGACCGTCTCTCGCAGCAAGGCCAGTGCGGTCGGATTGGGCTCGACGGCAATCACCCTGCCATCGGCGCCGACCGCGTCGGCGAGCAGGAGCGTGTAGTAGCCGAAATTGGCGCCGACATCGACGACCGTCATCCCGGGCCGCACGCGCTGTGCGAGGAGTTGCGTGAGCCAGATCTCCCAGTAGCCGTCCAGCATCACGTTGCAGGCGAAGCCGCGGTCCGATGCCTGCAGGAAGATCTTGTGCCGGCCGAGACACCGCGCGAGGACGAGGCCATTGCCCAGGTAGGCGATCTGGGTGCGACGCTTGATGGCGGTCTCCAGCCTCGCTCGCGGCCAGGTCGCCAGATGATGGGGATAGAGGTCCATTGCTTGAAAGGCGATTCAGTCCCGTAGAACGGTCCCTGGCGGACGAATCCCGCTGCATTCCCATCCGGTGCGTGGTGCGTTCTCCCGACAAGAGATGGCGCGGTCGGACGACACGATGCCCATCGGAGGTCAGGCGCGAAGAACCATGGACTTGAGAGTAAAGCACAGATGGGAGACGGTTTGCATGGTCGGGGAGGGCTCGCCGTGAAAAAGATGCCTGCCAGCGAGCGCACGGAGACCGAGGGCGTCGACGTCGCGAATCCGTGGCGGGTCGAGGGCACGGCATCGGCCTTCGACTGCCGCTACTTCGAGGTCCGGCAGGACACCGTTTCCCTGGCGGGCCGGCCGAGCCAGACCTACAGCAGCATCCGCGTCCGATACTTCGGAGTCTGCGCGCTGCCGGTCGACGGGCAGGGACGCGTGGCGTTGATCGGCCAGTATCGCTACGTGCTCGACCGGTTCACGTGGGAAGTGCCCGGCGGCGGCGCTGCCGCCGGATCCGATCCCCTCGTCACGGCCCGGATGGAGCTCGAGGAGGAAACCGGTTGGCGGGCCCGGCAGTGGCTGAAGCTCGTCGAGGCGGCGGTGTCGCCCGGGACGAGCAGCGAGGTGACGCCGGCCTATGTCGCCTGGGATCTGGAAGAGACTCGGCCGGCGGACAACGAGGACGAGCTCCTCTCGAGGCGGTGGGTGCCGTTCCGCGAAGCGGTGGACATGGCCTTGCTGGGGCAGATCGGCAACCTGCCGGGCGTGGCGGCCATCCTTGCGCTGGAGACCCGGTTTCGTCGCGGTGACCTGCCGGAAAGCCTCGCCCGCCTGCTGCGCTGAGTCCGGCTTCGCGCGAGCGGCCGCAGTCGGGCTAGAATGGCGGTCCATCTGCAGCCGCCACAAGAGGGCCCGAGCATGACCGATTCCGCCGACTACACGCCGCCGAAAGTCTGGACCTGGAACAAGGCGAACGGAGGCCGCTTCGCCAACATCAATCGGCCGATCGCGGGAGCGACCCACGACAAGGAGCTGCCGGTCGGACGTCACCCGATGCAGCTCTATTCGCTCGGCACGCCGAACGGCCAGAAGGTCACGATCATGCTCGAGGAGCTGCTGGCGCGCGGGCATGCCGGTGCCGAGTACGACGCCTGGCTGATCAAGATCGGCGACGGCGACCAGTTCGGCAGCGGCTTCGTGGCGGCCAATCCCAACTCCAAGATCCCGGCCCTGGTCGACCGCAGCGGGGCCAAGCCGGTCCGCGTGTTCGAATCCGGTGCCATCCTCGTCCATCTCGCCGAGAAGTTCGGGGAGTTCCTGCCGAAGGCGGGCGCCGAGCGCGCCGAATGCCTGTCGTGGCTGTTCTGGCAGATGGGTAGCGCGCCTTACCTGGGCGGCGGCTTCGGCCACTTCTACGCCTATGCCCCGACCAAGATCGAGTACGCCATCGACCGGTTCGCCATGGAGACCAAGCGGCAGCTCGACGTGCTCGACCGGCGCCTGGCCGAGAGCAGGTATCTTGCGGGCGACGACTATACGATCGCCGACATCGCCGTGTGGCCGTGGTACGGCGGGCTCGCCAAGGGGCTGCTCTACGGGGCCGGCGAGTTCCTTTCCGTGCACGAGTACAAGAACGTCCAGCGCTGGGCCGACGCGATCGGCGAGCGGCCGGCCGTGAAGCGCGGCCGGATCGTCAACCGCCTTCAGGGCGATCCCGCCAACCAGCTGCACGAACGCCATGACGCCAGCGACTTCGACCTGAAGACGCAGGACAAGGCGGCGGCGGACTAGGAGCCCCGCCGCATCGGCTGAGGTTCTCCTGCGCCGGCGTCCTCGCCGGCTACACCAAGGTTTACTTCGCCAAGACCACTGCATCGATTGTCCGGGGAGTTCCGATCCATATTGTGGGGGACGGCGACAGCAAGCGCCGTCCCGCCCGCCGGGCCCGACCGCTTCTGCTGCCGCGTTGCTGACGCCAATGGCAGGAGCCCGGATCATGTCCGTCCAAGCACAGATCGCCCGTTCCTATGGTCGCGTTCGCGTCGGCGAGAGTCCCGCCCATGTGGGCAGGATCGACTCGCGATCGGAAGTCCACGACAAGAGCTTCGACGGGATGCCGGCCGAGCAGCGTGTCCCGGACGCCGATGCCGCTCAGCGTTCCTTCGTGCGGCGACATGCCCTGGCAAGCGGCATCGCGCTGCTTGCGGTCATTGCCACAGGCGGAGCGGGCTACCTCTACTGGGATCACGCCCGGCGCTTCGAGACCACGGACGACGCCTTCATCGCCGCCCGCCAGTTCGCTGTCGCGCCCAAGGTGAGCGGCTATATCGCCGCGGTGCCGGTGACCGACAACCAGCATGTCGAAGCGGGCGCGCTGGTCGCCCGGGTCGACGACCGCGACTATAGGGTCGCGCTGGACCAGGCGAAGGCCGAGGTCGCGGCGGCTGAAGCCGGCATCGAGAACATCGACGCCGGGATCAAGGTCCAGACCGCGCAGATCGCCGCCAATCGCTCCCTTGTCGAGCAGAGCGAGGCACGGCTGGTGTTCGCACGGGAGCAGAACGAGCGATACGGCACCCTGGCCAAGGAGGGATGGTCGAGCCGCCAGACCGGCGATCTCACCCGGTCCGAGCTCTTCCAGCAGCAGGCCGCCGTCGGCAGCGCCAGGGCCGACCTGACGGTGGCGCAGCGCCAGCTCGACGCGCTCCAGGCCCAGAGGAGCGCCGCCGTCGCCAGGCTCCGCGAGGCGAAGGCCAAGCGCGACCAGGCCCGTCTCAACCTGTCCTACACGAAGGTCGTCGCCGCCCAGGCCGGCCGCGTGGTCCAGCTCGGCGCCGCCGTCGGCCAGTTCGCCCAGCCGGGAACCGACCTCGCCATGTTCGTGCCCGACCAGATCTGGGTGACGGCGAACTTCAAGGAGACGCAGCTCGATGACATGCGGCCGGGCCAGCCGGTGACGCTCACCATCGATGCCTATCCGGAGCGCACGATCCGCGGGCGCCTGGCCAGCGTCCAGCCGGGTTCCGGGACGGCCTTCTCCCTGCTGCCCGCCGAGAACGCGACGGGCAACTACGTCAAGATCGTGCAGCGCGTTCCGGTCAAGGTCATCATCGACGATCCGCCGTCCGACGTCGCCCTGGGCCCCGGCATGTCGGTGGAGCCGAGCGTGCGCGTCGACCAGTCGCCCTCGCTCTACGAGCGGCTGAGGGCCTGGCTGTGAAGAGCGGCTCCAATCCCTGGCTGGTTGCCGTGGTGGTCGCGCTCGCGACCTTCATGGAGGTCCTCGACACGACCATCGCCAACGTGGCGCTGCCCTACATTGCGGGCGGGCTGGGCGTCAGCGAGGACGAGGCCTCCTGGGTGGTCACGACCTATCTGGTGGCCAATGCCGTCGTGCTGACGGCCAGCACGTTCCTCGTGAAACGTCTGGGCCGAAAGACCTTCTTCGTTGCCTGCCTCAGCCTGTTCACGGCGAGCTCCGTCCTCTGCGCCTTCGCCTGGAATCTGCAGGCCTTGCTGCTGTTCCGCGTCCTGCAGGGGTTCGCAGGCGGTGGCATGGTGCCTGTCTCCCAGTCGATCCTGGCCGACAGCTTCCCGCCGGCGAAGCGGGGCCAGGCCTTCGCGCTGTTCGGCGTGGCCGTCGTCGTCGCGCCGGTGGTCGGGCCGACCCTGGGCGGCTGGCTGTCGGACAATGTCTCCTGGCACTGGTGCTTCCTGATCAACGGTCCGGTAGGCGCGCTGGCGATCGCCGCCATCGCGGTCGTGCTGCGCGAGACGCCGGCCCAGGCCGAGGAACGCCGGCGCACCCGGTCCGCACCGGGCCGCTTCGACCTTGTGGGCTTCATCCTGGTCGCCACCTTCCTGGGCGCCCTCGAGTTGATGTGCGACCGCGGCCTGGAGGACGACTGGTTCGGCTCGACCTTCATCGTGTCGGTCGCGATCGTCTGCGGCGCGGCCTTCCTGCTGATGATCCCTTGGGAGATCAGCCGACGCGACCCGGTCATCGATCTCGGGATGGTGGCCTCGCGGCAGTTCGGCGCCTGCTTCCTGGTGATGCTGGCGACCGGCGCCATCCTGCTCGCGACCACCCAGTTCCTGCCCGAGCTTGTACAGCAGGATCTCGGCTACACGGCCACCTGGGCAGGCCTGGTTCTCTCGCCGGGAGGGCTCGTCACGATGGCCATGATGTTCGTCACCGGGCGGCTGCTCACCCGGATCCAGCCGCGGTACCTGATCGTGGCCGGCGCCACCGTCATCGCGATCTCGATGTACAGCCTGACCTCCGTCTATGCCGGCGTCGACTTCTGGTTCCTCGCCCGGTCGCGCATGCTGCTGGGCGTCGGGTTGCCGCTGATCTTCCTGTCGATCACGGCCGCATCGTACGACGGCATCGCACGCGAGAAGATCGACCAGGCCTCTGCCCTGATCAACGTGGCGCGCAACACAGGAGGCTCGCTCGGCATCGCGCTGGCCTCGAATGTGCTGGTCCACCGCGAGCAGTTCCACCAGAGCCGGCTGGTCGAGGGGGTCATCCCGTCGAGCGTCGCCTATCAGGAGACGTTGAGGCGCATGGCGGAGTACTTCTCGGTACAGGGCAGCCTCGCGGCCGATGTCCACCAGCAGGCCATCGACTGGGTGGGGCGGCAGGTCCAGCTTCAGGCGTCCTTCCTGGCCTACATGGACGTCTTCTGGGTCCTGATGCTGGTCTCGCTCGCCGCCGTGCCGCTCGCGCTCTCCCTGCGCAAGGTCAAGCTGGGCGGCGAAGGCCCGGCCGCCCACTGACGACCGCGGTCCATTCGACGTGCCATCGAACGGGGTGGTTCCCTCCCGCGGCGAACCGCTCTAGGCTCGCGGCATGCCGCAGACGCTGTTCATCGACTCGACCCCTGACATCGACAGCGTCTGGAGGAGGGTGCACGGCGCGGCGGACCCGCCGATCGCCGTCAACATGGGCCCGGTCGATGCCGCCGCCATCCCGCAACTGCTGGAGGGCTTCGATACCGTCATCAACGACGCCACCTACTTCACCGACGAGACGCTGCAGCGCTGTCGGGGACTGAAGCACATCGTGTTTCTCGGCACCGGCGCGGCGAGCTTCGTCGACCTGGCGGCGGCGGCTCGGCTCGGCATCAAGGTCTCGACCATCTCCGGATACGGCGATACGACCGTGGCCGAGCATGCGATGGGCCTGGTGTTTGCTGCCGCCCGCCATATCGCGACCATGCACGAGATGGTGCGCAAGGGCGGCTGGCGGCCGATGCAGGGGATGGAGCTGCGCGGCAAGACCCTGGGCGTGGTCGGGCTGGGCGGCATCGGCCGCGAGATGGCACGCATCGCCGCCGGAATCGGCCTCGAGGTCGTGGCCTACAACCGCTCGGCCCGGTCGGGCGCGACCGTGCCGCTGGTCGCGATCGAGGAGCTCTTGCGCCGTTCCGACATCATCAGCCTGCATCTCGGCCTGAACGACGAGACCCGAGGGTTCCTCGACCGTCGGAAGATCGGCATCGCCAAGCCGGGTGTCATCATCGTCAACACCGCTCGCGCCGGCGTCGTCGACGAGCCGGCGCTGATCGAGGCGCTGCGGACCGGCCAGATCGGTCACTACGCGACCGACGTCTTCGCCCAGGAGCCGGTCCAACCCGCCGAGCCGCTGCTCGCGCTCGACAACGTCACGCTGACCGCGCACGCCGGCTACAACACGCCGGAGGCCGCGATGACCATGTACCGGCGCGCCATCGACCTCGCGGCCGCCGGGTGACCCTCAGCTCAGGCTGCCGGGATAGTCGCGCCAGACCGACGCCTCCAGCTTGAGGTGCGTGGCGGCCGGGAAGGTCGCGAGCCAGTACCGCGCGCACGCTGCGCTGGTGGCGTACCAGAGCTCGGGCAGCGCCTTCGCGTGATCGAGGAAGCGTTCGAGGATCTGCAGCCGGTTCGGCCAGCCGATGGCGTGCGGATGGAGCACCATCGAGAACTGGCGGCCGCGCTTGTACTGCGCGTCGAGCTCCGCCTTCCAGTTGCGATAGAGCGAATCGGGATTCTCGAGACCCGTCCCCTTCCTCGGGAACAGCAGGAAGAACTGATCGTCGAAGTGATAGTAGTAGGGGAGCGCCAGGATGGCGCGGCGGCTGGCGAAGTCCGCGACCCAGTAGTGCGGCAGGTCGTCGGCCAGGCCGTTGCCGAAATACTCGTAGCCGGCTTCGACCAGCAGATCGATCGTGTTCGGGCCGACGGCGCCGCCGGCGAACTTGTCGCCCTGGCGCGCCAGCGAGAACCAGCCGGACGGCCGCTCGCCCGCCGCCTTGGCCAGCATCTCCGTGGTGCGGTCCATGCGGGCCCGCTCCTCGTCGCGCTCCAGCGTGCTCGGATCCTCGTGCTTGAAGCCATGGGCGGCGATCTCGTGGCCCTCTCCGGCCAGCCGGCGGATCGTCTCGCCATGGATCTCGGCCATCACGGCCGGCACGGCGAAGGTCGCCTTGAGCCCGTAGCGGTCGAGGACGCCGCACAGCGCCCTGAGGCCGCCGTGCATGCCGAAATAGGCATCGGGGGTCGCGAGATCGGCCGGCTTGATTCCGTCCGGGCCGCTCGACGGTGCGAGATCGACGACGATGCGGAAGCAGCAGCGGCGGCCTTCGGGCCAGCGCACCTCGGAATCGCGAAGCGTCCGCTCGTCGCTGATCGTGTAACGGTCCTTCCAGGGCATGGTGCGGCCTCCTAGCGGACGGGATGGGCGGCGAGCACGTGGCGCGCCACCTGCTCGCAGGTCGGGAACCACACGCCGGGCAGCGCCTTCATGCGGCCGATCAGGCGGTCGAGCATGGCGATACGAAGCGCGCGGCCCGAAACGAAGGGATGCATGCAGATGTTGAGGTAGCCGCCCTGCCGGTACTGCTGCTCGAAGGCGGCCCACCAGATCTCCTCGACATGATCGGGGTCCATCATGCGCTGGGCGTCGTTCTCGCTGTTCAGCCAGGCGAAGCTGAAGAACATCGCGTCGTCGATCGCATAGTGGAACGGCAGGTTGAGCAGGGGACCCGTGCCGTCCGGCGCCCCGACATAGTGCGGGAGCTGGTCGATCGTGTCGTGCGAGTTGTAGAGGAAGCCTTCCTCCAGCAGCAGCTCGCGGCTGTGCCAGCTCCTCGTGCCGACCGGCGGCCGGCCGGCCAGGCGCTCGATCGCCTCCTTGGCCTTGCGCAGATGGTCGCGCTCGAGGGCCGGGTCCTTCGGCACCTGGTGCTCCCACATGTGATCGGCGATCTCGTGGCCGCTCTTCGCCGCCGCGCGCACCGCCTGCGGGTACAGCTCGCCGATGCGGCCCGGCGTGAAGATCGTCGCCTTGATGTCATGGCTGTCGAACAGCTCGATCAGCCGCCAGATGCCGACGCGGCCGCCGAACTCGCCCTTGGCCAGCTGCGTCGGCGGCTCGTTGAGCAGACGGCGCAGCAGCATGGCGTCGAAGTCGGCGGTGAAGTTGACCGCCATGCGGACTCCCTCAGGCCACTCGATCCGCTCGACCAGGCGATGCCGCGTGTCGAAGTCGCTGGCCTTTGCCTTCAGCGCGGCGATGTCGCGGTCGAGTGCGTTGGCGATCTCGGTTGCTGTGTCCATCGGTCATCGTCCTCCTGCGACGGCGAGCGTGGTGCCGGTCACGTAGTTTGCCTCGTCGGACGCAAGATAGAGCACGGCATTGGCGATGTCCGCCGGAACGCCGATCCGCCGCAGGGGCGTGGCACGGATCGGACCGTATTCGAGATGCTCGATCTGGCGGAAGCCGGGACCGGTCTTCTCGGTCTCGATCGGGCCCGGCGCCACGGCGTTCACCGTCACGCCGTATTCCGCCAGTTCCAGCGCGACGCCGCGCGTGAACCCGTGAATCCCGGCCTTCGCTGCCGAATAGGCAGAGTTGCCCATGTAATAGGCCGTCCATGGCGTGCCTTCGCGCGAACCCGAGCTCAGGTTGATGATGCGACCCGAGCGTCTTTCGCGCATGTGGGCTGCGGCCTCGCGGGTGCAGAGGAAGGCCGAGCGCAGGTTCAGCCGGATGATGAAATCCCAATCCTCCGCCTTCGCCTCCCAGATGCGGCCCGAGGAACCGCCGCCGACGTCGTTCACCAGGATGTCGA
The DNA here is from genome assembly GCF_965229815.1 of Reyranella sp. Classification (GTDB taxonomy): domain Bacteria; phylum Pseudomonadota; class Alphaproteobacteria; order Reyranellales; family Reyranellaceae; genus Reyranella. The sequence goes on from NZ_CBDDJN010000008.1 coordinate 270,292, forward strand.
TGCGGCCGTGCGCGGCCAGCGCACCGGCGAACAGCGCCTTGACGGGGGCTTCCTCGGTGACGTCGGCCACCACCGACGTCGCCGTGCCGCCGGCGTCCCTGATCATCCGCTCGGTCTCGGCGAGGCCGTTCGCCTCGATATCCGCCATGACGAGCGTCGCGCCTTCCTCTGCCAGCCGCATGGCGATGGCGCGCCCAAGGCCGGCGGAGGCCCCGGTCACGAGGGCGATCTTGTTGGCGACGCGATGGCCTCGACTTTGCATGTTGCCTTGCTCCTTTCGCATGGGACGCCCGCCGAATCGTCACGGCTTCGTTCGCGATGGGAAAGCGAGCGTCGTGCCGACGTTGACATCAGTCGGTCGCATCATAAGCTCGATCGCGTCTTCGGGGTGTGCAGGAAGGGAGATGGTGCCATGGCTTTCAAGGGGAACACGACTCGTCGGCGTGTCGTATCGCAGTTCGGCATGGCGCTCGGCGCCGCTGCGCTCGGTGCCCCTGCCATCCGGTCGGCCCATGCACAGACCAAGACGCTGGTGATCGGCGGCTCGGTGCCGCTCACCGGTGCGGCGGCGGAAACGGGCCTCAACGTCAACAACGGCTACATCACCGCCGTCTCGTACATGAACGACGTGCTGGGCGGCGTCGAGATCGCCGGCGAGAAGTACAAGATCGAGCTCAAGCTGTTCGACGATGCGAGCGATCCCGCCCGCGCCACGACGCTGATCCAGCGCCAGATCGACGAGGGCACCAACTTCTTCCTGGGGTCGTTCGGCTCGAACATCGTGCTGCCGACGGCGGCCATCACGGAGCGCGCCAAGAAGCCGATGGTGCAGACGGGCGGCGGCTCGGACGCGATCTTCACCCGCGGCTACAAGTTCGTCTTCGGCATGTTCCCGCGCGCCACGCGGCAGTTCGCCGCGACGGCGGCGATGTTCAAGACGCTGCAGCCCCTGCCGCAGACCTACTCGGTCATCTGGACCAACGATGCCTTCTCCAAGACCGCGGCCGAGGGCGTGCGGCTCTCGTGCGACGCGGCGGGCTTCAAGCGCATCGACGGCTACGAGCTGCCGGCCAAGCCGACCGATGTGTCGAGCGTGCTGGGCTCCGTGCGCGCGACCAACCCGGACCTGCTGGTCTGCGTCATGCACGATCAGAATTCGCTCCTGGTGGCGCGCCAGATGATCGCCACCAACACCAACGTGAAGCTGCTGTTCCAGGGACTGGGTCCGCAGCTCGCTTCGTTCCGCGAGGCGCTGGGCAAGCATTCGGACTATCTCTGCTGCTCGACCTACTGGGACGAGAACGTGCCCTTCAAGGACAAGTTCTTCGGAGATTCCAAGAAGTTCGTCGAGTACTACAAGACCAAGTTCACGCGTCCGATCGCCTATCACGTCGCGGGCGCCGCTGCCTGCATCGAGACCTACATCCTGTCCATGCAGGCCGCCAAGAGCACCGATCCCGTGAAGGTGCGGGACGCGCTGGCGGCCGCCAACTACGAGACCTTCTACAGCCGCATCAAGTTCACGCCCGAGGGCGACGGCGATCCGCTCCTGATGGGCGGCATGATCGCCCAGGTCCAGAGCGGCAAGCTGGCGATCGTCTTCCCGGCCGATGCGGCATCCGGCAAGCCGATGTACCCGTCGCCGACCTGGGACAAGAAGGCGTGAGCTGTTTCTGTCATCCCGAGCGAAGCCGCTCCGCAACGAAGTGGCGGGGCGGCGTCGTCGAGGCGCCTCGCCTCCCTTCGACTTCGCTCGGGGCAGGCGCCGCGCTCGGCTCCGGTCGGTATGACGGATGAACTGGAAGGCATGAAAGCCTCGTCGTGAACCTCATCATCCAGACTCTCGCCGACGGGCTGGTCCTGGGCGGCATCTATGCGCTCGCCGCCGTCGGCTTCTCGCTGATCTTCGGCGTCCTGCACGTCATCAACCTCAGCCACGGCATCATCGTGCTGATGGGTGCCTATCTGGCGCTGATCTTATCCGAGACGCTGCACGTCGATCCGTTGCTCACCATGCCGCTGGTGATGGCGATCCTGTTCGGCGTGGGTTACGTCTACCAGCGCTTCCTGATCCAGTATGCCGTCGACAGCGCGGCCTTCGCCTCGATCCTGCTGACCTTCGGCGTGGCGCTGATGATGCACAACGTCATGATCTGGGTGTTCTCGCCCGACATGAGGAACATCACGCCGACCTGGGCCTTCACCTCGCTGAAGCTCGGTCCGATCGTGCTGGACGCGGTGCGCGTGAGCTGCCTCGCGGCGAGCCTGATCCTGCTCACCTGTCTCGCCGCGCTGCTGAAGTTCTCGGCGCTGGGCCGCGTCATCCGCGCCACCGCGCAGCAGACGCTGGCGGCCCGCCTGTGCGGGGTGAACGTGCGGCATGTCTATGCCCTGACCTTCGCGGTGTCGGCCGCCTTCGCCGGGGCCGCCGGCATCGTCATCGGCATCATCCTGCCCTTCTCCCCCGCGGACGAGGGGACCTGGACGCTGAACGCCTTCGTCGTCGTCGTCCTGGGGGGCGTCGGCAGCCCGGCGGGCGCCCTGATCGGTGGCCTGCTGCTGGGCGTGGTCAGCACGCTGACGGCGCAGTACATCGGACCGTCCTTCCCCAACGTCACGATGTTCCTGCTGCTCGTCCTGCTGCTCCTGGTGCGCCCGCAGGGCCTGCTCGGCAACGCATTCGCGCCGTCGCGATGAACGCTACCCTGCGCCCCGCGATCTTCGTGGTGATCGTCCTTGCCGTGGCGGCCGTGATGGCCCTGCTGCCGCTGGTGCTGCCGCCGTTCTACGTGCGCGTCGGCCAGCTGATGATCTACTCGGCGGGCCTCGCCGTCGCCTGGACCATCCTCGGCGGTTTTGCCGGCTATGCGAGCTTCGGCCATTCGGCCTTCATCGGCGTCGGCGCCTTTGCCGCGGGCCTGGTGGAGGAACGGCTGTCGGGGCTGCCGGCGCCCCTGTTGCTGCCGGTGGGCCTGGTCGTCGGCGGGCTCGCCTGCGCCGTGCTGTCGGCGGTGGTTGCCTATCCGATCCTGCGCCTGCGCGGCACCTTCTTCGCCATCGCGATGCTGGGCGTCTGCCATGTGTGCGCCGAGCTGAACAACAACATCGACGTTCTGCAGGGATCGCTGGGCCTCAACTTCCCGGCGATCACGCCGAGCGGCTGGGATCCCGCGACCTTCTTCTACGAGCTCTATCTCGTGGCCGGCGTGGTCGTGCTCCTGATCGCCTGGGCGATCCAGCGCAGCCGCTTCGGGGCCGGCCTGCTCAGCATCCGCGAGGACGAGGACACCGCGCGCATGCTCGGCGTGCCGACCGAGCGATACAAGCGGCAGGCCTTCGTGATCAGCGCCGTGCTGACCGGGTTGCTGGGCGTGATCTACGCCCATTCGCTGGGCTACATCACGACCGATTCGGTCTATCGCGACGACACGAACCTCAACCTGATCGTCTATTCCCTGCTGGGCGGGCTCGGCACGCTGTTCGGGCCGGTCATCGGCGCCTTCATGCTGGTGTTCATCACCCAGGTCGTGCTGGCGCGGCTGCTCGACTTCCATCTGTTCGCCACCGGCCTGCTGCTGGTCGTGCTGGTCCTCGCGGCCCCGGGTGGCGTGCTGGGCTTCGTGAAGAGCTGGCGCATGCGCCGGCGCGCCGCCATGCCGGCGCCCGCGGAATGAGCACGGCGCCCATTCTCCGGGTGGAGGCGCTTAGCAAGCGCTTCCGCGGGCTGCTCGCGATCTCCGACGTCTCCTTCGCCGTCGAGACGGGCTCGATCACGAGCGTCATCGGTCCCAACGGTGCCGGCAAGTCGACCCTGTTCAACCTGGTGACGGGCTACCTGCCGCCGACCGCCGGCCTGGTCTCGTTCAAGGAGCAGCCGATCACCGGGCTGGCGACCAACCGCATCGCCGAGCTCGGCGTCGCACGGGCCTTCCAGATCGCCCGGCCGTTCCGCGACCTCAGCGTGACGGAGAACGTCCGCATCGGCGCGCTGTTCGGCAAGGCCGGCGCGCGCGACGTCGCCGCCACGACCCGGCAGGCCCTCGAGCTCGCCGGCATGACGCACCTGGCGACGGAGCCGGCGAGCGCCCTGACCGTGGGCCAGCTCCGGCATCTCGAGGTGGCGCGCGCCATCGCGACCCGCGCCGACCTGCTGCTGGCCGACGAGCCCTGCGCCGGCCTCAATCCGACCGAGACCGCGGCCATGATCGACGTGCTGCGCCGCATCCGCGCGAGCGGCGTGACCGTCGTGCTGGTCGAGCACGACATGCCCTCGGTCATGGAAGTGTCCGACCGCATCCTGGTGCTGGAATCGGGCCGGCTGATCGCCGACGGCACGCCCGCCGAGGTGTCGCAGAATCCGCAGGTGATCGCCGCCTATCTCGGCACGCCCGACTGACTTTTCGCTTGGGGGCGCGCCACTGGAGTGGCGCCCCGAGTAAATTACCGGCCCAGGAATGCCTTCTGGACATAGGCATCGGCCAGCAGCTCCTGGCCGGAGCCGGCGAGCACGACCGCGCCTTTCTCGAGCACATAGCCGCGATGGGCGATGCGCAGCGACTGGTGGAGGTTCTGCTCGACCAGCAGCACGCCGATGCCGCTCTGGTTCACCGCCTCGATCAGCTTGAAGACCTCCTGCACGACGGTCGGCATCAGGCCGAGCGACGGCTCGTCGAGGATGATCAGCCGCGGCTCGGCCATCAGGCCGCGCGCGATGGCGAGCATCTGCTGCTCGCCGCCGCTCATCGAGCCGGCGAGCTGGTTGCGGCGCTCGGCCAGCCGCGGGAAGAGGGTGAAGGCCCTCTCGACCAGGGCGGCGATCTCGGCCCGCTGCTTGATGTGGGCGCCGAGCTGCAGGTTCTCCATCACCGTCATCTGCGGGAAGACCAGGCGGCCCTCGGGGACGAGGGTGATGCCGCGCCGCACGACGACATGGCTGGGCGCGCCGGTCAGCATCTCGCCAGCGAAGCGGATGTCTCCCTTCTGCGGCCGCAGGACGCCGGCGATCATGCGCACCGTGGTCGACTTGCCGGCGCCGTTGGCCCCCAGCAGGGCCACGATCTCACCGGGCTGCACGGAAAGCGACACGTCGCGCACCGCAGCGGCGCCGTCGTAGGCGAAGGCGAGGCTCGAGACGTCGAGAAGGCTCTGGCTCATGCCGCGGTCTCCGGCTGCTGGCGGTAGGCGTAGTTCTTGTCGAGCCGCTCCATCAGGTAGTCGCCGTAGCGCACGGGCGGCCATTGGGCCGGCCGGTCCGGTCCCTGGCAGGTCGGCAGGACCTCGACAATGCTGTCCATCGACATGTCGAAGAAGTAGGGGCAGGAGTAGCGATCGCCCCCCGACAGGTTCGTGACGCGGTGCGGAGTCGACTGCCAGCGGCCGTTGGTCCAGCGCGACAGCATGTCGGCGACGTTGACCACCCAGGTGCCCGGCAGCGGCGGCGCCGCCAGCCAGGTCCCGTCCTTGCGGCGCACTTCGAGGCCGCCGCTGTCGTCCTGGGACAGGATGGTGATGAAGCCGTAGTCGGTATGGGGCGCCGAGCCGAAGGCGGCCTCGGGATCGGTCATGTCGTGCGGCGGATAGTGCAGCAGGCGCAGGAACGTCGTCGCCTGCCCGAAATAGGGCGCGAACCAGTCGCGCGGCAGGCCGAGCGCGAGCGCGAGGGGCTTCAGCAGGCGCAGGCTGAAGGCGTGCATCGCCTGCTCGTAGGCGGTCACTGCCTCGCGGAAGCCCGCCAGGTCGGGCCAAAGGTTCGGCCCGTCGAGCGGCCGGCCGAACCGCGGATCCTCGGGCGCGACCTCGTGCATCAGCATGAAGGATTCGGAATTGTTGGGCTTGGTCACCCTGGCGACCGACGAGGTCTGGATGACCGAGGTCTTGGGCGCCATGTAGCCGCGATGGAAGCGGTTCATGGCGATCGCCTCCTTGGCCGCCCGCGGCATTGCATGGAAGCGGCGGGAGGCGGCGAAGACGCCCTCGACCAGCGCGGCATCGACGCCGATGTCCCGGAAATAGCAGAAGCCGATGGTCGAGAAGGCCTGGTCGAGCTGGCGCGCGAGGGCCTCCTCGCTGCCGCCGGCGAACGAGATGACGGGAAGACCCTGCTGCGCGGTGACGTCGACCGACGTGTCCATCCTTCGTGTTCCCTGTTGCTGTCCTGGCGCACCTTATCGGATCGGGCGCGTCCTGGCAGCGCGGCGTTACCGCAGGTCGGGACGGCCGCGCCCCTGCGGCGATTCTTCCCGGCCGCGCGTGCACAAGGCGGGCCAGCCCGTGGCCGGCGGCCGCCTCAGCGCGCGGTGCGGACCGCCGGCGCGCGGAAGCGGTCGAGGTAGGCGTTGGCGCGCGGCATCGCGTCGTGCAGGAACTGGCCGGGCTCGCGCAGCCACAGACCATCGTAGCCGCGGGACTTCTGCTCGGAGATCAGCACGTCGCGGGGCAGGGGAACGAGGGTCGCGTCCCATCCCGGCCAGCGGCGGCGGGCGCCGCGCCAGACATGGGCGAGGAACTGCGGCCTGTTGGCGTAGCCGTGGTAGTCGAACACCCAGTCGCCGCCGTCGACGAACACGTGGTTGCCCGTTTGGCCGGCCGCCGGCCGGATCCAGAGGGCCTGCATCCCGGGCGTGCCCCAGCGCTCGAGGAAGGCATAGGCCAGGATGTGGCAGGCGCCGCAGGCGAAGAAGACGCGGTCGGGGAGGCTCCAGCGCAGGGTGGCGTTGTCCTTGCGGTAGCCTCGTTTGCGGGGCTGGTACATCGGTTGGGCGGCACTCTACCGCAATCCGCCCGGGCGGGTGCGTATGGCGCGGGCCGGGATGGCACGCGGCTTGCGGCGGGCCTACACTTCACAGCCCGGCAGGGGAGAGCGGCGTGTCGCACGGCCAGCAGAAGCGGATGATGCACCTCGGTGCCTTCGTGCACGAGACCGGTCAGCATGTGGCGGCCTGGCGCCATCCGCGGGCGCACATGCACTCCGGCACGAGCTTCGCGGAGATGACCGAGACGGCTGCCCTCGCCGAGCGCGGCCTCTTCGACCTGCTGTTCCTGGCCGACTCCGCGGCCGTCAACCTGGGCGGCAACGCCGATGCGCGCGGCCGCATGGGCAAGGTCGTGAAGTTCGAGCCGATGACGATCCTCTGCGCCCTGGCAGCGGTCACGCGCAACCTCGGCCTGGTCGCCACCTCCACCACCACCTTCAACGAGCCCTACACGCTCGCCCGCCAGTTCGCTTCGCTGGACCAGATCAGCGGCGGCCGCTCCGGGTGGAACCTCGTCACCTCGAACAACGAGCAGGATGCGCTGAACTACAGCCGCGAGGAGCATCTCAGCCACGCCGACCGCTACGATCGGGCCATCGAGTTCGCCGACGTGGTCAACGGTCTGTGGGACAGCTGGGACGAGGACGCCTTCATCCGCGACAAGGAATCGGGCCGCTTCTTCGATCCGGACAAGCTGCATGTGCTGAACCACAAGGGAAAGCACTTCCAGGTCCGCGGCCCCCTCAACGTCGCCTGTTCGCCGCAGGGCCGGCCGGTGCTGGTGCAGGCCGGCGCCTCCGGTACCGGTCGCGACGTGGCGGCGCGGCTGGCGGAGCTGGTGTTCACCGCCGCCACCACCTTCGAGCAGGCCAAGGCCTTCTACGACGACGTGCGCACGCGCGTCCCGCGCTTCGGCCGCTCGCAGGACCAGGTGCTGGTGATGCCGGGCTTCTATCCCGTGGTGGCGCCGACTGCGTCCGAGGCGCAGGAGAAGTACGACTATCTGCAATCTCTGATCCAGAAGCCGGTCGGCATCTCGATCCTCGAGTACACGATCGGCGTGAAGGGGCTCGACAAGCTGCCGCTCGACGGGCCGGTGCCCGAGATGGCTGATACCAACGGTCCGCTCAGCCGCCAGCGCCTGCTCCTTGAACAGGCGCGGCGCGACAACCTGACCTTCTGGGAGCTCTGCCTCGCCAACGCTGGACCGCGCGGGCATGCGCTCGCGATCGGCACGCCGAGCCAGGTGGCCGACGAGATGGAGCACTGGTTCCGGGACGGCGCGGCCGACGGCTTCAACGTGATGCCGGCCTGGCTTCCCGGCTCGCTCGAGGATTTCGTCGATCTCGTCGTTCCCGAGCTGCAGCGGCGCGGACTGTTCCGCACGCAGTACGAGGCGTCGACGCTGCGCGGCAATCTCGGCCTGCCCAAGCCGGTCAACCGCCATCACGCCGCGCGCCTCGCCGGCGCCGCGGAGTAATTACCCGCCACGGTCGCGGGAATAGTTTTCCGACACACCACTGTCCTTTGAGTCGCGTCGCGCGCGGGCAGTCTGCCTCACCGTGAGCACCGAGCGGCGGCGGCGCGCTCGCGTTCGATGCGAATCTCCAGCGTATCGGTCGTGGCATGACTGTTGCTGCATTGCAGCAACAGAACATCGCGCGCGGGGTCAATGATGGAGATCGGTGTCTTCATTCCCATCGGCAACAACGGGTGGCTCATCTCGTCCACCTCGCCGCAATACACGCCGAGCTTCGACCTCAATCGCGAGATCGTGCTGCGCGCCGAGCGCTACGGGTTCGACTTCGCCCTGTCGATGATCAAGCTCCGCGGCTTCGGCGGCAAGTCGCGCTACTGGGACGACAATCTCGAGTCCTTCACCCTGATGGCCGGGCTCGCCTCCATCACCAGCCGCATCGAGCTCTACGCCACCGTCGCGGTGCTCACCATGCCGCCGCCTCTCACGGCGCGCATGGCCATGACGATCGATTCGATCAGCCACGGCCGCTTCGGCGTCAACCTGGTCACCGGCTGGCAGAAGGCAGAGTACGACCAGATGGGCCTGTGGCCGGGCGACGAGCACTTCAAGCACCGATACGCGCTGCTCGACGAGTACGCGACCGTGATGGAGGAGCTGTGGGCCAAGGGCCAGAGCGACCTCAAGGGCCAGTACTACACGATGAACGATTGCCGCCTGGGGCCGCTGCCCTCGCGCCAGATCCCGCTGATCTGCGCCGGCACCAGCGACGCCGGCATGAAGTTCGCGGCCAGGCACTGCGCCTACAATTTCTGCAGCGGCAACGGCGAGATGAACAATCCGCGCGACTGCGCCGACTCCGTGGCGCGCCTGCGCGCGTGCACGTCGGAGGCGGGGACGTCCACCAAGGCGCTCGCCCTCACCATGATCATCGCCGACGAGACCGACGAGGCCGCGATGGCCAAGTGGGAGCACTACAAGGCCGGTACCGACCTCGATGCGCTGGCCTGGAGCCGCGCCCAGGCCGGCGCCGACAAGTATGCCGCCGACAACTCGACCGCCGGTCGCATCCGGCGTCGCGAACCGCTGCCCAACAGCGGGTCTCGCCTCATCGGTTCCTATGCCACCGTCGCGCGGCTGCTCGACGAGATGGCGGAGATCGAGGGGCTGGCCGGCGTCATGCTGACCTTCGACGACTTCGTGATCGGCGTCGAGCAGTTCGGGCAGCGCATCCAGCCGCTGATGCGCAGCCGGGCCAACTTCGCGCGGGCGGCCTGATTTGGACGCCCTTGTCGCCCCCGGCTCCGTGACGGTACGGCCGCAGCTCGACCTCGAGCTGCGCGGCATCCGCAAGCGCTACGGCGACTTCACCGCCGTCGACGGCGTGTCGTTGCAGATCGCCAAGGGGCAGTTCGTCTGCCTGCTCGGCCCCTCGGGCTGCGGCAAGACGACGACGCTGCGCTGCATCGCGGGCCTCGAGGAGCCCGACGACGGCGACATCCTGATCGGCGGGACCGAGGTCACGCGCGACCCGCCCTGGCAGCGCGACATCGCCATGATGTTCCAGGATTTCGCGCTGTTTCCCCACATGACCGTCGCCAGGCAGGTCGGCTTCGGGCTCGAGATGCTGAAGAAGCCCCGCGCCGAGATCGCCAAGCGCGTCTCCGAGGTGCTGGCGGCGTTCGAGATCGGCGCCCTGGCCGACCGCAAGCCGGCCAGCCTGTCGGGCGGCCAGCGCCAGCGCGTGGCGCTGGCCCGGGCGATGATCACCGAGCCGCGCATCCTGCTCCTCGACGAGCCGATCGGGGCACTCGACTACTCGTTGCGCGAGACGGTGATGCTGGAGCTGAAGCTGCTGCAGCAGCGCACCGGCATCTCCTTCATCTGGGTGACGCACGACCAGAACGAGGCCTTCTCCCTGGGCGACCTCGTGGTGGTGATGAACCACGCCCGCATCGAGCAGCAGGGACCGGCCGCGGAGATCCTGCAGAAGCCGAGGACGGCCTTCGTCGCGAGCTTCGTGCAGGGCAACAACGTCTTTCGCGGCCGCGTCGTCGGCACCTCGGGCGACGGGCTCGTCCAGGTCGAGACCACGGCGGGCCGGTTCCTGGTGCCGCGCGAGGGCGCGCCGCTGCCCTTCACCGGCGAGGACGTGTCGTTCTCCGTCCGGGCCGAGCAGATCACCGACCTGCCGTCGGAGCAGCAGCCCAATCGGCTGGCGGCGCGCTGCACGGCCGTCGAGTATTTCGGCGCGGTGCGGCGGCACATCTTCGAGCGGTCGGACGGCGAGGTGCTGAAGTACGACCAGTTCGGCGCCCAGGCCGGGCGAATCGTCCCGGGACAGACGGTGCAGCTCGGCTGGGCCGTCGAGGACTCGGTGCTGCACCGGGCGGCGCCGGCATGAGCACGATCCGGGTCCGCTCGCCGGCCAGCTACTGGCTCGCCGCGCCGGCGGCGCTCTGGATGCTGGGCGTGGTGGTGGTCCCGATCGCGCTGCTGGTCTGGGTTTCCTTCTGGGGCGGCCGGTCCTTCTCGCCGGCGAGCCCGCTCACCTTCGACAACTACGCGCGCTTCTTCGCCAACCCGACCTACATCAGGCTGATCGGCAGCACCGTCCTGCACACGCTGACCCTGATGGCCATCACCGGCGTGCTGGGCTACTGCATCGCCTACTTCCTGGTCATGAAGGTGCGGCATCCGGGCTGGCGGCTGGCCCTGTTCCTCGCCTTCGTCATCCCGTTCTGGACCAGCACGCTGATACGGGCGATCGCCTGGGTGCCGTTCCTCGGCGTCAACGGCGTCATCAACCAGTTCCTGATGTTCACCGGCGCGACGCAGTCGCCGATCGAGGCGTTCCTCTACTCGCACGCCGGCATCACCATGGCGCAGGTGTCGCTGTACACGATGATGGCCGCCGGGCCGGTCGTGTACATGCTGGGCTCGATCCAGCCCCAGCTCCGCGAAGCCGCCATGACGCTCAAGGCGACTCCGGTCGTGGTATTCACGCGCGTGGTCTTCCCGCTCACGCTGCCGGGCGTCGTGATCGGCCAGGTGCTGGTGTTCCTCAACGTCATGGCCGACTTCGCCACCGTGGCGACGATCGGCGGCAACAAGCATGCATTGCTGCCCAACCTGGTGCTGCTGTTCTACGAAAGCTCGCAGCTGCGGGGCGCCTCGGTCGTCGCCGTCCTGCTGATGATCTGCATGCTGATCGGCGTGATCGTCGCGCTGCGCGTGGTCGACGTGCGCCGCCTGGGGGCCGACCGGTGAGGCGCGGCGAGCTGCTCGGCTGGAAAGCGCGGTCGAGCCTGACCGGCTGGGTGCTGGGCACGCTCACCATCCTGTTCCTTGCCTACCAGTGGCTGCCGATCTTCACGCTCGGCCTCCTGTCGTTCAGCGGGCCGACCGGCGGCACGACCTTCCCGATGAACGGCGTGTCGCTGCACTGGTACGAGGAGCTGTGGCGTGCCTCGGTGATGAACGACTTCAAGCCGCCGCTGATGCGCTCGGTCCTGCTGGCGCTGGCCTGCTCGGCCACCACCGTCGTGCTGTCGGTGATGGCCGCGCAGGCGATGCGGGGCCAGTTCCGGGGCAACGGCTGGTTCTTCTACCTGATGCTGCTCGGCATCATGGCACCGGGCATCCTGGTGGGCTTCGGCTTCGCCATCTTGATGCGCCTGATCGGCGTCCAGCTGTCGTGGGACAGCACGACGTTCCTGGTCCAGGTGTCGTGGACCCTGCCGTTCGGCTTCCTGACGATGCTCGCCGTGTTCAACCGCTTCGACAAGCGGGTCGAGGAAGCGGCGCTGACGCTGGGCGCCTCGCGAATCGCCGCCTTCCGGCGGATCACCCTGCCGCTGGTCCTGCCCGGCGTGATCGGCGCCGGCCTGTTCGGTTTCTCGCTGAGCTACGACGAGTACGCCCGCAGCATGTTCACGACCGGCCCCGACGGGACGCTGCCGCTCGCCGTCATGGCCCAGCTCGACCGCCAGCTCACCCCGGAGATCTATGCCGTCGGCACCACCACCACCGTCTTTTCCCTGATCGCCGTGACACTCTGCACCTTCGGGTTCTGGGCGATGCGCCGGTCGACGTCGTTGAGAAGAACATGAAGGAGGCTTCGACATGCTGATCAGACGCCGTACACTCCTGGCCGCCGCGGGCGCATCGACCGTGGCGTCCTCGCTGGCCGCTCCCGCCATCGCCCAGTCCAAGCAGATCCAGCTGGCCGGCGCTTCGTACGACATGCGCGAGGCCATCCTGGGCGAGTTCGCCAAGCGCACCGGCATCACGCCGCGGCCCTTCGTCAACCCGTCGACCCAGGTCCGCATCGATCGCCTGCGGACCGCGCCGATCGACTGCGTGCTGACCGACGCGCCGTTCGCCGCCTACGCCAACAGCGAGAAGCTGGTGACGCCGATCGACACGTCGCGGCTGACCAACTGGTCCAAGATGCATCCGCTGCTGAAGGACGGCCGCGCCACGCCGACGGCGCCGCTGGGCTTCGGCGCCAATCCCGGCCGCATGATGTATGTCGACGAGGCGCGGACCAAGGTGTCGTTCGTGCCGATGTTCTTCCAGATGGATTCGATCGGCTACAACGCCTCGAAGATCCCGGCCGAGAACAACGTCCTGTCGTGGGGCGAACTGTTCAATCCCAAGTGGCGCGGCAAGGTCGCCATGTTCGGCATCGACTGGCTGGGCATGCTGAATGCCGCCATGGGCATGCGGGCGCTCGGCCTGTTCGACCCGGCCGACATCAGCAACCTCACCGACAAGGAAGTCGACACGGTCGTCGCCTTCCTCAAGGAGAAGAAGAAGGAAGGCCACTTCCGGGCGATGTGGAAGAGCTACGGCGAGCTCGTGAACCTGATGGCCTCCGAGGAGGTCTGGATTGCCGACGCCTGGTGGCCGGTGATCGTCGAGGTCTCCGGCAAGGGCATCCCGGTGCACTATGCCGTCGCCAAGGAAGGCTATCGCGCCTGGTGCAACGGCTACGCCATCTCCGCCACGAGCAAGAACACCGATGCCTGCTACGAGTGGCTGAACTACTGGATGGAGGGCTATCCCGGCGCGCGGCAGGCGGAGATCGGTTACTTCTCGACGGTGCTGGGGACCTACGAGAAGTACCTCGATCCCAAGCTCGTCAAGGAAGTCTATGGCGGCGTCGGCCGCGACGGCGGCTCGCTGGAGGACCGCGCCCAGCGGGTCTTCGTCTGGAACACCCGCCCCAAGAATCTCGAGTACTATACCGAGAAGTGGAACGAGTTCCTGGCAGCCTAGCAGGGAGGCAATCGATGAAGGCGCCGCTGTTCCGGCGAGCTCGCGAGGGCGGCGTCTTCCGGATCTCGCCGGCCGACACCAACAAGTTCGTGCTGGCCGTCGATCCCGTGGCCGACAAGGCGCCGTTCCTGTCGGTCATCGAGATCTTCGAGCCCGGCGGCAAGACGCCGCTGCACAAGCACGACCGGGCGCACGAGATGTTCTACGTGCTGAGCGGCCGCGGCCGCGCGCATTGCGGCGGCAAGACCTACGAGATGGCGAAGGGCGACACGCTGGTCCTGCCGCCCGGCCTCGACCATGTCGTCGAGAATGCCGGCCGGCGGCGGCTCTACTGCCTCACGGTGATGCTGCCCAACGAGGGTCTCGCGGAGCTGATCCGCGCCGGCCAGCCGATGGCGTTGGACGCCACCGACCGGGCGGTGGTCAGCGCTCCCCGGTCTCGATCCGGCTCCAGTCGAGGTCGAGCATCTTCACGTCGTAGTCCTGCAGCGACTGCCAGTGCCGGCCGAGGTCGCCCGCGAAAAGGCCGCGGGTGACGCCGGCCACCAGGCGGGGCACGGCGATGTTCATGGCGTTGATGCTGCTGCCGGAGGGGCCGAAGCTCAGCGTCGAGCCGATGCCGAAGACATGGATGTCGGCCAGCCACGGCGCCTCGCCGGGCACCTTCTCGAGCAGGGCGAAGTCAGGTCCGAGATAGGGGAAGGCGGCCAGCAGCGGGTCTTCCTCGCCCGGTGGCGGCGTGAAGCGGTCGCCCCACAAGGCGACCTTGTCGGCGAAGGACGCGAGCTCGGGCCGCAGGCCGAGATTCTGCCGGATTCCGGTGCCGCAGATCGCGAAGTCGGCGACGAAGGGCCCGCGCGTCGTCTCGAGCCGGATGCGCCCATCCTCCATGCGCGCATCCGTCCACGACCGCTCGACATGCATGGTGAAGCGCTCGGCATGGGCCATCACGCGGGTGTAGGTGTCGGGCGGGAAGCCTTCCCGGGCGCGCAGGATGGTGCCGACCATGCGCCATCGCCACAGGTCGGGCATGTCGCCGATATGGCGCATGAAGCCGGCGAAGGTGAGCCAGCGGAAGCGCTGCACGCCGGTCGGTCGGCGCCGGCAGAAGAGATGGACCTCGGCGCCGTGCTCGAGCGCCACCGCGGCATTGTCCATGGCCGAGGCGCCGGCGCCCAGCACCGCCACGACCTTGCCGCGCAGTCGCTCGAAGTCGATGGCGAGCTCGCAGGTATGGGCACGGCGGTCGGCCGGCAGGGCCCGCACGAACTCGGGCATCCACCATTCGCCGGTGCCGTCCTGGCCGGTCGCCAGCACCAGCTTGCGCGTCGCCAGCACCTCGCCGCTGGACAGGGTCACCAGCAGGCACGAGCCGCCGTCGTCGAGCGTGCCCGGGGCAATCGCCGTGGCGGCGACGCCGTTGCGCACCGGCAGGCCCAGCACCCGCCGGTACCAGACGAGATAATTGTGCCAGTCCACGCTCGGGATCAGGTGCAGGTCGGTGAAGGCCTGCGCGCCGTGCTGCGCCTCGTACCACGCCTGGAAGGTCAAGCCGGGAATGTCGAGGTCCGGCCCGGTCTGCTCCTTGGGGCTGCGCAGCGTCGGCATCCGCGCGTAGGTCGTCCAGGGGCCTTCCTGTCCCTCGGGGGCGCGGTCGATGACCAGGATGTTGTCGACCCGCTCGCGCATCAGGGCGAAGGCGGTCGCCAGTCCCGACTGGCCGGCGCCGACGACCAGCGCGTCCAGGGCCGGCCGGCCGCCGTGGAGCCTCGGCACCATCCAGTCGGCCCGAGGATGAGCGGTCAGCGCGAGTTCGCGCACGACTTCGGCCTCGAGCGCCTTCAGACCTCGTTGCGCGTTCATGTCGAGCCCAGGCATTCCAGCAGCAGGGTGTTGAAGGGGTCGGGTTGCGTGACGTTGATGGCGTGGCCGCCCCAGGGGAAAAGCTCCAGGCGCGCGCCGGGGATGGAAGCGGCCAGCGCCTCCGACATGGCGCTCGGCACCAGCACATCGTCGCGCGACGCGACGATCAGGGTCGGCAGGGACAGGCGCGCAAGGTCGGGGCCGGCGTCGAAGGCGAGCAGGGCGGCGATGCGGGCCTGAAGCGTCTCGGCACCCTGGAAGCCCGCGAGCCCGTGCGCCTCTTCGTGCGCGGCGCGGTCGGCGTTCCGCTCCAGCCAGTCGGCGGGGAAGAGGAAGATCGGCTGGGCACGGACATAGGCCGACGGTCCCTCGTGGCGCAGCAGCGCCAGGCGCATGTCGAAGCAGCGCCGCGTGTGGGCGGCGGCTTTGGCCCAGCCGTTGACGACGCAGAGCGAGAGCAGGCGTTCGGGTGCCCGGGTCGCCAGCGCCAGCCCGACCAGGCCGCCCAGCGCATGGCCGACGAAATGCGCCGCCGGGGTCCGGCTGGCGTCGAGTACGGCGCACGCCTCGTCGGCCATGGCCGCGATGCTGTGGTCGGCCGGCAGGGGCCGCCGGGCACGCCCCGTGCCCGCCTGGTCGTAGGTCACGACGCGATAGCGGGTGCGCAGGGCATCGAGTTGGGGCGCCCAGTAGCCGGCCGTCCCGCCGAGCCCGGCCGACAGGAGCACGGTCTCGGCGTCGGGATGCGGGCCGTCGAGGATGTCGAAGGCCGGTGCGTCGCTCACTTGCCGATGTGGGCGATCGTGGCGATCTCGACCAGGGCCTCGGGCTTCACCAGGCCGCACTGGATGCAGTAGCGCGCCGGCTTGTCGCCCGGGAAGTACCTGGCGTAGACCGCGTTCACCGCGCCGTAGTTGGCCCAGTCGGTGAGGAAGATCTGGTTGAAGGTGACGTCGGCCATGGTGCCGCCGGCGGTCTCGATCACCGACTTGATCTGCTCCAGCACGTATTCGGTCTGCTTGCCGGCGTCGCCGACGTGCACGACGTTGGTGTCCTTGTCGAGCGCCAGCGTGCCCGCGACGTAGACGACGCCGTCGGCCAGGGCGCCGGGCGAGTAGGGCGCCAGCGTCTTGCCGGAGCCGGGCGGGAAGATGGCTTTCATGGGCATCAGGACTTTTCCTCGGTCAGCATCGGATTGATGTTGGCGGCCAGCGCGTTGCGGAACTCCTCGACCGAGGAGACCCAGCCGAAGAACTTCTCGATGTTATAGAGCGACGCCTCCTGGATGAAGGCGGGACCGGCATGGTGCGTGGCGTCGTGAAGCACCACGCTGAAGTACTCCAGATGGAAGCTGTCGCGCAGGGTCGACTCGACGCAGACGTTGGTGGCGATGCCGGTGAAGACCAGGGAACGGATGCCGCGGGCCCGCAGGAGGCTGTCGAGCTGGGTGTTGAAGAAGGCGCTGTAGCGCGGCTTGGCCACCTTGATGTCGCCCGCCTGCGGCTGCAGGGCGTCGACGAGCGCGTAGTCCCAGCCGCCCTTGGCCAGGAGCTTGCCGTAGAGCTCGGGCTTGCGGCGCATGGTCTTGAAGGCGTTCGACTTGTGCCAGTTCGGCGACCCGGGGCCGCCCGCCTCGATGTAGTCGGCGTCCCAGCCGTTCTGGAAGTACACGACCGGCATCCCGGCGGCGCGGGCGGCGGCCGTGGCTTCGGTGATCTTCTCGATGACCGGCGCGGCGCCGGCGACGTCGAAGCCGGCATGGTCGAGATAGCCGCCGGGCGAAGCGTAGGCGTTCTGCATGTCGACGACGATCAGCGCCGTCTCGGCGGGGCGGATCATGATGGGCTCGGGG
Source organism: Reyranella sp. (assembly GCF_965229815.1). Lineage (GTDB taxonomy): Bacteria > Pseudomonadota > Alphaproteobacteria > Reyranellales > Reyranellaceae > Reyranella. The sequence goes on from NZ_CBDDJN010000008.1 coordinate 287,519, forward strand.
CGCGCCGGCAGGCGACGCGCGGCGGGATCGTCGACCGGGAAGTAGCTCACCGGCGCGCTCATGCCGCGGCCTTCGCGGCCGGCGCGACGTGGCGCCGGCTCTTCATCAGCGGCTGGATCCGTTCGCCGAACGTCTCGGTGCCGGAGACGAACTCGTCGAAGGTGAGCAGCACCCCGGCCAGGCCCGGGATGGTCGCGACCTCGTCGAGCAGGCGCGCCACCTTGGCGTGCGAGCCCAGCAGCAGGCCGATGTTGATGTTCACCATCGAGGCTGGATCGATCGCGTGGCGCACGTTGCTGTCCCCGGTCGGATTCTTGTCGGCCGTGGCCTGCTCGACCAGCCAGGACAGCGCCTCGAGATCGGCGCCCTGCTTGTAGAGCTCCCACTTGGCCTCGGCCTCGGCGTTGGTCTCGCCGGTGATGACCATGAACAGGGCATAGGACGCCACCTTGCGGCCCGTCTTCTCGGCATAGGACTGCATGCGCGAGACCGTGTCGCTGCAGGCCAGCGGCGTGTTGATGCCCTTGCCGAAGCAGAAATTGTAGTCGGCGTACTGCGCGGTGAACTCCAGCCCGGCATCGCTCTGGCCGGCGCAGATCACCTTCATGTCGGCCTGCGGGCGCGGGCTGAGGCGACAGTCGTTCATGGTGAAGAAGTCGCCCTTGAGGTCCGAGACGCCCCTCTCCCAGAGGTCGCGCAGGATCTGCACATACTCGGCGGCGTAGCGGTAGCGGTGCGCGAAGTACGCGTCGCCCGGCCACAGGCCCATCTGGGAATATTCCGGCCGCTGCCAGCCGGTGATGACGTTCAGGCCGAAGCGTCCGTTGGAGATCGAATCGATGGTCGCGCACATGCGCGCGGCGATGGCGGGGGGCACGGCGAGCGTCGGGACGGTGGCGAACAGGCGGATGCGCGAGGTGACGGCGGCGAGGCCCGCCATGAGGGTGAAGGACTCGAGGTTGTGGTCCCAGAACTCGCTCTTCCCGCCGAAGCCGCGCAGCTTGATCATCGACAGGACGAAGTCGAGACCGTAGCGCTCGGCGTTCTGGGTGGTCCGCCGGTTGAGCTCGAAGCTCGGCTTGTACTGCGGTGACGTTGTCGAGATGAGCCAGCCGTTGCTGCCGATGGGAATGAAGACGCCGATTTCCATGCGCTGATCTCCTGCCGAGAGGGGATGCGATGGCGGCGATGCAAAAGGCGGACCGCGGGCGAATGCTGGCGGGGAAGGCACGACGCTCAACTTTGGATCACCCCGGACACGCGTCGCCGGAGCGGCTGTCCGCGGTGTGTCAGACATTGGCTTTCCCGCATGCGTGGCATGCTTCTTGCGATTGTCTTCTCAGTCCAGCGTGTGATTGGCGACGAGAGGTGACAGATGACTCGCAGCTCTTCCGACACCAAGGCCCGGATCAACCGACGTTCTCTGCTCAAGGGCGCTGCCGCCGGCGGTGCTCTCGTCGCCGGCGAGTCGATCGCCGGATTTCCCACCGTGTGGGCGCAGAATGCCAAGGACGTGACCCTGGTCCATGCCGGCGGCTCCTATGCGGCCATCAAGGAGATCGGTGAACAGGCGACCAAGGATCTCGGCTTCAAGGTCGAGATGCAGGCGATCACCGACGACGTGCAGCTCAACCGGTCGCTGACCCAGCCGCAGACGATCGACATCAACAACATCGACAGCACCAAGCTGCCCTACCTGGTGGGCAAGGGCGTCCTGGCGCCCATCCCGGTCGCCAAATACAAGCTGTGGGGCGAGACGGTCCCGCTGTTCACCAAGGGCTCGTATCCCAACGGCAAGATGGCCTCGACGCAGGGCCTCGCCCCGATCGAGGCCATGTTCTACACGGCCAAGGACGGCAAGAAGCTTGGCGACAAGCCGACCGAGTTTCTGACCATGATCCCGACGATCTACAATGCCGACACGCTCGGCATCCGTCCGGACCTGGTGGGTGGCCGCGACAAGGTCACGAGCTGGAAGGACCTGCTGGATCCCAAATTCAAGGGAAAGACCGCCCTGGTCGACTATGCCCCGGTCGGCGTGATGGACGTCGCCATGGCGCTCGAGTCGCGCGGCGACTTCAAGTACAAAGACAAGGGCAACATGACGAAGGAAGAGATCGACAAGACGATCAAGATCATGATCGATCTCAAGAAGGGCGGCCACTTCCGGTCGTTCTGGAGCACCTTCGACCAGTCGGTCAACCTGATGGCCTCGGGCGAGGTCGTGATCCAGTCGATGTGGTCGCCGGCCGTAACGGCGGTCCGCTCGCGTGGCATCGACTGCTACTACGTGCCGCTCAAGGAAGGCTATCGCGGCTGGTTCGTCGGCTTGGCGCCGATGGCGCATCTCAGCGGGCTGAAGCTCGACTGCGCCTACGAGTACATGAACTGGTTCAACTCGGGCTGGCAGGGCGGCTTCATCGCCAAGCAGGGCTACTACTCGGCGGTGCCGACGACGGCCAAGAAGTTCCTGACCCAGGAAGAATGGGACTACTGGTACGACGGCAAGCCCGCCGCGGTCGACATCAAGGATCCCTACGGCAACCTGATGGAGAAGAAGGGCGCCACCCGCGACGGCGGCGCGATCTGGGACCGCATGGGCAACATCGCCTGCTGGAACACGGTGATGGACGAGGACCGCTACCTGACGCGGCGGTGGAACGAGTTCGTGTCGTCCTGATCCCGGCCGTCACGCATGGCCAGCATCGATCACACGGCGGACGCCTTCGCGGCGCCCGTCCCCGAGGCGGCGGCGCCGGCGGACAACAGCGGTGAGCGGGCGTCCTGGCTGCAGGTCTCGCCGCTCGTGCTGGTGCTGCTGCTGTTCTTCGGCCTGCCGATGCTCGTGGTCGTGGCCGTCAGCTTCTTCGACTTCAGCCGGACCGAGATCTATCCGGACTTCATCCTCGACAACTACATCGACCTCTTCCGCTCGGAAGTGACGCTGCGGCTCTACGCCAGCTCGCTGAAGTTCGCCTTCATCGTCTGGGCGATCACGCTCGTGCTGGGCTTCAACATCGCCTATTTCCTGGTCTTCCACGTCCGCGGGCTGCTGTTCCAGATCGGGCTGTTCCTGCTCTGCACCGTGCCGTTCCTGACCTCGAACATCATCCGCATGATCTCGTGGATCCCGTTCCTCGGCCGCAACGGCATCTTCAACCAGGCGCTTCAGGGCGCCGGCATCACCAGCCAGCCGCTCGAGTTCCTGCTGTTCTCCGATTTCGCGGTGGTCGTGGCCTATGTCCACCTGTTCACGCTGTTCATGGTCGTGCCGATCTTCAATTCCATGGCGCGTATCGACAAGAGCCTGCTCGAGGCGGCGCGCGACGCCGGCGCCGGCCGGTTCCGGGTCGTGGCCGAGGTCGTGCTGCCGCTGTCCCGCACCGGCATCGCGCTGGGTTCGATCTTCGTGATCACCCTGGTGATGGGCGATTCGTTCGTCGTGCGCACCATGAGCGGCGGCCAGAGCGCCTCGGTCGTCTCGGCCCTGCAGAACGAGGTCGCGGCGCTCCAGTATCCGCCGGCCGCGGCGAGCGCGGTGATCATGGTCATCATCGTCACCCTGATGGTCGCCGGCATCCTGCGCCTGGTCGACGTCCGCAAGGAACTGGCGGGGTAGGGGGCGGCATGCACGGCCATTCCGAGGAGCGTCCCTGGACCTTCTACGCCTTCGCCGCGTTCTTCGCGCTGTTCGTGCTGTTCCTCTACGGCCCGATGATCGTGATCTACATCCTGTCGTTCCAGGGTCCCAACGGCGGCATGACCTTCCCCCTGAACGGCGTGTCCCTGCACTGGTTCGATGCGCTGATATCGCAGACCCGCGTCGGCGACATCGCCGGCTCGTTCCAGCGCTCGATCATGCTGGCGGCCCTCGTCGCGATCATCACCGTGCTCCTGTCCGTGCTGGCCGGTCTCGCCTTCCGCCGGCGCTTCCGGGGCTCGGCCTTCGCCTTCTACCTGGCCATCGCCAGCCTGATCATGCCGGGCCTGTTCGTCGGGCTGGGGATCGCGCTGTCGTTCCGGCTGTTGGGCATCCCGACGGAATGGTTCACCTCGGCCCTCGGTGCCCAGCTCACCTGGACGCTGCCGTTCGGGCTCCTGATCATGTTCGCCGTGCTCGGCCGCTTCAACCGGTCCTACGAGGAGGCGGCGACCGACCTCGGCGCCACCAACTGGCAGAAGCTGCGCGAGGTCACGCTGCCTATGCTGCTGCCCGGCATCATCGGCGTCGCCCTGTTCGGCTTCACCCTGTCCTATGACGAGATCGCGCGGACCGCGCTCGCGGCCGGCGCGAAGAACACCCTGCCTCTCGAGATCTGGGCGATGACGACCAACGTCACCTCGCCCACGCTCTACGCGGTGGGGGCGGTCACCACCATCGTGTCGTTCGCCGTGATCAGCCTGGCGCTGGGCTCGATCGCCCTCGTCCAACGCCGGCGCGCGGCGGCCGGCGCGCGTACGGAGTAGGAGCCATGTCCCAGACTACCGGCAGCGGAGAGGTCGCGGTCGTCGGCGTCACCAAGCGTTTCGGCGAGACGACGGCGGTCAAGGAACTGAGCCTGACGATCCCCCACGGCTCCTATTGCTGCCTGCTGGGTCCCAGCGGCTGCGGCAAGACCACCATCCTGCGCATGATCGCGGGCCACGAAAAGCCGAGCAGCGGCGACATCAGGATCGGCGGCCAGTCGGTGATCGGCCTGCCGCAGGTCCAGCGCGGCACCGCCATGATGTTCCAGAGCTATGCGCTGTTCCCGCATCGCAGCGTGCTCGACAATGTCGCCTTCGCGCTTAAGATGCGCGGCGTCGGGCTGGCCGACCGGCACGCCAAGGCCCGCGAGCTGATCGAGAAGGTCCAGCTCGAGAAGTTCGCCGACCGTCTGCCGGGGCAGCTCTCCGGCGGGCAGCAGCAGCGCGTGGCGCTGGCGCGCGCCCTGATCACCAATCCGCGCGTCCTGCTGCTCGACGAGCCGCTGTCGGCGCTCGACGAGTTCCTGCGCCTGCGCATGCGCGGCGAGCTGCGGCGCGTGCAGAAGGAGCTCGGCATCACCTTCGTGCACGTCACGCACACCCAGCTCGAGGCGATCGCCGTGGCCGACATGGTCGTCGTCATGGCCCAGGGGCATATCGAGCAGGCGGCGAGCGCGCGCGACATCTTCGTCGCTCCGCGCAACGCCTATGTCGCGCGCTTCGTGGGCGGCCAGAACGTGCTGTCGGGTTCCGTCGAATCGACCATGAACGGCGTCGCCGCCGTGGCCGGGCGGAACGGCGCGCGCTATGCGATTCCGGTGGGCGACCAGCGTCCGATGCGGGGCTCGCCGCTCTGGGGCTCGATCCGGCGCGACCGGGTCGCCATCGAGAAGATCGCCCCGGGCGCCAAGCCGTCGACCGGCCTCAACGCCGTGGTGGGCGAGGTCCACACGCTCGAGAACCAGGGCACCTATGTGAAGGTGACGCTCGACCTCGCCAATGACGAGGAGTTCGTCGCCCACGTCCCCGACGACAGCTTCTTCGCCCAGCCGCTCGACATCGGCGAGCGCGTCGTGGCGCGCTGGTCGGCGTCGGACGTCAAGCTGCTGGACGATGCCCTGATCGCCTCGGACAGCGCACCGGCAGGTGCGGTGATGGCGACGGCCCGCTAGAAGGACCCATGGAACGCTCCGACAAGACCGCCCGGGAACTCTACGAGGCGGTAAAGGCAGACCGCGGCCGGCCGCGCTTCGGCTTCGGCCGCAAGCCGGCCCTGGTGAACGTCGATCTCCAGAACGCCTATACGCGCCCCCAGGAGTTCCCCACGGCCTACGAGACCGACCCGCAGCAGATCGGGCACGTGAACGCGCTGGCCCGGCTGTTCCGCGACAGGGGCTGCCCGGTGATCTGGACCTATGTCGCCTACCTGCCGACGGGCGAGGATTGCGGCGTCTGGGGCACCCGGACCGACACGCCGGATTCGCTGCAGAACATCCGCGAAGGCTCGCGGCGGGCCGGCCTCGACGAGCGCTGCGAGATCGACGGAAGCGACATCGTCATCAACAAGCGCATGGCCTCGGCCTTCTTCGAGACCAATCTCGGCTCGCTCTTCACCTGGCACCGGGTCGACACGGTGATCGTCACCGGCGGCTCGACCTCGGGCTGCGTGCGCGCCACCGTGGTCGACAGCCTGTCGCGCGGCTTCCGGACCATAGTGCCCGAGGAATGCGTCGCCGACCGCCACGAGAGCCCGCACTTCGCCAACCTCTACGACATGGCCGTGAAGTACGCCGACGTCCTGCCGGTGGCCGAGGTGCTGGCCTTCATGGAACAGTACCAGCCGGCGAACTGACGGCCTCGCCTAACCCCCTCACCCGGCCTCTCCCCCTGGCGGGGGAGAGGAGAAAGATCTATCCGGGAGCTCCTCCCCACGCTGCGCTGGGGAGGAAAAATCCTAAGCCACCGCCTTCAGCTTCTCGCGGCGGCTCTTCATCAGCGGCTGGATGCGCTGGCCGAACTGTTCGAGGCCGATCAGGAAGTCGTCGAATACCAGCATGATGCCCTTGGTGGCCGGCACTTCGGCGCATTCGTCGAGCATGCGCGCCACGGCGGCGTAGGAGCCGACCAGGGTGCCCATGTTGAAGTTGACCGCGCCCGTCGGGGCGGCCATCTGGCGGGCGGTGCTGCTCGCTGCCGCGTTGGCGTCGGCATTGGCCTGGCCGGCCAGCCATGACATGGCGTCGAGGTCGGCGCCCTCGTTGTAGTGCTTCCACTTGGCCTGGGCGGCCTCGTCGGTCTCGTCGGCGATCACCATCAGCAGCACGTAGTTGCCGACGTCGCGGCCGGTCTTCGCCGCGGCCTCGGCCATCGCCGCGTTGGTCGCGGCATGCGCCGTCGGCGTGTTGATGCCCTTGCCGGCCACGAAGTTGTAGTCGCCGTAGGCGGCGCCGAACTCGATGCCGCGCGGGCTCTGGCCGGCGCACACGATCTTCACGTAGGCCTGCGGCTGCGGGCTGAGCTTGCAGTCCTCCATCTGGAAGTAGTCGCCCTTGAAGTCCGAAGTGCCGGTCTCCCAGAGCTGGCGCATGATGGTGACGTACTCGGTGCTGTAGTCGTAGCGGCGATTGAAATGCTCCTCGCCCGGCCACAGCCCCATCTGCTCGTACTCGCCCTTGGCCCAGCCGGAGACGATGTTGACGCCGAACCGGCCGCCCGAGATCGAATCGATGGTCGAAGCCATGCGCGCCACGATGGCCGGCGGGATGGTGAGGACGGCCACCGAGGCGTAGAGCTGGAGGCGGCTGGTGACGGCGGCCAGGCCCGCCATCAGGGTGAACGATTCGAGGTTGTGGTCCCAGAACTCGCTCTTGCCGCCGAAGCCGCGCAGCTTGATCATCGAGAGCGCGAAGTCGAAGCCGTAGTGCTCGGCCCGCTGCACGATCTCCTTGTTGAGCTCGAAGGTCGGCTTGTACTGCGGCGAGCTGGTCGAGATCAGCCAGCCGTTGTTGCCGATCGGAATGAAGACCCCGATGTCCATCGTGGCGCCGCCTAGGCGACCTGCTTCAGCTTGGCTGCGCGCGACTTCATCAGCGGCTGGATGCGCTGGCCGAACTGCTCCATGCCGATCAGGAAGTCGTCGAAGGTGAGCATGATGCCCTTGGTCGCCGGGACCTCGGCGCATTCGTCCAGCATGCGCGCGATCGAAGCGTAGGACCCGACCAGCGTGCCCATGTTGAAGTTGATGGCGCCCTCGGGGGCCGAGATGCGCTTGGCCGTCCCGCCGTCGTCGGCGTTGGGGTCGGCATTGGCCTCGCCCGCCATCCAGGCGAGCGCGCCCATGTCCGCGCCCTCGTTGTAGTGCTTCCACTTGGCCATGGCGGCCTCGTCGGTCTCGTCGGCGATCACCATCATCAGAACGTAGTTGCCGACGTCGCGGCCGGTCTTGGCGGCGGCTTCCATCATCGCCTCGTTGGTCGGCGAATGGGCCGTGGGCGTGTTGACGCCCTTGCCGAGGGTGAAGTTGTAGTTGCCGTAGGTGGCGCCGAACTCCATGCCGCGCGGGCTCTGGCCGGCGCAGACGATCTTCATCTCGGCCTGGGGACGGGGCGAGAGCTTGCAGTCCTCCATCTGGAAGTACTGGCCCTTGAAGTTCGAGGTGCCGGTCTCCCAGAGCTCGCGCAGGACCGTCACATACTCGGTGCTGTAGTCGTAGCGCTTGGCGAAGTGCGCCTCGCCCGGCCACAGGCCCATCTGCTCGTACTCCATCTTGGCCCAGCCGGAGACGATGTTGACGCCGAACCGGCCGTTCGAGATCGAATCGATGGTCGAGGCCATGCGGGCGACGATGGCCGGCGGGATGGTGAGCACGGCGACCGAGGCGTAGAGCTGGATCCGCTCGGTGACCGCGGCCAGGCCGGCCATCAGGGTGAAGGATTCGAGGTTGTGGTCCCAGAACTCGGTCTCGCCGCCGAAGCCGCGCAGCTTGATCATCGACAGTGCGAAATCCAGCCCGTAGTGCTCGGCCTTCTGCACGATCTGCTTGTTGAGCTCGAAGCTCGGCTTGTACTGCGGCGAATTCTTCGAGATGAGCCAGCCGTTGTTTCCGATCGGGATGAACACGCCGATATCCATCGAGGGCTCCTTCAAGCTTTGGGGCGCGCCCCTCGGAGCAAGCAACGTGCCAGCCGCCCGGCGTCGGTCCGTGCGGCGGAAGGTTCTGCGAACAAAGGAGAATCCGCCGCGGGGCGGCCGCGGCGCGCGGGATCAGGCCCGCCGGATGGCCGGCGCGACCTCGACGACGCGGAAGGGCCGGGAAACGCCGTCATGCTCGGTCACCGTGACGTATTCGCCGGCGGTGAACAGGTGCTTGTCGAAGCGGAAGATCGGCTCGTCGTCCTCCTCGCCCGGCTCGTAGGAGAAGGCCCAGGTGCCGTTGCGGCGGTGAATGAGCGCGCCGTGCTCGTCCGGCGCGCCCGCCCAGAAGCGGCGGACGGTGCAGGCGGCCTTCGCCCTGGGCCATTCGGCGGAGCTGAGATGGCCCTTGTCGTCGAGCGGCGCCACGAATTCGTAGCCGTGCAGGGAACTGCCGTTGGGATAGTCCGGCGTGCGCGCCAGTTCCAGGAGGATCCGCTTCAGAGCCATGGCACCCTCACACCGGCTCGCGCGGGCCCCGGGCGCTGCTGCCCTCGGCCTCGTCATAGGCGGTCTTGATCATCCACCAGCTGAACAGGACGCCGAACAGAGCCAGCGCCAGACCGAAGAACAGGATGCCGCCGTCGCGCGCGGCGCCGGCCATGAACAGGCCGACGAGGCCCATCAGGCCCGCCATGATCCCCATGATCCAGTGTGACATCGTCTTCTCCTCAATCGTCGTCGTCGAACAGGATGCGGCCGGCCGACCCTTCGGGGTCGTCGAACTGGCCGTTGCGCAGGGCCCACAGGAAGGCGGCGAGGCCGAGCAGGCCGAGCGTCAGCGCAGCCGGCACCAGGATCAGCAAACTATCCATGGGCGGGTCTCCGCGGCGCACGGCCGAGGCGCAGCGCGTTGCCGATCACCAGCAGGGAAGACGAGGACATCGCGAGCGCCGCCACCAGCGGCGTCACCGCACCCAGGATCGCCAGCGGGATGGCGCCGGCATTGTAGAGCAGCGCGAGTGCCAGGTTCTGGCGGACGAGCCGGCCGGCACTGCGGGCCACGTCCAGGATCTCGATCACCGGGTGCAGGTCGTCGCCCTGGAAGACGGCATCCGCGGCGTTCTGCGTCGCCTCGGCTGCCGTCGCGGGCGACAGCGAGGCATGCGCCGCCGCCAGCGCCGGCGCGTCGTTCAGCCCGTCGCCGATCATCAGCACCCGGCGGCCCGATGCCGCGAGCTCGGCGAGGCGCGCGGCCTTGGCCGCGGGCGTCGTCTCGGCCTGCCAGCGATCGAGGCCGGCCTCGGCCGCGGCGTGGGCGACGGCGGCCGGTCGGTCGCCCGACAGGAGCTCCACGGCAAGACCGCGGGCGCGCAGGCTGGCGATGGTTTCGCGCGCGTTGGGCCGCAGCCGGTCGGTGAAGGCCAGGCGTACCGGCGCGTGGCCTGGACGGCTGAACCAGAGCTCCGGCCGTCCGTCGTCGGTCGCGTCGGCGATGCCGCAGAAGCGCGCCGATCCCAGGCGCACCGGGCCGCGCTGCAGGCCCTCGCCCGGCGTCTCGAGGACATTGTCGGCCGGCGCGGCGTGGGGGACGGCGCGGCTCAGCGCCCGGGCGAGCGGATGGCGCGAGGTGGCGGCGAGGGCGGCGGCGGCGGCCAGCGTCTCGGCGTCGGCCGCGGTCTCGGCCAGCTCGGGGCGGCCCAGCGTCAGGGTGCCGGTCTTGTCGATCACGACATGGTCGATGTCGGCCAGCCGCTCCAGCGCGGTCGGCGACAGCAGCAGGACGCCGCGGCGCAACAGCCGGCCGCTCGCGACCACCTGCACCACGGGCACGGCAAGCGCCAGCGCGCAGGGGCAGGTGATGATCAGCACGGCCGTGGCAATCAGCAGGGCGTCGTCCCAGGGCAGGCCGCCGATCGCCAGCCAGCCCAGGAAGGTGAGCAGGGCCGTGGCATGGACCACCGGCGCATAGGCGCGGGCGACGCGGTCGGCCAGCGCCACGAAGCGCGAACGGCCGTGCTCGGCGGCCTCGACGAGGCGTACGATCTCGGACAGGAGCGTGCGGTCGCCGGCGGCGGTGACGCGGACCTGTAGCGGGGCGCCGAGATTGACCATGCCGGCGAAGACCGGCGTGCCCGGCTCGACCGGCCGCGGCAGGCTCTCGCCGCTCACGACGGCCGTGTCCATGGTCGAGCGGCCGTCGATCACGACCCCGTCCGCGGCCAGCCGCTCGCCGGCGGCTACCAGCAGCCGGTCGTCGACCGTCACCTGGTCGGCCCGGCGCGAGGTCGCGAGGCCGTCGGCGCCGATCAGCGTGGCGCTGCGGCTCGACAGCGCCAGCAGCGAGCGCACCGCCTGGCGCGCGCGGCCACGGGCCCGGCGATCGAGATAGCGGCCGATCAGCAGGAAGAACAGCAGGGTGACGGCCGAGTCGAAATAGGCGTGCTCGCCGCCCCGCCAGGTCTCGTTCAGGCTGACGACGCAGGCCAGGATGACGCCGATCGAGATCGGTACGTCCATGTTTGCCCGTCCGGACCGCAGGGCGGCGAGCGCCGACCGGAAGAACGGCTGGCCGGCATAGGCCACGGCGGGAAGCGCGATCGCGGCCGACAGGAAGTGGAACAGCTCGCGCGTGGCGGCGCCCATCGAGCCGTCATGGCCGGCCCAGACGGCGACCGACAGCAGCATGACGTTGGCCGTGGCGAAGCCCGCGACGGCCAGCGCGCGCAGCAGCGTCCGCGCTTCGCGGTCCTCGGCACCGGCGGCCGCGACCATGTCGTAGGGGGCCGGCCGGAAGCCGAGCGATGCCACCAGGCCGACATGCTCGTTGGCGGCGGCGGCAGGGCCGCGCCAGGCGAGCGACAGGCGCCGGGTCGACAGATGCACGCGCGCGCGCAGCACGTCGGGATGGCGCGCCAGCAGGCTCTCGATCAGCCACACGCAGGCGGCGCAGTCGAGGCCGTCGACCAGCAGTTCGAGCTGGCTCTCGCCGGGCCGCCCTTCGCGGACATGGGCCGCGAAGTCGCTGTCCAGCGGGACAGGGCGGTGGGCGCGGCCCTCGTCCAGCCGGCGGTAGAAGGCGCCGAGCCCGGCCGCGCCGATGATGGCGTGGGCGCTGGCGCAGCCGGCGCAGCAGAAGGACGCGTCGGCGGACAGGCGCACCGGTTCGCCGCAATGGCCACACAGGCGGCCCGCGGCGAGGGCCGGCGGCGGCGCAAAGAGGGCGGCGTCGCTCACCGCAGGAACATCCGCCGGGTCAGCGCATACCGCTGCCCGCCGAAGTCGACGACGATGTCGACGTCCCAGTTGCCGCGTGCCGGGAGGATCGCCAGGGCGGCGTAGCGGCCGGGCGCGGTCGGCGCGACGTCGAGCGCGAGCGGCGGCCGCTTCTCGACCGGGCGCGCCAGGGAGGCGTGGACCTGCGCGCCGGCGAGCGGCCGGCCGGCCGCGTCGGTGACGGCGATCTCCAGTCGTCCCGGCGTGGCCTGCCAGGAAGTGTCGACGTGCCAGCCCAGCGCGTCGCGCGCCTTCTGGGCGGCGAGGACGTCGTTGTAGTGCAACCCGCGCTCGCGCGGCCTTTCCGCGTAGAGGCCGGAGAACGATCCGACGGCCAGCCAGATCATGGTCGCGTTCACGGCGACGACCACGGCGAAGCCCGCGACGAAGAGCCAGGGGATGTAGCGGCTGCGGGACGCGAGGGTGGCGGCCATCGGTCTTCTCCTCGGGATCAGTGGGCCGGGCCGACGAAGACAGCGCCGTGCGAGGCCCGCTCGCGTCCGTCCGGGTCGCGGATCTGGAACTCGATCGAGCGCGAGCCCGACGGCGCCGCGCCGGGCGGCACCGTCACAAAGACGCGGAAGGTTCCGACCGCATCGGCATGCACGACGAGCTGCGTCGTCGCGCCGCTGCCCTCGACCTCGGCGCCGACGAAGCCCAGCCGCGCCGACGGCAGGTCGGCGACGGCGAGCTGGAAGCGCTGCTCCACCTGGCGCTTGTTCTGGATCTTCACGGTGTAGGCGTTGCGGATGTCGCCGTTGGACAGGCGCACGAAGTTCGGGCTGCGGTCGCGCTGCACGGTGAGGTCGGTGTCGGTGCGCAGCAGGAAGGCGCCGGCCATGACGCCGGCAACGAGTGTGAGCAGCAGCGCATAGAGGATCGTGCGCGCCCGCACCGGCCGCCACGGCGTGGCGGCCCCGGCGCCGCCGCGCTCCTTGGCCTGCTGGTCGGCCAGCGTGTCCCAGCGGATCAGGTCGCGCGGCCGATCGATCTTCGCCATGGTCTGGTTGCAGGCGTCGATGCAGAGGCCGCAGCCGATGCACTCGATCTGCTGCCCGTCGCGGATGTCGATGCCCGTCGGGCAGACGGCGATGCACAGCCGGCAGTCGATGCAGTCGCCGCGTCCTTCCCAGCTCTCGCCGGCCTTGTGCTTGCCGTGCGGCTCGCCGCGCCATTTCTGGTAGGTGACGATGACGCTCTGCTCGTCGAGCATCGCCGCCTGGAAGCGCGGCCATGGGCACATGTAGGTGCAGACCTGCTCGCGCGCCCATCCGGCCAGCAGGTAGGTCGTCGCGGTGAACAGACCGACGAAGAAATAGACCTCCATCGAGGCCTCGCCGCGGAAGATCTGCACCAGCGTCGTCGGCGCGTCGACATAGTAGAAGACCCAGGCGCCGCCGGTCGCCGCCGCGATGGCGAGCCAGGCCGCGTGCTTGGCGGTCTTGCGTGCCGCCTTGCCGGGCGACATCGGCGCCCGGTCGAGCCGCATGCGCTCGTTGCGGTCGCCCTCGATCAGGCGCTCGACCCACATGAAGAGGTCGGTCCAGACGGTCTGCGGACAGGTGAAGCCGCACCAGACGCGGCCGAACAGCGAGGTCGCGAGGAACAGGCCGAACGCGCCCAGGATGAGGAGGCCGGTGACGAAGTAGACTTCCTGCGGCCAGATCACGACGTCGAAGAACCAGCCGCGCCGGCCCTCGAGATCGATCAGGATCGCCTGGTCGGGCGCGCCCGGGCCGCGGTCCCAGCGGATCCAGGGTACCAGGTAGTAGAGGCCGAGCAGGACGATCAGCACCGCCCATTTGACGCGGCGCCACTGGCCCGCGATCGCCCGCGGATAGACCTTGAGGCGCGTCACGTAGAGCGGCAGCTCGGCCTTGCGCTGGTTGAGCGAGACCGCTTCCTCGTCCTTGAGCCCGGCGTCCATCATCCGCTCGGTGTGTTGCTACTTTCCGCCGCCCAGCGAGTGGACGTAGAGCGCCAGCATCTTGATCGTCGCCTCGTCCAGCCGGCCGGCCCAGGCCGGCATGCTGCCGTTGCGGGCGAAGAAGATGGACTGGTAGATCGTCTCGCGGTCGCCGCCGTACAGCCAGATCCCGTCGGTCAGGCTGGGCGCTCCCAGCTCCTGGTTGCCCTTGCCCTCGGGCCCGTGGCAGGCGGCGCACTGCTCCTGGAACAGCTTGGCGCCGTCGTCCGTGGCCTTCGCCCGGCCGGAAAGGCTCAGCACGTAGTCGGTCACGGCGCCGATCTGCGCGCCGCTCAGCAGGCCGTCGGCGCCGAAGCGCGGCATCAGCGACTGGTGCGACTTGTCGTCGGTGTTGCGGACGCCGTGCTCGATGGTGGCATAGATCTGCGGCAGGCTGCCGCCCCACAGCCAGTCGTCGTCGACCAGGGTCGGGAAGCCCCTGGTGCCAGCGCCGCCGGCGCCGTGGCACTGCACGCAGTTGGTCTGGAACGCCGAGCGTCCGCCGGCGACGGCGAAGCTGAACAGTTCCGGATCCTTGGCGATGCCGGCGAGGGGCGTGGCGCGGATGCGGTCGACGAAGGCGCCGCGCGCCTTGGCCTGGGCGTCGAGCTCGCGCGTGAGCTCCACCCGGCTGTTGTAGCCCAGCAGGCCGCTCGTATGGCCGCTCAGCCACGGCCAGGACGGGTAGAGCACGCAGTAGACGGCGGCGAAGACGATCGTCGCCCAGAAGGTGTAGACCCACCAGGTCGGCAGCGGCGTGTTCAGTTCCTTGACGCCATCCCACTCGTGGCCGGTCGTGTCCTCGCCCGAGAGCACGTCCTTCTCGATCTTCGTCGGCATCGTGGCCTCTCAGGCTTCGTCGTTGAGGGGGATCTGCGCGTCCTTTTCGAAGCGCTCCCGGTTGGCCGGGCGCAGGGCCCAGCGCACGATGCCGGCGAACACCAGGACGGCCCAGACGGTCCACGCCGATCCGAGGATCTCGTGGAGGGATTCCAGACTCATGATCGTCTCCTATTGGCGCAGCCGCTCGGGCGGCAGGTCGCCGAAGGTCACCAGCGTGCCCAGCATCTGCAGGTAGGCGACCAGGGCATCCATCTCGGTGATCTCGGTCGCCTGGCCGTTGAACTTGCCGACGACGGCGCGCGGATAGCGCTTGAGCAGCGCGGTCGTGTCGGCATCGGGATCGGCCTGAGCCGTGAGGTCGGCGCGGGCGTTCGCCACCATCTCCTCGGTGTAGGGCGTGCCGAGCGTCCGCAGCGTCTTCAGGTGGTCGGCGATGTCGCCGTAGGCGAGCTTGCGGTCGGCCAGGAACGGGTAGGCCGGCATCACGCTCTCCGGCACCACGCCGCGCGGCGAGACGAGATGGGCGACGTGCCAGTCGTTGGAGTAGCGGCCGCCGACGCGCGCGAGGTCGGGACCGGTTCGCTTGGAGCCCCACTGGAAGGGCTTGTCGTACATGCTCTCGGCCGCGAGGCTGTAATGGCCGTAGCGCTCGACCTCGTCCTTGAACGGACGGATCTGCTGGCTGTGGCACAGGTAGCAGCCTTCGCGGATGTAGATGTTGCGGCCCATCAGCTCGAGCGGCGTGTAGGGACGCACGCCGTCGACCTTCTCGATGGTCGATTCGATGGTGAACAGCGGGATGATCTGGACCAGGCCGCCGATCGACACGGTGATCAGCGTCAGGATCGCCATGAGGATGACGTTCTTCTCGATCGTCTCGTGACGGATGAACATTTCCCGCGTCTCCTAAGCGGTGATCGCCCGGGGCGCGGAAGCCGGCGCGATCTGGGCCTCCCCGCGGATCGTGCGCCACATGTTGTAGGCCATGAGAAGGCCGCCGATCAGGAAGAACAGCCCGCCGAGCAGCCGGATGAAGTAGAAGGGCTGCATGGCCGCCACCGTCTCGATGAACGAGTACTGGAGGAAGCCGAGCTGGTCGTAGGCGCGCCACATCAGGCCCTGCATGATGCCGCTCACCCACATCGCGGTGATGTAGAGAACGATGCCGAGCGTGGCGATCCAGTAGTGCCAGCCCATCAGGCGCACCGACCACATGGCCGGCCGGTTCCACATCTTGGGCACCATGTAGTAGAGCGTGCCGAAGACGATGAAGGCGACCCAGCCCAGCGCGCCGGAGTGCACGTGCCCGATCGTCCAGTCGGTGTAGTGGCTGAGCGAGTTCACCGCCCGGATCGACATGACGGGCCCCTCGAAGGTCGACATGCCGTAGAAGCCGACCGCGGTCACCGAGAAGCGCAGGCCGGGATCGGTGCGCAGCTTGTCCCAGGCGCCGCTCAGCGTCATGAGGCCGTTGATCATGCCGCCCCAGCTCGGCATCCAGAGCATGACCGAGAAGACCATGCCCAGCGTCTGGGCCCAGTCGGGCAGCGACGTGTAGTGCAGGTGGTGCGGGCCGGCCCAGATGTACAGGAAGACCAGCGACCAGAAGTGCACGATCGACAGCCGGTAGGAGTAGATCGGGCGGTTCGCGGCCTTGGGGATGTAGTAGTACATCATGCCGAGGAAGGCCGCGGTCAGGAAGAAGCCGACCGCGTTGTGGCCGTACCACCACTGGATCATCGCATCCTGCACGCCCGACCAGGCGCCGTAGCTCTTGGTGCCGGTCACCGACACCGGCAGCGCCAGGTTGTTGGTGATGTGCAGCATCGCCACGGTGATGAGGAAGGCGAGATAGAACCAGTTGGCGACGTAGATGTGCGGCTCCTCGCGCTTCAGCACGGTGCCGAGATAGGCGATCAGCCAGGCGACCCAGACGATGGTGAGCCACAGGTCGACGAACCATTCGGGCTCGGCGTATTCCTTGCTCTGGGTGATGCCGAGCAGGTAGCCCGTGGCCGCCATGACGATGAAGAACTGGTAGCCGAGCAGCACGAACCAGGCGAGCGGCGCGCCACCGAAGAGGCGCGTGCGGCAGGTGCGCTGCACGACATGGAAGGCCGTGGCGATCAGCGCCGTGCCGCCGAAGGCGAAGATCGCCGCCGACGTATGGAGCGGCCTCAGTCGCCCGAAGGTCAGGTACTCGCTGTCGAACGACAGTTGCGGCCAGACCAGTTGGGAGGCGATGACCACGCCCACCAGGAAGGCGGCGACGCCCCAGAACATGGTGAGCACCACCGCGGCGCGGATGACGTCCTCGACATACCGGGGCGCGGGCCGAAGGTCGTCTCGGGGCGCGGCCCGCAGGTCGACGCTGGCAACGGCTTGGCTGGACATCCTGTCTCCCGCAATGATGACCGTCGAGGTCTAGGGGGCCGGCGGTGTCGACTCCTTGATTTGAGTCAAGGTCTTGCGTCGCCAGCGGCGGACAATTCGCGCGAGGGAGGAAACGGAGCATGAGCGAAACGATTGCCGTGTTCAGAGGGCCGTCGCCGCGCATTCGCCGGGTCGCCGTCGACCGGCCGTGGATGTGGCTCGGTGCGGGCTGGCGCGACCTCGTCGCGGCCCCGGGACGCAGCCTGATGTTCGGTGCGGCGGCGGTGCTGGCGGGCTGGTTCGCCGTCGCCCTGCTGATGTGGGCCGAGCTGCCTTATCTGGTGCTGCCGCTCAGCGCCGGTTTCTTCTTCATCGGGCCGTTCATGGCCGTCGGTCTCTACGAGATCAGCCGTCGCCTCGAGGCGGGGGTGCCGGTCACCACCGGGGCGGCCCTGCTGGCCTGGCGGCGCAACCCCGACCAGATCGCGCTGATGGGCGCGCTGCTGCTGCTCGTGCATCTGGCGTGGATGCGCGCCGCCCAGCTTCTGTTCGCGTTGTTCCAGTGGCAGACGGTGCCGTCGTGGGACCGCTTCATGGACGTCGCCTTCTACACCACGCGCAGCCTGCCGTTCCTGGTCCTCGGCGTCGGCTCGGGGGCGGTCCTGGCTGCCATCGCCTTCGCCGTTGGCGCCTTCTCGATGCCCTACCTGCTCGACCGGCGCGAAGCCAACCTGTTCGAGGCGATCGCGACGTCGGTCGCCGCCGTCCGACTCAACTGGCGGCCGATGATCCTGTGGGCCTCGCTGATCGTCGTGCTGGTGGCCCTCGCCATGGTGCCCGGCCTGCTCGGCCTGATCGTCGTGCTGCCGGTCGTGGCGCACGCCACCTGGCACGCCTATCGCGACATCGTGGTCTTCGACGACGCGGCGCCCTGATCCGATCAGAGCCGCTGGCTGGCCAGGGCCAGCATGACCGTGGCGTTGGCGACGAGGAGGGGGGCCGCCACCCAGCGGGCGGCAGCCTGCAGCCGCCGCCGCAGGACCAGTCCCAGCCAGCCGACGCCGACCAGGGCCGGCGCGGTCCCCGCGCCGAACGCCGCCATCGACAGGGCCGCGTCGAGCGCGTGGCCGGTGCCGGCCGCCGCCGCCAGCGCGCCATAGACCAGCCCGCAGGGCAGCAGGCCCAGCACGAGGCCCAGGGCATAGCGGCCGGCTGGCCGGTGCGCGAGGAAGAGGGGCGCCGCCAGCCGGGTCAGGGGACCTGAAAGGGGCGAGTCCGCGCCGAAGGCGAGCCCGAGGGCCTGCGCGATCAGAAGGCCAGCCCCGACGACGAGCAGGATGGCCGAGATCCAGGCGAAGCCGGAGGTGGCGACGAACAGCGCCGTGACGGATCCGGCGGCGGCGCCCAGCGCCGCATAGGTCGTGAGCCGGCCGGCGTGATAGGGCAGCAGCGCCGCGCCGGCGAGGCGCTGCCATTCCCCGTACGCCGCGGCCGGGCGCTGCCGCACGTCGCCCGCCACCTGGGCGAGCACGAACGGCCCGCACATGCCGGTGCAGTGGAGCAGGCTGCCGGCGAGGCCGGCGACGAACAGCGACAGCGGAAGGCTGGCCGGCACCGCGGCGAAGGCGTGCAGGCCTTCCTGGCAGAGGGCGGTGAAGCGGAGGAGCACGTCCATGGCGGCCACTCTTGCCCGCCGGGCTCCCATCGGGTTTGACATGCGTCAAGGGCGCGGCGGCGAGAGCGCGCCATGGTCCGGCGGGACGACAGGAGGAACTGGTGAGCTACAAGACCATTCTCGTTCACTGCGACGCCGACCCCAAGGTCTCGCACCGGCTGGCCGTGGCGGTGGACCTCGCGCAGCGCCACGGCGCGTACGTGGCTGGCGTCCACATTCAGGAGCCTTTCGACCTGCCGGCCTACTTCGACGGCGCCATGCCGACCAAGGAGTTGCTGGCATCCTGGGAACAGGCGGCCGAGAAGGATCAGGCTGCCGCCAAGGCGGCCTTCGACAAGGCGCTGAAGGGCACCCATCTCGCGTCGGAATGGCGGGCCGTGCGCGGCTCGATCGTCGAGGAGCTGGCGGTGCAGGCCCGCTATGCCGATCTCGTCCTGGTCGGCCAGGCCGATCCCGAATCGCCGCTGCTCACGCCCGAGGGCCTGCCCGAAACCGTCGTCCTCGACGCGGGGCGGCCCGCGCTGGTGGTGCCGCATATCGGGGCGCCGGCGCGGCTCGGCCGGTCGGTCATGCTGTGCTGGAACGCCAGCCGCGAGAGCGCGCGGGCGGCGTCGGATGCGCTGCCCTTCCTCAAGGCGGCGGAAAAGGTCGTCGTTCTCGTGGTCGATCCCCGGTCCTCCGCCGCCGGTCACGGGCCGGAGCCCGGTGCCGACGTCGCCGCCTGGCTGGCGCGGCACGGGGTCAAGGTCACGGTGCAGCGCGACGTCGCGCCCGACATCGATGTCGGCGACGTGATCCTGTCGCGCGCCGCCGACCACGACGTCGACCTCATCGTCATGGGCCTGTACGGCCATTCGCGCTTTCGCGAGATGGTGCTGGGAGGCGCCAGCCGGACGCTGCTGTCCAGCATGACCGTTCCCGTCTTCATCTCGCACTGACCGCCATGGACCCCTCGACCGCCGCGGCCTACGACAAGCCGGTCCCGCGCTACACCAGCTACCCGACCGCCGCCCAGTTCGACGCTTCCGTCGGACCGGCCGAGCATGCGGCCTGGCTGGCGGGACTGGGGGGCCGCCCGGCGACCCTTTATCTTCACGTGCCCTTCTGCCGGGAACTCTGCTTCTACTGCGCCTGCCACACCGGAGCGATGCGACAGCCGGCAACCCTCGACGCCTACGCCGCTGCACTGGTGACCGAGCTCGAAGCGGTTGCCGCCGCGGCGCGCGACGTCACGGTCGCGGCGGTGCAGTGGGGCGGCGGGACGCCGTCCCAGCTCGGGCCGCGGCGCCTGATCGACATCGGCCGTCGGATACCGATCTTGTTCGACGTCCGGCCGGGACGGGAAATGTCGATGGAGGTCGATCCGCGCTATTGCGATCGCGCCCTGGTCGACGCCATGGCGATGCTCGGCGTGACCCGCGCGAGTCTCGGGGTGCAGGACTTCGACATCGGAGTTCAGAAGGCGATCAACCGGCTGCAGTCGCCCGAGGTCACGGCGGCCGCCATCGATCGGATGCGCGCCGGGGGCATTGGCCACATCAACGTCGATCTCGTCTTCGGCCTGCCCGGCCAGACGGTCGAATCGCTGTCGCGCACGCTCGACCAGGCGATCGCATTGGCGCCGGATCGCTTCGCCGTCTTCGCCTACGCCCACGTTCCCTGGATGAAGCGGCGGCAGGCGGTGATCGACGAACGGACGCTGCCGGGCGCCCCGGTGCGGGCGGCCATGGCGGAACTGGTTTCGCAACGGATCGAGGGCGCCGGATACGTCAAGGTCGGCCTCGACCACTATGCGCGTCCGGACGATGCCCTCGCCCGGGCGGTGGCGGAGCGCCGGCTGCGCCGCAGCTTCCAGGGCTACGTCGCCGACGAGACGCCGTGGGTGATCGGGGTCGGCGCGTCGGCGATCTCGAGCCTGCCGCAGGGCTTCAGCCAGAATGCCGTGGCCACCGCCGACTATCTCGCGGCCGTGCAGCGCGGCGCCTTCGCGACGGCGCGCGGCATCGCCTGGTCGGACAGCGACCGGCTGCGCGGCGACATCATCAGCGCGCTGATGTGCCATTTCGACGTCGACCTGGCGGAGGTCTGCGAACGGCACGGCGCCGCCGTGCCGCCCCTGCTGGCCGAGGTGCCGCGGCTGCAGGCGCTGATCGACGACGGCATGGCGCGGCTGGACGGCACGCACCTCCTTGTCACCGAGCGGGGACGACCCGTCGTGCGATCGGTCTGCGCCGCCTTCGATCGCCACTACACCGGTGCCGAGGGGCGCCACGCCCGCGGCATCTGACGGAGGAAGAAATGAGCACGCATCAACTGGTGGCGCGGCACGTCGAGGCCGCGCTCAGCGAGGCCGCCGAGCGGCAGATCGACGTCGACGTGGTGGCACGCTGCCTGCTGTCCGAGGCGATCCGGCTGTTCAAGCAGGGCCGCAGCAACGATGACATTGCCGCCGAACTCGCGGCGGCTGCCGACAATCTGGACGAGGACACGCCGCTGGTGTTCATTCGCCCCTAGAGCGAGCCCCGCCCGCCCCGGCGGAGCGAGGGGAACCGCTCGGGCCGCACCGATCGGGGGAGGGACGACGTGGGCGTTGGGGGAGCCTTGCTGGGCCGGCTCGGGGCGGGGCTGGGCGCGATTCTGTCCGCGATCTTGGCCGCGATCCTGGCCGTGGCCGCCGCGCCGGTGGCGGCGGATGCGCGGTTCGGGCCGGACGTGCGCGCCGCGATCATCGACCACTTCCAGGCGCGCCTCGATTCGGAGCTTTGCGTCCGCTATTTCCACTACGAGGGCGCCCAGATCGTCAACTGGACGTCCGACGACGCCACCTTCAAGGTCGAGGTCGTCTTCTTCGTCAGCTTCATCTCCGACCAGGGCCTCTATCGCGACAGCTCGCTGGCGACCTACTGCCTGGGAGTCCATCGCGGCAGCGGCTTCTTCGAGCGGTCGAAGTTCTACCGCTCGGGCGCGCTGATCTACACCCTGTCGAAATGGCACGCCGGCTGGCACGTCGATCGCGTCGAGACCCAGCCCTGAACGTCGACGGGCTGCGCTGCAAGAATTCAAGGCTGCGTGTTACGGACCCGATATCATCCCGAGCGTAGCGCCCGCCCTGAGCGAAGCCAAAGGGAGGGCGCTACGCTCGGGGTGACAGCGATCGCAGGAACTAGATCGCCGTGGTCTCGTCGCGCGGGGTCACGACGATGTTGTTGACGACGCGCGTGACGCCCTCGACGTTCTCGATGGCGATCCGCACCGCGTCCTTGGCGGTCGCCGCCGCGACCTGCCCCCACAGGTGAACGACGCCGCCGTCGACCACGACATTGGAGACCCCGTCGCTCCACGAGTGCCGCCGCAGCTCGGCCGCGACCCGCGCGCGCAGCACGTCGTCCGCCGGTGCGCCGCCGTCGCGCCGCGGTTCGCGCGCCAGCAGGCCCTGCAGGAGATTGGCGCGGCTGACCACGCCCACGACCTTGCCTTCGCGCAGGATCGGCACGCGCTTGATGTTGTGCTTCTTCATGAGCGCGGCGATGGCGGCGAGCGGCGTGTCCTCGGCGGCGGTGAAGACGTTGCGGGTCATGATGTCGGCGACGTGATGGGAATGCGACCGCACATAGTCGAGGGCGGTGGTGGAATCGTCGGCCAGCAGCCGCTGCAGCCACGACCGGCTGGGCACCGTGCCGATCTCGGGACGGTTCATCAGATCGGCCTCGCTCACGACCCCGACCAGGCTGCCGTCCGGATCGATGACCGGCGCCCCGCTGACGCGGGCGCCCAGAAGGATGTCGGCGGCGGCATAGACCGTCGCGTCGGCGGGGATCGTCACGACGGGCTGCGACATTACCTGCGAGGCGTTCATGCTCTCCTCCCATCCGTCGCCCCCCTTCTGTCATGGGGTCCGGAGCCGGTCCTTGCTGCAGATCAAGGTCGCGGAGGCACGGTCCGAAGGGCTCGCTAGCGCGGGACGGCGTGTTATCATCAAGCTGAGCAGCCGACCCATGGACCAGACGTCAGCCCGCCCGCCGGCCCCTGCCGGCGCCGTCCAGCCTGTCGCGACCTCGACCGGCGCCGAGCTGGTCGTGTCGGCCGATCTCGCGATCGTGGACTGCACCGAACCCTATGCCCGGCTCTGCGGCAGAACCCGCGGCGATCTCGTCGGGCAGCCGGTCGGCCGCGCCTTTGCCGGCAGCGCGGCGCAGGCGGAACTGATCCGGTCGCTGGAAGCCGTGAGACGGAGCGGCCGGCCGCAGCGCGGCGTCCTTGCGATCCCGTCACCGGATGCAGCGCCCGAGGAGCCGCCGCCGCTCTTCGCCATGACCAACATGCCGGCGCTGGACACAGGCGGGAAGGTGGCGTGGATCGTCCATGCGATCGAGCCGCTGGACGACGGCGCCGCCCGTCGCGAACAACTGCCGGCGCTCGAGGCGGCCGAAGCGCGGCTCCACTCGATCCTCCAGACCGTCCCCGATGCGATGATCATCATCGACGACCAGGGCAGGATCGAATCGGTGAGCGCGACCGCCGAGCGGCTGTTCGGATACACGGGGGCCGAGCTCGAGGGAACCAGCATCAACGGGCTCATGCCGTCGCCCGACCGCGAGCAGCATGACGGCTACCTCCGCCGCTACCTCGCGACCGGCGAGCGCCGGATCATCGGCATCGGTCGCATCGTCGTCGGCCGGCGCCGCGACGGCACGACCTTTCCCATGCATTTAACGGTGGGAGAGCTGCAGACCGGCAGCCGCCACCATTTCACGGGCTTCATCCGCGACCTCACCGACCAGCAGTTGACCGAAAGCCGGCTGAAGGAGCTGCAGTCCGAGGTCGCCCATATGTCGCGCTTCACCGCGCTGGGCGAGATGGCCTCGACGCTCGCGCACGAGATCAACCAGCCCCTGACGGCCATCAGCAACTACCTGCGCGGCTGCCAGCGGCTGCTCGACCGGGCCGAGAACCTGTCGGCGCCGGTGCTGCGCGAGGCGCTGGGCAAGGCCGCCGACCAGGCGCTGCGGGCGGGGCACATCATCCGCCGCCTGCGGGAGTTCGTGTCGCGCGGGGAAAGCGACCGGCGGGTCGAGAACCTGCCCAGGCTCATCGAGGATGCCAGCACGCTGGCGCTGATCGGCGCGCGCGAGAACGGCATCGCGGTGTCGTTTCGCCTCGATCCCGGGGCCGACCTGGTGCTGGCGGACCGGATCCAGATCCAGCAGGTGCTGGTCAACCTGATCCGCAACGCCATGGAAGTGATGATGGAGTCGGCCAACGACCGCCGGCTGGAGATCGCCACGGTGGCGGAGTCCGGCGGACTGGTCGAGGTCAGCGTCGCCGACACCGGGGCCGGCCTCGCGCCCGAGGTGGCCCGCCATCTGTTCCAGCCCTTCGTCACGACCAAGAGCAAGGGCATGGGGCTGGGCCTGTCCATTTGCCGCACGATCGTCGAGGCGCATGGCGGCAAGATCTGGGTGGAGAGCCGGCCGGGTGGCGGCACGATCTTCCGCTTCACCCTGCGCAGTGCCGAGCTCGGGGAGCCTGACAATGGCGGCTAGCCGTGTGGTCCATGTCATCGACGACGACGCCGAGGTCCGGCAGTCGCTGGCCTTCCTGCTCAGCACCGCGGGGCTGGCGGTCCGGGTGCACGAATCGGCGGTGGCGTTCCTCGGACTCCTGCCCGACGTCGAGGACGGGTGCGTCGTCACCGACATCCGCATGCCGGAGATGGACGGGCTGGAACTTCAGCGTCGCCTGCACGATCTCGAGGCAGGCTTCCCCGTGATCGTCATCACCGGCCATGGCGACGTGCCGCTGGCCGTGGAGGCCATGAAGGCCGGCGCGGTCGACTTCATCGAGAAGCCCTTCGACGACGAGATCCTGCTGTCGGCCGTGCGGGCGGCCCTGGCGCGCCATGCGCGCGACAGCGAGCGCGAGGCGCGCTGCGCCGCCGTCCGGACCCGCCTGCAGACCCTGTCCGAGCGCGAGCGCGAGGTGCTGGACCGGCTGGTCGGCGGCAAGGCGAACAAGATCATTGCCTACGAGCTGGGCATCAGCCCGCGCACCGTCGAGGTCTACCGCGCCAACGTCATGACCAAGATGCAGGCCGACAGCCTGTCGGACCTGGTGCGCATGGTGCTGGTCGACGCCGAGGGGGCGTCGGCTCGCGATCGCTGAGTTTGCGCTGAATCAAATACCCGCTCCCACCCTTCGACGAGACTGGCCGCCAGGGGAGGAGGGGCTGCGATCCATGTGTGGTGATGCGGAGATCGTGCTCGTCGTGGACGATGACGCCGCCGTCCGGGCGGCGCTCAAGTTCGCGCTGGAGGTCGAGGGCTTCCGCGTCCGGCTCTACGACGGGCCGCATGCCGTTCTGGCCGACGATCGCCTGCCGACGCACGGCTGCCTGGTGGTCGACTACCGCATGCCCGGGATCGACGGCATCGAGCTGGTGGAAAGTCTGCGCGGGCGCGGCGTCGTCCTGCCGGCCATCCTGATCAGCGGACGCGTGACCCGGCAGCTGCGCGCGCTGGCCCTGCGCTCGGGAATGACCGACGTCGTCGAGAAGCCGCTGTCGGACGCCGCCCTGGTCGAATGCATCCGGCGGGCGCTCGGCTCGTTGTAGTCTCGACGCCATGCCCCGAACGATCCTCGGCTATGCTCTGCGCTGCACGGGCAGGCACCAGGCCGGCCTGGCGCTCCTGTCCATTGCCGTCTTCCTGCTGAGTGCCGTGCCGCTCGAGCTGCAGCGGCGCATCGTGAATGCCATCGTCGAGCATGGCGCCCTGGAGACGATCGTCTGGCTGGCGGCGGCCTATGCCGGCGTGGCGGTCGCCGAGCAGTCGCTGAAGCTCGTCCTGAACGTCTATCGCGGATGGGTGGCCGAGGATTCGGTTCGGTCGCTGCGGACGACGGCCGGCGAGGCGGCCGCGTCCGCCGGGGATTCCACGGCCGCCGACGCCGGCGTGGAGATCGCGGTGATGCTCGAGGAGGTCGAGCCGATCGGCGGCTTCACCGGGATCAGCGTCTCCGAGCCCCTGCTGCAGGCGGGCATCCTCGTGAGCGTCCTGTCCTACATGCTCTTCCTCGACGCGGGACTCGCGCTGCTGGCGCTGGCCTTCTTCGTGCCGCAGATGCTCTTCGTGCCGCTGCTGCAGGGCGCCATCAACCGCCGCGCCCAGTCGCGCATCCTGACCAAGCGCGGCCTGAGCGGCGACATCGTCAATGCCGCGCTCACCAGCAACCACGACGGCGGCTGGGCCCGCGAGCCGATCGCCCGCGTCTTCGCGCTCAACATGGGCATCTACAAGCTGAAGTTCACGATGAACCTGCTGATGAACCTGATGCACCATTCCGCCGTGGCGGTGGCGCTCGGGGTCGGCGGCTGGCTGGCCCTCGAGGGGCGGATCGAGGTCGGCACCGTCGTGGCGATGGTGAGCGGCATGGGCAAGCTCAACGACCCCTGGGGAGACCTGGTGAACTGGGGCCGCGAATTCTCGGTCGTCGACGTCAAGTACCGGCTGTTCGTCGAGGCGCTGGAGCGGCTGTCGGGCCGGCCGGCCGGCCGGCCGAGCGCCCCGGCGGCTTGATGCAGGTCAACGACGGTGCCGGCCGGCGGCCGCAAGGTCGGCCGGTTCGACGGAGATCTCCATGTCCAAGACCACCACGGAAGCATCCGGCCCCGCGGACCGCGAGCCGGTCGGCCTGCGCGAGCCGTTCGAGCGGCTGGCGGCGGCGCTCGAGGCCCTGGCGCGGACCGAGGGAGCGGAGGCGGCGACCGCCGCCAGCCGGGCCGCGCGCCAGGTCGCGGAGGGTATGTCCGGACTGGCCGAGGAGCTGGCCGCCGCAGCGGGTGAGGCCGCGGGCACGATGCGCAGCGGCGAACGGCAGCTCGAGGCGGCGATCAGGGAGAGGCCTTTCCTGGCCGTCGGCATCGCGGCGGCCGCCGGGTTCCTGCTGGCGAGGCTGGTGCGGCGATGAGTACCGGTCGCGAGGAGACGGGCACCGTGCTGACCGCCGTGGTGAAGGCGCTCGCCGCCTATGGCGCCGCGTCGGTCGCCGAGGCCGGCCGGCGGGCCGCGGTCTCGTTGGCCGGGATGCTGGCCGTCGCCTGCCTGTTCGCCACCAGCCTCCTTTTCCTCACCCTGGCGGCCTACTGGGCCGTCGCCGAGGCGCTCGGGAGCGTCTATGCGGCGCTGATCGCCGGTTGCGTCTACCTGATGGCCGGGTTGATCGCGGCCCTGGTGCTGATGGCCCGGCGGCGCTGAGTCGGCGCCTCCGTAAAATCCCTTAGTTCATCACCCGAATGGTGGGCCGCCGGAGAGGGGGCTAGTTCTGGGGCCAGAGACGCCACACCGGGAGTAAGTCATGCAGGCCCAGACAGCCACCCCGACCACCAAGATCGCTCCCATCGCCTTCGGCCTTCGTGCGCCGATGGCTCCCCGGACGCCGGGCCGCGGCCCGGTGGGCACCGCGATGGCGCTGGCCAAGGGCGAGGAGCTGTTCGCCGAGGGCGACGAGGCCGAATACTTCTACCAGGTGGTTTCCGGCGCCATCCGGTCCTACAAGCTGCTGAGCGATGGCCGCCGCCAGATCGACGCCTTCCATCTGCCGGGCGACTTCTTCGGCCTGGAGGCCGGGGCCGAGCATCGCTTCTCGGCGGAAGCGCTGGGCAATGCCTCGGTGGTCGCCTACCGCCGGCATCGCCTCGGCGCCCTGATCGAGGAAGATCCGGCCTTCCGCGACAGGATCATGTCGGCGACCCTGCGCAGCCTCGAACGTGCCCAGGATCACATGCTCCTGCTCGGCCGCAAGACGGCCCAGGAGAAGCTCGCTTCCTTCCTGCTCGACATGGCCCAGCGCATCTCGGAGGACGAGGAGCATTTCGAGCTGCCGATGCAGCGGTCCGACATCGCCGATCATCTCGGGCTCACGATCGAGACCGTGTCGCGCACGCTCACCCAGTTCGCCCGCAGCGGCCTCATCGAGCTGTTGCCGGCCAGCCGGTCGATCGCGATCTGCAACAAGATGGCGCTGCGCAACCTCGACGCCTAGCAGGCCTTACGTCCCCAGTGAGGGAGGACCGCATGACCAACGCACCGTTCCCGTATCCCGCGCTGCCGGCGGCTGCCGGTCCGTGGAGTCCTCTGGCCGGCTTGACCTCGGCCGCGACGGTGGCCGCGGACGCGATGCAGGCCTGTTCCGAGGCCTGCTCGGAATGGCAGCAGGAAACCGCCAGGTTCGTCGACGCGCGCTGGACCGGCAACCAGCGCGCCTGGAGCGCCCTGATGGCGGCCCGGGACCTCGGTGACCTGGTCCGGTTGCAGCAGGACTGGTGGCAACAGGCCGCGCAGGACTACACGCGAGAGGCCACCCGCATCGCCCGGCTGGCGACCAGCCTCTCGCTCACGGGCACGACCCCGTCGGTCCAGGCCAGCGCCGAACTCGTCGCCTGATCTGATATCTCGTGCCGTTCGGGGAGTTGTCCCCGGTCAGTGGGCCATCAGGACCGGCACCGTCATGCCGGACAGCAAGGTACGGCTTGCGCCGCCCAGGACCATCTCGCGCATGCGCGAATGGCCGTAAATTCCCATCACGATCAGGTCGCTGCCGAGGTCCATGGCACGCGACAGGATCACGCCGCCGACATCGGTGTCGGGGGCGACATCGCACTGCACCGTCACCTTTACGCCGTGACGGCTCAGCCAGGTCGCCACGTCGGCGCCCGGCTGCGGCCCGTGGCCGCCCGGCGAGCTCTTCGGCTCGACGATCAGCACCGTGACGCTGGCAGCGCCCTGCAGGAGCGGCAGCGCTTCGGTGGCGGCACGGCTCGATTCCCGGCTGGCATTCCAGCACAGCAGGATGTTGCGCCCGAGAGGTGCCCTGGTGCCGACATAGGGAACGACCAGGGTGCCGCGGCCGGTGCCGACGGCGACCGATTCGGGGAGGTCGGACACCAGGGGCAATCCGGTCGCGTCCGGATCGGTCTGGCCGACGACCGTCAGGTCGGCATAGCGGCCGTGCACGGTGAGGAGGTCCTCGGCTCGCCCGTCGACGGAGTGCCACTCGGTGGCGATCTCCTTGCCCTTCACGGCGGCATCGAAGGCCTCCTTTGCCTTGGCACTGCCGGTATTCAGGGCCGTCTCGTAGTCCCTGAAGAACAGGTCCATCGAGTAGGCGCCCTCGGAGAAGGCGGGCGGCTGGAAGGGCGGCCGGGCGTTCAGGCCGACGAGATGGGCCTGGAAGCGCTCCGCCAGGCCGGTGGCGATCTCCATGCGCGTCGCCATCGCGCGGTGATCGTCGCAATGAACCAGGATCGTCTTGTAGGGCACGCGAGCCTCCGTCCTTTTCGCGGGCAACAATACGCCTCAGCCTTGGCCGTTGCCTTGATTCGCGTCAAGGGCAGGCGCGGTGCGCGGGCCCCACGACTGCACGCGCTTGATCCTCGTCAAGGCGCCCGACGTGGAGGGGCCTATGAGGCGTCGAGGATCGAGGTCGATCCGTAGAGGAGGACAGAGATGAACGAAACGAAGTCCTTGACGCCGCGCGGCCTGTCGCCCTTCACCGGCGACATCGACCAGTTCGTCAACCGCATGATGAGGTCCTGGCCGTTCAACTGGATGGAGATGCCTCCCGCCGCCGAGCCGCGCTCGATGCGGGTCTTCGACCACATGCCCAAGGTCGAGGTGAAGGAAAGCGAGAAGGCCTATACGGTCAGCGTCGAGTTGCCCGGCCTCGACGAGAAGGACGTGAAGGTCCAGGTCGATGGCGACGTGCTCAGCATCGCCGGCGAGAAGAAGGTGGAGCGCACCGACGACAAGACGCACTATTCCGAGCGCAGCTACGGCAGCTTCACGCGGGCCTTCACGCTGCCGGCCGACGCCGACCGCGAGTCGATCGAGGCGAAGTTCGGGAAGGGCGTCCTGGTGCTCGAGATCGCCAAGGCGGCCGCTCCGTCGGCCCAGGTGAAGCAGGTCGCCGTCAAGGGCGAGTAGGCGCGGGCGCGGCGCCCGCGAGGGGAGGGAGGCACCCGTGAAGGCGATGGTTCTTTCCTCTCCCGGGCGACCGCTCGTGATGGAGGTTCGGCCGGACCCGCTCCCGGCCGCGGGCGAGGTCCGGGTCCGCGTCGAGGCCTGCGGCGTCTGCCGCACGGACCTTCACGTCGTCGATGGCGAGCTGCCGGACATAAGCCGGCCGATCGTCCCGGGACACGAGATCGTCGGCATCGTCGACCGGGTGGGCGACGGCGTGACGTCGCTGCGGCCCGGCCGGCGCGTCGGCATTCCCTGGCTCGGCCACACCTGCGGTACCTGTCCCTACTGCGTGTCGCAGCGAGAGAATCTCTGCGACCGACCGGTCTTCACCGGGCACGGCCGCGATGGCGGCTACGCGACCCATGTCGTGGCCGACGCAGCCTATGCCTTTCCGCTCGACGGCTTCGACGATCCGGTCGCCGCCGCGCCGCTCCTGTGCGCGGGCCTGATCGGCTGGCGGTCGCTCAAGCTGGCCGGGGAGGGCCGGCGGATCGGGCTCTACGGCTTCGGGGCCGCGGCCCACATCATCGCCCAGGTCTGTCTCTGGCAGGGCCGGGAGGTCTATGCCTTCACCCGGGCGGGCGACGCGGCGGCGCAGGCCCACGCCCGGTCGCTGGGCGCGTGCTGGACCGGCGGATCGGACGAGCGGCCGCCCGAGCCGCTCGATGCCGCGATCCTTTTCGCACCCGTCGGCGCCCTCGTTCCCGCCGCCCTGCGGGCGGTGCGCAAGGGGGGCCGCGTCGTCTGCGGCGGCATCCACATGAGCGACATCCCGCAGTTCCCCTACCGCGACCTGTGGGAGGAGCGGCAGATCCTGTCCGTCGCCAATCTCACGCGGCAGGACGCGACCGAGTTCATCGAACTGGCGCCGCGCGCCGGCGTGCGCACGGCGACGACCGTCTATCCGCTGGAGAAGGCCAACGAGGCGCTGGACGACCTGCGGATGGGCCGGTTCCAGGGCGCGGCCGTGCTGGTGCCTTCCTAGCGAGGATGCCGCTCAGGCCGGCGTGTTGGGCAGCATCCGGTCGATCGCCTTGAAGGCGCGGCGCGCGTGGTCGACGAGCTCGCCGTCGGTCGGATGATCCATCGCCTCGACGCCCGCGAGCGACTTGCGCATCCAGGGCATGTGCTTGTCGATATGCTCGAGCAGCGCCAGCTTGCCGTTGGCCGGACCGACCAGCAGCCATTCGCGCGTGCCGCGCAGGGAATCGATGATGTGGTCGAAGAAGGCCGTGTCCATGGCCGAGCGGCCCGCGCCGATCACCCCGGCCCTGTGGTGGACCTGACGAAACTCGTTGTGGGCCCGGAATCGCTCGCCGTCGACGTCGGTGGCGTTGAAGTGGAAGATGCGGGCTTCCTTGCTGTCCATCCAGACGATGGCATGGCTATGCGTCATGCGGTGCTCCTGCGCGTTAGGCGCAGAAGGCTCGGCGGTTCGCCCTCGGGGGCGTTTGATCTGGATCAATTGTCGCGGCCAGCCACCGGCATTGCGCCGATTTGCAGCAGTGGGCCCGGTCCCGGAAGCCGGGAGCGAGTCGGGAACCACCGGGCCGGCCAGACTTTGATACCGGACAGAGAGGGTGAGCCATGACCATCGTCCACAATGTGCAGCCTGACGTCCCAAATCTGTCGATTTCGACGGAGCAGGTCTGCCACATCATCGTGAAGGCACGCGAATTCGACGTTCAGGACGTCGAGACGGATCCGGACGCGGCTTCGAACGGGAGCGACGACGGAATGGTCTCGGTGCTGGAGGCCCATGCCGCCGACCCGACCTATCAGGAGCTGGTCGCCTTCATCGGGTCTTTAGACGTCGACGAACAAGTCGACTTGGTGGCGCTCGCGTGGCTGGGACGTGGCGACGGCGACATCGGTGAGTGGAGTGAGCTGCGCGGCGAAGCCCAGCGTCTCCACAACGACCGGACGGCTGCCTACCTCCTGACCAAGCCTCTTCTGCCCGATCACCTCGAGGAAGGGCTCTCGCTCTTCGGCCGCTCCTGCGAGGATTTCGAGAAGAACCATCTCTGACAACCTGCCCGGAGGTCGTGTCATGAAGAACCCAAATCCGCGCCTGCGGCCGGCCTACGGTCGTCATCGCCTTGGTGTCGCGTTCGCCGGACTTGCGACCCTGGCCTCGCTGACCGCGGTTCCGGTCGTCCAGGCCCAGGATCTGGCGATGCGCCAGGAGGCACCCCGTCAAGACGAAGCCGTCCTGAAGCCGTCCAACACCAACATGAACGTGGCGGCCGTCGTGCTCGCCTGCGAACAGCCGCTGGCGGAGGAAGGCAAGGGAGCCGTGCAGCTTCAGCTCTTCCTCACCGACCAGGGGCCGCTCAAGCCCGTTGCCGCGCACAGCGATCAGCTGAAGCCGGCGCCGCGCGCCGAGGTCGCCATCGATGGCACGGTCTTCCCGGTCGAGATCCTGTTCGCCGATACCTTTGCGATGCTGGCCGATGACGCGACCGGTGTCCTGCCGGCACTGTCCCCGCGTCTGGTCGAGGCCATGCAGCGCGGCAACGACATGAAGCTGCGCTTCGATATGGTCGCGGACCATCCCTTCGACGGCGACGTGGCCATCGATCTCAAGGCGGCGGGTGCGGGCCCGTCCGTCGCGGCCGTCCGCCACTGCGCGGCGGCGCCATCGGTTGCAGAGGCTCCGCGTCAGCAATAGCCGCGCCTCCTGCGGGGACTTCGGTCCCCGTCCTTCCTTCTCCGTGCGGTTGACGGCCGAACGGTCCGCTTGGTCTAGTGCGGCCGGTCGAACGCTATCGGGGGCTGGGAAGGGACAATGAAGCGATGAAGGCGAGCCGCTGGCTGGAAATCATTGCCGCGATCGCCATCGTCGCCGCCATTGCCGGAGGCGTGGCCTGGTGGTGGAACCGGCCCCCCGCCACGCCGGCCGCGCCCCCCGTGCCGCCGCCGCCCGAGGTGGCCGTGGTCGCCCTCAAGGAAGCCGACGTGCCTCTGCCGCTGCAGTTCGCGGCGCGCGTGGCGGGATTTCGCGTGGTCGAGATCCGCTCCCAGGTGAGCGGCCTGCTGCTGAAGCGGGAATTCGACGAAGGTGCCGTCGTCGACGTGGGACAGGTCCTGTTCCGCATCGATCCCCGCACGTACGAGGCGGCGCTGGCCAGGGCCACGGCGCAGGCCGCCCAGGCGAAGGCCGCCCTCGTCCAGGCCGAGGAGAACTACAAGCGTCAGGAAGGACTGGCGGCGCAGAAGGTGGCGACCCAGAAGTCGCTCGAGGACGCGATCGCGGGGCGCGACCAGGCACGTGCCGCCGTGCAGTCGACCCAGGCCGACGTCGACGTCGCGCGGCTCAATCTCGAATTCACGACCATCAGGGCGCCGGTCAAGGGTCCGACGAGCTTGGTGTCGCCGCCCGAGGGCACGCTGATCCAGGCGCAGCAGACGCTGCTGACGACCATCACCCAGCTCGATCCCGCCTATGTGAACTTCACCTTCACCGACAGCGAGCTGCGCTCGCTGCAGGAGATCGGCCGGACCAACGAGCAGCTGTTCGATCCCCAGCACGTCAAGGTCGAGCTGCAGTTCGGCGACGGCGCCGTCTACCCCCATCTCGGCACGGTCGACACCCGTTCCCGCACCGTCGATCCGCGCACCGGCACCATCCTGACCCGCGCCGTCTTCCCCAACCGTGACGGCGAGCTGCTTCCGGGACAGTTCGTCCGCGTGAAGATGACGGGCATCGTGCTGCCCCACGCGATCGTGGTCCCGAAGGCGGCGATCTCGCAGGGGCCGCTCGGCGCCTTCGTCTATCTGGTCGAGCCCGACAACGTCGCCCGGGTGCGCCAGGTGCGGCTGTTCCGCGAGCTCGACGACGGCTGGGTCGTGCGCAAGGGCCTGCAGCCGGGCGACCGGATCGTGGTCGACGGCGTCATCCGGGTGCGGCCGGGCCAGCCTGTCCGTCCGGTGCCGCTCGCCGCCGCCAAGCCGCCGCCGGCGGATGGCAAGCCGCCGGTGGCGGCCGGCAAGGCGGCGGGCGACAAGCCGTGATCTCGAAATTCTTCATCGATCGGCCGGTCTTCGCCTCCGTCCTGTCGATCGTGATCGTGCTGGCCGGGCTGGTATCGATGCGGGTGCTGCCGATCTCGCAGTATCCGCAGATCGTGCCGCCCGAGGTCGTGGTCTCGGCGACCTATCCCGGCGCGACGGCCGAGACCGTTGCCGCCACGGTGGCCGCGCCGCTCGAGCAGCAGATCAACGGCGTCGAGAACATGCTGTACCAGCTCTCGACATCGACCGGCTCGGGCACGATGAACCTCACGGTGACGTTCGAGATCGGCACCAATCCCGACCAGAACGCCATCAACGTCAACAACCGCGTCCAGCGCGCCCTGCCGCTCCTGCCGGCCGAGGTGTCGCGCCAGGGGCTGGTCGTGCAGAAGCGCTCGACCTCGATCCTGCAGGTCCTGACCATGTCGTCGCCGGGCGGGCGCTACGACACGATCTACATCAGCAACTACGCGCTGGTGAACGTGCTCGACGAGCTGCGGCGCCTGCCCGGCGTCGGCGACGCCAGCCTGTTCGGCGCCTCCGACTATTCGATGCGGATCTGGCTGCGGCCCGACAAGCTGGCGCAGTACGACCTCACGCCGGCGGACATCGCGGCGGTGGTGCGCGAGCAGAACCAGCAGTTCGCTGCCGGGCGCTTCGGCGAGGAGCCGATGAAGCGGCCGCAGGTCTTCACCTATTCGGTGACCACGCCGCCCAGGCTGAACGACCGCACCCAGTTCGAGGACATCATCATACGCTCCGAGCCGAACGGCGGGGCGTTGCGCCTGAAGGACGTGGCCAGCGTCGAGCTGGGCGCGCTCACCTACGGCTTCTCCGGCACCTTCAACGGTGCGCCGGCCGTGCCGATCGCCGTCTACCTGCAGCCCGGCGCCAACGCCCTCGCGGTGGCGGCCGAGGTCCGCGAGACCATGGAACGGGTCGCCAAGCGCTTCCCGGTCGGCCTGCGCTACGACATTCCCTTCGACACGACCCGCTTCGTCGAGGTGTCGATCGAGGAGGTCGCCTACACCTTCGCCGAGGCGATCGGGCTCGTGGTGCTGGTCGTGTTCCTGTTCCTGCAGAGCGTGCGGGCGATGCTGATCCCGGTGATCGCCATCCCGGTGTCGATCATCGGCACCTTCGCCGGCATGTACCTGCTCGGCTTCTCGATCAACCTGCTCACCCTGTTCGGCCTGGTGCTGGCCATCGGCATCGTCGTCGACGACGCGATCGTGGTGCTGGGAGAACGTCGAGCGCATCATGTCGACGGAGGGCAAGGGGCCGCGCGAGGCGGCCATCCAGGCGATGCAGGAGGTCACCGGGCCGGTGATCGCCATCGTCCTGGTCCTGTGCGCCGTCTTCATCCCGGTGTCGTTCCTGGGCGGCCTGGCGGGCGAGCTCTATCGCCAGTTCGCGGTCACGATCGCGGTCTCGGTGGTGATCTCGGGCATCGTCGCGCTGACGCTGACGCCGGCCCTGGCGGCGCTGCTGCTGAAGCAGGGCCACGCCGAGCCGTGGCGGCCCTTCCGCTGGTTCAACAGCGGGTTCGCGTGGGTGACGGCGCGCTACACCGGCGGCGTCGGCTTCCTGATGCGCCGCGCGATCCTCGGCGTGACCGGCTTCGCCGTCGTGCTCGGGCTGGTCTATGCCCTCTTCCAGAAGATTCCGGGAAGCCTCGTGCCTGCCGAGGACCAGGGCTACGTCTTCATGGTGACCATCCTGCCTCCGGCGGCGGCGATCGCCCGCACGCGCGAGGTCACCAAGGAGGCGACCGAGGCGCTGCTGAAGAACCCCGCGGTCGCCAACGTCGTCACCTTCTCGGGCTTCGACCTCCTGTCGCGGGCGCTCAAGACCAACTCCGGCATCTCCTTCGTCACCCTGAAGGACTGGTCGCAGCGCCACGATCCCAGGGAGGATGCGCGCAACCTGGCGCCGGCCCTGGCCGCGCTCAACGCCAACTTCAAGGACGGGATCGTCATCGGCTTCAACCCGCCGCCGATCATCGGCATCAGCGTCACCGGCGGCTTCGAGCTCTTTCTGCAGGACCGCACCGGGGGACCGCTGAGCGGGTTGAGCGAGGCGGTGAACAAGGTCGTGCAGGCGGCGGCAAAGCGGCCCGAGCTGCGCGGCGTGTCGACCACCTTCACGACGTCCGTCCCGCAGTATCGCGCCGACGTCAACCGCGACAAGGCGCGGGCGCTCGGCATCCCGATCAACACCATCTTCGAGACGATGCAGAGCTCTTTCGGCAGCCTCTACGTCAACGATTTCTCGCTCTATGGCCGGACCTACCGCGTCAGCCTGTCGTCGGAGGCGGATTTCCGCGAGAAGCCCGATGACCTGCGCAACATCTTCGTGCGGTCCGACACCGGCGCCATGGTGCCGCTGAACGAGCTGGTGACCCTCACCCGCGTCATCGGTCCCGACACGGTCGACCGGTTCAACATCTTCCCCGCCGCCAAGATCATCGGCGGGCCGGCGCCTGGCTACTCCTCGGGACAGGCGATCGCGGTGATGCAGGACCTGGTGAGCAAGACGCTGGGCAGCGACTACACGATCGGCTGGACCGGTTCGGCCTTCCAGGAGCTGGCGACGGCCGGCGCCGGGCGCCTGGGCTTCGTGTTCGGCCTGGTCATGGTGTTCCTGATCCTGGCGGCCCAGTACGAGCGCTGGTCGCTGCCGCTGGCCGTCCTGACCGCCGTCCCCTTCGCCGTGCTGGGCGCGCTGGTCGCCATCTGGCTGCGCGGCCTCGACAACGACGTCTATTTCCAGATCGGCCTGGTGACGCTGATCGGCCTCGCCGCCAAGAACGCCATCCTGATCGTCGAGTTCGCGGCCCAGCGCCATCAGCAGGGCCTGTCGGCCTACGACGCGGCGATCGAGGCGGCGCGGCTGCGCTTCCGGCCGATCGTGATGACCTCGCTCGCCTTCATCCTGGGCGTGATGCCGCTCGCCACCAGCACCGGCGCCGGATCGGCGGCCCGCCATTCGATCGGCACGGGCGTCATCGGCGGCATGCTGGCGGCGACCTTCGTCGCCATCCTGTTCGTGCCGCTGTTCTTCCGCCTGCTGACCCGCCGCCGGCGCAAGCAGCCCGCCGCCGGCGGCGAGGGATGATCATCGCTTGTTGCTGGGCGCGCATCATTGGAGCGCGGCCTCGGCGCTAGTCTAGCGCCCGCGGAAGGCCCGGTCGAACTGCTCGCGCAGCGGCTTGGTGAGATAGGAGGCGACGGTGCGCGGCGAGGTCTGGATGAACACCTCGACCGGCATGCCGGCCATCGGCGTCAGCCCGTCGAGGCGGGCCAGCTCCTTGTCGGAGATGCGGATCCGGACGGCGTAGTAGCTCTCGTTGCGCCGATCGTCCTGGGTGACGTCGGCGCCGATGCTGACGATCTCGCCGTTCAGCTCCGGCGTGGTGCGGCGGTTGAACGAGGCGAACTGCACCACCGCCTTCTGCCCGAGATGGAGCTGGTCGACGTCCTGGGGCGCGACCTTGGCCTCGATGATCAGGTCGTCGGCGTCGGGCACGACCTGCATGATGACTTCGCCGGCCTGGATGACGCCGCCGATCGTGTGCACCGTCTGCTGGAAGATCTTGCCGTCCTGCGGCGCCACCAGCTCGATGCGCTTGAGCTGGTCCTCGGCCGCCACGCGCCGCTCGGTCATCTCCGCCTTCTTGGCGCGGATCTCGGCCAGCTCCTTGCCGGTCTCGGTGCGCAGGTCCTCGTCGATCTGCAGGATCTTGAGCTCGATCTCGGAGATGCGGCCGCGGGCCTGGGCGATCGCCGCCGTCAGCGCGCCGCGCTCGCCATGCAGGCGGGCCGAATCGCGCTCCAGCGTGGTGACGCGGCTGAACGGCACCAGCTTGTCCTTCCACAGGCCGCGCACGCCGCCCAGCTCCTGCTGGTTCCAGTCGATCTCCTTGGTCTTGGCGGCGATCTGCTCCTGGTTCCCGGCGATCTGCTGCTTGAGCTGATCGATCTGTTCGGCGAACTGGGCCTTCTGGCCCTCGCGGGCGGCCCGCCGCAGCTCGAACAGGCGCTGCTCGCTCTTCATGATCTGCGCCACGTCGGGCTCCCCGCTGCGGGCCAGCAGGTCGGCGGGGAAGGTCACCCTGTCGGCGCCGTCGCGCTCGGCCTCGAGCCGCGCCTGGCGCGCCTCCATCTCGTCCAGCGCCTTGGTCACGATGGCGAGGCTGGTGCGGGCCTGGGTGTCGTCGAGGCGCACCACGACGTCGCCCTTCTTCACCTTGTCGCCGTCCTTGACCATGAGGTCGCCGACCACGCCGCCCGTCGGGTGCTGCACCTTCTTGACGTTGCTGTCGACCACGAGCTTGCCGGGCGCGATGACCGCACCGGAGATCTCGGTCAGCGTGCCCCAGCCGAAGGTGATGCCGAGCAGCACGGCGACCGCGACCGTCCCCACCAGCAGATGCAGCTTGAGCGACCGGTCGATCGTCACTTCGTGTTCTCCTGCGGCCGCGGCGCGGCGCGCACCGTCATCGGGGTGACCATGCGGGCGGCCGGTGCATAGGCCGCCGCCGGGGCCTGGTTCTGTCCGGGCACCTGGCCGGCCGGCTGGGGCTGGAGCACGGCTTCCTTCGGTCCGAAGGCCTGCTGCTGGCCGTTCAGCATGACCAGCACCATGTCGACGCCGGCCAGGGCCGCCGGCCGGTGGGCCACCACGATCACGATGCCGCCGCGCGCGCGGACGCCGAGGATCGCCTTGGTCAGCGCCTCGTCGCCCTCGCGGTCGAGGTTCGAGTTGGGTTCGTCGAGAACGACGAGGAACGGGTCGCCGTAGAGCGCGCGGGCGAGGCCGACGCGCTGGCGCTGGCCGGCCGACAGGTTGCGTCCGGAATCGCCGACCTGGGTTTCGTAGCCCTGCGGCAGGCCGAGGATCAGGTCATGGACGCTGGCGGCCCTGGCGGCGGCGATGATGCTGTCGGACGAGGCGTCCGGCGTGAAGCGCGCGATGTTCTCGGCGACCGTGCCGCCGAACAGCTCCATGTCCTGGGGCAGGTAGCCCATATGGGGCCCGAGCGATTCGGGCGTCCACTGATCGATGGCGGCACCGTCGATGCGAATCTTGCCCTGGACGGTCGGCCACACGCCGACGATGGCCCGGACCAGCGAGGACTTGCCCGAGGCGCTGGGTCCGATCACGCCCAGCCCCTGGCCGGCTTTGAGCTGGAAGGTGACGCCCTGGGTGACGATGCGGTTGGCGCCGGGCGGCATGACGGCGACGCTTTCCACGGTGACGGACGCCGAGGGGTGCGGCAGCTCCATGCGCGGACGGTCGGCCGGCACCGCCGCCAGCAGGCCGTTCAGCCGCCGCCAGCTCTGGCGGGCGGCGATGAAGCTGCGCCAGTGCGCCAGCACCACCTCCACCGGAGCGAGCGCGCGCGAGGTCAGGATCGAGCTCGCGATGATGATGCCGGCGGTGGCCTGCTGGTTGATCACCAGCCAGGCGCCGATCGCCAGCACCAGCGACTGGAGCACCATGCGCAGGATGCGCGACAGCGTCGACATGGTGCCGGCGATGTCCGCGACCCGCTGCTGGGCCGCGAGATGGCGGCGATTGTGCTCGTTCCACCGGGCCGAGAGGCGGCCCGCCATGCCCATCGCCTGGACGGCCTCGGCGTTGCGCCGGCTCGCCTCGGCGAGGCCCATCCGGCCCTCGGAGATGGCGGCGGCGTCGCGCGCCGGCGCGCGGCTGCGGAATTCCGTCAGGATCGTGATGGCTATCAGCAGGAGGCCGCCCACGGAGGCGGCGGCCCCGATCAGCGGATGGAAGGCGAAGCAGATGCCGAGATAGAACGGCATCCAGGGCAGGTCGAAGAAGGCGGCAGGCCCCACCGTCGACATGAAGGAGCGGATCCGGTCGAGGTCGTGGACCGGCTGGAAGGCCGCGGGCGTGAGGGCCTTGAGCGGAAGCTTGGCGGCGAGGTCGAAGATGCGCCCGCTCATGGCCTCGTCGACCGAGCCTGCGATGCGCACCAGTACGCGACCGCGCACCACGTCCAGGATGCCCTGGAAGCCGAACATGACAAGCGCAAGAATGCCGATGCCGACCAGCGTCGGGACGCTGCGGCCGGGGATGACCCGGTCGTAGACCTCGAGCATGAACAGCGGGCCGGTGAGCTGCAGCAGGTTGATGGCGGCCGTGAAGGCGCCGATGCCGATCAGGGCATGGCGAAAACGGCCGAGGGCGGCCGCCAGCTCGGACTTGCGTTGTACGGGAGTTGGCGGCCTCATTCAGCCCCGGGACCTGTCTCTTCGAAGCAGCACGCTGGTCGGCTTTCGTTCAACCGGCCGTATGTATCACAATCGCGCTCAATGCACCGCGATTCGAGCCGAACTTAGGCAAGCCTCGCTGCCAGGCGGCGAATCCTGTCCATCAGCCCGGCGCGGCTGGTCCGGGCGCCGTCGACGGCTCCTGCCAGGATGTCGCCGAGCCGGTCCGCGACCTGCGCCGCCTCGGCCCTTGCCTGCAGCGCCAGCGCGATATGACGGTCGAGGGCCGTCAGGATGGCGCTGGCCAGCCCGCCTGCCGAGTACTCTTCCATCGCCACTCCCCAGCCGCCGTCGAACGCCGGCCGGGCGAAGCTGCAGGCCCGCGGCGCGACGACCGGCAGCCCGCGCCGCCGGGCGTCGGTGAAGACGCCCGAGCCGCGGGCGCCATAGACTGCGGGATCGTAGGGGAGCAGCAGCAGGTCCGACCGGTCCAGCCAGGCGCCGTACTCGTCGGCGGAGAGAACGCCCTGGTGGACGCGGACGGCGTCGCCGAGGGCCGACAGCCTCTCGAACACGTCCCTGTCTTCCTCGGCGTCGGATCCTTCGACGATGCCGTGGATCGCGAAGCCGACATCGGATCGGCGCTGCAGCACCGCGCCGACGGCGTCCGGCAGCAGCCCATAGCCCTTCGCCCGGTTGGCGAAGCCGATGCAGGAGACAGTGAGCCGACGGCCCGGTTGGCCGCGGGGCGCGGCGTCCGAGCCGGCCAGACCCGGCCCTGGCAGGACGCCGACCGGGATGCCGGCCAGCGCGCGATAGTACTCGGCCAGGGCGGGCGTCTCGCAGAACGCCTGCCAGCGGTCGGGGCCGACTGAAGCGGCGAGGCCCGCGAGCGCGTTCCGGCATTCCTCTTGCTGAGCCGTGGTCGTCGGATCGTCCAGCTTCTTGAGGTGGTGCGGCGCGTAGAGGATCCAGGCGATGACGGACGGCGGCGATCGCCACCAGGCGCGCCGGATGTGGCGCGTCAGGGCCGCCGCCAGCACGGCATCGCAGCAGGGCAGGACCAGCAGGTCGGGGAGACCGCCCGGTCGGCGCAGCGCCCGCGAAAGCTCGCGGTCCGCCAATGCGACGGACTCGGAGAACTCGTCCGCCGCGTAGGACCGTCCATAGACCGATCTGGTGAACACGGGCAGGGCGCCGAGCTCGCCGGTGACGCGGGCGTCGGCGAAGGCCGAGGCGAGGCAGGCCGCCTCGATTCCCAGGCGGCGGCCTTCCGCCTGCAGTCGCTGAACCGCGTTGTAGTGATGTCCGCCCAGCGAATGCAGGGCGGGATCGACGATCAGGACCGTCAAGACGGGGCCAGCAGTCGCCGCCACGGCCGGCGGTGCCGCTCGACGGCGCGGCGGAGCAGCATCGCGAGACGCCAGCGCAGGGTGAAATCCTCGCCGGCATAGAGGTGCTGGGTGGGGGCATGGACCTGCAGCGGCGGAAAGATGTGGATCTGCCCGCCGGCGCGACGGATGTCGGCGTTGAAGGCGACGTGCTCCGAGACCTCCCGGCCCTGTCCGTCGAGGCCGCGGTAGCGGGCGGCCAGCGCCCGATCCATGCGGTAGAGACCGAGCCCGCCGAAGGCCGAGAGGACGCGCACCGGCGGCAGCGAAGGCGGCAGCACGATCTGGCGCGCGAACACCTCGCGGAACTTGGCGGCTTCGAACGACTCGGATGGAGGTCGCCCCCAGATCGGATGCCAGCAATCGCCCGGGCACCAGGTCTCGTGCCGCAGGGCCCAGACGTCGTAGTAACGCGGCGCGGCGCTCGCGAGCACGGCGGCGCGCCCGGCATCCTCCGCCAGCCAGGCCGATGCCCGGGCGAAGGGTTCGGCGCCCACCGGCGCGGCGAGCACGTCGTCGAGGTCGGCCACCACCAGCTGCTCGTAGTTCGCCCAGGGAGCGGCGCGGATCGCGTCGAGCAGCGCGTTGCGCGCATGGGCGATGCGTTCGGTTCGGCGCGGCAGCGAGGTCGCGAGGGTGCCGAGCTCGAGCACGCGCCCGGGACGGCGGCCCGCCGCCAGCCAGCCTTCGAGAAGGGCGCGCGTATCGTCGGTCGAATCGCTGACGGCGAACAGGAAGGCGGCCCGGACGTACGTCGCGGCGAAGCGTTCGAGATTGGCGAGCACGCCGGGCAGGTGCCGACTGCAGTCCCGCGCCACGCCGACGAAAACGGCCTGCCCCGGCATGAGGGGTCAGGATCGTCCGCGCAGGCGCCGGCGGGGCAGGCCGCCGCCCAGGAGGTCCGCCGCACGGGCGAGCAGCAGCTCCGGCCGCCAGCGCGGCTTGTCCGCCGGTGCGGGCAGGTCGCCGATGGCGGCGGCGATCAGGGCCTCTGCCTCGGCGTGGCGCTCCTCGCCGAACGTCCGGCAGAGCGCCGTCGATTCCGTCCGCAGCACGAGCTGCACCATCTGCAGCACGTAGTCGCGGATCGGCGCCCAGGGCCGGCTCGACGAATTGTAGGCGCCGCCCGGCACGGTGGCGTCGGAATGGCCGTTTCGGCCGTGCATGCGGTAGCCGTAGAGGGGCTGGTCGATCGCGATGGCGCCGGTCATCAGGCCGGCGAAGGTCGACAGGTAGTAGTCGACATAGAGGCGCAGATCCTGGGTCGGCGGCGCCATCACGAGATCGACGAACGACCGCCGCAGCATCATGCTCGCCGTCGTGTTGGTGGCGCCGGCCAGCGACCATTGCGGATGGAACGTCGCGCCGCCGCGGGATGGATAGGTGATCGTCCCGCTCGAAGGATCGACGGTCGGCAGTCGCGCGGGATCGACCGTCCGCCGGTTCCAGGCGCCGGGATCGCTCGAATCGAACCACCAGGCGGTTCCCGCCAGCAGCCGGCCGTTCGCGTCGATGATGTGGGAATCGCAGTAGGTCATCGCGACCGGGAAATCGGCGTTCAGGTGAACGGCGAGGTGACGCGCCACGAAATCCTCGTACCAGACATCGTCGGAATCGAGGAAGCAGACGAACGGCGTGTCGAGGCCGGCCATGCCCCTCAGCAGCGCGCCGGCCTGGCCGAGATTGGTCTCGAGGGGCAGGTAGCGAAACCGCGGATCGTCCAGTCGCGCCAGGCAGCGCCGGATGGCTTCGTCGGAATCGTCGGTCGAGGCGTCGTCGACCACGACGACCGTCAGGTCGCGCACCGACTGCCGGGCCGCCGACTCCATCGTCCGCTCGACGAAGGCGCCGTTGTTGTGGTTGGCGATGACGACTCCGACGGGAGGAGCGGTGGGCATTGCCGGGGCGGGTCCCGTGTTGACGCTGTGAACCGATGGCCATTGTTGGCGAGTTTTGGCGTGCGGACAATGGCGTCGCTATTGGTGCAGAAGCCACTAGGCATGTCCCGCCTTCTCGCGCACACTGTCCGCCAGAAGGCGAAGA
Organism: Reyranella sp.; assembly: GCF_965229815.1. Lineage (GTDB taxonomy): Bacteria > Pseudomonadota > Alphaproteobacteria > Reyranellales > Reyranellaceae > Reyranella. The sequence goes on from NZ_CBDDJN010000008.1 coordinate 330,952, forward strand.
ATCGCCTCGTGATCGGGGAGGAAATCGATGCCAGCGCAGGCTTTGGCCATGGCTGCCGCAGCGACGGCTTGATCGGCGGCCCATGGACGGTTCGGTCGATCTTCTGCTCAACGCCATTGTTTCCGGGCTGCTGCTCGGCGGCTTCTACGCGGCCGTGTCGCTGGGCGTGTCGATTTCCTTCGGCCTGCTCGACATCGTGAACATCGCCCATCCGGCCTTCATCCTGCTGGGCTCCTATGCCGCCTTCATCGGCAACACGGTCTTCGGCATCGATCCGATCCTGGCCGCGGTGATCGTGCTGCCCGCCTTCTACCTGCTCGGCATGCTGGCCTATCAGGTCTACTACGTCGCCTTCGAGCGGCGCGACGACCAGTCCCTGCGCGGCCTGTCCTTCTTCTTCGGCCTGCTGTTCATCACCGAGGTCGCCCTCGTGCTGAGCTTCGGCGTCGATTATCGCACGGTGCAGGCGCGCTACATCGGCCCCAGCATCAGCTTCGGGCCGATCGACCTGCCGCTGCGCCTGCTGGTGCCGTTTCTCGTGGCCATGGTCATGGTCGTGGGGCTCCAGCTCTTCCTGTCGCGCACCTTCATCGGCCGCGCCGTGCAGGCGGTCGCCCAGGACCAGCTCGCGCTGCGGCTGATGGCGGCCAACCCGGTGAAGATCAAGCGCATCGCCTTCGGCCTGTCGATCGCGACGGCCTCCCTGGCGGGCGCTTGCCTGATCATCATCCAGCCGGTCGAGCCGTCGATCAGCCGGGAATATATCGGTCGCATCTTCGCCATCGTCGTGCTGGGCGGGCTGGGAAGCTTTCCCGGCATGGTGATCGCGGCCGTCACGCTCGGCATCGCCGAGAGCCTGACCGCCACCTTCTTCGGCCCCTCGTGGGCGCCGGCGGTGGCTTTCGGCATCCTGCTCGTCACCTTGGCGGTGAGGCCCAGTGGTATCCTTGGCCGCTAGTCCCGCCGGCGCCGGCGTGCGCGGGCTTCCCTTCGTGCTGATCCTGGTCGTCGCGGCGGCCGCGATCTTCGCGGCCACCAAGTGGGTGGGCAACTCCTACGCCTTCTTCGTCGGCTACGTCGTCCTGCAGTACATCGTGCTGGGGACGGCCTGGAACATCCTGGGCGGCTACACCGGCTACGTGAACTTCGGCGTGACGGCCTTCTTCGCCATCGGCGCCTATTCCACCGTGGTGCTGCACAAGCTCGTGCCGACCCTGCCGCTGCCCGTCATGATGGCGGTGGGCGGCGTGATGGCTGGCCTGGTCGGTATCGGCACCGGCTACCTCACCCTGCGGCTGCGCGGCGTCTTCTTCTCGATCGCGACCCTGGCGCTGGCCGTCGTCGTCCAGACCCTGATCACCAACTGGGACTTCGTGGGCGGCGCGCGCGGCGCCTACGTGCTGCGTCCGCGCGTGGCGCCGCTGATTGGCGGCGAATATGTCGAGTACCTCTTCCTGCTCATGCTGGGCACCTGCATCGTCGTGCTGGCGACGGCGCGCGCCATCGAGCGCTCGGCTCTGGGCTACGGCTTCGCCGCCATCCGCGACGACGAGGCGGCGGCCGAGGCGTCCGGCGTGCCGACGCTGCGGCTGAAGCTGATCGCCACGGCGCTGTCCGGCGGCTTCATGGGCATCGCCGGGGCCCCCCTGCCGTTCTACGTGACCTACCTCGACCCCGCCTCGGGCTTCAGCCTGAACTACGCGGTGAACGCCATTGCCATGCCCCTGATCGGCGGCACGTCGAGCTGGCTGGGACCGGTGATCGGCGCCGTGCTCGTGGGCGGCCTGCAGGAATATCTCCGCGTGACGATCTCGTCCGCCGTCAACGTGCTGGTGGCAGGCGTCCTGATGGTCGCCTTCGTCATCCTGGCGCCGCAGGGCATCGTCGGCCTGTTCCAGGGCAAGAAGCGATGAACGCCCTGCTGCAGGTTACTGGCCTCGGCAAGCGCTTCGGCGGCTTCGTCGCCCTCGACGGCATCGACCTCGACGTGAAACAGGGCGAGCGGCTGGGCCTGATCGGACCGAACGGGTCCGGCAAGTCGACGCTGGTCAACTGCATCTGCGGCACGCTGCGCAACGAGCAGGGAAGCGTGCGCTTCGCCGACCAGCCGATCGACGGCATGGCGGCCCATCAGCGCACGCGGCGCGGGCTGGCGCGCAGCTTCCAGCTGCCGCGGCCCTTCGCCAGCCTGTCCCTGGCCGAGAACGTGCGCATGCCCATCCTGTACACCGTGAACGCCCGTGAGTCCGGCCACCTGCACGGCGCGGCGATCGACGCACGCTGCCTCGAGGTCCTGGCGCTGGTCGGGCTGGCCGACAAGGCCGCTCTACAGCCGCGCGACCTCACCCAGATCGAGATGCGCAAGCTCGAGCTGGCCCGCGCCATGGCGGCGGCGCCCAAGCTCCTGATCGCCGACGAGGCGATGGCGGGTCTCAGCCATACCGAGGTCGACGAGATCATCGCGCTGCTGATCCGGTTGAACGAGCAGGGCGTCACGGTGATCATGATCGAGCACATCATGCGCGCCGTCATGGAGTTCTCGCAGCGGCTCGCCGTTCTGGTCGCCGGCCGCAAGATCGCCGACGGCGACCCGAAGGACGTCGTGCGCGAACCCGAGGTCGTGAGGGCCTACCTTGGCGAGTAGCGGTCTCATCGTCGACGGCATCGATGCCGGCTACGGCTCGGTGCGCGTGCTGGAGGACGTGTCGCTGACGGTGGGCGCCGGCGAGACGGTGGCGCTGCTCGGGACCAACGGCAACGGCAAGTCGACGCTGATGAAGTCGGTCATGGGCATCGTGCGGCCGTCGAAGGGCAGCATCAAGGCCGTGATCGACGGCGCCGAGCACGAGCTGGTCGGCCGCTCGACCGAGGAGATCGTCGATCTCGGCATCGGCTTCGTGCCCGAGGGCCGGCGGCTCTTCCCCAAGCTGACCGTGACGGAGAACCTGCTGCTCGGCGCCTTCCGTCCGACCGCGCGCTCGGCGATCGCCCGCAACCTCGACTTCTGCCTCGAGACCTTTCCGCGCCTGAAGGAGCGCGCCCGCCAGCTCGCCGGCTCCATGTCGGGCGGCGAGCAGCAGATGCTAGCGCTCGCGCGGGCGCTGATGTCGGCCCCGCGCATCCTGCTGATCGACGAGCCCTCGGTCGGCCTGGCGCCGCTGCTGGTCAGCCGCACCATCGACAAGATCAAGGAGCTGAAGGAAGGCTACAATCTCAGCGTCCTCATGGCCGAGCAGAACTTCACCCAGGCCATCCGGATCGCCGACCGCGGCTACGTCATCGTCCACGGCCGCATCGCCTTCGAAGGCGAATCCGCCGAGGCTCTGAACAACAACGAGCTGATCCGCGAGTTCTACCTCGGCGCGTAGGAGAAAGGTCCCTCGGGCTACGCCCTCGGGATGACAGCGATACTGTCATCCCGAGCGAAGCGAGGGACCTTTGCGGCTTCCCATCGAAATGTTCCTCGGCACGACAACGATACTGGCATCCCGAGCGGTCGCGAGGGACCTTTGCTGCCTCGGATTGAATTGGGCCCTGAAAAAGAAAGGTCCCTCGGGCTCCGCCCTCGGGATGACAACGATACTGTCATCCCGAGCGAAGCGAGGGACCTTTGACTTGCCGGGCGCTATCGCGCGCGCCGCGTCACTTCTTCGGGTCGTACGGGTAGATGATGTTGCCGGTCTTGTACTTGGCCGGCCACAGGATCACCTCGGTCTTGGGATCCTTGAACTGGTCGACGTCGTTGCCCTTGATGCCCTGGAACTGGACAGCCATCACCTGGGCCGTTTCCCATTCGCCCTCGGCGTTGAACTTGAAGTCGCCGACGACGGTCTTGAAGGTGTTCTTGTGGCAGTAGTCGGCGAGCTTGGCGTCGTCGGTGCTGCCGGCGCCGGTGACGGCCTGCGCGACGACCTGCATCAGGGCGTAGCCGAAGGGCGGCAGGTAGTAGCCCAGCAGGTCGACGCCGGCCTCGGCCGACTTGGCCTGGTACTTCTTCAGGAAGTCGCGGCCGGCATCGGTCGCGAAGCCCGCCCACGGCAGCCAGAAGTCGTAGACCACGATGTCGTTCAGCAGCGGGCCGAGCTGGGTCTTGATGGCGGTCGCCTGCAGGCCGACCATGCCGCCGCCGAAGATCTTGGGCTTGAAGCCGATCTCGTGGCTGGCGCGCACGAGGCCCACGGAATCGGGCGGGTAGGACGCGGCGAAGAAGATGTCCGGATTGGTCGCCGCGACGGCGCGCACCACCGGCGTGTAGTCGGGGGTGCCCGGCGGATAGGTCTTGTCGTAGACGATCTTGAGCTTGTGCTTCTTGGCGATCGACCGCACGCCGTCCAGCGCGTTGCGCGGGAACTCGGCGTCGGCGCCGACCATGGCGAGCGTCTGCGGCTTCGGGTTCTGCGCCATCGCCACCTCGAAGAAGCCCTCGGCGAAGGCTTCCTTGGGGCGCGGCCCGCCGGCCGGCTGGATGGCGAAGTAGCGCGGATACTTGAACTCGGTGTTAACGGCGAGGCCGAACAGGCCGAAGAAGGTGCGATCCTTCTGCATCACGATCGGCATCGCCGGCGCCACCATGTTGGTGGCGTAGCCGCTGACCACGATGTCGACCTTGTCGACGTCGAGCAGCTTCGTGTAGAGGCCGGGCACGGTCGATGGATTGGACTGGTCGTCGTAGTAGACCAGCTTGACGGGCCGGCCGAGCAGGCCGCCCTTCGCGTTGATGTCCTCGGCGGCGATCTGCATGGCGAGCAGCGCCGCCTTGCCGTTGGGCGCGAGGCCGCCGGTGAGGGCCATGCCGAAGCCGATGGTCAGTGGCTTGCCCTGTGCACGGGCGGAGCCGGCGAAGCCGGTGGCGGCGCCCGCGACGGCGAGCGTGTTGAATGTACGACGCTTGATGCGCATCTGAACGTCCTCCCAGACGTGTGTTTGTTGGACCGATCCTAGCCCGCTGGCGGCGCGACTGTCATCCCGGAGCGATGACAGCGCATCCCGCTCTATTGCAGTGCGAAGCTACAGCAGCGGCCGGGGGCCGGGGCTGCCCAGCGCGTGCTGGCCGAACAGGGCGCCCTGGATCTCCGGCGAGAACATCACGTGGGCGTTGGCGGCGTGCGCATCGCGGAACAGGCGTTGCATCGGGCCGGTCGTGTAGAGGCCGCCCGATCCCGCCACGGTCATGAGGATGTCGACGGCCTCGAGGCAGGCGCGGGTGGCGAAAAACGCATCCCGACGGTAGCGCACCTTGTCTTCCTGCCGCGGCTCGGTGCCGGCGCGCGCCACCGACATCGCGTGCTCGCAGACCCGCTTCATGATCACTTCGGCATTGTCGATGCGGGCGCTTGCCTCGGCGATCTTGATCTGCACGGTCGGGTTGACGTTGACGGGAACGCCGGTGTTGGTCGCATTGCGCTTGCGCGCCGCGCCGACCACGAGATCGTAGGCACCCTGGGCGCAGCCCAGCATCACGCCGCTGAGGACATAGGGGCCGAGCGCCAGCAACGGCAGGCGGAACAGCGGCGTATCGTTGACCGGCGTGCCGGGATGAGGATTGCCGTCGAACGACCAGGCGGACAGGGTGCGCCGCTCGGGCACGAACAGCGCCGTGCAGGCGACGTCCTTCGAGCCGGTGCCGCACAGGCCGACCGCATGCCAGGTATCGATAATCTCGTATTGCGAGCGATGGGCGAGGGCGAAGCGCTGGTCGACGACGGCGCCGCTGTCGTCGCGGACCATGAAGCCCAGCATGTTCCAGTCGCAATTGTCGACGCCGGACGAGAGCGGCCAGCGTCCCGTCACCTCCCAGCCGCCGTCGACCTTGCGGCCGCGGCCGCCGGCGAAGGCGAGCGAGGTGGCGATCAGGACGTCGAGCGAGACGTCCCAGAGTTCTTCCTGGGTCTCGGGCGGGAAGTAGCCCAGCATCCAGTGGTGGCTGGCGAGATTGCCGACGTTCCAGGCGGTCGACGGACAGACCCGCGCGATCGCCGCGCAGACGTCGATGAAGATGCCGACATCGAGCTCCGCCCCGCCCATGCGTCTGGGTTGCACGAACCGGAACAGGCCGGCCTCGTGCAGGTCGCGCTCCGTCTCGTCGGGCAGCCGTCGCAGTTTCTCGCACTGCTCGGCGCGGGCGGCCAGGGTCGGCGCCAGCCTGTGTGCGCGGTCGACCATCTCCTCGTAGCCGACGTCGGCGAAGGAGACGCGCTTCGTGGGCAGGATGGGCGAGGGCGTCCAGTCGAACCGGCTCATTCCGCGGCCTCCACCTGCGCCGGCTGGAAGGACGGCATCACCTCGCGGGCGAAGGCCTGAAGGTTGCGGACCGAGGCGTTGGGATCGACCAGCAGGATGTTGGTGGCGCCGCCGGCCTCGAGCTCCCGCAGCCGGGCGATCACCTCCTCGGGCGTGCCGAGCAGCGGCGCGGTGTCGTCCTCGACGCGGTCGGCGAGCTTGTCGCGGGCGAGGTCGCCGATCACCGACAGCACGCGCTGGCGCGTCGCATGGGCTTCGGCGCGCTCGCTCTCGCTGTGGATCATCTGCAGCGCCCGCGCCGTCGCCACCATGCCCGAATGATAGGCTCGGCCGGAGCGTTCGCATTCCTCCCTGAAGAGGGCGATGCGGCGGACGATCTGGTCGGTCTGGGCGAGCTGGTCGAGCAGCAGGTTGTAGCCTTCGCGGGCGGCGCGGCGGATGCTGTCGGGACTGCCAGCCGCCAGCCACAGCGGCGGATGCGGCTGCTGCAGCGGCGCGGGCTCGACGACGATATTGTCGTAGTGCCAGCGCTTGCCGTGATGGCTGAAGCGCCCTTCACTGGTCCAGCCTTTGCGGATCACCTCCATCGCCTCGTCGAAACGCTCGCCCGCCTCCTCCATGGGCATGCAGAAGCCGTCGAACTCGGCCTTGCGGTAGCCCCTGCCGACACCCAGGTCGACGCGGCCGCCGCTCAGCAGGTCCAGCGTCGCGACCTGCTCGGCGACCAGAACCGGATTGTGCCAGGGCAGCACGACCACCGCCGTCCCCAGGCGGATATTGCGGGTGCGCGCGGCGAGATAGGCCAGCACCGTCATCGAGGACGAGACCTGTCCCTGTCCGGTGAAATGGTGCTCGACCATGAAGAGCTGCTTGAAGCCCAGGCGGTCGGCCTCGATCACGTAATCGACGAAGCTCTCGTAGCCCTGGCTGTCCTCTAGGCCGACGCTGCGCCTGGTGCGCGCGCCGCCGAACAGACCGAATTGCATGCTTGTTTCCTCCAGGGAGGACGTTAGCACGGACGCGGACCCTGTCACCCCGAGCGGCGCGGTGACGCTGCGGCCCGCAAGCCGTCGCCGAGATGAATCGGCGATCCTGCCCTTCGTCATTGAGTTGCACAATAACTTTGGTTATTATAATGGGTTGCCGGTTTCCCGGCATGCCGCTCTATCGATCGTCGATCCGACACTGTCCGCCGCGCCGTCTCTCCGGTGCGATGGGTCGCCGCCGCCGATCGCGCAGAGCGAAGCGAACGATGTCGCACTGTCGCATTTCAGGCGACAGCGACCGGCCGATGCCACGCTGCAAAGGCATCGATGCATCAAGGACTTGCGGCATTCTTCTGCCGGCTGCGGCGAACGCGAAGCGGAACGCGCCCGCGGCGCGTCAGGGCAGCGCTTCCGGCAGGAACCCGTCCGGCACCTTGAGGTCGAGACGCTGGCGGAACTGGCGGGACCAGGCGGCATTCGCCACCCGCTGGGCCTCGGCGAGGATCGCGGGCTCGTCCAGGGTGAGCACCTTGCCGTCCTTCATCAGCCAGCGACCGTCCACCATCACGGCCTCGACGTCGCGCGCCTGGCCCTGATGGACGAGGGTGGGGACGACGCGCAGCACCGGCACCATGTGGGCGCGCTGCAGGTCGACCATCACCAGGTCGGCCTTGTTGCCCGGCGCCAGCCAGCCGCCGTCGGGAACGCCGAGCGCGCGATAGCCGTTGCGCGTGGCCCAGCGCAGCGCCTGCTCCGGTGTCGGCTGGCGGCCGTCCTGGCGGCGCACGCGCTCCATGAAGAGGCCGGTGCGCATCACCTCGACCATGTCCTCGGCCATGTTGTCGCTGCCCATGCCGATGGTGCAGCCGAAGCGCTCGAGATCGTCGACGCGCGGGCTCAAGCCCCGGCGGGCGGCGATCGCCGCGTTGAAGGCGACGTTGACCCGCGCCTGCCCCAGCAGCTTCTCCTCCACCGGGTCCATGCAGCGGCAGTGGGCGCAGACCACGCGCTCGTTGAGGAAGTCCAGGTCGGCCAGGTACTCGGTCGGCAGCCGGTTGCGATGCGCCTTCACCGCGGCGACCTCGCCCCAGATCTGGTTGAGATGGATGGTCACCCAGGTGCCGAGCTGCTTCTGCAGGGCGCTCACGTCCTGCAGCAGCTCGGGCGAGCACATGTCGGGCGCCCAGGCCGAGATCGCGATCCGCAGGCGGCCGTCGGCCTTGCCGTTCCAGTCGCGGAAGTTGCGCTCGATGGTCGCGAGGTGGCGCTGGCCCATCGCGCGGTCGAGCTGGAACGGTGCGGGATCGCCGATCGAGGTGCCGGTCCGGTCGTAGGCGCGCTCGCCCAGCAGGAAGCGCAGGCCGGTGTCGGCCAGCGCGCCGGCATAGTGGTCGACGTCGTTGGAATCCTCGAGCAGCAGCGTCGTGCCGCTGCGCAGCGCCTCCAGTGCGCCGAGCAGCGCCATGCTGCGCCGCTCCTCCGGCGTCATGTCGGGCAGCGGAATGGGCGACAGGCCGCCGGAGAAGGGCGGCTTGTGCGACGGCGACAGGTCCTCGAACACCCCGCGCGCCAGGGTCATGGTGAGATGGGTGTGGATGTTGGCGAAGCCCGGCATCACCAGCTTGCCTGTCCCGTCCACCCGCTCGGCCGCCGGATGGCGGGCCAGCACCTCGGCACTGGGACCGATCTCGACGACGCGGTCGCGGTCGATCGCGATGGCGGCGCCGTAGTGGACGGTGTCGCGATCGTCGACGGTCGCGATCGCGGCATTGTGGATCACGATGCTCATGGCTTCCTCCCCCTTGTCCCTTCCATCACAGGACGTCGCGAGGGCGGAAGCAAGGATGGTGCCCGGCGCGGGGCCGGGCCGTCCGTCAGGCGACCTTCGGTGCGCCGCCGGGATGGCGCGGCAGGAAGGCCGTCAGCACGCCCAGCAGCAGCAGGAACGGCGTGAGCTTGTAGACCGTCTCGATGCTGGTGACGTCGGCGAGCTCGCCCAGCGCCGCCGCCCCGAGGCCGCCCAGGCCGAAGGAGAAGCCGAAGAACATGCCGGCCACCAGGCCGACCCGGCCCGGCATCAGGTCCTGGGCATAGACCAGGATGGCCGAGAAGGCCGAGGCCATGATCATGGCCACGGTCACCGCGAGGACGCCGGTCCAGAAGAGGTTGGCGTAGGGCAGCATCAGGGCGAAGGGCAGGGCGCCCAGGATCGAGAACCACATGACCGGGATGCGACCGACCCGGTCGCCGATCGCGCCGCCGGCCAGCGTGCCCGCGACGATGCCGACCAGGAAGGCGAAGAGATAGAACTGGGCGGTCTGGACGCTGACGTCGAACTTCGCGATCAGGTAGAAGGTGAAGTACGAGCCGAGGCTGGCGCTGTAGACGTTCTTGGAGAACAGCAGCGCCACGAGGACCGCGACCGCAATGGCGACGCGGCCGCGCGACAGGGGCTGCAGGGTGGCGGTGCTGGCGGCGGCCTTGCCGCGCGCGACCGGCTTGCGGGCGGCGCGATGGCGCGCGTACCAGCTGCCGACCTGGAACAGCACGAACATCGCCAGCAGCGCGGCGCCGGAGAACCATATGATGCTGTGCTGGCCGTGCGGCACGACGATGAAGGCGGCGAGCAGCGGGCCGGCCGCGGAGCCCATGTTGCCGCCCACCTGGAACAGCGACTGGGCGAGGCCGTAGCGGCCGCCGGCGGCCATGCGGGCGACGCGCGAGGCCTCGGGATGGAAGACCGACGAGCCCATGCCGATCAGCGCGGCCGCCAGGAGGATCATGGGATAGGATGCCGCGCGTGACATCAGCAGCAGGCCGACAAGCGTGAAGCCCATGCCGATCATGAGGGAGTAGGGCTGCGGCTTCCTGTCGGTATAGAAGCCGACCACCGGCTGCAGCATCGACGCGGTGCACTGGAAGGCCAGCGTGATCAGGCCGACCTGCCCGAAGGTCAGCGCATAGGAGTCCTTGAGGATCGGATAGAGCGCCGGGACCAGCGACTGCATCATGTCGTTCAGCAGATGGCAGAAGCTGAGGGAGAGGATGACGGCGAAGGTCGTGCTGTTGGTCGCGTCCACCGAGGGGGCGGCGGATGCCGGGGCCGGGACCTGCGCTGGTATCGCGGTGGCGGCCATCGTATTGTCGGACATCGACAAACAATAGCAGGCGGTCGTCCGGCCGCCAGCCTCGCGCCGGCGCACATCAGGGTTGCATGGGAACGTGCAGCCCGGCCCGACCGTTTCACCCCCTCTGTAAGCGATGGCCACCGAACCCCGCATCCTCACCGACGTGCCGGCCCGTCTCGACCGGCTGCCCTGGAGCCGCTTCCACCGTCTGGTCGTGATCGCGCTCGGCATCACGTGGATCCTCGACGGTCTGGAGGTGACGCTGGCCGGCTCCGTCGCCGCCGCGCTGCAGACCAGCCCGCGGCTGCAGCTCACGCCGGAGCAGGTGGGACTGACCGGCAGCGCCTACCTGGCCGGCGCCGTGCTGGGCGCGCTGTTCTTCGGCCACCTCACCGATCGGCTGGGCCGCAAGAAGCTCTTCAACATCACCCTGGGGGTCTACCTGGTGGCGACGGCCGCCACGGCCTTCTCGTGGGACTTCTACAGTTTCCTGCTGTTCCGCTTCCTGACCGGCGCGGGCATCGGCGGCGAGTATTCGGCCATCAACTCGGCGATCCAGGAGCTGATCCCCGCCCGCCTGCGCGGCCGCATCGACCTCGCCATCAACGGCAGCTTCTGGGTCGGCGCGGCCGGCGGCGCCATCCTGTCGGTCTGGCTGCTCGATCCCAACGTGCTCGGCCCCGAGCTCGGATGGCGACTGGCCTTCGCCACCGGCGCCGTGCTGGGTCTGGTCATCCTCTACCTGCGCCGCTTCCTGCCCGAGAGTCCGCGCTGGCTCATGCTGCACGGCCAGCCGGGCGAAGCCTCGCGCGTCGTCGACCGGATCGAGGCGGAAATCGAGGCCAGCGAGGGCGTGACGCTGACGCCGGTCAAGGCGAACCTTGTGCTCGGCAATACGCACCGCACCACGCTCGTCTCGGTGGCCCGCACGCTGCTGCGCGACTATCCCGGCCGCACGGCCTTCGGCCTGATCCTGATGGCGGCGCAGGCGTTCATCTACAACGCCATCTTCTTCACCTACGCGCTGGTCCTGACCCGGTTCTACGGCGTGGCCGCCGACGATGTCGGCTGGTACATCCTGCCCTTCGCCGCCGGCAACTTCCTCGGCCCGCTGCTGCTCGGCCCCCTGTTCGATTCGATCGGGCGCAAGACCATGATCTTCGGCACCTACACGCTGTCGGGGATCCTGCTCGGCATCACCGCGCTGCTGTTCGATCTCGGAATGCTCGACGCCACCACCCAGACCGTGATGTGGAGCATCGTCTTCTTCTTCGCCTCGGCGGCGGCCAGCGCCGCCTACCTGACGGTGGGCGAATCGTTCCCGCTCGAGATTCGCGCCCTCACCATCGCGCTGTTCTACGCCTTCGGGACCCTGCTGGGCGGCGTGGGCGGACCATGGCTGTTCGGCGTGCTGATCGCGAGCGAGAGCCCGCGCGAGATCGTGCTGGGCTACGCGCTGGGCGCCGTCCTGATGATCGTGGCCGGCCTGACGACCCGGAAGCTCGGCATCAGCGCCGAGCGCCGGCCGCTGGAGGAGGTGGCCCCGCCCTTGTCGGCCCACCGCGGCGGACCGTCAGAGGCCTGAAACAAAGAGGGTTCAGGCTGGCGGCATGACCTTCCGCATCGCCCAGATCTCGGACACCCATCTCAGCGCGGAAAAGCCGTTCTTCGTCGACAATTTCCGCAGCATCGTCGGCGCGCTGCACGACAGTGCGCCCGACCTCGTCGTCAACACGGGCGACATCTCGCTCGATGGCGCCTCGGTCGAGGACGATCTCGTGGCCGCCCGGGCGCTGCACGACGGGCTCAGCCTCCCTGTCCGCTTCCTGCCGGGCAACCACGATCTCGGCGACAGCCCGGATGCGCCGGCGCACGGCGAGGGATCGATCGATGCGGCGCGGCGCGACCGCTATCTCCGGCACTTCGGCCCCGACTGGTGGCGGTTCGACGTGCCGGGCTGGCGCATGCTGGGCGTCGACGCCCAGCTCCTGGGCAGCGACCTGCCGGCGGCCGAAGAGCAGCTGGCCTTCGTGGCCGAAACCGTCGCCGATCTCGGTTCGAGGCGGCTCGCGCTCTTCCTGCACAAGCCGCTGTTCGACCGCGAGGCCGGCGAGACCGAGATCACCGGCCGCTTCGTCAATCCCGCGCCCCGCCACGGCTTGCTGGCCGCCCTGTCCGGCGGCGGGCCGGCCGTCGTGGTCTGCGGCCACGTCCACCAGTATCGCGAAACGCATGCCGGCCCGGCGCGCCACGTGTGGGGGACTTCGACCGCCTTCGTCATTCCCGACCGGCGCCAGCCGCGCTACGGGCTGAAGGAGGTGGGCTATGTCGAGCACCGGTTCGCGCCGGACGGCACCCATGCCCACAGCCTGGTGCGCGTCGGCGGCGCGCCGACGCTCGACATCGCGGATTTCCCCGGCGCCTACGGGCCGGTGTAGCGCTTCGCCTTGCGTCAGGCCGGGACCGGCCGGGCGCGCTGGTTGTAGAGCATCTTGCGGATGCGGGCCTGTTCCTCGGGCGGCAGCTTGGTGTTGTCGACCGAGAGGTCGGCGCCCACCGCCATGCCCTTCTGCACCGCCGGGCGGGCGCCCAGCTCCTCGAACCAGCGCTTGAAGTGCTTGAACTCCTCGATGTCCTGGCCCTGGAACTTCCAGTTCAGCGTCCACGGATAGCAGATCATGTCGGCGATCGTGTACTGGTCGCCGGCCAGGTACCTGTGCTTGTAGAGCTGGTTGTTGAGCACGCCGTAGAGGCGGTTCACCTCGTCGGTGAAGCGGGTGATGGCGTAGGTCTGGTCGCCATGCTCCTTCTGGTCGACGCGGCGGAAATGGCCGCACTCGCCGCTCTTCGGCCCCTGGTTGGCCATCTGCCAGATCAGCCACTGGTTCACGTCGTAGCGCGTGCGCAGGTCCTGCGGATAGAACTTCCCGGCCTTCTCGGCGACGTACATCATGATCGCGCCGGATTCGAAAAGGGTGATCGGCTTGCCGCCGTCCTTGGGTTCGTGGTCGACCATCACCGGCATCCGGTGGTTGGGATTCATCTCCAGGAATTCGTTCGTGAACTGGTCGCCGCGCCCGATGTTGACGGGGACGATCTTGTAGGGCAGGCCGCATTCCTCCAGCAGGATGGTGACCTTCTTTCCGTTCGGCGTGGGCCAATAATGCAGGTCGATCATGGGACGATCCTCCTCGGGTCGGACGGGAGCTTATCGGGCGAGGCGACATGGGCAATAGCGATCGCGAGACGATGATCGGCCGGCCGCTGCGGCGTCTCGAGGACGGGCGGTTCCTCACCGGCCATGGGCGCTATGTCGACGACGTCGGCGCGCCCGGCAGCCTCCACGGCTTCGTGCTGCGCTCGCCGCATGCCCATGCCGTCATCAAGGCCATCGACATCGCACCGGCGATGGCGCTGGCAGGCGTGCGGGCCGCCTATACCCATGCCGACCTGGCGGCCGCCGGGCTTGGCGACATGCCCTGCATGGCCGCCGTGACGCCGCTCATCGTGCCGCCGCGCCCCGCGCTTGCCCGCGAACGCGTGCGCCATGTCGGCGACCCGGTGGCCTTCGTCGTCGCCGACGACCCGTCGCTCGCCCGCGAGGCGGCCGAGCGCATCGCCGTGGACTACGGGATCCTCGACGCCGTCGTCGACGGCGAGGCCGCGCTGGCGGCGGGGGCGCCGGCGATCTGGGCGGAGGCGCCGGGCAATCTCGCCTTCCACGTGAAGCGCGGCGATGCCGGCGCCGTGGCCGAGGCATTCGCCCGCGCCGCGCACGTCGTCGAGGTCGAGGTGATGAACAACCGAGTCGTGGTGGCGCCGCTCGAGCCGCGCGCGGCCATCGCCCGGCACGACGCGGCGAGCGACAGTTTCGACCTCGAGCTGACGGGACAGGGACTGCACGGCATCCGCCGCCAGCTCGCCGAGTTCATCTTCAGGATGCCGCCCGAACGCATCCGGCTCCATGCGCCGGACGTGGGCGGCGGCTTCGGCATGAAGAACTTTCTCTATCCCGAGTGGATCCTGCTCCTGTACGCGGCGCGCGCGCTCGGGCAGCCGGTGCGCTGGACCGCCGACCGCGGCGAGGAGTTCGTCGCCGGCACGCAGGGTCGCGACATCGCCGCCCGGGCGCGGCTCGCGCTCGACGGGTCGGGCCGCTTCCTCGCGCTGGACGTGGCCATGGTCGCCAATCTCGGCGCCTATCTCTCGGGCAACGGGCCGGGCGCGTCGGTGGTCGCGGCCTCGACCGCCCAGGGCGGGGTCTACGACATCCCGGCGATCGCCGTCGACGTGCGCGGCGCCCTCACCAACACGGTGCCGGTCGACGCCTATCGCGGCGCCGGCAAGCCCGAGGCCAACTACATCGTCGAGCGCTGCATCGAGGCGGCGGCGCGCCAGCTCGGCCGCGATCCCGCCGACCTGCGCCGCCAGAACCTGATCGCCGTCTTCCCGCATCGCACGGCGATGGGCATGGCGATCGATTCCGGCGGCTTCGTCGCCAATCTCGACGCCGCGGTCGAGCGGGCCGACACGGCAGGCTTCCCGGCGCGGCGGCGGTTGGCCGAGGCGCAGGGCCGCCTGCGCGGCATCGGTGTCGCCTGCTTCCTCGAGACCTCGCGCGGCGCGCCCAACGAGGGCGCCGAGGTGCGGGTCGCGGCGGACGGCTCGGTGACGGTGGCGGTCGGCACCGAATCGAACGGCCAGGGCCACGAGACGGCCTTCGCCCAGATCGCCGCCGACCGCCTGGGCGTTGCCGTCTCCGCCGTGCGCTACGTCCAGGCCGATACGCGCGAGGTGAAGAGCGGCGCCGGCCACGGCGGCGCGCGGTCCATGCACATGGGCGGCGCGGCGGTGGTGAAGGCGATCGATGCAACGCTTGCGAAAGCGCGGGAGCTCGCGGCCCACCTTTTGCAGGCATCGGAGGACGAGCTGGTCTTCGCCGACGGCCGTTTCGTCGTGCGGGGCAGCGACCGGACCGTGTCGCTGGCGACGCTGGCGAGGAGCGCGGACGATCCGGCGAACCTGCCGGACGGCATGACGAAAGGTCTTGGCGTGCACGTGATGAACATGACCGACGTCTTCACCTTCCCCAGCGGCTGCCACGTCGCGGAGGTCGAGATCGATCCGGAGACGGGCGCGGTCGAGCTGGCGCGCTACACCGCCGTCGACGACTACGGCCGGCTGATCAACCCGCTGCTGACCGAAGGGCAGGTCCAGGGCGGCGTGGCGCAGGGCATCGGCCAGGCGATGCTCGAGCACACGGTCTACGATCCCGCGTCCGGGCAGCTCCTCAGCGGCTCGCTGATGGACTACGCGATGCCGCGCGCGGACGACCTGCCGCTCTTCGACATCGAGCTGGTCGAGCGGCCGACCGCGGCCAATCCGCTCGGCGTCAAGGGGTCGGGCCAGGCGGGCTGCATCGCCGCGCCGCAGACGGTGATGGCCGCCATCCTCGACGCGCTGCGAGCGGCCGGCGTCGAGGCCCTCGACATGCCTGCGACTCCGGAGCGCGTCTGGCAGGCCATCGCGAAGGCAGGCATTGCGCGTTGACCGAGGAAAGAGTACCCGCCGGCCAGCGTATCTTTGCCGGCATCGTGTTCATGTGTGGCGCGGGCATCCTGTTCCCCATCATGGGCGGCTTCGCCAAGATCCTCGGCGAGGAGGGCTACGACTCGCTGCAGGTCTCCTGGGCCCGCGCGTTCGGCCATCTCCTGTTCATGATGATCGCCTTCTTTCCACGCCATGGGCTCGGCATGCTCCGGACCCGCCGGCTCGGCATCCAGCTTTTCCGCTCGGCGCTGCTGATCGCCTCCAACCTTTCCTATTTCTTCGCCATCGTCTTCATTCCGATCGCCAAGGCGGCGACGATCAGCCTGACGGCGCCGCTGGTCGTGGCGCTGCTCGCCTGGCCGATGCTGGGCGAGCGCACGACGATCGGCCGCTCGATCGCGCTCGGCGTGGGTTTCCTCGGCGTCGTGATCGTCATCCGGCCGGGCACCGAGCTCTTCCAGTGGGCGTCGCTGTTCGTGGTGTGGAGCGCTGTCTGCTACGCGCTCTACCAGATCCTGACGCGGCGCATCGCGAGCATCGATACGCCGGAAACCTCGGCGATCTACAGCTCGCTGATCGGCGGCTTCGGCCTGATTCTGGTCCTGCCCTTCGTCTGGAAGACACCGCACGGCCTGCGCGACGTCGCGCTCTTCTGCAGCCTCGGCGTGCTGGGCGCGCTCGGCCACTATTGCGTCGCCCGCGCCATGAACTACGCGCCGGCCAACATCGTCTCGCCGTTCCAGTACATGCAGCTCCTCGGCTCGGTCGCGGTCGGCTACTTCTTCTTCGACAACTTCCCCGACGTGTACGGCTGGATCGGCGCCGCCGTCATCGTCGCGGCGGGCCTCTACATCGGCTGGTCGCAGCGGCGGCGGTAGGGCGTCACCCCACCGTCACCGGCGAGAAGTCGACGTACCAGCTCTTGGGGTGCACGTAGCCCTTCACCTTGCCCGAGATGGCGTTGGGCCACACGTCGTGCACCACCCAGACGAAGACGGCATCGTCGACCATCTTGGTGTTGATCCTGGCCAGCACCTTGTCGAGCGCCGCCGGGTCGGCGGTGCTGCGGGCCTCGTTGGCGAGCTTGTCGTATTCGGCGTCGTTGATGTAGCCCCAGTTGGAGCCCTTGGGCGGCACCTGCTGGCTGTCGACGAAGCGCATGAAGGCGTTGTGCGGGTCCATCGTGTTCCAGCTCACGTTGATGGCGCCGAACTGCTGGCCCTCGGGCGACTTGGCGCCCTGGCGCATCAGGTTCAGGAGCGCGTTCCAGTCCATCACCTGGAACTCGACGTCGATGCCGACCTCGGCCCATTGCTGCTGGATCGCCTCGTTCATGATCAGCGGGTACATCTGGCCCGAGCCGGAGGTCGAGATCGCGATCTTGGTCCTGAGCTTCTTCGACGGGCCGTAGCCCGCCTCGGCCAGCAGCTTCCTGGCCTCGGCCGGGTCGTACTTGATCTTGAAGCTGGGCGTGCCGAACCACGGATGGTCGGGCGGCACGCAGCCGACCGCCGGCACCGCGAGCCCGTTCAGCACCTTCACGATGGCGTCGCGGTCGATCGCGAGGTTCATCGCCTTGCGCACCCGGATGTCGGCCGTCGGCGCGCCGGGCAGCATGCTGAGCGTATAGGGCCACATGTGCGGGATGGCGTTCGTCTCGATCTTGCAGCCCGCCGACCGGAGCTTGTCGAGCGAATCGGGCGCCGGCGCCTCGATCCAGTCGACCCGGCCCGACAGCAGCGCCGCCGAACGGGTCGAGACGTCGGGGATGGGCAGCAGCACCATGCGCTCGGTCTTGGGCACGCGGTCCTTGTTCCAGTACTCGGTGTTGCGCTCGAGCTCGGCCCGCTCGCGCGGGGTCCAGCCCTTCATCTTCCACGGGCCGGTGCCCGACGGCGACTTGCGGTAGGCCTGCCAGTCGCGGCCGACCTTCTCGAAATTGTCGGCGCTTGCGATGTTGAAGCGGTTGAGCAGGGACGGCATCACCGTGTCGACGCCGCGCGTCTGCAGCTCGATCTTGTGGTCGTCGATCTTGCGGTAGCTGACGATCGGCCAGACGGCGGCGATCAGCACGCTGCGGCCCAGCCGGTCGAAGGCGGGCGACTTGTCGTTCAGGGTGCGGTCGAGGCTGAAGATCACGTCGTCGGCGGTGAACGGCGCGCCGTGGTGGAACTTCACGCCCTGGCGCAGCTCGAAGATCCACTTCGTCGGATCGGACGGGTCCTGGTACCACTTGGTGGCGAGACCGGGGACCAGCCTGGCGGGCTCGGTCGCCGAGCTCAGGTCCCACATCACCAGCGGGTCGTACATGGTGTAGCCCATGAAGCGGATACCCTCGGTGCCTTGGTCGGGCGCGCCGTCGGTCACCGGGATGTCGGCGAGCGTCATGGCGATGCGCAGGGTCGAGGGCTGCTGCGCCTGGACCGAACGGGCGAAGGGAAGGGCGGCACCGGCGGCGAGCGCGGCACGACGTGTAAGCAAGGGGAACCTCCGTGGCTGCCCGAGACGAAGCATGAACTGCGCCACCCGCTTTGCACGATGACCACTGCAGCCAGCGATGGACGAGGCACGTTTCTTGCTGCTTGATGCGCGACCATGGCTGCGCTGAACACGCTCACCGCGACGGAGCTCGCAACGAAGATCGACTCCGGTTCGGCCACGGCCGAAGCCATCGTGCAGTCGCATCTCGAACGCATCGACCAGCGCGACGCCGACGTGCTCGCCTGGGCCCATCTCGCCCGCGACGCTGCCCTGGCGCGCGCCAGGGTGCTCGATCGCGGCCCACGCCAGGGGCTGCTCCACGGCATCCCGATGGGCGTGAAGGACATCATCGATTCCTTCGACCAGCCGACCGGCTACGGCTCGCCGATCTACAGGACTCACCAGCCGCTGGCCGACGCCGCGACCGTGGCGATGGCCCGGGCCGAAGGCGCCATCCTGCTCGGCAAGACGGTGACCACCGAGTTCGCCAACCGCTTTCCCGGGCCGACGAAGAATCCGCACAACCCGGCCCATACGCCGGGCGGCTCCTCGTCGGGCTCCGCCGCCGCGGTCGCCGACTTCCAGGTGGTCCTGGGCACCGGGACGCAGACCGGCGGCTCCGTGATCCGCCCCGGCGCCTTCTGCGGCATCGTTGCCTACAAGCCGACCTACGGCCATTTCGCGCCGGCCGGCATGAAGGCCAACACCGAGTGGCTGGACACGATCGGCGCCTATGGGCGCAGCATCGAGGACATCGCCCTGTTCCGGGCGGCCCTGATGGCGATCCCGTACGCGCCGCTGCGCCCGCTCGGCCGTCCGCCGCGCGTCGCGGTCTGCTACACGCACCACAAGCCGGAACTGTCGGCCGAGGGCCTCAAGGCGGTCGAGGACGCCGCCGCCGGACTGAGGAAGGCGGGCGCGGCCGTGACGGAGATCGAGCTGCCGGGGCCGGTACGCGACATGACCGAGGGCCAGCGCACGCTCAGCGCCTTCGACGGACCGCGCGCGCATGCCGATGAATCGCGGCGGTTCCGCGAGCTGCTGAGCGAGAGCCTGAAGAAGGACAAGCTCGCGGCCGGCGCCCGCATCGACTACGCGACCTGGGCCGCGGCCCGCAGGCTCGGCGAGGCGGGCCGTGCCGCGGTCGACGCGCTGTTCGACGACATCGACGTGATCCTGACCGCGCCGGCGCCCGGCGAGGCGCCGCCCGGTCTCGAGACCACGGGCAAGGCCACCTTCAACCTGCTCTGGACCTACCTCTGGATGCCCTGCATCACGCTGCCGTTCGCCAAGGGGCCGAGCGGGCTTCCCGTCGGCATCCAGCTGGTCGGTCGTTGCCACGAGGATGCGACCCTGCTGGACATCGCGGCCTGGGTGCGGGGAGCGCTGGCATGAAGCCGCTCAGCGCCACCGAGATCGTCGCCGGCATCGAGGCCGGAAACCTGACCGCGGAGGCGGTGGTGCGCGCCTGCCTCGACCGCGTCGCCGAGCGGGAGCCGGTGGTGAAGGCCTGGGCCCATCTCGACCCCGGCCTGGCGATCGCGCAGGCCCGTGCCGCCGACGGAATCGGCGGCGGGGTGCTGCGCGGCGTGCCGATCGGCGTGAAGGACATCATCGACACGTACGACATGCCCACCGGCCACAACTCGCCGATCTTCGCGGGCAAGTCGACCTTCGGCGACGCCGCCTGCGTGGCCCTCTGCCGGACGGCAAATGCCGTCATCATGGGCAAGACGGTGACGACGGAGTTCGCCAACCGCCATCCCGGCGCGACGACCAACCCGCACGACCCGGCGCATACGCCCGGTGGCTCGTCCTCGGGCTCGGCCGCGGCTGTCGCCGACGGCCACGTGCCGCTCGCCTTCGGCACCCAGACCGGCGGATCGGTGATCCGGCCCGCCGCCTATTGCGGCGTGGTGGGCTACAAGCCGACCTTCGGCGACTTCAGCCGCGTCGGCATCAAGATGCAGTGCCATTCGCTCGACACGCTGGGCCTGATGGCGCGCACCCTGGACGACATCGCCCTGTTCCGCGGCGCCATGCTCAAGCTGCCGCCCGTCGCCATCGACCGCGGCATCCCGCGCCCGCGCATCGGTCTTTGCCGCACGCCGGTCTGGGACGATGCGTCCGACGAGACGCGGGCGCTGATCGAGGCCACGGCGACCACCCTGGCCGACAAGGGCGCGGCGGTCATCGACGTCGCCTTCACCCCCGACTTCGCCGACATCCTCGATGACCACGGCGCCATCATGGCCTGGGAATGCACCCGCAACTATGCCGACGAGCGCCTGCGCCATCCCGACCTGGTGAGCCGGGAACTGTGGGAGGCCAGCCTGACGCGCGGGCTGGACGTTCCGCTCGAGCGCTACGCGGCGGCCCAGCGCAAGGCGACGAAGTTCCGCGCTCATGTCGATTCGCTGTTCGACAAGGTCGATGCGCTGCTCTGCCCGAGCGCCCCGGGCGAGGCGCCGGCAGGCATCGAGTTCACCGGCGATCCGCGCTTCAATTCGATCTGGACGCTGGCGGGAACGCCCTGCGTCACCTTGCCGGCCGGCACGGGCGCCAAGGGCCTCCCGCTCGGCATCCAGCTCGTCGGGCTGCGCCATGCCGACGACCGCCTGCTGTCCACCGCCGCCTGGGTCGCGGCTCATCTCAACTGAGGCTCGCTCCATGCCCCGCATCAACGGCGAACGACTCCTGGCCGACCTGCGCCGCATCGCCGACTTCGGCCGCTACCAGACCGGGGTGCATCGTCCGCACCTGTCGCCGCAGGACGTCGAGAGCCGGCGCTGGCTGGCCGGCCGCATGAAGGAGGCGGGACTCGAGCCGGTGATCGACGGCATCGGCAACGTGATCGGCCGCAGCCCCAAGTCCGGCCCGCGCCTCTTGATGGGCTCGCACTCCGACACCCAGCCGCGCGGCGGCTGGCTCGACGGCGTGATGGGCGTGATCTACGGGCTCGAGGTGGCGCGCGCGCTGGCCGAGGATCCCGACACGGCCCATCTCGCGGTCGACGTGGCCTCGTGGGCCGACGAGGAAGGCCATTGGGGCCAGATGCTGGGCTCCAAGAGCTTCATCGGCCGGCTCACCGAGGCCGACATCGACGCCGCCCGGCACCGCGACGAAGGCACGCCCATGCGCGAGGCGCTGAAGGCGGCCGGCCTCGACAAGGAACCTCGCCTGGAGCTGGAGGAGGGGCGCTACCGCTGCTACCTCGAGGCCCATATCGAGCAGGGCGGCGTGCTCGAGCATACCGGCAAGCGCATCGGCGTCGTCACGGCGATCGTCGGCATCTACCAGTACCGCCTGACCTTCGGCGGCGTCCAGAACCACGCCGGCACGACGCCGATGCCGATCCGCAAGGACGCCGGCGTCGCCATGATGCGGCTCTACCACGACATCATGGAGCGCTTCCCGGCGCTGGCCGGGCCGCGCAGCGTCTGGACGGTCGGCCGCCTGTCGGTCGAGCCGGGGGCGCCCGCGATCATCCCCGGCAAGGCCGAGATGATCCTGCAATTCCGCGACGCCGATCCGGCCGTGCTGCAGCGTCTCGAAGCCTGCCTCGACGAGATCGTCGCCGCGCACCGAGAGCGCGGTCCCTGCACGGTCGAATGCGTCAATCTCAGCCGCACCATGCCGGCGCCCATGGAGGAGCGGCTGCTGGAGGCGTTCGACGACGCGGCGGAGAAGAACGCGCCCGGCGATCACATGCGCATGCCGTCCGGCGCCGGCCACGACGCGCAGATCCTGGCGCAGCGCCTGCCGGCGGCCATGATGTTCGTGCCCTCGATCGGCGGCATCAGCCATCACTTCACCGAGAACACCGCCGACGCCGACATCGTCCTGGGCTGTCAGGTCTTCGCCGACGCGGCCGCCAGGATTCTCAAGAGCAACTAAAAGCTGTAGTCATTGACTGCATTGATAAATGACTTGGGTTATTTACATCGCGTGTATTGGGGACTAGTATTTCTCCGCGCCCTTCTGGGATTGCCTAACGCGGAGGACAAGGATGCCCCAGCGTCATATCGACGACACTCCGATGTTTCCTGTCGGCAATGGCGATGACATCCCGGGTTTCCGGCTGAATCCTGATGGTTCCTTGCGGTCGTCGACTCAAGCGACGCCTGTCGCGTACGAACCGCAAGTGCCTTTGCCCAGGATCAGCCCCGATACAAGTCCGGGGCTGGACATTTGTGAATGGCGACAGTTTGCGCCGGGATTTCCCTTGGAATGTGTTCCCCATCCGCCAAAGTACTCGCTGCCCGAGCCCGAATATCTACCGCCGATATTTCGGCAGAGGCGGCCGCCCACCGCACCGAAAGTCCCGCGGTCACCCTATCTCTGGCCACCGCGGAGGTAGCATTCGACGCTCTCGAATGAACGCAGGCACGTCGCTGCGCGTGCCGCATCTCGTGTGACTCAGAAATCCAACCGCGATCCGTCCTAAAGGTCAGGAGGCCAGATGAAAGCGATCGTCCTCGCCCTTGCTGCCTTCGCAACCATGCTCTCGCTGTCCGCGGTTGCCCGCGCCTACGATTTCGGCCTGGTGCGCTCGACCTGGGAAGAAGGCGCGACGGAGCGTCAGGGCCCGTCGCGCGCCCGTGGCGTGCTGGTGTACTTCGACGGTGCGGTGCGGCCCACGGCGAAAGGTGAGCCGATCATCCCGCTCTTTGTCGAACTGGCCGGCGCGGCGAACTGGGACATCCTGCGGATCAGCCGGGCGTCCGTCTTCGACTGCGAACCGTGGGACGACGACATATTGGCGGTCGTCGCTGAGCGCGTGGCGCTGCTGCGCGAGGAGGGCTACCAGCGCATCGTCGTCGGAGGCGGATGGCGCGGCGGCCGGCTTGCCCTTCTGGCGGCTGCCCTCCCGGGCGTCGATGCGGCGATCGGCGTGGCGCCGCAGCGGCCGGTGTCGGTACGGACGCCCGACGTCCTTCCGGAACGGTTGGCCCGAGCCGAGGCCAAACGTGTTGCCGTTTTCCTCCTCGACCGCGATCCGCTGGACGACAGGGAGGATGTGCGGACGGGTCCGCTTCGGCGCGCCCTGATGCAGCGCGGGGCGAGCTTCGTCATCGTCGATCGCTCGCCGGATGGGACGGGTGCCGCCTCGATGACCAGCGGGCGCCTGGCCCGTCGGTACCGCGACTGCCTCCTGCGGCTGGCAGAGACGGAGGGATTGGCCGCGGGCCCCATCTCCTGTCCGCTGGCGAGCGGCTATGCCGTAGGCGCGGAGATCGGCTATCGCACGCCAGCTTCCATCGAGCCGCCGCCTGACGGTGCGGAGCCGTCGCTGGTTCGCTACTTTGGTCGCTGGGAAGGCGACGACGAGTGGGGCGCCTACTTCATCCTTGAAGCGCTCTCGGTCGACGGGGATGGGCTGCGCTTCGGCATCGGATGGGCGGAATCCGCGCGCTACGGTCCGCCGGAACCTCCCTTCGTGCTGAGGTTCAGGCTCGAGGAGGACGGGTCGCTTTCCTATGTGACCGACGAGGGGGTGCGTGTGCTGACGGCACGGCTCGAGAGCGCGACCGAACTCGACGTCACCTTCGACGTGCCACGGCCCGATGGCACCATGGGCAAGCGCCCCTTCCGCCTGCACAAGCGGGCCGCGGCAGCGGCCAGCGGAGAATCCTTCAAGGCACTTCGACCAGCGCCTTGAGACGCGCCAGCGCCTCATCCCATTGGCGCGAGACATGCTCGAGGTAGGTCTGAACCCCGACGATGGGCTGGGGATCGAGGGTGAACAGGTTCTCGCGGCCGGCCTTCTCGGAGCGGACGATTCCGACCCCTTCCAGCACCCGAAGGTGCTTGGTCACGGCCTGGCGCGTCAGGCTGGTGCCGGCGGTGAGCCGTGCAATGGATTGGGGCTCGCCGCTCGTTAGCCGGTCGAGCAGGCCGAGCCGGGTCTGGTCGCCGAGGGCCGCGAAGACCGCCGCCCGGCTGCGCAGGGCGGCGGCGCTAGGCATGCTGTCCCAAGTGGTGCGCAATGTTCTGCATCTGGATCGCCCAGCCCTCGCCGTTGCGCAGGAAGGCGGTGTCGCGGCGGTGTGCCGGCAGCTTGTCGAAGCCGGATTCCACCACCTTGAGCCGCGTGCCTGTCGCGATCGCCTCCAGGGAAAATTCCACCAGCGTCGGGACCTCCTGGCTGTAGTTCGTCCCGGGCTCCACGGAATAGGGATGCCAGGTGAAGGAGAACAGTCGCTCGGTCTCCATCTTCTGCACGACGGCCTCCCACAGAAGGTGCTCGTAGCCGGGATAGGTGACGCGACCGCGCGCCACCTGACCCGGCGCGAACGGCCCTTCGAGCGAGACCCTGAACCACGTCCCGAATTCGCGATGATCGGTCAGCGCCTTCCAGACCCGCGCCGGCGGCGCGTTGAGCTCGATGGACTTTTCAATTCGGTCGGACATTGGCAACTCCTGGGTTGCCAGTTGTTTGAGGCCTCCGCATCGAAAATGCAACACTGGGGTTGCATATTCGGGCGCTATCGTAAAACTGCATAGAAAATGCGGTTAGTGACGCTTCGCGTGGCTCGCCCGGCGTCGACCCGGTATCATCCGCGCCGCCAGTCATGCCCGTACACGTTCGCATCTCTCATACCGACCGACTTGCGATCGCCGTCGGGCACGGGACCATCACCGCCGAAGAGTTCCAGAAGGCCGTCGTGGAGTTCTCGACGTCGGGAGCCCTTCACTATCGCAAGCTCGTCGACGTGGCCGCCGCCAACACGGATGCCGACTTCTCGCGCATCAAGGCGCTCGTCACCTATATGCGCAGCGTCCCGGGATCGGCCGAGCGCGGGCCGCTGGCCTTCGTCATCGACGCCAGGCGCGGCGACATCGTGCGCGAGGTCGCGGCCATGAACGAGGCGGGCGAACGCCCGGTCGCCGTGTTCACCAGCCTCCACGAAGCCCGCAGGTGGCTGGACGAGCAGTCCGGCATCTCATTGCGCGGCTGAGGCCTTCGCTTCTTCCGCCGGGCCGAAGAAGGCTTCTACTCGAAGCAGCGGGCGGCGCGCACCGTGCAGGAGTTGGCCGGCACGTTGGCGTTGCACTCGGCCCAGGCCTGCTGCTCGACGTCGGCCTTGCTCGGCCCTGCGCCGAAACCCTCGGCACGGCCGGTGTTGCTGAAGGCATAGGCGACGCAGCGCGCCTCAGCCGTGAACTTGAGCTTGCAGTAGATGCCGCATTGCTCGAGGGCCGACTGCTCGGCCGCGGGCCGGGTCGTCATGCCCGCTGCGACGCCCCAGAGGCCCGCCCCGTCGCTCGCCACGGCGGTCCAGGTCGGGGTCTGCGCCGGCGCCGTTCCGGCGAGGCACAGCGTGGCCATGAGGGCGAGGGCGATAGCCGATCTCGTCATTGCGGGGTGTTCCTTTCGAGAAATGCATGGACCCGGCGGATCGACTCCGCCAGGTGGGTGGGTCCCCGCCAGTCCTTCTGGACCTCGACGTCGGGGGCGAGCACGGCGATCTCGGCGCTGGTCTGGGCGGGGTGGGGCTTGTCGGTGCCCGGCTGCAGCAGGAACGGAGTCCGGCAGTTCCGCACGAAGTCCCGGCTGACCGAGAAGACGAAGTCGCCTCCGAACATGTTGTGGCCGAAGGCCTCGATCGTCTCCTGGCTGATCGACGGATCGCGCTGGCGCACCGTCTCGCCGTAGCCCCTCACGGCCTCGTCCCAGGTGTCGCGGTTCTCCCACAGGCCGATCGGGTTTTGCAGCACGGCGGCCGCGATCCGGGCGGGTGCCTGCTCGATCGCCTCGAAGCAGTAGCTGCCGCCGATGCAGCCGCCCATGACGTGAAAACGCTCGAAGCCGAGATGGTCCATCAGCGCGAAGTGATCGGCGGCGAAGGTATGCCAGCCATGGTCCGGCCTGACGTCGGCGACCGAGCGGCCGGCATTGCGCTGGTCCATGGCGACGACGGTGAACCGGTCGGTGAGCGCGGTGCGGGGATCCATCCAGGACGCGCCGTTGGGGTTGGCCGACTGGTCCCACATCTCGGCCCGCGACCTGAGGCCGCCGGGAGCGAACAGCAGGACGGGGAAGCCCGCGCCATGAACCTCGTAATGGATGTCGGCATCGGGCCGCTTCAGAAACGGCATGGATCCCCCTGATTGCAACTCCCGCCGGGCTTATACACGAAGCCCGGCCGCATCGTCCTGCCGGCTGGCAACCCGTGTCCCTCCCGACTCGTTTCACCGTCTTCTGACGGGAGAAGACGCGGGTGGACATCCTGACGGTGGACGAGGAACGCAAAGACCTCCTGCCCGTCGTGCGCATGCATCGCGGGTCGGCAATCCGCCGTCCCCTCATCCTGCTCGCGATCTGCGCGGTTGCCGTCGTGAGCTATCTGGCGCGCGACTTCCTGATCCCGACGGCGGCGGCCGTCGTCCTGGCGCTGATGCTGACGCCGGTCGCCAAGGCCCTCGAGCGGATCCATGTGCCGCCCACGCCGGCCGCCGGCGCGTCGGTGTTCCTCCTGACCCTGATGGTCGCGGGCCTCCTCGCCATCGCCATCCCGTCGATCTCGTCATGGGCGGCACAGGCGCCCTATCTGACCTATACGTTGGAGCGCAAGCTCGAGGGGCTGCGCTCCTCTCTCGCCATCGTCAAGCGCGTCTCGGAGCAGGTCGAGCAGGTGACGAACACGCCGGCGGGCCCGGCCGCCAAGCCGCCGGAGAAGGTCGTGGTCCGCGACAAGTCGCTGCTGGCGGAGATCGCCAGCACCACGCCGGGCGTGCTCATCCAGCTGGGCTATGCCGGCGTTCTGGCCTTCATGCTGCTGGCCCATCGCAGCAACTACAAGAGGCAGATCCTGCGCATCCCCGGGAACTGGGGAACGCGCGTGCGCCTCGCGCGCGTCATGCGCGACATCAACGATCGCGTCGGCCACTACCTGTTCACTCTCGCGGCGATCTATTCCTGCGTCGCGGTCGTGTCGGCCATTGCCCTCGCTCTCCTGGGATTTCCCAACGCCGTCATGTGGGGCATCGTGATGGGGCTCGCCTCCTTCGTGCCCTTCATCGGCCCGCCGGCGGCGATCGGGGCGGTGGCGCTGGTGGCGCTGCTGAGCTTCGAAGACTGGGTGCGCATCGCTGCCGTGCCGGCCGTGCTGGTGATCATTCACTTCGTCGAATCGCAGCTCATCACGCCGGTATTCCTGAGCCGCCGCTGCGCGCTCAATACCGTGGCGGTATTCATGTCGATCGCGCTGCTGGGATGGATGTGGGGTGCCGTCGGCGCCATCGTCGCCGTGCCGCTGCTGATCCTTCTGAGCACCATCGCCGCGCACCTGCCGTCGCTCCACTGGCTGGAGATCATCCTGGGCGACGACAGGCCGGTCAGCCCGCGCGTGGCGCGCAAGCCGTCTCTCGCCTCGGTGACTCGCCCGCCGGTGCGGGTCCGTCAGCCGCGGCGGCGGCGGTTGGCGACGGACAGGAAGTAGAGCAGGCCGATCACGCCCCAAAAGGCGCCGACGATCGCCCACGCGGCGGCCGGGTCGAGGCTGCGGGCGAGCACGATATAGGCGGAGCAGGTAAGACAGAGGGCGCCAACGCCGACGGCGAGGGCGGCCCCGAGGGCAAGCATGGCGCGCATCGCCGCATCATGGGCGGCGGTGCGCAGGGTGCGCGCGGCGGCGGCGGTCGCCGCCACGCGCAGGAGGGGGCCGATCATCGAAGGCGCTGTCTTGCTCGCGGGCCTTGGGGTTCGCCGCCGCTCAGGAGCGACGACAAAGCCAGCCTGCGAGGAAGCCGATCCCGACGATCGCCGCCAGGGTGGTCAGCGGCCGCGCCTCGGTATGCTCGATCAGCGTGTCGGTCGCCTTGTCCTTCAGCTTGACGGTGTCCTCGGCGATCGACTTCGCGGTGTCGCCGTAGCGACCGATCAGCGAGCGCGCCGAGCGCAGCGTATCCTCGATCGCGGCCTCGCCGCGCTCGACCATCGAATGGCCGGTGCCGTTCATGGTGGACGACAGCTCCTCGAGCTGCTCCTTCAAAAGCGCGATCTCGCGCGCCAGATCTTTGCCGGAATGGGTGGCTCGCATTTCATGCTCCTGGGCTGGCGGGGTCCTGCGGATGAACGCAGGAAATCCGTCAGGGTTCCCAGTGCGTCGTCAGAAACGCGAAACGCCGATCTTGTCGTCGGGAAGCTCGGCCATGCGCATATATTGCGCCAGGATGTGCATCAGCGACTGGTGGACGTCCTCGACGACGCCGTAGTTCGCGGCATCGACATGCAGGCTGACATCGGCCATGGCGGCGCTGCGGCCCCCGGAAAAGCCGGACATGGCGATGGTCACGACCCCGTTCTCTGCCGCCCAGGCCAGGGCCCTCACGATATTCTCGGAATCGCCCGAGGAAGAGATGGTGATGAGCACGTCGCCCGGCCGGGCGGCATTCCTGAGCTGGTAGGCGAAGACCTCGGCATACTCCATGTCGTTGGCCACCGCGGTGATCAGCTCGACGGTCGCGGACAGGCTCGCCACCCGCGGCCGCAGGTTCGTATCCGTCGCGATGCCCTTGGAACAGTCGCAGGTCAGGTGGTTCGCGATGGCCGCGGAGCCGCCGTTGCCGCAGGCGAAGATGATCCTGTCGTCACGGATGGCCTGGCGCAGTGTCGTGATGGCCCGTTCGAGCTCGCTGTCCCGGACTGACCGGAACGCTGCCGCGACCTGGCCGGCATAGTCCGAGAGGAAGGCGCCGGCTTCGGCGTACGCGCGACGGGGAAATCTTTCAGCCATTCCGCCGTCCCTAGTGGGTGCCCCGTGCGCCGTCAACCGTCCCATACGTTCTGGGGCATCGGGAGGCGGGCGAAATCGGGCGCCGCCAGCGGCGTCGGATGGGCGACGCCTTCCTTGTCGAGCAGCATCATGTATTGCCGGACATGCTGGCCGCAGTGCCACGTGGTGCGCTCCATCAGCTCGTGCAGGCTCTGCGGGCCGTAGTAGGTGGGCAGCGTGCGGGTCGCGGCGGTGTCGCCGCCGGCCCACCAGGCGCGGAAGCGTTCGCGGACCCGCTCGCCATAGGCGACCAGCGCCGCGGTCGTGGCGTCCGGCGCGGGCTCCTCGCGGAACATCGCCTGCACGAGCTGGGTGCCCTCGTTGGCGTCGAGGAAGGCATCGACCACCCGGAAGAGGTGGAAGGCGAGGGTGCGGTAGCTGCGCGGCCGTCCCGGCACATGGATGTCGAGCCGGTCGTGGGGCATCAGCGGGATGAGCAGCAGGGCCGCGGTCATGAACTTGTCGACACGCCCCGCCAGCTCGGCGGTCGAGAGCTCGGGCCCCGACTTCTCGGAGAGGCCGAGGAAGTCGACGATCTGCTTGGTGCTCTGGCCGAACGTGTACTTGTCACCGCGCGACAGGACCGGCACCGAACGGACGCCGAGCTTCTGCAGCTCCGCCATTCCGGTCGGGTCCTCGAGCACGTTCACCGATACGAAGTCGATCCCACGGACCGATAGAAACTCCTTGAGTCTCAGACAGCTGGTTCAACCAGGCTGCCAGAAGACCTTCAGCGGCTCGTTCATGCCGGACAACTCCATTTTCAAGAGCTCAATTGGCCGCCTTGGTGTCCATCCTGTCAAGGTCCGCGCCGGCGACCGTCAGGTCGAGGGCGTTGATCCATGACAGACGATGCAGATCTTGTGGCCGTCGGGATCGCGCAGATAGGCGCCATAGTAGTTGGGATGATAGTGGGCGCGCAGGCCGGGCGCGCCCTCTTCCTTGCCGCCGGCCTCCACGCCGGCGCCGAAGGCGGAATCGACCGCGGCGCGGCTCGGCGCCTCGAGCGCCACGGTGATGCCGTTGCCGACATTGGCCGGCCGGCCGTCGGCGGGGTGCAGGATCCAGAGCTGGGGCCGCCCGCCGGGGGGGCCGTAGGCGATGGCGCTCGGATAGTCGGCCAGTCGTTCCAGCCCCAGCGCCTTGCACACGCCGTCGTAGAAGGCACCGGCACGCGCGACGTCGTTGCTGCCGATGGTGACGTGGCTGAACATGGTCGGTCTCTCCGCCTCACGATGCAGCCGGAGCATAGACCGAGGCGAGCTGGCGCGAC
This sequence comes from Reyranella sp., assembly GCF_965229815.1. Taxonomy (GTDB): domain Bacteria; phylum Pseudomonadota; class Alphaproteobacteria; order Reyranellales; family Reyranellaceae; genus Reyranella. Next base: position 361,391 of record NZ_CBDDJN010000008.1, read on the forward strand.
ACCAGCCGGGCATAGAGGCCGCCGCGCGCCAGCAGCGAGGCATGCGTGCCGGTCTCGGCGACGCGCCCCTCGTCGAGCACCACGATGAGGTCGGCGTCGCGCACCGTCGACAGCCGGTGGGCGATGACGATGGTGGTGCGGTCGGCCTGCAGGAGGGAGAGCGCGCGCCGCACGGCCTGCTCGTTCACCGCGTCGAGATGCGAGGTCGCCTCGTCGAGCACCAGGATCGGCGCGTCCTTGAGGAAGGCGCGGGCGATCGCCACGCGCTGGCGCTGGCCGCCCGACAGCGACGTGCCCCGCTCGCCGACCGGCGATTCGAGTCCGTCGGGCAGGGCGGCGACGAGGTCGCCGAGCGAGGCATGGCGGATCGCGGCCTGCAGATCGGCCTCGGAAGCCTCGGGGCGGGCGATCATGATGTTGGCGCGCAGCGTGTCGTTGAACAGGTAGGTGTCCTGGGCGACCAGCGCGATCAGGCGGCGCAGGTCGTCCAGCCGGTAGTCGCGCAGGTCGGCGCCATTCAGGGTGATGCGCCCCGCATCGGGATCCCAGAAGCGCATCAGGAGCTGCGCCGTGGTGGTCTTGCCGGCGCCCGACGTGCCGACCAGGGCGACGGTCTTGCCGGCCGGGATCTCGAAGCTGACGTCGCTCAGCGCCCGGCGGGTCTGGCCGGGATAGATGAAGCTCACCTTCTCGAGCGCGAGCGCGGCGGCGCCGTCGCGCGGCGGCACGCCCGGGCCGTCGCGCACGGGGATCGGCTCGTTGGCCAGCGCATAGACGCGCCGCGTCGCGCCCAGCGTGTCGGCCAGTTGCCGCCCGATCTGGGCGATCTCCGACACCGGCAGGAAGGCCGCCATGGCGAGGACGGTGAGCAGGGGCAGCAGGCCGCTATCGATCGTGCCGCGCTGCGCGAGCAGCGCTCCGGCCACGACGACGGCGAGTCCGCCCAGGCCCGTCAGCATCTCCAGGATTGCGTGCTGCAGGGTCAGCTCGCTGAAGAACGGCAGGCGGAGCGCGATGTGGCGCTGCGACAGCTGGTCGAGCCTGGCGCCGCGCGCGTCCTCCTGCTGGAAGGCCACGATCTCGCCCAGCCCCTGCACCGAATCGACGGCGAAGGCGCCGAGCTCGCCCGCCGCCTCGCGGGCCTGGCTGCCCAGCCGGTCGACGCGCTTGCGCATCAGGAACGGGCTCAAGCCGACCGCGAGCAGGAACGGCAGCAGCGCCAGGGCCAGCCAGCCATTGGCCCAGGCCAGCACGGCGACCACCGCTGCCGGCACCAGGATGGCGACGAAGGCCGGCGCCACGGTGTGGGCGAAGAAGTACTCGACCAGCTCGATGTCGTGGGTGGCGAGCGCCATCAGGTCGCCCGTTCGCCGGCGCACCAGGTAGGCGGGCGCGAGCGCGTCGAGCTTGCGGAAGGCGTCGATGCGCATCTCGGCCAGCAGACGGAAGGCCATGTCGTGCGCCAGCCACGATTCGAACCAGTGCAGGATGCCCGACAGCGGCGCCACGATGGCGAGCGCGATGGCATAACCGGCCCAGGGCTGGTCGTTCTTCAGCGCCAGCACGATCAGCGCCGACAGTACGCCGACGCCGATGAAGGAGATGACACGCAGCACGCCGAACAGGAAGGTGGCGGTGAGCTTGCCCTTCCAGGGCAGGATCACCTTCATCAGGGCGATCACGACCTGGTACCAGGTCAGGCCCTCGGCCTTGATGATGCCCTCGGTGACGACCTTGGCGGCGCCGCCCGGCGTGTCGGCGACGGACTCGACCTTCTGCGGTTCGGCGATCGTTTCGAGAGCGCCCGGCGTCTGCTGCTCGCGCGCCTGCTCGGCCATCAGGCCGGCATAGACTCCGCCCCTGGCCATCAGCGCGTCGTGGCGGCCCTGTTCCGCCACCTTGCCGCCGTCGAGCACGAGGATGCGGTCGCAGTCGATCACGCTCGACAGGCGATGGGCCAGGATCAGCGTGGTGCGGCCCCGCATCAGGCGGTCGAGCGCCTCCTGGATCACGGCCTCATTCTCGGCGTCGACGGCCGACAGCGCCTCGTCGAGCACCAGGATCGGCGTGTCGCGCAGCAGCGCGCGGGCGATGGCGACGCGCTGGCGCTGGCCGCCCGAGAGCTTGATGCCCTTCTCGCCGATCACCGTCGCGTAGCCCTGCGGCAGGCTCAGGATGAAGTCGTGGATATTGGCGGCGCGCGTGGCCTCCTCGAGCTCCTGCTGCGTCGCCTGCGGGCGGCCCAGCCGGATGTTCTCCTCGACCGTGCCATGGAACAGGAACGTGTCCTGGTTCACGACCGAGATGAGCGAGCGGATCTCGGCGAAGGGCAGCGTGCGCAGGTCATGACCGCCCAGCATGATGCGGCCCTGGTCGGGATCGTAGAAGCGCAGCAGCAGGCGCACGATCGAGGACTTGCCGCCGCCCGACGGGCCGACCAGGCCGAGCCGCTCGCCGGCCTCGGCGCGGAACGACAGCGCCTCGTGCACGGTGCGCCGCGTCCCGGGATAGGCGAAGCGCACATTCTCGAACTCGATGGTCGGCGCCAGCGCCTTGTCGAGCCGGGCCGGCGGGGCGTCGGCGACGGTCGGCCTGTCGTCGAGGATGCGGTAGATGCCCTGCGCGGCGGAGAGGCCGACCATGCCCTGGTGCAGCACCGAGCGCAGCTCGCGCATCGGCCGGAAGATCTCGATGCCCAGCATCATGATGATCAGCAGGGCGCCGAGCGACATGGCGCCGGCCTCGACGCGCGCCGCGCCGTAGATCAGCGCGGCGGCCGCGCCGCCGGCGATCGAGGCGTCGGTGATGCCGCGCGCCAGCGAGTTGGTGCCCAGCACCCACATCGTGCGGCGGAACAGGTCGCGCGCCTCGACCTCGAGCTTGTCGGCGCGCGCCTTGCCCTGGCCGAACGCCTTGAGCGTGGCCAGGCCCTGGATGGAATCGAGGAATTCTGCGGCGAACGAGGCATAGGCGTTCTGCCGCCGCAGGGAGTTGCGGACGTCCCACTTGTGCCACAGTGCCGGCGCGAACAGCGCCACCAGGGCGAAGCCCAGCATGACCAGCGCGACCGGCAGGTCGACGAAGGCGATGACCGCGAAGATCAGGACGGGCGACAGCATCGCGATCAGGAACTGCGGCAGGAACTGGCCGAAATAGGTCTCGAGTTGCTCGACGCCGTCGATCATCGACAGGGTGAGGCCGCCCGAGCGCTGGCGGCCGACCGTGCCCGGCCCGAGCGAGGCAACTTTGTCGTAGAGCGTGCGGCGCAGGACCTTCTGCACCCGCGCCGCGGTGCCGTGCGCGACGACCGCGCGCCAGTGCTCGGCCCAGCCGCGCAGGACCATGACCAGCGCGATCAGCAGGACCGAGGGCACCAGTTCCGAGATCGGCCGGCCGGCGAAGACCTGGCCGATCAGCCAGCCCAGCAGGCCGAGCCGGGCGATGCCCAGGCCGACGGCGAGAAGCCCGATTCCGACGGCGCCGGCGATCCGCCAGCGCACGCCCTTGGTGAAGGCCAGGAGGCGCGGTTCGATGTGCATGAGAAGCATTCTACGGCCGAACATTCATATTCGTCAGTCCACAAATTGGAAGAACCCGTGTACATTTTTGAACATGGATGCGAACTGGGACGATCTCCGCGTTTTCCTGACCCTGGCCCGCGAGGGCACGCTCAGCACGGCGGCCAAGGCCCTGGGCGTCAGCCATCCCACCGTGTCGCGCCGCGTGCAGGCGCTGGAGCAGCAGATCGGCGCGCGCCTGTTCGAGCGCCTGCCCGACCGCTTCGTGCCGACTTCGGCCGGCGAAGAACTCCTGGCCGATACCGAGGCGATGGAGCAGGCGGCCCTGTCGATCCAGCGCCGTAGCGCCGGCCTCAGCGACACGGTGAGCGGCGTGGTGCGGCTATCGGCCGGCGAGGCGATGGCCGTTCTGGTCGCGCGCCATCTGCCGTTGTTGCGCGCCAAGCTGCAGCACATCGAGTTCGAGGTGATTGCGAGCCACACGCTCGCCAACCTCTCGCGCCGCGAGGCCGATCTCCTGATCCGCGAGCAGGTGCCGGAGGTTGCCGGCATCGTCACCCGCAAGCTCTGCCATGTCGCCTACGCGGTCTATGCGGGGGACCGTCTCGAGTTGAAGCGTACCGAGATGCCGGCGCTGGTCGACCTGCCCTGGATCGGTTTCGACGACGACCACGGCTACATGCCGGGCCAGCGCTGGATACAGGAGCAGATCGGCCGGCGGCCCGAGATGCGGGTCAACAACTGGCTCGTCCTTCACGATGCGGTGCGCTCCGGAGCGGGCCTTGGCGTGCTCCCTTGCTACCTCGCCGACCAGGACCCGCGACTGCGGCGCGTCGGCCGCGTGTTGCCGGAGATCACCACCGAGCAGTGGCTGCTGGTCCATCGCGACCTCCGCGCCCTGCCGCGGGTGCGGGCGGTCATGGACGCGCTGGTCGAGCTGTTCCAGATCCATCGCTCCCTCCTGGAGGGGCGTGGCCACGGCAGAGGGCGATGAGCCGCTCGCGGCTCGTGCTGCCTATCTCACTGCCTCCCCGTCGCCAGATGGGGAGGTGGGCCGAAGGGCCGGAGGGATCACGACCCCGAGTGAGCTCCCGACCCCTCCGACGCCGTATGACGGCGCCACCTCCCCAACGTCGTTGGGGAGGAACTGCAAACATTCGTGCGCTTCAGATCGCGACCTGCCGGATGCCGCCGCGCGGCTGGCCGGCGGCGATGCTCTGCCACAGGACCTCGTGGCCGGCGGGCAGCGGCCGGTTGTTGGGCATGGTGAGCCAGAGGCGCAGCAGCAGGCGGTCGTGGCCGCTCGCGGCATCGTCCTCGAACGGCGTGCGGCCGTGATAGGTGACGTGGCTGTTGATGAGCTGCAGGTCGCCCGGCTCCAGGGTCATCTCGAAGCAGAGTTCCTGCGCCGTCGCCATCAGCACGTCGATCGCTTCCTTCTGCGCCGGCGTGAGCCTGGGCACGTCGGGCGCCATCTGCGCCGCCTCGATGAAGGTGAGCGAGTAGTGCGAGGTGAACTTGCCGTCGCGCACGCCGAAGATCGGCAGCGGATAGGCCGTCGCGCGGGTCGTGGCGGCGCCGTCCTTGCCGGTGCCTTCCTCGCCGAAGCGGCTGCGCCAGTAGTCCGTGAACAGCGCATCGAGCAGGTCGGGCCGCCGCGCCAGGATCGCGTTGTGGATCGCCGGCGTCGAGGCCAGCGTGCTGACGCCGCCCTTGCGCGCCTGGCGCACGCACAGCAGGCCGACCACGTCGGTGCGGTCGGTGTGGAAGCGCAGCCCGCCGCTGGTGAGCGTGCGGGCATAGGACGAGAGGAACGTGGTGCCCGACTGGTCGCGTGTCTGGCCGTAGGTGCGGCCGACATGGGCGCCTTCGTCGCGGATGGCGCGCATCAGCTCGCCGGTCCGGTTCTGGAAGACCGGCGTGCCGAGATGCGTGCCCAGGCCGAAGTAGAGCTTCCGGAGATCGTCCTCGGAGTAGCGGTCCACGGGGAAGCCGCGCAGCTTCAGGATCCCGACGCCATTCTCCAGCTCGTCGCGGATGTCCGCGAGCAGATCGTCGAAGCCGCTGAGTGGAAACGTCTCGCGGGTGATCTGTGACCAGGCGAGGCCGGCCTTGTTCACCGCGGCCAGGGCGTTGTCGAGGGCGGCGGTACCGGAGGCAGGGAAATTGCGGATCCAGCGGGTCGAGTTCCTGATCTCGTCGCCGGTCCAGACGACGGGACCGGTCAGCGGCAGTCGGTTGCTCATGGTCCGACTCATGAGCCTTCGCCTTGCCGTGCGCAAGGGGAGCGCCGAGACGGCGCACGCTCCGGGCCAACCCAACGACTGCCGGCGCCTTTCTGCCGATACAGACATTTCTTGTCGGTCGCGACGCGGCCCCAGCCGCCGCTCAGCGCAGCGCCTTGCGCATGTTGATCGAGGTCGGGTGGTCGAAGCCCGCGTGAGCCTCGCGGCCGATCTCGGCATAGCCCAGCGAGGCGAACAGCCGCTGGTTCCCCGTCAGCACGACGCGCACGCCCAGCCGTACGCCCGCGAGATCGCGGCGGCGCGCTTCGTCCTCGACCGCCTCGACCAGCCGCCGCGCAAGGCCGGTGCCGCGCAGCGCCGGCACGACCGACAGGCGGCCGAGATAGAGATCTCCCTCCATCAGCTTGACCATGACGCAGCCGACGATCCGGCCGTTCCGCTCCGCGACGATGGCGCCGGAATCGCGCGACAGCTCGTCGGCGATCGCCCCGGCAGTCTCGCGGAAGGCGCCCGACTCGGGCACCAGCTTGCCGCGATACTCCTCGAAGGCCGCCGCAATGGTTTCGGCGATGCCGGCGGCATCGGCGACGGTCGCGGCGCGAAGGACAACGGTGTCGCTCATTGTGGCTTTCTCGCGTAGGCTCGCGGCAAAAGCGAGGAAAGGCAATGGGCTACTCGACCATCGAGGTTCGCAAGCTGACGCCGGCGATCGGCGCGGTGATCTCCGGGCTGGACCTCGCCCGACCGCTCGGCAACCAGGCCTTCCAGGAGGTCCACGACGCGCTGATGGAGAACCTCGTCGTCTTCTTCCGCGACCAGGAGCTCAGCCACGAGCAGCAGAAGGCGTTCGGCCGCCGCTTCGGCGAGCTGCACATCCATCCGACCTCGATCAACACGGCCCGCGACCATCCCGAGGTCCTGACCATCAAGGCCGACGAGACCTCGCGCTACGTGGCCGGCGAGGAATGGCACTCCGACGTGTCCTGCGAGGCCGAGCCGCCGATGGGCAGCATCCTCTACATGAAGGAAGTGCCGCCGGACGGCGGCGGCGACACGCTGTTCGCCAACATGTATCGCGCCTTCGACACGCTCTCGCCGCCGATCCAGCGCCTGTGCGAGGGGCTGACCGCGGTCCATGACGGCGCCCAGGTCTATGGCGGCCGCTTCGGTCTCAAGCCGAAGGAGGGCGGCTTCCCGCGCAGCGAGCATCCGGTGGTGCGGACCCATCCCGTCACCGGCCGCAAGGCCCTCTACGTGAACCGCAACTTCACCACCCGTATCGTCGGCCTCAGCCGGACGGAGAGCGACGCGCTGCTGCAGATGCTGTTCCAGCACGGCGAGACTCCGGAATTCCAGTGCCGCTTCGCCTGGCAACCCAACTCGATGGCCTTCTGGGACAACCGGGCGGCCATGCATCATGCGATGTGGGACTATTTTCCCCACCGGCGGCTGGGCTACCGGGTTACCGTCAAGGGCGACAGGCCCTTCTATCGTTCATAGGAAAGGGACAATGGCGCTCATCACCTATCTCACGCGCATCCAGTTCGACTTCGGTGCGCTGAAGCTCCTGGAGGCCGAGCTGCAGCTCCTGGGCATCCGCCGTCCGCTGATCGTCACCGACAAGGGCGTCATCGCCGCCGGCCTGTGGGCCCGGGTGAAGGATCAGCTCCCGGGCAACATGCCGATCACGCTGTACGACGGCACGCCCGAGAACCCGACCGAGGCGGCCATGCGCGACGCCCTCAAGATGTACAAGGAGGAGGGCTGCGACGGCATCATCGCCATCGGCGGCGGCTCGCCGATGGACCTCGCCAAGGCGGTCGGACTGATGGCCACCCATCCCGGCCCGTCGCTGCAGCCCTATTCGTTCGTCGAGGGCGGTGCCGGCAAGATCACCGCGGCGGTCGCGCCCATCGTCGCCATCCCGACGACCTCGGGCACCGGCAGCGAGGTGAGCCGCGGCGGCGTCATCATCATGGACTCCGGCCGCAAGCTGGCGATCGGCAGCCCCCACCTGATCCCCCGGCTGGCGCTGATCGATCCCGAGTTGACGCTCGGCCTGCCGCCGCATCTCACGGCCGGCACCGGCATGGACGCCTTCACGCACAACATCGAATGCTTCCTGGCGAACGTCTTCAATCCGCCGGCCGATTCCATCGCCCTCGACGGGCTGGAGAAGGCCTGGACGTACGTCGAGCGCGCGACCAGGGACGGGTCGGACCGCGAGGCGCGGTACAACATGGCGATGGCCGCCATGGAAGGCGCCATGGTGTTCCAGAAGGGACTGGGCGCCGTGCATGCGCTCAGCCATCCGACCGGCGGGCTGAAGGGCTACCGGCTGCACCACGGCACGCTGAACGCGATCTACCTGCCGGCCGTGCTGCGCTTCAACGAGCCGGCGGTCGGCGACAAGTTCCGCAAGGTGGCGCAGGTGATGGGCCTGCCCGAGAGCGAAGGCAACGCGCAGGGCGTCGCCAACGCCGTCGCCGCGCTCAACGAGCGGCTGGGCATCCCCAAGGGCCTGTCGGCGATGGGGCTGGCGCCGGACACGGTCGAGAAGATCGCCGACGGCGCGCTCGGCGATCACTGCCATCAGTCGACGCCCCGGCAGCCGACCCGGGAGCAGTACGTGCAGTTGATCGAGGAGTCGTGGGGATGAAGGTCAAGGACAAGGTCTGCGTCGTCACCGGCGCGGCGGGCGGCATCGGCGAGGCGATCGCGCGACGCTATGCGAGCGAAGGCGCGCGCGGCGTCGTCGTCGCCGACCGCGATGCCGGCCGGCTGCAGGCGGTCGCCAACGACATCAAGGGGCTGGCCGTCGCCTGCGACGTCGCGCGCGAGGCCGACATCCGCCACCTCGTCTCTGAGGCGGAGCGCCACTTCGGCCCGGTCGACGTCTTTTTCTCCAATGCCGGCATCGGGCGCGGCGGGCATGAGGATGCCAGCGATCAGGACTGGGCCGACAGCTGGGCGATCCACGTCATGGCCCACGTCTACGCCGCGCGCGCGCTGGTGCCCGGCATGCTGGCGCGGAAGTCGGGCTACCTGCTCAACACCGCGAGCGCGGCGGGCCTGCTCGCCTCGATGGGCTCGGCGCCCTACGGCGTCACCAAGCACGCGGCGGTGGCGCTGGCGGAGCACCTGGCGATCCAGTACGGCGACCGCGGCATCGCCGTCTCCGTCCTCTGCCCGCAGGCCGTCGACACCGACATGCTGCGCATGGCGGGCGCCACGGCCGCCTCGGTCGATGGGGTGCTCAACACGGACGCCGTCGCCCGGACGGTGATCGAGGCGATGGACGAGGAGCGCTTCCTCATCCTGACCCATCCCGAGGTGAAGGACTACATGGCGCGCAAGCTCGACCGCGACCGCTGGCTGCGCGGCATGCGCCGCCTGCGCGACAAGACCGGCGAGGGCCAGGCGGGCCGCGCATGACCCGTCGCGTCGACCTCTGGATCGACCTGCGCAGCCCGTACTCCTTCCTCGCGAAGGATCCGGCCTATGCGCTGGAAGCGGAGTTCGGCGTCGAGCTGGTCCTGCGTCCGTTCTCGCTCGAGATCGCGAGCGCAGCCCAGCTCGGGGACCCCGCGTCGCTCGCGCGCGGGATGCGCAAGATCAAGTACCTCTATGCCGACGCCAGGCGGTTCGCCAAGCCGCGCGGCATCACGCTGCTGGGGCCGAAGAAGATCTTCGACCAGAAGCTGGTGCACCTCGCCTGGCTCTATGCCGCGAGGACCGGCCACGATCGCGCCCTGATCGACCTCGCCTTCCCGCGCTTCTTCAAGCGCGAGCTCGACTACGAGGACCGCGCCGCGATCGTGGGCCTGCTGCAGGATGCCGGTGTCGACGCCGCGGGCTTCGACGCCTATGCGGCAGGCGAGGGGCCGGCGGAGCTCGACGGCCACCAGCGGGAAGCCGAGGCGCAGGGCGTCTTCGCCGTGCCGACCTTCGTGGTCGAGGGCGAGCTGTTCTGGGGCCAGGATCGCATCGACTTCGTGCGGGGCAAGCTCGCGGGCTGAAGGCCTTTCCGTTTGACGCGACGCGGCGGATCGACCAAGGTCCGCGTCGCATGAAGCGACTGCGGACCCTTCGACTTACACGCTGATCCCGCTCCGGCCGAGGCCGGACCGCGGATCGTCAGGCGCGCGTGTCCAACCGGTCGAGAGTCGCTCAATGATCCCCTTCCTTGCGTCCCTGTTCGATGGCGTCGGCCTGTGGGCCGCGTTCGGCGTCACCTTCGTCGCGGGGTTGATGCGCGGCTTCGCGGGATTCGGTTCCGCGATGCTGATGGCGCCGATCTTCGCCATCCTGTTCGGCTCGGCCGACATGGTCGTGACCGTCGTGGCGATCGAGCTGGTCGTCTCGCTGCAGCTCTTCCCGCAGGTCCGGCGGCAGGCCGACTGGCAGGTGCTGACGCCGATGAGCATCGCCGCCTGCGCCGCCATGCCGCTCGGCGTGTGGCTGCTGGCGAGCGTGGACAAGAACACCATCGTGACGGCGGTGTCGGCGGTGATCGTCGCCTTCGTCGTGCTGATGTGGAGCGGCTGGAAGTACACCGGCCGGCGGTCGACGGCCGCAACGGTCGCGGTCGGCGCCGTGTCGGGGGCGATGATGGCCACCACCAGCGTCGGCGGTCCTCCCGTGCTTCTGTACCTGCTGTCGGGCAACGATCCGCCGCACGTCAGCCGCGCCAACATCGTCACCTACTATTTCCTGACCCAGTTCCTGCTGATCGTGATCGTGCTCGCGACCGGCGTGGCCGGCTGGGTGGCGCTGGCCCGCGCGGCGCTGCTGTTTCCCGTCATGATTCTGGGCGCCTGGATCGGCGGCCGGGCCTTCCACGGTCTTGCGAGCGACAGGCTGTACCGCAATTTCGCCTTGTCGGTCCTGCTGTTCACGGGTCTGTTCGGTCTGCTGCGCGGGTGGGTGGTCGTCTGAGGAGGCGATCCCGGACCCGCCAAGCCCGGCCTGTCGATTTCGGTGCTGGCACAGGTACGCCGCGCCGGGCATCTGCTATCATCAAGCGTCTTCCCGGAGAGGATCCATGCGTCTCGATTTCCCTGCCTTCGGCACCGGCCTCGCCCTGTCGTTCGCCCTCGTCACGGGGGGAGCGGCGCTTGCCCAGAACGACGAGTTCGTGAAGGTCTGCATGGCGACGACACCGCAGAAGACCTGCGAATGCATCTCCTCGAAGATTCCCGCCGACAAGCGGCAGGATGCGCTCGAGGGACTGCGCCGCTCCAACAAGGCCATGGAGCCGGGCGGCAATCTGCTCGATCCGTCCAATCTGACCCAGGCGCAGATGCTCGGGCTCGACGCGGTGGTGCTGGCGCAGGCCGACTGCACGGACTGATCGGCGTCCCTCACAGATTGTGACAGGCCACCTCGCGGTCGTCGCCGACCGCGACCAGCGGCGGCTCGACCTCGGCGCAGATCGGCAGCTGGCGCGGGCAGCGTCCGCACAGCCGGCAACCGGGCGGCGGATCGATCGGGGTCGACACCTCTCCCCTGAGCGAGAGGCGGGGCGGCGGCTTGTCGGGATCGACCTCCGGCACGGCCGCCAGCAGGGCCTGGGTGTAGGGATGGAGCGGCTTCTCGAAGAGGGCGGCGGCCGGGCCGGCCTCCACGATCTTGCCGACATACATCACCGCGACCCGATCGCTGATGTGGCGGATGACGCTGAGATCGTGGGCAATGAAGAGGTAGGTGAGCCCGAGATCCTCCTGGAGCTCGCGGAACAGGTTCAGGATCTGGGCCTGGATCGACACGTCGAGCGCCGATACCGGCTCGTCGCCGATCACCAGCTCGGGATCGACGGCGAGCGCGCGGGCGATGGCGATGCGCTGCCGCTGGCCGCCCGAGAACTCGTGCGGATAGCGGTCGACATGCTCGAGGCCGAGGCCGACCCGCCGCAGCAGGTCGAGGACTCTTTCGCGCTTCTCGCTCCACGAGCGGGCGAGGCCGTGGATCTCCATCGGCCGGCTCAGGATGTGCATGATCGTCTTGCGCGGATTGAGGGAGCTGTAGGGGTCCTGGAAGACGAGCTGCACCGACTTCCGCACGTCCTTCATGCGCCCCGGCGGCAGGCTGAGCAGGTCGCGCTCCTTCAGCCTGATCTCGCCGCCGGACGGCTCGATGAGGCGGGTCACCAGCCGCGCGGTCGTCGACTTGCCGCAGCCGCTCTCGCCCACGAGGCCGAGCGTCTCGCCGCGGCGGATGTGGAAGTCGATTCCATCGACCGCCTTCAGCACCTGCGTCCGCTCGCCGGCCAGCTTGGAGTAGATGTCGCCGTGCAGGGTGAAATGCTTGGTGAGGCCCCGGACCTCGAGGAGCGCCTCGCCGGCCGCGGCGTGCCCGGCGCTCATGCCGCCGCCCTCTCGTGCAGATGGCAGGCGGCGAAGTGGCCGGGCGCGATCTCCTTCAATGCCGGGACCTCGCGGCGGCAGACGTCCATCGCGTGGCTGCATCGGGGGTGGAACTTGCAGCCGCCGGGCGGTCGCATCATGTTGCAGACCGATCCGGCGATCGGCGTCAGGGTCCTCGCCTGGCCGTCGAGCCGCGGGATCGAGTTCAGCAGCCCCACCGTGTAGGGGTGCTGTGGCCGCGCGAAGATCTCCCGCCGGTCGGCGAGCTCGACGATGTGCGAGGCGTACATCACGCCGACCCTGTCGCAGGCATGGGCCACGACGCCGAGATTGTGCGTGATGAACAGCAGCGACATGCCGAAGCGCTCGATCATGCCGGTGATCAGCTCGAGGATCGTCGCCTGGATGGTCACGTCGAGCGCCGTCGTCGGCTCGTCGGCGATGAGGAACCTCGGATCGCAGCTCAGCGCCATCGCCAGCATCACGCGCTGGCGCATGCCGCCGGAGAATTCGTGGACGTAGGAATCGACCCGGCGCTGCGGCGAGGGGATGCCGACCATCGACAGCAGCTCGATCACGCGCTCGCGCGCTTCGGCTCGGGAGAGGCCGAGATTGTTGCGCAGCGCGTCGGAGATCTGCTCGCAGACGGTGAACACGGGGTTGAGGGCGCTCATCGGCTCCTGGAAGACCATGGCGATGCGACGGCCGCGCAGGGCGCGCATCTCGCCGTCGCTCTTGCCCAGTATGTCGTCGCCCTCGAACAGGATGCGCCCGCGCTCGATCTCTCCGGGCGGATGGGGGATCAGCCGCATGATCGCGCGCGCCGTCACCGACTTGCCCGAGCCGGACTCCCCGACCAGGCCGAAGGTCTGGCCGCGCCCGATCGAGAATGAGACTCCGTCGACCGCGGTCAGGTCGCCGCGGCGCAGCCGGAAGCGCACGGTGAGGTCGTCGAGCGCCAGAACGGTATCGGCCATGATCAACGCTCCGCGAGACGGGGGTCGAGGATGTCGCGCAGGCCGTCGCCGAACAGGTTGAAGGCCAGCACCGTGTAGCAGATGGCGAGTCCCGGGAAGGCGGCGATGAGCGGCGCCGTCTCCATGTAGTCGCGCGCCGCGCTGAGGTCGGATCCCCAGTCGGGCGTCGGCGGCGGCGTGCCGAGGCCGAGGAACGACAGGGCGGCGATGATCAGGATCACGTAGCCCAGCCGGACCGTCGCGGTAACGATCAGCGGCGAGACGATGTTGGGAAGGATCTGGCGCAGCGCGACGCTCAGGCTGCCGTCGCCGATGGCGCGCGAGGCCTCGACATATTCCTTCTGCTTCTCGGCCAGGACGGAGCCTCGCGCCAGGCGGGCGACCTCGGGCATGAAGGCGAATCCCAGGGCGAAGATCAGGACGAGGTCGTTATAGATGCCCTCGAGCTTCCACTCGCGGGCCAGGGTGACGATCAGCAGGTAGAGAAGCAGGCCGGGAAAGGCCAGCAGGCCGTCGACCAGGCGCATGGCGATCGTGTCGGTGGTCCCGCCGAAGTATCCCGAGAGCACGCCGTAGGGAATGCCGATCGCCAGGCCGAACACGACCGCGAGCACGGCGATCGCGACCAGCCGCCGGCCGCCCCACAGGAGGCGGGAGTAGATGTCGCGACCCATCCGGTCGGTGCCCAGCAGGTGCTCCTCGCTCGGCGGCTGCAGCCGCTCCCGGTAGTTCGTCTTGATCGGGCTCTGGGTGGCGAGCCAGGGCGTGCCGATGCAGGCGCCGAACAGCAGCACCAGCATCACGGCACCGATCGACGCGGTGCGGCTCTTGCGCAGCTCGTGCCAGGCGTTGGCCAGGATCGCCCGCCAGCGCGCCAGGCGGCTCGTCGCCGCGCCTCCGCGGACGGGGGCGAGGTCGGCAAGCTTGGTCGCTTCGATTTCGGTCATGGCGCGCCGCCTAGGCCAGGGTGACTCGGGGGTTGAGGAACTTGTAGGTGAGGTCGACCAGCAGGTTCATGGTGACGACGATCACGCCCAGCACCAGGACTCCGGCCTGCACCAGCGGATAGTCGCGCTGGAGGATGGCTTCGAAGATCGCCCGTCCGATGCCGGGCCAGGCGAAGATGGATTCGAGGACGACGGTGCCGCCCAGCAGGTTCGCGAGCTGAAGGCCGCTGATCGTGATGGTCGGGATCAGCGCATTGCGCAGCGTGTACTTGAAGATGACCTTGCGTTCGCTGAGGCCGAGCGAGCGGGCGGTGTCGACATACTCCTTGTTCATCTCGTCGAGCATGCTGGACCGCGTCAGCCGCGTGGTGAAGGCGGCCTGGCGGAATCCGACCGCCGCCGCCGGCAGGATGAGGTATGTCAGGCTGGCCCACGGGTCCTCGAAGGGATTGGCGAAGCCCGACGAGGGCAGCCAGCCGAGGTAGAGCGAGAAGAACAGCACGCAGAGGATCGCGAACCAGAATTCGGGGATGGAGATGCCGATCAGCGACGTGACCTGCGCCGTGTAGTCGATCGGCGTGTTGCGCCGGACCGCCGCGATCGTGCCCAGCGGCACGGCGATCAGGATCGAGAGCGAGATGCCGACGACGGCGAGATAGACCGTCGCCGGGATGCGCGAGATCAGCTCGAGCGACACCGGCCGGCGCGTGACCAGCGAGTTGCCGAAGTCGCCCTGCACGGCGCGGACCAGCCACTTGCCGTAGCGGACGTAGATCGGCTGGTCGAGCCCGTACTCCTTCTCGAGGATCTTCCTGACCTCGGGATCGTCGTTGCCCTCGGTGCCGATCAGCGTGTCGATGATGTTTCCCGGCAGCATCTCGACGAAGGCGAAGACCACCACCGTCAGGACGAGCAGCACCGGCACGAGTTGGGCGATGCGGCGAAGCAGATAGGCGAGCATCGGCAGGGACCGTCGATCGGATTGTCGGGACCCGCCGGCCGGGCTCGGGGCCACGGCCGGCGGACGGCGATCTCAGCGTCGCGGGCGCTGGAAGCGCCGCGGGCGCTAGCTGTCGATCCAGGCGGTACGCAGGCCGCCGCCGGCGTACTGGAACGGCCCGGTGAAGGCCGGCTTGTAGCCGTGGATCTTCTTCACGCCGGCCTGCAGCAGCGACACGTAGTGCGTGTAGATCAGCGGCAGGTCCTGGTTGATCAGCGATTCGACGTCGCCATACATCTGGCGCCGCTTCGCCTTGTCGCGCTCGACCCGCGCGGCGAGGATGAGCTGGTCGACCTTCTCGTTGACGTAGCCGTGCCGGCGCCGCGTTTCCGGGGCCGTCGACAGGATCGACCGCGAGAACCAGCCGTCCGGATCGAGCCGGTAGCTGTTGGCCGACGAGTCGATGTCGAAGGCTCCCTTGTTGTACTTGTCCTGGATCACCGGCGTCGGATGGATTTCGAAGCTGACGTTGAAGCCGGCGTCCTTCAGCATGGAGTGCACCAGCTCGCCCGACTGATGCATGTAGGGATAGGTGTCGTTGGCGATCAGGAGCACCCGCGCATCGCCGTCCTTGGCCTTCTTGCGCAGCGCCTTGGCCTTGTCCGGATCGTACTCCGGCCAGGACACGACATCCTTGGCGTGCCAGGGGCTCGACTTGCTGTAGAAGCCCTTGGCGATCTGGCCCTGGTCGTTGAAGATCGCCTGGTGGATGCCCTCATGGTCGATCGCGTGAGCGGCGGCGGTCCGCAGCATCCGCGCATCCGGATTGTCGCGGTCCGAGAACGGACCGTTCTTGAGGTTGAAGGCGATGAAGGCCGTGCCGACTTGCGGCACCTCCCAGGTGTCGAAGGTGTCGCGGTAGTCCTTCTTGAAGCTCGGCGCGTCCGCGTACGACACGTTGTCGACGAGATCGACCTCGCCAGTGCGCAGGGCGGTGAGGCGGACGCGGTCCTCCTTCTTGGGCTTGCCGATCATGGCGTCGAGATAGGGCAAGGCGTTGCCCTCCGCGTCGGTCTCCCAGAAGTTCTCGAACCGAACCAGCTCGCAGACGTCGTGACGCTTCCACGACTTGAACTTGAAGGGACCGCAGCCCACGGGATGGTTGTCCGCCTGGTCGACGGCTCCGGGCGACATCAGGTTCACCGGGTAGTAGACGACGTTCGAGTCGAACGCCGCGCTCGGGGCCTTGAGATGGACCTGGACGACGAACTTGTCGTCGACGACCACGCGCTCGACGCCGGCCAGGGCCGAACGGGTGAAGGAGTGGCCGATCTTGGGATCCATGATCCGCTCGAGGTTCCACTTCACCGCGGCGGCGTCGATCGTCTGGCCGTTGTGGAACTCGGCGCCGGACCGCAGCTTGAAGGTCCAGGTCTTGAGGTCGTTGGAGACGTCCCATTCCTTCGCCACGCCGGGGACGATTTCCATCTCGGCATCGAAGTCGAGCAGGCCGCCGGTCATGCCGGCCAGGGGATGGGACACGAAGTAGATGAAGTTGCGGTGGGTATCGAGACCCACGGAGTCGTCACGCGTGCCGAATCGCACCGTGCCGCCGCGCTTGGGATTGCGCTTTCGCTCCGCCCGGGCAGGGACGGACACTCCCGCGAGCGCGGCGCCTGCGAGGGCGGTCGTCGCGGTAAGGAAGTTACGCCGTGTACTTTCGGGACCCTTCTTGTTTGCTTCGTCGGTCATGGACGTCGCCTCCCAGATAGGTTTGTTCGGGCCGAAACTGGCTTGATTTGATGAAACGCTTACTCGATCGCAGCCTCCTTGCTGGTCGCGCTGCCGACGGAGACGGCAGAACCGGCCCGTTCACTCACATGCGCGATGCGAAATAGCCTGCCGTCATTCGGACTGCAGGTCAACGCCAAGAAAACCGTCGTCGACGGACCCGCGGCGGTCGCCCCAAAGCAAACGGCGCGCATCGCTGCGCGCCGTTTGTCCCGATTGGTCGGAGTGAGAGGATTCGAACCTCCGGCCCCTAGCTCCCGAAGCTAGTGCTCTACCAGGCTGAGCTACACTCCGTCAGACGCGGAGTCACCCCGCTCGGGCGGCGGGGTTATAGCCGCGCCCCCTTGCGGTCGCAAGGGCCGCGGCTGGTCGTTATAGTGCGGCCTTTCGCGACGGTGCGGGGGAAGCATGGCAGGGAAGAAGCGGCTGAAGATCGCCTTGATCGGCTACGGGGCCATCAGCCAGACCTTGTTCGACCTCTTTCGCGAGAAGAAGCCCCCCATCGATATCGTCGGCGTGCTGGTACGGCCGGGCCGGGGCAAGGACACCCAGAAGAAAGTCGGCCGCAAGGTCGCCGTCGTCGAATCGCTGAAGGCCCTGCTCAAGCTCAAGCCGGACGTCGTGGTCGAGGCGGCGAGCCAGCAAGCGGTGCGCGACTGGGGCGAGGAGATCCTGGCGAAGGGCATCGACCTCATGGTCATCGCCACCGGCGCCTACGGCGACCCCAAGCTCTACCGCAGGCACATCAAGGCGGCCGAGAAGAGCGGCGCCCGCCTGCGCCTGCCCTCCGGCGCCATCGCCGGGCTGGACGGGCTGCTGGCGATGCGGCTCGGCACGCTCGAGCGGGTGAAATACGTGTCGATCAAGCCGCCGCACGCCTGGACGGGCACGCCGGCCGAGACCGACTTCGACCTGCCGTCGATCAAGGAGCCGACCGTCATCTTCCGCGGCAAGCCGGCCGACGCCGGTCGCCTCTACCCGAAGAACGCCAACCTCGCGGTCACCGTCGCGCTGTGCGGCGCGGGCCTCGAACACACGGACATCGAGCTGGTGGCCGACCCGACCCTGCCGCCCGGCACCAATGCCAGCCGGCTCGAGGTCGTGGCCGATTCGGGCGAGCTGCGCCTGGAGCGGCTGGGCCGCGCCATGCCGGACAATCCCAAGACCGGCGTGCTGACGGCGCTGACCATGGCCGACGACCTCATGAAGATCGTGCGCGCCAGCGACTGGTGACGCACCGGGCATGAAAAGAGGGACCTTCCCTTGCAGGAAGGTCCCTCGTTCCGTTCGGTCCCCGGGGGCGGGACTAGCGCGGGCCGTGGCCGCGATGGTGCCCACCCTTCATGCCCATCCGCTGCGGCCGGTCGAGGACGGCCTTCTGCTCGGGCGACAGCTTGTCGTAGAAGGCGACCAGGGTCGGCTTGACCGCCTCGATCCGCTCGATGCGGGCCTTCATCATGGTCTCCTCCATGGTGAGGCGGTCGACGTAGCTCGGACGCTCCTTCATCTCGGTCGGCAGCGCGTTGCAGCGCTCCGTGTCCTTGGCGTCGGCGGTGTCGGAGGCCTTGGCGAAGGCATCCCACGCCGCCATCTGGTCGGCCTTCAGGTCGAGCTTGATCTTCAGGAAGGTGCGGTTGCCCGCCCGCTTGGCGATGCGGTCGAGGCAGAAGGACTTCGGATTGAAGGCCGGGCGAGCGTGGCGCTCGGGCCCGGCGGCGGGCGGCGGCGCGGGCGTGGCGGGAGCCGCCTGGGCGAGCTCCAGCAGGTCGCCGTCGGTGGCCCTGTCGAGCGAGAAGGCGGGCGCGGCCAGCAGGAGTCCGGCGGCGAAGGCGGCCGGGGCGACCATGAGCAGGGGACGAAGGGACATCGAGAACCGGGACATCGAGAACCTCACCGAGTGAAACGAGCTGTGCCCGGTAGTACGGCGGGTCTGCGGGCAACGTGCCCGTCCCGGAGGTTAAGTTATGTAAAGTTCGGCCGAAGCTCGGCCAGCCAGCGGGCGAACGCGTCGCGTTCCGAAGCCGTCATGTGCAGGCCTTCCTTGGTCCGGCGCCACAGCACGTCGTCGGCTTCCACCGCCCATTCCTCGCGGACCAGGTAGCGGACCTCGTGCTCGTAGAGGCAGCCGCCGAAGTGGCGGCCGAGGTCGGCGACGGTCGACACGCCGTCCAGGAGATCGTCGATCGCCGTGCCGTGGCGGCGGACGAGGATCCGCACCAGCTCGGCCGGCAGTGCCGGCTTGGCGGCCGCCGCGCCGTTGGCGAAGAGATCGAAGGCCTCGGCGAAGGTCGGCGCGTCGGCGAAATCGCCGCCGGAGACCGGTCGGGTCGTCGTCCAGGGCGCGCCCATGTGCGGATAGTGGGGAGCGAGATCGCGCAGCGCATGCTCGGCGAGGCGGCGGTAGGTCGTGATCTTCCCGCCGAACACCGACAGGAGTGGGGCCGTGCCGGGCGCGCCGTCGACCTCGAGGTGATAGTCGCGCGTCACGGCGGACGGATTGTCGTCGCCGTCGTCGAACAGGGGCCGCACGCCGGAATAGGTCCACACGACGTCGGCCGGCCGCACGGGCTTGACCATGTAGTGGCTGGCGATGCCGCAGAGATAGTCGATCTCCTCCGGCGTGCAGACCGGTCTTTCGCCGTCCTCGACCGGAATGTCGGTCGTGCCGATCACCGAGAAGGAACGCTCGTAGGGAATGACGAAGACGATGCGCTGGTCGCTGTTCTGCAGGATGAAGGCATGGTCGCCCTCGTAGAGCCGCGGCACGACGATGTGGCTGCCCTTGACCAGGCGGACGCGCTTGGTGGTCCTGATGTGGGTCTGGTCGTCGAGGAACTGCTTCACCCAGGGACCGGTGGCGTTGACCAGCCCGCGGGCGCGCAACGGCACCGCCTCGCCGGCGGGGCCTGCCAGCTCGATGTCCCATAGCCTGCCGTCGGCGCTGCGACGGGCGGCGACGCAGCGGTGGCGGGCGAAGATGCGGGCCCCCATGTCGCGCGCCGACTGGAGGTTGGCGATCACCAGCCTCGCGTCGTCGACCCAGGCGTCGGAGTAGACGAAGCCGTTGTGGAACGAGGGCTGGAGGCCACGGCCGAACGGCGATGCCGGGAGGTCGACGGCGATCGACTTGGGCAGGGTCATGTGCCAGTCGAGATGGTCGTAGAGGAACAGGCCCAGCCGCAGCATCCAGCGGGGCCGCAGATGCGGCTCGTGCGGCAGCACGAAGCGCATCGGAAACGACAGGTGCGGCGCCTTGGCCAGCAGGACCTCGCGTTCCTGCAGCGCTTCGCGAACCAGTCGGAACTCGTAGTGCTCGAGATAGCGCAGGCCGCCGTGGATGAGCTTGGTCGAGGCCGACGAGGTCGCGCCGGCGAAGTCGTGCATCTCGCAAAGGCCGACCTTGAGGGCCCGTCCCGTCGCATCGCAGGCGATACCCGCACCATTGATGCCGCCGCCGACGACAAACAGGTCGAGCGGCGTCTCCACGCTTCCATCCATGGCGCTCCATATAGCGCGCTTGACCGGCCGATACAGGCATCTCAAATGGCCGGATGGGTTTTCTGCTGAAGATCGTCCTGTTCGGCGTTGCCGTGTACGCCGCCTGGAAGACCTTTTCCCGCTGGAAAGGCCTGTGGGACAGGTTCGTCGGCGGCCCCACGGCCGCACCGCCTCCCGTCCCGCCGTCGGCGCCGCAGGCCCCTCCGGCCCCCGCGCCGATGGCGAGCCGGCGGGCGACGGTGGAAGACGCCGTCCAGTGCGCCGGCTGCGGCGCCTACGCGGCCGCCAGCGTGCCATTTTGCAGCCAGTGTGGCCGCCCGCTGCCACAAGGCCGCAGCGGCGGATGACCCCGGTCGGCGCGCTTGACCGGGGTGGGGGTGGCACCTATTTTGCCGCACCGCAAAAACGGCCTAAGTAGCGGAAACAAAAGGCCTTCCGACCTTTCGGGGAATACTGGTGTCCGACCCGTCAGCACGCGTCAAGCCGACGTGCTTCCAGGAACTCATCCTCACCTTGCAGGACTACTGGGCACGCCAGGGTTGCGTGATCCTGCAGCCCTACGACATGGAGATGGGCGCCGGCACGTTCCACACGGCGACGACGCTGCGCGCGCTCGGGCCGAGGCCGTGGCGCGCCGCCTACGTGCAGCCGTCGCGCCGGCCCAAGGACGGGCGCTATGGCGAAAACCCCAACCGGATGCAGCACTACTATCAGTTCCAGGCGATCCTGAAGCCGTCGCCGACCGACATCCTGGAGCGCTATCTCGGCTCGCTGGAGGCGATCGGCATCGACACGACGCTGCACGACATCCGGTTCGTGGAGGACGACTGGGAAAGCCCGACGCTCGGCGCCTGGGGCCTGGGCTGGGAAGTCTGGTGCGACGGCATGGAGATCACGCAGTTCACCTACTTCCAGCAGGTCGGCGGCATCGAGGTCGACCTCGTCTCGGGCGAGATCACCTACGGTCTCGAGCGGCTGGCCATGTACCTGTTCGACAAGAAGACCGTGTACGAGCTGCCGTTCAACCGCGCCGATGCGGAAGTGCCGCTGACCTACGGCGACGTCTTCCTGCAGAACGAGCAGGAGCAGTCGGCCTACAATTTCGAGCATGCCGACACCGAGATGCTGTTCCGCCACTTCGCCGACTCGGAGAAGGAATGCGGCCGCATGATCGAGCGCAAGCTGCCGCTGCCGGCCTACGAGCAGTGCATCAAGGCCTCGCACTGCTTCAACCTGCTGGACGCGCGCGGCGTGATCAGCGTGACCGAGCGCCAGAGTTACATCCTGCGGGTGCGCGACCTCGCCAAGGCTTGCTGCGAGGCATGGCTCGTCACCCAGAAGGCGGCGGCTTGACATGGCCGAGCTGCTTCTCGAGCTCCTGAGCGAGGAAATCCCGGCGCGCATGCAGGCGCGCGCGGCCGACGACCTCAAGCGACTCGTGTGCGAGGGCCTCAAGGCCGCCGGGCTGGCGTTCCAGAGCGCGCGCGCCTTCGCGACGCCGCGGCGGCTGGCGCTGGTGGTCGACGGCCTGCCGACGGCGCGCGCCGATGTCAGCGAGGAGCGGCGCGGACCGCGCGTCGGTGCGCCCGACCAGGCCGTGCAAGGCTTCCTCAAGGCCACGGGCCTCGCCTCGCTCGACCAGGCGGAGAAGCGCGACACCGGCAAGGGCGAGTTCTGGTTCGCCGTGGTCACACGCAAGGGCGGGCCGACCGCGGCCGCGCTGCCCGGCATCGTCGAGGCCGCGATGAAGGCGCTGCCCTGGCCCAAGTCGATGAAGTGGGGCAGCAGCACCATGACCTGGGTGCGGCCGCTGCACTCGATCGTGGCGCTGTTCGACGGCCAGGTGCTGGCCGGCGAGATCGCGCCCGGCGGCGGCATGGCGCCGGTGCCGTTCGGCAACCGGACGCGCGGCCACCGGTTCCTGGGCGCGGGTCCGATCGAGGTGAGCGGCTTCGACGACTATGTGAGCAAGCTCCGGTCCGCCCATGTCATGCTCGATCCGGCCGAGCGCAAGAAGGTCGTGGTGGAGGGGGCAGAAAAGCTCTGCGCCGAGGCGCAGGTCGCCCTGCGCCAGGACGACGGCCTGCTCGACGAGGTCGCTGGCCTGGTCGAATGGCCGGTGCCGCTCCTGGGGACGATCGACGCGCAGTTCATGGACGTGCCGCCCGAGGTGCTGATCGTCTCGATGAAGACGCACCAGCGCTACTTCGCGACCATCCGCAAGGACGGCGCGCTGGCCAACCGCTTCGTCCTGGTCGCCAACAACATCGCGCGCGATGGCGGCGCCACGATCGTCGACGGCAACGAGCGCGTGCTGCGCGCCCGCCTGTCGGATGCCAAGTTCTTCTGGGATCAGGACCGCAAGGTGCGGCTCGAGGAACGTCTGGAGGTCCTCAGGGGCATCGTGTTCCACGCCAAGCTCGGCAGCCAGGCCGACCGCGTGATGCGCATCGAGACCCTGGCGCAGGAGATCGCCGCGTTCGTGCCGGGGGCCGACGTTGCCGAGGCCGTACTCGCCGCGCGCCTGTGCAAGGCCGACCTGGTGAGCGGGATGGTGGGGGAGTTCCCCGAGCTGCAGGGCATCATGGGGCGCTACTACGCGCTCGAGGAGAAGCTTCCGCCTGCCGTCGCGGAGGCGATCGGCGATCATTATGCGCCGGCCGGGCCGAGCGACCGCTGCCCGTCGGCGCCGCTCTCGATCGTCGTTGCCCTGGCCGACAAGCTCGACACGCTCACGAGCTTCTGGAAGATCGGCGAGAAGCCGACGGGCTCCCGCGATCCCTACGCGCTGCGCCGCGCCGCGCTCGGCATCATCCGCATCGTCGTCGAGAACCGGATCCGGCTGCCGCTTCGCCGCTTCTTCGCTGCCGATGACCTGATGGCCTTCTTCGCCGAACGGCTGAAGGTGCAGATGCGCGAGAAGGGCATGCGCCACGACGTGCTCGACGCTGTGTTCGCGCTGGGCGACGAGGACGACATGGTGCGCCTGCTGGCCCGGGTCGAGGCGGTGCAGAGCTTCCTCGGCAGCGAGGCAGGTCGCAACCTGCTCACCGCCTACGGTCGCGCCGCCAATATCGTCCGGGCGGAAGAGAAGAAGGACAAGGCCCTTTCGACGCAGATCGCCACTGCGCCCGATGTCGCACGCATGGAACAAGCCGAGGAGAAGGCCGTTGCTTCTGCCTTGTCTCAGGCCGAGGCGTTGGTGAAGCCCGCCTTGCGGCGCGAGGATTTTGCCGGTGTGATGGCTGCCCTCGCCAGCCTGCGCGTCCCCATCGACGCGTTCTTCGACAAGGTGACGGTGAATGTCGGCGACCGGCCGGAAATGCGTCTCAACAGGTTGAAGTTGCTCAACCAGATCAAGGCCACCATGGACTCCGTGGCGGACTTCTCCAGGATCGAGGGCTGACGATGGCCAAGTGGGTCTACAGTTTCGGAGATGGCAAGGCCGAGGGCCGCGCCGACATGCGCAACCTGCTGGGCGGCAAGGGTGCCAATCTCGCCGAGATGTCGAGCCTCGGCCTGCCGGTGCCGCCGGGCTTCACCATCACCACCGAGGTCTGCACCTACTACTACGAGAACAAGAACACCTATCCGCCAGAGCTCAAGGACGAGGTCGAGCGCGCCCTCGCGTCGGTCGAGAAGACCGTCGGCGCGCGCTTCGGCGACGCCAACAATCCGCTCCTCGTGTCCGTACGCTCGGGCGCGCGCGCCTCGATGCCCGGGATGATGGACACGGTCCTCAATCTCGGCCTGAACGACCGCACGGTGCTGGGCCTCGGCCAGTCCTCGGGCGATGAGCGCTTCGCGTGGGACAGCTACCGTCGCTTCATCCAGATGTACTGCAATGTGGTCCTGGACGTCGGCCACCACTATTTCGAGGAAGCGCTCGAGCTGAAGAAGGAGGATCTCGGCGTCCAGATGGACACCGACCTCAAGGCCGACGACTGGCGCGCCGTCGTCGCCGAGTACAAGAAGATCGTCGAGAAGCGGACCGGCAATCCGTTCCCCCAGGATCCGCGCGAGCAGCTCTGGGGCGCGATCGGCGCGGTGTTCGGCTCGTGGATGAACCAGCGCGCCATCACCTACCGTCGCCTGCACTCGATCCCCGAGAGCTGGGGAACCGCCGTCAACGTCCAGGCCATGGTGTTCGGCAACATGGGCGACGACTGCGCGACGGGCGTCGCCTTCACGCGCGACCCCTCGACCGGCGAGAACCTGTTCTACGGCGAGTATCTCGTGAACGCCCAGGGCGAGGACGTGGTCGCCGGCATCCGCACGCCGCAGCTGCTCACGATCCAGGGCAAGGAGGCGCAGAAGTCGGATGCGCCGGCCATGGAAGAGGTCATGCCCGAGGTGTTCAAGCAACTCGTCGGCGTGCGCCAGGCGCTGGAGCAGCACTATCTCGACATGCAGGACATCGAGTTCACCGTCCAGCGCGGCAAGCTCTACATGCTGCAGACGCGCAACGGGAAGCGCACCGCCAAGGCGGCGCTGAGGATCGCCGTCGACATGGTCCGCGAGGGCCTGATCGACAAGAAGGAGGCCGTGGCGCGCATCGTGCCGGCGTCCCTCGACCAGCTCCTGCATCCGACGCTCGACCCCAAGGCGTCGCGCAAGGTGATCGCCAAGGGCCTGCCGGCATCCCCCGGCGCGGCCTCGGGAAAGCTCGTCTTCACCGCCGACGAGGCCGAGCGGCAGGCGCGCGGCGGCGAGAAGGTGATCCTGGTGCGGCGCGAGACCAGCCCCGAGGACATCCACGGCATGCACGCCGCCGAGGGCATCCTGACCTCGACCGGCGGCATGACCAGCCACGCGGCGGTGGTGGCGCGCGGCATGGGCAAGCCCTGCGTAGCCGGCGCGGGCGACGTGCGCATCGACGGCAAGGCCGGAACGCTCTCGGTGCGGGGCACCACCGTGAAGGCGGGCGAGTTCATCACCCTGGACGGCGGCACGGGCGAGATCATGCTGGGCGTCGTGCCGACCGTGCAGCCGGCGCTGTCCGGCGATTTCGCGGAGCTGATGGGCTGGGCCGACGAGTTCCGCCGGCTGGGCGTCCGGGCCAACGCCGAGACGCCGACGGACGCCGCGACCGCGCGCAAGTTCGGCGCCGAGGGGATCGGCCTCTGCCGCACCGAGCACATGTTCTTCGAGGGTGACCGCATCGTCGCCGTCCGCGAGATGATCCTGGCCGATGACGAGAAGACCCGCCGGGCGGCGCTGGCGAAGATCCAGCCGATGCAGCGCAAGGACTTCGTCGAGCTGTTCGAGATCATGGCCGGGCTGCCCGTGACGATCCGCCTGCTCGACCCGCCGCTCCACGAGTTCCTGCCCAAGACGCAGGCCGACATGGACCAGGTGGCGAAGGACCTCAAGGTGTCCCCCGAAGAGGTCGAGGCGCGCGCCAACAAGCTGCACGAGTTCAATCCCATGCTCGGCCATCGCGGGGTGCGGCTCGGCATCTCGTACCCGGAAATCTACGAGATGCAGGCCCGCGCCATCTTCGAGGCCGTGGCCGAGGTCCAGAAGAAGGGCGGCGAGACCGTGATCCCCGAGATCATGATCCCGCTGGTCGCCACGCGGAAGGAGCTCGACCTCATGAAGGCCGTGGTCGACCAGGTCGCCGCCGAGGTGGGCCAGCTCTCGGGGCAGAAGCTCGAATACCTCGTCGGCACCATGATCGAGCTGCCGCGGGCGGCCCTGCGCGCCGGCGAGATCGCCGAGACCGCCGACTTCTTCAGCTTCGGCACCAACGACCTGACGCAGACCACCTTCGGCCTGAGCCGGGACGATTCCGCCTCCTTCCTCGAGAAATACCAGCAGAAGGGCATCTTCGAGCACGATCCCTTCGCCTCTCTCGACGTCGAGGGCGTCGGCGAGCTGATCGAGATCGCCCGCGAGCGCGGCCGCCGGGTCCGCAACAACCTGAAGCTCGGCATCTGCGGCGAGCATGGCGGCGATCCGGCCTCGGTCTTCTTCTGCGAAAAGGCCGGCCTCGACTACGTCTCCTGCTCGCCCTTCCGCGTGCCGATCGCGCGGCTGGCCGCCGCGCAGGCGGCGCTGGGCGGACCGCTCAAGACGGAATGACGCTGGCGGCGCTCCGGGCCGGCGGCAAGCGCGCGCTGGCGGCGGCGCTGGCCGCACTGGAGCGCGACCCGGAAGGCGAGGCGGCCCGGGCGCTGCTCGACGCCGCCTGGCGGGCTCCGCGTGCCCATGTCGTGGGCGTGACCGGCCCGCCGGGGGTCGGCAAGTCGTCGCTGTGCGCGGCCCTCGTGGCGGCCTGGCGCCGGGCCGGAATGACCGTGGGCGTGATCGCGGTCGATCCCTCGTCCCGGTCGACCGGCGGCGCCCTGCTCGGCGACCGCGTCCGCATCGTCCAGGACGCCTCGGACGAAGGTTCCTTCGTGCGATCGATGGCGGCGCGCGACCGGCTGGGCGGGCTGGCCGACCAGACGCTGGCGGCCGCCGTCCTGATGCGCGCCCTGTTCGACCGGGTGCTGATCGAGACCGTGGGGGTGGGGCAGTCCGAGACCGACGTCGCCGGCGTCGCCGACACGGTGGTGTTCTGCGTCCAGCCGGGCTCGGGCGATTCCCTGCAGTTCATGAAGGCCGGCATCGTCGAGATCCCGCATCTGATCGTGGTCACCAAGGCCGACCTCGGGGCGGCGGCCGAGCGGGCGCGGGCCGACGTCGCGGGCGCCCTGTCGCTCGCCAGCGCCGGTGCCGAGTGGCCGGTCCGTACCCTTGCCGTTTCGTCGCGCAACGGTGCCGGCATCGACGCGCTGATGGCGGCGCTGGAGGCGCACCGTGCCCACCTGGCGATCGACGGAAGGCTGGCCGTCGCCCGCCATCGCCAGAGCGAGGGCTGGGTGTCGGAATCCCTGCGCGACCGCTACGGGCGCGAGGGACTTGCCCGGCTCGGCCGCCTCGGCTTCGATCTGGCCCTTCCTGCCGGCGCGCAGCCGTTCGAGCGGATGCGCGCCCTGGGGGCAGCCCTTTCCTGGAACGAGCAGCAGGACCGACGATGAGCCATCCGACCGATGCCGACTGCATCTTCTGCAAGATCGTCGCGGGCCAGATCCCGTGCTTCAAGCTCCTGGAGGACGAGCGCACGATCGCCTTCATGGACATCAACCCGGTGAACCCGGGCCATGCCCTGGCGGTGGCCAAGGGCCACTGGCCGACCGTCGACGTCATCCCGACCGAGGTGCTGGGGGCGGTCGCGGCGACGGCCCAGAGGGTCGCCAAGGCGGTGATCACGGCGCTCGAGCCCGGCGGGGTCAACCTGCTGCAGGCCAACGGGCCTGGCGCCGGCCAGAGCGTGCCGCACCTCCACATCCACGTCATGCCGCGCCGGCCGGGCGACGCCGTGGCGCTCAACTGGGACTATGTGCCCGGCGACCGGGCCGAGATCGAGGCAGTCTACAGACGGCTGAAGGCGGTTCTCTAGGCGGCCGCCATCGGCGGGCTGCGCAGCGCGCTGGAGAACCACTCGCGCTCGTCCTGGCGGAAGCGTTCGCGCACGTAGTCGATGACGGTGCGGATGCGCGCGCCCTTGTTGGTCTCCTCGTGGCTGACCAGCCAGATGTCGCGCACGATCTTGAGGTCGATCGGGGCCGGCACGAGGTTCGAGGACTTGGTCACGTAGTCCGGGAAAACCGAGATGCCGTAGCCCACCTGGACGGCCTCGACGGCGGCATAGGAGGAGTTGGTGCGCAGCACGACCGAGGGGCTGCGCTCGACGACCTCGCTCCACGGCTTCATGGCCGGCAGGCTGTGCAGGGTCGTGTGGTCGACGATGTGGTGCTCGCGCAGGTCGTCGAGCCTCTGCGGCATGCCGAAGCGCTCGATGTAGGAGGGCGCGGCGAAGATGGAGAAATTGACCTGGCCGACCCGGGCGGCGACGAGCTGGTTGGAAGTCGGCCGGAAGAAGCGGATGGCGAGGTCGGCCTGGCGGGTCGCGAGGTCGAGCACCTGATCCGAGGCGATCACCTGGACGATGATGTCGGGATGGGTGGTGCGGAGCTGCCCCAGCCGCGGCACCAGCCAGTGGGCGGCGATGCCTTCGGTGGCCGCGATCCGCACGATTCCCGCCATCTCGCGGTCCAGCCCGGCCAGGTGGCGCTCGATCGAGGTGGCGTTGGCCATCATGGATTCGGCCTGGACCAGCACCCCGCGGGCGGCCGGGGTCACTTCCATGCCGTGACGGTGGCGGTCGAACAGCTTGGCGCCCAGCCGGCGCTCGAGCGCCTGGATGCGGCGGCCGACCGTCGTCTGCTTCGTGTTCAGCTGGGTTGCAGCCGCGCTGAAGCTGCCGGTTTTTGCTACCGCGAGGAAAAAACGAACATCGTCCCAATCCCCGAGGATATTGGGCACTTTCGCTTTCCGTGGAGAAGTCGTGACCATCGCAACAATCGATACAGTAAGTTTGGTAAGCAGAAGTTTACTTGATTATAGCGGCGTGGTTTATCTTACACGATTATCGAGGAATTGTCGTTTTCTGTGTCATTCGTAGGCCACTAGGCGACTTTTATCCGCGCTGACGGGGCCTGTGGCAACGTCTATTTAGTCCTCGGATTCGTTAGTCAATCAATTCCTAGTTGTCGGTCGATTGACCATGCGGACGGGGGGCCTTGGACGGTGGCTGCGAACGGCTCCGGCGGGAGAACGGGTAGCGTGCCGGCGCTCGCCGGCAGGATTCGGCGCTGGGCGCGCTCCACATCGACCCGGACGGCCGCCCTCGTCGGACTCATTTTCTATCTGAGCTATGCATTCGCGCACGGCAGTTGGGCTAACCCCACGCTGATTGGCGTGTCAGTCTTTGTGGGGCTGTTTCTTCCAAGCTACGCCAAGCTCAGCAACAAGGCCGAGCTCTGGGCGAACAACCAGTTCGGCTTCGTGACGTGCGGGCGGCTTGGTCGATTTGTCCCGCAGTACGTATTCAATCTGGCGGCTTTCTGGATCATGCAGTGGGGTGGGGCGCTCAAAGCAACGGGGATCGAATCGGTGGGCGGCGTGGCGGTAGCGGCCCTCGTGACGACGCTCGCCTCCCAGGGGGCCCAGTACGGCGCCCTGTACGTTTTCCAGCGCGGCTTCGGTGACGCCAACCGGAACGTGCTGGTCGCGGTCTCCGTCAACCTCGTCCTGGCGGCCCTGGGGACGGCGGGGGTGCCGGGAGCCCGGGAAGCCTTCCTGGCGAGCGGCGTGGTCTTCGGCGCCCTGTTCTTCGGCCTGGGCCTGATGTCGGACCTGCGCTCCCTGGCGGCGCCCCGGGGCGGGGTCGGCATGTTCTTCGGGACCTTCAACCCCTTCCACAATACCCATCTCGAGATGGTGCGCCGCGCCCTCGAGGAGCGGGACCTGGACAGGATCGTCATCCACCCGACCCTGGTGCCGCGGCTCCACGCCGACGCCTTCCGCCGGGAAGAGATCAGGGTCGCCCGGCTGGAGCAGGGCTTCCAGATCTACGAGAAGACCGAGAAGGCGGACGTTGCCGTCGACTACTTTCCGACCGGCAACAAGTTCCTGCCGCCCGAGACGCGCAAGGCCCTGATCGAGCTGGCGCTGGCCGAGGCGGGGCTTTCCAACCGGGTCGAGGTCGCCTTCTACCCGGAAATCTACAACACCAAGGGCTTCCAGGGCGTCATCGCCGAGATCCGCCGGCGTCATCCCGGCCAGCGGCTGCACACGCTGCACGGCACGGACTTCGGCGGCATGCTGGTCCGCCAGATCTCCGACGAGTGCGGCTGGATCTACCCCTGGCGCATCCTGCGCCGCGACCGCGTCTCGGCAACGGCAATCCGTCGCGGCGCCACGGGCATGACGGCGACCGTCGTGACCGACGTCCTGGAACAATTGACAGCCAATCTTCCGGTAGTGACGGCAGGGGGACGCCGCTTCCGGAACGACAACGGAGTACTCACCGAGGGGACCTGAGCATGACGAATATCGAAACCGACAACACATCCAACCGACCTGTCGTCACCATCAAGCTGGCGTCGACGTCCGACGAGCTCATGCAGTGCTACATGCTGCGGGCCGCCGTCTTCATGGGCGAGCAGCACTGCCCGTACTGGGAGGAGTTCGACGGCAACGACTACACCGCGACTCACCTCATGCTCTACGTCGACGGCGAGCCGGCGGCGTCGATGCGCATCCGCTGGTTCGCGACCTTCGCCAAGCTCGAGCGGGCGATCATCCTGAAGCGCTACCGGTCCTACGGGCTGTTCATCCCGTTCGTGACCTGGGCGCGCGATTTCTGCCGCCGCAAGGGCTACAGCAAGGCCTACC
The DNA here is from genome assembly GCF_965229815.1 of Reyranella sp. Taxonomy (GTDB): domain Bacteria; phylum Pseudomonadota; class Alphaproteobacteria; order Reyranellales; family Reyranellaceae; genus Reyranella. The sequence continues at coordinate 391,960 of NZ_CBDDJN010000008.1, forward strand.
TGCACGCCCAGCATCGCCTGTGGCCGATCTTCGAGCGGATGGGCTTCCGCAAGGTCGACGACAAGATCTTCAAATTCTCGGACCACGAGTACGGCGCCTTCGCCTGCGACCTCGAGGTCGATCCCGAGACGATGCCGACGGTCACCACCGACCCCATGATCCTGAACCGGCCGGAAGACCGGCTCGACATGCCCGGCATTCTCGAGGACTCGGCGACGCGAGGGGCGTCCAATCCGCACGCGGAATGGACCGAACGGCGCGCGAATTAGAAAGGACACAGCCATGACCATCAATGCACCCATGATCGACGGCCACACCGTCACCACCCGCCTGGCCATGCGTATGGAGGACTCCCTGCAGGCCTTCGCCGTCCGCGCCGCCTGCTTCATCGGCGAACTCGACGTTCCGTACTCGGAAGAGTTCGACGGCCATGACTATGGCGCCACCCACGTGATCGCCTATGCCGGCGAGGAGCCCGTCGGCACCGTCCGCGTGCGCTGGTTCAAGTCGTTCGCCATGCCAGAGCGGCTGGCCGTCATCCAGCGCTTCCGGGGCCTCAACATCGGCCAGCTCCTGCTCGAGCGCTGCCGTGCGGTGGCGGAAGGCCGCGGCTGCAACATGCTCTACGTCCAGGCCCTGCCGGCCGACGTGAAGTACTGGGAGAAGCAGGGCTGGCGGCGTCTCGCATCGGAGGACGAGGAAGGCGAGCGGCGCGTGGTGGCGATGGTGCGCCCCGTCGATCCCAGCAAGCCGCTGGCCGACGTCGATGCGCCGGAGGCCGTCGTTCTGTCCCGCGAAACGCCGCTGGACTCTGCCGGCGTTCCCATCGGCAGCGCGACGCCCTGAGGCGCCGCCCCGAAACGGGGCGGGACACTCCCTTCGCGTCATGTAGAATGACCCGCAGGCAGCCACCTCTGCACCGAGTGTGGCTGCCTGATGGCGGGTCGGGGACGTGGCGTTGCTATGAAGGGGACTGCGGTGGACGACATCGTTCTGGAGCCGAACGTCCGGCGCCGTACGCGCCGGGCCCTGTCCGGCAAGAAGAAGGCCGCGGCGCTCTTCCGGGTATGGCACGGCGTCCGCGACCTGATGCAGGAAGCGGAGAAGCTGGGCGACAGCGAGCTCGTTCACTTCCTTGCCGTGGCCCAGCTCCTGGTCGAGGAACGGGCCAGCGGTCTCACCTCGGGAGTCTCGGCTTTCGAGCAGCTCGACACCAGCCTGCCCAACTGACATGCCCCGCGGCGGCCTCGGCCGAGCCGCGACCCCGTCGGCGCCGGATGTCGGGCCTATCTGTGACGCGGGTCGAGCGCGTCGCGCAGGCCGTCGCCCAGCAGGTTGAACGACAGGACAGCGAAGAAGATGGCGAAGCCCGGCCAGAACGCCATCCACGGCGCCTGGGCGAGGAAGCGCTGGGACGAATTCAGCATGCTGCCCCACGAGGGGGCGGGGGGCTGCTGGCCGAGCCCGAGGAACGACAGCGCGGCCTCGGCGATGATGGCGCCGGCGACGGCGAGCGAAGCCTGGACCAGCAGCGGAGGCACGATGTTGGGCAGCACATGGCGCAGCGCGATGCGCCAGTGGGGATTGCCTACGGCACGGGCCGCCTCGACATAGTCCTCGACCTTGGCGGCCAGCGTCTGGCCGCGCGTCAGCCGCACGAAGATCGGCGTCGCCGTGACGCCGATGGCGATCATGGCGTTGGTCAGGCTGGGACCGAGGAAAGCCGCGAGCGCGATGGCCAGGATGAGGAACGGGATGGCGAGCATGGCGTCGACGATGCGCGACAGAACGGCGTCGATCCATCCGCCCGCATAGCCGGCGAGCAGGCCGAGCGGGACCCCGAGGCCGAGCGCGATGCCCACCGAGATCAGACCCGCGCTGAGCGAGGCCCGCGCGCCCCAGATGACGCGGCTGAGGACGTCGCGGCCGACCTCGTCGGTTCCCATCCAGTGGGCCCAGGAGGGCGGCTTGCGGACGAGGCTCCAGCTCGTCGCCGTCGGATCGTAGGGCGCGGTCCAGGGCGCGAGCACCGCGACCAGCAGGAACAGCGCGACCACCGCCAGACCGGCCATGGCGCCCTTGCGGCGGCGCAGGCGTCGCCACGCCCGGCGCCAGGGATTGTCCTCGCGGGCGTCCGCCCCCGCGGCCTCGGGCAGGGTGGCCGCGGTCATGCCCGCAGCCTCGGATTGACCAGGACGTAGGCCACGTCGGCCAGCAGGTTCAGCACGATGTAGGTCGTCGCCGTCACCAGCACGACGCCCTGCACGACCGCATAGTCACGATTGAAGACGGCATCGACGATCAGCTTGCCGAAGCCCGGGATGGTGAAGATCTGCTCGGTCAGCACCGCGCCCGAGAGCAGCGTGCCGAACTCGAGCGCGCCCAGCGTGATCACCGGCGTGAGCGCGTTGCGCAGCGCGTGCTTCAGGACGACGCGGCGTTCGTAGAGGCCCTTGGCGCGGGCCGTGCGCACGTAGTCCGCGCCCATGGCCTGCAGCATGGCGCTGCGGGTGTGGCGCATCAGGATGGCGGCGATGGCATTGCCCAGCACGAAGGCCGGCATCACGGTGGTGGCGAGGCTCGCCCGCCAGTCCTCTCCCAGCCGGACGTAGCCCGAGGCGGGCAGCCAGCCCAGCGTCACCGAGAACAGGAAGATCATCAGGATGCCCAGCCAGAAGTTGGGCGTGCTGATGCCCCACAGCGCGAAGATGTTGGCGCCGTAGTCCCAGGCCGTGTCCTTCTTCACCGCCGAGACGATCCCGGCGGGGATGCCGACGCCCAGCGCCACGACGATGGCCATGGCGGCGAGCTGGAGCGTCACCGGCAGCTTCTCGGCGACCAGCGACGAGACCGACGCCTTGAGCCGCATCGATTCGCCCAGGTTCCCCGACAGCACGCCCTTGATCCAGTAGAAGTACTGCACGGGGATCGGCTCGTTCAGCCGGTACTGCTGGCGAATCTCCTCGAGAACCTGCGGATCGCGTTCCTCGCCCGCCATGATCAGGGCCGGGTCGCCGGGCAGGAGCTGCTGCAGGCCGAAGATCAGCATCGACACGAGGACGAGCGTCGGCACGACCTGCAGCAGCCGCCGGGTCAGGAAGGCGAGCAAGGCCCTACTTCAGCTTGACGCCGACCACGCGGATGAGGCCGTCGGGCATCTGCTTGTAGCCCTCGACCTTGTCGGACAGGGCGACCAGCACCTGCGTGTGGTAGAGGTAGATGATCGAGCCCTCGGCGAGGAACTTCCGCGCCACGGTCTCGTAGGCCTTCTTGCGCTCCGCGAAGTCGCTCTTGGCCCGGGCTTCGGCGTGCGCCGCGTCGACCTCCTTGTCGCAGAACTTGGCGTTGTTCTGCGGCGAGTTGCAGGTCTGGAACGAGTAGGAGTTGCCGTCGGGATCGCTGCGGCCGCTCCAGCCGATCAGGAAGAGCTGGAAGTTGCCGTCCTCGGCCTGCTTCAGCGAGGTCGCGAACTCCGTGACCCTGATCTTGAGGTCGAAGCCGGCCTCAGCCGCCATCGACTGCACCACTTCGGCGACCGCACGGGTCTCGGGGCCGTTGGGCACCATGAAGTCGAGCGACAGCGGACCGGTGACGCCAGCCTCCTTCAGGAGCGCCTTGGCCTTGGCGACGTCGCGCTTGGGGATCGGGAAGGCCGACTGGTAGTAGGGATTGGTCGGGTTGATCCACTGGTTGCCCGGCACGAACTCGCCGTTGAACACGACCTGATTCAGCGCGTCGCGGTCGATCGACAGTTCGAGCGCGCGGCGCACGCGGGCATCCTTGCCCAGCGGGCTGTCGGCCTTTGCGCCGTTGCCGAGGTTGATCGTCAGGCCGAGATAGCCGAGCGACACGGCCTTGAGCAGCTTGAGCTTGGGATTGTCGCGCACCGTCTTGATGTCGGTGGCGAGCACGCGCTCGATCATGTCCAGCCCGCCCGATCGCAGGTTGGCGAGCCGCACCGTGCCGTCGACGATCGGCAGGTAGGTGATCTTGTCGATGAAGACCTGGTCCTTGTTCCAGTAGTCGGCGAACTTCTCGACCACGATGCGGTCCTGCTGAACCCGCTCGACGAACTTGTAGGGGCCGGCGCAGACCGGCTTCAGGCCGAACTTGTCGCCGGTCGCCTCGGCGGCCTTGGGCGAGACCATCATGCCGGCGCGGTCGGTGAGCTGGGCGAGCAGCGGCGAGAAGGGCGCCTTGAGGCTCAGCTTGATGGTGAGCGGATCGACCACCTCGACCGATTCCACCGAGCCCAGCTCGGGCTTGCGGAACGAGCCCTTCATGGTGAGGTGGCGGTCGAGGCTGTACTTGGCCGCGGCCGCGTCGAAGGCCTCGCCGTCGTGGAACTTGACGCCGGGCCGCAGCTTGATGGTCACCGTCTTGCCGTCGGCCGAGGTCTCGTGGCCGAGCGCCAGCTGCGGTACGACGTTCAGCTTCTCGTCGATGTCGAACAGCTTGTCGCAGATCGACGCGAACACGATGCGCCCGACATAGGTGCGCGCCAGCGTCGGGTCGAGCACGTCGGGATCCTCGGCCAGGCCGATGCGGAGCTGGCCCTGGGCCAGCGCGCCACCGCCGGCCACCGTGGCCAGCGCCAGCGAAAGCGCCAGGCGTCTCGCGATCTTCCTCATGAAACCTCCCTTTGGGTCGTTACGAAGGCGGCCTGCAGCCGCGACAGGCGAAGGCGATCCCCGGCCGCGCCCTCGGGCCCGATCAGGGCCGGCGGCGGGGGAAATTCGGGCCACCAGGGGCAGGCGGTGGCATGTCCCGCGCCGTCGTCGGCGAGCGCCGGCTCGTCGCGCCGGCAGGCGTCGCGGGCGAAACGGCAGCGGGTATGGAATCGGCATCCCGGTGGCGGCGCCATCGCGCTCGGTATGTCGCCCTCGAGCAGGGCGCGCTCGCGGACGACGGTCGGATCGGGCAGCGGCACCGCGGCAAGCAGGGCGCGCGTGTAGGGATGGCGCGGGCTGCGGAAAAGTTCGTCGGTCGTCGCCGTCTCCACGATCTTGCCGAGGTACATTACGGCGACGCGGTCGGCGATGTGCTTCACGACCGCGAGATCGTGGCTGATGAAGATGTAGGCCAGGCCGAAGCGCCGCTGCAGCGAGCGCATCAGGTTGATCACCTGGGCCTGAATCGACACGTCGAGCGCCGAGACCGGCTCGTCGGCGACGATGAGACGGGGCTCGACCGCCAGCGCGCGGGCGATGGCCAGGCGCTGGCGCTGGCCGCCGGAGAATTCGTGCGGATAGCGACGGGCATGGTCGGGCCGCAGCCCCACCAGCTCGAGCAACTCGCCGACGCGGGCGCGGCGCGCCGCCTCCCCGCGCGCCAGCCCGTGCAGCATCAGGGGCTCGCCGAGCATGGCGCCGACGGTCATGCGCGGGTTCAGCGAGGCATAGGGGTCCTGGAAGATCGCCTGCAGGCGCCGGCGGCGGGCCCGCATCGCGCCATCGTCGAGCGCGAGCAGGTCCTCGCCCTCGAAGCGGATCTGCCCTTCCGTCGGCTCGAGCAGCCGCAGCACCAGCCGGCCGACGGTCGACTTGCCGCAGCCCGATTCCCCGACCACGGCCAGCGTCTCGCCGGCGTGGAGCGCGAAGTCGATCCCGTCGACCGCGCGCACATGTCCCGAGACGAGGCCGAAGGCGCCGCGGCGGACCGGGAAGTGCTTGGCCAGGCCCGAGACCTCGAGCAGCGGGCTCATTGCAGGACTTGCGACAGCGGTGCGCGTCGGCAGCGCGTCAGGTGTCCCGTCGCGACCTCGACCAGCGCCGGCGCGGTCTCGCGGCAGGCCGGCTCGACGAACGGACAGCGGGCGGCGAAGCGGCAGCCCTCCGGCGGCCGCGCCATGTCGGGCACGCGGCCCTCGATGGAGGGCAGGCGGTCACGCTTCTCGTCGAGGCGGGGGATCGAGCCCAGCAGGCCCACCGTGTAGGGATGCTCGGGCCGCGCGAACAGCGCATCGACCGGCGCCCGCTCGACGATCTGGCCGGCGTACATGACGGCGACGTCGTCCGCCATCTCGGCCACGACGCCGAGATCGTGGGTGATCAGGATGATCGCGGTCCCCGTGTCGCGGCGCAGGCCGCGCATGAGGTCGAGGATCTGCGCCTGGATGGTGACGTCGAGTGCCGTCGTCGGCTCGTCGGCGATCAGCAGCTGCGGCCCGCAGGCCAGCGCCATCGCGATCATGGCGCGCTGTCGCATTCCGCCCGAGAGCTTGTGGGGGTAGTCGTCGATTCGCTTCTCGGGCGAGGGGATGCGCACGAGGCGCAGCATGTCGATGGCCCGGGCGCGGGCGTCGCCGGCGGACAGGTGCTGGTGCTGCTGGATCGCCTCGATGATCTGGTCGCCCACCGTGTAGGCCGGATTGAGCGAGGTCATGGGCTCCTGGAAGATCATCGCCAGACGGGCGCCGCGCAGGTCGCGCACGGCGTTGTCGGGCAGGGTCAGGAGATCGCGTCCTTCGAAGCGGACCTGACCCGTCACGCGGGCGCTCTCGCGCGGCAGCAGGCCCATCACGGCGAGCGAGGTCACGCTTTTGCCGCAGCCGGACTCGCCGACCAGCCCCAGCGTGCGGCCGCGCTCGAGCGCAAGGTCGATGCCGTCGACCGCCTGGACCGTCCCGTCCTCGGTGGCGAAGGAGACCGCAAGCTGGCGCAGGTCGAGCAGGGGACTGCTCATTGGCGTCGTGCCGCGAGGCTCCTTTCGATGCCCGCCTCGATCGTCCGGCGATCGAAGGTGCCGGCCGGGTTCTCGCGCGTCGGGAGAAAGGCGCGGAAATGCGTCCAGTGCTCCCGGCTGGCGGCCTCGAGGCGTGCGAGCTCGAGCAGCGGCTCGACATGGTCGTCGACCCGCAGGTCGAGCTCGGAGAAGTCCTGGTCGCCGTAGATGACCAGAGCTGCCGACTGCTTGCCCCGCTTGTCCCCGCCCGCCTTCTCGCCCGCCCGCAGGGCGCCGATCAGGCGCCGCGGCAGCGGCATGGCCTCGTTCTCGCGGAAGTATCGCACCGTCTCGGCGATCACCTGGGGCCCGGCGAGCATGTTGCCGGCAACCGAGAGGTCCTCGCCCACCCAGTGGCCGCACCAGGGCACGCAGTCCGCGCCGGTGTGGGCGGCGAAGCGGCCGTCGGCGCCGAGGACGTGGACCTGGCGATGCTCGCGACCGGCGTCGGGCTGGATCAGGAGGCGCACCAGGTCGGTGGCGCCGACGCCTTCGCGGATCAGCCGCAGTCCGTGCGGTCCATAGAGAGGATTGAGCAGCGCCTGGGTGCAGACGGCGCCCTTGAGCGGCTCGACATACGGAACCCGGGCTCCGACGGCGAAGAACTTGGTCGCGACCGCGACGGCGATGCGGCGCGTGGCGCCGTCGCCATCACGCTCGCGAAAGATGATCGACCAGGTCATGCGATTAGGCGTTCATGCTTTCCCGGGCCGCGAGCCTCCGGCTTGCGGCCCGGAAGACGTATGACAAAGCACCGCGGTTACCGGCCGGCGGCGTAGCCTTGCATGCCGCGCGGGTTGGCCGCGGCCTTGCGCCACGGATCCTCGCGGCTTGCCGCCGTCAGGCGACCTTCGGACCAGTCGTCGTTCATCTCGACCTCATGGCCGCGCTTACGCAATTCCCGGGCCGTCTCCTCGGGGATGCGGCCCTCCAGCACCAGCACACCCGGGCGGGCGGTGCGCGGCCAGAAGGAGGAGGGGAAGTGCTCACTGTGCCAGGCCGGCGCGTCGATCGCTTCCTGCAGGTTCATGCCGCAATGGACGTGGCGCAGGAACATCTGGGTGATCCACTGCTCCTGCTGGTCGCCGCCGGGAGAGCCCCAGACCATGTACGGCTCGCCATCGCGATGAGCGAGGGTCGGCGTCAGCGTGGTGCGCGGCCGCTTGCCGGGCGCCAGCGAGGAGGGCTGGCCTTCCTCGAGCCACATGATCTGGCCGCGCGTGCCGATCGGGAAGCCGAGCTCGGGCACGACCGGCGAGCCGTGCAGCCAGCCGCCCGAGGGCGTGGCCGAGACCATGTTGCCGTCCTTGTCGACGATGTCGAAATGCACCGTGTCGCCGCTCATCTGGCCCATGCGGCCGACTGTGGGCTCGCCGGCGCCGCTGGCCGCCACGGCGGCGCGGCTGCCGTCGGCCTTGCGCAGCCGAATGACGCCGCCATAGCCCTCGACCTTGCCCGGCCGCTGGTCGAGCGACGCCCTGGCCGGGTCGACGAGCCTGCGCCGGTCGGCGTTGTAGGCCTCCGACAGCAGCGTCTGCATCGGCACGTCGACGAACTTGGGATCGCCGTAGAAGGCCTCGCGATCGGCGAAGGCGAGCTTGCTCGCCTCGACGACGGTATGGATGAAGTCGGCGCTGGTCGGGTCGGCGCCGTCGAGGTTGAAGCCCTTGAGCAGCGCGAGCTGCTGCAGGGTCACCGGGCTCTGCGCCCAGGGGCCGGCCTTGCACACCGTGTAGCGCCCGTAGTCGTAGGTGAGCGGCGCCTCGACCGTGGCCTGCCACTTCGCCATGTCCTCGCCGCGCAGCAGGCCCTTGTTGCGCTGACCCGACACGTCCATCAGCTCTTCGTGGGTGTAGAAGCGGTCGATCGCCTCGGCGACGAAGCCCTGCGACCATGTCTTGCGGGCGCGCTCGATCACCGCCTCGCGGTCGCCGCCGCCGGCCTCGGCTTCCTTGATGATACGGAGATAGGTGTTGCCGACCGCCTGGTTGCGGAAGAGCTCGGCTGGCCGCGGCACCTCGTTGCCGGGCAGGTAGACGGCGGCAGAGGTCGGCCAGTTGTCGCGGAAATTGTCCTTCACGGTGGCGATGGTGGCCGAGGCGCGCTCGACCAGCGGATGGCCGTTCATCCAGTAGCCGACGGCCGGCGTCAGCACGTCGGCCAGCGTCATGGTGCCGTAGTCGCGCAGCATCAGCATGTAGGCGTCGAAGGTGCCGGGAACGGCGGCCGGCAGCAGCCCGGTGCCGGGAATGAGGTCGAGGCCCAGGCCCTTGAAGTGGCCGATCGTGGCCTTGGCCGGCATCACGCCCTGGCCGCACATCACCTCGGTCTTGCCCTTGCCGACGGCGTGGAAGATCAGCGGCACGTCGCCGCCCGGTCCGCAGAGATGCGGCTCGACCACCTGCAGGGTGAAGGCCGTGGCCACGGCGGCGTCGAAGGCGTTGCCACCGCGCTCCAGGATTCCCATGCCGACCGCGGTGGCGATCCAGTGCGTGGAGGTCACAACCCCGAACGTGCCCACGATCTCGGGGCGGGTGGTGAAGGGGTTGGGGTTGATCAGCTTCACTGGGCCGGTCTCCTTGCGCGTCGGGCGGGGGAGACCTTAGGCCCGCGGCGGCGGCGCCGCTAGGGGGCGGTATCGGCCGGCAGTCGCATCCAGGACGGCACCTCCGGAATGACCCGGGCGCCGCCCGCCGACAGGTCCGCGCCGGCTCGCGCTGCCTCGGTCTGCAGCAAGGCGAGGGCCCGCCCGCCGGAGCCCGATCGCACTTCGCCGACCTCCCGGTCGTCGAGGCTGACGGGGGTGCCGGGTGGCGGCAGCGAACCCTCGATCCTCACCGGGAACAGGCGCTTGCGGATCAGCGCCCGGTACTTGGTGCGGGCCGTCAGCTCCTGGCCCATGTAGCATCCCTTCTGCCAGTCGATCCCGTGCAGCTCGTCGAAGCCGTTCTCGAGCAGCAAGGCCTTCTCGACCACGAGGTCGCGGCTGCCGTCGGGAACCCCCAGGGCCAGCCGATGAGTATCGTAGGCGTCCAGAGGGGCCTGCGCGACGCCGCGCGCCGCTAGCAGGGCGCCCGCCTGGCCGGCCGGCGCCAGCAGCCGCACGCCCAGCTCCGGCAGCCGGGGGTCGACGAAGCCGACGGCGCCGGCGACCGGCAGCAAAGACGGTGCGTCCGGCCCGAACAGGGCGGCCACCTCGAGGGTGGCACTGCGGTCCTCGACCGTGACCTTCGACCGGAGCTTGTACAGGCTGAGCTTGCGGGCCAGCGCCGCCGCCCGGTCGCGCTCGGTCTCCAGCAGCAGCGTGTCATCGCCGCCGTCGACCACGAACATCTCGTTGAGGAAGCGTCCCTGTGGGGTCAGCAGGGCGGCCCAGATAGCTCTGTCCGGGGCCACCCGGGTGGTGTCGTTCGAGATCAGGCCCTGCAGGAAGGCGACGCGGTCCGGGCCGCCGACGGCGATGACGCCGCGATGGGGGAGCAAGGTATAGGCGACGGCAGGCATCCAGCAGATTTGGGGGCAAGCCCTCCGCTTGGCAAGGCGCTGCCCGGGACCGTCAGCCGACGATACCCGAATCCGGCCGGCGGGTGACGTTCACGAGAACCGTCAGGCGGCGTTGGCGGCCGGCGCCGGGATGGCCCAGTCGAACAGGCCCGTATGGACGCCCATGGCCTCCAGCAGGGCCACAGCCTCGTCGCGCAGCCGGTGATCGGGGTCGCTCTCGGATCGATGTGCGATTGCCGGCCGCATGTGGCTCCCGGCGCCGCTGCGCGTGCCGTCGAGCGAGTGGCCGATCGCCTTCTCGATTGCTCTCATGTTCCCGCGGCGGGAGAGGAAGACGGCATCCTCGAGGAAGGACCAGTCGCGGCGCGCGCCGGCGAGATGCGCGAGGATCTCGCCCATCGTCCCGACACGGTCGGCCATCAGCCTCTCGTACGAGAAGAGGCGCACCTGATGCGGGTACATCTCCGCCAGGGCCTGGAAGGAAACGAACTGCCGGGCATAGGACGGCAGGGCGGCGCGCAGCAGGTAGTCGCGGAACGGCACCGCGGCCAGCGGCACCCCGTCGAGCTGGTTGTAGGCCGGATCCTTGTGCTCCTGGCCGTAGCGGAAATACGACGCCGCCTGGTCCAGCGGGTTGCGGTACACGAGGGCAATCGGCGCGCCGCGACCGCGCGCGGCCGCGCGCTCCACCGCTGACACCCGGACCGTCACATAGTCGTACGGCGCCAGCTCGACCGGCGTGTAGCGATAGTTCAGGCCCTCGTGAAAGTAGTCGTAGCCGCGGACGTGGAAGTTCGTCTGCGGCCACCATGCGAAGTTTCTCGCGAGATTCGCGAAGCCGGGGCAGACGGTATGACCGATGAAGAGATGCTCGGCAGGGAGGATCTCCTCCACGGCGAAAAGAGGTCCGCCCTTGAAGCGCGAAAAATCGAAGCGAGGGCCTGCCGGATCCCCGACGACCCTGCCGGTCAGCCGGTCATCGATCCGTCCGCCGCTCTCGAGATGGCGAAGAAACGAGATTGCATACCGCAAAAACCAAGTTCCCGAACGCGGGATCGTGGACAGGATCGGCAACGCGCGAGCACTCAGCATGCTCTCAATACGCTCGATGCACAGCAAATCTCCCCCGGCGGGCGGCAGATCGACGTTTTCACGACCGTCTGCCCTCGTCATTTGCGCGAGCCGGGCAGGGGTTGGAACCCATCGTGCAATGTAAGATAACGCCCTGCGCCGGACGGGTCTAATCCGTCGTAGCTCATGACAAGATCGAACGCCTGTGGACAGAAGCGGCGTTCGATGCCAGCTGCATCCATTTTCAGGAGTCTCTCGATGTCGTTTCGCGCGCTTGTGCTGACCCAGGGCGCCGACCGCAAGGTGAGCGGTGCGGTCGAGACGCTGCCGCCGGACCGGTTGCCGGCCGGCAGCGTCACGGTCGAGGTCGAGTACTCGACCCTGAATTATAAGGACGGTCTGGTCCTGACCACAGGCGGCGGGCTGGTGAAGACCTGGCCGCATGTCGGCGGCATCGACCTCGCCGGCACAGTCGAGGCCTCCGAGGACCCGGCTTTCCGGCCGGGCGACAAGGTAGTGCTGAACGGGTGGCGCGTCGGGGAGCTGCATTGGGGCGGCTATGCCACCAAGGCGCGCGTGAAGGGCGACTGGCTGGTGAAGCTGCCCGCGTCGATCTCGACTCGGCGGGCAATGGCCATCGGGACGGCGGGCTACACGTCGATGCTGTGCGTGATGGCGCTGGAGAAGCACGGGATCCGGCCGGAAGCCGGAGAAATCCTGGTCACCGGCGCCGCGGGTGGCGTGGGATCGGTGGCCGTCGCCATCCTGGCCAAGCTCGGTTTCGCGGTCGCCGCTGCCACCGGTCGGCCGCAGGAGGCCGACTATCTGAAGGGGCTGGGCGCCGCGAGCGTGATCGAGCGCAAGGAGATTGCCGAGGCCCCCGATCGTCCGCTGCTGACGGAGCGCTTCGCCGGGGTCGTGGACACCGTCTCGGGCGTCATGCTGGCCCGTGCGCTGGCGCAGGTGAAATACGGCGGCGCGGCCGCGGTCTGCGGTCTGGCCGGTGGCCCGGCATTTCCCGGCTCGATCCTGCCTTTCATCCTGCGCGGCGTCACGATGTACGGCATCGATTCGGTGATGCTGCCCAAGGCGCCGCGCGAAGAGGCCTGGCGGCGCCTCGGCAGCGACCTGCCGCTCGACAAGCTCGATTCCACAGTGTCCGAGGTCGGGCTGGGCGACCTCATGGCTCTGGCGCCCCGGATCCTGAAGGGCGAGGTGCGCGGACGGGTCGTGGTCGACGTCGCCCGCTAGAATTCCTCAAGCCAGCCATACGCGGTCGCGTGGCCCGGGGCCGGCACAAGTGATAGGTTCGCCAGTCCGCTGACATTCCGGCGCGACCGTGACCCCTTGCCGTGAGGCAAAGGGGCCTCGCGGGCGTGGCGGGATGGCCGCTCCCGTTCAACCGATGCCGAAGGTCCGCCACATGACACCGCCTGCCACAGCGCCCACCGCCAACAATCTCGAAGCCTTCTTCATGCCGTTCACGGCGAACCGGCAGTTCAAGAAGAACCCCCGGCTGCTGGCGCGGGCCAAGGGCGTGCACTACTGGACGCCGGAAGGCCGCAAGGTGATTGACGGCACGGCCGGCCTGTGGTGCGTCAACGCCGGCCATGGCCGCGAGGAGATCAAGGCCGCCATCGCCGCCCAACTCGAGGAGATGGACTACGCGCCCAGCTTCCAGATGGGCCACCCGAAGTCGTTCGAGCTGGCGGCGCGCCACGCCGCCATGCTGCCGGGCGACCTCAACCACGCCTTCTACTGCAACTCCGGCTCCGAGGCGGTCGACTCCGCGCTCAAGATCGCGCTGGCCTGGCAACGCGCCCGCGGCCAGGGCACCCGGACCCGCCTGATCGGCCGCGAGCGCGGCTACCACGGCGTCGGCTTCGGCGGCATCTCGGTTGGCGGCATGGTCAACAACCGCAAGCAGTGGGGCACGATGCTGCCCGGCGTCGACCATCTGCCGCACACTCACGTGCCGTCGAAGAACGCCTTCTCGCGCGGTCTGCCCGAGCATGGCGCCGAGCTGGCCGACGCGCTCGAAGGCCTGGTCGCCCTGCACGACGCCTCGACCATCGCCGCGGTGATCGTCGAGCCGTGCGCCGGCTCCACGGGCTACCTGCCGCCGCCGAAGGGCTACCTGCAGCGTCTCCGCCAGATCTGCGACAAGCACGGCATCCTGCTGATCTTCGACGAGGTCATCACCGGCTTCGGCCGTCTCGGCACGGGCTTCGCCGCCGACTACTTCGGCGTCATCCCCGATCTCATGACGGTGGCCAAGGGCATCAGCAACGCGACGGTGCCGATGGGCGGCGTCTTCGTGCGCAAGCATGTCTACGACGGGCTGATGAACGGCCCTGAAAACGTGGTCGAGCTCTTCCACGGCTACACCTACTCCGCCCATCCGCTGGCCTGCGCCGCCGCCATGGCCGTGCTCGACATCTACAAGGACGAGGGCCTGTTCGAGCGCTGCGCCGAGCTGTCGAAGTACTGGGAAGACGGCGTGCACTCGCTGAAGGGTCTGCCGGGCGTCACCGACATCCGCAACCTGGGTCTGGCGGCCGGCATCGACATGGAAGCCCGCAAGGATGCCCCCGGCGCCCGGGGCTTCGATACCTTCATCAAGGCCTTCGAGCTCGGTCTGATGGTTCGCCAGGCCGGCGACACGATTGCCATGTCGCCGCCGCTGGTGATCGAGAAGGCCCAGATCGACGAGATCATCGACCTCGCGGGCAAGGCCATCAAGCAGGCGGCCTAGGCCAAGGCTCCTTCCCTCCGCGGGCTCCCGCGGAGGGAAGCATCCGGACGTTCGGCCTCTGTGGAGGAAAACGCTCCGGCGAACCTGCTATACCCGCCGCGTGACTCTCGACGACAGCCTGACAGCACTGGTTGGCGCGGCGGCTGCGGCAGGACACGTCGCCCTCGCCGGTGCCGTGACGGTCCACGTGCTGCTGCACAAGCGCAACGTCGGGGCGGCGGTATCCTGGATCGGCATCGCCTGGCTCTCGCCCTATCTCGGGGCGCTGCTCTACGTCACGATGGGCATCAACCGGGTCAAGCGCCGGGCCCAGCGCCTGCGCCGGCGGCGACTGCTCGACTCGGGGGCGGCGGCGCTGGCGAACGAGCTGGCGCCGGAGAAGATGACGCCGCTCGAGTTCGCGATCGGCCGCCTGACCGGCCTGGCCTGCGAGCCGGGCAACAAGGTCGAGATCCTGCGCAGCGGCGACGAGGCCTATCCCCGCATGCTGGCGGCGATCGAAGCGGCCGAGAAGAGCGTCGGCCTGGTGAGCTACATCTTCCGCTCCGACCGGGCCGGCGAGCGCTTCCACCGTGCCCTGATCGAAGCCCAGCGTCGGGGCGTCGAGGTGCGGGTGCTGATCGACGGTGTCGGCGGCGGCTATTTCTGGTCGGGCACCTACCACGCCCTGCACAAGGCGGGCGTGCCGGTCGCGCGCTTCCTCCATTCCTACCTGCCGTGGCGGATGCCGTTCGTGAACCTGCGCAACCATCGCAAGGTGATGGTCGTGGACGGCCGCATCGCCTTCACTGGCGGGCTCAACATCGGCGCCGAGAACATCCAGGCCGACGATCCGCCGTTCGTGGTGCGCGACACGCACTTCCAGCTCGAGGGGCCCGTGGTCGAGCAGTTGGCCGACGCCTTCGCCGACGACTGGCTGTTCACGACCGGTGAGAAGCTCCTGACCGACAAGTGGTTTCCGCCGCTGGAGAAGGCAGGTTCGGTAACGGCCCGCGTCGTGACCTCGGGGCCCGACGAGGACATGGAGCAGATCGAATTCGTGGCGCTGCACGCGATCTCCTGCGCCCAGCGTTCGGTCAGGGTGGTCACGCCGTACTTCCTGCCGCCCGAGCCGCTGACCATGGCGCTGGGCCTCGCCGCCCTGCGCGGCGTCAGGGTCGACATCGTCCTCCCGGAAAACTCCAACCACGCCATCCTCGACTGGGCACGCCGCGTGCCGCTGCGGCCGCTGATCGTGGCCGGCTGCCGGGTGTGGCTCGTGCCCGCGCCGTTCGATCACTCGAAGCTGATGTTCGTCGACGACAGCTGGGCGCTGATCGGCAGCGCCAACTGGGACACGCGCAGCTTCCGGCTCAATTTCGAGGTCAATGTCGAGCTTCACGACAGCGACCTCGCGGCCCGGCTGAACGCGCTCACCGGGAAGGGGCGGGAGCTCGGCGTCGAGGAGCTCGACGCCGATTCCCTCTTGATCCGCCTGCGCAGCGCCGCGGCCCGCCTGCTGCAGCCCTATCTCTGATCCCGAGCAGCGGCTTCTGGATGAGAGGGGCATGGCTGGGGCGCGTCACTCCGTGACGCGTCGTTGGAGCGCGGACCTCCAGGTCCGCTCACGATCATGATGCGGGCCTGGAGGTCCGCGCTCCGATCGCTTCAAGCAATGAATCGACCAGACGTCGCCGCGCCCTATCGATAGAGGCGGCGCAGGCGGTCCCGCCTGATCGGCCGCATGTCCGGGCGGGCCCGCAAGCCGCTTCCGTCCAGTCCCCATCCTTCGGCAAGGGCCAACTCGAGCCGGATCGGCCGGTGGTCGGAGGGGCCGAAGGCCAGCGCGTCGGCGGTGCGGCAGGAGAGTCCGTGCACCAGGCAGCGATCGAGACGAAAGGGCACGACGTTGCTCGCGTAGTGCGTCGGCTCGCGGGGACCGACATCGGCGAACCCCGGCAGCAGGACCGGCCCGACGATGTTGTAGTCGCCGATGATCGCCGACGGCTTGCCGCGTAGGGCGGCCGCGATGCGGCCGAGCTGCCGGCGATTGAGCAGCTGGCCGTGCGAGAGGTGGACGTTGGCGAGGGTGATGTCGCCGATCTGCACGAGCTGGGCTCGGCGGCGCGGCAGGCGCCCGGGCAGTCGCGAGGCCGGCAGCGACAGGGCGCGCGGCACGCCGAAGCGATGGGGACTCCACACGGCCAGCCCGTGGATGCGGCCCAGCCAGGACAGGCGGTGGAAATGGCCGCCGACCAGAGACGGCAGGTCCCCGATGTGGCGCGTCGCCTCCTGCATCAGCATCACGTCCGGTTTCTCGCGGTCGACCAATGCCGCCACATCCTCGACGGCCGCCCCTGTCAGGCGCAGCAGGTTCCAGCTTATGACCTTCAACTTGTCCTCATGACCTGGGGATCTTCTCGCGCCGGGCGTGGCGGATCTGCTCGGTGATCGACGAGGTGGTGCCGGCCGCGGCCTGGAGCTCGCGCCGCACCATCTCGCGCCGCTCGTGGATCGACGCGATCACCAGCCCCATCGGGATGCCGAGCGCGACCAGCGAGGATTCGGCGAGCTGGAGGCTGGCCTCGATCGTCTCCGGCACGGTATCGGTGACCTGCAGCGTGTAGAGGTGTCGAGCGTGCTGGGCGTCGTGCGCGCGCGCCACCAGCATCACGTCGGGTCGCCGCGCGCGCACCGCCCG
Source organism: Reyranella sp. (assembly GCF_965229815.1). Classification (GTDB taxonomy): domain Bacteria; phylum Pseudomonadota; class Alphaproteobacteria; order Reyranellales; family Reyranellaceae; genus Reyranella. Next base: position 408,693 of record NZ_CBDDJN010000008.1, read on the forward strand.
CACGACGTCGTCGACGGCCGCCGTGTCGAGCGTGACGATCACGCCGGTGGCCTCGTCGAGGCCGCAGCGCCGCAGGAAAAGGGGTGCCGAGGCATCGCCGTAGTAGATCGGCCGCCCCAGCCGCCGCCATCGCTCGACGGCGGCGGCGTCGCGATCGATGGCGATATAGTCGATGGCGTGCTTCTCCAGGAGGTCGCAGACCAGCTGGCCGACCCGGCCGTGGCCGACCACGATCACGCGCCTGGTCTGGTCGTCGGGCGGCAGCACCGTGAACTGCGGATCGATGGCAACCGCGCGCACGAACAGGTTGCCGGCGCGCCGGGCCAGCAGGGCGATGAACGGCAGCGAGGCCATGGTGAGCGACACGACGGCCAGGACGCCGGCGGCGACCTCGGGCTCGACCAGGCCGACCGTGACGGCGAGGCCGATCCCGATGAAGGCGAACTCGCCGCCCGGCGCCAACAGCAGGCTCGATTCGATGCTGGCCGACCAGGGGGTGCCGAACAGCCGGGCCAGGGGAGCGAGCAGCAGCGCCTTGACGAGAATCATGGCGAGGAAGCCGCCGGCAACGACCAGCGGCTCGTGCAGGATGAAGGCGAGGTCGACATGCATGCCGACCGAGAAGAAGAACACGCCCAGCAGCAGGCCGCGGAACGGATCGATCATGGCCTCGACGGCGCGGCGGTACTCGGTCTCGGCCAGGAGCAGCCCGGCGACGAAGGCGCCCAGCGCCATCGACAGGCCGGCATAGGCGGCGACGACGCCGGAGCCGACGGCGATCAGCAGTGTCGCCGCCATGAAGAACTCGGGATTATCGGTGCCTGCCGCCAGCCGGAACAGCGGCTTCAGCACGAGCCGGCCGACGACGGCGATCGTCAGCACGGCGACGGCCGCCTCGGCCAGGGCGACGGCGATGCCTTCGGCGACCGACGCACCGTCCGCCGGTCCGGCGAGGGCACCGATCAGGAAGAGGAGCGGCACGACGGCCAGGTCCTGGGCCAGCAGGATGGCGAAGCTGGTGCGGCCCGTGGTCGACATCATGCGGTGCTGGCCGGACAGGAGCTCCATGACGATCGCGGTCGAGGAGAGGGCGAGGCAGGCCCCGACGATCAGCGACGCGGCCGGCGGCAGGCCGAGCCGGAGCGCGCCGAGGCTCAGCACGGCCGTGGTCAGCACCACCTGCAGGCCGCCCAGGCCGAACACCAGTCGGCGCATCGTGATCAGGCGGCGCAGCGACAGTTCGAGGCCGATGAAGAACAGCAGGAAGACGATCCCCAGGTCGGCGATGAACGCGATCTGCGGTTCGCCGGTGACCGTGAAAAGGTCGACGACCTGGGAATGCGGCGCCAGCCGGCCGAGGCCATGCGGGCCCAGCGCGGCGCCGACCGCGAGGAAGCCCAGAACCGGACTGATCTTGAGACGATGCACGACGGGTGCGACGACGGCCGCCGTGCCCAACACGATCAAGGCGTCCTTGAAGACGAAGATCTCTTGCGTTCCCGCCATTGCGCCAAACATAGACTGCGCGCGCCGATCTGTGCACACTTTCGTCCGCGGCCGCCAACAGGCCGGACCCCAGGGACGGAGACGACATGAAGGTGGTGATCACCGGCGGTGCAGGCTTTCTCGGCAAGAAGCTGGCCCGACGCATCCTGCAGGATGGCGCCATCGCCGGCCTCTCGGGCAAGCCGGAGCCGGTGAGCGAGCTGCTCCTGTTCGACGTGGGCAAGGCGAGCGGCCCCGGCCTCGATGATCCTCGGGTGAAGACGCTGGCCGGCGACATCGCCAACTTCGCGACCGTGCAGTCCGTGGTGCAGGGGGCGGCGACGGTGTTCCACTTCGCCGCCGTGGTCAGCGCCGGCGCCGAAGCCGATTTCGACCTCGGGTACCGGGTCAATCTCGACGGCACGCGCAACGTGCTGGAAGCCTGCCGCGCGCTCGGCACCAACCCGCGCGTGGTGTTCACGAGCTCCCTGGCCGCCTTCGGCGGCGACCTGCCGCCGGCGGTCACCGACGAGACCGCGCTCACGCCGCAGACGTCCTACGGGGCGCAGAAATCGATCGGCGAGTTCCTGGTGCGCGACTATACGCGCAAGGGCTTCCTGCGCGGCACGGCGGTGCGGCTGCCGACCATCTGCGTGCGCACCGGCCTGCCCAACAAGGCGGCCTCGACCTGGGCGAGCTCGGTGGTGCGCGAGCCGCTGACAGGCGTCGACGTCGTCTGCCCGGTCGATCCGTCGACGATCATGGTGGTGTTGAGCCCGCGCAAGACGGTCGATGCCTTCGTCCGGCTGCACGATCTGCCGCCCGATGCGTTCGGGCCGGGCCGCACGCTGCTGCTGAACGGCATCAACGTGACGGCCCGCGAGCTCGAGCAGGCGGTCGGCCGCCACGCCGGCAACCGCAAGGTGGGCAAGGTCACCTGGGAGCACGATCCCGCCATCCAGAAGATCTGCGACGGCTGGCCCCAGGGGATCGACTCGCAGCGGGCACGCCGGCTCGGCTTCGAGACCGACAGGGACCTCGACGAGGTGGTGCGCAACTTCATCGCCGACGACCTCGACGATCAGATGAAGCTCGTGACGGCGGCGCCGACGGCGGCCTAACGGAGCGGGCCGCTACCGCCCGGTCAGCATGCGCCAGCCGTTCTGCAGGTGGCGCAGCGGTCCCCAGACGTGCCGCGTGCGCATCATGTGCCAGCGCTGCGGCTCGTTGTCGGGACCCGCGATCGGGCCGGCATCGTCGACATAGTCGGTGATGCCGACCGCGTCCGTGTCCCACGGTCCGGTGGTCTTGAAGATCGTCGTCCGGGCGCCGTAGCCGCCCAGCGCGCGGCTCATGCCGGAGGCCATGAAGTCCATGTAGCGCGGCAGGCTCTCGGGCCGGCAGAGGTAGCCCTTGTTGAAGCCGACCGCGAGCAGGCGGAAGTGGAACGGGTTCTTCTCGAGGTAGCGCACGACCTCGGTCGTGTTGGCGGGATAGCGGGGCGAGAAGAAATCGTCGATCACGACGATCCCCTCGGTGTTGACGATCCGGTTCGCCAGCTCGAGCTCACGGTAGACCGCGGTGCCGGTGTGCTCGCCGTCGATGTGGAACCAGCGCACCGTCTGGTGCATGGCCTGCAGATCGAGCTTGGCCGGCAGGTCGGAGGAGGGCCCCGACAGGGGCACGATGTTGGCCGGCTCGGTGCCCACCGACCGGATGGCCCGGGTGACGGCCTCCTCGTCGAGGCGGAGATCGCACAGGTACAGCTTCTCGCTGCCCTTGCGGTAGGAGGCGAGCAGCGAGGCGGATCGCCCGCGCCAGACGCCGATCTCGAAGAGGTCGCCGGAGATGTCGGCCTGCTGGTCGAGGAGGGCGCGCCACACGCAATAGGACTGGAACATGAACCAGCCCGGAATGGCGTCGACCTTCTCCCAACTGAGCGTTGTGGGTCCTTGCATTGCGGCGCCTTGCTAACAGCGCTCTTTGGACGCTGCAAGCCGGCTTGCGCCGGCCCCGGGGCTCGGGTAGAGCCCGCACTCTTGCGCATGCTATCGACCAAAGTCGCTTACCGCACGACGGTCGGCCTGATCTGGGGGCTGGCCCTCTGGCACAGCTGGGAAAGCCGGGGGCTGTTCGTCGACGGCTCGGCCTTCCTCGTCCAGATCGCCCGGCGCGAGTGGTTCTTCGATTTCTACACGCCGCGGCTCTACGCCATGGTGCTGGGCCAGATTCCCATCATCACCGCGGTCTTCCTGGGCGTCACGGACCTGCATCTGCTGGCCCGGCTCCTGTCGATCGGGCTGTTCGCCGTGCCGACGGCCCTCTACCACCTGGCCCTGGTGCGGACCCGGCACGACCCGGTCCTGCTGGCCTCGGTGATCGCCGCCATCGGCGTCGTCTTCATGACGACCTCCTTCTTCATCGTCGGCGAATACAATACGGCCTACGCAATCGCCGTCCTGGTGGCGGTGCGCCTGGTCACGGCCCGTCGTCTCACGGTGCTCGACGGCCTGTTCCTGGTGGTGCTCGCGGGGGTCGCCGTCCGGACCTACGAGGCCATGATCTACCTCGGGCCGCTCCTGTCGCTGATGGTCCTCCATGCCGTGTGGCGGGCGCCGGCGCGGCCCTGGCTGCCCACGGCACTCCATCTCCTGTCGGTCGCGGGCTTCGTGGCCGGCGTGTTCGTGGCCATCCATTCCCTCGCCAAGCCCTACTCCGAGGAGCATCTGGACGAGACCATCCAGACGGCCTCGAACTTCTGGCAGAACCTGCAGTTCGACCTCGCGGTGGCCGGCGCCCTGATCGTCATCGTCTGGGGCCTCGTGCGCCCGCGCGACCTGGCGACCGGCCGACCCTACCGCTGGGCCGCCGTCTGTCTCGCAGCACTCGCCCTGTCGCCGCTGCTCGGCCTCAGCGACACGCTGGTGCGGCCGCTGGCGAAATCCCAGTACGTGGCTCGCCAGGGCGCCGGGCTGGTGGTGATCACCATCGTGCTGTTCATCTGGGCCTATGGCTCGCCCCTGCGCGAACGGCTGTCCGTCTTCCTCTCGTTGACGCGGCCGGAGGCGGCCGGACGCTTCCTCGCGTTCGCTCTCGTCGTCCTGATCGCGCTCCTGCCGTCCGACATCTATCTGACGCGCAACTGGGTCTCGTACCTCGATGCCGTGCGCGACACGGTGCGCGGCCGCGAAGGCGTCATCGCCTTCGAGGATTCGCCGCTGTCCAAGCATCCCTACGACCTGCTCGTCGAGGCCTGGATCCTGCCCAGCCAGAGCCTCGCGCTTCGGGCCCGGCGAGGCGACGGCATCATCGCGCCGCCCCGGGAGTTCAACGCCTGGCAACCGTTCCCGCCAGGCGAGCCTTATCCCCTGGGCCAGTACACCTGGCGCGACTAGCGGGCCCTGCCGTGCCGCCGCCGGCCCTCCAGCGTCTCGTCGTCCTGCTGCTGTGGTCGCTGTCGGCCTGGTCCGCGTTCAACAGCCGGGCGCTCTTCTGGGACGGGTCGGCCTTCCTCGCGAACATCCTCGAGCTCGGCCAGGTCCACGATTTCTACACCGCGCGGGCCCATGTCGACTGGGTGACGCAGGCACCGGTGCTGGCGCTGGCGCAACTCGGCGTGCGCGACACGTGGCTGCTGTCGATGGTCTATTCGGCCACGCTGTTCGGGCTGCCGACGGCGCTTTACCACCTGGCGCTGGCCCGGGTGCGCGACGACGGGCTGCTGCTGGCCATCGTGGTCGCCGTCGTCGCCACGGTCTACCTGCCGACCTCGTTCTTCATCGTCGGCGAGTACAACGTGGCGTTCGCCGCCGCGACCGCTGCCGTGGCGACGTCGCTGCGGCCGTCCGGCCGGCCGCTCGGCGACGCGCTGCTGGCGCTCATCCTCGGCCTGCTCTGCGTGCGGTCCTACGAGGCGATGGTCTATCTCGGCCCGCTCGTGGCGGCGATCCTCCTGTGGTCGGCTCGCGGCGCGGCGCCGCCGGTCCGACTGCTGCTGACGATCGCCGCCCTCGCCTTCGCGGCGGCGGCGATCGTCGCGGGCGTCACCATCGTCGACTACTGGGACCATCCGCACTTCGTGAAGGTGCGGTCGATGACGCTCGATTTCTGGCAGAACCTGCAGTTCGCCATTCCCGTGGTCGGGCTGGTCCTGTGCGGCCTGGGGGCCCTCCTTCGCCCGGCCTGGCTGCAGGGAAGCGGTCCTCTGGTCGTCGTCGGCATTGCGGCCGCGGCGCTCGCCCTGACGCCGTGGTACCGGCTGCTGCACGAGCATTCGATCCTCTACCCGCCGTCCCACTATCTGGCGCGCCAGGCGGCGGGCGGCCTGCTGGCGGTCCTGCTGGGCAGCCTGTGGATCGCCGTCGCCTGGCGCGACCGGCCACCGCGCCTGCTCGCCGTGCTGCGCCTGCCGACGGTGTCGCGGCGCGCGGCCCTCGCGATGACGATGCTTCTGGTGGCGGCCGCGGTCCCCGACCTCGTGCTGACCGGCCTGTGGTCGGACTATCTCGGGCGCATGCGGGCGCTGGTCGACACGCGGGAAGGCGCGATCCGCGCCGCCGACCTGCCGCTGCTCGACTGGCCGGACAAGCTGTTCGCCCAGGACTGGTCGCTCCCGGCCATGAGCGCCCTCGTGAGCCGCACGCCGGGCCGTGCCTATGTGCTGGTCGACAAGGACTATCGCAGCAATCCGCCCTTCGACCCGGCCTGCGGGACGCTGCCGCGGCTCGAGGCCTACGGCTGGAAGAAGTAGGGCCTCAGGGCCGCATCCAGTGGCTGGTCGGGCCGCTGCCGCGCACCGGGGCGGCCAGCTCGACGAACTCGCAGAGGATCTTCCGTGTGTCGCGCGGGTCGATGATCTCCTCGATCCAGAAGGTCTCGGCCGACCGGAAGGGCGAGCGCAATTTGTTCAGCCGGTCCTCGATCTCGGCCATCTTGGCCTTGGGATCGTCGGCGGCGTCGATGTCGGCGCGATAGGCCGCCTCGATGCCGCCCTCCAGCGGCAGCGATCCCCAGCGGCCCGACGGCCAGGCGTAGCGCCAGTTGAGCCGGGCGCCGTTCTGGTGGGCGGCGCCCGCCACGCCGAAGGCGTTGCGGATGATGAAGGTGCACCACGGCACCGTGGTCTGGAACATGGCCGACATGGTGCGCACGCCCTGGCGGATGACGCCGCTCTTCTCTGCCTCCAGCCCGATCAGGAAGCCGGGACAGTCGCAGAAGTAGACGACCGGCAGATGGAAGGTCTCGGCCATGTCGACGAAGCGCGCCACCTTCTGGCAGGCGTCGGCTGTCCAGCCGCCGCCGTAGAACATGGGGTCGCTCGCCATCACCGCCACCGGCCAGCCGTCGATGCGCGCGAGGCCGGTCACCACCGAGCGGCCATAGAGCTTGCCCATCTCGAAGAAGCTGCCCTGGTCGACGATCTTCTCGACGATCGGCCGGATGCGATAGACCTTGCGGATGTCGCGCGGGATGGCGTCGAACAGCGTGTCCTCGCGGCGCGCCGGATCGTCGGTCACCGGGCCGCGCGGCGGCGCGTCGTGGACCGAGGAGGGGAGATAGGAGAGGAAGCGGCGGGCGAGCGCGAAGGCCTCGTCCTCGCTGTCGGCCGCCTCGTCGATGGCGCCGGCGCGCAGCTGGATCTCCCAGCCGCCGAGCTCCTGCTTGTCGAACTGCTTGGGGCTCAGCCGGTTCACGACCGGCGGCCCGGCGACGAACATGGCCGAGACCTCCTTCACCATCACCGAATAGTGCGTGGCGGCGAGCCGGGCGGCGCCCAGCCCGGCGACCGAGCCCAGGCCCAGCCCGACGGTCGGCACCGTGCCCATGTTGCGCACCACCCATTCCCAGCCGCGCACGCCCGGCACGTTGGCGCGGCCGGTGGTCTCGATGGTCTTGACCGAGCCGCCGCCGCCCGAGCCCTCGATCATGCGGATCAAGGGCACGCGGTACTGGTTGGCGTAGCGCTCGATGAAGATGTCCTTTTCCTTGATCGTCGCGTCCGCCGACCCGCCGCGCACCGTGAAGTCGTCGCCGGTGACGGCGACGTGCCGGCCGTCGATCTTCGCGCGACCCATCACGGCATTGGCGGGCGTCAGGTCGACCAGGTCGTTGCGCCCATCGTATTCCGCCTTGCCGGCGACGCTGCCGATCTCGCGGAAGCTGTCCGGGTCGACCAGCCGGTCGATGCGCTCGCGCACTGTCAGCCGGCCGCCGTCATGCTGGCGCTTGACCTTGTCGGCGCCGCCCATGCGCTTAGTCATCTCCTGACGGCGGCGCAGTTCGTCCATCTCGGGCTGCCAGCTCATGACGATTTCCTCGGTTTTCGTTGCGCTTCGCTGTCGTAGCAACGCAGCCGGGCAGGGGCTACCGCGAATGCGGCACGGGGGCCGAGCGGGGCCGAAGGACGAAACGAGGGGCGGCCGCGGGTCTCGCTCTAGCCCGGAAGCGCCTCGCGCTCGTAGACGATGCCGTCGATCAGGTTCTCCTCGTACAGCCGCACGAGGTCGATGCCGCCGGGCGGCCGCGCCGTCTGAAGCTCGGCGATCGCCCGGGCCAGCCGCGCCTCCTGGTCGCGCCGCAGCGCCTCGGCCTCCTCGACCGTCACGGAGGTGAACGTCACGGCGTTGCCCGGGAGAAGACGGCCGAGCCGGGGCAGGTCGACCGAGGCGACGGTCGCGATCTTCGGATAGCCGCCCACCGTCTGGCGGTCGGCCAGCAGCACGATGGGCAGGCCGGCGCCCGGCACCTGGATGGCACCCGGCGCGATGCCGTCGGAGATGATGTCGGCGCCGCCCTTGTCGACCGGCGTGGCGTGCTCGATCGTCGGGCCCTCGAAGCGGATGCCCATGCGGTCGGCTTCCTTGGAAACGCGATACTCGGACTCGATGAAGGTCTTGCGGCCGCGGGCGCTGAAATAGTCGTCCTGCGGCCCCCAGACGATTCGGACCGGCCCGCTGCCATAGTCGAAGGGCCGCGCGAGCTTCTTCTCGTCGCCCGGCGGCGCCGCCTCCTGCACCAAGGGGAGGACATCGTCGGCAGCGAGCTTGCGACCCTTCAGACCGCCGACGCCGGCGCGGGCATAGGTCGAGAGGCTGCCCATGAAGGGTGCCAGCGCGAAGCCGCCGGCGACGGCGAGATAGGCCGTGCTCGATCCCTCGACCATGCCGACGCGCAGGACCTGGCCGCGCTTCAGCAGATGCGTGCGATCCGATTCCAGCGGCTTGGGGGCGGCATCCGGCGCCTCGACGAGGCTGGCCGACAGCGGCCCGGCGAGCGCGATGCGCACGCTCTCGGCCTCGACCAGCAGGTCGGGTCCCATCACGCCGATCTCGAGCCCGGCCATGCCGGCCGGGTTGCCGCACATCGCGTTGGCGAGGCGCAGGCCGATCCGGTCCATCGCCCCGGCCGTCGGCATGCCGAGCGCCATGAAGCCGGTGCGGCCGAGGTCCTGGAGCGTGTCGAACAGGCCCGCGCGGACGACCTTGAGATGGCCGCTCATGCCGCCTCCACCAGCCGGTCCCAGGCGAAGCTGCCGGCCTCGACCTCGCGCGCGATGCGGTCGTAGACCTTGCGGTCGATACGCTGGAAGGCGAGCGAATCGCCCGGCGCGAGGAACACCGGCTGCTCGCGGCGCTGGTCGAACATCCAGAGCGGCGTGCGGCCGATCAGGTGCCAGCCGCCGGGGCTCTCGAAGGGGTAGATCGTCGTCATGTCCATCGCGATGGCGACCGACGAGCGCGGGACGCGCACCCGCGGCTGCGAGCGGCGCGGCAGGGCGAGCGAGGGGTCGAGGCCCGCGATGTAGGCGAGACCGGGCATGAAGCCCAGCACGTAGACCTTGAAGCGCGAGGCGAGATGGGCGGCGATGACCTCCTCCCGCGACTTTCCGGTGCGGCCGGCGACCTCGTCGAGGTCGGGCGCGAAGTCGGGGTCGTCGTAGCAGCACGGGATGGTCACCTGCCGCGCGGCCTGGCCGGTCGGCAGGCCGCGCGCGATCAGCGCGTCGATCGCGGGCTGGAGGTCGGCGCGGGTCGTCGCCGTCGGGTCGTAGCAGACCATCAGGGCCCGCATGGAGGGCACCGTCTCCACGATGCCGGCGATTCCCGCCTGGCCGATCGCGGCGTGCAGCGCCATCACCCGGCCGTTGATGTCCGGAGAGATCTCGTTGCCGAACTCGACGGAGAAGGCGGTGTCGCCGCAGGAAAGATACCGTACGCTCACATCTGCTAGGATATAATCAGCGTCTACTCGCTGTCATCCCGAGCGCAGCGGGGACCTTTCGTCGTTGAAGGAGCTTCCCATGGCCGCGACCAATGCCGGTTTCGTCAACATCAACTCCGACCTGGGCGAGAGTTTCGGCCCGTGGGTGATGGGCAACGATGCCGAGGTGCTGAAGATCGTGAAATCGGCCAATGTCGCCTGCGGGTTTCACGCCAGCGATCCCACAGTGATGGTCGATACCGTGAAGCTCTGCCAGGAGAACGGGGTCTCGATCGGCGCCCATCCCGGCTTCGCCGACCTGCAGGGCTTCGGGCGGCGGGTGATCAACCTCACGACCAAGGAACTGGAGGCCAACATCGCCTACCAGATCGGCGCCTTGCAGGCGATCGCCGCCCTGCACGGGGCCAAGGTCACGCACATGAAGCCGCACGGCATGATGGCCAACATGTCGGCCGAAAGCGCGGAGATGTGCGACGCGATCTGCCGCGCCACCAAGGCGGCCGACCGCGACCTGATCTTTCTCGCCCAGGCCAATACCGAGCAGGGCAAGGCCGCGCGAAGGGCCGGGCTGCGGGTCGCCGAGGAAGTCTTCGCCGACCGCACCTATACGGATGCCGGCATGCTGACGCCGCGCAAGGAAACCAACTCGATGATCAAGGATGCGGCGCAGGCGGTGGCGCACGTCCGCCGCATGGTCGACGAGCAGGCGATCTATTCTACCTCCGGCAAGCGCATTCCCTGCCGGGTCGATTCGATCTGCGTGCACGGCGATGGCCCTACGGCCGTTGCGGTTTCCCGGGCCGTGCGCGAGGGGCTCGAGGGCGCCGGCATCCGGATCGTGCCGCTGACCGAGATGCCTTCCCTCGACTAGGGCGGATTCCGCGCCACCCCGTCCCGGGCAGCGGCGAAATGGCCGCGAGAGCCCGGGCCGCTTCGCCGCTATAGTCCGGTCCGATTCCGAACAGGTCGGACTTCGAGCGGCGGGAGTGGCGTGATGGTAGCGTTCGGCAAGGCCCAGTATATCAAGCGTGTCGAGGACAACCGGCTTCTGACCGGCACGGGCGGATTCACCGACAATCAGGCCCGGCCCGACCAGGCACATGTCGTGCTGGTGCGCTCGCCGCACGCCCATGCCAGGATCACCCGCATCGATTCCGAGGCCGCCCGCAAGGCAGCCGGCGTACTGGGCGTCTTCACCTGGGCCGACATGGAAAAGGAAGGCTGCGGCTACTTCGCGCTGCCCGCCATGTTCCCCAACGCCGACGGCAAGAAGCCCGACATGACGCCCCGCCGGCCGCTGGCACACGAGGTCGCGCGCTACCTCGGCGAGGCCGTGGTCGCCGTCGTGGCCGAAAGCCGCGGCCAGGCGCAGGACGCCGCGGAGCTGGTCGAGATCGACTACGACCCGCTGCCGTCGGTGACCGAGATCGACGATGCGCTGAAGGCCGATGCGCCGCAGATCTGGCAGGGCGCGCCGGGCAACCGGGTCGGCTTCAACCGCTTCGGCGATGCCGCCAAGGCCGACGCCGCCTTCGCCGCGGCGGCCCATACCGTGTCGATGGACATCGTCCACCAGCGGCTGATCGTGAACGCCATGGAGCCGCGGGCCATCATGGCCGAGTGGGACGGCGACCGGATCATCGTCCACATCGGCAGCCAGAATCCCTCGGTGACGCGCGACCTGCTGGCCGACGTCGTCCTCAAGATGCCCAAGGACAAGGTGCGCGTGCTGGTGCGCGACATCGGCGGCGGCTTCGGCATGCGGACGGGCATCCAGCCCGACGAATCGGTCGCCGTCTGGGCGGCCAAGGTGCTGAAGCGCCCGGTGAAGTGGCGCGCCGAGCGCAGTGAGGAGTTCGCCGCCGCCACCGCCGGCCGCGACCAGCTGCACAAGGTCTCGATGGCGCTCGACAAGGACGCCCGGATCACCGCGCTGCGCATGGAGGCCTTCGCCAATGTCGGCGCCTACCCGTCGGGCGCCGGCATCGCCATCCCCCTGTTCGTCGGCCCCAAGGTCACGACCGGCACCTACGACATTCCGGTGATCGACCTCAAGATCACCTGCGTGCTCACCAACTCGGCCACGGTCGGCGCCTATCGCGGCGCCGGCCGGCCGGAGTGCCTGCTGAACCTCGAGCGGCTGATGGATTCGGCGGCGCGCCAGATCGGCATGGATCCGGCCGAGCTGCGGCGGCGCAACTTCGTGACGCCGGCCCAGATGCCCTACACGACGGCGATGGGCGAGAAGTACGACACCGGCGACTTCAACCTCTTCCTGACCAAGACGCTGGAGGCCGCCGACTGGAACGGCTTCCCGGCGCGCAAGGCCGAGGCCGAGAAGCGCGGCAAGCTGTACGGCCGCGGCCTCGCCTCCTATGTCGAATGGACCTCGGCCATGGTCATGAACGAGATGGCGCACTACGAGGTGAAGGCCGACGGCAAGGTCGTCATCTGGATGGGCACGCAGGGCATGGGGCAGGGGCTGCAGACCAGCTTCACCCAGCTCGCCTCCGAGCTGCTGGGTATCGACCCGTCGCAGATCGAGATCGCCATGGGCGATTCCGACCGGGTCGGCGGCGTCGGCTCGATGGGCTCGCGTTCGGCCTATATCGGCGGCTCGGCCGTGCTGAGCGGCAGCGAGAAGCTGGTCGACAAGGGCAAGGAGCTGGCGGCCGATGCGCTGGAGGCCAGCGTCGCCGACATCGTCTATGCCTCCGGCCGCTTCACCATCGCCGGCACCGATCGCGCCATCGGCCTCGGCGAGCTGGCCGCGCGGCAGCCCGACAAGCGCATCTTCATCGAGAACGTCAACTCCGTCGAAGGCATCGCCTGGCCCAACGGCGCCCATGTCGGCGAGGTCGAGATCGATCCGGAGACGGGCCATGTCGAGCTGAAGCGCTACACCACGGTCGACGATGTCGGCCGGCCGCTGCACCGGCCGATCGTGTTCGGCCAGATCCATGGCGGCTGCGCCCAGGGCATCGGCCAGGCGCTCCTCGAGGAGAACGTCTACGACCGCGAGACCGGCCAGCTCATCACCGGCTCGTTCATGGACTATGCGATGCCGCGCGCCTCGACCTTCCCGACCTTTTCCAACACGCTCGACGACAGCGTGCCGGCCAAGACCAATCCGCTGGGCGCCAAGGGCGTCGGCGAGTCGGGCGCGGTCGGCTCGACGCCTACGGTGATGAACGCCATCATGGACGCGCTGTGGCCGCTCGGCGTGCGCAACGTCCAGATGCCGGCGACACCGCAGCGAGTCTGGCAGGCGATCCGGGAAGCCGGACGCTGATGGAGACACGATGAAGCAGCGGATCTTCGGCTGGATCTCGGTCCTCTTCGGCATCCTGCTCGCCCTGGCGACCGTCGAGGTCGCTGCCATCGCGTGGCTCTACATCGAGGACGGCCGCTACACGCCGGCGCCGCAGCTCTTCGAGCGCACACAGAACACCTACCTGCGCGACGCCACAAAGGGCACGACCTGCCGCTACGTCGACACGCTCTATCCGCACCCCTATGTCGGCTTCGTGCACCACGCGAATCCGCCGTGCGGCCAGCCCTGGGTGAACAATGTCGGCCTGTACGGGCCCGACTATCCGACCGTGCGCGATCCGGACTACTACACGATCATCCTGGTCGGCGGATCGGTCGCCTCTCAGCTCGCGCAGAACTCCCAGCCCCCGGCGCCGCGCTATCTCGAGGAAGAGCTCAACAAGAAGTACGTCAGCCCCAACGGCAAGCCGTGGCGCATCCTCAACGGCGGCGACGGCGCCTGGAAGGAGCCCCAGCCCTTCATCCTCTTCGCCCTCTACGCCAGCTCGGTCGACGCCGTCGTCAACCTCAGCGGCTTCAACGAGCACTACTTCTTCTGGCCGGGCGCCGAGGAGCGGCTGGAGCGGCCGCTCAGCAACTTCATCGAGGTCAATCCCTTCGTGGCCGACGAGAATTTCGGCGATGCCGCGATCGGCTGGGTGATGGGCCGCATTTCCGGGGCGCTGGCGGCCAATCCCCTGCTCGGCCATTCGCACGCCGCCTACATGGTGGTGCGCGGCATCGAGGACGTCGCCAAGGGACACGACGTCTTCAACTCGACCAAGAAGACCACGCTCAACAGCATCTTCAAGATGCCCGAGGACATCCGCCGCGACGCGCCGCGCGAGTTCGAGGTGCAACTCGGCCTCTACCAGAAATACTGGCGGGCGACCGAGGTGCTGGCGCGCGACTACGGCCTGAAGTCGGCCTATTTCCTGCAGCCGGCACCGGCCTACGGCAAGGTGCTGACGGAGGACGAGAAGCGCATCGTGGGCGACCTCTCCTACGGTCCTCTCTATCGCAGGATCGTGGCCGGCATGCTGACGCTGCGCGAGCGCGGGCTCGCGGTCTTCGATCTCGGCGACATCTTCGCCAACGAGAAGGGCACGATCTACGCCGACCACATCCACTACTGGCGGGACGCCAAGTCCGAGAGCCCGGGCAACCGCCTGATGGCCACGCGCATGGCCGCCCAGCTCGCCGAGACCTGGGGCCTGCAGAAGAAGCCCTGAGTTCGACATCGGCCGGCCGCCGCGCCGGCGGCCCGTGTCCATTGATCCGATGCCGCGCCTGGGCCAGATTGGCGCCGCCGGGCCCTCGTGTCCGGCCCATATGTGCTGGGGAAACGACCCGTGTCGCGTGCCGACCGCGCCTTGCGCGCCTCTGAGACCCGTCCGACCCTCGGGCGTCCGCCCTCGATCGACCGTATGGCCGGATGGATGGCGCTCGCGCCGCTGATCGCCCGGGCCGGCCGCCCGCTGGTGGTGGAGGCGCTGCGGGCCTGGGCCGAGGCCCGGCGCGGCAGCGCCGACGTCGGCGACGAAGCGGCCTGTGCGCGCTGGTGCGAGGCGCGGCTGGCCGGCCTGGTGGAACCCTCGCAGCGGCGGGTCTTCAACCTCACCGGCACGGTGCTGCACACCAATCTCGGACGCGCCCTGCTGGCCGAGGAGGCCATCGAGGCGGCGGTCGCCGCCATGCGCTCGCCGACGACCCTCGAGTACGACTTGGCCGACGGTGGCCGGGGCGAGCGTGACGACCATATCGCGCCCTGGTTGCAGCGGCTCACCGGCGCCGAGGCGGCGACCGCCGTCAACAACAACGCCGCCGCCGTGCTGCTGGTGCTGGCGGCCCTGGCCGGCGGCCGCGAGGTGATCGTCTCGCGCGGCGAGCTGATCGAGATCGGCGGGGCCTTCCGCATCCCCGACATCATGGCGCAGGCCGGCTGTCGCCTGGTCGAGGTCGGCACGACCAACCGCACGCATCTGCGCGACTATGCCGAGGCGATCGGCCCCGAGACCGCGGCGATCATGAAGGTGCATCCGTCGAACTACGCGGTGACCGGCTTCACGAAGACGGTCCCGGCCGCCGACCTGGTCCCGCTCGCGCGCGACAGGGGCCTGCCGGTGATCGAGGATCTCGGCAGCGGCACCCTGGTGGACCTCGAGAGCTGGGGTCTGCCGCACGAGCCGACGGCGCGCGAGGCGATCGCGGCCGGCATCGACGTGGTGACCTTCTCCGGCGACAAGCTGCTGGGTGGCCCGCAGGCCGGCCTGATCGTCGGCCGGCGCGATCTGGTGGAGCGCGTCTCGCGCCATCCCACCAAGCGCGCGCTTCGGCTGGACAAGGTGCGGCTCGCGGCGCTCGAGGCGACGCTGCGCCTCTACGGCGATCCGTCGCGCCTGGCCGAGCGGTTGCCGACGGTGCGCGCGCTCGCCCGGCCGGCGGACGAAATCCGCGCCGCCGCCGAGCGGCTGCTGCCCGCGGTCGGCGCTGCGCTGGCCGGCCGGGCAGAGGCGACCATCGAGCCGGTGCGCGGCCAGATCGGCTCCGGCGCGCTGCCGGTCGACCTGCTCCCGTCCTTCGCCATCGCGCTGCGCGGCCGGAGTCTCGACCGCCTGGCCGCCGCCTTCCGTCGGCTACCGGTGCCGGTGATCGGGCGCATCGGCGACGACGCGCTGCTGTTCGACCTGCGTACCCTGGACGACGAGGCGACCTTCGTCCGCCAGCTGGAAGGTCTCGATGCCGGCGACCGCTAGTCCGTTGCCCGCCCCGCGTCCGGCGTTGCCTGCAGGGGATGCGCCATGATCGTCGGCACCGCGGGCCATATCGATCACGGCAAGACGGCGCTGGTGAAGGCGCTGACCGGTGTCGATGCCGATCGCCTGAAGGAGGAGAAGGCGCGCGGCATCACCATCGACCTCGGCTACGCCTACTCGGATCTGGGCGACGGCCGCCAGCTCGGCTTCGTCGACGTGCCTGGTCACGAGCGCTTCGTGCACAACATGCTGGCGGGCGCCACCGGCATCGACGCCGCGCTGCTGATCGTGTCGGCCGCCGAGGGCATCAAGCCGCAGACCGTGGAGCACCTGCAGATCGTCGACCTGCTGGGGCTTGATCGCGGCATCGTGGCGCTCACCAAGGCCGACCTCGCGGACGACGACCTGCTGCTGGAGCGCATGGCCGAGATCGAGGCCCTGCTCGAGCCGACCTCGCTGCGGGGTGCGGAGATCATGCCGGTGTCGGCAATCACCGGCCGCGGCATCGACGAGCTCAAGGCCGGGCTGCTGGCGCTCGGCGAAAGCGGCAAGGGCGTCACCGGTTTCGCGCGGCTCGCGGTCGACCGTTGCTTCGTCCTGTCGGGGGCCGGCGTGGTGGTGACCGGCACCGTGCATGCCGGCGAGATCAGGGTCGACGACCGGCTGCTGCTGACGCCGTCCGGCCTGGAGGCGCGCGTGCGCTCGCTGCATGCGCAGAACCGCGCGGCGGAGATCGGGCGCGCCGGCGAGCGCTGCGCCCTCAACCTCGCCGGACCGCGCCTGTCCAAGGACGCCGTGCGCCGCGGCGACTGGGTGGTCAGCCCCGAGCTGCACGCGCCGACCGACCGGCTCGACGTCCGCCTGAAGCTGCTCGCCTCGGAAGAGCAGCCCCTGAAGCACTGGTCGCCCGCGCACGTGCATCTCGGCTCGGCACACGTCATGGGGCGCGTCGCCTTGCTCGAGGGCGAGCGGCTGGCGCCGGGAGAGACGGCAATGGCACAGCTCGTGCTCGACGAGAAGGTCGGCGCCCTGGCCGGCGACCGCGTCATCCTGCGCGATCCGTCGGCGCTGCGCACGATAGGCGGCGCCAGCGTGATCGATCCGTTCGGCCCGCCGCGCAACCGGCGGGCGCCGCGGCGGCTGGCCGAGCTGGCGGCGCTGGGCGAGCCCGACCCGGTGGCGCTCGACAGGCTCCTGTCGCTCGACTCGGGCTTCGTCGAGACCGCGCGCTTCGGCCTGACGCGGAACCTGCGACCGGTGGATGTCGCCGCCCTGCTCGAGGCGGCGGACGGCACGAGCCTCGACGGCTACGGCTTCCATGCCGCCACCATGGCGGCGGCGCGGCAGGACATCGTCGATACGCTGAAGGCGCATCACGAGGCGCGGCCGGACACGCCGGGACTGCAGCCCGAGCGGCTGCGCCTGGCGCTGGCGCGGCGCTGGCCCGTCCCGGTCTTCAAGGCACTGATCGATCAGGAAGTCGGGGCCAAGACCGTGCTGGTCGACGGTCCGTTCCTGCGCCTGCGCGGACATTCGCTGAAGCTCGGCTCCCGCGACGAGGCCCTCTGGCAGAAGATCGCCGCGGAACTCGATCGCGACCGCTACAGGCCGCCGCGCGTCCGCGATTTCGCCAGCACCCATGGCGTGCCCGAGCCCGAGATGCGCAAGCTCCTGCAGCGCCTGGCCAAGGTCGGCCGCGTCGTCGAGGTAGCGCCCGACCAGTATTTCCTGCGTCCGGTGGTGGCGGAGATGATCGGCATCGCCCATGCCTTCGGCCGCGAGTTCACGGCAGCGGAGTTCCGCGACAAGCTCGACAACGGCCGCAAGGTGGCGATCCAGATCCTCGAGTTCTTCGACCGCCACGGCATCACCGTCCGCCGCGGCGACCTGCGGCGCACTGTGCCGCAGAAGCTCCAGCAGTTCGGTCCGACGGCGCCGGAGGCGGCCGCTGCGGCCGCGACGTGACAGGTCGGTCGTTCTCGGGCAAAGATCGTCGACGGAGGAGAAGCGCTCCCGGTGGGGCGGCTGGCCTTCAAAGCCAGAGAGGGCCGTTAGCCGGTTCTTAGTGGGTTCGACTCCCACTCTCTTCCGCCAGCCCCGTCCGAAGTCGCCCGGAAAGGGCCGGAAAGGTCGTATCCATCGGCCTCTCCACGGGTAGCGTCCGGTGTGTCGTTCACGTCCGGCCGCGTAAGGCCGCGCGCGGCGAGAAAAAAGGCGTACGCTACCGCAAGCAACTTTGAGGGTGTCTGGACGCCGTCGGGGTCCGTTGGGCTGCGATCCAACGCGGCGGCGACACATTGACGCCTTCAATGTCCGTCGCGCCATCGGCAGTCACCGAGTCACTGGCACTGCAGATCTTCCCGGGCCGTTCATCGCGGACGGCCCCCTGTGGCGAAGACTTATCGACGACCCGTTGGGTCGCGGGGGCGCCGCCAGTGGAAACAGCGCCTTGACGGGAGGCTGAGCCTTGCCGGCTCAGGGGAGGACTGTAGGGCCCCGGGGCCATGCCACTACCTTTCCGCCTGGTTTGTCCTCCGCAACCAGCCCGGGGCCAGCCGCGCGCCGGCGAACATCCGTTGATCCAGGAACGCCCGGCCAACTTCCCAGAGGTTCCATAAGGTCAGAGGCGACCTCATCGGATGCTAGGTTGTATACTGAAAGTCGGCGATGCCCCTGTAGGTCCGCCGGCAGCGCAGAATGGAACTGTTGACCAAATGTTGAGTGCCCGTCTTCGAAGTCTCAGGAGAAGCATTCAGACCAATCGGCGCGCCTTCGTGTCCATGGCGGCTTTCAGGAGCATTTCTGGTGCATTCCTTGCCAAGCGGCTGAAGGTCCATCGGGACGGGGCGGACCAGGAAGCGATTGACTGGTCGGCGGCTCTGAACGCGGTACTTGTGTTGCCGTTGGGCGCTCTTCTTTCCCTGGGTTTGCATCCGCTCGTATCCTTGACTTCGGTTGCTTCAGGGACGGATGTCCTCGTCGACTGGCAAAGGCCGACGCCATCCACGGCGGCGGCGCACTACGTGTTGGGCGTCGTGCTCTGCTTCTCGCTTTCAACATGGGCCGCCATGTATCGACCGCTCCCCCTGTTGCGGCTGGCCGCCTGGAGCGCGGTCTGTGTGACTCTCTCGGTCCTTGCGGTCATGCTGGCGTGCACCAGCCTGTTGGCGCAGCACATCATCTACAAGAACGGAAGTGCATGGCCCGCCTGGCTCGGATTGATCGCCTACATCGCGCTGCTTTTCTGGTATCGCAAGGTGTCTCCGGCGCCAGTGGCCGATACCTCCAAAGCCGGTAGTTTCTTCCCCGGCGAGAGATCGATGCCAATGTCGATCTCGGGATATCTCGGCGACGTTGGTGCCGTCGTATTCTTCTACCTGGTCTTCTGGCCGCTGCCGTTCAGTGCGCTTCTCGACGGTTGGGACTTGAAGAATGCCCACGCGATCTCCTACCTGATCGGCCCCGCGCTCCTGTCGCAAGTGCCGGGCAACCTTCCGAACGTCGACTATTTCTCTCAATATAGTTTCGGCGTCCCGTACATCTTCTCCTGGATGCTGACCTCCGACATAGCCCAAGTCATTGCTCGATATTTGTATGCGATGACGGTCGGCATGATCCTCTTTTCGGCACTGTATTACTACCTTGCGTCGAGGTTGTATGCGAGCCGGTTCTGGGGATTCGTCTTTACGTTGCTCATGTTGATCTTTCTGGCGCACTCGATTCCCTGGCATGAGCCCAGCAGCGCTCCACTTCGCTTCGTGTTCTTCCCGATCTGTGCCGTTGCGCTTTTGAAGTATGGCCTTTCGAATGCGCGATCTGCAGTCGCTGCGGGTCTGTTGAGCGCACTCGCGATCATGAACAATACGGAGACCGGCATACACACGTCACTCGCATTCGTCACCGTGCTGTTCGTCGGCTCACTGTCCTGGAAGGAATTCCTCGAGCGTTCCGTGTTGCTGCTCGCGACTGCGTTTGCGGGAGTCGCTGTGATGTCCGTGCTTGCCTACGGATGGGGCGCTCTCAGTCTGGATTTCCTGGTCGGGAATCTCAGACCTCTCATCGTGTACAGCGTCCTTGGATTCGGCAACTATCCCCTTCCCTGGGACCTCAAGCATTGGACATGGATGCAATGCCTGGTCGTTCCAGGTCTTGCGACGCTGTTGCTTGCCTTGCTCTACTACAAGACCTGGACGAACCGCGTGCTGGGCCGCGCTGACCAAGCCCTGGTCTTCTGCAGTGCGTTCGGACTGCTTCTGTTCGTGAAGTTCCTGTACCGCAGCTTCCTGGGGCTCGGACATGCGAACGGTGGCCCTCTGATCGTCGTCCTGGGGTTCTGGGTCGTATTTGCCTTGCGAAAAGCAATCGAAGTGAACCGATGGCGCCCGGGCTGGGCGAACGCCGGTGCATTTGCCCTGTCACTTGCGGCCTTTCTTCTGTTCCTTCACACCTTCCGGGAGAACTATCCCGGCGCTGACGTAAAGTACCATGCTAGCTGGGGAAATTTTCCGTCTGTGCTCAACCGGCTGATGGGCGTGGTATCCGGCTCGCAAAGCGGGGACCCGCTCTCCGGGAAAGTGACGGCAATGTTCAGCGATAGCGATGTCGATTTGATTCGGAAGCATTCCACGGAATCCGAGCCGGTCTGGATCTACGCTGAAGAGGATTGGGCCTACCTCATGCGAGCCCAGCGAAAGCCGGCATCGACCGTGTTGCCGATCATCCACGTGCTGATCGAGCGCGATGTGAATGCCATGAAGGCCAAGTTCGAGCGTGCCGCCTCAGAGTATGTCTTTGTGCAGAAGAAGTATGAAAATCTCCTGCGCAGCAATCACCCGCTGGCGATGTTCCCGAAGTTCGGCGAACATTATGCCTCGTATGCGACGGGAGACGATCTCGTCGTCTACAAAAGAAAAAAGACCAGTTCGCCCTAAGGGGGGTCCGCAATCTCACCCAGCGGCTGTTGAGCGCAGGACGACGGTCATGTTCGAGGTCTGGCCGGTGAGCTTGAGGCCGATCCAGTCGAACATCGCGAAGAAGCTCAGAAGCACGAACGGCTTCAGGCCGGAGACGAAACAGTCGCGCGGCTCGAAGATGGCAGCCAGCTTCGGCGCGCGCTTCAGGAGGAGGTTGTGCATCGTCCACACCCATTGCGTCGGCGCCGGCGTGAACTGGGTCTCGAGGACCTCGAAGCCGGCGAGGGCGCCCATCCGGGCGAGGGTGGCCGGATTGAAGAACGTGAAGTGGCGCGGAATGTGGTACGAGCCCCAGGCGCCGTTGACGAAGTGTCTCGCGTCCCATGAATCGCGGTTGGGCGTCTCGAGGATCAGGATTCCGCCGGGGCGCAATGTCCGGGCCGCCTTCTTCACGACGGCCACCGGATCGGTGACGTGCTCGATGACGTTGGAGAGATTGATGACGTCGAACTGGCGATCGAACTCGACATCCTCGAAGAGGCCGCAATAGACGACGTGGCCGCGCTTTTGGGCGGCGGCGCAGACGTCGGGATTGATGTCGACGCCGTATGTCTTGATGCGCGTCGGATCGGCCGACTTGAACAGGTAGAGCATCCACCCGTCGCCGCAGCCGACATCGAGAAGATCGATCGTGGTCCGGCCGTCGAGATGCCGCAGGAGCGAGCGTATCCGCCTGCCGTGGACACGGTGGCGAAGCCGCTGGGCGAGGCCCAGCTCCGCCGGATCGGCGTCCATGTTGTAGGAGTAGTAGTTGGCGGGATAGATCGTCCCCAGCTCTTCCACGATCGGCCGCGGGTTGAGGAATCGCAAGCTGCAGTTGCAGCATTCCACCACGGTGAAGACGTCGTCGCTGACGTAGTACTCGCGATCCACGCCGGAGGCGATCGGTCGGCTGTCGGTGGACCCGCAGATGTAGCATCGCAGCTCGACGGTCCTGATGGCGCGCTTGGGCATGCGCTAGAGGCCTCGCAGGTAGATTGCCAAAGAAGAGAGATAGGAACGCCGCCATGAGATCGTGTCGGCGGCCGCCGAGCCGCGGATCAGGGCCGAAAGCCGGGGAAGCCTGTAGTAGGGGACGAAGGGAAACATGTGATGCTCGGCGTGATAGTTCATGCCGTAAGGCGCCAGGAAAATCCGCTCGATCACGTTCGACTGCGTCGAGATCAGGCGCGAACCGGCGTCCCGATCCGGAACGGGCTCGGCATGCTCGGCGAACTGCCGGAAGGCATCGAAGAACGACACGAGCGTGGCGAGCGGCAGCGCCCACAGCACGAAGTAGGCCCACCAGATGCCGGCCAGGGCGAAGATCGCGAACAGGATGGCCTGCGCCAGCAGGATGGGACCATAGCTCGCCAGCGTTCCGTCCACCTTCTTGCTCGACCTGGATGGCCCCTCGCCGACGAGCGAATAGCCGAGGCGGCCGAGGACGAGGACGCGCACGAAGTGGACGACCAGCGACGTGAAGCCATGCTTGGGGGACGGCTCGTCGCGGCAGTAGAACTGGAACGCCGGATCGCGGTCGCTGCCCACGGTCTGGTGGTGGGCCAGATGCTGGGCCTGCGACCGCGAGAAGGGGGTGCCGCAGGGGGCGCCGATTGCCCACTTGGCGATGGCGTTGTTGACCGCACGACGCGGATGAAGCAGCGAATGCTGGCCATCGTGCATGAGGATCAGGAGAGCGTACTGCTGGGTCGCGATCACGACGAAGCAGATGGCGACAACGGTCACGGTCGGTGCAAGCGCGCAGGCGGCGATGGCCGCGCCGATGATCGCCCACGGCCGCGCCAGGTCGAGCCAGATCCGCCATGGCACATGCACCGCCAGGGCTTTCGCCTCGACGGCAAGTCGCGTTGCCTGGGGCCTGTCGTCGGCGGTGGTTCCGGACGCGTTTCGACCCGAGGCGCTGGACGTCGGTTCGGCGTCGGACGCGCGTGCCAGACTGGATGTCGCCATTCGCGCGACTGTAGCAATGGGCGCCAGCCGGTTCCACCGAATGCTGCAGGGCGATGGCGCCGTGGGGCATCCGCGGGTTGACCGCTACGACGGTGTCGCGATAGGTCGCCGCCGGGTGGGCAGCCGAAGCGACCCGCGCGTCCGACGCCGTACGGCATTGAGGAAAAGGGGGCGTTGCAGCCGCCCGGAGTGAGCGCATGGACTATGTCGCCGTCATCATCGGAATCGCGGTCGCCGCCGCCGTCGGCGTGCTCTTCCGCCGCAAGGCCCGGCCGGCCTCGACGTCGGGTCGTGCCGGCCAGTTCCTCGCTGTCGCGCTGGCGGCGGGCGTGACCGCTGCGGCGACGAGCCTGGGCATCGCCTACCTCCGTCACGGGAGCGGCGAGCCCGATGCCGCCGACGTCGACCGTGCGCTGGAGGCCACGCGGGCAATGCCGTTGGTCGGGCTCGTCATGGCCGAGCATCCCGAGGTCGAGGCGAAGATCCGCGCGGCGATCGAGGAGGACGTCCGCGAGGGCTCGCCCGATGCGCCGCGCGCCAATCGGGCGGGGGTCGAGATGCGGCAGCAGTATATCATCCCGACGTTGCGCAAGGCCGACGACGCGTCGGCGCTTGCCGCCATCGCCGCTCAGGAAGCCCTGATGCGGCACCTGCAGGCAAGCGACGAGCGGCTCTGTCGCGACGTCGGCCTGTCGGGTTTTCGCGATCCCAGGCGGCTCGACGCCGAAGGCCAGTCCCTCCTCCGGAAATCCCTGGCGTCACAGGAGACCGCCTATCGCAACGGCAAGAGTGCCGGGACGACACCCCGGACTCTCACCGGCTCCGAGCTACCGGAAGCGCTCGGGCGTGCAGGATTCGGCGTCGAGGACCTCGAACGGCTCGGCCGGCTGGACAAGATCCCCTATTCCCAGGCCTGCGCCGTCACGGTCAAGCTCTACGGGGCGCCGGCGAAGCTGCCGCCGGCCGAGGGCGCGCCGCTCGCCCGCTGGATGCTCACGATCCCGCAGTAGCCCCGATCGCCGACCGGCCCTGCGGGGAACCGGGCGCTTCAGTAGAGCGCCTGGCCGCGCGCCTTCATCACGTACTTCGTGGCGCGGTACTGGGTATCCTGGCGGACCGAGGCCGCCACCCTGGCATCGCCATCGAAATCGACCGCCTGGATCAGCTTGTCGGTCTCGGGCTTGCAGGCCATCGCCGCAGCCTGGGCTGCGGTCGCCGGATCGGCGGCGGAATCGGTGGCGGCATTGCGCTCCAGGCACTCTTCGCGCGCCTCGTAGCTCTTCTCGATCTTGACCTTTCGTCCGAGGTCGGTGGGTCGGACGAATCCACCCTCGCAGGCGCCCAGGAACAGGAGGGCCAAGACAAGAACGATTCGCATTAACGAGCCTCGGGCTGATCG
Organism: Reyranella sp.; assembly: GCF_965229815.1. GTDB lineage: Bacteria > Pseudomonadota > Alphaproteobacteria > Reyranellales > Reyranellaceae > Reyranella. The sequence continues at coordinate 432,791 of NZ_CBDDJN010000008.1, forward strand.
ATTTTGGGGCGCTACCTTCATCAGGCGCTTCGCCGCGTCAAGTGTCTCTCGTCCAGATGACCCTGGAACAAGGGCAAATCTCGGGCTGACGCCCGAATTCGGGAACGGTATCTATCTATCGCTTGGCCGGGGCGGAGCTTCGCGGGCTCCTGCCGCCACACTTCGAGGGATCGATGCGAATCGCTTTTGTTCTGGTGACCCTGCTGCTGGGCGGCTGCGCCGGCGCCTATCACACGCCGAGCGACGGGCGGCTGCAGACACGCATCAACAATGCCTACAAGGCGCGCGACGCCTGCCTCGAACGCAATGCCACGGCCGACGCTTCGATGGCAGCGACGGCGACCTCTCTCGAGCAGACCGTTGCGGCCGCGTGCCTGAGCGAAACCGACCAGTTGATCGATCTGATGAACCGCGATGGCGACCCGCGCGTCGCTGCGGCCATCCGCCGCGATTCGGAATTCCGCGCCCGCGGGTTCATCCTCAAGGCGCGCGGCGAAGGGTCCACCTGAGCCGCAAGACCCGCGCAAGCGGCGCGGGACCGGGGATCCCGCGCCGCGGCGACCGCCATGGCGACGTATCAGGGGGGAGGCGGTCGCGCCGGCCAACGCAGGGTCCAGCCGGCCCCTCAACTTTCAACGGCCCGGCCTACGGCGACCTGAAGATTCGCCCGACGTTACCCACAGGGGTCGCTGGTTGATCCGTATTTTCCCGGAGGCGGGATTTCAAACGAATGCCGCAATTCGGCGGCATCTGCTCCGGGCGCGGCACGTCATGCCGCCTCTTTCCGCAGCCTTGGCACGTGGCCGGCGTTTGTTCCGCAGCCGCCCGCGGCGGGCGGCGGCCAATCCAAGGAGACTGTCGATGCTTCGATCCATTCTTGCCGCGACGGGCGCTGCCGCGCTTCTGGCCGTGTCCGTCCTCCCGGCCTCGGCCCAGTCTCCCGCCACGCCGGGCACGCCCGCGGCCAAGGGCCGGTCGGGCGCCAATGTCGGCTCGCTGAGCTGCACCGTGGCCGGCGGCATCGGGTTCGTCTTCGGATCGTCGAAGGACCTGAGTTGCCTGTTCACGCGAACCGACGGCATCGCCGAGAAGTACACCGGCTCCATCAAGAAGTACGGCGTCGACATCGGCTTTACCAAGGAAGCGCAGATGGTCTGGCTGGTCTTCGCGCCGGGCAACATCGCGCCGGGCGCGCTGAACGGTACCTATGTCGGCGCGACGGCCGCGGCCTCGGTGGGCGTCGGAGCCGGCGCCAACGTGCTGGTCGGTGGCGGCAACGGTCAGGTCACCCTCCAGCCCGTGAGCGTCGAGGGCAATGTCGGCCTGAACATCGCCGCGGGCGTGGGCGAGGTCGAACTCAAGTACGTGAAGTAGCGGCGCTTGCGGGCGGCCGGCGGGCAGGGTCAACTCGACCCTGTCATGCCGACCGCCGCCAGATCCGTGAGCGCTTGTCCCCTGGACGGGCGGACCGCCGCGAAGAAGGTGGTGCGGAGCGACTTCGCACCGATCCGGAGTCCGCGATGACGACGGACTTCGACCTCTGGCTGGCCAATCAGCTGGCCGACAGCGGTGCGTTCACGCTGTTCGTCGTGCCCATCCGCATGGACGGCGACAGGCTGGTCCCGCTCAAATCGTCGTATGTCCACCTGACTGATGGCGCCGTGACCTGGCGCGAGACGACCGGGCGGCTGGACGCTGCGGGCGCGTGGGACGGCGCGGCGTTCTTCGTCGGCTTGGGGGAGGGCGGCGGGCCGCTCCCGGACCTCGCGGCGGCCCTCACGCTGGCCCAGGTCGAGGCGGAGGTGAAGCGCGATCCGCTCGTCCTCAACCGCGGTCGCTTCTTCGACGCCGAGGGCGGCCAGGTTCGGATCGACGAGGTCGCCGGATGAGCGGGGGATCGATCCATCGCGCTGCCGAGCGACTCACGGCGTCGGGGCACGAGACGCTGGACGAGGTCGTGGCCGAGGAGACGGCGGTGGCGCTGGTCTACAACGGCATCAGCCATGCGGTGATGATGGCCACGCCCTGCGACCTCGACGATCTGGCGCGGGGCTTCTCGCTGACCGAGGGCATCGTCGACAAGGCGGGGGAAATCTACGACATCGAGGTCGAGCCGGTCGGGCGCGGCATCGAGGTGCGCATCGACATCGCAAGCCAGCGCATGGCGCGCCTGCAGGCGCGACGGCGAAGCCTGGCCGGGCGCACCGGCTGCGGCCTGTGCGGCGTCGACAGCCTCGAGGCGGCGCTGCGTCCGGTGGCCGTGGTGCAGGACCCGTCCGGCGTCTCGCGACAGGCGATCGAGCGGGCGATGGCGGCCCTGCCGGCCGAGCAGCGCATCAATCGCGTGAATGGCGCCACCCACGCGGCGGGCTGGGCGCGGGCGGACGGCACGCTGGTGGCGGTCCGCGAGGATGTCGGCCGCCACAACGCGCTCGACAAGCTGGGAGGCGCCATCGCCGCGACGGAGCGGGGGCCCGGGGCGTTCGTCGTCGTCACCAGCCGCTGCTCCTACGAGATGGTGCACAAGGCGGCGGCGCTCGGCGCCGTGGCCATCGCCGCCGTCTCGGCGCCGACGTCGCTCGCCATCGAGACGGCGCAGCAGGCTGGCATCGCCCTTCTCGCCTTCGTGCGCGAGGGCCGCCTCACGGTCTACGCCCGGCCCGAGCGGATCGTACCGTGACGGCCACGCGCGTGTTCGGCGTCACCGGCTGGAAGAACGCCGGCAAGACCACCCTGGTCGAGCGGCTGGTCGCCGAGTTCGTCCGCCGGGGCTGGCGCGTCAACACGATCAAGCATGCCCATCACGATCTCGACATCGACCAGCCGGGACGGGATTCGTTTCGCCACCGGGCGGCCGGGGCGACCGAGGTCGCCGTGGTGGGCGGGCACCGGTACGCCATCATGCGCGAGCAGGAGGAGGCGCCGCTGGCCGAGGTCCTGGCACGGCTGGCGCCGGCCGACCTCGTCCTGATCGAGGGCTACAAGCGCGAACCCCACGCCAAGATCGAGGTTCGCGGCGGCACGGGCGAGCCGATGGCACCCGCCGATCCGAACATCGTGGCGGTTGCCGCCGACGACCGCCCGGTGGACACGCGGCTGCCGTGGTTCCGCCGCGACGACATCGAGGCCATTGCGGATTTCATCGCTGAGCGCCTGCCGTCGGCCCGGACCGCCGCTCGCCCCGCCTAGCGGGTGCCCGTGTAGACGCCGACGCCGTTGTAGTTGTTGGGCCCGGTGACGGTGAACGTGCCGAGCTGCTGGTTGGCGGGCGTGGTGGGCGTCGAGAGGAAAACGCCGATGAGGTTGTTGATGCTGCGACCCTGCGGCCCCGAGGTCGACGGCAGAGGGTTGGTCGACTGGAAGGCCGGCCCGTTGTTGATCAGGAAGGTGTTGGGCGCGGTCCCGCCGCCGTAGACCGTGTTGTCGATCCGCACCGTCGCGATGCCATTCTGCGCGCCGAAGTTCCAGGCGTTCTGATAGGTGCCACTGACGACGCTCGAACCGTTGATGAGCGCGAGCGCCGCACCGCTGTAGGTGGCCGTGGCCTGCTGCATGTTGAGTGTCGCGAGCTCGTTGATGGTCGAGAGCCGGCTGCTGGGATCGATGTTGAGCAGCGTGAAATCGAGCGTGCTGCCGGGCGAGGTGGGCGGAATCACGCCGGGATCAAGGGTTTCGTAGCGGCGTTCTTCCGAAGCCTGTTGCACGGCCTGCTGAGTCGCCGCGCTGTCGCCGGCGCTGGCGATCGCCGTGGATACCGAATTGTTGGGGTTCTGGTTGCTCGGGCCAGGCCCGCTGCCGAAGGCCTCGCCGGTGTGCAGCGACACGACGCGCGCGGTCTGGCCCGAATTGGCGGCCGACAATCCCGAGCTCTGGATCGATCGGTCGATGGCACCGGCGGGAGCGGACGCGCCGCCGCCGCCCGGTTTCCCCGCCGGGGCGCCGCGGCCCTCGAGCTGGGCGAGCTGCCCCGACAGGGCGCCCGGAGGCAGGAGTGTCGGCGGGCCGGGCCGGGCGCCGAGCGCGGTCACGACCTGGGATCCGGGCCGGGTGACGTTTTCCGTCGCCCCGGCGCCGGTCACGCTCATGCTCTTGCCGAATACGAAGGTGGAGGCGGTCCGGGACGCCTGGACGTCGAGCAGCGTGATGCCGCCGCGGATGCCGATGGTGCTCGACGGGGTGGTGATGGTGATGGGCCTGGTCTTGCTGATCTTGCCGCCCACCAGCCGGAGGACGCCGCGGCTGGCATTGATCGCCAGCTCGCCGGTCTTGCTGTTGGGATCGAAGACGAAGCGGTCGATGGTGAGCTGCGCGTTGGGACTGACCGTCAGCGACGAGCCGTCGAGGAACACGAGATGGGCGCGGTCGTTGGTGCTGGTCGTGATCAGCTCGTTCGCCTGCACGTCGATGCCGATGCGCAGCACGCGCTCGGCCTCGGCAGGCGGCTTGCCCAGCGGATCGCCGTCGGTCGCCGAGGTGACGCCGACGCGCGCGGCCGCGGGTCCGACGGCGAGGGATCCCGCCACAAGCATCGAGGCGGAGACCAGCGCAGCGCGAAGCAGGCGAGGCCGCGACAGAGCGGAAACTGTCATGACGATCATCATGCGGCGTACGGGCGCCGTCCTCCGACAGAACTGGGCCGCTCGTGCGCGGCCAAGGAACTTCAGGCCCGGATTGTGTCGAATTGCCGATCAACTCGGGGCCCGGCCTGAATTAGCGCCGGATGTTGCGTCCTGGCAACAGTCGCCGCTCAGCGCTGGGCCGCGAAGATGCCTCCTGCGGTGTAGCCGGTGCCGGTGATGGCGAAGTTGCCGCCCTGTCCCTTCGCGGGCTGGTTCGGACCGCCGTCGAAGAAGGCGCCGCTCAGCGTCACGCTGCGGCCGTTGCTGCCGGATATGCCGACCGACGTCGTGTTGATGGAGGGCGAGACGCTGCTGCCGAACGTGTTCGGCGTCGAGCCGCCGCCGAAGGTCGCGCCGTCGAACGCCATGGTGGCGACGCCGTTGCGGTTCGCGAAGTTCCACTGGTTGGTGTAGGTGCCGGCAGCAACGTAGGCATTCACACCGTTCTGGACGTTGCCGACCATGTGGCCGGTGAAGGTCGCCGTGCCGGTGAGCGCGTTCAGATCGGCGATCGACGTCATCTTGCCGGCGACGTAGGTCGCGAGATGGAGGCGGTCGCGGGTGTTGGGATTGTAGGAGCTGTCGGCATTGTAGCGGACCTCGCCGCTCCACCAGCCCCAGGTCATGAACTCGCAGGCGCAGGGCGTGACGCCCTGCTCGGCGAAGAACTGCGCGACCGGCGCGCTGTTGTAGCTGAGCAGCGTGGTTCGCGACGTGACGTCGGACCCGCCGGCCACCGATGATCCCTGGGTGACCTGCGTCGTCGTGTTCGACGCGAACACGTCGGAGGGACGATCGCGCAGGGCGTAGATCTTGTCGTCGATGAAGGAGCTGGTCGCGTAGCTGGCGCCGCTGTTGCCGCCGAGCTTGAAGGTCGCCGTCGTGGAAGGCCCGTCCCATTGAGAGATGGTGATGGTGGCCGCGGCCCGGTTGTTGGTCGCGCTGGTCTCGAGCGAGATCGTGTTGTTGCTGCCGGCGCCAGCGGCGGTCGTGCCGCCGATCACGCGGTTGCTGATGTTGCCGGAGGCGTCGCGGTGCTCGACGATGCCGCCGACGAACCCGGTCAGGGTCTGGTCGGTGCGGCTCTGGCCGACATTGCCGGGGGTCGTCGACTTCACCGCCACGGTGGTCGTCGAATAGTCGCTGCCGGGAAGGTTCGTGTAGGGCTGGTCGAACGCCGCCTGCGGGGTTCGCGTCGTCGAACCCTGGGTGATCGTGCCGCTGCTGCTCGTGATGTCGGTGCGCGCGCTGCTGTTCGTCAGCACCATGGTGTTGGCCTGCGGTCCGAAGACCGAGTTGCCGCCGCCGGTGTCGAAGGTCGACTCGGCGGACGCCAGGCGCCCGATCTTCTCGGAACCGCCCATCCGGTAGGTGCCGCTGTAGGCGCCCGACGCGAAATTGGTGTCGTTGTTGTAGTCCCGGAAGTAGTCGCCAACGAGAAGGCCGACATACGACTTCTGCCCGGCGCCCACACCGCCGATCGAGACCGTGGATTGCATGAAGGTGGAACGCTGGGGACCGGGCGACGCGCTGCCGACCGGTCCGCCCGTCTGTGGCGAGTAGGCCGAGTAGAGGGGCGATGTGGTGGCCGACTGGCGCAGGACCTGATCGTTGGCGACCGTCGGGCTGGCGAAGGGGAGGGCGTCGGCGGCGCCAAGCGTCTTCAGCGTATACGTGGCGACGCCGGAGGTCGGGAACTGTGCCAGCGTGGTGGGCGTGCCGCCCACGAAGCCCACCCTCTTGTTCGCCTGGTCGAGGAAAGCGTAGGCGAAGAAGTCGCCGGTCGGGCTGACGTAGCCCGTGCCGGTCAGGGGACCGAGCGTGGGGTGCGAGAGCTGGACGCTGAACTCGTTCCCGCCGGGCTGCCATGGGACGGTGAACGAACGACCGTCCACCAGGTTGATGGTCGCCGTCCCGTTGCCGTTGATGGTCCCCGTGGGCGACAGGTTGACGTTGTTCTGCGCGACCGGCGTGACGCCGAGCGTCTGGTTGTTGAAGCCGGTATAGCGGGGCTCCGCGGCGAACCGACCGCGCGTCACCAGGACGGTGGTCGTGGGGGTGCTGGGCTGGGGTGTCGTCGCGATCGGCGGCGTGGGTGTCGTCCCTGTGCCGGTCGTTGTCGTCGTCGGGCGCGGGGTATTCTCGGCGCTCTGCGTTAGCTGGACTTCCGTCTGTACCTGCTGGGCGTTGCTGATGGCGCTCGGCACCGTGTCGTTGGGATTGCGGTTGGCGGGACCGGGGCCGCTGCCGAAGGAATTGTTCGCGCCCTGTGCCTGGGCGACGCCGGCGCCCTGGCCGGAATTGGTGGCGGAGAAGCCCGAGGTCTGCGCCGCCTGGTCGGCGCCAGCCGTGCGGGTCGTCGCCGAGCCGCCGGTGCCCGGGCCACCCCCCTCGAGCTGGGTGAGCTGGCCGGAGAGCGACCCCTGGCCGACCAGCGTCGGCTGGCCGGGTGTGGCACCGGAATTGGTCGTCACCTGGGAGCCGGGACGGGTCACGCTCTGGGTCTGTCCGGCGCCGGTCACGGTCATGCTGGAGCCGAACACGAAGGTCGAGACCGTGCGATTGGGCTGCACGTCCAGCAGGGAGATGCCGCCGCGGATGCCGATCGTGCTCGACGGCGTCGTCACCGTGATGGCGTTCTTCTTGCTGATGCGCCCGCCGACGATCCGCAGCACGCCGCGGGTGGCATTGATCGCGAGATCGCCGGACTTGCTGCTCGGGTCGTAGACGAACCGGTCGATGGTGAGCTGGGCATTGGGCCCGACCGTCAGGGAGGTCCCGTCGAGGAAGACGAGATGGGCGCGATCGTTGGCCCGCGTCGTGACGAGCTCGTTGGCCTGGATGTCGATGCCGATGCGCAGGATGCGTTCCGCCTCGCTCGGGGGCCGGCCGAGCGGGTCGCCGTTGGTCGCCGAGGTCACGCCGACCTTGGCGGTTGCCGGATCCGGCGCGGCCAGGAAGGAGGCCGAGAATGCGGTGGCGGCGAGCAAGGCCAGCCGCTGTCCACGCTGCGCTCGTTCGACCTTCGGCATCAGGACCTCCCGGACTGGAGCCGGCGTCCCGGTTCGGCTGGAGCCGCCGGCGAGAGGCCGGCCCGGGAACGCGCCTACGCGACGATGAAGCGTTGTCCGACCGGATGGACGGCGCCTAGAAGCGCCAGCTCACGCCGATCAGGGTGCTGTTATTGACGAAGGAGTAGTTTGGCAGATTTGCAGACCGGACGAAACGCCCCGCCGACACGGTGAGCGTCGTCCGTTCGTCGAACGGCACGGACAGGGTCAGGTTGAGGATCGTGTCGTTCTGCTGGCGCGTCACGGCCGGGTCGACCACGACATCGGGCTGATCGTAGGACCACCACTGCACGTTCGCCGCGAGGCCGATCGTCCACGGCAGCTTGCTGTTGAACAGCGGATCCTCGAAACGGAACTGCATCGCGCCGCCGACCCCGTAGAGCTGGTAGCTCTGCCACGGCGCGTTGTCCGTCTGGTAGCGCTGGGCCGCGCCGTTGGCGAACAGCGAGACCGACTCGGTCAGCGCGTACTGGAAGGTCGTGTTGGCGGAAAACTCGACGCCGTTGAAGAGAAGGCTGTTGAACGGCACGTACCAGGTGTCGGGATGCATCTGGCGACGCCATACGAAATTGGAGGTGTTGCGCAGCTTGCTCGTGAGCAGGACCCCGCTCTCCAGCCCGGAGCCATAGCTGCCGTAGAACGGCGTGTCGTTGACCCAGATGTAGCCTGCGGTGGCGAACGGCTTCAGCGTGACGTCCTCGAAGATCCCCTGGAAGACCTGGAAGCGCGGGCCCGTCGTCAGGTCGAGGATGGCGACGTTCGCGGCCGAGACCTGGAACTGGCGGTTGGCGTAGGCGGTGAGCTGGGTCTCCATCTGAGCCCGGTCCTGGGTCTGCAGGTCGTAGATGTGGCGGACCATCGCCGAGCCCACGACGCCCCAGTCGGCCGTCCCGAGCGAGGACTGGTTGAGATTGGCGACCTGGCCGAACAGCCGGACCGCCGAGGTCGCCGGGCCGAGATTGGCGTTCGACTGATAGCGGACGCCGGCAAAGACCTCGCCGAGGAAGCGCGAGGGCGACTGGCGCTTGCTGATCTCCGCCATGAACTGCTCGGCGCGGGATCGCACCTCCGGCGGCAGCGCGGGCGAGGCGAGCGCGGTCTCGAGGTACGTGCGGGCGACCTCGTACGAGCCGAGACGGAAGTAGAGCACGCCGAGCTCGAGCCGTACCCGCGGCAGGTCGGGGCTGATAAGGAGCATGCGCTCGAGGGCTGAGATGGCGCCCTCATAGTCGCCGATCTGGGTCGCGATGGTCGCGAACTTGAACAGCACGTCGAGGTTCGCCGGCTGCTTCAGCATCTCGTCGAACGCCGCGTTGTACTGGCGCTCCTGTTCCGGGGTCGCGTCGACCGGACCTTGAGCAAAGGCGTCGGCACCCAGGCCGAGCCACACCAGCCAAACCGAGACGAACCGCCTTACCCCACCCAAGACGCGCACTCTCCCCTGCGGAGCCTTTCCTGCTCCGACGTTCTGTAATCCTACTGCAAGATGATCAGGCGAGCCAGCTTCGTGCCACGAGCAGCCAGGAGACCGGCCAGTTCGCGCGGGCCGCCTTCATGCGCAGCAGCACGCGGCGGTACTGGCGCGGTCCGAGCGCGGCCTCGAACCGGTCGCGCTCCCGTTCCAGCGTGGCCTGCATGCGATCGAGCATGACCGAGTAGGTGTTGCCCCAGTTGCGGCTCGACAGGTGGAGGCGTCCGCCGAGCACCGGATTGTCGGCGGCGCCGTTGCGGCCGTGCAGGCGGTAGGAATAGAGCGCCTCGTCGATCAGCAGCGAGCCCGCCACCATCTGGGCCATCACCACGACATAGAAGTCCATGTGCAGCCGGAAGGCCTCGTCGTCCTCCGGGAAGACGAGGTCGATCAGCGAGCGGCGGAACATCATCGAGGAGGTGCTCACCCAGACCCAGTGCACCACCCGTTTGGTGTAGAGGCGATAGGGGACCTGTCCCCGCCAGTGCGCCGTCCCCGCGGCGACGTCGAGCGTCGGAACGCGGGCGGGATCGATGGGGACGAAGGCGCGATCGCGGTCGGCGCTCGCGCGATCCTTGCCGAACCAGTAGACGCAGCCTGCGATCAGCTTGCCGCTTTCGTCGATCAGGCGCGCATTGCACGCGGTGAAGCCGACCGCATAGGTCTCGTTCAGGTGGGCGGCGAGGTGGCGTTCGAGGAAGTCGGCGTTCCAGAGGTCGTCCGAATCGAGGAAGCAGACGAAGGTCGCGCGCGTCGCTGCAAGGCCGCGCCGCGTGGCGCCGGTCTGGCCGACGTTCTTCTCCAGCCGGATCAGCGAGAAGCGGGGATCGGCGATCTCGTCGAGAAGCTGCTGCACGACCGCCGCCGAATCGTCGGTCGAGGCGTCGTCGACGATCACGCATTCGAAGTCGCGCAGGGTCTGGACCGCGACCGACCGGATGGCATCGGCGATATAGTCGCGGCAGTTGTAGCAGGTGACGACGACGGAAACGCCGGGAAGCGTCGGATCCGTCACGGCTTGGCGGGGCCCAGGAAGCCGAAATCGACGCCTTCGTCGGCTTGCAGCACCTCCCTGTGGAAGAGGCCGGTGTATCCGCGGTCGCTGCCGGCGGGCGGGGGCGGTGCCTTCCAGGCCTTGCGCCGGGCCGCCAGTTCGCGGGCGGCGACGTGCAGCTCGAGCCGGCGGTTGGGCACGTCGAGCGTGATGCGATCGCCGGTCTTCACCAGCGCGAGCGGCCCGCCGACCGCGGCCTCGGGCGCCACGTGCAGCACGATCGTGCCGAAGGCGGTGCCGCTCATGCGCGCGTCGGAGATGCGGATCATGTCCTTCACGCCGGCGCGGGCCAGCTTCATGGGGATCGGGAAGGAGCCGGCCTCCGGCATGCCGGGCGCGCCCTTCGGACCGGCGTTGCGCAGCACGAGGATGTCCTCGGCCTTGACGTCGAGCTTCGGATCGTCGCCGCGCGCGGCGAGGTCCTCCAGGGAGTCGAACACCACGGCCCGCCCGGTGTGGGTCATCAGCGCCGGCGAGGCGGCGGCATGCTTGATGACCGCGCCGAGCGGGGCCAGGTTGCCGCGCAGCACCGCCATGCCGCCGGTCGGCTTGATCGGGTTGGCGGGCGTGCGGATGACCGTCTGGCCGGGCACCATCTCGGCGGCGTCGATCACCTGCCTCAGCGTGCGGCCGGCCACGGTGCGGCACGTCTCGTCGAGATGCGGGCGGATCTCGCGCATCAGGCGCGAATTGCCGCCGGCCCAGTGGAAGTGTTCCATGTAGTGGTCGCCCGACGGCTTCAGGTCGACCAGCACCGGCACCTTGCGGCCGATCGCGTCGAACGCCTCGAGCTCGAGGCGGATGCCCAGCCGGCGCGCCACGGCCGTGAGATGAACCAGCGCATTGGTCGAGCCGCCGATCGCCTGCAGGACGGTGAGGGCATTGCGGAAGGCGGCCTCGGTCATGATCTCGCTCGGCCGCGGGCCCTGCTTCCTCGCCATCTCCGCCGCCAGCCGTCCGGTCGCCTCGGCGACGCGCAGCCGGTCGGAATGCGTCGCCGGAATCGAGCCGCTGCCCGGCAGGCCCATGCCCAGGGTCTCGACGATGCAGCCCATGGTGCTGGCGGTCCCCATCACCATGCAGGTGCCCTTGGTCGGCGCCAGCCGTTCGCTCACCCGCTCGATGTCGGTCTCCGAAAAGGTGCCGGCGCGATACTGGCCCCACAGGCGTCGGCAGTCGGTGCAGGCGCCCAGCACCTCGCCCTTGAAGTGGCCGACCAGCATCGGCCCGACCGGCAGGACGACGGCCGGCCGGTCGACGCTCGCGGCGGCCATGAGCTGGGCCGGCAGGGTCTTGTCGCAGCCGCCGATCAATACCACCGAGTCCATCGGCTGGGCGCGGATCATCTCCTCGGTGTCCATCGACATGAGGTTGCGCAGGAACATGCTGGTCGGATGGGAGAAGCTCTCGTGGATCGACACGGTCGGAAAGACCATGGGGAGCGCGCCGGCCAGCATGACGCCGCGCTTCACCGCCTCGATCAGGTCCGGCACGTTGCCGTGGCAGGGATTGTAGTCGCTGAACGTGTTGGTGATGCCGACGATCGGCCGGTCGAGCGCGTCGTCGGAGTAGCCGCCGGCCTTGATGAAGGCCTTGCGCAGGAACAGCGAGAAGCCGGCATCGCCGTAGTTTGCCAGCCCCTGGCGCAGGCCGGTCGCCTTTTGTCCGCCGGCGGGGCGCCCTTTGCGGGATGCCATGACGTTCCTCTCCCTAGCTCTCCGGGCGATCTCACCCGAAGGATTTATCGCCTTCCAGCCCGGCCGCCCAGCGCGCATGCGCCGCCGGGTCGCGTCCGCCGGCGATGGTGCGCGCCAGCTCGAGGCCCATCAGCGCCCCGAACTTGAAGCCGTGGCCCGAGCAGGGCGACATCAGCCAGCCCTTCGAGCCGCGCTTCTCGACGACGAACCGTTCGTCGGCGGTGACGGTGTAGTAGCAGACCTTGAGCCGGTCGATCCGCCACCGCGCGAAATCGCGCAGCAGGCTGCGGCAGCGGTCGAGCAGCGGCCGCATCTCGTCCTCGGTGGCCACGCGATCGTCGGAAGGATCGCCGACGCGGCTGAACGTGTGGTCGCCGACCTTGAGGCCGCGTCCCTGCGCCGGCGGCACGAGGTAGAGGCCGACGTCCGTCGTCTTGTCGATGATCATCGGGGCTGTCGCCCAGGCGGCGCGCTGATCGGCCGGCAGGTCGAAGTAGACGACGATCTGGCGGGAAGGCTGCAGGCGAGCCGTCTCGGCCAGCAGACGGCCGGCCCAGGCGCCGGCCGCGACGACGACGCAGTCCGCCCCGTGGTCGCGGCCGCCGGCCCTCACGACACCCCGTTCCAGGTCGACGGTTTCGACCGGCGTGTGGGGCCGCAGCGTCACGGTGGCCTGGCCGGAGAGATGGCGGGCGAGCGCGCCGACGATGTCCTGGGCGAACAGGACGCCGCCGGTGTCCAGCCAGAAGGCACGCTCGACGCCGGTCACGTCGAGTTGCGGCACGCGCCGCCGCAGCGCGTCGGCCGTCAGCTCGAGCATCGGCCGGCCGATCGCGCCGAGCACCGCTGCCGAACGCACGGCCCAGCTGTCGCCTGATCCGGACAGGGCCAGGGTGCCGGTCGAGGCATAGAGCCGCTGGCCGATGTCCTGCCACATCGTGTCCCAGGCGGCGTAAGCGTCGTCGATCATCGCGGCGTATCCGCCATGGTCGCCATAGGGATGGCGGATCAGGCGATGCTCGTCGAACGAGGAAGCCCTCGGATCGGGCAGCGGACCCTGCTCGAAGAGCTCGACCTGATGGCCTTCGCGGGTCAGTCCCCACGCGGTCGCCAGTCCCATGATGCCGCCGCCCACGACGATCGTCTTCATGCGGCACCTTCGGCCGGGCGGATGGGCGGAGGCTGCACGGCGTGTGCGATGCCGGGGCCGCTGTCCCCGCCGCACGACGGACCTGCACGTTCAGCGATGAGGCGGTAGCCGACGCGGTAGCGCATGGCTTACGGGCGCGCCGTCGGCTCCGCCAGGACGTACACGGGCAGCTCGTGCCGGTCGTCGCGCGCCGCGGTGCCTTGCGTGTCCGCTTCCGCAGTTTCGGTCGTGAGGGGCGGCGAGGCGGCGCACAACGCGTCCGCCGGCACGCCGAGAAGGGGCGCGAGCGCCTGGCGCACGGAATCGGGGAGCTCGCGCGGCGTGCCGCGCATCAGGTACTGGTGCAGGTAGGCATGGTTGCACCCGATCGTCAGCGACAGCGTCCGCAGATCGAGGTCGGGTCGGCGCGCCAGGGTCGCGGCCAGGAGTTCGCGGGGAGAGTCCATGCGCGCTCCATCCTGCCAGCGGCCCTTGCAGGGGTCCATGGTGGATTGAACCACGGGGACGCCGCGCGTTTCCCGTCCTTTGCTCAAGGAATGCGTCCGTAGGGCTTGCAATTCGGCAAGCCTTGGGCGTTGATGCGGGCCACGCTTGTACAACCCATAAGTTGCGGAGACGATCAAATGGCAATGACCATGCTGCAGATGGCGGGGGCGGCGCCCACGCCGGCGACCATGGCCGATGGCGTCCTGATGATCATCGACGCCCAGCGCGAATACACCGATGGGTTGTTGCCTCTCCCGGGCGTGACGAAGGCGATCGACGCGCTGGCGGAGCTGCTCGAGAAGGCGCGCATCGCCAGCGCGCCCGTCGTGCATATCCGCCACCAGTCGAAGGGCAAGGCTTTCAATCCGACATCCAGCGGCTACGAGTTCGTCGCGCCGCTGGCGCCGCGGAATGGCGAGACCATCGTCGACAAGGCGCTTCCCAACGCCTTTGCCGGCACCGAGCTCGCGTCGCACCTCGCGGCCTTCGGGCGGAAGAACCTCATCGTCGGCGGCTTCATGACGCACATGTGCGTCTCGGCGACGGTGCGCTCGGCGACCGACAACGGCTACATGAGCACGGTCCCTGCCGACGCCGTGGCGACGCGCGACCTGCCGGATGCCACGGGCGGCCCGACCGTGACCGCCAACGAACTCAACCGAGCCACGCTGGCGGCGCTGTCCGACCGCTTCGCCTGGGTCGTCCCCGCGGCGTTGCAGATTCGCTGAGCGCCCTGTCGCGGGACGCGCGATCTCCCCTTCCTGTCGAATCTTCCCCAGCGCTTGTCGGCGCAGGAGAAGGCTAGGATATTGATGGCAAAGGGAATCCGTTCCCTTGTGCTATCGTACCTCGACAGGGGAGGCGCGCGATGAAGTCGATTCTGACCATGGCCTGGACGGCCGAGGACCCGGCTGCCTTCGATCTGGCCGCCAAGCTGGCCCGCCAGTTCGGGGCCAGGCTGGTGGGGCTCGAGCCGCCGTCGTACGGCGTGATGAGCATGGCCTGGGCCGACGCCGGCATGGGGGCGCCGATCGGCGGCGGCCTCGCGGAGGATGCCGAGGAGCGCCAGCGCGTCGCCGCCGTCCGGCAGGCGTTCGATCAGCATGCCGCCGGCCTGGTGTCCGAGTGGCGCACGGCCGACGATGCCGGCCCGACGGCGATCGGCACGATCGGCCGCGCCTTCGACCTCATCGTGATGCCGCAGCCCGGCGCATTGCCCAAGATGCCCGAGAGCGTGTTCGAGACGGCATTGTTCGACTCCGGCCGTCCCGTTCTCGTGGTCCCGCAGGGCTTCACCGGCATGGTGGGCAAGCGGGTCCTGTTCGCCTGGAACGGTTCGACCGAAAGCGCCCGCGCGATCTCGCTGGCCATGCCGGTGTTGAGCGGCGCCGAGTCGATCGACGTGCTGAGCGTCGATGGCGCCATGGTGCCGGGCCCGTCCTCCGCCGAGATTGCCGAGTCCCTGCGCAGCCATGGGCTCAACGTCACCAGCCAGCACGTGAAGCCGGGCAGCCGGTCGGCCGGCCAGACCATCGTCGACACCGCCGTGGCCGGCGGCGCCGACCTCATCGTCAAGGGCGCATACACGCAGAGCCGCCTGAGGCAGATGATCTTCGGCGGGATGACCCGCCATCTCATCCTGCATTCGCCCCTGCCGGTGCTGTTCTCCTACTGATCGCGCCGGCGAAGCCCCTGCTGCGGGGGCGGTCCGACCTGATTCCAGTCCGGCGGGATATGC
The DNA here is from genome assembly GCF_965229815.1 of Reyranella sp. GTDB lineage: Bacteria > Pseudomonadota > Alphaproteobacteria > Reyranellales > Reyranellaceae > Reyranella. Next base: position 448,077 of record NZ_CBDDJN010000008.1, read on the forward strand.
TCTACAGCAGGATGAGATGAGGTGGAATCGCTTGCGCTTCCACCTCATCTCATCCGCGCGCACGATTGTCGTAGGTTGCCGGAGGGCATGATGAGATTGGCTGTTTCCAGCCAATCTCATCATGCTTTAGAACCCGCCGGATGACCGCCGGTCATTCTCGCCACGACGACAGCCGAAGGCGCATCCTGATCGTCGCCTTCCTCGCAGTGCTCGTCCTCGTGGCCGGCGGGACCGGTTGGATCCTGTCCGGAGAGGGCGACACGACGGGCGTCACGGTCGAGGAGAAGCTCGCCGCCCTGCGCGCCGAGCGGGCCGCCCTCCAGGCACGCGCCGACGGCGAGGCGCGGATCGCATTGCTGCCGGCCTTTCGCGCCGCCAGCCTGCTGCTCGACGCGCTCGCGGCGCGCGTGCAGGCCGGCGACCGGCAGCCCTTTGACGATCTGCCGGCGTTCCGGCTCCGGTCATTCGACGAGCTGGCGCGGCTGAACTTGGCGCTCGGCGATGCGCTCGAGCGGCCCGGGGAGGGGGCGCGGCGCGCGGCAATGGCGGCCGCCGCCCGCGCGGTGGCCGGGGTCGAGCGGCTGGCGCCGGAGCGGTCTCCGCTGGTCCTGTCCTATTCGCCGCGCTTCGTGCCGCCGCGTCGCGGCGCCAGCGAGATCACGCTGGAGGCCGACGCTCACGGCGCGGCGCCGACGGAGCGGACGCTGCCGCTCGTGCCTCCGGTCCTCCCGGCCGAGGAACGGCGGTCCGCGGCCCCCGTGCCCCGCTATGCGCCGGAGTTCGCGGCCGGCAGCGAGCCCGACGCGCCTGTGCCGGTCGAGATCGTCGGCTCCTACCTGACGCGGGGCGAGGCGGCGGTGCTGTCGATCGGCGCCTGGCGGGGGCGGGCCACGGTCGGCATCGAGCGCCTGCGCTTCGTGGTTCCGCGAACCGCCTTCGCGACCGACGGCCGGCGCACGAGCTTCGCCGTCGGCACGCTGTCGCTGCGCGGCGGTGGCCGGGCGGCGACGTTCCAGCTCCTGTTCACCGTCCTGCCCGACCGTCCCGGCTCGTTTGCCCTCGATCAGCGCGTGCGCACGGCGGTGCAGGAGACCAACACCCTCGTCTCGCCGGAGATCCTCGCCCGGGCGCCGGAAGGGGAGACGCGCACGGTGCGCCGCTGCTTCGATCCGCCGCCCGGATGGCGTTTCGACCGCGAACGTCTGCGCGTCGTCGTCGTGGAGCGGCTGGGCTGGCAGGACGACAACGGCGATCCCGGCCTGAACACGGGCGCCGTCGACTTCGTTCCCGCCGAGACGCCGGGGCAGGTCTGCATCGCCGTGGTCGCCCGTCCGGCTTCCCCCAGAGCGCGCACGGCGACCATCGGCCGCTTCGAAGCCACGCTGGTTCGCGACCTTCCCAGCGACAAGGCCGTGAAGAGCGGGGTGCGCGCGCTGGACTGGCGGGAGCCGGTGCGGGTGGCGATGGAGCCCGGCATGATCGAATGGAAGCTCTACGTGCGGCTGTTCGACGATGTCGACCGCGAGTTCTCGGGCGCGGCGACGACCGCGCTGCCGGCCGAGGTGACGCCTTTCCTCCGGATCAGCCGCAAAGAGGGCGGCAACGTCGTCGTGCTGACGGCCGATCCCGCCGCCCGGCCCTGACGGCGGCCCGGCCCTTGGCCGTCCGCCCGCGGTCGGCTCAGCGTCCGTGGGCGTCGAGCCGGAGGCGGCGCTTGCCGCTCTCGTCGAGCAGATCGAGCACCGTCCCGGCGATCTGGGCCTGGCGCACCGCTGCCAGCGCATCGAGGAAACGACGCTCGGACGCGGCCAGCGCGGGCGGGCAGGCCGCCAGGGTCGTCGTCGGCGCCAGGAAGCGGATCCCGTCGGAGTCGAGCTGGTAACGGCCCTCGATGACGTTGCATCCGGTCGCGCCCGTATAGCCACCCTGCTCGTCGAGGGTGAGCTTCGGCCGCAGGCGCCAGTCGTCGAATGTCGGTCGCTGGCCGTCGATATCGGCGGCCCGCCACTCGGTGTCACGAAGCGCGGCGCTGCGCGGCGGCTGCGGCGGGCACGACGCGCCCGCCTTCAGCGCGATGAAGCGCTCGGCGGCGACCTCGCCCGGCGAGAACCGGCCGAGGATCTCGACATAGAGCTGGGCCTCCTTGGACGGGGTCGCTTCCGTCCAGGCGCGCTCGAGGTCGGGCTCGGCGCCCGTCGGGGCGACGGCATAGGTGCGCCCGGTCACGCATTCGGTGAAGAGACCGCCGTTCTGCGTATCGCGATAGAGGCCGGCGAGCTCGAACCTGTCGCCGACGGGATCGACGGTCGACGCGCGGGTGAGCGTGGCGCCGTCGCCGGCGATCAGCCGGTCGCCGTCGGCTTCGCGATAGGCGCGCCGCGCCATCCCGCCGCGCAGCACCAGCCGGGCGCCGCCCTCGACCTCCTGCGACCACTGGCCGAGGTCGAGGACAGGAGATTCGTTGGGCTTGCGCTCGCGCAGCCGGAACACGCCGTCGGGAAACAGCGTGAGCGTGAGTCCGTCTCCCTGGTAGGTTCGCGTAGGCTGGCCGGGGCGGCCGACGGCATGGCAGCGCAGCGAACGGCCGGCTGCCGTCAAGGTCGCCTCGCGGCCGCGGCCGCGCAGCTCGTAGTAGGAATCGCCGTAGGCGAAGCCGGCGCCGGATCGCAGGCGCGACAGCTCGATCTCGGGCTGTCCGGGGACGAGCAGGGTGGCCAGCGATCCGTCGGCGGAGAAGGTCGCCGTGAAGTCGGAGCCGCCCGGGCAGGCATACATGACCTCCGGGCCGGGCGGCTTGCTCTGGGGCGTGGCGGGCGGTTCGGCGGCGGGCGGCGTCTGCGCCCCGGCCGCGACGGCCGAGACCGCGATGAGGCTGGCGAGCAGGCCGGGGATCCTCATGTGTGCGACTCCGGGATGGTGCCGTCGGCCGACAGCAGGACCGCGATCGGCCGGGTGGTCTCGAACTGCGCCAGCACGATCAGTCCCACGACCATGATGGGGACGCACAGGAACATGCCGACGACACCCCATATTGTACCCCAAACCATCAACGAAACGATGACGACCAGCGGGGAAAGATTGAGGGACTGCCCCATGATGGCCGGCTCGATCACATTGGCCGTCACGATCTGGATGGTGCCGAAGACCAGCAGCACGATCAGGAACGGCGTGAGGTGGTCGAACTGGACCAGGGTCAGGATGGCGGGCGCCACGATGGCCAGGATCGAGCCGACGGTGGGGATGTAGTAGAAGAAGAAGACCAGCACGGCCCAGAAGCCGGCGAAGTCGACGCCGACTGCGGCCATGACCGAGTAGGCGAGCGTCGACGTCACGACGGCGAGGGTCGTCTTGATGCGGATGTAGACGCGGATGTCGCGGTCGATCTGGTCGAGGACGGAGTGGACGCGCGCCTGGTTCTCGATGGAGCCCAGGATGATCGCGAGCTTGCGGCGGAAGCGCACCTGCTCGACGAACAGGAATCCGGCATAGACCAGCACGATGCCTGCGACGCTGACGAGCGAGGCGGCGGCGCCGGCGATGCTGGCGACGGTGTCGGTGAGGCTGATTCGGTCGAAGAGCTCGCTGATTGTCGGCGCCTGGTCGAGGCCCACCAGCCTCGCTCCGTCGTTGATCAGTGCCTGCAGGCGCCGCTCATAGGACGGCGCGGCGGCGGCGACCGCGGTCACGTTGCGCCCGATCGTCCGGCCGACGACCCACAGCAGCCCGCCGATGACGCAGATCGCCGCCAGCAGGGCGAGCGGTCGGGGCAGGCGCAACCCGGCCAGGCGCGGCTGCTCGAACACGTCGGCCAGCGCATCGATCATGTACCAGAGGACGATTCCCAGCACGAAGGGCAGGATCAGGCCGCGGCCCGCGACCAGGAGATACATCGTGGCCGCGACGATGATGGCCCACAGGGCGGCACGCTGGAGCGACATGCCGGCATAGTAGCCCGAGGTTGCGCGTGGCCGCCTGAGGATTCTGTGCGAGGCCGCCGCCGGGACTATCGCTGTCGCGCCGCCGGCGGCGGACGCTCGGCGCCGTGCAGCGCGGCCCGGCCTCGGTCGGTGAGCTCGACGCGGTGTTCGCGCCGCTCGCCGCCGCACTGGCGGACGAGGCCCTCTGCCCGCGCATCCTCCCACACCGGGAAGCGCGGGCAGGAGCTGCGCCACGCTTCCATGACGTCCTCACGGCTGCGCGGCCGCTCGTCCACCCACTGCAGGAACTGGATCATGATGAGGCTCGGCGTCTCGACCATCGTCGCGGCTTCCTTTTCGCGGCGCTGCGTCATGCGCGTGCCTGCCGCGAGGGATCGGCCAGGTCGGCATGCGGCTCGTCCTTGGCGCGAAACTGGAGGGCGCCCGCCCGGCCCACGAGGAAGGACGCCGCAAGGGTCAGGCCGAGTTCCATGGTGGGCTGGTCTTCGGGCCTGACCTCCGCGATGACGAGCTCGATGACCGCCAGCACCGACATGGCGGCGGCGGCAAGCGTGCCGTCGAAGCTGCGCTGCGGGCGGATCAGCCCCCGGATCTGGTCGACGTCCAGGTTGAGCGTGTAGCCGCGCGCCACGCCGGCCACGCAGGCGATGATGGCGAACATCCAGAGACCGGGATTCTTGAGCTCGCCCCAGGTGGGATAGGCGATCAGCGCGAGCGCCGAGACGGCGGCGAGCAACGCAGGCAGGGCCGGCCACCACCGGTGCACGACCCGGCCCCGGCATTCGGGAAACGCGGCGGCCGTGGCCGCCAGAGCGCTCAGCAGCATGAGGCCGTGCGTCAGGTAGAGACTGGAGACCATCTTCAGTGATAGCCGCACTGTTGTGCCGTCACGCCGACGGTAGCCCAGCGCTGGCCATCGCGAAAGCAGCCGTCCCGCCAGTAGCCCGAATAGTTCTGCCCGTTGCCGTAGCTGGTGCCGTAGCCGTTGGGCAGGTCGTTGCGCCATTCGCCCTCGTAGCGGCCGCCGGCGGCGAAGGTGCGGATGCCCCGTCCCTGGGCCTTGCCGTCGACGAACTCGCCCTGGTAGCGGTCGCCGTTGGCATAGTAGAGGGTCCCCTGGCCGGTTCTCTGATTCTCGCGGAACTCGCCGATGTAGCGGTTGCCGTTGGGCCAGACATACATGCCGCGGCCGTTCGGCCTGTTGTCGCGAAAGTCGCCGGTGTACTTGGCGCCGTTGGCGAAGACGAAGGTCCCGCGGCCGTTGCGCTCGCCGTTCGACCAGTCGCCCTCGTAGCGCGATCCGTTGGCGTAGGTGATGGAACCGCGACCGTTGGCCAAGCCATCCTTCATCTGGCCCTCGTAGCGCGCGATCGGCTTGCCGGCCTGGTACCATTGGAGGACGCCGTTGCCGTCGGCGAGGCCGTGATAGCACTCGCCGGACCAGCTTATGGTCGTGTCGGGCTCGCGATCGGCGCGAACGATGCGGCATCCCGTCTTGGGATCCGCGAGCTCGTCGCTGGCCCCGGTGCTGGGCAGCGCCGGCGTCTCGCGGCTGATCTCCCGGGAGCGGCCGGGCACCGGCCGGGCATCCTGGGCCAGGCCATTGCCGCCGTGGGCCAGGATCATCCCGGCGCTGAGAATAAGTCTGATACCCATTGCCTGTCCCCGGGCCTGGCCGCCGGTCCTTGGCGCGGCCGCATCCTATCAGGTCTCCCGCGGTCCGGGGCGGGGCCGGGCGGGCCGGAGGCCGCGATTGCAGGAGGACTGCGGCCAGCCTGTGTCCCGAGGGCCACACGATTCGACACAATGAGGCGGAGCAAGCCTCGCCTGTGGCGGGAGGCCGGGGCGGCCGGTAAAGTCCGGCTCGTTTCAGCAGTTGGCGATCTGCCCGCGACTTCAGGGCGTTAGCCAAGAATATGGAGCTAAGGATGAAGAAGGCATTGATGGCTGCTGCTGCGCTTGTTGCGCTGCCGGCCATTGCTCAGGCGCAGTCTCCGGCGCCGGGCGTCTACATTGGAGCGGAAGGCGGCCTGAACTGGCTGCTGAACTTCAACGCGAACACGAACGTTGCGGCGGCTCCCGTTGTCGGCGTTACGCCGGGTACGGGCTGGGCGGCTGGCGGCGTGATCGGCTACGACTTTGTCGGGCCGCGCGTCGAGCTGGAAGGCGTGTACCGCTGGAACCCGACGAACGTCGGCGTCCCGGGCACGGCGATCAACAACCAGATCGGCCAGCTGGGTATCATGGCGAACCTGCTGTACGACTTCATGCCGGCTTCTGTGATCACGCCGTACATCGGCGCGGGCGCCGGCATCGGCTTCGTTGACGGTTCGAGCTCGCTGAGCAGCACGGTGTTCGCCTACCAGGGCATCATCGGCCTGGGCTGGCTGGTCGACACGAACTTCCGCGTGAACCTGGACGGCCGCTACTACGGCACGTCGAACCCGTCGATCAACGGGCAGCAGTGGACGAACAACAACTTCAGCGTGATGCTGGGCCTTCAGCTGAAGTTCGGCGCGGCTCCGCCGCCGCCGCCGCCGCCGCCGCCGGCCGTTCAGGCGACGACGTTCATGGTGTTCTTCGACTGGGATCGGTCGAACCTGTCGCAGCAGGCGCTGGCGACGATCAAGCAGGCGGCTGACGCCTTCAAGACGAAGGGCAGCGCGCGGATCACGGCGACGGGCCACACCGACACGTCGGGCCCGGAAGCCTACAACATGGCGCTGTCGCTGCGCCGCGCCAACGCGGTCAAGGACGCCCTGGTGCGCAACGGCGTGCCGGCGCAGGCGATCTCGGTCATCGGCATGGGCGAGAAGGGCCTGCTGGTCCAGACCGCCGACGGTGTCCGCGAGCCGCAGAACCGCCGCGTCGAGATCGTCATCAACTAAGTCCTCCACCGGACGGCACATTGAGAGGGCGGCCCCGACGGGCCGCCCTTTTTTGTTCCCGTGCCTGCTTTGTTTCCTGTGGCCGTCCCGGTCGCGTGCCCGGCCCCGGGGCTGCCCGACATGCCGGCAAGGCGGCGATTCTGCCTGCTTGTCGGGCCTGATTCGCTGCGAACCACTCTCGCGGATCGGCAGAGTGTTACCTTCGGGCAACGGTCGAATCCAACTAAACAACCGATACCGTGTCCGGGTTGCCTCCGATTGCATGAGCCGTCACAATAGTCTTGCGCGACTTTCGATATTGCTCGCCTCGCGGGTCCGGAGCGCGCGCGATACTTCGAAGAGGGGGATAGCCTATGCTGAAGAAGATCCTTGCCCTTGTGGCAGGTGCATACCTGTTGGGCGCGTGCGCGTCCGAGCCGCCGCCTCCGCCGCCACCTCCGCCGCCGCCGCCGCCGCCGCAGAACTTCATGGTGTTCTTCGACTGGGATAGCGCGAAGGTCTCCGACGCGTCGCTGAACGTGCTCGAGCAGGCGCGCGACGCCTACAAGGCCAAGCAGTCGGCGCGCGTCACCGCGACCGGCCACACGGATACGACGGGTACGCCGGCCTACAACATGGCGCTGTCGCTGCGCCGCGCGAACGCCGTGAAGGCCGCGCTGGTCAAGCTCGGCGTGCCGGCTCCGGCCATCACCACGGTCGGCCGCGGCGAGCAGGGCCTGCTCGTCCAGACCGGGGACGGCGTGCGTGAGCCTCAGAACCGCCGTGTCGAGGTTGCCGTGGTGGGCGCCGAGGCGGCCATGCCGATGACCAACGACCAGCAGTACTGTGCGGCCCTCTCGGCCTCCTATCGCCGCAACGTCAGCAACTCCAACGCCGACGCGATCGCCGGCGACGCGATGGCGAAGTGCCAGGCGGGCAACACTGCCGTCGGCATCCCGGTGCTGGAGAAGCTCCTGCGCGATGCCAAGGTTCAGCTGCCCCCGCGCACCTGACCGACCATAGCCGCTACGCCGGCTGAAGGGGCGGCCTCCGCAAGGAGGCCGCCTTTTCCTTGCCCGCCTGTTGGCGCGCGGGAGGGGCCCGGGCACCGACCGCCTTGGTCACCTGACGGAATTCCATTGCCCGGAAGAGGGCATTTGCCTAGCGTTCCTCCCAAGGTCCCGCCGAGGACCAGTTTGCGAGGAGGAAACATGATCAGGTCAAAGTTTGGCCGCCGGCGGCTCGTCGTCGGCGCGGCTGCTGCGTCCGCGTTCGTTACCGCTCCTTTCGTTCGCGGCGCTCATGCCGCAGGCAAGCTCACGCTCGCGCTGTGGGACCATTGGGTCCCCAACGCCAACAATGCGACCAAGACCGCCATCGACCAATGGGCGGAAAAGGAGAAGGTCGAGGTCCAGGTCGACTTCATCACGTCGCAGGGCAACAAGCTGCTGCTCACCGGGGCGGCGGAGGCCCAGGCCAAGTCGGGTCACGACGTCTTCGCCTTCTCGACCTGGTTGCCCTCGCGCTACGGCAACCTCCTCGTGTCGATGAACGACATCATGGAGCCGCTGATCAAGCAGAACGGCGCGGTCAACGCGACGGTGGAATATCTCGGCAAGGTCGACGGCAAGTGGCTGGCGGTGCCGGCGACGGTCGGCAGCCAGATCAAGGGTCCCTGCTCGCGCATCGACCTGATGAAGGAGCTCGCCGGCATCGACGTGCAGGCAATGTATCCGGCGGGCGCGCCGCCCAAGGCCGATGCCTGGACGTTCGACGCCTTCCTGAAAGCGGCGGAGGCCTGCAACAAGGGCGGCCATCCGTTCGGCATCGGCGTCGGCACGACATCCGACAACGTCGATTCCGCCGGCGCGATCTTCCACGGCTTCGGCGCCCAGCTCGTGGACGCCAAGGGCAACATCACGGTGAAGAGCGACGGTGTGCGCCAGGCGCTCGACTTCTACAAGCGCCTGATGGCGCACCTGCCGCCCGACGTCCCGTCCTGGGACGATGCCTCGAACAACAAGTGGCTGGTGTCGGGCAAGGGCGCGATGATCATGAACCCGCCATCGGCCTGGGCGGTCGCCAAGCGCGACGCGCCCAAGGTGGCCGAGCAGCTCTGGACGCACGGATTCGCGCAGGGACCGAAGGGGCGGTTCGCGCCGTTCGTGCCCTACTTCTGGGGAGTCTGGAACTTCAGCAAGAACCAGGCGGCGGCCAAGAGCCTGATCGTCCACCTGTCGCAGAAGCCGGTCGTCGAGAGCATGGTGGCGGCGAGCAACGGCTACGACCTGCCGTCCTTCGCCAACTTCACCACCTTCAAGACCTGGGCCGAGGAAGGGCCGCCCAAGGGCACGCTCTACCACTATCCCAACCCGTACAACCACCAGGTCCTGTCGATCGCCGGTGCGCCGGCGCCACACAAGATCGGCGAGCAGATCTACGTGCAGGCCCTGCAGACACAGATGGCGGTGCGTCACTATCGCGGCGAGGCGCTGGAAAAGACGCTGGCCTGGGCGGAGAACGAGCTCGAAGGCTTCACCCGCAACTAGTCCAGGCGGGGCCGTCACCACCGGCACGCGTGCTCCGCGGCACGCGCGCCGGTCTGCGCGCATGGCTGGCAACGACAGGGACGCGCCCCGGGACTCCGGGGTGGCGTGACGGCATGTCTTGCGTCGATGGAGGCCCGCTCCAGCGGGCGCAGGTCTTGCCTGAATGCACCTGGCGCTCACCGCTGGTGCTGCCGGACAGGATTGAACTGTCGACCTCTCCCTTACCAAGGGAGTGCTCTACCACTGAGCTACGGCAGCGCCATGACGGTTGGGCGCGGCGCGGTATGCCATAGGGGAGGGGCTGGTTCAACCGCTGCCGCCCGCCGAAACCGGCAGGCGGCCGCGCCTTGCCGCCGCCGCCTGCGTTTGCGACGATTTCGCTGCACGGAGAAGGCAGCCCCGAGGAGGAACCCCATGGACTGGCGTCCGATATCGGCCGATTCGCACATCACCGAACCGCCCAATTGCTACATCGACCATATCGATCCGGCTTGGCGCGAACGGGCACCGCACATCGTGCACAAGGAGGGGATGGGCGACATCTACGTCGTGGACGGCATGAAGACTCCCGTGCCCATGGGCCTGATCGCGGCGGCCGGCGTGGCCCCCAAGGACATCCGGATCGGCGGCGCCCGTTTCGAGGACCTGCATCGCAGCGGCTGGGATCCCACGGCGCGCCTGGTCGATCAGGATCGTGACGGCGTCGGCGCCGAGATCATCTATCCGACGGTCGGCATGCTGATCTGCAACCATCCCGACATTGACTACAAGAAGGCGTGCTTCGACGCCTACAACCGGTGGCTCCAGGGCTATGTCGCGCACGATCCGCAACGGCTGATCGGACTGGGGCAGACCGCGCTGCGCTCGGTCAAGGAGGGGATCGAGGATCTGCAGCGCATCAAGGAGATGGGCTTCCGCGGCGTCATGATGCCGGGCAATCCGGGCGAGAAGGACTACGACGATCCGGCCTTCGATCCGTTCTGGGAGGCTGCCGTCGCGCTCGAGATGCCGCTCAGCTTCCACATCCTGACGACCAGCGGGGACAATACGCTGGCCAAGCCGCGCGGTCCTAAGATCAACGGCTTCCTGTCGATCATCCGCGGCTGCCAGGACATCATGGGCATGCTGGTTTTCTCCGGCGTCTTCGAGCGCCACCCCGACCTGCGCGTGGTCTGCGTCGAGGCCGATGCCGGCTGGGCACCGCACTTCATGTACCGCATGGATCATGCCTACAAGCGCCATCGCTACTGGATGAAGGGGAAGGAGCTTGAGCGGCTTCCGTCGGAGTACTTCCGCAAGCACATCGCTCTCACCTTCCAGGACGACTGGACCGCCTTCCAGTTCGCCGACCTGCTCGATCCCCACCAGCTGATGTGGGCGAGCGACTTCCCCCACAGCGATTCGACCTGGCCCTGGAGTCAGGACGTCATCGCCGAGCAGACGGCCAAGCTCAGTCCCGAACTCAAGAAGCGCATTCTCCACGACAATGTCGTTGAATTGTACCGCCTCACCGCGTGACGGCCGGAGAGCCTGATCGTCGTCAAAGCCGCGCGATCCCACGCATTTGTTTCTGCATTTGATGGGAACCCGCGGCAGGGCGCCACGTTGCCGCTCGACTGCCGTCTCCAAATGCCGGTGCCTGAGGGGGCTGAGCGCTTGGGGGGCGATCCGGCAGGGAGCTCCGCCCTGCCGAGGCCACTGTTGGGGAAATACATCATGCTCAAAAAACTGCTGGTTGTCTTCACGACGACGGTGCTTCTGGCTGCCTGCGCTTCCGAGCCGCCGCCGCCGCCCCCGCCGCCGCCGCCCCCGCCGCCCCAGGCGCAGTCCTACATGGTCTTCTTCGACTGGGACCGCTCCAACCTTTCCGCCCAGGCGGTGCAGACGATCCAGCAGGCCGCGCAGGCCTTCAAGACCCGCGGCAGCGCGCGCATCACGGCGACCGGCCACACCGACACGTCGGGCCCCGAGAGCTACAACATGGCGCTGTCGCTGCGTCGCGCGAACGCCGTGAAGAACGAGCTGGTGCGTGACGGCGTGCCGGCGCCGGCCATCCAGGTGATGGGCCGCGGCGAGCAGGGCCTGCTGGTCCAGACCGCGGACGGCGTGCGCGAGCCGCAGAACCGCCGGGTCGAGATCGTTCTCGACGGCGGTCAGGTGACCGCCGTGACCTACGTCACGACGACGCCGCTGGCTTACTGCCGGGCGCTCAGCGCCTCCTATCGCCGGAACGTCAGCAATTCGAACGCCGATTCGATCGCCGGTGCCGCGCTGGCGGAGTGCGAGGCGGGCAACACCGACAAGGGCATCCCGACCCTGGAGCGCCTGCTGCGCAATGCCAAGGTCGAGCTGCCGCCGCGTCAGTACTAGGCGACGGACGAACGGACGGGGGCTGACCACGAGGTCGGGTCCCTCAGACGGAAAAGGCGGCCCCTCGCGGGCCGCCTTTTTCATGGGCCGGACACGGATGCTTCGAGCCGGTCGAGGAAAGCCACCTGGGCCGGATTGATCTTCTCTCGCGCGTCCGTCAGCCCGAACCAGGCGGCGCGGTCGATCTCGGGGAACGACTGCCGGCGGCCGCTCCGCGGCGGCCATTCGATCTCGACGCGATTGGCGGTCACGCGCGTCGCGTCAACGTCGCCCTCCACGGCGAAGGCGGTCACGTCCTTGCCGCCGCGCTGGCGGACGCTCCCCAGCTCGCGAAGCGTTCCGTGGAGCGGTGTGCCGAGTTCCTCCTCGAATTCGCGCCGCGCGGCAGCTTCCGGCGCTTCGCCGGGCTCGTGCTCGCCCTTGGGTATCGACCAAGCCCCCTTGTCCTTGCGCTGCCAGTAGGGGCCGCCGGGATGGACGAGCAGCACTTCCAGCCCGGCGGGCCTGCGCCGGTACATCAGGATGCCTGCGCTCGCGGGCCTCACACCGTGGCATTCCCGCGAGTCGGCGCGACGGCAATCCTTGCGTGCAACCTGCGGGCGTGCGGCCCGTTGACCGACCACACTGGGAGAATTGCCATGAAGTCCATTTCGATGAAGACCCTGCCGATCGTTGCCGTCCTTGTCGCCGGCCTCGCCGGCGCCTGCACCTACAAGCACGAGACCGTGGAGCGGCCCGCGGCGGCGCCGGCCGGCACGGTCGTCGCCACGCCGGCGCCCGCGGGCACGGTCGTCTACACCGAGCCGTCGAGCACCAGCTCGAGCACCACCGTCTACACGACGCGCTAGGACAACGGGAATCCCGCCATGAAGCCCGTGCTCATTGCCGCCTGCTCCGCGGTCGTCCTGGTGTCGGCATGCACCATCCGCGAGGAGCGGACCGTGCAGCAGCCGGCACCCGCCACCGTCGTGGCGCCGGCGCCCTCGAAGGTCGTCAATACGGACAGCGCGCCGAGCTCGACGACGACCACCGTCTACACGACGCGCTAACCTCGTCACATTCTGGCCGCAGCAAGGGCTTACCCGGGATGACACCCGGGTAAGCTCGTGCTGCATTGCCATGGCCATGTTGCGCACGGCGCCACGGGCGCAACTCCCGCGACTCCCAGCGACGGTGCCCCATGAACCTGAGCGACATCATCGGAATCATCGAAGCTCGGACGGAATTCCTGCCGAACTGGGCGACTGCCCTCCTGATCCTGGCCGGCGCGACGTTGATCGCGCTGCTCGTTCACGGCATGGTCCTGCGTCTCGTTCGGCGACTCGTTCCGGAAAAGCGGCTGTTCCTCCAGTCGCTCCTGTCCTCCACGCACGGCATCACCCGGCTCGCGCTCGTGCTTCTGGTGGTCGCGGCCGTGATGCCGGCGACGCCGCTCGATCCCGAGACGCGCACCGGGGTGTGGCACGCGGTGGTCATCGCCTTCATCGTCCTGCTCGGCTGGACCGCGACATCCTCGATCAATCTCGCCTCGGATTTCTACCTCACGCGGTCGCAGATCGCGGGATCTGCCGACCTGACCGCGCGAAAGCACCTGACGCAGGTGCGCGTGCTCCGGCGTACGGCGGCGACCTGCGTGATCATCATCACCGTCGCGGCGGCGTTGATGACCTTCGAATCCGTGAAGACCTACGGCGTCAGCCTGATCGCCTCGGCCGGCGCCGCCGGCCTCGTCGTCGGCCTGGCGGCGCGGCCGCTCCTGACCAACCTGTTCGCCGGCATCCAGATCGCCATCACCCAGCCGATTCGAATCGGCGACGCGGTCATCGTCGAGAACGAATGGGGCTGGATCGAAGAGATCACCGGCACCTACGTGGTCATCAAGGTGTGGGACTGGCGGCGGCTCGTGGTGCCGCTGTCGTATTTCCTCGAGAAGCCCTTCCAGAACTGGACGCGCCAGTCGACGGACCTGATCGGGTCGGTGCTGCTGTGGGTGGACTATACCGTGCCGGTGAGCCTGATCCGCACGAAGCTGGAGGAGATCGTGCAGGGCGCCAAGCTCTGGGACGGCCAGGTGGTCAACCTGCAGGTGGTCGATTCGAACGATCGCGCGCTGCAGCTCCGTGCCCTGGTGAGCGCCCGCACGCCCGAGCAGACCTGGGACCTGCGCTGCGAGGTCCGCGAGAAGCTGATCGCCTTCCTCCAGTCCGACTACCCGACCGCCCTGCCCAAACAGCGGGCCGAGCTCATCGACCTCGAGAAGCGCATGGCGCCGGCGGCCTGAGCCCGCTTCCCCGTCGAGCTTCGGGCGGCGTGCCGGCTGCACCCTAGTCGCGCGGGCCGGTGCGCGGCAGCCAGATGGTGATCGACAGGCCGCCATCCGACCGGTTGGCGGCCTGCACGCGCCCGCCCAACGCCTCGACGTTGCGCCGGACGATCCAGAGGCCGAGCCCGGCGTGTCCGCTCGCCGGCCGATCCGGATCGCCGGGTGGCCGCGAGGAATATCCCCGTTCGAACAGGTGGGGGAGTGCATCGGCGGAGACGCCCGGACCATCGTCCTCGATCGCGAGCTCGACCCCGGAACCGGCGGAGGAGAGCGTCACCGTGATGGTGCCGCCGCGCGGCGAGAAGCTGATGGCGTTCTCGAGCACGCATTGGAGCACCGCGTCCAGCGTGCCATGGCCGGCGCGAACGACCGCCGGCTCGTGGATGCGGCGGACCAGCCGGATGTCGCGTTCGTTGAGGATCTCGCGGAAGTGCAGGGCCGTGTCGCCGATCAGGGCGTCGAGATCGACCGGCAGGCGGGGAGCATCGAGGAGGTCGGCGGTGCTAATGTCCTGTCGCTGGGCGGCGATCACGAGGTCGAGCAGGCGGCCGACGGCCGAATCGACGATCTCGAGCGCCCGGCGGGCGCGGGTATTGTCGATCGGCACGAGGCGCCGGATGGGTTCGAGCGCCGAGCGGATGGTGGCGAGCGGCGTCTTGAACGAATGCGCATTGTCCTCGGCCGACTGCCGGATCTGACGGGACACCTCGCGCAGGTCGCGCACCAGCTTGTCGAAGTCCCGGGCGACGCTGGCCAGCTCGGGCACCGTGTTGCGGTGGCTGAAGGCGTCGTCGCCGATGCGGCCCTGGCTGATCTCTGCGGCGACCGAGCGGAAGCGCCGCAGGCTGAAGCGGATGCTGACGGCGACCAGCAGCGCCATGACCGCCAGCACCAGGTAGATCGCCGCAGCCACCCGGATCTCGCGCGTCTCCCAGTAGGGGCGGCCGATCGACGTGTTGAGGAAGTCGGAGGTCGTGTGGGTGGAGGTGAGCACCCAGCAGCCGCCCCTGGCACGGATCGGGATGACCGACGTCAGGAGCTCGACCGTGCCGTCGGCCTGCCGGTAGCGGATCTCGTTGGCGGCGTCCCACATGCAGGCGTCGGAGATGCGCTGCAGGATGCCGCGATGCTCGAGCTCGTCGAGCTCGGAGGCGACCTCGGCGGCCCGGATCGTCGGTGCGGAGGCGACGAAGTAGAAGCGGCCGGCGTGGCGTTCCTCGCCGGGCTGGAACATCAGCTTCAGCACCGTGCCGTCGCTCGTGTACTTGGCGAGCTCGGCGCTCAGCGTGGCCTGGCCATCGCGGTCGAGGCTGCCCAGACGCGGGGCCAGCGCTTCGGCGATGAGGGTGCTGCGGTCGCGGATGGCGCGCGTGACGAGCTCGCGCATCTGCCGGTCGGCGCTCTCGAACTGGCCGTAGAGCACGACGGGCAGGGCGATGAAGATGCTCACCAGCACGACCAGCTTGACGGTGAGCGACGTGGCGAGGAGGCGGAGCGCCCGGCGCAGGCCGGCCGCGGAAGAGCGTCGGCTAGGCCTTTCCCCAGCGGTAGCCGAAGGACTGGTAGTTGTCGATTTCCCCGAACCCGGAGTCGATCGCCCGGAACTTGTTCCGGATCCGCTTGATGCAGGAGCGGACATTGGTTCGGTAGCCATTCTCGCCGCTCCCCGCGATGAACCCGACATAGTGCATGCAATCATACACGGCGCGGTAAGTGACGTAGCTGCCGACGTTGGACGCGAGGAGATGGACGATCTTGAACTCGGTCAGCGTGAGTCCGACATCGACATCGTCCCAGTAGGCGCGGCTGATCCCGGGCTTCAGCATCAGCCGTCCGCAGTGGAACTGGTACTCGGCCGGCTGCGATTCGACGGGCTTGCGGGCGGCGCCGGCGATCAGCTTCAGGCGATGGACCAGGATCGGCACGCCGCGCGACTTGTCGACGAAGTCGAGCGCGCCGCGATCGAAGGCGAGCTTCTCGTAGTCGGGCAGCGAGCGCCCGGTCAGGAACACCACCGGCAGGTTGATCCCGTCGCGCTGCAGGCGCGGCAGCAGGTCGATGCCCGACATGTTGGGCAGGTTCCAGTCGAGGATGATGATCTCCGGGGCCGCGCCGTCGGCCAGCGCGGCGAGCAGGGCGCTGCCCTCGGGGAAGGCCTGGACCTCGAAGCCGTGGTCGGTCAGCTCGCCGGTCACGGCCTCGCGGAAGTCGTCGTCGTCCTCGACGAAGGCCACGCGGATCCGACGCTCGCCGGCGTCGTCACTGACCGGCGCGGGCACGGGACTGGAGCTGGGCCAGACAGTGACGCTTTCCTTCATCGGTGTCGTCATTGGTCTTCACCTCGTACGCTAGGGTTCCATACTGCTTGGTCCTGACGTCCGGATAGAGCTGGACGTCGAGCGTGCATTGGCCGTCGCGATAGCGCCAGCGCTTGCCGGGAGGCTGGTCCTCCTCGCTGTTGGGGGCTCCCAGGAGGGCGCGCAACTCGCCTTCGCTCTTGCCGACCAGGCCGGTCACCGGCGGTGGGCCGGAGGGCAGCAGGGGCGGCGCCGGCGGCTCCTGGGGCACGGCGAACACGCCGGTGCTTGAGGCGCTCGCGGTCGACACGGGGGGCTGCGCCCGCCTGGCGGGCGTCTTGGCCGGGGGCTTCTGGGTCGCGGCATAGGGCGAGGTCAGCCGGGCGAGATCGCTGCGCATGCTCTGCGCGACGTCGCAACCCGACAACAGGAGGAGCCCGATCACCACGCTCCGCGTCGCCAGGCTTGTGCTGCTCATCCTTCCTTTCCAGTCACCGGGGACCCGACAGGGGTCCCTGAACGCCGTAGCGGCGCTCTGTGTCCTGGATGGGGCAAGGCTGCGGGCCGCCCGCGTCAACGCGAACACCCGGCAGATGGTTGCACCATTTGTGCTCCCCGAAGCTTCGACCGCGCCCCGGGCCTAACGGCCCCGGGCGCCCCGCTCGACATGTGGACATGTTGAGGCTGTGGCCGACTTTGGCAAGGCTTGGCGGCCGGAGCCACGCCGGGTCACTCAAAGATCACGGTCGCACGCAATGATCACCGGCCGCTGTGCGCCGCTGCCCCTATGCTGCGGCATCTCAGGCACATGCCGGACGGGGCAGCCCTTCGACCCCAAGAGAAAAGCCGGGCAGGAGCCCGGCCTTGTACTGTCCGAAGGCGGCGGACGGCCGCGACCGGCCGTTCAGATTCAGCCCTGGTCGAGGAAGCTGCGCAGCATGCGCGACCGGCTGGGATGCTTCAGCTTGCGCAGCGCCTTGGCCTCGATCTGGCGGATACGCTCGCGGGTGACCGAGAACTGCTGGCCCACTTCCTCGAGCGTATGGTCGGTGTTCATGCCGATGCCGAAGCGCATGCGCAGCACGCGCTCCTCGCGCGGCGTCAGCGTGGCCAGCACCCGGGTCGTGCTCTCGCGCAGGTTCCCCTGGATCGCGGCCTCGAGCGGGATGACGGCGTTCTTGTCCTCGATGAAGTCGCCCAGGTGGCTGTCCTCCTCGTCGCCGATCGGCGTCTCGAGGCTGATCGGCTCCTTGGCGATCTTCAGCACCTTCCGCACCTTCTCGAGCGGCATGCCGAGCTTCTCGGCCAGCTCCTCGGGCTGCGGCTCGCGGCCGATCTCGTGCAGCATCTGGCGGCTGGTGCGGACCAGCTTGTTGATCGTCTCGATCATGTGCACCGGGATGCGGATGGTGCGCGCCTGGTCGGCGATCGAGCGCGTGATGGCCTGACGGATCCACCAGGTCGCGTAGGTCGAGAACTTGTAGCCGCGGCGGTACTCGAACTTGTCGACGGCCTTCATCAGGCCGATGTTGCCTTCCTGGATCAGGTCGAGGAACTGCAGGCCGCGGTTCGTGTATTTCTTGGCGATCGAGATCACGAGGCGCAGGTTGGCCTCGATCATCTCCTTCTTTGCGCGCATCATCTCGCGCTCGCCATCCTGCACCGTCTTGCACATGCGGCGATATTCGAAGATCGGCGCGCCGGCAGCGTCCGAGATGATCTTGATCTCGGCGCGCAGCTTCTCGACCTCGGGCGCCCGCTTCTTGGCGAAGTCCTTCCAGCCCCGGCCGGACAGCTTGCCGACCTTGTCGAGCCAGTTGGGGTCGATCTCGTAGGTGAGGTAGTTGTCGAGGAACTCCTGACGCGGGATGCGGAAGCTCTCGGCCAGCCGCATCAGCTTGCCCTCGAGCATCATCAGCTTGCGGTTGAGGTCGTAGAGCGAGAGCTTCAGCTGCTCGATGCGATGGGCGTTGATGTGCACCGTGCGCACCAGCTCGACGATCTTCTTGCGGTGCTTCTCGTAGCTCTTCTCGAACTCCGCGCTCGGCTTCTGGCCGCGGCTGAGGGTCGCCAGGCGCCGGTTCTGCACCTTCGACATCTCGGCATAGACCTTGGCGATGCGCGTCAGCGTGCGCAGCACCTCGGGCTTGAGCTTCTCCTCGAGGGCCGACAGCGACAGCGCGTTCTCGTCGTCCTCCTCGCCGCCCTCGGCGGGAGCTTCGGTCGCCTCGCCGTTGGCCGCCGGCGGCGGCGGCGCTGCGGGGCGCACCAGCTTGGGCATGGACGGGCGCGGCACCGGAGGCGCGGCCGGGGCCGCTGCCGGCATGGCACCCTTGCCCTCGCCCGGAGCACCGCCTTGGGTGGCCTCGAGGTCGATCACGTCGCGCAGCAGCATCCGGCCTTCGTTGATCGCGTCGCGCCACTCCAGCAGCGCGGTGATCGTCATCGGGCTCTCGCAGATGCCGCCGATCATCTTGTCCTGGCCGGCTTCGATGCGCTTGGCGATCTCGATCTCGCCCTCGCGGCTCAGCAGCTCGACGCTGCCCATCTCGCGCAGGTACATGCGCACCGGATCGTCGGTGCGGCCGAGCTCCTCGTCCTCGCCGGTCGCCTCGGCGGCGACCACGGCGGTCTTGGCGGGCTCCGTCGAGTTGGCCGCGGTGACCTCTTCCTGTTCCTCGGCCTCGACGACATTGACGCCGGCCTCGGACAGCATGGCCATCGTGTCCTCGATCTGCTCGGAGGACACTTCGTCCGGCGGCAGGGCGGCGTTCAGCTCATCGTAGGTGACGTAGCCGCGCTCCTTGCCCTTCTGGACAAGTTTCTTCAGCTCGGCGCCGAGCGTGTCCAGCAGGGGGGCGTCGGGCCCCTCTTCGCGGGCGTCGGTGGGTTCGGGCTGAACGACGGGCGCGGTTTTGGTCGCCATTTGGATTCCTTGAGCGTGCACAAACAGGACTGCGGCCAGAATGGCCGTGGGATTGGCTGCAAGAAGGGGAGGCGGGTGGGCGGCCCCGCGAACCCCTTCTACTATATGGGACTTAAATTCAAGCCGCGAGAGAGAAGATGCTCAAATATGCAGCGGGATGCCCTCAGCCAAGGCCCTGATCCAGACTTTCGCGTCGCATCCGGTCGAGAATCGCCTGAAGACGGCGAAGGTTCTCCTCGCTCATGTCCTCGGCCAGGGCCTCCTCGGCCCGCCGCAATTCCTCGGGATCGGCCGTGAGCTGGCTGAGGTGCCGGGCCGCCCGGCGCCACTGACCGACCCAGCCGTCGACGTCCGCCGGGTCGTCCCGGAAGGTCTCGCGGGCCTTGGCCCGGGCGGCCTCGGCCTGCCGCCCCAGACCGCACCGTTCCAGATGCTCGGCGATCAGCCGGGCCTCCACCGGCGGCTCCTCCGCGCCTGATCCAGCCAGGGCCTCGTCGGCCGCCGGGTCGATCCCGGACGGCGCCAGGGACAGGGCGTCGAGCAGGCCGCTGCGCAGCCGCATCAGCTCGGGGTTGCCGATCGGCAGGGCGGCGAGGTCCTCGGCCAGGACATGGAGCAGGGCGGGGCGCTCGATCAGGGCGCCCAGAAGGGCCCGCTCCTGGCGGGTGCCGTCGAGATCGACACTTGCCAGGCGGGCGGCGGACCCCGCGGCAAACGGGGCCGGTTCGGGGGCGCCCGGACGTTGCGGCCGGCGAATGCCGGGCCGCCAGGGTGCAGCATCCGGCCGCCGCAGCCGGCCCAGACGGCCGCGCATGTCGCTGCGGTAATAGTCGCGGACGATCGGATCGGCGATGGCGGCCACCCGGTCTTCGACAGCGCGTTGCAGGCTCGCGCGGCGTTCCGGCGTGTCGGTCGGCCGGCCCTCGGTCTCCATCGCCCAGACGACGTCGGACAGCGCCTGGGCCAGGTCGAGGCTGCGCCGCAGCGCCTCCGGCCCGCGGCTGCGGATCAGGCTGTCGGGATCCTCTCCGGCCGGCAGGGACAGGAACCGCAGGCTCTTGCCGGCCCGCAGCAGCGGCAGGGCCCGCTCCGCCGCCCGGGCCGCAGCACGCCGGCCGGCATTGTCGCCGTCGAAGCACAGGAAGGGCTCGTCGGCCAGCTTCCACAACTCGCCGAGCTGGCCCTCGGTCAGCGCGGTTCCGAGCGGCGCGACGGCGCCGGTGAAGCCGGCGCCGTGGAGGGCGATGACGTCCATGTAGCCCTCGGCCACGATGACCGGCTGATCCTTGGTGGCGGCGAGGCGGGCGCGGTCGAGGCAGTAGAGGTTGGCGCCCTTGTGGAAAAGCGGCGTCTCCGGCGAGTTGAGGTACTTGGGCTCGCCCGCCCCCAGCACGCGGCCGCCGAAGGCGATGATGCGGCCGCGACGGTCGGCGATGGGGAACATGACGCGCCCCCGGAAGCGGTCGTAGGGCTCGCGGCCCTCGTGCTGGATCGCCAGCCCCGCCTCGACGATCTTGTCCTGCGCCGCGCCTTCGCGCTTGAGATGGGCGAGCAGCCCCTCGCGGGAGTCGGGGGAGAAGCCCAGGCGGAAATCGTCGATCGTGGCGTCCGACAGGCCGCGGCCGCGCAGATAGTCCAGCGCCTGCCGGCCTCCCGGCAGGCGGAGCTGCTTCTGGAACCAGCGCGCGGCCTCCTCGCTGATCTGCTGCAGGCCGGCCAGGCGGTCGGCGCGCTCGCGCTCGGCCGGCGTGGCACGGGGCACCGGCAGGTTGACCTCGCGCGCCAGCTTTTCCACGGATTCGGGGAAGGAGAGACCCTCCGTCTTCATCACGAAGCCGACCGCGTCGCCATGCGCGCCGCAGCCGAAACAGTGGAAGAAGCCCTTCTTGTCGTTGACGGTGAATGAGGGCGTCTTCTCGTTGTGGAAGGGGCAGAGGCCGGCATATTCGGCCCCGGTCTTGCGCTTCAGCGAGACCTTGCGGCCGACGACGTCGGACAGGCTGAGGCGCGCGCGCAACTCGTCGAGGAAGCCCGGGGGGAAGGCCATGCGCCTACATTAGGCTAAACAACGCCAAACAAGGATGCGTGTGTGAAGGCGGGTAGGGGATAGCGGGGATTGTCCGTCGCCGGCGTTGTCGTTCTTGTTGCTCGGTGCCGGATAGCGTGCTTGCGCGCTAGCTCAGCGCCTTCTTCACCGCCGCCGAGGCCTTGGCGAAGTCCATCTGGCCGGCATACTTGGCCTTCAGCGCGGCCATGACACCGCCCATGTCCTTGACCGAGGTCGCCCCGGTCGCGGCCACCGCTTCGGCCACCGCCGCGCCCACCGCCGCCTCGTCCATCTGTTGCGGCAGGAAGCGCTCGATCACGACGATCTCGGCCTTCTCCTTGGCGGCGAGCTCGGGCCGGCCGCCCTTCTCGTACAGAGCCACCGATTCGTTGCGCTGCTTGATCATGGTCTGGAGCATCGAGAGGATACGGTCGTCGGCGACGCCCTCGCGGCTGGTCTCCGTGCGGGCCGCGATATCGACTTCCTTGAGCTTGGCCAGGATCAGCCGGACGGTGCCCAGGGTGGCCGTGTCGCGGGCGCGCATGGCCTCTTTCAGCGCCTCGTTCAGTTTGTCGCGCAGCATGGTTTCAGGTCCCGATCGATCGAAGCGCGGAAACTAATCGTCCGGGATGCTGTTGGCAAAGCAAATAAGTTATTGAAATGACTTGGTATTCGGCAGTCTCCCGCGCCTTGACCCTCTGCGACCGCTTGGTTACAACCCGCCCGGCTCGCAGGTCGCCCCCCCGGGCGAGGATGGGCGGGCCGCAAGAGCGGACACATTCACATGGCTTCTCCTGAGACCGCCGGCGCGAATGACGCCGCGCCGCGTTGGGCCACGGCCGCGCTGGTGCTGGCGGATGGCTCGGTCTTTTGGGGCAAGGGCGTCGGGGCGGCCCGGCATGCGGTGGGCGAGGTGTGCTTCAACACCTCGATGACCGGCTACCAGGAGATCATCACCGATCCTTCCTATGCCGGCCAGATCATCACCTTCACCTTCCCCCATATCGGCAATGTCGGCACCAACCTCGAGGACATCGAGAGCATCAATCCGGCGGCCCGCGGCGTCGTGCTGCGCGGCGACATCACCGAGCCGGCCAACTGGCGGGCGGCCAAGCCGCTCGACGACTGGCTGAAGAGCCACGATCTGCCGGGAGTCTGCGGCATCGACACCCGCTCCGTCACGCGGCGCATCCGCGACGGCGGGGCGCCCAACGGCGTGGTCGTGCACGCGCCCGACGGCAAGTTCGACATTCCGGCGCTGCGCAAGGTGGCCCAGGACTGGCCCGGGCTCGACGGCATGGACCTCGCGATCGAGGTCACGACCAAGCAGACCTACGGTTGGGACGAGACGGCCTGGGCCCTGGGCAAGGGCTACGGCAAGCTCGACAGGCCGAAGTATCACGTGGTCGCGGTCGACTACGGCGCCAAGCGCAACATCCTGCGCTGCCTCGCCAACGCCGGCTGCAAGGTCACGGTGGTGCCGGCCACGGCCTCGGCCGAGGACATCCTGCGCCACAAGCCCGACGGCGTGTTCCTGTCGAACGGCCCGGGCGACCCCGCGGCCACCGCGCACTACAGCGTGCCCGCCGTGCAGGGCGTGCTCGACAGGAAGGTGCCGCTGTTCGGCATCTGCCTCGGCCACCAGATTCTCGCGCTCACGCTCGGCGGCAAGACCCGCAAGATGGAGCGCGGCCACCGCGGCGCCAACCAGCCGGTCAAGGACCTGACGACCGGCAAGGTCGAGATCACCTCGCAGAACCACGGCTTCTGCGTCGTGCCGGAATCGCTGCCCGGCAATACCGAGGTCACGCACGTCTCGCTGTTCGACGGCACCAACGAGGGGCTGCGCTGCACCGACAAGCCGGCCTTTTCCGTCCAGTACCATCCCGAGGCGTCGCCTGGCCCGAGCGACAGCCACTACCTGTTCGACCGCTTCGTCGACATGATCGACAAGAGCAAGGGCAAGTAGGATTTCATGCCCAAGCGCACAGACATCAAGAGCATCCTCGTGATCGGCGCCGGGCCGATCGTCATCGGCCAGGCCTGCGAGTTCGACTATTCCGGCGTCCAGGCCTGCAAGGCGCTGAAGGACGAGGGCTACCGCGTCATCCTGGTGAACTCCAACCCGGCCACGATCATGACCGATCCCGGGCTGGCCGACGCGACCTACATCGAGCCGATCACGCCCGACATGGTGGCGCGCATCATCGAGAAGGAGAAGCCGGACGCGGTGCTGCCGACCATGGGCGGCCAGACGGCGCTCAACACGGCGATGGCCCTGCACCGCGACGGCCGACTCGAGAAGCTCGGCGTCGAGCTGATCGGCGCCAACGCCGAGGCGATCGACAAGGCCGAGGACCGGCTGCTCTTCCGCGAGGCCATGATCAAGATCGGGCTGGAATGCCCGAAGAGCGAGGTCGTGCACAATCGCGAGGAGGCAGTCAACGCGCTCGACCATATCGGCCTGCCGGCGATCATCCGGCCGTCCTTCACGCTCGGCGGCACCGGCGGCGGCATCGCCTACAATCGCGACGAGTTCTTCGACATCGTGCAGGGCGGCATCGACGCCTCGCCGGTGGGCGAGGTGCTTGTCGAGGAATCGGTGCTGGGCTGGAAAGAGTACGAGATGGAGGTCGTGCGCGACCGGCGCGACAACTGCATCATCGTCTGCTCGATCGAGAACGTCGACCCGATGGGCATCCATACCGGCGACTCGGTCACGGTGGCGCCGGCGCTGACGCTCACCGACAAGGAATACCAGATCATGCGCGACGCCTCGATCGCGTGCCTGCGCGAGATCGGCGTCGACACCGGCGGTTCCAACGTGCAGTTCGCGGTCGACCCGCAGACCGGCCGCATGGTCGTGATCGAGATGAACCCGCGCGTGTCGCGCTCCTCGGCGCTGGCCTCGAAGGCGACCGGCTTCCCGATCGCCAAGGTCGCGGCGCGGCTGGCGGTCGGCTACACGCTCGACGAGCTGCTGAACGACATCACGGGAACGACGCCGGCCTCCTTCGAGCCGACGATCGACTATGTCGTGACCAAGATGCCGCGCTTCGCCTTCGAGAAGTTCCCCGGCGCCGAGGCCCTGCTGACGACGTCGATGAAGAGCGTCGGCGAGGCCATGGCGATTGGCCGGACCTTTCAGGAATCGCTGCAGAAGGCGCTGCGCTCCATGGAGACCGGCCTCACCGGGCTGAACGAGATCGAGATCAAGGGCGCGCCGGACAAGGCGGCGGTCATCGGCGCGCTCGCCCGGCCGACGCCCGACCGCGTGCTGGTGATCGCGCAGGCCTTCCGCTTCGGCCTGTCGGTCGAGGAGGTCGCCCAGGCCTCGAAGTTCGAGCCGTGGTTCCTGCGGCAGATCGAGCAGCTCGTCAGGATCGAGGCCGAGGTGCGGGACAAGGGCCTGCCGCGCGACGCCAAGGACTTCATCGACCTCAAGAAGAAGGGCTTCTCCGACGAGCGGCTGGGCGAGCTCACCGGCCGGTCGGCGGCCGAGGTCGCCGCCGCGCGCCGCGCGATGGGCATCCGTCCGGTCTTCAAGCGCATCGACACCTGCGCCGCCGAGTTCGCCTCACGCACGCCCTATCTCTACTCCTGCTACGAGGGCGACGGGCTGCACCCTGCGGAATGCGAGGCCGAGCCCAGCGACCGGCGCAAGGTCATCATCCTGGGCGGCGGGCCCAACCGCATCGGGCAGGGGATCGAGTTCGACTATTGCTGCGTCCACGCCGTCTACGCCCTGCGCGAGGCCGGCTACGAGACGATCATGGTCAACTGCAATCCCGAGACGGTCTCGACCGACTACGACACCGCCGACCGGCTGTACTTCGAGCCGCTGACCGACGAGGACGTGATCGAGCTGGTCGAGGTCGAGCGCCGCACCGGCGAGCTCCTCGGCCTGATCGTGCAGTTCGGCGGCCAGACGCCGCTCAAGCTCGCCAAGCCGCTCGAGGCCGTGGGCATCCCGATCCTCGGGACCTCGCCCGACGCGATCGACTTGGCCGAGGACCGCGAGCGCTTCCAGAAGCTCATCCACGAGCTCAAGTTGCGCCAGCCTGACAACGGCACGGCGACGTCGCAGGAGCAGGCGATCGCCGTCGCCGAGAAGATCGGCTATCCGGTCGTCATCCGCCCGTCCTATGTGCTGGGCGGCCGCGCCATGCAGATCGTCTACGACCGCGGCGGGCTCGAGCGCTACATGCGCGACGCCGTGCGCGTCTCGGGCGTCAATCCGGTGCTGATCGACTCCTACCTGCGCGACGCGATCGAGGTCGATGTCGACGCGCTGGCCGACAAGGACCAGAACGTGTTCGTCGCCGGAATCATGGAGCATATCGAGGAGGCGGGGATCCACTCCGGCGACTCGGCCTGCTCTCTGCCGCCCTATTCGCTGCCGTCGAAGATCCTGTCGGAGATCGAGCGCCAGACCGAGGCGATGGCCCGGGCGCTCAAGGTCGTCGGCCTGATGAACGTCCAGTACGCGGTCAAGGACGGCGAGGTCTACGTGCTGGAGGTCAATCCGCGCGCCAGCCGCACCGTGCCGTTCGTCGCCAAGGCGACCGGCCAGCCGATCGCCAAGCATGCCGCCCGCCTGATGGTGGGCGAGCCCCTGAAGGCGCTGGCGATCAAGAAGGCGCGCGGCAAGCACATCGCGGTCAAGGAGGCGGTGTTCCCCTTCGCCCGCTTCCCCGGCGTCGACGTCGTGCTCGGCCCCGAGATGCGCTCCACGGGCGAAGTCATGGGCCTCGATTCGAGTTTCGGCCGGGCCTTCGCCAAGTCGCAGCTCGGCGCCGGCAGCAAGGTCCCGGTCGATGGCGTGGTCTTCGTCTCGGTCAAGGATACCGACAAGTCGGCGATGGTGAAGCCGGTCAAGCGGCTCATCGAGCTCGGCTTCAAGGTCGTGGCGACCGGCGGCACCGCCGAATTCCTCGGCCGCCACGGGATCGAGGCGCAGCGCGTCAACAAGGTGCTGGAGGGTCGGCCGCACATCGTCGACCTGATGAAGGACGGCAAGGTCCAGCTGGTGTTCAACACGGTCGATGGCTCGGCGGCGCTGACCGACAGCTTCACGCTCCGCCGCACCGCGCTGATGTACAAGATCGCCTATTACACGACCGTCGCCGGCGCCAAGGCCTCGGTCGAGGGCATCGCCGCCCTCCACGAGGGCGCCTTGGACGTGGCGCCCCTGCAATCCTACTTCAAGACGGCGTTCTAGCCTCGTCCGCCGCGGCCCGACCCAACCGGTGTCGGGCCGGGTTGGGCGTTGACGGCACGCGAATCATTAAGGACGATCAGGCAATGGAACGGGTTCCGATGACGGCCGAGGGGCTGAAGGGCCTCGAGGACGAGCTGAAGCAGCTGAAGAGCGTCGAGCGTCCTGCGATCATCAAGGCGATCGCGGCGGCGCGCGAGCATGGCGATCTTTCCGAGAACGCCGAGTACACCTCGGCGCGCGAGAAGCAGGGGTTCATCGAGGGCCGCATCGCGGAGGTCGAGGACATCATCTCGCGGGCGGAGGTCATCGACTTCAGCAAGCTGTCGGGCAAGATCGTGAAGTTCGGCGCCACCGTGAAGCTGGCGGACGAGGATACCGACGAGAAGGTGAAGTACCAGATCGTCGGGCCCTACGAGGCCGATCTGGCGAAGGGCCGCATCTCCGTGACCTCGCCGATCGGGCGGGCCCTGATCGGCAAGACGGTGGGCGATTCCGTGGAGGTCCAGACTCCCCGCGGCGCGCGCTCCTACGAGGTCGTCGCCGTCCAGTTCAAGTAGCGGTCGGCGCCGCCGCGGTCGCGAGGGCGCGCCGGCGGCCGATCAGGCGCATCGTCGCGTACTGGACCAGGAACAGCACGACCTTGCTGGCGATGCCCCAGGCCGACATGGCGGCCGACCAGGCGACGGGATCGAGGGTCATGGCGAGGGCGATGTTGAGCCCCGCCGACAGGAACATCAGGCCCGACCAGACGAAGCCGAACAGCCAGGCGAGATCGGGCACGGTCTGGATGGCGATCGGCGGCAGGTAACGGTTCATCCAGCCCGGCCGCAGCATGTAGGCGCCGACGATGCAGTAGATGACCGTGGGCTTCAGCATCACGAAGCGCGGATCGTCGGTTAGCAGCGTCGCCGCCCCGGACGCGACCACGAGGCCGATGCTCATCCACTGCATCGTGTCGATGGGGCGGCGGCGCGCCAGCAGCCAGCCGATCTGCAGGACGCCGAGCGCGACCCCCAGCGCCACCGCCAGGATGAGGTTCTTGGTGAGGAGCAGCAGGACCAGGAAAAGCAGGGTCGAGGCGAGGTCGAAGACCAGCAGCCGCGCCGATCGCATCAGGTTGCCCATGACGATCTTCCCTTGTCGGTAACGGTGTGTCCCGATCGCCCACGCTATCGATACACACCGTTTCCCGCAAGCGCCTTCTAACTCAGATCACGACCTTGACGTAGGTGTCCTTCATGACGATCAGGCCGCGGCGGAACGTGTAGAGATCGCAGCCCAGCCACTCCTGCCGCTCGCCGCTCGCCAGCGTGGCCGTGCGGTGCCATTCGGTGACGGCCCTGTCGCCGTGGATGAACTCGGCGGTGTGCCGCCACGTCACGTCGCCGCTGGCCGAGAACAGCCGCTCGAAGTAGCCACGGATCGCTGCCTTGCCCTTGAAGCTCTCGCCCCAGTAGTGGGGGCCGCGGGCATTGCGGAACTCGCCGTCCTCGGCGAACGCCGCGACGATGCCGCCGACGTCGCGCCGGGCGAAGGCGGCGGCGATCTCGTGCAGTCGCTCCAGGGTGACGTCGGATACCGTGCTGCCGTCCATGACCGTGCCCCTATTCGACGGCGATGGGTACGCCGGGCAGCTGCTTGGCCGTCCGGAACACCATCATCGACTTGACGTGGCTGACATTGGGCGCCGAGGTGAGGCGGGTGGTCAGGAACTTCTGGTACTCGTCCCAGGTCTCGGCGACGATCTTCAGGAGGAAATCGGCCTCGCCCGCCAGCATGTGGCACTCCCGGACCTCGTCCCAGCCGGCGATCAGCTCCTCGAAGGCCTTGAGATCCGCCTCGGCCTGGCTGTTCAGCCCGACCAGGGCGAAGACGGCGACGCTGTAGCCCAGCGTCTCGGGGCTCAGTTCGGCGTGGTAGCCCTTGATGATGCCGGCCCGTTCCAGGGCCCGCACCCGGCGCAGGCAGGGTGGCGCCGAGATGCCGGCCCGCTCGGCCAGCTCGACATTGGTCATGCGTCCATTGGCCTGCAGGTCACTCAGAATGCGCCGGTCGATCCGATCCAGCTTTGCGCGCGCCATCAACTCCTCCGTGGGCGCGCTCTATGCCAGAACCGTGCCGGTCGCGCAATAAAGTTGCCGTTCCGGCGCCGGTCTCCGTGAACAATTGCGCGAGAACCCCAACATCGGGAGTGCATCTCCCGCGAGGTTTGCATATATGTCGGCAGATATGCGGTTTGTGGGATGCGAAAGGGTCATGGCTGAAACTCATCGCACCAAGGTGCTCATTCTGGGATCCGGTCCGGCCGGCTACACGGCCGCCATCTACGCCGCGCGCGCCAGCCTGAAGCCGATGCTGGTGCAGGGCATCCAGCCCGGCGGCCAGCTCACCATCACCACGGACGTCGAGAATTATCCGGGCTTTGCCGACGTCATCCAGGGTCCCTGGCTGATGGAGCAGATGCAGAAGCAGGCCGAGCATGTCGGCACGCAGCTCTTCTTCGACACGATCGTCGACGTCGACCTGTCCCGCCGACCGTTCGTCTGCACCGGCGACTCCGGCGACCGCTACGAGGGCGATGCGCTGATCGTCTCGACGGGCGCCAGCGCGCGCTGGCTCGGGCTGCCCAGCGAGGAGGCGTTCCGCGGCGGCGGCGTCTCCGCCTGCGCAACCTGCGACGGATTCTTCTTCCGCGGACGCGACGTCGTCGTGGTCGGCGGCGGCAACACGGCGGTCGAGGAAGCGCTCTACCTGACGCACCACGCCGCGAAGGTGACGATCGTCCATCGCCGCGATTCCTTCCGGGCCGAGAAGATCCTGCAGGAGCGGCTGTTCCGGAACCCCAAGGTGACCGTCCTATGGGACCACACGGTCCAGGAGATCGTGGGCGAGGCCGCGCCGGCCCCCCTGGTGAAGGGCGTGCGCCTGCGCAACGTCAAGACCGGCGCCGAGCAGGTGCTCGAGACGGACGGTGTCTTCATCGCCATCGGCCATTCGCCGAATACCGAGCTGTTCAGGGGCAAGCTCGCCATGGACGGCGAGGGCTACCTGATCACCCGGCCCGATTCGACCGCGACCGACATCGACGGCGTTTTTGCGGCGGGCGACGTCCAGGACAAGATCTTCCGCCAGGCCGTCACGGCGGCCGGCACGGGATGCATGGCGGCATTGGAAGCGGAGAGGTGGCTGGCGGGTCAGGAAGCCCGTCTCGCGCAGGCCGCGGAGTAGCGTAAACCGCGGCCGCGCGGTCAGGGAGGCGATGAAATGGACTGGGACAAGCTGCGGATCTTTCAGGCCGTGGCTGACGCGGGAAGCTTCACCCATGCTGGCGAGACGCTGAAGCTCAGCCAGTCCGCCATATCGCGGCAGATCGGCGCCCTCGAGGAGCAGCTCGGCGTCATGCTGTTCCATCGCCATGCGCGCGGCCTCATCCTGACGGAGCAGGGCGAGCTGCTCTATCGCACGGCGCGCGACATGGCGGCCAAGGTCAACACCGCCGAGGCGCTGCTGCGGGCCAACCAGGACAAGCCGGCGGGCCGGCTGAAGGTCACGACCACGATCGGCTTCGGCTCGACCTGGCTGACCGCCCAGATGCACGAATTCATCACCATGTATCCGGAGATCGACGTCAGCCTCGTCCTCTCGGACAACGAGCTCGACCTGGGCATGCGCGAGGCCGACGTGGCCATCCGCATGGTCATGCCGCGCCAGCCCGGTCTGGTGCAGCGGCATCTCCTGACGGTGCGCAGCCATGTCTATGCGTCGCATGGCTACATCCAGAAGTACGGCAAGCCCAAGTCGGTCGAGGAGCTCGACCAGCACCGGCTGATCATCTTCGGCGAGGACGCGCGGGCGCCCGTCCAGGACGTCAACTGGCTGCTGCGCGAGGGGGAGAGCGAGACCTCCGCCCGGATCGTGGTGCTGCGGGTCAACAACACCTACGGCATCTTCAGGGCCGTGGAATCGGGCCTGGGCATTGCCTCTCTGCCCGATTATCTGGCCCGCGAATCGACCAAGATCGAAATGGTCCTGCCGGACCTGAATGTCCGTACGACCGATGTGTATTTCACCTATCCCGAGGAGCTACGGCATTCCAAGCGCATCGCCGTCTTCCGGGATTTCCTCCTGCGCAAGGTCGCCGAGACACGTTTTTGAAGATCAGAGTTGCAGGATTGCATACTCGGTGAGACCCATGCGTCCATCGCATGTCAGTTCTCGGAAATACCCCCCTACCACTGGGCAATGGCAGGATTATTTTTCTCTCAGGTTATCGACACGAACGGTTCGCACTTTTCGCGTTCGAAACTCGGGATCCTCATGATCCCACGTCTCCCAGACGTGAAGCCTCCCTGTTTGACTCGCCGGGCCTACGGGCCCGGCGTTTTTTTTGCGCCGCAGCTGCGGAGACCCGCCGCTTGGGACGTTCTGCCGCTGGTATGCTCGTGCCCAGCGGTGGCCCAGCGATTGATGTGGCAGGCGCCCGATACCACATGTATTTTCTGGGCCAACCAAGACGATGTTCTCCGAAGTCCGCCAAGCAATCCTGCCCCTGGCTCTGCGCAAGATCACGCGCCGGGGCGACCTGGAGCGCGCCGGTCTTCTGATCGAATCGCTGGCCAAGCATTGGCGCGACACCAAGCCGTTCGAGCTGCTGATCGTGGCGCCGGCGGGCGACACCCATCTTCTGCGCACCAGCCTGCCGCGTTTCTCCAAGATCAACGTCTCGGTCCGGCCGGAAAGCGACTTCTTTCCGCTGTTCAGCACCTTCTACCTCATGACCGGCTGGTATCGGCAGCAGGTCGTCAAGCTTGCCGTGCCGGTGATGCTGGGCTTCGGCGGTTACCTGACCCTGGATTCCGACGTTTGCTGCGTCGGCGATTTCGACGCGACCACCTTCGTCCAGGACCGTCGCGGCCTCTCACGCTGGGAGCCCAAGCGGCACCATGAATGGTGGCGCAACGTCACCGAGATCGTCGGCACCGCCTACGACGCCAAGGGGCATGGCCTCTCGGTCACGCCCAACCTGCTGCACGGCAAGCTGGCGGAACAGGCGCTCGACTACATGCGCGCCGACTGGCGCGGCGCCACGACCTCGCTCCTGTCGTGGAAGATCCGGCGGCCGACCAAGGTGCCGTGGACGGAATACTCGCTCTACACCAGCGTCGCCGAGCTGCGCGGCAACCTGTTCGACTATCACGTCGAATGGAACATCTGCTACGGCGCCGACGTGCATCTGTTCTCGGAGCAGTCCTGCGTCTGGGGGGCCGACGATTTCGAGCGCCTCGTGAAGATGCCCTATGGCAACGATCCCGGCGGCAAGTTCATCATCGTGCAGAGCCATGCCCGCATCCCGCTCGAGCGGGTGCGCGAATACTGCCTGAGCTTCGCCGGCTGACGATCCCGGCTCCCCGGGGGGCGCTTAGGACAGGCCACGCCGACAAGAGGCGTCACGTACTGGTCAATGCGGTCGATGGCGGCGGCAGTAGGTCACGCGCCCCCACGATCCATCGGACTTGGCGGGCGTTTGGCTCGCAGCCGCACCCGGCCGAGAGCTTGCCCTCGCGCTCGAGCCGGCTCGTTCGGTCGCCTGAATGGTCATAGTCGACACCTTCGTGTTTGGCGCGGCTTGACTCCGCATGCAACATGCTGCTCGGGAGAACGATCACGTTTTGGGACACCCGTTGTGCCGTAGAGGCTGGAATTGGGTGAGACGAGAATGACCAAGAGACCGCGAGTCAGTCGGCGGGCGGCGCTGCTCGGCACGATTGGCGGGGTCGGTATCACTGGCGCGCTGTTGGGCGCGTGTCCTCGTGATACGTCACTTGGAAGTGCCGTCGTTCGAAGTTCTGGATCTTCGACTGTATTCTTGAGCCGGATCGCCCGAGTGCGAGTAGGATCGGCTCGGTTTGGCGGCACAATCTGGGAAGGCGTTTGGAGCCCAGACTTGCGCTACTTTGCGGTCGTCGTTGACAACACCAACAAGGTTGTCGTCCTCGAAACATCGGGTTGGCAGAAAGTCAGTCAGTTTGATCGAGCTCAGATGCTGGGCACTTCCACGCTCGCATTCCTGACGAACTCGGAGATCGCTACGCTCGCAGAGCAAGGTCGGAGTCCGTGGGCCTTTGCAGTTCATGATGCCGCAACGGGCCGCTTGGATAGGCACGTTCAACGTCCGCCCGAATTTTCGCAGGCAGTCACCAACGCCATAGTCGTAACCTCAGACGGAAGGTACGCGGCCGTATTGGTTGGCATCCGAGAAACGGCGATTCTGATTTTCAACGCCGTAACCGGTGACTTCATTGGTCGCCTTGCGACACCTTCGGGTAGTTGGAGCAGGCGGCTGGTGACGGGGCCAGCTGATCAACTCGCCACCGACATAAATTTCTTTGGAATTGCGGCCAGAGCCACGGTTCGAAAGGAAATCCAGACTTTCGACGTCACGAGCAACGAGCGCGCTCGTGTCTTGCAAGGCCACGTCCCGCTCGTTGGTGCAATCGCATGGAGCCCAGAAGGGCGATACATCGCGTCTGGTGCGGCAGGCCTTACGAAAGAGAACGCCTCGACCTGGATACGCGACAATGATCCGATCCGGATCTGGGATGCTTCGACAGGTAGCCTCGTAAGGTCCATTTCTGGATTCCATGACGGCGTTGCCGCGCTGGCCTGGAACGCTTCAGGCACTCTGCTCGCATCGGTTGGCGGTAAGGATGAAAGAGAGCGCGGCTACGCGCTGCGTTTATGGACCCTCACCAAGCCTGAGCCCATCTTTGACTATCGCGTTCCAGGCACTGAGCCAGTTGCGCCACTGTCGTTCGACCCGCGAAGCGGTCGCCTGATCCTGGGTTGGCGGGGAGACGTCTACGTCTACGACGTAGTTGGACTTTCATAGCTAACGTCCACCCCGAACCTTGCGGACGGCGTCAAATGACGCCCGTCAACGAGCCTCTGGCCCTGGTCTAGACCTTGCCGTTGTGCTCGCCGATCTTCGGCGCCTTGGCGACCTCGGCGGCGCGTTCGCCGTCGATGCTGACCGGCAGGCCGTGGAACAGCGCGTCCGCGCCCGCATAGGGCCTGCTGAACATGCCGAGCGCCGCGACCTGGGCGAGGTCGAGCACCTGCGGCACCGTGTTGAGCGGACCGTTGGGCACGCCGAGCGCGTCGAGCCGGCCCGACCAGTAGTCGCGGCTCCGGTCCTTCATGATGTCTGCGATCATGCCCAGCAGCAGCGGCCGGTTCTGCATGCGCTCGACGTTGGTCCGGAAGCGCGGCTCGTCCGGCCATTCGGGATGGCCCAGCGCCTCGGCGAACTTGCGCCACAGCCGGTCGTTGCCGGGGCAGATCATCAGCGGCCCGTCGCTGCAGTCGAACGCCTGGTAGGGCGTCAGAGAGGGATGGCCGGTGCCTTGGCGCGGCGCCATGCGGCCGGTCACCGAGTAGGAGGCGGCATGGTTGGAAGCCCACATCAGGCCGCTCTCGAACAGCGAGGTGTTGACCAGCCCGCCGCGGCCGGTGGCATGGCGGCGGGCCAGCGCCGCCAGCACGCCGATCGCCGTCCACATGCCGGTCGACAGGTCGATGATCGACACGCCGATGCGGGCCTCGGGGCCCGAGGGATCGCCGTTCAGCGAGATCAGCCCGGCGACGGCCTGGATGATCGGCTCGTAGCCCGGCCGATCCTTCCACGGCCCCAGATGGCCGAAGGCACCGAGATCGGCATAGATCAGCCGCGGGAAGCGCGCCGTCAGGGCGGCGCCGTCGATGCCGAACTTCGCCGGCACGTCGGCCCGGAGATTGTGCACGAAGATGTCGGCCGCGCCGATCCGCTCGACCAGCGCCGCGCGCTGGGCCGGGTCGCCGAGGTCGCAGGTGATCGACTTCTTGCCGCGGTTGAGCGCGATGAAGCCCACCGCGTCACCTTCGATGAAGGGCGGTCCCCATTTGCGCGCATCGTCGCCCTCGGGCCGCTCGACCTTCACGACATCGGCGCCGAGGAAGGCCAGGATCTGGCCGCAGTAGGGGCCGGCCAGGTTCTGGCCGAACTCGACGACCTTGATGCCGGCCAGCGGCCGCCCGGCAGCCGGCGCGCTCATCGCAGGTTGCTGCCGAGGATCTCGCGCGCGATCACCATGCGCTGGACCTCGCTCGGGCCCTCGCCGACGCGGCGGATGCGCATCTCGCGGTACCAGCGCTCGAGCGGCAGGTCCTTGGTCATGCCCATGCCGCCGTGGATCTGCATCGACCGGTCGACGACCCGCCCGCCGCCTTCCGAGGCGGTGAGCTTGGCGATCGCGGCCTCGGTGCGGAAGGGCAGGCCGCGGCGGGCCTTCTCGGCCGCCTCGAGCGTGAAGTGGCGGGCGGTGCGGATGTCGATCTCGTTGTCGACCAGCATCCACTGCACGGCCTGGCGGTTGGCCAGCTTCTCGCCGAAGGTGGTGCGCATCTTGGCCCATTCGACCGCCATCTCGTGGGCCGCGATGGCGACGCCGATGCAGCCCGCGGCATAGGGGATGCGCTGGCGGGTCAGGCGATCGTTGGCCACGGCGAAGCCCTTGTTGACCTCGCCCAGCACCTGGTGGTCCGACACCCAGCAATCCTTGAACTCGAGCTCGGTGGCGTAGCTCGACGAGCGCAGCGTGTGCACGACCCGCCGCACGTGGAAGCCCGGCGTGCCGGCATCGACGATGAAGCAGGTGATGCCGGCTCGGCCCTTCGAGGCGTCGGTGCGGGCGAAGACGATGCCGTACTGCGCGCGGTCGGCGCCCGAGATGAAGATCTTGGCGCCGTTCAGCACCCAGCCATTGTCCTTGCGCTCGGCCCTGGTCTGGATGGCGCGCGCCGGGTCGCTGCCGCCCGACGGCTCGGTCAGGCCGAAGAACGGCTTCTTCTCGCCGCGCAGCGTCGGATAGAGGTAGCGCTCCTTCTGGTCCTCGTTGGCCTCGAAGATCTGCGCCAGGCCGGCGCCGCCGAAGGTGCCGTAGCAGGGGACGTAGAGGCCGGCGCGGTGCTGTGCCATCTCGATGGCGAGCAGCACGCGCGTCACGATGTCGATGTCGGGACCGCCGAATTCCTTGGGGATGTCGATGCCGTAGAGGCCCATCGCCTTGGTCTTCTCGACCAGGCGCGCATGGTCGGCGGGATCGAGCTCGGAGGCGTCGGGGTCCAGCCGGGCCTCGAGCGGGATGATCTCCTCGCGCACGTAGCGGCGAACCTGGTCGATCAGCATCTGCTGTTCGGAGCTGGGCTCGAAGTCCATCGGCGTTCCCTCGGGTGAGACGGCCCGCCTTTCAGGACGGGCTCAGCCGGCCCAGGTTGGGCGGCGGGTTCCTGGCATTGTCGGCGGGCAGGCTGCCATGGTCGGCCTGGTGGACCATCAGCAGCTCGAACCAGCGCGTTCGGTATTGCTGGTTGATCTCGACGCGGAACTGGTGCCCCGGAGGCCGCTCCGCGACCTCGCGCTGCAGCTCGCTGCGCAGCCCGAACGGCGAGCGGGCGCCGGCCTGGCCGATATAGACGATGGTGCCCCTGGAATCGGCGACCTGATAGACGCCGAGCTGGCCGGGCAGCCGCGCCGCCGTCTCCGCCGTCAGCGGCTGCCAGGGCTTGTCGAGGCGCAGGCGCAGCGCCACGTCACTTGCCCTGGAACTTCGCCGTGCGCTTCTCCAGGCGGGCCCTCATGCCCTCCTGGGCGTCCTGGCTCTGCATCGCCGCGCGGACGAGCGCATCGACGTCGTCGTGCTTGATGCCGTCGCGGAACTCGAGCTGCCGCACCGTGAGCGCCTTCATCGCCTTGAGCGAGAGCGGCGCGTTGGCGGCGAGGCGGTCGATCACCTTGCCTGCCTCGGCCTCGAGCTGGTCGGCCGGCACGCAACGGGCGATCAGGCCGAGCGCATGCAGCTTGGTCGAGGGCAGCGGGTCGCCGAGCAGCAGCATCTCGCGCGTCGTGACCGGGCCCAGCACCTCCATCAGCTTCTTCGCCAGGAACCAGTTGGGCGCCAGTCCGACCTGGGCGAGCGACATGCCGAAGCGCGCCTTCTGGCTCGCCACGACGAGGTCGCAATGCAGCGCCAGCTCGTTGCCGCCGGCGATCGCGTCGCCCTGCACAACGGCGACGACCGGCAGCGGGCAGAGCTCGATGGCGCGCAGCATCACCTCGATGCCGCTTGCCTCTCCCGCTCCGGCCGACTTGCTGCGCTCGGCCATGTCGAGGCCGGCGCAGAACACGTCGCCCTTGCCGCGGATCACCAGCACGCGATCCTCGGCCGCGACCGGCGCCTGCAGCGCCTCGATCATCGCGCGCAGCAGCTCGCTGTCGAGCGCGTTGCGCTTCTCGGGGCGGTTCATCCAGACCGTCTTGACCGGCCCGTTCTTCTCGATGATGACCTTGCTCATTGCGATCACTCCGGTTCGATGCCGGCCGCCTTGATCTCGGTCGTCCACCACTTCGTCTGCTCGCGGACGTAGGCGGCGAACGGCCCGAGGGCGAGCGGCGAGATCTCCATGCGGCCCTGCGTCATCGCCTTGGCCGTCGCCGGATCCTTCAGCGCCTCGGCGATGGCATCGGCTAGCGCCTTCTGGATGTCCTGCGGTGTGGCGGCCGGCGCGAACACCGCCAGCCAGTAGACCAGGGAATAGCCGGGG
Source organism: Reyranella sp. (assembly GCF_965229815.1). Lineage (GTDB taxonomy): Bacteria > Pseudomonadota > Alphaproteobacteria > Reyranellales > Reyranellaceae > Reyranella. The sequence continues at coordinate 485,253 of NZ_CBDDJN010000008.1, forward strand.
ACGGTGTCGGCGATCGGCGGCAGGTCGGGCGCCACGGTGGTGCGCTGCGGGCCGGTCGTTCCCAGCCCGCGCACCTTGCCGGCCTCGATCTGGGTCAGGCCCTGCGGCAGGTCGGGGAACATGAGCTGGACCTGGCCCGACACGACATCGCCCAGTGCCTGCGGGCTCGCCTTGTAGGGGACGCGCTCGATCTTCACGCCGGCCAGCTTGTTGAACATCTCGGCCGACAGGCGCTGCGAGGCGCTGGCCTCGGCGTAGTTGAGCTTGCCGGGATTCTTCTTCGCGTGGTCGATCAGCTCGGCGACGCTCTTGACCGGCAGCTCGTTGTTGACCACCAGCACATTGACGCCGGTGACGCAGCGCATGATCGGCGCGAAGTCCTTCTCGGGATCGTAGCTGAGCTTCTTGAACAGCGCCGGGTTGGCGGCGTTGGTCGTGTTCGTTCCCATCAGCAGCGTGTAGCCGTCGGGCGGCGCCGTCGCGACGGCCGACGCGCCGAGCTGGCCGCTGGCGCCGGGCTTGTTGTCGATCACGACGGGCTGCTTCAGGATCTCCTGGAGCCTCGCCCCCAGTCCGCGGGCTGCGAGGTCGGTCGCGCTGCCGGCCGCGAAGGGCACCACGATCTTGAGGGCCCGGTTGGGCCAGGCCTGGGCGAACGCCCGGGGCGTCGCCGCGAGGGTGGCCGCTCCTGCCAGTACCGACCGGCGACCGACGTTCGTCTTCATTTCGCTCCCTTCGCTTCAGCGCGCCCCTTGTAGCGCGGCGCGGCGCGCTGAAGCAAAGCCGGGAGGGCGGCGCCGGCCGCTACATGTAGAGCTTTTCCGCCGTGCGGTTGGTGTACAGGCCGGCCACGAACTCGGCATAGCCGTTGTAGAGCAGGGTGGGGATGCGCTCGCTGCTGCCCAGCGGCTTCTCGGTGGCCTGGCTCCAGCGCGGGTGCGGAACCTTGGGGTTCACGTTGGCCCAGAAGCCGTACTCCTGCGACTGAAGCTTCTCCCAGAAGCCGACCGGCCGCTTGTCGCTGAACTCCAGGCTGACGATCGACTTCACGTTCTTGAAGCCGTACTTCCACGGCGCCACAAGGCGCAGCGGCGCGCCGTTCTGCTTGGGGATCGGCTTGCCGTAGAGGCCGGTGGCGATGAAGGTGAGGTCGTTCATGGCCTCGTCCATCGCCAGCCCCTCGGTGTAGGGCCAGGGGTAGAGCAGGTCGCGCTGCTCGGGCATGACCGATGGCTTGCTCAGCGTCTTCATCACGACGTACTGCGCTCCGCTGGTGGGCTTGCAGAGCGCCACCAGCGAACGCATCGGAAAGCCCGTCCACGGCACGATCATCGACCAGGTCTCGACGCAGCGATGGCGGTAGACCCGTTCCTCGAGCGGCAGCCTGGCCAGGAGATCGTCGATGCCGATCTCGAACGGCTTCTCGACCAGCCCGCTCACCTTGATGGTCCACGGCCGGACCTCGAGCTTCTGGGCGTCGCGCCAGATGCTCTTGTCGGTGCCGAACTCGTAGAAGTTGTTGTAGGTAGTGGCCTGCTTCTCGGCCGTCATCGGCGTGGGCACGCCGTAGCGGTCGTTGCGCGGCGCGGGATAGCGGGCAGCCGACGGGTCGGCGCCCTGGGCCAGGGCGATCCCGGGCAGGGCGAGCGACGCGGCGCCCAGTCCCATGACGCGCACCAGGTCGCGGCGTTGAAGATAGATGCCTTCCGGCGTTACGCGGTTCTCGGGCAATTCCCAGCCGCGTCTGCGCTTGATCAACATGCGTAGACCTCCTCTGTGCCCCGTTTCCTGTTCCATGTCTCTGGTCCGCTTCCTGTCTGACCTCGTCGCCCTGCGGCGGCAAATCAACCCTCGCTCACCGCACCGTGACGGAGCCGCGCCCCGACCATCGCCCTATGGCCGGGTGTTGGTCACGTCCAGGATCGTCGGCCACATGTAGTCGCGCCAGCTGTTGTTGCCGCCGGTCGTCGCCGTGATCTCGCCGTTCTGCAGCAGGAAGAAGCGCGGCGTCTCGTATTCCTGCCACTGTCCGTCCTGGCTCATCAGGAACGTGTCGAGCACCCAGCGCAGGTCGGGCGGCCAGGCGGCCGGCTTCAGCAGGTCCTTGGCCGTCGGCGCAACCACGCTGCGCATGTCGATCATCTTGTAGGCCGGCGACGCCGCGAACAGGGGCTGCCATTGGCGCTGCCATACCTTGCACGGCTCGGACTGGGCGTCACAGGCGTAGACGAGCACCGGCTTCGCGCCCGCCGCTGCACCGCCCTGCGCCCCGGCCGGCGTCGCCGCCGCGGCGGCGAGGATCGCCACGATCATCACCAGGATCTGTCTCGGGACCATGCGAACGCGTTCCTCCACGGGCACCGTTTGCCCGCGGGCACTATGGTCCAGGCTCCGGTCTGGGAAAAGCGGCCCCGCCCGTCAGCCGCTTGCGCCCGTCACCTCCACGATCTTCGGCCACATCTGCTCCTTCCACCCGCGATTGCCGGTGACGGTGAGGATGATCTTTCCGTCCTGGGCGAGGATGAAGCGGGGCGTGACGTCGGGCATGGACTTGCCTTCGTCGCTGGCAAGGAACATCGACCGGACGGGCCGTGCCGCTTGCGGCCAGCTCGCCTCGGCCATCACCAGCGACGCGTTCGCCGGATGGACGACCTGGTAGTCGAGTTTAGGGAAGGCCTGGGACTTGAGGAGGAGGGGCTCAGACTGGGCACGCCAGATCTTGCAGCCGCCTCAAAGCTCGTGGCCGACGAAAACCAGCATCGGCTTGCCGGCCTGGGCTTGCGCGATGCGGGTCAGGGAAGACGTCGCGGCCATCGCCAGGCCGCCCGCCAACGCGGACCTTCTGCTGAACATGGACAGTAGCTCCCGTGGAAACGTTCCACGGGACAGGTATGCAGGGTCCGACGCGGGGCGAAAACCCGCTCACGCGCCGTCTCACCGTCTTGTGACCGGGTCAGGCGGCCCGCTTGCGCGTCTCCTCGACGATGCGCTCGGCCGTCCGCCCCACCAGCTCCTGCAGGTGGTCGAACTCGGTCCGGAACGTGCCGATGCCCTGGGTCACCGAGCGGATCTCCACGATCATGTCGGCGATTTCGGCCTCGGGCATCAGCGCCGACACCTCGTCCCAGCCGGTCCAGCCGGGCCGCGCGTCGAAGCCCAGGAGCTGTCCGCGCCGGCCGGAGATCAGCCGCTGGATGCGCGGCGTCGAGTCGCTCGGCGCCGCCACCGTGACCTTGAGGATCGGCTCCAGCAGCACGGGCTTGCACTTCGGCAGGGCCTCGGTGAGGGCGATGCGCGCCGCCATCTTGAACGACATCTCGGAACTGTCGACGCTGTGATACTGGCCGTCGAACAGCGTCACCTCGAGGTCGACCACCGGCTGGCCGAGCGGGCCTTCCTTCAGATAGTCGATGAGCCCTTCCTCCACGGCAGGAATGAAGTTGCGCGGCACGACGCCGCCCACGACCCGGTCGACGAAGCGGAAGCCCGCGCCGCGCGGCAGGGGCTTGATCTCGACCTTGATGTCCGCGAACTGGCCGTGGCCGCCGGTCTGGCGCTTGTAGCGGGCATGCTGCTGCGTGCCGCCCTGGATCGTCTCGCGATAGGCCACGCGCGGCGTCGCGGTCTCGACCGCGACGTTGTAGCGGCCGGCGAGCTTGTCGACGGCGACCTTGAGATGCATCTCGCCCTGGCCCTTGAGCAGCAGCTCGTGGGTCTCGCCGCGCGCCTCGAAGCTGAGCGAGGGATCCTCCTCGACGATCCGGTGAAGCGCGCCCGAGAGCTTGACCTCGTCGTTGCGGTTCCGGGCCGTGACCGAGAGCGCGAACACCGGCGGCTCGGGCGCCGGGAAGTCCGCGGTCGGCGCAATGCCGTCACTTGTGAGCGTCTGGCCGGCGGAGAGCGGATCGACCTTGGCGAGAGCGATGACCTCGCCGGCGCCGGCGGAGGCCACCTTGTCGAGGCGCTGTCCGAAGGGACGCAGCAGCGTGCCGATGCGCTGTCCGCCGATGCTCTGGCCCTCGGCCAGCGCGCCGGACCAGACCCGGCACAGCGACAGCTTGCCGGCATGGCTCTGGTGCAGGACCTTGAAGCACTCCGCCGCGACGGCGCCGTCGGCGGCGAGGCCGCGGCGCTCGGCCGTTTCGGCGACGAACGGCGTGTCGTGGCGCAACGCCTTCAGCAGGCGACGCACGCCGTTCTCGCGGTCGCCGGCGCCCAGCAGCACGGGCGCGATCTTGTCGGCGCCAAACTCGTCGTGCAGGTCGCGGTAGATCAGCGATTTCTCCGGGGCGATGTCCTCGATCAGCTGCTCGAGCAGCGTGTCGTCGAACTCCGACAGCGTCTCCAGCATCTCGCGGCGGGCCTCGGCCTCGCGCGGCAGGATCTCGGCCGGCATCTCGATCAGGTCGGAGGCGCCGCTGCTGCGATAGCGGTAGGCGCGCTCGCTCACGAGATCGACATAGCCCACGGTCTCCTCGCCGCCGTCCTTGGTGGAGTTGCGGATCGGCACCTGGCGCAGCACGAGCTTGCGCGTCGACACTGATTGCAGGGCGGCCAGCATGTCGCGCACCCGCACCTCGGCCGAGTCGATCTTGTTGACGAAGAAGATGTGCGGGATGTGGTGGTCCTCGATGACCTTCAGCAGCGGAGCGAGGGCGGCGACGCGCTCGGGGGACGGCTCGCAGACCAGCACCGCCGCGTCGCACACCGCGAGCGCCGCGAGGGCGTCGTGCTGGAATTCGACCGAGCCCGGGACGTCGAGGAACGTCCACTGGTCGCCGAGATAGTCGACGGAGGCGACGTTGATCTCGGTTCCCATGCCGCGCTTGCGCGCCTCGGCGGCGCCGTCGCCGATCGAGGTGCCGGCGCGCGTCGAACCGCGCCGTCCGATCGCCCCGGTGGCGTAGAGGATGCTCTCGAGGAGGCTGGTCTTGCCCGACAGGTACGGCCCGCACAGCGCCACGACGCGATGCGCGCCGCTGCCTGGTCTGCCGCCTTGGATCGTCTCGGATTTGATGTCGGCCATGACAACGTCCTCCTTCTGGCGCGTTCTCTTGCGCACAAAGGCCCCGGACGTGGGTCGCTACCGAGCTCGGCCGGAGCGAAGTCTTGTCCCTGAAATGCTTCCACTCCCCGCCAGGGGAGTCAATGTTGGGGCGGGGGAAGATTGTTTCCCCATCGGTCTGGCGTTGCCTTCACCGAAGTCATCGCTTTGGCAGGGCCAGGTTCCATCTCTGGAGGAGGGGAGCAATGGAGAAGGAAGTTGCCCGTCGGCTCATGAGTACGGCGCTCAGCGTCGGGAGTGAACTCGAGAAGCTCGATTCCGTCGTCGGCACGCTCGATGCCGGGCGCGAAAAGAATGAGCTCGTTCAGGCGCTCGGCGGCATGATGGGCATCCTCGCGCGCGACTTCGTTTTCCCGATCGCCCGGCAGCATCCGGACCTCGATCCCGATCGATAGGATCCGGTCTCGCGGTCCGGTTCGTTTCGGTCGCCTTCCGTTCCTACGACAGCGCCCCGCAGGCGCGCTGGATGCGGCGGCCGGCTTCCTCCAGCAGGTTCGTCGCCGTGGCGTAGGAGATGCGGAAGGCCGGGCCCTGGCCGAAGGCCGAGCCCTGGACCACCGACAGGCCCTCGGCCTCCAGCAGGTAGTTCACGAAGTCGGTGTCGTTCTCGATCACCTTGCCATCGGGCGTGCGCTTGCCGATCACGCCGGCGCAGGACGGGTAGACGTAGAAGGCGCCCTCGGGCCGCGGGCACTTCAGCCCCTTGGCCTGGTTCAGCATCGACACGATCAGGTCGCGGCGCTGCTTGAAGACGGCGACGTTCTTCGGGATGAAGTCGGTCGGGCCGTTCAGCGCCGCCACCGAGGCCGCCTGGCTGATCGAGCTGGCGTTCGACGTGCTCTGCGACTGCACGGTGATCATGGCGTCGATCAGCTTCTGCGGGCCGGCCGCGTAGCCGATGCGCCAGCCGGTCATGTTGTAGGCCTTGGACACGCCGTTCATGGTGAGCGTGCGCTCGTAGAGCCTGGGCTCGACCTCGGCCGGCGTCGCGAACACGAAGTCGTCGTAGACCAGCTTCTCGTACATGTCGTCGGTGAGGATATGGACCTGCGGATGGCGCAGCAGCACGTCGCACAGCGCCCGCAGGTCGGCCCTGGTGTAGGCCGCGCCCGTCGGGTTGCTGGGCGAGTTCAGGATCAGCCACTTGGTCTTGGGCGTGATCGCCCGTTCGAGATCCTCGGGCCTGAGCTTGAAGCCGCTCGACTCGGGGCACTGGACGATGACCGGCGTGCCGTCGCCGAACATGACCATCTCCGGATACGACACCCAGTAGGGCGCCGGGATGATGACCTCGTCGCCGGGGTTCAGGGTCGCCAGCATGGCGTTGAAGATGATCTGCTTGCCGCCCGAGGTGACGACGGTCTGCGACGGCTTGTAGTCGAGCCCGTGGTCGCGCTTCATCTTGGCGCAGATCGCCTGTCGCAGCGCCGGCGTGCCGGGCACGGCCGTGTACCTGGTGTCGTTGTCGTGGATCGCCTTGATCGCCGCTTCCTTGATGTGGTCGGGCGTCGGGAAGTCGGGCTCGCCGGCGGCCAGGCCGATCACGTCCTTGCCCGCCGCTTTCATCTCCAGGAACTTGCCTTGGGCGGCGTTGGTCGGAGAGGGCTTGATGCGGCTGAGACGGTCGGCGATGAAGGCCATGACGGCGGCGCCTCCTGGCGGGCGTTGAAAAGCGCGCGGAACCTACGTGCGCCGCGACCTTTCCGCAAGGCAGCGCGGTGTCGCGCGGCGGCTGCGAGGACTACTTATCGTAGGCCGCCCCGTACCCGGGTTAAGCCTAGCCCTCGGCGTCCGTCCCTCAGGCCTCGACCAGCCTGACCGCCGCCTCGACCGCCATCGTCGCCGAGCCGAACCCGACCCGCCGGCCGCTGACCGGCGCGGCGTCGCGGTAGTCGAGACCGACCGCGACCCGCAGGCTGTCGCCGCGCGGGCTGATGTTGTTGGTCGGGTCGAAGCCGACCCAGCCCAGGCCCGGCACCCAGGCCTCGGCCCAGGAATGGCTGGTGCGGCCGACATGCAGCTCCGGATCGTCGTTGCGCAGGTAGCCGCTGACATAGCGCGCCGGAACCGCCAGCCGGCGGCAGCAGGCGATGAACACGTGGGCATGGTCCTGGGCGACGCCGGCGCCCCGCGCCAGGGCCTCCGCAGCGGTCGTGTCAACGGTCGAGACGCCCGTGCGGTATTCGATGCGGTCGTGGACGCGGCCCATCAGCTCGTGCAGGACCGCGACGCGTTGCGCCGCCTCGACCGCCCGCTCGGCGAGGCCCGCGAGCAGCGGATCGAAGCGTTCGTCGGCGTCGGCCAGCGCCGATCGCCGCAGCCAGAACGGTGCCGGCAGGGTCGGGGTCTCGGCGTAGCGCAGCCAGTGGTCGCTGCCGACATACTCGTAGGTTCCCTCGACCGTGATCTCGACCGTGTCGTGCTGGCGCGCCACCGAGAAGGTCGTGACCAGGTTGCCGTGCCCGTCCTGCCACTCCGAGCGCTTGCCCGGTCCGTCGATGCGCCACGACACGATGCGCTGGCCGCTCGCCGGCTTGGGCGTCAGCCGCACGTCGTGGATGGAATGGCCGGAGGGCTGGTCGAAGGTGAACCGCGTGGCGTGGTGGACGGACAGGCGCATCGTCTTCAATCCAGCAGGAATTGGCGGCCGATCTCGTCGGACAGGGTGGCGATGTCGGTGCGCACGTCGCCCAGGAACGTCTTGAGGCCTTCCTCGAACACGCGGTCGATGCGGGCATAGCGCAGGCGGGCGTGCAGTTCCCCGGCCAGCCGGTCGGCCTCGCCGCGCGTGCCGTAGATTTCGGCCAGCTCGTTCATGCTGCGGTCGACCATCCACAGGCAATGGTGCACCGAGCGCGGGACGTCGCGGCGCAGCATCATCAGGTCGGCGACCTTCATGGGATCGAGCGCGCTGCGGTAGATGCGGCGGTAGGTCCGGACCGCGCCGATGCAGGCCAGTACCTCCGACCAGGCGAAGTAGTCGAGCTCGTCGGCGTGCGGGCTGCCGTCCGGGCGCAGCACGTGGAACTTGACGTCGAGGATGCGCGCCGTGTTGTCGGCGCGCTCCAGGAACGCCCCGAGCTGCAGGAAATTATAGGCCTCGTCGCGCAGCAGCGTGACCTGGGCGGCGCCGAAGATCATGACCGCCTGCTTCTTCACCGATTCGATCAGCGCACCGCGGTCGAGCAGGGTGCGGTCGCCGCGCAGCCGCTCGTTGAGCTCGAGCCACAGGGCGTTCAGGCTTTCCCACACATCGACCGTGATGTTGTTGCGTTCCTCGCGGGCGTTGCGCCGGGCCGCGCCGATCGAGCTCACGATCGAGGAGGGATTGTTCTCGTCGACGACCAGGAAGTCGATCAGGCTGGAGAGCCGCCCTCCCGACTGCTGCTGGGTCTGCCGGAACTCGTCCTCCATGCCGAAGATCGCCGCAACGCCGACCGCCTCCTCCCCGCGCGACTGCAGCGCCATGCGCTGCATCGCCTCGATCAGCCGCGCCGTCGATTTGGCGCGCTGCAGGTAGCGGCCCATCCAGTAGAGGTTCTTGGCGGTGCTGCTCAGCATGCCGTGCTACCCGCCCGAAGATTCGGGCGCGAGCACCCAGGTGTCCTTGGTGCCGCCGCCCTGGCTCGAATTGACCACCAGCGACCCTTCCTTGAGGGCGACGCGGGTGAGACCGCCCGGCACGATCGTCGTCTTGCGGCCGGACAGAACGAAGGGCCGCAGGTCGACATGGCGCGGCGCCACGCCCTGGCTGACGAAGGTCGGGCAGGTCGACAGCGCGAGCGTAGGTTGGGCGATGTAGTTGTGCGGCCTCGCCTTCAGCAGCAGCGAGAACTCCTCGATCTCGACCCGGGTCGAGGTCGGGCCGACCAGCATGCCCTTGCCGCCGGAACCGTGGATCTCCTTGACCACCAGCTCAGACAGGCGCTCGACCACGTACTTGAAGTCGTCCTCGCGGTCGCAGCGCCAGGTCGGCACGTTGTTCAGGATCGGCTCCTCGCCGAGATAGAAGCGCACCATCTCGGGAACGTAGGTGTAGGTCGACTTGTCGTCGGCCACGCCGTTGCCCAGCGCGTTGACGATGTTGACGCGGCGTGCCCGCAGCGCGCCCAGCAGGCCGGCGACGCCGAGGTAGGAATCCGGCCGCATCGCCAGGGGATCGAGGAAGGCGTCGTCGACGCGACGGTAGATCACGTCGACCCGCTGAGGCCCGCGCGGCGTGCGCATGTAGACGCGGCCCTCGTCGACGAACAGGTCGGAGCCCTCGACCAGCTCGATGCCCATCTCGTCGGCCAGGAAGGCGTGCTCGAAGTAGGCGCTGTTGAAGTGTCCCGGCGTGAGGAGGACCACGTTGGGCTCGGCATCGTCGCTGAACGACACCGACCGCAGCGTTGCCAGCAGCTCCTCGGTGTAGTGGGCGACCGGCATCACGCGCTTGGCCGAGAACAGCTCGGGCGCGAGCCGCATCATGACCTCGCGGTTCTCCAGCACGTAGGACACGCCGGAGGGCGTGCGCACATTGTCCTCGAGGACGAAGAACTCCTTCTCGCCGACGCGCACGAGATCGATGCCGGCGATGTGCGCATGGACGCCGCCCGGCAGATCGAGGCCCTGGGCCATGGCGACGAACTCGGCGTTCATCAGCACCTGCTGCTCGGGGATCACGCCGGCCCGGCAGATCTCGCGCTGGCCGTAGGCGTCGGCGAGGAAGGCGTTCAGCGCCCGGACGCGCTGCACCAGCCCCTTGTGCAAATACTCCCATTCGTCCCAGGCGATGACGCGCGGAATGATGTCGAAGGGAATCGTCGTTTCGCTGCCGTCGACGGACCCGTAGGCGCCGAAGGTGATACCGTGGCGGCGATAGAAAAGGTCGACCTCGTGGCGCGTCGCCGCCACCTTCTCGGGCGACGTTCGGGCCAGCCAGCTCGCGACGGCGCGGTAGGGATCGCGTATCGCTCCCGCCGCGCCGGAGTTCATCTCGTCAAACGCCGATCCTGCCATCCGGCATTTCACCCCCTGTCGAATCACCATATAAGCAATCGACGGGCCAACAAAGCGGCACGAGAGAACGGGGAGACGCAGGGTGAAGCAGGTCCAGATCGACCGCTACGGCGTGCCGTGGGAAGTGGCGCGCTGCGTCGACGTTCCGGACGTCGGGCCGCCGGCCGACGACGAGGTCGTGTTCGATGTGCTGGCCTTCCCCATCAATCCCGCCGACATGTGGTTCTGTCGCGGCAGCTATCGGCTGAAGCCGCCGCTGCCCGCGACGCCGGGCGCCGAATGCGTCGGCCGCGTGGCGGCGGTCGGCAGCGCGGTGACGCACGTCCGGCCGGGGGATCTCGTCATCAACCTGCAGCGCGAGAACTGGGCCGAGCGCCGCAAGGTGAAGGGCGACGATGCGATCCCGCTGCCGGCCGGCATCGACCTGAAGCAGGCGGCGATGGTCCGCATCAACCCGCCGACCGCACAGCTCATGCTGTCGGACTTCGTCGACCTCCAGCCGGGCGACTGGGTGATCCAGAATGTCGCCAACTCCGCGGTCGGCCGCCTGCTGATCGTGCTGGCGCGCCAGCGCGGCCTGCGCACCGTCAATGTCGTGCGTCGCGCCGACCTCGCGGCCGAACTCGCCGCGCTGGGCGCCGATCGGGTGCTGGTCGACGGCGAGGATCTCGCCGCCCGCACCGCCGATGCGACCGGCGGGGCGCGGATCGCGCTGGGCGTCGAGGCGATCGGCGGCGCGGCCACCGGCCGGCTGGCGGAATGCCTCGCGACCGACGGGACGCTGGTGCACTACGGATCGATGAGCGGCGAGGATCCCGCGGTCGGCCGCAGCCATTTCATCTATCGCGGCATCCGGCTCACCGGATTCATGCTGGGCCGCTTCCTGGCCAAGCGCAGCCCCGAGCAGGTCCGCGCGATCTACGCCGGGCTGGCGGCCGAGGTGATGGCCGGGCGACTGGTCGCGCCGGTCGATACCGTCTATCCGATCGATAGGATAAGGGACGCTCTGGCGCATGCCGACCGGGGCGGCCGCAACGGCAAGATCCTGGTAAGCCCCGGCGGGGCGGTCTGAACACGGAGGAGGGGCGATGAGCTCGGACGTTTCGGCAGTCGAGAAGGTGCTGCAGGTCTATTTCGACGGCCTCTACGAGGGCGACACGGCCAAGCTGGGCGAGGCTTTCCATCCCGCCTCGCACCTCTACGCCGCCGCGGCGGATGGCAAGGCGACGGACTGGCCGCGCGCCGAATGGTTCAAGATGGTCGACGGCCGCCCTTCGGGGAAGGCCAAGGGCAGCGCGCGGGCCGACCGCATCGTGTCGATCGACTTCTCGGGTCCGACCACCGCGATCGCCAAGGTCGAGTGCCAGCTGCCGCCGCGCTACTTCACCGACTACCTGACGCTGCTGAAGGTCGACGGACGGTGGCAGATCATCTCCAAGACCTTCCACACCGTCACGAAGGAATAGGGCGCGCAGGAGCAGGGCAAACTGTCATCCCGAGCGTAGCGAGGGACCTTTCCTGTCGCCTGAAAGGTCCCTCGCTGGCACTCGAGATGGCATCCGCTTCGTTGGCTAGTCCTTGGCGTCGGCGGCGACCTGGACCTTGATCATCTTGTCCTTGGGGTCGGGAACGGCGCCCGACTGGCCTTGGCCGCGCTTGATCTTGTCGACGAACTCCATGCCCGACACGACCTTGCCCCAGACCGTGTACTGGCCGTCCAGGAAGTTCGAGTCCTTGAAGACGATGAAGAACTGGCTGCGGGCGCTGTTGGGATCCTGGGTGCGGGCCATCGAGACGGCGCCGCGCGTATGCGGCTCCTTGGAGAACTCGGCCTTCAACGGCTCGCCCATGCCGCCCGTGCCGGTGCCGGTCGGGTCGCCGGTCTGGGCCATGAAGCCCTCGATCACGCGGTGGAAGACGACGCCGTCATACTTGCCTTCGCGGGCCAGCTTCTTGATCTGGGCGACATGGTTGGGGGCGAGGTCCGGACGCATCTCGATGACGACGCGGCCGTCCTTCAGGTCGATGTTGAGGGTGTTTTCCTTGTCCATGGCGGCGGTCGCTCCTGCGAACATGAGAGAGATGGCGACGATCAACGGCGTCAGTGCTCGACGCATGCTGAGATCCTTTCGCTGAACCGTGCCGGGCGGCCGGCGGGCGCGACCATACTGGCGGACCATGGAAACACAAGGGCCGGGGCGCGACGATCCGGCCCAGCGACCGGGCCGCCAGGACAGTGGCTGCGACTGGCCGCCACATATCGGCCATAGGTGAAAACCCGTTACCTGACAGGCCTATATCTGGTACTAACCGCTGTGAAAATGCGGGGGATTTTGCGGGCCGGAAACGTCCACAGGCGGCCGCCCGCTGAAGGGACGATTGCATGACCGGCAGGCGCATTCTTGACGTTCTTTGCTATGTGGCCGTCGTGGCGCTTGGATGGGTGGGCGTGGCGCAGGCCCAGCCGATCGTCGGCGTGCCGCACGACTGGGAAATGAACATGCCGCCGGGCTACACGCCCGTGGGCGACCGCCTGGTTTCCCTGCACGACCTGCTGCTGGTCATCATCTCGCTGATCTGCCTCTTCGTCCTCGCCCTGCTGATCTATGCCGTCTGGCGCTTCCATGCCGCCCGCAACCCCGTTCCGTCGACCACCACCCACCATACCGCGCTCGAGATCGCCTGGACGGTCATCCCGATCCTGATCCTGGTCATCATCGCGATCCCGTCCTTCCGCCTGCTCTACTTCGGCGACAAGGCGCAGGACCCTGCCTTCACCGTCAAGGTGACGGGCAACCAGTGGTACTGGACCTACACCTATCCCGACCAGGGCAACTTCACCGTCGAGAGCCGCATGCTGCCGGAAGCCGAGCGCGTGAAGCTGAAGCCGCAGGTGCCGCGCCTGCTGGCCGTCGACGAGGAGATGGTGATCCCGGCCGGCACGACCATCCGGATCATCGGCACGGCCGCCGGCCTCTCCATGCACGGCTGGACGGTGCCGGGCTTCGGCCTCAAGAAGACGGTGATCCCGGGCCGCCTCAACGAAGGCTGGATCAACGTCGCCAAGGAGGGCTACTACTTCGGCCAGTGCTCCCAGATCTGCGGCGACAACCACACGTTCATGCCGATCGGCGTGCGCGTGGTGTCCAAGCCCGAATTCGACAAATGGGTCGAGGAGAAGAAGAAGTCGGCGGGGCTGTTGCCGTCGACCGACGTCGCTTCCGCCTCCGCTCCCGCCAACCGCTAAGCGCATCGCCGCAGGAGACAAAGACATGGCAACCGCGCACGGCGCCGCCCGCAGCCACGAAGCCCACGGGCACGACGATCACCACACGCCGACCGGCATCAAGCGCTGGCTGTTCAGCACCAACCACAAGGACATCGGCACGATGTACCTTGTGTTCTCGATCTTCGCCGCCCTGATCGGCGCCACCTTCTCGGTGGTGATGCGGCTCGAGCTGCTGCAGCCCGGCGTCCAGTACTTCAACGGCGCGGACGGTGCGCCCAACGGCCACCTTTGGAACACGATCGTGACGGCCCACGGGCTGATCATGGTGTTCTTCGTCGTCATGCCGGCGCTGATCGGAGGGTTCGGAAACTGGTTCGTGCCGCTGATGATCGGCGCGCCGGACATGGCCTTCCCGCGCATGAACAACATCAGCTTCTGGCTGCTGCCGCCGGCTTTCATCCTCCTGCTCATGTCGGCGGTGATCGGCGGGGGCGTCGGCACCGGCTGGACGATCTATCCGCCGCTCAGCATCAGCCAGGGCGCCGGCATGGATCTGGCGATCTTCTCGCTGCACATCGCCGGCGCGGGCTCCATCCTGGGCGCCATCAACTTCATCACGACCATCTTCAACATGCGCGCGCCGGGAATGACCCTGCACCGCATGCCGCTGTTCGTGTGGTCGATCCTGGTGACGGCGTTCCTGCTGCTGCTGGCCCTGCCGGTCCTGGCCGGCGCCATCACCATGCTTCTGACCGACCGCAACTTCGGCACCTCGTTCTTCAAGGCCGAGGGCGGCGGCGATCCGACGCTCTTCCTGCACCTCTTCTGGTTCTTCGGCCATCCCGAGGTGTACATCATGATCCTGCCGGCCTTCGGCATCGTCAGCCAGATCATCTCGACCTTCTCCAAGAAGCCGGTCTTCGGCTACCTGGGCATGGCCTACGCGATGGTGGCGATCGGCGTCGTCGGCTTCGTCGTGTGGGCGCACCACATGTACACGGTCGGCATGGACGTCGACACGAGAGCCTACTTCGTGGCCGCCACGATGGTTATCGCGGTCCCGACCGGCGTGAAGATCTTCAGCTGGGTGGCCACCATGTGGGGCGGCTCGATCCGCCTCGAAGTGCCGATGCTGTGGGCGATCGGCTTCATCTTCCTGTTCACCGTCGGCGGGGTCACCGGCGTCGTGCTGGCCAATGCCGGCGTCGACTATGCCCTGCACAACACCTACTACGTGATCGCGCACTTCCACTACGTGCTGTCGCTGGGCGCGGTGTTCGGCATGTTCGCCGGCTACTACTACTGGATCGGCAAGATGAGCGGCCGCCAGTATCCGGAATGGGCGGCGCAGGTTCACTTCTGGACGACCTTCATCGGCGTCAACCTGACCTTCTTCCCGATGCACTTCAGCGGCCTGTCGGGCATGCCGCGCCACTATGTCGACTATCCGGACGCCATGGCGCACTGGAACTACCTGTCGTCGATCGGCGCGTTCCTCTCGTTCGGGTCGACCATCTTCTGGCTGATCTTCGTCGTGTTCGGCGGCCTGCTGGCCGGCCGGCGGGTCGGTGCGAACTACTGGGGCGAGGGCGCGACCACCCTGGAGTGGACCGTCGCCTCGCCGCCGCCGTTCCACACGTTCGAGGAACTGCCGCACGTCTCGCCGCAGGCCCACCACTGAGGAGCGCAGGCGGCGCCGGCCCGACGACGAGCGCGGGCCGGCACTACCGCCGGATTGACCGATGAGCGACACGGCACACCTGCTGACTGGGGCGTTCGAGGGGACGACGCCGTCGCGCGTGCGCGACTATGTCGACCTCCTGAAGCCGCGCGTCATGTCGCTGGTCGTCTTCACGGGGCTGGTCGGCGTCCTGATTGCGCCCGGGCACCTCCATCCGTTCGCCGCGGCGCTGGCCGTCGCGGCCATCGCGCTGGGATCGGGCGCCGCCGGCTGCATCAACATGTGGTACGAGCGCGATCTCGACGGGCTGATGGCCCGCACCGCCGGCCGGCCGCTGCCGACCGGCCGCGTCGCGCCGGACGACGCGCTCGGCCTCGGCGTGCTGCTGTCGATCTTCTCGGTCCTGCTGATGGCGGTGTCGACCAACTTCGTGGCGGCGGCGCTGCTGGCCACGGCCATCCTGTTCTACGTCTTCGTCTACACGATCTGGCTGAAGCGCCGGACGCCGCAGAACATCGTGATCGGGGGCGCGGCCGGCGCCTTCCCGCCGATGATCGGCTGGGCCGCCGTCGGCGGCGACGTGTCGGCCGTCAGCATCGCGCTGTTCCTGCTGATCTTTCTGTGGACGCCGCCGCATTTCTGGGCGCTCGCCCTCTACCGCAGCGACGACTATCGCCGTGCCGGCGTGCCGATGCTGCCGGTGGTGGCCGGGGCGCGCGAGACCAAGCGGCAGATGCTGGTCTACACGCTGGCGCTCCTGCCGGTCTCGCTGGTCCCGGTGCTGCTGGGCGCCGTCGGCTGGCTGTACGGTGCCGTGGCGGTGGCGCTGGGCCTCGTCTTCGTGGTCCGGGCGCTCGGCGTCTGGCGCACGGCGGACGATGCGTCGGCCCATCCTCCGGCCCGGCGGATGTTCCGCTTCTCCCTGCTTTATCTCGCGGCCCTGTTCGCGGCCCTTCCTCTCGACCGGCTGCTCTCCTGGGCGACGGGCGGATGAGCGACGTCATGAGCGACGAACGCCGCCCCGGCGATACCGACGTGCACCGCCGCCAGCGGGGGAAGAACCTGTTCGTGGCCGGCTTCCTGCTGGTCATGGCGGCGATCTTCTTCGCGCTGACCATCGTGCGCATGGGAGGCCACGAGTGAAGCGGGTCGACCGCAACGCCCGCCTCGCCTGGCAGCTCGCCGGCGTCGTCGGCTGCATGCTGGCGCTCGCCTACGCGGCGGTGCCGCTGTACGAGATGTTCTGCCGCGTCACCGGCTTCGGCGGCACGCCGGTCGTCGCCGTCGAGGGCACACGCCCGGTCGCCGCCCGCACCGTCGCGGTGCGCTTCGATTCCAACGTCGACCCCAACCTGCCCTGGCGCTTCGAGCCGGTGGAGCGTGAGATTCGCGTCCATCTCGGCGAGGAGCACCTGACGCACTTCCGGGTGACCAACCTGTCGCAGCGGCCGATCGTCGGCACGGCGACCTTCAACGTCACGCCGGAAACGGCCGGCGGGTGGTTCAACAAGGTGCAATGCTTCTGCTTCAGCGAGCAGCTGCTGCAGCCGGGCCAGTCCGTCGACATGCCCGTGATCTTCTTCGTCGATCCCGAGATGGACAAGGATCGGCGCTACGACAACATTCGCACCATCACGCTCTCGTACACCTTCTTCGAGGCCAAGACGGAGCGGGCGAAGACTTTGCTCGGCGGCATTCCCGCCAAGGCGACCGGAAAGGGTGGATGACAATGGCTGACGGCGCACCGAAGCACCCCTATCACCTGGTCGATCCCAGCCCCTGGCCGGCGCTCGGCGCGCTGGGCGCGCTCCTGCTGGCGCTGGGAGCCGCCCTCGGCATGCATCCCGACCTGTTCGGCAGCGGCTTCGAATCGATCGCCAAGAAGTTCGAGTGGTGGGTCATCGCGCCGGGCCTTCTGGTGATCCTGGCCGTGATGTTCTGGTGGTGGAGCGACGTCATCGCGGAGTCGCGCAAGTACCACACCGCCGTGGTCCAGCTCGGCCTGCGCTACGGCATGATCCTGTTCATCGCCTCGGAGGTCCTGTTCTTCGCCGCCTTCTTCTGGGCGTTCTTCGATGCCTCGCTCTATCCGGGCGGGGAGAAGATGCCGATCAAGACCGAGGCGACCGGCGGCATCTGGCCGCCGAAGGGCGTCAGCGTCATCGCGCCGTTCGACCTGCCGTTCATGAACACGCTGATCCTGCTGCTGTCGGGCACCACGGTGACCTGGGCGCATCATGCGATCCTCGAGGGCAACAAGCGCGACGCCGTGCGCGGCCTCGCCCTCACCGTGATCCTCGGCATCTTCTTCACCGGCGTGCAGGCCTACGAGTACCTGCATTCGCCGTTCAGCTTCCGCGAGAACATCTACTCGTCGACCTTCTTCATGGCGACGGGCTTCCACGGCTTCCACGTGCTCGTCGGCACGACGTTCCTGCTCGTCTGCCTGTTCCGCGCGATGGCCGGCCAGTTCAAGCCCAACCAGCATTTCGGGTTCGAGGCGGCCGCCTGGTACTGGCACTTCGTCGACGTCGTCTGGCTGTTCCTGTTCTTCTGCATCTACTGGTGGGGTTCCGGCAACGCGCCGATCGCGCTGCACTGACGTCGCCTCACGACGGATGACTTCTGGACCGCCGGGTGTTCCCCGGCGGTTCGCCTTTGGAGGAGCGTGATGTCCGACTGGCCGCGCCAATCGCCCGCCGAGGTCGCTCTGCGCGGCGCCTGCCCGCGTTGCGGACGTGGACGGCTGTTCGCCGGCCTGCTGCAGGTCGTCGAGCGCTGCCCGGAATGCGGGCTCGACCTGCGCGGCCACGATGCCGGCGACGGCCCGGCGGTGTTCGTGATCCTGGGGCTGGGCACCGTCATCATGATCCTCGTCTTCTGGGTGGAGTTCCGCTACGAGCCGCCGTGGTGGCTGCACGTCCTGTTGTGGGGGCCGTTGACCGTGGGGCTCGCGGTCTGGCTGCTGCGCCTCCTCAAGGGCCTGCTGATCGCCCTGCAGTACCGCCACCGCTCCACCGCCCTCGACGAGTAGGGAGACGACATGTTCCGGCTGCGGCCCGCCTTCTGGCCGACCCTCGTATCGCTGCCGATCCTGGTGGTGTGCCTCGGCCTCGGCTTCTGGCAGATGGAGCGCCGCGAGTGGAAGCGCGACATCCTCCACCGTATCGAGGTGAACCAGGCGGCCGCGCCGATCGCGCTGGACGAGCTGCTGCGGGGCGACCCGCTGGCGCACGAATACGGTCGCGTCCGTGTGGCGGGGACGTTCCTCAACGACAGGGAATTCTATCTCGCGGCGCGCAGCCTGCGGAACAAGGTCGGACTCCAGGTCGTCACGCCGCTGCGCACCGACGACGGACGGATCGTGCTGTTCGATCGCGGCTGGATCCCGCAGGAGCAGAAGGACCCGGCGAAGCGCGCCCAGGGCCAGGTCGCTGGGCGCGTCGAGCTGACCGGAATCGTGCGGCGCAGCCAGGAGAAGCGGCAGTTCGCGCCGGAGAACGTTCCCGACAAGAACGTCTGGTTCCATGTCGACGTGCCGCTGATGCGCAGCATGGCCGGCGGCAAGCCGGACGCGAAGCTCGACACGTTCTTCCTCGAAGCCGATCCGACGCCCAATCCGGGCGGCGTGCCGATCGGCGGCCAGACGCGGCTCGATATCCCCAACGATCACCTGCAGTACGCCATCACCTGGTTCCTGCTCGCCGCCGCGCTGGCTGGCGTCTACCTCGCCTACCACTGGGAGAACGGCCGCCTCACCGTCGCGGGCCGCACGAAGGTCACGTCCGAGGACGCGCCATGAACGCCGCTGCCTCCTATGCCGAGCTCGAGCGCCGCTTCGCGCGCTTGAGCGCCCTCAACCGCGCCAGCGCGATCCTGCACTGGGACCGCTCGACCATGATGCCGTCCGGCGCGGGCGAGGATCGCGCCGACCAGCTCGCGACGCTGGGCGTCGTCGCCCACGGCCTGATCTCGGCGCCCGACATGCCCGAGCTGCTGGCGCGGGCGGAAGAAGGTGCGGCCGACCTCGATGCCTGGCGCGCCGCCAACCTGCGCGAGATGCGTCGCGTCTGGATCCACGAGAGCGCTCTGCCGGCCGATCTGGTCGAGGCGCGCACGCGGGCCACGGCCGCCTGCGAGTTGGTCTGGCGGGAGGCGAAGGCGACGGCCGACTACCGGTCGCTGCTGCCGGCGCTGGGCGAGGTCCTGGCGATCATGCGCCGGGTGGGGGAGGCCAAGGCGGCGGTGCTCGGCACCTCGCTCTACGACGCGCTGCTCGACGAGTTCGAGCCCGGCGGGCGGGCGGCGCGCATCGACGCGCTGTTCGCGGAGCTGCGCGGCTTCCTGCCCGACATGCTCGGTCGGGTGATGGAGCGGCAGGCGGCGATGCCGCCGCCGCTCGCGCTCGAGGGTCCGTTTCCGGTCGAGCGCCAACGGCAGCTCGGAGAGGAGCTGATCCGCCGGATCGGCTTCGACTTCACGCGCGGCCGGCTGGACGTCTCGGCCCATCCCTTCACCGGCGGCACGCCCGACGACGTGCGCATCACGACGCGCTACGACGAGGCCGACTTCGCGCGCGCCCTCATGGGCGTGCTGCACGAGACCGGCCACGGCCTCTACGAGGCCGGCCTGCCGCGCGACTGGCGGCGCCAGCCCGTCGGCAACGCGCGGGGGATGGTGCTGCACGAGAGCCAGTCGCTGCTGATGGAGATGCAGGCTTGCCGCAGCGACGCCTTCGTCGCCTTTGCCGCGCCGCGCATGCGCGCCGCCTTCGGCCGCGACGGCGCGGCCTGGACGGCCGACAACATCCACCGTCTCTACACGCGCGTTGCTCCCGGGTTCATTCGCGTCGACGCCGACGAAGTGACCTACCCGCTGCACATCATGCTGCGCTACCGGCTAGAACGGGCGATGCTGGCGGGCGACCTCGCCCTGGCCGATCTCCCGGGCGCCTGGAACGACGGGATGCGCGATCTGCTGGGCATCGTCCCGCCCGACGACGCGCTGGGCTGCCTGCAGGACATCCATTGGCCGGACGGGGGCTGGGGTTACTTCCCGACCTACACGCTGGGTGCGCTCGCGGCCGCCCAGCTCTTCGCCGCGGCGCGGGCCGCGGAGCCCGGCCTGATGGCGGCCATCGCCCGGGGCGATTTCGGCCCCCTCATCGGCTGGCTGGGCGCGCATGTGCACGGCAAGGGTTCGATTGCCGGCACCGACGAGATCCTCCGGGAGGCCACGGGCGCCGCGCTCGGCACCTCGGCCTTCAAGGCGCATCTGGAAAGCCGCTACCTGTCGGCGTAAGAGGGAGCCATGCTCGACCTTCGCCCCAACTGCGAATGCTGTGACAAGGACCTGCCCAACGGCGCGCCCGAGGCCCTGATCTGCACCTTCGAGTGCACGTTCTGCGCCGACTGCGCCCGAACTCGTCTGGGCGGCCTTTGCCCCAACTGCGGGGGTGATCTCGTGAAGCGTCCGACGCGACCGGCCCGGATGCTGGAGAAGTACCCCGCCTCGACCAAGAGGGTCCGCAAGGACCATGCGCCCTGCCGCCAGGTGGCGTAGTAATTCCTCCCCGAGCTTCGCTTGGGAGAAGACCCTAGTCGGAGTTTTCTTTTGCACTACATCAGCACGCGCCACGGCTCGCAGGGCACGCCCCGGCCGCTGGGCTTCGAGGACGTCATGCTGGCGGGCCTCGCCCGCGACGGCGGGCTCTACCTGCCGGCCGAGTGGCCGCACTTCTCTCCGGCCGAGATCTCGGCCCTGCGCGGCCAGCCCTATGCCGAGGTGGCCTACCGCGTCATGCGTCCCTTCGTCGGCGACGCTTTCGACGAGCCGACCTTCCGGCGGCTGATCGGCGAGGCCTATGCCACGTTCGACGCGCCCGAGGTGGCGCCCCTGGAGCCGCTCGGTGACAGCGGCCTGCATCTGCTCGAGCTGTTCCACGGGCCGACGCTCGCGTTCAAGGACGTGGCGCTGCAGCTGCTCGGCCGCATGCTCGACCACACGCTGAGCGCCCGCGACCAGCACGCCACGATCGTCGGCGCGACGTCCGGCGACACCGGCTCGGCCGCGATCGAGGCGGTGCGCGACCGGCCGACCATCGACATCTTCATGCTGCACCCGCGCGGCCGCGTGAGCGAGGTCCAGCGCCGCCAGATGACGACGGTGCTGGCGCCCAACGTCCACAACATCGCCGTCGACGGCACGTTCGACGATTGCCAGGACCTCGCCAAGGCCTGCTTCAACGACCTCGCCTTCCGCGACCGGCGGGCGCTGACGGCGGTGAACTCGATCAACTTCGCCCGCGTGATGGCGCAGATCGTCTACTACTTCTGGGCCGCGGTGAAGCTCGGCGCGCCGGAGCGCCCGGTCGCCTTCACGGTGCCGACCGGCAATTTCGGCAACGTCTATGCCGGCTACGCGGCAGAGCGCATGGGCCTGCCGGTCTCGCACTTCGTGGTGGCGACCAACAGCAACGACATCCTGGCGCGGTTCTTCGAGACCGGCGCCATGACGGTGGCCGACGTCGTGCCGACCTACAGCCCCAGCATGGACATCCAGATCTCGAGCAACTTCGAGCGCCTGCTGTTCGATCTCTACGGCCGCGACGGCAGGGCGCTGGCCGAGGCGATGACGGCGTTTCGCGCCACCGGCCGGCTGGCGGTCGGAGATAATGCCCTGGGCGGCGTCCGCGCCCTGTTCGATGCCGGCCGGGCCGACGAGGAAAGCACGCTCGCCGCCATCGCCGACTGCCGGAAGCGCTACGGGGAGACGCTCGATCCCCATACGGCGGTCGCCTATGCCGTGGCGCAGCGCCACCGGCGCGATGCTGCCGTGCCGATGGTGGTGCTGGCGACCGCCCATCCGGCCAAGTTTCCCGACGCCGTCGAGAAGGCGACCGGCGAGCGGCCGGCGCTGCCGCCGCGGCTGGCCGATCTCCTGGACCGCGCCGAGCGTGTCGAGGGCCTGCCCAACGACGCGGCTGCGCTGAAGGTTCTGATCGACGAACGCATGGACGGGCTCCGCCAGCCGCGATCAGCGCGGCGACAGAAGGACATCGCATGACCACCGTGAAGCTTTCGACGCTCCCCAATGGCCTCCGCGTCGCCGTCGACGAGATGCCCGAGGTCGAATCGGCGACGCTCGGCATCTGGGTGGCCTGCGGCACCCGCCACGAATCGGCCGAGCTGAACGGCATGGCCCACATGCTGGAGCACATGGCGTTCAAGGGCACCCGCACCCGTTCGGCGCGGGCGATCGCCGAGGAGATCGAGAATGTCGGCGGCAGCCTGAACGCCTATACCGGCCGCGAGATCACCGCCTACCACGCCTCGGTCCTCAAGGAGGATGTCGGGCTCGGCGTCGAGCTGGTCGCCGACATCCTGCGCAACTCGGTGTTCGATCCCGACGAGCTGCAGCGCGAGCGCGGCGTGATCCTGCAGGAGATCGGCCAGGCGCTCGACACGCCCGACGATCTCGTGTTCGACCAGTTCCAGGAGACGGCGCTGCCCGGCCAGCCGCTGGGCCGTCCGGTCCTGGGCACGGCGGACTCGGTCGAGTCGATCGGTCGCGACGACCTCTTCGCGTTCCTCGCCCGCCACTACACGGCCTCCAACATGGTGCTGGCCGCGGCCGGCCGGGTCGAGCACGACCAGATCCTCGAGCTGGCCGAGAAGCACTTCGGCTCGGTGCCGCGGACGCCGGCCAACGCGCCTGCGCCCGTGCCGCTCTCCTATGTCGGCGGCGACGGCCGCGAGGCGCGCGTGCTCGAGCAGGCGCACCTGGTGCTGGGCTCGCAGGGCATCGGCTATCGCGATCCGGACTATTTCGCCCTGGCCGTCTACTCGACCCTGTTCGGCGGCGGCATGTCCTCGCGCCTGTTCCAGCGAATCCGGGAGGAACGCGGGCTGGTCTACGGCATCCACTGCTTCAACACCGCCTATGCCGACGGCGGCCTGTTCGGGATCTACGCCGGCACGGGCGAGGACGACATCGCCGAGCTGGTGCCGGCCGTCTGCGAGGAATTCGCCGGCGTGGCCGACACGCTGACCGAGGCGGAGCTGGTGCGCGCCCGCAACCAGATCAAGGCCGGCACGCTGATGGCCCTGGAATCGAGCGGATCGCGGGCGGAGCAGGCGGCACGGCACCTGATCATCCACGGCCGGCCGATCCCCTATGCGGAGATCGTGGCGCGCATCGAGGCGATCGACCAGGACGCCGTCCGTCGCGTCGCGCGGCGCCTGCTGCAGGGCAACCTGACCCTGGCGGCGCTCGGCCCCATCGAGTCCCTGGAATCGATCGACCGGATCGCCGCCCGGCTGGCCGCGTGACCGCGACGGCCTGATCCGGCGAGCCGTAGAAGCCGGCGGCGGTCAGGCCGCCTTGGCCAGCTCCGGCGCGGCGTTCCTGTCGCGCGGCGGCACGCCGATGGCGGCGCGCTCGATCACCGTCTTCACCTCGGTGCTGTGCCGGATGAGGTTGTAGCGCAGCGTGGTGTAGAGATTGACCGGGAACGGCATCTCCGCGTTGAAGTCGATGATCAGGACAACGCGGGTCTCGTCGGTCTGGTTCTTCACCCAGTGCTCGCGCGTGTCGTCGAATACCAGCGGCTGGCCCTCTTCCCAGTGGAAGTGATGGCCGCCGATCTCGATCCAGCACTTCTCGGGCTCGCTGGGCACGATCAGCGGATAGTGGAAGCGGATGACGCCGGCGGCCGAGCCGCGATGGGGCTCGATCTCCGCGAAGCCGTGCAGGATGCTGAACAGGGCGGTATGGACGCCCGGGATTCGGCAGATCGCCTCGTAGGTGTCGGGAACCGCCGCGGTGTTCTCCTTGATCTCGTGCCCCCACAGCTTGAGCAGGAACGTCCGCCACGCGCGGCCCGGCACGTAGAGGTCGCGCGGATGGACCTCGTGCAGCGCCGGGATGGTCTCGTGGTGGCTGAGCAGGTAGTCGAGATCGGCCTTGATCTTGGCGTGGCTCTTCCGGAGCTCGGTCAGCACGGGGAAGGCCTTTTCCGCGTCGGCCCCGCCCAGCGGCAGCTTGGGCATCCGGCGCAGGATCATGTCCGACATCTTGAGATTGAGCTTCTCGATCGGCTCCTGCGGCACCCAAATGTGCTTGGTGAGATAGAAGCGGCCCTTCTGGCCGACGTTCGAATTCTGATCGACTTCCATGATGGTCCTGGCAGGGGGTGACTGCGGTTGGGTGACTGTCGTGCCGCCGGGGGGTGATTTCAAGGTCGCAAGCGTGCGCCCGACGGTCTCAATTTCCTACGGCAAGCCTCGGAGAACATGCAAGAATTCCAAAGGTAAAGTAACATAGACCAGAATGTTCCGTTTCGCCGACGTTCCCTTGTCACTTTCGGGGATGACCCGGATCGCCGGCCGCCGGGTGTTCCTGCGGGCCCCGACGATGGACGACTGGACCGAATGGGCCGAGTTGCGGGCGCGCAGCCGGGCCTTTCTCACGCCCTGGGAGCCCACCTGGCCCGAGGATTCCCTCGGCCGCGACCACTATCGCCGCCGTCTGCGCCAGCAGATCAGGGAATGGCGGTCGGGCGAGGCCTACGGCCTCTTCATCTTCACCAACGAAGGCCGCCGGCTGGCCGGCGGGATCAACCTCAGCAACGTCCGCCGCGGCGTCGCCCAGACGGCGTCGGTCGGCTACTGGATGGGGCAACCCTACGCCGGCCGGGGCCTGATGACCGATGCGCTGCGCGCTACCCTGCCGTTCGTTTTCGACGACCTTCGGCTGCACCGGCTCGAGGCGGCGTGCCTGCCGCACAACGAGCCGTCCAAGGGGGTCCTGTCGAAGGTCGGCTTCCACGAGGAAGGGCTGGCGCGACAGTACCTGCGGATCAACGGACAGTGGGCCGACCATCTGCTGTTCGCCCTGCTGCGCGCCGACTACGATGCCCTCCTGAGATCGGGCCGCTGACCGGACCATCCGGCGGAAAGGCCCGGCAGAACGGACCCGCGAGGGAGAGGGCACGCCATGCGCAACCTGACGCCGACCAGCATCACCCAGGCCTTTGCCGACTATGCCCGCGACGCGCCCTCCGAGCGCACGCGCACGCTGCTGGTCGGGCTGGCGGGTCACCTCCACAGCTTCGTCCGGGAGAACAAGGTCACGCAGGCCGAATGGGACGCCGCGATCGGCGCCCTGACGCGCGCCACCGAATTCACCGACGACAAGCGCAACGAGTACATCCTGTTCTCCGACCTGCTGGGCGTCTCCTCGCTGGTCGACATGATCAACACGGCCGGCTCGGGCACGCCGTCGTCGGTGCTGGGCCCGTTCCACATCGAGGGAGCGCCCGAGCTGCCCAACGGCGGCGACCTCTGGAAGGGGCAGGTCGGCGAGCCCCTGGTGGTGAGCGGCCGGGTGACGGACGGGAAGGGGGCTCCCGCCGCCGGTACCGTGCTGGCGCTGTGGCAGAACGGCGGGAATGGGCTCTACGCCCAGCAGGACCCGGCCCATTCGCCGACGAACTATCATGCCCGCCTGACGGTCGCCGACGACGGCAGCTTCGCCTTCTCGACGGTGCGCCCGGTCTCCTACACGGTTCCCGACGACGGCCCTGCCGGAGACATGCTGCGCGCCCTCGGCCGTCATGCGTGGCGGCCGGCCCATCTCCACATGATCGTCCACGCGCCGGGCCACCGGCCGCTGATCACGGAGTTCTTCCCCGAGGACGACAAGTATCTCGACGCCGACGCGGTGTTCGGCGTGCGGGCCGGCCTCGTTCTGCCGTTCCGCAAGGTCACGGATCGCGGCGCCCTGCCGGCTGCGCTGGCGGCCCGCGACAGCCTGCCGATGCCGGTCTGGGCGGCCACCATCGACCTCACCCTGCCGCCGGCCTGAGGCTGTCGCCCTGATGCGCCTGCTCGGGGTCCAT
Organism: Reyranella sp.; assembly: GCF_965229815.1. Lineage (GTDB taxonomy): Bacteria > Pseudomonadota > Alphaproteobacteria > Reyranellales > Reyranellaceae > Reyranella. The sequence goes on from NZ_CBDDJN010000008.1 coordinate 511,129, forward strand.
GGCGTCTCGAAGGCCTTCGCCAACGGCGTGCTGGCGGTGGGCGACGTCTCGCTCGACATCCTCGCCGGCGAGTTCGTGAGCGTGCTGGGGCCGTCGGGTTGCGGCAAGTCCACGCTGCTGCGCCTGATCGCCGGCCTGATCGAGCCGACGACGGGCATCATAGAGCGCGACGGCGGCGGCCAGCCCGGCGATCTCGGCTTCGTGTTCCAGGAACCGACGCTGATGCCGTGGGCGTCGGCGCTGGCCAATGTCGCCCTGCCCCTCAAGCTCAAGGGCGTGGCGCGCTCCGAGCGCGAGGGGCGGGCGGCCGAAGCCCTGGCCAAGGTCGGCCTGGGGGGCTTCGAGCGCAGCTACCCGCGCGAGCTCTCGGGCGGCATGAAGATGCGGGTGTCGCTGGCCCGCGCGCTGGCCGTCGGGCCTCGGCTCATGCTGATGGACGAGCCCTTCGCGGCCCTCGACGAGATCACCCGCCATCGCCTGAACAGCGACCTGCTGGAGCTCTGGCAGCGCACCGGCGTCACTATCGTCTTCGTGACCCATTCGGTCTTCGAATCCGTCTTCCTGTCCCAGCGCATCCTGGTCATGTCGAGCCGCCCCGGCCGCATCGCCGCCGAGCTGGCCGTCGAGGCGCCCTACCCGCGCGACGAGCTTTTCCGGACCTCGCCCGAGTACGGTGCCTTCTGCCGGACGGCCTCGACGCGGCTCGGCGAGGTGCTGGCGGCATGAGGGCGGCGTGACCGCCCGCCTGCTGGCGCCGCTGCTGGTCGGCATCGCCATGCTCGTGCTCTGGGAGGGCACCGTGCGCTGGCTGGCCATCCCGCCCTACATCCTGCCGGGGCCGCTGCTGATCGCCCGGACCCTGGTCGACGACTGGGGGACTCTCGCGCCGTCGCTCCTGGTCACGCTCCGCATCACCCTCCAGGCGCTGGCCGCGGCCGTCGTCGTGGGCGGGCTTCTGGCGGTCCTGTTCTCGCTGTCGCGCTGGGTCGAGCTCTCGTTCTTTCCCTACGCCATCATCCTGCAGGTGACGCCGATCGTGGCGATCGCGCCGCTGATCATCATCTGGGCCAACGATGTCGACCTATCGCTGCTGATCTGCGCCTGGCTGGTCGCGTTCTTCCCGATCCTGTCCAACACTGTGCTGGGCCTGCGCTCGGTCGATCCGAACCTGCTGGAACTCTTCCGGCTCTACGGCGCCGGGCGCCTGCGCACGCTGGTGAACCTTCGCCTGCCGGCGGCGCTGCCCTACTTCCTGGGAGGCCTGCGCATCTCGGGCGGCCTCGCCCTGATCGGCGCCGTGGTGGCCGAATTCGTCGCCGGTACCGGCGGCAGCGCGTCGGGCCTCGCCTGGCGCATCCTCGAATCGGGCTACCAGCTCAAGATCCCGCGCATGTTCGCCGCCCTCGTGCTGATCTCGGCGACCGGCATCGCGATCTTCCTGGTCCTGACGCTGCTCAGTCACCTGCTGCTGCGGCGCTGGCACGAGAGCGCGCTTCCGGCCGAGCGATAGAGCGCGCTGGAATCCTGCCGACTCATTGCTGGGGGCTGATCTCGAGTGGCCGCGCGGCTGGCTAGCTAAAGCATGATGAGATTGGCTGGAAACAGCCAATCTCATCATGCCCTCCCGCAACCTACGACAATCGCGCGCGGGGATGAGGTGAGGTGGAATCGCAAGCGATTCCACCTCACCTCATCCCGCTGTAGGGCGCTTGCCTACCGGCCGCTGCGGCGGGCCGGCTTGCCGCGGCCGCCGGAGCCGGTGCGCACGCCGCGGAAGACCCGGCTGTGCTGCATCTTGCCGAGATGCACGCCGACATTGGCGCCGGCCGCCTGGCCTGGCAGCTCGAGCTCGTTGGCCTCGAGACGGCGGATCTCGTCGCGGATGCGGGCGGCTTCCTCGAACTCGAGATTGGCGGCGGCGTCGCGCATGCGCTTCTCCAGTTCGGCGATGTGGCTGCGCAGGTTGTGGCCGACCAGGTGCACGTCGCCCGACACGCCGGTGTCGACCGTGTAGTGGTCGCGCTCGGCCGTCGACTGCAGGATCTCGGCGATGTTCTTGCGCACCGAGGCCGGCGTGATGCCGTGCTCCTTGTTGTAGGCCATCTGCTTGGCGCGCCGACGGTCGGTCTCGGCCATGGCGTACTTGATCGAATCGGTCATCTGGTCGGCGTAGAGGATGACCCGCCCGTCGACGTTGCGGGCGGCGCGGCCGATCGTCTGCACGAGCGAGGTGGGCGAGCGCAGGAAGCCTTCCTTGTCGGCGTCGAGGATGGCGACCAGGGCGCATTCCGGGATATCGAGTCCCTCGCGCAGCAGGTTGATGCCGACCAGCACGTCGAACGAGCCGAGCCGGAGGTCGCGGATGATCTCGATCCGCTCCAGCGTGTCGATGTCCGAATGCAGGTAGCGGCAGCGTATGCCGGCCTCGTGCATGTACTCGACCAGATCCTCGGCCATGCGCTTGGTCAGCACGGTGACCAGCACGCGCTGGCCTTTCTTGGCGCAGTCGCGGCATTCGGCGATCAGGTCGTCGACCTGCTTCTCGACGGGACGGATGAGGACCGTCGGGTCGATCAGGCCGGTCGGCCGGATCACCTGCTCGACGAAGATGCCCTGGGTGCGCTCCATCTCCCACGGACCGGGCGTGGCGCTGACGAAAGTCGTCTGTGGCCGCAGCGTGTCCCATTCCTCGAACTTGAGCGGCCGGTTGTCGATCGCCGAGGGCAGGCGGAAGCCGAACTCGGCCAGCACGCTCTTGCGGTTGAAGTCGCCGCGGAACATGCCGCCGATCTGCGGCACCGTAACGTGGCTTTCGTCGACGATCAGCAGCGAGTTCTCCGGAAAGTACTCGAACAGCGTCGGTGGAGGCTCGCCTGGCTTGCGGCCCGTGAGGTAGCGCGAGTAGTTCTCGATGCCGGCGCAGGACCCGGTCGTCTCCAGCATCTCGATGTCGAACAGGGTGCGCTGCTCGAGCCGCTGCGCCTCGAGCAGGCGGCCGGCGCGGTTGAACTCGTCGAGCCGCTGCTTGAGGTCGGTCTTTATCTGGTCGATCGCCTTCTGCATGGTCGGCCGCGGCGTCACGTAATGGCTGTTGGCGTAGACCACGATATCGCCCAGCGTCGCCGTCTTCTCGCCGGTCAGCGGATCGAACTCGACGATCGATTCGATCTCGTCGCCGAACATCTCGATGCGCCAGGCCTTGTCCTCGTAGTGGGCGGGGAACAGGTCGACCGTGTCGCCGCGCACCCGGAAGGTGCCGCGCTGGAAGGCATTGTCGTTACGCTTGTACTGCTGCTCGACGAAGCGACGCAGCAGGCTGGTGCGATCGATCTTCTGGCCCTTGTGCAGCCGGAAGGTCATGATCTGGTAGTTCTCCAGCGGGCCGATGCCATAGATGCAGGACACCGACGCCACGATGATCACGTCGTCGCGCTCCATAAGCGCGCGCGTCGCCGAGTGGCGCATGCGGTCGATCTGCTCGTTGATCGACGAATCCTTCTCGATGTAGGTGTCGGACCGCGGCACGTAGGCCTCGGGCTGGTAGTAGTCGTAGTACGACACGAAGTACTCGACCGCGTTCTCGGGGAAGAAGCCCTTCATCTCGCCGTAGAGCTGGGCCGCCAGCGTCTTGTTGGGCGCCAGCACCAGCGCGGGGCGGCCCTGCGTGGCGATGACGTTGGCCATGGTAAAGGTCTTGCCCGACCCCGTGACGCCCAGCAGCACCTGGTCGCGCTCGCCCTCGACCACGCCGGCCGTGAGCTGGCGAATCGCCTCCGGCTGGTCGCCGGCCGGCGTGTAGTCCGACACGAGCTTGAACGGCTTGCCGCCGACCCTCTCGGGCCGACGCTGCACGTACGGCATGAGGAGAGGGACGCTGGAGACCGCAAGATTCTTTGAGGGCATGGCCTGCATTATATGATGCTGGGGCGGCGCTCCGGCAATGTTACCGTCCGCCGCGAATGCCCGATTTCCTTGCATATTCCTTTGTCCTGTGTGCTGTCGTGGCCGTCTTCGCCGGCATGGTGCGGGGATTTTCGGGGTTCGGCGCGGCGATGATGATGACCCCCGTCTTTTCGGCGATCCACGGGCCCGCGGTCGGCGTGGTCCTCTGCCTGCTGCTGGAGATCGCCGTCGCCCTGCCGCTGCTTCCCGGGGTCGTTCGCCTGGTCGACTGGCGGCGCATCGGTCTCCTCCTGGTGGCCGCCGCGGTCGGCGTGCCGGTCGGCAACATCGTGCTGACGCTCACCGAGCCGGAGGTGATGCGCTGGGCGATCTCGGCCGTCGTCCTGTCGGCCGTCGCCCTGCTGGCCAGCGGCTGGCGGTTTACGGGCACGCCCCGTACCACGACCACCCTGACGGCGGGTGTCAGCAGCGGCTTCCTGAACGGACTGGCGGGCATGGCCGGTCCGCCCATCGCCTTCTACTACCTGGCCGGCGACGAGACGGTGACGCGGGTGCGCGCCAACCTCACGACCTACTTCGTGTTCGTCGACCTGGTGGCGGTCGCCGCCTTCTTCTCGCGCGGCCTGGTCCAGACCGACACGCTCGTGCTCGCGCTGTTCCTCGCACCGGCGGTGATGGCGGGCGGGGTTCTCGGCGGCAAGCTGTTCCCCCTGGCAACCGATACCTTCTACCGCCGGCTCGCCCTCGTGCTGCTGGTGGGCGTGGCGATCGGCGCCTTGATCCTTTGAGCGGCACCCGTTAGCGAATCCGGCATGACCCTGTGGGAACGCATCGTTGACCGCGCGGCGCGGCTCGCGGGCGGCGAGTCGCTGGCCTCGCTGCTGGGCTTTGCCGCGCAAGGAGACGGCGAGGGCGACGGCGGCCATCCCGGGCTGCGCCAGGTCGCCTTCACCGTCGGCGTGATCGCGCTCGGCGCCAAGATGGCCGGTGCCGACGGCGAGGTCTCCGAGATCGAAGCCGAGGCCTTCCGCGCCTTCTTCCGCGTGCCGCCGGGCGAGGAAAGGAACGTGGAGCGCTTCTTCAACCTCGCCAAGCGCGACGTCGCGGGCTTCGAGTCCTATGCCCGCCGGCTCGCGGCCCTCTTCCCGGACGCGCCCGAGATCCTGGAGCACGTGCTGGAGGGGCTGTTCGAGATCGCCACGGCCGACGGCCAGATCGACGCGCCCGAGGCCGAGTACCTGGCCGAGGTCGCCCGCATCTTCGGGCTGAGCAGCGCGCGCTTCGAGCGCGCCCGGGCCGCGGCGACCGGCGTCGTGGAATGCGAGCCCTGCGTCATCCTTGGCGTCGACCCGCTCGCTACCGACGAGCAGATCCGCGAGGCCTGGCTGCGCCAGGCGCGCGCCCACCATCCCGACCGGCTGATCGCCCAGGGCCTGCCCGAGGAGGCGATCGCCGTCGCCAACCGCAAGCTCGCTCTCATCAACGATGCCTACGACCGGCTGCGACGGGCGCGCGGCGTCGTTCCTGCGTGAGACAGCTGGAGCGCCCGTCGCCCAACCATGCGGCGCGGACGTCGCCCGTCGACATCCTTGTGCTGCACTACACCGAGCTGCTTCTCGAGCCGTCGCTCGCGATCCTGTGCGACGGCGGCAGGGAGCATCGGGTCAGCGCGCACTACGTTCTGGCCGAGGACGGCACGATCTATCGTCTTGTTCCCGAGGATCGCGTCGCCTGGCATGCCGGACGCTCGCGCTGGCGGGGCCGCGAGGGGCTGAACGGCAGCTCGATCGGCATCGAGATCGTGAACCTGCACGGCGATCGGCACGACTATCCCGTTGTCCAGGTCGAAGCCCTCGTCGAGCTCAGCCGCGACATCGTCGCCCGCCATCCCGCCATCGTGGCGCGCAACGTCGTCGGCCATTCCGACATCGCGCCCAGGCGCAAGATCGATCCGGGCCTGCGCTTTCCCTGGGCGCGGCTGGCAGCCGCGGGAATCGGCCTGTGGCCGAGGCCGGGCGCGGCGCCGCTCGAAGGAGACATCCAGGCCGCGCTGCAGTGTTTCGGCTATGCGCCGCCGGTCGAGGTGTCGCCGGCCGACATCGTTGCCGCCTTCCAGCGCCGCTTCCGGCCGTCGCGGGACGACGGCGTCGCCGACGCCGAGACCCGATCGCTGCTCGCGGACCTCCTTGACCAGGTGGGCAACCGCCCCTAGCTAGGCGCCTCAGGTCAGACGGCTGGATGGCTGCACTCCGCGAGGGGTGAGGAAAGTCCGGGCTCCACGGAGACACGGTGCCGGCTAACGGCCGGCGGGGGCGACCCCAGGGAAAGTGCCACAGAAAACAGACCGCCTTCCCGGCCCGCCCTTGGGCGGGATCGGGCGGCAAGGGTGAAACGGTGGGGTAAGAGCCCACCGCGCGACCGGCAACGGAAGCGGCACGGCAAACCCCACCGGGAGCAAGACCAAATAGGGGCGGCACGCCGGGCGACCGGCAGCGGGGTCTCCGCGTCGCCGCCCGGGTCGGTCGCGCGAGGCGCTCGGCAACGGGCGTCCCAGAGGAATGGCCATCCATCGCCTCCGGTCTGCCGGGGGCGGGGACAGAACCCGGCTTACAGGCCGTCTGACCTGTCTTCATCTCGTTCTGTCGCCCTCACGGGAGCCGACGGTACCGGTCGTCTTGCGATCCGGAGGGATTGCCCGCTTCCAATCGGTACTGGGAACGGCATCCAATCAATTTCTTGCGGCTCCAAATGGACAAAGGACCATAGATATGGTGCCTAAGCGCTTACGATTCCTTGTGGAATCTTGCTCATAAACATTGCTTCCCGGAAATTCCCATGCTATCCCACAACATCCCGTAGAACAGGCTCGGCGTGGGGCGCGAGCCGCGGGGGTGCAGGGGGACTGGGCCGGTGGCTTTTCGGTCCGAAATCCTGATCAAGCTCGACAAGAAGGGACGGGTCCTGTTGCCCGCCGCCTTTCGCGACGAACTGCCTGCCGACGATCGGGGTGCCTTCGTGCTGTATCACTCGCCCAACCTGGCCGGTGTCGTGAACGGGAACTCCCGGGCGGGTTTCGACGCCATGCTGGACCGCCTGCGGGCCGAGGCGCTCGGCCCCAAGGGTGCCCTCAAGGTCGCGCTCGACGACGAAGCCTTCGATCCGGCGGGCTATCTCTCGGCCTCGGCGCGGACCATCGCGATGGAACCCGATGGCCGCTTCTCGCTGCCGGCAGAGTTCGCCCAGACGCTCGAGGTCGGTGACGGCGTGATGCTGGTCGGCAAGGGCGACAAGTTCCAGATGTGGAATCCGGCGCGCTGGCAGGCGCGGCGCGAGGCCGATCGCAACAAGATGGCCGACTTCGTGCGCGCGCTGGGCGGAGGCGACGCATGAGCGAGCGCCCCGTCTCCCCGCGGCACGTTCCGGTCCTGCTGAACGAGGTCGTCGACGCCCTGCAGCCGCGCGACGGCGGGCGCTATGTCGACGGCACCTTCGGCGCCGGCGGCTACACCGCGGCGCTGCTCGATCGCGCCGACTGCCGGGTGATCGCCATCGATCGCGATCCCGATGCCATCGAAGCCGGCCGCGGGCTCGCCGAGCGCTATGCGCCGCGCCTGCGCCTGATCGAGGGGCGGTTCGGCGACATGACCGACCTGCTGTCGGCCGAGGGCGTCGAGGACGTCGACGGCGTCGCGCTCGACCTCGGCGTGTCGTCGATGCAGTTCGACCAGGGAAGCCGCGGCTTCTCCTTCCGCGCTTCCGGCCCGCTCGACATGCGCATGGAGCGGCGCGGCCGTTCGGCCGCCGATCTCGTGAACGATGCCGACGAGGCCGAGCTGGCCGACATCATCTGGCGCTACGGCGAGGAACGGCGCAGCCGCCGCGTCGCGCGCGCCATCGTCGAGGCCCGCCGGGCCAAGCCCATCGAGACCACGGGCGAGCTGGCGGAGATCGTGCGCCGCGCAGTCGGGCCGCAGGGCAGGGACGAGAGCGATCCGGCGACGCGCACCTTCCAGGCGCTGCGCATCGCCGTGAACGACGAGCTGGGCGAGCTCGAGCGCGGCCTCGTCGCCGCCGAGCAGGTCCTGGCCCCGGGCGGTCGCCTGGCGGTCGTGTCCTTCCATTCGCTGGAGGATCGCGCGGTCAAGGAATTCGTCCGCGCCCGCTCCGGTCGCACGCCCTCGCCGTCGCGCCACGCCCCGCCCGCCGAACGGCCGGTCGCCTCGCTGCGCGACCTCACGCGCAAGCCGGTGCTGCCCTCGGCCGCCGAGATCGCCGCCAACCCGCGGTCGCGCTCGGCCCGCCTGCGCGTCGCCGAGAAGCGTCCCGCCGACGGGGGCCGCGCATGATCCATCGTGGCCTCCTGTTCTGGTCGGTCGTCGCGGTCGCCACCGCTATCGGCCTGTTCACCGTCAAGTACCGGGTGCAGGATCTCGAGGAGAAGATCGACCGCACCAACCAGAAGATCATCGAGAGCCAGCAGGCGACCCACATGCTGCGCATCGAATGGGCTCACCTCAACGAGGCCGAGCGCATCGAGAAGCTGGCGATCAAGCACCTCAAGCTCGAGCCGGCAACGATCAAGCAGGTCGTCCGCCTCGATTCCCTCAAGACAGATTCACAGCCCCCGCGTCGCGATCCACCACTCCCTTCCCCCCCACGAACGGGCAACGACGTCCCCTCGTCGACTTTGCCCGGTGGTGGACGCGTCGCAGCGGAGGCCGGCAGCCCCTCGCCGGCCTCCGCACCCCATCCCGGGCGTTCCACCGGACCCTCGACGCCCCCTCGACCGGCCAAGATACAAGAGCCGGCAGCAACGGGTCCGGTAGGCGACGGCCAGACCGCCGCAGCCTCCATCGACGAAATCCTCTCGCGACATGAAGGGGAGACTCGATGAGGCTGTGGCGAAAGTCTGCCTCGCCCGACCCGGCCGCCGCGAAGAACGCGGCGGCCGGCGCGCGTTACGGATCGGCGCAGGAGCGCGAGCGGCTCAAGGGCGATGCCCAGGAGACGGCGCGCCAGCGGCTGGTCGTGGCCTCCGGCCTCTTCGTCGTCGCCTTCGTCGCGATCGGCCTGCGCATGAGCTACGTGTCGCTGCTGCGGGACGGCGACGAGCCGACGCAGCGGATGGCCGCCCGCGGCGGCACGGTCCAGTCGGAGCGTGCCGACATCGTCGATCGCAACGGCATCGTGCTGGCGACCTCGGTTCCGGTGATGTCGGCCTTCGTCAATCCGCGGCTGCTCATCGATCCGCCCGATGCCGCGCGCAAGATCGTGACGGCGCTGCCCGACCTCAAGCTCGAGGACGTGCTGAGCAAGCTGGAGGAGGACAAGACCTTCGTCTGGATCAAGCGCGGCCTGAGCCCGCGCGAGCACGACCGCGTCAACCGCCTGGGGATCCCGGGGCTGGAGTTCCAGTCCGAGGAGCGGCGCATCTACCCGCAGGGTACGGCGGCGGCGCATATCCTGGGCTACGCCAGCGTCGACAATTCCGGCCTCGCCGGCGTCGAGCGCTTCTTCGACCAGCAGCTGCACAGCGGCGAGACGGTGCAGCTCGCCATCGATCTTCGCCTGCAGCGCCTGGTCGAGCGCGAGATCGCGCGTGTCGTCCAGAAATTCTCGGCCATCGGCGCGACGGCGATCGTCATGGACGCGACCAACGCCGAGGTCCTCGCAATGGCATCGCTGCCGACCTACGACCCCAACAGCGCCAAGACCATCACCAACGACGCGCTGTTCAACCGCGCCACGCTCGGCGTCTACGAGCAGGGATCGACCTTCAAGATCTTCAACACCGCGATGGCGCTCGACACCGGCCGGGTGACGCTGAACAGCGTCTTCGACGCGACCTCGCCGATCAGGATCGACCGGTTCACGATCAACGACGACCATCCGCAGCGCCGGCCGCTCACCGTGCCGGAGCTGTTCAAGTTCTCGTCCAACATCGCCTCGGCCAAGATGGCGGTCGAGATGGGCACCGAGACCCAGCGCGCCTTCTTCGAGAAGATCGGGTTCCTGAAGCCACTCAGCACGCAGCTCAACGAGCTGGCCGCGCCGCTCTATCCGCGGCACTGGATGAAGATCAACACCATGACCATCGCCTTCGGTCATGGCATCTCGGTGACGCCGCTGCATCTCGCGACCGGCGCGGCGGCCGTGGTCAACGGCGGCATCCTCCACTCGCCGAGCCTGGTCAAGCGCGGCGCCGGCGGCGATGTCGGACGCCGCGTCATCCAGGCCAAGACCTCGATCATGATGCGCCAGCTGCTGCGGCTGAACGTGGTCGAGGGAACGGGCAAGAACGCCGAGCTGCCGGGCTACGAGCTGGGCGGCAAGACCGGCACGGCCGAGAAGCCGACTCGCGGCGGCTACCGTCAAAAAGCCCTGATCAGCTCCTTCGTTGGCGCCTTCCCGATGAGGGACCCGAAGTTCGTGATCCTGGTGTCCATCGACGAGCCCAAGGGCATTCCCGAGACCTACGGCTACGCCACGGCCGGCTGGGTGGCCGCTCCCTCGGTCAAGGTCATCTCCGAGGGCATCGCGACGCTCTACGGCATCCTGCCCGGAGACCTGAAGGAAGGCCTGCCGCCCATCGAGATCGCTTCCACGCCGGTGCCCGCGCCCGTGCAGTCGCCGCACTACGTGCCGGCCAGCGCCCGCCATCGCGGCGGGCACGAGCAGCGCCGGGCGTTGCCGGTGCGTCCCAGCCCCAACCAGGCCGCGGCCGCACCTCCAGGCGGAGTGCGTCGCGTTGCGTCTGAGTGACCTCATGCGGGAGAGCGCCGACACGGCCGCCAGTGTCCCCGTGTTGCCGCGCAATCCCTCCCTGTCCGGCCTGACCCTCGACTCCCGCCAGGCGAAGCCCGGCTACCTGTTCGCTGCCATGCCGGGCCATCGCCAGGACGGGGCTGCCTTCGTCGCCGACGCGGTTTCCCGCGGCGCCGTGGCCATCCTCGCCGCGCCCGACGCCGCGCTGCCGCCGCTCGATCCCGGCATCGTCGTCGTGCGCGACGCCAATCCGCGTCGCCGCGTTGCGCTGATGGCGGCGGCGTTCGCCGGCCTGCAGCCCGCCACCATCGCCGCCGTGACCGGCACCAACGGCAAGTCCTCGACGGTGCATTTCGTGCGCCACCTCTGGACGGCGCTGGGCTTCCGGGCGGCAAGCGTCGGCACGCTCGGCATCTTCTCTCCCGGCCTTTCGCGCGAGGCCGGCCTCACCACGCCCGATCCGGTGCGGCTCCACGCCGATCTCGCGACGCTGGCACGCGAGGGCGTCACGCATCTCGCCATCGAGGCGTCGAGCCACGGTCTCGACCAGCACCGGCTGGACGGGCTGCGTCTGTCGGCGGCGGCCTTCACGAACCTGACGCACGAGCATCTCGACTATCACCCGTCCATGGACGCGTACTTCGCCGCCAAGGCGCGGCTGTTCGCGGGGCTCCTGCCGGAGGGCGGGACGGCGGTGGTCAATGCCGACAGCGACCGTGCCGCGGCGCTGGCCGCGATCGCCGCCCGCCGCGGCCAGCACTTCTGGACCTACGGTCGCGCCGGCCGCGAGCTGCGGCTGCTCGACAGCCGTCCCGCGCCGGGCGGCCAGCATCTCGCGATCGAAGTGCTGGGCACGCGCCACGAGGTTCTGCTGCCGCTGGTCGGCGACTTCCAGGCCGCCAATGCGCTGGCCGCGCTCGGCGTGGTCCTGGCCACGGGCGGCGCGCCGGCCGGCTCCGTCGCGGCGCTCGAGAGCCTGACCGGCGCGGCGGGACGGCTGCAGCTCGTCGCCCGCCATCGCACCGGCGCGGCGGTCTATGTCGACTATGCCCACAAGCCCGAGGCGCTCGAGACGGTGCTCGCGACGCTGCGGCCCTTCGCCCGCGGGCGCCTGGTCGTGGTGTTCGGCTGCGGCGGCGACCGCGACCGCGGCAAGCGGCCGGTGATGGGCGAGATCGCCACGCGCCTCGCCGACCTGGTCCTGGTGACCGACGACAACCCGCGCAGCGAGGAGCCGGCGGCGATCCGCGCGGAGATCGTGCGCGGCATCCCGGGCGACCGCCGCAACTGGGCCGAGGTAAGCGACGGCCGCCATGCCGCCATCGAGCAGGGCATGGCAGCGCTGCGCGGCGCCGAGGACCTCCTGCTGATCGCCGGCAAGGGCCACGAGACGGGGCAGACGATCAAGGGCGTGACCCATCCGTTCGACGACGCGGCGGTGGCGCGCGAGTTCGCGGAGCCGGTGGCGTGAGCGCGCTCTGGACCTCCGATGAGGTGTCCCGGGCGCTCGGTGCCACGGTGACCGCGTCCTTCGATGCCACCGGCGTCACCTTCGACAGCCGCGCGGTCGGCAAGGGCGATCTCTTCTTCGCGCTCGCGGGCGAGACGACGGACGGCCACGCCTTCGTGGCGGATGCGCTCCGGCGCGGCGCCGCGGCGGCGATCGTCTCGCGCGACGTCGAAGCTGCCGGCGGCACGCTGATCCGCGTCCCCGACACGATGAAGGCCCTGGTCGATCTCGGCCGTGCCGCCCGCCGGCGCAGCCCGGCCCGGATCGCCAGCGTCACCGGTTCGGTCGGCAAGACCAGCACCAAGGATGCTCTGCGGGCCATGCTCTCCCACCAGGCGGAGACCTCGGCCAGCGCGGCGTCCTACAACAATCATGTCGGCGTGCCGATCAGCCTCGCCCGGCTGCCGCGCACGGCGCGCTTCGGCGTGTTCGAGATCGGGATGAACCATCCCGGCGAGATCGAGCCGCTCGCCCGGCAGGTCTCGGCGCATGTCGGCGTCGTGACCAATGTGGGGCCGGTCCATATCGGCCACATGGGATCGGAGGAAGCGATCGCCGACGAAAAGGCCTGCCTGTTCGCCGGCATGGCCAAAGGCGCAGTGGCCGTGCTCAATCGCGACAGTCGCCATTTCGAGCGGATGGCCGGTCATGCCCGGCGCTTCGGCGTTTCCCGGGTCGTCGCCTTCGGCCGCGACGCGGCCGCCGACGCCCGGCTTGTCGCGTGTGACCTGCAGAATTCGGGCAGCGATGTTGTCGCGTTGATCCATGGTCGGCGGATCGAGTATCGGCTGGGCGCGGCGGGCGAGCACTGGGTGCTGAACAGCATCGCGGCGCTGGCGGTCGTCGAGGCGCTGGGGGCGGACGTGGCGCGGGCGGCGGAGACGCTGGCCGGCGTCTCGGCCTCGCCGGGTCGCGGCGCGCGGCGGATCCTGGCCTTCGGCGGCGGCACGGTCGAGCTGCTCGACGAGAGCTACAATGCCAACCCGGTGTCGGTCGGCGCCATGCTCGCCGTGCTGGCGCGCACCGAGCCCGGCGCCGGCGGCCGCCGGATGCTGGCGCTCGGCGACATGCGCGAGCTGGGCGAGGGCGCCGATGCCTATCACGCCGGGCTCGCGGAGGCGGTGGCGCGGAGCGGCGCCGCGCAGGTCTTCCTGTGCGGGCCGCACATGGAGGCGCTGTGGCGGCGGCTGGCGCCGGAGCAGCGCGGCGTGCACCGGCCGGATTCGGCGGCGCTGGCCGGCGACGTCGCGGGAGCGCTGAAGGCGGGAGACGTGATCGCGGTGAAGGGTTCGCTGGGTTCAAGAATGAAGATCGTCGTCGATGCCATCCTGGCAGCGAGCGACGGCGGGGCGGGACGCTAGATGTTCTACAACTTCCTCTATCCGCTGGCCGACCTGTTCACGCCGTTGAACCTGTTCCGCTACCTGACGTTCCGGTCGATCGCGGCCTTCCTCACGGCGCTCGTCCTCAGCTTCCTGATCGGCGGTCCCCTGATCCGCTGGCTGCGCAGCAAGCAGCGGCAGGGCCAGCCGATCCGCGACGACGGTCCGGCGACCCATCTGACCAAGAAGGGCACGCCGACCATGGGCGGCCTGCTCATCCTGATCACGCTCACGGTGGCGACCCTGCTGTGGGCCGACCTCACCAACCGCTACGTCTGGGTGGTTCTCGGCGTCACCCTGGCGTTCGGCGCGGTCGGCCTGTGGGACGACTTCCTCAAGGTCACCAAGCGCAATCCCAAGGGCGTGTCGGGCAAGACCAAGCTCGCCTTCTCGATCGCCGTCTCGGCGGTCGCCGCCTGGCTGATCGCCGACATCTCGCCACCCCAGCTGCGCTACATGCTCGCCCTGCCGTTCCTCAAGGACGTGCTGGTGCCGCTCGGAATCGTGGGTTTCGTCGCCTTCGGCGTGCTGGTCATCGTCGGCGCCTCCAACGCCGTCAACCTCACCGACGGTCTCGACGGTCTCGCCATCGGTCCGGTGATCATGGCTTCGGCCGTGTTCGGCCTGATTGCCTACGTGGTCGGCAACAGCATCCTCACCAACTACCTCTACCTCCATCACATCCCACGCTCGGGCGAGCTGGCGGTCCTCCTGTCGGCGCTGGTCGGCGCCGGGCTGGGCTTCCTCTGGTTCAACGCACCGCCCGCCATGGTCTTCATGGGCGATACCGGCTCGCTGGCGATCGGCGGCGCGCTGGGCGCGGTGGCCGTGGTCACCAAGCACGAGATCGTCCTGGCGATCGTCGGCGGACTGTTCGTCCTCGAGACCGTGTCGGTCATAGTCCAGGTCCTGTCCTTCAAGTGGACCGGCCGCCGCGTCTTCCGCATGGCGCCGCTGCACCACCATTTCGAGCAGAAGGGCTGGGCCGAGCCGACCATCGTGTTCCGCTTCTGGATCATCGCCGCCATCCTGGCGATGGCCGGCCTCGCCACGCTGAAGCTGAGGTGAGGGGATGATCGATCTCGGCATCCTGAAGGGTTCGTCGTTCGTCGTGCTGGGGCTCGCGCGCTCCGGCCTGGCGACGATGCGCGCCCTGCAGGCGGCCGGCATCGACTGCATCGCCTGGGACGACAGCGAGGCCTCGCGCGCCGCCGCGGCCGCTTCCGGCCTGCCGGTCGCCGATCCGTCGGCCGTCGACTGGTCGCGCATCACCGCGCTGGTCATCAGCCCCGGCATCCCGAGCACCTTCCCCGAACCGCACCCGGTAGCCGCCGCCGCGCGGGCTGCCGGGCGGCCCATCATCTGCGATGTCGAGCTGCTGGCCCGTGCCCAGGCCGGGGCGCGCTTCGTCGCCATCACCGGCACCAACGGCAAGTCGACCACGACGGCGCTGATCGGCCACATCCTCGCCGCGGCCGGCCTGCGCTGCGAGGTCGGCGGCAACATCGGCCGGGGCGCCCTCGACCTCGCGCCGCTGAGCGGAGGCGGCCTCTACGTCCTCGAACTGTCGTCCTACCAGCTCGAGCTGCTGGAGACCTTCCGCGCCCATGTCGCGATCTGGCTCAACATCACGCCCGACCATATCGACCGTCACGGCGATCTCACGGGCTATGTCGCGGCCAAGCGGAACATCTTCGCCCGCCAGGTGCCGGGCGACTGCGCCATCGTCGGCGTCGACGACGAGCCCTCGCGCGACACGTTCGAGCAGGTGGAGCGGCGGGCCGGCATCGCCGCCATCCCGGTGAAGCTCGAGACGCCCGTGGCGGGCGGCGTGTCGTATCGCGCCGGGCTGCTGGTCGACGCCGACGGCTATTCGGTCGACTTCTCCGACGTGCCGACCCTGCCGGGCGACCACAATGCCCAGAATGCGGCCTGCGCCTGGGCGGCCTGCCGCTGGCTGGACGTGCCGCGCGAGCTGATCGTGTCGGGCCTGCGCTCCTATCCCGGCCTGCCGCATCGACAGGAGCAGGTCGCCGCCGTCGGCACGGTGGTCTACGTCAACGACAGCAAGGCGACCAATGCCGACGCCACGGCGCGGGCGCTGTCGTCGTATCGCGACATCTACTGGATCCTGGGCGGCCAGGCGAAGGAGGGCGGCGTGGCGCCGCTCGCACCGTGGTTCGACCGCATCCGCCACGCCTTCCTGATCGGCGAGGCTACCGAGCTCTTCGCCGGCCAGCTCGCCGGCCGGATCTCCTTCAGCCGCTGCGGCGACCTGCAGTCGGCGCTCGACGCCGCCCATGCGCTCGCCCAGAGCGAGGCGGCGGGCGGCGGGTCCGCCGTGGTGCTGCTGTCGCCGGCCTGCGCCTCTTGGGACCAGTGGAAGAGCTACGAACACCGCGGCGATGCATTTCGCAGCATGGCGCGCGCTTTGCCCGGCGCGCAGATCTTGGGGAGGGCGGCGTGATTCAGGTTCCGCGCGACGACCGCAGCGTCATCGGCCAATGGTGGTGGACGGTCGACCGTTGGTCGCTGGGCGCCATCCTGGCGATCATGGCGTTCGGCGTGATGCTGACGCTCGCCGCCTCGCCACCGGCGGCGGAGCGCATCGGCGCCGACTCCTTCGTCTTCGCCAAGCGCCAGTTCGTCTTTCTCCCGATCGCCCTCATGGTCATGCTGGCGATCTCGCTGGCCTCGCCGCGCTACGTGCGGCGCCTGTCGCTGCTGGTCTTCTGCGGCAGCGTGCTGCTGCTGGCGGCGACCTTCGTCATCGGCATCGAGATCAAGGGCGCCCGGCGCTGGATCGCCGTGCCCGGCCTCTCGGGCCTGCAGCCGTCGGAATTCGTGAAGCCCAGCCTCGCCGTGATCTCGGCCTGGCTGCTGGCGCAGAGCCGCGCCGAACGCCGCGCGCCCGGCTATATCCTTTCGACGCTGCTGGTCGGCGGCGTGCTGGCGCTGCTGGTCCTGCAGCCCGATCTCGGCATGAGCGTCGTCGTCGCCCTGGTCTGGGCCGCGCAGCTCTTCGTCGTCGGCCTGCCGGTGTGGATCGCGGGCGTCGGCGCCATTGGCGGCGCGACCGCGCTGGTCGGGGCCTATTTCACCTTCAGCCACGTGCGCAGCCGCTTCGACCGCTTTCTCGATCCGACCTCCGGCGACAACTACCAGGTCAACACCTCGCTCGAGGCCTTCATGAACGGCGGCTCGTTCGGCCGCGGACCGGGTGAGGGCACGGTCAAGGCGCAGCTTCCGGACGCGCACACGGACTTCGTGATGGCCGTCGCCGGCGAGGAATTTGGCCTCATCGTCTGCCTGATGATCCTCGCCCTGTTCGCCTTCGTCACGCTGCGTTCGATGTCGCGCGCCTCGCGCGAGACCAGCCTGTTCATCACCCTGGCGGCCACCGGTCTTGCCGTGCAGTTCGGCCTGCAGGCCGCCATCAACATGGCTTCGACCATCCAGCTCATCCCGGCCAAGGGCATGACCCTGCCGTTCATCTCCTACGGCGGCTCGTCGGCGCTCGCGATGGCGATCTGCGTCGGCATGATGCTGTCGCTGACGCGCGAGCATGCCGGCCTGCGGGAGGCCGTGTGATGGAGGGAGCGCGCCCCGTGGTCCTGGCGACCGGCGGCACCGGAGGACACGTCTTCCCGGCCGAGGCGCTGGCCGGCGAGCTCGAGGCGCGCGGCGTTCCGTTCGCGCTGATCACCGATTCGCGCGGACGCCAGTGGCAGGGTGCGCTGGCCCGCCGGCCGATCCACTACATCCATTCCGCCAGCCCGAGCGGCTCGCTGCCGCGGCGCCTGCTGGCGATCCTGTCGCTCGGCCGCGGCCTGCTCGATGCCTGGCGGGCGCTGGGCCGCATCGGCCCCTCGGCGGTGGTCGGCTTCGGCGGCTACGCTTCGGTGCCGACCATGGTCGCCGCCCGCCTGCGCCGGTTGCCGTCGATGCTGCACGAGCAGAATGCGGTGCTGGGCCGGGCCAACCGCCTGGTGCTGGCCGGCGTCGCGCGGGTCGGGACCTCGTTCGATCGCACCCGCTTCCTGGCGGAGGGCGATCCGCGGGCCCGGCTGGTCGGCAATCCGGTGCGGGAAGCGGCGCGCAGCCTGCGCCAGCAGCCCTACCGGCCGCCGACCGAGGGACGGACGATCGACCTGGTCGTGTTCGGGGGCAGCCAGGGCGCGGCATCGTTCGGCAAGGTCGTGCCCGAGGCGCTGCTGTCGCTGCCGGCGTCGCTGCGCGGCCGCCTGCGCCTCGTCCAGCAGTGCCGGCCTGAGGATCTCGAAGCCGTGCGCCGTCGCTATGCGGAGGGCGGCATCCTGGCCGAGCTGGCGCCGTTCTTCGCCGACCTGCCGCAACGGCTGGCCGCCGCCCATCTGGTGATCGCCCGGGCCGGCGCCTCGACCGTGGCCGAGCTCGCCGCGATCGGCCGGCCGTCGGTCCTCGTTCCCTATCCCTATGCCGCCGACGATCATCAGACCGCCAACGCACGGGCCTTCGAGGCCTCGGGCGCCTGCATCGTGATCCCGCACGCCGAGTTCACGGCCGCCGCGCTGGCCGGCCATCTCGCGGCCCTTTTCGACCAGCCGCCGCGTCTCGCCGACATGGCCGCCGCCGCCCACGCCGCCGGCCGCCCCGACGCCGCGGCCCGCCTTGCCGACATGGTCGGCGAACTGACAGGAGTTGCTGCATGAGGGCGATGCCGCTTGATCTCGGACTGATCCATTTCGTCGGCATCGGCGGCATCGGCATGTCGGGCATCGCCGAGGTGCTGCACCATCTCGGCTACAAGGTGCAGGGCAGCGACATCGCCGAGAGCGCCAACACGCGCCGGCTGGCCGAGCTCGGCATCAAGGTCGCGATCGGCCATCGCGCCGACAACATCGCCAGCGCCCAGGTCGTCGTCGTGTCGAGCGCCGTGAAGAAGGACAATCCGGAAGTGCTGGCGGCGCGCTCGCGCCTGCTGCCGGTCGTTCGACGCGCCGAGATGCTGGGCGAGCTGATGCGCCTCAAATGGTCGGTCGCGGTCGGCGGCACGCACGGCAAGACCACGACGACCTCGCTGGTCGCCGCCATGCTCGACGCCGGCGGTCTCGATCCCACCGTCATCAACGGCGGCATCATCAACGCCTACGGCACCAACGCCCGGCTGGGCAACGGCGACTGGATGGTGGTCGAGTCCGACGAATCGGACGGCTCGTTCCTGCGCCTGCCGGCGGTCATCGCCGTCGTCACCAACGTCGATCCCGAGCATCTCGACCATTACGGCACGTTCGACGCGCTGCGCGACGCCTTCGTGCGCTTCGTCGAGAACATCCCGTTCTACGGCTTCGCCGTCCTGTGCAGCGACCATCCCGAGGTGCAGGCGCTGATCCCGCGCATCGCCGACCGGCGCATCATCACCTACGGGCTGGGCGCCGCCGCCGACGTGCGCGCCATCAACCTGCGGCTCGACCGCGGCGGCGCCGACTTCGACGTCATGATCGAGAACCGCGCCACCAACGAGGCGCGCACCATCGTCGACCTGCGCCTGCCGATGTTCGGCCAGCACAACGTCCAGAACGCGCTGGCCGCCGTCGCCGTGGCCCAGGAGATGGGCCTGTCGGACGACACGATCCGCCGCGCGCTCGCCACCTTCGCCGGCGTGAAGCGCCGCTTCACCAAGACCGGCGAGGCGCACGGCATCACCGTCATCGACGACTACGGCCACCATCCCGTGGAGATCGCCGCCGTGCTGCGCGCGGCGCGTCAGGCCTACGGCCGGTCGGGCCGGGTCATCGCCGTCATGCAGCCCCATCGCTACTCGCGCCTGGCGGCGCTCAAGAGCGAGTTCGCGACCTGCTTCGCCGACGCCGACGCCGTGCTGATCGCCGACGTCTATGCCGCCGGCGAAAGCCCGATCGAGGGCGTCAACCGCGACATGCTGGTGAACCTGGTGCGGCGCGCCGGCCATCGCGACGTGTCGGGGCTCGAGGGCCCGGGCGACCTGCCCGGACTGATCTGGCAGACGGCGCGGCCGGGCGACGTGGTCGTCTGCCTCGGCGCGGGCAACATCACCGCCTGGGCGCACGCCCTGCCGGGCCAGTTGCAGCAGCTCGCCGCCGAGCGTGCCGGGCCGCGCGCGATCGCCAACGACGACCCCGACGCCCAGGGAAGCGGATCGGCGGCATGATGGCGCTCAGCCCCAAGCCCCACCTGATCGACCGCCTGCCGCGGCCGCGCGGCCGGCTGACCGCCGACGCGCCGCTGGGCGCGCAGACCTGGTTCGCGACCGGCGGCCCGGCCGAGGTCCTGTTCCGGCCGGCCGACGTCGAGGACCTGGCGTCCTTCCTGCGGGCGCTGCCGCCGGACGTGCCGGTCACGGTGCTGGGCCTGGGCTCCAACGTCATCGTCCGCGACGGCGGCATCCGCGGCGTCGTCATCCGCCTGATGCGCGGCTTCACCGGGATCGCCGTGGAAGGCCACGAGGTGGTGGCGGGAGCCGGCGCGCCCGACCTCAACGTGGCGCTCACGGCGCGCGAGCACGCGCTGGCCGGGCTGGAGTTCCTGAGCGGCGTTCCGGGCACGATCGGCGGGGCCTTCCCGACCAACGCCGGCGCCTACGGCGGCGAGCTGGCGGACGTGCTGGTCTCGGCCGAGGCCGTCGACCGCTCCGGCCGCATCTTCGCCGTCCAGCCGGACGAGCTCGGCCTTTCCTATCGCCACAGCGATCTTCCGGCCGATTGGATCGTCACCTCGGCCCGACTGCGCGCGGCGCCGGGCGACCAGCTCGCGATCGCGCGGCGCATCGCCGAGATCGACCAGGCGCGCGCCGGCTCGCAGCCGCGCAGCCGCACCGGCGGCTCGACCTTCGCCAATCCGCCCGGCCTCAAGGCCTGGGAGCTGATCGATCGGGCCGGCTGCCGCGGTCTCGCGGTGGGCGGCGCCCAGGTCTCCGAGAAGCACACCAACTTCCTGATCAACACCGGCACCGCCACCGCGTCCGACCTCGAGGCGCTGGGCGAGGAGGTCCGCCGGCGCGTGTTCGACACCAGCGGCGTCACCCTCGACTGGGAGATACGGCGCCTGGGAGAAGCCCCGTGAAGCGCAAGGTGGCAGTGCTGATGGGTGGCTGGTCACCCGAGCGCGAGGTCTCGCTGGTCAGCGGCAAGGCCTGCGCCGAGGGGCTGCGCGAGGGCGGCCACGACGTCGTCGAATACGACGTGCAGCGCGACCTCCGGGCGCTGGTCGACTTCCTGCGGCCGTCGTCGGGCGGCGGACCGGACGTGGTCTTCAACGCCCTGCACGGCAAGTACGGCGAGGACGGCTGCATCCAGGGGGTGCTCGAGGTCCTGGCCGTGCCCTACACACATTCCGGCGTGCTCGCCTCCGCGATCGCGATGGACAAGCCGATGGCCCGCCACGTCTTCACCTCGCTCGGCCTGCGCGTCGCCCAAGGCCAGGTCATCGAGCGCCGGTCGCTGGCCTGGGGCGATCCCATGCCGCGGCCCTATGTCGTAAAGCCGATCGACCAGGGGTCGAGCGTCGGCGTCTTCATCGTGCGGGAGGGCGACAACCTCGCCGCCGTCGAGCTCGCGGAGGCGAAGTTCGGCGAGCGGGTGCTGGTCGAGAAGTTCGTGCCCGGACGCGAGCTCACCGTTGCCGTGATGGCCGACCGGCCGGTCGCCGTGACCGAGCTCAGGCCGCGCACCCGCTTCTACGACTACGAGGCCAAGTACACCGACGGCGTCACCGAGCATCTCGTGCCGGCGCCGATCCCCGAGGAAGTCTACGAGCTCGCCAAGGACTGGGCGCTGATGGCGCACGAGGCGCTGGGCTGCAGCGGCCTCACGCGGACCGACTTCCGCTGGGACGAATCGATGCCGGGCACGACCGGCCTGACGGTCCTCGAGCTCAACACCCAGCCCGGCATGACTCCCCTGTCGCTTGCGCCCGAGCAGGCGAAGTGGGCCGGCATCTCCTGGCCCGAGCTCATGACCTGGATGGTCGAGCATGCGAGGCAGCCGGCATGAGCGCCGCCCGCAAGCCCGCCGCGCCGCGCCGCGACTACGACCGGCGCAAGAAACGCACGAACCTGCGCAAGAGCGGCCGGCCGCTGTGGCGTCAGCCCCTGATGCTCGGCCTCGTCGTGCTGCTGCTGGGAAGCGGCAGCGGCGGCGGCTGGTGGGCCTGGCACGAAGGCTGGCTGACGACGGCGCGCAGCCGCCTCGACGCCATGACGCATGCCGTCCTCGGCGCCATTACGCCCTTCAAGCTGGCCGACGTCACGGTCGAGGGCCGCGAGTATGTCGAGCGCGACGCCATCCTGGCGGCACTCGACGTCAAGCCGGGCGATTCGCTGCTCGGCATCGACCTTCAGGCCTCGCGACACAAGCTCGAAGCCATCGACTGGGTGGCCTCCGCCGCGGTCGAGCGCCGCCTGCCCGACACGCTCTACGTCACCCTGGTCGAGCGCCGGGCGGTGGCGATCTGGCAGAACGGCAGCGAGTACACGCTGATCGACCGCGAGGGCCGGACCGTGCGCGCGAGCCGCATGCCGCCCGGCGCCGAGAGACTGCTGCTGCTGGGTGGGACCGGCGCGCCCGAGCATGTCGGCGAGCTCCTGCTGCTGCTGGCTTACGAGCCGACCGTGGTGCCCCAGCTTCGTTCCGCGGTCTGGGTCGGCCAGCGGCGATGGAACCTGATCCTGAACAACGGCATCGAGGTCTGGCTGCCCGAAGAGGACGCGGTCGCGGCGCTTCAGCACCTGGCCAAGCTCGACGGCCAGTACCGCCTGTTGTCGCGCGAGTTCGGCGTGGTGGACCTCCGCCTGCCGGACAAGCTCTATCTCAGGAAGCGCGGTCCGGGCGAACCTTCGCCCGGACCGGCGTGATTTCCAGCGTGCCAAGGGTGTAAAGCGTAGCGACGGGGGAGAGATCGTGGCGAAGACGAGAAACGGCGTGGTAGCGGCGCTCGATATCGGGACCAGCAAGGTCGTCTGCTTCGTGGCGCGGGTCGACGGCCAGGGCTTGCGGGTGGTCGGCATCGGCCACCAGCCGGCGCTGGGCATGCGGTCTGGCAACATCATCGACATGGAGGCCGCCACCCGGGCGATCTCCTCGGCCGTGTCGACGGCCGAGGAGATGTGCGGCGAGCATGTGCGGGAGGTCATCGTGGGCGTGAGCGGCGGCTCGGCCTCCTCGCACAACCAGAGCCTCGAGGTCGCGATCGGCCATCACGAGATCGGCGAGCGCGACGTCCGCCGGGTGCAGCAGCACATTCACCTGCCGGCCGAGACGGCCGACCGCGACATCATCCATTCGGAGGCGATCGGCTACACCGTCGACGGCACCCCGGTGCGCGACGCCCGCGGCATGTTCGGCGAGCGGCTGGGCGTCGAGGTGCACCTCGTGACGGCGGCGAGCGGCGCCATGCGCAACCTCCAGGTCTGCGTGCGCCGCGCGCATCTCGAGATCGCCGACCGCGTGGTGGCGGCGCACGCCGCCGGCCTCAGCTCCCTGGTCGCCGACGAGCGCGACCTCGGCGTCACGCTGATCGACATGGGCGGCGGCACGACGTCGATCGCGGTCTTCTACGAAGGCCATCTCGTGCACGTCGATTCGATCCCGGTCGGCGGCGAGCACGTGACGCGCGACATCGCGCGCGGCCTGTCGACGCCGCTCGCCCATGCCGAGCGGATGAAGACGCAGATCGGCCGCGCCGTCGCCAAGCCCAACGACGAGTACGACATCATCGACGTGCCGCTGATCGGCGAGGAGGACCGCACCCGGCCCAACCACATTCCGCGCTCGATCCTGGTCGGCATCATCCGGCCGCGCGTCGAGGAGACCTTCGAGCTGGTGCGCAGCCGCCTCGAGGCCAGTGGTGTGGATAAGTTGGCCGGCGGCCGCGCCGTCCTGGTCGGCGGCGGCTGCCAGCTCGACGGCGTGCCCGAGGTCGCGGCCGCCATCCTGAACAAGAAAGTCCGCACCGGCGCGCCGCTGCGCCTCGCCGGACTGGCGGATTCGACGGGCGGACCGGCCTTTTCGGCAGCGGCGGGCCTGCTGTCCTTCGCGCTCCAGAACCACGCGGCCGGTCAGCCGCAGCAGCCCACGGTCGAGCTTCCGTCGAGTCGAATCGGTCGGATTGGCAGTTGGATTAGGGAGAACTTTTAGGCAATATGTTGTGCGGGGAACGGCAATCCCCACAGGCTATTGATAAGAAGCAAGAAAAGCCGGTGGTAGTGAAGGGTTGATACAAAACAATCCACACCGCCCTCCGAGCAGATAACCCCTCGTTTGCGTGGAGATCCCGAATGACCATCAACCTCAGTCTCCCTCAGAAGGAGTCAGAGATTAAGCCGCGTATCACCGTCATCGGTGTCGGCGGCGCGGGCGGAAACGCCGTGAACAACATGATCAGCGCGGCCCTCGAAGGGGTCGAGTTCATCGTCGCCAACACCGACGCGCAGGCGCTCGGCCAGTCGCTCGCCGACCGGCGCGTCCAGCTCGGCATTACGATCACGCAGGGCCTCGGCGCCGGCGCGCGCCCCGAGGTCGGTCGCCAGGCGGCCGAAGAGGCGCTGCCCGAGATCCTTCAGCTGCTCGACGGCGCCAACATGGTGTTCGTCACCGCCGGCATGGGCGGCGGCACCGGCACCGGTGCGGCGCCGGTCATCGCTGCGGCGGCGCGCGAGCAGGGGATCCTCACCATCGGCGTCGTGACCAAGCCGTTCCACTTCGAGGGCCGGCGCCGCATGCAGTCGGCCGACCAGGGGATCACGGAGCTCGAGAAGGTCGTCGACACGCTGATCGTCATCCCCAACCAGAACCTGTTCAAGATCGCCAACGAGAAGACGACCTTCGCCGACGCCTTCAAGCTCGCCGACGACGTGCTGCACATGGGTGTGCGCGGCGTCACCGACCTGATGGTGATGCCCGGCCTCATCAACCTTGACTTCGCCGACATCCGCACGGTGATGGGCGAGATGGGCAAGGCGATGATGGGCACCGGCGAGGCCGAGGGCCAGGACCGCGCCCGCGTCGCCGCCGAGAGCGCGATCTCCAATCCGCTGCTGGAAGACCATTCGATGAAGGGGGCCAAGGGCGTCCTCATCAACATCACCGGCGGCCTCGACATGACCCTGCACGAGGTCGACGAGGCGGCCAACCGCATCCGCGAGGAGGTCGACACCGAGGCCAACATCATCTTCGGCTCGACCTTCGACGCCACGATGCAGGGCCGGATGCGGGTTTCCGTGGTCGCCACGGGCATCGCCGCCGCGGCCTCGCAGCAGCCCGCGCCGAACTACCTGTCGCTCGACATGAACCGGCCGGTCCAGACCGGCCAGCCGGCGCTCAGCCGCCCGGTCGCGCCGCCGGTCGGCCGCGTCTCCGTGCCGGTCGGCGTCGGTGCGGCGGAGCCCGCGCCGGTTGCCGCCAGCGTGCCGCCGGCTCCCGTGGCCCCTCCGATGGCGGCCCCGGCGCCCGTGCCGGTCGCACCGGTGGCCGTCGCGCCGCCGCCGGCCACCGTCGCGCCGCCGGCGCCCGTCGTCATGGAAGCGGCTCCGGTCGCGCCCATCGTCGCCCCGGCCCCCGTCGAGGCCTTCGATGTGCCGCCGATGGCCGCGCCGGCACCGGCTCCCGTGGCGGTCGCGCCGCCGGCTCCCGTGGCGGCGGCACCGGCTCCGGCGCCGCAGCGTCCGCTGGTCGACGAGCACGACTGGCGGGTGAGCCGTCCGGCCGCCAAGCCGGCGGTCCGCGCCACCGACCCCGTTGCGCGACCCGTTGCCGCGCGCTCGGCCGGCGAGAGCCGCGCGCCGAACCTGTTCCAGCGCATCACCGGCGCCTTCGCCGCGCCCAAGCCGGCGACGGCCAGCGAGCCGCCGGTCGCCCGCCCGGCGCCCGAGAACGTCGTTCCGGTGGCGCCCAAGCCCGTCCCGCGGCCGGCGCCGGCCCAGGCGTCGATCAATCTCGACGTCACCGAGCGCGCCAAGCCGGCGCGCGAGGACGACGACCTGCAGATCCCGGCGTTCCTGCGTCGCCAAGCGAACTGAGCGACATTCGAGCGCTCTCCACGCATCTTTCTGAGGGGCCCTTCGGCCCCTCTTTTTTTGGAGCCGCCGTGATATAAAACCGCGGCCGAAACAGTAGACGGATGGGCATGTCGAAGACGTTCTCCGCAGATCCTCGCAAGGCATTGGGTGGGCTCGTGCTCGCGGTGCTGATGCTGGCGCTCGCCGGCTGCGGGTCCTCCGACGACAACAGCAACTACGTCGAGCAGCCGGTCGACCAGCTCTACAACCGGGCGCTCGACGACCTTGGCGCGCAGGACTACAAGGCGGCCGCCAAGGGCTTCGAGGAAGTCGACCGCCAGCATCCCTATTCGGTCTGGGCCACCAAGGCGCAGATCATGGCGGCCTTCGCGTACTACCAATCGAACAAGTACGACGAGGCCATCATCGCGCTCGATCGCTTCATCCAGCTCCATCCCGGCCACAGGGACATCCCCTACGCCTACTATCTCAAGGCGCTGTGCTACTACGAGCAGATCTCCGACGTCGGCCGCGACCAGCGCATGACCCAGCAGGCGCTCGACGCCCTGGCGGAGGTCGTGAAGCGCTTTCCCGAATCGCCCTATGCCCGCGACGCGCGCCTCAAGGTCGAACTCGCCATCGACCATCTTGCCGGCAAGGAAATGTCGGTCGGTCGCTACTACCAGTCCAACGAGCAGTATGTCGGCGCGATCAACCGGTACCGCGTGGTGATCGAGCGCTACCAGACGACCACCCATGTGCCCGAGGCGCTCCACCGCCTGGTCGAATGCTACCTGTCCCTCGGGGTCAAGAGCGAGGCGCAGGAATCAGCGGCGGTGCTCGGCTACAACTTCCCGGGCAGCGAATGGTATCAGGACAGTTATTACCTGATGACCGGGGAAGGACCGGTGCCGCGCGACGAGCAGAAGAGCGGCTGGTTCTTCGGACTTTTCTGACGCCGGCATGCTCGCCACGCTTTCGATCCGCGACTTCGTGCTGATCGAGAAGCTCGACCTCGATTTCCCACGCTCGGGTGCCGGCGGTCTGGGTGCCCTGACCGGCGAGACGGGCGCCGGCAAGTCGATCCTGATCGATGCGCTCGGTCTGGCGCTGGGCAACCGCGCCGAATCCGGCACGGTGAGGCGCGGCGCTGCCCAGGCCTCCGTGGCGGCCTCCTTCGATCTTGCCAGGGACCATCCCGCCCACGCCGTGCTGGCCGAGCAGGGACTGGAGGACGACGACGTGCTGACCCTGCGCCGCGTCGTCGGGACCGACGGCCGCGGCCGTGCCTTCGTCAACGACCAGCCGGCGTCGGTGGCACTGCTGCGCCGGCTGGGCGAGACGCTGGTCGAGATCCAGGGCCAGATGGAACAGCATGGTCTTCTCGACATGGCGACCCATCGCGCCTCGCTCGATGCCTTCGCCGGCCTCGACCGGCAGGCCGAGATCGTGCGCGCCGCCTGGCGGGCCTGGCGGGAGGCCGACCGGGCGCATGCCGACGCCGCGGCGGCGGCCGCCGCCGCCCGGCGCGACGAGGATTTCGTGCGCCATGCGGTCAAGGAGCTGGAAGGGCTTGCGCCGCGCCCGGACGACGAGGACAGGCTGGCCGGGGAGCGCCAGCTCCTGCGTGCCGGCAGCGCGCTTGGCGAGGCCGTCGCCCAGGCGCTGGGCGAGCTGGAGCACGGGCGGGGGGCGGTGGCCGCCCTGCGCGCCGCCCACCGCCTGGTCGAGCGCCAGGCCGACAAGGCGATGGGACGTCTCGATCCGGCGATCGCCGCGCTCGACCGCGCGCTCAGCGAAGCGACGGAGGCGCAGGCCCAGCTCGAGGCGGCACGCGATGCGCTGGAGTTCGATCCGTCGCGCCTGGAGAAGATCGAGGAGCGGCTGTTCGCGCTGCGCGCGATGGCACGCAAGCACCATGTCGCGGTGGCGGATCTGCCGGCGCTGGCCGAGCGGTTCGCCGCGCAGCTCGCGGCGCTGGACGATGGCGAGGCCGGCCTCGGGCGCCTGGCCGCCGCGGCGAAGGCGGCGCGGTCGGCCTATGTTGCGGCGGCGGAGGCCCAGTCGGCGGCGCGCCGCAAGGGCGCCGCCCGGCTCGACAAGGCGGTGGCGGCCGAGCTCGGCCCGCTCAAGCTCGACCGCGCGCGGTTCGTGACCGAGGTCGCCGCCCTGCCCGAGGCCGACTGGACGGAGGCCGGCGCCGACCGCGTGCAGTTCACCGTCGCCACCAATCCCGGAGCGCCGCCGGCGCCGATCGCCCGCATCGCCTCGGGCGGCGAGCTGTCGCGTTTCCTGCTGGCGCTCAAAGTGTGCCTGGCCAAGGTCGGCGAGGTCCCGACCATCGTCTTCGACGAGGTCGATTCGGGCATCGGCGGCGCCACCGCCGCGGCGGTGGGCGAGCGCCTGAGGCGTCTGGCGAACGACGTGCAGGTGCTGGTCGTCACCCATTCGCCGCAGGTCGCCGCCGTGGCCGACCGCCACTGGCTGATCCGCAAGACCACCAGGCGCAGCGCCGCCAGCACCGACGTGCTGGCGCTGGACGCCGCCGGCCGGCGCGAGGAGATCGCGCGCATGCTGTCGGGCGCCGAGGTGACCGCCGAGGCCCGCGCCGCCGCGGATCGGCTGCTCGCGGCCGCCGGCTGAGGGGGGGAAGGATGTCGCGGGCCGCCAAAGTCGTCGCGTCCGTCGCGGTCGACGAGCTGACCGAACGCCAGGCGCGCGGCGAGCACAAGCGCCTGGCCGGGGAGATCGCGCACCACGACAAGCTCTACCACGAGCAGGACGCGCCGGAGATCTCCGACGCCGACTACGACCTGCTGCGGCGGCGGCTGAAGGCGATCGAGGACCGCTTCCCCAAGCTCACCGACATGTTCAGCCCGACGCAGCGCGTCGCGCCGACGCCGACCACGGCCTTCGCCAAGGTGCGGCACGCCCGGCCGATGCTGTCGCTGGACAATGCCTTCACGGACGAGGAACTGCAGGCCTTCTTCGACCGGGTGCGGCGCGGGCTGGAGCGCGAGACCGATCTCGCACCCGAGGCCGAGATCGCCTTCGCCTGCGAGCCCAAGATCGACGGCCTGTCGATCAGCCTGCGCTACGAGGACGGCGTCTTCACCGTCGGCGCGACGCGCGGCGATGGCACGACCGGCGAGGACGTGACGGCCAACCTGCAGACGGTGAAGGACATCCCGCACACGCTGAAGGGCAAGGCCCCCGGCATCCTCGACGTTCGCGGCGAGGTCTACATGGAGCGCGGCGCGTTCCAGGAGATGAACCGGCGTCAGGAGGCGGCGGGCGACAAGACCTTCGCCAACCCGCGCAACGCCGCCGCCGGCTCGCTGCGCCAGCTCGACGCCGGCATCACGGCGACCCGGCCGCTCCGCTTCTTCGCCTATGCCTGGGGCGAGGCCGAGCCGCGGACCTGGAAGACGCACAGCGAGTACCTGAAGCTGCTGAAGGCGTGGGGCTTCCGCGTCAATCCGCTGTCCGAGCTCTGCCGCACGCCGGCCGAGGTGCGGGCCTTCTACGAGAGGATGGGCGTCGAGCGACCGTCGCTGCCCTACGACATCGACGGCGTCGTCTACAAGCTCGACCGCATCGACTGGCAGGAACGGCTGGGCTTCGTGAGCCGGGCACCGCGCTGGGCGATCGCCCACAAGTTCCCGGCCGAGCAGGCGCGCACGCGGCTGAACGGCATCCTGATCCAGGTGGGCCGCACCGGCGCGCTGACGCCGGTCGCCGATCTCGAGCCGGTCAACGTCGGCGGCGTGATGGTGGCGCGGGCCTCGCTGCACAATGCCGACGAGATCGAGCGGCTGGACGTGCGCGTGGGCGACATGGTCGTGGTGCAGCGCGCCGGCGACGTCATCCCGCAGATCCTGGGCCACGTGCCCGAGGAGCGGCCGAAGAAGACGGAGAAGTTCCACTTCCCGACCCGCTGCCCGTGCCCTCTCAAGACCAGGGTCGCGAGCGAGGAGGGCGGCGTCGTGCGGCGCTGCTCGGGCGGCCTGGAATGCCCGTACCAGCAGGTCGAGCGCCTGCGCTATTTCGTGTCGCGCAACTGCTTCGACATCGAGGGGCTGGGCGGCACGCACATCGAGAACTTCCACCGGGACGGCCTGCTCAAGGTGCCGGGCGACATCTTCCGGCTGCCCGGGAAGGAGGCCGAGATCCGCAAGCGCGAGGGCTGGGGCGAGCTGTCGGTGCGCAACCTGATGGCCGCGATCGAGGCGCGGCGCACGATCGCGCTCGACCGCTTCATCAACGCGCTCGGCATCCCGCTGATCGGCGAGGCGACCGCGAAGATCCTGGCCCAGGAGTATGGCGACGCCGACCTCTGGCTCGAGGAGATGCTGAAGGCCGCGAAGGAGCGCCGGGCGCATCCGGACGACGTGAAGAAGGAGAAGGCTGCGGCCGAGGTCGGCGAGAGCTACGGCCGGCTGTGCAACGTCGAGCAGATCGGCGTCACCACCGCCGACGCGATGTGCGGCTTCTTCGACGAGGGCCACAATGTCGAGGTGATCCGCGACCTGCGCCGCCAGCTCACGGTTGAACCCGTCTCGCGCCGGGTCGTGGCGGCGGACGCCAAGCTCAAGGACAAGGTCGTGGTCTTCACCGGCGAGCTCACCGCCATGACACGCGAGGCCGCGAAGGCGCGCGCCGAGGAACTGGGCGCCAAGGTGACCGATTCGGTGTCGAAGAAGACCAGCCTGGTCGTGGTCGGCGAGAAGGCCGGCTCGAAGGCGCGCAAGGCCGCCGAGCTCGGCATCGAGACGATGACCGAGCAAGAGTGGCTGAAGCTCGCCGAGTGAGCGCCAGACGAAAACGGCCGGGCATTGCCCGGCCGTTCCCATCCAGTCTCCGGATTCTCAGTTGATGACGATCTCGACGCGGCGGTTCTGCGGCTCGCGGACGCCGTCGGCGGTCTGGACCAGCAGGCCCTTCTCGCCCATGCCGATGACCGAGATCGCCTGCGCCGGCACGCCGTTGCGCACCAGGGCGTCCTTGACCGCGTTGGCGCGACGCAGC
Organism: Reyranella sp.; assembly: GCF_965229815.1. GTDB lineage: Bacteria > Pseudomonadota > Alphaproteobacteria > Reyranellales > Reyranellaceae > Reyranella. The sequence continues at coordinate 541,727 of NZ_CBDDJN010000008.1, forward strand.
GACAGCGCCATGTTGTACGCCTCCGGGCCCGACGTGTCGGTGTGGCCGGTCGCCGTGATGCGCGCGCTGCCCTTGGTCTTGTAGGCGTCGGCCGCCTGCGCGATCGTCGCCAGCGCCTGCTGCGACAGGTTCGACCGATCCCAGTCGAAGAACACCATGAACGTCGTCGCCTGCACCGGCGGCGGAGCCGGCGGCGGCGGCGGGGCGGCGGCGCCGAACTTCAACTGCACGCCGGCGAGCAGTGTGACGTTGTTGTTGTTCCAGGTGGTGCCGGCGACCGACGGGTTGGTCGTGCCGAGGTAGCGGCCTTCCAGGTTGAAGCGCAGGTTAGGCGTGGCGTTGTAGCCGAGGCCGAGGATGCCCTGGTAGGCGAAGGTCGTGCTGCCGAGATTGTAGTCGGAATCGACGAAGCCCACGCCGGCGCCAGCGCCGATGTAGGGGACGATGGTCCCGGTGGCATTGAAGTCGTAGAGGAAGTTGGCCATCGCGGTGACCTGGCTGATCTGGCCGGTGATCGCGCGGTTGCCGAAGAAGTTGCCGTTGTTGTTCTGGCGATAGAGGCCTTCGACCTCGACGCGCGGTCCGATGAAGTCGTAGCCGAACTTGCCGCCCAGCGCCCAGCCGGTCTGCGGCGCGACGTTCTGCCCGAGGATCGTCGTGTTGAACATCCAGTTCAGGCCGCCTTCGACGCCGAAGTACACGCCGGGGGTCTGAACGTCCTGAGCCATGGCCGAGACTGGCAGTGCCGCGGCGGCAGCCACCGCAAGTATGACCTTCTTCATGTGTATCTCCTGTTGGAAGATTCTTTGAACGAGAGAGGTGCTACGCGTTCGGGCTGAGGGAAATGCGAGCGCATTAATTCTACTTGTGCGCCTGTCGGGCTGCCACCGAATGGCGCCGTCGCCGACGCATTCCTGACGCGGTGTGCTGTGCGAGTAACAGTCAGGCGAAGCCGCACGGCCAGTGATATTAGCGTGGGAAATCCACGCTCTTTGCAGCATCGGTGATGAAGCACGACCTCGCGAAGACGTGAACCCGGGAACGGGAACCTTTCGCAAGGTCGGTTGTGACTCCGATCACAACTCGGTCACAGGTTGATGCAGTTCGTGGGAAGGCCACAGGCGGCTGCCATGGGGCTCGCTTCCACGCGGCCGTGGGGGATGCTAGAGGCAGCAGCCGTCTCGCTGGAGTTGCACGAATGGACTTGGCTCGTTTCCCGCGTCGCCGCTATACCCAATCGCCCACGCCGATCGAATTCCTTCCCCACTTCACCGAGGCCCTCGCAGCCTCCTGCCCGGGCGGCGCCGGACCGGACATCTGGATCAAGCGGGACGACATGCTGGGTCTCTTCCCCGGCGGCAACAAGACCCGGAAGCTCGAGTTCCTGGCGGCGGACGCGCTGGCCCAGGGCGCCGACACGCTGATCACCTGCGGCGCGCCTCAATCCAACCACTGCCGCATCACCCTGGCGGCGGCGGTCAAGGAGGGGCTGAAGTGCCGCTTCGTGATCGAGGAGCGGGTCCCCGGCAGCTACAGCAAGGAGGCCGGCGGCAACAACTTCATGTTCGAGCTGATGGGGGTCGAGGCCATCACGGTGGTGCCCGGCGGCTCGGACATGGGCGCGGCCATGTCCAAGGTCGCCCAGGAGGTCGCGTCGCTCGGCCGCAAGGGCTACGTCATCCCGGGCGGCGGCTCCAATGCCATCGGCGGGCTGGGCTACGTCGCCTGCGTCCAGGAGATGCAGCAGCAGTGGTTCGAGATGGGGCTGGCGCTCGACGCCATCGTGGTCGGGTCGGGCAGCTCGGGCACCCACGGCGGCATGGTCGCCGGCTTCCACGGCAACAACATCCGGATCCCGCTGATCGGCATCGGCGTCAGCCGCGATCCCGCCGACCAGGAGCCGCTGGTCCACAAGGAGGCGCAGGCGGTGGCCGACCTGCTCGGCATCGGCAAGGTGCCGCGCGAGGCGGTGAAGAGCATCGGCGGGTACTGGCAGCCCAAATACTCGGTGCCCAACGCGAGGATGGTGGAGGCCGTGCAGATGCTGGCCCGCACCGAAGGCATTCTTCTCGATCCGGTCTACACCGGGAAGATCATGGCCGGCCTGATCGGCCTGGCGCGACAGGGCTACTTCAAGCCCAGGGCCAAGGTGCTGTTCATGCACACCGGCGGCCTGCCGTCGCTGCACGTCTACGAGGACGTCGTGCTGGGCCGGACGATTCTGAACGATTAACCCTCCCCAGCGAAGCTGTGGAGGTGCCCGCACAGCGGGCGGAGGGGGCATGAGCATCGGTCGTGCTGCCCGTGACCCCTCCGGCCCTTCGGGCCACCTCCCCACGCAAGCGTGGGGAGGAAGAGAATGTCAGATCGGGCGGGTCGCCTCGGTGAGCCATGCCTGCGTCGCCGCGTCGACCTGGGGCTCCACGATCTCGCGCACGCGGCGATGGTAGTCGTTCAGCCACCCGCGCTCGGCCTCGGTGAGCAGGGCGGGCTCCACGCAGGCGAGGTCGATCGGCGCCAGGGTCAGCGTCTCGAACGCCAGGTAGCGGCGGTCGGCGCCCGCGATCTCCACCGCGCACACCGCCACCAGGTTCTCGATTCGGATGCCGTAGGCGTCGGCCTTGTAGTAGCCGGGCTCGTTGCTGACGATCATGCCGGGCTGCAGCGCGACGTTGTTGGGCATCTTGGAGATGCGGTGCGGCCCTTCGTGCACCGACAGATAGGCGCCGACGCCGTGACCCGTGCCGTGGTCGTAGTCGAGCCCGACCTGCCAGAGCGCGTAACGCGCCAGCACGTCGAGCTGCGAGCCCGTGGTGCCCACGGGGAAGCGCGCCATCGCGAGCGCGATATGGCCCTTGAGCACGCGCGTGAAGCGGTCGCGCATCTCCGCCGTCGGCGTGCCGATCGCCACGGTGCGGGTGATGTCGGTCGTGCCGTCGCGGTACTGGCCGCCCGAATCCACGAGGTAGAGGCTGCCGGGCTCCAGCCGCCGCTCGGTCTCCGGCGTGGCGTGATAGTGGACGATGGCACCGTTGGGGCCCGCGCCGGAGATGGTGTCGAAGCTGAGGTCGCGCAGCTTGCCGGTCTGCTCGCGCATCGCCTGCAGCCGGTCCGACACTTCGATCTCGCGCAGCACGCGCCCCGATGACTCGCGCGCCAGCCAGGCCAGGAAGCGGCTGACGGCGGCGCCGTCGCGCCGGTGCGCATTGCGGATACCCTCGAGCTCGACGCCGTTCTTGCAGGCCTTGGGCAGCGCGACGGGATCGGCGTCGCGCACGATCGTGACGCCGGCCGCCTGCAGCCGCGACGTGGCCCAGACCGGAGCGGTCGCCGATTCGATCAGCACGCGCTTGCCGACCTTGCCCAGCAGGTCGAGGGCCGGGCCCAGCTCGTCGGGAGGCGCCAGGGTGACGGCATTGCCCAGCCAGGCCAGCGTCCGGGCCGGCATCTTGCGACGGTCCATGAACAGGTCGACATGGCCATCGCCGTGCAGCAGCGCGAAGCCCAGGGGAAAGGGCGTGCGCGGCACGTCGCCGCCGCGCACGTTGAGCAGCCAGGCGATCGAATCGGGAGCGGTGAGCAAAGCGGTGTCGGCGCCCTTGTCGCTGACGATCGCGGCGATGCGCGCCCGCTTGGACTCGCTCGATTCCCCGGCGAGGGCGTCGGCCTGTGGCTGGACCGGCGCCAGCGGCGGCGGGGGACGGCCGGTCCATACCGCGTCGACCGGGTTGGCGTCGACCGGCACGAACTGGCCCCCGGCGCGCTGGCAGGCGCGGGCGAAGCGGTCGTGCCCGTCGACCGTGACCAGCCACGGATCGAAGCCGAGCCTGGCGCCCTTGGGCAGGTTCGAGGCGATCCAGGCGTCGGGCGGATCCTCGGGGATCTGGTGGGGAACGAAGGCGTCGGTGTCGACCTGGCTGCGCACCGCGAGCGTGTAGCGGCCGTCGACGAAGATGGCAGCCCGGTCGGCGAGGACGATGGCGAGGCCGGCCGAGCCGCGGAAGCCGGTCAGCCAGGCCAGTCGCTGGGCCCCCCGCGGCACATACTCGCCCTGATGCTCGTCGGCGCGCGGCACCACGAAGCCATCCAGCCCGCGCCGCGCCAGCTCGGCCCGCAGGTCGGCCAGGCGGCCGGGCGGGGCAGGCGAGGCCTCGAGCCCATCCCCCGCACGGTCGATCTCTCGGCGCCAGGCCGTCAGGGCATCGGTCAGTTCGGAATCTGCTCCCGGAGCGACCAGTTCGACCCATTCAGGGCCGGCAAGAGCCTCCGGGGCGGCGGCAACGCCCTCCATCAGCGAGGCGAGGGCGGCCGGGTCGGGGTTCTGGCCCCGCCGGCGCAGAAGATCGAGGACGTCGGAAGCGGAACTCATGCCCGCGAACCCTACGCGCGCCGCCAAGTGCGCGCAATCTGGGCAGGATGGTGCTTCTCGCGCTTGCGAAATGCGCACCCGACCCGATCTATGCTTACAGAGCATAGCACTCGTTCCGACTTCACTCTTATTGTTGTAACTCAAGGCTCTATATTTGTTCCGTGCAGCGCAGCATCGCTATTGCGCTGCACAAGAAGGAGTAACACCAATGATGACCCAGCCGATCCAGATGTTCGATAGTCTGACAAGCGAAAGCGCGCCGGCGGGGGGAAACACGTTCAAGAGCGCCATCGTTTCCTACGATGAGCGTCGGATGCTCGAGCTTCGCGCGCGCTATGCCCGCGCCGAGATGATCGCCAACGGCCTCGGGGCCGCGATCGTGTGGCTGCGCGGCCTGTACGGCCGGCTGACCGCTGCGATCGGCAGCGACTTCCGGCTGCGCGCCGCCGAGAGCCAGCTCTACCGCATGAGCGACCGGGAACTGGCCGATATCGGCCTCACCCGTTCCGAGATCGCGTTCGCGGTGCGCGAGCACGTCGAAGGCGCGACGCCGGCCGTTGCCGCCGACGCGTTCTCGTCGGCCGCCAACGAGAACCTGCGTCGCGTCGCGTAGTTCAAGTTGCGTAGTTCACAGAGCGTCTTTCATCGGGGTTCAAGCGTAGTAGCGTAAGCGTAAGCGTACCGGGGCCGGCGAAAGCCGGCCCTTTTTCTGTCCGGTCGCCGGCGATGTGCCGTGGGCATGCGGCGTCATCGGCTCGGGCATGGGAATTGCTGCCCGGCGCGCATGCGGCCGAAGCGCAAGATGCATCTGGTGGCGTACCTGAAGACGGGTCCGACCGCGAGCTATGCCAGCGCCTGGCGCCACCCGTCCGCGCCGCTGCACGACATCTGGGATGCCGAGCGCTACGAGAACCTGGCGCGCCTGCTGGAAGAGGCGCGGTTCGATGCCGGGTTCTTCGCCGACGGGATGGGCCTGCCGGACATCTACCGCGACACCTACGCCGACTATGTCGGCCGCGGCGGCCAGCTCAGCCTTCTCGACCCCATGACCGTGCTGCCGCTGATGGCCCGGGTCACCCGCCATCTCGGCCTCGGCAACACCGTTTCGACCACCTTCCACCAGCCCTACCAGATCGCCCGCAGCCTCGGATCGCTCGATCTCCTGAGCGGCGGCCGGGCCGCCTGGAACGTGGTCACCTCGGCGACCGACTTCGAGGCGCGCAACTTCGGCATGGACGGCGTCCCCCCGAAGGACGAGCGCTACGACCGCGCCGACGACGTGCTCGAAGCCTGCTGCGCCCTGTGGGACTGCTGGGAACCGGACGCGCTGGTGATGGACCGCGAGAGCGGCGTCTTCGCCGATCCCGCCAAGATCCGCTACGCCGACCATGTCGGGCCCTACGTGCGCACGCGCGGGCCGATGTCGATCCCGCGCAGCCCTCAGGGCCGGCCGTTGATCCTCCAGGCGGGCTCCTCGCCGCGCGGCCGCGACTGCGCGGCCCGCTGGGCCGACGTGATCTTCTGCACCACCGCGACCAAGGCCGACGGCATCACCTTCCGAGAGGACATGCACCGGAGGCTCGCGGCGCGCGGACGGTCGCCTGCCGGCTGCGCCATCCTGCCGACCCTGTCGGTCGTCGTCGGCGAGACCGAATCCATCGCCCGAGAGAAGGCGGCCTACCTCGACAGCCTGATCGACCCCGAACTGGTGATGGCCTCCTCGTCGAGCCTGCTGGGCGTCGACCTCAGCCGCATCGAGACCGCGGAGGAGGCGGAACGGGCGGCCGGCAACCAGGGCATCGCCGGCTCGCGCGACCGCATGAGCCAGGTCGCCAGGGCACAGGGCATCACCTTCGCCGACGAGGCCGTGCGCCGGCCGCGCGGCCTGCTGGCCGGCACGCCGGCCATGATCGCCGACGTCATGGAAGACTGGTTCACCGGCGGCGCCTGCGACGGCTTCGTCCTGCCGCCCACTGTCTTCCCGGGGACCTACGAGGACTTCGCCCGCATGGTGACTCCCGAGCTGCAGCGCCGCGGCCTGCTGCGCCGCGACTATGCCGGCCGCACCCTGCGCGAGAACCTGGCCAACCCCGGCTGACCGGGGCCGCTCACGACCGCCGCAGCAGCAGCGTGCGCCACACCGCGCCGCCGGTCTCGAGGTCGACGTGGCGCTCGGGGACGAAGCCGCGCCGGCGGTAGAGGGCGACGATGTCGTCGGCCTGCTCGAGCAGGAGCCCGCTCAGCAGCGCCCGTCCGCCGGGCCGAATCGCCCTCGCGAAGGCCTGGGAGAGTTCCATCAACGGCCCGGCAAGAATATTGGCAACGACAAGATCGTAGGGTGCGAGAGCCTGCAGGGCGTCGTGCTGCAGGCCGATCGCGTGCTCGAAGCGGCAGAGGGACCCGACGCCATTCAGCTCGGCATTCTCGCGCGCCACCTCGACGGCCTGCGGGTCGTTGTCGCCGCCGACGACCGGTCGGCCCCAGAGCTTGGCCATGGCGATGGCGAGGATGCCGCTGCCGCAGCCGACGTCGACGGCCCTTTCCGTCTCCGCCGGGTCGAGCCTGGCCAGCATCTCCAGGCAGCCCCGGGTCGTCGCATGGGTGCCGGTGCCGAAGGCCATCCCGGCGTCGATGCGCAGGGGCAGCAGCTCCGGCGACGGCCGCCCGGGATCGTGCGAGGGATGGACCCAGAAGAGGCCGACGGCGAAGGGCTGGAACGAGCGCTGGTTCTCCGCCACCCAGTCCTTGTCCGGCAGCTCTTCCCACTGCCAGCCATCGTCGAGGGCCGCGGCGACCGTCGACCGGTTGCCCTCGCCGAAGATTTCCAGACGCCAGGGACCGTCGCGCGAAACCTCGCGGCTGGTGACGACGAATCCGTCCTCGGCCAGGAACTCCAGCGCGCGCTCGCGCTCCGCCCGCTCCGCGGCCGGGACCTCCTTCCAGGCCGTCCACAGGCTCATGCGGCCTCGATGAAACTGTCCAGGACCTTCTTGGCGCCGGCCTTCTCGAACTCGATGTCGAGCTTGTTGCCGTCGACGGCCAGGATGCGGCCATAGCCGAACTTCTGGTGGAAGACGCGCTGGCCGACGGTGAGGTCGGGCTTGTCGCCTTCGACCGCGCGGCGGTCGTCGAAGGTCTCGTCGCGCCAGCGGGTCCGGCCCGCGCCGGAGCGGCTGCTCCGGCCGAAGCTGCCCACGCCCAGGCTCTCGTAGTCGAAGCCGCTCGCCTGGTCGCGCAGGCCGCCATGGTGGCCGGCGGAGTAGGTGGCGTAGAGGCCGGCATCGCTGCTCTCGGCGAGCTGCTCGGTCGGCAGCTCGCGCAGGAAGCGCGAGGGGATGGCCGCCTGCCACTGGTTGAACACCCGGCGGTTGGCGGCGAACGAGACATAGGCCCGCTTGCGGGCCCGGGTCAGGCCGACATAGGCCAGCCGCCGCTCCTCCTCGAGGCCGGCCAGCCCCTTGTCGTCGAGGGCGCGCTGGTTGGGGAACAGGCCTTCCTCCCATCCCGGCAGGAAGACCGTGTCGAACTCCAGCCCCTTGGCGGCGTGCAGGGTCATGACGCTCACCATGTCGCCGCCCGAGCGCTCGGCATTGTCGGTGAGCAGCGCCACGTGCTCGAGGAAGGCGGGCAGGGTGTCGAACTCCTGCAGGGCGTTGACCAGCTCCTTGAGGTTCTCCAGGCGGCCCTCCGCCTCGGGCGAGCGGTCCATGCGCAGCATGTCCGTGTAGCCCGATTCGTCGAGGAGGGTCTCCACCACCTCGACATGGCTCATCCCCTCCAGCATCGACCGCCAGCGGTCGAAGCTGCGCACTAGGTCGCCCAGCGCCTTGCGTGGCCGGGCCTTCAGCTCGTCGGTCTCGAGCGCCCGCCGCGTCGCCTCGAACAGGGAGATCTTCTGGCTGCGCTGGATGATGCGCAGCGCCCGCAGCGCCGATTCGCCCAGCCCGCGGCGGGGGGTGTTGTAGATGCGCTCGAAGGCGAGGTCGTCGTCGGGCTGCACGGTGACCCGGCAGTAGGCCAGCGCGTCGCGGATCTCCTGGCGCTCGTAGAAGCGGGGGCCGCCGATCACGCGGTAGGGCAGGCCGAGGGTGATGAAGCGTTCCTCGAACTCGCGCGTCTGGAAGCCCGCCCGGACCAGAATGGCGATCTGGCTGAGCGCATGGCGGTCGCGCTGCAGCGCCTCGATCTCCTCGCCCACCGAGCGCGCTTCCTCGTCGCCGTCCCACACGCCGCGCACCGAGATGCGCTCGCCTTCCTTGAGATCGGTCCACAGGGTCTTGCCGAGCCGCCCCTCGTTGTGCGCGATCAGGTGCGAGGCGGCGGCCAGGATCTGCGGCGTCGAGCGGTAGTTGCGCTCCAGGCGGACGATCGTGGCGCCGGGGAAGTCCTTCTCGAAGCGCAGGATGTTGCCGACCTCCGCGCCGCGCCAGCCGTAGATCGACTGGTCGTCGTCGCCGACGCAGCAGACGTCCGGCGTGCCCTGCGCCAGCAGCCGCAGCCACAGGTACTGGGCGACGTTGGTGTCCTGGTACTCGTCGACCAGGATGTGGCGGAAACGGCGGTGATACTGCGCCAGGATGTCGGGATGGTTCTGCCACAGCGTCACGCAATGCATCACGAGGTCGCCGAAATCGGCGGCGTTCACCTCGGCCAGGCGGGCCTGGTACTGGCGGTAGATTTCCACGGCCTTGCCGTTGGCGAATTCGCCGGCGTCGTCGCCCGAGACCTTGTCGGGCGAGAGGGCGCGGTCCTTCCAGCGCTGGATGATGCCGGACAGGATGCGCGCCGGCCATTTCTTGTCGTCGATGCCCTCTGCCTGCAGCAACTGCTTGATCAGCCGCGTCTGGTCGTCGGTGTCGAGGATCGTGAAGTTGCTCTTGAGGCCGATCAGCTCCGCATGACGGCGCAGGACGCGCACGCCGATCGAATGGAAGGTCCCCAACCACATCCCGTCGGCGGCGCCGCCGATCACGCTGGCGACGCGGTCCAGCATCTCGCGCGCGGCCTTGTTGGTGAAGGTGACTGCAAGAACCTGCGAGGTGCGGGCCCGGCCGGTGATGAGGAGGTGGGCAATCCGGGTGGTCAGGACCCGCGTCTTGCCGGTGCCGGCGCCGGCCAGGACCAGCAGCGGCCCGCCCTCGTGGACGACGGCCCGGCGCTGCTCCTCGTTCAGCCCCTCCAGATGGGCCAGGGACGCGACGACGCGGGCCGGCGGCGGGTTGGCCGTGGCCGGCAGGGGATCGTCGGTGATTTCGAACGGATCGGCGGGGGGCGCCATGCAAGGTCATATAGCAATCGGGGGCCCGGACGCCTATCTTTCACCAGCGGGGAATTGGGAGGGTTGCCGGATGGCCCGAGGCTTGAACGGTTCGGCGAACGGCGCCAACGGCGCCGGTCACTTCTCGACCGGCCGCGAGTCGGCCGAAATGGATCTGCGCGGCACGTCCAACCTGCCGTCCACGGTGGCGAGCGTGCTACCGGCGGTGGTCGGCGTGCGCACCACCGTTCCCCAGGACAGGCGCTCGGCCCAGACGCTCGGCAGCGAGCGCGAGGGGCACGGCGTGCTGATCGGCGAGGACGGGCTGATCGTCACCATCGGCTACCTGATCATGGAAGCCGACACGGTGACGATCACCGACATCGACGGCCACGACCGGCCGGCGTACATCGTGGGCTACGACTACGAGAGCGGCTTCGGGCTGGTGCGGACCGAGCAGCCGATCCGGCTCGCGCCGATGCGCTTCGGCGATTCCGATGTGCTGGAGCTGCGTAGCGAGGCCTTCGTCGCGGGGCTGGGCGGCGAGAAGGCGGCGCTCAAGGTCAAGGTGGCCGGGCGCCGCGAATTCGCCGGCTACTGGGAGTACCTGCTCGACAACGCCATTTTCACGGTCCCGGCCTATCCGCTGTGGGGTGGCTCGGCCCTGATCGGCCAGGACGGATCCCTCCTGGGCATAGGCTCGCTGCTGGTGCAGGAGGCGCTGGGCCCGGGTTCGCCGGCCTTTCCCGGCAACATGTACGTGCCGATCAACCGCCTGAAGCCGATCTTCGACGAGCTGGTGAGCAAGGGGCGGCTGTCGACGCCGCCCCGGCCCTGGCTCGGGGTCTTGACGGTCGAGCACATGGGCCAGCTCGTCGTCGGCGGCATCTCCGATGGCGGTCCGGCCGACCGGGCCGGCCTGCAGCGCGGCGACATCCTGCATGCCTTGGACGGCGAGGTGCTGGACGACATTGCAGACTTCTATCGAAAGCTATGGTCGGCCGGCCCGGCCGGCGCCGCCGTGACGCTGAAGCTGGAGCGCGACAACGACACGTTCGACGTCACGGTGCGGACCGGCGACCGGGCGCAGTACCACCGGTTCGGTTCCGACTGACGCTTTGACTCCGGCGCTCGCCCCAGCCTAGGTATGCGCGGCATCACCGAGCACCAAGGGGGGAACGACGATGGCCAGGGCCTTCGCCTCGCAAGCCGATCTGGCGGAGAAGAAGATCACCTTCAGCCGCCTGTCGGAGCACGCCTATGCCTTCACGGCCGAAGGCGATCCCAACACCGGCATCGTCGTCGGCGACGACTCCGTGCTGGTGGTCGATGCCCAGGCGACCCCGAAGATGGCCCAGAAGGTCATCGAGTACATCCGCACCGTCACCGACAAGCCCATCCGATACGTCGTGCTGTCGCACTACCATGCCGTCCGCGTGCTGGGCGCCTCCGGCTTCGATCCGCAGCACGTCATTTGCAGCGAGGCCACGCGCGATATGATCGTCGAGCGCGGCGCCCAGGACTACAAGTCCGAGTTGCAGCGCTTCCCTCGCCTGTTCGACGCCGCCGAGACCATCCCCGGCCTGACCTGGCCCACCATCACCTTCGCCGACCGCATGACGCTGTGGCTGGGCAAGCTGCAGGTTGACATCGTCCATGCCGGCCGCGGCCACACCAAGGGCGACACGATCGTCTGGCTGCCGGAGGAGCGCACGCTGTTCAGCGGCGACCTGGTCGAGTACGGCGCGACGCCCTACGCCGGCGACGCCCACTACAAGGACTGGCCCGAGACGCTGCAGAAGCTGCGCGACCTCAAGCCGCTCGCCCTCGTTCCCGGCCGCGGCGACGCGCTGATGGGCGAGGGCAACGTCGAGGAAGGCATCGCCGGCACGCAGGCCTTCCTGAGCGAGCTCTACAAGGCCGTCGCGCTGAGCGCCGAGGCCGGCGATTCGCTGAAGCAGGCCTACGACAAGGCGATGTCGGCCCTGCAGCCGCGCTACGGCAACTGGGTGATCTTCGAGCACTGCATGCCGTTCGACGTGTCGCGCGCCTACGACGAGGCCAAGGGTCTCGACCATCCGCGCATCTGGACCGCCGAGCGCGACATCGAGATGTGGGCGGCCCTGGAGAAGGCGTGACCATGCTCTTCTGGGGCCTCTGGCTCGCTCGAGCCCATGAGCGAGCCGGAGGCTCGCGGTCCGGAAGACGATGAGCTCCTACACCTATCGCCACTACCCGTACCGCCGGCCGCCCGAGCTTGACGGAACGGGATCGCGACGGCCGGTCGTCATCGTCGGCGCCGGGCTGGCCGGGCCGACATTGGCGCTCGCCCTCGCCCTGCGCGACGTGCCCACGATCGTCCTCGACGAGGACGACACGGTGAGCGTCGGCAGCCGCTCGATCTGCCAGGCTCAGCACAGCCTCGAGACCTGGGACCGTTTCGGCGCCGCCCGGCAAATGGTCGAGAAGGGGATCACCTGGGAAGAGGGCGAGGTCTATCTCGGCGACCGGCCCGTCTATCGCTTCAACCTGCAGCCCGAGCCGGGACACAAGTTCCCGGCCTTCGTGAACCTGCAGCAGTACTACGTCGAGGAGTATCTCTACGAGCGCTGCCTCGCCGATCCGCGCGTCGACATGCGCTTCCGGAACAAGGTCGTGGGCGTCGCCCAGCACGGCGACGTCGTGACGGTGGAGGTCGAGACGCCGGACGGGCGCTACACGCTGGAGACCGACTGGCTGGTCGCCTGCGACGGCGTGCGCAGTCCGGTCCGCCACATGCTGGGCCTGCCCTTCGAGGGCGAGGTGTTCCACGACCAGTTCTTGATCGCCGACATCCGGCTGATGGACGAGCTGCCGAAGGAGCGGCGCTTCTGGTTCTACCCGCCGTTCCATCCGACCAACTCGGTGCTGCTGCACCGTCAGGCCGACAACGTGCTGCGGGTCGACTTCCAGCTCGGCCGCGACGCCGATCCGGAGGAGGAGCGGAAGACCGGGAACATCGACCGCCGGCTGCGGCAGATGTTCGGTCCGGACGCGCGCTGGGAGCACGAATGGAGCTCCGTCTACACCTTCGCCTGCCGGATGATGGAGCGCTTCGTCGCCGGGCGCGTGGTCTTCGCCGGGGATGCCGCCCACGTCGTCTCGCCCTTCGGGGCGCGGGGCGGCAATGCCGCCGTCGCCGACGCCGACAACCTCGCCTGGAAGCTGGCGCTGGTCCTGTCGGGAGAGTCGCCGGCCTCGCTGATCGACAGCTATTCCAGCGAGCGCGTCGCGGCGGCGCGCGAGAACATCCTGAACTCCACGCGCGCCACCGACTTCATCACGCCGAAGTTTGCGGCGGCGCGCGCCTTCCGCGACGGTGCCCTGTCGCTGGCCCGCGACTTTCCCTTCGCCCGCGCCCTGATCAACAGTGGCCGCCTGTCGAAGCCCACCGTGCAGGCGGGCTCGCCGCTCGACACGCCGGACCGCGACGGCGACTGGCACGGCGGCCCGGGGCCGGGCCGGGCCATGCCGGACGCACCGGTCGGGCGCGAGGGCGGACGCGGCGGCTGGCTGATAGACCGGCTCGGCCGCGACTTCACCCTCCTGACGTTCGGGCGGGTGATGCAGCCCGTTGCGCCGCTGCCGGAGCGCGTGACGCATGTTGCCGTGACCGGAACCGGGCTTGCGCGCCAGCGCTACGATGCGCGGCCCGGCACGACCTATCTCATCCGCCCGGACCGCTACGTGGCGGCGCGGTGGCGCGCGTTCGACGCGGCCTCCGTCGCCGCCGCCGTGCGTCGCGCCATGGGCAAGGAGGCTGAATGAGCGATTCCGGCGACAGCGGCGGGACGAAGGGCGCGCTGCGGCGCTCTCTCAACCTCGCCCGGCCCGACGAGATCTACAACGCCATCGTCGATGCCCATAAGGGGCTGAGCGACGAGGCGAGCCGCGCCTTCGACGCCCGGCTGATCCTGTTGCTGGTCAACCATATCGGCGAGGAGGCGGCGATTCGCGAGGCACTGAAGGCGGCGGCGGAATGAGCCGGCCGTCGCCCGTCAGGGTGCGGCCGGCGACCGTCGACGACGTCGATCTGCTGCACCGCTTCTCCGTCGACCTCGCGACCTACGAGGACGAGCCCGATGCGGTGACCTCGACGCCGCAGACCCTGGCGCGCGACGGCTTCGACAAGGACCCGCAGTTCGCGGCGCTGATCGCCGAACGCGACGGCAATCCCGTGGGCTTCCTGCTCTACACCTTCAACTATTCGGTCTGGACGGCGGCCCGCGGCGTCTTTGTCGAGGATATCTGGGTCGTGCCGGCGGAACGCCGCGGCGGCGCGGCGCGGGCGCTGATGCAGGCGCTGGCGCGCGAATGCGTGGCCAAGGGCTACAAGCGCATCGACCTCAACGTGCTCGACTGGAATCCCGCCCGCGGCTTCTACGAGCGCCTGGGCTTCCGCTGGATCCGCACCTGGCTGCCCTACCGCCTGAGCGGCGAGGCGCTGGAGACGCTGGCCTCGTCATCCTGAGCGCAGCGAAGGATCTCATGCCGGTTGCAAGCGGCGATGAGGTCCTTCGCTGCGCTCAGGACGACATCACCTTTTGGTCAACCCCATCACCCTTCCGGCCTTGGCGGGCTTAGGCAGGTCCTTGTGCGTCGTCCAGAGCTCTTCCAGGCGCGAGGCCACCGGCACCGGCCACGGCGCCGACCGCCGGCTGGCATAGTCGATGTTCATCACGATCGTCTCGTTGGTGGCCGCGAGGTAGCCCTGTTCGGCGTGATACATTTCGTGGAAGAGGTGGACCTTCTTGGCGTCGCGCGCCAGCAGCTGCGTCGTGAAGCGCAGCGGTGCGCCCTCGCGCAGCTCGCGGTCGTAGGTGACGTGGGTCTCGAGCACGAAGGTCATGCCGAGCTTGCCGTCGACGTAGCGCCGGCCGAGCCCCATGTTGCGCATGAAGGCCCCCGACGCCTGGTCGAAGGCGGTGACGTAGAAGGCGACGTTCATGTGGCCGTTCCAGTCGACCCACTGGGGGAGCACTTCGGATGTATGGGTGTCGAGAGGCGCCCGGGTGACGAGGTCGGGCAGTTCATACGGCAGTGACTCGAGCATACGCGATTACTTCCTCTTGATTCCGATCAGGCGTCCGGCCTGCGGCGGCACGGGCAGGCCCCTGTGGGCGGCGGCGAGCCGGTCGAGACGCTCCATCGCCCAGTCCGGCCAGGGCGCCGACCGGCGGCTGGCATGGTCGATGTTCATCAGCATCAGCTCGTTGGTCGCGGCGAGGTAGCCCTCGGCCGCGTGGTACATGCAATGGATGTAGTGCACGCGCTTGGCGTCGTGGTCGAGGATCTGGGTGGTGATGCGCAGCGGATCTCCCTCCTTGACCTCGCGGTCGTAGGTGACGTGCGCCTCGAGCACGAAGGTCATGCCGATCCCGTCGCGCGTGTACTCGTAGCCGCAGCCGAACTGGGTGCAGAACGTGTCGGTCGCCTTGTCGAACGCCACGACGTAGTAGCCGACGTTCATGTGGCCGTTCCAGTCGATCCACTCAGGGAGGACGGTGCCGCGATGGCGATCGAGCGGAGCGGCCAGATCGAGTTCGGTCATGGGGTAGGGAGGTAATTTCATGCGGGCGGACCGTAGCGAAGCCGGTGCCCGCATCGCAAGTTCCGCGCACCGTTGTCGTTGCGAGGATTGCCATGGCGCAGAAGAAGAAGGCCGTCGTGCTGGGAGTCGGGGCCGAGAAGGGGCTGGGTGCCGCCGCCAGCCGCCGCTTCGCCCGGGAGGGCTATCACGTGCTGGTCGCCGGCCGGACCGAGGCCAAGATCGCGCAGGTCGCCGACACGATCCGCGGGGCGGGCGGCGCTGCGACGC
This sequence comes from Reyranella sp., assembly GCF_965229815.1. Taxonomy (GTDB): domain Bacteria; phylum Pseudomonadota; class Alphaproteobacteria; order Reyranellales; family Reyranellaceae; genus Reyranella. Next base: position 557,210 of record NZ_CBDDJN010000008.1, read on the forward strand.
CGGTCGTCGTCGACGGCACGAAGGAAGACGAGGTGATCGCACTGTGGGACCGGGCGATGGCCGAGGATGCCGACGGTGCGCCGGTCGACCTCGCGGTGTTCAACATGGGCAACAACGCCGCCGTCGACATCCGCGAGATGACGGCCCGGCATTTCGAGGAGTCGTGGCGCGTCGGCTGCTTCGCCGGCTTCCTGTTCGGGCGCGAGGCGGTGCGGCGGCTGGCCCCGCTCGGGCGCGGCACGGTGATCTTCACCGGCGCCTCCGGCTCGCTGCGCGGCCGGCCGCGCTTTGCCGCCTTCAACGCCACCAAGGGCGGGCTGCGCCTGCTGGTCCAGTCGCTGGCCCGCGAGTTCGGGCCGCAGGGCCTGCACATCGCCCATGCCATCATCGACGGCGGCATCGAGGGCGAGCGGCTGATGTCGCGCATGCCCGACCGCAAGGAGAAGGCGGGTCCCGACGGTCTGCTCGACATCGACGCGATCGCCGACAGCTACTGGCACCTGCACACCCAGCACCGCAGCGCCTGGACCCACGAGATCGACCTCAGGCCCTACAAGGAGCCGTTCTGACCGATGCGACGACCGCGGAGGGTTAGGCTCGAAGCACTCGCTGGGGAGTCGGCGACCCTATCCCGTCCAGCGCGTACGCATAGGCTTCCTTCATCTTGACGTTTGCGCTGTCGGTGTAGACGAGCAGGCGCTGTCCGTCCGTCCGCGTCTTGACGAGGCCGAAAGCGGCTCGGCTGAAAGAGAAGAACGTTCCGCGTTTCTTGTCTTTCCTGGGGTCGGTCAGGCGCGCGTTTCCCTCCATGGCGAAGAACGCGATGAGTTCGGTGACGAACACCAGCGGCTCTGGGATACGCGACCACTTTCCGAGCGCTCCCATGAGGGTCGACCGTGGGTGTATGTATTCCTTGCGAGCGCTTTCGTCGCCGCTGGAGACGATGCTCACGATCGGAGAGACCGCCTGAATGAAGGCGCCGGAGAAGTCGGCCGAGCCGTGGTGTGGTACTTTGAATACGTCGCCCTTGAGATTGAGGGTTCCCTTGTTGTGCTCGCGCGTCAGGAAGCGGCCGGCCTCGTCGTTGAGGTCTCCCGAGAACAGGTAGCTGAAGCCGCCATATGTCATGCGAAAGACGACGGAGTGCCCGTTTATCGTATGGGAGGCCGAGAATCCGCTCGATTTCAGGTCGGTGGTCTCGAGCGATTCATGGCCGACGCGCGGTCCCTTTGGCGGGCTGCCGAGGAATTTCAGCGCGGGTTTCCCGCCGATCGTTTCGGTAATCGGCCCCAGAATCTCGACCCGGATGTTCTCGTCCTTGAGGAAGTCGAACGCATCGTCGTCGCCGAATGCGAGCCGCTTGAACTTGATCTTGTCGCGCTTGTTGTATGCCTTGAGGGCCTGCGTCCAGGTCTTGAACGGCTCGTTCATCTTGTCGTCGGGAACCGTGAGCAGATTGTCGACGAGCCCGACCAGGTAGACGTCCTTGCCGATGGTCCTCGTCGGTCCCAGGAGTTCCTTGTCCGGGACCTTCTTCTTGTTGCGCGTGCTGGGGCCCTTGACGATGCCGTTGTGATAGACGCGCTTGGGCTGGATGAACAGCCGCTTGCGGCTCTCCGAATGCGATTCTGACTCGAAGATCTTCGGGAGGCCGACGAAATGATCGGCATCGCCATGAGTCACGAGGATGCACTCGACGGGCTGGGGGCGCGTGATCGACGTACCTCGGAAGCGCCCGGCGAGGTAGCGGGCGAACAGCTGGTTGTCGCCGCCGTCGACGAGGATGATCTTGCCCGCTGGCGATTCGATGACCGAACCATCGCCCTGCTGAACATCGACGAAATTCACCTTGAGGACGCGATTGTCCTTTCTCGGGATCACGACATCCGAGATCTTGATGCCGGAACTGGCGGTCGGTTTGATGTAGCCGGTGGTGGTGCTCGGGACGATGCTTCCGTCGTCCGCCTCCTCGAACACCGTCAGTTTGACCTCGAGCAGATTCTTCGACGTCTTGCCGATCGTGACTTCGTCACCCCAGGCCAGTGTTCGAAGCAGCTTCTTTCGGTCCTTGTCCGCCCACACATCGGCGAGGTCGACATTGATGACGTGTTTCGCTGGCATGCTATCCCCCGATAGGCGCCCTGAGCGTCACTACAACCTATAATTGCATTAAACCATATAAAATGCAATCGCTCGGGGCCTTGTCAGGCCTGGCCCGCTCGCGCGCTTCCGTACCAGCGCGCCATCCATTCCATGGCGACCCAGGTGAGCAGCGATCCGGCGAGCAGGCTGTAGACGGCGGACTGCCAGCCGACCATGTCGACGATCAGGGCGAACAGCGCGGGCGAGAAGGCGTTGACCAGCAGGATGGGCGTGGCAATCAGGCCCAGCACCGCGCCGTAGCCCTGGGCGCCGAACAGGGCGAGCGGAACGGCGCCGCGCACGATGGTGACGACGCCCTGCGAGGCGCCCAGCAGCAGCGTGAAGGCGACCAGCAGCCAGAGCTCGCCGCGGGCCAGCATGAGGATCAGCAGCGCCGGCGGCAGCACGCCGATGGCGATGCGCGCCACCGTCATGGCCTTGAGGTTGCGGCCGAAGAAGATCTCGACCAGCCGGCCGCCGAACTGGCCGTGCCCCTTCAGGGAAGCGACCCACACCGCCGTCGCGCCGGCAAGGCCGGCCGCCTCGAGCAGCGGCACAAGCTGCAGGGAAATGACACCGAACACGAAGCCGTTCAGCGACATGATGAGGGCGAACAGCGCGATGCCCACCGTCCGCCGCCGGCCCTGCAGCACCGGGCCCTCCGGTGAGGCCGGCGTCGGACCGGCTGCGGGCGCGGCCGTTCCCGCCTCGCGCTTCGACAGGCCGAGCCAGTTGAGCGGCAGGCAGACGACGAGGTTGATGGCCGCGAACAGCATCAGCGTCCCCCGCCAGCCGTAGGCGGCGTTGAGATAGTGGCCGACGACCCAGAACACGGTCGAGGCATAGGCGCCGTATAGGGTGAGGTAGGAGATGGCGGCGCGGCCCCGGCTCGGCACGGCCTGCACGAGGGCGGCAAAGGCGGCATCGTAGAGGCAGAACCGCATGCCGACCCCGATCACCGCCCAGGCCAGGAAGTAGGTGATCACCTCGCGGACCTGCGAGAGGCTGAGCAGGCCGGCCGAGACGATGATCGTGCCGGTCGACATCACCGCACGGGCGCCGAACCGGTCGATCATCCGGCCGACCGTCGTCGAGATCAGGCCCATCACCACCAGCGCGATCGAGAAGCCGAGGAAGATGGAGCTGATCGCCCAGCCGGTGTCGGCGGCGATCGGCTTGGCGAGGACGCCGAGGCAGTAGTAGCTGGTGCCCCAGGCGGTGATCTGGGTGATGCCGAGCGCGTTGACCGACCGCACCAGCGGATCCGACCGCCAGCGCTGCCAGCGGCTCATCGCCGCCGCTCCGGAATGTCCGACAGGTCACGGAAGATCCGCTTTCCCAGGCGCGTGCCGGTCTCGACCATGTCGTCGGCTCCCGCCGACGGGCCGCCGATCCGCAGGACGGCATCGCACTTGGCGATCAGCTCGCGGGCCACCGGGTGGAAGATCTCGTCGAACACGGCATCGCCGGTCTTCCTCGAGCCGGCGTGCCGGAGCAGCGGCAGGGCGAACCATTCGCCCAGCACCGGCAGGTGGCCGCGGCGGAACACCTGCAGCGCCATGTCTTCCATGGCATCGACATTCTTCTGGATCAGCACCGGATCGTCGTTGGTGCCCGACCGGTAGGGGCCGGCCACCAGGATCATGAGCTGCGCCGTCACGCGGGGATCGCCAGCAGCTCGCGCGCCACGAGGTCGGGCGCGGAGATGATGCAGTTGTGGCCCGCCTCGATCGGCCGGTAGCGCACGTGCGGCATCGCCTGCACCTTCTCGTGCATGCCGGCGGAGACGGGATAGCGCGGACTGGTGCAGGCGATGTAGGTCATCGGCCGGCCGTTGCCGGCGGGATGATCGAGCCGGATCGGCTTGGTGTAGCAGGCGAGCGGATGGGGCGTGAGCTGGCGATGCGTCCAGGCGGCGAGCGCCGGATCGTCGATGATCAGGCTGCCGACCGGGGCGAAGGGCAGGACCTCGGTGCCGTTCACCACCTTCACGAGCTTGCGGCGCTTGGCGACGATCTCGGGCGGGATGCGGCCGAAGATCGACTGCCCGTCCTGGGCGATGCCGCCGTCGACGATGACCAGGTGGGCGATGCGGTCCGGAATGCGGTCGACCACCAGCGTGGCGATCAGGCTGCCGAAGCTGTGGCCGACCAGGGTGACGTCGCGCAGCTCGTCCTCTTCGAGGGCGGCGACGGTGTCTTCCAGGAACCGGTCGTTGTCGAGGTCCGGCGCCAGCTCGCCGGCCCGCTCGCCGACGCCGCGGAAGGGCAGGGCGCGGGCGTCGTGGCCGGCGGCGCGCAGACGCTCCAGCACGAATTGCCAGGACCATGCGCCCATCCAGGCGCCCGGCAGGCAGACATAGGTGCGCTTCATTGGCGGCTGTCATAGCACAGTCCGACGCCGGCGCGCGGGGCTGCTGAGGCGAACGCGACCGGCCTGTGCCAACATGAACGGGCGATGAGGTTCCTGTTCTTCACCGGCGGCTGGACCGCGGGCGGCATGGAAGCCGCCTTCCTGTCGTTGATGAAGGGCCTCGCGGCGCGCGGCCATTGCCCGGCGGCGGTCGTGAGCGGCTGGAATGACGGGCAGGTCCCGGGCCTGCTGCGCGACGCCGGCATTCCCCATCACGAGGTGCCGCTCGGTCGCCTCTACCTCACCAATCCCCTGTTCACCTGGCATTCGCTGCGCCACATGCCGGTGGCCCGCCGCCAGCTCCGGGCGATCGCCGCCGAGGTCCGGCCCGACTGGATCGTCTCGCCCGACGTGCAGACGCTCCTCCTGTCGGCCGGCCTGTTGCCGGGCCGGCGGGCGCTGTTCCTGCAGTCGCCACCCGAACGCCTGATGAGAAATCGCTGGGCCGGCCGCCTGCTCGACCGCCGGCTCGACCGCGTGCTTTGCGTCTCCCGCTTCATCGCCGAGGCGGCGCGCGCGACGCCGATCGATCCGGCGAAGCTGGCGCTGGTCCCCAATGGCGTGGCGCTGCCCGCCGACCGGCGGTTCGTCGCCCGCCGGCCGGTCCGGCTCGGCATCGTCGGCCGCATCGTCGAGCAGAAGCAGCACGCCGTCCTGATCGAGGCCTGTGCCCTGCTGCGGAGCCGGCTGCCGGGCGCCTTCCGGCTCGACATCGTCGGTCCCGAGGAGGGGGCGGCCGCGGCCGGCCTGGTGGCCCGCATCGAGGAGCTTGGCCTCGGAGACTGCGTGCGCTGGGTCGGCTGGGTGGCCGACCGCGAGCGGCTCTACGGCAGTCTCGACGTGGTCGTGGCGCCCGCGGTCGACGAGCCGTTCGGTCTCACCGTGCCGGAGGCCGGGGCCCACGGCCTGCCGGTCGTCGCGGCGCGATCGGGCGCCTTTCCCGAGCTCGTCGAGGATGGCGTCACCGGTCTCCTGTTCGCACCGCGCGACGCGGCCGACCTTGCCTGGGCCCTCGAGAGGCTGGTGGGCGATCCCGGTCTGCGCGAGCGGCTGGGCCGCGCCGGCCGCGCCCATGTCGCGGCGCACTTCGGCATCGGCACGATGACCGATCGCTTCCTGGCGGCGTGCGACGTCGGCGCGCCTCCGGTCGCGGGCGCTGCGTGACAATCGCCACAGACCGGCCGACGCGGCGCGCCTAGCGTGCCGCCAACGCCATCGTTCACATCGGTTCTTGTGGCAAAAACGTCACGGGGACCGGCGGAAGTGGAGAGCCTCTCTGCTCCGCCGTCGCGCCACGGCAACAAAAGGCATAATGGTTGCGTTGGGGCGCTTCGTGGGGACGAGCTTGTGAAGCGTAGGAGTGTGTGGTGAGCGACATCGCAGCAGAGGTCAGAGACATCCTCGTCTTCCATCTCGGCATCGAAGACGAGCGGATCACCGACGACGCGCGGCTGGCCAAGGATCTGGGCGCCGACAGTCTCGACCTGGTCGAGATCGTCATGTCCTGCGAGGAACGGTTCGACATCGAGATCCCCACCCGGGCTACCGCCGGGCTGGTCACGGTCGGCGACGCCGTCCGCTTCATCGATGCCCAGCTCGCCGCGGCTGCGGCGGCTCAGCCGGCGCGCGGCCACGCCAGGACCTGGCTTTCCCTCCGCTGACGCCGCGACGAGGGTGTCAGGCCGTCGCCGCGCCGTAGTAAAGCGTGACCACGTGGCGCGCCTCGGCGAAGAACAGCCAGCGCTCGACGAACACACCCAGCATCGCCAGCAGCGCCGCCAGCAGGGCGGCGGCGACGGAAACGGGCCCTGACGCGAAAAGCGGCACCAGTGACAACAGTGCGGGCAGGGCGAAGCCCAGGCCCAGCGCGATCGAGCGCAGCCGGGCGGCGTGCTTGCGGGCGACCTCGAAGCCCATCTCCTTCAGCAGATAGTTCTCCGACGTGTGCGGCGCCTCGAACAGCCGCACCGTGCCCAGCCGGTCGAGCCCGGTCGCGGTGCCCGCGGTGCTGACCGACGGCGCCGTGTCGATGTGGCGCCAGTAGGCGAGCTTCAGGAGGGCGGCGAGCGCCGTCGCCGCCACCGCGAGGACCGACAGCCAGGCCTGTTCGGTGAAGGGCAGGGTGACGACGGAGAGCCAGAGGCTGCCGGTCATCAGCGAGAGGGCGAGATAGTTCGGCAGCACCCAGACATTGTGCCAGCGCGGGATGGGCTTCAGCGAGCGATAGATCATCGCCGTGCAGACCACGGTGGCGACGGCGCCGAGAGCGGCCAGCAGGCCGAGCGCCGCCGACACGTCGCGCAGGAACAGCCAGGCGGCGCCGAAGAGGATCGCCGGGACATAGGTGGCGACGGCCATGACGCCTTCGCGCGACAGCCAGGAGCTGCGCCATTGCGAGAAGGCACGCCAGGCGCGCTCCTTGTGGCCGAGATGCAGGACGGACGACAGAAGGCCCACCGTGATGGCGCCCAGCGCCAGCACGAGGCCGACGAGCGCGAACAGCGGGTCGCGCGGCAGCAGGCCGGGCGGCGCCAGAAGGCCGAGCAGGGCCAGCAGCCCGTAGCCCGCGCCCGAAAGCGTCGTGAAGAAGATGACCGAAAGGGAAGGATGCACGACTTACCGACGGGTCCGGAGGAGGGTCATTGCGACAGGAGGCGGTCCAGCCAGCCCAGCAGGCCGCCGGGCTGGGCCGGGGTCGCCGGCGCGAGCGCGGTCGGGGCGTCCTCGGCGACCTTGCGTGGGCGCGGCGGCAGGTACTTGTTGGTCGGCCGGTAGCCCATCTCCGGCATCAGGTCGTAGCCGCCGCGCTCGGCGACCAGGCGCGACACGTCTGACTGCGGATCGCCGAGATCGCCGAAGTGGCGGGCCGTGGCCGGGCAGGTGGCGACACAGGCCGGCACGCGGTCCTCGGGCGCGAACGTCTCGTTGTAGATGCGGTCGATGCAGAGCGTGCACTTCTTCATCACGCCCTCGTCCTCGTCGAACTCGCGCGCGCCGTAGGGGCAGGCCCACGAGCACAGCTTGCAGCCGATGCAGAGATCCTCGTCGACCAGCACGATGCCGTCCTCGCCGCGCTTGAACGAGGCGCCGGTCGGGCAGACCGTGACGCAGGCCGGCTCGGCGCAGTGCAGGCAGGAGCGCGGGAAGTGGACGGTGCGGCCGCAGCCGCCATCGCCCGCCTCGAACGTATGGACGCGGTTGAACCAGACTCCGTCGGGTCCGGCGCCATAGGGTTCGAGGTCCGTGAGCGGCGCGGCGACGCCGCCGGCGTTCCACTCCTTGCAGTTGACCGCGCAGGCATGGCAGCCGACGCAGATGTCGAGGTCGATGACCAGGCCCAGGCGGCGGGAGGAGGGCGTCTCGGGAAGGCTGGTCATCAGCGGCCTCCCGCGGACACGTCGCCGCCGCGCCGCAACCGGCGCGGTCGCCGCGGCAGGTGCGGCGGCAGGGGCAGCGCCGGGAATTGCGGCTCGCTCACGCCCTCGCCGGCGCCGATCCGCTCGATCCTGACCCGCAGGTCGTACCACGCCGCCTGGCCGGTCACCGGATCGGCGTTGAAGTAGCGGGCCTGCCCTTCGCGCGGCGGCAGCAGTTCGGAGATGACGTGGTTGAGCAGGAAGCCCTGCTGCGACTCGCCGGCCCCCGGTGCGAGGTTCCACGCGCCGGCGCGCTTGCCGATGGCGTTCCACGTCCACACGGTGTGCGGATTGACGCCTTCCATCAGCCGGGCCCGGACCTTGATGCGGCCGTGATGGCTGGTGACGGAAACCCAGTCGCCGTCGGCGATGCCGAGCCGCGTGGCCGTCGTGCGGTTCATGTAGAGCGCATTGTCGCCGTGGATCTGGCGCAGCCAGGCATTCTGCGAACCCCACGAATGGTACATCGCCATCGGTCGCTGGGTGACGGCGTGCATCGGGAAGGCGTCGCGGTCGACCGACGCTTCCTCGAACGGCATGTACCAGAGCGGCAGCGGGTCGAAGTAGGTGGCGATGCGCTCGCGATGCTCCTCCGGCGGCCGCACGTCGCCGTGGCCCTGGGCGGCCAGCCGGAAGCGCTGCAGCACCTCGCTGTAGAACTGCAGGACGATCGGCTCGGCCTTGTCGATCAGGCCGAGGCCGGTGGCCCATTCGAGATACTCGCGATTGGCGTGCTTGAAGTAGCGGGCGCCCGCCGGCACCTCGGTGCGCCAGAAGCAGCCGTTCGCGACATAGGCATCGAGCTGGCGCTCGTTGATCTCGCCGATGCCCTGCTTGTCGCCGGCGGTGCCGCGGAAGCCCGCCAGCATGCCGACGCCGGGTTTGCGCTCGTGATGGACGAGGTAGTCGGCATAGCCGCCGGGATAGCGCGGGCTGCCGTCTTCCTTGACCAGGGCCGGCAGGCCAAGCCGCGCGCCGATCTCGATCAGCACGTCCTGGAAGGGCCGCACGTCGCGGTCCGGCAGCACCACCGGCTGGCGGATCGAATCGGCCGCTCCCTCCGCGTCGCAGATCGGCCGGTCGAGCAGCGAGATGCAGTCCCAGCGCTCGAGGTAGGTCGTGTCGGGCAGGATCAGGTCGGCATAGGCCACCATCTCGCTGGCATAGGCGTCGCTGTAGATGATGCGCGGAATCTTGTATTCACCGGTCGCCGGATCCTTGTCGGTCAGCATCTTGATGGTGCCGGCCGTGTTCATCGACGAGTTCCAGCTCATGTTGGCCATGAACATGAACAGCGTGTCGATCGGGTACGGGTCGCCTGCCCAGGCATTGTGGATGACCTGGTGCATAAGCCCGTGGGCGGCGATCGGCGCCTCCCACGAATAGGCCTTGTCGAGGCGGCGCGGCGTGCCGTCGGGATCGAGCAGCAGGTCCTGCGGCGAGGTCGGGAAGCCGAGCGGCGGGCCGGGCATCGGCTTGCCCGGCTGCACCTGGTCGGCCCGGCCGGCCGGCTTGATGCCGGGCGGGATGGGACGCGGGAAGGGCGGCTTGTAGCGGAAGGCGCCGGGCGTATCGACGGCGCCCAGGATCATCTGCAGCACGTGGATGGCGCGGCAGGTGTGGAAGCCGTTGGAATGGGCCGAGATGCCGCGCATGGCGTGCATGGCGACGGGCCGGCCGACCATGCGGTCGTGCTGGCGGCCGGTCCAGTCGGTCCACGGCTGCTCGATGGTGACGGTCTGCTCAAAGGCGGCGTGCGCGAGCTCGGCCGCGATGCGCCGGATGACGCCGGCCTCGATGCCCGTCTCCGCCGCCACCGCGTCGGGCGCGTACTGTGGATCGAGGCAGCGCTGTGCCACGAGATGGAAGGCGGGGACGGCGCTGCGCCCGTCGGGCAGGGTCACCTTGCCGGCGAGGCTCGGCTTGGCGTCCGGCCGATGCGGAGGGGCGACGGCGTTCAGGATCTCGTCGAACACCATCGGCTGGCCGGCCTCGTCGCGCGCGAACAGCCCGTCATCGGCCGCGCCCGGGGCCTGCACGACCAGCCAGGCGGCGTTGGTGTAGCGGCCGAGATACTCCTCGTCGATCTTGCCCGCGCGCAGCAGCTCCTGGATCAGCGCCAGAATGAGGAGCCCGTCGGTGCCCGGCCGGATGCCGATCCATTCGTCGGCGATGGCGGAGTAGCCCGTGCGCACCGGATTGACCGACACGAACTTGGCGTCGCCGCGCGTCTTCAGCTTGCCGAGGCCGATCTTGATCGGATTGGAATCGTGGTCCTCGGCGACACCGAACATCAGGAAGTAGCGCGTATGCTCCCAATCGGCCTCGCCGAACTCCCAGAACGAGCCGCCGACCGTGTAGAGGCCGGCGGCCGCCATGTTCACCGAGCAGAAGCCTCCGTGGGCGGCGTAGTTGGGCGTGCCGAACTGGCTGGCCCACCAGCCGGTGAGCGCCTGACTCTGGTCGCGGCCGGTGAAGAAGGCGAGCTTGCGCGGGTCGCTGTTGCGGATGGCGCCGAGCCAGGCGGTGGCGGTCGAAAGCGCCTCCTCCCACTCGATTTCCTCGTACTGACCGCTGCCGCGCGGGCCGGTGCGCTTCAGCGGCTTGCGCAGGCGGGCCGGCGAATAGTGGTTCATCAGACCGGCCGACCCCTTGGCGCAGAGAACGCCCTTGTTCACCGGGTGGTCGCGGTTGCCCTCGATGTAGCGGATGCGGCCGTCCTTGATGTGCACCTTGATGCCGCAGCGGCAGGCGCACATGTAGCAGGTGGTGCAGGAAACGCGGTCGGCGCTGGGAACGCTGAGATCGGGCGCGGACCGCCCCTCCGACCACTCCTGAACGCCCGTAGCACCCGTCTCGCTGACATCTTTCGGCATGGACCCTCCGCCACTGGAATATTCTCCGTATTTGCTTTCTGGAAGCAAATCTTTCGGCGGGGCCAGCGGAATTGCCGCAACATGTTCTCGCCGGGAAGCGGAGCTGCGATTGATTCGCGGCTTCGACACGGGCACTCTGCCGCCGGCGTTGTTGTCGGGCGGCTGCGAGGTGAAAGTGTCGTTGGCGCGTTGGTGGTGGCTCGTTGTCCTTGTGCTGGCCGGCGGATGCGCCAGCACCCAGTTGAACTACAACACGGCCGACCTCGCCTCGTCGCTGGCATCGCTGACGAAGCGGCAGATCTTCTTCAATCTTTCCCAGGCGATGGACGATCCCGACTTCGTGCCCTCGCAGGTCACGATCTCGATCGGCACCGCGCAGACGCTGAATTCGGTGACGCCGAGCCTGACCTTGCCGCTCGGTCCCACCCTCACCACCGCCACGCGCGTGACCGACGCGGGCCGCAATGCCGGCAACCAGTTCACGCAGCAGTTCGTGACCCCGTCTCCTGGCTTGGGCCTCCAGTTCGTCGATGCCTGGAACCAGACCTGGACGATGGTGCCGGCCAACTCGGCGAATCAGTTGCGGCGCCTGCGTGTCCTGTACCAGTTCGTCACCGGCACGCTGACCCGCCGGTCGGGCGCCGCGCCGCTCACGCTCGAGGAGGCCGAGAAGCTGTTCATCTGCGAGTACCCGATCCAGGCGCTGGCGGTGCCGTCCTCACCGCCGGGCGACAACGTCGCCTACGTGCTGGACGGCTGCCCGGACAATACGGGCACGCGGCGGGCCCGGGTCCACTACGCAGATCCGACCTTCACCCAGGGACCGAACTGCGTGCTCTGCGTCGACGACCTGAAGTCGAAGCATCCGCGCCTCGAGGTGAATCCGAACCTCAAGTACGCCTTCATCCATGCGGGCAGCCAGCGGACCGACGACATGGAGCGCATCGGCGGCTACGGGACGACGGACTTCTACGTCTGCGCCAAGCAAGGCGGCAACTGTCGCCTGGCACCGAACCAGGAGCCCTTCGATGGGCGCAGGGCCTTCAGCGACTTCGTGCTCTTCGTCGTCGAGGCCATGAGCCAGCCGGCGCCCGGCAGCGGGACCGGAAGGAGCACCGGCGGGGCCGCTTTCGTCTACTCGGTTCGCTGATCGCCGCCCCGTCGGCGCCGCGCGGTCAGCGGGCCGACATGGGGTTGCGGTCCGGCTGTGGAAAATTGACCGGCTCTCCCGCTCGTCGATAGAGTGTCGGCGCCCGCACACACTGACGCAAACGTTGCCGTGAACCGTCGTTCCTTCCTGACCTTGGCCGCGGCGGCCGGAGCCGGCGCCTGTTCGGGCGCCGTCCATCAATTGCCTCCGGTGAGCAGCCAGAGCCTCGGCCTGGCCCAGGCTGAAGTGGCGCGGGCGGGACCGCCGCGGCGCCATCATGTCAGCGATGCGGAAGTTGACGAGGTGCTGGCGAGCGCGCTGCAACGCATCCGGCCGGCCGCGAGCACCCTCTGCCGCGAGATGAGCGTCGGCGTCTGCACCTGGCGCTTCCGGGTCTCCGACGATCGTTCGCTCAACGCCAGCGCCGGTCCCGACGGGCTCATCGTCGTCAATCGCGGTGTCGTCGAATACGCCGACAACGAGGAGCAGGTCGCGATGGTCATCGCCCACGAGATCGGCCACCAGATGGCGGATCACGTGGCCACGGGCCGGCGCAACCAGGTGGTCGGCGCGGTGATCGGCGCCGTCCTGCTCGGGGCGCTGGGCGCGGCGGCCTCGTCGGGCGGCTACAACAGTTCGGCGATCACGCAGCAGGCGGCGAAGACCGGCGCCGACGTCGGCGGCGCGGTCGGGCGCATCTCCTTCTCCAAGGAACAGGAGCGCGAGGCCGACTATCTGGCCGCGCTGATCCTCTATCGGTCGGGCATCGACCTCGACAAGGCGCGCGGCTTCCTGGTGACGCTCGCGCGCTCGTCGGGCCGCCGCGAGACCGGCATGCTCGACACCCATCCCGCGGGACCCGAACGCCTCGCGGCGTGGGACCGTGCCGTTGCCGAGGTCCGGGCCTCGCGCGGCCGGCTTCCCCAGCGCGCCTGACTCGCCGCGGCCGGGCCCTCGCGAGGCCGCCGCTGCAATAATATTGCGGGGTTAATGACAATAGTTCTCGTCGCCCTCATGATGGTTCCGGGGAGCAGGAGCTTCTGGGGCAGGGGGCATGACGACAGCGCCGTCCATCGTGACGGACACCGATCGCGTCGAGTTCAGGACTTCCGATCAGAGCATGTGGAGCAGCGGCACCGCGCTCTCCATCAACGACAGCTGGACCCTGTTCAGCCAGAGCTTCGCCGATTCCTTCTCGACCTTAGACGGTGACCTCTCGGCCTCGGTCAACGCCAGCGCCGGGCTCGTCCTGAAGGTCCAGGGCACGACGGGCGGCGTGTCGCTCGACTATCCGATCGACGTCGCGTTCACGCTGCCGGACGCCGTCGCCTCGGGCCAGCAGTTCACCATCGGCACGTCCAGCAACGGCGTGGTGGGCGGCAATCCGCACTTCACCGCGACGTTTCCGGAATTCGATGTCCGCCTCGACGCGCTGTTCGATCTCAACTTCTCGCTGAACTTCAGCTCCGACCTGCTGGGCTCGGATTCCGTCGCCTATTCCTACGACAAGACGATCCCCCTCATCTCGCTGCACTCGGGCGAGAGCAAGCATCTCGCCGACGGGTTCGATCTCTTCCTGCCGCGCGACTACGATCACGACCAGACCACGGAGCAGGTCGGTAGCGACCAGTCGGTGACGCTCGACGTCGCCACGCCCGACTTCGCATCGGTGACGGTCGACCTGATCTCGGTGGTTGAGGACATTCTCGGCCCCGAACTGCCCTCGCTCTCCGGCAGCTTCCTTGACGGACTGATCCAGTACGACCTGATCTCGACCAACCTGACCGCCGGCATCGCGATCGCCCAGCAGTTCACCTTCGTGCCCTCGAGCATCGAGGTCGACATCACGGCTCCATGGGGCGCCCGCGCGACGGTGGCGCTGGGCACCCCCGTCACCTTCGAGATGCCGCGCAACTGGGGCGGCTCGGCCGACCTGTCGGTGGTCTACGTGATCTCCGGCAACCTGGTGAACCAGACCGGCTTCGTCGGCAGCGCCAGCCTGACGGTCGACGCGCTGTCGGGAAACGTCGACGATCTCGGTGGCTTCGGACCGCTCTACAGCAACACCTTCGATCTCTACTCCGGCGACCCGGTCTATGTCGTCAACCCCGGCGGTCCCGGCGGCTTCGCGCTCGACGGCTTCAACAGCCCGGACCATTCCGTCGAGGTGCGACACGGCAGCGGTGCCGCGATCGGCCCGGGTGACGTCGCGATCGACCTGTCGGGCTTCTCGGCCAACGACGCCGCGGCGATCCAGGCCGTCATCGGGTCGATTCCTGCCGCGACGACCTCGATCTATGACCCGGTTGCCGGCACGGGCTCGCCGGGCGGCGAGCACGGGGCGCTCAACGTCGAAGTGCTGCATGGCGGCGGCTCGGGCAGTCTGGGGCCGGGCTTCGCGATCGGCATCCTCGCCGAGGCAGACGGGGGCGCCCTGACCGGCAGTGCCGAGGCCCGCGTGCTGGCCGCGGCGCCGGGCGCCGGCAGGTCCGCCACGCTCACCGCCGGCGGCAACGAGCTGATGGTGGCCGGTCAGGACGGCAACGTCGTGTTCAACATCAGCACCAGTTTCGGCGGCAGCATCGCGGGCCTCGAGGCGGGCGACACGATCAACGTCGGCGGCTGGACCGCCAACGAGGTTTCGCTGCAGGGCGGCACCCTCGTCCTCACCCATCAGTTCTTCGACTTCTCGACCTCGTTCGAGGTCGCGGTGTCGGGCGACCTTGCCAACGTGTCCTTCCAGATCGTCGACAGCGGCCTCGGCGGCACGCTTCAGGTCGCGGTGGTGGGAAATGACAGCGTCGTGCAGGGATTCTCGCAGGTCTATCTCGAGGGCGGCCGCGCGACGACCCGGTCGCAGGAGACCAACCTCGGCGACCTCGCCGCCGATTCGGCGATCCATGCCGCGGAGCGTGCGCTTGGCGCATCCACCGCCAGCCATCCGGTCGTCGGCCTGCTGAACGCCGCCGTCATCCAGTCGCAGATCGGGGACTTCGATGACGACGGACGGCCGATCGCGACGACCGGCAATGCCGATATCGGCAAACCCGGCGGCGCCGTCTCCCGGCAGGACATCGCCCAGGCCGTGCGTGGCGAGAAGATGATGGTGTTTGACACCACCGCGGCGGATCTCAAGGCCATCCTCGAGTATGCCGTCTCTGCAGGCACCGGTCAGGACCGCTTCCTGCAGATCGGTGGCATCCGCTACTCCTGGGATCCCGACTATGCGGCGGGTTCGCGGATCGTGAGCGTGGCGCTGGTCGACGATTCGGGAACGGTGACGGCGCGGCTGGTCGAGAATGGCGTTCTGCTCGCCCACGCGCCCGCCATCATCACGGTGGCGATCAACAACGTGCTGGCCAACGGCGCCGATGGCTTTCCGATCAAGGCGCATGGCGAGAATTTCCGCTTCCTTCTCGACGACTGGCACGTCGGCGCGATCGTCGACGAGAGCAGGGACTTCACCGCCGCCGACACGATCCCGGTCGATGCCCTCGATGCCCGCGAGGCGGTATCGTCCTATCTCGCGGCGGAGCACGACAGCAGTGCCGCGGCCTACGCCACCGCCGACACCGGGGCGGAGCAGGACATGCGCATCCAGAACCTGAACCTGCGCGACGATGCGGTGTTCAGGGGCGTCACGCACGCGGCGGGTGGCGACGGCGACCAGACGATCACCGGCTCGGCGGGCGACGATACGCTGGACGGCGGACCGGGCAACGACATGGTGAGCGGCGGCCCGGGCGCCGACGCGATCGACCTCGGGACCGGAGCCGATACGCTTCGCGACCGGCTGGCCGACCTGCACGGCGACCGGGTGTCGGGCTTCGGCTTCGACGACACGCTCGACATCCAAGGCTCTCTGATCGGCCGCGGCAGTCTTGGCGTGGTCAAGGACGAGGCAGGCGCGACATTCAGCGTCGGCGGCGTCTCCTTCCACTATGACGGCGACTTCTCGGGCGGCGACTTCATGACGGTGACGCGCGGCAGCGGCGCCGACGCCCACACGGTCGTGACCTTCCAGCCTTATCTGCCCGTGCTGCAGGAGGGTGCGCGGGTCGATCCGTCCAAGATCAACGGCATGCTGAACGAACCCTTCCTTACGGGCGACGGGGCGGTCTCCTTCACCCTCGAGCTCAAGTCGGCGACTTCGGCTTTCGCCAACATGCTGGGCACCTACAAGGTCGCGGCGGACGGCACGATCTCCGACGTCCACCTCGTATTCGCCAACACGCTCGCCGTGCCGGCCGCGAGCGCGACCGTGGCACTCGGCGCGCCGGCCGACGGGGTCCGGCTGGGCTTCTTCCTGGTGCAGGACGGGTTCGACCACTACGGCAGCCTGCCCGACGATTTCTCCTTCCAGGCGGCGGGCGGCGGTTCGGCGCATGTCGGGGACGGCCGGCCGCCGGTGCTGGTGAGCGCTAGCCGTGGCGTCCTGGGCGAAGTCCCGGTCTTCCATTCTTTCGCCGCCCTCAATCCCGACCATGCCAACCAGGTCCTGTCGGGCGTGGCGCCGGGGGGGCTCGAGCTGCTGATGGGCTTCGAGGACCTGCCGAGCACGACCGGCGACAACGATTTCCAGGACGTCGTCGTAGCCCTGCGCGTCGGCTCCGATCATCTGCTGATCATTTGAGGCACGCGTACCGCTGACCGGTCCGGCGCCGGGCGTTGCGGTGGTTCCCTGCCGGTCGGCCGTCTAACCTGCGGCAAACCACGGGCAGGACCGACATGACGCAGCAGGGCCACAAGAACAGCCAGGGCCAGGACAGCAGCACCTACTGGAAGCGGGCGCGGGTCGAGGTGCGCGCCGCGGGCTTCGATCCCGACCGTGCCGAGCGGGCCAACGCGGTGGTCACCATCGCCGGCGCCTGGACGAACGCCCACCGCTGCAACAACCGCGTGCGGACGCTGGCCGACATGCTGGTCGAGCTGGTCGGCGAGCGCGGCGGCCAGGGGCTGGTGGTCGGTGCGCCGGCGGTCTCGGATGCGCTGACCCAGGGCACGCCGACGGCGGGCTTCAGCCTGCTGTCGCGCGACGTGGCGGCCGACTGCTTCGAGATCGGCCATCGCGCCCATCACGGCGAGGCGATGATCGTGATCTCCGGCTGCGACAAGACCGGCGCGGCGGCGCTGATGCCGCTCGCGCGCACCAACGCCTTCGGCCTCGTCCTCTATCCCGGGACGAGCTCGCCCGGGAAGGTCGACTTCGGCCCGTGGGCGGCGAAGGGCAACAACCTGACCATCATGGACTGGGCCGAGGGCCGCGCGGCGCGCGAGGCCGGCCGGATCAGCGCCGAGGAGTTCGACGCGCTGGAGCGCAATGTCCTGCCGGGCAGCGGCACCTGCGGCGCCATGTTCACCGCCAACACGATGAGCACCATCGCCGAGGCGATCGGCATGATGCTGCCGCGCGGCGCCTCCCATCCCGCCGACTACCAGGCCGGCAGCGACATCCATGCCGACGTGCGCGCCCAGGCCCGCGCCTCGGTCGAGGCGCTCTACCGGCTGATGGAAAAGGGCATCCGCCCGCGCGACATCATGACGGAACGGGCGTTCGAAAACGCCATTTCCACCGTCTACGCCATGGGCGGCTCGACGAACATGTACCTTCACCTCCTGGCGATCGCGCGCGAGGCCCAGGTCCCGCTCAGCGTCGAGCGCATCCAGGCCGTGGGCGAGCGCATGCCGCTGATCGCCAACCTGCAGCCGCACGGACCCTACGCCATGACCAGCCTGCACGCGCTGGGCGGCGTCCCGGTCGTGATGAAGGAGCTGCTGCGCGCCGGGCTGCTGCACGGCGACGTCATGACCGTGACCGGCCGGACGCTGGCGGAGAACCTCGCCGACGTGCCGGGCCTCGACACGCTCGGCCGCCAGGACGTGGTGCGGTCCGTCGATGCGCCGATCGCCCCGCCGAACAACCACATCAGCGTGCTGCGGGGCAACCTCGCGCCCGAGAGCTGCGTGCTGAAGCTGTCCGGCAAGACGCTCGATAAGGGGACCTTCCGCGGCACCGCGAAGGTGTTCGACTCGGAAGCCGCGGCGATGGCGGCGATCCGGGCCGGCGAGATCGTGAAGGGCAACGTCGTCGTCGTGCGCAACGTCGGGCCGGTCGGCGGGCCGGGCATGCCCGAGATGGTGATGCTCACCATCCAGCTCCAGGGCCGCGGCCTCGGCGAGGACGTCGCGCTGATCACCGACGGCCGCTTCTCCGGCGTGAGCCACGGCATCCTGATCGGCCACATCTCGCCGGAGGCGGCGCGCGGCGGGCCGATCGCGGCCGTCCGCGACGGCGACGCCATCGTGATCGATCCGCAGGCGCGCACGCTCACGCTCGACGTGCCCGACGGCGAGATTGCGCGCCGCATGGAGACCTGGGCGGCGCCCGACCCCGCGCGCCTCGCGCCGGGATCGGTCCAGGCCAAGTACGTGCGGCTGGTGTCGTCCGCCCATCACGGCTGCGTCGTCTAGGACGGCACCGAATCATGCTCTTGGCCTCTGCCGCGATCCCCTGATACATCGGGCGGCATGGAAAGAGCGTTGGCGATGAGAGCGCAGCATCCCGCGGACGGCCCGGGCGCCGGCTCTGGCCACCGGCGCCGCGGCTAGGATTTCCGTGGTCGCGTACGTCTCCGCAGCTCTCGTCGTTCTTCTGACGGCCGGCGCCGTCGGGATCGCCCTCGGCGATCGCTCCTCCGCGCCGACCCCGCGCTGGCGGCTGGCCGCGCTGCCGGCGCTGCTGGCGGCGGCGACGCTGGTGCTGCTGGCGGTGCCGCCCTCCTGCGATCTCTGGGATCCCCAGGTCTGGATGCTCGGTCTCCTGGCGGGACTGGCGGGCGTCGCCCGCGGCGCCTTCGTGTCCCTCACCGTCGACCATGGGCAGGCGCGCATCCGGTTGCGCCGGGCGCCCGAAGCCGCGTGGCTCGCCGTCGTCGCCGCGCTGGTCGTCGTCGCCGACATCCTCGCCACGCCCGTCGGCATGCTGAGCTCGGCGTTCGTGCCGACCGCGGAACTCGCCCTGGTCGTGCTGGCGAGCTTCCTGATCGGGCGCAACTTCACGATGCTCGTGCGCAGCCGCGACATCCCGCACCACGACCTCTGATTTCCTTGGGGAAACAGGATCCGGCCGGGCTCGGTCTCCTCGCGAAACCGTGGCCGTCCGCAGCAACCGCCGTCCCGCCGAAGCGTTGATTCTGCGATGACAAATACCCGATACGGCTGGAGGCAGACATGAGCGTCAGCGAGCAGCGGCAGAAGGAAATCGAGGACAAGGCGCTCAAGGTGCGCAACGCCCGCAAGGCCGCCGAGGCTCCGGGGGCATCGGAGCGCGACAAGGCCGACCTGAAGATCATGGAGCAGGAGCTCATGGCAGAGCGCCAGAAGGCGCTCCATCAGAAGGAACCCGACAGGCCTGCGGGCGGCAAGGAGTCGATGGAGAAGAAGCTCGACTCGGCGCTGAAGGATTCCTTCCCCGGCAGCGATCCCGTCTCCTTCATCGAGGCGGCGCCGGTCAAGGAAGGCGACAAGGACCTGACCACGGTGAAGGCGAAGGAAGGGAAGACCCGGGACTGAACGCCGCCGGGTTCACCCGCTGCGCTCGGACGACCAGGGAAAGTTGAGGTACTGGTCGCGCGTGTCGTAGCAGATGCTGCCGTACATCCGGAGATAGGCGTCGCGCCGCGCCGGATCCCGCCACACCGCGGCGGGATCGGCGACGTCGGTCTCGTACCGCGCGAGGTTGGCCAGCGACAGCGCGAACGGCAGGATGTCCATGGCCTGGGGAACATGCTTGCCGTCGAGCCAGTCGGCCGCGTGCTGACCCAGCGCATAGCCGAACACCGGCGAGTTCAGGCTGATGCTGGCCTTGTAGGGGCCGCCGCGTCGGATCTCGCTCACCGCTTCCGGCTCGCCGTCGATGCCGCCGAGAAACTGGTCCGGTCGCGCCTTGCCGGCCGCGCGCAGTGCCGCCAGCGCTCCCAGCACCACGGTGTCGGCACCCAGTACGACGTCGACGCTCGGATGGGCGAGCAGGATGGTGCGCATGGCGGACTCGCCGCCGGCCTTGTTCACCGTCGGCGGCGACAGGTCGGCCACGATCGTGACCCCCGGAAGGGCGCCGAGCGTATCGCGCATGGCGACGAAGCGCGGCGCGAGGAACTGCAGGCTGTCGTGGGTCAGCAGGACCACGCGCGCCCGTCCGCCGAGCTGCTCGCGGATATAGGCCGCGGCCGCCTCGGCCAAGACCTTCCCGGTCAGGTACTGCGGGGCATTGAGGATTTCCGTCGCCGGCGGCGGCACGACCGAGCCGACGAAAGCCCCCGACCAGATCAGCTGCTGCAGGGCCGGGGCGAGACCGATCGCATCGACCGGGGCGGAGACGACGGCGCCCACCGCGGCGGCGCGGAACTGTCGGATCTGCTCGGTCTGCCGGTTGGCATCGTTGCCCGCCGCCGCGACCTGGAACGCGAGGCCGCGGTCGCGCGCCGCGAGGCCGAGGCCGCGGGCGACGCCGTTCATGAACTCGCGCTCGTTGTCCTGCGCGAAGCCCAGCATGCGTTGAAGCGGCGGCCGCCGGCACGGCGGCGATCCGGGCTGGAAGGGTGGCAGCACGCGCGGCACGGTGATGCCGGCGGGCCCCTGCAGGACGGCGGGAGCGGTCCCCTGGCCCAGCGCCGGGGCAGTCATCAGCAAGCCGGCCATCACGGCCAGGCCGCACTCGAACTTTCCCAGCCTCATATGCCCTCGTGTGCCCCCCAAGACGACATCGGCGGGCTGGACCGATGACGCCTCATTACACCCGTTGGCCGCGCCGAAGTCGACGCCTCAATCGGCCGGCAGGGGAAAGATCAGTCGGGCGGTGGTGCCCGGCTGGCGGCGCTCGTAGGCGACTTCGGCCCGCATCGCCGCCGCGATCCCCTTGACCACGCGGGTGCCGAGACCGGAGCCCCGGGCGGGCGCGCCGTCCTGCCGTCCCACCCCGTCGTCCTCGACCACCAGCTCGGCGTGGCCCTCGCCCTGGCGGCGCAGGCGGACGCGGATGTCGCCGTTGCGGTCCGGGTAGGCGTACTTGAAGGCGTTGGTGATCCATTCGGTCACCACCACCCCCAGATTGACGCTGGCGTCGGTCCGCAGCCGGAGCGGCTCGAGCGCGTGATGCACCCTGACCCCGGTGTGACCCTCCGCCCGCATCGACGTCTCGAGATGCTCGAGCAGGGTGGGCAGGTACTCGTCGAGCGCCACGAAGCGCACGTCGCCCGAACTGTAGAGCCGCTTGTGGACCAGCGAGACCGCGAGGATACGGCTCTGCGTTTCCTCCAGGGCCGTGCGGGCGCGGGCGTCGTCGACCGACCGGGCCTGGAGCTGCACCAGGGCGCCGACCAGCGTCAGGCTGTTGGCGACGCGATGGTTGACCTCGGCGAGCAGGACCTCGGCCCGGTCGCGCGCCTGGGCGAGGTCGGCGGTGCGTCGGGCGACGCGCTCCTCCAGGCTGGTGTTGAGCAGGCGGACCTCGTCGCGCGCCTGGACGACCTCGCGGGCATAGCGCGCCACGGTAAGGGTGGCGCCGCCCACGACCAGCACGATGACGATGCCGCCCGAGATCGAGGCCCAGCGCAGCAGGGCCGCGTTGGCGCTCTGCTCGGCGACGCCCTCGGTCAGCCGCTCGTCGGCGGCGCGGACGATACCGGAGAGGAAGACGTTCGCCTCGTCCATCAGCGCCTTGCCGCGGTTGGTCCGCAGGATGGCCATCGCGTCGGTGTCGTTGCCCTGCCGCTTGAGCGAGATCGTGCGGTCCATCTCGCCGACCTTCTCCCCGATCACCGTGTCCAGTCGCTCCAGCAGTGGCTTCGTGGGGGCGTCGGCGGCCAGCGCCCGCTTCAGCACGTCGAGCTGTTGCCGGGCCAGCGCGCGGGCGCTGTCGTAGGGGGCGAGGTAGATCTCGTTGTCGGTGAGCAGGTAGCCGCGCTGGCTGGATTCGGCGGTCTGCAGCGCCGAGCGCAAGTCGACCGCCGCCCCGCGGATGTCGCGCGCCGCGATGACGTCCCGGAAATAGACCTGCGAGCGTTCGTTCAGCCAGATCGTCATGCCGACGATGGCCAGCAGGGCGAGCAGGCCGACGCCGAGCAGGACGATCGTGGACTGGACGACGAAGCGGCTGGAGATGGGCATGCGGGCGCGCGAGGGTTGCCCGGTTCGGGCGCCCGCACAAGCGGCATGTGGAACCGCCGGCAGCCTGCCCCTGGTATTCCGGCGGCTGGTATAGAGTGGCCGCATGACCGCCGCCCAACGCTTCGCCACGCACGCCCTCGGCACGCGCTTCGCCGACCTCGACACGGCCGCCATCGAGCGCGCCAAGGTCTTCATCCTCGACAGTCTCGGGGTGGGCATCGCCGGGTCCTCGGTGGAGGGCGGCGAGGGTTTGGCCGGCGTGGCGGCCGGATGGGGGGCGCCGGTCTCGATGTCCGTCCCGGTCTGGGGACGCGGCCGGCGGATGGCCGCCCCGGCCGCCGTCTTCCTCAATGCCTGGCAGATGCACAATCAGGAATTCGACTGCCTTCACGAGGGTGCCGTGGTGCATGCGCTGGCCAGCGTCCTGCCGGCCGCGCTGGCGGCCGCCGAACTGGCCGGCGGCGCGAGCGGCGCCGAGCTGATCGCCGCCGTGGCCGTGGGCGCCGACGTCGCGGCCGCGCTCGGCCTCGCCTCGCGCGCGGGCTTCCGCTTCTTCCGCCCGGCCACCGCGGGCGGGTTCGGCGCGACCGCTGCCGCCGGCCGCGTGCTCGGGCTCGACCGGGAGGCGCTGGAGCGGGCCTTCGCCTGGCAGCTCGCGCAGACCAGCGGCACCATGCAGGCGCATGTCGAGGGCAGCCCCATCCTGCCGGTCCAGGTCGCCTTCAACGCCCGGGCGGCGCTGCAGTCCTGCGAGCTCGCCCGTCTGCCGTTCGCCGGCGCGCGGCAGGTCTTCGAGGGCGCCTACGGCTACCTGCCGCTGTTCGAGGGCGAGGCCGACCTGGGGCCCGTCCTTGAAGGCCTGGGCCGCGACTGGCGCATCGCCGCCTTCAGCCACAAGCCCTATCCCGCCGGTCGGGCCACCCATGGCGGCATCGAGGGGGCGATGGTGCTGCAGCGCCGGCATGGCTTCGCGGCCGCCGACGTCGCCTCCGTCGAGGTCGCCGCGCCGCCGCTGATCGCGCGGCTGGTGGGCCGGCCGCCGGAGCCGGCCGCTGGCGCCAGCTATCTGCGGCTCTGCCTCGCATATGGCGTGGCCCGGGTGCTGCTGAACGGCCGTCTCGACCTTTCGGATTTCCGCGGCGCCGTTCTGACCGATCCCGCGACGCACGACCTGGCCCGCCGGGTGGTCGTGCGGCCGGATGGCAACGCCGATCCCAACGCGCTGGCGCCGCAGCGCGTGACCGTCCGTCTCAGGGACGGCAGCGAGCATGTCTGGAATTGCGAGGCCATGCTGGCCAATCCTGCGCGGCCGCTCGATCGCGACCGGCACCTGGCGAAGTTCCACCGCTGTCTGGCCTTCAGCGCGTCGCCGCTGGCGGCGGGAACGGCCGGACGGCTGATCGAGACCGTCGAGGGATTGGAAGGACTGGGCGACGCCCGGCTTCTTGCCGCGCTCGCCTCCGGGGGCGCCGAGCGGGCGCGCGCGTAGGAGGGCCCCGTCCGCGCTACATGCGCACGGACGAACCGATAACCCGCGCCGGCGGCTCGAGGACGAAGACCTCCTGCGGCCGGCCGGCCGCCGCCGGAACGGCGACGATGTTGCCGTGGCGATCCACGAGGTTGCCGTCGATGTCGTAGGGAGCGCCGGCCGTGATCCCGTGGTCGGCCCGGAAGCGGGGGGCCAGCTCGGCGGGAACGGCCATGCAGCTGTCGATCGCGCAGGCTCGGCTCGGCTGTGGTGCCGATTGCGCCCCTGCGTTGGACGACAAGGACAGGCCGCACAGGGTCAGGGCAGCGATTGCCGCTGTCGCCAAGCGATGTTCGCGTGCCGTCATGATCCCCTCCTCTGCGAGGTCCCTGCACACCGGCCGGGGCTCGCTCGATCGATCAATGACCGGGCAGGGAAAGGGTTGCGGCAATACCGACGGATTCGCCGCCTTTCAGCGTGCGCCGCGCGACAATGATGCAGCGATGCTCTATCGTCGCCGCGTGCTGTCCGGCCGCTTCCTGCATCTGCGCATGATCGTCGTCCTCAGCCTGCTGGTGCCGGCAGTCCTGTTCGGCTGGGCGACCTGGGAGACGCGCCGCACGATCGACCTTCAGGCCGACGAGCGCATCGAACGAACGCTGGACGTCCTCCAGGAGCACGCGCTGAAGGCGCTGCAGACGGTCGAGCGGTCGATCGCCGAGATCAACGAGGTCGTGCGCGATCTCGATGCCGACCAGATCCTCGCGCGCGAGGCCGATCTGTTCGTCCGATTCAAGCGGACGCAGCTGGCCTTGCCGCAGATCGAATCGATCCTCGTGTTCGACCGGACCGCACGCCCGCTCGTGTCGAGCACTCTCCTGCCGGTGCCCAAGGAGGTCGACATTTCCGACCGCAGCTACTTTCGCGGCCAGCGGGAGGCCGATGTCGGGACCTATGTGAGCGAGGTGATTCAGGGACGCGTCCGGCCGCTGCGCTTCTTCGTCGTCAGCGCCCGGCGCCTCAGCCCCGAACCCATGCTGTTCGACGGAGTGGTGGGCGTTACCGTGCTGCCCGCCCATTTCAGCGAGTTCTACGCCAAGCTGGCGCGTGACCACGAGGCCTTCGCCCTGGTACGCAGCGACGGCGCCGTCCTGGCGCGCTGGCCGGAGGTGACCGGCGGCACCGATGCCGCGCCCGGAGTGCTCACCGCGGCCTTCGCGCGCCAGCCGGACGGCGGCCTCTTCACTGCCGTGTCGCGCATCGACGGCATCGAGCGCCGCAGCGGCTATCGCCGCGTGCCCGGCTTTCCCATCTACGTCGCCGTGGGCATCGCCGTCCCGGCGCTCGATGCCGAGTTCTGGCGGGTCGTGATGAACCATGCCGCCATCGCCCTGCCGGCGGCGCTGGTGATGGTCGGGCTGGGTCTCTACGCGCTCCGCCGCGCCGAGGGCTCGGCCGAGGAGCAGGCGCGCCGCGAGGCCGCCGAGGTGGCCCTGAAGCAGTCCCAGCGCCTCGAGGCGATCGGCCAGCTCACCGGCGGCGTCGCCCACGACTTCAACAACCTGCTGATGATCGTGAGCGGCAGCGCCGAGCGGCTGCGCCGCCTGCTGGCGGCCGACGGCCGTCTGGCTGCCCGGCCGATCGGGCGTTCGCTCGACGCCATCGACACCGCGGTCAAGCGCGGCACCGATCTTACCCGCCAGCTCCTGTCGTTCGCGCGGCGCCAGGCCCACGACGCCACCGTGATCGACCTGCGCGAGCGCCTGCCGGCGGTCCACGGCATGCTGCAGTCGAGCCTGCGCGGCGACATCGAGGTCCAGATCGTCGTGGCGTCCGACGTGTGGCCGGTCCTGGTGGACGACAGCGAGCTCGAGCTTGCGCTTCTCAATCTGGCGGTGAACGCGCGCGACGCCATGAGTGCCGGCGGTCGGCTGGTCATCGCCGCGCGGAACGTCGTGCTGCCCGCCGGCGACCCGCTCGGCATGGCCGGGGAGTTCGTATCCGTCTCCGTGAGCGATACCGGCTCGGGCATTCCCCACGACCTGCTGGGGCGGGTCTTCGAGCCGTTCTTCACCACCAAGGACGTGGGCAAGGGCACCGGGCTCGGCCTGTCGCAGGTCTACGGCTTCGCGCGTCAGTCGGGCGGCAGCGCGACGGTCGACAGCGTGGTCGGCCGGGGCACGACCGTGACCCTCTACCTGCCGCGCACGACCCGCAGCGCCGCCTCGGCCCCCGGCACGCCCGCCGCGCCGCCGCCCCGGCTCGACGAGCGCGTTCGCGTCCTGCTGGTCGAGGACAATGCCGATGTCGCCGAGGTGACTCGTGCGCTCCTCGAAGAGGTGGGTTATGCGGTGGTCCATGCGCCGGATGGCGCCACCGCCTGGTCCCTTCTCGCCCGCCAGTCCTTCGACATCGTGCTGAGCGACATCGTCATGCCGGGCGAGATCAACGGGCTCGACCTTGCCCGGCGCGTGCGGCGCGAGCGGCCCGGCCTGCCCGTCGTTCTTGCGACAGGATACAGCGAACGGGCGCAGTCCGTCGCCGATGAAGGCTTCCCGCTGCTGCGGAAGCCCTACGATGCGGCCATCCTGCATGCGGCGCTCAGCGAAGCCCTGGCCTCCAGAAACGCGGCGGCGTGACGCGGCTTCAGTCGAAGCCGAACCGCACCGCCTTCAGCTCCGCCTCCTCGACCGCCTGCACGACGCGCTGGAACGACCGTTCGGCCGCCGTCGCCCGCTGCGGCGTGCGCTCGGGTTGCAGGATGAACAGCAGGAGCGCCCGCCCGGGCACGTCGCAACGCTGGCCGAACTCGTGCCTGGCCAGCCCGTCTCCCTCGGGGTCGCTGGTATCGACGAGGCGGATCCAGCGGCTGCCGCTGGCGGCCGAAGGAAGGGTGAAGGGCACCACCTCGGTGTGGGCATTGACGATCAGGAGCAGGGTCGAATCGTCGCCGACCCTGCGGATGCCGGTCTCCTGGGCGCGACCGTCGAGCAGGATGCCGAGGCTGCGGGCATGCGGATCGTCCCAGTTCTCCTCGGTCATCTCTTCCCCGGACGGCGTGAGCCAGCTCACGTCCTTGACCCCGAGTTCCTCGTCGTAGGCGCCGGTCAGGAAGCGTCCGCGCCGCAGCATGGGCAGGGCGTTGCGGATCATCACCAGCTTGCGCACGAACTCGGCCTGGGCGCGGCCGTCCGGGCCGATTCCCTGCCAGTCGATCCAGGAGATCTCGTTGTCCTGGCAGTAGCTGTTGTTGTTGCCCTGTTGGCTGCGGCCGACCTCGTCGCCGCCCAGCAGCATGGGCGTGCCGCGCGACAGGAACAGTGTGGCCAGCAGGTTGCGCATCTGGACCAGCCGCGTGGCGCGGATCGCCTTGTCGTCGGTCGGCCCTTCCGCGCCGTAGTTGGCGGAGAGGTTGTGGTCGTGGCCGTCCTGGTTGTTCTCGCCGTTCGCCTCGTTGTGCTTGTCGTTGTAGGAGACGAGGTCGGCCAGGGTGAAGCCGTCATGGGCGGTGATGAAGTTTATCGATGCCCAGGGGCGGCGGCCGCGCTTGGCGAACAGGTCGGCGGAGGCGGTGAGGCGGGCGGCGAGCTTCGGCACCTGGCCATCGTCGCCCCGCCAGTAGGCGCGCACCGTGTCGCGATAGGCGTCGTTCCACTCGGCCCAGCCGGGCGAGAAGCGTCCGACCTGATAGCCGCCCGGACCGACGTCCCAGGGCTCGGCGATCAGCTTGACCCGCGACAGGACGGGGTCCTGTCGGCAGGCGTCGAGGAACCGCCCGTCCTCCTCGAAACCGTGCGGTTCGCGGCCCAGGATCGTGGCGAGATCGAAGCGGAAGCCGTCGACGCGCATGTCGGTGGCCCAGTAGCGCAGGCTGTCCATCACGAGCTGGAGGACGCGCGAGTTGCTGAGGTTGACCGTGTTGCCGGTGCCGGTGTCGTTGACGTAGTAGCGCGGGTCCGGCGCCAGCCGGTAGTACGAGGCGTTGTCGATCCCCTTGAACGACAGCGTCGGCCCGAGCTGGTTGCCCTCGGCGGTGTGGTTGTAGACCACGTCCAGGATGAGCTCGAGGCCGGCATCGTGGAGATGCGCCACCATCTCCTTGAACTCCGCGAAGGCGAAGTCGGCGTTGGCGGCATAGCGCCGGGCCGGGGCGAAGAAGCCGATCGTGTTGTAGCCCCAGTAGTTCCTGAGACCCTTTTCGAGCAGGTAGCTGTCGTCGACGAAGGTATGGACCGGCAGCAGCTCGACCGCCGTCATGCCGAGGGAGGCGAGGTACGACGTCATCTCGCGGCTGGCCAGGCCGGCATAGGTGCCGCGGATCGCCTCGGGAATGCCGGGGTGGCGCTGGGTGAGGCCGCGCACATGGGCCTCGTAGATGATCGTACTGTCCCACCGCGTGTGCCGCTGCGGCGCCCGCCCCCAGGTGAAGGCGGTGTCGATCACGCAGCTCTTCAGCATGAACGGGGCACTGTCGCGCTCGTCGAAGGTGAGATCGTCCCCGGTCTCCATCTTGTAGCCGAACAGCGCCGGATTCCATTCCAGCTTGCCGATCATCTGCTTGGTATAGGGATCGAGCAGCAGCTTGTTGGGATTGAAGCGGTGGCCCGCCGCGGGTTCGTAGGGGCCGTGCACGCGATAGCCGTAGACGGTGCCGGGGCGGGCATCGGGCAGGTAGCCGTGCCAGACCTCGTCGGTGTACTCGGGCAGGGTGATGCGCTCGATCTCGCGTTCACCGCCGGCGTCGAACAGGCAGAGCTCGACCTTGGTGGCATTGGCCGAGAACAGGGCGAAGTTGACGCCCAGGCCGTCCCATGTCGCGCCGAGGGGATAAGGCAGGCCTTCGGAAAGGCGCGACGAACGCGAATCGGGTGGGGTCACGGAAAATCCTTCATGGGAGGGCCGACTCAAACGCAGAGGCCGGCCATTGGCTCCCGCGTTCTCGTGTTCGGCAGGGTCGCGCGAACAGCTTCGAGTCTGGCCCCGGCCTTGCTAGAGTCTCCAGCCTCCAACGGTTCGAGGATCATGCCCGACACACTCTATCAGAGTCCGCGGCCCGCCGCCCGGCCGGGCGAGACCGTGATCACCAGCACCTGCGGCCACAATTGCGGCGGTCGCTGCGTCGTCAATGCCCACGTCGTGGACGACCGGATCGTCCGGATCTCGACCGACCCGGCGCGCTGGCAGCCCGAACTGCCGCCGCTGCATGCCTGTGCGCGCGGCGTCGGCCAGATCGAGCGGCTCTACCATCCGGACAGGCTGAAGTTTCCGATGCGCCGCACCGGTCCGCGCGGGTCCGGCCAGTTCGAGCGGATCTCCTGGGACGAGGCGCTCGACCAGGTCGCCGACGGCATGCGCCGCATCCGCGCCGAGCACGGCAACGCCACCTTCCTCGACTGCTCGCGCTCGGGCAACACTTCGGCGCTGCACGGCTTCGGCGTCTCCAAGCGGTTCTTCTATCGGTTCGGCGGCTGCACCGAACTGTGGTCCAACATGTCCGCCGAGGCCGAGGTCTTTGCCGTCCGCATGACCTTCGGCGCCAAGGCCGACTACAAGACCTCCGGCCGCGAGCCGACCGACTACGTGAACTCGAAGCTGATCCTGATGTGGGGCTGGAGCCCGGCCGACGGCACCTTCGGCACCGGCACGGTCCAGTACCTCAAGGAGGCGAAGAAGCGGGGCGTGCGCATCGTCTGCGTCGACCCGCGGCGCACCCGCACCAGCGCCGCGCTGGCCGACGAGCACATCTTCATCAGGCCCTCGACCGATGCCGCCGCGCTGATCGCGATGGCCCAGGTCATCGTGAGCGAAGGCCTGCACGACCAGGCCTATTGCGATCGCCACGTGCTGGGCTTCGACGATGCCCACCTGCCCGACGGCGCGCCGGCGGGTGCCTCCTACAAGGCCTATCTCCTGGGCGAGAGCGACGGCGTCCCCAAGACGCCGGAATGGGCCGAGGGCAGGTGCGGCATTCCCGCCGCGACGATCCGGCGCCTCGCCATCGAGTTTGCGACCGCCAGGCCAGCGGCGTTGCAGTGCGGCTATGCGCCCGGCCGCACCGCCTACGGCGAGCAGTTCCATCGCGCGGCCTACGCCCTGGCGTCGATCACCGGCAATGTCGGCATCGTCGGCGGCAATTCCGGGGTCAGCAACGGCGCCACCGGCCGCAGCGGCATCGGCAGCCTGCCGGCCGGGAAGAATCCCATCGACTCGAAGGTCTCGACGCCGCTGCTGGCCGACCTGCTCGCCAGGGGCAAGGCCGGCGGCTATCCCGCCGACATCCGGATGATCTACTCGGCGGGCGGCGACCTCTTCAACCAGTGCCCCAACGCCAACAAGATGGTGGCCTCGCTGGAAAGCGTCGAGCTGATCGTCGTGCAGGACCATTTCCTGACGCCGACCGCCCGCCATGCCGACATCGTGCTGCCGGCCACGACCTTCTGGGAACGCAACGACGTCCACACGCCGTGGGCCGGCGCCGGCCACTATGCCATCTACATGAAGCAGGCGATCCTGCCGATGTACGAATGCCGCAACGACATGGACATCTTCGCCGACCTGGCGGCGCGGCTCGGCATCAACGACTATCACGAGAAGAGCGAGGAGGCGTGGCTGCGCGACCTCACCCGCGGCGCGGTCGACGATTTCGAATCCTTCGCCGAGAGCGGCGTGGCGCGCTTCGCGCCACCCGCCGACGCCGTGGCCTTCGCCGCCCAGATCCGCGATCCCGGGACCCACCGGTTCACGACGCCGTCGGGCAGGATCGAGATCTACTCGATGACGCTGGCCGCCAAGCCCGATCCCTATGGGCTCGGCGCCATCCCGCCGATCCCGACCTGGTTCGATCCCGTCGAGCCGGACGCCCGCTACCCGCTGATGCTGTGCAGCCCCAAGTCGCGGGCGCGCACCCATTCGATCCACGGCAACCAGCCGCTGCTCGCCCGCGTCGATCCCGACGATGTCTGGATGAATCCGTCCGATGCGGCGGCGCGCGGCATCGAGACCGGCGCGCAGGTGCGCATCTTCAACGACCGCGGCGCCACCGTCCTGCCGGTCCGGGTGACCGACCGCATCGCGCCCGGCGTCGTGTCGATCAAGGAAGGCGCCTGGTTCACGCCGGATGCCGCCGGGACCGACACCGCAGGCTGCGCCAACGTGCTGGCGGCCGACCGTTCGGCGCCGTGCGGGGCGACGACCTACAACACCAACCTGGTGCAGGTGGAGGCGGCCTGACCGGGCCTGCGCCTCCCGCCCCGTCGCATCCTTCCCCCGTCGCGGCCGTTACAACGCGATGGAAAATCCCGGCCTGGAGCATCACGACGACCTTCGCGACGGCCGGGCGCCCTGGCGCGCCGGCGGCCGACCGCGGCGCCTCTCCCTCGAGCAGGATCGCCGCTGCGACGTGCTGGTGGTCGGCGCCGGGATCACGGGGGCGCTGGTCGCGGAGACGCTGTCCGCCCGCGGCCTGGATGTCGCCGTCGTCGATCGCGAGCGGCCGGGCCTCGGCAGCACGGCGGCGAGCACGGCCATGCTGCTCTGGGAGATCGACAAGCCGCTGGGCGAGCTCACCGCGCTGTACGGGTTCGAGCGGGCGGCCGCGCTCTATCGCCGGAGCCTGCGCGCGGTTTCGGGTCTGGCCCGCCTGGTGCGCGCGCTCGACGTGTCCTGTGCGCTGAGGCCGCGCCGGTCGCTCTATCTCGCGGCGGGCGAGACCGGGGAGGCGGCCCTGCAGGCCGAGCACGCGCTGCGCCGCCGCGCCGGCCTGCCCGGCGCCTTCGTCGACTATCGCGACCTGCGCCGCGACTTCGGCTTCGATCGCGAGGCGGCGCTGCTGTCGCCCGGCTCGTTCGATGCCGATCCGCTCTGCCTCGCGCACGGACTGCTGGACGTGGTGATCGCCCGCGGCGTCAGCGTGTACGACGCCGATGCGGTGGCCTTCGACGGTGGCGGCCGCACGGCCTTCGTCGGCCTCGAGGATGGCCGCGTCATCGAGGCCGACCGGGTCGTCCTGGCGACGGGCTACGTCATGCCGGACATCGTCCGGAGCGACCTTCACCGCATCGCCTCGACCTGGGCCATCGCCACGCCGCCGCAGAGCGAGGGCGAGCGCTGGCGCGACGGGCTCTTGCTGTGGGAGGCCTCGGAAACCTATCTGTACGCGAGGACTACCGTCGACGACCGCCTCATCGTCGGGGGCGAGGACGACGAGGAAGCCGTGACGCCCGAGAAGCGGGCGGCGGTCACGCCGGAGAAGACGTCGGCGCTTCTGCGAAAGCTGGAGTCGCTCTTTCCGCAGGCCCGTGCCGTGGCGGAGCTGAGCTGGGCGGGCGCCTTCGGCATCACTGAGGACGGGCTGCCGCTGATCGGCGCCGTGCCCGGCCATCCGCGCTTTCTTGCCGCCTACGGCTATGGCGGCAACGGCATCACCTTCGCCTATATGGCCTCGCGGCTGATCGCCGCCACGATCGCCGGCCGCCGCCTGGCCTGGGCCGACGACGTCGCCATCGATCGCCCCGTGCCGCCGTCCGTCGGGGAAGTTTCGCTCGCGGCGTAGCGCGCCTCGAACGAGGGTGCGAGCCTTCCTTTCTTGTCATCCTGAGCGCAGCGCCTGCCCTGAGCGGAGCCGAAGGGAAGGATCTCATGCCGATGGCAAGCGGCGATGAGGTCCTTCGCTACGCTCAGGACGACAGTGGTGTGGCTCTATCGCCCCCTCAGAACGTCTTGCTGATCGCCGCCGTCGGGCGATCGCGTCGACTTGGCGGCCTGAGACGGCGCCTCGAGTCTTCCTCTCTTGTCATCCTGAGCGCAGCGAAGGATCTCATGCCGTCGGCAAGCGGCGATGAGGTCCTTCCCTTCGGCTCCGCTCAGGGCAGGCGCTCCGCTCAGGACGACAGCGGGCGACCCCTCAGAACGTCTTGTTCGCCTGCGGGCGATGACGGTTGCGCAGCACGAAGGCCGAGCGCTCGGCCTGGCGCGGCTCGCGCACCCAGACCTCGCGGTTGGGATGCAGGCCGCCGCCGCGCGTCGCCGGCACGGCGCTGGTGCGCGCCCGGTGCAGCAGCCTCGTGTCGGCCGCGCCGCAGTTGGGATGGATGCCGCCGTTGCCGGCCACGACCTTGTCCCACGCCGCCTTGCGCTTCGCCGCGGTCGCCTTGTCGGTGAGCGCGGTGCAGGTGAGCTCGTTGGTGTTGAGGTCGACCACGATCTCGTCGCCTTCCTCGATCAGGGCGATCGGCCCGCCGACCGCGGCCTCGGGCCCGACATGGCCGATCACCAGGCCGACCGAGCCGCCCGAGAAGCGCGCGTCGGTCATCAGCGCGACCACGATGTTGCGCTCGCGGCAGAGCGTGGTGATGCGCGAGGTCGGATCGAGCATCTCCGGCATGCCGGGCGCGCCGGTCGGTCCCTCGTAGCGCACGATCACCATGTCGTGGTTCTGGAACGTGTCGGGCGTCCGGTCGAGCGCGTCGAGCAGCGCCTGCTCGCCCTCGAAGACGCGGGCCCTGCCGCGGAACACGTTGTTCTCCAGCCCGCCCTCGACGCCGGCGAGCTTGAGGATGGCCGAGAAGTCGGGCGACAGGTTGCCGCCCAGCACGCGCAGGCCGCCGGTCGGCTTGTAGGGCTTGTCGACCGGATGGATGACCGTGCCGTCCACCGCCCTGGTCTTCAGGCGCTTGACCTGTGCGGCCAGCGTCTCGCCGGTGCAGGTCAGCACCTCGCCGTTCAGCAGGCCGGCATCGAGCAGCTCGCGCACGATCGCCTGCACCCCGCC
Source organism: Reyranella sp. (assembly GCF_965229815.1). Classification (GTDB taxonomy): domain Bacteria; phylum Pseudomonadota; class Alphaproteobacteria; order Reyranellales; family Reyranellaceae; genus Reyranella. The sequence continues at coordinate 590,610 of NZ_CBDDJN010000008.1, forward strand.
GACCTCGTCGATGTCGACCATCGAGTACTTGCCGTAGGGGCGGGCGTCGGTCAGCACCGGCACGACGTGCTGCGAGAGATAGTTGAACTCCTCCGGCGTCATGACGTCCTTCCAGAAGTCGCCGTAGCCGGCGGCGCGCGCGATCTCCGGCGCATGCAGCGTCACGTTGGTCGAGCCGCCGATCGCCATGGCGACGATCACGGCGTTGCGCAGCGAATCGCGCACCACGATGTCGCGCGGCCTGAGGTCCTTCGCTATCAGGTTGGCGAGCAGGTCGACCAGCTCCTTCGGGAAGTCGCGCACGCGCCGCGGATCGTCGGACGGCGGCGCCACCATGTGCAGCGGCTGCATGCCGACCACGCCGATGAACGTCTGCATGGTGTTGTAGGTGAACATGCCGCCGCAGCTGCCGATGCCGGGGCAGGCATGGCAGGCGATGTGCTGGCGGAATGCCGCGTCGGGATTGCCCGCGACCTGGTAGGCGCTGACGATGTCGAGCGCCTCGCCGGTGTTGGGGTCCTTGCCCGGGTGGATCGGGCCGTCCGACATGATGATCGACGGCAGATTGTGCTCGAGCAGGGCGGACAGCGTGCCGACCGGCGGCTTGTCGCAGGCGACCACGGCGATGGTGCCGGCAAGCCCGGTGGCGCTGAGATGCTCGCACAGCGCGTCGTTGGTGACCTCGCGGCCGATCAGCGAGTAGCGCATCTCGCGCGTGCCGTTGCGGATGCCGTCGGAGGTGGCGATCGTGTATTCGGGCTGCACGAGGCGCAGCTTGAGCTGGCCCTGGCCGGCGCCGACCCGGCCCTTGAGCTCGGCATGGATCGCCTCGACCTTCGCCATGACGCCGAGATAGCACTGGCTGTCGCCCTTGGTGCCGACGACTCCGACCGACGGCTCGTGGATGAGGTCGGGATCGGTGCCGAGCGCGCGCGCGACGCCGATCGTCTGCGAGGAACGGCCGGGATGGCGGTCGATGAGGACGGGGCGCGTTGTCATGGCGAAGGCTCTGATCGTTGGGGCAGAAGGCGGTGGGGCCCGAACATGGCCAGACGCAGCCCATCTTGCAACCGCTTCCGGCCCGGCGATTCCGCGCCTCGCCATCACCGCCGACCTGGCCTAAACCAGGACAATGCCGCCGCCCGCGCGCCCGCTGCCGCCCGAACTCCGCACCGGCCCGCCCCGCGTCCTGCTCGTGATGGCGCATCCGCGGCCGGACAGTTTCTGCGCCGCCCTGGCCGACGCCTATGCGCAGGGTGCGGCCGCCGCCGGCGCCGAGCTGCGGCGGCTCGACCTGCAGGCGCTCGTCTTCGAGCCCGACGTCCTCGTGCCGGCGCCACAGGACCAGGCGCTCGAGCCCGATCTCGCGGAGGCCACGCGCCTCGTCGCCTGGGCCGAGCATCTGGTGTTCGTCTTCCCGACCTGGTGGGGCACGATGCCGGCGCGGCTGAAGGGGTTCCTCGACCGCGTCCTCGTGCCGGGCTTCGCCTTCGCCGATCGCGACGATGGCGAGGGCTGGGATCGGCTGCTGACCGGCCGCACGGCGCATCTCGTCACCACCATGGACACGCCGCCCTGGGTGCATCGCTGGATCTACCGCGCGCCCGGCCTCAACGCGCTCGATCGCGCGACGCTGGGCTTCTGCGGCGTGGCGCCGGTGCGGCGCACCGTGTTCGGTCCGGTGAAGGACTCGTCTGCCGCGCAGAGAACCAGCTGGCTGGAGGAGGTCCGCCGCAGCGGCCTCGCGCTGCGCGACGGTGCGCTCACGGCAGCGGAGCGCCGGCGCCGCCGGCTCGCCGCCTGGGTCGCGAGCTTTCGCCTGCAGTTCCATCCCATGGCCTGGGCGGCCTACGCGCTGGGCGCACTCGGCGCTGTCGCGTCGGGCGTTTCCTTCAACGCGTCGGTCTTCGTGCTGGGCTTCGCCTGCCTGTTCTTCCTCGAGCTCGCGACGGTGTTCACCAACGACCGCTTCGACTACGACAGCGACGTGCTGAACCGCCACCACGGTCCCTTCACCGGCGGGTCGCGCGTGCTGGTCGACGGCAGCATCAGCCTCGACGGTCTCCAGGCGGCGACGATGCTGGCGCTCGGCCTGTTCGCCGCCAGCACGCTCGCGCTGGCCGTGCTGGTGCCGCCGCTGCCGGCGCTGCCGCTTCTCGGCATCCTCGCCGTGCTCGCGCTGGGCTACACGGTGCCGCCGCTGCAGCTCTGCTGGCGCGGCCTCGGCGAGCTCGACGTGGGCGTGACCCACAGTCTCGGCGTCGTGCTCTGCGGCTGGGTGTTCCAGGGCGGCAGCTTCAACGATCCCTGGCCGTGGCTGGTGGCGCTGCCGCTCTTCCTCGCCATCCTGCCGGCCATCGTGCTCTCCGGCATTCCCGACCACGACGCCGATCGCGCCGTGGGCAAGGGCACGCTGGCCGTGCGGTTCGGTCCGGGCGCCGCCGTGGTGATCGCAGAGGCAGCGACGCTCGCCGCCGCGCTGGCGGCCGTCCTCGTCCTGCCCGCTCTCCTCGGGCGCGGGATCCTGGCGGCGACGCTCGTCCTCGTCGTGCCCTACGCGCTCTTTCAGGTCGTGCGGCTGGAGCGCTACCGCCGGCGCGGTCTCGCGCCGCGACGCATCGACGGGCTGATGGCCGTGGCGCTGACCTACATCCTGTGGTTTGTCGCCCTGCCGCTCGCCTGGGTGGCCTGACGGATGAGAGGAGGGGGCCCGTAATGCGCGACCTGACGGTCTTCAGCACCATTGCCGTGCAGAGCGCGCTCGAGGCGCTGCTGCCGGCGTTCGAGACGGAGAGCGGCCGCCGGCTCGATCTCGCCTGGAACACCGCGCCGGCCCTGGTGAACCGCCTGCAGGCCGGCGAGCGCGCCGACGTGATGATCCTGAACCGCGCCGGCATGGACACGATGCTGCGCGAGGGCCGCGTGCGCGCGGGCACCGACGTCACGCTGGCCAGCTCCGCCACCGCCATCGCCGTGCGCGCGGGCGCGCCGCATCCCGACATCTCGACGCCGGAGGCGCTGCGCCGCAGCCTGCTGGCGGCGCGCGCAATCTCCTACAGCGATCCTGCCGCCGGCGGCGCGAGCGGCATCTATTTCGCGAAGCTGCTCGAGCGCTGGGGCATCGCCGCCGAGATCAATGCGAAGACGAAGTTCCCGCCGCCGGCCGGACTGTGCGGCGCCTTTCTCGCGACCGGCGAGGCCGACCTCGCCGTCCAGCAGAAGCCCGAGCTCCTGCAGGTCCCCGGCCTCGAGATCGTAGGCCCGCTGCCCGGCGACCTGCACATGGTGACGGTGTTCGTCGGCGCGGTCGACGCCGCGAGCGAGGATGCCGCGGCGGGACAGGTCCTGGTGGATTTCCTGCGCTCGCCGCCCGCGGTCGACACGTTCCGCGCCATGGGGCTCGATCCGGCCTAGCGGCCAGGTGTCGCGCTCTGCGTATAATATTGCATTTTGAGTGTTGTTAGTTGATAAGCCGTCCCGTTCCGAATTGCCGGGAAGGATCAGCATGTTCACCAAGCGCGATGTCCTCCGCTCCGCCCTGCTGGCTGCCGCCGCGGGCGTCGCCGGATCCGGTGCGGCGCTTGCCCAGACGGGGGGCGACCGGGCCGGCCCGCAGACCGCAAAGGACATCGCCGAGGCCGGCTTCATCTTCGGCCTGCCGCTCGTGATGAACTACGCGATCATGTACGAGTTCGCCGTCGACCGGAACTCGGGCCAGTTCAAGGCGCCGTTCAACCAGCTCAAGAACGAGGCCAACGTCTTCACCTACAAGGACACGGCGGTCGTCACGCCCAACAGCGACACGCCCTATTCGGTGGCCTGGCTGGACCTGCGGGCGGAGCCCATCGTCGTGTCGGTTCCGGCCGTGGAGGGCGGGCGCTACTATTCGGTCCAGCTCTGCGACGGCAACACCTACAATTTCGGCTACATCGGCACGCGCGCCACGGGCAGCGCGGCCGGCGACTATCTGGTCGTCGGGCCGGGCTGGACCGGCCCGACGCCGCCTGGGATCATGAAGGTGTTCCGGTCGAGCACGCAGCTCACCCTCGCCCTGTTCCGCACCCAGCTGTTCGACGCCGCCGATCTCGACAGGCTGAAGGCCGTGCAGGCGGGGTACCGGGTGAGGACGCTGTCGGCCTTCCTCGGTCGTGCGGCGCCCCCGGCGGCGCCGGCGATCGACTTCCCGCGGATCGACAAGGAGCTCGTGAAGACGAACTTCTTCGAGTATCTCGACTTCGCCCTGCAGTTCGCGCCGCCGCAGCCGAACGAGGCGCCGATCCGCCGCCAGCTGGCGACCATCGGCGTGGGGGCGGGCAGGACGTTCCGCTTTGCCGACCTGCCGGCGGACCGCAGGGCCGAGATCGCGCTGGGCATGAGAAGCGGGGAGAAGAAGATCGACGACGGCGTCGCGCGCGCCGGCACGACGGTCAACGGCTGGCAGGTCAGCGGATTGCCGGGCGACGCGGCCCACTACGACGGCGACTGGCTGCTGCGCGCGGTCGCGGCCAAGGCGGGGATCTACGGCAACGACCCTGCCGAGGCCATGTATCCCCTGACCCGCGACGACGAAACCGGCCAGGCGCTGGACGGCAGCAAGCACGACTACACGCTGACCTTCCCGCCGGGCGAACTGCCGCCCGTCAACGCCTTCTGGTCGATCACGATGTACGACGGCCGGACGCAGCTTCTGATCGAGAACCCGATCGGCCGCTACCTGATCAACGCGCCGATGCTGCCCGGCCTCAAGCGGGGCGCCGACGGGTCGCTGACGCTCTACATCCAGAACCGATCGCCCGGCGCCGACAGGGAGTCGAACTGGCTGCCGGCGCCCGATGGCCCGATCTACCTGGTGATGCGGCTCTACTGGCCGAAGGAACAGCCGCCCTCGATCCTGCCGCCGGGCGGCGGCACGTGGCGCCCGCCCGGCGTCCGGCGCGTGGCCGGCTGAGGTCCCGGCGCGGCGGCGCCCGACCGGACGATTTCACTTCGATGGAGACAAGACGATGTCGAACCGTGTGAGCGGCGGTGTTCGCCGTGGCCGGCGGCAGTTCCTCGGCGCGGCGGCGGGCGCGGTGTCGCTGCCGCTGCTGGGCACCACGCTGATCGGCGAGGCGAGAGCCCAGACCAGCCCGGCCACCCCGGTCCCCCGGCCGGCCGGCCTCTCCGACAGGCGGTCAGGCCTCAACATCCTCTTCGTGTTCACCGACCAGGAGCGCTACCACGCGCGCTGGCCGGCGGGCTTCTCGCTTCCCGGCCATGAGCGGCTGCAGCGGGCGGGCGTCAGCTTCGTGAACCATCAGTGCCCGGCGACGATGTGCACCTCGTCGCGGTCGGTGATCGTCACCGGCCTGCAGACGCCGGACAACGGCATGTTCGAGAACCTCGACGTGCCCTGGATGCGCGACCTGCCGACCGACCGGCCGACGATCGGCCAGATGCTGCGCAAGGCCGGCTACTACACGGCCTACAAGGGCAAGTGGCACCTCAGTCGCGAGTTCGACACGACGTCGGTCGACCGCTTCATGACGCCCGCCATGGAGAAGTACGGCTTTGCCGACAACTTCTCGCCGGGCGATCTCATCGGCCACACGCTGGGCGGCTACAGCTTCGACCAGATCATCGCGGGCAGCGCCGTCAACTGGCTGCGGACGAAGGGCCGGCCGCTCGCCGACGACGGCAGGCCCTGGTGCATGTTCGTGAGCTTCGTCAATCCGCACGACGTCATGTACTTCAACACGGACGCGCCCGGCGAGCGCGTGCAGGACACCGGGAAGCTGCGCCTCGCCGCGGCACGGGCGCCCCGGCATGCCCTCTACGGCGCCACCTGGGACCAGCCGCTGCCGGAGAGCCTTCGCCAGCCGTTCGACGAGCCCGGCCGCCCCGCGGCGCACGGCGAGTTCGACCGCATCTGGGACTACGTCCTCGGCCATATCCCGTCCGAGGAGGCGCGGTGGCGGCGCTTCAACGACTACTATCTGAACTGCATCCGCAACGTCGACCGATCGCTGGCGACTCTGCTGGCCGAGCTCGATGCCCTGGATCTCGCCCAGAACACGATCATCGTCTACACGTCCGACCACGGTGAGATGGCCGGCGCGCACGGGCTGCGCGGCAAGGGGCCCTTCGCCTACCGCGAGACCACGCATCTGCCGCTGCACATCGTTCATCCCGACGTCACCGGCGGCCGGCAGTGCCGCGCGCTCAGCAGCCACATCGACTTCGTGCCGACCCTGCTCGCCTTTGCCGGCCAGCGGCTGGACCAGGCCGGTGAGCTGGCGGGACGGGCGCTGCCGGGCGAGGACCTCTCCTCGCTGCTCGGCAATCCGGAAAGCCGCGGCATCGACGCCGTGCGCGACGCCACGCTGTTCACCTACAGCGGCCTCGCCAGCAACGACAGCAGCGTCTTCGACTTCGCCGCCAGGGCGGTCGCCGCCGGCAAGGATCCCCGGGAGGAGGCGAAGAAGCAGGGCTTCCGACCCGACCTCAGGAAGCGGGGGCACGTGCGCTCGGCCTTCGACGGCCGCTACCGCTTCACGCGCTACTTCGCGCCGGTCGACCACAACAGCCCGCAGACGCTGGACGACCTCTTCCGCTGGAACGATGTCGAGCTCTACGACCTCGACGCGGATCCGGGCGAGACGAGGAATCTCGCCGTCGACCGGAAGACGAACGCGGCGCTGATCCTGGCCATGAACCGCAAGCTCGAGGCCGCGATCAAGCGCGAGATCGGCAAGGACGACGGCCGCGCCTTGCCGGACCTCGCCGGCGTGACCTGGGGCCTCGACCGCATCGACCTCTGAGGCGCATGCGAGAGAATGCGTCTCAATCGGCGCCGTGCGGCCGACGCCATGAGGTGAACGGACCGCGGCGTCGCGTCGAGTGACGTCGCGACGTTGCGGCGGGGCGACGACTTGGCCCGTTGACGCCGCGAAAGGAAATAACCCATCTTCTTACTGTGATGGCGGTTCGGCCCGGCGTCCCTGGTTCGGGGCGCGCCGCCACGCGGGGGAGTTGGTGCATGGTTAACGATCTCGTCGTCGACCTGTCGCGCGTCCAGTTTGCCGCGACGGCGCTCTACCACTTCCTGTTCGTGCCGCTCACGCTCGGCCTCACCGTCCTGATCGCGGTGATGGAGACGGTCTACGTCACGACCGCGCGCGACATCTACAAGCGCATGGCCCAGTTCTGGACGAAGCTGCTGCTGATCAACTTCGCGCTGGGCGTCGCCACCGGCCTCACCATGGAGTTCCAGTTCGGCACCAACTGGTCCTTCTATTCCAGCTTCGTCGGCGACACGTTCGGCGCGCCGCTGGCCATCGAGGGCCTGATGGCCTTCTTCCTCGAATCGACCTTCATCGGCCTGATGGTGTTCGGCTGGGACCGCATGAACAAGGCCCAGCACCTCCTCGTCACCTATGCCGTGGCGCTCGGCTCCAACTTCTCGGCGCTGTGGATCCTGGTCGCCAACAGCTTCATGCAGCACCCGCAGGGGGCGGAATTCAACCCCGTCACCATGCGCATGGAGCTGCAGAGCTTCTCGACCCTGTTCTTCAATCCCGACGCCCAGTCCAAGTTCGTGCACACGGTGCTGGCAGGCTACGTCACGGCGGCGATCTTCGTCTGCGGCGTCAGCGCCTGGTACATGCTGAAGGGCCGCCATCTCGACATCGCCCGCCGCTCGTTCCGCGTCGCCGCCGTGTTCGGCATGCTGGGCGGGGCGGGCGTCATCACGCTCGGCGATGCGCTGGGCTATGTCGGCGCCCACGTCCAGCCGACCAAGCTCGCGGCGATGGAGGCGCTGTGGACGCCGGAGAAGGCGCCGATGGCCTTCAACGCCATCGCGTTCCCCAACCAGGCCGAGCAGAAGAACGACTTCGCCATCCGCATCCCGGCGCTGCTGTCGATCCTGGTGACGCATTCGCTCGACGGCACCGTCCCCGCCATCGACGAGCTGGAAGCCCAGGCGCGCGAGCGCATCCGCAACGGCATCCCGGCGGTCCAGGCGATGGAGCGGCTGAGCGCCAACCCGCGCGACGAGGCCGCTCTCGCCCAGTTCAAGGCCCACGGCAAGGATATCGGCTACGGCTTCCTGGTGCTGCGCTACGCGCCCGGCGGCGACCTCACCAAGGTCGGCGACGCCGAG
>NZ_CBDDJN010000009.1:0-233206 GCF_965229815.1 Reyranella sp.
CCGGACCCGCCAGCCGTGCCGCGCGACGGCAGCCTCGTCTTCGCCGGTGTCCGCCTGCGCTACGCCGCCGACGCGCCGCCGGCGCTCGACGGCTTCGACCTCGCGATCGCGAGCGGCCGCCGCGTCGCGCTGCTGGGCCCGAGCGGCGCCGGCAAGAGCTCGATCGCCCGCCTGCTGGTGCGCTTCCGCGAGTACGAGGGCACGATCCGCCTGGGCGGCCACGACCTCAGGCGCTACGAGCCCGACGCGCTGCGCCGGCTGGTCGGCGTCGCGCCGCAGGAGGCGCATCTCTTCAACGCCACCCTGCGCGAGAACCTCCTGATCGCCGCGCCGGAGGCCGACGAGCCGGCGCTGCACCGCGCCCTCGACGTCGCCCGGCTCGGCCAATTCGTGCGCGACCTGCCCGACGGCCTCGACACCTGGGTGGGCGAGGGCGGCGCCCGGCTGTCGGCCGGCCAGGCCCCGCCGCCTGGTGATCGCCCGCACGCTGCTGCGCCAGCCGCTGGTCCTCGTCCTCGACGAGCCGACCGAGAACCTCGACGCCACCACCGCCCGCGCCCTGATGGCGGCGCTGGCGGAGGAGCGGGCGGGGCAGACGACGGTGCTGATCACCCACGATCCCGCGGCGGCGGCGGCGTTCGCGGACGAGGTCGTGCGGATGGAGGCGGGGCGGGTGGTGAGCGCTGATGCGCGATGACGGGTGAGGGTGCGTTGCGTTCGCGGCGGTGCCCGGGTCAAGAGACCGCCACGCTCTGACATACCTCGCCGAAGTCACAGGCTTGGTCATTCAAATCCAAGGTTAGTCGCGGTCCTTTCCGCTAGTATTGGTTGTGGCTCGAGCTCCCCCACGCGGCAAACGACCGCCACACCGCACGCCGAGAGATGTGCCAGCGACCCCGCTGCCGTTCCCTCGCCGGGGCCTGCTGGCCGTGCTGGCAGCCGACGTGGCGGGCTATACGCGACTGATGGAGAGCGCCGAGGAGGAGACCCACAAGCGCCCTGATGCAGATCAATCAGGAGATCGTTGTTGGCGACGCTCGCGCGGCATGAAGGGACGCTGGTCAAGCATACCGGCGATGGCTTCCTTGCCACCTTCCGGAGCGCGATCAGCGCTGCGAACTGCGGCCTGGCGATCCAGGAGCAGACGGCTGACGCCAACCGCAACCGGCCGGCCAGCGAGGCGATCCTGTTCCGGATGGGGCTCAACCTCGCCGACGTCATCATCGAGGAGCACGACGTTTTCGGCGACGGCGTGAATGTCGCGGCGCGGCTTCAGCAGTACGCCGAACCCGGAGGCATCGTGATTTCGGGGATGGTCGCCGAGGCGATCTCGGGCGAAGTCCCGGCGACGGTTGTCAGCGTCGGCGATTTCTATCCCAAGAATCTCAGCCGGCCCATCCAGGCATTCGTGATGCATCGGCAAGGCACGCTGCCGGCACCGACCGCGATGTCCACACCCGGCCGGGAGCGGCCATCGATTGCGGTTCTGCCGTTCTCCGTCGCCGCCGCCTGCAACGACAACGACAGTACGTATCTCGCGGGCGGCGTGATCGAGGGGATCATCCATACGCTGTCCGGGCTCGACGAGTTGCTGGTGATCTCCCAGGGCTCGACGGTCGCCTATGCCGGCCAGCGGCCCGACGTGCGGATCGTCGGTCGCGAGCTCGGGGTGCGCTATGTGTTGTCCGGCAGCGTACGGCGCTCGGGGAACCGGCTGCGGATCCATACGGAGTTGAGCGAGACCGAAAACGGCACGGTCACCCGCACCGACCGCTATGACGGCGAGCTTGCCGACCTCTTCGACATCCAGGATCGGATCTCGGCCCAGGCGGTCACCAGCATCGCCCCGAACATCCGCGAATGGGAGCTCCAGCGCGCGCGCCGCAAGCCGGCGGACAGTCTCACCGCCTACGACCTGCTCCTGCGCGGCAACGACCTCATGCTGCGGCTGAACGAAGGCGACTTCAACCGTGCGCGGGGCCTGCTCCAGCAGGCGATCGCCGAGGATCCCGGCTACGCGCCGGCCTGGGCCTATGCGGCCTACTGGCATATCCTGCGCATCGGGCAAGGCTGGTCCCCCGACATGGGGCGCGGACCACGCCGCCGCGGTGCGCTGCTCGGAAGCGGCGCTGGCGCGCGACGAGGGTCTGGCGCTTGCGCTGGCGATCCGCGGCCACATGAAGTCCTTCCTGGACCACGACTTCGAGGGCGCTTCGGCCCTGCTGGAGCGTGCGCTCGCCTCCGGTCCGAACTTGCCGCTCGCCTGGTCCTTCGCCAGCTGCACCAGCGGGTACAGGGGCGACGGGCCGGTGGCGGTGCTGCGGGCGGAGCGCGCGCTGCGCCTGTCGCCGCGCGATCCCTTTGCCTTCCGGCACGAGAGCATGCTGGCGCAGGCCCACTACATCAACGGCCATCACGAGCTCGCCGTCGAATGGGGCGAGCGGGCCCTGGCGAGCAACCCGCGCTTCTCGTCGAACCTGCGCGTGCTGATCGCGGCCTTGGTCGCGCTCGGCCGCAACGAGCGGGCCGCCGCGCATGCGAAGGCGCTGCTCGCGGCCGAACCCGGATTTCGGATCCTGTCGTGGGCGCGTCGAACGCCGTTTCGCGGCGCGCTGCTCGACGGGGTCGTCGCCCGCCTGCGGGAGGCCGGGCTGCCGGATTGAGAGTTGTGGTGGCGTACGCGTTCTCCGGAACCGAGGGGAGATCGACATGGCACCGAGCAACGAAGGCAACGAGGGCAACGAAGGCAACGAAGGGAATGTGGGCGCCATCGGGCGCGCCGGGGGCGGCGGCTTCGGCCTCTTGCCCGACCGCGTCGACCTGCCGTTCATCACCGAGCGCGGGGTCGCCCGGCAGCGCCTCTTTCCTCCGGTGCAGACCTGGAACGACAGGTTCTGGGCCGGCGACTGGTCGGCGTGGCGGATGCTGATCGATTTCGCGCAGGTGGCGACGCTGCCCTATGCGCGGCCGCCGCTGCGCCGGGTCGCTGCCCCGGTCGCCCAAAACGCCCCCGCCGGGTCGAGCTGCACGCTGGACGCTGCGACGCCGGCGCTGCCAGCCGCGTGTGTCGGGACCTACGAAGTGCGATGCGTGAAGGCGCCGACGGCAACGACCGACGGCGTGATGCGGCTCAGAGCGCCCAGCGGCCGGATAGTCGTGGACAGGAGCTTTCCGTCGGGTGCGGGCCACATCGACTTCGCGGACGAACTGCAATTCAAGGTCACCCAGGCCGGAACGGACTTTTCGGACCGCGGGGGCTTCGACATCAAGGTGACGGCATGGGGCGTCACGGTGCAGTCCATCGGCAATACCGGGAATGGCACTTGCGTCGTCGATCCCATACCGTTGCTGGCCGGCGCGCAGCTCGGCAGGTATCGGGTGCGTTGTACCGCCGTTGGGGCGAACACCACCTTCCAGCTGAGGCGACCCAACGGCAATCTGCTGCAAACCGCGACCATAGGCGGCGGCGGGTTCGCCCAGTTCAACACGCAGCTGCAGTTCAAGGTGAATCAGGGCGGCACCGCCTTCGTCGTGGGCGACAGCTTCGACCTCACTGTCGAGCGCCTGGTCTGGCTGGACGAGCCGGACAAGCTGCGGGCCGGTCCGGCGCTGACGGTCGACGTCGCAACGCAGGTTCTTGCAGCCAAGGGGCGGATCGTCATGGATCCGATCTCGCCCACCCGATCCGATACGGAGCCCGGTGTTTATTTGCTGGCCTGGAAGGACGCGACTGGCAATGGAAGGTTCGACTTCACGGGCCCGAATGGCTTCAACACCGTCGTTGCATTGAACGCCGGCCCGACCGTGGTGGCGCAGAAGCTCTATCTGACGATCGACACGGGCACCGGCTTCGGCCCCGGCGACAGCTTCACGATCACCGTCGAAGACGTGATGGCGACTTTCCCCGAGCGCGAATTGAAGGCTCTGATCCGCCTCGCGGAGGATGAGCGCCCCGATGCGCTGGGCGAGATCCTCGCGCAGGCCGACGGAATCTCCAGCTACTTCATGGCGGCCCTCAACATCTCGCCGCGCACCCATCCCAACACCTGCCAGTTGCTGCAGATCGGCAGCCTGATCGGCTGCTATGGCTCGATGCACTTCAAGAACCTGTACCAGCGCCGCCGGCCGTCGCAGCTTGCGCCCGGCCTGATGCCGCCGATCCCCGTCCCGGGCCATCCTGCCTATCCGAGCGGCCATTCGACCCAGGCCCATCTCATGGCGCTTTGCGTCAAGGAGGCGCTGCCGGCCGGCGCGCCGCCGCCCGACGTCGACATTCGCGAGGAGCTCGGTCTGGTGATCGACGAGTTGGCCGACCGGATCGCGCGGAACCGCGAAATCGCCGGCCTGCATTTTCAAAGCGATTCCAAGGGGGGCGCGAACCTGGCGCAGAGCCTGTTCGAGGTCCTGAAGTCGAACGCGCTGCCCGACACTGTGCCGCAACCGATTCCGCCGGCGGCTACTCCGGCGTCAATCGCCCGACGTTTCCAGGCCATTGTCGAGGCCGCGCAGATGGAGTGGCCGTGATGGCACAGGAAAAGGACCCCAAGGGCAGCGTGTCGGGGGACAAGCCGACACACAACGCGCTGTTCGATTCGCTTCGCATCGAGCTCGATGCGCGCATCGTCCGCCAGGCGCCGCTCCCCCTGCCGGCGGATCTCGACCTCCTCGACCCCAGCCTCACGGTCGGTGACTTCGTGCGGCTTGGGCTGCCGCCGCGGCCGACCGATCCGCAGGCGTTGCGGCTGTGGCAGGAGATGCTTCCGCCCAGGTTGAAGATCGTGCCGCCCTTCGACGACAGCAACGTCGGCACCTACGCGTTCCGCGCCGACATGGCGTTTGGCCTGTCGGCCCTGCCCGCCGACCAGGGGGACGATGACGTGACGCAGGCTCGGGTGGCGAAAATTCCGCGCGGTCGACTCGCCTCGAGCCGGAACTGGTCGGGAGCGGCGATCTTCGCCAACCGCGGCGACCGCTTCAACCAGGTGATCGCCAGCTGGACCGTTCCCGCGGTCAGCGCGGGCAGTGGCGATGGCCCCTGGGTCTGCTCGACCTGGATCGGCATCGACGGGCTCAGGCGGTGGATGAGGTCGATGCCCCAGATGGGCACGACCCAGGTCGCGGGCGACACCGGCGAACGGGATAGCGACGGCAACCCGATGGAGTACTTCGCGTGGTGGCAATGGTGGCTGCGCGGCCGCACCCTCCAGGTCCCGGTCGTCTTGGGGCCCACGCTGAAGCCGGACGACAAGGTCTACTGCTGCATGACGCTGCTGCCGCCGGGCCAGCCCGATCCGGGCGACCGGAATCACGTGCAGTTCTTCCTGCGTGTCAACGACAGCGGCCACTCGCTGCGACTCGGTCCGCCGCCGAGCAACGACCCATCGGACGACGACACGCCGCGGCCCGTGCCGGCCACCGGCGCCAGCGCCGAATGGATCCTGGAACGGCCCACTGCCCTGCGCGACAGTCCCAACGGCAACGTCAAGGAGGGCGATCTGTATCCGTTGCCGAGGTTCGATACGGCCGGCGCCGACGATTTCCAGGCGAGCCTGGCGACCGATCCCGATCCGCTGGTCGTGGCGACGATCGCCGCCGCGCCGATCACCCCGGCGGTGAACTTCCGGACGCCCTTGAAGCTGCGCATGATGGAGCACCGATGGGACCCCTCGCGGATGGCGGTGATCGCGAGGCCAGTCGAAGCCAGGGATGGCAGGGTGAGGATCGTTTACCGGGAGTGAGCACCGTCGTCGCTGACATCTGACGCCATCGTCACCCGTGCCCCCGCGCGTGGCCGACGCTCGATCCGGGCGTTCCTGTCCGCGCCGCCGCGATCGCTATTGGCTTCCCCGCCATTGTCCCGTATCGCTGACCAGAGCCCGCGACCCCTCCCGAGGAAAAGCCGTCCCATGCCAATGACCGTGCCAGTGACCCGCCGTGTCATGATCGCCCTCACCACCCTCGGCGCCGCCCGGGCGGCCGCCGCGCAAACGCAAGGAAAAGCCATGACGACCCCGACCGGCCTCAAGATCATCGACACGACCGTCGGCACGGGCCCGAGCCCCAAGACCGGCCAGACCTGCGTCATGCACTACACCGGCTGGCTCTCCGAAGGGGGCGAGAAGGGCAAGAAGTTCGATTCGTCCGTCGATCGCGGGTCGCCCTTCGAGTTCCCCATCGGCCAGAAGCGCGTCATCGCGGGCTGGGACGAGGGCGTCGCGACCATGAAGGTCGGCGGCAAGCGCACCCTGATCATTCCGCCCGAGCTCGGCTACGGCGCGCGCGGGGCGGGCGGCGTCATCCCGCCCAACGCCACGCTGATCTTCGACGTCGAGCTGCTGGCGATCAAGTAGCGTCCGGAGCGCGATGACTTCAGCTCCGTCGTCCCGACCGGAGCGCGAAGCGCGCAGCGGAGGGACCTTCTCTCCACCTTAAGCGGCTTGTCGTGGAGAGAAGGTCCCTCCGCTCCGCCTCGCTGCGCTCGGCTCCGGTCGGGACGACGGGACCGACTTGAACTCATCACGCTTCCAGGGCTGCGGCGGCGCTCACGTCTTCGGGTAGGCGATGCTCATCGTCTCGGCGACGCAGGCCGGCCGGTCCTTGCCCTCGATCTCGACGGTCCACTGGTAGGTCATGCGGATGCCGCCGTTCGGCATGTCGTCGGCGGCGAGCAGCTTCTGGCGGCCGCGGATGCGCGCGCCGACCTGCACGGGGCTGGTGTAGCGCACCTTGTTCGAGCCGTAGTTGATGCCGTTGCGCACATTGTCGATGCGGAGGATGTCGCGGCCGAAGGTGGAGATCACCGCGAAGGTGAGATTGCCGTGGGCGATGGTCTTGCCGTCCGGCATGTCGGTCTTGCAGCGCTCGACATCGACATGGATCCATTGATGGTCGCCGCTCGCCTCGGCGAACGTGTTGATGCGCTCCTGGGTCATGACCAGCCAGTCGCTGACCCCCAGCTCCTGCCCGACCAGCGCCTTCATCGCCTCCGGGCTTTCCACGATCCGTTTGGCCATCCCGTCCTCCCTTATCCGACCTGCATCTTCGCCCAGGTGTCGCGCAGCTCGATCGTGCGGTTGAACACCAGCGCGTCCGGGCGGCTCTCCGGGTCCGCGCAGAAATAGCCCTGCCGCTCGAACTGCACGGCCTCGCCCGCCGGCATCTCCGCCAGCGAGGGCTCCGCCAGCGCGCCCGTCAGGACCTCGAGCGAGCCGGGATTCAGATCCTTGTCCAGGTCGCCGTCGGCGCCCGGGTCGGGGCGGTTGAACAGCGGGCTGTACAGGCGGACCTCGGCGGGGCGGGCGTCGCGGCCCGACACCCAGTGCAGGGTCGCCTTCACCTTCCGCCCGTCCGGCGCATTGCCGCCGCGGCTGGCCGGATCGTAGGTGCAGCGCAGCTCCACCACGGTGCCGTCGGCGTCCTTCACGACCTCCCGGCAGGTGACGAGGAAGGCGTAGCGCAGCCGCACCTCCCGGCCGACGGCCAGCCGGAAGAACTTGTTCGGCGGGTTCTCCATGAAGTCGTCGCGCTCGATGTAGACCTCCCGGCCGAACCGAAGCGTGCGCGTGCCGGCGGCCGGGTCGGCCGGATGGTTGACGGCCTCCAGCTCCTCGACATGGTCCTCGGGAAAGTTCTCGATCACCAGCTTGAGCGGCCGCAGCACCGCCATGCGCCGCTCGGCCACCTGGTTGAGGCGGTCGCGGATCGCGTGATCGAACATGGCGATGTCGACGACGCTGTTGGCCTTGGACATGCCGATGCGCCGGACGAACTCGCGGATCGCCTCCGGCGGCACGCCGCGGCGGCGCAGGCCGGCCAGGGTCGGCATGCGCGGATCGTCCCAGCCGCTCACGATGCCGCGCCGCACCAGGTCCGTCAGGTAGCGCTTGGACAGGACCGTGTAGCCGATGTTGAGGCGGGCGAACTCGGTCTGGCGCGGCCGCGACGGCACCGGCAGGTGGTCGAGGAACCAGTCGTAGAGCGGACGGTGGTCCTCGAACTCGAGCGTGCAGAGCGAGTGGGTGACGTGCTCGATGGCGTCGGACTGGCCATGGGCGAAGTCGTAGGTCGGGTAGATGCACCACTGCGTGCCGGTGCGCGGGTGGGTCGCGTGCAGGATGCGGTACAGGACGGGGTCCCGCAGGTTCATGTTGCCGGACGCGAGGTCGATCTTCGCGCGCAGCACGCAGGCGCCGTTCGGGAACTTGCCCGCGCGCATGTCGCGGAACAGGCCGAGGTTGGTCTCCACCGACCGGTCGCGATCGGCCGAGGCCCGGCCCGGCTCGGTCAGCGTGCCGCGCATCGCCCGCATCTCGTCGGGCGGCGTGTCGTCGACATAGGCGAGGCCGGCGCGGATGAGGTGCTCGGCCCAGTCGTACAGCGTCTGGAAATAGTCCGACGCATGGTGCAGATGCTCGCCCCAGTCGAAGCCCAGCCAGCGGACGTCGCGCTGGATGGCGTCGATGTACTCCTGCTCCTCCTTCACGGGATTGGTGTCGTCGAAGCGCAGGTGGCAGCGCCCGCCGGTCTCGACGGCCAGCCCGAAGTTCAGGCAGATCGACTTGGCGTGGCCGAGATGCAGATAGCCGTTCGGCTCCGGCGGAAAGCGCGTGACGATGCCCGCCACCCGGCCGCTGGCGAGGTCGGCCTGGACCATGTCGCGAATGAAATCCCGGGGCTCTTCGCTGGCCGTGGCCTCGGGCGCCGGCTTCCTGTCGTTCATCTACCTGTCAAACCTCCACACGGGCCGTGCGCGGGTACTCTGCGGCCAAGCCGATTGTAGCACTGCCGGCGTGCCGAGCTATGTCTCGGCCATTCGCCGGTCCATCATCTTGCCGGCACTATATAGACTGATCGAGGAACGGCGCAGCCCTCAGGGGATAAGGCGCTCGCCAGCCGGGCCAACACCGGCGGGCCACGACCATCCGGGAGCGCAACGACGTCCAACGCCGGCCCCAATGCGCTCTACAGCGGGCCTCCGGCCGATGTACGAATACCGCGACGCCCGCGCGATCTTCGCGGAACGTGGCCCGTGTTGAGGTGGTGCCGGCGTGCTTGAAGGGCAACGGGTTGCGAGGCTAATCTTCCGGATCCGCCTATTGGACCGACGGGCTGAGAACACCAAATGGCAGACTTGGTCATTACGGACGCTGAAGTCCGGGGGGAGTATGAGCGATGGCTCGCCCTCTTGCCTAAAGAGGATGCCTACGCGACGAAGGATACTCTTGGTCTGAGAGACGTTATTGATGCGCATTTCGCGATCGCGGATTTCTTCTACGCGGAGGGAACAGGGATGGGTGGTATCGGGCCAAAGAGCCTGGCCCTTCTCCACTCGGCGATGTTTCGGCAACATGTAAGCTTTGGTGGTCGGCGCAAATGGACGGATCCACTCGACATTTGCGCAACTCTTATGTTTGGCCTGATCATGGATCACCCTTTCCATGATGCCAACAAGCGCACGGCATTCCTTTCGTCTCTCTATTACCTGAAGCGCAAGTCCCGCATTCCGGATGTTGATCAGCGTGTCTACGAAGACTTTACCGTGTCAATTGCCGATCATGCTCTGGCGCCATTGATGGACCAGTACGGCATTCCTCCAAGTGAGGATCGGGAAGTCGCTTGTATCTCGGAGTTTCTCAGGCGCAACACACGTCGAACCGATAAGAGATTCTACGTTATTACCTTTCGTGAGTTGGATCGTCTCCTGCGCAAGTATAACTGCCATCTCCAGGACCCGTATCGGAACTACATTGACCTTTACCAAACTGATCGATCAGGCCACTCGAGGCGCATTATGAATGTCGGCTTTCCCGGATGGACACGTCCGGTGGATGAAGCGGCAATCCGAGAAATACGCCGTCGCCTGAAACTGACCGACGAGTACGGAGTTGACTCGCAGTCGTTCTTCAAGGGCGTGGAAGACCTTGAGACGCTAATTGCCAGCTACCAAGAGCCTTTGCGACGCTTGGCGAACCGCTAGCCGATAAGGAGAAATAGGAGAGCAGTTGCATCGCGGTTCGCAAGCGGCGCAATCAGCCACCGCGGCACGGGCTTGAGCAGACATTTCGCTAAGCGCATTTCTTGTGGTTTTTCCGAGCCTTGAATTACCGGATGAGCTTTCGGGCCAACCTCACTGAGGGAGAACGGGCCACATCTTGGTTCGCTATGTCGGGAGCTGCGAGTTGTATCAATCGAACCGGCAGGCACGGCGAAGGTGCCCGAGTTCACTCGCATCATTGCAAAGATCGGCCATGCCTGCGTGGCTCGACTTGGCTTCAATTCGTTCTCACCATTCTTGCGTCGACCACCCTCGGTATGGACTTGTCGAATGTCCTCCAAAGCATGATCCAAATGGCCACCATCTGCACGAACTGAAGCACGGTCTGCTCCCCTAAAATCCAAGTCTTGTGGCCGTTAGCATCCGACTGCTTGTCGTACTAGGAACTCCAAAATACTTCGTGGCGGTGGGCAAAGGTGATGAAAGGAGGGATCGTGCCGGTGCCAAATGTTGACGCCAGCAGGTGCACATAATGAGCTGTGCAACCTGGAGGCGAACTCGGTTGACGATTCGGTGGGCGCCCGGCGAAGGAATACTGCCTGACGCGAGGCAACCCCATAGGGTCACGTCTTTGGCTTCTCCGACACAAGCCTGAGAAGCTCTGAAATCTCCACGGCCAGTTGTCTGTTCTGGTCGTACCCGCCACGTTGCGCCACGCCAACTACTTCATAGCGATTGTTTACAATTGGACCGCCGCTTATGCCGTCCGGGAGCGTGGCCGAGACTTCTATTAGCTTGACGCCATGTTTGGTCGGTCGAGCAACGATCTTGCCGTGGCGCTTGCTGAGCTCATCGCCGGGGCCATAGTCGGGAAACCCAAGCGCTACAATGTCATCATGTATGTTGTTGGGCGACGCCGAGGCGGGGAGATTGTGATACGCGTCTGCAGGTACATGGTGCGTTAGCACCACTAAGTCACGATGCTCACATTGTTGACCAGAGGCTGTCACCGAATACCTCGTAGATGTCTTCGGCTTGAAGAGTTCGGCACTTTTGCCAACCGGCAAGTCCTTTAGAACGTGATTGGCCGTAACTAAGCCTACGCCCTCAAGGAAGAAGGCCGTGCCTTGCCGACAAGTTGTGCCCTCTGCAAACTCTACGATCCAAACTGCACGATCAACAATGTCTTCATTTGTTGGTTCGATTGGCAGAGGAGGCGAATGCGGGAACAGCCTATTGAAGCGTTTCGCTAGGGTTCGATAGGCGCTGAACCTTCTCCCTCGAACCTGCCCAATCCATTCCAGCCGGCCACGAACTATCCACTCTAAAGCGGCACTTGTTTTATATCGGCTCTGATAGTCTTTCTCCGCAGCAGTAACGCCCACTTTTTCTAGCTTGTAGAGAGCTGCCCGTACGTCGCGCACAAACGTCCGCTTCACATTCGTAAACTCGTTTACGACGAGGCCTGTGACCTCTTTTCGCGCTCTTGGCCCCGCGAACCAAACCTTTCCAGGATTGATCTCGAACCCGTTAGAATGGATTGCTGCCCGCAGTGGTTCGGAAAGCTTCTCGATTTGCACTTTGCCAGAGGCCGGCAGCCCGCCCTCGAACAGCGCCAATGGCTGCGTGTAGCTTGAAAGAGAGATATCATCTGCATAGCGTGTGTACCTCAAGTGATGCTGCTTGGCGAAGCGCATAAGAACGCCGTCGAGGCGATAACTGATCATGTTAGCCAAAAGAGGCGAAGTAGGCGCACCCTGCGGAAGCTGGTTCCTCGTAACACAGACTACGGCAACAGCCTTCGCTGTCTCAGTATCAAGGCCAACCGCCTCCAACATTCCGATCAATCGCCGCCGTGAGATTGCGCCGAAATAGTCCTTCAGGTCTATATTTAGAAGATATGGCCGTCTCTGATGTTCATTTGCGTTCGAAACCGCACCTCGGCCCGTCACAAAGCCGTGGACAGGCGAACGCACCGAATACAGCTTCTCAAGCAAATGAAGCGTGCGGCGCTGCAGGAATTTCAGCCGCGGTTCTGGGACCAGCAACATCCTTGTCCCGCCGCTTCGCTTCGGAATCAATGCGGCGCTGTACCTATGGACTGAGTGCTTCTCAAGAAAGGCACGCTCTCCGCACTTCACTCCGAGGAATTCGTAGAACTTGGTCGCCGACTGCAACTCGTCCGGCAGTTCAGTCATGGAATTGAGCGCCCCTTCCTTCTCCCCCGAGCGTGGCGCACGGGGCGACCATCATTTCCAGTAACATTCGGTCAAACGTCGCAGTTACGACAACGCGGTATGCGAAGGGGCGCTTAACAATGATGAGGCCGAAAACTTGGACAGTCGTCAACTTGTAAAACCGTGAATGGAAGTTCGTACACGCGTCTGCGACCGCCATCCGGCCCGATCAGGCTGAACACGGTCCGGGGCGTGCCATCCCGGATCGCCGGACTCGCTCACGCCGCGACGGCCTGATCCGTTGCCCCCAGCATCATCCGCGCCGCCTTCTCGCCGATCATGATCGACGGCGCATTGGTGTTGCCCGAGGTCAGCGTCGGCATGATCGAGGCGTCGGCGACGCGCAGCCCGGCCAGGCCGCGGACGCGGAGCTGGTCGTCGACCACGGCCATCGGGTCGTGTCCCATCTTGCAGGTGCCGACCGGGTGGTAGGTGGTCTCGGCGGTGTTCCGGACCCAGTCGAGCAGCTCGTCGTCGGCGTCGATGTTGACGCCCGGCGCGATCTCGTCGGTGGCGATGGCCGCCATGGCCGGCGCCGTCATGATGCGCCGGGTGATACGCATCGCTCCCAGCGTCACCTCGCGGTCGAGCGCCGCGCTCAGGAAGTTGAAGCGGATCGCCGGCGGCGCGTCCGGCCGGCTCGACGTGACATGGATGCTGCCGGTGCTCTCCGAGCGCAGGATGTTGGTGATCGCGGTGATGCCGGAGGTGCTGGCGAGCTTGAAGTTCTCGCTCATCAGGAAGGGGACCCAGGAGATCGCGGCATCAGGCGCCTCCAGCCCGGCGCGGGTGCGGATATAGGCGCGGATCGGCGCCGCCGGCAGGCCGAGCAGCCCCTTGCGGGTGAGCGCATAGCGCAGCGCCTGCACGACGGTGCCGAGGCCGCGCATCTTGTCGTTGTAGGTGAGGCCGAGCGCCGGCGGCACCGTCCACTTCATCCGCGGCGAGTAGTGGTCGCGCAGGTTCTCGCCGACGCCCTTCAGCTCGTGGCGCACCTCGATGCCGGCCGCCCGGAGCCGCTCCGGCTGGCCGATGCCGGAGAGCTCGAGGAGCTGCGGAGAGTTGATCGAGCCCGCGCTCACCACCACCTCGCGGGTGGCGCGCGCCTCGCGCACCTGGCCGGCCACGGTGTAGCGCACGCCGACGCAGCGCTTGCCGTCGAACAGCAGGCCGCCGGTCAGCGCGTTGGCGACGATGGTGAGGTTCGGCCGGCGGCGCGCCGGATCGAGGTAGCAGACCGCGGTGCTCATCCGGCGGCCCCCGCGGATGGTCGCCTGGGTCATGCCGATCCCGTCCTGGCTGGCGCCGTTGTAATCCCGCGTGTAGGGGATGCCGACCTCGCCGGCGGCCTTGATCAGCGCGTCGTAGATCGCGCCGCTCTCGTTGCTCTCGCTCACCTTCAGCGGCCCGCCGCGGCCGCGATACTCCTCGTCGGCCTCGCCCTGGAAGCTCTCCATGTCGCGGAAGATCGGCAGCACCTCGCGATAGCTCCAGCCGCGATTGCCGAGCTGCGCCCAGGTGTCGTAGTCCTGGGCTTGCCCGCGCACGAACACCATGCCGTTGATCGACGACGAGCCGCCCAGCAGCTTGCCGCGCGGGATGGGGATGCGGCGCTGGCCGGTCGAGGCCTCGGGCTCCGAGGCGTAGAGCCAGTTGGCCGCGGGGTTGTCGATCAGCTTCGCGAAGCCGACCGGGATCCACGACCAGGGATGGCTCTCGCGTCCGGCCTCCAGCACCAGCACCCGGTTGCGCGGATCGGTGCTCAGTCGATTGGCCAGCACCGACCCGGCCGAGCCGGCGCCCACGACGATGAAGTCGAAGCTCGCCTGGTCCATCGTTCCCTCCGAGAGTCTTTTCGTTCGTCCGTTCGCACGGATCGTAAAGGGTGATGGCCGGGGTGTCTGCGCGTCAATGGCCGGTTGCCGCCGGGCGGGGAGGGGCACTTGCCAGAAACACCGGCCGGCCGCCCGCCGTTTGAGGACGGGCACCGCCCTTGCTATTGCCTTCCATCACCTCGCCACTTCCCGTCCGTGACGGCGGAACTTCCATGGCCCGCGTTTCTCGAATCGATCTGCCGCAAGGTTCGGTGCTCCGGCCGCTCTACGCCGGGGCGGGCTTCGCCGACGCCTTCGCGATCGATCTGCCGGGCCACGCGACGGACGACGCCGGGCGCCTCGCCACCCACATGCTGTCGGGCCAGGCGCGATGGGTGCGCTGGCTGCTGGCTCTCAGGGACACGCTCGTGGCGGGGTTCGGCCTCAAGACGTCGGCCGGGCTGCGGGACGACGGGGCGACCGACAGGATCGATTTCTTCCGGGTCTACGACCGGCGCCGGCACGAGATCGTCCTCGGCGAGGACGACCGCCATCTCGATTTCCGCCTGTCCGTCCTGGTCGAAGGCTCCACCCCGCGCCGCCGGCTGGTCGCCACGACGGTCGTGACCTTCAATCACTGGGGCGGGCGCGCCTACATCGCGGCCATCGCGCCCTTCCATCGCCTGATCGTGAAGTCGTCCCTGCGCCGGGCCGCGCGATCGGGCTGGCCCGCCGAGCGGTGAGGCCGCGCGCCGCCGATATCTCCGTCATCCCGAGCGAAGCCGCCCGAAGGGCGGCGAAGTCGAGGGACCTTTTTTCCGACTGCGGGATGACGGGGTTTGCGGTCATATGCGATAGCCCTGCCCTGGCACGGGGAGAGGTCGACAGTTCAATCCTCTCCGGCAGCACCGGCCGATCCTTCGAGATCGGCGGTTTTCTTGCTCACCGCCGCGGGTTGAGCACCTCGTCGCGTTCGAACAGGAAGAGGGCGGGGCAGGCGGCCGGCGCCGTCTCGAAGGGCTTGGTGAGGCCTGCCGGCGACACCAGCACGACGTCGTACCGGGCCGGGTCGCTGCGCGTGAAGCTGACATGGCATTCCATCGGCACGCCACCGACGCTGTAGCCCGTCACCTCGTAGTTGGCGCTCATCACCTCGGGCAGGGGCACACCCGCGCTCCGCAATCCCGCATAGACCGCGTCGACCAGCGCTTCGTCGCGCGACGCCAGCACGGCGGCCAGCTGGCTGGCCAGCGGACCCTTTGCCGAGCCCGCCTGGGCCGTGTCGTGCACCCGCGCGAGCAGATGACGGCGAGCGTCGCGTATCGGCAGCGAGCGGGCCTGCAGCGGCGAGGCGCGGCCCAGCCCGCCGGTCGCGTGGTTGCATATGCTGGCGGCGATCGCCGCCGGGTTCGACGGCAGGCGGCGCAGTCCGATCGGACAGACGCGCAAGGTGACGAACATCTCGTCCGTGTCGACATATTCCCAGCCGTCCGGCGGCAACCCCATCACGCGTCCGACGAAGCCTGGATCGATGCCCATCTGTGCGGCGTAGCGGACCATTGCCGCCGCGCCGCCGCGCGCCGCGTTGAAGCCGACGACGACGCCCTCGCGGCCATCCCTGGCGTTCGCAGACAGGTCGCTGGGCGAGGTCAGGTAGAAGTTGTGGAATCCGACCTGGCCGCCGATCTCGAGGCTGCGGCTGGGAATGGCCTTGGCGGCCTCGTGGCTTTGCGTGCCGCCGAGGAAGGCCAGCGCGCACGCCGACAGGCAGAGGTCATGGGCGCGGACCATGGTTGCCACGTCGAACTCGCGGATCAGATAGCCGAGCTTCAATCCCTCGTAGAGATCTCCGCCCTTGCTGCTGAGCTCGAGGGTTGCCAGCGGACTGCCGGGCGCCGGTTTCGTTGGGGAAGCACGCAGTTTTTCCAGGACCGTGCGCAACCGGCTGGCGTCGCCCCCCTCGATGAGACCGGTCAGGCGGATCGTGTGGGACGCCATCGCGGACTGCGGCGTGAGCCCCGGGATGGTCCTGGTCTCGACGGTCAGCGTCGCTCCCTGCCCGCTTGCCGCCAGCCAGGCGAACGAGCCGGCGGCGATGAGATGTACCAGTGGGCGCGGCATGGCGACTCCAGTGCGCCCTGCGGGAGCTCTGACCTGGCGACCGTGTGCAACTTTACTGTGAATTGGACTGGAAGGAAACCCTCGTGGAACTTAGTGTCGAGCGAGTTCACGTGTTTTCGTTGAACGCGGTCGGCACGCGTCTTTGGCCCTGTATCCAAGTGACATGAGATCGTTGCGGGACTGACGACAATGGATGAAACGAAGGCGACAGGGACCGGCAGGCTGCTCGACAGGAGCCGCTGGCTGTTCGCCGCGTTCGCCTTCGGCACCATCGTCTACACCCTTGTCGGTGCCTGGCTGGTTACCCGGGGACCAGCCGACCCGGTCGCGCATACCGCGGCCTTTCTCGCCCATCTCGTGTCGCCCTGGATGCTGGCGACCTACGTCGTGGCTGCCGCCTTCATGGCCTACGTTGCATGGTATCTGGGTCGCCCCCCGCGGCACGCCGTGAAGGAGCGCCCGATCGCCGCGACGATGCGCCGGACGGCGCTTCAGTTCGCGATGGTGCTGGCGCTGGCGGCTGTCACCCTCGCCGGCATCGCCTGGCTCTACGTCAGGGACCTCGACGCCACGTCGCAGTCCGAGCGCGCGACCCGGCAGGACGTGGTGGCCCGTCTCAAGGCCCAGCAGATCGACAAGTGGCTGGTCGAGGGCACTGTCGACACCGGGCTCCTGGCGCGTTCGCTGGCGCATATGCCGCTCGATCGGCTGCCCGGCGACCTCGATGTCCGGCGCGTGGTCGAGCTCGTGTTCGCCGACGCCCTGGCCGCCAACCCGGACCGCGTCGCCGCCACGCTGTTCGCGCCGGACGGCGCGGTTCTGGTCCATGTCGGCGCCGGCGCTGCGCCTGACCGGCCGATGGCCGAGGCGGCGCGCGGGCTGGCCGGCGCGCCGGCGACGGCGCCGCGCATCGTCGACGTCTACAAGGATGACGGAACGCCGTCCCGGGTGCACATGGGCTTCCTGGCGCCGGTCGCCGGAAGCGACGCCGCCAGGCCGCTCGCGGCCGTGCTGGCCATCACCGTCGATCCCTTCCGGGGCTTGCTCGAGCAGGTACAGGCCTGGCCAACACCGAGCCCCTCGTCCGAGGTCATGGTGGTGCGCCGCGACGGCGACCACCTGGTCTTCATCACACCGCCGCGCCTGACGCCGGTGCCGCCGCCCGACACGTACCGCGTGCCGCTGGCGACGAGCGAACGGTCCACGGCGCAAGCCATGCGCCAGGGGGGCGGCGTGCACAGCGGCCGCGATTATCGTGGCGTCGAGGTGCTGACGGCAAGCGTGCCCGTCAAGGGCCTGCCGTGGCTCGTCGTCGCCAAGACCGAAGAAGACGAGTTCTCCGCCCCCCTCAGGCGCCGAACGCTGACGCTCGCGCTGGTGATCGGCGGGGCCGTCCTGCTCGCCACGGTGATGCTGGTGGTGATGTGGGGCGAGGGACGCGCGGCCTTGCTGGCTTACCAGCAGCACGCCGAGGCCGAGCACGCGGCCCTGTCGGAACACTTCGCCCAGCTGACGCAGGTCGCCCGAAACATCGTTCTCATGATCGACAGCCAAGGCCATGTCATCGCAGCCGACCAGGCGGCGTTTGACGCCGGCGGCCGGGTCGCCGGCAAGCCCAATGGGCAAGTCTTCACCCACGACATCGGTGACCGCACGGCGCTGGAACGGGAGATCGCCCGTATGTCGCAGGTGCGCGCGGCACTCCAGGCCGCGACGAGGGTCGTGCTGCGGGCCGGCTCGGAGGAGGCGATTCTGAGGGGTGTCTGCGAGGCCCTTGTGCGTCTTGGCGGCTATGGCGGCGCCTTTGTCGGCGTCCCGAACGAGGATGCCGCGCGCTCGGTGCGGCTGGTCGCGAGGGTCGGCGTCGACGAAGGCTTCGCCGCAAGGGCGGGCCTGACCGGGAACGACGGTCCGCGCGGCGAAGGGACGACGGCAAGGGCGCTGCGCACCGGCGAGGTCCAGGTCGACCAGGACGCTGCTTCCAACCCGCGCATGAAACCCTGGCGCCAGGAAGCCCTGGAGCGTGGTTTCCTGTCCGCCATCGGCCTGCCCCTGAAGGTCGACGGCCGCGTCTTCGGCGCGCTGACCCTCTTCGCCGGAGCGCCCGATGCCTTCGAGCGAGACGAGACGATCCTGCTGTCGGTCCTGGCCGACGACATCGGCTTTGCCGTGGCCAGGCTGCGACCGCAATCCGTGCACCGCTCCGGTAGCGAGTAGGTCCGATCGATCCAGGGCAACGGCCACGGCTCTCGACGACATGTTGTGCATCCGAGAGGGCCGTTGACGATGCTCATGCAGCTTCCAGCGCTCCCTCATGAGGCGAAGGAATCGGGGCTAGCCGACCATGGCCGTCGGAGGCTGAGTGTCCGAGGCGTAGGGCCAGCTGGCGGCAGGGTTGTCGATCAGCTTGGCGAAGCCGACCGAGATTCACGACCGGGGATGGCTCTCTCGCCCGGCCTCCAGCAAGGCTCGCCGGGTCCATCGTTCCGTCCCCCCGCGGCCCGTATCGGCCCTGGTGCGGTCCTGGTTCGTCACAAAGGGGAGCGCGGCGCCGCTGCCGTCCTCACGCCGGCAGCAGATCGCCGACCTGCAGTTCGCGCACCGCGGCGTCGACGCGGCGGGCCACGGCGCGCGCCATCTCCAGGCCGCGCTGGTTGCCGAGGTCCATGCCGCCAGTCGTGAAGACCACGACGAACAGGCCGCACAGGACGGCGAGGCGGTAGGACTGCCAGCACTCGGCGAAGCTGAAGCCGTCGACGCCCATCCGGACCAGCGTGTCGTGATAGCGCTGCAGCAGGGCCTTCTCGGCCTGCTGCCGGTAGGCCGTCGGCAGGCTGTTGCAGATGAGATAGGCGACGTCGTAGAGCGGCCCGCCGCGCCCCGAGATCTGCCAGTCGACGGCGGCGACGCCGTCCTCGCCGAGCGCCGGCCCGAACATCAGGTTGTCGGCGCGATAGTCGCCGTGCACGAAGCTCCGGACGCCCGACGACAGGTCCTTGATGACGCGGGCGGCGACCGGGGCGAGGCCTTCGGCCGTCTTCTTCGTATAGTCGCTGTAGCAGTCGGCGAAGTTGCCGAGCGCCGGCGCCAGGAAGCCCTGGTAGCCGGCCTGGACGGCCATGCCGTACGGGTCGCTGGCGAAATCGAACAGCGCGGTCATGTCGCCGGCATCGACCTTGCCCCAGAAGCCGCCGTGCAGGCGCGCCAGGGCCGTGATCGCCGCCTCGGCCTGGGCCGGCGTCAGCCCGGCAATCTGGTCGCCCGGGGTGGCATCGCGCAAATCCTCGAGCAGCAGGGCGAAGCTGTGGTCGGCCAAGTCCAACTCGGCATGGAGCAACCGCGGCGTGCGGATCGGCGCGTGGGTGGCGAGCCTGGTGTAGAAGGCGATCTCGCGCGGGTAGAGGAAAAGCGCGCGAGCGACGCCGAGATTGACCGGATCGGCGGTCGGGAACTTGGCGATCACGCTCGCCGGCGCGCCGGGCTCGGGTCGGTCATAGTCGATCGTGAGGCGGGAGACCTCGCCCATGATGCCGATGCCCAGGCCGAGATTGGCGGCTGTGACTTTGCGGACCCTGGCCGTCGACAGCACGCCGCTGCGGTGCAGGACGGCGTCCATCCATGCCGCGTCGACGGCAGCCGCGTTTCCCGGCCAGTCGCCCATCTCGTTCCCCGTTCGTGTTGGCCGTAGTATGATTGTCCGCAGCCAGATTAGAAAGCCCGTCCCGGCGAGCGCGTCGTTCGCAAAACGCTCGCGATGGTGGCATGCTTGAGCAGCGTGTGCGTGCAACCGTCCTTCCACACCGTTCGCCGGGGACTGAAGGGGCATGGGCAACTCGTCGCCGATCTACGACGCTTCGACCCTGGCGGTTGTCTGTCAGGGCCTCGGCTTCTCCGAAGGGCCGATCGCGCTGCCCGACGGTTCGGTCCTGCTGGTCGACATCAGGAAGCAATGCCTCACCCGGGTGCTGCCCGACGGCTCGCAGGTGGTGGTGGCGAAGATCCCCGGCGGGCCCAATGGCGCCGCCTTCGGACCCGACGGCAGGCTCTACATCTGCAACAACGGCGGCTTCGAGTGGCAGCAGTTTCCGCTGCCCGGCGGCCAGGTGATCTCGCTGGGCGAGCGCCAGGCGAAGGACTATGCCGGCGGCTCGGTGCAGGTCCTCGACCTCTCCACCGGCAGGCTCGAGACGCTCTACACCGACTGTGCCATCGGCACCGAGATGGGCGGTCTCCGCGCGCGCGTGCCGAGGGAGGTGCCGTCGCCGTCGCGGCTGCGCGGCCCGGACGACCTGGTGTTCGACTCCTCGGGCGGCTTCTGGTTCGCTGATTTCGGCAAGTCCCGCGGGCGCGACAAGGACATCACCGGCATCTACTACGCCCACACCGACGGCTCCTACATCCGCGAGAAGATCTTCCCGCTCGACGGGCCGAACGGCATCGCGCTCTCGCCCGCCGGCGACCGCCTCTACGTGTCGCTCACCTTCCGGCGGCAGCTCCTCTACTGGGAGCTCGACAGGCCCGGCAGCATCCGTCCCAACCCGGCCACCGTCGACGGCGCGTACGTGCTGAACGCCGCCATGCCGGGCGACCTCGATTCCATCAAGGTCGACTCCGAGGGCAACGTGCACGCCGTGACCATCCTTCCGTCCAACACGCCCCTGTGCAACGGCGGGATCACCGTGGTGTCGCCGTCGGGCGAAATCGTCGAACGCTTCGAGCTCGCCGTGCCGGGCAAGGCCATGCCCATGCCGTCGAACCTGTGCTGGGGCGGCCCCGACGGCCGGACCGCCTGGATCACCGGCGGCGGCTCGGACGTGCTCCTGAGGGTGCGCACGTCGGTGGCGGGGCTGCCGCCGGCATACCCCGCCGTCGTGCCGCAGGCGACGGGCGGTGCCGGGAGCGAAGCGGTGCCGCAGGCCGGGCAGCCAGTCATGGAATCGCGGACCGATCCGCCGACCGCGCGCGCCGGCTTCAAGATCTGGCAGATCGTCCTCCTGCAGTTCGTGGCGATGGCGAAGTCGGGGCTCTCCCGCCGCGGCCAGCATCCCAAGCAGCATGGCGTCGTGCGGGCGACCTTCGAGGTGCGGGACGACATCCCGCCGGCGTACAAGGTCGGGCTGTTCGCGAGGCCCGGCCGCTACGACGCGCTGATCCGCTTCTCGAACGGTCCGCAGGTCGAGGACCGTGCGGAGGGCCCGCAGGGCATGGCGATCAAGCTGCTCGGCGTGACGGGCGAGAAGATCCTGCCCAACGAGAGGGATGCCCAGACGCACGACTTCATCCTGATCGACAGCACGGTCTTCTTCGTGCGCAACATCGAGTCGTACCTCCGCCTGTTCAGGGAGCTGGTGCTCAAGTTCGGCGGCAAGCCGACCGAATGGCTGGCGTGGCTCGGGGCGAAGCATCCCGAGGATCTCTCGGTCGTCTCGAACTATCACAACCATATCTCCGACAGCCCGCTGACCCGGGTGTTCTGGAGCCAGGTGCCGTATGCCTTCGGCGGCGGCCGCACGATCTGCCGCTACAGCGCCGTGCCCGGTCCCGGCAACGGCGGCCCGCCGATCCCGACGCAGGGCCGCGACGGCAACTACCTGCGGCGGGCCATGGTCGAGCAGCTCACCGTCGAGGCGCGGCCGGCGACCTTCGAGTTCCGCGTGCAACTGCTGCCCGACGCCACGCCGGACGACATCGACACGCCGACCGTCGAATGGAACACGCCCGAGCAGATCGTCGCCGACATCACCATCCCCGCACAGGTCTTCGACACGCGCGACCAGGATGCCTTCGGCGAAGGCCTGTCCTACACGCCATGGCATGCCCTGCCGGAGCACAAGCCGGTCGGCGAGATCAATCTCGTCCGCCGCTCGGTCTATGCCGCGACCTCGCGGCTCCGCCACATTGTGAGGCTGGCGCGGCGCCGCGAGCCGATGAGCGTGCTGCCGCCCCCCGCACCGTGGCGGCCGGTGTGGCGCTGGGCGACGCTGGTCGTCATCGCCGGCCTGCTGTCCTGGGGCACGGTCGCGGCCGTCAAGCTCTCGACGGGCCTGGCCATCCCGCTGCCGACCTATCCGTCGGTCGCGAAGTCGGTATGGATGGAGCAGAACTGGAAGCCGGGCGACCGCGAGTGGTACCACCACGCCAACCAGGGCGGGCAGTTCCCGCCGATGATGAACGTGCCGTACGAGTGGTTCGTCGCGCTGGAGCAGCCGAGGCCTTCGCTCGGCGATGCCGGCGCGTTCTCCGATCCGGCGTATCTCGACCGGTTCGGGCTCATTCCCTCCAGCACCGAGGCCGGTGCCTACGACTGGCGGCACTGCCGCGAACCCGATTCGACGGCCGGCTACCAGACCGGCCAGCAGCTGCTGACCTGGCGGCATCGCCTGCCGGTGGGACTGGCGTGCAGCGACCCGGCCGCCCAACCGATGCTGCTGCCGGACGGACGGCCGTGGCGCAATCCGGGGACGGGCGGAACCATGGGCATGCTCGGCCTGACGTGCGCCGCCTGCCACACCGGCCGGTTGACCTACCGCGGCACCGAACTGCTGATCGACGGCGGCTCGGCGATGATCGACCTCAAGAGCCTGAACGAGGCGATCGCCGTGTCGCTGTTCCTGACCGATATCGATCCATGGCGCTTCAGGCGCTTTGCCCTGCGGCTGCTGGGGGCGGATGCGAACGACGAGTCGCGCGCCGCGCTGCGCGACCAGCTGGCTGCCGCGGTCGTGCGGGCCAAGGCGCTGAAGGCGCTCGACGACGCCGTCGAGCCGCTCGGCACCAGGGAAGGCTTCGGACGGCTCGATGCCCTCTCCCGCATCGGCAACCAGGTCTTCGCGATCGATCTCGAGCGGCCCGGGAACTACGCCGCCACCGCCGCACCGGTGCACTTCCCCCGCATCTGGGACACGCATTGGTTCCCGTGGGCCCAGTACAGCGCCTCGATCGGCCAGCCCATGGTGCGCAATGCCGGCGAAGCGCTCGGCACCGGGGGATCCGTCGCGCTCGCCGGCACGCTCGTGCCCGGCGGCAGCCTGACGGCGCCGCTCTACGCGTCGACCGTGCAGATCGGCAAGCTCGGCGACATGGAGACGATGCTTGCCGGAGGACAGCCGACCGAGGAGCGCGGCTTCACCGGCCTGCATCCGCCGAAGTGGCCGGAGGAAACGCTGGGACCGATCGACGTCGAGCTCGCCCGGCGCGGCGCCGGGCTCTATGTCGAGATCTGCCAGCATTGCCACCTGCCGTCGAAGCGCAATCCCGCGTTCTGGGAGTCCGAGCACTGGACCGCGCCGAACAAGGCCGGGCAGCGCTATCTCAAGCTGGTCGAGGTTCCGGTGGAGGAGGTCGGCACGGACGCGACGTACCTCGAGACCGTCGCCAGCCGCCGGGTCAAGGTGCCGCCGGAGCTGGGCCTCACGGACGACAGGTTCCTGTTCGCGCTTCGCGACGTCGTCGGCAGGACGACGAAGGCCTGGTACGACAGCCGGAAGATGGATCAGGACGAGCGCGACAGGATGGACGGCAACCGCGACAACGATGTCCGGCTGGAGGCGATCTACAAGGCCCGTCCGCTGGACGGCGTGTGGGCGACGCCGCCCTACCTGCACAACGGTTCCGTGCCGACGATCGCCGACCTGCTGTCGCCGGTGAAGGATCGACCGGCCAGGTTCTGGCTCGGCCATCGCGAGTACGATCCGGCGAAACTGGGATATCGTCACGACGAGCTGGCGGGCGGGTTCCTGCTCGACACCTCGCGGGCCGGCAATCGCAACACCGGCCACGCCTTCGACGATTCCTATGGCAAGCCCGGGCAGGGCAGGGGCGTCGTCGGCCGCGGGCTCGCGCCCGACGAGCGGCTGGCCCTGATCGAGTTCCTCAAGTCCATGGGAAGCGACAGGGAGCCGATGCCCTGATCAGCCCTCCGGCACGCCCGCCTTGCGCAGTCCCTCGACGACGCGCTGGCGCTGCGCGAGGAAGGTCGGGTTGTCGCTCGACGCACCGGCGCGGTAGCGGCGCATGGTGAACGCCGGATGGAGGGCGAGGCCGGCGCGCACGGCCTCGTGTGCCTCGTCGAGCCGGCCGAGATGCGCCAGCGCCGCCGCGAGCAGGAAGTTGGTGTAGGGGTTGTTGCGGTTGAGCGAGAGGGCGCTGCGCAGCAGCTCGACCGCCTCCTCGTCGTTGCCGAGGAAGAGCTTGGCGTCGCCTGCGATGCTGAGCCATGCCGCAACGAACGGATCGCGCGGGCTGAGGCGCAGGGCCTCCTTGATGTGGGCCTCGGTCTCCTCGCTGCGGCCGATGCGGTACTTCGCGAGCCCGATCATCGCGTGGGCGGGGGCGAGGTTGCAGTCCAGCTCCAGCGCCTGCGTGCAGGCCGCGATGCCCTGGACCGCGCGGTTGGTCTGGATCAGCGTCAGCCCGAGGAACAGGTGGGCCGCCGCATGCTCCGGGGCGAGCAGCAGGGCCTTGGTGAGCGCCGCCTCGGCCGCCGCCAGCCGGGCGCTGCGGTCGTCGCCGGCGTAGAGCGACACGCTGAGCGTGTCGACATAGGCTGCCCAGACCATCGCATCGATATTGTCGGGGTCGAGCGCCAGGGCGCGCTCGAAATGGTCGCGCGCCTGGGCCAGGCTGTCGGGCGTGTTGCCCCGGTTCAGGATGGCCATGCCCTGGAAGTAGAGGTCGAGCGAATCGGGCGTGGGCGTCCGTTCGGCGCGTCGTGCCTCGGCGCCGATCAGCTGTATCCCGAGCTGCCGCGCAAGGCGGGCCACGATCTCGTCCTGCATGTCGAACAGGTCGCCCGTGGGCTTGTCGAAGCGCTCCGCCCACAGGTGGTTGCCGGTGGCCGTCTCGATCAGCTGGACGTTGAGCCGCAGGCGTCGGGCGCCTTTCTGCACCGAGCCTTCCAGGGCATAGCGCGTGTTCAGCTCGCGGCCGACCTGCTGCACGTCGACCGACTTTCCCTTGTAGGTGAACGCCGTGTTGCGCGCGATGACCAGCATGCCGCTCATCCGCGACAGGTCGGTGGTGAGGCTCTCGGTGATGCCGTCGACGAAGTATTCGTCGTCGGGGGCGCCGCCGATGTTGCCGAACGGCAGGACCACGATGGAAAGCCGCGGCGCTTCCCGGTTGGCCGCCGGGCCGGGCCGCGATGCCGGCGCGACGTTCGTACGGGCCGGCACGGCCGCCGGGGCCGGCCAGTCCTCCGCCTTCCAGTCGACGCGGTAGGCCAGGATCGGCCGCTCGATATTGTGCAGCGAAAGCTCGCCCATCGCGTGCAGCGTGGCCTTGAGCCGGCCGGTGACGGCGTCGTGGATGGAGCGCGAGACGACGATCCCGCCCGGCGGCGCCTCGGCCTCGAGCCGCGCTGCCACGTTCACGTCGTCGCCGTAGATATCGTCGCCGTGGACGATGACGTCGCCCAGGTTCAGACCGACCCGGAACGGGATGGCCTCGTCGCCGACCAACCCGCGATTGACCTCGGCCATGGACTGCTGGAACTCGATGGCCGCGGCCAGCGCGTCGACGGCGCTGGCGAACTCGACCAGGGCGCCGTCGCCCTTCAGCCGGATGATCCGCCCGCCGTGCCGCGTGACGACCGTGCCCAGCCGGCTGTCCATGTGGTGCAGGAGCCGCGCGACGGTGCCGCTCTCGTCGCGGCCCATGAGGCGCGACGAGCCCACGGCGTCGGCAAACAGAATCGCTGCCAGTCTCCGCTGCTCGCCAGCCAATTGACCCGCGCTCCCCTGCTTCCCGCGGCAATGGTAGGAGGGCGCGCCGGTGCCGGCAATCGGCTCGGCGACCGGGCGGCACCGCGCATCGGCAACATTTGAATTCGGCCACGCCTTTCGCGCGCCCCGGCGGAATGTTAACCTTTGACGACCTTTCGCGACGTGCCGCGGAGCATTCGGCGGAACGTCGGACCATAACTTTCAGGACCCATTCATGCCCGATGGCGCGGCTCTCCCGGTTCTCGACCACGACCTGGCCGACGACGAGCTTCAGTGGATGAAGTCCGCCTACGCGGATTTCAGCAAGGCGCGCGACGCGGCCGGTCCCGGCTTCGACCCGAAGGAAGCGCTGCGCGCCATCCTGGCCCGTCCCGAGTATCGCCTGTCGGCCGACGCGCCGGATCTCAGCGGGCCCGGCCCGTGGCGTCTCGGCCAGAACCGGCACGGCCGCGGCGTCGCGGCGGTGTTCCTGCCCAGGGTCGAGCTGCACACGCACATCGCGAGCCGCACCGACCAGTTCCCGATGTACGTCGTGGGCGAGGCCGAAGGCTTCTCGCTCGACGCAAACGGCAAGCCGGTGCTGGAGCCGGTGGTCGGCGGCAGCCATTTCCACAACGCGCCCGGCGCGCCGCATGCCTTCGTGCCGAAGGTCGGGGTCGCGAAGCCCGACAACTGGGAGATCGCCTTCATCGCGATCACGCCGCGCAACCTCAAGGAGGATACCCACCGCGTGTCCGACGAGGTGCGCGCGCTCTACAAGCAGGCCGTCGGCCAGGACGCCCCGCTGGGCGTCTGACGCCGGGCTCCTGCAGACAGTGCAGGCACGCGCGGCCATCGACACAAGGAATGGCGTGATCGCCTGCCAGGGCGGCCAGAGGTGGGGCGCCCCGGAGCCCAAAAAGTCGCAAGAAAAGAACCCGCCGAGGCAAGCACGACAGTCATTGACGGATAAATACGTAAGTTATAGTCTGGCGCCGTCGCGCTGCTTACTCGCGTCCCGCTCTATACATCGTCCACGGAGACCTGCGGCTGCGGCCGGCGAGCCCGCAAGGGTATCGCATGTGGTCAATCTCTTCGTCATCCCGAAGCCGCCTGAAAGGCGGCGCAGCGAAAGCCCAACGGCCCCGCGCCTCCATCATCTTAACTATCTAAACCATCCGAATTCCGGCGCCGGACTGCCCGTGCCTACTGCACCGTCGAGCGCGGCGTCGGCACGATCCGCTGGATGTGCATCTTCTCGCGGTCGAGGTAATCCGGCACGCGCGGCGCGATCTTCGTCTTCCAGTGATCGGTCTCGTACACCGCCTTGTACAGCGCCTCGCGTTCGGCCTCGCTGTCGAAGCGGCGGATCCAGACATAGGCGGACTCGTCCGTCTCGCCGCGGAAGCTGCCGCAGATCACCATGCCCTTGGACACCTGGAAGGGGATGATCTCCTCCTCCATGAACTTCACCCAGGCGTCCATCTTGCCGGGCCGCACGAAGTACTGGCGAAGTTCATAGAAGGCCATGCTGTCGTCTCCCCCTCGGGTATTGCCGTCGCCGCCTGCAAGGCGGCCCGCGGCGCATCATGGCCGCCGGCCGGGGCAGGGGGTAGCGGAAAGGACAGGTCGCTCACGCCTTCGCGCCGACCTTCGCCTCGACGTTGGCCTTGATGTTGGCGAGGCCCTGCCTCGCTTCCTCGTCCAGGCGCCGGACCTGGTCGTCGGTCGGCGCCTTCGGCCGCTGCGGGTTGCGCAGGATGCGCGTGAAGCGCGTGCCGCCCGGGGCCGGCTCGAACGTGTACTGCGCCACGATCGGGCCGATGAAGCTCGTGTCGGTGAGCCCGATCCACAGCGTCGGCGCCTCGCAGGCGATCACCACCCAGTCGAGGTCGACGCGGCCCGAACGCGTGCTCCAGTGCTCGTGGAACGTGTCGCCGAACCCCATCGGCCGGTCCTCGCAGTCGATCTGGTGCGAGGAGGGCAGCCATTCCGGCCACGATTTCGGGTTGGTCACATAGTCGAAGATCGCCTGCGCCGGCGCGGCGATCACGATGCTGTTGCTGTGCTTGAAGGGAACGGTCTTCATGGGGCCACCGTCGCGGGTTGAGGCGGACGCATCATAGGCGCCGGAGGAGGGGACGCCACCGGGACGAGCCGCGAGATGTCGATCAGCGGACTCTTGTCGCGCGCGGCAGGACTCCTACACTTCGTCCCATGATCTCGCGCAGGACCATCCTCTCCGGCCTTTCCGGCCTCGCCGGTTCCGCCGTTGCCGGCTGCAGCAGCTCGCGGCAGACCGCCTCGGTGCCCTACAAGATGCCGATCGCCCCGCCGCCGCCCGATCGCGCGTCGCAGGGGATCGACGCCGTGATCGACATCAGCAAGTTCGTGACCGTCACGGACTTCCGCCAGGTGCGCCGGAGCGGCATCCAGGGCGTCATCCACAAGGCCACCGAGGGCGGCGACTATGCCGACCCGATGTGCGCCGCGCGGCGGCCCCAGGCCGAGGCGGCGGGCCTGATGTGGGGCACCTATCACTACGGCACCGGGCAGATGCCGGGCGAGCGGCAGGCGGCCTACTACCTGTCGGTGTCGCGGCCCGGGCCGCGCACGCTGCTGGCGCTCGACCTCGAGGCCAACGAGAACAACCCGTCGAATTCCATGCGGCTCGACCAGGCCGAGGCCTTCGTGCGCGCGGTGGCCGACGCGACCGGTCGGCTGCCGGTCGTCTACGTGCATCCGACCTGGGCCAACGGCGAGCCGCTGCCGAACTCCGGCCTCAGCCTCGGCGCCCGCATCACGCCGGCCTCGATCCTGGCGCGTTGCAGCCTGTGGATCGCCGACTATCACGATTCGCCCGAGGTGCCGTTCGCCTGGGAGAGCACGGGCTGGCGGCTCTGGCAGTATGCCGGCGACGAGAGCGCCGCCCGCCCGGCCTACGGCCAGACGACGATCGTGGAGGGCGTCAGCCACTGCGACCGCAACCTGTTCAACGGCGACGCCGATTCCCTGCGCGCGTTCTGGGGAGCCCGCTGACCTGAACCGCGCGCGCGGCACGCCGCGCTCGCAACTCCGTCCGCCGCCGGACGTTGGCATCGACCGCGCAGCTCCGAACCTGCAGGCCAACCCCGTGCAAGTCGCCCCCTCCGATCGCTCCTTCTACTGGCGGCTGCTCGCGACCGCGGCGTTCGTGTGCGGCCTCTACCTGGTCTGGCGGCTCTATTTCCTGCTGCTCCTCCTGTTCGCCGCCATCCTGGTGGCGACCCTGCTCACCGGCTTTGCCGGCTTCGTGGCGCGGCACACGCGCCTGTCGGAGCGCTGGGCGCTGGTGGTTGTGACGCTCGGCCTGGCCGTGCTGCTGGCCGGCGCCACCTATCTGTTCGGCGCGCGGCTGCAGGTGCAGTTCGCGCACGCGATGGAGCGCATCCCCGGAGCGATCGACGCCGCGGGCGAGTGGATCGACGTCTCGAATGCCGCGGAGAAGCTCTCGCAGGCGCTGTCCGACAGCGGCATCCGCTACGTCCCGCAGGCCGCGTCGGTGGGCTATGGCGTGCTCAGCACGGTGAGCGCCGCCATCCTGGTGGTGGCTGGCGCGCTCTACCTGGCCGCCGATCCCGGCGTCTACCGCAGGGGCCTGTCGAAGCTGTTCCCGCGCCCCATGCGGCCCGAGATCCTGCGCCTCATGGATACGCTCGGGACCACCTTCCGGCTGTGGTTCCTGGGCCAGCTCGTCTCCATGGTCCTGGTCGGTGTCCTGTCGGCCGGCGCCTACTGGCTGATCGGCCTGCCGATCCCCTTCGCGCTGGGCGCGCTCGCGGGGATCACCAACTTCGTGCCCATCGCCGGGCCGTTCCTGGGCGGCGCGCCGGCCGTGCTCTTCGCCTTCACCCAGGATCTCTCCGCCGTGGCCTGGACCGTGGGCGCGATCTTCGTCATCCAGCAGGTCGACGGCAACGTGGTGAGCCCGCTGATCCAGCGCCAGGTGATCCGCCTGCCGCCCGCCGTCCTCCTGTTCGCCCTGGTGGCGATGGGCATCCTGTTCGGCTGGCTGGGCATCATCCTGGCGGCGCCGCTCACCGTGGCGGCCATGGTGACCGTCCAGAAGCTGTGGGTGCGCGAGGTGATCGGCGACGAGGTCGAGGTCGCCGGCGAGGACGCGAAGGCCGACGGTGCTCCATCCTCCCTGGTCACGCGCCCCCGTGCGGACTCCTGCTAGTAGGAGGATGTAAGGGAGATGTTCCCCTGCATGACGCTCAGGATGGAGAACGTGCGGTAGATCGACGTCAGGATCTTGTCGTACTCGTACAGCGGCGCGTTCGTGACATAGATAACATCGCGAGCCTGCAAGCCGAACTGCTGTGCGACAAAGATAGACACCGGCTGGAAGAGGTCCAACCGGAAAACGCGCGCACGCGCCGTGGGATTTGTGTCCAGGTCGCCCATTCTGAACACATAAACGCCGGTTTTGTTGGCGCGCTGGTCCGACAGGCCGCCGACCGTGCCCAGCGCCTCGAGCAGGCTGAGATTGTGCTTGGACATCTCGACGTTGCCCGATTTCTGCACGGCGCCCAGCACGGTGAACACGCGCGGGTTGGGCCGCACCACGATCTCGTCGCCTTTCTGGACCGGGATGTCGCCGCCGGCGAGAAGGTCCGAGAACTGCGCCGTCAGGATCATCTGCCCGTCGCGCCGCACGACCACCTGGATCTGGTTCGCCGCCGAGCCCGTGGCGCCGCCGGCGCCGCTGCTGCCCATCGGGCCACCCGCCTTGTTGATGGCGTCGACGACCGTGCGGACGTCCTCGAGGATCGAGACGCGGCCGGGATTCTTGACGTCGCCGGCGACCATCACCGTGAGGTTGCGCGGCGCGTCGAACTCGACGATGACCTCGGGCTCCTGCACCTTGTTGCCGAGCTGCTGGATGATCCTGCGCTCGATCTGGTTGAGGTCGAGGCCGGCCACCCGGACGACCCCCACCACCGGAACCTTGATGGTGCCGTCGGGCTCGACGCGCTGGATGCCGAGGTCGGCGCTCTGTCCCTGGATGGTCGGAAAGATGTTGCCGCCGTAGCGCTCGAAGATCCGGACCTTCAGCGAGTCGCCCGGAGCAACCGTCAGCTTCTGGGCCGGCGAGAGATGGCTGGTCGACGAGGGCCGGTCCGGCGTGACCGGTTGCCGGTAGGCCGCGACCGTGGTCGGCGTCAGGTCGATGACGTCGAACGGCAGCGCCTCGGTGCTGGTCGTCTGCGCGCCCCCCATCCAGGGTCCGTCGCCCGGCAAGGCCGTACAGGCTCCGATGCCCAGGGACAGGCCAAGCAGGATGCCGGCGATTCGCGCGAAGGTCAGCAACGGCGTGTGCCGTGCCTGGGTTTCGACAGGGGAGAGGAGATGCCGAAGGCCCCCGGTTCGATGGCGAGGAGCCTCGGCTCTCGCGACGTCGACATTCCTCGACGCGCAAGCCCGGCGAGCCAATGCCTACTCACGCGTCCATACCCTTCCAGTCGTCGCGATCGGCGGCAGGGGTTGCCCCCCGGATGCCGATGCCGTCGCTCCCTCGCGGGTCCGCGCGTGGGGCAGGATCAGCACGCGCACGCAATAGAGCGCGGACAGAAGCAGGGCGATCAGGATCAGGGTTCGGCGGCCGCTCATGAGCCCCGATATCGTTGTCCGTTCCTCCCGTTTCCAGAGAACGGCGGCGCTTGGTTATTGCCGGTGGTTTCCATCGGGCGTCACGAAACATCCGGAAACGCGAATCAGCGGGAGGCCTCGTGTGTTTCCAGTTGTTTCCAGTTGTTTCCAGGAGGGCGACAGACAATCACCGTTGCAATCGGAGGCTTGGCGATCGGCATTGCCGGACGGCAGGTTCTCCCGGCGCGCCTCTGCTTGTTGCCCGACTTTTCTGGCCGCCCGACCGAAACGTCCCGAAGCGATTCGTCGGTGCGGCGCAATGGCTGGAGCGGGTTGTCCTTCCGTACAGAAGAAATCCCGCTCCACCTCGGACGCGGAGGCAGGAAAGGTATTGTGGATATGAACCTCGTCGAAGTCTGGGGACAGCCCGCCGGTATCCTCGTTGAGGAGGGATGGGGTTTTCGCTTCCTGGCAATACCGCCGTCCTTCGCCTCGTTGAGCGGGCGATGGTACGCGACGCGCGGCCACGCCCGGCTGGCCGCGATCAGGCTGCAACAGGAAGCACGGACTTGATCGCCGCCGTGCGGCTGGCCGGCCGACTGGGCCTGCTGGCCGTTGCCTGGTGCGGCGGCGCGCGCGCCCAGGATGCCGGACCCGAAGGGGTCGTTCGCTTCGTCTGCCCGGCGACACAGATCAAGGCGACCGCGTTCGCGCATCGCAGTGGACGCCTCGTGACCACCGACAGCGCGCTGGGAATTTGCCAGAACGTCTTCGTGACCCTGGAGACGGATGGGCCGGTGAGAGCGCGCGTCGTGGCGCGCGACCCATATTCGGATCTCGCGCTGCTCCTCCCGGCTCAGCCGCTTTCGGTGCGGCCGCTGGCTCTGGCCGCCCGGCCAGATCTGGTGGCCGGCACGACGGTGCGGAGCTGGGGGTTTCCCGTGGCTTATAGCGGCGCCGCTCCCCTGCTCAATCGGGGATACATTTCGGGTTCCGAGAGTCTGGCCGTCACGAAGGACAGGGAGGTGACCAAAGTGATCGTCGGCGGCCTGGCCCTGCCGGGCCTGACCGGCAGTCCGCTCGTCGACGCGTCAGGCGCCGTCGTCGGCGTCATCTCGGGCCGACTGTCGCCGCTGTCGGACGGCGCCCGGTCGGCGCTTCTCGCCCTCAAGCGGGACGCGTCGATGACCTTCGTCCTGGAGCGTCCCGACGGACTGAAGGAGACCCTGTCGGTCGGGCAGATCGTGGCGTTGGTCCTCGACGAGATGCAGCTGCGGGCCCAGGTGCTGATCGGCGTCGCAACGCCGCTCGACGAGCTGGAGCGCTTCCTGAAGAACAACGGCATCGATCCCTGACTCGGGATCCTACCAGCCGCCCCCCAGTGACTTGAACAGCACGATGATGTCCTTCAATCGCTGACCCTCCGCGCTCGCGCGCTCGTCTTCGGTCGAGAACAGCGAGCGCTCGGCATCGAGGACGTCGAGATAGGTGCTGAGGCCCTTGGCGTACAGGTCCTTCGACAGGCGGACGGCGTCTCCGTAGTTCCGCTCCGCCCGCCTGAGCCGGACGACCTTCTCCTCGTCGGCGCGGTAGCTCGAGAGGGCGTTCTCGACGTCCTGCAGGGCGGTCAGGATGGCGCTGCGGTAGGCTGTGCGGGCCTGGTCGGTCTGCGCGACGGCAACCTCCACCTCGGCCTGGAGCTTTCCGGCGTTGAAGATGGGCAGCGACAGCGATGGGCCGATCGACCAGGTGCCGGGAATGCCGAGCGAGATGCCGCCGATGTTGCTTTGGCTGGCGCCGAGGCTGCCCGTGATGCTGAGAGCGGGATACCTGGCCGCTTCCTTGACGCCGATCGTGGCGGTCGCGGCCGCAAGCTTCCTCTCGGACTTGACGAGGTCCGGACGCCGGCGCAGGAGGTCGGCCGGAATGCCGGCGTCGATCAGGCCCGAGAAGCGGGGCATCGGGCGTGCGGCGGAGAGCAGGCCGTCGAGGTCGCGCGGGGCCTTTCCCATCAGTAGCGCGATCTTGTGGCGGGCCTCCTCGGCGCTACTGCGCAGCGGCGGAAGCGTCGCCTCCGCGGCGGCCAGGGCGCCTTCCGCCTTGGCGACGTCGCTCCTGGCGCCGAGGCCCGCATCGGATCGAAGCCTCGTGAGATGAAGCGTGTCGCGATAGCGGGCCACTGCGCTCTCCGCGACCGCCGTGCGCGTCTGCGCGGTGCGCAGGTCGATGTAGGCCTTGGCGATGTCGCCGATCACGGCGAGCCTTGCCGAGGCGATGTCGGCGATTGCGGCGTCCCGGTCGGCGGCCGAGGCTTCTGTGCTGCGGCGGACCTTGCCCCACAGGTCGATCTCCCAGCTGACGTCGAAGCTCTCGTTTCCAACCACGGATGTCGTGACGGTCTCGCCGGAGGAGGTGGCAACGGTGGTCGAGTTGGAGGCCTGTCCCGCCCCGCTGTAGTTGAGACCCCGGGAGACCGTGCCCGAGGCCTGCGCGCTCACGCTGGGAAAGGCCCCAGAACGGGTGACGCGGAGCTGGGCTCGCGCTTCCGTCAGCCGGTCGACCGCCTGGGCGACGTCGAGATTCTGCGCACTGGCCCCCGACACGAGCTGTACGAGGGTTTCGTCGGCGAAGCCCTGCCACCACTGCTCGGTGACGGCCGAGGACTGGCTCGAATTGCCGCTCCACGCCGGCGGCACGTCGATGGCGGGCGCCTCATAGTCGGGGCCAACGGTGCAACCCGCTATGCCGGTTGCCAGCGCGAGGCAAGACAGGACGCGCCTCACGGTCCGCTGCCCGGCGATGTCGGCGCGCTGTGCGACGGCGCTTCGATGAACACGTCGACCTGCTGGCCGATATAGGCCGGCAGGGCGGTCCGATCGAACGTGTAGAGGACCTGAAGGACGCGGGTATCGACCCGCTCCGTGCTTGCGCCGGTGAGCGACGTCTTGGGCCGGACATAGGGCTCGACGTAGGCGAAGGCGAGATCGGTCGACAGGTCGCGGTTGCCACGCAGGGAGACGCGGGCCCGGGCGCCGGCCTTGAAGCGCCAGGCGTCGTTCTCGTCGATATCGACGCGGACCGCCAGCTTCTCGGTGTTGCCGACGAGCACGGGCGGATCGGAAGCGGCCGCGGCGGAAAGGTATTCACCCTTGCGGATATGGAGCTGGAGCACCTGGCCGCTGATCGGCGACCGTACGATGCGGCGTTCGACGGCCACCTTCGCGGCCTCGAGCTGGGCTCTCGCGTTGTCCAGGTCGGCGCGGGCCTGTTTCAGCTTCGACGCGTAGATGGCGACGTTGGCCTGTCGCTTGCCGATCTCCTCGGCGCTGACGGCCCGCCGGTCGGTGATGCGCTCGATGTTCTGCAGCTGCTGGCGGTAGTCCTGCAGGGCCGCCTCCGCCTCGGGAATCTTCGCTTCGTACACGGCGACGGCCGTCTCCTTCACGCGAACCTCGGCCGCCGCATCGTCGCCCTCGATCCGGAACAGCGGCGTGCCTTCGGCGACCTGCTGCCCGACCTTGACGTAGACCTCGGCCACGACGCCGGAGACGGCGGTTGCCACCTCGATGTTGCGATCCGCCGCCTCGATCAGGCCCGCGCCGGCGATGTAGGCCGCGAACGGGGCGGACGGCGGCAGGAAAGCCGGCTCGCGGACCGGCGGCGCCTTGGCGCCCTG
The DNA here is from genome assembly GCF_965229815.1 of Reyranella sp. Lineage (GTDB taxonomy): Bacteria > Pseudomonadota > Alphaproteobacteria > Reyranellales > Reyranellaceae > Reyranella. The sequence goes on from NZ_CBDDJN010000009.1 coordinate 35,175, forward strand.
GCTGGCCACGACCGCGGCGAAGGCGACTCCGGCGATCGCGAGGGCGGGCAGGCCGAAGCGGAGGAGGAGGGGGACCAGTTTCATGCTCGTGCACCGTGCGATGGGGAAGGCGCTAACCTGTGCCGGAAAAGTGCGTGATCCGGCCGTCGTCCATCTCGGCGATCCGGTCCGCGTACTTCAGGATTCGGTTGTCGTGGGTCACGATGATGATCGCCCGGCTCGCCTCGAGGGCGATGTCGCGCAGCAGCCGCATCAGATCGTCGCCGGTGCGGGCGTCCAGCGCGCTGGTCGGCTCGTCGCAAACCAGCAGCGACGGCTGATGGATGAGGGCGCGGGCCACCGCGACGCGCTGCTGCTGGCCTCCGGAGAGCTCGCGCGGGCGGGCTCCGCCGCGGCCTTCGAGGCCGAGTCTCTTCAGCATGGCCTCGGCCTCCGTGAGGGCGGTCTTGCGGTCCGACCGGTTCAGGAACAGCGGGATCGCGACGTTCTCGGCAACGGAGAGGCTGGGAATGAGATTGTAGGACTGGAAGACGAAGCCGATGCGCGTGCGCCGTAGCGCGGCCTTCTGCGACGCGCTCAATCTCTCGAGGTCGGCTCCCAGCACACGACAATGCCCGCCGTCCTGGTCGAGGACGGACGCCATGATCGAGATCAGGGTGGTCTTGCCGCAGCCGGACGGGCCCACGAGCATGACCACCTCGCCGAGACCGACCTCGACGTCGATTCCCCGGAGGGCCTGCACGGCGTTGGGGCCCTCTCCGAACGACTTCACCAGCCCCTTGCAGCGAACGGCGACCTTGTCTTCGTCGGGTGCCATTCTCCTAGCCTCGGAACACGGCGGCGGGTTCGAGGCGCACCACCGGCCGGGCGCTGAAGGCGGCAGCCCCGAGGATGACCAGCATCACGACGGCGAAGCTCCCTCCCAGCACCCAGGGATTGATGCTCATGGCGATCGGTGAACCGGTGCTGGCTTGCGTGAAGAGGGCGACGGCGCCGGCACCGAGGCCGAAGCCGATCGTGCCGACGGTGGCCGCCTGCAGCAGGATCATGCCGACGAGCAGGGCCCGTTGGGCACCCATCGCCTTCAGGACACCGAAGTACCGAATGTTGTCGAGCGTGAAATTGTAGAACGTCTGGCCAGCGATGCCGCCGCCGATCACGAAAGCGATGATGGCCGACACGGCGAAATTGAGGAACACGCCCGAGCGGAAGAGGAAATAGTCGATCGAGATCTGGCGGAACTGGGCACTCGTGTAGGCCGCGAGCCCGGTGAACCTGGTGATATCGCTGGCAACCTGTGTCGCCTGGGCCGGGTCCTTCACCTTCACGAGGATGTAGGACAGGAGCTTGCGTTCGGAGGGCAGGAACGCCTTGGCCCGCGTGTAGGTCGTGTAGATGACGGGCTGGGACTGGAACGAGGGCGTTCCCCGGTGGAAGCCCACGACGGAGGCGCGCTTGTCGTTCAGCTCGAGCGTGGCGCCGACAGAGATCTCCCGTCCCGACCCGGGGCCGCCCGCCAGACGGCCGTGCGCGCTCGTCTCGTCGACGAGAACGGCATCGCTGCTCCGCAGATCCGTCAGCGATCCGACGGACACCTCGTTTGGACCGCCGATCAGCGTCACGTCGTCGATGGCAATGAGCTGGCAGACGAGAAAGTTGCCGTCGTCGAGGCGCGCCTTGATGGTGCCGCGATAGAAGGGCACCGCCCATTCCACGCCGGCAATACCCTTGACGCGATAGAGCTGCGCATCGGCCAGCGGCTTCGCGTCGTCGACATTCTCGACCTTGGGGTCCATCACCCAGAGGTCGACGATCGGCAGGTCGGTCACGACCGCCGTGCTTCGGGCGAGGATCCCGAGAAAGATGGCCGGCTGCTGCACCATCATGAAGGCGGTGAAGGACAAGGCCGCGACAATCCCGAAATACTTCCCGCGCTCGTTGACGAGCATGGTGAGAGCCACACGCAACATCGACGGCGACCAGGTTTCCTACCCGCCGATTCGGCAGAAGGCGCCCGCGGACGGGCAGCGCGCGCACGGCGGCATCCTCCCGCGGTCCGACGTGAGGGGGTAGGGGATGTCTGTACTCCGAACACCAAGCGACATGAGGCAGCAACTCGTTGTTGCACCAATGTCGACACCGGAGACCGACAATCCAGTGGATGTGGGGCGGACGTTTGTAGCGCTTCGTGTCTCGGGCCGGCCGGGAAACACTCGGCTACAATAATCCGGTGCTCGGCGGGCGGCAGGGCGCGATCTTCAATTCCAGACGGGCACGAAGTCCATGAGGCCGGCCATCCAGCAGGGTGAGTGCACCCTTGTGGCTGCGCGCCACGTCGTCCGCGATGGCGAGGCCGAGGCCGAATCCGCCTCCATCCATCCTTGCTGGATCCATGCGGTAGAAGGGTTTGAGGACGGCTTCTCTCTCATGTGCGGGGATGCCGGGCCCGTCGTCCTCCACCTCGATCCTTGCAATGTCCGGTCGCGGCCTGTCGATTCGAACGGCGACTCTCGCGCCGTACTTCGTGGCGTTCTGGACGAGGTTCGACACCGCGCGCGCGACCGCCTGGGGGCGCACCCAGCCGGCGACGCGCTCCGCCGTCTCGAATTCGACGTTGAAGCCGGCGTCCGTGAACTCGTCGCAGATCGTGCCGACGACGGAGGTAAGATCGGTGCGCTCGAAGCCTTCGGCCACGCTGGCATGGCGGAGGCTCGCGACGGCGTCGGAGATCGAACTCTCCATGGCGTCCATGTCCTTCCGCATGCGGCCGCGCAGCTCTTCATCGCGGATATCCTCGGTCCGCAGGCGCAGGCGCGTGAGCGGGGTGCGCAGGTCGTGGCTGATCGCCATCATCATCTGTGTCCGGTCGGCGATCAGTCGCAGGATGCGTTCCCTCATCCTGTTGAAGGCGCCAGTCGCCTTGCGGATCTCGGCGGGACCCTCTTCGGGCAGGGGGGCGTCGCGACCGTCGAGGCCGAACCTTTCGACGGCGGCGGCAAACCGCGTGAGCGGTGCCACGATGCGCAGTCCAGCCCAAAGCGACAGTGCGGTGCTCAGCGCCACGAACAGCAGCAGTGGCGGCAGGAGCGGGAACATCGGAGGGAGCGGCGCCGGCGGCGTCAGGCGCACGACGACGCCTTGGCCGTCCATCAGGCGCGCCTCGAACGACAACCGGCCGGACGGATCCTCGACGGCGAGCGGAACTGTGATGCGTCCGCCGAGGACCGCCGCCAGCGCCTCGGACACCTTGGGGAGGGGGCGGCCGTCGGGAGCCTGGGAATCGCCCGCCAGCCCTCCGAGGTCGATCTGGAGCGTCCGATTCCTCAGGTTCTCCATGACAACGGGTCTCGCATCCGGTGCCAGCGCGTCCAACGTCCTGAGCAGCGGTGCAACTTGATCGATGGCTCCCTGGGACTGGCGATCGTCCCCGGTCGCCGATTGCAGGACGATGAGCAGCAGCGCGACGAGGCCGGACGAGATCATGCCGGTGAGAAACACCAGGACCGTGATCTGCGTTCGTATGCGGGTTCCCACGCCGGCCTCGATGAGTTTCATGCGCTAATCGATGCCGACGTCCGGCGTGAAGATATAGCCGCCGCTCCGCACGGTCTTGATGAGTTCCGGGTTGCGCGGGTCGCTCTCGATCTTGCGGCGGATGCGGCTGACCAGAATGTCGACGCTGCGGTCGAGCGGCGCACCGCTGCGTCCCTGCGTAAGGTCGAGCAACTGGTCTCGGGTCAGGGTTCGCTGTGGATGCCTGCAGAAGGCGAGCAGCAGATCGAACTCCGCGCTTGTCAGGATGACGCGGCTGCCCTCCGGGTTGTGCAGGTTTCGCGTCACGGCGTTGACGTGCCAGCCGGCGAACCGCATCGACGTCGGTTGGTTCTCGGGAATCTGGCCCAGTCCGTTGGAGCGGCGCAGCACAGCCCTGATCCGTGCGAGAAGTTCGTTCGGTTCGAAGGGCTTCGGCACATAGTCGTCCGCACCCATCTCGAGTCCGACGACCCGCGCCACCGGATCTCCGCTCGCGGTCAGCATGATGATCGGCACCGAGGAGTTCGCTCGCAGGCGGCGGCAGATGCTGAGCCCGTCCTCGCCGGGAAGCATCAGGTCCAGGACGATGAGATCGATCCTCGATGCCTGCATCAGCCGATCCATGCCCTTTGCGTCGCCGGCTGCGGAGACACGCAGGCCGCGCTTTTCGAGGAAGCGCGCGACCATGGTCCGAATCTCGCGATCGTCTTCGACCAGCATGATGTGAGGGGAGCGAGCCATCTCAACAGTCTAGGCTGCCTGCCGCATCGGCGGCACCGAAAATGGACCGCGTGAGGCGGCGGGTCGAACACGAGGCGCCGCTCCTAGAAAGGAAGGGGCATGGGCAACGCGTCGACCACCGCGCGTTGTTCCGCCGAGAGGGTTGCATAGAGCTTTCTCAATGGCACGTTGAGGGCCTTCAAGGCGGCAAGCCGTCGATCAAGACGGATCTCGGCCCTCTCCGATCGCGCGACGAGGGACCGGCCCTCCGGATTGGCCGGCCGGTCGGTGCAGAGTTCCAGCATCGCGGTGTCGTTTTCCGCAGCGATGGCTTCCAGTTCGTTCCATAGGGGGGCCTGCTGCTTATCGAGGTCGAGACGGAGCTTCAGGTAGGTCCGCGCAGCTGCCTTGTGGGCGGACATCTCCAAGCAGGCATCGGCAGAAGGCTGCGCCGCCATGGGCGCCCTCGGCGGGACCATCGGTGGTCCGCCGCCCCACGAAAGCGGGGTGTCGGGCGCGCCCATGCCGGGATAAGGCGGGCCCGGCATGGGCAGTGGCGGCAAGGGCGGCAGCGGGAAGGCGGGCCCTTGGGCCAAGGCCAGCGGGGCTGCAAAAGCGCTGACCAGGGCCACGGCGACCAAGCGCAAGAACAGTCTGCACATATCCACGTTCTCCGACGAAAGATGCAGCGAGCGTGTGCCAGCGCGCGTCTTCCGTCAGGTGCCGAGTTGTTGCCGGTGGTTTCTGTCGGACAGAGGGAAACTTGTGGAAACAAATCTCGGCGACCCGCCGCTTTACCGCGACCACGGCGAGCGGGAGCATCCTCCGGCAGTAGCGACCCCGAGAACGTGGCGAAGAGGTCAAGTCGTGGACGAGCGCAATATTCCCGTGCTGGCCACCATCCCCCGATCCGGGACGTGGTTCCTTCGATATGCCATCTCGTTCCTTGCGCATCTCCAGCGCGGTGGTCGCATAACCGATCAACTGACCGGGACGGTCTTCGGGCGACGCTGGGGTGCGGAATTCAACTTCAGGGACTTCGAGGGCGGCCCGCTCTTCGAGCAGGCCGGCCTGCGGGGCGTCGACTACATGTTCATCGGCCATTGCGTCTGCCCCGGCTTCCGCTCGAGCGAGCCGGTTACGACCCCATGGAACAGTCTCGGATTCCACGTTCGAGGCTACGACTATTTCGGCGAGGGTTGGGACTACGCCAACATCGGTGTGGAGCCGATAGGATCGCGCGGCCGCAGGCACCATGTTTTCGTTGACCATCGGGAAATGGAAGTCGGTGCTTTGCTGGGCCGATTCCGGGCGGCCCTCGTCTACCGGGAACCCATCGAGCAGGCGGCTTCGTACAAGTGGTACAGCGCGCAACATCGTGATCCGGCCTTCCGGTATTTCCGCGGTGAACCCGTGGCTGGAATGTCGTTCGAAAAGTATCTCCTCGAATGTGCCTTGCCGTCCTACGCCAAGCAGTTCCTGTCGTTTCAGAGAATGGCGCAGGATTTCCCTGCCGCGGTTAGGCTGATTCGATACGCGGATCTCATGGCGGATTCGCGGAAGGTCGTCGCCGGTCTGCTCGATCACCTGCTGGGCGAGGGGCATCGCCGGGATTTCCTGGAGGATGCAATCCATCTCGCCCGCCGCGATCATCTGCGGGCGATCGAGGAAGGGATGGGGAAGTCGCTGGACGGTACCGGCGCGCTGCAACGAGGGCACATTCGCGGTGCACGCGACGACGCCCGGTCCGGCGATCGCGCATTGCGGCGGCAAGCGATGGATTTTCTTTCGGAACTTGGCGTCGATACGTCGCTTTTCGAGGACAGTACTGCGTCGTCCCCGCCGAGCGACACGGCGCCGGCTTCTGCTCGGGATGCGCGTTCCGTCAGCTCGATCCTATCGTGACCGTCGACCGTGGGCCCATCGTGACAGTCGGCATTGTTGATCCGCGGACCTGTTCGGTCTTCGCCGGCCTCCTGCGATGCTTGGCGCGCGCTGCGTCGATCCTGGCGATCGGTGCGGCGGCCACCCCCGTTTCCGGCCAACCCAAAGCGGGGCCGGACGCAGCCCGCCGCCAAGCCATCGATCCCTCCGTGGGCGCGGTCTCGCGATGGGACCTGGATCGCGACGGCGTCCTCACCTGTGAGGAGTGGAAGAGGTATGCGGAGACGCTCTTCCGGAGAGCCGACCGCAACGGCGACGGTGCCCTGACCGAAGCGGAATTCGGCACGCTGAGGAAGCTCGACCCCGTGCTGGCCGATGCCGACCTGGCCTACTTCGACGACGATCAGAACAAGCGCATCGAGTTGCGTGAGTTCGTCGACAAGCCCAATCCCATCGTTGTCCGGTACGATCGAAACAGTGACTGTCGGGTGACCGCCGACGAGGTCGAGCGCAAGGCATCCGGCGGAAAGCCGAGCCTGCCACCGGGGAGCCAGGGCATGCCCGGCGCTTTCCTGCCCGACAAGCGGAATTAGGGACGCCGGGAATCAGGGCATAGCCCGGCACCCACCGGCTGGATCGTGCCGGCGATCTGGCCTACTCCAGAGCGGTGGTCCGGGCGTCACGAACCTTCCGCCTCGCCCCTCTGGTCCTCGCCGCGCTGATCGCGATGAGCGGCGGCGCGCGGGCGCAGAACTCGCGGGCCGAGCTGCCGATTCCCTCGTCGGTCGACGATGACCTGACGGCGATCCAGCGCCTGTTCACGCCGCCCGCGCCGCCGCGGCTCACCCTGTTCCCGAAGCTGCGCGACGAGTTGCACGACCTGCCGCCCTTCCTGCGCGATTCGAGCTTCGACATCCAGGCGCGCAGCTACTACCGCGACGTCGTCACCCGCGCGCCGGGCGGCGTCACCGTCAACGAGGCCTGGGCCGGCGGCGGCTGGCTGTCGTTCCAGACCGGCCGCCTGTTCGACGTCGTGTCGGGCGGCATCGTGCTCTACACCTCGCTGCCGCTCTATGCGCCGCCGGGCTACGACGGCACGCAGCTCCTGCTGCCGGGGCAGCTCGGCTACGACGTGGTGGGCCAGCTCTACGGCAAGCTGCACCTCACCGACGATCTCGCCTTCACGGCCGGACGCTACGGCTACGACACGCCCTATCTCGGGCCCAACGACACCCGCATGACGCCCAACACCTTCTACGGCTACTCGCTGATCGGCTCGGCCGGCGACGACTCGCCGGACGGGCCGAAATTCGTCTACGGCGCGGGCTACATCGCCTCGATCAAGCCGCGCAACGCCAACACCTTCCAGTCGATGTCGCGCGCCGCCGGCGCCCCCGTCGACAACGGCGTCGCCGTGGTCGGCGGCAACCTCAAATGGGCCCATCTCTACATCGGCGCCGTCGAGTATTTCTGCCAGGACACGCTCAACATCGCCTATGCCGAGGCGCGCTACGCCGCCTCGCTGCCGTTCGACATCAAGGCGCTGCTGTCGGTGCAGTATGCCGACCAGCGCAGCACCGGCGCGAGCCTCGCCAACGGCGGCGTGCAGTTCGCCACCAACCAGCTCGGCGCCAAGGTCGACCTCGGCACCCAGACCGGCATCCTGACGCTCGGCTACTCGACGGTGGCGCCCGGCTTCATGATGCAGAACCCGTGGAGCGCCAATCCCGGCTACACCGACGCCATGATCCTGAGCTTCCAGCGGGCCGGCGAGCAGGCGGTGATGGCCGGCGCGTCCTACGTCTTCACGCCGCTGGGCCTGGACGGCATCGCCGCCTCCGTCTTCTTCTACCAGGGCTGGACCGCGGCGGCCGCCGGACCGCCGACCGTCGAGCACGAATGGGACTTCGAGATCGACTGGGTGCCCAAGATCGGGCGGCTGTCGGGCCTGTCGCTGCGCGCCCGCTACGGCACCGCCGTCACCAGCCAGGGGGGCGCGATGACGACCATCAACGAGGCGCGGCTGATCCTGAACTACCGCGTCCACCTCTACTGACGCTGGGGACGAGGCAAGCGATGACCGATCTGCGCGAGGACTGGGCCAACCTGGCGTCCCGGCTGACGCTCCTGGAGCCGCTGCCGTTCTCGCCCGGCGACTGGTCGGTGCTCGAGCGGCTCCACGCCGGCTTCGACGATCGCGCGGCGCAGGTGCGCCTGCCGCTGCCGATCGCACGCTTTCGCAAGCGTGCCTGCCGGGAGATCCTGGCGCTGGCGGCGCGGCTCGACGACGTCCGGACGGAATCGATCGACGACCGCGGATCGGCGGGGACGTCCTCCGACGACCCGATGGCGGTCCATGCGCGCCGCTACAGCGAGGAGGTGGATGCGCTGATGGGCGTGCTGGTGCCGAAGGCGCGCTACCGCAAGGGACACTATGCCTACGGCCGCTTCACCGTGCCCTCGCCGCACGGCCTGCACACCGATCACAGTGCCGAGGATCCGGCGAGCGCGGGCGAGCCGATCTGCATCGCCCGCATCGGCACCTTGGGCACGCACTACCTCGCCGGCGATCCCGCCACCTGCGACGCCGCCACGCAGAGCATGCTCAGGGCATTGCGGCACTGGGTGTCCGTCCCCGAGGGCGAGCCGGAGGACATCCTCGCCACCCTGCTGGCGGGCGGGACGCTGCGGACCATTCCCGTCGATCACGTCGTGCTGATGGTCGCCGGCAACGGCGGCGCCAACGCCCAGCCCACCCAGCACATCGCCGCCCGCCCGCCCGAAGGCGGCCTGCACTCGGCGTTCTTCCAGCGCCAGTACCGGCTCACCTGACGCGGCGCGTCGGGTCCGGACGGATCAGCGGCGGGCGCCGTCCAGGAGAGCGGCTGCGGCGGCTTCGTCGGTGATCAGGATGTGGCAGAGCCCGGCGCGGATGGCGCTTCGGATGATCGGCACCTTGTGGGCGCCTCCGGCGGCCAGGACCAGCTCCTTGACCGCCTGCAGGTCGGCCAGCGCCGGATTGATGGTGCGGCGCGCCAGGGCATGGTCGACGGACGCCCCCGCGGCGTCGAGGTAGTGGCCGCAGATGTCGCCGATCGCGCCGGCGGCACGCAGCGACGTCCAGGTCTCGCGCGAGATCACGCCGTACTCCAGCGCCCGCGAGTCGCGCGTGAGGTCGACGGCGCTCAGCAAGGCCATGTCGAGCTTGCGCGTCATCTGCAGCACCTCGCGCACCGGCGCGCTGGCCATCAGGTGGCGCCGCAGCTCGACCGTGTCGGCGTACATCGGCGCCGTCACGTAGTAGCAGGTCGCGCCCAGCGCGCGCGCGAACATGGCGGCGTTGTCGTAGGGATTGATCGCCGTGCTGCGCGCCAGCCCGCCGCACAGCAGCACCACGGTGTTGCCCTGGTCGCGTCGGCTGCGCACGTTCTGGGCGGCGGCGTTGATCGTGCCGCCCCAGGCGATGCCGAGGCTGGCGCCGGGTGCGAGATGGCGGGAGACGTACTGGCCGGCGGCGGCGCCGACGACGGTACGCACGTCGAGGCCCGGCGGCGGCGCCGGCACGACCAGGGCGCGGCGCAGGCCGAAGGCCGCCTGCAGGCCCGCCTCGAGCTCGGCGCAGGCGCCGATCGGGTCGTTGATGGTGATCTGCACGAAGCCGCTGGCGCGGGCGTCGTTCAGGATGCGGATGACGCGCTTGCGGGTCAGGCCCAGCCGCTGGGCGATCGCCTCCTGGGTCTGGCCTTCCTTGAAATAGGACCAGCAGACCCGCGCCACGATGGCGCTGTCCTCACGCTGGCCATCGGGATCGCCGTCGGACTTCATCTTCCACAGGACCTAGCACAAAGGCCCCGTCGGCGTCACAAATGCGCAACGACACAAATGTACCGTCACAGGTACATATGGTTCACAAGCGATCTTCCGGCCGGCGAGCGGTCTTCGTCTGTTTCGACGGGCTGGGCGCGTCCTGGCTGTCGGCGGGGCGGACGCCGGCGCTGCGGGCGCTGGCGATGGGCAGCCTCGTCGGTACCGATCACCGCGCCGTCTTCCCGTCGGTGACGCGCGTCTCGGCGGCCTCGATCGCGACCGGCTGTCACCCCGCCCGGCACGGGCTCCACGGCAATCGCATGGCGCTGGCCGAGGGCAAGGGATTCACCGTGCGCGACGTCGGCCCGCCCGATTTCCGCGACCACATGCGGCGGGCCACCGGCGGCACGCTGCGCGTGCCGACCCTGGCCGAGCGCACGGCGGCGGCGGGCGGCTTTGTCGCCTTCTCGAACGTCTCGCCGGGAGTGGCCTACTTCCTCGACCCGGAGCATTTCGGCCACGTCTATCATCGGGCGGGCTCGTTCGCGCCGGGCGGCGACCCGATCGCGGGGGCGAAGGCGCTCACCGTGAGCCACGATCTCGCTGGCGACCGGGCGATGACGGAACGCTTCTGCGAGGAGGTCCTGCGTCAGCGGTCGCCGGCCGTCACCGTCCTGTGGCTCGCCAATCCCGATCTCACGCTGCACGGCGCACCGCTCGGCTCGCCGCAGCATCTCGAGGCCCTCGAGGGCGCCGATGCCTGCGTCGCCAGGGTCGCCACGACGATCGAGGCGCTGCGGCGCGACGGAGAGGACGTGCTGCTCGCGGTCGGCTCGGACCACGGGCAGGAGACGATCGGCGCCTGCGTCGATATCGACGACTGGCTCGGCCGTCACGGCCTCGCCGCCGAGATCGCCGCCGGGGAGATCGCGGTCGCGGGCCAGGGCACCGCCGCGCTGCTCTACGCCACGACGGCGGCGCGGCCGCGCCTCGAGGGTGTGCTCGAGCGGTTGCGCGACGAGCCCTGGGTCGACGAACTCGTGGCGGCCCACGACCTCGCCCGTCTCGGCCATGCCGCCTCGGGCGGCATCGTCGCCGCGGTCAACATGGCCCGCAGCGAGGAGGCCAATCCCTACGGTGTGCGCGGCCGCCGCTGGACGGTGGCCGAACCGGGCAAGCCCGCCTCCATCGGCTGGGGCCAGCACGGCGGCTGGGGTGCCGACGAGACGCGGCCCTTCCTGATGCTGAACGCGGCGGGCCTGGCGCCCGGCGTGCTCGGCGGCGCGACCTCCCTGGTGGACGTCGCGCCGACGCTTCTCGACTTCGTGGGCCTGCCGTCCGACGGCATGGACGGCCGGTCGTTGCTGCAAAGGAGGACTTCATGCGGATGATTTCCCGGCGAGTGGCCATGGGTTCGGGGCTTGCCCTGACGGCACTGGCGGGTCGCGCGGCGGCGCAGACCGGCGACAAGTACGTGATCGGCGTGATGGGCGACCAGAGCGGCGTCGTGTCCGACGTCGGCGGCAAGGGCTCGGTGCTCGCGGCGCGCATGGCCGTGGCCGCGTTCGGCGGCCAGGTGCTGGGCCGCCCGATCGAGATCCTGGTCGCCGACCATCAGAACAAGCCCGACGTCGCCTCGCCGATCGCCCGCCGCTGGTTCGACAACGAGAAGGTCGAGGCGATCTTCGACCTGCCGCATACCGGCGTCGTCCTGGCGCTGCAGCAGATCGCCCGCGAGAAGCGGAAGTCGCTGCTCGTGTCGGGCGCCGCCAGCGTCGAGATCACCGGCAAGTCCTGCTCGCCCTACACGACGCACTGGACGGACGACACCTATGCGCTGGCCAACGCCACGGCCCGCGCGGTCACCAAGGGCGCCGGCGAGACCTGGTACTTCCTGACGGCGGACTACAGCTTCGGCCACGACCTGGAGCGCGACGCCAGCAACACCATCCGCGCGCTGGGCGGCAAGGTGCTGGGCAGCGCGCGCCATCCGCTGTCGACCCAGGACTTCTCCGCCTACCTGCTGCAGGCGCAGACCTCGAAGGCGAAGATCATCGGCCTCGCCAGCGCCGGCGCCGACACGGTCAACGCCATCAAGCAGGCCAGGGAGTACCAGGTCGACGCGCACGGCCAGCGCCTCGCCGCCCTCCATGCCTTCGTCACCGACGTCAACAGCCTGGGCCTCGCGACCGCGCAGGGCCTGATCATTACGACCGGCTTCTACTGGGACTCGACCGACGGCACGCGCGCCTGGGCACGCAGCTTCATGGCCGACCACGGTCGCATGCCGACGCGCGAGCAGGCGGGCGTCTACGCCGCCGTCCTGCACTACCTCAAGGCCGTGCAGGCGGTCGGCAAGCCGGATGCCGCCGCCATCAATGCGGCAATGCGCAAGATGCCGGTCGATCGCTTCGGGCAGGCGGCGAGCGTCCGCGCCGACGGCCGCGTCATCTACGACATCGGCGTCTACCAGGTGAAGACGCCGTCCGAGAGCACCGGCCCGTGGGACTACTATCGCCGGCTGGCGAACGTGCCGGGCGCCGAGGCGTTCCGGCCGGTCGCCGACGGCGGCTGCGCCTCGGCCCAGCAGGCCAGCCAGTAGGGACCGGGCGCATGGGCGGACCCATCCGCGCCACGATCGTCGGCAGCCTGCCCAGGCCGGGCTGGCTGGCCGTACCCGGCATCCTGCAGGCGCCGTGGAAGGTCCCGGCGGACGACCTTCCCGAGGCGCTCGACGACGCGACGCGGCTCGCGGTCGAGAGCGAGCTGGCCGCCGGCCTCGACGTCGTCACCGACGGCGAGCAGCGGCGGCGCCACTATGTCTGGGGCTTCCTCGACGGCATCGCGGCGGTCGACACTGCGCACCTGGCGATGAAGCCGACGCGGGGCCAGCGCTTCCGCACCGAAGCGCCGGTGGCGCGGCTGATCGGTGAGCCCGAATGGCCGGGGCCGATGCAGGTCGACGCCTTGCAGCACGTGCGTGCGCTGACCGACCGGCCCGTCAAGGTGACCCTGCCGGGACCCATGACCCTGGTCGACAGCCTGCAGGACGAGGTCGGCCGCCATTCGACCGCCGACCTCGCGATGGTCTTCGCCGACCTGCTGAACCGCGAGGCCCGGGCGCTGGCGGAGGCCGGCGCCGCTGTGGTCCAGTTCGACGAGCCCTGCTTCAACATCTATCTCGAGCAGGCGCGCGACTGGGGCGTGGCGGCGCTGGAGCGCGCCAGCGCGGGCGTCGGCGCGACCACCGGCGTCCACATCTGCTACGGCTATGGCGGCTCGGAGGTCACCGACTGGAAGGCGATCAACCGCGACTGGAGCCACTACGAGCAGAGCCTCGCGCTGGTCGCCCGCACCGCCATCGACCAGGTCTCGATCGAGACGGCGGCGGTCGGCGTCGACATCGGCGTGATCGAGCTGCTGCGCGGCAAGGACGTGCTGCTCGGCCTGGTCGATGTCGGCCGCGAGACGGCCGAGACGCCGCAGCAGGTCGCCGACGGCTTGCGGCGGGCGCTCGATCACGTGGCGCCCGACCGGCTGTTCGCCTGCACCGACTGCGGGCTGGTGCTGCGCAGCCGCGCGGCCGCGGCGGCGAAGATGTCCGCCCTCGTGGCGGGCGCAGCCATCGTCAACCGAGAGCTTGCCTGCAGCGCCTGCTGAACACCGTCGCCTCCTGCCGCCCGCACGAACAGGCCGTCTCGCCTGCGCAAAGTCGTGACATACTGGCGGCGAGACGTGCCCGTTCAGCGGGGCAGGTGCAGGGGGGAGAGCAGGGGGATGATCGACACCGCCAGGAACGCCGGCGAAATCGTCGAGGCGTTGCGGGAGACGGAAGCGGAGTCCGAAGCCGCGCGCGTGCTGAGCGACCGCGCGGTCGCGCTGCTGCACCAGGCCGGCCTGACGCGCATCGTCAGTCCGGCGGCGTATGGCGGTGACGAGATGCCGGTGCGCGCGCTGGTCGAGGCGGAGCGGGTGGTCGCCCACGGCAGCACCGCGGCCTCCTGGGTGCTGATGGTGTGCGCCGCCCACACGTTCATCGCCGGGCGCCTGCCGCGCGCCGGGCAGGACGAGATCTTCGGCGGCCATCCCGGCATGCTGATCCCCGGCGTGCCGTCGCTGCGCGGCACCTGCCGCCGCGCGCCCGGCGGCTACGTGCTGGAGGGGCGCTGGCCCTATGCCAGCGGCGCCGACCACGGCGACTGGGTGCTGGTCGGCTGCCGCGGCGTGCGCGACGAGGCGGGCGAGGCCTGTCCCTCGCTGATCGTCGTGATGCCCAAGGAACAGGCGGTGCTCGACGACACCTGGTACACGCTCGGCATGCGCGGCACCGGCTCCAAGGATGTGGTGCTCGATCATGTCTTCGTCCCGGAGCGCTACACGGTGCCGATGGCCGAGGCGCAGCTCGGCACCTTGCCCGGGGTCGAGAGCCCGCTCTACCGGCTGCCCATCCGGCCGGCGCTGGCCACCATGCTGCTGGGCACGATCGTGGGCATGGCCGAGCGCGGCCTGCAGATCTTCGTCGAGCAGACCCGCGGCCGGCGCGACGTCTACAGCGGCGCCATGAAGGTCGACAATCCCGGCATGCAGCGCCGCGTCGCCGAGGCCGGCGCCGAGATCGCCTGCGCCTGGGCGCTGACGCAGCAGAATTGCGACCTGCTCGAGCAGGCGATGCGCCAGGCGCCGCCGATGCCGATCGCCCAGCGCGCCCAGGTGCGCTGGAACGCGGCCTATGCCACCGAGCTCTGCCGGCGGGCCACCAACCGCATCTTCGAGGGCGCGGGCGCCGGCGCGGCGCACGACAGCCACGCGCTGCAGGTCTTCTTCCGCGACATGAACACCGCCTCGCATCACGCCATGCTCGACTACGACGTCAACGTCGAGATCCAGGGCAAGAGCCTGCTGGGCGTGGAACTGAGCGACGCGATGGTGTGACGGCTTCAGCCCTTGTCGGCCTGGACGGCGTCGGGGGCGGCACCGGGCCGTCGCCGCCCGGCGACTTCCTTGGGGCCGAGGCAGGTCGCCACCGCCGCGCGGTCGAGCGTCTCGCGGTCCTCCAGGGCGCCGATCAGTCGCTCGAGCTGGGGACGGTGGCTCTCGAGCACCTCGCGTGCCCGCTGCTCGGCTTCGGTGAGGTGGCGCCGGACGGCCCGGTCGGCGGCGGCGGCCGTTTCCTCGGAGAAATGGCGCGGCAGCGCCATCTCGCGACCGAGAAACGGATGGGCATCGCTCTCGCGCACGTCGACCGGCCCGATCTCCTCGGACATGCCCCAGCGCCCGACCATGCCACGCGCGAGCTGGGTGGCCACGCGGATATCCTCGTCGGCGCCGGAGCTGACGGTGCCGAGGAAGACGCGCTCCGAGGCGCGCCCTGCCAGCATCACGGCCAGCCGGTCGCGCAGATAGTCCTCGGGCAGCGTGTGACGCTCGATCTCCGGCAGCTGGTGCGTGCCGCCGAGCGAGCGCCCGCGCGGGATGATCGTCACCTTGTGGATCGGGTCGGCCGTCGGAAGATAGTAGGCGAGCGCGGCGTGGCCGGCCTCGTGCACGGCCAGGCGGTGCCGCTCGTCCTCGTGGATCGCCATCGTGTGCAGCGAGCCCATCAGGATGCGGTCCCGCATCTCGTCGAAATGGCGGGCGCTCACGCGGTCGAGCTCCTCGCGGGCGGCGGCCATGGCGGCCTCGTTGACCAGGTTCTTGAGGTCGGCGCCGGAGAAGCCCGGCGTGCCGGCGGCGATGTGCTCGAGGTCGACGTCGCCGGCCAGCGGCACCGTCCGCGTGTGCACCTGGAGGATCGCCACCCGCGCCTTGAGGTCGGGCAGCTCGAGCGTGACGTGCCGATCGAAGCGGCCGGGACGCAGCAGGGCCGGGTCGAGCACATCCGGCCGGTTGGTCGCGGCGAGCACGACGACGGGCTCGTGCCCGCCGAACCCGTCCATCTCGGCCAGGATCTGGTTCAGCGTCTGCTCGCGCTCGTCGTGGCCGCCGCCGAGACCGGCGCCGCGCACGCGGCCGACGCTGTCGAGCTCGTCGATGAAGATGATGCTGGGGGCGTTCTTCTTGGCGTCGTCGAAGAGCTGCCGGACGCGCGAGGCGCCGACGCCGACGAAGAGCTCGATGAACTCCGACGCCGAGATCTGGAAGAAGGGCACCTCGGCTTCCCCTGCCAGCGCGCGGGCGAGCAGGGTCTTGCCGGTCCCGGGCGGTCCCTGCAGCAGGATCCCGTGCGGGACCTCGGCGCCCAGCCGCTTGTAGCGGTCGGCATGGCGCAGGAACTCGAGGAGCTCGGCGACCTCGGCCTTGGCATTGTCCTGGCCGGCGATGTCGGCGAAGCGGATCTTCGGTGTCGATGCGGCCTCGACCTTGTGCTTGCGCCCGCCGAGAGCACTGCCGAGACCGCCGGCGAAGCCGCCCGACGTGCGTTGTCCGATGAGGCTCCAGAAGCCGATCAGCAGCAGCCACGGCAGCAGCGCCACCAGCCAGGTCGGCCAGCCCCCCGGCTCCTCCGCCGCGACCTCGACTCCGTGCCGGGCGAGCGACTTCAGCAGCGCCGGATCGGCGACCGCCGGCAGGCGCGTCGTGAAGCGCGTCGTGGTCTCGCCGGGCTTCGCCTCGACCGGGCCCTGGAACGTGCCCGTGATCCGCTCGCCCTGGAACAGGACCGACTTGACCTCGCCCTGCTCCAGCAGGGCCTCGAAGCGGGAATAGGGCACTTCGACCGGACGCGCCTCGGCGGAAGGCTTTTGCGTGTCGAACGCGCGCAGCAGCACCACGGCCAGCATCATGGCGGCGGCCCCGAGGGTGATCCACGTCAGCAGGGTGAGGGCGGGCGGTCTCGGCGGACGCATGGCTTCCGGTCGGGCAGGAGGGCGCGGCCCGATCTTCCGGCGGCAACCGCGCGCCCGGATTGATCGAGATCAAGGGCGCCGTCGAAAGCCGCCCGAGACCGACAGGGGCGCCGACAGGGGCGCCGGCTGGGCGCCGGCTTCACCCGGTCGCCGCCAGCGCCTGGGCGAGGTCGGCGATCAGGTCGTCGGGATGCTCGATGCCGACCGACAGGCGGATGGTCGTGTCGAGCACGCCGATGCGGGCACGCACCTCGGCCGGCACGCCGGAATGGGTCATGGCGGCGGGATGGCTGGCGAGCGATTCGGTGCCGCCCAGGCTGACCGCGAGCTTGAAGACCTGCAGCGCGTTCAGGAAGGCGAAGGCCTCGGCCTGGCCGCCCTTGATGTCGAAGGAGAAGGTCGAGCCGGCGCTGGTGCACTGCCGCGCGAAGACCTGCTGGGCGGGCGAGCCCGGCGGCAGGAAGTCGAGATGGTGGACGTTCGCCACCTTGGCGTGGTCGCGCAGGAAGAGCGCGACCTGCCGGGCATTGGCATCGGCCCGCTCCATGCGCAGCGCCAGCGTCTCCAGCGACCGGCCGAGCATCCAGCAGGAATGCGGGTCGAGCTGCGAGCCGACGCTGCCGCGCAGCGCCTTGATCGGCCCGATCACCGCGCGGTCGCCCAGGGTCGCGCCGGCGATCAGGTCGGAATGGCCGCCGACATACTTGGTCAGCGAATAGACCGAGACGTCGGCGCCGTGGCGCAGCGGGTGCTGGAACACCGGGCCCAGCAGGGTGTTGTCGCACACCAGGAGCGGGCGCTTGCCGCCCTGGCGGCCGGCGATCTCCTCGGCGAGGCGGCGCAGGAGCGCGATGTCGACCAGGCCGTTGGTCGGGTTGGCCGGCGTCTCGATCAGGATCATCGAGATCCGGCCCTTCGCCGCGCCGGCCTCGACGGCGGCGCGGATCGCCGTCTCGTCGACGCCGTCGGTGAAGGGGACGGCGGCGATGCCGAAGTTGGCCATCATGCCGGTGAGCAGCGTCTCGGTGCCGCCATAGAGCGGCTGGCTGTGCAGGATCACGTCGCCGGGCCGGACATAGGCCAGCACGGTGGTGGTGATCGCCGCCATGCCGGAGGCGAAGACCACGCCCTGCTCAGCGCCCTCGAACACCGCCAGCCGGTCCTCGACGATCTCGCTGTTGGGATGGTTGAAGCGCGAATAGACCAGTCCCGCGGCGCCGCCTTCGGGCGGCTTCTTGCGGCCCGAGACATAATCGAAGAAGTCGCGGCCCTCCTCGGCCGTGCCGAACACGAAGGTGGAGGTCAGGAACACCGGCGGCTTCACCGCGCCTTCCGAGAGCATCGGGTCGTAGCCGTAGGACAGCATCAGCGTCTCGGGCCGCAGCGCGTGGTTGCCGATATGGGTCTTGGACGGACGCGGGGCGGCCATGGTCGGTCTCCAATTGCGGGGGAGGGGGCGTTCGGATCGCGGCATCATCCTCCCGCGCCATGACAAAAGCACGGCGCATGAAGCCACCGGCGTCGCGCGGGAGCATCGCTGGCGAATTGCCAATCCGGCGCGTTTGGTCATACTGCCGCCATCTCGCGACGGCGAAGCTCAAGCGACAATGGAACACTCTCTGCGACCGGGCGATCTGACCCTCGTGACGGGCGGCTCGGGCTTTCTCGGCTCGGCCGTGGTGCGCGCTCTCCGCGCGCGCGGGCTCGCCGTGCGCGCCCTGGTGCGGCCGACCAGCCCGCCCGACAATCTTGCCGACCTCGGCTGCGAGGTCGTGACCGGTGACCTCACCGACGCCGCGTCGCTGCGCCGTGCCGTCTCGGGCGTGCGCTGGCTGTTCCACGTCGCCGCCGACTATCGCCTGTGGGCGCGCGACCCCTCGGAGATCCTGCGCGCCAACGTCGAGGGCACGCGCACTCTGGCACGCGAGGCGCTGGCCGCCGGCGTCGAGCGCATGGTCTACACCAGCAGCGTCGCCGCCCTGCGCGTCGCCGGCGCCACCGCCCCCGTCGACGAGACCGCGGCGCTGGCCCCCAGCGAGGCGATCGGTGCCTACAAGCGCAGCAAGACCCTGGCCGAGCGCGCCATCGAGGACATGATCCGGCGCGATGGGCTGCCCGCCGTGATCGTCAGCCCGACGACGCCGATCGGCCCGCGCGACATCAGGCCGACGCCGACCGGGCGCATCCTGCTCGACGCGGCGCGCGGCCGCATCCCGGCCTTCGTCGATACCGGCCTCAACTTCGTCCATGTCGACGACGTGGCCGAGGGCCACCTGCTGGCCTTCGAGCGCGGCCGCGTCGGCGAACGATATATCCTGGGCGGCGAGAACCTGGCGCTGCGCGACCTGCTGGGCGAAGTGGCGGGCCTCGCCGGACGGCGCAAGCCCACGCTGCGCCTGCCGCGCGCGCCGCTCTTTCCGCTGGCGTTCGGCGCCGAGGCGGTGGCGCGCTTCACCGGCCGCGAGCCGCTGCTCACCCTCGATGGCCTGCGCATGTCGCGCTACCGGATGTTCTTCACCTCGGCCAAGGCCGAGCGCGAGCTGGGCTACCGCAGCCGTCCCTACCAGGAGGGCGTGCGCGACGCGCTCGACTGGTTCCGCGGCGCCGGCTACCTGGCATGACCGGCTGGACGCTCCTCGGCCTCGCGGGGCTGGCCGTGTGGCTGCACCTGCTGACCGGTCGCGGCGGCTACTGGCTGGCGCGCGACCGCGACGAGCCGGTGCCGGCGGCGCCGTCGCGCTGGCCCGACGTGGTGGCCGTCGTGCCGGCACGCAACGAGGCCGACGTGATCGGCCGCGCGATCTCGAGCCTGCTCGCCCAGGACTATCGCGGCCGCCTCGCCGTCGTCGTGGTCGACGACGGCAGCAGCGATGGCACGGGCGACGTCGTGCGCGGCCTCGCCGTGCCGCCGGGCCGCACGCTCGACGTGATCGACGGCGCCGAGCCGCCGACCGGCTGGACCGGCAAGCTGTGGGCGCTGGAGCAGGGGCTGCGCTTCGCCGAGGGTCCCGCCGCCGGCGGCGAGGGCCCGCGCCACGTGCTGCTGACCGACGCCGACATCGGCCATGCGCCGGACAATCTCTCGAGCCTCGTGGCGCGCGCCGAGGCCGAGGATCGCGTGCTGGTCTCGCTGATGGCCGAGCTCACCTGTGCGACGCCGGCCGAGCGCTTCCTGATCCCGGCCTTCGTCTACTTCTTCCAGATGCTCTATCCCTTCGCGTGGGTGCGCCGCCGCGATCGCGCGACCGCCGCCGCGGCCGGCGGCTGCGTGCTGGTGCGCCGCGACGCGCTGGCGGCGGCCGGCGGCATCGCCTCGGTGCGCGCCGAGATCATCGACGACTGCGCGCTCGCCCGGCGCCTGAAGCAGCAAGGCGCGATCTGGCTCGGGCTGACCCGCCGTGCCGCGAGCCTGCGGCCCTATGGCGGCTTCGCCGAGATCGGCGCCATGGTCTCGCGCTCGGCCTATGCCCAGCTGCGCTACTCGCCGCTGCTGCTGGCCGGCACGGTCCTGGCAATGACGGTGATCTTCGTTGCGCCGGCGCTGCTCGCGATCTTCGCCGAAGGCGCGGCGCGCTGGGCCGGGCTCGCGGCCTGGCTGCTGATGGCCCTGTCGTTCCAGCCCATGCTGCGCTTCTACCGCCGCTCGCCGCTCTGGGGGCCGGCGCTGCCGGCGATCGCCGCCGCCTACACTCTGTTCACGCTGCAGTCGGCGCTGGCGGTGTGGCGCGGCCGCGGCGGCCTGTGGAAGGGCCGGGCCCAGGCCATGACGAGTTCGCCATGACGGGCGCCTCATGAGCGACGCTGCTGCCTTCGCCTCGGGCAAGGACCATCGCGACGAGAATTTCCCGGTCGCCTCGCGGCTGGTGCGGCGCGAGCTGCGTCCGGCCATCCTCGCCTTCTACCGTTTCGCGCGCGCCGCCGACGATGTCGCGGACCACGAGACGGCCGAGCCGTCGGCCAAGCTCGCGGCGCTCGACCGGCTGGAGGCGGGGCTGGCCGGCCACGCCGGCGCCGCCGAGGGCGCCGCGTTGCGCGAGGCGCTGCAGGCGCGCGGCCTCAGCGACCGCCATGCACTCGACCTGCTGGTGGCCTTCCGCCGCGACGTCACCCAGCGCCGCTATGGCGACTGGTCGGAGCTGATGGACTATTGCCGGTACTCGGCGGCGCCGGTTGGTCGCTTCGTGCTCGACCTGCACGGGGAGCCGCGCTCGCTGTGGCCGGTCAACGACGCCCTCTGTGCCGCGCTGCAGGTCATCAACCACGTCCAGGATTGCGCCAAGGACTGGCGTGCGCTCGATCGCGTCTATCTCCCGCAGGACATGCTGGCCGGGCAGGGCGTCACGGTGGAGGCGCTGGGCGCGTCGCATGCCGCACCCGGACTGCGCAGCGTCATCGTGGCGCTGGCGCGGCGCACCGGGGGCCTGCTCGCCGAGGCGCGGCCTTTCGCCGGCGGCATCGCCGACCGCCGGCTGGCGCTCGAGGTCGGCGTGATCCAGTCGCTGGCCGAGAGCCTGGCGCTCCGCCTGACGCGCCGCGACCCGCTTTCGGAGCGCGTCCATCATCGCGGGATCGAGGCGGCGGGACTGGCGCTGCGCGGCGTGCTGCGCGTCGCCGGGCAGCGCACGCGCCGTCTCCTGGCGCCGGGACGCGCCGGCCTCCAGGGCGGGCGCGGATGAGCATGGCGGCTCCCGACACCGCGGCGCTGGCCCAGCAGGTTTCCGGCAGCTCGTTCTACACGGCCATGCGGCTGATGCCGAAGGCCGAGCGCGAAGCCATGTTCGCGATCTACGTGTTCTGCCGCCTGGTCGACGACATCGCCGACGACGGCACGCGGCCGCGGCCCGAGCGCGCCACCGCGCTGGCGGGCTGGCGCCGGGATCTCGCCGCGCTCTACGACGGCGGCGCGGCGGGACAGGCGGCCTTCCTGGCCGGTCCCGTGAAGCGCTTCGGCCTGGCGCTCGCCGACTTCCTGGCGGTGGTCGACGGCATGGAGATGGATGTCGCGGCCGACATCAGGGCGCCCGACCTCGCCACCCTCGACCTCTATTGCAGCCGCGTCGCGGGCGCGGTCGGGCGCCTGTCGGTGCGCGTGTTCGGCATGGACGAGGCGCCGGGGCACGCGCTCGCGGCAAGCCTCGGCCACGCGCTGCAGCTCACGAACATCCTGCGCGATCTCGACGAGGATGCCGCCATGGGGCGCCTCTACCTGCCGCGCGAGCGGCTGCGCGAGGCTGGCATCGAGAGCGACGATCCCGCCACGGTGGTCGCAGATCGCCGCGTCGACGCCGCCTGCCGCCGCCTCGCCGACGATGCCGCCCGCCATTTCGCCGAAGCCGAAGCGCTGCTGCGCTCGCGGCCCCGGGGCCGCCTGCTGGCGCCGCGGCTGATGGCGGCCGTTTATCGCGCGCTCCTCGACGACATGCGGACGATGGGCTGGGCGCCGCCGCGCCGGCGCGCGCGTATCGGCAAGCCGCGCCTGCTGGCCATCGTCGCGCGCTGCTGCCTGCTGCCATGAGCGGAAGCGTTCATGTGATCGGCGCCGGCCTGGCCGGCCTGTCGGCTTCCGTCGCGCTGGCGCGGCGCGGCGTGCGCTTGGTCCTGTCCGAAGCCGCGCGCCAGGCCGGCGGCCGCTGCCGCTCGTATCATGACGAGCGGCTCGGGATGGCGATCGACAACGGCAACCATCTCGTCCTGTCGGGCAACGGCGCGGTCGAGCGCTATGTCGAGGCGATCGGTGCGCGGTCGTCGCTGACCGGACCGGATCGCGCCGAGTTTCCCTTCCTCGATCTCGCGCGTGGCCGGCGCTGGACGCTGCGGCCCAGCGAGGGGCGCCTGCCCTGGTGGCTGCTCGACGCGCGCCGGCGCGTGCCGGACACGCGGCTGGGCGACTACCTGTCCCTGGCGGTGCTGATGCGCCGCCATCCCGGCCGACGGCTCGACGAGGTGATTCGTTGCGAGGGCGTGCTGTGGGAGTCGTTCCTGCGCCCGCTCTTCGTCTCGGCGCTCAACACCGCGCCCGAGGAGGCGGCCGCCGACCTCGCCGGTGCCGTGGTGCGCGAGACGCTGGGGCGCGGCGGACGCTATACGCGGCCGCTGCTGGCGACGCCGACCCTGGCCGCCGCCTTCGTCGATCCCGCCCTCGGGCTGTTGGCCCGGCACGGCGCCGGGATCCGCTTCGGCCGCACGCTGCGCGGCATCGGCCTCGAGGCGGGCAGGGTGCGCTCGCTCGCCTTCGACGACGGCGAGGAGACGCTGGGGCCCGACGACCGCGTCATCCTGGCCGTGCCGCCCTGGGTGGCGCCGAAGCTGCTGCCCGGCCTCGTCGCGCCCGACTCCTTCCGCGCCATCGTGAACGCCCACTACCGCCGCAGCGCGCCGCCCGGCGCGCCGGCGATGATCGGCCTCGTGGGCGCCACCGCCGACTGGGTCTTCGCCTTCGGCGACCGGCTGTCGGTCACGGTGAGCGCCGCCGACCACCTCGTCGACCGCGACGCCGAGGAATTGGCGCCGCTCCTGTGGCGCGACGTGACGGCCGCCCTCGACCTCCCGCCCGAGGAGCCGCCGGCCTGGCGCATCGTCAAGGAGAAGCGCGCGACCTTCGCGCCGACCCCGGACCAGGAGGTGCGGCGGCCGGCGGCGCGCACGGCGTGGGCCAACCTTTTCCTGGCCGGCGACTGGACCGCCACCGGCCTGCCGGCGACCATCGAGGGCGCGCTACGCTCCGGCGAGGCCGCTGCCGCACAGGTCCTGGCGCCGCCGCTCGCGAGGGCGGCATGAGCGACACGGCCACCGTGCCGCCGCCGATCGAAGGCCTCGACGCCGCGATCGGCCGCGCCACCGAGGCGCTGCTCGGCCAGCAGCGCGCCGACGGCCACTGGGTGTTCGAGCTCGAGGCGGATGCCACGATCCCGTCCGAGTACGTGCTGCTGCGCCACCATCTCGGCGAGCCCGACGATCCCGCGCTCGAGCGCCGGATCGGCGCCTATCTGCGCCGTATCCAGGGCGAGCATGGCGGCTGGCCGCTGTTCCATGATGGCGCTTTCGACATCAGCGCGTCGGTGAAGGCCTATTTCTGCCTCAGGATGATCGGCGACCCGGCCGACGCGCCGCACATGGCGCGGGCGCGGTCGGCGATCCTGGCCCATGGCGGCGCTGGCCAAGCC
The DNA here is from genome assembly GCF_965229815.1 of Reyranella sp. GTDB lineage: Bacteria > Pseudomonadota > Alphaproteobacteria > Reyranellales > Reyranellaceae > Reyranella. The sequence continues at coordinate 59,128 of NZ_CBDDJN010000009.1, forward strand.
AACGTCTTCACCCGGCTGCTGCTCGCCATGTACGGCCAGCTTTCCTGGGCGCACGTGCCGACCCTGCCGGTCGAGCTGATCCTGCTGCCGCGCTGGTTCCCCATCCACCTGTCGCGCATGTCCTACTGGGCGCGCACCGTCATCGTGCCGCTGCTGGTCCTGGCGGCCCTGCGCGTGCGGGCGCGCAACCCGCGCGGCATCGGTATCGCCGAGCTGTTCGTGGCCGGCGCGCCGATCGGCCAGAAGCTCGCGCCGCATCAGCATCGCGGCTGGGGAATCTTCTTCAACGGCCTCGACCGGGTGCTGAAGGCGGTCGAGCCGCTGTGGCCGCGCGGCCTGCGGCGGCGCGCCATCGACCGTTGCGTCGCCTTCGTCGGCGAGCGGCTGAACGGCGAGGACGGGCTCGGCGCCATATATCCCGCCATGGCCAACGCCGTGATGATGTACGACGCGCTGGGCTATGCGCCGGAGCATCCGCAGCGCGCGCTCGCCCGCCGCTCGGTCGAGCTGCTGCTGGTGCAGCGCGAGGACGAGGCCTACTGCCAGCCCTGCGTGTCGCCGGTCTGGGACACCGCGCTCGCCAGCCACGCGCTGATGGAGGCGCAGGGTCCGGCCGCCGTCGCCGCCGTGCGGCGCGGGCTCGACTGGCTGCTGCCGCGCCAGGAGCTCGAGGTGAAGGGCGACTGGGCCGAGCGTCGTCCCGACGTGCGGCCGGGCGGCTGGGCCTTCCAGTATGCCAACCCGCACTATCCCGACCTCGACGACACCGCCGTCGTGGTGATGGCCATGGACCGCCTGCGGCGCGAGGCGCCGGCCGGCACAGCGTACGAGCAGCCGATCGCGCGCGGCGTCGAATGGATCCGCGGCCTGCAGAGCGGCAACGGCGGCTGGGCCGCCTTCGATGCCGACAATGTCGACCACTACCTGAACAACATTCCCTTCGCCGACCACGGCGCGCTGCTCGACCCGCCGACCGCCGACGTGACGGCGCGCTGCATCGGCATGCTGGCCCAGCTCGGCGCGCAGCCGGCCAACGACCGCGCACTCGCGGCGTCGATCGAGTACCTGGCGCGCGAGCAGATGCCGGACGGGAGCTGGTTCGGCCGCTGGGGCGTCAACTACATCTACGGCACCTGGTCGGTCCTGTGCGCGCTCAACGCCGTCGGCCTCGATGCCGACGCGCCGATGGTGCGCAAGGCGGCCGACTGGCTGGTCTCGATCCAGAACGGGGACGGCGGCTGGGGCGAGGACTGCACCAGCTATCGCCTCGACTATCGCGGCCACGAGCCTGCGCCCTCGAATGCCTCGCAGACCGCCTGGGCCCTGCTTGGCCTGATGGCGGCAGGGCAGGCCGATCATCCTGCGGTCGCCGCCGGCATCGCCTGGCTGCAGCGAGCCCAGGGCGCCGACGGGCTGTGGCACCAGGACGCCTATACCGGCGGCGGCTTCCCGCGCGTCTTCTATCTCCGCTATCACGGCTACGCGAAGTACTTCCCGCTCTGGGCGCTGGCGCGCTACCGCAACCTCCGGCGCGCCAACAGCCGGCACGTGGGCCACGGCCTGTGAAGGTGCTGGTGGTCGCCGGCCTGCAGCGCGAATGCCGCCTGCTGGCCGGCCCCGGCATCGAGACCCTGGCCGGCGGCGGCGACAGCGCGCGGCTGGAAGAAGAGGCCGCGCGTCTTGCCGCGGGCGTCGACGGCATCGTCAGCCTGGGCATCGCGGGCGGGCTGGCGCCCGGCCTCAGCGCCGGCGACTGGGTGGTCGCCGACGCCGTGGTCGATCGCGGAACGACGGTCGCGACCGATGCCGGCTGGACCGCGCGGCTTGCCGCGGCGCTGCCCGAGGCGCGGCGCGGCCCGGTGCTGGGCCAGGACGGCGTGGCCGCCACCGCGGCGGAGAAGGCGGCGCTGCACCGCGCCACCGGGGCGCTCGCCGTCGACATGGAATCGCACGTCGCCGCCCGCGTGGCCCGGCGTCACGGACGGCCTTTCGCGGTGGCGCGCGTGCTCTCCGACGGCGCCGACCGCACCCTGCCGCCGGCCGCCCGCGTCGGGCTCGGCGCCGACGGTGCCGTCGATCTTGCCGCCGTGCTGCGGTCGCTCGCGGCGGCGCCGTGGCAGTTGCCGGCCCTGCTGCGCACCGGCTTGGAGGCCGGTCGCGCCTTCAGGGCGCTGGAGTGGTTTGCGTCGACCTCGAAGCGCTCGTGCTTCTATTTCGGGAGCGCGGACCTCCAGGTCCGCTCGTCATCATGATGCGGACCTGGAGGTCCGCGCTCCAAAGACGCGCCACGGATTGGCGCGACCCTGGCAGGGTCATATCATCGCGCTAGCGGGCGCCGGCGGCCGCGCGGGGGCGGGGCCTGGCCTGTTCCTTGTCGGCACGAATCTCGGTCAGCTTCCGTTCGACGTGGCGCGAGAAGACGAACTCGGCCGGCCGCTGCCGGTCGAGCGGCAGGTCGGGGGCCATCGGCCCGTCGGTGCGCACGCCGCGCAGCGCGACCGCCGCGGCCTTCAGCGGATGCTTCATCATGTCCCGCACGGACGAGGCTTCGAAGCCGCTGTGGACCATGCAGTCGGCACACTTCTCGTACTTGCCGACGCCGTAATTGTCCCACGCCGTGTCGTCCATCAGCTCGCGGAAGGTGCGGGCATAGCCCTCGCCCAGCAGGTAGCAGGGCTTCTGCCAGCCGAACACGGTGCGCGTCGGGTTGCCCCACGGGGTGCACTCGTAGGCGGTGTTGCCGGCGAGGAAGTTCAGGAAGTTGATCGACTGGCTGAACGGCCACTTCTTGCCGCCGCGGCCGCGCGCGAGGATGCCGCGGAACAGCTCCTTGGTGCGCGTGCGATTCAGGAAGTGCTGCTGGTCCGGCGCCCGCTCGTAGGCATAGCCCGGCGAGACCGTGATCCCGTCCAGCCCTTCGGCCAGCATGTCGTCGAAGAAACGGGCGACCGCCTCGGGATCGGCGTCGTTGAACAGCGTGCAGTTGATGCTGACGCGGAAGCCCTTGGCCTTGGCCAGCCGGATCGCCTCGACCGCCTTGTCGTAGGTGCCGGCCTGGCAGACCGACTTGTCGTGCATCGCCTTGTTGCCGTCGAGATGGATCGACCAGGTGAAAGAGGGATGCGGCGCGTAGTCGTCGATCTTCTTGGCCAGCAGCAGCGCGTTGGTGCAGAGGATGACGAACTTCTTGCGGGCCAGGGCGCCCTTCACGATCGCCGGCATCTCGCGATGGAGCAGGGGCTCGCCGCCGGCGATCGACATGACCGGCGCGCCGCATTCGTCGATCGCCTCCATGCACTCGTCGTAGGACAGGCGCTGGTCGAGGATCTCGGCGGGATAGTCGATCTTGCCGCAGCCGGCGCAGGCGAGGTTGCAGCGGAACAGCGGCTCCAGCATCAGCACCAGCGGGTAGCGCTTGCGGCCCGTCAGGTGCTGGCGAACGACATAAGCGCCGATGCGCGCGGCCTGCATCAGGGGAATACCCAACGTCCTGCTCCTATCGTACCGGCTCTTTGGTCCGCTCACGCAGCTCCGCCGGAAGACGGAACTCGACATCCTCGCGCACCCCGTCCATCGGCTCGACCTCGAGCGCGCCGTGATGACGCAGCGCCTCGATCACGTCGAGCACCAGCTCCTCCGGCGCCGAGGCACCGGCCGTCAATCCGACCGTGCCGACGCCCGCGAGCCAGGCGGGGTCGAGCTCGCTGCCGTCGGCGATCAGGTGGCTGGGCAGCCCCTGCTCGATGCCGATCTCGCGCAGCCGGTTGGAGTTGGAGCTGTTGCGGCTGCCCACCACCAGCAGCAGGTCGACGACGCGGCAGAGGTCCCGCACCGCCGACTGGCGATGCTGGGTGGCGTAGCAGATGTCGGCGACGTCAGGTCCCTCGATGTTCGGGAAACGCCGCTGAAGAGCCGCGATGATCTCGCGCGTGTCGTCGACGCTGAGCGTGGTCTGGGTCACGTAGGCGATCGGCGCGTCGGCCGGCAGGTCGAGCCGGTCCACGTCCTGGGTGGAGGAGACCAGGTGGACGGGGCCGCCGACCTGGCCGATCGTGCCCTCGACCTCGGGATGGCCTTCGTGGCCGATGAGGATCAGGGCCCGGCCGCGCGCGACGTAGCGCTTGCCCTGCAGGTGAACCTTGGTGACCAGCGGGCAGGTCGCGTCGAGCACCGGAAGGCCGCGCGACTTCGCCTCGTCGATGACCGTCTGGGCAACGCCGTGCGCGCTGAAGATGGTCACCGCGCCGTCGGGGATCTCGTGGAGCTCGTCGACGAAGATGGCGCCCTTGCGCTCGAGCGTCTCGACGACGTGGCGGTTGTGGACGATCTCGTGCCGCACATAGACCGGCGCGCCGAACTTCTCGAGCGAGCGTTCGACGATCTCGATGGCCCGCACGACACCGGCACAAAACCCCCGGGGCTGAGCCAGGATAACCCGCATCCGGATGGACTCCTTGAACGACGCATGCCGTGGCTCGGCGGCGGCACGCTAGCGGCGGAGAATGGCGGGCGGATGGTCCTGCGCACTCTCACTGAAGATTGCCAGTAGCGAAGATTTGCCGGCACGAAAGATTGTCCGCTAGTGTGGCGCCCGACGCAAGCCTCCGCGACCGCGCAGGCGTGGACCCGCGATTCGACGACGACGGATGGTTCCCCACAACTGAATGGGTGTTTAGGAACGCAGGCGGCAGGGGTCGCTCCCGGAGCGGCCGCTTGCCGCACGACCGGTGAAGTCGCGAGCGCGTTTCAGGAAGTTCGATGGCAGCAGACTCAAGACCCTCTCCGCGCGGCCGGATCGGCGCGCCGCCGGGCCCGTACGACCGGGGGGCCGGCCCCCCGTGCTCCGGCGCGGCGGCCCGCCGCCCGCGACGGTCGGGGGCGAGTTCCCCCGTCACGGCAGGGCAGCCATGATCGGCTGGTTTATCGGACGCCTGGTCGCCGCCTGCGTGCGGCATCGGCTGGTCGTCCTCCTGCTGGGATTGCTCGCGACGGCGGGCAGCGCGGTCTACGCCGCCGGTCACTTCGCCATGACCACGGACGTGACCGAGCTGATCACGGAGGACCAGGACTGGCGGCAGCGCGAGCTCGCCTACGAGAAGGCCTTCCCGACGCTGCAGCTGGTCTCGATCGTCGTGGTCGACGGCGCGACGCCGGAAGTCGCCGAGGCCGCGGCCACGCGGCTCGCCGCGGCGCTGGCCGCCCAGCCGCAGCGCTTCAGCTCGGTGCAGCGGCCGGACGGCGGCACGTTCTTCGAGAAGAACGGCCTGCTGTTCCTTCCCGTCGACCAGGTGCGATCGACCGTGGAAGGGTTGATGCGGGCGCAGTTCTTCCTGGGCGCGCTGGCGGCCGACCCGTCTCTGCGCGGCCTGCTGACCGGCTTGCAGGCCGGTCTCGAAGGCGTGCGCCGCGGCCAGGCGAGCCTGGCCGACATGGTGCCGGTGATGTCGGCGCTCGACGGCACGGTGGACGCCGCGCTGGCCGGCCGGATGGCGACCTTCTCCCTGCAGCCCCTGATCGGCGGCGGCCCGACCCTTTCGCAGCCGACCCGGCGCGTGATCGTGGTGAAGCCGGTCCTGGACTATACCGAGCTGCAGCCGGGCGCGAAGGCGAGCGAGGCGGTGCGCGCGACCGCCCGCGAGCTGGGGCTCGACGCCGACCATGGTGTCACGGTCCGGCTGACCGGTCCGGTGCCGCTGGGCGACGAGGAGTTCGCGTCGCTGGCCAAGGACGGGCACTTGCTGGCGCTCGCGATGGTCGCGGCGCTGGTCGGCATCCTGTGGCTGGCCGTGCGCTCCGTCCGCGTCGAGGCGGCCATCCTGGTCACCACCATCATCGGGCTGGTCATCACGACCGCGTTCGGCCTCTATGCCACCGGCCGGCTGAACGTGATCTCTGTCGCGTTCATCCCGCTGTTCGTGGGCCTCGGCATCGACTTCAGCATCCAGTACAGCGTCCGCTTCCTGGCCGAGCGCCGCTTCCACGACGAGCTGCGCGACGCGCTCACCGCAGCGGGGGCGGGGGTCGGCCGGCCGCTTGCCCTGGCCGCGGCCTCCATCGGCGTCGGCTTCCTCGCCTTCCTGCCGACCAGCTATCTCGGCGTGGCCGAGCTGGGGGTGATCGCCGGGATCGGCATGGGCATCGCCTTCGTGCTCAGCGTCACCTTCCTGCCGGCGCTGCTGGCGGTGGTGCGCCCGCGCAGCCGGGGCATGGCCGAGATGGGCTACCCCTGGCTGGCGCCGGTCGAGGCCTCGCTGGCGCACCATCGCCGCATCGTGCTGGGCATCGGTCTCCTCCTCGCCGTGGGCTCGGCCGCGTTGCTGCCGTTCGTCCGGTTCGACTTCGACCCGCTGCACCTCAAGAGCCCGGAGGTCGAGTCGATGTCGACGCTGCAGGCGCTGACCACCGATCCCGACTGGACGCCCAACACGATCGCCGTGCTCGCGCCCTCGCTCGGGGCCGCGCCGGCCCTGGCGGAGAAGCTCGCCGCCCTCCCGGAAGTCGCGCGCGCGGTGACGCTGCAGAGCTTCGTGCCGGCCGACCAGGCGCCCAAGCTCGCCCTGATCGGCGCGGCGGCCGCCCGGCTGGGGCCAATGCTCGATCGGCCGCCGGCGCCGGCGCCCGGCGACGCCGAGCTCGGGGCGGCGATCACCGCGACGGCGCAGGCCCTGCGTTCGGTGGCGCCGGCCGAGACGGCGACGGAACCGGCCGTGATGGCGCGACGGCTGGCCGACGACCTCGAGAAGCTGGCCCTGGCCGCTCCCGAGGTGCGCGCCGCGGTGGCGGCGGCGGTGGCGACGCCGATCGCGGTGACGCTGCGCCGCGTGCGGGCATTGCTGCAGGCCGGACCGGTGGCGATCGACACGCTGCCGCCGGACATCGTCCATGCCTGGCTGGCCGCCGACGGCCGTGCCCGCATCCAGCTCTTCCCGCATCCGGGCAAGGAGGACGAGGGCTCGCTGCTGCGCTTCTCGCGCGCCGTCCAGAGCGTCTATCCGGACGCGACCGGCGTTCCGATCTCGATCCGCGCCGCCGGCGGCACCATCCTCACCTCCTTCCTGCAGGCCGGCGCCTACGCGGCGCTGGCGATCATCGTCATCCTCGCCGTGACCCTGCGCCGGGTACGCGACGTGGTGCTGACCATGCTGCCGGTGGTGCTGAGCGGGCTCCTGACCTTCGCGACCTGCGCCCTGCTCGATCTGCCGCTGAACTTCGCCAACATCATCGCGCTGCCACTGCTGTTCGGCGTCGGCGTCGCTTTCAACATCTACTTCGTGATGGCCTGGCGGGCGGGCGAAACGGCGCCGCTGCAGTCGAGCCTGATGCGCGCCGTCGTGTTCAGCGCGCTGACCACGGCGACGGCCTTCGGCGCGCTGTGGCTGTCGAGCCATCCCGGCACCGCCAGCATGGGCCGCCTGCTGATGATCTCGCTGGGCTGGGAGCTGCTGGTCACCCTCCTGTTCCGGCCGGCGCTGCTGGCCCGGCCGCCGGCGGAGCTCGCCCGGTGAAGCTGGAGGTGAAGCGTGCCGGAAGGCGCGCGCTGCTGGCGCTCGCCGCCGGCGCCTGGCTCGCACTTGCCGGCGCAAACGCGGCGCAGGCCGAGCTGCGTCCCTACCGCGCCGAGTATTCCCTGCGGCTCGGCACCGCGGCCAATGCGACGCGGGTCGGCAAGGCGGTGCAGGACGTGACCCTGGAGTGCGACGGCTGGCATTTCCGCCGCGACGTGCGGGCCGAGGTGGCGCTGACGCCGTCGCTGCAGATCAAGGTCCTGCTGAGGACGAGCGGCGAGGAGGACCGCGCCGGCGACATGCTCAGCTATCGCTCGCTTCTCTCGGTGAACGGCGCCGAGCGCAAGACGGAAGGCGAGGTGCGGCGCGACGGCGAGGCGCTGCGCGCGACGGTCGAGACGCCCGAGGGCATCGACCGGTCGGTGCTGCCGGGCGGGACGCTGCTGCCGGTCGCCGCCATCGCCAGCCTGGTCGACCGGCTCGCCGCCGGCGACACGTCGTTCCCGCTGTCCATGTTCACGCCGGACGGCGCCGGCAAGGCCATCGAGTTCGAGGTCAGGAAGGCCGAGGCCGACACGCTGCAGGCGACGCCGCCGGCCGAGAAGCGCATTGCCGTGCCGGCGGAGCGCTCGTGGCCGGTTGCCGTGACGATCCTGCGGGTCGGCGGACAGGAGCAGAAGCCGCCGATCTCGGTGCGCGCCCAGGTCTTCGACAACGGCGTCATCGACCGTCTGGCCATCGACGCCGGCGTCGTGACCGTCACCGCCTATCTCCGCGCGCTGGAGATGCACGACGTGCCGGCCTGCGCGAAGCCCTGAGACGGGGAGGCGGCGCGAGCGGTTCCGCTGCCTCGACAGCAGGCAAAGGCCTGCCCAGATCGCCGGCAGGCTGACGATTATCCATCCACAATTCGTCAGCATACTGACGAATATCGCAGGTGGCCTTGCCCGCCCCGCGGCGCGGCCGCAAGATGATCGCAGGCTTGCCCCAAAGGAGCGCGTGCGAACCATGGTCTACGATCTCATCCTGCGCGGTGGCCGGGTCGTCGACCCGGCCCAGGGTCTCGACGGTCTGCTCGACGTCGCGGTGAGCGACGGCCGCATCGCGGCGGTGGGCAGGGACCTGCCGGGCGAGGCGCGCACGATCACCGACGTTCGCGGCAAGCTGGTGCTGCCCGGCATGATCGACACCCACGCCCATGTCTACCGCTTCGTCAGCGGCCGCTTCGGGCTGGAGGCCGACATGGTGGGCGTCCACTCCGGCGTGACCACGCTGGTCGACCAGGGCGGTCCGTCGGTGCTCACCTTCCCGGGTTTCCGCGAGTACGTGGTGAAGCCCTCGGCGACGCGGGTGCTGGCCTTCATCTCGGCCTACATGGTGGGCGGCCTCGAAGGCCACTATTACCCCGAACTCTATCGGCCGGACTGCATCGCCGTCGACGACACGATCCGCGCCGGCCGCGAGAATGCCGACCTCGTGCGCGGCGTGAAGGGCCATGCCGAGATCGGCGGCTTCACGCGCTGGGGCGACGAGGCGATGCGCCAGGCGGCGAAGATCTCCCGCGGCCTCGACCTGCCGCTCTACATCCACTTCGGCCAGCTCTGGGCGCTTCCGGAGGGCAAGGAATCCTACGATCCCGATTCCGTCCTGCCCGACATGCTGGAGATCCTGCGGCCGGGCGACATCCTCGCCCATCCCTTCACGCGGCATCCCGGCGGCTTCGTCGATCGCAACGGCCGGCTGCACCCGGCGGTGCGCGAGGCGCTGGCGCGCGGGCTCAAGGTCGATGTCGGGCACGGCTCGCACTTCTCCTTCGCGATGGCGAGGCTGGCGCTCGATGCCGGCGTCGTGCCCGACACGCTGGGCGCCGACATGCACGGCTACAACACCAAGGTGCCCAAGCCGCGCGGCACGCCGGAGATCCATCCCGACACGGAGGAGATGCATCTCTTCGCCGGCAACCAGAACTTCTCGCTGGCCTCGGCGATGACCAGCATGCTGGCGCTCGGCCTGTCGCTCGAGCAGGTCGTGCCCATGGTCACCTCCAACTGCGCGGCGATGCTGGGCATGGCGGACACGCTCGGCACGCTCAGGCCCGGCGTCGAGGCCGACGTGTCGGTGCTCGACGACCTCACCGGGCGCTTTCCGCTCGAGGCCAACGACGGCAGCAAGGTCGTGGCCGAGCGCCTTTTCCGCCCGGCCTTCTGCCTGCGCGCCGGCCGCCGCTTCGACGCCGACGCCGCGATTCTGCCGCGCACCGCGATGGCCGCGGCCGCCTGAACCCCGTTCCGGCGCGGGCGCCATGAGCCGGCGGGCTTCGTTCCCCCTGGCGTCGCGGCCGGGATTCCTGATCCGGCGGCTTCACCAGATCCACCTGTCGCTGTTCGCCGAGGAATGCGCGGCGTTCGACGTGACGCCGGTGCAGTTCAGCATCCTCAGCGCCGTCGCCGCCCAGCCGGGGCTGGAGCAGGCGGCGCTCGGCCGCGAGGTCGGCGTCGACCGGGCCACGCTGGCCAATGTCGTCGCCCGCCTCGCGCGGCGGGGCCTGCTGCGGCGCGTGCCCGGCCGCGCGGACCGGCGCCTGAAGCATGTCCATCCGACCGCGTCCGGCCGGCGGCTCCTCGCGCGCATGGAGACGGCGGCGCGTCGCGCCCACGACCGCACCGTCGCCGCGCTGCCGCCGCGCGAGCGCGCCCGCTTCGTCGCGGCGCTGCGCCGGCTGGTCGCCGAGACCAACGACCACGGCCGCGCCCCGCTGCGCATTTCGGGCGTCTAGCGCGTCCTCATGGAGCGCGGACCTCCAGGTCCGCTCTTCATTATGATGCGGACCTGGAGGTCCGCGCTCCGATCTAAACGAAGGGCGAGTCGCCCGGCAGCGGATTTCACCACATTTAACCGGCCCTCCGCCCGGCCGTCGCCTATGTCTCGGTCGCGCGTTTCCACGATGAGGAGGCCCAGCGATGTCGAGCACACCCGAATCCGAGCCGGTCCCTCTCGGACGGCGCACCGTCATGCGTTCCGCCGGCATGATCCTGGCCGGCGGCGGTGCCGTGGCCACGCCGGCCCTGGCGCAGGCGAGCCGCGACGACGGCCCGCTCGGCGCCCGCCTGCAGGGCGTCCAGCATTTCGGCGTCACCGTCCAGAACATGGATCGCGCGTTCGCCTTCTACACCGAGGTTCTGGGCGGCACCGAGGTGATGCGCGACGGCGACTTCCAGGGCGCACCGATCCACTACACGCTGCTGGCCGACCAGGAGATCCTGGCGCGCGACCGCAAGGTCGATCCGCGCACCATCGGCGTGCCCGACCTCAAGGGCGGCACGCAGCGGCTCGATGTCCGCTTCGTGCAGTTCGACAATGTCGTGATCGAGCTGCTGCAGTACCGCGATGCCGGCCAGCCGATGGGCAGCGGCGACAGCTGGGCCGAGCCGCGCGACCATATGAGCCCGGCCTATCCGCGCTCGATGCACATCTGCTTCTACATCCGCGACGATGTCGACTTCGACAAGTTCATCCACGACCTCGAGACCGAATGCGCGCGACGCGGCATGACCCAGGTGAAGGCCAACCGGACCGTGGCGGTGACGACCGAGGCCGAGCGCACGGCCGCGCCGCAGAGCGCCAACACCATCAAGATCACCGAGGGCCAGTCCAACGGCTGGTCGCTGATCTACTGCAAGGGTCCGGAGGGCGAACAGCTCGAGTTCGTGCAGGTCCGCGGACCGGTGAAGCGGACCTTCGCCGCGGCTTTCGACCGGCATCGCAGCCGGCAGGCTGCCCGCTAGGGGCTTCCGGTCCGGAAGAACGAGGCGGTCCTTGCACGAAGGTGCAGGGCTGCCCTGACGGGGCCGACGAAGGTCCAAGGGAACTGGAGCGGCGGCGCCGGGTTGAGACAGGGATGCGCCGGCAAACGCCCGTCTGGCGAGGGGTTTGCGCGCCGCCAGAACATTCTCCCGGCCTGCAGGAGTTCCCATGCGCAACCCGTTTCATCCAGACTTCGGCCGACGCGAGGTGCTGACGGGGGTGGGCGCCACCGCCGCCGCGGCTGCGGCCGCCCGTTCCTCGACCGCGCGGGCACAGGGCAGTCCCGCAGGCGCGCCATCCGGCGGCCCGGCCCGGGCAGCGGAGAACGCGGCGGTTTCCTTCCGCGTGAACGGGGAGGACCGCCGGCTCGAGCTCGACATGCGCACGACGCTGCTCGACGCGTTGCGCGAGCACCTCCGCCTCACCGGTTCCAAGAAGGGCTGCGACCACGGTCAGTGCGGCGCCTGCACGGTGATCGTGGACGGCCGGCGCATCAACTCCTGCCTGTCGCTGGCCGTCATGCACGACGGCGAAGAGATCACGACGATCGAGGGTCTGGGCCAGCCCGGCAGTCTTCATCCCATGCAGGCCGCGTTCGTGAAGCACGACGGCTACCAGTGCGGCTACTGCACGTCCGGCCAGATCTGCTCCGGCGTTGCTGTGCTGGAGGAGATAAAGGCCGGCATCCCGAGCCACGTCACGGCCGACCTCACGGCGCCGATGCAACTCACCGACAGCGAGTTGCGCGAGCGCATGAGCGGCAACATCTGCCGCTGCGGCGCCTATTCCAACATCGTCGAGGCCATCGTCGAGGTCTCCGGGAGGAAGGCATGAAGTCCTTCACCTACGAACGCGCGGCCAGCCCAGCCGAGGCGGCGAAGGCCGTCGCGGAGAAGCAAGGCGCCCGGTTCATTGCCGGCGGCACCAATCTCCTCGACCTGATGAAGCTCGAGATCGAGACGCCCGAGCATCTGGTCGACGTGAACCGGCTGAAGCTCGATACGATCGAGCCGACGGAGGAGGGCGGCCTGCGGGTCGGGGCGCTGGTGCGCAATACCGATCTCGCCGCCGACGCGCGCGTGCGGCGCGACTACGGCGTCCTGTCCCGCGCCCTGGTCGCGGGCGCCTCCGGTCAGTTGCGCAACAAGGCGACGACTGCGGGCAACCTGCTGCAGCGGACCCGATGCCCGTACTTCTATGACACGGCCCAGCCGTGCAACAAGCGCAGCCCCGGCTCGGGCTGCTCGGCGCTGGGCGGCGTCAGCCGCTCGCTCGCCGTGATCGGCTCGAGCGAGGCCTGCATCGCCACCCATTCGTCCGACATGGCGGTGGCGATGCGGGTCCTCGACGCGACCGTCGAGACGGTGAACCCGGACGGTGCCACGCGCCGGATCGCCATCGCCGACTTCCATCGCCTGCCCGGCGAGACGCCGGAGATCGAGACCGACCTGCGGCCCGGCGAGCTGGTCACCGCCGTTACCTTGCCCAAGCCGCTCGGCGGCCGGCAGCTCTATCGCAAGGTGCGCGATCGGGCCTCCTACGCCTTCGCGCTGGTCTCGGTGGCGGCGGTCGTCCAGCCCGACGGAACGGGCCGGGTGGCGCTGGGCGGCGTGGCGCCCAAGCCATGGCGGGTCGACGCCGCCGATGAGGCTCTGTCTCGCGGGGCCAAGGCGACTGCCGCGGAACTGCTGGCCGGCGCGAAGCCCACGAAGGACAACGCATTCAAGGTGCCGCTCGCCGAGCGGACTCTGGCGTCCGTACTCGCCGAAGCGAGGAATTAGTCATGAAGTTCGACACTCCCGCCACCACCAATCCCATCGACCGCCTGCGCGTGGTCGGCCACGCGACCGATCGAATCGACGGCCGCTTCAAGACGACCGGCACCGCGCCCTATGCCTACGAGCAGCATGGCGTGGTCGCGAACCAGGCCTGCGGCTATCCGCTGGTTGCCACCATCGCCAAGGGACGGATCGCTTCCATCGACCTCGCGGCCGCGCGCGCCGCGCCCGGCGTGCTGGCGATCGTCACGGCGGAGACTGCCGGGAAGCTCGGCAAGGGCAAGAACAACACCGCGAAGCTGCTCGGTGGCCCCGAGATCGAGCACTATCACCAGGCGATCGGTGTCGTCGTCGCGGAGACCTTCGAGCAGGCACGCGCCGCGGCGTCCCTGGTGAAGGTAACCTACGCCGAGACCAAGGGCCGGTTCGACCTCGCGGCGGCCAAGGACACCGCCGCCAAGCCCAAGGCCGACGACGGACAGGGGCCGCCCGATACCGCAGCGGGCGATTTCGCGGCGGCTTTTGCGCAAGCGCCGGTGACCCTCGACCAGACCTATACGACGCCCGACCAGTCGCACGTCGCCATGGAGCCGCATGCGACCCTGGCGGCGTGGAAGGACGATGCGCTGACGCTGTGGACCTCCAACCAGATGATCGAATGGGGGCGCGGCGACGTCGCCCTCACCCTGGGCCTTCCGGCCGACAAGGTCCGGCTGATCTCGCCGTTCATCGGCGGCGGCTTCGGCTCGAAGCTGTTCGTGCGCGCCGACGCCGTGCTGGCGGCGCTCGGAGCGAAGGCGGCCGGGCGACCGGTGAAGGTGGCGCTGCCGCGGCCCTACGCGATCAACAACACGACCCATCGGCCGGCGACGATCCAGCGGATCCGCATCGGTGCCGAAAAGGACGGCAGGATAACCGCCATCGCCCACGAGACCTGGTCGGGCGACCTGCCCGGCGGCGGGCCCGAGACGGCCGCGAACCAGACGCGGCTCCTCTATGCCGGCGCCAATCGCATGACCGCGACGCGGCTTGCCGAACTCGACCTGCCGGAGGGCAATGCGATGCGGGCGCCGGGGGAAGCGCCCGGCATGATGGCGCTCGAGATCGCCATGGACGAGATGGCCGAGACGCTGGGGCTCGATCCGGCGCGGTTCCGGGCGATCAACGACACGCAGGTCGATCCCGAGCACCCGTCGCGCCCCTTCTCGAAGCGACAGCTCGTCGAGTGCTATCGCATCGGTGCCGAGCGCTTCGGCTGGGACCGTCGCAAGGCCGAGCCCGGCCGGCAGCGCGACGGCCGCTGGCGCGTCGGCTTCGGCATGGCGGCCGGCTTCCGCAACAACCTGCTGACCAAGTCCGCCGCCCGAGCCCGGCTCGACGCCCAGGGCGTCGTCACGGTCGAGACCGACATGACCGACATCGGCACCGGCTCCTACACGATCCTCGCCCAGACGGCGGCGGAGATGATGGGCCTGCCGCTCGACAGGGTCGTGGTGCGGCTGGGCGATTCGGCTTTCCCGGTCTCGGCGGGGTCGGGCGGGCAGTGGGGCGCCAACAATTCGACTTCTGGCGTCTATGCCGCCTGCGTGAAGCTGCGCGAGGCGGTCGCCGCCAAGCTCGGCCTGAACCACGCCGATGCGGTATTCGACGGCGGGATGGTGCAAAGCGGCGATCGCCGCGTTTCGCTGGCCCAGGCGGCCGCCGACGGGCCGCTGACGGGAGAGGATGCGATCGAGTACGGAGACCTCGGCAAGACCCACCAGCAGTCGACCTTCGCCGCCCATTTCGTCGAGGTCGGCGTCGATGCCTTCACCGCCGAGATCCGCGTGCGCCGCATGCTGGCGGTCTGCGCGGCGGGCCGCATCCTGAATCCCAAGACGGCGCGCAGCCAGGTGATCGGCGCCATGACCATGGGGGTCGGCGCGGCCTTCATGGAGGAGCTGGCCGTCGACAAGCGGCGCGGCTTCTTCGTGAACCACGATCTCGCCGGCTACGAGGTCCCCGTCCATGCCGACATCCCGCACCAGGACGTGGTCTTCCTCGACGAGACCGATCCGATGTCCTCGCCCATGAAGGCCAAGGGGGTGGGCGAGCTCGGCCTGTGCGGCGTCGCGGCGGCGCTGGCCAACGCCGTCTACAACGCTACCGGCGTTCGCGTGCGCGACTATCCCGTCACGCTCGACAAGCTGCTGGAGCGGATGCCCGACGTGGGTTGAGGCAAGAAGGGTTAGACGCCGGCGTCAGCGTGTCGCCGGCGCCGGGAGCAGGGGACGCAGGGCGGCGGCAATCGCCGCGCCCGCCAACCGGTTTCCCCGGGCATCGAGATGGTCGGTGCCCTGCCCGAACACCGCGCCGAACCCCTGCTCGCGGATGGCTTTGTCCAGCGTGTCGTGGAGATCGACGGTCGGGAGCCCCGCGGCACGTGCGCAGGCCACGACGACCGCGCTCACGCGGCGCAGCTCGGTGGATTCGGCGGGCGGCCCGGTCCAGACCCGCGGCTCGTACAGCGCGACCACCAGCGTCGGGGTGCCGAGCGCCGCGAGGCGGCGCATGAGGGGGCAGGCGAGCGCCTCGCCGGCGCCGCGCGGCAGGGCGCGGACGCGGCGGCCGACCGGCTCCGTCTCGATGCCGTCGAGCCTGGTGACGACCTTGCCGTAGAGGACCGACCAGCCCAGCAGCCGCTGCACGAGCGTCAGACGGTTGGCGACCGCGGGCTCGGGCGGTGGGGCGTTGCGCAGGACCAGGCGGTCGCCCTCGCGCTCGAAGTAGGGCTTCTCGACGTCCCAGATCCGGCTCATCTCGCTGCGCAGGATGTCGTCGGCGATGAAGGCCACCACCGTGGCCGCCGGCCGGACCTGGCGGACCAGCAGCTCGGTGCGCAGGACGATCTGGTCCAGCCCGTAGCCCATGACGCCGCCGTTGACGGTCCGCCAGCGCAGGTCCTGCTGCAGGTAGGCGGGCCAGGTCTCGCCGTCGGCGACCTCCCAGCCGAAGGTGAAGGAATCGCCGGTCGTCAGGATCGGCGGCTCCGCCACCGCACCGGCCGGCAGCGCCGGCATCGGTCGAACCGTCCGCTGCTCCCGGCCCGGTGCCGTCGACACGAAGGCGGGCGAGCCGCCGAACCCGGTGACGGGATCGTAGATGTCGGTACTCACGTCGTGGCGCCGATGGGCCTCGATCCGGTTCGTCCAGTCGAAGAACGTATGCGGCGCGTACCAAAGCCGCGTCGCCACTTCGAGGGCGAGCAGGGTGAGGATCACGGAGGCGAGGCACAGGCTCCCGTTTGCCAACGCGTTCTTCCATCCGCGCACGCTATGCACCGTCAGGGCGGCGAGCGGCGGTCCGCGGACGATCGGGGAAGCGATGGAGAGTCAGGGCGGCCGACATTCAGGACGAATCACGAAGACTTGGGGACCAAGCAGCCGCTCGTCGGACCACACAGGGGCGTGATCATCGCCGCCATGCTGCCGCAAGCGAGGCATAGAAGATAGTGGGCCGACAAAGCCGATGGATGGTGCCCTCTCATGCCTCCCGATCTGCCTCCCCCCGTCCTGGAAGTCTTCTACTCCCCGACCTGCACGCCGTGCCGCCTGGAGCTGCCGGCGGTGGCCGAGATCGCGGGCCAGGCCGGGACAGTGGTGCGCATCGTGATCCTCGACCAGGAGGAGCGCGCGCGGGCGGAGCTGCGCGCCGTGTCGCCGCGCCTCGAGGCGCTGGCCATGGTTTCGCCGGAGACTGTGCCCGGCCGGGCGCTGCGGGCGGCGGGAGACGACAACGGCATCCTTCCCTATGCCCGCGCCGTCGCGGGGTCGGGCGAGGTCTGCGCCCGCTGGCGCGGTGGGCTCACGATCGAGCGGGCTCGCGAGATGCTGGCCGCCTGTGCGGCGCGGCTCACTTCGCCTCGGCGTTCTCCATCCTGAAGAACAGCGCCTTCTCCCGATCGTCGATCAGGCTGAACGTGCCGGTCACGCTCACAATCTTGTCGCTCCAGGCGAGCGCATGCCGGGCGTGCACTTCGACGACCTCGTTCGGACCGCCCGGCGGGCAGTAGAGGCAGACCGGCGTGTTGCGGGTGATCAGGAAGTGCTTCGTCTGGTCCGACCCGTCCATCGGCAGCACGAAGCCGCGCACCGTCAGGGTCTTGCCGGCCAGGGCCCTGACTTCCGGCGTCAACCGGATCCCGTAGGTGCCCTTCTTCTCGTCGTAGTCCACGCCGCACTTGGCGAGCTGGGTCCACAGCGCGTCGCGCACCTTGGGCAGCATCTTCTGGGCGGCGAGCTCGTCGGCCGGCTGTCCGGCGGCCTTGGGATCGAGCGACCAGGCGGGGGACGCCACGGCAACGAGGGCGGCCAGGGCGCCCGCGATCAGTCCCGCCTTCATGATTGCAGCAACTCCTCGATGTCGGCGTGCAGGGCGCGCAACGCCGGAACGGCAGCGGCCAGCAGGGTAACCAGGACCGTGCCGCCGATCACCATGCCTGCGTCGAAGAGCCCGACCTCGGGCTGAAGCAGCAGCCCCGTTCGTTCGGCCAGCGCATCGCGCGCCAGCGCCAGCAGGGCCACTGCAAGCAGGCCGCCCAGCACCAGGGCGGCGGCGCCGATGACGGCGGCCTCGCTCAGCGCGACGGTCGCGAGGTCGAAGCGCCGGGCGCCAAGCACGCGCAGCAGCGCGAGGTCCTTCGTGCGCGCGGTCATGGTGGCGAGCAGGCCGACCGCGGCACCGGCGGCGGCGATCGCCGCCAGCAACAGCCCGAAGGCCGCGACCGCGACCGTCACCGGCCGCGCATAACCCAGCAGGCGGGCGATCTCGAGGCTGGGATTGGCGGCGCTCAGCCCGTCGCTGGCGTCGATCCGGCGCTGCATCAGGAGCGCCGCGGTGGGCACGCGATAGGCCGCGACGATGGCGGTCGCGGCATCGGGGAAGCGCGCGGGGCCTTCGTCCTCGTCGGTCGAGCCGCGCTCCTCTTTCTCGATGCGCGCCTGCTCGACATGCACGTAGCGCACCGTGTCGATATCGGTCAGGACCAGGCGGTCGAGCACCGAGCCGGTGGGCTGGAGGATGCCGACCACCGTGTAGGGGAAGTGCTCGTGCAGCTCGCCATCGCCTGCCAGACCATGGGCGCCCACGAACGTGTCGCCGGGCTTCAGCCCGAGCGTGCGCGCCGCGATCGCGCCGGCCACCGCCTGCAGCTTGCCCGTCCAGGGTCCGCCCTGCGCGAAGCGCGCGTGGTAGATCTGCAGCAGCGCCGGCGTCGTGCCGACGATGCGCCAGCCGCGCACATTGTCGCCCAGCGCGATCGGCGCGGCGGCGCGCACCATCGGGCTGTGCACCGCCGCCATCGCCGTCTTCGTCGAGACCAGGCCGCGCGGATCGGCGACATGCAGGGCGCAGCACAGGACTAGATCGAGCGCCGAGCCCTTGGATCCGACGACGAGGTCGACGCCGCCCCAGGCCTGCCGTGCCGCGCGGGGCAGGGCGTCGAAGCCCACCATGGCCGTGGCCACGGCGGCGATCCCGAGCGCGCCGACCACGACCGACAGGAGCGCCTGGCCCCAGCGCCGGCGCAGGTAGGCGAGGGCGAGGCCGACGAAGCTCATGAGGGCGCCTGCATCTCGACGGCGCCGTCGACCGCGTCGATCACGCGCCGGTCGTGGGTGGCGATCACCAGCGCCGCGCCGTCGACCGCCGCGCTTTCCTTCAGCAGGACCAGCAGGGCGCGCGCGTTGCCGTCGTCGAGCGCCGAGGTCGGCTCGTCGGCCAGCACGACGGCCGGGCGGTTGTACAAGGCGCGCGCCACGGCCAGCCGTTGCGCCTGGCCGTGGCTGAGACGATCGGCGCGCCGGGCGCCGAGCTCGCCGAGGCCGACCCGGCGCAGCAGCTCTGCGGCGCGCCCTGCCGGAGGACGCACGCCGGCGCAGCGGGCGGCGATCGTGAGGTTGGCCGCGGCGCTCACGGCGTCGATCAGGTGGAAGGACTGGAACACCAGCCCGATGCGGCGTCCGCGGAAACGGTCACGCCGCGGGCCGGCGAGCTGCCAGAGCGCCGTCCCGTCGATCGTGACGGCACCGTCGGCCGGCGGCCGCAGGCCGGCCAGCGCGAGCAGGGCCGTGCTCTTTCCGGAGCCGGACGCCCCCAGGATCGCCACCGACGCCCGCGCGCGACATCGAGGTCGGGCAGGCGCGCGACCGGCCGGCCGGCGCGCGCCAGCACCAGGCCGCGAGTCGCGAGCTCCGCAGCTTGCTCCGCACCGCTCATGCCGCCTCCCTTGCCAGGATCAGAGAATGTTATCTTATAACATCAAAAGTCCTGTGGCAGCGGCGCGGAGGCGGGCGAGATGATGCGTCGCAGGCCGGTAGGCGGCGGTCCCGCTCGCGCGGGACCGCCGGAACCGGTCGTCAGGTGGCGCGGCGCTTCAGGGCGAGGCCGATCGACAGCCAGGCCGAGCCGATGAAGATCAGGTCGATGCCGAGGAAGATGCCCAGCGTGTAGATGCTGGAGTAGGGCCACTTGGCCACGATCATCAGACCCAGCAGCAGCGTGATCAGCGCCGAGATGGCGGCCCAGCCCCACGGGTTGCCGGCCTCGCGGACGTTCCAGGCCAGGATGCCGCGGACCACGCCGCCGATGATCAGGGCGATGCCCAGCATCAGGGTGATGATGGTCGCCGCCTCGAACGGGTGGAAGAAGCAGATGATGCCGGCCGCCACGTAGAGCAGGCCGAGCAGCATCCAGAGCGCGAACTTGCCCCAGTCCTTGACGCTGAAGGCGGTGGCGATCTCGGTCACGCCGGCCACGATCATCATGATGCCGACGATGAACACGGTGGTGACGGTCGACATGACGATGCTGCCCAGCGCGATCACGCCGGCGATCATGAAGATGATGCCGAGCGCGACGATCCATCCCCACTTGGCGTGCAGCGCCCGGATGCCCTCGCCGAGATTGTGCGGTGTCGGGCTGTTGCTCGTGACGGACATGGCTGCCTCCTTCTCCCTGCGGAATGGCCGAGGCGCACAATACACGCCGTCGATGGCACTGTCGCGAAGGCTATGGAACACTGGCGGATCATGACCGAACCCCAGAAGCAACCGCCTGCCGCTCGCCCCGCCACCACCGTCCTGCTGCTCCGGCCCTCGACGCCGGGCGACATGGCCTCTTCCCTCGAGGTCTTCATGGTGGTGCGCCATCACCAGATCGATGCCTTCTCCGGCGCGCTGGTCTTCCCCGGCGGCAAGCTCGAGGACGCCGATGGCGATCCCCGGCTGCGCCTGCGCTGCGGCGGTGCCGACAAGATCGCCGACGAGGAGCTGAAGTTCCGCGTCGCCGGCGTGCGCGAGGCCTTCGAGGAGTGCGGCATCCTGCTGGCCCGTCATCGCGGCCAGCGCGCGATCGTCGCCGCGGCCGAGCTGAAGGGCATCGAGGAGCGCTGGCGGGCCAAGCTCGCCAAGGACGAGGCCAGCATCGTCGACCTGGTCGAGGCCGAGGATCTCGAGATCGCCACCGACCTCATGGTGCCCTACGCCCACTGGATCACGCCGACCTTCGCGCCCCGGCGCTTCGACACCTGGTTCTTCGTCGCCGAGGCGCCGGAAGACCAGATGGCGCTGCACGACGGGTCGGAATCGGTCGATTCGGTCTGGATCGGCGCCCAGGCGGCGATCGACGAGGCCGCGGCCGGCAAGCGCACGCTGGTCCATGCCACGCTTAAGAACCTCGAGCTGCTGGCCGAGGGCGGCACCGTCACCGGCGCCATCGCCGCCGCCCGCGCCCGCAAGGTCGTCACCGTCCAGCCCTGGGTCGAGACCCGCGACGGCAAGCGGTTCCTGCACATCCCGCCCGATGCCGGCTATCGGGGCCTGTTCCGCGAGCTGCCGCCGGCGGCGGGGCGGTAATGTCTTCGCTGGGGGCGCGCCACTCTGTGGCGCGTCTTCCTTCGCGGATGCAAAGCTCGTGACGCGTCACGGAGTGACGCGCCCCCAGCAGTGAATTTTGCTGTCCGAAATCCCATTCCACGTTCTCGGCAGCCATGATCAAATGCGCCTCGCGCCGGCCGGAAAGAGGCGCTAAGAGCGGGGCATAAACGCCCGTTCATTTCTGGGAGGAGAGTCGGATGGTCGGAATCGTGGCCTATGGCGCCTACGTGCCGCGCCTGCGCCTGCAGCGACAGGCCGTCTATGACGCCAACAAGTGGTTCGCCGCCGGCCTGCGCGGCCTCGCCAAGGGCGAGCGCTCGATGGCCAACTGGGACGAGGATTCGATCACCATGGCGGTCGAGGCCTCGCGCGAC
Source organism: Reyranella sp. (assembly GCF_965229815.1). GTDB lineage: Bacteria > Pseudomonadota > Alphaproteobacteria > Reyranellales > Reyranellaceae > Reyranella. The sequence continues at coordinate 80,502 of NZ_CBDDJN010000009.1, forward strand.
TGCCTGACCAGCCACAAGCCCGAGGACGTGCGCAGCCTGTACTTCGCCTCGACCACGCATCCGTTCAAGGACCGCCAGAATGCCGGCGTCATCGGCACGGCGCTGTCGATCGAGCAGGACCTGTTCGCCTCCGATGTCGGCGGCTCGCAGAAGGCCGGGACCTCGGCGCTGATCGCCGGCCTCAACGCGTCGAAGAACGGCGGCGGCCCGGCCCTGGTCGCGGCGGCCGACAAGCGCATGGCGCGCGTCGCCTCCTCGGCCGAGCTCAACTACGGCGACGGTGCGGCGGCGCTGCTCTGCGGCACCGAGAACGTCATCGCCAAGCTCGTCGGCCATCACTCGGTGTCGATGGACTTCGTCGACCATTTCCGCGGCGAGGATGCCGAGTTCGACTATGGCTGGGAGGAGCGCTGGATCCGCGACGAGGGCTACTCGAAGATCGTGCCGCCGGCCATCAAGGCCGCGCTCGCTGCCTGCAAGCTGAAGGGCAGCGACGTCACGCACTTCATCATGCCGAGCCTGATGCCCGCCGTGCCGAAGCAGATGGCCAAGATCTGCGGCGTCGGCGAGGGTGCGGTGCGCGACCTGCTGGGCGCCAACCTCGGCGACACGGGGGCGGCGCACGCGCTGGTCATGCTGGTGGATGCGCTCGAGACCGCCAAGGAAGGCGACAAGGTCATGGTCGTGGCCTTCGGCCAGGGCGTCGACGTGCTGGTGTTCGAGGTCACGGCCGAGAACGCCAAGCTGCCCAAGCGCCGCGGCGTGTCGGGCTGGCTGGCGCGTCGGAAGGAAGAGACGAACTACATGAAGTTCCTCGCCTTCAACGAGATGCTGCCGATCGAGAAGGGCATGCGCGCGGAGTTCGACAAGAAGACCGCGCTCTCGGTCCTGTGGCGCAAGCGCGACATGATCTACGGGCTGGTCGGCGGCAAGTGCAAGGTGTGCGGCACCGTGCAGTTCCCGCGCAGCCAGGTCTGCGTCAACCCGAACTGCCACGCGGTCGACAGCCAGGAGCCCTACCGGATGGCCGGGCTGGAGGCGAACGTGATGTCGTTCACGGCCGATTCGCTCACCTACTCGCCGGATCCGCCGGCCTACTACGGCATGATCACTTTCCCGGAGGGCGGCCGCTTCATGGCCGACTTCACGGACAGCGACAAGGAACAGGTGAAGGTTGGCGTCAAGATGCGCATGACCTTCCGCATCCGCGACAACGACACGATGCGCGGCGGCTTCAAGCGTTACTTCTGGAAGGCGGCGCCGGCGTAGGGGCGCCGCCTCCAGGAAAGAGTTGATGTGATAGTCTGAACCCCAACGAAGGAGACCAACCATGGCACGGGGTATCAAGGACAAGGTCGCTATTCTCGGTATGGGCTGCTCCAAGTTCGGCGAGCGCTGGGACTCGGGCGCCGAGGAGCTGATGCTCGAAGCCTACAAGGAGTGCATCGCCGACGCCGGCATCGACGCCAAGCAGCTCAACGCCGCCTGGTTCTCGACCGCGATCGACGAGGTCCATGTCGGCAAGTCCGGCATTCCGCTGTCGACCACGCTGCGCCTGCCCAACATCCCGGTGACGCATGTCGAGAACATGTGCGCGTCGGGCACCGAGGCCTTCCGCGGCGCCTGCTACGCCGTCGCCTCCGGCGCGGCCGACTTCGCGCTCGCGCTCGGCGTCGAGAAGCTGAAGGACACGGGCTACGGCGGCCTGCCGGGCGGCCGCGGCGGCCCGCTCCAGGCGCTGTGGCATGCCAACGGCACGGCGCCGGGCAACTTCGCCCAGCTCGCCACCGCCTACATGACCGCGCACGGCGTCTCGGCCGAGGACCTCAAGAAGGCGATCGGCCACGTCTCGTGGAAGAGCCACCAGAACGGCGCCAAGAACCCCAAGGCCCATCTCCAGAAGGCCGTCGAGATGGACACGATCCTGAAGGCGCCGATGATCGCCTCGCCGCTCGGCCTGTTCGACTGCTGCGGCGTGTCGGACGGTGCCGCGGCCGCCATCGTGACGACGCCGGAGATCGCCAAGTCGCTCGGCAAGCACAACATCGTCTCGGTCAAGGCGCTGCAGCTCTCGGTGTCGAACGGCTCGGAGTCGGGTCACAATTCGTGGGACGGAAGCTACTTCCACACGACCCGCATCGCCTCGAAGAAGGCCTATGAAGAGGCCGGCATCAAGAACCCGCGCGACGAGGTCTCGATGTTCGAGGTGCACGACTGCTTCTCGGTCACCGAGCTGGTCACCATGGAGGATTTGCACATCTCCGAGACCGGCAAGGGCTGGAAGGACGTGCTCGACGGCTTCTACGACGCCGACGGCAAGATCCCCTGCCAGATCGACGGCGGCCTGAAGTGCTTCGGCCATCCGATCGGCGCCTCGGGCCTGCGCATGCTCTACGAGATGTACCTGCAGCTCCAGGGCCGGGCCGGCGCCCGCCAGCTCAAGGACCCGAAGATCGGCATGACGCACAATCTCGGCGGCGCGCCGCGCGAGAACGTCTCCAGCGTCGCCATCGTCGGCCGCTTCGAGTAAGGCGCCGCCGTCGACGAGAGAATAGTTGTCATCCCGAGGCCGCAGGCCGAGGGACCTTTCAGGCCACGAGAAAGGTCCCTCGCTCCGTTCGGGATGACAGCGAGGCGTTTGCGCCCTCTCCTGTAACGGGTGAGGGCGTTTCTTTCACGGGAGGAACACGAGCGATGCAGCTCGACAAGAAGCTCATTGGCCATTCGTTCAAGCCGTTCACCACGGTGGTCGAGGCCGGCAAGATCCGCCTGTTCTGCAAGGCCATCGGCGAGGACAATCCGATCTACGTCGACGAGGAAGCGGCCAAGGCGGCCGGCTACCGCGCCATCCCGGCGCCGCCGACCTATCTCACCGCGGTGACCAACGACGATCCCGACAAGGGCGGGCTGCTGCGGCTCCTGAACGTCGATATCGGCCTGATCCTGCACGGCGAGCAGCACTACGAGTACCTGGCGCCGGTCCATGTCGGCGACAAGGTCACCTGCCAGCAGAAGGTGGTCGACATCTACGACAAGAAGGGCGGCGCGCTCTGGTTTGTCGTGTCGGAGACCGAGATGAAGGATCAGTCCGGCAAGCCTGTGGCCAAGGCCAAGGGCATCACCGTCGTGCGCAATCCCGACGCGGGCAAGAAGTAGGAGGCAGGCACCATGGCAACCGTTACCGCGCCCAAGTTCGACGACGTCAAGGTCGGCGACACGCTGAAGCCGCTCGTCCTTCCGCCGATCAGCCGCCACCAGCTCGCGCTCTACTGCGGCGGCTCGGGCGACCACAACCCGATCCACGTCGACATCGACTTCGCCAAGAAGTTCGGCTTCAAGGACGTGTTCGCGCACGGCATGCTGTCGATGGCCTTCCTCGGCCGCCTGGTCACGAGCTACGTGCCGCAGGCCCAGGTCCGCAAGCTCGGAACCCGCTTCACCTCGATCACCTGGGTCGGCGACGTCATCACCGTCAGCGGCAAGGTCACGGGCAAGCGCGAGGAGGGCGGCCAGAAGCTGGTCGACCTCGAGGTCAAGTGCACCAACCAGAACGGCCAGGACACGCTGCAGGGCGACGCGACGGTGGCGCTGAACTAGCCGCTCAAGTTCCTCTCCCCCGCCAGGGGGAGAGGAGAGCGAATAAGAGGAGAGAAGAATGGGTCAGATGGACGGCAAGGTGGCGATCGTCACCGGATCGGGGCGCGGCATCGGCAAGGAGATCGCGCTGCGCCTGGTGCGCGACGGCGCCAAGGTGGTGATCAACGACATCGACGAGACGCCGGCCAAGGAGACCATCGCCGAGATCGAGAAGATGGGCGGCAAGGCGGTGGCCTGCAACGGCGACGTCGCCAAGCCCGACTTCGGCGACCGCATCGTCAAGACGGCGGTCGATGCCTTCGGCGGCTGCCATGTCATCGTGAACAACGCCGGCTATACGTGGGACTCGGTCATCCAGAAGATGACCGACGAGCAGTGGTACGCCATCCTCGACGTCCATCTCACCGCGCCGTTCCGCATCCTGCGGGCCTTCCAGCAGCATTTCCGCCAGGAAGTCGAGAAGGAACGCGCCGCCGGCAAGCGCATCGTGCGCAAGGTCGTGAACATCTCCTCGACCTCGGGCGTCAACGGCAATGCCGGCCAGTCGAACTACTCGGCCGGCAAGGCGGGCATCGTCGGCCTGACCAAGACGCTGGCCAAGGAGTTCGGCCGCTACGACGTCACGGTGAACGCCGTCGCCTTCGGCTACATCCAGACCCGCCTCACCAAGCCGCTCAACCAGGGCGAGGAGGGCGAGATCGAGGTCCAGGGCCGCAAGGTCAAGATCGGCGTGCAGGGCGGCCGCATCGCCGCCATGAACCAGATGATCCCGCTCGGCCGCGGCGGCCTGCCCGAGGAAGCGGCAGGCTCGGTCTACCTCTTCTGCAGCCCCGACAGCGACTACGTGTCGGGCCAGTGCCTGGTGGTGAACGGCGGGCTTTGACCCGTCCGCTCGAGGTCGGCGTCGTCGGCTGCGGCGTCGCCGGCCAGGCCCTTTCGGTCCTGCTGGCCGAAGCCGGCCATCGAGTCACCCTGTTCGAACGTTTCGCGGAGCCCCGCCCGGTTGGTGCGGGGCTTCTGCTTCAGCCAACCGGCCTCGCGGTGCTCGAAGCGCTCGGCCTCGGCGCGGAGGCCCGGGCGCGCGGTGCCCGGGTCGTCGGCCTCGAGGCGCGCACGTCGGGCGGCCGCCGGGTGCTCGACCTGCGCTATGCCGACCTGCATCCCGAGGCCTTCGGCCTCGGCCTGCGCCGCACCGACCTGTTCGACCTCCTGTTCGCCCGCCTGAGGCGGTCGCGCGCGCAGGTCATCACCGGCCGCGAGATGGCCGGCGTCGAGCGCATGCAGCTCGTGGAGCCCGACGGCAAGCGCCATGGGCCCTTCGAGCTGATCGTCGCGGCCGACGGCACCAACTCCGTCCTGCGCGGCGCGCTGATGCCGAGCCTGAAGATCCCGCTCTACCGCTGGGGCTGCCTGTGGGCCACGGTGCCCGATCCCGAGGGGCTGGGCGCGTCGGGCCTGCTGCAGCAGCGCGTGCGCGGCACGACGCATATGCTGGGGCTGCTGCCGGTGGCGCCGGACCGGCTCACGCTCTTCTGGAGCCTGCCGGTGCAGGCGCTGGCCCGCGAACGGGCGATCGACCTCGCTTCCTTCCGCCGCGAGGCCACGGCGCTGTGGCCGCAGGCTGCTCCTGCGATCGAGCGCGCGACGCAGTCCGAGCTCGCGCGCGCCACCTACCGGCACGTCTCGCTGCCGCGCTGGAACGCCGGTCCGGTGATCTTCCTGGGCGACGCCGCGCACGGCACCAGCCCGCAGCTCGGGCAGGGCGCCAACCTGGCGCTGATGGACGCCTGGGCGCTCGCCCGCTCGATCGAGGAGAGCGGCAACCTGCTGACCGCGCTGATCGCCTACGAGCGGCGCCGCGCCTCGACCATCCGCTACTACCAGCGCGTCAGCCACCTGCTGACGCCGTTCTTCCAGTCGCGCAAGGCGCCGCTCGGCTGGCTGCGCGATGCCTTCCTGGGGGCGGCGCACGAGGTGCCGGGCGTGCGCGGGCTCATGACCTCGACGCTGGCCGGCACGCGCCGCGGCTGGTTCGCCTCGGTGCCGCTCGACGCGGCGGGCCGCTATCCGTTGTCCTGACTTTTCCCGGCGAGCTTCGCGAAGCGTCCCGGCGTCAGGCCGAAGCGGGCGGCGAAGTGGCGGGTGAGATGGCTCTGGTCGGCGAAGCCGGTCGCCGCCGCCGCTTCCGACAGCGGCACGCCCTCGGCGATCAGCCGCTGCGCGCGCAGCAGGCGACGGCCGATCTGCCAGCGGTGCGGCGAGGTGCCGGTGGCGGCACGGAAGTGGCGCGCGAGCGCGAAGCGGTCGAGGCCGGTGACGGCTTCGAGCTCCTCCGAGGCCACGGTTCGATGCGCGGCGGCGGCGAGGAAATCGCGGGCCCGCGCGACGGCGCGATGGGCGGTCGCCCTGCGGTGGCGCCGCGGCGGCCTGTCGCCGCGGGCGGCCAGCCGGCTCGCCAGCCGTTCGACCAGCGCATCGGCGGCCAGCGGCTCGAGCGGCCGCGGGAAGTCGGCGAAGGCGGCGCGCAGGAGGCCGGCCAGTACCGCATCGTCGGCGACGACCTCCGGAACGAAGGGCGGCGCGGCGCCCCCCAGCGCCTCCGACACGGTGGCGGGCTCGACGTAGAGCATGCGGTAGGCGAAGCCGGCGTCGACCGAGGCATGGCCGTCGTGCGCCTCGTCGGGATGGATCACCATGACCTGGCCGCCGCCGCTGGTGCGCAGCGCGCCGCGATAGTGGAAGGACTGGGCGCCCCACAGGGTCAGGCCGACCGCGTAGGTCTCGTGGCGGTGCAGGTCGAAGGCGTGGCCGCCGAAGCGCGCGCTCAGCCGCTGCAGGCTGGCCTGCGGCTGGTCGAAGCGGATCCGGTCGGCGGCGGGCGACATGCACAAACCTTCAAGACGGGTATCGGAGCATGGCCGATACTGCCGCCATGATCTACGACACCAAGACCGCGCTCGTCCTGCGGCGCGACCTCGCGGCCTGGCAGATGGCCAACGTCGCGGCCTTCCTGGCCGGCGGCCTGGCCGGCACGCATGGCCACATCATGGGCGAGCCCTACCGCGACGGCGCCGGCCGCGACTACACCGCCCTGATCCGCGAACCGGTGTTCATCTTCGGCGCGACGCTGGAGGAGCTGCGGCGCACACACCAGCGGGCCCTGTCGCGCGAGATCGTGCCGGCGATCTACATCGAGCCGATGTTCACCACGACCAACGATGCCGACAACCGTGCCGCCGTCGCCAACCAGCCGGCCGACGCGCTGGACTTCGTCGGCATCGGCGTGCACGGGCCGCGCAAGGCGATCGACAAGGTCGTGAACGGCCTCAAGTTCCTGAGCTGACGCCGGCCGCGATCGGCCGGCGCGGCCGCATCAGGATCACGGCTGCGGCGGCGAGGTTCAGGCCGAGGCAGACGGCCAGCGGCACGAGGTAGCTGCCTGAGGCATCGCGCAGCAGGCCGAGCAGGCCGGGGCCGAAGGCGTAGACGATCTGCACCACCGCCGTCGACAGCGCGACGATGGCGGGGAAGTCGGCTGCCGGATACTCGCGCTGCACGATCAGCGGCGAGAGCGTGATGTTGTTGCCGACCGAGAAGCCGTACACGGCGCAGGCGGCATAGATCGCGAACGGCGACACCGCGCGCGCCAGGACGGCGATGGCCAAGACCTGCACGAGGAAGCAGAGCGCCGAGGCGCGGCGCGGCTCCAGGCGATCGATCACGAAGCCCAGCACGACGCGGCCGACCAGCGCCATGACGGCGTTGATCGCCACCGCGAGGCCGGGATCGGCCTGCGGCCGGTCGCTGATCAGCGGCACCAGGTGCGTCAGGAAGCCGACCTGGCTCGCCAGCACGAAGGCGAAGGGCGCCGAGATGCTCCAGAAGCGCCAGTGCCGCATCGGCGCCAGCGTGCCGGGCCGGCGGCCCGCGGCACCGCGCGCCGTCGCGGGCGACAGGGGGCCGCGGCGCACGAACAGCGCCACCGCCGTGCCGGCGATCACGATGCCGATGCCCACAAGCAGGCGCTCGGCATCGGCGAAGCCCAGCCGCGGGATGGCAGCGAGCAGGGCCGGGGAGACGATGAGGCCGGCGGCGGTGGCGCCGCTCAGCGCGAGGTTGAGCGCCAGGCCGCGCTTGCGGTCGAACCACTGGCCGACCGTGGCGGCGATCGGCGCCACGCTTGTGGCGTTCCAGCCCGGCGCCATCAGCGCGTAGAGGAGCGCGAGCTGCCAGGGTGAGGTCACCGACGGCATCAGGAGGAGGGCGACCGTGGTGACGCCGAGGCCGGCCAGGAACACGGTGCGCGGGCCGAACCGGCCGATGGCGCGGGCGATGTGCGGCAGCAGCAGCGCGCCCAGCACGTAGTGGCCGGTGACGATCGAGGAAATCAGGCCGGTCGACCAGCCATGCTCGCGGCGCAGCTCCACGAGGTAGATGCCGTGGGCATAGAAGCCGAAGCCCCAAGCGAAGATCGCCGACAGGAAGCAGGCGAGCACCACCCGCCAGGCGGCGGGCGACGTGTCGACGCCAGGGGACGCGGTCACGGTCGGCGTCAGGACCGGCTAACGTGGGCCGAGACGCAGCGCCAGCCCTCCGGCCGGAGCTGCCAGTCGTCGGTGTACCATCCCGCGCCTTGCGTCCCGTCGGGGCGGGCATAGGCGGTGCGGGCGTGGATGATCGCGAAGTCGCCGAGCAGCCGGACCTGCACGTCGTGTTCCCTGATGTCCTTCACCGTCGAGCCGCGGCCGATCTGTGCCAGGAAGGCGGCGCGGTCGAGCCGCGTGCCGTCAGGATTGATGTTGACGAAATCGTCGGCGAGATGACGGTCGAACCAGGCGACGTCCGCTCGGTCGACCGAGCGGACATAGTGGTGGTTCAGCTCCTGCAGCGTCGCGAGATGCGGCGACTGGGTCATGGTCTCACTTTCCGAAAGCCGGTCATCCTGTCGTGGGCGACTGACAACCGATGGCAGCTGCTGTCAAGCCAGGAGCAGCCGGGCGCCGATCGGGGCGGCATGCGCCTTGTCGATCGCCTCCATGGTCGTGCGGTAGCCGATCTCGATGGCCGCATCGAAGCTCGTCCAGTCGAGCAGGTCGATGTGGGTCATCGGCGGCACGATCAGCAGGTCGGCGGCCTCGCGGTCGACGGCGGCGCGGGCCGTGCTCGAGACCAGGGCCGAGCGCAGCAGGATGGCGACGATCGAGGGGATCGGCAGCGTCTCGTTGCGCTTCCATACCAGGCGCCGGAAGAACTCCCAGGCCGACCAGGGTTCGGTGGCGTCGGCGCCGGCCGACAGCGCGCCGGCGGTGTCGATGTCGACGCCGATGGTGACGCCGCGGCCGGTGCGCCGCATGGCGCGGACGGGGAAGTTGTCGATCACCCCGCCGTCGACATGGACCTCGCCCGCCTCGTTGAACGGCGGGATGACGCCGGGGATCGCCACCGAGGCGCGCAGCCAGCGCCACAGCGAGCCCACGGTGTGGACGTCGGCGGTCGAGGTCGTGAGGTTGGCGGTGACGCAGTAGTAGGGCAGGACGAGATCCTCGATCTCCTTGTCGCCGAAGGCGAGGCGCAGCAGGCGGGTGACGCGCCGGCCGGCGAACAGCGACACGAGCGGCACGGTGTAGTCGCTCAGCGGGTTCCTCGCGACGAAGGCGGTGCGAAAGCGCTCGGCGATCTCCGCGTCGGTCCAGCGTGCGGCGACGGCGGCGGCGACGATCGCGCCCATGCTCGTCCCGCCGACCTGGTCGATCGGCACGCCGGCTTGGCGCAGCGCCTTGACGACGCCGATATGGGTGAAGGCGCGGGCCCCGCCGCCCGCCATCACGACGCCCACCGCGTGGCCGGTGAGCAGGCGGGCGAGGCGGTCGATGTCGGCCGGGACGTCGAGCCGGACATGATGGTGCTGGCCGTAGAGGCCGCCGGCCAGCAGGGGCGCGGTCGAGCCGTCGGGCGGATCGTGGCCCTCGTGCAGCAGCACCAGCTCGCGGCGGCGATGGAAGACCGCGCCGCTCTCGGCCGGCTCGATCTCGAACGGCACCCGGGTCGGCGCATCGTCGTCGGCGCTGCGCACCACGACCAGGCAGTCGGCCTGGCGCAGGCAGAGCTCGGTCCATTCGGTGGCGGTGGGATCGGCGCGATAGAGCACGAACGAGGACTCGGTCTCGCAGCGCGCGAACCAGTCCGGCTCCTCGCCGAGCGAATCGGAGCCCAGCATCTGCACCTGGTTGCCGATGCGGCCGAGCGCGGCCGAGAGCAGCACCGCGAAGCGCGCCGCCGGCGTGCCGCGGCCGGCGGGCAGGATGGCGAAGGTTCGCGGCTGGCGCCGCCGCTTGGCCGATCCGGTGGCATTGCGCTGGACGACGGTGCGCATCAGCGCCGGCAGCACCTCGGGATGGCCGCTGGTGAGCCGGTCGAAGCTGGGGCGCGCCAGCCGCCAGACCTCGCTGTCGCGCAGCGCCGCCACGCTGCGCGTGCGCTTCCCCTGCGACAGGAGCGACATCTCGCCGGCGATGTTGCCGGGCGGGATCTCCGCCACGAGCTGCGGCTCCTCCGGACTGTCGGCATCGACGTGCCGGAAGACGCCGAGGCAGCCGCTCGCCACGACGTAGACCGCGTCGGCCGGCTCGCCCTGCCGGAACAGCGGGGCGCCGCCCGGCAGGACGGTGAGGGTCAGCTCGCGCTCGACGGCCGCCAGGCTCGCGGCGTCCAGGCCGCCGAACAGCGGCGCGTGGTGCAACGCCTTGCGCAGCCTGTCGCGGGCGGGACTCTCGCTCGGCGCGACGAGGCTCATGGGCTCATCCGGCGGCGAGGCCCTTCACGGCCCAGCCGATCGTCTGCTCGGCGCGCGCCCATACCATCTCGCGCCACTTGTCGCCGGCCGGGAAGAAGCGCTCCTTCATGTCGGCCTTCAGCGCGCGTCCCAGCGCCGAGCCGAGGTCGCCGCGCTGGTGCAGCCAGTTGTCGGCGCGCACCGCGTTGAGCACCTCGGGCACCGAGTAGGTGCCGTACTCGATCGCGATCGGCGTCACCTCGGCATCCGGCAGCTCCTGGGAGAAGGCGTCGGTCATGATCCCGACCACGATGGCCGAGGTCGAGGTGCCGCCTTCGGGCGAGGTCATCTCGTCGCCGTACCAGGCGCGGGCGCGATCGAACGAGCGGGCGCCGGGCGGGACGGCGCAGATCAACTCGCCATGACCGAAGGGTCCGAGGCCGGTATGGAAGTCGATGACCGCGACGTGCCGCGCCCGCGACAGGTCCTGGCGGGCGATGGCGCGCACCGTGCGGTTGCTCCAGGTCGGCTTGCGGCCGCCGAAGAAGATTCCGTCGGGGTGGCTGTACTGGCCGCCGCTGATGGCGCCCTGCAGCCCGAAGGCGCCGTGCTTCTGGGTGAAGGCCTGGAACACGCGCTCGGTCTCGGTGCGCGACGCCTCGTCCCAGGCGGCCGGCAGGATGGCGTCGGCCAGGGCGCGGTAGCCGTCGTTGGCCGGATAGGCCTTGTCGTGGTCGACGAAGTTGCGGTTGAGATCGACATTGTCCTCGGTGACGCGGCGGGTCCAGGCGAAGCCGTGGGGGTTCAGCGCATGGATCAGCAGGGCGCCGGTGTCGGCCGGCAGCTTGGCCGGCCCGCCGTCGCGCAGCCAGGCGATCTCGGCGCCCGAGCCGCAATGGCCCTCGACGCCATGGGTGCCGGCGATCAGGACCAGCATCTTCTCGGCATCCATCGGCCCGAAGCGCGCGGTGTCGAGGAACAGCCGTTCGCCGCCCGGCCCGCGCCCGTTGGGATTGAACCACGAGCCGAGGACGCCGCCCGCGGCTGCCGCAGCCTCGCAGAACTTGGGACGCGCCTCTGCATAGCTTTCCGAAAAACACGCTGGAACCATGACCATCGAACACCTCCGCCATCATGCTAGCATGGACGCGGCATGGGCTTCTTCACCTTGGAGACCGCGCAGGCGCAACTCGCGCCGGGCGGCAATTTCGGGCCGTGGATCTGGGCGTTGAACCTCAGGGCGGAACTGGTCTCGCCCGAGGCGGTGCGGCTGCGCCTGCCCTACGGCGAGCACGTGGCGCGGCCGGGCGGCGTCGTGATCGGCCAGGCGATGATGGCCATGGCCGACACGATCATGGTGCTGGCGATCTGCGAGAAGCTCGGACGCTTCGCGACGCTGGCGACGACGTCTCTCACCACCAATTTCCTGCGCGCCGCGGTGCGGCAGGACGTCATCGCCGTGGGACGCGTGGTCAAGCTCGGCCGCACCACGGCGTTCGGCCAGGTCGACCTGTTCGTCGACGGCTCCGACGAGCCGATCGCGCAGGCGCTGGCGACCTTCGCCGTGCTGCCCGACGGGGCCGGCGCGTTCAACCGCGCCGACCAGCGCTGACGCGCGCCCTGCGGAGAGGTAGCCGTTGGAGCGCGGACCTGGAGGTCCGCGCTCCAAGGACGGGGATGCCTTAGCTGTCGTACGCGAGCAGCGTCTCGACCGGCACCTTCAGCCGGTTCCGTCCTTCCAGGAAGGTGAGCTCGATCACGCAGGCGGCCGCGGGCACGACGCCGCCGACGTTCTCCAGCAGGGTGACGGCGGCGGCCATCGTGCCGCCCGTCGCCAGCAGATCGTCGACCAGCGCCACGCGGGCGCCCTTCCTGATGGCGTCCTGCTGGATCTCGATCGTGTCGGTGCCGTATTCCAGCGCATAGGTGTGGCGAACGGTCGTGCCGGGCAGCTTGCCCTGCTTGCGCAGCATCACGAAGCCGGTGCCCAGCGCCAGGGCGAGCGGGGCGGCGAGCAGGAAGCCGCGCGATTCGATGCCGGCCAGCACGTCGGGCTTGTAGGGCCGCAGCCGGTCGGCCATCCGCTCGATGGTCGCGTGCCAGGCCTTGGGATGCGCGAGCAGGGTCGAGATGTCGTAGAAGAGGATGCCGGGCTTCGGGAAGTCCGGGATCGAGCGGATGTGCTTCTTGAGATCGATGTCGCTGGACATGTCGGCTCCGGTCAGGCGTAGGCGGGCGGCGGCTGGAAGGCGCGATACTCCTTCTCGAGGAGCTTGGCGAAGGCGATGGTCGAGTAGTCTCCGTACTGCGGCCCGATGATCTGGACCCCGATCGGAAGGCCGTCGTCCGACTCGCCGATCGGCGCCGCGGTGGCGGGCAGCAGGGTGATGCTGGCATAGCCGGCCCAGAAGATCTGGTCGACCACCGGCACCTTCCTGTTGTTGACCACGATGGCGCGCAGGTGGCGCAGGCCCTGCTGGTCGTGCGGGAAGGCCGCGGTCTGGGCCACCGGCGCGATCATCAGGTCGTACTCCTCGAAGAACGCGTCCCAGGCCAGGCGCATCTGGTGGCGCTTCTCGTTGAGCTGCGTCCAGGTCCGGTGCGACAGCGAGTTGCCGCGCTGCATCTGGGCGAAGTAGCTCATGTCGTCGTCGGGCAGCGCGGCGGCGTCGCGTTGCGCCGCCTGGAACTCGGCATCGGTCTGGCGTCCCGACGTCGTCGCCCGCAACAGGCGGACATAGACGTCGTTCATCTCGGCGGTGTCGATGGCCGGCCGCGCCGTGTCGCTCACCTTGACCTTCTGCTTGCCGAGGAAGTCGGCGAGCTTCTGGATCTCGGCCTGCACCGAGTGGTCGACCTCGGCGTTGCGGTCGGTGAGGATCACCCCGACCTTGAAGTCGCGCAGCTTCTTCTTCTTCGAGCGCGGCAGGGTGAGCGTCCAGCCGCGGCCGTCGATGTCGTCGGGCCCCGCCATCACGTCCATGGCGATCTCGAGATCCTGGGCGCCGCGGGCCAGCGGCCCGCAGACGCTGATGTCGGCCTGGGCGATCCGTCCGTTGAGCGCATGGCCGCGCGTCGAGACCACGCCCCAGGTCGGCTTGTGCCCCCACACGCCGTTGTAGCTGGCCGGATTGCGGATCGAGCCGCCGATGTCGCTGCCGGCCTCGATCGCGGTGAGGCCGGCGGCCAGCGCGGCACCCGACCCGCCCGACGAGCCGCCCGGCGTGCGCGACAGGTCCCATGGATTGCTGGTCGAGCCGTAGACCTCGTTGTAGCTCTGCCAGTCGGCGAGGTTCAGCGGCACGTTGGTCTTGCCGAAGAGGGTGACGCCGGCGTCGATCATGCGCTGGGCGACCGCCGAGTTCTTCGTGACGATCTTGTCCTTGAACGCGGGGTGGCCCCAGGTCGTGGGGAAGCCCGCGACATCGTAGGATTCCTTGATCGTCATGGGCACGCCGTGCAGCGGGCCGAGCTTCTTGCCGTCCTTCACCGCCCGGTCGGCCGCCTTGGCCCGCTTGCGGGCGCCCTCGATGTCGGTGGCGATGATGGCGTTGAGCTGCGGGTTATGGGTCTCGACACGCTTCAGGTAGAGATCGAGCAGCTCCAGGCAGCCGACCTTCTTCTTCCGGACCGCGGCGGCGAGTTGCTTGGCCGTCTGGAAGGGCAGGGCAAGGGACATGGGGAGTGAATCCGACGCAATGGACGAGGGCTGAGGCCGTACCATATTGTCCCTGCCGACGTGAAGAAACTCCCCGCCCGCTTCCATCGCTATGCCCTGCCGGTGGGCACGACCTTTTTCATGACCTTCCTGGTGACGGGCGTCGCGACCTGGCGGGTGCTGGGCTGGGACCTCGCGATGTTCGAAATGTGGGCGTCCTCCTGGATGATCGCCTGGGCGATCGCTGCTCCCACCATGTACTTCGTCATGCCGGTGGTGCGACGGGCGCTCGGTCGGCTGATCGAGGAGCCCTGAGCCCGTGGCATCGCTGCGCACCGGCACCCTCTTCGGAGACTTTCCACGCGACGGCGCGGAGGAATTCGTCGAGCCCCTGGTGGCGCGAGGCGGCGTGCGCATCGAACGCATCGTCTCGACCGGCCAGGCGAGCCCGCCCGGCTTCTGGTACGACCAGGACGAGGACGAGTTCGTGGTGCTGCTGGCGGGCGCGGCGCGGCTGCGCTTCGCCGACGACCGCATCCTCGACCTGAAGCCCGGCGACTGGGTCGAGATCCCCGCCCACGTGCGTCACCGGGTCGAGGAAACACAGGCCGAGCCGCCGACCGTCTGGCTTGCCGTCCATCGACCGGCCGCCCGCGACTGAGGTCAGCGCGGTCGAGGTCACCGCGGTCGAGTTCAGCGCGGCCTGGGCCGCACGCGCGCCGTGGGCTCGGCGACCAGCGGATCGTCGGGCCAGTAGTGCCGGGGATACCGGCCTTTCAGCTCGGCCTTCACCGCCCGATAGCCATTGGCCCAGAAGCTCGCGAGGTCGCGCGTCACCTGGACCGGGCGGCGGGCCGGCGACAGGAGATGGATGGTGAGCGGCACCGCACCGCCGGCGATGCGCGGCGTGTCGGTGAGGCCGAACATCTCCTGCAGGCGCACCGACAGGGTCGGCTCTGCGGGGTTGGCATAGTCGATGCCGACCCGCGAGCCGCTCGGCACCTCGACGTGCGTCGGCGCCAGCCGGTCGAGCTCGCGCTGCCGGTCCCAGGGAACGCGCGCGCGCAGGGCGTTGCCGAGGTCGAGACGGGCGAGATGGCCGCGGCGCGAGACGCCGTCGAGGAAGGGCGCCAGCCAGTCCTCGAGCGACGCGAGCAGCGCCTCGTCCGAGAGATCGGGCCAGGCATCGTCCTCAGTCCGCAGGAAGGCGATCCGGTCGCGCCATTTCTGCAGCTCGTCGGTCCAGGGCAGCGACGCGAGGCCCATCTGCCGGATCCCCGCGATCATCGCGGTGCGGACGGCATCGCCGGCGGGTTGCGCCAGCGGCTTGTCCTCCAGCACGAGCGCGCCGAGGCGCCGCCGGCGCCGCGCCAGCACCGCGCCGTCGCGCTCGTTCCACTGCACGATCTCCTCGTCGACGATGCGCGCGGCGAAGTGCTCCTCGATCTCCGTCAGCGTGACGGGCGCGGCGAGGAAGATGCGCGCATCCTGGGCCGAGCCGTCGAGATCGGCGACGACGATGAACTCCTCGCTGGCCATGGCGTCGCCCTCGGGGAGCACCGCGCCGCGGCCACCCGACAGGAGATAGCGGCCGGCCGCTCCCGCGCGGCGGCGGCCGATCCGGTCGGGATAGGCGAGGGCGGCGAGCACGCCCGTCAGGGCCGGGTCGGGCCGTTCGCTGTCGGTGCCTCGCGGCATCAACCGGCGGGCCTGCTCCAGGATCAGGCGCAGCGCGCCGTCGCGCTTGCCCGCCCTGTCGTTCCCGAGGGCGATGTCGACGCGATGGCGCAGGTCGACGTCGCGCTGGCCGGGGGGCAGGCGCAGGAAGTCGCGCTCGCCCAGGATCGCGGCCAGCAGCGCAGCGACCCGGCCCTGGCCCAGCGCCCGGCCCTGCAGGACGAGATGCGCCAGCCGCGGATGCTGGCCGAGCCGGGCCATCGCCTTGCCGTGCGCGGTGATTGCGCCGAGTGGGTCGATGGCGCCAAGATCGCCGAGGAGCGTGCGCGCCGTGGCGAGCGCGGCGGCGGGCGGTGGCGTCAGCCACGGCAGCGTCGCGGCATCGGCCCCCCACAAAGCGAGCTCGAGTGCCAGAGGCGCCAGATCGGCGTCGAGAATCTCCGGCGGCGTGAAGGGCAGCAGGCCGCGCTGCGCCTCCTCCGGCCACAGCCGGTAGCAGATTCCGGGCTCGAGGCGGCCGGCGCGGCCGCGCCGCTGGTCGGCCGAGGCCTGGCTGACGCGCACCGTCTCGAGGCGCGTCATGCCCGAGCGCGGCGAGAAGCGCGGCACGCGCATCAGGCCCGAGTCGATGACGATGCGCACACCCTCGATGGTGAGGCTGGTCTCGGCGATCGAGGTCGCGAGCACGACCTTGCGGCGGCCGGGCGGCGCGGGGGCGATCGCGTGGTCCTGCTCGGCCGGCGACAGGTCGCCGTAGAGCGGCGCCACGTCGACGTCTCGGCCGAGGTCGAGACGTTCCTCGACGCGGCGGATCTCGCCGACGCCGGGCAGGAAGACCAGCGCGCTGCCCGACTGCTCGCCAAGCGCGCGGCGGACGGCGCTCGCGACCGTGTCCTCGATCCGGCCCGCCGGCTCGCGATCGAGGTAGCGCGTCTCCACGGGGAACATGCGGCCGGCGGATTCGACCACGGGAGCGCCGCCCAGCCGCTCGGCGACCGGCCCTGGATCCAGCGTGGCCGACATGGCCACGATGCGCAGATCCTCGCGCAGTGCCGTCTGGGACTCGCGCACCAGGGCGAAGGACAGATCGGTCTCGAGACCGCGCTCGTGCAACTCGTCGAAGATGACGCAGCCGATTCCGTCGAGGGTCGGGTCGTCCTGCAGCATCCGCAGGAACAGGCCGTCGGTCACGACTTCGATGCGGGTTCGCGGACCGACCTTCGTGTCGAGCCGCACACGATAGCCCACCGTCTCGCCGACGCTCTCGCCCAGCGTCGCCGCCATGCGCCGTGCGGCGGCGCGGGCGGCCAGCCGTCGGGGCTCCTGCATGACGATCTTGGCCCCGGCGAGCCACGGCGCGTCGAGCAGGGCCAGCGGCACACGTGTGGTCTTGCCGGCGCCGGGCGGCGCCACGAGCACCGCGGCGGTGCGGACCGCCAGCGCGTCGCGCAGCCGCGGCAGGGCCTCGTCGACGGGCAGCGGTTCCATCGTGGCGGCTTATAGCGGAGCCGGGGCCGGCCCGCCTATGCTCCCGCGACACCAGGGGGAACGCATGCTCAAGCTGACTTTCTGCCTGCGCCGTCTTCCGGCGCTGAGCCTGGACGCGTTCCAGGACTACTGGCTGCACCAGCACGGCCCCCTGGTGCGACGCCTGCAGCCCGCCCTCGGCATGGTGCGCTACGTGCAGGTCCATCGCCTGGCCGGCGACATGGCCGACGGGATGCGGCGGGCGCGCGGCGCGCCGGAGCCTTACGACGGCATCGCCGAGCTGTGGTGGGAGAGCGAAGCGGCGTGGCGTGCTGCCGGCCGTCATCCCGAAGCCCGCGAGGCGAACCGGCTGCTGCTCGAGGACGAGGCGAAGTTCATCGACCTCGCCCGGTCGCCGCTGTGGCTGAACCAGGAGCACGTGATCCACGGCAAGCTCGAATAGTCGATGGTGCGGCGGAGGCATGAACGCGGGAGCCCGGCGTCGGCGCGATGACGCTGTCCCGAGGGCGGGCTATCATTCGTCCATGCCGATCAAGCTCAGCGATCTCAGCCGCGCGGTCAGCCACGCGCTGCGCCACGAGCCGTGGCTCTACGAGCTGGAGCTCGACGGCGAAGGCTGGGTCGGTACGGATCAGCTGGTCGCGGCCCTGCGCGCCGAACGGCCGGACTGGCGCGACCTGTCGGGGGACCTGCTGTCGGAGATGGTCCGCACGGCCTCGAAGCAGCGGCACGAGATTGCCGGCGACCGTATCCGGGCACTTTATGGTCACTCGCTTCCAGACCGGCTGGTGAAATCGCCCGCGCAGCCGCCCGAGCTGCTGTTCCACGGAACGGCACCGCAGATCGTCGCCGACATCCGGGCGCAGGGTCTTCGCCCCATGGGCCGCCAGTATGTCCATCTGTCGACGGACCGGGAGATGGCCGGCGCCGTCGGACGGCGGAAGAGCGCCACGCCCGTGATCCTGGTCGTTCGGGCGGGCGAAGCGGCGGCTGCCGGAATCCAGTTCTACACCGGCAACGATCGCGTCTGGCTGGCCGACCACGTGCCGGCGGCGCATATCGCGGGGAAGCCGTAGGCTGGCCGGGCGCCAGGGCGTCGCACTGACGCCTTGATCTTGGTCAAGGAACCCGGTCGACTGCGTCAGACACTGGGATCCCCGACGATCCCGCTCGAACAGGGCCACCCCGAGGAAGGCCCCTCCCAAGGAAGGAACCAGATCCGATGCCCGATACCGCCGTCGCCTTTGCGCCGTCGCCCCAGCAGGCCACCGACCATTTCGACGTGCTGATCGTCGGCGCGGGCATTTCGGGCATCGGCGGCGCCTACCACCTCAAGGACCAGTGTCCCGGCACCAGCTACGTGATCCTGGAAAGCCAGGAAAGCTTCGGCGGCACCTGGCTGACCCACAAGTATCCCGGCATCCGCTCCGACAGCGACCTCTACACGTTCGGCTACCGCTTCAAGCCGTGGACCGGCAAGCCGATCGCCACGGCGCAGGAAATCCGCGACTACATGGAAGAGGTGATCGAGGAGAACGACATCGGCCGCCATATCCGCTACCACCATCGTATCGAGCGCGCGACCTGGTCGAGCGCGGACAATCGCTGGACGGTCGAGGGCGTGCGCACCGATACCGGCGAGGCCTTCGCGATCTCGGCCGGCTTCCTGTGGATGTGCCAGGGCTACTACCGCCATGCCGAGGGCTACACGCCGGAATGGCCGGGCATGGCGGATTTCAAGGGGCGCATCGTCCATCCCCAGACCTGGCCCGAAGACCTCGACGTCACCGGCAAGAAGGTGGTCGTGATCGGCTCGGGAGCCACCGCGGCGACCCTGGTGCCGGCGATCGCCGACAAGGTCGAGCACGTCACCATGCTGCAGCGCTCGCCGACCTACTTCATCCCGGCGCGCAACGCCAACGACCTCGCCGACCAGCTCCGCCAGCTCGAAGTCGACGAGAGCTGGATCCACGAGATCGTGCGCCGCCGCATCCTTCGCGACCAGTCGGAATTCACCCGCCGCTCGTTCGAGGAGCCGGAGAAGGTGCGTGACGAGCTTCTGTCCGGCGTGCGGGCCTATCTCGGCCCCGACTACGATGTCGACAAGCACTTCACGCCGTCCTACCGGCCGTGGCGGCAGCGCATCGCCTTCGTGCCGGACGGCGACCTGTTCCGCGGCATCCGCAAGGGCAAGGCGTCGGTGGTCACCGACGAGATCGACCGCTTCACCGGGAAGGGCATCCGGCTCAAGTCGGGAGAGGAGCTCGAGGCCGACATCGTCGTCACGGCGACCGGCTTCCATCTCAACGTGCTGGGCGACATCGCCTTCGCGATCGACGGCGAGCCGCTCGACTTCTCGCGGACTGTCACCTACCGCGGCATGATGTTCACCGGCGTGCCCAACATGGTGTGGGTGTTCGGCTATTTCCGCGCGTCCTGGACCCTGCGCGCCGACCTGGTGGGCGACTTCGTCTGCCGCCTGCTCGGCCACATGAAGGACAAGCAGGCGCGGCGGGTCGAGGTGGCGCTGCGTCCCGAGGACAAGGACATGGCGCTGAAGCCCTGGATCGATCCCGAGAACTTCAATCCCGGCTACCTGATGCGCGGCATGCATCTGCTGCCCCAGCGCGGCGACAAGCGCGAATGGCAGCACACCCAGGATTACTGGCGGGAGAAGAACGAGTTCCCGGCCATCGACCTCGACGACAAGGCGTTCGTCTACAAGTAGACCAAGGTCGCCCGCGCGGACGATGACCGCCGCCGCCAAACCCGGTTAAGCTGCCCGGCAAGGAAGCGGGGAGACGGCGGTGGCGGGTGTGACGGAGCGGACGCAGGTCGGCATCATCGGTGCGGGGCCGGGAGGGCTCCTGCTGGCGCGTCTGCTCAAGGTCCACGGCGTCGAGAGCGTGATCCTGGAAGCGCGCACCCGGGACTATGTCGAGGGCCGCATCCGCGCCGGCGTGCTGGAGCAGGGCACCGTCGACCTGCTGGAGGAGGCGGGCGTCGCCGAGCGCCTGCACCGCGAAGGGCTGGTGCACGACGGCGTCGAGATCGCCGCCGGCGGCCGGCGCTTCCGCATCGACTTCCGCGAGCTGACGGGCAAGACCGTGACGGTCTACGGACAGACGGAGGTCACCAAGGACCTGATCGCGGCCCGGCTTGCGGGCGACGGGCCGATCGTCTGGGAGGCGGCCGACGTGGTGCCGCAGGACATCGAGGGCGACCGGCCGTCGCTGCGCTACACGGTGGGCGGTGAGGAGCGCACACTCGCCTGCGACTTCGTCGCCGGCTGCGACGGCTTCCACGGCGTCAGCCGCACCTGCCTGCCGGCGGCGGCGAGCCGTACCTACGAACGCGTCTATCCGTTCGGCTGGCTCGGCATCCTGGCAGACGTGCCGCCCTGCTCGGAGGAGCTGATCTATGCCCGCCACGAGGACGGCTTCGCGCTGGCCTCGATGCGGTCGCGAACGCGCAGCCGCTACTATCTCCAGTGCAGCCTCGACGACGACGTCTCCAACTGGAGCGACGATCGGATCTGGGCCGAGCTCAAGCGTCGCTTCGGGCCGCAGGTGGCGCCGCACATCGTGACCGGGCCGTCGATCGAGAAGAGCATCGCGCCGTTGCGCAGCTTCGTTTCGACCCCGATGCAGCATGGCCGGCTGTTCCTGGCCGGCGACGCCGCGCACATCGTCCCGCCGACCGGCGCCAAGGGCCTGAACCTCGCCGCATCCGACGTCCACTATCTCTGCCGGGCGCTGGTGGCGCACTACCGGAAGGCTGATCCCTCGCTGCTCGCCGCCTATGGCGAGACGGCGCTGGCCCGGGTGTGGAAGGCCGAGCGCTTCTCGTGGTGGATGACGGGCATGCTTCACAGGTTCCACGACGAGGCGAGCTTCGAGGCCCAGATGCAGCGCGCCGAGATCGACTATCTTGCCGGCTCCCGCGCCGCCCAGCTCTCGCTCGCCGAGAACTATGTCGGCCTGCCGTTCTGAGTGCGCCGCGACTGTCATCCCGAGCGGAAGCGAGGGACCTTTCCTGTGGCCCAAAGGCCCCTCGCTGACGCTCGGGGTGACAACTGCCGGATTGCACAGGACGCCAGTGGCGGTCGCGTTCATGAACCTCCCCATCGCGGCGCGATGGGGAGGTGCCCGCGCCGCGGGCGGAGCTTCGCTGGGGTGGAGGCGAGTCGCTTCTAGAACGGGATCGCCACCAGCGTGTCGAAGCGGCCACCGTCGCAGACGGCGATACGCTCGGCGAAGCGCGGCGCGCCGGTCGCGTCCGGCCGCACCTTGTCGCGGTAGCAGCCGGTCGCGAACACGTCCATCTGGCCGTCGCGCATGATGCGCACGATCAGGAACGGCGTCTCGACCTCGGCCGTGCCGTCGGCCATGCCCAGCACCACCGGCAGCCCGACGATGTGGCGGTAGCGCTGGCGCTCGTAGATGTTGGCCTTGCGCAGGGCCGACACGCGGTCCTCCAGCATGCCGCGCGAATCGGCGTAGATGATGCCGGCCTCGTAGCCGCGGGCGACGTTGTCGGCGGTGGTCACCTTGTAGAAGCACGGGTCGTGGAACAGCTCGGGCCAGCGCTCGTACTGCTCGTTGTCGATCGCGCGGGCATAGGCCGCGTTCAACGCGACGAGTTGGGCGGTGTCCATGGGGCGAGCATCCTCGTCTGCGGATTGATCGTGAAGGAGCTGAATTGGGAGGCTGTCGTCCTGAGCGCAGCGAAGGACCTCATGGCGCTTCGACCGGTGTGCGGGTCGCGACTTCCATGAGATCCTTCGCTGCGCTCAGATTCTATGGGGCGACGAGAGGTCGAGAGGTAGGCTTGGAGCGTGACCCACCGAACCTACAGAGGAGCCAATGAAGTCCCCATACATCTTCGACACCCTCGCCGCTGGGGTGGAGCATCGCACAGTGTTCGTGGCGTTTGAACTGGGCAAGGCGAAGTGGAAGCTGGGCATCGTGGTCCCGGGCCTCGGCAAGCTGAGCCAGTACACGGTGGCCGGGGGTGATGTGGCTGCGGTGTCGGAGTTGATCGGCAAGGCCCGTGCCAGAGCCGCCAAGAAGCTCGGCGAGGCCGCGCGGGTCGTGAGCTGCTACGAGGCCGGCTACGATGGCTTTTGGCTGCATCGCTGGCTCGAGGCGCAGGGGATCGAGAGCCGGGTCCTCGATGCGGCGAGCGTGGAGGTCGACCGCCGGGCGCGGCGCGCCAAGACCGACCGGCTGGACCTGGAGAAACTGATGCGTGCCCTGCTGCGGCTGGAGGGTGGCGATCGCCTCGCCTGCAGGGCGGTGCACGTTCCGACGGCGGCGCAGGAAGATGAGCGGCGGCCGTCACGCGAGCGACAGCGGCTGGTCAAGGAGCGAACCAGCCACGTCAATCGGCTGAAGGGCCTGCTGCACGGCCAGGGCGTTCGCCAGACCTGGGGCCGGGCCAAGGACTTCGCGGCGTGGCTGGCGACGCTGTGCACCGGCGACGGTCGGCCCCTGCCGGATCATCTGGTGGCTGAACTGAGGCGCGAACATAGCCGGCTGCTGCTGGTGGAGGAACAACTCGACGAGATCGAGGCGCAAGCCCGGGCGGTGCGCAAGGTCGCTCCCGTCAGCAGCATGGCGGCCAGGGTCAACCAGCTCCTCGAACTCAGGAGCCTGGGCCCCGTCGGCAGCCAGATCCTGGTCGGCGAGGCCTTCTTCCGCGACTTCCAGAACCGCCGCCAGGTCGGCAGCTACTTCGGGCTGACCGGCACGCCCTACAACAGTGGCGACAGTCGTCATGAGCAGGGCATCAGCAAGGCCGGCAATGCGCGCGCCCGCACCATCGCGGTGCAGCTCGCCTGGCTGTGGCTGCGCAATCAGCCCGCCAGCGCGCTCAGCCGCTGGTTCCGTGAACGCGTCGGCCAGCAGAAGGGGGCCGGCAAGCGCATCGCCATCGTCGCCCTGGCACGCAAGCTGATGGTCGCGCTGTGGCGCTTCCTCCACCATGGCGTGGTGCCCGACGGCGCCCAGCTGCGCGCCGTCTAGCAGAGGAGCAGAGGGTGCCTTGAAGAGGGACGGATGATGACCGTTGTCATCCAAGGACCGTACGGCGCCGCCGTCTCAGAGGGGTCTCATCGTCTCTTGGGCAAAGCCTCACGCGTGCATGAGGAACCAGGGTACCGGCTCAACTGTCGCCGGACCGTATGTAAGGTGATGCCGTCCAGCGACGAGCGCCCCAGCAATGCCCAACGTCCCAACGCAAGCACCCAAGACGTCATCCTGTCACCGGCAAAAAAACCAGACGGCAGAACCGTGACTACCTCTTGACTTCTCAAGCCCCATGTAAGGATGACAGGAGGGGCGCTTGCTCTTGGTGCCCCCTAGTATCCCATGTAGCGCCGATAGGCCTGCCAGAAGCCGCGGACCGAGGCTTCGGTGGCGCGGGTCGGCTGGCTCTCGGCGGTGCGGCCGCCCATCTCGACCACCGACACCTCGCCGCCGGCGGCGCCGATGCCGCGCTGGACGAAGCCGCCGATGCAGCCGTCCTCCATGGAGACGAAGCCGGCCGGCCCGACGAGGTTCTGCTGCCGCAGCCGGCGGCGGTTCATCTCGGGCGGATCGTCGGCATAGCCGAAGTAGGTCCAGTGCAGCTCCATGCGGCCCGGCCCCTTGGGCACGATCTGGCGCACGGCGAGGCAGTTGTGGACCTGCTGCAGGATGCAGGCGGGGAAGACCGACAGCATCTGGAGCTGGATGCGGTCGCCGAACTCGTCGACCGCGTCGAGCATGCTGGGATCGGCCAGCCGGTAGTCCCGGTCCTCCGAGCGGATGCCCTGGTCGCGATAGGCCGATTCGTTGGCGCCCTCGGGCATGCCGATCGTGTAGCTGGCGTGGTGGCCGCCATCGGGGCTGACCAGCACGCCGCCGCCCTGGGTCAGGCGCGAGATGCGGAAGGTCGTGAAGAAGAGGTGCAGCAGGCTCGCGTGGTAGGTGTCCTTGACGTTCTCGACATAGAGCTTCCAGTTGTTCGGCAGCGGCTGCACGAAGCGGCCCATGACTCGGATCGGACGGTTGAGCACGCGCCGCGCGCGCCCGAGGATCTCCGGACCGAGATAGTCCTCGATCGGCGGCGTGTCGGGCGAGAGGGTGGCGAAGACCAGCCCGCCGAGGTTCGTCGTCCGGAGCTTGCGCGGGTTGAAGCTCTCGCGGCAGAAATCCTTGGGCAGGCCGCCCTGGCCGTTGATGCCGCGCTCGAAGGCGATGCCGCGCAGGTTGCCGGCGAGGTCGTAGCTCCAGGCGTGATAGACGCACTTGAACTGGTGGCCGACATTGCCGCCCTCGTCGAAGGCGATCAGCGCCCCGCGATGGGCGCAGCGGTTCTCGAAGCAGTTGATCGCGCCGTCGGCCGCCCGCACGACGATCACCGGCATCGCCCCCACCGTGTTGGTGCGGTAGTCGCCCTTGTCCGGGATGTCGGCCTCGAGGCAGACGAAGTGCCAGGTCGGACCCTCGAACAGGCGCTCGAGCTCGCGCCGGTAGTTGGCCTCGTCCTGGTAGACCCAGTAGGGCACGCGGGCGATCGAATCCTCGGGCCAGCGCAGGTCGGCGGCGGCGGCAGGTCGGGCTGCGGCCTCGTCGTGGCGGACGTCCATGCTTTCCTCCCGGTGGCCGGGCGACATCGTCGCCGTCCCGACAACCTGTTTTGCCGGTTATGGTAGCGCCATCTCCGGACGAGGAACATGCCGCCCTTCGACGATTTCGTGCGTTCGATCCAGCCTCAGAGCCCCCTGCGGGCCGCCATCACGGCGGCCTGGCGGCGGCCCGAGACCGAGTGCCTGCCGCCCCTCATCGAGGCGGCGCGATTGCTGCCGGCCCGCCGCGAGGCCGCCCGGACACTGGCGCGGCGGCTGGTCGGGGCGCTGCGCGAGAAGACGCCGTCCGGCGGCGTCGAGGGGCTGATCCACGAATATGCGCTGTCGAGCCAGGAAGGCGTGGCGCTGATGTGCCTGGCCGAGGCGCTGCTGCGCATCCCCGACGATGACACGCGCGACGCGCTGATCCGCGACAAGATCGGCGGCGGCGACTGGCGGGCCCATCTCGGCCACAGCCCCTCGCTGTTCGTCAACGCCGCGACCTGGGGCCTGGTGGTGACCGGCCGGCTGACCGCGACCAGCAGCGAGCGCGGCCTGTCGGCGGCCCTGACGCGCCTGATCGGCAAGGGCGGCGAGCCGCTGATCCGCACCGGGGTCAACATCGCCATGCGCCTGATGGGCGAGCGCTTCGTCGCCGGCCAGACGATCGAGGAAGCGCTGCGCAACGACCGGTCGAAGGAAGCCGAGGGCTTCCGCCATTCCTACGACATGCTGGGCGAGGCGGCAGTCACGGCAGCGCAGGCCGAGGCCTACATGCAGGCCTATCGCCACGCCATCCACGCGATCGGCAGGGCCGCCGGCGGCCGCGGAATCTACGAAGGCTCGGGCATCTCGATCAAGCTCTCGGCGCTGCACCCGCGCTACAGCCGCGCCCAGATCGAGCGCGTGCAGGCCGAGCTCTACCCCCGGCTGCTCGAGCTGGCGCTGCTGGCCCGCCGGTATGACATCGGCCTCAACATCGATGCCGAGGAGGCCGACCGGCTGGAGATCTCGCTCGACCTGCTGGAGCGGCTCTGCCTCGATCCGGCGCTGGAGGACTGGAACGGGATCGGCTTCGTCGTGCAGGCCTACCAGAAGCGGGCGATCTTCACGATCGACTGGCTGATCGAGCTGGGCCGCCGCAGTCGTCGGCGGCTGATGGTACGCCTGGTCAAGGGCGCCTACTGGGACGGCGAGATCAAGCGCGCCCAGGTCGACGGCATGGCCGACTATCCGGTGTTCACGCGGCGCATCCACACCGACGTCTCCTATCTCGCCTGCGCCCGCCGCCTGCTCGCCGCGCCCGATGCGGCCTATCCGCAGTTCGGCACGCACAACGCGCTCACCCTGGCCACGGTCCATGCCATGGCCGGCGAGAACTTCTATGCCGGCCAGTACGAGTTCCAGTGCCTGCATGGCATGGGCGAGCCGCTGTACGAGGAGGTGGTCGGCACCGGAAAGCTCAACCGGCCGTGCCGCATCTACACACCGGTCGGCACCCACGAGACGCTGCTCGCCTACCTCGTGCGCCGCCTGCTGGAGAACGGCGCCAATACCTCGTTCGTGAACCAGGTCGCCGATCCCGAGGTCACGGACGAGATGCTTCTGGCCGATCCGGTCGAGCGGGCGCTGGCGATCTCGCCGGTCGGCGCGCCGCATCCGCGCATCGTGCTGCCGCGCGCCCTGTTCGGCGCCAGCCGGCGCAATTCGCGCGGCCTCGATCTCGCCAGCGAGCAGGTGCTGGCCGGGCTGGCCGAGACGCTCGCGGCGCCGCCGCCCCTGGAGGCGGTGCCGATGCTGGCCGGCGGGCGCGCCGAGGAAGGGAAGGGCAGTGCCGCGCGGGAGGTGACGAACCCGGCCGACCGGCGCGAGACCGTGGGCCGCGTCGTCGACGCCACGCCGGCCGAGGTCGATGCCGCCTGCGCGCGGGCCGAGGCGTGGGCGGCGGCGCCCGCCGACCGCGCAGCAATCCTGCGCGCGGCGGCCGATCTCCTGGAGGCGCGGCTCGAGCCGCTGCTCGGCCCGATCGTGCGCGAGGCCGGCAAGACGCTGGCCAATGCCGTCGGCGAGGTGCGCGAGGCGGTCGACTTCCTGCGCTACTACGCTGGCTGCGTCGAGGGCCTGGCCGACGGCGCGCAGCGGCCGCTCGGCCTGGTCGCCTGCATCAGCCCGTGGAACTTCCCGCTGTCGATCTTCACCGGCCAAGTGGCGGGGGCGCTGGCGGCCGGCAACGCGGTGATCGCCAAGCCGGCCGAGGAAACGCCGCTCGTCGCCGCGCTGGCGGTGGGCGTGCTGCACGAGGCCGGCGTGCCGCGCACGGCGCTGCAGTTCCTGACCGGCGACGGCGCGACGGGCGCACGGCTGGTCGGCAATCAAGCGGTGGCCGGCGTCGTGTTCACCGGCTCGACCGCCGTCGCGCGGTCGATCAACCGCACGCTCGCGAAGCGCCTGACGCCCGCCGGGCGGCCGCCGGTGCTGATCGCCGAGACCGGCGGCCAGAACGCGCTGGTGGCCGATTCCTCGGCCCTGCCCGAGCAGCTCGTGCTCGACGCCGTCACCTCGGCCTTCGATTCGGCGGGCCAGCGCTGCTCGGCGCTGCGCGTGCTCTGCCTGCAGGACGATATCGCCGGCCGGGTCGTGGAGATGCTGAAGGGCGCCATGGCCGAGCTCGTCGTCGGCAATCCCGAGCGGCTGGCGGTCGATGTCGGGCCGGTGATCACGGCCGAGGCGCGCGATGCGCTGGAGGCCCATGTCGCCCGACTGGCCGCCGCGGGCCACCCGGTGCACCGTGTCGATCTTCCGGAAGAGACCCGGCACGGCACCTACGTGGCGCCGACGCTGATCGAGATCGGCGCCGTCTCCGACTTGCCGGGCGAGGTGTTCGGCCCCGTCCTGCACGTGCTGCGCTACCGCCGCGAGGACATGGAGGCGGTGGTGCGGGCGGTGAACGAGACGGGCTTCGCGCTGACCTTCGGGGTGCACAGCCGGATCGACGAGATGATCGAGCGGGCGATTGCCGCCAGCGCCGCCGGCAACCAGTACGTCAACCGCAACATGATCGGGGCGGTGGTCGGCGTGCAGCCGTTCGGCGGCCATGGCCTCTCGGGCACCGGGCCGAAGGCGGGCGGGCCGCTCTACGTGCGCCGCCTGATGGCCGAGCGGCCTGCCGCCGGCCTGCCGCCGGGCGAGCAGGAGCTCGCGGGCCCGGTCGGCGAGCGCAACAGCTATGCCCGCCGGTCGAAGGGCACGATCCTGTGCGTCGCCGACGACCCGGCGGAGCGGGCCGGGCAGATCGCCCTGGCCGTCGCCTCCGGCAACCGCGCCACCGGCGATGCCGATCGTCCCGACATCGCCGCCGCGCTGTTCGCCGGCGGACCCGAGGCCCTGCTGGCGCTGCAGCAGCGTCTGGCGGCGCGCGAGGGACCGATCGTGCCGGTCCATGTCGCGCCCTACCCGGCGGACCTGCTGGTCGACGAGGTGTCGGTCAGCGTCAACACGGCGGCGGCCGGCGGCAATGCCAGCCTGATGGCGATCGGGTAGGCTCCCTCCCATGAAAGAGGAAACGTACGAGATATTCGCTATCCGCTACGCCACGCGCGACGCGCGACGCGGCTCGCATTTCATCGGTGGCGACCCGCACGATGCGCCGATGCCTATGGACTATTTCGTCTGGCTGGTGCGCAACGCCAACCGGACCGTCGTGGTCGATACCGGCTTCACCGCCGAGATGGCCGCCAAGCGCAAGCGCACCTTCCTGCGCACGCCAGTCGAGGGGCTGGCGCTGCTGGGCGTCGACGCGACGACCGTGAAGGACGTCGTCATCACCCACATGCACTACGACCATGTCGGGACCTTCTTCGATTTCCCGGCGGCGCGCTTCCATCTCCAGGACCTGGAGATGAACTTCGCCACCGGCCGCTACATGCGGCACGACCGCTTCAACCACGGCTACGAGGTCGAGGAGGTCGTCGGCATGGTGCGGCTGGTGTTCAAGGACCGGGTCCAGTTCCATGCCGGCGCGGCCGAGCTGGCGCCGGGGCTGAGCGTCCACCACATCGGCGGCCACACGATGGGCCTGCAATGCGTGCGGGTGGCGACGCAGCGCGGCTGGGTCGTGCTGGCGTCCGACTGCAGCCACTACTACGAGCACATGGAGAAGGGGCGCGTCTTCCCGACGACCTTCCATGTCGGCGACACGATCGAGGGCTACGACCGGCTGCGGGCGCTGGCGGAATCGCCGCAGCACATCATCCCGGGCCACGATCCGCTGGTGATGAAGCGCTACCCGGCGCCGTCGAAGGAACTCGAGGGGGTCGCCGTCCGGCTGGACGTGGCGCCTGTGGGTTGAAGATCGGCCGTCAGCCCGCGGCCCGCCATGCCACAGAAAGGTCCCTCCCTTCGGCGACGCTCAGGGCAGGCGCTGCGCTCGGGTGACAGCTAGGACCGCGCGAAGCGGTCGGGCTTGCGGTTCTCGCGCGTGCACAGCATCTGGCTCGCCGTCTCGGGCGGCTGCTTGGCGCGCTCCTCCTCGCACTTGGCGTAGGTGTAGGGGCCGCCGAAATAGACCGGGCCGGCCGGGGCGATGATGTAGGATTTCTGCAGGTACCAGCCGGGACCGGTCCACGACTGGCCGACGCTGGGGGCGGGCGTGCAGCCGGCCGCCGCGAGGGCGGACAGAATCAGGCCGGTGAGGCAGGCCGCCGGACGGCCGGGCGACGGAAAAGACATCTCTGTTGCAGCTCCCCCGGGGCAAGCGGTCCCAAACTACAGGGCCTTTCGCGCCGCAACAATTGCTTTCGTCGGGCGTGGCGACCGGGCTAATAATGCCCGATAACGGCCGGCCCCGGCGAGGGCCATCGCCGGGGGGAACCAGGACAGAGCGTGATGGATTTGCCTGAGAAACAGGGGCTGTACGACCCGCGCAATGAGCACGACGCCTGCGGCGTCGGGTTCGTGGCCGATATCAAGGGCCGCAAGAGCCACGCCATCGTGCGCGACGGGCTGAGCATCCTCGTCAACCTCGACCATCGCGGCGCCGTGGGCGCCGACCCGCTGATGGGCGACGGCGCCGGCTGCCTGATCCAGATCCCCGACGCCCTGCTGCGCAACTGGGCGGCCGGGCAGGGCATCGACCTGCCGGCGCCGGGCCACTATGCCGTCGCCATGTGCTTCCTGCCGCAGGAGGAGAAGGCGCGCGCCTTCGCCGTCAAGCGCCTGGAGCATTTCATCAAGGTCGAGAAGCAGAGGCTGGTGGGCTGGCGCGACGTCCCGACCGACCTCACGGGACTGGGCCAGGCGGTCATCGACTCGATGCCGGTGATCCGCATGGCGATCGTCGGCCGCGGCCCGAAGGTCGCCGACCAGGACGCCTTCGAGCGCAAGATCCTGGCGATCCGCAAGCAGACCCAGAACCCGCTGACCGACCTCGCCAGGAAGCACGGGCTGCCGGGCCTCTCGCAACTCTACATGCCGTCCTTCTCGTCGCGCACGGTGGTCTACAAGGGCCTGCTGCTGGCCCACCAGGTCGAGAGCTTCTACGACGACCTGCGCAACCCGCTGACCCAGTCGGCGCTCTGCCTCGTTCATCAGCGCTTCTCGACCAACACCTTCCCGTCATGGCGGCTGGCGCATCCCTACCGCTTCATCGCCCACAACGGCGAGATCAACACCGTCCGCGGCAACGTCAACTGGATGTACGCCCGCCGGCGCACCATGGAATCCGATCTGATCGGCGCCGACCTCGACAAGATGTGGCCGATCATCCCGCACGGCCAGTCGGACACGGCCTGCGTCGACAATGCGCTCGAGCTGCTGCTGGCCGGCGGCTACTCCCTGTCGCATGCGATGATGATGCTGATCCCGGAGGCCTGGGCCGGCAATCCGCTGATGGATGCCAAGCGCAAGGCCTTCTACGAGTACCACGCCGCCCTGATGGAGCCGTGGGACGGGCCGGCCTGCATCGCCTTCACCGACGGCCGCCAGATCGGGGCCACGCTCGACCGCAACGGGCTGCGGCCGGCGCGCTTCCTGGTGACCGACGACGACAAGGTCGTCATGGCCTCCGAGGCCGGCGTGCTGCCGATTCCCGACGACAGCATCGTGCGCAAGTGGCGCCTGCAGCCCGGCAAGATGCTGCTGATCGACCTCGAGCAGGGCCGCATTGTCGAGGACGAGGAGCTGAAGCGGACGCTGGCCGAGGCCGAGCCCTACGACGAATGGCTGCGCGAGACGCAGCACAAGCTCGAGGAACTGTCCGACATCCCCGACGCGCCGCCGCCGGCCCCATCGAACGACCCGGCGACGCTGCTCGATCGCCAGCAGGCCTTCGGCTACACGCAGGAGGACATACAGTTCTTCCTCGAGCCGATGAGCCGCGAGCCCGACGATCCCGTCGGCTCGATGGGCACCGACACGCCGATCGCGGTGCTCTCGAAGAAGCCCAAGCTGCTCTACAACTACTTCAAGCAGAACTTCGCGCAGGTCACCAACCCGCCGATCGATCCGATCCGCGAGGAGCTGGTGATGTCGCTTGTGTCGATGATCGGCCCCCGGCCCAACCTGCTCGGCCGCCACGCCGGCACGCACAAGCGGCTCGAAGTCTCGCAGCCGGTGCTGACAAATGCCGAGCTGGAGAAGATCCGCTCGATCGAGGACCTGCTCGACGGCTCCTTCCGCACCGCCACGATCGACACGACCTGGCCGGCGGACGAGGGCGCCGAGGGGCTGGAGGAGGCGCTCGACCGCATCTGCGCCGAGGCCACCGACCATGTGCTGGCCGACCGCAACATCCTGATCCTGTCGGACCGCGCGGTTTCGGCCGAGCGCGTGCCGATCCCGGCGCTGCTGGCCACGGCGGCGGTGCATCACCACCTGATCCGCCGCGGCCTGCGCACCCAGACCGGCCTGGTCGTCGAATCGGGCGAGGTGCGCGAGGTCCATCACTTCTGCTGCCTGGCGGGCTACGGCGCCGAGGCGGTCAATCCCTATCTCGCCTTCGAGACGCTGGAGGCGCTGCGCGTGCAGAACGGGCTGCCGCTCAAGCCCTACGAGGTGCAGAAGAACTTCATCAAGGCGGTCGGCAAGGGCCTCCTGAAGGTCATGTCCAAGATGGGCATCTCGACCTACCAGTCCTACTGCGGCGCGCAGATCTTCGACGCCGTCGGCCTGCATTCGGGCTTCGTCGAGAAGTACTTCACCGGCACGGCGACGACCATCGAGGGCGCCGGCTGGAAGGAGATCGCGGCGGAGACGGTGCGGCGCCATTCCGACGCCTATGGCGAGAAGGCGATCTACCGCCGCATGCTCGATCCGGGCGGCGATTATGCCTTCCGCCTGCGCGGCGAGGACCATGCCTGGACGCCCGAGAGCGTCGCCCGCCTGCAGCACGCCGTGCGCGGCAACCTGCCGGACGAGTACAAGGGCTTCGCGCGGACGATCAACGAGCAGAACGAGCGGCTTCTGACGATCCGCGGCCTGATGCAGTTCAAGTGGGCGGCCGAGCCGGTGCCCCTCGAGGAGGTCGAGCCCGCCGCCAGCATCGTGCGCCGCTTCGCCACCGGCGCCATGAGCTTCGGCTCGATCAGCCGCGAGGCACATACGACGCTGGCCGTCGCCATGAACCGCATCGGCGGCAAGTCGAACACCGGCGAGGGCGGCGAGGAAGCCGACCGCTTCAAGCCGCTCGCCAACGGCGATTCCATGCGCTCGGCCATCAAGCAGGTGGCATCGGGCCGCTTCGGCGTCTCGGCCGAGTACCTGGTCAACGCCGACGACATCCAGATCAAGATGGCGCAGGGCGCCAAGCCCGGCGAGGGCGGCCAGCTTCCCGGCCACAAGGTCGACGAGAACATCGCCCGCGTCCGCCGCTCGACCCCGGGCGTCGGCCTGATCTCGCCGCCGCCGCACCACGACATCTACTCGATCGAGGACCTGGCGCAGCTCATTCACGACCTGAAGAACGTAAACCCGGGCGCCCGCGTGTCGGTGAAGCTGGTCTCGGAGGTCGGCGTCGGCACGGTCGCGGCCGGCGTCAGCAAGGCGCGCGCCGACCATGTGACGATCTCGGGCTACGAGGGCGGCACCGGTGCCTCGCCGCTGACCTCGCTCACCCATGCCGGCTCGCCGTGGGAGATCGGGCTGGCCGAGACCCAGCAGACGCTGGTGCTGAACGGGCTGCGCGGCCGCATCGCCGTGCAGGTCGACGGCGGCCTGCGCACCGGCCGCGACGTCGCGATCGGCGCGCTGCTGGGCGCCGACGAGTTCGGCTTCGCCACCGCGCCGCTGATCGCGGCGGGCTGCATCATGATGCGCAAGTGCCATCTCAACACCTGCCCGGTCGGCGTGGCGACGCAGGACCCGGTGCTGCGCAAGCGCTTCACCGGCCAGCCCGAGCACGTCATCAACTACTTCTTCTTCGTCGCCGAGGAGCTGCGCGAGATCATGGCGCGCCTGGGCTTCCGGACGCTGAACGAGATGATCGGCCGCGTCGATCTCCTCGACATGCGCCGCGCGGTCGACCACTGGAAGGCGGGCGGGGTCGACCTGTCGAAGCTGCTCTACGCCGCGCCGGCGCGCGAGGGCGTGGCGATCTGGAACGGCGAGCGTCAGGATCACGGGCTCGACAAGGCGCTCGATCACCGGCTGATCGAGGCGGCGCAGCCGGCGCTGGAGAAGGGCGACCCGGTCCTGGTCGAGGTGCCGATCACCAACGTGAACCGCACGGTCGGCGCCATGCTGTCGGGCGAGGTCGCCCGCCGGCACGGCCATGCCGGGCTGCCGGAGGACACGATCACCGTGAAGCTCACCGGCACGGCCGGCCAGAGCTTCGGCGCTTTCCTGGCGCACGGCGTGTCGCTCGAACTGTCGGGCGACGGGAACGACTATGTCGGCAAGGGCCTGTCGGGCGGCCGCGTCGTCGTGCGCCAGCCCGAAGGCGCGCGGCGGGATCCACTGCACAACATCATCGTCGGCAACACGGTCCTCTACGGCGCGATCGCCGGCGAGGCCTACTTCGAGGGCGTGGCCGGCGAGCGCTTCGCGGTGCGCAACTCGGGCGCGGTCTGCGTCGTCGAGGGCACCGGCGACCATGGCTGCGAGTACATGACCGGCGGCGTCGTGGTCGTGCTGGGCGACACCGGGCGCAACTTCGCGGCCGGCATGTCGGGCGGTATCGCCTATGTCTACGATCCCAGGGCGCGCTTCGGCGAGCTCTGCAACATGGCGATGGTCGAGCTCGAGCCGGTCGGCGTGGCGTCCGCGGACCGGGACGCGCCGGGCCGGCCGCACCAGCGCGCGCTCGGGGCCGACGACAACGGCATGGGCGACGTGCTGGGCTTCGACGCCGAGCGCCTGCGCATCCTGGTCGAGCGGCATCTGCTGCACACCGGCAGCGCGCGGGCGCGCGCCCTGCTCGACGACTGGGACAATGCGCTCAAGAGCTTCATCAAGGTGATGCCCAGGGACTACAAGCGGGCGCTCCTTCAGGCGCGCGAGCGCGCGGCGGCGAAGGCGGTGGCGGCGGAGTAGTCAACGCACCCTGTCATCCCGAGCGAAGCGAGGGACCTTTGAGGCAACAAGAAAGGTCCCTCGCTTCGCTCGGGATGACAGCGGAGCTCGGAACGACAACAAAGGGGAGATAGCGAGCCCATGGGTCTGCCCACCGGCTTCCTGGAGATCGAGCGCAAGGATCGGCCCTACGAGAAGGTCGAGGCGCGCCTCAAGCACTGGCACGAGTTCGTGCTGCCGTTGCCGGCCGCCGAGGTCGCGACGCAGGCGGCGCGCTGCATGGATTGCGGCATTCCGTTCTGTCACAACGGCTGCCCGGTCAACAACCTGATCCCCGACTGGAACGAGCTGGTGCGGCGCGGCCGCTGGCAGGAGGCGCTCGAGTCGCTGCACTCCACCAACAATTTCCCGGAGTTCACCGGCCGCATCTGCCCCGCGCCCTGCGAGGCCTCCTGCACCCTGAACATCGACGACAACCCGGTGACCATCAAGTCGATCGAGTGCTCGATCGTCGACCGCGGCTGGGAGGAAGGCTGGATCGCGCCGCAGGTGCCGGCCCGCAAGACCGGCAAGCGCGTCGCCGTCGTCGGCTCGGGCCCGGCCGGGCTCGCCTGCAGCCAGCAGCTGGCGCGCGCCGGCCATGCCGTCACCCTGTTCGAGAAGGCCGATCGGGTCGGCGGCCTGCTGCGCTACGGCATCCCGGACTTCAAGCTGGAGAAGCGACTGATCGACCGGCGGATGCGCCAGATGGAGGCGGAGGGCGTCGAGTTCCGCACCGGCGTCGAGGTCGGCGCCACGCTGTCGATTAAGTCGCTGCTCGAAGGCTACGACGCCGTGGCGTTGACCGGCGGCGCCGAGTGGCCGCGCGACCTCGAAGTGCCGGGCCGCGACCTTTCCGGCGTCCACTTCGCCATGGATTTCCTGACCCAGCAGAACAAGCGCGTGGCCGGCGACGACGAGGCGCGGGCCGCGCCGCGCGGCACGCTCTCGGCCAAGGGCAAGCATGTCGTGGTGATCGGCGGCGGCGACACGGGATCCGACTGCGTCGGCACGTCGAACCGCCAGGGCGCCGCGTCGGTGACCCAGCTCGAGGTCATGCCGCAGCCGCCGCAGCGCGAGAACAAGGCGCTGACCTGGCCCGACTGGCCGCTCAAGATGCGCACCTCCTCGTCGCACGAGGAGGGCGCGGCCCGCGACTTCGCGGTGCTGACCAGGCGCGCGACCGGCCGCGACGGCCGGATCGAGGCGCTGGAATGCGTCCGCATCGAATGGGCCAAGGGTGCCGACGGCCGCATGGCGATGCAGGAGGTTCCCGGCAGCGCCTTCGAGCTAAAGGCCGACCTCGTGCTGCTCGCGATGGGCTTCCTGGGTCCGCGAAAGCCCGGGATGGTGGAGCAGTCGGGCGCCGCGCTCGATCCGCGCGGCAACGTCGCCGCCACGGTCGAGGACTACAAGACCACCGTCCCGCGCCTGTTCGCCGCCGGCGACATGCGGCGCGGCCAGTCGCTGGTCGTGTGGGCGATCCGCGAGGGGCGTCAGTGCGCCCGTTCGATCGACGAAACGCTGATGGGCTCGACGAACCTTCCGCGCTGATTCGCGCTAGGATTTGGCGAGCAGGCGGCCTATTTATTCAATCAGGGGGAAATTATTCCTGTAGGCCCCGGGCGTTTAGGGAAGCAATGAAGCTGCTGCTGATCCAGGGGGCCAACATGGAGTATCTCGGGCGCCGACAGCCCGAGCTCTACGGCACCACAACCGCCAAGGAACTGGACCAGATCCTGCGCCGCCGCGCCCGCGCCCTCGCCGTCGGGCTCGACATCCTCTACACGAACACCGAGGGCGAGGCGGTCACCGCCATCTATCGCGCCGACCGCGCCAAGGTCGACGGCGTCCTGTTCAATCCCGCCGGCTTTCTCCATGCCGGGCACGCCTTGCGGGACTGCCTGCGCTCGATCGGCGCGCCGGCGATCGAGATCCACATGACCAACATCGAGAAGCGGGGTTACGGGTCGGTAACGGCCGAGGCGGCGATCGGGGTGATCGCCGGGTTCGGCGTCGATTCCTACCTGCTGGCGCTCGAGGCCATGGTGTCGCGGCTGCGCGCGGCATAGCCGCGGGAGACGACGCGGCCCAGCTGCGGATGGGTGTCGATCCGGTGGCCCAGCGGATCGATGATCCAGCTGTCGACGATGTCGTAGCCCAGCGCATCGAGCGCGTCGGGCACCTCGCGCACGTTGCGGATGTGATAGGGCACCTCGGCCAGCCGGAAGTTCTCCAGCGTCACCACGGTGGGTCCGTCGCGGGTCGCGACCTTGTTCAGCAGGATATGGCGAGGCCGTTGACGCAGGCGGCCGACCAGCTCGGTCAGAGGCTGGTCGAGATAGGGCAGCAATCCAGAGCCGAGCAGGAGGTCGGCCGGCGGAACGTCCTCGAGGCGATCGGCGAAGGACAGGGTCCGGTCCTGCGGGCGTACCGCGGCGCGCCCGGCCCGGACCTGTGCCGGCACGTCGTAGACGACCCAGTCGATGCGATCGAGATCGAGATAGCGCGAGAAGGCGCGATACTTGACGCCGATATGGCCGCCGGCGTCGACGATGCGGTGGATCTCCGGCGACAGGCGCTGCAGCCAGAACAGCACCGGATAGTCCCACAGAGGCACCTCTTGCATCAGCGCCTTGGAAACCTCCGACACGCCGTCATTGTCGTAGCCCTTGCCCCGGCCGGAGCGCACGTGCTGCAGCGCTTCCTCGTGCGAACGGTAGGCGCCGAGAAATCGGTGCCTGTCGGGCCTCAGCGCGCGATATCGCCCGATCCCGATCCGGGCGATATGCGCCAGCCGCCGGCGCAGCGCGAACGTGAGCCCAGCGGCAACAATCTCTTCCGACATCGGCTACCCTTCCCGCGCCGACGGTAGGTAACGCGGGAAGTCATGTCCATGAGCGATCGGGGACCTCGGCGGCCTCACCAGGTACCGGTGGCGAGCGTCGTCGGTGCATAGTCCAGGCCGGTCCAGGCGAGCGGCAAGGCGCCGCGGCGGCGCCACGCCCGCTCGACGCGCAGCGACCACAGCCGCTCGGCGCCGGCCGGGCCTCCGCTTGCCTGCCAGTCGACGGCTGCGCGGCCCTGCACCTGCAGCAGATCGCCGGTGTCGAAGTCGACGAACAGCAGGCCCGCACGCGGCTCGCCGAGAAAGTTGCCCAGCGTGTTGTAGAAGCGGTTGCCGCGAAAGTCGGGAACGGCCAGCGTGTCGCCATCGATGCCGACGAAGCCCGGCCGGCCGCCGCGATGGGAAAGGTCGAAGCCGCCGCCGGCCAGGTCCGGACGCGAGCGGCTGGCGACGAAGAACGTGTCGGCCGCCGCGATCTGGCGTCGCGCCGCTGCGTCGAGCGAGGGCAGCGACTCGACCGGTGCTGGCGTCGTTGCGCGCGGCTGTGGCGTGCGCGCCTGGATGTACTGAGGGCAATTGCCGAAGCTCTGCTCGATGCGCACCGTCATGCCGTCGTCGTCGACGGCGGCCAGCACGCCGTTGGCCCGATTGCGCCGGCGCGTCGGGAACTCCAGCCCGAGCAGGCCGATGCCGGCACCCGCCGTGAAGCCCGGCGCCGCCGGATCGTCGCGCCCGGGCAGGGCGTCGATCCTGAGCGTCGTGGCATCGGGACTGTGCACGAAGCCCGGCGGGCCGCTGAGCACGGACGCCACGGGCCAGCCCTCTCCATCCGCCGTCGCCGTGAACAGGCAGGGCAGGCCGGCGAAGAAGCTGCGGTGCTGGTCGGGCATGAAGGGACGGATGGCGGCGCGGCCGCTCCTTTGGCCGGCCAGCGCCTGCGCGCGCCGCTCGTCCGCGTGGAAGGCGAGGAAGTCCGTTCCGTCCGGCGGGCTCACGACAGGCCCTCCGCGCGCTCGGGCAGGATCTCGCCGGGGTCGAACCAGGTCGCACCGTCGGAGCGCCAGATGTGGAGCTGCGGCACGCCGGTCACCGGCGTGTCGAGGCAGCCCAGCCGCAGCAGCAAGACCGGCTGGTTGGTGCGCTCGGCCATGACGTGCGAACCGCAGTCCCGGCAGAAGCGCCGGAACTTGCCGGGCGACGATTCGACGGCGGCGAGGCGGTCCTCGCCGCGAGTCCAGCGGAACGACGATCGGGGGACCGCCGTCACCGACGAGAAGGCGCTGCCGTGGGTCTTGCGGCACGTGCGGCAATGGCAGTGAACGATCCGTTCGACGGCGGCGTCGGCCTCGTAGGCGACGGCGCCGCAGAGGCAGGTCCCGGCCAGCATGGCGTTGCTCCTCGGTGGGTGCGCCGACAATAGGCTCTGCCAATTGCGCCGATAATGGCATCAATCTAGAAATCACTGTTGCAGTGTGCGAAACAATGGCATGGACCGGCTGGACGAGCTTTCGATCTTCGTGCGCATCGTGGAGGAGGGGAGCCTGGTGCGCGCGGCCGCCCGGCTGCGCCGCTCTCCGCCGGCGGTGACCCGGGCGCTGGCGGCGCTGGAGGACCGGCTCGGCGTGCGGCTGATCGACCGCACCACGCGGCGCCTGGCGCCGACCGAGGCGGGCCGCACCTTCTACGACAAGGCCCGCGGTCTCGCGGCGGCGTACGAGGCGGCGATGGCCGGGGCGGTCGGGGCGCCGGTGCGCGGGTTGCTGCGCATCACCGCACCGGTGCAATTCGGGCGCCGCCACATCGCGCCGCTCGTGGCGCGCTTCCTCGACGCGCATGATGGCGTCGAGGTCGAGCTGATGCTGAACGACCGCAACATGGACCTGATCGACGAGGGCATCGACGTGGCCCTGCGCATCGGGCCGCTGGCCGATTCGGCCCTGATGGCGCGCCGCGTCGGCCAGGTGCGGCGCCTGTGGGTAGCGAGCCCGGCCTACCTCAAGCGGCGCGGTACCCCGCGCACGCCGGCCGACCTCGTCCGGCACGAGGCGATCCTGGGCACGGCGCGCGGCAACGGGAGCTGGAGCTTCGCCGGCCTGCGCACCGCGCCGCGCCTGATGGGGCGGCTCCGGGTCGACGACGTCGAGACGCGCCTGCGCGCGGCGCGCGAGGGCCGCGGCATCGCGCAGTTCCTGTCCTACCAGGTGGCGGAGGAACTGGCGGCGGGCCGGCTGGTGCGATTGCTCGAGGCCTGGGAGGCCGGGCCGTTGCCCGTCCATCTGGTTACCAAGGGGCGGGCCCACCGCGCCCCCAAGATCGACGCCTTCCTCGCGTTCGCGTCGCGGCGGCTCGCGGCCCTGCCGGTTCTGGCCGGCAATGACGCGCCGTGACGGCGCCGCCCGGCCTCAGTCCGGCGTGACGCCGAAGCGGCGCTGCCAGAACTCGCGGCTGCGCCGCTCGCCGACGTCGCAGCCGAGCTCGTATTCCGGCCGCACGAAGCGCGTGTAGTCGTCCTCGCCGCGCGCCGGTCGGCGGGCGGCCTGCGCGAGCTGTGTGCCGTCGGGCAGCGGGCCGAGCCCGCCGGTGTCGACGTCGGGCCGCGGGCCGAGATCGGCGACTTCCTGCAGGAGCTTCTTGCGGATGGCCCGCGGGAAGTCGTCGAAGCCCGTCGCCACCTCGACGAAGGAGCGGGGACCGCCCGTGACGCAGTGGAGGTAGTACTTGTCGAGATCCTCCTCGCTCGGGAACCCGAACGGGTTGGGCCGGTCGTTCATGATCGGCAGGCCGTTGATGACGATGCGCTCCTTCAGCGCCTCGTGGCGCATGTCGGTGACCAGCCCGCCGTCGTTGTTCGAGCCGTCGCCGGAAATGTCGAGGACCTTGCGGTCCGGGGCATAGGGGTTGCGGCCGAACAGCGGGATGGCGAAGCGGATGGCGCCGCTGATCGAGGTACGGCGCGAGATCGAGACCGGCGCCGCCGACAGGCGCTCGGTGAAGGCGATGATCGCCGCCTCCGAATCGAGCAGCGTCCAGTCGACCAGCAGCCGCTGCACCCAGGCGTCCGACCATTCGAAGTAGGCGACGGCGATGCGGCCGTAGCTGCCGTCCAGGATCGCCCGGACCACCGCGGGATCGCGGAACGCCTGCACGTAGCCCTCTCGCTGCAGGCGCGCCTCGTCGGGATCGATGCTGCCCGAGATGTCGATGGCGAGGGCCAGCGCGAGATCGACCTCCTTCCTGTCCTGCGCCATCGCCGGCCAGGCCAGCAGGGCGAGCAGGGCGGCAAGACGCCGAAGTCTGACCATGTGGCTCTCCGCGGTCGGTCGCCCGGGAGGCGACGCAAGAACCATACCGCCGGCCGGAAGGGCGGGCCAGCCGCGTGCTGGACTCGGCCGCGCGGCGGCGGCTAGCCTGTCGGGAACAAGACGATCTGGAGACGCTCATGGATCTCGCGCTCAGTCCCCGGGACGAGGAATTCCGCGACGAAGTTCGGCGCTTCCTCGACCAGAACCTCACCGAGGATCTGCGAGAGGCTGGTGCCAAGACCGCGGGCGTGTTTGCCGACATGGCAGCCGGTCTGCGCTGGCACAAGGTGCTGGCCGGTCGCGGCTGGTCGGCGCCGACCTGGCCGAAGGAACATGGCGGCACCGGCTGGAGCGCGACCGAGCGCTACATCTTCGCCCGCGAATGCACCGCCGCCGACG
The DNA here is from genome assembly GCF_965229815.1 of Reyranella sp. Lineage (GTDB taxonomy): Bacteria > Pseudomonadota > Alphaproteobacteria > Reyranellales > Reyranellaceae > Reyranella. The sequence continues at coordinate 121,398 of NZ_CBDDJN010000009.1, forward strand.
CGCCGCGCATCTTCTCCATGGGCATCCGCATGGTCGGCCCGGTCATCATGAAGTTCGGCACGCCCGAGCAGAAGGCCAAGTACCTCCCGCGCATCGTGTCAGGCGACATCGTCTTCTGCCAGGGCTACTCGGAGCCCGGTTCGGGCTCCGACCTCGCCAGCCTCAAGACGCGCGCCGTACGCGACGGCGACGACTATGTCATCAACGGCACCAAGATCTGGACCACCGGCGCGCACGTCGCCGACCACATGTTCTGCCTGGTGCGCACCTCGACCGAGGGCAAGTCCCAGGACGGCATTTCCTTCGTCCTGATCGATTCGATGAAGACGCCAGGGCTCAGCGTCGCACCCATCGTCACCCTGGCCGGCGACCACGAGGTCAACCAGGTGTTCTTCGACAATGTGCGCACGCCGGTCGCCAACCGGATCGGCCCGGAGAACGCCGGCTGGACCGTCGCCAAGTACCTGCTCGAGTTCGAGCGCGGCGGCGACGCCTACACGCCCAACCTCCACGCCCGGCTCGCGGACGTCCGCCGCATCGCGCGCGAGGAGGCGGCCGACGGTGCCGGGACCCTGATCGGCGACCGCGGCTTTGCCCAGCGCCTGGCCGAGACCGAGATGGAGATCGAGGCGCTGGAGATGATCGAGCTGCAGGTCCTGTCCGACCTCAGCCGCGGCCGCAATCCCGGCGCCGCATCGTCGGCCATGAAGATCCGGGGCAGCGAGACGCTGCAGAAGCTCGACCATCTCGGCGTCGAGGCGCTGGCCTGGTATGCCGGACCGTTCGAACCGGAGGCGCGCGCGCTCGGCCACAACGAGCCCACCGTCACGCCCGAATGGGGCATCACCGCCATGCCGCTCTACCTCAACAACCGGGCGGCCTCGATCTATGCCGGATCGAACGAGATTCAGCGCAACATCATCGCCAAGGCGGTGCTAGGCTTGTAGCGCACAGCAAGAGAGGCCACGAACGCGGTGTCGAGCGAGTTCCGTCGGCGGCAGGTCGTGGTCTGGTCGTGGAGCCTCGCGCCGGCGTCGCCCGCTTCCGGCGCGGACGAGGCGCTGCTGTCGGACGAGGAAAGGGTTCGCTACCGGAGCTTCGCCCGGCCGGACCTGCAGCATCGCTTCCTCGCCGCCCATGCCGGCCTGCGACGGATACTCGCGCAACATCTGGGAGCCGATCCGGGGGCGCTGGTCTTCGAGGCCAACGCCCACGGCAAGCCGCGGCTCGCCGGCCGCGGCCCGGTGCATTTCAGCCTGAGCCATAGCGGCGATCGCGCCGTGCTGGCGGTGAGCGATGCGGAGGTCGGTGCCGACGTCGAGCGCCTGCGCTGCTTCGACCATCTCGCGCTGGCGCGTCGCTATTTCCACGCCACCGAAGTCTCGGCTCTCCTGGACCTCGCCGGCGAGGAACAGCGCCGCGCGTTCTTTCTCACCTGGACGCTCAAGGAGGCGGTCGTGAAGGCGCTGGGCCTCGGCCTCTCGGTGCCGCTGGATTCGTTCGCCGTCGCCATCGGGGCGCCCGGGCCACGGCTCGTCCTGGCGCCGGACGGCGCGTCGCCCCTCTGGTCCCTGCAGGGCGCCGTGGAGGGCGGCTACTGCGTCGCGCTGGCGGTGCCGGACGCCGCCGGCGTCGAACTGATCCAGCGCGCGCTCGACGGCTGATCCGCGACGAGGGTGCGCAAGGCCGCTGGCTCGCCGAGCAAAGCGCTCTCGAAGAACGCCACCGCGAAGCGCCGGATGGCCGTGTCGATGGCGGTGCGCTGGATGTTCAGGCGCAGCAGATTGCTGCGATGGACGGCGAACAGCCCGTCGGACATGTCCTCATGGGTCGCCGCGTCGATCACTGCCCAGTAGTTGCCGGGCCTCTCCATGCGGCGCCGGTTGCGCGGGATGTCCGCGAGGCTGATCCAGGCGCTGCCGCGCACGGCCGGATCGGAAGATGTTTCCTCGGCCACCGTCGGAAAGGCTTCGCGGCTCGACAGCAGGAAATAGGCCTGCGGGCCGATCTGTTCGGCGGAGGGACCGAGGAGAGCGCCGTCGATGTTCAGGATGGCGACGATGCGCGGATCCAGCAGGCCGGCCTGCAGCACCGACGATCCGCCGACCGAATAGCCCATGGCGCCGACGCGGGCGAGGTCGACCCGGCCGGCCAGGCGCGGCACGCGACCGGCCTCGACAGCGTCCAGCACGTCGACGAGGCGGGCACCCTGGACGAGCACGTGGCGGGACGCGAGCCCGAGAGACGCCGCCCGCGTCGCGTCGGTGTCCATGTCGAACGACGGCCCGTCGTCGGGGCGGGTTGCGGCGTCGCTGGAGACGTCGTCGCAGGCAACGACGACGAAGCCGTGACTGGCAAGATTCTCGGCCTGGATGCTGCTCTGGGTGCGCGCGCCGCCCCAGCCCGGTGAGTAGAGGATGAGCGGGGCCGGCCCCCCGGCTCTCGCGAGGAGAGCGTCGGCGACGACGCGGCCGCGCGGACCTTCCGCCGGGTACCAGATGGTTAGGGGCAGCGGCCGGCCGGCCGAATCGGTAAGCGCCGCGTCCATGCGGCCGACGCCGTGCGGCCCCTCGGGCACCGGTCGTTGCGGCACGAACGCCAGCCAGCCGGCGGCGACCAGCGCCACCATCAGCGCAGCAACCAGCGAGACACGCAGGACGGTCATGCGTCGCGGCGACTCTCGATCGCGGTCAGCAGGGGATTGACGAAGGCGGCGATCTCGTCGGCCGGGCCTTCCTGGAACATGTCGAAATGGGCACTGGCGATGTCCGCCTTGTACAGCCGGCCGGCAACGATCGAGCCCCAGCCCATGCGCTCGTCGAACAGCCGCCCGCGCAGAGGCTCCTCGCTTCGGAAGATGACGGCATCGACGTCGAGCGGTTGCGGTCGGTGCGTCGCCGCCGCGGTGCGAATGGCCTCGTCGAACCAGCGGCCCTCGAAAAACGCGTACTCCGTCGGCTTCTCCTCGGGAACCGCGCCACCGAGCCGCCGGAGGATCGGGTGCCACAGGAGCTGCTTCAGGGTGATCTCGCCCCGGCGATACTGCTGGATCCTGTTCCAGTAGCCCCTGTGACGGATCTGCCGCGCGCGGCGCCTCTGCTGGGAGGGTGACATGGATTCGCGGTAGCCGGGCGCCCAGGTGTCGAACAGGGCGACCAAGCTGACCTCCTCGCCCATGCGCTTGAGCTGCCGGGCGGCCTCGAAAGCCAGCGCCCCGTAGATGCAGTGGCCGCCGAGAACGTAGGGCCCGTTGGGCTGTGCCCAGCGGATCAGCCGCACGGCGTAGGTCGCGAAGTCGTCGAACGAGTAGCCCGACAGGTCGAGCGGTCCGTCCGGATGGTAGGTCTGGATGTCGGTCAGCGGCCGGTTCTCGCCGAGCGCCCGCGCCAGCTGGTAGTAGACCGAGCGGTTGTTGAGGACGATCAGCGGCGTCGAGGTCCCGTGCTCGTTGAAGCGGACGACCTGGCGCGCCGGCTGATGCAGCGGGATCGGCTCTCGTGGACCATCCTGAAGCCCGGCGCGTCCCGGTGCGGCTGGCGCCTCGATGCTCCTGACGCCCTCGCGCAGCGCTTCCAGATCCGCGACCCGCCGTTCGGGTGCGCTGACCAGCGCCTCGAGCGTGTCGCGCCACGCCGCCAGCAGGCTCTTCGCCGTCGCTTCGTCGTAGAGATCGCAATCCGCCTCGCAGGACATGCGCCAGCCCTCGTCGCGCCAGACGAGGTAGAAGTTGATGTCCCACTGCAAGCCCGCCGGATAGGACGGCAGGGTCGCCAGGCTGAAGCCTCCGCCGGAATCGACGACCTCCGAATAGGAGCGCTGGACCACGAGGTTGATCGCGTGCAGCGGCCGGGTGGCGTCGAACGACACATCCTGCGCCACGACGGCGAAGGGAAGCTGCTGGTGCTCGACGGCCTCGCGGACCTCGTCGGCCGCCATCAGGGCGAAGGTCAGCAGCGACGCATGGCGGTCGATCGGCAGGACCAAGGTGATCGAGTTGACCGTCGGTCCGGCCAGCTTCTCGGCCGTTGGTTCGAGGCGGTCGGCGACCTGCGAGCCGAACACGATCTTGGCCTGTCCGGTCACGCGATGCACGAGCAGTCCCAAGGCGGCGACCGCGAGCCCGTAGAGGGTGAGATTGTGCCGGCCGGTGAACGTGTCGATGGCGTCGCCGACGCTCTTCGGCAGGAGAATCGAGTAGATCTCGCTGTGGTTGCCGATCCGCTCGGCCGGCTGCCGGTCGCCCGGGATGACGGTGCCGGAAAGGCCCTTCAGCTTGCGCTGCCAGTAGCGGCGATCCTCGTCGAGCGCACCGCTTTCCAGCATCTCCTGTTCCCACAGCGCGTAGTCGGCGAGCTGCAGGTCGGGCGGGGCCAGGTCGGGCGTGGTGCCGGATTCGATGGCCCGGGCCGCGGCATGAAACTCCGAGACCAGGAGCCCGATCGACCAGCCGTCGGCAATCAGCGAGTGGAACGTGAGCAGCAGGATGCTGCTTTCCGAATCGAGCCTCAGGAGCGTGGCGCGCAGCAAGGGCGCCGCTGACGGGTCCATCAGCTCCAGCGCCTCTCCTTGCGCGATCTCGTCGGCCCGGGAACGGGCCGTGTCGGCGTCGAGTGCCGAAAGATCGATGCCGCGCAGCTTCAGGGCGCAGTCCGCCAGAACGATCTGCCGGAGTACGCCGTCGACTTCGCGGAAGGCCGTGCGCAGGCACTCGTGGCGGCGGACCAGCGACTGCAGCGCCTTCTGGGCGACATCGTGCGGCAGGCGTCCCTTGACGAGCCAGCGCATCGCGACGTTGAGGCCATGGGGGCGGCCGGACTGGCTCTGGGCCCAGAGCTGTCGCTGCAGCATGGTGCAGGGAAATACCGCGGCGCCACCGTCGGCGAGCGGCAGGTTCGAGCGGGCCGGAGGCGAGGTGGTCATGCCGTCACGCTGCGCCGGTGACTGCCATGCCGGAAGTCGGCAAGGGACGGCGCCTTCCGGTGGGCCTCGCCCGCCGTGCCGCTGTTGCGCTCCTCGACCGTGCGCGCCAGGGCGGCGATCGACGGCCCCTTCATGAGCTCGCGGGCGTCGATGTCGATGCCCTGGGCCTGAAGGCGGGCGGCGATGCGGAAGACGTGCAGCGAATCCGCGCCGACCGAGAACAGGGGCTCTTCCGTTCCAATGTCCGAGCGGCCGAGCACTTCGGCCCAAACGGCGCCGATCGCGACCTCGAGCGCCGTGGCGGGCCGCCGGTCGGCCGGTTCGGTCGGCCGCGGCGCCTCCACCGGGCGCGGGAGGGCGCCGCGGTCGAGCTTGCCGCCGGAGGTAAGCGGCAGCGTCGCGAGCATCGCCCAGCGCGTGGGCACCATGTAGTCGGGCAGGCGCCGGGCCAGATCGCTGCGCAGCGCCGCCGGATCGCCGGTCTCGGGCGTGACGTAGGCCACGAGCGCGGGTTGGGGTCCGACGTCGTCGCGCAACACCACGGCGCAGTCGCGGACACCGTCGACCTGGCGCAAGGCGCTTTCGATCTCGTCGATCTCGATGCGGAAGCCGCGCAGCTTGACCTGCCGGTCGTTGCGGCCGCCGAGCGCGAACGTGCCGTTCGGCAGCAGGCGGGCGCGGTCGCCGGTGGCGTAGAGCCGCTGCGGCGCTCGGCCCTCCAGGGCGATGTCGCGGAAGGCTGACGCCGTCAGGTCGGGCCGGTCGAAGTATCCCTTGGCGAGCCCGGCGCCGCCGATGAACAGGGTGCCGAAGGCGCCCAGCGGTGCCAGTCGGTCGCGCTCGTCCAGGACGAAGAGCTGCGCATTGTCGATCGGACGACCGATGGTCACGTCGCCGCCAGCGCGGCCGAGCTCGATGCCCGAGGCGAAGACGGTCGCTTCCGTGGGGCCATAGAGGTTCCACAGCCGCCCGCCGCCGGCCAGCAGCCGGTCGGCAAGATCGACGGGCAGCGCCTCGCCCGCGGCGATCATCTTGAGGCCCGGGCGCGAGGAGAATCCCGCCTCGAGCAGCATCCGCCAGAGGGTCGGTGTCGCCCCCATCACGGTAGCATTGGTCTCGCCAGCCAACGCCACGAGCTCGAAGCCGGTGAGGACTGCTTCCGACTGGGCCAGCACGACGCGGGCGCCGGAGATCAGCGGAACGAAGAGCTCGGGGACCGAGGCGTCGAAGGTGAGGGCACTCGAGGCGACGAAAACGTCATCGGCCTCGATCGCGCACAGCCGCGACCAGGCAACCAGGGTGTTGGTCAGCGAACGATGCCCGATCTCGACGCCCTTCGGTGCGCCCGTCGATCCTGATGTGAACAGTACATAGGCGGACGCTTCCGGGGACACGGGCGGCAGCGTGGGGCCGGCATCGTCCGTGCCGATCCGGTCGAGGCGCAGCGCCGGAGCGTCCGGGGCGACCGACGCCATCGCCTCGTCCTGGCAGACGATTGCGTCGATGCGGGCGCTCCCGGCGATCTGCCGCAGACGGTCGATCGGCTGGCGGATGTCGAGCGGCACGTAGGCATGGCCGGCCTTGAGGATGCCCAGCAGCCCGACGAGCATGGCGCAGGACCGATCGACGGCGATGGCGATGCGGCCCTGGCGCACCGGGCTCTCCCGCAGGAGCGCGTGGGCAAGCGCGGTCGACTGCCGGTCGAGCTCGGCATAGGTCAGCGACAGCGTGCCGTCGCTGCAGGCCACACGCTCGGGCGTGGCGACCGCGTGGGCCGCGAACAGGTCGTGGAAGCAGCGGTCGGCAGGATAGGCTGCCTCGGTCCGGTTGACGGTATCGAGGGCGAAGCGCTTGTCCTCGTCCGACAGGAGCTCCAGTGCGCCGAGCGGGGTCTGCGGCGCCGCGGCGATGCCGCGGAGCGCCCGGCGGAAATGGTCCATCCAGCGGGCGATCGTCGCCTCGTCGAACAGGGCGGCACTGTAGTCGCAATCGATCCGAAGGCCGGCGGCGGATTCGATGACGTTGACGCTGAGATCGAAGGTGACGGCCGCCTTGACGTTAGGCGTCACCGTCACGTCGAGGCCGCCGAAATCCATCGCGGTCGACAGGCGCTCGAGGTTGAACTGGATCTCCGTGAGCGGCAGCCGATCGCCGACCCGCTGGATCGGCAGGGCGCGGATGAGGGTGCCGTAGGTGCAGTTCGAGTGGTCGAAGCCCTCGGCCAGCCGGTCGGCCGCGGTCTGGACCGCCGTCGCGAACGGGCTGTCCCAGTCGAGCGGCGAGCGGAACGGCAGCATGTGCACGCAATGGCCGACGAGGTCGGGCTGTTCGTCCGCCGCCTGGGCCGCCACCGGAACGCCGATCACGACGTCGTTCGTGCCGGCCAGCCGGCCGATCACGACCTGGAACGCGGTGAACAGCGTCGAGAAGAGGGTGGCACCGCTTGCCGCCGCGGCCTTGCGCAGGGCGGCGAGCTGGGCGCCGTCGACCGACGTGGTCCAGGTGGCGCCCGCAAAGGAACGCTGCGGGGCGCGCGGTCGATCCGTCGGCAGCTCCAGCAGGGGCGGGAGATCGCGGTAGACCGACGTCCAGTAGTCGAGGTCGGCGGACCGGCCCGCCGTCGGAGTGGCCTTGCCGGTCGCGTACTGCGCGAACGACGACGCGGCCGGGAGTGCCGCCGGCTGCCGGGATACCGCCGCGCGATAGAAGTCGGCCAGCTCCGGCAGGATGATGTTGAACGACCAGCCGTCGCAAACGATGTGATGGGCGGTGAGCACCAGAACGTGGCGTCGGGCCGCGAGCTTCACCAGCACCGCGCGCACCAGCGGGCCGTTCCACAGGTCGAAGGGGAGGCTCGCATCGGCAGCGACGATCGCCGCGAGGGCGGCATCCGGATCCGCTTCGCCGCTGCGGTCCTCGAGGCGAAGCTCGAGGGCGAGCTTCGGCGCGAAATGCATGCGCTCGTCGCTGCGGCCGACGCGGCCGCGCAGCGCATCGTGCCGCGCGATCACGCCGTTCAGCGCCGATTCGAGCGCGGCCCGGTCGAGGTCGCCCTCGAACGACAGGTTGACCGATTCGTTGAAGGTGCAGGAGGCGTCGTCGCCCATCTGGGCTGCCGTCAGGATCTCGATCTGCGGCTCGGTGAGCGGCGCCGATTCCGGCTCGGCCTCGCCATGGTTCGCGGCATCGCTGCCGGCGGACCCGGCGGCTCGCAGGATCCCGCCGGCCTCGAGCGCGTCCAGCGACTGGACGAACGCGCGCTCGATCGCGGCGATGTCGGCGTCGCCGTGCGCCGTGGTGAGGAAGCAGGGGTAGCCTTCCTGCACGTGCACGCCCAGGGCCCGCATCTGCGGCCAGAACAGCGAGGCGAGCGGTCCCTCGGCGCCGAAGCCGACATGGAACCAGCTGGAATATCCTTCGGCGCGCGTCGCGAGGCCGCGCCGCTCGAGCTCGCGGTTGAGCGAGTCGACCAGCTTGCCCATGCGGGCGGCGAGGCGCTCCTGCAGGGAAGGCCCTTCGGCCTTGAGGTGGTGCAGCACCGACCGTGCCGCAGCGAGGACCAGGGGATGGCGCACGAAGGTGCCGGCGAAGAAGGTCGCTGCCGTTTCCGGGACCGAGGCGTCGCCGAAGCGCCAGGCGCCGCCGTCGAGCGCGTCCATGAAGCGCGCCTTGCCGGCCAGGATGCCGATCGGCAGGCCGCCGCCCACGACCTTGCCGTAGGTCGCGAGATCGGCGGCGATGCCGAAGACCGCCTGCATGCCGCCCGGATGAACCCGGAAGCCGGTGACGATCTCGTCGAACACCAGCGCGGCGCCGCCGGACTCGGTGATGGCGCGCAGGCTCTTCAGGAACTCGACCGGCCGCAGGTCGGGATGGCGGCTCTGGACGGGCTCGACCATGACGGCCGCGAGCTCGTGGCAATTGGCGGCGATCCAGTCGAGGCTGCGCTGCTCGCCGTAGGGCAGCACCACCATGTTGGCGATCGATTCGGGCGGGATGCCCGGCGCCACCGGCAGGGCGCGGGGGCCGGTTCCACCGCTCGCCTTCACCAGCGCCTCGTCGAACTGGCCGTGATAGTCGTTGTTGAAGACGACCACGCGCTCGCGGCCGGTGACCGTGCGGGCCACCCGCATCGCGGCCATGACGGCCTCGGAACCGGTGTTGCAGAAGGTGACGCGCTCGCTGCCGGTCAGATCGCGGACCAGCGCGGCGACCTCGCCGGCCAGCGGGCTCTGCGGGCCGATGGGGAAGCCTTCCTGCAGCTGTGCCGCGACGGCCTCGGTCACGAAGTCCGGCGAGTGCCCGAACATCGTCTGCCCGAAGCCATTCACCAGGTCGACATACTCATTGCCGTCGATGTCCCAGATCTTCGATCCCTTGGCGCGCGCGGCGGTGACGGGATAGACGATCTCCTTCCACTCGCGGCGGAAGCCGGAGACGGTGCGCGGATCGGCGAGGACGTCGCGGTTGTCCTGGGTGCTCGCCTTCGACATGGGCGTGCGCGCGTTGATCTGCCGGGTCAGCTGCTCGATGTAGCCCTTCTGCCGGGGCGTGAGCGCCTGTCCCCGGGCGCCGGGGTTGACCGGCAGGCTGATGCGCGGCGCCGAAGCCGGCGTCGTCGTGGAGGGCGCCGCGGCCAGCGGTGCGGGGGGCCGGGCGACGGCCGGCGCTACGGATTTTCCCTGCAGGGCGCGCAGCTGCTCGGCGAACAGCGCCTGCATCGCGTCGATCTGGGTGCGGAACAGCGCCGTTGTCGCGTCGTTGCCGGGCTCACCGACGGGCGCCGGCACGGCGGCCACTGCCGGCGCTGCGACCGGCGCCTCCTTCGGCAGGATCGCGTCGAGGTGGCGGGCCAGGGCGGCGGCGGACGGGCACTCGCTCAGCAGCTGGCGGAACGTGATCTTGGTGCCGAACTTCTTCTCGACGGCGCGGGCGACCTGGCCGAGCAGGAGCGAATCGAATCCCTGGGCGAGGAACTCCGCTTCGGCGTCGACGTCGGGCAGTCCGGACAGTTCCCGCAGGATATCGAGGACCTGCGCCAGCAGGGCCGGCGCGCGCTCGGCCGCTGCGACCGCCAGCGCGGGCGTGGCCGTTGCCGCGATGACGGGGGCCGGAGTCTGGGCGGCCGCCGCCGGGGCAGGCGGAAGGTCGGCGGAAGGGGAAGCGGCCACCGATGCGCTTGCCGTCGCTTCCGTCCCGCGGGACGGTGCGTCGATCCAGCAGCGGACCCGCTGGAAAGGATAGGTCGGCAGGGAAACCTTCCTCCCGTGGGCACCGATGGCTTCCCAGTCGAGGGGGAAGCCGCTGCACCACAGGGAGGCCGTCGCCTCGGCAAGATCGTCGGTCTCGGGATCGGGCAGGCTGGCCGTGACGCCGGCGAGGCTGGTCCGCGCCACGATCTGCGGGGCGAGGGACGACAGGGTGCGGCCCGGTCCGACCTCGAGCAGATGCGGCCGGCCGTCCCGGACGGCCGTGGCCAGCGCGTCGGCGAACCGGACGGTGGCCCGTCCGTGACGCGCCCAGTAGTCGGGGTCCGTGGCTTCGCCGGTTGTGATCCATGCTCCCGTGACGCTCGAGACGAAGGGGATGCCGGGCGGATGGAGGTCGAGGGACCCAATGGCCGAGGCGATTTCGCCCAGGACGGGATCGACGGCGCGCGAATGGAAGGCGTGCGAGGCCGACAGCCGGCGGCACGGCACGTCCTTGGCCGTCAGGCGCCGCTCCAGGGCCTCGATGTCCTGCGGCGGACCGGCGACCACGCAAGCGGAGGGTGCGTTGACCGCCGCGATGTCGAGACCCAGGCCGGCCTCGCCCCGCAGCGCGCCCTCCGGCAGGCGCACCGCCAGCATGGCGCCCGGCGCGATCGACTGCATCAGCTGTCCACGGGTCGCGACGAACCGGCAGCCGTCCTCGAAGGAGAAGACGCCGGCAAGACAGGCGGCCACGACTTCGCCGACACTGTGGCCGACCATGGCGTCGGGCTGCAGGCCCCATCCCATCCAGAGGCGCGCCAGGGCGTACTCGAAGATGAAGAGTGCCGGCTGGCTGAGCCGGGTGGCGTTGGCGTCGGCGAAGCGCGGATCGAACAGCGCCTCGCGCAACTGGGGGCCGGCGATGGGAGCGGCGATCTCTATGCCGCGGTCGATCAGCGCCGCGAAGGCCGGTTCGGAGGCGTAGAGGCCGCGCGCCATCCCGGCGACCTGCGCGCCCTGGCCGGGGAACAGGAAGACGAGACGAGGGGCGCCATCGGCGGCGTGCGGCATGGCCTGCGGGTTGCGCAGCGCCTGGATGGCCTGCTCGCGGGATTCGCAGGCGACGGCGATGCGTCGCCCGAAGGCGCGCCGTCCGTTCTGAAGGGTGAAGGCGGCGTCTTCCAGGACGATGTCCGGTCGGCTCTCGAGCCGGCTCGCCAGCGCCTCGCGCGCCTCGCGCAGGGCTGCGTCGTTGCGCGCCGAGACCGGCAGCACCACGCGCCCGGCGGTCGAGGTCCTGCTGCGCGCGATCTCCGGGGCCTCCTCGAGGACGGCGTGGACGTTCGTGCCGCCGACGCCGAACGAGCTCACGCCGGCGCGGCGTGGCGTGTCGCCCGCCGCCCACGGCGTCGCCGTGGTCGGGAAGTAGAAGGGACTGCCGGCAACGTCGATGTGTCGGTTGAGGCGATGGAAGTTGGCGAGGGGTGGGATCTCGCGATGATGCAGCGCCATCGTCGCGCGGATCAGCCCGGTCACGCCGGCCGCCGCATCGAGGTGACCGACATTGGCCTTCGCCGAGCCGATCGCGCAGAACGGCCGGTCGCTGGCGAGGCCGCCGAAGCCCTGCCGCAGGCCGGCGAGCTCGATCGGGTCGCCCAGCGGCGTGGCCGTCCCGTGGCATTCGACGTAGCCGATCGACCCGGGCTCGACGCCCGCCACCGCAAGGGCCGTCGCGATGACCTCCGCCTGCCCGGTCATGCTGGGCGCGGTGAAGCCGACCTTGTCGCTGCCGTCGTTGTTCACGGCGGTGCCGCGAATGACGGCGTAGATGTTGTCGCCGTCCTCGATTGCATCGGCCAGGCGCTTCAGGGCAACGAGGCCGACGCCGTCGCCGAACACCGTCCCCGAGGCGCCGTCGTCGAACGGCCGGCACGTGCCGTCGGCCGACACCATGCCGCCTTCCTGGTGGAGGAAGCCGCGCTTCTGCGGAAAGGTGATGGAGACGCCGCCGGCCAGAGCCAGATCGGACTGTCCGAGAAGCAGGCTCTGGCAGGCCTGGGCGACGGCCAGCAGCGAGGTCGAGCAGGCGCTCTGCACGGTGACGGCCGGGCCGCGCAGGTTGAGCTTGTAGGCCACGCGAGTCGCGAGCGTATCCGGGAGAGCGCCGAGCAGCGCGTCGTACGAACCGACCTGATAGTCGCTGGCGAACTGCAGGGGATCGACCGCGCCCCGCAGGACGTGGGTGATCAGATAGGTGCTCAGGCTGCAGCCGGCGAAGAGGCCGATCGCGCCCGGATAGCGTGTGGGATCGCAGCCGGCATCCTCGAGGGCCGACCAGGCGCACTCGAGCATCAGCCGGTGCTGCGGATCGGTCAGGGCGGCGACCCGGGGCAGGATGGCGAAGAACTCGGCGTCGAACTTGTCGACGTCGTTCAGGATCGCCCGCGCCCGCACGAAGTTGGCCGCGTTGCGGACGTCCGCGGGAAAGGCGTCCTCGAGCTCGGCCTCGGAGAAGCGGGTGATGGATGCGAGGCCGCTTCGCGCGTTGGCCCAGAACTGGCCGACATCGTCGGCGCCCGGGAACCGGCCGGAGAGGCCGACGATGGCGATCGCGGTGTCGGGCGCGCTCATCGTCCCAATCCTGCTGTACGAATGCGCAGCATCGCCGCCTGCTTGTCGGCGCGGCGCCGGGCCCGGGTCGCGGCGGCCTCCGGCCCGCTGTCGAGCGCGCGCGCAAGATCGCGGATGGTGGCGTGCCGGAACAGCGACAGCACCTCCACGCCCGGCCAGAGGCGGGTGATCTCGGCATGGGCCTCGAGGAGCTTCAGCGACGTGGCGCCGAGCTCGAAGAAGTTGATGCCGACGTCGACGCGCGGCAGGCCCAGCACGCGGGCGAATATCTCACCCAGCGTGTGCTCGGTGGCGCTGGAGGCGGTCACGGGCGTCAGCGGCTCGATCCGCGCCCGCGCCGCCAGCCGCTGCCGGTCGATCTTGCCGTTGACGGTGAGGGGGAACGTCTCGACGCCGATGGCGCGCGAGGGGCGCATGTGTGCCGGCAGGACCTCGATGGCCTGGGTCTGCGCCGCGGACGCGGCCTCGACCTCGCGGCCGGGGAGCGCGGGCTTCACATAGGCCGTCAGGGTCACGAGGCCGCCGTCGCCCTTGGTCGCCAGCACGACCGCATCGCCGATCTCCGGGCAGCGGCGCAGCGCTTCCTCGATCTCGCCGACCTCGACCCGCTTGCCGTCGATCTTCACCTGCCCGTCGCGGCGGCCGAGGAAGTCGAGCATGCCGTCGGCCCGGCGGCGAACGAGGTCGCCCGTGCGATAGAGCGTGGCGCCAGGGCGCTGCGGGTCGGCAACGAACTGCTCGGCGGTGCGCCGAGGATCGCCGAGATAGTCCAGGGCCAGACCGAGGCCCCCGGCATGGAGCATGCCGACCTCGCCATCGGGCACCGGCCGCATCTCGTCGTCGAGCACGCGCACGTAGGTTCCGGCGATCGGCTCGCCGATCGGCACGGGCCCGCCGCCCCAGCCGTCGCGGGGAATGCGGTAGCAGCAGGTGAAGGTCGTGTTCTCGGTCGGCCCGTAGCCGTTGACGAGCTGGCAGTGCGGCAACGCGGCAAGCGCCCGCGAGACATGGGCCGGGGACAGGATGTCGCCGCCGGCGAGCAGCTGCCGGAGGCCCAAAAGCCCATCGAGCTCATGGTCGACGAGGGCATGAAACAGGCCTGCGGTGAACCAGGCCGTCGTGACCCCATGCCGGGAGATCGTGTCGGAGAGCGACTTGAGGGACGGCCGGTCCTCGCTGACCAGGACACCACACGCGCCGTGCAGCAGGGTGCCCCAGATCTCGAGAAGGCTGGCGTCGAAGAAGAGAGGCGCATTGTGGAGCACGACCTCGTCGGCGCCGAAATGGATGTAGGTCTGGCCCGAGACCAGGCGCACGATGGCCCGATGCGGGATGCGGACACCCTTCGGCCGCCCCGTCGACCCGGACGTGTACATCACGCAGGCGATCCCGTCCCCGTCGGCCTCGTTCTCGATCGGATCGTCGGATTCGGCCTCCGCTTGGACGAGCGCCTCCTCGAGGCCCACGGACGGCGTCGAGGCTTTCACGCTCTCGGCCTGAGCGCACAGGATCAGTACGGGCCTGCTGTCCTCGACGATCCAGTCGCGATAGGCGGCCGGAGCTGATGGATCCAGGGCGACATAGCCAGCCCCTGCCTTCAGCGTCGCGACGATGGCGATGGTCGATTCCAGTGAACGTCCGGCCTGCAGCGCGACGAGGCCCTGCGGTCCCGCACCCCGGCGCTTCAGCCAACGGGCCAGACGATTCGTGCGCCGATCGAGCGCGTCGTAGGTGATGCTTCTGCTGCCTTCGACGAGGGCGATTGCCGTCCCCGCCGCGCGTGCCGCCGCAACGAAGCGGGAGGCAACGTTCCCGCTTTCGACTAGACTGCGCTCGTGAGGCACCTGCTCGGCGCCGTCATCCCGCACTCCAGGAGGCAGTTGATCGACCACGGTATCGTACTCACCCAAGAGGGAGGTCCATTTCCGACCCATTCGTGGTCGAAAAGAGACGTCCCGTTCCCACACTTTGTTCCCCACCGGAACGCTAACAACCCTGCCTTGAAAAGCAATCTCATGAGGTGGACCCAGCGCCTAGTTCCCGTAATTCTTGCACTAAAGCGCGGTATTCGCGCAGGTTGGGTTAGCATTCTTCCTAGTGGATGCACTTCCTTGCAGAAGAGAGACCAAACGATGGCGGCAGAGGCCTTGCAACCGACCGAATCCGGATCACATTTGTACACATGACCGACCCCTATTCAGTCCTTGGCGTCGCGAGGACCGCTTCGGACGATGACATCCGCAAGGCCTTCCGGAAGCTCGCCAAGAAGCACCACCCCGACCTCAATCCGGGCGACAAGGCGGCCGAGGCGAAGTTCAAGGAAATTTCTCAGGCCAACGACATCCTTTCCGACCCCGAGAAGCGGCGACGATTCGACGCTGGCGAGATCGACGCGACCGGCCAGGAGGTGCCGCCGCGCGGCTTCTACCGCGATCAGGGCGGCGGCTTCGGCGGCGCCAAGTACGAGCGCGCCGGCCCGCACGAATCCTTTGTCGACATGGGCGGAATCTTTTCAGAGATGTTCGGCCAGCGCGGCCGGGCCGGCGGTGGCGGGGGATTCGCCTTTGGCGGCGAGGACGGATTCGACGTGAGCGGGCTGCCGATGACGTACAGCCTGCGAATCCCATTCCTCGTGGCGGCCCGCGGCGGCAAGCAGCGTGTCAACCTGCCGGGCGGCAAGACGCTCGACATCGACATTCCCGAAGGAGCGACCGACGGCCAGACGCTGCGGCTGAAGGGGCAGGGAATGCCCGGTACCCAGGGGCGGCCGCCCGGCGACGCCTATGTAGAGCTGCATGTCGAGCCGCACGCCTTCTTCGAGGCGCGCGACAACGACATCCATGTCGAGGTGCCGGTGACGCCGACCGAGGCCGTGCTGGGCGGTCGGATCCGGGTTCCCACGGTGGGCGGGGCGGTCATGCTGAACGTTCCGGCCGGTTCCAATACCGGCAGCTCGCTGCGGCTCAAGGGGCGCGGGCTGCTCGATCGCAAGTCGGGCCAGCGGGGCGATCAGTACGTGAAGCTCAAGGTCGTCATGCCCGAGCAGCCGGACGCGGCCCTGAAGGAATTCCTCGAGAAGTGGGAAGGCGGCCGCGCCTACGATCCGCGCCAGTCGATGGAGCAGTTCACATGACCACGCTCGACGAACTGCTTCAGTCGCATCGCCGGATGACCGTCGTCCATGTCGAGCGCTGGGTGCAGCGCGGCCTGCTGCGGCCGTCGGCCGCGGGCGAGGGCTGGACATTCGAGCCGGTCGACGTGGCCCGGGCCTGCCTGCTGGCCGACCTGACGGACGAGATGGGCTTCGACGACGAGGCGGTCGAGACGGTGGTCGACCTGCTCGACCAGATCCACACGCTGCGCCGCCAGCTGCGCGACCTCGGACAGGCGATCAGCGGCCAGCCGCCGGAGACCCGCGAGGCGATCGCGCTGGCGCTGAGCAAGCTCGGCGGGCGCTGAACCGCCCGGCCCGCGGTCCCGCGATCAGCGCGTGGCGCCGCGCAGCGGGATCTTGAGGTAGCGCGTGCCGTTTTCCTCGGCCGGCGGCAGGCCGCCGGCGCGGATGTTGACCTGAACCGAGGGCAGCAGCAGCACCGGCGCGGCCAGGGTGGCGTCGCGCCCGGTGCGCATGGCGACGAAGCCGGCCTCGTCGACGCCGTCCCGGACGTGGACATTGTGCGCCCGCTCGTCGGCGACCGTCGTCTCCCAGGCATAGTGGTCGCGGCCGGGGGCCTTGTAGTCGTGGCACATGAAGAGGCGCGTCTGCGGCGGCAGCGACAGCAGCCGGCGGATCGACCGGAAGAGCGTGGCGGCGTCGCCGCCGGGAAAGTCGGTGCGGGCGGTGCCGTAGTCCGGCATGAAGATCGTGTCGCCGACGAAGACGGCGTCGCCGATCCGGTAGGCGACATCGGCCGGCGTGTGGCCGGGCAGGTGCATGACCTCGATCTCGAGCGCGCCCAGCGGCAGGCGCTCGCCGTCGGCCAGCAGCCGGTCGAATTCGCGGCCGTCGCCACTCACGTCGCCGGCATTGAACACCGGCTTGAAGATCGCCTGGACGTCGCGGATGTGCGCGCCGATCGCCACCTTGGCGCCGGTCTTCTCCTTGAGGTAGGGCGCTGCCGTCAGATGGTCGGCATGGGCATGCGTCTCCAGGATCCAGTCGACGCCCACCCCGCGGGCCGCGACCTTCTCCAGCACGCGGTCGGCCGAGGTGGTGGAAAGCCGTCCCGACTTCGGGTCGTAGTCGCGCACGGGATCGATGATCGCCGCGCGGCCTGTCGCCGGATCGCGCACCAGGTAGGTCACGGTGAAGGTGGCTTCGTCGAAGAATGCGTCGATGCTGGGGACAGCCGCCATGATTTCCTCCTTGGGTCGCTCTTGACCAATATATGATCCATCTCTAAATTAGCAATATCTAATGTTATGACCTCGCGAAAGGAAACCGCATGTCGCTGCCGACCATCGATATCGACCAGGCCCGGCGCCTGATCGAGCAGGGAGCCGTGCTGGTCGACATCCGGGAGGCCGACGAGCATGCGCGCGAGCGCCTGCCCGGCGCGCGCCACAATCCGCTGTCGCGCCTGGCTCCCGTCGATGCCGCGGGCGCCTCGGCCGTCATCTTCCATTGCCGGACGGGCTCGCGAACGGCGGCCAACGGCAAGCGCCTCGCCGCGACGGTCGCCTGCGAGGCCTATCTGCTCGAGGGCGGCATAGAGGCCTGGAAGAAGGCCGGCTTGCCGATCGCGATCGACCGCCGCGAACCGATCGAGATCATGCGCCAAGTGCAGATCGTCGCGGGAAGCCTCGTGCTCGCGGGACTGGCGCTCGGCCTCTGGGTGGCACCGGCCTTCCTGGCCGTGTCGGCCTTCGTCGGCGCTGGGCTCGCCTTCGCCGGCATCAGCGGCTGGTGCGGCATGGCGAGGCTCCTCGCCTTGATGCCCTGGAACCGCCGGCCGCGGCGGCCCGCGGCCGCGTCGTGACCGGCGCGCTTCTCGCCCTCGGATCGGGCGGCCTGATCGGCGCCGTGCTCGGCCTGATCGGCGGCGGCGGCTCGATCCTCGCCGTGCCGCTGCTGGTCTATGCGGTCGGCGTGCCGCCCCATGTCGCGATCGGAACGGCAGCGCTTGCGGTGGCGATGAACGCGCTTGCGAGCCTCGGCCTTCATGCCCGCCGTACGCCGATCCGATGGCCCTGCGCCCTCTCCTTCAGCCTGGCCGGGGTGGGCGGCGCGCTGGCCGGCGCGGCGCTGGGCAAGAGCGTCGGTGGCCAGCAGCTCCTTGCCCTGTTCGGCGGGCTGATGATCGTGGTCGGCATCCTCATGCTGCGGCCCCGGCCGGCGGCAGCGGCGCCGTCCGACCGCCTGACGCGCGCCAATGCGCGCCGCCTGCTGCCGCGGCTGCTGCTGGCCGGCGCCAGCGTCGGGCTTCTCTCGGGGTTCTTCGGAATCGGCGGCGGCTTCCTCATCGTGCCGGGCCTGATGCTGGCTGCCGACATGGACCTGCGCGATGCCGCGAGTGCCTCGCTGGTGGGCGTCGCCGCCTTCGGCACTGCCTCGGCCTCGAGCTACGCCTGGTCGGGCCTGATCGACTGGCAGGTCGCGGGCCTCCTGGTCGCCGGCGGATTGCTGGGTGCCCTGGCCGGCAGCCGGGCCAATGCCGTCCTGGCCGACCGCAAGGAGGCGCTGGGGCGGCTGTTCGCCGGCGTCGTGATCGCGGCCGGCCTCTACGTCGCCGGCCGCGGGATCGCGACCCTGGTTGCGTGACCTAGACGGCGCGCCGGCCGAGCTCGCGAACCTTCTCGAGGACGCGGCCGATCGATTCCCGGCCGCGGGTCGCGACGCTGCCGACGATCGTGTCCCGTACCGGCGCGAAGCCCACGAAGCCGAGTACGTTGCGCGCCAGGTTCTTCAGCCCGTGCGCCTGGTAGTACCAGCGATAGACCAGGGCCGGCATGCCCATGGTGACGATGATCCGGGCCGAGCGACCCTTGAGATGCATGACGGGGAAGCCGCGCGGCCGGTAGGAGAAGGCGAAGCCCGGCCGCAGCACCTGCTCGAAGAAGGCCTTGAGCATTGCCGGCATGTCGCCCAGCCACAGGGGAAAGATCACCACGAGGTGGTTCGCCCACAGGACGTCGGCCTGGGCGGCGATGATGGTGGGGGGCGGCGCCTCCGATTCGAAGGCCGCTTGCGAGCGCAGGAAGTCGAAGTCGAGGGAGGCGACGTCGAGCCGGCGGACCTCGTGCCCGGCGGTGCGCGCGCCCTCGGCATAGGCCTCGCCGAGTGCATGGCACAGGCCCTTGCCCGATGGATCGGGGTGGCCGTTCAGGATCAGGATGGTGCGCGGCATGGCCATTGCCTTGCCGCGCCCCGGTCCGGCGGACCTTGATCTGGATCAGCCGGGATCTGGATCAGCCGGCCGCCGCGCGGATCGCCTGCCAGACCTTGTGGGACGAAAGCGGCAGGTCGATGTGGCGCACGCCGAGCGGCCGCAGCGCGTCGAGCACGGCATTGGCGATCGCCGCCGGCGCGCCGTTGGTCGGCAGCTCGCCGACACCCTTGAAGCCCATGAAGTTGTTGGGCGAGGGCGTGGCGATGGTCTCGACCGCGAGCGACGGCGCGTCCTCGGCGCGCGGCAGGGCGTAGTCCATCAGCGTGCCGCTGAGCAGCTGGCCGGTCTCCTCGTCGTAGATCGCCTCCTCCATCAGGGCGTTGCCCAGCCCGTGCACGATGCCGCCGTGGATCTGGCCGGCGAGCAGGCGGGGATTGACCACGACGCCGCAATCCGCGGCCTCGACCAGCCGGTCGACACGCACGGCGCCGGTCTCGGGGTCGACCTCGACCTCGCAGACCATGACGCCGGTAGGGAACGAATCGATCTTGTCGCCGAACAGCGCATCGCCGCTGAACGGCTTCTCGGCGGCGAGCTCGAGCAGGCCGATCCGCCGGTCGGTGCCGACGACCTCGAAAGTGCCTTCGCGATAGTCTATGTCGGCCGGCGCCGTCTCGAGGCGCTCGGCCGCCAATTCGCGGCCGCGCTCGATCACCACGTCGGCGGCGCGCCGCAGCGTCGTGCCGCTGATGATGGTCGAGGACGAGCCGCCGGTGCCGCCGCCGTGCGGGATGCTGCGCGTGTCGCCCTGGCGGATCTCGATCCGCTCGACCGGCACGCCCAGCGCCGCGCCCAGCACCTGGGCGAACACGGTCTCGTGCCCCTGGCCCTGGCTCTGCGTGCCGACGCGCGCCACGACGCGGTCGCCGGTGACGTCGACCACGGCATGCTCGTCGGCGATGCCGCCGGTGCCGTGCAGGTGGCAGCCGATCCCGAGCCCGCGCCGCCGGCCGGCCGCCTCGCTGGCCGCGCGCCGGGCCGCGAATCCCTCGGCGTCGGCGGCCTCCAGCGCGGTGTCGAACAGGCGGGCGCAGTCGGCGGCGTCGTAAGTGTAGCCGCTGGCCGCCTTGTAGGGCATGTCGCCGGGACCGAGGAGGTTGAGCCGGCGCAGCTCGGCCGGCGATCGACCCGTCTCGTGGGCGGCGATGTCGATCATCCGCTCGAGCAGCAGCAGCGCCTCGGGCTTGCCGGCGCCGCGGATCGCGTCGACCGGCACGGTGTTGGTGAAGGCGCAGTCGAAGTCGACGCGGATCGCCGGGATGCGGTAGAGGCCGGAGATCACCTTGGCGAGGCCGGTGGTCGGAATCGACGGCGCGAACATCGAGACATAGGCGCCGAAATTCGCCTCGGCCCTGACGCGCACGGCGAGGAACCGGCCGTCGGCGTCGAGCGCCAGCTCTCCTGTCGCCACGAGGTCGCGGGCATGGCTGTCGCTCTGCGCCAGTTCGCCGCGCTCGCAGACCCAGCGCATCCCGCACCCGAGCTTGCGGGTCGCCCAGGCGATCAGGGTGGGCTCGGGATAGATCGGGTACTTGGGGCCGAAGCCGCCGCCCACGTCCTCCGTCACGAGACGAAGCTTGTCCTTCGGCAGGTCGAGGACCCGCTCGCACATCAGGCGGTGCGGGATCTGCACGCCCTGGGACGAGAAGGTGACGGTCACCAGGTCCTCGGCGGCGTCCCACGACGACCAGGCGGCGCGCGTCTCGAGATAGTGCACGACCTGGCGCGGCGAGCGGATCGCCAGCGTCGTGACATGCGCGGCGGCGGCGAAGGCCGCGTCCGTCCGGTCGGCGTCGCCGCGTTCCCAGCGGCACATCAGGTTGCCGGGAACATCGTCGTGGACCAGCGGCGCGCCGGGCGCCAGGGCCTGCGCCACGGTCACCACAGCGGGGAGCGTCTGGTAGTCGACCTCGACCAGCTCGGCCGCGTCGCGCGCCTGGTCGAGCGTGCCGGCCACGACCATGGCGACGATGTCGCCGACATGGCGGACCTTGTCGGGCGGCATCGGCATATGCCGCGGCTCGCGATGGCGGTTGCCGGCCGCGTCCTTGATCTCGCTGATCGCCGGCAGGTGGCCGACCCTGTCGGCCACGAGGTCGGCGGCGGTGTAGACCGCCACCACGCCGGGCGCGGCCAGTGCCGACGCCGTGTCGATGGCGCGGAGGCGGGCGTGGGCATGCGGCGAGCGCACGAACAGGACGGCCAGCGACCCGGCCGGCGCGGTGTTGTCGGCATAGCGGCCGCGACCGGTCAGGAAGCGCCGGTCCTCGCGCCGCGTGATGGGCTGGCCGAGAGGGAGGGGGGCGTTCATCGTGCGTCAGCCTGTTGTACTATGCCGGGACGGTTTCAGGGTTCTGTCAGCAACGGGAGCATCGACATGTCCGAGTTGCCACCGAATCGCAATCCGGCCTTCGAGGCGGTCATCCGGCGGCTGTCCGCGCAGCGGGCGCGGCCGCGCAAGGCGACCGCCCGGAAGGCCGCCTTGTCGCGCCGCAATGTCAGGCGGCGAGCGCGTCGCTGATCACCTTCAGGGCCACGTCGATCTCCTGACGATTGACGTCGAGATGCGTCACGGCGCGGATGCGGGTGGCGGTGTTGGCGCCGATGCCGACGCCACGCTCGCGGCAGGCGTCGACCAGCCGCGCCGAGGTCCAGCCCGGCTTGGTGATCTCGAAGAACACCAGGTTGGTCTCCATGCGCGGCACGTCGATCGCGATGCCCTTGATGCTGGCCAGACCCTCCGAGAGGTGGCGGGCATTGTCGTGGTCCTCGGCCAGCCGGTCCCAGTTGTGGTCGAGCGCATAGAGCGCGGCGGCCGCGATGACGCCGGACTGGCGCATCGAGCCGCCCAGCATCTGCTTCTGGCGCCACGCTTCCTTGATGAAGGCCTTGTCGCCGGCGAGGCTGGCGCCGACCGGGGCGCCGAGGCCCTTGGTGTAGTCGAGCCACAGCGAATCGACGCAGGCGGCATAGTCGGCGGCCTTGACGCCGGATTTCACCGAGGCGTTGCACAGCCGCGCGCCGTCCATGTGCAGGGCGACGCCCGCGTCGCGCGCGACCTTCGTCACGCCCTGCATGGTCGCTAGCGGCCACACCGTGCCGAAGCCGCCGTTCGACGTGTTCTCGATCGACACGAGGCGCGAGCGCGGCGCGTTGCGGCTGTTGGGATCGCGCAGCGCCGCCTTGACCTGCTCGCCGGTGAACACGCCGTTGGGGCCCTCGATCGCCCGGATCATGACGCCGGCGTTGGCGGCGGGGCCGCCGGTCTCGGCATTGATGATGTGCGCGGTGCGGTCGGCGATCACCTCGTCGCCCAGCCGGCAATGGACGCGGATGGCGATCTGGTTCGCCATGGTGCCGCTCGGCAGGAACACCGCGTCCTCCTTGCCCAGGAGCTCGCAGACGCGCTCGCGCAGCCGGTTGACGGTGGGATCCTCCATCTTCTGCTCGTCGCCGACCTCGGCCTCGGCCATGGCCTTCCGCATGCCGGGCGACGGCTTGCTCTTGGTGTCGCTGTAGAGATCGATAAAACGGTTTTGCATGGTGTCGGTGGGTCTCCTGCGCCACCATAACGGCAAACGGCGGAGGTAGAAACATGAGCCAGTTTGCGGCCCAGCCCGGACCCTCGATGATGCCCGAGGAGCTGCTGTACGGCATCGACGACGCCGTCGCCACGATCACGCTGAACGCGCCGCAGCGCATGAACACCATCTCCGGCCCGATGCTGAAGCAGCTGACCGACGCCCTGGTGCGCGCCAACGAGGACCGCGCGGTGCGGGTGGTGATCCTGACCGGCACGGGCCGCGCCTTCTGCGCCGGCCTGAACCTCGAGGCCCAGAGCAAGGGAACCGACAATCTCAGCGTCGGCTCGGGAGCGACGCCGACCAACATCGACCTGCGCAACACGCCGCCGCCGGTGCTGCACGCCATGGACAAGCCGGTGATCGCCGCCCTGAACGGCTCGGCGGCCGGCTACGGGCTCGACCTGGCGCTGGGCGCCGATATCCGCGTCATGGCGCAGTCGGCCAAGCTCGCGGCGTCCTACGCCAGGCGCGGGGTCCTGCCGGAGTCCGGCGGCACCTGGTACCTGCCGCGGCTGCTGGGCTGGGCCAAGGCAGCCGAGCTGATCTTCACCGGCCGCACGCTGGGGGCGGAGCAGTCGCTCGAGCTGGGCCTGGTGAACCGGGTCGTTGCCGACGCCGAGGTGATGGGCGCGGCGCGCGCGCTGGCGCTCGAGATCGCGGCCAACGCGCCGCTCGCCATCCAGGCCGCCAAGCGCATGATGCGCATGGCGTGGAACGAGCCGTTCAACGAGCATGTCCATCACGTCTTCCTGCAGCTGCTGCCGCTGATGCAGACGGAGGACATGAAGGAAGGCATCCGGGCCTTCCTCGAGAAGCGGGAGCCGTCGTTCAGGGGCCGCTGAGGCCGTCGATGCGGTAGAGCGCCAGCGGGTTGACCCAGAAGGCCTTGTGCGCGAGGTCCGGTCCCAGGGTGCTTTCGACCAGGTCGATGTCGGCCGGCGCGAAGGGGCGCTTGGCGCGCGTCGAGGGCATGTCGGTGCCGAACACCAGGGCGTCGGGGCTGGCGCCGGCGATCCGTTCCAGCGCTCGCGGCACGTCGAGCTGCACGCGCCCGAAGCCCGTGGCCTTCACCTTGCAGCCGGCCGCCACGAGGTCGAGCAGCACCGGCAGGCCTGCTTCGGTCATGCCGAGATGGTCGATGCTGAGCCGCGGCAGCTTCGCCAGCGTCGCCGCATGCGGCGCGAGGGCCGCGGCGTCGGCGTAGATCTCCGCATGCCAGCCCGCAACGGCGTGGCACCGTGTCGCCAGGGCGACGATGCCGTCGACGCTGTCGATGGCGCCGCGGAACATGTTGAAGCGCACCGCGCGCACGCCGAGCCGGGCGAGTCGGACGATCTCGTCGTCGGGAAGATCGGCGGCGATCTGCGTCACGCCGACCCAGCCCTTGCCCAGGCGCGGCAGCGCGTTCTCCAGCCACGACTGGTCGTTGGCCTGGAAGGAGCCGGCCACGATCGCGCCCGCCACGACGCCCAGCGGCTTCGCCTCGGCGAGATAGGCTTCGAGCGGGAAGGCGGGCGGCACGTAACCCTGGTTGACCACGATCGGGAAGCGGTGATCGATGATGTGGCAGTGGCTGTCGAACAGGCGGCGCCGCGGAGCATCGGCCATGAGTTCCCCCCAGAATCCGGTGACACGATATCGGGCGCTTCGGCTGCCGAACAGCGCGACGGGTGGCGCGACCGATTGCTCCGCCGCTACCCTCCGGAGGTGCCTTCAAAAAGGCGATTTCGATGGCAAAATCGACTAGGCTTGCCTCGAGCCATTTCAGACGGGAGACGAAACAGATGCTGAAGGGTGCATTGGCCGGAACGATGACGGTCCTGCTATTCGCCGCCGCCGCTCATGCCGAGCCGGTCGTTTACTCTTGGACAGGCTACGGGGTGAATGTCCCCGGCAGTTCCAAGTGCCCGACCTACAAGATGACGATCGACGTCACGGTGAACGGCACCGACGTGAAGGGGCTGTTCCAGCAGGAGAACCGGCCGCAGCGCCATTTCGAGACGACGCTCGGCAAGAACGGCGCCATCAAGACGGCCGCCATGGTGGGCGGCGGCAACATGATGGACGTGATCGGCCAGATCAAGGAAGGCGATTCCAAGATCCTGCTCAATGGCTACTGCAAGTTCGAAGGCCTGCTGACCAAGAAGCAGTAGCGGTTGGCAATGTGCCGGCGGGCAGACCACTCTCGCCCGGCCGGCCTCGCCTTTGAGACTCCTTGACCTCGGCCGTCAATAAGCGGGCTCAGCGCATCTTCGACACTTCGTCGAGATGCTTCTGCAGCGTCGGCAGGAGCTCGTCGGCGAACTGCTTCATCCGGCCATTGTCGCCGGCCGTCGAATAGGCCTTGAACAGGGCCACCGTCTCGACGTGGGCGTTGAACTGGGCTTCGACATACGCCTTGTCGAAGCCTGCGGCGTCCGTCGACTTCAGCGAGTCGAGGACGGCCCGGTGCTTGTCGTCCAGAACCGCCTCGGGCGCCTCGACCTTGGCCTCTTCGAGTGCATGCCTGAACCTCTCGCCGGCCTTGGTGTGGTCGTCGATCATCTGCTGGGCGAAGTGCTTGACCGTGAGGGCCCCGGCCTTGGTCAGGGCCAGCCTGCTGCTTTCGATCTCGAACAGGTTGCCGGCCGCTACGGCCTTCACGAAGGCGGGCGTCGAGGCGGCCGCCAGCGGCGCGCTGGCGGTCTGCGGCGGGGGCGGCGGGTCAGCCGCGAAGGCCGGCGTGCCGAGGGTGGCGGTCGTGAGCCCGAGGCTCACGAGGGCGGTGGCGGACAGAAGGGTGATTCGCGTCACGGATCAGCTCCTCGCAGGTTTGTGGTGACGCAACGAGCGCGCGGGCCGGTTCGTTGCCGACTGAACGGTGCTGCCCGGAACCTTGTGGATGAGACCGTCCGAATCGCCTCACCGGTGTAACTTTCGGCGCGTATGGCTGCTTGTGTCTTCATGAGCCGGCCCTCTCGCGCCGGCGGAAGAGGCCCCATGGTTGCTCGCCCGACCGACGCCCCGCCCGCACGCCGCCGCCGCCGGAGTGAAGCATGAGCGCTGCCAGGCAGCGGCGCCTTAGCCCGCGCGAGGAGATGACGCTTCGCCGGATCGCGTTCGGGCACCGGGACCTGCGACTGCTCGATGCCGTCCATGTCATGCGGCTGGTTCGCCGCGGCCTGGTGATCGAGAATCGCGGGGCACTCGAGCTGACGGTGGACGGCCGGCGTCGCTGCGATGGCACGGCAGGATCCATAGACGGTGGCGCCCTCACGCCCTGAAGGCGGCTTCGCCCGCGCGGCTCGACTCGGGATCATTCGCCATCCCTGCTGGAGATCCGCGCTCCGATGGCACTAACGGGGCGGGTGGCCGGCGTATTTGTCCAGGGTCGCGTCGAGAAGCGCCGTGACGGAGGGGCATGGTTTCAGCAAGGCGGCCTTCGCCAGGACGGCGAGGCGCCGCTGCCCGAGAGCAGCCGGAAGCCCGGCCGGCAGCGGCCGCTCGCGAAAGGAAGTCCTGAGCTCCGATTGCGGTACGATCATGGCCGGCGCACGAGGGACGCGGGTCAGGCCTCCAGCACAGCCTGGATGGCATCGCCCAGCATGACTTCGTCGAACGGCTTGCCGACCGATGGCGCCCTGAGACGCTCGCGAAGCCCGTCCGACATGGAATAGCCGCTGAGGAACAGCACGCGGACCCCGTCGCCGATCAGCCGGTCGGCGAGCGTCAGACTGGTCTTGCCGCCGCCGAGGTTGATGTCGAGCAGGGCAAGGTCGAATTTGCGGCTGTCGATGGCCTTCTCGCCGGCGTGGTAGGACATGGCGACGGTGATGTCCTCGAAACCCAGGCTGCGCAGGATCTGCTCGCCGTCGAGCGCGATGAGGACCTCGTCCTCAATGTATAGGACTTTCAGCGGCTTCAACTTCTGCGGCAGCATCGCCTTCTTCCCCAGTTGCGCGGTCGAGCGGAATCGAGATGGTGCAGGAATAGCCGGACGGCCCGAACTTGAAGTCGAATCGTCCGTTCATGCTGCCCTCCACGGTCGCCTTGATGAGCTGCGTGCCGAAGCCCAGCCGTTCCGGCGGCGCCAGCGGAGGTCCGAGCTGTTCCTTCCAGTGGAGGACCAGACGCTCGCCCTCGCCCTCGTCGATGCGCAGCCAATGGACGGCCAGGCGCCCTTCCTCCGTCGAGAGGGCACCGTACTTCGCGGCATTGGTGGCGAGCTCGTGCACCGCCATGGCGAGCGCCAGCGTGGTGCGGGCATTGACGTGGATGTCGGGCCCCCGGAGCGAGATCCGGCCCTCGCCGTAGACGTCGACGAGCTCGGGACGCAGGATGTCGGCGACCAGCATCGGCCGCCAGTTCTGCGAGGTCAGCAGGTTGTGCGTCGCGCCCAGCGCCTTGATGCGTTCGACCAGCGTCTGCAGCACGACCTTCGGGTCGCCGCTCTCCCGGCGCGCCCGGTTCACCAGCGCCGTGACGTTCGCCAGCATGTTCTTCACGCGATGCTGCAGCTCGCGCATCAGGCGGCGCAGCTCGATCTCCATGTTCTTGTGAACCGTGATGTCGCGGATGTTGACGCCGACCGCGAATATTTCCGCGTTGCGCCTCACCGGGTACCAATCGATGTCCCACACGCGTCGACTGCCGCTACTGTCGACCGACACGACGCCCGAGGAGGTGATCGGCTCGCCCTTCTCGAAGACGTGCTGCACCGATCGGAACAGGACCTGCGAGAGCTGGGGCACGACGTCGGCGGCGCGCCGCCCGGTATGTTCCACGATGGGCAGGCCGTTGATGTCGGCCATCCGGTCGTTGACGCGCAGGAAGCGCAGGTCGCGGTCGAGCAGGGCCTTGGCCTGCGGCGTGACCCGATAGAGCTCCTCGATCTCGGTCAGCCGCAGGGTGGCGGAGGCCTGGGCCTCCTCGAGCTGCTGGGCGTAGCGACGGAGCTCGGTGACGTCGGTCAACGTAATGACCACGCCGTCGACCCGGCCGCCGCGCGTGACGTAGGGATTGCTGCGGACCAGCAGGTAGGCACGATCGTCGCGGCTGCGGCGCTCGGTCTCCTGCGGCGTCTTGGTCTCGATCGTCCGCCGGCACAGGCCGATCAGCGACTCCCCGTCCAGGTTGCTCGCGATGTCCTCGAAGGGGCGGCCGAGGTCGCGGTCGACCAGGCGGAAGTACCGGGCAGCTTCCGGCGTGAAGCTGCGGATGCAGTAGGAGGAGTCGAGGAAGACGGTCGCGATGCGGATGCTCTGCGCGAGATTGGCCTGGTCGTCGTTCGAGGTGTTGAGCTCGACGATCTTGTTCTTCAGCTCCTCGTTGGTCGTTGAAAGCTCCTCGTTGGTCGACTGGAGCTCCTCGTTCATCGACATCATCTCTTCATTGGAGCTCTTCAGCTCCTCGTTCGACGTCTCGAGCTCCTCGATCTGCGTGCGGATCGTCTGGCGGGCGGCCTCAAGCTGGCTCTCGAGGCTGCGGACATACTCCTCCGATACCGAGGACACGGCGACGCCGTCGGGCCCGCGCGCCTCCTCGGGAAAGGTCCGGTCCTGGAAGACGATCAGGGTCCTGCCGTCGGGCATGCGTTCGGCCGAGAGCACGAGCTGGATCGGCTCGCCGGCGATCTCGCCGTCGAACGCGCGATGCACCGGGTGGCCCGGTTCGGACGGGACGGCCGCGAGCAGGCCGCGCAGCGAGGGCCGGAGCCCGTCGCGCGCCAGCTCGCAGACGTCGAGCTGTGCCCGTTCCGCCGGCAGCTCGAGATAGCGGCCGGTGCGCCCCGATGTGAAGACGATATCGTTGCGGTCGTCGACGACGACGTGCGGCGCGACGTGGCGCGCCAGGATCACGCGCTCGTAGGCCTGGAAGGGGTCGGAGGGGCGCGGGTTCTCGGGATCCGCCGTCGTCGAGCCCGGAGGCGTCGCCAATGACGGGGCCATCAGCGGCAGGGGAAGACGCGGCGCGGCGCTGGCATTGCGGCGGTACAGGCGCCGGGTCGCGTCGAGCGCCTCGAACTGCCCGGAGGAGACGCCGACATTCTCGCTCGGTCCGAGGAACAGGAATCCGCCGGGCTTCAGCGCATAGTGGAAGACCTGCAGCGTCTGCTCCTGGAGACGCTCGTCGAAATAGATCATCAGGTTCCGGCACGACACGAGGTCGAGCTTGGAGAAGGGCGCGTCCTTGATGACGCTGTGATGCGACAGGCGGACCATGTCGCGGATCGCGGCGTTCACGGTGAAGCCCTGCGGCGAGTTGACGAAGTACCGGTCGAGGAACTCCGGCGGCACCTCGAGGGCGATGTTCTGCGGATAGTGCGCGTCGCGCGCCAGCTGGATGGCATCGGCGTCGATGTCCGTGGCGAAGATGCTGACGCGCGGGCGCACGGCCCGCCGGGACAGCTCGTCGTCGATCAGCATGGCGATCGAATAGGCTTCCTGGCCGGTCGAGCAGGCCGGCACCCAAACGCGCACTTCCTCGCCGGTGCCGCGGTTGCTGACGATCCGGGGAATCGCCTCGTTGCGCAGGATGTCGAACGTGTCGGGATCGCGGAAGAACGAGGTGAGGTTGATCAGGATGTCGTGGAACAGCCGGTTCGCTTCGCCATGGTTGTTGATGAGCTGCTGGAGGTACTCTTGCGGCGCCTGGGCGCCCAATACGGACATGCGCCGCGCCAGGCGCCGGCGGAGGGTCGACCGCTTGTACTGGGAGAAATCGTGGCCGGTGCGATAGCGGATATGGCGGATGACGCGCTCGACGAAGGCGACGTCGTTCTCGATGGTGGGATCGAGGCGCGAGGACCGCGAGAAATAGTCGTCGAACACTTCCGGCATCTCGGCCACCGGCAGGATGAGGTCCACTGCATTCGTGGCGATGGCGCTGCGCGGCATGCCGTCGTACTTGGCCTCGTTCGGATCCTGCACCAGGACCAGGCCGCCCGCCTCCTTGACGGCGCGAAGCCCGACGCTGCCGTCGCTGCCGGTGCCGCTCAGCACCACGCACCCGCAGCTTGCGCCGAGGTCGGCGGCCAGGCTCTGGAAGAAGACGTCGATCGGCCGGCGCAGGCCGCGCGGCGTGTCGAAGGAGGACAGGTGGAACACGCCGAGCGCCAAGGTCAGCGCCGAACCCGGCGGGATGAGGTAGAACTTGCCGCGCTCCAGCGGCATGCCGTCCTCGATCGGCACGATCGGCATCGGCGTCCGGCGCGAGAGCAGTTCCGGCATCAGGCTCTGATGGTTCGGATCGAGATGCTGGACCAGCACGTAGGCCCGGTCGCTGCGGGGCGACAGGCCAGCCAGCAACTCCTGGACCGCTTCGAGGCCGCCGGCCGAGGCGCCGATGCCGATGACCACGAAGTCGTCCCGGCTCTGCAAACCCGAAGGCGGCGCCTCGGTGCCGACTACCGTCATCGCTCAACTCCGGGCATCGGTCGCTAACGGCGCGGTCGCCGAAAGGTTCCTGCCGGAGGAGGGTTGGAGCGAGCGCCTACTTGAGGAGCTTCAGGCACTCTCCGGCCGCCTCGGCGGCGGTCAGGGCGGCATCCCGGGTCAGCGTGCCGTTCATGACCAGCGGACGGGCGACGGAGCGCATGGCGTCCTTGATGTCGGTCGACGGCTTGATGGTCGGCGCCGTCTGGCTATAGATCAGCTTGCCGTCCTTGGAGAGGCCGCCGGCGCAGGCATCGGCGGCCGCCTTGTCGGCCAAGGCGGCCCCCGGGAGCAGGGCCAGTGCCGCCACGATGAACATCTGCCGCTTCATGATGCCTCTTCTCCTGCTCGACGGCGGCCGGAACGGGTCGCCATTTCCCTCGATACCGCGTCGAATCCGCCCGTTCCAGCAGGATCGGCGTCGCGGCAGAAGGGCTTTCCGTCAGGCGGGGCGGTTGCCGCCCGTGCCTGTCACCAGGTCATGCGCAGCCCGGCGGTCAGCGCGTGGGCGGAGTCCTGTCCCGAGATGTTGCCCTCGTAGCGGAGATAGGCCCGGGTCGCCTCGGCGATGGCAGTGTTGGCGCCAAGGCCGATGACCACGCCGTCGCGGGTCGGCGAGATGCCGTAGGTGGTGAACGGCATGGCCGGTGCGCCGGCCAGGGTCGCCGTCACCGGCCGCGACACGTCGGCATATTCGTGGCTCCAGCCCAGCCGCAGCTGCAGCGCCAGACGCTCGCGCCAGCCGAGGTCCATCGAACCGCCGAGCTGGGCCCCGATCACCGAGCGCAGCGAGTTGGTCGTCTGCTGGGCGACGCTGAGGTTGAGCGACTGCGCGCCGGCCTCGGTGAAGCCGTTCTGGGTGCCGGTATAGGCCTGCAGCCGCGCGAACGGGGTCACGAAGGCCTGGGCCGACGCTGGAGATTGGGGGCCGAGCTCGAAGCGCCAGCCGCCCTCGAGCTGGCCGTACCACTGGTTGGCGCCGGTCTGGCCCAAGGCGGTGCGCTGCTGCAGGCCGGGGACGGCGATCTGGCGCCACATCTGGTTCCACGAGTAGGCGTAGCCCGCCAGCGCATCGAGGTAGAGTGGGCCCTGGGTGTAGCCGCCGTAGAGGCCGACATTGACCGTGTCGGAGCGGCCCATGCCGTTGAAGCCCGAGACCCACTGGCTGCCGGTCGTGTAGCCGGTGGTGATGCCGACGCGGGCGCCGGGCGCGACCGCGCGGTCGAGGCCGGCGGCGAAGCCGCCGGCATTGTAGGTGACGGCGCCGGTCGCCGCGCCGTTGCCGAGCGTCCCCAGCCCGCCCAGCGCGCCGCCCCAGGCGCCCCACAGCGGCGTGCTGGTCGCATCGCAGGCGACGTCGCAGGCCTCGGCCAGCGCCACGCGCGTGGTGCCGCTGCCCGCCCCGCCGCCCGACCCTCCTCCTGTCTGGCCCAGGAAATTGTTCATGAAGAGCTGGGCGCCCTGCACCATCGCCGTCGAGAAGCCGGCGTAGTTGTTGCCCGACAGAGACTGCAGCACGTACTGCGCCGAGGCGCTCGAGGTGGTGTTGAAGGCGAGCGCCCCCAGCACCGTCGCGAAGTCGCCGGTGGCATTGCCGACATTGGCGTCCAGCACGTTGCCGACGGCCGCCTGGGTGGGCGTCGCCGCCGCCGCGGCGAAGCCACCGATATCGAGCGTGAGGTAGGCATTGTTGGCGTCGTAGCTCAGGCTCGACAGCAGGAACGGATAGAGCTCGTTCACCGAGGCGAAGGTGCCGCTCGCGCCTCCGGCCGCGGTCAGGATCCGGTAGGTGGTGCTGGGTGCGAAGCTGGTGCCGGGCTGGGCATAGACACTGACCGCGCCGCCGAGGCTCGCCGTGCCGCCGACATTGATCAGGTCGCTCTGGCCACCGTCGCCGACCTCGACGCTGTAGAGGCCCGTGACCTGGCTGTAGTTGCCGGCGACGCTCAGCGTGCCGATCGAATTGCCCGGCGCCACCATGCCCCCATTGAAGAGGTTGCCTGCGATCGTGCCGCTGCCGCTCACGGTTCCGCCGCTACCGACGAAGACGTTGCCGCCGAGGCTGCCGTTCACCGCGAGGCCGGCGTTGGTGACCACCGTCGAGCCGGAGAAGCCGGTGCTGTTGCCGGTCAGGTTGACCGAGCCGCCGCCTTGGAGGCTGAACGTGCCGGTGCCGGCCAGCGCGGCGCCCAGCACGTTCGACTGCGAGGTGTTGAGCGCCAGCAGGCCGCCGCCGAGGTCGATCTGGCCGCCGCTGCCGCCGAGCGCGCCCAGCACCTGTGTGTTGCCGTTCAGGTTGAAGGCGCCGCCATTGACGGTGAGGGTTCCCGACGAGGGCAGGGTTGCCCCCGGAGCCAGGCTCAGGCTGCCGCCGGTCACCGTCGTGCCGCCCATGTAGGTGTTGACCGGATTGGCCAGCGAGATGTCGCCGCCGGCCACGGTGAGGCCGCCGGGCCCGAACACGCTGCCCTGCAGCACGACGGCGCCGGGCGAGGTGAGCACCGTGTCTGACATGAGGTAGGTCGGGAAGGTCGAGCTGAGCGCGGGCAGCGAGACCGTTCCCTGCAGGGCGACGATCGGGATGACGTTGCCGTACCGGGTGCTCTGCGTGCCGTTCCACTGGTACCCGACGAAGCCGTTCACCGGGTCGAAGAAATAGTTGAACCCCTGGAAGAACTCGCGGCCGGTATTGAGGAACACGGTGGGACCGTCCGGCACGAGCTGCACGACGTCAGGCGTGAGCCGGTTCTCGGGAGCCGGCGGATTGCCGTTGATCGTCGTGAAATTGTAGAAGGCGATCTGCGGCGAGGTCTGGCCCGGCAGGTAGACCTGGATCGGCAGGCCGGGACTGGCGCAGTGGCCTCCACCCGGACCGTTCGGCGGGTTGGCGCAGGCGGTCGTCGAAATCTGCGCGCCTGTGGGCGGTGTCAGGAAGGCGTAGTTGATGCCGCTGTCCGGCAGGATCTGGCCGCTGCCCGTGGCGCCGCCCACGGTGATGGTGAAGGGGGCCTGCATCCAGGCCGCCGAGGCCTGCCCCGCCGCCGAAGGATTGGGCGCCAGCTTCACGAAGGCGTAGTTTGCCGTCGTCGCGTTGGTGAGGCCGAGCTGGACGCCGGAATTGGTGACCAGGTAGCCCTGGGAGTAGGGGCCGGCGGCATTGACGTTGATGAAGGGATTGACGTTGGTGTTCGGCCCCGGCGGCGTGATGGCGCTGACGCCGCGGTCGAAGCCGACGCCCATGTAGGCGATCCCCGTCGGATCGCTGTGGGGCGAGCATCCCTTGTTCGTGAAGGCGCAGGTCTGGTTCTCCACCAGAAGGGCAACGACAGACGCCTTGGTCACCTCGGTGGTGGCGCTGCTCCTGATGCTGACGTCGGTGAGGTAGAACTGACCGTTCAGCTGCACGCCGCTGCTGCTGTAGTACTGGCTTCCGGCGCCCAGGCTCGGCCCGGAGACCGGAAAGACGGTCTGGCCGAAATTGTTCTTCGCCGAGGCGATGATGCCGCTCGAGCCGGTGTCCATGGTGAAGATGGTCGGCGTGCCGCCGTTGAGCGACAGCCAGATCTGGGCCGGATTCGTCGGGCTCATCGGCCCGTTGGCGTAGGGAATGTAGAAGCTGGTGGTCGCGCTGTAGAGGTTCCAGGTCTGCGCCTGCGCCCCACCGCCGAACGACGTTCCCGCGAGCAGCGTCGTCGCCGCCAGGACGGATCGAGTCACCACTGTCAAGACGTTCTCCCCGAAGGCTCGCCTGTTGCGGGTCTGGCCATTGCTGTTTTCGGTTCTCCCGGTCGTGCTGTCACCAGGTCATGCGCAGCCCGGCGGTCAGCGCGTGGGCGGAGTCCTGTCCCGAGATGTTGCCCTCGTAGCGGAGATAGGCCCGGGTCGCCTCGGCGATGGCAGTGTTGGCGCCAAGGCCGATGACCACGCCGTCGCGGGTCGGCGAGATGCCGTAGGTGGTGAACGGCATGGCCGGTGCGCCGGCCAGGGTCGCCGTCACCGGCCGCGACACGTCGGCATATTCGTGGCTCCAGCCCAGCCGCAGCTGCAGCGCCAGACGCTCGCGCCAGCCGAGGTCCATCGAACCGCCGAGCTGCGCCCCGATGACCGAGCGCAGCGAGTTGGTCGTCTGCTGGGCGACGCTGAGGTTGAGCGACTGCGCACCGGTCTCGGTGAAGCCGTTCTGGGTGCCGGTATAGGCCTGCAGCCGGGCGAACGGCGTCACGAAGGCTTGTGCCGACGCTGGAGATTGGGGGCCGAGCTCGAAGCGCCAGCCGCCCTCGAGCTGGCCGTACCACTGGTTGGCGCCAGTCTGGCCGAGCGCCGTGCGCTGCTGCAGGCCGGGGACGGCGATCTGGCGCCACATCTGGTTCCACGAGTAGGCGTAGCCCGCCAGCGCATCGAGGTAGAGCGGGCCCTGGGTGTAGCCGCCGTAGAGGCCGACATTGACCGTGTCGGAGCGGCCCATGCCGTTGAAGCCCGAGACCCACTGGCTGCCGGTCGTGTAGCCGGTGGTGATGCCGACGCGGGCGCCGGGCGCGACCGCGCGGTCGAGGCCGGCGGCGAAGCCGCCGGCATTGTAGGTGACGGCGCCGGTCGCCGCGCCGTTGCCGAGCGTCCCCAGCCCGCCCAGCGCACCGCCCCAGGCGCCCCAGGTTGCCGGCGAGACGGTATCGCAGGCGACGTCGCAGGCCTCGGCCAGCGCCACGCGCGTGGTGCCGCTGCCCGCCCCGCCGCCCGACCCTCCTCCTGTCTGGCCCAGGAAATTGTTCATGAAGAGCTGGGCGCCCTGCACCATCGCCGTCGAGAAGCCGGCGTAGTTGTTGCCCGACAGAGACTGCAGCACGTACTGCGCGCTGGCATCGCTCGCCACACCGGTCGCCATTGCGCCCAGCACCTGGGCGAAGTCGCCGGTGGCGGTGTTGACGTTGGCGTCCAGCACGTTGCCCACCGCGGCCTGGGCCGGCGTCGTGGCCGCCGCGGCGAAGCCGCCGATGTCGAGGGTGAGATAGGCATTGTTGGCGTCGTAGCTCAGGCTCGACAGCAGGAACGGATAGAGCTCATTCACCGACGCGAAGGTGCCGCTGACGCCGCCGGCGGCATTGAGGATGCGATAGGTCGTGCTGGGCGCGAAGCTGGTGCCGGGCTGGGCGTAGACGCTGACGGCGCCACCCTGCAGTGTCGCCGTGCCGCCGACATTGAGCAGGTCGCTCCGGCCGTTGCCCGCGACCTCCACCGACAGCACGCCGCTACCGGTGTTGGTGACATTGCCGGCGACGCTCATCGTGCCGATCGAGTTGCCCGGCGCCACCGTGCCGAGGTTGGTCACATTGCCGCCGATCGTGCCCGTGCCGCCCAGCGTGCCGAAATTGCTGACGCTGCCGGTCAGCAGGCCGTTGTTGGTGGCGCTGCCCGCGTTGACGAGATCGCTGATCATCGTGCCGCTGTTGGCAAGCGTGCCCTGGTTGAGGAGCGAGGCGTTGACCGACTGGAATGTGCCGGCATTGCTGAGCGTCGAGGTCGGCGACACCGCATAGCCGCCACCCGTCACGAAGGTGGCGCCCGGCATGACCGCGAGGTTGCCGATCATGGTGCCGGACAGCGCCAGGGTGCCGCCGCCGACGGTCGTGCCGCCGGTGTAGGTGTTGTTGCCGCCGAGCACCAGCGTTCCGCTGCCATACTTGGCAAGGCCGCCCGGGCCGGAGATGTTGTTGCTCCAGAAGTCGATGGCGTTGAAGCCGCCAACCGACGCGTCCATGCTGACCGTCACGATGCCTGAATTGAAGGCGCCGTAGCCGCCTGCTGCCGCATAGAGATTGAGCCTCGCCCACCCGCTGCCGTCGTCGAGCGGCACCCCGGCCGGCAACATGGTCGAGGTCAGGATGTCGAGTTGCTGTTGCGGATTGAGGTAGGGGAAGCGCGAGGCGATCAGCAGGTTTGAGTTGGCCGGCGCCGTATTCGTGCTGGTCGCCGGCAGCACCAGCGGCAGACCGTAGGTCGACTGGGTGGCGTAGGCCTCGTTGGCAGACGTTAACTGGCTCGCCGTCGGGAACGTGCCTCCGGCTATGCAAGCCGCCACGTTGGACGCGCACGACGCGTACGGCACAGCCGTCAGGGCGCTGCCGAGCGAGCTTGCGAGACCGGCTTGAAGATTGGAAATGTCGTTTGCAAAATTGCTGGAGGTGCTCGCCGTCCACGCCTGTGCGTACAGCGGCGTGCCGGCCAGCAACTGGGTGATCGTATAGTAGGCCAGCACGCGGCCGCCGATGATATCGAGCGGATAGTGCACGCCGACGATGTTTCGGCTGAGACCGAACTGTTGCGCTGATACCATCATGCTCTGGTAGGCCTGCGGCAGCAGGATGGCGTTGAGCAGTGCCGCCGTGTTGCCGATGGTCGAATGCCCGCTCGGGTAGGACGGCACGGAGATGTTGCCGTTCCACTGTCCCATATTGCTCCCCTCCGGAACGACGGTCCATGGCGCGTTGGCGATAGCCGTCGAGACCTGGAACGGACGGAGGTCCACCGTCGCGGGAGAGGATGCGGTGCCGCCGTAGGACGTGATCAGTCCCTGCTGCTGGACGTAGTAGGTATTGTAGGAGGTGAAGCTCGCCTTCAGATTGTTGATCTGCTCGATATCGTCGAAAACGGCCGTCAGGACGTTGGTGATGTCCTTGAAGACGCGCTCGCTCTGGGCACTGGTTTGGGCGGCCATCGTGGTCGCAAGCGCTTGGGACTGTGCGACACTGGGAAAGGCCGTGAAATTGGAGGCGTTCAGGTAGGGGCTATTCGAGATCATGCCCCAGAGATTCGCCTGCGGCGCGACGAGCTTGCCGCTGCCGTTATAGGTCGACGCGTTCACCAGGGCCTGGTTGCGCTGGGCTGTCAGAGCACCGGGAATGGTCCCGTTGGCGTAGATGTCCTCGACGCTCGCCAAGTTGGCGTCCAGCAGTAGGGTTCCAGCAGACGAATAGGGCAGCGTCGTGAACGCCTGAAGGTAGGTGATCTGGTCCTGAGTCAGGCAGGTCGAGATCGCCGTTCCCGTCGGGCAGGTCGATTGCGCGGCCCCTTCGGCGGTGGCCAGAAGCAGGACGATCGGCGCGATCGCGACGCCTCGCAGCAGGCGGCGACGCGACCACCCGCGGCGCGCGAATCCGACGGCGCCGTGCAACCTGTTCGTTCCCGACATCCCCAAAGCACCCCTGCATGACGACGCAGTTCACCGTGCATGCACACGGGTTCGTGATCAACCGCAGAGGCGTGACGAGACGCGCTAATCGCAGTGAAGGCGGCGAATCAGGCGAATTGTTTTCAACATGGAGCGTGCTCGTTGCTTGCAGGCTGCGACGAGGATGAGGGGACGACGTTCAGAGATAGCCGCCGCGGAAGCTGACCAGCGGATCCTTCGTCGAGGCGCTGTAGGCGAGCACGGTGCCGAGCGCGATGACAGTTCCGTGTCGCTCGATCATCTCCTCGAGGCGGCAGTCGATCACGCCCACCGCGTCGACCAGCGCCGGCGCTCCGCTCTTCAGCGTCGTCCACTCGCCAGTCTTGAACCGGTCGGCGCCCTTGAGGGTACCACCGCCACCGAATTCCTTGGCGAGATCCTCGCGGCCCTTGGGCACGTAGTTGATCGCGAAGTGGTTGCCCTGCTTCACGGCGGCGAGCGCCGAGGTGGTGAGGCCGATCGAGACGAGCATGGTCGGCGGGCTGGCGGTGAGATGGGTCGCCGAGAGCGCCAGGAAGCCGGCCGGCCCTTCGGTGCCCTGGGCCGTGACCACCGCCACGCCGATGGCGCGGCAGCCCAGCGCCTTCCAGAAGGTCTTCGCGTCGATCTCGGTTTCCATGCCATCTCCTCTTCTGTCGCGCGACCCTATGCGAAAAGAGTGCCGGATGCAGCGCGACCGTGACGCTCGTCGCCACGGCATCGATCTTGCGTGCTCCCGGTCAGCCGCGCTTTCGCGCCGCGGCTCGCCGCCGGCGAGACAGAAAGGAGCCTTTCGTGAGCAGCACGCCCCGGCCCAAGGTGGCCTTCATCGGCACCGGCGGCACCATTTCGTCCCTGGGCGTCCATCCGCTCGAGCTCCAGGACTACGGGATCCATGACAATCGCATGCACGCCAGCGAGATCGTCGCCCGCTTCCCCGTCGTGACGGAGATCGCCGAGGTGATTCCGGTCGACTTCCGCAATGTGCCCAGCCCCGAAATCTACTATGCGGAGTGGCGCGAGCTGGCCGCGCTCTGCCATCGGCTGGCCGCCGAGCATGCCGATCTCGCGGGCATCGTGATCGGCCATGGCACGGCTACCCTGGAGGAGACGGCCTGGTTCCTGAACCTGGTGCTCAAGGTCGATCTGCCGGTGGTGCTCATCGGCTCGCAGCGTCCCGCGTCCGGCCTGTCCACCGATGCCGCCATCAACCTCGTGAACGGCGTGCGCACGGCGGCGGACCCGGCGAGCCGCGGGCGCGGCGTCCTCGTCCTGCTGAACGACGAGATCCAGGCGGCGCGCGAGGTCACCAAGACCTCGAACTGGCGCATGCAGACCTTCCGCACGCCCGAC
This sequence comes from Reyranella sp., assembly GCF_965229815.1. GTDB lineage: Bacteria > Pseudomonadota > Alphaproteobacteria > Reyranellales > Reyranellaceae > Reyranella. Next base: position 160,083 of record NZ_CBDDJN010000009.1, read on the forward strand.
TTCGGCATCCTGGGCCATGCCGACGCCGATCGCATCGCCTACTACCGCAAGCCGGAGCGTCGGCACATGCCCGACACCGAGTTCGACATCACGGACCTCGACAGCCTGCCGCGCGTCGACATCGCCTGGGCCTATGCCGGTTCCGACGGCACCGCGATGCGCGCCTTCATCGCCGCCGGGGCCAAGGGGCTCGTGTCGGCGGGCTTTGCGCCCGGCATGGCGCCCGCTGCCGACTTCGAGGCCATGAAGGATGCGGTGCGGCAGGGCATCGTCGTGGTCCAGAGCTCGCGGGCCGGGTCCGGCCGCATCTACCGCAGCAAGAAGCTCACGGATGCCGGCGTGCTCGCCGCCGACAACCTCAACCCGCAGAAGGCGCGCATCCTGCTGGCCCTGGCGCTGACCCGGACCTCCGATCCCGCCGAGGTGGCGCGCATCTTCGCGACCTACTGAGGCCAGCCTCTCCGCGTCGGCGTTCCGACCAGAAGACTCTCAGCTGCGTGCCCGCGCGGCACGATGCGAGAGCACGTACTGGGTCGCCGCCTGATGGCTGTTCTGCTCGATGTCGCGGGCGATCTGCGAGCGGCGAAAGCCGTCGGGTCCGGCGATGGCGTCGATCAGTGCGTTATTCTGGCGCTGGCACGCCGCCACGACCGCCGAGGCGACCGCGGCGGGATCCGAGCGTCGGTCGTCCAGCGTGACGGCGTTGCGCATCAGGCAGGCATCGCGGATGTCGCGGAGGCGCACGACCTCCTGCGAGGAGGGGGCGCTGTTGGCGACGGCGCAGCCCGCCACGGCGATCAACGGCAACAGCCGCCAGCATCCGGTCATCTTGTCTCCCTCTCGTGCACCCTGCCGAACTGACGCGCCCGGCCGGCGGCGGTCAAGGGACGAGCCGGGCTCCCAAAGCCCGATTGACTCGGATGCGCCAATGTTCTCTATATGTTCTCAATCAAGCGAGGGCTCATGGAGAGCGCGGCCACGATCCTGCATGCCGACCTCGACGCGTTCTATGCCTCGGTCGAGCAGCTCCTCGATCCGTCGCTGCGCGGCAAGCCCATCGCGGTCGGCGGCGGGGTGGTGCTGGCCGCCTCGTACGAGGCCAAGGCGTTCGGGGTGAAGGGCGGCATGCCGGGCCGCCTGGCGCGTCTGCTCTGCCCGCAGCTGATCTTCGTCGGCGGCCACTTCGCCGAGTACAAGCGGCTGGGAGACGCGGCGATCGGCGTGCTGGGTGATTTCACGCCGCTGGTCGAACGCATTTCGATCGACGAGGCCTTTGCCGACGTGCGGGGCTGCACGCACCTGTTCGGCCCGCCCGCCGAGATCGCCGCCACCGTGCGCCGGCGCGTGCGCGAGGAGGTGGGCCTGCCGATCTCGGTCGGAGTCGCCCGCACCAAGCATCTCGCCAAGATCGCCTCGCAGGTCGCCAAGCCCGACGGGCTGGTCGCCGTCGAGACCGACCGCGAGATCGAGTTCCTGCACGGGCTGCCGGTCGAGCTGATGTGGGGCGTGGGTCCGGCCACCCGAGCCCGGCTGGCCGACAGCGGCATCGAGACGATCGGCGAGCTCGCCGCGACGTCGCCGCGTGCGCTCGAGCGCCTGCTCGGGCCGGCCGCGGGCGAGAAGCTGGCGGCGCTGGCGTGGAACCGCGATCCGCGCGAGATCCGGACGCAGCATCGTGCGCGGTCGGCCGGCGCGCAGTCGGCGCTCGGCCGCCGGCCGGCGCGGCCGGAGGTCTACCGGCCGGCGCTGGCCCATCTCGCCGACCGTATCGGCGCGCGGCTGCGCGCCAAGTCACTGGCCGGCCGCACCGTCACGGTGCGCGTGCGCTTCGCCGACCTGCGTGCGGTCACGCGCTCGCTCACCCTCGACGCGCCGATCGCCGCGACCGCGAGCCTGACCGAGATCGCCGAGGAGCTGGTGCGCGCAGCCCTGGCCGATCATCCGCGCGAGCGCACCCTCTCGCTGCTGGCGATCTCCGTGTCTCATCTCGAGAAGCAGCCGCTTCTGCAGCTTGAGCTTTCGCTCGGGCTCGCCAACGAGGCGCGTCGCCCCGGGACCCGGCGCGGACTCGCGCGCCACGCCGCCGACCGCGCCGTCGACCGCATCCGCGACCGCTTCGGCCAGGACGCGATCGGCTACGGCGCCGTCGCCCTCGGAGCGGCGCGCTCGGTCCCCGATGCCTTCCGCGAGCTGGCGGAGAAGGATCTCTAAGAGCGCCTTCAGCCGTCCAGGCGACGGCGGAGGAAGGCCGTCTTTTCGGCCGGCGCGTCGATGTGCTCGGCCAGGACCTGCCACAGCGCCTCCACCGACGACGCGGTGCGCGCCGCGCGCCGGACGAGGACACGGGCAACCGGGCCGACATGATGGGTCAGCGCCTGCTCGACGCGGGCGAGCTCGCCGGCGTCGAACGACGACGGCGGTCCGGTGCCGGTGGGCGTTTCGGTCGGCAGTGACGCCAGGGGAACGAGCGCCGTCGCCTCGCGGCGGAAGCGCTCGCGTTCCGGCCCGGCGGGAACGGCCGCGACCAGTGCGGCGACCAATGCCTCGGGCGAGCCGCGGGCCGCCGCATCGCGGACCAGGATGCGGGCGATCGGCCCGACATAGCCCGCCAGCGTGCGCTCCAACGCCTGCAAGGCCGGCGGGCCGACGCCCGGCTGCCGCGCGCTGTCGGCGGCTGGTGCCTTGGCCACGACGGTCGACAGGTCCGGAGCGGCCGTGCCCGCGGCGGGGTCGCCGCTGTCGCCGCGCAGATGCCGCAGCGCCTCCGCCATCTCCTGACTGGACTCGAAGCGGTCTTCGGGATGCTTGCCGGTGGCGCGCTCGAGCACGAACTGCAGGCGCGGCGCAGCACTGCGCACTGGCGCCGGCAGGAGGGGCAGGCGATCGTTCAGGATGCGGTGGGCGACCTCGGCGGCGGTGGCGCCGGAGAAGGCGCGCACGCCCGACACCATCTCGAACAGGGTGACGCCCACCGAGAAGAGGTCGGAGCGCGCGTCGACGGGGCCGCCGCGGCATTGCTCGGGCGACATGTAGTTCGGCGTGCCCATGGAGGAGGACACGCTGGTGACGTCGGTGTTGGCGAAGCGGGAGATGCCGAAGTCGGCGACCTTCGCCCGCCGTTGCGGCGTCAGCATGATGTTGGCCGGCTTGATGTCCTGGTGGATGACGCCGTGCTCGTGGGCGGTTGCCAGCGCGTCCAGCACCTGAACGATGACGTCGATGGCATCGCTTACCGACAGCGCGCCGTCGCTCAGCAGCTGGCGCACGTTGGGACCGTAGACGAACTCCATGGCGAGGAACGGCTGGTCCTCGTGGAGCGCGAAATCGTAGATCGCGATGATGTTGGGATGGGCGCAGCGTGCCGCCGCCTGGGCCTCCCGGCGGAAGCGGCGGATGTATTCCGCGCGGTCCGCACTGCCCATCAGCCTCGTGGAGATGAGCTTGATGGCCACGGTGCGGCGGATGTCGGGATCGTGGGCCTTGTAGATCTGGCCCATGCCGCCCGCGCCGACCAGACTCTCGACGACGTAGCGGCCGATCCGGATGGGGACCTCTTCCATGGGAGACCTCGGTTGCGTCAGGCGCCCTCGAGCATGCGCATGGCGTTCTGCAGGCTGCGGTGCATGAGGTTGAACGAGCGGCCGAGCGAGGAAATCTCGTCGCGGCCCTTCACGTTGTACTCGGGAACGTCGGGCTTGCCGCTGCTGACGTCGCGCGCCAGCACCGTGATCTGCTGGATCGGGCGCAGGATCAGGAAGTGCATCAGCCCGTTCAGCACGACCAGCATGGCGAGGAAGGCGGCGCTGAGCGCGCCGGCAAAGGCGAGCAGCGCGTGGTCGGCGCGCGCCAGGGCCAGCGTCATCGGAACCGAGACGACCTGGGCGCCGATGACGTCGCCGACCGTCCAGCCGAAGCCGTTCTCCTTGCCGTAGAGGTCGACCAGCGTCGCCGGGGCCTCGGCCGGGGTCGAGTGGCAGGCGAGGCAGGCGCGGTCGGTCAGCCGGAAGGGCCGGGCGAAGGTGAGGAACTGGCCGCCCGGCGTGTCGCGCGTCAGGACGACCTGGTCGAGGTCGCGGTCGCGCTTGAAGGTGGCGATGATGTCGGCCTCCCAGTCCGTCGCGCGGTCGGCGGGGTTGGTCGGATTGAGCGCGGCTTCCTTGTAGGAATAGTCGGGATAGTCCTTCTGCACCTGACGCAGCACCGTGTGCGCCGACCAGGACGGCACCGAGTGCGGCAGGAACCGAACCGTGAGCTGGTCGGCGAGCAGCGGCCGGACCTCGTTCTGGGTGTAGCTGCGCACCGCGGTGCCGGCGCGCATCAGCAGGGTCGCCTCGTTCAGCACCTGGCGCCGCGCTTCGTCCCGCGTGATCTCGCGCGCCAGGAGCGTCGCCGCCGCGAGGCCGACGACGAACGCCGCGATCATCGCCAGGTTGAACTTGGTCCGCAGCCCCATGGCGTGCCTCCCGCTGTCAGCGTGCTCGTTCCATCAGCCTGCCCGCCTGCTCGGCGTTCAGGTGGCCGGTCAGCTCGGCCTTGATCTCGAACTGGAAGCGACGGATGGCGGCGCGCGTCTCGGGGCCGAACACGCCGTCGATGCCGCCGCCGTAGTAGCCGATGGCGGCCAGCGCCATCTGGACCTGCCGTCGCTGGCGCTCGGACATGCGGTCCTCGTCGACCATCGCCGGGGCGGGTGGTGGAGGCGGCGGAGGCGGAGGGGCCGTCGCCTCGGAACGCGCGGGCGGCGCGCTGGCCGGCGGCGGTGCCCGCTCGGGTTCGGCGGGTCGCGGCGTTGGCCGTTCGGCCGCGCGTTCGGGCGCGCGTTCGGCTTCCGGCACAAGGGCCGCGTCGCCGGTCGCCGCCACGATCTGGGCATCGAGCCCGTCCCGGACCAGGCGGGCGCGCAGATGGCCGACGAGTTCCCCGATCCGCGTATCGCCGCCCGCCAGCGCGTCGCGCAGTCCCAGCGCCACGGCGGTGGCGCCGCGGCCGCTGGCCTGGTCGTGGCCGGCGGCGACCACCGCAAAGGGCGAAGGGTCGAACTGACCATCGAGACGGGCGGGGCCCGGCAGGGCCGGGTTCGCCGGCGTGAACAGGTCGAGCAGGAGCAGGCCGGCGCCGTCGCGCGCGCGTTGCAGGCTGGCCACCACGCTCTTGACGATCACGCCCTGGCTCAGCACGTCGTGGTCGCGGGCCAGCGTCGCCGACGTGGGCAGGAGGAAGGTCCGGCTGTTGAAGCCGACGGCGTAGCCGCAGAAGTAGAAGACGACGATCGATCCCGGCGCCGCCGCGGCGCGGCGGGATATCAGGCCGATGGCGCCGTCGAACTCGCCGCGACCGAGATCGCGACGCTCGATGACCTCGAAGCCGCGCGCCTTCAGCGCATCGCGGACCGTCGCCGCTGCCGGCGGGCAGCGCGCGAGCTCACCCAGGCTCGGATAGGCCGCGTTGGACATGATCAGGGCGAGGCGCAGCGGCTCGGCCCGCGCTGCAGACGCACCGAAGCACGCGCAGGCGAGACAGAGGAGGACGATCGTCAGGTGAGCGCGTTTCATGCGAAACCTGTCGTTGACCGCCGTCGCGCGGGCGCTGTCGTTTGCGGCTTGTCCCTTGCCCTACCAGACCAGTCCGGGCGCCCGGGCGTGACTGCGCCGCAGCCCTGCGGCGACGTCCGGCTGATCCTTCGACAAGTGTGGCGGCGGCCCGCCCGTTCGCAAAGGCGCGCACGCCCGGATTAGCGCCGGGGTCACGAATCTCCCGGGGTCACGAAGGTCACAATCCGACGGCGGAGAAAGCGAGGACCGCTGGCCCGCCCAGCGGCGTCAGATCAGCGCCTGGCGCGCCGCCCGCGCGTCGGGGTCGGCCAGGCGGCTGTCGAAGTAGATCAGGGAGGCCGCGCCGTCGAGGCGGGCGCGCAGCATCTGGATGTGGCGCCACGTCTCGTCGGCCAGGACGTAGAAGGCGCCGAGCTGGCGGCCCTGAGAGGCGTCCGTCGGATTGGCGAGGAGGTCGCACTCGGCGTCGTCCGCCGCCTGCTCCATGCCTTCGAGTGCCCGCTCCAGGAAATAGATCCGCAGAGCGATCTGAGATTGGGTTGGTTTCATTCTTGCCCCCGGCGCTGTTCCTAGGTCGCCTGCCGGTGGAACAGCAAGGGCTCTGCCAGCGGAGGGAGACGAGACGTCGCAGCCTTCTCCGGCACCGGCAGACGAGGTGATCGCACCCGATCTGCAACCGTATAATGAGCTGGGGTCTTTCAAGTGGAGGCAAAAAGCATGCGTTTTCCGGGGCCTTTCGTTGCGGCCATGCTCGTCCTGGCAAGCGCCGTTCTCGTGGGCGCCCCCGTTCGGGCCGAGCCCGTCCTCGCGGCGGTGCAGAAGCGTGGCCACCTCCTGTGCGGGGCGAACGGCCATGCGCCGAGCTTCTCGGTCGTCGACGCGCAGGGCCAGTGGTCGGGCTTCGAGGTCGACTTCTGCCGCGCCATCGCGGCCGCCGTGCTGGGCGATGCGACCAAGGTGCATTTCGTGCCGGTGAGCACGGCCGACCGCTTCGATGCCCTGCGGCAGGGTCGGATCGACGTGCTGACCCGCAACACGATCGACACGCTCGAGCGGACGACCGGCACCGGCGTGCGCGACGCTGCCGTGATCTACCTCGACCGCCAGGTCGTCGTGGTCGCGCGGGACCTGCAGGTGGGCAAGCTCGCCGAGCTGAACAAGGGGACGATCTGTACGCTGAGCCGTACGCCTTACGCGACGGCCATCGACGACTGGTTCGGCGCCCGCAACCTCACGGCCAAGACCGTGCTCTTCGACAGCCAGGACGCCCTCTACAAGGCCCTCTACGACGGCACCTGCCGGGCCGTCAGCCAGGTGATGGCGCCGATGGCCAGCACCGTGATCGCCAGCGGCCAAGCGGCCAAGTACATCGTCCTGCCCGATCTCGTGGCGCTGCATCCGCTGGCCGCCTACGTGAAGGCCGGGGACGACCCCTGGTACGACGTCGTGCGCTGGACCTTCAACGCCCTGCTGCACGGCGAGGAGCTGAAGGTCGGTATGACCACCGCCGACGCCGAGCGCAGCTCGGCCAATCCGGAAGTGCGTCGCCTGCTCGGCGTCGAGCCGGCGTTCGGCAAGCTGCTCGGCCTCGACGAGTCCTGGGCCTTCAACCTGCTGAAGCAGGTCGGCAACTACGCCGAGATCTACGAGCGCAACGTCGGCAAGGGCTCGCCGCTCGGGTTCGCGCGTGGCGTCAACGCGCTGTGGAGCGAGGGCGGAATCCTGTTCCCGATGCCGATGCGCTGATCCGGGGAGCATGGACATGACCGAGCCGGTCGCCGTCGAATCGCTGATCGTCGACGTCGTCTCCGACAATGTCAGCGACACCTATGCCAGCAAGACCGCGTTCGCCGTGTCGGAGCTGGCCAACGTGCTGGCCGCCGGCGCGCGCGAGATCTCGGGCGAGACTCTGCTGGTCGCCAACCTCGGCTACGGGCTGCGCCTGCGAACGCGGGCGGGCGGCGTGGCGCACGAGCTGCTGTTCGACACCGGCACCGAGGGCGCGGCCTTCCTGCGTAACTGCCGCAACCTCGGCATCGACCTCGCCGGCGTCGAGGCGATCGCCGTAACGCACGGCCATTGGGACCATATGGGCGCCCTGCCGGCGGCGCTCGGCGCCATCGTCGGCCGGCGCGGCCGCGACAGTTTGCAGGTCCACGTCAATCCCGACATGTTCGTCGAGCGCGGCGTGCTGCTGGCCGACGGCTCGATCTTCCCGGCCGCCAGGGTGCCCGCTCCGGCCGAGATGGCGGCGCAGGGTGCCCGTGTCGTCAACCAGGGCGGATCGCGCCTGCTGCTCGACGGCCATTTCTGGCTGAGCGGCGAGATCCCGCGCGTCACCGCGTTCGAGACCGGCCGCCAGGACCATCTCTGCCGCCGCGACAACGATCCCGACTGGCGGCCCGACCCGCTGCTCATGGACGAGCGCATGCTGGTGGTGAACGTCGCGGGCCTCGGCCTGGTCGTGTTCAGCGCCTGCAGCCATGCCGGCATTGTCAACGTTTGCACCGAGGTGCGCGCCCGGTTCCCCGACCTCCCGATCCATGCCGTTATGGGCGGCCTGCACCTGGGCGGGGTAATGGAGCGGCTGATCCCGTCGACGGTGGAGGGACTGCGGCCCTTCGACATCGGCTACATCATCGCCGGTCACTGCACCGGCTGGCGGGCGCTGCATGCGCTCGCCAATGCCTATGGCGAGCGGGTCAGCCAGTCGGCCGTGGGCACGCGCTACACGTTCGACGTGTCCATGGCGACCGCGCCGGGAGTCACGTCCGCGCCCACCGGCTTTGCCGGCGAGCCGACCTGGTGACGGGCAGGCGCCGCAACCACGGACCGGCGTGGAAGGCGGCCATCAGCAGGTACATCGGCACCATGCCGCCGATCGGCAGGCCGCCCGGCGCTGCCGCGCATAGCGCGTCGACTGGCCCGCCGCCCATCGCCGTGAGAAGCGCCATGGCGGCGAAGGTCGGGGCGGCCGCTAGCGCCAGGCCCTCGGCCAGGCTGCGGCCGGCGGCGGCGAGGCCCGCGGGGCGCGGGCCTCCCTCGTTGCGGTCGTCGGTCGGGACGCACGTCACGGTCAGCCCGCGCAGCAGGCCTTGGCCGCGGCCGCCGTCTCGTAGCGGTCATGGTGGCGCACCCAGGCCATGGTGAAGTCGAGCCCGTCCTCGTCGCGGCCCTTGGCCGTGAGGTCGAGCAGCCGGTAGGTGTGCATCATCACCTCGACGCCGCGGCCGAAGGTCGAGTAGGTGAGGAACACCGTACCGTCGTCGCCCTTCCAGAAGGCGCTGATGCCGGGCATCTCCTGGCCCGGCGGCTTGCTGCCGAAATTGTAGTCGGCGGTGCCGTCGGCGAGCTGCTCGGGCGTGAAGCTCACGTGGAAATCGTAGTTGAAGCTGGTCCCGTGCGAGGAGACCCACGGAAAGCTCCAGCCCATGCGCTTGCGGAAGCGCTCGATCTCCTCGAGCGGCGCGCGGCTCACCGCCACGAAGGCCGTGTCGCGATGGGCGAGGTGCACCAGAGTCGGGTCGGTGTGGTCGGCCATGTAGGAGCAGCTCTTGCAGCCCGCCTCCCAGCCGGGCCCCATCATGAAGTGCTGCAGGACAAGCTGGCGATGGCCGCCGAACAGGTCGGCGAGCGGGCGCCGCCCGGTCGGCGTGTCGAAGCGGTAGTCCTTGTCCATGCGTACCCAGGGCAGCGCGCGTCGTTCGCGGGCGACGGCGTCGCCGAGCCTTGTCAGCTCCTTCTCGCGGGCCATCAGCTTGCGGCGTTCGGTCACCCATTGCTCGGGCGAGACGACGGGATGATGCGGGGCGGGGACAGGGGACTTCGTTGCGGTGATGGTTGCGGTGGCGGTGGTCATGACGGGCTCCTTGGATGGGTTGCCGGTGTCTCGAAGATGGCGCTGGGTGGACGCGGGACGGGAGTTACAAGTGTGGCGGGATTGCCGGGCCGTCGTTCAGCGGGGCGGCATCTTCTCGAAGGCCGGGACGGCCGGATCGGCCATGTCCCAGGGCAGCGTGCGGACAGCGTAGGTCACGGCCTGCGGCTGGTAGCGACCCGGATCGTCAAGGCTGGCGGCATGCACGGTGAAGAGGCTCGGCATCGCCTTGAAGGTCATGTAGACGGGGCAGCCGCAGGTCGGGCAGAAGGCGCGGGTTTTCACGTTGCCGCTGTCGCCCGCGAGGTCCCAGTGCGTGGCCTGGCCGTCGATCGACACTCGGCTGCGGCCGGCGAAGGTCAGGTAGGAGCCGTGGCCGGTGCCGCTCTTGCGCTGGCAGTCGCGGCACCGGCAGTCGTTCATGAACATCGGTTCGCCGATGATCTCGTAGCGGATCGCGCCGCAGGCGCAGCCGCCGGTATAGGGTTCGGTCATGTCGTGTCTCCTCGGGATCGTGACGCGCTACACTTGCGGCGGGATGCCCGACCGGTGGGAGTTACAAGTGTGACGGGATTGCCGTGGACTCGCTGATCACGGCCGCGGCGCGGGCGCTGGCGGCCGGCGATCCGCTGGGTGCGCTCAACCGGGTGGCGCTGCGCGAGGATGCGCCGGCGCTGGCGCTGCGCGGCATCGCCATGGCCCAGCTCGGCGACTTCCCGCGCGCCAAGGCGCTGCTGAAGCGCGCCGCCCGCGCTTTCGGGCCGCGCGAGGCGGTCGCGCGTGCCCGATGCGTCGTCGCCGAGGCCGAGATCGCGCTCGCTGCCCGCGAGCTCGGCTGGCCGCCGCGCGCGCTCGACGCGGCGCGCGCCACGCTGGAGCGACATGGCGACCGGCTGAACGGTGCGCATGCGCGCCATCTCGCGGTCCGTCGCCTGCTGCTGCTGGGCCGGCTCGATGAGGCCGAGCAGGGGCTGGCCGCGATCGATCCAGCACCCTTCCCACCGGCGGCGCAGGCCGTCCATGAACTGGTGGCCGCCGGCATCGCGCTGCGTCGTCTCAGCACCGCGCCGGCGGGCGCGGCCCTGGCCCGCGCCCGCGCGGCGGCCCGCCGGGCCGGCAATCCCGCGCTGCTGGCCGAGGTCGCGGGCGCCGAGCGTGTGCTCGCGGCGCCGGCGGCGCGGCTGGTGGCCAACGGCGCCACGCGGCCGCTGCGGCTGGACGAGGTCGAGGTGCTGCAGGCCTCCGACGCGTTGCTCGTCGATGCCTGCCGCCTTGTCGTGCGACGGCGCGGGGCCGTCGTCGCGCTGGCCGGCCGCCCGGTCCTGTTCGCCCTGGCGCGCACGCTCGGCGAGGCCTGGCCCGGGCCCGCCGATCGCGCGACCCTGCTCCGCCAGGCGTTTGGCGCCCGCGAGGCCGACGACTCGCACCGCGCGCGATTGCGCGTCGAGATCGGTCGCCTGCGCGCCAAGCTTCGGCCGCTCGCCGCCATCGAGGCGACGGCCGAGGGCTTCGCGCTGCGGCCGCAGGGCAGGGGCACCGTCGCGGTCCTGGCCCAGCCGCTCGACGAGCCGCACGGCGATGTCCTGGCCTTCCTGGCCGACGGCGAGGCCTGGTCGAGCTCGGCGCTCGCGCTGGCGCTCGGTGCCAGCCAGCGCACCGTGCAGCGCGCGCTCGACGCGCTCGCCGAGGCCGGCAAGGTCCAGTCCTTCGGCCGCGGCCGTGCGCGCCGCTGGCTGACCCCGCCGGTGCCGGGATTCACGACGACCTTGTTACTCCCGGCGCCGCTGCCCGGCGACTAGCTTCGGCCTTGTGCCCAGGATCGGCGGGACGAAGCCAGCAGAAGGATGATGCCATGACCAACGCCCCCGCCGAAATCCTCGGCGAATTCGGCCCCTTCACCGAGGCGCCCGATGTCCACGGCGTGACCTTCGACGGCAGGAACATCTGGTTCGCGTCGGGCGACCGTCTGAATGCGCTCGATCCGGAGAGCGGCGCCATCGTGCGCTATCTCGCCGCCCAGGCCCATGCCGGCACCGCCTTCGACGGCCGCCACATCTTCCAGCTCTTCGAGAAGCGCATCCAGAAGATCGACCCGCAGACCGGCAAGGTGCTCGCGACGATCCCGGCTCCGGGCGACGGCGGCGATTCCGGCATGGCCTGGGCCGAGGGATCGCTGTGGGTGGGCCAGTACCGCGCGCGCAAGATCCATCAGGTCGATCCCGAGACCGGAAAGGTGCTGCGCACGATCGAAAGCGACCGCTTCGTCACCGGCGTGACCTGGGTCGACGGCGAGCTGTGGCACGGCGTCTGGGAAGGCGAGGAGAGCGAGCTGCGCCGCATCGATCCCGAGTCGGGCAAGGTGCTTGACGGGCTCGCGATGCCGCCCGGCGCCATGGTCTCGGGCCTCGAGTCCGACGGGGGCGAGCGCTTCTTCTGCGGCGGCGGCCGCAGCGGCAAGGTGCGGGTCGTGCGTCGCCCGCGGCGTTGAGCTCAGGCCTTCCTGAAGGTGAAATGACAAGTCCGGCCCTGGGTGCGCAGGCCTGCGCCGCGGGTGCCGACGAACCGCGCCGAGACGGGATAGCTGAACTTGCTGCCCGGCTGGCCGAATCCCACCGTGTAGTCGGACTTGCCGTTGAGGCCCGAGGCCGTCAGCGTCGCCGTGCCGTCGGGATTGATCCGCCCGGTGAGCGTCAGCGACGATGGCTGGTCCCTGGTGCCGTACTGGCCGACCAGCCGTCCGTCCTTCACCGTGGCGTCGTAGAGCCACTTGAAGCCGCGGGCGCCGCCCGGTGCGGGCTCGCACTCCTGGGTGACGCTCCAGGTGCCGTCGAATGAAGCGGCCCGCGCCGACTGCGGGGCCAGGGCGATCGCGGCCAGGGCGGCGACCAGTGTTGCGCGACGGCGCATCTCGGTTCTCGCGGGAATGATCTGGTGCATGCGGCCTACCGGCACTGGATGGTGAGCGTGAAGTCCCGGCCGTTCGGACCGGCGCGGCCGGATGCGGTCAGCACGTTGCCCTCGAGCCGGCCGGTCATCAGTGCCGTGAACCGCCGGTTGACGTGGGTCTGCTGGCCGATGCCGTTGAAGGTGACCTGCACGTTGCCGGCGGCGTCGATGTTTCCGGTGAAGCTCTGGTGCTCCTTCGAGGCCTGCGACGTCCAGCCGCCCGAGATCACCCCGTTGCTGATCGTGGCGTTGGCCTGCCAGCAGCTCGGCGGGAATCCCTCATAGGCGCCGCGGCACCACTGGACCCGTTGGGCGCCGTCGCACCGCGTCGTGCCCTTGGCCGCTGTCGGTGGCGTTGTCGATGGCGTCGGAGCTGCCGCTGACGGCGTCGAAGCCGCCGCTGATGGCGTCGGGGCCGGTGGCACGGCGGCGAGACGACGCCGCTCCTCGTCCTGGCGGGCGAGCGCCGGTGCGGCGTCCTGCAACAGCGCCCCCTGCGAGTCCGCCGACAGGTACCCCGTGGCAACGCGGCCGGCTTTCCTCTGCCAGGCCGCGATCATCTCGCGCGACCGGGGCCCCAACACGCCGTCGCTGCCGCCGGTCGGGAACCCCAGCGCGGTCAGCGCCGTCTGGATGCGCTGGCGGTCGGCCGTGCCGAGGTGGAGCGCCGTTTCTGTCGCTTCGGCGCCCTTGAGATCGGCTTCCTCGGCCTGCCGGCGCGCGGCGGCCTCTTCTTCCGCCTTCTTGCGCGCGTCGGCTTCGGCCTGCTGCCGGGCCGCGGCAGCGGCCGCCGCCTCGGCAGCCGCCTGGCGGCGCACCTCTTCGACGGCCTGTCGACGGGCCGCCTCTTCCGCCGCCGCCTTCTGGCGCAACTCCTCGGCGATCTGCTGCCGCAACGCCGCTTCCTCGTCCGCCTTGCGCCGCGCGTCAGCCTCGGCGCGCAGGCGCGCGGCTTCCTCGGCGGCGGCCTGCTGCGCCCGCCTCGCCTCGTCGAGCTGCTCCTGCAGACGATCGGGGACGGGAGGCGGGACAGGCGCCACTGCCGCGACGGCCGGTGTCGATGCCGGTGCCGGCCCAGGCGACGGATCGGGTGCCGGCGGGGAAGGCGCCGCGGCGATCGCTGCTGGAGCGGGCGACGGAGACGGGGGCGCTGGCGTAGCGGGGCCGCCGAGGGCGAACCAGCCGCCCGCCGCCAGCAGGCAGAGGCCGACGACGCCTGCGGCAAGCATCGCCGCTGGACGCCGGCCGGGCGTCGCTGCCGTCGTCATCGTCGCCGTCGTCATCGTCGCCGCCGTCGACGTCGCGCGCGGCATCATTACGGTCGCCGCCGGCCCGCCGGTGTCGGTCGCAGGCGCCGACAGGACCTGTCGCCACGCCGCCACCGATTGGGGCCGGTCGGCGGCGCGTACGGCGAGGCCGGCATCGATGCCGGCCAGCAGCGACCGCGGCCCGGCCGGACCGGCGCCGTCGGCAAGCGGCACGTAGGTATCGTCGACCACCCGGTCGATGGCATTGGGCGGTGCAAGGCCGGTGAGGGCGTGATGCATCGTGGCGGCGAGGCCGTAGATGTCGGTCCACGGTCCCTGCGTGGCGGCCGTGAACTGCTCGACCGCGGCGTAGCCCGGCGTGAAGATCGCCGTCATCGCCTGCGACCGGCCGGCGACGGCGGCGCGGGAGGCGCCGAAATCGATCAGGACCGGACGGCCCGCAGCGTCGATCAGGATGTTGGCGGGCTTGATGTCGCGGTGGAGGAAGCCCGCGGCGTGGACCTGCTCCAGCCCGTCGAGGAGGACGGGCAGGATCTCGCCGAGGCGCGCGGCGTCGAGCGGACCCTGCCGCTCGATCTCGTCCTGCAGGGTGCGGCCGCGCACCAGCTCCATGACGAGATAGGCCGTGCCATGGGCCTCGAGGAAGTCGTGCACCTGCACGACGCCGGGAACGCGATGGAACGAGGCCAGCGTGCGTCCCTCGGCGATGAAGCGGTCGCGGCCCCAGGCGAAGTCGGCGGCCGCGCTGCCCGAGCGCGGGACCACGGTCGTGCCGTCCTGGCGTACCGCGAGCGCTGCCGGCAGATACTCCTTGATGGCGACCTCGCGCCCGAGCTCGCTGTCGACGGCGCGGTAGGTGATGCCGAAGCTGCCCTGTCCGAGGACGGCGACGACGCGGTACCGGCCGATCATCCGGTCCGGCTGCAGCGAGACGAAATCCGTGCCGCTGTCCCCGCTCACCGCGGCCTCCGCCCGCGAAGCCACTCGGCCATGGCGCCTGCTCTCTCCCCACGGGGATGACCCCTGCGGACGAAAGCAATCCGGGAGACCGGCTTCAATCGACCAATCTGGACCCAGCGCAGGACAATGTGCCGGCGCCGGCGGTTGACGGCGACCGGAGGGCTACTTCCGGTCCTCGACGATGGTCACGGTCGCGGTCAGGCCGGCGACCAGGCGCACGCCGGGCGGGACCTTGCCCAGCGCGATGCGCACCGGAACGCGCTGGGCCAGCCTCACCCAGGTGAAGTTCGGGTTGATGTTGGCGAGCTGGCCGACCGCGTCGACATCGAGCTCGGCGATGCCGCGGCTCATGCCCTGGACCGTGCCGTCGAACACCACGTCGCCGGCCATGAGCTGGACCCGTGCGCGGTCGCCGACATGGATGCGCGGCAGCTTGGTCTCCATGAAGAAGGCATCGACGTAGAAGCTGTCGCTGTCGACCACCACCACGATCGGCGTGCCCGCCCGCGCGTAGTCGCCCACCGTGGCGGTGAGGTTGGCGACGAAGCCGTTCACCGTCGAGCGAACCTCGGTGCGCTGCAGGTTGATGTTCGCGGTCCTGAGCGCGGCCAGCGCCTGGTCGAGCTCGGCCGCTGCCACGGCCGCCGTCGCCCGGCTGGTCTCGACCTGGACCTGGGTGATGGCGCTGGAATCGGCGCGGGCAAGGTCCTCGTCGCGGCGTGCGTTGTCGCGGGCCAGCACGAGGCTGGCGCGCTTGTTCTCGACCAGCGCCTGGGCCTGCGCGACGGCCGCCTCGAACCGGTCGCGCTCGATGACGAACAGCACGTCGCCTTTCTTGACCGCCTGGTTGTCGATGACATTGACGGCGGAGACCAGGCCGGCGACGTCGGGCGCGACATTGACGATGTTGGCGCGCACGCGCGCGTCGCGCGTCCACGGCTCGTACATGTAGAGGTCCCACAGCCGCCAGATGACCAGGGCGGCGCCGGCGACCACGGCCAGGGTCAGGACGATGCCGACGAGACGCCTCACCAGAGCCAACGCGTGCCCCCCGAGAAGACCAGGATGCCGAGGAAGACGACGAACAGGGCCGCGTCGAACAGCGGCCGGTGCCAGACGAAGGCATAGAAGCCGATCCGGCCGAGGCCCCAGCGCAGGACGACGAACGGCACCAGCACGACCAGCATCCAGAGCAGGATCGGCGGCAGGTAGAAGCCGAAGAAATCGAGGGGCCGCAGGCTTTCGATGTCGAGGCCGGTCATGCGCGGACTCCCGGCAGCCGGAAGGTCAGGAAGGCGCGGTCGATGGCGAGCCGGTCGGCGAGGAAGCGCAGCGAGGCGAGCGCATGCAGGACGTCGATCGTGGCGGATGCGTCGCGGAGTGTCGCCCGGGTGGCGTCGACCGCGGCGAGGCAGTCGTCGACGACGGCGCCGCGCGCCGCCGGCATCTCGGTCCGGCGCAGTCGCTCGAAACCCGCGGCGAGGTGCTCCAGACAGGCGGCGAGGGCCGACCGCGCGGCATCGGGCAGGTCGGGCGAGGCCAGTCGCGCGCGCAGGCGGGCGAGCTCGAGGCTCATCGAGGCGGCGCCGAAGCTGCCGTTCATCACCTCGTCGTCGGCCGGCCGCCGCAGATCGAGGCGCGGCATCAGCCTGAGGAGCGCGAGCAGAATCGGCGTGCGCGCGCCGCGCTCGGGCCGCTCCCCACGGGCCGCGCCGGGCAGGGCAGTCAGGACCTCTCGCCATTCGCGACGACGCATCGCGCCGTGATCATAGGGCAGGATCAGCTCGATCGCGAGCACGCCGGCCGCGAGGCCGAGCAGCAGGCCGAGCGAGCCGTCGACATAGGTCGCGGTGTCGAAGGACGGCAGGTTGGAGAGGCCGAGCTGCGAGGCATAGAAGGCGGCGAAGGCGGTGGCGATCATGCCCCAGGTCGCGTTGGTCATGAACATGCCGACCGGGATCATGACGATGCCGAGAAGGGCGGCCAGGGCGACGAAGTCGCCGAGCTGGGGCAGGAGGAAGGCGCGGGCGAAGAAGGCGACGATCATCGCCAGGACGACGCCGACCACGTAGTCGGTGGCCTGCTTCACCTGGTTCGGGGCCGAGATGAACATCACGATCACGATGGCAAGGCCCGTCATCGCCGATACGCCGGCGGTCCAGGCCGAGGCCAGCCAGTAGGCGCCGACCACGAGCAGGGCGGAGGCGGCGCGCACCGCCTGCACCAGCGCCGCCCGCGGGTCGGGCCGCAGGCCGGAGAAGACCAGCCATACCGGCTCGCCCGCCGATGCCGAGCCGGACGGGTCGGAGCCGGTGGCGGCCGCCACGACGCGCGACAGCGCCTCGACCATGTCGTCGGTGCGGTGGAGCACCAGCAGGCCGTTGGCCAGGACCTCCGCGTCCTCGGTCGCCGCCATCGCCTCGAGCTGCCGGCGCATTTCGTCGAGCCGGCGGCGCATGTCCTGGAGGCGGGCGCCGACGGCAGGCGCGAGGGGGCCTTCGCGATCGGCCGCGATTTCCTCCAGCTGGTCCGCGACGTCGCGCAGCGCCGGGTCGAGCAGCCGGGCGATGGCGGGATCCTCGTCCTGGCGCAGGAATTCCAGCCGGACATGCAGGCCGCGGGCGACCGACATCAGGCCGAGGAAGGCACCGATCACGCGTGCCAGCGACCCGTCCTCGCGCCGCAAGGTTGCGCTTTCGAACACCGCGTAGGAGCGCAGCGCGTCGAACTTCAGGACATCGGCCGCCATGCGCTGGCGCATGCGGGTGAAGTCGGCATCGGGCGTGCCCGGGCGCAGCACGATGGCGGCATAGCGGGCCAGGCCGGCGAAGGTATCGTCCAGCGAAGCGCCGAGCGCGTCGCGCGCATAGCGCGGCAGGATCAGGGCATGGACGAGGCCGGCGCAGACAATGCCCAGGATCACCTCGGTCGCTCGGTCGGCGGCCAGGCTCCAGCCCAGCGCCGGCGCGGCCATCGATTCGAAGGCGATCATCGGGGCCGAGAAGCCGGCGAGCGCGAAGCCGTAGGAAGCATAGTTGCGGGTCAGCGTGGCGCCGAAGGCACAGGCGCCGATCCAGAGCGCCATGACGAGGATGAAGAGGGGGCCCGCCTGGGCGAGCAGGCCGACACAGAAGATGGCGAAGGCGGCGCCGACGACGGTGCCGGCGATGCGGTAGGCGCCCTTCGACCATAGCGCCCCGACCAGCGGCTGCGAGACGAGATAGGCGGTGATGACCGACCATTGCGGCTCGTTCACCTCGAGCCAGTAGGAGGTGAGCAGGGCCAGGATCGCCGCGGCGAAGGTCTTGAGAGAGAAGAGCAACCCCGCGAGACCGTCGGTCACGACCGCCGGGAGGGGCGGGCCCGGCGCGACCCGGGCTCCCCGCGGCGGGAGCAATCCGCGCGGGGGCTGCAGCGCCTCGACCTGCCTGTCACTCATGGACGACACTAAAGCATACTTCGTTCCGCGCGGATCATCGGAATGGACCGTGCCGGGCCGGCTGGCCGCGATCGGGCGTCCTTGATCCGTCGTCCTTGATCTGTAGCAAGGGCGTTGCGGCGCCTGCGTTCCATAGGATGGAGGTCGCCGGTCGCCGATGCCCGTGCGGCCGATCACGGGCCCGACAAGGAGAGGAACTGCACGCCGATGACCGGCTCACCGCCCCCTGGCCCCGACAGCGTCGCGCCGACCGACTGATGAGCGGCGACGACCATCGCGAGCCGACCGGCGCCAGCGGGCACGGCCTGACGGCCGGCGAGGCGGAGGCCCGGCTGGCGCAGCACGGTCCCAACGCCCTGCCCGAGGTCCGGCCGCCGTCGCTCCCCCTCGTGTTCCTGCGGCAGTTCCTGAGCCCGCTCATCTACGTCCTCGCCGCGGCCGCGCTGGTCTCGCTGCTGATGGGCGACCTCAGCGACGCGCTGTTCATCGGCGTGGTGCTGCTGATGAACGGCGCGATCGGCACGGTCCAGGAGCATTCGGCCAGCCGGGCGGCCGCCGCGCTGCGCGCCATGGAACAGCCGCGGGCCACCGTGATCCGCGACGGCGCGCCGGCCGAGATCGACGCGCGCCGGCTGGTGCCGGGCGACCTGGTCCTGCTCGAGGCGGGCGGCCGCGTGCCCGCCGACCTCCGCCTCCTGGCCAGCAGCGACCTGCAGTGCGACGAGTCGCTCCTGACCGGTGAATCCGCGCCTGTCCGGAAGTCGGCGGCGGCGCCTGTCGGCGAGGCGGAGCGCCGCCCCGACGCCGATCACCGGCTCGCGATGGCCTTTGCAGGCTCGACGATCGTGCGCGGGCGCGCTCGCGGCATCGTGACGGCGACCGGCCGCACCACCGAGATCGGCCGCATCGCCGCCGAGCTCGGCAAGCGGTCGATGACGCAGCCGCCGCTCATCATCCGCATGGAGCGCTTCGCGCGCCTGATCACGCTCGCGGTCGGCGTCGCCGTGGTCCTGCTGGTCCTCGCGGGGCTGATGCGCGACATGGCGCTGCGCGACCTCTTCCTTCTGTCGGTGGCGCTGGCCGTGAGCGCGATCCCGGAGGGTCTTCCGGTCGCCATCTCGGTCGCCCTGGCCATCGGCATGCGCCGCATGGCCGGCGTGCACGTCATCGTCCGCCGGATGGCGGCGGTCGAATCGCTCGGATCCTGCACGCTGATCGCCACCGACAAGACCGGAACGCTGACCCTGAACCAGCTCACGGTCACCGACCTCTGCCTGCCCGACGGGACGTTGCTCGCCTGCGAGGCCGGCGACGACCTCGACGCCTGCGCCGTGGTGCCGACAGAGGGCAGTCCCGAATCGGCGCGCAGGCGCGTGGCGACGCTGCTGCGCTCGGCGGCGCTCCCCAACGAGGCGCGCCTTGTGCGCGAACGCGAAGGCTGGTCCGGGGCCGGCGATTCGGTCGACATCGCGCTCCTGGCGGCGGCGCGCAAGGGTGGCCTGGTCCACGAGGACCTGATGGCCCGCTATCCGCTGGCCAGCCGCATCCCCTACGAGCCCGACCTGCGCTACGCCGCGTCCTTCCATGCGCACGAGGGCGGCATCCGCGTGTTCGTGAAGGGCGCGCCGGAGACCGTCATCGCCATGGCCGACCGCATGGAGGTCGCCGACGGGCTGGTCGCCACCGACCGCGCGCGCCTGCTCGCCCAGAAGGAGGCGCTCGCGGCGCGCGGCCTGCGCGTGCTGGCCTTCGCCGAGGGCGAGATCGCGCCCGAGCCGGAGGGCGGATACGGGCATCGCCACCTGCTCAACCTGGTGTTCGTCGGCCTGGCCGGCATGCAGGACCCGGTGCGCCCCGAAGTGCCCGGCGCCATCCGCGACTGCCGGCGGGCAGGCATCGGCGTCGCCATGCTGACCGGCGACGATCCGCGCACCGCGCTCGCCATCGCCGCCCAGGCTGGCCTCGATGCCGGCGCCGAGGAGGTGGTGACGGGCGACCGCGTCCGCGCCGCCGAGGAAGAAGGCCCCGAGGCGCTCGACCGGCTGACCCGTCGGGCGCGCATCTTCGCCCGCGTCGAGCCGGCGCAGAAGCTCGCCATCGTGATGTCGCAGGCGCGCAACGGCCACTTCGTGGCCGTCACCGGCGACGGCGTGAACGACGCACCGGCGCTGAAGCACGCCCATGTCGGCGTGGCGATGGGGCGCAAGGGTACCGAGGTCGCTAAGGAAAGCGCCGACATCGTCATCACCGATGACAACTTCGCCTCGATCGTCAAGGGCATTGAGGAGGGCCGCGTCGCCTACGCCAACATCCGCAAGATCGTGTTCATGCTGGTGTCGACGGGGGCGGCCGAGCTGATGCTGTTCCTGCTGGCGATCCCCCTCGGACTGCCGATGCCGCTGCTGCCGGTGCAGCTCCTGTGGCTCAACCTCGTCACCAACGGGCTGCAGGACGTGGCGCTGGCGACCGAGCCGGCGGAAGGCGACGAGCTCGCGTACCCGCCGCGGCCGCCGCGCGAGCCGATCTTCGACAGGGTGATGATCCGACGCATCCTGCACTCGACCCTGGTCATGGGCGTGGGCGGCTTCGCGGTCTTCTGGTGGCTGATCGAGCGGGGCACGGGCGAGGCCGAGGCGCGCAACCTCCTGCTGCTGCTGTTCGTGCTGTTCGAGAACTTCCAGACCTTCAACAGCCGCTCCGAGCACCATTCGGTGTTCCGCCAGCGCCTGTTCGCCAATCCGCTGCTGCTGCTGGCCGTGATCGGCGCGCAGGTGCTGCACATCGGCGCCATGCACCTGCCGGTGCTGCGCGACCTGCTCCACATCGCGCCGGTCAGCCTCTCCGACTGGGCGGTGCTGCTGCTCCTCGCCGCCGTGCTGCTCGCCGTCATGGAGGCGGAGAAATGGTGGGACCAGCGGCGGGCGGCGCGAGCGCGGTGAGGCCTGGCGCCTCGGCCGGCCCGAGAGGCGGGCGTTCGGCTCGCCTCAGCCCGCCAGCTTGCGCAGCTGCGTGAGCGCGGCCAGCGTCGCTTTGCTCACCGCCGCGAAGTTCTCCTCGGCCTGCTTGTCGTCACGCTCCTCGCTCGCCATCGCCTCCTGCGCTTCCGTCACCTGGGCGGCGATGTCGCGGTCCTCGCCGACGACGCGCTTGAAGGCCGTGCTCTTGAGCGCCGCGGCGAGGTCGGCGCGGCCGGCGGCGCGCGCCGCGTTGCCTTCCTTGAGGCGGCCCGCCGCGTCGCCGAGCGCGCCGGAGAGCAGGGCGCGGAACTCGTCCAGCGGGGCGGACTGCGCCGACGTTCCGGCGGTCGCCTTGAGGCCTGTCGTCTCGGGCACGAACAGCACCGTGCCCGGCGCGATCCTCTGGAAATCGACGTGGGGATTGAGCGCCTTCACCTGCTCCATCGCCGCCTCGGCCTGGGCGCCGCCGAATCGCGCATCGAGCAGGGCGGTGCCCAGGGACTGGAGCGTGGTCTCGTTCTTGACGGTGAAGGTCCGCGGCATGTTCGTCTCCTCGGGCTCCTAGGCGCGCAGATTGAGGGCATCCCAGGGGGCCGGCAAGGGTGCGCCGGCCAGGGAAATGCCCCTGGTGGTGATGTTGCCCAGCACCGTAGCGGTCTTCGCCGTGGCACCGGTGATCTGGATGGAGAATTCGTTGCCGGTCACCCGGTTGGTGCTGACGATGCAGAGCGGCGTCGCCAGCCGGACGGCGATCTTGCCGTTCAGGCGGGCATCGACGCGGTTGTCGTTGAACAGGCATTGCGCCGCCACCACCTCGACCGCCGGCGCGTCGCCGCGCGAGATCAGGACGTTGCCGAGGACCGAGCCCTGGGCGCCCGGTGGCTGGTTCTCGACCGCTGCGAAGGAGAGGGCAGAAAGATAGGGTCGTCCGGCCCCCAGCACGACGGCCCTGGCCGGCTCGACCCGCACTGTCGTGACCCTGTCGACGCGCTGCAGCGAGGTCTGCGGGTCGACGTCGAGGACGACCAGCGCCTCCCAGTTTCCGTTGCTGCGCTGGGTCGAGGGCGTGGCGTCCCGCTCGACGCGGTTGTGCCCGACCTCGAAGTCGGCGAGCGGGGCGACCAGCATGATGCCGGCGGCGCGGCCGACGAAGTCGCCTGGCGGCGCGAGGTCGGTCACCTCGTTGCCGGAGATGCGGGCGCGCTCGACGCCGATCCCCAGGATGCCGACCTTGAGGGCCGCCTGCACGGCCGTGGCGCCCAGCGAGCGGATCACGTTGCCGGCGATGGTGACCGACTGCGCGCGCGTCACGGCGATGCCCACCAGCGCCGCGCGCGAGCCTTCGCGGCCGGAGTCGATGTTGCGCAGATGGTTGTTCTCGATCGACAGGGACCCGCCATTGGCATTGTCGGTGGAGACGATGCCGCTTCCGCAGCTCTCGATGATGTTCAGCTTCACGATCAGCTCGCGCACCGGCGCGCCGATCACGATGCCCGACCCGCCGAAGCCGGAGATCTGGTTCGCCAGCACCTGGCACTGGTCCGATCCGTTCTTGTCCAGGCCGGTGACCAGCGCGATGGCGATCGACGCATCGGTGGCGGCGCTCGCCGTGTTGACCAGCTTGTTCTCCCCGATCCACGCGCCGTCGACGGCGCAGCGGATGCCGTTGCCGGCGATCGAGAAGCTGTTTCGGCCGATCGCCATCGAGCTGCCGGGGAGACCGAGCCCGGTCGCGCTCATCGCGACCTGCGCGCAGGCGATCGCGTCGTTGCCGGTGATGCGCGTGTTCAGGAGGTGGAGCACGTTGCCGTCGAGGCCGATCGCCTGCTGGGCGCACCACAGGACATTGTCGTCGATCGCCAGGCCGGCTGCCGCCAGGAAGGCGGTCTGGTCGTCGCCCTCGCCGCGCGGCGCGGTGGGATCGTTGGCGAGGATGCCGACCGGGGCGAAGATGGCGTTCTCGGCGATCGACGCGCCTGCCACGATCCCCTGCAGGGAGATCGCCGAGCCGCGGTTGTCGGCGCCGCGGAAGACCGCCAGGGCGAGCTGGCGCAGGACGAGGCCGAGCGCCGTCTGCACGCTGATCGCGGGCTCCCGGCCCAGCGCCAGGATCGCCATGCTTTCGATGCCCACGGCGATGCCGCTGCGGATGACGAAGGCGGCGCCGGCGGTCGCCAGGATGGTGGCCGGCCCCTGGCCGCGAATGCGAACGGAGCGCACGCCGTTCAGCTCGACCGGGCTCGTGAGCGCGTAGGACCCGGCTCCCAGGCAGACCGTGCCGCCGGTCTGCGCGACCTGATTCACGGCATCCTGGATGGTGAACTGGCCACCGGCATGGCTTTCGGCGGTGACGCAGGCCGTGCAGCTGCAGTCGTGGCCTTCGCCGGCCGGCGGCCAGGGATGCCGGCAGTCGACGACGGTGCCCGCGCCGACATCCCAGATGCCGAGGCGGGCGTAGTGGTGATGGATGCCGCGCGGCGGCGCGTGATCAAGCAGCTCGACCGAGGCGTCGGCGGTGCGGGCCGCGAACACCCAGTAGTCGCCGGCCTTGAAGCCCTTGGCGCCGGTCGAGGCGAACGACACGGTGACGCCGTTCTCCAGCAGCAGCGTCGTGGCCGCGGTTGGCACGGCGATGACGCCGGTCGACGTCGCGGCGTCGAGATCCTGGACCTGCACCGGCGTGCCGCCGGCAGCGGTGCGGAACACCGCGCCGTGCTGGTCCCAGCGCCGGACGCGCAGGTTGCGCGCGGCCGGGAAGGCGCTGTTGGGGAAGCTGCCGGGGAGCATCACCGCCGGCAGCGGCGGCGTGAACTGCAGCCGTCGCGTCGCCTCGATCACGGTGACCTTGCGCATCTCGCCGGACGCCTGGGAGAACTCGCGCACGTCGTCCAGGATCTCGACCCAGTCGCCGGTCTTGAACGACAGCACGTCGTCGCGGCCGAGCGTGGCCAGTTCCAGCTCGCTGCCCGACACCATGCTGGCGACGCGGCTGCCGACGCTGGCATTCTCGCGCGACCACTTGAAGGTGGCGGTGCCGCCGGGCTGGCCGGGATCGTGGATCTCGACCCGGTAGAGCTGGTTCTCCAGCCCGCGATAGCCGCCGGTCGGCGGCAGCTCGCAGGGATCGTCGACCGGCGCGATCTCGAAGGTGCCCGTGGTCAGCACGCCGGTGGAGGGCGCGATCGTGTCGGTCCAGCCGGGGAAGTCGGCGTCCGGCGAGGCGCAGGTGGTCGACGCGCCGGCATCCGGGGCGAGCGCCCGAACCTGCCAGACCGTCTGGACGCGCGAGGAGGCGTCGACGCCGACCGCGCTTTCCACCAGGTCGGGCTTCTCGAGGAAGGTCACCTCGCGGTTCCAGACGTCGAGATAGACGAGATGGCGGCCCGCCGTGGGCAGGGCCGGCGGGTTGGGCAGGTAGGGCTGGGCGCCGTAGGGAATCGGATCGGCGAACTGCCGCTCGGCCATCAGCGGATCGAACAGCCGCTTGGCGGGATCGCTGGAGACGGCGCCGTGGTTCTCGGCCAGCAGCCCGTCGACATAGAGTCGCCCCCTGTCGATCGTGAGCGACGAGCCCGAGACCGCGAGCTTGAAGGCATTGACCGTGGTCGAGGATACCGTGGCACGTCCCAGCACGTCGCTGGCCAGCGCGCGCAGGCGCCGGTCGACGATGTCGACCAGCTCGTTGGCATCGGCATCGAGCAGCACACCGCCCTGCTTCAGCGTCACGCCGGCATAGTCCAGCAGCGGATTGAGGCGGATTCGGGAGAAGTCGGTGGCCATGATGGTTCCCCGCTAGATCAGGTCAGCTCGCGTAGAAGAAGCCGGCGTGCAGGCCGAAGCGCAGATACTCGTCGAGGCGCACGCGCAGGTTGGTTTCGCGCTGAGGCTGGAAGAGTGCGTGGAGGACACCCATCTCGCCGCCGTCGTCGGCGCCGGTGCGGATCGCGGCGTCGGTCACGCGGCGCAGCTGGCCGTAGGCCGGATCGCCGTAGCGCAACGAGGTGAAGTGCGGGACGGCCTCGGGATGGGCGCTGTCGGGAACGCAGTGGAAGCGCCGCGGCGTGATCGAACCCGAGGGCACGTAGCTGAAGCGCATGCAGCCCTCCTGCCGTCGTTCGGCGATGACCGGCGCCCGCCAGGTCTCGGCGGGCGCCGGGTCGAGGCGGGCGAAGAAGATGCAGTTGGAGGCGAGGTCGATCACCCGGGAGTGGACCTTGCCCACGATCGTGCATTCCCTTGCCGTCAGCCGGGCGCCGGGCCCGCCGGCATTGTCGGCGGCATAGGCGACGGCCTGCGGATCGCCGGCATCGACGATGCAGTCGACCAAGGTGAGCTCGGCGTGAGCATCGATCTGGATCGGGCCGGTGATGCAGCGTTCGAGCGTCACCTTCGCGAAAGGATGCCGGATGACGAGGCTGGGCGCGCCGGGCGACACGGCGCTGCCGCCGGGCTGGAGACGCAGCCCCGGCACCAGCGTGCAGTCGCGCAGCACCAGCTCGCGCGGCTCGTCGTCGGCCGCTGCCCCCAAGGTCAGCGCGCCGCCCGAGACGACCAGCCCGTCGAGGACCAGCGTGCCGCGCGCGCCGATCGCGAGCGTGATGTCGCCGCTCGCCGCGATCAGCGGCCGCGCCGGATTGCGCGCGGCGACGACGACCAGGCATCCCGGTGCTCCCGAAGCGATGACGTCGTCGACCCTGAAGACCGGGGTTTCGGTGTAGGTCAGGCTGTCGCCGATCGTGAGCCGGCCTTCGCCGGCGACGGCGTCGAGCCCCGGCTGCAGCGGGTCGCTGTCGGCCACCGCCTGCTGGTTGGCGAGCGCGTCGCCCTCGGGCGTACGCTCGTACTCGCCGCCGCCCAAGGTCCACACCGAGCCGTAGTGGAAGGTCGCCAGCAGCGGGCCGTCGGCCGGCGCCCCCAGCAGCACGCGCCCGCGCTCGGGGTCCACGCCGATCGTGCCGGCGGGCACCGCCGCCTCGTGGTTCCAGCCGATCACCGCGCCGCCGCCGTCGACGATGTCGCGCAGATCGCAGATCCGGATCTGGCCGACGGGGACCGGCGTCGGCGGATCGCCCGGGCGCAGCAGGACCAGGCTCTCGCCGGTCCCATAGTCGTCGTCGAGCACGGCGTCCGGCGCCGGCACGATACTGGACTGGGCGGCCTTAACGGCCAGCGCCATCAGCCGCACCGACAGGGGCTCGGGGACGTTGATCGGCTCGGCGAGATGGCTGATGTCGTCCTCGGTGCGGGCGCGCCGGAAGAGCTGGAGGTCGGCGCCCAGCGGATTGACGCGGAACCGCCGGCCGCTGGCATCGCCGGGATCGGCGACAAGCGGCAGCGCCGTCAGGCCGAGCGATACCAGCCGCCACAGGAAGATGCCGATGTTGGGAATGTTGTAGCGGCCCGCGCCGGTCTCGGGCCGGCGCATCTCGGGCGTGTGCGCGAAGGCCGTGAAGGCGCCGCCCTCGTGGAAGGCAGCCCGCAGGTCGCGCAGGTCGGCGGTCGCCGGCGCCTGCAGGCGGATGTGCTTCATGTACTGGGTGGTGGCAAGAAGCTGGAAGAATTCGACGGCATGCGCGGGCCAATCTGTGACGTCCTGCGCGAGCTGTTCCAGCATCAGGGCCGTGCCCTTGCGCCGGCGGTAGGCGATGGTGTTGGCGACCTCGGCGCGCGGCGAGGCGACTTTCGGCGCCACGCCATGGAGCGGCCGGTACCCGATCAGGTCGCCGATATAGGGAGCCACCCAGTCGGCGCAGGTCTCGATGAACTGGTCGTCGTAGAGCTGCTCGACATTCTCCTCGAGGGCGGCGAACTGCTGGGCGAAGGCCGCGATCAGCGCGCGCAGGGGCTCTCCCTGCTCGGCGTCGCGCAGGCGGTAGACGGCCGGCAGCAGGCCGTAGAGGCGCTCGGCGGTGAGCGTGCTCATGCCATCACCTCGAGATCGTCGAAGGGGGCGGGATCGAGGGTCAGCAGCTCGGCGGCCCGGGCAATGCCGCCCTCGACCCGCTGGCGGGATGCGAGCAGCCGGACCTGCAGCGACGGAACGGTCTGCTGGAGGGGCTGCGTGCCGCCGTAGAGCCGCGTCAGGTCGACCGCCACGACCCCGGGGACGGCCTGCGCCGTGGCGATGACATCGGACTGCTGCACCGGCTGGCCCGGCTCGCGGACATCGAAGGAGAAATGGTCGCGGAGCGCGGCCTCGACGGACGCCAGCACCTTGGCGCTCTCGAAGTCGGGATCGCACTTCACCCGGAGGCCGAGGCGGAAGGTGCTCTGCTGCAGGGACAGCAGGGTCACGGGGACATGCGGGTCGCCGCTCGCCTTGAGCGCTCCGAGCAGGTTGGTCCAGACGGGGCTTGCCGGCGTGAGCGGCTTGCCGAGCGGCGCGGCCAGGGTGATCGCCACCGTCCTGATCCCGCTCACCTGCAGAACGCCCGCCCGGGCCTTGGCGATCCCGCTATAGGCCCGGGCGAAATCCTCGTAGTCGAGCACCGACACGGCCCGCCCCAGGGTGCGGGTCGTGAGCGGAATGCTGCGGCGGGCGTCGCTCGCCGGCTCGGGATCGGTGCCGCCCTCGGCGGCCAGCGGATTGCTGACGCTCTTCAGTCCCAGCGGCCGCGTCATGAGCTGCGTGAGGCTGCCGGCGGCGACATTGCCCTCGATGCCCAGGCCCTTGCGGTAAGCGGCCTGGACGTTGTTGGTGCCGCTTGGCAGCCGGGCGCCGCGAAGGCCATCGCCGAAGCCGACGAACATCCGTCCCTGCTCGTCGGTCGACAGGGTGAAGGCGCGGTCGGTCGGCGCCGCCCCGTACAGCGTCGTCCGTTCCTTCCAGGCCACGCCGCCCACGCGCACGGTGAGCTCGGCGGCGGCGCCGAGCTCGTTGGCGGCTGCGCGCCAGGTGAGCGGCAGCTGCTTCAGCTCGAACTTCTGGAAGGGCTGGCTGGCATTGCCGGCGCCCAGCACCTGGCTCACCGATTCGCCGTGCGAAGCCAGCGCGACATTGCCGTGGACCACGACGCTGTCGCGCCGCAGTGCGTCGGCGAGCGGCGGGCTGATCTCGAGCTCGCAGCGCCCGGCGTCGACGGCATGCGCGGCGACAAGGGTCGCCTGCACGACCACCGGCTGGCCGTCGCTTGTGCGCACGCCTCGCACCACCAGACGCCGGCCCGCCACCAGGCCGTCGGCCGCGACGGCGACGGGAATGCGATCGCCGCCGACCGCCGTCGTGACCGGCCGTTGAGCGAGCGGCATCAGCTCCGACCTGGCATAGACCGAGGTCTCGCGGGGAGACGCGAAGAAGACGTTGAGGTTCTCGCCGGCCAGGTCGAGGCGCGTGACCTTGGCCGACAGGGCGAACTCGGCGCGCGAGACTTCGGTGGTGGCCGTCACGCGATAGAGCTCGACATAGGTGCCGCTGGGGAAGTTTTCGTCGCGGCGGTTGAAGCCGCCCTTGGCGAGGACGGCGAAGCTCCGGCGCGCGATGTCGCCCGGCACGTCGGCCGCGATCTCGGACTGCACCTGGTCGAGATCGACCGCGCCGGCCGTGGCGCTGGGACTGGCCGGCGTGATGGTGAAGTTGCGCCATTCGTCGGCGGTGGAGGAGCCGCCGAACTTGGCCGCATAGCCGGCCCGGAAGCGCGGATCCATGCTGCGCCACACCGGGGCGTTGTTGCCGAAGACGGCCGAGCGCTTGCGCAGCGCGAACACGCCGGGCTGGGCGGGCGGGTTGGAGAACGGGTCCGATGCGCCGAGCCCGCGCGCCCAGGCGACGCGTGTCCGGTCGTTGGCGGAATCGGGTTCGACGGCGGTGACCAGGCGGAAGTCCCAGGCGTCGCTGGTCGCGTCGGCGAAGAATTCGCCGCCGACGAACAGCAGGGCGTCGCCGGGCTTGAGGTTGGTGGCGACGCCGGCCAGCCAGGCCTGCCGCTCGCCGCGCGCCGGCAGATGGGCCTCGGCGAGCCAGGGCGTCATGGCGTTCCAGGCGGCGCGGGTGTCGGCCAGCGTCTCGACCAGCTCGAAGCTCTGCGGCTTCTCGCCGGGGCCGGGCACGCTCTGCACCCGCGTGCCGATCTCGAGCGCCAGGCTGGCCGGGACCCCGGTGACGAAGTTTCCGGGCTCCGGCGCCAAGGTCGCCGGCGGGACGGGCGGCGTGTCGAGGGCGAAGGCGAGCCAGGTCTCGGCCGCCACGCCCGGACGCAGCCGGTAGCCGACCAGCTTGCCCATCTCCTGCAGGGACACGCGCTCGACGGCGGTGCGCAGCCACGATTCGTTGGCGATGCGCTCCTGGTAGAAGGTCACGACGTCGGCCGAGCAGGCGAAGGCGTCGATCAGGCCGATCGTGAAGTCGTCGTTGTCTCGCGTACGCAGGGCGCCCAGCGCCGGGAAGGCGGAGGAAGAGAGCGCCGCCTGCAGGCTGGCGCGGAACTGCGGATGGCGGCCGATGCGATACGCGATCGCCGAGAGGCCACCGCGATTGTCGATGCCCTGCGGCGTCTCGGCGGCGATCCCGTCGCAGCAGTCGCAGCATTCCGTGCCCGGCGCGAGCGGCGGAACATGGGGCTTGAGGTCTGGCACCGGCTTGGTCACTTGCCGCCTCCTGCCGCCAGCGCGAGCTTCCCGCGTTCGGGGAAGCTCGGATTGTTGGCCAGTTGCGCGATCTCGAGGTCGCCGATCGCGATCACGCCGTCGTCGAGGGACGTCGAGCCGCGCTCGGCGAGCCGCCGGAAGCTGTCGACCCGCACCGAATCGACCCCCTCGACCGCCTGCGCGGCGGCGATCACGCGGCTGAGATAGACCGGCTGGCCGAAAGAGAAGTTGTCGGGATGGAACACGCCCAGCGTCCCGTCCGTCAGGACGTCGCTGGACAGGACGCGCCTTACGGCCTGCAGTACGTCGGCGCGGAAATAGTCGTCCTTGACGCAGACATGCAGCCCTACCTCCAGCGGCACGTAGCGCGGGCTGTTCACCTCGAGGTCGTAGCCGGCCATGCGGAAGCGCTCGAGGTGGCGGCGCAGGCGTGCCTTGAACGTGTCGTCGACCGCAATGCCGCCGAACCGGTCGGGGGTGACGAAGACGGTGTGCCAGCTGCCGGTCCAGCGGAAAGAGGCGGCGGCGCGCTGCACGTCGGGCCGCCGCTCGGCCGCCGCGGCATAGTCGGCCGCCGTCACCGCCCGCTCCTGGGTGCGGAACGCCTGCGGCGCGTCGCGGCGGACCTCCTCGATGTCCTCGGGATCGACGCCGCCGGCCGCTGCCAGCGGGTTGCGCAATGCCGTGAAGACGCCGTTGGCGGTGCTCACGACGTGGGCGATCGCCTCGGCGCCGACGTTGCCGGCGCTGCCGTTGCCGATGCGGTAGGTCGCCACGAAGCCGGTCCCCGGGTCGGGGCGCTTGCCGTGATCGTCGTCGCCGAAGCGCAGGCGCGCGCGGCCACCGTTCTCGATCTCGACGACGAACTCCGTGGCATCGTCCGCGCTCGACAGGAGGTCGCGGCGCGGCGTCCAGGCCTCCGTCACGGCACCCAGCGTGCCGGTCATCGGGCCGATCAGCGGCGTGGCGGCCCGCGCGTCGATGGAGAGCAACGAGCTGGCCGGCCACCAGGCCTCGTCGGTGCCGACCGGCACGGCCAGCAACCCGGCGACGTCGAAGCCGTGCGACAGGGGGAGCTGCGCCAGGGCGGGACGGAAGCGCGGCGGTACCACGGCCGGCTCGGGCTTGTCGCAGCAGTCGCCGGACGTCACCGCCACGAGCTGCAGCGTGGCCGGCGGCACGTCGCCCAGCGGCTCGTCGGCGACGGTGAGTCCATGATCGGCGATCACGATATTGCCCATGGCGACGCTGACTTCGAGGCCGGGCCGCTCCTCGACCGTCAGGCAGAGCGGGAAGGGGAGCGCATCGGCGGCGTCCCAGGCGATCTCGGTGACGTCCAGCGCGGCGTCGACCGGCGGATCCTCGAACAGCCGGCCCGACGGGTCCTGGGAATCGGTGACCTCGGTCAGGCGCACGGCCCAGCGATGGGTGCGGTCGGCGTCGCCGGCCGTGAAGGTGGTCGGGCTGACGACCTCCTCGAAGACCAGGATGTCGCCGACCGAGAGCACGCCGGCGAGATGGCCGATCAGCGTCGCCCGGGTCGTGCCGCGGACGAGGCAGCAGCCGCCATCACCCCACGTATAGAAGGAGACGCGGTTCAGGCGCTCGTCGAGCACCGCATCGTGCGCGGTCTCGAACACCAGGGGACCGGCCGCGAGTGCGTCGCGCCACTCCTCGCTGCCCGGCGCAAGCACCGGCGGGAGCCCGGGCACCCGTGTCAGGAGCTGGCTGCCCCGGGCGAGGGCGACGGCCTGGCCGACGATGTCGAAATGGACGAAGGCGCGCGCATTGCTGCCCTCGTGCATGAAATAGTCGACGAGGCGCGCATGGCGGCGGACCGAGACGCGCTGCCGTGCGGTGGCGAGATAGGCCTCGTTGGCGATCGCGTCCTGGCGGTAGGAGAGATTGTCGGCGGCATAGGCCAGAAGCTCGACCAGCATGACGCCGAGATCGGCCGGCGAGCGTTCGGTCCAGCCGGGCACCAGCAGGCTCAGCCGGTCGAGCATCAGGCGGCGGAAACCCTGGTAGTCCTTGGCCAGGTAGTTGATGTCGGGTTCGGCGCCGACGTCCGGCGGGCACGGCGAAGGCTGGGCGCAGTCGAAGTCGGCCGGGCATTCGACCTTGAACGAGAAGGCGATCGACGACAGCCGGGGGTCGAAGCCGGCCGGTGGATCGTCGGTGCCGGAGTTCGCGACGATGCTGAGCGTATAGGTCGAGAAGTCGCCGGAACTGTCGGTGCGCACGACAAGCGTACGCGCCGGGTCGTCGACGGTGTCGACCAGGCCGGGTTCGGCCTGCGGCGGCAGGGCGTCGGCCGCGGCGCACCAGAGGATATTCACGCGTGCGATGCGCTCGCCGCCGGTGATCCGGAGATTGTCCGGCGTCAGCGCGAAGCCTGGCCGCAGCAGCCGCACGAACAGGGTCTGCTGTCGCGGCGCGGCCGGCGGGCTCGCCCGGTCGAGTACCTCCAGGAAATCGATGGCATTGGCCGAGCCGCTGCGGCGCAGGACTTCGAGGCGGCGCGGGTCGCAGCAATGGAAGATCATGGCGTCGCCCCCGGCGCGGTGAAGGTGGCGCTATGCTCCGTGCGGTCGAGCAGCACGGTGTACCTGACGTCGATCCGCAACGCGGCGTCGTCGTTGCCGACCTCGACGGACTGCACCGCGATGAGATGTGCGAGGTGGAGCTGCAGGGCGCTCTGCACCAGGAGCTGCGTGGTGGCGGCGAGGGTGGCGCTGTTGGGTTCGAAGACGAGCTGCAGCAGGCCCGCGCCGAAATCGGGGCGCATCACGCGCTCGCCCGGTGCGGTGAACAGGACCTGGTGGATGAGGTCGCGGATATGGTCGTCGCGATCGGTCGTCGCGGTCCGGCCGAGCCCGGAGAAGCGGTAGGGGAAGTCGAGGTCGGGCATGACCGGTCCCCCGCTCAGGTCGCCAGCACGCGCGTCTGGGCGACGACCGGCATCATCGGCGTCCCGGTCGGCACGCAGGTCGACTGGCCCATCATGGTCACCACCGGCGCGCCGCCGGCGAGCACGCGGGCGGCGCCCACGATCCACTGGCCGGTGACGCAGGGCGGATTGGGCGTGCCGGTGAGGGCGCAGCCGGCAACGGCGTAGGGCGAGGCCAGGGTGACGGCGGGCTGTCCCGAGAGCAGCACGCGCGGGAAGGGGGCGAGCGGGGTCGCCTGGCCGGCATGAGTGCAGAGCACCGTGGCGCCGAGATGGAGGAGGGGAGCGGGCATCGCGCGGACCTCCCTCAGACCACTGTCAACGCGCCGAGATTCACGTCGACCGTGGGCCCGGTCATGTTGATGATCGCGCCCTTGCCGTTGGAGATGACGATGCCGACGTCGCTTACCGAGATCATGGCGCCGGTCGTCGTCTGGATCAGAACGCCGCCGGTCGGGCCCGGCACGTCGCTGACCACGATGCCGTTCTTGAGCGGCGTCTGGATCGTGAGGCCCGGCACGCCGGGCGGCACGGCATGGGCGAGCACCGGCACTTCCGCCGTGCTGCCCCAGTAGCCGCCGACCCACACGGGATAGTCCGGATCGCCGCGCTCGAACTCGATCCATACGCCCGAGCCGATCATCGGCGCGGTGAACACGCCGCTGTTGATGCCCGCCATCGGAAGGCAGGGCATCGCCCAGGTGCTCGGTACGAAGCCGGCGGCATCCGGCACCATCGCCTGGATGCGGCCGATCTGCAGCGGGTCGACGTTCACCGTGACGATGCCGCGATACTTTCCATAGAGCGGGGAGGCAGTCATGTCGGTACCGTGGGGAAGGTGGAGACCAGCGCGTTGCGCGCCAGCGAGAAGCCCTGCTTGTAGGAGCCGCGCTCGATCTCGTGGGTCACGCTCTTCACGTAGTAGAGGCCGTCGAACGGCAGCCCGGCGCCGCGCACGCCCACGAGCTTGCGCGAACGCAGCAGGCGCCCGTACTTGGCGATGTCGAGGCGGCCGGTGCCGAACACGGAGTCGGAGTTCTGGCCGGCATAGGCGATGCCGGCCATCAGCGCCTCCGGGGCCGACAGATGGGCCGTGTTGTCGAGCTTGACGATGTTGGGCGGCAGCGGCGGCACCACGCCGAGCGGCGGGTTGAGCGGCGTGACGTCGGGAATGGGCACGCCGATCGGCGCCTTGCTGAACGGCTCCTGGAAGAAGACGATCGGGATCTTCTTCTTCTCCTTGTCGAAGTTGAACGAGAGCTGCTCGACGTTGGTCTGGGCGTCCATGTTGGCGGTGAGCGCGGGCTGCGGCTCGCCGACCCGGATCTCCGGCCCCCAGTAGGCCCGCGACGTGCCAGGCGACGGGCCCGGCTCCAGATAGAAGACGTAGCCCGCCTGGCCGGCCAGCTTCTTCACGTAGGCATAGTCGCTGCCGCGCTGCTGTGGGATCTGCTGCAGCGGCAGCGGGGGGATGTCGAGGATGCTCGGGATCACCATCGGGAAGACGCCGAGCGCGGCATACTTCGCCAGGATGAGCAGCACGCGGACCGAGGGCGGCATGGCCGGAAACGGCAGGCCGGGGATCTCGATCACGTCCATCAGGGCCGACAGGTCCTTGCCCTTGACGATCAGGCGCGACACGCCGCCCTCGCCGGGCTGCGTCTCGACGTTGGTGGTGACGCCGTCGATGATCGACTGCGCGGTGCCGTTGATGGTGACCACCAGCACGACGCGCATCAGCGGCAGGCTGCCGCCGCCCGACAGCAGGAACAGCGTGCGCAACGGCGAACGGGCGGGGAGCTCGAAGGCGAGCTCGAAGCCGCTCTGGGCGTCGCCCGACCCTTCCTCGACCTTGGCGTGGACCAGCGACTGCGCGACCTCGTGCGGCGGCGGCAGCGGCACCGGCCCGATCCTGAGGGAGAGCTGCACGCCGCTCAGCATGACGACGCCTAGACGCCCGTCGGCGCGGGGATGGCCACCCGTGCGCCCAGCGTGTCGGTGAGCTCGAACGGGTCGGTCACCCTGTTGGCGTCGGCGATGCGCCAGTAGAGCTCGGCGTCGGTGAAGGCCCGGAACGCCAGCAGGTCGGGACGCTCGCCGCCCTGCACGATATGCTCGAGCAGCACCGCGATGTCGGCCGGCTGCGGAATGAAGCGGCGCAGCACGTAGGCGGTGCCGGGATCGCCGGGCCCCTTCTGGTAGAGCCCGAAGGCCGTGCCGAAGTAGCGGCTGTTCGGCGCGAAGGGGCTGGTCGGGATGGCGCCGGCATCGATCAGGGCCTGGACGGGATCGGTTGTCATGGCGTTGCTCCGTCACGGCAGGTTGGTGAGGCCGATCGAGGCCAGCGACGCTGCCCCCGCCTTGGTGGCCAGCGTCTCGCGCACGCGCAGATAGGACAGGAACATGGTGCCGCCCTTGTGGGCGAAGCCGAGATCGTCGGTGCTGAGCACGCGCAGCCCCAGGCTCACCTTCGCGCGGATCGGGTTGAGCGACGGGTCGAAGGCTTCCTCGGTCACCGAGAACTCGGTGACCCGCACCGGCACGACGCGGTTGCGGCTCCAGACGAACAGCACCAGCGGCGCCTCCGGCGGCAGGATCTCGAGCGTTCCGTTCTGGGCCGCCGCTGCCACTGCGAGAATCTCGTCGACCGAAGGATTGACCAGCGCTTCCAGGAGCGCGATCTGCGGCCCGACGCCGAAGGCGACGGCATTGGCGTTGCTCTCCGGGTGCTCCAGCTGGTCCGTGGCGTCGATCTCGGCTTCGAGCTTGATGGTCTCGATGGCCGGTCCCTTGAGGCGGAAGGGCTGCGCCCGGTCTCCGCCGCCGTCGCCGCCGACGCCCTGCACCTGGTAGCTGCGGCTGAGCGAGTCCGGATTGTATTGCAGGGCGATCGTGCGGCGCACGGCACCACCGCCCGGCGCCAGGACCACGAGGCCGCCCTTGATGAGCCGGGGGGAGGAGGTGAGGCTCATGTCGCGCCTCCGGTACGCCCGGTCAGGCTCTGGGCGATTCGGCTGGCGATCGTCGCGGCGAGGTCCGCCCCGTCGGGCGACGAGGGATGCGGCGCGCGCGGCGCCGCCAGTTCGGCCTCGAGGGCCCGGCCAATGTCCCCGGCAAGACCGGCCGCCAGCCCGCGATTCTCGGCATCGACGACGAGACGGCGGATGCGGACGTCGAGCCCCCGGATCGTCATGCCATGCCTCCCATCGCCGCGCTGCCCATCGAGCGTTCGAGCTTGGCGAACTCCTCGTGGGCAGCCATCGCCAGCAGCGGCTGGTCGATGCGGGTGCCGGCATCGGCCGCCTTGAAGGCGGCGTTGACGGCGATGCTGCGGATGTTGCCGCCGGGGAGGTTGAGCCGGGCCAGCGCCTTGAAGTCGACCTCTCCCAGCGGCGCCTCGGGCGGGAACTGGCGCCGCCAGATCCGCTCCCGCGCGGCGGCATCGGGAAAGGGGAAGCTGACGATGAACCGGATGCGCCGCAGGAAGGCCTGGTCGAGCGCGCTCTTCATGTTGGTCGTCAGCACCGCCAGGCCGCGATAGGCCTCGACCCGCTGCAGCAGGTAGGCGACCTCGATGTTGGCGTAGCGGTCGTGGCTGTCCTTGACGTCGCTGCGCTTGCCGAACAGGGCGTCGGCCTCGTCGAACAGCAGCACCGCGCCGCTCGCCTCGGCGGCATCGAACAGCCGCTTCAGGTTCTTCTCGGTCTCGCCGATATACTTGCTGACCAGCGTCGCGAGGTCGACGCGATAGAGGTCGAGGTCGACCTCGTTGGCGATGGCTTCTGCGGCCAGCGTCTTGCCGGTCCCCGATTCGCCGGCGAACAGCGCCACCAGGCCCTGGCCGAGCTGGTGCTTGGCGCCGAAGCCCCAGTCGCCGTAGACCCGCTCGCGTTGCTGCAGGTGCCGCGCGATGTCGCGCAGCATGGCGCTCTGGCCGCTGGGCAGCACGACGTCGTCCAGGGTCACGCGCGTCTCGACGCGCTGGGCGATGGCGTCGAGCCCGTCGCGCGCCGCCTCGCGGGCCGCGGGCCAGATCTCGGCCGCCCGGTCGGCCGGCGGTGCCGTCCGCACGCGCTCGAGGACGTTGTCGAGGGCCGAGCGAGCGAGGTGGAACTGGCGGCCGGCGCGGTCGAGCGCGGCCAGCACATCCTCGTTCTCGGACGTTCCCGCCGGCGCGAGGCGTTGCCAGTGCCGGCGCAGCGCGAGGCGCGTTCCCCGCGCATCGGGGGCGGCGAGGTCGAAGCGCAGCACCCGTCGGTCCTGCGGCAGGGCAAGAAGTTGAGGCGCCGGCGTGCCCAGCCAGAGCACGCCGCTGCGCAGCCGCGCCACCAGCCCGACCGCGGCCGCTTCGCCGCCGGCGCCCTCCACGGACACCGCCGGCACGCAGCCGGTCAGGGCCGTCTCGCGGTCGACATGCGTGGCCAGACGCAGCAGCGAATCGGGGCCGGTCGGCAGGTCGCGAGCTTCCAGCCAGAGGGCGGGGCGGCCGAGCCGTGCCAGCGCCGCCAGCGCCAGGTCACGGCGGCCCGCGGGGTCGCGATCGTGATCGCGGAGCACGACCACCGGCCCCCAGGAATCGGACGACCGCAGCGCGCGTGCGATCCGCTCGACCAGCGCCGGATCGGCCTCGTCGACCGGCGGCTCCGCGGCGAGCGGGCTCGCCACGCCCGCGAGCACCGCATCGGTGGCGACGATGCCGGTGAGGTAGTGAAGGATGCGCTCGTCGATGCGCAGCGTCGCCCGGGCGAGGTTGGCGACAGGCTCCGGCTCGACCATTCGCCAGTGGCGCAACGGCGCGTCCGACGACAGCGCGTCGGAGTGCGGCCGGGTCAGCAGGGCGAGCGCCAGCCCGAAGCTCGCTTGCGCGGTGGCGCCGTCGCCGGCGGCGGCGACGGCCTCGCGCAAGCCCTCATCCAGTTCCAGCCCGGCGACCAGCAGCAGCAGCTCGCGCTCGAAGGGAGAGAGACCGAAGACGCGGGCGCAATGCACCAGCGCGGGCGTGAAGCCCGCGGCCGGCGTCGCTTCAACCGCGTCTTCGGCTCCTCCCACACCGCTGGCGCGCGCCTGCAGCCGCTGGCGCAGCGTGTCGATGGCCGCGACCAGCCATTGCCGGTTGAGGTCGGGCCAGGTTTCGACGGGGCTCGCGGCGACGCTCATGGCGGCACCGTGATCTGCTGCGTGGGGTCGAACACCGGGAACGGGCCGGTGCGGTCGAGCAGCACGCTGTCGGCGCCGTCGACACGCAGGCGAACCCAATGTGATCCCGCGGTCAGCGTGTCGGGAAACTCGAAGACCAGCGGATCGGTCGGCAGGGTCCGTGGCTGGGCGTTCGCCGTCATGGAATCGAGCGAGAGGATCGCGCTCTGCTCGGGGCGGACCTGCGGCCGCGACCGCAGGGTGACCGTCACCAGCGGCGGCACGCCGGCGCGCGTCACGGTCGCCGCCGGCAGTCCGAGCGCGACGTCGGCGGCGATAACCGGGGCGGGGGCCTGGATCAGCGGGATGGCGTTGGTCTCGCGCGGGCGGCTCTCGCCCAGCGGCGTGAAGCGCACGGTCGCCGCGAGCTGACCCGACGCCAACGCGCCTTGCGCCGGCAGGTCGTTGGGCAGGCGGAAGGTCACCGACGCGCCCGTGGCGTCGACCGCCGTCGGCGCCAGCACGACAGGAGCGGAGAACAGCCGGTGGTTCAGCCGCACCTCGTGTCCGGTGCCGGCCAGGCGCACGCCGCTCAGCGTGACCAGGTCGTCGAGCCGGGCGCCGGTCTGCGGGAACTCGGTCTCGGCGGTGAACAGGGTGGGGAGCGGCGGCAGCAGGTCGGGCGTGACCTGGACGCCGCGATCGCGATGCGTGGCCGGGTCGCGCTCGCCGCGCGACAGGACCGGCAGGGGTGACACGGCGGGTCTGGTGCCCTCGATCAGCACGACCGAGACCTGATAGGCCGACGACGGCCGATAGTTCGTCTGGATCGCGGTCCACAGCGTGGACAGGTCGTCGATCGTGAGCGCCTCCTGCGTGACCTTGATCAGCTCGACCTGGTCGGCGAGGTCGGAGGCGGCGAGCGCCTGGAAGGTCGGCGGCAGCATGCTGACGTCGAGCGGGCTGGGATTGAGGGCTCGGCGGATCGCGGCGCGGTCGAGCACGGGCCTCTCGTGCAGCAGGTGCATCGCATAGCCGAGCAGGACCTCGGCCTGGAAGTCGGCCTTGCCGTAGGCGGTGAGCAAGTAGTGGAGATCGAGCGCCAGCGGTGCGTTGCTGAGCCGCTCGCCGCTGACGCCGCTGCGCGAGGGCAGGTCGACGTTGCTCCAGCCTCGGTTGGGCGTCACCCGATAGAGAAAGAGATTGAGGCGTGGGGGATCGTTGGCGTTGTCGAGATCGATCGTGTCGGGGGCCACCGCGCTCACCGCGACGCTGGTGCCCATGGCGGCGCCGGCCTCGACCAGGCCGTTGTCGAGCAGGTTCCGCAGCACGGCGCTCACCGCCCCGATGGCCAGCGCCGAGCTCATCGCCGCCCTCCCGAGGCGCCGTCGCGCAGATAGTCGGACAGCGAGACGGTCGGCTGCGGCCGCGGCCGGGAACGAACCGGCTCCGCGCGCGCCGGTGCCCGCACGTCGAGACGGTCGATGGTGACGTGGATGACAGGGGCCGGATCGCGGACGGCGGCGACCGTGCGGCCGGCGACCGCGGCGGCGCTCAGCGGGGCGGCGCGCGTCACCGGCATCTCGATTGGCGTCCGGACCGCCACGTCAACCGGAGTCGCGGCAGGGGACGCTGTGACGGGTGCAGCGACCCGCAACTCGCCCGGCGACGCCGGTGGCTCGTGCCGGGGCGTGCGGTGGGTCTCGACAGTGACGATGCTGGTCGCAGGCGACGGTTGGGGCAGTGTCCTGTCTCGGGGCGGCGGCGCAGCCGGGACCGGTTGCAACTCTGCGGGAGGCGCGGGGAATCGCGGCGCTGCAGTGGTTCCCGGCGGCGTCTCGTGGGAGACCGCCAGCGTCGCCGGGGCCTGCGGACTGCGAGCGGACGTCGGCGGGGCAGGAGATTCCACAGATGCCGGAGCGGATCGGCCGCTCTCCGGCAACGCCTGCGGGAAACTGGCGACGGGCAGGGCGGCGAAGCGCGGCGGCAGCGCGGGCCGCGCCGCGCTCGCCGGCGCCGTGCCCAGCGCGAGGCCGGCCAGGTGATGGAGAAATCCCATCAGGCGCTCCCGACCATCTGCAGGTAGGCGGCGCGGCGGGTCGGCGACAGCCGCATCACCTCGGCTTCGGTCCAGCCATAGGCGCGCGCCAGGGAATCGACGTCGGCCAGCAGTCGCTCGGCCGCGCGCTGCAGCTCGAGCCACAGCGCCTCCCCGACATCGAGCGCGGCCGACCACGGGTGGCGGCAGGCCGGGCAGGCCAGCTCGAAGGAGACCAGCGCGGCCGGATCGAGCCGTTCCAGGCGCTGGCCGAGCGCCTCGATGCCGGCGTCGTCGAGTGCGGCGACGTCGAGAGGGCCGCCGATGCAGCGCCCGAGCAGATCGCTGGCGGCACTTGCCCGGTCGGTCGCGCGCGAGACGGCGGCGAGGTCCTCTACGGTAGGCGGCCGCGCCGTCAGCGTCAGGCCGTTCCAGTCGAAGGAACCGCCTGGCTCGCCCGGCAGGCGGAGATGGCCGGCGAGGGCCGGGCCGTCGATCTCGAAGTCGCACTCCGTCGCGCAGGCCGGGCAGGTGCTCTTCAGCGGCCAGCCCCGGTCGAACAGCCGGTTGCGCAGGCCGACGAGGGCGATGTTGCGGGCGCCCAGCGCGCGCGGCGCATCGTCCGCCAGCAGCGCGTCGTCGCGTCGCCAGCGATCGAGGCCGACGCCCCGTTCCCACAGGTCGAGGACCTCGCGATCGCGATCGGTCGACGCTGGCGCACGCATTCGGTCCTCGTCACGCCGGCTCGGTGAACCTCGGCTCGGCGGGTTCGGTCACGTCGAGATCGCGCTCCCAACCTTCGTTCTCGAGCTTGAGGGTCTGGATCGCCACCGCGTTGCCGTTGGCGTCGAGCTCGGGAAGCGCCTGGAATTCGGAGGCCCAGCAGCGGAACACCTTGTACGCGATCGCAAGCTGGCCGGCCTCGTTGTAGAACTCGATGATGATGTCCTTGCGGAAATCCGCCAGCGACACCTCGGAGCCCAGGCCCGACCCGAAGTTCCAAACCTTGTTGGCCCACCGCTCGAACTCGGGATCGTGCGTGACGCCGCGCTCCAGGGTGACCGCCTCGAACTTGGTGCGTCCGGGCGACTTGCGCCCGGTCGACGGGTCGCCGCCCTCGCGGTGCTCGACGACGTCGGTCGAGCGCTTGAGCGCCGAGACCTTGCTGATGCCGGCCACGTAGCGGCCGTCCCACTTCACCCGGAACTTGAAGTTCTTGTAGGGGTCGAAGCGCT
This sequence comes from Reyranella sp., assembly GCF_965229815.1. GTDB lineage: Bacteria > Pseudomonadota > Alphaproteobacteria > Reyranellales > Reyranellaceae > Reyranella. The sequence continues at coordinate 201,024 of NZ_CBDDJN010000009.1, forward strand.
GCGGATTGACGGAAAACTGCGCCATGGGAGCTTCCTTCCGACTAGGTGGCGAGATCGCCGGCGATCTGCTGGATCTTGAGGACGACGAACTCAGCGGGCTTCAGCGGCGCGAACCCGACGAAGATGTTGACGATGCCGAGGTTGATGTCGGCCTGGGTCGTCGTCTCCCTGTCGCACTTCACGAAGTAGGCCTGTCGGGGCGTCGTGCCCTGGAAGGCGCCCTGGCGGAACAGTCCCTGCAGGAAGGCGCCGATGTTCAGCCGGATCTGCGCCCATAGCGGCTCGTCGTTGGGCTCGAACACGACCCATTGCGTGCCGCGGTAGAGGCTTTCCTCGAGGAAGAGCGCCATGCGCCGCACCGGCACGTACTTCCACTCCGAGCCGCGGGCGTCGTCGCCGTCGAGCGTGCGCGCGCCCCAGCCCACGGTTCCGTAGACCGGCAGGGTGCGCAGGCAGTTCACGGCGTGCGGATTGAGCTGGCCGTTCTCGGCGTCACTCATGGTGATGGCGAGGCCCGCCGCGCCGGTCAGGGAGGCCTCCGTTCCCGCCGGGGCCTTCCACACGCCACGCGTCGCGTCGGTGCGCGCGAAGATGCCGGCCATGAAGCCGCAGGGCGGGAACGCCCGCACCGCGTTCTGCTGCAACGGATCGGGCGCCTGCACCCAGGGAAAGAACAACGCCGAGTTCTCGGCTTCCGAACCGGTCTTGCCCGTGAGCGTGGCGACCACGCCGGACACGGTGTCGAGCTCGTCGCAGTCGACGATGAGGAAGGCGCGCCGGTCGTGCACCCGTCGCTGCAGGGTCGCGATGGTGGCGGCATGGGTGAGGCCCGGCACGCAGACGATGTTGACGAGGTCGATGCGGTCGATCACGCCGCCCACGTCGAAGGCGGTGGTGAGCGCCGTCTGGAAGGCGCCGTCGGCCGGCCCGATGACTGTCCCGTCGACGCCGTTGGTGGTTGCGTTCAGCGCGACCGTGGCGTTGCCGGGGGTGGTCTCGCTGGACGTCGTCAGCCTGTCGATGAAGGCCGAGCGTCCGTTGATGACCGCCAGCACGAAGCGGGGATCCGTCCGGGTCATCGAGAGGTTGGTGAAGGTCTCCAGCACGGCGTTGTTGGCGCTCGGCTGGATGATGCTGATCGAGAACCGCGTGGCGTCGTCGGGCCGGCGTTCCAGCCTCACGCTGTACTGGTTGGCCCAGGCGCCGGCCGAGCTCGCCGGGATGTGAAGGTCGCCGATGTCGCATATGGCTGTGACGGCCGAGGCGTCGGCGATGCGCAGCACATAGGCGTCGGCGCCGCCATTGTCGTAGAAGTGGCGCACCGCGTAGCCCAGCAACGATCGCGGATCGAGGCCGTTGTAGGCGCGCTGGTAGTCGGCGAAGCTGGTCAGCCGGACGGCCCGGTCGGTCGGGCCGCGCGGCGCCCAGCCGACGAACAGGGTGATGGAGGTTGCGACACCGGTGATCGTGCGCACTCCGCTCGGAATCTCCTCGATGTAGACGCCGGGTTGAAGAAGGACTGGGGGCATGAGGACTCCTTTCCCGTCCCGTCGCCGGGTCCCGTGCGGGAGGCGTGCGACGCGCCATCGTCAGGCATCCGAAGTGTCGCACGCGCCGACGCAAAGCGAATGAACCCTCCGGTCCAAGGCCGGGTCGGCGAAAGATGCAGACCTTCGCGCCGCGCGGCGGCGTCGTGGGTCGCTTCCGGCGCGCCGCATCGCGCGCCGTCGGGAGCAGAGTCGGGGAGAAACGTCGGCGGACCGAGGGATTCCTCGGTCTAGGCCAAAGGGTCCGGACCGGGGCGCGGCGAGTCGTGAACCGCTGCGCCGCCGTTGGGGCGCAGGCGCAGCAGCTGGATGGTCTTCAGGGGCTCGTAGTGGCTGCGGCCCGATTGCGCGGCGATCTCGATCCGCCGCTGCATGTTGAGCTTGCCGAGGATGCTGTGGACGTGATTCTTCACGGTCGGGCTCTGGATGCCGAGCGCGATCGCGATCTGCTTGTTCGACAGGCCCTCGCTCACCAGCTTTGCGATCTCCTTCTCGCGTTGGGTCAGCGCATCCTTGCCCTGATCATGTGGTGGCCTGGCTGCCAGCGCGCTGACATGGCTCAACAGGAGGCCGGCGGTTCGCGGGGAGCAGACGAGCTCCCCGCGCATTGCCGAGTGCACCGCAGAGATGACGTCGCCGATCGAGCCGCCGGGAGGGACGAACCCCGACACGCCGGCTCTGGCGCATTCCATGAGCACGGGTTCGACGTCGGCGGCCCCCAGGGCCACGATCTTGGCGGACGGCATGGCCTCCCGGGCCGCCCGTGAGGCGTCGAGGCTGCCGGGCAGCGCGATGTCGAGCAGCAGCACGTCGGGGCGCAGCCGGGCGATCTCCTGCGCGGGCGTCGAGAGGTCTCCCGCGCCGACCAGGACGACGGAGGCCTGCTGCTCCAGCGCCTGGACGACTCCGTCGCGCAGCAGGCGGAACGGGCTGAGGACAAACACACGCGGCGTGCCCGCCGCGGTGCCGGATGAGGGCAGTGGCTTGCCGTTGTTGTCGATCATCGTGTTACCTCCCGAAAAGATACGCCAGGAGGCAGCCCCCTCATGACATCACTGTCATGCCAATGTCGCTCGCCCGGAGGACATGGTGCCGTCCGGTTGCTTCCGCCCCTCTTCCCCTGGCGCATCGAAGGCTCGCGGCGCCTGGGTCCGAGTCTCCTGTTCGCAGGTTGCAGGTCAATTTCAGAGCGAGGCGGCCGTTGTGATTATTCTGTGGCGTCGAACGGCAGGCGGGCGGAGCTATGCATCCGTGCATGTCGAGCGATCGCCGAAACCTTTGTCTTTGGACCGGATCGTCCCTATCATTGAGCTTCTGACCTTTGACGATCGGAGGTTGCAGCGATGTTCGCTCCCATGATTGCAAAGGCGAAGGCCGATTCCGGTCGCCGCAAGAACTTGGTTTCCGAACGCACGCGAGGACGGCAGGTCGGCCAGCCGGTGGCGTTGATGCGCACCGCCGTGCCGGCGGCCGACGTGACCGCGCGCCCATCCCCGTCGCACACGTCCCCGTCGATCCCGTCGTGGGATTTCTCGAAGGTTCCACTCTCGCAGCAGGACAGACCGTGCCCGCTGATGCGAGCCCTCGCCGCCGCGCGTGACGAAGGCGCGCCGGAGGAAGAGAACGAGGGCGCATCGTCCTGCGGTGATCGCGCCTCCGACCGGTTGGTGGCGACGGACTGCACGGGGGATGGCGGCAAGTCGTGCGGCTGCGCCAAGTGCGGCGCGGACGAATCGACCGGGGCTGTTCCGATGCAGGCCACACCGCCCGCGCACACCTTCACATTCATCTCGAGAGGGTCCTACGGGGACACGACGGCCAACTTCACCCGGCCGACCTGCTCGGCGACCGCCGCGGGCGGCGCCAGCATGACGGCCGGCAGCGCGGCGCCCACGATCCGCGTGTTCGCCAACGGGACCTACCGGGTCCGGCGGGACGATGGCGTCGAGCAGACCGCCACGTGCACGCGCCTGGCGGCGGGGCTCGCGGCCACGCGGACGCACGAGGAAAGCCATGCCAACGGCGCGCGCAACGCGGTGAATGCGGCGAACACGGCCGCCGGATTGCCGACGACCTTCGCGTCGATGGCCGACTGCTCGGCGGCCCTCGCCACCTGGAACGCGTCCGTGAACGCGGCCTGGACCAACGAAGTCACTCATGGTCCCGGCACCAATCCGCCGACGGCAGCGACCTTCGCCCAGGAACATGCCGCGGGCGGGTGCACGTTCGCCTGACGGCCGGGCGGTCCCGGCTTTCGCGAGCAGTCCTTGCCGCTCTACTGTCGATCTCAGCAATGGCATCCGTCGAGGCGCAAGTGAAAAGCGACGAGCGACCGGAGATCCGCCTGCACGCCTATGCCGAGACCGAGGCGAAGGGAAAGGGCCCGACGCTGCTGCAGGTCTACATCGTCAACCTGTCGCCGGAGCCTCTCGAGGTCCTGAACGACCTCGACAGCATCAACATGCCGCCCCGCCCGCCACGAACCGGCGAGACGATCGACGATGCCGACCTGATGCACGTCGATTTCGGAACGTCCGGAACCGGTGCATTCGTCGGGGTCGCGCCGGGTGAGGCCGTGAAGGTCACCCTGATCCTCGACGCCGAGCAGGCGGACCTGCTGGCGCGGGTCAAGGCGATGAAGACGACGGTGAAGTGGCGCCGCAAGGGCGAGCGGGCGGACGAGGTGCAGAGCGTTCTGCTGCCGGCAACGGTGCACGTCACCCGCCCCTGAACGCCACGCTGCGCTCGACCTTCGGGCGCCCTCGTATCGCGGGATCAGGCAGAAGCGCGCAGGAACACCATCTTCCGGCTGGCCGTCGCAATGAAGCCGCTCGCGCTGTCGTTGGTCGACTCGGCAATCAGATTGGCGGTGTTCGCGCGGAGCTCACCAGCCAGGCTCGGACGGCCGCAGGCCGAGCAGTACCTTCCCCGCGGACTCGTAGTGCACCGGAAATGCAGCGTTGTGCTGTATGGCGACATGAATGTCGCGGAAGTGCCGCTCAAGCGGATTGGCTGTATAGATCGCGTTGGTGCCCGCGGTATGGAAAGCGATATCCACGGCACGCAGGGACTCGTGGATCGCGTGCACTATTGCCAGCCGCGCCTGCGCTATTTCCCGAGCCGGATCGGCCGCTCGCGCGCAAAAGGCCGCCCAGACACGCGCCAGAGAATCAACCGCATAGCACCGCGCCGCATTGACGATCGCTTCGGCCTGCCCCAGTCGTTCCTGAACGAGGGGCCGGTCCCGCATCAAGACGGTAGAGCGTGTGCTGGCGTCGCGGATCGCGATCTCCATCAGAGCGTCGATGGAACCACGAGCGATGCCGAGGGCGTTGGCTGAGAAGGAAGAAAGGATCAGCGTCCACACCCCACGGGGAAGATAGACTGGGCCTTGCTCGAAAGGCATCTCGGCCATAGATCCGGTATGTGACGACGGCACGAACACATCGTCGATCACAAAATCATGGCTGCCGCTGCCGCGCATGCCGATGACCGACCATGTATCGAGGAACGTCGCGGAAGCAGCGGGCACCCACATTGCGCGAGTGACCGGCGCGCCGGTCGGTGCCAAGCGCGGCCTCTCTCCATCCATGACCAGGCTCGTGCAATACAACCAAGTGGCATTATGCAAGCCACTGGCGAAGTTCCATTGGCCTTTCACGCGATAGCCGCCGTCTACCGGCCACGCACGTCCTTGCGGACGCACCGATCCTGCTCCTCGGAGGTCGGGCGGCGTTCCGAACATCTCCCGCGCGACCTGTGGCGCGAGCCACGCTGCAAGGAGAGCGACGAAGTTCGCATTCATCACACACCAGCCGACTGACCCGTCGGCCCTCGATATCTCTTCAATGGCCTCGAACACCGCCAACGGCGACAGTTCCGGGCCGCCGAGGGACCGTGGCAAGTACATCTGATAGAGGCCCGCGTCGGCCAGAACGTCGGCTAGCGCCGGCGGAACGCAACGAAGGCGTTCGGCTTCCTCACGGGCATCGATGATCTGGGGAGCAAGCCGTCGAGCGGCGGCAGCAGCGTCAGACCCAGCGGCTTCTTCGTCCCGAAGCGTTGTCATGGTGTTGGTTCCTCCCTGATCGTCGCGAACCGAGGGTAGCAGTCCGGTATCGCCATTGGCCGCTGCATGGCTCGCATCGCAAGGTCTGAAACATCCCGCGCGGCTTTTCATTGTAACGCGGATGCGCGCGAATACTCGGGAACTTGCTAAACCCAACACAAAAGGTCCTTGTTGAGATTGGCATGGACCGCCCGCAGTGGGAGGCTTTGGAAAATCGGATGCCATGGGCGCGGCGCGATGAATTTCATTCGACGCCCGCTTCCCGGACGGGCACGGCGGTCCCCTTCAGGCCGGCGCCAGCCGAGTGGATCCGGGGGAGGGCTGGAAGAGGCCGTGCGGAGGGTCGCTGCGGCCAAACGGGAGACGGTGCAGCCGAAGACGAATCGGCCCGAGACGGGGTGCGCCAGGGGCCGCTCCACCCCATGTAGCGTCACCACGAACGGCGCGGGCCACAGCGCGTCGTGCATCCTGTAGCTCGCCCCGTCGTTGGACATAGCCCTAGTGTCGACCTGAATCGCCACTTCAAGTACACTTGCTACGACCTTGTAAGCCGGAGTCTTTGCGATGCCGCGTTCCTCGTGGAAGGGCTACCTCAAGCTGTCGCTCGTCTCGTGCGCGGTGGCGCTCTACAACGCGACCTCGGCGTCGGAGCGGGTGGCCTTCAACACGCTGAACCGCAAGACCGGCAACCGGCTGAAACAGAATCTGGTCGACAGCGTCTCCGGCGACCCGGTCGACACGGCCGATCGGGTCAAGGGCTACCAGGTCGCCAAGGGCCAGTACGTCATGGTCGAGGACGACGAGCTCGAGGCGGTGAAGCTCGAGAGCACCAAGACGATCGAGATTGAGACCTTTGTGCCGGCTGCCGAGATCGACGATGTCTATCTCGACAATCCCTACTATCTCGCGCCCGATGACAAGGTGGCCGAAGAAGCCTTCGCCGTCATCCGCGAGGCGATGACGCGCAAGAAGATGGTCGGCATCGGCCGCATCGTGCTGGCGCGTCGCGAGCGCATGCTGATGCTGCAGCCGCGCGGGAAGGGCATGCAGGCGACGACGCTGCGCTATCCCTACGAGGTGCGCCAGGACGGCGAGATCTTCGGGGAGATCGGCGACGTCAAGCTGCCGGCGGAGATGCTCGACATCGCCCAGGAGATCATCAACCGCATGTCGGGGCACTTCCAGCCCGACCGGTTCTCCGATCGCTACGAGGAGGCGGTCGTCGCCCTGCTGCGCGCCAAGCAGGCCGGCGAGAGCTTCGTGGTGCCCGAACCCAGCCAGCCCGCCAACGTCGTCAACATCATGGACGCGCTGAAGAAGAGCCTGGAGGCGGCGGGCGGCGAGGGCGCGCTGCGCCGGCCGCGTGCGCCGTCGAAGAAGGCCGCAGAGGCGCCGGCCAAGGGCACGGCGCGCAAGCCGACGGCGAAGAAGGCGCCCGCGCGCAAGGCGGCGCGCGGATAGCGGGAGACGGCGCTGTCTCCCCCCGGCGACCTCGCGGGGCAGACCCTTTTCCTCGTCGGCCGCATCCAGGGCCTGACGCGCCGGCGCCTCGAGCAGCTCGTGCGGGCACGGGGAGGCAGGCTCGCCACCCGTCCGGCCCGTGGCGTCACCCTGGTCGCCCTCGGCCATTCCGCCGCCGCGCGCGCGCTCGACGACGGGCGGGTCAGCCTGCCGGCGGGCCTGCCGGCCCGCGCCCCCATGATCGGCGAGAACGTGCTGCGCCGCGCTCTCGGGCTGCTCGGTCCGCCGGAGCCGGTGGACCGCAGCATGGCGGCGGCGGACATCGAACGGCTGGCCGGTCTCACGCCCAACCTCCTGTCCTGCCTGGTCCTGTTCGACGTGCTGGAGCCGGTCGGCCGGGAACGCCTGGAGTGGCGCTTCGCGTGGCGCGACCTGGTGGCGGCGCGCGAGGCGGCGCGGCTGCTGAAGCGCGGCGTGCCGATCGGCGACGTGCTGGAGGCGGCGATCACGCTGCGCCGGCGAGGGGCGCACCTGGCCGAGGCGCGGCTGACCGAAGGGCCGACGGGCGAGCTGCTGCGCGACGTGGCAGGCCAGCTCGCCGAGCTTTCGGGACAGCTCACCTTCTCGCTGGGACAGAAGCCGCGCACCGTCGACGATCTCGTGGCCGAGGCGGAGGAGGCCGAGGACCGCGGCGACCACGCCACGGCCGAGAGCCTCTATGCCACGGCAATGCGTGCCGACACGGCCGACCCGGTGCTGCCCTTCAACCTCGGCAACGTCTTCCAGGCGCAGGGCCGCGCGCCGGAGGCGAAGGTGGCGTGGCAGATCGCCGTGGCGCGCGATCCCGCTTTCGCCGAGGCCTGGTACAATCTCGCGCTGGCGGCCGAGGACGAGCAGCAGACCGACCTCGCGGCCGCGCAGTATCGCCGCGCCACCCGGGCCCAGCCCGACTATGCCGATGCCCAGTTCAACCTGGCGCTGCTGCTGACCAAGCTGGAGCGCTGCGAGGAGGCGCTGGCGGCCTGGGAACGCTTCGTCGCCCTCGAGCCCGGCGGAAAGCATGCCGCGACTGCCCAGAAGGCGATCGCTCTCTGCCGCCTGCGGATCCAGCAGGACAAGGCGCGGGCCGGCTGATCCTGCGACAACGCGTGGGCTAGCGCGGCTGCAGCGCCGGCGGGTGCAGGCCATCTTGCTCGATTGCGTCGAGCACTTCGCGCCTGGTGAATTGCCGTTTGGGGTTGCCGCGGATTCCGGTGTCGGCGAGCGGATCGCCGGACGGGATCTGGGCGATCTGCGCGGCGTGAGTCGGGATCCTGGCCTGGAGACAGTCGAGGAAGCCGCGGTCGTCGAACCGGATGAGCTGCATGAACTTCAGGACGCAGGCGATCGCTTCCTCACGGTCCACGTCGAGTTCGCCGTCGTGGGGAACCTCGACGATGCGTCCCTGGATGGGTCGATAAAAGACACCGCTCGTCTCGTTGAGGCCGAGCCGGCCGCCCAGGCCCAGCCGGCGGATGGTGCGGGTGGCGATGCGGCGGACCGCCGGCAAGGTTCCCAGCGATCGCTTTATGGCCTGGTTGATCATCCGGCGGTCGGCGCTCCACAGCGCCAGGGTCGCGGTCAGGGCAGGGGGATGAAAGACGAGATGCGGCGTGTGTGAATCGACGAACATCACCTGATCGGAGGAGTGCCGTGTCAGGCTGTCGACGCGCAGATGGGGGACCCCGTCGGTGCGGTCCCGATGAGAGCCCCGCTCGAACTGGATCGTGTCGTAGGCGCCCAGGATGATGCCGGTCGAGAGAAGCCGCCAGCCATGGTGATGGATATAATCCGCGGCGACATCGGGCGTCCGATCGCGGAGCGGTGGAAAGAGGTTGATGACGAGGGAAATGTCGCCGCTTTCGAAGATCGGCAGGCTGAGGACTGCGACGCAGGCGAGGAATTCGGACCTGATGATCGCCTGGCGCAGTGCGTCGTGAAGGAACTCGCGGTCGGTGCACAGCCTTGCGATCAGCGGCCCGATCGCCGCGTGGACGGCGTAGCGGTCCGCCGACCGGTGGAAGAAATCGTAGATTTGCCGACATGCGTCGTCGCATCGCATGCGCAGCCGCCTCCACCTCAAGAAGGAGATTTTGCGGCTGCGTCTGCGTGCCGGCACCTGCCCCTGCGTGACCCGGCGGCAACCCCGTCGAGGGTCCGCCAAATACAATCCGCTCCGGGACGAAAGGCGTGAGGGCGTTCGGCTCGGCTACTTCAGTGCCGCGCCGGCCGGGGGGCCGCCCTCGAGATACCGGGTCGCGAGATGGGCGCCCTGGCGCGGCAGGAAGGCGATGAAGCGCGCGCCCTCGGGGCTGACTACGGTGAACGCGTGCGGTGTGCGGGCGGGAATGGAGATCGTCTGGTCCTTGCCGACCAGGAAGCGCTGGTCGCCGATCCGGAGATCGAGCGTGCCGTCGAGGACGACGATCACCTCGTCCACCTCCTCGTGGAAGTGCAGCGGCGCGCCGGCGCCCTTTTCCAGGATGCCGAGGCTCGAGCTCACCGAGACGCCTTCGGCCTCGCCGGCCAGCACGTAGTTGCGATAGCCCGGCCGCCACGGGATCTCCCGGGCCTCGGCATTCTTCACCACCGGCATCCTGGCCTCCTGTGATACGCAGGGAGCGCCAGTATAGTCGCGACGCGAGGAGGCGCCCATGGAAACGGCCAAGATGACCGGAGTCGACCCCGACCTGCAGAAGATCCTGCCGCTGCTGCCGCTCCGGGACGCCGCGACCCTGACGCCGGCCCGGGCGCGGGCCGAGCTGGTGGCGCTGGCCGAGTCGCGCAAGGACGTGCCGTTGCCCGAGGTCGCGTCGGTCGAGGACATCATGGTCGACGGCGCGGCCGGTCCGATCCCGGCGCGGCGCTATGCGACGGGGCGGCGGCCGGCCCCGACGGTGGTGTATTTCCACGGCGGCGGCTGGGTGGCGGGCGACCTCACCACCCATGAGCGCCAGGCGCGCACGCTGGCGCTGGAACTCGACGGCGTGGTGGTGAGCGTCGACTATCGCCGGCCGCCGGAGACGCCATTCCCCGGCGCCTACGAGGATTGCCTGGCGGCAGTGAAGTGGGCGGCGGCCAAGATCGGCACGCTGGGCGGTGATGCGGCGCGGCTCGGCGTGGCGGGCGACAGTGCCGGCGCCAATCTTGCCGCCGCCGTGGCGCAGGGCTGCCGCGCCGGAGGCCCGCCGATCAGGGCACAGCTGCTGGTCTATCCGGCGACCGACCTCGCCGGCCGCTACGGCGTGGAGGCCGAGAACGCGAAGTTCCCCTCGCGCCAGCAGAATGCCGACGGCTACTTTCTGACCGGCGGCGCCATGCGCTTCTTCGCGGGGCACTATCTGCCGCGACCGCAGGACGGCGAGGATCCACGCGCCTCGCCGCTGCGCGGCACGCTGGCCGGGCTGCCCACCGCCGTCATTTGCACGGCGGAGTTCGATCCCCTGCGCGACGAGGGCGAGGCCTATGCCGAAGCGCTCAAGCGGGCCGGCGTCAGGGTCGCCTACTTCCGAGAGCCCGGCATGGTGCACGGCTATTTCGGCATGGGCGGCGCCTCGCCGGCGGCCGACGCCGCGCGCCAGCGCGCGACGGCGGCGTTCCGCGAGATGCTGGGGTGACCTTCATTGCCTCCCCAAGCCTCGCTTGGGGAGGAGATTCAAGTCTCAGCGATCCAGGTCTTCCCGGCAGCGCGGTCGGCGTTGTCGAACAGCCGTAAACGGCGAGAACATCGTGACGGCCGTGCGCAGCCAGGCGCTTTCGGTGACGACGGCGATGCGCGGAAAATCCCGCCAGTGGCTCAGTCCGAAGGAAGTGTCCGCCCACACGGCTTCGAGTGCGCAGCCGGTGAAGTCGGGGCCGGCGACGTGGAGCATCTTGACCGGTCCTCGGGCGAGCTTCGCCTCGGCGGCGGGAATCAGCACGTCGCGATAGTCCTGCGGTGTGACCGTGCCGGAAGCTTCGACTCCCAGGACGTCGGGCGGCAGGCCTTCGATCAGCGTCAGCATGGTGTTCGTCCCATTTCGACCGTGCGTGGCGGGAGTTCTACGCGGTCGGCTGGGCGAAGCGCACCCCGGAGCTGGCGCGCTTCTCTTCGTCATCAATGCCCTGCGACGCGACAACTGCCGGTTGGTCGAGCGCATCGCCTTCCCGACCCGGCCGCGCTAGGCTGCGTCCAAACGGCGACCGGCCGGAGCCGGCCGGGTCAGCTCAAGGGGACATCATCGATGACCTTGTTGGGAGTGGTGGGCACCGACCGGCTCGCCAAGCTGCGCGACGGCATCATCGCCGCCGGTACCATCACCTATCTGACCGGGTTCCTGGTGGTCGCGTCCTATTCGACCTGGCAGGGCTTTGGCCTGACGAAAGTCCTCGACGCGCAGTACATCGTCGCCGGCCTTCTGCCGGCACTGATGCTGTTCGTGACGTTCCAGCTGCTGTGGGCTGCGAAGCGGACGGTGGACGGGTTGCGCGTCGACGTCCTGGATGTCTACTCGAAATCGGTCCTCCAGCTCGCCGCCGGCGGGCCGACCTGGCGATTGCGACTGGCGGACGCCATGCTGCCCCTGCTTGCAGTCACCTGGGTTCTGCTCAGGACCTGGCTGTTCAGACTCTCGCTCGGCGTCTTCATCGGCGGACTCTATGCCTCGCAGATCGATGCCCTGGTCACCAGGTCCAGGTATCAGGAGATCACGTTCGGCATGGGCTTCGTCGCCTTCATCGCCCTGAGCGTGGCGGGCGTTGCGCTCGGCTTCGGGCTGCTCAACCTGGTCAAGGACCTCAAGGCCGGCCCCAGCACGGGCGTCTCGGTGGCGCGCTGGGCGGCGATGATCTATCTGCTGCCAATTCCTCTGATTCTGGGCATCGCGCTGATCGCGCTGGCCCAGGTCTATGTCACCAGGATCTTTCCTCTGGTGCCGATCGAGTTCGGCGGTGCGGCGCCGCGATGCGTCCTGGTGGCCGCGAAGGAAAATACCTGGCTGACGAGGAAGGCCGCGGACAAGAAGGAGGGCGTGACCCTGGTCCCGCTCACCCTGCAGCTTCCCAGCGATCCCTACGTCTTCACCGATGACGACAACCATATCTGGCAGATCGCCCGCGACCAGGTCCTGGCCATGAGGAACTGCCAGCCGGCAAGCAATCCCGGAAGCTGACCTCCGAGCGGATCGACCATATTGCCTGGTCCGAGCTAGGCCCGCGCGAAGCGCAGTGCCGAGCGCGCCTTCGCCTTCGCGGCCTCGACGTCGCGGTCGCGCGGCGGCGCCGTGGTGACCAGCGAGTGGATCAGGTGACGTGCGGTGTGGGCGACCTCGTCGACGGCGCGGTCGAAGGCTTCCTCGTTGGCCTTCGACGGCCGGTTGAAGCCGGAGAGCTTGCGCACGAATTGCAGCGCCGAGGCGCGGATTTCCGCCTCGGTCGCCGGCGGCTTGAAATTGTGGAGGTTCCTGATGTTGCGGCACATGGGGCGACTCCGGAGAACGGGGTGAGACCTGTCATGTTCCTCTCTCCCGGGGAGAGGCGCATGATCGCGGAAGTCTGATACCTTGGGCATCGTGGCCAAGCCGCTCGACACCTACAACGCCAAGCGCGATTTCTCCAGGACGCCTGAGCCGCCGGGTGAGGCGGCGACGACGGCGGGCAACAGCTACGTCATCCAGAAGCACGCGGCGCGGCGGATGCACTACGACTTCCGGCTCGAGCTCGATGGCGTCCTGAAGAGCTGGGCCGTGCCGGAAGGGCCGAGCCTGGTCGCCGGCAAGAAGCGGCTGGCGGTGGAGACGGAGGACCACCCCCTGGCCTATGGCGCCTTCGAGGGCGTGATTCCCGAGGGCCAGTATGGGAGCGGCACGGTGATGATCTGGGATCGCGGTACCTGGACGCCCGACTTCGATCCCGCCTTCGGCTATCGCAAGGGCCATCTCAAGTTCCATCTCGACGGCGCCAAGCTCGGCGGCCAGTGGCACCTCGTGCGCATGAAGCGCAAGCCGCGCGAGAAGCATGATTCGTGGCTGCTGTTCAAGTCCGAGGACGGCGCCGCCAGGCCGCAGGAAGCGCCGGACATCCTGGTCGAGAGGCCGAACTCGGCGGCGACCGGACGCTCGATCGAGGCGATCGCGCGCGAGCAGGACCGCCAATGGTCGCCGGGCACCGGCGAGACGACGCTGCCTCCGAAGAAGAAGAGGCGACGCAAGGCTGTCGTCGATGTGTCGGCGATAGCCAAGGCCAGAGCGGCGGCGCTGCCGGGCTACATCGAGCCGATGCTTGCGACCGCGACCGAGACGGCGCCGTCGGGCACCGGCTGGCTGCACGAGATCAAGCACGACGGCTATCGCCTGCAGGCCCATCTGGAGAAGGGCAGTGTCAAGCTGTTCAGCCGCCAGGGGCTCGACTGGACCGAGCGCTTTCCCGTCATCGAGCATGCGCTCAGCGAGGTTCCGGCCAAGGTGGCAATCATCGACGGCGAGGTCGTCGTGCAGACGGCCACCGGCGTGGCGAGCTTCCCCATGCTGGTCGATGCGCTGAAGACCGGCGGCGGCGACATGCAATTCTACGGATTCGACCTGCTCTACCTCGACGGTTACGACCTGCGCGAGGCGCCGTTGACGGCCCGCAAGGCGGCGCTGGAGACGCTGCTCGGCGGGCTGGGCCACCGCGTCCGCTACAGCGAGCACATCGCGGGCGACGGTGCGGCGGTGTTCCGGCATGCCAGCCGGCTGGGCCTCGAAGGCATCATCTCCAAGCGCGCCGGCGATCCGTACCGGTCGGGGCGGTCGAAGGGCTGGCTCAAGGTGAAGGCGAGCCAGAGCGATCCCTTCATCATCGCGGGCTTCGTGCCCTCGACCGTCGATGCCCGCGCCGTGGGCGCGCTGGTGCTGGGCGAGTATGCCGGAAAGGCGCTGGTGCCGGTCGGCCATTGCGGCTCCGGTTTCTCGGCGGCCAGTGCCCGCGACCTGTGGCAGCGGCTCGATCCGCTGCGCACGAGGACCCCGCCGCTCAAGGACGAGACCGCGCCGCCCAAGGGCGTGCGCTGGGTGGAGCCGGTGCTGTCGGCCGAGATCGAGTATCGCGGGCGGACCGGCGGCGGCCTGATCCGCCATGCCGTGTTCCGCGAGATCACCGAAGACCGTCGTCCCGGCCGAAGCGAAGCGGAGCGGAGGGACCCTGTCGCAACGAAAGGCGGCAAGTCGCAGAGAGAAGGTCCCTCCGCTTCGCGCTCCGCGCTTCGGTCGGGACGACAGGAAGCGGCGTTAGTGGCCCGCCTCACCAATCCGGGCCGGCTCCTGTGGCCGGCGCAGGGTATCACCAAGCAGGGCTTGGCCGAGTTCCACGCCGGGATCGCCGCCTGGATCCTGCCGCATGTCGCCGGCCGGCCGCTCAGCCTGCTGCGTCATCCCGAGGGGGTGACGCACAAGGGCTTCTTCCAGAAGCATGCCTGGGCCGGGCTGGGCGACGCGGTGCGCCGCGTCGCGGTGCCGGGGGACGAGCAGCCCATGCTGGTGATCGACGATCTCGCGGGACTGCTTGAACTCGTCCAGGCGAGCGTGCTGGAGATCCATCCCTGGGGCGCGCGCGCGGAGGCGCCCGACCGGCCCGACCACGTCACCATCGACCTCGATCCCGGCGACAATGTGCCGTGGCAACGCGTGATCGATGCGGCTCACGATGTCCGGCGCCGGCTCGCGGCGCTGAACATCGAGAGCTTCGTCAAGACCACCGGCGGCAAGGGTCTGCATGTCGTGTTCCCGCTGGCGCCGCGCGACGGCTGGGACCGGGTCAAGGAGTTCGCGCGGTCGATTGCGACGGCAATGGCGGCCGACCGCCCCGACCTCTACACCGACACGATGTCGAAGAGCGGTCGGCGCGGTCGCATCTTCGTCGACTACCTGCGCAACGGGCTGGGCGCCACCGCGGTCGGCGCCTACTCGCCGCGGGCGCGCGAGGGCGCACCGGTGTCGGTGCCGCTGGCCTGGGACGAGCTGGGCGAAAGCATCCGCTCGAACCACTTCACGGTGCTGAACCTGCCCAATCGACTGGCTTTCCTCGACCGCGATCCGTGGGACGGCTTCCTCGATCTGTCGCAGACCCTACCCGGCCCGCCGACCGGGGATCGGCCGGACCGTGCGACGCTCGCCGCCCACTGGAAAAAGGTCGGGCCGGACGCGCTCGCGCATCTCGCGCGGCGGCCGCTCGACCTGCGGCCGCTCGACGACGGAGCCAGGCCGCCGCGGGCGGTCCGGCGCGTGCGCGTCGCGCGCGGGCATCGCTACTGGATCGACAGCATCGACGGCCTGCTGGGTCTGGTCGACATGGGCGCGGTCGAGATCGCGCCGTGGATCGCCACCGTCGACGACCTCGAGCGGCCCGACCGGCTGGTGTTCGCGATCGGCGACGAGGGGGGAGGAGACGACAAAAAACCTGGTGACGGATGGGCCCGTGCCGTCGACACGGCACAGCGCCTGAAGAGGCTGCTGGCGGAGGAAGGGCTGGAGGGCTGGGCGCTTCTCACCGGGACGCCGGTGCTGCAGGTCGTCGTGCCGATCGAGCCCGACCTCGATGCGGGCGAGGCCCATCGTTACGCCAAGGCCCTCGCCGGCCGGCTGCCCAACGAACGGGTCGACGCCAGCCTGAGCGCGCCGGGCGCGGCGGCGATCGGCGCCTACTCGCCGCGCCTGCGAGCAGGCTTCCCCGTGGCGATGCCGGTCGAGTGGCCGGCACTGGCGCATCTGTCGCCCGATTCCTTCACGTTCGGCGGCGTACGCGCGCGACGCAGGCGGTCCTGACCGCCGCGCAGGATCAGTGGACCTTGCGGCAGGCCATCGCCTTGTCTTGCGGCCACGCGAACGTGGCCTCGTCGCCGCGAATTGTGAGGTAACGGCCGAAGGTTCCGTCGTAGCGCGCGTCCGAGGCTGCGGCGCCTGCGGGCGGAGGCGCGAGCGTGGCGGTGTCGATGCTGTCGCCATACTCCAGCCGCGCGCCGGGAAGCTCGGTGGCGAAGAAGAAGACGTCGACCTGGTTGGCGGGATTGCCTTCGCAGGCGAAGGCGGCCGTCGCCCTGGGCCGTTCCAACATGAAGCGGGCGACGAGATCGGCCTCGCGGCGCAGGTACTCGCCCTTCACGCAGTCGGTCTTGTCGGTAGCCTTCCAGCAGTCGTTGCGGCCGGCGATCCAGCCGCGCTGGGTGGCCTGCAGCTCGGCGAGCGCCTTCTGGCTGCCGCTGCCCAGCTTCTTCAGCACGGCGACCGCGGCGGCGTAGCGCGCGGCGAGGCGGCGATCGAGCGCCATCAGGGCGGGATCGGCGCAGACGAATTTCTCGGCCTCCGATTTCGCGCCGGCGCAGTCGAAGGAAGGCCTTTCCTGCGCCGCAACCGGCAGGGCGAGGGCGATAAGGAGCGGGACCAGGGACGCAGTGCGACGCATGTCGATCTCCCCATGCTGGTGAGAACGGACGGCGGGGCGGTACCTTTCAGCGCCCGTCGCGGATGGCCTCCAGCGGACACTCGATGGTGCAGACGAGGCCCTCGGGACGATAGTCCATTTCGACCGAGCCTCGCAGCTCGGCCGCCAGCGCCTGGCGGACCATGCGCGTGCCGAAGCCCGACCGCGACGGCCGCCCGACCGGCGGGCCGCCGGTCTCGCGCCAGACCAGGCAGAAGCGGCCGCCATCGGCCGTCCAGCCAATCTCGATGCGGCCCGAAGCGCTGGACAGCGCGCCGTACTTCAGCGCGTTGGTGGCGAGTTCGTGCGTGGCCAGCGACAGCGCGACCGCGGTGCGGGGCTGCACGATCACCGGTTCGCCCGCCAGCCGCACCCGGTCCTCGGCCGGCAGCAGCGAGCGCAGCGAGGCGCGCAGCACGTCGTCGAGCGAAGCGCCGGACCAGCTGCGCTCGGTCAGGAGATTGTGCGCGTCGGCGAGGGCCGTCAGGCGGCCCTCGAAACCCTCGCGGGCCAGCGGGTCGATGTCCTTGAGGGTCAGCGCGGCAATCGACTGCACGATCGCCAGCGTGTTCTTGACGCGATGGTTCAGCTCGTCGAGCAGCAGCCTGAGCTGGTCCTCGTAGCGTTGGCGCTCGGTGACGTCGGCGGCGGCGCAGACCGCACCGATGACGGCGCCGTCGCGGCCGCGCAGGGGGCTGGCGCGGATCAGCAGGGTCCGCCGGTCGCCGTTGTCGTGCACCAGTTCCATCAGCTCGCCGTCGACCGACTCGCCGCGCGAGGCGCGGCGCAACGGCAGCTGGTCGGAGGGGAGCTCGGTCCCGTCGCGCCAGAGGCGCAGGGGCCGCCGGGAGACCACCGCGAGCGGCGCGCCGCCGCCGGCCGGCACGCGCAGGATCTCGGCGGCGCGGCGGTTGCGCACGATCTGGCTGCCGTCGGGATCGTAGGTGAACCACACGGCGGTCGGGACGGTCTCCAGCACCGCCTCGAGGGCGGCGGTGCGGTCGAGCAGGGCCGCCTGGGCATCGCGGCGGTCCGACACGTCGCGGAAGGTGACGCCCACACCCTCGCCCAGGGGAAACAGGCAGTAGGCCACCAGGCGGCCGCTGATCATCGAGGTGGCTTCGCCCTTGACGACCGCACGGCCGGTCATGGCCCGGCGCAGCAGGTGCCCGCGCTCGTGCTCAACCTCGTCGGGGAAGACCTCCCATACGGTCCGGCCCAGGACCTGGTCGACGGTTCGGCCGAAGTAGGTTGCGGCCGCGTCGTTGTAGAGGATGAAGCGCCAGTCCGCGTCGAGGGCATAGAACGGGTGGTCGAGGCCCGCCACGATCTGGTTCAGCAGCGTCTCGGCGTCCGGAAGGGCGGGCATGGCAGGAGCCTATCAGGCCGTCGGAGCGCGGTCGCCGTCGATCCGGCTCATGCCTCCATCACGATCGCGACGCGGCCGGTGACCGAGCGCTCGACCAGGGCCTGCATTGCGTCGGCGGCCTGGTCGAGCCGAAAGGTGCGGTCGACGTGCGGCCGGCACCGGCCGGCCTCGCACCAGCCGCGGATGCGCTCCATCAGGGCGAAGGTCCGGTCGGCCTGCTCGACGCGCGCGTCGTGCGGGCTCCAGCCGACATAGTAGCCGTAGTTGAAGCCCATCACGGCGAGGGTCTTGACCAGCAGGATGTTCGCCGGGATCTGAGGGATCGTGCCGCCGGCGAAGCCGATCGGGCAGATGCGGGATTCGACCGCCATGCAGCGCAGCGACTGGGCGAAGACGTCGCCGCCGACCGGATCGTAGACCCGGTCGACGCCGCGGCCGTCGGTGAGCTTCAGCACTTCTTCCCGGAAGTCCTTCGCCGAATAGTCGATCACGTGGTCGGCGCCACGGCCGCGGACGAACGCCGTCTTGCGCGCGCCGCCCGCTGTGGCGATCACCGTGGCGCCCAGCGCCTTGCCGATCTCGACCGCTGCCATGCCGACCCCGCCGGCCGCGGCATGCACCAGCAGCGTGTGGCCCGGCTGTACGTCGAGCACGTGCGGCCAGGTGAGGGCGCCGGCCGAGGTCGGATAGGAAATGGCGAGCTGGATCGCTTCGACGAAGCCGACGGTGGCCGGCTTGGGGAAGACGTTGACCTCGTGCGCCACGGCCTCCTCGGCGAGCCCGCCCCAGTCGAGCACGGCCACGACCTCGTCGCCGACCCGGATCCGCCGGCAGGCGGCGTCTACCTCGGTGACGATTCCGGAGACCTCGGTGCCCGGCGCGAAGGGGAAGGGCGGGCGGCGCTGGTACTTGCCGGCGATGACCAGCGTGGTCGCGAAGCTGACGCCCGCCGCCTTGGTGCGGATGCGCACCTGCCCCCTTCCGAGCGGCGGCGACGGCATGTCCTCGAGCGCGAGGTCCCCGGGGCCGCCCCAGCGGCGGCAGATCATGGCTTTCATGGAAGGACCATGCCATCGGCCCGAACCGTTCGTCGACGGCCTTCGCCGACGAAGATTCCGCTCCTACCGGCGGCGTGGCAGAGTGCCGGTCGTTCGATCCGGGAGCCGCCCATGAGCAAGACCGTCGCCGAAGTCATTGTCGAGACTCTCCAGGAAGCGGGGGTCAAGCATTGCTGGGGCGTGCCGGGCGACACGCTGAACTACGTCACCGACGCGATCCGCCGCAGCGGCATCGATTGGGTGCATGTTCGGCACGAGGAGGTCGGCGGATTCGCCGCCGGTGCCGAGGCGCTGCTGGCCGACCGGCTCACGGCCTGCGCCGGCTCCTGCGGCCCCGGCAGCCTGCACTTCATCAACGGCCTGTTCGAATCTCATCGCAACCGCGCCCCGGTCGTGCTGATCGCCAGCCAGATCACCAGCGAGGAGCGCGACTTCGACTTCCCGCAGGAGGTCGACTTCGAGCAGGTCTACCGCGCCTGCAGCGTCTTCTGCTCGGAAATCCGCTCGCCAGTGCAGGCGCGGCGCAAGACGGCAATGGCCTGCCAGGCGGCGCTCGCCAAGCGCGGCGTCGCCGTGCTGATCGTGCCGGTCGACATTTCCAAGGCGCCGGCGCCGAACGAGCCGGCCTTCGCCGTGCACCACGCGCGTCCGGTGCTGCGGCCGTCCGAGGCCGAGCTCGACCGCATCGCCGCGATCCTGAACGAGGGCAGCCGGATCGCCATCTACGGCGGCTCGGGCTGCCAGGGCTCGCACGACGAGATCGTGGCGCTGGCCGACCGGCTCAAGGCGCCGGTGGCGCACACCTCGCGCGCGAAGGATTTCATCGAGTATGACAATCCGCACAATGTCGGCATGACCGGCATGCTGGGCAACGCCGGCGGCTATCACACGCTCAAGAGTTGCGACACGCTGCTGCTGCTGGGTTGCGACTTCGCGTGGCGCCAGTTCTATCCCGACCAGGCGCGCATCGTTCAGGTCGACATCGACCCGACCCATCTCGGCCGCCGCCATCCGGTCGAGCTGGGCGTGGTCGGTGACATCAAGGCCACGGTCGCGGCCCTGCTGCCGCGCGTGAAGACGCGGACCGAGCGCGGCTTCCTCGACGATTGCGTCGCTCGCCACGCCAGGGCGATGGAGACCCTGGAGAAGCGCGCGACGGTGCACGCAGGCAAGATCCATCCGCAGTATCTTGCTCACCTGATCGACAAGCATGCCGCGGACGATGCGATCTTCACAGCCGATGCCGGCTCGCCCACCGTCTGGCTGCTGCGGCACGTCCAGGTCAACGGCCGGCGGCGCACCCTGATCAGCCTTACGCACGGCACCATGGCCAACGCCATGCCGCAGGCGCTGGGCGCCAAGCGGGCCTTTCCCGACCGTCAGGTCATCTCGATGTCGGGCGACGGCGGCCTCTCGATGTTGATGGGCGACCTGCTGACGGCGATCCAGGAGAAGATCCCGATCAAGATCGCCCTGTTCAACAATGGCGCCTTGGGGTTCGTCGAGCTGGAGATGAAGGTCGAGGGACTGCTCAACGCCTATACCGACCTCGTGAATCCCGACTTCGCCCGCGTCGCCGAGGCGATCGGCTTCCATGCGCGTCGGGTCGAGACGGCCGACGATCTCGACGGGGCGGTTCAGGACTGGTTGGCGCATCCGGGCCCGGCGCTGCTCGACGTCGTCACGAGCCGCATGGAGCTCGTCATGCCGCCCTTCGTCGGCGCCGAGCAGGCCTTCGGCACCGCGCTCTATTCGGCGAAGGCGATCCTGGGCGGCCGCGCCGGCGACGTCTGGGACCTGGTGACGGAGAACCTGTAGAGAGCACCGCGCTCATGTTTCTCTCCCCCTATCGGGGGAGTGGAGAATGGATGAAGGGTGACCGCTACTTCGACCACGGTCCGAAGGGCGGCATGTCGGTGCTGGGCTTCAGCGGGAAAGCAGGTGCTCGCTTCTCGAGGAACGACCTGATGCCTTCCTGCGCATCGGCGCCGGCCGCGAGGTGGCCGACGCACTGGAGGTCGAGCGTGAGCGCGTCCGCCGGGTCCTGCGCGCCCCACATGCTCCACATCAGGCGCCGGTTGACGGCCGCGGCCACGGCAGAAGAGGTTGGCGCGGCGAACTTCCGGGCCAGCGCCTGCGCGGCCGGCAGCAGCTCGTGGGGCGCGTGGACGGAGCGGACGAGGCGGCCGGCCAGCGCCTCCTCGGCGCCGAACAGGTCCGCGGTCATCACCCATTCCTGCGCCTGCTGCATGCCGACCAGCCGCGGCAGGAACCAGCACGAGCCCGCCTCCATCGCCATGCCGCGCCGGTTGAAGACGAAGCCGACGCGCGCGCTGCTCGACATCAGGCGGACATCCATGGGCAGGCACATGGTGATCCCGACGCCGACAGCCGCCCCGTTGATCGCCGCCACGACGGGCTTCAGGCATTCGAGGATGGCGAGCGTGATCGACTCCCGGGCCTCGCGCTTCTGCGGCCGGGCGCCGTCGTTCCAGACCTGGAAAGCGCCGCTGCCGGCCGAGATGTCGGCGCCGGCGCAGAAGGCCCGCCCGGCACCGGTGACGACGATGGCCCGGACCTCATCCATCGCATTCACGTCGCGGAAGAAGCCGATCAATTCGCGGCTCATCACCGTATCGAAGGCGTTGAGCTTCTCGGGCCGGTTCAGCGTCAGGGTCATGACGCCGTCCTCGAGATGGGTGAGCAAAGTCTCGTAGGTCATGGATTTTCCTCTCCCGGTCGTTCCGCAGCGCAAGATCGAATGTCGTTGCGTGGCTGAGCGGTTTACGAAACATTCGCCGCCAACCCCGTCATTCGCAATCCCGGAGGAAGCCCGATGTCCCACCTGCTGAAGACCGTCGAGGACGGCGTCATGAAGATCACCCTCAATCGCCCCGACGCGATGAACGCGCTGTCGCGCGACATGATGGGTGGCCTGATGGAGGCGCTCGACGAGGCGGCGGGCTCGCGCGACGTCGGCTGCGTGGTGGTCCGCGGCGCCGGCGACAAGGCCTTCTGCGCCGGCGGCGACGTGAAGTCGATGGCGGCCGGCCGCGACCAGGACAAGACCTACGAGGACAAGGTTCACGACATCCGCCAGCGCATGCGCGTGTCGGAGCTGCTGCACGAGATGGGCAAGCCCACCATCGCGATGGTGAACGGCGTGGCGGCGGGCGCCGGCCTGTCGCTGGCGCTGGCGGCCGACATGCGCTTCGTGGGCAAGAGCGCCCGCATGACCACGGCCTTCGCCAAGGTCGGCTTCTCGGGCGACTTCGGCTCGCACTTCTTCCTGCACAAGCTGGTCGGCACGGCCAAGGCGCGCGAGCTCTACTTCACGGCCGAGATCCTGAACGCCGAGCAGATCGAGAAGCTGGGGCTGGCCAACCGTGTCGTCGACGACGCCAACCTCGACGGCGAGACGATGGCCTTCGCCAAGAAGCTGGCCGCCGGCCCGCGCGTCGCCTGGTGGCACGTGAAGAAGAACATGAAGGTGGCCGAGGAGGGCACGCTCTCCGAAGCTCTCGACAGCGAGGCCGCGCGCATGATCCGCACCGGCGAGACCGAGGACCACAAGGAAGCCGCGCGCGCCTTCGTCGAGAAGCGCGCCCCCGTGTTCAAGGGCTACTGAGCCGCCGGCGCGCCCGCCAGCGCGCGGCGCGGCCGACCAGTCCGGCGATGCCTTCGGGCATCGCGACGATGGCCGCGATCAGGAGGGCGGCGTAGAGCAGGGCCGACAGGCCCTTGCCGAGGCCCGCCGTCACGTCAGGGAAGAACTGCAGGAACAGGCCGCCGGCGATGGCGCCGGCGGGCGCCTGCATGCCGCCGATCACCAGGCCGAACAGCATCTGCACCGAGAGCGAGAAGGTGTAGCCGGTCGGTCCGACATAGCCGTACTGGAAGGCCGACAGGCAGCCGGCGAGCGCGATGTAGCCGCCGGCGATGGCCGAGATCGTCGCCCGCGCCTGGTCGACCCCAATCCCCTGGGCGGCGGCGGCGAGCTCGTTGTCGCGCGCGGCCCGCAGCGCGCGGCCCGAGCGGCTGGCGATGAGGTTGACCGCCAGCCACAGGCCGGCGCCGAGCAGTGCCAGCGTCATCAGGAACGCCCAGCGATCGTTGCTCAGCCCCAGCGGCGGCACGGGGAAGTCGAGGTAGAGGCCCTGGACGCCGCCGGTCCAGCGCTCGATCACGCGCCAGCGCAGGAGCTGCGGGAAGGCGAGCGCGAAGGCATAGGTCACCAGCGCCTGGGTCCACAGGCTCTGCCCACCGGCGATACGGCCGAGCGCCCAGCCCGCGGCATAGCCGGCCAGGGCCGCCAGCGGCAGGCCCCAGTAGGCGGTCACCCCGGCCTGGTTGGTGACGATGGCGGCGGCATAGCCGCCGATGCCGAACAGGGCGGACTGGGCGAAGGAGAACTGACCGCTTACCCCGCACAGCAGCACGAGGCCGACCAGGGCGATCGACCAGATCGCCGCCTGGGTGAAGCGGAAGACGATGAAGTCCGGCAGGCAGAAGGAGAGGGCGGCCGCTGCCACGAAGCCCATGGTCCACACGGTCCGCATGGTTCTACGATAGAGCGGATCGCGCCGGGGTGGAATCGCCCGGCGACGGCACGTCAACGAGACCAAGGGGAGGATTGCGATGAAGCTCCGGCAATGCGTGTTCGTGGCCGCCGATCTCGAGGCCTCGCGCGAGGAACTGTGCGACATCCTCGGCCTCGACGTGGCCTTCCGCGATCCCGGCGTGGCGAAGTGGGGCCTCGCCAACGTCGTCTGCCCGACCGGCAACGACTTCCTCGAGATCGTGGCGCCGATGCAGCCCGGCACCTCGGCCGGCCGCTACATCGAGCGGCGCAAGGGCGACGGTGGCTACATGGTGATCATCCAGGTGCCGGACGCCCGGGCGGAGCGGGCGCGGGTGACCGGGCTCGGCGTGCGCGCCGTCGCCCAGAAGGACCAGCCGGAATATGCCTACACGCACTTCCATCCCTCGGACACGGCCGGCGTGCTGCTGTCGCTCGACACGACCTTCGCGCCGCCCGGCGTCGATCCGAAACTGTGGTGGCCGCCGGCCGAGAAGGACTGGCGCCTGCACGCGCGATCGGACGTCACCAACGGCCTGGCCGGGGTCGAGATCCAGGCCGAGGATCCCGATGCCGCCGCCGCCCTGTGGTCGCGGCTGCTGAACCGGCCGGTCGTCGACGACATCATCCGGCTGGACGATGAAGGCCAGGTCCGCTTCACGCCCATCGTCGATGGTCGCGGTCCCGGCGTGTCGGCCTTCGACGTCAAGGTGGTCGACCGCGAGCGTGTGATCGCGGCCGCGAAGAAGCGCGGCCGCGACCGCGGCCCCGCTCAGGTCGAGGTCTGCGGCTGCCGCATCAACCTGGTCTGAGGCCGCGCGAACAGGAAGGTCAGCACGGCGAGGTTCACGAGGTTGAGGACGAGGCCGGCCGAGAAGGCAGGCAGGTAGCTGGCGAAACGGTCGTAGAGCAGGCCGGCGCCCCAGCCGCCGCCCGCCATGCCGAGCAGGCCGGCGAACATCACGGTCGGCACGCGCCAGTTCGCCTCGCGCACCGAGTAGCAGTCGCGGATCACGATGACGTAGGCCGGCAGAAGGCCCGACAGGCCGAGGCCGAAGGCGGCGGAGACCAGGTAGAGCGCGGCGAGATCGCGGGTCAGCAGGAAGCCCGCCAGCGCCGTCGCCTGGACCAGCGAGCTGAGCAGCAGTGTCGGGAAGCCGCCGATGCGGTCGCTCAGCCAGCCCCAGAACTGGCGCGCCAGGAACGCCGAGCCGAGCAGCACGGAGAGCATGGCCGCGCCGTACTGCGACGCGAAGCCGAGATCGCCGCAATAGGCGACGACGTGTTGCATCGGCATGGCCATCGGCACGCAGCACGAGAAGACCGCGACCATCAGCAGCACCATCAGGAGGTTGGGCGGCAGGCCGAGGGTCGACTCGCGGCGACGGTCGGCGCCAGGACCACCGGCATGGGTCGACGGTGCGATGGGCGCGGGATGGAGGAAGATCAGCGTGAGGGCCGCGCCCGACACCAGCACGAAGGCGGCGAAGGCCAGCATCGTGTGGCGCCAGCCGAGCCGGTCGATGCCCATCTGCAGCAGCGGTGGCCAGATCGCGCCGGCGACCGCCTGGCCGGAGGCGATCAGGGCCACCGCCGAGCCGCGGCGCTTCTCGAACCACAGGCTGACATAGGTGAGCAGCGGCGAGAACATGCAGGAGGTGCCGAACAGGCCCATCAGCACGCCGTGGCCGACATAGAGCTCGGCGAGGCCGCCCTGGGCCGAAACGAACAGACCCGCCGCGACCATGGTCGAGCCGAACAGAACGATGCGGCGGATGCCGATCCGTCCCGCCAGCCAGCCGGCGACGATGCCGCCGAAGGCGGCGCCGACATAGGGCAGGGAGGCCGCACCCGCCGGCCCCGAGCGCGCGGTGCCGAGCTCGGCCGCGACCTGCTTCATGGCGACCACGACGACCAGCGGCGCGCCGTAGGCGACGGTCATGATGGCCAGCGCGGCGGTCGCCGTGATCCAGGCGGTGCGGCTGTCGAGCAGGGACCTCACAGCGCCATCACCCGGTCGGCAAGGCGCCGCACGACGTCGGGCGAGACCTGGCGGGCGAGCTTGGCCTCGGCGCGTCGCCAGGCGGCGAGGGCGGCCTCGAGGCGTCGGGCACCGGCCTCTGTCAGCCACACCATGCGCTTGCGCTGGTCGCTCTCGACCACGGCGATCTCGACCAGGCCCTCGGCCGCCAGCGTGCGCAGCGTGCGCGACAGGGTCGACTGGTCGAGGCCCATGCGCTCGGCGAGCGCGCCCACCGTGTCGTCGTCGGCGGCGGCGATCTCCGCCATCAGCCCGAACTGCGGGAAGGAAAGGCCGGCGCCGGCCATCTCGGCCTCGAGGAACTGGGCGGCGCGCCGGGCGGCCCGCCGGAGGTTGAGGCCGGGACAGTCGGCGACGGCACGCCGTGCGTCGGCGCGCAGCGTGCGGGGTTGCTTGGAACGAATGGTCATCGTATGTAGGTACATAGAATGTAGATACATGGAAAGCAAGGGAGGATCGCGATGGCCACGCTCCTGATCGTCGGCAGCTACCTGTCGCCCTATGTCCGCAAGGTGCTGGCCTGCCTCGAGACCAAGGGCATCGCCTACGAGGTCGACCATTTCGTTCCCTTCTTCGGTGACGACCGCTTCTCCCGGTTGAGCCCGCTGCGCCGCATCCCGGTGATGGTCGACGGGGATCTCGTTCTCTCGGACTCGTCGGTGATCTGCCAGTACCTCGAGGACCGCTGGCCGACGCCCGCCCTGTTTCCCGCCGACATCGCCGACCGGGCGCGTGCCCGCTGGCTGGAGGAGTTCGCCGACACCCGCATGGGCGACGTCTTCATCTGGCGCCTGTTCAACCAGATGGCCATCCGGCCGGCGGTGTGGGGCGAGAAGGGCGACCGCGGGCTGTTCGACCGCACCGTGCGGGAGGAGGAATGGATTATTTGATAGCTATTTATTAATTTAATTATTTGCAATATGGAAGATGATAGAGTTTCTAAGCGCAAGAAGTTTTACGATCCAGTAGTTGACCTGAGACCCGAACGAGAGAAGTTCATTGTTAATCTCAGGAAAAAGAACAAACAAAAGCTGTTTATGGCAAAACGCAGACTTCAGTCTTTTAATATTGCTGGAGATAGAGGTAAAAAATAAAAATAGCTTAAGCGACGAGTTCCATAAATCTGCAAGAGATGTTGTCAGTAATTTATATTTGGAGAATCTAACTCTTCATGATGAAATCGAGACTGTCTTCACTAATCTCTCGATCAATGATGAAACAAAAGAATTCTACTTAATAAATATAATGTTTTTGCGACATAAAATATGCGATCACTGAGAAGAAGTGATCGAAGTTATTATGGAGGATAACTACTTTCCTCGCTTTGCAGTTTACTTTGAAATCGTCGAATACAAAAATCTGATGACAGAGGTCATATGGATACTTGCGAACATGCTATCCACTAAACATTCTCACTATATTCAAATTATGATGGATCCTGAATATAATGTTCTCAAGTTTTTGAGCGAATGAATGAATACCTACAAAGATATTGAAACCATCAGCTGTATTGTCTATGCATTCAACAACATATTTTGAGAACAAGATTACGATGATAAAATTATTGACTGAGGATATGTAAACTTTTTAGTGAGACTATTTTCCTCCAAAATCGATATGAAGATTTTACATATTAAAAATATAAGTTGGGGAGTTATCAACATCAGCAGCAATATAAAACTAGACCTTAGTACAATCAAAAAAATTTTACTTTTAATTCAAGTAATTTTAAATATTAGAGACTTAACTTTGACTATTGATTGACTGAAATCAATCGAAATGCTTGCATTACACAATAATATTGCAGATGAGTGACTCAAACAAAACTTAGTCAAATTCGTATTCGATTTAATAAATGTCGATAGGCAAGAAGCTCTGTGATATCATGCAGTTAGTGCTGCAGCAGAGTTAGTTTGTAATAATAATGCAACTTTAATTGATAAATACGTTGAAGAGTCTGTTGTGAAGCAGCTGAGTCAAATATATAATGCATTTATTCCAAAAGATTCAATGTGAGATGTGAACGTCCCAGAAAATCATTATATTGCTTGAAATATTCTCAAATTATTGTCATGAGCAACGAAAGTTTGACCTAATGTGAGCAATATGATATTATGAACAAATCTATTTGACTTGGTTTTAGAGGATTTAAACTCTGAGACTACCTCTGACTATATAAGCTGAGCCCTTCACTTTTTATGTGATGTGTTTGAAGGTCTCGATGATGACTTAGTAAAACACGAAATCGTTAAAAAGGTAACAATTTGCTTATTTTTAAGGAATTTAACAATTATAGGATAAAGATATCTTCAAACCGATTATCAACCTGCTACAGGCATCAATAACAGTAGAACAAACCGTATTAACGCTCAAATTTATTGAGCTTGTGTTTAATTACTGAGTGAAAGAATGAATGTTCAATATTGTGCACAGCTTCGGCCAACTTGACGGCATTAAGCACATCGAGAATTTAGAAAATCATCCTTCAGCAGATGTCAGAATGATTGCAGACTGACTGATACAACAGCATTTCTGATATGACATTGATTTCGGAAAGCAGCAGGATTATGAAGAGTACGAAGGAAACTATCAATTTGTATAATTTTAGTCAATCCTTTGGATCTTAAATGCAAATATTTATTAACAATATTTATCAACAATGTTTATCAACAATATTTATTAGTATATAGTTAATTAAGCTAATATTTTAGTAATAGCAATTAAACGCCAATATATTTAATAATAAATTTGATACTTATATAAATGGAGAACACAAGCAGCGGAAAGTATTTCTATCTAAAGGTCCCCGAACCAATTGAAAGTACATTTCAGCCTGAGCAAGACCCACAACCTATCATAATCAGACTACCAAAGCCCGTTGTGCTAAAAGATATCAACAAGAGGTAACAATTTACAATCGAATAATATGAATGTTAGACCACCGTTGATTCATAATTACAAATAAAGATCTCGCTGATATCAAAACAAAGAATAAAATGTCGACTTCTCAAATAAGTGGAATAACTTCTTTAGGCCATAACAGAGACTTAAGTATCGTGAGCATCAAATCTCTCAAATAGTTTAAACCACACGCTAAATCTTAATATGACAGAGCAAGACAAATCAAAAGTTGAAACTAATTTTCATAAAAATAAAGCACTAATTTATTCGATTCAAAACAAAGCCTATTTGGCATCAAAGAAAAATAAAGGCAAAGCTAAGAGTCCTGAGTCTGCTCAGTCTGCTAATCGAAGAAGGTACTGAACTTAAATCAAATTTTGACGTAGGAAATACAGCACAGCAGATCGGTCAAATTGCCAACTGGTGGCTTGCATTCCTTCTAAAATAAAGTCAATCATTGATAGCAAGTCAAAAAACACTCAGTCTTCACCTCAAAAAACTAAATTCGAAAATATGATCAAAGATGAGTTTAAAGAATACAACGAATTTATCATTGATCGTCTTGCTCAAGGTAATATGAAGGTCAACATTGCTGTAGATGAGACCGTCAAAAGACTTTATATTGAAGATAAGCTCGGCAAATATGTCAGAGAAGATATCAATCCGAGCCAAAGCTTTGATGCGACATCAAAGTAACCCATTTGTTAACAACCGCGTTTAGCATGAATTTAATTCAAACAATTAACACAAACTCTCAGATAAAAGACGACAGAGTTGAGGCTGAAGCACTGAGAAATGCGACAAACACGTTGTTGTCTCCGAAATCTCTAAAATAAACAAAACAGTTTAAACTCAAGAAATATGAACAGACTCAGAGTATTGAAGTCAAATTCAAACTTGAAGAGCTTAAATAACCTATCTCACTTAAAATTAAAAGTTTTGTAAGTTGGAGCTGTTAACATAGTAGACACGACAATTCTTGTCACAATAGCGTCGATCGAAGCAATGAAATCATCATCGATCACGACTATAGTTATTTTCACGATGAGGTAAAATACTCTTGTTCTTACATTATCAGGCAGAAGTGTTGTTGAAAATAAAATAAGCTTTGCAGCGACAGCTTCTTCAACACTCTCTCAGACAAACTCAAAAGTCAACTGAAATACGATGGTAATAAATAATGCTATCTGCAATTAGTGCGAGAAAACAGTCAAAATCGAATCGAGTTTATTCCAAAAGCAGAAGAAATTCCAACTCCGTTTATCAGCGAAGTAAAGGTAACGTGGAAAGTCTATGAATAGGACTCTGCTTTTGATAAAGAACTCAAGGACACTGTAAAACTTAAACAGTCAGAAATCCACTCAAAATTGACTTCCATTGTTAGACAGCAGAGCTTGAACTTTAAAGAGCAAGCCAAGGATTTGGAGAAACTTGAACTCTCTAAAAGTAAATAATCGTATTATTGTCTATAGACGGAAGAAAAAGAGAAATACTCATACTTATTAACATTCTCAAACAACAGATAAGCAAGCAGTACAAACAGTATGGAGAAGCACTGATGAAGCTGTGGAGAGGCTACTTCAAGGAGGTTTCAGCCGAACACCAACAAGTTGTCAAGAACAAATAACAATCTCTGACTCCAACTGCTTCAAGAACTAATTTGATTTAAATAATATGATAAACGATAAAGATGATCAGCTCCTTGAACTTAACAAAGAAGTTGTTCGAATGACGAATGCAAACGGACATTTTCAGCTTGTTCTTGATCAACAAAGAAAGCTATATTCAATGCAGAAAAATGAAACTGAAAAGCAGCTGAAAGCAAAAGAAGAACTCGAAAAGGAACTTGACTTCTGGCTCCCTGGATATCTTTACTATTTTAAAGACGGTCATCTTCGAGATAAACTCAAAGAGATCATTCCAAATAGAAGAGTCGACGAAACCTCAAAGAATTTGGAACAGACGGCACTTTTTGCATATGGTGACGCGATGAGGCTACTTAGTTCGATCAATGTGAAGCTTCCTCTACAAATAAAATGTGAAGAACTACAGCTCAAAATTGACGAACTCAACGCTTCGATAGAGGAATTCGAAGAAAAGGAGGGACTTTGCAAATAGAGAAGTCATGCTCCTGAAAGATGAAATCGAAACACTAAAGTCAAGTTCTGATGCTTTACTATTCCGCAAAAATTTAGGTTATATATCATAATAATAAGTAATAATATTATCAATATTTTGAAAGAATAAGTAGGAAGTCGATATATTTTATAAATAGCTTACTTGTTGAGTACTTCGTCTAAGATTGCTTTATTTACTGTTTTATATAGTTTCACTCGAAAATGAGCTTTCATTAACATCCGCAATCACAAAAGAATATGAAGACTATCAAAAGCGCAAACTTGAATCTAAAAGTATTGAGACTCAAACAGGTGGGTCTAACTTTCTTGGTCTCATGAATAACGCCAAAGATCAGTCAAAGCCTTGGAATCGTAGAAAAAGTTTTTTCATTCAAACCAGAAACGACCGATTTGACAAAATTAAAAGAATCAAAATAGCCTGTCAAACTCCGCTATTGGAAGTTGAAATCAACAATGCACTAAGGAAAGAGGTCAGATGCTCAAAGCTTGTTTATTTGGACATTTATTTGATACCAATTTACATACTTATTTTTATATCGAAAGCATGAGCACATAACTAGTATCACTATATTTGTGCACTATATTTGCACTATGAAATTTATGAAATGTAAAGTTGACATTTTAGGAGTTCGTTTGATTGGTCTGAAAATAAGATAGCATTGATAGTTCCGAGTCTATTTTTGTAATGATAAAGTGATGTTCGCTTCATCTTGCTAAATTTAAAAAATAAATACATTTTATAAAGTATATTTAATATCGCTTCGACTATCTATAGTTCTTTTAAAGTTTTAGTTAATAAAACAACAAAATTTGATTATTTCGAATTATGTTTATAGGCAAATATATATTTGGATCAACTTTGATTTAAATATCAAGCAAATATCCTTCGCTATATGACTTCTTTGTTGTACATTCAAGCAATTTATATAGGGTCAAATCAAAGGAGTCTCAGTTTCTTCAATGCTCAGCCTTATTTTAGAAATTCTAAAACGGAGGACGAAGTATCAATCAGAAACGGACGAATTTACAAATCCTCCAGAGTTGAAGTTCATCGTGTATGATCATATCTTAAGCAAATATAAGAATCATCAAATTGCAGTTCGGCAATATGAGAACTTGGTGATCTCGCTAAAGAGACTGAAATCTAAAGACTTTCGAATTGAGCTTGCTAAACGATTTCTGATTAACGACAATCAGACTTACTCAGAAGAGATTTTAAACACATTTATTGACGTAGCTAACTCCCTTGGAATTGATAATTGATTCAGCAGCAATATCAATCAAATATTCGTCAGCTTTACAAGAGCTGAGTACATTATCAAATCGAAGTTTGGAGGAAGGATGCCCAAGGCAATGATTGAAAACTTGCTTCAAACTATCGATAACAACTTAAATGTGTTTATCAACAGAAAGAAAACTTATGTGTCTATCAAATAAGTTGGAGTACTTCAAAGTCATCAAAAACATATACACAAAGATACTCTCTAAAATGAACTCTTCTGTGTCCAAAACGTTCATAAATGCATTTCAGTTGATTGACCGTGGAAAA